>CAVOPG010000009.1:0-61388 GCA_963697835.1 uncultured Acidobacteriota bacterium | reverse complement strand
CGGTAGCGCCCTCGCCCTCTGGCAGGCGGAGCATGTGAAGGCGCGCCTCGAGGGCCTCGGCCACGAGGTCGAGCTGCGGGTCATCACCACCACCGGCGACCGGCTGCTCGACCGGCGGCTGGAGTCGGTCGGGGGCAAGGGCGCCTTCCTCAAGGAGATCGAGGAGGCGATGCTGGCGAGAGAGGTGGATCTCGCCGTGCATTCGCTCAAGGACGTGCCGAGCGTCCTGCCGGCCGGCCTCTCGCTCGCCGCGGTCCTCGAGCGAGCGGACCCGCGCGACGCGCTCCTCTCGGCCGGGAAGCGCCTCGCCGAGCTGCCCGCGGGGGGCACCGTCGGCACGACGAGCCTGCGCCGACAGGCGCTCCTGCGCGCCCTTCGCCCCGATCTCGTCCTCACCGACCTGCGTGGCAACGTGGACACGCGCATCGGGCGGCTGCGCGAGGGACGCTTCGACGCGATCCTGCTCGCGATGGCAGGCCTCACGCGGCTCGGACGGGCAGGCGAGGCGACCGAGGCCCTCGACCCGCGGGAGTTCGTGCCCGCCCCCGGGCAGGGGGCGATCGCGCTCGAGTGCCGAGACGACGATGCCGCGGTGCGCGACTCCGTCTCGCCGCTCGACCACGCTCCGACGGCACGAGCGGTCGCGGCGGAGCGGGCCTTCCTGGCCGCGCTCGGCGGGGGCTGCAACGTACCCCTCGGGGCCCACGCATTTGCCGTGGACGGCGCCCTGGAGCTCGTGGGGTTCGTGGCGGCGGTGGAAGGCCCGGGCCTCCTGCGCGGCGGGCGCCGCGGCTCGGACCCCGCCAGCCTCGGCCGCGCCCTGGCCGACGACCTGTGCTCGCGCGGCGCCTTCGCCCTGCTCGGGCGCTGAGGGATGGGCGCGCTCGGCGGCCGGCGTCTCGTCGTCACGCGGCGGAAGGGCCAGGCGTCACGGCTCGCGGAGATGCTGGTCGAGCGGGGTGCCTCGGTCCTCGAGGTCCCGGCAATCGAGATCGCGGCACCACCCGACGGAGGGCCGCTCGACGAGGCGCTCGCCGCGCTGGGGCGGTACGACTGGGTGGTGCTCACGAGCGCGAACGCGGTGAGCGCGGTGCTGGGGCGGATCGCCGTCCTCGGCCTCGAGCCGCGCCTCGGGGCCCGCCGCGTCGGCTCTTCGGCCAGGACGGGCCCGAAGGTCGCGTCGGTGGGGCCGGCCACCACGGCCGCCCTGCGCGCCTCGTTCCCCGAGGACCGCGTGGCGCTCGAGCCGGGCCTCGACTTCCGGGCGGCGTCGCTCCTGGACGCCTTCGCCCGGGAAGGAGTGGCCGGCGCCCACGTCCTCGTGCCGGCGTCGACCCGCGCCCGCGACGAACTGGCGCAAGGACTGCGCGGGCTGGGGGCGCAAGTGGACGTCGTGGCGGCGTACGCAACCGTCGAGCCGCCGGGCCTCGTGGAGGCCGTCCGGGGGTGCCTCGACGCGGGCTTCGACCTCGCCCTTTTCGCATCTCCATCAGCCGTAGAGGCTTTTGCGGGTGCGGCGGGGGAGCGGGCCCGGGGCCTTCCGGTGGCCGTGATCGGGCCGACGACCGAGGCCGCGGCCCGGGCGGCCGCGATGGACGTCCGGGCCGTCGCCTCCCCCTCGACGGTGGAAGGGCTCGTGGCGGCGGCGGAGCACGTGTTCGGAGAGGCACGACGCGGTAATGGGTAGCGACGACGTGCCTTTCTTGACAGCATCGTACTGACTCGCTTAACATTTCGCGTTTGGCCGGGATGTTGTCGTGCGCCCTCCAAGGCGTCCAGCCTCGTCCCCCCGCCCGACAAATCTCGAGATCTCGGAGGACCCGTCCCACTCATGCCGGACATCGACAAGACTGAGAAGCCCGTCGCCCCGATCGCGCCCACAGGCGCTTCCGCCGCCCCCGCGGCGGTCGCCCCCGTGGCCGCCGTTCCCGCGGAGCCCGCCGAGCCCGCCTTCGACGCCGAGGAATACGAGCGTCTCCTCGACATGTACGACGTCAGCTTCCGCAACTTCGCCGAGGGCGAGGTGGTGCGGGGCGTCGTGCTGCGGGTCTCCGATTCGGAGGTCATCGTCGACGTCGGCTACAAGTCCGAGGGCGTGATCGCCCTCGAGGAGTTCCGCGACGAGAACGGCCAGATCGTGGTCAAGACGGGCGACTCCGTCGACGTCCTCATCGAGAAGACCGAGGACCGGGAGGGCTACGTCGTCCTCTCGAAGGAGAAGGCCGAGAAGATGAAGGTCTGGGACGACGTGGAGCGCGCCTACCAGGAGCGCCGCGTCGTCGTGGGCCGGGTGATCGAGCGGGTGAAGGGCGGCCTCGCCGTGGACATCGGCGTCCGCGCCTTCCTGCCCGGCAGCCAGGTCGACGTGCGGCCCGTCCGCAACCTCGACGCGCTGAAGGGGCAGGAGCTCCGGATGCGCGTCATCAAGGTCAACAAGAAGCGCGGCAACATCGTCCTCTCGCGCAAGGCCGTCCTCGAGGAGGAGAACGCCGAGAGGAAGACGCAGACCCTGGAGACGCTCGAGGAGGGCAAGGTCCTCACCGGCACCGTCAAGAACATCACCGAGTACGGCGCGTTCGTGGACCTCGGCGGGATCGACGGCCTCCTCCACATCACCGACATGTCCTGGGGGCGCATCAACCACCCGAGCGAGGTCATCAACGTCGGCGACGAGCTCCGCGTGGTCGTGCTCAAGTTCGACCGCGAGACCGAGCGCGTCTCGCTCGGCATGAAGCAGCTCCAGGCCGACCCCTGGACGACCGCCACCATCAAGTACCCGGTCAACGCGCGGGTGAAGGGCAAGGTGGTGAGCCTCACCGACTACGGGGCGTTCGTCGAGCTCGAGCAGGGCGTCGAGGGTCTCATCCACGTCTCCGAGATGTCGTGGTCCAAGAAGGTCAAGCACCCCTCGAAGCTCCTGACCGTGGGCCAGGAGGTCGAGTGCCAGGTGCTCGGCCTCGACCAGGAGGCGCACCGGATCAGCCTCGGCCTGAAGCAGGTCGAGAGCAACCCCTGGGAGCAGCTGGCCGAGAAGTACCCGATCGGCTCGAAGATCACCGGCAAGGTCCGGAACCTCACCGAGTTCGGCGCGTTCGTCGAGGTCGAGGAGGGCATCGACGGGCTCATCCACATCTCCGACCTCTCCTGGACGAAGCGCGTCAAGCACCCCTCCGAGGTCCTGAAGAAGGGCGACACCGTCGAGGCGGTGGTGCTGAACATCGACGCCGAGAACCAGCGCCTGTCGCTCGGGCTGAAGCAGCTCGCGACCGACGTGTGGGACGACTACTTCTCCCACCACAAGGTGGGCGACGTGGTCGAGGGCAAGATCGTGCGCCTCACCACCTTCGGCGCCTTCGTGGAGCTGGCGGAGGGGGTCGAGGGCCTGGTGCACGTCTCCGAGCTCGACGAGAAGCGCATCGACAAGCCCGAGGAGCACTTCAAGCCCGGCGACGTCTTCCCCATGAAGATCATCAAGGTGCAGGAGGGGGAGAAGAAGATCGGCCTCTCCATCCGGGCGGTGAAGAGCGACGAGTTCCAGAAGGACTTCCAGACCTACCGGGAGTCGACGGGCAGCGACCGCTCGACGCTCGGCGACGTGTTCCGGGCGGCGCAGGCGGCCGCCGCGGCCAAGGAGAAGCAGGAAGAGGAGTAGGGCGATGACCAAGGCCGAGCTCGTGGACGAGGTCGGGCGCCAGGCCGCCCTCACCCGCAAGCACTCCGAGGTCATCGTCGACGCCGTCTTCTCCTCCATCGTCGAGGCCCTGCAGCGCGGCGACAAGATCGAGCTGCGCGGCTTCGGCAGCTTCCGCATCCGGCGCCGGGGCAGCCGCACCGGCCGCAACCCGAAGACGGGCCAGGGGGTCGTGGTTCCCCCGAAGAGGGTCCCGCACTTCAAGCCGGGCAAGGAGCTTCGCGAGCTGATCAACCGGGGGTAGGGGGCGAATGTCCGCGTCGCTCTTCCTCAAGGACCCCGCCGCGGCGCGCTACGCGGCGGGCGGGCTCGCGGAGGCGGAGGAGCTCTTCGGGTCGCCCCTGCCCGACCTGCCGGCCCCGGAGCGGGACGAGGGCAAGCGACGTGTACTTCGTCCACGTCCACTCGCGCCTGCGCACCCTGCAGCAGCGTTTCCTCGAGGGGCAGCTCGGGCAGATCGGCGCCCTGACCCTCCGCACCGGCGACCCCGCCCGCGACTTCGCGGAGTACGAGGCGGCGCTCGTGCGGGTCGTCCGCTCGGTGCGACAGGCCGACCGCCGGCAGGGCCTGCTCAACCTCTTCTGGCTGGCCCACAGCCGCGACGCGGCGGAGCACCTGCACGCGCCTGGAGCAGCGGAGCCAGTCGCTGCGCAAGGGCAAGCAGTCCCTGTTCCCCCTCCTCCAGTCCTTCTACCGGCGCGTCGACCAGGACTGCCGCCGGCCCCGGGAGGGCGAGGAGGGGATCGCCTCGGGCGAGAACCGCTCGCTCGTGGCCTCGATCATCGAGGACGGGTTCGCGTTCACCGAGCCGTCGGCCGCCGACCTCGACCTCGGCCAGTTCCTCGCCACGAACAAGCGCTTCCGGATACCGCCCGAGGCGTTCTTCGAGATCCAGCAGATCCTCGTGCGCGAGGCGGAGCGGCGGCTGCGGGAGGGGGACCGGGGGCTGCTCGCGCGCGTGGCGCGGCACCTGCCGCTCCTTCCGCGCGAGCACTACCTCAAGCCGGGCAGCCTCCTCCGCATCGTGCTGAGCGCGCCGGTGCAGGCCTACCTGCTGGGCGACCCCTGGACGACGGGCCCGCGCCTCCTGGCCTCGCCCGCGGTGAAGGCGGAGGCGGAGCGGCGGCGGGGGCCGGAGATCCTCGACGTGTTCCTCGACCTCGCGGTGGCGCTGCGCCGCTTCGAGATCGTCTCGCCACCTGCGCGACCGGGTGGAGTCGCTGGGGGCCGAGCGCTCGCTCGAGCTCGAGGAGAAGACCCGGCTCGGGCTGCGCGTCTACGAGTTCGGCGAGTCGGCCGAGGTGCTGAACAACGCCGTCGCCGCCACCGTGCTCTTCCTCGACCTGCGCGGCTTCACGCGCACCTCGGAGGGCCAGATCTCCGAGCGGGACCTCACCCGGGAGCTCTACGCCGTCTTCGACGACTTCGTCCCCATCGTCGAGCGCTTCGGCGGCACCGTCGACAAGTACCTCGGCGACGGCATGATGGTCACCTGGGGGACCGAGCGCGCCGACCCCCTCGACCCCCTGAACGCCCTGCGCACCGCCATCCTCTGCCAGGAGTCGCTGCGGAGGAAGCGCGAGGAGGGCCGGACCTGGTTCAAGATGGGCGTCGCCATCCACCACGGCCGCGTCTACCTGGCCCGCTTCATCGCCGGGCCGGGGCGAGCTCCACTCCACCGTGATCGGCCGCAACGTCAACCTGGCGGGGCGGCTGTCGTCGGCCGCCAAGCGCCCGATCGAGGAGGACGAGGGGGCGTTCGGAGCGCTGCTGGAGGCGCTGCCCGTGGCGGGCCGGGGGGTGAGCGTCGACGCGGACGGGACGCTGTTCAACGAGGGCATCGCCCTCAGCCGGGACGCGCTCGTGCAGCTCGAGGCGCACCTCGCCCTCGTCCGCACGCGAGGAGGGGACCCTGGAGTACGAGGACGAGGCGATCGACCGTCGCATCCTGATCCGCTACGCGGGGACGCGAAGTTCAAGGGGGTGCGCTCGAGCCTGCCCGTCTACGAGGCGGACTACGTGGGGCGGGGCTAGCGCGTGGAGCGGCTCTTCACGCCGTGGAGGATGGCCTACGTGACGACCGCGGACCGGACGCCCGGCTGCGTGCTCTGCCGCGCCCGGGACGGCGAGGACGGCGCGGACCGGCTGATCGTGCACACCACGGAGCTGAGCTTCGTGGTGATGAACCTCTTCCCCTACACCGGGGGCCACGTGATGGTGGCGCCGAGGCGCCACGTGGGCTCCCTCGGCGAGGCGAGCCTCGAGGAGCTCGGCGGAGATGATCGCCCTCGTGCGCCGGCTGGAGGCCGTCTTCCGCGAGGTGTACCGCCCGGACGGCATCAACGTGGGGATGAACCTCGGCCGGCCCGCGGGAGCGGGAGTCGCCGACCACATCCACATGCACGTCGTGCCCCGCTGGACCGGGCGACACCAACTTCATGACCGTCGTCTCGGGCACGAGGGTCATCCCCGAGGAGCCGGCGCAGGCCTGCCTGCGCCTGCGGCCCTACTTCGCGCGATGAGACGCCACCTCCTCGCCGCTCGTCGTGCGTCGGGGCGCTTCTCGCCGCCGCGCCGGGCTCCGGCCAGCAGGGCGCGATCGTCACGAGCCTGACCCTCTTCGCGGGCACCGCGGAGGGCCTCTGGCGCTCGACCGACTGGGCCGGGTCCTGGGAGCGAGTCGTGGGCCGCACCTCGGGCGTGCGCCTCGACGGGCTCGGGGCGGCGCGGGCGATCGTGCCCCTCGCGAACCAGGTCTGGCTCGGCGGGGACGGGGGCCTCTACGTGTCGGAGGACTTCGGCGAGACCTGGGCGCCCGTGTCGCTCACCTCGGGCATCCGGGAGATCCTCCTCTCGCGCTGGCCGATCGCCGATCCCACCGTGTTCGTCGGGACCGGCGGGGGGCTCCTCCGCTCGCGCGACGGCGGCCGGACGCTTCGAGCCGACCGCGCTCGCGGGCGCGGCCGTCCACCGCCTCGAGTGGCCGGGGCCGGCGCTCGTGGTCGCCTGCGACCGGGGCCTGCTCGTGATCGAAGAACGAGGGCGCGGGCTTCGTGGGGCCGGGCCAGGGGCTGCCCGACGGACCGGTCCGGGCGATGGCCCTGTCGTCGTTCTTCGCCGTGGACCCGGTGCTCTTCGTCGCCCCCGCGTCGGGCGGGGTCTACCGCTCCTCCGACGGCGGGGCGACGTGGACGGCGTCGCGGCCTCTCCGGCGAGGTCGTGGGCGACCTCGTGTGGCTGGGGCCATTCCTCTACGCGGCGGGGGACAACGGGTTCTACCGCAGCCAGGACGCCGGGGACAGCTGGACGCGGCTCGCCGCGAGCCCGGGGCGGCCCTCGCGCCTGATGTTTCCCGCTGGCGCCGGCCGCGGGGCTCGAGGCCTTCCTGGCCACGGACCGGGGCCTCTTCCGGACGATGGACGCCGGCGAGCACTGGGCCCCGGCGGGGTTCGCCGGCCAGGAAGTGCTGACGGTGGCCACCTTCCCGCCCCCGGAACCGTCGGCGGGCAAGAAGTCGAAGCGATGAGGTTCACGAAGGCCCACGGCCTGGGCAACGACTTCATCCTGGTCGCCGAGGACGCGGCCCCCGCCGAGCTCTCTCCGTGGGCGGTGCGGCTGTGCGACCGCCACCGCGGCGATCGGCGGCGACGGCGTCGTCCTGCACGCGCGCACGCCGGACGGGGTGTCGTTCCGGCTCGTGAACGCCGACGGCCTCGCGGGCGAGATCTCGGGCAACGGCCTGCGCTGCCTGGCCGCGCTCGCGGTGCGGAACGGCTGGGCGCCCGCAGCGCCACGTGGTCCGCACGGTCGTGGGGCCGCAAGGCGGTCGAGGTGCAGCCCGGTCGGGCCGCGGCCTCTACCGCATCGTCACCGACCTCGGGGCGCCCGGGCTCGGCAGCCGCGACGTGCCGGTGGCCCTCGAGCCGCCGGCACCGACGGTGATCGACCACCCGCTCGAGGCCGCCGGGCGCACGCGTGCGGGTCACCGCCACCTCGATGGGCAACCCGCACTGCGCCGTGTTCCTCGACGAGCCCGCCGACGACGCGCTCGTCGCGCTCGCTCGGGCCGGCGCTCGAGTTCCACCCGTTCTTCCCGAAGCGCACCAACGTCGAGTTCGTCACCGTCCTCTCGCCCTCGGAGATCCGGGTGCGCTTCTGGGAGCGCGGCGTCGGCTACACCATGGCCTCGGGCACGGGCTCGGCGAGCGCGGTCGTGGCCTCGATCATCACCGGCCGCACGGGCCGTACCGTGCGGGCCGTCTGCGACGGCGGCACGCTCGAGGTCGAGTGGCCCGAGGGCGGCAGCGTCCGCCAGACCGGGGAGGCCGAGATCCTGTTCGAAGGCGACTGGCTCGTCCGGTAGCGCCTCCTGCACGAAGCCGCGGCGGAGGCTGGCGGACGACGTCACCGCGGCCATCGATCGCGCGATCACTGAGCCCTGGGGCTTCCGAGAGAAGAACCCTCGGGCGCCGAGCGGCCGGCCGCCCTCGGGACGGCCCAGATCCACCCGCGCTGCGCGCGGGTGGCGCCTCAGTTGAGCGCCGTCGGCACGGCGAGCGAGAAGGGCGCGATCTCGGCGTCGAAGGTGGAGCCGCCCGCCGTCACCATCTGGTAGGTGCCGTGCATCGAGCCGATCGGGGTCGGGAGCGGGCAGAAGCTCGTGTACTCGAACGCCTCGCCGGGCTCGAGCACCGGCTGCTCGCCCACGACGCCCGGTCCCCGCACGTGCTCGATGTTCCCGTGGCCGTCGCTGATGACCCAGTGCCGGCTGATCGAGCTGCACCGTCTCCTCGCCGACGTTCGAGATCCGGATGCGGTAGGCGAAGAAGTACTGGGAGTCGCGCGGGGGAGCTGCGCTCGGGCACGTAGGCGCTCTCGCACCTCCACCCGCACGCCGCGGGTCGTGGTGTCGCTCATCGGGGCGGCGAGGCGGGTCGGGGCCGGCGTGACGGAGGACGAGCACGAGGGCGGCGCCGAGGAGCACGCAGGTTGCGGGCGACGAGGAACCACCCCACCCCCTTCATCCACGCGGGTGGCCAGGCGGACGGGGCCTCGGCCTTCGCCACCGAGACGCAGCCGCAGTTCGCCACGTCGATGCCGCGGGCCATCACGGAGCCGGCGGCGACGATGAAGACCGACGAGCAGGAGCGCGACGACGAGCGCCGACTCGCGCCTCCAGACGCCCGCGATCAGCAGGAGGCCGGCGAGCGAGCTCGACCCAGGGCAGCGTCACCGCCACGAGGTTCGACGGCACCGGGCCCACCACCTGCCACTGGTAGACGATGCTGCGCGAAGGCCGCCGGGCTCCAGATCTTGTCGAGGCTCGCGTAGACGAAGAAGGCCCCGAGCAGGAGACGGAGGAGCGAGGTGGAGGCGCGGGTTCCGGAGCGAGCGCCGTCACGACCGGGGCTCCGCGTCCATCGGGAGGCCGGCGTCCTGCCAGGCGGGGAGGCCCTCGTCGAGGATGGCGGCGACGAAGCCGCGCTCGCGGAGCTTGCGGGCCACGACGTGGCTCGCCTCGCACCCGAACCCGCTGCAGTAGACGACGATGCCGCTCGCGCGGCGCAGCTGCGGCTCGAGCCTCGGCGAAGGCGCGGTCGAAGTCCTCCTCGGGAAGGGGGAGGGCCCCCGGGATCCGGCTCATCCGCCAGAAGTCCCGGGGCCGGGCGTCGAGGAAGAGCGCGCCCCGGTCGAGGAGGGTCTTCGGCGTCTCTCGCCTGCACGAGCTCGTCGCCCGCCTGCACGAGGACGCTCGCGCCGAGGGCGAAGCCCCGGCCGCTCGCGGCGTTCCACGCGAGTCCCGCGGCGGCGCCCGTAACCAGTATCAGAATGAATCGCTTCCAGTTGACAGCCATATCGCGAAATTAGCACGCACCCTCCCGATGCATCAAGAAATGCAGGGGCCGCGCTGTGCTAACTTAGCCGGGTTTGTGGAGCGGCGGCGGCGCGCCATCATGGCCCTTCTCACCACTGAGGCCCTGGTCCTCCGGGGATACAAGCTGGGCGAAACGAGCAAGGTGGTCGTCCTGCTCACGCGGGAGCGGGGAAAGGTGCGCGCGCGTCGCCCGAGGGGCACGCGGGCGGCCGGCCCCGCTACCAGTCGGCCCTCGAGCCGCTGTCCGAGGTGCGGGTGACGCTCTACGGCCGGCAGGGTGCGGAGCTCCTCCGGCTCGGCCAGGCGGAGCTCCTGCACTCGGCCTTCCGGGCCGGCACGACGCAGCCTCGAGGCGGCGCTCTTCCTCTCGGGTTGTGCGGAGCTCCTCGACGCCTTCTCGTCCGAGGGCGAGGCCGAGGAGCGGGTGTATCGCCTGGCGCTCGCCGTCGTGCAGGCCGCCGAGGCGGGCGCGAGCCCGGAGCTCCTGGGCCGCTACCTCGAGGCCTGGTTGCTGAAGCTGCACGGGCTCTACCCGCCGCTCGACCGCTGCGCCGCGTGCGGCGGGGAGCTTCCCGGCGACGGGGGCGCTCGCCTACCACCGCGCGGCGCACGGCTTCGTCTGCGGCGACTGCGGGCCGGCGTCGGGCCCCGACCTGCCGGCCGACTCGCGGCGCCTCCTGACCGAGATCTTCCGCCGCCCGCCCGACGCGCTCGGCGAGGCGGGCCCGGCCGCGCGCCCGGTCGAGGCCTTCCACCGCGACCTCATCGCGGCGCACCTCGAGCGGGACCTCCGCGCCCCGCGGGTCATCCGCGAGGTCGCGCGGGAGACCGCCCGGTGACGCTCCAGGAGATCGTCTTCGCGCTCGAGCGCTTCTGGTCGGAGCGGGGCTGTCTCATCCACCAGCCGTGGGACGCCGAGGTGGGCGCGGGCACCATGCACCCGGAGACCTTCTTCCGCGTGCTCGGCTCCGCGGCCGTGGAAGGTCGGCTACGTGCAGCCCTCGCGGCGGCCCGCCGACGGGCGCTACGGCGAGAACCCGAACCGCCTCTACAAGCACGAGCAGTTCCAGGTCATCCTGAAGCCGCCCCCGGCGGACATCCAGGAGCAGTACCTCGCCTCGCTCGAGGCCATCGGCATCGACCCCTCGGTGCACGACGTGCGCTTCGAGGAGGACAACTGGGAGTCGCCCACGCTCGGGGCCTGGGGAATCGGCTGGCAGGTGCTCCTCGACGGCCAGGAGATCACCCAGTTCACCTACTTCCAGCAGGCGGGCGGGATCGACCTCGCGCCGATCTCCGGCGAGATCACGTACGGGCTCGAGCGCATCGCCATGTACCTGCAGGACGTGGAGGACGTCTACCGCCTGCGCTGGTCGAAGGACACGCTCTACCGCGACGTGCGCCACGAGGAGGAGTTCCAGCTCTCGCGCTACTCGTTCGAGCTCGCCGACGTCGATCTCCACCGGCGCACGTTCGAGAGCGCGCTCGCCGAGGGCTGGCGGCTCGTCGGGGCGGAGGGCGGCCGGGCCTACCTGCCGGCGTACGACTGGGCGCTCAAGAGCTCGCACGCCTTCAACGTGCTCGACGCGCGGGGGGCCATCTCGGTGACCGAGCGGGCCGGCATGATCCTGAAGATCCGCAAGCTCGCGTGCGCGGTCGCGAAGGCGTACGTCGACGCGGCGGCGCCTGGCGCCGGCCGAGGAAGGAACGGCGGCCTCGCGTGGCTGAGCTCCTCCTCGAGATCGGCTTCGAGGAGATGCCGGCTCCGTGGCTGCCCGGCCTCGCCGAGCAGATGCAGGTGCGTTTCCTCGAGGCGGCGGGCCGCGAGTTCCTCGACGTGCAGGGGGCGGCGGTCCTCTACACCCCGCGCCGCCTCGTGCTGCGGGCCGAGGTCCCGCCGCGCCAGCCCGACCGCGAGGAGCCGGTGTGGGGTCCCGCCCTCAAGGTGGCGAAGGACGCGGCGGGGAAGTGGACGGGCGCGGCGCAGGGCTTCGCCCGGAAGAACGCGGTCGCGGTCGAGGACCTGCGACGAGGGCGCCAAGGACCCCGGCGAAGCCGGGCGAGCTCTACCTGCTCCACGTCCGGCAGGTCGCGGGACGCGCGACGCCCGAGGTGCTGCCGGGCCTCCTGGCCGGCGTCCTGCGCGCGCTCGCGTTCCCGAAGCGCATGAGCTGGGACGCCTGGCTCGACGACGGGCGTGGCGCCTTTCCGTTCGGCCGGCCGATCCGCTGGCTCGTCTTCCTGCTCGACGGGGCGGTCGTGCCGTTCGCCATCCACGCCCTGGAGGGCGGGGCGAAGGGCCCGGTCGTCGTGGAGAGCGGCCGGGCGACCCGCGGGCACCGCTTCCTGCCGAAGGGCGCGGGCGGGCGCCCGGTCGAGGTGCGGTCGTTCGCGGAGCTCCGGAGCGCCCTGCGCGAGCGGTTCGTGCTGGTGGACCCCGCCGACCGCACGGCGCGCATCGACGAAGGCCTCGAGGCCGCCGGCGGGGCCTTCGACGACCACGGCCTGCGCGAGGAGTGGCGCGACCTCGTCGAGTACCCGACGGTGCTGGTCGGCGACGTGCCGGCGGAGTTCCGCTCGCTGCCGCCGGAGGTCCTCGAGACGGTCCTCGTCCATCACCAGAAGTCCATCTCCCTGCGCGACGCCGCCGGTCGCATCGGCAGGTTCGCCGCGATCACCAACGGCGACGGTGCGGCCGCGGCGGAGATCGTGCGGGGGATGGAGCGCGTGGTCGTGGCGCGCCTGCGGGACGCGTCGTTCTTCCTGGCCGAGGACCGGAAGCGCTCGCTCGAATCCCGCGCCCTCGACCTGGCCGGGGTGACGTTCCACCAGGGCCTCGGGACCTACCGCGACAAGTCGACGCGGATGGCGAAGCTGGTCGAGGCCATGGGGCGGCAGGGCGTGCTGGCCGGCGACGCGCTCGCGGCGGCGACGCGGGCGGCGACAGCTCGCGAAAGCCGACCTCGTCACGCTCATGGTGCGCGAGTTCCCCGAGCTGCAGGGCGTGATGGGCGGCATCTACCTCGCGGGGGAAGGCGCGCCCGACGAGGTGGCCACGGCCGTGCGCTGGCACTACCACCCGATCGCGGTCGAGCCGGAGGCCGAGCCGGCCCCGGCCTTCGCCGGCGCGGACGGCAAGGCGCGCGTCTTCGCCGCGGTGGCCCTCGCCGACAAGATCGACACGCTCTGCGGCTACTTCGGCCTCGGCGAGAGCCCGACCGGCAGCCGCGACCCCTACGGCCTGCGGCGCGCCGGGCAGGGCGCGGTGCGCGCCGTGCTCGACTTCTGGCGGCCGAAGGCGGGCGAGAAGGCCCCCGACCTGCAGGCGCTCGCTCGCGGCCGCCGTCGAGGGCTACGGTGCCCTGAAGCAGCCGGCGGACAAGACGACCGGGGCGGCCGCGGTCTTCCTGCTCGACCGGCTGGCGTACGTGCTCGCAGGCTCGGGGCTTCTCGGCCGACGAGGTCGGCGCCGTGATCGGCGCGCCGGACGCCGGACGAGAGCCTCGCCGGCGTCTCGCGCCGGAAGCCCGACGCGATCCGGGCGCTCGCCGACCCGATCGACGCCCTGCGACGGGCGGAGGCGCTGCAGCGCGTCCGGCGCGAGGTGCCGGAGGACTTCGCCGCCCTGGCCGAGGCCTTCAAGCGCGCGAAGAACATCCTCGCCCAGGCCGCACCGGCCGGCTCCGTCGACCCGAAGCTCTTCGAGGCCGACGCCGAGCGCGCGCTCTACGAAGCCACCTCGGGCCTCGCGAAGGCCACCGGCTCCTACGAGGACCGCCTGCGGGGCCTCGCTTCTCTCCGCGCCCCGGTGGGGCGCTTCTTCGACGACGTGCTCGTCATGGCCGAGGACGCGCGGGTGCGCGGCAACCGGCTCGCGATCCTCAAGCAGACCCTCTCGCTCTTCTATCGCATCGCGGACATTTCCAGTCTCGGAGGTACCTCGTGACTCAATACGTATTCTTCTTCGGCGGCGGCAAGGCGGACGGGAACAAGGACATGAAGGACCTGCTCGGCGGCAAGGGCTCCGGCCTCGCCGAGATGACGAACGCCGGCGTGCCCGTCCCGCCCGGCTTCACGATCTCCACCCAGGCGTGCAACGCCTACTACGACAGCGGCGGCAAGCTCCCCGCCGAGGTGGACCAGCAGATGGACGCCGCCCTCGCCAGGCTCGAGGCCCTCCAGGGCAAGAAGCTCGGCGACGCGGCCGATCCCCTGCTCGTGTCCGTGCGCTCCGGCTCGAAGTTCTCGATGCCGGGCATGATGGACACCATTCTCAACCTCGGCATGAACGACAAGTCGGTCGCCGGCGTCGAGGCCAAGACCGGCAACCCCCGCTTCGCCCGGGACAGCTATCGCCGCTTCATCCAGATGTACGGCAACGTGGTGCTCGGGATCGACAAGGACAAGTTCGAGCACGAGCTCAGCGCCGCCAAGAAGAAGTACAAGGCGAAGACCGACGTCGAGCTCGACGCGAAGGCCCTCGACGAGGTGATCGTCCGCTACAAGGCCGTGGTGGAGAAGGAGACCCACGCCCCCTTCCCGCAGGACCCGCGCGCGCAGCTCGTGGGCGCCCGCGACGCCGTCTTCCAGTCGTGGATGAACCCCCGCGCCATCACCTACCGCAAGCTGAACGACATCGCGCACAACCTGGGCACCGCGGTCAACGTGCAGACGATGGTGTTCGGCAACATGGGCGACACCTCGGCCACCGGGGTCGGCTTCACCCGCAACCCCTCGACCGGCGCCAAGGAGTTCTACGGCGAGTTCCTGCAGAACGCGCAGGGCGAGGACGTCGTGTCCGGCGTCCGCACCCCGCACCAGATCGCGGACCTCGAGAAGCTCATGCCGGCGGCCTACAAGCAGCTGCGCGACATCACCACCCGCCTCGAGCGGCACTACAAGGACGTGCAGGACTTCGAGTTCACCATCCAGGAGAACACCCTGTACATGCTCCAGACCCGCAACGGGAAGCGGACGGGGCTCGCCGCCGTGGCGATCGCGGTCGACATGTGCGAAGAGGGGCTCCTCACGAAGAAGGAAGCCCTGATGAAGGTCGAGCCCCAGGCGCTCGACCAGCTGCTGCACCCGATCTTCGACCCCAAGGCGCGCAAGCTGGTGGCGGTCGCGGCGAAGGGGCTGCCCGCGTCGCCGGGCGCGGCCACGGGTGCCGTCGTGTTCACCGCCGACGACGCGGTGGCCTGGGCGCAGAAGGGCAAGAAGGTCCTGCTCGTCCGCATGGAGACGGTGCCGGACGACATCCACGGCATGTCCGTGGCGCAGGGCATCCTCACCGCCACCGGCGGCATGACGTCGCACGCCGCGGTCGTGGGCCGTCAGATGGGCAAGCCGTCGGTCGTCGGCTGCGGCGCCCTCGACATCAACGCCAAGGCCAAGACGATGAAGGTGGCCGGCAAGGTCATCAAGGAAGGCGACGCGGTCTCGATCGACGGCTCCACCGGCGAGGTGATGCTGGCGGCGGTGCCGACGAGCGCCTCCGAGGTCATCCAGGTCGTCGAGGGCAGCCTGAAGGCCGAGAAGTCGATCATCTACCAGAAGTTCGAGAAGCTCCTGGGCTGGGCCGACGAGGTTCGCCGGCTCGGCATCCGCGCGAACGCCGACGTGCCCAAGGACGCGAAGGTCGCGTTCGGCTTCGGCGCGCGCGGCATCGGTCTCTGCCGCACCGAGCACATGTTCTTCGGCGAGGAGCGCCTGCCCCACGTGGTGAAGATGATCCTCGCCGCGGCCCGCGGGCAGCGGGGCATCGACCTCACCCGGCGTCTGAAGGAGCGGCTCAAGGAGGCGAAGGGCAGCCAGGGGGCCGAGATCCGCAAGGAGATCGCCAAGGTCGACAAGGAGTACGGGAAGTACGTCAAGGACTACACGACCGCCCTCAAGAAGCTCGAGCCGATGCAGAAGGCCGACTTCGCCGGGCTCTTCAAGGAGATGCACGGCTCGCCGGTCACCATCCGCACCCTCGACCCGCCGCTCCACGAGTTCCTGCCCAAGCGCGAGGAGCTGATGGTCGAGATCGCCATCCTGAAGACGAAGGGCGGGGCGAAGAACAGGAAGGCGGCCGCGGTCAAGGAGAAGCTGCTGCGGGCCGTGGAGGAGCTCCACGAGTTCAACCCGATGCTCGGCCACCGCGGCTGCCGCCTCGGCATCACCTACCCGGAGATCACCCGCATGCAGGCGCGGGCGATCTTCGAGGCGGCGCTCCAGGTCGCGAAGAAGGGCATCCCGGTGAAGCCCGAGGTGATGATCCCGCTCGTCGGCCACGTCGAGGAGCTGAAGCGGCAGAAGGCCATCGTGCTGCAGGCCGCCCTGGACGTGCTCGGCAAGGACGGCTCCGGGGTCCAGTACCTCATCGGCACCATGATCGAGGTCCCGCGCGGGGCCGTGACGGCGGACGAGATCGCGAAGGAGGCCGAGTTCTTCTCGTTCGGCACCAACGACCTCACCCAGATGGGCTTCGGCCTCTCCCGCGACGACGCCGGTAAGTTCCTGCTCTACTACCTGGAGCACGGGCTGCTGGACAAGGACCCGTTCATCACCCTCGACGCTTCCGGCGTCGGGCTCCTGGTCGAGATCGGCGTCAAGAAGGGCCGCAGCGTCAAGCCCAAGCTGAAGATCGGCGTCTGCGGCGAGCACGGCGGCGACCCGGGCTCGATCCGCTTCTTCCACGAGGTCGGTCTCGACTACGTGTCCTGCTCGCCGTATCGGGTGCCGATCGCCCGCCTGGCGGCGGCGCAGGCGCAGCTCGAGAAGCCGACGAGCGACTAGCCACCTGAGGGGTCCCGGTCGTTTCGTTGGCCGGGACCCCGAAGGATCTACCGTTCTCGGGGCCCCAGTCCGTTGGCGGGGCCGCCGATCTTTTTCGCAAGGCCCTCCGGAGTGGCATCCAGACGGTCGTGGCCTGTGGCTCAGTCCTCATCCCGATCCCCCTCCCCCCACTCATCGGATCCCCCCCAGCCGCAGAGGCAAGGCGCCCGACAGAAACTGTCACTTCCGACGTTTCGTGTCGCCCGGCCCGCCGGTGGAGTGCTCTTGGGCAGCCGCTTGGCCGGCCCCTCAATCCACTGAAGCAGGAGCACATCCGCGGATCAAGCGGCGCGTGTGAGCCGGATCACACCGCGGGCACGCGCCTTGCTCTTGTTCCGGGTGGCCTCAGAGGCAGCTGAAGACGGCCGCGAAGAACCCGGGAGTCCGATCGACCGGAAGACGGGGTACGACTGCGTCGCGAAAGGAGGCCTTTCCGTGGAACAGAAGGCGTTCGGAACGAGTGACTTCGCACTGAACCCCGAGCCGCGCTGCCCCTGCCTGCTGCTCCTCGACATCGTCGCAGTCGATGGAGGGCGCGCCGATCGCCGAGCTCAACGCGGGGCTCAAGGCCTTCCGTGACGACCTCGTGGCCGACGAGCTGGCGTCGAAGCGGGTCGAGGTCGCCTGTATCACCTTCGGCGGCTCGGTCGACATCGCCACCGAGTTCGAGACCGCGGGCGTCTTCGAGCCCCCCTGGGCTCACGCCGCCGGCAGCACCCCGATGGGTGCCGCGATCTCGAGCGGGATCGAGCTCGTCGGCATCCGGAAGAACGTCTACCGCCAGAACGGAATCGCCTTCTATCGCCCGTGGGTGTTCCTCATCACTGACGGCGCCCCGACGGACGCGTGGGCGGCCGCCGCGAAGAAGGTGCAGGAAGGAGAGGCGGCGAAGGCCTTCGCGTTCTTCGCGGTGGGCGTCGCAGGGCGCGGACATGGACGTCCTCCACCAGATCGCGGTGCGCGAGCCCCTCAAGCTCAAGGGTCTCCAGTTCCGGGGGCTGTTCCAGTGGCTCTCCAACTCGATGAAGAGCGTCTCCCGCTCCACGCCCGGCGACGACGTCCCCCTGCAGAACCCGACCGAGGGGCCGGACGGGTGGGCGTCGATCTAGCTTCCCGCGGCTGGCGCACGCTCGCGGCGTCAGTCGTCGGGACCGCGCACGCCTCGGCCGGGTTGCCCTGCGCCGACGCCTGCGCCGCGCGGGTGCTCTCCCGCCCGCGGGCGGGCGGCTCGCTCCTCGTGGTCGTCGCTGCCGACGGCGCGGGCACCTCGGCGCACGCGCGCGAGGGGGCGCGGCTCGCGTGCGCGGCGGTCCTCGAGCGGGCCCGGCGCTGGGCGGCCGGCGGGCGAGGACCTCTCGACCTTCGGCCGTGAGGCCTTCCTTCCCTGGCTGCACCACGCCCGGGCGCGGATCGCCGCGGCCGCGCGGGTCCGGGAGCGGGAGAGCCGCGACTTCTCCTGCACCCTCCTCGTCGCCCTCGTGGGCGATGGGCGGGCGGCCTTCTTCCAGATCGGCGACGGGGCGATCGTCTACCGCGGCAGGGACGGCGCGTACGTCCCCGCCCTGTGGCCGCAGAGCGGCGAGTACGCGAACTGCACGTGCTTCGTCACCGACGAGGACGCGGCCGAGCGCGTCCAGACGGTGGCGGCGGAGGACGTCCACGAGGTGGCCCTCCTGACGGACGGGCTCCAACGGCTCGCCCTCCGCCTCTCGACCCGCGAGGCGCACGGCCCGTTCTTCGAGCCGATGTTCGCGCGCCTGCGCGGCGAGACCAGGGCCGGGACCGAGGGTCTCCTCGAGGAGCTGCGCGCCTTCCTGGGGTCGGCGCCGGTCAACCAGAGGACCGACGACGACAAGACGCTCGTCCTCGCGACGCGGCTTCCCCCCGTTCCGACCGGAAGCCTGGAGACGGAGGGGTAGGCGTGCGCACCTTCTGCGACCTCCAGGGGCGCGAGGCCGGCATCGGCCGCTGCCTGGGCCAGGGCGGAGAGGGAGCGGTCTACACGGTGCCGATGTGGCCCCGGTCCGTGGCCAAGATCTACGCGCGCCGGCCGGACGAGCTCACCGCCCGGAAGCTCGGGGCGATGATCCAGCTGGGTACTTAGGAGCTCGCTGCGTTCGCCGCCTGGCCGCAGGGGCTACTGCTCGACCCGCGCACCGGGAGCACCGTCGGCTTCCTGATGCCGCGGGTGGACGGACACCGCGAGATCCACGCGCTCTACGGCCCCACCGCCCGCAAGGCCGCGTTCCCGGACGCGTCCTGGGCCTTCCTGGTGCGGGCGGCCCGCAACCTCGCCGCCGCCTTCGACGCGGTCCACCGCCACGGCCACGTCGTCGGCGACGTCAACCAGGGCAACGTCGTCGTCTCGCGGAAGGCGACGGTGCGTCTCATCGACTGCGACTCGTTCCAGGTCACCCACCTCGGGCACACCTACCCGTGCCGGGTCGGAGTGCCGCTCTTCACCCCGCCCGAACTCCAGGGCCTGAGGCTCGACAGCGTGGCGAGAACGCCCGACCACGACCGCTTCGGCCTCGCCGTCCTCGTCTTCCAGCTGCTCTTCATGGGCCGGCACCCCTTCACGGGCCGGCACCCCGACCGTGCCGTGCCGGTGGAGGCCGCGATCCGCGAGGGGCTCTTCGCCTTCGGACGGGAGGCCCGGCTCCAGGGCTGGGAGCCGCCTCCCTTCTCCCTGCTCCTCGAGGACGTACGGCGTTCCGTCGCTGAGCTCTTCGAGCGGGCGTTCGGCCGCGAGGCGACGACGGGAGGACCGCGCCCGACGGCCGCGGACTGGGTCCGCGAGCTCGACGCCCTCGAAGCCCGGCTCGTCATCTGCGGCGAGGACCCGCGGCACGCGCACCCGCGGGCCGTGGGCCCGTGCCCGTGGTGCCGCATCGACAAGGACGGCGGGCCGTCCTACTTCTTCCTGGCCCCGGGCTCGGCCCCCGATGCGTTCGATCTCGCCTCGACGTGGAGGGCGATCGAGGCGGTCCGCTGCCCGGGCGAGGCGCCGCTTCCCGGGCACCCGCCGTTGGACGAGCCCGCGAACGAGCCGCGCCCGACCGCGGCCCGCCGCCTGCGGCGAGCCCTTTTCGGCGTCCTGGCCCCGCGCGTCGCGCCCCTCGAGCGGATACGAAACGAGCGGCGGGCGCAGGAGATCGCCAGCGCCCGGGGCAGGATCCGCCGGCTCCAGGATCAATGGAGGAGCCTGTGCGGGGAGGGCGCCTTCGTGAGGCGGAAGAAGGCGCTCGACGACGCGAAGGCCGCTCTCGAGGGTCTGCAGACCGTCGAGGAGCGCGAGTGGGCGGTGCTCGCGGCGCGTTTTCGCGACTGGCGCCTGCCGGACCACCTGCGGAGGTTCGAGCTCGAGTTCGCGCGGATCCCGGGACTCGGACCGGCCGAGGTCGCCGGCCTGGCGGGGGAGGGCATCACGACGGCCGCCGACATCGCGCCGGAGCGGCTCATGGCCATCCCGAACATCGACCTCGACCTCGTACGCTCGCTGCTCCTCTTCAAGGTGGCCACGACCCGCACTTACAAGTTCGATCCGGTCAACGGGATTCCCGGCGGTTTTCGCAAGGCCCTCGAGGACAGGCAGGCCAGCCGAAGGGCCACGTTCCTCGCTACGCTGCGGTCTGGCCCCCTCTTCCTGGCCGAGTGCCGCCGCCAGACGCTGCTCTGGCGGGATGCGCTGGGCCGCGCGCTCGACGACGCTCACGGGCAACTCGCGCGGCTGGAGGCGGAAGCGAGCCCCCCGTGACCGGTCGTTGGCGGTGGCTGTAGCCAGATAGAATGTCGTCGGCTTGCCTGTGACTCCCGTCGAGCGCCTTCCCGACGACCTCGTCAACAAGATCGCCGCCGGCGAGGTGGTCGAGCGGCCGGCCTCCGTCGTGAAGGAGCTCGTCGAGAACGCCCTCGACGCGGGGGCGCGGTCCGTGCACGTCGAGATCGAGGAGGGCGGGGTACGCCTCGTGCGCGTGCGGGACGACGGCCACGGCATGAGCCGGCCCGACGCGGAGATGGCCCTCGAGCGGCACGCTACTTCGAAGCTCCACGTCTTCGAGGACCTCCAGTCGATCGCCACCCACGGCTTCCGCGGGGAGGCCCTGCCCTCGATCGCGGCCGTCTCCGACCTCGTGCTCCGGACCCGGGCGGAGGGCAGCCCGGCCGGGACCGAGGTGGCAGTCGCTCACGGGCGGCGGCAGCGCGTCGTGGACGCCGGTCACCCGCGGGGAACGACGGTCGAGGTGCGGGACCTGTTCGGGGCCGTGCCCGCCCGACGGAAGTTCCTGCGCGCCGCCTCGACCGAGGCCGCGCACGTCGCGGAGACGTTGACCCAGCTGGCCCTCGCCCGGCCGGGGACGGGGTTCTCGCTGAAGTCGGGGGGGCGGACCCTCGTCGAGACGCCCCCGGTGGACGGGCTCGCGGCGCGCCTCTTCCAGCTGTTCGGGGCGAAGCTGCTGGAGGACCTGGTGCCGGTCGAGGGCGGTACGGAATGGGCGACGGTGCGGGGCTTCGTCTCGCGGCCGGACCGCCCGCGGCCGGCGCGGCCGAACCTGCGGCTCTTCGTCAACGGGCGCGCGGTGCGTGACCGGGCGCTCTCGAAGGCGGTCCTGGAGGCGTACCGCTCTGCCGGCGGGAGCGATCGGGGCTTCGAGGCGTTCCTGTTCGTCGAGGTGCCGGCCCACGTGGTGGACGTCAACGTGCACCCGGCGAAGACGGAGGTGAAGTTCGCCGACGCCCGGACGGTGTGGACGGCCGTCGAGCGGGCGGTCCGCGCGGCCCTTTCGGAGGGCGTGCGCGAGGCGCCGCGCCCGGCGGTTGGCGGCGGAGTCGCAGCGCGGGCGGGGGCGGCGGTGACCGCCTTCCTGGAGCACGTCCGCCGCGAACCGCAGGCCCGGCCGCTCTGGGAGCGCTCGGGAAGCGGGGCCTCGCTCACGGCGGAGGGGGGCTTTCCCGCGTCCCCGCTGGAGGCTCCCGCGGCCCTCGTGCTGGGGCAGCACCGGCTCGTCTACATCGTCGCGAGCGACGGAGACGAGCTCCTGCTCGTGGACCAGCACACCGCGCACGAGAGGGTACGCTTCGAGCGGCTGCTCGACCGCGCGAGCCGGCACGCCGTCGAGTCTCAGGGCCTGCTCGCGCCGCTGGTGGTGAGCCTGTCGCCCGACCTGCTGCCGGTTCTCGACGCCCACGGCGAGGCGCTCCGGGAGCTGGGCTACGACGTGGAGCCCTTCGGTGGCGGCGCGACCCGCGTCCGAGCCGTCCCCGCGATCCTCGGCACGAGGGATCCGGGCCCGACCCTCGAGCGGTTGCTGCGCGACCTCAAGGACCGGGAGGCCGCGGACTGGGCGGTGGCGGGGACGCGCGACCGTCTGGCGGCGACGCTCGCCTGCCACTCGGCAGTGCGGGCGGGCCAGTCGCTGAACGCCGAGCAGATGGCCTCGATCGTGCGCGACGTCTTCCGCACGGCACACCCGACCCTCTGCCCGCACGGGCGGCCGACGGTCGTGCGCGTGCCGCGGGACGAGCTCAGCCGGTGGTTCGGGCGGACGGGGTGGCGGCGGCAGTGAGGGCGCCCTGACCGCAGTGCGCGGGCGCGTAAGCCCGGAAAGCCTCCATCACGCGCCGCGTCAGGGGGCCCGGGCTTCCCTTGCCAATCGTGGTGTCGTCGACCTGCCTGACGGGCACGACCTCGCGGGTCGTGCTGGTCAGGAACGTCTCGTCCGCCGAGAGGAGGTCGTCCAGGTGGAGGGGCTGCTCACGGAAGCGGAGGCCGAGGCCCGGCAGCAGCTCGAGCACCACCTCGCGCGTGATCCCGGCGAGGATTCCCGCCGAGAGCGGGGGAGTGAACAGCATCCCCCCGCGGGCCAGGAACACGTTCGTGCTCGCGCCCTCGGCCAGGAAGCCCTCCTGGTTCAGGAGCACCGGCTCCTCGGCGCCGCGGGACTGCGCCTCCCGCACCGCGAGGATGTTGTTCAGGAGGTTGCTCGACTTGATCGCGGGGTCGAGGGCGCGGGGGTGGTTTCGCCGCACGCCGACCGCCGCGACCTTGATGCCGTCGCCGTAGTACGACGCGGGGTACGGTGGGAGCGGCTTCTGGATCATGACCACGGTCGGACCCTGCACCCGGTCGAAGTTGTACGAGCAGTCGCCGAGGCCGCGGCTGACGATGATTCGGATGTAGGATTCGCCCTCCCCGGCCCGGGCGAGGAGGCCGTCCACCTGTTCGAGCAGCGACGCGTCCGAGGACGGGATCGAGAAGCCGAGGCGGGCGGCCGAGTTCCGGAGGCGGCGGAAGTGCCTCCCCGGCTCGAAGGCGAGCCCGCCGTAGGTCCGCAGCACCTCGTAGACGCTGTCCCCGAAGGCGAAGCCGTTGTCGAGGACGCAAACGCGCGCCTCCTCGGCTGGAACGACGATCCCGTTGACGGAGGCGAAACCCATATGATCGAGGCTCCTGGACGCGCGCCCGCAGCGGGCGAGCCGAGGCTAGCACCCGCCGTCGAGCGACGTCAACGCGCGGAGGCCGCATGACCGCGCTGCGCGCCGTCGTCCTCGGCATCCTGCAGGGGCTCGGGGAGTTCCTGCCGATCAGCAGCTCGGGCCACCTCATCGTGGTGCCGTGGATGATGGGCTGGCCCGACAGCGGCCTCGCCTTCGACGTGGCCCTGCACCTCGGCACGCTCGCGGCCGTCGGCTTCGCCTTCTGGCGCGACTGGGTGCGGCTCGCCGGCGCCGGGCTTCGGGGCCTCGCCGCCGGCCGGCCCTTCGCCGATCCCGACGCCCGTCTCCTGTGGTACCTGGCGCTGGCCACCGTTCCCGGCGCCGTCGTGGGCAAGCTCCTGGACGCGTGGGCGGAGACCGTCTTCCGCTCGCCCGGCCTGGTGGCGCTGATGATGGCCCTCATGGGCCTCGTCCTCTGGGCCGCGGACCGCCGCGCGAACCGGAGCGGCGGCGAGGTCGTGTCCCTGCGGGACGCGGTGCTGATCGGGCTGGCCCAGGCCCTCGCGATCGTCCCCGGCACCTCGCGGTCGGGCGCCACGATCAGCATGGCGCTCTTCCTCGGCCACCGCCGCGAGGCGGCCGCTCGCTTCAGCTTCCTCCTGGCGCTGCCCATCACGCTCGGGGCGGCGCTCGTGAAGGTGCCCGCCCTCTTCCACTCGGACGGGACGACCGGCCCCGTCGTGGCGGGGATGCTCGCCGCCGCCGTCTCGGGATTCGCGGCCATCCGCTTCCTCCTCGCCTACGTTCGGACGCGGGACTACGCGCCCTTCGTCTACTACCGGTTCGCCTTCGCGCTCCTCGTCTGGGGGCTGCTCTTGGTCCGCCGCGCGCACCTGGGATAGAGTCGGGCCGTGATCCCCGTGCTGACCGCCGACGAGATGCGGCGGGCGGACCGCCGCACGATCGACGAGGTCGGCCTGCCGGGTCCGGTCCTCATGGAGAACGCGGGCGCCGCGGTGGCGCGCCTCGTGGACGAGCGCTTCCCGCGGGCGCGCCGCGTGGTCGTGATCTGCGGACGCGGCAACAACGGGGGAGACGGGTTCGTCATCGCCCGGAGGCTCGGCGCCCGTGCTTCGGCCCTTCTCCTCGGAGCGCGCGACGGAGTCGAGGGCGACGCGCGCATCCACCTCCTCGCCTGCGAGCGATCGGGCGGCCGGGTGAGCGTCGTCGCGGACGTGGAGGGGTGGGCGAGGGTGCTCCGCCGCGTCGAGGACGCCGACCTCGTCGTCGACGCGGTCCTCGGCACGGGCCTCCGTTCGGCGCCGTCCGGCCTCGCGGCGGAGGCGATCGCCGCCGTCGTCCGCCGCTTCGAGGCCGGTTGTCCGGTCGTCGCGGTGGACCTTCCCTCCGGCGTGCCGTCGGACGGCGGAGCGCTCGACTGGCCGGCCGCGCGCGCCACGGTGACCGTCACCTTCGCGGCGCCGAAGCGGGGCCACGTCCTCCCGCCGGCGTGCGACAACGTCGGTGAGCTCGTGGTCGCGGACATCGGCATCCCCGCCGAGTGCCTGGCCGCGACGAGCCCGTCGCTGTTCCTGCTCGAGGACGCGGACGCGGCGGGGGCCTTCCCGCTCCGCCGCCGCGGCGCCCACAAGGGCGACTTCGGACACCTGCTCGTCGTGGCGGGGTCGCTCGGGAAGACGGGAGCGGCGGTGCTGGCGGCGGGCGGGGCCCTGCGGGCGGGGGCGGGCCTCGTCACGATCGCGACGCCCGAGCCGTGCCTGCCCGTGGTGGCGGCGGCCCGCGCCGAGGCGATGACGGAGCCGCTGCCGGCTACGGCCGGGGGCGGGCTCGACGACGCGTCTCTCCCGCGCCTCCTCGATCTCGCCGCCGAGCGCGACGCCGTCGTGCTGGGGCCCGGCCTCGGCCAGGACCCGAAGACGCGCGCGCTGGTGCGCGCCTTCGTGCGCGAGTGCCCGGTGCCGATGGTGATCGACGCCGACGGCCTCAACGCCCTCGCCCCGGGAGTCGGCGAGGCGGCCGCTCTCCCCGTCCTGCGGCACGAGGTCGCGACCGTCCTCACCCCGCACCCGGGCGAGATGGCGCGGCTCGTCGGCCGGCGGACGGTCGAGGTGCAGCGGGAGAGGCCGGAGACGGCGGGCGCGCTGGCGAAGGCGACGGGCGCGGTAATCGTCCTGAAGGGCGAGCGCACGCTCGTCGCGGAGCCGTCGGGACGGGCGGCGGTGGCGGCGACGGGAAACCCGGGCATGGCGACGGGCGGCACGGGGGACGTGCTCGCCGGCGTCGTCGGCGCGCTCCTCGCGCGGCACGGGGCGCTCCTCTCGGCCACGGCGGCGGTCGTGGTCCACGGCCGCGCCGGCGATCTCGTGGCCCGCGAGCGGGGGGAGGAGGGACTGACCGCCGGCGACGTGGTTGAGGCCCTGCCCGCCGCGATCGAGTCGGTGCGGCGCGCCGCGGGAGGTGGGACATCCGCGAGGTGACGAGCCGGAACGAGCGAGAGACCGCGCAGGTGGCGGAGGCGATGGCGGCCGGGTTCCGGGGCGGCGAGGTGGTCCTCCTCTCCGGCGAGCTCGGGGCGGGGAAGACCGCCTTCGTGCGCGGCCTCGCCCGCGGCCTCGGGGCCGATCCCGACGAAGTGGCGAGCCCGACCTTCGTCCTGCTGACCGCGTACCGGGGCAGGCTCACGCTCCACCACGCGGACCTCTATCGGCTGCGGGGGGACGGCGACGAGCGGGAGATCGGGCTCGAGGAGCTTCCCGGGCCCGGCGGGGTCCTCGCGGTCGAGTGGGCGGAGCGGCTGCGGGACGTCCCGTGGCGCGAGCCGCTGCGCGTGCGCCTCGATCACGCCGGCGACGACGTGCGGCGCATCGTCATCGAGGACGCGGCGGCGTGAGGCGCAGGTCGGCCCTTCCTCTCCTCGCCGCCGCCCTCGCCCTCGCCGGCTGTGCGGGGCCGAAGCGCGAGGCGCCGAAGAAGACCGGGACCCGGCCGGAGGCGCCCGGGAACCGGCCGAATGTGCTCCTCATCACCATCGACACTCTCCGCGCGGACCACCTGGGTGCCTACGGCTACCGCCGGCCCACCAGCCCCCGCATGGACGCCCTGGCCGGTCGGGGTGTCGTCTTCGACCAGGCCTACACGTACTGGCCGAAGACCCGCGGCAGCTTCGTCGCGATCATGACCGGACGCTTAGCCTCGCAGACGGGGTACGGCAAGAGCCACCCCCTGCTCATGGAGTTCAACCCGACCCTGGCCGGCGTCCTGAAGGGCGCGGGGTACGAGACGGCGGCCGCGGTCGACAACCCGAACGTCGCCTCCTCGCTGGGGTACGCGAGGGGCTTCGATCGCTACCGTGAGACGTGGGAGGAGGGTGCGCTGGCCACGGAGATGGACCGCGCTCGGGCCATCACCGCGGACGGCGTCCGTGTTCTCGCCCAGGCGAAACCCGGGCAGGCCTTCTTCCTCTGGCTCCACTACGTGAACCCGCACGCGCCGTACGAGCCTCCCGTCCCGTGGGACACGGCCTTCCTCGACGGCGGTGCTTCGAGGGGCCCGAGGCTCCGCCCGGTGGACGGCTTCCACGGCGGCGCCCCGAAGCAGTGGGCGGTCCCGGGGAAGGGTCTCGGCTGGTACGTCGCCCGGTACGACGGCGAGATCGCCGCGGCCGACGCGGAGGTGGGGAAGGTCCTCGACGCCCTCGACGCCTCGGCCGTCCGCGACCGCACGCTGGTCGTGATCACGTCCGACCACGGGGAGAGCCTCGGAGAGCACGACTACTACTTCGACCACGGGGAGAACCTCTTCGACCCGTCGATGCGGATCCCGTTGATCGTGGCCGGGCCCGGGGTCGAGAGGGGCCGCCGCAGCGACGTCCTCGCCACGACCCTCGACCTCGTGCCGACGGTGCTCGACGCGGTGAAGGTCTCCTACCCTCCCGACCTCGCCGGGGAGAGCCTGATGCCCGCGGCCCGCGGCGAGCGGCGCCCGGACCGCAAGCGCCTCCAGGGCCAGAACGACCGCAACCTGCTGGGCTCCTGGGACCGCCGCTTCAAGATCGTGGCCACTCCCTCCGACGCGGGAGCCCGCTACGCGCTCTACGACCGCGAGAGCGACCCGGGGGAGACGCGCGACGCCACGCGTGCCCACCTGGAGCGGTCGCGCGAGGAGCGCCGCGAGCTCGACCTCTTCCGGGAGAGGATCGACGGGCAGCTGGCGAGCACGCGCCGGCTCCTCGAGGGGCAGTCGGGTCAGGAGCGGCTCAGCCCGGAGGCCTGCGAGAGGCTGAAGGCCATGGGCTACGTTCAGCAGGGCTGCTCGTGAGCGGCCTCGATCTCACGCAGGCCCTCGTGGCGGAGGAGATCGTCCGCGTCCGCGGGGAAGCATGGTCCGGCGTCCTGGCGCTCCGCCAGGGAGATGTGGCAAAGGGTCTCTACTTCGTGGACGGCGGGATTGCCTTCGCCGCCTCGACGGTCGAGGAGGACCGGCTCGGGGCGTGCCTCTTCCGGGCCGGCAAGATCACCGAGAGCCAGTTCCGGGCAGCCATGCGCGAGGCTGAAGCGTCGGGACGCCCTCTCGGGCACACCCTGGTGGACATGGGGCTCCTGTTCCCGGAAGAGCTCGCCGCCGCGGTCGCGGCGCAGGTGGAGCGCATCGTCCTCTCGGTCCTGCGGTGGACGACCGGGGCGCTGCAACGCGAGCCCATGGACCGGCCCCTTCCCGCCGACCTCGCCCTCGACCTCAACACGCACCGGCTGCTGCTCCTGGGGATGCGCCAGTTCCCGGACACGGAGCGGCTGGAGCGCGCGCTGGGGGCGGCCGAGCGGCGGCTGCGGCGCGTCGCTCCCTGGCCTTTCGACTACGAGCAGGTGCCGCCGGCTCCGGTGGAGCGAGCCGTGCTCGCCCTGTGCACGCGGTCGGTCGCCCTCGGCGACCTGACGGCGCTCCCGCACCCTCGGCCGCAGGTCACGCGCGCGGTCTACGCGCTCCTCGTCGGGGGACTCCTCGAGGACGCTCCGGCGGGGTGAGGGCCGCCGCCGCCTCCCCCGAAGACTCCCGAGGAGGCCGAGCGGGCGGCGCTCAGCGATCGGGGCCGGGGGCACCGGCCGTCGTCACGCCCAGCGCCTGCACGGCGTCGAGGTCGGCGCCCTCGCTCGCAGTCCCACCCGGGCAGGGGAAGAGCTCCCCGTCCTCGACCCGTACGTAGCGAGCCTGGGTGACGCCCGCCGACGCGATGTCGAAATCGCAGTAGCCCTTGATCCCGTTGATCCGCTCCCCGCATTCCTTGCGCGCCTCGATCAGCGTGAACGGTCCCTCCGGGGAAAGCGAGACGTAGACCGACACGGGCTCGGTCGAGACCGCCTGGTACACGCGGAGGTCGGGGCCGGCGCGGTCGGAGATGCACCCGCCGAGGTCGACCGTGACGTGCCCGCCGAAGCCCATGCTGACGAAGCCGGTGTAGTTCAATGGCCCGCTCCCCCCCGCGTCCTCGGGTCCGAGGGCCTTCTGCGGGTCGTTGTAGATGTTCTGCGCCAGGGAACAGGCGGGGATCCACCAGTCGGTGACCGCCTTCGCGTACGCCGAGGGGGCGGTGCCACACGCGCCGGGCGTGGGGGAGATGGTCGGGGAGGGGGACGGCGACGGCTCGGTCGGGCCGCAAGACACCGCGAGAAGAAGCGGCGCGAGCCGCGGGAGGAAACGCCTCACCGGGCCTCCGGGCGCCCGCACGCGCGGAAGGCCTCGTTGCCCGGACCCGCCAGGAAGTCCAGGAACGCCCGGGCGGCGTCCTTCCGCGCGCTCGCGCTCACGCCGAGCGCCCGGGCCGTGATCGGGGGGACGGCCAGGCGGGAGATGGGGCCGGGCCCCGCGAGGCTCAACGGTACGATGGCCGCCTCTCCCGGCCCGAGCCGCAGCGGCCCGCGGGCGCCGTCGAAGCGCTCGGCGTGCTCGGGGGCGACGCCCTGAAGGGACAGGTTCCGCAGGGCCTCGCGCGAGACGGTGCCGCCGAGGACGCGCACGCGCGTGGTCGAGCGGGCGAGCCAGTGGATCTCCGGAGAGGGCGCGCCCGGGGCGCCGGCGAGCACCCAGGGGATCCGTGCGACGTCCACGTCGAGGTCGGGGTTCGTCGCCCCGGACTCGATGACGCGGTTGAGCTCCGAGTCCGCCGCCACCACGACGTCGGCGCCGTCGGCCGACCTCGGGTCGCCGATGGCCGTCGTCTCCACCAGCAGCTTCCGGCCGGTCACTCGCTGGTAGTCGAGGCTGGCCGCCACGACGCAGGGCGCGACCGCCGGGCTGGCCTTCACGCGCAGCGTCAAAGGCGCCGCCGCGAGGGTCGTGGCAGCGAGGGCGACGGCGACCGGAAGTCCGCGGCTCATGGGCTCACCTCAGGCGGGCTCGAGCGACCACGTGTGGTCGAGAGCGATGCAGTAGCCGACCGTGTCGACGTCGGCGTCGTCGGGCCGGCTGAGGTCGATCTCTCCGAAGGCGGTGCCCCCGGCCGAGGCTCGCCCCGAGGACGTCGTGGCGGTTCCGTCAGCCATGATCCGCATCCAGACGCGGTAGCCCTCGAGAGTGCGGAAGCCGACGAACGGGTCGTCCCTCGCCCCGAAGGCCCCGTGCAGCTTGTCGCTCCGCCGCTGCAGGACGAAACGGATCTTCTCCGGGGGCTCCTCCGTGGACGCGGACTGCCCGGCCACCTCCGAGCCGGCCGTCACCACGGCCTCCGCCACGTCCACCGGCACGCTGAGCGGGCCGACCTGCACGGACGCCGGGCAGCCTCGGCTGAGGGTCAGGACCAGCTTGTAGCGGCCCGAGAAGGCGGGCGCCACGAATGCGCGCGGCGGCTCGCTGCCGGACTGCGCTCCCATGGGCGTCGGAAGGAGCACCGCCGCGGCGGCCACCCCGGCGAGGCGACCGAGACCCCTCAACCTACTTCAGCCCCTGGCACCGCGCGCAGACGTCGAGGAGGCGTCCCTCGAGCATGTCCTTCAGGCGCTCGCGCCGGGTCTGGCCCCGCCAGACCTCCTCGACCGAGCTCGCGAAGACGTTCGCGGTCTTGGTGAGCCCCTCGTAGTCGGTGCAGCAGCTCACCACGTCCCCGTTCCACTGGACCACGAACTGGTCGTAGGGCGCCGGGCAATAGGTGTCGACGACCTCCGTGGCCTTGTGCCCGCCGATGACGTTCCCCCACGTGTGGCAGCGCTTCCAGACGAGGTGCACGCCGTCGAGCAGCGTGTAACGGCTGCCGTCCTCGTCCTGGTCGAGAAAGTGGGCTCCGCGGATGCCGTCCCAGTCGTGGGCGCGGGGCGGGAGGCCGTACTGCCGCTCCAGCCCCTGGCAGAAGCCGATCCAGTCGGAGAGGAAGGCTAGGGCCTGCTCGTCCTCGCTGACGATGCGGTAGCCGTCGGCGTGCTTCGTGTTCATGATGTCGATCTCGATGTTGGTGCGCGCGCCGAGGGCCACCTTGCGCTCGACGGCCAGGCGGACCTTGTCGCGGTACTCGTCGAATACGAGCTTGGGGGCCTTGCGCGTCTTGAAGGTGTCGGGGTCCGGGGTCTGGTACGAGAGGATGAGGTTGGTGAGGCCGGCGCGATAGAGGGCGTCCGTGCGCTCCGCGGTGATGAGGCCGCAGTTCGTGTTGAGCTCGATGCCGACCCCAAGGCCCTCGGCGTGGGCCACGATCTCGGGCAGGTCGGGGTGCAGCATCGGCTCGCCCATCTGGTGGAGCTTCACCGGGTAGAGGGGGCCGAGCCAGGCCCGCTTCTCCGCGATCTCGTCGAGGAGCCGGAAGACGCGCTCCTTCTTCATGAAGCCGCGCCGGCGGCCCATGATGTCGTCCGGGCACCACGTGCACTTGAAGTTGCACGCGTTCGTGATCTCGACGAACAGGTAGTTGATCGGGTAGAGGCGCCCCGGCATCTTGCGCAGCTCCGCCGGCGGCGCCACCGCCGGGAAGGCCTCGAGGTCGGGCCGGGCGCCGAGGCTCACCGCGATGCGGGACACGACGAGCTCGCGGCGGAACTCGAGGCGGAACGAGGAGCCCTGGTTCTGGGTTCGGCCGGGGTCGAAGTCGGGGAGGGGGAAGAGGGCGCGGCGGAAGCGGCGCAGGCCCACTGCCTCGGGCTGCCAGCGCTGCTCGGCGGGCTTGTAGAGGCCGTCGCCTTCCTGCCGCGGATCGGTCGAGGCGTACTGCAGGCGGAACTCGCCGTACCGGGACCCGAGGTACTCGACCTCGACGGAGAGGCCCGCGGCCGCCCGGTGGCGGAAGGCCTCGGGCAGGGCGCAGTAGAGGTAGTACGCGGAATCGGTCGGCCGCAGGCAGGCGCGGCCCTGTTCCACCGTCGTCTCCCACGCGCCGTCGCCCGCGCACGGTACCGTGAAGTCCCCCGTCGGACCCCCGGCCTCCACCTCGACCACGAGGCGGTCGGGGCCACGCAGGAGGCGGCCGATCCCGTCGCCGAGCCGGGCGAGCGTCGCGTTCACTTCGCGGCTTCCCCCGCCCCGGCGAAGGCGAGCGTCGAGGCGATGTAGTCGGCCCAGCGCGAGACGCGCGGGAAGATGTCCTCTCGGGCCTCGAAGCTGAGCGAGCAGCCCCGACCCCCCTGCGCGAACGTGAAGCGCTTCACGTAGGAGACGGCGACCGGGGTCTCGGTCCGCATGGTGTCCACGTAGCCGCCGCGGAAGGCGGAGTGGCTCGTGATCTGGAAGTTGTCGCCGAGCCGCCGGCGCGTCGCCTCGTAGAACTCCTCGAGGCCCCCGCCTTCCGCGACCGCCTCGAAGGTGACGGACAGCGACGCGTGGACGGTCTGCCGCCCCTTCTCCACGGCCAGGGCGGGGCTGGCGTAGCTCGTCACGAGCGTGCCGCCGCCGGAGAAGCGCCGGGTCTCCCGCCACGAGGGCGGGACGCCGAGCGACGCGTGCTGGTCCTTCCACTCCGTCACCGGGTAGCGGTCGGGGCGCTCGACGGTGAGGCTCGACCACATCTCGTCGAGGACGGCTGACCCGCTCTCGACCGCCGCCGCCTCTCCCTGAGCGTAGAGGCCGATGACGCGGCCCCCCTGCGCCAGGAGAAGCAGGCGGTAGCGCGTCTTCCCGTCGGCCGAGGCGAAGACCCAGGACTTGCCGGGGACGCCCTGGCGCTCCTCGGGCCGGGTCGAGGCCACGGTGTGCCCGGCGAGGTAGGTCTCCGCGTACTTCTCCGCCGGGACGGCGAGCGGCCCCGAGAGCAGCGTGACGGAGACCGAGGCGCGTCCCTGGGGGACGGTGGGCGGCGCGAGGAAGTACCGGTACCACACGCCGTCCTGCTCGGCCTGGTCGCTGGCCCAGCTCGCGGGGTACCGGACCGACACGCCGTGGTCCCCGTTGAAGTAGGTCACGAACGTCTCGCGCGCCCGCGCGCCGCACGCCGCGGTCAGCAGGGCGGCGGCGAGGACGGCGGCGCTCCTACTCGATCCGGTAGTTCGGCGCTTCCTTGGTGATGATGACGTCGTGAACATGGCTCTCCTTGAGCCCGGCGGTGGAGATCCGGACGAAGCGGGCCCGGGTCTGGAAGTCGCGGATGGTGGTGGCCCCGCAGTAGCCCATCCCCGCGCGCAGCCCGCCCACCAGCTGCTGGACCATCGCGGAGAGGGGCCCCTTGTACGGTACCATCCCCTCGATGCCCTCGGGCACGAGCTTGTCGGTGGCCGCCTCGAACTCCTGGAAGTAGCGGTCGCGGGAGCCGGCCTTCATGGCCCCGATCGACCCCATCCCGCGGTAGGACTTGAAGGAGCGGCCCTGGCGGAGGATGAGCTCGCCCGGGCTCTCGTCGGTGCCGGCGAAGAGCGAGCCGATCATCACCGAGGAGGCGCCGGCGGCGATCGCCTTGCTGACGTCGCCCGAGAACTTGACCCCGCCGTCCGCGATGATGGGCGTGTCGGAGCGCGCCGCCGCCCTGGCCGCCTCGGAGATAGCGGTGATCTGGGGCATGCCCGCCCCGGACACGACGCGTGTCGTGCAGATGGAGCCCGGCCCCATGCCCACCTTGACCGCGCTCACCCCGGCGGCGATGAGGTCGGCCGTCCCCTCGTGGGTGCCCACGTTGCCGGCGATCAGCTCGAGGTCGGGGTGGGCGGCCTTCACCCTCTCCACGGTCTCGCGCACGCCCAGGCTGTGGCCGTGCGCGGTGTCGACGACGAGGACGTCCACCTTGGAGTCGACGAGGGCGGCCACGCGCTCGAGCGTGTCGGCCGCCACCCCCACGGCGGCCCCCACCCGGAGCCGCCCCAGCGAGTCCTTGCAGGCGTTCGGGTACTTGATCTGCTTCTGGATGTCCTTGACGGTGATCAGGCCCTTGAGGTTGAAGTCGCGGTCCACGACGAGGAGCTTCTCCACCTTGTGCCGGTGCAGGATCTCCTTCGCCTCTTCGAGCGTCGTCCCCACCGGGACCGTGATGAGGTCGTCCTTGGTCATGAGCTCCGAGACGGGCAGGGTGGTGCGCGTCTCGAAGCGCAGGTCGCGATTGGTGAGGATCCCGACCAGCTTCGGGCCGACGGTCACCGGCACGCCGCTGATGCGGAACTTCGCCATCAGCGCGAGCGCCTCGGCCACCGGGGCGTCGGGGGCCACGGTGACGGGGTCCACGATCATCCCCGACTCCGACCGCTTCACCTTGTCCACCTCGGCCGCCTGGGCCTCGATGGTCATGTTCTTGTGGATGAAGCCGATCCCCCCCTCCTGGGCGAGGCCGATCGCGAGGTGGGCCTCGGTGACCGTGTCCATGGCCGCGGAGACGATCGGGATCTTGAGCGAGATCGTGCGGGTGAGGCGGGTGGTGACGTCCACCTGGGAGGGCAGGATTTCGGACCGCTGGGGCACGAGGAGGACGTCGTCGAACGTGAGCGCCTCGGTCAACCTCTCGTCGATCATGTTCCCCCGTGGCACTTCTTGTACTTCTTGCCGCTCCCGCAGGGGCAGGGGTCGTTTCGCCCGACCTTCGGCCCCTCGCGCCTTATAGTCTGGACCTCGTCGGTCCCTCCCGAGGCTTCCCGGGGCTGCGCCTTGCGGGCGAAGGCCGTGGGAGTAGCCGAGGGATCGTTGAACGAGAGGTTCCTCGGCACGGTCTTGACGCCGGCCATCGCCAGCTCCGGCTCGCGCGCGCGGGCGGGAGCCGCGGGTCGCTCGCGCGCCAAAGGCGCCGGCTCCCCTCTCCCCTCCGCGCCCGGCGGTGGCGACTCGACCGGCTGGTAGAGGAAGCTCCAGCGGAGGATCTCCTCGTCGATCCGGTCCATGAGGGCCTGGAACATCTCGTAGGACTCCTTCTTGTACTCGACGAGGGGGTCGCGCTGGCCGTAGCCGCGCAGCCCGATGCCCTCCTTCAGGTGGTCGAGCGAGTACAGGTGGTCCTTCCACTGGGTGTCCACGATCTGCAGCATGATCATGCGCTGGTGGAACAGCATCCGCTCGGCGCCGATGAGGCGCTCGCGCTCCTCGAAGCGGCGACGGATGCGCTCGGTGAGCTTCGCGACCATCTCGCCGCGGCCGAGCGAGCGCAGGTCGGCCAGGGTGGCCTCGACGCCGAAAGTCTCCTTCAGGGCTCCCTGGAGCCCTTCGTGGTTCCAGACGGAGGGGCTGTCCCTCTCCGAGCAGTAGCTGTCGGCGTACCACTCCACCACCTCGTCCACGAGGCGCAGGAGGTGCTCGCGGGTGTCCTTCCCCTCGAGCACCATCCGCCGCATGTCGTAGACGGCGTGGCGCTGCTTGTTCATCACGTCGTCGTACTCGAGCAGGTGCTTGCGGATGGAGAAGTTCTGCGCCTCCACCTGCTTCTGCGCGCGCTCGATCGACTTCGTGACCATCCCGTGCTCGATGGGGACGCCTTCCTCCATGCCCAGGCGGAGCATGAGGCCGCTGATGCGCTCGGAGCCGAAGATCCGCATCAGGTCGTCCTGGAGCGAGAGGTAGAAACGCGACGAGCCGGGGTCGCCCTGGCGGCCGGCGCGTCCGCGCAGCTGGTTGTCGATGCGGCGGGCCTCGTGGCGCTCCGTGCCCAGGATGTGGACGCCGCCCAGGGCCACCACGCGCTCGCGCTCGTTCGAGTCGAGGAGCGCCTGGACGGCCGCGAACTCCGGCGTCGCCGCGAGGGTCTCGAGCGACCCCTTGAGCGGGTGCACGGCCAGGAAGTCCACGGGGTTCTCGATCTCGGGGTAGAACGACTTCGCGATCCTCTCCTTGGCGGGGCGGGGGAGGTCGCGGGCGGTGTCGAGGTACGTGGCGAGCGGCGAGCCCTCGGGGGCGAGGGCGCGCACGGCCAGCACCGAGGGGTGGTCGGGGGCGAAGGAGGCCATGAGCCCCAGGTAGCGGCGGGCCAGGGTGTGCCGCTCCTCGACCGGGGGCTTCCTCTGCTGCAGCTCGCGGCGGAACTCGGTCGTCATCTCGGCCTGCACCTGCGCCGCGGCCGCCTGCCACTCCTCGGGGTTCGACTGCTCGAGGTCTTTCTCCTTGGCGATCAGCACCGCCTTCGCCCGGTGGTCCGGCACGCCGCCGAGGATGATGTCGGTCCCGCGGCCGGCCATGTTGGTGGCGATCGTGACCGCCCCGTAGCGCCCGGCCTGGGCCACGATCTCCGCCTCGTGCTCGTGGTACTTGGCGTTCAGGACCACGTGCTTGATGGCGGCCTTCTTGAGGAGGCCCGAGAGCTCCTCCGACTTCTCGATCGAGATCGTGCCCACCAGCACCGGGCGGCCCGACTTGTGCAGCTCCTCGATCTCGTGCTCCACCGCGCCGAACTTCTCGGGCTCCGTGCGGTACACGACGTCGGGGTTCTCGACGCGGATCAAGGGCCGGTTGGTGGGGATGACCAGCACCTCGAGCTTGTAGATCTTGTCGAACTCGGGGGCCTCGGTCTCCGCGGTGCCCGTCATGCCCGAGAGCTTGCCGTACATGCGGAAGTAGTTCTGGAAGGTGATCGTGGCGAGGGTCTGGTTCTCGCGCTCGATCTTGACCTTCTCCTTGGCCTCGACCGCCTGGTGGAGGCCGTCCGACCACCGCCGCCCGGGCATGAGGCGCCCGGTGAACTCGTCCACGATCGTGACCGCCCCGTCCTTCACCACGTAGTCCACGTCGCGGTGGAAGAGGGTGTGGGCGCGCAGGCCCTGGTTCACGTGGTGGAGGATGTCCATGTTGGAGGGGTCCCAGAGGTTCTTCACCCCCAGGAGCCGCTCCGCGTGGGCCATGCCCATCTCGGTCAGGGTGACCGTCTTCGCCTTCTCGTCGACGATGTAGTCGCCGGTCTTCTCGAGCTCCGCCCGCTCCTCCGCCTTCTTGTCGCCGGTGATCCGGGCACCGGGCTTGAGCTTCGGGATGATCTGGTCGATCCGGTAGTACTTGTCGGTCGACTCCTCGGCGGGGCCGCTGATGATGAGCGGGGTCCGCGCCTCGTCGATGAGGATCGAGTCCACCTCGTCCACCACCGCGAAGTTGTGGCCTCGCTGGACGTACATGCCGAGGTCGAACTTCATGTTGTCGCGCAGGTAGTCGAAGCCGAACTCGTTGTTCGTCCCGTAGGTGATGTCCGCCCCGTAGGCCACCTGGCGCTCGCGGTCGTCCATGCTGTGCTGGATGACGCCGACGGTGAGGCCGAGGAAGCGATAGAGCCGGCCCATCCACTCCGAGTCGCGCTTGGCCAGGTAGTCGTTGACGGTGACGACGTGGACGCCCTTGCCGGACAGCGCGTTCAGGTAGCCGGCCAGCGTGGCGACGAGGGTCTTGCCCTCGCCCGTCTTCATCTCCGCGATCATTCCGCGGTGGAGCGCGATCCCGCCGATGAGCTGGACGTCGAAGTGGCGCATGTTGAGCACCCGCCGCCCGCCCTCGCGGACGACCGCGAAGGACTCGGGGAGCAGGTCGTCGAGGGTCGCGCCCTTCGCCAGGCGCTCGCGGAACTCGACCGTCTTCGCGGCGAGGGCGCCGTCGCCGAGCTCGCGGAGAGCCGGCTCGAACGACCCGACCTGGGCCACGAACGGGCGGATGCGCTTCAGCTCCCGCTCGTTCTTGGTGCCGACGATGCGGGTGAGGATGGCGTTGATCATTTGCGGCGATGGCTCCCCGGCGGTTGCCAGAATGAAGAAGAATACCAACCCCTACCGGGGATTGCCACCGGTGAGGCGCGAGACACCAGGGGTTGAGGTGCGGCTCCGCCAACGCGCGGACCCGTGCCCCTCGACCTCGCTGATGCTCAAGGCGTGAGGTGCGGCTGAGACCTGGCGCTCGGGCGGGGCGGGCCGGCCTAGCCGAAGCTGCGGTACTCGTCGATGATGTACTCGATCGGGTTGCGCATCTGGTCGTTGACCCACACCTCGTAGTGCAGGTGGGGCGCGGTCGACCGCCCGGTGTTTCCGCTGAAGCCGATCAGGTCGCCCCGCTTCACGCGCTCGCCGGGGCGCACGTTGAAGCCGTCGAGGTGGCCGTACCGGGTCACGGTCCCGTAGCCGTGGTCGATGACGATGATGTTGCCATAGCCGTTCTTGTTCCCGCAGAACACCACGACGCCGTCCGCCGGCGCGGCGACCTTGCTGCCGCGGGGAACCGATATGTCGATACCGGGGTGGAAGTCGCGGAGGCCCGTGAACGGGTCGATCCGGTTCCCGAATCTCTCCGAGAGATAGCCCCGCAGGGGCCAGATCGAGGGGGTGGATGCGAGCACCGCCCGCTGGTCCTTGAAGTACGCCTCGAGCCGGTTGGACTTCTCGGAGAGCGTCCCGACTTTCTGGTCGAGGCTCTGCAACGTGGAGGCGATGTCGATCGACGGCGGAGTGGTTTCGCTCCCGCTGAGGCCTCCAACCCCACCGATCGAGGCGTCCGGCAGGCTCTGTTCGACCCCGGCCATGATCCCGAGCTTCGTCACGACGTTTTGCAGCTGCAGCACCTTGGCCTGCAGGTGGCCCGCGTTCTCCTCGTAGGCTCTCGCCTTCGTCGCGAGGGCCAGGTTCTCGACCCGGAGACGCCGGATCTCGGCCACCTCGACCGCGATCCAGGTGTAGTGGGTCAGGATGCCGACGAGGACGAGCGCCATGACGCCGAAGGCCCCGAGGACCCAGCGGGTGAGGCGGACGGAAACCTGGAATTTGCGGAAGCGGGCTCTGGCGTGCGGGACGACGATCAGCGTGTAGAACTCGTTGGCCATCCACCACTCCCGCACCGCGGGGCGCCCCCGGGCGCTCCGTGCAGACCTGGTGGCCCCCGGGAGCGGAGACCAACCACCGATAATCAAGACCCGAGCGAAGCTAGCACGCTTATCATGGAACCGTCAAGGGAAGACTCCAAGTTCTTGAAGTTTCAGGCCTCGAGTGTATCATCAATGCAACAGCGGTAGCTCAACGCCTCCGCCAGATGGTCTGAGGTAACATCCTCTGAATCAGCGAGATCGGCAATGGTCCGGGCCATCCGAAGCAGCCGGTCGAGCCCTCGGGCCGACAGGCCGAGGCGATCGACCGCGTGGCGGAGGAGGCGCGCGCCCTCCGTCGACGGGCGGACGGACCGTCGAAGCGCCGCCCCCGGCAGGGTGGCGTTGGTGACCGGCTGGCCGGAGCTTTCCGAGCGGCGGGCCTGGAGCTGCCGCGCAGCCGCCACCCGGTCCCGTACCGACGCGCTCGTCTCTCCGGGAGGACCCGACACCTCGTCGAAGGCCAGCGAGCGGACTGGGACGTGGAGGTCGATGCGGTCGAGGAGGGGGCCCGAGAGCCGGGCGAGGTAGGCGCGCACCTGTCCCGGCGTGCAGGAGCACCCGGCGGCAGGAGACCCGCGCCGCCCGCAGGGGCAGGGGTTCATCGCGCCGACCAGCTGGAAGCGGGCGGGCATCCGGAAGGCCCCGCGGTGGCGGGCTACGGTGACGTGCCCTTCCTCGAGCGGCTGCCGGAGCACCTCGAGCGTCGCCCGCCTGAACTCCGGCAGCTCGTCGAGAAAGAGGACGCCGTTGTGGGCGAGGCTCACCTCGCCGGGGCGGGGTCGCTGGCCGCCGCCGACGAGGGCCACGTCGCTCGCCGTGTGGTGGGGGCTCCGAAAAGGGCGCTGGGACACGGCCTCCTCGGCGGACAGTCCAGCGGCGGAGTGGATGGCGGCGGTCTCGACCGCCTCCTCCGGCAGGAGCGGGGGCAGGACGCCGGGCAGCCGGCGCGCCAGCATCGTCTTTCCCGAGCCCGGAGGGCCGACGAGCAGCAGGTTGTGGCCCCCGGCGGCGGCGATCTCGACCGCGCGCCGGGCCAGGGCCTGGCCACGGACGTCGGCCAGGTCGCCTTCGGCGCGGGGGCGGCCCTCGGCCGGACCGGGCGCAGGCGGGGCCGGCGGCAGCTCTTCCCCCGCCAGGAGGGCCAGCGCGTCGATGAGCGTCGCGGCCGGGTGCACGGGAAGCCCGGGTGCCAGGGCGGCCTCCCGGTGGTTTGCCGCGGGGACGATCGCCGCCCGGAGGCCGTGCCGACGTGCGAGGAGCAGGGTGGGCAGGACGCCGGCCACGGGCCGGAGGGCGCCGTCGAGCGCCAGTTCGCCCACGAGCAGCACGTCGGTGAGGCGGGGGAACGAGAAGCCCCCGTCCGCGGCGAGGAGGCCGACCGCCGTGGCGAGGTCGAAGGACGAGCCGTACTTGCGGAGGCTGGCCGGGGCGAGGTTCACGGTGATGCGCCGGTCCCACTTGAACGGGAGGCCGCAGTTCCGGAGGGCGGCGCGGATGCGGGCCTCGCTCTCCTTCACCGCCGAGTCGGCGAGCCCGACCATCATGAACCTCGGGAAGCCCGGCGCCGAGTCGGCCTCGACGCGGACGAGGTGGGCCTCGACGCCGAGGACGGCGGCGGTTGTCGACGTGGCGAGCATGGCTTTCTCCTCGACGAGCGGCGGGAGAGGGCCGTCGACGGTTCGAGCCTACACCGGAGGCGGGGCGCCGCAGGTCCGCGCGGCCCTCGCGTCGGTCAGTCCTGTGGCGTGCCGGTGTAGATGGTGAGGACGTCGCCGGCTGCGATCCCCGTTCCGCGCAGGCCGTTCCAGGCCTGGAGGTCGCGCACCGTCGTCCCGTACTGGGCCGCGATCGAGACGAGCGTGTCGCCGGGGCGGATGCGGTGCCGCACCGCTGCGCGGCCGTCGGGCGGCTCTCGCAGCTCCGCGGTGGCCTCCCGGCGGGCCGTGGCCACCCGTGGCTTCGCCGGGATCGGGATGATGAGCTCGGTGCCCGGCCGCAGCCGCCTGGCCGCCGGCAGGCCGTTGGCCGCGGCGATCTCGCTCGCGGTCACTCCGTTCGCGCGGGCGATGCCGGCCAGGGTCTGCCCGCGCCGTACCACGTGCTTGCGGAAGTTCACCCGCTTCTCGGGCGGCAGGCTGGCGACGCACTCGCTCACCGCGGGCCCGCGCCCGGCCGGCACGCGCAGGGCGAAGGTGCGGTCGGCCGGCGTCGCGAGCCGCCGCAGCTCGGGGTTCAGGCCGCGGATGTCCTCGACCGGCTCGCCCGCGCACTCGGCGATCACGCGCAGGTCGATGGCGCCCTCGATGGGGACGCGCTCGAAGTCGGGCGCCTCTTCCGGAGTGAGGGTGAAGCCGTACCGCTCCGGGGCCTTGGCCAGCACCACCGCCGCGTGGATGAGCGGGACGTAGTTCTTCGTCTCGCGCCGCAGGCCGCGGGTCTTGCGCAGCTCCCAGAAGTCGTCGGTCCGGTAACGCCGCATGGCGCGCAGGACCTTGCCCTCGCCGGCGTTGTACCCGGCCAGGGCGAGGTCCCAGTCGCCGAACATCTCGTGGAGCTCCTTCAGGTAGCGCGCCGCGGCGCGCGTGGCCTTCTCGGGGTCGCCGCGCTCGTCCACCCACCAGTCGACGGCGAGCCCGTAGCGTTTCCCGGTCGCGCTCACGAACTGCCAGACGCCCTTCGCCTTGGCCCGCGAGTAGGCGGTCGGCTTGAAGGCGCTCTCCACGAGGGCGACGTAGGCGAGGTCCTGCGGTATTCCTTCCTCGGCGAAGACCTCGCGGATGTGGGGGAGGTGTTTCTGCCCGCGCGAGAGCGCCGCCTCGAACCAGTCCCGCAGGCGGCCCTGGTAGAGATCGATGCAGGACAGCACGGCCTCGTTGAGCTCGATCTTCAGGTCGAGGCTCTCGGCCTCGACGGCGGCTTTCGCGCGAGCCATCGTCTCCGGGCCGGCGGGCGTTTCCCCGACCGGCAGCTCGGCGACGGCGTCGATCGAGGCGGGCTCGGTGCCGGTCTCGGTGAACCCGTCACCCTCGGCCAGCATCTCGATCTCCCGCAGGTGCACGGTGTCGAGCGTCCGGCGATAGGCCTCGGCGACGCGCGGGTCTCCGAGGGCGCCGCCGGGGAAGCTCAAGAGCAGGTCGACCGCCGCGTCGAACCCGGTCCGGGCGCGGTCGAGGTGGCCCTCAGCCGCCGCGGCGAGGCCGGTTTGCAGAAGCGCCTCCGCCTTCGCCACCACGGCGTCCGCGGGGTCGGCTGTCGGGACCGGTGTCGGAGAATGAGACGGCACCGAGACGTGCGCCATACCGGTCCGGCTCGCGCAGGCGAGTCCCAGCCCCGAGAGGGTGACGACGCAAGCGACGCCTAGCCATGATGTTCCGGGCAATCGTACCCCCCGGACACGCGCGCGGGTCCGCGGAGCATAGCACGTCACCGGGCGTCACCTCCTTCCCAGGGAGAAGGAAGTGCAATTTGCGCGCCCACTGGACTCTCCGCTATTCTTGGGGGGTTCCGCCGTGCCCTTCGGTCCGGTTCTGGACAAGCCGCGAGGAGAACAAGCATGACATTCCGCCGCACCTGCGGGCTGGCCCTGGTGGCCGCCCTGGCCGGGGCCTTCCTGCTTCCGGCGTGCAGCCGCCGCAAGCCCGCGGAGGTGAACCCGATCATCCCGACGATCAAGGTGAACCGGGTCAAGGCCCCGCTGGGGAGCGCACTCGAGATCACCTACACCTGGACCCTGGAAGCGGGGGCCAAGAAGCTGGACCCGGAGCACCGCGCCCTCGTCCACTTTCTCGACAGCCACGAGGTGATGTTGTTCGAGGACGACCACACTCCGGTTCCGCCGCCGTCCACCTGGGAGCCGGGCAAGTCCTACAGCTACACCCGGACGCGCTTCGTACCGGTCTACCCCTACGTGGGCGAGGTCGAGATCCGCATGGGGCTCTACCCCTACCCCGGCCGCGGCGAGCGCCCCGCCCTCAAGGGCGAGGATCGTGGCTTCCGCGAGTACAAGGTGGCGACCATCGAGCTCCTGCCGCAGACCGAGAACGTCTTCCTCGTCTACAAGGACGGCTGGCACAACCCGGAAACGCAGATCGAGAACCCCAGCGTCGAGCGGACCTGGACGAAGAAGGAAGCGCTCGTGTCCTTCAAGAACCCGAAGAAGGACGCGATCGTCTACCTCCAGGGCGACACCTGCGTGAAGTGCTTCACGGCGACCCCGGAGGTGACGGTCGCGGTGGGGAAGAACGTCGGCCTGCGCTTCCCCATCGACGGGCCGCAGGTCTTTCTGAAGAAGATCCGGGTGAAGGCCGCCGACCTGGGCACCGACGAGTGGGTGGACCTCCGGCTTTCGATGAACCAGTCGTTCGTTCCCAAGAACCTCAGCCCGCCGCTCAACAACGACGACCGCGAGCTGGGCCTGAACGTCTACCACCTCTACGTGGCGGACGCCGAGCAGGCGGGCTCGCCCGAGGGCGTCGTCGATGCGGTGGCGCTGGCGCCTCTCCCTCCCTCGGCGGCGGGTGTCCGGGCGGCGAAGAAGCGCTAGGGGCTCTTCCCGAACCGGACGGGAACGGAGGGAGGCGGCGCGGCCGTCTCCCTCCTCGTCTTTTTGGGCGGTCCCGGGGGGTCGCGATGGACGAGTGGACGACGGCGGACGGCCGGGTGGACGTGGCCGAGGTCATGTCGAGGATCCGCGAGAAGATCCGCGGCCGGCGTGACCTCGGGCTCTACACGGACGAGGAGATCGAGGAGCTCACCGCGCTCAAGCTCCAGGCCTTCGCCGACGACGCGGGCATCGACCCGGCGCTGCTCGCGCGTCTCATGGCGCCGAACCACAACTGGAACATCTCCACCGACTATCGCGTCGAGACCCACCGGCGGGGCCCTGGCGCGCGCCTCGTCGTGCTGCTCAAGAGGCTCGTGCGGCCCTGGGTGCGGCTCTACACCGACCAGCCCCTGAGCCGCCAGGCGCAGATCAACCTCTACCTCCACTATCTCGGCACGAACCTCGTGCGGGAGCTCGTGCGCCTGCAGGTCGAGCACGCGGCGCTCCGCAACCGCCTGGACGCGCTCCTCGCCGAGCGGGAGGCGAAGGGGGGCGGGCGAGGGTGAGGGTCGCCTTCGTCGTCCAGCGTTACGGGACGGAGGTCGTGGGCGGGGCCGAGCTGCACTGCCGGTGGATCGCGGAGCACGTGGCCGCGCGTCACCAGGTCGAGGTGCTCACCACCACCGCGATCGACTACCTCGGCTGGCAGAACGTCCTGCCGCCCGGCGTCTCGGAGGTGAACGGGGTCACCGTGCGCCGCTTCCCGGTCGTCCGCGAGCGGCGGATCGAGCGCTTCGACCCCGTGGCCAACAAGGTCTGCTTCTTCGATCACACCGACGAGGAGGAGCGCCAGTGGCTGGAGGAGCACGGCCCGGTCTCTCCCGCCCTCGTCGAGCACCTCCGGCGCCACGAGAAGGACCACGACGCGATCGTCTTCTTCTCCTACCGCTACTGGACGACGTACTTCGGGATGCAGGTGGCGCCCCACAAGAGCCTCCTCGTCCCGACCGCCGAGCACGACCGGGTGATCTACCTGCGCCTCTTCCGCGAGTTCTTCCGGCTGCCCGCGGCGATCGCGTTCAACACCCCGGAGGAGAAGGAGCTCATCGAGCGCGTCACCGGCAACGAGGCCCTGCCCGGCGAGGTGGTGGGAACCGGCATCGATCGTCCGGCGTTCGTGCCCGTGGACGAGGTGGGCCCCCGGCTGGACCTCCTCGGCGACTACCTCGTCTACGTGGGCCGGATCGAGCCCGAGAAGGGCTGCGCGGTCATGATCGACCACTTCCTGCGCTGGCAGCGGGAGACGCGGGCGACCGCCACCCTCGCCCTCTTCGGCCGCAGCACGATGAGCTTCTCCGAGAACGCGCACGTGCGGCTCATGGGGGTCGTGCCGGACGGCGAGAAGCTCGCCGCGATCGCGCGCGCCCGGGCCCTCGTCATGCCGTCCCGCCACGAGAGCCTGTCGATGGTCGTGCTCGAGGCGTGGATGATGGGCCGGCCCGTGCTGGTGAACGGCGACTGCGAGGTGCTGCGCGGCCAGGTGCTGCGGGCCGACGGCGGGCTCTACTACCGGCGCTACGAGGAGTTCGCGGCGGCGATGGACCTCCTCGTGTCCGAGCCGGGTCTCGCCGACCGCCTCGGCCGGCAGGGCCGCGACTATTTCGAGGCGAACTACGCCTGGGACCGCGTGATGGAGAAGTACGAGCGGCTGCTCGGCCGGGTGGGCGCCGCGCGGTGAGACTCGCCTTCGTCATCCAGCGCTACGGGCTGGAGGTGAACGGCGGGGCGGAGCTCCACTGCCGCTGGCTGGCCGAGCGGCTGGCCCGGCGACACCAGGTCGAGGTGTTCGCCACGCGGGCCCTCGACTACCTCGAGTGGAAGAACCACTACCCGAAGGGCACCGAGGTGGTGAACGGCATCCCCGTGCACCGCTCGACCGTGCGCCGCCCGCGCAACGCGCGCGTCTTCGCTTCGCTCTCGAACGTCTGCTTCCACGAGCCGCACACGCGCGAGGAAGAGGAGGCCTGGGTGCGCGAGAACGGGCCCTTCTCGCCCGAGCTCGTGAGGACAGTGGCCGCGGCGCGCTCCCGGTTCGACCGCTTCCTGTTCTACTGCTATCGCTACTATCAGAGCTACCACGGGCTGCCGGCCGTCCGGGACCGGGCGATCCTCGTGCCCACGGCCGAGGAGGACGCCGCGGTCAACCTCGGGATCTTCAAGGCGTTCTTCCACGTCCCGCGCGGGATCGCGTATCTGACTCCCGAGGAGCAGGCGCTCGTGGAGGACGCCAGCGGCAACCGGGAGGTGCCGAGCGTCGTCATCGGCAGCGGGCTCGACCTGCCGGAGGCCGACCCCGCGCTCGACTTTCGCGCGAAGCACGGGCTCACTCGGCCGTTCCTCCTCTACGTCGGGCGCATCGACCGGAACAAGGGCGCCGTCACGCTCTTCGCCTACTTCCGCAAGTTCCTCGAGGAGACGGGAGCCGACGTCGATCTCGTGCTCGCGGGAAAGGCGGTCGTGCCCATCCCCGACCACCCGCGCGTCCGCCACGTCGGCTTCGTCAGCGAGGAGGAGAAGGTCGCGGCGCTCCGGCAGTGCCGGCTGCTCGTGAATCCATCCCCCTACGAGAGCCTGTCCGTCATCACGCTCGAGGCCTGGAAGCTGGGCGTGCCGGTGCTCGCGAACGCCCGGTGCAAGGTGCTCCGGGGCCAGTGCGTGCGCTCGAACGGCGGCCTCTTCTACCAGGGCTACGCGGAGTTCGCCGAGGGCCTGCGCCTGCTGCTCGGGGAGCCCGGCCTCGCGGAAGCGCTCGGCCGGCAGGGCCGGGAGTACGTCGACCGTGAGTACTCCTGGGACGCGATCGACGCCAAGATGGACGATCTCTTCTCCCGGACGGGGTGACAGCTACTCCTTGCCCTTCAGCTCCAGGTGCAGCTGGAGGCGCAGCCGGTTGAGGCGGCGCGTGCGGACGAGGGTGACGCGGACGGCGTCGCGGAGGATCTCCTCGCGGCCGTCGCGGTCGAAGCCGAGGTGGATGCGAAGGTCGGTGAGGCCCCTCAGGAGGTGCTCCGGGACCTCGAGAGAAGCTCTCCTCGCGATCTCCTGGTCTTCAACCCCGCCGGGCGCCACGAGGTCGCGGAAGAGCCTGTCCACGTCGCGGTCCTTGACCGCGGTGGGCGCCTTCATCTTGCTCTCGGCGGTGATGGTGCGGAGCTTCTCGAGCTCCTTGCCGATGTCGAGCGAGCCCCGCGTGCGCACGGGGCGCACCCTCAGCTTGTCGGTGTCCTCCTCGGCGAACTCGACCGCGAGCGGCTCCATGAGGGCGGGGTCGGTGGCGGGGGGGGCGGAGACGGTGGCGGGCCGCGGGGGAGAGGCGACGGGCGTCGGGGCGGCGGCCGGCGGCGCCGGCTTGGCGACGCCCGCCACTCCGGTGCGCCTCTCCTCGGCGATCTTCGCGCGGATCGAATCGAGCGAGAGCCGGGAGATCTCCTTCAGCGTCTCGAAGACTCCGACCCCGTGGATGGCCGCCGCCTCGAAGGACGGCGCTCCGACGGGGTTCAAGGCCTGCTGCAGCTTGTCGACCGGGAGGATGTTCCGGAGGTCCCGCTTGTTGTACTGGAACACCATAGGCAGCGAGCGCAGTTCGACGCCCAGCTCCTCGAGGTTCTGCCTCAGGTTCGAGAGCGACTCCTCGTTCGGCTCCGCCGCCGGGGCCTGGCTGTCGGCCACGAAGACGACCCCGTCCACGCCCTTCAGGACCAGCCGTCGGGTGGCGTTGTAGAAGACCTGCCCGGGCACGGTGTAGAGCTGCAGGCGGACCTTGAGCCCGCTGATGACCCCCACGTCGAGGGGGAGGAGGTCGAAGAACAGGGTCCGATCGGCCTCCGTCTCCAGGCTCACCATCTCGCCGCGGGAGCGTGGCGCGGTCTTCGCGTGGATCCAGCGGAGGTTCGTGGTCTTCCCGCACAGACCCGGACCGTAGTACACGATCTTGGCCGTCATCTGCATTGCCGTGTAGTTCAGGAAGACCATGGTCGCCGGGAGAGTGTAACACCGCCCGCCGGGGCGGCGGGCCCGTCAGAAGGAGAGGCCGGCGGCGAAGAAGTAGCGGTGGTCGAGCTGCACCGGCGCGAGATCGGGCATGTCGACCCACTGGTACTCCGCCCGCAGCACCAGGCCGAACGGGAACTTGAGCTTGACACCGACGAAGAGGAGGCCGGTCGTGCCCCGGTCGTCGTCCGCGGGAAGCGACTCGAGGTAGGCTCCTGCTCCGAGGCCCGCGTAGGGGACGAGGCGGCCGATCGGGGGGCCGATGTAGGCCTTGGCCGCGATGGTGGAGAGGCTCGTGCCCGCGAGCTCGCTGCCCTGGTAAGCGCCCTCGATCTCCCCGTTCACGATGTTGAAGAGCGTGATCGCGAAGATGCCGCCGAAGCCGGTCTTCCACACCTCGCCCGGCTTGCCGCCCGTCGCGAAGGCGCTGATCTCCGCGGCCGAGGCGATCCGGGCGGGCGAGAGGGCCAGGGCGGCGAGGGCCAGAGCGGGAAGGACGGCGCTTCGCAGGTCGGGCAGCAGGGTCGCCATGTCCCTCATCCTAGCAGCGTCACTCCACCTCGACCTTGCGGCCTCGCCGGCGGTCGGCGGCGGGCCGGTCCTCGTCCATCCGCTGGAGCTGCCACTGGCAGAGCAGGACGATCCCCTCCAGCACCTGGCGGCGGATCTGGCGCGCCCGCGCGCGGTCGATCCCGGCCTCCTCGAGGATCTCCGACACCATGCAGCAGGGCTTCTTCGGCTCGTCCGGTGTCCGCTTCTCCCGGCTCACGACGCCTCCTTGCTCCCGAACACGACCCGCAGCCGCTGCTCGGAGAACCCGGCGCTCGCCACGGGCCGGCCGGCCAGGGTGCGGGGCAGCACGATCGTACGGCGCTGGTTGTCCACCTGCACGACGAGCTCGTCGCCCCGCGCGTACACCTGGATGCGGTCCTTCTCGGCGAACGGGAGGCGCAGGTAGAGGGCGTACGTCCGTCCCTCCTTCTTCACCTCCATGGGCTTGTCGCGGTGGAGCACGGCCGCGGGATCGGACTTCCCGAAGACCCGCCGGCCGAACTCGTCCAGCATCTCCGGGCCGACCATCTCGCGATCGAAGAGCGGCGCCTCGAAGAAGGGCAGCGGGTCGAAGTTGGCGCGGGCGGTGGCGAGGTGGCCGGCCTGGATGCCGAACCAGCGGTCGAAGTACTTCGACCGGGCCTCCTCCGGCAGCACCCGGTTCGCGATCACCGCGTCCACCGGGAAGCCGAAGAGACTCAGGTAGGTGTAGAGCCGCTGCGACTCGTTGATGACCATGCGCTCCGGGTTCAGGACGATCCGGATGGAGCTGCGCTTCGGGTCCTGCAGCAGGGGGCCCATGCCCTCCATCTGGTCGTACACGCGCTTGACGGCGGCGAAGACGTCGTCCGAGGGGATCGGCATGTCGGTCATGCGCTGCGCCACCGGGCGCACCGTGCGCACCACCGTGCGCTGGAGCGGGAAGATGCGGGAGAAGTAGAAGCTCAGCACCTCGGGCACGGCCAGCATCCGCACGGTGTCGCCGGTGGGGGCGCAGTCGATGACGATGAAGTCCCAGCGGCGGCTCTCCGACCACGCCTTGACGCGCACCAGGCTGAAGAGCTCCTCCATCCCCGGCAGGATGGCGATCTCCTCGGCCACCGTCTCGTCCACCCCGCGGAAGGTCATGAATCGGCTGAGGAACTCGTGGATGGTGCCCCAGTGGCTGGCCAGCTCCTGGTTGACGTCGACCTCGACCGCATCGAGGCCTTCCAGGATCGGGGTCGGCTCGGGGCCTACCTTCCGGTCGAGGGCGTCGGCGAGGCTGTGGGCGGAGTCGGTGGAGACCACGAGCGTGCGGTGCCCGAGCTTCGCCGCGCGGATGGCGGTGGCGCCGGAGAGGCTCGTCTTGCCCACCCCGCCCTTGCCCGAGTAGAGAACGATCCGCGGGCTCACCGCGCCACCGCCGCGGTCCGCGGCCGCGTGGCCAGGCCGTAGAAGAGGAGCCCGCCGAACTCCAGGAGGCCGCGCAGGTCGTGGACGTCCTGCTCGAGCTCGGGCACCAGGATGGCCCGCTCGCGCGTGTCCACCTCGAGGCGTGCCAGCGCCCGGCGCTCGGCCCGGGCGAGGACCTGCTGCTCCCGGAGGGTCTCCGCGAGGCGCGCGGCCAGCGCCGGCGACACCTCGGCCCGCCCCCGGCGGCGCGAGCGGATCTCGCGGGCGGGGTCGGTGTGCACGCGGTTCACCACGAACGCGACGAAGGGCATTCCCTTCTCGGTGAGCCTCCGATGGAAGTAGAGGGCCTCCTCGAGAGCCGGCGGCGAAGGGGCCGCCACCATGACGAAGCCCGACGACGGGTCCCGCAGGATCGCGTGCACCCTCGTCGCGCGCTCCTTGAAGCCATCGTACATGCTCTCGAACGCGAGAAAGAACTCGGAGAGGTCCTGGAGGAAGCTCAGTCCGAGGAAGCGGTCGGCCATCCGGAGGGCGACGGCGCCCGTGCGGGTCGCCACCTTCAGGGTGAGCCGGCCCGCGACGAAGTAGGGGCGCAGGAACCAGCGGAGGACGCTCGTGTCGAGGAACTCCATCAGCCGTTCGGGGGCCTCCAGGAAGTCGAGGGCGTGGCGGGTGGGCGGGGTGTCGAGCACCACGAGGTCCCAACGCTCGTCCCCGCTCAGCTCCAGGAGCTTCTCCATCGCCATGTACTCGTGGCTGCCGGCGAGCGCGGCGGAGACGTGCCGGTAGAAGCGGTTGCCGAGGATGCGCTCGCGCGCCGCGGCGTCCGGCGTGTAGCGCGCGACGAGGGCGTCGAAGGTGCTCTTCACGTCGAGCACCATGGCCCAGAGCGCCCCGCCACGGGCGGGCGGGGGAGCGAGGCGGGAGAGGTCGATCGCGCGCGGTCGCCCCGAGAGCTGGTTGAGGCCGAGGCTCGTGGCGAGGCGCCGCGAGGGGTCGATCGTGCAGACGAGGACGCGGCGGCCGGACCTCGCCGCGCGCAGGGCCAGCGCCGCCGCCGTCGTCGTCTTGCCGACCCCGCCGGAGCCGCAGGCCACCAGGATGCGCCGGCCGGCGAGGGCGCGCTCCAGCGTGGCGTGGGGGGAGAGGCGAGGCGCCATCACGCGGCCTCGAGCTTCGCGGAGAGGAGGCGGATGTCGGCCGTCCCGAGCGACTCGCGGAAGAGGAAGGGCAGCGACACGAGGGGCACGTCCACGGCCCGCCGCAGGCGGGTCTGGTAGAAGCGGGTGAGCTTTCTCCGGCGGATCTGCCGCCGGGCCGCGCGCAGCGCCGCGGGCAGGGGCACGTCGGGTAGGACGTCGCCCTCCGCGCCCTCGGTCGTGAGGCGCAGGACCTCGGCCTCGTCGTCGTCGGTGAAGCGGCGCTCGTGGCAGGCGTTCAGGACGACGGCGGCCGGCTCCATCTTCAGCTCCTCGGTCGCGAGACGGTGGAACTGAACTGCCTCCACGAACGCCATCTCCTCCGGCACGGCGACGACGACGAGGGCCGTGCGACGCGGGTCGCGGAGCAGGGCGAGGATCCGGCGGGCGTTGTGGCCGACCGGGCCGACGGGAATCGCGGCGGAGGCGGCGAGGGGGACCTTGAGGAACGCGAGGCCGTGGCCGGTGGCGGGGGCGTCCACGACGATGAGGTCCCAGAGCGGCTTCTGGGAAAAGCGGGCGTGGGCCGCTTCGAGCATCATGATCTTCCCGAGGACCATGAGCTCCTTGAGGCCGGGGGCGGCGGCGAAGAAGCGGCGGTAGATCGGGCTCTCGAGGATGCGGCGGCTGAACATCTCCAGCTTGACCACGTGCCGCACGTACTCGTCCATCACCGCCGCCGGGTCGAGGTTCAGGGTGAAGAGGCCGGGGCCGACCTCGGTCTCGCGGCCGCCCGAAGGAGCGCCACCCAGGAGGTGCGCCGCCTCGACCGGGGCCGCCACCTCGACGAGGAGCACCCGCTTGCCGCGCTCCCGCGCCGCGAGGGCCATCGCGGAGCCCACGACACTCTTGCCCACTCCGCCCTTGCCGGTCAGGAAGACGAGGCGCCGCGAGAAGAGGGCGTCGAGCAGCATCCCGGGCGAGACTAGCACACGGCAGGGGCGGGGGAGCCTGCGATAGAATGGCCGCGATCATGGCGGAGCCGGCGACGGCCGAGAGCGTTCCCGGCGCGCCCACCCGGGCGGACAAGACCGTGATCGTGATGCCCGCCTACAACGCGGCCCGCACGATCGAGGAGACCATCCGCGCCATCCCCGCGGGCTACTGCGACGAGATCGTAGTGGTGGACGACCACAGCCGCGACGACACCGTGGAGCGGGCGCGGGCCCTGAACCTGAAGGCGATTCGCCACCCCCACAACGTCGGCTACGGCGGCAACCAGAAGACCTGCTACATGGAGGCGCTCCGCGACGGAGCCGGGATCGTCGTGATGCTTCACCCGGACGGGCAGTACGACCCGGCGATCATCCCCGAGATGATCCGGCCCATCCGCGAGGGTCGGGCCGACATGGTCCTCGGCTCGCGCATGCTCGTTCCGGGGGCGGCGAAGCGGGGCGGCATGCCGCTCTGGAAGCGGGTCGCCAACCGCTTCTTGACCACGGCCGAGAACCTGGCGATGGGCCGGCGGTTCGCCGAGTGCCACACCGGCTATCGCGCCTACAGCCGGCGCTTCCTCGAGACGGTGCCCTTCCTGCGCAACTCGAACGGGTTCGTCTTCGACACCGAGGTCATCTTCCAGGCGGTCCACTTCGGCCTGCCTGTCGTCGAGGTCCCGGTGGCGAGCCGCTACTTCGAGGATGCGTCCTCGGTCGGGTTCCGGCAGGGCGTCGTCTACGGCCTCGGCACGCTCTGGACGGCGGCGCGCTTCCTCCTCCACCGCTGGGGGCTCGCCCCCTGCGACAAGTTCAGGCCGTAGGCGCTGTCACCCCATGTCACCCCGAGGAGCCCGGTCATGAAATGCGACGAGGGGTCCGCAATCTCGGCGGATTCCTCGGGACGGGGCAGACGGAAGCCCCTCGGAATGACACGTCGCTACTTGATCACCTCGCCCGCCCGCGCCACGACGCCGGCCTTGATGTCGTCCTGGATGGGAGTGGGCCCGACGTAGAGGCCGAAGAGCCGTTCCGCGAAGGCCGGGCTGGCGATCGGCGGCTTGGCCTGGCCGGCCATCACGGCCTCGACCGTCCCCCCCGGGACCCAGCGCAGCACGCACTCCTGTCCCTCCTTCACCTCCGGGAAGTAGGAGATGAACTGGTCCAGGACCTTCGGCTCGGCGCCGGCGAGCGATTCGCGCATGCCCTCCTGGATGCGGCTCTGGCTCAGGTTGCGCATGAACTTCAGGACGACCTCCTTCTTGAAGTCGCCGGTCTGCAGAGCCTTGTAGAACTCGGGCGAGGTCGTCTTGCCCTTGAACGCGGCGAGCGGCCCCGCGACCGCGGCGTCGCTCACGTAGAAGCCGATGGCGTAGGCCTTGAACGTGAAGAGCATCTTCTTCACGCGCAGCCCGCCGCCGAGCAGCGTCATGTCGTCCTTCTTCACGGCGAAGGCGATTCCGCTCTTCGGCTCCGTCCAGGTCTGCGCCTGGGCGGTGGCGGCGAGAGCCAGGGCGGCGAGGGTGGCGATGACGGCGGCGGCAGGAGCTCGTTTCATTGTGCGTCCCCCTTATGAGACCGGTTGCGACCGCGACTATACACCGGCCGCCGTCCCGATCGCGGGACGGCAGCGTTCGCCTCCGGACGCCCGGCTGGAGGGCGAAAGGCCTGCAAGTCGCTGAGCTTCGGAAGGAAACGGGCCACCGGCCACGTTGGCACGCGTCTAGCTTGGCGGTGACCAGAGTACCCCCTGCGGTGCTAGGAACGAGGGCCTCGAGATGAGCGGACTCTGGGTCGACCTGAAGCTGGCGCTGCGCGTCTTCGCGAAGAGCCCCGTGTTCGCAGGAATCGTCGTCCTGACCCTCGCCCTGGGCAGCGGCGCCAACACCGCCATCTTCACCCTGCTGGACCAGGTCATGCTCCGCCTCCTGCCGGTCGAGCGGCCGTACCGTCTCGTCGTGCTGCACGCCCCCGGATCCTTCTCGGGCTGGTCGAGCAGTCAAAGCGACACCGTGGACCCGGTCTCGCAGCCGATGTACGAAGGCCTCCGCGACCGCACGCCGGTCTTCTCCGGCGTCCTCGCGCACTACCGCACACCCATCCACCTGTCCGTGAGCGGCGAGACCGACAACGTCTCCGGCGACATGGTCTCAGGGACGTTCTTCCAGGTCCTGGGCCTGCGTCCCGCCCTCGGCCGCCTCTTCACGCCCGACGACGACCGTGTCCCATCGGGCCACCCGGTGATCGTGCTGGGGCACGGCTACTTCCAGCGTCGCTTCGGGGGTGACCCGGGTGTCGTCGGCCGGACGCTCTCCGTCAACAACCACCCGATGACCGTCGTCGGCGTGGCTCCTCCCGGCTTCGACGGCGTCGAGGTGGGCGCCTCCATCGACGTGTACGTGCCCCTCTCGATGCAGCAGGAGGTGCAGCCGACGTGGGGAAAGAGGCTCGGCGACTGGCGCTCGCGATGGCTGACGTGCGTGGCCCGCCTGAAGGACGGTGTCTCGGTCGAGGAAGGCCGCGCGGGGGCCAACGTCGTCTACCGGCAGCTCATCGAGGAGGACCTGCAGCACCTCCAGGCACCCTCGGAGCGCCAGAAGCGGCTCTTTCGCGAGAAGTCGCTCGAGCTGCTGCCCGGCGGGCGCGGCACCTCCGGCCTGCGCGACCAGTCCGGCACCCCGCTCGTCGTGCTCATGGGCATGGTCGGCCTCGTCCTCCTGATCGCCTGCGCCAACGTGGCGAGCCTCCTCCTCACCCGCGCATCCTCGCGCCACAAGGAGATCGCGGTGCGCATAGCCCTCGGCGCGAGCCGCTTCCGGCTCGTCCGCCAGTGCCTCGTCGAGAGCGTGGCGCTCTCGGTGGCGGGCGGCATCGTGGGGCTCCTTCTCGCCTATTGGGTGGGGGAGGCCCTCATCCGGGCCCTCCCGTTCGAGGAGGCCGCTCGGACGCTCACCGCGGCCCCGGACATGCGCGTGGGTCTCTTCACCCTCACCCTGTCCGTGCTCACCGGCGTCGTCTTCGGCCTGGTGCCGGCGATCAAGGCCAGCCGGTCCGATCTCACGCCGGCCCTCAAGAGCGAGGCGACCGCGGTGGTCGGAGGCGGCGGACACTTCCGCCTCCGCAAGGGGCTCGTGGTCGCGCAGGTCGCCCTGTCCCTGCTGCTCCTGATCGGGGCCGGGCTCTTCACGAGGAGCCTGAAGAATCTCCGGGCCCTCGATCCCGGCTTCCGGGCGGACCGGCTCCTCGCGTTCTCGGTGGATCCCGCCCTCAACGGCTACGACTACAATCACCGCGTGGACATCCTGCGACGCATCCAGGAGGAGATCGCGGCGGAGCCGGGGGTCGCCTCGGTGTCGGCCGCGGAGGTGGTGCTCCTGACCGACAGCAACTCGTCGAGCACGGTGCGGGTGGAGGGCTACGAGTCGAAAGAAGGGGAGAACCTGAACCCCAACTTCAACTCCGTGGCCCCCGGCTTTTTCGCCACCCTGGGCATCCCGCTCGTGGCGGGCCGGGACCTCGGGCCGACCGACCTCGTGGGAGCGCCGAAGGTGGCGGTCGTCAACGAGGTCTTCGCCCGTTACTTCTTCAAGAACGAGAATCCGATCGGCCGGCGCTTCGGCCTCGGCCGCCGTGAGAACGGCTACGACATCGAGATCGTCGGCGTGGTCCGCGACGGCAAGGCCGCCAACCTGCGCGAGGACACGCGCCGCTTCGTCTACGTGCCCTACACGCAGGAAGAGAGCGTGGGGGGGCTCACCTTCTACGTGCGCTCGACCGTCGATCTCGACGGCGTCGGGTCGCGGCTGCGGGCAGCGGTGCGGCGCGTCGACGCGGGTCTCCCCGTCACCGACATGAAGACGATGACGGTGCAGATCGGCGAGTCGCTCTTCGTGGAGAGGATGGTGGCGTCGCTCTCCGCGGCGTTCGGCCTCCTCGCCACCGCGCTCGCCGCGATCGGCCTCTACGGCGTCATGAGCTACGCGGTGACCATGCGCACCCGCGAGATCGGGCTCCGCGTGGCCCTCGGGGCGGACCAGCGCGCGGTGCTCCTCCTCGTGCTGCGCGAGGTGGCGGTTCTCGCCGTGCTCGGAGTGGCGATCGGCCTTCCGGGCGGCTACGGCCTGGGCCGCCTCGTCGAGTCGCAGCTCTTCGGCCTCACCGCCCGCGACCCGCTGACCTTCGGCGTGGCCACGGTGGCGCTCCTGGCCACGGCACTCCTCGCCGGGCTCATCCCCGCCGCGCGAGCGGCCCGGGTGGACCCCATGACCGCGCTGCGCTACGAGTAGAGTCACGGCGGACGGACCCCCGAAGCCGTGCTAGACTGAAACCTCGTTCGAGGCGGCCCGCTCGGCCCGCCGCGACGACGATGCGCCCGTAGCTCAACTGGATAGAGCGTCGGCCTCCGGAGCCGAAGGTTATAGGTTCGAGCCCTATCGGGCGTACTACCCATAGCCCACCATAGCCCGCCACTCGACTGGGCGCTCGTCCTGGTAGGTCAGTGACTTACGTGGATCCGACCTTCTACAGACCCCGCCATATCCCGCCAAGTGGTATCATGCTTCGTCACGTGACGGCGTCGCTGTAGCGTCGCTGTAGAGCCCGCCAGCGACCCGGAGCGTCGGCCGAACTCTGGCGGAGGTGCGACGTGAAGATGAGAGTCCTGCACGAGGTGAAGATGGGAACGCTGTACCTCGCCTTGGCACTGTTCGGTCTCTTGGTCCCGTCGTTCGGGTGGATCGCTTTCGTTGTGGCGGCGTTCTTCCTGGGAAGCGAGTACGGGCGGCGGACCTCGCTCCGGGAGTCGCAGGCGTTCACGGCGAGGTGGAGAGCGCGGCTGCCGAAAGGCGTGTGGCCAATCGTTTCGCGTCGATGTTTCCCGACGTGCCGTGGGATCCGACCCTCGACGGCTACGAGCAGAAGCACTCGTGACGACGCAACGGAAGGTTCGGAAACTCACGATGGCGCCCGCATGGGTCAAGGCCGTGAGGCCGGAGGGCGGACCCGTCGAATGGCGCGACACGAAGCGGCCCGGGCTCGTCTTGCGCGTCGAAGTGAGCGGGCGCAAGACCTGGGTCGCGCGCTACACGGCCGACGTCGAGGAGAGCGGCCGGCGATACAGGCGCGAGCGCCGCTACGTGATCGGCAAGTATCCGGGCCTCACGCTCGCGGAGGCCCGCGAGGACTGCCGGGAGGCCCTCCGCAAGCACGACCCGCAGGCCGAGCGGGAGAAGGCCCTCGAGGCGGAGGCGAAGCGCAAGCTCGGCGAGACGGTCGCCGCGGCGGTGGCGTCCTGGCTCAAGGACCCGGACAACGGACCTGCCTCCGGCCTCGGCCTCGCGAAGCCGCGGGCATGGAAGGGCGGCGACACTGGCGGGACCTCCCGTAGCTTCCTGCCGCACGTCCGCGCCCTCGGCCGCGAGCTCAAGGACGTTCGGGTCCTGGCCCTCGAGCGAGGAGGACTGCCGGCGCTTCGTGAAGGGCGCCGCCCTCCCCGCGCGGAATCATCGGCTCGCGGTCGTGCGGGCGTTCGTCGCGTGGGCCCTCAAGCGCGAGCTCCTCGAATAGGACCCGGTCGCCGACATCCGGAAGCACAAGGAACGGCCGCGGCGCCGTGTGCTGACGGACGACGAGCTGCGCGCCCTCATCCGCGGCTTCGACGCGACGCGCCTGGGCCCGGCCGTCCGCCTGCTGGCGCTCACGGCATGCCGGCGGGACGAGGTGCTCGCCGCCAAGTGGGAATGGTGCGACCTCTCCGCGGGCGTCATGAAGATTCCGGCGGAGGCCGTGAAGGAGGGCGACGCCCGGGGGCGGAGCGTGCTCGTGGCACTCAGCCCGCAGGCCGTAGCCTTGCTCAAGGCCCACAGGGAGGCGCAGCTCGCCGAGGGCGCGCGGTCCGAGTGGATCTTCGCGACGAGGACGGGCGCGAGGCCTCACGCCGACTCGCTGAAGCCTGTGCTATATCGCCTGAAGGGACTGCGCTCGAATGGGCAACCCGCGTCGACGGACAAGAGGGCGAAGCCGCGACCCGCGCTCCTGCCGATGGACGTGCGCGTCCACGACGTGAGGCGGACGGTCGCGCACGCGCTCGTCAATCGGCTTGGCGTGATCCCGTGGCTCGTGGATCGCGTGATCCTCGCCCACTACCGATCGAAGGACGAGGCGACCTACGTCCCGGACCTGGCCGGCAAGCCATTAGAGGAAGCGCGCGAGGCCCTCACGCGGTGGGCTGCGGAGGTGGACCGGATCGTCGCCGGCGAGGCGAAGGCGGATACGCGGTGAGTCGCCCGACTTCGTTCCAGGCGGCACACCGGAAGATCAGCGCTGAGGCCAATCTGAAAGAGAGCATGGAAGACTGCCGCCTAGCGCTGGGCCGTGAGCGTTTTGAACACGTCATGGAGCGAATCAACGCGCTACCGGCACTGACTGGCGAGCGGGCCGTCCGCCGTCTCAATGACCCGAACGGGGCTAGAGTCGCCAGAATCGAGGATCATGCCGCCGTGTACAGTGCGATCTTCGGCGGGGTCAACGGGCGGGCCCTGCGACGCGCCATGTTGCCTTCGAAGTGGTGCCGAAAGCGCGATGCCGCGATGCTTCGTGCCTCCAGAGCACTACTTTCGCTGCGCGTGGTATTGGCCGAAAGCACTGCCGACCCGGGACTGTTGCTTCTTGCCTTCGAAGGCGTAGAGCGTGAGTTTCGACGTTTCCTCCACGAGGCTTGGTCGAACAGCCCTCCGGATCCGAGAGCCTACGACGGGCGAGCGGCGATCGTGCGCGAATTGCTCGCCGGAAGCCCCAAACGTCTTGGCTGGGTGAAGGGCGGCAGGCCCGTGGCGGTATGGCAGAGTCGCACCCGGGCTGCGCTGCGCAACATCGGCGTGAGAGGGGAAGCTCTTGAGGAGCTGATCGAGGCGGCGGGGCTGAAGGACGCGTCACCGAAGATGCGAAGGCGAAGATCGCGGAAGGGCCGTCCCTAGACAAGGTTCCCGAGAAAGTCTCGCGGATCCGTTTCTTTCTCGCTGGTGCGACCTGTTAGGAGACGCGATCCTCCATGTGAAGTATGGAGGATCGAATGCATACCGACACCTTGAGCGCCCCCGGCTCGTGGCTCCCCGCGAGCTGCGCAGCATGGTCGGGGGGCTCTCCGAAAGCACGATCCGGCGCCTGATGGACGTGGGACGATTCCCGCGTCCCATCGCCTCGGCGCGCAACCGGCACGGCCGCCCGGTGCGCGTCGCCTGGATTGAAGGCGAGATCCGCGAGTGGATCGCGGCGCGCATCGAAGCCGCGCGCAAGGGACCCGCGCCCCAGGCCGCGGCCTGAGCGGGCCGCCCGCCCAGACCCCGAGCCGCCCTAAGACTCGGGGCGCCGCGAGAGCGGCAGAGGCGGGCGGCCGTGCGAGCTACCGCATGACCAGCAACAACGCTAGCACGGGCCGCGAGCTCAGCGACCAGGCCGTGCGCTCCATCGCCGAGGCGCTCGTCGCCTACATCCGGAAGCGGGGGTCCCGCGGGCTGTCGTTCGCGCTGGACGCCCGAGGCCTCGCACCTCTCGACCGGGCGGCCGTCGTCGCTGCGGTCCATCACCTCGAGGAGGCCCGCTCGTGAGCTACCCGGCCCCGGACTCGATCGGGGAGATCAAGGGCCGCGCACGTCGAGGCGACCCCATCACCCCGGCGGAAGAGGACGCGATAATCGCCGACGTCAAGCGCCAGAGCGAGGACTTCCGCGCGAAGATCGTCGACCTCGAGGAGCGCCGCGCGATCGTGGAAGAGGCGCGCTTCGCCCGGATCGACGACGGCCGCTATCGACTTCCAGGGTGCCTGAGGCGGCGGTGACCCTCGACGTCGACCGCCTGCGCCGCGAATCCGGCGCCCTCGTCGGCGAGCTTGTCGTCCGCTGCACCTCCCAGGCGCCCTCACCTTCGACGGCATCTTGTCGGCCGGTGACGTCAACCTCTCCTCCGTGCGGGCACGCCAGGAGCGCGGAAAGTACCTCACGGCCCGCGCCCGTGTGGACGATCTAGACTTCACTGGGCTCCTCGAGGAGTTGGCCCAGCGCGTGATTGCCGCTGAGCGCGAGGGCGCCCCGCTCGTGATGCTCCGCGACATCCCGCGGCCCTCGCCGGACGAGACGAGGGTGGTCGATGGGCTCCCGCTTCTGGCCCGGCATCCCATGATCGTGTTCGGCGACGGAGGGGCAGCCAAGTCCTACCTGGCCCTCTATCTCGCTGGCCGCCTCGAGCAGATGGGGACTCGCTGCGTGATCTACGATTGGGAGCTGAGTGGCGAGGACCACCGCGACCGGCTCGAGCGGCTGTTCGGGCCGGAAATGCCGGCCGTCCGCTATCACCGCTGCTCAGCGCCGCTGATCTACGAAGCCAACCGCATCCGGCGCGACGTGCGGACGGAGCGGCTAAACTACCTCATCCTCGACAGCATCGCGTTCGGGTGTCACGACGCCCCGGAGAATGCGGCAACCGCAGGCGCCTACTTCCAGGCCTTGCGGTACCCTGGGGACGATCGGGTCGCTACACGTCGCCCACATCAGCAAGGCGGACGGCTCCGACCAGAAACCCTTTGGCTCCGCGTTCTGGCACAACGGCGCCCGGGCGACGTGGTACGTCAAGCGCGCCGAAGGGGACAGCGACGAGGCTAGGGTGACGATTGCCCTCTACAACCGGAAGGCGAACCTCGGCCCCCTGCGTCCCGCCATCGGCTACGAAATCACGTTCAGCCAGGACGAGGGCGACGTTCCGGCGCTGCGACCCCGGCCCAGAGCCCGGACCTCGCCGAGCGGATGCCCTGGCGGCAGCGGGTCGCCGCAGCCCTTCGCGGGGGCTCCCTGACCGTCGCTGAACTCGCCGAGGAACTCGACGCCAAGCCGGACGTCATCAAGCAGACGGTCACTCGGGGGATCGGGAAGCACTTCGTCAGGACCCCCGGCCCGGACGGGGTCTTCCGGATCGGGCTCCTCGAGAGGCGGCCGACATGACGGAACAAGTGTTCCGGAACACGTCGGAACGCTCCCTAAGAGGGGACGGAACGGAACAGTCCGTCCCTAGGGGTGTTCCTTGTTCCCTGGCCTCCCCCGGAGGGGGGAACAACCCATCCCAACTCCCCCTGGACTTCGACCATCCCGGGCTGGACTGGAGGGAGGCGACGGTCCTCGAGATCTTCGGGCCTTGGGATGATCCCGGGAAAGCGCGTCCATGAGCGACGGTGAGCCGCTCACCCGCGAGCGGATTCTCGGCGCCCTGCTGATGCAACGAATTCCCGGCTCCGACGCGGCGGCGCGGATCAACCCCATGCGATCCCCTCGCTGCGGCGCCCGCACGCGAAAGGGGGGTTTTCTGCCGGGCGTGGCCCGTGAGGGGGCGGCGCCGTTGCCGTCTTCACGGGGGCGCGTCCACGGGGCCGAGGACCGCCGCGGGCCTCGAGCGCAGCCGGCGCGCGCGCTGGATTCACGGCCGCTATTCCCGGGAGGCGCTCGAGGCGCGGGCGGGAGCGGGCCATGCGGCCGTCCACGCTCGAGGAGCGTCAGGCCACGATGCGCCGCTGGGCGCAGAGGACAGGCGAGCCGCGCGCAAGGGCCTGGCCGCGATGCGGAGGCTTTTGGGCCGGGGTAAGGCCGTGAAGGCCGGGCGAGGGCGCTTGCTCAACGGCAACCCTTCCGGTGATCCATCGACGGCCCCCAGGTGTGGCGCTCGCTCTAGGAGGAGCGGGAAGCCCTGCCGGGCCCCGGCGATCCGGGGCAAGCGACGGTGCCGGTTGCACGGCGGGTCGAGTACGGGGCCGCGCACACCCGAGGGCCTCGAGCGGAGTCGGCGGGCCAGGTGGAAGCACGGCCGTTTCTCCGAGGAGGCGCGGCGAACTCACGCCGAGAGGGTCGCACGGGATCAGGCGGAGATATGGGCCGATTACGCCTCGTGGGCTCCCGCCGCCGGGTTCATCATTGAGCCCGTCCGCCGTCGGGGCTTCCATGGCGTCCGAGCCCGCCGTCCCTATAGCTGGCAGACCTACAAACGCCTGTGCAACGCGGTCCTGAAGGCAGAGCGGAAGCGCATGCTGGCGGCCCGGAGAGCGTCCAGAGCGTGAGGTTTTCCGAGGGTGTCAGAGGATGAACCCCTTGCATAGCGGGGGCCGGACCGGTCCTCGAGGGCCTTTGGTCTAGCTGTGCTTTCTCGGCGCCCAGAAAATCGCTCAAGAAAATCGAGAAAATCACCGGGATTTCCGACTCTGAATTTCTCATTTCTTTTTCACGCCACGGGCGGTGTTTCCTCCGGGCCTCGCCATGACGCCACCACGGGCCAGTGGACTCGGCGGGCCGCTCTTAGCCTTCCCCCGCCCCTTCCGTCGTCCTGAGGCGCCCTGTAGACGACAAGGGGGTCGTCCTCGGCGAGATGCACCGCGAGAGCGCCGCTGCCGTCCCCTGCCGTCAAGCCCGTGGCCGTCTCGGCCATGCCATCGCCGTCCAAAACTCGCGCGGCTTCCAGCCAGCTGTCCTAGTCGGTGACGCTGCTCCGTAAGCGCGACGTATTGGAGTTATGAAGCGAACCAGAGAGCCGGGGAGCCCCAGAGTGCGGCTGTGCGCATCCTGCGGGTTTCGACCCAGGAGCAGGACCTCGGCCCCGAGGCCCAGCGGGCGGCGATCAGCGCCTGGGCCGAGCGCCAGGGCG
>CAVOPG010000008.1:0-1404771 GCA_963697835.1 uncultured Acidobacteriota bacterium | reverse complement strand
GGCCCGGGCCGCGTTACCCACCCTCACCCGGGCCCTGCGGCGCGGGGCCTGGCCCGAGGCCGAGGAGGCGGTGAGGCGGATCCGAGGGCTAGAGCCGGGGGCGCCGGTCGACCTCGGCCCCGAGAGCCCCGACGCGCCGTGAGCCTCGCCGGCCGCCTCGAGGAGATCGAGCTCGCCGAGCTGCTGCACTTCGTCGCGCTCAACAACCGCACCGGCAAGGTCACCCTCAGCCGGCGGAACGCGAACGGGCTGGTCGTCGTGCGGCAGGGACGGATCGTGTACGCCGCGTCCAGCTCGATCCGCGAGACGTGCGGCAGCATCCTGGTGTGTCGTGGGCTCGTGACGCCCGAGACGCTGGCCGAAGCACTGGAGCGCCAGCACGTCTCGGCCGACGGACGCAAGCTCGGCGACCTCCTCGTCGAGGCAGGGGCGATCAGCGAGGCCCAGCTGCAGGACGCGCTCCGGCAGCAGACGGGCCTCGTGGTTCAGGAGCTGTGCCGGTGGCGCAGCGGCTACTTCCGCTTCGAGGTCGCGCCGGTGGCCTCGGCCGGCGACATCGGGGTGGACGCCGAGGAGCTCGTGGTCGCGGCGGGAGTGGCGACCGACCAGATCCTCCTCGAGGCGATGACGCGCATGGACGAGAGCGACCCGGCCTCGTCCCCGCCCTCGACCGCGCTCGCCATCGCCAGCGCGCCGCTCGCTCCCTCCCTCCGCGGCGAGGTGACCGTCGGGCTGCTGCGGCGGGCCTCCGCGGTGGTGAGCCGTGGCATTCTCCTGGTGCTCCGAGGAGACGAGGCCCAGGGCGCCGGGCAGGTGGGCCTCGAGGGCCACTCGGAGCCGGACGACCTCGCCCGCGCCGTGCGGGTGCCGCTGGCCGAGCCCTCCGTCGTGTCCGAAGCGGTCGAGCGCCGGGAGTCCTGGAGGGGGCCGATCCCCGCCACGCCGGCGAACGAGAGGCTGCTCACCCTCCTCGGAGAAAAGCGGCCCAAGGAGGCGCTGGTGGTGCCCATGGTCCTGCGGGACGGAGTGGGGCTCGTGTTCTACGGAGACGACGTGCCGTCGGGGAGGCCGCTCGGCCGCGTGGAGGACCTCGAGTGGTCGCTGCTCGAGGCCGGGCTGGCCATGGAGCGGGACCTTCTCGAGGCCCGGCTGGGCGACTTCGAGCGGGTCCGGGGATACCGGCCGTGAGCGAGGAGGCAACGAGCATGCTCACCGCGCACAGGGGACGACTGGCCGCCGGCATGCTGGTGCTGGTGGCCACCGCGGCGACCGCCGGCGACAGGAAGACGATCGGCCGAATCGAGCGGCCCGACCCGCGGCTCGACCGGCTGGTCCCGCGGGACGCCGTGATCGAGGTGCTGGCCGAGGGGTTCCGCTGGTCCGAGGGGCCGGTGTGGGACCGGGCTCGCGGTCGGCTCCTCTTCTCGGACGTGCCGAGCAACGTCGTGCACGCCTGGAGCGAGAAGGACGGGCTCGGGACGTTCCTGAAGCCGAGCGGCTACACCGGCCCCGAGGGAGGAGGCGGCCGCGAGCCGGGGGCGAACGGCTTGACCTTCGACGCGCAGGGGCGGCTCATCCTGTGCCAGCACGGTGACCGGCGGATCTCGCGGCTCGAGAACGGCCGGTTCGTCACGCTGGTGGACCGCTTCGAGGGGAAGCGGTTCAACAGCCCCAACGACCTCGTGCTCGCCGCGGACGGAGCGCTCTACTTCACGGATCCACCCTACGGCCTCGCGAAGACCTTCGACGACCCCGGCCGGGAGATCGGCTGGAACGGCGTCTACCGCCTCGGCCCGGACGGCCGCGTGAGCGTGCTGGTGAAGGACCTGCGGGCGCCGAACGGCATCGGCCTGTCGCCCGACGGCCGGACCCTCTACGTGGGCCAGTCCGACGGGGACCGACCCGTCGTGATGGCGTACGATCTGGCCCCGGACGGCGCCGTCTCGAACGGCCGCGTCTTCTTCGACACGACGCCGCTGCGGAAGAACGGCCCGGGCGCCCCCGACGGCATGAAGGTCGATCGCGACGGCAACGTCTTCACGACGGGCCCCGGCGGCGTCCTGGTGCTGACGCCGCAGGGCGAGTACCTGGGGACGATCGTGACCGGCGTCCCGACCGCGAACCTGGCCTTCGGGGACGACGGCTCGATCCTCTACCTCACGGCGAACGACAAGCTCTGCCGCGTCCGGACCACGACGAAGGGCCAGGGCTTCTAGCTGCACCGGGGGTGTGGGGGGCGGGATGCCCCCCACGAAGCATCCGTTCGTTCGTCCGTCCGTCTGTCCGTCCGTTCGTCCGTCCGTTCGTTCGTTGCCCGCCCCTCAGGTCCGTGGGTTGCTCGTTCCCTCGTTCCCTCGTTCCCTGCGGGTCTTGACACCCCGCCGGTTTCCTGTAAACTCGAAAGGTTGTTCCAAGCGGGGGGAAGCGTGCCTGGGCGTTCCGGGCAGACCTCCCCCGCGATTCGGTTCTCGCTCGGAGGCAAAGTGCCCACGGTCAACCAGCTCGTCCGGGTCGGTCGCAGCAGACTGCGCTCGAAGACCGACAGCCCGGCGCTACAGGGATCCCCGCAGAAGCGGGGGGTGTGCGTCCGCGTCTTCACCTCGACGCCCAAGAAGCCGAACTCGGCGCTCCGCAAGGTGGCGCGGGTCCGGCTGACGAACCACATCGAGGTGACGGCGTACATCCCCGGCGTGGGCCACAACCTGCAGGAGCACTCGATCGTCCTCATCCGGGGCGGCCGCGTGAAGGACCTGCCGGGCGTGCGCTACCACATCGTGCGCGGGACCCTCGACGCGGTGGGGGTGCAAGGACGCAAGCGGAGCCGGAGCAAGTACGGGGCGAAGCGGCCCAAGGCGTAGGGGGTTTCGCCGGGTCGTGAGCGGTCCCGGGGCCGGAAGGGCGCCCGGGGGAGGAGTCGAGAAGGGACGTTCCGGCGGGATCGCCGGAGAGACACGGTCGGGGAAATCGGGCCCGCCTCGCGCAGGGGTTGGGCCAGGATCCTCGAGGCGGGGCGGTCGTTGGGCCTCAGACGGACGCCGGCCGGGAACGGCAGACGCCGTGAACCCCGGAGGGCGCCGTCTGTTGTCGTTTAGAGGGATCGAATTATGCCGCGTCGTGGATTGATCGCGCGTCGTGAGGTTCAGGCGGACCCGCTCTACAACAGCGGGCTCGTCACCAAGTTCATCAACACCATGATGTACGGGGGCAAGCGCGCCACCTCGCAGGGGATCATGTACGACGCCCTCGGGGTCGTGCAGCAGAAGACGCAGGACGACCCGCTCAAGCTCTTCAAGAAGGCCGTCGACAACGTCAAGCCCACCCTCGAGGTCAAGAGCCGCCGCGTGGGCGGCTCGAACTACCAGGTGCCGGTCGAGGTGAACGCCTCCCGCCGCACCTCGCTCGCCCTGCGCTGGCTGATCGGCTTCGCCCGCAAGCGCCCGGAGCGCACGATGGTGCAGAAGCTGGCCATGGAGATCATCGACGCCGCCAACATGCGCGGCGGCGCGGTCAAGAAGAAGGAAGACACCCACAAGATGGCCGAGGCCAACAAGGCCTTCGCCCACTACCGCTGGTAGGCTGGCCCAGGAAACGAACGTGCCCAGGACCACCCCCCTCGAGCGGACCCGGAACATCGGGATCGCGGCGCACATCGACGCCGGGAAGACCACGACTACCGAGCGGATCCTCTACTACACGGGGGTCAACTACAAGCTCGGCGAGGTCCACGAGGGCACGGCCACGATGGACTGGATGGAGCAGGAGCAGGAGCGGGGGATCACGATCACCTCCGCCGCCACCACCTGCTTCTGGAAGGACCACCGGATCAACATCATCGACACCCCCGGGCCACGTCGACTTCACCGCCGAGGTCGAGCGCTCCCTGCGCGTCCTCGACGGCGCGGTGGCGGTCTTCGACGCGGTGGCCGGCGTGCAGCCCCAGTCCGAGACGGTCTGGCGCCAGGCCGACAAGTACCACGTCCCCCGCCTCGCCTTCATCAACAAGATGGACCGGGTGGGCGCCGACTTCCTCCACTCGATCGAGACGATGCACGACCGGCTCGCCGCGAAGTCCGCGGTGGCCATCCAGCTGCCGCTCGGCGCAGGAGGACCAGCACGCCGGCGTCATCGACCTCGTCCAGATGAAGGCGGTGCGGTATCGCGACGAGGCCCTCGGCGCCGAGTTCGAGCGTCGAGGAGATCCCGGCCGAGCACCGGGACGACGCCCGGCACTGGCGCGAGGTCATGATCGAGAAGGTCGCGGAGGCCGCCCACGAGGCGGGCGACGACACCCTCTTCGAGAAGTTCGTGGCGGGGGAGACCCCGACCGTGACGGAGATCAAGGCCGCGATCCGCTTCGCCACCGTGCGGATGAGGCTCTTCCCGGTGGTCTGCGGCTCCGCCTTCAAGAACAAGGGCATCCAGCCGCTCCTCGACGCGGTGGTGGACTACCTCCCCTCCCCGCTCGACATCCCCTCCACCATGGCCAACGACCCCAAGACCGGGGAGCTCCTCGAGCGGCCGGCGAACGACGACGCGCCCTTCAGCGCCCTCGTCTTCAAGATCATGACCGACCCGTTCGTCGGCCAGCTCGCCTTCATCCGCGTCTACTCCGGGGCGATGAAGACGGGCGACACCGTCCTCAACACCGCCAAGGGCCAGCGCGAGAGGATCGGCCGCCTCCTCAAGATGCACGCCAACAAGCGCGAGGAGATCAAGGAAGTCTGGGCGGGCGACATCGCCGCCGCGGTCGGCCTGAAGCACGTCACCACCGGCGACACCATCTGCGACGCGGACGCCCCCGTCGTGCTCGAGTCGATCCAGTTCCCGGCTCCGGTCATCGCGCTCGCCGTCGAGCCGAAGACGAAGAGCGACCAGGAGAAGCTCAGCAGCGGCCTGGCCAAGCTCATGCAGGAGGACCCGACCTTCAAGGTCGAGACCGACCGGGACACCGGCCAGACCAAGATCTCCGGGATGGGCGAGCTGCACCTCGAGATCATCGTGGAGCGCCTGAAGCGCGAGTTCTCCGTCGAGGCCAACGTGGGCAAGCCCCAGGTGGCCTACAAGGAGACGATCCGCAAGGAAGCCAAGGCCGAGGGCCGGTACATCAAGCAGACGGGCGGCCGCGGGCAGTACGGGCACTGCAAGATCGAGATCTTCCCCGCTCCCGGCGAGGGCTTCGTCTTCGAGAACGACATCACGGGCGGCGCGATCCCGAAGGAGTTCATCAAGCCGATCGAGATGGGGATCAAGGAGGCCACCGAGCGCGGCATCCTGGCCGGCTATCCCGTGGTGGACGTGAAGATCCGCCTGTACGACGGCAGCTTCCACGACGTCGACTCCTCGGAGATGGCCTTCAAGATCGCCGGCTCGATGGCCTTCCAGGAGGCCGCGAAGAAGGCCCATCCGGTGCTGCTCGAGCCGATCATGAAGGTCGAGGTCGTGACGCCCGACGACTACACGGGGGCGGTGACCGGCGACCTCTCCGCCCGTCGCGGTCACCTCGAGGGCCAGATCTCGCGGGGCGGGTCGCAGATCATCACCGCGATGGTGCCCCTCTCGAACATGTTCGGGTACTCCACCGACCTGCGGTCGCGGACCCAGGGGCGCGCCACCTACTCGATGCACTTCGAGAAGTACGCGGAGGCCCCCCGCAACGTCGCGGAGGAGGTCGTGGCGAGGGTGACCGGCAAGGTGGCGAAGGACTAGGGACTAAAGCTCAGATCCAGCACGAGGCATTGAGATGGCCAAGGAGAAGTTCGACCGGACGAAGCCGCACGTGAACATCGGGACGATCGGTCACGTGGACCACGGGAAGACGTCGCTGACGGCGGCGATCACGAAGTGCCTGGCGGTGGGGAACCCGAAGGTTCAGTTCAAGGCGTACGACCAGATCGACAACGCGCCGGAAGAGCGGGAGCGTGGGGTGACGATCAACGCGTCGCACGTGGAGTACGAGACGCCGAACCGTCACTACGCGCACGTGGACTGCCCTGGCCACGCGGACTACATCAAGAACATGATCACGGGAGCGGCGCAGATGGACGGGTCGATCCTGGTGGTCTCGGCGGCGGACGGGCCGATGCCGCAGACGCGGGAGCACATTCTGCTGGCGCGGCAGGTGGGGGTTCCGTACATCGTGGTCTTCCTGAACAAGGTGGACATGGTGGACGACCCTGAGCTTCTGGACCTGGTGGAGCTGGAGGTGCGGGAGCTCTCTGAAGACGTACGAGTTCCCTGGGGACCAGGTGCCGGTGGTGCGGGGCTCGGCGACGAAGGCGCTGGAGGGGTCGGGGGCGGACGAGGCGTCGAAGCCGATCCTGGCGCTGATGGAGGCGGTGGACGAGTACATTCCGATGCCGCAGCGCCAGATCGACAAGCCGTTCCTGATGCCGATCGAGGACATCTTCACGATCTCGGGCCGGGGGACGGTGGCGACGGGGCGAGTGGAGCGTGGGAAGGTGAAGGTGGGGGAGGAAGTGCAGCTGGTGGGTCTTCGCGCGGAGAGCCCGAAGAAGGTGGTGACGGGCGTCGAGATGTTCAAGAAGCTGCTGGACGAGGGAGTGGCGGGGGACAACATCGGGGTTCTGCTTCGGGGGACGGACCGGGCGGAGATCGAGCGGGGGATGGTCCTGGCGAAGCCGGGATCGATCACGCCGCACACGAAGTTCAAGGGCGAGGTGTACGTGCTGACGAAGGAGGAGGGGGGCCGCCACACGCCCTTCTTCACGGGATACCGGCCGCAGTTCTACTTCCGGACGACGGACGTGACGGGGGTGGCGCACCTGCCGGAGGGTGTGGAGATGGTGATGCCGGGGGACAACACGCAGATGAACGTGGAGCTGATCACGCCGATCGCGATGGAGAAGGGTCTCCGCTTCGCGATCCGCGAGGGCGGCCGCACGGTCGGCTCCGGCACCGTCACCGAGATCATCGAGTAGAGAAGCGGGCCCGCCATGATGCTGAACGAGAAGATCCGGATCCGGCTGAAGGCGTACGACTACCGGATCCTCGACCAGTCGACGGGCGAGATCGTGGACACCGCGAAGCGGACGGGCGCGCGGGTGGCGGGGCCGATCCCCCTCCCCACGATGAAGAACCGCTGGACGGTGAACCGCTCGCCCCACGTCGACAAGAAGAGCCGGGAGCAGTTCGAGGTGCGCACGCACCGCCGCCTCCTCGACATCTTCGAGCCCACCCCGCAGACGGTCGACGCCCTCATGAAGCTCGACCTCCCCGCGGGGGTGGACGTCGAGATCAAGGCGTTCGGGAAGGAGCACCAGAAGTAATGCAATCGGGGGGGTCCGGGGGGCGATCAGCGCCCCCCGGAGTAACTCCAAGGGCGCGAGGTCAGACGGCGAGAGGCAAGGCCGGCAGGCACCCCTCGGGAAGCCGTGAACCTCTGAGAGAGAGCGAAGGCGACAACGCGATGTCGGTACAGGGAATCATCGGCAAGAAGGTCGGCATGACCCAGGTGTACGCGGAGGACGGGCGGGCGTACCCCGTGACCGTCATCGAGGCGGGCCCCTGCGTCGTCGTGCAGCGGAAGTCGAAGGACAAGGACGGCTACTCCGCCGTGCAGCTCGGCCTCGTCGAGGCCCGCAAGGCGAAGAAGGTCACGAAAGCCCATGAAGGGCCACTTCGACAAGGCCGGCCTCCCGCCCTGCCGCGTCCTCCGGGAGTTCCGGGTGGCGGACGGCGCCGAGGTCAAGGTGGGCGACAAGGTCTCGGTGGACCTCTTCGCCGCCGGCGACACGATCACCGTGTGCGGCGTCAGCCGGGGCAAGGGCTTCCAGGGCGTCATCAAGCGGCACAACTTCCACGGCGGCGCCGCCACCCACGGCTCGATGTTCCACCGGGCTCCGGGCTCGATCGGGGCCTCGGCCTTTCCCTCGCGCGTGCTCCCGGGCATGAAGGCGGCGGGGCACATGGGCACCGACAAGGTCACCGTCCGCAGCGTGAAGGTCGTGCGGGTGGACGCCGGCAACAACCTGCTGGTCGTGCGCGGCTCGGTGCCGGGCGCGGGCGGCTCCATCGTCGTGATCAGGAAGAGCTAGCCATGGCCGAGAAGAAGGCAACGGCCGCCCAGAAGCCACGGGCTGCGAGCAAAGGGGGATCCACTCCCCGGAGCCCGGGATGCCGGGTCGCCCGGGACACGCGAGCGGCCCTGGCTCTACAGCCAGGACAAGGGGGTCTGGGCCCTGGGTCTCCAGCCAGGACAAGGGGTGCGACGCCCCGGCTCTTCAGCCGGGACAAGCAGCACCCCACGGAAGAGAGAGCCCAGTCGCCGAAGGTGGCGGTGGTCAACGCCGCCAACGAGACGATCCGCGAGATCCAGCTCTCGCCGGACGTCTTCGCGGCGAAGGCGAACGCCCACCTCGTGTACGAGGCGGTCAAGCAGTACCGCGCCGGCGGCCGCCGCGGCACCCACATGACCAAGAACCGGGCCCTCGTCTCCGGCACGGGCAAGAAGCCCTGCCGGCAGAAGGGCACCGGGCGCGCCCGCGCCGGCGAGACCCGCAGCCCCCTCTGGCGCCACGGCGGCACCGTGTTCGGCCCCCAGCCCCGCGACTACTCCTACTCGATGCCGAAGAAGGCCCGGGCCGCCGCGCTGCGCGCCGCCCTCAGCCAGCGGCTCGTCGAAGGGGCGGTGAAGGTGGTCGAGGCCTTCGCGGTCGAGGAGCCGAAGACGAAGGTGCTGAAGGGCCTGCTCGCGAAGCTGGGCGTCGCCGGCAAGGCGGTGGTCGTCGACCACCAGCCCGCGGACGCCCTCGTCCTCTCCGGCCGCAACCTCCCCGACGTGAAGGTGGTCGCGGACTCCCACCTCACCGCCTACGACGTGATGGACTGCAAGCACCTCGTGGTCACCCAGGAGGCGATCGACAAGCTCGAGGAGCGGCTGGCGCCGCCGGAGCAGGAGTAGGCGATGAAGAACCTCTACGACGTCATCCGGCGGCCCCTCCTCACCGAGAAGTCGACCCTCCTCAAGGAGGCGCAGCGGACGCTCGTCTTCGAGGTCCACCGCGACGCGACGAAGCCCGAGATCAAGAAGGCGGTCGAGGCGCTCTTCGACACCAAGGTCGCCGACGTCCGGGTCGCGAACGTCCACGGCAAGGTCAAGCGGCAGGGCCGGCACGTCCGGCCGCCGCCCGGACTGGAAGAAGGCCTTCGTCGTCCTGAAGAAGGGCGAGAAGATGGTCGAGTTCTTCGAGCAGGCGTAGGGAGCGAGAAGCAATGGCACTCAAGCAGTACAACCCGACGTCCCCCGGGCGCCGCTTCATGACGACGCTCGACTTCTCCGACCTCACGAAGAAGAGGCCGGAGCGGGCCCTCACGGAGCCCCTGAAGAAGACCGGGGGCCGCAACAGCCTGGGCCGCATCACCATCTGGTTCCGCGGCGGAGGCCACAAGCGCCGCTACCGCGTCGATCGACTTCCGGCGGGACAAGCGCGACGTTCCCGCGAAGGTGGCGGCCCTGGAGTACGACCCCAACCGCTCGGCGCGGATCGCCCTGCTGCACTACCGGGACGGCGAGAAGCGCTACATCCTCGCCCCGGACGGGATCAAGGTGGGGCAGGTGGTGGTGGCGGGCGAGGGGGCGGACATCCTCCCCGGCAACGCGCTGCCGCTCAAGATGATCCCCGCCGGCACCATGATCCACAACCTGGAGCTGCGCAAGGGCAAGGGCGGCCAGCTCGTCCGCAGCGCCGGCGCCGCCGCCCAGCTCGTGGCGAAGGAAGGCGAGTACGCCCAGGTGAAGCTGCCCTCCGGCGAGGTGCGGCAGGTGCACTCCGACTGCCTCGCCACCATCGGCCAGGTCGGGCAACCTCGACCACAAGAACGTCTCGTTCGGCAAGGCGGGCCGCAAGCGCTGGCTCGGGCGGCGGCCCCACAACCGCGGTGTCTCGATGAACCCCATCGACCACCCGCACGGCGGCGGCGAGGGCCGCACCTCGGGCGGGCGGCACCCGGTGACCCCGTGGGGCAAGCCCACCAAGGGCGCCAAGACCCGGAACAACAAGCGCACCCAGCGGTTCATCGTCAAGAGGCGGAAGTAGCCATGGCAAGGTCGCTGAAGAAGGGGCCGTTCGTGGACGACCACCTGACGAAGAAGGTGGATGCGATGAACGCGGCGGGGGAACGCAAGGTCATCAAGACCTGGTCCCGCCGCTCGACCATCACCCCCGAGATGGTCGGCCACACCCTGGCCGTCTACAACGGCAAGAAGTTCGTCCCGGTGTACGTCACCGAGAACATGGTCGGGCACAAGCTCGGCGAGTTCTCGCCCGACCCGCCAGTTCAAGGGCCACTCCTCCAAGGTCGAGAAGGTGGCCAAGGTGGGAGCGGCCCCCGCGACGGCCACCGCCGCCCCGGCGCGCCGCCGCCGGCCAAGTCGTAGGGGGGAGACCATGCTCGAAGCCAGCGCCACCAACCGCTTCGTCCGGACCTCGGCCCAGAAGGCGAAGCTGGTCCTGGACACCATCCGCGGGAAGAAGGCCGCCGACGCCCTGAGCATCCTCCGCTTCACGAAGAAGTCGGTCGCCCGGGACATCGAGAAGACGCTGCGGTCCGCCATCGCCAACGCGGTGCTGGTGGCCGACCGCAACCAGAAGCGCCGCCTGGACGAGGAGGACCTGGTGGTGAGCGCCTGCTACGCGGGCCAGGGGCCGTCCCAGAAGCGGGTTCGCCCCGCCCCCATGGGCCGGGCCTTCCGGATCATCAGGCGCACCGCCCACATCACCGTCCAGGTGGCGGAGAGGGAGTAGCAGGAACGATGGGTCAGAAAGTCCATCCTATCGGGTTTCGCCTCGGGTACATCAAGACCTGGCGGAGCCGCTGGTACGCGGAGAAGGAGTACGCGAGCCTCCTGCACGAGGACCTCGCCCTCAAGAAGGACCTCAAGAAGCGCTTCGGCCACGCCGGCGTGAGCCGGGTGGAGATCGAGCGCGCCGCCAACAAGCTGAAGATCACCATCCACACCTCGCGGCCGGGGATCATCATCGGCCGCAAGGGGCAGGAGGTGGACAAGCTCAAGCAGGAGGTCCAGAAGCGCACGGGCAAGGAGGTCTTCATCAACATCCAGGAGATCCTCAAGCCCGAGCTCGACGCGCAGCTCGTCTCCGAGTCGGTCGCCCTCCAGCTCGAGAAGCGGATCGCCTTCCGCCGCGCCATGCGCAAGGCGGTGGACGCCGCGCTGCGCTTCGGGGCGCGCGGGATCAAGATCCGGGTCTCCGGCCGGCTGAACGGGGCCGAGATCGCGCGCTCCGAGTGGTACCTGCACGGCCAGCTGCCGCTGCACACCCTGCGCGCGGACATCGACTTCGGCTTCCACGAGGCCCACACCACCTTCGGACAGATCGGCGTCAAGACCTGGATCTACCGGGGCGAGACCGACGCCGCGCGGCCGGCTCGGGCGCTCGCCTAGGGGTAAGACGCCATGTTGATGCCCAAGAAGGTCAAGTTCCGCAAGCAGCAGCGCGGGCGCATGAGCGGCAAGGCCTGGACCGGCGGCCACCTCGCCTTCGGCGACTACGGCCTGAAGGCCATGGAGTGCGGCTGGGTGACGGCGCGCGAGATCGAGGCGGGGCGCATCGCCATCACCCGCTTCATCAAGAGGAACGGCCGCATCTGGATCCGCATGTTCCCGGACAAGCCCTTCACGAAGAAGCCGCAGGAAACCCGCATGGGCAAGGGCAAGGGCGCGCCCGAGGGCTGGGTGATGGTGGTCAAGCCCGGGCGCATCCTCTACGAGATGGAAGGGGTGCCGGAGACGGAGGCGCGCGAGGCGCTGCGCCTCGCCGCGCACAAGCTCTCCATCACCACCCGCTTCGTGACGCGGGCGGAGGGTCAGTGATGAAGGCCGGCAAGGTCCGTGAGATGGGGACGGAGGAGCTCCGGACGAAGGAGCGGGAGCTGCAGGAGCAGCTCTTCCGCCTCCGCGTCCAGAAGTCCATCGGCCAGCTCGACAACGCCATCAAGCTCCGCGAGACCCGCCGCGACATCGCGCGGGTGAAGACGGTGCTGAGAGAGAAGCAGGTGTCGCGATGACGGACGAGAAGCGAGCGGCGGGGCGGCGCCAGGAGCGCGTGGGCGTCGTCACCACCGCGAAGATGCAGAAGACGCGTGGTGGTGGCGGTCGAGCGACTCGTCCGCCACGGCTTCTACCGCAAGACGATAAGGCGCACGTCGACCTTCATGGCCCACGACGAGCTCGGCGCCCAGGCCGGCGACCGCGTGCGGATCGTGGAGACGCGGCCCCTCTCGCGCCACAAGCGCTGGCGGGTCGCCGAGATCCTCGAGCGCGCCACCGCCGAAGCGGTGGCGGTCGAGGGGTAGGCGGAGGACGACATGATCCAGATGCGAACCATCCTCCAGGTGGCCGACAACACCGGCGCCCGGAAGATCTCCTGCATCCTGCCGGTGGGCGGGTCGACCGGCCGCTACGCGCGGCTCGGCGACACCATCACCGCCAACGTCAAGGAGTCGGCCCCCGACGCTCCCGAGCCGGTGCGCAAGGGCAAGGTGGTGAAGGCGGTGATCGTGCGCTGCCGCAAGGAGCAGCGCCGCCGCGACGGCAGCTACATCCGCTTCGACGAGAACGCGGCCGTGCTCATCAAGGAGGACGGCGAGCCGGTGGGCACCCGGGTCTTCGGCCCCGTCGCGCGCGAGCTGCGCGACAAGAAGTTCATGAAGATCGTGTCCCTGGCCCCGGAGGTGCTGTAAGGCCATGGCGAGGCAGCGGACGAAGCGAGCGGACCCGGATCCGCCTGCAGGAAGAACGACCTCGTGGAGGTCATCACCGGCCGCGACAAGGGAAAGCGCGGCAAGGTGCTCGTGGTCCTCCCCGAGAAGGGGCGGCTGCTCGTGCAGGGCGTGAACTTCATCAAGCGCCACACGCGGCCCAACCCCCAGAAGAACATCAAGGGAGGCATCGCCGAGCGGGAGGCGCCCATCCACGTCTCGAACGTGATGATCGTCTCGCCCGACGACGACAAGAAGACCCGCATCGGGTCGAAGCTCCTGCCGGACGGGCGCAAGGTGAGGATCGGCCGCCGCAGCGGCGAGGTGCTGGACAAGTGAGCGCGACGAAAGCGGTTCCCCGGATCAAGGACAACTACCACCAGCAGGTGGTCCCGCGGCTCATCAAGGAGCGGGGCTACCCGAGCGTCATGGCGGTGCCCCGCCTGACCAAGGTGGTGGTCAACATGGGCGTGGGCGAGGCCACCCAGAACATCAAGCTGCTCGACGCGGCCATGGACGAGCTCGGCCGGATCACCGGCCAGCGCCCGGCCACCCGCCGCGCCAAGAAGTCGATCGCCGCCTTCCGCCTGCGCGAGGGCATGCCGATCGCCGCCACGGTGACCCTGCGCGGCGACCGCATGTACGAGTTCGTCGACCGCCTCTTCAACGTGGCGCTCCCCCGCGTGCGCGACTTCCGCGGCCTGCCCACGAACGCCTTCGACGGCCGGGGGAACTACACCCTCGGCCTCAAGGACCAGATCATCTTCCCCGAGATCGACTACGCCAAGGTCGACAAGCTGCGGGGAATGAACGTGACCTTCGTGACCACGGCCCGGACGGACGAGGAGTCCAAGCTCCTCCTCGCGTACCTCGGGATGCCGTTCCGGAACCAGTAGGAGGCAGGCGAGTGGCCAAGCTGTCGATGATCGCCAAGGCGAAGCGCAAGCCGAAGTTCGCGGTGCGCGCGTACACCCGGTGCCGCCTGTGCGGCCGGCCCCGCGCCTACATGCGCAAGTTCGAGATGTGCCGGATCTGCTTCCGGAAGCTGGCCCTGGCGGGCGAGATTCCCGGGCGTGATCAAGGCGAGCTGGTAGGAGCCGGAGAGGTAAGTCCGATGAACATGACGGATCCCATCGCGGACATGATCACTCGCATCCGGAACGGGGTGCGGGCGAGGCTGCCCAAGATCGACGTGCCGGCGTCCCGGCTGAAGACCGAGATCGCACGCATCCTCAAGGACGAGGGCTACATCGCCAACTACCGGTACGTCGACGACGGCCGGCAGGGCGCGATCCGCATCTTCCTCAAGTACGGGCCGGGCTGGGAGCGGGTCATCACCGACCTGCAGCGCGTGAGCAAGCCCGGCTGCCGCATCTACTGCGGCAAGGGCGAGATCCCGCGCGTCTACGGGGGCCTCGGCATCAACATCCTGTCCACCTCCCGGGGAGTCATGACCGGCCGTGAGGCCGCGAAGACCGGGGTGGGCGGCGAGATCCTCTGCAACGTCTGGTAAGGAGCGCCACGATGTCTCGGGTCGGACGCAAGGTCATCGTCGTGCCCGCGAGCGTCAAGGTCTCGGTCTCCGAGACGGCGCTCGAGGTGCAGGGCCCCAAGGGCAAGCTCACCACCCCGGTGCCGCCGGGGATCAAGTTCGCGCTCCGGGGCAGGAGCTCAGCTGCCAGCGCTCGAACGACGAGCGGCAGCTGCGCGCCTTCCACGGGCTGGCGCGCGCGCTCGCCCAGAACGCGATCAAGGGCGTGACCGAGGGCTTCAGCCGAGGACCTCGACATCGTGGGGGTCGGCTACCGCGCCGCGGTGGAGGGCGGCAAGGTGGTCTTCGCCCTCGGCTACTCGCACCCGGTCGAGTTCCCGATTCCCGAGGGGATCAAGATCGCGATCGAGAAGCAGACGCGGGTGACCGTGTCCGGGCATCGACCGCCAGAAGGTGGGCCAGGTGGCGGCGGAGATCCGGCGCCTGCGGCAGCCCGATCCCTACAAGCAGAAGGGGATCCGGTACGTGGGCGAGGTCCTGAAGAAGAAGGCGGGCAAGGCCGGAGCGACCGGCGCGAAGTGAGGAGGGGCGGGGACGCCGCAGGGCCGAAGAGGCCCGCGGGAACGCCCGCCGGAGCGAGAGATGAGCACGAAGACCAAGCAGGACGTCAGGCAGCGGCTCCACGACCGCATCCGCAAGAAGATCCGGGGCACCCCGGAGAGGCCGCGCCTCGCCGTCTTCCGCAGCCAGGGTCACATCTACGCCCAGGTGATCGACGACGACGCCAGCCGGACGCTCGTCGCCGCCTCCTCGCTCGACAAGGAGCTCCGCGCGAAGTCGAAGCGGGGTGGCAGCGTGGCGGCGGCGAAGGACGTCGGAGCGCTCATCGCCGGCCGCGCGAAGGAGAAGGGGATCGCCGCCGTCGTGTTCGACCGCGGCGGGTTCCAGTACCACGGCCGGATCAAGGCCCTGGCCGACGCCGCCCGCGAAGCCGGGCTGAAGTTCTAGCGCCGTTCTAGCGATTCGAGTGAGCCAATGAGATTCATTGCCGAGAAGATCGACGTGGGCAGCCTCGAGCTGAAGGACCAGGTGGTGTCCATCAACCGGGTCACCAAGGTCGTCAAGGGGGGCAAGAACCTGTCCTTCTCGGCCCTGGTGGTGGTGGGCGACGGCGCCGGCCACGTGGGCTACGGCATGGGCAAGGCCCGCGAGGTCTCCTCCGCCATCAAGAAGGGCGTCGAGGCGGCCAAGAAGAACGTGGTGCGCGTCCCCATCACCGAGAAGGGCTTCACCATCCCGCACACGGTCACCGGCCAGTTCGGCTCCGGCATGGTCCTGCTCAAGCCGGCCTCCGAGGGCACGGGCGTCATCGCGGGCGGAGCCGTGCGGGCGGTGATCACCGCCGCCGGCATCCAGAACATCCTCACCAAGAGCCTGGGCTCCACCACCGCGCACAACGTGGTGAAGGCGACCGTCGACGCCCTGCTGCGCCTGAAGGCGCCGCAGCGGGTGGCGCGCCTGCGCGGCCTCGCCGTCGAGGAGATCCTCGGGACCGAGCGCGAAGGCGGAGAAGACCAAGGTCGCGGTGGCGGCGCCGGCGGCCGAGGCGCCCGCGTCGGCGGAGCCTCCGGCCACGGCCGGGGCGTAGGGGAGCGAGCGAGCCATGGCCAAGGCCAGGAAGCCGGCGAAGGCCGCCGGCACCGTCAAGATCAAGATGATCGGCAGCGTGATCGGCTGCACCGAGGACCAGCGGGCGACCGTCCGCGGGCTCGGCCTGCGCAGGCTCCAGCAGGTGGTGGAGCGGCAGGACACGCCGATGGTCCGGGGAATGATCCGGAAGATCCCGCACCTCGTCGCGGTGGTCGAGTAGGGCGAGCGGAGAGAAGCAGTGGGCCTTCACAATCTCAAGCCGGCGAAGGGCAGCGTCCGCAACCGCAAGCGCGTGGGGCGCGGCCCCGGCAGCGGTCTCGGCAAGACGGCGGGGCGCGGCGAGAAGGGGCAGAAGAGCCGGAGCGGCTTCTCGCGGAAGCCCGGCTTCGAGGGCGGCCAGATGCCGCTCCACCGGCGCGTGCCGAAGCGCGGCTTCAGCAACTACCCCTTCAAGAAGGAGTTCGCCTGCGTCAACCTCGGGCGCCTCGAGGTGTTCGAGGCGGGCACGATCGTCACCCCCGAGCTCCTCGTGAAGCAGGGCATCGTCAAGCAGCTGCGCGACGGGCTCAAGGTGCTGGCCGACGGAGACCTCACCAAGTCCCTCACCGTCCACGCCCATCGCTTCAGCGAGAAGGCGAAGGAGCGGATCGCCTCGCTCGGCGGCAGGGCCGAGCTGATCCAGGGGTAGGCGCATGCTGCAGGCCCTCCGGAACATCTGGGACGTCCCCGACCTCAGGAAGCGGGTGCTGTTCACCCTCGGCCTGCTCGCGGTCTACCGTCTGGGCAACCACGTCCCGACGCCGGGGATCAACGCCCAGTCGCTCATCGACTTCTTCGAGCAGAACCGGGGGAACTGGTTCGGCCTCGTCGACATGTTCTCCGGGGGCAACCTCGCGAAGGTCACGATCTTCGCCCTCGGGATCATGCCGTACATCTCGGCCTCGATCATCCTGCAGCTGCTCACCGTGGTGTGGCCGTTCCTGGAGAAGCTCTCCAAGGAGGGCGAGCTCGGCCGGCGCAAGATCACCCAGTACACCCGCTACGGCACGGTGCTCCTCTCGCTCGTCCAGTCCTTCGGCATCGCGGTCTACCTCGAGCGGATGACCCTCGCCAACCAGTTCAAGATCGTGGAGCACCCGGGCTGGGGCTTCAAGCTCATGACCGTGCTCACCCTCACCACGGGCACGGCCTTCATCATGTGGCTGGGCGAGCAGATCACCGAGCGCGGGATCGGCAACGGGATGAGCCTCATCATCTTCGCCGGCATCGTGGTCGGCTTCCCCCGCGGCGCGCATCGACACCTTCCAGATGATCCAGCGCGGCGAGCTGAGCCTGCTCGCCGCCCTTCTCCTCCTCGCCGGCATGTTCGTGGTGGTGGGGGCGATCGTGTTCGTGGAGCGGGGCCAGCGCCGCATCCCCGTGCAGTACGCCAAGCGCGTGGTGGGCCGGCGCGTCTACGGCGGGCAGACCACCCACCTGCCGCTCCGCGTCAACACCGCCGGCGTCATCCCGGTCATCTTCGCCTCGTCGATCATCGCCTTCCCGCAGACGATCGCCTCCTTCTTCCAGGCGAACAACGCCTGGATGCAGGCGGTCTCGGAGCAGCTGCGCTGGGGGATGCCGCTCTACAACATCCTCTACGTCGCGTTCATCATCTTCTTCTGCTACTTCTACACCGCGATCGTCTTCAACCCCGACGACGTGGCGGAGAACATGCGGAAGTACGGGGGCTTCATCCCCGGGATCCGCCCCGGCAAGCGCACCTCCGAGTACCTCGACCACATCCTCGGGCGCATCACCTTCGGCGGGGCCATCTACCTCGCCCTCGTCGCCATCCTGCCCGAGTTCCTCATCACCGGCTTCAAGGTCGCGCCGATCCCCGTCATCGGGCCGCCCCTCGACATGTTCCTCTCCAACAACAACCTGGGGTGGATCACGGAAGGGCTGCACCTCAACTTCTACTTCGGCGGGACCTCGCTCCTCATCGTGGTCGGCGTGGCGATGGACACCATCGCCCAGGTCGAGGCACAGCTCATCATGCGGCACTACGACGGCTTCACCGGGCGGGGAGGCAAGAGGATTCGTGGTCGCCGCTAGCCCCCGCTGCGCCGCCAGCGCCGTCCGCGTCATCTTCCTCGGCCCCCCGGGGCCGGGAAGGGTACGCAGGCGGCGAGGCTCGCCGCGCACCTGGGAGTGCCGAAGATCGGGACCGGCGAGATGCTCCGGACGGCGATCGCGAAGAACACGCCGCTCGGGCAGAAGGTCCACCCCTTCATGGAGAAGGGGAGACCTCGTTCCCGACGACCTCCTGGTGGAGCTGGTGCGCGAGCGCATCGCGCGAGCCGGACTGCGGCGGGGGGTTCGTGCTCGACGGCTTCCCGCGGACGCTGCCCCAGGCCCAGGGGCTCGAGGAGATGACCGGGGGCGACCCGCGGGGCTTCGTGGTGTTCGACTTCGAGGTGCCGCGCCCCGTGCTGATGCTGCGGCTCTCCGGGCCGCCGCTGGTGCCCGTCGTGCCAGGCCACGTTCCACCTCGCGAACGATCCCCCGAAGCGCGCGGGCGTCTGCGACGCGTGCGGGACCGCGCTCGTGCAGCGCGAGGACGACCACGAGTCGGTGGTGGCGCGCCGGCTCCAGGAGTACGACGAGCGCACGTTCCCTCTGATCGAGTACTACCGCACGCGCGCGCGGATGGTGCCGGTCGACGGAAACCGCCCCATGGACGTGGTCTTCCAGGAGCTGCTCGGGGCGGTGGAGGTGCGGGCGTGAGCGTCCAGAAGTCCTGGAGCGAGCTCCAGACGATGGCGCGCGCCTGCCGCATCGTGGTGGACGCGCTCGACGCGCTGGAGGCGGCGGCGGGGCCCGGCGTCACCACGAAGGAGATGGACCGGATCGCCCGCGAGCACATCGAGAAGGCGGGGGCGCGTCCGGCGTTCCTCGGCTACCGGGGCTACCCGGCGACGCTCTGCATCTCGGTGAACGAGGAGGTCGTGCACGGCATCCCCGGGCCGCGGAAGCTCCGCGAGGGCGACATCGTCGGCCTCGACCTCGGCTGCATCGTGGACGGCTTCTTCGGCGACGCCGCCCGCACCGTCGCGGTGGGGCGGGCGAGCGAGGAGGCGGCGCGCCTGATGAAGGTGACCCGCGAGTCGCTCTTCGCCGGCATCGACGCGTGTCGCCCCGGCAACCGCGTGGGCGACATCGGCCACGCGGTGCAGACGCACGCCGAGGCGCACGGCTACTCGGTGGTGCGGGAGTTCGTGGGCCACGGGATCGGCACGAGCCTGCACGAGGAGCCGCAGGTCCCGAACTACGGGCCGCCCGGCCGCCGGGAGCGGCTGGTCCCGGGCATGTGCCTGGCCATCGAGCCGATGGTGAACGTGGGGCGGGCGGAGGTCGAGGTCCTCGCCGACGGCTGGACCGCGGTGACCCGGGACCGGAGCCTCTCCGCCCACTTCGAGCTCTCGGTGGCGGTCACGGAGTTCGGGCCGTGGATCCTGTCGGAGCCGTACCCGTACGCCCAGGAGGCCGCGCATGCCTGAGGCCGGCCGCCCCCTGCCGGGGGCAAGGGAGACGCTCGAGGTGGAGGCGACGGTGCGCGAGGCGCTGCCGAACGCCCTCTTCCGGGTGGAGCTCGCGACCGGGACGCGCGCCGCGGTGACCGCGCACGTGGCGGGCGAGTCGAGCCTGCTGCGGCTGCGGCCCGGGGACGCGGTGGTGGTGGAGATCGCCCCCTACGACGCGGGGCGGGGCCGCATCGTGAGGCGGCGCTAGAGGAATGGCACAGTGAAAGTAAGGTCGTCGGTCAAGAAGATCTGCGTCAAGTGCAAGGTGATCCGCCGCCACGGGGTGGTGAGGATCATCTGCCCGAACCAGAAGCACAAGCAGAGGCAGGGGTAGCAAATGGCTCGCATCGCAGGCGTCGATCTCCCGCGACAGAAGCGGGTGGAAACCGCCCTCACCTACATCTACGGGATCGGCGTCGCCCGCTCGAACCGGATCCTCTCGGAGGCCGGCATCGAGCCGAGCGTCCGGGTGAAGGACCTCTCCGAGGAGGAGGTGAGCCGCATCGCCCGGATCCTCGACGCCGGCGGCGGCGTCGAAGGCGATCTCCGCAAGGAGGTCGCCATGAACATCAAGCGGCTGATGGAGATCGGCTCCTACCGCGGTGGCCGCCACCGGAGGAACCTGCCCGTGCGGGGCCAGCGCACCCACACGAACGCCCGCACCCGCAAGGGGCCGCGGCGGGGCATGATCCGCGCGAAGAAGTCCTAGGAGTCGGAGAATGAGCACGAAGGTCGTCGGGGCCAAGAAGGGCAAGAAGGAGAAGAAGCACGTCGCGCACGGCATCGCGCACGTGCACGCCTCCTTCAACAACACGATCGTGACCATCACCGATCTCGAGGGCAACGTGGTCTCGTGGTCGAGCGCGGGGACCCTGGGGTTCAAGGGGTCGCGCAAGGGCACGCCCTTCGCCGCCCAGCAGGCGGCGACCACCGCCGCCTCGTCGGCGCGCGAGCACGGGCTGCGCTCGATCGACATCCGCGTGAAGGGCCCGGGCAGCGGCCGCGAGTCGGCGATCCGCGCCCTGCAGGCCGCGGGCGTCGAGATCAAGTCCATCCGGGACGTGACCCCCATCCCCCACAACGGTTGCCGCCCGCCCAAGCGGCGTCGCGTCTAAGGAGTCGAATCTCGTGGCACGATACACCGGTTCCGTCTGCCGCCTCTGCCGTCGGGAGGGCATGAAGCTCTTCCTGAAGGGCGACCGCTGCTTCACCGAGAAGTGCGCGATCGAGAAGCGCAACTACGCGCCCGGCCAGCACGGCAAGGGCGCCCGCATCAAGAAGCAGGTCCAGGGCTACGGGCTCCAGCTCCGCGAGAAGCAGAAGGTCAAGCGGCTCTACGGCATGCTCGAGGGGCAGTTCGCCCTCACCTTCCAGCGCGCGAGCTCGGAGAAGGGCGTCTCCGGCGAGCTGCTCCTGCAGAAGCTCGAGCGCCGCCTCAGCAACGTGGTCTACCGGCTCGGCTTCGGGGGCTCGCAGGCCCAGGGCCGCCAGCTCGTGCGGCACGGCCACGTCCGCGTGAACGACCGCAAGATCGACATCCCGTCGTACCAGGTGAAGGTCGGGGACGTGATAACGCTCGCCCCGCGAGCGGCGAAGAACGCCCTCGTCCAATCGTCGGTGGAGGCGGTCAAGGGCCGGGGCGTCCCGCGCTGGCTGGAGCTCGACTCCGCCAACCTGGCCGCCAAGGTGCTCGCGCTGCCCGCGCGGGACGACGTCAGCTTCCCGATCCAGGAGCAGCTGATCGTCGAGCTGTACTCGAAGTAAGGAACTTCGGCCCCCGGGTGCAGAGGGCGCCCCGGGCCGCGGAGGATGGAAGAACATGCTTTGGAAGGGTTTCCAGAAGCCGAAGCGACTCGAGGTCGATCGCGACACCGCGACCGAGCACTACGGCCGCTTCTACGCGCAGCCGTTCGAGCGGGGCTTCGCCACCACCGTCGGCAACGCCCTGCGGCGGGTCCTGCTCTCGAGCATCGAGGGAGCGGCGGTCACCGCGGTCCGCGTCGAGGGCGTCCTGCACGAGTTCTCGCCGATCCCGGGCGCGATGGAGGACACCACCGACCTGATCCTCAACCTCAAGCGGGTGCCCCTCAAGATGCACGTGGACCACCCCAAGACCCTCACGCTCCGCACCTCGGAGCCGGGCGAGGTCAGGGCGAAGCACATCACCCCCGACCCCGACGTCGAGATCCTCGACCCCGAGGCCTACATCGCGACCCTCGGCGCGGGCTCCACCCTCTCCGTGGAGATGCGCGTCAAGCCGGGCCGCGGCTACGTCTCCGCCGACAAGAACTTCGACGAGGACCTCTCGATCGGCTGGATCCCTCTCGACTCCGTGCACTCGCCGGTGAAGAAGGTGAACTACTTCGTGGACCAGGCCCGCGTGGGCCAGGCCACCGACTACGAGAAGCTCACCCTCGAGGTCTGGACCAACGGGGCCGTGTCCCCGCGCGACGCGGTGGGCCTCGCCGCCAAGCTCATGAAGGACCACCTCCAGATCTTCATCAACATCGAGGAGGACGAGGAGGAGGAGGCCGAGGGCCCGGTGGTCGAGGTGTCCGACGAGGAGAAGGGCGCGCTCTACGAGAAGCTCGGCAAGAGCGTCGACGAGATGGAGCTCTCCGTCCGCTCCTACAACTGCCTCAAGAACGCGAACATCCGGACGATCGGCGAGCTCGTGCAGAAGACCGAGTCCGAGATGCTCAAGACCAAGAACTTCGGCCGCAAGTCGCTCAACGAGATCAAGGAGATCCTCGCCACCATGGGGCTCTCCCTCGGCATGAAGCTCGACGACTGGCCGCAGACCCACAAGTGAGGGGCGTCAGGAAGAGGCCATGAGACATCGCGTCGCCCATCGGAAGCTGGGGCGTACCACGCCCCACCGGATCGCGCTCCTGCGCAACCTCGCCACTGCCCTCTTCGACAAGGAGCGGATCCGGACGACCCTGCCCAAGGCCAAGGAGCTGCGGCCCTTCGCCGAGCGGCTCATCACCCTCGCCAAGCGCGAGACGAACCGCCTCCACGCCCGCCGCCTCGCCGCACGCCACATCCAGGAGCCGGGGTGGTGCAGAAGCTCTTCGACACGATCGGGGCGCGCTTCGCGACCCGGCCCGGCGGCTACACCCGCATCCTCCGCCTCGGTCCCCGCAAGGGCGACGGAGCGGAGATGGCCTACCTCGAGCTCGTCGGCTACGAGTACAAGCCGGCCGGCAAGGACGGGAAGGCCGCAAAGAAGGCCGTCGACAAGAAGGAAGCGGAGCCGAAGGCCGAGGAGAAGAAGGCCGCGGCGAAGAAGCCTCCCGTCCGAAAGAAGGCCGAGTAGCGCTCCAGGGCGCCGAGCCGGGCGCCTGGATGGTGCTTGAGGCGTAACCAGATCGGACTATTCATGAAGAAGGCAAGGCAACTTCATGAATAGTCCGGGCTAGGGCTGGGGTGGCGTCGGCTTCGCGTCGGGAGGCGGCGCGGCCGGGACGGACGCGGCGGGCGCCGCCGCGGCGTCCGGGGGCGGAGCCGTCTGGGGCCGAACGACGGCGCCACTCTTGTCCTCCGCGTACGCGAACACCGCGACCAGGTAGGCCCGGTCGGCACGGGTGCGACGGAACACCCACGAGGCCACGGCCTGCTCCGCTGCGGGCTTCAGGAGGTCCGGGCCGGTCGCAGCCTGCACCGTAGTCGTCCCCGCGGCGCTGACCGAGAAGGCGACCTCCACGTTGCCGGTGCTGCCGCTCATGCGGGCGAGGGGTGGCGCCACCGGCCGGCGGCCCCGGGTCAGGTCGGGAACGCCCGGCTCCAGCGTCACGTCCCGGATCGCCGAAACGCCGTTCTCAGGCGGCGTGGGCGGCGGAGCGGCGGTGATGACCTCGACCGGAGGAGGAGCAGCCGCGGCACTCGCCGCCGGACCGGCCTGCGGCAGCTCTCCGCCCGCGGGCGTCGTCGGCCGCGAGTCGGGCTGGACAGGGCTCGTCCGCGAGGGAGGAGTCGGACCTGGCGGGGCAGCCGCTGGCGGGGCGGGTGCTGGCGGGGCGGGTGCTGGCGGGGCTGGCGCTGGCGAGGCTGGCGCTGGCGGCTGGGCTGTCGCCTGGGGCGCGGCCTGCGGTGTCGCCTCCGGCGTCGCTTGTGCCGGCGGTGCCGTCGGCGGAGGAGCCGAGGCCGCGGGAGGAGTCGAGGAGGCGGGAGCGGAGGCTGCGAGCGCCGAGGCTGGGGCCTGTGCGGGAGATGGCTCGTCCAGCAACCCTGACCGCCGCAGCCCGGTCGCCTGCAGATTCACCTTTCTCTGCGCGTCCGATCCTCCGGAGACGAACTCGGCCTCCACCCGGAACGACAGCACCTCGTCCTCCGGCGGCGGCGCGAACCGCCACGTCTTCAGCGCGGTCAGCAGCGCGTCCGACCAGGGCGCGCCGCCTTCGAGGATTCGCACCACGCCCACTCGGCCGTCCGGCTCGAGGGTCAGCTCGGCGCTGGCGAGCCCCCCGCCCGAGGCGCCGGCCGGCCAGGCCGGCGAGACCCCCTGCCGCAGCTCGGGCACGCCGTCCTGACGCTCGAGCCTCGGAAGGGCGAGGGCGAAGGTGATCGGCACGGTCACCCGCACGCGGACGGGCTTCCCGTCCACCTTCGTGGGCGCGTACTCCCACTGGCGGGCCGCCGCGATCGCGGCCTCGTCGAGCCCCGGCACGCTCCTGACGATGGTCGTGGACTCGACCTTTCCCTTGGCGTCCACCACGACGTCGAGGATCACGATCCCGCGTATGCCCTGGGCCAGCGCTTCCTGGGGGTAGGTCGGCTGGACGTGCTTCGTCTTCTTGGGAACGGGAACGCCCTCGGTGCCGGCCGTGAGCGGCTCCTCCTGGGCGAGGAGGGGGGCCGCGGCCGCGACGCGCGAGGGCGAGAAGGATCGGGACGAGGGAGCGCGGTGGTCTCATGGGGAAAGTCTAGCGCAACGACTCCCTTCTTGGGGGGGGATCCCCTCCGCTCAGCGGCCGTTGCCGGCGGTGGCGGCGCTACTCCTCTTCCGGCACGTCGCCGCGCTCCGCTCGGGCGGCGGCGATGATCTTCTCCTGGAGGTGGGCCGGGACCTCGTCGTAGTGGTCCATCTCCATGTGGTACGAGCCCCGGGCCCCGGTCATCGAGGTGAGCTCGGCGTCGTAGGAGAGCATCTCCGAGAGCGGGACCTCGGCCTTGATGACCTGGAGCGAGCCCTTGGGCTCCATGCCCTGGGGCCGGCCCCGGCGGCTCGAGAGGTCGCCCATCACCGCGCCCGCGTACTCGTCGGGCACCGCGATCTCGACCGTCATGATCGGCTCGAGGATGGTGGGCCGGCACTTGGGCACCCCGTCCTTGAACGCGAGCGAGCCCGCGATCTTGAACGACATCTCGGAGCTGTCGACGTCGTGGTACTGGCCGTCGTAGAGCTCGACCTGGAAGTCCACCATCGGGTAGCCGGCGAGGAAGCCCTTGAGGCGGGCGTCCTGGATGCCCTTCTCGACCGCGGGGATGAAGTTCTTGGGGATGGAGCCGCCGAAGATGTCGTCGACGAACTTGAAGTCCGAGCCGCGCGGCAGGGGCTTCATGCGGATCCGGCAGTCGCCGAACTGGCCGTGGCCGCCCGTCTGCTTCTTGTGGCGCCCGTGCGCCTCGGCCGAGCCCTTGATCGTCTCCCGGTAGGGGATCTTGGGCTTCTTGAGGTTGACCTCGACCTTGTAGCGCTTGCGCAGGCGGCGCGACGACCACCTCGATGTGGAGCTGGCCCATGCCCGGAGAGCAGCATCTCGTGGGTCTGGGCGTCGCGCGAGACGCGCAGGACCGGGTCCTCCTCCAGCAGCCGCTGGAGCGCGGTCGAGATCTTGTCGTCGTCGCCGCGCGTCTTGGGCTCGATGGCGAAGGTGGTGGCCGGCTCCGGGAAGACGACCGGCGGGTAGACGATCGGGCTCGCCTTGTCCGCCAGCGTGTCGCCGGTCTGGGTGTCCTTGAGCTTGGCCACGGCGCCGATGTCGCCGGCCTGGATCTCCGGGACCTGGGTCTGGGCCTTGCCCTGGAGCAGCAGCAGCGAGCCCACGCGCTCCGCCACGTCGCGGCTCGCGTTGTGCACGGCCGAGTCGGACTTGAGGGTGCCCGAGTAGACGCGGAAGAGGGAGATCCGGCCGGCGTGGGGGTCCACGAGCGTCTTGAAGACGAAGGCCGACAGCGGGGCGTCGGCCGCGGGCTTGCGGGACGTCTCCGCCTTCGTGGCGGGGTCGGTGCCCTTCGACCTCGCCGCGGTCCGCGGGCGAGGGCGCGAGGTCCACGATCGCGTCGAGGACGGCGTGGACGCCGACGTTGAGGAGGGACGAGGCGGGCAGCACCGGGAACACCTTCCCCGCCGCCACCGACGCGCCGCAGCCCCCCGGCGAGCTGCTCCTGCGAGAGCGTGCCCTTCTCGAAGAACTCCTCCATGAGCTCCTCGTTGCTCTCCGCGACCATCTCGACGAGCTTCTCGCGCCAGGACTTCGCCGCTTCCCGCTGGGCGGCGGGGACGTCCACGAGCTGGAACTTGCCGCTCGCGTCGTCGCCGTAGACCTGGGCCTTCTCGGACACGAGGTCGACGATCCCCTTGAACGCCTTCTCCTCGCCCACGGGCACCGCGACCGGCACCGCGGCGCGCCCGAATGCCGCCTGGACCTTCTCCAGCGCGCGCTCGAAGGAGGCGTTCTCCCGGTCCATCCGGTTGACCACGATCAGGCGGGCGAGGCCGTACTCCTCGGCGAACGCTCCACACCTTCTCGGTCTGGACCTCGACCCCGGCCACCGCGTCCACCACGACGAGGGCGGCGTCCGCCACGCGCAGCGGCGGCGCGGGCCTCGGAGAGGAAGTTCGCGTAGCCCGGGGCGTCGATGAGGTTGACCTTGGCTCTTCTTCCACTCCGCGAACGCGGGGGCGGCGAGGAGGCTGATCTTGCGCTCGATCTCGTCGGGGTCGAAGTCGGTGACGGTCGTCCCGTCGTCCACCCGTCCCAGCCGGTTCACGGCGCCGGCGTCGAAGAGCAGGGCCGAGGCGAGCGAGGTCTTCCCGCAGCCTCCGTGCCCCACGATGACCACGTTGCGGATGTTCGGGGCGTCGTACACCTTCATGATTCCGGCTCCTCCCGAGGCAAAGCGAGATCATACAACCCGGCCGATGAGCGGTAAATCCGCGCCGGGAACCGGCTTTCCGTCAGGGTCCCGGATCTTCAGCCAGGTCGAGCATGCCCGGGCGCTTTCGCCAGGACCCTGGCTCTGCAGCCAAGGCAGGCAAGGGCGGTAACATGGTCGGGTGGCATTCCCCGGGACGCGGCTCTACCTCGGCCTGGACGCCTCCGCCGTGACCGCGGCGGCGCTCGGCGAAGGCCTGGGCGGGCGACGCGCCCGAGGCTTCGCCCGGGTGCCCCTCGAGCCGGGCGCTCTCACACCGTCGCCCTCCGGGACCGAACCTCCCGCGGAGCGACGAGGTGCGCGGAGCGATCCGGCGCTCCGTGTTCGGGCTGGGCGGCGGCCGCGTCACCCTCGTCCTGCCGGACGGCGTCGCCCGGCTGGCCCTCGTCGAGCTGCCCCGGGGCGCGGACCCGCGCGACTACGTGCTCTTCCGCCTGGCCGCGTCGCTGCCCTTTCCGGCGGCGGAGGCGATCGTGGACGTGCTGCCCGCCGGAGGCCGCCTCGTGGTCGGCGCCGTGGTGCGCCGGGCCGACCGTGGCGGAGTACGAGCAGGCGGCGGCGGGGGCGGGGCTCGAGGTCGAGCGCGTCCACCTCGCGCCGCTCGTCGCGCTCGCCGCCCTCCTGCGCTGCGGGCCCGCGCGACGAGGTCCACGCGCTGCTCGGGGACGTGGCGCTGTGCCTCGCGGCGTTCCGGGGCGGGGCCCCGGCGGCCCTGCGCAGCCGTCGCCGCGACCGCTCGACCGGCGAGGCGTCGCGCCTGCGCGACGAGGCTTTGCGCGCGGCGGCCTCCGCCGGAGACGGGGCCGACCCCCTGCGCCTCGTCGTCTCCGGCGCCGGCTCGGCGCGGCTGCGCCGCGAGCTCGGGGAAGAGAGCGCGGGACGAGGGCTCGAGGGCCCCGGGGAGTGGCCCGACGCCGCCGAGGCGGCGTGGCTCGGGGGTCTCCTCTCGTGAGCCGCCAGCCCGATTTCTCCACGGCGCCGCGCACGGGCCGCCTTGCCTGGGAGGCGCTGGCGGTGGGGGCCGGCCTCGTCGCGCTCGTCCTGGCGGGCGGGGAAGCGTGGAGGGCGCGGCAGGAAGCGGGGCAGGCCCGCGCCCGACTCGCCGAGGTGCGGCGCGAAGTGCAGGCCGCTTCGGTGCGCCTCGAGGCGCTCGACGCTCGCGGGCGGGGGGCGACCCGCGCGCTCGCGGCCGCGGAGGCGCCGCCGGCGAGTATCGTGGCGGGCGTGGCGTCGGTTCTACCGGGAGACGTACGCCTCGAGCGCCTTGCCATCGACTACGCGCACGGCGGCGCTCTCGAGATGCACGTCGTGGCCCGCGACGCCGCGTCGTGGGACCGGCTGCTCGACCGGCTGGAGCGGGCCCCCTGGCTCCGTGACGTCCAGCCCGGGCCGGAGGCTCGCGAGGGCGAGGTGCGGAGTCTCGTCCGGGCGCGCTGGGCCGGGGGCGCGCCGTGACCCGCCGCGTGGCCGCGGCCCTCCTCCTGCTCGCCGCGCTCGGGCTGCATCTCGGCGTGGCCGTGCCCGCCCGGCGCCAGCGCGACCAGGCGCGGGACGAGTACGGGCGTGGCCGCGAGGAGCGCGAAAAGCTGCGCGCGCAGGCGGCCCGGATCGAGCGGCGCGCGGCGGCCGGGCGCGCGCCTTCTGGCGACGCCGCGGCCGCCCGGGCGCTGCGGCTGTCGCTCCTGCGGGCGGCCGAGGGCCTGCCCCTCGGGGCGGTGCGGATCGTCGCGGAAGCAGGACGCCGCGGCCCCGTGGCGGCGCGTGGCCGCCTCGCGGCCGAGGGTCGCCAGGCGGACCTGCTGCGCGCGGCGGGCCGGCTGGCCGAGTCCTCGTCCGGCGTTCTCCTGGAGCGGGTGGCGCTCCTTCAGGCCTCGGGCGGCCAACTCCGGCTCGAGGTCGAGGCGTTCACCGTAAAGCCCCCCGCGGATGTGCAAGCCCTGGCTCTTCGGCCAGGGCAAGCTGGCTCTCGGGGGCAAGCCCCCTCATGAGGATGCGCGTGCTCGTCGCGGCGTTCGTCGTCGTGGCCCTCGCGGCGCTGGCCCTCGGGCGCGGGCCGACGCGCCCGCCGCCTCTGACCCGCCCCGGCCGAGTCGCGCCACCGCCGCGTGCCGAGGCGGCCGAGGCCCAACCGCGTGTCGTCGATCCGGCGGACATCCGTGACGTGTTCCACTTCGCCGACGCTCGCATCCCCTCTGCGCACGGAGCGCCCGCGGGAGCCCTTGAGGAGAAGGAAAAGGCTGCACCACCGGCGCCGCCGGGGCCACGCCTGGTCGGCCTCGTGAAGCGCGCCGGGCGGGTCGTGGCCGCCCTGGCCGCGGACGGCGAGGTGTTCCTGGCCGGCCCGGGCGAGACGGCCGCGGGGGTCACGGTGCTGTCGGTGGGCGACGAAAGCGTCCGCGTCCGCCGGGCAGACGGCACGGAGGAGACGCTCGCCCTGCCCTGAGGACGCGCTGTCTCAGCGGAGGGTCGAGTCGGCGGCGCCCCGACCGGCCGTGGCCTCCGCGTACCAGGGCGCAAACCGCGAGCGGATCCGTGCCACCGCCTGGACACGCGCGGGGGTCGCGGAGGCGACCTCGTCGGCCACGAGGACGAACGCGTGGCGGAGGAGGCGGGGCGCGGTCCGGGCGTCGGGTACCCGGGGCCCGAGCGCGGCCACGACGTCCTCCACGCGCACCTCCCGCTTCGTTCCCGTGAAGCTCACGCCCACCTCGGGGCCCGAGGAGAACTTGAAGGCCCGGGCGGGCCGGAAGTCGTCCGGCTCGTCGACGTAGAAGAACGGCGGCACCTCCTCCGGCGCGCGGAGGCCCATCAGGTACTGGTCGAGGGCGCAGTAGCCACGGGCGATGTCTACGGTGGCGAAGCGCCCCTCGGACGATTCCTCGATGCGGTTGCCCTCGAGGACGGAGGCGTCGCTGTCGAAGAAGAAACTCCAGTGCGAGAGGCCGCGCCCCAGGAGGGCGTTGCTCGGCCGCCCGGCCGGGTCGAGGAACGTGGCTCGCGTGAGCCAGCGGTGGCCGACCTCGTGCCCCAGGATCTCGAAGCCGTCCACGTCGAGGTACTGGTCTACGGAGTCCATGTAGACGACGCTCGCGAGGGCGCCCCCGCTGCCCCAGGCCGCCGACTGGTCGAGGTCGTCCGCCAGGCCGATGCCGCGCACCCCGTTGCGCGTGTTGACCTCGAAGGCGAGCGTGCCGGGGACAGGGTTGAGCGGGCGCGTGGTGTACACGACGAGCTGCTCGAAGGCGTCGGCGTGGGTGGCGAGAAAGCGCCTCGCCACCGAGAGTAGGTCGGCCTTCTCGCTCTCGCTGAAGCGCTCGGCGAGCGCTCCCGCGCTCCCGGCGGGGCCGCCGGCGGACAGGTCGGCGGGGGTCACGGAGTCCGTTCCGCCCGGAGAGACTCCGACCACCGCCTCCCGCGTCTGCATCCGCGTCGACCAGCGCACCTCCATGGCGCCGCCGGCGCGGAGCACGAGCTCGAAAGTGTTGCGGTTCGTCTGGGCGGCGCCGGGCACCTCGCTCCACAGGACGCGAGCCGAGTCGGCGAGCAGCTCGACGCTGACCCCGCCGCCGCGCGACGGGTCGAGGTCGGAGAAGAACGCGGCGGCCCGCGGCGGCCCGGAGAGGAAGCGGGCGAGGCCGGCCTGTCCCGAGCCCGCGTCGGGCGCCCCGAAGGCGACGCTGCCGTCGGACTGGACGAACGCGCGGGTCCACGAGCGTCCGAAGAAGGGGAACGCGAACGGCAGGTCGACGGCGCGCGCCTCTCCCGTGCCCAGGGCGAGGGCGGTGGCCGGACCCCCGAGCGGACCGGAGGCCCGCTCCACGTCGTAGCCCCCTGCCGCGTTCGGAGTGAAGCGGACCCCCGCGTCGTCGAGGTCGAAGGGGTTCCGACGGATCACGAGGTCGCCCCGGTCGTGGAGGACGGCGACGTCCCCCTCGTCCCGGTCAGGTAGGGCCCCGGCGGACACGGCCGTGGGCCTCGAGTAGCCGTCCAGGGCCCGGAGGCCGGCCTCGAGCCCGGCCTCGAAGCCGCACGGGAGCCCGGAGCCGGAGGCGGCGGTCTCTGTGGAAGGCGAGCCCGGTCCCGGCGCCGCCGCGCAGGCGCAGAGCGCGACGGCCACGACGGCGAGGAGGGGCAGCCGCACGAGACCATTCTAGCGGTCCAGTTGTGCTATCGTCCGCGGCATCTTCGCGGCAGCCATGGCCCTCCGGGAGAAGTTCGGCAGGCTCGTTCTCCTCGATGAAACGGAGGGGAGTGCCCTCGGGCGCGAGTACCGGGCCGCCCGCCTCGGCCCCTCCGGCCTCGACCGCCTCGTCACCGTCCTCCGGTTCGGGCCCGAGGTGTCTTCGCACGCGGAGGCCACGAAGCGGCTGATAGAGGAGGCGCGCCTCGCGGCGCGGTTCCAGAACCCCGGCCTCGTGCGCGTGCTCGGCATCGGCCGTGTCGAGCAGTCCTTCTACGTATCGACGGAGCTCGTCGAGGGGCGGTCGGTGGCCGTCGTCCTCGAGCGCTGCCGCGCCGAGGCGTTCCCGTTCGGGGCCGACCACGCGCTCATGATCGCGAGCCGCGCCGCTTCGGCGCTCGAGTCGCTTCACGGCAAGAAGGACGAGGCCGGCGCCGCCCTCGTCCACGGCCTCGTCGCGCCCTCGCGGCTCGTGGTGGCGTTCGACGGGGAGGTGAAGGTGAAGGGCCTGGGTCTCTGGCCCGCCCTGCGCGGGACGGACCTCCTGCCGGCCGAGGAGCGGCGCTACCTGGCGCCGGAGCAGACCGCCGGCGGGCCGGGGGATGTCCGCTCCGACGTCTACGCTCTGGGACTCGTCCTGCTCGAGGCACTCACGGGCCAGGCCGCGGACGGCGCCGACCCCCTCGCCGGCCTCGGGGCGGCGAGCCTCACGAGCACGGCCGGCGAGCGGAGCCCCCTGCCGACGCCGCTCGCGAGGGCTGCTGCGCCGCGCTCTCGACCGCGAGCCCGACCAGCGCTTCGCCGGGATGGCCGACCTTCGCAAGGCGATCGACACCCTCCTCTTCTCGGGCGACTTTGCTCCCACGACGTTCGACCTCGCGTTCTTCATGCACACGCTCTTCCGCGACGACATGGAGCGGGAAGCGCGCGCCCTCGAGGAGGCGCGGGGCGGGGACTACCGCGAGTTCCTCGCCGAGGAGAAGCCGGCGGTCACGCTGCCGGCCGACACCGAGCCCGAAGGCCGTCCCGTCCCCCGGGTCCCACCTGCGCCCACCTCGCCCGGCCTCGTGGAGGCGACCACCGCCGCATCGGTGAAGACGCCAGCGGCGGGCACGCGCCCCGCCCTGTCCGAGCGGCCGTCTTCCGTCCCCGGCCCGGGGCCGGACGCCTCGGGCACGCGCGCGGCTCGCGTCGCGCGCGAGGCCGCCGCGCGCGAGGCCGCCGCGCGGATGACGCTCGGCGGGACCGCGGTGGCGTCCGGCCGACGCCGCGGCCTCTGGCTCCTGCTCGGCGTGCTCGGGGCGCTGGTCGTGGGCGGGGGGGCGGGCTTCCTGTACTTCGTCAAGCTGCGCGGCGCGGGCGACGCCGCCCGCTCCGAGCGCGGAAGCCTCGGCGGCGCAGGCGCGCGTCCACGAGCTCGAGGCGAGGATCGCGCGGCTCGAGCGCGAGAAGGCCGAGGCCGAGACACGGGCGGCGGACGAGGCGCGCCGGACCGTCGAGGCCCAGGCCGCCTCGCGGGGCAGGGCCGTCGACCCCGCGGCGGTCCAGCGCGCGCAGGAGGAGGCACGCCAGCGGGCGCGGACCGAGCAGGAGCAGAAGCAGCAGGAGGAGCGGCACCGGCTGGCCGAGGAGAGAACGTCCGAGGAGCGGCGGCTTGCGGCCGAGGCTACGCCCATGCCCGTCCAGGGACCCGCCTCGATACCCACAGCAACGCCAGCTCCGGTGCCTGCGGCGACCCCGACCCCGGCGGCCGGTGCCATCCCGACGCCCGGGCCCGCGGCGACGCCCACTCCCGCGGCGACGGCAACGCCGCCTGCGCCTGCGCCGACGCCGACGCCGACCCCCGCGCCCACGGCGAACGCGGCCGCCGGAGGCCCGCCACCGACCGCTCCGGCGTCTTCCTCGGAGTCGGCCGGGACCCACCCAGCCGGGGCGGCGCCGGCGAAGCCCCCATCGGGCGCCGCGCGCCCGGTCGCCGACCCGAACGACCCGGCGGTCAAGCTGCCGGTGGTCGTGTCCGAGGAACGGGTTCCATATCCGCTCCGTGCCATCAGCCGGCGCATCTCGACCTCGGTCGTCGTGCGGGCGCTCGTCGACGAGCAGGGCCGGGTGAGCGAGGCCGCCATCGTGCTGCCGTCGGGGCAGCCGCCCGAGTTCGGCTTCGACGAGGCGGCCCTCAAGAGGGTGCGCAGCCGCCGCTATCGGCCGGCGCGCCGGAACGGCGTCCCGATGGCGATCTGGGTGGTGGTGCGCATCGACTTCCGGCCGCCCCCGCCGCAGTTCTAGGAAGAAGAAGGGGCGGCCGGAGCCGCCCCCTTCCTCAGAACGGATTGCCCGACGGCGCTCTAGAAGCCGCCGCCGTGCGGCATGCCGCCGCCGCCCATCGGGGCCTTCTCTTCCTTCTCCTCCGGGATCTCGGAGACGAGAGCCTCGGTGGTGAGGAGGAGCGATGCGATCGACGACGCGTTCTGCAGCGCCGAGCGGACGACCTTGGTCGGGTCGATGACACCGGCCTCGACCAGGTTCTCGTACTCGTCGGTGAGCGCGTTGAAGCCCTCGTCGGTCTTCATCTCGCGCACCTTGGCCACCACGACCGCGCCCTCGAAGCCCGCGTTGCGCGGCGATCTGCCGGAGCGGCTCCTCGAGCGAGCGGCGGACGATCGCGACGCCGACCGCCTCGTCGCCCGTGGCCTTCAAGGACTCGATCGTCTTCTGTGCCCGGAGGAGAGCGACACCGCCGCCGGCGACGATCCCCTCCTCGACCGCGGCCTTGGTCGCGTGCATCGCGTCCTCGACCCGGGCCTTCTTCTCCTTCATCTCGGTCTCGGTGGCCGCCCCGACCTTGATCACGGCGACGCCGCCCACCAGCTTGGCCAGCCGCTCCTGGAGCTTCTCGCGGTCGTAGTCGGAGGTCGTCTCGTCGATCTGGGTGCGGATCTGCTTGACCCGGCCCTCGATCTGCTTGGTGGTGCCGGCGCCCTCGACGAGCGTCGTGTTGTCCTTGTCGATGGTGATCTTCTTGGCCTTGCCGAGGTCGTCGAGCTTGAGGTTCTCGAGCTTGATGCCGAGGTCCTCGGTGATGGCCTTGCCGCCGGTGAGGATCGCGATGTCCTCGAGCATGGCCTTCCGGCGGTCGCCGTAGCCCGGGGCCTTGACCGCCGCGACCTGGAGCGTGCCGCGGAGCTTGTTCACCACCAGGGTGGCGAGGGCCTCGCCCTCGACCTCCTCGGCGATGATCAGCATCGGCTTGCCGAGCTTGGCCACCTGCTCGAGCACGGGGAGGAGGTCCTTCATGCTCGAGATCTTCTTCTCGTGGATGAGGACGAGGGCGTTCTCGAGCACGACCTCCATGCGCTCGGGGTCGGTCACGAAGTAGGGCGAGAGGTAGCCGCGGTCGAACTGCATGCCCTCGACCACCTCGAGCGAGGTCTCGAGGGTCTTGGCCTCCTCGACGGTGATGACGCCGTCCTTGCCGACCTTCTCCATCGCGTCGGCGATGATCTCGCCGATCGTGGAGTCGTTGTTGGCGGAGATCGTGCCGACCTGGGCGATCATCTTGCCCTTGACCGGCTTGCTGAGCTTCTTCAGCTCCTCGGTGACGGCGGTCACGGCCTTCTCGATGCCGCGCTTGATGTCCATCGGGTTGGCGCCCGCGGTGACGTTCTTGATGCCCTCGCGGTAGATGGCCTGCGCGAGCACGGTCGCCGTGGTCGTGCCGTCGCCGGCGACGTCGGAGGTCTTCGACGCGACCTCGCGAACCATCTGCGCGCCCATGTTCTCGAGCGGGTCCTTGAGGTCGATCTCCTTGGCGACGGTGACGCCGTCCTTGGTGATGACCGGGGAGCCGAACTTCTTGTCGAGGACGACGTTGCGTCCCTTGGGGCCGAGGGTGACCTTCACCGCGTCGGCCAGCCGGTTCACGCCGCGCAGGATCGCCTGGCGCGAATCGTTTCCGTACGTGATCTGCTTCGCCATGTTTCTCTCGGCCTCCCTACTTGCCGATGACCGCGAGGACTTCGTCCTCGCGCAGGATCAGGTACTCCTCGCCGTCGATCTTGATGTCGGTGCCGGAGTACTTGCCGAAGAGGATCTTGTCGCCGGCCTTGACGTCCAGCGGTACCTTGGTGCCGTTGTCGAGGATCTTGCCGTTGCCGACCGCGATGACCTCGCCCTCCTGGGGCTTCTCCTTCGCGGTGTCGGGGATGATGATCCCGCCCTTGACGGTTTCCTTCTCCTCGATGCGCTTCACCAGCAAGCGATCGTGAAGCGGACGAACCTTCGCCATGTGTCTCGTCTCCTTTCCGCCGTAGCGGAGCCAGTAAGTGACAGATTGCCCGTCGTTCTCGCTCTTCCCGGCGCGTGTTGGGAACACCCAGCCGAAGCGCCAGCAGTCTCAGATGTCGACTGCCAACGAATATAGAGGTCCCTTGGCGCTCTGTCAAGGAGACTGCCAGAGCAGTCCGCGGATCGGCCAAGGCAACGAACGGGGGTCCTAGGGGGGGCGAAGCACCCCCTAGATCAAGGAAGGAGGCAGCAGACCGTTGCTGACCCCGCTCCTCAAGTCCCCGGTGGCTGCTTCTCGCGGTGGCCCAGGCCGGTCCCGGGTTGTTCGGTCCCCTCGTGCGCTCCAACCGCAGCAGGCGAGAGCTGACCCCGCTCTCAGGTCCCCGGAGGCTGCTCCCTCGGCCCGGGTTGTTCGGGTCTTTCGGGTGTTCCGGCGGGCTTCGCCGCCCCGGCTCGGGCGGCTACTGTTGCAGCTTGAACTCCTCGATCTTCTTTCCCAGGGTATTGCGGTGGATGCGGAGGTCCTTCGCCGCGCGCGAGAGGTTCCCGCGATGACGCTGCAGGACCCGCGCGATGAACTTCTTCTCGAACTCCCGCTTCGCCTCCGCGAAGAGGATCCCCTTTTCCACCATCTCGGTGACCAGAGCTTCCAGCTGCTGCTTCACGAGAAAAAGCACTCCCCGATGGTCCGGGCCGCGGCCCGGACGTCCCGACTCTAGCGGGCCTCTCCCCGGAGGCGCTCGAACGCCTCCACGTACTTCTCCACGGTGCGGGCGACGACGTCCGGCGGAAGCTCCGGCCCCGGCGGCCGCTTGTCCCAGCGAAGCCCCTCGAGGTAGTCGCGCACGAACTGCTTGTCGAAGCTCGGCTGCGACCGTCCCGCCGCGTACTCGTCGCGAGGCCAGAACCGCGACGAGTCGGGGGTCAGCGCCTCGTCGATCCAGATGAGCCGCCCGTCGCGGGTCCCGAACTCGAACTTCGTGTCCGCGAGGATGATCCCCCGCGCCTCGGCGTGAGCGCGGGCCCGGGAGTAGATCTCGAGGCTCATCCGCCGCGCTTCCTCCGCCCGCTCGCTTCCCACGGTGGCGGCCATGGCCTCGAAGCTGATGTTCTCGTCGTGGCCCGTCTCGGCCTTCGTCGCCGGCGTGAAGATGGGCGGCTCCAGGCGGTCCGACTCGCGCAGCCCCGCGGCGAGCGCGATGCCGCACACGGATCCCGTCGCCTTGTAGTCCTTGAAGCCCGAGCCCGCGAGGTACCCGCGGACGACGCACTCGACCGGCATCACCTCCGTCTTCACGACGATCATCGAGCGTCCCTCGAGCTGGTCCCGGAACGCGCGCAGCCCGGCGGGATACTCGCTCACCTCCGCGGTCACGACGTGGTTCGGCACGACGTCGGCGAGCAGGCGGAACCAGAAGAGCGACATCTGCGTGAGCAGGATCCCCTTGCCGGGGATGCCCGTGGGCAGGACCACGTCGAAGGCGCTCAGGCGATCGGTGGCCACCACGAGGAGACGATCGCCGAGGTCGTAGACGTCGCGCACCTTCCCCTTCTTCCACGGCGCGACGCCGGGAAGGCTCGTCTCCAGGAGCGGCGGCGCCTTCAGATCGATGTTCATCGGTCTCGTTCGCGGGTGGGGCGGTGGGCTCGTTCGTCCGGCGGCCACGGTCGTGGTCTGTCGGAGGGCGGGAAGTCTACCGGAAGCGTGGAGCGCGAGGCAAGGGCGAAAAGCACGCGGGCGGGCCGTGACGGGCCCGCCCGCGATCGCGTCGAAGAGGCGGTGCTTACCGAATGCTCACGGCTTGTCGGAGGGCGCCGGTTTTCGTGGCGGGGAAGGCGGCGGCGCTTCCGCCGTGGCGGGACCGGCCTTGGAGTCGGCGTCCTCGCGGGCGCCTCCGCCGGCGGCGACGCGTCCGCCGCTGCGGCGGGCTTCGCCACCGGGCGGTCGGCGATCGCGGCCGGCGGGCTTCGCCTCCAGGGTGACGTCGCCGTCGGCGCGCAGGTGCACCGCGACGCCGCCGCCATCCGAGCTTGCCCGCGACGCGGTGAGGCGCGCCCCGGCTCGCCGCCCGTGCTCGAGGTCGCGAGCCCCGGCACCTCCGCTGCGCAGCTCGCCGCGCCGCGACTCGGCGTCGAGATCGAAGCGGCTGCCGTCGGGGACGTCGAGGCGCACCTCGCCCTGCGTCGCCGTCACCGTCACCTCGGCGGCGAGGGCCGCCCGGGGCGCGAGCCGCGCGCTGCCGCGCTCGACCTCCACCTCGACCGGCCCGGAGAAGCCGTCGAGCGAGACGTCGCCGCCGGTCGTGCGCACCTTCGCCCCCTTCGCGAGGCCGCGCGCCTCGACCCCGCCGTGGTCGGCGATCGCGTGCACCGGCCCGTCGACCCGGTCGAGATCCACGCCCGCGTGGGTCGTCTCCGCCGTGACGCCGCCGGCGACGTCCTCCGCGGTGACCTCGCCGTGCTGGGCGCTGCGCGCGGACGTCTCCGCCCACCCGCGCGAGGTGGATCGCCCTCGTAGGTCGTCTCGACCTCGGCCCGCCCGGTCACGTCGGCCGCGCGCACCCCGGCGTGCCCGCCGCGCACCGCGAGATCGCCGCTCACGCCCTCGGCGTCGAGGCTTCCGTACTGGATCGCCACGTCGAGGCCGCCGGTCCGGCGCGCCGAGACGTCGCCGTGCTCGACGTCGAGCTTCGGCAGCACCCGTGACGTCCGACACCTCCACGTTGCCGTGGCGCGTGGTGAGCTCGAGGCCGGCGCCGATCCCGCTCACCCGGACGTCGCCGTGCCGGGCCTCGAGCTTGACGGCGCCGGCGATCCTCTCGATCGTGACGCCGTCGAACGAAGACGACGACGTCGGCGCTCGCCACGCCGGCGAGGTCGACGTGCCCGTGCTCGTTGCGGATCTCGACCGCGGTGTCGGCCGGCGCCTCGATCTCGAGGTGGGTCTCGAAGCCGACGTCCTCGCCGCGGCCGATCTCGTCGCGGTTGGTGCCGACCTTGACCCGACGCCCCGTCGCCGGAGAGGCGCAGCTCCACGCGGTCGGCGAAGGCGCGGGCCTTCTCCTCGGTGGGAAGGAACACGACCTTGCGCAGCTTCACCTTCACGACGCCGGCGGCGCCGGTCGTCACGCTCACGCCGCCGAAGGCGTTCTCGACCTCGAGCTGCGGCGCCTCGCCGGCGGGAAGAGCCCGCTCCGCCGTCTGCTCGAAGGCGTACGAGGGGCCGTAGAAGCGGCCGCCGATGACGCGGCAGCCCTCCGGCCCGATCCGCATGTCGCCGCGGACGTGCCAGGCGGTCTCGATCGCCGCGCCGAAGCCGAGGAGGAGGATCAGGAGCCCGATCTTGCGCGCGCTCATCTCAGGACCTCCGGGAAGAGCGGCGGATGAAGAGCTCCGCCAGCTCGAGGACGCCCCAGAGAGCGAGCGACAGCGGCCACCACGTGCGGAGCACGGGCAGGAGCTCGAGGCGTCCCAGGTTGGAGAGGGTCCAGAGGACGCCGAGGGCCGACGAGGCACACCCCGAGCGTCACCCCCTCGGCGCTAAAGGCTGGGCGGCTCATTCGCGGTCTCCCCGGCCTTCTTCTTCTGGACGGAGGCGTAGACGAAGTACGCGCCCACCGCGATCAGGAGGAGCGGCCACCACCGCGCGAGACGGTCGAGGTCCAGCCAGCCGAGGTTGTTGAAGAGGATGAGGACGCCGAAGAGGGCGAGCGAGGCGCCCCACACGGGCGACTCGACCCCCGCGTCCTCCTCCGGCTCGGTCCGGCCGCCGAGGAACCGCGCGTTGATGGCGTTCGCGCCCTTCCAGGCGTCGATCAGGTTGTAGAGGTAGACGAAAGGGATCACGAACGCGAAGGGGAACTCGTGCCCGGTCGACGTGAGGTAGATGCTCCCCACCCAGGCGAAGAAGAACACGAAGGCCCGGGCGATCTGCCCGTTGTAGACCTGGCCGAGGCCGGGGAACAGCGACAGGAAGGCGGCGAGTCCGGGGCTCTTTGGGAGCCGGACGTAGGGAGCCGCCGCCGGCGGCAGGGCCGGCGGGGGCTTTGGGGGTCGAGCGGATGGCTGCTCATCGTCTCTCTCTCCTAGAAGGGTGGCGAGCCGCCCTGAAGGGGGTGCGCGCCGCCCTCGTTCACCGGCTGTTACGCGCTCCTCCCGGGCCCGGTTCGGAAACCTCCGGCGAGGCGGGAGGGGAGGCTCTTGGCTTCGCTGCCCCTTTTGGAGTCCCCCTCCGGGGCGGGCCGGCGGCGGTCGAGCAGCTTGCGGTAGTCCTCGACCCGCTCGTTGACGCGCTCGATGCGCCCCTCGAACGCCGTTTCCAGCACGACACCGAGGATGCGGACGTCCTCGACGAGGCGGTCCTTCCGCTCCATGAGGCTGGTGCCGGCGGTCACCGTCTGGCCCACGAGGCGCTGCGCCGCGCGGGTAGGCTTCTCGGGACCGACCACCATCAGGATCGTGCCGAGAGCGATCAGGGCGAAGCCGGCCGCCGCCGCCTGCAGCCACGACGGCAGGACGATCGCCGGACGGACCACGACGGGACGGGAGCGAGCGAGGGCGAGCCGCGGCGGCGCGCTCGGCGAGGCCGGACGGCGCGTCCGATGTCGGGGAACGACACGCAGCGTTTCGACCACCTCGCCGAGCGCCGCGCGCAGCGCCCGGCAGTCGGCGCACCGCGCGAGGTGGGACTCGAGCTCGGCGCGCAGGATGGCGTGAAGCGAGCCCTCCAGGTGGTCGGAGAGAAGCTCCTCGGCTCTCTGGCAGTCCATGTCGGTCATCCCCTCACGACGCGCCCCCGGCGAGCCCGCGGTGGCGCCCCACGAGGCGCTTCGCCAGCTCGAGGCGGGCACGGTTGATCCGGCTCTTCACCGTCCCGAGGGGGATCTCGAGCTCGCTCGCGATCGCCTCGTACGGCAGTCCCTGCAGGTCGCACAGGATCAGCGGCAGACGCAGGTCGGGGGGCAGCGACGGCAGGCCGCTGTGCACGAGACGCGCGCGCTCCTCCCGCTCGAGGCGCGCGATCGGGTGCTCCTCCCGCGCCGGCATCGCCTCGAGGGCGGCCGGGTCGTCGGTCCGCCGGAGCCTCTCCTGCTTGCGGCGGCGGTAGTGGTCGATGGCGTGGTTGCGAGCCACGGCCATGAGCCAGCCCCCGAAGGGCCCGTCGCTCTCGCGATACCTCCCGAGCGTCTGGTACACCTTGACGAAGACCTCCTGAGTCAGGTCCTCGGCCTCGTCCACCCGGCCGGTGAACCGGTAGGCGAGGCCGAACACCCTCCGGGTGTGACGGGTCACCAGCTCACGCCAGGCGACCTCGTCACCGACCCGGCACCGCGGCAGAAGATCGGCGTCGGCGATGGTCAAGGCTCTCGTCGCGTTCCGGGCGATCCCCTGTCGTCATCAGCCGGAACGCGCCGCTTGGGGCGCGAGTTCAAGGAAGTGACGCATCCGGGGGCCGACCGGGACTGGTTTGACGCTCGGCGGGGCATTGTAGTAAAGTCCTCGACGGCTATCAAGTGTTTGATCGAAAAGACTTTGTGAGCAGAGCGGAGGCTCGGTGAAGGGTCAGCGAGGGCGGCTCCTCGCCGGGGCCGTGCTCGCCGCACTGCTGCTCGCCGTGTTCTTTCGGGGGGTCGATTGGAGCGCCCTCGGCCAGGCGCTTCGGGGGGCCCGTCCCCTTCCACTCGCCGGCGCTCGTCCTCGTCACCGTGGCCATCTACGCGGCTCGGGCCTGGCGTTGGGGGGATCTGCTCGCCCCGCTGGGGCGGGTGGGTTACGCGGACCTCTTCTCCGCGACGATGGTCGGGTTCGCCTCGGGCCTCCTCGTCCCGCGCGCGGGCGAGCTGCTTGCGGCCCTGGCTCATCTCGCGCCGCCACCCGATCCCGACGTCCGCCGGGTTCGCCACGATCATCCTCGAGAGGCTCGTCGACCTCATCACGGTGCTCGCCCTGTTCGCCCTGTACCTCTTCGTACTCCCAGTCCCCGCCGCCCAGCGAGAGGGTCCAGTCGTATTCGCCCGATGGGGCCTCCGGCTGAGCTCCATGGATCTGGTCAAGCTGGGCGGCGGTGTCTTCTTCGTGGGGGCCGTGTGCCTCCTCGGCTTCCTCGCTGCGCTGCATGCGAACCCGAGCCGCGTGATCGGATGGCTCGAGACGACTGCTCGCCCGCGCGCCACGCTGGCTGGCGGAGCCTCTCGGCCGCATCCTGCATGCCTTCTCGGGAGGGCTCGCCGTGCTCCGAGCCCCGGTCCCGCACCTCGCGAAGATCGGCCTGCAGTCGCTCGCGATCTGGCTCCTCATCGCGCTCGGCTTCCACCTCAACCACCTCGCGTTCCGCATCGACCTGCCCTTCCACGCCACGTTCCTGCTGATCGCGTTCCTCGTCGTGGGTGTCGCGATCCCGACCCCCGGCATGGTGGGCGGGCTTCCACGCCTTCTACCTGCTCGCCCTCAGCGAGGTCTACGGGATCGACCGTGCGACCGCCGCCGCGGCCGGGCATCGCGGCCCACGCGCTCACGAACCTGCCGATCCTCGTCTTCGGCCTCGCGCTCCTCGGGCGCGAGGGCCTCAGCCTCGGCCGGGTGGCCGAGGTGACCCGGGACGAACAGAAACTCCAGGAGGTGCGACCGTGAAGTGCCCGTTCTGCTCCCACCTCGAGGACAAGGTCGTCGACTCCCGCGAGAGCAAGGAAGGCGACGTGATCCGTCGCCGGCGCGAGTGCCTCGAGTGCGGCAAGCGCTTCACGTCCTACGAGCGCATCGACCAGATCCCGCACCTCGTGGTCAAGAAGGACGGGCGCCGCGAGCGGTTCGACCGCGAGAAGGTGATGCAGGGCCTGCTGAAGGCGTGCGAGAAGCGACCCGTCCCGGTGAAGGCGCTCGAGGCGATCGTCGAGCGGGTCGAGGCCATGGTGCAGGAGAGCCCCGACCGCGAGGTCCCGACCGACCAGATCGGCGAGTTCCTGATGGACGAGGCTCAAGGAGCTCGACAAGGTGGCCTTCGTCCGCTTCGCCTCGGTCTACCGCGACTTCAAGGACGTCGATCAGTTCATGGCGACCCTCAAGGGCCTGCTCGAAGCCAGGGACTGAGGCGGCTCCCAGCATTCCTCTTGTTCTCGGGGGCTCCCCCTTGCCCTGGCCGAAGAGACAGGGCCCCCCGAACCCCGGGTTTCACTGGCCGGGGCGGCTGTTATCTCGTGGCCACTGTGAGAGTTTCGCGTGGTGTGGCTGGGGAGCTACACTTGCCTGATGCGTCGCGAGCGGTTCCAGAACAACGCACGGCTGGTCCTGGCCGTCACGGTGGGCCTTCTCGTCGTGTTCCTCCTGGCCGAGCTGCTCCTCCGCAAGAGCCGCGACTTCGAGCCGAACTTCTCCGCCTCGGTGCTTCTCTTCGGCCTCACCGTCCTCAACATCTCGCTCCTCCTCGTCCTGGTCTTCGTGCTGGGCCGAAACCTGGTCCGCATGCTCATGGAGTGGCGGCGGGGGGTCTTCGGGGCGCGGCTGCGCGTGCAGCTTCTCCTCGTCTTCCTGCTCATGGCCACCGCGCCGTCGATGCTGGTCCTGCTCGTGGGCAGCGACCTCCTGCGGCAGACCGTGGACCGCTGGTTCAACGTGGACGTCGAGCGGATGCTCGTCTCCTCGCAGGCCCTGGGCGCCGCCCTCGAAACCTCGGCCGTCGAGTCGAGCCGGGTCCACGCGCGTCTGCTCGCCCGCGAGATCGAGGCCCGAGGGCTGCTGGCGGCCTCGGAGCAGGGCCGCCTGCGGCGGGCGATAGAGGCGCGGGCGCGGGAGCGTGAGCTCGACCTCGTGAACGTCTACGCGTCCGGGGGCGAGGTCGTGGCGGTCATGGACCCGCGGCTGCCGCCGGCCGCTTCCTGGGACGCGGCCTCGGGAGAGGCCCTGGCCCAGGCGGCCCTCGCCGGCCGGGAGGTGGAGGCGTCGGTCGCCTTCGGGGCCGGCCGCCTGGCCCGCGTCGCGGCGCCGCTCCGCGATGCCCGCGGCCAGCCGGAGGGGGCGGTCGTGGTCTCGAGCTTCGTGCCGGCCGAGGTGGCCGCGGCCGTCCAGGACGTGCGCGAGGGCTACGCGAAGTTCCGCCAGACGCAGACGCACCGGGAGCCGATCCTCGCCTTCTACCGCTCGCTCTACGTGTTCCCGGCGCTGCTCATCCTCTTCGGGGCCGTCTGGCTCGCCCTCTACCTCGCCCGGCGCATCACGACGCCGCTGCGGCTGGTGGCGGAGGGCGCCGAGCGGATCGCGTCGGGGGAGCGTGGAGTGCGGGTCGACTTCCCGTCCGGCAGCGAGGAGCCTCGCGCGCTCATCGCCTCCTTCAACCAGATGTCCGAGCGGCTGGCCCGGAGCGAGGAGGAGGTGGAGTTCTCGCGCGCCGGGCTCCTGCGCAAGAACCAGGAGCTCGAAGAGCGGCGCCGGCTGACCGACACGGTGCTGGAGACGGTCGGCACCGGCGTCGTCGTGGTGGACCAGGAGGCGACGATCACCGCCGTGAACGCCGCCGCGCAACGCCTGCTCGAGCTGGACACCGCCACCGTCGGGCTGCCTCTGGACCGGGTGCTGCGAGGGCCGGGGCGCGAGGAGATCCACGCCCTCGTGCTGCGCCTCCTCTCCGGGCGCGTCTCGCGCCAGGAGCGCGAGGTCATCGTGCCCTCGCGCGAGCGGGACCGCCACCTCGCGGTCACGGTGGTGAGCCTGCCCGGCTCGCTCGGCTCGGCGCCGGGGGCGCTCGTGGTCGTGGACGACCTCACCCCCCTCATGCGCGCCCAGAAGGTCGCCGCCTGGGGCGAGGTGGCGCGGAAGCTGGCCCACGAGATCAAGAACCCGCTCACCCCGATCCAGCTGTCCGCACAGCGGGTGCGCAAGGCCTGGCTCAAGTCCGACCCCGCGTTCGAGAAGATCGTGACCGAGTGCACCCGGGCCATCGTGGACGAGGTCGAGGCGCTCAAGAACCTCGTGGACGAGTTCGCGCAGTTCGCGCGGCTTCCCGCGGCGAACCTCCAGCCCGCCACCCTCGACGACGTGATCGAGCAGGCCCTGTCGCTCTACGACGGCCTCTTCCCCGGGGTGACCTTCGAGCGGCGCCTCGCCCCCGACCTGCCGCCGCTGCGGCTCGACCCCGACCAGATGAAGCGGGCGCTCATCAACCTCGTGGACAACGCGGTCGAGGCCACGGAGGGCCGGGGGCGGATCCTGGTGGCCACCGAGTACGACCGGGCGGAGGGCCGGGCGCGGCTGGTGGTGGCCGACGACGGGCCGGGGATCGCCCCCGCCGACCGGGACCGGCTCTTCGTCCCCCACTTCTCGACGAAGAAGAGGGGCAGCGGGCTCGGGCTCGCGATCGTGAACCGCATCGTCCAGGAGCACCTCGGCACGATCCGGGCCGAGGACAACGCGCCGCGCGGCGCCCGTTTCGTCGTGGAGCTGCCGGCGTGAGGGGAGGCCGATGAAGGAAACGGTCCTGGTCGTGGACGACGAGGCCGGAGTCCGCGCCTCCCTCGCGGGGATCCTCGGGGACGAGGGCTACGCCGTGGACGCCGTCGACTCCGGCGAGAAGGCTCTCGCCGCCCTCGAGTCGCGCCGCTACGACCTCGTCCTCCTCGACGTGTGGCTGCCGGGGGCGGACGGCCTCGAGGTGCTCGGGCGCGGATCCGGGAGGTCGGACGCCGAGCTGCCGGTCGTCGTCATCTCGGGGCACGGCACCATCGAGACCGCGGTCAAGGCGGTGCGGCTGGGGGCGCAGGACTTCGTGGAGAAGCCGCTCTCGCTCGAGAAGACGCTCCTCGCGGTCAGGAACGCGCTGCAGCGGCGGCGGCTGGAGAGCGAGGTCCGCGCCCTCAAGCAGCAGCTCGACGAGCGCTACGTGATGGTGGGCGACAGCCCCGCCCTGCGTCGCCTGCGCGCGGAGATCGCCCAGGCCGCCCCGACGAACGGCCGCGTCTTCATCTTCGGCGAGAACGGCACCGGCAAGGAGCTCGTCGCGCGCGCGATCCACGCGCGGCAGCCTGCGGGCGGCGGGGCCGTTCGTCGAGGTCAACTGCGCGGCGATCCCCGAGGAGCTGATCGAGAGCGAGCTGTTCGGCCACGTGAAGGGCGCCTTCACCGGCGCCCTCGCCGCGCGCAAGGGCAAGTTCGAGCTGGCCGACGGGGGGACGCTGTTCCTCGACGAGATCGGCGACATGAGCCTCAAGACCCAGGCCAAGGTCCTGCGGGCGCTCCAGGAGCAGCGCATCGAGCCGGTGGGGGGCGCGGGCTCGGTCGAGGTGGACGTGCGCGTGATCGCCGCCACCAACAAGAACCTCGAGGAGGAGATCCAGAAGGGCCGCTTCCGCGAGGACCTCTACTTCCGTCTCAACGTCATCCCCTTCCACGTGCCGCCCCTGCGCGAGCGGCGGAGGACGTGCCCGTCCTCGCCCGCCACTTCATGGACGTGCTGTCCGCGGAGCACGGCCGGCGGCCGCGCGCGATCGCCCCCGAGGCGCTCCTCGCCCTCTCCCGGCTGCCGTGGCCGGGCAACGTGCGCGAGCTGCGCAACATCATCGAGCGGCTCGTGATCATGACCCCGGGTGACACGATCGAGGTCCGGCACCTGCCGGCCTCGCTCCTCGAGGGCCTTCCCGCGGGAGCGGCCCGCCGGCCGCGGAGGCGCCGGCCGAGCCCGGCACCCTCGTGGAGGCCCGCGAGGAGTTCGAGCGGCGCTACATCCTGGGGAAGTACCACGAGTGCGGGGGGAACATGAGCCGCACCGCCGAGGCCCTCGGCGTCGAGCGCTCGAACCTCTACCGGAAGATGAAGGCCTACGGGCTGCTGCCCGCGCGGCGGGACGCCCCGGACGCGGATGAGGCTTGAACCGGCGCGTGCCCATCCCGGATAATGGCTGAGCACGAGGCGATCGGGCAGAGACAGGATGCGGAGAGAAGCCGACAGCACGCGGGCGCGCCCGGCCGGGACCGTGTGGCCGCGGCGCGCGCTCGTCTCTCTCTGGGTCCTGGCCTTCGTGCTCGCGGGCGGCGCCCTCGCCGCGAGCTGGGACGCGCTGATGGCGCGGCTGGCCGGCCCTCCGGCCGCGGCCGCGAGAGGAGCGCTCCGATGACCTGTCCGACCTGCGGTGGGGAGCTCGTGCCGGACGGCGATCGCTGCCCGGTCTGCGACGCCGGCGTCGCGCCGCGGGTCGAGGGAGCGCTCGCCGCCGACCCCCGCCTGCTGACGCCGCCGGCCCGGCTCAAGCCGCGGGTCGAGCCGCGGCGCGACATCCCGGGCCTCCGCAAGCGCGAGAAGACGTGGCGCGACGAGGTGCAGGAGCGCGTGCGCTCGCGCCGGCAGAGGCGGGCCGAAGCCGGGCTGCCGCTCTTCGACCAGCCCGCACCTGCCGAAGCGGCGGGGCCGGAGCTTCCGGCCCCGCCGGCTCCCGCGGAGCCGGAGCCCGAGGCGCCTGCCGTCCGCTTCACGTCCGCACCCGCGGCCGGGGAAGGTCCGCCCGAGCCGACCCGCGAGCCGGACCTCGTCTCGACGCGGCTGAGCGAGGCCGAGCTCGCCGACCTCCCGCTGCGGCCGCCCGAGGCGGAGACGCCGGAGACCCAGCCCATCGGCCGCGAGGCGAGAGACCCCGCTCGCGCCGCGAGACGGTCCGTGCCGTCGCTCGACGACGACGTCTTCCTCGGCGAGGCGACGCCGACGCGGACCTGGAGCTGCCCGCGCCGGTGGCGGAGCTCGTCCCTGTCGAGCGTCCAGCGCGCGCCGCCGAGCGCGCCCGGGCCGCCGCCGTCGACGCGCTGCTCTTCGCCGCGCTGTCGGCCCTCGTCGTGTACTTCACCGGGCGGGCCGCCCGCGTGGGCCTCGCCGCCCTCGCCTCGAGCTGGCCGGCGCTCGCCTCCTACCTCGGACTCCTCGCGCTCTTCTACGCCGGCTACTTCACCGGCACGACCGGCCAGACCCCCGGCAAGCTGGTGACGGGCCTTCGCGTCGTGGGCGCCACCGGCCGGCCGCCGGGCTACCTTCGCGCGATGGCGCGGGCGCTCGTCGGGCTCCTGGGGACGGGGCTCGTGGGGCTGGGCCTCCTGCCGATGGCGTTCGACCCGGCGGCCCGCGCGTTCCACGATCGGCTGTTCCGCACGCGCGTGGTCCGCAGCTGAGCCGGCCGCGGCGACGGGCCGCCGGCCTGATCCCGTGGACGCCGTCACGCTCGACCGCACTCTGGTCGAGCTCCGGCCGCTGGTCGTCGGCCGGCACCTCTCCCGGCCCCGCCTCGTCGGCGGAAGCGCGGTCGCGTTCGAGGTCTCGGGCTCGCGCGACCGCTGCCTCTGGCTGGACGCCGGGCGCGGGACGGCCGGCGTCTACTGGCCGCCGCGCGAGGTCGCCCGCTCGCCGGCGGATACCTCGCTGGTGGCCGTCCCCGGTCGCGCTCGACAGGCGCTCCTCCACCTGAGGAAGCACGTGGACGGTGCGCGGATCCTCTCGCTCGAGCGCGTGGCCGGGGAGCGCGTGGTCGTGCTCCGGGCCGGCGACGCGACGCTCGCCCTGCGCCTCTCCGGCTCGGCTCCCGGCGCTGAGCCTCGTCGTCGACGGGTCGGTGCTCGGCAGCCTCGGCGAGGGGCCCGACGCATGGCCGTTGCCGCCTGAGTCGCCGGAGCGCGAGTGGGACCGACTCGACCTGCCGGCTTTCGAGTCGGCCGTGGCCACGGCGCGGGCCGAGGGCCGCTCCCTCGTGCGCGCGGTGCTCGCCGCCTGTCCCGGCCTCGGCCCGTCGCTCGCGCGTGAGACGGATGGAAGTGCCGTCTCGTTCGCTGGCCTGCGCGAGCGGCTCCGCGAGGCGGCGCCGATCCTCCTCGTGCCGGGGCCCGAGGGCGCCTGGCACGACGTCGACCTCGCCGACCCGGCCGCGGTCGCTCTCGCCCCGATCCTCCCCGCGGAGCGACCCGGACCGTCCTCCATCCGCCGTCCTGGCTCGAGGCGGGGGCGCTCTTCCTCGAGGCCCGCCGCCGCGGGCTCGAGTTCGAGCGCCGTCGACGCGTGGCCCTCGTCGACGCGCGCCGGCGGATCCGGCGCCTCGAGCAGCTGGAGGCGAACCTCGCCCAGGACCTCGCGGGGCTCGTCGACGAGACGCGACCTGCGCCGTCGGGCGGAGGCCCTCCTGGCCTTCGCACGCGGAGTCGAGGCGGGCCGCGAGTCGGTCGAGGTCGAGGACCCCCACGAGGCCGGGCGGCTCCTCACCGTCGCCCTCGACCCGCGCCTCGGAGGGCTCGCCAACGCCGAGCGGATGTTCGACAAGGCCCGGCGCGTCGAGCGGGCGCGCCACCAGATCGAGCTGCGCCGGCGCGAGACACGCTCGGAGCTCGCCGCGGCGCGCGAGCGCGAGGCGCTCGTGCTGGACGCCCGCGACCGACGCGAGCTGCCCGGGCCCGGCGAGGCCGCGAGCGCGGGCCGCGCGGACGGCGCCGCCGGCCCGCGCCACTACCTGACCGGCCGCGGTCTGTCCGTGCTCGTCGGCCGCAACGCGCGCGAGAACCACCACCTGACCTTCCGCGTGGCGCGCGCCGAGGACCTGTGGCTGCACGCGCGCGACGTGCCCGGAGCGCACGTCGTCCTCCGCGACAACGAGGGCCGGGCCGGGGCCGACGACCTGCGGGAGGCGGCCGAGGTGGCGGCCTTCTTCAGCGAGGCGCGCGGGCGACTCGCTCGTGGACGTGCACGTGACGCGGCGGAAGCACGTGAAGCCCGCGAAGGGCGGCCCGGGCCGCGTCTTCGTCGCCCACTCCGACACGCTGCGCGTCGCGCCGCGCGATCCGGAGGGCAGGCTGCGGAAGCGGTAGGCCCTCGAGCCCCTGGCTTGCTGTGCAATGCGCCAGTTGGTGCGGGCAGTCGCCGTGGACCGTCGCGGTCCTGGGGATGCGCAGGATGGCACGGAGAGGGACGCCGCAACGCCCACGGCTTCGCCTGGCTTTCTCTCATCTGGGGGGCCCCAGCCCCCCAGACCCCCGGATTGTGGAGGCAGCGGTCGTTTGTGCGTGCAGTATCATCGGCCCATGCAGAAGGTCGTCGACTCAGTGGCCCGCGTCGTGGCCACCGCGTTCGGCAGCGGATACGCGCCTTACGCGCCGGGGACGGCGGGGTCGGCCGTGGGCCTCCTGCTCTTCTGGCCGATGGCCGCGTGGCCGTGGCCGTGGCAGGCGGCGGCGTCGGCCGTCCTCTTCCTGGTCGGCTCCCTGGCGGCGGGCCGGGTGGCGCGCCTCGTGGGCCGGAAGGACCCCGGCCTCGTGGTCGTGGACGAAGTGGTGGGCCAGTGGGTGACGCTGACCGCGCTGCCGTTCACGCCGGTCACCGCGGCCGTCGGCTTCCTGCTCTTTCGCGTGATGGACGTCGTGAAGCCCTGGCCGGCGCGGGACCTCGAGCAGCCTCCCGGGCGGGTGGGGCATCATGGCCGACGACGTCGCGGCCGGGGTCTACGCGCACCTCGTGCTGCGCGTCGGCCTTCTCGTCTGGCCGGCCGGGTAGTCGCTTGAAGGCCGAGCTCCTGGCGGTCGGCAGCGAGCTGCTCGGGCCGCTGCGCACCGAGACGAACACGCTCTGGCTCACCGAGCGCCTGCTCGACGCCGGGATCGAGGTGGTGGCGCGGATGACGGTCGCGGACGACCTCGAAGCTCCTCGAGTCGGCCTTCCGCGCGGCGCTCTCCCGCGCCGACGTCGTGATCGCCACCGGCGGGCTCGGCCCGACCGCGGACGACCTGACGCGCGAGGCGGCGGCGGCGGCGACCGCGCGCCCGCTCCGGCGCGACCCGGCGATCGTCGAGGCGCTGCGCGCGCGCTTCGCCCGCTACGGCCGGGCGATGTCCCCCACGAACGAGAAGCAGGCCGACGTGATCGAGGGGGCGACGCCCTTGCCCAACTCCCGCGGCACCGCGCCCGGCCAGGTTCTCGAGCACGAGGGCCGCCTGCTCGTCCTCCTGCCGGGGCCGCCCGGCGAGATGAAGGCGATGTTCGACGCGCAGGTCCTCCCCCTTCTCCGCGCCCGGGCGGGCCCGACGCGCGTCGTGCGCCGCCGCGTCCTGCGCATCGCCGCGATGCCCGAGAGCGACGTGGACCAGCTCGCCGCCCCCGTCTACTCCCGCTTCGAGAACCCGAAGACGACGATCCTCGGGGCGGTGGGCCAGGTCGAGCTGCACCTCGTGGCGCACGGCGACGGTGACGCGGAAGCCGAGGGCCGGATCGAGGAGCTGGCGGTCGCGCTGCGCGAGGCGCTGCCCGGCCGCGTCTTCAGCGAGGACGGCTCGCGAGCTGCCGCACGTCGTCGTCGGCCTGCTGCGCGAGCGCGGGCTCACCCTCGCCCTCGCCGAGTCCTGCACCGGGGGCCTGCTCTCGGCGCGGCTCACCGACGTGCCCGGGGCGAGCGCGGTCCTGGAGCGCGGGCTTCGTGACCTACTCGAACCGCGCGAAGGTCGAGGAGACGGGCGTCGACCCCGCGCTCCTCGAGCGGCACGGGGCGGTGTCGGAGGAGGTCGCGGCCGCGTTGGCGGCCGGGGCCCAGCGCGTCGCCGGCGCCGACGTGGGCGTGGGCATCACCGGGATCGCGGGACCCGACGGGGGCACTGCCGAGAAGCCGGTCGGGCTCGTGTTCGTCGCCGCCTCTGGCGCGGCGGGCACGCGGGTGCGCCGCTCGATCTTCCCCGGCGGCCGCGAGCGTGTGCGGTTCCAGGCCACGCAGGTCGCCCTCGAGATGCTGCGCCGTGGCCTGCTGGGACTCCCGCCGCTGTGAGCGCGACCGCCGGCGTGCGGGCGTTCATCGCGCTCGAGCTCGACGCCCGCCTGCGCGAGTCGATCGGCGACCTGCAGGCGCGCCTCCGCCCGCGACTCGGTGGGATCCGCCTCGTGCGGCCCGAGGGCATCCACCTCACCCTGCGTTTCCTCGGCGCGACCTCGTCGGCGCAGGTCGAGACGCTCCGCCCGCTGCTCGCCGCCGCCGCCGCCGCTTGTCCGCCGGTCGAGGCGCACGTCGCCGGGCTCGGCACGTTCCCGGAGCGGGGCAGTCCCCGGGTCCTGTGGCTGGGCCTCGACGCGCCGCCGGCGTTGCTCGACCTTCAGCGGGCCTGCGAGCGCGCGGCGCGGGCGGCCGGCTTCGAGCGGGAGGAGCGGCCGTTCCGCGCGCACCTCACGCTCGGGCGCTGGCGGGAGCCGGGCCAAGCGCCCCGACCTGCCGCCCGCCGACCTCGGCGCGACCCGGCTCGACACGCTCGTCCTCTTCGAGAGCGACCTGCGGCCCGACGGTGCGGTCTACACGACGATGGAACGGTTCCCGTTGGGGACATGACACGCGTCACTCCTTGGGGGCGCGGGATATACTGCCCACACCCACGAGCATGCTGGCGCTGCAGGTCATCGCCGTCGCGTACCTGATCGGCTCGATCCCGTTCAGCTTCCTGGTCGCGCGGGCGTTCGGGGTCAGAGACGTGCGCGAGGTCGGCAGCGGGAACGTGGGGGCCACCAACGTCCTGCGCAGCGCGGGCAAGGCGGCGGGTGCGCTCGCGCTGCTTCTCGACATCGGCAAGGGCGCCGGTGCTTCGGCCCTGGCGGGACGGCTCGCCCCGGGCGAGGCCGGCCTCCCCGCAGCCGCCGCGGTCGCGGCCGTGGTCGGCCACATGTACCCGGTCTGGCTCCGGTTCCACGGTGGCAAGGGGGTCGCCACCGGCCTCGGGGCCTTCGCGCCGCTCGCGCCTTTGGCCGCGCTCGGCGCGGTCGCCGTCTTCGGCCTCACCGCCCTCTCGACGCGCGTCGTGTCGCTCGGCTCGGTCGCGGGCGGGGTCGCCCTCGCCGGCATCGCGCTCGCCCTGCGCGGCCCCGACCCCGTCGCGATCGCCGCCGCCGTCACCGCCGCTCTCGTCGTCTTCCGGCACCGCTCGAACCTGCGGCGAATCCTCGGGGGGACCGAACGCCGCATGGGGCAGCCGAAGGAGTGACGCCATGAGAACCACCGTGCTCGGGGGCGGCGCCTGGGGCACCGCCCTCGCCAGCCACGCCGCGCGGGCGGGCCTGCCCGTGCGGATCTGGATCCGCGAGCCCGAGGTCGCGGCCGCCGTCAACGAGAAACGCGAGAACCCCGTCTACCTGCCGGGCGTCGAGCTGCCGGAGGGGCTCCGCGCGACCTCGCGGCTCGCCGACGCACTCGCCGACGCCGAGACCGTCCTCGTCGTCGTGCCCTCGGAGTTCTGCCGCGCGGTCTACCGGGAGGCGGGAGGCCTCGTTCCGAAGAGCGCGGTCTTCGTGTCGGCGACGAAGGGCCTCGAGGTCGACACGCTGCGGCGCATGACCGAGGTCGCGGCGGCCGAGGTGCCGGGCCGCCCGCTGGCCGTGCTCTCCGGACCCTCGTTCGCCATGGAAGTGGCGAGAGGGCTGCCCACGGCGGTGGTGGTGGCCTCGGCCGACCACGCGGTGGCGGAGAGAGTCCAGCGCCCCCTCGCCACCCGCGTCTTCCGCGTGTACTCGAGCGAGGACGTGGTGGGGGTGGAGCTGGCCGGCGCCCTCAAGAACGTCATCGCCATCGCCGCCGGGAATCGTCGACGGCCTCGGCTACGGGCACAACACCGTGGCCGCCCTCATCACCCGCGGCCTCGCCGAGATCGGGCGGCTCGCCGTGGCGCTCGGGGCGAGGCCGGACACCCTCGCGGGCCTCGCGGGTCTCGGCGACCTCGTCCTCACCTGCACCGGGGCCCTGTCGCGGAACCGCACGGTGGGCCAGCGCCTCGGGCGCGGCCTCCCCCTCGCGGAGGCGGCCGCCGGCATCCACCCCGAGGGCGTGCGCACGACACTCGCCGCGTGCGCCCTGGCCGAGAGAGAGGGCATCGAGATGCCGATCGCGCGGCAGATGAAGGCCGTGCTCTACGAGGGCAAGCCCCCGAGAGACGCGCTCGACGAGCTGATGCTGCGCAGCCTCAAAAGAGAGTAAACTGCCGGTTCCGAAGGGGTTCGTGCGCCCCGAGAGCGGGAGAGATGTACCGGCTGACCTACCAGGACGGTGACAGCCCGCTGGCCTACGACTTCGCCTCCGGCGAAGTGGTGATCGGCCGTTCCCCCGAGTGCCAGATCGTCCTGCGAGACTTCGGGATCTCGCGCAACCACGCGAAGGTCGTGGTGGGCGAGGACGGGGCCGCGCGCATCGTCGACCTCAAGTCGAAGAACGGCACGCAGGTGAACGGGGTCCAGGTCGTCGAAGCCCCCCTGCGCGACGGGGACCGGATCCTCCTCGGCAAGTTCGAGCTCACCTTCGGCAAGGCCCTCGAGAGCAAGGTCGTGCTCGACGAAGCGAAGCCCCTCTCCGAGGAGGCGGGCACGATCATCCGCTCGGTGGGCGAGCTGTCGCGGCTGCTCACCGCGCGCTTCCCGCGGGGGTGACCCCCCTCGACGCGAGGAAGGCCCCGCCGGTCGACGTCCAGGAGATCGAGAAGTCCAACCGGATCCTCAAGGTCCTGACCAAGGTCGCGGAGACGCTCATCGCCGTGCGGCCGGTGGAGGAGGTCCTCCAGCAGGTGATGGAGATCGTCTTCGAGCACATGCCGGCCGACCGCGGCTTCCTGATGCTCGAGGAGGAGAGCCAGGGGGCGCGGCTCGTCCCCATGGTGGTGAAGCACCGCAGCCCCGGCGGGGGCGAGGGGCGCATCACGGTGTCCAAGACGATCGCCGACCGGGTCATGCACGACCGGGTGTCGATCCTCACCTCCGACGCGATGGTGGACCCGCGCTTCGGGGCGGGGGACTCGATCCGCTTCCACGGCATAAGGTCGGCCATGTGCGCGCCGCTGTGGCTCAAGGACCAGGTCATCGGGATCATCCACGTGGACTCCCCGATGCTCACCAACTGCTTCACCGTGAACGATCTCGACCTGCTGACCGCGCTCGCCAACTACGCCGCGGTCGCGGTCGAGCGCGCGCGGCTCAACCAGAAGATCGTGGCGGAGGAGAAGAAGCGCGAGCGGCTCGGGCGGTTCCTCTCCCCGCAGGTCACCAGCCGGATCCTCGCCGCCTCCGACACCCAGGGGGCCGAGCTCGGCGCCCCCGAGGTCCGCGAGGTCAGCGTCCTCTTCGCCGACATCAGCGGCTTCACCTCGATGTCCGAGAAGATGAGCCCCCTCGGCGGTGGCCCTGCTGCTGAACGACTACCTCTCCCGCATGACCGACGTCATCTTCAAGTACGAGGGCACCCTCGACAAGTACATCGGCGACGCGATCATGGCGGTGTTCGGGGCGCCCCTCGACATGCCCGACCACGCGGAGCGAGCCATCCGCACCGCGCTCGAGATGCAGGAGCGCCTCGCGGAGTGGAACGCCGAGCGGAAGGAGGGGCCGGAGTTCCGCATCCGCATCGGCATCAACTCCGGCAAGGCGGTGGCCGGCGAGATCGGCAGCGTCAACAAGAAGGAGTACACGGTGCTCGGCGACACCGTGAACACCGCGAGCCGCCTGGAGACCTCGGTGGCCAAGCCGGGCTCGGTGGTCGTCGGCCAGCAGACCCTCGCCCTCGTCGAGGGGAAGTTCGACTGCCGCTCCCTGGGGAGCTTCAGCCTCAAGGGCAAGGAGAGGGAGGTGCTCGTCTACGAGGTGAGGGCGCGCTCAGGGACGGCGTCGTCTTCCCCGTCGCCGTCGGGGGAGGCCTGACGCGATGGCGGAGACGGCGCCCCGCCACCGCCGGGGCCGCATCCTCTTCTCGATCCTCGCTCTCCTCTTCGCGGTGGGCGTCGTGCCCCTCGTCTGGACCTCCTACGTCCTCGTCTCGCGCAGCCGCGAGAGCATCGAGTCGAACCAGAAGGAGTGGCAGCTCGACAAGGCGCGGCTCATCTCCACCCAGGTCTCGATCTACGTGGACAGCCTGCGCACGCAGGTGGCGGCCATCGCGCGCACCCTCGAGGTGGACCCGGGCTCGACGAGCTTCGCCGCTCGCCTCGCGCGGATCAAGGAGCAGAAGGCCCTCGACCGCTACATCGAGCCGCGAAGCTCGGCCAGCCTCGTCTACGTGAGCGTGGTGGACGCCGACCACGGCACCGGCCCCCAGTCGGGGCTCGACCTCCTCGGGGACGCGAGGCTCCAGGAGCAGCTGGGCGAGGCCTTCCAGCGCGGGCAGCACCGCACGGCGATGCTCTCGGTGCCCATCGTCTCCGAGTCGCTGCAGGAGCCGGTGGTCGTCATCGGCGAGCCGGTCGTCGGTCGGGGGCGCGCGTCGAGGGCGTCGTCCTCGCGGTGGCGAGCCTGCAGCCGATCCGCGAGATCACGAAGGGCACCGGCGGCGGCATCTTCGAGGTCTACGTCGTCGACAACCGCGGCCGCCTGATCGCCCACTCCGACCCGAACCGGCCGCTCTCCGAGGACCTCTCCGGCGTCGAGATCGTCCGCATCTTCCTCGAGCAGTCGATCCAGGCGCCGGCCGCCGCCGACTCGCGCGCCCGGCGCTCGCGCAGCGGCGGGTACGGCACGACCTCCTTCCCGATGCAGGGAGCCGACGGCCTTCGGCACCAGATGCTCGGCACGTACATGCCGGTGCCGGACGACTCGGGCTGGGGAGTCGTCGTCCAGGTGGACGTCGACAAGGCGTACTTCACCGCCATCGACCTCCGGAACAAGTCCCTTCTCCTCGTGGCGGTCGTGACCGCGCTCGCCGCGGTGCTCGGCTTCCTCTTCGCCGGGCAGATCAGCCAGCCCGGTGCAGAAGCTGGCCGAGGGCGCCCGCCGCCTGGCCGGCGGCGACTACGCGAGCCGGGTGTCCGTGCGCAGCCGCAACGAGGTCGGCGTCCTCGCCGACGCCTTCAACCTGATGGGCGAGGAGATCCAGAAGGCGATCGAGGAGATCAGGCGCCGCGCCGAGGAGAACAAGGAGCTCTTCATGGGCTCCATCCGCATGCTCGCCAACGCGATCGACGAGAAGGACCCCTACACCCGCGGCCACTCCGAGCGCGTCGCCTACTACTCCGCGTGCCTCGCCAAGCACCTCGGGATGAGCCCCGAGGAGGTCGAGCGCGTGCACCTCTCCGGGATCATCCACGACGTGGGCAAGATCGGCATCGAGGACAAGATCCTGCGCAAGGCCGCGGCCCTCACCGACGAGGAATACGAGATCATGAAGCAGCACCCGACCAAGGGGGAGCACATCCTCGAGGCGGTTCCGCTGCTGAAGGAGAAGGCGGGCGACGGCCTCATGCACCACGAGAACGTGGACGGCAGCGGCTACCCCAAGGGGCCTGAAGGGGGACGAGATCCCCCTCTTCGGCCGCATCGTGAGCGTCGCCGACGCCTTCGACGCGATGACGACCGACCGCCCCTACTCGAAGGCGATGACCTTCGAGGCCGCCGTCGCGCGCCTCAAGTTCCTCGCCGGCAAGAAGTTCGACCCCGCCTGCGTCGACGCGTTCGAGCGGGCCTTCCTCACGGGAGACGTGAGCCCGGCCAAGGCCCGGCGGGCCTCGGTGGCCTCGCGCCACTTCGACCTCAACGCCCTCATCGGCGACGCGACCCTGCCGGCCCCGCCCGCGGCCGGGCCGGGCGTGCCGCCCCCATCGGTGTGAACGAGATGATGACCCGCAGCATCCCCACTTCCGACTGGCCGTCGCCTTCGCCGCCCTCCTCGCTGCCCGGCCCTCGCGCAGAGCCCGCCTTCGGCGGAGACGCGCTTCTCGACCGGGGTCATGCACCTGCGCGAGGGCCGCGTCGACCTCGCCCTCGAGGAGTTCAAGCGCGCCGCCAAGGAGGACCCGAAGAACCCCTACTTCCAGAAGGGGCTGGGCCTCGCCTACGCGGCGAAGCGCGAGTGGAAGGACGCGATCGCCGCGTTCCGCAAGGCGCTCGAGCTCAACCCCTACTACGTCGACGTGCGAGAACGACCTCGGCTACGGCGCTCATCGGGTCGGGGGACCGGGAGGGCGGGAAGAAGGAGTTCCTGGCCGCCTTCTCCGACCCCACCAACCCGACGCCCGAGATCTCGGCCCGCAACCTCGGCCAGGCCTACCTCGAGGAGAAGAACTACGCCGAGGCCATCAACTGGTTCCGCACCAGCCTCAACCGGAACAAGGCCTACCCCGACCCCTACCTCCTCCTCGCCGACGCGCTCCTGGCCTCGGGCCGCGCTCGACGAGGCGGTGGCGCAGCTCGAGGCGGGCGTCACCGAGCTCCCCGAGGACGCCGACGCTGCTGCTCGCGCTGGGCAAGGCGCTCTTCAAGGTCGGGCGCTTCGGGGAGGCGCGGGTCGCGGCTCGAGGAGGCGGTGCGGAAGGACCCCGCCGGCCCGGCCGGGCGCGCCGCGGCGGAGCAGCTCAAGGCGCTGCCGAAGTAGGCTCCCTTGCCCTATCGCCGAATCCTCGAGGCACTCCTCGCCCGCATCGCGGGCGCGCGCACCGCTCTCCTCCTCGACGCCCAGGGCGAGGTCGTGGTCGGGGCGGGCGACCTCGGCGAGCGTCAGCGCCTGATCGGCGCCTACCAGGGCATCGCGCTGGGCATGGCCTCGCGCACCGCGGACCGCTTCGAGGTCGGGGGACGTACGCTCGCTCGTCTGGCGCCACGACGGCGGCTCCGTGGTGCTCACGACGCTCAAGGACGGCTACTACCTGGTCGTCTCGCTCGGCCGCGAGGCCCTCCCGGCCGTCGCCGCCCGCCACTGCGAGGACGCCCGCGCTCCGCCTCGACGAGGAGATCTAGTGGGGCTCCGCGACCGCCTGCGCGGCGGGCTCGCCCGCACGCGGGAGGCGCTCCATACCCCGATCGAGGACCTCGTCCGGGGCCGGCGCCCCCTCGACGCGGCCGCGCTCGAGTCGGTGGAGGAGGCGCTCCTCGCCGCCGACCTGGGCCTCCGCGCCGTGGAGGAGGCCATGGGTGTCCTTCGCGCCCGCAGCCGCGAGATCGCCCCGGGCGGCCTCGACGCCATGCGCCAGGCGCTCGTCGAGGAGATCCGGCGCTCGCTCGAGCGGCCGGCGGGCCCTCCCGCCCTTCTCGGCCCGGCCCTGGGTGGTCTTCGTGGTCGGCGTCAACGGCGCCGGCAAGACGACGACGATCGGCAAGCTGGCCGCGGGCTGGACCGCCGAGGGCCGCTCGGTGCTCCTGTGCGCGGCCGACACGTTCCGCGCCGCGGCGGCCGAGCAGCTCGAGGTGTGGGCCTCGCGCGCGGGGGCGGCCTTCCACCGCGGGGCCGCGGGCGCCGACCCGTCGGCGGTGCTGACCGACGCGCTGCGCTCCGCCCGGGCCCGCGGAACGGACGCCGTGCTCGTGGACACCGCGGGCCGGCTCCACACGAAGTCGAACCTGATGGCCGAGCTCGCCAAGATGGCGCGGGTGGCCGGCCGCGAGGTGGAGGGCGCGCCGCACGAGACGCTGCTCGTGCTCGACGCCACCGTGGGCAGCAACGGCCTCGCGCAGGGGCGCGAGTTCGCGAAGGCCGGCGGCGTGACCGGCCTCGTCCTGACCAAGCTGGACGGCACCGCGAAGGGGGGGGTCGCGGTGGCCGTCGTGCGCGAGCTGGGCGTGCCGATCCGCTACGTCGGGGTGGGCGAGAAGGTCGAGGACCTGCTGCCCTTCGACGCCGCCGCCTTCGCCGCCTCCTCGTGGGCGAGTAGCCGCGTGCGCCACCGGGACAGCACCGGCACCCGATCTCCCAGGACGAAGGCACATGCGGCGCGCGCTCGCGCTCGCCGCGCGGGGGCTCGGCGAGACGAGCCCGAACCCCGCCGTCGGCTGCGTCGTCGCGCGCGGCGCGCGCGTGGTGGGCGAGGGCTTCCACGCGCGGGCGGGCGGCCCCCACGCCGAGGTCGTGGCGCTGCGGCAGGCGGGCTCGCGGGCCCGCGGCGCCACGCTCTACGTCACGCTCGAGCCGTGCGCCCACCAGGGCCGCACACCGCCCTGTGCGCCGCTCGTCCGCGAGTCGGGGGTCGCCCGGGTCGTGGCGGCGATCCGCGACCCGAACCCGCGCGTGGACGGACGCGGGCTCGCGCTGCTGCGCCGGGCGGGGATCGCGGTCGAGACGGGCCTTCTCGCCGGGGAGGCGGCGCGCCTCGACGAGCGCTTCCTCGCCTGGGCCCGGCTCGGCCGGCCGTTCGTCCTGCTCAAGGCGGCGCCTCACGCTGGACGGGAGGATCGCCACCGCGTCGGCTCGCTCGAAGTGGATCACGAGCCCCGCCCAGCGCCGGCAGGCCCGGTGGCTGCGGCGGCTGCACGACGCCGTTCTCGTCGGCGTCGGCACCGCGCTGGCCGACGATCCCCTCCTGCTGCCGTCGCCCCGCACGCGGCGCCCCTTCCTGCGCGTCGTGCTCGACTCGCGGCTGCGGCTCGCCCCCCGCGGCCGGCTCGCCCGCACCGCCGCGCCGCGGACGCCCGTCCTCGCGCTCTCGTGCGCGCCCGACCCGGCGCGCCGGCGGGAGCTGGAGGCGGCCGGGGTCCAGGTCGTCGAGGTGGCGGAGGAGGGCGGTCGCGTGTCGCTGCCCGCCGCCGTCGAAGCGCTCGGCGGCGCGCGGGGTCACGAGCGTGATGGTCGAGGGTGGCTCCGAAGTCCTCGGCTCCTTCCTCGCCGCGCGCCTCGTGGACCAGGTGGCCCTCTTCCGGGCGCCGCTCCTCCTCGGCGGGCGTGGCAGCCGGCCGGCCTTCGGGGGGCCGACCCGCTCGAGATCGAGGACGCCCTCCGCCTCGAGCCCGTGCCGGCGGAGCCGGCTTTCCCGTGGCCCTGGACCCCGCAGTTCGAGCTGTGGCGTCCGAGACGGTAGACTCGTACCCCGATGTTCACCGGCATCGTCGAAGGCACGGGCACGGTTCGCACGGCGTCGCGCCGTGGCGACGTGATGACCGCGAGGATCGACGTGGGCGGACTCTTCGAGGGCCTTCCGCTCGGGGGCAGCGTGGCCGTGAACGGCTGCTGCCTCACCGCCGTGCGCTCCGACGCGCAGGGCTTCGACGTCGATCTCACCGAGGAGACCCTGCGCCGCACCCGCTTCGACGAGCGCCTCGTCGCCGGGCGCCCTCGTCAACCTCGAGCGGCCCATGAAGGCCGACGGCCGCTTCGACGGCCACGTGGTGCAGGGCCACGTGGACGGCATCGGCCGCGTCCGCGAGATGAGGTGGCTCGGCGAGTCGGCCGAGATCACGATCGAGCCGCCGCCGGAGCTCGAGCGCTACCTCGTCGAGAAGGGCTCGCGTCTCCGTGGACGGCATCTCGTTGACGGTGTGGGGGATAGAGGGTGGCGCCTTCTCCGTCGCGCTCATCCCGTATACACTGCAGGTGACGAACCTGCGGGACGCGAAGGCGGGCAGCCTCGTCAACCTCGAGGCGGACGTCATCGCCAAGTACGTGGAGCGGCTCCTGGCCGCCCGCGGACTCTGACGGTGTCCCCGCCAGAAAGGCCCCATGCCGTTCAGCTCGATTCCCGAGGCCCTGGAGGACTTCCGGGCCGGCAAGATGATCGTCGTCGTGGACGACGAGGACCGCGAGAACGAGGGCGACCTCACGATCGCGGCGGAGAAGGTCACGCCCGAGATCGTCAACTTCATGGCCCGCTACGGGCGCGGCCTCGTGTGCCTCCCCATGACCGGCGAGCGGCTCGACGAGCTGCGCATCCCGCTCATGGTCCGGGACGAGCAGAACTCGCGCGCGCTTCGGCACCGCCTTCTGCGTGCCGATCGAGGCCCGCAAGGGCACGACCACCGGCATCTCCGCCGCCGACCGGGCGAAGACCGTCCTCGCCGCGATCGACCCCCGGACGAGGCCGGAGGACCTCGCCCGCCCCGGCCACATGTTCCCGCTGCGGGCCTGCTCCGGCGGCGTGCTGCAGCGCGCCGGCCAGACCGAGGCGGCCGTGGACCTCGCGCGGCTGGCCGGCCTCTACCCGGCCGGCGTCATCTGCGAGGTGATGAACGAGGACGGGACGATGGCGCGCGTGCCGCAGCTCGAGGTCTTCTGCCGCGAGCACGACATCCGGATGATCACGATCCGCGACCTCATCCAGTACCGGATGCAGACCGAGCGCCTCGTGCGCAAGATCGCCGAGGCGAACCTGCCGACCTCGTACGGCGCCTTCCGCATCCACGCCTTCGAGAGCCTGATCGACGCGCCAGCACCACGTGGCGCTCGTGATGGGCGAGGTGCGGACCGGCGATCCGGTCCTCGTCCGCGTCCACTCGCAGTGCCTGACCGGCGACATCTTCTCCTCCAGCCGCTGCGACTGCGGCGGGCAGCTCCACACGGCCCTCGAGCGGATCGCCGCCGAGGGCCGTGGGGTGCTGCTCTACCTGCGGCAGGAGGGGCGCGGGATCGGCCTCGTCCACAAGATCATGGCCTACGAGCTGCAGGACCAGGGCAAGGACACCGTCGAGGCCAACGAGGCCCTGGGCTTCAAGGCAGACCAGCGCGACTACGGGATCGGGGCCCAGATCCTGGTCGAGCTCGGCGTGCAGAAGCTGCGGCTCATGACGAACAACCCCCGCAAGTTCGTGGGCCTCGAGGGCTACGGGCTCACGATCGTCGAGCGGGTCCCGATCGAGATGCCCCCCTCGGACGACAGCCGCCGCTACCTCCGGACCAAGAAGGAGAAGCTGGGCCACCTGCTGCGATCCGTGTAGCTGCAGCCGTCACGGGGGCCTGGGGGGTCGCGAAGCGTCCCCAGATCAAGAACGCCAGGCGATACCGTGGGCCCGCAGGGTTGGCGATGTCCCGACTCGCTCGGATCCGCCCAGCCCTCGTGACGGTCCGCGGTGCCCGAGTCCGCGTGGCTCCGTTCCAACGGCAGCCGCGGCTGTCAGCTTCGTGGCGACCAGGCGCCCGCGGATGGAAGGCGTCTCAGGTCGTCTGCCTCTTGGCGCGGTTCGTGCCGCGGTACTGCCGGACGTTTGACAGGTGGCGGAACCCGCCGGTAAGATCAAGATTTGGCTTGGGATCCGTCCGGCCGAGGGTGATGCAGCGTGTTCGAGTCGCTGAGCGACAGGCTCCAGGGGATCTTCAAGTCCCTTCGCGGCCAGGGTGTCCTCTCCGAGGCCCAGGTCGACGCCGCGCTCCGCGAGATCCGCCTCGCCCTCCTCGAGGCGGACGTCCACTTCAAGGTCGCGAAGCAGATCGTCGAGCGGGTCCGCGCCCGCGCCACCGGCCAGGACGTGCTGAAGAGCCTGACCCCCGACCAGGCGGTCCTGCGCGTCGTGCGCGACGAGATGGTCGAGGTGCTCGGGCGGTGCCGAGGCGAAGCCGCTCGAGATCTGCTTCGCGGCCGCCCACCGTGATCCTGATGACGGGCCTCCAGGGCTCGGGCAAGACCACGACCACCGCCAAGCTGGGCCGCTGGCTGGCGGGCCGCGGGCGCCACCCCCTGGCGGTGTCGACCGACGTGCAGCGGCCCGCGGCTCGCGAGCAGCTCCGTGCCGTGTCGGCCCAGGCCGGCGTCGCAGGTGCACCACCCCGACCTGGGCGATCCCGCGCGAGATCCTGCGCTCGGCCCTCGCCGAGGCCCGCGCGGTGGGCCACGACACCGTGCTCGTGGACACTGCCGGCCGCCTCCACGTCGACGACGCGCTCATGGCGGAGCTCGCCGAGCTGCGCGAGGTCGCGGAGCCGGCCGAGGTCCTGTACGTCGCGGACGCGCTCACCGGCCAGGACGCGGTGCGCAGCGCCGTGGAGTTCCACCGCCGCGTCGGCATCACCGGGATCGTGCTCACCAAGCTCGACGGCGACTCGCGGGGCGGGGCGGCGCTCTCCGCCGCCGCGGTCACCGGGCGGCCGGTCAAGTTCGCCGGCGTCGGCGAGAAGGTGGACGCGCTCGAGCCGTTCGACCCCGCCCGGATGGTCTCGCGCATCCTCGGCATGGGCGACGTGCTCGGGCTCATCGCCATGGCCGAGGAGACGGTCGAGCGGGAGCAGGCGGAGGAGCTCGCCCGCAAGCTGCGGCGGGCGGAGTTCACGCTCGAGGACTACCGCGACCAGATGAAGCAGCTCCGGAAGATGGGCCCGCTCGATCAGGTGCTGTCGATGCTGCCCGGGGCGGGCTCGCTCAAGGGTGTCGACGTGGACCGGGGGAGCGGGAGCTCCGGCGGACGATCGCCATCGTCGACTCGATGACGCCGCAGGAGCGGCGGGAGCCGTCCGTCATCAACGGGAGCCGGCGCAAGCGCATCGCGAAGGGCAGCGGCAGCTCGGTCGAGGACGTCAACCGGCTGCTGAAGCAGTTCGCGCAGGCCAGGAAGCTCGTCAAGGGGCTGGGCGCGGGGTCGAAGGCGATGAAGCGCCTCGCCGCCCGCATGCCGCAGCTCCGATAAAGACAAGGAAGAGGAAGGATGCTGTCCATCAGACTGAGGCGTACGGGCTCCACGAAGCGGCCCTACTACCGCGTGGTGGTGGCCAACTCGCGGGAGTGGCGGGACGGGCGGTTCGTCGAGGTGCTCGGGCACTACGACCCCCGCCGCGAGCCCCGCCGTGGTGAAGATCGACGCGGAGCGGGCGAAGCACTGGATGGGCAAGGGGGCGAAGGCCACCGACACCGTCCGCAGCCTCCTGAAGCGGGGCGCGGCGAAGGCGTAGCGGTGAAGCGGCTCGTCTCCCACCTCGCCCGCGGGCTCGTACGCGAGCCCGGCCGCGTGCGCGTGCACGAGCACGTCGAGCACGGCCGGACCGTGATCGAGCTCGAGGTCGCCCCCGCCGACCGGGGGCGCGTGATCGGGCGCGAGGGGCGCACCGCGAACGCGATGCGGACGCTCCTCGACGCGCTGGCGCAGAGGCGCGGCGGCTCGATCGCGCTGGAGGTCCTCGACTGATGGCGGAGTTCCGCGATCTCGTGCTCGTCGGCCGCGTGGTGAAGCCGCAGGGCCGCCACGGGGAGGTGGCCGTCCTGCCCTTCTCCGACCGGCCCGATCGCTTCCCGACCCTGCGGCGGGCGTTCGTCCCTGCCCCCGGCGGGGAGGCGCGGGAGGTCCGCGTCCGGCGCTGCTGGCCGCACAAGGGGCGGTTCGTGCTCGAGATCGAGGGTGTCTCGTCGATCGACGAGGCGGAGAAGCTGCGCGGCCTCGAGCTGCGCATCGCCGAGGAAGACCTCGCCACGCTGCCCGAGGGCTCGTTCTACCACCACCAGCTCACCGGGCTGCGGGTCGAGGACGAGGAGGGCGCCGTGATCGGGGTGGTGGCCGAGGTCATGGAGACGGGCGCCGAGACGCGCGTCCTCGTCGTGCGCGGGCCGGAGGGCGAGACGCTCCTCCCCTTTGCCTCGGGCTTCGTGAAGGCGGTGGACATCGCCGGCGGCCGCATCGTCGCCCACCGGCCGGAGTACGACGTTGCGGATTGACGTGGTCACGATCTTCCCCCGGATGGTCGAGGGGCCGCTCTCGGACGGGATCGTGGAGCGCGCCCGCGCGGCCGGCCTCGTCGACCTGCGTGTCCACGACCTGCGAGACCACACCGACGACCGGCACCGCACGGTGGACGACGCGCCCTTCGGCGGCGGGCCGGGCATGGTCATGAAGGCCGAGCCCTTCTTCCGGGCGCTCGAGGCGATCCGGAAGGACGGCCCGGCGGCGCGCGAGGCGGTGGTGCTCCTCTCGCCGCGCGGCCGCCCCTTCGACCAGGTGGCGGCCCGGCGCTTCGCGCGCCTCGACCGCCTCGTGCTCCTCTGCGGCCGCTACGAGGGCGTCGACGAGCGGGTGGCGCTGGAGCTGGCGACGGAGGAGCTGAGCCTCGGCGACTTCGTGCTGACCGGGGGCGAGACCGCGGCCCTGGCCGTGGTCGAGGCCACCGTCCGGCTCGTCCCGGGAGCCCTCGGCGCACGAGGGCTCGGCGGAGACCGACTCTTTCGAAGGGGGCCTCCTGGACTGGCCCCACTACACGCGGCCCGCCACCTGGCGGGGCCGCATCGTGCCCGAGGTGCTCGTCTCGGGCGATCACGGGCGCATCCGGCGCTGGCGCCGGCGGGAGGCCCTCCGCGCGACGCGGGAAAGGCGGCCCGACCTCCTCGCGGCGGCCCCCCTCACGGCGGAGGACGAGGGCCTGCTGCGCGAGATCGAGGACGAGGCCCGGGCGGGCGGGCCCGGGGCGCTGGACAAAACCCCCGCCGTCATTCACAAATAGGGACGGAAAGAAGACCATGAAGGCGATCGAGACTGTCGAGGCGGCGGACCTCAAGAAGGCCCTGCCGCAGCTCAACCCCGGCGACACGGTGCGCGTGCACGTGCGCGTCAAGGAGACGAACGTCAAGGAGGAGATCAAGGGCAAGCCCAAGGAGACCGAGCGCGAGCGCGTGCAGGTCTTCGAGGGCGTGGTGATCGGCCTGCGGGGCAGCGGCTCCCGCGCGACGATGACCGTGCGCAAGGTGTCCTTCGGGACCGGGGTGGAGCGGATCTTCCCGCTGCACGCGCGGACCATCGAGAAGGTCGAGGTGGTCAGGCACGCGCGGGTGCGCCGAGCCAAGCTCTACTTCCTGCGGGAGCGCAAGGGCAAGGCCGGCCGCATGAAGGAGAAGCGCGCGGAGGTCCCGGCCCAGGAGGCGTAGGGGCCACGGGGCGCGGCAGCCCCCGGTCGGGCACCGAAGGCCCCCGCGGGGCCGGGGGGCCGGCCGGGGACGAGGGGGGCGATGACAGGGACGTCGAAGCGGAGCCGGCGACCGACGGTGCGCCGCGGTGTCGAGCTCCACTGCGGCATGCGTTTCGAGGACGAAGCGCGGGCGACAGGACGCGTCGTCGTCGCTGGTGTCGACGAGATGGGGCGGGGCGTGGCTCTTCTCGTGAGGATGCGGGGCTAGAGTGGCGAAGCCGAACCCGCTGCAGCTCAAGAGAGACGCGGACGCCGCCGAGAAGGCCGGCCGCTTCGACAAGGCGATCGAGCTCCTGAAGCAGATCGTCCAGGAGAACCCCAAGGACTGGAACACGGTCAACCGCATCGGCGACCTCCACGCGAAGCTGAACAACCTGAAGGCTGCCAACGAGCAGTACCAGAAGGTCGCCAAGTACTACGCCGACGACGGCTTCTACCTGAAGGCGATCGCGGTTTGGAAGAAGGTCCTCCGCAACGACCCATCCCTGCTCGAGGGCAACGAGGCCCTGGGGGAACTCTACAAGCAGCAGGGCCTCGTGGCGGAGGCCAAGCAGACCCTGAACGTCGTCGTCGACGAGTACATCAAGAGGAACAAGAAGCGCGAGGCGGGGAAGGTCCTGCGGCAGCTGGCCGAGGTGGACCCCGCGGACATGAAGGTCCGCATCCGCCTGGCCGAGTTCTACGCCTGGGAAGGCAACCAGGAGAAGGCCTCGGGCGAGTACGTGGCCATCGCCGACGAGCTCGTCAAGAAGGGCCACCTCGCCGAGGCGCTGCAGCTCATCGACAAGGCCCTCCGCTCCGGGCCCCGCAGCCCGCTCCTGCTCGTGGCCTCCGCCCGCGTGCACCTCGTCCAGAAGGACTTCGCGAAGGCGATCGAGCACCTGGAGGAGGCGCGGCGGGCCGAACCCGCGGACCGCGACGTGTCGGTGCGTCTCGCCGAAGCCTACCTCGGCTCGAAGCGTCCCGACGACGCGCGGAAGGTGCTCGAGGGGCTGCTCGAGCGCGACCCGTCGGACCAGGAGGCACGGCTGCAGCTCGGGCAGGTGTACCTCGCCGAAGGCCGCCACGACGAGGCCTACGATCAGTTGCAGCCGGTCGTGGACAAGCTCGTGGAGCGCCGCCAGATCGACCGCGGGGCGGCGCTCCTCCAGCAGATCGTCCAGCGCAACCCCTCCCACATCCGCAGCCTGGCCAAGCTCGTCGAGCTCTACCGGCAGTCGCGGAACGACACCCTGGTGGCGCAGACCTACTCGCAGATGGTCGAGGCCTACCTCGCGGGCGGCGGCCTCGACCAGGCCGCCTCGATCCTCGACATGATGGTGCAGCTCGAGCCGCACAACGAGCAGCACCGCTCCAAGCTCCGCTGGCTCCGCGAGCAGCTGGGGCAGGCGGGCGGCTTCGAGGTGGACCTCGACCGGCCGCCCTCCCCTCCGATGCCACCCGTCGCGCCGCCTCCGACCCGCGCGGCGAAGGCGGCAGGCCTCGAGCTGAGCCGCCCGCCTTCGGCGGACGACAAGGAGTTCATCGACGAGCACCTCGCGGAGGGCCGTGTCTTCCGCAAGTACGGCCTCGGCGACAAGGCCAAGGACCAGTTCGAGGCCGTGCTGGGGCGCTTCCCGGACAACCTGGAGGCCCTGCAGGAGCTCGTCGACCTCCACCGGGAGAAGGGCGAGGGCGAGGCCGCGGCCCAGCGGCTGCGCGTCATGGCCGAGGTCCAGCGGCTCAGGGGCGATCCCGACAAGGGCGTGCGGCTCGACGCCGAGGCCGATTCGCTCGGCGGTCCCATAGCACCCGCGCCCACACCCGCACCGGTGGCTGCACCGGCGCCCGCGCCGACACCTGTACCGAGACCCGTGCCGGCGCCCGCACGTGTGGCCACACCCGCACCGGCACCCGCACCGACACCCGCGCCCCGAGCCGCGGCGCCACGAGTGCCCCCCGCCGCCGACCTCGGGGTCGAGATCACGCTCGAGGAGCCCTCGCGCGTGGACGACCTGCTCGACGAGGAGATGCTCGAGCCGGCGCCGGTCGAGCCCGAGCCCAGCAGCCCGCATTCGAGGAGAACGACCTCGCGCCCGCCGGCGACATCGGCAGCCAGTTCATCGACGAGGAAGAACCCCTGGTCGACGACGCGGGCTTCGACCTCGGGGAGCCGGCGTCCGCGCCGGCGCCCGTCGTGACCACCGGCCTCGTCGCCCAGCCCGCGCCGGCGGCGGCGCCGGTGGGCGGCGTCCCCCCGGACCTTCGCCGAGCTCTCGACGAGATCGAGTCGTACGTGTCCATGGGCTTTGTCGAGGACGCGAAGGGCGTCCTCGACGAGGTCGGAGGCCGCTTCGCCGGCCATCCGGCGCTCGTAGGCGGCTCGCCGAGCTCGGGCTCGAGATCGGGGCGCCTCCGCCGGCGGGAGGGGTCGAGGACCTGTTGCTTTCGGAGGCTCAAGGAGCGGCCCCTCCTCCGCCCGCGGTCGAGGAACCTCTCCAGCTGGGCTCCGACTTCCTCGAGTTCACACCGACGAACCCACCGCCGGAGGTTGAAGCCCCCGCGGCCACCCTGCCGGAAGAGGGCGGGACCGACGGCTTCGACCTCGCCTCGGAGCTCGGCGACCTCTTCGGCGCCCAGCCGGCCGTGGCGGCCGACGCGCCGGCCACCGCGGGTACCGACCTCGGCGACGCCTCGCTCGTCGACATCTTCCGCGAGTTCCAGAGGGGCGTCGACAAGCAGCTCGGCAAGGAGGACTACGAGACCCGCTACAACCTCGGCATCGCCTACAAGGAGATGGGCCTCGTCGACGAGGCCATCGCCGAGTTCCAGCTCGCGGCCAAGGACGAGGCGCGGCTGCTCGAGTGCGCGAGCATGCTCGGCATCTGCTTCGTCGAGAAGGGCATGCCCAAGCTCGCGGTCAAGTGGTTCGAAAAGGGCCTCGCCGCGCCGGGCCGCACCGAAGAGGAGTACCAGGGACTCCGCTACGACCTCGCGAGACGCGCTCGAGCAGTCGGACGAGCTCGATCAGAGCCTCGCCTTCTACGACAGAGGTCTACGGCCAGGACGCCTACCTTCCGCGACGTCGCCAGAGAATCGAGCGACTCCGCGAGAAGATCGGGCAACGCAGCGCGAAGCGCTGAGCGGCGACCGCGCCTGCCCCCTTGGCCACCCTCCTCTCGATCCTGAGCTCCCTGCTCGTGGGGATCGTGCTCGTCTTCGCGCCGTGGACGCCCCTCTGGGACTCGAACTGGCTCCTGCAGCTCTGGCCCGGCCTCCGCGGGCTCCTGCTGAGCGCCTTCACTCGGGGGGCCGTCACCGGCCTCGGCCTCGTCAACGTGCTGCTGGCGCTCGGCGACGTCCACCGGCGCCTTTTCGCCCCCGGGCGCCACCGCTGAGGATCTGTTCCCGGTGGAGGAGCGGGAGCCGGCCGCGGTCGACGCGCTCTTCGCCGAGGCGCTGCGCGCCGGCGAGAGCCGCGCGCGCGCGCGCGAGGCCCTCGTCCAGGCGCTCGACGAGCAGGTGCTCGCCGCCACCCTCCGCCGGGCCGTCCCGGTGGCGTTCCTCGAGGAGGTGGCGGCGGGACGGCCCTGGTCCGAGCGGCCGCGGGTGCTGGCGCGGGTCGTGCTCAGCCCGCGCGCGCCGCAGGCGCTCTCGCTGCGCCTGGTGTCGGGGCTCTACTGGCGCGACCTCGCCGAGGTCGCGGCCACGCCCCGCGTGCCGGCGGCGGTCCGGGCGCGGGCCGAGTCGCTCCTCCGGGACGGCCTCCCCGACATGCGCCTCGGGGACCGCGTCACCCTCGCCCGCCTCGCGACCCCCGCGCTCCTGCCCGCTTCTGCTCGCGGACGGCGAGCGCCAGGTCGCGGAATCGACGCTCGTAAACCCGCGCCTGCGGGAGGAGGACCTCGTCGCCGCGCTGCGGCGGGACGACGTCGCGCGTCGCGCTCGTCGAGGCGGTGGTCGTCTCGTCGCGCTGGGCGGCGAACTACGCCGTGCGGCTCGCGCTCGTGCTGCAGCCGCGCACGCCGCTTCCCCTCGCGCTGCAGCAGATCAGCTCGCTCGTGCCGCGCGACCTGCGGCGCGTGGCCGAGGAGGCGGCGCTGCGCCCCCTCGTCCGGGCGGCAGCCCGGGAGGTCCTCGAAGCGGCGCCGAACGCTGAGCGCCTCCTCCAATTCCCGATGGCTCAACGAGATGCATTTGACAGGTCTCCGCCGAGCGCACTAGAATCGCGCCGCTGCGGCCTTCCTTGCCCGAGGCCGAGAAAGCGGAAGCCATGGGCTCGTTCGGCGACAAGCTCCGGAGGGAACGTGACCTGCGCGGCATCAGCCTGCGCGAGATCGCGGAGGGGACGAAGATCAGCGTGCGCTTTCTGCAGGCGCTCGAGGAGGACCGGGTCGACGTGCTGCCCGGCGGCCTCTTCCCGCGCGCCTTCGTGAAGCAGTACGCCCTCTTCCTCGGCCTCGACGTCGAGAAGACGGTCGCCGATTTCGTGGCGGCGCACGGCGAGGCGCCCCCGGAGCGCAAGAGCGTGCTCCGCCTCCGGCGCGGCGGCTGCCGGTGTCGCTCGGGCAGGTCTTCCTCGCCGCTCGTTGTGGTCCTGGCGGTCGCCCTCACCCTCCGCCGCGGGGGCGAGGCCGCGCGCGCCCGGCCCGAGCCGACGCCCACGCCGGTCGCGGCGGCGCCCGCGGTGCTGCCCACCGACCGGGTCTACCCGGCGCCCTCGGTGGCGCCCGCGTCGGCGGCGTCCAGCGACAGCCTCGTGCTGACGATGACCGCGCAGCAGGACTGCTGGGTGGAGGTGCGCGCCGACGGACGAGACCGTCGTCAACCGCGTTCTCGCGGAGGGGGAGTCGCAGACGCTCGAGGCGCGCGGCGAGATCGTGCTGTCGGTCGGCAACGCCGGCGGCCTCAGCATCCGCGTGAACGACCGCCCCGCCCTGCCCCTGGGCCGCAGCGGCGAGGTGCGCAAGAACATCGTGATCACCCGGCAGAACCTGCCCTCGCTCGTCCAGCAGGACGGCGCCGCCGAGCCCGACGGTCACAGCGGCTAGCGTTCATGGCGGAAGCGCGGCCCACCAACCCCCTGGTCGAGCAGTTCCGCCGCGGCGGCGTCGCGCGCGACCTGCGGCTGATGGCCGCGCAGGGGCTCCTGCCCCTCAAGCCCGAGGACCTCCTCGAGCTGTGGACCGACCTCGTCGGCGACGCCGACGAGGGGGTGCGGGCCGCGGCCGACAAGTCGCTCACGTCCTTCCCGGCCGCCGAGCTGCTGCCGATCCTGAAGAGCCGGGACACGCCGGCGAGGGTGCTCACGTGGGCGGTCACCCACCGCCCCGAGCTCGAGCTGCGCGAGGTCGTGCTGCAGAACACCTCGCTTCCCGACGAGACGATCGAGGCCCTCGCCCCGATCCTGCCCCAGTCACTCGCCGAGCTGGTGGTCATCAACCAGACGCGCCTGCTGCGCCGCACGTCGCTGCTCGTCGCGCTCGAGAGCAACGCCGGCCTCAGCAACGACCAGAAGCGGCGCCTGCGCGAGCTGCGGGAGACCTTCCGGGTCGGACAGGCGGTGCAGAGCCGCCTCCCGCTCCCGAGCCCCCGCCCGCCGCCGCCCAAGCCCGAGCCCGAGCCGGAGCGCCGAGATAGCGCCCCTCGGCGACGTCTTCATGACCGAGGACGAGGCCCTCGTCCGCTACCTCTCCGAGGAGGAGCGGCAGCAGACGGAGAAGGTGAGCGCCGTCCAGAAGATCTATCGCCTGAACACCGCCGAGAAGCTCATCACCGCCCTCAAGGGCACCCGCGAGGAGCGGGCGATCCTGATCCGCGACCCCAACCGGCTGGTGGCGACCGCCGTCCTCGGCAGCCCCCGTCTCACCGAGCCCGAGATCGAGGCCATCTCCGGCATGAAGAGCGTGTCCGACGAGATCCTGCGGGAGATCGGCCACCACCGCGAGTGGACGAAGCGCTACGCGGTGCGCAAGAACCTCGTGTGCAACCCCCGGACCCCGATCGGCGTCGCCCTCACCCTGGTGCCGCGGCCTGAGCCCCCGGGACATCAAGGGCATCTCCGTGGACCGCAACGTGCCCGAGCCGGTCCGCAAGCAGGCCCAGAAGTTCCTGACGGAACCCGCAGCAGCGCTAGCGCCCGATGATCGACTACTACCAGCTGCTCGGCGTCGCCCCTTCCGCCTCCGCGGCGGAGATCCGCCAGGCCTACGCGCGCCTCGCCCGCGAGAAGCACCCCGACCGCTTCACCGACCCCGCGGAGAAGCGGCGGGCGCAGGCCGCCTTCCAGGACATCACCACCGCCTTCAACGCCCTCGTCAACCCGCGCAGCCGCCAGGAGTACGACGAGTCGCGCCACAGGCCCACGCCCCGGACTCCGGAGGAGAGTGCGCGATCGACGCCTTCGAGCGGGCGCAGCCGCTCCTCGAAGCGGGCCAGTCCGAAGAGGCGCTGACGCTGCTGCGCACCGCGGTGCACCACGCCCCCGGCCAGGCCGCGTACCACGCCGCGCTCGGTCGCGCCCTCGGGCGGATCCCGGCCTTCGCGCGCGAGGCGGTCCAGGTCCTGGAGAAGGCGACGCAGCTCGACCCCAGGAACGCCGCCGCGTTCGCGGACCTCGCGGCGGTGCTCGCCCGCCAGGGGATGAGGATCCGGGCGCAGAAGGCGATGGAGACGGCGCTGCGCCTCGCGCCCCGCGACACGCGTCTCGCGCGCCTGGCCGCCGAGCTGGGGCTCGGCCAGCCGTGACCGCCATGAAGGTCCTCTGCGAGGCGCGGAGCGACGTCGGCCGCAAGCGGAAGGGCAACGAGGACTCCCTCTTCCTGAACCCCGAGCAGAAGCTCTACGTGGTGGCGGACGGCATGGGTGGCCATGCCGCGGGCGAGGTGGCCTCTCGGGTCGCGGTGGACGCGATCAACGAGTTCGTGACCCTTACCGGAGGCAACGAGGAGATCACCTGGCCCTTCGGCCTCGACGACACGATCTCCTACGAGGGCAACCGCCTCAAGACCGCGATCCGCCACGCCAACCGTCGGGTGCTGGAGACCACGCGCGAGAGCGCCGAGTACGAGGGCATGGCCACCACCGTGGCCGCGGTCCTCGTGGACGGCGACACCGCCCACCTCGCCCACGTCGGCGACAGCCGCATCTACCTCTGGAGCGGGCGGGGAGATCGAGCAGCTCACGAACGACCACTCGTGGGTCAACGAGCAGATCCAGAGCGGCATCATCTCCGCCGAGCAGGCCCGCAGCCACCCCCTCCGCAACGTCGTGACTCGCGCCCTGGGGGGGCGCCCGGACCTCGTCGTCGACGTCCAGTCGCGCCGGATGAGCGCCGGCGACGTCCTCCTGCTGTGCTCGGACGGGCTCACCACCATGATCGGAGACGAGGACATCGCGCGCATCCTCGGAGAGACGTCCCGGGACGTCGCCCGGGCGGCGATGGCGCTCGTGGACGAGGCCAACGAGCGGGGCGGCGAGGACAACATCACCGTGGTCCTGCTGAAGTTCGAGGAGTGAGCGCATGCTGCCCCGGGCGGCCGATCCCCGGACCCGTCCCCGAATCGGCCGCTACCTGATCACGGGCCGCATCGGCCGCGGCGGCATGGGCATGGTCTACCGCGCCCTCGACGAGTCGCTCGAGCGCGAGGTGGCGGTCAAGACCCTCAGCGCGGACGGGAGCCTCGACGCCGACAGCCGGCGCCGGTTCGAGGTCGAGGCCAGGGCGGCGGCGCGGCTGCAGCACCCCAACATCGTCACCGTGTTCGAGCTCGGCGAGGACCGCGGGCTGCCCTTCATCGCCATGGAGATGCTCCCCGGGGCCGACCTCGAGGCGCTCCTTCGCTCGGGGGAGGAGATCCCGCTCGGGGAGAAGCTCGACATCGTCGCCCAGGTCTGCCGCGGCCTCGCGTACGCCCACGAGCGGGGGATCGTCCACCGCGACATCAAGCCGAGCAACATCCGGCTCCTCGACGACGGCACCGCGAAGATCATGGACTTCGGCATCGCGAAGCTCGGGGGCACCCACCTCACGAAGACGGGGATGATGGTGGGCACCGTGCACTACATGAGCCCGGAGCAGGTGCGCGGCCAGCCCCTCGACGGCCGCAGCGACGTCTTCTCCGTCGGGGTCATCCTCTACGAGCTGCTCGCCGGCGAGCGGCCCTTCCGGGGCGAAGGAGCGACCCAGGTCCTCTACAAGATCGTGAACGAGGAGCCGCCCCCGCCCGACCTCGCGGCCGTGGGCGAGCTCGCCCCGAGGCTGCACGAAGTCCTGTCGCGGGCCCTCGCCAAGGAGAGGGACGCGCGCTACCCGGGAGCCGCCGCGCTGGCGGAGGACCTCGCCGCCGTGCTCGAAGAGCTGCAGAAGGCGCAGGGTCCGACGCCCGCCCTCGCCGTGGAGGCGCTCGCCGCCGCCGGCAGAGCCACGCCACGAGGCCGCGGCGAGGAGGCCGTCGCCCGGCTCCGCGGGCTCGTCGCCGCCTACCCGGACTTCCTCGACGCTCGCCGCGCCCTGCGCGCGGCGCTGCGCGAGCAGGCGACGAAAGACGCACCCGCTCCCGGCCGAGCCGGACGCCTACCCGGAGCTCGAGGCCACGTTCCAGGCCGCGCCCACCCGGCGCGCCGCTCACCAAGAATCGCGGGCGTGGACGGGGGCCCAGCCGACAATCGCCATCTCCGCGCCCGCCACGCCCGCCACTCCCGCCACGCCCGTCACGCACGTGCCGGTCGTGCCGGCCGGCCCGGAGCCCGCCCAGAGGCGTTGGCTCTGGGGCGCGGCCGGGCTCCTGGGAGTCGCCGCCGTCGTCGGCATCGTGCTGCTCCTGGGGAGGGGGCCGGCCGCGCCGGCCGAGGTGCGCGTGGGCGTCCGCTCCCAGCCGATGGGCGCTTCCGTCCTCGTCGACGGACGAGACACCGGCGTCGTCACGAACGGCGAGCTCGTCGTGCCCGCTCCCGTGCCGAAGCAGGTGGTGCTCACGTTCCGCAAGGCCGGCCACCGCGACGAGACCCGCACCGTCGCTCTTCCGATGCGGTCGGGGCAGGCGGTCTCGGTCACGCTGCAGACCGCGGCCCGCCTCGTACCCGTCCGCACCCAGCCGCCCGGGGCGGTGGTGACTGTCGACGGCGCGCGGGTCTTGGGACGTGACCCCCCTCGAGGTGGCCCTCGACCCGGCGGGCGAGCACCGCGTCGCCCTGTCGCTCGACGGCCACGTCGGCCAGGAAGTGCAGGTGGAGCGAGGGGCGGTGACGCCGGCGATCGACGTCGTGCTGGAGAAGCTGGCGCCTTTGGGCACGGTGGCCGTCTCGTCCTCGTACCCGCTCGACGTCGTCTGGCGGGGCCGCCCCCTCGCTCGTGGCGAGATCTCGCCCCGAGTCTCGGTTCCCGGCGGACGGCAGGTCCTGACCCTGGTGTCGAGCTCGCTCTTCCTGAAGTCCGACGTGACCGTGCAGGTGCCGCCCGGCGGAGAGACCTCGCTCCTCGCGCCGTCCGCCGGCAAGCTCAACGTGCGCGCCGCGCCCGAGAACTGCGAGGTGTTCGTGGACGGCGCCTTCGTGGACTACCCTCCGATCCTCGACCGGCCGGTGGCCGCGGGCCGGCACACCGTCGCCTTCCGCTGGCCGGACGGCGCGACAGTCCGAGCAGGTCGTCGAGGTGAAGGGCGGCCTCGCCGACCTTCGTCATCGGGCGAAAGGAGTAGCCGTGCCGCGCCATCCGCTCCTCGTCCTCGCCCTCGTCGCCCTGGCCCTGCCCGCCGCCGCGCAGGAGACCCCCGACGAGCAGGCCCGGCGCCTCCTCGAGGACGGCCGCGCGTATCGCGCCCAGGGCAAGCCCAAGCAGGCCCTCGACAACTTCACGATCGTGGTCACGAGCTTCCCCGCCACCGACTCCGTGGGGCAGGCGCTCCTCGAGATCGGGCGCTACCGCATGGAGGTGGAAGGGGATGCCGAGAAGGCGCGGGCCGCCTTCGAGCAGGTGACGAAGCAGTACGCGCGCAGCGACGCCGCGCCCGGTGCCTACCACTACCTGGGGCTGCTCACCCTCCAGCGCGCCACGACCGCGGCCGAGATCGACGACGCCCTCGCCCAGTTCGCCCGCGTCGAGACGCTCTACCCGAGCAGCGCCTGGGTGCCTCGCTCGCTCCAGGCCTCCGGCCTGGCGTACCGCCGGGCGGGCCGCTACGCGGAGGCCGCCGACCTCAACCGGCGCGTCGTCGCTCGAGTACCCCGCCTCCGACGCGGCCGCCGCCGCCCAGTACGAGATCGGGCAGGCCCTCGCCCTCCAGGGTCAGCCGCGCCTCGCGATGGAGGAGTTCCAGCAGGTGCGCAACCGCTTCCCCCAGAGCCCGTGGGCGCAGCCGGCCCTCGAGCGCACGACCGCGCTCTACCGCCTCTTCGGGGGGACGAAGCCGGCGTTCGCGGCGGACCCCTCCTTCTCCCTCGTCGCCGGCGACGTGCTGAAGGACGTGCGAGCGCTCGCGGTGGACCCCGGCGGCACCCTCTGGATCGCCTCGGACAAGACCCGCAGCGCGGTTCCCTTCGACGTCTCCGGCAAGATGGGTCCGGGCCTGACCGCCGAGGAGCCGCGGGCGCTCTCGCTGACTCCCGCCGGCGAGCTCGTCCTTGCCTCGCGCGCCGCCGTACGCCTCGGGGCGAAGGACATCCGCACCTTCACGACCCCGCCGGAGAAGGCGGGCGCGATGCCGAGGCCGGTCGACAAGATCCTCGCCGCCGCGGTCACTCCCGGCGGGCGCGATCCTCGTCTCCGACGAGGACCGCGAGGCGATCCTGCGCTACGACGCGAAGGGCCAGTACCTCGGCGTCTTCCCGGAAAGAGACGCGGCGAAGCGCAAGGTCACCCGCATCGTGGTGGACGGCGAGGGCGGCATCGTGACCCTCGACCGGGAGGAGAAGGCCGTGCGCGTCTGGGACGAGACGGGGCGCCTGCTGCGCACCGTGGGCCCCGCCGGCCTCCAGCGCCCCGCCGACGTGGCGGTGGACGCCTTCCGCAACCTGTACGTGGCGGACGAGGAGGTCGGGATCCTCGTCTTCGACCCCCAGGGCCAGCCGCTCGCGACGATCGCGAGCCCCGAGCTCAAGCGGCCGCGGGCCCTGGCCCTCGACGCCACCGGCGCCGTCCTCGTCTACGACGACCGGGCGGAGCGAGTGCTGCGCTATCGCTAGCAGGAGAAAGACCGTGCGTGCGGCGACGACTTGACGTCGGTCGATCGCGGCGCGGGCTCCTCCTGGGCGCGCCCGAGGCGCCGGCCCAGCCGGTGGCGGAGGCGACTGAGGCGGTGCAGCGGGAGGTGCAGGCCGCGCAGGACGCCCTGGCGCGGGCGGTGGCCGAGTTCGAGGGGCCGCAGCAGAGCCGGTCGATCGTGGCCTTCGACGAGGTCATCGCCCGGCTCGAGGCGGTGGGGCCGCGCGCCCTGCCGCCCCGAGGGCGCGACATCCTCGTCCAGGCCTACGAGTACCGGGGCCGTGCGTACTTCGGCATCGGCCTCTCGGAGAAGGCCTCGGAGAACTTCCGCCAGCTCGTCCAGCTCAAGCCCGACTACACGCTCTCGAAGGAGAGGGTCTCGCCGAAGGTCGTCGAGCTCTTCAACAGCGTGAAGCGGGCGCTCGTCGGCTACCTCGCGGTCTCCTCGAAGCCCGCGGGGGCGCAGGTCACCCTCGTGGGCGCGGGCGGCACCCGCACCGACCTGGGGCTCACCGATTTCTTCCCGCTCGAGGTGCTGGCCGGCGAGTACACGGTCGAGGTCGCCCGACCGGGCTACCAGACCGAGACGCGCCCGGTCACCATCACCGCCCGGGACACCCAGACCGCTCGACGTGCCGCTCGTGCGGGTGCTGGCGAGCGTCTTCTTCGTCACGGAGCCCGCGGGGGTCGAGGTCTGGATCGACGGGGAGCTGAAGGCCACCACCTCCGGCAGCCTGGCCCCCGAGCTGCACGAGGAGGTCCGGGCGCGTGGGCTCGACCCCGCGAAGGCCTCGGCCCGCACCGAGGTCGCGAACCTCTCGCTCGCCAGCCACGCCATCGAGCTCCGCCGGAAGTGCTACGAGACGGTCCGGCGCACCCTCGACACCACGCAGCCCCAGGACTACTACGCCGACCCCGTGAAGATGGAGGACTCGCTCGCCTCGCTGCGCCTCACCTCCGACCCGCCGGGGGCGCGGATCCTGCTGAACGGCGAGGCGCGCGGGGTGACCCCCGCCCAGATCGACGGGATCTGCTCCGGGAAGGTGCGCGTCGAGGTCAAGCACGCGGCGGGGAAGTTCATCAAGGACCTCGTGCTCGGCAAGGACGAGGCGATCAGCCTCGACTGCCCGATCCGGCCCACCCTCGCCTTCCTCGGGGTGGAGGCGGCGAGCGCCGCCGGCCAGCGGCACCTCGCCGACGCCGAGGAGAAGATCCAGCAGAACCTCACGCGGCTCACCTCGCTCAACTTCATCGCCGCCCCGCGCGAGGCCGTGGACCGGATCCTCGAGCAGGACAAGCTCACCCGGCAGGCGCTCCTGCCCGGCTCCGGCACCGACCCGCGACCTCGTGCGCAAGGCGACCGATCGGCTCGCCTCCGCCCTCGAGGTGCAGGGCTTCCTGGTGGCCGTGCTGCCCGAGGAGCGCCTGCAGCGGACGGCGCGGCTCCACCTCCTGGCCGCTGGCAACACCACGGCCGAGGCGATGGACGTGACGCTTCGGCGAGAGCGCTTCGTACACGGGCGTCCTCCGCCGGCTCGACGCGCGCTTCGCCAGCGAGCGCCCGTGGAGCGGCCTCGTCACCGTGGACACGCTCCTGCACGACGGCGTCCCCGTGCTCCGCGTCGTCCCCGGCAGCCCGGCGGCCCAGGCCGGCTTCCAGCCCGGGGACGTGGTGCTGGGGGTGGACGAGCAAGCCCGTGAAGCGCACCGCCGACCTCCTCGCCGCGGTCGCCGCGAAGAAGCCGGGGGACAAGGTGGTCCTGCAGGTGCGCGGGGTCGCCGTCGGCTCCTCGCCGCGCGCGGTCGACCTCGTGCTCGGGCACGAGCGCGCGCGAGGTGCCGCTCTTCGACCCGCAGCTCGTCTACAACAAGACGATGATGGACCTGCGCGCGCTGGTCGAGGGCTACCCCGGCACCGAGCCGGCGGCCTACGCCTGGCTCAACCTCGCCCTCTGCGCCATGCACTTCTCCGACTTCGCGGGCGCCCACGACTACCTGCAGAAGGGCGAAGGCGGAGCTGCCGGCCCGTCCCGGCCTCTCCCGGGGCACGGCCCTCTACTACCTCGGCCTCGCCCTCGAGAAGCTGGGCTACCGCCCGCAGGCGGCCGAGGCCTACCGCGCGGCGGCGGAGGCGAAGGACGCGACACTCATCGACAACGACGGGCCGCCGGTCGCCGCCCTCGCCGCGCGGCGGGCCTCTCCGTGAGCGTCGGCCGCGAGCCTCGTCTGGGAGCGGCCGGACGGGCGGAAGGTGGTGTTCCCGCTCGACGGCGAGGCCCTCGAGGTGGGACGCGACGAGGACGTGGCCATCCGCGTGGACGAGCCCCTCGTCTCGCGGCGCCACGCCCGCCTCGAGAGGCGGGGCGAGGCGTGGGTGGTGGTGGACCTCGGCTCGACCAACTTCACCCGCGTGAACGGCGAGCGCGTCGTCTGCGAGCGCGAGCTCGCCCACGGCGACGAGCTGACGTTCGGCCGCGCGCGGTGCAGCTTCCTCCTGGACGGGGCAAGCCGACCGTCACCCTCGTAGTCGTGCCGATCACGGGTTTCGAGGGCTTACGCCGGCTCCGGGCCGGAGTCGGGGCGGGCGAGGTGGTAGCCCTGCCCGAAGTCGACCCCCATGGCCCGCAGGATCTGGGTTTCCTCCTCGTTCTGGATCCCCTCCGCGATCACCTTGGCGCCGATGCCGTGGCCGAGGGCGATGATGGCCTTCACCATCGCGCGGTTGACCGGGCTCACGTGCACGTCGCGCACGAGGCGCGATGTCGATCTTGAGGTAGCCGGGCCGGAGCTTGGCGATCGACTCCAGCCCCGAGTAGCCCGCGCCCACGTCGTCGACCGCGAAGGACATGCCGAGGTCGGTGAAGTAGGCCATCGTGTCGCGGAAGATCGCGTAGTTCTCGATGACGTCGTGCTCGGTGATCTCGATGACGATCCGGTCTGGGGGCGACCTGGGCCTTGTCCAGGAAGTCGATGAGCGCCTTGCCGCGGAACTGCGGGTCCCGCATGGTGGCGGGCAGCGTGTTGACGAAGATCTTCGCGTTCGAGGGGATCCGCGCCGGAGGAGAGCAGCGCGCGCTTGCGGCAGAGGCGGTCGAGCTCGACCAGGAGCCCGTGCGCCTTCGCGGCCTCGAAGAGGGCGTCCGCCGACTCGAGGCCCGAGCCCCGCGGCCCGCGCGAGAGCGCCTCGAAGCCCATGATCGTGCCCTCCTGCATGCGCAGGATCGGCTGGTAGGCGGTCACGACGCGCTCCCGGAGGAGTATGTCCTGGAGCCGCTCGAGCACCAGGAGCTCGTCCGCCCGGCGGAGGTGGGCGGCCTGGGAGAGCGCCTCCTCGACCGCGCGCTCGATCACCCGCTCGGTGTGGAGGAGCGGGTTGTGGACGGCGAGGCCGTGGCCCACGTCGAGGCGCGGCGCGCTCTTGATGTAGGGGAAGGCCGCGCGGGACAGCTTCGGCACGAGCGAGGAGACGAGCCGTCTGGCGCGCGGTGCGCAGGTCGGCGACCGAGAGAGCGACGGTGCGCCGCCGCTTGCGGTCGAGGAGGAACAGGAAGCGCAGGCCCCGGGGCCGGTCGAGGCACAGGATGTCCCCCTGTCGGTAGTCCTTGCCCCGCGACTCGTCGAGGATCTTGAAGAGCCCGCTGCCGCACCTCCTCGTAGGCGGGCGTCCCGTACTCGTCCTCGATCGTGGCGAGGGGGGAGGCGTCGAGCACCAGCACGCCGAGGCTGCCGCGCTCCGTCAGCTCCCGCTCGAGGTCCGGAAGCCGCTCGTGGTAGGGGGCGATGGGCTCGGGCATTGGCCTCGGCAGCGCGCCATCATAGCCCGGACCCCGGGCCCGGCCAAGCGCGAAGCGGCCCCTCCGGCCCCCGTCGCCGGGCCGCGGCGCCGTCGTTCCGCTCGGCCGGCGCGGCCGGGCATCGGCTGCTAGAATAGCGGGCTCACGGAGGCGCTCGCTGCCGATACTTGGACGGATCCTGCGCGACCGCGGGGTCATCACCGACAGACAGCTGCAGGAGGCGATCCAGCACCAGGTGCTCTACGGCGGCCGCCTCGGCACGAGCCTCCACGAGCTCGGCTTCATCACCGAGGAGCGGCTCACCGACGCGCTCGCCCGGGCCAAGGGCGTGCCGGCGGCCGACCTGCGGGCGCTCCAGCCCGAGGCGCTCGCCCTCGTCCCGAAGAAGCTCGCCCAGCGCTTCAAGGTCTTCCCCTGCCGGCTGCGGGGCCAGACCCTCTTCCTCGGGATGGTGGACCCGGGCGACCACGCCGCGGTCGCGCACATCGGCTACTCGCTCGGCTACATCGTGCGCCCGCTGGTGGTGCCCGAGTTCCGGATGGTGCAGCTCCTCCGCGACCACTACGGCGTCGACGAGCGCTGGCGCTTCACCGACACCCGCGGCAAGGCGCCCCCCGTGCCGGAGATCAAGGACCCCGCGGCGGCCGCCGAGCGCATCGACGCCGCCGCCACGCGCGACGAGGTGGTGGCGGCGGTGCTCGCCCTCGGCCGCTGCTACTTCCGGCGCGTCGTCTTCTTCATCGTGCGCGAGCCCTGGGTCCTGGGCTGGGACGGGGCGGGCGAGGGCATGGACCGCGCCCGCGCCTCGGCGCTCCGCGTTCCCCTCGACCTGCCGTCGGTGTTCCAGGGCGTGACCCGCAACCGCACGATGTTCGTCGGCCGCCCGGGGCCCGAGGAGGCGAACCAGGCCTTCCTCGAGGCCATCGGCAAGAGGGCCGGGCACCACGGCCGCGCTCTTCCCGATCGCGGTGCGGGGCCGGGTCGTCAACCTGATGTGGGGCGACAGCGGGTCGGCGGGGGCCGCGCGCGGTGACCTGGGCCAGCTGCTGGCCCACATGCAGAAGATCCCCCGGGCGTACCTGCGCATCATCAGGGCGCGGGTCGCGGAGAGCCGGAAGGAGGCCGGGCCCGGGCCCGGCGCCCAGGAAACGGAAGAGGAGAACGAATGATCGAGAGACAGAAGGAGATCCGCCGCCGCCGTCACCGCAAGGAGAAGGCGCAGAAGGCGCGCAAGCGGGCGGCGATCGCCGCCGCGAAGAAGAGCGCGAAGAAGGCCTAGGCGCGGGACGGCTGGCCGCCGGCTCTCGACGTCGAGAGCGGGCGGTGGCGACCGCCGGGCTGCCCGGCTTCCTGGCGGCGTTCTCCCACCGCGGCTTCCGCCTGCTGTGGGCGGGCGCCTTCCTCTCCAGCGTCGGCACCTGGATCCAGGACGTGGCGCTGTCCTGGCTCATCCACTCCCGCTTCGGCGACCCCTTCTACCTGGGCCTGCGCAGCTTCGCCCAGGAGGTGCCGCTGCTCGCCTTCATGCTGCTCGGCGGGGCGGTGGCCGACCGCATCGACCGCCGGCTCATCCTGCTCTCGTCGCAGTGGTTCCAGATGGCGATGGCGGTGCTGCTGGGCGTCCTCTACGCTGACCGGGCACCTCGGCATCGCCGCGATCGTCGCGATCGCCTTCGCGACCGGCCTCATGCAGTCGCAGTCGGCGCCCACCTACCAGGCCGTGATCACGAGCCTCGTCCCGCGGGAGCGGATCGCCAACGCGGTCGCCCTGAACTCGCTCCAGTTCAACCTCTCGCGCGCGATCGGGCCGGTCGTGGCGGGGCTGCTCCTCGCCCACGCCGGGGCGGGCTGGTGCTTCGCCGCGAACGCGCTCTCGTTCGTCGGCGTCATCCTCGCGCTGCGGACGATCGAGTTCCCGCCGCCGGTCGCCGGGCCGCGCGAGAGCCTCGGCGAGAGCCTGCGGGCCGGCCTGCGGCACGTCAAGGGCACTCCGCGGCTGCGCTCGGCGACGCTCCTCGCCGCCGCCGCGAGCTTCCTCGCCTTCCCGCTCATCACCTACCTGCCGGTGATCGCCGGCGACGTGCTGAAGACCGGGGCCTCCGGCTACAGCCTGCTGCTCACCAGCGTCGGCGTCGGCGCGATCGTGGGCGCCGTCGGCACCGCCCAGCGCGGGCCGCGCCGAGGGCCGCGGCCGGCTCATGCTCCTCGCCTTCGCCGCCTTCGGCGCGTTCACGGTCGCCGCCTCGCTCTCGCGCTGGCAGTGGCTGTCCATGGCGCTCCTCGTCGGCTCGGGCCTGACCCTCACCACCGCGTTCTCGACCCTCAACTCGCTCGTGCAGGAGATGGCGCCCGACGCGCTCCGCGGCCGCGTACTCTCGATCTTCGGCCTCGCCTTCCGCGGCGGCGGTCCGGTGGGCAGCCTCCTCGCGGGGAGCCTCGTGCGGCGGAGCGGGAGCGCCTCTGGTCATGGCGGCCTACTCCGCGGTGCTGCTGTGCGTCGCCTCTCTCCTGCTCCTGCGCGGCAGCGAGCTGCGGCGGCTGTAGAGCGCGTGCACGCTGCTTGCGCCCTTGACCCGCGTGAAGCGCAGGGCATAAGCTGCCGGCCGTGGCCCTCTCGAACCGGCGGTCGGGTCGACCTGCCCCGGTGGCCACCCCCGCGCCGGTGGGCCGCAAGGTGGCCCACTACGCGGCCGGGCGCTACATCGGGTGCCCGGCCTGCGGGCGCCTGCTGAAGATCGAGTGGGCGGTGCGCAGCCTGGTGTGCTCCTGCGGGGCGCGCGTGCCCGTCTCTCCGACCGGCGGAAGCGGCGCCTGAGCAACGCGCCGGCCCCTCGGCATAGACGGCGCGGTCGTCCCCGGCCTGCTCCTGCTCGCTGGCACGCGACCTCGCCCTCTACGACCCGCCGCGCGTCCTGGCGTGGCGGCTCACGCACGACCCGCGCCCTGGCCGCGGCCGCGGCCTGGCTGGGGCCCTTCGTCCCGGCGCCCACCGGCGTCCTCGACCGCGACCCCGTGGCGCTCCTCCTCGCCGCCCTCGCACGCTCTTCGCCCTCGCCTACGGCTTGCTCGCCGCTTCCGCGGGCGCGGCCGGCGACGCGCGCCGTCGTGATCGCCGTCGCCGCGACGCTCCTCGTCGTGCTGCCGAGCGCCGCCTTCATCGGCGATGGGCGCGGCGCCGACCGGCCGTACGGCCAGGACGGCGGGCGTCGTGCAGCTGCCGCTCGCGATCGACAAGATCCTCGCCGGCGAGAGCCCCTACGGCGCCGACTACTCGAGCACGATCCTCGCGCGCCAGGCGCGGGTGTCGAGCTTCTGGGACGAGCTCGGGGGCAACCCGATCCTGCGCCACCACGCGTACCTGCCGGGCACGCACCTCGTGATGCTGCCGTTCCACCTCGCGTCGCCGTGCCGTCTTCGGGGGCTTCGACCCGCGCGTCGTCACGCTCCTCTTCTATGCCCTCGTCGTCGGCCTCGCCGTCCGACTCCCGGGCTCGACCGAGACCCGGCTGGCCGCGGCGGGGATCGCGGCCCTCAACCCGCTCGTCTACTGGCACCAGATCTTCGGCGCGAACGACCTCGTGTTCGTGGCGATGGTGCTCGGTGCCGTGCTCCTCGCCCGGGTGCCGCGGCCCGTGGCCTGCGGCGCGCTCCTCGGCCTCGCCTGCGCCACCAAGCAGCTCGCCTGGCCGTTCGCGCCCTTCCTCCTCGTGGCGCTCTCGGGGGCCCGCTCCTTCCGCGACCTCGCGAGCGCTCGCGCCGTGGCGGCGCCTTCTTCCGCCCCGTGGCCGCCGTCGTCGCCGTCTTCCTGGCCGTCGTCGTTCCCGTCGCGGCCCTCGACTTCCGCGCGTTCTGGGGCGACATCGTGGTCTACAACGTCGGGCTCCCCGGCGGCGACAACTACCCGCTCGGCGGGACGCCCGGCTTCGGCTTCGCGAACTTCCTCATCTACTTCGGCCGCGTGGCGAGCCTGCGGGACTACTTCCCGTTCTCGGTCTTCTACGTGCTGCTCGTGCCGCTGGGCCTCCTGCTCCTGCGCGCGCAGCTGCGCGACGGGCACCCGGAGTGGGCGCTCGCCACGGGGAGCGCGGCGCTCCTCGCCTCGCTCTACTTCTCGCGCGTCGTCCACCCGAACTACCTGATCCCGGCCGCGGTCGTGCTGCCGCTGGCGGTGCTCGCCCGGCGGCGGGGCGCGGACATGGCGCTCGCGCCGCTCCTCCTGCTCGCGCTCGCGGTGGAGATCGGCGGAGAACGCGCTCTTCCGGACGGCGTGGGAGCAGGCGTCGGCGGCCGGCCTCGCCTGCGCGCGCTCGGGGGCCTCGCGGCGGCGCTCGCGCCGAGGGCGGGCCCGACGCTCACGAGGGACCCGCTGGGGCTCCTCTTCAGCGCGACCGCGGCCGGGCTCGGCGTGCTGTACCTGGCGCTCGCCGTGTGCGGCGTCCACCGTCGCGCGCGGCTGATCGTCGCCGCCTTCGCCGCCGTCCTCGCGGTCGGCGTGCCGGTGCTCGTCCTCGCCGGCATCGGCGACCGCACCGGCGTCGTCCGCGCGCAGGACCCGGCGGTCGTCCAGGCGTAGGCGGACGCGGGCCGGCTCCTCGACGGCCGCAGCCCCTACACGCCGCCCCCCCAGAGCTCGCCGCGCGGGCGCGAGGCCGTCTCCGCGAGCTTCCGGCTCGACCCGCCGGCGGAGATCCTCCCGTCGCGGCCGCTCCTCCCGCCGGGGCCGGCCGTGCTCTGCGGCGCTCGCCCGCGCCGACGGGCGTGCGGGACCTGCGGCTCGTCGTCGTCCTTGGGCTCGGACTCCTCGCCGCCGTGGCCGCCAGCCCCCTCGAGGGCCGCCGGCGGCGAGCGGCGGTCGTGCTGGCGCTGCTGGCGGCGCCGATGGCCCTCGGGACGGTGCTCGGCTCGCCCGCCGCCCTCTCCCTGGCGGCGCTCGTCGGGGCCTGGACCGCCGGCCGCCGCGGCGCCGGCGTCGGCGCCGGGTCCCTGGCCGGCGTGGCGGTGGCCCTCGATCACCGAGCGCTGCTGGTCGTCCCGTTCCTGATGTCCGTGGACGCGAGCGCGCGGGTGCGCGCGAAGGCGATCGCCTCGGCCCTCGCGGCATACCTGCTGCTCGTCGCGCCGGTCGCCCTCCTCGACCCCGCTTCCTTTGCGGCCCGCCTCGGCGAGCAGAAAGCACCCGGCGCCGGCCTCGGCCTCTTCAACCTCCTCGCGTACCGCGGCGCGGAGGCTTCTGCCGGAGCTTTCGCCTTCGCCGCGCTCGCGCCGATTCTCCTGGCGGGCTTCGTGCTGTGGCTGCTGAAGCGGCCCTGGCCGCGGCTCGCCCTGGGCGGCATCGCGAGCCTGGCCGGCATCCTGCTGGCGCCGGCCCTCTCGCCGGAGGCTGTCGCGGTCCCCGTGGTCCTGTTGGGACTGGCGGGAATGCGAGCCGGAGCGGAGAGGGGACAAACGGAGGCCGGTTCCGCGGAGAACGGCCGACCGCTAGGATCCAGTTGATCCCTCGGGACCTCGGCGACCGGAGGTCCCTCGGGATGGCATTGGTGCCGGAGGCGGGATTCGAACCCGCACGGATTTCTCCACACGCCCCTCAAACGTGCGTGTCTGCCAATTCCACCACTCCGGCACGGGGGGCGTCACGTCTTCGAGCTTCCAATCCTAGGCCGGGACCCCCGGCCTGTCAACGGATCGGTCGGATCGGTGCGATCGCTGCGAGTCGCCGCGGTCGACGCCCGCGCCGTTCGGACGTTGACGCGCCGGGTCGCCGTGACTACGCTCTGCGACAGCCCACCCGGCTCGCACCCGAGGAGGTCATCATGGCCGAGTTCCGCTACGTGGAGCCCTTCCCGATCGCGAAGGACGGAAACGCCCTACCGCAAGGTCGCCTCCGACCTCGTGTCCGTCGCCCGGTTCGACGGGCCAGGAGGTCCTGAAGGTCGCGCCCGAGGCCCTCACCCTCGTCGCGCGGGAGGCCTTCCGCGACGTGTCGTTCCTCTACCGGCCCGGCCACCTCGCGCAGCTCGCGCGCCATCCTCGACGACCCCGAGGCATCCGAGAACGACCGCGGCGTGGCGCTCGCCCTCCTGCGCAACGCCGAGGTCGCGGCCGGCTTCGTGCTGCCGATGTGCCAGGACACGGGCACGGCCACGATCGTCGCCAAGAAGGGCCAGCGCGTCTGGACGGGCGGGCGGCGACGACGGAGCACCTCTCGCGCGGCGTCTTCGAGACCTACGCGAAGGAGAACCTCCGCTACTCGCAGACCGTTCCCCTCACGATGTACGACGAGGCCAACTCGGGGACGAACCTGCCCGCGCAGATCGACGTCTACGCGACGGACGGGATGGAGTACCACTTCCTGATGATCGCCAAGGGCGGCGGGCTCGGCGAACAAGACCTACCTCTTCCAGGAGACGAAGGCGCTCCTGAACCCGGCGAGCCTCGTGAAGTACCTGACCGAGAAGATGAAGACGCTCGGCACCGCCGCCTGCCCGCCGTACCACCTCGCCTTCGTCATCGGCGGCACCTCGGCCGAGGCCGTGCCTCAAGACCGTGAAGCTCGCCTCGGCGAAGGCCCTCGACGGCCTGCCGACCGGCGGGCAACAAGCAGGGCCAGGCCTTCCGCGACGTCGCAGCTCGAGGCCGCAGCTCCTCGAGGCGGCGCGGAAGACCGGCATCGGCGCGCAGTTCGGCGGCAAGTACTTCGCCCTCGACGTGCGGGTCGTCCGCCTGCCGCGCCACGGGGCGTCCTGCCCGATCGGCATGGGCGTCTCCTGCTCGGCCGACCGGAACATCCTCGCGAAGATCGACCGCGACGGGATCTGGGTCGAGGAGCTCGAGAGGAACCCCGGCCGCTTCATCCCCGAGCGCTACCGCGGCGTGCCCTACCGGCCGAAGGTGGCGATCGACCTCAACCGGCCCATGAAGGAGATCCTCGCCGAGCTCTCGAAGCACCCGGTGGCGACCGCTGATCTCGCTGACCGGCCCGATCGTGGTGGCCCGCGACATCGCCCACGCGAAGCTGAAGGAGCGGCTCGACCGGGGCGAGGGCCTGCCGCAGTACTTCAAGGACCACCCGGTCTACTACGCGGGCCCGGCCAAGACGCCCGAGGGCCTGCCCTCCGGGCTCGTTCGGGCCGACGACCGCCGGGCCGCATGGACTCCTACGTCGACCTCTTCCAGTCGCAGGGCGGCTCGATGGTCATGATCGCCAAGGGCAACCGCAGCGCCCAGGTGACCGAGGCCTGCAAGAAGCACGGCGGCTTCTACCTGGGCTCCGCCGGCGGGCCCGGCCGCGCTCCTCGCGAAGGAGAACATCAAGAAGGTCGAGCTCATCGAGTACCCCGAGCTCGGCATGGAGGCGGTCTACCGGCTCGAGGTCGTGGACTTCCCGGCCGTCATCCTCGTGGACGACAAGGGCAACGACTTCTACCAGCAGCTCGCCTGAGCGGGGTGAGGACACGGTGATCGAGCCGCTCCGGCGGGCCTTCAACGCGACCTGGACCGAGAGCGCCTACGAGGCCTACAAGGCGCGCCTGGCCGAGGCGGCCGGGTCCGCCGATCGGCTTCCGCCTCTGCGAGTCGCCGGTCTTCCTGCCCACCGACCTGCGCGACGCGATGGTGCAGGGGGCGCTCGAGATCTGGGACCAGCTCCTGCGGCCGGAAGCGCTCGAGCGCTCGAAGGCGGCGGTGCCGCCCGGCGTTCGACGTGCCCGGCGAGCGACGACCACCCGCTCTTCGCCCAGGCGGACTTCGCGATCGTCGAGGACGACGGGCGCCTCGTGCCCCGGCTCATCGAGCTGCAGGGCTTCCCCTCGCTCTACGCCTTCCAGCTCCTCCAGGGACGTCTCTGCCTCGAGATGATGCCCGGGGGGAGCCGCTCGAGTTCCTCCTGAGCGGCCTCGACGACGCGGGCTACCGGCGGGTGGTGGGCGACGCGATCCTCGGCGGCCTCCCCGTCGAGAACGTCGTCCTCCTCGACCTCGACCCGCCGGGGCAGGGCACCTACCCGGACTTCGCGGCCACGGAGAGGCTCTTCGGGATCCGCGCCGTCTGCCCGACCGACGTGACGAAGAGCGGGCGCGAGCTGTGGTACGAGCGGGACGGGAGGAAGACGCGCATCCTCCGCGTCTACAACCGCGTCATCGTGGACGAGCTCGTCGCGAAGAAGATCGAGCTGCCATTCCGCTTCACCGAGGAGCTGGACGTCCAGTGGGCCGGGCCACCCGAACTGGTTCTTCCGCTGGAGCAAGCACGCCCTGCCCGCCCTGCGGCACCCGCTCGTGCCCGAGGCGCGGCTGCTCTCGGAGACTTCGAGCCGCGTCCCCGACGACCTCGAGCGCTGGGTGCTGAAGCCGCTCTTCTCCTTCTCGGGCTCGGGCGTGAAGGTGGACGTGACGCCGGAGGACCTCGCCGCCGTCCCGGAGAGCGAGCGCGCGAGCACGCTGCTCATGCGCAAGGTCGACTACGCGCCCGTCATCGAGGCGGCGGACGGCGGACGCTCGCGTGTCGAGGTGCGCGTCATGTTCGTCTGGCGCGACGGGCGCCCGCTGCCGGTGACGACGCTCGCCCGCCTCTCGCAGGGCAAGATGATGGGCGTCAAGTTCAACCGCGACAAGACCTGGGTCGGCTCCACGAGCTGCCTCTGGCCGCGCGGCTGATCCCTCGGGACCAGGCAGACCGAAGGTCCCGCGGGGTGGCAGGCATGGGGCGTCTTGCCTATTGCCTCGGGGGCGATCCGGCCGGTATCGTGCCGGAATTCGGGAGGGGAGCGATGGACGATCCCTACGCCGTCGATCGACGCGGGTTCCTGAAGACGGGGGCCGTCGCGGCCGCCGCCACCGCCGTGGCCTGCGGCAAGCCGACCAGCCGCTGGCGGGTGCTGACCGAGGACGAGGCGAAGACCCTCGCCGCGGCCTGCGACCAGATCGTCCCCCCCGACCAGGACCCCGGGGCGGCCGAGGCCGGCGTCGTCACCTTCATCGACCGCCAGCTCGCCACGCGGCAGAAGAAGGCCCAGCCGCTCTGGCGCGCGGGACTCCGCGGCCTCGACGCGACGGCGCGGCGTCGCCACGGCCAGCCGTTCGCCGACCTTTCGTTCGACGCGCAGACGGCGGTGCTGCAGGACGTCGAGAAGGGCGCGGTCGCGGCCGCCGACTGGACGGCGTCGAGCCTTCGGCCTTCTTCCGCCTGCTCCGCGAGCACACGATGATGGGCTTCTACGGCGACCCGCGCCACGGCGGGAACAAGGACCGCGTGAGCTGGAAGATGCTCGGCGTGGCCGACCCGCCGATCCGCGGGCGGCTGCACGAGACGCCGCCGCCGCCGGCCCTGGCGCCGCGGCCAAGGCGTCGCCGGCGACGAGGAAGGGGTAGCGCCATGGCCCTGCCTCGCGTGAACGCGATCGTGGTGGGCTCGGGAGCCGGGGGCGGCGTCGTCTTCTCGCAGCTCGCCGAGGCCGGCCTGAGCGTCGTGTGCCTCGAGAAGGGCCGCTGGCACTCGCCCTTCGAGGAGCGGAAGGACGACCTCGTCAACCAGAGGAACTCGAGCCTCGGCGTCGCCTACGGGCCGGACGAGGACAAGAACCCCCGCGTCTTCGTGGACCTCGAGGGCCGGGAGCGGATCGTCTACCCGCACCAGGGCGAGTACAGCCCCAACGCGAGCTGCGTGGGCGGGGGCACGTTCAGCTACGGCGCGCAGGCCTGGCGCTTCATGCCCCAGGACTTCCGCATGCGCTCGACGTACGGTGCCATCGAGGGCTCGACCCTCGACGACTGGCCGATCTCCTACGACGACCTCGAGCCCTTCTACGAGAAGGCCGAGTACGAGATCGGGGTGAGCGGCGACGTGGAGCCGAACGCGTTCAAGGGCCCGCGGCGCAAGCCCCTCCCCATGCCGCCGATGACCCCGAAGTCCCTCGAGTACGAGATCCTCAAGCCGGCGGCGCTGCGCCTGGGCCTGCACCCCTTCGACACCCCGCTCCTCATCAACTCCGTGCCCTACAACGGGCGCTCGGCCTGCATGCGCATCCGCTGGTGCGTCGGGCTTCGGCTGCGAGACGAACGCCAAGAACGGCACGCAGAACACCGTCATCCCGCGGGCGCTCGCCACCGGCAACGCGTGGCTGCGGACCGAGTGCAAGGTGAAGGAGGTCCTCGTCGACGACCGCGGGCGGGCCAGGGGCGTCGCCTACTTCGACGAGAACGACCGGCTGCAGGAGCAGCCGGCCGACCTCGTGGTCGTCTCCGGCGGGGCGACCGAGTCGGCGCGGCTGCTGCTCCTCTCGAAGAGCCGGCTCCACCCGAGCGGCCTCGGCAACCGCCACGACTGGGTGGGCCGCAACCTGAACGGCCACACCTACACGGGCGCGGTCGGCTTCTTCGAGCAGGAGACGTACGACGACGTCGGCCCCGGCGTCTGCATCTCGGTCTGCGACTACAACCACGGCACGCCGGGCCTCGCCGGGCGGCGGCATGCTCGCGAACGAGTTCATCCGCCTGCCGTTCCAGTTCTCGAACGACCAGCCGCCGGGGACGCCGACGCTGGGGTCAGGGCCCACAAGGACTTCATGCGCCGCTACTACCGGCGCAACATCATGATCCAGGGCCCCACCCAGGACATGCCCGTCTGGGACGCCCGCGTGGAGCTCGACCCGAAGGTGAAGGACCACTGGGGCATCCCGGTGCTGCGCCTCTCGGGCAGCAACCACCCGCACACGAGCGAGATCGCCAACCGCCAGGCGGAGCGGGCGGAGGCGTGGCTCAAGGAGGCGGGCGCGGTCCTCACCTACCAGCGACGCGCCGGCCGCGGCGTCTCCGGCCACCAGCACCAGTCGGGCACCTGCCGCATGGGGAACGACCCGAAGACGTCCGTCGTCGACGCGAGCTGCCGCATCCACGACGTGCCGAACGTGTTCGTGATCGACGCGAGCGTCCACGTCACGAACGGCGGCTTCAACCCCGTGCTCACGATCTTCGCCAACGCCTTCCGGGCCTCGGACCTCCTGGTCACGGCCTGGAAGGGCGGGGGCCTGAAGGGCTAGGGAGGCGACCATGAAGACCCTGCAGACGCCTCCTCCTGGCCCTCGCCGACGCTCGTCGTGCTCGGGCGTCGCGACCCTCGCCGGCACCAGCTGGTACTACGGCGGCGACGACGGCATGGGCTGCGCCCGCTGCCACGAGATCCGGCCGATGGTCGACGCGTGGGCGGCCTCGAGCCACCGCGACGTCAAGTGCAAGGACTGCCACGGCAGCTCCTTCTCGGCCGAGCTGCGCATGCACGCGAAGAACCTCCAGCGCGTGTGGCTGCACTCGCGCGGCGAGACGCCGGAGCAGATCCACATCCGGCACCGGGACGTCGCGCCGCTCGTCGAGCGCTGCGGCGCGTGCCACCGCCAGGAGCGCGCCGACTGGGAGAGCGGCCCGCACGGCGCGCCGTACGCGGCGCTCTTCATCAACCCCGAGCACAACGCGAACCAGCAGCTCATGGACGACTGCCTGCGCTGCCACGCCATGCACTTCGAGGGCGGCATCCGCGACCTCGTGACGCCGCTCGACCGGAAGGGCCCGTGGACGTTCGTGAACGAGGAGGACGCCGGCCTTCCCGCCGTGCCCTGCCTCGCCTGCCACTCGGTCCACCGCAAGGGCGAGCCCCTCGCGCCGCGCAGCGCAGCGCGGGCTCGTGGCCGGCCCCGCGCAGGAGATCGTCCGGCCGTCGCTCGCGCTCTACGACCGGCGCGCCCTCGAGCACGTGGGCCTCGAGCGGCTGCCCGCTGCCGGCGATGAAGGACGGGGACCGGCCGGTGAAGTCGAGCCCCGACCGGCGGCAGGCGCTCTGCTACCAGTGCCACGCGCCGCGCGCGGGCAACCAGGTCTTCTCCGGCGACGACCGCACGCCGGTGGGCGTCCACGAGGGCCTGAGCTGCCTGGCCTGCCACGAGAAGCACGGCCAGACGACCCGCGCCTCGTGCGCCGGCTGCCACCCGCGCCTCTCGAACTGCGGGATCGACGTGGAGAAGATGGACACGACCTTCAAGTCGCGCGACAGCCGGCACGACGTCCACCGCGTGGCCTGCCTCGACTGCCACCCGAAGGGCGTGCCGACGCGGAAGACGGTGGTCTCAGCCCTGCGCGCGGGCTCCTAGCCACGGCGGGCGCCGCCGAGGAGACGCTCGCCCGCGTGTTAGGCTCGCTGGATGTCCGGCTTCCCCGAGGTGCGGCCGTCGGGAAAGGAGTGGGCGACCGTCGCGACGGTCGCCCTTCTGGCTAGCGCCGCGGGCTCGGTCGCCCTCGGCCCGGACGCCAACTTCGACCTGCTCAACTACCACTTCTACGACGGCTTCGCCCTTCTCGAGGGCCGGCTCGACCGCGACCTGGCCCCGGCGGGGCCGGCTACGTACTTCAACCCGCTCCTCGACGCGCTGCACTACGTGGCCATCCGGCGCCTCTCGCCGAAGGCCTTCGCGGCGCTGTTCGGGGCGATTCAAGGCACGAACGTCCTTCTGGTCTGGGCCGTGGCCCGGGCCCTGCTGGGCCCCCGCGGGTTGTGGCTCGCCCCTCTCGCCGCTCTGCTGGGAGCGACGGGGCAGAACGCCGTCTCGCTTCTGGGCACCACGTTCGGCGACAACACGGTCTCGATTCCGGCCCTCGCTGCCGTCCTCGCTGTCGTGGGCGTGGAGCGTCCGGGTCGTGCCCGGCTGGCCGTCGCGGGTGCTCTTGGCGGCGCGGCCATCGGAGTCAAGCTCACCATGGCCGCGCCTCACGTAGGGCTGACGGTGCTCGCGACGTGGCTGGCCTGGAAGCGCCGCCGACCGGCTCTGCTGGGGGCTTTCATCCTGGGGAGCGTCGCCGGCTGGGGCCTCACGAACGGCTGGTGGGCAGTCGAGATGTGGCGTCGGCTGGGGAACCCCCTCTTCCCCTTCCTGAACGACATCTTCCAATCGCCGTTCGCTCCTCCCACGCCCCTGCGTGACCTGCGGTGGCGGTCCGGGGGCTTCCCATTGTGGCTGCGGCCCGCGGTCGACGCTGCCCTCGGCATCAACGAGGGCCTTCAGGAGGTCTGGCTGCGGGATCCCCGCCTGCTGCTGGTCTTCCTGGCGGTTCTCGCCTGGCTCGCGTCCCAGCTGGCGAGGGTGCGTGCCGGGCGGGCGCCCGCCGGCACCGGACGCGGCCTCATCCTCTACTGGATCGCCGGTTACGGCGCCTGGGTGACCGCGTTCCACTACTACCGCTACGCGAGCGTGCTGGAGTCCCTGGCACCGACGGTGGCGCTCGTCCTCCTCGCCGAGGTGTGGCCCTACCGGATGGCGGTCGCGGCTCCGGCCGTGGCGGTGGCGGTCCTGCTCACGACCCACGTGGGCCTCTGGTCCCGTGCCCGGGAATGGTCGCCTTTCTGGTTCAACCCCCGGCTGCCGGGCATCGGGCTTCGCGAGAACCAGCTCATCCTCCTGCCCGACTTCCGAACGAGCTTCGTTGCCCCCTTCTTTCCGCCCGATGCGGCCTTCGTCGGCCTCGGCTCCCCCGGGCTAAAGGGTCCGGCTCTCACGGAGGCGATTGCCGCCCGGATCCGAACCCACACGGGCCCTCTGCGCGCTTTGAGCACTGCCCCGGATGAAGGAGAGCGAACCGACGAGGCCGTTCGTCCGTTCGGGCTGGAGGTGGCGGGCGCCTGCGAATGGGTGCGACTTGGTCGGGGATACCGCTATCGCCTCTGTCCTCTGAAGCGCCTCGAGGTCGACACCGCTCAGCCGGCGGACACTCTCACCACGTCCTCGAGTCGCAGCCCCCAGCCTGGGCGGTGAGGGCGGACGAAGACGGCCTCGATCCGCGCCGTCGGCGGCAGGCGTCAAGGGCGAGATCAGGAAAGCCGCGACGGCAGGGCGAGGAGATTGCACCCCGTTCCTCTGCGCAGACGCTCGCCCTGCTGGACGGGGTTCTGCCACCGAGCTCCTCCCTCGTCCGAGATCGCGTAGCCGAGGTCCAGAAGCGAGCCGAAGAGCTCGCCGATCGAGTCGCCGCCCTCTTCGACCAGGGAGGGAGTGAGCTCGAAGAAGACAGGCGGACGAAAGCGCCTCAGGGTGTCCCGAGCCCCTCGCAGTACCTTGGCCTCCTGACCGTCCACGTCGATCTTGATGAGATCCACCCGGTTCAACTGCCGCTCGAGGACCAGTGAATCCAGCCGCGCCACCCGCACGAGGACCGCTTCCGAGGCGCCGCGTCCGGAGAGCGGATAGCTCGACTGGAGCCGTAGTCTCGCGGCTTCAAGGTCGTGGTCGCCGAGGGCCGCGACGACGATTTCGACGTTCTTCAGCTCGTTCAGAGAGAGGTTTCGCCGGAGCCGGGTCACGACTGGCGACGCCGGCTCGACGGCGATGACCCGGCCGCCGGGCCCGACCTCGATCGCCATTCGCAGTGTGTGGTATCCGACGTTGGCCCCGACGTCGATCGCTGTCATACCCGGGCCGAGGTGCCGACCCATCGCTCGCTCCGCCCGAGGCTCGAAGGAGCCCGAGAAGTAGAGCGAAGCGTCGATGACCTCGCGCAGATCGAGCTCCCACCGGATCCCCCTGACGACCCGGATCTGCGGGCTTGGGAGATGGGCGGTGGCCACGCCCAGGAGACGAGCCAATGCTGCCCCCAGGGCAGGGTGCAGGGGAGAGGCTCGGTAGAGGCGCATCAGCAGTCCCACCATGCCGGTAATCTAGCCGCCCTGGCGCCGGGAGCAAACTGGCTCGAGCGCCCCATAGCGGCGGCTCCTCCCCCGTACCTACGGAATCAGTCTCGAAGGCGACCCGAGCCGGCGATCCGTGAGCCAAGAAGGCCACATAATGCTGGGGCACCACTATGCCTCCCGGAATGCCCTCACCGACCCCCACCCAGTCCCGCCTCGCCATCCTGATCCCGTGTCTCGACGAGGAGGACGGGGTGGCCCTCGTGGTGAGGGAATACGCGGCCGCCTTCCCCGACGCGCGGATCCTGGTCGTCGACAACGGCTCCACCGACCGCACCGCCGAGCTCGCGCGGGCGGCGGGCGCCGAGGTCGTGGCGGAGCCCCGCCGCGGGAAAGCCCGCGCCATCGTGACCGCGTTCGCCTTGCTCGACGAGGACCTCGTGATCATGGTGGATGGGGACGGCAGCTACCCCGCCGAGGGCATGCGGCGGCTGCTGGCCGCCTCGCGCGCCGATCCCGCCGACATGATCACGGGCGTCCGCGTGCCGGAGGGCGACCACCGGGTCTTTCGTCGCTTTCACGAGCTCGGGAGCGCGGCGTTCGCCGCCGTCTTCCGGCTCGTATTCCACTACACGCCGGGCGACCTCTTCTCCGGCCTGCGCCTGTTCACGAAACGGTTCTACAAGAACGTGCCCTTGCTGTTCCGAGGGTTCGAGCTGGAGACCGAGCTGACCGTCCAGGCCGTCGAGAAGGGCTACCGGCTGACGGAGGTCGAGATCCCGTTTCGGGCGCGAGCGGAGGGGGGGACGTCGAAGCTCCGGACGCTGCGCGACGGGTTCCGCATCCTGCGCCTGTTGATCGTCCTGTTCCGCGACTACCGGCCCCTGGCGTTCTTCGGGACGATCGCCGTCGCCTTCTTCGTGGCGGGCCTCGCCGCCGGGTCTCTTCCCGTCTACGAGTACTACCGCACGCGCATGGTGGGGCGGTTCCCCCTCGCGATCCTGGCCGCTGGCCTCATGAACCTCTCGCTGTTCACGCTCCTCACCGGGGTCATGCTGGAGTCGAGTCTCCGCCACCGGCGCGAGGCGTACCAAGTCGAGCTCCGCAGGTTTCGCGGATGAAAGACGGCCCCGTCGTCCACGTCCTCACGCAGTACGCCTGGCCCGACGACGCCCCCACCGGTATCTACGCCGAGCACGTCGCCGACGCCCTCGCCGATGAAGGCGTCCGGGTGAGGCTCGTGGCCGGCACCGGGCGCTACCGCGAAGGCCGCCGCCCGGCGCCGCGGACGCCCGTCGAACGCCTTCCCCACCGCCAGGGACGGCGGGAACGGCTGCTGTCGGTCGCCCTTGAATACGAAGCCGTGCGGCGGGCCTTCGCGCGCCACATCTCGGCCGAGGTGCGCGAGGGCGATGTCGTAGTGCTGACGAGCGCACCTCCCACGACGCTCTTCCTGCACCGCGCGGTGCGGGCGCGAGGGGCGGCCGGGGTCTATTGGCTGCACGACTACTACCCCCACCTGATCCGCGCGGTCTGGGACCCGCCCTCCGTCCTGCTCCGCTCGCTGCGGCGGCTCTGGGACCGCCACCTGGCGGGATGGGATCACGTCGTGAAGGCGGCCGGCAACATCCGCTGTCCCGGGGAGCGGGCGGTGCTGATCCGCAACTGGAACACCGTCGACCTCGGCGCCCCGCGACCGGCCCGGCCCCGGACCGCTCTCTACTCTGGCAACCTGGGCTGGGGCCATCACCTCCCGAGCTTCCTCAAGCTGTGCCGGCAGCTGGTGGACGAGGGCTACGAGGTTACGGTCCGTGGCGACGGCCCGGGCATGAAAGTCCTCCCGCCCTGGGTACGGGCCGAGGCCCCTCTCTCCGACCTCGCCGCTCTCGTCCGCTCCTACTGGGACGCGGAGGTCCACCTCGTGGCGGGGCACCCGCGCATCCCGGATGCGGTCTTCCCGTCGAAGATCTGGAACGCCGTCGCGGCCGGCCGTCCGGTGCGGGCCTCGGGGTTCGCTGGACCCATGCTCGAGGAATTCGAGGCGGCGCGTCAGGCCCAGCCCCGTGCCCACCTGCGACAATGGGTTCGCTTCCTCGAAAAACTCGCCGCGCCCTCGGCGGCGCGTCAGGCCTCCTGAGCCGTGCGCGACCGTGTCTACGCCTTCGGCACGCGCCTCCTCCTCCTGCCCCTGAGACCACGGGCGCTGCGACTGGCCCTGACCTGGCCGGCCAAGGTCTGGCTCCGGCACGCCCGCATAGTGAGCCACCTCGGACGGGCCCGCTACGACGCCGTCGTCGATGGCGGAGCCGGGGTGGGCGAGTTCGCCGCGCTCGTACGCCTCGCTCTTCCGGCCGCGCGGCTGCTCTGCGTCGAGCCGCACCCCGCCTCGGCCGCGACGCTCCGCCGGCGCGGCTTCGAGGTCGTCGAGTCCGCGCTGTGGAGCGCAGACGGGATGTCGCTCCTGACCCAGCCTGAGGCGGCCGCGACCTCCTGCACCCTGATCGGGACCGTCGAGGGGGCAAGGCCGTCTTGGCGCGTCCGGACCGTCCGCCTCGACCGGCTCCCGATCGAGGGCCGACACGTGTTGGTGAAGCTCGACCTTCAGGGCGCGGAGCTCCGGGCGCTCGAGGGCATGGACGGCCTGTGGCAGCGCTGTGCCGGGCTCCTCCTCGAGGTGAGCTACGGAGAGGCCGGAACCTACGAGACGCTCCGCACCGCGCTCGCGTCGCGAGGCTTCGCGGAGGCCGCGACCCTGAACGAGCTCGAGACGGACGCCGGCGTCGTCGAGGCCGACAAGCTGTTTGTGCGACGGGGCGCTCTCGGCTAGTTAGTTAGCCTAGGCTACGACCCGAACCGGCCTCGTAAGCTCGAACCACTTGTTCGGCAGCCTCAGAAGAACTCAAGAGAATTCGACAAGGACAACTTCCTTAGCGACGCCGTGCGCGATGGTTGGTTCATCTGGGCGAGCCAGGCCCCGTCTGCTGCGGGACTTCGGCTAGTATGTGCCGCAATGAGCACGTCCATGCCAGGGATCACCGAGACTCCGGGCTGGTCTCGTTCGGCGGTCATGCTCTGCTCACTCATCATGAGCGTCTTTGCCGTCCTTGGCTGGGCGTTCGGAACCTGGACGATCAGCTCCTCTTGGTCGTTCCCGTGGTTCGTGGTGATCGCGGCATTGGTGGTGGCCGTACCCGGCCTCTTCCTCGTTGACTTCAGCGGCAGCGGCGCACGAGGCCTGGAGCGCTGGACACTGGCGCTGTGCCTCGGGATGGTGACGAGCACCATGCTGTACGCCGCCTGTGCGTCGGTCTACATGCGCCCACTGTTCCTCGCATGGCCAGCCGCATCCCTGATCGGGCTAGTCCGCCGCTGGCCTCACAGGGCCTTGCTCGTGCGCGTTCCCGCGTGGGCGCCTGCGGTGGCCGGGCTCGTCGCCGCCAGCCTCACGCCCATTCTGTTCCTACCGAGCTATGCGCGGAATCTGGCACGGACGGCAGGTGGCGGTTTGATGTTCAACGGGCAAGGGGACGTGATCCTGCATGCGTCCCTGGCGCAGGAGCTGACGCACACGGTGCCGCCTACGATCCCGTTCCTGCCCGGAACGCCGCTTCAGTACCACTACGGCATGGACCTGTTCACCGCCCTCTTTCAGGGGGTTGGCGGACTCAGTATCCCGGATCTCTGCGTGCGGTTCGTGCCCGCCTTCCTTGTGACCAGCACCGTCTTGGCGGCCTTCTGCCTGAACCGCGCCTGGCTCGGCGCGCCGTGGGCGGCGCTGCTGGCCAGCGCGTTGATGCTCTTCGGCGAGGACTTCTCCTTCGTTCCTGGAATCCTGTTGGGCAAGCACCTGTGGGCGGCCACGTTCTTCGGCATGCCTACGGTGCTATCGCTCTATTTCCTCAATCCGATGTTGCCCGCGCTTGGGCTGCTCTGCTCCACGCTGCTTTGTCTGCACCGCTACTGCGAGTCGGGTCGAGTGTGCTGGCTGGCGCTCACCGCACTCTCGTGCGCAGGCCTCACTGAATGGAAGGTGTTTGCCGGCGCGCAAGTGCTGGCCGCCATCGGCTTGGCCGGCGTCTATCGCCTCGCGCGCTGGCGCGAGGCTCGCCTCCTGAAGGCGCTTGCGGCGAGCATCTTCGCAGTCTTGCCGTTCGCGGTCTGGGGCCTGCGGGCGGGAGGGGGCCGGTCCACTGTCGTGTGGCACCAGTGGCCGTACGTTCCGGGCCTGTTCCAGCAGCTCGGCCTCTGGGAATCCAGTGCCATCGCTCCGATTCGAGCGTATGCCGAGGGAAAGCGAGCGGTTTCGTATGTCGCCGCGTTCTGGCTGGTCGGATTGGGTGCGTATCTCGTGGGGACGCTGGGAATGCGGTTGCTCGCCCTCCCCGCCATCGTCCGGGACAGGGAGCGTTCCGCTTGGCGGCCGGTCCGTCACGTCGTCACGGCGTTCCTCTTGCTCGGCCCGGTGCTCAGCCTGACTCTGACCGTCATTCCGGCCGGATATGGGTTCGATGGTCAGTACAATAACGGAGTCTGGTTCTTCGTCCAGAGTAAGTACTTGTTTTGGCCGTTCGCGGTCGAGTCACTGTGGCGTGCAACGTCGGGGAGTATCGGCCGCCGATGGCTCGCCGCCGCCATGGTGCTCGCTCTCAGTGTCCCCTCGACGGTGGAGTTCTTCGTCCACGAGGCGCGCCAGAGGGGGCTGCGGCCCCTGGATGCGAACTTGATGGCCATGGTACGGCTCCTCCAGGCCGAGGCGGCGCCCGGCGCCGTCGTTGTCGCGCGTGATGGCCCGCTCCTGCCCGTCCTCTGCATGACTACCTGTCATGGTCCTACACTGTCCATACATCCATACGTCCATCTCGCGCCCGAAGAGCTGAAGGCCTGGCGCGCGCAGCGTCGGGCCTTCTGGCGCGGCTGGAACCGTGGTAACTTGCAGGAGGCGACCCTGTCTCGTCTCGGAGTGGCGTACGTCCTCGTGGATCGGGAATCGGACACAGGATCACCGGGGGCGCCGCAAGTGCGATCGGTACAAGGTCGGTCATTCCGACTGGAACCGCGGGCAAAGAACCGCGACTACGCCCTTTATCAGGTGATCCGTCTCTAGCCTGGACCGGCCCGATCGACGAGTTCCCGCGCTAGGTAGGTGAGAGCGGGCCGCGCCGGACCGCCCGTCGAGGCGAGCGGGGGTTGCCGCACGTCGGCGAAGCCAGCGCTCGCGGTCGGCGCCGTGCTCGCACGGCCGTCGCGTTCACCCCGCTTCCGGGAAGTTGATGCGCTGCTCGACGACGTAGTGAGGACGTGCCTTGACCTCGTCCAGGATCGCTCCCACGTACTCGCCGAGCACGCCCAGGAAGAAGAGCTGGGTCCCGCTCAAGACGAGGAGCAGGACGGTCACCCAGAGCCAGAGCGGGGCGGGGGAGTCGCCGAAGAGGAAACGCACGATGGCGGCGAGCGCCCCGACGCCCCCGAGGACGAGAAGAGCCAGCCCGAGGTACAGGGCCGCCCGGAGCGGGACCCGGGTGAAGGACACGATGCCGTCCAGGCCGAAGCGGAGCATCCGGCCGAGCGGGAACTTCGTGCGACCGGCCGGCCTCGGCCGGGCCGCGAACCGCACGGCCAGGCTCGGGAAGCCGACCCAGGAGAAGAGACCCCGGAGGAACGGGTTCCGCTCCCGAAGCCTCGTCTGGAACAGCTCGACGACGCGCCGCGACGCGAGCCGGAAGTCGGCCGCGCCCTCGACGATCGCGGTGTCCGACATCCCGCCGAGGAGGCGGTAGAAGAGACGGGAGCTGAGCCGCTTGAGCGCTGGCACGCCATTCCCGGGCTAGCGAACCGTGTACACGACGTCGAAGCCCCGCTCGAAGCCCGCGAGGAGCTCGGGGATGAGCGAGGGGGGATGCTGTCCGTCGCTGTCCATCATCACGACCGCGTCCGAGTCGCAGTGGTCGAGGCCGGCGAGGAGGGCCCCCTGCTGGCCGAAGCGGGCCGACAGGGCGAGGACGCGCACCGACGGTTCCCTCGTCGCGATCTCCCGGAGGATGTCGAGGGTCCGGTCGGTGCCGCGGTCCACCACGAACAGCACGGTCGAGCTCCAGCGATCGGCCACCTCATTCAGCGCGCGGCGCAGCTCGGCGTGGAAGTCGGCGACGACGTCCTGCTCGTCGTAGACCGGGCAGACCACGGTGAGGGTGCGCATCTCCGGTCTCAATCCTCCTCGTCCCTGGTTTCCGTGGCCGCGGCGGCGATCTCCGGCGGCGGTTTCAGGTCGAGGCCTGGAAGTCCACGAGCTTGAAGCAGGGCCCGGCGGCCGGCGGGTCCACGCAGGAGAAGTGGATCTCCAGGCGCCGGCGTGCCGGCAGAAAGGCGGTCTGGCGGTAGGCGAGGCCCTCGGGGGCGGTGGCCGTCACCACGTCGTCGAACTGCGAGCTCGAGATCTCGATCTTCTTCGAGCCCGTTCCGCCAGGGAAGATCCGGGCGCTGAGGAGCACCTCCCGCTCGCGGTCCACGGGATTCATGACCACGATCCGCCCTCGCGGGCCGCACGACCGCCAGACGCGCGTCTCGTCTCCCTCCTCCTCCCCGAAGCCCTCCCGGTACCGAGGCACGAGTGGCGGCCGGAGGACCCGCTCTCGCTCCAGTGCCCAGCCCTCGGGACCGAGTTCGGCGACGAGGCGCCGACGCACGGACTCGAGGCCCACGAAAACGTAGCGGCCGTCGAGGCTCGTCTCGGGCTCCTCTCCCGCGGCCAGGATGACCGCCGCCTCGAGGCCGGGGCGAGCTGGCGCCGCTTCGCGCCCGCGACCGGGCGGTGCTGCGTATCCATAGCGGTCGATCCACACCCCCGAGAAGCCGGCGAGAACCAGGGTTCGCACGAGCGCGCGCGGAGAGAGCGTCTGGATTCCCGCCTGCCAGTTACCGTTGCGGCCGATCATCGCCCCCCAGCTCCACCGGAGCGAGCGGGAGTGCACGTAGGCGTGGCCCTGGTCGTAGACCGCCATGCGGGTGGCTCCCTTCTCGAGGGGCATGCCGGTGTGGGGGAGTTGGAAGACCATGGCCCCTCTGGGGAGCCGGGATTCCACACGGCCGACGAACTCCCGGTGCACGTCGAACTGGCGTGTGTTCTCGGGGTAGACGCTCTGCATTCCCACCGTGGTCGCCTGGTCGAACACGGCGACGAGGAGCAGGAGGAGAAGGCCTCCGCGGACGAGGCCGGGCCGGGCCGGGCATCGGCTGATTACCCACGCCTGCAGACGCTCGAGACCGCAACCTGCTGCGAGGAGGCTGAAGAAGGCGATGAAGACGAAGATGCGGTTGTAGGCACGTATGTCGGGGGAGACGAGCACGCTGAACAACGACCCGAAGCCCCCGACCTGGGCCAGGAGCAGCGACACGAGGGTGAGCGCTGCCGCCGCCGCCAGACGGGCGTGCTCTTTCCGGACGAGGCCGGATACGGACCCGACTGCGTAGGCGAGGAGGCCAAGAAAGCCGAGGCTGCCCACCGTGCCCAGCCGCGCCGAGGCGCTCTCGTTCTCCCCGGGGAAGCCGGTAGCAGCGGCACTCCCGCCAGCGCCCGCCACGGCGCGAACGGATGGTCCAGGATCGGCAGCAGAAGGTGGCGGATCTTGAGGCCGAACACGTCCGACTCCTCGGCGCGCTTGTACTGCAGCTCCGGGTTCCTCCCGTGCTCGTGCCAGTACAACAGGCTGGGAGCGAGGCCTACAGCGGTGCCGATCAGAATCAGGAGAACGCCCGCTGCGGCCAGCTTGAGGGTCGCGACACGCCGCCTCCGCCGCCAGCCGATGAGGCCGGCGGTCCCCAGCAGCACGCAGGAAAAGAAGCTGTAGTAGATGTAGCTCATCCCCTGTGCGACGCAGCCCAGGAGGACGGCCACGCGCGCTCCCCCCGCCAACCGCTCGGGTCGGCCCTCGGCCGTGCGGATCGCGACGAGCGCGATCAGGGGGATGAAGTGGTACACGAGCGGCACGTGGCCGACGTTGCGGTAGAACGCGTAGGGTGAGAGCGCGTAGAGATAGCCGAGGCCGAAAGCGAGGCCCGGCGCGAGATCGAGAGCCCGGAACGCGAACGCCGCGGAGACACCGGTCGCCACGACGGAGAGGAGCCACCAGGCGTTGAGCGTCGTCCCCGGCTCACCGAAGAGCGCGCCGAGAGCCCGAAGCACGGTGAAGTCGAGCGGCATGCCCAGCCCCCAGTCGGCGATCTCCACGCCGAAGGGCATGCCGAGGTGACGGAAGTGGAGGAGGCCGTCCTGCCCGACGGCCTTGGTGAAGACCACGAAGGAGAGGGCGTCGCCCCGTAGAGGAACGGCACCTCCATCCGCCGCTCCCAGAGCCGGAGGGTGACCACTAGGGCGGCGGCGACGGCCGCCGCCACGCTCGCGTAGTAGAGGGCCGGCTTCAGCCTCACGCTAGTCCCAGCTCGCCTCGAACCGGCAGGTGGCGTCGCCGCGGTGGACGCAGGTCCCGCCCCCCTTCACCTGGGCCATCTCCCCTCCGGATGCCCGAGGGTAGCACGGCCGGATTAAGATGGGCGGGACCGAGGAGGACGGACATGACCACCCCCCGCCGCAGCCGCGCGATCACCGAGGGCGACGAGCGCGCCCCCAACCGCTCGATGCTCCGCGCGGTGGGCTTCGCCGACGCCGACTTCCAGAAGCCCATCGTCGGGGTGGCGAACGCCCACAGCAACCTCACCCCCTGCAACGTGGGGATCGGCCCGCTCGCCGACCGCGCGATGGCGGCTCTCCGCGCGGCGGGGACGATGCCCCAGGTCTTCGGCACGATCACGGTCTCCGACGCGATCTCGATGGGCACCGAGGGCATGAAGTACTCGCTCGTGTCCCGCGAGGTGATCGCCGACTCCATCGAGACGGTCTGCAACGCGCAGGCGATGGACGGAGTGCTCGCGGTCGGCGGCTGCGACAAGAACATGCCGGGGGCGATGATCGCCTTCGCGCGGCTCGACATCCCGGCGATCTTCGTGTACGGCGGGACCATCAAGCCCGGCTGCCACGAGGGGCGGGACCTCAACATCGTGAGCGTCTTCGAGGCGCTCGGCCAGTACGAGGCGGGGAAGCTGCCCCACGCCGAGCTCGACGCGATCGAGCGGAAGGCCATTCCCGGCGCCGGCGCCTGCGGCGGGATGTACACGGCCAACACCATGTCCTCGGCCTTCGAGGCGCTGGGGATGAGCCTCAGCGGCTCCTCGACCATGGCGGCCGAGGACGCGGAGAAGGCGGAGAGCACGGCCGAGTCGGGGCGGGTGCTCGCCGAGGCCATCCGGGCCGGTCTCACGGCCCGCAGGATCCTGACCCGGCAGGCCTTCGAGAACGCCATCTCGGTGGTCATGGCGATCGGCGGCTCCACGAACGCCGTGCTCCACCTGCTGGCGATCGCCCACGCCGCGGAGGTGCCACTCGCTCTCGACGATTTCGAGGCCGTCCGCGCCCGCGTGCCCGTGCTCTGCGACCTCAAGCCGTCCGGCCGCTTCGTCACGACCGACTTCCACCGCGCGGGCGGGGTGCCGCAGGTGATGCGGATGCTCCTCGACCACGGCCGGCTGCACGGGGACGCCCTGACCGTCAACGGGAAGACGGTGGCGGAGACCCTCGCCGGCGTGCCGCCGGAGCCGCCGGCCGGGCAGGACGTCATCCGGCCGTGGTCGAGGCCGCTCTACGCCCAGGGCCACCTCGCCATCCTCCGCGGCAACCTGGCCACGGAGGGGGCGGTCGCGAAGATCACCGGGGTCAAGCACCCGGTCATGACCGGGCCCGCCCGCGTCTTCGATCGCGAGGAGGACTGCACCAAGGCGATCTTCGGAGGGAAGATCCGGAAAGGCGACGTCGTGATCATCCGGCTACGAGGGGCCGAAAGGCGGGCCCGGCATGCGGGAGATGCTCTCGCCGACGTCGGCGATCATCGGGGCCGGGCTCGGCGACTCCGTCGGCCTGGTCACCGACGGGCGCTTCTCCGGGGGGACGTACGGCCTGGTCGTCGGCCACGTCGCCCCGGAGGCGGCGGTGGGCGGCGCGATCGCTCTCGTCCGGGAAGGTGACCGGGTGACGATCGACGCGGAGCGGCGCCTCCTGCAGCTCGAGGTGGACGAGGCCGAGATCGCCCGCCGCCGCGCGGCCTGGACGCCGCCCGCTCCCCGCTACACGCGCGGGGTGCTCGCGAAGTACGCGCGCGTCGTGGGCAGCGCCGCGCGGGGCGCGGTCACCGACGCGCCGGGGGACTGAGGCGGGGGGTTCGGCGCCGTCCGTGTGGCGACAGGATTGTTGCCACATGAGCCTGATACTACGGAGTTGTTCCTCATCGCGGTGATCGTCGGGGCTCATGGACGCGGACTCGGACATCGGCGCGGTCGATAGCAGATGGAGCCCAGCGGGATCCCGGCGCCGGCCTTGGCGAAGGCTGACGAAAACGGCGCCTCGCCGGCATGATCCCACAACATTGTCGTATTCCGCGGCGACCTCTCGGGCTGCGCCACGGAGTCTGAAGCGCCGCTCGGTCAGTGACTTGGCGTTCCCGCCGGCCTTCGCCGGGCCCCGGCACGGGTCGTGGAACCAAGGCCGGCGACGCCATGAAGATCGACCGCGAGAAGATCGAGGCCCACGCGCGGGAGCGCCTCCAGGGAGAGCCTGCCCCCGCGGACCCCCGGGGCCGCCTCTCCGCACTTCAAGCGGTTCCTCAAGCTCGAGACCGACCGCCTGCGGATGCGTCACCGCTTCGGGCTCGGCGGCCTCGAGATCGCCTCCGCCCGCAGCTACCAGGTGGACCAGGTCGTCTCGCACGCCTGCCGGCTGGCGCTGGCCGAGGCGGAGGCCCGCGGCCCGGGTGGCGCTCGCGGGCTGCGCGGTGGTCGCGCTCGGGGGCTACGGGCGCGGCGAGCTCTCCCCGTTCTCCGACGTGGACCTCCTGTTCCTGCACCAGGGCCGTGCCGCCGAGGCGGTTCGGCGGTTCGTCGAGCAGGTCCTCCAGCTCCTCTGGGACGTCGGCCTCACCGTCGGCCACAGCTTCCGCACGCTGGCCGAGTGCGTCGAGGAGGCCCGCGGCGACCTCCACTCGCGCACGGCCCTCGCCGAGGCCCGCCTCGTGGCCGGCGACACGACGATCTTCGGGGCCCTCGACCGGGCCCTCGACAACGCCATCCGGCGCGACCGCAAGTCGGGCGAGGCCTTCCTCGAGTCGCTCCTCGCCGACGTGGCCGAGCGGCACGCGCGGTCCGGCGGCGCGGTGTGCGTCCAGGAGCCGAACGTGAAGGAGGGAGTGGGCGGCCTCCGCGACCTGCACGCGGTGCTGTGGGTCGCCCAGGCCCGCCACGGCGTGCGCGGGCTCGCCGAGCTCGACACCGCGGGCGTTCTCTCCGGAGGAGAGCACCGGAGGACGCGCCGCGCCTACGACTTCCTCCTCCGCGTGCGCGCCGAGGCCCACTTCGCCACCGGCCGCAAGACCGACGTGCTCACCCTCGACCTCCAGCCCGCGGTCGCCAAGAGCCTCGGCTACGAGGCCAGCCGGGGGCTCCTCGCCTCGGAGCTCTTCATGCGCGACTACTACCGCCGCGCCTCCGAGCTGCACGAGACGTTCCGCAGCGTCGTGCGGCGTCCACCCGCGGCGGCGCCGCGGCGCCTCTTCGCCACCCTCACGAAGCGGCGTCCGGCCCGCGACTTCGAGGTGCGCGACGGCCGGCTGCGGGCGAAGTCCGTCGAGCTCCTGGCCACGGGCCAGGGCCTGCTCGCCGCCTTCGCCGCCGCGCAGGCCGAGGGGGTGCCGCTCTCCGACGAGCTCGCGCTCGCCGTCCGCGAGCGGCTCGTCCCTCGTGGACCGCGCCCTGCGCGAGTCGCCCGAGGCGGCCTCCGTCTTCGTGGACCTCCTGCGCTGGCGCGGGCGCGTGGGACTCGCGCTCCGCGCCATGCACGAGACGGGCTTCCTCGGCCGCTTCCTGCCCGAGTTCGGCCGGGTGAGCTTCCTCGTCCAGCACGACTTCTTCCACCGCTACACGGTGGACGAGCACACGCTGCGCGCCGTCGAGGCGCTCGACGAGGTCGCGTCGGGGACGGACGCCGGCGTGCGGCCGTTCGGCCGGATCCTCGACGAGGTCGAGGACGCGGCCCCGCTCTACCTGGGGATGCTGCTCCACGACATCGGCAAGGGGCGCGGCGGCGGCCACGTGGAGCGCGGCGCGCGCATCGCCCCGCGGGTCTGCGCGCGACTGGGGCTCGACGAGCGCGCCGCGGAGGACGTGGTCTTCCTCGTCGCCGCCCACCTCGAGATGTCGCAGCTCTCGCAGCAGCGCGACCTCTCCGAGCCCGCGCTCGTCGCGCTCGTTCGCCGAGCGGGTGGGGAGCCTGCACCGCCTGAACCTGCTCCACCTCCTGACCTACGCCGACCACCGCGGCGGTCGGCCCCGGGGATCTGGAACGAGTGGAAGGGGGCGCTCCTCTGGGAGCTCTACCAACCGGACGCGGCAGCACCTCGCCGGGCACCCCGGCGAGGGCGTTCCCGGGGAGAGCGCCCGGGCGCGCGCCATCGAGTCGCTCCGACGCGAGTTCCCGGAGGTGGACCTCGAGCGCCACTTCGCCCTCCTCCCCGAGCGCTACCTCCGCGCCACCGACGCCACCCACATGGCCCGACACTTCCGCCTCGTCTCGGGCCGGGGCGATGCGCCCGTCGCCTTCGACTGGCGCGACCTGTCCGACGGCCACTGCACGGAGCTCGTCCTCGTCACCGACGACCGGCCCGGGCTCCTCGCGCGGCGTCGCCGGCACCCTGACCGCCAACGGGGTCAACATCCTGGCCGTCGACCTCTTCAACCGGACGGACGGCGTCGTCATCGACACCTTCCGGCTGTCCGAGGTCTCGTCGCACCGGCCGGTGAAGCCGGAGCGGCGCGCGCGGGTCGAGCAGGACGTGGTCGCCGCCCTCGCCGGGACCCACGACGTGGCGGCGGCGGTGGCGCGCTGGCTGCACAAGAACCCCCAGCGCACCGGCGCGTCGCTGGGGCCGGGCCGCCCGCGGCCCCTCGGTGCGCTTCGACCAGGAGAGCTCGGCCACCGCCACGGTGATCGAGGTGAAGGCCCAGGACCGCCCCGGCCTCGCCTGGACGATCGCGGACGACGCTCGCCGAGCTCGGGCTCGACATCTCGTTCGCCAAGATCGCCACCGCGAAGGCGCTGGCTCTCGACGTGTTCTACGTGACCGGCGCGGGCGGAAAGCTCGCGCCCGAGAATCTGGCCGGTGTCGAGGAGGCGCTTCTCGCCGCCCTCGGCGGCCGGCCGACGACCCGACCCAAGGAGGACGAATGAAGAAAGTGGAGGCGATCGTCCGCCCCCACCTCCTGGACGCCGTCAAGACGCGCGCTCCAGGAGGTGGGGATCGTGGGCATGACGGTCAGCGAGGTGAAGGGCTTCGGTCGCCAGAAGGGGCACACCGAGACCTACCGCGGCAGCGAGTACAAGGTGGACTTCCTGCCGAAGGTCAAGATCGAGGTGGTCCTCCCCGACGACCTCGTGGAGAAGGCGATCGAGGCCGTCCTCGCCACCGCGAAGACCGGCAAGTTCGGCGACGGGAAGATCTTCATCACCGACCTCTCGGGTGCGGTCCGCATCCGCACCGGCGAGCGGGGCGAGGAGGCACTGTGAAGCAACGAGAGATCGGTCATGAGCGTGGGCCGGCGGGTGTTCGTGAGCTTCGGCATCGGCGTCGTCCTGATGCTCGGGGTCTCGCAGCTCCGGAGCCTTCACGCCCAGACGGCGGACGCCGCCCCCGCCGCCCCGCTCCCCGCGGCCCGGACCCGACCGGCGCCGCGACCGGCACCGCCGCCGACGTCCCCGTGAAGGACGCCGCCAAGCCCACGCTGGTCGAGGTCATGGACACCGTGGGCCACAACAAGATCGCGATCAACATCGTGTGGACGCTGCATCACCGGCTTCCTGGTCATGTTCATGCAGGCCGGGTTCGCGATGGTGGAGACGGGCTTCACCCGCGCGAAGAACGCCGCCCACACCATGTCGATGAACTTCATGGTCTACCCCATCGGCATGATCGGCTACTGGATCTGCGGCTTCGCGCTCCAGATGGGAGGCGTGGGCGCCGTGGCCGCGCTCGGCGGCACGCCGACCCTCACCCACGAGTTCGTGGTCAACCTGTTCGGGAAGCCGTTCGGCCTCTTCGGCACGGCCGGCTTCTTCATGGGGGCGGACGTCTACGACGTCGGGATCTTCACCCTCTTCCTCTTCCAGATGGTCTTCATGGACACCACGGTCACCATCCCGACCGGGGCCATGGCGGAGCGCTGGAAGTGGTCGTCGTTCGTGGTCTACGGGTTCTTCATGTCGATGTTCGTCTACCCGCTCTTCGCCAACTGGGTCTGGGGCGCGGGCTGGCTCTCGCAGCTGGGGGCGAACTTCGGCCTCGGCCACGGGCACGTGGACTTCGCCGGCTCGTCGGTCGTCCACATGGTCGGAGGCGTCGCGGCCCTCGCGGGCGCGATGGTGCTCGGTCCGCGGCTCGGCAAGTTCACGAAGGACGGCAAGCCGGTCGCGATCCCCGGCCACCACATCCCGATGGCGATCGTGGGCACGTTCATCCTGGCCTTCGGCTGGTTCGGCTTCAACCCCGGCTCCACCCTGGCCGGCACCGACCTGCGCATCGGCGTGGTGGCGACCAACACCATGCTGGCCTCGGCCGGCGGCGCCCTCGCGGCGATGGTCCTCATGATGCGGAAGTTCGGGAAGCCCGACCCCTCGATGATGGCGAACGGCATGCTCGCCGGGCTCGTGGCCATCACCGCGCCCTGCGCGTTCGTCACCGCCCCGGTCGCCGTCCTCATCGGCGTGATCGCGGGTGTCCTCGTCGTCTACTCGGTCTTCTTCGTCGAGCAGAAGCTGAAGGTGGACGACCCCGTGGGCGCCATCTCCGTCCACGGCGTCAACGGTGCCTGGGGCGTCCTCTCCCTCGGCCTCTTCGCCGACGGCAAGTACGGCGACGGCTGGAACGGAGTGCCGGGGACGGTGACGGGGCTCTTCTACGGCGCCCCGAAGCAGTTCGTGGCCCAGGTGATCGGGACCCTCGTCTGCTTCGTCGTTCGTCTTCACGATGTTCTACGTGTTCTTCAAGGTCCTGGACGAGATCCTCGGCAACCGCGTCTCCGTCGAGACCGAGATCGCCGGCCTCGACCTGCCCGAGATGGGCGCCCTCGCCTATCCCGAGTTCTCGCTCACCACGAGCCGCTCGTCGGCCTACCCGGGGGAAGGGAGCTAGGAAGCGAAGAGCATGAGTCCGGCGGCGCGCCGTGGCCGCGGCGCGCCGCCCCGTTGTCCCGACAGGTACCAAGGAGTGAACCGATTATGACACGCGCCGCCCGGAAGAGACGCCTGCGTACCGCGATGTTCGGACTCGCCGCGATCCTCGGAGTCGCCGTCCCTTCGTTCGCCCAGCAGCCCGCGCCCGCACCGACCCCGGAGGCGACGCCCGCCCCGGCCGCGCCGCCGAAGGTCGTCGTGGGTGGCTACGTGGACACTACTACGGCTACAACTTCAACAAGGTCGACCCCAGCCTTCGCACGTACGACGTGCAGCACAACACCTTCTCGCTGAGCGCGGCGGAGGTGAACTTCACGAAGGTCCCGACCGCCGACAGCCGCGTCGGCTTCCGGACGGACCTGTGGTTCGGCAAGGCGGCCGACCTGACCGCCGCGTTCGAGCCGGCGGCCGACGGCAAGGAGATCTACAAGCACGTCCAGCAGGCGTACGTGAGCCTGCTCACCGGCAAGGTGCAGTGGGACGCGGGCAAGTTCGTGACGCCGATCGGGGCGGAGGTGATCGAGTCCCAGGACAACTGGAACTACACGCGCTCGATCCTGTTCGGCTACGCGATCCCCTTCTACCACCTCGGGGTGAGAGCCACGCTGCCCGTCAACGACAAGCTGTCGCCTCGGCGGCTACCTCGTGAACGGCTGGAACAACGCGAGCGAGATCGACGGCGAACAAGACGGTCGCACCTGGCGGCGACCGCTGAAGCCGACGGCGAGCGTGACCTGGATCGCCAACTACATGGTCGGCAAGGAGGCGGCCGAGCTCGCACACCCGGCACCTCTTCGACACGACCCTCACCGTCACCGCCACCTCGAAGCTCAGCCTCATGGCCAACTTCGACTACGGCAAGGAGGGCGACGTGGAGTGGTGGGGGATCGCCGCCTACGCGAAGCTACCAGGCGACGCCGACCTGGGCCCTCGTCGGCCGCTACGAGTACCTGGACGACACCGACGGCGGCTTCATGACCATCGGCACCAAGGCGCAGACGGTCACGGTGACCAGCGACCACACGATCGCGGGCGCCCTCAAGGCGCGCCTCGAGTACCGGACGGACTTCGCGACGAGGCGATCTTCGGGAAGTACGACGGCTCGACGAAGAAGTCCCAGACGACGCTCACCGTCGGGCTCGTCTACGCCTTCGGGGGGAGCTTCTGAGGCTCAGCGCCCGAAGGCGTACACGTAGGCGAGCTCGATCGTGCGGCGTTGCCCGACGCCTCGGATGATGTCGAGGGCGGTCGGGTCGGACCGGCTCCAGGACAGCACGAGGTCCATCTCCCGGTTCAGGGCGACCGAGAGAGCGGAGGCCCAGGTGACCGCCTCGTAGCCGATTCCACTCGTCTGCCGCTGCCGCGAGAGGTCGAGGCGCAGGAACGGCACCGCCGCCTCGTTCGCCTGCCACGGCCACGCCGGGGGCCAGGGCACGCCGACGAACGCGCGCGCCGTACGCGTGGCGACGCCCGTCAGCGCGTCCTCGGCGTCGACGAAATCGAGCCCCAGGAGGGGAACCTCCCGCTCCGCGACCTGCGCGCGGTAGAGCGCGTCGATCCCGTCGCGGAGCTCCTCGCGCTCACGGGACAGGGCGAGCCTTTCTCTCTGGGCGCGGCGTTCGTCGTCGGTCAAGGCGATGCGCTCGTTGGCGCCCACCTTCGTGGCGCGGCGGGCGAGGTCCAGGGCCCGCGAAGCGGATTCGCTCGCCCGGGGCGGGTAGAAGCGACGGCCGAACCACGTCAGGGCGCCGCGGTACTCGTGCGCCCGAAGGCCGGCCCCCCGTTCGAAGCGCGCGATCGCTCCGCCCTCGACGAGGAGGCGCGCGGCGAGGGGCACACTCACCTCGGCGGTGGCGCCTCCCTCCCGGCGCGGGAAGCGGCCGTCCACGTCCGCGACGAACGCCTCGCCACGGAGCTCGGCGCCCCCCACCTGGCCGACGACGGAGAGCACACCCGTGTCCCGGGTGTTCTCGAAACCGGCCTCGACCGTCTCGCGGGCCCGCCCGACCTCGCCCGTTGCCTCGAACCGCGTCCCGCGCTGCCAGAGAAAGCCGAACGACGTGTCGCGGAGGAAGCGGTCGTCGGGCTTCCGGGTGTTGCCGGCGGCCTGCGCGACGAGCTCGAGCCCCGGCGAGAGCCGCACGCTCAGAGCCGGGCGCAGGAGCCACCCGCTCCCCTCGGCGGGGCCCCCGGTCTGCGCCCCGGTCGAGAGGATGAACCGCGGGGCGCGGTAACTGGCAAAGAGGTCGTAGACGCCGTCCTCGCCGGCCGCCGACAGGTCGAGCCGCTGCGAGGTCCACGCGATCTCCCGCCGCTCGCCCTCGAACGAGGCGCCCAGGTAGCCGAAGTTCCGGACCTTCACGCGCGCCGCGAACGCCTGCGTCGTGCGGTCGGTGTCGCTCACGTCGAACCGCAGGTCGACGAGCTTGAACGGCTCGCCGGGAAGGGCGAAATCGGGATAGGCCAGCCGGCCGAGCGGGTAGTCGATGCCGTCCGCCACGGGTGGAGACGGAGGCGCAGGGCCGGTCGACGGGGGGCCGGGGGCCGGCGTCGGGCCGCAGACGAGCCCCAGCAGGAAGGCGATCGCCGCGGGGCTCATGCCTCCCAGACCTCGTCGTAGGCGCGGATGTCGGCCTCGGTCGGGAAGTAGGCGCGGATGTCGGGGACCAGGGTGTCGAACGAAAGGAGGGGCCGCCCCGCCGCCTCCGCGGCGACGTTGTCAGCGAAGAAGGCGTAGAGGTCGGTGGACTCGACGACCGCGCGATAGCCCTCGCCCTCCGCCCGGATGTCCAGCAGGCGGTAGACCCCCGGATCCCCGTCGAAGAGGTCGTAGTAGAAGATGCGCGATGCGTCGCCGATCTGCGCGAAGATCTCCGGGAACGTGTCGCGGACCCACGGCAGGTGGAGCGCCGTCCCCGCGGCGCCCGACTCGGTGATCCACACGATCTGTCTGACGTTCGCCGAGAGGAGAGGGATCGTGGAGCGGGTGTACACGTGGTAGGCGATGCGGTCGGCGACGCTCTCGAGGCCGGCCTCGAGCATCGCCCGTATCCGCGCGGGGCCGTCGATGTTGCCGACCTCGGCCGCGGACACCACGATGAGGTCGGGGTTCCCCGCCTTGAGCCAGGTGTAGCAGGGCGCGAGGAACTCGCGCACGTAGACGTCGGGGGGCACCCCGAGGAAGTGGGTGGGCTCGTTCAGGACCTGGAACGCGATCCGGCCGACCCCTTTCGGCCCGAGGCCGCCCATGCCCGGCCGGACCGGCTCCGGCGGCGGAGCGAACACGGTGGTGTAGAGCTGGAGCGCCTCCGCCCGCCGCTCGTCGTCGTGGAGGGCGTGGGCCAGCACGAGCCCGGAGAGGTCGGCGAGGACGACGACGGCGTCGATCCCGAGGGCGCGGGCCGAGCGCACGTACGGGATCGCGGCGAGGAAGCTGCTGCGGTCGCCGAAGGGGGCCGTGATACGGAGGCCGTCGAAGCCCAGCTCGTAGACGGCGCTCACCTGCAGGGCCACCAGGTCCGGCACGATGACGGGAACCTGCTCGGCCGGGTCGGAGTCGAGTCGGCGGAGCGGATGGACGTTCATGCCGCCGTTGGCCCTCGGCACACGCACCGCGTCGCCGCTCGACGCGCGAGCGCCGGGCGTGGCCGCCGTCCCCGCGGTCGGGCCCGACACGCCGTCGCTGCCGGTGGAGCAGCCCCGGCTCATCCAACCCGCGAGGCCGACCGGCAGCCCCGCGGTGAGCCGCAGGAAGCGGCGCCGGCCGGAATCCGGCGGCCGGTCGAGCGGGCGGGACCCACGGTGTCGGGCCATGGCGGTGTGTCCTTTCCAGAGAACGTGGCCTCTGCGAGGCGAGGGCACTCTAGCAGACGGCCCGAATTCGCCGGTAGCGGCGGGCCCGTCGGGCCCGTCGGCAGCCGTTGACAGGCGCGCGGGCGGGAGCGTAGCCTGCGCATCGACCCATGGAGCTCGCCGGCGCCCGGATCGCTCCTCCACGACGTGCTCACGAGCCGCGTCTACGACGTGGCGCGCGAGACGCCGCTCGACCCCGCGCCGCGCCTCTCGCGCCGGCTCGGGGCCGAGGTCCTGCTCAAGCGGGAGGACCTGCAGCCCGTCTTCAGCTTCAAGCTGCGCGGGGCCTACAACCGCATCGCCCACATGAGCGACGCGGAGCGGGCCCGCGGCGTGATCGCCGCCAGCGCCGGCAACCACGCGCAGGGCGTCGCGTACTCGGCCCGGCACCTCGGCCTGCGCGCGGTCATCGTCATGCCGAAGACGACGCCGGAGATCAAGGTCGAGGCGGTGCGGCGCATGGGCGCGGAGGTGGTGCTGGCCGGCGACAGCTACTCCGACGCGAAGGCGCACTGCGACGGCCTCGTGGCCGAGACCGGTCTCGCGTTCGTCCACCCCTTCGACGACCCGCTGGTGATCGCCGGCCAGGGCACGATCGGCGAGGAGATCCTGCGCCAGAGCCACGGGCGGCTGGACGCGGTCTTCGTCCCGGTGGGCGGGGGAGGGCTGATCGCCGGCGTGGCCGGCTACGTCAAGGCGCTGATGCCGGGGGTGAGGGTCATCGGCGTCGAGCCGTTCGAGGCCGACGCGATGTACCGCTCGCTCGCCGCCGGCGAGCGGGTGCGTCTCGACCGGGTCGGGATCTTCGCCGACGGTGTCGCGGTGCGCGAGGTCGGGGAGCAGACGTTCCGCATCGCCCGGGCGTGCGTGGACGGCGTCGTGCGCGTGACGAACGACGAGATCTGCGCCGCCATCAAGGACGTCTTCGACGAGACGCGGAGCGTGCATGGAGCCGGCGGGCGCCCTCGCGGTGGCGGGCCTCAAGGCCTGGGTCGGCGCGCGAGGGGCGGGGCGGCGAGCGGCTGGTGGCGATCCTCAGCGGCGCCAACATGAACTTCGACCGCCTGCGTTTCGTCTCCGAGCGCGCCGAGGTGGGCGAGGCGCGCGAGGCGCTCCTCGGCGTCACGATCCCCGAGCGGCCGGGGGCCTTCCGCGAGTTCTGCGCCGCGATCGGGCCCCGCGTCGTCACCGAGTTCAACTATCGCCTGTCGCGGCCGCGAGGCCGCGCACATCTTCGTGGGGCTGAAGACGGCCTCGCGCGAGGACGGCCTCGCCGTGGCCGCCTCGCTGCGCGCTCGCGGCTACGCGACGCTCGACCTCACCGACGACGAGATGGCGAAGCTCCACGTGCGGCACATGGTCGGCGGCCGCGTCGGCGGCGCGGGACGAGCGGCTCTTCCGCTTCGAGTTCCCCGAGCGCCCCGGGCGCCCTCCTGGAGTTCCTGGAGAAGCTCGGCGGGCGGTGGAACATCAGCCTCTTCCACTACCGCAACCACGGCGCCGACTTCGGCCGCGTGCTGGCCGCCTTCGAGGTGCCGGAGGCCGAGATCGCCGAGCTCAGGGGCTTCCTCGACCGTCTCGGCTACCCCTCGGTCTCCGAGGACGGCAACCCGGCCTACTCGCTGTTCCTCGCCGGCAACGGCTCCTGAGCCTCGACGCGGACCCAGCAGTCGATGGGGGCCGCCCCGCCCGGTCAACGCACGGGTTCTTCGCGGCTGCAAGCGACGCCGCGACTCCAACCAGTCACAGTAAAGCAAAGCATACATTTAGACAATAGAACTTGACAATTAGGAAAGTCTATCGTACTTTGTTTAGCGGAGAGGTAAACGATGGTCCTCGATCCTGCTCGAAGGGCGCTCGCCAGACTCCGGCGCCCTCTGGTTTGCGGTCTCAGTTCTGGGGTCGGTGGCAGGAGGTTGGCTGACCCAGGAGGTCGGCTCCTCCTACGTCACTCCCACCGTCCGCGGCTTCGCGGTCCTTCTGGCCGGCCTCGCCCTGATCTTCCTGGCCGGCTACGCCGCCTGGAAGCTGGCCCGGGCCGGTGTCTACTCCTGGCTCCTCCCGCTCGCGGCGATCAACCTGGTGCTCCTGCAGCCCGGCCGTGCCGGCGACGTGCGCACGTGGCGCCTCGAGTGGGGCGTCATGGGCCTCGCGTGGACGCTCGCGGCCGTGCTGGTCTTCGCGCTCCTGCTGCGCCGCTCCGACGAGCTGGAGCGCCGCCTCCACCTCGAGGGCTCGTTCTACGGCCTCGCCCTCGGCCTCGTTGCCGCGATCGTGTACGCCCTCTTCGAGACGCGCCTTCCCGCGTTGCGCGCGCAGTGGGTCGCGGTCGCGCTTCTCCTCGGCTGGTGGGGCGGCTTCCTCCTCTGCGCGCGCCGCTACCGGTGGCGCTCGTGAAGAACCGCCTCCGCGTCCTGCGCGCCGAGCGCGACTGGTCGCAGGCCGACCTCGCCGAGCGGCTCTCGGTCTCCCGCCAGACCGTGAACTCGATCGAGAACGAGCGCTACGACCCGAGCCTGCCCCTCGCCTTCGCGATCGCCAGGATCTTCCTGCTGCGTATCGAGGACGTCTTCACGCCCGACGCCGAGCCGCCGCCCGTCTCCGGCGAGCCGCCCGAGTAGGCGGCGGTCGGCCCCGGTCACGGCGCGGGCCGGGCTAGAATCGAGGAATGGAGCTCGGGCACCTCCCCGGAGGCGACCTCGTCGCGAAGGGACTCGAGGACCTCGCCCACTCGACCGAGACGGTGGAGGCCCTTCTCGTCTCCATCGCCGCTCCGCGCCTGCGGGACCTCGGCCTTCTCACCGCGGCGCCGCTCCTCGACGCCGAGCACCGGCTCTACGAGCGGTTGGCCCGGGAGGACCCCGATTCGGCCCACTCCCGCTACAACGCTCTCCTCCGGCGGCTGACGAGCTTCGAGAGCGCGCTGGAATGCGTGGGCTAGCCGATGCCGAGCGCCTGCGACGCTTCCTGAAAGAGCTCGCTCGGGAAGCCGACGCCGACGCGGCCGTCTATCTCACCGGGGGGGCGACTGCGGTCCTGCTCGGCTGGCGCGAGAGCACGATCGACGCCGACATCCTGATCGTGCCGGAGCACGACTCGCTCTACCGGGCGCTGCCCCGCCTGAAGGAAGAGCTGCAGCTCAACGTGGAGATCGCGAGCCCGGCCCACTTCATCCCGGAGCTGCCGGGATGGCGCGAGCGCAGCCTGCTCATCGAGCGCGTGGGAAGGATCTCCTACTACCACTACGACCCGTACGCGCAGGCGCTGGCGAAGATCGAGCGCGGCCACGCCAAGGACCTGGCCGACGTAGCACAGCTCGTCGACCGAGGCCTCGTGGTCCCGAAGCGGCTTGGTGAGCTCTTCGACGCCATCGAGCCGCTGCTTCACCGCTACCCGGCCGTGGATCCCCGCTCGTTCAGGAAACGACTCGACCAGGTCCTGAAAGAGGGGATCCGGCCGCCCGAGTAGGCCGTTGCGCGGCACCCGAAGAGGTAGATGGCTCCCATCGGCGCCAGTCATGGCTCTTTCCCGGGCAAAACCCCTTGACAACGCCCGGCCCGGAGGGGCACCATGACCTTCACCTTTCGTCATGACGACCCGAACCCCAGCCCGCCCCGGCGTCCTCTCGAGCGTGGCGGTACGACTGTCCCTGCTGGTCACTGCTGCTGGGCATTCTGCCCGGGGGGTTCGTGGTCTAAGGCCAGAAGGCAACTCGAGGCCAGACGCGAACCCCCGGGGGAGACCTCGGGGGTTTTGCTTTTTGGGCCTCTCGTGGAGGAGCGAGTGCAACGAACAGGCGCACAGATCGTCTGGGAATGCCTGGTGAAGGAGGGGGTGGAGACCGTCTTCGGCTACCCCGGCGGGGCCATCCTGCCCACCTACGACGCCATGCTCGACTACCCGGTCCGCCACGTGCTCGTCCGGCACGAGCAGGGCGCGGCCCACATGGCCGACGGCTACGCGCGGGCGAGCGGGAAGGTCGGGGTCGCGATCGCGACCTCGGGCCCGGGGGCGACGAACCTGACCACCGGCATCGCCACCGCGATGCTCGACTCCTCGCCCACGGTCTTCATCACCGGCCAGGTCTCCTCCAAGGTGCTCGGCTCCGACGCCTTCCAGGAGGTCGACGTCACCGGCATCACGCTGCCGATCACCAAGCACAACTCGCTCGTGACCGAGGCGCGGCACATCGCCCGCACCATCCGCGAGGCGTTCGTGATCGCGCGCTCCGGCCGGCCGGGGCCCGTCCTCGTGGACATCACCAAGGACGCGCAGCAGGGGAAGGCCGAGTTCCACTACCCCGAGACCGTGTACCTGCCCGGGCTCCACGAGCCGGAGCCGCCCGACGCGGAGAGCCTCGCCCGCGCCGTCGAGCTCATCGACAAGGCGGAGCGGCCGCTCATCCTCGCCGGGGCCGGCGTCATGCGCTCCGGGGCCTCGCAGGCGCTCCGCGAGTTCGCGGAGAAGACGGGCACGCCGGTGGCCCTCACCCTCCTCGGCATCGGCGGCTTCCCGCAGAGCCACCCGCTCTGCCTCGGCATGATGGGCATGCACGGCGAGGCGTTCACCAACAGCGCCATCCAGCGGGCCGACCTCCTCCTCGCCTTCGGCATGCGGTTCGACGACCGGGTCACCGGCAACATCAAGACCTACGCCCTCCACGCGAAGAAGATCCACGTCGAGATCGACCCCTCCGAGGTGGGCAAGAACGTCAAGGTGGACGTGGCGCTCGTCTCCGACCTCCGGGTGGCGCTCGAGGCCCTCACCCCGGCCGTCAAGGCGAAGCGCCCGGAAGCCTGGCTCGCCGAGATCGAGAGCGGGCGGCAGGAAACGCGCTCCCGCGACATCGTCCACCGCGACGAGAACGGCCTGCTCCTCGCCGCCCACGTCGTGCACGACCTCTGGAAGACGACCGGCGGCAACTCGGTCGTGGTGAGCGACGTCGGGCAGCACCAGATGTGGGAGGCGCAGTACTACAAGCACGACGACCCGCGCACGCTCATCACCTCGGGCGGCCTGGGGACGATGGGCTTCGCGCTGCCCGCGGCGATCGGCGCCAAGATGGCCCGGCCCGACGCCGAGGTCTGGGTGGTCGCCGGCGACGGCGGCTTCCAGATGACCCAGTGCGAGCTCGCGACCCTCCAGCAGGAGCAGCTCGACATCAAGATCGCCGTCGTCAACAACGGCTTCCTCGGCATGGTGCGCCAGTGGCAGGAGTTCTTCCACGACAAGCGCTACGCGGCGACCCCCATGCTCTCGCCCGACTTCGTGAAGCTGGCCGGGGCCTACGACATCCCGGCCTACCGCGTGAACCAGCGCGGCGACGTGGTCCCGACGGTGAAGAAGGCCCGCGAGACGAAGGGGCCGGTCCTGATCGAGTTCCAGGTCGAGAAGGAGGACGCGGTCTACCCGATGGTCCCGGCGGGGAGCGATCTCCACGCCATGATCCGCCGGCCGGCCGGAGGAGGTGAGGTCGTGAAGCACACCCTGGTGGCAAAGGTGATGGACCAGCCCGGCGTCCTCAACCGGGTGGCGAGCCTCTTCCGTCGGCGCGCCTTCAACATCGACAGCCTGACCGTGGGGCACACCGAGACGGCCGAGTTCTCGCGCATGACGATCGTGGTGGACACCGCGCGCGTGCCCGCCTCGATCGTGGCCGCGAACCTGCGCAAGCTCATCCCGGTGGCCGAGGTCGTGGACGTGACCCACCTGCCCACCGTGGACCGCGACCTCGCGCTCATCCGGGTCAAGAGCTCGCCCGCGGGCGTCGCGGAGCTCGCGAGCCTGGTCGAGATCTTCCGGGCACGGATCGTGGACGTGGCCACGGACTCGGTGATCGTCGAGGTGACCGGGCCCGAGGCGAAGGTGGCCAGCCTCGTGGAGCTGCTGCGGCCGCGGGGCATCCTGGAGATGGTGAGGACCGGCAAGGTGGCCATGGTCCGGGGGAGCGTCGGCGAAGCGAAGCCGGCCGCGCACGAAGCGTCGGCCGCGTAGGGAGAGGGAAAGGCAATGGCGAAGATCTACTACGACGGCGACGCGGACCTCGGCCTCCTGAAGGGCCGCAAGGTGGCGGTGATCGGCTACGGCAGCCAGGGCCACGCCCACGCGCTGAACCTCAAGGACAGCGGGGTGAACGTGGTGGTCGGCCTGCCGGCGGGCAGCCGCTCGCGGGCGAAGGCGCAGGCGGACGGCGTGACGGTGAAGACCCCGGCCGAGGCGGCGGCCGAGGCCGACGTCATCATGATCCTCACGCCCGACACCGGGCAGGCGAAGCTCTACCGCGACGAGATCGCCCCGCACCTGAAGCCCGGCAAGACGCTGATGTTCGCCCACGGCTTCAACATCCGCTTCGGCACGATCACGGCGCCCGCCGGGCGTCGACGTGTCGATGATCGCGCCCAAGGCCCCCGGCCACCGCGTGCGCGAGGTCTTCAAGGAGGGGCAGGGCACGCCCGGCCTCCTCGCCGTGCACCAGGACGCGAGCGGCAAGGCGAAGGCCACCGCCCTCGCCTACGCCAAGGGCATCGGCTGCACCCGCGCCGGCGTCATCGAGACGACCTTCGCCGAGGAGACGGAGACCGACCTCTTCGGCGAGCAGGCCGTGCTCTGCGGCGGCGCCTCGGCCCTCGTGAAGGCCGGCTTCGAGACGCTGGTGAAGAACGGCTACCAGCCCGAGATCGCCTACTTCGAGTGCATGCACGAGCTGAAGCTCATCGTGGACCTCATGTACCGCGGCGGCCTCAACTACATGCGCTACTCGGTCTCGCGACACCGCCGAGGACGGCGACTACACGGCGGGGCCGCGCATCGTCACCGAGGAGACGAAGAAGGAGATGCAGAGGATCCTCGACGAGATCAAGAGCGGCCAGTACGCGAAGCGCTGGGTGGCGGAGAACGAGGCCGGGCGGCCGAAGTTCAACGCGACCCGCGCCGCCGAGCGCGGCCAGCAGCTCGAGCAGGTGGGGGCGCGGCTCCGCGGTCGATGATGCCGTTCCTCGACGCGGTCGAGGTGACGGCCGACGGCGAGGTGAAGCGGGCGGCGGACAAGCCCGTAGGGGCCGTACGATGACCGCCCGGGTCACGATCTTCGACACCACCCTGCGCGACGGCGAGCAGTCGCCGGGCTGCAGCATGCACACCGGCGAGAAGGTGCGGATGGCCCTCCAGCTCGAGCGGCTGGGGGTCGACATCATCGAGGCCGGCTTCCCGATCGCCTCCCCGGGCGACTTCGAGGCGGTCCAGGCCATCTCCGAGGCGGTGCGGGGCGCCAAGGTCGCGGCCCTCTGCCGGGCCAAGGCGATCGACATCGAGGCGGCGGGCAAGGCGCTCGACGGCGCGCTCCACCCCGTCATCCACACCTTCCTCGCCACCTCGGGCATCCACCTCAAGTGGAAGCTCAAGATCACGCCGGAGGAGGCGCTGAAGCAGGCGGTCGAGGGCGTGAAGCTCGCGCGGACGTTCTGCGACGAGGTCGAGTTCTCGGCCGAGGACGCCTCGCGCTCGGACTACGGCTACCTGAAGGAGGTCCTCCAGGCGGTCTTCGAGGCGGGGGCGCGGACGCTCAACGTGCCCGACACCGTCGGCTACGCGCTGCCGCTCGAGTACGCGGACATGGTCCGCAAGCTCGTGCGCGACATCCCCGGGGCCGTCATCTCCGTCCACTGCCACAACGACCTCGGCCTCGCCGTGGCCAACTCGCTCGCCGCCGTCCAGGCGGGCGCGCGCCAGGTCGAGTGCACGATCAACGGCATCGGCGAGCGCGCCGGCAACACCTCGCTCGAGGAGCTCGTGATGGCGCTCAAGGTGCGCCGCGAGGTCCTGCAGGCGGACACCGGGGTGAAGAGCGAGCTGCTCGTGCCGACCAGCACCCAGCTCTCGACGGTGACCGGCGTCTGGCCGCAGCCGAACAAGGCCATCGTCGGCCGCAACGCCTTCGCCCACGAGGCGGGGATCCACCAGCACGGCATGCTCGCCAACCCGCTGTGCTACGAGATCATGACCCCGGCCAGCGTGGGCCTCTCCCAGTCGATGCTCATCCTCGGCAAGCACTCCGGGCAGGCACGCCGTCGAGTCGCGGCTCAAGCAGCTCGGCATCAGCATGAAGGCGGAGGAGATCGAGGACGTCACCCGCAAGGTCAAGGAGCTCGCCGACCGGACGAAGTTCGTCTACGACGAGGACCTGCTCGCGATCGTCGAGCACACCGCCGAGCCGCGGGCGAAGCTCGTGCGCTACCAGGTGGTCTCCGGCAACCAGATCCTGCCCACCGCCACCGTCGAGGTCGAGGTGGAGGGCCACCGGCGCTCCGCCTCGGCGGTGGGCAACGGCCCGCTCGACGCGGCCCTGAAGGCCGCCGACGCGGCGCTCGGCTTCGAGCTGCAGCTGCTCGAGATGCACACCCGCGCCGTGACCGCGGGCAAGGACGCGCTCGCCGAGGTGACGGTGCGCGTCGTGCACGACGGGATCGAGTCGCTCGGGCAGGCGGCGAGCACCGACACCATCGAGGCGACGCTCAAGGCCTACCTCTCGGCGGTGGCCGTCCGCGCGCGAAGCGCGCGCCGCGGCCTGAGCGGCGCCATGGAGGACGGCGAGCGGACGCTCCTCGACAAGATCTGGGACGCCCACCTCGTGTCGGCGGAGACCGAAGACACGCCGGCCGTCCTCTACGTCGACCTGCACCTCGTCCACGAGGTGACGTCGCCGCAGGCCTTCGCGCGAGCTGCGCGCGCGGGGCCTGCGCGTGCGCCGCCCGGAGCGCACGGTGGCGACGATGGACCACGCGATCCCCACGCGCGTCGGGCCCGGACGGCCGCCGGGCCCCGGCGGAGGGCGCGGCGGCCGAGCAGGTCGCGCGCCCTCGAGCGGAACTGCCGCGAGTTCGGCGTGACGCTCTACCCGGTGGGCGACGACGCGCCAGGGCATCGTCCACGTGATCGGCCCGGAGCTGGGCCTCACCCACCCCGGCTCGACGATCGTCTGCGGCGACAGCCACACCAGCACCCACGGGGCCTTCGGCGCCCTCGCCTTCGGCATCGGCACGAGCGAGGTCGGCCACGTGCTGGCGACCCAGTGCCTGCTGCAGCGCAAGCCGAAGGCCTTCGCGGTCGAGCTCGACGGCGCCCTCCCGGCCGGCGTCACCGCCAAGGACCTGATCCTCGCCCTCATCGCCCGGATCGGCACCGGCGGGGCCACCGGCCACGCGCTCGAGTACCGGGGATCGGCCATCCGCGCCCTCTCGATGGAGGAGCGGATGACGGTCTGCAACATGTCGATCGAGGCCGGGCGCGCGGGCCGGCCTCGTCGGCGCCCGACGACACGACGTACGAGTACCTCGCCGGCCGGCCGTGCGCACCCGCGGGCGCGGCGTGGGACGCCGCGGTCGCGCGCTGGCGCGCCCTGCCGAGCGACGAGCGGCGCCGCGTTCGACCGCGTGGAGCGGATCGACGCGTCGTCCCTCGAGCCGATGATCACGTGGGGCACGAGCCCCGGCATGGGCATCCCGGTGCGGGGCGTCGGTGCCCGACGCCCGACGGCGACGCCGGCCTCGAGAAGGCGCTGCGCTACATGGGCCTCGAGCCGGGGAAGCCGCTCCTCGGCCGGAAGATCGACGTCGTCTTCATCGGCTCGTGCACGAACTCGCGCCTCTCCGACCTGCGCGAGGCGGCGCGCGTCTTCCGCGGGCGCAAGGTGGCGAGCGGGCGTGCGCGCGCTCGTCGTGCCCGGCTCGCAGCAGATCAAGAGGCAGGCCGAGGCCGAGGGCCTCGACCGCGTCTTCCGCGAGGCCGGGGCGGAGTGGCGCGAGGCCGGCTGCTCGATGTGCCTCGCCATGAACGACGACCGCCTGGAGCCCGGCCAGTACGCGGTCAGCACCAGCAACCGCAACTTCGAGGGCCGGCAGGGGCCGGGCGGGCGGACGTTCCTCGCGAGCCCGCTCGACCGCCGCCGCCGCCGCCGTGACCGGCCGGTCGCCGACGCCCGGGAGCTGCTGTCATGACCCGGTCACTCCGAGGAGTGTCGGACTTGCCGGGCGACGAGGGATCCGCAGTCCTCTGGGAGGCGCCCGATGAAGGCCGTTCACGAGATCCGCTCCCGCACGGTCGTCCTGCCGGCCGACAACGTGGACACCGACCAGATCATCCCGGCGCGCTTCCTCGTCACGACGTCGCGCGAGGGGCTCGGCCGGGGCCTCTTCGCCGACTGGCGGTGGGAGAAGGACGGGCAGCCGAGAGCCGGCTTCGTCCTCAACCGGCCCGAGGCGGAGGGCGCGCGCGTCCTCGTGGCCGGGCGCAACTTCGGCTGCGGCTCCTCGCGCGAGCACGCCGTCTGGGCGCTCCAGGCCGGCGGCTTCGAGGCGGTGGTGAGCACCGCCTTCGCCGACATCTTCCGCGGCGAACGCCCTCAAGAACGGCCTCGTCCCCGTGCAGGTGGACGAGGCGACGCACGCGCGCCTCGTGGAGGCGCCGGGGGTCGAGGTCACGATCGACGTCGACGCGCGCGTCGCTCTCGTTCGGGGCGCGCCGCGCGCCGTTTCCCCTGGAGCCGTTCGCGCGCTACTGCCTGCTGCAACGGGCTCGACGAGCTCGCCTTCCTTCTGTCGCGGGAGCGGGAGATCGCCGCCTACGAGGCGGCGGCGGGCCCCGCGCCCTGGAGGTCCTCATGAAGCCGAAGATCGCAGTCCTGCCGGGCGACGGCATCGGCCCGGAGGTCACGAAGGCCGCGCTGCGCGTGCTCGAGGCCTGCCTGCCCTTCGAGGCGAGGGAGGGCCTCGTCGGCGGCGCGGCCATCGACGCGACCGGCGACCCGCTGCCGCCGGAGACGATCGCGCTCTGCCGGGAGTCGGACGTCGTCTTCCTCGGCGCGGTGGGCGGCCCGAAGTGGGACAAGGGCCCCGTGCGCCCGGAGGAGGGCCTCCTGCGCCTGCGCCGGGCGCTCGACGTCTACGCGAACCTCCGCCCGGCCCGCTACCTCGGCCTGCCCACGCCGCTCAAGGAGGAGCTCGCCCGCCACGCCGACATCCTCGTCGTGCGCGAGCTGTCGAGCGGCGTCTACTTCGGCGAGCCGCGCTGGGAGAAGCCCGAGGAGGCGCTCGACACCTGGCGCCAGACCGCGGACGAGGTCCGGCGCGTGGCCCACGTCGCCTTCAAGCTCGCGCGCCGCCGCAAGAAGCACCTGACCTCGGTGGACAAGGCCAACGTCCTCGCCTGCTCGCGCCTGTGGCGCCGCGTGGTGACCGAGGTGGCGGCCGAGTACCCGGACGTGACGCTCGAGCACCGGTACGTGGACGCGGCCAGCTTCGAGATCCTCCGCGCGCCGCACCAGTTCGACGTGATCGTCACCGACAACATGTTCGGCGACATCCTGAGCGACGAGTCGGCCGCGCTCGCCGGCTCGATCGGCGTCCTGCCCTCGGCGTCGCTCGGCCCCGGCCCCGGCCTCTACGAGCCGATCCACGGCGCGGCGCCGGACATCGCGGGCAAGGGCATCGCGAACCCGACCGGCGCGATCCTGACCGTCGCCCTCATGCTCGAGCACGCGTTCCGCCGCCGGCAGATGGCCCGCGCGGTCGAGTCGGCGGCGATCGCGGCGCTGCGCGAGCTGCGCACCCCCGACGTCGGCGGCCACGCGACCACCGACCAGGTCACGGAAGCCGTCCTCCGCCACCTCTCCTGGTCCCGCTGGTCCACGGACACCGAGGAGGAGCCGGTCGGCGCCGAGTGGGGGGTGTGAAGGCCGTGCCCGCGATCTCCGGCCGCCCGGCCACGGTTCAATGGCTCTCGGTCCGACGCAGCTTCCCGGCCTTGTCGTAGTACTCCCACACTCCGGTTTTCCGGCCGTCGAGGTACCTTCCGATGTCGCAGAGCTTTCCGCTCGCGTGGTATCTCCTCCACAGCCCCACTTGCCTGCCGTCCTTGAACCGACCGGCCTGGAGTGGCTTGCCGTTCTCCCGATACCACTTCCAGAGTCCGTCCAGCTGACCTGCCGAGTACCTGCCGATCGCCTTGAGGAGCCCATTGCGGAAGTAGTACTTCCACACTCCGGTCTTCTTGCCGCGGGTGTACCTTCCAGCACCAGACGGCTTTCCGTCCCGGAAGGTCTCCTTGGCGAGGCCATCCGGTCGATCGGTCGCCGCGTTCTTGCCTTTCATCGACGACTCCGCGCGGGACGCGTCAGCGGGCCGGCCGGATGTGAACCGCGGCGCCGCCGCCGGGGACGAGAGACACCTCGAGGGAGCGGGCCGTCTTCGCGGGAGGCAGGGCTTTCGGCGTGATGCCGATCTTCGTCGGGGCCGCGGCGGACTCCGGCACGTCGGCGTAGACGGTCGCCTCGTAGGCGCCGGAGCCGAGGAAAGCGAGCGGGATCGTGAGCTTGCGAGCGCCGTCCGTCATCGCTCCCACGAACCACTCGGTGCCCCGCCGGCGCGCGATCACGACGTACTCGCCGATCTTCCCGTCGAGCACCTTCGTCTCGTCCCACGTCGCCGGCACCACCTTCAGGAACTCGGCGCCCGGCTGCGCCGCGGTAGGCCGACGGGCGTGTCCGAGAGCATCTGCAGCGGGCTGTCGTACACGACGTACATGGCGAGCTGGTGGGCGCGAGTGCTCATCACGAGCGGCAGGTCGTTCCGCGGGGCGAAGTCCGCCACCGTCGACGTTGCGGAAGCCCGCCCGGCGTGTAGTCCATCGGGCCCGACCAGCATCCGGGTGAAGGGGATCGTCACGTTGTGACGCGGGCGTCGACGCGGTCGCTCCACTTCAGTACTCGAGGCCCATGATGCCCTCGCGGGTGAGCCAGTTCGGGAACGTGCGCTCCTCGCCCGAGCTCGCGTAGGCGCCGTGGAAGTCGATCGCGAGGTGGTACTTCGCCGCGGTGCGCGCGGCCCGCTGGTAGAAGGCGACGATCTCCTGGTCCTTGCGGTCCATGTAGTCGATCTTCACGCCGGCGAGGCCCCACTTCTCGTACAGCGGGAAGGCCACGTCCATCTGGTCGCGCACGGCCTCCCAGTTGAGCCACACCATCAGCCGGACGTTCTTCCCCTTCGCGTAGGCGACGAGGCCCGGGATGTCCAGGCCGGGGATCGTCTTCGTGATGTCCGCCCCGCCGTCGCGGTGGTCGCCGTACCAGCCGGCGTCGATGAGCACGTACTCGAGGCCGAACTCCGCCGCGAAGTCGATGAAGTGCCGGAACGTCTCGTCGTTCATGCCCGCCTTCCACGGCACGTTCTCCACCACCGGCCCGTTCCACCAGTCCCAGGCCACCTTGCCGGGCTTGATCCACGAGGTGTCGCCGATCTCGTTCGGGTCGGCGAGGCTCGTGAGGATCGTGGACTCGACGAGGTCGCCCGGCTTCGCCCCGAGCATCAGCACGCGCCAGGGCGACGCGAGAGGCGGCACGCCGCGCACCACGATCGCCGGGGCTGCGAAGGCAGCGGGGCGAGCTTCGTCACGAGCGTCGGGTGGCGCGAGTCGTTGCCCGCCCTCGACGCGCGCGAAGTGCAGGCCCGACCACTTGCGGAGGTTGGCCTCGGCCAGGGCGACGACGAGGCCGTCGCCCGCCTCGATCGTGAGCGGCGGTCCGACGATCGACTCCGGCTTGATGCCGAGGAGCGGCATCGGCACGAACTCGCGCTCGTTGCTGGTCGTGAACGAAGCGAGCTGGAGCACCCACGCCTTGTGGTCGGCGAGGAAGCGGAACGCGAGTGTCCTCCGAGAGCGATCTCGACGTGCTCGAGCCCGGCCTGCTTCGGCAGCACGTAGCGGAAAGCCGCGCCGTCGTCGAAGGCGCGGAACACGACGTCGAGCCGGACCGGCCTCTCGCCGGCCCTCTCGAGAGAGACCGTCATCTCCTCGCAGCGGTCCCGGGCCTCGCGCGTCTTGCCGGCCACGAGCGTGTAGCGTCTCGTCGCGGCTCGCGCGCTTCACGTCGAGCACGCGGAAGCCGCGGGCGAGCGGGCCGGTCTCGCCGCAGAGTGAGCCCGAGACGCGAGTCCGCGACCACCGGCTTGCCGGCGAAGGTCACCGAGTAGAGCGGAGCGCCGTCGGCGGAGAGCGAGAAGGAGACCACGACCTTGCCGGTCGGGGACTTGAGGACGGTGGGCTCGGCGGCGGCCGAACCGACACCGAGAGCGAACAGTACGGGTGCAGCCAGCTGACAGATTCGTCGCATGGTCGACTCCAGCTTGGGGGGTTCGGGGGGGCGGAGCCCGGGGCGGAGCCCCCCTGAGACAGGAAAGGCCAGGCGAAGCCGTCCGTCCCGCGGCGACCTCCAACGTCCGTCATCGTGGCCTCCGGAAACGGGCTCGGGCCTGCTCCGCCCGCTCGCGGACGGCGCAGCCCTCGAGGTGGTCGTTCACGAGGCCCATGGCCTGCATGAACGCGTAGGCGGTGGTCGGGCCGACGAAGGTGAAGCCGCGCCTCTTGAGCTCCTTGCTGAGGGCGAGCGACGCGGGCGTCTTCGCCAGGGCCGTGAGCACCGGCCAGGTGACGCGCTTCGGCCGGTCCGAGGCGGGCGGCTCGAACGACCAGAAGAACGCCGCGAGCGAGCCGGCTTCGTCGGCGAGCGTCACGGGCCCGCCGGCGTTGTTGATGGTCGACTCGATCTTGCCGCGGTGGCGGACGATCCCCGCGTCCTTCAGCAGCCGCGCGACGTCCCGCGCGCCGAAGCGCGCGACGCGCTCGAGGTCGAATCCCCGGAAGGCGGCGCGGAAGTTCTCGCGCTTCCGGAGGATGGTCAGCCAGCTCAGGCCCGCCTGGAAGCCCTCGAGGCAGATCTTCTCGAAGAGCCGCCGGTCGTCGGCGACGGGGAAGCCCCACTCCTCGTCGTGGTAGCGGAGGTAGAGCGGGTCGCTCCCCGCCCAGAAGCAGCGGACGACGCCGTCGTCGGCGCGGACGAGACCTTCGGCCAGTCGGGCCACGGCGCCGAGCATACTCCGGCCGGCTGCGATCGTCGCCCTCTTCATTCCCCTCATTCCCCTCGGACGCTTGACTGGGCAACGCCGTTCGTGGCATTTTTCGGAGCAGGGCGACGGCTCATCGCCCAACCCCGCGCGGCCTCCCCCCGCGAGGCCTGGAGCGGGGCAAAGGGGTCACCTCACCTCGAGTTGCCGGGTTCGTTCCACTCTTCACCGGGCCGCCGGCGGGGGCGGGGCTCGTGTGATGTGGAGGGCGAACCCATGACGCGAGCCCGAAAGCTCAAGAAGCAGATCCGCGCCCGCTCCGGGAAGACCGGCGAAAGCTACACCGCCGCCCGGCGGCAGGTGCTCCGCCAGAAGGCTCGCCCGGAGCGAGCGGCCGCACGGCCGCCGAGCCCGGCTACCCCGGTCCCCGCCACCCTCGCCAGGCGCGAGGCCGGCCTCGCCGAGAGAACCGGCCACGGCTGGGCCCACTGGTTCGCGGTGCTCGACGCGTTCGACGCCGCGGCGAACGGCCACACCGCGGCGGCCCGCCACGTGGCCGAGGACCACGGAGTCGACGGATGGTACGCGCAGGAGATCACCGTCGCCTACGAGCGTGCCCGCGGCCTGCGCGGCGTCAACCAGCGGATGAGCGGCGAGTTCGAGGTCTCGGTTTCGAAGACGCTGCCCGCCCCCGTGAAGGAGGTCATGAAGGCCCTGCGGGATCCGCGCCGCCGAAGCCGGTTCTTCTCGGAGCTGGACGCCGAGCTCAGGGGCGGGTTCGAAGCGGCGCTCCAGGGGCCGAAGGGCCTCCGCGAGCGAGAGAAGGGCGGCGCCCGCATGCGCTTCCGCACGAAGAGCGGCATCACCGTCGCTCTCTTCATCGATCCGAAGCCCGATGGCCGCTCCGGGTTCGTGGCCCAGAACATGAAGCTCAAGGCCAACGACGAAGTGGCCCGGATCCGCGAGGCCTGGCGACCCGCCCTCGAGGCCCTGAGCCGGCACCTCGGAGGGTGAGGATCAGCATGCCGGCCGCCGCCAACGAGAGCGCCAGGTAGAGCATCGCACCGGCGAACGAGCCGGTCGTCTGCCGGACCCAGCCGGTCAGGTACGGGCCGACGAAGCCTCCGAGATTGCCCATCGAGTTGATCAGGCCCAGAGCCCCCGCCGCGGCCATTCCCGACAGGAACGTGGTGGGATACGACCACCACACCGACATCGGAGCGTACGTACCGACCGCGGCCAGCACCATGAACGCGCAGAAGAGCCACGCGTCCCTGGTGTAAGCACCCGCGGCCATCGCGATGGCGGCGAGGAACAGGTGCGTGGCGCCGTGCCAGCGCTTCTCGTTGCGCTTCGAGGACGAGTGGCCCGTGTAGAGCGACGCGAGCAGGGACACCAGCATGGCGACGGCGATGGCGCGTCCGATCCCGGCGTTCGACCAGCCCGACACCTCCTTCAGCACCGTCGGCATCCAGTAGCTGAAGCCCCAGAAGCCGGTGATCCACAGGAAGTAGGTCAGGCAGAGCTTCAGCACCTCGCGGTCGCGGATCGCCTCGAGGACGCCGTAGCGCCGCACCGCGGCCTGCGCCAGGAGCTCGCGCTCGTACTGTCGGGCGAGATGCTCCTTCTCTTCCGGGGTCAGCCAGCGGGCTTCCCGGGGCCAGTCGGCCATCCAGAAGACGACGACAACGCCGAACAGCACCGCGGGAACGGCCTCGATCAGGAACAGGACCTGCCAACCCTCGAAGCCGAGGAGCGACACCCCCGTGAGCCAGCCCGCGAGCGGCGCGCCGACCACTCCCGAGACCTGCAGCGACGTGAGCAGCGCCGCGATGGCGCGGGCCCTGTCCCGGGCGGGGAAGAAGCGCGGAATGCAGCTGGCGTAGATGACCGGGTAGAGGCTGGCCTCGGCCGCGCCGAGCAGGAAGCGGAGCAGGTAGAACTGCCAGGCCGTGCGCATGAAGGCCATGAGGCCCGAGATCAGGCCCCAGCTGATCATGATTCGCGCGAGCCACAGCCGTGGACCGTAGCGCTCCGCGACAAGCGCGCCGGGAATCTCGAACAGGAAGTACCCGGCGAAGAAGATCCCCGCGCCGATGCCGAACACCTCGGCATCGAAGCCGAGGGCCGCGTTCATCGTGAGGGCGGCATACGAGATGTTGACGCGGTCGAGGTACGCGATCGTCGAGATGACGAAGAGCGGCAGCACCACGTGCAGGTAGGCTTTTCGGCTGGCGCTCGCCGCCATGACGTGGTCGGTCACGGCTGCTCCTGCCAAGGGACGCGCGGGCGAGGGCGCCGGGCCTCAGGAAAGCCCCAGCTCCTCGAGCACGCCCTTCATGAGCAGCGGCCAGACGGTCGTCGCGTCGGCGTAGACCTCGGCGAAGCGGCCGCCCTCGGACGGCGGCACGAACTTCCCCCACGAGACGCCCTCGGAGTACGTGCAGCCCGAGAGGCCGCCCCAGTGCGCGGGCTCGGGGCAGATGCGCACGGCGTAGGTGTAGCGCGGGGGCGTGAGGTCGACCCCGAGCCGGTGGTTCGTGATGTCGATGTAGGGCCCGACCTCCTGCGCCCAGTTGCGCGGCACGCCGCCGCCGATCGTGAAGATGCCGAGCTTCTTCGCGCCGAGGGCGAGCTTCGCGAAGCTGTTCAGGTCGAGGAAGGGGTTGTAGCGCGGCAGGTGGTCGAAGAGCTCGAAGGGGCTCGTGACCCCGCGGGCCTGGGCCTTCTTCATCGCCCAGGTCGAGAGGTCGAGGCCCAGCTCCGAGTCCGTGAACGCGGGCACGTAGACGGGCACGTTCTTCAGGTACGCGCTGCGCAGGACGCCGGTCGACCCGGGGTCCTCGGCCAGCACCTGGCCGAGCGTGCGGTTGACGATCTCGCTCGAGAGCTCGCCGCTCGCCGGCGAGGCGGTCGAGCGCCTTCGAGGTGAACGCCTCGACGTAGTTGAGGTTCGACTCCATCTCCAGCGTGTCGTAGACGCGGTTGTAGCCCTTCTCGAAGAGCTCCTCGTCCGACACCGTCGGGTCGTGGCGGTAGTGGGTGAGGCCGACCGCCTCGGACATGCCGTGGGCCATGAGGGCGCCGGTCGAGACGACCGCCTGCACCATGCCGGTGTCGATCATCTTGGAGATGACCTTGCCCATCTTCGCGATGGTCATGGCGCCGGAGAGGGTGAGCACCACCTTGCAGTCGGGGTCCTTCACCATGGCCACGGTCACGTCGAAGGCCTCGCCGAGCGAGCGGCCGCTGAAGGCGGTCTTCGACATGGCCCGGAGCAGGGAGGAGAAGGACTTCACCCGGTCGAGGTCGAGGCTCTCGAGGGCGACGAGGCCCGTCCTCGCGCCCGTCGTGGAGCTCGCGCGCATCGGTCATGCGCGCATCGTAGTGGCCCCGCGCGCGGGCCCGCAACGGGGTACCCTGTCGCCGTGCGCCGGGAGGATCTGCGTCGTCCGTCTCGAGGAGCTGTACCTGCCAGTACGACCACCGGTTCGTGACCCCGGACCCGCTCGAGTTCGTCCGGGCGCAGGAGACCGACGCGGACCGCGAGGTGGTCGGCCTCCTGGCCTCGGGCCTCGCCTTCGGCACCGTGGCTCAGATCAAGCGCAGCATCGCGACGGTGCTCGAGGCCCTCGGCCCGCGCCCCGCCGACGCGGTCGGCGGCCCTCGACCCTCGCGAGCTGGCCGCGCGGCTCCGGGCCTTCCGCCACCGCTGGCTCGACGGCCGCGACGTCGCCTGCCTCCTCTTCGTCGCGAAGCAGATGCGCGCCTCGCACGGCACGGTGGAGGCCTTCTTCGCCGAGGGCCTCACGCCGGACGACGCCGACGTGGGCCCCGCTCTCGCCTCCTTCTCGGCGCGCGCGCTCGCCCTCGACCACGGCGGGCTCTACCGCGGCCGTCGCCTCCCGGCGAGCGCCGGCGTGCGCTACTTCTTCCCGTCCCCGCGAGGCGGGCAGCGCCTGCAAGCGGCTCAACCTCTACCTGCGCTGGATGGCGCGCCGCGACGGCGTCGACCTCGGCGTCTGGCGCCGGCCCGATCCCTCGCAGCTCGTCCTGCCCATAGACGCCCACACCTTCGCGATCGCGCGCCGCATCCGCCTGACGCGCTACCGGTCGCCGGGCTGGGCCATGGCCCTCGACGTGACACGCCGGCTCCGGCAGCTCGACCCCGCCGACCCGGTGAAGTACGACTTCGCCTTCCACCGCATGGGCCTGCTCGCGAGGCAGGACGAGATCCGCTCCCTGATCTCCCGGCGGGCCTGACGAGCAGCCGCGGCTGCCCGCAGGCGCCCGCAGTGGTGGGCGTCTCGGGTCGTCTCCTTCGCTCGCTTACTGGTCGGGCTGGTTCATGCGCTCGCTTCGGAGCGCCCGCGTGTGGGCGGTTCTGGCCCTGCGCCCAAGACGCCTTCTCGGGCGGGCGCATCGCCCGTGGCAGGCTGTGGGCTCGAAAGTCCCCGGATGTTCGACTACGGAGGGTTGAGAGGAAGGCAAACGAGACGACCCTGAGTTACCCAACCTGGGAGGCATCCCGTTTGTCCTGGCTGGAGAGCCGGGGTACCCCAGACCCCGGTGCTACAACGCCGGGCCCCAGACGCGGATGCGGCCGTCGGCGAGGGCCACGGCGAGATGGTTCGAGTCGCCGAAGAGACGCGAGGCCGACGAAGCTCTCGTCGGCCGGGCCCCAGAGGGTGGCGCCGGGCGAGCCCGTCGCGAGGTCCCACAGCTGCACCGCGTTCTCCTGGCAGACGGTGGCGAGGAAGCCGCCGTCGGCGAGGAAGCAGAGCGACGTGGCCGGTCGCCGCAGCCCCGTGAGCACGGCCGTCTGCTCGCGGGTGGCGAGGTCGAAGAGGCGCACCGTCCGGTCCTGGCTGGCCACCGCCATGAACCGCCCGTCCGGGGACAGCGTGAGCAGGTTCACCAGCGCCTTCGGGCCCGCGCAGCGTCGCGAGGAGCCGCGACCGGTGCGGGTCGAGGAGGCGCAGGACGCGTGAAGAGTGGCCGGTGAGGATCCACTCGCCGCCGCCCGTCCAGGCGAGGGCGGTGACGCCGGAGGGCTGACGGACCAGCTCGCGGCGCGCCTCGCCGGCGAGAGCGGCGCCGACGTCCCACAGCCGCAGGTTCGCGTCGAGCGAGCCCGTGGCGAGAGTCGCGCCGTCGGGCGAGAAGGCCAGCGTCCCGACGGACTCGTCGTGGCGCAGGCGGACCGGCACCTCCTCGGCCTTCGCCATGTCCCAGAGGTGCACCACCCCGTCCACGTGGGCGGAGGCGAGGAGCGATCCGTCGGGCGAGAAGCCGAGGCAGAGCGCGGCCGCGTCGTGGCCGGTGCGGCGGTGCAGGTCGGTCCGCAGGACGTGGGCCCGGTTGCGCGAGCGGAGGTCCCAGAGCCGGATGGCGCCGTCGGCCCCGGCCACCGCGAGCAGGTCGGTCACCGGTGACAGCACCGCCTCCTTGGTGGCGGGCGGCTCGCCGAAGGTGCCGAGCTCGCGGAAGGCGCCCGCCCCCCGCGTGCGGAGCGTGGCGGTGTCGAGCGGGCCGGGTGGCACGGCCAGGGCCGGGAGGGCCGCCTGCGTGGTCGGCGTGCGGACCGTGGCGGCGAGAGCCGTGCGCGTAGCCCCTTCCGTCGTCGCGGGCGGAGCCTGCCGGACCGTGGTCGCCGCGCGCAGGCGCTCCTCGATGACCCGGATGAGGGAGACGATCCCGGTGCGCGTGTTGTCCAGCGACTGCGCACGCTTCGCCGCCTCGAGCGCGCCCGAGAGGTCGTCCTCCGTGAGGAGCCGGCGTGCCTCCGCGAAGTTCGCTTCGTAGGCGCGCTTGCGCACGATCGGGTCGAGCGGGGTCTCCGGCGAGCGGTGTCGCCCCGATCGCGGCGAGCAGCTCCTTCGCCATGTCGCCGAGGTCCGCGAAGCGCCGCGACCGGTCCTTGTCGAGGGCGCGCGTGGCCACGGCGGCGAGAGCCTCGGGAAGGTGCAGGCTCTTCGCGTCGAGGACCGGCGTGGGCTCGCTCACGATCCGGTGGATGAGGCTCGTGATCGTGGGCGCCTCGAACGGCCGGCGCCCGGCGAGCATCTCGTAGAGGATGACCCCTACCGCCCACATGTCGGCGTAGTGGTCCACCTTCGCCCCCTGCACGAGCTCGGGGGAGAGGTAGCTCGGCGTGCCGAGGACCATGCCCTGCTGGGTCAGGTTCGGGTCGGTCGCATCCGTGCCGCGGAAACGGGCGATGCCGAAGTCGAGGATCTTGACCGTCCCGTCGCGAGTCAGCCGGATGTTGGCCGGCTTCACGTCGCGGTGGATCACCCCCATCTTGTGGGCGAAGTCGAGCCCCCGGCACAAGTCCACGGCCATGCGGACCTTCTGCTCGATCGTGAAGCGGTCGGGCGGCGTCATCGCCTCGCCGAGGTCGAGGCCCTCGAGGAGCTCCATCGCGATGTAGTGCGTGCCCTGCACCTCGCCGAGCTCGAAGATGGTGACGATGTTCGGGTGCTGCAGCCGCGCGGCCGCGCGCGCCTCGCGCTGGAAGCGGGCGAGCGTGTCCTTCCCCGTCAGGAGAGCGGGCGAGACGGTCTTGAGCGCGACGGGGCGGTCCAGGATCGGGTCGTGGGCCCGGTAGACCTTGCCCATCGCGCCCTGGCCGAGGTCGGCCAGGATCTCGAACTTGCCGAACTTCAAGGAGTTCCTATGATACGGCGGCCAGCAGCTCCGCGCCGAAGGCCTCGCTCCGCCAGCGCCGGAGCCCCTCGACCGAGGAGAGGCCCGAGGCGTCGCGGGGACAGGCCTCGGCCAGGCGGTCGATGAGGCGCTGGGGCAGCACGACCGAGACGTCCACCTGCAGCTCCACGGCCTTGCGCGAGCGCCAGGCCCTGAGCCGCTCGACCCGGCGCAGGACGGCGTCCGGCACGACGGGCCGCGGGGAGCGGACCGGGCGGGGCAGCTCGCTCTCCGGGAGCTCCTCCGCCCGCCGGATCGCGGCCAGGATCTCGCCCGCCTGCCGCTGGAGGCGGGGGAGGATCCCCGGCACTTCCCGGAGAAGGGCGGCGTCCCGCGGCCGCAGCTCCGCGAGGCGCAGCAGCGACTCGTTGCCGAGGATCTTGAAGGGCGGAGTGTCCCTCTCCTCCGCCCGGCGCTCGCGCCAGGCGTGAAGCTCGCGGAAAGCCGCGAGGGCCCGGGGCGGCAGGCGCCGGGCTCCCTTCACCTGGAGGTAGGCTTCCGGATCGCGCCGGCGGACGGCAGGGTCGAGACGCGCCACCGCCTCGCACTCCTCGCGGAGCCAGTCGAGCCGCCCCGCCGCGGCGAGCTTCGTCGAGAGCCGCTCGCGCAGCTCGACAAGGTGGACGACGTCGGCGAGGGCGTACGCCTCCTGGCGGGGGGTGAGCGGCCGGCGCGACCAGTCGTCCTTCTGGCTGTCCTTGCTGAGGGCTATCCCGAGCTCGTCGCGCGCCACCGCGCCGAGGCCGATCTCGCTCCTCCCGAGAAGGCGCGCCGCGATCATGGTGTCGAAGAGGGAGGAGAAGGAGAAGCCGAAGTCCCGCTTGAGCGTCGTCACGTCGTAGTCGGCCCCGTGCAGCACCTTGACGAGCGCGGGGTCGGCCAGGGCCGGCGCCAGGGGCGAGAGGTCGCGTACGGCGAGCGAGTCAACGAGAAAGGACTCGCCCCGGTCGGTGGCGAGCTGGACGAGGCAGACCTTGTCGAAGTGGTGATAGAGGCTGTCCGACTCGGTGTCGAGGCCGATCGCGCGGCAGCCCTCGAGGGAACGAACGAGTGCCGTCAGCTCCTCCGGCGTGCGGACCCAGGGCGTCGCCACGGCCCGGAGTATACGCTCGACTCCGGGTGTGGGCGGAAACCATTACGGGACAGTGGTTTGTGCGCACGACGGGCCGAAGGACCCCCGGTCTCCCCAAACGGCCTGTAACCTCTCGCGGCATTCCGGGTCTAATCTAGTAGGGTCGGCCGCGGGGGTTGCCCGTCCGGCCGGCTCTTCCCGGTAGGAGTGGAACAGTGAACAAGGACGTGGTGGTTCTGACCGACGACAACTGGAAGCAGGAAGTCACGGAGGCGGATGGGCCGGTGCTCGTGGACTTCTGGGCGGAGTGGTGCCCCCCGTGCCGCATGATCGCTCCCTCGATCGAAGCGCTGGCCACCGCGTACTCCGGCCGGGTCAAGGTCGGCAAGCTGAACGTGGACGAGAACCCCGCCGCGGCCCAGGCCTTCGGGGTCCGCTCGATCCCGACCCTGCTCGTCTTCAAGAACGGCAAGGTCGCGGACCAGCAGATCGGCGCCGTGCCCCAGCCGCGCATCGCCGCGATGCTCGACAGGCAGCTTTCGCCGGTGGCCCCGGTCGGGCCGGAGACAGCAGCGGCAGGAGCGGGCACCCGCCAGGGGTGAGCGGGCTCCGCCTCGAGACGGTCGAGGTCGAGCCCCGGGCGGCGGCCGACGCGGCCGTCGTCCTCATGCACGGGCTCGGCGCCGACGGGCACGACTTCGAGTCGCTCGTGCCCGAGCTGCGCCTGCCCGTCCCGCCGTCGATCCGCTGGATCTTCCCCCACGCGCCGGTGCGCCCGGTCACGATCAACGGTGGGCACTCGGATGCGCGCGTGGTACGACATCGCGGGCCTCGACCGCCGCGCTCCCGAGGACGAGGCTGGCATCCGCGAGTCCGCGGAGGCCGTTTTCGCCCTCGTCCGCCGGGAGCGCGAGCGGGGGATCGCCGCCGGGCGGATCGTCGTCGCCGGCTTCTCGCAGGGCGGGGCGATGGCGCTCTTCGCCGCTCTCCGTTGGCCGGAACGGCTGGCGGGGATCGTGGCCCTCTCGACGTACCTGCCGCTCGCCGCGACGCTCGAGCGAGAGGCGCACCCGGCGAACGCCGCCGCGTCCGTCTTCATGGCCCACGGGACCTTCGACCCCATCCTGCCCATGGCCCTCGGCGAAGGCTCGCGAGACCGGCTGCGCTCGCGCGGTCACGACGTCGAGTGGCACGCCTACCCGATGCCGCACAGCGTGTGCGGAGAGGAGGTGGGAGACCTCCGCGGCTGGTTGATGCGCACGTTGCCTGCCCCGGGCTAGCCGCAGGGCCGCCTCTCACCCCCGGTGAGCGCAGGGCGCGTAGAATCTCCTCGGATCACCCGAGCGACCATGCGGGACACCGACGGAGGGGCCGGACCAGCGCAGGCGGCGAGCGAGGATCGCTATCGGCTCATCTCGGAGGTGATGTCCGACTACACCTTCTCCACGAAGCTGGACGGGGAAGGGAAGCTCTTCCTGAACTGGGTGGCGGGGGCCTTCGAGAAGATCACCGGCTACACGTACGAGGAGTACATGGCACGCGGGGGCTGGCTGGCGGCCCTCCATCCCGACGACCTCGAGCAGGACGCGCGGGACATGGACGCCCTGCGGGCGAACCGGCCGGTGGTCACCGAGGTGCGCACGATCATGAAGAGCGGCGCCCTGCGCTGGGTGCGCGTCTACGGCCACCCGGTGTGGGACCCCGCCCGGAACATGCTCGTCGGCATCTACGGCGCCGTGCAGGACATCACCGAGCGCAAGCAGGCCGAGGCCGAGCGCGAGGCCCTCATCCGCGAGCTCGAGGCGAAGAACGCCGAGCTCGAGCGGTTCACCTACACGGTCTCGCACGACCTCAAGAGTCCCCTGATCACCATCCGGGGCTTCCTCACCTTCGTGGAGAGGGACGCGGTCGAGGGCAACGTCGAGCGGCTGAAGGCGGACATCACCCGCATCTCCGACGCGGTGTCGAAGATGCAGCGGCTGCTGAACGAGCTGCTGGAGCTCTCCCGCATCGGGCGCGTGGTCAACTCGCCCCAGGCCGTCCCGTTCGGCTCGCTGGCCCGCGAGGCGCAGGAGCTGGTCGCCGGGAGGATCGCCGAGCACGGCGTCGAGGTGAAGATCGAGGAGGGGCTTCCCTCCGTGTGGGGCGACCACGAACGCCTGCGCGAGGTCCTCCAGAACCTCCTCGACAACGCAGTGAAGTTCATGGGGGACGAGGCGCACCCCCGCGTGGAGATCGGAATGCGGTCCGATGACGGCGAGCGGGTCTTCTTCGTGAGGGACAACGGCGTCGGCATCGACCCCGCCTTCCGGGACAAGGTGTTCGGGCTCTTCGAGAAGCTGGACCCGGCCAGCGAAGGTACGGGCGTCGGGCTCGCCCTCGTCAGGCGCATCGTCGCGCTGCACGGCGGTCGCGTCTGGGTGGAATCCGGAGCGGGAGCCCGGGGCACGACGTTCTGCTTCACCCTCCCCGAACCGCCGGCGAGCGGCGCGACGGCGGAACCTGGCGGCTGAGCGACCTCCTCGTCCGTCGCGCAGCGGGCCATCTTTCATCCAAACGGTCTAGTCTCCCGGCCGCTTGTCCACCCAGCAGCCTGATTGAAGGAGAAAGGGCGTCCGGCCCCCCGGCGCCGCCCGGACCATTCCGGGACATCGGGGAGGAGGTGTCCGTGCGCAAGACGCTGACGTCCGCTGTGACCCTCGCGCTCGTTGGCGCGTGGGGGCTCGCGTTCGCCCGAGCTCAGCCGCGTGACCTCGGCCGACAAGGGAGCGCCCGCGTACTACTCCGGCACCTACTACTACGTCGAGCCTGAAGGGGTCAGCCGGTTCGAAGCGGGCGTGAAGCAGACGACGGAGATAGCGGCGAAGGCGCAGTTCCCGCGCACCGCCTCGTGGTTCCAGCTCGTCAACGGCGGCGAGGGACCGGCCTTCTACCTGTCGCAACCCCGCTGGACGTGGGCCGATTTCGAGCCGCCTGTCCCCGCGCTCGCCACCGTGGTCGACGAGGCGCTCGGCAAGCCCCTGGCCGACGAGCTGCGCCACTCGACGTCGTCGGCCGTCCGCTACACGGTCACCGAGATCCTCAAGGCCCGGCCCGAGCTGGGCTACGAGCCGGCGACGAAGTAGCGCTCGACCGGAGGCGGGCAGGCGGCTGAAGGCGCCCGTCCGTCTCACCCGCGCGGGGGGTCGCCGCCACGCTCCCGGCGCTTCGCCTCGTCCCAGAGGCGGTCCATCTCCTCGAGAGTCGAGTCGGCGGGCTTGCGGCCGTCGGCGCGCAGGCGCTCCTCGATGTGGCGGAAGCGCCGGCGGAACTTGCGGTTCGCGGCCTTGAGCGCGCTCTCGGGGTCGACGCCGGTGAGGCGCGCCACGTTCACGGCCACGAAGAGGAGGTCGCCGACCTCCTCGGCGATCGCCCGGTGGTCGGTCTTGGCCCGGATGGCCTCGCGCAGCTCGAGGACCTCCTCGTCCAGCTTCACGAGGGCGCCGTCGGCCTCCTTCCAGTCGAAGCCGACGCGGGAGACCTTGGTCGTCATCTGGAAGGCCTCCATCACCGCGGGCAGGCCCTTGTGGACGCTGTCGAGCATCGACGCGTCGTCCTTGCCCTTCGCCTCGCGCTCCTGCGCCTTGATGGCCTCCCAGCTGCGCAGCACCTCGCCCGAGGTCGAGGCCGACGTCGTCGCCGAACACGTGCGGGTGGCGGCGCACCATCTTGTCGGACACGCGCTCGATGATCTGACGCAGCCGGAAGGCCCCGCGCTCCTCGGCGATGTTCGCGTGGAAGACGACCTGGAGCAGCAGGTCGCCGAGCTCGCCGAGGAGCTCCTCGTCGTCCTTCTCGTCGATGGCGTGGGCGACCTCGTAGGCCTCCTCGATCGTCATCGGCTTGACGCTCTCGTGGGTCTGCTCGCGGTCCCAGGGGCAGCCGCCCGGGGCGCGCAGGCGTGCGATCAGCTCGACGAAGCGGGCGAAGAGGTCCCCGGCCTCGGCCGCGGCGGGGGAGGGCTGGATCTCAGGCATGCCGCATTTTCCCCTCGAACGGTTCGGCGGGATACTACCCCGATGAAGCTGCGCCTCTTCCAGGTCGATGCCTTCGCCAGCCACGTCTTCGCCGGCAACCCCGCCGCGGTCGTGCCGCTCGACGCGCTGGCTGCCCGACGCCACGCTCCAGTCGATCGCCACCGAGAACAACCTCTCGGAGACGGCCTTCTTCGTCGGCGAGAAGGGCTACTTCCAGATCCGCTGGATGACGCCCACCGACGAGGTCGACCTCTGCGGCCACGCGACGCTGGCGGCCGCCTGGGTGGTCTTCAACGAGGTCGAGAAGGGCCGCACGGAGGTCCACTTCCGCTCGCAGAGCGGGCTCCTGCGGGTGAGCGACGACGGCGAGACGGCTCGCCCTCGACTTCCCGTCGCGGCCGCCGGAGCCGGCGGACGGCTCGATGGCGGCCCTGGCCGGCGCCCTCGGCGCGCGGCCCCGCGATGCGCTCGCCGCGCGCGACTACCTGGCCGTCTTCGAGACCGAGGACGAGGTGCGGTCGCTGAAGCCGGACATGGCGAAGGTGGCCGCCCTCGACCGCATGGCGGTGATCGCCACCGCGCCCGGCCGCGACTGCGACTTCGTCTCGCGCTTCTTCGCGCCGGCGGTGGGCATCCCCGAAGACCCGGTCACCGGCTCGGCCCACTGCACGCTCGTCCCCTACTGGTCGAAGCGCCTCGGGAAGAAGACGCCTCTTCGCCCGCCAGGTCTCGGCCCGGGGCGGCGAGCTGTGGTGCGAGGACCGGGGCGAGCGGGTGTCGATCGCCGGCCGCTGCGCCAAGTACCTGGAGGGCACGATCGAGATCGCCGCCTCCTGAGCGGGTGGGCGTTCACCGCATCGCCTCGATGCGGGACCGCAGGGCCGAGAGGCCCCGGCGGCTCGTCCCCAGCTCTTCCGACAGGGCGCGCAGCCGCGCCCCCTCCGACCGCGTGAGCTGGCCGAACGCCGCGACCGCGTCCTGGACGCGCTTCTGGCCGGCGTGCAGCTCGCGCTCGAAGCCGGCCCGCAGCGCCGTGGTCAGCCCCTGACGCAGGCCGGCCACCGACTCCTCGAGTCGTGCCATCTCCCGGCGCCGCCGGGCGGGGAGCGGCAGCAGCCCCACCGCCATCAGTCCCGCGGCGAGAACGACGCCGGCGACCGTGCCGCCGACGCTCTGTGTGCGCGCGACCAGGACCACGGCCGCGACCACGCCGACCACCGGAAGGAGCAGGGTGGCCGCGGCCGCCCACCGCGCGGCGCCGGCGAGGCGCCGTCCCTCCCTTTCGGCGTCGTAGCCATCGACGACGCGACGACACTCGCGCCCGAGAGCTTCGAGGGGGCGAGCCCGGTTCACCGGAGGCACCCTCACGTCCGGGCCCATGCGCGCCCCGTGCACGGCCTGTCGGCGCTTCAGGCGCTCCACGACCACCGGCCACAACCGGGCTTCACCGCTCACGACCGCGTCCACGACGTCCTCCACCCGCTTGTCGATCGCCGCCGGGAGCCCGGCGAACACCTCCCGCTGGAAAGCGGCGGCGATCCCCGGCCGGCTCGCGAGGGCGAGGACCTCGGAGGCTCGGAGTGTCTCGTCCAGGAACGAAGCCCCCCGCTTCTCCGCTTCGACGAAGGGCTTCTCGACCTCGGCCAGGCGCAGGCGGAACTCCCGCGACTGCTCCTGGAGATGGAGGACGAGCTGGCTGTCGATCTCGCGCAGGGCGGCCTCGTCCGCCTCGACGACGCCGAGCTGCTCCTTCGCCGACGCTTCGACGCCGTCGAGGACGCGCAAGGCCACCCCGACGGGGCTCAGCAGCTTGAGCCGCAGGCGAGAGGCGTCGTCCAGCGTCCGCGTCAGGTACGCCTCGAGCGCGCCGAAGCCGCTCGTGCGCGGGTCGGGCGGGACGCCCGCGGCCTTGGCCTTCTGCGCCCGGCGGGCCGACACCGCGAACACCTCCGGCCGCAGGTCGAGCAGCTCGCGCAGCTTGTCCTTGACGAACTCGACCACCTTGTCCACGTCGGCGGGCCCGTCCAGGATGTCCGTCTTGTTGACGGCCACCACCACCTTCTTGCCCCAGTCCCGGATCGCCTCCAGGAACGAGCGCTCGCTCTCGGTGAAGGGCCGGTCGGCGGAGGTGACGAAGAGCACGAGGTCGGATCGCGGCACGAAGTCCCGGGTGAGCGCCTCGTGGCCGCGGACGACGGCGTTCGTCCCCGGCGTGTCGACGACGCTCATCTCGCGGAGGATGCCGACGGGGAGCGTGATCTCCTCGTAGCCGCCCCCGGACGGCGTGCGCGTGCGCTCGGGGCCGTGCCGGAGGAGCTCGATCCTCGAGGTGGTCGGCGTCACCCCTTCCTCGAGGACCTGCTCTCCGAGCAGGGCGTTGATCACCGCGCTCTTGCCGGCGTTGAACTCGCCCACCACCACCAGCAGCAACAGGTCGTCGAGCTGGGTGATGGAGCGCCCGAGGGCCTTCTGCTCGTCTTCAGGCGCCCCGGCCCGGACGAGAGCCACCCGGAGCTCGCCGAGCTGCCGGCGCACGTCCCGGAGCAGCTCCTTCCGCGCGTCGTCGAGGATGCGGCGCAGCACGCTCGCTCAGTTGCCCCTCAACGGGATGCGGCGGGACTGGCCGGAGCCGACGTCCTCGAGGTCGACCGACTCGAGGCCGATGCGGGCGATCCGGTAGCGGTTCGCCACGACCTGCCCCGCCTGGCCGGTGAGGACCTCTTTCCGGTCGGTGAGCAGGACGGCCACCTTCACCCCCGCCTTGTTCTCCACCGAGCCGATGTACTTCAGGTTGAGCGGGGGAAGGCTCGGCGTCACCGGGCCCGCGACGGCGTCCCCGGGCGAACCCCCTCCTGCCTCGGCGGCTCCGGCGGGCGGTGTCGCGACGGCGACGGGCGGCGCCGGCTCCTCCTCGGGCTCGGAGGCGGGCCCGAACGCGAAGAGATCGCGGCGGCCGGCCCCGCTCGCCGCGCGCGGAGCGTCGACGCGCGCGAGGTCGATCCGGGGTACCGGCGGCAGGGGCGGCTCGGAGCGGGTCCGGCCGAGGACCGCGGGAGCGTCCGAGTGGCGCAGCGCCCAACCGGAAAGCAGGACGGCGGCCACGGCCAGGAGTCCCACCAGCCCCTTCTCCCGCCGCCTCAGCTTCCTCACGCCGCCCTCACCCTCGCGAGCGTAGCACGACTCGTCGTACGCTATACGGGCTCCAGGGCGGGGGCATTCCATGAGGGTCATTCGAATCGACGCTTTCGGCGGGCCCGAGGTGCTGCGTCTCGTCGAAGTACCCGAGCCGTCGCCGGGTCCCGGGCAGATCGCCGTGCGCGTGGGTGCTGTCGGGCCTCAACTTCATCGACGTCTACCACCGCACCGGCCTCTACCCGAACCCGCTCCCGTTCGTCCCGGGCCAGGAGGGCGCGGGCGTCGTGGCGGGGCTCGGGCCGGGCGTCACGGCGTTCCGGGAGGGGGACCGCGTCGCCTGGACGGGCATCCCCGGCTCGTACGCCGAGCGCGTGGTCCTTTCCGCGGACCGCGCGGTCGCCATCCCTCCCGGCCTCGGCACGGACACCGCCGCGGCGCTCATGCTGCAGGGCCTGACCGCCCACTACCTCTGCTCCAGCACCTACCCGCTCGCGAAGGGCCACACCTGCCTCGTCCACGCGGCGGCGGGGGGGGTGGGGCTTCTCCTCGTGCAGATGGCGAAGCGGCGCGGAGCACGCGTCATCGGTACGGTCGGCACCGAGGCGAAGGCGCGCGCTCGCCCGCGAGGCGGGGGCCGACGAGGTGATCCTGTACACGCAGGAGGACTTCCTCGATGCGGTGAAGCGTCTCACGGAGGGGCGCGGAGTCGACGTCGTCTACGACTCGGTGGGGAAGGCGACCGCCGAGAAGAGCCTCGACTGCCTGGTGCCCCGCGGCATGGTGGTCTTCTTCGGCAACGCGAGCGGTCCGGTGCCGCCGATCGACCCGCTCTCTCTCTCCCGCAAGGGCTCGCTCTTCCTGACCCGCCCGAACCTCGTCCACTACATCGCCGACCGGGCGAGCCTCGAGGCTCGAGCGGCGGACGTGCTCGGGGACGCGGCGGCCGGACGGCTCCGGGTGCGGATCGACCGGACGTACCCGCTGGCGGAGGCGGCCGACGCGCACCGCGCCCTCGAGGGGCGGCAGACGGCGGGCAAGGTCCTGCTGATCCCATGACGGCCCCGGTGATCGCGCGCGAGGCGTACCCGGGCGGCCGGGCCTTCGAGGTGGTGGTCGGCGACCTGCTGTCCGAGCCGGTGGACGCCATCGTCAACGCCGCGAACGGCCGCCTGGCCCACGGCGGCGGGGTCGCGGCCGCCATCGCCCGTGCCGCCGGGCCCGGCCTCGAGGAAGAGGGCGACCGCATCGTCGCGGAGTGCGGGCCGATCGACGTGGGCGACGCGGTGGTGACGACGGCGGGACGGCTTCCGTTCCAGGGCGTCATCCACGCGGTCGGGCCTCACATGGGCGTGGGGCAGGAGGAGGACCGCCTCGTCCAGGCCCTCGGGGCCGCCTTCCGCCGCGCCCACGAGCGAGGCTGGGCCTCGGTCTCGTTCCCCGCGGTGAGCAGCGGCATCTTCGCGGTGCCCCTCGAGGTGTGCGCCCGCGCCTACGTGCGCGCCGTGCGCGGCTTCTTCGCCGCGCACAAGGACACGAGCCTGCGCACGGTGCGGCTGTGCCTCTTCCCAGGCTCGCTCGTGGACCTCGTGAAGGCCGAGCTCGCGGCGGCTCACTCGGGCCCCGGCACGCCCGGGTCTCCCGGGGTGACCGGCTGATCGTGCGAACCGAGACCCTGATCTTCGCCGCGGTCGCGGTCGGCTCCGCCCTCGGCGGCATCGCGCGCTACGGCCTGTCCGGGGTCGTGGCCCGATCGTTCGGCGAGACTTTCCCCTGGGGCACGCTCGTCGTCAACGTGACCGGATCGCTCGCGATCGGCCTCGTGGCGACCGTCACGGGGCCCGACGGGCGGCTGCTCGTGAGCCCCGTCGCGCGCCAGTTCTGGATGCCCGGCGTCCTCGGCGGGTTCACGACGTTCTCGTCCTTCAGCCTGCAGACGATGAGCCTCGCGCAGGACGGCGAGTGGCTGCGGGCAGCGGGCAACGTCGCCCTGTCGATCGTGCTGTGCCTCGTGGGAGTCTGGCTCGGGGCCGCGCTCGGCGCCTGGCTGAACCGCTAGAGGGAGGCCTCATGCAGGTCCCGACCGACGCCGTGCTCGCGCGCATCTTCCTCGGCGAGGCCGACCGCGCGCCGGGAGGCCTGCCCCTTTACGAGGCCGTCGTCCTGAAGGCCCGCGAGATGCACCTGGCCGGCGCCACCGTGCTGCGGGGCCCGATGGGCTTCGGGAGGAACAGCCACCTGCACACGGCGAAGATCCTCCGCCTCTCCGCGGACCTGCCCATGATCGTGGAGATCGTGGACGCCGAGGAGAAAGTGAGGGCTCTCCTCGACGCGATCGAGCCGATGATGGGGAGCGGCCTCGTGACGCTGGAGCGGGTCAAGGTGATCCGCTACGGAGCGCCGCGGAGCATATGATCCGGGCCGGTCGGCGGAGGCCCCCCCATGGAGGAGGCAACGCCGGGCACGGCCGACCGCCGCTGAAGCGGGCGGGACCGAGCGGCTACCAGCTCGCGGAGAAGCCCACGCCGACGCCCTGGCCGTGGGGGTCGGTGGCGGGGCCCACGCTGAAGACGCTCTTCTTCGCGGGCTGATCCCCGTCGAGCCGCGTCACCGTGCGCCCGACGATGAAGCCGAGGGTCGCCCCCGCCAGCACGTCGCTCAGGTGGTGGCGGTTCGACTCGATGCGCGAGAGGCCGATGCCAGAGGCCAGGACGTACGCGGGCACGCCGACCTTCCAGCCGTAGTGGTGGTTCGCGACGGCGGCGAGGCTGAAGGCGGTCGAGGTGTGGCCCGAAGGGAAGGAGAGGCTGTCGCTGCCGTCGGGCCGCTCGCGCTTCACCCCGTACTTGAGCAGGCCCGTGTAGGCGCCGGTCACGATCATCGCCTGGGCGAAGTCGTACGTCGCGGCGCGAAATCGCCCCTGCGGCGCGAAGCGGCCGGCCACGAAGAGCGCCCCCACGAGCGGCACCATGGCGCCCCCGCCGACGGTCGCTCCCGTCGACCCGCAGGACTGGCAAGTCCCCTGGAGCAGGTGCTGCGTGCGATAGTCGAAGGCCGAAGCCGTGGTGGTGAAAGCGGCGCCGACGGCGAACGGGACCAGGTTGCGGCCCGAGAAGACCCCGACGAAGTTGCGGCCGAGGTTCTTCGGGAAGGCGCCCATGGTCCGGCGCCCGTCGTCGCGGGGGCCGTCCCAGGAGAGCGGCTTCGTGTCGAACGCCTTCGCCGAGGCCGGGCCTTCGGAGGGACCGAAGTCCTGCGCGCCGGACGGCCGCGCGCTGCCGGCGACGATCATGGCCGACGCGACAAGGGCGACTCCCGTGACCTTCTTCACTCCCACCCTCCTGAGCCGCGCGTCAGCGCGGGCTCGACGGTTCGAGGAGTATGGCATGACAGGCGTTCGACGACCTCGCCAGAACGCGCAAACGGTCGTCAAGAGTTGTCACCCTGCGTTCAAGACGTTGAACGCCGGCGACGCCAGCCGTCCGCGGAGCGTCTCAACGCGGGGCGGCCAGCACGGCGTCGAGTCCCTCGTACCTCGCCCGCAGGGCGTCCGGCGCGGACCGGCAGGTCGCGTCGAGGTGCATGATTTGGAAGCCGTCCTGCCCTGAGTTCCGTGGCCACTGCGGCAGGCCGGGGCCGTTCGGGTCGCCCGTGCGCGCGAAGTTCGACCAGTACGTCATCATCAGGTCCGAGAGCTGGCGGTCCGCCGGCTCCCACGTCACGCTCGGCGACCGTGTCCAGCGCCCCGAAGACGTACTCGATCTCGCCGGCGTGGCGGGCCCCGACGTCGGCGGCCGTCGCCGGCACGCCGTCCACCTTCGTGCCCGGGGCCACCGGGATCTTCCGGTCGAACGAGTAGCGGTAGACCGGCGAGCCGCCCGTCTTCCCGTGCACCTCGATCCACTTCCAGGTGGCGTAGCCGAGGAACGTGTCGCCGGCCAGGGCCGCGGCCGATTCCAGGGCCTCGTCGTCGGAGCCGGCCGGGTAGGCCTTCAGGACCGCGTCGGCCGCGGGGCCGAACCGGGCGCGGGTCTTCTCGGTGAAGCTCTTCGCCGTCGGCTTCTCCTTGGCGAGCACGACGCCGGCGCGCACCTCGTCGGCGTTCCAGCCCGCGAGCAGCGGCACACGGGCCTGCTCACCGGCCGCGTAGACGTGGTCGGCGGCCTTCGGCATGACGTAGCCGTCGATCGTGGGCGCGAACCACGGCTGGACCTTCAGCGCGGCCTGCAGGATCGCATCGGCGGGCTTCGCCCGCAGGGCCGACAGCGAGTCCGCCCCGATCGACGCCGCGAACTTCGAGCCCCCTTCCTCGCTTTCGGCGAGTGACTTCGGCTCCAGCGCGCCGCGGCCCAGGTAGGCCCCGCTCTCGCCGATCGCGCGGTGGAAGAGGCCTCGCGCGGGCGGCGAGGCCATGAGGGCGCTCACCGCGAAGGAGCCCGCGGACTCCCCGAAGATCGTCACGTTGCCGGGGTCGCCGCCGAAGGCCGCGATGTTCTCCCGGACCCACCGCAGCGCCGCCACCTGGTCCATGAGGCCGTAGTTGCCCGATGCGCCGTGAGGCCGACTCCTTCGTGAGGGCCGGATGGGCGAAGAAGCCGAAGACGCCGAGGCGGTAGTTGAAGCTGACGACGACGACGCCCTTCGCGGGCGAGGCGCCCGCCGTCCTGGCGCGGCTCCGATGCGGAGCCGGCCTGGAAGCCGCCGCCGTAGATCCAGACCATGACCGGCAGCCTCTCGGCTGCCGCGCGGGCCGGCGTCCAGACGTTGAGGTACAGGCAGTCCTCGCTCGCCTGGTCGCGGAAGACCATGTCGTCGAAGATCGGCCCCTGCACGCATCGCGGGCCGAACTCGGCGGCCTTCCGCACGCCCTTCCAGTCCGGGGCGGGCTGCGGCTCCCTCCACCGGAGGTCGCCCACGGGAGGTGCTCGCGTACGGGATGCCGCGGAAGACGCGCACGTCGGACTCGATCAGCCCTTCGACCGGGCCGTTCTTCGTCCGGACCCGATCCGCCATCGCGTCACCCGCGGCCAGCGTCACGGCCAGGCCCAGAGCCCACGCCGACCCACGACCGTCGAACTGGGACATTCGATTGCTCCTCGAGAAGATTCACCGAGACGGCGAACGGCATTCCACCAGGATCCGGCCGAGCGCGCGCCGCTCCATCAGGAGGGACGCCGTGTCGATCACGGCGTCGAGCGGGACCTCCCGCGACGCGATCGCGCCGATCTGCGCAGGCTTCAGGTCGGCGCCCAGGCGCGTCCAGACCTCGCGGCGCAGCGGCATCGGGCAGTTTCCGGAGCTGACCCCGAGCAGGCTCACCCCGCGCAGGATGAGCGGGAAGAGGCTCGTCGCGAGATCGGGGCTCGACGCCATCCCGATGCACGCCACCTGTCCCCACAGGCCGACGTGGCGGACGAGCCCGGCCAGGAGGTCGCCACCGACGTTGTCGATCACGCCGCCGAACCGCGCCGGCCCGAGGGGCCGGGAGCCGAGATCGAGCTCGGCCGGCGCCTTGACCTCGGCCGCCCCGAGGCCGCGCAGGTATTCGGCGTGCTCGGGTCGGCCCGAGCACGCGACCACGCGGTAGCCGCGGCGTGCCAGCATCGACACCGCGGCCGAGCCGACCCCGCCGCTCGCCCCGGTCACCACGATGGGCCCCTTCTCCGGAGCCTGGCCGTTCAGCTCCATGCGCGCGACGGCGAGGCCGGCGGTGAAACCCGCCGTGCCGAGGATCATCGACTCGCGGAGGGTGAGGCCGGCGGGGAGCGGGACGACCCAGTCGCCCGGCACTCGCACGAGCTCGGCGAAGCCGCCGTCGTGGCTCTCGCCGAGGCCCATGCCGTTGACGAGAACCTCGTCGCCGGGACGAAAGCGCGCGTCATCCGACGACTCGACGATCCCGGCCACGTCGATCCCGGCGTTGAGCGGGAAGCGCTTCAGGATCTTCCCGCGACCGGTGACGGCCAGCGCGTCCTTGTAGTTGATGCCCGACCAGCGGGTGCTCACGAGGACGTCGCCCGGCGAGAGCTCGTCCGGCTCCATCGTCGCCGAGGCGGGGGACCACCCGGCCCTCCTCCTCGAACACGCGGCAGGCGCGAAAGCTCACCGCCCGAGTATAGGCCGGCCCGCGCTCGGCGGTGGGCGAGCCCCGCACCGTCCGCGCCGCGGCCGGTGCTAGCATACCCGTCATACGCCCCTGTCCCGCATGAAGGCCCTGCCCGAGAACGAGGCGGTCCGCCGGCTGCACGCGCAGTACACCGTCGCGCGCGCTCTCGCCGAGTCGTCCTCGCTCGGGGAGGCGGCGAGCCGGATCCTCCAGGCGATCTGCGAGGCGCTGGGGTGGGACCACGCGGGTCTCTGGCAGGTCGACGCCGCCCTCGGCGTGCTGCGGTGCGTGGAGACGTGGAGTGTTCCCGGGGTCGCCTTCCCGGAGTTCGAGGCGGTGAGCCGGCGATCGACGTTCGCCCCGGGGGTCGGCCTCCCCGGGCGGGTCTGGGCCGAGCCGCGAGGCGGTCTTCTTCCCGGACGTGGTCGACGACGACAACTTCCCTCGCGCGCCTGTCGCCATCCGCGAAGGCCTCCACGGCGCGCTCGGCTTCCCGGTCCTGCTCGGGGACGACGTGATCGGCGTCCTCGAGTTCTTCAGCCGGGAGATCACCCGTCCGGACGAGGAGCTCCTCGAGATGCTGGCCACGATCGGGAGCCAGATCGGCCAGTTCGTGGAGCGCAAGCGCGCCGAGGCGGAGCTCGCGACGCTCTTCGAGACGTCGTCCGACATGCTGTGCATCGCCGGCGTCGACGGCACGTTCCGCCGGCTGAACCCGGCCTGGGAGAAGACGCTCGGCTACACGACGGCGGAGCTCCTGTCGCGGCCCTACGTCGAGTTCGTGCACCCGGACGACCGCAACGCCACCACGGCCGAGGCGGGAGCCCTCGCGGGGGGCGAGGGCGCGTCTCTCTTCGAGAACCGCTACGTCTGCAAGGACGGCTCCTTTCGCTGGCTCTCCTGGAAATCGACGCCGGTGCCCGGGGAGGGCCTCATCTACGCGGTGGCGCGCGACGTCACCGAGCAGAGGCGGGTGGCGGAGGAGCTGAAGCTCGCGCGGGAGGCCGCGGTCGCGGCGAGCCGAGCGAAGGGCGACTTCCTCGCCAACATGAGCCACGAGATCCGGACCCCGATGAACGCCGTCATCGGGATGACCGAGCTGCTGCTCGACACGTCCCTCAGCCCCGAGCAGCGAGAGTACCTGGTCACCCTCAAGGACTCGGCGGAGTCGCTCCTGGGCCTCATCAACGACGTGCTCGACTTCTCGAAGATCGAGGCCGGGCGGCTCGAGCTCGTCCCGGCCGAGTTCGACCCGCGCGAGACGCTCGGGGACACCCTGCGCACGCTGGGGCTGCGGGCGCACCAGAAGGGCCTCGAGCTCGCCGGGCGCATCGCGCCCGAGGTGCCCGAACGCCTCGTGGGCGACGCGCCCCGCCTGCGCCAGGTCCTCGTCAACCTGGTGGGCAACGCCATCAAGTTCACGGACCGCGGCGAGGTGGTGGTGCAGGTCGAGAAGGAGTCGGAGGAGGCGGGAGCGGTCGTCCTCGGCTTCCTGGTGGCCGACACCGGAATCGGCATCCCCCGCGACAAGCAGCGGCTGATCTTCGAGGCCTTCGCCCAGGCCGACGGCTCGACCACCCGCGAGTACGGGGGCACGGGCCTCGGCCTCTCCATCTCCGCCCAGCTCGTGGGGCTGATGGGCGGCCGCATCTCCGTCGACAGCGAGCCGGGGCGCGGCTCCCGTTTCCGCTTCTCCGCCCGGTTCGGAGCGGCGCCCGCGCGCGACCGCACCGCCGCCCGGCTCCCGGCGCAGCTGCGCGGGCTGCGCGTGCTCGTGGTGGACGACAACGCCACGAACCGCCGGATCCTGGAGGAGGTCCTCCTCCAGTGGCGCATGCAGCCGACGGCGGTGGCGAGCGCCCGGGCCGCCCTCGAGGAGCTGGAGGCGGCGGAGCGGGCGAAGCGGCCCTATCCCCTGGTCCTCCTCGACGCGAGCATGCCGGTGATGGACGGCTTCGACCTGGCGGCGAAGATCCAGCAGAGCCCCCGCCTCACCGGGGCCTCGATCATGATGCTGAGCTCGGGCGCGCGACCCGGCGACCGGGCCCGCTGCTTCGAGCTCGGGATCTCCGCGTACCTCACCAAGCCCGTCAAGCAGTCCGACCTCATGGACACGATCGTGGGCGTCTTCGCCTCCCGGACGACGGGAGGCAAGGAGCGGCCACGGCCGAGTAAGCCGCGGCCCCCGAAGGACGGGCGGCGCCTCTGCGTGCTCGTCGCCGAGGACAACGCGGTCAACCAGCAGGTGGCGGTGGGCATGCTCGAGCGGGCGGGCCACGAGGCGAGGGTCGCCGCGAACGGGCGCGAGGCCCTGGCCCTCCTCGAGAAGGAAGCCTTCGACGTCGTGCTGATGGACGTGCAGATGCCCGAGCTGGACGGCCTCGAGACGACGGCCGCGATCCGCGAGCGGGAGCGCACGAAAGGCGGCCACCTCCCGATCGTGGCCCTCACCGCCCACGCGATGAAGGGCGACGCCGAGCGTTGCCTCGCGGCGGGGATGGACGCGTACCTCGCGAAGCCCCTGCAGCCCCGCGAGCTCGCCGCCGCGATCGACGGCGTTCTCGGCTCCGCCGCGACCGGAGCCGCCGCCGACCGCCCTTCCGGGGCACCCTCGAGATCCGGCGTCCTCGACCTCGCGCGGCTGCTCGAGCGCGTCGGTGGCGACCGGAAGGCGCTGGCCGAGCTCGTGCGGATCTTCAGGGCGGACGCGCCGAAGCAGGTCGCGCGCATCCGGAAGGCCGTCCGGGAGAGCGACGCGGCCGAGCTGCGGGCCGCCGCCCACGCCCTCAAGGGCGCGGTGTCGAACTTCGCCGCCCCGCCCGCGACCGAGGCGGCCCTGCGGCTGCAGAAGATGGGCGAGACGGGCAGCCTGGAGGGGGCGGACGGCGCGCTCCTGAAGGTGGAGAAGGAGATCGAGGCGCTTCTCGCGTCCCTGGCCGCCGCGGTCCGGCGGCCGGCGCGGGCCGCGGCGTCCCGGTCCCCGGCGAAGCGGCGGCGGCGCTGACCGGGCCTCAGTCGAGGTACTTCACGAACACGACCTCGTTGTGAGCCTCGTTGTAGAGCAGCTCGTCCACGACCTGGCGCGTCATGAGCAGGCCGAAGCCGCCGGGGCGGAGGCCCTTCTCCTCCCGCACCGCGGTGTGCTCGATGGGGTCGTCCGGGGGGTTGTTGACCGCGGCGTGGGTCAGGTCGCGGAAGCTGAAGCCCTGGCCCGGGTCGGCGATCCGGTAGAGCAGCATGCGGCGCGCGCGCAGGTACGCGATGCGGACGGTCTGCCGCGGGTCGAGGCGGCCGCCCCACTCGATCGCGTTCATCAGCAGCTCGCGGAAGGCCTGCCCGACGTCGGCCCGGACCCCCTCGGGGAGGTCGCTGTCGAGCTGGGACAGGAACTCCTGGATGCGGGTCGCGGCGTCCCGGTCGCAGGGCACGAGCAGCTCGACCCAGTCGGGCTTCGCCGAGACCACCTCGATCGGGCGCACGTCCGGCTGCGGGCGAGCACGGACGCGACGACGGCGGTGAGCTCGGCCGGCTCCACCGGCTTCGTGACGTAGCGGAAGGCGTGCTCGCGCACGGCCCGCAGCAGCGTCTCGCGGGGCGTCGTCCGCCGTCATCACGACCACCCTCGGCCGCGAGGGCGCCCCGCGCAGCCGCGAGAGCACCTCGAGGCCGTCCATTCCCGGCATCCAGACGTCGAGCAGCACCAGGTCGAAGCGGGCGCGGGCCAGCTTGGCGAGCGCCGCCGCGCCGTCGCGGGCGGTCTCGACCTCGTACCCGGCGGCCTCGAGCTGCAGGCGGAGCATCCGCAGGGTCGTCCGGTCGTCGTCGACGACGAGAATACGCTGCACCTCGTCCTCCGCCGTCAATGGGTTGGTTTCCGCCATCCTAGGCCGGCGCCGCTCGTACCGTCAACCGGTCGCGGCGGTTTCGAGCTCTCAGGCGGGCTCGCGCTCGCCGAGTATCTTCTCGATCCGCCGGTCGGGCACGAGCCACATCACGGCCACCGCCACGTAGAGCGCGCACGCCAGCCAGGGCTTGAACAGGGCGAGCGGGATCGCCGCCGCGTAGATGGCCACCGACAGCTTCCCCTTGTCGTCGCGGCCCACGGCGGCGGCGATCGCGGAGTCGCGCCCGTGGCGGGCGACGAGGGCCCTCGTCAGGATGAAGTAGGCGACGGCGGCCAGGATCAGCACGACGCCGTACACCGCGACGGGCAGCGCGGCGAAGTGCTCGCCCATCCACGCCGTGACGACGGGGACGAGGGTCAGCCAGAAGAGCAGGTGGAGGTTGGCCCAGAGGATCGGGCCGTTGACGTGACGCACCGCCTGGAGCAGATGGTGGTGGTTGCTCCAGTAGATCGCGAGGTGGACGAAGCTCAGCACGTAGCTCAGGAACACGGGGAGGAGGGGGCGGAGGGACTGGAGGTCGGCGTCGCGCGGGGTCTTCAGCTCCAGGACCATGATCGTGATGACGATGGCGAAGACGCCGTCGCTGAACGCTTCCATCCGTCCCTTGCTCATTTGCTGATCTCCGTGGCCGGCCGGCAGGTCGCACCAGAGTACCGTGTCCGCGGGGCCGCGGCACGCGTCCAGGTCCGCGTTGACCAGGGGGGCCCGGGCGCGGGATAGTTCTCGCCGCCGGCGAAGGAGGAGATGACGCGGATCAGCGACCTCGTACATCGCGGGCCCGGAGGGCAGGCCGTGACCCGTTGCGAGGGGCCGGCGCGAGGGACGCGGCTCGCCCTCGGCGTCGCCGCCGCCCTCCTCTTTCCCGCGGCGGCGCCGGCGCAGGCTCCGTCGCCACCGCCCTCCGAGCCCGGGATCTCCGACAACAGCTTCCTCGTCGAGGAGGCCTACAACCAGGAGCCGGGCGTCGTCCAGCACATCAGCGGGTTTCTACGGGGTGCGGACAGCGGCGACTGGCTCTACACGTTCACCCAGGAGTGGCCGGTGCCCGGGCAGCGGCACCAGCTGAGCTTCACCGTGCCCGTGTCGCGCCTCACGCTGGCCGAGGGCACGGCCACGGGCCTGGGCGACGTCGCGCTCAACTACCGGCTCCAGGTCGCGGGCATGGGCGAGGACCCGCAGGTGGCCTTCTCCCCACGGCTGAGCGTGTTGTTGCCGACGGGATCGGACGAGCGGGGCCTCGGGGCCGGAGGAGCGGCGCTGCAGCTGAGCCTGCCGCTGAGCGTCATGATCGGCCGGCGGATCGCGACCCACTGGAACGCGGGCGTGACCCACGCCCCGTCGGCCCGGGACCGGGCCGGCGAGGAGGCGCCCACCACGGCGTGGAACCTCGGGCAGAGCGTCGTCTGGCTGGCCCACCCCCGCTTCAACGTGCTGCTCGAGACGGTCTTCGTGCGCGCCCGGGTCGTCGTGGGGCCCGGGACGACGGAGCGCAGCGACAGCTTCCTCCTGAACCCCGGGATCCGCTGGGCCTGGAACTTCCGCAGCGGGCTCCAGATCGTGCCGGGCCTCTCCGTGCCCATCGGCCTCGGGCCGAGCCGCGGCCACAACGCCCTCTTCCTGTACTTGAGCTTCGAGCACCCGTTCCGGCGCCAGGCAGGGTAGGCACCCTCCTTCGCGACGGCGGCCGACGGATGGCCTCGGCTATCGGCCGGGGGTCACGACGATGTTGCGGAAGCGGACCTTGCCGTGGTCGCCCTGCAGCATCAGCGGGCCCGGCTCGCCCTCGTACGGGTTGAGGGCGCCGCCGGTGATGCCGTCGACGACGCCCTGGACGATCGTCTTGCCGTTCAGGACGACCGTGACCTGCCGGCCGACCATCGTGATGTCGTAGGTCTGCCACTCGCCCGCCGGCTTCGTGGCGTCCATCTTCGGGGCGATGCGGCTGTAGACGCCGCCGCAGCCGTGGGCGTCGAGGGCCATCTTCGCGTCCGGGTTGTCGAGGATCTGGACCTCGTACCGGCCGCGGAGGTAGACGCCGCTGTTCGACTTCGGCTCCACGTTGAACTCGATGTGGAGCTTCATGTCCTGGAACGTCTGCTCGCTGACGAGGTCGGCGTTGTCCTTCGGCTCGACCACGGCCAGCTCGCCGTTCACCACCGCCCAGCCGTTCTTCTTCTTCGCGTCGCGGAGCTTCCAGCCGGCGAGCGTCTTGCCGTCGAAGAGCGTGACGGGCGCGCCCCAGGCCGGCGCCTTCTTCGACAGGAGCAGGGGAGCCTTCTTTCCCTCGAAGTGGTGGACCTTGCCGTCGGGATAGGTGACCTTGCCCTTCAGGGTGTCGCCGTCGAGCCGGGCCTCGAACGTGTCTCTCTTGCCCGGCGTCTCCTCGCGGAGTACGACCAGCGTCCCGTCCTTCACCTCGACGGACTTCGCCGGCAGGTAGCTGCCCCAGCGCCAGACGACGCCGCCCGAGAGCGCGCCGTCCTTCTTCACGATCTGGAACCCGCCGCTCGCGAAGGTGTCCTCGGCGTCGGTGATCTTCACGTTCCAGCGTCCGACGTAGTCGTCGGCGGTCGGGGTCTTGGCGGGCGCCTGGGCGGCGAGCGCCCCGGCCAGGATCAGGCTCACGGTCAGCATGTTTCGGCTCCTCTTCTCGAATGAGTGCGGCGGGCTCCGGCGTGAACGACCGCGGGAGACGCTAGCCCCCGCCGCCCGGATCTGTCAACCACCGCCGCCGGATGCTCGGTCGCTTGTCATCCCGAGGGACCTTCCGCTACTTCATCCGCGCCAGCTCGGCCTCGGCGGCGACGTGGCCGAAGGCCGGCCACTGCGGGCTCGCGGCCACGCGCTCGAACGCCGCGCGCGCCTCGTCCTTCCTTCCGTTGTACAGGTGCCAGTTGCCGACGGCGTATCCGTACGTGTCGCGCGTCAGCGGGTCGCCTCCGGCCCGCAGCAGGTCCTCCGGCGCGTAGACGCCCTTGTAGAGGAGCAGGCGGTTGAGGTACGCGCGGTCCTGCGTGACGTCGAGCCCGGCCTGGATCGGCTCGAGGAGGCGCGCGGCTTCGTCCGCGCGACCCTGTCGCCGCAGCGTCATGTAGAGCCAGTCCGTCGCCGAGACGAGCCGATCGTCGCTGCCGCGCGCCCTCTCCAGGCAGCGGCGGTAGGCCTTCTCCGCCGCGGCGAAGTCGCCCTTCAGGTAGTGGGCCAGGCCGAGGTGGTAGAAGACCGAGAACTGCAGCGTGGTCGAGGGCGGGCGCTCGGGGTCGGAGTCGGGCTCGGGCTCGTCGGGGCGGCCCGACACGAGCTCGGCGGCGCGAGCCAGGTCGCGCGACCGCCTTGTCCAGCTCGCGCACGGTGATGTAGCGGTGGCCGCGGTGCCGGTAGAGCCGTGCGTCCATCGGGTGCCTGGCGAGGGCCCGCGTGTAGACGTCGATGGCCTCCCTGAACTGGCCGAGGGACGCGTGACGGCGGCCCAGCCGCGATCGCCGCGTCCGCGCTGTCGGGGTCCTTCACGAAGTCGGCCGTGGCCTTGGCCAGGTTCTCCTCGAGCTTCTTGCGGGTCTCCTCGGGCACCTCGGGGGCGAAGAGCGGCTGGCCGAGGAGCGACGTGGCCTCGGGCTTGCGGTCGCCCGCGACGGCGCCCGGGCGCAGGTAGCGGTCGTACCACGCGAGGTACCGCTCCCAGCGGTCCTTCCGGTAGCTGGGCGTCTCGATCGAGTGCCACTGGTCCGGGTACACGACGAGCTCGGTCGCCACGCGTCCCACGCGGCGGAGCGCCTGGTAGAGCTGCTCCGAGTTCAGGAGCGGCACGTTGGCGTCCTTGTCGCCGCAGAGGAAGAGGGTCGGCGTCTGCACCTTCTCGACGTCGAAGAACGGCGACGACAGGCTCAGCCAGAGCTCGCGCGCCTTCCACGGCAGCCCGATCTCCACCTCGTACTCGTACTGGTAGTGGTCGGTCCCGTAGCCGGCGAGGTAGTTGACGATGCTGGCGCCGGAGACCGCCGCCTTGAAGCGAGTCGTCTTGCGTGATGACGTAGTCGGTCAGGATGCCGCCGTAGCTCCAGCCGCCGACGCCGAGCCGATCGGGGTCGGCGACTCCCGTCCTGACGACGTGGTCGACGGTCGCCATCACGTCCTCGTAGTCCTTGTTCCCCCAGTCGGCCCAGATCGCGCGGCTGTACGCGGTTCCCCGGCCCGTCGAGCCGCGCGGGTTCGGGGCGACGACGGCGTAGCCGTGCGCGGCGAGCACCTGCCACTCGAGCTCGAACGCGGTCGAGTTCTGGTCGGCGGGCCCGCCGTGGATCCGCAGGATCGTGGGGACGCGCTTCCCCGGCGTCGTCCCGGGAGGCAGGGTCAGGAAGGCGTCCACGACGGTGCCGTCGCGACTCGTGGCCGAGATCTTCTCGACGTGGCCGAGGGCGATCGTCTTCAGGAAGTCGTCGTTGGCGTGGGTCAGCCGGCGGAGGGCGCTCCCGGAGACGGCGGAGATCTCCGGCGGCTGATGGACCGACGTCTCGAGCACCACGACCTCGCCGCCCGGGGCCACGTCGAAGGCCTGCACGTCGCGCTCGCCTTGCGACGATGCGCTCGACGCTCCCGCCTTCGACCGGCACCCGGGCGAGGTGCCGGTTGCCGCGGTCCTCCAGGAGGAAGAGCACCGCGCGTCCGTCGGGCGTGAAGCGAGGGCTCGTGACGTTGCGGTCGAGCGCCGCGGTGAGCGGCCGCGACGCCCCGCCCGCCACCGGGGCGAGCGCCACGTGGCTCGCGCCGTACCAGAGGTCCTTCGGGTCGCACCCCGCCACGTAGGCGATCCACTGCCCGTCGGGGCTGAAGGCGGGAGAGCCGTCCGTCCCGGGGCCCGTCGCGACGGCGCGCGGGACCTGTCCCTCCCGTGCCGCGACCACGAAGACGTCGGTGTTCTGCGATCGGTCCGGGTCGGGCAGCGTGCGGTTGCTGACGAAGGCGATCGACTGCCCGTCGGGCGACCAGGCAGGGTCGGAGTCGTCGAAGGGCCCCGAGGTCACCTGGACGGACGTCTTCTTCTCCACGTCGAAGACGTGGACGTGCTTGCGGACGTCCCGGAGGTAGCCCTCGCTCGTCGCGCTTGAACTGCAGCCGTCGCAGGACGATGGGCTTCGGCGTCTTCTTCTTCTCCTCCGACGTCTTGTCCTCGTCCTCGTCCGGCGCGTCGGGATCGACGTCGGCGACGACGAGAGCGAGCCGCTTGGAGTCGGGCGACCACGCGAGGTCCGAGACGACGGCCTTGAAGTCGGTGAGCTTGACGGCCTCTCCGCCCCGCCGGCTCATCAGGTACACCTGCGTCTTCTTGCCGTCGCGGTCCGAGAGGAAGGCCAGCCACTCGCCGTTCGGGCTGAAGCGGGGGCTCGTCTCGGACTTCTTGCCGGAGGTGAGGCGGAGAGGCTCGCCGCCGTCCGTCGACACGAGGTAGATGTCCGTCGTCGGAGTCGTCCTCCTTGGCGTCCAGGGTGGTGAGCGTGTAGGCGACCTGGCGGCCATCGGGGCTGAGGCGCGGGTCGGCGACGTCCTTGAGGGAGAAGAGGTCGTCGACCTTCAGGGGACGGCCTTCGGCCGCGAGCGGCAGCGGAGCGAGCAGGAGCGAGGCGGTGACGGCCAGGAGGAAGAGTCGAAGCGTGCACATGGCCGCGGATGGTAGCACCGGTCTTCGCCGAGCCCATCCGACATGCTCCCGCGCCGGATAGTCACACGTCCGTGCGAACGTGGAGGCTCACGTTGGGCTCGTCCCCCTGTTCGCGGCCTCACCGTGGCACCCGGCCAAACCAGCCGAGCACCTTCCTCAACCACTCATGGCCAGCATCCACCGGCTCACAGTACATGAGGGGACAGCCGCCGACGATGCAGGCGATGCCTGCCTTCTTGCACTCCTGAACGGCCGCCGTCGAGACGCTTCCCTGGAACGAGCGATGCAACCAGACGCGCGGAACGCCTCGCTCCGCTGCTTGCCGCACGATGCTCGCCGACACGGAGGGATGCGTGACCACCACGACACCGTCCAGGCTTCCGGGGATGCTCGCCAGGTCCGGGTAGCAGGCCACGCCTTCCACCCGTGAGGCGTTCGGATTGACAGGAAACACGTCATATCCACAATCACGCAGCTTCGCGTAGATCGCATTGGCGGCGTTGCCCGGGCCCCGCGACACGCCAGCTACCGCCAGACGCTTGCCACGAAGGAAGTCCGCAACCGATTCCGGCAACCGAGCCATCCGGCCCTCCTCCTAGGTCCGCCGAACGCCGGGGAAAGCTATTCCAGCGTGCCTTGCGGCGCTCCTGAGTTTCAATCCTCTGTTGGGCGTCTCACTTGCGGTGTGGGCGACCCCTACGCGGCTCGGCTCGTCAGGCGACCGCGGCCGAGTGCGATACCAACCGCCACGAGAGCGCCCATGAACGCATAAGCGAGAAGATGGGCACTGTGACCTGCTCTTCCCTCCTCAGGGGCCGACGTCTCGCGGGCGCGCGTCGGGCGGCTCACGATGGAGAGCGAACTCCGAGAGGGCCGGGCAGACCGGCGCCTTCGTGATGCGCAGCCGGACGCGCTCCGTCGTGACGTCGCTCCCGCGCCAGAGGCGGCGGCTGCCGATCGCGGTCCCTCTCGCGAACTCGCGCCAGGCGCCATCCCGCCAGGCGTCGAGCGCCCAGTCCTCGACCCGCTGCCCGAGCGGCAGGTACTCGCGCAGGCTGACCACGTTGAAGGTCACGGGCTGCCCCAGGTCGAGGACCAGCTCCGGCGTCGTCACCGCGTCGTCGGTCGCCCAGTAGGTGTCGCGCTTCCCGTCCAGGACGTTGGCCGCGGCGAACCGGGCGTCGCCGCCCCGCACGTTGCTGGCGCTCGCCCGGGCGCCGCGCGCGAGGTCGGTGCCGAACGTGGCGTCGAGCAGCTGCCGGAAGCCGCGCAGCGACCGCTCGTCGTTCTCGTGGATCCGGCCGCGCCGGTCGGGCGGGAGGTTGAGGAGGAACGAGGCGCCCCGCCCGACCGACTGCGTAGTAGAGGTCGAGCAGGTCGTGCGGGGTCTTGACCTTGTCGTCCTCGGCCGCGTGGTAGAACCAGCCGGGCCGGATCGAGACGTCGCACTCGGCGGGCAGCCAGTGCGTCCCGCGGCCGGTCGCCGCGGTTGAGCCGCGCCTCGTCGGCCTCGCCCGGCGCGAAGTCGTCGCGGTCGAGGGTCGCCCAGCAGGGGTCGCCGGCGATGCCCTTCTCGTTGCCGACCCAGCGCACGTCGGGCCCGCGTCGCTGAACATCACGGCGTCGGGCTGCAGGTCGCGCACGATCTGCCAGGTGTTCGGCCAGTCGTAGTAGGTCCGGTGGTCGATCGTCCGCTTCTCGCGCGCGCCGCCGTAGTAGCCGTCGCCGCCGTTCGCGCCGTCGAACCAGACCTCGAAGAGCGGCCCGTAGCCGGTCAGCAGCTCGCGCAGCTGGTTGCGGTAGTAGTCGAGGTAGGCGGGCCGGCCGTAGTCCGCGTGGTTGCGGTCCCAGGGCGAGAGGTAGACGCCGAACGCCAGCCCGTGGCGGCGGCAGGCGTCGGCGATCTCGCGGACGACGTCGCCCTTCCCGCCGCGCCAGGGGCTGTTCTTCACGGAGTGCTCGGTGAGCGTTCGAGGGCCAGAGGCAGAAGCCGTCGTGGTGCTTGGAGGTGAGGATCAGGCCCTTCATGCCCCCGGCCTTCGCCGCGCCGACGATCTGGTCGGCGTCGAAGTCGGTCGGGTTGAAGACGCGCCGGGGACTCGTCGCCGTAGCCCCACTCCTTGTCGGTGAACGTGTTCACCGTGAAGTGCAGGAAGCCGTAGAACTCCAGCTCGTGCCAGCGGAGCTGGCGCGCGCTCGGCACCGGGCCGTAGGGCGCCGGAGGCTCGGCGGCCCAGGCGGCGGCCGTCGGGCCGGCAAGCGCCGTCGCGATCAGGACAGCCGCGAGAGAAAACTCGAGTCGACCGTTGGGCATGGCGATCTCCACGCGAAGCTATGACACGAACGCCGCCGGGGTTCAACGCTGAATCGTCGCGAGGTCCCGCTGCCGCGTCTCCGGCAGCGTCCACACCCAGGCGGCGGTCAGCAGCGCGAGCACCATGGGCACGCTGAGCCCGCCGGTGAGGCCGTGGCGGGCCACGAAGAAGCCGACGATCACGGGGGCGAAGAGCTGGACGCCGCGGGCCGCAGTTGTAGGCCGTGCCCATGGCGAAGTTGCGCACGTCGGTGGGGAAGAGCTCGGCCAGCAGCGCCCCGAAGCCCGCCGTGCAGCCCGAGCCCAGGCCCATCGCGAAGATCACCGCCCAGAAGCGCGCCGGCTGGGCGAGCAGCTCCTGCCAGTGGAAGGCGAGGCCGTAGATCGCCGCCGCGGTCAGCAGCGAGTAGCCGGTGAACGCGGCGCGCCGGCCGTGGCGGTCGGCGATCACGCCGAAGGCCATCATCCCGAGGAACTGCCCGAGCTGCGCGCTCGCGATCCAGATCGCCGAGCGGCCGACCGGCTGGCCCATCTGGTTCTGCAGGAACTTCGGCAGCCACGTGTAGCAGGTCCAGTAGGTGCCGAGCTTGAAGACGCCGAGCACGAAGCCCTTCGCCAGGGCGCCGAGCGAGCCCGGCCGCCGCCAGCCGACGCAGGGCGGCGCCCGGCGAGAGGCTGCGTCTTCGCGCTGCCGCGTCCCACAGGGGCGACTCGGGAAGGTGGCGGCGCACGACGATGGCGACGGCGGCCGAGGCGGAGGAGATCAGGAAGACGCCGCGCCAGCCGATGAGCGGCGCCCCGAGGAGCCCCACGAGCCGCGGCGAGGGCGACGCCCACGGGCTCGCCCGCCTGCAGGAGCGCCGAGGCCCGGCCGCGCATGCGCGACGGCGACGACTCCGCGAGGAGCGCGTGCCCGACCGCCCACTCGCCGCCCACGCCGAGGCCGGTGACGAGGCGGAAGGCGAGGAGCGTGAGCGGCCCGGTGGCGAAGGCGGTGAGCGCGGTGCCGAGCGAGTACAGGCAGATCGTCCACATCATCACCTTCTTGCGGCCGTAGATGTCCGAGAGGTAGCCGAAGAGGATGCCGCCGAGCCCGGAAGCCCCGAGCGCGACGCCGAGCAGCCACGCCTCCTGGGTGAGCGCTGAGGCCGAGATCGTGGCCGATCGGGATCAGCAGGAAGGAGAAGAGGACGAGGTCGTAGAAGTCGAACATCCACCCGGCGAAGGCGATGAGCCAGGTCTTCACCGGAAAGCGTGTCCGGCCCCGCGGTCGTCCCCGCCCTCCCCGATCGCTCCTCGGCCATCGGCCCTCGCCGCGCCATTGTCCGGCCATCGGGAGGTGCCCGCAACGCCCCCGTCAGAAATCGAAGCGGCCGCCGACGCGCACGGCCCGCGGCGGCTGGACCGCGGTCGGATCGCGGAAGCTCGCGCCCCAGACGGGGTTCTCCTCCACCTCGTTGCGGCTGCCGAGGAGATTGAAGGCCTCGGCGACGAGCGCGAGGCGGCGCGAGCCGAGGCGGAAGCCCTTCTCGACGCGCACGTCCACGGTGAGCGTGTAGCTGAAGCGGTGGCCGTCGGCGCTGAGGGGGCGCCCTTCAGGGTCCGTCGTGCTGGCCCGGCCGAAGCTCTGGCCCCGCGGCGTGGCGGGGATCGGCTCGGGTCCCTGGGCGAGGTCCGGGACCACGACCAGCCGACCGAAAGGCTGCCCGTCCTGGTAGCGCGCGACCAGCCCGAGCCGAAAGCCGTGCGGCGCGCGCCAGGCGGCGGCGGCCTTGATCGTGAAGGCCCGATCGAAGAAGCCGCGACCCAGGGCGTACGTGCCCGCGTTCGGTTCGTCGAACTGCTCGCCGATCACTCCCTGGTCGTTCTCGGTCACGCGGAAGCCGCGGTTCGCGCCCCGCACCTCGGTCCGGGACGCGGTGGCGCCGGCGAAGAGCGCGAACCGGGTGCCAAGCGCTCTTCTCGACGCGCAGCTCCACGCCCTGGTGCCGGCCCGTGAGGCCGGGAGGGTTGGTCAGCACGTACCGGTCGAGGCCGAAGGACTCAGGCTTCCGGTCGAAGACGGGAAGCAGCTGATCGTCCTGCGACCCGGCGATGTCTCCGCCCGGATCGGGCAGGTACCGGACGACGTAGTCGGACATCGGCACGCCCACGTCGACCGACTCGAGAAGGTCCGCCTCGCGGCGGTCGAAGCCGGTGAGGCCGAGCACGCCAGCCCTTTCCGGGCGAAGCCTCGACGCCGGCCACGAGCTCGCGCGTGCGCGGCGGCCGGAGGCCGGGGTCGATTCCGGCGAGCGAACCGTCGCCCGCGCCCGGGCCGACGCGGGCCACGAGAGGGCCGCGCTCGGAGGGATCGTAGAGGCCGTCGCCGTTCGAATCCGTCCAGCGGTGGACAGAAGCCTGAGGGCCGTGCGGGTCCCCGAACGCGAGAGGGTCGAGCCGCAGGCGGTGCCGGTACTCGGCCCAGCCGCCGAGGAGGCTGAGCCGGCCGGCGTCGGTCAGCCGCAGCCGCGCGGAGACCCGGGGCAGGAGCGACGTCCACGACACTCCCTGCGCCGCGCCACCCGAAGCACCCGTCGTCCTCTCGAGCCGCAGGCCCGCCTCGACGAGCAGCCGGTCGTGCCACGCCAGGCGCTCGCTCGCCCAGGCGGCGATGTCGATTCACGTGCCGGTGCGAATCGGGTCCCGGCCAGGCGTAGTCCCAGACGCGCGCCGCCAAGCCGTCGACGGCCTCGGGTATCGGACCGTCGATCCCCCTGCCCTCGGTCGACGATGCGCGCGCGAGGGTGAGGCCGAAGCGGGGCGCGTGCGAAAAACTACCGAGCGTCGAGGCCCGCAGCGCGAGGCGGCCGCCGGCATTCCACGACGAGCGCCGGCTGCGCGAAGGGAACGCGAGGTCGGGCACGGGTCCGTCCCTCAAGCGCTCGACGGTCCCGTCGGCCGCGCGCCCCTGCGTCTGCGGCACGAACGTGCCGGTCCAGACGCCCGCGAAGGCGGACGCGGTCACGCGATCTCCCTCGTGGTTCCACTGAGACGTCGCCCCCAGCGCGTCGAAGTGCTCGGGCACCGGACTGCCCGGGAAGCGGATGCGAGCCGCGAGCGGCCTCTCCAGCGCCTGCGCCGCGCCACCGAGCCGGAGCGTGTCCCGCTCCCCCGCGCGCCAGGTGAGCTGGAGCAGGCCCGAAGCGAGGCGCGATTCCAGCACGGTCGTGTCCGCCCGCTCGAGGCGCCGGACACGTGCCAGGCGTCCGGACGTGACGAGGCGAAGCCGTTCGCCGGCGAGCGGGCCGCTGACGAACGCGCTCGCATCCACGAGGGAACCGAATCGCGCGATCGCCGGGGTGTCGCCGGGGGTCTCCCCGGCCTGCAGTCCCGAGGCGAGGCCGTAGCCTTGCGCCGTGCCCCGCCACGAAGCCCCGGGGGCGCGCGACGTGAGAGCGAGCGTGACCCCCGGGGACGCGTACTCGGCCGGTGCCAGGGCCGAGGTCGCCTCGATCGACTCGAGGCCGTCCACGTCGGGAAGCAGGAGCGGGACTCCCCCGTGGAGCGGGTCGGTGACGTCCGCTCCGTCGAGAAGCACGGTGTTCTGGGTCGAGGACGCTCCGCGCATCGCGAAGCGGCCCGGCTCGTCGAGGTGAAGCCCGGCCCCGTCGATCCGGTCGACGACCGCCGCCGGCTCCGCGGTCTCGAGCAGCGACCAAACGCTGCGGCCCGACGGCAGGTCGCGCGCGAGAGCATCGATCTCCCATCGCGTGGCGATGCGGACGTCGGCGCAGTCCAGCCGCGTCCGGGGGCAGGTCGATGCCGAGCCGACCGTGGTGCTCGCGTCGCCGGCCGGAGACGGAGCCTCGTCGGCGTCGGCCTGCCCGCCGATCAGGACGGAGAGGGCGGCGACGATCGGGGCCGCGGTCCTACGGCACCGTTGGCGGACGCCCTCACCACGTGACGGCGATGAAGGTGCCGGCATGGCCTCGGCCCGCGTCGACGGCGACCGACACATGCTCGCGATGGTGCGTGAAGACGAGGTTCGCCGCGATCCCGAGGGCGGCACCCGCCAGGACGTCGCTCGTGTAGTGGCGCTTGGACTCCACCCGGCTGTAGCCGACGAAGGAGGCCACCGCGTAGGCGGGAATCCCGTAGCGCCACCCGTACCGTATCTGGAGGAACGCCGCTCCCGCGAACGCGCTCGCGGCATGGCCGCTCGGGAAGGACTGGTGGCCGCCGTCGGGCCTCGTCCGGTCGACGAGCGGCTTCAGGACGTAGACGACAGCCATAGCGGAGGCGTAGGCCTCGGCCAGCTGTCCGAGGCCGCGATGGTCCTTGGCGAGAAGCGCGCCTCCGGCCGCGCCGACCGGCAGCAGGATGGCGCCGACATCGCCGGCGCGCGAGACCGCGTCGGCGCGCGCCTCGCCCGCGCCGAGCGGGAGAGCCAGCGCGAGGACGACGGCCGTGAGTCTCATCGCTCCCAGGATGACACAACCGGGACGGCGCCCGCAGCAGGCTGGGGCCGGCAGGGCGAGCATCGTGGCGCAAACGTGTCGAGCGCGAGGACTGGTGCGGAGAAGGACTACTGCCTCCGCCGCGCGCGGCTATCAGTTCGTGGGGAGCGATCGAGCCGCTCTTCCATGGTGCCTACGACAGGAGAGGGGAGGAGGCGAAGAGGAGGGCGGCGACGCTGCTGCATGTGCCGTTGGCGGGTGAGGGGAGCAGCGAGCTTCCTCTGCACCATTCGGCACTACTTCAAGGCCAATCTCCGTGAGGCTGCGTCAGCGCCGGCGACCTGATGGTCCCGTTCCAGTAGTGCGTGGTCTGTGGTCTTCCTGGCCCCCCTGCCTCCCCTTCAGAAGGTAGCCGAAATCCTCCAGCTCATCGGCGGAGTAGCGGTCGGCGGTCACCTCATTGTCGCAAATCAGCCTGCGGCTCCGGCAGTCCTGGCAAGCACACTGAGTCGAATGCAGTTCGGGCATTCCCAACCGCCCTGTCTCTTGCGACCAAGCGGGGACGCCCCGTCGTCCGGGCCGGGCCAGTCTCGTCTTTACTAGTGCTGGACGATCGGTGCGACACCTGTTAGGGACTCACCCGCTGAGGCCAGGCGGCGCGTAGAGCCGACCTCCGCCTTCCGAATGATGAAACTGGAATCGAATTTAGCCTTCGCGCGCCACATGTCAAGGGCTTTTTCGGTCATCATCTTTACAATGGCCTTCGCTCACCAAAGCCAGCCTCTCGGGTAGTCCCCGCTCTATTGGCTCACCAACGCCCGGGCATGCCAGGATGCCTCGGGGGACCTCGTCATTTCGTCCCAAGTTGTTGATAAACCTGGTGCCGGAGGAGGGGATCGAACCCTCACGCCCCTTGCGAGGCTCGGGATTTTGAGTCCCGCGCGTATGCCAGTTTCGCCACTCCGGCGGCGGGCAAGCTAGTCTACGCCAGTTCTCAGAAGCCGGCGTTGTGGCAGCGGTCCTTCACGACGAAGCTCACGAACGAGCCGCCGCTCGGCGGGTTCTGGACGACGTCCATCTCCTCGTGGAAGATGTTCCCCTTCGTCACCTTCTTCGCCTTGAGGATGTCGCCCTTCTCGATGTAGGCGCAGAAGCCGCCGGAGCGGACCTTCTTCTCGACGGCGGCGATGTACGCGTCCTGGTCGAGGATCCTCCAGGCGGCCAGCCTCAGCTGGTCCGGGATGAACTCGCCCTGGCCGGGGGCGAAGTCCCCCTTGTCGAAGAGCTGGGGGTTCTCGTTCAGGACCTGGACCATGAGCCCGTAGATCTCCGCCCCGAACTCGCCCTGCGTGTTCCGGATCCCGAAGCAGAACGTCGAGCGGTCGCCGGGCAGCGAGCAGGTGAGGTCGCCCTCTCGCGAGAACTGTGGCCTGGGGTCCGGGACCGGCACTTCCCAGCCCTCTTGGAAGGCGTTCGACTTCGTGTTCGCGTTACGAACCCCGCCTTCGCCGGTGATGATGTCGTATTGCTCGGTCACGCAGCCGTCGGCGGACCGAAGGTAGATCTCGTCGCCCACCTCGTTCCCGTAGTCCCACGCGCCGCACACGCCGGCCGCGGTCAGGTATTCCACCGTGCGGGAGCGGAAGAGGGCGAGGTCGTAGATGCGGTTCGCGGGCTCGGCGTACATCGCGCCCGGCGTGGCGATCGCGGTGTCGAGAGCCGCCTGCAGTACCTCGGCCATCTCCACGGGCCGCTGGACCTTGCGGTTCCCGCAGTCGACGGTGGGCGCGGTCAGCCGGCAGGCCGCGGATTGGGAAGGGGTCGGCGACGGCGACGGCGTCGGTGCCGGTGTGGGAGTCGGAGGCGGGGTCGGGTCAGGCCCGCCGGGGCCCGAAGAACCCCCGCAGCCGGCGAGCGCCAGGACGGCCGCCGCCGAAGCGGCGAGAAGCAGGACGAAATGGGGTCGATGGCTCATGAGAGAAGGTCATTATCGCACGGCGGCAGCCGCCCCCCGCGGTGGCTACGCGTCGTCATCCGGCCCGCGATCGGGCGCGGCGGGCCCGGGGGGCTCCGGTCCCGGGCGCTTCAGCTTCGTGACGCCGCCGGCGGGAGTCACCGACGCGAGGGCTAGGAGCGTGCCCGGCCTCGGCGTGAAGTCCGCGGCGGTTCGCGTCCAGCGCGGGGGAGTCGTGTCCGCTGCCGCGAGGGCCACCGCCTCGCCCTCCGCCCCGACGGGTGGCTTTCTCTCCAACGCCAGGCGCCGCCGGGCGCTCTCGTTCTCCTCGACCGGCAGCGGGAGCTGTGCCTCGTCGCCCCCCAGGTACGTCGGCTCGCAGGCCAGCACGCGGTTCCGGCCCCCGCGCTTCGCCTCGTAGAGCGCCTCGTCGGCAGCGCGCACGAGGGTTGCCGCGTCATTGCTGTCGATCGGGCACTCCGCGACTCCGCCGCTGACGCTGATGACCCCGAGCGGCTGGTCGAAGGCGAACGGGAACTCGTGGGCGGCGATCACGCTCCGCACGTTCTCCGCCGCGGCCAGCGCCTGCGCGCGCTTCGTCCCCGGGAAGATGACCAGGAACTCCTCGCCCCCGTAGCGCCCGAAGACGGTGTCTTTGCGGACGTTCTCGAGCACGAGCTTGGCGAGCCGCTGCAGCAGGCGGTCGCCGGCCACGTGCCCGTTGCGGTCGTTGTAGTGCTTGAAGTTGTCCACGTCGAAGATGAAGACCGAGAGGCTCGACACCGAGTCCTGGGCCCGCCGCATCTCCTCGGCCAGCCGGTGGGTGAGGTAGCGCTTGTTGAAGATGCCGGTGAGGCCGTCGATGCTGGCGTTGGCCTTCATCTCGGTGTACTTCGCCTGGGTGTGGACGGACACCGCGCCGACCTGGGCGAGCAGCCGGAGCGCGTCCTTTGCCTCCGAGGAGCGCTTCACGCCCTCGAGCGCGATGACGCCCACGACTTCCTCGTTGAACATCATCGGGGCGACGATGTCGGGCTGGCAGCCCTGGGCCGTCTCCTCGCGGAGCCGCTTCCGGATCGGCGGGGGCTCGTTCTCGAAGTCGCGCCGGTCCAGGACGCGGTGCACCTCGGCCGCGTAGCCGATCTCGCCGTGACCGATGGGGATCTCCGTGCCGAGCGGCATCCAGCCCTCGGGCGACGTCGCCGCGACCGCGAGGTGCATGTGGCGGTCGGGGTCGCTCTCCGCCGCCCGCCGGCGCACCGCGACGACCGCCCTCTTCGGCTCGAACAAGCGGACGACGGCGCCTAGCAGGAGGCGCGGGATCTGACGGCCCGCGGCTCCGGCGTGAAGCTCGTGGGCGATGTGGGGCAGCTCCCGGACTACCCGTGCCAGGAACTGCAGGTCGGCCTCGACCTGGGCCGTCTGCCGTCGCGCCGCGGCGACCTCCTTGTCGGTGGCGGCGACCTTGGACTCGAGGGATCGAGTGGCTCCCTTCAGGGCGGAGTGGCGACCGGCGAGGACGGAGAGCGCCGCGAGCGCGGCGACGGCAACAGTGGCGACGGCAGTGAGGACATGCATGGACGCCGCCAAGAACTGCAACGACCGTGCCGAGAGGGAAAAAAGCGGCGAACGCTCGTTCCTTCAGGCGCTTGCGCGGTGGCCGGTGCCCCATCGTGTCGGGTTTTCGGACGGTCGCCCTCAGGACCGCGACCGAAGGGCGGCAGATGCGAGAGGGTGAGCTATCCTGTCGCGGCCATGACGACGCTGTGGGACGACGTGCGTCGCGACTTCCCCGGCCTCGCCGGCAAGGTCTACCTGAACGCGGCGGCCACGTCGCTCCCGCCGCGCCCGGTGCGCGAGGCCGTGACCGCCTTCTACCGCGAGCTCGAGGAGGGCGGCGACCGGCACTGGGACGCCTGGATCGAGAAGCGCGAGTCGGTGCGCAAGAAGGTGGCCCGCTTCGTCGGCGCGCAGCCGGGGGAGATCGCCTTCGTCCCGAACACCTCGACCGGCATCAACCTGATCGCCGACCTCCTGGAGGGGGACGGGCCGGTGCTCTCCGACGAGCTCGAGTTCCCGACGGTGACGCTGCCCTGGATCCACCGCGGGGTGCTGGTGCGCTTCGTGGCGGCGGTCGAGGGCGTCCTGCGGCTCGAGTCGTTCGCGGAGGGCGAGGCGCCCCGCACCGCGACGATCGCGATCAGCCACGTGCAGTTCTCGAACGGCTGCCGGCAGGACCTCGACGCGTTCGGGCGGATCAAGGGCAAGCGCCACCTGGTCGTGTGCGGCAGCCAGTCGGTGGGAGCGTTCCCGGTGGACGTGAAGAAGAGCGGCGATCGACGCGCTGGCCACCGCCGGCCACAAGTGGCTCGGGCGCCGGCTTCGGCGCCGGCTTCTGCTACGTCAGCCAGAGCGCTCCTCGACAAGCACCCGCCGCGCGCGATCGGGTGGCTGAGCGGCGACGACCCGTTCGCCTTCGACAACCGCCACCTGCGCCTCCTGCCGTCGAACGCGCGCACCGAGATGGGCTGCCCGTCCGTTCGGGCCGATCTTCGCCCTCGGCGCCGCCGTCGACTACCTCTCGGGCATCGGCATCGAGCACGATCGCGGAGCGGGTGCTCGCCCTGAACATGTACCTCACCTTCCGCCTCGGCCGCGAGTCGTTCGAGGTCCTGTCCCCCGGGGGCGAGCACCGCTCGGGGTCGACCCTCGTGCGCCTGCCCGAGCCCGGGCGGGCGAGGGCGTTCCTCCTGGAGCGCGGGGTCCACGTCACGGAGAAGCCCGAGGGCGTGCGCGTCTCGACGCACTTCTACAACAGCGAGAAGGACGTGGACGCGTGCGTGGACGCGCTCGTCGCCTACCGCGACGGGCTCCTGCTTTAGGCACGACTTCGTCGAGGTTTCGCGCAGGGCAGCGACTTCGCTCATGTCGGGTCGGCTCGATTGCCCCTCGTGCCCGCCCCTGGTAAAATGGCGTGTATCGCGAGTCGTTCTTCCCCGCAGGAGCCCCCCCCGACGCCCAGGGAAAGAGAGGTCACCGTGGAGTTCCAGGTCGGCGAGAAGGTCATCTACCCGAATCACGGCATCGGCGTCGTCGAGAGCATCCAGACGCGCCCGGTCCCCGGCGGCAAGATCAGCCTGTACCAGCTCCGGATCCTCGCCAACGATTCGCGCGTGTGGGTGCCGCAGCAGAACGCCGACGGCGTGGGGCTTCGGCCGGTGATCCGCGCCGCCGAGGTCCGCAAGATCTTCACGCTGCTCGGGGACGGCAAGATCGACCAGGTCGCCAACTGGAAGGGCCGCTTCAAGGAGAACTCCGACAAGATGCGGACCGGCAGCCTCTTCGAGGTGGCCGTGGTCCTCAAGGGGCTCACCTTCCTCTCGCGCAAGAAGGCGCTGTCCTTCCGCGAGAAGCGGATGCTCGAGCGGGCGAAGTTCCTGCTCATCAGCGAGATCGCCGAGGCCGAGGACAAGACGCGCACCGCCGTCGAGGAGCGCGTCGACAAGGCCCTCGAGAAGACGTTCGGCGCCATGGGACAGAAGCCGACGCAGCGGCCCGTGGGCTTCGGCCGACCCCCCGCCAACGCCTGACCCGGCAGCCATCCCTCGTATCCCTTGGGCTTTCCTTGACTTCGGGGGATTCGCCGGGCTAGAATCCGCCGTCTTACCCGCCCCAGGGCTGGGGGAGCGAACGGAGTTCTTGCGACATGGTCGAGCCGTCTCGAACCGCAATGACCAAGGCGGACCTCATCGGCGTCGTGGCGAAGCGCCTCGACATCACCCAGGTGCAGGCCGGGATCATCGTCGAGGCCGCCCTCCGGAGCATCGTCGCGGCACTCCAGAGCGGCCAGGAGGTGGAGATCCGGGGCTTCGGCTCCTTCCGCTTCCGCAACCGCGCCCCGCGCAAGGGCCGCAACCCGAAGACGGGCGAGAAGGTGGACGTCCCGCCGAAGAAGATCCCGTACTTCAAGATGGGGAAGGAGTTGAAGGCGCTGCTCAACAGCGTTGCCAGCTCCGAAGAGGCGTCCGTCCCCACTCCGGAAGGCCAGTAGGCCGAGGAGCGACCGCCCCTCCATGGCCGCGCCCCAAGAGAAGAGGCAGGCCCAGCGCATCCAGCCGTTCGTCGCGCCCTGCCGCTACGTCCTCGGCGATGCAGCGGATTCCGGGCTTCCTGACCGACCTCAGCGAGCGCGGGGGGCGCGTCCACACCGAGGTCGAGCCGCCGGCCGTCGGCGCCGTCGTCACCGTCGAGACGCGCCTCGGCCGCCAGGCCACCCACGTGAATCTGCCCGCCACCGTGCGGTGGGCCCGCCCGGCGCCGCGCGGCGGCTTCGTGTTCGGGCTGAGCTTCGACGGCATCGGTCCCGAGGAGCAGGCGGTCCTCGACGGCGTCGTGGACGAGTTCCGTCGCCGGGCCGCGTCGATCGACTAGCGGGGCGCGTGAGCGACCCCCGCAACCTGCGCGAGCCCACCGACTGCCGGCCCCCTCCCGGGCGACGTGGGCTGGCTGGCGCTCTCGGACGACGACCTCGTCTACCGGATCGAGTCGCTCGGCGCCGATCACGGACACGACGACGACCTCCTCGCCGTCGTCCGGAGCAGCCGTCACTTCTTCATCCGGCAGGAGGCGGCCAAGCGGATCCGCGACGCGGAGCGGCTCAAGGCGTTCGCGGGCGACCGTCACATCGGCCAGATCCTCGCGCGCCAGATGCGGCGCGACAGCGACGTCGAGTACCTCGAGCAGCTCGTCCGGGAGAGCCGCCACCTCGAGGTCCGCAACGCCGCCCAGGTGCAGCTGCGCCTGCTGAAGGAGGCCCTCCGCCGGGAGCGGGAGTCAGAGAGCCCCTACCGCGCGGCGGCCCGGGGAGTGGCCCCCCGGAAGGCGTGCACCTCGCCCGCGACGCGCGCGACGTCCTCGAGCGGGAGCTCGGGGTAGAGCGGCAGGCAGAGCACCTCGCGCGAGAGCTGCTCCGACACGGGCAGGTCGCCCGCCTTCCCCCGCAGGAGCGCCATCGAGCGCCTGGAGGTGGATCGGCCTCGGGTAGTGGATCGCGGTCCCGATCCCGCGCGACCGCAGGTGCTCGGCGAGCGCGTCCCGCTCCGCCACCCGGATCGTGTAGAGGTGCCAGGCCGAGCGCGCTCCCTCCCGCTCGCGCGGCGCCACGACGTCCGGTACGCCCTCGAGGGCCTTCGAGTAGGCGGCGGCGCGCGCCGCCCTCTCCGCGTTCCACCGCTCGAGGTGGCGGAGCTTCACCCGCAGGATCGCCGCCTGGAGGGTGTCGAGCCGGCTGTTCGTGCCGAGGACCACGTTGTCGTAGCGGTGGTTTCCCGCGCCGTGGTTCGCGATCTGGCGCACCCGCGCGACGAAGGCTCTCGTCCGAGGACGTGACCATCCCCGCGTCGCCGCAGGCGCCGAGGTTCTTGGTCGGGTAGAAGCTGAAGCAGGCGGCGTGGCCGAGGGCCCCCGCGCGTCGTCCCGCGCCACTCGGCCCCGTGCGCCTGCGCCGCGTCCTCGAGCACGGGCAGCCCGTGCCGCCGCGCGATCTCGCCGATCGCGGTCGTGTCGGCGGGGTGGCCGTAGAGGTGCACGGGCAGGATCACCTTCGTGCGCGGGGTGATCGCCGCCTCGAGCTTCGACGGGTCCATCGTGTGGGTGGCGGGCTCCACGTCCACGAACACCGGCTTCGCCCCCGCCAGCAGGACGGCCTCGCCGGTGGCGATGAAGGTGTTCGGCGACCGTCACCACCTCGTCCCCGGGACCGACGCCGTAGGCCCGCAGCGCGAGGTGGAGCGCGTCCGTGCCGTTCGCCACCGCGCAGGCGTGGGCGGCGCCGCAGAACTCCGCGAACTCCCGCTCGAGGAGCCGCACGTCCTCGCCCTGGACGTAGGCGGCGCTGGAGAGGACCCGCTCCACGGCCTCGTCGATCTCCGGGCGGATGCGCGCGAGCTGGGCCGAGAGGTCGATGATCGGGATCGAGCGGGTGTCGGTCACGGCAACATGCTATCGCAGCAGGGCCCGAAGGGCCTCGTCGAGGCTCGGAGGCGAGCACGTCGGGGCGCGAGGCGGCGAGCGCCTCGCGGTTCGGGAAGCCCCCGGGAATGCCGACCGCGAAGGCGCCGGCCGACTTCGCCATCGCCACGTCCTCGGGGCTGTCGCCGACGTACGCCGTCGCCGCCGGCGGCGAAGCGAGAGCCGCTCCGAGCGCGACGAGCAGCGGCTCGGGGTCGGGCTTGCGGCGCGCGGTCTCGCCGCCGCACACGACGGCGCCGAAGAAGCGCTCGAGGCCGAGCGCCTGGATCTCGCGGCGCACGCGGGTCCCGTCGCCGCTCGAGACGAGACCCTGGGCGAGGCCGGCCCCGGCGAGTCGCTCGAGCGCCTCCCGCGCCCCGGGAACGAGGCGGCTCGGCTCGGTCTCGTAGCACGAGAGCCAGCGCGCGTCGGCCTCCGGCCAGTGCTCGCGGGGCGAGGCCGACGTCCTCGTAGGTGCGGTACCAGTCGGGCGAGTAGGTGCGCTCGAAGGCGGCGTGGTCGTAGCCGATGCCGTAGGCCGAGAAGACCCGCACGTAGCAGCGGTAGGTCCGCTCGGCCGAGTCCACGAGCGTGCCGTCCCAGTCGAAGAGCACGGCGCGGAAGCCGTTCGGCGCGGCCATGGGACGCGGGATCGTAGCCGAAAGGCCGGCGCGCGCCGGGAGCGTAGAATCGCGGCGGTGTCCCCGCTCGCCGCCGGGCTCCTGGCCCTCGTCGCTGCTCGCTGCTCCTGCCCGGGGCTGCTCGTCGTCCGCGCGCCGTGGACGGCGGTGCCCGCGCTGTCGCTCGCGTTCTGGGCGCTCTCCGCCTGGTGGCCGCCGCTCGCCGGGCGCGGGCGCGGCCGCGTCTCTCGCGGCGGCCCTGCTGGCCTTCGGCCTGCTCGTCCTCCTGCGCCTGCTGCCGAAGCACGAGGTCCCTCCGCCGCCCGGCTGGCGCCCGCCGCCCGCGCCGCCCGCCGCCGGCGCGCCCGGGCCTGCCGCCGCCGCGCGCTCGCGACGGCCCCTCGCTCCTCGTGCTGGCCGTCGCGCTCGCGCTGCTCGCGCCGGCTGCCGCTCTGGCACCACGCACCCGGCCCGCGCCTCGCCTTCCAGACGACGATCGGCGCGGCTGCTGCTGTGGCGCGACGGCATCCCGGCGACGGCCGAGCCGCTGCTGCCGCTCGCGCCCGTCGGCGCCCACGCGCCGGCGCTCGCGACGCTGGCCGCCGACGTGTCGCACCTCTCCGGCCTCGACCCGGCGCCGTCGCTCCTGCTCGTCGTCGTCGCCGCGGCCGGCCTCGCTGCTCGTCGGCCTCTTCGCGCTGCACGCCACGTGGGCTCCGCCGCGGGTCGCGGCCCTCGGCGCCGCTCGTCGGTCTCGCCGCCGCGCCCTGGCCCGGCGCGCTCTCGCCGTGGGGAGAGGGCGAGGCGCTCCTCGCGCTCGGCCTTCGCGCTTCCCGCGGCGGCCCTGCTCGTCGGCCACGCCTCGCGGTCCTCGGCGGTGGCCGCCGGGATGCTCCTCGCGGCGGCGGCGCTCGCCCAGCCGCTGCTCGCCGCCGGCGCTGCCTGCTGGCGGCCGGCGCGTCGCGACTGCGGGCGGCCGGCGGAGGCCGCCGGGCCGGCTCGTCCTGGCCCTGGCCCTCGCGCTCGTCCTCGCGGCGCCCGGCCTGTGGCCCCTCGCGCGGTGCCCTCTCGCCGCGCGAGGCGGCGCCCTCGCGCTCGCGGTGCGGCCGGGCGAGCTGCCTCCGCGCTCGCCCTCGGCCTCGTGCTCGTGGCGTCTTCGCGCCGCTCTCGTTTCGGCGGCTCGCCGAGCCCCGTCGCGCGCGGGCGACGGCTCGGCGACGGCCGCGCTGGCCGCGGTCGCGACGGCCCTTCTCGTCGCGCGCGTGCACGGCTGGATCGCCTCCGGCCAGCTGCCCGACCCGGTGCGAGCCGCGCTCCTGGCCGCGTCGCGGCCGAGACCAATGCCCCTGGAAGCCGTGTGCGCGCCGGAGGGAGCGCGCGACTGGGTCCCGGCCCTCGCCGGGCGCGAGGCGGGCGAGCCGGGCCCCTGGATTCCGCCGGTCTACGCCGACGAGTGGGCGCCGGAGGCCCCGCCGCCCCTGCGCGCGCGCGCCTGGAGGCCTTCGTCTCGAGCCGGTGACAACCTTTGACGGCCGGAGCGCGAAACCGCCGAACGGCCCGAACGTACTAAGGGGTAGGACGGGGGAGCGTGACGCAGCCGACGTGATGACGGCGCGCCCGGGCCGATCGAATGCCCCCAGAGAGGCCCGCAAGCGCGGTCCGTCGTGTCGGGCGGAGCGCTCCCCCGCCTTTTTCTTGCCCGGTCCGTTATGATGGGCCGTTCCACGACAGGAGGGGGCAGGGCCGCATGAGGAAGAGGGTCTGGCTCAAGCGCGTCGCCGTCACGGCGGTCCTGGGCTTCGTCCTCTTCGCGTTCGGCTGGGTGCCGTACTTCCTCGCCGGCATCGCCACCACCCGGCGCTTCCAGTTCCCCGACAAGGAGAACGCCGGCCTCACCCCGGCCTCCTTCCAGCTCGCCTCCGAGGACGTGGCCTTCCGCTCCGCGGACGGCGTGGAGCTCGAGGGCTGGTGGGTGCCCGCGCCGGCGGCGAAGGGCACCGTGGTCATGGTCCACGGCCTCAACCGCTCGCGGATCGAGATGGTGCGGCGTGCGCCCTTCGTCCACGACGCGGGCTGGAACGCGCTCCTCATCGACCTGCGCCACCACGGCGCGAGCGGGGGCGCAGACCACGACCTTCGGGGCGAAGGAGAAGGAGGACGTCGAGGCCGCCGTCCGCCTCGCGCGCGAGCGCTCCCCGGGCCCGGTCGTGCTCTGGGGCGTCTCGCTCGGCGGCGGCGTCCGTCGTCTTCGCCGCCGCCGAGGATCCCGCGGTGGCGGGCGTCATCTGCGACAGCAGCTACCGCTCGCTCGAGGACACCGTCCGGCACCACCTGCAGCTCTTCCGCGGCTTCCGGTGGTGGCTGCGCATCGTGCCCAACTGGCCGGTGGCGGACCTGACCATCTTCTGGATGGGCCGGCGGGGCGGGTTCGACCCCGCCACGCGTCGACGTGCGGGCGGCCGCGGCCCACCTCGCGGGCCGGCCCGCCCTCTTCGTGGCCAACTCCGACGACCGGCGCATGCCGAAGGAGATCGCGTTCGACCTGCAGGCCGCCGTGGGACCGGGCGCCGAGGTGCTGATCGTGCCCGGCAAGAGCCACGGCGGCGCCTGGCGCGACGGGACGGCCGCCTACGAGGCGGCCGCCGCGGCGCTGCTCGAGGCGGCCGGTCACCGCGCGGCGGCCGCGCGGAGGTCTTCGAGGACCTGAAGCGAGGAGCCGACAGTGAGCGACGAGAAGCCGCACCACCAGCCGTTCCCGGAGGACGAGGAGGGCGCGACCCGTCCCCAGCCGACGCTCCTACACCATGGTCGAGCCGCGCTTCCGCGAGATCTACTTCCAGTTCTACAAGGAGACCTACAAGCCCTCGGTCCTCGACCGCAAGACCAAGGAGCTCGTCGCGATCGCCGCGAGCCTGGCCGCGAAGTGCCAGGGGTGCCTCGAGGGGCACGTCAAGAAGGCGCTGAAGTTCGGGGCGACGCGCGAGGAGGTGTCGGAGGCGATCGCCATCGCCATCGGCGTCAACGCCGCGGCGATCGTGGACCTCACCGACATCGCCGCCGACAACATGAACCTGCACCTCTTCCCGGGCCCCGAAAAGAAGTAGCCGAAGGCCGGCCGCGGCGAACGCCGCTGCAACCCACGGGGGGTTTGGGGGGCGAAGCCCCCCAGTAGGAAAGCCAGGTTCAGGCGAAGCCGTTCCGGTCGGCCAGTCCCCGAATGCGGATGACCGTGTTGTTGCTGCGCCAGTCGCCTGGAGCCGGATGCAGGATGACCGGTGTCCGTTGCTGGGCCAGTCGCCTGGAGCCGGATGACCGGTCCTTGTTGCTATGCCAGTTCCCGGGGAGCTGGACGACGAAGGCTCGGACTACGGGGACTGGGCTCCGGAGTAGAGGAACCACGAACCGGGGGGGTGGACGATCGGCCTTCTTCGGCTCAGGGACGATTACTACAACAACGACTCTCTCGGGACCGCGCTCGCAGGCGGTCCCGAGAGTGTCATGCCTTGCTGCCCAGGTACTCCATGATCGACAGGGTGAGGATGTCGGCGAGGGTCTCGAAGTGGGTCTCGCCCTCCTCGGCGCTCGCGGCGGTGGGGTCGCCGAAGTAGGCGTCCTCGCCGCCCGCCTCCGCGAAGGTCTTCGCCCCCTTCTTGAGGGCGGGGCCGAGGGCGTCCATCGGGGGGAGGCTGATGCGCTCCTTCTCCCGCACCTGCTCGCGGGCGCAGGCCATCATCAGCGAGGTCTCGAAGCTGCCGGCGTGGTCCCCGGCGTTGAAGGCCGCGCCCAGCCGGTCGGCCCAGCGCTTCTTCGCGAGCTCGGTGAAGCAGACCCCGGCGCCCGCCTTCTTCGCCTCCTCGGTCGCCCGCTTGAGCGCCTCGAGGTTGGCCGCCTCCTGGTTGACGTTGACGAGGGCCACCGCCCGGAACTTCTTCGCGAGGGCGACGCTCACGTCGCGCACGAGCGCGACCGCGGTGTCCGGCGGCAGGCTCACCGTGCCGGGGAACTCGGCCCCGAGCTCCGACACGCAGAACGTGATCGGGGGGGCGATGAGGGCGTGGAGGCCCCGCTTCTTCAGCTTCAGCGCCGTCCGGCGCGCCATCTCGATCGCGATGACGGTGTCGGCGGCCACCGGCAGGTGCGGGCCGTGGGCCTCGGTGTTGCCGACGGGCAACAGCGCGATCGGGCGCTCCTTGAGCGCCTGCTCGACCTCGGTCCAGCTCATCTCGGGCATCAACACGTTCTCGGCCATGGTCCTCGAAGGAGGGATTTCCTTCTGCTCCTTTCGTCGTCTTGCTGAAGAGGGGTTTCTCTCGGGGGGATTTCGTCTATCCGATCAGTCTTTATAACCGATCGCCGCCGCCCTTGCCACTCCGCGCGCCCCCCTCGAGCCTCCGGTAGCGGCCCGCGTGGTAGAGGAGGGGCCGTCCCGGGTGGGCGGAGAGCGAGCGCACCTCGCCCACCCAGACCGCGTGGTCGCCCTCGTCGTGGAACGAGCGCACGCGGCACTCCACGTGGGCGAGCGCGCCGGGGACCAGGGGAAGGCCGTGCGTGTCCCTCGACGAACGGGAAGCCGTCGAGCTTGGCGCGGCCGGGGGCGGCGAAGCGCCGCGAGACCTCCTCCTGGTCCTCGGCGAGGACGTTCACCGCGAACAGCCCGCTCTCCGCGCATCCCCGCGTTGGCCTCGGAGCGGTGGTCGATGCAGACGAGCACGAGCGGGCGGGTGCAGGCTCACCGAGCAGAAGGCGCTCACCGTGAGGCCGAGCGGGACGGCCGGAGGCGTCGCGCGTCGTCACCACCGTCACCCCGGTGGCGAACTGGCCGAGGGCCCGGCGGAAGGACGCGGCGTCGACGCTCATCGAGCCGGGGTCAGCGTCCCTGCGCCTGCTGCAGCTCCACCTGCGAGGCGAGCAGCCCGAGGCGAAGCGCGATCGCGGGCGGCCACGAAGACCTCGAAGAGCACGAGCGCCACGAGCTGGCTCCGCCAGCCGACGACCGCGAGGCGTCCGTCGAGCGCGCCGAAGAGCGCCACGAGCCCGATTCCGACGGCGCCGATCACGAGGTACTGGCCGAGGGCCGCGAGGAAGTTGCGCGCGCAGAAGCCGAGGCTCGAGAGGAAGGCGAGCACGGCGGAGAGCCGCTCCTCGCGAACCACGATGACCTTCGCGTGGGACGACACCATGTGCACGAGGACGAGCGCCAGCAGGAGCACGGCGTGGCGCCCGAGGGTGAGGGCGATCGCGGTCGCTCTCCGAGACCGCCTCCCGGGCGAGGCCGTCCACCCAGCGGGCGAGCGGCGCGTTCAGCGGCGAAGACGACGCCGGCCGCGGCGAGGGCGAGGAGGCTCACCCGGAAGAGCCGCCCGAAGTAGAAGCCCGAGCCGTGGGCGAGGCCGCGGACCGTCCAGCCGCCCTGCGGGCGCGCGGAAGACGCCGAGGAGCCCGCCGGTCAGGAAGACCTGCAGCAGCAGGTAGAGGGCGCCCACGCCGAGGATCGTCGCGTCCAGGGACGGCGCGGCCGCCCCCGGCGAAGAGGCCGGCCGGGCAGGGCGCCCTTGAGCAGCAGGTCCAGGTTCCGGAAGGCGAAGCCGGTGCCGAGGATGTCCGGCGCGAGCGCCGACGAGGGACCGCGCTGGCTCTTCGGACCACTGCGCCCACCAGTCGTAGTCGAAGCCGTACATCATCCCGCTCGACGCGCCGCGGTTCGCGAGGTCGCTCTCGAGCTGGAGGGAGAGGGGGACGGCGAGCACGAGGGCGAAGGCGAGGTTCGCGAGGAGGACGAGGGCGACGAGGCCCGAGTTGCGGCCCACGGAGCGGAAGCCGTGCGCGAAGGGAGGTCAGCATGGGCTCACCCCACCACCGTGTGCAGCTCCAGGAGGTTCTGGAGCCAGAAGAGATAGCGCGCGGCCCACTTGGTGGCGGCCCGGCGCGCGGGGCCGGTCGTCCGAGATCCACTCGTTGTTCGAGGGGTCCACGTCGATCGCGATCTTGTGGCGCGGGTCGACCACCGCGCGGACGACCTTCGCCCCTTCGTACCGGAAGCGCACCCAGCGGTCGCGGCCGTCCCACGTCTCGGTGACGATCCGCCCGTCGGCGAGCTCGACCCGCAGCTCGACCGGCAGGAGCACCTCGCCCTGCCGGACCACCGTGACCCGCGAGTCGAAGGGACCCCGGTCGCCGGCCTTGCGCTCCTTCCTCGTCGGCCGGCTTCAGCTCCAGCTTGCCGTCCTTCCCCTCGAACCACCCCGCCGGCGTCCGCACCGGCTCGCTCTTCACCTCGACGGCGTAGTCGCAGAGATCGGCCGAGAAGAACGTCTGGTCGAAGAACCAGCGCCAGTCCTGGCCCGTGACCTCGTCGACCGTGGCGATGAAGTCCTCGGTGGTGGGGTGGGCGAAGCGGTACCGGCGCGCGTAGGTGCGGAGGACCTTGACCATCGTCTCCTCGCCGAGCAGGCCCTCGAGGGTCTGCAGGACGAGGGCGGGCTTGCCGTAGGAGTTGAGGCCGTAGGATCCGCCGTCGCGGTAGGTCCAGGCCTTCTTCGCCATCACGTCTTCCTCGCCGCCGCCGCGCAAGGCCTCCCAGGCTCTCGCTGCCGCGGGAGATGAGGACTCCGGGCGCGACGAACGGCCAGGCCGCTCGCCCCCCGCGGCCGCTCGCCTCCGAAGTAGCGACGGCCCCAGCCCTCGGGACCGAGCGAGTGGTCGGTGGCCTTCGACGTCATGTAGGTGTTGAAGCCCTCGTCGAGCCAGGCCTCCTCGAACTCGTTGTTGGCGACGAGGCCGTACCAGAACTGGTGCCCCGCCTCGTGGATGGTGACGCCCTCCGGGCTCTGCAGCTCCACCGGGGCGAGGACGGAGGCGCCGCCGGTGAAGAGCGTCGGGTACTCCATTCCCCCCGAGGACGAGCCGTACGCCGGGTCGACCACGGTGATCTGGGGGTAGGGGTAGGGCGCGGACCACGTGCCGTACGTGCGCAGCGCGATCTTCGCGGCCTCGAGGTACCGCGAGGCGAGGTGCGCGTGCTCGGGCTGCACGAGGAGGCGGACGTCCACCGGCGGGTAGCCGGGGTCGTCGAAGCGCGAGTGCCGCTCGACGAAGCGGCGGCTCGCCGTCCACGCGAAGTCGTGGACGTCCTCCTGCACGAAGCGGAGGGTCTCGCGTCCCGTCGGGGTTGTCCTTCCTATCTTCCAGCCGGCCAGTGGCGCCGACCACGAAGCCCCTCGGCAGCGTGAGCTTCACGTCGTAGACGCCGAAGTCGGCGAAGAACTCGGTCCAGGGGTAGAACGGGTGGCAGTTCCACGCGCCCTTCCAGAAGACGCCGATCTTCGGGAACCACTGCACGATGAAGTGGTAGTCGTGCACCCAGCCGGCCCGGCCGATGCTGCCGTGGGGGATGAGCGCGTCCCACTCGATGCGGAAGCGGCCGGTCTCGCCGGGCGCGATCGGCTTCGCCGTCCGCACCTCCATCACCGTGCGGTCGTCGGCGTTCCCGTCCTCCGTCGGGTAACGCACCGTGGGAGTCAGGTCCTGCTCGGCGTCACCGAGCAGCCGCACGCCCTTCACCTGGATCCAGCCGAAGGTGCGGTCCTCGCGCCTCCGTTCGCCCGGGGCGCGGCGGCCCTCGCCGCGCGCCGTCGTCGAGAGGTTGTTGCGGAAGGCGTTCCAGTAGAGGTGGAAGGGGAAGGTGGAGAGCGCCTGGTCGCTCGTGTTGCGCCACTCGAGGACGAGGGTGCCCGCGATCGTCCGCTTCTCGGGATCGAGCCGCGCCTCGATCGTGTAGCTCGCGTTTCGGGGCGACACCTCGGGCAGCGGGGGCAGGCCCGGGGCGTCCCGCCACGCGGGGGGAGGCAGCGGCGGTGACACGTGGCCGGAAGAGGCGGCGCGCGCGCCGGGGAAGGCGAGCGCGACTCCGGCCAGCGCGGCGAGCAGGACGCCGACGGTCCTTGTGCGCATGGCGGTGAACCTCGGGACACCCGCGGCTCAAGCCGCGGATGTCCCGGGATTCTATACGACCCGCCGGCATAGTCCCGCTCGCGCCGGTCGGCCGCTACCCCGCGCCGATCGGCCCCCGGGGAGGACGTCAGCGGCTCTGGGCGGCGCCGTTCTCGACGACCCAGCGACGGATCAGGGCCGACTTGCCGGCCCGGTCGCCGCTCAGATGGCCGTACATCGACCCGCCCGACTGGGTGGCGCGGACGAGGGGCGAGCTCGCGCTGCCCGCGACGACGTAGGACATCGTGCCCGCGTAGCTGCCGAACTGGCCGTGGCACCTCAGGCAGTCCGAAGCCAGGATGGGCCGGATGTCCTGCTCGTACGCCACGCTCGCGGCGGCCGGCGTCGGCGTCGGTGTGGGCCGCGGGCGCCGGCGTCCCGGAGTCCGGGGTCGGGGTGGGCTGAGGCGCCGGCGTGGGGGTGACCGCGGCCGACGGCGCGGTCGGCGAGTCATCGTCGCCTTCTTCGTGGTCGCTCTCGGCCCTGCCCCCGCACGCGGCCAGGCCAAGGACCGCCAGCAGCGCCAGTCCCTTCCACCCGAGCCCCTCGTCGATCCGCATCTCGTCTCCTTTCGCAGTGGCCGCCCACCGCCCGGCTGCCCCCGGGCCCTGTCGCGCCATCCTCGATTGCGCGTGAGCTTCGACTCCTGGTGTAGCACACGCGCACGGGAAGCCGTGCGCAAAGCGTTGTCAGCTTGCGTGGGGAAACGTCAGTTGCGGTCCGGGGTGAAACGGATCGTTCACTCGGCGGGCTTCATGAGCTGTACCGGCCCGACGAGGCCCATCGGGATGGGCGGGAACCACCACGCCCAACCCTGTGCCACCGGGCTCGTCCTTCAGCGAGCGCATCCGGTTGCCGAGCGTGGTCGTGACCTCGACCTCGAGGACGTTGCGGCCCTTGGCGAGAGCGCCCCGCGTGTCGTACAGGTGCCGGCCCCACCAGCGCGTGCCGAGGTCCCTTCCGTTGAGCCGCACGGAGGAGACACCGTGCACCCTGCCGAGGCCGAGGAGGGTGCGCGTCTCGTCCGTCCAGTCGAACTCGGCACGATACGTGGCGACCCCGCCGAACCCGGCGACGTCGGGATCGTCGGCGGCCAGGCTGAGGTCGAAGAGCTGCGGGAAGCGACGGTGGAAGGGCGTGCCGCCCGCGGGCCTCAGATCCACGTCCCACGGGGCGACGACCGGCAGCCAGTCCTGGCCGAGGCGCGGTCTGTCGCCCCGAGGCGCTCCTCCCGAGGCAGGCGACGAAGGGTCCGCCGGCGCGCCTGGGATTGTGGATCCCTCCTCGCTCGGCGGGACGGAGCTCGTCGGGATGACAGGTTCGAACACCAGGAGCAGCGACTCGAGCGGCTCGAGGTGGAGGGCGAGAGTGTCCGGCCGCGCGGCGAAGGGCATCGGCGCCCGCGTCGCCGGTCTCCAGGTCCCAGCGCCACGGCCGGCGGTCCCCGGTCGGGAAGCGCGCCTCGACGTCCCGCTCCTCGGTCCGGCTCGCGTTGGCGAGGAAGAAGATCTCGCGGTCGCCGGCGCGGTGGTGGACGAGGCCCACGTCCTCGTGCGGCGCCGCGACGCTCGACGTCGGCGCCGACGCCGAGCCGCGGCATCGTGGCCACCACCCACCGCAGCAGCTCGCGCCGCGCTCCGTCCGGCAGGACGCCCCGCGTGTAGTCGCCCGCCGGCAGGAGGCCCCGCGACGGTGCGGGCACCGCAACGGCTGCGTCCCGGCCGCGAGAGCAGCAGGCGCGCCACCGCCTCCCTCACGCGCCGATCGGCCGTCGGCGCGCGTCCTTCAGGCCGGGCGCGCGCTCGGGCTTGCCGCCCACGAAGACGACACGCCCGCCCGACTCGCCGAAGCGCGCGATCGCCTCGGCCGTCTCCGGCTCGAGCGAGATCGACGTCCATGACGAGGAGCGTGTCGTAGGAGCGCGAGCCGTATCGCGATCCGGCCGCCCTCGACGCGCGCCCCGCGCAGGACGCCCTCGCTCACGAAGTCGGTGCCGTATCCGGCCTGCCTGCAGCGCCTGCCAGAGGTGGTAGTGGTACCAGGGGCGCGAGACCTCGGGGAACGGCTGGTACAGCAGGCCGTCGCGTGCCCACTCGTCGGCACGCGGGCCGAGGAGCGCGACGCTCGCCTGGAACTCCGACCGGGCGAGGACGGTGGTGAGGCGCGCCGCGTAGTCGGTGAAGCGGCGGACGTGCGGCCACCAGGGGTTCTGCTCGTTGAACCAGGACCCGAACCGCACCCAGCCCGGGAAGCCGGCCTCGCGAGGCGAGTAGTTGAAGCCGTGGAGCACGGGGTGGTGGACGCCGGCGAGGACGCTCTGGTCCATCCCGAGCTTGAAGTCCTCCGGCATCTCGCGGAAGACCGGGACGGCGTTCGTCATCGCCTCGAAGCTCACCGGCCCGCGGCCGGCGAGGTGCGCCGCCGAGGAGACGTACTTGTTGGCCACGGTCGGGCTCACGACGATCCGGTCGTGGCCCGACCAGAGCCAGCTCTCGCCCTCGGGCAGGTCCACCTGCAGGCTGCCCTCGAGCACGTGCGTCTCGCGGCCGTAGGCCTGGATGCGGGCGAGGAGGCCGTTCTCGTGCGCCCAGCCGACGTAGGTCGCGAGGAAGCGCTCCTGGAAGAGCTCGACGACCGTGCGGTGGAAGTCGTAGCGGGCGCGGCGCACGGTGTCGGCGCGGGGCGACTCGTCGGCCGGCTCGTCGCGGTCGAGGACGAACGGCAGGTACGGCGCGAGATCGTAGCCGCGGCGCCGCGCGAACTCGGCGGGCAGGTCGTCCGTCCAGTTCGCGTGGTCGAGCTCGAGGCTGTCCACGAAGCTCGCGCGGAGCGGGCCGCCGAGCTTCTCGCCGAGCCGCCCGCCGAGGGCGGGGGCGAGGCCCGACGACATGTGGTCGAGGTAGCGGCGCACCGCGGCGGACGCTCCAGTGGTCCACCACCGGTCCGTCCGCGCCGGGCGCGCCGAGCTTCACGTGCGTGAAGCCCGTCTCGAGGAGCCCGACGCGGAGGACGTGGGGCCCGGCGGGGACGCTCACGCGGACTCGACCGCCCCGCCGCGGCGTTCCGCGCCAGCTCCCGACCGGGACGAAGTCCGTCCCGCCCGCCGGACACGAGCCGCAGGAAGGCGAGCGCGGGGAGGTGCTTCGACTTCCTCGCGCTCCTTCGCGCCCGATCCGGCGAGCTCCGCGAGCGAGGCCTCGAAGACCGTCGGCCCGTCCACCTCCTTCTTGACGAGGCGGACGCGCTTCGTCTGCTCCGCGGGTTTCAGGAAGCGGCCGCCGAACGGCCAGCCCGAGCCGACGATGATGTCGGCCGTCATCCCGCGGGCGCGGGCGCCCTTCGGCCGCCGCCTTCACCGCCGCGCACCACTCGGGGCTCAGCCACGGCCGCTCCGGGAAGGCGGCGAGGCCGTCCCTGGGCACGTCGTTGCGCATCGCGATCGTGTTGATCTCGACCCCGCCGATCCCGGCGGCCTTCAGGACGTCGAGCTCGCGCAGGATCTCCGCCTTCGGTGACCCGCGAGCCGTTCCACCACCAGCGGACGAAGGGCCGGAGGCGGGAGGGCGGCTGGCGAAAGGCCTCGAGGAGGGGGTCGCCGCTCTCGCCGCCCTCGACCGCGGCGGTCAGGGCGACGAGGAAGGAGAGGGCCACGGCCAGCGGTGCGCGCATGGCGCGAAGCCTAGGCCGGAGGGCGAGGCCTGGTCAACGGATCGGATGGACGGCGGGCGGCGCCACCCGCCGGCGTCCTACCAGATCGAGCGCTTGCGGGCGCGGACGTTGCGGCGGCTGCCCTTCGGCCGCGATCCGCCCGGGCCGCCGGGCCGTCCGCCGCCCCCGCCGCCGAACGGCCGGCTGAAGCCGCCGCCGCCGCCCCCGGCCCGCATCGGGCGCTCGGCGGAAGCCTCGTTGACCCGCAGGTTGCGTCCGCCGAGCTCCTTGCCGTCCAGCGTCTGGATCGCCGCCGCGGCCGCCTCGTCCGTGGCGAACGAGACGAATGCGAACCCCCGGGGCCGCCCGCTCATGCGGTCGGTGGGGACGACCACCTCGGTGATCTCGCCCGCCTGGGCGAACAGCTCCTGCAGCTCCTCGCGCGTCGTGTCGAAGCTCATGTTTCCGACGAAGACCTTCGTGCCCATCGCACTCCTTCTCTCTCGAGGCTCTGGCTGGCGGGCTCAGGGCCGGCGACGACGTTTCTCGCCCTCGCCCGCCTCCTTCGATCAGGAGGCAACCGCCACGCAACAGGCAGGACACACCATTATAGGCGAGTTCCCGCGGCTCGAACGGCGGGCCGGGCGATCCCGCCCGCGCCGGGCGACCGGCTACTTCTTCGGGTACGGCGGGACCGGCGGGAACCGCCACGGCTGCTCCTTGATCTTCTGGAGAGCTACCTCGACCGCCTTCTCGAGCTGCAGGTCCTGGCCCGCCACGACCGAGGCCGGGTCGTCGTCCTGGAAGACGTCGGGATCGGACCCGTGGTTCTCGACGAGCCACTTGCCGTCCTTCCCGTAGAAGGCGTTGTTCGACTGCTCGACGCGACCGTTGTCGATCGTGCGCTGCCCGTTCACGACGCCCACCAGGCCGCCCCAGGAGGGCACTCCCACCACCGTGCCGAGCTTGCGCGCCTTGAAGTGCTCGACGAAGGCCTCGCCGTCCGAGCCGTTGTCCTCGTTCGACACGAGCACGAAGTGGGCGCGCGAGGCCGGGTTCGGGTAGCGGTAGGGCTCCATGCCCTTGAGCACGTTGAACGCGACCTGCTGCCGCTCGAGCTTGTCGATCATGAAGTACTCGGTCCACCCACCCCCGTTGCCGCGCACGTCGATGACGAGCCCCTTCTTGTAGCGGAAGGCCCGCCAGAACTTGTCGAACTGCATGACGCCGGGCCCGCCCATCGCGGTGACGTGCATGTAGCCGACGTCGCCGTTCGAGAGCTTCAGCACCTTCTGGACGTTGTCCGTGACCCACCGGGCGTAGCGCGCATCGCGGTCGGACTTCGCCGGCTTGACCCGGAAGGTCCGCGGCGAGGGATCCTGGGCGGAGCGCCCGACGGTGAGGGTCACCTCGTCGCTCTTGCCTACCTGCAGGAGGCGGAAGTAGTTCTCGGGGACGCGCACCGGCTGGCCGTCGATGGCGAGGAGGTAGTCGCCCTCCCCCACGTCCACGTCGGGACGGCCGAGGGGCGTCTCGATCTCGCTGAAGTACGGCGTCGGGCCGTAGATGCGGGCGAAGCGGTAGAGGCCGGCTCCGGGATCGGACACGAGGTCCGCCCCGAGCAGCCCCGCGGTGACGGTGGGCGGGGCAGGCGGCGGACCGGTGTCGCCGCCGCTGATGTAGGTGTGGGAGGTGCTCAGCTCGCCGACCATCTCCGAGAGCACCCAGTTGAGCTGCGGCCGGGTGCGGATCTCCTCGACGTAGGGCGCGTACTTGGCGCGGATCGCCGTCCAGTCGCGGCCGTGCATGTCCCGGTCGTAGAAGAAGTCGCGGTACCAGCGCCACGCGTCGGCGAAGATCTGCCGCCACTCCTCGCGGGGCGCCACCCGGTACGTCATCCCCGAGAGGTCGACTTCGGTCGCGTCGACCTCGTTCCCCAGCTTCTTCGACTCGTACGCCTTCGCCAGCCCGGCGACGTGGAGAGTCTTCTCCTTGCGCAGGACGAGGTACTCGCCGTTCACCGAGACCTGGGCCTCAGCGATCTTGTCCTTGAGGGTGACCTCCTTCTCGTCCTTCATCGAGAAGACGTGGAAGGTCCACTTGGTCGCCCCGCCCGGAGAGTAGATCTCCTCGTACTCGTCCTCGGTGAAGAGGGGTACCGAGGACCACGCGACGTAGCCCTTGCCCGCGAGCAGGTGGAAGTGGTTTCCGGGGTCCACCGGGAGCGGGAAGACGCGCGACTGGATCCCATCGACGTCCACTCGGAAGCGGGCCGGGTCCTCCTTGGGCTCCGGGGCCTTCCCGGCCGCCGGGGCGGGCGGGGCGGGCGCGGCCTTTGGCTCGCTCACCGGCCGCTTCACGAAGGGCGGCTTCTCGCCCTTCCTGAGCTGCGTCACCATCACCCGGGCCGGGTTGGCCACGATGTGGTCGTCCTCGAAAGGGTCCATCCCGATCTGGTAGTTGCGGTAGGAGAGGAAGTAGAGGTAGCCCCCGTCGCCGTCGAAGCGCGGGTTGAGGTTCTCGTAGAAGTCGTCGGTGAGCTGGACCTTCCGGGCCTCGACGGTGTCGTAGAGGAAGATCGCGTTGTTGCGGTTCTCCCGCGGGGAGGACCACGCCACCCAGCGGCCGTCGGGCGACCAGGCGTAGTCGCTCACTTCCCAGGTGAACTCGTCGTTGTCGAGGACGTGCGACTCGTCGATCTTCGTCCGCTTCTTCGTGGCGAGGTCCACCACGAAGAGCGAGAAGTCCTTGTCGCCGAACAGGATCTTCTTCCCGTCGGGCGACCAGCGCGGGTGGTAGACCTTGCGGTCGAGATCGGTGGTGACCTGGGTCGTGTCGCCCGTCGTCACGTCGCGGACGTAGAGCTGGTACTCGCCGGTCGCGTCCGAGAAGTACGCGACCTTCCTGCCGTCCGGCGAGAGCCTCGGGGTGTCCTCCCGGACGCCCGGGGTACGGGTGAGGTTGCGCGGCATCGTCTCCTTGTCGGCGAGAGCGAGGTGGAAGACGTCCCCGCGGGCGGCGAGGACGACGGCCTTCCCGTCCCCCGCGACGTCCACGGACTGGACGTACTCCGACGGGTTGATCCAGCGGTCCTGCAGCCGCCAGTCGTCGGAGGGGATCTGTACCGGCACCTTGCGGGGCCCGCCCCCGGCCACGTCCAGGCGGAAGAGATAGCCGTTCTGGACGTAGACGATCCTCTTCCCGTCGGTCGAGGGCGACATCACGTCGAAGTCGGTGTACGTCGTGACCTGGCGGACGGCGCCGGTCGCGAGGTCCTGCGCCCAGAGGTTCGTGATGCCGTCGGCCGAGCGGTCCGAGTTGAAGAACATGGTGTCGCCCACCCACATCGGGTAGGCGTTGCGGCCCACGTAGTCCGTCACCGGCTTGAAGGCCTTCCCGGCGAAGTCGACCATCCAGATGTCCGTGTACTGCCCGCCCTTGTAGCGCTTCCAGTAGTAGTCCTCGTTGCCCTTGCGGACGTAGAGCATCTTCGAGCCGTCCGGGGAGTAGCTCGCGCTCTGGGCGCGATCGAGGGGAAGCGGATCCGGCATCGTGGCGTCGAGCGCCACCTGGTAGAGCTTCTGGTCGCGAGCCGCCGGAGGGACCCCCCACCGGGTTCGGAAGACCACGTGTCGGCTGTCGGGCGTCCACGCCACCACCTGTCCCCCGAGGGGAGGCCAGGTGAGGCGGGTGGGCGCTCCGCCTTCGAACGGCATCACCCACACGTCGAAGACGCCGTTGTTGAACGTGGAGTACGCGATCCACCTTCCGTCGGGCGAGAACTTCGGGGCGAGCTCGCCGGCGGGGTGGCTGGTCAGGCGGACGGCGGTCCCGCCCTCGATGCCGACGGTGTAGAGGTCGGCCTCCCAGGCGAACACGAGGCGGTCTCCGCGGACGTCGGGATAGCTCATGAACCGCGCCTCGCCGGCGGTGGCCGCGGCGCCGACGGAGAGGCAGAGGACGATGAAGAGAGCGCGCGCGCGAAGGGCCATGTCGAACCTCCGCCGCGGATTCTAGCCCCGGCGGCGCCTTCCTCCGACCGGCCGTTCGGACCATGGACAGACGGCTCGTCTCCCGCGATGATCCGCACCGGGAGGAGGCCCCATGACACCGCCCGCGCGCCTGCTCGCCGCCGTCCTGCTGGCGTCCGTTCCCGCCCTCGCGTCCGAGGAAGCGGCCATCCTCACCCCGAAGGCCGGCCCCGCGCCGCGGATCAACGGGGCGCGCGTCTTCGGCGTGCGCCCGGGGTCGCCCTTGCTCTTCACGATCGCCGCGACCGGCGAGCGCCCGATGCGGTTCGCGGCCGAGGGGCTGCCGGACGGGCTCAGCCTCGACTCGACGACCGGCCGGATCAGCGGATCGTTGCCCGCTCCCGGCACGCACGTCGTGACGCTCCTCGCGACGAACCGCCACGGCACCGCGAAGCGCCCGTTCCGGATCGTGGCGGCGACACCCTCGCGCTCACGCCGCACATGGGCTGGAACAGCTGGTACGTCTGGGAGAACCACGTCACCGACAAGATCATGCGCGACGCGGCCGACGCCATGGTCAGGAGCGGCATGATCGACCACGGCTACCAGTACGTCAACATCGACGACTGCTGGGCGGTGAAGCCGGGGGCGAAGGAGCCCGACCTGCAGGGCGCCGAGCGCGACGCCCAGGGCCGCGTCAACGCCAACGCGCGCTTCCCCGACATGAAGGCGCTCACCGACTACATCCACGCCAAGGGCCTCAAGGCGGGCATCTACACCTCGCCCGGGCCGCTGACCTGCGCCGGCCACGTCGGCGCGTACCAGCACGAGGAGCAGGACGCGGCGCGCTTCGTCGAGTGGGGCTTCGACTTCCTGAAGTACGACTGGTGCTCGTACGGCGACATCGCCGGCAAGGACCCGAGCCTCGAGGCGCTGCAGAAGCCCTACCGGCTGATGGGCGGCATCCTGAAGCGCCAGCCGCGGGACATCGTCCTGAACCTCTGCCAGTACGGCATGGGCAACGTCTGGGAGTGGGGGCGCGAAGGTCGGCGGCCACAGCTGGCGCACCGCGGGCGATCTGGGCGTCACCTTCGAGGGGATCGGGACGGCGCTCTTCCGGGACGGCTTCGACGTCTACGCGGACAACGAGCTCCACCGCTTCGGCGGTCCCGGGGCCTGGAACGATCCCGACTACCTGCTGCTCGGCTACCTCAGCAACTGGAAGGGCGGCGACCGCGCCCACGCCGCTCACGCCGAACGAGCAATACACCCACGTCTCGCTCTGGTCCCTGGTCGCCGCCCCGCTCATCTTCAGCGGCGACATCACCCGCCTCGACGAGTTCACGCTGTCGCCTCCTCACCAACGACGAGGTGATCGACGTGGACCAGGACCCGCTCGGCAAGCCGGGCCGGCGAGTCGTGGAAGCGGGGCCCGCTCGAGGTCTGGGCCCGCGAGCTCGGAGGACGGCTCGAAGGCCGTCGGCCTCTTCAACCGCGGCGAGGGCACGGTCGAGGTGACCGCGGCGTGGGCCGACCTCGGCTCTCCGGCCGGCAGGCCGTCCGCGACCTGTGGCGACAGAAGGACGTGGGCACCTTCGAGGGCCGCTACGCGGCGCCGGTGGGACGCCACGGTGTCGTGCTCGTGAAGCTGGCGCCGGCGCCCTGAGGAGCTTTGCGCCCGACCCCGCCCGGCAGGAGAATCGGAGCATCCAGGAGGAAGCCGATGCGAACTCGATCCAGCCAGCCGCCTTCTTCGCTCAGCCGCCGCGCGTTTCTTGCCGCCAGCGGAGCGGGCGCCGCGACCGCGCTCGTCCCGCGTGCCCTCCTTGCCGGCGCGCCCGTGCCCTCGAAGCACGTCGTCTTCAACACGGCCAACCTGGTGGCGCGGGTCACGGGCTATCGCTACGAGCTCAGCCACTGGATGGACCAGCACACGAAGACGATCGCCGCCACCGACGAGGCGGCGTGGAGGGCGATCTGCAAGGAGATCGCGGCCGCGGGGTTCAAGGCGGTCGAGGTCTGGGAAGCCCACGCCGCCCCCGAGTCCCTCGACGAGGCGAAGGCGCGGCTCTGGAAGCGGATCCTCGACGAGAACGGCCTCACGCCCGTCGCCTACGCCGGCGGCCTGCGCCCGGAGACGGCGCGGATCTGCGGCTGGCTCGGCATTCCGCACGTCGACGGCGGCCTCCGCGACAACACCCCGGACAAGGCGACCGCCCTCTGCCGCGAGCACGGGATCCGCTTCAACATCGAGAACCACCCCGAGAAGAGCGCCGGGGAGATCCTCGCGAAGATCGGCGGAGGCAACGAGTGGCTCGGCGTCTGCATCGACATGGGCTGGCTCGGTACCCAGGGCGTCTCCGGCCCGGCGGTCATCAAGGCGTGCGCGCCCTTCGTGCGGCACACCCACGTCAAGGACGTCAAGGCGGCGGGGAAGCACGAGACGTGCCTCCTCGGCGAGGGCACGGCCGAAGTGGCGGGCTGCCTGGCGGCGCTTCGGGACGTGAAGTACGCCGGCTGGTACTCGTGGGAGGACGAGCCCGAGGACAGGAACCCCTTCGACTCGGCGGTGCGCAACCGCGAGTGGATCGAGAAGCGGCTCGCGGGCTGAGCCCGCCCTGACCGTCAGATCTGGCGGCCGAGCAGGGCCCTGCCGATACGCTTCGCCGCGCCGAGGAGGCCGAAGCGGTCGGCCATGATCTTTCCGTAGAGCGCCTTCAGGTCCTTCGGCGGGACGCTCTCGACGGCCTTCGCCTGCAGCCGGACGGCGCCCGTCGGGCAGGTGCCGACGCACGCGCCGCAGCCGATGCAGCGGTCGAGGTCCACCGCGGTCGCGCCGTCCGCGGAGAGGAGCGCCTCCATCGGGCAGCGCGAGCGGCAGGTCTCGCACTCCGTGCACAGCTCGGCGTCGACCACGGCCTGGTAGTTGGAGTGCAGGTACTCGGCCGGGCGCGGGAACTGCTTGGCCGCCTGCAGCATCCCGCAGCAGCAGCCGCAGCAGAAGCACATGAAGGCCACGTCCCTGGCGTTCGAGGGCTGGAGGACCATCCCGTCGCGCTCGGCCTCGTCCAGCAGCGCGAGCGTCTCCTCGCGGCTCAGCGCCTGGCCGTCCCCGGAAGCGACCGAGGCCCGGGCGACGTCGCCGATCATGAGGCAGACCCTGCGGGCGCCGGTCTGACGGCACGGCTCGCCGAGCGCGTCCTTGCCCTGGCGGCAGACGCAGTTCCGCGTCGCCCAGGGTCCCTTCCCCTCCGCGATCATCCCGCGCGCGTCGTCGTAGTGCCCGACCAGGCGGTCGGGGACGAAGCGGGCGTTCACGGGAACGGTCCGCAGCTGCTTCGTCTTCACCGCCACGAGCGCGGCGGCGAAGCCCTTCGCGGGCGTACTGCTCGAAGTCCTGCTGCATCTCCTTCGTCAGCCGGTCCACCTGGGCCTCGTACATGCCGATCGCCAGGGGAGCGCGGGAGTAGCGCTTCCTCCCGCCACGGGCGAACAGCCGGCCGCCGAAGATGGCGCCTTTCTCGACCATGCGGTCCAGCATCCGCTCGAGCTCCTCGTCCGTGCGGCCGGGCACACGTCGCTGGATCTTCTCGACCGGCTCGGGGGCCGCGCTCAGGCCGAGCGCCACCTCGGCCTCGTCTTCGGTGAACAGGCGCTCCAGGATCCGGAGCTCGACGCCGGACTCCGTCGCCGGGTAGCCGACCGGCAGGGCATCGAGGTGCTTCTGCAGGCGCCGGTAGACGTCGCCTTCGTCCGTCATCGCCGCCTCCTGCGAGGGAGGGCGCGAATGCGCGTCCTCGACGGTCCCCCGGGGAGGATCCTAACACCGGCGTGGTATGGTCGGGCTCGTGAGCGGTGAGCGGGTGAGCCGCGACGACCCTGCGTTCGTCGGCGCGATCGACGAGCTGCCCCTGTGGTCGGCGCCGTTCGGCCTGCGACTGCTCGAGGCCGTGCCGCTCGCGCCCGGCGCGACGGTCCTCGACGTGGGGTGCGGGACGGGCTTCCCGCTCCTCGAGCTGGCCCACCGGCTCGGCCCGCGGGCCCGGCTGTGCGGCCTCGACCCCTGGGCGGGAGCCCTCGCGCGAGCGCAGGCGAAGCGCCGGGCGCAGGGCGCCTCCCGCGTGCTCCTCGTTCGGGGTGTCGCCGAGCACCTGCCCCTGCTCACGGCCACCGTCGACCTCGTCGTGTCGAACAACGGGCTCAACAACGTCGCCGACCTCGGCGCGGCGCTTCGAGAGTGCGCGCGCGTCACGCGCGCCGGCGGCCGGCTCGTCTTCACCATGAACCTGCCCGAGACGATGCGGGCGTTCTACGACGTGCTGGAGGCGGCTCTGTCCGGCCGCGGGCTCGACGCGGCGCGGTCCGCGGTCGCGGCCCACATCCGCGCGCGGCGGCCCCCGGTCAACGAGGTCGAGGCAGCGGTTCGCACCTCGGGCTTCGAGATCACCGCCCGCACCTTCGACGGCTTCACCCTGCGGTTCGCGGACGCCGCCGCGCTCTTTTCGCATTGGCTCGTCCGCATCGCGTTCCTCGAGGCCTGGCGCGACACGGTCCCTGCCGCCGAGCGCGACGCGGTGTTCGCCGACGCGGCCTGGCGGCTCGACGCGGCGGCTCGCCCCGGGGAAGGCCTCCGGCTGGACGTCCCCTTCGCCTGCTGGACGGCGGTGCGAAGCACCTGACCACGGCCGCTCAACCGGTCTCGACTCCTCCCTCGCCCGTCCACTCGAACGCGACCTCGCTGCCGCCGAGGCGCCAGCGGCGGGGACAGGTCGTCTCGAGCCAGTCGAGCGGCTCGGCCGGTGGCTGGGGGACGGCGGCTCGTGCGAGCGCCTTCCGTACCGCGGCCTTCTGCTCCGGGCCGAGGGCCTCCCGCGTGTGCGAGAGGAAGAGCGGCGTGCCGCTCGCGGCCACGAGCCGCAGCCAGCGCTCGGCGAGCGGCCAGGGCAGCGCCTTCGTGATCGGGGCGCAGTCGGCGTCGGCCGCGAAGAACGTGCCGTGCTGCGGCAGCCGGAAGGCCATCGTGTTGACGCCCATCTTCCGCGTGCGTTCCCACTCGCGGCCGCTCGTGTCGTCGCCCGTGCGCTGCAGCTCGAAGAGGCCGGCGCCGAGGTGGCCGATCGTGTTGCAGCCGATGACGACCGCGGGGCCGGCGGCCTCGCGGATCGCGCCGTAGAGCGCACGCACGATCTCGGCCGAGGTGCGGCCCCGGTCGGCGAACGACCAGCCGTCCACGGTCATGCTCGGCCCCATCTCGAAGCCCCAGCGGCCGAAGAGGTCGTAGGTCGTGAAGTCGTGCTTCACGAGGTCGTACCGCCACTCGCGGGCGAGGCGCGCGACGTCCTCGCGGACGAGCGCGAGCGACCTCCGGCACGCTCGGGTCGAGGACGACGCCGGGGTAGTCGCCCTTGAAGCGCGAGGCGGGGAGGGTCCAGGAGTCGGGGACGCGGTCCACGGTGACGAGGGGGCGCACCCAGATGCCCGGGCGCGCGCCCCTCGCCCGGATCTCGTCCGACACGCTCGCCATCGGGGGGAAGAGGCGATTCGGCTCGCGCCAGGGGCCGCCCGCGGCGGCGTGGAGGCCGATCGAGGACTGCCAGCCGGAGTCGATCACCGCGAACGGCCGGTTGTCGCCGCCCGGCGAAAGGGCGACGAGGTCGTCGGTCATCGCGCGAACGAGGTCGGCGTCGATGCGGTCGTAGGCGCTGTACCAGCTGTTGCCCCCGTAGACGGGGAAACGCGGCAGCAGCGGTCGATCGTGCAGGACTCCGCAGAAGGCTCTGGCCGCAGCGAAGGCCGACTCGCCGTCGCGGCCCTCGCGGGCGACCACGGTCGCCGCCTCGAGGGTCCGGCCCTTCAGCTCGACGCCGCGGCCGCCGCAGCGGACGTCGAGCCAGAGACTCACGCCCTCGGCGTCCACCTGCCAGTGGGCGAGGGCCGAGGCGTCCGTGCGCACGCCGTAGCCGTGTGTCTCCCGGGCGTCGTGGGTCAGGAAGAACCACGGCATCGGCCGCTCCGGCACGACCCCGCGCCACTCGAGATCGCCGTAGCCGCGCTCCCAGTGGTCGCCCAGGATGCGCAGGCCCGGCGGCACGGCGACGTTCCAGCGCAGGTGCACCCGGCGGAGGGGGACGTCGCTCGCCGCGCGCACGGCCAGGCGGTCGGCGGCCACGGTCGTCTCCACGCGAACGCCCCCGTTCGCCCACTCGCCGGGCCCGCTCTTCCCGAGGGTCAGGCGCTCGCCTTCGGCGTGGGCGAAGACCCGGTCCGGGGGGCGAACGATGGCAAGAAAGGATGGTGAAGTGGCTCCTCCCGGCCTCCGCTCCGTCGCCGCCGCCGTCGCCGCGGTGCCCGCGGCCGCCGCCGTCGCCTGGAGGAACGCCCGCCGCGATCTCGGCTCGCTCATGCCGGTCTCTGCCGGTCGGGCGGGCGCGACCGGCGTCAGAAGCGGATCGCGAGGCCCACGGTGGCCTGCACCCACCACGGCTCGAACTCGACCGTCGGGAGCTCGCTCCTGCACCCGGTCGAGGAGAGCCTGCTCGATCGCAGTGAGCGGCCGATCGAGGACCGGCTCCCACGTCAACGTGCGCTTCGGGAAGTAGAAGCCGCGCCCCTCGAGCACGAGCGCGCCGTGCTCGCCGATCGGGATCTGCAGGCCCAGGCCGAGGTTGCCGCCCCAGCTGGCGCCGGTCCCCGCGGCGGCGGTCGCCTTGACCCCGATCGTCCCGACCTTGATGTTGCTCTGGACGAGGTCGAACGCGATCACGCCGAGGCCGATCGTCTGCTGCACCTGGAACTCGAGGTCCCCGAGGCGGCTCGCGCCGCCGGAGACGGTGAACTTCACACCGCCCGAGGTGCGGAGCTTGAGGTTCAGGGAGAAGGGCGCGGCCGCCTTCAGGTCGGCGGTCCCGTTCGTCAGGGCGAGGTCGGCCACAATCGGGTCGAGCGGCGCCGGCAGCCCGACCCGCACGGTGTAGGTCGAGGCCTGGCGTCTCGACGGTGAGGTCGGCGTGGTCGTAGCGCACCTCGAAGCCGAAGCCGTCCGTCACGTAGAACGCGACGCCACCGGCAAAGGCGGCGCCCCCCGAGGCCTTGAGCGCGAAGGTGCCCGCCTCCTCGACCGTGACCCCCGGGATCGGCACCGTCCTCCGGTCCCGAGTCGTACTTGAACGTCTGGCTGTAGAAGGGAAACGTGTAGCCCGCGTAGCCGGTCAGCTCGAGCTCGCCCGCCGCCGTCAAGGCGGGGGAGGCGAGCACCGCGAACAGGAGCGCGAAGGCCTTCTTCATGCGGGCAGTGTAGCAGCGACCGCTACGTCTCGCCCTCGTCGGAGGTTTCGTCCCTCCCCTGCCTCTCCCAGTCGGGCCGCATCTCGTCCTCGATGCCCTGGTCCATGAGCCGCCGCTGCAGCGCGTCGAAGCCGCGGCGGTCCGGACCCTTCTGGTCGCGGTAGAGCTCGAGGATCTCCTCGAGGCGGTCGAGCCGGTGGGCGAGCTGGCGGATGACGTCGACCGAGATCGTGGCGTGGCCCTCGATCGCGGCCGCCCACGCCTTCGCCTCGCCCCACGTCCCGAGCACCTCCACGAGGCGTGCGCTCACGTTGTCGGCCGCCTCGACGAGCTCCGACTGCAGCAGCGAGTCCTTGACGAATCCGAGGGCGTCCTCGATCTCCTCGTCCGACCAACCGCCGCGCAGCCTCTCCCAGGCGTCGGGCGCGAGGATGAGGCCGTCCGGCCCCTCGTCCGCCTCCGCCGCAACCTCGCCGCACAGATCCACGATGCGCCCCATCTACCGGCTCTCCTTCAAGATCGCCTCCGCCAGCTCCAGCCGAAGCCCCTCGCTCGTGCCCTCGCGGAGGCGAAGGGCCCGCGCCTCGCGGTAGAGACGCTCCACCGTCGATCCTCTCACGAGGCCGAGGGCCCCGTGAAGCTGCACGGCGCGGTCCACGACCCGGCCCGCGGTCTCGGCGGCGACGAGGCGGGCCGCGGCGGCCTCGCGCGGGGCCCCTTCGGCCCCGGCGTCGGCCAGCCACGCCGCGTGCCGGGCGAGGCGGCGGGCCGCCTCGAGCTCGGCGTGCATGTCGGCGAGGGCCATCTTCGTGGCCTGGAAGCCGGCCAGGGGCCGGCCGAACTGCCGGCGGGTGAGGGCGTGGCGCACCGCCGTCTCCAGCGCGCGCGCGGCGAGGCCGCACGCCGCGCCCGCCGCTCCCGGCCGCAGCGCCTCGAGCGCCCGTTGCACGAGCCGCACGCCTCGGCCCTCTTCGCCCAGGAGCACCGCCGGAGCCGAGTCGAGCCGCAGCTCGCAGACCGGGAGCGCGGCCATCGTCTCGAGCGGGCGGGCGGCCGCGCCCGGGGCGCCGCCGTCGACGAGGAAGAGCGAGAGGCCGCGCGCGCCCTCCTCGTCGGAGCTGCGGGCCAGGGTGACGTAGACCCCCGCGCCCGTCGCCGCGCTCACCCACGTCTTCACGCCCGTGAGCCGGTAGAGGGTGCCGTCCTTCTCCGCCCGGGTGCGGATCGCCCCGAGGTCGGAGCCGGCCTCGGGCTCGGTCGCCGCCAGGGCGCCCAGGACGGAGCCGGAGGCGAGAGCGGGCAGCCAGCGGCCGCGTTGGGCGTCGCTTCCGGCCGCCGCGATGGGGTGGGCGGCGAGGGCCTGCGCCGAGAACACGGCCTCGGCCAGGAGCGAGAACCAGGCGAGGCCCTCGCGCGCGACCAGGGCCGACCGCGCGTCCATGGAGCCGAACGGAGGCGGGACGGCGCACCTCAGCAGGCCCGCGTCGCCGAGCTGCGCGCCGATCTCCGCCGCCCGCCGCGACGGGTCCTCCTCGTCCCGGGCCACCGCGCTCAGGTGGCGCGCCCCCAGCTCGCGGACGAGGCTCGCGAGCCCGTGGTGCCGGTCCTCGAAGTGCGGGTCGTGCATGGCTAGACGAGGGCCACGGCCTCGACCGCCACGCGCGCCTCGTCGTCGAGGAGGCCGGTGACCTCGAGCACGGTGAGGGCGGGGCGGTTGTCCTCCAGCCGCCGGTGCCACGCCAGCTCGATCGCCCGGGAGCGCAGCCGGTACTCGTGGGCGTCTCGAACGTACACCGTCACCCGCGCGAGCGAGGCGGGCGAGCCGCCGCCCGCCCACACCACGTCGAGCACGTTGTCGAGCGCCTGGGCGAGCTGCTCGGCCACGTCGGCCGAGACCATGCGCCCCTCGCGATTGCGGCCCGTCTGGGCCGAGACGAAAAGCCAGTCCCCGTTGCCCTTCGTTCCGTGGCTGTGCGCCGGCGGACGAGGCAGGGAGTCCGGGTCGATCGTCTGAAGGGGGGCCATCGGGGACAAGTCTCAAGCCCCCGCCCGGCGTCGTCAAGGGAGACGTTGACGTACTTTGACGTCTCGCGAGAACGGTTCATGGCCCCGTGGCGTCCGTATTGGTAGACGATAGAGGTGGGGAGGAGCGCCATGCAGGCTCGCAGGGGTCGGGGCGGAACGGCAGTTCTCGTGGCGCTGGCCGCGTCGATCCTCGCGGCGCCGGCCTTCGCCGGAAGCGACGCGGACCTGCAGCGGAAGATCGAGAAGCGGCTCGAGAGGGCGGGCTTCCCGCAGCGCGCCGACATCCAGGTGTCGGTCGAGAGCGGGGTCGCCCGCCTCAGCGGCATCACCTTGCGCTATCTCGACCTGCGGGAGGCCGAGCGCCTCGCCCGCAAGGACGCGAAGAGCGTCGTCAACCTCCTGCGCGTCGTGCCCGAGGAGCCGCGGTCGGACAAGGCGATCCACGCCGACGCCGAGCGCGCGGTGCTGCGCTGGGAGCGCTACGGGCCCTTCGACGCGGTGAGCATCGACGTCACGGACGGCGTCGTCAGGCTCACCGGCTGGGTGGAGGACCCCTGGAAGCGCACCCAGATCGAGGAGCGCCTCGCCCGAGTGGACGCGATCCGCGACGTGCACAACGACCTGCACGTTCAGGGCTTCTCCGCCGGGGACGTCAGCCTTCGCCGCGAGATACACGCGAAGATCTACAGCGACCCGCTCTTCGAGCGATGGGCGGGCTTCCCCGACCCGCCGGTGCGCGTCTTCGTGGACCGCGGGCGCGTGACGCTCGCCGGAACGGTGAGCAGCGCCGTCGAGCAGACGGCGGCCGGCATGATCGCCCGCGGCACGCTCGCCTTCAGGGTCGACAACCAGCTGCAGGTCGAGGGGGACGCCGCCCGGAAGGAAGACCGGAAGAAGGAACACACGGAAGGCTGATAGGCGGGGGTGAGTCATGCGCACGAACGTCGCCGAGCGTCCGGCTGGTGTTGCAGCGCCCGCGAGCGGCGTCCGGCTCCTGCGCAAGAGCCTTTCCCCGTCCGTCACTGTGCTGCGGCTCGTGTTCGTTCCGCTGGCCATCGGGACTCTCCTCATCGCGCATCCGGCTCGGGGTCTGGCCCAGGGGAGCTGGACGCCGACCAGCACGACGGGAGCGCCCACTCCACGGTACGCCCATGCGGCGGTCTGGACGGGGTCGAAGATGATCGTCTGGGGCGGATTGGACGGGAGTAACGCCAACACCGGAGGGATCTACGACCCCGCGACCGATTCCTGGACGGCCACGAGCACGACCGGAGCACCGACTCCCCGCCGGGCCCATACGGCGGTCTGGACGGGATCGAAGATGATCGTCTGGGGGGGAGATGACGGGTCTTCCTCGAACACCGGAGGGATCTACGATCCCGCGACCGATTCCTGGACGGCCACGAGCACGACGGGAGCGCCGACTCCTCGGTACTGGCACACCGCCGTGTGGACGGGCTCGAGGATGATCGTCTGGGGTGGCGCCTGGATCGGCGTGGGTTACACGAACACCGGCGGTATCTACGATCCCGCGACGAATTCCTGGACGGCCACGAGCACGACGGGCGCACCCGGCCCCCGGCACCTGCACACGGCCGTGTGGACCGGGTCGAGGATGATCGTCTTCGGTGGATGGAACAACGGCTTCGGCTACGCCAACACCGGCGGGATCTACGACCCCGTGGCCAATTCGTGGAAGGCCACGAGCACGGCCGGAGCATCTCCGCGCAACTACCACACGGCGGTCTGGACGCGCTTCGAAGATGATCGTCTGGGGTGGTGCCACCACCGGCGTCACGAATACCGGTGGCGTCTACGACCCCGCGACCGATACGTGGACGGCAACGAGCACGACGGGCGCGCCCACCCCGCGCGATGGCCACACGGCGGTGGAGACCGGGTCGAGGATGGTCATCTGGGGTGGATCCGACCCCTTGGAGACCGGCACCGGAGGGATCTACGACCCCACGACGGACACGTGGACGGCCACGAGCGCGACGGGAGCACCCGCTCCGCGGAGGAACCACACCGCGGTGTGGACCGGCTCGAGGATGATCGTCTGGGGTGGGACCGCTGGGGGCAACGCCAACACCGGCGGGATCTACGACAACCCCGCCGTTAGCCCACTGCCGGTCGCGTTCTACACCGTGACACCCTGCCGTGTGGTCGACACTCGCAACGCGGCCGGCCCCACGGGCGGTCCCGCTCTGGTCGCCAGCTCGACGCGGGGCCTCCCGGTGACGGGCAGTCCCTGCGGCATCCCCTCCACGGCCGTCGCGGTGTCGGTGAACCTGACCGCGGTCGGGGCCACCGCCGCCGGCCATCTCACCCTCTTCCCGGGCGACTGGTTCAGCCCGCCGCTCGTGAGCCACATCAACTTCCCGCCGGGCGTGGCCCGGGCGAACAACGCGGTCGTGCCCCTGGCCACGGACGGCACCGGTACGATCCAGGTGAAGAACGGTTCGGCCGGTGCGGTGCATTTTGTGCTCGACGTGAACGGCTACTTCCAGTAGGAGTGATCACGGTCACCGCCGACGCGTGAGCACGGTCACTCCGTGTGTCCGCGCTCCTTGCGGCTCGGCCGCCTCCGCGTCGATAGTCGCGTGCGACTGGAGGCCGCCCTTGAAGACCCGCGCCGGCTCGCTCCTCGCCCTGGCCCTCCTCACCGGCGCCACGACGGCTGGCGCGCAGGGCATCGTCGTCGGCCACACCGGAGCCGCCCTCGCCTCGATCCCCGACGCCGCGCTCGGTCCCGCCGCCAACCTGCGTCTCCTCCTCCGCCACGCGTCGGTCGGGGGGAACATCGACTCCGGTCTCGACGCCCTCCAGGGCCAGAACGCGAAGTACGACCGTAGCCGCTGGAGCTTCCAGAACCGCGGCAACCCCGGTTGGCAGGCCAAGGTGGACGACCTCGTGGCCGAGGCCGCCGCCCACGCGTCGAGCTACGACGTCCTCACCATGAAGTTCTGCTACATCGACTCCGACGCGAGCTTCACGTACTACCGCGACAAGATGCTCCAGCTGGAGGCCGGATACCCCGCGAAGCGCTTCGTGTGGTGGACCATGCCGATCGAGACGTCCGGCAACGCCGCGCGGCAGGCCTTCAACGACCAGGTCCGCGCCTACGCCCTGGCCAACGGGAAGGTCCTCTTCGACATCGCCGACGTCGAAGCGTGGAACGCGGCCGGCCAGAAGCGGACGGACGCCTACGGCCGTGAGATCCTGTGGCCGGAGTGGACGAGCGACGGAGGGCACCTGAGCGGCGCCGGTGCCGAGCGCGTGGCGAGCGCGTGGTGGTGGCTCATGGCCCGCCTGGGTGGCTGGGACCCGAGCGGCCTCCAGGTCACCTCGGTCAGCCCGGTCAGCGGTCCGATCGCCGGGGGGGCGACGGTGACCGTTCGCGGCTACGGCTTCGTCGCGGGCGCCACGGTCGCGGTCGGCGGCGTGGCGGCGACCGGCGTCGTCGTGGCCGGACCGACCAGCCTGACCGCCGTGACCGGCGCGCACGCGACCGGCCTCGCCGACGTGACGGTCACGATCCCTGGCCCCCGATCGGCGACGCTCGCCCAGGGCTTCTTCTACGCCCCGCCCCCGACCCCGGCGGACTACTACACCCTCACGCCGTGCCGCCTCGTGGACACGCGCGCCGCGCAGGCCCCGATCCTCGCCGCCTCCGAGCGCCGGGTGTTCGCGATGACCGGGGGTCTCTGCGGCGTACCGGCCACGGCGAAGGCGGTCGCCGTCAACGTCACCGTGGTCGGGGCTACCGCTTCCGGCCACGTCCGCCTGGCCCCGGGAGACGGCCTCACCGACAGCAGCGCGATCAACTTCGTGGCAGGCCGGACGCGGGCCAACAACGGCGTCGTCATGCTCGCCACGGACGGGACCGGCGGCGTCTCCGCCACCAACCGCTCGAGCGGCGCCTTGCACCTGATCCTGGACGTGAGCGGCTACTTCGAGTAGGCCTTTCCCCGTCCCGCCCTCGCGAGCAACCGCCCGACGAAGAACACGACGGCGCCGGTGGCCAGGATGACGAGGCCCACGGTGTCCGCCTGCTCCGGCGTGACGTGGATCTCGTGCCACTTCGTGAGCGCCTCGGTCGTGATCCCGAGCTCGGTCATGTAGCCGAGGATCGTCATGAAGAAGCCGTTGAAGAGGCCGAGCGCGCCGAGCAGGATGACGAAGTTCCCGGTGCGCTCGAGGCCGCTCTGCGCGGACTGCTCGGCCGGGTCGGCGAGGGGGCTGTGGGTCCGCCCGTAGAACCAGTAGATCATCATCCCGAGGTCGAGCCAGACGAGGAAGCGCACCCAGGTCACGGCCGACAGGCTCAGCATCAGGTAGAGGCACGACAGGACGCCGAGGACCGGGAAGAGGTAGCCGAAGGGCACGCGGAACGGGCGGCGGGCGTCGGGCCGCTTGACGCGCAGCATCATCACCGCCGAGCACACGACCACGAAGGCGAAGAGGGTCCCGATGCTCGTCATCTCGCCCACCACGTTGATGGGCGTGAACCCGGCCACCGACGCGACGACGGCGCCGGTGATGATCGTGGTGATGTAGGGCGTCCCGAAGCGGGGGTGCACCGCGCTCACCGCGGCCGGGAGCAGCCGGTCGCGGCTCATCGAGAAGAAGATTCGGGGCTGCGCCATCAGCATCACGAGGAGGACGCTCGTGATGCCGGCCACCGCCCCGGCCGAGATGAGACCGGCCGACCAGTCCTGGTTGATGACGTGCAGCGCGTAGGCGACCGGGGCGTTCAGGAAGGCCGTGCTCTCCGCGAGGGGCACGATCGCCATGCCGGGCAGGGCGGCCGCGCTCGTGCGGTACTGGGTCACCGGCACGATTCCCGACAGGATCCCCGCCACGACGATGTAGAGCACCGTGCAGATCACGAGCGAGGCGATGATGCCGATGGGGAGGTCGCGCTTGGGGTTCTTCGCCTCCTCCGCCGTGGTCGAGACGGCGTCGAAGCCGATGTAGGCGAAGAAGACGACGGCGGCCGCCGCCATGACGCCGGACCAGCCGTAGGGGGCGAACGGCGACCAGTTCTCGGGCTTCACGAACTTCACGCCGGCCACGATGAAGAAGAGGACCGCGGCCAGCTTGATCGTCACTATCACGGCGTTGAAGCGGACGCTTTCGCGCACCCCGATCACGAGGAGGGCGGTGATCAGCAGGACGATGACGATCGCGGGCAGGTTGACGACGGCGCCGGGGGCGGTGCCGGGGGCGGCGGCGAGGGCGGCGGGCAGGTGGACGCCGAAGCCGGCGAGGATCCGCTGGAAGTAGCCGCTCCAGCCGATCGACACCGTCATCGACGCGACCGCGTACTCGAGGATCAGGTCCCAGCCGATCATCCAGGCGATGATCTCGCCGAGGGTCGCGTAGGCGTAGGCGTAGGCGCTGCCCGCGATCGGGATCATGGCCGCGAACTCGGCGTAGCAGAGAGCAGCGAACCCGCAGGCGAGGCCGGCGAGGACGTAGGAAAGGGTGATCGCCGGCCCCGCCTGGTTCGCGGCGGCGGTGCCGGTGAGCACGAAGATCCCGGTGCCGATGATCGCGCCGATGCCGAGGAGGGTCAGGTCGAAGGCGGTGAGCGTGCGCTTGAGGTGCTTGCCCTTCTCGATGTCCTCGACGAGCGTCTCGATGGATTTCGTCTTCAGCAGGTTCGAGTCCAATCGTCCTCCTGAGTCACGACCGGCGGAACGCCGGTCGACTTGAGCCAGTCATCCTGAGGAGCACCGCTCGAGTCGAGCGACGAGGGATCCGCAACCCCGGCAGGTCCCTCGGGACCTGGCCAATCGAAGTCCCTCGGGATGACAGGTTCATCGACAGTCTCCTCAGCTTCGAGCGCGCGACGGCGGGAACGCGCGATTATACATACCCCCCCTGCTGCCGCCGGTATAGACTCGCGCGCATGGGCGTGACCCCCGGGAGGCCAGCGGACACATCCCCGGAAGCGTGGGAGGCGCAGGTGACCATGCTCCGTCGCATGGGCGGCTCCCGGCGCGCCGCCCTGGCCTTCCGCCTCACCCGGCTCGCCCGCGAGGCGAGCCGGGCGGGCATCCGCGCCCGGCACCCCGAATACGGCGAGGACGACGTGCGGCGGGCGTTCTTCCGCATGCTGCACGGGGATTCGATCACCCGGAGCGTCTGGCCCGACCGGCACCTGCTCGACCCGTGAGCCTGGAGGAAGAGGCGGTTTCTCGTCTCGTCCGGCGGCTCGAGGCTCTCGGGATCCCGTACATGGTCGCGGGGTCGGTCGCGAGCAGCCACCACGGGCTTCCGCGGGCCACGAACGACGCCGACATCGTCATCGATCCGACGCCCGAGGCTCTCGACACGCTCGTGGCCGCGCTTCTCGCCGAGGGCTACTACGTGGACGCGCGGGTCGCGCGGGAGGCGCTGCGGTCCCGACGGCTGTTCAACGTCATCGACCCCGAGACCGCGTTCAAGGTGGATCTGATCGCCGACGCCCTGGGCGTCCTCCGGGTCTGCGACGAGCGGATCGATCGAGCCTACATCGAGAGGTGGGCGGCTCCGCTCGAAGTCGAGGACCTCTGGCGGGAGCTCCTCGACCAGCTCTCGCGGTAGCTTCGGCCGTCAGCCTGAGGGCGAGAGGGGGCACCCTCCGCTGGAGCCAATAGCCGGTAGGAAACACCAGCCCCGCGGCGGCGAGGGTGCCGACGAAGTCGAGGTCTATCAACGCTCTGGCTCCAGGTGGCGCATTGCAGTCCGACCCGCGCGGGGGGCCATGCGTTGCATTGACGGGGCCGGGTCCTTCGGCTTAGTCTGCGACGGTTTGTGCCGGGCCGGCCCTCCGGCCCGGGGTACGGACTCTCGCGCCCGGTCGGCCGCGCGAAGAACCCTCAACGGAGGCGTCATGCCAATCGATACCGTCCTGCCGCTGGTCATAGGGATCAGCCTGCTCTCGCTGGCCGTGGCCTGGGTGCTCGCCCGGCAGGTGCTCGCCGCGGACACCGGAACGCCCGGGATGCGCCAGATCTCGGACGCCATCCGGGAGGGGGCCGAGGCCTTCCTGAGCCGCCAGTACCGCACGATCGGGATGCTCTCGATCGTGGCCGCCGCCGCCATCTTCGGCTTCTACTTCTTCAACCGGGACGTCGAGAACATCAAGCAGATGGGCGCCGGCACCTTCTGGAAGGTGACGATCTCCTTCCTCATCGGGGCCCTGTGCTCCGCGGTCGCCGGCTTCATCGGCATGTTCGTCTCGATCCGCGCGAACATCCGGACCGCCACCGCCGCGATGACGAGCCTCAACAAGGCCCTCCAGCTCGCGCTGCGCGCGGGTGCCGTCTCCGGCCTCGCCGTGGTCTCCATGAGCCTGCTCGGCGTCGGAGGGCTCTTCTGGCTCTTCGACGGCATGCACAACTACGAGCACGTGCCGCTGCAGATCGTCGGCTTCGGCTTCGGGGCGAGCTTCGTGGCCCTCTTCGCCCAGCTCGGCGGCGGGATCTACACGAAGGCCGCCGACGTGGGCGCCGACCTCGTGGGCAAGGTCGAGGCGGGCATCCCCGAGGACGACCCGCGCAACCCCGCGGTCATCGCCGACCTCGTGGGCGACAACGTCGGCGACTGCGCCGGCCGCGGCGCCGACCTCTTCGAGTCGACGGCGGCCGAGAACGTCGGCGCCATGATCCTCGGCATCGCGCTCTACCCGGTCTTCGGCCTCGGCGGGATCCTCTTCCCGCTCCTCGCCCGCGCGTTCGGCCTCATCGCCACGATCGTGGGCGTCATGACCGTCAAGGTGCGCGAGGACGAGGACCCGATGAACGGCCTCAACCGGGGCTACCTCGTCACGACCATCGTGGCCATGCTCGGCTTCGCGGCCGCCGTGTACCTCCTCCTGCGGCCGGTCGAGGGATCGACCATCGTCGCCCACTCCGGCTACCTCCTCGGCGCCGGCGTCGTGGGGATCCTGACCGCCTACGCCTTCGTGTGGATCACGCAGTACTACACCGAGTACAAGTACCGCCCGGTGCAGTCGATCGCCGAGGCCAGCCGCACGGGGCCGGCGACGAACGTCATCGCCGGTCTCGCGGTGGGCATGGAGTGCACCGGGGTCCCGGTGCTCGTGATCTCCGCCGCCCTCATGGCCGCGTACAAGCTCGGCCAGCTGGCCCTCCCCGACGTCGCCGGCGCCGGCCTCTACGGCACCGCGGTCGCCACGATGGGCATGCTCGCCCCCTGCGCCTACATCCTGGCGATGGACACGTTCGGCCCGATCACGGACAACGCCGGCGGCATCATCGAGATGTCGGGCCAGCCCGAGGAGATCCGCCGCAAGACCGACCGCCTCGACGCGGTGGGCAACACCACCAAGGCGCTCACCAAGGGCTACGCGATCGGCTCGGCCGCCCTCGCCGCGTTCCTGCTCTTCCGCGCCTACCTCGACGAGGTCATGAAGATCACGGGCCAGGACATCAAGGTGGACCTCACCCGCGTGCCCGTCTTCGTCGGCGGCCTCCTCGGCGCGACGCTCGTGTTCGTCTTCTCCTCGCTCGCGATCAAGGCCGTCGGCAAGGCCGCCCAGAGCGTCATCACCGAGGTGCGCCGGCAGTTCAAGGCGAACCCCGGGATCATGGCGGGCACGTCGAAGCCCGACTACGCCGGCTGCGTCGACATCGTGACCAAGGGCGCCCTGCGGGCGATGGTGGCCCCGGGCCTCCTCGCCGTCCTCACGCCGGTCGCGGTCGGGTACACTTCAAGTTCCTCTCGCCCTACGGGCAGATCGGCGCCGAGTCGGTGGCCGGCCTGCTGATGGTCGGCACCATCACCGGCATCCTGATGGCGATGTTCATGAACAACGGCGGCGGCGCCTGGGACAACGCCAAGAAGTACATCGAGTCCGGCAACTTCAAGGTCGACGGCGTCGTGGTCGGCAAGAAGTCCGACCCGCACAAGGCCGCGGTCGTGGGCGACACCGTCGGCGACCCGTTCAAGGACACCGCGGGCCCCTCGCTCCACGTGCTCATCAAGCTCCTCTCCACGATCACGCTGGTCCTGGCGCCGCTGTTCATCTGATTCTCTTCTGGGGGGTGCTCCGTCGCACCCCCCGGACCCCCCGGTTACGCTCGCCGGAGTGAATCGGGCCGTGCGCCGAGCAGCCAAGCTCTTGGCGTTTCGCCTCGCCCGCGCATCCTGTGTCTCCAGCGGTGAGCTCCGCACATCACGCGGCTCTTCGCGATACATTAGGCCGTGCCCAAGCCAGTCTCTGATCGGGCGTCTCGTTTCGGCGTGGGGCTGTCGGCGGGAGCACTCGCCGGCCTGATCGTGGTCGACCTGAACCTGCCGTCGCTCGTCTCGTACTTCGGCGACCGCACGTACCTCGTGCCGCTCGCCGCCGCGCTCTGTGCGCTGCTGTGGCTCACGCCGCTGCGCCGCGTCGTCGGGGCGGCGGTGGTCGTCCTGGCGCTGCTGTGGCTGGCCGTCGCCTTCACGCCGGTCACGTCGTGGCTGGCCGAGGGCCTCGTGCGGCGCGACCCGGTCGAAGCCGCGGACGTGGTCTTCGTGTTCGCCTCCCGGGTGCAGGAGGACGGCGACCCCACCACCGACGCGATGAGCCGGCTGCTGAAGGGTGTCGAGCTCGTGGCCGAGGGCAGGGCTCCGCGGCTCCTCGTCTCCGAGCTTGCGCCCCCGGCGGGTCCCTACGCCCCCCTGGCGCGAGCGTGGGTCGCGGAGTTCGCCCCGCGGGCCGAGGTCGTTTCCGTCGGCCGGGTCCGCAACACGCGTGACGAGGCGATGGCGGTGGCGAAGCTCTGCCGCGAGCGCGGCTGGAGACGGGTTCTCGCGGTGACGTCTCCCACCCACACCCGACGGGCGGCGGCGGCTCTCGAGAAGGAGGGGCTCCTGGTCGTCGCCTCTCCCTCGGTGGAGACCCGCTTCGACCTCGAGCGGCTGCACTGGCCAGGGGACCGTCGGGAGGCCTTCGCCCCGATCGCCCACGAGCGCATCGGGCTCGTCGTCTACCGGCGTCGCGGCTGGATCGACTGACCCCCGGGAACGCCGCTGCCTACTTGCCGGTGAAGGTCGTCTTGAGGGCGGTGGTGCCCCAGTGCATCTCGAACTCGCCCTTGTCCTTCTCGCCCTTGAGGGCGATCGTGAACTGCTCGACGCTCGCGTCGAGCTTGCCCTGGGTGAGGGGGATCTCGGCGACCTTCGTCTGATCGCCGCTCAGGACGTTGAGAAGCCACTGATCGGCCGCGACCTTGGTCGCGGTGAGGACGTACTCGCCCTTCGGCACGTGGGCGGCGCCGAAAGAGAGGTCGGCGTCGGTCTTCAGGCTGGTGGCGGCGTCGGCGCCCATGCGCCAGGCCTGGCCGATCTGGGCCTGGCCCAGCATGTCGCGGCCCTTGAGGCTGGGCCGCCCGTAGTCGATCGACACGGCCTTGCCGGCCACCGTGGCCTTCGCCTCGCCGCGGGGGTTGCCCTGGGCGAAGGCCGGGCCGGCCACCACGACGGCGAGGGCCGCGAGAGCGATACGCTTCAGCATTTCGAGATCTCCTCTGATCGAAGGGTAGGCACCCATCATAGAGGGCCGTGCGCGGCCGGGCAAGGCGGTCACTCGTTGTCGAAGGGGTGGGGGGGCTTCGCGGTGGGGTCGGCCTCGGCGCGCTTGCGTGCCTCCTCGAACTTCTTCTCGAGGATCTCGCTCGCCCGCCGCGTGTGCTGGACGGACCGGGCGAACTTCTCGTCGAGGACGCCCTTCTGCGACCGCACCCGGTTGACGAGGTCGTCGAAGTCCTTGGGCGGGGCCTTCTTCTTGTCGGCCCACACGACCGCACCCGTCTCCGGGTCGACCTTGAGGAGCGCCTCGCAGCACGGGCAGGTGACGTCGAGCGCTTCGGGCATGTCCCATTCTACCGTCGGACCCCGCGCCGGGCGGCCCGGACCGGCCCCGCCCCGGCGGCTTGGAGTTGAAAACGAGTTTCACTATGATGGGGAGGTGGGAGAGGGAGCCGGCTTCGCCGAGGGCGCCTTCGTCTGGCGCCGCGCCATGACGCGCTGCGAGTGCGCCGAGCTGCCCTTCGACGAGGTGGCGCGGCGCGTGCGGGAGGACGGCGTCCCCTTCGAAGAGCTGCAGGAGCGCACCGGCTGCGGGCGACTCTGCAGCGCGTGCCTGCCCGACCTGCGCGACCACCTCGCCCGCCAGCGCTGAGCCGGGTTAAGATCCTCCGCCGCGCCTCATCCGCCGACTTCCGCCGAGGGAGGAGTTCATGAAGGGCAACGACGAGGTCATCCAGGTCCTGCAGGACGTGCTCTGCGCCGAGCTCACCGCGGTCAACCAGTACTTCATCCACGCGCGCATGTGCGAGAACTGGCGCTACAAGAAGCTCGCCGCCCACATCCGGAAGGAGTCCATCGAGGAGATGCAGCACGCGCAGCTCGTCATCGACCGGATCCTCTACTTCGACGGCGCCCCCAACATGCAGAAGTACATGAAGATCAACGTGGGCCGGACCGTGCCCGAGCAGTTCCGGAACGACCTCGAGGTCGAGTACCAGGCCGTCCCGCGCCTCAACAAGGGGATCGAGGTCGCGCGCGGCCTCGCCGACAACGGCACCCGGGTCCTCCTCGAGGCGATCCTCAAGGACGAGGAGGAGCACGTGGACTGGCTCGAGGCCCAGCTCGGCATCGTCAAGGAGATCGGCGTCGAGAACTACCTCGCGCAGCAGATGGAATGACGAAGACCGCGCTCGCCCTCGCTCTCGGGGCCGCCGCCCTCGCCGGCCCCCGAACGCCGGCCGGCATACCCGGGGGAGCGCCGGTGGCCAGCCCGCAGCACCCCGGCTCCGCCCCTTCGGAGAAGCCCGCGGTCCCGGCGCCCTCGGGACATCCCGCGGCGCCCCCGGGCCCGGCCGTGATCCACCCGGAAGAGACGCACCTCCGCAACCTCCGCCAGCTCACCGCCGGCGGGGAGAACGCCGAGGGCTACTGGAGCGCCGACGGCCGGCAGATCATCTTCCAGCGGAGGAACGAGGCCGAGGGCCTGAAGTGCGACCAGGAGCTCGCCCTGGACGTCGCGACCGGGAAGAGCCGGATGGTCTCGACGGGGAAGGGCCGGGTCACCTGCGGCTACTTCTACGACCACGACCGGCGCGTCTTCTACGCCTCGACGCACCTCGCCGACCCCGCGTGCCCGCCCCCGCCCGACTTCTCGAAGGGCTACGTGTGGCCGATGCACGGAGGCTACGACATCGTGAGCTCGGCTCTCGACGGCAGCGGATTCAGGCGCCTCACCGACACGCCCGGCTACGACGCCGAGGGCACCCTCTCGCCCGACGGAAAGACGATCGTCTTCACCTCCGTGCGCGACGGCGACCTCGAGATCTACACCATGACGACCGACGGCAAGGACGTGAAGCGCCTCACCCGCGAGCCCGGCTACGACGGCGGGCCCTTCTTCTCCCACGACGGCAAGCGCATCGTCTACCGTCGCGACTCCTACCCCGACGAGGCCGGCCTCGCCCGCTACCGGGAGCTCCTCGCCCAGAACCTCTACCAGCCGCGCGTCCTCGAGATCTGGGTGATGGACGCGGACGGCCGGAACAAGCGCCAGGTCACGAAGCTCGGCGCCGCGTCCTTCGCGCCCTACTTCCACCCCGACGACCGGCGGATCATCTTCTCGAGCAACCACCCCGAGCCGCGCGGCCGCAACTTCGACCTGTGGATGATCGGCGACGACGGCACCGGCCTCGAGCGCATCACCAGCGAGCCGACCTTCGACGGCTTCCCGATGTTCTCGCCGGACGGAAAGCAGCTGGTCTTCGCCAGCAACCGCGGGGGCACGGTGGCGGGGGAGACGAACCTCTTCGTCGTCGACTGGGTGGAGTAGCATTCACTCGGACCATCGCTCGGCCTCGTGAATGATCCGGGCTAGGGGAGCGGCACGTGGACGGCGTAGAAGATGCCGGCGGCCGTTCCCACGTGGACGAGGTCGAAGTCCTTGTCGAGGGAAGGGGCTCCGGCCAGGGCCGAGCCGTCGCCGAGCGCCTCCGACTTGAGGACGGGCGCCGCTCCCGACACGTCGATCTCGTAGAGCCTGCCGTCGCTGCCCCCGACGTAGACGAGGCCGTGACCGGGCACGTAGAGGGCCGCGGACGGGGTGACGCTGCCGCCGAGGCTGATGCCGGCGGCGAACTTGTTCGACAGGCTGCCCGCCGTGTCGGAAACGCCCCAGACGAAGTGGTCGGTCGCGAAGTAGAGGTCGCCGGTGGGTGAGGCACGGTCGGGGAAGACGAAGTCCTTCACCTGCCCGTCCAGGTGCGGGAACGTGCGGTCGAGCACGGCACTGCCGCTCGCGGCGTCGATCGAGAAGAGGGTGCCCCCGCCCGCCGCGGAGCCGACGTAGACCCGGCCGCCGTTGAGGACGGGCGAGCCTTCGATGTCGCCGAGGTCGTCCCGCGCCCAGACCAGGGTGAAGACGGGGTTGGGTGAGGCGTCGAGCTGCAGGCACCAGAGGGTGTTCGCGCTGCCGCCCGGCTTGGCGTAGCTCGCGAAGTAGACACGCTTCGTGGCGTAGTCCACGGCGGCGGCACCGCTGATGATGCCGATCCCGGCGGAGGCGGGCGGGCTGCCGTTGTCGAACACGGCGAGAACGCTGCCGTTGCCGGGGTCGAGAGCCACGAGCTTGTTGTCGGCGCCGGCGTCGCGCGTACCCACGAGCAGGTAGTCGAGGTCGCTTCCGAAGGCGGTGAAGATCCCGGCCGGGGCCGCCTGCACGATGCCGGCGATCGAGACGGGGCTCGGCCACGGGGTGGGGAGAGCCGCCCCGCCCTTCGTCCCGTCGACGGCGTAGACCTGGCCGTCCTGGGCGCCCAGGAAGACGACCGGGTTCGCCCCGTTGACCGTGATCGGGATGACGGGCGAGCGGCCCTGGACGATCCCGCCGAGCGCGACCGGGAGCCACCCCGTGGGCCACTCGCCCCCGGCCGGGCCGCGGGCCATGGCGTGGACGGCGTTGGCGTTGTTCGTGGCGATGACGCCGGCGCCGCCGACGGTGGGGGGAGTCGTCGAGAAGAGCCCCGAGCTGAACGCCCACTGGACGGCCCCGGTGGGGGCGAACGGCCGGCCCGAGTTCGTGCGGCCGGCCGACCAGGTCCCGCTGCCCGTGTCCACGAACAGGGTGTAGCAGTAGGTCGTGCCGTCGGAGAGCCCTGTGTGAGGGTAGCGGCGCGCCCCCCCCGGCAGCCCGGCGTCGTCGACGAGCAGGGTGCCGGAGCTCAGCGGATCGGTCGGCGACGTGCACGTCGCGCCGGAGTTGTACCGGACCCGGACGGCGCCGAACGCGGGAGGGTTGATCCACTGCAGGACGTTCTCGCCCGCTCGTGACGTTATCGAGAGCCCCGCCACCGTGCCGGGGGCGCCGGCCGTGCAGCTCGTCGGCGTGATCGCGCGCCGGACGAGGTTCGCCTCCTCCTGCTGGCTGGCCTGGCTGGTGGCGCGGACGACGTAGTAGTACGTCGTCGCCGGGACGAGCGGCGTCGCGTCGGTGTAGGTGGTGCCGCCGGAGACGGTGGCGACGAGGTTGGCGAGAGCCGGCACGAAGGCGGGAGAGGTGTCGCGGTACACGGAGTAGGACACGATCCCGCCGCAGGGATTGGATGCGGGCGCCCAGCCCATCGCCACCGAGCAGGTGCCGCTCGTGGCCTGCTCCGCCCACCCCAGGCCCTCGAAACCGGGCGCCAGGGAGCAGCTGCCGGTCGTCGTGGCCGTGGCCTCGTTCGAGGGGTCGCTCTCGCACGGGTCCACGGCCCGCACCACGTAGAAGTAGGCGACGCCGCCTTCTACTGCCGCGTCGCTGTACGTCGTGGCCGCGGTCGTAGCCAGGAGCGAGTACGGGCCGCCCGCGGTCAGGGAACGGTAGACGTGGTAGCTCGGTGCCGGCGTCCCCGTCCAGCTGAGGTCGATCTGGCCCGCTCCCATCGGGGTCGCCGTCAGTCCCGTTGGCGCGGCGGCCAGGCAGAACGCGGCGAACCCGCGCACCTGCCGGTTGCCGATCTTGAAGAACGACCCGCCCGCGAACAGCTTGCCCCCGCCGAGCGCCAGGGCCTCGACGGGGTTGTCGGCGTTCGGGTTCCAGGCGCTGAGCGCCCCGGTGGCCTCGGCGAACCCGGCGAGCCGATTCCGCGTCGTGAAGCCGCCCATGGTGACGAAGGCGCCGCCCGCGTAGATCGAGCCGCCCCCCGTGACGACGGACAGCACGGAGCCGCTGGCGTTCGGGTTCCACGTGGTCGCGTTGTTGGTGTCCACCGTGCGGTCGAGAGAGGCCAGCCGATTGCGCGTCGCCCCGCCGACGTTCGTGAAGTCCCCGGCGGCGTAGACGAACGAGGGCGTCACGGCGAGCTCGAACACGAGGTTGTTCGCGTTCGGGCTCCACGCGGTGGGGAGAGCGGTCGTGGCGTCGAGAGCCACGATCCTCGTGCGGCCTCCGTAGTCGAACGTGCCGCCTGCGTAGACCGTGCTTCCCGAGACCTTGAGGGCGTTCACCTGGCTCGTGGAGGTCGGGATCGGGTTCCAGCCGCTCACGAGCGCGCCCGTGTTCTCGTCGAAGGCGGCCAGGTTGAACCGGCTCTGGCCCCCGGCGTTGCCGAAGACCCCTCCGGCGTAGACCGTTCCGCCGGAGACGTCGAGGGCCAGCACGTTGTTGTCGGCACCCGGGTTCCAGCCGGCGACGGCCAACCCCGTGGCCGCATCAAGGGCGGCGATGCGGGCCCGCGGCTGGCCGCCGACGTTGGCGAACGAGCCGCCGACGAAGACGCGGCCGCCGGAGACGGCGATCGTGCGCACGTCACCGTCGGCGCCGGGGTCGAAGCTCGTGAGGGCGCCGGTCGTCCCGTCGAGGGCCGCGATCCGGCCCCGGGGCTGGCCGCCCGCACTGGAGAGCCCTCCACCGACGTACACCGAGGCGCCGTCGGGAAAGATCGCATCGACGACGCTGTTCGCGTAGGGGTTCCAGGGGGTGGCGTTGTTCGTGTCGACGGTGGTGTCGAGAGCGGCGAGGTTGGAGCGCGGCTGCCCACCGATCACCGTGAAGTCGCCACCCGCATAGAGCGTGGTGCCGGAGAGGGCCAGGGCCTTCACCCCGAAGTTCGCATTCGGGTTCCAGGGGGTGGCGTTGTTCGTGTCGACGGCCGTGTTCAGCGCCGCGATGTGGTTGCGGACGGCGCCTCCGATGCTGGTGAAGAGGCCCCCGGCGTAGAGGGTGTTCCCCTGCAGCAGCAGGGCCTGGACGATCAGGTCGGCGGTCGGGTTCCAGGTCGTGGGAAGGCCGCCCAGCGTGCTCAGCGCTCCGATGTAGTTCCGGGCGAGGCCCCCGATGTGCGTGAACGAGCCGCCCAGGTACATCGTGGTCCCGGAGAGGGCGAGGGCGGAGACGGGCCCGTCCACGTTCGGGCTCCAGAACGTGGCCGAGCCGGTCGTGGCGTCGAGGGCGGCGAGCCTGAACTTGGCGAGGCCGCCGATGTTCGTGAAGGAGCCGCCAGCGTAGACGAGGTTGGAGGCGACGAGGAGGACGTTCACCGTGCTGTCGGCGTTCGGGTTCCAGCTGGTGGCGAGGCCGGTGGCGGCGTCGAGGGCGGCGATGTTGCTGCGGATCTGGCCCCCGATGTTCGTGAACATGCCGCCGGCGTAGACCACGTTCCCCGAGACGGCCAGCGCGTAGATCACGCTGTTGACCGGAGGGTTCGGATTCCACGACGAGACGCGTCCGTCGGCCAGGACGTGGGCGATGGACCGGCGCGGCAGTCCGCCGACGGAGACGAACATGCCGCCGATGAACCAGCCCCCGGCACCGTCGGAGGCGATGGTATAGACGCGGCCCTCGACCTTCGGGAAGCTGAGGTCCGGAGCGCCGGTGGCGGCGTCGAGCCGCACGAAGTTGCCGGTGCGGGGTCCCACGTAGTTGAAGGCGCCCCCCACGTAGACCGTCCCTCCGGACTCCGCGATCCCGTAGACGACACCGTCCGTGACCCAGAACGAGTCGATCGGGATGTTGGCTTGAGCCCACGCCCGGGGCGCCGCTGCCATCGAGAGAAGGCCGGCGAGGACCCAACGGAAAGCACGAAGAAGAGACCGGAGCCGCGTGCGCGGCGCATGCCCTGCTTCCACGAGACCCTCCTCTTTCTCCGGCGAGGGGCGGTCGAGCTTCCTTCGCACGCCAAGTATCGGCGGCGCGGGTCGCGGCGGCAAGCCCGCGGGCCCAGGTCCGCGTCTCGATCGTCGGCACGCCTGCGGTCGACGCCAATGCGTAATCTGTCCGCCTCGGGATGCGGATCGCTCGATCGGTGTGCATTCAGCGAACGAGGCGTCGCACTTGCCGAAAGAGGCGCTTCCGGCCCATCGACACCCGCCGCGACGGCCCCGTAGTCTCCGCCTTCATCCGACACATCCGCTCTGCCGACGAATCATGGCTCAGCAGGGACTTGCACCAGTTCACTCGCCGCGATGACCCCGTTCCGCCGAGGCCGCCACGGTTCGAGCCTCGCGGCGCGCCCTCGTTTCCGGCGTCTCGTGCGGCGGACGGCTCAGCTACTCAACGGAGGATTGCAGTCTAGGCTCCTGGTCGCAATCAGGAGGTCGCGGGTTCGAGCCCCGCGCGGTCCACCACCCCTCAACTGACGATCAGCTACGCGTACGTCCCCGAGGACGCTCACGGCCCGCGCTTCCAGGACGCGCTGGAGGGCGCGGTGATGGGCGAGGTTTGGGTGAACGGGATCGGGGCGGCCATGGTGGGGGGGCAGGACGGCGCGGCCTAGGGGAGCGAGTGCCGCCGCTTCGCGGTGGCGACTGGTCCTCTTACGACCACGCGGGGCGTAGAATTCCTGGGCGGACCTGTCCGGCGCATGCCCTGCCGGTTTCACCCAACGAAGGGAGATGACGCCTGTGGACCAACCGGCGCACCAGCCCAAGACCCCAGACTACGACGTCGCCCTCTCATTCGCCGGTGAGGATCGCCCCTACGTCGAACGCATAGCAATCTACTGCGGCAGGCGAAGGTAGAGGCTCTCTACGACGCCTCCCAGAAGGGGGTCTGCGGGCCAAAAACCTCGCCGATCGTCTGGGCGAAATCTATGGCAAGCGCGCACGTTTTGTCGTCGTGTTCATTTCCAGTCACTACGCTCGGAAGGCATGGCCCACCCATGAGAGGCAGAGCGCCCAGGCTCGGGCAATCCAGGAACAGAGGGTGGTTCTGCTACCGGCGCGCTTTGACGACACCGAACTCCCCGGCCTGCCATCGACCGTGGCCTATATTGATCTGCGTACAACATCAGAGAAGGAACTCGTCGGTCTTATCCTCAGCAAGCTCGCGCGGAGCCCGCAGACGCCGCAACTAGAGTCGCTGTCTGAGAAGGCGGCCAGACTAAGGCGAGAGAAGCAGGCAGATGACGATCGCGTCGCCTTTCTCGCAGGAAGTGGCACGCACGAGTCAATCCGGGCAGTCCGCCGACTATTCGACACGCTCGCCAGCCAGGGAACCGAGTTCGGCGTGACTGTCGAGCGCGACGATCACTTCCACCAGGCGTGCTTCCACCTGGAGAACATCACTCTCGGAGTCGGCTGGACGCCGTCCGAGTATGTCAACCGAGTAGATGACGGGCTCCTCGAAGTGACCTTGTGGGGAGGGCGCTGGGCTCTGCGCCCGAGCGTTCTGTATTCACGGGCGAAGCCACCCATAGAGCGGACCACCGTCTTTCGATTCGACGTCACGCCCTTCTCGCATCAGGTTCGTTGGCGGCCCGAAACGGAGGGTGTGCCGTCCCTATCAACGGAAGCGCTGGCGGAATTCGCACTTCGTGAGCTGCTAGAGGGCGCTGAAGCCGCACGCAAGAAGCAGAAGCCATAGGGCGTGCGTCTCTTCATACAGGCGAGGGCGTCATGCTCGACGGCCTCCAGCGCGTGGAACCTACGGTTGGACGGCGGCCCCAGGAGGCGTATACAGTCAGCGCACCGGAACGAGGGAGCGATGGGAAAGCCAACCTACTGGCTCGACCTGTTCACCGGCACCACGTGGCAAGAGTTCCTCGATGCCGGAGGCAAGGTCTCGGGCTTCCGAGACCGGCGCTGGAAGACAGTGCTTGCGATCAAGCCAGGGGACTTCTTCCTCTGCTACCTCACGGGTCTCTCGCGCTTCATCGGCCTCCTAGAGGTCGTCTCCGAGGCGTACCGTGACGAATCCAAGATCTGGAAGGACGAATCCTTCCCCTGCCGCGTTCGCGTGAGGGTTTCGATAGCCCTGACGGCTGAGACGGCTGTGCCCGTACAGGAGTTGCGCGACCACCTTTCTGTCTTCGCGGACCTCAAGAGCCCCAATGCGTGGACAGGGCACTTCCGAGGCTCCCCAGCACGTTGGAAGACGCAGGATGCCCTCGTCGTGGTAAAGGCCCTCGAGGACGCAAGGGCTCACCCCGTCACCCGCGAGGTGGACCCCGCTAAGCTCGCCCGCCGGCCAAGGGCGCTCGCAGCAAGGATTGGCCCCGTCACGGTGCCTGGCACGGAGGAGTCGACTGTCTCCGAAGCGGAGGTTGAGCCCGAGAGTACGCCCCACACGGAGGTGCAGGCACTGCTGCTTCGCTTGGGAGCCGACATGGGCCTCAACGTGTGGGTTGCCCGCAACGATCGCAGCAGGGAGTGGAGCGGCACCAGACTCGATGCCCTGCCACACATCCTGACGGATCTTCCCGTCAAGTTCGACGAAGCGACAACTAGGACGGTCGAGCTTATCGACGTTCTGTGGCTCAGGGGGAACGCGATCGTCGCCGCCTTCGAGGTCGAAAGCACCACATCGATCTACTCGGGCCTCCTTCGGATGGCCGACCTCCTGGCGATGCAGCCCAACATCAACATCCCGCTCTTCCTGGTGGCCCCGACCGATCGGCGGAACAAAGTCATCGCCGAGTTGAACCGCCCTACCTTCCCGGAAGCTGTCCCCGCCCCTGTATGAAGTCTGCCGTTACGTCTCCTTCGAGAGCCTACGCAACAAGATCAAGGAAGTAGGTTCGGTCGCAAAGTACCTGCGGCCGGAGTTTCTCGACGAAGTGGCGGAGTCTTGCGAGTTGGAAGAGGAGTGACGCTTTCCCTGAGGGGTCACGCCCCTCAGGGCCTGTCGCGGGTCTTGGGCGAACTCGGCCTTGAAGAGGAGCACCGCCGGTGATCGACGTTGTCACCAGAAGTCTTGCCGCGGTTAGGCATCCCCGGTTCTACGAGACAGAGCGGGGATTCCAGGGTGAGTTCCTGGCAGCGCTGCGTACCGAACTTCCCGAGGCCGGCCTGCCAGGCGACGCCATAGTCGAACAGGAGTACCAGAAGCGGCTTCGCGAGCACGGCATGACGACAAGGCCCGACATCATCGTCCATGTTCCCACGCTGATGGGCGGCGATCGTCGTCGTGGGAACTTCTTGGTCTGTGAACTCAAACTGGCCGCCCGTCCTGAAGATGCCCAGGAGGACTTCGCACGCCTCGATGCCGTGTTGGCAGCCCTCGACTATCCCCTCGGTGTCTTCGTCAACGTAGCCGCCGACGAGACTCATGCAGGGCTGTACCAAGGCCGTTTCCCAGTTCGCATACACTGCATAGCCGTACACCTGAATCAGGGACGGGTCACGATCAAGCATGCAGCTTTCGACGGCGAGCGCTTTGTCGACCGTCGAGTATGAGCCCGATGTTTCCTATCCGAACCGATCGATTGCTCCTTCGGTCGTTCAATGCAGACGACCCGGAGGACGTGGCGGCGAAGTTCCGGCTTGACAGCGACCCCGAAATCCAACGGTACATTGGATGCCCAACTACGAGAGAGCGATCGGCCGAGTTGCTTCGCGAGAAGGTAGCCGAGTTCAAGCAGCTGGGGTATGGACTCATCGCCCTCCAACGCACTGCAACCGGCGAGGTCGTTGGGTTTGCCGTACTGCAGCGCGACTCACCGCAGGACCGCTTGGAACTCATCCTCGCGTTGTTGCCCGCGCTGCGAGGCCAACGTCTCGCATCAGACGCCGGCAGAGCACTACTTGAGGTGGCCTTCGCAGCACTCGGCGAGAAGGAAGTCATTGGCCGAGTCGACCCCAAGAACACGCCGAGTCTCTCGTTGCTCAAAGCGCTCGGCATGAGAAAGATCGGCGAGCGGGAGGGTTTTCGGGGCCTGGAGTATGTATACGCTGCGCAGTGCGGAGGAGGGTGCGGCGAAACATAACAAGGGACGACGCTGGCCCAGCCTGCTCGATCTCGGAGCTTGACGTGCGTGTGGTCACCATTCAGGCCGTAGGGATCAAAGATCGTAAGCGCGTTCTGATCGGCGGGGAGGAGGTCGAGCTGCGATGAGGACGATCGACGTCGCCGACGCGACCGATTCCCTCTCCCACTACGCGAGGAAGGGCCTCAAGGAGGCCCTCGTCGTGACGCGCCGGGGCAAGCCGCTCCTGACCTTGACGCCCATCAAGCAGGACGACTGGGAGAGCATCGCCCTCGCCAACAACCCGAAGTTCCAGGCGATCATCGAGCGCTCCCGCAAGTCGCAAAAGCCCCGCGTCTCCACCGAGGAGATGCGCCGGCGCCTCGGCCTCAAGCGCCGCGGCTAGCGTAGCTGGGAGGCCCCTCGCCTTTGCCGGGGAGGCCGGGTGCTGACTCATCTTCAGGCCTTGTCCAGGAGAGCCACTATCTCGGCCATGGACCAGACATGATCGGAGATGCCAGCTTCCATCGCCGGAGTCACGCGGAGAGTCTGGTGGACGCGGCCGAAGTTGTACCACATGAAGTGAAGTGCGACCGCTGCCGCGTGGTTCCGGAATCGTTTGCTGAATCCATTGCTCAGACGCGCGAACCGCTTGGATGACATCCGCACGGTTAGGTTCCGCCTCTCGACAAACGAGGTGGAAACCTTCGACATGTCGGGCCGACCAGAGGACGCGCTGTTTGCGGGCTCCGAGGCACTCGGCCGGGCTGTATCGCTTCGCCGTCTCTGGGCCTTCGCCGTATAGCTTGATGAGCATGGCATAGTCGATCTCGGAGCCGAACGCATCCTCAACTGCGTCGAGATAGACGCGGTGACCATCGCTGGTGCAGTTGCACACGACTGGCGAGGCGGCCCGCAAGATCGCGGAGAAACTCCGTGGCGCTGCCCTGACCACGGTCGCCCACAAACCAAGTCGGGATGAGCTTCGTCTGTGAATCGAGAGCAACCCAAACCCAAGCGTCACCAAAGCCGGCGAGCTTCTGCTCTGCCGTGGCGCGCTTTTCCTTGCAGCCCACATAGCTCCAAAGCTCGTCGCACTCGACACGACGACACTTCAGGTCGATGAGAGTCTCGCGCTGGAAACGCTCGCACGCTTCCCCGAGGTCCAGGGCCAGCTTGAGACAGGTGTTGAAGGCAGCCCCCGACATCCTGGAGGTTGCACGGACGCTGTTGCCTTCGACCAGCATCGCCGCGATGACCGCGCGCCGTTCGTTGCTCAGCTTGTTCATACTATCTAGCTATACGTAGCGGTAAGCATAAGTGTTTGAATTGGGTGGGCTGGGGTGCATCCCAGCCCACCCAACACGGTCAAACCATCCCAACGGTCCAGACCGTGGAAGTCCGGGCAGTAGAAGACCAATCAACTGTCGGATAACACACGGTAGGCGGCTGGAATGGCAGAACTTATGCCATTCCACTTGGCGCTCCTAGTGAAGATGGGGTTGACGCGCCGCCGAATGGGATGTAGCTTGGAGGTTGCTTACGTCTCCGTGCTCACCCTCGCATCGGGGGGCACGTCGCCGGCTCTGGGGGTCGGACCATTCCCCTGGGCCGGCGTTTCGTTTTGGGGTCCGCTTTCCTCCTACGCCGCTATGACCTCCCTGAGAAGCTTCCCGGCCTTGTACACGTAGGTTCGGCCCTTCCCGTTCTCGGTGCGAATGGCCTCCACCTCGATTAGGTCGGTCCCTTCAAGACCGGCTGCCTTCGCCCTCTTGGAAATCCCAGACCGGACGCCGGCAAGCGCCTTGTTCGAATCGAGTGAGAGCTTCCGCCGTAGATCGGCATCGCTGCTGGCCGGCTGTTCCTTGATGGCCTTCACGAAAAGGAGCTGCTGACCATCCAGCGATTCGAGCAGATCACGAACCCGGGACAGCTGATCCTTCGCGGCCGGTCTTGGAGCGTCACGTTTGCCCGCGGAGGCATCATCCAAGAACTGGTCGACGTCCTTACGACTGTCAGCCTCGATCTGGATGCCGCGATACTGGAACCTGACCGCCATATGGACCACCTCCGCGCCGGGAAACCACAAGGGGTCCCGGCTGTCGGAAATAGTACGCCCATCTCCGCAGAGGTGTCAACAGTCTACCTCTGCCGGCGCAAGCGTGCGCTAGGCACGCCTATCAGATTGAGACTGACGGGCCTTAACGCTTCCAGCGGGACGCGGCGGCAGCCTTAGCTATGGCCTTACGTCTGCGTTTGCCTAACTTCGCCGCGCGGGCCTTGCCGCCAAGCCGTCCAAGCTCGACGGCGGCCGCACTCTTAGCCGGTAGGGGTACTTCCGGTTGGATGTCTCCGGAGATCAGTCCGACGAGGCGGTGGGCAGCTTGGTTGGCGTCAAGATGTTTCCCCATGAGATGAAGGGTAGGCACTGGTCGATCGATCCGTCAATAGGGTCCCATTTCAAACTGCGTCAGCACCGGAGGCCGCAGGAGTACCGGGAGGATTCGGTGCACTCCCTGCCGTGAGCCGCCTAAAGCACACGACAGGGAGTACACGCATTGGACGACTACGAGAGCCTAAGCCACAGCGTATGGGACTGCAAATACCACGTGGTCTTCATCCCGAAGTACCGCAAGAAGACGCTGTACGGGGAGTTGCGCCGGAGGTTGGGTGAGGTGTGCCGGACCTTGGCGAGGCAGAAGGAGAGCCAGGTTGTGGAGGGCCAGCTGATGCCGGACCACGTGCACATGCTGATCTCGATCCCGCCGAAGTATTCGGTCGCGCAGGTGATAGGGTACATCAAGGGGAAGAGTGCGATTAACGTGGCTCGGACGTTCTTCGACCACAACCGGAACTTCGTCGGCCAGCACTCTTGGGCCCGCGGGTACTTCGTATCGACCGTGGGCCGCGACGAGGCGACGATTCGGGAGTACATCCGCAATCAGGAAGCCGAGGACAAACGGCTGGACCAGTTGAAACTGCTGTAGCGCGCCACCTTCAGGTGGCTCCCGGGCCGCTCGGGAGCGGCCCATGACCAAGCCGCCTTGGGCGGCTCACGACGTAAAGCACCCGGCTTTGCCGGGGGATCGGTTACGCTGCGAAGCTCAGAAGTTGACTAGGCTTCGTCAGCTTTCATCCCCTTGTTCGACGGCGCCGCCCCTAGCTCTGTCCGGCCGCGCCCGTGACGAATCGGCTGACCTCGAGCCCTTTGCCAATGCCCAAGGTAACCGACTCCACGCCCGGATAGGTCCGAACGGCCTTCACGTACTGCCCCAAGCCGTGCGACAGGATGTTATCGGCGACGACTATGGCGCCAGGTGCCAGTCGGAGCAACCCCAGGAAACGCTCGTAGTCGTCCTTCTCACAGTCGATCAGCACGAACTCCAGCGCGTCATACTGTTCGGGAACTCGACTAGCATCCGCCAGGATAAAGTCGACATGCTCAGCGAGGCCGAGCTGGGCCAGGCGCTGCCGGGCCAGGCTCTGTCTGACAGGCTCGATCTCGATCGACACCAAGCGCCCGCCAGTGTGGCGAGCCGCCGCAGCCAGGGCTATGGTAGACAGCCCACTGGAGCCGCCAACCTCGAGAAGGTGGCGCGCCCCACAACCGGCCGCTAGAGCGCAGATGAACTCGGCTGACGGAGGCTCCAGGTTGCGATGGCGCTCCGACTGGGGAAGGCCACGCGCGTCTTGCGAAAGCTTCTCGGACCACAGGCTGGCGATGGCCTCTCGTTCCGACGCCGTTAGCACGCTTCTCACCTCAACGTCCGTCGAACACCGGGGATAAGACCGTATGGCACGCCCCTCTGGAAGGAGGCATGCGTGCAGAGGGTACGCCGATACGGACGAACGAGAAAAGGGAGGAGTGCCGGCTCCAGTCGTAGAGTCGCTGCAGGCGTCGTCACCTTCAACCCGTTGCTCACCGGCACGGTCGTTCGACGGCAGCCCTACAGCCCGATCAACCTGATCGGGCCGTTGCCCGTGTGGATCTTGAGGGGGAGGCCGCCTGGGCCTAGCTTGCCGCGGACGGTGTTCTCGCGGATCGATCCCGTCAGGGTGACCGGCTTCTCGAGGACGATGCTGCCGTCGCCCGTGTGGGCGTCGAGGTCGGCTCCCAGGTCCTGGGGGAGGCGCAAGGTGATGCCCCCGTCACCGCTTCGGAGGGACCACTGGGCCTCGACCTTGGACCCCGGCTCCACCGAGGCCTCGATGCCGCCGTTGCCGGTGCGCAGGTCCAGGACGTCGAAGCGTCCGTGGACGTTCATCTCGCCGTCGCCGGTGTCGGCCTGGAGACGCCCGGATAACGCCGTGACCGCGATCGATCCGTCGCCCGTGTGCAGGCGGATCTCGCCCCCGAGGCCGTTGGCGATGATGTTCCCGTCGCCGGTCGAGAGCTTGAGGTGGCCCGAGACGGGCTGGACGTCGATGTTGCCGTCGCCCGTCTGGACCTCGAGGTCGGCCTCCTTGGGCACCCTCAACGACACAAGAATCGACCGGTGCCCCGTCCGGAACCCGATCGTGTTCGGCTGCCGCACTTCGATGTCGACGCGGTCGCCGGTCTGGCTCTCCGTGATCGTCAACCCCCCGGGGGCGATGCGCCAGCCCTCCGTCGTGACCCGGGCCTCGATCTCGGAGGCGTCGCCCGCTTCGATACGCACGCTGCCGTCGCCGGTCTTCAGGTGGAGATCGCCTCGTCCCTTGAAGGGGTACTTGTGGGACCACTCGTCACTTCGGGCGGGGGATGCCGCCAGGGCGACGAGACTCAGGCCGGCCAACCATGCCATGCGCATACCTCGACCTCCTCTTCGGCTCTCTACCTGCCCGAACGCATGGGGCACGGTCTGGGTTCGGATACCTGGGGACTACTCGATGAGGGACAGCTGACGGTCGTCTATCGGCCCGTGCTTCCGGGCGTGCGCGATCGCCCATTCGACGGGGTAGACGCGGAGGGCCCGGCCGTCGACCAGCACGTCCTGCTCCGCCTTGAAGCCGCGGGTCTCCTTCGCGAGGCGGGAGAGCTTGGCGCGGAGCGCCTCCTTTCCCTTGCTGCCCGCGTAGCCCACGAGGGAGAGACCCGCGCCCACGACGCGGTGGCAGGGCACGATCGGGTAGAGGGGATTCGAGGCCATGATCTGCCCGACGTCCCGCGCCTCCGCATCCGAGGCCTTCGCGAGGTTGCCATAGGTCGTCACGTAGCCGAGAGGGATGGCGGCGGCGACCTCGAGGACTCGGGCGAGAGGCTCGCCGACGAACTCGGTGGCCAGGGAGAAGCCCTTGTGCTCCTCGTGGCCCGCCTCGAGCTCCGCCAGGAGAGCCATCGATCTTTCGACGAAGTCCGACCGATCCTCGTCGGCGACCCGGTGCGGGACGCCCGGCCGGAGACTCCGCCGCAGGCTGCCCAGCGCTCTCGCCCGGGTCGCGCTCACCGCCGTGGCCACGAGCCCCTCGCCGGCGCAGGCCACGCCGTACCACTTGCCCGCGATCTCTCTCGTGTGGAGGACGACCATCGGCGTCACGATCCCACCTCGGGTTGAGCCCGGAACCCAGCGTACCGCCGTGGGCCGAGGAGCGTCAAAGCGCGAGGGCCGCTGCGTGGAGCGGAGACGGATCGACCTTGACGCTTCTTCGCGCCGGGGCGTAGGCTGCCGCGCGAACGGCCCTTCACGGCAAGGAGGCCCCATGGAGAACCTTCGGCGCAAGCGCCCGGGCTGGACGCGGAGGAGCTTCCTGCAGACGGTGGGCGTGAGCGCCCCCACCCTCTCGCTCGTCCTCGACCGCACCGTGAGCGCGGGGCAAACACCGGCGCCCGCTCCCTCGGAGAAGTTCTCGCCCGTCGACCTCGGGCGGTACTTCAACGCCTCCCCGCGCGACTTCGGTCCACGCGAGCAAGCGCGGTGGCTGGGCGGAGAGATCGCAGGCGACGGCCTCCTCCGCACCCCGGCGGGGCCCCAGAAGCTGCGGGGCCTGCCGTTCCGTCTCGGCCCCGATGGCCTCGGCGACAAGCGCTGGGTGCTGCTCAGCACGCGGCCCGGCGCCTCAGTCGTGCGGACGGTCGAAGTGGCGCTCGGCGAGAAAGCCAGCTTCGTGTGCCTGGCGACTTTCTGCGAGTGGGACGAGGGCGAGAGTCCAGCCCGCGGCAAGGACGCGGGAGAGCGGGTGGGGGAGACGCTGGCCGAGGCCGTGCTCGTCCACGAGGACGGAAGCGAGACGCGTCTGCCGCTCCGTCGCCGGTTCGAGGTACACGCGCCGTCCTACTCCTGGGGGCGGATGGCATTCGCCGCGCGGCCGCACCGGCTCGACGCTCCGCGAGCGCTCGCGGATCCCCTCTCGCAGGGCACGGACTGGGGGGAGCTCCAGACCGCCGTCGCGGACAACGCTTACGCCTCGGGTGGTCTCGGCACGCTCTGGATCTCGGCCCTCGCCAACCCGAAGCCGGACCGGCCGCTGCGGGCCCTGCGCCTGGAGTCCCGGTCCGAAGACGCGGTCGCGCTCTGCGGCCTGACGCTCTTCCACGGGCGTGAGAACCCGCTGCGGTTCGACCGGTCGTGCCTCTACCGGCTCACCCTGCCCGAGCCGGCGGGCGAGGCCGGACGGTGGCGGCTCGAGATCGACCTCGGCATCGTCGGCCGCACGTTCTCGCCGGTGGAGTTCCAGCCCGAGGAATGGCTGCACGCCCCCGACGCCGGTCTCGGCGAGCGGGTGAAGCCACTGCCCGACGGCCGCGAGCTCTACGTCGAGATCACCGCCAGCCCCGAGGCGACGCTCGTCGCGACCGACACGAGGTCCGACCAGCGGTTCGAGTTCGACCTGGCGCGCATCGAGCCGGGACGGCTGCTCGAAGCGCGCTCCGGAGCCGCCCGCGTCGAGGTCGTCGAGCGCGAGCGGGTCTTCCTGCACGGGCGGGTACTCGACGCCGCCACCCGGCGGCCCACTCCCGTGCGCCTCGCCTTCCGCTCGCGCGAGGGCCGCTACATCCCGCCCTACGGGCACCGGACCGATGTCAACACCGGCTGGTTCCAGGACTACGGAGCGGACGTGGCGCTCGTGGACGCCTCGTTCGCCTACGTGGACGGGACCTTCCAGGTCGAGCTGCCGGTCGGGGAGGTGTACGTCGAGCTGAGCAAGGGCTTCGAGCACACGCCCGTCCGGCGGCGCCTCACGATCGAGCCGGGCCAGCGCGACCTCGACCTCGAGATCTCGCGCTTCACCAACCTGCGCGCGAAGGGCTGGGTCACCGCCGACACCCACGTGCACTTCCTGTCGCCTTCGACCGCCGTCCTCGAGGGACAGGCCGAAGGCCTCAACCTCGTCAGCCTGCTCGCGGCGCAGTGGGGCGACCTCTTCACGAACGTGGGCGACCTCGCCCACGGGCCGCTCGTGTCGCGCGACGGGGAGACGACCGTCCAGGTGAACACCGAGAACCGCCAGCACCTTCTCGGCCACCTGGGCCTCGTAGGCGGGCACGGCGCCCCCGTCTTCCCCATGTCCGCGAGCGGGCCCGGGGAGAGCTATCTCGGCGACCCGTTGTGGACGAGCCTCGGCGACTGGGCCGATGCGCAGCGCGCCCGCGCGGGGCTGGTCGTGGCCGTCCACTTCCCCTACCCGAACGCCGAGCTCGCCGCCGACATCGCGCTCGGCAAGATCGACGCGGTGGAGCTCTACCCTTACGGCGCCGCCTTCGACACGCTGCGCTTCCACGACTGGTATCGCTACCTCGGCGCCGGGTATCGCCTCCCGGCCGTGGGCGGGACCGACAAGATGGGGGCGTACATGCCGGTCGGGGCCAACCGCACGTACGCCCACATCGGCGGCGAGGCGTTCGGCTTCGAGAGCTGGGCCCGGGCGGTCCGCGCGGGCCGGACGTTCATGACCACGGGGCCGCTCCTGCTCCTCGAAGCGGACGGCCGGACTCCCGGCGACGAGATCCTGCTCGGCCAGGGCGGCGGCCGGGTCGAGGTGCGCCTCGACGCGCGCAGCTTCGTCCCGTTCCACCGGGTCGAGATCGTCTGGAACGGCGAGGTCGTGGCGTCGAGGGAGGACGCGGCGGGGACTCGCGAGATGACGCTGCGGGAGACGGTGGCGGTGCCCGGCCCCGGATGGCTCGCGGCGCGGTGCTCGTCCCGCCTCGGGCCGACGACCGCGTGGGGCCTGGCGATCCAGGCCCACACGTCCCCCATCTACTTCCACGTCCCGACGCGGGAGCTCTTCTCGGCGCCAGCCGTCGGCTACATGCTCACCCTGATCGACGGTGCCGAGACGTGGGCCCGGACGCTCGCGACCCGCCCCGACCCCGAGCGGATGGAACGGGTCCTCTCGCACCTTCGTGAGGCACGCGAGCGGCTGCACCGGCGGCTGCACGAGCACGGCGTCGCCCACTGACCCTTCGCGAGATCCTGAAACCAGTTTTCAAGATCGACCTCTTGCGGTAACCTCCGGTCTGCGGGACCGGGGGTCGAACGGGTCCCTGAGGCGCGCCGTGAACGTCCTGCTCTTCTCGATGCCGGACTCGTTCGAGCACACCGCGCCCGTCGCGATCTGCATCCCGAACGCCGCGCTGACGTCGCTGGCCGGCAACGTGGACGCGCACCACCGGGTCGCGGTCGCCGACCTGGTGCTCGCGCAGGGACGGGTCGGCGAGACGGTCGCCCGCCTCGTCCGCGAGCACGAGCCGGACGTCGTCGGCCTGTCGGTGATGACGTTCCAGCGGCGGTCGGCGTTCCGGCTCGTCGAGCGGCTTCGCGGCCTGCGGCCGGCCGCTCGCATCGTCGTGGGGGGCTACGACCCGAGCCTCGCGACGGACGCCTGGACCGGCGAGGCGCCGGGCGTCGACTTCGTCGTGCGGGGCGAGGGCGAGGAGACGTTCTCGGAGCTTCTGAGCGCGCTCGAGACGAGGGGGCCGCTCGGCGGCATCCAGGGGTTGTCGTTCCGGGCCGACGGCCGCTTCCGCCACAACCCGCCCCGGCCGGTCCGGCCGCTGGAGGACGACTCGCTGCGGCTGCCGAATCGGTCGGCCCGCGTGCTCGGCGGCTACACCCTGCTCGGGAAGCCCATCGACGCGGTCGAGACCTCGCGCGGCTGCACGTTCGACTGCAGCTTCTGCTCGATCATCGCGATGCGCGGCCGCAACTTCCACCGCCGCGGGTTCGAGCGGGTGATCGCCGACATCCGCGACGCGCGCGAGCACGGGGCCCGCGCGGTGTTCATCGTGGACGACAACATCACGCTCGACGTGCGCCGCTTCGAGGCGCTGTGCGACGCGATCGTCGAGGCGGGCCTCGACGACGTCGAGTACGTGGTGCAGGCGATGACGTCGGCGATCGCCGACCACGGCGCGACGCTCGGCGCCGAAGATGCGGCGGGCCGGGTTCCGCTACGTCTTCCTGGGGATCGAGAACGTCCTGGCCGAGGACCTCGGCTTCCTGAAGGCCGAGGCGAAGAACCGGCGCCACGAGAACGGCCGTTCCGTCGGGAACGCGACGCTCTCGGCGATCGAGCACATCCACCGCAACGACATGGTGGTGGTGGGCGGGTTGATCGTCGGCAACCCGGGCGACACGCGCGAGTCGATCGAGGCGAACCTCGAGTTCGCCCGGCGGTACGTGGACTGGCCCTACATCCAGCACCCGACGCCGTACCCGGGGACGCCCATGACGAAGGAGCTGCTCGAGCGAGGTCTCATCCTGCACGAGCGGCTCGAGGAGTACGACGGGACGACGGCGGTCGTGCGCAGCGAGGCGCTGTCGGCCGACGAGATCGAGTTCCTGCGCTGGCGCGCCGAGCGCTGGATGAAGCTGCGGTACTTCCCGAAGGCGCTGCGCCGGCACCCGCGGTTCTGCCTGCGCCACGGTCCGGAGATGATCGGGCACACGCTGCGCGGCAGCTGGCGCTCGCTCGTCGGGCTCGAGAGCGAGCGGCGGGCGTTCGAGCGCTACCGCGCGATCCGGGAGGCCGAGAGGGAGCAGCTTTCTTAGGTTCGTCCTCGTCCCCCCGGCTGATTCCTGCGCCGACGGCGATGGAGCAGGTGATCGCGTCCGGAGTGGCAGGAATCCGGACACGGCCGGACCGGACCCTGCCGCTCACGGGGGCGGACCCCTCAGCCCGATCTCGCGCGTCAGCAACAGGTTCAGGGTAGATTGAGCCGACCGTAAGGCGGGGCCGGCCGGGCACGAGTGTTGTATGTCAAGGCACGGGGGTGCCGAAGCGGCACGTTCGCATGAGCGGCTACGAAGAACAAGAAACGGTCGTCACGGCAGGCCGAGGCGCCGCCGATCCCGTCTCGAGTCCCCCGGCGCCCCCGCGGGCAGGCGAGGTGGCGGCGCCTGGTGGCGCGCGGGTCGGCAAGTACGAGATCGTCAAGCTGATCGGGCGGGGGGGCATGGGTGCCGTCTATCAGGCCTTCGACCCGGTACTCGAGCGCGCGGTCGCCCTCAAGGTCATGCTCCCCGACGTGGCAGGGGACCCGGAGAACAAGCAGCGGTTCGAGAGGGAGGCGCGGGCCGTCGCCCGGCTGAGTCACCCCGGCGTCGTCACCGTCTTCGATCTCGGGTACCACATCGACGGCTCGCCCTACATCGTGATGGAGCTGCTCAAGGGACTGGACCTCCTCGAGCGGATGCGCCAGAGCCCGCCGCTCTCGCTTGGGGAGAAGATCTCGATCGTCACCCAGGTGCTCGACGGCCTGGGCCACGCGCACAAGGCGGGGATCGTCCACCGGGACATCAAGCCGGCGAACGTGTTCCTGACCGAGGAGGGCTCGGCCAGGATCATGGACTTCGGCATCGCCTTCTGGACCTCCTCGGGAGGGACGAGCCCCGCCGTGCTCGGGACCGCGAGATACATGTCCCCGGAGCAGGTTCGCGGCGAGCGCGTGGACGGCCGGAGCGACCTCTTCAGCGTCGGCACCCTGCTGTGCGAGCTCCTCACCGGCCGCCGTCCCTTCGATGGCGAGACGCCGATAGCGACGTTCTACCGGATCGCGAGCGGCAAGGCCACGATCGAGCTGCCCGCGGGGCCGGAGTACGAGGGATTCCTGCCGGTGCTCCGGCGCGCTTTGGCGTCTGCCGTCGAAGAGCGGTACCCGACCGCCGCGGAGTTCGCGACGGCGCTCCGCGCGTGCACGAAGAGCGGCGCCGCGTCGGAGGCGAGGCCGACCACCGATGCGAAGCAGGCGGCGCACGTGGAGCGGGGAGAAGCGGCCGGTGCCGGCACTCCGGCGCCGCGTGCCGACCCCAGCCGGTTGTTCCGGCTGTTGCGGGAGATCTACGTCGGGGGCAAGTCGGGCCACCTCCACCTCTCAGTGGCCGGCGAGCGCAAGAGCCTCCGGATCCTGCGGGGCCAGATCGTCCACGGGACCAGCGACAGCGTCGGCGAGCACATGGGTGACGTTCTCGTCCGCTTCGGCCTGATCAGCCAGCAGGATCTGGACCGCGCCGTCCCCATCGTCCTTCGCGAGCGGAGGCGCCTGGGCGCCGTACTCGGGGAGCTGGGCCTGCTCGAAGGGAGCCGACTCGAGGAGGCGATCGGGCTCCACTCGCGCGAGATCCTGTTCAACGCGATCGGACGCCCCGGCCTTTCCTGCGTGTTCGAGGAGCTGGCGGACAGCCTCATGGAGACGGACGTCGTCTGCCCGTTCTCGACGGGTCAGCTCATCCTGGAGGCGACTCGCAGGATCCTCGACCCCGAGCTGGTGAGGACAGTCCTGGGTGACCTGGGGCGAGTGCTCGTCCTCTCCCCCGATCCGCTGCTCCGGACCCAGAAGATCACCCTCACGCCGGCCGACGGGTTCCTGCTCTCCCGCGTCGACGGGAGCTCGAGCGCGCGCGACGTCATGGCGCTCGTCCCGCTGCCCGCGGAGGAGGCCGAGCGGAGCCTCTTCAGCCTGCTGTGCACCGGCATCGTGGACTTCCGGCAGGAGACGACGTCGGCCTCGCGAGCCGCGGTGCGGACGACGGCGCGCCACACGCCACCTCCCGCTCCCGCGCCGACGCCGGCGCGAGTTCCCGCCGCACGAGACGCGCCCCCGGTGGCCTCCGCGAGCCGGAATCCGGCCGGACCGCCGTCGGTCCACGCGATCGGCGGAACGTCCACCGCCGGGCAGCAGGGAGAGAGTCCTCGAGGGGCGGCGCGCAGCGTCGAGGGGATCCGCACCCTGATCCGGGACATACGTGCGAGAGCCAACCGCGATCACTTCGAGGTCATGGGGCTCGAGCGTACCGCGACCGAGGGCGAGGTGCGCGAAGCCTACGCCGGCTTCGCGCGCGTGCTGCATCCCGACGCGTGCCTGGATCCCGCCCTCGAAAATCTCCGCGAGGAGCGGGAGGCCGCCTTCATCCGCGTGTCCGAGGCGTACGAGACCCTGCGCGACTCCGCCTCGCGCGCGGAATACGAGCGTGCCTTCGAACCCTCGAAGCTGCGACCTCCACGCGTCGCACCGGTGACGAAGAACGCGACGAGCGGAGCGCCCGCTCGGGTGGTGCCGCCCCATCGTACCCCGCCGCCGCCCGTGCCAGAGGCGCCGCCCGGCCCCCTCACGTCCACCGTCGACGCGAGATTGATGCCGGATCGAATCCTCGAGGTTGCGGAGGCGCTGTTCCGGGACGGGCAGTACTGGGAGGCCATCCAGCAGTTGGAGCCGATGATCCCCAGGGCCCAGGAGCCGACGAGGGCTCAGGCCAGGATGCTCCTCGCCAGGGCCTACCTGAGGAACCCGATGTGGAGGAGGCGGGCCGAGGGCGTCCTCCAGTCGCTGCTGCAGGACAACCCCCGGGACGTTGAGTCATGCCTGGCTCTGGCCGAACTCTACCGGGACGCCGACCTTCCCTCCCGCGCCAAGTCCCTGTATCGGAAGATCCTCGACATCCAGCCCGGGCGCCGCGAGGCCGTCCGTGCGCTGGCCGCTCTCGACCAGCAGAAAGAGCGGGCGCCCGCGACGTCGGGCCCGGCAGGTCGCCTCAAGAGGCGTTGAACAAGTCCTTCAGGAGCCCCTGCGGGGTCTCCCGAGTGGCTGGATTCCCGCCGCCCAGTCGGACGCCGGTGCGTCACACTGCCGGCAAACCGAAGCAATCACGCCAATGTGATCGGCATGCCGCTTGCGACGCTTCGTGGTGGAGGCGCCGGATGGTGCCGTTGGGAGCGTCAGAGCCGGGCGGGTGCAGCTTGGAGGGAGCTGCGTCGGCCACGGGCGGCGGGTCCTCGGCACCACCCGACGCCCACCCACGAGACCCGGCGGACTTGCCGGAGCTTCAGGGCAAGGCGGTCTATGCTCTGGAGATGGCCGGGCGCAACGTCTACTGCAGTTCGGCCTGTTGTGTATCGGAACTCCTGACCCAGGGCTGGAGACTGAGTGACGCTGGCCAGCTGGCCACGCTCGTGAGGGAGCTGGCGACGGGCCGGGCCATGTCGACGCATGGCCCGTCGGATCACTTCAAGTGACCAGCCGGGTCAGACCGGCCTCTCGCCGCAACGTGTTCGCGGCGCATGCGGGTGATCTCCTGAGGCTGCGGCGTTGTCCGATATGCCGGTGGGCAATTGAAGAGGACCACGCTGAGGCGCTGTTCTTGCACACAAAGGGGCCCCCCAGCCAGTCGTACACGCCAGCGGAGCTCGCGCCGGAAAGCGACGTACGGGAGGCCGCCGTGGTCATGGGCTTCGCGCTCGTCTAGACCCCGCTTCCGCAGATCCGAGAGCCGATCCCATGACTGTCGACGGTCGTCTTCCGCAACCTCCTGGACCCTTTGCGTTACAGTAGCGGCCGCATGCGGAGCCTTCGGGCGCTGAGCGTCTACGCGGTCCTGACCGTCGCGCTGACGTGGCCGTTCGCGGCCAACCTGCGCGTGATGGACGCGGGGGACTCGGCTTTCTTCGCGTGGGAGATCGGCTGGACGATCCACGCGCTGAAGACAGACCCGGCTCAGCTACCGCACGCGAACATATTCCACCCGCTGCGGTACACCCTGGGGATGGACGAGCCGGTCCTCGGCACGACGGTGCTCGTCCTGCCGCTCGCCTTGTTCACGGAAGACGCCGTGCTGCTCTACAACGTGGTGCGGCTCCTCACCTTCCTCTTCTCGGCGCTCACCGCCTACTGGCTGGCGCGAGAGCTGGGTGTCGACGAGTGGATAGCACTTCTCGCCGGGACGCTCTTCGCCTTCTCGCCGATCCGCACCGACCAGGTGGCCCACCTCTCGACGCTCGGGACGCAGTGGTGGCCGCTCGTGCTGCTCTTCACGATCCGGTTCGCGCGAGGGGGCAGGACGCGGGACGCGCTCGTCGCGTCGGCAACGTTCGTGCTCGCCTTCCTGGCTTGCGGCTACCAGGGGGTGCTCGCGGCGGCGGTGCTGCCGCCCTTCCTCGCGGTGCTGTTCTGGGGCCGGTGGGACCGGCTGAAGGCCGGCGCTCTCGCCGCCTTTCTCGCGGGCCTCGCGCTGCTGCCGGTCTACTGGATGCATCATGAAGCCCTCGCCCCGGAGCGCTACGCGCGGGGGACGGAGGAGACGGTCCTGTACTCGGCCGCGGTCGAGTCGTTCCTGTCGACGAGCGCGTGGAACCGGGTCTACGGCGAGGCCACCGACGCGTTCCGCACCGTCGGCCCCAACAACCTGTTTCCCGGGTTGGTGGTACCCGGCCTCGTTCTGGCTGGCGTGATCGCGGCGCGGAGGAGGCGAGAGCGGCCGAGCCGGGAGGCGGTGGCTTTCGGAGTGTTGCTGCTGGCGGCGGCGGTCGTGGCCCTCGGGCCGCGGGTCCGGGCTTTCGGCCACGACCTCGGGCCCGGGCCGTGGGCGTTGCTGCGCGAGGTGATCCCGCTCTTCCAGATGATACGCGTGACGAGCCGGGCCGGCGTCTTCCTGGCGCTCCCGCTGACGATGCTCGCGGCGATGGCGCTGACGAAGCTCAAGCCGAGGGCGGCCGGCCTCGCCGCGATCGGCATGATCGCCGTGGCCGAGACGCTCATCGCCCCGATCCCGATGCCGCAGTGGAGCAAGCTGATCGACACGCGGAAGGAGCCGCCGGCCGTCTACCGGTGGCTCGCCGAGCAGCCGGGCCGCGGCGCGATCGTCCACCTGCCGATGCTCGACGTGTACGGGCTCGAGAGGAAGCCCGCCTTCCACGAGAGCGTCTACATGGTCTACTCGACGCTCCACTGGAAGCCGCTCGTGAACGGCTACGCGGGGATCGAGCCGAAGCGGTACGTCGAGATCCGCAACCTCGCGCGCGACTTCCCGTCCGAGGCGTTCCTCGGGGCGCTGCGGGCGATCGGCACGCGGTTCGTGATCGTGCACCGCAAGGGCTACGGCCCCTTCCAATGGGAGCGTCTGCAGAACGGCATGCCGCAGGCGCTCGCGAGCGGCAGGCTGCGCGAAGTGACGGCACTGGGGAACGACACGGTGTACGAGCTCGGGCCGGGAGCCGCGGATCCCTCGGCGACTGTCCGCAACTGAGCTCGTCGGGATCTGTCATCCCGAGGGGGGGCCGGTAGAGCAAAAGGACCATTTCGAGGGCGGCGAAACGAGCCGTTTCGTCCGTTCCGTGTGCCTGGCCTAAGTGCCGAAATGGCGCGATTTAGACGGTCCTCCGGCCGCGAGGCGCGAGCTTTGGAGGAATGAGGTCGTTCGATGGGCTTCATTGAAATGGCGCCGAGCCGATGCTAGTGTCCGGAGGTGGTCGCATGACCGAGCGGAGGCCGCACATGAGCACACCCGCCAAGGACACTCTCCCCGCAACGAGCCCTTCCAAGAAACCGGAGGCAGCCGTGAGCAAGGACACCCTCACGATCACCGACAACCGCAACGGGAAGACGTACGAGGTCCCGATCCAGGACGGGACGATCAAGGCCATGGACCTCCGCCAGATCAAGATCGCGGCGGACGACTTCGGCCTCATGACCTACGACCCCGGCTACATGAACACCGCCTCGTGCAAGAGCCGGATCACGTTCATCGACGGGGACAAGGGCATCCTCAACTACCGCGGCTACCCGATCGACCAGCTCGCGGAGCAGAGCACCTACCTCGAGACCGCGTACCTGCTCCTGAACGGCGAGCTGCCGACCAAGGCGGAGTACGACGCCTGGGTGGACAAGGTCACGACACACACCTTCGTCCACGAGAACGTCAAGGACCTCATGGCGGGCTTCCGCTACGACGCCCACCCGATGGGGATGCTGGCCTCGACGGTGGCCGCCCTCAGCACCTTCTACCCGGGCGCCAAGAAGATCCGCGACAAGCAGGAGCGGGCCCGCCACATCTACCGGCTAATCGCCAAGATCCCCACCCTCGCCGCCTTCGCCTACCGGCACTCGATGGGCCTGCCGTACATCTACCCGGACAACGAGCTCAGCTACCCCGCGAACTTCCTCCAGATGATGTTCAAGACGAGCGAGCTCAAGTACAAGGTGAACCCCGCTCTCGAGAAGGCGCTCGAAGTCCTCTTCATCCTGCACGCCGACCACGAGCAGAACTGCTCCACCTCGGCGATGCGCAGCATCGGTTCCTCGGAGGCCGACCCCTACTGCGCGGCGGCGGGGGCGATCGGCGCCCTCTACGGCCCGCTCCACGGCGGCGCCAACGAGGCCGTCCTGCGGATGCTCACGGAGATCGGGTCGAAGGACAAGGTCGCGGCCTTCGTCAAGGACGTGAAGGAATCGGGCGGCGACGTGCGCCTGATGGGCTTCGGCCACCGCGTCTACAAGAACTACGACCCGCGCGCCAAGATCATCAAGAAGATGGCCGACCAGGTGTTCGAGGTCACGGGCCGCAACCCGCTGCTCGACATCGCGCTCGAGCTCGAGCGGATCGCCCTCTCAGACGACTACTTCATCAAGCGCAAGCTCTACCCGAACGTGGACTTCTACTCGGGCCTCATCTACCAGGCCATGAAGTTCCCGACGGAGATGTTCTGCGTCCTCTTCGCCATCCCGCGCATGTCCGGCTGGCTGTCGCAGTGGCAGGAGATGATCGACGACAAGGACCAGAAGATCGCGCGGCCGCGGCAGATCTTCCTCGGCTCGGCCAAGCGGGAGTACGTCCCCCTGCACCGTCGCAGCTAGGAGCGATGACGGGAGCGACCACGGCCGGGGCGGGCACGCCCGCCTCGGCCGTTCTTCTGTCCGCCGAAGCGGAGGGCCGGACGGTCCTCCTCGAGCACGAGGTCTACGCGCTCCTGGCCACGGCGGGGATCGACATTCCCCGCCACCGCGTGGTGGCCGCTCCGGAGGGGGCCGACGCCTCCCTGTGCGCGGCCCTCGGCTCGGAGGAGGCGGTCGTCAAGGTCGCCTCGCCCGACCTCCTCCACAAGAGCGACGTGGGCGGGGTGGTCGTGTGCCGCAACGAGCCGGGCGCGGTTCACGAGGCGGTCGCCCGCGTGCTGGCCTCGGCGCGCGCGGCCTCGCCCGCGGCGCGCATCGACGGCGCGCTCGTCGTCGAGCGCATCCGCTTCCGCGCCGGCACCGGGCGCGAGCTGCTGGCCGCCTTCCGCCACGACCCCGCCTTCGGGCCGGTCGTCGTCCTCGGCGTGGGTGGGCTCGACACCGAAGCGCTTCTCGGGGCCCTCCGGCCCGAGAAGGCGAGGGCGATGCTCGCGGCCCGTGGCCTCACGGCGAGCGACGCCGTGCGCGCCCTGCGCGGGACGCTCGTGCACGAAGCGCTCACGGGCCGGCTACGCACGAGCCGCGGCGCCGGGCTTCCCGAAGATCGGCTGGCCGGGCTGGCCTTGGCTCTCGCGATGCTGGCGGAGCGGTGGGCGGGGTTCGACCCGCCGGGCGGCCTCGGCCTCGCCGAGCTCGAGGTGAACCCGATGGTGGCGGCGGAGGACGGCCGCCTCGTCGCGCTCGACGGCCTCGCCCGGCTGCACCGGCCGAAGCCGCTGCTGCCGTCGCGCCCGGTGGCCGAGCTGAAGCGGCTGCTCACCCCGTCGAGCGCGGTCGTCGTCGGCGCGTCGGCCGAGGGCCTGAACCCCGGCCGCATCATCCTCCGCAACCTGGTGGAGGGCGGGGGCGTGCCGCGCGAGCGGATCTGGGCCATCCACCCGCGCGCGGCCGAGATCGACGGCTGCCGGGCGTTCGCCTCGCTCGCCGACCTGCCGGAGCCGGCCGACCTCGCGATCGTCTCGGTGGCCGCGGACCGCGGGGCCGACCAGGTGGTCCGGGAGATCGTCGAGGAGCGGCGGGCACGTACGGTCACGCTGATCGCCGGTGGCTTCGGCGAGACCGAGGGCGGGCGCGAAGCCGAGGGGCGCATCCGGGCCGCCCTCGCCGAGAGCCACCGCGCCGGAGACGGCGGCGTGCTTCTGAACGGTGGCAACTGCCTCGGCATCATCTCCGGCCCCGGCCGCTACAACACCTTCTTCATCCCGCCCCACAAGCTCCCGGTGCGGGAAGGCCCCGGGCGGGGCCTGGCGAGCGTCAGCCAGTCCGGCGCCTACCTCGTCAGCCAGATCTCGAACCTCGACCGGGTGGTCCAGCCGCGCTACGCGATCTCGTTCGGCAACCAGATGGACGTGACGGTCTCCGACTACCTCGCCTACCTCGAGGGCGACCCGGGCACGCGCGTCTTCGCCGTGTACCTCGAGGGCTTCCAGGGCGGCGACGGGGAGCGCTTCCTGGAGGCGGTGCGCCGCATCACGAGCTCGGGCCGCCCCGTCCTCTTCTACAAGGCCGGCCGCACGCGCGAGGGCTCGGCGGCCGCGGCGTCGCACACGGCCTCGGAGGTGGGGGATTACGAGGTCTGCCTCGAGCTGGCGCGGTCCGCGGGCGCCGTCGTCGCCTCGAGCCTCGACCAGTTCGAGGACGACGTCTTGACCTTCACGCTCCTCGACGGGCGGCTCGCGGCCGGCCGAAGCGTGGCGATCCTGTCGAACGCGGGCTTCGAGGCCACCGCCGCCGCCGACACCCTCAACGGCATGGAGCTGGCCGACGTCGGCCGGCCGACGCTGGAGCGGCTGGCCGCGCTCCTGCCGCCCGGCATCGTGGACGTCCACAACCCGGTGGACGCGACGCCGGTGACGCCGACGGACAAGTACGTGGCCATGGCGAGCGCCCTGGCCGACGACCGGGCCGTGCAGGCCATGGTGGTGGCCGGGGTTCCGGCGACGCCTTTCTTCGACTCGCTGGGCCCGGGTGACGGCCACCGCGAGGACGTGGAGGGGGCGCAGGGGCTCGCGACGCTCCTGGCCGCTTTCTTCCGGGCCACCGCAAAGCCGGTCGTCTTCTCGGTGGACGGGGGTGCGCTCTACGACCCGCTGGTCGCCGCCATGCGCCGGGCGGGCCTCCCGACGTTCCGCCGCGTGGACCGCGCGACGCGAGCTCTCGCCCGGTTCATCGGCCTGGCCCGATAGCGGCGGCCCGCCGCCGGCCCAGAATCCGCTTGCTCCGGCCGGCCGGCCGGTCAAGAATGGGTGTTCGCAACCACCCAACCGGCACAAGGCCAAAGGAGGTCCCGAGCCATGATTCGGAGAATCGCAGGTGCCACGCTCGCATTGCTCGTCGTAGGCGGCTTCGCCACGGCCGGCGAAATGAAGGCGACGGGGACGGTCAAGACCATCAGCGTCGACTCGATCACCGTGACCGACAGCGCCTCCAAGGACTGGACGTTCACCGTCGACAAGGGGACCACGGTCGTCGCCAAGGGCGCGTCGCACAAGATGGACAAGCTGAAGGCCGACGGCAAGCCGACCACGATCACCGAGTTCGTGTCGCTGAAGAACAACGTCGTCGTCCTGTACACCGAAAAGGACGGCAAGAGCTTCGCGAAGGAAGTCCACGTCAAGTAGCGCCGCCCGCGGACACCGCTCGGCCCTCGCCCCTCCGGGCGGGGGCCGCTCTTCCGTTATCCCCGCCCCAGCTCCCGCAGCGCACGGGCGTGGGCGAGGGAGTTCGCGTCGGGCGTGCCGTCCGGGACCTCGCAGCCGGCGGCGCTGAAGAGGCGCGGGCCCCCGGCCGCGGCGCCGGCACGGACGGCCGCGGCCACGTCGTCCGGCGTGCCCCGCAGCATCACGGAGACAGGGTCGAAGTTGCCGCAGGGAGCCGCGCCTTCCGCCCCGAGGACCTCGGCCGCGCGGCCGAGGTCCACCATCCAGTCGAGGTCCACGATCGCGGCGCCGCTTCTGGCCATGTCGGCGACGATGTGGCTCGTGCTGCCGCAGATGTGGAGACGGGGGATCGCCCCCGCATCCTTCACCGCCGCGAAGACCTGCTGCTCGTAGGGGAGCACGAACTCGCGGTACTGCCGCGGCGAGACGAGCGAACCCATCGAGTCACCGAGGCCGACGACGTGGGCGCCGGCCGCGACCTGGGCGCGGGCGAAGGCGACGCCCACCTCGACGAGCCGGTCGAGGAGACCCTTCAGCCATTCGGGGCGGTCGTGGATGTCGAGCAGGAGGTTCGTGTCCCCGCGCAGGACCGACGCGAGCGCGAAGGCCCCCTCGACCCAGCCCATGACGGGCACGTCGTCGCCGACGTGCGCGCGCAGGAGGCGCACTCCCTCCAGCCTGTCGCTCATGCGCCGGCCGTCCTCGGGCGCGACGAGCTTCAGCCTGGCCTCGTCCTCCGGGGCCTGTAGCAGGATCGCCCGCCGGATCGGGAGCGAGTCCTCCGGCCACTCGACGTCGAGGCCGAGGTCGGAGGCCTCGCGATAGGGGTCGGATATCGCCTGGACGATATCGAGGTCGAAGGCCTCGAGGACGGCGAGGTTGGCCTCGACGAGGACGCGGTGGTCGAGGTAGTAGCGCGAGAGCGGCCGGCCCACGTGGCGGGCCGCCCGCTGCATGTAGATGTCGAAGTTGGGCGGGCGGTCCACCGGCTCGCCCTGGAGCCGCCGTCGCGCGCGCTCGAGAGGCTTCACGGCGCGGAGGATACAACGGAGGGACCGCGTTGAGGTTCGCTCCCCGCCGCCACGGGGCATAGAATGCCGGCGTGTTCGAGACCGCCGAGCTCGGCCGCAGCGTGGGCAGGGAGGAGTTCGACACCGAGGAGCCGAAGCTCCGGCTCGGGCTGCTCGAGGCCCAGCGCGCGTTGCAGAAGGCGGGCGTGCCGGTCATCGTCCTCCTCGGTGGCGCCGACGGCGCGGGCAAGGGCGAGACCGTGAGCCGCGTGCTGGAGTGGCTGGACACGCGGGGCCTCGACACCCACGCCTTCGGCGCGCCCACCGACGAGGAGCGCGAGCGGCCGCGGTGGTGGCGCTACTGGATGCGCCTGCCGCCACGCGGCCGCATCGGCATCTTCTTCGGGTCCTGGTACAGCGAGCCCCTCGTGGAGCGGGCCTTCGGCCGGCTGAGCCGCGCCCGCTACGACCGGATGCTGTCCGAGAACGCCTTCTTCGAGCAGATGCTGGCGGAGGACGGCGCCCTCGTCGTGAAGCTCTGGATCCACCTGTCGAAGAAGGGGCTCCGGAAGCGCCTCCGCCGCCTCGAGGCCGACCCGGCCACGCGCTGGAAGGTCACGAAGGCCGACTGGAAGCACTTCAAGAAGTACGACCGCTACATCGAGGCGTCGGAGCACGCGATCCGGCGGACCGACACGAGCCACGCGCCCTGGCTGCTGGTGGAGGCCACGGACGAGCGCTACCGCGACCTCATGGCCGGGCGCACGCTGCTCGAGCGCTTCCGCCGCCGGCTGGCCGAAGCGCCCCCGGGGAGGGCCGCCGCCCCGGCGGGCAGCCCCGCCCCGCCGCCGGCGATGAGCAAGGAGGCTTCGCTCACCATCCTCGACCGGGTGGACCTCAAGCAGAAGCTCGGCCCCGCCGAGTACGACCGGCGGCTCGGGAAGGCACAAGGGAAGCTCGGCCGCCTCGTGCGCGCCGCCTTCGAGAAGAAGCGGTCGTCGGTCGTGGTGTTCGAGGGCTGGGATGCCTCGGGCAAGGGGGGCAACATCCGGCGGATCACCGCGGCCATGGACCCCCGCACGTACCGCGTCATCTCCGTGGCCGCGCCCACCGACGAGGAGAAGGCCCACCACTACCTCTGGCGGTTCTGGCGCCACGTCCCGCGCGCCGGCTACGTGACCCTGTACGACCGGTCCTGGTACGGGCGGGTGCTGGTCGAGCGGGTCGAGGGCTTCGCGCGGCCCGAGGAGTGGAGCCGCGCCTACCTCGAGATCAACGACTTCGAGCAGCAGCTCGCCGCCCACGGGATCGTGCTCGCGAAGTTCTGGATGCAGGTGGACGCGAAGGAGCAGCTCCGCCGCTTCAAGGAGCGGGAGACGGTGGCCTGGAAGCGGCACAAGATCGGCCCCGAGGACTGGCGCAACCGGGAGAAGTGGGAGCCGTACGAGGAGGCGGTCTCGGACATGATCGCGCGCACGAGCACCACGCAAGCGCCGTGGACCCTCGTGGCCGCGAACGACAAGCGCTTCGCCCGGGTGCAGGTCGTCGAGTCCCTGTGCGCCCGGCTCGAGAGGGCGCTCGACGGATGAGCTACACATGCCCGTGGTGGCTCGGCTACTTCCTCCTGAACCCGTTCCGGCGGCTCGCCCAGAACCCGTCACGCCTCCTCCGCCCGTTCGTGCGGCCCGGAATGCTGGTGGTGGAGCCCGGCTGCGGCATGGGGTTCTTCACTCTCGACCTGGCCCGGATGGTCGAGCCCGGAGGACGCGTGGTCGCGATCGACCTGCAGGAGAAGATGCTGGCGGGCCTGCGCCGGCGCGTCGCCCGCGCCGGGCTCGAAGGAGCGATCGACATCCGACTGGCCCACCCCGACCGCCTCGGCATCGCCGACCTCGCCGGCCGGGTCGACCTCGTGCTGGCCTTCTACGTGGTGCACGAGATTCAGGATCCCGCCGCCTTCTTCGCCGAGATTGCGGCCGCGCTCAAGGCGGACGGCGCGGTTCTCGTAGTGGAGCCGCCGCTGCACGTGCCCCGCGTGGCGTTCGAACGGTCCCTCGCCGTCGCGGAGGGCGCCGGCCTGCGCGTGGCCGGCCGGCCGAGGATCGGACCCAACAAGACGGCCCTGCTCGCGAAATCGCGTTGACGTCGGGGGCCTCCCGAGGGACACTCCACATGGCGGAAGCCTAGGGGTGGCCTGAACGGCCTGAGATCAGACCCTCGGAACCTGATCCGGTTCGAACCGGCGTAGGGAAGGCGAGAGAGATCAGAAACCCGCTCGAGAGAGCGGCACTCCAAAGGATCCGCCTCGATCGCTCCGCGTGGAAGGCGCGGGGGGAGGAGGCGATTCCATGAGGAACACGAAGGGAAAGCGGCCCCGGACGCGGGCGAGGAGAGCCGTCCCGTTCGCGGCGCTCCTGGGCATCCTGGGGACGACGTCGGCCGCTCGCGCGGTGGACACGCCCGCCGCATCCACCCCCGCTCGGGCGCCGGCGGTGGCCCCGCCGACGGCAGGCGCGGCCCCGATCCGAATGAGCGAGGAGGTCGTCGTGCAGGCGGTCCGGGCCGAGGAGCGGACGCCGGTCACCAAGACCGACGTCTCCCGCGAAGAGATCGACCTCGTGAACCGCGGACAGGAGATGCCCTTCCTGCTCGGCACCGCGCCCTCGATCAACTTCCAGTCGGACACCGGCCTCGCCGCCGGCTACTCGTACTTCAACGTCCGTGGGATCACGCAGACCCGGCTCAACATCACCCTGGACGGCGTGCCGCTGCAGGACCCCGAGGACCAGGCGCTCTACTTCTCGAACTTCGGCGACTTCGCGAGCGTCGTGGATTCGGTCCAGGTCCAGCGCGGGGTGGGGACGTCGAGCGTGGGCTCGGCCTCCTACGGCGGCTCGGTGAACTTCGCGAGCGTGAACCCCTCCGACCGGCGGGGGCTCGAGGCGCAGGTGGGGGGCGGCTCGTGGGGGACGGGTCGCGCGACCGTGGCCGCCGACTCCGGCCTCCTCGGCGGAGCGTGGGGCCTCTACGCACGCGTCTCGGGCCAGACGACCGACGGCTTCCGGGAGCACTCCGGCGTCGACCAGGGCACGGTCTACTACGGCGCCACGCGGTCCGGCGCCCGATCGCTCTTCAAGCTCTTCGGCTTCTCGGGCCGCGAGCGCACCCAGCTCGCCTACCTCGCCACCGACGAGGCGACGCTCGCGACGAACCTCCGCGCGAACGCCCTCGCCCCGGAAGAGAAGGACCGCTTCGGCCAGGACTTCGCGCAGGCGCAGTACACGCACCTCGTGGGCGCTTCGACGACGCTCATGGCGCAGGCCTACTACAACGGGGCCCAGGGCTGGTTCCGGATCTGGGACACGGGGCACGAGAGCCTGCAGCAGTACGGGATCGACGGCCATTTCGTGGGCCTCGTGCTGGGGGCCACGCACCGCGCCGGCAACCTCGGCCTCAACTGGGGCGCCCACGCGAACGACTTCCGGCGGGACCACTTCATGGACGTAGTGGGGGGCTCGCGCGCGTACGTCAACACCGGGCGGAAGAACGAGCTCAACACGTTCCTCAAGGCCACCTGGGACGCGGGCCGGGCGCGCCTGTGGGCCGACGCGCAGGTGCGCCACGCGCGGTTCGAGTACCGCGGCGACCAGCCGCTCGGGGAGGTGAGCTGGACCTTCTTCAACCCGAAGGCCGGCGTGCGCTTCGACCCCTCGCCGTCGGTGGGGCTCTACGCCTCCGTCGGCCGGATGAGCCGGGAGCCGGCCCGCAGCGACATGCTGAACGGGGAGGACAACGCCAGCGTGCCGTACGACCTCCGGGCCGTGGAGCCCGAGCGGGTGGTGGACGCCGAGGGGGGGGTCGAGGTGCGGCGGGGCGGCTTCGTCGGGCGCGCCGACGTCTACGCCATGGAGTTCGACAACGAGATCGCCCTCACCGGCGAGCTGTCCGAGATCGGCCTTCCCGTGCGCCGCAACGCGGGGCGGAGCCACCGCCGCGGGGTCGAGCTCGACCTCGGCTACGTCCTCTCGCCCCGCTGGCGCCTCGCCGCGAACGCCTCGTTCAGCCGCAACCGCATCGTGGCGTGGACGCAGTACTACGACGTCTACGACCCGGACGGGGCGTGGGTCGAGAGCGTGCCCGTCGTCCACCGCGACGCGCCGCCCCTGCTCACGCCGTCCGCGATCCTGAACGGCTTCGCGCAGTGGACGCCCTCGCCCGACCTCTCGCTCCTCGTGGGCGGGCGCTGGGTGGACGCCGCCCAGCTCGACAACACCGGCAACCCGGGCTTCCGGACGCCGTCGTGGTTCAGCCTCGACGCCCAGGCGTCGTTCTCGCTGCGGCGTCTCGTCAAGCGGGGCGAGCCCCGGATCCGCGTGCAGGTGGCGAATCTCCTCGACGACCACCAGCTGTGGCCGTCCGGCTACAGCTACCTCTACTTCGCGCGCGACGCCGACGGGCCGGGACACCCTCGAGGGCACGCGCTACTACTACCCGCTCGCCACGCGCAGCGTGTACGTCACCCTCGACGTGCGGTTCTGAGAGGACGGCGCTGGAACCGCTCGAGATCGCGGGCGTCGCCTTCGGCGTCCTCTACGTCCTCCTCGCCATCCGGGAGAACCCGTGGTGCTGGCCCATTGGCATCGCGAACGCCGTGCTCTTCCTGGTCGTCAACGCCCAGGCCCGCATCTACGCGAACGCCGCCCTGCAGGCCGTGTACGTGGTCGTCTCGTTCTACGGTTGGTACGAGTGGCTCCACGGCGGGGCCGGGCACGGCCGACTCGCGGTCTCGCGCACGCCGCGGCGCTGGGCGGGCGGGCTGGGGGCGGCCGGCCTCGTCGCGTCCCTGGCCCTCGGCTCGTTTCTCGGGTCCCGGACCGACGCCGCGCTGCCCTTGCCGGACGCCGCCACCACCGCCTTCAGCCTCGTCGCGCAGTGGATGGCCACGCGCAAGTGGCTGGAGAACTGGCTGGTCTGGATCGTCGTGGACGCCGTCTACGTCCCTATGTACGTCTCGCAGCGGCGCTACCTGATGGCCGGGCTCTACGCGGTGTTCCTCGTCCTCGCCACACTCGGCTACCGCGGGTGGCGCTCCTCGATGCACGAGCATCGCGGGGCCGAGGCCGCCCGGTGAGGCCCGCCCGCGTCGTCCTCATCGGTCCCGAGTGCACGGGCAAGACGTGGCTCGCGGGAGAGCTGGCCGGCGAGCTACGGGGTGCCGTGGTCGCCCGAGTACGCGCGGGAGTACGTCGAGCGGCGCGGCGGGGCGCTCGAGTACGCGGACGTCGACCCGATCGGCCGCGGGCAGAGGGCAGGAGAGGACGCTGCCATCGAGCGGGCGACGGCCGAGGGCGCACCGCTCGTCGTCCTCGACACCGACCTTCTGAGCACGATGGTCTACAGCCGGCACTACTACGGCGACTGCCCGCCGTGGATCGAGGTTGCCGCCCGGCAGAGGCTGGCCGACCTGTACCTCCTCCACCACGTGGACGTGGAGTGGGTGGCGGACGGGCACCAGCGAGAGCAGCCCGAGCGGCGCGAGGAGCTCCTCGGGGACTTCCGGGCGAAGCTGATCGTGCTGGGCGCGCACGTGGCCCAGATCGCGGGGCCGTGGGACGTGCGTCGTCGGCGGGCGGTCGCGGCCGTGGACGCCCTCCTCGCGGAGGATGCGCCGTCCGCCCCCTGAAGCGGCTGCACTCGGGTCGCGGCCGGAACGGGGAGAATGCCGATGGACGAGAGCGCGCGAGCCGACCTGGTCCGGGACGTCCCTTGCTGCGGGGGAGAGCTGTAGCGACCGGCCGCCATTCGAATCTCGAGCCGAAACCGCCCGCTGCCTCCCCTTTTTCGCGTGGCCCACTCGGACTTGAATCCAGACCTGGGACTCATTCCAGCGCCGGGACAGGCGCGGGGGCGGGCCGCCACAGGGCAAGGCTCCAGGGCTCAGTTGTTTGCCGTCTGAGGCGCGGGCCCTGAGCCTGGTATCGACCTTGCTTTAGGGACGCCCAGCGGACGTCCCTCCCGTCCGCCCTTTGGAGGTTGCCGCCTTGCGACGCATTCGCCTTCCCGTGATGGTCGTGGCCGCGCTCGCCGCCGGCGCCGCCCAGGTCGTCTCCGCCGACGCGGTGTACCGCGTGATCGTGCACCCGCAGGTGAAGGGTAACCAGATACCCCGGGCCGCGCTCACCTCGATCTTCCTGAAGCAGGCGCCTCGGTGGGGAGACGGCCGCCCCGTGCTGCCGGTCGACCAGTCCGTCCGCTCGCCCGTGAGGCAGACGTTCTCGGGCGACGTGCTCCAGCAGGGGATCGTTCAGGTGCAGGTCTACTGGCAGCGCAAGATGGCGGCGGGCGTGACGCCGCCGCCGGTCAAGACCTCGGACGAGGAGATCGTCTCGTTCGTGGCCTCGACACCCGGCGCGATCGGCTACGTCTCCGCGAGCACTCCGCTTCCCGACAGCGTCCGGGAAGTCGCCGTCGTCGACTGAGGCCCTCCGGAGGCCCTACGCCCCCGGCGCGCCCTTGGCGGCCAGGATCTTCTTGAGGCCGTCGAGCGCCGTGTCCTCGGGGAAGCGCCCCTTGTAGACGGTCTCGAGCATCTGGTTGACACGGTCCACCGTCGCGGCGGGGAGGTTCTTCGCCCTGCCGAACGCCACGAAGGCGGCGGCGGCGTCGACGAGGGCGTCGGCCTCGACGTTCAGCGCGTCCTTGGCCGCCTTGACCTCGGGCTTCGGCTCGGCGGCCGCGCGGTCCGCTTCGGGGAGTGCGTTGTAGGCCTTGACCAGCTCGCCGTACTTCGCCTGGCGGAGGGTGACGATGGCGAGGAGGTTGCGGGCGGCGATCTGCGGGTCCCCCGGGGCGAGCGCGGTGGACTGCTGGTACAGCTTGATCGCCTCCGCGGCGCTTCCGTTCTTGGCCTCGTTCACCGCCAGGATCTGCGTCAGCCAGGCGAGGGTCGCGTTCTTGTCGAAGCTCTGGACGCCGATCGAGCGTCTTGCCGGACTCGACGAGCGAGATGGCCTTCTTGCTGAACTCGACCGCGGCGGGGGCGTTCGCGAAGTTCGGGGGCGTGGCGAATAGCTCGTTGCGGCGGATGTTGAAGGCGAGGGCGTAGAGCACGTTGAGGTTCTCGGGGTCGCCGGCCAGGATCTCGCGGCCCACCGCGATCATGTCGGCGGTGCGCTTCTCCTTGATCGCGGCGTCGAGCGCGGTCATCTGCGCGGTGCCGTACCACTTCTTGATGAACTCGGCGTACTGGCCGGTCGGGTACTTCTCGAGGTAGGTCTTGGCCGCCGCCATCGCCTTGGCGTTGTCGGCCGCCTGGCTCGCCTCGTGCCAGGCCCGGTAGGCGGCACCCTCGTCCTGGACGACCTCCTGGGCCGCGACGAGGGCGGCGGGGGCGAGGGCGAGAGCGCCGGCGAGAAGAATGATGCCCGCGGCGGCCGGGGCGAGGGTCTTGCGAAGAAACACGTTCAGCCTCCTGATCGTCGTTCTTATCCACCGGGTCCGGCAGACAGGGTCACAAGTCTACCCGGACCCGCTCCGGGGTCAACTCGTAGAATACGCAAGTCCAGGAGGCGCCCATGCGAGATCTTCCCCCCTGCCCGCCCGCTCCCTCTGCCGCCGGTCGGACCCCGCCTCCTTCTCCTTCGGCACGACCGCCGACCTCGCCGACGTGCCCGGCATCATCGGGCAGGAGCGCGCGGAGGAGGCGGTCCGCTTCGCGATCGGCATCCGCCGCTACGGCTACAACCTCTACGCCCTCGGCACCTCGGGCATGGGCAAGCACGGCTTCGTGCGCGCGTTCCTCGAGCGGCGCGCCGCCTCGGAGAAGGCGCCCTCCGACTGGGCTTACGTCCACGACTTCGCCGACCCGCGCCGGCCCCGCGCGCTGCGCCTGCCGCCGGGACGCGCCCCGCTCCTGCGCGAGGACCTGCTGCGCCTCGTCGAGGAGCTGCGTGCCGCCATCCCCGCCCTCTTCGACAGCGACGACTACAGGACGCGGAAGAAGCTCCTCGAGGAGCAGCTCTCCGCGCAGAGCGAGAAGGCCTTCAACAGCCTCGAGGAGAAGGCCCGCGCGCGGGGCGTCGCCATCGTCAAGACGCCGGCCGGGGTGGGGATGGCGCCCCTGCGGAACGGCGAGGTGATCGAGCCCGAGCCGTTCCAGAAGCTGCCCGCCCGCGAGCAGGAGCGGTTCAAGGCGGAGATGGTGGCGGTCCAGCAGGAGCTCCAGGACGCCCTGGGGGCGCTCCCGCGGGAGGCGCGGCGCCACCGCGACGAGACGCGCCGGCTGGACCGGCTGGTCACCGCCTCCGCCACCTCTAACCTGGTCGACGAGGTGCGGGCCCGCTGGGCGGACGTGCCCGCCGTGCTCGAGTACCTCGCCGACGTCGAGAAGGACGTCGTCGACAACGCCGAGGACTTCCTGCCGGCGCCCGAGGGGGCGAGCGCGATGAAGGCCCTCTTCGGCGGACGGGCCGAGAAGCGGCCGGCTCGACGCTACCAGGTCAACGTGCTCGTCACCCGCACCTCGGAGAAGGGCGCCCCGGTCGTCTACGAGGACCACCCGACCCACGCCAACCTCGTGGGCCGCGTCGAGTACGTGGCCGAGCTCGGCAACCTGGTCACCGACTTCACGCTGATCCAGGCGGGGGCGCTGCACCGGGCGAACGGCGGCTACCTGATCGTGGACGCCCGGCGGCTGCTCCAGCAGCCGCTCGCGTGGGACGAGCTCAAGCGAGCCCTGCGCTCGAAGGCGATCCGGATCGAGTCGGTCGGGCAGGCGCTCAGCCTGGCCACCACCGCCTCGCTCGAGCCGGAGCCGATCCCCCTGGACGCCAAGGTGGTGCTCCTCGGCGAGCGCCACCTCTACTACCTGCTCTCCCAGCTCGATCCCGAGTTCCCCGAGCTCTTCAAGGTGGCCGCCGACTTCGAGGAGGAGATCGAGCGCACGGGCGAGGGCGAGCAGCTCTACGCGCGGCTCCTCGGGACCTTCGCCCGCCGCGAGGGCCTCCGCCCGCTCGACCCCGGCGCGGTCGTGCGCGCGATCGAGCAGGCCTCCCGCCGGGCGGCCGACGCGGAGAGGCTGCAGGTCCACGCGGAGACGGTGGCCGACCTCCTGCGCGAGGCCGACCACCTCGCCGGCGAAGCGGGGGCGGCGGTGGTCGGGGCGGACCACGTGCAGGCGGCGCTCGACGCGCAGGTGCGGCGAGTGAGCCGCGTGCGCGAGCGCATCCAGCGAGGACATCCGCCGCGGGACCCTCCTCCTCGACACGAGCGGCGAGGCGGTCGGCCAGGTGAACGGGCTCTCGGTGCTCCAGCTCGGCGGCTACGCGTTCGGCCGCCCGAGCCGCATCACCGCACGGGTGCGCCTCGGCAGCGGCAGCGTCGTGGACATCGAGAAGGAGGTGGCGCTCGGCGGGCCGCTCCACTCGAAGGGCGTCCTCATCCTGTCGGGCTTCCTGGGGCAGCGCTTCGCCTCCGAGCGGCCGCTCTCCCTCGCGGCCAGCCTCGTCTTCGAGCAGTCCTACTCCGGGGTCGAGGGCGACAGCGCCTCGTGCGCGGAGCTGGTGGCGCTCCTCTCCGCCCTCGGCGAGGTGCCGGTCCGCCAGGGCCGGGCGATCACGGGCTCCGTGAACCAGCACGGCCAGGTGCAGCCGATCGGCGGGGTGAACGAGAAGATCGAGGGGTTCTTCGACGTCTGCCGGGCCGCCGGCCTCACCGGCGACCAGGGCGTGCTCATCCCGGCGTCGAACGTGAAGCACCTGATGCTGCGCGCCGACGTAGTGGAGGCGGCGGAGAAGGGGCTCTTCCGGGTCTGGCCGATCGAGACGGTGGACGAGGCGGTCGAGCTGCTGACGGGCGTGCCGGCGGGGGAGAGAGGCGCCGAGGGCCGCTACCCCGACGGCACGGTCAATCGCCGGGTGGACGACCGGCTGGCCGCGTTCGCCGAGAAGGCCCGCAGCTTCGGCCGGGGCGCGCCGGCGGGGAACAACGGGACCAAGGCGGCGGAAGCCCCGAAGCCGCCCGAGCCGCAGCCTCCGGAGCCGCCCGCCGCCGCCCCCGTCGGATCCGCCGAGGGGCCCCGGGCCGAAGGGCTGAGGTGGGCTCGACCGGGCGTGGGCAACTGATCGGCGCCTTCCTGCTGCTGACGCTGATCTGGGGGACCACCTGGGCCGCGATCCGCATCGGCCTCCAGGGGGTCCCACCCTTCACCGGCGTCGCGGCGCGGTTCACGCTCGCCGGGGGCCTCCTCCTCGCCCTCGCCTCCCTCCTGGGAGTCCGCCTCGGCCGGGCTCGTCACGAGAAGACCCTCTGGTTGGCGAACGGCCTCCTGTCCTTCTGCGTCTCCTACTCGATCGTCTATTGGTCCGAGCAGTACATCCCGTCCGGCCTCACCGCCGTGCTGTTCGCCACGTACCCGCTGTGCGTCGCCGCCCTCGCGCACTTCCTCCTCCCGGGCGAGCGCCTGGGGTCGGGCGCGGCCCTCGGCATGCTCCTCGGCTTCGCCGGCGTGGCCGTCATCTTCTCCGACGACCTCGCTCTCCTCGGCGGGGAGCGAGTGCGGTACGCGGCGCTGGTGATGCTCGTCTCGCCGCTCGCCTCCGCGGCGGCGAGCGTGGCGGTGAAGCGCTGGGGGAGCGGCGTCCACCCGCTGTCGCTCGCGGCGGTGCCGATGCTCGTCGCCGGCGTCGTGATGGGGGGCGTGGCGCTCGTCCTCGAGAGGGATGCCCGGCTCGTGCTCGACGCGCGGTCGCTGGGCGCGCTCCTCTACCTCGCGATCCTCGGCTCCGCCGTCGCGTTCACGGTCTACTACTGGCTGCTCGCCCGGGTGAGCGCGACACGGGTCGCCCTCATGACCTACCTAATCCCCATCGTGGCGGTCGCGGTGGGTGCGCTGGCGTTCGGCGAGCCGCTTCGGCCGAGGCTCCTCACCGGCTCGGCGCTCGTCCTGGCCGGCGTCGTCGCCGTCAGCCGGCGCCGCTAGCGGCCTGCTCTCGGCACAACCGCATGCAGCGCTCACCCAGGTGCCCGATTCCGGGACCGTCGGGTGTCAGGAGCGGGACACCCGGCGGCGGTCATGGAGAGCCCGGGCCTGGGCGCAAAGCCTTGCCATGCAGCGCGATGTGAAGCAGCGGCAGAGCCTGGCGCGACATCTGCTTATCGACGGGCAGAGTGAATCCCATGAACGAGGAACGCCAGTGAGCGCCGGGCTCGCCATTCTCCGTGACCTCCGCTTCGCCTTCAAGTCGCTGCGTCGCTCTCCCGGCTTCACCCTCATTGCCATCGTCACGCTCGGACTCGGCATCGGTGCCAACACGTCGATGTTCAGCGTTCTCAATGGATACATGCTGCGCCCGGCGCCCTATGCCGACAGGGGTCAACTGGACCGCATCTATCGCACCACCGCCCAGAATCCTCGGGGCGGCATCTCGCCGGCCGACTACCTCGATCTGAAGTCCGAGATGAACGGCTACGGCGAGATCGCCGCCTACGCCGATTCGGACATGAGCCTCTCCGAACCCGGCCGACCGGCCGAGATGGCCGACGGCCTCCGCGTCTCCGCCAATCTTTTCTCCACCCTCGGCACCCAGCCTGAGCTCGGCCGCACCTTCCGTCCCGACGAGGAGATCCTCGGGCAACCACCGCGTCCTCATCATCAGTCACCGTTACTGGCAGAACTCGCTTCGGGGGTGACGCCCACATCATCGGCCGCACGGTTCGCGTCGACGGCGAGCCCTACGAAATCGTCGGCGTGCTGCCCGCCACCTTCAGCGACTGGCGCCACCTGGGTTCGATCGACGTCTTCCGGCCACTCGGTCTCGACGAAAAGGAAACACGGGACCGCAACTCCACCTGGATCCGCCTCGTCGGGCGTCGCGCCATCACCGTCACCCGCGCGCAGGGCGGAGCCTTCATCGCGGACTTCGGTCGCCGCCTCGCTCGCTGACTTCCCCGCCGCCGACGCCGAAAGCACCTGGCGCACCATCCCGATCGACGATTCCTTTCTGCCGACAGGATGGCCGGGACGTGATCGTCATGCTGGTCGGTCTCTCCGGCTTCGTGCTGCTCATCGCCTGCTCCAACCTGGCGAACCTGCTCCTCGCCCGCACGATGGCCCGCGCGCGCGAGTTCGCCGTGCGCTCCGCCCTCGGTGCCTCGCGCTCCCAGACTGCTGCGCCCCCTGGTCGTCGAGTCCCTGCTGCTGGCCCTGGCCGGCGGCATCTGTGCCATCTTCGTCGCCCTCTGGACCTTCGACTGGTTCGCGGTCGCCAGCGCAGGGGACAATGGTGTCGGCGTCGCGTCTCACCCTCGACTGGCACGTGCTCGGCTGGGCGTTCGTCGCCTGTCTCTTCACGGCGCTCGCCTTCGGCGTCGCCCCCGCGCTCTTCGCCCTCCGGCTCGATCTGAACAGCACCCTCAAGAGCGGAGGGCGCGGCACCACCGGAGATCGCGGCCACCGACGCTTCCGCCACGTCCTCATCGTCGGCCAGTTCGCCCTCGCCATGGTCCTGCTCGCGGGCGCCGCCCTCTTCGTGCGCGGACTCCACGAGTTGAACAACCGCCGATACGGTTGGGAATCCGACCACCTCGTCACCGGCACCCTGGTCCTCCCGATCGCCACCTACCCGGGCGACAAGGAGATCACGGACTTCCAGCGCCTCGCCCTGGAACGTCTCGAAGCGCTGCCCGGCGTCGTGTCCGCCAGCATCGTCCTACGCGATGCCCTTCTTCGGCCTGGCCGAGCCCCGCAAGTACCTCGTCGCCGGTCGCGAGACTCCCGAGCCCGGCCATGAGCCCGCCGCCGTCATCAACGGCATCAGTCCCCACTACTTCGAAACCGTCGGCACCCGCGTGCTCAGCGGACGCACCTTCAACGCCGGCGACACCCTCACTTCCCCGAGGGTCTTCATCATCAACGAGGCCATGGCCCGTGGTCTCTTCGGTGGCGAGAGTCCTCTCGGTCGGCGCATCGCCCAGGCCGGTGGCAAGACCGTCGAATGGGGAGAGATCGTCGGCGTCGTCGGCGACGTCCAATCGGTCTTCCCGGATCGGATCCCCGTGACCTACCAGCTCTACCAACCGATGGCCCAGGAACCCCGGCGCGTTCAACGAGCTCGCCGTGCGCACCGCCGGTATCGCGCCGTCCACCCTCGTCGACAGCATCCGCACCACGATGATGGCGCTCGACCCGGACCTGCCGGTGCGCAAGCTCCAACCCGCCGACACCACGATCGCCCGAGCCAACTACCAGGACGGCGTCCTCGGCAGCGTTCTTTCCGCGCTCGCCGTGCTCGGGCTCGGTCTGGCTTCCCTGGGCATCTACGGCGTCATCGCCCGCACCGTGGCCCACCGCACCGGCGAATTCGGCATCCGCCTCGCGCTGGGAGCCCAGGCCGGGGACATCACCCGCCTCGTGCTCGCCTCCGGGGCGAAGCTCGCGCTCGTCGGCTCCGCCATCGGCCTGCTCGGCGCCTTCGGCATCTCCCGGCTCTTTGCCGCGGCCTTCCCCGGCATGCACACCAGCAGCGTTCCCGTCTTGAGCGGCGTCACCCTCCTGCTCATCGCCCTCGCCCAGATCGCCTGCTACGTCCCCGCGAGATACGCCTCGAGAATCAGCCCCGCTGAGACTCTGCGGGCAGAATAGGCGCTCGAGCTCCTCCCGTCCTGCTGCTACTCGTTCTACGGAGACGCGTCACTGACGCCGGGCGGCGGGGACGCCGGTCGGCGGACCGACGATCGCCTGGTAGACGAGCGCCCGGAACTTCGCGTGGAGGTCGGAGTCCCCGGCCGGCAGGAGCTGGGTCATGAAGACCCCGACCAGCTTCTCCTGCGGGTCGGCCCAGTAGTAGGTGTGGTAGGCGCCGCCCCAGCGGAACTCGCCCACCGAGCCGTAGCGGCCGGCGCGGCCGAGGTCGAGGACGATCTCGAAGCCGAGGCCGAAGCCGAGGTTGCCGTCGCTGAACAGCGAGCCCACGTGGTTGACCGTCATCAGCTCGACCGTCTTCGGGCCGAGCAGCCGGACGCCATCGACCTCGCCGCCGTTCAGCAGCATCTGCAGGAAGCGCCCGTAGTCGCGCGCCGTGGAGAGGAGCCCCGCCCCGCCGGCGAACGCCACGCGCGGGCCCTCGACGTAGTGGCCCTGGCCCGTCTTCGGGTCGGTGGCCCGCTCGATCTTCCCGTCCTTCGCCGCGTAGACCGCCGCCAGCCGGCCCTTCTGCGCCGGCGGGAGGTAGAAGTGCGTGTCGACGAGCCCGAGCGGTCCCGCGATGCGCTTCTCGAAGAACTCGGCGAGCGTCATGCCCGACACCTTCTCGACGACGACGCCGAGGATGTCGGTGTTGTAGCCGTAGACGTACTTCTCGCCCGGCTGCGCGTCCATCGGGAGGGCGGCCATGCGCTCGACCACCGCCGACACCGGCTCGCTGCGGTCGGCGAAGTACCAGCCCTGTATCCCGGCGGCCTTCCACTGGGCGGCGGCGACGCCCTCTCCGTAGCCGATCCCGGCGGTGTGGGTCAGCAGGTCGCGGATGGTGATCGCCCGCTTCGCCGGCACGGCGCTCACCGGCGTTTCCGCCACCGCGCCGGCCGGCGGCGGCACGGCCACCGTCGTCTTCGCCCAGGCCGGGATGTACTTCGAGAGCGGGTCGGCGAGGCCGATCTTCCCTTCCTCGACGAGCATCATCACCGCCACACTCGTGAAGGCCTTCGTCTGGGACGCGATGCGGAAGATCGTGTCCTTCTTCATCGGCGCCCCGGCCTCGACATCGGCCTTCCCGAAGGCCTCGAGGTGAGCCACCCGGCCGTTGCGGGCCACGTAGGTGACGACGCCGGCGACCCGGCCCTCGTCCACGTACTGCTGCATCACCGTGCGCAGCCGCTGCAGGCGCTCGGACGACAGGCCGACGGACTCGGGCGTGATCGCGGGGGGCGCCTCGGCCCGGAGCGCGGGCGCGAGGAGGAAGAGGGCGGTGAGCGCGAGGAAGAGTCGGCGGCGGGTCATGTCGTCCCTCCTGGGATGAGGCCGGCGGAGCCGGCGGCGGCATCGTACATCGGTGGCCAGCCGACCGTGCAGGGCGGTGGGCAGTTGAGAGGGGGCGTGGAATGGAGGAGACTCCCGGACCGGAAAGAGGGGGGACGATGCCGCGACGCTTCTTCGCCGCCGGGTGCTGGGTGTTGATGGCGACTGGCCTCTTCCACATGGTGGGTCACGTCGGGCTCATGAGCATGCAGGGAGAGAACGACACGGAGAGACAGATGCTCTCCCTCATGCGCGGGTACACCCAGGACATGGGGCTGGGCTTCGTGCGCTCGACGTTCGATCTCCTGGCGGGCTTCAGCCTGACCTTCGCGATCCCGCTGGCGGGGATGGGCCTGCTGGGCCTCCTCCTGCTGCGCCACGAGGGCCGCGCGCCGGGCCTCTTGCGCCAGGCCTCGATCGTCTACGCCGGCATCTACGGGATCATGACGGCGGTGGCGGTCCGCTACTGGTTCCCGGCCCCGCTCTTCTGCCTCGCGGCCGCCTTCCTCTGCTTCGTGGCGGCCGTGGCGACGGCGCGCCGCGAGGCCTAGACGGACGAAGGCCCCGCGATGCCGGCCGGGGGACGGCCGGCCCCGCGGGGCCCGGGACGCTCGGGGCCCTCTCAGGCGATGTTGAAGTTCACCGTCACCGTGGCCTTGAACTCGACCGGCTTGCCGTCCTTGAGGATCGGGGCGTACCGCCACTGCTTCACCGCGTCGAGAGCGGCCGCGGCCAGCCGGGCGTCGCCCTCCTGGGCCGCGGGCGTGCCCTTCTTCGATTCCAACGCCTTGAGCCGCTCCTCGGTGGGCGCCGAGACGACGACCCGGGCATCCTTGATGGCCCCGTCCTTCCCGATGACGCAGTCGATCAGGAAGAGGCCCTGCACCTTCTCCTTCTTCGCGTCGGGCGGGTAGGCCGGGCGGACCTGGTGGACGAGCTTCGGCTCGCCGGGGGCCGTGACGCTGTCCTGGATCGCGATCGTCGCGGTGGGAGCGGCGGGCTTCGCGGACTGCAGCGGGACGGCGGAAGCCGCCCAGGAGACGGCGAGGACGAGGGCGGCGGCGGTCAGTCCGACGTGGGCGAACGTGCGCAGGCGTGACATGGAGACCTCTCTGAGCAGCAGATCCACCCGCTCCCGGAGGTGGCTCTCGCGAAGGAAGGGCGCGGCCGGGACCGCGCGAGCATGGGCGGCGAAGCGGGCCACCTCGACGAGCGTCTCGAGGTAGGCCTCGCGCCCGCCGAGGCGTCGGACGACGGCAGCGTCCACGGTCTGCTCGCGGGCGAGGCGGACCCGGCCCACCAGCCAGTGGACGGCGGGGTGGAAGAAGAGGACGGCCTTCAGCAGCTCCTCGAGCATCAGCACCACCCAGTCCGCGCGGCGGGCGTGGAGGAGCTCGTGCAGGACGACGGCCGCCTGGCGCTCGCGATCCATCGTCGCGAAGACGCGGGGCAGCAGGACGATCGGCCGGCGAAGGCCGAAAGTCGCCGGGGTGCCGGTCGTCGTCGGAGAGGAGGAAGCGGGCCTGCGGCGCCAGCTCGTCGCGCAGCGCGAGGAGCCAGGGCGGCGCGTCCAGCGGTCGCGCGCCGGCGCCGCAAGGAGCGAAGGCGAGCGAGGCCGGCGCCGATACGGGCGAGGCCGAAAGCCACGCCCAGCCCGAGCAGGCCGGCGGCGGCGAAGGGCCAGCCCGCGGAGGTGGCGGAAGGAGGCCCTCCGCTCGCGGCCGCGTCGGGCCCCGGGAGGGCGGACGACGGCGCCACCGACCAGGTGACGGCGGGCGCCGTGGCGTGCCAGGGCTGGAGGAGCGGGAGGCCGAGCACGAGAGCGAGGAGCGCCTGGCCGAGCGCGAGTCGGGCGGCGGGCCGCTCGACGGGCAGCAACCGCGCCAGCGCGGCGGCCGCGAGGGCGAGGACGCCGACCTGGAGGCTCCAGGCGGCGAGGTTCCGGAGGGCGAGATCCAGGGCGCTCATCGCTTGTCCTTGATGCGCCGGGCGAGAGCGTCGAGCTCCTCGACGGTCAGGTGCTCCTCGTCGACGAGGTGGGCCAGGAGGGGCGCGGCGGACCCGCCGAACACCCGCTGGACGAACTCGCGCACCATCGAGCCCACGACCTGGTGCTGCGGCCTGGTCGGCCGGTAGTCGAAGGAGCGCCCCTCGACCTTCTTGCGCAGATGGCCCTTTCTCTCCAGAACGTTCATCATCGTCATGACGGTCGTGTAGGCGATCTTCCGCTCTTCGAGCAAGGCCTCGTAGACGTCGCGGACGGTCGCGTGGCCGCGCGACCACACCACCTTCATGATCTCGAGCTCCTGGGGGGTCAGCGTCGGGCTGGGCTTGCGCATGGTATCTACTAATAATCTAGTACGAAGGAGTCCGCGTGTCAAGCATCAGCTCCTTGGACACCCGCCCCTGCCCGGCGGTTCCATCCTGAAACCCGAGTGACGACGGGCGGGACCCGGCCCCCGGGGGGGTCCCTCGGGATGACGTGTTCATTGGCAGGAGCGACGCGGCCCTATAATGCCGGCCGGCTCCTGCCAGAAAGGCCTCTCCCGATGGATGTGCTCGACGAGCTCAACCCCCCGGCGCGGTTGCTGCTCGGCCCCGGTCCCAGCCCCGTTCACCCTCGCGTCATGCGAGCCCTGGGTGCGCCCGTCATCGGCCACCTCGACCCCGAGCTCATCCGTCTCCTCGACGACGTGCGCGGCCTGCTGCGTGACGTCTTCCGCACGGCGAACGACCTGGCCCTCGCCGTCTCGGGGACCGGCATGGCAGGGATGGAGGCCGTCCTCGGCAGCCTGCTCGAGCCCGGCGACCGGCTGGTCGTGTGCGCGGCCGGCTTCTTCGGCCAGCGCATGGCGGAGCTCGCCGGGCGCATGGGTGTCTCGGTCGCCAGGACCGACAAGGAGTGGGGCGAGGTCTTCACGCCGGACGAGGTGGAGACGGCGCTCGCGGCGGCAAACAAGCCCAAGGCCGTGGCCATCGTCCACGCCGAGACCTCGACCGGCGCCCTCCAGCCGATGGACGGCCTCGGCGAGATCGCGCACCGCCACGACGCGCTGCTCATCGCGGACTGCGTCACTTCGCTCGGCGGAGTGCCGGTGCTCGCTCGACGAATGGGGCGTGGACGCCGCCTACTCGGGCTCGCAGAAGTGCCTCGGCTGCCCTCCGGGGATGGCGCCGGTGACGCTCGGCCCTCGCGCCCGCCAGGCGATGGCGACCCGCTCCCGTCCCGCCGCACGGCTGGTACCTCGACCTCGACCTCCTGGAGCGCTACTGGGGCGGAGACCGCGCCTACCACCACACCATCTCGTCGACGCTCGTCTACGCGCTGCGCGAGGGCCTCCGGCTCGTCATGGAAGAGGGCCTCGAGGCCCGGTGGGAACGGCACCGGTCGAACGCGGAGATGCTGTGGGACGGCCTCGAGGCGATGGGCCTCGCGTTGCACGTGCCGGTCGAGCACCGCATCCCGTCGCTGACCACCGTCCGGATTCCGGAGGGTGTCGACGAGGCGGCGGTGCGCGGGCGCCTGCGTGACGAGTACGGCATCGAGATCGGCGCCGGTCTCGGGCCCCTGAAGGGCAAGGTCTGGCGGATCGGCCTCATGGGCCACGGCGCGCAGAAAGCGAACGTGATCCTCCTGCTGGCCGCTCTCGTGGACCTCCTGCGACGGCCGTAGAGATGGCCGGCTACTCGGGGACGCCGCTGCCGAAGAAGCTGGGCATCAAGCCCAGCTCGGGAGTCGCCCTCGCCCGCCGGAAGGCGAGGAGCTGAGCCAACCCTAGCGGAAGGGGTTGAGGACGCGGACGGTGCCGTACATCCGGTCGTGCTCGAAGTCCTCCGAGAGAAGCTCGTCCAGCCCGTAGTGCTCGGCGTACGCCCACAGGTGCGCGTCGAACCACGAGAGGCCGTACGCGGCGGCACCGCGTAGGGCCGTCCTCACCACGGCCTCGTTCGGGTACAGCACGTCCATCTGGGAGAGGAGCTCCTCTGCCTCGCGCCGGGCCTCTTCGGGAAGCAGCAGGGGACGGCCACCGGCGAGTGGCCGGGTGACGACGGCGACGAACTCGAGGACGGCCTGGTGAGGCAGCCGCACGGAGCGGTCGGCGATCCCGCTCCTCAGCAGGTCGGTGGCGATCCGCTGCTTCTGCGGGAAGCGCGGGTCGAACCGATAGACGAGGACGTTCGTGTCAACGAGCCCGGCCACGGTCGTAGAGCTCCTCGCGCGTCCAGCCGCGCCCGGCCGGAGGCCGGCCCGTCGCGAAGGAGCGATTCCGACGTCGCTGCCGCTCGCTCGCCTTGTCGAAGAGCCGGAGCCGACCCGCGGTGTCGGGAGCTGGCGCGCGGCCGCGTGGCACCACCCGGATGACGTCTCCCGCCGCCTCCCAGGCGATCTCGTCCCCGGGGCGTATGGCGTATCGCTCGGCGAGGGCCTTTGGAACCGTGACCTGGAGCTTGCTCGTCACCTTGGCCATGTCCTTACTCTAGCAAGGACGAGATCCGTGATCAAAGCGGTGCGCTGCGACCATATGATCCGGACGCGGTTGTTCTCGCCGGGCGGCGGTGGGAGGGCTCTCGATGAAGCGAAGAGGATTTCGGGTGGCGGCGGTGCTCGCGGCCGGGGTGGCCGGAGCGGGGGTCTGGGCGTTTGCCCAGGAGCGGACGGGAGCCGTGCGCGTGTCGGTCGTCCCCGAGCGCGCCGACTGGATGCTACGCGATCGGCGCTCCGGCCCGGTTCCGCGTGACGATCACGCGCGACGGGCACGCCCTCGCCGGCACGGTCCTGCGCTACGCCTGCGGGCCGGAGATGATGCCGCCGGCGATCGAGAAGACGGCGACGCTCCCCGCCGACGGCCTCGTGATCGACGGCGGGACGATGAAGGAGCCCGGCTTCCTGCGCTGCGCCGTGACGACGACGGTGGACGGCCGCGAGTACCGGTCGGTGGGGACCGCGGCCTACGCGCCGGAGAGGATCGAGCCCGCGGTCGAGAACCCGCCGGACTTCGACGCTTTCTGGGCGCGGGCGAAGGAGGACGCTCGCGAAGCTGCCGATCGACGCGCGGCTCACGCCGAAGCCGGACCTCTCGACGGCGACGGCCGACGTCTACCAGGTCAGCCTGCAGAACGTGGGCTACGACTCGAAGGGCGCGAGCCGCTTCTACGGCATCCTCGCGGTGCCGACGGCCGAAGGGAAGTTCCCGGCGCTCATGAACCCGCCGGGGGCGGGCGCGCGCCCCTACCGGGGCCTCGTCGATCTCGCGGGGAAGGGCTACATCACGCTGCAGGTCGGCATCCACGGCATCCCGGTGGACCTCCCGCCCGAGGTCTACGACAGCCTGCTCGCCGGCGCCGTTCAACAGCGGCCGGGGCTACACGGCGTTCAACCTCGACGACCGCGACCGTTACTACTACCGGCGCGTCTACCTCGGCTGCCTGCGCGCGAACGACTTCCTCGTCGAGCCACCCGAAGTGGGACGGGAAGAACCTCGTGGTGACGGGCGGCAGCCAGGGCGGGGCGCTCACGATCACGACCGCCGGCCTCGACCCGCGCGTCACCGCCCTCGCGCCCGTACTACCCGGCGCTCTCGGACATGGCCGGCTACCTGAAGGGCCGGGCCGGCGGCTGGCCGCACCTCTTCAAGGACGAGAAGGACGGTCACCGGACGCCCGCCAAGATCCGCACCGCGGCCTACTACGACGTCGTGAACTTCGCCCGGCGCGTGAAGGCGCCGGGCCTCTACTCCTGGGGCTGGAACGACGAGGTCTGCCCGCCGACCTCGACGTACGCGGCCTACAACGTGGTGACCGCGCCGAAGGAGCTGCTGCTCGCCGTCGAGACCGGCCACTTCACGGTGCCGGAGCAGACGGAGAAGGTGGACCGTTGGATCGAGGCGCAGGTCGGTCGCTGAGCGGTGTCAACTCGTACTTGACACAAAGGCCCGTTTGGTACAGATTACCAAGTGATGGCTGCCCACCCGAGACCGAGCCCCCGCCTCGCCGAGTTCGAGGACGAGTGCCGCCGCCGGGGCCTGGCGGTGACGATCCAGCGGCGCACCGTGTTCGGGGAGCTGGCCGGCCGGCGGGACCACCCGACGGCCGACCAGGTCTACGACGCGGTCCGCGGCCGGCTGCCCGGCCTGTCCCGCACGACCGTCTACCGCGTCCTGGAGACGCTCGTGGACGCCGGCCTCGCCCGCAAGGTGCACCACGCCGGCGGGGTCGCCCGCTTCGACCCGATGACGGGCCGCCACCACCACCTCGTCTGCGACGCCTGCGGGCGCCTCGTGGACCTCGACGACGCGCTCGTGCCGCCGCTGCGCCTCCCCGAGGCGTCGAGGACGGGCTTCCGCATCAAGGACTACTCCGTGAGCTTCACCGGGCTCTGCCCGGCCTGCGCGAAGAAGAAGAGCTGAACGAAGAGAGATACCGAAAGAGGAGAGATGAGACGATGGCCAAGGACCTGAAGGGCACGAAGACGCACGGCAACCTGAAGGACGCGTTCGCCGGCGAGTCGCAGGCGAACCGCCGCTACCTCTACTTCGCGAAGATCGCGGACGTCGAGGGCTACCCCGAGATCGCGAGCAACTTCCGCGAGACCGCCGAGGGCGAGACGGGCCACGCGCACGGCCACCTCGACTACCTGCGCAAGGTCGGCGACCCCGCCACGGGCCTCCCGATCGGCGACACCACGGACAACCTGAAGGCGTCGGTGGCGGGCGAGACCCACGAGTACACCGACATGTACCCCGGCATGGCGAAGACCGCCCGCGACGAGGGCTTCCCCGAGGTCGCGGACTGGTTCGAGACCCTCGCCAAGGCCGAGAAGTCGCACGCCGGCCGCTTCCAGAAGATGCTGTCCCTCGTCAGCTAGGAGGGCCGCTTCACGCCGCGGGCGGCCGACCGGCCGCGCCCGTCCGCCCGCGGCGGCCGCCTCGCCGTCCCACCGGCACGCGCGGCGCCAGGATCGGCGACACCATGAGCCAGACCGACAAGCCGGTTTCCTACCAGCCGACCGACGGGCTCTCCTACGACCCCGACGACGCGCGCTACTGGGACGCGGGGGGCCTGCAGAAGGAGGTCACGCGGACCTTCGAGATCTGCCACGGCTGCCGCATGTGCTTCAAGTACTGCGACAGCTTCCCGATCCTCTTCGACCTCATCGACAAGAAGCACGACGGCGACGTCCGCAGGCTCGACCGCCCCCGAGACCGACCGGGTGATGGACGCCTGCTTCCAGTGCAAGCTGTGCGAGGTGCAGTGCCCGTACACGGCCCGCGACAAGCCACGAGTACCAGCTCGACTTCCCGAAGCTCGTGCACCGCTACAAGGCGCAGCGGGCGAAGGCACGGGGCATCCCGCTCCGCGACCGCATCCTCGCGAACCCCGACGCGGCCGGGGCCATGGCCCGGCTCGAGCTTCGGCATGGCCAACGTCATGAACCGCGTGACGCTCCACCGCGTGCTCATGCAGGCGGCGCTCGGGATCCACAAGGACAAGCTGCTGCCCGACTTCGCGCCCACCACGTTCGAGAGGTGGGCGGAGCGAGAACGGGCGCGTCCGGCCGAAGCCGGACGGCGTCGAGGCGGTGCTCTTCCCGACCTGCTACGTCCAGAACAACGAGCCCCAGATCGGACGCGACACCCTCGAGGTGCTGGACCGGAACCAGGTCAAGACGGCCTGCGTGAAGGGCCTCCAGTGCTGCGGCATGCCGGCCTGGGAGACGGGCGACCTCGACTCGGTGCGCAAGCAGGCGGCCAACAACCTGAAGATGCTGAAGCCGTTCGTCGAAGCGGGGACGAAGGTGATCGCCATCAACCCCACCTGCGCGATGATGATGCGGCGCGAGTACCCGGAGCTGCTGCCCGAGGCGCTGCGGCCGGAGGCGCGGAAGCTCGCCGCGCTCGTGCGCGACCCCTCGGAGCTCCTCTGGGAGATCCGCGACGAGCCCCGCTTCAACACCGACTTCAAGTCGACCCCCGGCGGCCCGGTCGCCTACCACGCGCCCTGCCACCTGCGCGCGCAGGCGATCGGCTTCAAGGGCCGGGACCTCCTGCGGAAGATCCCCGGGCGTGCAGCCGAAGCTGACCATGGAGTGCTGCGGCCACGACGGCACCTACGCCATGAAGGTCGAGGGCTTCGACGAACAGCGTCAAGGTGGGGAAGAAGGCCTTCGACGGCATGAAGGAGGCGGGGGCCGAGGTGTGGGCCACCGACTGCCCGCTCGCGGCGCTGCAGTTCCAGCAGCACGCGGGCAAGAAGCCCCTGCACCCGATGTCGATCCTGGCCCGCGCCTACCGGGCCGACGGGTTTGCGACGCGCGTTCCGAAGCCGGACGAGGCGGCCGTGAAGGGGGAAGGCGGAGAGGACCGATGAAGAAGGTCGAGCGCGGCGAGATCGTGGACTACGTGACCTACGAGGAGTGCCGGAGAGCGGTGCGCGACTCGGCGATGAGGGCGAAGGCGGCCCGGCGCGTCCACGTGGGACCCGCACCTCACCTTCCTCTTCGAGAACCACGAGACGATCCTCTACCAGGTCCAGGAGATGATGCGGGCCGAGCGGATGGTGAAGGAGGCCGACATCGTCCACGAGATCGAGACCTACAACGAGCTGCTCGGCGGCCCGGGGGAGGTCGGCTGCACGCTCCTCGTCGAGCTCGACGACCCCGCGGAGCGGGCCGTGAAGCTCACGAAGTGGCTCGCCCTCCCGAAGCACCTCTACGTGAAGCGGGCCGACGGTGCCAAGGCCTACGCCCGCTACGACGAGCGGCAGGTGGGCGAAACTCGCGTCTCGTCCGTCCAGTACCTGAAGTTCGACGTGGGACCGCAGGCGCCCGCTCGCCGTCGGCTGCGACCACCCTGACCCGGAGCTGAAGCACGAGGAACCGCTGACCGCCGAGCAGCGGGCGGCGCTGCAGGAGGACCTGGAAGCGCAATGAGGCACCGGCGCCCTTCCCTGCCGTTCGCCGCGTGCCTCCTCGCCGGCCTCGCGAGCGGGCCTCCCCCTCCGCGCGCAGGCGCCGGAGCCGGCGAAGGCCGACGTGCTCCCCCCGCTGAGCGGTGCCCCGGCCGCGGCTCAGCCGAGTGGGATCCGCTCCTTGTTGGCGGTGAGCCACTGCGCGAAGGTCTGGAGCCGCGGGTTCAGCGACCGCGAGAAGGCGAGGTCGCGCGCCCCGCACAAGGCCGCCTCGAAGTCCCGGCTTGAACTGGAACATGTTGCCGAGGTCGTCCGCCCCGGGGAACCCGAACGTGCGGTAGACCTCGGGGGGCACGTAGCTGTAGACGACTTCCTGCCCGAGCGCGTGGCCGAGCGCCGCCGCCATCTGGGCCCCGGTCAGGTGCTCGCCGGCGATGCCCACCGTCTTCCCGACGAGCTCGGGACCGCGCTTGAAGATGCCGTAGGCGCACCGGCCGATGTCCTCGGCGACGATGCCGGGCAGCTTCTTGTCCGCCATCGGCAGGACGAAGGCCAGCCGGCCGTCGGGGCCCTTCTTCGGGCCCATCCCGAAGTGGATCAGGTTGTCCCAGTAGAAGGACGTGTTGAGGAAGGTGGTGGGCACGCCGAGGTCGGAGAAGATCGCGTTCGCCTCGCCCTTCGCGTCGAAGTGCGGCACCTTGTACTTGCCCTGGAGAGTGGGCATGCGCGCGTCCTCGAGCGGCACCCACTTGCGCGTGTCCTCGAGGGTGGACCAGACGACGTGCCGCAGCCCGGCGTCCTTCGCCGCCTGGGCCATGGTCCGGGCCTCGGCCAGCTCCTTCTCCGGGCGAGATGTGGTTCCAGAAGAAGGTGACGCAGAAAGCACCGTAGGCGCCCTGGAACGCTCGCCGGAGGCTCGCGGCGTCGTCGACGTCGGCGGCCACGACCTCGGCCCCGAGCCTCGCGAGCTCCTTGGCCTTCGGGCTGCCCGCGTCACGCGTCAACGCGCGCGCCGTGAACCCCCCGCTCGGATCGGCGAGGATGGCCCGGACGAGCCCTCCTCCCTGCGCTCCGGTCGCTCCCACGACGGCGATCGTCTTCTGGCTCACGCCTTCACCCTCCTCCCGGAACTGAGAACGCCCCCCCGGCCGGAGACTCCCTCCGACAGGCCTCGGGCGATCTGGCTTGTTGAGTTGCGGCAATCGTACCGGAGGACGCGGGGAAGCCGCAATGCAGTGCAGGCGCGAGGCCCAGCAGCGGGCGGCGGGGAGCCGCACGACGTACGCGGCCGGCGCTGACCCCGGGGCTATTGGGCGCGAGGGGCCAGGACGCCGACGACCACCGTCCAGGGCCGGATGCGCCAGCGGGTGACGACCCCGCCACGGACGTACGGGTCCCGGCGAACGAAGGCGTCGACGACGGAAGGATCGTCCGTGCGGAAGAGGAGCGCGGCGCCGTCCACGGGGTCGGCGAACGCCCCGCCCATCAAGAGCTCGCCCCGCCCGACCGCCTCTCCGGCGAGGCGCAGGTGCTCCTCGCGGAAGGGGGCCCGGCGCTCGACGGCGTTCTCGACGTAGTCGTAGAAGAGCAGATAGAGCATTCCGTACCTCGCGTGGCCAGCGACTAGATCCTACGCGAGCTCGACTGAGGGCGGCCGGTGTCGCCTCCGGTGCGACGCCGCTACCGGTAGAGCCGGTGCAGTACCGGCGCGAGGACGATCCCGCCCAGAACGGCCGCGGCGGCGATCGGCCGCAAGGCCGGGAACGCCACCAGGAAGATCAGCACCGAGCCGACCGCGAAGATCAGCCCGCCCACACCCTCGGCCGGGATGCGATCGATCCGGATTCCCTGATGCGGACTTGCCATGACCCACCTCACGCGTCCAGCGCGTTGGACGCGCCCGGACTCTTCGCCCCTTCTGCTGATCGTTCCTTGATCAGATTACGTCGCCGAGGAGCCGTCGGTTCCCTCCGGTCAGGGCCGCGCCTCCGCGGGAGGCCTTTGGGGAGCCGCCTCGACCGGCGCTCGCGCTTTCGGGTGAGGAGCCGCCACCGGAGCCGCGACCGCGAGCGAGCGAGACAAGACGGTGGCGCCGACGTCGTCGGAGTTCGCCTCGAGGGCGGCGGCGAGAGAGACGCGGGCCTCGGCTCGGCGGCCGAGGCCGAGCTGGCCGAGCGCCTTCACGTAGAGATCCGCCGACCGGCTCTCGCGGGCCTCCATGCGCACTTCGAGCGGGCGCGCCGCGTCCACCGCCCGGGGCTTCGTGGCGGCCAGGCGCTCGAAGTGGCGTCGGGCTTCCGCCTTGCGTCCGAGCCTCTCGAGCGACCGGCCGATCCAGTAACGGCCCTCGGGGACGACGGCGGGAACGCCGGCCGACTCCCGGAACGCCGCCGCGGCCTCGTCCTTCCTGCCCAGCGTCTCGAGGGCGAGGCCGACGTGGTGGTGGACGGCGGCGAGGTGCGCGCCGACGCCCTGGCCGACCTCGATGTTGGGCGGAACCTCGAGGGTCGCGCGGAGCTCTTCGAGCGCCGCCGCCGCGTCTCCCTTCGCGAGGAGGCGGCGGCCCCGCTCGAGCCGCGCCGCCACGTAGACCGAGTGGATCCCGCCTTCGCCCTCCCACACGTGGAAGCGCGTGCGGCGGAGCGTCTCCAGGGCCTCGTCGTCCCGGCCCATGAGCACCTGCACGCGCGCGAGGCGGCCAGCCGTGATCTCGCGGCTGGCCACGGTGTCGGGGCTCTCCGTCAGCCGCGCGAGGCGCGCCGCGAGGGGCGCCCTGGTCCACGCCAGGTACTGGTCGAGCTCGTAGTAGAGGCGCGGCTCGCGCTTCTCGAGCGAGACGGCCTTCTCCTGGCTGGCCGTGGCGCGCGGCAGGTCGCCCTTCGCGCGGGCGTAGGCGAAGGCGAGGTTGCGGTGGACTCGGGCGAAGCCGGGGTCGAGGGCGCGGGAGCGCTCCCACTCCGCGATGGCGCGGTCGGGCTGGAGGTCGTAGAGGAGGTTGCCGAGGTAGTAGGGGGCCCGGGGGTCCTTCGGGTCGGAAGCACTCGCGCGTTCCAGGACCGCGACCTCCTCGGTCCGGAAGGGGAAGCAGTAGTCCGGCGACAGCTCGCGGCCGCGCCGGTACCAGCCGGCCGCCGCCGGACGATCGGCCTTCCTCTCGTGAAGCCAGCCGAGCGTGTACGCGACCATCGGGTCGGCCTTCGCGCCCGGGCCCGGCAGCCGCGGGGAGAGCACCGCGATCGCGTCGTCGAGGAGGCCGCCGCGGGCGTAGTCGTGGGCCGCCTCGAGCGCGTACGCGTCCTCGTCGAGCGTCCGGAGGGCGGCGGCCTCGGCCGAGTCGGCCGCCGCGTCCGCGGCCGGCCGCGCTCCGGCCTCGCGGGCGAGGCGGCGCTCGCGGGCGGCGAGAGGGTCGAGAGGGTCCGCGGCGAGGGCGGCCGAGGCCTGGGCGAAGGCGAGGTCGGGCTGGCCGGCCCGGCGCAGGAGAGCGGCCTTCAGCGTGAGAGCGGCGACGCTGCGGGGGTTGGCGCCGAGCGCGCGGTCGAGGAGGGCGAGGGCTCGCGTGGCGTTTCCGCCGGCGGACTCGAGCCGCGCCTCCTCGAGCGCGGCGGCGGCCGTGAAGCCGAGGTCCCATCCTGCCGCGGCGAAAGCCTCGCGGGCGGCGGCGGCCTTCCCGCGGGCGAGACGGGCGAGGCCGAGGAGGTACTGCGGCTCGCCGTCGCTCGCGCGGGTGTGGTTGGCGGTCGTTCGGGCGACGGCGGCGTCGAGGCGCTTCTCGGCCTCCTCGAACCGCGCCCGGCGCAGAGCGAGCGCCCCGACGGCGGTGTTCGTGCGCGCGTCGCCCGGGTCGCGTCGGAGCGCCTCGCGATAGTAGGCCTCGGCGTCGAAGTGGGGGTTGTCGGAACTGCTCGAGGCGCAGGCCGGTGAGGTACAGCTCCTCGACGGTCTTGACCTGCGCGGGCGGGGGCGGCGGCTCGTACCTCCGCGGCTCGGCCGTCTTCGGCCGCGGGCGGCTCTCGTACGCCACCAGCTCCTCTCCGTCCGCGGCGAGGACGGCGAGGCGCAGGCCTTCCTCGCTGACGCCCGCGGGCAGCGCCACCTCGCGCGCGAAGGGAGCGTCGGGAGCGATCGTGGCCGTGGCCTCGAAGACGACCCGGTCGCCGGCCGTCAACCTCACCCGCGCGTCGCTCCTGGTGGTGGTGGTGTTGGCGGCGACCCGTGCCCGTCCCTCCTTCACCTCGAGGTTGACGGCACCTTCGAGGTTGGCTGCCTTCACCCCGCCCAGGTCGCGCACGGGGTACCAGTAGTGGACGACGGTGCGGGTCTCGCCCGGGGCTGGATCCACGAGTAGTCGGGCTGGTTGTCGGAGTAGCCGCCGGTCATGAGCTCGATGTACGGCCCGTCCTCGTCGGTGAGGATCCGGTCCCACATGCGCCCGTCCGGCCCGTTGCCCCAGGTCCAGAACTTCTTGCCCGGCATGGTGTCGCGATCGGCGACGTGCACGACGCCCGCCCGGCGGCCGTGATCGTAGCCGCCGAGGAAGTCGAGGCCCGACCGGTAGACGAAGAAGGAGATCGGGTAGGGGTGGTTCTTCCACCAGCTGAGGTCCGTGCCCGGGGCGAAGTCGCGGCCGACGAACGGCCCCCGCGCGAGGGGCCACGGGGCGAAGTCGGTCTTCGCGTGGAAGGTCGCCCAGTCCACGTCGGGCGGGAAGATCACCTGGTAGCTCTCGTTCGCGTGGACGGCGGGGTTCGAGAAGTAGAGCATCGAGTGGGCGAGCGGGGTGCGGTTCGTCATCCGCACCGCCGCCTCGACGTACGAGCGGCCCGGCCGGACGGTGAGGCCCACGACCCAGCGCATCCGCTGGCGCCACTCGGTCTCGCCCACCCAGACGGTGCGGCTCCCGTCGGCGTTCTCGACGATCGCCGACTGCACGGGCATGAAGGTCGTCGCCCGGTGGTGGTGGAAGACGTTCCACTCGACCCCGCCGGAGATCCACGCCCCGAGCATCCCGATGAGCGCGGGCTTGATCACCCGCTGCCGGTAGAAGAAGTCGTAGCCGTTCGTCTTGTCCTGGGCGGTGAAGATGCGCCCGCCGAGCTCGGGCAGCACGGAGAGCTTCAGGTACTCGTTCTCGAGCCAGAGGGCCCGGTAGGTCCGGTCCTCCCGCCGGTCGCCGAGGCGGTCGAGGAGCGGGTAGGGGTAGACCGGACCCTCGGCTCCCTGGTACTCGCGGCCCGCGTAGAACATCGGGTTGGGCTCCGCGGGACCGACGGGGTAGGTGGGGATCCGGAGCGGGGCCTGCCACGCGCGCACCGCCTTTTCCCCGGCCGGAGCCGAGGGTGCCACGGCTTGCCCCCGTGAGTCGGTGAGCCCTGCGAAGTACGCGACGAGAAGGCCGGCGAGGGCGACCGCTCTCTTCATGCTGTCCTCCGTGTGCGCGCGAACCCGGAGCGGTTCTCACGCGGAGGAGGTCCGCCCGGCGGCGCGATGCGCGGCTGATTGTGGCCCAGGAACGAGGCCGACGGGCTGAGCCCGACGGCTCAGCCCCGGAGTAGACTGCCTCGTGCGCCACGCGGCCTTCCTCGCGGCCGGCGTCCTCGCCACCGCGGCCCAGGTGCTGCTCCTCCGCGAGCTCGTCGTGGACGTGGCGGGCGACGAGGCCGCGATCGGCGTGGGCCTCGCGGCCTGGCTGGCCGGAATCGCGGCCGGGGCCGCCGCCGCACGGCGCCGCCGCGCTCTCGTCGCTCCGGCCGACGCCGGGCTCGGCCTCGCCGTCCTGGCCCTGCTTTCGCCGCTCGCCATCCTGGGCGGACGGCTGCTGCGGCTCGCCCTCGCGCCGGGCGCGGGCGAGCTGCCGGGCCTCGGCTTCGCCTTCGTCCTCTCCGTCGCGACGCTGGCGCCCCCGGGGGCGGCGGTGGGCTGGACGTTCACCGCGCTCGCCTCCTCGGCCTCCCGGCTCTGGGAGGCCGGCGAGGGGATCGCGCGCGTCTACGTCGTCGAGTCGCTCGGCTCGCTCCTCGGGGGCGTCGCGGTGACCCTGCTCGCCGGCTCGTGGGTGGCTCCCTTCCGCCTCTGCGCGCTCCTCGGTTTCGTCGCCGCCCTCCTCGCCCTCGCCGCGTGGCGTGGCGGCGTCCTCGCCCGGCCGTGGCTCCCCGGCGCCGCCGCCCTCGCGTGCCTGGCCCTGGTCGCCGCATCGCCGGCGCTCGACGACCGCACCGAGCGCGCGCGGTTCTCCGGCATCGCGCCCGGCATCCCGCTGCGGGCGGTCGCGGACACGCCCTACCAGCACCTCGCCCTCGGCGGGGACGACGTGCTGCATCTCTACGCGAGCGGGCAGTACGCGGGCAGCTTCCCGGACCCTTGGGGCGCCGAGAGCCTCGGCCATCTCCTGGCGCTGCTCGCCCCGCGGCCGGGCAGGTCCTGCTGGTGGGCGGCGTGGAGCGCGGCCTCGTGCCGGTGCTGCTGCGGCACCCGGTCGAGAAGCTGGTCGTGGTCGAGCCGGACGCGGCGGCCTTCGCCTTCCTGTTCGAGCGGCTCCCCGCGGCGGACCGGGAGGCCTCCGCGACCCGCGGGTGCTCGTCGTGCACGACGACCCGCGGCACTTCGCGGGGCACGGGGGCATCGGCGGGCCGTTCGACCTCGTGCTGCTGCTCGGCGGAGAGCCGACGACGCTCCTTCGGGCGCGGCTCGCCACCGTCGAGTTCCTGGCGACACTCGCGGCACGCCTCCGGCCCGACGGCGTGATCGCGATCAGCCTGCGCACCGCGCCTCTCGCCGTCACCGGCGAAACCGAAGCACTCGCGGGCTCGCTCGTCCGCTCGCTCCAGGAAGCCGTGACCGTGGTGCGCGCGACGCCGGGGCCCGACGCCCTTCTGGTCGCCGGCTGGAGCAAGACAGCGGTCACGCTCGACCCGGAGGTGCTGGCGGCCCGGTGGCGCGAGCGGCGGGTGACGTCTCCCTCGTTCGACCCGGCCCTGCTGCGCGTTCTTCTCGCGCCCGAGGGGGTCGCCGCGGCCGAGGCGGCGCTCTTCGCCGCCGCCGCCCGGACGGAAGCGAGCCGCGACGACCGGCCGGTGTCGTTCCTCCACGCCCTCGCTCGGCGCCAACAGACGACCTCCGGCTCGTGGGGACGGCTCGTCGCCGCCGTGAGCCGCATCCCTCCGCCGCTGCTGGTGGTGCTGGCCTTCCTCCCCTCGCTCCTGGCCGTCGCCCGGCTTGCGACGGCCGCCGGCCCGCCGGGGCGACCGGCGGCGGCTGCCGCTTCGCACGCGGTGGCCGTGGTCGGGGCCGCGGGCATGGGCTGGTGGCTCGTCCTGCTGTTCTCCTTCCAGACCCACGCGGGTGCGCTCTACGGCTGGCTCGGGGCCCTCACCGCGGCCTTCATGCTCGGCCTCGCGGTGGGGGCGACGCTCGCCCCGCGCGCGGCTTTCGCGGAGGGGGAGCGCGACGCGGCGAGCCTGCCCGGCGCCGCCCGGGCGCTGCGCCTGTCGCTCGGCGCCGCCGCGCTCTTCGGGGCAACCCTGCCCTGGACGCTGGCAGCCGCCGCCCGCGCGTCGGGGGAGAGCGCCATCGCCGCGCTCTTTTCCCACGGGGCGCTGCTGCTCGCCGCGGGTGTCGTGACCGGCGGGGTCTTCCCGATCGCGGCCGAGGTGCGGCTCGCGGCGGGGGACGCCCCGGGCGAAGCGGCGGGGCGCCTCGAGGCCGCCGACCACGTGGGCGCGTCGGGGGCGGCGCTTCTCGGGGCCGTCTTGTTCTTTCCCCTGCTCGGGATCTCGGGCTCGACGTGGCTCCTCGCCGCGCTCGTCGGGACGGCGCTGGCCGCGACCGCGGGTCCGGCGCCCCGCCGCCCCTGACGTCGCCTGCTACACTCGGAAGCCCCATGGCCTCCGAGCGCGACCGGCTCAGCGAGCAGGTGCACCTGCTCGGCGACCTGCTCGGCGAGACGATCGTCGAGCAGGAGGGCCGTTCTCTCTTCGACCTCGTCGAGGACGTGCGCGGGCTCGCCAAGGCCCACCGCGCCGGCGACGGGGCGGCCGGCGAGCGCCTCCTGCGGCGGGTCGAGGCGCTGCCGCTCGCCGAGTCGCGCGGCGTCGTCAAGGCCTTCGCCACGTACTTCAAGCTCGTCAACCTCGCCGAGGAGCAGGAGCGCGTCCGCGTCCTGCGCCGGCGCGAGCGGGAGGCCCACGCCACGGGCGGCTCCGCCACCGAGACGATCGCGGCGGCGGTGCGCGAGCTGCGCGAGTCGGGGGTCTCGCCGACGGAGGTGCAGGCGCTGCTCGACCGGCTGCTGATCATGCCGGTCTTCACCGCCCACCCGACCGAGGCCAAGCGGCGGACGATCCTCACCAAGCTCGCCCGCATCGCCGACGTGCTGCGCGGGCTCGACCTCGGATCGCCGACCCCGGAGGAGGAGCGCGCGGCGCACGAGGCGCTCCGCGAGGAGCTCGTCTCGCTCTGGCAGACCGAGGAGACGCGCGCCTACAAGCCGGACGTCATGGACGAGGTCCGGAACGGCCTCTACTACTTCGAGACGACGCTCCACGACCTCGCCCCGGAGGTGGCCGCCTCTCTCGAGCGCGCGGTGGCCGAGCACTACCCGGGCGCCCGCGTCCCGCCCGCCTTCCTCCGCTTCGGCAGCTGGATCGGCGGCGACCGCGACGGGAACCCGTTCGTGACCGTGGCGGCGACGGAGGAGACGCTGCGCGCCCACCACGACCTCGCCCTGCGCCTGCTGCGGCGCGGCATCGAGCGGCTGCACGGGCACCTGAGCACGACCGAGAGGCTGGGTGTTGCGACGGGGCTTCTCGAGAGCCTGAAGGCCGACGCGGCGGCGTTCCCGGACGAGGCGAAGGGCGCCGAGGAGCGCTACCGGCGCCAGCCGTACCGCCAGAAGCTCCGCTACGTCTACCGGAAGCTCGGGGCGACGCTCGAGGCGAGCCGCCGCCCCTGGCGGGCCGACCACGTCGTCCGCCCGGGCACGTACGCCGATGCGTCCGAGCTCCTCGAGGACCTGCGGCTCCTCCAGGCGAGCCTGAGCGCCCACGGGGGTGGGCGGCTGGCCGACGGGCGTCTCGGGACGCTCGTGCGGCAGGCCGGGATCTTCGGCTTCCACCTCGCCACCCTCGACCTGCGGCAGGACTCCTCGCGCCACGCGAGCGCGATCGCGGAGGTCCTCGGCCGCTACGCCGCCGGGACCCGCTACGCGGATGCCGGAGACGACGAGCGCGTCGCCCTGCTGACCGCGGAGATCCTCGCCGGGCGGCCCTTCGCTCCCCACCGGCTCGACTTCAGCCCGGCCACCGACGAGACGCTCGACCTCTTCCGCCTCGTGCGCCGCGCCCACGAGCGGGTCGGAAAGGCGTCGGTCGAGAGCTACGTGGTGAGCATGACGCGGGGGCCGAGCGACCTCCTGGCGGTGCTGCTGATGGCCCGTGACGCCGGGGTCTCCGACCGCCTCGACGTCGTTCCCCTCTTCGAGACGGTGGCCGACCTGCACGCGGCACCCGCGACGATGGAGCGCCTCTTCGAGAACCCCGCCTACGCCCGCCACCTCGCGGCCCGCGGGGGCGTGCAGACGGTCATGGTGGGCTACAGCGACTCGAACAAGGACGGCGGCTACCTGACCGCGAACTGGGAGCTCCACCTCGCGCAGCGCGCCCTCGCCGCGGCGTGCCGGAAGCACGGGGTCACGCTCACGCTCTTCCACGGGCGAGGGGGCACGGTGGGGCGGGGGGGAGGGCCGACGAACCGCGCGATCCTCGCCCAGCCGCCGGAGTCGGTCGGCGGGCGCCTGCGCCTCACCGAGCAGGGCGAGTCGGTGACCAACCGCTACTCGAACCGCGCGCTCGCGCGCCGCCACCTGGAGCAGCTCGTCCACGCCGTGCTCGTGGCCGGCGGGCGCCGCCCGGTCGGGACGCCCTCGCGCGGCGGAGCGTGGGAGGAGGCGATGAGCGAGCTGTCGCCGCTCGCGGAGCGGACCTACCGGCAGCTCGTCCACGAGACCGAGGCCCTCCCGCGCTACCTGCGGGCCGCGACGCCACTCGACGAGATCGAGCGCCTCAACATCGGCAGCCGGCCCGCGCGTCGCGGCCCGGCCGCGGGCCTCGCCGACCTCCGCGCGATCCCCTGGGTGTTCGCGTGGACGCAGAGCCGGGTGACGCTGCCCGGCTGGTACGGCCTCGGGAGCGCGCTCCTCGGGTGGGCCGGAGAGGACGAGGAGCGCTGGGCGCTCCTCGGCACGATGTACCGCGAGTGGGCCTTCTTCAAGACGCTCGTGGACAACGCCCAGCTGGCGCTCCGCGGGGCGGACATGCTGATCGCCGCGGTCTACGCGACGCTCGCCGATCCCGCCGACCGGGAGGCCGTCTTCCCGCGGCTCGACGCCGAGTGCCGGAGGACGGAGGCCGCCATCTGCCGTCTCACCGGCCAGCACGACCTCCTCGACGAGGCGCCCTGGCTCCAGCGCTCGATCCGCGTCCGCAACCCCTACATCGACCCGATGAACTACGTGCAGGTGGCGCTGCTGCGACGGCTGCGCGGCAACCCCGGCGAGGCCGAGGCCGAGGAGATGCGCGACGCCGTGCGCCTGAGCGTCAACGGCATCGCCGCGGGGCTGCAGAACACGGGCTGAACGCGACGGGCAGGGTCAGGCGGAGCGCGGTCCCGCCGCCTCGACGCGCAGGCCCGGAATGCCGGCAAAGTCGCGGGCGTTGCGGGTGACGAGCACGGCGTCGTGGACCGCCGCCGTGACGCCGATCGCCACGTCCGCGGCCCGCTTGCGAGGGGAGCCGAGCCGACGGAAGACCTCGGCCGAGTCGGCGGCGATCGCCTCCGAGAAGGGCAGGACGCCGTCCTCGCCCAGGAACGACCGCGCGACCGCAAGCTGCTCCGGGGTCCGGGGGCCGCGCGAGAACTCGTACCAGGCGACCGCGCTCATCTGGACCTCGTCGTCGGAGTCGCCCAGCGCGCGCAGGCGCCGGCGTTCCGGGCCGGAGCTCGAGAGCGCGTAGACGAGGAAGTCGGTGTCGAGGTGATACCGCATCAGAAGCCCTCGTCTTCGGCCTTCAGCCTCCTGATCTCGGCGCGGGGATCGTTGTCGGCGAACAGGTCGAAGAGCCGGCGCAGGGCCTGGACCCGCTGGCGGCGCCGCCCTCGAGGCACGCCCAGCTCGGAGTCGCGCTGGCGAACGAGGGCGCGGCGCATGGCCTCCGAGAGCGAGCAGCCGTAGCGGCGAGCGAGCTGTCGGGCGGCCTCCCGGGCCTGGTCATCGAGGACGAGGGTCGTGCGAGACACCATACATTATGCATACCAGAAGTATGGCGTGGACGCAACGCGACGACACCAACATCCTCGACAACGTCGCGTGCCTCTACTCGCTGGCCAGCGACTGGATGTCGTTCAGGATGCCGGCGGCGGTGACCTCGGCGCCGGCGCCGGGGCCGGAGACGACGAGCGGCTCCGCGCGGTAGCGGCGGGTCGTGAACGACAGCAGATTGCGCGTGCCGGTGAGGGCGCCGAGGCGCGAGTCGCGCGGGACGGCCCGCAGTCCCGGCGGAGACGCCGCGCGCCGTGGCCACGACCACGTAGCGCAGCACGCGCCCGCGGGCCGCCTCGCCGGCGACTCGCCGGCGCCAACCCTCGTCGAGCGAGCCGAGCCGCGGCGAGGAAGCGGGCGAGCGGGAGCCGGCGCAGCGCCGGCGGCACGAGGTTCTCGGCGGCCGGGGCGGGGCCCGAGTGGCCGAGGAGCCGCGCGAGGATCAGGCCCTTGCGCAGCACGTCCCGCCCCGAGAGGTCCTCGCGGGGGTCCGGCTCGGCGTAGCCCTTCGCGACGGCCTCGCGCACGGCCTCCGAGAAGGGGCGGCCCGCCTCGAGCGACGAGAGCACGAAGCCGAGCGTGCCGCTCACGCAGCCCTCGACGCGCATCACGCGGTCGCCGCTCTCGACGAGCTTGCGGAAGGTGTCGATCACGGGGAGGCCGGCGCCGACCGTGGCCTCGTAGCGCACGCGGCGGCCGGCCGCCGCCGCCGTCTCGAGCAGTCGACGGTAGGCCGCGGAGGAGCCGGCGAGCGGCTTCTTGTTCGCGAGCACGAGGTCGAAGCCCTGGCCGAGAGCGGTGGCGAGGAGGTCGCCCGTCTCCTCGGCCGTGACGTCGACGAGGACGGGGCGCGAGACCGCGTGCGCGGCGATCCAGCCGAGGGCCTCCGGCGCCGACGCCTTTCGCCCGCCGAGGCCGGCGAGGAGCGCGCCCTTGTCCTTGCCCTCGGCCAGGCGCTGCAGACGGGCGCGCGACACCCCGCGCGGGTCGAAGACGTAGCCGGAGCGGTCGAGGGCGGCCACGATCCGGATGCGTCCGTCGCCCGCGCCCGCCGCCATCGCGGCGAGGGCGCGGCCCACTCGCCCGAAGCCGAGCAGCACGACGTCGGTGCGCCGACGGTCGACCGGCTCGCCCGCCGCCGATCTTCGAGAGCTGGAAGGCGGCGTGGACGCGCCGCGCCGCCTCCGCCGCCTGCGCCTCCTCGACCACGAACGAGATGTTGAGCTCCGAGGAGCCCTGCGCGATCGCGATGACGTTGATGCGCCCGGAGGACGAGGGCGGAGAAGACGCGCGCCGCGACCCCCGGCGTCCCCGCCATCCCGCGGCCCACCACGGCGATCACCGCGACGCCGCGGCGCGAGCTGACGCCGTCCACGAGGCCGGCGTGGATCTCGTCGCGGAACGCGCGCTCGAGAGCCGGCGACCGCGCGCTCGGCCTCCGCGCCGGGCAGGGTGAAGCCGATCGAGCTCTCCGAGGAGGACTGGAAGATCGTCGAGACCGACAGCCCCTCCGCGTGGATCGCCGCGAACGTGCGCGCGGCCATGCCCGGCACGCCCATGAGGCCCTTGCCCGCCACCGTGACGAGCGCCTGGCCGCGGATCGTGGCGAGGGCCTTCACCGGATAGGCGGCGAGCGTCCGCCGCGCCGAGACCTCGGTGCCGGGGCGCTCCGGGTGGAGGAACGAGCGGACGTGGAGGGCGATGCTGCTGCCGTCGAGGGGGATGAGCGCGCGCGGGTGCAGGACCTTCGCCCCGAAGTAGGCGACCTCGGCGGCCTCGCGATGGTGCATCTGCGGGAGGAGACGCGCGTCGGGGACCGCGCGGGGGTCGGCGGTGAGGATGCCGGCCACGTCCTTCCAGAGCACGACGCGCGAGGCGCCGAGCGAGCGGGCGAGGAGCGTCGCGGTCAGGTCGGAGCCGCCGCGGCCGAGGGTCGTGACCGTGCCGTCCGGCCCCGCGCCGAGGAAGCCGGGCACGACCGGCGTCACCCCGCGCTTCAGCAGGGGGAGGAGGAGCCGGCGCGCGTTCTTCCGCGTGGCGGCGAGGTCGGGGGCGGCGGAGCCGTGACGGCCGTCCGTGACGACGATCGTCCGCCGCGTCCACGCGCTCGGCGCGTCGACCCGCGGCGTGGAGCGCCGCCGCCACCACCGCGCTCGCGGCGCGCTCTCCGCGGGCGACGAGCGTGTCGCTCGCCCGGTTCGACAGGTCGGCGAGCGCGGCCATCGCGTGCGCGATCTCGCGGTACTCGCGGGCCTGGGCGTCGGCCGAGGCGAGGAGACGTCGTCGCGCCGGTCCCGGCGGGGACGAGCGCGTGGGCGAGGTCGCGGTGGCGGCGCAGGAAGGAGGCGGCGACGGCCGAAGCCGCCTCGGGCTCGCCGGCGGCGGAGCGGCGGGCGCCGTCGAGGAGCGCGTCGGTCACGCCGGCGAGGGCCGAGACCACGACCACGAGCGGGACCCGCGGTGGGCGCGGACGAGCGACACCGCGTGGCGCACGGCCGCGGCGTCGGCGAGCGACGCCCCGCCGAACTTCCAGACCTCGAGCCGCGGGCGGCGGCGACTCACGCGCTTTCGAGCCATGTCGCGTCCTCATCGGGGGGATGCGTTCCACGAAGGAACGCCGTCGCCCCGTCGGAATCGCACATTCTAGAACGAGCGGGGGAGCCGCGCGCAGGGCGGCGCCACGTGAGGCTTGACCCGAAGTGGTATCGTGCGAAGACCGCCCGACGGAGGATCCACGATTATGAATCCCAAGGCCGCACCGCTGCTCGCGCTCGCTCTCCTCACCCCGGCCGTGGCCCGGCCAGCCCCTCCGGGCAAGTCGGCGGGCTTCCGGATTCCGGTCGAGACGAGGACTCTCGCGAACGGGCTCACCGTCGTCGTCTCCGAGGACCACTCGGCGCCCGACCTTCGGGCATCTCGACCGCCTACCGGCATCGGCTTCCGGCTCGAGCCGAAGGGGCGCACCGGCTTCGCCCACCTCTTCGAGCACATGATGTTCGAGGGCACGCCCATCGCGCCCAAGGGCACGCTCACGACGCGTCATCGAGGGCGGGGGCGGCGTCCTGAACGGCTCCACCCGCTACGACTACACGAACTACATCGCCTCCGCCCCGGTGTCGGCCCTCGACGCCGATCCTCTGGCTGGAGGCGGACCGCATGAAGACGCTCGACTTCTCCGACAAGAACCTCGAGAACCAGCAGGAGGTGGTCAAGGAGGAGATCCGGGTCAACGTCAAGAACCGGCCCTACGGGCTCTTCTTCTGGACCGACCTCGCCGGGCAAGGCCTTCGACAAGTGGGAGAACGCCCACGACGGCTACGGCTCGCTTCGAGGACCTCGACGCGGCGAGCGCTCGGAGACGTCGAGGCGTTCTTCGGGACCTACTACGGCCCGAGCAACGCCGTCCTCGGCGATCGCCGGCGACGTGACGCCCGCGGACGTGTTCGCGAAGGTCGAGAAGTACTTCGGCGCCCTTCCCGCCGCGCCCCGCTCCCGCGCCGCCGGACGTCGTCCGAGGCCCTGAACACCGCCGAGCGCACCCTCGAGCAGACGCGACCCGCTCGCCCGCGTCCCCGCGATCGCGGTCGGCTTCAAGATGCCGGCCCGCGGCAGCCGCGACCACGTCCCGGCCGCGGTCCTCGGCGACCTCCTCGTCTCCGGGGAGGCCTCGCGCCTCTACCAGGGCCTCGTGAAGGGCAAGGAGCTGCTCCTCCAGATCCAGGGCGGCGTCAACTGGCCGCTCGGCGACGCCTGGACGCTACCGCGGCCCGACCCTGCTCGTGCTCTTCGGCCTCTACAAGCCGACGACGAGCGCCAAGGCCGTGGTGGACGCGATCCGGCACCGAGGTCGAGACGCGTCGCGCGGCAGGGCGTCTCGCCCGTCGAGCTCGACCGAGTGAAGACGAAGATGCAGTCGGACTTCTACTCCGGCCTCGAGATGCCCATCTACCGCGCCGACGCGATCGCCCTCGCCCAGCTCCTCGGAGGCGACGCCGCCTTCGTCAACGAGATCCCCGGCGAAGATCGACGCCGTCACCGTGGCCGACCTGAAGCGCGTGGCCGCGACGTACCTGACCCCCGCCAACCGCACCTGGGTCGACCGCCGGCCCGCGCCGGAAGCGGCGCCGCAGAAGTGAGGGAGCCATGAAGAGCATGAAGAGAGCGATCCTGTTCGCGCTGGCCGGCCTCCTGGCCCCCACCCTGCTCCTCGCCGCGGAGAAGAAGCCGCTGCCGAAGGACCTGCCGCCGTTCGGCGAGGACAAGCCGCTGCCGAAGCCCGCCATCGCCCAGTCCGAGCCTGCCGAACGGCCTCACCGTCTGGATCGTGAGCCGCGGCCGGGCGTACCCGCGCGTCGTGGCCGTGCTCGCCGTACGCGGCGGGCACCGCCGCCGACCCGAAGGGAATGGAGGGGATCGCGGAGCTCCTCGCCGACACGCTCAAGGAGGGCACGGCCACCCGCACGCTCACGCCGCATCGCCGAGGAGCTGCAGGCGGTGGGCGGCGAGATCTCGGCCTACGCCGCGGACGACGCGATCTACCTGACGGTGAACGGCGCTCGCCTCGGGTGCGTCGACCGATCCTCGACGTGCTGGCCGACGTGGCCCGGAACGCCATCGTTCCCGGCGGCGGAGGTGGAGCTGGCCAAGGGCAACGCGCTCCAGGGCCTCGCTGGCCCGCGAGTCCACCCCGGAGTTCCTGGCCCAGAAGGCCTTCGCGAGGGCGGTCTTCGGCGACCACCCGTACCACGTCGTGGCCCCGTCGAAGGAGACGCTCGAGGCGGCGACGCCCGAGGTGCTCCGCGCAGGAGTTCGCGCGCCGCTTCCGGCCCGAGGGCGCCCTCCTCGTGGTGGTCGGGCGACGTCGACGCGGCCGCCGTGTCCGGCGCCGTGACCCGCTTCGTTCGGTCCCTGGAAGGGGACGGGCGAGGGGCCCGCAGCCACGCCCTCCAGCACCGCGCGGCCCGGCGCGCGACGGCTCCTGGTCGTCGCCCGGCCGGGCTCGGTCCAGTCGCAGATCATGGTCGGCCGGCCCGACGCCGACGGTGACGCGATCCCGACTACTTCCCGCTGCTCGTCGGCCAACACGATCTGCGCGGGCTCGTTCGGCAGCCGCCTCGTCGAGAACATCCGCGAGGACAAGGGCTACACGTACTCGCCGGGCGGCTACGTCCAGGCGCTGCAGAAGGGGGGGCTCCTCACGGTGCAGCGCCGACGTGCGCAACGAGGTGACGGGCGGCGGCTCTACTCGAGATCTTCTACGAGCTGGACCAGCATGGGCGCGACCCTGCCGACCGACGAGGAGATGAATCGCGCGAAGCGGTACCAGTCCGGGCTCTACCTGCTGCGCAACCAGATCCAGGGCTCGGTCGCGCAGCACGCTCGCCTCGAACTGGGTGAACGGCCTGCCGCCCGAGGCGCTCGGCGAGTTCGTGACGAAGGTGAACGCGGTCACCCCCGATCAGGTCCGCGCGATCGGGCGCACGGTCTTCCCCTCGGCCACCCAGACGGTCGTGGTCGTAGGGGACGAGGCGAAGATACGGGAGGAGCTCGCGGCGTTCGGCACGGTCGCCTCCGTCCAGCCTTAGCCAGTCCCCGACGACGGGGGTCAGGTCCAGATGCCCGGGGATGCGCCGGTGGCAGTCGGGGCAGGCGCCGCCCTTCAGGCGGTTCTCGGCCACCGCCATGCCGAAGCGGCGGATGAGGACCTTCCCGCAGCCCGGGCAGTAGGTGTTCTCGCCCGGGTGGCCGGGCACGTTGCCGAGGTAGACGAAGCGCAGCCCCTCGGCCATCGCCACGCTCGCGGCACCGCTCGAGGGTGGGCGACCGGCGTCGAGGGCAGGTTCTGCAGGCGGTAGGACGGGTGGAAGCGCGTGAAGTGGAGCGGGCGTCTCGGGCCCGACCTCGTCGCGCACGAAGCGCGCGAGGGCGCGGGTCTCGGCCTCGGAGTCGTTCTGCGTCGGGATCACGAGGGCGACGATCTCCGTCCAGGTGCCGTGCTTGCGGAGGCGCCGCAGGGTCTCGAGGACGTGCTTCAGCTCGCCGCCGGTGTGCCGCTTGAAGAAGCCCTCGTCGAAGCCCTTCAGGTCGACCTTGTAGGCGGCGATCTCGCGGCAGAGGTCGGCGAGCGGCTGCTCCTGGATGTAGCCGTTCGAGATCATGACCGTCCGCACGCCGACCGCCCGGCCCGCCGCCGCGATGTCGAGCACGTACTCGGAGAAGACGACGGGCTCGGTGTAGGTGCAGGCCACGAGAGGCGCGCCCTTCTTCTTCGCGAGCATCACGACGTCCGCCGGAGTGAGCGTCATGCTCGGGACCTGCTCGGGCCGCGCCTGCGCGATCTCCCAGTTCTGGCAGCACTTGCACTCGAGGTTGCAGCCGGCGGTGGCGAGCGAGAGCGCCGACGCGCCGGGGAGCACGTGGAAGAACGGCTTCTTCTCGACGGGATCGATCGCCGAGCGAGCAGGGGCGCGAGTGGACGAGCGTGTAGAGCCTCCCCTTGCGGTTCTCGCGCATGCCGCAGGTGCCGCGCTCGTCCTCGGAGATCCGGCAGGCGCGCGGGCAGACCCCGCACTCGACCCAGCCGTCCGGCAGCGTCTTGAACCAGCGGGCCGGCGTCGGGTTGAGCCCGCCCTCCTCGACGCGCAGCGAGGAGCCGGCGGCGAACGGGTCCTGGAGGGGCTCGGCCGCGAGCGCGCGGCCGCCGGCCAGGGCGCAGCCCGCGCAGGAGGCCGCGAGACGCCCGACGAAAGCGCGCCGATCGCTCACTTCACACCTCCGACTCGTTCGATGCGGCCGAGGTCGGCGACGCCCAGGCCCAGCTTCGCCGCGCCGGCGATGTGCCCCGGCTCCCGGCCCTCGGCGGCCAGGGGCGGAAGGCCGACCTCCTTCCGCCGCGCCTCCAGGATCTGCCGGCCGACCGCGTCCACGGCCACGGGGTCGGTGGAGGCGAGGAAGCCGCCGAACGGCCAGGCCCAGCGCGGGGCGCGGCCCGGGCCGCCGTGGCACTGCGCGAGCGACGCCGTCGACGACGTTGAGGCGCAGCTTGTCGTGGATCACGGGGCAGGCGACGAGGTGGGGGACGAAGGGGGCGCAGTTGTCGTCGTGGAGCTTGTTCGGGTTGTGGACGACGCCGTACCAGTTCTTCATGGTGAGCGACGCGCCGGCGAGGCCGTGGTCCTTCAGCACGGAGCAGGAGATGAGCGCGGTCAGCTCGGTGGCGAGGACGCGGTCGAAGCGCGAGGCCGACGGGCCCCACTCGACGAGCCGCTCGTCGAAGTCCTCGTTGGTGCCGAAGACGCGCACGCCGCGGCCGCTGCTCGAGCGACGTAGCCCGGCCGCCGCGCAGCTCGCGGTCCGTCCGGTCCCAGACGTAGATGCGGTCGGCCGGCACGCCCGCGGCCTGGAGGAACGCGGCGAGCTGCAGCGCGACCTCGGGCCGCGTGGAGACGCCGCGCCCGCCGAGGCAGTTGACCTTGATGCCGACGACGTCGGTCGGCTTGAAGAGCCGGCGCATGGCGGCGACGGGAGTCGCCTCGCCGGCCGCGCGCGCGACGGCCGCTCCCAGCGCCGCCTCGAGCGAGCTTCGGGTCGATCGCGCCGCTCGCGCGTCGACGAGCCCCGGGCGACGGCCGATGGCGACGACCGGCCGCGACGGGGCCGACTTCGGCCCGGGCGGCGGCCCCGGCAGGAAGGCCTCGGCCGCACGGGCGAGGGGCGAGGCGGCGGCCGCGGCGAGCGCGGCCAGGGTGCGGCGGCGTCCGGCGTCGACGCTCACGGGTGCTCCTCGAACACCTGGCCGGTGAAGACGGAGAAGCTCGCCCCGTCCTTCCAGCCGTCGGGGGGAAGCCCGGCCTTCTCGGAGAGCGCGCTCGAGCGTCTGCTCGAGCGTCCAGCCCTGCTCGGGCGCCACCTGCGGCAGGAAGAGCGCCGACCTTGCCGCCCTTCTGCAGGACGATGCCGTGCGTGCCGAGCCGGATGTCGCGCCACGAGGCGACGGGCTTCCGCGGCGAGAGGACCGTGACCTCGATCTCGAGCCGGCCGAGCTCGGCGGCGGCGACCGGCTCGAAGCGCGGGTCGCGCAGCGCGGCGTCGAGCGCGGCCTGCACGGTGCCGTAGTAGAGCGGGAAGGTCGGCTCGGGCTGGCCGATGCAGCCGCGGAGCCGGCCGTGCGCGCGGATCTCGGCGGGGTCCGTGCGGTTGAGGGTCACGAAGACGCCCTGCCGCCGCTCCCGCTCGGGCCCGCTGGGCCACGCCGCGAGCTCCGCGGCCGAGATCGTCGCGCTCGAGGAAGTGGGTGGTGAGCGCGGCGCGGGCGAGCCGGACGAGGCGCCGGCCCTCGTCGGAGGCGAGCGACGGCGTGTCCGGGAGCGCGTCCTCGAGCCGCGGCAGCGCGACGAGGGGCGGGCCGAAGCTCGCGTCCGGCGGGCGTCTCGCGCAGGAAGGCCATCGCGACGTACGAGACGGAGCTGTCGTCCTGCATCCCCGGGAGGTCGCCCGAGGCGTAGTGGGCGAGGGGCACGGCGCGGGCCTTCGGCGCGATCGCGCGGCAGGAGCTCCAGCATCGTGGCGAGGCCGTGGCGGCCGCAGATCGTGTTCCCGGTCTCGCGCAGGTAGGCGCGGAAGCCCCGCGCGTCGACGCTCGCGAGGAGCGCTGCCGCCCGCTCGTTCATCGCGCGGACCTTCTCCCGCACGGCCGGGGACAGGGCCCCGAACGGCTGGAAGTCGAAGCGCGGGCCGTAGTGCGTGAAGTCGGAGGAGAAGACGAAGAGCGTCCGCCCGTCGTCGAGCTTCGCGAGCCGCTCGGCGAACGCCCGCTCGAGGGCCTCGTCGGTGTCCCCGACGAGGACGGGCACGAGGCAGAAGCGCCCGAGCGCCGCCTGCAGGAACGGGCAGCTCGATCTCGACCGCGTGCTCGCGGTCGGCGACGCCCGCGACCACCCGCGCATCGACGCCCTGCAGGGCGGCGAGAGCGCCGTCGCAGAGCGGCGATGTCGCCCATCGGCGTGCGGTAGGCGCGTCGCGTCGTCGAGGGCGTAGCCGCGGAAGGAGCCGTGGTGCGACGGGGCCGACGACCACGACGCGGTCGAAGTCGCCGGGCTTCAGGAGGCGGAAGGCGGTGGCGGCGGCCAGGCCGGAGTAGCTCCAGCCGGCGTGCGGCACGACGAGGGCGACGGGCTTCGCCGGCAGGCGTCGGGGCCGCGGCCGCGAGGCGCATCAGGAAGTGCGCGCCGGCGACGAGGTGCCGCGCGGTCCTCCGGGTACCAGGACCCGGCGAGCGCCGGCGGCCGCGTGCGCGCCGCGCGCGACGGCTCGGGGCCGAACGTGACGGGGGCCGCGGCGAAGGCCGCCACGAGCGCCGTCGCCAGCCCCCACGAGCGCATCAGCCGGCCCTCATGACGGCCTCCCTGTCATTCCGAGGAGCTGCGTCCTCCCGAGGGTGAACCCGCCCCTCGGGTCGCGCGACTCGCCGGCGCGCGTGATGCGGATCGCGGCCGGGGACGCGACCGGGCACTTCGCCTCGCACAGGCCGCAGCCGATGCAGCGGTCGGGGTCCAGCCGGGGCCGCTGCACGCGCACGACCCGGCCGTCCGCGCGCACGGCGTCCACGGGCTCGAGCCGATGGCCTTCGGGCTCGTCGGGCAGACCTCCTCGCAGACGACGCACGGGGTGGCCATCGCCCACGGCAGGCAGCGGCCCCAGTCGAAGAACGCGGTGCCGATCTTGACCCGCGTCCCGTCCCGCTCGCCCCGCCGCGCGTCCAGCCCTTCGTCTCCGGCGTGAGCGGCGCGATCGCGCCGGTGGGGCAGACCTGCCCGCAGCGCGTGCAGCTCGGCTCGCACCAGCCGCGGCGCGCGACGAGCACCGGCGTGTAGAGCCCCTCGAGGCCGGCGGTCGTGAGCGAGGGCTGGAGCGCCGACGTCGGGCAGGCGTTCACGCAGGCGCCGCAGCGGACGCAGCGGCGCGAGGAACGCGTCCTCGGGCAGGGCGCCCGGCGGGCGGATCGCCTCGGGCGAGGCCTCGGCCGAGGAGGCGCGCAGCAGCGGCAGCAGCGCGGCGCCGGCGAGAGCCGCGCCCACGAGCTGCCGCCGCGGCAGGTCGACGCCGCCGTGCGGGGCCGCCGTCGGCGCGAAGGCGCGGAACGTGATCGCGTCCTCGGGGCAGACGGAGACGCAGTTGAGGCAGACGTGGCACTCGGAGACGCGGTGCCGCGCGAACGGCTCGTCCGCGCCCTGGCAGTCCCGCACGCAGCGGTGGCAGTCGTTGCAGAGCTCGGGGTCCACGTGGATGCGGAAGACCGCGGCCCGGGCGCCGAGGCCGAGGAGGGCGCCGAGCGGGCAGAGGGCCCGGCACCACCAGCGCGCGACCCAGCGGTTCGCGGCGAGGAGGCCGAGGAAGAGCGCGCCGGTCAGCCAGGCCCCGCCGAAGGTGCGCGGCCGCTGGCCCTCGGCCGCGGCCACCGCCGAGAGCGCGGGCAGGAGGGCGGAGGCGAACGAGCGGGTGGCGAGCGAGACCGGGTCGAGGAGGCCGATGGAGAGCGTCCCGGCGAGCGCCGCCACGAGCAGGGCGACGAGCAGCAGGTACTTCAGCCGGAAGTGGGGACGCCAGCGGTTGACGTGGTGGTGCGGGCCGCGCCGGAGCCGCCGCGTCAGCCACGAGGCGACGTGGTGCAGCGTGCCGAGCGGGCAGATCCAGCCGCAGAACGCCCGGCCGAAGAGGACGGTGAGGGCGACGATCGACGAGCGCGACCGCGAGCCCGGAGGGCAGCAGCCACGACGAGGCGAGCACGGACAGCGCCGACAGCGGGTCGAGCTCGAGCAGGAAGCGCACGGGGAAGCGGCGGATCCCCTCGTCGGTCATGAGCGCGAGCGAGGCGAAGAAGAAGAGCAGGAAGAAGCCCTGGTACACCCGGCGGAAGACGCGAGGCAGGTACACGGGCGCTCTCGATCGAGTGACCGCGGCCTCCCGGACGACGGGCAGGGGGTCAGCCATTCGCCGTGACCTCCGCGACCGTGCCCGCCCCGGCGGCGAGGCTCCCGAGGCCGCGGCCCTCGGCCAGGACGACGTGGCCGACGTCGTTCGGGTCGAGGCCGAGCTGGCGCGCGGCCCAGGCGTCGCACGCGACGGGATCGGTGCCCGCGGCCACCGCGTTCACCGCGGCCACGTCCTCGAGCCGGCCGCCGGTGGGCCCGTTGCGCATCATCACGCGCGTGGCGTCCACGACCGTCAGCGTGGGGCGGAAGGCCGCGGCGAGATCCACGAGGGCCGGGTGGATCTCCTGGTGCAGCCGCCCCCGGCTGCCGCCGAGGAGCCCCATGTGGTTCTTGAGGCCGCACGTGAGGCGGGAGAGCGAGTGGTGCTTCACCACGGGCACGTTGATCAGCCGATCCGCCTGGAAGAGGACGGACAGCACGTCCCAGCTGGCGAGGACCGAGCCGCCGAGCGCCGTCCACGCGAAGCCCGAGGCGCCGGGGAGGACGAGCTCGCCGCCCGGCCGCCGCCGACCGCCGCGCCGATGCCCGAGCGCTCGGCCACCCTCGCGGCGTCGTGGACCGGGTTCTCGGCCACGATCACGCGTCGCGCCCCCGCCGCCCGGCACAGGCGCACGACCTCGGCCACCACCTCCGGGTTCGTGGTCGCACCCTGCTCGGGCGTGCGGTCCCAGGCCATGTTCGGCTTGACGAGGACCGTCTCGCCCCGCTTCACGAACCGCTCCATCCCGCCGAGCGCCGCGACGGCCGCGCGCACCGTCCGGGCGGGGTCGCTTCCCCGCGCGACGACGAGCGGCGGTCGCGCGGGCTCGTCGCCGACGCGCAGGTCGCGGAGGCTGCGGGCCGAGGCCCGGGCCCGGAACCGCCCGGGGCAGAAGAGCCCGAGCGCGCCGAGCGCCCCCGACGCCCCGAGGACGGCGCCGGCCTGGCCGAGCCGCTTCAGGACGAGTCGGCGATCGGTCGTCCGTCCGCTCACGACGGACCCTCTTCCTGCAGGGCGCGGTCGATGTCCGCGGCGCGCGCGGCGAGCCCGCCGGGCGGGGGCGGGGCCCCGGGGTCGAGAAAGACGCGCACGAGCACGGCGCCGCGCCGGAAGTACACGGCCTGCGCGGTGACCTGGGCCTCGTCGCCGGGGCCGGTCGTGCGCTCGGTGCCCGCCTCGCGCTCGAGGACGGCGCGCGCGCCCTCGACGGTGCCGAAGAAGAGCGCCTCGGCGTCGGCGGGAGGCCGCTCGAAGCGCCAGGCGACGAGGCGCCGGCACCCGTCGGCGCGGAGCGCGTCGGCCGCGCCGTCCACGCGCTCCTCGAGACGGTCGGCGGGGAGGTCGGCGTGGGGCGGGGGCAGACCGGGCAGGGAGCCGGCCGGCGCCACCGTCGCGGCGACGGAACGCGACGGATGCGCCGCGCCGTGGATCAGCCAGACTGTCAGGCCGACGAGAGGCGTGGCGAGCGCCAGCGCCAAGAGCCAGGACGGAAGCCGGCGTGCCACACTCCTCCCCTCTTGCCTTGTCCCCTCCTGATTCTGCCGGTCGGTGCCCCTGTTCGGAATGAGCCGTTTGATCCGGATCGCGGCCCGGCCCGAAGAGAGGCGCTCAGGCCTTCCGGGCCGCGGCGTCCTTCGTGCCCTTGCGCGCGAAGAACAGCATCAGGCCGCCGAACACGAGCAGCACCGCTCCCCACCAGACGTTGACGTTGATGCCCAGCGAGCGCTGGTACATCGGGTCGCCGCCGGTGAGCAGGCCGTAGACGACCATCACGAGGCCGATGATCCCGAACATCAGGCCGATCGGATAGCGAATGTCGAGTCCCATGAGGCCTCTCTCCTACCAGAAGATGAAGTTGAGGACGACGCAGCAGGCGAGCAGGACCGTGCCGAGCACCGCGGGCCGCAGGATCCAGTGCTTCTCGTCGTCGGCGAGCCGGGGCGTCAGCGAGTAGACGAGGCCCTTGAGCTCCTCGTCGGTCTTGGTCCGCTTCGTGGCGAGGGAGATCCCGACGCGTGAGGGTGAAGCAGACGAGGAAGGCGAAGCTGGCCAGCCAGAAGTTCTGCGCCATCTCGCTCGGGAACGTGGCCACGACGCCGAGGTAGCCGCCCTTGATCCCCGGGGCGTTGCCCGTGGCGAGGGTCAGCGCGTGGAAGAGGGCCGAGGTCGCCGTCCCGCCGAGCAGGCCGAAGAAGGCGCCGTGGGCGGTGGTGCGGGCCCAGAACATGCCCGAGCACGAACGTCGCGAACAGCGGCGCGTTCACGAAGCCGAAGACGAGCTGGATCATGTCCATCGCGTTCGAGTAGTTGCTCGCGAAGTAGGCGCAGGCGATGCTCAGGAGGATGCCCACCACGGTGATCGCGCGCCCCATCCAGAGGTAGTGCTCGTCGCTCTTCTTCGGGGCGAGGTAGGCCTGGTAGAGGTCGTAGGTCCAGACGGTGTTGAAGGCGGTCACGTTGCCGGCCATGCCCGACATGAACGAGGCGAGCAGCGCCGTGAGGGCGAGGCCGAGCAGGCCCGAGGGGCAGTACTTCTTGACGAGCGAGAGGATCACCCCGTCGTAGTCGACCTCGGCGACGCTGTCCTGGAGGCGGACCTCGAGGGTGTCGTTGTCGAGGTTCGGCACGTCCTGGAGCAGGGTCGCGACCTTCGCCTCGTCCAGCTTCATCCCGACGGCCGCGCTCACCTTGTCGAAGGCGGCTCGGGCGTCGAGGCTCTCGGTCGGCCGTCGCCTTCACGACGGAGACGATGCCGGCGTAGCTCTTGATCGGCTTGGGGGGAAGCCGGTAGCCGTCCTTGCCCGTGGAGGCGAGAGCCACGGCGAGCATGCCGGGCAGGATGACGAGGGCGGGAAGGAGCATCTTCGGCACGGCGGCGATCAGCGGCGTGCGCCGGGCGGCGCTCATGTTCTTGGCGGCCATGGCGCGCTGGACGACGAGGAAGTTCGTGCACCAGTAGCCGAACGAGAGCACGAAGCCGAGGCCGAACACCATGGCGAAGAAGTCGACGCCCATGGGGTTGGTCGCGGGACCGCCGAGCAGGGGCTTCCAGGCGCTGGTCCAGGCGTCGGGCGCGAAGGTCCTGTCGTTCAGCCCGAGCTTCGCGGGGGCGGTGGCCACCGTGGCCAGCGTCTCGTTCAGCCGGCCCCAGCCGCCCACGTCCCTGAGCGCCAGCTAGACGACGGGGGCGAAGCCGAGGACGATCATGAAGAACTGCAGCACCTCGGTGTAGATCGCCGAGGTCAGGCCGCCCTTGAGCACGTAGAGCAGCACGACGACCGAGCAGATCCACAGGGCCGCGTGGTAGTTCCAGCCGAGGAGCTGGTTGAGCAGCTTGGCCAGCGCGTTCATCGAGATGCCCGAGGCGAAGACGGTCATGACGGCGAAGGTGATCGAGTTGAGGCCGCGGGTCCGCTCGTCGAACCGCAGCTTCAGGTACTCGGGCACCGAGCGCGCCTTCGAGCCGTAGTAGAAGGGCATCATGAAGACGGCCAGGAAGACCATGGCCGGGATGGCGCCCACCCAGTAGAAGTGGGCGGTGGCGATCCCGTACTTGGCGCCGCTGGCCGCCATGCCGACGAGCTCGAGGGCGCCGAGGTTGGCCGACATGAACGCCAGGCCGGTCACCCAGGCCGGGATGGAGCCGCGGGCCGTGAGGAAGTCCGAGGACGTCTTCATGTACGCCTTCAGCACCCACCCGATCCCGATGACGAACGCGACGTAGAGGGCGAGGACGAAGTAATCGACCCCTCCCAGGGCGACGGTATGCATGAGTTCTCTCCCTGGCCGAGCGCGGCCGGCGTTATCCTAAGCGACGATCTCGGCGCCGTTCGTGGCGCGGCAGACGTAGACCTTCGGATCCAGTCCCGTGGCCTTCCGGTACCCGGCCTCCACCTGCCGGACGAAGGCCTCGCTCCGGTCGGCGGCCACGAGCGCCACCGCGCAGCCCCCGAAGCCGGCCCCGGTCATGCGCGCTCCGAAGCAGCCCGGGGCCCGGCGCGCCTCGTCCACCATGACGTTGAGGCCGTCGTTGCACACCTCGAAGTCGTGGCGGAGGCTCTCGTGGCTCTCGTTCATGAGCCGGCCGAGGCGCTCTGCGTCGTCGTTCCGCATCGCCTCGGCGGCGGCCAGCGTCCGCTCGTCCTCGGTGACGACGTGCCGGGCGCGCCGGAGGGTCACCGGCTCGAGCTCGGCCGCGCGGGCGGCGAGCTCCGCCGAGGTGACGTCACGGAGCGCCTTCACGCCGAAGAGCTTCGCCGCGGCCTCGCACTGGGCGCGGCGCTCGTTGTACGCCGAGTCGACCAGACCCCGCCGCGTGGCGGTGTCGAGAACGACGACCACGGTCCCGCGGGGCAAGCGGCACCGGCTGCGTCTCCAGCGAGCGGCAGTCGATGAGGAGGGCCTTGTCCTGCGACGCCCGCCGCGGAGATCAGCTGGTCCATGATCCCGCAGTTCACGCCCACCCACTTGTTCTCGGCCTTCTGGCCGAGGAGGGCCATCGGCGCGGGCTCCCAGCGAGGCCCGAGACCGCGGCGAACGCGCGGGCGGTGGCCATCTCGATGGAGGCCGAAGAAGACAGGCCGGCTCCGAGCGGCACGTCGCCCGCCACGACGCCCTCGAAGCCCCGGAGGGCGTGGCCGGCATCCTGGAGCGCCCAGGCCGTGCCCTTCAGGTACTCGATCCAGCCGTCCTTCCCCTTCTCGAGCTTCCCCAGGTCGAACTCGCGCGTCTCCTCGAAGTCGAGCGACGTGGCCACCACGCGGCCGTCGCCCCGGGGCCGGAGGGCGATCCAGGCCGCCCGGTCGATGGCCATCGGGAACACGAAGCCGTCGTTGTAGTCCGTGTGCTCGCCGATCAGGTTCACGCGCCCCGGCGCGCGCACGACGAGGGCGGGATCGGAGCCGTACCGGCCCCTGAACGCGTCGGCGACTCGGGCTCGAAGGGACATTCTTCCTCCTGGAAGGGAGCGGACGTGCGGCAGCCCGGCCAAGATGCGTCGAGACACTACTTCCGCCCGCCGGGGCCGTCAATGGGGCCCGGGCTGCAACTCCGGCGCCTAGCCGACGGTCCAACTGCATGTATTCTGTCGCCGCGTCGAGAGCGAGGAGGGCAGATGACACTCACCCGGCGTTCGTCCCCGGCCCGCCGGCGGGACCTGGCGCGGACCCATCGCTGGGTGACGGCCTTGCTGATCGCCGGCTCCGCCCTGGCCCTCCTCCTGCTCGCCAATTCGATCCGGGACTACCTGTTCGTCTCGCGGCTCCTCACCGTTCAGCAGGCGCGGCGGGATCTGAGCCAGTACATGGTGGCCCTCGAGCAGAAGCTCCGACGCTCGGCGACACCGGGTTCGTCGTCGCTCGAGCTCCTTGCGGACGTGATGGACGGCGCGTCCGACAAGCCCATCTGGGTTGAGATCCGGATGCCGGATGGCAGGGTGCTGGCGCGTCGCGGGAGCGCGGGAGCTCGGCTGTTTTCGAGCGACGAGGAGAGCGCCCACTTCCGCAACCGCGAGGCTCTCTACAGGATCGTTCGCGCTTCCGTCGGCGAGATCGTGGTGGAGGTCTTTCCCTTCTACTCGTCCGGCCTGGCCGTCCTTCCGCCTCCGACGACCTCGGAGTCGGACCCCTCGGCCCCGCGGCGCTCGCTGGTCGTCGTGGAGATCGCGGCGCCGCTCGCCGTTCGCGACGCTTCCGTCATCTGGCCCATCCGCCGGAACCTCGTCATCAACTGCAGCGGCGCGTTGGCCCTGCTCGCGACCGTCGTGGCCGCGGGCCTGGGCTTTCGCTCCTACGTGCGCGGCAGGCGCCTGGAGTTCCAGCTGGAGATCGCCCGCCAGGTTCAGTCCGAGCTGCTCCCGTCTCGAACGGAGGCCTGGGAGCCCCTCCGTCTGGCGACCGTCTACCGGCCCGCGGAGCAGGTGGGCGGCGACTTCTACGACGTCTTCCGCGCCGGTGACGGCCCCATCGCGATCGTGATGGGCGACGTGTCCGGCAAGGGCGTGCCGGCGGCACTCCTCATGGGCGTGATCCACGGCGCCGTGCGCTCCAGCGCGTGGCCGGAATCCGCGTCCGCGCACGAGCGCGAGTCCGGGCGGCTGAATCTCCTGCTGTGCGAGAACGCCTCCGGCTCGCGTTACGCGAGCATGTTCTGGTGCTACTACGAGCCGCTCACGCGCCGGCTGTGCTACGTGAACGCGGGACACTGCGCGCCCCTCCTGGTCGGCGACCGGGGCCACGGACCCGAGATCGCGCATCTCGACGCCGGCGGCCCGGTGCTCGGGATCCTCCCCGCGGCGCGTTACGAGCAGGCCCGGTGCGAAGTCCGCGCGGGAGACGTGCTCGTCCTGTACTCCGACGGACTGATCGAGGCGACCAGCCCTGCCGGCGAGGAGTACGGCGAGAGCCGGTTGTGCGAGCTGCTGACGACGGCGGGAGCGGGTGGCCCGGACGACATCCGCGACGCGATCGTGGCGTCGGCGAGCGCGTTCCTGGGCGCCGCGCCGCCCCGGGACGACGTGACGTTGGTCGTCGCCAAGTTCGTGTAGTGCTGGAGGCCGTCGCCGGCCTGATGCATATGCATCAGGCCGGTTCTTGACAGGGCCGAACGCACACCCGCGGGGGCGCCCGCACGGAGCATCGCTCCCAGGGCCAGGAAATGGACGAGCGGCTCGCGGAGGACGGCCTTCATGGATCGGACAGGGGTTCGAGATCTCAGATCTTCAAGACGATCGTTGCGGGGACGGCGGTGTCGTTCTTCTTCTTGTCCGCCGGGGGCTTGCTCTTGTACTCGTCCGCGAAGCTGACCTTCATGTCGAAGCGGCTCGTGAGCGAGGCGAGGATCCCGACGTCGAAGTGGTAGTAAGTGTCGCCGAAGTCGTCCATCTTCCAGAGGGCGCGGGCCGTGTGCACGAAGGACGCGCTCTGGCTGAGCTTCCACCGCAGGCTCTCCCCGGCGTTGACCGTCCCGGATGTCGTCGCGTCGAAGCCGGTCAGCTTCTCGAAGGCGAGGCCGATGCCTCCGTCCACGCGCGCGCCCAGACCCGTGCGGTCGACCGTGGATTCGCCGTCCGCATCGCTGCGCAGGTAGGAGCCGTCGGCCTTGAAGACGCTCTTCGTCTTCGGATCGTGGGTGAGGGCGAAGTCGAGGTTGTAGCTGTTCGTCTCGGTGTTTCCGCCGGTCATCGAGAGGCCGCCGCCGAAAGAGCCCTGCCAGGCGGGCGGAGGAGGCGAAGGCGGTGGGCAGGGGCACAGCTTCTCCTGGGCACGGGCGGGCGCGGCCAGGAGCAGGGCCGCCGCCCCCAGGACGAGGAGAGCGCCGTGATCGGCTCTCATGTGAGGACTCCTACCCTTTCGCGGCGGCGGCCTTCGCCTCGCGGCGCGTCTTCTCCCCCTGGACCATCATCTGGTACGCCAGGTAGTACTTGTAGATGTTGCTGACGTAGGTGACGGTCTCCCGCCCGATGCGCTTCGCCGCGACGAGCTCCACGTTGTTGAACCACTTGTTCGCGATCGAGTCCCTGGGCCGCGGCCTCCTTGCGCAGGCTCGCCACCTTGCCCGGGCCGGCGTTGTAGGACGCGAAGGCGAAGAGCTCCTTGTTGAGGGGCGTGATGCCGGGCTCGTTGTAGAAGTTGTCCATCACCCAGCGGTTGTACTTGATCCCCGCGTGGATGTTGCTCTCCAGCTTCTCGATATCCGGGATGTTGACCGCCTTGTCCCGGGCGGTCGCCGGCATGACCTGCATCACGCCGATCGCGCCCACATGGCTGCGCTTCGTCTGGTCGAGCTCGGACTCCTGGTAGCCCTGGGCGGCCATGAGCAGGAAGTCGAGGCGGTACTTGTCGCTGTACTTCCGGAAGAGGTCGACCATCGAAGAAAAGCGCTTGCGGTCCTCGTCGCTGCGCGCGTTCTTCACCCACTTCGTCGTCTTCAGGTACTTGTTGATGAGCACGTTGCCGGCGAGCGAGCCCTGCTTGTGCGTCCGGACGAAGGCGTTCACGGCCGCCGCCAGCTTCGGGCTGTTCTTGCGGAACGCCCAGGCGATGTCGCCGGGGGGGCTCGCGATGTCGGAGTTCTTGCGCAGGTTGGGGAAGACCTGTGTGTAGAGGTCGGCCATGAAATCGTCCACCACCGTGGCCGGCGCGAGGCCCGCGCTCACCATCTCGAGGATGTCGCCGTCCTCGAGCGTCTCCGGGGCGGGGGTGATCCTGAGCGGCGGCTTGCCGGCGGCGCCGAGACGCTTGTTCAGGACCGCGATGTGCTCGGCGTAGCTGCTCGAGCGCCGGACGTACACCTCCCGGCCCGACAGCTCGTCCAGGCTGGCGACCGGAGGCGTGTCGGGCCCCGTGACCAGGACCTCCCGGACGCCGGTCGCGGCGGGCTCGGAGAAGTCCACCTGCTTCTTCCTCTCGGGCGTGATCGTGAGCTGGGCGGCGGCGATGTCGCCCTGGCCGGCGACGAGGCGCGGGATGAGCTGGTCGCGCGCGACCGGGATGACGATCACGTAGACCGTCACGACCTTGTTGCCCAGCTTCCGGTTGAGCTCCGTCTCGAACGCCTTGATCCACTCGTAGGTCATCCCGACCTCGCGCCCGCGGTCCACGAAGTAGAGGATGGGGTTCTGGACGGTCAGGACGCGGATGACCCGCCGCTTGACCATGCCGTCGAGGTCTCCCTTGAACGGCTCGACGAAGGGCGCGAGGCCCGCGGGGAGCGGGGTCGCCTCCGGGGCTGGCTCGAGAGGTTCCTCGGAGGCCGGCGTCGACTGGGCTACGGCGGCGGCGGCGGGGCTGGCGGACGTGGCCGGCTGCGAGCCGCCCTGGCAGCCCCAAGCGAGGAACGGCAGCACGAGGGCGAAGGGGGCGATCCGCGCCCACGGGGACGATCGACGGGTCTTGGCGTACATGGTCAGCTCTGCTCCGTGGAAGACGAGGCCCGGGGCTCCGAGCCCGAGCGGCAAGGGTAGCACTCCGACAGCCGCGGTGCCTTCGCTGGCCTGTAGAATGGAGCGCCATTGAGGAGGCAAGCCATGACAGCCTCGGCTCTCCGGCGAGCAGTCGTGCCCGTCCTGGCGCTCGCCGCCGCCGCCTGCGGTCGCGAGTTCGCGGGCGGGGGGGACCTGCGCGCGCAGAGGGTCGTGCTGGAGCGCGAGGTCTCCGGGCTGCGCGAGACCGTGGCGAGACTCGAGCGCGGCGAGGCGGTGCTTCCGCTCGACGACGTCGCGATCGCCATCGACGACACGCTCGTGCGCGACCTGATCACGGCGCAGCTCCCGTTCGACATGGACGTCGACCGGTTCCACCTGACCCTGAAGGAGGCCGAGGTCCACTTCCGCGGCAGCCCGGTCGTGAGGCTGCGCGGGGCGCTCAACGTGAAGGAGAGGCCGAACCTCGAGGCGGCCGTCGCCGTATCGGGCGCTCTCGAGGGGATCGAGGTGGATCGGGCCTCGTCGACGCTCAGGGCGAAGATCGCGGTCGATCACATCAGGATCGAGAAGGCGGCGGGGATCGAGTCGATCCTGAGCGGGTCGACCCTGGACGAGCTCGCACGCATGATCCGCCTCGAGATCAAGGACCGGCTGCCTCCCGATCCAGATCCCGGTCAAGGTGCAGCAGAGCATCGACCTTCCCGCCGTGACGCGCGGGCCCGTCCGCATCGACGGGGCCAGGATGCCCCTCCAGGTGGCGGTCTCGCAGGTGCTGGCGGGGCAGGGCCGGCTGTGGATCTCCGTGCACTTCCAGCCCGGCGACCTCGTGAAGACGGCCGACGCGCCGCCGGTCGGCGACGCGAGCGCCGACCGGCCTCCGAGGCGAGGAGTGCAGTGACCGTGCGCGGCCCGGAAAGTACATGCGGCCGTTCTCGCGACGATCGTCCTCGCCCTCCTCGTCTCCGCCTGCGGGCGGAAGGACCGCGTCACCCCCGAGAAGCTGCGGTCCGAGATCGAAGCGCTCGAGAAGGAGCGCGAAGCCCTGCGGGTCCGGGTCGACGAGCTGATGGTCAACGATCCGCGGCTCGAGGGGATGCCGGAGACGCCGGTGCGGGTCGGGGTGCCGACGACGCTCGCGCGCGACCTGATCCAGCGGGTGGTCGCGGGCTTCGTGGACCAGGTGACCCTCGAGCTCAAGAACCTCAAGGTCAAGAAGAGCGGGACGGTCAAGAAGATCGTCACCATCGGCCGGTACGACCTGAACGTCGACGATCCACCGCGTGGCCGGCCGGCTGAAGACCGGAAAGCCCGACGTGACGTTCGGAGGCAACAAGGTCTCGCGTGGCGCTGCCCGTGACCGTGGCCTCGGGCACGGGGAACGCCACCATCAACTTCAAGTGGGACGGAAGGAACGTCAGCGGCGCGGTCTGCGGCGACGTGGAGATCACCCAGGACGTCTCGGGCAGCGTCCGGCCCGACCGCTACCCGGTGGCCGGCGGCCTCGTCCTCACCGCCACCGCGAAGGAGATCCTCGCCGAGCCCCGCTTCCCGCTCATCAAGGTCAACCTCAAGGTGAACCCGTCGGCGGAGTCGTGGGGAGCAGTGCAGAAGATCCTCGACGAGAAGCAAGGGGTCTGCGGCTTCGCCGTGGACAAGGTGGACGTCCTCGGCCTCGTGAAGAAGATCATCGACAAGGGCTTCAACGTCCGCCTGCCCACCGAGAAGATCAAGCCGATGGCGGTGCCGGTCGGCATCGAGCCCACGATGCAGGTCCGCGGGCAGCCGGTCGCGCTGGGGATCAAGGTCGGCAAGCTCGCCATCACCGAGCACATGATCTGGCTCGGCGCCTACGTGTCGGTGGCGGTCGGCGAGGAGGCGCTGGCGAAGCCCTGACGGTAGCGGCTTCGCGCCGGTCGGCTTCAGCCGTTCCAGGAGTGCTGACGGGCGGTGAGGCTCAGCCGCTGGACCTGGGTGTCGCGGAGGCGCCGGCTGATCAGCTCGGGGGAGATCATGGACCCTCCTTTGGCGGCGCGGCCGCCACCTCCTCGAGCACCGCCGCCACCGCCTCTTCCACGGCCGCGGCGACGGCGGGCGTCATCTCGTGTCGGAACTCCAGGACGCTCTCGGCCTCGATCGCGACGATGCGCACCTCGGACGGCATGGGGTAGCCGAGCTGCCGGCCGAGGGCCAGCGCGCCGGGCAGGTCGATGCCGTGCGCGACGGCGGTCCGCTGGGTGGGCAGGTCGTCGGGAGTCAGGCGGCGGACCTCTCCCGGCGTCCCGCCGGTGACCGCCGCGTCCACGAGGACGGCGCGGTCGTAGCCGGTCATCCGCTCCATCAGCCGGAGGCCGCCCGCCTCCTCCTCCTCGACGTCCACGCCGGCAGCGCCGTCCAGGCGCTCGCGCACGAGGGCGGCCACCTTCAGGCCCACGGCGTCGTCGCCGAGGAGAGGGTTGCCGAGGCCCAGCACCAGCGTGCGCATCGCGGGACGATTATCCCCCGGTCAGGCCCCCTTCAGCCGCACTACCTCGGCCAGGAAAGTGCCGCCCGGGGCGGTCGGGTGAACGTCCACCTCACGAGTGGAGAAGAGCCGTCCCGCGCCCGACAGAAGTCATCTCGCCCGGGGGATGGGCGGCGAGACCAGCGGCGGGGTCCGCTCGTCGGACGCGGGACGGAAGGGGAAAGGGAGTGTGTTTCACTTGGGGCTTTCCCCACCGTCGAGTCTCCGCCTCCGGCGGGTGGACGGGAATAGTCTCGATGAGCCATCCGGTCTCGGCCCTCCGGTCTAGCGAGAGCGCCGCCTCGTTCGCGTTGGTCGAATCGGGCGGATGCTCGGCCGTATACTCAGGGACCAATGCAGGGCGAGACGAGCGCAGCAGGAAACGGCGAGATCCCGCCCTTGACGGCTCGCACTCGCGCGCGCCGGCGGCTCCGCCTCCTCGCCGTGCTCCTGAACCTCGTCCTCCTGGGAGCCGGCGTGTACTTCCAGGGGCACCCCCGCGACCGCCACGACCTCTGGTCGGCGGGCGGGGTGGCGGCCGTGGCCATCGTCAACTCCGCCGCCCTGACCGTCTCCAGGCGAGGCCCCATCGGCGGGAGCTTCGTCCGGCGTCTCCGGCGGATCGCCCTCTTCGCCAACACGCTGCTGCTCGCCGTCGCCATCGTCATCGTCGCCCTCTCGGCGCTCCGCGACTGGCGCCACGCCGTGCTGCACGGCGTGGCCCTCGGCGTCCCGCCCCTGCTGACCATCGTCGCGCTGCGCCGCTACCCCCAGGGATAGCCGGATGGCGCTCGGCGAGAAGCTCGAGCAGCTCCCGAATCGGCCGGGGGTCTACCTCTTCAAGGGCGCGGACGGGGCGATCCTCTACGTCGGCAAGGCTCGCGTCCTGCGCGACCGCGTCCGGTCGTACTTCCAGGCGTCGCGTCCCACCGAGCTCCACAAGACCCGGTTGGTCGAGGAGATCGCCGATCTCGACCTCGTCGTCACCGACAGCGAGATGGAGGCGCTCGCCCTCGAGAACAACCTCATCAAGCGCCACAAGCCGCCCTACAACCTGCGCCTGCGCGACGACAAGAACCACCCCTACCTCAAGCTCACCCTCGCCGAGGAGTACCCGCGCCTCTACGTCGTGCGACGCCCCTCCGAGGACGGAAACGCGTACGGAGGGCCCTACATCCCGGCGAGCCTGGGGAGGAAGACGGCCGGCCTCGTCCGGAAGCTCTTCGGCATCCGCTCCTGCAAGGAAGCGCTCGACGGCAGGCGCCCCCGCCCGTGCCTGCAGTACCAGATCAAGAGGTGCGTGGCGCCCTGCGTGGCGGAGATCTGCTCGCTCGACCGCTACCGGCGCTCGTGCGAGGACGCGCGGCTCTTCCTGGAGGGACGCACCGAGGAGGTGGTGAAGCGCCTCCGCGGTCAGATGGAGGCGGCGGCGGGAGGGGAGCGGTTCGAAGAGGCGGCCTCCCTGCGCGACCAGGTGCGGGCGCTGCTGCGGATGGAGGCCCCGCAGAAGATCACCACCACCGACATCGAGGAGCGGGACCTGTTCGCCGCCCACGTCGAAGGCGAGCGGGCCGCCGTTCAGGTCTTCAGCGTCCGCGACGGGAAGGTGGTGGCCCGCGAGGGGTTCCTCCTCGACCGCCTCACCGAGCCCGAGTCGGTGCTGGCCTCGACGCTCCAGCAGTTCTACGCCACGGGTCGCTACGTGCCCCGCGAGGTCCTCGTCCCGGGCGAGATCCCGGACCGCGACCTGCTCGAGCAGTGGCTCACCGCCCGGAGGGGGACGGCCGTCCGCGTCCACGTGCCGCAACGGGGAGAGAAGGTGCGGCTCCTCGACCTCGTCGTCCGCAACGCGCAGCTGGCCTTCGAGCTGGAGTGGAAGCACCCGCGGAAGCAGTCGCAGGAGATCCTGCGCGCGCTGCGGGACCTCCTCGACCTCGAGGTCGAGCCCAACCGGATCGAGTGCTTCGACATATCGAACATCCAGGGATCCGACATCGTGGCCTCGATGGTGGCGTTCGAGGCGGGCCTGCCGAAGAAGGCCGACTACCGCAAGTTCCGGGTCAAGAGCGTGTCGGGGGCGCCCGACGACTTCGCCTCGATGCGCGAGGTCGTGGGGCGGCGCTACAAGCGGCTGCTCGAGGAAGGCAAGGACCTGCCGGACCTGGTGCTGATCGACGGGGGCAAGGGGCAGCTCGGGGCCGCGGTCGAGGCGCTCGAGGAGCTGGGCCTCGGCGACCAGCCGGTCGCGTCGCTCGCCAAGCGCGAGGAGCTCATCTTCGTGCGCGGCCGGGACGAGCCCATCGCGCTGCCTCGCTCCTCGCCGGTGCTGCAGCTCGTGCAGCGGGTGCGCGACGAGGCCCACCGCTTCGCGATCGGCTTCCACCGGCAGGCCCGGTCGAGCCGGACGCTCCGGTCGGAGCTGGACGACGTCCCGGGGATCGGACCCGCCAAGCGCCGGAAGCTGCTCTCGGTCTTCGGCTCGGTCCGCGGCGTCCGCGGCGCGACCGAGGCCGAGCTGGCGGCGGTCGTCGGCAAGGCCATGGCAGCGCGCCTGCGCGCGCACTTCGAGGGGGGGGGTAGCAGGTAGCCGTCAGCGAATGCCAGCCCTTGCGCCTATCGATCACCGGGCTACTGGAAGCCCAGCGCGAAGAGCAGGGCTTCTCGGATCTGGACCATGCGCCGCCCGGCCAGGGTGGTCACAAGGTTGCCGAGGCGGCTCCGGGCGACCGTCTGGACATGGTCGAGGTTCACGGCGCACGGCTCAGGCAGCCCATCCTCCGGCCCGAGGACGACCTCGGAGGGGATGCCGCGCACCGTCCGCGTGATCGGGGCGACAGTCGCCTCGCCCAGGTACTCGAGGACCGAGTCGCGGGTGAGGATCACGACCGGGCGATTCTTGTCCGGCCGCGGGAACCTGTACCACCGCACCTCGCCCCGCCTCAATCGGGCCACACCTGCTCCTGCGTCCAATCGTCGAATTCACCCGGCAAGACCGGGCTGGTCTCGTAACCCTGGCGGTGTCGCCTTTCCTTCTCTAGCGCCGAAAGACGAGAGAGAGCGTCCCGCAGGGCGTCCCGGGCGAACGCGGACCGGGACTTTCTGAGCTTGCGGGCAGCCCGATCGACCTGCTGTACGAGATGCTCGTCGAGGGTCATCTGGACCGTTCTCATGCCATCACTCTATCGCTATTCCGATGTGGATGCGAATCCACAGGGCAATCACCATGCCCACGGATGACCGTTACCTGGACCTTGCACCCAGGGCAGCGGTGCCCGGTCACCCGCTGAAGCTCTGGTCCCAGCCGGACGTGGTCGAGGCCGAGCCGCCGCGCTGGTCGCGGGCGAGGGCCTCCTTCACCCGCTCGAGGTCGATGCGGACGACGCCGTTCGGGCCCGCGCGCGGCGTGGGGGTCGAACTCCAGCGGGCCCACGATGCGGCGGAAGACCTCCTTCAGCGCGCGGGCGCCGAGGCGGGGCTGGCGCGCCGCCTCGCGGACGATGCGCTGGGCCGCCTCCGCGGTGACCTCGAGCCGGCAGCCGAAGCTCGAGAAGTAGGCCTGGGACTGCCGCAGGCCCGAGTCGGCTCCCTCCGAGAAGATCTTCGCGAGGGCCTCCTCGCCGAGCGCCTCGAGGAGCACGACCGCGTCGAAGCGCGAGAGGAACTGCGGGCTCACCCCGTACTCGAAGAGGTCCTCCGTCTTGAGCCAGTCGCGCAGCGAGAACTGCAGCTCCTCCCGCGCGCGGCCGCTCTCGTCGACCACGGTCACCGGCTTCAGCGCCCCCTGGTCCTTGCCGGCCGTCACGCGGTAGTAGACGGCGTCGTAGAGGCCCTCGAAGGCGCCGGCGCAGACGAAGAGCAGCGCGCTCGAGTCGACGTTCACCGTCGCCCCCCCGGCCCACTCGGGCAGCGTGAACGGCACCGACTCGTTCTCGATCAGGGTGAGGAGCGCCTCCTGGGCGCGGATGCCGGCCACGTTGGGCTGGCCGCCGACCTGGCTGCGGATCTTGTCCACCTCGTCCACGAAGACGAGGCCGTGGGTCGCCTGCTCGATCAGGCGCTCGACGGGCGCGTTCTCCCCGAGCTGCTCGCGCGCCCGCTCCATGAGCCGGCGCAGGAGCTTCTCGCCGGGGTGGCCCTGCTCGGCCTCCTCGCCGAGCACGTTCGCGTGGATGCGGACCACGGTCGAGCGCAGGGCGAGGGCGGGGTTCGCGGCCAGCAGGTCCTCGACCGCGCGCATGAGGGTCGTCTTGCCGGAGCCGGAGGAGCCGATGAGCAGGATGTTGCCGACCTTGAGGCGGGCGAGCTTCTTCGCGAGCGCGACCGCCATCTCGCGCACCGCCTCCTTCTGGCCGACGACGCGCTTCTCGAGGGCGGCGGCGATCTGGGCGGGCGACGGAGGGGCGGGCACGGGGCCGATTCTACGCCGCTCCGGGCGCGTGCTAGCATGACAGTTTCGTCCGACCGGAGGAGCCCGTCCTGAGCGCCCATACGCATCGCCGTCGGCCTGATGTAGTACGTGGTGCTGCTCTTCTGCCTGTCCGTCCACGAGTCGGCCCACGCCTGGACGGCGCTGCAGCAGGGCGACGCCACGGCGCAGTCCCTCGGGCCGGATCAGCCTCAACCCGCTGGTCCACATCGACCTGATCGGGACGGTCGTGATGCCCGCTCCTGATGATCTTCACGCGGGGTGCCCCTCCTGGGCTGGGCCAAGCCCACCCCGGTCGATGCCCAGTCGACTTCAAGCGACCTCGCGCCGGGGCCAGATGCTCGTGGCGGGCGCGGGGCCGCTCTCGAACCTCCTGCTCGCGCTCCTCTTCACCGCCGGGCTCTTCGTCGCGGCCCGCGTGCTCCCGGGGCCCCTGCGGAGAGCAGCCGCTCATGCCAGCTCCTGAACACTCGGCATCCAGATCAACGTCCTGCTGGCCCTCTTCAACCTCGTGCCCGCTGCCGCCGCTCGACGGCTCGCGCGTCGTCGAGTGGGCGCTCCCGCGACGGCATGGGCCACCGCTACGATGCGCGATCGTCGCGCCCGTACGGAGCGGTTCATCCTGCTCGCCCTGGTCATGAGCGGGGCCCTCTTCAAGGTCCTCTCCCCGGTCCTCGACGTTCGTCTATGGGACTCCTCTCTACTCGCTGGTGCGCTAGGCAACCATGTCCCGACCCCGCATCCTCTCCGGCATGCGCCCGACCGGCGCCCTCCACCTCGGCAACTACATGGGGGCCCTCGACAACTGGGTCGCCCTGCAGGACCGCTACGAGTGCTTCTTCTCGATCGTGGACTGGCACTCGCTCACCACCGACTACGCCGACCCCTCGGCCATCCGCGAGAACGTGATCGAGGTCGCGACCGACTGGCTGGCCGCCGGGCTCGACCCCGCCCGCTCGACGCTCTTCATCCAGAGCCTGGTCCCGCAGCACGCCGAGCTGCACCTGCTGCTCTCGATGATCGTGCCGGTGCCGTGGCTCGAGCGCGTGCCGACCTACAAGGAGCAGCAGCAGAACCTCGAGGGGAAGGACCTCTCGACCTACGGCTTCCTCGGCTACCCGCTGCTGCAGACCGCCGACATCATCGTCTACAAGGCCGACGCGGTGCCGGTGGGCGAGGACCAGGCGCCCGCACATCGAGATCGCGCGCGAGATCGTGCGGCGCTTCAACAACCTCTACGGCGACGTCTTCCCGGAGCCGCAGACGCTGCTGACCGAGGCGAAGCGCATCCCCGGCACCGACGGCCGCAAGATGTCGAAGTCGTACGGCAACGCGATCTACCTCAAGGACGACCCGGAGACGGTGAGGCAGAAGCTGCGGCCCATGGTCACCGACCCCGCGCGCAAGCGGCGCACCGACCCCGGCGACCCCGACGTCTGCCCGGTGTTCGACCTGCACCGGGCCTTCTCGCCGGCCGACGACGCGGGAGTGGGCGGCCGCGGGCTGCCGCACGGCCGGGATCGGCTGCCTCGACTGCAAGGCGAAGCTGGCCGAGCACATGCTCGAGCGCCTGGCGGGCGTCCACGCCCGGCGCCCGGAGTTCGCGAAGCGCCCCGACACGGTGTGGGACATCCTGCGTCGAGGGCTCGAAGAAGGCCCGCGAGGTGGCCGAGGCCACCATGGAGGACGTGCGCGGCGCCATGAAGATCCGCTACCCGGGACCGTGAGCGACGAGAACGACGAGGCGAAGGACGCGGCCGCGCCGATCGCCGGGCCGCCCGCCGGCGGCGCCCGCGGGCGGTCACCGTGCCCGAGGGCATGGAGTCGGTCCTGCCCGACGACGCGCCGAGGATCCTGCTGCCGCTCTTCGAGGGCCCGCTCGACCTCCTGCTCTACCTCATCAAGCGCGAGAAGATCGACGTCCACGACATCCCGATCGCCCCCATCACGCGCCAGTACATGGAGTACCTGGACCTGATGCAGGAGCTGAACCTCGACGTGGCCGGCGAGTTCATGGTGATGGCGGCGACGCTCATCCACATCAAGTCGAAGATGCTGGTGCCGATCGAGCCCACCGAGGCCGAGGGCGACGAGGAGTACGTGGACCCGCGCGAGGAGCTGGTGCGCCGGCTGCTCGAGTTCCAGCGCTACAAGGAGGCGGCGGGGGTCCTGCACCAGCAGGCGCAGATCCGCGCCGCGCAGTGGACGCGGCCGGACACCGTGCTGCCGCGGTTCGACGACGCCGGGCGAGGAGATGCTCGAGGCGGGCCTCTACGACCTCATCGCCGCCTTCAAGGAGCTGCTCGACCGGCGCAAGACGCTGATCGCCCACGAGGTCGAGGCCGAGGGGCCGCCCGTCGAGCAGCGGATGGACGAGCTCCTCGCCATGATCCGGGAGGGCGAGTCGCTCGAGTTCCTGGAGCTGTTCGCCTCGCTCGAGACGAAGGCCGAGATGATCGTGACGTTCCTGGCCCTGCTGGAGCTCATCCGCCTCAAGCGGGTGCGGGTGTACCAGCGCGGGATGTTCGGGCCGATCCGGGTCTTCCGCCCCGTGGGGCCGCCCGCCGAGGGCGCGCCGGCGCCCGCGTAGGGAAGAGAGGGCACGCTTGGACGAGAAGGACGACGAGAAGGAGAAGGGCCGGGCGCCCGGCGAGAGCGCCCCCGGAGGAGGGCAGGGGATCCGCGTTCGAGGCGTACGTCCCCGGGCCGGCCGTCTCCGAGCCCGACGACGTCGGCGAGGTCCCCGGGTCGAGGACGCCCGCGGACGCGGCGGCTCCCCGGGCCGAGGCCGAGGAGGCGAGCGTCCTCCCGCCGCCGCAGGTGCGGGCCGTGCTCGAGGCGCTCATCTTCGCCTCGCCGCAGCCCATCACGCCGAAGGAGATCGGCCGGGTCCTGCAGGGCGTGCCGCGCGAGGTCTGGCAGAGGCAGCTCGAGGAGCTGCAGGCGGACTACGCGCGCGACGAGCGCGGGCTCCAGGTCGTCGAGATCGCCGGCGGCTGCCAGATCACCACGCGGCCCGAGTACAACGACTGGGTCCGCGAGCTGCTCGACCCCCGCACCCCGACGCGCCTCTCGATCCAGGCCCTCGAGACGCTCGCCGTCATCGCCTACAAGCAGCCGGTCACCCTGCCCGAGATCATCGAGCTGCGCGGCGTGAAGTCGGGAGGCGTCGTCAAGACGCTCCTCGAGAAGCGCCTCATCCGCATCACCGGGCGCAAGGAGGTCGTGGGCCGGCCGATGCTCTACGGCACCACGAAGCAGTTCCTGCTCCACTTCGGGCTGCAAGGACCTCGACGAGCTGCCGAAGATCGAGGAGTTCGCCGAGGTGCTCGGCGAGGAGGTGGACGTGGCCGGCCTCAAGCGGGCGATCGAGTCGCCGCTGCCCGTGCCGGTCGGGCTCTCCGACCCCGACGGTGAACAGATCCCGCTCTTCGAGCCGCCGCCGGCGGAGAGCGGGGTCGCGAAGGCGGCAGCCCGGAGCCGTCCGAGCCGTCCGAGGACTGAGGTCCTCAGTCCGTCGCGCCGGCTCCGCGCAGTATCTCCACGATGCGGCCGTGCCCCCGCCGGGTCGCCCACGCGAGCGGTGTCGCCCACGGCTCGTCGTCCGGGAGGCTCGTCGGCGCGCCGCGGGCCAGCAGGAGGTCGACCATGTCCGGAAGGTCGGTGCGGGCCGCCCACGCGAGGGGCGTCGAGCGGTAGTCCTCGTCCCTCGCCGAGATCCTCGCCCCGGCGTCGAGCAGGATGGCGGCGCACTCCGTGCGGTGCGGCCGGGGGCGGCCGCGGCCGTCGCGGCCGCTGAGGTCGTGCAGGGGAGTCGCCCGTTGCCAGTCGGGCAGGTCGGGGTCCATGCCGCTCGCCAGCAGCAGGCGGAGGAGACCGGGGTCGCTCCAGCAGGTAGGAGCGGCACTCGGTCAGCACGGGCGGGACCCGCGCCCCCGCCTCCAGCAACCGAACCACGAGGTCTCGATTGCCCCGGGTGCACGCGGCCGCGAGCACCCCGCCGCAGCCGGCATTCGCCGACCGGCGGTCGGCGGCCACGCGGCGCACGACCTCGTCGTCCTCGCCCAGCCAGACGAGGTCGCAGGCGTCGAGCCGGCCGCCGTGAGCGAGCAGCAGCGCGCGAAGCTCGGGCGTCCGGGCGGCGAAGGTCGCGCTGCCCGCCGAGTCGATGGAGCCGTTGGGATCGGCGCCGTGCGCGAGGAGAAGCTCCACCGTCGGGCGGTCGCCGGCGCGCGCGGCCGCGTGCAGCGCCACTCCGCGCGGCGCGTTTCTGCCTTCCGGCCAGTTCGGGTCGGCCCCCCGATCGAGCAGCGCACGGACGACGGGCGGGTGGGCGAACTCCACCGCGGAGGAGAGCGAGCGCTTGCCACACGGCCGCGCCGCGCGGATCCGCCCGCGATCCTCGTGCAGCAGTGCCAGGACGCGCTGGAGGTCGCCCATGGCGGCCGCAATGACCACGTCGCACCCGGCCCCGCGGCCGAGGAGCAGCCGGGCGGTCTCGAAGTCGCCGCGAAGGCCCCAGAACGGGCCGGTCCACAGGGCGAGGTCGATCGGCTGGAAGCCGGCCGCCGCGTAGCCACTCTCGGAGCCGGGGCCCTCGCCATGCACCGCATGAACGTCGGCGCCCCGGTCCAGCAGGAGGGTGACCACCTCGCGCGCCGCCGCTGCCACCGCCCGGTGGAGTGGCGTGCCGCCGGCGCGGTCGCCGAGGTGGACGAGCCCCGGCTCGGCGTCGAGGAGGGTGCTCACGCGCGCGGCGTCGCCGGCCGCCGCCGCCGCATGGATCGGGTGGTCGGCACCGGTCTCGGCCGGGACGGTGCGGCGGCGGGCGCGCTCCTCCTCGAGCAGCCGGACAACCGCCTCGTGACCGCGATCCCGGGCGACGGTGACCAAGTCTTCACCGCTGAGGCCGGTCGCTCCCGGAGAAGCACCCGCATCGAGCAAGACCCGTACCGCCTCGACGTGGCCTTCGCGCACCGCGAAGTGGATCGGCTGGGTGTACCAGTACGCCGCCCGGCACAGGTTCGGGTCGCGGTCGAGCAGCCGCCGCAGCGCGGGCGCATCGCCGCTCACGGCCGCGTCGATCGTGTCCCAGACGTCGGTTCCACGACAGGACCAGGGCCCGTGCGGGAGCTCGGATGCGAGGACGTCCGGCTTGATCATGCAGTGACGGGATCATCGGCCAGGACCTGGGGGCCCGCAAGGGGACCGCCGGAGTCCCGTGAATGGGACGAAGGGGTAAGGGAAGGACGCGTTGCCGGCCAGAAGAAGATAAGATCCCGTCGTGGAAGAGCGCCTCCAGAAGATCCTCGCGCGCGCCGGCTTCGCCTCGCGGCGCGGGGCCGAGCAGCTGATGCTGGAGGGCCGGGTCACGCGTCAACGGCGAGGCCGTGCGCGAGCTGGGGACGAAGGCCGACCTCGAGAGCGACGACGTGCGGGTGGACGGGGTCCGCGTCAAGGCCCCCGAAGGGCCCGGTCTACCTCGTGCTCAACAAGCCCCGCGGCGTCGTCACCACCCGCAACGACCCCGAGGGCCGGCCGACCGTCATGAGCCTCGTGCCTCCGGTGGCCGGGCCTCTTCCCGGTGGGGCGGCTCGACGTGACCACCGAGGGGCTCATCCTCCTGACCAACGACGGCGCCTTCGCGGAGCGCGTGTCGCACCCGCGCTACGAGGTGCCGCGCGTCTACCACGCCAAGGTGCACCGGGTGCCCGACGCCGAGACGCTCGAGCGGCTGAAGCGGGGCGTCCGCGTGGAAGGCGACCTCATGGCGGTGGACCGCGTCCGCGTGATCGAGGCCGAGAACAACGCCTGGGTCGAGGTGGCGCTGCACGAGGGCAAGCAGCACGAGGTGAAGCGGCTGCTCGAGGCGGTGGGGCACCCGGTCTCCAAGCTGCGCCGGGTGTCGTTCGGCCCGGTCACGACGAAGGGTCTCGAGCCCGGGCAGTTCCGCCCGCTCACGCCCGAGGAGGTGGCGGGGCTCCTCCGCGGGGAGGGGAGCCCGGTCGGCCGGGCGCGCCGCCCGCCCCGGCGGCGGCCGAAGCGAAGGCGGCCCTGCCTGGTCGTGGCCGGGGCGCGCACGGCGGAGCCAGGGCGAAGAGAGCGCCCTGCCGAGTTGCCGAGGTCGTTCGACGGGACGCGGAGTGGCCTCGTCGGCGGAGCCCGCCGGAGTGCCGGCCAGCGCCCGCCGGGGCGCCCGCCCTCCCGGGGAGGTCGGCGGTGAGCGCGACGAAGCCGGCGTGGTTCGCCCTTCCCCCGCACCTCGAGGGGCTCGACCGGTTCGAGCCGGGCAAGCCCATCGGCGAGGTGCAGCGCGAGCTGGGCCTCGCCGACGTGATCAAGCTCGCCTCGAACGAGAACCCCCTCGGCCCGTCGCCGAAGGCGGTCGAGGCGGGCGGCGCCGCGGTGGCCGGCGTCAACCGCTACCCCGACCCGCAGGCGACGGAGCTGCGGGCGGCCCTCGGCGCGCACCTCGGCGTGCCGGTGTCCCACGTCCTCGCCGGCAACGGCTCGGTCGAGATCATCGACCTGATCGCCCGCGCCTTCCTCGGCCCCGGCGACAACGCCGTCATCTCCGAGCACGCCTTCGTCCGCTTCCGGCAGATCGTGACCGCCCACAACCGCGGGGCGCGGCTCGTGCCCGATGCGCGACTGGACGCACGACCTCGCGGCGATGGCGTCGGGCGATCGACGCGCGGACGCGCCTCGTCTTCGTCGCGAACCCCAACAACCCCACCGGCACCTGGAACCGGCGGGCGGAGGTCGAGGCGCTCGTGGCCGCGCTGCCGCCGGGGTGCCTGCTCGTCCTCGACGAGGCCTACTTCGAGTACGCCGACGACCCCGACTACCCGAACGGCGATCGACCTCGTCCGCCGCGGGGCGCCGGTGATCGTGACCCGCACCTTCTCGAAGGTGTACGGGCTCGGGGGGCTGCGCGCCGGCTACGCGGTCGCGGCGCCTGCGGTGCTCGAGGCCGCTGCTCGTGATCCGCGAGGCCTTCGGCACGAACTCGGTGGCCCAGGCGGCGGCCACCGCCGCGCTCGGCGACGTCGAGCACGTCCGCCGCTCCGTGGAGATGAACCGCGCCGAGAAGGCGCGCGTCGCCGCCGCCCTCGGCGAGCGCGGGTTCCGCGTCCTGCCGAGCCTCGCCAACTTCGTCACCTTCGACACCCGGCGCCGAGGGCCGGGACGTCTTCGCGCGCCTGCTCGCCCGCGGCGTCATCGTCCGCCCGCTCGATCCCTACGACATGCAGAGCTGGCTGCGTGTCTCCGTCGGCACGCCGCCGGAGAACGCGGCCTTCCTCGCCGCCCTCGACGCCGTCCTCCCCGGGAAGAGGCCATGAGAAGCAACGGACTCGTCGTCGCGATCGACGGCCCCTCCGGGGCCGGCAAGTCGACCGCCGGCCGCACGCTGGCCGCGCAGCTCGGCTACACCTACATCGACACCGGCGCCATGTACCGCGCGCTCGCCCTGAAGGCGAGCCGGGCCGGCGTCTCGCTCGACTCCGAGGAGGCGCTCGCCGCGCTCTGCCGCGCGTCGAGCATCCAGCTCTCCGAGGGCGGCCGCCGCGTGCTCCTCGACGCCTACGACGTCACCGCCGACATCCGCTCGCGGCGAGATCAGCCGGGCCTCCTCGCTCGTGTCGGTGCACCCCGGCGTGCGGGTCGAGATGGTGGCGCGGCAGCGCGAGATGGGGAAGGACGGCGGCGTCGTCCTCGACGGGCGCGACATCGGCACCGCGGTCTTCCCGGACGCCGAGGTGAAGTTCTTCCTCGACGCGAACCCCGGCGAGCGCGCCCAGCGCCGGCTCGGGGAGCTGCGGGCGGCGGGCAGCGACGTCTCGTTCGACGCCGTCGAGAAGGAGGTCCGCGAGCGCGACTACACCGACACCCACCGCGCGGAGTCGCCGCTCACCCGCGCCTGGGACGCGATCGCCCTCGACACCACGAAGCTCGGGCCCGAGGAGGTGGTGGAGCGGATGCTCGCCGCGGTGCGGGCGCGCGAGGGCAAGCCGGTCGACCTCGGCCGCCTCGCCGCGGCGCACCGCCGCTCGCCCCGCCGCTACGTCGAGGCGCTGCGCACGGGGGGGCTGAGCGCGGGCCTCTACCGGGTGGCCCGGGGCACCGAGGGCGACCAGCGGCCGCACGGCGAGGAGGAGGTCTACCTCGTCCTCGAGGGCCGCGGCCGCTTCCGCATGGGCGACGAGGACTTCGCGGTGGAGCCGGGCTACCTCTTCACCGTCGCCGCCCGCGTGGAGCACGGCTTCCACTCGATCACGGACGACCTGCTGCTGCTCGTCCTCTTCGCCCCGCCCGAGGGGACGGTCGCCCAGGCGCCGGAGTAGCCGCCCTCAGCGCGCCACGGCGTGGCCGGCGCGCTCGAGCGCGTCCACGCGCGGTCGAGGTCCCGCTCCTGCACCATCAGGTAGTCGGTGTCGTAGGTCGAGACCACGAAGATGCTGACGCCCGACGAGGCGAGCGGCCCGGCCAGGCTGGCCAGCACCCCGGTCATCCCGAAGCCGAGCGGCCCCTGCGACCCGCAGGCAGCGCCAGCCGGGCTCGGCCCGCACCCCGGGGGGCACCGCGCCCTGCGGGCAGACGACGGAGAGCTCGGCGTCGGTCCGGGTCACCGAGACGAACGAGGCCGCCGCCGGCCCAGGCCGGGACCGGATCCGCGGCGTCGAGCCGGGCGACCGCGTAGCACCCGGCCAGCAGCTCCAGCGTCATGCTCCGACTGTTCATGAGGCCGCCGTTGCCTTCCTCATGAACAGTCGGAACGCGGTCCGTTGGCTGCTGCTGGACGCCCTCGCATTCGACTGCCCCAAAGTCTCCTCGCTATGGTGTCACTCAGCTCCCCAAGCCGCCAGTACTTCTTCGACGGCTCCAGATCGGATCATTCACTCGGTAGGCGGGGCGGCCTCGTGAAGGATCCGGGCTAGAGCCGCAGCCGCGCGAACTCGTCGAAGGTCGTGACGCCCTGCGCGGACGAGCGCGAGGGCGCGCTCGCGGATCGTGATCATGCCGCTCTCGACCGCCGCCGCCTCGATCTCCTTCGCCGGGAGGCCGCGCTCGAGTGCCGAGCGCACCTCGGCGCTCGCGGGGATCGCCTCGAAGATGGCCCGGCGACCGCGGTAGCCGATCGTGTTGCAGGTCGGGCAGCCCTTGCCCTTGAAGAACGACGAGCGTCAGGGCCTCGTCCCGGTCGATGCCGTGGGCGGCGAGGGTCTGGGCCGCCGGCGCCTCCGCCGGCACCTGGCAGATCCGGCAGATCGTCCGCACCAGGCGCTGGCCGAGGACGAGCCCGAGCGAGCTCGCCAGCAGCTGCGGCGGGCACGCCGAGCTCGCGCAGCGCCACGAGCCCGCGAGCCGCGCTGCGCCGCCGTCGCCTGCGCCGACCACGAGCAGGCTCGAGGCGAGCTGCGCCGCCAGCACGCGCGGTGCCGTAGTCGGGGATCGGCGGACAGCATGAGCACGTCGGGCCGGACCGCCACCATCGCGCGCAGCGTCTCCTCGATCTTCGGCCCCTGCGGGCCCGTCGTCCGCCTCGACCTGCCGCACCCCGTCCATCGTCCAGCTGGACGGGCGACTCGATCGACAGCACGTCGCGCTGGCCCTGGGCGAGGAAGCTCATGATCGAGTACGACGGTGGTGTTCGCGCCGTTGTAGGCGGGCGAGGTGACGAGGATGAGGCCGAGGCCGGAGCGGATCTCCTCCACCAGCCGGACGCGGTCCTCGAGCTCGAGGCCGAGGGTCGCGAAGTCCTTGATGAAGGTCGCGCGGTTGACCAGCTTGATGGTGGCGCTCACGCCCTGCGTCCCCGGCACCGTCTGGACGACGAGGTCGAAGTCGTCCTCCCCGAGCCGCGCCGTCGTCCGGCCCGTCTGCGGCCGCCCCCGCCTCGCCGGGTCGAGGCTGAACATCGCGAAGAGCGCCCGCTCGAGCGACGCCTCGAAGGACTTCGGCACCGGGTCCACGCGGAACGCGAAGCCGTCGATCCGGTAGCGCACCGCCACGTGCTCCGGCCTGCGGCTCGAGGCTCACGTCGGAGGCGCGCTTGCGGGCGCCGAGGGCCAGCAGGTAGTCGAGCACGCTGTCGGGGTTGCTCTGCTGCCAGTAGACGGCGCTCGGCCTCGCCGCCGCCCTTCGTGTCGTTGAGCCGGGTGACGCCCTGCGAGCGCAGCGCCGCGTCCACGTCCTCGCGGCCCACGAAGCGCCGGGTGACGAGGATCTCGCCGAGCTTCCTCCCCGTCTCCCGCTGCTCGACGAGCGCCTCGAGCAGCTGCGGGGTCGTGATCTTCTTCATCCGGATGAGGATGTCGCCCAGCCGGTCCTGGCTCTTGCTGAGGGTCTGCAGCTCGTCGACGAGCTGCGGGGGAGCGTGCCGCCAGAACTGCTGCTTGTACTCGGCGCTCGCGTCGCAGAAGCAGTGCAGGCAGAACGGGCACAGCTTCGTCGGGTTCTTGGGGTCGTCCGAGCACCAGACCGCGCCGACGGCGTCGAACTCCCCGAGGCAGTTCCAGCAGGTGACGAGATAGGCCGTGGCCACGCACGCGAGGCTAGACGACAACTCCTTCGGAATCAAGGCGGTGGCCGATCGTTGACCGCTTTCGCGGCCCTGTGATAGCGTGCCTGCTCGTCCGATGTCCGAGCTCCGCCGAACACCCCTCAACGCCGTCCACCGGGAGAGCGGGGCCAGGATGGTGCCCTTCGGCGGGTGGGACATGCCCGTCGAGTACTCGGGCCTGATCGCCGAGCACAACGCCGTGCGCACCGCCGCCGGCCTCTTCGACGTCTCCCACATGGGCCAGTTCGAGGTCGAGGGCGAGGGCGCCCTCGCGTTCCTGCAGCGCACGACCGCGAACGACGTCGCGAAGCTCGTGGACGGGCAGGCGCAGTACTCGGCGCTGCCGATGCCGACCGGGCTGCCCGGTCGACGACATCATCGTCTACCGCCGCTCCGAGCGCCGCTACCTCGTGGTCGTGAACGCCGCGAACGTCGAGAAGGACTGGAGCTGGCTGCTCGCCCAGAAGCCGTCGGGCTGCGGGCTCCACGACCTGAGCGACCAGTTCGCGCTGCTGGCCCTCCAGGGGCCGAAGGCCGAGGCCATCCTCCAGGGGCTCACCCCGATCGACCTGACGCCGGATCGGCCTTCTACCACTTCGCCGAGGGCGAGGTGAACGGCGGCCGAGGCGATCGTGGCCCGCACCGGCTACACCGGCGAGGACGGCTTCGAGATCTTCGTCGCCCCCGACCGCGGCGCCCGCCCTCTGGCGCCGCCTCGTCGAGGCGGGCCAGCCCCACGGCCTCCTGCCCGCCGGCCTCGGGGCGCGCGACACGCTGCGCCTCGAGGCGCGGATGATGCTGTACGGCAACGACATGGACGAGACGACGACGCTCATCGAGGCCGGCCTGGGCTGGATCGTCTCGCTCGACGAGGCCAAGGGCGACTTCAACGGCCGCGCCGTGCTCGCCGAGCAGAAGGCGAAGGGCGCGCCGCGCAAGCTCGTCGGCTTCGAGATGGCCGAGCGGGGGATCCCGCGCCACGGCTACCCGGTCTTCCTCGGCGACGAGGCCCAGGGCGCCGTCACCTCCGGCACGTACGCCCCGTTCCTGCAGAAGAGCATCGGCCTCTGCTACCTGCCCGCGGCCCGCGCCGCCGTGGGCACGGAGCTCGCGGTCGAGATCCGGGGCCGCCGCACCGCGGCGCGGGTCGTGGCGACACCGTTCTACAAGCGTCCGCGCTAGACGATCCGAGGAGGCGCCATGTACCCCCAGGACTTCCGCTACTCGAAGGACCACGAGTGGATCAAGGTCGAGGGCGACCGCGGCCGCGTCGGGATCACCGACTACGCGCAGAAGCAGCTCGGCGACGTCGTCTTCCTGGAGCTGCCCGAGGTCGGGCCGCTCCCTCGAAGGCGGGCGAGCAGTTCGGGACCGTCGAGTCGGTCAAGGCGGTCTCCGAGCTGTACTCGCCGGTCGCCGGCGAGGTCGTCGAGGTGAACGCCGCCCTCGTCGCCAAGCCCGAGGCGATCAACAAGGACCCGCACGGCGAGGCCTGGATGATCGTGCTGAAGATCGCCGACCCGGCCGGCGTCGGCGCGCTGATGGACGCCGCCGCCTACCAGGCCCTCGTGGACGAGCGAGGCCAAGTAAGCCACGCGCCGCCCGTCTGCCCGCCGCCCGTCTCCATGAACCGAGGATGCCCGTGTCCGATCCTCCGCTTCCGTGACCGCACCCCACCGGGGCGCGCGCCCTCCTGGACCCGCCCGCCGACTTCGTCCGCCGCCACGTCGGCCCCGGCGAGGCCGAGATCGCCGCGATGCTGAAGGCGCTCGGCGTCGCCTCGCTCGACGCCCTCGTCGGCCGAGACGGTGCCGGCCGGCATCCGCCTCGGCCGCGCGCTCGCCCTGCCCGCGCCCCTGAGCGAGGAGGAGGCGCTCGCCGAGCTGCCGGCAGAAGGCGGCGAAGAACCGCGTCTGCCGCTCCTTCATCGGCATGGGCTACCACGACTGCCACACGCCCGCCGTCGATCCTGCGCAACGTCCTCGAGAACCCGGGCTGGTACACGCAGTACACGCCCTACCAGGCCGAGATCGCGCAGGGCCGGCTCGAGGCGCTGCTCAACTTCCAGACGATGGTGGCCGACCTCACCGGCCTGCCGCTCGCCAACGCGTCGCTCCTCGACGAGGCGACGGCCGCCGGCGAGGCGATGACGCTCTGCCGGGCGGTCGCGAAGCCGGGCCCGGACGGCTTCTTCGTGGCCGAGGACTGCCACCCGCAGACGATCGCGGTCGTGCGCACGAAGGCGGAGCCCCTCGGCATCCGCGTCCACGTGGGCCCGGTCGGGACGATCGACTTCGCCGGCCAGCGGCTCTTCGGCGTGCTCGTGCAGTACCCGGCCACGGACGGCGTCGTCCGCGACTTCGCGGGCCTCGCCGAGCGCGCCCACGCCGCAGGGCGCCCTGCTCGTGATGGCGACCGACCTCCTCGCCCTCACCCTCCTGCGCTCGCCGGGCGAGCTCGGGGCGGACGTGGCGCTCGGCTCGGCGCAGCGCTTCGGCGTGCCGATGGGCTACGGCGGGCCGCACGCCGCGTTCTTCGCCACGAAGGACGAGCACAAGCGGCACCTGCCCGGACGGCTCGTCGGCGTCTCGAAGGACGCCGAGGGCCGGCCGGCCTACCGCCTGTCGCTCCAGACCCGCGAGCAGCACATCCGCCGCGACAAGGCCACGAGCAACATCTGCACCGCGCAGGTGCTGCTCGCGATCATGGCCGTCGATGTACGCCGTCTACCACGGGCCGGACGGCCTGCGGGCGATCGCCCGCCGCGTGCACGCGCTCGCCCGCGTCCTGCAGCTGGGCCTGCGGCGGCTGGGCTTCGACGCGGGCGACGGCGCCCTTCTTCGACACGCTGCGCGTGCGCACCTCGCCCGGAGAAGGGCCGGGCGATCGTGGAGCGGGCGCGGGCGAACGGGGATCAACCTGCGGGCGTACGAGGACGGCTCGGTCGGGCGTCGCCCTCGACGAGACGACCCTGCCCGAGGACCTCGTCGCCCTCCTCGAGGCCTTCGCCGGCGGGCGCGGTGGCCTTCACGCCCGAGCAGCTGGCCGACGAGGTCGAGGCGGCGGTCCCCGCGCCGCACGCCCGGAAGGACGCCTTCCTCACCCACCCGGTCTTCAACCGGTACCACGCCGAGCACGAGATGCTGCGCTACCTGCAGCGGCTGCAGGCGCGCGACCTCTCGCTCGCGCACTCGATGATCCCGCTCGGCTCCTGCACGATGAAGCTCAACGCGACCTCCGAGATGGTCCCGGTCACCTGGCCGGAGCTCGGCGAAGCTCCACCCGTTCGCGCCCGCCGACCAGGCCCGCGGGCTACCACGAGATGTTCGCCGACCTCGAGGGCTGGCTCGCCGAGATCACCGGCTTCGCCGCGGTGTCGCTCCAGCCGAACTCCGGCGCGCAGGGCGAGTACGCGGGCCTGCTCACGATCCGCGCGTATCACCTGAGCCGCGGCGACGCCCACCGCGACGTCTGCCTCATCCCCGTCTCCGCGCACGGCACGAACCCGGCGAGCGCGGTCATGGCCGGCTTCCGCGTGGTGGCGGTCGCCTGCGACGCGCACGGCAACATCGACGTCGCCGACCTGCGGGCCAAGGCGGAGCAGCACAAGGCCGCTCTCGGCGCGCTCATGGTCACCTACCCCTCGACCCACGGCGTCTTCGAGGAGGCGATCCGCGAGATCTGCCGCGTCGTCCACGAGAACGGCGGCCAGGTCTACATGGACGGCGCGAACATGAACGCGCAGGTGGGCCTCGACGCGCCCCGCCGACATCGGGGCCGACGTCTGCCACCTGAACCTGCACAAGACGTTCTGCATCCCGCACGGCGGCGGCGGGCCGGGCATGGGCCCGATCGCGGTCGCGGCGCACCTCGCGCCGTTCCTGCCCGGCCACCCCGTGGTGAAGACCGGCGGCGAGAAGAGCTACGGCTCGGTCGCGGCGGCGCCGTGGGGCAGCGCGAGCATCCTCTGCATCACGCTGGGTCTACATCCGCACGATGGGGGCCGACGGGCCTGAAGAAGGCCACCGAGGTCGCGATCCTCAACGCGAACTACATGGCGAAGCGGCTCGAGGCCCACTACCCGATCGTCTACACCGGCGCCTCGGGCCGCGTGGCGCACGAGTTCATCCTCGACGGGCGCGGCTTCAAGAAGGCCGGCATCGAGGTCGAGGACGTCGCGAAGCGGCTCATGGACTACGGCTTCCACGCGCCGACGATGTCGTGGCCGGTGGCGGGGACGCTCATGGTCGAGCCCACGGAGAGCGAGTCCAAGGCCGAGCTCGACCGCTTCTGCGACGCGATGATCGCGATCCGCCAGGAGATCCGGGACGTCGAGGAGGGCCGGGTGGAGGCGGAGGAGAGCCCGCTGCGCCGCGCGCCCCACACGGCGCGGGCGGTGACGGCCGCGGAGTGGGACCGCCCGTACTCGCGCGAGCAGGGCGCCTTCCCGGCGCCGTGGGTGCAAGGAGGCGAAGTTCTGGCCGTCGGTGGCGCGGATCGACAACACCTGGGGCGACCGCAACCTCTTCTGCACCTGCCCGCCGGTCGAGGACCTCGGCGGACTAGCGCGCCGATGGCGATCGAGAGGAAGGACCCCGGCGCCGGACGTCCCGCCGATGGGCGCCCGGCCGCTGCCCGCCGCCCCGCGCCGGCGCCCCGCGCCCGCCGCCGCCGGCCGCGACCGGCCGTCCGTCGTCCCGGAGCCGCCGCTCCTGCCGCTCCTCCTCTGGCCGGCGCTGCTGACCCTCGCGGTGACGCTCCTGCGGCTCGTCGGCGAGCTGCGGGGCTGGTCGCCCCAGTACTTCAGCCGGCTCCCCGGCGGCGGGCTGTCGCCGCTCGGCATCACGTGGCTCGCTCCCGCTCGTCGGCTTCTACTTCGGCTGGCGGCTCGCAGCGCGCGGGCGTCCGGTCCCCGTCGCCGGCGCGTCGCGTTCGGCGTGCCCGCCGCCGCGCTCGTCGCCGGGCCGCTCGTCGCCGCCCTCGCGCGGGCGGCTGTTCAAGACGTCGTGGACGGTCCAACTTCGTCCTGTGGGCCGTCGTCTCCGTCGTCGTGGCCGCTCGTCGCCTTCGCGGCGTGGCCGGCCCTCGGCCGGCTGCTCCTGGCCTACGCGTGCGCCGCCCGCGTCCCGGTCGCGCTCGTGATGGCCGTGGCCATCTGGAGAGGCTGGGGAACCCACTACGACGTGCCGCCCCCCGGCTTCCCGGCCATGCCGCCGCTCCGGCGGTGGCTCTGGATCGGCCTCCTGCCCCAGGCGACGATCTGGGTGGCCTGGACGATGGCCACGGGCGCGATCGTTCGGCGCCCTCGGCTGGCGGTGGCCTCGCGCGCGCTGGCCGCTCGCAGTGGACGCGCCCGGCGACCGCGCGAGCCCGGCGGCGGCTATAATGCCGGCGCAACCGGTGCGCCCTCAACCGGTTGGAGAGGCGCGCCTTGTACTCCGAGATCCCGACGTACCACGAGCGGCTGAGCCAGCTGACCGAGCAGCTGCGCGAGCACGGCCACCTCGGCCTCGTGCTCGATCGACGCCTCGGAGCTCGCCCAGGTCGAGCACGACTACGGCTCGCGGGCCTTCGAGCAGGTGCTGTCGATGGTGAGCGGCCTCGTGAGCGAGCTGCAGGGGGCGGAGGTGCGCACCGTCCGACCTCCTGGCCCTGAACGAGCGCGGCGGCAACGCCTTCCTGCTCTTCCTCTCGCCGCGCCGCGGCGACGAGGAAGGCCGGCCGCGGATCGCCGACCTCGAGGCGATCTGCCAGCGCGTGGGCGAGCAGCTCAACCGCAAGCTCGCCGGGTTCACCTCGCCCTACCTCCGCGGCAGGCGGAAGGTCACGGTCGGCTACGCGGTCGTCTTCCACAACCCCCTGATCATGGCCGAGCGCGTGGTGGCGCGGCTCGTGGGCGAGGCGCTGGGAGAGCGTCCGCATCCAGAAGATGCAGGCCGACTTCCAGACCCGGTGCCGGCTCCAGGACGTGCTGCTCGGCCACCAGATCACGACCGTCTTCCAGCCCATCGTGGACCTGCAGCACGGGAGGCATCCTCGGCTTCGAGGCCCTCTCCCGCGGCCCGGTCGGGCACGCAGCAGCACAGCCCGATCAACCTCTTCGAGGCGGCGAAGACCACCGACCTCGTCTTCGAGCTCGACCGCCACTGCCGCCGGCGCGCGCTGCGGACCGCGCGCGACCTGCCCCCGCCGCACCGCCTCTTCGTCAACGTGGTGCCCGCCTCGATGTACGACCCGGACTTCCAGGGGACGAGCCTCATCCGCCTGCTCGAGGGGGTGGGCCTGTCCCCGGAGCGGATCGTGCTCGAGGTGAGCGAGGAGTACGCGATCGAGAACTACACGCTGTTCGTGGAGGCGCTGCAGAACTTCACGCAGATCGGCTTCTCGATCGCGGTCGACGACATCGGCGCCGGCTACTCCGGGCTCGAGAAGATCGCGCACCTCAACCCGCGCTACCTCAAGTTCGACATGCAGCTCGTGCGCGACATCGACCGAGCCACGTCAAGCGCGAGATGGCCCGGGCCCTCAAGACCTTCGCGGACAAGATGGACTCGCAGATCATCGCGGAGGGCATCGAGCGCGAGGGCGAGCAGCAGGCGTGCGTGGAGCTCGGCCTCGACTACGGGCAGGGGTACCTGCTCGCCCGCCCCGCCCCGCTCGAGACCTTCAACCTCGGGGCGGCGGCGCGCTTCTTCCGCTCGCGGATGAGCCGCGCGGCCTCGAGCCGCGCCGCGACGTCCGCCTCGCCGCCCGCGGTCGGTGGGCCGGTAGTAGCGGCGGCCGGCGAGCCCCTCGGGCAGGCACTCCATCCCCGCGACGCCCTCGGCCTCGTCGTGGGCGTAGCGGTAGCCCTTCCCGTAGCCGAGGTCCTTCATGAGGCCGGTGGGGGCGTTGCGGATCCAGAGCGGCACCGGCTCGGCCCGCGTCTCGAGCGCGTCGCGCGCGGCCTCGCCGTAGGCCACGTAGAGCGCGTTGCTCTTCGGCGCGGCCGCGAGGTAGACGACGAGCTCGGCGAGGGCCAGCGCGCCCTCGGGCAGGCCGATGAAGTGGACGGCCTGCTGCGCGGCCATCGCCAGGACGAGGGCCTGGGGGTCGGCCAGGCCGACGTCCTCGGAGGCGAAGCGCACGAGGCGGCGGGCCACGTAGAGCGGGTCCTCGCCGGCCTCGAGCATGCGGGCGAGCCAGTAGAGCCCGGCGTCGGCGTCGGAGTTGCGGATCGACTTGTGGAGCGCCGAGATGATGTTGAAGTGCTCCTCGCCGGCGTTGTCGTAGAGGAGCGCCTTGCGGGCGAAGGCCTGCTGCATGGCGGCGAGGTCGACGTGCCGGCGCCCGTCCTCGCCCGGGCGGGGCGGTGGTGACCGCGAGCTCGAGCACGTTCAGGGCCGTGCGCGCGTCGCCGTCCGAGGCCCCGGCCAGGAAGGCGAGGGCGTCCTCGTCCACCGTCGGCCCGCCAGGCCCGAGGCCGCGCTCGCGCGTCGCGCGAGGGCCTGGCGCAGCACCAGGACGAGCTCGTCCCCGCCGAGCGGCTTCAGCACCACGACCCGCGAGCGCGAGAGCAGCGCCGCGTTCACCTCGAACGACGGGTTCTCGGTCGTGGCGCCGATGAGCACGATGTCGCCCGACTCCACGTGGGCGAGGAGGGCGTCCTGCTGCGCCTTGTTGAAGCGGTGGATCTCGTCGATGAAGACGATGGTGCGGCGGCCCTCGCGGCGCCGGCGCTCCTCGGCCGCGCGCAGGACCTCGCGCACCTCCTTCACCCCCGAGAGCACCGCGCTCATCGCCTCGAAGTGGGCCTTCGTCAGCCGGCGGATCACGAGGGCGAGGGTCGTCTTGCCCGAGCCCGGCGGCCCCCAGAGGATCAGCGAGCGGAGCTGGTCCTGCTCGATCGCGCGGCGCAGCGGCCGGCCGGGGCCGAGCACCTCCTCCTGGCCGAGGATCTCGTCGAGCGTGCGCGGCCGCACGCGGTCGGCGAGCGGCGCGTCGGGGCGGGGCTCTCCGTCCGGCGGCCGCCGGCCGGCGGCGGCGTCGGGGAAGAGCGAGCCGCTCGTCTCGTCGCGCGGGCGTCCCATCTGCGCCGCCTATCCCGTCGCGCCGCCGCGGCCGAATCCGCGCTGCCGCGCCGCCTCGAACAGCACGAGCGCCGCCGCGACGCCGACGTTGAGGCTCTCGACCGGCCCGGCGAGCGGGATGCGCAGCCGGGCGGCGGCGCGCTCGCGCACGGCGGCCGGCAGGCCGGCGCCCTCGCTGCCCACCACGAGCGCCACCGGGCCGCGCAGGTCGGCCTCGTCGTAGCGGCGCTCGCCGTCTTTCGCCGTCGGCGAGCACGGCGACGCCCGCGCGCCTCGAGCGCGTCGAGCGCGTCCTCGATCGGGCAGCCCGCGGAGGTGGGGGAGGCGGAAGGCGCTGCCCATCGAGCCGCGCAGGGCCTTCCAGGAGAAGGGGTCGGCGCAGGCCCGCGGTGAGGATCGCCCCGGTCGCCCCGGCGGCCTCGGCGGTGCGCAGGAGGCCGCCGAGGTTGCCGGGGTTCTGCACGCCGTCCGCCACGAGCACGAGGGGCGTCGCGCGGAAGACCTCCTCCTCGTCGAAGGAGGGGCGGCGGGCGAGGGCGAGCAGGCCCTGCGACGTCTCCGTCTCCGAGAGCGACGCGAGGAGCTCGGCCGTCATCCGCCGAACCGGCACCTCGCGCTGGCGCAGCTCGGAGAGGGCGGCCGCTCCGGCGGGCGAGGCCTCGGCCCGCGGCGAGGCGGCGGCCTCCACGACGGTCGAGCCCCGCGGCGAGCGCCTCGAGGACGAGCTGGGGCCCCTCGAGCAGGCACAGGTCGCGCTCCGCTCGCCGCGCTCCTTGAGCGCGCGGAGCCGCTTGTAGAGCGGGTTCGCGCGGCTTCGCAGGGTGACGTCGGGGGGCATCGGCGCGGGGAGCCGTGATAGTATCACCGGACTTCGCCTCGGCCGGGGCGGGAGCTTCCCAGGACACATGATCGATATCAAGAAGAGGCTTCAGGACGAGATCCAGCAGCTCGACTACGAGCTCAAGGTGCACCTGCCCAAGGAGATCCTGAGGGCGCGCGAGCACGGGGACCTCCGCGAGAACGCGGAGTACAAGGCGGCCAAGGAGCGGCAGAGCTTCCTCCAGGCGCGGATAGCGCAGCTCCACCGGCGGCTGGCCGCCCTCAACATGGTCAACCTCGACCGCATCCCGCGCGACAAGGTCGGCCTCGGCTCGATCGTCACGGTGAGGCACGAGGACACGGGCGACGAGATCGTCTACGAGATCGTGGTCGCCGGAGGACTCGGACCCCACGATCGGCCGCATCTCGCCCTCGTCGCCCATCGGGAAGTGCCTCCTCGGCCACGAGGAGGGCGACTCGGTCGAGGTGCGCGTGCCCGCGGGGACGAAGACCTACGAGATCACGAAGCTCGTCACCATCCACGACCAGGTGAAGGACGAGTCGGCGCCCGCGTGAGCCTTCCCGCGCTCGCCTTCGTCCCGCTCGCCGGCGACGTCGCCGCGGCGGTCGCGCGGGTGCCCGCCGCCCCGGGCGTCGGCCAGATCCTCGGCCCCGAGGGGAACGAGCCTCCTGCTGGCCACCGCGTCGAACCTGCGCCGGTGGGCCGCGTCGCACCTCGGCCTGGGCAAGCCGGCCGCTCCCGGGCGGCGGCCGAAGACGAACCTCGCCGGGCATCGCCACCGCGATCGGCTGGGCGGAGGCGGACGCGCCCTTCCGGCAGCGGCTCCTCTACGAGCGGCTCGTGGCGCCGCTCGTCCCCCTCGCGGCGCGCCGCGACCTGAAGCCCCCGGCCTTCCTCCACCTCGATCCCGCCGGCGCTTCCCGCGCGTGACGTGCGCGGCGCGGACGAAGGGCCGGCCGGGCTCTTCGGCCCCTTCCGCGACCGCCGCGCGGCCGAGAAGGCGAGGGACGCGCTGCACCGCCTCTTCCCGCTGCGCCCCTGCGACTACGCGTTCGAGCCCGACCCTGCGCTGCCCCTCGGCCTCGGGTGCCTCTACGCGCAGGTGCGCTCGTGCGCGGCGCCGTGCCTCGCCCGCGTGAGCGAGGAGGAGTACCGCGCCCTCGCGGCGCGGGCCGCCGCGTGGCTCGGCCGTCCCGGCGGCGAGGACGCGGCGCCTGCCGCGGTGCCCGCGATCGTGTCGGCGGTGGACGTCGCCCGGGCGCGTGGTCGTCGACGCGGGGCGAAGGGAGATCGGCCTCTACCCGGTGCGCGCGCGGGCGCGTGCTCGAGGACGGCGGCGGTCGACCGTCGTCGCCGGCGGACGCTCGAGGCGGCGGTGGCCGGCTCGACTGGCCGGAGCGCGGGCGGCCCCGACGACTGGCCCTGGCTCGCGGCCTGGCTGCGCAGCCCCCGGGGCCGCGCCTCCTACGTCCTCGCCGGAGACGTCGACGACCGCCGGCGCTCGCCGCCGCGCGTCCGCGCCGCCCTGCCCGCGCGCTTCGCCGCTCCCGCGCCGGGTGGTAACGTAGGGGCCACCCAGGGGGAGGCGTGAGGGACTACTCGCCGAAGCGGCGCACCGCGCTCGTCTTCACCGGCAGCGGCTCGACCGGCGCCTACCACGCGGGCGTCCTGCGGGCCCTCGACGAGAGCGGGGTGAAGATCGACCTCGTGGTCGGCTCCGGGATCGGGGCCGTCGCCGCGGCCTACGCCGCGGTGGGGGGCGGCCCGAAGCTCTACGGGAAGGACGGCTTCTGGGACGGCGTGCGCTGGGGCTGCCTTCTACCGGCTCCGGCCGACCGTCCGCCTCGCGCTCGGCCTGCTCGGCGTGTCGTTCGCGATCTTCGCGCTCCCCGTGCTCCTCGGCCTGCTGCTCGGCATCCTCTTCCCGCTGCTGCTGATCGCCGACCGCGTCGTCGCCCGGGCGTCGCGTCGCGCGCGCTCTCCCTGCTGTGGGTGGCGCCCGAGGCGCTGACCGGCCCCTACCTCGCGGCGCAGGCCGTGCCCGTCTTCGCCCTCGCCATGCTCGCGATCGTGGCGGTGGCGGTCGTGTACCTCCGCGACCGGCGCCGCTTCGCCGAGGCCTTCGAGTCGTTCCTCGACGCCGAGCCCGGCCTCGCCCGGCTCCGGCGGGGCCTCTGGGAGATCGCGCGGGGCGCGGCGCTCTCGGGCGGGCCGCCGAGCGACGCCGAGCTGGGGCGCCGCTACGTGGCCCTCCTCGCCGAGAACCTCGGCGAGCCGGGCTTCCGCGAGCTCATCCTGCGCGCGGCCGACCTCGACCGCGGGGACGCCCTGGCGTTCCTGCTCCTGCGCGACGACGGCGAGCGCCGCCGCCCGGTCGCCGAGGGGCCCCTCGCGGACGCGGTGGACCTGCGCGTGCCGGGGCACGACGCGCTCTTCTTCGACGCGCTGGCCACCGGGCTCCTGTGCCCGATGGCGATGCCGATGCGCCGCGTGTCCTTCCCGAAGGGCGCCGTGCACGCCGGCGAGACGCACCGCCTGACCGACGCCACGTTCGTGCCCGGGCAGCGGGATCGCGGAGGCGCTCGCCGCCGGGGCGGAGCAGGTCATCGTGGTGACCGGCGTTCCGGAGACGGCGGCCCCGCTCGCCCGCCGGCGCGGCCCGCTCGCCCGGATCGACGCGGCGGTGCGCGCGCTCGAGCGCCAGGCGGCCGGCGAGATCGACGACGTCTGGCGGGTCAACCGGATGGTGGGCACGCTCGGCCACCGCGGGGAGAACGGCCGCGGTGCCTGGGAGGACCCGGCGACCGGCCACGTCTACGGCGAGATCGACCTCTGGGTCATCCGCCCGGACCGGCGGGCCCTCGGGCCGATGGAGCTCGACGGCGCCCGCGACCCCGCGACCGAGGTCCTGCAGACGACCGACGACCTGCTGGAGCTGGGCTTCCGCGACGCCTACCGGCAGTTCGTCGAGCCGGTCGTGGGACAGGCGCCGCTCCCGCAGCGCGAGGAAGGCAAGTACCGCGACACGCAGCCGGTCGGGCTCTAGGCCCGGCCGCTCGGGGCCTCACGGGGGAACGGGATGAAGGAGCGGGGGCCGGGGACGACGGCGGTGCACGGGCGGCACGAGGCGCGCCCGGGGCCCGCTCGCGACCCCGATCGTCCAGACCTCCACCTTCGCGTTCGGCTCCGCGGCCGAGATGCGCCGCTACCTCGAGGGCGACGAGGAGCTCTTCCTCTACACCCGCTACGCGAACCCCACCGTGCGCGAGCTCGAGGAGGCGCTCGCCGCCGTCGAGGGCGCGGAGGCGGCGCTCGCCCTCTCCTCGGGCATGGCGGCGATGACGACCGCGGTGGCCTCGCTCGTGCGTGGCGGGCGACGAGGTCCTCGGCGAGCGCCTCGCTCTACGGCGGGACCGTGCGCCTCCTCACCGACCTCGCTGCCGCGCTTCGGAGTCGGCGCGCGCTTCGTGCCGCCGCGGACCTCGCGCGGCGTCGACCGTGTGGCGGGCGAGCGCAGCCGCGTGCTGATCGTCGAGAGCCCGACCAACCCCACGCTCGAGATCGTGGACCTCGCGGCGGTGTGCGCCGCGGCCCACGCGCGCGGCCTCGTGGTGATCGTCGACAACACCTTCGCGACGCCCGCTCCTCCAGCGGCCGCTCGCGCTCGGCGCCGACCTCGTGATGCACAGCCTGACCAAGGCCCTCGCCGGCCACAGCGACCTGATCGGCGGCGCGCTCGCCGGGCTCGCGCGAGCGGATCGACGCGGCGCGGGCCACGATGAAGATCCTCGGCGGCTGCCTCGACCCGCACGCGGCCTTCCTCGTCCTGCGCGGGATGAAGACGCTGCACCTGCGCGTCGAGCGGCAGTGCGACGAACGCCCTCGCGCTCGCCCGGCGGCTCGAGGGCCACCCGGCGGTGCGCCGCGTCCTCTACCCGGGCCTGCCCTCCCACCCCGGCCACGACGTCGCGCGGCGCCAGATGAGCGCCTTCGGCGGGATCGTGACGCTCGTGCTCGCCGGCGGCCTCCCCGCGGCCGAGCGCTTCTACGACCGGCTGCGCCTCGTCGCCCGCGCGGCGAGCCTCGGCGGCGTCGAGTCGCTCGCCAGCCTGCCCGTCCACACCTCGCACTACGGCCTGCCCGAGGACAAGCTGCGCGAGGCCGGCATCGACCCCGGGCATGGTGCGCCTGTCGATGGGCGTCGAGGACGCCGTCGACCTGATCGCGGACGTGGAGCGGGCGCTGGCGGCCGACTAGCGGCCGCATGCTGCCTCCCTTCCAGCAGCAGCTCATCAGCCTGGGCCTGCTCGGGCTCGGCCTCTACTTCGCGGTCCAGCTCGCGCGCGGGCTCGCCGGCTACCTGCGCTACCGCCGGGTGGCGCCGACCGCCGTCGTCACCTGGCCGGCGCCGCGGCCGGCGCAGCTGCCGTGGCTGGTCGGCGCTCGGCGTCCTCGGTGCCGTCACCGCCGCCGTCAACGCGTGGGCGCAGCGGCCGGTCCACCACGTGCGTCGGGCTCGCGCTGATGGCCGTCTACTTCCTCGGCCTGGTGCCGCTCGCCCGGCGGATCCGCCTCGGCCTCTACCGCGACGGCGTGTGGGCGCACCGCGGCTTCCTGCCGCTGGGACGGACGTCGCGCGGATCGCGTTCGTGGAGACGCCGCAGATCGTGCTGCTGCTGCAGCCGCGGCGCGGCGGCGCGTCCTACAAGCTGCCCGTGCCCGGGCGAGGAGTACGGCACCGTGCGGAAGGTCCTCGAGGAGAAGGCCCGGGCGGGTGCGCTCCACCTCGACCCGGCGATCCTGGGGATCTGACGCACCGGGGGTCCGGGGGGTGGAGACGCACCGGGGGTCCGGGGGGCGGAGCCCCCGGCTTCGTAGTCCTGCGCCATGCCGGCACCCATCGGCTCCGTAGTCCTGCGCCATGGGGAGTAGCAGCCATCGAGGCCCGGGCTGTCACCAGCTTCCTCTTGGACGAGGGGGCTTCGCCCCCTCGAGCACCCCGGGTTGCGGAGGCCCACGGACTTGCTGAGCCTCCGTGGCCGTAGCCCGGCCGGCTGTTGCGGAGCCCGTCCCGTCTGGTACGCTGGGGGCATGTCCCCCGTCGTTCGGTCGTGGCGGATTGCTGTCGGCGGTCGCCGGTCTGGCGGTGGCGCTCGGCGCCCCGCGTGCCACCGCGGAGACTCCGCCCGGCCGGCACGTGAAGGCCTCGCTCGTGGCCGAGCCGACGCCGTTCGCCCGGGCCAGCCGCTCACCGTCGGCATCCGCCTCGAGATGGAGAAGGGCTGGCACACCTACTGGCGCAACCCGGGCGACTCCGGGCTGCCCACGCGCGTGAAGTGGGAGCTGCCCGAGGGGCTTCGCGGCCGGCGAGCTCCGGTGGCCCTACCCCAGCCGCTTCAAGACGGGGCCGCTCGTCAGCTACGGTTACGAGGGCGAGGTGCTGCTGCCCGTCGAGGTCCGCGTCGCCGCCGTCGCTCGGCTCGCGCGAGGTGCGCGTCGCCGCCCGCGTGGACTGGCTCGAGTGCCTGGAGACGTGCCTGCCCGGGCGAGCCGACCTGTCGCTGGCGCTCCCGGTTCGCGCGACGGCAGGACCCGGGCCTCACGCCGCCCTCTTCGCCGAGGCGCGCCGCCGCCTGCCGGCGAAGAGCCCGCGCTGGCGCTTCTCCTTGTCCTCCGCGCCTTCGGGCCTGAGCCTCGTCGTGCGCTCTCCCCAGGGCGCGGAGTTGCGCGACGCGTACTTCTACGCCGTCACCCCGCGCCTCGCTCGACTACGCGAAGCCCCAGCGCTCGACGCGCGAAGGGGCCGCGCACCGCATGGCACTCGCCCGCGACCCGAACGGAGCGCCGTCGGAGCGCCTCGCCGGCGTCCTGGTCGCGGAGACGGGAGGCGAAACCGTGCCCCTCGAAGTGGACGTGACGATCGCCCTTCGGCCCCGCCCGAACTTCGCTGAAGCAGGAGAGGAAGCCATGAAGAAACTCGCATCCGTCGCCGTTCTCGCCGCGGCCGCGACTCTTGGTCCGAGCGCGGCCCCCACCGCCGCGGTGGGTGTCGTCGGGCAGCCCGCGCCGGCGTTCACGCTCACCGACAGCAACGGGAAGCCGCGCTCGCTGGCCGACTTCCAGGGCAAGGTGGTCGTCCTCGAGTGGTGGAACTACCAGTGCCCGTTCGTCGGGAAGCACTACGGCAGCGGCAACATGCAGAAGCTGCAGAAGGAGTGGACGGCCAAGGGCGTCGTGTGGCTCACCGTCAACTCCTCGGCGCCGGGCAAGCAGGGCCACGTGGACGGGGCGCAGGCCAATGCCCTCATGACGGAGAAGGGAGGCGCCCCGAGCGCGGTGCTGCTCGACCCCGACGGAAAGGTGGGCCGGACCTACGGGGCGAAGACCACTCCGCACATGTTCGTGGTCGATCCCGAGGGCACGCTCGTCTACGCCGGAGGGATCGACGACAAGCCCTCGACGGACCAGTCGGACATCGCGACGGCGAGGAACTTCGTGTCGGCGGCTCTCGCCGAAGTGACGTCGGGGAAGCCGGTCACGACCGCGACCAGCCAGCCTTACGGCTGCGGCGTCAAGTACGCGGAGTAGCCGTCGCCAGCAAGCACGCCAGCCGCTCCCACGGTGGCTCGCCGGGGGTCCACTCCATCCGGTAGACCGGCACCTGGCCGACGAGCTCCGCGGCGACGGCGAGGGCGCGTGACCACAGGGGTGCGGCGAGAGGCACGGGCACCGACGCCAGCAGCCGCCCGACGGCCTCCGCCGGGCGGAGCGACGTAAGCCTGAGAGCCGGGCCCTTGGCGAGATCCACGAGCAGCGAGAGCGGCGCGGGGCCCGTGGGCCCCCCCGCCCGTCCTTCTCCCCAGAACCCCGATCTCACGAGGTCGAACGGCTGGCCCGGCGTCAACGCCACCAGCTCGTCGGAGAGCACGGGGAAGGGCGACGTCGCGGCGACGGTCGTCTTCCCGGCCCCTGAGGGACCGAAGAAGGCGACGCCCTGCCCGTGCGCCACGACGCCCGCCGCGTGGAAGGGCAGCCCGCCGAGGATCGGCAGGCGTGCCATCATCGCCGTCCGGATCACGGCCTCCAGCGGGTAGGCTCTCTCCTCGCGGCGGTGGAGCCGAGCCGAGCCCGAGAGAGGGTCGATCTCGGCGGTGAAGCTCCGGTGGCTGCAGAGCAGACGGCCGCCCTCCCAACGCTGAACGGCGGGTTCCCACTGCGGAAAGAGTGCCGCGTCCCCGCTCGTCCAGGGGGGCGCCTCGACGAGCTCGATGCGCACGGGAACCTGCGGGTCGTCGGGCTCGTCGGCGTCCAGCCGGCCGACCGCCTCTCGCTCGACGGCGAGGAGGGCGGCGTCCGGCCCGACGGAGAAGCGGACGCCGCCCGCCCGGAATCTCACCGGGTGCCGAGGCGGATCCGCTCGGCCGCCTCGGCCTGCCTGCGGTGGGTGTCGTCGGGTCGAAGCGGGTCCCCCGTACGCTGTAGGGCGAGGGCGGGACAGAAGGGGAAGGATGCCAAAGCACCCCCCGCCTCGACCATGCGGTCGTTCGCGGAGCGGGCCACGGAGGCCGCGGCCAGCCTCTCCGGCGAGCCCGCCCACATCTCGCGGAGCCGCGTGTCGCGCACGTTCCCGAGGGGGGCCCGCCGCCACTGCAGGCAGGGGAACACGTTGCCCTCGGGATCGACGGCGATCGTGGTCCGGCCCAGGCCGCAGTTCGTGCCGCCCTCCGCCCGTTCCTCGTGCGGCAGCTGGCCTTGGGCCGCGAGCTCGCGGAAGATCCGATCGACCGCTTCGGCGGATGCCCGGAAGGCCAGGGGCCCCGCGTCCCCGTCGTCGCGCGGTGTGAGCACGGGGTCGACCCGCCAGGGCACGCCGCGTTCGCCCGCGATCCGCCGCATGCGCGCCATCTCCGCCTCGTTGAGGCGCGTTAGGGGCGTCTTGAGCACGACGGCGACCTTGCGGGAGAGCAGGCGGTCGAGGCCGCGCAACGTCGCGTCGAAGGACCCCGGGGTCGCGGTCGCGCGGTCGTGGGTCTCCGCCGTCGCGCCGTGGAGGCTCAGCTCGACCGCGAGCGGCCGGAGGGCGGCGATCTCGGCGGCGCGCGCGTCGGTGACGAGCGCGCCGTTCGTCAGGATGCGGAGGGCGAACGCGCGCTCGCGCGTGGCCCGGGCCACGGCGAGGAAATCGGGGTGGGTGAGCGGCTCGCCGCCGGTGAGTGCGACGTAGAGGGTGCCGAGGGCGCGCAGGTCGTCGAGGACGGCGAGCCACTCGGCGCCGGTGAGACCGCGCCGGTCGTGATGGCGAGGGTTGTAGCAGAAGACGCAGCGCCAGTTGCAGCGGTAGGTGAGCTCCAGGCTCGCGGCGAGCGGCTGCGCCCGCTCGAGGGCGACCTGCTTGAGCCGTGCCGAGGGCGTCCACGCGAGCGCCAATCAGGCCTCCACCACGAGCCCGCGCTCGCGCAGCAGCGCGAGGAAGGCGCGCACGTCTTCGCGGGCCCGCGCGGCTTCGGTGGCGAAGCGCTCGACCACCGCCGCCACGAGACCGTCCTCGTCCCGCTCCTCGACGAGCGCCCACACGAGAGCGCCGGCGGGGTTGAGGCCGAGGACCCGGCCCTCGGCGAGGCTCATGACGACCGCCTCGTCGCCGATCCGCTGCCAGGCTACGTCGGGGTGGCGGCGCAGGGCCACGCTCAGCTGCGGATGGGGCCGACCGCGGTGCAGTCCGGGGCGCCGCCCGGCTGCTTCTGGCACCCGCTCATCAGGCTGGGCTGCGCCTCGAGGGGCTGCTCCCAGCTCACGGCGGGCTTCTCGTAGGGGAGCCGCCCGTCCGGACGGGTCGCAGCCGGCTCGGCCGCTCGGTCGCTGCCTTCGCTCATCCTGGCCCCCCCGGGCCCCACTAGTGTAGCCGGCTCGCGGGCCCGCGCCTAGACCCGCGACACCGGTGAAGGGATGGCTGCTGCTTCAGAAGGGCACCTCCACCCCGTAGACGACGCCCGACTCGCTCCCCACGATCAGGAGCTTCTTCCCCGCGGTGACGTCGGGCGGATCGATGTCCAGGGACGGCGCGCCGACCTGGCCCTTGCCGTCGCCCAGGATGATCGGCGTGGCGAACTGCGGCGCCCCGAACGGGAAGGAGAAGTCGAGCTGGTAGAGCGTGCCGCTCTGGCTGCCGACGTACACGTAGCTCGTCTCCGGACGGTACAGGATGAGCGACGGGACGAGCCCCGCCGTCGTCCACTGCCAGTTCTCGAGCATGGTCGGGGAGCCGTCGTCGGAGATGCTCCAGACCTTCGTGTCGGTGGCGAACAACAGGTCGTCGTTGCGGCGGTCCGGGAACACGAAGCCCTTGACCGGTCCGTCGCCGGTCGAGAAGCTCCGCTCGTCGCCGCCGGTCGCCGCGTCGAGGGAGTACACGGTCCCGGTCGTGTTGCCGACGTACACCCGGCCGTTGCGGATGACGGGGCTGGTGTCGAACTCGCCGAGGTAGCGGCTCCACACCGGGGTCGGCGAGAAGGCCGGATCCGTGGGGTTCACCTGGATGCACCAGACCGTGTCCCCGCCGCCGAGCCGTCTCGTGGCGACGTAGACCCGGTTCGTGGCGTTGACGGTTGCGGGGCTGCCGGGGATCGGCCCCATCGTGCCTCCGCCGTCGAACGACGAGATGGTCGAGCCGTCGGTGAGCCCGAGCCCGTAGAGGGCGCTCGGGTTGGCGAGCACGTTGTTGCGCGTGGGCACGAGGATGAGGTCGCGGGCCCCACCGTACTGCTGGAGGATCGCCCCCGGCGCCCCGGTGATCGTCGCGTTCGGGTTCGGGCGGAGGGGGCCCCCCCACTGGAACTGGCCCGTGTTGGCGTCGGCGGCCTGCACGAATCCCTGGTCGTCGCCGGCGAAGAGCACCGAGTCGACGCCGCCTCCGAAGACGATCGGCAGGAACGGCACGATCGGCGAGCGGGAGTGGGCGACGCCCATCATCGGCCGCGGCACCCAGGCCGTCGGCCAGTGGCCGCCGTTCACGGCGCCGCGCGTGAGGGCGTGGAGGGCCCCGTCGTTCGACATCGCGAGGACGCCGTACGCGCCGACGGTCGGCGGCACCACCGCCGTGGCTCCCGTCGAGTAGGCCCACTTCACCGGCCCGGTGTCGGCGTTGAACGGCCGCGCCTTCACCGTGCGGCCCGGCGACCATACGGTCCCCACCCGGACGAAGACGCTGTAGCAGTAGGCGGTGTCGAACACGAGCCCGTCGTGATTGAAGCCGTCCTTGACGCCGGGGGACGGGTTCGTGATCGTGGCCTGGTCGGTGGCCGGGCCTACCGTGTCGGGGGGCGGCACGCAGGCGCTGTCGGTGTCCAGGGCCTTGTTCCAGCGCACGCGGACCTCGTTGGCGGCGCCCGTCGAGTTGACCCACTGGAGCCCGACCTGGCCGAGGAGCGCGGTCGTGCCGCGCGACGAGGCGGCGATGTACTGGACCTCTCCGGTGGGGACCGAGGTGATGACGGTGACGGCGATCTCGGAGGACACCATGGGGGAGCCGCAGGTGGGCTGGGTCGTCACGACGACGTAGTACGTGCCGGGGCCCGGGAAGCTGCTGCCCTTCAAGACGTAGGTCTCCCCGGTCTCGCCCGGCATCGGCACGATCGGCGGGCTGCCGCTGGCCGCGCGGTAGCCCCACTGGTGGGACTGGGGCACGCCGCCGCCGACGTCGGTCGGCGTGATGGTGCCGCCGATGCAGTCCAGGCAGACGGTGCCCAGGCCCTGGAGAGCGAGGGAGGTGGACTGCAGGTCGCCGGCGTAGATCGAGCGGGACGTCGAATCGGAGCACCCGTCCACACGGGTGGCGACGGCCACCATGTGCTCGCCTAGGGCCAGAGGCGGGTTCGTCAGGACCGCTGTCGGCGTGTAGACAAACGGCGAAGCCGGCGGGTCGAGGGTCCAGACGTACTCGTCGTAGCTGCCTTCCGTGCCGAAGGTCGCGGACGACAGCGGGCAGACCGACGGAGTCCCGAGGATCTGCAGCACCGGGCCCAGGGTGAACGTGCGGGTCTGCACCAGTGGCAGCCCGGCGAGCGAGAACTGCAGCCGGTAGCGCCGGCCCGGCCGGTCGAGGGTGAGGAAGCTCGAGCCGGTGAAGGACGCGACGCCGCCCGTGGGCGCCAGGCCAGGCAGGCCGGGACCCCCCAGCAGGGCCAGGGGGTCGCCCGTCCCCGGCGCGATCGCCGGGACGACCGTGCCCGCCGCGCACGTCGCCAGGTTGCCGCCGTCGTCGCGGACCTTGACCTCGGCGTCACGCGCGTAGGGCGGCAGCCCGGTCCCGCAGGTGGCGGGATGGAGGGAGACCTCGAGCCGGCGCGCGCGGCAGGCGGTGCTGAGGAGGAGCGACACGTCGTTCGAAGCCTCGTTGACCACGGCCACGTCCGGCCAACCGTCCCGGTTGAAGTCGCCCACGGCCGCGGCCCACGGCCCCCGTCCCGCCACCGCGGTCTCCGGCGGATCGAAGTCCATGCCTCCCCGTCCCCGGAAGACCGATAGCCCGTTCGCCACCGCCAGCACGTCCGGCCGCCCGTCGAGGTTGAGGTCGGCCGTGGTCAGGAACTCGAGCAGGTAGGGCGCGTCGAAAGAGCCGGGCGTCGTCGCGAACGTGCCGGCGCCCAGATTGCGGTAGACGTTCACGCGGTCGCCGCCGAACGCGCCCACGGCCAGGTCGAGGCCGTCGTCCGCGTCGCTGTCGTCGAAGTCCCCGACGGCGAGCGAAAGAGGATCGCGGTCGGTGCCGGGGAGGGCGAGCGTCTGCGACACCGAGAAGGCGCCGGCGCCGTTGGCCAGGACCTGTACGTTGTCGGACCCCTCGTTGCCCACCGCGAGGTCGAGGTCGCCGTCGCGGTCGAAGTCGGCAGCGACGATGGCGGTCGGCTGATCTCCCACGTCGACCGCAGGCCCGAGGCTGAAGACGCCCAGGCCGTCGTTGGTCAGGATCCTCACGGAGCCGGGCGACATGACCTTGTCGCATACGGCGAGGTCGAGGTCTCCGTCCCGGTCGAAGTCGAAGGCGACCAGGTCGTTCGGCGCCGAGCCCACCGCGACGACCGAATAGGGGTCGAACTCCCCCGGTGTCGCGGCGCCGAAGAGTATCGAGACGCCCTTCGACGGTGTCGCGAGCGGGGCGTTCAGGGCGAGGTCGACGCGTCCATCGCGGTTGAAGTCGCCGGCGACGATCGACTCGGGCCCCGCACCGACGTCCAGCGTGCGGTAGTTGGTGAAGGCGCCGAGGCCGTCGTTCCGCAGGAGCGACACGGTGTTGGAGTCCAGGTTCGCGACGGCCAGGTCCAGGTCGCCATCCCCGTCGAGATCGACGGCCACCGCCGCGTGCGGCCGGCTGCCCACCCCGACCCGCGGGGCGGCGCCAAGAACGGGCGGCCCGGGAAGCCGCGACAGGAGGACGACCACGGCGTCCGCGTTCTGGCAGGTGACCGCCACGTCGAGCCGCCCGTCGGCGTCGGCGTCGAGGGGCGTGACGGCCCGCGGCAGGTTGCGGACGGGGTGATCGCTCGAGGTCGGGAAGAGGCCGGCCCCGTTGTTCACGAGCAGGGTCAGCGTGCGGTTCGCCGCCGTGGTCACCGCGATGTCGGGCTTCGGGTCGCCGTCGAGATCGACGAGCGCCACCGCGGTGGGGCTCGTTCCCACGGCGTAGGGCTCCACCGGGAGGAAGCCACCCGCCTCCGTCCGGCGGACGACCGAGACCGTCCCGCTGCCGCCGACGGCCACCAGGTCGAGCTTCCCATCGCCGTCGAGGTCCGCGGCTGCGATCCCCTCCGGGCCCGCCACCGGCAAGGTTCCGAGCCCGCTGAACGTGCCTCCGACGTTGCTCTGCAGCAGCCGCACCGAGCTGCCGCCGGACTCGGCGATCGCGAGATCGGCGCGCCCGTCGCCGGTGAGGTCGGCCGCCACGAGGGCGCGGGGAGCGGCGAGGTCGGAGACGACGGGGTTGCCGCCGACCGGAGCGAGACCACCCGCGCCGTTCCCGAGGAAGACCCAGGCGCCCCCGTCATCCTCGCCGACCGCGGCCACGTCGGGCGCGCCGTTGCCGTCGAAGTCGCCGATGGCGAGCGCCGAGGTGTTCGTGCCGGCGGCGAGCGAGGGTCCCGTCGTGAAGCCGCCCAGGCCGTTGCCGAGGAATACCTCCACGCGGCCCGGGGCGCCCAGTGCCCCCAGGGCGACCACGAGGTCGGCGTGTCCGTCGAAGTTGAGGTCGGCAGTGGCGACGGCCCGGGGAGGCGGCGAGAACGGGCCGAGAACGACGCCGGCCGTGAAGTCAGAGGCGACGCCCAGTCGAACCTGGATCCGGGCGTCGTTGCTCGTGGCGACGGCGAGATCGACGCGCCCGTCCTCGTCGAAGTCGGCCGCGGCGGTCGACACCGGCCCGTCCGGCGCCGCGTAGGAACGCGGGGCGGCCGCGAAGGAAGAGCGCAAGCAGCTCGAGCCGGAGACGCTCGGTACGACGGCCATCCGGCTCGTGACCGACAGCGCGGTCACGAGGTCCGCCCGCCCGTCGGACGTGAAGTCGCCGAGAGCGAGGCCCCGCGGTCCCGAGGAGACGGTGAGCGCCGTCACGGCCGGGGTCGAGTCGAAGAGCGCGGGAGGCGTCGCGTCGCCCTTGAACGCCAAGAGGCGCGGCGCGGCCGGCGTCTCGTCGAGGACGGCGAGGTCGAGCACCCCGTCGTGGTCGAGATCCACCAGCCTGACCCGGCTGGGCTGCCCTCCCACCGTCACCGGCGTCTGGGGCGTGAAGTTGCCGTCGCCCGCCCCGAGCAGCACCGTGGCCGTGCCGGTCCCGTGGTTGGCGGTCACGAGGTCGAGCTTCCCGTCCCGGTCGAGGTCGCCGGTCGCGAGGTCGAACGGGCTCGTGCCGGCGCCGGTGCCCACGGTCGCGAACGGGATCGGCAGGGGCGTGACGTCGTCGCCGTTCCCGAGGAATCCCGTCCCGTCCCCGAGAAACACGGTCACCTGGTCTGCCGCCGCCGAGGACACGGCCAGGTCGAGGTTGCCGTCGTGGTCGAAATCGCCCGCCACGGCCGCGACGGGAGCACTCGCCGCCAGGTCGGCGAGGGCCGTGCCGAAGCCCAACGTCCCGTTCCCGGCGAACACGGCCACCCGGTTGCCGCTCTGGCTCACGACCACCAGGTCGGGCCTTCCGTCGCGGTTGAAGTCGCCGAGGCCCAGCCGCGTGGGCATCGAGCCGGCGTCGAAGGAGGTCTGGCTCCCGAACGACGTGCCCGTTCCCTTCAGAAGCTCGAGGTCCGATCCGGTCGACTTGGCGACCACGAGGTCGAGGAAGCCGTCCCGGTCCAGGTCGCCGGCCACGACCTCGATCGGGCTCGTGCCGGTCCCCGTGGCGGACGTCAGGGTCAGCCCGCCCGAGCCGTTGCCGAGCAGGAGGCTGACGAGACCCCCGGTCGCGTTGGCCGTCACGACGTCGACTCTCCCGTCGCGGTCGAAGTCGGCCGCCACGACGGCGACGGGCGGGATTGGGGTCGTCGGGGCGGACAGGGTTCCGAAGGCCAACCCTGAGCAGGTATCGGCCGCGGCGGGGCGGGGGACGAGCAGCGCGGCGGCGCAAAGGGGGACCGCCAGGCGGCGCCAGGCAGTGAGGGGCCTGCAGGCGCGTGTCATCGGCACTTCTCCTCTCGCAAGGGGGCCGTGCTGGGCCCCGGGCTAGTCGCGGATCGTGAACTTCGTCGCCGGCCCGCAGGGCTCCGCCTGACCGTCGAGGTACGGCTGCACGGACCAGGTCCCGTACAGCGAGCTCAGGGTGATCGAGGTCCCCGCCACCGGCAAGCGCGCGCGGAGCTCGTACTGGGCGCGCGTGGTGGCGTCACCGGGCGCGAGCACGAGCCGCTGCGTCTCGAGCGGCCGCGGGAACCCGGGCACCACGCGGGGCGCAGGCGGGTCGGCGGCCCGCTTGCCCGCTGCGTTTCCGGTCCACCCCGGCGGCTCGCCGGCATCGGGCAGCCCGGCACCCACGAAAGGCAGGGTGATCACCTGGTAGAGAAACCCCCCCGGAGTGTAGACCTTGAGCTGCATCAGGTGCTCGCCCTTGAGGTCCAGCCGCATCCGCGGGTGGAGCAGCAGGTCGAGGGTCTCCCGGCTCGAGAACGTGAGGTTCTTCGGCGGGAGCGCCTGGTCGGACGCCGTCACCCGGACGCCCACGCACACGGGATAGCCCCGGGTCGGGGACGGTACGGCCTCGGGTGTCGTCCCGCCGGCCTGGGCGGCGAGCAGGAGAACGGCAAGAAGCGGCATGGGACCTCCTAGAACGGCAACTGTACAGAGTACAGGATACCGAGCTCGCTGCCCACGTGAATCACGTCGTAGCCGATGTCGAGCGACGGGGCGCCGACGACCAGCTGGCTGGTCTCGAGAGGCACGTTGTCGGCGACCGTACCGCTCGCGGTGTCGATCCTCAGGATGCTCGCGTTCCCGGAGTAGTTGCGGACGCCCACGTACAGGTCGTTGGTCCCGGGCCGGAGCAGGACGATCGAGGGCTGGTCGAGCGGGATCGGCGTCCACTTGTCGTTCAGGGCGGCGCCGGTGTCGGTCAGGCCGTTGACCGTCGTGTCGGTGGCCACGTACAAGTCGCCGCTCCTCCGGTCGGGGAAGGGGAATCCCTTCGACGCCGAGGCGCCCAGGTTGCGGGAGTATCCGCCGAGGCCGGTGTCCGCCGGGACCGACCAGGCCGCGTGGGCGGCGCTGTTGTCCACGACGTAGAGCCTCCCGCCCCGGAGCACGGGGCTGCCGTCCACGTCGAAGCCCAGGTCGCGGCTCCACCCCAGGCGGAGCGCGTCGGAAGACGGACCCAGCTCGAGACACCACAGCGAACGGTTGGCCCCGCTGCGACGGCTCGCGAAGTAGACACGGCTCGCGGCGTAGTCCACGGTCGAGGTCCCGAGGATGGCCCCGACGCTCCCCATCGCACCGTCGGCCGGCCCTGGGAACGCGTCGATGACGGCCCCGGTGTCGGGGTGGAGCGCATAGAAGTGGTTGTCGGTGAGCGCGCTCGTCCCCACGAGGACGTAGTCGTAGGCTCCGCCGAACGCGGTGAAGATCCCGGCGGGCGCCCCCATGGCCGCTCCCTCGGGGAGGAGTGTCGACCAGATGAGGTTCCCGCTGGCGGTGTCGATCGCATGGATCCGTCCGTCCTGGGTCGCGATGAAGGCCCGTGATCCTCCGCCCAGGGGCACCACGGGCAGGCGGTGCTGGGCCAAAGACCCCAGCTCCGCGGGCTTCCAGCCTCCCGGCCACAGGCCGCCCGTCCCCGAGGCCGGATCGCGCTGCAGGGCCTGGACGCTCATGTCGTTCGACACCGCGACCACGGCGTCCTGGCCGACGGTGGGGGCCGCCATCAGGGAAGTGCCCGTGGAGAGCTTCCACCGGACCTTGTTCGGAGGCGTCGAGTCGAAGGGGCGCGCGCTCAGGGACGCGCGCGGGGAGTAGTTGCCGCCGCCGTAGTCGAGCCAGAGCGAGTAGCAGTACTGTCGGTCGAGCGTCAGGCCGTTGTGCGGGTACTCGTTCCGCCCGGGGTCGCCGCGATGTCGGCCAGCAACGTGCCGGACCCGAGGCTCGGCGGGGGCGAGCACGACCCGCCTTCGTTGTACTCGATGTGCACCTGGGGAGTGCCGGACGGGCTGATCCACTGCAGCCGGTTGCGGCCGTTCGACGAGCCGGAGGCCACGGAGTCGGCGAGGATGCTGAGGCTCGACACCCCGGGGATACGGCGCATCGTCGTCCTCTATCCGGCCGACACCCCGGCTGCGGACGACCGTCGCGCCCGAGGGGCTCGTGAGGTCCACGTAGAAGACCTCGTCGGACTCGATGAGCGAGTCGGCGTGGACCTGGACCGTGACCGTCCGGTCCACGACGCCGGGAGCGAAGGTGAGAAGCGTGGGCCCCACACCGACGAAGTCGCCCGTGCCGAAGGCGCCGGCTGCCGCGGTGCCGTTCCCGGTCGCCCAGGATACCGTCACGTTCGTGTCGCTCGGGTTCGACAGCGTGACCGGGAAGACGAAGCTCGTCGGCGACCCGGGACCCCCGGAGCCCTCGACGAGCACCACGTCCCCGATCGAGACCTGCGGGACGTCGTCGTTCAGGATCGTGCCCACCGCCTGCGGGTCGGCGATCGTCGCGTACTGGGGCGAGCTGAGGTTCACGAAGAAGCGCTCGTCCGCCTCGTTCCTGACGTCGCCCTTCACCGGCACCTGGAGCGTGGCGGTCGTGGCGAGGGGAGGGAACGTGACGGTTCCGCTGGCGGGGACGTAGTCGTCGTCGACGTCGGTCGCCGAGTCGTTCGCGGTCGCCCACTGGACGGTGACCGTGTCCGACACCTGGACGGACAGGGCCAGGTCGAAGGTGAGCAGGGTGGTGCCGGCGTTGCCCTCGGCCACCGACGCGTCCGCGATCGAGATCGACGGGGGCTCGACCATCCCCCACCAGGTGCCCCAGCGGCTGTCGTCACGCAAGGGCCCGGCCGCCGTTTCCGCGTACTCCTGGATGGTCCACAGGCTGGTGTCGTCGGTCGGATCCACTACCGTGGCGCTGTAGTCTCCCCAACGGACCCTTCCCGTCGTGTAGTCCTTGTCGTAGCAGTCCTCACCGGCCTTCAACACGACCGGCTGCTGCATCGTGTTCGGCGCGTCGCTCGCAAGACGGAAGGTGTACTGGGCGCTCGCGAACTCGTTTGTGGCGAAGCTCGAGAAGCCCAGGAGCACGTCCTCGTTCTGGTTGACGGCGATGCTCGGGAACGCGTAGAACCGCGCGGGCGAGCCTCCGTCGACGAGACCGCGCTGCACTACGGTCGAGTCCGTCTGGATCTGCCACCACTGGACCGACGCGCGGTTCGGCGAGCTCTGGGGCAGGAAGACGGTGTGCGTGGTCCAGAGCCTTCCGTTGCGCCAGATCACGTTCTGGATGCGCGAGTCGTTCGTCTGGATCTTCATCCCCCCGCAGGCGGCCGGCTGGGGCCCGAAGTCGGCCCCCGGGCCGGTGGGCTCGGAATCCGCCCAGGGCGGCCCGAAGACGAGGGGAAGGAGGGGCGTGATCGTCGGTGCGTTGACCGGCCCGGCGATCCGGTAGAGCCTCAGGGCTCCCGCCCCGGAGCTCCAGCGCTGGACGAGGTAGAGGTCGTTCTGGGTGAAGTCGTAAGTCAGGGCCGGAACCTGGGAGCCTCCGCATGTCGAGCCCTCGCACGAAGTGCTGCCGAGGCTGAACACGGCGACCGCGCTCACCGTGCCGGCGTAGAGCTGGTCCTTGCGGAAGACGTAGATGTTCGAGCGGACGAACGGGTAGGGGTTCGTCATGCTGAACATGTTGACCTGCACGACGACCCAGTGCCGGTTGAAGCCCACGTTCGAAGCGTCGGCCCAGACGTTGTTCGAGGCGTCCGCGTCAAAGAAGGCTCCCGGTCCCCGGAGCGGCTCGGGACCGGTGGACGCCGCGACCAGGATGCCCGCGGCGTTGTTGCGGGAGGCCTGGGAGGCGACCCAGATCCACCTCCCGCCGTAGGCCGGGTCGGGGTCGAAGTGGACCCGCGGAAGGAAGACGTTGAGGTTGGTGGCGATACCGCCCCAGAAGCCGACGTTGAGCGAAAGCGGGCCGGAGAAGATCGCGCCGGCACGGGTCTGCACCAGCACCTGGGTGTTGAGGGTCGTCATGACCTTGGTCGGCCCGACGGCACCGTGGGTGTCCGGGGGGATGCTCGTGTTGATGTCTCCGAGACCCGCGAAGCCTACCCCCGCGGGGAGCGGCAGCGGCGCCTGCGGAAGATCGAACTGGGGTGTGGCGGGACTCTCTTCGGCGGGAGTCTCTTCGAAGGCGGCCGGCGGACCCCAGCCCGGAGGCACCGGCATCTCGGGCACGGGGAGCGGCGCGTGGACCACCACCGGGGTGGCCTCGCGTCCCAGGAGCCTCATCATCCGGTCCCGCGCGGCGCCCTTCTCGAGGTCCACGAGGCCCGTCCGTGTCGCCTTCACGGAACGGCCCCGAATGGGTACCGGCTTCGCGTCTCGCTCCAGGGCCGTCCCCGATCCAGACAGGCCAAGGGCCAGGACGACCACCAGGCTTGGCAGCCGCGAACTCCGCCACATCTCAGCCCTCCCCGGCCACCCGCCGGCGCGGAAGTGCCCGGGCCGAATAAGTACAGCCCGGACAATTGTTTCTGCGCCGCCCCTTAAGCCAGAACTTCAGCTTCGGGCCTCAAGACGACATGGCCGCTCTTCGGACGCTTCGGGCCTCATGCCCGACCTCCAGGTGGCAGAAAGGCAAAGCCCGTGCCCGCCGCGCGGTGAGGGACCGCGGACCCCACGAGACACGCGACGGCCCGAGAGTCCAATGAGGCCGCTCACAGGCGGCGCCCCGGCCGTCCGGGCCAGACATCGGGGTAGACTCCGAGGGATGAGCGACAAGCCCGGGCTCGCCGTGGTCAAGCCGTTCCTCGACCGGCTTGCGGCAGGTACGGTCGTCTTCGACGGGGCGATGGGCACGATGCTGTACGGGCGCGGGGTCTTCCTGAACCGCTGCTTCGACGAGCTCAACCTGTCGAGCCCCGGGCTCGTCCGCCAGGTCCACGACGAGTACCTCGAGGCGGGGGCCGACGTCATCGAGACGAACACGTTCGGCGCCCACCGCTTCAAGCTCGGCCCGCACGGCCTCGAGGCCCAGGTCCGGAAGATCAACCGGGAGGGCTCGCGCATCGCGCGCGGGGCGGCGAAGGGCCGGGCCCTCGTGGCGGGAGCGATCGGGCCGATCGGCAAGCCGCTCGCCCCGATCGGGAACGTGCGGCCCGAAGAAGCGCGGGAGGCCTACCGGGAGCAGGCCGAGGGCCTGATCGAGGGCGGGATCGACCTCTTCCTCCTGGAGACCATGCCGTCGCTCGACCAGGCGAAAGCGGCGCTCGCGGCCGTGCGGTCGCTGGCCCCTGACGTGCCGGTCGCGGTCAGCCTGACGTTCAACGAGGAAGGCAACACGATCTACGGCGACACGCCCGAGGAGGCCGTTCGCGAGATGGAGGCCCTCGGGGTGCCGATGATCGGAGCGAACTGCAGCCAGGGGCCGCAGGCGATGCTGGAGACGCTGCAGCGCATGGCGGCCGTGGCGCGCACGGCCAGGCTCTCGGCGATGCCCAACGCCGGCTCGGCCGCCCTCGTCGAGGGCCGATACGTGTACCTCTGCACGCCCGAGTACATGGCCACCTGGGCGCGCCGCTTCCTGGAGGCCGGGGCCACCGTCGTGGGCGGCTGCTGTGGCACGACGCCCGCCCACATCAAGGACCTGGTGCGCTCCGTCCGCATGTTCCAGCCGGCCCGGGCGGAGGTGACGATCCTCCCGCCCTCGCGTCCCAAGGAGGCCCCGGCCCCCGTCGCGCGCGAGGAAAAGTCCCCCCTCGGCCGCAAGCTCCGCCGCAAGTTCGTGGTCTCGGTCGAGCTCGACCCGCCCCGCGGCGCCGACCCCGGGGCGCTCATCGAGCGCGCCCTCGTCTGCCGGGAGAACGAGATCGACGCGATCAACGTCGCGGACGGGCCGCGGGCCTCGGCGCGCATGAGCGCGCAGGCCTTCTGCGTCCTGCTGCAGCAGAAAGTGGGGATCGACACCATCCTCCACTACACGTGCCGCGACCGGAACCTGCTCGGGATCCAGTCGGACCTCCTCGGCGCCCACGCGCTGGGGCTGCGCAACATCCTCGCGATCACCGGCGACCCGCCCAAGCTCGGGGACTACCCGGACGCGACCGCGGTCTACGACGTGGACTCGATCGGCCTCATCCGGATCATGGACCACCTCAACCACGGCTGCGACCTCGCCGGCAACCTCATCGGCCCCGCCCTCGGCCTCCACGTGGGCTGCGGCGCCGACCCCAGCAAGCCGGACATGGAGAAGGAGGTCCGCCGGCTCGAGGAGAAGGTGAAGGCGGGGGCCGAGTACGTGATGACGCAGCCCGTCTACGACCCGCGGACCCTGGAGCAGTTCTTCTCGATGATCCGGCACCTCGACGTGCCGGTTCTCGTCGGCATCCTGCCCCTCTACTCGCACCGCAACGCCGAGTTCCTCCACAACGAGGTGCCGGGGATGAGCATCCCGGACGACATCCGCGAGCGGATGCGCAAGGCGGGCTCGGGCGAGAAGGCGCAGCTCGAGGGCGTCGCCATCGCGCGGGAGGCGACCCTCGCCGCCCGCGAGATGGGCCAGGGCGTCTACGTCATGCCGCCGTTCAACAAGGTGGACCTCGCGGTTCGCGTGATCGACGTCCTGCGCTAGACTCGGAGGACCCCCGAGGTGAGAGCGTGACGCGACTCGTAGCCGGAGGCCTCGCCGTCCTGTCGCTGGCCGCCTCCCCGGCGGCGGCCCAGAAGACGCCGGTCTTCCGCGTCGGCCTGGACCTCGTCAACGTCACCGTCACCGTGCGCGACGGCAAGGGCGGCCTCGTCTCGGACCTCGGCGCCGGGGAGTTCGTCGTCCGCGAGGACGGGCGGGTCCAGCAGGTCCAGGTCTTCGGGGCGGCGGCGGGGCAGGTCCACACCGGCGAGCGCGCCCCGCGCGACGGCGACCTGCGCTGCACCCGCTGCGGAGAGGTCCTCCACGTGACGGAGGGGCAGACGGTCCCGGAGTGCCCGCACGGCCACCGGACGTTCGACATCGGAGAGCGGGAGGAGCTGGCCCTGAACCTGGGCATGCTCTTCGACACCAGCGAGAGCATGCGCAAGGACCTGCGACTGAGCCAGGAGTCGGCCATCCGGTTCCTCGAGTCCATCCCCCGCGCGCGCGACCTCCTGCTCGTCTTCTTCGACCGCGACATCCGGCTGTCGCGCTACAACTCCGAGAACCAGCAGGGCATCTTCGAGCGGATCCTGGAGACGAAGGGCGAGGGCTACACCGCGCTCTACGACGCGATCGCCGTCTACCTGTCTCGCGTCGCCGAGACCTCCGGCCGCAAGGTGCTGGTGATCTTCACCGACGGCGACGACACGACGAGCCAGGTGCCGCCGCAGGAAGTGCAGAGCATGGTGCGCTCGAGCGACACGGTGATCTACCCCGTGGCGTTCCCGGGCGAGCACCGATCGAACACCGCGGACTCGTTGCGGGCCCGCTCCTTCCTCGCTTCGCTCGCGGAGCTGAGCGGTGGGAGGGTCTTCCAGCCCACGGCCTCGCGCGAGCTGGCCGGGATCTACCAGTCGATCCTCGACGAGCTGGGCACGCAGTACGTCCTCGGCTACGTCTCGGACAACCCGCAGCGCGACGGGAGGTTCCGGCGGATCACCGTCGCAGACGACGCGGGCGGGGCTCAAGCTCCGCCACCGGCCCGGCTACGACGCCCCGAAGGACGAGCCGCCAGCGGCCCCGAAGCGGAAGTAGTCGCCCCGCCGCCTCGCGCACCGGGGACCGGCGACGGCTGGCGAGTGTGGCAGGAGACGGGCGGTCAGCGGCTCGCGATCTGCCCGATCAGCGACCCGACCTTCCGCTCCAGCTCGCGCAGCCGCTTCTGCAGCTCCGGCAGCCGCGCGAAGACGGCGCTCGACTTCAGCCAGGTCCGGTTCTCGATGGCGGGGGAACCCGAAACGACGAGGCCCTCCTCGACCGAGCCGGGAATGCCGGTCTGGCCGGTGGCGATCACGCCGTCGCCGATCGTCAGGTGTCCCGCGACCCCCACCTGTCCGGCCAGCGTGACCCGGCTCCCGATGCGCGTGCTGCCGGCGACCCCCACCTGTCCAGCGAGGATCGAGTCCTCGCCGATCACGACCGAGTGGCCGACCTGCACGAGGTTGTCGAGCTTCGTCCCGCGCCCGATGCGGGTCTCCCCGAGCGCCGCCCGGTCGACGGCGCTGAGGGCGCCGATCTCCACGTCGTCCTCCACCACCACGATCCCGACCTGGGGGAACTTGTGGTGGTGGCCCTCGCCGTCGCGGGCGAAGCCGAACCCGTCGCTGCCGATCACGGCCCCGTTCTGCACGATCACCCGGTTCCCCAGCCGGCAGCCCTCGCGCACCTGCACCCCCGAGTGGAGCAGGCAGTCCTCGCCCACCTCGACGGCCTCGTAGAGCACCACGTGCGGGTGCAGGACGGAGCGGGCGCCGACGCGCACGTCCCGGCCCACGACGACGAGCGCCGCCACGTGCACGTCCGCGCCGAGGACGGCCGTGGGGTCGACCTGGGCCGAGGGGTGCACGCCGGGGGCGGGGCGGAAAGGCGGCCGGATGAGCGCCACCGCCCGGGCGAAGGCGAGGTAGGGGTTGTCGGAGACGAGGCAGGGCAGGGAGACCTCGTGGCCGGGGGCGAGGATGACCGCCGCCGCCCGCGTGGTGGCCAGGTGAGCAGCGTAGCGCGGGTTCGCGAGAAAGGAGAGGTCGCGGGGGCCCGCATGCTCGATGGGGGCGACCCCTTCGACCTCCACCGCGCCGTCGCCGCGCAGCTCGCACCCGAGCCGCTCGGCCAGCTCGCGGAGCTTCACGCGCCTGCCTCCTAGACCTTGTCGCCGTAGGGGGATTTCTCCCCGAGAGACGCGGGCGGGGGCGGCGGGGGAGCCGGAGCCGCCTTCGACGCCCCCTCGCCCGCCGCCACCGCGCCGGAGAGCCAGGCACCCTCCCTGACGACCAGGACCCGCGCGTCCACGGTGCCCTGCACCCGCGCCTTCTCGGCGAGGGTCACGCTGCGCGCCCGCACGTCGCCCTTGATCTCGCCCGCGACCTCCACGGCGTCGGCCGAGATCGCGGCCTCCACCCGCGCGCTCTCGCCGAGCACCAGGCGGCCCGTGAGCGCGATCTCGCCCCGGACGCGGCCGTGCACGACGGCGTCCTTCCCCTTCAGCTTCCCCTCGAAGTCCGCCTGCGCGTCGATGATCGTGACCTTCTCGTCCGCCATGCTTGACCTCGCTCTCCGGCGGATTCTAGCAGGAGCGGGCGTGCGGCTTGTGCCCCGGGGTCGGCGCAGGGTAGCGTTGGCGTGTCGGGAGGCGTGCCTTTGTCCTGGACGTACGCCGACGTCGCCAAGATGATCGACCACTCGCTCCTCCGGCCCGTGCTGACGGTCGAGGAGCTCGAGGCAGGTTGCCGTCTCGCGCGCGAGTACGACGTGGCGAGCGTCTGCATCCTGCCCTACGGCCTGAAGCGCTGCGCCGAGCTGCTCCTGGGGAGCTCCGTGGTGCCCAGCACCACCATCGGCTTTCCCCACGGCGGCCACGCGACGGGGGTGAAGGCCTTCGAGGCGGAGCGGGCGCTCGACGACGGCGGGCGGGAGCTGGACATGGTCGTCAACCTCTCGAAGGTGCTGAGCGGCGACTGGGGCTACGTGAGCGACGACATCCGGGCGGTGCTCGATCCCACCCACGCGCGCGGGGCCAGGCTCAAGGTCATCTTCGAGAACTGCTACCTCGACGACGCGCAGAAGATCCGCTGTGCGAGATCTGCGGCGAGCTGGGGGTGGACTGGGTGAAGACCTCGACCGGATTCGGGACGGGCGGAGCCACCGACGAGGACCTGATCCTCATGCGGAAGCACTCGCCGCCGCACGTGCAGGTGAAGGCGGCGGGCGGCGTGCGCGACCTCGACCGGCTCCTGCGCGTGCGCGATCTCGGCTGCACGCGCTCGGGCGCCACCGCCACGAAGGCGATGCTGGACGAAGCCAGACGCCGGCTCGGGGTCACCCGCCCGTGAGTCGCCCGCGTGCCGAGGAGCCGCGGCTCGCCCCGGCGAAGGCCGACACCCGATTCGAGCTCGTCAGCGACTTCGAGCCCCGCGGCGACCAGCCGGCCGCGATCGAGGAGCTCGTCTCCGGGCTGGAGCGGGGCGACAAGCACCAGGTGCTGCTCGGGGTCACCGGCTCGGGCAAGACGTTCACCGTCGCGTCGGTGGTCGCCCGGGTAAACCGCCCGACCCTCGTGCTCGCGCACAACAAGACGCTCGCCGCCCAGCTCTACCAGGAGTTCAAGGCCTTCTTCCCGGGGAACGCCGTCGAGTACTTCGTCTCCTACTACGACTACTACCAGCCGGAGGCCTACGTCCCGCAGTCCGACACCTACATCGAGAAGGAGGCCACGATCAACGACGAGATCGACCGCCTCCGCCTCTCCGCCACGCGGAGCCTCTTCGAGCGGCGCGACGTCGTGATCGTCGCGTCCGTCTCCTGCATCTACGGCCTCGGCTCGCCGGAGGCCTACTACGGGATGCTCCTCTTCGTGCGGCAGGGCGACATCCTCGACCGGCGGGACCTCCTCGCCCGCCTCGTCGAGGCCCGCTACGACCGCAACGACTACGAGCTGAAGCGTGGGACCTTCCGGGTGCGGGGCGACGTGGTCGAGATCGTGCCCGCCTACGAGGAGAGCGGCATCCGGATCGAGCTCTTCGGGGACGAGGTGGAGAGGATCAGCGCCTTCGACCCCCTCACCGGGAAGGCGGCCGGCCGGCTCGCCCAGGTGGCGATCTACCCGTCGAGCCACTACGTGACGCCCCAGCCGAAGCTCGCCGACGCCGTGAAGACGATCGAGGCCGAGCTCATGGAGGTGAAGCCGCGGCTCGAGACCCAGGGCAAGCTCCTCGAGGCGCAGCGCCTCTACCAGCGCACGATGTTCGACCTCGAGATGCTCCGCGAGACCGGCCACTGCCACGGCATCGAGAACTACTCGCGCCACCTCTCGGGCCGGAAGCCGGGCGAGCCGCCGCCCACCCTCCTCGACTACCTGCCGAAGGACGCGCTCCTCGTCGTGGACGAGTCGCACCAGTCGATCCCGCAGGTCCGCGGGATGTACCACGGGGACCGCCAGCGCAAGACGACGCTCGTCGAGTACGGCTTCCGCCTGCCCTCCGCCCTCGACAACCGCCCGCTCAGCTTCGAGGAGTTCGAGCAGAGGGTCGGCCAGGCGCTCTACGTCTCCGCGACGCCGGGTCCCTACGAGCTGCAGAAGGCGGGGGGAGTCGTGGTCGAGCAGGTGATCCGCCCGACCGGGCTCATGGACCCGACGCTCGAGGTGCGCCCGGTGAAGGGCCAGGTGGACGACCTGCTGGCGGAGATCCGCGTGCGGGCGGCGAAGAGCCAGCGCGTCCTCGTCACGACCCTGACCAAGCGCATGGCCGAGGACCTCACCGAGTACTACCACGACCTCGGCGTCCGCGTGCGCTACCTCCACTCCGACATCGAGACCCTCGAGCGGGTCCGCATCCTGCGCGACCTGCGCAAGGGCGAGTTCGACGTCCTCGTCGGCATCAACCTCCTGCGCGAGGGCCTGGACCTGCCCGAGGTGTCGCTGGTCGCCATCCTCGACGCGGACAAGGAGGGCTTCCTGCGCTCGGCGGGCTCGCTCATCCAGACGATGGGCCGCGCCGCGCGCAACGTGGAGGGCATGGCCATCCTGTACGCCGACCAGGTCACCGACTCGATGAAGGCGGCGATGGGCGAGACCAGCCGGCGGCGCGCGCGGCAGGAGGAGTACAACCGGGAGAACGGGATCACCCCGGAGAGCATCCGGAAGAGCATCGGGGACCTGCTCTCGTCGGTCTACGAGCACGACTACGTGGCGGTGCCCGAGGTGGCGGAGGAGCCCGGGGAGCGCTACCGCTCGCTCGACGACCTCGAGAGCGAGGTCAAGGTGCTCGAGAAGCAGATGCGCGAGGCGGCGAAGGCGCTCGAGTTCGAGAAGGCGGCGGAGCTGCGCGACCGCATCAAGAAGCTCCGCGCCCGGGAGTTCGGCCTCAAGTAGGCCCCCGGCTTCACCAACGCTTCTTCTCCCGCGTCCCCGAGGCCGTCCGCCCTAGCCGGCCTTCTCGACCGGCCCCGGCCGGCCGAAGTGGTAGCCCTGGGCGTGCGAGAAGCCCGCACGCATGCACGCCGCCGCCTCGTCCGTCGTCTCGACGCCCTCGGCCACGGTCTTCACCAGCAGCTCGCGGGCGGCCGCCACCAGGGAGGCCACGAGCCGCTGCCTCGAGGTGGGCGCGTGGTCGAGACCGGTGACGAAGCGGCGGTCGAACTTCAGGTAGTGGGGCGGGGCCTCGGCCAGCTCGAAGAGCCGCGCCTGGCCCGCCCCGAAATCGTCGTAGGCCAGCCCGACGTTGATCTCCAGCAGCCGGCCGCGCAGCCAGGTGATGAAGTCGGTCTGGGCGAGCGCGCTCTCGTGGATCTCGAGCACGAGGTCGACCTGGGGAGCGTAGGTCCGCAGCTCCTCCAGCGACTCGAGGAGGCCTGGCCTCTCGAGCTCGACCGGGTGCGTGTTCAGGAAGAGGAGGGGCGGCTCGGGCCGGTCGCGCACCAGCTCCACCGCTTTGCGCCGGAAGAGACGGCTCAGCTCCGCCTGCGCGTCCGGGCCCAGGGCGCCCGCGAGGCCGAACAGCTCCACGGGGCTCTCGGGGAGCCCTTCCATGCGGCCGCGGCCGAGCGCCTCGTACGCGGCTGCCCGCGCGGTGGGCAGGGTCACGATCGGCTGGAAGAACATCGTGACTGCGCCCTCGTCGAGGAGGGCGCGCACCAGCGCCGCCCCCGCCACGAAGTGGCGGCTGAGGGGCGCGGTGCGCACGAGCGTGCCCTCGTCGTCGTCCTCGCCGTCCTCCAGCAGGTCCCGCGCGACGCGGAACTCGTGATCCCCGACGTGAAGCACGTCGCCCTCGTGCAGCGGAGCGTCCTTGACCGGCTCGCGGTTCAGGAACGTCCCGTTGCGGCTGCCGAGATCGCGGACGCGGAGGGCGAGGCCGTCGGTGTAGATCTCGGCGTGGGTCTTGGAGACGTGGGCCGAGTGCAGGACGAGCTGGAGCCCCGCCGACCGCCCGATGCGGAAGGGCAGGGCCTGCAGGGGCGTCCGCTGCAAGGAGCCGTCGTCTCCCAGTCGGCTCTCCAGGACCCAGAGGCCGGCGGCGCCGGCCGCCGCACGCGCCTCGTGCAGCCGCTCCCGCAGCTCGGCGGCGTCCGGCGGGCTCAAACGCAGCGTGTCGCGCCTCGTTCCGAAGCTCGGTGTCGGTTGGTCAGGACTCATGCCCATTCTTTCGCCCGGTCGAGGTCGTGCAATTCCCGAGCCGCCGGCAACCGCTGAATCAGCGGGGCTTGCGCGGGGGTGGGCAGTCCGTGTCCGGATTCCGGTCGCCCGGAAGCCGGCCGGAGCGGGGAGGCACGAGAAGCGAGGACGGGTCCGGCTGTGACACCGGAGGGCCGCCCCGTAATATTGTGAGACTCGGGCTCCCATGGCCACTTGTCCCGTCTGCGCCAACTCGGTTTCACACGCTCACAAGTTCTGCCCGGCGTGCGGGACGAGCCTGGACGTCGCCGACCAGCCGACGGGCACCGCGCCCCGGCGTCCGCCCTCCGCCCCGGCGTCGCCCCCGATGCCGCAGGGGGGCACGACGCCGCGCTCGTCGCGCCCTTCCGGAGCCTCCGGGGCCCGCCCCAGCGAGCGCTTCGCCCCGGGCACCGTGCTCGGCGAGCGCTACCGCATCGTCGGCCTGCTCGGCCGCGGCGGCATGGGCGAGGTCTACCGGGCCGACGACCTGAAGCTCGAGCAGACGGTGGCCCTCAAGTTCCTGCCGCCCGCGCTCGAGCACGACGCCGACCGCCTCGAGCGGCTGTACGGCGAGGTGCGCATGGCGCGCCAGGTCTCGCACCCTTCGGTCTGCCGCGTCTGGGACATCGGAGAAGCCGAGGGCCAGCACTTCCTGTCGATGGAGTTCGTGGACGGGGAGAACCTGTCGTCGCTGCTGCGCCGCATCGGGCGCTTCCCGCCGGACAAGGCGCTCGACATCGCCCGCCAGGTCTCGGCCGGTCTCGCTGCCGCGCACGAGAAAGGCGTCCTCCACCGCGATCTGAAGCCCGCCAACGTCATGCTCGACGGACAGGGCAAGGTGCGGCTCACCGACTTCGGCCTCGCCGGTCTCGCCGAGGCGCTCGCCGGCGCGGACGTGCGCTCGGGGACCCCGGCCTACATGTCACCCGAGCAGCTGCAGGGGCGCGAGGTCACGGTCCGCAGCGACATCTACTCGCTCGGCCTGTTGATCTACGAGCTCGTGACGGGCCGGCGCGCCTTCGAGGGCAAGGGCCTCGCGGAGCTGACGCGGAAGCACCGCGACGAGCGGCCGATCGACCCGTCGGCGATCGTCCCCGACCTCGATCCCGCGGTCGAGAGGACGATCCTCGCCTGCCTCGAGAAGGACCCGAAGCGGCGGCCGGCCTCCGCCCTCGTTGTCGCGGCGATGCTGTCGGGTCGCGACCCGCTCGAGGCGGCGATCGCGGCCGGGGAGACGCCCTCGCCGGAGCTTGTGGCGGCCGCGGGGGAGTCCGAGGGCCTTCGGCCCCGGGCGGCGTGGGCCTGTCTCGCCTTCGTGACGGCCGCCGTCCTCGCCGTACCCCCCCTGCAGCAGCCCCTCAACGTCTTCTCCCGGATCCCCGTCGAGAAGTCACCGGCCGCTCTGGAGGACCGGGCGCGCGAGCTCCTTTCGCGCCTGGGGCACGCGGACCCGGCCGCGGACACGGAGATCGGCCTCGCCTACGACGGGGACTACTTCCGTTACGTGCTGGGAAAGGACCACTCTCCCTCCCGGTGGGACGCCCTGCGGACGGGCGAGCCTCCGGTCGTGACGTTCTGGTACCGCCAGAGCCCTCGGCCGCTCTTCAGCCAGAAGGCGAACGGCCGCGTGTACTGGGGCGAGCCCCCCCTCCTGGTCTCGGGCATGGCCGCGCTCAAGTACGACCTCACCGGCCGGCTGGTGGCGCTCTCCGTCGTCCCGCCCCAGGTCGAGGAGCAGGCGGGCGCCGCCCCGTCCCCGGCTCCCGACTGGGGGTCGCTCCTCGCGGCCGCGCGGCTCGACCTGGCGCAGCTCCGCCCGGTGGCCCCGAGCTGGACGCCTCCCTTCCACACCGACGCCCGCGCCGCCTGGGAGGGGGTGTGGCCGCGGCGGCCCGAGATCCCGATCCGCGTCGAGGCCGCGGCGTACCGAGGCCGGCCGGTTTGGCTGGAGATCGTCAACCCGTGGACGCGGCCCGACCGCGCCGAGCCCTTCAGCCCGACCGCGGGACAACGGATGGCCCTCCGGGTCCTGATCCTGCTCCTGCTGGCCCTGACCGTGGCCGGAGCCGTGCTCGCGAAGCGCAACATCCGGCTCGGCCGCGGCGACCGCCGCGGGGCCTTCCGCCTGGCCCAGACGCTCGCCGGTCTCGGAATGTCGGGGTGGATCCTGGGAGCGCACCACGTGTCCGACCTCGGGATGGAGATTGCCCTTCTCGCGCGCGGGGCCGGCCTGGCCGTGCTCCTGGCCGCGCTCCTCTGGCTCTTCTATCTGGCCCTCGAGCCGTACGTCCGGCGCCTCCGGCCGTGGACCCTGATCTCGTGGACACGGCTGCTCGGCGGCGGGTTCGGCGACGCCGTCGTGGGTCGCGACGTCCTCATCGGCATGATCTGGGGCGCGGGGCTGGCCGTCGTTCTTCTCGTGTCAGAGCGGGTGCCGGTGTGGCTGGGCCGCGCCGCGCCGCTGCCGGAAGGCGGCTTCGTCGACACCCTGCTCGCCTCCGGCGCGCGGCTGTCTCTCGTCCTGGTCATGCCGGTCAACTCGACCCTGCTCGGGCTGGGCGCCCTGCTCCTGTTCCTGATCCTCCGGCTCCTGACGCGGCGGGACTGGCTGGCCGCCGTCCTCATCGTGGCCATCCTGCTCGTGAACCAGGTCGGGCAGACGGAGGAGTCGCCGTGGCTCACGGTCCCGCTCGGCCTCTTCATCTTCGGCACGTACGTGGTGCTGCTCCTCCGCTTCGGCGTGCTGTCGGCCATCGTCGGCGCCTACACCCTGGACCTTCTCCTCGGCCCGCCCCAGTCGACCGAACTGGGGAGCTGGACCGCCTCCGCGACCCTGGTGGTCGTCCCGTTGCTCCTTCTCCTGGCGGTGGCGGCCTTCCGGACCGCCCTCGGGGGGCGGCCGGGCCGGCGACACGTCGCGAGTGACGCGCCGTCGTCCCGACCCTCCTGAAGACCGGATGGCACCTTTTCCGGGCCGCGGACGTATTCCTCCGGTAGAGTCCCGGGTATAGCCATGTTCGCCTGCCCCACCTGCGCAACGCCTGTGGATGTTTCCCAGCGCACATGCCCGGCCTGCGGGTCGGGCGTCGACATCTCCGACAGCCCGACCGGCACGGCCCCACGCCCGGCGGGCTCTCCGTCGCCGACACCCTCTCCGGAGCGCCCGCAGACCCCGTCGGACGGCTCCTCCCGCCGTCCGGGCGAGCGGTTCGTCCCGGGCACGATCCTGGCCGGGCGCTATCGCATCGTGGGCCTGCTCGGCCGCGGCGGGATGGGCGAGGTCTACCGCGCGGACGACCTGCGGCTGGACCAGCCGGTCGCCCTGAAGTTCCTGCCGCACGGCCTGGGGGACGACGAGGGCCGCCTCGCGCGCTTCTACCGCGAGGTGCGCGTCGCGCGCCAGGTCTCGCACCCGTCGGTCTGCCGCGTCTACGACGTGGGCGAGGCGGACGGGCACCTCTTCCTCACGATGGAGCTCGTCGACGGCGAGAACCTGGCCTCGCTCGTCCGGCGCATCGGGCGGCTGCCCCCGGACAAGGCGCTCGACATCGCCCGGCAGCTGTGCGCCGGCCTCGCCGCGGCGCACGAGAAGGGCGTCCTCCACCGCGACCTCAAGCCCGCGAACGTGATGCTGGACGGGCAGGGCAACGTCCGCATCACCGACTTCGGCCTCGCCGGCCTCGCCGACTCGCTGCGCGACGAGGACATCCGCTCGGGCACGCCCTCGTACATGTCGCCCGAGCAGCTGCTCGGGCGGGAGGTCACGATCCGCAGCGACGTCTACGGGCTGGGCCTGCTGCTGTACGAGCTGTTCACCGGCCGCCGCGCGTTCCCGGGAAAAAGCGTCGCCGAGCTGACCCGGCGGCACCGGGACGAGCGGCCGATCGAGCCCTCGGCCCTCGTGCCCGGCCTCGACCCCGCCGTGGAGCGCGCGATCCTCGCCTGCCTCGAGAAGGAGCCGCGGCGACGGCCGGCGTCCGCTCTCGTCGTCGCCGCGATGCTGACCGGCAGCGACGCGCTCGAGGCCGCGATCGCGGCGGGGGAGACGCCGTCGCCCGAGCTCGTGGCGGCGGCGGGCGAGCAGGAGGGCCTGCGTGCCGGCGTCGGGTGGGGCCTGCTGGCCTTCGTGCTGGCGGGCCTCGTCGCCATGCCCTTCGTGGCCCGCTCCTTCCAGCTCCTCCAGAGGTTGCCGATCGAGAAGCCCCCGGCCGTGCTCGAAGACCGGGCGCGGGAGTTCCTCCGCAGCGTGGGCGTGACGGAGGCCCCGGCGGACGACGCGTGGGGCCTCGGCCTGGACTACGGCTTCATCGGCCACGTCCGCGAGAAGGACTCGTCGGCCGGACGGTGGGAGGCGCTCTCGAAGGGGACGCCGCCGGTGCTGCAGTTCTGGTACCGCCAGAGCCCTCGACCGATCGTCTCCTGGCTCCCCGGCGGCCGCGTGTACTGGGCGAAGCCGGGCCTCGACGTCACCGACATGGCCGGCGTCACCTACGACACGAGCGGGCGGCTGCTGCGCTTCTACGCGATCCCCCCGCAGCTCGAGAACGACCCGCCGGCGTCCCCGCCCGCGCCGGACTGGAAGCGACTCTTCGCCGAGGCGCGCCTCGACCTCGACGCGTTCCACCCGGTGGACCCGAGGTGGACGCCCCTCTTCCACTCCGACGCGCGGGCGGCGTGGGAGGGGTCCTGGGCCGAGCGTAAGGACCTTCTGGTCCGGGTCGAGGCGGCGGCGTACCGCGGCCGGCCGGTGTGGTTCGAGGTGATCGCGCCGTGGACGAAACCCGAGAGGATGGCGCCTTCCGCCTGGCCCAAGGGCAAGCTCGTCAAGCAGCTCACGTTCCTCGGCGTCAGCGTCCTGCTGATGGGCGCGGCCGGCTTCATGGCCCGGCGCAACCTCGTCCTCGGCCGGGGGGACCGGCGGGGCGCCTTCCGCCTCGCGCTGCTCCTGTTCGTGCTCGGGCTCGTCTCGTGGGCCTTCGGCGCCCACCACGTGGCCGACTCGTACTCGGAGATGGGGCTCGTGGGGCGCGGGGCGGGGCTCGTGCTGCTCGAGGCGGCGCTCGTGTGGCTCTTCTACCTCGCGGTCGAGCCGTACGCGCGGAGGCTGCGGCCGTGGACGCTCGTCTCCTGGACCCGCCTCCTCGGGGGAGGGCTCGGCGACCCGGTCGTGGGCCGCGACACGCTCGTGGGCCTGGTGTGGGCCCTCGCCTTCGTCCTGCTCGTGCCCGTCTTCCACCTGCTGCCCGCATGGCTGGGCCAGCCCGGGCCGGAGCCCATGACGGGCTCGCTGGAGTCCCTCCAGGGGCCGGGGATGCTCCTCTCCGCGTTGCTCGAGATGGCGAGCGGATCGATCCTCTTCTCGATGGGCTGCCTGCTTCTCTTCGTGCTGATCCGCCTGCTGCTGCGAAAGGACGCGCTCGCGATCGCCGGGGTAGCCGCCATCACCATCCTGCCGGGCGCGCTCGGCGCCACGGACGCGCCGTGGGTCGCCGCCATCGTGGGAGTGGTGTGGGCAGTGTCCTGGATCGTGCTCCTGCTCCGCTTCGGGCTCCTGGCCGCGATCGTTGGCCTGTTCGCGAACGACCTTCTCGAGAGCCTCCCCCTCACGACCGACCTGTCGTCGTGGACGGCCGGACCCACGCTCCTCGCCCTGCTTCTCGTCGGCCTTCTCGCCGTGGCGGCCTTCCGCAACGCTCTCGGCGGGACCGGGCTGCGCCGCTACCTCGAGGGAGAAGCGGCATCGAGGCCGTGAGCCGTCGGGCCGCGGCGGAGGGCGTCCGGCGTCAGACGAGGTGACGGGCCCCGCGGAGGCTGGCGAAGGCGGCTCGCGGGCCCACCGCCCTCGCCGGCTGGTATCATCCTCGCGCCATGCCCGCGGCGAGCGTCGAGGAGGCCTTCGCCTACTGCGAGGGGCGGACGAAGGCCCACTACGAGAACTTCCCCGTAGGCCTCTTCGTGCCCCGCCGGAAGCGGCCGTACGTCTACGCCCTCTACGCCTTCGCGCGGGCGGCCGACGACTTCGCGGACGAGCCGGTCTACGAGGGTGTGCGCCGGGAGAAGCTCGACCAGTGGGAGGCCCTGACCGAGGCCGCGTACCGGGGCGAGGCCGAGGGGCCGATCTTCGTCGCCCTCGCCGAGACGGTGCGCCGGCTGGGAATCCCGAAGGACCTGCTCACGGACCTCCTCTCCGCCTTCCGCCAGGACACCGTGAAGAGCCGCTACGAGAGCTGGGACGAGCTGCTGGACTACTGCCGGCGCTCGGCGAACCCGGTCGGTCGGCTCGTCCTCCTCGTCTTCGAGGAGAGGGACGAGGCGCTGCTTCCGCTCTCCGACGCCGTCTGCACCGGGCTCCAGCTCGCCAACCACTGGCAGGACGCGGCGATCGACTACGCCCGGGGGCGCATCTACGTGCCCGAGGACCTGATGCGCCGCCACGGGGTCGGCACCTGGGACTTCAGCACGGGCCGGGTGAGCGACGGGTGGCGCGGGCTGATGGCCGAGCTGATCGCGCGGGCGCGCGCCCTCTTCGAGCGCGGCAAGCCGCTCTGCGACCGGGTGGGCCGCGAGCTGCGGTTCGAGATGAGGCTCACCTGGCTCGGCGGGATGTCGATCCTCGACCGCATCGAGGCCGTGGGCGGCGACGTCTTCCGGCGGCGGCCGAAGCACGGCCCGCTCGACAAGGCGGCGCTCGCCTGGCGGGCCTGGCGCTGGCCCTCGGCATGAGCGCGAGCGTCGGGGCGCGGGTCACGCGGCAGAGCGGGACGAACTTCTACTACGCCTTCCGCATCCTGCCCGAGGAGAAGCGCCGGGCGACCTACGCACTCTACGCCTTCTGCCGTGTGGTCGACGACTGCGTGGACGAGGAGGGCGGCGAGGGCGAGGCGGGGCTGGGGCGCTGGCTGGCCGAGCTGCACCGCGCGTACGCCGGGAACCCGGAGACGGAGCTCGGCCGCGAGCTGGCGGAGACGGTGGCCCGCTTCCCGATCCCGCGAGGGTGCTTCGAGGACGTGGTGGCGGGCTGCCGCATGGACCTCGGGACGCCACGGTACGCCACGTTCGCCGACCTGCGCGTCTACTGCGAGCGGGTGGCCTCGGCGGTGGGCCTCGCCTCGATCGAGATCTTCGGCTACGAAGACCCGCGTACGCGGGAGTACGCGGTGGAGCTGGGCCTCGCCCTCCAGCTCACGAACATCCTCCGCGACGTCGCGGCCGACGCCGCGCGGAACCGCCTGTACCTCCCGCTCGAGGACCTCGCCCGCTTCGAGGTGCCCGAGGCCGCCCTCCTCGCCGCCGCACGCGACGCGCGTGCCCTCCGCCCGCCCGGTCTCGGCCGGCTCCTCGCCTTCGAGGCGGACCGTGCCCGCTCGCACTACGCGGCGGCGGCCTCGGCGCTTCCGGCGCGTGACCGCCGGTCGATGCTGGCCGCCGAGATCATGGGCGCCATCTACCGGGCGGTCCTCGAGGAGTGGGCGCATCGGGGGCACCCGGTCGGGGTTCCCCGGGTCCAGCTCGGCAGGCTGCGCAAGGTCTGGCTGGCGCTGCGGGCGATCCCGCGGGCGTACTGGGGCCTGTGAAGGTCGCGGTCGTCGGGGGAGGCTTCGCGGGCTTCGCCGCGGCCGTCGCGCTGCAGGAGAGGCGTCACGAGGTGGTCCTCCTCGAGCGGCGGGGCGTCCTCGGGGGGCGGGCCACGTCATCTCGCGACGAGGTCACCGGCGAGGACGTGGACAACGGGACCCATCTCATGCTCGGGGCCTACGCCGCGACCCTGGACCTCGTCCGGCGGGCGGGAGCCTCCGACCTCGTCGTCTTCCAGGACAACCTCAAGCTGGAATGGGTGGACGAGAAGGGCACGACGGCGCTGGACTGCCCGCCGCTCGGCGCGCCGCTCCACCTGCTGGCCGGGCTCCTCGGCCTCCGCGTGCCGCTCGCGGTGAAGGTGCAGGCGGCACGGATGGGGCTCGCGGTGCGGTTCGGCCGCCGGCCCGCGGGCCTCACGCTCGCCGAGTACTTCCGCCGGTGCGGCCAGGGGGAGGCGGCCCGTCGGCTGCTCTGGGACCCCCTCGCCCTCGCCGTCCTCAACGAGCCCGTGGAGCGCGCCGCCGCGGTCCTCTTCCACCGCGTCTACCAGGAGGCGTTCCTGCGCGACCGCCGCGCCTCGCGCCTCGCCTTCCTCCGGCGCGGGTGGGGGGTGCTCGTCGAGAGGATCGCGCAGTACTTCGAGGGGCGCGGGGGCGTCGTGCGGCGGGGTGCTCTCGCCCTCGCCGTCCTCGTCGAGGACGGCCGCGCGAAGGGCGTGCGCTACGAGCAGCGGGCCGAGACGCGCGAAGAGGTGGCGGCCGGCCGCGCGCCCGAAGTGCTCTTCGAGTGCGCCGACGCCGTCGTCTCGGCGGTGCCCGCCCACGCGCTCTCCGGCCTGCTGAGCGAGGAATGGCGCGCGCGGCCGCCCTTCACCGTCCTCGACCGCTTCTCCGGCTCGCCGATCGTGAGCGTCGAGATGTGGCTGGACCGCGTCGTGGTGGACAGGCCCATGCTCGGCCTGCGCGAGAGCGAGATGGAGTGGGTCTTCGACAAGGGGAGCTTCTACGGGCGGGAGGGGGCGCCCCAGCACCTCGCGTTCATCGTGAGCGCGGCCTATAGCACCTCCTCGAAGAAGAACGCGGAGCTCGTCGCCGCCGCCGAGGACACGCTCCGCCGCTGCTTCCCGGCGATGGCGGGAGCGACCGTGGTGCGCTCGCTCGTGCTGCGCGACCCGCTCGCGACTTTCGCGTCGAGCCCGGACCTCGAGGCGCTGCGCCCGGGGCCGGACACTCCGATCCCGGGCCTCTTCCTCGCCGGCGACTGGACCGACACCGGCCTCCCCGCCACGATCGAGGGCGCCGTGCGCAGCGGGCAGCGCGCCGCCCGGCACGCGCGGGCGTTCCTGATGACCTGCGGCGGCGTGTGACCGTGTGACGTCGAGCCGCTCCCCGAACGCATGCGGGGCGGGCTGGCGGCTAAGGACGCCCTCGCAGGAGCCCCAGGTAGGCCCGAAGCGCGTCGCGCACGGTGAAGATGCCGACGACGCGGCCGTTCTCGAGAACGGGCAGCCCGTCGATCTTCTCGGCGAGGAGCGTCTCCACCGCCTCCGCCGCCAGGTCGTCGGCGCCGACCGTGATGACGTCCCTCGTCATGATCCGCGCGAGAGGCGTCGTTTCCAGGAGGGCCTCGTACTCCTCGGGCGCCGCGGCCGAGAGCGGGCTGGGCAGCGTCTTCTGGACGTCGCGGTCGGTCACGATCCCCACGAGGCGGCCCTTTCCGTCCAGCACCGGGATGTGCCGCATCCTGCGGACCATGGCGACCTCGACCGCCTGGCGGAGGAGATCGTCGTCCCGGAGGGTGACAGGGTCTCTCGTCATGAAGTCGCGGACGCGCCCGGGTTGAGCCATGCCCGTGTTCTCCTTCGTGCCCGCCCGGACGCGGCACCGCTCGTCCCGACGCGGGCGCGCCTAGTATCGCAAGAAACTAGAGCGGGCGCGTGACGTCCGGGAAGCTGCGCCACACGGGCACGCCGCAGAAGTGCTCGCCCTCGGTGCAGGTCGGGGCGATGCGCCCGTGGCGGAGGACACAGGGCGGGCCCATGTGCCGGGCGAGGCGCGGGTGGACGGCGCGGACCTGCTCGAGCTCGTCCATCGACGCCCGGTAGATCTCCTCCTGGGCGTTGAAGCAGGTGCGCATGACCCACTTGTGCGCCAGGTAGAGGAGGCTCCCGCTCTCGTGGAAGCGGAGGGCCTTGGCGTTCGGCAGGAGGTAGAGGGCCTGCTCGAGCGGCACGCCCATCTCCCGAAGCCGGTTCTTGGCCGCCCACGCCCGGTCCATCGCCTCCCGGAAAGCCGCGAGGGCTTCCGGGTTCGCGGCGACGAGGGGGGGCGTGACGTAGTCGGGGCGCCGCGTGTCGGTGAGAGCGAGGAGCGGGCGCGAGGCCGGGACCATCCGGTGCCGCTGATCCTGGCTGTCCGCCGTGTGGGAGAGCTTCTTCAGGAACGTGTAGGAAGCGTGGTGCATCGCCCGCGCCAGCGGCGAGTGCACCGAGAGCTGCAGGGTCTCCAGGCGGTAGCGGTTGATGCCGGGGTCGAGCAGCTGCTCGAGGGCGAGGTCGTCGCCGAGAGCGTCGGGCGAGGCGCCCAGCACCGCGCGCACGGCCTCGGCCGTCGTCTCCTCCGCGCGTGACATGTGGTCGACGAGCAGCGAAACGCGACCGGCCAGCCGGGCGTCCAGCCGCGCCGCCTCGGCGTCGCCGTCCGCCTCCAGGCGCGGCAGGCGCGCCTCGACCACCTCGGCCTCGCCCAGGGGCCCCTGGCCGATGCGGCCGAAGAAGGCCGGGTCCGTCTCCCTGACGAGCCCGACCATGGCCTCGACCACGGCCCGCGTCTCCGCCGGAGCATCGCCCGTACGCATCATGCGGTGGAGGCGGTGGAGCACGATGCCCGAAACCGTGTGGACCATCGAGGTGAAGGCGGCGACCGGGATGACGTAGCGCGCCGTCTCGATCGCCTTCTTCTCCGCCTCCCGCTCCACCTTCTTCCGCCGCTTGTCCGAGGCAAGGGCGGTGAGGTGCCGCAGGTCGGACAGGATGGAGAGCGTGTCCTGCTTCAGGAGGGCGGTGAGCCGGCGGTAGCTCTCCCAGGCGGACTCCACCGCGTTCTCGTACACCGCGCGTGCCTCCGGCGCGAGCCCCGGGGGCACGAGCGCGCGCGCCTCGTCGAGGCGGACGAAGCGCTGCGAAGACTGCTCCGAGTTGTAGAAGGGGTGGGAGTGCAGGAACGACCAGACGAACTGCCGGCTGACGTTCTCCAGGCCGAACTCGAAGTGCGCGTGCTGAAAGACCGTGTGGTGCCCGCCCTCGAACGTGAGGGGCCCGATCGTCTCCCGCTGGGACGGCGTGACCTCCTCGGCGCCGATGACCCGCGGCGAGTAGCAGGTGCGGGCGGCGGCGATGGCCGCGTCGTAGGGGCGGGCGGAGGTGCTGCGCAGCGTCACGACGGGGGAGCCGGTGAGGACGGGCATGGACGAGGAAGCCTAGCCGACGGCGCGGGCGGGCGGCAAACGCCGGTGCCGGCCGCGCCCTTGCGCCGCGGCCCCGCTGGCAACAGAATCGGCGCCACCGGAGGGGGCGGCCATGAGGCTCTTGCAGGTCCGAGGGGCGGGCGGCTCGAGCCGGCTCGGGGTCCAGCGCGACGGCCTCGCGCTCGTGTTGAGATCGGCGCACGACGGAGTCGCCACGACGCTCGACCTCTTCGCGGCGCAGGAAGAGAGCGGGCTCGTGCCGGACCGATGGCTCGCCGCGGCGGAGAGGGCCGGATGCTTCGCGGAGGTCGGCTGGGACGACCTCGTGCAGGGCGCGGGTCCACGGCTGACCGTGCCCGTAACGCCCCCCGAAGTCTGGGGAGCCGGCGTCACCTACCGCCGCAGCGCCGACTTCCGCGAAGAGGGCACCGGCATCTACGACCGCGTGTACGCCGCGGAGAGGCCGGAGCTCTTCTTCAAGGCCTCGGCTTCGCGGTCGGTCGGCCCCGGCGAGCCGATCGGCCGCCGGAGGGATTCCGCCTTCACCGCCGCGGAGCCGGAGATCGCGATCGTCCTCGGCCGGCGCGGCACGATCCTCGGCTACACCCTGGCCAACGACGTCTCGGCCTGGGACATCGAGCGCGACAACCCGCTCTACCTGCCGCAGTCCAAGGTCTACAAGGGCTGCTTCGCCTTCGGGCCGGTGATCGTGACCCCCGACGAGATCAAGGACCCGTACGCGATAGCCCTGCGCTGCCGCGTCCTTCGCGGCGGGCGGGAGGTCTTCGCGGGCGAGTCGAGCACGGCCCAGATGAAGCGCCGCTTCGACGAGCTCGCGGGCTGGCTCCTGCGCTCGAACGAGATCCCCACCGGGACCGTGCTCTCGACCGGCACCGGCATCATCCAGCCGCTCGACGTCGGGCTCGCGGAGGGCGACGTGGTCGTTCTCCACTCTCCCGAGCTGGGCGAGCTGCGGAACCCGGTGGCCCTCGTTTGACGGCGCCCGGATTCGACCCCTACGCGCTGCGGGCCGACGAGGTGGAGGAGCCGCCCTCGACGGCGTGGCGCGCTCTCTCACGCCTCGGCCCGGGCATGGTGCTCGCCGCCGCCATCGTCGGCTCCGGAGAGCTGATCGCGACGACGACGCTCGGCGCCCAGGCGGGCTACGCGGCGCTGTGGGTCGTCCTCTTGAGCTGCGCGGTCAAGCCCGCTGTCCAGGCGGAGCTGGGCCGCTACACGATCGCGACCGGCGAGACCGGGCTCGAAGCGCTCGACCGCATGCCGGGGCCGCGCCTCGGGGTGAGCTGGATGCTCTGGGCCTGGGCGGCGACCGTCTTCCTCTCCCTCCTCCAGGTGGGCGGGATGTACGGGGCTCTGGCGCAGCTCATGAACCTGCTCGTTCCCCCGGTGCCGGCGACCGTCTGGGCCCTCGCCTTCCTCGCGCTCACCCTCGCCCTCGTCCTCGGCGGCGGCTACGCGCGCATCGAGCGGCTGGCCCTCGTGAAGGTCGCGCTCTTCACCCTCCTCACCGTGTTCGCCGCGATCGTCCTCACCCGGCAGGGCGAGCACTTCTCGTGGGCCCGGGTCGGCGGAGGGGCTTCGCTTCCACCTCCCGAAAGCCGGCCTCGCCACCGCCGTCGCCGTCTTCGGGATCACCGGCGTGGGGGCGACGGAGCTCTTCATGTACCCGTACTGGTGCGTGGAGAAGGGCTACGCGCGCTTCGTCGGCCCGAACGACGGGAGCGCGTCGCGGCTCCGGCGCGCCCGCGGCTGGATCCGTCTCATGCACGCGGACATCGCGGCGTCCATGGTCCTCTACACCCTGGCCACGATCGCGTTCTACCTGCTGGGGGCCGGGGTGCTGAGCCCGCTCGGCCTCGTTCCCTCGGCCCGGGACATGATCCCGACGCTCTCGCACCTCTACACCGACACCCTCGGGCGCTGGGTGCTGCCCCTCTTCTACATCGGCGCCACCGTCACCCTCTACGGCACGATCTTCGCGGCCACCGCCGCGCACTCCCGCCTCTACGCCGACCTCTGCCGCGTGATGGGCCTCTTCGAGCGCGCCGACTACCCGCGGCGCCTGGCGTTCCGCCGCCGCTTCACGATCCTGCTGACCGTGGTGCCCGTGCTCCTCTACCTCCTCTTCGAGTCGCCGGTGAAGATGGTGGTCGCGGGCGGCATCACGCAGTCGGTGATGCTGCCGATCACCGGCGCCGGCGCCCTCTACCTCCGACACCGGCGGCTGCCGCGGGAGCTGGCCCCGGGGCCGGTGCTGACGGCCGGCCTCTGGCTCGCCACGATCGTGATGGCGGTGGCCACCGCCTACGGGCTCTTCCTGACCCTGCGGGGCTGACACGGGGCTCGCGATGAGGGAACCATGACGAGACACTCAGGCCGTTCACGACGGGCCGTTTGCCCCGGCATCTTCCGGCCAGGCGCCGCCGCCCTCCTGCTGCTCGCCGCGGCGGGCTCCGCGGAGCCCATCCGTGTCTGCCCAGCCAACCCGCACTACTTCATGCGGGAAGGGAAGCCGTTCGTCCTCGTGACCTCCGACCACCACTACGGGGCCGTCCTCGACGCCGACTTCGACTTCCTCCTGTATCTCGACTACCTCGCCGCCGCCGGCATGAACCTGACCCGGATCTACCCGGGAGGCATGTTCGAGCCCACCGACAAGTACGTGGCCGGCAACCCGCTCGGCCCCCGCCCCGGCCGGCAGATCCTCCCCTGGGCGAGGTCCTCCGTGATCGGAGCCCATCAAGCACTCGCGGAAGAGGGGCAGCCCTCGCGCAAGCTCGATCTCGACCTCTGGAATCCCGACTACTTCGTCCGCCTGAAGGCGTTCGTGGAGCACGCCCGGGGGAAGGGAATCGTCGTCGAGGTCGCCTTCTTCAACGGCATGTACGCGGACTCCTGGCCGCTCATGCCGCTCTACCGTGGCAACAACGTCCAGGGCGTCGGGGGCTACGAGGCGGAGGAGTGCGGCCTCTTCACGACGACGAATCCGAGGAACGCGGGAGTCGTCCGCTACCAGAGAACGTACGTGGCGAAGATCGCCGCCGAGCTGAACGCCTTCGACAACGTGATCTTCGACCTCTGCGACGAGCCCTCGCTCCAGGGGAGGCCGGACGGCAGCATCGTCACCCTTCCCGACCGCGACGTGGTGCCCTGGCTGCACGCGATGAGAGACGCGTTCCTCGAGGCGGAAGCCGCGCTCCCGAAGAAGCACGTTCTCGGACAGACGGTGCAGAACCTCTCCCCCGACCTCTCCGGCGAGCCTTGGTGCGACTGGCTCCCCACCGAGTACGTGCGTCCCGCCGGGGCCGCGCTCGAGAAGAACTACGCGGCCCGGAAGCCGATCGTGAACGTCGAGTCGGACTACTTCGGCCACGGTCTCGTCAAGCCCTACACGGTCGACGACGTGCGGCTCGAAGGCTGGTGGTTCCTCGTCGGCGGGGGCGCCGGGGTCATCAACCTCAACGGCGAGTACCACCGGGGCCAGGAGACAGGAGGTGCCGACACGCGGGAGAGGATCGTCCCGCAGCGACGGGTGCTGAAGGACTTCGTCGACGGCTTCGACCTCGCGCCGATGGCCCGCTTCGGCGGAGTCGCCGGGGTCCCGGCCGGCGCGTTCGCGAGCGCCCTGGCCGAGCCTGGAAAGCAGTACGCCCTCTACCTGTTCCACGCCAAAGGCGACGGGCAGTGGGGCGCCCACTTCGTGGCGACCCCCGGCAGCTACCGCGACACCGTCACCCTGAAGGCGATCCCGGCCGGCCGCTACCGGCTGGAGTGGGTCGACCCCGTGGGCGGAGGAGTCAAGGCCACGGACAGCGTCGGTTGGGGAGGAGGCGACCTCGCCCTGACCACTCCCCCCTACTCGATCGACGTTGCGCTGCGGATGCGCGCCGACCGCTAGCCGCCGCCCTCGATCCGGCCGAGCTCATCGAGGATCGAACGCGGGTTCACGGCATCGCCTGCACGAGGTCTTTCGTCAGCTTCCGGTTTCCGTAGCGAATGGTCAGGGTGACGCCGTCGTTCCATCGTGCCAGCGTCACGTCGAGGGCCGGCACCGGCTCCGTGCCGGTCGTGAAGACGGCGGGAGACTTGAAGACCGTCTCGCCGCCCGGAGGCGGCGCCATCGCGGTCACGTCGGCGAAGATCTCGCGTCCGTCCCCCCGGCGCACCTCGAGGGTCATCGGGAGGCTCCCGGTCCTGGGGGTCAGGGCGAGGACGTAGCGGCCCGGCGGGACCACCTTCCCGTCGATCGCGAAGTAGGAGGACGTGGCGAGGCGGGCGAAGGCCCAGCTGCGCTGACCCTCGGGGGCGGTCCCTCCCGACTCCATCGTCTGGAAGACGTCCGGCCGCCAGGGGTAGTTGACGAACTCCGCCTCGATCCCCGCCGCCTTCTCCCTGTGGACCGACAGCCCCGCCGCCGGCACCTGCGCAAGCGTCGTGGCAGGCACGGCGAGGACGATGGCGAGCCACCTCACCCACTCATCCTAACCTCCCGCGAGCGCCCCGGCGACGAGGAACCTCGGTGCGATCCCGCTCACGCCGTGGGTGTGCCGCACCCGGTAGAATGCTCGCCGCCGTGCAAAGAGACGACATCCTGCGATCCGTCGGGCGGTACGAGATACGGAGGGAGCTCGGCCGCGGGACGATGGGGGTGGTGTACGAGGCCTGGGACCCGGCCCTCGGCCGGACGATCGCCCTCAAGATCGTCGGCGCCTTCTCGCTGTCGAGGACCGAGCGCGAGACCTACGAACGGCGCTTCCAGACCGAGGCGCGTGCCGCGGCGGGCCTCTCCCACCCCGGGATCGTCGTCGTGCACGACGTGGGCCGAGACAGCGGGAGCGGCCTCCTCTTCATGGCTCTCGAGTACCTCGACGGGGAGACCCTGGCCGATCGCCTCGCGTCGGGCCGCCGCTTCGAGTGGCGTGAGGCGCTGCGCATCACGGGTCGCGTCGCCGAGGCCCTGCACCACGCCCACGGACTGGGTGTCGTCCACCGGGACGTCAAGCCGGCCAACATCATGATCCTCCGCTCGGGCGAGCCGAAGATCCTGGACTTCGGCATCGCGCGCCTCGACACCAGCCATCTGACGACACCCGGCGAGATCTCCGGGACGCCGCTCTACATGTCGCCGGAGCAGGCCCTGGGACAGCCGGTGGACGCACGCTCCGATCTCTTCTCGCTGGGCACGATCGCCTACGCGCTGCTAACCGACCAGTCCCCCTTCGCCGGCCCCAGCGTCCCCGCCATCCTCGCCCGGGTCGCCCACCGCAGCGCCCCGCCGCCATCGGAGCTGGTCCCCGGGCTTCCCCGGGACATCGACGACGTGCTGGCCCGCACCATGGCCAAGTCGCGCGAGGATCGCTATCCCACCGGCCGGATGATGGCCGAGGACATCGAAGACGTCCTCGGCGACCGCCCACCCCGTCACCGCGCGGGATGGACCCCGCCGCCGAGGGGCGAGCTCACGATCGCGTCGAGCGGACCCGCCCGGGATGGAGCGGAGGCTCTCGCCCTCGTGGAGGACACGCATTCGGCGCAGCCCCCGCGGGGACGGTGGCGCTCCCGGCTCGAGCGTCTGGCGCTCGTCGCCGTAGCCGCGGTCGCCGCGGTCCACTTCGTCCAGCACTCCGAGGACGGCGTCTACTGGCTGGGCATCGGCCGGGAGGCCCACCGTCTGCTGTCCAACCTGTCGACGGCGGGGATCGAGCCGCCGCCCGCCTTGGTGACGCCGTCGCCGGAGCCGTTGATGACGGCGACCCCCAACGCGGCTGCCCTCCCGTCGCGGGAGCCCGGCCCCGGCACCGACACCGAAGGACCGGCGGAGGCCTCCACGGCGCCGACTGCGGAGGCGACGCCGGTCGGGACAGTGCCGACACCGGACGTCCCTGGTCCGGCCGCACCCGAGTCGTCCGTTCCCGAGTCGGTTCCGGAACCGCCACCCCCGGCTGCCGCCGACGGGGGAGCGGCCGGAGTCCGACCCGTCCCGTCGCCGAGCCCGCCGCCCCTGAGTTCGAAGCCTCCGAAAACGAAGCCGCCGAGATCGAAGCCCGCGAGCCCCCCGGCCCGCACGCCGTCGGCGGCGGCCTGGCTCTCCATCGGGTTCGAGCACCATCTCGAGAGCGGGACACTCGAAGTGTGGGTGGACGGCAAGAGCATGGTGAAGGAAGCCCTCGACAGCCGGGTCACCCGGAAGGTGCTCATGCTGGAGCTGCGCAAGGGGAGCGTTCAGCAGACCCTGACCCTCCCGCCGGGTCGTCACGAGGTGCGGGTACGCCTCCAGTCGGGGGACGACGCCAGGACCGCCCGCGCGACGAGGACCTTCAAGGCCGGGGCCACACGCCGTCTCGAGGTGACAGCCTCGCGCCTGGGGGGAGGCCTCACGCTCGAGTGGAAGTGACTCGGCCGACCGGGACTACCCCCGTCCTGGTGGACGTGGTGCTCGAACTCCTTGGCCGGACTCGGAGTCCGACCAAGACCTGGGAAGGCAGGAGCGGCTGTCGAATCAAGGGTGAGGTGAAGGCATGACGATCACGGTGACCGCCGTCTACGAGGGCAACGGCGTCCTGAAGCTCGAAAAGCCCATCGACCTCAAGGAAAAGAGCAAGGTCCACGTGATCATCGAGACCGACTCCGAAACGGCGTCGACGGCCGAGGACCACGACCCAAAGGGCTGGAAGGCGGCCCGGCAGTTCATCGGGATGTGGAAGGACGCGCCTGCTCGGTCCAGCGCCACCCTCTCCGAGGATCACGACCGGGTCATCTACAGGCACAAGTGATCTTCGTCGACACCAGCTTCTTCGTCGCTCTGCTCGACCCACGCGACCTGAGTTTCGCGGTGATGGAGAAGCTCGGCATCCGCGAAGCGCTCGCCTTCGACAGCGACTTCGGCCACCGCTTCGTCATGAGGCCCGGGCCCACGGGATAAGTGTGCGCACCCGCTCAACCCCGCCACCGGCGTGGGGCGAGCTACCGTGATCCGGGCTTGGGCCTTCACGGTGGAGGCGACGGGCACCAGCGGCAACATGACCTCCAGCGGGTACCTGGTCGATGTCACGGCCGCGAGGCCAGTTTCACCTACGATCCAAATGGAAACCTCACCTCCAAGATCGAGGGAAACGACAACTGGACCTGCACCTGGAACGCCGAGAACCAGCTCACCAAAGTGGAGAAGAACGGCATCGAGCAGGCTCGCTTCGCGTACGACCCGCTCGGCCGGAGGGTGGAGAAGATCGCAGGCGGGGTGGCGACGAGCTACGCATACCATGGCGAGGACATACTGCGTGAGCTCCACTTAGCGACGACGCTTAGATACAACCTGGCCCTGACATCGACGAACCGCTCGCCGTGGACGATGGCGCGACGCTCTCCTATTCTGTGTTGACGGACTGGGGAGCATCGTGGGGAGAACGGCGCGAGAGTCACCCTCTTGGGTGGGTAGATGCGGCGCAGGAGAGAGCGGAGTCGTGCGCCTGGGGACGGTGCTCGGGGGCCGTCTGGTTTCCTCACGAGTCTGCACGAGGGGAGCCCCGCTGGCATCGAGATTGCACCGGCAACGACCGGTGACAAGGATTCGGCCACTGAAAGGCCGAGCGGGTGGAGAATGCCCAAACCTAAAGAAGCCCCAGCGGTCTGCGTTGGCTGTGGTCGCCGAGTGAGCGCCTCCGAGGACGAACAGCTATACGTGTTTCAGGGGGAGTACTGGCACCGCGAGTGTGGGAGGTTCGAGATCTGCTCGCACTGTAGCGAGCCAGTCGAGACCGAATGCGCCGAGCTGCCGACAGGCGAGCGGATCTGTCTTGAGTGCTACGACAGGCTGGACGGTTCTGGTGCTCACTCTCCTGAGGTGTGGGAAGAGGAACCGGTGGTTTGGGAGAGTAGGTACGACTGACCCGCCGTCATGTGGCGCTGCTCACCCAGGGCCGGCCCGTCGTGTCTCAGACCACGCTCGGCGGCTCTGGTGTCCTTCACACAACCTCGCCCCGGGCAGAGCCGGCACTCGGCTCTACCTGGAGTCCGTGTACTGGCTCGCCCTCAGCCCTGCACGATGAACCCGCAACGGGAGTACGATCCATGCACCCAGGGATAGGCGGTCATCATGGTCATCGCCTCTGAGGCAGAGAGAGACAAGTACTACAACGCTGACGGGACCGACTCTGAGTTGGGCAAAGCAGTGAACGCGAAAGTCCAGCCGATCTACGATGAGTTGAAGAAGCTGGGGACCTTCACGTCGGATGTCTATACCGACTGGCTGGTCTACTAGTTCGTCAGGCCGCAGGACCTACTTCTTCCCCGGCGGCTTCGACGGCTTGGGAGGCTTCCGCCAATCCCAGCCCTTGGTGGCGGGCCTAGGCTGCCGGGGCGGGCTCGGGCGGCGGCGACCCATCAGATCTCTCGCTTCCATGTCTGCCGCACTCCGATGCTAGCAGGACCGGGGCGGCCGGGCCGTTCTCTCGCCCTCGCCGTTCTTCCCGGTCACGTAGGAGTTGCTCGAGCCAGGTCAGGAGGGCGGGTCCGCGCCAGCCGTCGGCGAGCTTGCCACGGCCCTGCTCATCATTCGCGGGTCAACTGGCCGCGCTGGCGGCTGCGGCGGATCTTCCACGAGAGCAACTAGCTTCAACCGCCGGCGTTCGATTCTCGAATGGTACGTTCGAGGACCGAACGGCCGCCTGCCCTAACGGAGGAGGGAGTATCTCAGCGCCCACTCCTGTCGTGCGAAGACCGCCGTCGTGCCCTCGACGACCACGGCGAGGTGAGTGATCTCGAGCGGGCTGGGGCACCCCTCGTCGGTGTCCATGGGGTCGAAGGCGACCTCGACATCCTGGCCCGTACCCCGGGGTAGTGCCAATGCAGGGCTGATCGCACGGAAGCACGCCGTCGCGCGGTCGCTATGCAGGAGCGCGAGAAGCCCGAGGCAGGGGCCGCCGGCCGGCGACAGAATGCGCAGCGTCATCCGGATGCGCCCCCCACAGCCAGAAGCGCCGCCTCCGCAGCCCGCGATCAGCGATCCGGGAGCCGGGTCAGCGGCGACCAGCCAGACGGATGTCTCGCCCTCGGACGCTCCCCGGGTGGCTCCCGCCACCTCGGGAATGGGCGGAGGCGTGGGGGTGGGTGTCGGAGACGACGGCGAGGACGAGCAGCTCACTGAGCCGGGGAGAGCCCCCGCCACCAGCAGCGCCGCCCACACAGCAGCTTCGCGCAACATCATGCCGGCACCTCCTGGGGAATCCGCATCCGCGACCCTCGCAGGGTCTGGGAGCAAGCCCCATGCAAGAAGGACGCCGTCAACCGACACGTCTGCGGCGCAGCTAATCTAGCCCAGGTTCTGGGCGGCGAACACGGTGCATTGAAGGAGGACGAGTTCCCCAGGCGTCATGAAGGACCGCACTGGGCTTCCTATCCGCCGATTCCAGCGCATCGGGACCGGCCCTTTCGATTCTCAGGTGCCATAGCACCGGCGATAGAGCACTTGCATGACCTCGGCCGCCAGGGACTCGTCGTCCGTCTGCGCTATCAGCCGCCAGCGCATCCTGCTGTCGAGTGGCGCGATGTCCGCGCGGAGTAGCAGGGGGATCGAGCCGCTCTCGTCGGTGCCGACCAGGACCGAGTACATGGCCGGCCGATCAGCGCCGGTGAGTTCGCGCAGGGTGCGCGGGGGTGCCGCTGTCACCCTTCGACTCGATCGCCGAGCTGGGCGTCTGCTTCGTGTCGAGGTAGGCGGCGATTCCCTCACCTATTCCCTTGCCTACCGTCGCGCAGCCTGCGCCGGTCAGCGAGAGCAACCCGAGCACCACCACCGCTGGCAGCCCTCCCGCCTTGTGGTTCCTCATGTCCGCTCCCCCTGGGGCCGCCCATGCCCAAAATCAACTGTGATTCGTCGCTATGGAAGATAGGCAGCAAGCTGCTTGCTGGGAAGGGCTACTCGTGACACTTTCTCGGGCGTCACAGGACAAGCTTGGGGGATGTTGACTCAAACTCTACCGGACAGCCCTATCGGTTGCTCGGGCCATGCGTCGCATCCTCAAGAAGGCCGACCTTCCGCGCCACTTCACGATGCACAGCCTGCGGCACTCGTTCTGTAGCCTCCTCATCTCCTCTGGAGCAAGCCCGGTCTACGTTCAGCAGCAGGCTGGGCACGCCGACGTGGGCTTCACGGTCAGGGTCTACGGTTCGTGGTTCCCGGCGACGGTTCCGGGGGCGATGGACCGTCTGGCGAATCGAGTGCCGGGTCTACCGGTAACAAGACAGGCCCCACCGGTAACATCCGCCGCAAAGTGGATCCTCGGAAGTGCTTGACCCGACGGGGACTACTCCTCGTCCTGGTGGACGTGGTCCTCGAACTCCTTGATGAAGGTCAGGCTGCGCATGTCCGCCATGCGATCGACGTAGACGGCGCCTTCGAGGTGGTCGCACTCGTGCTGGATGACCCGGGCGAAGAAGTCCTGCGCCTCGAGCGAGTAGGGCTTCCCGTCCCGGTCGAGGGCCTCGAGCTTCAGCCGCTTGAACCGCGGCACCACGCCGCGCAGGTCGGGGATCGAGAGGCAGCCTTCCCACCCGTTCTCCCGTTCGTCGCCGAGCGGGGTGACGACGGGGTTCACGAGAACCGTGAACGGCACCTCGGCCCGGGCACGCTCGTCCGACTCGGGCACCTCGATCACGGCGAGCCGCAGACCCTCGTGGACCTGCGGGGCGGCGAGCCCCACTCCCTCGTACTCGTACATCGTCGCCCGCATGTCGTCGATCAGCTTCTGGAAGAGGGGGTCCCGGAAGGCCTCTTCCCGCACGGGCTTGGCGGGCGAGCGCAGGACCGGGTGGCCGATGCGGGCGACCTTCAAGATGGACATTGGTTCTCTACTCGAAGGACGTGCGGAACCTCAGGCAGGGCAGGACGTGAGCGTAGCACGGCCCTTGTCCCTTTTCCGTCCACCAGTCCGGCCAGGAGACGGTGGTGTACCATCTCCCGCGAGGAGAATCGGGATGCTCGGGCGGCGGCCAGTCCGTAACGGCAGTCGTCGGGCCAGGCCTCTCGCGCTGGCCTTCTTGCTCCTGCTTGCCGGCCTTCGAGCCGAAGGGAGCGTTCTTCAAGCCCAGGCGAGGCGGTCCTTGTCAGCCGACCGGCCCAGCGGGACCTCGGGTCTGGGCCTGTACTCGCGTGACTTGTCCCCGCAGGAGCGGGCGGCCCTGTCTCCCGATGACCCTGCCGGCGTGCTGATCACGGGGGTGGTGGCGGGCGGCCCAGCAGAGGCGGCCAGCGTGCGCGCGGGCCAGCGAGTCGTCCGCGTCGACGGGCGGCTCGTTGAAAACGACAAGGCGTTCTCAGTCGCGCTCGCCGGCAGGGCGGTGGGGGGCGAGGTGCGCCTGGAGTCTCGCGACGGGAACGGCGGAGCGACGGTCACAGTGAAGACGGCAGAGCGCCTCTCGTACCTGGCCCCCGCGTGTGACGCGGGTGACGGCCGCGCCTGCTGGGACATCGTCGCCGTCTACGGCTGGCGTGTCGCTCCGCCCCCGGGGGCCGACGGTCCCGCACCGAGCCGGCAGCACGCCTGCGATCTCGGTTCCCCGGAGGCCTGCACGCAGATCGGCTGGCGGCTCGTCACCGCACCCGGAGGCCCCCAGGATCGAACGCGCGGCGTGCAGCTGCTCGGGCACTCCTGTGACGACGGGGACCGAGAGGCTTGTCGTGTCCTCGGGGCCGCCTACTTCAAGGGATCGCGGGGGGTGGCGGCGAGTCGGCCGCGAGCGCTCCACTTCTACGACAAGGGCTGCAATGCGGGCGGCATCTCGAGCTGCCTGGCGGCCGCCCAGATGCTCGACACCGGAGGAGCCGTTCAGGCCGATCTGGCGACCGCGCGCGTCGCCTACGAGGAAGCCTGCCTCCGGGGCAGCGCACCGGGGTGCCACCGGCTCGGGCTGTTCTGGCGCGACGGCCGCGGAGGCCCGCAGGACTCCGCTTGGGCCTCGGTGTGGCTTCAGCAGGCCTGCGAGAGCGACATTCCCGAGGCCTGCATCGATCTCGCCCTCGTGCTGAGCCGAATCTCCGCCGCGGATGCGCAACGCGGTCTGCGCCTCCAGCGGGAGCAGTGCACCTCGTCCCGGTCGGAAGAGTGCTCGTTCCAGGGCTACTCGATCGGAGGTTCGCACGCTCCGATGGACATGGACCGCTCCGCACGCATGTGCAATCCCGAGCGCCAACCCACAGTGTCGAAGCGCCACGACATCTGCTTCAACCTCGGCTTCGCCCACGAACTCGGGAGCGACGTGGAGCGGCGCGGAGACGACGCCCTCGCGAGCGCCGTGGGCGTGTGCGAGCAAGGCAACATGTTGGGCTGCACCAGGGCCGGCGAGCTCCTGGCCGAAGGCCGGGAGGTCCCTGCCGATCTCCCGCGCGCCCTGCTACTGCTGCGGTTGGCCTGTGACGGCAATGAACCGATGGGCTGCGCCGCACTGAAGAGATTCGGGGGCGGAGCGCCCGACTGCCGCTGAGCCAGACCTCCGGACGCCGGCTACTTGTAGAACTCGTAACGGTCGCCCGCCACGACCTCGACGACGTGGATGCGCTCCTCGCGCAGGACCTGCATCCCGACCGCCTCGCCCGGACCTTTGCGCCACAGCGCGAGGTAGAGGTGGCGGAGGTCCCGGACCGACTGGCCGTCCACGCTCACGAGCAGGTCGCCCCGCTGGAGGCCGGCGGAATCGGCCGGCCCCGCGGGCACGACCCCCGAGACCGCGATGCCGTCGTCGGTCGCCTGGGGGTAGAAGCCGATCCAGGCGCGGCGCTCCGACTCGGGGACGGGCCGGCCGCTCTCGAGCCGCGCCCGGCGCTCGCGGAAGAGCGCCGTCGGAATGGCCAGGCTGTAGCGGCCGACCGCGGCGAGGCCGAGCGAGACGATGCCGGCCACGCGCCCGCGCCCGTCGAGCAGCGGTCCCCCGGCGAGGCCGGGGTTGACGATGGTCGTCATCACCGCCCGGTCGAGCATGTACTCCCAGAAGGCCTCGAACGGCCCGACGAAGGACACGTGCCCGCTCGCCCCGCGCCGTTCCTTGTCGCCGGTGCAGGTGATCATGAAGACGGGGTCACCGGGCCGCAGCTCTTCCTCCCCCGACAGGCGCGCCGGCTCGAAGCCCGCTCCCTCCACCGTGAGGAGGGCGAGGCCGCTGTCGTGATCGAGCGAGAAGCGGGCGACCGGCCGGGACCGCTCGTCGAGGCCGACGACCTCCGCGCGGGAGGCGCCCAGGACGAGGTAGTGCGCGGTGAGCACGTGCTCCGCGGTGACCGCGACGCACGCTCCCATCCGCTCCTCCCCGAGGATCGTCGCCGAGGGGTGGTCGGAGGGGATCTCGGCGCGCACGAACGCCACCGATGCGGCGGCGGCACGCGGGATGGGAACGGGGGAGTCCGTGATCGCCTCCGCGGAACGGGGAGATTATAGCGGCGGCGGGCGCGTGGTCGTGGCGCGCCGGAGGCCGGGTTAGACTCGGGCGATTCCAGAACGATGAGGTGAACACCGATGAGATCTCGATTCGCAGTAATGGTCGTGCTCGGCGTGGTGCTCACGGAAGGCTGCCGGCGCGCGGAAACACCGGCGCCGTCCCCGTCGCCGACGACGGCCGTGGCCACGCCCGCGGCGTCGCCCCGCGCCGAGACTGCCCCTTCGCCCGCCGCTCCTTCGCCCGCTGCCCCTTCGGCCGGCGCGGCCCTCCTCGACCCGTCTCGCGCCACCGGGCGGGCGCCCGACCGCTTCCGGGTTCGCTTCGAGACGACCAGGGGGCCCTTCGTCGTCGAGGTGACGCGCGAGTGGGCGCCCCGTGGCGCCGACCGCTTCTACAACCTCGTGCGGGCCGGCTACTACGACGACGTCGCCTTCTTCCGCGTGATCGCGGGCTTCATGGTCCAGTTCGGGATCAACGGCGACCCCCGGGTGAACACGGCGTGGCAGGTGGCCCGTATCCCCGACGACCCGGTCACCCAGTCGAACCGGCGGGGCATGGTGACCTACGCGATGGCCGGCCCGGACACGCGGACCACCCAGGTCTTCATCAACTTCCGGGACAACCAGGGCCTCGACGCGCAGGGGTTCGCCCCATTCGGCCGCGTCATCGAGGGGCTGCCCGTCGTGGACTCGCTGTATTCCGGTTACGGCGAGGGCGCGCCCCGGGGCATTGGCCCGGACCAGGGACGCGCCCAGGGCGAGGGCAACGCCTACCTGCGCGGGTCGTTCCCGAGGATGGACTTCGTCAGGACCGCCCGCGTGGCGAAGCCGTAGCGTCCGCCGAGAGCAGGCTCGCCAGCTCGCGCAGGCTCGCCACGCGCCGCGCCGGGCGTCGCCCGCGGGTCTCCTGCCCGCGATCCATCCAGACGAAGCGGACACCCGCGGCCCGCGCAGCGGCGCCGTCGGTGGCCGGGTCGTCGCCGACGTAGACGGCGTGGCGCGGGGCGACCTCCATCGCGTCGAGGGCCACGTGCAGGATGCGCGGGTCGGGCTTCGCGAAGCCGCAGCTCTCCGAGGTGACGACCGTCTCGAAGAGCGGGGCGAGGCCCGAGGCGGCGAGCCGCGCCCGCTGGACGCGGTCGATGCCGTTGGTCACGACGCCGAGGTGGTACCGTTTCCGGAGCTGCCTCAGCACGGGCCGGCAGCCGGGCAGGCGGTCGCCGCGCGCCGACAGGCGGTCGAGGTACGTCTCGCCCAGGCGGGCTGCCCGCCGCGGGTCGCCCCCGATCTCGCGGAGCAGGCGGCGGAAGCGCTCGCGGGCGAGCGCTTTCTGGCCGACCTCGCCGCGGCGGAAGGCCGCCCAGAGATCGTGGTTGATGCGCTGGTAGGCGGCCAGGGTGGACCGGGAACAGGGGAAGCCGAGGGTGAGGAGCGCATGGCGAAGCGCCCAGCGCTCGGCCTTGTCGAAGTCGAGGAGCGTGTGATCGACGTCGAAGAGGACGGCCCGGGGACGGTCCAGGCGGCTACTTGGCGCGGTAGGTGATGAGGCCGCGCTTGAGGTCGTAAGGGGAGACCCCGACGGTGACCCGGTCGCCCTGGATCACGCGGATGCGGTACTGGCGCATCTTCCCGTTGAGACGGGCGAGCACCTCGTGATTCTCGCTGACCTTGATCTTGTAGTTCCCGCCGGCAAGGACCTCGACGACGACTCCCTGCAGCTCGATCAAATCGTCCTTGGCCATCCACTCTCCTCGGGCGGCGCCATTATCCGCTCACTTGCCGGTGCGCGTCCAGTCCACGAAGCCCTTGCGGGTCGCGGGCTGGCACGTCGGGCAGAACCACGAGTCCATGCCCTTGACGCCGGCGGTCCGGAGCTTCGCGCCGCACCGGGGGCAGACGTCCTTCCGCCGCACCTTGAGGAAGTCGCGGACCTTGACGTCGATCGGCTCCCCCCGGCTCGCCACCTCCGCGACCGCCTCCTTCATCACCTTCACGATCGCGCCGTGGAGGCGCACCCCGTCGTCGCGGGTGAGCGAGCGGCAGAAGGTCTTGGGGTGGATGCCGGCCTCGAACAGCACCTCGTCGGCGTAGGCGTTGCCCAGGCTGTCGAGGGCCTTCTTGTCGAGGAGGAAGACGCGCACCTGGTCGCGCCGGTGCTTGAGGAGGCTCACGAAGCGCTCGCGGCTGAACTCCGGGGACAGGAGGTCGATGCCGCCCGTCTGCAGCCCCGGGATCGCCTTCCAGTCGTCGGTCGTGATGAGGTAGGCCTTGCCCATCCTCTTGTCGTCGAGGTAGCGCAGCTCGACGTCACCGAATCCGAGGGCGAAGCCGAGCGAGCCCTCGTCGGGCGTTCCCGGCTCGGCGAGGCGGAAGCGCCCGGCCAGCATCGGGTTCACCGCGAGGTCGAGGCCCTGGAAGCGGAAGACGAGGAAGTGGGACTTGCGGAAGGCGTCGGCCAGGGACCGGCCGAGGAGGAGCGAGAGGTTGCCGCGGACGGTGAAGCGCAGCACGACCGGCTCGCGCACGCGCTCCGCCGTGACGGACCGCCCCAGCAGCCGCTCGCGCAGGTGCGACAGGATGTACAGGAGGTCCGGGAGCTCCGGCATGCTCGCCCCTCCGCCGCACGCGGATTGTCGTACGGGAGCGCGGCCGGCGTCCATCCCGAGCCACCGGATGCTGTGCTAGCATTACGCTAGCAGAGGAGGCGCCATGGCGCAGGTGCTGATCAGGGACCTCGACCCCGGGGTCGTCGCCCGGCTGAAGCAGCGGGCACGGGGGCGTGGGCGGTCGCTCGAAGCCGAGCTCCGGGGGATTCTCGAGGCCGCCGCTCCGAGCGATCCCGGCGAGGCTCGCGCGCTGGCGGCCCGGATCCGCCGCCGCCTCGCCGGGAGGGCTCACACCGACAGCGGAGCTCTCGTGGCCGGGGATCGCCGTCGTTGAGGACCATCGTCGTCGACTCGTCGGTCGCGCTGAAGTGGTTCATCCCCGAGAGTCTGACGGACGAGGCGACCTCCCTTCTCGACGCGCGGATCGAGCTGCTGGCCCCGGACCTGATCTACCCGGAGGCGGGCAACATCTTGTGGAAGAAGGTCGGGAGGGGAGAGATCGAGCCGCGGCACGCTCGAGCGATCCTGGCCGCCCTCGGCCGCGTGCCGCTGTTGGTGGTCTCGTCGAGCCTCCTGGTCGAGGCGGCTCTGGAGATCGCGCTCGCTCACCGGCGCACGGTCTACGATGCGCTGTACGTCGCGCTCGCGGTGGCGCGGGAGTCGGTCTTCGTTACGGCCGACGACAAGCTCGTCGGGGCTCTCCGGGGCGGTCCGCTGGCCGCGCACGTGCAGGCTCTCGCGACGCTGTCTTCCCGCGGCGACCCCTGAGGGCGGCGGCGGGCCGACTCACCCCCCGGGTCGCACGAAGGCCCGCAGCTCCCCCTCGAGGAACGGCGCGCAGATGACGGCGTTGCCGCCGTGGATCGAGCGGCCGCCGTCGAAGTTGAAGAAGCGCGCCCCGGCCTCCTCGGCCAGGATCTTGAGCGGGGCGAGGTCCCAGGCCTTGGCCGCGAGCTCGAACCAGACCTCGGCGCGGCCGGAGACGACCATCATGGCGTCCTGGCAGCCGCCCATGCTGCGCACGGCCCAGTAGCCGGCGAGGTGGTCGAGGATGCGGCCGGCGAAGGGGGAGCTCGCCATGTTGTCGAAGCCGGTCAGGCAGGCGATGGCGCGGTCGCGGCGGTCGATCGTCGAGACGCGAACGCGCCGCTCGTTCACGAACGCGCCCTGCCCGCGCACGGCCCAGTAGAGCTCGCCCTGCGCGACGAGGTTGCACGTGCCGAGGACGACCTCGCCGTGCACCTCGAGGGCGATGAGGTTGCTCCAGGTGGGGAGGCCGCGCAGGAAGTCGCGGGTGCCGTCGATGGGGTCCACGATCCAGCGCCGGCCGCTCGTCCCGTCGTCCTCCGCCCCTTCCTCGCCGAGGAAGCCGTCCCGGGGGAAGGCCGCGCGCAGCTCGGAGACGATGAGCTGCTCGCACTCCCGGTCGGCGATCGTCACCGGCGAGAGATCCGACTTGTCCTCGCTCGCGACCCCGCGCGCCGCGTGCGCGAGGGCCAGCTCCCCCGCGCGCCGGGCCACGTCCCGGCACACCTCGATCTCGCGTTCCCAGGCCATGGGCGGCATTCTAGAGCCCGCGGAGCTCCTTTTCCGACTCGCGCCGCCACGGCCGCACCTCGCGCTGCCTGTGGTCGGGCGCCGTGCGTGCGGCCTCGATGCAGCGCTCGAAGAGGCCCCTGGCCTTTTCCTTCTCCTTGAGCGCCTTGTACGCGATCCCCAGGCGATGGAGCCCCTCGGGGTCGTAGGGGCGCTTCTCCACGAAGCGCTCGAGCACGCTCCTGGCGTGCTCGAAGGCCCCGGTCGAGAGGTACACGGCGCCGGCCTCGCGCCAGGCCTCGAACGCGGCGTGCTGCGGATCGCGGGCGAGGACCGCCTCGAGGTGCTGGATCGAGTCCTCCCACCGGCCTTCCTGGCGTGCGATGCGGGCGAGCTGGAGCTGCGCGTCGATCTCGCCGGGGTCGATCTCGACCGCCCGCCGGAAGCGCTCGGCGGCTTCCCGGAGCTGCCGGCGCTGCAGGTGGATGAGCCCGAGCTGGTAGTGGGCGTCCGAGTCCCGGGGGTTGAGGGTCGAGGCCTCGAGGTAGCGCCGGAAGCTCCGTCGCGCCCCGAGCCCGCCGAGGACGTCCGTGGCCTGGCCCTGCATCGCCCGGTACCCGAAGAAGAGGATCCAGGGCGAGGCGAGGAACAGCAGGAAGCCCTGGAGCCCGAAGGAGAGCCAGGAGAGGGCGACCGTCGCCAGGGCGGGGCCCAGGTTGGCCCCGCACGCGGTCTGGAGGGCCACGACCATGAGCGCCGCGAAGCCGAGCACCCCGACCCCGACCAGGGCGAGCAGGACCGGGGCGGGGACGCTCGCGATCAGTCCCACGAGGCCCACGGGAAGAAAAGCCACGGTGAACGCCGAGAGGGTGCAGACGAGGAGGCCGGCGAAGTCGCGCCGCAACGCCACCGCGAAGCTGCCGACACGATCGAAGAGCGTCACCAGCAGCAGCGTCGCGGGCACGTAGAGAAACACGAGGCCCGCCACCGTGGCGATCGGCCCGAATCCGGAGACGATCATCGTCAGCGGCCAGGCGAGACGGGGAAGCGGCGCCGCGGGCGCCTCGTCCGCACCCTCCACGCCGCTCGCCGGAGAGGCTGCGGTGCGGTGGGGTGGGGCCGGCCCGCTCCCACCAGCGGCCACGCCGGCCAGCAAGCCGTACCACAGCACGGTCGAAGCCAGGAGTGCCAGCAGCAGCCCCGCGAGCAAGCCGCCGCCGTCGAGGAGCGCGCCCATCGCCCGGCGAGGCCGAAAGGGGACGGTTACCAGGTTTCGGATCTGGTCGGCCAGCATGACTCGAGCCGCCGGAGAATAGCACGGGACCCGAGCCCGGGCGGCGAGCCGCGGCTCGCCGGGCGCTAGCTCGATTCCCCGGGGACCACGAGGAGGTCGACCTTCTCGGTGAGGCGCAGGACGGAGAGGCGCAGCGACCGGCCGATCGCCGCCTCGCCGAGGAGGCGCTGCAGGTCGTCCACGTCGGCGACCGCGGCGCCGTCGAGGCCCACGATCACGTCGCCGCGGAGGACGCCGGCCGTGTCGGCCGGCTCGCCCTTCTCGACGGACAGGACCTTCACGCCGGTGGCGGCGGCGACGTGGTGGTGACGAGCGAGCGCGCGGGGCACCGGCACCGACTGCCCACCGACGCCGATACGGGCTCGACGCACGCGCCCGTCGCGGATGAGGGCGGCGGCGACGCGCTCGGCGGTGTGGAGCGGAATCGCGAAGCACACGCCCTGGCCCGGGAGCACGGCCGCGGTGTTGACGCCGACCGCCGCCCCCCGGTGGTCCACGAGGGGCCCGCCCGAGTTGCCGGGGTTGAGCGCGGCGTCGGTCTGGATGACGTTGTCGACGAGGCGGCCCGAGGGCGTGCGGAGCGAGCGGCCGAGCGCGCTCACGATGCCCGCGGTGACGGTCGCCTGGAAGCCGTAGGGGCTGCCGAGGGCCATCACGAGCTGGCCGACGCGCAGCGCGCGCGAGTCGCCCCGGGGGATGGGCACGAGGTCGGGCGCGTCCACCCGGAGCACCGCGAGATCGGATTCCGGGTCGTCTCCCACTATCCGGGCGGGCCAGCGGCTGCCGTCGGCCAGGGTGACGCGCACCTCGGCGGCGCCCTGGACGACGTGGCTGTTCGTGAGGAGGAAGCCGTCGGGCGTCAGCACGAAGCCGGAGCCGCCGCCCTCGCCCCGGCGACGGCCCGCCGAGCGCACCGACACGTGGACGACGCTCGGCGAGGCGCGCTCCACGGCGGAGACGACGGCATTCGAGTAGGCGTCGAGGAGGGTCGTCTCCTCGGCCGGGGCCGGATGAGCGCTCAAGCCGCCTCCTTCTCGCCCACGACGATCGTGAGGTCGTGCTCCGCGCCCGCGCGCAGGATCCGCAGGGCGAGCTCGCGGCCCACGCGGTCCTCGTCGAGCGCCGGGAGGAGGGCCGCCGGCCCGGTGAGGCGCTCCTCGCCCGCGCGCAGCAGGACGTCGCCGAGAAGAAGGCCGGCCCGCGCCGCCGGGCTCTCCGGTTGGACGGAGAGGACGAGGAGCGCCGTCCCTTGCCCGAGCCGCGCGCGGAGATCCTGTCCGAGGGCGACGGGCTGGGTGCCGATGCCGAGCCAGCCGCGGCGCATCCGCCCCCGGGCGAGAAGGGCCTCGACCACGCGTCGCAGCGACGCCGCGGCCACGGCCATCCCGGCGCCGCGCAGGAGGCCCGCCGTGGTCACGCCGAGGGCGCGCCCGTCGGACCCGAGGAGGAGACCACCCGAGAAGCCCGGGTGCGGGTCGATGTCCGTCTCGAGGTAGCTCTCCAGCCGGCCGCCGGCCGGCGTGCGCCACTCGCCCGCCACCGCGCTGACGATGCCGAGGCGCGCGCGGGCGGAGCGGCCCGGCCGGCTCACCCCGATGACCAGGTGACCCGTCCGCGGGGCGCGGCCCTCGTCCCACCGCGGCACGACGAGGCCGGTGGCCTCGGCGCGCAGCACGGCGAGGTCCGTGCCGGGGTCCCGCCCGACCACGCGGGCCGGCACCGTGCGCCCGTCGTGCAGTCCGACCGGCACGCCTTCCTCGGCGTCCACCGCGTGGTGGCTCGCCACGATCACGCCGTCCTCCGACCAGGCGACGCCGCTCGACGCCGACCGCCGCCGGCCCTCCACGCGCACGACGCCGGGGGCCGCTCCTTCCACCGCCGCCTCCAGCAACTCCGACAGCTCCACGAGGCTCGCCGCGCCCATCCGTCCTCCTCCGGGCCGGTCGCTCCGGCCCTGTCGTCAAGCTAGTGCGTCGAGCGGCACGGCGCATCCGCCGTCCGGCGGGGGCCGCACCTGCCCGATCGGGCAGGGCGGGCAGGTTCCTACAGCAGGACGAGGCCCAGTCGGGCGGCCAGGGCGACGGCTTCGCTGCGGCTCTGCGCCCCCAGCTTGCCGAGGATCGCGTTCACGTGGAACTTGGCGGTGTGCTCGCTGATGCCGAGCCGCTCGCCGATGCGGCGGTTGGTGAGGCCCTCGGCCACGAGCTGGAGCACCTCCATCTCGCGCGGGGTCAGAGGCTCGACGAGCGCCGGCGCCGGTGTGAGCCTCGGACGCAGCACCGACTCGGCCAGGCTCGCGTCGAGCGCGACGAGCCCTGCCGTGGCCGCGGTCAGGGCGGGCAGAAGCCGATCCTCGACCCGGTCGCGCAGGAGAACGGCGCGGGCTCCCGCGGCCAGCGCCTCCCCCGCCTGCTCGTCGCTCCAGAGGACGGCCACGACAGGGAGGCGCGCCGAGAGGCCGCGGAGCCCGTCGAGGGTGCCGCGAGCGCCGACGTCCCACGCGGCGGCGTCGGCCCCTTCGTCGTCCACGTCCTCCACATCCGCGGGCGGCACGTCCGCGGTGACGTGCAGCCCCGCCGACTCGGCCAGCGCCCGCAGGCCCGCGCGCGCGAGGGCGTCGTCCCCGACGACGAGGAGCCGCGGCGGAGGCACCCTCTCACTCTAGAGCACATCGGCGCGGGCCAGGAGCGTCCCAGCGCTTGGAGGAAAGGCGCGGGACGGGCGAGAATCACCCGCCGTGGCCCCCGCGATCGTCGTCGGCCTGAACGCAGTCATCGCCGCCGTGACCGATGAGGAGCCTCGCCTCCTCACCGTGGAGCGCTCCGACCACGGCATGGCGGGCCGCGGCGCGCACGAGCCGGCGCTGCCGTTCGGCCCCCTGGACCCCGCCGGGCACCGCACGCTCGAGCTGGGACTCCGAGCCTGGGTGCGCGAGCAGACAGCCCTCGAGCTGGGCTACGTCGAGCAGCTGTACACCTTCGCGGACCGCAACCGCGACCCGCGGGAGCGGGCAGGCGGCCCGCGGGTCGTCTCGATCGCCTACCTCGCTCTCGTGCGCGAGGGGCGCGTGGCGGGGGCCGGTCGGGCCCGGTGGCGGGGCTTCTACGAGCTCCTGCCGTGGGAGGACGCCCGTGCCGGTCGGCCGGCGCTCGTCGAGAAGGTGATCGCGCCCTCGCTCGCGCGCTGGGTGGAGGAGGCGGGGGACCCCGCGACCCGGCGGGCCCGGCGGGAGCGGGCCGACATCACCTTCGGCCTGCGCGGCGCGGCCCTCGACCCCGTCCGGGTGCTGGAGCGCTACGAGCTGCTCTACGAAGCCGGCCTCGTGGCCGAGGCCTGGCGCGAACGGCGGGAGGCCGCACGCGCCGGGGACGCGGCCCTCGGAGAGCCGATGGCGCTCGATCACCGGCGCCTCCTGGCCACGGCGCTCGGGCGGCTGCGCGGCAAGCTGAAGTACCGGCCCGTCGTCTTCGAGCTCCTGCCCGCCCACTTCACGCTGCTCCGGCTGCAGCGCGTGGTGGAGGCCCTTCTCGGCGCGCGGCTCCACAAGCAGAACTTCCGGCGGCTGGTCGAGAAGGGGGGCCTCGTCGAGGGCACGGGGCTCGTGGAGACGGGGACCGTGGGCCGTCCCGCCGAGCTCTTCCGCTTCCGGCGCGAGGTCCTGCGCGAGCGCCGCGCGCCGGGCGTGGGGGTGCCGGCGGCGCGGTAGCGAAGGGGACGCCCGGGCCGTTGACTCTTATGCTCATTCGCAGTATATTGGAGTCGATGGGCAGCTTGGCTGCCCTGCTTTTTGACCCCTATTATACTCCTGACGAGTATAATAGGGATCGAGGAGAGACCCGATGACGACGACGCTCGTGCCTGCCGACGGGGAGCCTCGGTGGACCCCGGCGGTCGCCCGCCGCACCGCCGACGTCCTCGAGCGCGTGCGCCGTGTGGTGCCGGAGATGGAGTGGCCCGTCCACGCGCCGTACGTCGACGCCATCCGCGAGTGGAAGGTGAAGCGGAACGCCGTCGTCCTCGCCCACAACTACCAGACCCCCGAGATCTTCCACGGAGTCGCCGACATCACGGGCGACTCGCTGGCCCTCGCCCAGAAGGCGGCCCGGACCGATGCCGACGTGATCGTGATGGCGGGCGTCCACTTCATGGCCGAGACGGCGAAGATCCTGAGCCCCGAGAAGACCGTCCTCATTCCCGACCGGGAGGCGGGCTGCTCGCTCGCCGCCTCGATCACGGCCGCCGACGTGCGCCTCCTCCGCGAGCGGTACCCCGATGCGCCGGTGGTCACGTACGTGAACACCTCGGCCGAGGTCAAGGCCGAGTCCGACGTCTGCTGCACCTCGGCGAACGCCGTGGAGGTGGTCGAGTCGCTGAACGTGCCGCGGGTCATCTTCCTTCCGGACGAGTACCTCGGCAAGTACGTGGCGTCGCAGACGAAGACCGAGATCATCCTCTGGAAGGGCCACTGCGAGGTGCACGAGCGCTTCACCGGCGACGAGATCCGCGCGTTCCGGCGCCAGCACCCGGACGTGACCGTGCTCGCCCACCCGGAGTGCCCGCCGGACGTGCTGGCCGCGTCGGACTACGTCGGCTCGACCGCGGGCATGGTCCGTCACCTCGGCTCTCTCCGGCCCTCCCGCGTCGTCCTCGTCACCGAGTGCTCGATGGCCGACAACGTGGCCGTCGAGTTCCCGACGACGGAGTTCCTCCGGCCGTGCAACCTCTGCCCGCACATGAAGCGCATCACGCTCCCGAAGATCCTGCGCGCGCTCCAGGCGATGGAGCACCGCGTCGAGGTCGACCCTGCGGTGGCCGAGCGGGCGCGCCGCGCGGTCGAGCGGATGCTGGCGGTCGGACGGGGAGCCGGCCGATGAAGCGGCGCCCCGACGCCGTCCGCGAGGCCGACGTGGTCGTGCTCGGCGCCGGGGCCGCCGGGCTCTCGGTCGCGCTCGGCCTCCGCGGCCGGCGGGTGGACCTGCTGGCGAAGGGCCCGCTCGGCCGCACCGGCAACAGCCCCTGGGCGCAGGGTGGCGTCGCCGGGGCGGTGGGCCCGGGCGACTCGCCCGCGCTCCACGCGGCGGACACGCTCGCGGTGGCGTGGGGAGCTCGGCGATCCGGCCGCGATCGAGCGCCTGACGAGCGAGGGGCCGGAGCGCCTGGACGGAGCTCCTCGCGCTCGGCGCGCGTTTCGATCGCGACGCCGCCGGCCATCTCGACCTCGCCCGTGAGGCCGCGCACTCCCGGGCCCGCGTGCTGCACGCGCGCGACGCGACGGGGAGCGGAGGTGGTGCGCGCCATGGGGGCGGCGCTCGGCGGGCGGAGCGGCCTCTCCGTCTTCGAGCGCTCCTTCGCCCTCGACCTCGTGACCGACGGCGGGCGCGTCGCCGGCGTCCTCGTCCGCCACGCCGACGGCGCCCTCGTGCTGCACCGCGCGCGTGCGGTCGTCCTCGCCACCGGCGGCATCGGCCGGGTCTTCGCGCGGACGACGAACCCGCCCGAGGCCACCGGCGACGGGCTCGCCCTCGCCTGGCGCGCGGGCGCGCGCCTCGCCGACCTCGAGTTCGTCCAGTTTCACCCGACCGCCCTCGACGTGGGGGCCGACCCGATGCCGCTCCTCACCGAGGCGCTGCGCGGGGCCGGGGCCGTCCTCGTGGACGCAGGACGGCCGGCGGCTCCTGGCCGGCGCCGGTCCGCGGGCCGAGCTTGCCCCGCGCGACGTCGTCGCGCGGGGCCTCTGGTCCGCGCTCGCGTCGGGCCGGCGCGCGTTCCTCGACGCCCGCAGGTCGGTGGGGGAGTCGTTCCCCGAGCGATTCCCGACCGTGTTCGAAGCCTGCCGCCAGCACGGCGTCGACCCGCGCGTGGAGCCGATGCCGGTGGCCCCGGCCGCGCACTACCACATGGGGGGCGTGTTCGTTGACCTCGACGGGCGGACGTCCGTGCCGGGGCTCTGGGCGGCGGGAGAGGTCGCCTGCACCGGCGTCCACGGCGCGAACCGCCTGGCCAGCAACTCGCTGCTCGAGGCGCTCGTCTTCGGCGCCGGCGCGGCCCGCAGCGTCGCCGAGGCGCTCCCGCACCTGCGACGCCCGGCGGCCGCGTTGGCGCTCCCGCCGGCCGAGCCTCGCGAGCCGGGCGCCGGCGAGAGCGGTTCCGTTGCCGCCGGGATCCGCCGGATCATGTGGGAGAAGGTCGGCCTCGTCCGGACGGGAGAAGGCCTGCGGGAAGCGCTCACCGGAATCGCGGCCCTGGACGAGTCGATCCCGGCGGGAGCGGGGGAGAGCCGCAATCTCGCCACCGTGGCCCGCCTCGTGACGACTGCCGCCCTCGCGCGGCCCGAGAGCCGCGGCGCCCACTTCCGCGCCGACCGCCCACTTGCCGACCCGGCCTGGCGGCGTCGGATCCTCCTCGCCCGGGAAGGCGAGCCGGTCCCCGTCGCCGCGGAGGCCTACGCATGAGCGAGACGCCGCCGCTGCTGCCCCTGCTCTACGAGGACGTCGTGCGGCGTGCCCTGCTCGAAGACCTCGGCCGCGCCGGCGACGTCACGACCGACGCGATCGTCCCGCCCGGCCTCGCCGGCCGGGCGGTCGTCGTGGCGCGGGCCGAAGGGCGCGTGGCCGGCCTCGAGCCGGCGCTCCACGCGTTCCGGCTCATCGACCCCGACTGCCGGATAGACGTGCGTCTCGGCGACGGCGGCGACGCCGCGAAGGGCGACGCGATCGCTAGCGTCGGCGCCAGCGCGCGGGCGCTCCTCGCCGCCGAGCGCACCGCCCTCAACCTGCTCGGCCACCTGAGCGGCGTCGCCACGGCGACGCGCGACGTCGTCGCGCGCCTCGACGGGTTGAAGACGCGCGTCGTCGACACGCGCAAGACGACCCCCGGCCTGCGCGCGCTGGAGAAGCACGCGGTGCGGGTGGGCGGCGGCGGCCGGCACCGCTACGGCCTCGACGACGCGGTCCTCGTCAAGGACAACCACGTGGCCCTGGCCGGCGGGATCGCGGAAGCGGTCCGGCGCGTCCGGGGGAACGTCGGGCACATGGTGAAGGTCGAGGTGGAGGTGGACACCCTCGCCCAGCTCGACGACGCGCTGGCCGTCGGCGTCGACGCCGTGCTGCTCGACAACATGGACCTCCCGACCCTGCGCGAGGCGGTGCGCCGGGCGCGCGGCCGCGCGCTCACCGAGGCTTCGGGGGGGATCCGGCCGGAGACCGTCCGCGAGGTGGCCGAGACCGGTGTCGACCTCATCTCTCTCGGCTGGCTGACCCACAGCGCTCCCTCGCTCGACGTCGCGCTCGACATCGTAGCGTGACGGCGGCGAGGCGCCGCTCACCAGCGGAGCTCGAGCCCCCCGTAGTAGACGACCGGTCCCCGGACGTCCCCGTGGACGTTCCAGGTGGCGCCGGCGCGGAGAGAGAGACGATCGTTGACGCGGGCGGCGATGCCGCCCCCGAGGCCGGCGACGTAGCCCCCGTATTCCGGCTCGCCCAGCACCCCCAACTCGCCGCGCGCGAACGGCGAGACGACGGCCCTCGGAAGGGGGAGCACTTCGAAGCCCGCCGTGAGGCTCGCATAACCTTCGTCGGAGCCGGACGCGGTCAGGCCCAGGTCGGCGGAGAGCCCCCCGCCGACGAACGATCGCCCGACCTGTGCCTGGGCCCAGCCTCCGCTACTGCCCCATTCGTGGATCGTGGCGCTTCCTGCCTGGAAGCGCGTGAGCCATGGGCGTTCCCGGGCCGTCGCCGTGGCCGCCGCGAGCGTGAGGGTGAGAACGAGCACGGATCGCCGCATGTCGGGCCTCCTGTTCTCCCTGGACGACGACCAGACTGTAGGGAGGGCAGGGGCCAGCCGTCCTCAGGGACTCCCAAGGAACTTCCAACGGCTCGAGTCGTGCAGGGTTACGGACTCGGGTGAGACCCGCCGGACGACGCCACGCCGGGTCGTCCTTCCGCCCACTTCGAGAAGAGGGCCGCGATCCCCGCCTCGGCGGCGTCACCCGCGTGCACGACGACCTGGTACTCGAGCTCCAGCGTCTGGCCGGGCGCGAGCCGCAGCCCCGCGTCGTCCAGCCAGTTGAAGGGAGTGGGGGAGAAGAAGCCGTAGTCGCGGGTGAACCACCGGGACGGGTACCAGCGGTTGCGCGGGCTGTCGAAGATCGCGATTCCCTCGTGAAGGCCGAAGCGCTCTCCCGAGACGTCGCACCAGGCGGCGCTCGCCCCGAACGTGCCCTTCTCGCCGGTGGCGCCGGCGGCGTTCCGGAGGACGCCCCCGGCCTGCGCCGAGAGCTCGGGCGCGACGCGGGCGGCGAAGAGGGAGTGGTTGGTGCGCTCGATCCGCACGTCCGTCTGCGGGACGAGGGTGACCCGGAAGAGGAGCGTGCGGAGCCGAGGGGACGGCGCCTCGATCCGGATCTCCCGTCGGTCGACCAGGATCGGAGCCGCCCCGGGCCGGCGCCATTCGCACTCGTCGGCGATCTCCACGCGGTCAGGGCCCGGGTAGACGACGGTCGGGCCGCGCGAGACGATCTGGCCCTGCTCGTTGCCCTCCTGCCAGTAGTTTCCGCCGTTCACCTTGTCGCTGCCGAAGAAGAGCGACCGGTGGTGGGGCCAGGGCAGCGACGACTCGGTCGTCACGGAGACGCCCGAGACCGGGCCGTTGACCGGATAGAAGTACGGGTACTTCTGGCCCGCCCCGAACCGGTAGCAGGTGAACGTCCGGTCGTCCACCCGCACGACGACGCGGTCGTCGAAGCGCTCGGCCGAGAGGCGGGGGCCGGCAGGTGCCGTGGTCGCGGGCGGTTGGGCCGCCCGTGCCACCGACGAGACGCCGAGAAGGGCGAAGGCGGCGAAGCGGGCGTATCCCATGGAAGCCTCCGGGCGACACGATAGTCGGGCCGCGACCCGCCTTCAACCCGAGGGGCACCGGTGCTACTCTCGTCACCGTGACCGAGAACGCTGACGACACCCGGGCGTCCCTGCCGCTGGAGGAGGTCGCCCAGGCGGTGCTCGACCTGACCGCCGAGCGCACGCTCGAGGACTTCGTGGCACGCTACCTGGAGAAACTGCGCGCGTGGGCGGCGCCGTCCGCCGTGCTCGCCGCGGTCCGGGACCCGGCGGCCGGGAGCGGGTGGAGACTGCTCACCGCCCTGAGCACGGGATCCGGCCCGCTCGCGGTCGAGCGCTCGGTCCGGCAGCTGATCGAGGAGATTCCCGAGGACCTGGTTCGCCCCTCGCTGGTGCGTCCCGGGCGCGAGATCCCGGGCGTGAGAACGCGCGAGAACTGCATCGTGCCCTGGTCGTGCGAGGGGGAGTCGGGCGTCCTCATGCTGCGCGGGGTCGCGCACCAGAGCCCACCCAATCTCGCCGACGCGGTCGGCCTGCTCTCCGCGCCGCTCTGGCCCCGGCTCCTCGGGGGGCCGGCCACGCGGGTCGAGGCGAGCGTCGCCGAGCTCCGGCGGCTGGCCGACCGGCTCCGCGAAGATGCCGGCCGCCAGATCGAGCGCCTTCAGGCGGCGCGGCCTCCCGTCGTCCCCGAGCCGCCGCCCGAGGAGACGGCCGGGGGGGACCGCCTGGCCGAGGTGGAGCAGCAGCTGACCGCGACCCGTGGCGAAGTCGCCCGTCTCTCGTCTCTCGTGGAGTCGCTCCGGTCCCAGAATGCCGAGGCCGCCGCCCAGCTGCTGGAGGAGCGGCGGGCGTCGATGGACTTCCGGGCCGTGGCGCGAGCGGCGGAAGAGGCCTCGGGGGCGGCCGGCCGGGAGCTCGCGGCGGCCGAACAGGGGACCGCACGGCTCATCCTCGAGCGCGAGGAGTTCAGGCAGCAGGTGACATCGCTCGAGAAGGCGCTCGGGGAGGCGGAAGAAGAGCGCGACCAGATCCGACGGGAGGCCGGCCAGCTGGCGGACCGCCTCCGCTCGCTGGAGGCAGCCGGCCGCGCGGGGACGGACGAAGGTCCGGCGGGCCGCCCCGGCGGGCCGGAACCCGGACCGGGCGGGGGCGTCGAAGTCTTCCGCCGGGCGCTGGCCGTCTTGCGTCGGACGCCTTTCCTCCCTCCGTTTCTGCGGGTGGCCGTGCAGGAAGCCGAGGCCGCCCTGGGGGAGAAGGACGCGCGGCCGGACCGCTGGGCGCGGGTCGCCGTGCTCGACCGCGACACCGCGGGGCTGGAGCCGTTGGCCGCCGAGCTCGAGGCCGCCGGCCTCGACGTCAAGATCGCGAGCCACCCGGAGGAGCTGGCCCTCCTCTTGAAGACCCCGGAGGGCCGCGAACTGGACGCCGCCATCTGCGACGTGCTGGCGTTCCGGCCCGACCAGAACGTGGCCGGGATATTCCGGGGTTGGGACAAGGACCGCCCGGGCCTCGCGCTCTACCTGACCTTCGGCCCCGACAGCCCCCCCGAGGTGGAGCGGGCCCAGCGCGTTCCCCAGTCGCTGACGAAGGGACGTTTCCAGCGGCCGTTGAAGCGGCGGGACCTCATGGAGATGCTCGAGCCGCTGCGCCGACCGGCGCCCTGATCCTGGGAGCCGCGCTACTGCTTGATGACCGTGCCGTCGCGGCGGCGGATCTCGCCCCAGCCGCCGTTCAGTCTGCTGGCGCTCGCCCTCCTCCCCGTGGCCGAACGGGTACTGCGCCGCCGCCCGCTCGTCGACCTCGATGCCCCAGCCGGGCGCCTCGTTGGCGTAGAAGTAGCCGTCCCGGAGCTCGGGGCAGCCCGAGAAGACCTCCCGCGTCGCCTCGTCGAAGATCGACGATTCCTGGATGCCGAAGTTGGCGCAGGCGAGGTCGAGGGCGACGTTGCACGCGTGCCCCACGGGCGAGACGTCGCCCGGGCCGTGCCACGCGGTCTTCACGCCGAATAGCTCGGCGAGGGCCGCCATCTTCCGGCACGGCGTGAGCCCTCCCGCCTGCGAGACGTGGACGCGGATGTAGTCGATGAGCCGCTCGGAGACGAGAGGGGTCCACTCGTGGGGGCTGTTGAAGAGCTCGCCCATGGCGAGCGGGGTCGTGCACTGCTGGCGGATCAGGCGGAACCACCCGATGTCCTCGGGCGAGACCGGGTCCTCGAGGAAGAAGAGGCGGAAGCGCTCCGCGTCCTTGCAGAAGCCGAGGGCCTGGGTGGGGGAGAGCCGCTCGTGGACGTCGTGGAGGAGCTCGACCTCGTCGCCGAGCTCCTTGCGGGCCGCTTCGAGGAGCTGGAGCGCGCGCCGTGCGTAGGCCGAAGGCTCGAAGACCGGCGCCGAGTGGAGGGCGGTGACCGGGGCCTCCCCGCGCTTCGACCCGTAGCCGGCCATGCCGGGGACGCCCACCTGCACGCGCACGTGTCGGAAGCCGCGAGCCAGGTGGGCCCGGGCGTTCTCGAGCACCTCGGGGATCGAAGCACCGCTCGCGTGCGCGTAGCAGTCCGCCGCCTCGCGGCTCTTGCCGCCGAGGAGCTGGTAGACGGGCATCCCGGCCTGTCGCCCCTTGATGTCCCAGAGCGCCATGTCGACGCCGCTGATGGCGTTGTTGAGGACCGGCCCGTTCCGCCAGTACGAGCTCGCGTAGAGGGCCTGCCACGTGTCCTCGATCCGATCCGCGGGCTTGCCGACGAGGAACGGCTTCAGGTAGCGTTCCACCGCGGGAGGGACGAGGTCGGCGCGCTGGGTGAAGGTGGCGCAGCCGTAGCCGTAGAGCCCGTCCTGGTCGGTCGTGACCTTGACCACGACGAGCCGCAGCCCCGCAGGCGCGGTGGCGATCGCGCGCACGTCCTTGACCTTCGGCGAAGGCAGGCCGCGGAGAGCCCGCTCGACCCGGGCGTCCGCCTCGGCCGCTCGCGACCCCAGGAGACCCGCCGCCGAACCGCCGGCGGCGAGCCGGAACGCCTCGCGCCTCCTCATGCGCCCCTCCTCCGGCCCGGTGCCGGTTTCCGTGCGTGATGCTACACCCGCGGCGCGAACGGCCCTCGGCGCGGCCAGGACGCCTTCCCCCGACTTGGGGGCTTCTGGGCTATGCTTCGCTCCCGCCGCTCCTCTGAGGTGCTCGCCATGAAAGACGCCCGCCTCGGCGCCCTGCTCCTCGTGCTCTCCGCCGGGGTGGCTGCGGCCCAGCCCGCCTCTGATCTGCGTCGCTCCGAGCTCACGGGGCCGCCGTCGGATCGCATCGTCCGGCGGGACATCGACGGCGACGGCAAGCCGGACATGGTCGAGCGGTGGTGGAACGGCAAGAGGGTGCGGTGGCTCGACGAGAACGGCGACCTCCGTCCCACCGACACCCGCGGCGACCAGGTGGCCGACGTGCTGCAGGTCGACATGAACGGCGACGGCTACTACGACGGCGTCACCGACCAGAACGTCAAGTGGGCCGACAACGACGGCGACGGGCGCGCCGACGTACAGGCGTGGTCGACCCAGCCCCCGGTGTGGGGCGAGGGCGGCAAGTGGAGCACCGACGAATCGCACTGGATGCTCTTCCTCGACGTCGAGAAGGACGGCGTCCTCGGCTGGCAGGACTGGCGCCGGTTCGACTTCGGCGACTCGAACTGGGCCCACGACGAGCCGGCGAACTGGAAGCCGGACTACCACGGCGACGCGCTCTTCATGAAGATCCACCGTCCCCCGCAGGCGCTGCCCGACCCGCGGCTCAACTGGGAGAACCCCTTCGCCTTCTACGACACGGACGGCGACGGCCTGACGGAGATGGCCATGCGCTGGCTCGATCCCATGACGCCCGTGGACAAGGGGATCTCGCCGCTCTCGGGCGTCCTCAACGAGGCGTTCCTGACCTTCGACCTCGACAACGACTCGGGGAAGGGCAACGAGATCGACTACGACATGTCGCTCCGCGGCACCGGCGGGCCCGGCGTACCCTACCGCTCGATGGGCCAGTCCTACCCCGCCCTCCGCGGCAACCCCAAGTTCGACCGCTGCTTCCAGTGGGGCAACTGGCGGCAGGTCGACCAGCTGTTCTTCATGCCCCACGACAAGGGCTACGACGCGTTCTTCGGCGCGGGCTGGAAGACGACGTACTTCGTCTACGACGAGGACGACGACGACCACCGTTGGGAGCGCGTCGAGATGTACTACCCGATGCACGGATTCGGCGGCCCTGAGGACGTCGACATCTGGAGCACGAAGCGCTGGCGCCGCGGCAACTACGCGCAGCTCGAGATGGCGGACGAGGGGCAGAAGCCGGGGCTCGGCGGGCACCCGCAGGCCGACTCGCTCGGCGACCGCGGCGAGTTCGACCGCGACAACTCGGGAGGCGGGCAGCTCTACGTGGGCGTCTTCGACCGCAAGATCCACCTCGCCGGCGCGGAGTGGGGAGCGTGGACCGTGGACCGCCGCGGCGAGTTCCACGGCGGCTGGAAGGCGCCGGGCAACCGTCTCTCGGCCCCGAAGGTGGAGGAGGTCGTCCGCTACGACGACACGGACGGCGAACGGCTTCCTCGACACGGTCGCGTACGACTACGACGGCGACCGGGCGTTCGACTTCACCGTCTCGCTCCTCGACTACCGGACGCCCGACGACCCGCACCCCGACGTCGTTCCCCTCGTGGACACGCGGCGCGAGGGGTGGGCGGGACTCCACGCCACGTTCGACCGCGTCGCCCGCTCCTCCTGGCTCGAGGCGCTCGACGTCTACAACGCCGCCTGGCGGCGCGGTCTCACCACACCCGAGATCGACGGGCTCACGGTGCCGTCGTCGCTCGGCGAGCGGCACGCCAACGGGTACTGGATCAAGGAGGGCGTCTTCCGCCTGATCCGCAGCCGGCTCGCCGCCGCGCGCGCCGCCGACCCGGCGCGGGACGCGTCGCTCACCGTCCTCGAGCGCGATCTCGCGCGGCTCTACTACACCGGCCGCTTCGCCGAGTACGTCGCGCGCATCGCCGAAGTGCCGTCGCAGTAGACGGCGGGCCCGCGGGAGGCCTCGCCGATTCCACGCGGGGAGGACAACCCGCGCTCCTCGGTAGCACCGGTGCGAAAGATCGAGCCTCCGGGTTATCATCCTTCGAGAGAAGGGTTCGATGAGACTCCGGGCCGGCCTTTGCGTCGCTCTCGTGCTGGCGGTCGCGACGCCGTTGGCCGCCGCCGCCGACTTCGTCGTGATCGTCCACCCCTCCGTGGCCGGTGCCCGGATGCGCCGGTCCGATCTCGCCGCCGTCTTCCTGCGGAAGGCCACGCAGTGGGGCGGGGGGAAGCCGGCGGTGCCGGTGGACCAGTCGGCCACCTCGGCCGTCCGGGGGGCGTTCTCCGACTCCGTTCTCGGGATGCCGGCACCGGCGGCCGTGCAGTACTGGCAGAAGCAGATGTTCGCGGGGAACCGGGTGCGACCCCCCGCCGTGAAGGGCTCGGACGCGGAGGTGATCGCCTTCGTGTCGCAGACGGAGGGGGCGGTCGGCTACGTCTCGAAGGCGGCGGCCCTGCCCCCCGAGGTGAGAGCTGTCGCCGTCGTCGACTAGCTTCCCGACGCCTCGCCCAGCAGCGCGCGAGCGATCCGCTCGTAGCCGACGACCGCCGCCTCGAGCTCCTCGATCTCGACGTGATCTTCGTCCGTGTGAGCAAAGGTCACCGAGCCGGGGCCGAAGAGGAGCGGCCGCCCCCAGCGATCCAGGAGCGGGATGTCGGTCGTGAAGGCGAAAGCAGCCGTCTCGAACCCGGGCAGGGTGCGCATCCGCACCGGCTGGACCTCGAGCACCGTCTCGATGGCCACCCGCGAGCGCAGGGGAGCGAGCCGCTCGAGGACTTCCTTCCCCGGGCCCACGGTCCGGAAGTTGAGCTCGGCCTCCGCCGAAGGGGAGATGACGTTGGGCGCGATGCCACCGGAGATGAGACCGGTCGCGTAGAACGTCCGGCCGAGCTGCGGGTCCTCGGGGAGCGCGAGGCCGCGCAGCTCGACGAGGGCGTCGATCAGGAGGTCGATCGCGGAGACCCCGAGCTGGGGCTGGGACGAGTGGGCCGCTCGCCCGGTCGCCCGGAGCTTCACCCGGAAGGCCCCGCGCGTGGCGAGGCCCAGCTTGCTCTCCGTGGGCTCGCCGTTCACGAGGAAGGCCGGGCCCGGCGAGATCCCGTTCGCGGCCGTGGCCCCGTCGCTGCCGCGCTCCTCGCCCACCACGAAGAGCAGGCCCACAAGCACCTCGCCGGCTTCGCGCAGGCGTTCCGCCGCCGTGATCTGGGCGGCCAGGGCGCCCTTCGCGTCGCAGGCGCCGCGCCCGCGCAGCCGTCCGCCCTCGACCCGGCTGGGGAAGAAGGGGGGCACGCAGTCGACGTGCGTCGAGAGGACGACGGCGGGCTTCGGGTCGACGAGGGCGACGATGTTCGTGCGGCCGACCGAGACCGGCTGCTCGCTGACCAGGAAGCCGCGGTCCCGCAGGTAGCCGGCCAGCCACGCGCAGGCCTCGGCCTCCCGCCCGGTCGTCGAGTCCATGTCGATGAGCGTCCGGGCGAGGTCGAGGAGGCTCAGCGCAGCCACTTCTCGAGCTCCGTGCGGGCGTCGGTCTTCTCGTCTCGGTACTTGACGATCACCGGGGTGGCGAGCGACAGGCCCCACTCGCGGCCGGCGCCCACCGTCACCGCCCGCGAGCCGGGCACGACGACCGCCCCCTCGGGGATCACCATCGGCGCCCCGCCCTCCGGCCGGAGGATGCGGCCGTTCGGCAGGTCGTAGACGGGCGTCGAGCCGGTGAGGATCGTGCCGGCCGCGATCACCGCGCGCCGCTTCACCACCGTGCCCTCGAAGAGGCCGGTCAGGCCGCCGAGGAGCACGTCGTCCTCGACGCAGACCGGCAGGGCGCCGACCGGCTCGAGAACGCCCCCGATCTGGGCTCCCGCGCTCACGTGGACGTGCCGGCCCACCTGCGCGCAGGACCCGACGAGAGCGTGGGAGTCGATCATCGAGCCCTCGTCCACGTACGCGCCCACGTTGACGTACATCGGCGGCATGCAGATGACGCCGCGTCCGAGGAACGCCCCGTCCCGCACCGAGGAACCGCCCGGCACGATTCGGACGCCGGCCGCGGCGTCGAGGCGCTTCAGGGGCAGAGTGTCCTTGTCGAAGAACGGCAGGCGGCCGTGGTCCATCGAGGCGTCCTTCAGATCGCCGTGCCGGAACCCGAGCAGGATCCCCTGCTTGACCCACGCGTTCACCCGCCAGCCGGTGGGGGAGGCGGGAAAGGGCTCGGCCGCGCGCGCCTCGCCGCGGGAGAGCGCCTCGCGCAGCTCGGCGAAGGCGGCTCGGGCCTCGTCGCGGTCCGCGGCGGGTCCCGCCGCGAAGAGACGCTCGATGCGCGCCCGCAGCGCGGCGAGGCGTTCGCTCACCCGCGCGCCCCCGCCGGCACGAGGCCGACCGCGGCGAGGACGCGGCGGAGCTTCTCCCGCGTCTCGGCGCGAGGCGGGACCATGGGGAGGCGGTAGGTCTCCTCCAGCAGGCCCATCTGCGCCATCGCGGCCTTCACCGGGATGGGGTTGGACTCGGCGAAGTTGGCGAGCATCAGGGGCAGAAGGCGGGCATGCACCTCGCGTGCCGCGGCGAAGTCGTTCCGCTCGGCGGCCTCCACGAGCCTGCGCCATCTCCGCCGGGCACTCGTTCGACGCCACCGAGATGACGCCCCGCGCGCCGACGGCCATGGCCGGCAGGGTCAGGGCGTCGTCACCGGAGAGGACGACGAAGTCGGCGGGGACGGCCCGGAGCACCTCGCAGATCTGGGTCACGTTGCCCGAGGCTTCCTTGACTCCCGTCACGTGGGGGATCGACGCGAGACGGACGAGAGTCGCCGGGTCCACGTTGCAGCCCGTCCGGCCCGGCACGTTGTAGACGACGATCGGCAGGGGTGTCGCTTCGGCGATGGCCTCGTAGTGACGGCAGAGGCCGTCCGGCGTCGGCTTGTTGTAGTACGGGGTCACGGAGAGGAGGCCGTCGGCGCCCGCCCCGTGCATGGCCCGCGCCGCCTCGACGACCTCGCGGGTGTCGTACCCGCCGGCGCCGGCCAGCACCGGCACGCGGCCACGCGCCTCCTCGACCACGATCTCGACCACGCGCCGCTCCTCGGCCGGCGTCAGGGTCGGCGCCTCGCCGGTCGTGCCGCACGGCACGAGGAAGTGCACGCCCGCCTCGACCTGCCGCCGGGCCAGCCGGCGCACCCCGGCCTCGTCGACTGCCCCCGACGACGTGAACGGAGTCACCAGCGCCGTCCCGCATCCCGTGAACGGAGTCCGCATCGTGCCTCCTGAGGGACCTCCGTCTGCCCGGGGTCCCGAAGGACCTGACTATACCCTCGTGATTGCGGATCCCTCGGCGCCCGACTCGAACGGTGCGCCTCGGGATGACAGCACGTCCCGCATGGTGAACCAGCCCTTCCGCCCCGCGACCCACCGCGCCGCCAGGAGCGCCCCGTGCGCGAAGGTGGCGCGGTCCCGCACCGTGTGGACGAGCGACGAGCGTCTCCGCCTGTCCGTCGAACCCTACCGTGTGCGTCCCCGGGATGAACCCGGCCCGGGTGGACGACGACGTCCACCGGCCGCGCCGAAGCCGCCACGCTCGAGCGCCCGTCGCAGCATGAGCGCCGTGCCCGACGGCGCGTCCTTCTTCGCCGCGTGGTGCGCCTCGTGGATGAAGGCCCCGTACGCCTCGGCTCCGCGCAGCAGCCGGCCCGCCGCCTCCGTCAGCGCGTCGAGGACGTTCGCCCCCAGGGAGAAGTTCGCGGCGACGACGGCACCGACTCCGGACCGCGACACCGCCTCGCGCAGCTCGGCCTCGCGCGCCTGCCAGCCGGTCGTCCCGAGGACGAGCGAGACCCCGAGGTCGGCGAGCCGGGGCGCGGTGGCGACGGTCGCCTCGGGGCTCGAGAAGTCCACGGCCACGTCCACGCCCCGGCACCTCTCCGCCGTGGCGCCCGCCCCGCCGGCGTTCGCGGCGCGATCGAGGATGCCGGCCACCTCGAAGCCGTAGGCCGGGGCGTGCTCCGCCACCAGCCGCCCCATCCGCCCGTGCCCGACGACGAGGAGGCGCATGGCGATCCCTCAGGCGGTGGCGAGCGTCTCGCGCTCGGCGGGGGCGCCCTCGCCCTCGAAGAAGCGGCGGTGCAGGCGCTCCATGGCCGCGGGGGCGTCGGCGTCGCGCAGGACCACGGTGATGTTCTTGCGCGAGCCGCCGTGCGAGACCATGGCGAGGGGCAGCCCCTCGAGCGCCCCCAGCACCCGGGTGGCGAGCCGGGGGTCGGTGCGGAGCCGCTCGCCGACCGCGCAGACGATCGCCATGCCGTCCTCGCACGCGACGTCGGCGAACGCCGCGCAGCTCGGCCACGATGCCGTCGAGGGCGCGCCGGTCGTCGATGGTGACGGAGACGCTGACCTCCGACGTGGTGACCACGTCCACCGGGGTGCGGAAGCGCTCGAACACCTCGAAGACCCGGCGCAGGAATCCGTAGGCCATCAGCATGCGGGTCGAGGCGATGTCGACCCGGGTGAGGCCCCGCTTGCAGGCGATCGCGGCGGGGCCGCCCTCGCCGCTCTCGACCGAGCGGGTGACGAGGGTGCCCGGCGCCTCCGGGCGGTGCGAGTTCAGGATGCGCACCGGGATGTCGAGGGCGACCGCGGGGAGGATGGTGCTCGGGTGCAGGACCTTGGCGCCGAAGTAGGCGAGCTCGGAGGCCTCGTCGAAGCTGAGCCGGGGCACCACGCGGGGCTCGGCCACCAGGCGGGGGTCGGCGGTCAGCATGCCGTCGACGTCGGTCCAGATCTGGATCTCGTCGGCCTCGAGGCCGGCGCCGAAGAGCGCGGCCGAGAAGTCGGAGCCCCCGCGCCCGAGCGTGGTGGTGAGCCCGGAGGCGGTGGCGCCCACGAAGCCGCGCGACGACCGGCACGAGGCCCTCCGCGAGGAGCGGCCGCACGAGCGAGCGCAGCCGCTCGTCCGTCGCCGTCGCGGTCGGGGACGGCGGCGCCGTGCTGCCCGTCGGTCACGAGCACGCCCCGGGCGTCGAGCCAGCGGGCCGGAAGCCCGGCGTCCTCGAGCGCCGCGGCCACGATGCGGCTGCTGGCCAGCTCGCCGAACGCCACGATCGCGTCGGAGGAGCGCGGCGAGACCTCCTCGACGACCGCGAGGGCGCGCACGATCCCCTCGAGCTCCCCGAAGAGCGCGTCGATCGCGGACAGCAGGTCGGCCCGCCGCTCCGTGGCGCGAACGAGCGCCGCCATCTCCTCGTGGCGTCGGTGGAGCGCGCGCACCGCCTCGCGCGCCGCGGTGGCGTCCCCCGCCTCGGCGAGGCGGGCCACCTCGAGGAGCGCGTCCGTGACCTTCGCGAGGGCGGAGACGACCACGAGGCGCGGCCTTCTTCTCGCGGCCCACGACGCCGGCGACTCGGCGCACCGCCTCGACGTCCTTCACCGACGTCCCGCCGAACTTCATGACGATCAAGGGCGTTCTCCTAGTCGAGCAGGCCCTCGGCCTGCATCAGCTCCGCGTTCAGCACCGCCGCCCCCGCCGCCCCGCGCACGGTGTTGTGGCCGAGAGCCACGAACTTCCAGTCGAGCACCGGGCACGGTCGCAGCCGGCCGACCGAGACCGTCATGCCGCGGCCCCGCCCGGCGTCGAACCGGGGCTGGGGGCGGTCCGGCTGGTCGAGGTAGACGATCGGCCGCTCCGGCGCGGAGGGCAGGCCGAGCCGCTGAGGCGCGCCCACGAAGCCCTCGAAGGCGGCGCGCAGCTCGGCGAGGGACGGCTTCTTCTCGAGGGCCACCGAGACGGTCTCGGTGTGCCCGTCCACCACGGGCACGCGGTTCGTGTGCGCGCTCACCCGGACCGGGTGCGGCTCGACCGCGTCGGCGGCGAGCGAGCCGAGGATCTTGCGCGTCTCCGTCTCGATCTTCTCCTCCTCGCCCGAGATGAAGGGGATCACGTTGCCGAGGATGTCGAGCGAGGGGACGCCGGGGTAGCCGGCGCCGGAGACCGCCTGCATCGTGCTGACGAGGCACGAGCGGAGGCCGAACGGCCGCAGGGGGGCGAGGGCCAGGGTGAGGACCACCGTCGAGCAGTTGGGGTTGGTGACGATCGCCCCTTTGCCGCCGCGGAGCTTCGCCTGCGCGCGGAGGAGCGCGAGGTGCTCGGCGTTCACCTCCGGCACGAGCAGCGGCACCGTCGGGTCCATGCGGTGGTTCCGGGCGTTGCTGACCACGAAGTGTCCGGCGTCCGCGAAGGCCCGCTCGAGCTCGCCGGCGACCCCCGCGTCGAGGGCCGAGAAGACGAGCCGCGGGCCGACCCCGGGCGTCGCGGGCTCGACGGTGCGATCCGCGATCCCCTCCGGGATCTCCGTCTCGAGCCGCCAGGGCGCCGCGTCCGCGTAGCGCTTGCCCTCGGAGCGCTCGCTGGCGGCGAGCCACGCGAGCTCGAACCAGGGTGCCCCGCGAGCTGGTTGATGAACTGCTGGCCGACCATCCCCGTGGCCCCCAGCACCCCGACCTCGATCCGCTTCCGCATCGTCCTCGCTCCGAAGCCCTCTCGGGCCCCTGAAACACGAAACCCGCCGGCGGCTTTCGCCGCGTCGGCGGGTTCGGGTGATCCCGATGAGCGCTTGCTCTAGGGCATCGGGTGCAGGCCACCCACACCGCCGACGAGGCGACTCGTGCGCTTTCGAGTGGCCCGCTTTCGAGCGGTGGTCTGGTCGAGCATCCCGTGCATGATCCGCGAAGTATAGAGACATGCCTCCACGGGGTCAAGGGCGACGACTCGAGCCTGCGCCTATTCCCGGATCACTTGGTTGGCGGTGCCGTCGTCCACCACCAGGTCGTCGGCGGAGACGAACGCGAGACAGTCGCTGGTGGCCGCGCCGAGGTGGAGATCGGGCCCGGGGGCGGTCTCGAGTCGCCGCATGGAGTTGTCCCGGATGCGGCACCCTTCCGTGGTGGTCACCTCCAGTCCCACGCCGGCGGTTCCGGACAGCCGGTTGCCCACGAGCCGGAGCCGGGCGGCTCCGGCCGTCGTGATCCCGCTCGCGGCCGGCCGCTTCGCGTCACCGAGACGCCAGTGGTTGCGCGTCGCACGCAGGGTCGTGACGCCGGGCTCCGGCGAGGCGTCGAAGGGATCCTGGAAGAAGAGACCGTCGCCGATGCCGGGCAGGAAGGGCAGGAGCGTGCCCCGGTTGTCGTCCACGCGGAAGGTGCTCTCGCGCGAGGGGGAGCCGTCCAGGTTCTGCAGGACTTGCACGCCGCGGTAGCTCACCGTCCAGCGGTTCTCGAGGATCGAGACCTGCGACCGGTCGGTGTCGATCACGTCCACCGCGACGGTGGAGCGGTACCGGTTGCGGGCCACGAGGACGTTCGCCCCGGCGAGCTCGGCGAGCGGCGTGCCGCTGAGGACGCCTTCGAAGTCGCTCTCGGTGACGCGGTACCGGCCGCGCAGCGGGAAGACGGGAAACGGCTCCGTGCCGCTCGGGTCGTGGAGGAGTCCCCCGAACTCCACTCCGTTGAACGTGGTGGTGGCGAGCTCGCTCGCCGGGTCGGGCTCGGCCACGACGCGCACGTCGCGCACCTCGAAGTCGACCGGCCCGCGGCCCGAGAGCAGCATCGCTCCCCGGAGCTCCATGAGGGGCTCTTCCCCCTCGAAGAGGGACCAGCCCGTCGTGGGCCTCGAGCCTTCGGGCGGGGTCGGAACGGAGATCCCCAGGTCCCGGATGCGAGCCGCGCCCTCGAAGAACTGGAGAAGGTAGGGCCACGCGGCGTCGAACGGGTCGTCGCGGAAGAAGCCCGGGCGGTCGCTCACCGGCAGCTCCGGAAACGCTCGAAGCACGGTCTCGCGCGCGCCCTCGCCGCGGAGCGTCCCGCGGAAATCCCTAACCCGCAGGATCCCCGTCCGAAAGACACCGGAGCACAGCGCCACGGAGCACTCCCGTCGTGCCCCCGAGCATCGGTCGAGGGCTGCTTGGAGGGCCGCCGTGTCGTCTCCGCCGCTCGGCGCCAGGCATCGCCCGGAGCTCGGTTCGGCGCCGGCCGGCGCGACGGGGGTGAGGAGCAGTAGAGCGGCGAGGCCGGGCACGACACCAGCCGCGACCGAGCGACCGGTTGGGCGCATGATGACCTCCGTGTGGGGCGGCTCGCGGAGGGAGAGCCAGACCTGATCGTACACCAGGATCCGCCGCCCCGGGGGTCGAACGGGGTAGGATCGCTCACGAGACCGGTCCCGCGGGAGGAGGAGCGACATGCGCGTGCTGTTCGTCGGAGGAACGGGAAACATCAGCGGGGCGGTCAGCCGCATGGCGGTGGAGCGCGGGCATCGACCTCGTCCTGCTGAACCGCGGACGGCACGGAGGGGTCCCCGGCGCCCGGTCCCTGGCCGCCGACTACGCCGACGACCGGTCGGTCGAAGCGGCGCTCGGGGGGACGACGTTCGACGCGGTCGTCAACTGGATCGCCTTCACCCCCGACCAGGTCGAGCGGGACGAGCGGCTCTTCGCGTCCCGCACGCGGCAGTACGTCTTCATCTCCTCCGCCTCCGCCTACGAGAAGCCGCCCCGCTCGCCGTTCATCACGGAGTCGACGCCCCTCAAGAACCCGTGGTGGCAGTACTCGCGGAACAAGATCGCGTGCGAGGACGCGCTCGTCCGCGCCTGGCGCGAGCGCGGCTTCCCGGCGACGATCGTCCGGCCGAGCCTCACCTACGACACCCACCTGCCGATCGCGATCGGGGGCTGGGGCTGCGCGACGCTCCTCGACCGCCTCCGCCGCGGCCGGCCGATCATCGTGCACGGCGACGGGACCAGCCTGTGGACGGTCACCCACGCGGAGGACTTCGCGAAGGGCTTCCTCGGCCTGCTGGGGCACCCCGCCGCGATCGGCGAGGCGTTCCACATCACCTCCGACGAGGTCCTGACCTGGAACCGGATCTACGACACGATCGCGGAGGCCCTCGGCACGGCCGCGAACGTGGTGCACGTCCCGTCCGACTTCGTCCACCGCGTGGATCACGGAGATCGGGGCCGGGCTCCTCGGCGACAAGGCGCACAGCGTCCTCTTCGACAACTCGAAGGTGAAGCGCCTCGTGCCGGGCTTCGTGGCCACGATCCCGTTCCACGAGGGCATCCGCCGCACGATCGCCTGGTTCGAGGCCGACCCGTCGCGCTGGGTGGTGAAGCCCGAGGTCCACGCGGAGATGGACCGCATCCTCGCCGCGTGGGAGGGGGCTACTACGGTTCGTACAGCCGCGGCACCCGGGCGTTGATCGCGGTCAGGATCTCGTAGGGGATCGTCCCCGCCCACTCCGCGAGCTCCTCGACCGTCACGCGCGCCCCGCCCTGCTCGCCGATGAGCACGACCTCGTCGCCGTTCCAGCCCTCGCCCCCCTCGATGTTGACCATCATCTGGTCCATGCAGACGAGGCCCACCTGCGGATGGCGCTTCCCGCGCAGGATCACCTGCGCCCGGTTCGACATCGAGCGGAAGTAGCCGTCGCCGTAGCCGACGGGCACGGTCACGAGACGCACCCGGTGGTCGCTCTTCCACGTCGAGCCGTAGCTCACCGGGCTGCCGGGCTCGACGATCTTGAAGTAGACGACGCGGGTGCGCCACGAGAGCGCCGGCTTCACCTCGATCGTGCGCGGCGCGCCCGGGTAGGGGTAGACGCCGTAGAGGAGGATGCCCGGGCGCACGACGTCGAAGTGGGCCTCCCTCATGCGCAGGATCGCCGCCGAGTTCGCCATGTGGCGCTCCGGGAGAGGCAGGGAGTGGCGCTCGTAGAAGCGCAGGACGTCGTGGAAGCGCTCGAGCTGCAGCCGGGCGTGAGCGAGGTCCTCCGCGTCCGCGTTCGCGAAGTGGGAGTAGATGCCCTCGACGTGGACGTGGCTCGAGCGGGCGGCCGCTTCGAGCAGGCCCTCCGCGTTGTAGTAGCGGACGCCGATCCGCTCCATGCCGGTGTCGATCTTGAGGTGGGCGCGCGCGACCGTCTTCGCGGCGGCCGCGGCCTCCTCGACGTCGCGCAAGCGCGCGATCGAGGGCACGGTGATCGCGAGGCCGTGCTCGAGGAACAGCGGGATCTGCCGCGTCCAGGTGCCGCCCATCACCAGGATCGGCCGGTCGATCCCGAGCCGGCGCAACGCGATGCCCTCCTCGACGAGGGCCACGCCGAACGAGTCGGTGACCGGCGCCAGCGCGCGGGCCACCGCCTCGAGACCGTGGCCGTAGGCGTTCGCCTTGAGGATCGACATGACCCTCGCCGGCGCCGCGGCGGCCTTGACCGCGGCCAGGTTGGCCCGGAGGCGGCCCCGGCTCACGGTCGCGTAGGTCGGACGGAGCCGGGCCTGCTCGGGATCGAGCGGTGCGTCGAAGTCCAAGGACCCGGGCCCGGAATGTTCATGAAGCTGCCTTCCCTTCTTCATGAATAGTCCGATTCGGTTACGCCTCAAACACCATCCGGGTGCCCAGCTCAGTCATCTCCGCCCCACACCGTGAATCATAGGGCGATGTCTCATCCAAACGGTATCGGGCCATCAAGCAGACCCAGGGCGGATCATTCACTCGGACCATCGCTCGGCCTCGTGAATGATCCGGGCTACGGCCGGCGCTTCGCCTTCAGCGTGCCGGAGTACCCGCCGCCCTGCCAGGTGCCGTCGAAAGTGTCGCCGTCGATCTTCAGCTCGACGTCGTAGACACCGCCCTCGTACTGCACCTTCATCCGGAAGACGTTGCCCTCGAGCTTCTCGTCGGTGACGGTGCGGCTCGTGCCGTCGATCTCGATCTCGGCCTTGAGCGCGCCCTCGACCTTCTTGATCGTGATCACCGAGGGCATGTCGCCGTTCGGCGTCGAGGCCACGGCGTCCCAGGTGCCGACGGGCTTGGGAGGGTCGGCGGCCGGGGCGAAGGGCGCCACGGCGAGCAGGGCGGCGGCGAGGGAGAGGGCGAGGGTGAGGCGCGCGGCGTTCTTCATGTCGTTCGGTCTCCTTGGGATGAGAAGGCGGTGGCTCATGCCGGCAGGCTGGCGCCGTTCGAGGCGATGACGTCGCGGTACCAGCGGGCCGAGTCCTTGAGGGTGCGCTTCTGGGTGGGGTAGTCCACGAAGACCATGCCGAACCGGTCCTTGTAGCCCTGCGCCCACTCGAAGTTGTCGAGCAGCGACCAGTGGAAGTAGGCGCGCACCGGCGTTCCGTCGGCGATCGCCCGCCGCAGCTCGCGGAGATAGCGCGCCGTGAAGTCGATGCGCGGGGTGTCGTGGACCTGCCCGTCGAGCGACACCCAGTCGCGCGAGCAGGTGCCGTTCTCCGTGATCGCGACCGGGAGGCGGTAACGCTCGTGGAAGAGGCGCGGGGCCCAGTAGAGGGCGGCCGGCGTGACCGACCAGTCGTTGCCGGTGAGCGGCGAGCCCGGAGGCTCCGGAACGGCCTCCCACCCCTCGGGGCCGGCAGCGGCCTTCACGGTGCGGCCGTTGTAGACGTTGATGCCGAGGAACTCGAGCGGCTGCCGAATCACCTCGAGATCGGAGGCGGGGAAGGAAGGCAGGTCTTTCCCGTACAGCTTCAGGCCTTCCTCGGGGTAGCGGCCGAGGATCGCGGGGTCGATCCACCACGCGTTGTGCCAGAAGTCGCGCGGCACCCGGAAGGTCGCGCGGCGTGCCGCCTCCACGTCGGCGGGGGACTCGCTCGCCGGGATGTACGAATCGCTCGCCGGGGCGTAGCCGACCGTGAGCGGCTTCTTCGCGTTCGCGCGCAGGGCGAGAACGGCGCGCCCGTGGGCGAGGAGCGCGTGGTGGATCGCCAGCAGGTACTCGGGGAAGGCGAGCCGGTCCCCGGGCGCGAACTGTCCGGAGAGGTGGCCCATCCCGATGAAGACCTGCGGCTCGTTCTGCGTCATCCAGTGCGTCACGCGGTCGGAGAAGCGGGCCGAGAGGAGCCCCGCGTAGTCGGCGAACCACTCCGCGGAGTCGCGGTTCAGCCAGCCGCCGCGGCGGTAGAGGGCGAGGGGGAAGTCCCAGTGGAAGCAGGTGAGCCACGGCTCGATCCCGGCCTTCAGCAGCTCGTCGATGAGCCGGTCGTAGAAGTCCAGCCCCCTCGGGTTCGTGGGGCCCGTGCCCTCCGGCAGCACACGGGGCCAGCTCACGCTGAAGCGGTAGGCCCGGAGGCCGACCTCCTTCATGAGCGCCACGTCCTCGCGGTAGCGGTGGTAGTGGTCGCAGGCCATGTCGCCGGTGTGGCCGCGCCAGACGGCGCCCTCCTTGCGGACGAACGCGTCCCACACGGACGGGCCCTTGCCGTCTACGTCCGAGCCGCCCTCCACCTGGTAGGCGGCGGTGGCGCTACCCCAGGTGAAGCCCTCCGGGAAGGGCCGCCCCACCGTGGCGGCCGGCTTCTGCCTCGCGCCCTGGGCGGCGGCGCTTCCGCCGGCGGCGGCGGCGACCGAGGCGGCGGAGGCGGTCACGAAGCGTCGTCGGCTGACTCGGGTCATCTCGCTCTCCGGTGCGTCCTCTCCGCCAACGATCCTAGCACCAGGCCCGAAGCGGCGCGCCGGCCGCAGGAAAGGACCGCGGCGGTCCAGTGGCGTCAGGGCAGAAGGGAGCGGAGCCACCGGCCCCACGTGGGGGCGAGCAGGAACTTGAGGAACCAGTCGGTCAGGATCCCGGTCATGGCGGCCACGACGTAGGCGGCGCGCGTGCTGGCCTTGAGCTGCTCCTTCGCGGAGGGGAAGACGAGGGAGACGAGCGGCTCGGCGAGAAGCACACCGAGGGTGCAGAACGCGGCCACGCGCGAGATCGCCCACGGCTGCCAGCCGAGGAGGGTCACCGCCCAGGGCGGCACCCCGGCCTTCGCCAGCGCCGCCACGTAGTACGACATGTAGTTCATCAGCGCCGCGCCCATGACGATAGCGCCGGCGCTGCCTGTCCCGAGCCCCACGACGATGAAGGCCCCGAGGTGCACGAGGTGCTCGGGGAGGAAGCGGCGCACGCTGCCCTCGGCGCCGCGGCCCGTGCGGATCCAGTTGAACATCTGGGTCTTGTAGGCGGGCCCGTGCAGCACGAGCCCGCCGATGGGCTCCGGCCACCACACGAAGATCACCGTGCCGACGATGGCGAGGGTGGCCGCCCACCAGAGCATTCCCCGCACCGCGCCCCCGCGCTCGCCCTTCCTGAGGCGATGGACGAGCACGACGTAGGCGGGCAGCGCGTTCAAGACCGGCAGCAGCCAGGGCTGGCGGAGCCAGAGGCCGATCGGGTACGACACGACGGTCGCGAGCACGAGGACGATCAGGTCGTTTCTCACTGCAGCTGCTCCAGGACCGCCGCCTCGACCGCGGCCCGCTCGGGGGAGCCGGGGGCGAAGGGGTCGGGATGCCGGCGCTCCGGCCAGGGGCAGGAGTTTCCGCTCACGTGGGCGTCCACGGCCTCCGCAAACGCGCGCACCATCGACGTGGCGACGGCGGCCGCGACGCGGCAGTGGGCACAGTAGCCGTGGCCGGACATGAACCCGCCCACGTCGTGGAGGTCGCGCAGGTCGCGGGGACGGGAGCCGCCCTCCTCGACCGCCCGCAGGATGCGGGCGAGACTCGCGGTGCCGACCGCGCAGGGAGGGCATTGGCCGCAGTTCTCGCGCTCGAAGAAGGCGGCCACCGAGGCGGCCACCGCCAGCGGGCAGGCGGAGGCCCCCACCACGAGGACGGCGCCGGCGCCCAACGCGGTTCCCTTCTCGCGGAGCGACTCGGGGTCGAGGGGCACGTCGAGATCGGACGCGCCGAGAGGAGGGCCGCCGGAGCCGCCGGGGAACACGAGGCCGATCTCCTCCGTCGCGCCGCCGTGCTCCTCGACGACGCGTCGTAGTGGCGTTCCGAGCGCCACCTCGTAGACGCCCGGCCGCCGCACGTCGCCCCAGAGCGTGACGAGGACGGTCTCGCTCCCGCGGTAGGCCCCGGGGTCGGCGATCGCCGCCTCCACCCTGGCGAGCGTCTCGACGTTCTGGACGAGGGTCGGCCGGCCGCGGTAGCCCACGGCGGCCGGCAGGGGCGGCTTGGCCCGGGGCCAGGGCCGGCGGCCCTCGAGCGCCTCGAGGAGCGCCGTCTCCTCGCCGGTCACGTAGCCATCGTCGCCCCGGCGGACCTCGACGGCCAGGCCGTCGAGAGACGCCGCGGCGATCGCGCCGGCGAGCGCCGCCGCGGGTCGCTCGAACGAGCCCTTGAGGAAGACGACCGCCTCGCGTGCTCCGACCGCCCGCGCGGCGAGCGCGAGGCCGGCGACCACGTCGGCGGGCCGGCGGAGCATGACGTAGCGGTCCTTGAAGGACCCCGGCTCGCCCTCGGCGCCGTTCGCGACGACGTACGGCTCTCCGCTCTCGGCCCGCACGGCCTCCCACTTGCGCGCCGCGTCGAACCAGCCTCCGCCCCGGCCGCGGAGCCCGGAGGCGGCGAGCCGCTCGAGGAGGACGTCGGGCGAGGCGGAGTGGAGATCGCTCGTCAAGCGGGTGGGGCTCCCGAAGGGGCCGTCATTATACGGGGTCCGCCCGAGTCCGCCGGTCCGCCGACGGGATACTTCACAAAATAGTCCAGATGTTCTAGGATGAGAGGATGATCACGCTGACTGCCAACGCTGCCGCCAAGGTGAAGGGCATCCTCGAGCAGGAGAAGGAGAGCCTTCCCCAGGGCGGCCTCCGCATCTACGTGCAGGGGGGCGGCTGCTCCGGCTTCCAGTACGGGATGGTTCTCGACGAGGTCGCCGACGGCGACCAGGTCCTCGAGCTCGAAGGCGTCAAGGTCATCGTGGACCCGATGAGCCTGCGCCATCTCGAAGGCGCCGAGGTGGACTACAAGGAAGACCTCATGGGCGGCGGGTTCGCGATCAAGAACCCGAACGCCAAGTCCACCTGCGGCTGCGGCCACTCGTTCCAGGCGGCCGAGGGCGACGGCGGCCCGCAGCACTGAGCGGCCTCGTCTCCCTCTTCCCGCTGCCGAACGTCGTCCTCTTCCCGGGGGCGCCGCTCCCCCTGCACGTCTTCGAGCCTCGCTACCGCAAGATGGTCGCGGACGCCCTCGCCTCGCACCGGACGATCGGCATGGTGCTCCTCAAGCCGGGCTACGAGGAGAACTACCTGGGGAGGCCGCCGATCTACCCGCTCGGCTGCTCCGGGATGATCGTCGAGGACGAGCGGCTCGGCGACGGGCGATACAACATCCTGCTCCTCGGGCAGTCCCGCTTCCGCGTCCTCGAGGAGCGCGGCGGCGAGCCCTACCGCCTCGCCGCCGTCGAAGAGCTTCCTGACTCCTCGGGCGACGAGTCGTCGCTCGACGGGCTGCGCGAGCGCCTGCTCGCCGCTCTCTCCCGCCTCTCGAACGGCGCTGCTGCGGTGCACCTGAAGGACGCCGTCTCGCACGCCGCGCTGGTGAACGGGCTCGCCCAGGGCCTCGACCTGCCGCCGGTCGAGAAGCTCTCGCTCCTCGGCTTTGACACCCTCGACGGGCGCGCCCGCCGGCTCCTGGAGATCCTCGAGTTCCACGCCCTCGAGCGCACCGCCGGCCGCAGCGGCACGCTTCACTGAACCGTCCCGCCGGCCGTCTCCGTCCCCTGCCCTGCCCCCGACTTTGCGTGGCCGGCCTGCGTCAGAAGGGCGAAAAGGGGCAACCGAAGGAGGTTCCATGAAGCGTTTGGCCGTTCTGGCCCTGGCGGGGCCTGCGATTCTCCTGGCGGGCCTGGCCCTCGGGCCGGGAGACGTGCGGGCGGGGGAGAAGGACCAGGACGAGAAGAAGGTCGAGAAGCGGGTCGTCGTCCGCCACGGCGGAGGAAGCATGCTGGGGGTGGGCCTCGACGAGACGGAGGGCGACCTGCGGGGGGCGAAGGTCCGCTCGGTCGAGGAGGGAAGCCCCGCCGAAAGAGCGGGAATCAAGGAGGGCGACGTCGTCGTGCGGTTCGACGGCGAGGCCGTCCGGAGCGCCGGCCACCTCGCCCGGCTCGTCGGCGAGACGCCGGCCGGCCGGTCGGTGGCGATCGACGTCAACCGCGGCGGCGCGACGCAGAAGCTCACCGCGACGCTCGCCGAGGGAGATCGCCACGTCCGCGTCTTCAGCGGTAGCGGTCTCCCCGGGGGGCACGACTTCGCCTTCGAGATGCCGGAGTTCGACGTCCAGGTGCCCGAGCCGCCCGAGGCCCCGGCCCCGCCGCACGCCCCGAGCGCGCCCGAGGCCCCGCGGCCCCCGACGCCGCACGCCTGGAGCTGGAAGGGCGACGACTTCCACGACATGGTCTTCCGGATGGGGGGCGGCGGCCCGCGCAAGCTGGGCATCGAGTACATGGAGGTCGGGGAGCAGCTGGCCGACTACTTCAAGCTCTCCGGGAAGACGGGGGTCCTCGTCAGCTCGGTGGACGCCGACGGGCCGGCGGCCAAGGCGGGGATGAAGGCGGGCGACGTCATCCTGAAGCTCGGCACCGAGGCGATCAAGGACGGAGGCGACCTGCGCGACGCGGTGTCCGAGGCCGAGGGCGGCAAGGAAGTCACTGTGACCGTGCAGCGTGACGGCCGGCCGATCGACCTCAAGGTCACGCTCGCGAAGCCGGAGATGGAGATCCGGCGCCACTCCACCGGCATCGGCACGTAGGAGCGGCCGCTCAGGCCGTGGGACGGGGGCGCTCCGCGTCCACGTCCTCGAGGTCGAGGACGAGGAGCGTCCCTCCTGCGACGAGCGCGGGACCGAGGACGAGGTTCGCGAAGGGAACGAGCAGCCCCACCATCCCGGCGAGGCCGAAGCCCATGCTCTCGGCCCGCCACGCGCGGTGCCAGAGGCGCTTTTCCCGGAAGGAGAGGCCGCGGCGCGTCAGAGCCGGGTCGGTCATCTGGAACGCCACCGCCCGCCCCCCCCAGGCCACCGAGAGGAATGGACCGACGACCGGGATCAGCCCGAGGAGGAAGACCCCGGGCGCGGCGGCGAGGAAGTAGAGCGAGCCGCGGAACGCCTGGGCGGCCTCCCACCGGAACCCTTTGCCGCTGTCGGTCGCCCGGCCTCGCGCGCGGTCCTCGACCTGCCGGGAGAGTCGGTCGAGGATCGGCGAGGCCAGGGCCAGGGCCACTCCGAGGCCCAGGAAGACGCCCGAGCCCAGGGTGGCCGTCCAGAGGAGCAGGCTCGTCGGCAGCTCGACCCAGACCGGCACGCTCCCCGGCGCCGGGGCGAAGCGCGCGGCCACCCGCACGCCGGCGAACACGCCGAGCACGAAACCGAGGAAGACCAGGACGACCGCGAGCACTACGGGCAGGGCGGCGAAGGGCCAGAGCCCGGGCCGCTTCGCCAGGAAGCCGAAGCCGGCGGGGACGTGCCAGGCCCCGGCCGCGGCGCGGACGGGAAGGCTCGGGGCGCGGAGGGGGACGGGGTCCGTCATCGAGGCGAGCCTACCAGAGTCACCGGCACCTTGACACCGTTCGGCGGCCGCGTGGGAGAATCGCCGCGCCATGAACGACTGCCTCGCCGTCATCCTCGGGGGCGGCCGCGGGACCCGGCTCTTCCCGCTCACGCGACAGCGCTCCAAGCCGGCCGTCCCCATCGCCGGCAAGTACCGCCTCATCGACATCCCGGTCAGCAACTGCCTCAACTCGAACCTGCGCCGCATCTTCGTGCTGACCCAGTACAACTCGGAGAGCCTCAACAAGCACCTGTCGATGACCTACAAGTTCGACATCTTCAGCTCGGCCTTCGTCACGACCCTCGCCGCCGAGCAGACCGACGAGAGCCCCGACTGGTTCCAGGGCACGGCCGACGCGGTGCGGCAGAGCATGTGGCACTTCCGCGGCCACCGCAGCCGCGAAGTGCTGATCCTCTCCGGGGACCAGCTCTACCAGATGGACTTCCGGAAGATGCTGGAGACCCACCGGCGGCACGTGGCCGACGCCACGGTGGCGGTCCTTCCCGTGACCGCCGAGCGAGACCGCCGGCTTCGGCATCCTGAAGGTGAACCGGCAGGGGCGGATCGTCCTCTTCGAGGAGAAGCCGAAGGCGGACCGCCTGCTCGAGCTCGAGTCCGACATCCCGGGCCACGGCCGCGGCTTCCTCGCCTCGATGGGGATCTACATGTTCTCCCGCGAGGCGCTCGAGAAGGCGATGGCCGACCCCGCGCTCGTGGACTTCGGCCGCCACGTGATCCCGAACGCCATCGGCGAGATGCGGGTGCAGGCCCACTTCCACCGCGGCTACTGGGAGGACGTGGGGACGATCGGCTCGTACTTCGAGGCCAACCTGCAGCTGTGCGACCCCATGCCCCCCTTCGACTTCTACGACGCGGTGCGGCCCGTCTACACTCACCCGCGCTTCCTGCCCGCGACGAAGGTCGAGGGCTGCTCGCTGCAGGCCGGCGCTCGTCTCCGAGGGCTGCATCCTGATGGGCGCCGAGATCGAGCGCTCGGTCATCGGCATCCGCAGCCGCGTCGGCCAGGGCACCCGCGTGCACGACAGCCTCGTCCTCGGCGCCGACTACTACGAGAGCCTCGAGGAGATCGACCGCGCGCACGCGAAGGGGCTGCCCCCGGTCGGCATCGGCGGCGACTCGGTCATCGAGCGGGCGATCGTGGACAAGAACTCCCGCGTCGGGCGCGAGGTCCGCATCACGAACGAGGCCGGCGTCTCGGAGGCGGACGGCGACGGCTACTACATCCGCGACGGGATCGTGATCGTCCCGAAGGGCGGGGTCATCCCCGACGGTACGGTCATCTGACGGCCACCCGCCCGGCGGGCCCGGAGCCGGCCTTCACCCGGCTCGCCCGCCTGCTCCTCGTCGTGCTCGCCGGCGTCATGCTGGCGACCTTCGTCGACTACGGGATCTCCGGAGACGACGGCGTGCAGCACCGGATGGGCCGGCGGCTGCTCCGCTGGTACGCGACCCTGGGGAACGAGCCCCGCGTGACGGAGGACCTCGACATCACGAAGTACGGCGGGCTCGCCGAGATGGTGGCGGAGCTCACGGTCCTCGCCTCTCCGCTCGAGACCTACGCGAGCCGCCACCTCGCCAACGTGGGGTTCGCGTTCGTGGCCTTCTTCGCCGTCCTCCGGATCGGTCGCCGCCTCGACGGCCCGCGGGGGGCGTTCCTCGCCCTCCTGTTCCTGGCCCTGACGCCCCCCTTCTACGGCAACGCCTTCTTCAACTCGAAGGACGTTCCGTTCGCGGCGCTCTACGCCCTCGCGGTGAGCGGGATCCTGGCCTGCGACTCGTGGCCCGGCACGAGCTGGGTGCGGGTCCTCGGAGCTGGGGCCCTCGTCGGCCTCGTGGGCGCCGTGCGGGTGGGAGGGCTGGTGCTCTTCGGCTTCGCCCTCGTCCTGTGGCTCGCCACGCTCCTCCTGGAGGGTGACGCCGCGAGGCCGGCCTGGCCGCCCCTGGGGAACGTCCTGCGGCTCGTCGCGGCGTGGGGCGCCGCGGTGGCCGTCGGGTGGACGGTGATGGTCGCCCTCTGGCCGTGGGCGATGCTGGATCCGCTGCGCAACCCGTTCCGGGCGGCGGGCCGGTTCCGGCACTTCTGGGCGGAGATGCTCATCTTCTACGACGGCCGGCTGCTTCCTGCCGATCAGGTCTCGCGCTTCTACCTCCCGAACTGGTTCGCCCTCACCCTTCCGGAGCACTACTTCGTGGCCGCGGTGCTGGGCCTCGTCGGCCTCGCCCTCCTCCTCAGGGCTCGACGACTCGGCAAGGGCGTCCGTCGCCGGCTTCTCCAGGCCGGCTGGCTGGCGTCCATTCCCACGCTCGTGGTGGCCGGCGTCGTGGTCGACCGGATGCCGCTCTACGACGGGCTGCGCCACTTCCTCTTCCTCGTCCCGCTCCTCGCCGTGCTGGCCGGGGTGTCCGTCTCGGTCTTTCTCCGGTCCCCGGCGGGCCGGATGGGGAAGGTGGCGGCGCTTGTCGTGCTCGCCGTCTCGTGCCTCGTCACCCTCGTGGACATGGTCCGACTCCACCCCTACGAGTCGGTCTACTTCAACCGCCTGGTGGCCGGAGGCATGAAGGCCGGCATCGACCGCTACGAGGGCGACTACTGGTGCCTCTCCTACAAGGAGGGCTGCGAGTGGCTGCTGCGGCGCTTCGCGGGCGCGCGCTGCCGCGAGCCCATCCGCGTGGCCGGCTACTCGATCCTCCACCAGACCCAGCACTACCTGGAGCTGACCGAGGAGGGGAGGCGGCTCTTCAAGGCGATCCAGCTCGGTGACGGGAACCCGCACTTCGTGATGGCGACGACGCGGTTCCAGGACCACCTGCGAGCTCCGGGGAAGCCCGTCCACACCGTCGAGCGAGGGGGGGCGACGCTCTTCACCCTCAACGAGGTGCGGCAGCCGGACTGCGAGATGCCAGGGGCTCCCGCCACGGCGGGGCGCTACTAAGGGGCCGGGCGGCGGGTGGGCGCGGGGGGCTCGACGCTCGGTCGCGACTTCCGCCTCGCCTGTCGCGCGAAGGGCGCGCTTTCGGATTACCGATCGGCGGTCGTGTCTGCCGGGCCGGTGTCTGACGACGAGGGGTCTCCGGACGTGCCGGTGTCGACACAACGGCCGCCCGGTACCAAGGTCCATCCATTGTGAATGCGAGGACACCGTCGACGGTGGGATTCCACAATCTCCGCGACTGCCAAGCCGGACAGTCGGGTCGTCGTCCTGGGTCACACGCGCGGCACGCAAGACGTGCGTGGCTGTCCTGCCGAACCGAGGTGAGGCGCGCCGGTGCTACGCTGCAACATGGTCCGTGAGCTCCACCGGCCGGGGACGCAGCTGTCGCGACCCTCGCTGCTCGCGGCCGCGCTGTGCCTCTTCGCGGGTGGGTGCAGCGAGCCCCGGACCGGAGCTCGGGCCCCCTTGTTAGCGGGAGCGGCGTCCACTCCGCCCACCGACCTCGTTTACAGCCGGGCGCTCGCCGATGGCAGGAGGGCCCTCTGCGTCGCCCCCGCGAGGGGCGGCCCGGAGCGATGCTTGACGGACGGCAGCGCGAGCGACGGTCTGCCGCGCTGGACGCGAGACGGAAGCGCCGTGATCTTCAGCTCGAATCGCTCCGGTACCTGGCAGCTCTGGCAGGTCCCGGCCGACGGTGGCAGGCCGAGACGCCTGCGGACGAACGCCTGCAACGAATCGCAAGCGGACGTCTCGCCCGACGGGAGGACGCTCGCCTTTCTCTCCGACTGCGGTGGACCACAGTCGCTCTGGCTCATGGACCTGTTGGACGGTACTTCGCGTCTGCTCGTCCGCTACGGTAGACGGTCGGTGTTGGGCAACCCTCACTGGAACCGGGATGCACGGCGCATCGTCTATTCGTCGAACCACCAGGTCGGTCATCAGATCTTCGTCGTGGACATCGTCAGTGGCGGCCACCAGCGTCTCTCGGGTTTGCTCTCGGGAGGCTGCGAGCCGCGCTTCAGTCCCGACGGGCGGAGGGTCGTACACGTGACTCGGGGCCATCATCGCCCCACCAGCCGGCTGGTGGAGACCGATGTCGCGAGCGGCGCGCAGAAGACGCTCGTCGAGTGGCCTGCCCTCAACTACGATCCGGTCTACTCGCCCGATGGCGCAGAGCTGGCGTTCGCCTCGAATCTGACTGGCGAGTATCAGGTCTATCGCGTACGCCTGTCCGACGGGAAGGCGTACCGCGTGACGTCACGCCCTGGCGAAGCGCGCGAGCCCGACTACCGCCCGCTGCGATAGTGTCCCGCACGCCCTGGCCCCCGCGGGCGCTGTGGGGCGCAGGGGGCCCTCACCACGCGGCCGGCGGCGGCCCTCGATCAAGGGAAGCGGGCGCGGGCTCGCGCGGGGGTCCGTGAGAGCGCCATGCTCGACAAGGATGACCTCCGGGCGTTCCGTGGCGAGCCGGAGCATCGGGTAGAATCCTGGTAGCAATGCCCCGTGTCGTCACGCCGATGCTGCTCGGCTTCGGCGTCGGGGAGCGGCTGCGGCCGAACGAGTCGTGGATGCTCCACGCCTTCCTGGGCGCGATGCCCCGCCGGGAGGAGCGCCGCGAGCGCCTCGAAGGCGGGCGTTTCGACCCCAGGTGCGTTGCCCTACACCGACCGCCCCCCATGGCGAACGAGTCGGAGGTCACCGCGCCCTCTTCGGCCGGCCGAAGCAGCCCTAGCCGGAAGGCGTGGCGGCCCGGGCTTTGTCCTCGGCTGCGCTTGGGTCGCCCCGACCCACTCCCTGACCCGTTCGCGAGACAATCTCGCGCTCGAGGATCTCGCAGGCGATTGCGTGCCCGTGCGGGCTGAGGTGGCCGGTCCTGTCGAGCGCGATCGCCGTCGGCGTCAGACCCAGGGCGCGGAAGCGGGCTTTCATGTCGACGATCCAGACACCCTCGGCCTTCAACGATTCGAGGAAACGGTCGGGCAGCGGCGACTTCATCTCATAGCTCAGGCCGCTCGGAAGGGTGGCCACGAGGAAATCGACGCCATGGCGGCGACACTCGCTCTCCATTTCCATCACCAGAGCGAAAGTGAGCCGAAAGGCGTAGTCCCCGTCGCGAAGCACTTCCTGTTTCCGGTAGCGCCAATCGTGCTCTGGTGCCGCTTCGCGTCGAGGAAGGACCGCCGACAGACGATTGAACACGTGCGAGTAGTCGGCGAGCCACTGCAGAGCGCGCCCCGCGGCGGATCGCCGCACGGCGCTGTCGTCGAAGACGAGGCTGTTCCCAACCAAGCGGAACCGGGGCCTGCGCGTGACGGCGCCGTAGAGCTCGACAGGCAGGACCGCATCGACGAAGTCGTTCCTCAGACAGACGGCCAGGACCACGACATCGGGATCCACGCGCAGGGCGTCGCTCTGGAGCACCAGCAGCTCCTGGCCTGGTCCATAACCTGCCACCGCCAGGTTGCCGGCCTCGATGCCGTTGTCCCGTACGTCGAGCAGGTGCGGAAAGGTCTGCTCGTCGGAGACGCCGAAGCCGAAGGCGATGGAGTCTCCAAGGACGGCCACGCGCGTGCGGCCCGTCTCCTTCGGCACGGTCAATTCCCGCCCGCGGTAGCCGCGCGCGTTGAGGCTTACGCGCCCGCCACCCATCGGTGCCACGGCTCCCGGCCGGCCCACCCAGCCGTAGGTGCCGGAGAACACCTGAAGGCCGCGCGTCCTGACCAGATAGTCGGGCTCCGAGTGTCGTGAGAGCAACTCCGCCCCCGCGATCGACAGCACCACTGAAACGAAGCTACCGAAAGCGAGCAGGGCATTGGCAACGAGCGGGGATAGGCGCGGGGGGCGCCGGACCCGTCGCGAGAGAGGCAGATTCTCCCGTTCAGCCATTAAGAACGAGTGTACAGTAGGGCTGATCAACGCACGAGGGCTCCCCGGTTGGGCGGAAGCAGAATCAGCGCCGGCGCCCGTCGCCATGAGAAACTGACGGCGATGACCGAGCTCAGCACCCGTGGCAAGGCCGTGCCCCCCCAGACGCGTCGCCACCGGTACCTCCTGCCCGCTGCGATCGCCGCCCTCGTCGCATGCAACTCCTCCACCGGACCCACCCCGAATTCGCCCCCGGCGACCGCCGTGTGCGGGAACGGCGTGCAGGAGGGCGGCGAGGAATGCGACGACGGGAACGGACTCAACACGGACGGGTGCCTCACGATCTGCCAGCGCCCCGTGGCCTGGACGACAAGCGACGTGCACGTCCACAGCTCGGGGTGCAGCGCGTACGCGAGTCCCGCCGGGCTGGCGGAGCTTCTGAAAGCGCAGCAGATCCAGGTCGGCGCCGCGCTCGTGTGGGGCAACGGCTACGCGGACGACGCGGTCTTCTTCACGGGTCGCGACGACCCCGTCTCGACTCCAGGGTTCATCCTGCACTACGACCTCGAGATCTCCCGCTTCGTCGCCGCGAAAACCGGGCACCTCATCCTCCTGGGATTGGATTCGCTCGCGTTCTCGCCGGACGTCTCCTACGTCCCGCAGTCCGGCGTGCCCGTCGTCGAGTGGGCGCGACGCCAGCCCCGCGCGGTCGTGGGGATGGCCCACGCCCAGTTCTGGCCGGCCGACGGCTCGTTCCCGTTTCCGCCGGGAGGATGCTGCACGCCATTCGAAGTCGTCGTGCACGCGGTTCGGGGCCGACTGGACTTCCTCTCCATGGAGCGGATGCTCGACGAGGAGCCGGGTACCTTCCGCCTGTGGAAGGCGCTACAGAACGCGGGCTTTCGTGTCGCGATCTCCGGCGGCAGCGACTACTCCTGCTTGGCAGATCGCTTCCACGAGCGCACCCCTCGAACCGACGTGATCGTCGATGGGCCTCTGACGTACGAGAGCTGGCTGTTGGCCATCAAGGCGGGGCGCACCGCGGCCGCGGCCGGCGTCGGGAACCACCTCAACGTGCGGGTCGAAGGGCGCCGCCTCGGCGAGGAGGTCCAACTCGCTGCCCCTCAGCAGGTGACGGTCACGCTCGAGACCGCGGGGAGCGCAACCGAGGTCGAAGTGCTCGTGAACGGCGAGGTCGTGACGCAGGTGCCGGTCACCGCAGGCGTTCAGCTCGTCCAGGTGCGGGTGCCGGTGCCCACGAGCTCATGGATCGCGGCGCGCAGCCGGAACGGCCTGACGAGCCCCGTCTACGTCATCGTCGGTGGGCGCCCCGTACGTCCGTCGTCCGAGGACATCTGCTACCTCTGGCGGTCGGTGGATCACCTCGAAGACCTGGTGACGACCCGGAGGCTGTATCTCTACGAGTCCGCGCCGGAGTCGATCAGCGCCTACCACGAGGCCATCGACGAGCTAAAGCGTCGCTTCGCCGAGAGTGGTGGTCAGCTCTGCCGTTGAGCCGGTGCGCCCCGGCAGTGGCGCGCCCTGACCCTCGAGTCGTGTTGGACCCGAGTTCCTCGCCCAGGTAGCGCGAGCCGCCTGCTATCGGCCCGATAGTCCCTGCGGAAGCGGGTCTGGCTGCGGGACCACGCGTGCCGCTGGATTTGCCGCAGGCGACGAGGACCGCGATCAGAAAGGAGAAGACGAACCGAGCGCGACGCGGGTGGGTGTGCTCGTCATTGCCAGAACGGCTTGACTTGACCATCGTCATTGAGTCTCGCACGACAGGGAACCTGGCTGACCGGCGCTCGTCTGATCGAGGCTCGAAGCCTCACCCTCGGTCCGGCGGCTCGCGGGGCTGCTCCCCCGGTCGTCAATGCCCCCCAGACGCAGCGCCGCGGGTCGCTCCCCCGAAACCGCGGCTCTTTCAGTTCGAACGGAGGCGTTGCGTTCGGACCCTCGAGGGCATCGGGCGTCCAACCGGTGAGGCGACGATCAGGATTCGCACAGGCGCACGCGCCGCGTTGTGCCACAGGCGCAGCTCGCCGGGCAGGATCTTCGCCGAGTCGCCGCGCCGCAGCCGATGCTCCTCGGGGCCCAGGGTCAACACCACCTCGCCTTGCAGCACGAAAGCGAATTCCTCGCGAGGATGCGCGTACGGGTGCTTGCCGCTTCGGCCCCCCGGACGGAGTGTGATGAGAATGGCCTCGAGCCCTGCTGTCGGCCCGGGTGCGCTCAACCCCTCGATCTCGGCGTGAGACCACCCGCTGCTCACCGCCTGGCGGTTGGAGACACGGACGATGAGACCTCCCTGCCCGCCCGCCGCCGCCGCGAAGAACTCGCTTAGGGTGGCACCGAGGGCGGCTGCGATCTTCTCCATGGAACTTATGGACGGGGAGGCCTGCCCGTGCTCAACCTGCGACATGAAGCTGGGGGAGAAGCCGGTCTGCCTGGCCAGTGTCCGAACTGACATACCGGCCTGAAGCCGGAGTTGGCGAACATGCTCGCCCACGGCCTGCTGCCTGAGAAGTGGGGTCATGGTCGAGGGCAGTCTAGCGCAAACCGATGGGTAGGGCCGTGGGAGCGCCCGAGAGACCCAACTCGGTGCTGCAGCGCCTCCCGCCGCGGCGGCGGGTGTGCTTTCGTCCCTCAGGTCCACGATGACGCCCACGGTGCCCCCACCCAGCCGCCCGCGGGTGGCTGATGCCTCGGTGCATGCCACTCGAGTGTCCAGTGATACTGTACGCTAGTCTTGTATGGCTGAACTGGCCGTGATGCGGCGGGTCTGCGCACAGGGGTACGCCCGCCCGTTCGCCTCGTTGCGCTCCTAGGCTGGGCATCCCGCAAGGGAGTATTCGCGGTGATCGGCGGCGAGCGGGTGAGCCTCAATGTGCGTGGCTACCGCGGCCGGGCGCTCACTCTGCCGAAGCCCGGTGATCGCTCCCGGGTGATCGTCCTTGGCGATTCCATCGCGTTCGGCCTGGGCGTCGGCGACCAGGAGACCTTCACGTACCTACTCGATGCCCGGGACAACGGGATCGAGGCCGGAAACCTGGCGGTGCAGGGATACGGACCGGACCAGGAGTTGCTCGTCCTCTTGCGAGAGGGGCTCCGCTGCGACCCCGACTTCGTGGTCATGGCGTTCTGTCTCGCCAACGACTTCGCGGAGGCCGTCCTTCCGGTCTCTCTACACGACGGCACGACGCCCAAGCCCCGGTTCCGTCTCGTGGGCGATCGCCTGGTCCTCGACGACGAGAACCTGGGGCGGTCCACGTGGGCGCACGTTCATAAATGGCTCAGCGACTACTCGCACCTGTTCAACCGTGCATCGGCGCTCGGCCCTCGGCGCGGGCTCCCTCTGGGTCCCCACTGGCGAGTGCGCTACGACGAGGCGCTCCGCGATGAGAACTACGCCTGCCCTGCGTCTCAACCTCGCACTGGTCCGTCGTATGCATGAGGTATGCCGCGAGCGGGGCATCACGTTCCTGGTGGCTGCGTTTCCTGGCCGAGACTCCTACCGGGTGAAGCCGCGGCTGGCGGAACGCTTCCTGCGATCGCTGGACACCGAGGGCATCAAGGTCGTCGACGTGTCCGTCCACCTCCGCACCGCCGGCCCGCGCTTCAAGGCTGTGGCTCTTGACGGGACCGGCCATCTCAATCCGCTCGGCCACTCCCTCGCTAGCGAAGTCCTCGAGGCCGAGATCGCCCGGGACCTCGAGCGGAATCCGGCCACAAGCCCGCTGAGGCGCCCCCGACCAGTGGAACGTCAACGGGTCGCTGGCCGGTAGTCGCGAGCGCAGATCGTGCCCGACCAGTCGGCCAGCCGCTAGGGCCTATCCCGCCCGCGCCTCGTCGATCTTCCGGTCCCGCTCGGACACGATCCGCTCCCGGTCGCGCCGGTACTCCTCCTCGAGCTTGTCGAGTTCCTCGAGGTCCTTGGCCTTTCGGCGCGACGACTGGTACAGGATCTCCCGCTCGGCGAGCCTCGCTTCGTAGACCGTGCGAAGCTCCGCGATCCGCGCCTTCTGCTCACCCGTGACCGGGCGCTCCTCGACGCCGTCCTCCCGGTCTCTCTTCTTCAGTCGCTCGAGGATGATCTCGTAGGCGCTCTTCGGCGCGTCGTCGTCGGACAAGGCCTTCCCTCCCGCGGATTCAGTGTAACTCGTCGGCCGTTGCCAAGCCGTGGTCCGACGAATTCCGCGGCGGTCCGGTGTCCCCGTCCGGGTCCATGGCAGGCCGGCGACCCGGGCGTGGAGCCCTCCGGAGCCGCCGCTCCCGTAGCTCGTCGGCCGTTGCCAAGCCGTGGTCCGACCAAGTTCCGCGGCGGAGGCCTCAGCGGGCGGTCCAGACCGGGGCGCCCGTCTTGTCGCGCAGGGTGAGGCTCGTCTGGCCCTTCGTGATCTCGCGGGCCACGACGATCCCGCCGGCCTCCGGCCGCGAGCCGATCACGGACAGGGTGTCGCCCTTCGCGATCGTGAACTCGAGCTCGGACAGGTGGCGGACCGGGCACGCGTGCACCTCGACGGTCTCCGTCTCGGTCATCAGGATCAGGTGGAGGCCGGGGTGGTCTCCCCGCATCTTCGACTCGTGGAAGTCCTCGACGACACCCTTGATCGTGACCTCGGCCTTCGGGTCGTATTCCGGGGCCTTCGTGGCCGGGGCCTTGGCCGGGGGCGCCGGGGCCGGAGGCGCCGGGGCCGGGGGCGCCTGCGCCAGCGCGAGTGAGGCGGCCAGGGCACCGCCGAGAAGGACCGCCGCGAGCAGTCTCATGACCGCACCTCCACCTGAAAGCGTGGCCCTCCCAGGCCCGCGAGGCAATGGATCGAGTGATCCAAGGGGCCCACGCCCTGCCCGGCTCAGCTAGACTGCTAGGCTTGGGCGTCTCCAACCTCATCGCCGCCGCCTGCCTCCTGGCCTGGGCCATGCTGCTCGGGACGTCCCTTCTCGACGTTTCCTCCAGGCTCCTCGGAGGTGGCGTGCTCCGGGCTGCCCTCCAGGGCCTGCACTACGCCCCTCTGGGCCTACTCGGCGTCCTCGCGATGCCCGATCGCGACGGGCGCCTCGCGAGGGGCTTCCGGGTCGCCCTCCCCGCGACCGTCGTCGCGATCGTCCTGGCGCATCTCGCCCTCGCCGCCCGCGCGGGCTGGACGGCCCCGGGCCCGTTCGAGCTGGTCCTGCCGTGCCTCGCCATCCTGCTCGGCATCTGGGCCGGGCTCGCTTGGCGACGGGGGTGGTGGTCGAGGCTCGTGTTCCTGCCGAAGCTGGTCGCTCTCGGCCTGCTGCTGATCCTCGCCGGCCTCGCCCTTGCCCTGCTGACGCTCGAGCAGGAGCCGGCCCTGCCCGAGCCGCGGCCGATGACGTCGGCAGACAAGCGCCACCTCGTGAGCCTCTTCCAGGACAAGGACCCGCGGAAGGTCCCGCCTGGCGAGACCCGGACCGTCCGCCTCTCCGCGCAGGAGCTCGACCAGCTCGTCGCCTGGGCAGCCGCGGTCGGCCTCAGGGCCCGCACCACCGTGAGCCTCCGGCCGGGAGGCGTGTCGGGAGTGGCCACCGTTCACGTTCCCCGGACCGGGCGCTGGCTCAACGTGACCGCCTCGACGCTCGCGAGCATCGATAACGGACGGCTCTCCCTCTCCGGGCCGCGCCTCCAGGTGGGACGACTGACCGTCCCCCCGCTGCTCCTCGACGCCATCACTCCCTTCCTCGCCGCCGGCCTCCAGGGTGACCGCGACCTGCGCCGCGTGCTGCCCGCCGTCGCGTCGCTCTCGCTCGAGCCCGGGGAGGCGGCGCTCACGTACGGCCGGGCGGAGATGCCGCGGGGTCTGATCGCCCGGCTCGTGTGGGGCGAGGAGGCGAGCGAGGTGATGCGGGAGGCGGTCTACGCTCAGCTGGACAGGCTCCTCGGGGTGCTGTCCGCGGCGCCTTCGGGCGACGCGCGGTTCGGCGCCGCGCTCGAGACCGCCTTCGCCCTGGCCCGCGAGCGCTCGGCCCGGGGCTCGGCGGTCGAGGAGAACCGGGCCGCGCTCCTCGCCCTTGGGGTCGTCCTCGGCCATCAGCGGCTCGCCGCGGGCGGTGGGCGAGAAGCTGGACGACAGGCGTTCCGAGCTCGCCGATCAGGTGCGCGAGGGCACGACGCCTGCGCGGACGCGCCGACTGGACGCGCCACTTCACGGTGAGCGGCGCCCTCACGGTGGTCTCCGCGGTGGCGCCGAGCGACGCCGCGGGCCTTCTCAAGGAGGAGCTCGACGCGGACGGGGGCAGCGGGTTCTCGTTCGGCGACCTGCTGGCCGACCGGGCCGGAACGACGTTCGCGGACGTGGCCACCCGCGACGAGCCCGCGGCCGCGGCCATGCAGGAGCGACTTGCCGCGCGGCTTCCGGCTCGACGACTTCTTCCCGCCCGCCGACGGCCTGCCCGAGGGCATCCGCGACGCGGAGCTGCAGTCGCGCTACGGGGGCGTAGGCGGGCCGCTCTATCGCCGCCAGGCCGACGAGGTCGAGCGCCGGGTCTCGGCCTGCGCCGCCTATCGCGACTGACGATGCGCGCGCTGCCGTCCCTGCTCGATCGGTGGGACGAGAGGGCGGCTCTGCTCCCGAGCGCAGAGCGCGCCAAAGCGGCGCTCGCCCTCCTGGCGGCGGCCGAGGCCGCGGGCCCGGGGACGCCGCCGTCTCTCCGGCACCGCTTCCTCGACACGACCCGGCGACCGACCTTCCTGCAGTCCCTGCCGTCGCGCGCCGACCGCCACCGTTGGGCCGAGGCCGCCTTCACGGCCGTCCGGGGCTCGCGCTACACCCTCGCCACGATGCTCGGTCAGCGGGTGCGCGAGCACCCCGGCCGTGCCCTCTTCCTCGAGTCGCCGCTCGCCGGGCGCGCCCGCCTGGAGCTACGAGGCGGTCGCCCGGCGCCTCGAGCGGACCGCCGCCGTCTTCCTCCGCGCGCAGCGGGGCCAGCCACGGGTCGCGATCCTGTCGGCGAACGGCCTCGACGGCGCCTGCGCCGATCTCGCCTGTCTCGTGCACGGCATTCCGGTCACGCCCCTCAACCCCGAGACCGACCCCGAGGCGCTCGGCTGCGATCCTCGAGCCGCCTGCGCGTCAACGTCGTCGTGGCGGAGACGGACGAGCTGCGCGCGCGGGCCGAGCGGGCCCCGGGGGCGCCGCCGCGCACCGCGTGCTTCGTCCTCGACCCCGCCGCTCCCGCTGCCGCGGCGCGGCGCAGGCGCGGCTCGCCGAGGCCCTGGCGCGGCCTCGCCCCGGCGCAGGTGCAGCGCGCGCTCGAGGGCCGCGAGCCGGTCTCGCTCGACGAGCCGGCGACGGTCATGTTCACCTCCGGCAGCACCGGCCTGCCGAAGGGCGTCGTGCACACCGGGCTCGCCCTGGTGACGAAGCGCTTCGCGCGCGCGGCGGCCCTGCCCGCGGTGGGCGAGGGCGAGGTGCTGCTGTCGCTACCTCCCGCTCTTCCACACCTTCGGCCGCTACCTCGAGATGATGGGCATGCTCTTCTGGGGCGGAACCTACGTCTTCGCCGGCAACCCGTCGTTCGACACGCTGGCCCGGGCCCTGCCCGCGGTGCGGCCCACCGGCCTCGTCGGCATCCCGCGCCGCTGGGCGCAGCTGCGCGAGCGCTGCCTCGCGCGCGGCGAGGGCGACGAGGCCGCTGCGCGCGGTCGTGGGCGACCGCCTGCGCTGGGGGCTCTCCGCCGCGGGCCACCTCGACCCTGCCGTCTTCCGCTACTTCCAGCGCCACGGAGTCGAGCTCTGCAGCGGGTTCGGGATGACCGAGGGCACCGGCGGGATCACGATGACCCCGCCCGGCGAGTACGAGGACGGCTCGGTGGGCGTGCCGCTCCCCGGCATCGACGCGCGGCTCTCGCCGATCGGCGAGCTCGAGATCGCCGGTCCCTACGTGGCCCGCTACCTCGACGACCCCGCGCCGGCGCCGGGCGAGACGCGGTGGCTCGCCACCGGCGACATCTTCGTGCGCCGGCCGAGCGGGCACTTCGAGATCGTCGACCGCGTCAAGGACGTGTACAAGAACACCCGCGGCCAGACGGTCGCGCCGGCCGCCGTCGAGCGGCGGCTCGCCGACGTGCCGGGCGTGAAGCGGGCCTTCCTCGTCGGCGACGGGCGCGACCACAACGCCCTGCTGATCGTGCCCGACCGCTCCGACCCGGCGATCGCCGGGCGCGACGCCCGAGGGGGAGGAGGCCTACTTCTCGCCAGCTCGTGGCCGCGGTCAACCGCGACGTGGCGACGCCCGAGCGCGTCGTGCGCTTCGCCCTCCTCGACCGCGACTTCGATCCCGAGCGCGAGCTGACCGCCGAAGGGCACGTACCGGCGCAAGGAGATCGAGAGGAGCTTCGCCGCCGTCGATCGACTCGCTCTACCGCTCCGACGCCGTCGAGATCCCGTGCGGCCGGCGTGCGCGCGCGGCTGCCGCGCTGGTTCTTCCGGGACCTCGGCCTCCTCGAGGCCGACATCGTGGCGCGCACCCGGCGGGCTCCTCGAGAAGCGCTCCGGGCCGCGTGCTCGCCGTCGGCCGCGGGCGCCGAGGCGGGCGACGGCGCGGGTCGGCGACCTCGAGTACCGCGTCGGCGGAGACGTCGTCGACCTCGGCCTCTTCGCCCGCCAGCCGATGCTGTGGGCCGGGAACCCGTCAGCTGCGCGCGTTCGCGCCGTGCAAGGACGGCTGGGACGTGCCGCTCGGACGCGTCTCGCCGCAGGTGCGGCCGTCCGGGGACCGGGCCCGTCGCCGCTGCCCGAGCGCGAGCCCGCGACCCCGCTGCGCGACGCGGCGCTCGACGAGGCGCACGAGACGCGCGCGCGCGGCGCTCTTCGCGGACGGCGCCCGCGGCGCTCGACGCCGTGCAGCGCCCTCGCGGAGCGACTGCCTCAGCGCCGGAGCCGCGTCTCGGCTGGCTCGTGCGCCGCCGGCTCGAGGCGCTCGCCTGGCACCCCGACCTCGAGGTGCGCTGCCTCGCGTACCGCACGCTCCTCCTCGACGAGCCGCTCCCCGGCTACGGGGACCTGCTCGCGTCGTTCGTGCTGTCCGGCCGGCCGTTCCTCACCGAGGCGAGCATCGAGGCGATCGCGCGCGCCCGCCCCGAGCACGCACCACCTCGAGGCGCTGCGCCGCCGGCTCGCTGGGCTACCGCCGCGACCTCGCCTGGCCCGCGCCCCCACGGTCCGCGCGACCTTTCGAGACGTGCTCTCGCTCCTCGTCGCGCTCGGCCGCGACTGCACCCGACGCACCTCGTGCCCGTGCGCGCCGAGCTCGCCGCCTGGGCGCTCTTCGACGCGGAGCCGGAGCTCGCGGCCGCCGCGCGGGCGCGAGCTCGAGGCGCTCGCGGCCTGGTGCCGCGCGCGCCACCGCGCGCCGTCGCGGCCGGTCGGCGCTGCACGGGCCGGTGTCCGACGAGGAGATGGAGCGCTCGCGCGCCGTGCTCGGCGACCCGTGCTTCCTCGCCCAGTCCGTGGCGCTCGCCTTCGACGAGACGGAGGCGCGCTCCGCCGGCGATCGGCCCGGACGGCGTCTGGGTCTCGCCGCTCGCCTCGACGCACCGTCACCGGCTCTACCGCGCCAGCTTCGACGGCGCCGACGGCCGCCACCGCGACCTGCTCCTCGCGCTGCGCGGCGACGTGGCCGACGCCGCGGTCGAGGAGACGATGCTCTGGATGACCGCGCTCGGCGACCCGCCCGGCGGCGCCGGGCGTCGTGCCCCGCTTCGGCTGCGCGCGGGGCGACCTCGGCGTCCTCTCCACCGCGTTCGTCGAGCGGCCTCACCGTCTGGGAGAAGGTGCGGGCGCTGGCCGAGGCGCGCGAGCCGGGCGACGCGCCGGCCGCCGAGGCGTGGCGCAGTCCTCTTCGTCCGCGGCCTGGCCGCCTTCTTCGCCGGCCTGGCGGGCGAGCGACGGGCGGATCCTGCCCGGCCAGGTCGTCCCCGACGAACGTCGCCGTGCCCCGAGGCGGACTACCGCTCCGACGTGCGCATCCTCTCCCTCGCCGGCTGGCGTCCGCTACGAGGGCCCGGGCTCGCTCGTCGAGCCGATGCGCCGGCACTTCCTCGAGCAGGTCGCCGGCCACTACCCGGCCCTGCGCGCCCGGCTCGACCCGCTGTGGATCGACGAGGCCGCGGTCGAGGGGCTCGGCCTCGACGAGGCGCGCCGCTTCCTCGACGAGCTGCTGGCCGACGGGCGAGGGACCGCTCGACGCCGGAGCGGCGTGCGCGCCTTCCGGGACGAGCTCCGGCCGCGGCGTACCGGCCGCCGCTCGCGCTCGAGGCGGCGATCGCGCGCTACGCACGCGTGGCGCGCGCCAACCCGAAGGCCACGCCGGCCGCCCGCCGCCAGCTCGCGGCCCAGATGCTGCGGCTCCACGCGCCTCGAGGCGCACGGCGAGATCGCGCGGTACCACCTCTACCGCCACACCTACTTCGCCGATGCGCCGCCGGCGGCCCGCGACGCGCTCGACCGGCTGCTCGCGCGGCTCTTCGAGCTCCGGCCGGATGAGCCGCCACGCGGCTCGTCGAGCTGTCGGAAGCTGCAGGCCGCCCTCGCCGGTCGCCGAGGACCGACGCGCCTTCGGCGAGCTCGTCTTCCCGGAGGCGGCGACCCTGCAGGCCGCGGAGGTCGCGGCGCGCCCCGGGCCAGGCGAGGGCCTTCGTGCTCTCGCACCTCGACGGACGCGCAGGGAGCGGCGCTACGCCGTGCGCGAGCCCGCGGGGCCGGCGGAGATCGGCCGGCTCTACCGCCTGCTGTCCGAGTCGGGCCTGCAGCCGGGCGGCGCTCCCGCGGCACCTGGTGGTGCTCGACGCCGAAGAGCGCGTCGTGGGCGGGATCACGTGGCGGCCCGCCGGCCCGCGCGTCGCCCACGTCGAGGGGATCGTCCTCGCGCCTTCCGTGCGCGCGCAGCGGCTCGCGGGCGCCGCTCGTCGAGGACTTCTGCGCGCGGCTCGCGAGCGCTGGCTACGCCGCCGTCCACACGCACTTCGGCCCGGGGCCGTTTCCCTTCGCCCCCGACTTCCGGGTGGACCGGCGGTGGGGCGGGCTGGTGCGGTTCCTCGCGGGGGACAGGCGGGCGCCCCGGCGGCCGTAGCGGCCGGCGGCGTTTCTAGCGTTGCGGGTAGACGGGCGACACCAGGTCCGGAGTCGGCTCGTAGCGGCTGTCGCTCGCCCAGAGGATGCCCCGCTGAACGATGGCGAGGGCCTGCGGGATGTCGAAGTCGGCCGCGACGTGCCCGAGCGACGTGTAGAAGACGCGGCCCTTTCCGTACACCTTCTTCCACACGACCGGCATCGTGGAGCCGGAGATCCACGGGTCCACGGCCCCGCTGAAGCGCGTGGTCGCGAGCACCTTGTTGTTCGGATTGACGTGCATGAGGTACTGCTCGCTCTTCACCTTGAAGTCCGCGAGGCCCGCCGTGACCGGGTCCTCGTGGTCGGTCACGTGGACCTCGTAGTCGATGATGCCGCCGGGGTGCGCGACCCAGTCCCCGCCGACCATGTAGCGGTACTCGGTCTCCTGGCGGTACGCGTCGCCGAGGCCGCCGTGCCAGCCCGCGATCCCGGTCCCGCCCTTCACCGCGTCGAGCAGGCCCTTCAGGTGCTCCTTCTGGATCGTGCCCATCGTCCAGACCTGGACGACGACGTCGATCGTCTTCATGAGCGCGGCGTCGGCGTAGGGCGCCTGCGTGTCGGACACCGAGACGTCGAACCCGTCTTCCTGCATCCAGGGCACGAAGAGGTCGCGGCACTTCGCGGGCTCGTGGCCCTCCCAGCCGCCGTAGACGAAGAGGGCCTTCTTCTTCGCCGGGTGCTTTGGGAACCCGGCGGGCTGGGCGGCGGCTCGGGCGCCGAGGGCGGGCAGGATCAGGGCGCCCCCGGCCGCGAGCTTGACGAAGTCACGCCTTCCCAGGCTTCTGTCGGACATGGTCGCCTCCTCGATGTCGCTAGGACGGCGTGAGCATATCAGGGTGTGGAAGAACCCCGATGGCCATCACTTCAAGGCGGCTCCGGAGCCGCCGTCTTTTCGGGCGAGTCCTTCGACTCGTCCCAGGCGTCGTCGGGCACGGGCTTCGGCTCCGTCGCCTCGCGCAGCGCCTTGCGCCAGGCGGCGACCGCCTCGCACTCGCCGTCGAACTTTCCGAGGTACTCGTAGTGGAAGTCCAGGTTCGCGGCGTAGGCCTTCGGGTCGAGCACGCTGGTCGGTCAGCAGCGGGTGCTCGCCGCGCGCGTCCCAGATGCGGTAGAGGTGGAAGGTCGTGTTCTTCCCCGAGAGCTTCTTCACCAGGTTCTTCGTCGTGCAGACGGGGTCGAACGAGCCGAAGTTAGCCAGACGGCGAGAGCGGAGCGCCCGAGAGGTGGCTCTGCGTCTCCGCGACGGTCAGGGGCCCGCTCGGGCTCGGCGAACCGGTGGCGCGGTAGCGGCGCAAGGCGTCGGCCACGGAGAAGCGCGGCCCCTCCTGCTCGACGCTCACCGGAAAGCAGGGCACTCCGAGCTCTCCGGCCCGGCCGCAGGGCTGAAGGTGCGCCTGCACGACCCGGTCGACGACGCGCTCCACCGAGTCGTGGATCGGACGGCGGCGCCGGGCCGGGGAGGGGCGGGGCGAGGGTGCTTGATCCTGTGCCGGCGCTCCGGGCCCCATCGCCACCACCACGACGACAGCGGCCACCCGGAGCGTCGAGCGCAAGCCAACTCCTCCCAGGAGTCACGCCCCCGCTCGTATCGTATCAGGGCGGCGGCGCGCATCGCGTAGAATGCGGTTTCACTCACGGGAGCCAATGCCGATGAGCCTCCTCGTCGTCCTCCTCGCCGCCGCCGCGTCCAGCGCGCCGCCGCCTATCGCCTCGAAGGCCGACGTCCGCAAGAAGGAGGCCGCCGCGGCGACGATCGACGCCCGCCGGGCGAGACCTCGTCTCCCTGGCCGACCAGGTGTGGGGCTTCGCCGAGACCGCGCTGCGCGAGACGCGCTCGGCCGCGCTCCTCGCCGACTACGCCCAGGCGCAGGGCTTCCGCGTCGAGCGGGGTGTCGCCGGCATGCCGACCGCGTTCGTCGCGAGCTACGGCGAGGGGCGCCCGGTGATCGCCGTGCTCGGGGAGTACGACGCGCTCCCCGGCCTCTCGCAGAAGGCCGTCCCGGAGAGGGCGGTGCTCGCGCCCGGCGCTCCCGGCCACGGCTGCGGCCACAACCTCTTCGGCGCGGCCAGCCTGGGCGCGGCGGTCGCGATCAAGGAGCTGATGGCGGCCGGGAAGCTCGCGGGCACCGTGCGCTACTACGGCACGCCGGCCGAGGAGGCGGTCGGGGGCAAGATCTACATGATCCGCGCGGAGCTGTTCCGCGACGTGGACGTGGCCCTCGCCTGGCACCCGGCGGACCGCACCCGCGCCGACATGGAGGGCGGGCAGGCCGTCGTGGACGTGATCGTGGAGTTCCACGGCCGCACGGCCCACGCCGCCGTTCGACCCCTGGAACGGCCGGAGCGCCCTGGACGCGGCGGAGCTCTTCACCCACGGCGTGAACATGATGCGCGAGCACGTGAAGCCCAGCGTGCGGATGCACTACGTGATCCCGGACGGCGGCGACGTGCCGAACGTCGTGCCCGACCACGCCAAGGTCTGGATCTGGGCGCGCGACTTCGAGCGGGCGGGTGTCGACGACGTGCTGGCGCGGCTGCGCAAGGTCGCCGAGGGCGCGGCGCTTGATGGCGGGCGTGACGGAGAAGATCACCGTCCAGTCGGGCGACTACGAGATGCTGGTGAACGAGGCGGGCGAGCGCCTCCTGGACGCGAACCTCCGTCGGATCGGGCCTCTCGCGTTCACGCCGGAGGAAGAGAAGTTCGCCCGCGAGCTGCAGACGGCCGCGGGCGTCGCGCCGAGCGGGATGGACACGACCATCGGGCCGCTCGAGGGGCAGGAGAAGGAGGGCGGCTCGACGGACGTGGGCGACGTCAGCTGGAACGTGCCGACCCTCCACGTCTCGGTCGCCACCGCTCCGCGCGACGTGCCGTGGCACGCGTGGCCGGTGGTGGCCGCCGGAGGCATGTCGATCGGCCACAAGGGCATGGTGCTGGCGGCGAAGACCCTCGCCTTGACCATGGTGGACCTCTTCGACGACCCCGCCGCGCGCGCGGCGGTGCGGGCCGAGTTCGAGCGGAAGACCCGGGGCGTCGTCTACCGGGCCTTCATTCCGGACGGCCCTCCGCCCGTGCCGAAGGCGGAGTAGACGCGGTCAGTCGACTCGGACGGTCCTGACCTCCCACGGCCCGAGGGACACCGGGGCGCTGCGACCGACGCGAGCGGCCTGCCGGCGGTCGCTCGCGTTGAGCAGCCGCACGAGCCGGGCGCGCCCCTCGCCCGACGGCCGAAGCCCGACGACCTGCACGTCGGGGTCGGCCTCGAGCCCGAAGGCGAAGCCGTGCGCCCGAAAGCCCTCCGGCAGGACGAGGAGCGGCTGCTCGAGGTCGAGGCTGAGGGCCGTGAGGGTCGCCGGCGGCTCGACGCCGTGCGGCCGGAGCGACGAAGCGGAAGCGCAGGAGGCCCTGCTGCTCCGCCTTGTAGTTCGTGTGCCAGTAGTTGTTGAGCAGGAAGGCGTGTACCGTCGTGCCCGCGTACGGCTCCTGCCTCCACTGCCGGATCCCGATCGCGCTCGGCCGCTCGTCCACCATCGTTCCCAGCTCGACGAGCGGGCTGTCGAGGACGCCGAGGGCGATTCCGCCCTTCGGCCCCGCCGCGTCGAGCACGCTGTGCACACCGACGAACTCGCGGCACGACCCGGGCAGCGCGTCCTTCGCGGGGTCCATCAGGTTCCAGCCCTGGTCGATGCGCAGGCCGCCGCCCTCGACCGCGAAGTCGAAGGTCAGGTGAGCGCTCTCCTTGGCGCGGACCGGGAGCTTGTCGAGGACGAGCTCGACCTCGAGGCGGTCCGAGCCCGCGACGAGCCGGTACCGGGTCACGGCGCGACGCGCGCCGGGGGCGGGTCCCTCGGCCCGCAGCACGGCGACGAGCGGCCCGGGCTCCTCGACCGTGATCGTCGGGGAGCCGGCGTCCTGCGCCGCGGCCGGATCGCGGCCGAGGACGTAGCGGTATCGGGCGAGACCCTGGGGCCCGGCGAGCTCGACGCCGCGGACGCGATCCACGAGGCTGCGGATGGCGCCTGTCGTCGGGTCCAGCTCGACGCGGAGGGCGGCGTTCTCGAGCACGGTGCCCGACGCGGTTGCGGGTGACTTTGGCGGCGAGGCGTGCCCCGACCCGACGCGCAACGATGCGCTACCCAGCGCCGGCACGTCGGCCACGGCCACCGCCAGCCCCCCGTCGGCGAGTCGCTGGCTGGGCACGGCGTGCCCGCCTTCGACCGCGACCCGGTCGCCGGCGTGCGAACGGTCGGCCGGAAGGACGACGAGGCCGCCTCGCCGCCGAGCCAGCGTGTTGACGATCGCGATCGGGGTCGCCGGGGCCGGCCTGGCGCGGCCGATGGCCTCGTCGAGGAGCGCACGCGAGCCGCGGTCGGCCTCGACCGCGAAGGCCCGCTTGTACTCCCACTGCGCCACGACGTCCGGCCGGTCCGGCTCCGAGATGCTCGCCGCGGCGCCCCACGTGTGCTCGTGCCACAGCAGGAGCTGGCGCCACGCCTCCTCGGCCGCGGTCGCGCGGGAACCCGGCCGGGTCGGTCATCGCCCAGAGCGCCTCGGCCTGCATCAGCCGCCGCGCGGCCGCCCGCGCCAGGATCTCCTCGCCCGCGCTCGAGATCGCCCCGTCCTCCCAGTAGGGAGTCAGGTCGCCGCGCCTCTCGGGGAGGGTTGCGCCGTAGCGCCGCTCGAAGGCCTCGAAGAGGCCCTGAGCGGAGTCGATCACGAGCCGCGGCGTCTCGTACCGTTCGTTCCACGCCGCGACGAAGCCGGGCAGCTTCGGGTCCACGGGACCGTTGTCACCGCCGACCGTGTAGCGCACCTGGACCATCTCGTACGGGTAGCCGCTGGTCGGCGAGCTCGCGCGCGTAGTCGAGGATCCCGCGCGCCGCGGCGTCGCCGGCGCGGCCCAGGTGAGCCGCCGTGGAACCACGAGTAGCCGCGGCCGGCGACCCACATCAGGAGCCGCTCGCGGCCCGACGGCGAAACCCACCAGAAGGGCCGGTCGCCCTGCTCCACGAGCGTGGAGCCGATCCGGTCGCCGCCGGTCGGGCACGAAGCTCGGCATGTAGTTCGGCCCGCTCGAGAAGTAGCGCACGCCGGCCTGCGCCAGTGCCGTCACCGTGGGCCAGGCGAGGCCGGGGATGTCCGTGTGCATCGCGACCGGGCTCGCCTCGATGCCGTAGCGCCTCTTCAGGCGTCGCGACGCGTCCGTCCACCGGGCGAGCTCCTCGGGGTGGCAAAGACCGGTCAGGACGTTCGTGAGGTTGGCGGGCAGCTCGAGGTCGCCGCGCTTCACCGCCTCGGCGAAGTCGCGCCGCTCCGTCTCGTTCGCCTGGTCGAGGAAGCTCTCCACCGCCCAGAGGCCCTCGGCCTGCCAGCGGAACCGCGCCTCGGGGGGCAGGTCCCTCGTCTTCTGGAAGAGCGCGAGCGCGTCGCGCAGGTTCCGCCACTGCTTGCGCTCGACCTCCGGCTGCGGGTCCGAGTAGCCGATGTCCACGTGCGAGTGCGGCACGAGGTGGAACGCGCGGGCCGCGACCGGGCGGAGGGCCACCGTCTCGTCCAGGACGGTCGCTCCCGCCGCTTCGATCTCGACCCGGACCGACCCCGTGACGCCCTCGGGCACGCCGATGGCGATGCGGGAGTGGCCGGTCCCGAGCTCGCCCCGGTGGACCTCCCGTCCCGCGGCCTTCACGTTCACGGGCACGGCGGGGCCGAGGTGGCTGACGTCCGCGGTGAGCAGCGGCCGCCCGCCCTAGAGGACCGCCTCCTCGGCAGCGAGCTTCGCCCATGCCGTGACCGGCTCCTCGAAGACGAGCACGTAGTCCTGGCTCCCCGCGGCCTCGGGCACGATGCGGAAGCGTGGCGGTGCGTCCCCGAGCTGCCGCCGGACGAGGGTCAGGGCCATGAAGCCGAAGCGCTCGTCGAAGCTGCCGATCCGCGTCGTCAGGAAGCGGAGGAGCGCGCCGTCGCTCCCCTCGATCGTCCAGGTGCCGTTCCCGACGCCGCCGGCGGTGTCGAACGTCAGGAGCGGTCGAGCGTCGAGCTGCAGCTCGAAGCGGTGGGGCGACGCGCCGCGAGTTCAGCCCGACGTGCCAGACGTACGTGACCGTCTCGTCCGGGCCGGCCGCGGGCGGGGCCTCGCCCTCCCACTCGATGGCCCACGTCGGATCGACGGCCCGGCAGAGCAGCGACACCGCGTAGCCGGGGTAGCCCCACCGGTAGGAGAGCTTCCGGCCCTCGATGCTGCGAGCCCAGCCCTGGCGCCATCCGGCGGGGAAGACCGAGGCCGCCGGGTCGGCCGGAGCCCCGACCGACGGCAGGAGAGCCGCGAGGGCCGCGAGCGCGATCGTGCGGCGCATTGGCGTCAGCTCCGGTCGCGGTGGACCGTGTCCGGGGAGAAAGCCGGTACGCAGACCGCCACGTACTCCGCCCCACCGGCGTCCGGCGTGCTGTAGCGCACCCACTCGCCCCGCGGCGCGACTACGGCCTGCCCGGCCCGCACGTCGAGCCCGCCCTGCCGCGTCTCGACGCGCAGCGTCCCTCGGAGCACCAGCGTGTACTCGTCGAACTCGGGCGTCTGCCCGGGCTCGACCCAGCCGGAGGGGCTCGTCATGCGCGCGACGCTCGCCCCGGCCGTCCCCGTGTTCACCCGCCCCACGAACTCCTCGATCCGCTTCGGCATGTTCCCGGCCGACTCGATGATCGTCGGCTTCTCGACCCGCTTGGCCATGCGCGGAGCATACCCCCGCGCTCCTTCACCGTGAATAGGACGGGGCGAGGCCTCGGCCCACTCGATGCCGGTGTGCGGCAGAATGAGCCGCAACGGAGGTCGCCGATGAACTGGGTGATGATCGGTGCGCTGTGGGGGCTCGCCGGCGTGGGCCTGGGGGCGTTTGGCGCACACGGGCTCAAGACCGTGGCGAGCGCGGAAGGCATCGCCTGGTGGGAGACGGCCGCCCGCTACCACCTGTTCCACGCCCTGGCGCTGGTGGCGCTCGGGTTGCTCCAGCATCACCGACACGGAGGCGATTCCGCGGGGTGGTGCCTCCTGGCCGGGAGCGCCGTCTTCAGTGGAACCCTCTACGCGATGGCGCTGGGCGCGCCGCGGTGGCTGGGCGCGGTCACGCCCGCGGGTGGGCTCGGCATGATGCTGGGCTGGCTGCTGCTCGCCATGCACTCGCGCCCATAGCGGCGGCGCCGGCCCGAGGTTCGGCGATGGTATAACGAGCCCCTGATGGAAGATCGGAGCACGGAGCCGAGCGTCGACGACGACGCCCGGATCGTCTGGGACTACCACCACGTCCACCACGCGCTCGAGAAGGCCGACTGCATCATCGTCCTCGGGAGCCACGACACGCGGGTGGCCGAGCGCGGCGCCGAGGTGTTCCTCGGCGGCTGGGCGCCGCTCGTCGTCTTCTCCGGCCACCTCGGCGCCCTCACGAGCCAGATGTGGAGCCGGCCGGAGGCCGAGATCTTCGCCGACGTCGCCGTGGGTCTGGGCGTGCCGCGAGAGCGGATCCTGATCGAGAGCCGTTCCACGAACACCGGCGAGAACGTGGACTTCTCGCGACAGCTCCTCGAGGAGAAGGGCATCCGGCCGAGGAAGGCGATCGCCGTCCAGAAGCCGTACATGGAGAGGCGAACGCTCGCGACCTTCGCCGCAGCGGTGGCCGGAGCTCGAGGTGGTCGTGACCTCGCCGCAGATCGGCTTCGACGCCTACCCGACCGGGGACATCCGCAAGGACGACGTCATCGACATCATGGTGGGGGACCTGCAGCGCCTGCTCGTCTACGCCCGGAAGGGCTGGTCGGCCCCGCAGGACGTGCCGGCCGAGGTGATGGAGGCCTACGAGCGGCTCGTCGCCGCCGGCTACACTCGGCGGATGCTGCTACACTCGCTCGAGTGAACGAGAGGCTCGTGTTGCACATCCTGTCGCGTCTGATCTGACGGGAGGGTCGGTGAGCAGCTACCTGACGCAGGAGCTGAACGCGCGCGGTACGGCCCAGGTCATCGTGATCATGCGCGCGGCGATGGGGACGGGCGCGGCCGCCAGCGCGAGCGAAGGCCGTCGGCTGGTGAGGCACTTCTCGACGGCACGCGTCGGGCGGTCGAGTGCCCTCGCGGCGAGCTTCGGCACTTCGGCCCCGCCGTACCGGTTCTTCCCCCACCTCGGGGTGCTCCTGGGCACCGTGGACCGCGCCGGCCTCGCGGCCCTCCGGTCGGACCCGCAGGTCGTCTCGGTCGGCGGAGCCCCCGCCATCAGCCCCATCCGGCCGCCCCGGGTGGCGGCGGCGACGCTGGTCAAGGCGCGCACCTGGGGCATCGAGCGGCTGGGCGTCCCTGCCCTCTGGGACCAGGGCCTCACGGGCGCGGGGGTCCTCGTCGCCCACCTGGACACGGGTGTCGACGGCCGGCACCCCGCCCTGGCGGGGGCCGTGGCCCACTTCGCGGAGTTCGACGTGATGGGCCGGGCCGTCCAGCCGGCCCCGAAACCTCGCGACAGCGACGAGCACGGCACGCACACTGCGGCCACGATCGCGGGCCGGCCGGTCGGCGGCCGTCACGTCGGGATGGCGCCCGGCGCTCGCCTGGCGAGCGCGATCGTGATCGAGGGCGGCGACGCCGTGGCTCGGGTCCTCGCGGGGATGGACTGGGCGATCGGCCTCGAGGCCCGGGTGCTCAACCTCTCGCTCGGCTTCCGTGGCTGGTGGCCCGACTTCCTCGCGATCACCCGCATCCTGCGCCGGAGGGGGGTCCTGCCGATCTTCGCCGTGGGCAACGAGTACGCCGGATCGAGCCGGTCTCCGGGGAACTACAGCGAGGCCCTCTCCGTGGGGGCGTGCGGGAAGGACGACCAGGTGGCCGACTTCTCGTCGAGCCAGCGGTTCGACCGGAAGAGGGACCCCGTGGTGCCTGACCTCGTGGCCCCCGGCGTCGGCATCATCTCCGCGAAGCCGGGCGGGGATTACCAGGAGATGGACGGCACGTCGATGGCGACACCGCACGTGGCGGGGCTGGCGGCGCTGCTCTTCCAGGCGAAGCCGAACGCGGAGGTGAGGCAGGTGGAAAAGGCGATTCTCGAATCCTGCGCCCGCCCCGCGGGGATGTCCGCAGAGCGGGGAGGCCGCGGCATTCCGTCCGCGGTGAAGGCGCTCGCCGCGCTCCGAAGGGGGCTTGTCGCCCGTCCGGGCTCGTCGTAGTCTCTGCGGAGGGAAGCACGAATGTCCGGCCGACGCTCGAGAACCAGGGTCGACCCGGAGCTGCGGCGCCAGCTGGGCCTCGCCGCCGCCGCCGAGGCCGCGCCCGTCGAGGCCGTGATGCGGTTGCGGACGACCCTGCGCTCGTCGCTCCCGGCGCCCTCCGGTTCGACGCGGGCGCTGGCCGAGCTCGTGGTGGCGCGCGTCGCGGAGGAGCTGGGGGCGTCGGCGGAGGAGTACGACCTCAACGTCTTCCCGAACCTCGGGTACTTCGTGCTCTCGGCGGCGCCGGGCTTCGTCGAGCGCGTCCTCGACCAGCCCGAGGTCGCGTCGGCGAGCGCCAATCGCCGGCAGGAGTGAGCCTGGTTTCGCCCCGGCCCCCCGGGGCGCGGGCCGGGAAGGGGCCATGAAGAAGCGCACGAGGCAACGAGCGGCCGGGGCCGGCGAGAAGGAGCGCTCCCTCGCGCGAACGGAGACGCACCGCGCGTTCGCCGCGGGAGCGGCCCTCGCCGACCGCGTCCTCGTCCTCCGCCGGACGGCCCTCGCCGCCGCGGCGGCAAAGCCGACGCTCGGTCTGCTGATCGCGGAGGGCGACTCCTGGTTCGATTACCCCTTCTACGACGTCCTCGGATTCCTCGAGGCCGAGGGCTACGAGGTCGAGTCGGTGGCCCACAAGGGCGACAAGCTCGAGGACATGGCCCACGAGCCCGGCCAGGTCGAGGGGCTCACGCGGGCGTTCGAGAAGGTGCGAGCCCGGGGAAAGAAGCCGCGCGCGATCCTGATCTCGGGAGGAGGCAACGACATCGCGGGCGACGAGTTCGGAGTGCTCATCAACCACGTGAACTCGGGCCTGCCCGCCCTGAACGCCACCGTTGCCGACGGTGTCATCCGCGAGCGGCTCCGCACGGCGATGGCCAGCCTCGTCGGGGTGGTGACGCGGCTCTCGGAGAGCCACTTCGCCGAGCGGGCCCGCGTGGTCGTCCACGGCTACGACTACCCGGTCCCGGACGGGCGCGGCTGGCTCGGCGGGGCGTGGTCCTTGCCCGGCCCGTGGCTCGAGCCCGGATTCCGCGGCAAGGGCCACGCCGGGGAGAAGCCAAGAGAACGGCTCTCCGTCCTCGCGGCGAACACGGATGTCCTGCGGGATCTCATCGACCGCTACAACGTCATGCTCGCGGAGCTCGTTCGCGACCTGGCGTCGGGCGGGCTCGACCACGTCCGGTACGTGGACCTGCGGGGGACGCTCTCGGCGGTGCTCCCCTCCGGCTACAAGGCCGACTGGGGCAACGAGCTGCACCCGACGAAGCCGGGCTTCGCCAGGGTCGCGGCGAGGATCGCCGGCCAGATTGCCTGAGGAGGCTGCCATGGTCGAGACCGCGTCCACGATGATGCTCCCCCTGGGGGCGAAGGCCCCCTCCTTCGAGCTGCCCGACCCCTCGGGCCGCATGTACTCGCTGGCAGGATTCGAGGGCTCTGGAGCACTTCTCGTCGCGTTCATCTGCAGCCACTGCCCGTTCGTGAAACACGTCCGCGCGGGCTTCGCGTCGCTCTCGTCGGACTACCAGAAGCGCGGGGTCGCGGTGGTGGCCGTCGCCTCGAACGACACGCAGGGCTACCCCGAGGACGGGCCCGAGGGAATGGCGCGGGAGGCGAAGGCGGCCGGCTACAGCTTCCCCTACCTCTTCGACGAGACTCAGGAGGTGGCGAAGGCCTACGGCGCGGCGTGCACTCCGGACTTCTTCGTGTTCGACCGCGAGCGGCGGCTCTTCTATCGCGGGCAGATGGACGGCAGCCGGCCCGGCAACGGCGTGCCGGTGACCGGGGCGGATCTGCGGAAAGCACTCGACGCCGCCCTCGACGGCCGCCCGGCGCCCGAGGTGCAGAGGCCGAGCCTGGGCTGCAACATCAAGTGGAAGCCGGGGAACGAGCCCTCGTACTTCGGCGGCTGAGCTCCCGGAGGCTCCATGACCCCGGACAACCTGTCCGCCGCGCTTCATTCCCTGCAGAGCGACAGCCCGGATCGGATCGGAGAGGGCCTGGCGCACCTCCGCGCGAGCATGGGAAGCCTGCCCGAAGCGGAGTTCCGCGGCGCCGTGGAGGAGCTCTGCTCGCTCTTCTACGTCGACACCGCCGACCGGCCCGACCTGCAGCCGCTCCTCGACCGGGCGGTCGGCGTCCTGGCCGCGCAGGGGCCGCGAGTCGTCCCTCAGCTGCTGGAGCTGATGAGGGGCTCCGACATCAAGAGCCACCTCTACCTCGCGCGCACGCTGGCCTACGTCGGGCGGGAGGCGCTGCCCGCGCTGCGGCGCGTCATCGCGACCGACGACCCCTACAGCCGGTCGTTCGCGCTCTTCGCGGTGGGGAAGGTCCACGACCCGGCGGTGCGGGAGGCGCTCCCCGAGGTGATCGGCTCGCTCATGCACCCCGACAAGGAGGTCCGCGACAGCGCGGCCCGCGCTCTGGGCAAGATCGCCGAGGCCGTGCCGGCGACCCAGCTCGCCGAGGACCGCCGCGCCGAGATCTTCGACGTCCTCTTCCGGACGCTGTCCGACGTGCAGCCGGCGGTCCGGGCGAAGGCCGTGCGCAGCCTGGGAAAGCTGGTGCGGGCCGCCTACCTGACGCCGGCCCAGGAAGAGCGCGTCCGCGCCGCCGTCCTCCGCATCCTCGGCCGGGACGAGGCCCACGAGTGGGACCGCGCGTTCATCGTCCGCCGCGAGGCCGAGCAGGCGCTCCACTTCCTCGAGGCCCGCGCGTAGGGCGACTCACTCCGAGCCACCCCGCCACCTTGAGTGCAACGATGGTGTCACGAGCCAAGACCGCCACGGCGGGCGCGACCGGGCCGCCTTCGGAGGCCCAGATGGCGGCCGTGCTGGGCGACATGTCTCCCGCGTTCAGGGCCCTGTTGAGCCGTGGGGGGGAACGGACCGCCGAATGGCGGCGCTACAGCAAGCAGTCTCCCTGGGTCCTGAGGGTGAGCCTGGGGAAGCGTCCGCGGCCGAGCAAGGGGATGAGGCCGGCTCGACGCCCAGGGCGAGAGGAGCGCCTGCGGCCTTGGCAGGCTACACTCGCGGGGTTTGGAGCCGTTCATGAACGTCTTCGCAGGGGGTCTGTCGTGTCAGAGAAGACGGTCGCGCAGAAAGCTCGCGTCAAGCCGGGCACCACAGTCGCCATCGTCAATCGCGTCCCGGGTGTCGTCGAGTCCCTCGGGCTGCCGAAGGGCACGGCGTTCGTAAAGCCCGCCGAGGCCGCACTGGTGTTCCTGTTCGTGCGCACGCGCGCGGAGCTCGAAGCGCGAATGCCGCAGGCGGTCGCCGCTCTCGGCCCCGCCTCCGCGATCTGGGTGTTCTTCCGCAAGGGCTCCAGGGACGCTCGGCTGGACATGAGCCGCGACACCGTCTGGGAACTTGCCGAGACGCTCGGGCTGCGGCCCCTCGGTCTCATGAGTGTCGACGAGACGTGGTCTGCCTTCCGGCTCCGGAGGGCCGGCTAACCGCGAGGGAATCGCATGAATGCGCACAGAGGCAGCGTGAGCAGGCTCCTGGGCGTGATCGTGGTGGTGCTTTGTGCCGCCAGGGCCCTTCCGGGCGAGTCTCGCGCGGTCGAGGTCGGCAGCAGGGTGCGCGTGACCGCGCCGGAAGGCGGGACGCAGCCACTCGTCGGCACGGTGGTCGGCCTCGAGCCCCACGCAATGCTGGTGCAAAGCGGAACGGCTGGGGCGTCTACGCGGATCGCCCTGGGCCCGACGACCACCCTCGAAGTCAGTGGGGGTCGCCGATCCAAGGCCGGCCGGGGAGCATTGCTCGGCGCCGCTGTCGGGGCCATGCCCGGGCTGTGGCTGACGTTTGGCGACTACGACACCGACGACTACAGCCCAGGAGCGGTGGCCGCGATCGGCGCGGCCGCAGGAGCCGCAGTGGGTGCTGCCGTCGGCTGGGCGCTCAAGTCCGAGCAGTGGCTTCCAGCGGAGCTGCCGTCGGTCACCGCCGGCATCGCACCTCTTCGGAGGGGCGTCGGCCTGTCCCTTCGCGTTGCCTGGGGAAAGGGGCCGCCACACTCGCGTGACTGAGCGGGCTGCGCTCTGGGCCAGCATGACGGTCGTTCGGCCCAACCCGCGGAAGAGATGGACGAAAACCAGGCGCAATGGAGCGCACGAGGAGGCGAGCGATGCGAAGCGCGACTCTGGCGATGACGGCGGCCCTGGCCCTCGCGGCTGGGCAGCTCCCGGCGGCTCCTCCGAAGGCGGCTCCGGCCGATGTCGGTCCCGGCCGCATCGCGTGGTTCGACATCACCACCACCAACCTGGCGCAGTCGAAGGAGTTCTACGGCAAGCTCTTCGACTGGAGCTTCGCCCCGCTTCAGGGAACGGATCAGGCGGTCGAGATCGTCTCGCGGGGAGAGTCGATCGGGACCCTGAGGGTCTCGGAGGGCAAGATCAGCCCGTTCAACGGCGTGATCTACGTCCAGGTGGCCGACGTTCGGGCCAGCTGCAAGAGGTCGCAGGACCTCGGTGGAACAGTCGCTCCCGGGTTTCCCTTCAACCTGCCGGACCGCCCCGGCGCGATCGCGCTCGTCCTCGATCCCTCCGGGCATCCGATGGGCATGTACTCCAGGACGTCCCTTCCGCCGGCAGCGCCCCCCGCTCCGTGACGACCGAGACCTGTATCGGCACGTCGTGATTGCGTCCGGCTCACTCCCCGCCGGGAGTCCAGATGTTCTTCACCTGCGTCGCCTCGCGCAGGAACTCCCTTCCCTCGCCCTGCCGCGCGTCGAACCAATCGATCGGGTGCCCGTGGCTCGTGAAGGTGCGCTTCATGTTGCTGACGCTCGCCGCCTCGACGAGCTTCGCCCCCTCGGCGCCGCCGAAGTACCACATCGCGTCCACGTCCTCGTGGCCGGCCAGGGTCTTCGACAGCACGTCGCGCCGGCCGGTGACGACGTTGACGACGCCCGCCGGCACGTCCGAGGTCTCGAGCACCTGGTAGAAGTCGGTGGCCGAGAGCGGGTGCCTCTCCGAGGGGACGACGACGACGGTGTTGCCCATGGCCACCGCCGGGGCCACGAGGGAGACGAGCCCGAGGAGCGGCGCCTCGTCCGGGCAGGCGATGCCGATGACGCCGATCGGCTCCACGATCGCGACGGTGAGGCCGCGGAGCGGGACGCCGTGCACCGCGCCGTCGTACTTGTCGGCCCACGCCGCGTAGCTGAAGAGGCGCGAGATGGCCGCCTCGACCTCCGGGCCGCCCTCGAAGCCGGTCTCGTCCGCGATGCGAAGGGCGAACTCCGCCGCCCGGGCCGAGAGGTTCTCGGCCACGTAGTAGAGGACCTGCGCCCGGTTGTGGGCGGTCGTGAATCCCCACGACGACGCGGCGTGGGCGGCCTCCACGGCATTGCGGACGTCCTTGCGGTTGCCCTCGCCCACCTCGCCGATCACCCGGCCGTCCGGGCCCTCGACGTGGAGGGAGAGGCCTCCGTCCGGCCGCGCCTGCTTCCCGCCGATGAACATCTTCGGCGTGCGGTCGATCGCGGGCCGCGAAGCGCGAGCGGCGGCGGCGACGCGGGCGGGAGGGAGCGTGCGGCGGGGCGCCGACTTCACGTACTCGTAGATCCCCTCGCGCCCGCCCTCCCGGCCGTAGCCGCTCTCGCGATAGCCGCCGAAGCCGCTCGCCGCGTCGAACAGGTTCGTCGAGTTGATCCAGACCGTTCCCGCCTTGATCGCCCGGGCGTAGTCGAGGGCGAGGTTGACGTTCTCCGTCCAGACGCTGGCGGCGAGGCCGTAGCGCGTGTTGTTGGCGAGCGCCACCGCTTCGGCGGGAGTGCGGAAGGTCATCGACACGAGGACCGGCCCGAAGATCTCGACCTGGGCGATGGTGGCCGAGGGGGCCACGTCGGTGAAGAGGCTGGGGGGGAAGAACCAGCCCTCGGTGGGGCAGGCCCACGAGGGCTGCCACAGCTTCGCCCCTTCCTCGACGCCCTGCCGCACGAGGCTCCGGATGCGCTCGAGCTGCACGGGGGCCACGATGGCGCCGATGTCCACGGCTTTGTCGAGCGGGTCCCCCACGCGCAGGCGCTCCATCCGCTCGCGCAGCTTGGGGAGGAGGCGCTCGTGGACGCTCTCCTGGACGAGGAGGCGCGAGCCGGCGCAGCAGACCTGGCCCTGGTTGAACCAGATAGCGTCGACGACGCCTTCCACGACGCTGTCGAGGTCGGCGTCCTCGAACACCACGAACGGGCTCTTCCCGCCCAGCTCCAGGGACAGCTTCTTCCCCGTGCCGGCGGTGGCCTTGCGGATGTGCCGCCCGACCTCCGTCGATCCGGTGAACGCGATCTTGTCGACGTCGGGGTGCTCGACGAGCATCGCGCCGACCTTGCCGTCGCCGGTGACGATGTTGAGGACGCCCGGAGGCAGGCCCACCGCCGCGACGAGCTCGGCGAAAGCGAGGGCGGTCACCGACGTGAACTCGGCGGGCTTCAGCACCACCGTGTTGCCCATGGCGAGCGCGGGAGCGACCTTCCACGCGAGCATGAGCAGGGGGAAGTTCCAGGGGATGATCTGGCCGACGACCCCGACCGGCTGGTAGCCCTCGAACTCCCGCTCCGCGAGCTGGGCCCAGCCCGCGTGGTGGTAGAAGTGCCGGGCCACGAGCGGCACGTCGATGTCGCGCGTCTCGCGGATCGGCTTGCCGTTGTCCAGCGTTTCCAGAACGGCGAGGAGGCGCGAGCTCTTTTGCACCTGGCGCGCCAGGGCGTAGAGGTGGCGGGCACGGACGTGGCCCGGGGTGGCGCTCCAGGCCGGCAGCGCCTCGCGGGCGGCGGCGACCGCCCGGTCCACTTCCTCCTTCGTGGCCTGGGCGATCCTCGCGAGGGGCTTCCCGGTGGCAGGGTTCAGGCTCTCGAAGTGCCCGCTGCCGGGTACCCACCCGCCCGCGATGAAGTGCCCGAACTGGCGCCCGTGCCCGTCCAGCCAGGCCACGGCCGGTCCTGACGCTTCCGGGGCGGGGCCGTACTCCATGGTCTCGAAGATCGAGGCGACGCTCATTCCCTTCCCCTCCCGCTACACCATCGGGTGATGGTGGGCGGCCGAATACTCGCCGGTGACGAAGTGGGAGAGCTGGCGCTCGATGTCCGTGAGGAGCGTGCTCGCCCCGAGGCGGAATAGATCGGGGCGGAGCCACGCGTCGCCCAGCTCCTCCTTCATCAGGATCAGCCAGTCGAGCGCCTGCTTCGCCTTCCGGATGCCCCCCGCGGGCTTGAAGCCGACCTTCCTCCCCGTCTTCTCGTGGAACGCGCGTATCGCCCTCGTCATCACGATCCCGAACGGTAGCGTGGCGTTCACGCTCTCCTTGCCGGTCGACGTCTTGATGAAGTCCGCCCCCGCCATCATGCAGACGTGGCTGGCCACGGCCACGTTGCGCAGGGTGGCGAGCTCGCCGGTGGCCAGGATCGTCTTGAGGTGCGCGGGGCCGCAGGCGTCGCGGAAGGCGCGCACCTCTTCGTAGAGCGCCTGCCACTCGTTCCGCAGCACGTGGGCCCGGGAGATCACGATGTCGATCTCCGAGGCCCCGTCGCGGAGCGACCTGCGGATCTCCTCCAGCTTCAGGTCGAGGGGGATCTGCCCGGCGGGGAAGCCGGTGGACACGGCGGCCACGGGAATGCCGGAGCCCTGCAGCGCCTCGACCGCGACCGGGACGAGGCTCGGATAGACGCACACGGCCCCGACGTGGATCCGGCGCTCGCCCATCCCAAGCGCTTCGAGGAGGTCCTGGCGGACTGGCTGGCGGGCCTTGGCGCAGAGCCGTCGGACGTTGCCGGGCGTGTCGTCGCCCTGGAGCGTCGTAAGGTCGATCGTGGTGATGGCCTTGAGCAGCCAGGCGGCCTGCCAGTCCTTCTTGACCGTCCGCCGGGTCACGAGCGTCGCCGCGCGCCGCTCCACCGCGCTGCGGTTGACCCGCAGCCGCAGCACCTCGGAGAGATCCAGGGGAAGGCCCGAGTTCCTGTCCCCCTGCTCCCCGATCCGCACGGGGGTCGCGATCCGGGACGCGGCGCTGCTCATGATCGGAAGCTCCCAGGTGATGATACCCGAGTCGGCCGACCGCCGGACTCGCTTGGGGGGGGCCTACGACAGCCCGAGTACGGCGCGAATCGTCGTCGCCACCCCGCTCGTCCGGGTCGGGTCGGTCACAGGCTACTTCCGGGTCGCCTCGGTGGCCGGAGCGGCGGCGGGCCCGATCTTCTCGAACACCCAGAAGGCCCAGTTGTTGCCGCGGCCATAGTGGAAGGTCAGCAGCTGGAGCCCGGCCTCGGGGAACGTGATGGTGCCGATCGGGCCGTAGTCCCAGTGGTGCCAGCTCTGGGTGGCTCGAGGCACCCGGCATGCGGCGGCGGGCTTGCCGTTGAGGTCGAACGCTGACGGCGGTCTCCATGTGGGAGTAGAGCGCCTTGATGGAGTAGGTGCCGGGCTCCTTCACGTCGACGGTGTAGTTGGTCCACTCGCCGTCCGACGTCCAGCCGATGTAGAAGAGGTTGATCGGCGGGCTCACCGCGTTCGGGTGGTTGAGATCGGCCCAGTCCTTCACGTAGGAGAGGTCCACTCCTTCCTTCCCGCGGAAGTGCCAGACGTAGTGGCTGCCGTGCGCCCGCTCGTGGTCGGGATCGCGGTTCAGCCCGTCGCTGCCCTCGTTCTCCTTCGTCGTGTCGTGGTACGCCACCCCCTCGCCGCCGAGGTCGTAGAGGGCGCACTGCACGATGCCCGGGATGGCCGGAGGACCCGCCGTGTGGAACTCGTCCGTGAAGGGCCGCCCCTTGTAGTCCGGCGGCGGCGCTGCCAACGCCGAGGAGAAGACCAGGCAGGTCGGAACGACCAGGCAAGACGTCAGGTGCCGGCGGAGCATCATCGCGGTCAGCCTCCTTCAGCGAGCGCGTCGGCCGTTCGCCAATCGCGGTCCCGGTGGCCACGCGGTCCCGCGGCGCGCGAGTATAGCCGAGGTCCGTCGGCGACGACGCAGCCGCGCTTGACGTAGACTCGGTGGAGAGGATCTCGCCCGAGTTGCCCGTCGAGAAAGGAGCCATGATGAAGGTCATCGTCATCGGGGCCACGGGGACCATCGGCCGCGCCGTGGCCGACGCGCTCGCCACGGGGCACGAGGTCGTGCGAGCCTCGCGGCGTGGCGACGTGAAGGTGGACATCGAGGACGCGCGCTCGATCGCGGCCCTCTTCCAGAAAGTCAAAGACGTCGACGCGGTGGTCTCGTGCGCCGGCGACGCCCGGTTCGTTCCGCTGGCCCAGCTCACGGACGGCGACATCGCCCGCTCGATCGAGAGCAAGCTCATGGGCCAGGTCAACCTGATCCGTCAGGCCCTCGGCTCCGTGCGCCCAGGCGGTTCGGTCACGGTCACCAGCGGCGTGCTGGCCCATCGGCCCATGCCCGGCGGCGCGGCCATCTCCATGGTCAACGCGGGCCTGGAGGGCTTCGTCCGCGGAGCGGCGGCCGAGGCCCCCCGGGGAGTGCGCGTGAATGCCGTCAGCCCGCCCTGGGTCACGGAGACCCTGGTCGCGCTGAACATGGACCCGTCACAGGGCCTGCCGGCCGCCACGGTGGCCCGGGCCTACGTGGCCGCCGTCACGGGCAGGAGCAACGGCGAGACGCTCGATCCGGCCGCGTTCGCCTGATACGAGTAGAGGGACCCGGCTACCGGCCGTAGTAACGGCTGCAGCCCACCGGCATCTCGGCCCAGGGCGCGTCCCGGAGCGCGCCGCGCAGCGTGCCGACCGCCTCGACCGTGCCTCCGGTCGTGCCCGTGGCCAACACGCCGGCGACCTCGGTGCCGTGGACCGTACCCGCGAAGTCGACGGTCGCGCCGGCCGTGTCGAACGTGAAGCGGAGGTCGCGACCGCGCACCGTCGCGGAGAGCAGAGGCTCCCGGACGCGGCCCCGGGTGATCTCACCGGCGAGCTTCCCGAAGGTCTGGCGCAGCTCGATCGTGAACGGCGTCCCCTGGCGGTCGTGGAAGTCCCAGACGCCGTCGACACGCGCCGGCACGACCCACAGGTGCACGTCGCGGCCCTGGATCTTGGCCGACTCGTCAGGGTCCCAGTCCGCCATCGAGTACTGGTGCGAAACGACGCGCGTGCCCGGTTCCATGGCCAGGAGGCGGTGCCGCACGCAGAGGTTGAGGTGGGGCAGGAGATACATGGTGACGACGCTCGCGCCGCTGAAGTCCTCCTTGAAGATGTCACCCTCGACGATCCGGACCTTGTCGGCGACACCTTCCGCCTGAACCAGGCACCCGGCGCGCCTCGCCAGGTCGGGGTCGTACTCGATGCCGACGGACCGGGCGCCGAATGGTGCCTTCGCGGCGGCGATGGCGATCCGGCCGTCGCCGGCACCGAGGTCGATCACGAGGTCCTGCGGAGTCACCTGCGCCATCGTCAGCATGGCGTGGACGACCGCGTCGTACGTCGGCACCCACACGACGTCCTTCCCGGCGCGTCCCCACGAGGCCGGATACGCCGTCTCGCATTCGGCACGAGACCTGGGCTGCGCCTGCCCGACGGCCACGGCAAGGAGCAGCATGGACGCGGCAGCCGTCGATCTTCGGAAGAGGCGCAGCACGGGTCGAGCTCCGGGGATGGGCCAGCTCACGACGGCAGGCTTCAGGTGGGGCCGGCCCCCCGGCCTGACTCGAACGAGCCTGCGGAAGGACTTGAGTCTCGCACCGGTTCGGCCTAAGAGTGCCTGATGAAGAGACGCCACTTTCTCCGGACGGGCGGCGCGGGGGCTCTCACCCTGTCGGGTTTCCACCGCTACGCCGAGGCATTCGCCGACACCCGCCTGCGGGTCGGCGCTCATCGGCACGGGCTGGTACGGCAAGTGCGACCTGCTCCGCCTCCTGCAGGTGGCCCCGGTCGAGGTCGTCTCCCTCTGCGACGTCGACTCCGCCATGCTCGGGATGCCGCGGAGCAGGTGGCCGCGCGCCAGTCGTCGAAGAAGACGCCGCGGACCTACGGCGACTACCGGACGATGCTGGCGGAGAAGGATCTCGACCTCGTGATCGTCGCCACGCCCGACCACTGGCACGCGCTGCCGATGATCGCGGCGGTCGAGGCCGGGGCCGACGTCTACGTCGAGAAGCCCATCAGCGTGGACGTGGTCGAGGGCCAGGCGATGCTCGCCGCGGCGCGGAAGCACGGCCGGGTGGTGCAGGTGGGCACGCAGCGCCGCAGCACGCCGCACCTCGTCGAGGCGCGCGAGCGAGATCGTGCGTTCGGGCCGGCTGGGGAAGGTCGGCCTCGTCGAGATCTACTGCTACTTCCACGTGCGAGCCGACAGGAACCCGCCCGACGCCCCGCCGCCCGACACCCTCGACTACGAGCTGTGGACCGGACCCGCGCCCATGCGCCCCTACAACGCGCTCGTCCACCCGCGGAGCTGGCGGGCCTTCATGGAGTACGGCAACGGCATCGTCGGCGACATGTGCATCCACATGCTCGACATGGTCCGCTGGATGCTGGACCTCGGCTGGCCGCGGCGCGTCAGCAGCGCCGGGCGGATCTTCGTGCAGCCGGGCGGCAAGGCGAACATCACCGACACCCAGACCGCGACCTTCGACTACGACGACCTGCAGGTCGTCTGGACGCACCGCTTCTGGGGCGCGCCTCCCGACCCGAAGTACCCGTGGGGCGCCACGCTCTACGGCGAGCGGGGCACGCTCAAGGCCTCGGTCTTCGGCTACGACTTCGAGCCCCTCGGCGGCGAGGGGGCCGTACATCGCGACGTGAGGCTGGAGCTGGACGAGTTCCCCGAAGACCGGACCGAGAAGGATCTGGAGCACTTCGCCGCCCCGGCGATCCGTCGCCAGATGAGGGACCTCCTCGCCTGCCGGGAGACGCGGAAGAGGCCGGTCGCCGACATCGAGGAGGGCTACATCTCCACGACCGCCTGCATCCTCGCCAACCTCGCCATGAAGCTCGGTCGGACCCTGGAGTGGGACCACGAGAGGGGAAGGGTCGTCGGCGACGAGCAGGCGAACGCCCTCCTCCGGCGGCCCTACCGAGCGCCCTGGGTGCACCCCGAGCCGTCGCGGACGCCGGGATACGGGAGCTGACAATGACCCGAGACGCGAAACCGACGCCGAACGCCCTGCTTCTCGAAGCCGTGGAGCTGGCCCTCGGCGGAGACTGGCAGGCGGCGCACTGATCGTCCAGGAGCACGACGAGGACGCGGTCGGAGCTGGATCCACGCGGTCGTGCACCGGATGGAGGGTGACGTCGGGAACGCGCGCTACTGGTACGGTCGCTGCGGCCGCGCGCTCCGCGAGGACGTCTCGACGGACGTCGAGCTCCGGGAGATCAAGGCTCACCTCCTCGGCTGACGATTCCCTCGGGGTCAGCGCAGGGCGGACTCCTCGAGGGCCAGTGTCTCGACCGCCCGCGGCGGGACGAGCCTCCAGTTGCCGTCCGGCTTCTCCGGCAGCCGCCGGGGGGCGCCGAAGTACTCCACCATGAGGTCGCGGATCTCCCGCCCGCTCCGCCAGACGATCTTCGCCTCGCGGAACATCGAGTAGCCGGCGGAGCCCGCCGCGCGGTAGTTGTTGACCGCGATCCGGAGCGGCTGATCGTCCCGCAGGGGGGCGCCGTGGTACCGCAGGTTCTTCACCCGCTGGCCGGCGGGCTCGGTGAGGTCGATCTCGTAGTCGACCCCTTCGGCCATGTCGTAGTTGTAGCCCGTGACCGCGCGGTCGACGAGCGGCCCGCGGGCGCAGGACGGCTCGGGGCAGGTCCGGTAGTAGCGCGCGGCGTTCTCGAGGGCCCCGCGCACCATCCGGCCGTCTCCCTCGATCGCGTAGAGCTCGTTGTCGTAGACGTAGAGGGCCGCGAGCTCGCGCACAGTCACCGGCCCACGCGCCACCCGCGCCCTCGGGTCGAAGAGCGACGAGAAGCTGACGTCGGCCCCCGAGTAGTGCAGCTGCACCTCCTGGATCGCGTCGACGAGGGCGGAGTCCTCGAAGCGGCCGCGGGCTCCGGAGAGGTCGGCCGGAGACTCGGTGACCGGCTGCTCGAGATACCGCTCGGCGGCCTCGTGGTACGGCCGGGCCAGATCGAGGACCGCGGGATCGGGAGGGGTGTCGGGCTCCACGGCGAGAAGGCGGCTCGAGGTGCTTGAAAGACGCCAGGAGCCGCCCGGCGCCCGGGCGAGCGTCAGGTCCACGCGGGCCACGTCCATCGCCCAGTTGCGCGGCTGCACGAGCAGCACGTTGCCCACACGGAGGCCCTCCTCACGGCGGTGGGTGTGGCCGTAGAGGACGGCGGCGAGCCGGGGGAACTGCTCGGCGATCTGCCACGCGCTGTTCTCGCCCGCCATCTCGCCGGGGCGTCGCACGCCGGTGACAGGGTCCCGATCGAGGCCGCCATGCACCGCAACGAGGATCACGTCCGGGTTCTCGCGCTCGAGCTCGGCGAGCGCCCGCCGCACGCCCTCCTCGGGCGCGACCCACGACAGCCCGCGGACCTCCTCCGGCTTCTCCCACTGCGGGATGGCCGCGGTGGTGACGCCGATGACCGCGACCTTCACCCCGCCGACGGTCCGCACGACGTAGGGCGCGAACGGAGGCAGCGTGCTCCCGGTGAGCGTGTTGGCCGACAGCCAGGGAAACCGCGCGGTCTCGCGGGCGGCGGCGAGGTTCTTCAGGCCGAAGTTGAACTCGTGGTTGCCGACGACCATCGCGTCGTAGCCCATGCGGTTCATGGCGAGCATCATGGGCTCGGGCGCCCGGGCCGTACCCGCTCGCACGCCGACCTGGTAGACGCTCTCGAGGGGCGAGCCCTGGATGGTGTCGCCGCAGTCGATCAGCAGGGTGTAGGGCGTCTCGCGGCGCACCTCGCCGACGAGGGTCGCGGCCGCGGCCAGGCCCCTCGGGGCGGGCCGGCGGGTGAAGTAGTCCCAGGGATAGAGGAAGCCGTGGGTGTCGGTCGTCGCCAGCACGGTCACGGTGACGGTCTCTGTGGGGGGCGGGGGAGCGGCCGGCGGCAGGAGGACGAGCAGGAGGAGCGGCAGCATGGAGAGCCTCGCGGTGGGAGATCGGCTGCTAGTCCGCTCCGCCACTGCCCCGGAACTGGTCGGCCTCGTCGGCGAACAGCACGTTGAAGCTGGTCAGGCTCCCGTAACAGCCGCTGACGTAGGCCTGCAGGCGGAGCTTGAGGTCCTCGGGGATCTCCGCGGCGTTCAGCTGCTGCTCGAGCGTGCGCAGCCGGTTCCGGATCATCACGATCTTGTGGAAGAGGGCGTCGATCGGCCACACCTTCTCCTGCAGGCCCGGCTTGCCGGGCCGGAGGACCATCTGCCCCCCGCGCCACTTCGGGGCCGGTGCGCCCGGCGCGAGGCCCGAGCTCCTCGCGCAGGACGCGGCGGAGGAGCGATTCGAGATCGTGGGATGCTTCGATCGGGCTCACGTGGACCGTCCCTTCGTGGTCGTCGAAAAGTCGGGGGGCCGCGGGCGCGCGGGATGGCGAGGCGGGGGCGGCGCGAGGCTCCGCGCCGCCCCCGCGGTAGTTGTGCTGGCTGCCGCAGAAGCCGCACACGACGCGGACCGCCCGGCCCTCCGCGTCGACGGCCATGACCGTGTGCGTCCGCTCGACCTTGCAGGCGCGGCACAGGTCCGTCATGAGCTCGCCTGCTCGATGGGCTCTGCGGCCGGAGTCGCTCACCGGGCCTCCCGAGAGGCGCCCATTCTCCCATGGACGTGACCGTGCCAGCGAGCCGGCGCCCGCCGCTACTGGGTGACGTTCAGCGTTCCCACCATGCTGGGGTGGATGGTGCAGTGATAGTCGACGTTCCCCGCGGCAGTGAAGGTCATCGGGGTGCTGGTCCGGCCGGCGGCGATCGCCCCCGTGTCGAATCTCGCCCCGGTCGCGGTGTGGGTGATCGAATCAGCGTTGCGCCAGGCGACGGTCTGCCCGACCTTCACCGCGGCCGAGGCAGGCGAGAACGACATGCCGCCGGACTCGCCGTTGATCGTGATCGTGACGTCCGCCGAGCCACCACCGCCGCCGGTCGGTGCCGGGGTGGGAGTGGGCATCGGAGACGGGCTCGACGAGTACCCGTTGCCGCCGCATGCCACCGCCACCGCGACTCCGGCGACGACGGCCAGGATCCCGAGATTCCTCTTGCGTCCTTCGAACCGCACGTTCGTTCCTCCAGTACCCCCGAGGTCGGGCCATCCGGATCGGCCTGACCCACCCGGTCCTTCAGCAAGAGGGATGCCGAGGCGCGACCATTGCTCCGGCACGACTTGGCCGGGCGAGAGCCACGACGGCGTCGCCGGCTGCGTAAGCGTCTTTCGTCGCTCGTATGGGGCACTCCGGCTCAAGGCCGCCAGACGCATCGCCGGCGACACAAGATTTTTCCTCGCGACCCCCCCGTGGCGCTCGTGCCACGGAGAGAGACGTCGCGAAGACCGAGGTCCGGCGGGAGGCCGACGAAGGCCCGGTGGCGCCTTGACAAGGGGTCGGCCCGAGGCCATATTGAGATTGATGTTACAACAACGATTGTCAAAGCAAGATATGAAGCCGCCCCCGCTCGGGCTCGTGATCGGGGCGGCGCGCCGGAGCATCAAGCAGGCGGCGACCCGGCGGCTGCGGCGCCGGCGGCTGAGCGCGCAGCAGTTCTGGCTGCTGGTCGCGATCCACGAGGCGCCGGGACCCTCGCTCCGCGAGCTGGCGGAGCGGCGCCTCATGGACTCGCCGACCGCGTCCCGGATGGTCGACGTCCTCGTGAGGCGCGGCCTCGTGCGCATCGAGGGCTGCCCCCAGGACCGGCGGCGGCGGTCGATCCTCCTCACCGTGCGGGGAGCGGCGCTCGCCCGCGAGCTCCACCCCCTGGCCCTCCAGGTGCGGGCGGCGATCGAGGAAGGCTTCAGCAAGGCCGAAGTGGAGGCCCTGCGCGGGATGCTCCTGAGGGTGATCGCCAACGTCGATCGCTTCGAGAAGGGCGGGTCTGGCGCCGCGGTCGAGCGGACGGCGGCAGGGAGGACGAGGTGACGACACCGATCGCCACGCTCATGCGACGGCTGGCCGCCGCATCGTCAGGCCGCGAAGGGCGGTGTGTCGTCGCCGTGGCGGGCCTCCTGGCCGCGGCGTGCGGGCAAAGGAGCGATCCCCCCCGCGCGTCGGCCATCCCGGTGGTGGCGGAGACGGCCGCCCGCAAGACCGTCGCCCTCGAGCTCCGCGCAATCGGCAACGTGGAGACGGTCGACACCGTGACGGTGAAGCCCCAGGTGGGCGGAGAGCTCGTGGGGGTCCACTTCCGCGAGGGCACGGACGTGAAGGCCGGGCAGGCGCTCTTCACCATCGACCCGCGGCCCTACGAGGCCGCCCTGCACCAGGCGGAGGCCGCCCTGGCCCGGGACGAGGCCAACGCGCGCAACGCCCGCCTCGAGGCGCAGCGCGGCGAAGCGCTCTTCGAGCAGGGTGTGCTGTCGCGCGAGCAGTACGACGCCCAGCACAACTCGGCGGACGCCCTCGACGCCGCGGTCCGCGCGGACCGGGCCGGTGTCGAGGCGGCTCGCCTCGACCTCGGCTACTGCAGCATCCGGTCGCCGATCGACGGGCGCACCGGGAGCCTCCTCGTCCAGCGCGGCAACGTCGTGAAGGCGATCGACGGGGGGCCGCTCGTGGTGATCAACCGCGTCGACCCCGTCTTCGTCTCCTTCTCGGTGCCGGAGAGGCGCCTCGGCGAGGTGAAGGCGGCCCGGGAGACCGGCCGGCTCTCGGTTGCGGCGACCGTCGCCGGGGAGGAGGCCCGCCCGCTCTCCGGAGAGCTCACCTTCCTCGACAACGCGGTGGACCGGACGACGGGGACGATCCGCCTCAAGGGCACCTTCCCGAACCGGGAGCGCCGGCTCTGGCCGGGGCAGTTCGTCGACGTGCGACTGTCGACGGGGACGCGGCCCGACGTGGTCGTCGTCCCCACGCCGGCGATCCAGACCGGGCAGGCGGGCGCGTTCGTCTTCGTGGTCCGGAAGGACCTCACCGTGGAGGCGCGCCCGGTCGTGGCGGGCCTGGAGGTGGGCGGCGAGGTAGTCGTCGAGAGGGGCGTCGAGGCGGGCGAGCAGGTCGTGACCGACGGGCAGATCCGGCTGGTGCCGGGAGCGAAGGTCGAGCTGAAGCCGCCGGTGGCCGCGCCTCCTCCCGTCGCCGCCGGGGGAGCCCGGTCGTGAACCTGGCCGAGCTGTTCATCCGCCGGCCCATCGCCACCACGCTGGTGATGCTGGCGATCCTGATCGGCGGGATCGCCGGCTACCGCCTGCTGCCGGTGAGCGACCTGCCCAACGTCGACTTCCCGACGATCCTGGTCTCGGCCAGCCTGCCCGGGGCCAACCCGGACACCATGGCCTCGTCCGTGGCCACGCCGCTCGAGCGCCAGTTCTCCACGATCGCCGGCCTCGACTCGATGAGCTCGGTGAACGCCCTCGGCATCACCCAGATCACCCTGCAGTTCAACCTGTCGCGGGACATCGACGCCGCCGCCCAGGACGTCCAGGCGGCGATCGCGAAGACGGCCTCCCAGCTGCCGCCGAGCATGCCGACCCCGCCCACGTACCAGAAGGTCAACCCGGCGGACCAGCCGATCCTCTTCCTGTCGCTCAACTCGCCCACGCTGCCGCTGTCCGCGGTCGACGAGTACGCGGAGACGCTCATCGCCCAGCGCATCTCGATGGTCAGCGGCGTGGCGCAGGTCGGGGTCCTCGGCTCGCAGAAGTACGCGGTGCGCGTGCAGCTCGACCCCGGCCTGCTCGCCAGCCGCGGCATCGGCATCGACGAGGTCTCGGCCGCGGTGCAGAAGGGCAACGTCAACCTGCCCACCGGCACGCTCTGGGGCCGGCACCAGGCGTTCACCGTCGAGGCCAACGGCCAGCTCACCGAGGCCGCCGCCTACCGGCCGCTGATCGTCGCCTACCGCAACGGCTCGCCCGTCCGCCTCCAGGACCTCGGCCGCGTCATCGACAGCGTCGAGAACGACAAGATCGCCGCCTGGTACCGCGACCGACGGTCGATCATCCTCGCCGTCCAGCGCCAGCCGGGCACCAACACCGTCGAGGTGGTCGACGCGATCAAGCAGCTCCTCCCCACGTTCCGGGCCCAGATGCCGGCCTCGGTGAACCTCGACGTCCTCTTCGACCGCTCGCGAGTCCATCCGCAACTCGGTCGACGACGTGAAGTTCACCCTCGTCCTCACCATGTGCCTCGTGATCCTGGTGATCTTCCTGTTCCTGCGCAACCTCTCCGCCACCCTCATCCCGAGCCTGGCCCTGCCCATGTCGATCGTGGGCACCTTCGCGGTGATGTACCTGCTCGACTACAGCCTCGACAACCTGTCGCTCATGGCCCTCACCCTGTCCGTGGGCTTCGTGGTGGACGACGCGATCGTCATGCTCGAGAACATCGTCCGCCACATGGAGATGGGCGAGGCCCCGCTTCGAGGCGGCGCTGCGCGGGCTCGCGCGAGATCGGCTTCACGATCCTCTCGATGACCCTGTCCCTGGCCGCCGTCTTCCTGCCCGTGCTCTTCATGGGCGGCCTCGTCGGCCGGCTGCTCCACGAGTTCGCGGTGACGATCGCGGCGGCGATCCTCGTCTCGGGCTTCGTCTCCCTGACCCTCACCCCGATGCTGTGCAGCCGCTTCCTGCGCCCGCCGGCGGAGCAGCACCACGGGCGCCTCTACGCCGCGTCGGAGCGGGCCTTCCAGGGCCCTGTTCGGACGCCTACCGGCGGAGCCTCGACGTCGTGCTGCGGCACCGCCGCGCGACCCTGGTGGCCTCGGGCGTCCTCCTGGTGGCCACGGTCTGGCTCTTCGTGGTGATCCCCAAGGGCTTCCTGCCCAGCGAGGACACGGGGCAGATCTTCGGCTTCACCGAGGCCGCGCAGGGCATCTCCTTCGAGTCGATGGCGCGCCACCAGCAGGCGCTGGCCGCGATCGTCCTGCAGGACCCGAACGTCGAGGCCTTCTCCTCGAGCGTCGGCGCCTCCGGCCCCAACACCGCCGGCAACCAGGGCCGCATCTTCATGCGGCTCAAGGACCGCAGCGAGCGCAAGCTGAGCGCCGACGAGGTGATCCAGGAGCTGCGGGCGAAGGCGGCGGCCGTCCCCGGCATCCGGATCTTCCTGCAGAACCCGCCGCCCATCCGCATCGGGGGCCAGCTCACCAAGAGCCTCTACCAGCTCACGCTCCAGGGCCCCGACACCGACGACCTCTATCGCCGGGCCGCCGAGCTCGAGGCGAAGCTGCGCGACGCTGGCCGGCGCTGCAGGACGTGACCAGCGACCTGCAGATCCAGAACCCGCAGGTCGACGTGTCGCATCGACCGCGACCGCGCCCTCGCGCTGGGGGTGAGCGCCCAGCAGATCGAGGACGCCCTCTTCTCCGCCTTCGGCAGCCGCTGGATCTCCACGATCTACGCGCCCAACAACGAGTACCGCGTGATGCTCGAGCTGCTGCCCGAGCACCAGCGCGAGGCGACGGACCTCTCGGCTGCTCTACGTCCGCTCGGTCAGCGGCAGCCTGGTGCCGCTCGAGGCGGTGGCCCGCGTGAGCCGCAGCCTGGGACCGCTCACCGTCAACCACCTGGGCCAGCTGCCCGCGGTGACGCTCTCGTTCAACCTGCGGCCGGGGACGGCCCTGGGCGACGCGGTGGCCGAGGTGAACCGCGTGGCCCGCACCACCCTGCCCGGCACGATCACCACGAGCTTCCAGGGCACCGCCCAGGCCTTCGAGGCCTCGAGCCGCGGCCTCGGCTGGCTGCTGCTCCTCGCCATCCTCGTGATCTACATCGTGCTGGGGATCCTCTACGAGAGCTTCATCCACCCGATCACGATCCTCTCGGGCCTGCCCGCCGCGGGCCTCGGCGCCCTCCTCACCCTCCTGATCTTCGGCCAGGACCTGAGCCTCTACGCGTTCGTGGGCGTGATCATGCTGGTCGGCATCGTGAAGAAGAACGCGATCATGATGATCGACTTCGCCCTCGACGCCCAGAGGCGCGAGGGGCGCAGCCCCGCGGAGGCGATCTACGAGGGCTGCCTCATCCGCTTCCGGCCGATCATGATGACGACCATGGCCGCCCTGATGGGCACGCTGCCCATCGCCCTCGGCTTCGGCGCCGGGGCGGAGTCGCGGCGTCCGCTGGGCCTGGCGGTGGTGGGCGGCCTTCTCGTCTCGCAGCTGCTGACGCTCTACATCACGCCGGTCTTCTACACGTACATGGAGTCGTTCCACGCCTGGCTCGGCGCGCCACGCAAGCTCGCCCTCTCTCCGGAGGCCGAGCCGTCGTCCGGCCCGATCTCGTAGCCGGGACCAAGCAGACCGCCACCAGGACGACGGCGAGCCGGCGCAGTCTCATCTCCCCGCCGACCACAGGATCGCGTTGCGCACGAGGTCCCGGTAGGCGGCGCTCCGGTGGGCATGCTCGTCGTGGCCGAGCTGCAGGTAGACCACCCTCGATCGCTCGTAGGGACTCACCCAGGCCACGTACCGGTCGCCGTCGGGGTGGTCGATCTCCAGGAGCGGCGTCACCTTCGGCGAGATCCGCATCCCCTTGTACGTCTCGTCCACGAGCTGCAGCGGCCCGACGGGGTCCACGATCGGGTGGGACCCGACCGGTTTCGCGAAGAGCTCTACATCGTGCCGGTAGGTCGAGGCCTTCCCCTCGCCCTCGTCCTTCAGGAGGTACCGGCCTCCGGCCATCTCCTCGAACCAGGGCCAGTCCTGGTAGTCGCAGATCGCGTGATGGAGGACCACGATCCCCTTGCCGGCCTCGGCGAAGGCCCGCAGGTGGCCCTTCCCCTCGTCGCCGAGCTTCTGGGAGTAGTCGTAGAGCACGAGCACGTCGTAGCGGGAGACGATCTCGCGCGCGAAGGCGTCCTCGTTCGAGGGGGCGTGCGTCCAGCGCCATTCCGGCCGGCCCTCGAAAACGGTGTAGAAGCTCGTCGGGTAGTCGTGACCGCCGGTGACGACCAGCACCCGGAGCGCGTCGGGCCGGGGCTTCACCACCCCCGCGTCCGGCGGAAGCGTCACCGCCCCCGTGGCCGCCCACTCGGCCCCGCGCAGGAGCGCGGTTTCGAAGCCCTCGTTCTGCATGGCCGCCACCTCGTGCCCGAGGGCGGTGAAGTAGGCTCGCCCGCGGCCTAAGGTGTTGACCCAGAGGATCGGCTCGTCCTTTCCGGTCCCGCCGGTGGCGGGGTCGCTCCACGCCGTGGCGAGAACGTGCGCCGAGGGCAGGACCGTCATCTGGTGGTACAGCTCGTCGGTCGCGACGAAGCTCTCGCCGAGCCCTTTCGAGACCGGGTGCTCGCGGTCCACGAAACGCACCCGGAACGAGTGACGGGCCCCGTGGAACTGCTTCGAGGGTGCTTCGGGCCACCACCCGCCCACCATCTCAGCGTGCTCCCTCCAGGGCGGCTCCGTGATCCCGGTCCGCGCGTGCCGATCGGCGAGGACGTCGTGGCCCGAGAATCCGTAGGCCGCCCCGTGGACGGCCACGAGCCCCTTGCCCCCGCGTACGAACTCGACGAGGGCCTGCTCCGTCGAAGGGCCCCACCGCGGGCCGCAGTAGTCGGACACCACCAGGTCGTAGACGGCCAGCGTCTCGCGGCTGAGACCGGCCGGCTCCTCGACCACCCGCACGTCGAACCGACCCGTGTCGACGAGGAGCTGCCGGAGGAACGGCGTCGTCGTTCGCCAGTCGTGGTTGTTCCGGCCCGAGAGAAGGAGGACCCGCTGCTTGTCCTTCTGGAAGAAGCGGGCCCTCACGTCCGGAGTCGGTCCGGGGGCTCCGGCGGCGAGGAGCGGGAGCGCGAGGAGCGCGAGGCCGAGGCGGCGGAGCATGGTCACCTCCCGTGTGCCCGGAGCCTACGCTCGGACGTCGCGGGGCGTCAATGAGCCGCAGGCCAGTGAGGCCGTGAGCCGCAGGCTATCGACGCTCGTCCTCAGGCCTTGCCCGGCGGCCTCCAGCACCCGCTTCCGCGTGTAGGCGATGAGGCCGCCCGCGTCGATGATGGCCTGGCGGGCCTTCGGCAGCGGGACGACGGCGAACGACTTGCCGGTCGTCTTGTTGACGACCTTGTCGCCCGTCACCTCCAGCTCGTCGCCCTCGTTCGCCTCGATGTCGGGCGCCGTCACCAGGTTGAGGCCGAGGTTGATCGCGTTCTGGAGGAAGATCCGCGCGAACCCGCGAGCCACGATCGTCAGCTCGTAGCCCTTGAGGCAGGAGCAGGCCTGCTCGCGCGAGGAGCCGCAGCCGAAGTTCTTCCCGGCCACGATCACGCTGCCCGGCGGGACCTGCTTCGCCTTGAGCTTGCCGTTGAGGTCCGCGTTGTCGGCGAAGGCGAACTGCGGGGTCTCGGTGGGGAGCACGGTCGCCATGTAGCGGCCGGGGTAGATGACGTCGGTCGAGATGTCGTCGCCGAGCTTCGAGATGACCTGGGCCATGGCTACGCTCCCTTCCGCGGGTCGGTGATGACGCCGGTGATCGCCGAGGCGGCGGCCACCTCGGGCGAGCAGAGGTAGACCTCGGAGTTCGGGTTGCCCATGCGGCCCTTGAAGTTGCGGTTGGTGGTGGAGAGGGCGACCTCGCCGTCGCCGAGCGCGCCCTCGTGGACGCCGAGGCAGGGGCCGCAGCCGGAGTTCATGACCACGGCGCCGGCCCGCATCAGGTCGGACACGTAGCCCTTGTCGAGCGCCTGCTGGAAGATGCGGCAGGAGGCGGGGAAGACCAGCATGCGGGTGCCCTTCGCGACCTTCCGGCCGCGGAGGATGTCGGCGGCGGCGGCGATGTCGTCGAGGCGGCCGTTGGTGCAGGAGCCGATGACGATCTGGTGGACCCTCGTGCCGGCGACCGCGTCGATCGGCTTCACGTTGTCGACGGTGTGCGGGCAGGCGATCTGCGGCGCGAGGGAAGACGCGTCGATCTTGACCACGCGCTCGTAGACGGCGTCCGGGTCGGGGGTGACGAGGGTGATCGCGTCCTTCACGCCCGCGACCTCGCGCAGGTAGCGTACCGTCTCCTCGTCGCCGGGGACGATGCCGGACGTGGCGCCGGCCTCGACCGTCATGTTGCAGAGGACGAGGCGGCCGGAGGTGGACATCATCCGGATCGTCTCGCCGTGGAACTCGATGGCGCGGAAGTTGGCGCCCTCGGCGGTGAGGAGGCCGACGAGGTGGAGGATCAGGTCCTTGGGGCCGACGTGCGGGGCGAAGCGGCCGGAGACCTCGACCTTGATCGTCTGCGGCACCTCGACGTTGAGAGCGACGCCGAGCGACCAGACGCTCGCCATCTCGGTCGCGCCGATGCCGAAGGCGAAGGCGTTGAGGGCGCCGTGGCTCGTGGTGTGGGAGTCGGTGCCCACGACCACCGCACCCGGGCCGGACGTAGCCGTTCTCGGGGAGGATCTGGTGGCAGATGCCGCCCTCGTCGCCGCGGACGTCGTGGAAGCGGGTGATGCCGTGCTTCGCCACGAACTCGCGGACCTTCTTCTGGTTGCTGGCGGTCTTGGGCGACTCGGCCGGGACCCGGTGGTCGAAGATGATCGCGATCTTCGACGGGTCCCAGATCTTCGGCTCGAGGCTCGTGCCGTGGAAGACCGCGTGGAACTGGTTGAGGACGAGGGCCGCGTTCTCGTGGGACATGGCGAGGTCCACGCGCGGGCTCGACCACGTCGCCCGCCCGGACCGCGTCACGCCCGGAGGCCCGGGCCAGGATCTTCTCGACGACCGTCATTCCCATATGTCCAGATCCTGAATCTCGCTAGAGGCGTGGGGCGAGATTCAGGATCTCCTCCGTTGTTCTGAGGCGCCGGTCCTGGCCGTGAGAGCACGATTCAAGATCTGACCCCTCCTAGACGATTCCCTTCTCCTTGAGCGCGGCGACGTCCGCCTTCGAGTAGCCGAGGCCGACCAGCACCTCCTCGGTGTGGGCGCCGAGGCGCGGCGGCGGGGAAGTGATGGCTCCCGGCGTCTTCGAGAGCTGCGCGGTGAGGCCGAAGAGCTTCACCTCGCCGATCTCGTCCACCTGGACCGCGTGCAGCACCTGGCGGTGCCTCGCCTGCGGCTGCTCGAGGGCGGCCTGCGAGCGAGAGGATGTCGCCCGACGGGACGTCGCGGGCGTTGAGGGCCTCGACCCAGTGGGCGGTCGGCTTCTGCTTCAGCTTCTCCTCGAGGAGCGGCGTCAGCGCCTTGCGGTTCTTCTTCCGCTCGTCGCGCTCCTGGAAGCGGGGGTCGGCCTTGAGCTCCGGGACGCCGAGCACCTCGGCCAGCGCCTCCCACTGCTCCTGCTTGTTCGCGGCGATGTTGATGTGGCCGTCCCGGGTCGCGAAGGTTCCCGAGGGCGCGGCGGTGAAGTTGTCGTTGCCCATCGGGACCGGCGCCTGGCCGCCGATCAGCAGGTTCGCCGCCACCCAGCCCATGAGGGGCATGATCGAGTCGAGGAGGGCCACGTCGATCATCTGGCCCTCGCCCGTCTTCTCGCGGTGGTAGAGGGCGGCCAGGATCGCGAAGGCCGCGTTCAGGCCGCCGACCGTGTCGCAGACGGGGAAGCCGGCGCGCAGCGGGTGCAGCCGCTCGTCGCCGTTCACGTCCATGGCGCCCGAGAGGCCCTGGATGATCTGGTCGTAGGCGGGCTTCTCGGCGTCGGGCCCGGTCTGGCCGAAGCCGGAGATGCCGCAGTAGACGAGCCGCGGGTTGATCGTCGGCGAGCACCGGGTAGCCGAGGCCGAGGCGCGTCATGACGTCGGGGCGGAAGTTCTCGACGACGACGTCGGCCTTCGCCACGAGCTTCTTGAAGACCTCCTTGCCCTCGGGGGTCTTCAGGTTGAGCGTCACCGACTTCTTGTTGGCGTTCTGGGCGAGGAAGCTCGTCCCCATGAGCATCTTGTTGTACCTCGGGCACGTTGCCGAGCACGCGCGCGAGATCGCCCGCCTTCGGGTTCTCGATCTTCACGACCTCGGCCCCGAGGAGAGCGAGGTGCAGCGTGCAGAACGGTCCGGAGAGGACGTTCGTCAGGTCGAGGACGCGGACTCCGGAGAGCGCTCCCAAGGTGTCACCTCTCCGAAGGCGTCGTCGCGAGCTCGGGGATGGGGCCGGTCTTGTAGACCGACCCGGCCATGTCGCGGCCGAAGAAACGGCTCACGTCGCGCGCCACGTCCACGAGCGCGCTCAGGTGGATGTCGGTGCGCAGGCCGTTCCGCTGGAGGGCGTGGACGAGGTCCTCGGTGCAGGTGTTGCCGCCGGCCACCTTCGTGAAGGGGCAGCCGCCGAGGCCGGCCACCGACGACTCGAAGTACGCGAACGCCGGCGCGCCGGGCGGCGTAGCAGTTGGCGAGGGCGAGTCCGTACGTGTTGTGGAAGTGGCACGTCCACTCGAAGCGCCCTCGTCGAGGGCGCGGACGCGGCCGTAGAGGTCCTCGACGTCGTCGGGCGTCGCGTGGCCGGCGGTGTCGGCGAGGCTCAGGCCGCGGAGGCCCGCGTCGAGGAACGTCTTCACGATCGCGACGACGCGCTCCTTCGGCACCGGTCCCTCGTAGCCGCAGCCGAAGGCCGACTGCACCGACACCTGCACGCGCTTGCCCGCGGCGAGCGCGCTCTTCGCGATGCCGATGATCCGCTCGTTGGCCTCCTCGATGCCCATGCCGGTGTTCTTCCGGCTGTGGGTCTCGCTCGCGGAGACGCCCATGCAGAACATGTCGACGCCGCAGGCGAGGCCGCGCTCGAGGCCCTTCTCGTTGAGGACGAGGCCGGAGAGCAGCACGTTCTCGGGCTTGCGGCCGGGTGCGGAGAAGTGGGCGAAGAGCCGGTCGGTGTCGGCCATCTGGGGGACCTTCTCCGGGTGGACGAAGGAGCCCAGCTGGAGGATGTCGACCCAGGAGCCGAGCAGCGCCTCGATCCAGGCGATCTTCTGCTCGGTGGGGACGACCTGCTTCTCCATCTGCAGGCCGTCCCGCAGCCCGACCTCGTGGATGAAGGGGCCCGGTGCTTCGGCGCTCACCGGCGCCCGGCCCCGACCGGCTTCGTCTCCCCGACGGCGGCGGCGATGGCCTTGCCCATCTCGAGGGTCGAGTTCCGGCCGCCCATGTCGTAGGTGCGGACGCGGCCGTCCTTGATCACCTCGGCCACCGCCAGCTCGAGCCGCGCGCCCTTCTCCTTCTCGCCCAGCCAGTCGAGCATCATCTTCGCGGCGAGGATCGTGGCGATCGGGTTCACCTTGTACTGGCCCGCGTACTTCGGGGCCGAGCCGTGGGTGGGCTCGAAGACGGCCAGCTTCTCGCCGATGTTGCCCGAGCAGCCGAAGCCGAGGCCGCCCACCATCTGCGCGCAGAGGTCCGAGATGATGTCGCCGTAGAGGTTCGGGGCCACGAGCACGTCGTAGGTGAAGGGGTTCTTGAGCAGCCACATGCAGATGGCGTCGATGTTCGCGTCGTCCATCTGGATCTCGGGGAAGTCCGTCGCGACCTTCTTCGCCTCCTCGAGGAAGAGGCCGTCGGTCGCGCGGACGACGTTCGCCTTGTGGACGATCGTCACCTTCTTCCGCCCGTGCTTCCGCGCGAACTCGAACGCGGCGCGGACGATCCGCTCCGAGCCCTTCTTCGTGTTGATCTTGCAGGAGATCGCGTACTGGTCGCCCGGCAGGCTCGGCGAAGGGGGCGAAGGGCTTCGAGAGGCTCGTCGAGCGTCGCCGCGAGCTCCGTCGGGCACGGGGTTGAACTCGACGCCCGCGTAGAGGTCCTCGGTGTTCTCGCGGAAGACCACCAGGTCGATCCCCTCCTTGTGGTTCAGGGGTTGCCCGGGTAGCCTTGCATGGGCCGCAGGCAGACGTAGAGGTCGAAGAGCTGCCGCATGCGGACGATGGGAGAGCGGTAGACGAGGCCCTTGCCCTTGAGCTCGGGGACGAGCTCGGCCTCGGCGGCCTTCACGGGCTTCGACGTGATCGCCCCGAAGAGGGCGGCGTCGACGCTCTTCAGCAGCTCGACGGTGCGGGCGGGGAAGGCGTCGCCCTCCCGGCACCAGAAGTCCCAACCGATGTCGCCGTGGATGTACTCGGCGTCCAGCTCGACCGAGTCCAGGACGAACCGGGCGGCCTCCATGACGTCGTTGCCGATGCCGTCGCCGGGCAGCCAGGCGATGCGGTACTTGCTCATGAACATGCCTCCGGAGCGCAGGTTTTGCCGTTCTCCCGCCGCATTGACTGGGATGAGCAGAAAGCCTGCCAGCCTCGTCGCGCGGAACCGCCCCCAATGCACCAATCAGCCTAAGACGCTCACACGCAAGGGGTTCCTCCTCGATCGAGGGCCGACGCACTGGCCGTGACCCTGACGGCGGCGCGAACGGCGGGTGCCTGGGTTATCCTGCACGCATGCCCAGTGACAAGAACGTACTCGCCGTGCCCGCGCTCGCCCTGGTGTTGGCGATGGCCTCTCCCGCGGTGGCCGCCGACGGCAAGCCGAGCTTCTCCGGGACGTGGCACTTCGTTCGACAGAAGAGCGACGACCTGCATCAGAAGATCGCCGAGGCCGTCGGGAGCAGCCACACGGTCGGCAGCAAGAAGTCCGAGCAGGTCCGCGTCTGGATCCACAGCTGGCTGGAAGGGGTCACCCAGGACCCGGAGAAGGGGATCCTCACGATCGAGCAGACGGCGACCGAGTTCAAGTCCAGCATGGGCGACGAGGTGAACATCTACTACTTCGGCCGGGAGGCGACGAGCCGTGGCCCCGGCGGCGGCAACCTGAAGGTCACCGTCGCCTGGAAGGGCGACCAGATCGTCACCGAAGAGCGGGAAGCGAAGGGCAAGGGCCGCATCACCGCGGAATACGCGCTCCAGCCCGGCGGCAGGTCGCTGATCGTGGCCTGGCGCCTCGAGCACGACTCCATGAAGCAGCCGCTCGAGGTGCGCCTCGCCTTCGACCTCGCGTCGAGGTGAGCCGCCGACCTGTCAGTAGGCGAGCAGGTCCCGGAGGGCGGGCAGCAGCCGTCCCTTCGGAGAGTAGAGAGCCTCCAGGGTCTTCGCGAAGGGCACCGGCGTGTCGAGAGCGCCGAGGCGGGCGACCGGCGCGTCGAGCCACTCGAAGGCCTCGCGGCCGACCGTGGCCGCGATCTCGCCACCGAATCCGCCGGTGACCGGCGCCTCGTGGAGCACGAGGCAGCGGCCCGTCTTCGTCACCGAGCGCACCACCGCCTCCGCGTCCCAGGGAATCAGGGACCGCAGGTCGATCACCTCGATCTCCCGGCCTTCGCGCGCCAGCTCCGAGGCGGCCTCGAGCGCCCACGAGACGCCGATGCCGTAGGTCACCACGGTCGCGTCCCGGCCCTCGCGGGCCACGCGGGCCTCGCCGAACGGGATCGAGTAGTGGCCGGCAGGCACCCGGCCTCTCGCCGAGCGGTAGAGGAGCTTGTGCTCCAGGTAGAGGACGGGATTGCCGTCCTCGAAGGCCGACACGAGGAGCCCCTTGGCGTCGTACGGCGTCGCCGGGGCCACGACCTTGATCCCCGCCACCGCCGTGAACCACGACTCCACGCACTGCGAGTGGAAGGGGCCCGCCCCCGTCCCGCCCCCGATCGGGGCGCGGACGACGACCGGCACGCGGGCGCCCCAGCGCCAGTGGGTCTTGGCGAGGTTGTTGACGATCTGGTTGAAGCCGCAGGTGATGAAGTCGCCGAACTGCATCTCGACCATGGGAAAGTGGCCGCCGAGCGCGAGGCCGAGAGCGCACCCGATCGCGCCCGACTCGATGATCGGCGTGTTGCGGACGCGGGCCTTGCCGAACTCCTCGACGAAGCCCTCCGTCACCTTGAAGACGCCGCCGTACTCGGCGATGTCCTGCCCGAGGAGGACGACCCGGTCGTCGCGGCGCATCACCGTGCGCAAGCCGTCGCTGATCGCGTCCACGTAGCGGATCTCCGGCGCTCGCGCCTCGTCCTCGGGGGCGGGTGCCCTCGCGACGAGCAGGCTCGGTGCGAAGACGTCGGCGAGCTTCTCCTCGGCCGTCGAGCGCGGCTCGGGGGCGAGGAGCGCGTCGTCGGCGAGCGCGTCGATCCGCGCCTTGTAGGCGGCGCGGATCGTCCCGAAGTCGGCCTCGGCGAAGATCCCCTTCCGGACGAGAAAGTCCTCGTACCGCCTCACCGGGTCCTTCCTCGCCCACTCCTCGAGCTCGTCGTTCGGCACGTAGTCGGTGCCCGACGCTTCCTCGTGGCCGCGCATCCTGTACGTCTCGAACTCGAGGAGCGTGGGCCCGTCGCCCTGCCGCGCCCGGTCGGCCGCGCGCCGCACCGCGCGGTGGACCGAGAGGAGGTCGTTGCCGTCCACCACCACCCCCGGCATCCCGTAGCCGGGGCCTCGGTCGGCGAGGTGCCGGCAGGCGTACTGCTCGTGCGCCGGGGTGGAGAGCCCCCACTGGTTGTTTTCGATCACGAACAGCACCGGCAGCTTCCAGACGGCGGCGAGGTTCGCCGCCTCGTGGAAGTCGCCCTCGCTCGTCGCCCCGTCGCCGGTGAACGCGGCCGCCACCCGCCGGTCGCCCTTGATCTGCGCCGCGAGCGCGAGGCCGCAGGCCACCGGCAGCATCGCTCCGAGGTGGCTGATCATCCCCACGATGCCCTTCTCGAGCGTGCCGAAGTGGAACGTGCGGTCGCGGCCCTTCGTGAAGCCGCCCTCGCGGCCGAGGAGCTGCCGGAAGAGCCGCGGGAGGTCCAGGTCGCGCCCGGTGAAGACGCCGAGGTTGCGGTGCATCGGGAGCACGTAGTCGCCGGGCTCGAGGGCGGTGACGACGCCGGTGGCGATCGCCTCCTGGCCGATGCCGGAGAACCACTTGGAGAGACGGCCCTGGCGGAGGAGGACCAGCATCTTCTCCTCGATCATCCGGGGCAGGAGCACCGAGCGGTAGAGGCGCCGGAGCTCCTCGGGCGGGAAGCCCTCGACGAGGCCAGAGGCCTCGTCCGGACCGGTGGCCGCCGCGGGGCCGGAAGCCCTGGACTCGCTCATCTGCACCATTTTCGGCAGACGGCCGCTCCGAGGCAACCGGCTGTAACGCACGCGTGCGGTTTCTTCTCCACCCCTTGGCGCTTCTTCACGCCGCACCGCTCGTCCACGAGGGGGAACATGCGAGGGGACTCCCGCCGTTGTCCGACCGCCGCCGTCCTCCTGGCCCTGGCCGCGTGCGGGTGCGCGATCCCTTTCCGCGAGCCGGAGCTTCACGAGCCCACCGCGCCCGTCGCCCGGACGAAGCGCCAACCCGAGCTCAAGGTCCACCTGAAGTCGGGCGAGCTCCTGGTCCTCGACGAGTGGAAGGTGGCCGGCGATCGCCTCACCGGAAGGGGACGAGCCTTCACGGTGACGCGGGAGGCGAAGGGGAAAGCCGGCCCCCACGACGTGGCCCTGGAAGAAGTGGAGCTCCTCGAGACGAGCTCCCCCGAGTCGGTCACGTCCGCGGGCCTGGGCTTCATCGCCGTGACGACGGTCATCCTGGGAGGGCTGACCGGCTACTGCGCGGTGAACCCGAAGGGCTGCTTCGGCTCCTGCCCGACGTTCTACGTCGAGGGCCCCGACGGGCGCGAGCCCGACCGCCCGCAGGCCGAGGGCTTCTCGGGCTCGATCGCCCGCGTGCTCGAGGCCCGTGACCTCGACGCCCTGCGCGTCGCGCGCCCGGGCGGGTCGCGCGTCGCCGTGACGATGCGCAATGAGGCCCTGGAGACGCACGCCGTGCGCCGCGTCCGCCTGCTGGCCGTCCCTCGGCCCCCGGGCGGCCTCGTGTTTGCTGGAATCGACGATCGCTTCTACCCGTCCGCGCCCCTCGTGCGGCCGCTCGTCTGCCGGGCGCCCGAGGGCGACTGCCTGGCCTCCCTGGGCTCCGGGACCGATCGCGTCTCGGCCGCGGACGAGAGGGACCTCGCGGCGCGCGAGGTGGTCGAGCTGCGTTTTCCGCCAGCCCGCGGGCCCGAGCGGCATCGCCGTCTCCGCCCGCCAGACCCTCCTCTCGACGTTCCTCTTCTACCAGACGATGGCCCACCTCGGCCGGGGCGCCGGCGAGTTCCTGGCGGCGCTCGAGCGCGGGGGGCCCGAGGCCGGACGACGTGCGATGGGGATGGCCCGCGTGCTCGGCGGCATCGACGTGGAGGTGGCCGAGGGGGACGGGCCGTGGAGGGCGATCGGGACCTTCGATGAGCCCGGCCCGATCGCGGGCGACCTGCGGGTCCTGCCCTTCGAGGGCACGGGGCACGAGAGCCATTGCGCGTGCGGCTGCGCCTCACGCGGGGGCACTGGCGCCTCGGCTCCGTCGCGCTCGCGCGCCTCGAGCCACCGATGGCGCCTTTCCGGCTGGAGCCCGCCTCGGTCGAGCGTGACGGCCGGCGGACACGCGGAGGCGAGAGCGAGGCTTCTCGGGGGAAACCGGCACCTCGTCACGCACCCGGGCGACGCCTACCGGCTGACGTTCAAGCTGCCACCCTCCGAGGCGCCGCTCGAGCTCTTCCTCGAGAGCGAGGGCTACTACTACGAGTGGATGCGGGCCGAGTGGCTCGACGAGGAGGACCCGGCGATGGCGGCGCTGGCCCTGGCCGAACCCGCCGAGGCGCTGCGGCGGCTCGCGCCGGCGTACAAGGCGCAGGAGCCGCGCCTCGAGCAGGCCTTCTGGGCCAGCCGGTTCCGGAAGTGAGGTGCGCCGTGAGAAGGCGATGGACGGCGTTCGTGGTGCTCGTCGCTCTCGCGGGAGAAGGCTGCGCGTCCGGACCCTCCGGCGTCCTGGGCCGCCCCGTGACGCTCGTCCCGAACGACCGGCGGGAGAAGGAGACGAAGGGCGAGCTCCTCGCGGTCGACTCCGGGAAGGTGTGGGTCCGGACGTCGGAGGGCGTGCGCGACGTCGACCCGGCCTCCCTCCGGGAGGTCCGCGTGCGACGCCACGGCGTCACGCGTAGCTGGGCGCGCCGGTGGGGCCTGCTCGGGGGGCTCGGTTCGGCCGTCGCCCTCACCGCCGCGTGCTCGTCGGTGGAGGGCAACGGGACCGGGGGCTGCGCGACGGTGGGGCTCGTGTCCGCCGCCCTCTGGATCTCGGTCGGCCTCCTGGCCGCGCCCGGCCTCGAGTCGTCCTCGCAGGTCCGGCTGAGCCCGGCCGCGAGCGACCGCCTGCGGCCGTACGCCCGGTTTCCCGCCGGCCTGCCGAAGGGCGTGTCGCCTCAGTCGCTCGTGGAAGGACCGCCCGCTCCCCGGTGAGGATCGCCGAACCCCAAAGGCGGCGGGCCGGAATCGCGGTTAAACTCGGCACCTCCAGCCGGAGGTGCACCCATGTCCCGTGGCCTGGTCACGCCGACGCTCGCGGCGGCGTTCCTGATGGCCTCCGTCGCCCCGGCCGGTGCGGCTGGCGGCTCTTCTTTCGACGCCGGGCTCTTCCGCGAGCTGCGCTGGCGGCCGATCGGCCCCTTCCGCGGCGGGCGCACGAAGGCCGCGACCGGCGTCCCCGGGAAGCCCGGCCTCTTCTACATCGGCGTCGTGAACGGGGGCGTCTTTCGGACGACCGACTACGGCCGGACGTGGCAGCCGATCTTCGACGACCAGCCGACGGGCTCGATCGGCGCGATCGCCGTCGCCCCGTCGAACCCGGACGTGATCTACGTCGGGAGCGGCGAGGGCATGCAGCGGCCGGACCTCTCGACCGGCGACGGCATGTACCGGTCGACGGACGGCGGGAAGACGTGGAGGCACCTGGGGCTCCGCGACGGGCAGCAGATTCCGCAGATCGTCGTGGACCCGACGGACGAGAAGAGGCTCTTCGTCGCGGTCCTCGGCCACCCGTACGGGCCGAACGAGGAGCGGGGCGTCTTCCGATCGACCGACGGGGGAGACACGTTCCAGAAGGTCCTCTACCTGGACGAGAACACCGGCGCCGCGGACGTGGCCCTCGAGCCCGGGGGACCCGGCCACCGTGTACGCCGTCCTCTGGGAGTCGCGGCAGGGGCCGTGGGAGAACGCCGTCTTCACCGGCGAGAAGAGCGGCCTCTTCAAGTCCACCGACGGCGGGCGCAGCTGGAGGCCGATCAGGTCCGGGCTGCCCACCTTCGCCGAAGGGCTCGGGCGGATCGGGATCACGGTCGCGCCGAGCGACCCGCGCCGGCTCTACGCCACCGTCGAAGCCCGGACGGCGGCCGGGATCTACCGCTCGGACGATGCCGGCGAGACCTGGCGTCGAGTGAACTCCGACCCGCGCGTGGTCGCGCGGCCGAGCGACGCCGCCGAGGTGCGCGTCCACCCGAAAGACCCCGACGTCGTCTTCGTCCCGACGATCGTCACGTGGAAGTCCACGGACGGCGGGAAGACGTTCACGGGCTTCCGCGGGGCGCCGGGTGGCGACGACTACCAGCGGGTCTGGATCGACCCCGACCGCCCGGACGTGATGATCCTCTCGTCGGACCAGGGGGCGATCGTCACGGTGAACGGCGGGGAGACGTGGAGCAGCTGGTACAACCAGCCGACCGCGCAGTTCTACCACGTGAGCACGGACGACGCGTTCCCGTACCGCGTCTGCGGCGGGCAGCAGGAGAGCGGGTCGGCCTGCGTCTCGAGCCGGGGCGACGACGGACAGATCACCTTCCGCGAGTGGCACCCGGTGGGCGTCGAGGAGTACGGCTACGTCGCGCCCGACCCCCTCGACCCCGACGTCGTCTACGGCGGCAAGGTGAGCCGCTACGATCGGCGCACGGGCCAGACGCAGAACGTCTCTCCCCGTCCCCTGCGCGGGCCGGGCTATCGCGTGATCCGCACGCAGCCGGTCCTGTTCTCGCCGATCGACCCGAAGGTCCTGTACTTCGCGTCGAACACGCTTTGGAAGACGACGGACGGTGGCCGTAACTGGGAGGCGATCAGCCCCGACCTCACGCGGCAAGCCTGGGAGGTCCCGGAGAACGTGGGCAAGTACCGGGAGACTCCCGCGGCGGCGCCGTCGCCGCGCGGCGTCGTCTACACGGTCGCTCCTTCGCCGCTCGACGAAGCACTCCTCTGGGCGGGCACGGACGACGGGCTCGTCCACGTGACGCGCGACGGCGGGAGGACCTGGCTGGACGTGACGCCGCCGCAGCTCGGGCCCTGGGCGAAGGTGTCGCTCCTCGAGGCCTCGCACTTCGACCGCGACACGGCCTGGGCCGCGGTCAACACCTTCCGCCTCGACGACACCCGGCCCCACGTCTACCGTACGCGCGACGGCGGGCGGACGTGGACGCACGTGACGGTCGGGATCCCGGAGGACGAGGGGATCGTGAACGCGGTGCGGGAGGACCCGCAGCGCCGCGACCTGATGTACGCCGGCACGGAGCGACAGGTGTGGGTGTCGTTCGACGGCGGCGACGGCTGGCAGTCGCTGCGGGTGAACATGCCGGCCACCTCCATCCGCGACCTCGTGGTGAAGGACGACGACCTCGTCGCGGGGACGCACGGGCGAGGGTTCTGGATCCTCGACGACATCGCGCCGTTGCGGCAGATGGACCCTCTGGCTCTCGAGGCGGGCGCCCACCTCTTCGCCCCGCCCCGGGCCATCCGCTTCCGCTGGAACAAGAACACCGACACGCCGCTGCCGCCGGACGAGCCAGCGGCACCGAACCCTCCCGACGGCGCGATCCTCGACTACCACTTGAAGGCCGGAGCGAAGCACGTCACGCTCGAAGTGCTCGACGGGGAGGGGAAGGTAGTGCGCCGGTACACGAGCGACGACGTGCCGGAGCCTCCGGTCGAGGGCCGCAACATACCCGACTACTGGATCCGCCCGCCGCAGGCGCTGTCGAAGGGCGCCGGCCTCCATCGCTTCGTCTGGGACCTGCGTCACGAGACTCCCGCCGCGGCCTCCTTCAGCTATCCGATCGCGGCCATCCACGGCAACACGCCGCGCGAGCCGCGCGGACCGTGGGTGGTGCCGGGCACGTACACGGTCCGGCTGACGGTGGACGACCGCGTCCTGGCCCAGCCGCTCACCGTGGCGATGGACCCGCGTGTGAAGGCGAAGGCGGCCGACGTCGAGGCGCAGCACGCCCTGTCGATGCGCCTCTGCGAAGCGATGGCGAGGGCTCGCGACGGGGCGGGGGAGACCGGGCCGCCGGCCGACACCGATCGGGCGGCGCCCCGTCGCCGGATCCAGGCGCAGCTGGCGCAGCTCCTCGACGCCGTCGAGGACGTGGACGCGCTGCCGACGCCGGCGGTGCAGAAGGCCGTGGACGAGACGATCGCCGCCCTGGGCGGTTTGCTGGAGGGGCGGGAGGAGAAGCGATGACCGACCGGGAGATGCTGCGTCACGCCTTGGCCACGCTGGCCTACCGTGGGGGCAAGGTCGTGCGGGGAGCGCCGGACCGCTTCGGCGACTTCAAGACGGAGGCGGCGATCCGCACGCCGGGCCAGGTCCTGGCCCACATCGGCGACCTCCTCGACTGGTCGCTCGCCCTCGCCGACGGCCGGCACGTGTGGAACGACTCCGCCTCGGCGCCGTGGCCGGAGGAGGTGGACCGCTTCTTCCGGACCTTGTCGCTACTCGACGCGCGCCTGGCCGCGGAGGCTCCGCTCGGGTTCTCGGAGAAGCGGCTCTTCCAGGGACCGATCGCCGACGCCCTGACGCACGTCGGCCAGATCGCCATGCTCCGCCGCATGTTCGGGGCGCCGGTGCGGGGCGAGAACTACCTGAAGGCCGACATCGTGGCCGGCCGCGTCGGCCCCGAGCAGTCGGCCCCGATCCGCGAGTTCGACTGAGCGCTGGCGATCAGTCGATCGGGCAGGCCGGAAAGGCGCCGCACGACGCCCCGCCGCTGACGCAGGTCGTGGACGGCCCGACCACGATGGCGGGGCCGTCGGGCAGCGGTCCTCGCATGGTGCGCAGGACGAAGGGGCCGGGCACGTCCCAGGCCGCGAAGGCCAGCAGATCGAGCGGCCGCTGGACCGCCACGACCGTTCCCTCCACCCGGCAGCCGGCGACCCGGCGGGCGTCGGCGCGCGTCGGCGAGGTTTCGCAGTCCGGCCCGGCCAGGGTCAGCCACAGGAACGCTACGGTGCCGGCGCCCACGACGGCGCCGGAAGCCCCCGCGCGCCACCCGCGCAGGGAAGCGAGGCCCTGGGCCACGAGCAGGGCGAGGAACGGGAGCGCTGCCACGAGCCTCCCGGCCTGGAGAGGGGTGACCCGGCCGGTGGCGAGGGCCAGGGTGGCGCCGAGCGCGAACGGCAGGACCGCCCCCGCGACGAGCAATCCACGGGGGCGCGCGGGCAGCCGGGCCACGCCCCACAGGATCAGGGCCACGAAGATCGCGGTGACCGGGGCGACCTGCCGCGCGTGGGAGACGGCGAGCTGGTACTCGAGCCCCAACACTCGCGTGAACGAGGCCCCGGCGCAGCGAGCTATCCCCGACGCGGTCGTCTCGGGCACCCAGGCCGGAATCTCGCCGTAGTCCAGCGGAGAGCGAGCGAGGCCCAGGAGACCGGCGACGGTGGCCGATGCGACGGCGACCGCGGTGGCGAGGCCCGCGGCCGGACGCCGGTCGGCTCGAAGAGCGAGCCAGGAGAGCGCCACGAGGGCCACGGCGGCGAACGCGGCCACGCCACTCACCGCGAGGACGCCGGCGGCGAGCCCGAGGGCGGCCGCCCGCGAGCGGCTTCCCGACGACTCGACGCGTGCGAGCAGCGCCAGGGCCAGGAGCAGGACGAGCACGAGCGGCGCCTCGGGCCCGGCCGCGCGACTCGCGAGCGTGTGGATCGGCGAGAGGGCGACGAGGCCGCCGGCCCACGCGGCGGCCCACGGGCCGGCGATCTCGGCGGCCACGAGGGCCGCGAGGGCCGCGGCGAGGACGCCGGCGACCGCCGAGGGGAGGCGCAGCGCGATCTCGGAGGAGCCGGCGAGGCGCGCCCAGAGAGCGAGAGAGACCGCGTAGATCGGCGGCACGGTGGCGCCCCGTGCGATCGCGGCGATTCCAGCGTGCCGCGGGAGTGCCGTGGGCACGATCAGCCGGCCGGCGGGGACGGCGAGCCTCGTCGAGAAGCCCTGGCTCTCGACGAACCCGGCCTGCTCGGACGACGCGAGACCCCGCCCGCCGAGGCCCGGGAGCCTCACCGTCGCGGCGAGAAGGAATGCGGCGACGACCGCGGCCGGAGCACGCACCCGCGGATTATCGCCAACCTCCGCGCGCTTCGCTGAGGGGCGGCGGTGGCGAGGGCAAGATGGCTCGGCCGCGGCGCCAGCGACCGCGTGATCGTCGAGTAGCGGCGGCACGGCCCCGCAGCCGCGCCGCCTCTCGTCAGAACAGCAACTTCGCCGCGAACTGGATCTGGCGCGCCGAACCCGAGTCGCCGGTGGGCAGCCGTGTCGCCGTGATCACGCCGAAAGCGGTGCCCCCGGGAACTGCGGTGCGCGCGGCGAGCGGGAACCCGAAGTTCGGGTGGTTGAACACGTTGAAGGCCTCCGCCCGGAACTCCAGGGTCGTTCTCCCGATCTTGGTCTTCTTGATGAGGGACAGGTCCGTGTTGTAGAAGCCAGGACCGTACACCCCGTTGCGGGGGAAGTTCCCCATGTGGGGGACGCCGTTCGTGTACGGCAGCGCGAAGACCGAGCTCGAGGTGCACGAGCCGGCCACTCTCGGGTCGCACACCCCTGTCGAGTACCACTGCTCAGGGCGCCCGAAAACCTCGAGGTCTCCGATCAGGTCGGGCCGGATGGTGTTCCCCACCCCCGTGAAGGCCTGGTTCGTGATGACCGTGATCGGGTTGCCGGTCTGCCCCTGGGTGATGACCGAGAGCTGCCACCCCTCCTTCAGCTGGTTGCCCTTGAAGGGCAGGTCCCAGATCGCGCTCAGCACGTAGCGGTGGCGCGCGTCGTAGTCCGAGTACCCATAGTCACCGGCTATGTTCGTGCTGTCCTGGGGCGGTACGTTGGTCGAGTTGAGGGAGTTGGTGTCCTTGGATTTCGACCAGGTGTAGGAGCCGTTGAACTGCACGCCGTGCGAAAAGCGCTGGCCGAGGGTCACCCAGACCCCGTTGTAGCGGGAATACCCGAGGCTCGCGATGTTCGTGACGTTGCCGAGCGTGGAGTTGGGCAGGATCGGGCTCGTCGCGGAGAGCCGAGGATAGGGGCGGGCGCCGTTCGTGACCTGGTTCTGGTTGAGGGCGATGCGGAGGGAATCTCCCTTGGACCCGAAGTAGCCGACCATCGCGCTGAAGTTCCGCCACAGCTCCCTCTGCACGTTCACGTTCCACGTCTGCAGGCGAGGATTCCGGAAGCCCTCGTCGACGCTGAAGGGAGCGAGCCCGGAGGCCTTGGCCACGGTGAGCGCATTGTCCAGGCGGATCGAGCCCGCCGGCCCCGCGAAGGAGAGGGGCGTCACGAGCGGCGGGTTCGATGCGGTCTGTGACACCATGTTCGTCACCGGCTGGTCGCTCAGGAGCGCATAAGCGGCGCGCACCGAGGTCCGGCCGTCCTTGAACGGGTCCCACACGATCCCGATGCGAGGCTGGTAGTTGCTCTTGTTGTCGTAGATCTTGTCGCGCGGGCCGCCTTGACCGACCTGATAGAGGGAGACGGTGGCCGCGTCGAAGTAGACGAAGCGGTCGTCGGTCTCGGTGGGAGACACGATGAGGTCCCACCGGAAGCCGAGCTCCAGCGTCAGGTTGGACCCGACCTTGAAGTTGTCCTGCACGAAGAGGCCGAACGCCTTCTGCGTGAGGTCGCTGTCGATGTCCCCGAGGGTGACGGTGAACTGGCTCCCCCGCCCGGCCTGGAAGTCGGTGAGACTCGGGTAGACGAAGGTCCCGCCGTTCGTCTGGAAGTTGATGTTGTGGAAGGTGCGGAGCTCGCCTCCGAACTTGAGTGCGTGCCGCCCCCGCGCGTAGCTCAGCGTATCGGAGAGCACGAACGTGGTGTCGGTCCGCCCCTGCGGGAAGTTCGACGGCCCGCCGAAGTTCAGTCCCACCCCCTGGACGGTGATCTGGGGAAGAACCACGGCTTCGTCGATGCCGTTGTTGATGCCGTAGCTCGCGGGGTTTTCGGTCACGTTCGGGGCGAACGTGATGTTGATCCGGTTGAAGCCGAAGCGCGCCTCGTTCACCACGCTCGTGCCGAAGGTGTGCGTGTAGTTCAGGGTTCCGATCTGGCGGTGCGAGCTGCGGGTGTCGCCGAAGCCCGGGATCGTGTTCCCCTGGAGGTTCGGCTCACCCCGCAGGTCCTTCTGGAACGCGTAGTACGCGTGGAGACGATCGTTGACCCCGAGCTGGTGGTTGAGGTCCCCCGTCCACTGGTCGATGTCCACGTTCGCGGTGCCGGTGCCGATGAAGCGTGGCGCCCCGGTGGCGCTCGTGGCGTTCGCGGTTGGAATGAGCGGCAGCAGGTTGAGCACCACGGGATCCGTGACCGCCGCGCGCTGCTCGTCGCTCAGGACGCCGCTGTTGAAGTCGAGCTGCTGGCGCTGCCGGGTGCCCTCGTAGGTCACCAGGAAGAACGTCTTGTTCTTGACGATGGGCCCGCCGAGGTTGGCCCCGAACTGGTTCCGCTTGAACGGCGACTGCTTCTGGCTCGCGGGGTTGAAGTAGTTCCGGGCGTCCAGGTCCTGGTTCCGGTAGAACTCGAAGACCTCGCCGTGGAAGTTGTTCGTCCCCGAGCGGGTGGCGATGTTGACCACCGCTCCCGAGCTCCTCCCGTACTCCGCGCTCAGAGTCTGGTTGTCCACCTTGAACTCGGACACGGTGTTGATCGAGGGCTGGAACGTGATCTGGTTCTGCACCTGGTCGTTGAGGTTGACCCCGTTCACCATGAAGTTGACGGTGTCCTCGCGGTTCCCCGCGGTGTTGAACGCGAAGGATCCCTGCCCCCGGAGCGGCGCGGTGAGGAAGCCGGTCTGGCTGGGGGCGACGGAGCCCGGGATGAGCAGCCCCATGTCCACGAAGTGACGGCCGTTGAGCGGGATCTCCTGCACCGTACGCTGGTCGATCACCGTGCCGACCGACGTGGTCACGGTCTCGATCACGGGGCTCTCGGCCGTCACCGCGATCTCGTCGGTGAGCCCCCCGACGCTACAGACGGACGTTCTGGACGATCGCCTGCGCGACTTCCAGCCGCAGGCCCGAGACGGCCGTGGTCTGGAAGCCGGGGCTTCGTACCTCCAGGCGATAGTTCCCGACGGGCAGCGCGGACAGCTGATAGTCGCCGGCGCGGTCCGACACCGTCGTCCGCTCCTGGCCGGTGGCCTCGTTCCTGACCGTGATTTGCGCGTCGGCCACCACGGCACCCTGCTCGTCCGTCACCCGGCCGCGCAGGCTCGCCGTCGACTGGGCGGAGGCTGCGTCCCGAAAGCGCCAGGAGCACCGTCGCGGCGATCAGAACGGCCCCCCCGAGAGTACGCGTCCCCATGTCCTTCCCTCCTTCCCGCAACGCCGCTCGACGACCCGCGGGAAAAAAGCCCGTGGGCGCCGTCCGGAGACGGGGCGACCTTGCTGCGGTTGATGAGTAAGAATTCGTGGAGCAATCGGCGTGCCCGGAGGCTTGCAGCCGACGGGGGGCCGAGGGTTACAGCGCCAGCAAGGAGTTAGCCGGTGGAGCGAGGATCGGCGCTACGACCGGATGGATCGCCGAATACACGGCTTCGTATCGGCTCGATCGCGCCCAATGACCTTCCCGCGCTTCGCTGGGGCGAAGGTAGGATGACGCCGCGATGAACGGCTACCAGCGCATCGCCGCGGCCCTGCGGGGCGAGCGGCCCGACCGCGTGCCCGTCATGCTCCACAACTTCATGATGGCGGCGCGCGAGGCGGGACGCACGATGAAGACCTTCCGCGAGGACCCGCGCGAAGCTGGCCGCGTAGCTTCATCCGGGCCGTCGAGACCTACGGCTACGACGGCGTGCTCGTCGACGTGGACACGGCCACCCTCGCCGGCGCCCTGGGCGTGCCGCTGGAGCTGCCGGAGGACGAGCCGGCCCTCTGCCGCGGCGCCCGCCTCGCGAGCCTCGCCGAGGTCGGACGACCTCGAGCCGCCCGACGTCGCGCGCGACCCGCGCGTGCAGGTGTGGCTCGAGGCGGTGCGTCTCCTCGTCCGCCACTTCGGGCGGGAGGTCTACGTCCGCGGCAACTGCGACCAGGCGCCGTTCTCGCTCGCCTCGATGATGCGCGGCGCCGCCGACTGGATGATGGACCTGATGGACGAGGGCAACCGCGAGCGGGCCGAGCGGCTGCTCGACCACTGCGCCGAGGCCGGGCTGCAGTTCGTCCGGCTGATGGCGGCGACCGGCGCCCACATGGTCTCGAGCGGCGACAGCCCGGCCGGGCCGGACCTCGTCTCGCCGCGGCTCTACCGGGCGTTCGCGCTGCCCTGGGAGAAGCGCCTGGCCGACGAGGCGCACCGGCTCGGCCTGCCCGTACGCGCTCCACATCTGCGGGCGCACCGACCGCATCCTCGACGACATGCTGGCGACGGGGGCCGACGCGCTGGAGCTGGACTACAAGACCGACGCGCGCCTCGCCCACGACCGGATGAAGGACCGGGCCGTCTTCATCGGCAACCTCGACCCGAGCGGCGTCCTCGCCCTCGGGACGCCCGCGCTCGTCGAGGCGAAGACCCGCGAGCTGCTGGCCGTCTTCGCCGACACGCCCCGCTTCATCCTGAACGCGGGCTGCGCGATCCCGGCCACGACGCCGGCCGAGAACCTGCGCGCGATGATCCGGGCGGCGCGAGCGTAGGAAGTCCTTCCGAGCTAGAACACCCCCTGCATGCTCCTGGCGTAGCCGGTCAGCTCGACGTAGCCGGAACCGCCGACCGGCCGACGCCGCGGGTCGACGAGCGGGGACAGAGTGGCGACCCGGACCGCTCCCTCCCAGTAGACGAACGACGTTCGCATCTCCTGGGCTTCGAGCCAGGGCTCGACGACGAGGTCGAGGCCCGCCGACGGGACCGCGAGCCGCCAACGGGAGGGGTAGGTCGCGCCCGTGTCGGGGCTCGTCCAGTGGCGGAGGACGTCGACCCGAACGTCGTCCCGCGCGAGGCGGCGCGTGCGGCCGTCAGACCTCGACGAGCGTGCCGCCCGAGACGGGCTCGACCGACCCGTCCTCGCGCCGGATCTGGAAGAGCATGAGCTCGCGGCCGTCGTCGAGCTGGAGCGAGAACCAGTCCCAGCCGACGGCGCCCGCGCCGAGGGCGCTCGTGCTCCACTCGTGGTCGAACCAGGCTTCGCCGGCCACTTCGACCTCGGGGTGCGCCGGCGACGTCCGCGTCACGTCCGGCGTGCCGAGGCGGCCGCGGGCGGTCATGCGCGTGTAGCCGACGTAGTACGACGCGTTGCCGGGCTCGTCGCTCTTGGGCGAGAGGCCGCGGTCGCCGTGGGCGACGAGGGGCTTCGTCGCCCGAGCTCGAGATCGAGGGCCAGCCCGGCTCGGGCGTCGCGCGCGTCAGGCGAACCAGCCGGCCGTCGCAGCGCCCGCCGGGAGGCGCAGGTCGTCCCGGTTGCGGACTCGGCCTTCCAGTCCTCGAGCCAGACCGCGAACGGCTCGCCCGTCGCGCCCGCGAGTCCGCCCGGCGCCGCGGGAGAAGCGCTCGGCGGCGTCGTGGCGGCCCCCGGCCACGTCCGTGATCGCGAAGTGGGCGAAGTAGACCTGGTTCGAGGCGAGGCCGGGGCCGTCGGGCGGAGGGCCGGGGGAGAGCCCGCGGCGGAAGAACGTGAGCTGGAAGCCGAAGCGGCGCCCGTCGGCCGCCGCGACGTTGCCGGTGTAGTACCACCACTCGGTCTGGTACTCGAAGTGCGGGCCGTGGTCGGCGGGCAGGACGAACGGGCCGGGCCTCCGTGGCGCGGGCGAAGCCGTCGAGTCCCGGGCCGGGCCCGAGCTCGAGCCACGAGCCGCCGCCTCCGGCGAGCGCGCGACGGGGCGACCACGCCGCCGTCGTCCCGGAGCGAGGGCGCCGGGGAGGAGAGCGGCGGCCACGGCCGCGGCCGCGGCGAGCACCGCGCACGAAAGTCCTCTTCACTCCTGCCTCAGCGCCTCGGCCAGCGATCGCCGCCGCAGGCGCAGCAGCGGGTAGACCGAGGCCAGCATCGCCGCGCCGACGCTGGCGAGGAACGCCTGGACGAAGAGCCACGGGTCGGCGTCGAGGCGCATCGTCCAGCCGAAGGACCGCACGTTGATGACGTGGACGAGGATGAAGGCCAGAAGCCAGCCGAGGGGCAGCGCGAGGAGGCCGGCCACCGCGCCCATGAGGCCCGTCTCCAGGAAGCCGAGCGCCCACTGCTGCCGCTCGCCGAGGCCGAGGGTCGTGAGCGTCGCCAGCTCGCGCGTCCTCTCCACCTGCAGCGCCATGAGAGCGCTCCACACGCCGATGAAGGCCACGACCACGGCCAGGAGCCGCAGGGACCTGGGTCACCGCGAAGGTCCGGTCGAAGATCCGGAGGGCCTGCGCGCGCAGCGAGCGGTTGGGCGTGACACGCTGAGGGCGGTGCCGGCGAGCGCCGCCCGGAGCGCGTGCGTCACCTCCTCGACGGACGCGCCCGGAGCGAGGTGGGCCCCGACCGAGGTGATCGCCGCGGTCGTCCCAGTAGCGCTCGTAGACGTTGCGGGTCAGGAAGACGGTGCCCTGCTCGGTCGCGTAGTCGTAGAAGACGCCGGCGACGGGGAAGGTGCGCGGTCCGCGGTCGGTGACGAGGGTGACGGTCGCCCCGTGCGCGGGCAGCCGGTGGCGGAACGCGAACGGCTCGGTCACGATCACCGCGCCTGCCCGCACCGCGTCCCACGCCCGCTCGGGGTCGCCCTCGGCGAAGCGGTAGAGGCGCGTGTCGCGGGCGCGGCGGGGGTCGGCGACGCCGAGGTTCACCTCGCCGAGCGGGCTCGCCACGCGCACCGAGCGGAAGGTCTCGACCCACGCGACGCCCGGGACCGCGGCCACCTTCGCCGGCGACGTCCGGGGAGAGCGTGGGGAAGGCGCGCGCGCCCGCCGGCCGAGGGCGCCGCCACGAAGACGTCGGCCCGCAGCGTGAGGTCGAGCCAGTTCTCGACGGTCGAACGGAAGCTCTCGATCATCAGGCCGACGCCGATCGTCACCGAGACGGCCACGGCCAGCGCGGCGACCGCGACGCCGGTGCGGCTCACGGAGCGCGTGACCGTGCGCGTGGCGAGCCGGCCGAGCGTGCCGGCGACGCGGCCGGCGAGGGGAGTGGCGAGGGCCATGGCGGCGACCGTCGCGAGCGGGGCGAGGAGAGCGAGGCCCAGGACGATGGCGAAGAGGCCGGCGAAGCTCGCGACGAGCGAGCGGCCCGAGGCGACGAGCAGCACGCCCCCGAGCGCGGCGAGGACGGCGCCCGCCGCGCCGACGCGGGGCAGCAGGCGCCGCGCGCGTCCCTCGAACGAGCTGCGGCGGAGCGCCTCGACGGGCTCGACGCGCGCGGCCTCGAGGGCGGGGGCCACGGCGGAGAGCACTCCGGCCCCGAGGCCGAGGGCGACGGCCTTCAGCGACGGTGAGCGGCGGTGAGCGGCGCCCCGGTGACGGAGAGCACGTAGTAGAGGTCGTTGATCGTCTGGGTGACGAGGCGCACGGCGCCCTGGCCGAGCAGCCAGCCGAGGCCGAGGCCGAGGAGCGTGCCCACGGCCGAGGCCGCCGCCGTCTCGAGCAGGACGAGGGCGAAGACCTGCCGCCCCGGTCGCGCCGAGCAGCCGCAGCGTGCCGATCACCGCCCGCCGCTGCACGACGCTGAACATCACCGTGTTGTAGATGAGGAACATGCCCACCACGAGGGCGAGCAGGCTGAGGGCGGTGAGGTTCAGCTGGAAGGCGTCGGTGAGCTGGCCGACGGTCGCGGCCTGCTCGCTCGCCGGCGCGACGCGCGCGCCCGCGGGGAGGAGCGGCGCGACGCGGGCGAGGTCCTCCGCCGACGCGATGAGGTCGATGCGCGAGAGCCGGTCGCCGAGGCGGAAGAGCCGCTGCGCCGCGCCCACGTCGAGCAGCGACCACCGTCTCGAGGGCCGCCGCCTCCTCGGCGCGTGGCGGCGTGCGCGATCCCGGCCACCTCCAGCGTCTCGATCCGGTCCTGGACCTGCAGGCGCAGGGGGCTGCCGAGGGCGAGGCCGTAGCGCGCGGCGAGGGCCGGAGCCGATGACGGCCGCCCTCGGGTCGACGAAGAGGCGCGCGAAGCCGGGCTCGGCCAGCGAGCCGCCGCCGAGGTGGTCGCGGAAGGGCGCGTCGGAGAGCGGGTCGACGCCGAGGACGTGCAGCGGCTGGCGGTCGAGGTCGAGGGCGGTCGCGTAGCCCTCGACGACGGGCGTCGCTCGCCCGCAGGCCGGCCTCGACGCGGATCCGGCGGAAGACGTCCTGCGGCAGGCCCGACGGGCCGCCGAGCACCTGGTGCGTGGCCCGGCCCGTCACCGCCTCGGTGCGAGCGCACGAAGCCCCGCCTCGCGCTCGTGTTCGCGAGGTCGATGGCGATCACGACCGCCACGCCGAGCGCCACGCCCGAGGACCATGAGGCCGGTGTGGAGCGGCCGGCGCACGAGGTCGCGCAGGCCGGTGAGCAGCAGGGTGCGGGTCACGCGGGTCTCAGGCGATCGGGCGCTCGAGCGGCACGACGTGGCCGTCCTCGATCGTGAACACGCGGTCGGCCATCGCCGCGACCTGCGGGCTGTGGGTGACGAGCACGAGGCTGCGCCCGGCCTGGCGCGTGACGCGGTCGAGGAGCGCCATCACCGACTGGCCGGTCGCGTCGTCGAGGTTGCCGGTGGGCTCGTCGGCGAGCAGCAGGCGCGGGTCCTGCACGAGGGCGCGCGCGATGGCCACCCGCTGCTGCTCGCCGCCGGAGAGGCGGTCGGGGAAGGTGCCCTCGCGGCCCTCGAGGCCGACCTCGGCGAGGAGGCGCGCGGGCCCTCGCCGCCGCGTCCGCCGGCGTGCGCCCGCCGAGCTCGGCCGGGAGCTGCACGTTCTCGAGCACGGTCAGGGTCGGGATGAGGTTGAAGAACTGGAAGACGAAGCCGAGGTGGTCGCGGCGGAAGAGGGTGCGGTCCGGAGGGGGAGAGGCGGCTCAGGCACGTCCCCGCCACCCAGACCTCGCCCGCGGTGGGGAGGTCGATGCCGGCGACGAGGTTGAGGAGCGTGCTCTTGCCGCTGCCGCTGCGGCCGCGGATCGCGACGAGCTCGCCCTCGGCGAAGCTCCGCGCTCGTCTCGCGCAGCACGTGGCGGGACTCCTCGCCCTCGCGGTAGTCCTTGCTGACGCGGTCGAGGCGGACGATCGGGGGGCGCGGCATGAAAGCGAATAAGCTTACCGCGTGTTCGCGGGGGTCGTCGGTCTGGGCGCGTTCCTGCTCTTCGAGGTGCAGCTCGTGCTCGGCAAGCAGCTCCTCCCGTGGTTCGGCGGCACCTCGGCGGTGTGGACGACCTGCCTCCTCTTCTTCCAGGCGGCGCTCCTCGCCGGCTACGCGTGGGCGCACCTCCTCGCCGCTCGGCTGTCTCGCCGCGCCGGCAGCGCGACGCGCACCTGCTGCTGCTCGCCGCGGCGCTCGCGCTCCTGGCCTGGCGGGCCGTTCGCCTGGCCGTCGCCGATCACGCCGGGCGAGCGGCGCGAAGCCGGCGGCGCCCGAGGCGCCGATCCTCGTCGATCCTCGGCCTGCTGGCCTCGACGATCGGCCTGCCGTTCGTCGCGCTCGCCGCCACGAGCCCGCTGCTGCAGGCCTGGTTCGCGCGGCTGCGGCCCGGATCGTCGCCCTTCCGGCTGTTCGCGCTCTCGAACGCCGGCTCGCTCGCTCGGGCTCGTGGGCTACCCGCTCGTCGTCGAGCCGATGACCTCCGTCAGGACGCAGGGCTGGCTCTGGTCGGCGGCGTTCGCGGCCTACGCGGCGGGCGTCGCGTGGTGCGCGGTGGCGGCGGGGCATGTCACCCCGAGGAGCCCGGCCAGTCGATGCGACGAGGGGTCCGCCGGCGGCTCGGCGGATCCCTCCTCGCCGGGCCGACGAGCTCGCCGGGATGACGTGGCTCCGCTCGGGGCGACCGGCGTTCCGCAGGTCGTACCCGGGATGGCCGCGACGCTCTGGCTGGCCCTCGCTTTCTTCCCGTCGGTGATGCTGGCGGCGGTGACGAGCCACCTGACGCAGGAGGTGGCGGCCGTCCCGTTCCTGTGGATGCTGCCGCTCGCGCTCTACCTGCTGACGTTCATCCTCTCCTTCGCCTGGCCGGACGCCGGCCGCGTCGGCGTGGCGAGTCGCGCTGGCGGTGGCCGCGGGCCTCGCCCTGGTCGGCCTGCACGGCGGGCTGGTGCTGGGCGTCCACGTCGCGCCTGGCGCTCTGGTCCGCGGTCCTCTTCGTCTACGGGATGGCGGGCCACGGCGAGCTGGCGCGGAGGCGCCCGGAGCCGGCCCGCCTCACCGGCTACTACCTCGCGATCGCGGCCGGCGGCGCGCTCGGCGGCCTGCTGAACGCGGTCGTGGCGCCGCTCGTCTTCCGCGGCTACTGGGAGCTGCACCTCGGGATCCTGGCGGGACCGGCCGTGGTCCTGGCGGCAGCCGGCGCGGCCCGGCGCCGGAGCCGGCGGCGGTGCGCGGCAGCGGCGGGTCGCCGCGGCCGTCGCCGTCGTCGCCCTCGCGCGTGGCGCCTGGCCGTCGACGTCGCGGCGCAAGGCCGCGGCGTCGAGCGCGCCTCCCGCGGCTTCTACGGCGTCCTGCGCGTCGTGCGCGAGGAGCCGGGCTGGCCGGACGAGCACGTGAAGCTGCTCCACGGCCGGATCATGCCACGGCACGCAGCTCACCGCCGCCCGCGCGTCGCGGCGAGCTCACCACCTACTTCGGCCCGTCGAGCGGCGTGGGGCTCGCGATCCGCCGCCACCCGAAGCGGCTCGCCGGCCGGCCGATGCGGGTCGGTGTCGATCGGCCTCGGCGTGGGGACGCTCGCGGCGTGGAGCCGTCGCCGGCGACGTCGTCCGCTTCTACGAGCTCGACCCGGAGGTGGCCCGCCTCTCCGAGGGCGAGCGGCCCGTCTTCACCTACCTGCGCGACGCGCGGGGCGAGGTGAGCGTCGCCCTCGGCGACGGCCGGCTGGCGCTCGAGCGGGAGACGCCGCAGGGCTACGACGTGCTGGTGGTCGACGCCTTCAGCAGCGACGCGATCCCGACCCACCTGCTGACGCGCGAGGCCTTCGCCGTCTACCTGCGGCACCTCGCCGAGGGGGGCGTCCTCGCCGTGCACGTCACGAACCGCTACCTGGACCTGAAGCCCGTCGTGCGGGGAGCCGCCGACGCACTCTCCCTGCACGCGGAGCACGTTCCCTCCGTCGAGAAGGGCATCCTCTGGTCGTCCGACTGGATGCTGGTGGCCCGCGACCGGGCCCTCCTCGACGACGAGGTCGTCAGCGCGGCGACGCTGCCCCGGCTGCCGCACGCGGGCGTGGTCGCCTGGACGGACGACTGGAGCGACCTCCTGCGCGTGGTCAAGCGCTGAAGTCCGGCCTCGCGAGCCGCCGTACCGCCGAGTGAGGAATGTCACTCCTTCTTCGTTGTTTCTTGCACGGATCGCCCTGGTTTCTGGCAGAATCGGGGCGGTTCGTACCCAACCCGGGTCGCCGGCGTGCCTGAGGCCCAGGCGGGGCGGCAGACGATGAGACAGACAGAACCGACGCCCGGGATTCGTGCGGCCTCACTTCTGGTGGCGCTGTGCGGCCGTTGGCCTGCCTGCGCTCGCCGCGGACGGCCTCGACACGCCGTCGGCCGCGTCGGTCGCCGCCGGCCTGCCCGCGGCCGGCGTGCCCGCCGCCGGCCTGCCCGGTCCCGGCGAAGCGCCAGCCGGCGCGGGTGGGACCGGCAGGGCCGGGAACATACCTCCCGAAACGGAGGCGCTGCTCGTCACCGCCCAGCGTGATCCGGAGGCTCTCGGGCCCGCTCTCGATCGGTACGCCGGACGCCGGCCTCCTCCTCAACCCGGTGCCGTTTCCCGAGGGGCCGTTCTGGACGGTCCGCGACCCGAGCGAGTCGTGGGGGACGGACGAGACGATCGCGTTCATCGTCACCGCGATCGAGGCGGTGGAGGCGCGCTACCCCGGCTCGCCTCGCCTCGTGATCGGCGACCTCAGCCACCCCAGGGGCGGGCGCCTCAACCGGCACCGCTCGCACCAGGCGGGCCGCGACGCGGACGTCGGCTTCTACTACCGCCGCGGCGACGTGGGCTCGTTCCTGGCCCGCGCGGAAGAAGGACCTCGACCTGCCGCGCACGTGGGCCCTCGTCCGGGCGCTCGTCACCGAGACGGACGTCGATCGGATCTTCGTCGACCGCTCGCTCATCTCGGTGCTGTACGCCCACGCCGTCGCCGAGGGCGAGGACCGCGGCTGGCTGGACGACGTCTTCGGCCGCACGAGCGAGAAGGGCATCATCCAGCACGAGCGCCGGCACAAGGACCACATGCACGTCCGCTTCTACAACCCGCGGGCGCAGGAGCGCGGACGGATCGTCTACCCGGTGCTCGTCGAGACGGGCGCGGCCCCGCCGCCCACGGTGAAGCACCGCGTGCGCCCGGGCGAGACGCTCGGGTCGCTGGCGCGGCGCTACGGGACGAGCGTCTCCGCGATCCGCGCCGCGAACGGGCTCCGGACCTCGCGCCTGCGGGCCGGGCGCAGCTACACCATCCCGATCCGCCGCACGCCGCCGGGACGAGGGACCGATCGTGGTCCCGCTGCGCCGACTGCCGCCGGAGATGACGGCGCACGCGGCGGCCACCGAGCACGCCGGAGCGGCTGGGGCCGACGCCGCGGCCTCCGAGCAGCGCTAGGCCTCCTCCGGCGTGACCCAGGCCGGCGCCGGCGGGGGCTCGTGGGCCGCCATGCGGTCGAGCAGGCGCCGCCGGCTCCTCGTCCACGAGCATCAGGCCGCGGTTCGCCGCCGGAGACGAAGCCCCCGGCGACGGCGTGGTCGAGAAGCGCCACGAGGGGGTCGTAGTAGCCGGCCACGTTCAGGACGCCGATGGGCTTGCGGTGGATGCCGAGCTGGCCCCAGGTGACGATCTCGAAGAGCTCGTCGAGGGTGCCGATGCCGCCGGGGAGCGCGACGAAGCCGTCGGCCAGCTCGGCCATGAGGGCCTTGCGGGCGTGCATGGTGGGGACGACGCGCATGTCGGCGACGCCGCGGTGGGCGAGCTCCCGAGCGGCGAGGCCGTGGGGAATCACGCCGGTCACGCTGCCGCCGCGGCGAGCGCGTGGTCGGCGAGGACGCCCATGAGGCCGATCGAGCCGCCGCCGAAGACGACGCCGATCCCGCGCGAGACGAGCTCCCGGGCGAGGGCGGCGGCCGCGTCGGCGTAGCGCGGGTCGCGGCCCGGGCTCGAGCCGCAGAAGACGCAGACGCGGCGCACGGGGGCTCAGCGCCCCTTCGGGAACATCGCCATCAGCAGGCCGAAGGCGGCGACGCCGATGCAGCCGTAGCGCGCCATGTCCCAGCGGCCCGCCGGGTAGTGCAACCCCTCGCTGACGCTCAGTCCCCTCGGGAAGCGGCTCCGCCTCGCCGAGCCGCGAGGAGGCGTAGAAGAACCCCAGGATGCCGAGGACGAGCAGGATCGCGCCGAAGTTCCGCATGGCGCGATCTTAGCGCACCCGCGACGGCGGGCGGGCCGGAACTGTCCGTCGTCCGAGAGCACACTCGGCGAGCCTGCATCGCATCGCGGGCACCGTACGCGGGCCGCCACGCTCTCTTCTGCGCATTGCCCTGCAAGGTCGTTGCGAACCAGCGCGGGCGCGTGGCTCGTCGCTTGCACCCTCGGGCCGTCGGTCGCGCCGGAACCGCTCGGGGCGAGCGGCCAATGCCCAGCGCGCCAGGCAGGAATGCCGTGTTCGCACGCACGACGTGGGGCCGCGCGCTCGCCGTCTGGCTGAGCGTCGGCGTGGCCCAGGTTTGCCGTACCCGCGGCGGTCTCCCGCGGCGCCCGCCCGTCTCGGGCGGGCACATCGTGGACCAGGACCGAGGTCGCGCGCCGCCTCCTCGAGCGCGCGAAGACGCGGGACGAGCGGGTGAAGCTGTTCCAGGAGGCTCTCGGGACGCCCGAGGCGCGCCAGAAGGCACGCGCGATGGGCGCCGATCCCGACCGCTTGCGCGCGGCGGTGCCGCACCTCACCGACCGCGAGCTCGCCGACCTGTCCGCGAGGGCAGGGCAGGTGAAGGACGTCGCGGCCGGTCACGGAGGCGGCGACGGCGCTCTCGTGCTGCTGGGAGTGCTGCTGCTCCTCGCCGGCATCGCCGTGCTGGTTGCGGTGAACGGCAACTACTACGAGGATGACTACTGGGACGATTGCTGGTGCTACTGACGCAGCCTCAGCGAGGCTGCCGCCCCGGGGCGGTTCCCCGGGGCGGCGCCTCTGGAGGGGTGAGGCTCAGCCGGCGAGTGCCATCGCCTCGGCCGGCGCGGGCATCCCGGCGCGGTGCAGCAGGCCGAGCCGCTTCATCTTCTCGTGCAGGGTGGTGGGCAGGACGCCGAGCGCCCGGGCGGCCCGCCGCTGGTTGCCGCTCGTGGCGCGGAGGGCGTCCTCGATGACGTCGCCGCTCGTAGGCCTCGACCAGATCCTTGAGGGTCGGCCTCGACCCCGCCGCGCGGTACTCGTTCCATCGAAAACCCCCCGTATGACAGGACCCGGCCGAGCCGCGGTCGCCCCCTGTCTTTGCAGGAGAAGACGCTCGCCCCGGTCAAAAGGTTTCACGGAAGGTGGACGAAAAAGCGGGGTAGCATTGGCGGATCATGACGACGAACCTCGCGACGCGCGTCCACAACTTCGGGGCGGGCCCGGCCGTCCTGCCCGTCCCCGTCCTCGAGCGGGTCCAGGCGGAGCTTCTCGACTACGCCGGCACCGGCATGTCGGTCCTGGAGATGAGCCACCGCTCGGCGGCCTTCGAGGGCATCATCCAGAGGGCCGAGGCGGACCTGCGAGCCCTGCTCGGGCTCGGCTCCGACCACGCCGTCCTCTTCCTCCAGGGCGGGGCCTCGCTCCAGTTCGCGATGGTGCCCGCCAACCTCCGTGCGGCGGGTGCCTCGGCCGACTACGTGATGTCCGGACACTGGTCGAAGGCTGCCCTCAAGGAGGCCCAGAAGTCGGGTCGCGCCCGGGTCGCGGGCTCGACCGAGGCGAGCTCGTTCGATCGGGTCCCGGCCCAGGAGGAGCTGGACCTCGATCGCCGGGGCGGCCTACCTGCACTTCACCTCGAACAACACGATCTACGGCACGCAGTGGACGACCGCTCCCGAGCCGCCGCCCGGCGTGCCCCTCGTGTGCGACGCTTCCTCCGACGCGCTCAGCCGGCCCGATCGACGTCGGGCGCTACGGCCTCGTGTACGCGGGCGCCCAGAAGAACCTCGGCCCCGCGGGCGTCACGCTGGTCGTGCTGCGCCGGGAGCTGCTCGAGCGGACACCCGGCGGCCTGCCGGCCATGCTCGACTACCGCCTCCTGGCCGAGAACCGCTCGCTCTACAACACGCCCCCCACCTTCGCGATCTACGTCGTGGGCCTGGTCCTGGAGTGGCTGAAGGCCCTCGGCGGGCTGGCCGAGGTCGGCAAGCGCAACGAGGCGAAGGCCGCGCTCCTCTACGAGGCGATCGACGGCAGCGGCGGGTTCTACCGCGGGCCACGCCCAGCCGGCGAGCCGCTCGAGGATGAACGTCACCTTCCGCCTGCCCTCGGAGGAGCTGGAGAAGGCCTTCCTGAAGGAAGCCCAGGCGCGAAAGCCTCGACGGCCTGAAGGGCCACCGCTCGGTCGGCGGGCTGCGCGCGTCGATCTACAACGCCTGCCCGATCGAGTCGGTCGCCGGCGCTCGCCGGCTTCATGGGCGATTTCCAGAAGCGGCGCGGCTGATCGCTTGTCGGGGCCGGGACTCCGGGAACTCGGCTTCGTCGGCGCTGTCGCGGAGTCGTTCGCCCCGTTCGCCGCCCAGGGCCTCGTGCCGGGCCGCGTCGTCGTCGGCCACGCGCGCCTGCTGCGCGTGCGCACGGAGGACGGCGAGGCGCTCGCGGAGGTCGCCGGCAGCCTGCGGCACCAGGCCCGCGGGCCCGAGGACCGGCCGGCCGTCGGCGACTGGGTGGCCCTGCGCCGGCGCGGGGCGGCGGCCACCGCGCGGTCGTCCAGGCTGTCCTGCCCCGGCGGACCGCCTTCCTCCGGCGGGCGGCCGGGAGACAGGACCGTCGCCCAGGTGCTGGCCGCCAACGTGGACACGGTCTTCCTCGTGATGGGCCTCGACGGCGACTTCAACCCGCGGCGGCTCGAGCGCGCGCTCGTCCTCGCCTGGGAGAGCGGGGCCCTGCCCGTCGTGCTGCTCAACAAGGCCGACGTCTGCGACGACCCCGACGGCCGCCGCGCCGAGATCGAGGCCGTCGCCCCGGGCGTGCCCGGTCCGCGTGATCGCGGCGAAGCCGGGCGAGGGGCTGGAGGCTCTCGTCCCCTGGCTCGTCCCGGGCCACACCGTGGCGCTCCTGGGCTCCTCCGGCGTCGGCAAGTCCACTCTCGTCAACCGTCTCCTCGGCCGCGAGAAGCAGAAGACGCGCGAGGTGCGCGCGGCCGACCAGCGCGGCCGGCACACGACGACCCACCGCGAGCTCATCGTCCTGCCCGGGGGCGCCCTCCTCCTGGACACGCCGGGGCTGCGCGAGCTCCAGCTCTGGTCGGACGGGGCCGGCCTCGAGGCGGCGTTCGGTGACGTGCACGAGCTCGTCCCTCGCCTGCCGGTTCACGGACTGCCGCCACGGAAGCGAGCCCGGCTGCGCCGTCCGCGCCGCGGTCGAGGACGGGCCGGCTCGACTCCGCTCGCCTGGACAGCTTCCTGAAGCTCCAGGCCGAGCTGCGCGCCCAGGAGATCCGCGAGGACCCCCTGAAGCGCCGGGAGGAGAGGGGCCGCTGGAAGGCGATCCACAAGTCCCTCCGGCACGGCAAGCGCGAGACGTAGACGTCGGCCCGGCCGACCGGGGCGTTCCGGCTGGAGTAGGATGGACGCCATGGCGGGCCGGCTAGGACGCCCTGCTCGTGGTCTCCTTCGGAGGCCCCGAGGGCAGGGACGAAGTGCTGCCCTTCCTCGAGAACGTGCTCCGCGGGCGGGACGTCCCGAAAGAGCGCCTGCAGGAGGTCGCCGCGCACTACGAGCACTTCGGCGGCGTCAGCCCCCATGAACGCACAGTGCCGCGCCCTCGTCGCCGCGGTGGGCGAGGAGCTCGACCGTCACGGCCTGCGCCTGCCGGTCTACTGGGGCAACCGCCACTGGCGCCCGATGCTGGCCGAGACGCTGCGGCGCATGGCCGACGACGGCGTGCGCCGCGCGCTCGCCTTCGTCACCTCGGCCTACGGCTCGCAATCGGGCTGCCGGCAGTACCTGAACGACATCGCACGGGCGCGCGCGGAGGTCGGCGAGCGCGCACCGGAGGTGGACAAGCTCCGCCTCTTCTACAACCACCCCGGCTTCGTCGAGCCGCTCGTGGAGCACGTGGCGGTGGCCTTCGACAGGGTCCCGGAGGCGAGACGGTCCGCGGCCCGTCTGGTGTTCACCGCCCACAGCATCCCGCGTGCCCTCGCCGCCACGTGCGCGTACGAGGCCGAGCTGCGGGAGACCGCGGCGCTCGTGGCCTTTCCGCTCGGCCGGCCGCAGTGGAGCCTCGTCTACCAGAGCCGCAGCGGGCCGCCGAGCCAGCCGTGGCTCGACCCCGACATCGTGGACCACCTCCGCGCCCTCGCCGCCGAGGGAGTGAAGGACGTGGTGGTGGCGCCGATCGGCTTCACGTCGGACCACATGGAAGTGCTCTACGACCTCGACCTCGAGGCGAAGAGCCGGGCGATCGAGCTCGGGCTCAACATGGTGCGCGCGGCGACGGTGGGCACCCACCCGCGCTTCGTGCGCATGGTCCGCGAGCTCGTGGAGGAGCGACTGTCCGACGCGCCGCTGCGCCTGCACCTCGGCACGCGCGGGCCGGCCCCGGACGTCTGCCCGCCGGACTGCTGTCCGGCGGCGAGAGGTTGACCATGAAGAAGGACGAGCCGGAGGCCCCGACGATCCTGTTCACGGGGTTCCCGGGATTCATCGGGATGAGGCTCCTGCCCCGCATCCTCGAGCTCCAGCCGGAGGCGCGGCTCGAGTGCCTCGTCCAGGAGAAGTTCCTGGACGCCGCGCGGGACGCGGTGTCGGCGCTCGAGGGGAAGCACCCGCACGCGAGGGGTCGCATCGGCCTCGTGACGGGCGACATCACCGTCCAGGGACTGGGCATCGAGGCAAAGCGGGCGAAGGAGCTGCGCCGTTCCCTGAGGCAAGCCTGGCACCTCGCCGCGGTGTACGACCTCGCGGTCGCCCGGGACGTGGGGCGCCGCATCAACGTGGAAGGGACGAAGAACGTCCTCGATTTCGTGGGCCACGCCCCGCGCTTCGAGCGGCTGCAGTACGTCTCGACCGCCTACGTCTCGGGGGCCGCCCGGGGGACCTTCCGCGAGACGGACCTCGACGTGGGCCAGGGCTTCAAGAACCACTACGAGGAGACGAAGTTCCAGGCCGAGGTGGAGGTCGTCCGCTCGAAGCTGCCGCAGCACGATCTACCGGCCCGGCGTCGTGGTGGGGGACTCGAGGACGGGCGAGACGGCGAAGTTCGACGGCCCGTACTTCGTCCTCCGTGTCATGGAGAAGATGCCCTCGCCCGGGGTCTTCTTCCGCATCGGCCTCGGCTTCGGCACCGTGAACGTGGTGCCCGTGGACTTCGTCGTGGAGTCGATGGCGGCGCTCTCCGCCGTGCCGGAGTAGCCTCGGGAGGACCTACCACCTCTGCGACCCGCAGCCGCACTCGCCGGGCGAGATCGCGGAGATGTTCGCGGAGGCGATCGGCAAGAGCTTCGCGTACGTGCCCGTGCCGATGGCGGTCGCCAAGGCCTTCTTCACTCCGAAGCCGGTGCAGCGCTTCTTCGGCATGCCGCTCCAGGCCCTCGACTACTTCGACGACCCCGTCCGGCACGACACGGCCCAGGCGACGAAGGACCTCGGCGCGCTGGGCATCGAATGCCCGCGCCTCGCCGACTACATGCCGCGGCTCGTTGCCTTCTACCGCTCGCACCGCGAGACGGTGCGCCGGGAAGCGATGATATAGACGTGAGCCCCCGCCCGTCCCCGGACGGCGAGCGGTTTCTCGGCGTCGAGGGGCCGTACGACTTCGACGAGTCGCTGCGCTTCGTGCCGTTCGGCCGGTACGACCCCACGTGCCGTCGGGATCCGGGGCAGCTGTGGAAGGCGGCTCGCACGCCCGACGGCCCCGTCACGCTGCAGCTCGCCCGGGTGAAGGCCGGCGTCGTCGCGCGCGCCTGGGGCGCCGGGGCCGACTGGGCGCTCGGGCACGCCGACGCGCTCGCGGGCCTGCGGGACGACCCGTCCCGATTCGAGGGGCTGCCGGGCCCGATCGCGACACTCGCCCGGCGGGGCAGGGGAATTCGTCTCCCGCGCAGCCCCTGGGTCTTCGACGGGCTCACGGAGTACGTGCTGCAGCAACGGGTGACCTTTCGCGACGCCGCTCGGGCCCACCGCCGCTTCGTGCAGGCCCTCGGAGCCGGAGCACCGGGGCCGCCCGGCCTCCAGCTCTCCCTCGCTCCCTCCGACTGGCGGCGCCTCGCCGACGGCGACATGCGCCGGGCCGGCGTCGACGGCCAGCGTGCCCGCACCCTGCGCGCCGCCGCTCGCGCGGCGCGGCTCGTCGACTCGGCCTTCGACCTCGATCGCGCCGCCGCCCGGAGGGCCCTCGCCGCGGTCCCCGGCTGCGGTCCCTGGACGGTCGAGATCACGATGGGGTTCGTGCTCGGCGACGCCGACGCGGTGCCGGTGGGCGACCTGCACCTGCCGCACGAGATCGGCTGGGCCCTCGCCGGCGAGCCGGGCGCCGACGACGTGCGCATGCTGCAGCTGCTCGAGCCCTTCCGGGGGAACCGCTTCCGGCTGCTGCGACTGCTGCTCGCCGCCGGGCGGGTACGGCTGGGGAGGGCGGGACCTTGAGGAGGGACGACGGGATCTAGACGAGGGCTCGGAAACGGACAGATCCCTCGCGACCCGGAGTGACGGAGGTCGCTCGGAGGTCTACGGGCGCAGCAGGCGGTCCGGGGCCTGGCGGTCGAGGAAGCGCAGGTGCAGGCGGTCCACCGTCGGCTGCACCTTCGTGATGCCGCGCACCTCGGCCCGCGTCGCGAACCCGCCCCCCGCCTCCTGCAGCAGGAGGATGTCGCCGACCTGGAAGCCGAGCGAGGTCATGACCCGCGCGCCGCCCCTCGAGACGTTGTCGGCCACCGTCAGCTCCTCCTGCAGCACCGCGCCCCACTCGTCCACGAGCTGGATCGTGAAGTTGACGAAGAGCTCCACGCGCGGGGCGCCGCGGCGGTCCTGCGGCACCTCGTGCGAGGGCTGGAACTCCGGGGTCGGGGCGCCCGGCACCGGGGCCGGCGGCACGCCGGCGCGGCCCTTCGGGATCGTGGACGGAGCGGTGAGGGCGGGGCGGCCGAGTCGTCCGGCAGCGGGGCGTGGAGCGGGCGGTGGGACCCCCCTCCGGATGGCAGGCCGACATCCGGGGGCGAGTCGGTCGGGGCGCCGACGAGCGTGTCGAGCGAGGGGATGTCGCTGTCGGACGAGTCGGAGCCGGCCGCGACGCCGCTCGCCGCCGGGGTCCCGGCGAAGGGCGTGTCGCCCGCGCGCAGGCCTTGCGGGCGCGGGAGCGTTGACGATCGAGTCCGAGGGGAGGAGGTAGCGCGCCGCCGGGCGCTCGTCGAAGCCGCGCGGCGGATACTTGCCGAAGAACATGACTCCGACGCGCGGCTGGTCGGCCCGCCGGCGCACCCCGCGCACCAGCGTGTAGACGCGGTAGCTCGCGTCGTTGAGGTCGTACTGCCGGAGCCTCTTGGGCAGGGCGAGCGAGAGCAGCAGGACCTGGCCGAGCTCGGCCTCGTGGCTCAGGGGGAAGCAGGCCCCGCCCGAGGACACGTCCACGGTGGTGGTGATCTCCTCCCACGTCGTGCCGTCGGCGAGGAACCCCTGCACCCGCAGGGGGATGGCGAGGCCGAGGCGCGGGTTCTTGCGACGCTCGGTCGGCATGGCGGCTGGCGGGATTCTACCGCAGGCCGCGGGTGACGTAAGATGGGAGATCGTTTGTGTGGCGAGCCGCCCGCCCGCCCCTGAAGAACGTCCCATGAAGACCCTGGCCCGCCGCACCGTGCTCGGACTGCTCGCCCGCATCGGGCGGACCGCCGAGACCGTCGCCCGCCACGCCGGCGAGATGACCCTGCTCACCTGGCGGGTCGCGGTGGCGACCCTGACCGGCCGGGTGGCGCTCCGCGACGTCCTCATCCAGCTCCAGTCGATCGGCGTCGGCAGCATCCCGCTCGTCGCCGTGACCGCGATCCTCTCCGGGGTCGTGACCTCGCAGCAGGGGGGCTACCAGTTCACGAGCTCGATCCCCCTCTACGTCCTCGGCAGCGTCGTCACCTCCAGCGTCATCCTGGAGCTCGGCCCCGTCATGACCTCCTTCGTCCTCATCGGGCGGGTGGGCGCGCGCATCACCGCCGAGCTCGGGACCATGAAGGTGTCGGAGCAGATCGACGCGCTGCACTCGCTCGGCCGGGACCCCGTCTCGGTGCTCGCCGCCCCCCGGATCATCGCCGGCACCATCGCCATGCCGCTCCTCGTGGGGCTCGCCGACTTCATCGGGGTCTTCGCCGGCCTCGTCGCGGCGCGCTTCTCGATCGGGCTCGGCCCCGAGTCCTTCCTCTTCGGGGCGCGGCTCTTCTGGCACAGCTGGGACCTCCTCTACTCGATCACCAAGGGGTTCGTCTTCGGCTTCATCATCCCGCTCATCTCGGTGCACATGGGCTTCGGCACCCGGGGAGGGGCGGAGGGAGTGGGCCGGGCCACCACCTCCGCCGTCGTGTTCATGATCATCACCGTCCTCGTCCTGGACGCCACCTTCCCGCCGCTCTTCCTGAACTGACGTGATCGAGTACATCGACGTCTACAAAGCGTTCGACGTGCCGGTCCTGAGCGGGGTGAGCCTCACCGTCGAGACCCGCGAGACCCTCTCGATCGTGGGGCCCTCCGGCACCGGCAAGAGCGTCCTGCTCAAGACCACGAACGGTCTGCTCGTGCCCGACCGCGGGGACGTCCGGATCGACGGGCAGTCCGTGTACAACTCGGACGGCGGCACCCTGCAGCGGATCCGGCGCAAGGTGGGCTACGTCTTCCAGTACGCGGCCCTCTTCGACTCGATGAACGTCTTCGAGAACGTGGTCACCGGCCTGCCCGACGCGGAGGCGAGGCGGGCGCGCTCCCCCGAGGTGCTGGGCAAGGTCTGCGACGCGCTCGAGGACGTGAACCTCGACCCCGCCCAGATCCTCAAGAAGCTGCCGTCGGAGCTCTCGGGCGGGATGAGGAAGCGGGTGGGCCTCGCCCGCGCCATCGTGGGCCGCCCCGAGATCCTGCTCTACGACGAGCCGGTGACCGGGCTCGACCCCGTCAACACCGCGGCGATCTCGCGCCTCATCCTGGAGATCCGCGAGCGCACGCCACGTGACGTCCATCGTGGTCACCCACGACATCGAGCAGGCCCTGGAGATCTCCGACCGGGTGGCCCTGCTCACCCACGGGAAGCTGCGCTTCGTCGGGACGCCCGCCGCGTTCCGGGCGAGCGACGACCCCGTGGTCCGCGCCTTCGCCGACCGCCGCGCCGCGGCGGAGGCCGCCCTGCAGCTGGTGGACAAGGAAGAAGAAGAGACCGAGGAGGAGCCGTGAGCACCGAGAAGCCCCTGCCGCCGCCGCCCCCGTCCCGCGGCAAGCACCGGGAAGCGTGGGTGGGCCTCTTCGTCGTCGCGGGAATCGCCGCGACGATCATCCTGCTCGCCGTCATGACCGACGCCGCCCTCTTCCGGGGCCGCTACATCGTGACCACGACCGTCCCCAACGCGGGGGGCATCCGCAAGGGCGACCCCGTGCAGATGCGCGGGGTCAACATCGGCCGCATCATCGGCTTCGGCATCGGGCAGAAGGACGTCGACGTCCGGCTCGAGATCGAGGGCGAGTACAAGATCCCGAAGGACTCGCGGGTCGAGGTGAAGGCGAGCGGCCTCCTCGGCGGCATGGTGGCGGAGGTCATCCCCGGCACCTCCGCCGGAGACGATCGGCTGGGGCGACCGGCTCCCCGGCGCGAGCGGCATCGGCCTCTTCGACAAGATGGACACCCTCGCCGGCGAGGCGGACAAGGTGGCGGTCAAGGTCCAGGGCCTGCTCTCGGACGAGACGGTGAAGGACCTCCAGGGCGGCGCGTCGGACGCCCGGAAGTCCCTGGAGAGCCTGCAGGCGATCCTGAAGGAGCAGCGGGGCGAGCTGCGGGCGCTCTCCGCCAGCCTGAAGCGCTCCGCGGAGGGCATGGAGAAGGTGACGACCGGCCCCGAGCTCGAGCGCACCGTGAAGCGGGTGGACCAGCTGGTGGAGCGTCTCGACGGGACGCTCGGCACCCTCGACCGCTCGTCGAAGTCCGTCGAGTCGATCCTCGCGCGCATGGACCGGGGCGAGGGGACCCTCGGCAAGCTCAGCACGGACGACACGCTCTACAAGAACGCGTCGGAGGCCACGGCCAACCTGAACAAGGCCACGCAGGAGCTGAACAAGCTCCTCGCGGACTTCCAGGCGCATCCCCGCAAGTACATCAACCTGAAGGTGTTCTAGCTGATCCCTCGCCGAGGCCGGCAGGGTCCGCCGACCCGAAGCCTCCGGAGTCGCGATCGAGCTGGCAGGTCGAAAAAAGTGCGCTCCAAAAGGCACTTGTATCCCGAGATCTGAAGGCGTTACGCTAGCTCTGCCTTGAGCGGATTACCCGCCTCGTCGCGGTCAGCTCAAGCCACCGCCGCTCATCCCCCCCGATTCCGCGTGAACGCTTCGAACTTCGGCCGGCCGGCTGGGGTGTCGACGTCTCCGCCCCGCCGTGCCAGGGCCCGCGAGGGAAGATGAAGAAGCTCTTCGTGGTCGACACCAACGTGGTCCTCTTCGATCACACCTGCATCTACAACTTCCAGGAGCACGACGTCGCGCTGTCCATCGTCGTCCTGGAGGAGCTGGACCGCTTCAAGCGCGGTAACGACCTCATCAACCTCGAGGCGCGCCAGTTCATCCGCGAGCTGGACGAGCTCGCGGGCGACGGCCCGCTCACCGAGGGGCTGCCGCTCGGCGAGGGCCGGGGACGCCTCTACGTGGAGGTGGGGGAGCCGACGCCGAGCCGCGGTGAGCCAGGCCTTCGCCCTCGGCAAGCCCGACCACCGCATCCTGGCCCTGGCCGAGGAGCTGCGCGAGAAGCGGAAGGACCGGCAGGTCATCCTCGTCAGCAAGGACGTCAACCTCCGCATCAAGGCGAAGTCGCTGGGCCTCCTCGCCGAGGACTACACGACGGGCAAGGTGCGCCACGTGGACCGGCTCTACTCGGGCACCGCGTGCTGGGAGGGCCTCTCCGGGCGAGGTCGATCGCGCGGCTGCACCACGAGCCCCACTCCGTGCCCCTCGCCGAGTTCCAGGACCGGGGCGCGCTCCTGCCCGAACCAGTACCTGGTGATGCGCAACGGCAGCCTGAGCGCGCTCGCTCACCACAACCGCGCGGCGGGGACGCTCGAGCGTGTCACCAAGCGCACGGCCTACGGCGTCGAGCCGCGCAACGCCGAGCAGATCTTCGCCCTCGACGCGCTGATGCGGCCCGAGGTGCAGCTGCTCACCCTGACCGGCCGCGCCGGCACCGGCAAGACGCTCCTCGCCCTGGCCGCCGCCCTCGAGCAGCGCCGGCTCTACCACCAGATCTACCTGGCCCGGCCGGTGGTGCCGCTCGGCAACCGCGACATCGGCTTCCTGCCCGGGGACGTGAAGAGCAAGCTCGACCCCTACATGCAGCCGCTCTGGGACAACATCTCGGTCATCCGCCACCGCCTCTCGCCGGAGAGCCGCGAGCACAAGGCGCTCGCGGAGATGATCGAGCACGAGAAGATCCAGATCGCCCCCCTCGCCTACATCCGCGGCCGCTCGCTCGACCACGTGTTCTTCATCGTGGACGAGGCGCAGAACCTGACCCCGCACGAGGTCAAGACGATCATCACCCGGGCCGGCGAGGGCTCGAAGGTGGTCTTCACCGGCGACATCCACCAGATCGACACGCCCTACCTCGACAGCCAGTCGAACGGGCTGACGGTCCTGATCGACCGCATGAAGGACCAGGACCTCTTCGCCCACGTCAACCTGGTGAAGGGCGAGCGCAGCCACCTCGCGGAGCTGGCGAGCACGCTGCTGTAGGCCCCGAACCGGGCCGCCCCGGGCGGTGACGAGGACGACGCCATGCGGCCGGGACCGGCATCGTCAACGCGGCTGCCGGCTGTGGCAGCATGAGACCGTGCGCGCCATCGCCTTCGCCGCCGTGGTGCTGTCGCCCCTCGCTCCCGCCTGCGGTCCCGCGGCCCACGAGATGGCCCGCGGCCCGGCCGGGGCGGACGCGCCACGAGCCCTGGTGGAGGCGCTCGCCGACCGCTTCGGGCCGATCGAGCGCGAACCCGGCTTCGACGCGCTGCGGCCGAAGCTGGCCGGCGCCGCGCTCGTTCCCTCGAGGGCGTTCGACGACGCGACGGCGTGGACGACGCGGGGCGACGACTGGCGGGCCGTCGAGCTCGCCGGGTACGCCTCGGGGGGTGCTTACCGCGTCGGCGTGCGCGAGGAGGCGCCCTGGCCCTCGGCCCCGGGGCAGTACCGCGGCCGCGTGCGACTCCAGCGCGTGGCCGGCGGGCGCTTCGAGTGGACGGTCGACGAGGAGCTGGCGGTCGGCCGCGTCCGGCCGTCCGATCTCGCGGCGACGCTCGACGCCACGTTCCGCGCCGCCGAGGCCTCGAGCGAGTCCGCCGCCCGCGCGGCAATCACGGAGGCGTTCCCGCGGGCCGCGGCGAAGGTCGGGCTCCTCCTCCGCCTCGAGGCGCTGGAGCTGCGAGAGGACCTGCACGGCGCGACGTCGGTGCGCCTCTCGGTACGGCTCACCCCCGCCGGTGTCCGCGGCTTCGCCCCCCGCTACGCCGCCTTCCTCGAGAAGTACGCGAGGCCGATCCGGACGGCGCTCGTGGTCGCCGATCCCGAGGGCATCGCCTGGTGGACCCTCGAGGCCGCCGACAACCTGTGGACCGTCCGCCTGCGCATCCGCGACGGGAGCCTCGTTCCCCTCGAGGGTTCGGCCGCGCGCCGCCTCCCGTCGCGACTGCGCGCCAGGTGCGACTACTCGACCCGGATGGGCCGCTTCGAGGTGGGAGCGGCACGCCTCGCAGCGGACGTGGCGCTCACGCGGACGCCGGGCGAGAAAGGCCTCTCGGCCCGCTTCCAGGAGGAGCCCGACTGGCAGCTGCCGTTCCTCGTGAGCCTGCTGCTCAACGGGCCGCTCCGTTACCCGTTCGAGGGGCCGGGCTCGGAAGTCCAATGGGCCGCTCGGGAAGCCGCCGGCGGCGGGACCCTGCTCGTGGGCCACTACCGCGCCCGGGTGCGCGAGACGTGGATCCTCCGGTGGCTGGGGGGGATGACGAGCGACGCGCTCTCCGAGTTCCGCCGTGGCGCGGAGGCGGAGGCCGACCGGTTCCACCGCGACTGCCTGCTCGCCGTCCGCGACGACCTCGTCGCGGCGGCGGCGCCCTGACGGCGGGATCGCTTCACTCCGTCCCGGAGCGAGCCGCCTCAGTCGCCTCCCAGGATGCCGCCGACCCCGAAAGCGTCGAGGGCCGAGCCCTCCTCCCGGCGGCCGCGACCGATGCCGGGGATCGCCTTGGCGATGCGGTCGGCCATGCGGCTGAGCGGCAGCGACTGCAGCCACACGTGGCCGGGCCCGGTGAGGGTCGCGAAGAAGAGGCCCTCGCCGCCGAAGAGGGCGGTCTTCACTCCGCCCACGAGCTGGACGTCGTAGCTCACCGAGGGCTGGAGGGCCACCAGGCAGCCGGTGTCCACGCGGAGCGTCTCGCCGGGGGCGAGCTGCATCTCGGTGAGCATGCCGCCCGCGTGGACGAAGGTGAGGCCGTCGCCCTGCAGGCGCTGCATGATGAAGCCCTCGCCGCCGAAGAGCCCCACGCCGATCTTCTTCTGGAAGGCGATGCCGATCGAGATGCCCTTCGCGGCGCAGAGGAACGAGTCCTTCTGGCAGATGAGCTCGCCGCCGAGCCTTCGGAGGTCCATGGCCAGGATCCGGCCGGGGTAGGGCGCGGCGAAGGCGACCTTCTCGCGCGACCCGCCCTGCGCGGTGAACACCGTCATGAAGAGGCTCTCGCCGGTGAGGATGCGCTTGCCCGCGCCGAGGAGCGCACCCATGAGGCCCTTCGCCTGGCCCTGGCCGCTCCCGTCGCCGAAGATCGTCTCCATCTGGACGCCGGCGGTCATGTACATGAGCGCGCCGGCCTCGGCCACGACGCTCTCGCCCGGGTCGAGCTCGACCTCGACGAACTGCAGGTCCTCGCCCTCGATCCGGTAGTCGATCTCGTGCGCTCGCGGCATCGAGGGCGCCGCGTAGGCCGGAGCCGCGGGAACCGCCGGGGGCGGAGCGGCGGGGGAGGTGCGGCTGGAACTTCGGCACGTCGCGCAGAGGCGTCCAGCCCGGCATGCCCGCGACGAAGACGAGCGTCGTGGCGTCCGCGCTGCCGCTTCGGATCGCGTTCACGACGTCCTGCTCGTCGACGGGGCCGACCTGCTGGCCGCCGATCGCCATGTACCACTGGGGCGTCGAGGACATCCCTTGTCTCCTCCTTTCAGGTCCCGCGCGCGGTCACTCGATGGGCTCGCGCACCGCAGCCGGCGGCGTCGATGCGGGCGGCGGCTTCCGCCTCGAGGCGGGAGACCGCGGCCGCGTCGAGGGAGAGGCGGTTCGCGAGCTGGGCGAGGTAGATGCGCTCTCCGCCGGTCACCGTCTCGTCGGCGCGCACGATGGCGAAGGCGAGGGTGTAGAGCTGCTCCTTGAAGGCCGGGTCGGTCACGCCGGCCACGATCTCGCCGAGCGGCCGCGGGGAGTCGATCTCCCGCGCCGACGAGCGCCTCGGCGCCGACCTCCCGGGCCTCGGCGAGGATTCGCTCCCGCTCGGCGGGAGCCGAGCTCGCCGTCGGCCCGGGCCGCCGAGATCATGAGACGCATGAGCTGGAGCACGGGCGCGGGCAGCCCCGCCTCTCCGGCGGGCGGTGCCGCCGCCGCGGCGCCGGGAAGCGGCGGGGGCGTCGCGAGCGGCCCGGACCCGGGCGGCGAGCCCGTCGGCGTCGACCCGGCCGGCGGCACCTGGCCCTGTCCCTGCTGGCTCTGCCAGGTCTCGAAGAGGCCCCACGCGACGCCGGCGGCGGCCAGGAGCGTCTGCGCGTTGACGAGCCCGCTGCCGCGCACGGCGCGGCCGGCGCGCCGCCACGACTTCCCCCGGCCGCTCAGGGCGCCCCTCACCAGCCCGTTGAGGATGTCCTCCGCGTCCAGCACTCGTCCCTCCTGGCGACCACCTTCGAGGAACGTAGCACAGACGCGGGATGTTCCGCCCTCGCGCCGGCCTCACCGGGGTGCCGCGTCCCGCTGGACGACCACGAGCGTGAAGTCGTCGTCGTACGACTCCCGCCCCGAGAAGGCGCGGGTGGCGTCGATCACGGCACGAAGAGCCTCGGCGGCCGGCCGGCCCATCGCCCCGCGGACGGCGCCCTCGAGCCCCGCAACCCCGAACTCGGCGTCGTGGGCGTCGGCGGGCTCCACGACGCCGTCGGTATAGAGGACGAGGCAGTCGCCGGGATCGAGGACGGCCGATCCCGCCTCGAACCCCTGGTCCGCCAAGAGCCCGAGGGCGGGCCCGCCCCTCCGCAGCGTCTCGTGGCCGCCGTGGCCGCGCAGGAGGAGCGGGGGGTTGTGACCGCAGTTCACGTAGTCGAGGCGGCCGCTCGGCGGGTCGAGGACGGCGCACACCGCGGTGACGAAGCGGGACGCGTCGCGGGACTCGAGCACCACGCGGTTGAGCTCGGCGGCCACGGCGGGAAGGTCCGCCTGGCGCCGCATCTCCGTGCGCAGGGCCGCCCGGAACGTGGCCATGATGAGGGCGGCGGGAATGCCCTTGCCCGACACGTCGGCCACGACGACGCCGAGGCGCCCGCCGCCCAGCGGGACGTAGTCGTAGTAGTCACCGCCGATCGCCCACGTGGGCAGGTTGACCGCGGCGATGTCGTATCCCGGCAGGTCGGGCGGGCGGGCCGGCAGGAGACCGGACTGCACCTCGCGCGCGATCTTGAGCTGGTCCTCGATCCGCTGCTTCTCGAGCACCTGGCGGTGGAGGAGCGCCTTCGCGATCGAGAGCGCGGCCGCGCTCGCGAAGAACTCGAGGAGGTCCGCGTCGGCGGCGGTGAAGAAGGAGGGCCGGTCGCTCTCGACGTTCAGGCAGCCGATCGTCCCCGCCTCGCTCACGATGGGCACCGCGAGCTCGGACCGGGTGGCGGCGCGCCCGGCCACGTACCGGGGGTCGCGCCGGACGTCGGGCGCGTTCACGATCTCGCCGGTGTGGATGACGTGGCCGACGATCCCCTTGCCGGATCGGAGCATCGGGTCGTCCACCGGCGGGTCGTCGAAGCCGTGCTGCACCATCCCGGCGATCAGGTTGGGGTCCGTCCGGCCGACGAGCGGAACCGTCCGGTTCAGGACGAACACTCCCGCCGCGTCGTAGGCGACGGCCGAGCGCAGCACGTGCAGAAGGTCGTCCAGCACCACCTGCAGGTCGAGGGTGCGGCTGATCCGCTGCGAGAGCTCGAGCAGGAGGCGGTACCGCAGCTCGGAGGGGAGCGTCACCTTCGCGCCACGGCCAGGAGGTGGGGGCTCGCGCCGAGGAGCGCGGGCTCGCGCTCGACGCGCCGCACGAGGTCGAGCAGCCGTTCGCGGCTCGCCGGGTTCCCCCAGCGCGCCCCGAAGTCCGGCACGAAGGCCCCCGGGCCCTCCACCGCGAAGAGGCCGGCGAGGGCGAAGCCGGCCTCGCGCACCTCGACCTCCAGCTCGTCGGGGCGGTGGAAGAAGGCCGTCGTGAAGAAGTCGGCGACCCCGGTCTCGTTCCGGTGCTGGCCGTCCGCGAGGTCGCGCTCCACGATGCGCGCGAAGCCGTCGTGGTCGAAGACGGAACCGCGCAGGCCGTCGAGGAGCGAGGCGAAGCGCGAGATGCCGGCGACGAAGACGACGCCGCCCGGCTTCAGCACGCGACGGGCCTCCGCGAGGGCGCAGAGCCGGTCCGCGCGCTCGGTCAGGTGGTAGAGAGGGCCGAGCAGGAGGACGGCGTCGGCGCTCTCTTCGGCGAAGTCGAGCCGGCGTGCGTCGCCCACGCGAGCGCTCGCCAGCCGCCCCGTGGCCCGGGCCCGCGACGCCTCGTCGGCCTGCTCGACGTGCAGCGGAACGGGGTCCACGAGGTGGACCTCGTACCCCGCCTCGGCCAGCCACAGGGCGTAGGCGCCCGCCGCACCCCCCACGTCGAGGACGACGCCGGGCGGGGGCGGCAGGTGCCGCCGCACGAGCTCCTGGGTGCGAGTCCGCTCGAGCGGGAAGTAGGCCTCCTCGAGACGGCCGCGCTCGCCGCCGAGGGCGTAGTAGTCCAGGATCTCGGGGGCCGGGTGCTCGTCGCTCACCACGCGCTCACCTCTTCCGCGCGTGCGACTCCGTCCACTGCAGGAACCGCTCGTGGCACGTGCGGAGCAGCTTCGGCTCGCGGGGGCCGTGGGGCTGGCGCGGGAGGATCAGGAGATCGGTCGGCACCCCGACCGCCTTCAGCGCGTTATAGAACTCCCAGCCCTGTGACACCGGCACGCGCTCGTCCCGGTCGCCGTGGACGACGAGGCTCGGCGTCTTCACGTTGCCGGCGTGGAAGAGGGCCGAGCGCTCGACGTACACCCTCGGGTCCTCCCAGGGCCAGGAGCGGAAGTAGGAGCGCGCGAACTCCGGGATGTCCGCGGTGCCCGTGAAGGAGGCGAGGTTCGTCACCGCGGCTCCCACGATCGCCGACTGGAAGCGGTCGGTCTTCGTGACGATGGTCGACGTCATGAAGCCGCCGTAGGACCAGCCGTTGACGGCGAGGCGATCCGGGTCGGCGATGCCGCGCTCGACGAGAGCGTCGACGCCCGACATCAGGTCCTCGTAGTCCTTCACCCCCCAGTCGCGGACGTTGGCGGCGCGGAACGTCTCGCCGTAGCCGCCGCTGCCCCGCGGGTTCGGAAAGAAGATCGCGTAGCCCGCCTGGGCGAAGAGGGGCCAGCCCCAGAGGCGCGGGGAGGGCGTGAACGTGTTCGAGTGCGTGCCCGCCGGGCCGCCGTGCACGTTCAGGGCCAGGGGGACGCGCGTGCCCTTCACGTGGCCTCGCGGGTAGACGAGAACCCCTTCCATCTCCCAGCCGTCGGCGCCCTTCCAGCTCACGAGCTCCTTGGGGAAGGAGAGGAGGTCGGGGACCCGCGGGTTCGTGTCGGTCAGCCGCTTCGGGATCGGCGGGGCGGCGCGCCCCTTCGCCGCGGCGGCCGGCGCCAGACGCATCGTCCACACCTCGCGCGGCGCGACCGAGTCCTCGCGCAGGAAGGCGAGCGTGCCGCCGCTGCGGTCGATGGACGGCGCCCCGTTCACCTCGGGCCCGCTCGTCAGCGCCTCGACCTTCCCGTCGAGCGTGGCGCGGTAGAGGTGGGCGGCCGTCCTCTTCTGGGCCGGGAAGAGCACGGACCGCGCTGTCGGGCGTCCAGACGAGCTTCGCGCCGAAGAGCCCGCCGATCGACTCGTCGAGGGAGGCCGTCAGGGCGCGCGGCGGGCCGCCCGCGGCGGGGACTACCGTCGCGTAGTTGTTCGTGTACCACTCCTCGTCCCGCCCGCCCTGCGAGACGAAGGCGACCCACTGGCCGTCCGGTGACCAGGCCGGCGCGCCGTCGAGGCCCTTTCGCGCCACGAGGGGCGTAGCGGCGCCGCCCGCGGTCGGGATCGTGTAGATGTCCGAGCGGAAGGTGTCGGGGATGAGGGGCGTGGGCTGGCCGGCGAAGGCGATCGTCCCGCCGTCCGGCGAGAGGCTGAGGCCGGTCACGTGGATGGCGCCGGTCGTGAGCTGACGGGGCTGGCGGGTGGCGACGTCGATCGCCCACAGGCGGTTCCAGACGTACTGCTCGGAGGGCGTCCACGCGTCGTCCTTATCCTTCTCGCGCCGCTTCCGCTCGTCGCTCTTCGGCTGGCGGGCGATGAAGGCGATCGTCTTGCCGTCCGCCGACCACTCGAAATCCGAGACCGCGCCCGGAGCCGAGGTGAGCGGGACCGCCTCCCCTCCGTCCGGTCGGATGAGCCAGATCTGGCGCTTCGCCTCGTCCGCGTCGTCCTCCTTCACGCCCGGGCGCGGCCGCTCGGAAAGGAACGCGAGCCACTTCCCGTCGGGAGACCAGCGCGGCTGGTCGTCGCCCACCGGCGAGGCGGCGAGCGGGCGAGCCTCGCCGCCCGGCCCGGGGACGAGCCAGACATCGGTCTGATAGGCGTCCTTGCCCGCCGTTCAGCGACTCGACGACGTAGGCGACAAGCTGCCCGTCGGGCGAGACCCGCGGGTCGCTCACGACCTTCAGACCGAGGACGTCGTCGCTCGTCCACGGCCGGTCGCCGGCGAGGGCGCCCGCCGGAGAGGCGGCGAGGAGCGAGAGGAGGAGGGCGAGCCGCGTCGTCATTCGAAACCTCCAGGAGGCGAGGGCGACCCCCGATTGTACGCCGGCGTGTCGCCCGTCACGCCCCGGTCCTTTGCGTGGAGCTATGCTGAAGAGCCTGATGCGGATCCTGCACGTGGCCGATCGGCTGACCGACCGGGGCGGGGCCTACACCTGGATGCTCGGCATCCTCGAAGGCCTCGCCGCGGACCACGAGGTGCGCCTCGTCGTCGGCGAGGACGACGGCGAGGCGAGGCCCACGTGCCCGGTCGACGTCCGGCCGGGCCTCGCGGCGCGGGCGGAGTCGCCGGTCGACCTCGACGATCTCGTGACCGGCTTCTCGCCCGACGCGATCCACGTCCACAACGTGGTCAACCCCGTGGTGCTCGAATGGGCGGCACGTCGCACCGACACGCTGCTCACCGTGCAGGACCACCGGTTCTTCTGCCCGACGCGGGGGAAGTGGACGCTCGGCGGCGAGGTCTGCCGGCGGCCGATGACGCGCGAGGTGTGCTCCTCCTGCTTCGACGACCAGGCCTACTTCCGGGAGGTCCACGCGCTCACCGAGCGGCGCCTCCTCGCCGCGCGGCGGCTGCCGATCACGGTCCTGTCGCGCTACATGCGGCAGGAGCTGGTGGCGGCCGGCGTAGAGGCGCCGCGCGTGCACGTCGTCCCGCCCTTCGTCCACGGGCTCGATCCCGGCGCCACGGCGAGCGGCCCTCCCTGCGTGCTGTTCGTGGGCCGCGTCGTGGAGGCGAAGGGCGTCCGGGAAGCGGTCGAGGCCTGGCGTCGCTCCGGCGTCGACCTGCCGCTCGTCGTGGCGGGTACGGGCCCGATGCGCGGGGAGCTCGCGGCGCGAGCGGAACGTCTCGGTCCCGGGCTCGAGGTCGTGGGCTGGGTCGAGCGGGACCGTCTGTCAGGCCTCTACCGCCGTGCGCGGGCGCTCCTCCTTCCATCGCGCTGGCAGGAGCCCTTCGGCCTCGTTGGGCTCGAGGCGCTCAGCTTCGGAGTACCCGTCGTGGCCTGGGAATCGGGGGGGGTCGAGGAATGGCACCCCGGGCCGGGCCTGGTGCGATGGGGAGACGTCGAGGCGCTGGCCCGCGCCCTCGCCGATGCCGTGAATCGCCGCGTCACGCTTCCGCCTCGGTTCGAGCGCGACGAGGCCGTCGCCCGGCTGGTCGCGATCTACGCCCGGCTGGGCGAAGACCGCCGGCCATGATCGACAGGCGTGCCGACATCCAGCATGCGGGGGACGACAGCGAGTTCTGGGGGGTGCTTGCACCCCCCAGAACGCGGCTCTAGCTCTTCTTTTCTTCCATCTTGGTGGCGGAGATCCACTTCTTGCCGTCCTTCTCCGTCACCTTGCCCGTGACCACGGCCGCCTTGACGTTCTTGCAGACGTGCCCGAACTTCTCGGCCACGGGGTTCTTCTCGACGTAGTACTCGGTGCTCTTGCCGCCGTCTTCCACCACCAGTACGTCCTGGCACTTGGTGGCGTCGGCCTTCTTGAGCGCGCACTTCGCGCACATGACGTTGCCGGTGAGCGTCGTCTCGTCGCCGGCGGTTGCGACGGCCACGAGGCCCGCCACGAGAACGAGGGCGAGGCCGAGCTTGGCGATCGTCTTCATCAGTTTCTCCTCCTGGGGTGGCCGGCCGACGGTCCCGACCGGCCGGTCGGGCCAAACGGCCCTCCCCTTCTACTCTACCGGAAACCCGGTCGCCAAAGTCAAACCGCCGGTCAGGCGGGTCGGCCCGGAAGCGCGGGGGGGAGAGCCTCCTCTTCGCGGACGTAGAGGACGCCCGGACCGGAGAGGAGGGCCCGCTCCTCCTCGGGCGAGAGCCCTTCGCGAATCACGAGGGTGAAGGGGTCGCCGAAGAACATGCTGGAGTTCACCGAGTCGAGGAGGGCGTTGGCCCGGACGTAGGTCCTGGCCTGCGCCCGGTCGGCCACGAGCGTGAAGCGCATCCCGTCGAGGGTGACGAGCCGCACCTCCGGTATCTTGCGGACCTTCGTCACCAAGCGTCGGGCGAGCCGCAGGCGGCGGTGGCGGAAGCGGCGCCAGAGGAGCAGCCCCGCGATGACGGGGAAGACCAGGCCGGGAACGACACCCTCGGCCGAGGGACGGAAGAAGACCGACAGCAGCACGGCGAGGGCGACGACGACCACGGCCCCGGGCAGGAGCCACTCGCCGAGCGTCCGGTCGCGGAGCGAGCGCCACTGCTCCTGGAGGCGCAGGCCGAGCGGGGCCTTGCTCGAGATCCCGCTCTCCACCTCGCGCTGCACGGTCTTGAGATCGCTCACCAGCTCCTTCGCGTCGGGGTAGCGGTCCTGGGCCCGCTTGCGCAGGCAGCGGGTCACGACGCGCTGGAGCGAGGGCGGCAGGTTCGGCCGCAGGGCCGTCATCGGCCGCGTCTCCTCGAAGGCGATCGCGTGGAGCGTGTCGAGGGCGGTGTCGCCGGAGAAGGGCAGCTGGCCGGTCACCATCTCGTAGAGGACGATCCCGAGCGAGAAGATGTCGCTGCGGTGATCCACCGCCTGCCCGCGCGCCTGCTCCGGGCTCATGTAGCGCAGGGTGCCCGAGGACGAAGCCGGCCTGCGTCTTCGCGAGCGTCTCCATGTGGGAGATGCCCTCGGGCGCCTGCGGCGCCGTCGGCTCGAGGAGCTTGGCGAGGCCGAAGTCGAGGATCTTGGCGTGCCCGTCGGGGGTGACCATGATGTTCTCGGGCTTGATGTCGCGATGGACGATGCCCGTCTCGTGGGCCTTCTGCAGCCCGCCCCCGACCTGGGTCGCGATCTCGAGGGCGCCGAGGAGGTCGAGCTCGCGCCCCTGGATGAGGGACTTCACCGTCTTGCCCTCGACGAGCTCCATCGCGATGAAGAGGCCCTCGGGCCCCTCGTCGACGTCGTAGACCTGGGCGATCGCGGGGTGAGTCACGGCCGCCGCCGCGCGCGCCTCCTGGAGGAAGCGGCCCTTGCGTTCCTGGTCGCGCGTGAACTCGGGGGGCAGCACCTTGAGCGCGACCGGCCGGCCGAGGCGGGTGTCGCGGGCCTTGTAGACGACGCCCATGCCGCCCTGCCCGAGCAGCTCCTCGACCTGGTAGTGCTTGATGGCCTGGCCGATCATCGGCTCGGATGTTAGCAGAGGCACGGACTCTCCCTGCCTCGATTGAACGGCCGGGGGCCTGGCCTGGTTCCCGAAACCCCGCGATCGGCCCCTCGACCTCCGAGGGCAGACCGGTGGCGGTCGGCCGTCAGCCTCGAGACAGGTCGGCGGTGCGCAGGAACCGCGGCGGGCGGCGGTGCTTCGTCGCCTGCTCGAACGCGAACGCGAGGCGGACGAGGACGGCCTCGCTCCAGGCCCGACCGATGAACGAGAGACCGACCGGGAGTCCGAACACGAAGCCCATCGGCACGCTGATCGCGGGGTAGCCCGACACCGCGGCCGGCGTCGAGTTGCCGCCCACGAAGTGGTCGCCGCTCACCGGGTCGATCACCCAGGCCGGGGCGCCGGTCGGGGCCACGAGCGCGTCCAGCCGGTGCTGGTCGAGGACCGCGTCGAGGCCCTCCTTGCGCGACAGTCGCCCGCACTTCTCGAGAGCCTCGACGTAGGCCGGCGTCGTGAGCGGCCCCTTGTCGGCGGCCTTCAGGAAGATCTCCTGGCCGAAGATAGGGCATCTCGCGCTCGCGGTTCCTTTCGTTGAACGCGATCGCGTCGGCGAACGTCTTCACCGGGGCCTTCGGGCCGAGGGACGCGAAGTACGCCTCGAGGCCCGCCTTGAACTCGAAGAGCATCACCTCGAGCTCGGGATCGCCCAGCTCCTTCACGTTCGGGACGTCGGCCGGGTCCACGATCGACCGCCCCGCGACGCTTCAGCTCGGCCACCGCCTCGTCGAAGACGTCGGTCGGTGTCGGGATGGAAGCCGGCCAGGTTGCGCGCGACGCCGATGCGGGCGCCGCGCAGGCCGTCCGCGTCGAGGGCCTTCGTGTAGCTGGTCCCGGCTGAAGAGCCGGGATCGGCGGCGCGGCCCTTCGCCGCGGCCGTGGCCGGGTCGCGAGGGTCGACTCCCGCGAGCGCCGTGAGCAGCGCCGCGGCGTCGGCGACCGTCCGCGTCATCGGGCCGGCCGTGTCCTGCGTGTGCGAGATCGGGATGATCCCGGCCCGGCTCACGAGGCCGACGGTCGGCTTGATCCCGACGATGCCGCAGTTCGTCGCCGGGCAGACGATCGAGCCGTCCGTCTCCGTGCCGACCGCGAGCGGCGCCAGGTTCGCCGAGACCGCGACGCCGGAGCCCGGAGCTCGAGCCGCAGGGGTTGCGGTCGAGCGCGTAGGGGTTGCGGCACTGGCCGCCGCGCGCGCTCCAGCCCGAGACGGACCGCGTCGAGCGGAAGTTGGCCCACTCGGACAGGTTGGCCTTGCCCAGGATGACGGCCCCGGCCTCGCGCAGCCGCGCGGCGACGTGAGCGTCCCGCGGCGGCGTCGAGCCTTCGAGGACGAGCGAGCCCGCGGTCGTCGTCATCCGGTCGGCCGTGTCCACGTTGTCCTTCACGAGAACCGGGACGCCGTGGAGCGGCCCGCGGGGGCCCTTCGCCCGGCGCTCGGCGTCGAGGGAGTCGGCGATCGCCAGGGCGTCCGGGTTCGTCTCGATCACGCTCCGCAGCTCCGGCCCCTGCCGGTCGAGCGCCGCGATGCGGGCGAGGTACGCCTCGGTGAGACGCCGCGCGGTCAGCTCTCCGCCGGCCATCTCCCTCTGGAGGTCGGCGACCGTGACCTCGTCGAACTCGAAGGACGGCACGGCGACGGGCTCGGCCGTCGCCGCCTTCGCCGGTGGCGCCGCGACCGGCCAGCGCCGCGGCTCCCGCCACCGTCCCGCAGCCCAGGAAGATCCGGCGCTTCATCGCTCCCTCCTACTCGATCGACGCCGGGGCCGGCAGGCCCTGGCTGGCCTCGCCCTCGCCGTCCGTCCGCCTCAGGAGCCGACGGGCCTCCCAGTCGACGACGAGCAGCGTCCCCGTGGGCACGAAGTGGTCCTCGCCGACCTCGCGGGACAGCAGGCGCACGACTCCGCCGTGGGTGAACAGGAGATGGCGCCCCGGCCCGAGGTTGTCCACGAAAGAGAGGACGCGCGCGCGGAGGGCGTCGAAGCTCTCGCCGCCCGGCGCCTCGAAGCCCTCGAACCGCACGAGGCTCTCCTGGACGCGAGGCTCGAGCGTCTCCCAGGGCAGCCCCTCCAGCTCGCCGAAGCTCATCTCCCGCAGACGCTCGTCGCGTCGCGGCTCGCCCCACGCCAGCCGGGCCGTCGTGACGGCCCGGCGGAGGTCCGACGACCAGACGCCGTCGAACCGCTCCCCGGCCAGCAGCGGCCGAAGGGCCGAGGCCTGGTCCTCCCCGTGCCCGGTCAGGGGCACGTCCGTCCAGCCCGCCAGCGACCGTCCACGGCTCGCCGGCGTCTCGCCGTGGCGCACGAGCCAGAGCTCCCGGTGTCCGTCCGCCGAAGTCATCGCGGCGAGTCTATCGAAGGCGGCGGCGGGAGGAAAACGACAGGCGACGGCCGCGACGCGGCGAGTCCGTCCCCGAGGCCGGCCGAGGAAGAGCTACTTGTTGGGCAGGACGAGCTTCTGCCCCGGCTTGATCATGTTCGGGTCCTTGAGCTGGTCCTTGTTGGCGTTGAAGATCGTCATGTACTTGCCGCCGTCGTCGTACACGTCCTTCGCGATCTTCGAGAGGCTGTCGCCGGACTTCACGACCCAGTAGCCGTAGACGTCGGTCTTCTCGACCTTGATGTCGGCGACGATCTCCTTCTCCCACCCCGCCTGCTTCTTGATCAGGTCCCAGAGGTGGTCGCGGTCGATCCCGTACTCGGCCATGCCCTTGATGACCAGCTTGCCGCCCTCTTCCTTCACGTCGCTGCCCTTGACCTTCAGCTCCTCGCCGAGCTTCAGCACGGCGGCGTACTTGTCCTTCAGGCTCATTTTGGTCTCCTTGTGTCTCTCGGCGGGGTCGCCCTGACGGCGGGCTGAGCCGCAGCATGTGCCCTCGCCCGGCCCTCGTCAACCCTTCACGACATCCGTCGGAACGACCCGCGGGCCAGCCGTCGGCGCCCACGCCTCCCGCCTCCAAAGGTCCGGCATCCAGGGAGTTGAACGCCTTCTTTCCAGAACCCGGCCGCGGTCTCGTGCGTAAGAGCCTGTGAAGCGGCCGGGTTCGGCCCGGCGGAGGTGAGTCCATGAGAAAGAGCATCCTGGCGGGCGTCGGCCTTCTGGCCCTGTCGGTACTGCCCGCGGCCCAGGCCGCGGCCCAGACCGGGACGGCGTGGCTCCACGTCCGCGTCGAAGAGGTGAAGGACGCCTCGAAGGTCGCCGTCAACCTGCCGATGACCGTGGTCGAGGCCGTCCTCAAGGCCTCGCCCGAGATGATCGAGAAGCACGGCAAGATCCACCTCGGCGACGAGCACGGCATGAAGATGGCCGACCTGCGCAAGGCCTGGAAGGCGCTGGCCGAGGTCGGGGACGCCGAGCTCGTGACCGTCGAGTCCGAGGAAGAGAACGTCAAGGTGATGCGCAAGGGCGACCTCGTCCAGGTGTTCGTGGACAAGAAGGCGAAGCCGGGCAAGGACGGCAAGGCGGCCCCGACGGGCGGCGAGGAGGTGCGAGTCGAGGTGCCGGTGAGCCTCGTGGACGCGCTTCCTCTCGGGCGAGGGCGAGGACGGCAACATCGAGGCGGCGGTGGCCGAGCTGCAGAAGCGGCGCGGCGACATCGTGCGCGTCCACGACGACGACAGCCACGTGCGCGTCTGGATCGACGAGCAGAACACACAGCCCCCGGCCGGGAAGTAGGACGCCATGACCAAGCTGGCGGTGATCCTCGGCGTGCCCATCGCCCTCCTGGCGACGATCGCCAGCCTGGGCGTCGTGGTCGTGGACGTGCGGGAGGGCGGGCCGGACGGCCACCGCATCGTCGTGCCGGTCCCCCTCGTCTTCGCCCAGGCCGCCCTCGCCCTGGCGCCCGCGGTGGCGCCGGCGGACAAGCTGCGCATCCCCGACGGCGAGGCGCTCGAGCACATCGGCCTCGCGCGGGAAGTCCTCGAGGCGCTCGCCCAGGCCCCCGACGGCGAGCTCGTGCGGGTCGAGGAGCGGGACGAGCTCGTCGTGATCACCAAGGAAGGCCGCTCGCTCCGGGTCCACGTCTCGGGGAGCCGGGAGAACGTCTCCGTCAACGTCCCCCTGAGCCTCGCTCTCCAGGCGCTGCCCGACGAGCACGGGCGCATCCGCACCGCGGCCCTCGCGGGGGCGCTCGCCGGCGTCCGCTTCACGGACCTCGTCGACGTCCAGGACGGCAACGACCACGTCCGCGTGTGGGTGTGGTGACGCCCCGGGGGGTGCGAAGCACCCCCCGGATCTGAGTTCGCAGTTGCTTCGTCGTCCCGAGCCTGGTTGACGGGTCGAATCTCTCCGCAATCCAGCATCTTGGGGACTGGCCCGACCGTAACGGCCAGGCTGAGTCCAGCTTCCTCTTGGATGGGGGCTCCGCCCCCCAACCCCCCGGGTCGTATCGAACCTAGCGAGCCGTGGTGGTGGGCTTGCTGGCCGTGTCCTTGAAGGCCCGCCAGGCGGCTTCGGTCCTGGCGGCCATCTCGCGAATGGCGGCTCGCACCCGGGTCTCCGTCGCGTCCAGCGACCGGGTGACCGCCTGCCGGCGGTCCTTGTCCGGCCCGCCGTCCGGCCGCTTCGGGTGGGCCCGGCCCATCTGCACCCCGGCGTCGAAGGCGATCTCGCGGAGCTCGCGCGGGGAGCAGGATCGTCGAGTGCGATCGAGGCTTCCCGGTAGTCGTCCGTCCAGTCGTGCATCCAGAAGTACTTGCTCGCCGTGGGGGACGACCGCCGCGTAGGCGAAGGGCTCGTAGGCGATCAGCCTCTGGCCGTCGAGGATTCGCGAGGCCCCCACGTCGGTGCGCACGCAAGGGTTGCCGACGAGGTCGCGGATCTGCTTCGCCTCGACCACGAGGTCGTCCTCGGTCGGCGCCGGTCTCGCCCTCGAGGATGATCAGGTACTTCTCGTCGAGCGCGCTGCCCACCCCCATGGTGATCGCGCCGAGCCGCTTCACGCTGGAAGAAGCCCGCCGGGCAGCTCGCGCCCGAAGCGAGACGAGCTCGGCGAACCGCGAGACGCCGTCGGCGAACGAGTCGTTCGGCAGGGGAGCCTGGTCGATGAGCGCGTGCGCCTGACGCAGCGCGGGAGCGTGGTCCCACTTGAAGCCGGCGCGGACGCGGGTGACCAGCTCCGGCGTGCGCATCTCCCGGCGGTCGCCGCGGAGCCCCTCGCGGTAGCCCCGGAGGAACTCGTCCACGAAGCGCTGCTCCTCGGCTGCTCCAGCCCTTCTCGCGGGCCGCGAGGAGGAGCGAGGCGCCGAAGCGGACGAGGTCGATGACCGGCTTGCCCCGCGTGCAGTCGTCGAAGTCGGTGAGGCCGCGGCCGAGGCTCGTGACCGCGTACTGCTCGACGTGCGCGTCGCCGTGCAGGTTGACCTCGGGCATGCGACGCGGCGACGTCGGCGAACAGCCGGCAGGTCTCGGCGGCGAAGGCGGCGTTCACGAAGCGGAAGTAGCCGTGAGGCGTGGCGGAGAGCCTGGCCACGAGGTCGGGGCGGTCGGCGAAGCGCGGGTCGGCGGGGTCCACCGCCAGGCCGTCGGCGGCCGCGTCCCGGCCGGCCAGCAGGGCCAGGCCGAGGCACAGCGCTGCCGCCGTTCCCGTGGGCCGCCGAGCTTCATCGGCTTTCGATCTTAGCAGACGGGTCGCCGGACCCGAGGGGGACGGCGCCCGGGATAGACTGCCGCGCGTCATGGTGAACGGTCGCTACTCGCTGCGGCTGGACCCCTGGGCGGCGGAGTACGAGGGGATCGATCCAGCTCGGAGAGGAGGACGAGCCCGTCCCGGTCGACGTCCGGGTCGAAAGCGCGGCCTGGGCCGCGATCCGCCCGGCGGCCGCGTCGCCTCCCGGCAGGATCGCCTTCGTGGACGGCGTGCGCCGCATCGAGCACCGCCTCCTGATCGGGGACGGGGAGCGGACCGTGTTCGGCCTCCTCGGCTCGTTCGGCGTGGGCGCGGTGCTCGTGGAACGGCGCCGCCGTCGTGGCGCACGAGACGATCGGTCGCGTCGCGGTGGCCGGCGGGGGCCTGGGGCTCGACCCCTTTCTCGCGCCCGTGGACGGGCGAGGGTCGCTCCTCTTCGAGCCCCGCACGGAGCCCGAGAACACGCCAGTCGCGCCGGTTCGACGGGCTGCAGAACGCGATGCGGCACACCGAGGCCGGCCTCGCCGAGCGGCTTTCCGCCGAGGTGGACGTCGTCTTCCTCGACGGCCCGCTCACGTTCCTGACCGCTGCCGCCGGCGGCAGCGTCGTCGGCTTCGTCAAGCGCCTCCTCCGGAACTACCTCGACCCGTCGGCCCACGCGCTCCTCCCGCGGCTCGAGGTGGGAGAGCGCACGCCTCTCTTCCTGATCCCGGGGCGGGAGCCGCGGTACTCGTGGTACGTGAGGATCGCGCGCGGGCGCCCGATCGAGTCGGCCCTCACCGGCGTCGTCCGGCTCGAGGCGCGGGCGGGGCGCGGCCTCGTCGAGGCGAGGGCCCTCGCCGACCTCTCGGCCCGCGAGATGCCTCGCTTCGCCTCCGACGCGACGCGCGACCCGCGGGCCCCGCAGAACCTCTATCCGATCGGCGGGCTCGAAGCCCGCCTCAAGCACCTCCTCGGCGACGCCTCCGTCGTCCGGCGCGCCATCGAGGCCCAGCTCCACAGCGAGGTGACGGCGTGAGCGAAGCCGTCGGGCGCGTCCTCGGCACCCTCGACGCGATGCCGCTCGAGTTCTGGGTGGCGGTGGAAGAGGCGCAGTACCTCCAGCTCGACGACGTGGTCGAGGTCGCGACCCCCCTCCCGGACGGGACCGAGATCCGCCTCTTCGGCGTCGTGGACCTGGTGCGGGCGCGGCACGAGGGGGCGAGGTTCGACTCCGACGTCTTCCTCGTCGAGAAGGGGGTCTTCCCCGCGACCGTGGCCCACGCGGCGCACGTCAAGGTCACTCGCGTCGAGCCCGAGATCTTCGTCCCCCCGCGTCCCGGGCAGGAGGTGCGGCGGGCCACGGGTCTCGAGGCGCGACCAGGCCCTCTTCTTCGACGGCATGGAGCGGAAGGTCCCGATCGGCCTCTCCCGCGACGGCGAGCCCGTCTTCGCCAACCTCGACTTCCTCGACGGCTCGCGGGGCGCCCACGTCAACATCTCCGGCATCTCCGGCGTCGCCACCAAGACGAGCTACGCCACCTTCCTCCTCCACAGCCTGTTCACGAGCGGCGCCCTCGGGGGCGAGGCCGCGAACACCCACGCCCTCGTCTTCAACGTGAAGGGCGAGGACCTCCTCTTCCTCGACCAGGAGAACGCGCGGCTGCGGGACGAGGACCGCGCCGCCTACGCGAAGCTCGGCCTGCCCGCGGAGAGCTTCGCGAGCGCGCAGTTCCTGGCCCCGGTGCGCCAGGGCTCGGCCGAGCGCCTGCCCGCCACCGGGAGCCGCGGCGAGGGAGTCCAGGCCTTCTTCTGGACGATCCGCGAGGTGGTGACGGAGCGGCTGCTGCGCTTCCTGTTCGCCGAGGCCGACGACGCGGCCAGCCAGCTGAGCTTCGTCGTGGACCGGATCGAGGCGAAGCTCGCCTCCGCCGCGGCGGCGAAGGGACAGGCGAAGGACCCCTGGATCGAGATCGACGGGCAGAAGATCGACACGCTTCGACGCGCTGGTGGACGTGCTGACGGAACGCGAGGACGGGCGAGGCGCGCAGCCTGGCCGAGCAGTGGGCCTACCCCGCCGCGCCGGGGACCGTCGCGGCCTTCGAGAGGCGCCTCCACGCGGCCGCGCGGCACGTCGGGCACCTCATCCGCGGCAAGGACGTGGGCAAGCGCGACGCTCACCTGCTCGACTGGAGGCGGAAGCAGATGAGCGTCGTGGATATCCACGCGCTCCACGACCGGGCCAAGCGGTTCGTGGTGGGCGCCGTCCTCAAGCGCATGTTCGAGGAGAAGGAGTCCCTCGGAACGCCGCGGCCCCTCGTCTTCGTCGTCCTCGACGAGCTCAACAAGTACGCTCCGCGCGAGGGGACGGGCCCCCTCAAGGAGGTGCTGCTCGACATCTCGGAGCGCGGCCGCAGCCTCGGCATCGTGCTCGCTGGGCGCGCAGCAGACGGCCTCCGAGGTGGAGGGCCGCATCGTGGCGAACGCCGCGCTGCGGGTGGTGGGTCGGCTCGACGCGGCCGAGGCCGAGCGGCCCGAGTACGGCTTCCTCACCGCCGCCGGACGCGGGCGGGCGGGCATCCTGAAGCCCGGCACCATGATCGTCCTGCAGCCCGAGATCCCGGCCCCGCTCCTCGTGCGCTTCCCGTTCCCCGCCTGGGCCACCCGCAAGAGCGAGGTGGCGGCGAAGCCCGGCGCCGACCCCTTCGCCGGGTTCAGGGAGGGCTGAGGTGCGCTTCCTCCACACCGCCGACTGGCACGTCGGCAAGCCGCTCCGGGGCCGCTCGCGCATGGACGAGTACGCGAAGGCCCTCGAGCAGGTGGCCGGGATCGCCATCGATCGCAGGGTGGACGCCGTCCTCGTCGCCGGGGACGTGTTCGACTCGCCGGCCCCGCCGCCCGAGGCCGAGAAGCTCGTCTACGACTTCCTCGCCCGCCTCCTGCCGGAGGGGATCGCCTGCGTCGTCATCGCCGGCAACCACGACCACCCGCGCAAGCTCGCCGCCCTCGCCACGCTCCTCGAGGGCTGCGGATCCACGTGCGGCCCGAGGTGCGGCCGCCCGACCAGGGCGGCGTCGTGAAGCTCGCCTCGCGCGACGGGAAGGAAGAGGCGAGGATCGCGGTCCTGCCGTTCGTCCCGGAGCGAAGGGTCGTGGACGCCTGCACGGTGATGGACGCCGAGCACAAGTGGTTCGACACCTACGGAAAGCGCATCGAGGACATCCTGGCCGCGCTCGTGAAGGGCCTGCCGGCAGACACCGTGAACCTCGTCCTCGCGCACCTGCTGGTGGCCGGTGCGCGCGTCGGGACGGGGGAGCGCGAGCTGCACCTCGGCCAGATCTACGGCGTCAACCCGCAGCAGCTTCCGTCGGCAGTCCAGTACATCGGCCTCGGGCACCTCCACCGCCCGCAGGAGGTCCTCGCTCCCGCGAAGACCCGCTACCCCGGCTCGCTGATCGAGCTCGACTTCGGCGAGCAGGAGCAGGACAAGAGCGTCGTCGTCCTCGACGCGCAGCCCCAACGGCCTCCCGTCGTCGAGCTGGTCGAGGTCACGGCGGGTCGAGGCTGCGCACGGTCGAAGGCACGCTGGACGACCTGCAGCGCCTCGCCGACGAGAGGAGCGACGACTACCTGCGCGTCAAGGTGAAGGCCGAAGCGCCGACGCCCGGACTCGCCGAGCGTGTCAAGGAGCTCCTCCCGAACGCCCTCGACGTCACCGTGGACCACCCACGCGACGGAGGCAAGGCGCAAGACGAGCGCGGGGGACGCGTGAAGCTCGCCCCCGCCCAGCTCTTCGCTGCCTACTACGAGTACCGCCACCAGACCCCCCCGCCCAAGGAGCTGCAGCAGCTCTTCGACGCAGATGCACGAGGACGTCGCGAAGTGAGGCCGTACAAGCTCACGCTGGAGGGCTTCACCTCCTTCCGCGACAAGATCGAGATGGACTTCTCGGGCCTCGACCTCTTCGCCATCACCGGCCCGACCGGCGCCGGCAAGTCGTCCCTGATCGACGCCATCTGCTTCGCCCTCTACGGCCAGGTCCCCCGCGTGGGCGACGACTACAAGCAGCTCATCTCCCACGGAGCCGAGCGCCTCTCGGTCATGCTCGAGTTCGGAGTGGGGAAGGAGCGCTACCGCATCGCGCGCACGGCGCGACCCGACAGGCCCTCCCAGCAGCGCCTCGAGCGGATCACCCCCAGCGGTACGGAACCCATTGCCGATCGGGCCCGGGAGATCCGGACTGAGGTCGACCGCATCCTCGGCCTCGACTACGACGGCTTCACCCGCTCGGTCGTCCTCCCGCAGGGCCAGTTCGATGCCTTCCTGAAAGGCGAGCCGAAGGAGCGCCGCAAGATCCTGGTCGCCCTGCTGAGCCTGTCCGTCTACGAGCGCATGCAGCAGCTCGCCAACCAGAGGAGCTCAGCGTCAAGGGCCGAGGCCGACTTCATCAAGCGCCAGCTCGAGACCGACTTCGCGAGCGCCACGCAGGAAGCCCTCGAGCAGAAGAAAGCCGAGCTCGAGGCCGCCGAGAAGTCCGCCCGGCAGGCCGAAGCCGCCCTCGCCTCCCTCGCCGAAGGCGCGAGAATCGCCCAGGTGGTCCGCTCATCCCGCAGGGACCAGGCCAGCCTGGCCAAGGACCACGCCGACGAGACTCGCCGCCTCCACAGAGCGCAAGCCACCCTCGACGGGGCCGGACAGGCGAAGAAGGCGCTCGACCAGGAGTTCGAGAAGCTGCAGGCGCAGAAGGACGCGCACGGCTTCGACGAGGCCCGCTACACGACACTCGTCGCGGCGAAGCCCCTCGCCGACCAGCTCGTCGGCCTCCAGCAGAGCCACACGAGGGCCACGAAGGCTGTCGCGGACAAGAGAAGGGACCTCGAGGGGGCCAGGACCGCCGTCGCCCTGGTCGAGAAGGCCCTCCCGGACCTCGAGAAAGCCGAAGCGGAGGCCAAGGCAGGGGAGAGCGCCGCGCGAGCCGAGAAGGAGGCGGCCCACCGCGAGCACGCCGCCCTCGCCATCCGCAAGGGCCTCAAGCCCGGCGACCCCTGTCCCGTCTGCGCGCAGACGGTGAAGACCCTCCCCAAGAGCCAGGCGCCCGCGCTCGACGACGCCTCTCGCCGCCTCGAGAAGGCCGAAGCCGCCGTCAGAAGCGCGCAAGAGAAGCTCCAGCTGGCCCGCGTCTCACGCGAGCAGAAGAAAGCGAGAGCCGAAAGCCTCGAACGCGAGCGCGAGCAGGCCGAAGCGCAGGAAGAGGAGGCGCAGGCCTTCGCCTCGGACGTCCAAGCCGCGCTGGGGAGAGCCGGCTTCGAGGCAGGGGGCGCCGCCGCCGCCCTCGTCAGGAGCATCCAGAAGGAGCTCGAGACCCTCGACGCCGCGAAGAAGGCCAAGGCCGAGACGGAAGCCAAACAGAAGGAGATCGAGCAGAAGCGAGGGAGACTCGAGGCCGAGGTCGCCGCCGCCGCCGCCCAGCGCGACGTGCTCCAGGCCCGCCTCCAGGAGCTCGAGACGAAGAGCGTCGAGGCCGCAGACGCCCTGGAGCAGGCCCAGTCCGCCCTGGGCAAGGTGGCCGCCAGAGACGGCTGGAACCACCTGCTCCCGCCGCCAATCGGACGAGACGAGGCCGACGTCGTCGAGTCCCGGAGATCCGAAAGGCAAAGAGACGCGACAGCCGCACACACGAAAGCCGCGACCCTGGCCCACGAAGTCGCCGCCACCGCGAAGGCGCTGATCCGCGCCGCCGAGCTGGTCGAGAAGCGCGCCGGCCTCGAGAAGGAGGCCGCCCTCGCCAGGACCCTGGCCGACCACCTCAAGGCCAACGAGCTCGTCGCCTGGATCCAGGAAGAGGCGCTCGCCCGCCTGGCCGAAGCCGGCTCCAGGCACCTCGCCAGGCTCTCCCAAGAGCGCTACACGCTCCGCCTCGGCCCAGGCACGGGAGAATCCACCGCCCGCGCCGAGCAGGACTTCTACGTCGTCGACACCTGGAACGACGACAGCATCCGCTCCGTCCGCACCCTCTCCGGCGGCGAGACCTTCCTCGCCTCCCTCGCCCTGGCCCTCGCCCTGGCGGAGAGCCTCGCGCAGCTCTCCGCCGAGGGGCGCGCGGCGGACACGCTGGAGAGCCTCTTCCTCGACGAGGGCTTCGGCACTCTCGACGGCGAGACGCTCGACGTCGTGATCACGGCGCTCGACGCCCTGCACGGGGGCCAGCGGATGGTCGGGATCGTCACCCACCTCCGCGAGCTGGCCGAGCGGCTGCCCGCCCGGCTCGAGGTGCGGAAGCAGGACGCGACCGCCACCGTGGTGGTGGTCTAGTGCGCCGCCGGCCGGGTCTCGTCGCGTGGACGCTCGTCCTCGCCGCGGGCGGGCTCGCGCTCGCTGCGCTCGGCTACCGGGCCCGGGACCCCGACTCGCGCCTCTACGCGGAGATGGCCTCGCGAATGGCCGAGGCTCCCGCCGAGCGCTGGATCGCCCCCGAGTTCCCGCCCGGCTGGTTCATGAGCGGTCCTTTCCGCGAGCACCCCGTGGGTCTCTTCGTTCCGGCGGCGGCGCTGGCCCGGCTCGGCTACCCGGCCTCGCAGGCCGCCTACGCGCTGAACGCGCTCTACCAGGTCCTCACGATCGTCCTGCTCCAGCGGCTCGCGGCGACGCTCGTGCCGGGCCTCGAGGCGCGCGCCCTCGGGTGGCTGGTGCAGATCATGCCGATCGCCTTCACGTTCCGCATCCGTGCGAACCACGAGCAGGCGGTTCTCCTTTGCCTCGTCGCCGCGCTCTACGGGACCGAGCGTGCGCGGAGCCGCCCGCGCTGGGCGCTCCTGACGGTGGCGGGGCTCGTCGGACTGCTGCTGGTCAAGGGAGTGCTCGCCGGGTTCGGGCCGGCTCTCTGCGCCCTGTGGCTCCTCGCGCGCCGCGCGACGGCGCTCGGACCGGAGCGCTCGGACCGCGCGGCCTGGCTCGGTCTCGCGGCCGGAGTCCTGGCCATGGGGTCGACGGGTGCCGTCTACGAGCACCTTTACCGGCAGGCCACGGGAGAGCCCTTCTGGTCCTTCTATCTGGCCCGGCAGCTCGGCGTGGCCGTGGCGACCGGCGAGGGGACAGGGCTCGCCGGACACGTCTACACTCTCGCCTGGTACGTGGGCCGCATGCTCTGGTTCCCGTTCCCGTGGAGCCTCTCCCTGCTGGCCGCCGCGTGGCACGCACGCCGGCTTCCGGCACCACCCTCAGCCGCCGGGGACTCGCCATCGCCGAGGGGTGCCCTCGCCGGCGGGCTGTTCGCGGTCGCGGCCGTCGTCCTGTATGTAGGCCTCTTCAGCCTCTCCGACCGACGCGCCGACCGCTACATCTTCCCCGCGTACTATGCGGTGGGCGCGGCGGGAGGAGTGGCCGCCGTGCGCTCGTCGGCCCGTCTCCGCCGGTTGGCCGCGCGCCTCGATCGGCCCTGGGTGCCGGCCGCGGTCTGGGCCATGACGTTCGGCGTCCACCTCTTCGCGGGGCGGCTCGGCCTGCCCACCGTGAAGGTCTGGGCTCCCTGACGGCGCGGACGCCGGCCATCGGCCTATCGCTTGCCCGACCCGTCGGTCAGCTCGAGGGCGTAGCGCACCGGGACGCCGTAGGAGTTGCCGGCGAACTGCGCGAGCAAGGCGTAGTCCACCGCGATCACCCGCCGGTACTTGTTGAACACCGGCCCGCCGCTTCCCCCCTGGGTGGTCGACGCGTCGAAGACGATGTCGGTGCTCGTCACGTCGCCGATGTGACCCTGCGTCGTCGAGGGGCGGATCAGCCCCCGGTGCGATAGCGCCTCCGTGATTCGCTCGTTGCTCGTCCCCTGCACGGAGAGGATGTCCTGGACGACGCTGGCATCGGCCTTGGCCAGGATCGCCTCGAGACCGGTCGGATAGCCCACGACGACGACGGGCTGTCCGGGCACCGCGCCGCGCCCGCTGACGTCCAGGGGGAGGGCCGGGATCTTCCGGCCCTTGACGTCGACCTTGAGCACCGCGAGGTCGACCGTCGGCGACACCCGATGCAGCTCGGCCTTCAGCGCCTCGCTGACCCGGGGGAAGAACGCGCGGAGGGCGAGGAGGCGCGGCTTGTAGCCGTCCCGCGCGAGCGCTTCCGCCGTCTCGCTCTTCCACCAGGGCTCGGCCACGTGGCGGTTGGTCACGACGAACCCGCGTCGATCCATCAGGAACCCCGTCCCCACGCAGTCCACGGCGTGAACCGGGCCCGTCCCGTCGACGCCGACCGCCACGGAGCCGTCGGCCTCGCGGACCTTCTGCCCCGACCCGTCGACGCGGTAGCGGAGGGGCCGCCCTTCGGCGTTGTAGAACGCGTAGGAGCCCTGGAGCAGGCAGACTCCCGCGCCGTAGTCGCGGATGATGCGCTCGCCGGCGGCCCGCTCTCCTTCGAGGGTGAAGAGCCGTGATCGTACCCGCCGGAGCTCGTCGTTCAGGGCGCGCACGTCGCCTTCTTACTACCGCCTCGGTCAGGCGCCGCCGCAGCTCCTCCTCGCTTCGGTGCGATTCCTCGATGCGGCTCTCCAGGGACTCCCGGTCCGCGTCGGCCTTGCGCCGGGCCTCCTCGACCCGTTCCTCGAAACGCCGGCGGTCGGCTTCCACCGCCTGGAGCGCTCGCTGGAGCCAGGCCACCTGGCGGTTCAGCCGGTAGGTCCAGCCCCCCAGTCCGGCGCCCGCCAGCAGCACCAGCGCGAGGACGGCGCGGAAGTCCTTGTGCTCGAGGAGCCGCACGCGTCGGGTGCCGTGGAAGCGCAGGCGGGCGCCGCCGGCTCCCAGCTCGAGGATGTCGCCGTCGTGCAGGGCCACCTCGTGCACCGCCGCGCCGGCAAGGAGGGTGCCCTGCCCCGAGCCGGAATCGCGGAGAACGACGCGATGGCCCTCGCGCACGATGTGGGCGTGAAGCGGGGCAGTCCCGGGCACGAAGACCTGGACTCCCGGTCCGGAGCCGATCGTCGCGGGGAGGCTCGTGAGGACGTCGACCTCCCCCCGGCGAGCACCGGAGAGGTGCTCGAAACTGAGCTTCGTCATGGGCATTCCGGCCGGAGGTTCCCGCAGGACCTCCCAGGCACGCGCACCCGTATCATAAGCGCCCCGCTCGAAGCCGCGGAGAGCTTCGCGATCCGCAGGGCCCGGTCGCTGGTGGGCCGCTCGTGGGCCTCCCGCCGCGCGGGCCGCCGCCGGCGACATTGTAGAAACGCCAAGACTCACTCCCCTGACTTTGCCGAAAAAACACCGTGAAATGTGCCGGACCAGGGCGAATCGGCGCGTTTTCCGCCATGAATCCCCGGATCGTCGTTCGGCATGCCTCTTGCCCCTCACGATTCAAGCCGGCTGCGCCATGAGGCCGCCGACCCCCGGACAGGAGGATCTCCCTCGGCGCAGCGACGCGCAGGAGACGCCCTGTCGGAGACGAAAGTGAAGAGAAGAGCGAGGAGGACCGATATGCGAAAGTTGATTCCCGCAGTCGTGCTCATGCTGGCCGCCGGCCTGGCGGTTGCGCAGGAGACTCAGCGCCCGCCGGCGGCCGAGCCCGGCAAGGCCTCGGGCAGGAAAGAGATGACCGCGATCGTCGTCTCGGCCGATCCGGACGTCAAGACGATCACCGTGACGAAGGAGGGAGCCACGACGGACACGGCCCAGGAGACCCTCCCCGTGGCCGGGGCGGCCGTGGCCCGCCTGAGCACCATCAAGGCGGGCGAGAAGGTGAAGCTCGTCCTCACGATCGACCCCCTGACGAGCAAGGAGAGCGTCACCTCGATCGAGAAGCCCAAGGCGAGCTCCGGCAAGTCGTAGTGCTGGGATTCCCTCTCCCGGTGCCGGCGCCGGAGACGGCGTCGGCACCGTCTAGCCGCCCGGCGTCTGAGCGCCGGGGCCCGTGACGTGCGTCACACGAGAATGCGACATCACCGCCGGCCGCGCCGCTGAAAGCCGAAGAGGCCCGCGCGACCGGGCCAGGCTGCCTCAGTCGCGGAGGACGGTGACCGTCCCTTTGCAGCGGACGCCGCGCGCGGCGAGGTCGGCCAGCACTCCGTCGAGCAACCCTGGGATGGCGCCCAGGGTCTCGGGGGGGTGAACGCCGGGCCGCCGGAAGCCGCCCCGGGCCACGAGCCGCGCGACGGAGGCGGCGACGTAGCCCGGTCGAGCGGGACATGCTGCGCAGCCCCGTGCTCCTCGTGGAAGCGGTCCACGAAGTCCCACCCGTAGACGACGCGGTCGCCACCCTCGCGGCCACTCGACGCGCACCCGCATGACCGTGAGGTCGGCCTCGCCCTCCTCGAAGGTCCACTTCGGGAAGAGGAGGGCGGCCGTCACGTCGCGGGGCCGCACCTTCTGCCCGCCGACGTCGAGGAGGTCGAGTGAGAAGAAGCCGGTGTCCCGCAGCACGCGCATCAGCTCGGCGTGGCCCGGCCAGCGCAGCGTCTTCTCCTTCATGAACGGGGCCTAGAGCGTGTGGGCGAGGCTGCGGAGCCCGTCGGTGTTGAAGGCCTCGAGGGTGCCGACGCCGGGGAAGTCGAGGAGCTCCGGCTCCGAGAGGGGCTCCTTCACAACGACGCGGCCGTGCTCGACGAGGCGCGCCGGGCGCGTGTACTCCTCGAGCACGTCCCAGGGCGCGAAGCCGGCCTTGTAGTCGAAGGGCCAGTGCCGCGCCACGGGGAGGCCGCCCACGTAGATCTCGACGCTCTCGCAGGGCTCGAGGCGCGCGCCGCCGAGGCCGCACATCATGTTCGAGAGGCCGGGCGCCACCCCGCAGTCGACGACCGCGGTCACCCCGCGACTCGCGCGCGAGCCCGTCGAGCCCGAGCGCGTTCTCCGGCATGAAGCTGATGTCGACGAGGTCGCGGCCGGCCTCGATCACCGTGCGCACGGTCTCGAAGCCGATGACGCTCGGCAGCGCTCCGACCACGAGGTCGTAGCCGGCGACCAGCCGCCGCACCGCGTCCGGGTCGCCCAGATCGACGCGCACCTTGCCGACCCGGGCCTGCCCCGCGACGCGCTCGAGGGACTCGGAGCTGCAGGTCCGCGACGTCCACCCGAAGCCCGGCGTCGTCGGCGAGGTCCCGCGCGATCGCGGCGCCCACCATGCCGGCGCCCAGGACCACCACCTTCTTCCTGCCGTCGCTCATGTCGCTGTCTCCGCCCGGCACGCTAGGCCGTCCGGCGGTGCGCGTGTCAACCGGGTGAAACGCCCGGCGGGTTCTGGTAGTTTCGCCGGGTGGTCACCTACGACGACGTGAAGGCGGCGGCGGAGAGGCTCCGCGGCGTCGCGCACCGCACCCCGGTCGCCACCTCGCGCACGCTCGACGAGCGGCTCGGCGGGCGCCTCTTCCTGAAGTGCGAGAACCTCCAGCGCGCGGGGGCCTTCAAGTTCCGGGGCGCCATAAACGCGATCGCGCGGCTTTCGCCGGCGGAGCGCGCGCGGGGGATCCTGACCTACTCGTCGGGCAACCACGCGCAGGCGATCGCGCTCGCCAGCCGCCTCCTCGGGGCGCGCGGCCACGATCGTCATGCCGGAGAACGCCCCCGCCGCGAAGCGCCGCGCGACCGAGGGCTACGGCGCCCGGGTCGTGGCCTACGACCCCGCGAGGGCGAAGCGCGAGGAGATCGCGGAGGCGCTCCGGCGCGAGGGCGACCCCGTGCTCGATCCCCCCCTTCGACCACGCCGACGTGATCGCCGGGCAGGGCACGGCGGCGATGGAGCTCTTCGAGGAGGTGGGCGAGCTCGACCTGCTGCTCGTCCGCTGCGGCGGGCGGCGGGCTCCTCTCGGGCTCCGCGCTCTCGGCGCGGGCCCTCAGCCCTCGTTGCCGGGTGGTCGGCGTCGAGCCGGAGACTGGCCGACGACGCGACGCGCTCGTTCCGAGACCGGCACGCTCCACACCGTCAGCAACCCGCCCACGATCGCGGACGGCGCGCGCACGCCCTCCCTCGGGAAGCTCACCTTCCCGCTCGTGCGCCAGAACGTGGACGACATGGTCACCGTGTCCGACGACGACCTCGTCGCGCGCGATGCGCTTCGTCTGGGAGCGGATGAAGCTCGTCGTCGAGCCGACCGGCGTCCTCGGCCTCGCCGCGGCGTTCGCCCGGCGAGGTCGACGTGGCGGGGAAGCGCGTCGGGGTGATCCTCTCGGGCGGCAACGTGGACCTCGGCACCGCGCTCGAGCTCTTCCGCGCGCCTGCCGACCGAGCTAGGCCGGCGCCCTACGGCTTCGCTGGCCCGGCCACGGTGAAGGCCTCGTCCGGCAGGGCGTGCCGGCGCGTCGAGGACGGGGAAGTGGATGCGCGTCCCGTCCTTCGGGTTCACGCGGTCGTCGGCCAGCTGGATCCGGCCGTAGGCCTTCCAGCCCTTCCAGTCGAACGGCACGGGCGGCGTCTTCTCGCCCTTCAGGACGAACTCCCACCGGTCCACGAGGCCGGTCTTCGCGTTGACGAAGACCCAGTAGCGGTCCTTCGGCGTCAGCCCGACGCCTTCGAACGTGAGCAGGACCTTGTCCCACGCGTCCTCGCCCTTCTTCTCCTGCCCGGCGCTGGTCAGCACGACGCCCGGGTCGCGCATCTTGTACGGCATCAGCAGCCAGTACGTGTCGTTGACCCACCAGGCGTAGCCCGTCTCGAGGGCCTTCTTCAGCTCCTCGCCGGCGAGCGGCGTGCCCCCGACCGTGGCCGAGCCGTCCTTCGTGTTCAGGTTCATGGCGACGACGACGTCGCGGCCGTCCTTGTCCTTGCCCTCGACCCGGTAGCGTCCCGTCCACTTGTCCCAGGCGTGGGCGCGGCGCATCACCGTCTTCCCGCCGCGGTCCACCGCGAAGTCGAAGCGCAGGTAGCGCGTCGCATTCCAGGCCGCCTCGCCTCCGAGCGCCTGCATCACCCGGTCGGCGACGGCCACGGCCTTCGGGTCGGAGCCCGTTGGCGTGGCGGCGGCGGAGGGCCATGCCACTCCGGCGAGCGCCACCAGGAAGACGAACGCGAGCCCGAGCCGCGCCCGCGCCGGGCCGACAAGTCGGTGGGTCGACATGATCCCTCCTCGGTCAATGAAACGGGTGAGGGTCAGTATAGCTCCGCCGCCGCGCGGAACATGGCCACGACGTTCTGCGGGGGCACGTCGGCCATGACGTTGTGGACCTGCTGGAAGACGAAGCCGCTGCCGCGTGCCATCATCCCGCCCTGTCGCCGCACGTGGGCGGCCACCTCCTCGGGCGTGCCCGTGGGCAGGACCCGGTGGGTGTCGCAGCCGCCTCCCCAGAAGCACAGGCGGTCGCCGTAGCGGGCCTTCAGCGTCTCCGGGTCCATGCCCCTGGCGCTCGTCTGGACGGGGTTCACGGCGTCCAGCCCCATCTCCACGAAGTCGCCCAGGAAGGGCTCGATCCCCCCGCAGCTGTGGAGCTGCACCTTGACCCCGGCCAGCTCCTTGGCCCGTTGCCACATCTTCCGGTGGAAGGGCGCGAAGATCCGGCGGTACATCGCCGGAGAGATGAGCGGGCCCCGCTGGCCGCCGAGGTCGTCGCCGAAGAGCACCACGTCCACGTGGGGGCCGACGGCGCCGAGCCACCTCTCGAGCTTGGCCAGATAGACCCGGGTGAGGGCTTCCGACAGCCGGAGGCAGGCGTCGGGGTGGAGGGCCAGCTCGCGGAGGTAGCGCTCCATCCCGTAGAGCATCTGGCCCATCTCGAAGAGGTTGCCCCCGAAGAGGGCCACGATGGCCCGGTCTGTCGAGGCACGGAGCGCCCGCGCGCGCCCCGCCATCTCCGCGAGCCCGGCCTCGTGCAGGGCGAGGTGCGCGCCGGGATGGGGCACGGACCACATCACCTCGTCGAGCGCCTCCTCCAGGTCGGCGAAGTCGTCGTCCTCGATCGCGCGCGCGGCGAGCGGGAAGTGGATCTGGTCGAAGTACAGGCAGCCCTTCTTCTGGATGCCCATTGGGGTGCCCCGGTCGGAGAGGAGGTACCAGTCGTCACCCCGCCGCTCGAGGTGCACGTAGCCGGGCACCTTGCAGGGCGTGCCGTCCGGCAGCGTCCAGTCCCTCCACTCCCCGGAGCCGGGCAGGAAGGCGCGGCCCATCTCGATGGTGTCGACCCCGAGCTCGTCCCGCACCGGGGGCTCCACGATCGCCAGCTGCTGGATCACGTCGTACACGAAGACGTCGCCCGAGGTGATCCCGAGGTGCCGCTTCAGCCGCGCGTAGGCGATGGCCATGATGCCGGACGAGCGGTGGCCGCCGAAGTCTATGGGGACGCGGTCGACCGGCCGGTGCTCGAGCGCGGCGAGGACGCGCTCGCGCGAGTTCACGTCGGCCTCCCCGGGCGGGAATCCCGCCCCGCCCCGCGCCCGATCACGGCGCGGGGGACGGCGAGAGCTGGAAGACCCAGCTCTTCAGGCTGGCGGTGTACAGGTAGTCGAAGCGGCGGTCGAACTCGTCCACGATGACCGCGCCGTCCGTGTCCTTCGTCTCGCTCTTGATCTTGAAGCGGATCGTGCCGGCCCAGGGCCGGTCGGGGTCGTTCGCGCGCTCCGTGACGTCGATCCCCGTGATCGCCCACGTCGCCTTCACGCGGAGGACCGGGTCGAGCTTCTCTCCGTTCCGCTTCAGCGAGTCGGCCTCCTGCTGGAGGAGGGACGTCACCACCTCGCGCCCGGGGCTCTCGGCGCCTTTGCGCCCGCAGCCGCCCAGGCCCATCAGGGCCGCCGCGAGGATCACGACGCCGGCCGTCCTGTCTCTTTCCATGGGCCGCCTCCGCCCGCATGTTAGCCTCTCTGGACCCCCTCCCGCCGCGGCGGACAGCACGTGAAGGACGTCCCTTCTCCTCATCGACCCTCCTGCTGGCTCACTGCCGCGTCCTGGCGGTCAGGGCGTCGAGGACGCGCGCCGGCGAGAGCGGCAGATCGCGCAGGCGCGCGCCGGTGGCCTGCGACACCGCGTTCACGATCGCGGCGAGCGTGGCCCGGGCCGCGGCCTCGCCGAGGGCGGCGGCGCCGAAGCGGGAGAGGGGGTCCCCGGCGGGCAGGAACGTGACCGAGAGCGGAGGGACGTCCACGGCGGCCACGAGCGGCCAGCGGCGGAGGGACCGCACGCAGCGGGCGCCCCTCGTCGTCGAACGGCAACCCGCCGGCGAGCGCCTGCTCGAAGGCGTCCGCGAGCGCCCCCTCGACCTGGCCCTCCATGGGGCGCGAGTCGGAGAACGGGCCCGCCGGCGAGGGCGGCGTCGAGCCGGGTGACGCGGACGACGCCGGTCTCCACGTCCACCTCCACCTCGGCGAACGCGGCCGCGAGCGTCGGGCGGCGTCGTGGCGCGGCTCCGGCGCCGCCGTCGACCGCCAGCGGGCTGTCCGGCTCGAAGAGCCGCCGCACCGATCTCGGCGAAGGCTCACGGCGTGCCCTGCCCCCGCGCGCACGACACCCTCGTGCACCGTCGCCTCCGCGACGGGGACGCCCAGGAGGGCCGCCCCCGCCTCGCGGATCCGCTCGCGCGCCTGGCGGGCCGCTTCCTCGACGGCGCGGCCGGCGGCGAAGTAGGCCGGAGCGGGGTCGCCGGGCTCGAACGGAGCGGAGTCCGTGTCGGCGGCGGCGCACACGACCCGGTGCGGCGGCACCCCGAGGATCGCCGCGGCCGCTTCCGCGTACGCGAGCCTCGTCGGTCCCGCCCGCGGCGGACGGGCCGGCGGCGAGGGTGAAGGAGCCGTCGTCGAGGAGGCGCAGCGAGGCCGCCGCGCCGGCGCGGCTCTCCGGCCCTGCGGCCCGGCGGGCGACGCCGATCCCGCGGCCCTGACGCAGCGGTCCGCCCGGCGGAAGCCGGCCGACAGGCGGCGCGGCCGGCCGCCGCCCGGCACTCCGGAGCGCAGCAGCTCGGCGATCGCCCGCGCGTCGTCCCGCCCGGCAGGCTCGCCGAGCGCTCCGAGAGCCTCCCCGCCCGGGTCCCCCGGGGCGCGCAGGTGGCGCCGGCGAAACGCCGCCGGCGTCTTCCTCGAGCGAGCGCCGCCGCCTCGTCCACCGCGCACTCCACGGCGAAGCGCGGCCCCGGCGTCGGCACCCCGCGGAGCGCTCGCCGGCGGGCGGTTCGTGCGCACGGCCGTTCGCCTCGAAGCGCAGGTGGGGGACTCGGTAGAGGCCGAGCGCGTGCCGGCCGCACGAGCGCAGCAGCTCCAGGGCGCCCTCGCCGCCGGCGCCGAGATCGACGAGCAGCCGGAGGTCGAGCGCCGACGAGGCGGCCCCCGGCCAGCCCCAGCCGGACGCGGACCCGCTGCGCCGGGCGGCCGGGCGTCGTGGTCAGCTCCTCCTCGGCGCTCAGCGCGAGGCGGGCGGGCCGGCCGGTGCGCAGCGTCACGAGGGCGCACAGGTCCTCGACCACGAGCTCGGCGCGGCCGAAGGAGCCCCCCGCCACGAGGGGCCGCACCACGCGGATGCGGGCGGCGGGCAGGGAGAGCCGGTCGGCGAGCATGCCGCGCACGCGGAACGGGGACTCGGCCGACGTCCGCACCACGAGACGCCGGTCCTCGTCGAGCCAGGTCACGGCGAGCGGGGGCTCGAGCGCGACCGCGGGAGTGAAGGGCAGCGACCACTCGCCCTCCACGACGTGCTGCGGCGCCCGCGAGCGCCCCGTCCACGTCGCCCTCGGCCGACCGACACCCGCGCCGCGACCGAGGCGTCGTCGAGGAGCGCCGCGCTCGGGCGTCGAGCACGGCGGGCAGCGGCTCGAGGTCGAGCTCGACCATGTCCACCGCGCGCCGGGCGAGCTCGGGCTCCTCCGCGGCGGCCACCGCCATGCGGTCGCCGACGAAGCGCGCACGACCGGCGACAGGAGCTCCCCTCGTCGGCCGGCGCAGAGCACGGCGGCGACGCCGGGGAGCGCGGCGCGCGGCGGCGGTGTCGGCGCGCACGACCCGCGCGTGGGCGAGAGGCGATCGCCGCAGGGCGAGGTGCAGCGTGCCCGGGCAGCAGCGAAGTCGCCGGCGAACGCGGCCTGGCCGGTGGCGCGCCGAAGGCTCACCGGTCGCTCCCTGCGGCGGGGCGGCGGCGGCGAGCACGGCGGCGACGGGCTGCGCGTAGCCGGTGCAGCGGCAGAGCCCGGCCAGCGCGTCCCGGACCTCGTCCTCGGTCGGGCTCGGCACCGCGTCGAGCAGGGCGCGCGCGCCGAGGACGAGCCCGGGCGTGCAGAAGCCGCACTGGGACGCGCCCGCCTCGGCGAACGCGGCCTGGAGCGGGTGCGGCCGCTCGGCCGTGCCCAGCCCTTCCACGGTCAGGACCGCGCGCCCCTGGGCGCGCACCGCCAGGGTGAGGCAGGACGCGACCGGGCGCCCGTCGAGCAGGACCGTGCAGGCGCCGCAGCGCCCGGTGGCGCAGCCGGCCTTCACCCCGAAGATGCCGGCGCCCCGCAGCAGGTCGAGGAGGGTCGTGCGCGCCTCGGCCTCGGCGCGCAGCCGCCGCCCGTTCACGGTCAGCTCGAGCCGCCCGGACGTGAAGTAGGGCATCGGGGCCGGCGCCCGGTGCGGGAGCAGCGGCCGCAGGCCGCGGCCGCTCCGCGGCCTCGCGCCGCCGGCCGCGCTCGAGGGCGGCGCGCAGGGCGCGCCGCAGCGAGGGGCCGCGCGATTCGCCGGCGCTCGTCCGCCGTGGCCCAGGCGTCGTCCCGGAACGGGGCGTGGCTGGACGACGAGGTCGGCCGCCTGCTCCAGGACGTCCTCCTCGCCCGCCGTCCGCTCGAGCTGGGCCTCGGCCTCGATGCACGCGGGCGGGCGGGCTGGCGAGGCCGGTGACGGCGAGCCGCACGCGGGCGAGCTTGTCGCCCGAGAACGTCGTGGTGACCGCCACCGCCACGAGGGGCGGCATCGACGGGAGGGCGGCCGCGCGCTCGAGGGCCGCCCCGTGGGGCGCGCCCGGGATCAGCACCGTGCGCAGGATGCCGCCCCCGGCGAGGTCGGTGGCCGGGTCCGCGGAGGAAGCGCAGGGCCGGGCTCTCGCGGGTCTCCTGCGGGTGCGCCACCACGAAGACGGCGTTCAGGGCGAGCAGGGCGGCCGCCAGCTCGGAGTCGGGGTCGTCGTGGACGGCCTCGCCGCCGATCGTGGCCATGCCCCGCAGCAGGCGCGAGGGGAACGCCGCCCGGCAGGCGGCCGGGAGGAGTCCCGCGGTCGACGAGTGCACGATCGCGGAGTCCACGACGTCCTGGAGCGGAGTCGCGGCACCGATCTCGACGTCCTCGTCCTCGACCCGGACGCCGGTCGAGCCCGAGCCCCACGAGGTCGAGGACGTTCGGGACGCTCGCCGTCCGAGGCGAGGAGGCGCGTGCCGCCGGCGAGGGGCGCCGCGCCCTGCGCCGCCAGCTCCTGCGCCTCCTCGAGCCGGGTGGGACGGTGGTAGCTCCGAATACCGCGTGCGAGCAGTGGTGGCTCCCCTCTCGAGTAACAGATGATTCTAGCGCCGCGCCACGGCGTCGGCGTCGGGAGGCCCAGATCCTCGACGCGCCCGGCTCGAGCGTCGGCCAGCGCGTCCACCAGCCGCGCCACCGTGGCTCGACGCCGCGGCCCGTGTAACATCGTCGGACGTGCCGCGGGCGAACGGCGCCAAGGAGGCTGACGTGCGCATGCCAGGGGTCGGGGTCACGATGGTGCTGCTCCTCGCGGCGGGAGGCGTCGGAAGCCGGTGAGTCCGGAAAGAACGCCCTCCGCCTCGGGATCGCCGGCCTCAGCCACTCGCACGTGCACGGGATCCTCGGCCGGACCGGCACGGACGTCCGCATCGTCGGGATCGCCGAGCCGAACCGCGAGCTGGCCGAGCGCTACGCGAAGCGCTACGGCCTCGACGCGGCGCTCGCTCTTCGGCTCGCTCGAGGACATGCTCGCCTCGGCGAAACCGGAGGCAGTGGCCGCGTTCGGGCCCACCGACGCGCACCGGGCCGTCGTCCTCGCCTGCGCGCCGCGGGGCGTCCACGTCATGGTGGAGAAGCCGCTCGCGTTCGACGTCCGTGACGCCCTCGCCATGCAGGCCCTGGCCGAGAGGCACCACGTCCACCTCCTGACGAACCTCGAGACCACGTGGTACCCGAGCGTCCACGCGGCCCGGGCGCTCGTGCGGGAAGGTGCCATCGGGGAGATCCGCAAGGTCGTCGTGCACGACGGCCACCGGGGGCCGAAGGAGATCGGCGTGGAGCCGGAGTTCCTCGCCTGGCTCACCGACCCCGTCCGGAACGGCGGCGGGGCGCTCACCGACTTCGGGTGCTACGGGGCCAACCTCGTGACGTGGCTCATGCAGGGAGAGGCGCCTCAGACGGTGACGGCGGTCACCCAGCAGGTCAAGCCCGCGGTCTACCCGCGCGTGGACGACGAGGCGACGATCGTCCTCACCTACCCACGGGCCCAGGCCATCCTCCAGGCGTCCTGGAACTGGCCGGTCGGCCGGAAGGACATGGAGGTGTACGGCGAGCGGGGCTACGTCCTCGCCCCCGACCGGGCCACGATACGGCGTCCGCCGCGACGAGCAGGCACCGGAGGAGGAGCGCCGGCTCGAGGCGCGGCCGTCGCCGCTCGGCGACCCCTTCGCCCATCTGGCCGCCGTCGTCCGCGGCGAGATCGCGGTCGAGGCGGAGGACCTGTCCTCCCTCGCCAACAACGTCACGGTCGCGCGCATCCTCGACGCGGCGCGCGAGTCGGCGCGCACCGGACGGACGGTTCGGCTGACGGCCGTGCCTGCGCCCCGGGAGGGCGCTCCTTGAGGCCTGACGCTATCGCGGCCAGAGCCAGCCGAAGGCGCCGGCGGTGAGGAGGCCGTAGAGCAGGCCGTCCAGGATCTCCTTGAGGGCGTTCTTCCAGGGCTTGCCCCACCAGATGGCGTCGGGCGCGTGCCCGCCGGCGTAGGCCAGGAACGCGACCGCGCCGGCGACGCGGAACACATGCAAGTAAGGCGTCCCGGCGGCCAGCGTGCGCCCCGCCACGTACGCGACAAAGACGCTGATCACGAGGACATAGGCGACCCAGGCGCCGAGGAACTTCCCCATGTTCATGGGGCCGCTGCGGAACACTGTGAGCAGGCCCACCGGGCCCTCCAGTTTCTTCAGGTGGGCGGGGTCCTTCATCTCGGCCATCGAGTCGGCCCAGGGGAAGCGGTAGACGCCCGGCTTCAGCCCCTGCTTCCCGAGCACCGCAACCGTCGCGGGCTCGTCAGGCAGCCTCCGAGTGTCGGACTTGTGGTGCGGGAGCACCATCCACACGAGATTGCTCGCGACGAACACGAGCACGGTCGCGACGAGGATCGGCAGCCACAGGTCGTGGATCGGCACCATCCCTCACCTCCATGCCCCGCGCGGCAGCGTGCCGAGATGGCCAGCCTCCGGCGGGAAACGCGATGTCCAGCTTGCCGTTCAGGTTCTTGCCGCGCAGAAGCGCGAGTTCGCCCGTGATCACCCCGGCCGCCCCCAAGACTCCACCGACGAACTCACGCCGCGTCATCTGACGCTGGCGCACCTTCTTCCTGACCTGGGCTTTCATGGCCGTGTTCCTCGCCGCGCGACTCCCCGACCCGGATCCCTCCCCGGGTAGACTGCCGGCGGCTCCGTGCCCACGGGGGCAGTGCGCGTATTGTCATCGAGCCGCCCCGGGCCCGGCAAGGACGATCGGGAAGGATGGGACCCAGCCGGGTCGGCGACAGTGGAAGGTCCACGTCCGCAATCCCCGCGCGAGCGCAGGGGGCGCTCCAAGTCATGGCCTCCTCGACTCCCGTCGCAAGCCGCTGGCGAACGGCGAATACGTCGACCTGATCTCCAGCACCGACGAGCGCGACTCCCACCCCGGGAGGGCTTCGATCGAGAACGCGGCTCGCGAGAACGCCAGCGCCAGAGCGACGCCGACGAGACTCTCGGCGGCGCCCCGTGCCTCGGCGTCCCTTCGACCAGGGGATCGTCAAGACGTTATTCGAACGCATCAGGAGTCTGGGACGGGATCCCCTGCTCGTGAAGCCGCGCGCCTGAGGAAACCGGGCCGTCAGGTGCGGAAACCGCGATCGCGCGCGAAGACGATCGCCTGGGCGCGGGTCCACACTCCGAGCTTGTCGAAGAGGTTGGAGAGGTGGTTGCGGACCGTCTTCTCGCTCAGGTCGAGGCGCTCGGCGATGTCCGCGTTGCTCAAGCCCTCGGTGAGCAGGGCGAGAACGCCGCGCTCGCGCGCGGTGAGCGAGGCGAAGGCGCGCTCCTCACCCGTTTCCACCTGCTCGATTCCCATGAAGTCGCGAACGGCGGAGCAGAATCGCTCCCAGGCCGGTTCGCCCTCGAGCAGGATGTGGTTCTTCGAGTCGACCTCGACGAACTCGGCCCCGGGGATGAGGGCGGCGAGCTCCCGCCCGGTGGAGACCGGCACCACGTGGTCCTCGCGCGCGTGGATGACCAGCGTCGGGGTGCGCACTTTCGCCACCAACCCCTTGACGTCGACGTTGGCGCGTTCCTGCAACAACTCGGCCGCGATGGCGGGTGAGCTGGTCCGGCGGCAGAGCTCGTTGAACCAGTCCATCTGCTCGCTCGTCGCTCCCGGGATGAAGCGCGAGGTGAACACCTGCCGGAAGGCGGGATTGTCCTGACCCCAGCCGAGGGCGACGAGGGCGACGACCGCGTCGTACTCGCGCTTGCCGGCGGGGTCTCCGCGCAGCGCCCAGCCGAGGGCGTAGCCGCCGTACAGGACGAGCCGCGACACGCGTTCCGGGTGCTTCACCGCGTAGGCGATGGACGTCGCCACCCCTTGCGAGACGCCGAACAGCGGGAAAGCCCCCTGTGGCAGGGCGGCGTCGGCGACGGACTCGAGGTCGTCGACCCAGTGCGAGAAGGAGACATCCCCGACGTTCCAGTCGCTCATCCCGCAGCCGCGTTCGTCGTAGCGCACCAGGCGGAAGTGGTCGGAGAAGAATCGGATCCAGTGCCGCCAGACGGGGCTCTCCCACTCGTACTCGAGATGGCTCAGCCAGTTGGAGGCCTTGATCAGCGTCGGTCCGGTGCCGGCCTCGGCCCAGGCGAGCTGCACGCCGTCCGGCGTGCGGAGGAACTGGATGCGCTGGCGTGCTTTCCTTTCCATCGGCATCGGGACGTTTGTCCCAGCGATCTTCGGCGATCATGGCACAGATCGGGACGAAGCTCCCATTGGGAAACCCTCGCCCGCGGCCGATCCTCTAGGCTCGAGGAGGATCGAATCATGCTGAGCCACACATACGATTACCGAACGACTCTCGAAACGTCGCAGAGGGTCAACTGGAAGCTCGAGGACGTCATCGAGGGGCGGAGCCTCGACTTCTCCAAGCCGTTCCTGCCGGAGTCGCTCGCGGGCGTGAACGGCATCCGCTGCCTGACGTCCGCCGAGAAGCTCAAGCTCAACCAGATCCGCGGCTTCACCTACCTCTATCTCTTCGGCCTGGTCGAGGAGTACATCCTGCCCGCGGTGATCGAGCACGCCGAAGGAAGCGTGCACGGCGACGACTACGAGATGCGCGCGCTCCTGCGCTTCGCAGAGGAGGAAGCGAAGCACATCCAGCTCTTCAAGTGGTTCGTGAAGGAGTTCGAGAGGGGGTTCGGCACGCCCTGCGGCGCCATCGGCCCGGCGAAGGCGATCGCGGCCGCCATCCTCAACCACTCCCGGCTGGGCGTGTTCCTCGCCACCCTGCACATCGAATGGTTCACCCAGAAGCACTACCTGGAGAGCGTGAAGGACAACTCGGCGAAGAGACTCGATCCGCTCTTCTGCAGCCTGCTCAAGCACCACTGGCTCGAGGAGAGCCAGCACACGAAGCTCGATACGCTCATCGTCGACAAGATCGCGAGCGCGCTCGAGCCGGCGAAGGTCGAGGAGGGCGTCGACGACTACATGGACATCGGCAAGATACTCGACGGCGGGCTGGCCGCGCAGGTGCAGCTCGACCTGGAGAGCCTGCAGAAGGCGACCGGGCGGACGCTTTCCGCCGCGGAGAAGGCCGAGATCACGCAGGCGCAGACCAAGGCTTACCGCTGGACGTTCCTTTCGAGCGGTATGACCCACCCGAACTTCGACAAGAGCCTGCGCGAGCTGAGCGCCCGGGGACACGAGCGTGTCGGAGAGCTGGCGCGCGCCATCGCCTGAGCGGATCTTCTCGGCCGCGCGGCAGGGCATTGTGCTGCTGAAGAACGATGGCGGCGCGGACGGCCGAGCAGCCGATCGGAAGCCGAATGCACGGGGAGCAGACTCGGTGGCAGATACCCAGGCCCGTACGGTCACCGTAGTTAGACGGAAGGACTGCGCGCACAGCGCGACGGCCGTAGCGGCGGTGAGGACTCTGGCTGCGACCCTCGGCGTTCCAGTTGTTGTGGAGGAAGTGGTCGTTCAGACCGACGAGGAGGCGGGCGCGCGCCAGTGTATTGGCAGCCCCACGATTCTGATCGACGGTCGGGATGTCGAGCCCAGCGCCCGAGCTGTGATGCACTTTGGGACAACCTGAAGGATCTACCCTGGCTCGCTGCCGGGACGTCCCGGGGTTCCCGGTGACAGCATGCTGACTGCGGCCTTCCGCGAAGCTGGCTGGATCGAGTGAGCGAGGCCGTCGAACGCCTATCAGGCCTCCGGGGGTCAAGTAGTGACACCTGTCCCTCACGTGTACCTCACCGAGGAGGGATCATGCGCCTCTACGGGGACATCATCGGCCCTGGCGGGGATCCCCAGGTCCAGTACGTGCAGTCACTTGGCGTCATCGCCCTCCTTTGGACCTTCCTCGGCTTGAGCTGAAGATCCGCGTGTCGGCGGTTCAACTCCGTCCCAGGCCACCAGCCCTAACCCTTCGACCCAGACGCACCCGCTGACCTCGTCGGGATCACCCGCAACACGCCGAACGCCGCCCACGTCTACGAGCTGGCCGACGCGTTCCGGGCCCGAGGCCGGCTCGTCGTCCTCGGCGGCCCTCACCCCACGGTCCTGCCTGACGAAGCCCGCCCCCACGCCGACAGCCTCGTCATCGGCGAGGCCGAGGAGACCTGGCCGCGCCTGCTCGACGACGCCGCTCGCGGCGCCCTCGCGCCGGAGTACCGCGCCGCCTAACCTCCGTCGCTCGCGGGCCTGCCCGAGCCGCGTCGCGGTGACAAGGGCTCCTGGGGTGACAAGGTCCTTGCTGAAGGCGACCGGCGTTCCGTTGGTCGTGACTCGGACTACACCCCGCTCAGCCAGTCCGGTAGTGAACCTCCGCTTGCGCGCGCAGGCGTCCGGCCGCGTCCTCGGCGGTGAGGTCGCGCTGCGGCTCGGCGGTCAGCTCGTAACCGACGAGGAACTTTCGCACGGTCGCCGAGCGCAGCAGCGGGGGGAAGTAGACGGCGTGCAGCCGCCACCACGGATGCTCCCCGCCGTCCGTCGGTCGGCCGTGAAAGCCCATCGAGTACGGGAAGGAGGTGCGGAAGAGGTTGTCGTAGCGGACGCCCACCCGGCGGAGCACGTCGGCGAGGGCGACGCGCTCGTCGTCGGTCAGCGAGGGCAGGTCGGGTACGCGTCGCACCGGGACGAGCATCATCTCGAACGGCCAGACCGCCCAGAACGGCACGAGCGCCACCCATCGGTCGTTGCGGCAGACGATCCGCTCGCCCTCGGCGAGCTCTTTCTCGAGGTAGTCGCCGACGAGGTCGCGCCCGTGCCGCTCGAAGTGGGCGCGCTGCGTGGCGAGCTTCTTCGCCGGGCCCCATGGGCACGTGGCCCGTCGCCCAGACCTGGCCGTGCGGGTGGGGGTTGCTGCACCCCATCATCGCGCCCTTGTTCTCGAAGACCTGCACGTAGCGGATCCCGGGGTCCCCGCCGATCGTCTCGACCTCCCGCGCCCAGGCGTCCACCACGAGCCGGATGGCCGGCGCGTCCATCTCGGCGAGGGTCAGGTCGTGGCGGGGCGAGAAGCAGAGCACGCGGCAGCGGCCGGTGGCCGGCTCGGCCACGAGCAGGCCGCCGTCGTTCACCGGCGCCACGGGGCTCTCCGGCAGGAGGGCCGCGAAGTCGTTGTCGAACGCGAAGGTGGCCGCGTAGGCCGGGTTGCGCTCGCCGCTCGCGCGAACGTTGCCGGGGCAGAGGTAGCAGGAGGGATCGTAGCCGGGGCGCGCGTCTCGCGCGCGCTCGTCCTCGACCTGCCCCTGCCACGGCCGCTGCAGCCGGTGGGGGGAGCAGAGAACCCACTCGTCGAGCAGGGGGTTGTAGCGGCGGTGCGGGGTCTTCAGGGGGACGGTCATGGTTTGTTCTCCGACCGGCGCCAAGATAGACGGTTTGGCCCGGTCGTGCCACAGGACCGAGGGGAGGCTGACGAGACCCCGACGGTTTGCGGGGCGAGACTTCCTGGGCGAAACTGGCTCTCACGTTTCGAAGAGGCCTCCGGGGCAGGGGGCGGGAGGACAGCCGGTGCCGCTGTACGAGTACCGTTGCGCGACATGCGGCAGCCGGTTCGAGGTGCTCCGGCGCGTGGGCCAGGGCTCCGAGGGGCTCGCCTGTCCCGAGTGCGGGCGGGCGGAGGTCGAGAAGGAGTTCTCGACGTTCGCGGGGTCTGTGGCGGGCCGGAGCGGTGGCGGCTCCTCCTGCTCGCCGTCCAGCCGCTTCACCTGAGGCTAGATCCGTTCGACCGCCCGTGGGGTGGTCAAGACTCGTGTCAGGGAGCCGGGCCGCGGCCTGCCTTAGCGCGAACGGACTACGGCTTCGTGCAGGAGCCAGCCCTCGGGGTCGACCTCGACGGCGTCGGGCCGCCCCGGCAGCGGCAGCCGGAAGGACGCCTTCGCCGCCGTGAGGCTGATGGTGCGCGGCTCGACGGCCTCGCCGATGCGGAAGGCCAGGTCCACGTCGGCCTCGTAGGGCTCGCCGGCCTGCACCTGCTCCACGTCGAGGACCGCCTGCCTACCCGTCTCGTCCCAGGCCCAAGCCACGCGCAGGTCGGGCATCCCGGGACGGTACAGCCACTGCCGGAAGAAGCCCTCGAGATCCCGGCCGGTCGTGGCTTCGAGCACACGCCGCAGGTCCTCCGTCGTCGCGTTGCCGCCCGCGTAGGCGCGATAGTACCCGCGCAGGCCGCGGAAGAACGCGTCGTCGCCGAGCTTCCGCCGGAGCATGTGCAGCACCCAGGCCCCCTTCTGGTACGTGAAAGCGGAGAGCTTTTCCGCGGGGTCGGTGACCGCGGGGTCGACGACGGCTCCCGGCTTCTTCGCGTCCGCCTCCCGCACGGAGGACGCCGCCCGCGCCATGTGCTCGCGGAGTGCTTTGGCCCCGCCCAGGCTCTCGCTGAAGAGCCCGTGGAAGTAGGTGGCGAAGCCCTCGGACAGCCAAACGTCGTCCCAGTCGGCCGGGGTCACCGAGTCGCCCCACCACTGGTGGGCGAGCTCGTGGGCGACGACGCCGTCCGACGCGTCAGCGTCGTGGAAGTGCTTCTCCGAGTAGAAGACGGCACTCGCGTACTCGACCGCGCCCCAAGCGGTCGAGGCCTGGACGTGGGCCAGCTTCTCGTAGGGAAAGGGAGCGACGAGGTCGGAGAAGCGCTCGAGCACGAGGGCCGACCGTGCCAGCCTGCGCGCGGCGGCGGGCGCGTCTTCCGGGAAGACCCAGGCGGTGATCGGGATGCCGTCGGCGGCTCCCATCTGGGTCACCTGGAACTCGGCGACGCCGATGACCATGCAGTAGGTCGGGATCGGCACGCTCTCGCTCCAGAGCGTCGTACGCCGTCCGTCGTGGAGCGATCGCGTCTCGACGAGGCGTCCCGGGGCGACGACGTCGTAGCGATCCTCGGCGGTGACGGTGAAGTCGGCGGTGGCCTTGTCGGAGGGGTGGTCGATCGAGGGGATCCACCGCCGGGCGTTCTCCGGCCAGTTGTCGGCGAAGAGGGTCGGGTCGCCGTGGGCCGTCTTCCCGGCGCGGAGGCCCTTCCCGTCGGGGCGCCCGTGGTACTCGACCAGGACGGGCACGATCTCGCCTCGATGCCACGGCCGGGCGAGAGCGACGACCAGCCGGCCCGCGTCGAGCCGGAAGTCGAGCCGCTCGCCGTGCACGCTCACCCGGTCGACGTGGGGGCCGTCGAGATCGAGCCGGAGCTCCGTGAGGCCCTCCGCCAGCACGCGCGCGTCGACTCGCGTCCGGGCCTCGAAGGCGAGATCCGGCACGAAGGAGATCGAGACGTCGTAGTGCAGCACGTCCACCGGCTGGCGCCGGTAGGTGTCGGCCGCGGCCGGCAGCGACCGCCCGGCGAGGAGGAGGGTGGCGGCGAGGAGGGCCCGGTCGGCGTTCATGTGCGCCCTGATATAGTGGACGAGCGGATGGTAGCCGACTTCCACCTCCACACGAGCGCGAGCGACGGGGAGCTGGACCCCGGCGCGCTCGTGGCCCGCGCGGCGTCCCACGGCGTGGGCGCGCTCGCGATCACCGATCACGACACACTCGGGGCCTTTCGCTGGCGCGACGGGGCCGTGTTCGCCGAGGCCCGGCGCCGGGGAGTCGAGCTCTCGGTCGGGATCGAGCTCGACGCCGCCCTCGACGGACGCGAGGTTCATCTCCTCGGGCTCGGGGTAGGCCTCGACGCGCGCGCCCTGTGCGCCCACGTGGAGGCGGTGGGGGAGGCCCGGCGCGAGCGGGCGAGGAGGGAGCTCGCCCTCGTCCGGGAACGCCTCGGCGAGCACGTGCTCGCCGAGGAGGATGTCTTCGTGCCGGGGCGCGAGTCGCTGATGCGCCCCCACTTCATCCGGCCGCTCGTGGCCCGAGGCCGGTTCGCCACGTACGAAGAGGGCCGCGAGTGGTTCCACGCGAACGCGCGCTCCGGCGTCGTCGTCCCCAAGCCGGCGCTGGCGGAAGCGATCGGGATGATCCACGCCGCCGGGGGGCGGGCGTTCCTCGCGCACCCCGGCTACTACTGGAAGGACGGCTTCCCGATCCTCGAGCGGCTGCGGGGGCTCCGCGGGCTGGGCCTGGACGGGGTCGAGCTCGACTACCCGTACGCTTCGAGCTCGCCGGAGCTCTTCGTGGACGGGGATGCCGAGCGCTTCACCGCGGCCCTGCGCGCCGAGGGGGACGCGCTCGGCCTGCTCTTCACGCGCGGCAGCGACGCCCACACCGCGGCGGACTTCGACCGGGTGTACGGCCCGGTGCCGGCGTGAGGTCGCGAGGAGCGCGATGAGCCGACGCCATGGGACGGCCGCCGCGACCGCGCTCCTCCTCGCCGTCGCCGCGAACACGTCGGCGCAGACCGTGGACGACGTCGTGCGCCGCTACCTCGAGGCGCGCGGCGGCGTCGTGAGGCTGCGCTCGGTGCAGGGCCTGCGGCTCACCGGCACGATGGAGCTGCTCGGGCGTCTCGGCCCCGTTCGTGCTCGAGCTGAAGCGGCCGGGCCGGATGCGGACCGAGTTCACCGTCCAGGGGCAGACGGGCATCCGTGCCTGGGACGGCCGGACGGCCTGGGAGCAGCTGCCGCTGCCCGGGCGAGCGGCCGCGGCCGATGGAGCCCCGACGACGCCGCCGAGGCCCGCGCCGCAGGCCGACGTGGACTTCTCGCCGCTCGTGGACGCGGCGGCGAAGGGGTACGCGGTCGAGCTCGTCGGGCGCGACCGGCTGCCCGGCGGCGACACGTGGAAGCTCGTCGTGCGGGGGAAGGACGGCCCGCCCCGCACGATGTACCTCGACTCGAGGACCCACCTCGTCGTCCAGACCGTGGACCGCCGCACCGTCGACGGGCCGCGAGGTCGAGTTCGTGACCGAGGTCGGGGACTACCGCTCGGTGGAAGGCCTCGTGTTCCCCCATCGGATCGAGGTGGGACCGAAGGGGAGCCCGGATCGCCAGCGCCTCGTCATCCGGAGGATCGAGATCAACCCGCCGCTCGACGACTCACGCTTCGCGATGCCGGGCCGCCGTCCCGCCGCCCCCGCGCCCGCCAAACGCCGGACTCCTGCTGTGCTACCCTGACGCCCGCGACGTGCGTGTTCGTCCGCGAGGTGGGCCATGGCGTGGTGGATCTGGGTGCTCGGCGGTCTCGTCCTGCTCGTGGCGGAGGTCACCACCCCCGGCGGCTTCTTCGCCGTCTTCTTCGGTGCCGGCGCGATCCTCGTCGGCGTGGCGAAGGCGCTCGGTTGGCCCGGCCCCGCCTGGGCGGAGTGGCTGGTCTTCACGCGTGCTCTCCGTCGTCTCGCTCGCTCCTCTTCCGCCGCCCCTCATGCGCCGCTTCAACCTCGTCGCGCGGGCAGAGCCGTGGACCGGCTCGAGGGCGAGAGGCCGCGGTCGTGCACGAGGAGGTGGCTCCCGGCGGGGTGGGCAAGGCCGAGATGCGCGGCACGTCGCTGGAGCGCGCGCACGGCGGGCGCGGTCGCGCTCGCGCCCGGCCAGCGCTGCCGCGTGGAGCAGGTCGAGGGGCTCACCCTCTGGCTGCGGGCCGAGTAGGGGAAGGGAGGCAGCGACATGCCGTGACTCGCCGGTGCGTTCTTCGTCTTCGTCTTTCTCGCGCTCTTCGTCTTCTACCTCATCGCCAAGACCGCCGTGGTCGTGCCGCAGCAGAACGCCTTCGTGGTCGAGCGGCTCGGCCGCTTCAGCGGCGTGCTCGACGCCGGCTTCCACATCCTGGTGCCCGTTCGTCGACGTGATCCGCTACCGGCACGTCCTCAAGGAGCAGGCCATGGACATCCCGGAGCAGGTCTGCATCACGAAGGACAACGTCCAGGTGGCGGTGGACGGCATCCTCTACCTCAAGGTGATGGACCCCGAGCGCGCCTCGTACGGCATCTCCAACTACATCTTCGCGATCACCCAGCTCGCCCAGACGACGCTGCGCAGCGAGATCGGCAAGATCGACCTCGACCGCACCTTCGAGGAGCGCACCCACATCAACACCCAGGTGGTGACCGAGCTGGACAAGGCCTCCGAGGCCTGGGGCGTCAAGGTCCTGCGCTACGAGATCAAGAACATCACGCCGCCCGCCGACATCCTCGCCGCGATGGAGAAGCAGATGCGGGCGGAGCGCGAGAAGCGCGCGGTCATCCTGCAGTCCGAGGGCGAGCGCGACGCCGCGATCAACACCGCCGAGGGCGCAGAAGCAGCAGGTCATCAAGGCCTCGGAGGCGAAGAAGCAGCAGCAGATCAACGAGGCCGAGGGCCAGGCCGCGGCCATCCTCGCGGTGGCCAAGGCCACGGCCGAGGGCATCCGCTCCGTGGCCGCCTCGATCGAGGCCGACGGCGGCTTCGAGGCGGTGCAGCTCCGCGTGGCCGAGCAGTACATCACCCAGTTCGGCCAGCTGGCGAAGGCCGGCAACAGCCTGATCATCCCGTCCAACCTGGCCGACGTGGGCTCGATCATCGCCACCGCGATGAACGTCATCCAGTCGCGCGGCGGCGCCCCCGCCCGGCCGGCCGCCCCCGCCCGCTAGCCCGGCCTTGCCGAAGGTGAAGCGGGCCGGCTCGAGAGAGGACGGCGTTCCCGAGCGGTCGGCGTTCACGAGGGCCGAGCGAGTCGCTCGTCGATCGGCTGCGCACGCCGCGGCGCCGTCCAGCGCTGGCTGCGCTCGCTGCCCTACAACTGGGAGAAGGGCGGCGAGACGCTGCGCTCGTTCCGCAGCGTCGTCCGCCTCGGCACCGCGCACTGCCTCGAGGCGGCGCTCGCGGCCGCGGTCGTCCTCGAGCAGCACGGCTTCCCGCCGCTCCTGCTGAGCTTCGAGAGCGAGGACAAGCTGGACCACGTGCTGTTCGTCTTCCGGCAGGACGGGCGCTGGGGCTCGGTCGCCCGCTCGCGCGACCCCGGCCTGCACGGCCGCAAGCCGGTCTTCCGCAGCCCGCGCGCAGCTCGCGGCGAGCTACCGGGACGCCTACGTGGACCTCACCGGGCGGCGTCACGGGCTACGCGGTCGCGGACCTGCGCGAGCTGGGCGGCTACGACTGGAGGCTCTCGCCGAGGAACGTCTGGAAGGTCGAGAAGTGGCTGATCGACTACCCGCACCGGCAGCTCCACATGCCCGAGGCGCGCTACCGGCGCGCCCTCGAGCGCTACAAGCGCTTCCGGGCCCGGTTCCCGGACCTCGCGGTGCGCCCGGCCTACTTCGACGGGCGGGAGACGTGGCTTTGAGGGAAACGGTGTAGGCTCGTGTCCGCGGAGGGTGTGGTGGAGAGGTGGAACGTCGGCGTGCTGCTCTTCGACGGCGTGGCCCTCCTCGACGTGGCCGGGCCCTTCGAGGTGCTCTCGCGCGCCCGCCTCGAGCCGGGCGTCGAGTCGCGCCGCACCGAGGACGACGCGCTCTTCGACGTCTTCACGGTCGCGAAGACGACCGAGCCCGTCACCGCGACGGGCGGGCATCGTCCTCGTCCCGCGGCACTCCTTCGCCGACGCGCCCCGCATCGACCTCCTGCTCGTGCCGGGAGGCTTCGGCACGCGGCCGGTGCTCCAGGACGCGGAGACGATCGACTGGATCCGGCGGACGGCCGCCTCCGCGCGGCGCACGGCGTCGGTCTGCACGGGCGCCCTCCTCCTGGCGCGGGCGGGGCTCCTCGACGGCCGCCGGGCCACGACCCACTGGGGCGCGTTCGGCCTGCTCACCTCGCTGGCGAAGGACGTGACCGTGGACCGCGAGGCGCGCTTCGTGGACGACGGCGTCATGACCTCGGCGGGGGTGGCGTCGGGCATGGACCTCGCGCTGCACATCGTCGAGACGCTCTTCGGCCGCGCGGTGGCCGACGAGACCGCGCGCTACATCGAGTACCGGAGGGGATGAGGAAGGCGTGGGCGACCCGTCGCAGCGACGGCCGTGGACCGAGGGCCCGGACGAGGAAGCGCCGCCCGAGAGCTGGCTCCTCCTCGACGACGACGAGCTGCTCCACCGCATCGAGACCTTCGACGCCGGGGAGGACGAGGACGACCGGCTCCTCGAGGTCGTGGAGAGCGACCGCCACTTCTTCATCCGGCAGGAGGCGGCCAAGCGGGTCCGCGACCGCGGCCGGCTGTTCGCCTTCGAGGACGACCGGCACGTCGGCCAGATCCTCGTCCGGCACCTCACGCGCCGCGAGGACATGACCTACCTCGAGCGGCTCTCCGAGAAGAGCCACCACGTCGAGGTGCGCGCGGCGGCCCAGGTGCAGCTGGCGCGGCTCTGGCAGCGCCTCGACGCCCCCAGGGCGCCCGTGCCCGCGCCCGTGCCCGCGCCGGTGCCCGCGCCGGTGCCCACGGCCGCTCCGCGCGCCGCCGAGCCCGTGACCAGCGCCGCCCTCGAGAAGGACGGCGTCGACGGCAGCCTCCTCGGCTGGGCCGCCCACTTCGTCGTCGAGCAGGCGTGGTCGCACCTCGGCACGACCGCGACGCGCGAGCTGCTCGCCCGCACCCGCCGCGACCTCGTCGGCCGGCACCCGACGCTCGCCTTCTTCGAGGTCACGGAGGACGCCCACGTCTCGGCCGACCTGGGCGCCGGGCTGCGTCTGCCCCGCGAGGCAGTGGCGTCGGTCGCGGCCTGGATGACCGCCTTCCGGGAGGCCGCGCGCACGGTGGCCCCCGACGTCGAGAGCACGTCCGTCCGTGCCGCGACTGCCCTCGTGGCCGACGCGCTGCGGGGGGCCGGCTTCTACGCCGCCTGCGACGAGATCGAGGCGGGGCTGCGGGCCTGAGACTGATTCCCGCGCGGCCTAGCCGGTGGCGGGGGTCCGGCCCCCGCTCGTCCACTCGGTGATCGGCGCGTGGGCGAGACCCATGCGCTCGAGGACCCGCGCCACGGTCTGGTTCACGACGTCGTCCACGGTCTGCGGCTTCTGGTAGAACGCCGGCACCGGCGGGAAGACGATCCCGCCCATCTCGGCGAAGGCGAGCATCTGCCGGAGGTGCCCGACGTGCAGCGGCGTCTCCCGCACGAGGGCGAGGAGCGGCCGGCCCTCCTTGAGCGTCACGTCCCCGGCCCGCGCGATGAGCGTGTCCGCGTGGCAGCTCGCGAGGGCGGCGAGCGTCTTGATCGAGCACGGCGCCACGATCATCCCGGCGGTGCGGAACGAGCCGCTGGCGAGCGACGCCCCGACGTCGCGGTCGTCGTAGACGCACGTGGGCCAGCGCCTCGACCTGACGCAGCGTGTACGGGGTCTCCTCGACGAGGGTCCTCTTGCCGGAGGCGCTCACCACGAGGTGCACCTCGGTCTCGGGATCCTGGCGGAGCTGCTCGAGCAGCCGGACGCCGTAGATCGAGCCGGATGCCCCCGAGATCCCGACCACCACGCGCTTCATGCGGGCATCGTATGCCATCCACGGGGGGCTTGGGGGGTGCCCATCCCGTCGCCCGTCCCCTAGCGCTGGACTACGGATCTGCCCCGCGCTTGCTCTAGAATGGTCGGTCGAGCCCATGCCGATCTACGAGTTCTACTGCCGCCACTGCCACCGCGTGCTGAGCTTCCTCTCCCGCGCGGTGAACACCGACAAGACCCCGGCCTGCCCTCGCTGCGGTCAGGCCGACCTCGTCCGGCGGGCCTCCGCCTTCGCGATCTCGAAGGGGCGCAAGGAGGAGCCGAAGCCGGAGACGCCGCCGGGGCCGGACATCGACGAGGCGCGTCTCGAGAAGGCCATGGAGGCGCTCGCGGGCGACATGGACTCGCTCGACGAGAACGACCCGAAGCAGGGCGCCCACCTCATGCGGAAGCTCTTCTCCGCCACCGGCATGCCCGTCGGCGCCGGCATGGAGGAGGCCCTGAAGCGGATGGAGTCCGGGGAAGACCCCGAGAAGATCGAAGAGGAGATGGGCGACGTGTTCGAGGAGGACCCCTTCGGCGGCCTCCTCGGCGGCGAGGGAGCGGAGAAGGACCCGGTCGGGGGGAAGAAGAACCTCGGTCGCCTGCGGCGGATGCTCCCGCCGGCCCACGACCCCGAGCTCTACGAGCTGACGTGAGCTAGGCGTGGGCGTGCTCGCCGCAGCAGTGCTCTTCGAGCTGGACGGTGACGTGGCTGATGGGGAAGCGCGCGGTCACCTGCTCCCGCAGCGCCCCCAGCACCGCGCCGTGCGCCGCGCCCTCCTGCAGCACGGCGTGGGCGGAGAGCGCGTGGATGCCCGAGGTGAGCGTCCACACGTGGAGGTCGTGCACGGTCCGCACGCCCGGGACCCCTTCCATCGCCGCCCGCAGCGCGGCGATGTCGACCTCGGGCGGCGTCCCCTCCAGCAGGACGTGCACGGCCTCCCGCACCAGGGCCCACGTGCGCGGCAGCACGAAGAGCGCGATCGCCACCGCGACGAGCGGGTCGACCCAGACCCAGCCGGTGGCGGTGATCACCGCCGCCCCGGCGATCACGCCGACCGAGGACAGGGCGTCGGCCACCACCTCGTTGTAGGCCCCGCGCACGTTCAGGCTCGCCCGCGAGCCGTCGTGGAGGAGGAACGCGCCGACCAGGTTGACGAGCAGGCCGACGGTCGCGACCGCCAGCACCGGCACGCCCGCGACGGGATGCGGGGTGCGGAAGCGCTCCCAGGCCTCGGCGAGGATGTAGCCGGCGACCGCGGCCAGCACCAGCGCGTTCGTGAGAGCGGCCAGGATCTCGACGCGATGGTATCCGTAGGTCCTCCGGGGCGACGGGCGGCGCTCGGCGAACTTCATCGCGGCCAGGGCGAGAACGAGGCCGGCCACGTCGGTCAGCATGTGCCCGGCGTCGGCCAGCAGCGAGAGGCTCCCGGTGAGGACGCCCGCCACCACCTCGACCCCGAGGAAGGCGCAGGTCAGGACCAGCACGAGGGCGAGCCGCCGCCGGCTGGCGTGGTGACGGTGGTGGTGCGCGTGCGACATCCGTACCGAGGATAGCAGGGGGGAGACCCCGGGCGGCCCCCCGGATGGATCAAACGGCCGGGGTGCGCCGTCCGGGCGGGGCGCTATACTTGCCCGGTTTGCACGTTCCTTGATTCTCCGAGGTGTTCCCGTGAGCCATCAGAAGAGACTGGCCATTCTCGTCGGGGGCGGCCCCGCCCCCGGCATCAACAGCGTCATCGGCGCCGCCACGATCCGCGGCGTGCTCGAGGGGGTCGAGGTCCTCGGCATTCGCGACGGCTTCGAGTGGATCATGCAGGGCAACGTGGACCACGTGCGCCCGCTGACCATCGACGAGGTGAGCCGCATCCACTTCCGCGGCGGGTCGCACATCGGGATCTCACGCGCGAACCCCACGAAGAACCCCGAGCACCTCGAGAACACGGTCATCTCGCTCCTGCGGCTGAACGTCTCGCAGCTCATCACGATCGGCGGCGACGACACCGCGTTCTCGGCCATGAAGCTCGAGGAGAAGGCGCAGGGCCGGATCCAGGTCGTCCACGTCCCGAAGACGATCGACAACGACCTCGACCTGCCCGCCTACGTCGACACCTTCGGCTTCCAGACCGCGCGCCACATCGGCGTCGACATCGTCAAGAACCTGATGGTGGACGCCAAGACCACCTCGCGGTGGTACTTCGTGATCGCGATGGGCCGGAAGGCCGGCCACCTCGCCCTCGGCATCGGCAAGGCCGCGGGGGCCACCCTGACCATGATCCCCGAGGAGTTCGGCGAAGGGAAGGTCCGCCTGAAGTCGCTCGTCGACATCCTCGTGGGCTCGATACTGAAGCGGCTCTCCTACGGCCGACGCGACGGGGTCGCGATCCTGGCCGAGGGCCTCGTCCTCGACATCCCGCCGGAGGACCTGGCCCAGCTCGACGACGTCGAGCGCGACGCCCACGGCAACGTGCGCATCGCCGAGGTCAACATCGGCGAGATCCTGAAGGCCCAGGTGCTGGCGCGGCTCAAGCAGTTCGGCATCAAGTCCACGATCGTGGCCAAGAACATCGGCTACGAGCTGCGCTGCGCCGACCCGATCCCGTTCGACATGGAGTACACGCGCGACCTCGGCTACTGCGCGACCAAGTACCTGCTCTCGGGCGGCAACGCGGCGATGGTCTCGCTGCAGGGCGGCCACTTCGTGCCGATCCCGTTCCAGGAGCTGCTCGACCCGAAGACCGGCAAGGCCAAGATCCGCCTCGTCGACACCCACTCGACCCGCTACGCGATCGCCCGCCGCTACATGATCCGGCTGCGCCGAGACGACTTCGAGGACCCGCACGAGCTCGCGAAGTTCGCGGCCACCTGCGGGATCCACCTGCAGCAGTTCCGCGACGAGTTCGAGTACCTCATCCAGGACGAGGCGCCCCCGCTCGACCTCGAGGCGGACGCGGCCGCGGCCCGGCAGGAGGACGGCGCGCACCAGCACTGAGCCCGTCCCGAGGGCGGTTCAGCGCCCGGCGACCGCGGGGCGGACCAACGCCGCGATCTCGCCCTGGATGGAGCCCGGCATCCCCATGTTCTTCATGAACGCCCACTTCCCGGCGTCCTCGAAGTACATCTTCATGCGGTACATGGTGTCCACCACGCGGACGCGCACGCTGCCCGCTTCCTTCGCGACCACGATCTCGATCGGGTACGCGCCGGCGTGGGCGAGGCCGGGGCACTTCAGGCCGCCGCGCGAGGAGTCGGCGCCCGCGCCCACGATCTCGAACGACCTCGCGTCCATCGGCGTGCCGGTCGCGCCGAGGACGGCCGTCTCCGCTTCCGGGATCTCGAAGGCGTAGGCGAGGTGGAGTCCCCACTTCGGACCCTTCCCCTCGAGGGCGGCCCGCACGCGCTCGGCGGTGCCCTTCCAGTCGTCTCCGCCCACGATGCTCACGTCCTGGACCTTGTCGGTGAAGGGGCCCCCGGCCATCACGCCCATGGTCTTCCCGATGTACCCCTTCGCGCGGGCCTCGCCGTAGTCCTGGCTCGTGGGGGTGCCCTCGACCGCGCCCGAGACGAGCGCGCGCAGGGCGGAGAGGTGCGCCTCGATGAGGGCGGCGTGCTTCTCGTCGTCCATCAGCACGGTGCGCAGGACGGACCGCGGGTTCAGGACGGAAACGTGGACGCCCTTCTCGTCCTCGAAGACGTTGACCCGGTCGACGACGGCGAACGGGCCGGTGCGCCGGTCGACCGTCACGACCTGCCGGCCGTAGTCGGGCGCGTAGAGGGCGACCACCTCGGCCTTGAAGACGCAGCCGGCGGGGGCGCCGGCCGGGACGCGGGCGAGAAGCTGGAAGCCGGCGCCGGGGGCGGCGGTCGCGATCGCGGAGGCGACCGAGTCCACGGAGCCTTCGGCCTTCTCTACGACGTACTGGTACACGCCCGGGGCGGGCGGAGCCGCCCCCGCGGTCGCGGCGACGGCGAGCGCGATCGCGAGAAGGGAACGGCGCCTCACTTGCGTATCCCGAAGGACCAGCTGAGCTCGAAGTCCCACTGGTCCATCTTCAGCTCGATCGCCTGCAGGCCCGGCACCTCGAGCGGGTTGGGGCCGGTCACCCTCTTCGAGAACGCGCGCATGACCGCGACGCTGATCTCCTGGGTACCCTTGACGAGCTTCGAGAAGCCGAGGGTGAGGTGCTGCTCGATGACGCCGGGGGCGAGGATGTTGAAGAGGACCTCGCTCTCGGGGATGGGCTGCTTGCCGTAGGAGTAGCCGCCGCGCCAGCTCCACCCCTCACCGGCCCGGAGCTGGACGCCGCCCTTGAGCGTCGTCATGTCCTTCCAGCCGAAGCCGGCGCCGCCGTCGTTGCCGAGCGCGGCCTGCATGAGGTTGGGCAGGAGGGGGTTGTGAACCGAGGCGATCCCGGAGTACAGCACCTGCTGCACGTCCACCGCGATGTCCACGTTCTCGGTCGGCTTGATGGCGATGCCCGCCACCCAGTTCGCGGGGATGTCGAAGCCACCGTGCTCGGCGAAGAGCCCCGCGTACTCGTCGAACGCGCTCATCCAGATCTTCGTCTGGTAGGACGCGCCGACCGAGACGTACTTCGACCACTCCCCGAGGTAGCCGACGCGCACCCCGCCGCCGTAGGAGTAGGAGTTGCCGTTGTTGCTGAGCTTCGTGGGCGCGCTCGAGAACGGGGCGAAGGTCCCGACACCCTCGGCCTTGAACCACTGGAAGGCGCCGATCGCGGTCACCCCGAGCGCGTGCTTGTCGGCGATCTTGACCGCGTACGTGGGGGCCACGAACATCTGCGCGAGGTTCACCCCGGTGGGCGTGCCCGCGTAGAACGTGCCGGTGGGCCAGTTGGTGTTCATGCCGCCGTTGCCGTAGAGGGCGAGGCCGAAGGCTCCGTTCTCGCCGGCTCTCCAGCTCGCGCCGAGGGCGGGCAGGGGGAAGTAGCGGCTGTCGCTCTCGACCCCACCCGGGGTGAGGCCGAAGGTGCCCGGGTAGCCGGAGGGGTTGCCGGTCACGGTGTAGGAGCGGTTCGGGTTGAAGAGGGCGAGGCTGGCGTCGAAGCGCGGGTCGAGGAAGGCCATCGCCGCCGGGTTCGTGGCGGGGGCGAGGCTGTCCAGGTGAAGCGCGGCGCCGGCCCCGGCCATGGCCTTGTAGTGCGTTCCGTAGCCGTGGGAGAAATAGCCGTTCGTGGCGAACACGGGTGCCGCCGCGAACGCCGGCACGAGGGCCGCGGCGAGCACGGCGATCGTGGCTTTGCGCATGAGGTTGGCTCCTTTCGAAGGGTGCGGGCGGGCGGAACAGGCGGCGCGGGGCATGGCGGCTAAACGCAGCCTGCGGGCTTCGGCAGGCCCGCCACGCGGGCCGCGAGCTTGGCCGGGCTCTTGGGGAACAGCTGGTACATCTCCTTTATTCCGACGCCGGAGAGCTTGGTGATGCGGCGCAGGCCCGGGGGCTGGCCCTCGCGCGCCGCGTCCTCGCGGCAGAAGGTGACGACCTTCCAGTGCTCCGGCCGAAGCCGGTCTCGATGAAGCAGTTCGCGTGCCCGTCGAAGCCCTCCTCCAGGCTCCGCCCGGCCATCGCGCGCAGCAGGTTCTCCTCGAGCACCTCGGCCTGGAAGTGGGCGACCGAGCCCGCCTTGGAGCTCGGGAGGTCGGTCGCGTCTCCGAGGACGAAGACGTCGGGGTGGCCCTTCGCACGGAGCGTGTGGGGGTGCGTCGGCACGAAGCCCAGCTCGTTGCCCATCCCGGACTTCTCGACGAACTCCGCGCCGCCGTGCACGGGGATGCTGACCAGCAGGTCGTACGAAACCTCGCGCTCGTCGAAGGAGACGAGGCGGCGGCCCGCGGCGTCCACCTCGCCGGTCGAGAACTCGGTCTCGATCCGGATGCCCTTGCTCTCGATCAGGTAGCCGAGCACCTTGTTGCACATGGGCTTCGTGAAAGCTCCGTCGAGCGGCGTCGCGTAGACGAGATCGACCCGCTCGCGGATGCCCCGTCGCACGAAGTACTCGTCGGCCAGGAACAGGAGCTCCATGGCGGCGACCGGGCACTTGATCGGCATCTCCACGACGTTCACGACGAAGCGCCCGCCGTCGAAGCGCTCGAGGGCACAGCGGAGCGCCTGGGCGCCCTCGAGGGTGTAGAAGTCGTGGACGCTCCTCTCGTCGAGGGCATCCGCCAGTCCCGGGGTTTCCGCGGGCCGCAGGCGCGCGCCGCTCGCGATGACGAGGAGGTCGAAGGCGAGGGTCTCGCCGTCCTTCAGGACGACCCGGTGAGCGTCCGGCTCCACCCGCTCCACCGCCTGGCGGACCCAGGGCACGTCCGCGCGAAGCGTTCGGGCGCGCGGGCGGGTGATCTTCGCCTCGTCCCGCGCACCGAAGGGCAGGAAGAGCAGACCCGGTTGGTAGACGTGCGAGACGTCCGGGTCGACGGCGGTGAGCTGCCAGTCCGTCGGGAGTCGCCGCTGCAGGCGGTTCGCCACCATAGTGCCCGCCGTGCCCAGACCGAGGATCAGCAGGTTCTTCATGCGTGGCCGTCCCCCGCAGCAGCAGGAGACGTGCCACTCACGTCAAGCGGCTGAAGAGGCTGGACTTTGGGCGGGAAGCGGGGGGGCGAGTGTTTCAGCGCGAAACGTGATGAAGCAACAGAACGTCACGGATCCTGTTTCACGCCCGCGCTCGGCGAACGGGCCGGCGTCGACGCGCGGGCGACAGGAGGTCGGCCTGGGCGAGAAGACGTTCACGGAGTCCCCCGCACACGTGCTCGCAAAGGCGGAAGACCGTGTCGTCGATCAGCTTGCAGACGACGGAGTTACCGTCCTGCCGGCGGCTGATGAAGCCGGCCTCCTCGAGGTTGCGGAGGTGCTTGCTGACGTTGGGAGCCGTGGAGCCCACCGCGGTGGCCAGCTCCGACACCGTCCGCTCGCCCTGGCCGAGGACTTGCAGGATCTCGAGCCGAAGGGGCTCGGCGAGAACCCGAAAGCGCGAGGCGACCAGCTCCAGCGCGTCCTTACCGAGCGCGTGCGAGGCCGCGGGGCTCACCGCCGCTCCTTGACAGCCTGAGCAGTTGCACACATAGTTGCACCGCTCAGCATACCGGGAGCTGGGGGCGGGGGCAAGCCCGCGACGGTGCCTCACCGGCGCGCCCGCTTCGCCGCCCGCGAGTGAAGGAGGCGGGCATGAGCACGGCAGTCAACGCCACCGAGGTCCAGGGCCTCGTCGCGAGCGAGGTCGAGCGGCAGCTGAGGGCGTTCCGTGCCGAGGTGGACGGCAAGCTCGCCGAGATCCAGGAGCGCACGGTCGACGACGCGGCGACGATCATCGTGTTCAGCGGTGACCTGGACAAGGTGCTGGCCGGGTTCGTGCTCGCGACCGGCGCCGCCGCGGCCGGCCTGGAGACCTCGATGTTCTTCACGTTCTGGGGCCTCTCGGCCCTCAAGAAGAAGGGAGCGGCGGCGGGTCCCAAGAACATCATGGAGAAGATGTTCGCGTTGATGACACCCGGGAGCTCCGAGACGCTCGGCACCTCGAAGATGAACTTCTTCGGGATGGGTGCGGTCATGCTCCGGAAGATGATGAAGGACAAGCAGATCGCCACGCTCGAGGAGCTGATGGCCCTCGCCCGCGAGATGGACGTCAAGATGATCGCCTGCACGATGTCGATGGACGCGATGGGCGTGAGCAAGGAAGAGCTGCTCGACGGCCTGACCTACGGCGGGGTCGCCACCTACATGGCCGACGCCGTTCGGTCCCGCGTCACTCTCTTCATCTGAAGCCGAGCCGCGGCCGGCGGCGCCGCGGCGCGCCCGCCCCGTGCTACGGAGGTCGAGATGGCCCACGACGCCGGTGAGAACACCGTTCCCCCGGTCCCCACGGTGGAGGTCGGGGAGCTCTTGCCGCGCCTCGACCGCGGCGACAGGATCCTGCTCCTCGACGTGCGAAACGACGAGGAGTACGAGAGCTGGAAGGTCGAGCCACGCCGGCCGGTGGAGATCGTCCACGTGCCCTACTTCGACTTCATCGAAGACGCGGGCGGCTCCATCGCGAAGGTCCCGCACGACCGCGAGGTCGTGGTGCTGTGCGCCCAGGGCGGGTCGTCCGAGATGATCGTGGACATGCTCGGCGAGGCGGGCATCCCCTCGAAGAACATCAAGGGCGGCATGATCGCGTACGGCCTTTACCTCGAACCGGTGAGGGTGCCCCTCGCGGCGGGGGAGGCTGCCCGCTACGAGCTCTGGCAGGTCAACCGCCGTGGCAAGGGGTGCCTCTCCTACGTGATCGTCTCGGGGGGCCAGGCGGTAGTCGTGGACCCGAGCCGGCACGTCGAGTGGTACCAGGGCTTCGTGGCCGAGAGGGGAGCGCGGATCGTCCACGTCCTCGACACCCACGTGCACGCCGACCACGTGAGCGGCGGGCCGAGCCTTGCGCGAGCGCTCGCGGTGCCCTACTTCGTGGCGGCGGGGGAAGGCTTCGAGCTGGAGCGGACGGCGACGCCTCTCGCGGACGGGGAGACGATCCGCCTCGGTGGCGCGAGGGGTGTCTCGATCGAGGTACGGGTCCTGAGCACGCCCGGTCACACGCCGGGCTCCACGTCCTTCCTCGTGGACGGGACCTGCCTGCTCACCGGCGACACCCTCTTCGTAGGAGGCGTGGGCCGTCCCGACCTCGGCGGCCACGTCGTCGAGTGGGGCCACGCCCTCTTCGACAGCCTGCAGCGGCGGCTGGCCGACCTTCCGGGCGAGACCCGCGTCCTGCCCGCCCACTACGGGACGATCGCCGAGATCTCCGCGGAGGGCCTCGTCTGGGGCCGACTCGGCGACTTGCGGCGCACCGTCCCCGAGATGCAGATCCGCACCGCGGCCGAGTTCGTCGAGGCGGTGCGGGGCGCGGTCAAGGACCCGCCGAAGGCCTACGCCGAGATCATCCGCGTGAACCTGGGCGCCGCGGCCAGCGAAGAGCAGATCTCCGAGTGGGAGCTCGGAAAGAACCAGTGCGCCGCGTCGGCGAAGAAGGCGGCGGGGGCGTAGAATCCCGACGCCGGGCCTCAGGCGTCGCCCATCGGCAAGGAGAGACCGCGATGGCCCTCAAGAAGCTCGACGTGAGGGGAGCGAAGTGCCCGATCCCGATCGTGAAGGCGAAGAAGGAGATGGACGCGATGGCCCCGGGAGATGAGCTCGAGGTGACGTCCACCGACCCCGGCTCCGTGCCCGACTTCCAGGGATGGGTGAAGACGGCGAAGCACGCGCTCCTCAAGGATCAGCGGACGGACAAGGACGAGGCCGGCAAGAACATCTACATCCACCGGCTCGAGCGCACCTAGGCCCGGCAGCAGCCGCGGAGGGACACCATGGCGGAGACCGTCACCCTGCGTCAAGCCGCGCCCGTCCGGTGGGCCAAGGTCGTCGACCACACCCGCTGCATCGGCTGCCACGCCTGCAGCACCGCGTGCAAGTCGGAAAACCAGGTGCCGCTCGGAGTCCACCGCACCTACGTCAAGTACGTCGACGTGGGCCGGTTCCCCCAGACGCGCCGGGCCTTCCAGGTCACGCGCTGCAACCAGTGCGCGGAGCCACCCTGCGTCCTTGCCTGCCCGACCGCGGCCATGCGCCAGCGCCCGGACGGAATCGTGGACTTCGACAAGAGGGTCTGCATCGGCTGCAAGGCCTGCATCGCCGCGTGCCCCTACGACGCGATCTTCATCAACCCCGAGGACGGCTCGGCGGAGAAGTGCAACTTCTGCGCCCACCGCCTCGACATCGGCCTCGAGCCCGCGTGCGTCGTGGTCTGCCCGACCGAGGCCATTCTCGTCGGCGACCTGAACGACGGAACCTCCCGCGTGTCCGAGACGGTGGGCCGCGACGTGGTCGCGGTGCGCCGCCCGGAGAAGGAGACCCGGCCCAAGCTCTTCTACAAGGGCGCGCACCACGCGACCCTCGACCCGATCGCGGCGCGGCGCCCTCCGGGCGGGATCTTCCTCTGGAGCGAGCAGGGGCGCGTGCGCCACCAGGTGACGTCCGGCCACCCGGGCGACCCCAACAACGCGGCGGCGGCCATCCTCGCCTACGACGTGCCGCACCGAATGCCCTGGGACTGGCGGGTCAGCCTCTACACGTGGACGAAGGGCGTCGCCACCGGCGCCTGGCTGGTCCCCGCGCTTCTGCTGCTGGCCGGCTTCCTCGGTCCGAGAAGCCCGCTGTGGGCGTGGGCGGCTCCTCTCGTGGCGGGCGTCCTTCTCGCGGCAACCGGCGCGCTGCTGGTGGCCGACCTCGACCACCCCGAGCGGTTCTACATGGTCCTGACCCGTCCCCAGTGGCGGAGCTGGCTGGCCCGGGGTGGGGTCCTCCTCTCCGCGTACGGCGCGGTCCTGGCCCTGCACTTCCTCGGCAGCCTGTTCGGCGTCGCTGCGCTGCCGCGCGCGCTGGTGTGGGTGGGGGCACCCCTCGCCGCGCTCTCGGCGGTCTACACCGCCTGGCTCTTCGCCCAGGCCAAGGCTCGGGACCTCTGGCAGAGCCCGGTCCTCCCGCCGCAACTCCAGCTCCAGTCGCTGCTGGCCGGATCGTCGGCCCTGGTCCCGGTCGCGGCCTTCGTCCAGCCCGACGCGGTGGCAATCCTCTGCCGGATCGCGGCGGGGGCGACACTCCTCCACCTGCTGCTCGTCGCGGGAGAGGCGACGATGACCCACGGCACCGCTCACGCCCGCCTCGCCGCGTGGGAGATGACGAGCGGGCGCTACGCTCTGTTCTTCCGCTCGGGCATCGCCCTGCAGGCGCTCGGGGCCGCCGTGCTCGTCGCCGCCCCGGGCCCGCCCGGGGCCGTCCTCGTCCTCGCCGGCCTCCTCGCCTTCGAGCACGCTTTCGTGCAGGCCGCGCAGTCGGTGCCCCTCGCCTGAGGAGTGACGCCCATGGCCAACACCAGGATCGATCGCGTCTCCGCCGCCCGCAGCGTCACCGAGGCCCGGGGCGAGACCTTCTACCCCGGGCCGAGCCGCACGCAGCTCGCCGCCTACCCGCCGAAGGAGCGGTGGGACGACTGGGTCGAGCTCGACTCGCGCCGGTGGCCCGAGCGCGTCGAGAGGCACTACATGCTCGTGCCGACCACCTGCTTCAACTGCGAGTCGGCGTGCGGGCTCCTCGCCTACGTCGACCGCGAGACGCTCGAGGTGAAGAAGTTCGAAGGCAACCCCGAGCACCCGGGCTCGCGGGGGAGGAACTGCGCCAAGGGGCCGGCCACCCTCAACCAGGTCACCGATCCCGACCGCATCCTCTTCCCGCTGAAGCGCGCCGGGAAGCGCGGCGAGAACCGATGGCAGCGCGTGTCGTGGGCCGAGGCGCTCGACGACATCGCTCCGCGCATCCGGAAGGCGATCGCCGAGAAGCGCGAGAACGAGGTCATGTACCACGTGGGCCGCCCCGGCGAGGACGGCTACACCGAGCGCGTGCTCGCCGCCTGGGGCGTGGACGGCCACAACTCGCACACGAACATCTGCTCCTCGGGCGGGCGGGCGGGCTACCAGTGGTGGATGGGCTACGACCGGCCGAGCCCCGACCACGCCAACGCGGACGTGATCCTGCTCGTCAGCGCGCACCTGGAGTCGGGGCACTACTTCAACCCCCACGCGCAGCGCGTGATGGAGGGCAAGAAGAACGGCGCCAAGCTCGTCGTCTTCGACGTGCGGCTCTCGAACACCGCCTCGCACGCCGACCACTGGCTCGCGCCGTGGCCGGGCAGCGAGCCCGCCATCCTCCTCGCCATCGCGAACCACCTGATCCAGAACGACCTCCACGACCGCGAGTTCGTGCGGCGCTGGTGGAACTGGCAGGAGTTCATGGAGGAGGAGCGGCCGGGCGAGCCGGCGACGTTCGAGGCGTTCGAGAGGGCCCTCCGGAAGCTCTACGCCGAGTACAGCTTCGCCTTCGCCGAGCGCGAGTCGGGGGTGGGCGCGGCCGTCATCGAGGAGGTGGCCGAGGTGGTGGCCGCCGCCGGGCCCCGGCTGAGCACCCACGCCTGGCGCAGCGCCGCCGCTGGCAACCTGGGCGGCTGGCAGGTCTCGCGCACGCTCTTCCTGCTGAACGCGCTCCTCGGTGCCATCGGCGTGCCCGGCGGGACCTTCCCGAACGGCTGGAACAAGTTCGTCCCGAAGCCGATCCACACGCCGCCCCACCCGCGCGAGTGGAACGAGCTCACCTGGCCGCAGGAGTTCCCCCTGGCCATGAACGAGATGTCGTTCCTGCTGCCGCACCTGCTGAAGGACGGCCGCGGGCGGCTCGAGGTCTACTTCTCCCGGGTCTACAACCCGGTCTGGACGAACCCCGACGGCTTCTCCTGGATCGAGGCGATCACCGACGAGTCGAAGATCGGCCTGCACGTCGCCCTCACCCCCACATGGAGCGAGTCGGCCTACTTCGCGGACTACGTGCTGCCGGTCGGGCTCGGCTCCGAGCGGCACGACATCCACTCCTACGAGACCCACGACGCCCAGTGGCTAGGCTTCCGTCAGCCCGTGCGACGCGAGGCGAAGGCGCGTCTCGGCCAGGCCGTCTCCGACACTCGCGACGTGAACCCGGGCGAAGTGTGGGAGGAGAACGAGCTCTGGATCGAGCTCTCGTGGCGGATCGACCCCGACGGGGCGTTGGGGATCCGGAAGTTCTTCGAGTCGAGGAAGGAGCCGGGCCGGAAGCTGTCGGTGGACGAGTACTACGGCTTCATCTTCGAGAATTCGCTGCCGGGCCTGCCCGAGAAGGCGAAGCTCGAGGGTCTGACCCCGCTCGAGTACATGCGGCGCTACGGCGCCTTCGAGATCAGCCGCAAGGTGGGCGCGCAGCACGAGGCCGCCGTGCCGGAGGGAGAGCTCGCGGACGTCCGCGTCTCCCCGCGCGGCCGCGTCTACACGCGGGCTTCGGTGCCTCCGTCGCCGAACGTGGTCCCGGTCCCGTCCCCGGACCCCGACCCCGAGGGGCGGCGGCCGGCGGGGGTGGTCGTCGACGGCGTCGTCCGCCGGGGCTTCCCGACCCCGAGCGGGAAGCTCGAGTTCTACTCCTCGACGCTGAAGCGGTGGGGCTGGCGGGAGTACGCGCTGCCCACCTACATCCGGAGCCACGTCCACCCGTCGAGGCTCGAGCCCGGCGAGATGCCGCTCATTCCCACCTTCCGCGTGCCCGTGCAGATCCACACGCGCAGCGCCAACTCGAAGTGGCTCGACGAGATCGCGCACACGAACCCGCTGTGGCTGCACCCGGAAGACGCCGGGAAGCTGGGGGTCGAGACCGGCGACCTCGTGCGCGTCGAGACCCGCATCGGCCACTTCGTGGTGAAGGCGTGGGTAACCGAGGGCATTCGCCCCGGGGTGGCGGCGTGCAGCCACCACATGGGGCGCTGGAAGGTCGAGGGCTCTGGCCAGCGGCAGATGATGGCGACGGTGAGCCTCCAGCACGAGGGCACCTCGTGGACGCTCCGCCGCGAGAAGGACGTCCTTCCCTTCGCCTCCGCCGACCCCGACACCTCGCGCATCTGGTGGACGGACGCCGGTGTGCACCAGAACCTCACCTTCCCGGTGCAGCCCGACCCGATCTCCGGCATGCACTGCTGGCACCAGGCCGTCCGGGTGAAGAAGGCCGGGCCGGGCGACCGCTACGGGGACGTCAGCGTGGACACCGCGAAGGCACGCCGCGCGTACGAGGAGTGGCTCTCGCGCGCCCGTCCCGCGATCCTTCACTCGCCCGACGGGACGCGACGGCCCTACTGGCTGCTGCGGCCCCTCAAGCCCGGTCGCGATGCGTACCGGCTTCCGGGGTGGACCCCGCCCGGGGCCTGATCGCGTGAGCGGGGAGACCCGATGCCGGCGGGTGGCGTGGCCACGGCGCTGACGCCCAGGAGCGCGGAGCCGGCCGGGCTGCTGGTGCGGGCCCTCGCCGTCGGCCTGCTGGGCGGTGGCGCCGCGCTCCTGCTGCGCTGGGCGGCGACCGAGGTCCCGCACCTCCTGTGGCCGGGGAAGGACCTCGTCCAGGGCGTGGCCCTCGCCTCGGCGGCGGCGCGCGTGACCATCCCCGCCCTCGGCGGCCTGCTCGCCGGGCTCGTGCTCGCCCTCGGGCTCCGCTGGACGGGGGGGGCGCGGGGCTGGGACATCCTCGAGGCCGTGGTCCTGCGCAACGGCGTCCTGCCCCTGCGCTCCGCTCTCGTCCGGGCCGCCTCGTCGATCGTGACCCAGGCCTCGGCGGGGGCGGTCGGCCGCGAGGGGCCGATCGTCCTCGTGGCGGCGGCGACCGCGTCGAGCCTGGGGCAGCGCTTCGGGGTCCCGGCGCGCGAGCGGCGCGTGCTCGTGGGGTGCGGGATCGCCGCCGGCCTCGCCTGCGCGTACAACACGCCGATCGGGGCCGCCCTCTTCACGATGGAGATCATCTTCGGCAGCTTCTCCCTCGAGGCGTTCGCCCCTCTCGCGGTCTCGTCCGCGGTGGCGACGCTCTTGACCTGGGCCGCGTTCGGACACGACCCGGTGTTCCACGTACCCGCCCTCGCGCTCTCCGGTCCGTGGGAGATCGGCCTCTTCGCCGCGCTCGGGGTCCTCGGCGGCGTGGTGGCGGCCGCCTTCCTCTTCGCCCTCCGTGCGAGCGCGAGCCTCTACTCCCGCGTGCGCCTGCCACGTCCGGTCGCCATGGCGACCGCCGGCCTCGTGCTCGGCCTCGTCACCCTGCGCTACCCGGAGATCGTGGGCAACGGGCGCGAGGCGATCGGCGCGCTCTTCGGACGACCCTGGGGCGCGGAGCACGTCCTGGCCCTTCTCGCCCTCCGGCTCGTCGTCACCCCCCTCGCCGTGGGGTCGGGGACGGTCGGCGGCGTCTTCACGCCCACCCTCTTCATCGGGGCGATGCTCGGGCACGCCTTCGGCGCGGGCGTGCGGACGCTCTTCCCGGCGCTCGGTGCCGAGCCGGGAGCCTACGCCCTCGCCGGCATGGGGTTCCTCCTCGCCGGGACGACGCACGCGCCCCTGACCGCGGTGGTGATGGTGTTCGAGATGACACTCGACTACGGGATCGTGGTGCCCCTGCTGCTCGGCTCCGCCGTGGCGAGCCTGGTCGCCACCCGGCTCAGCGCGAACTCCGTCTACACCGAGGCGCTGCAGCGCAAGGCCGGGGAAGCGGAAGGCGGGGGCGCGATCGACGTCTTGCGCGTGGCCGACCTCGCGCGGGCGGAGCAGGTGACCGTGCCACCCGACCTGCCGCTCCCGCGCCTCCTCGACGCGTTCGTCGCCTCGCGCCGCAACCACCTCTACGTGGTGGACGCCGGAGGCCGCTTCGTGGGGGCCGCGAACCTCCACGACGTGAACGAGGCCCTGCGCGGCGCCGAGAACCCGGCCGCCGTCCTCGCCCGGGACGTGGTACGCCCGCGGTTCGAGGTCACCGTCCCCGAGGAGGCCCTGCCCCGGGTGCTCGAGCGGTTCGCCGCCCAGGAATGCGAGCGGCTGCCGGTCGTCGCCGACCCCGACTCGCGCCGTCTGGTCGGCACCATCTCCAAGCGCGACATCCTCTCCGTCTACTCGCTCGAGCTGCTGCAGCGCGGCGGCGGCCGCCGGCCGGCGGGTCCGGTCGACCCGGCCGTTCAATCGCTCGTGGACGAGGTGCCGCTGCCCCCGGACCTCGACGGGACCACGTTCGGCGAGTCGCGCTTCCGCCAGCGCTTCGCCCTCGCGCTGCTGCTGGTTCGGCGCGGCACGGCCGGCCTGCTGCTGCCCGACGCGGCCCTCCGCTTCGCGTCGGGCGACCGCCTGGTCGTCTTCGGGCCCGCGGACCGGGTGGCTGCCCTCCGTGGCGGCGCCGCGAGGGCGCCGGAGGCGCCGGCGGAGCGAGCTCAACCGTAAGACAGGAGGCCGCATGGACGCCACGTTCCGCGAGTTCCTCGCCGGCGAGCTGAAGCAGGTCCGCGAGCAGGGCCTCTTCAAGGAGGAGTGGCCGATCCTCGGCCGGCAGGGTCCGGAGATCCGCGTCGAGGGCCGCCCCCAGCCCGTGCTCAACTTCTGTGCGAACAACTACCTCGGGCTCTCCAGCCACCCGGAGCTCCTGAAGGCCGCCCACAGCGCCCTCGACGAGTGGGGCTACGGCCTGTCGAGCGTCCGCTTCATCTGCGGGACGCAGGCCCTCCACCTCGAGCTCGAGAAGAGGATCGCCGCCTTCCTCGGCATGGAGGACGCGATCCTCTACGCCGCCTGCTTCGACGCGAACGGCGGCGTCTTCGAGCCGCTGCTCGGAGCGGACGACGCCATCGTCACCGACCAGCTCAACCACGCCTCGATCATCGACGGGGTCCGGTTGTGCAAGGCGAAGCGCTTCGTCTACGCGAATGCCGACATGGCCGACCTCGAGGCGAAGCTCGTGGAGGCGCGGTCCTGCCGCTTCCGGATGATCGTGACCGACGGCGTCTTTTCGATGGACGGCACCGTGGCGCCGCTGCCCGAGATCTGTGCCCTGGCCGAGGGGCACCGGGCCACGCTGATGGTGGACGACAGCCACGCCACCGGGTTCATGGGAAAGACGGGGCGAGGGACGTGGGAGCACCACGGCGTCGGCGGGCGCGTGGACCTGATCACGACCACGTTCGGCAAGGGGCTCGGGGGGGCGCTCGGCGGATGCACGGCCGGGCCGAAGGAGGTGATCGGCATGCTCCGCCAGCGCAGCCGGCCCTACCTCTTCTCGAACTCGCTGGCGCCGGCGGTGGTCGGGGCGACGCTCCGCGCGCTCGAGCTCCTGACCGCGAGCACCGAGCTCCGTGACCGGCTCGAGGCGAACACGAAGGCCTTCCGCGAGCGGATGACGGTCGCCGGATTCGAGATCAAGCCGGGTGTCCACCCCATCGTACCGATCATGTTCTCGCGCTTCGCCCCCGACGACGCCCCCCTCGCCCAACGCTTCGCGCGAGCGCTGCTCGACGAGGGTGTCTACGTGAAGGGCTTCTTCTTCCCCGTGGTGCCGAGGGGTCTCTCGCGGATCCGCGTTCAGCTGTCGGCGGCGCACCGCCCGGAGCACATCGACCGGGCGGTCCTGGCGTTCACGAAGGTCGGGAAGAGCCTGGGGGTCCTGGTCTCCTGAGGGCGGCCTCGCCGGTGGCGGCCCCGTGGAGCTTCACCTCGGGCTTCGTCTCGAGGCCGTCGTAGTACTCCTTGAGGACCTCGATCACCTCGGGCTTGCTGAACTCGGGCGGCACGGGCTTGCCCTCGCTCATCAGCTTGCGCAGCAGCGTGCCGGAGAGCAGCAGGCGCGCCCCGCCCTGGTAGCGGCCCTCGTCGTCGATCTTCGCCGTCGTCTCGTGCGGGCAGGTCTTCATCGAGGCCATGGAGCCGCACTCGTAGCAGTAGAACGTCCAGTCCATGGGCAGGGGCTGGAGGGCGAGGGCGCCGCGGGGGATCTCGGCGAAGATCTTCTGCGCGTCGAAGGGCCCGTAGTAGTCGCCCACGCCGGCGTGGTCGCGGCCCACGATGAGGTGCGAGCAGCCGTAGTTCTGGCGGAAGACCGCGTGGAGGAGAGCCTCGCGCGGGCCCGCGTAGCGCATCTCCATGGGATAGCCGCCCTGGACGACCCGCTCCTTGCGGAAGTACTTGCTCACCAGGGCGTCGATGGCCCTGACCCGCACCTCGGCCGGGATGTCGCCGGGCTTGAGCTTGCCCACGAGCTGGTGGACGTAGACGCCGTCGCACACCTCGATCGCCACCCAGGCCAGATAGGCGTGCGAGCCGTGCATGGGGTTGCGGAGCTGCAGGGCGGCGACGGTGCTCCAGCCGCGCTCCTCGAAGATGCGGCGCGCCTCGGCCGGGCGCTGGTAGATCGAGGCGAACATCTCCGGGAAGTACGACTCCGAGAGCGACCTTCACCGGCCCGGCCAGGTTGACCGCTCCCTGGGCCATGACCTTCTCCACGCCCGGGGTGCTTCGCGTCGGTGGTGCGGAAGACCTGGCGGCACTCGTGGTCCTTGTCGATCCCGTACTTCTCGCGGACCGTCATCGTGCCCATGAGCGCGTCGGTCTCGGTGTCCCAGAGGGCCACCTCCTCGCCGATCCGGATGGAGTCGGCGAGCGCCGGCTCGGCGGAGAGCGTGATCGGGATCGGCCAGAAGAGCCCGCCCTGCGAGGGGAGCCGGTACTCGTCGCAGCAGCCCTTCCAGTCGTCCCGGCCCATGAAGCCGGGGAGCGGAGTGAAGGCCCCGATCCCGAGCATGATGAGGTCGGAGGTCTCGCGGGAGGTCATGGGGACGCGCTTGAGCGGGGCGGCCTTCCTCTTCTCCTCCTCGCGGGTCTCTCCCTCGAGGAGGAGCGGCTTCAGGCCACCGCCCCCGTGGGCGGGAACGAGCTGGGACAAGGGACCCTCCTTGGGCCGTAGCGGAGCCGCGAGCTTATCACCGGCGGCGGCGGACCGGGCGTCGGCGCTTGACGCGCTCCGCGCGGTGGGGCTAGCGTTCGGTCCCATGAAACGCCGGCTCGCTCTCCGCTTCCTCGCCCTACCGGCGCTCGCCCTTCCCGCGCTCGGCCTGCCCCTCGCGGCCTGCGGCGGCGCACGCCCCCCCAACGTCGTCCTGATCGTCGTGGACAGCCTCCGTGCCGACGTCCTCGGTCCCCAGGGGAGCCGGCCGAGCGCTTCGCCCCGGATCGACCGCCTGGCCGCGGACGGCCTGCGCTTCGAGCGGGCGGTCGCTCCCGCGTCGTGGAACCTGCCCTCGCTGTCGTCGCTCGTGACCTCGACCTACCCGTGGATTCACGGGCAGGGCGCGCCGGCGGGCAAGGCCGACCTCACGACCCTCGCGGAGGCCTTCTCCGGGAAGGGCTACAGGACCGCCGCCTTCAGCGAGGTGGCCTGGCCGCTCCTCCAGCGGGGCTTCGACGTCTTCGAGAACACCGCCGGCCCCGACGTGTTCGGAGACTCCCGCGGGAACAGCGCAGCGAAGACCCTCGGGGCAGCCCTCTCCTGGGTCCGCAAGGACGACCGGCGACCGTTCTTCATCCTGGTCCACACCTACGAGGTCCACAGCTACTTCCTGGGCAAGCCCAACCACCACGCCTTCGCGCGACGGGAGCTGCCGAACTACCAGGGCCCGTTCCGGGAGTGGGGGATCCGCGACCTCACGAAGCCCGCGGGACCACAGGTGATCGACGCCCTGCTGGGCGCGAGCACGGACGACGTCGCCTACGTGCGTGCGCTCTACCGGGGTGCCTTGGCCGAGGTGGACGCGGAGATCGGCCGCTTCGCGGACGGCCTCGCCGGGGACGGGCTCGAGGGGCGGACGGTCCTCGCCCTGACCTCGACGAACGGCGAGGGCTTCCGGCCCGATCTCAAGCGAGTCCACCACGGCGGGCGCCTGCACGACGACGTCCTCCACGTCCCGCTCTGGCTGCGCTGGCGGGGGTGCCTCGTCCCCGGCGTCTCCAGCGCGCTCGTCTCGACGCTGGACGTGGCCCCCACGCTCGTCCGGCTGGCCGGCCTCCCGGCGGAGCCACGCTTCGCCGGGCGCTCGCTGGTGTCGGCGGACACCTCGTTCGGGTCGCGCTTCCGTGGACCCCGCTTCCTGCTCCGAACCCTCCCGTCGCAGCCGGCGGTCGCCCAGGAGGCAACCTTCCGCATCCTGCCCTCGGGGCGGAGGGAGGCCGCGAAAGCACCGCAGCTCGCCCTCTACTCCGACGGGGTGAGCCTCATCGCGGATGGGGACAAGGTCGAGCTCTACGACCTGAAGGCCGACCCTCAGCAGGAGACGGACCTCGCGGCCGGGCACCCGGACGTGGCCGCCTCTCTTCGGGACCAGCTGCGACGGCTGGCCGAGGGCGCCGCGCGCGCCGGAAGCGGGCCCGACGCCGCCCAGCTCGAGCAGCTCCGCTCGCTCGGCTACGTGCAGTAGCCCCCCGGGCCTACGAGTCGGCGCGGCTCGCCCGGTTGCGGTAGAGCTGCGGGTCCACGGCCGCGGCCATGGCCTCGGCGTCCAGCCCGTGCCCGAGGAAGGCCGCGACGCGCCGGGCCTCCTCCATGGGCCGGGCGAGGACGGCCGAGTAGTCGAGCTCGATCGTCTCGAACTCCGGCCGCTGCTTGAGCTGGAATCTCGCGCGCCAGAGGTCGTCCTCGAAGAGGGCCCGCATCCGCTCGGGAGGTGTCTCCTCGGCCTCGCCCCGGCGGGCGAGCATCTTCCTCTGCGAGGCGAGGACCTCTTCCAGGTCGCGCCGGATGAAGACGACGCGGTAGTTGAACCCCGGGGGGAGCGACTTGAGGAGGAAGGAGATGACCTTGATGCCCTTGCCCCGGGCCTCGGTCAGCCAGCCCTTGTCGGTCTCCTTGGCGAGGCCCTTCACGCGCTCGACCTCGTAGTAGCCCTTGGGGTTGTCCTCGTCGGCCGTGCGCAGGCCGTCGGTCAGGACGGCGAGGCCGCCCGCCTCCAGCATCTTCATGACCATGGAGGTGCCCGAGCGGGGCAGGCCGGACACGACCACGATCGGCTTGCCGTAGCGGAGGCGACGGTAGAAGCGACGAAGCGATGAAGGCATCAGGATCTCCGGGTGCCGAGGATCGGGCTTGGGTCGGAACGGCCGCCATAGGATAGAGTAGATGGTTCGTGGGGTCGACGCTTCCTCATCCCCCGTCGGCCCCCGGTCCGGAAGGTTCCGGGCACCACAGCAGAAGAGGTCGCCGTCCTTGACGAAGATCCAACGCACCTGGATGCCGCTCGCGCTCGCCGCGGGGCTGTTGGCGGCCGCGGCGCCGGCCCAGGCCTACATCGGTCCCGGGGCCGGCTTCGCGCTCCTCTCGTCGTTCCTGGTCGTCTTCGTCACGATCGTCCTCGCCATCGTCTCCGTCCTCACCTGGCCCTTCCGCACCCTCTGGCGCGTCCTCCGCCGGCGTCCCCGGGCCCGGCCCTGGATCAAACGGCTCGTGATCGTCGGGTTCGACGGACAGGACCCCGTCCTGACGGACCGCCTGATGGCGGAGGGGAAGCTGCCCCACCTCGCGAAGCTCGCGAAGCAGGGCTGCTACCACCGCCTGCGCACCGTCTACCCGTCGCTCTCGCCCGCCGCCTGGTCGTCCTTCAGCACCGGCGTCCAGCCCGCCAAGCACCGCATCTTCGACTTCCTCGAGCGCGACCTGCGCACCTACCTGCCCCGTCCTGAGCTCGACCCGCATCGGCCAGGTCACGCGCTTCCTCAAGCTCGGGCGCTGGCGGATCCCGCTCCAGAAGCCCGAGATCCGGCTGACCCGCGGCTCGAAGGCCTTCTGGAGCATCCTCGGGGAGCACCACACCTGGAGCACCGTCCTGCGCGTGCCCATCACCTTCCCGCCCGAGAAGTTCTACGGCGCGGAGCTGTCCGCCATGTGTGCGCCCGATCTCCTCGGCTCGCAGGGGACCTTCCTCCTCTTCACCACGCGACAGGCGGGGGAGCGCTTCAAGGAGGGCGGGCTCCGCTTCCCGCTGACGAAGAACGGTGAAGGCTACACCGGCCGGATCGAGGGGCCGGAGAACACGTTCCTCGAGGGCAGCCCCCCGATGACCCTGCCCCTCGAAATCCGTCCCGATTCCGGAGGCGGACAGGCGCGGGTGCGCATCCGGGACGTCGAGGTCGACCTCGTGCCCGGCCGCCTGAGCGACTGGGTCAACCTCGCCTTCCGCGCCGCGCCCGGGATCAAGGTGAAGGCCATCTGCCGCATGATGCTCACGGAGATGGGGGAGCACGTCTCGCTCTACGTGACCCCGCTCAACCTCGACCCCGAGAGCCCGGCCATGCCCATCTCCCACCCGTCCTACTACGCGACCTACCTCGCCAAGAGGATCGGGCCATTCGCGACCCTGGGGCTGGCCGAGGACACGTGGGCCCTCAACGAGGGCGTCATCGACGACGGCACCTTCCTCCAGATGGCCTACGACATCGACCGCGAGCGCCAGGAGATGTTCCTGGCCACCCTCGAGCGGCAGCGGGGCGGGACCGTCACCTGCGTCTTCGACGCCACCGACCGCATCCAGCACATGTTCTGGCGCTACATCGACGAGGGCCACCCGGCCGCGCGGGGGCACGAAGCGAGCCCGCACAAGGACGCGATCGAGAAGCTCTACCTCCACAACGACGCGTTCGTGGGCAAGGTCGTGGAGCGGCTGCGGGAGGGCGACCTGCTGATGGTCCTTTCCGACCACGGCTTCACCTCCTTCCGCCGCGGCGTCAACCTGAACGCCTGGCTCCTGGCCAACGGCTACCTGGCGCTGAAGCCGGGGACGGACGGCAAGGCGGAGTGGCTGCGCGACGTGGACTGGTCGAAGACACGCGCCTACGCCCTCGGCCTGGCCGGCCTCTACCTCAACATCCGGGGGCGGGAGGCAGAGGGCATCGTGGCACCGGGGGAGGAGGCGCTGCGGCTCAAGGCCGAGCTCGCTGCTCGGCTCTCCGGACTCCGGGACGAAGAGCGCTCGTCGGTGGGGATCCGGGAGGTCTTCGACACCGCCAAGCTCTACCACGGCCCCTACCTGCACGAGGCGCCGGACCTCCTCGTCGGCTTCAACGCCGGCTACCGCACGTCGTGGGACTGTGCCACCGGGATGGCGTCGGGCCCCGTGTTCGAGGACAACGTCAAGGCCTGGAGCGGGGACCACATCGTCGATCCGCGCCTCGTGCCTGGCGTCTTCTTCTGCAGCCAGCCCATCGACGCCGAGGACCCCGGCCTCGTCGACATCGCCCCGACCGTGCTGCGGCTCTTCGGGCTCGAGCCGCCGGCGCACATGGACGGACGCCCGCTCTTCGAACGCCGCCCCGGGCAGCCGCGCCCGGTAGCGGGGCCGGCTCCCTCACCGGCGGCGGCCTGACGTCATGAGGAGACTTCGCCGGCGAAGCGCCGTGGCCGCCGCGCTCGCCCTGGGTGCTTCCGCCCTCGCCCTCGCCGCGCTCCCGGCCGCAGGCTGCGGCCGGGCCAAAGGCGGCGGCACGATCCCGCGGGTCATCATCCTCGGCCTGGACGGGATGGACTACGACCTCACGAGCCGGATGATCAAGGAAGGCCGGTTGCCCGGCCTCTCGCGCCTGGCGAAGACGGGCGGCTTCTCCGCCCTCGGCACCGCCATCCCCGCGCAAAGCCCGGTCGCCTGGTCGGACTTCATCACCGGCCACGACGCCGGCGTCCACGGCATCTTCGACTTCATCCATCGCGACGCCGCGACGATGGAGCCGTATCTCTCGACCAGCCGCACCGGGGCCCCCGGGCACGTCCTCCGGTTCGGAGGCTGGCAGTTCCCGCTGTCGGGGGGGAAGGTCGAGCTCCTCCGCCGGGGCCGCGCTTTCTGGGAGATCCTCGAGGAACACGGGGTCCCGACCACCGTCGTCCGCATCCCCGCGAACTTCCCGCCTTCGGGCACGGCCGGCCACGAGCTGTCGGGAATGGGGACGCCCGACATCCTCGGCGGCTACGGCACGTTCTCCTACTACACGACCGACCGCCTGGCCTTCCTCGGCAAGCAGATCTCGGGCGGGAACGTCTACCGGGTCGAGGAGACGGACGGTGTCGTGCGGGCGAGGATCTACGGGCCCGACCATCCCCTGAAGGTCACGCCGGAGAAGCTCGCCGTCGACTTCACGTTCTCCCTCGATCCCGATCGCCCCGCTGGCAAGCTGGTCGTGGGAGACGAGGTGCGGCTCCTGCAGGAGGGGGAGTGGAGCGACTGGGTGCCGTTCTCCTTCGACCTGATCCCGACCCAGCACCTGCCCGTCCAGGCCCGCTTCTATCTGAAGCAGGTCCGCCCGCAATTGGCCCTCTACGTGAGCCCCCTCAACTTCGACCCCCTGTCCCCGGCCCTGCCCATCTCGACCCCCGCTTCATACGCGGCCGAGCTGGCCCGCGCGACCGGCCGCTACTACACGCAGGGCATGCCCGAGAACTCGGGGGCGCTCTCGGCGGGGGTCTTCACCCCCGAGGAGTTCCTCGCCCAGGCGAAAATCGCGGGCCGGGAGGTCCTCGACCAGTTCCCGTACGTCTTCGGCCGGTTCGACCGGGGCCTGCTCTTCTACTACGAGGGCAACACCGACCTGGTCAGCCACATGATGTGGCGGCCGATGGATCCCGGCCATCCGGCATACGACCCGGTGAAGGACCCGCCGTTTGCCGACGCCGTCCCCTCCGCCTACGAGAAGGCCGACGGCCTCGTGACCTACGCTCTCGACCACATGGGCGAAGACGCCCTGCTGATCGCCATGTCGGACCACGGGTTCACGAGCTGGCGGCGGACGTTCCACCTCAATGCCTGGCTACACCAGAACGGGTACCTCGCGGTGCGTGACGCGAGCCTGCCGGCCGGCATGGAGCTGCTCACGAACGTGGATTGGGCGCGCACGCGGGCGTACGGCTTCGGCCTGAACGGCCTCTACGTCAACCTGCAGGGCCGGGAGAAGTACGGCATCGTGCCTCCTTCCGAGCGCGATCGTCTCCTCGCCGAGATCAAGGAGAAGCTCGAAGCCACGATCGACCCGTGGACCGGAAAGCCCGCCATCGGCCACGCTTACCTGCGGGACGTGACCTTCACCGACGGTGGGCAGCGCACGATCGGCCCCGACGCGGTGATCGGCTACGCCAAGGGCACGCGGGGCGCGGACGCCTCGGCCCTCGGTGAGGTGGAGCGGGAGGTCCTGACCGACAACGACAAGCCCTGGAGCGGGGACCACGAGATGGACACCCCGGACGTTCCGGGCATTCTGGCCACCAGCCGGCCGCTCAAGCGCCCCGCCCGCAACCTGCGCGAGCTCAACGCGTCGGTCCTGGCGGAGTTCGGCGTGGAGGATTAGGAGATGTTCGACACCAAGTCCGTGAAGCTCGACAAGCAGCTCGTGGCGCGGGTGAAGCGCTACTCCGAGATCGCCGGCTACTCGTCGGTCGAGGAGTTCATCACCCACGCGCTGGAGAAGGAGCTGGCCAAGCTCGAGGGCGCCACCTCCGAGGAGGAGATCAAGAAGCGCCTCCGCGGCCTCGGCTACATCTCCTAGCGAGGGCGATCACCCACCCATGTCCGCGGTCAACGCCGCCCTGCGGCTCGCGTTCGATCTCCTGCTGGCGCCCTTCGCCGGGTGGCCGCCGATCGTGTCGCTCGTCCTCGTCTCCCTGGTCGTTTCCGTCCTGATGCTGGTGGTCTTCAAGCGCACCTCGGACCAGCCCGCCCTCGCCGCGGTGAAGCGCCGGATCCACGCCGGCCTCTTCGAGATCCGCCTCTTCAACGACGACCTCCGCGCGATCCTGCGCGCCCAGGGCGAGATCCTGCGCCACAACCTGACCTACCTCCGGCTCAGCCTGTGGCCGATGGTCTTCATCCTGCCGCCGCTCGTGCTGGTGATGGCCCAGCTCCAGTTTCACTACGGCTACGAGGGCCTGCGACCGGGGCAGCCGGCGCTGCTGGAGGTAGACCTCGCGCCGGGCACGGGCGGGGGAGCGCGGCCGTCGGCGGTGCTCGACCTGCCCGCCGGGCTGCGTTCCCAGACGGAGGCCGTCTGGATCAAGGCCGAGTCGCAGGTCCTCTGGCGCCTCGTCGCCGAGCGGGAGGGTGACTACGAGGTGGGCCTTGAGGTCGCGGGCGCCCGCCTCACCAAGACGGTGCGGGTCACCCCGAAGACCGTGCGTCTCTCCCCGGTGCGCGTCGATCCGGGCTTCGTCTCCCAGCTCCTCTACCCGGCCGAGCCGCCGCTGCCGTCGGGCAGCCCCGTGCGTGCCGTCCATCTCTCCTACCCGGAGCGCGAGGTAAGGGTGCTGGGCCACGGGATGCACTGGATGATCCCGTTCTTCGCTCTCTCCATCGTCTTCGCCTTCGCGCTCCGCGGCCTCTTCAAGGTCACGATCTAGAACTCGGAGAACTCTTCGATGGCTTCCCACCTTGTGCCGCCCCACGGCGGCCGTCTCGTCCTTCTCATGGCGTCCCTGGCGCGCGCCACCGAGCTGAACGGTCACGCGAAGGAGATGGCATCCTGGTCGCTGACGCCCCGGCAGCTCGCCGACCTGGAGCTCCTTCTCTCGGGGGCCTTCTCCCCGCTCCGGGGCTTCATGGGCTCGGCCGAGGTGGAGAGCGTCCGGCGCGACCTGCGCCTGGCCGACGGCACGTTCTGGCCCGTCCCCATCACCCTCGAGGTCACCGAGGAGGCGGCCAAGGGGCTGGGCCAGGGTCGATCCCTCGCACTTCGTGACGGCGAAGGGGTGCTGCGAGCTGTTCTCCAGATCGACGAGGTGTGGCGAGGGAAGGATCCGGCGACGCCGGCGGGGACGGTCAGCGTCGCCGGATTGACTGAGGGCGTCGAGGCTCCCCACCACTACGACTTCGTCGAGCTGCGCGCGACGCCTTTCGGGCTGCGCGAGGAGTTCGCACGGTGGGGATGGCGCAAGATCGCGGCCTTTCACACCGGTGAGGCGATGCACCGCGCCGAGCACGAGCTGACCCTCGCCGCCGCCTGCGAGCTGGAGGCGAGCCTTCTGGTCCAGCTCGGGGTGGCCACCGATTCCTGGTGGGACTCCGGCCACTACTCGCGCATCCGCTGTCTGCAGGCGGTGATGAAGGCGTACCCGCCGGGCACGGCCCATCTCAACCTGCTGCCGCTCGCGCCGCGCGAGGCGGGAGCGCGCGACCTGCTGCTGAACGCGGTCGTGGCCCAGAACTACGGCTGCAGCCACTTCCTCGTCCGGGGCTCGGCGGCCGGGGCCGGGGACGAGGTCCTCGCCCGCGCCGCGGGCGGTCTCCAGATCCAGCTCGTGCGCGTCCCGGAGAGGGTCTACAGCCCTGACCGCGGCGCCTTCGTGGCCGAGGACGCGGCCCCGGAGGCGACGGCAGCGAAAACGATGCGCCCCGCCGAGCTCGACGAGCGGCTGGCGTGGGGGCGCGAGATCCCCTCGTGGTTCTCCTTCCCCGAGGTCCTGCAGGAGCTGCGGCGGAGCCGCCCCCCGCGCTCGCGGCAGGGATTCACCGTCTTCTTCAGCGGGCTGCCGAGCTCGGGCAAATCCACCCTCGCCAACGTCCTCCTGGTCAAGCTGCTGCAGATCGGCGGGCGGCCGGTGACGCTCCTCGACGGCGACATCGTCAGGAAGCACCTCTCCTCCGAGCTGGGATTCTCCCGCGAGCACCGCAACCTCAACATCGCGCGCATCGGCTTCGTCGCCTCCGAGATCACCAAGAACAACGGGATCGCCCTCTGCGCCCCCATCGCCCCCTTCGACGCGGTGCGGAAGGAGGTGCGGGCCATGATCGAGCCCCACGGCGGCTTCCTCCTCGTGCACGTCTCGACCCCGATCGCCGTCTGCGAGCAGCGCGACCGCAAGGGCCTGTACGCCAAGGCGCGGGCGGGGATCGTGAAGGAGTTCACCGGCGTCTCCGATCCCTACGAGGAGCCGCAGGACGCCGGCCTCGCGATCGACACCTCGGAGCGCAGCCCCGAGGAGTGCGTGCAGGCGATCCTCCTGCACCTCGAGAAGGAGGGCTACATCGGGCCCGCGGACGCGCGCGGGTCCGACGCCTGATGGACGACACTCGGCTCGGCACGCTTCTCGAGGAGGTGGGCCTCCTCGCCCGCCGCGCGGGCGAGGCCATCGAGGCAGTGCGGGGAGGGCCTCTCGACACGGAGGCGAAGGCGGACGGCTCACCGGTCACCCGGGCCGACCGGGCGGCGGAGGCGGTCCTGGTGGCAGGGCTCCGCGCTCTCCTCCCCGGAGTCGCGATCGTCTCCGAGGAAGGCGACGTGGAGGCGGCCGTGGCCGGAGCGGGATCCACCTACTGGCTCGTGGATCCCCTCGACGGGACGAAGGAGTTTCTCAAGAGGCCTCCCCGAATACACCGTCAACGTGGCGCTGGTGGAGGCGGGGCTCCCCGTTCTGGGGGCGATCCACGTGCCCGCCACGGACTGCCTTTACCTCGCCGCTCGCGGGCACGGAGCGCGTCGGCTGGACGCGCGGGGCGAAACGCGCCTCGTGGCAGCGCCCGTCGCGCACCCCCGGCGGGCGGTAGTCTCCCGCTCGCACCTCTCGCCCGAGACCGGCGCCCTGCTCGCGCGGCTCGGGGTCGCCGAGACGATCCCGCGCGGCAGCTCGCTCAAGATGTGCGCGGTAGCGGAAGGGGCGGCCGACCTGTACCCCCGCCTCGGTCCCACGCGGCTGTGGGACACGGCGGCCGGAACCGCGATCGCGGTCGAGGCCGGCTGCGACGTGGTCGGCCTGGACGGCCGGCCGCTGCGCTACGACCTGGCCGACGGCCTCGTGCGCGCGGGCTTTCTCGTCTTGCGCCCCAGGCGATGGCCTACGAGGCCTGCCTCCGCGCCCTCGCCGCCGCCGGCCCCCCGCCAGCGCGCGCTGGAGTGGGCAAAGCCTGACCGGCGGGCCCGCCTCCTCATCCTCCCCGGACGACTTGCGCAGCGCCCCGCCTTCGATGGATGCTTCGCGGATGGATCTAGGAAGAGCCGAGGACTTTGACCCCGAGTTGTTGATCCTGTTCGATGCCTACGTCCACGGCGCGCTCGATCGCCGCGGCTTCATCGAACGCGCCTCCAAGTTCGCCGTCGGTGGCGTCACCGGCGCCATGCTGCTCGACGCCTTGAACCCCCGGTTCGCGGAGGCCGAACAGGTTCCGAAGGACGACGCGCGGCTTTCGGCCCAGTACGTCGAGTACCCCTCGCCAACCGGGTCGGGCACCATGCGGGGCTACCTCGTCCGGCCCGCCAAGACCCCGGGAAAGCTGCCGGGAGTGCTCGTGATCCACGAGAACCGTGGGCTCAATCCCCACATCGAGGACATCGCGCGGCGTTTGGGCCTCGACGGCTTCATGGCCTTCGCACCCGATGCCCTCTTTCCTCTCGGAGGCTATCCCGGCGACGAAGACAAGGCGCGCGAGGTGTTCCCGAAGCTCGACCAGGCCAAGACGCGGGAAGACTTCGTGGAAGCGGCCAAGTGGCTGAAGGGCCGCGCCGATTGCACAGGGAAGGTGGCCGCGGTCGGATTCTGCTACGGAGGTTCCATCGCGAACATGCTGGCGACCCGCCTGCCCGACCTGAATGGGGCGGTCCCCTTCTATGGAGGGCAGCCGAAGGCGGAGGACGTTCCCAACATAAAGGCGCCGCTCTTGCTTCACTACGCCGAGAACGACGAGCGCGTGAACGCGGGCTGGCCAGCGTACGAGGCCGCGCTCAAGGCCAACAAGGTCTCCTACGAGGCCTACATCTACCCAGGCACCCAGCACGGCTTCAACAACGACACGACTCCGCGCTACGACAAGGACGCCGCAACCCTGGCCTGGCAACGCACGATCGAGTTCTTCAAGAAGAACCTGAAGAGCTAAGCCTCGTCGAGGGTCGAGGCGATGCGAGGCGACGCCAGGGCGATGATCATGGCATCCGGATCGCGGCCTCGATCGCGCGCACCGTTCGCTCGACGTCGTCGTCCGTGGTCGCCCAGCCGGAGACCGACACGCGCATGCAGCGCAACCCGCGCCAGGTGGTGCAGGCGAAGAGCGCCTCCCCGGACGCGACGATCCGGGCGGCGACTTCCTCCGTACGCCGGTCGTGGTCCGCCTCGGTCGCCGCGGGCCGAGGATCGAGGAAGCGCAGGAGACCCTGGTTGATCCGCGGCCGACACACGACCTCGACGCCGGGAAGCGCTTCGGCCCCCTCGACGATCCCCCGGGCATGCCGACAACACTCGGCCACGATCCGCCCGATACCCTCGCGCCCGAGGCTCGACATGGCGGCGTAGGTGGCAAAGCCGCGGGCGCGGCGGGAGTACTCGGGGTTCCAGTCGACCTGGTCGCGAGCCACGTCCGAATGGTCGAGGTAGGCCACCCGGTGCGAGAACGACCGGCGATGGGCCTCGCGGTCGGCCACGATCGCATAGCCGCAGTCGTACGGTACGTTCAGCCACTTGTGGCCATCCGTCGCCCAGGAGTCTGCCTGCTCCACACCCTCGGTCAGGTGCCGGTGGTCGGGGCTCGTGGCGGCCCACAGGCCGAACGCGCCGTCGACATGGACCCAGGCCCCGTGCTCGTGCGCGATCGGGATGACCTCGGGGAACGGATCGAAGGCCCCGGTGTTGAGGTCGCCCGCCTGCAGCAGCACGATGGTGGGCGCGTTCGGGGCACCAGCGAGCACGGGCTCGAGGGCGGGGCCCGTGAGGCCGTTCTCGTCGACCGGGATGTCGACGACCGAGCCCTGCCCCAGGCCGAGCAGGCGCAGCGCGCGCTCGATCGTGCCGTGCCGTTGGTCCCCGGTCACGACGCGGATGGCCGGCGCCCCGAAGAGCCCCTGCTGCTCCACGTCCCACCCCCGTCTGGCCAGGACCGCGTTGCGGGCTGCCGCCAGGCAAGTCACGTGCGCCATCTGGCAGCCCGTCACCAGAGCGAAGCTCGCCGTCCCGGGCAAGCCCAGCAGCTCGATGAGCCACCGGCCGCACACCTCCTCGACGACCGCCGCGGCCGGCGCCACCGCGTACATGCCGGCGTTCTGGTCCCAGGTGGACGTGAGCCAGTCGGCGGCGAGAGCCGCCGGAACGGAGCCCCCGATCACCCAACCGAAGAAACGGCCCCCGGCACTCGCGGCGATCCCGCCGGCCGCGTCCGCGACGAGCTGCTCGATGACCGCGGTGGGTTCGCGACCCTCGCGCGGGAGCGGCCCGTCCAGGCGCCGCCGCAGCTCGGCGAGCGTTGCCGTGGCGCCGACAGGGCCTTGCGGCAGTCGGTCCAGGTACTCGAGGGCCAGCTTCAGGGTGCGGTCGAGCAGCGGCGAATAGGGCCGATTACGGGTCATGGTAGTGGTTCGACTCCAGTATTCTGGCCACGAAGGGAGAATGTGCTGCCCGGTATGATACCCACCAACGGACCCCGGATGAGTCCGCGCCGCGGCGCCGGCATCGGTCTCGGCCGCCCGGCGTCTCCCGGGAAGGAGCGCGCCAGGTCCGGTCATCGGGGAGCCCCGTTTGCCTTAGGATGCTGCGCATGCGCAGAACCCTCGCGCCTCTCGCGTCCGCGATCCTCGTCCTGGCCGCTCTGCCCACCGCCGGTGTCGACGCCGGGGAGCCACCTCCCCCGGCCCGGATCCTCGAGCAGATACGGGCCCACCGGTCGGGGGTTGCGCTCTGGTGGGTGGGCAACGCCGGTTGGCTGGTGAAGAGCGGTGACCTGCTCGTCGGCATCGACCTGGACCTCGAGTCGGAGGAGCGGATCCAGCCGCCCCCGGTATCCTCGGAGGAGCTCGCGGCCGAGATCGACGTCGCGTTCGCGACGCACCACCACGGCGACCATTTCAACGCCCCGACCCTGGCGAAGATCGCCGCGAAGCCACGCTGCTCGTTCGTCCTGCCCCTGACGTGCCTGGCCGGGGCTGCGGCCGCGGGCATCCCCCGGGACAGGATCGTCGTCCCGCAGCCGCTGCACCCGTTCGAGATCAAGGGAGTGGGCGTCCGGCCGCTTCACGCCGTCCACGGGAACCAGATGTTCACGGTGCTCACCCGGGAGCCCGACTTCGTCGAGTCCATCGCCCACAACTGCGGGTACGTGCTCGACCTGGGGGGACGGACCTTCTTCTGGCCCGGCGACTCGGTGCTGACCGAGGAGCATCTCGGTCTGTCGAACGTGAACGTGCTGTTCGTCTCCCCGACGGTCCACAACATGTACCTGGACCGCTCGGCGATCCTGATCAATGTCCTCCAGCCCGACCTCGTGATCCCGCAGCACTTCGGCACGTACCGTGAGAACGACGAGAACAGGTTCTGGACGAAGGGTTACCCGGACGAGCTGCGTCTGGCCCTGTCCGCCGACCTGCAGAAGCGCTACCGCAAGCTCGGGCAGGGCGAGATGCTCCTCGTGCCGTGATGACCGGTACTTCGCCACTCGTCGTGGAGTCCCTGCTGACGCGCGACGATTGGTCCGCTCTCCAGAAGGCGTGGGGAGAGCGCTTGCGCGAGCGAATCGGGCGCCTCCGGCTGCTGGGGGCGACGATCGGCGAGCACTGGAAGCGCGTCGAGGCGGAGCGTCACTGGAAGCGGTAGAGCGCCCGGGAGTTCCAGATGTACGACCCCTGGGTCACGACGGCTCAGGACCAGTAGGGCCGGTAGTAGTGGTCCTGGCCAGGCGTCTTCGGCGGGCGGGGGGGGCGGCGGAAGAGCGCCTCCACGCGCCGCTTCGAGGCCTCGGGGTCGCGCCACGCGAGGAAAACGACCGCCACGGCGGCCAACGCGCCGAGCACGCCGGCGACGATGAGGGCGACGACAGCCGAGTGGCTCATGGTGTTCCTCGAGCGGCCGCTCGACGCGGCGGCGACAGCACGAGTATACCTTGACCGGTGGTGAGGCCGGTTCCTAGAATCTACCCACACATGGCTGATGAGAAGCTGCGCCTCGTTTCGCTCTCGGTGCTCGGGGGTCCCCTCCACGGCCGCCGCCACGACCCCGACGAGGTCGTCACCGAGATCCTGATCGGCTCCGATCCCGACTGCCACCTGGTCGTGGACCGCCCCGGCGTCAGCCCCATTCACGCCAAGGTCTGGGCGGACCTCGACCAGTCGGTCGTCCACGACACCCATGCGCCGCGTGGCCTGTACGTGAACACGATCCGGGTCGAGGCGCAGGCACCGATCGGCGCCGGCGACGTGCTGTGGCTCGGGCCCCCGGAGCAGCACGACAGCGTGTGCATCCAGTGCCACTTCGAGCCGTGGGTCGAGGTGCTGCCGCCTGCCCCGGCGACCGACGCGGTGGCGACCGCCGCTCCCGCTTCCTCCGCCGAGGCCATCCCCGACGACGACCCGTTCTTCGTCGGCGATAGCCAGGGCGAGCGCTTCGTCCCGCCGCCGAAGCCGGCCGCCCCCGTCGAAGAGCCCCACGTCGAGGAGCAGGCGCCGGCCGCCCCGGTCGCGCCGCCCGTCCCGGCTCCGCCGCTCGCGAATGCCATTGCCCTGACGCCCGAGGCTCTCGTCGCGGAAACCCTCGCGGACGACTGGGCCATTGCCGAGGCGGATGCGGTCGCGGACGTCGCTCCGCCGGCTCCGACACCCGGGCGGTCGGGCGCCGACGCCTTCTTCGTCACCGACGAGCTGGTGTCGCCGGCTCCCGGGGAAGCCGTGTTCGTCGAGGCGGAGCCGCTGCCGGCGGAGCCCGAGCCTTTCGCGCCCATCCTCGACCTTCCCTCGCTCGAGCCGCTGCGGCCTCCGGAGCGCGCGCCGCTGCCCCCCAAGGTCGCGACCGCGCCGCGGCCCGCCTCTCCCGCGGCGCCGGCGGCGTTCGTGCCGGATGCTCCTCCTGTGGCGTCGCCACAAGAAGCCAAGAGCCCCGAGGCAACCGAACCCGCTCGCGTCGAGCCGAAGCCCGCGGTCCAACGGCCCCGGCCCGAGCCAACGCCCACGCGCCGCCCGGCCCCGTCCGGCGCTCCGAGGCCAGCGCCCGCGCGACGGCCAGGGCCCTCGGCCCGCCCGGCCCGCCGCCCGTCGCAAGGCGCCCCCGGCTGGGTCCGCGCGGTCGGCCTCGGGGTCGCGGGGCTGGCCGTGCTCGCCGCCCTCGGCTTCGGCGCCTTACGGCTGTTCGGCGGGGTCGTCCGGCTCGACAGCGTCGAGCCGGCGCGCCTCCGTGTCGGACAGCAGGCAACGCTGCGCGGCTCGGGCTTCGCTCCCGACCCCGCGGGCAACACCGTCCTCTTCGACGACCGCAAAGCGAGGGTCGTCCACGCCTCGGCGACGCTCCTCGAGGTCGAGGTGCCCGAGGTGGTGGTCGAGTCGGGAACCGAGAGGCGGGTCGGGATCGTCGTCCGCAAAGGCGCTCGCGCGTCCAGCGCCCTGGAGGTGGCGGTCTTCCAGGGGCCGCGGCTCCACGGGATCTCGCCGGAGGCCGCGATGCCCGGCGAGGAGGTCCTTCTCGCCGGTGCCGGCTGGGGGCCGGGAGCTACCGTCCGGTTCGGCAACGCCTCCGCGCAGATCCTCGAGGTCGAGTCCGCGCGGATCCGTGCGGTCGTTCCGGATGGCGTCGGGGTGCCGGGAACGCCGGCGCCCGTCGTGGTGACGATCGGCGGGGTCGAGTCGAATCCCGCGCCGTTCATCGTGGGCCACCTGCCGGTGCTGTCGGGGGTGTCGCCCGCGAGCGCCGCCCCGGGGGACCTCGTGGACATCGTGGGGCGTGGCTTCCAGGCCGATCCGGTGCGGAACGACGTGCGCGTCGGTGGCGTGCCGGCCCTGGTCCTCTCCGCGTCCGGGGACACGATGAAGGTGGTCGTACCGCGCGTCGGACCCGGCGAGGCCTCGCGGGCGCTGGAGGTGCGGGTGCCCGGCTCCGAGAGCGTGGGTCAGGCGTTCCTGCAGATCGCGGGCGCGGCCGATCCCGTCGATTTCCGCTTCGTGGCGGAGCCGTTCCCGGTGGTGCCCGGACGACCCCACGCCGTCCTCGCTACCGGCCTCGGCCCTGCCTTCGTCCTCGCGGCGTCCGGCGGCCGAACGGCGGCGGCGCGCGCGGTCGAGGCGGCCGAGCGCCTGAACGGCGCGGCGACGGCGCTGCGGACCACCGTAGGCCTCAACCTCGAAGCGCGGGGGCTCGAAGCCGACCCGACCGTCGGCCTGACCGGGCGGCCCGAGGCACTCCTGGAGGTGACCCCGGAAGACGCGGCGGCCTACAACGAGGACTGGACCGGCCTGCGCGGACGTGGAGGCCCGGTGACCCGGGCCCGCCTCGCCCGCTGGTGGGAGGCCCTCGGGCGCGACATCGTGCTCCTCACCGTCCGCGGCGAGCGGCCGCAGTTCGCGGCGGCGCTGGCCCCCGAGGGACGCGTTCTCGCCCAGCTCTTCGAGGCGGCGCAGCGCACGGGCCGGCCCGGCGTTCCGCGCCGCGTGGTGGACGAGGCGCGCCCGCCGCTGCGCGACGGCCTCCGGCTCCTCGCCCTCCGGGTGCCCGCCTCGGTGACGGCGCCGGTCGCCGCTCGCGCGACCTCGGTCCTGCCCGCTGCCGCGGCGACGCCCGCCCCGGTCCGCCTGCAGCCCGAGGGGACGTGGGGAGGCAGCCAGCTCGAGCAGGGCCAGCGCCAGTACGTGACCGTCACGTTCGGGCGCGGCGAGGGAAGCATCTCGTACGAGGGAGGGATCACGTTCACCGTGCCCCTCCTGACCCTGGAACAGCCCAAGCGCGACCAGGTCCGCTTCAGCGTCCAGATCCGCGGCGGCATCCGGTACTACGCGGGCACGTGGGACGGCGAGACGCTCGCCGGCTCGATCTCGACGGACGGCGCCGGCCGCGACGTCGTCGCGACCTTCGAGCTGCACCGGCGGTAGGGCGCCTCGCTCAGCCGCCGAGCCGCAGGCCCTTCCGCAGCTTCTCCCTCTGCTCGGGGGTGAGGTCCAGCCGCTCCAGCGAGGTCCGGAGCCCGGCCGCGTTCGGGGCGATCGCCCGGTAGCCGCAGGGGGGGAGCATCTCCGGGTTCGGCTGCCAGAGGAGCAGCCGCGGGTAGTCGCGGCACATGCCCGGCCGCGAGTCGTAGCTGTCGCAGGAGCGCGTCCTTGGGTCGAAGTGCGAGCAGCGGAAGACGAAGACGCGCGCTCGGGCGTCGGTCGCGACGAGATCGAAGCCGTTGACCCGCCTCTGCCACGCGAGGAAGAGCCGGCGGACGGCACGCATCGACCAGGTGACCCGGCCGACCGCGATCGCCGGCGCCTCGCAGCAGGCGCCCGAGCGGCGGCAGCTGCCGCCGAGTGTCCACGGCCGCTCCCCCCGCGAGCGCCGTACCGCGCGGTGGGCGGCGAGATTCGCCCGAAAGCTCCAGAGGGCGACCCGCTTCACGGCGCGGAGGAGGAGCGGGTCCTTCACGCGGTGCAAAGTAGCACGGGGGACCAAGGAGGGGAAAAAGACAGGGCCGCGAGCCTAGAGGCTGCGGCCCTGGGTTGCCCTTGACGGCCCTGATAGATCCCTCGTCTGCCCGCGCACAGCGGGCGGGCAGACTCGGGTGCGGGGCTAGGCGACCGTCACGTCCTTGCAGAGGTACACGTCCTGGATGGCGTTCAGCAGCGCGACGCCCTCGGCCATCGGCCGCTGGAAGGCCTTGCGGCCGGAGATGAGGCCCATGCCGCCGGCGCGCTTGTTGACGACCGCCGTCTTCACGGCGTCGGCGAAGTCGTTCTCGCCCGAAGCGCCGCCGCTGTTGATGAGGCCCGCCCGGCCCATGTAGCAGTTGGCCACCTGGTAGCGGCACAGGTCGATCGGGTGCTCGCTCGTCAGCTCGGAGTAGATCCGCTTGTCGGTCTTGCCGTAGGGGTTCTCCTTGCTGCTGATCGCGTTGTAGCCGCCGTTGTTCTCCGGGCAGCTTCTGCTTGATGATGTCCGCCTCGATCGTGACCCCGAGGTGGTTCGCCTGGCCGGTGAGGTCGGCGGACACGTGGTAGTCCTTCTCCTTCGTCTTGAAGGCGGGGTTCCGGAGGTAGCACCACAGCACGGTCGCCATCCCCATCTCGTGCGCGACCTGGAACGCCTGCGAGACCTCGACGATCTGGCGGGCGGACTGGTCGGAGCCGAAGTAGATCGTGGCCCCCACCGCGACGGCACCCATGTCCTTCGCCTGCTTGACGGAGGCGAAGAAGATCTGGTCGAACTTGTTCGGGTAGGTCAGGAACTCGTTGTGGTTGAACTTGAGGAGGAACGGGATCTTGTGCGCGTACTGGCGCGCGACGCCGCCGAGGACGCCGAGCGTCGAGGCGACCGCGTTGCAGCCGCCCTCGATCGCGAGCTTCACGATGTTCTCGGGGTCGAAGTAGAGCGGGGTTCTTCGCGAAGGACGCGCCGGCCGAGTGCTCGATGCCCTGGTCCACGGGGAGGATCGAGACGTAGCCGGTGCCGGCGAGGCGGCCGTGGTCGACGAGCGCCTGCAGGGATCGCAGCACCGGCGTCGGCCGGTCGGAGCCGGCGTGGACCTGGTCGACCCAGGCGGGGCCCGGCAGGTGAAGGCTGGACTTCGGGATGCCCTTGCAGGTGTAGTCGAGCAGGTTCCGGGTCTCCGAACCCAGGTACTCCTCGATCTTGCCGATGCCCGCGGCGGCGGTGAGGGTGCTCATGATTGCGGTTCCTCCGATCAATTGAGACGCGAGGCCCGCAGCCGCAGCAGCGCCACCCGGGCCGCGAGGTCCTCCGCGTCCTTCGCCTGGGGGGCGAGGGCGAGGTAGGACTCGAGGTCGCGGGCGGCGAGGCCGTAGCAGTCGAGCGCCGCGTAGAGAACGCCCCGGTCGCGCAGGTCCTCGGCGCTCCCGGGCTGGATGCGGACGATGAGATCCACCACGCGAAGCGCGCGGTCGACGTCCTGGTCACGAAGATAGATGGCCTTCAGGTTGCGGAGCATGCGCTCGAGCATGTCCTTGCGCTTGCAGGGACGGAGCATCTTGGGCTCGAGCTTCACCTTTCCGTTGAAGATCCGGTCGAGCCTCTCCTGGCAGTCCTTCTCGGTGAGGAGCGTCCCTCCGTGGAAGGGGTCCACGAGGAGCGGCCGGGCCGGGGTCTGGATGCGCACGACGAAGTGCCCGGGCAGCCCCACCCCGTCCACCTCGAGCCCGCCGCGGCGGGCCACCTCCATGTAGACGGTGGAGAGGGTGATGGGGATGCCGGTCCGGCGGTCGAGGACGTCGTTCAGGTAGCTGTTCCGGGCGTCGTAGTACTGCTCGGTGTTTCCCCGGAAGCCCAGCTCCTGGAAGAGGTAGCGGTTCAGCGCCATGACCGCGCGCTCGGGGCGTGGCTCCTCCTCGAGGCGCTGGCGGAGGGCATACCCCATCTCGTCGAGCCGGGCGAGGTATCCGCGGACGTCGAGGTCGCCATACTCCTCCGCCGCCACGAGAAGCGCCGCCTCCGCGAGGTTCACCTCCCGGTCGGGCCGGGAGAGGATGTCCTCGAGCTTCCGTCGGGGCGTCTCCAGCGCTGCCGAGCTCCGCATTTCGGGCACAATCCGACGACCGATTATAACAGCACCGAGGACGGCCCCCGGGCGGGTTTGCCCGAGTCCCGCGGCGACGCCGGGCGGCCTACGCGGGCTGGGGCACGGGGAGGGGGGCGAGGCCGAGCGCCTCCCGAACCCGCGGGTGGACGACCTCCCCGGCGCGGGTGAGCATGCTGTCGCGCACGATCTCGTCGTCGGCGTCCAGCTGCAGCTCGCCTTTCTTCACCATGTTGACGACGAAGTTGGCCACGTTCTTGGCGTAGAGCTGGCTGGCGTGGTAGGGGATAGTGGTGGCGAGGCTGAGCGGCGCCAGCACCTTCACCCCGTGCCGGACGACTTCCTTCCCCGCCTCGCTCGCCTCGCAGTTGCCGCCCTGCTCCGCGGCGAGGTCGACGACGACCGAGCCCGGCCGCATGCGCTCGAGCATCTCGTCGGTGACGAGCACGGGCGCCTTCTTCCCGGGAACCGCGGCGGCGCTGATCACGACGTCGCTGTCGGCCACGACCTTGGCCAGCAGCTCGCGCTGGCGGCGGTAGAAGCCCTCGTCCTGGGCCGTCGCGTAGCCGCCCTTGTCCTCGGCCGCCGCCGTCTCGAGCGGCAGCTCGACGAACTTCGCCCCAAGGCTCCTGACCTGGTCCTTCACCGCCGGCCGCACGTCGTAGGCTTCGACCACCGCCCCGAGGCGGCGGGCGGTGGCGATCGCCTGCAGGCCTGCCACCCCCGCCCCGATCACGAACACCCGGGCCGGGGCCACGGTGCCGGCGGCCGTCATCATCATCGGCATCATGCGGGGCAGCGTGTCCGCCGCGAGCAGGACGGCCTTGTAGCCGACCATCGTGGCCGTCGAGGACAGGGCATCCATGCTCTGGGCGCGCGAGATGCGGGGCACGAGCTCGAGGGCGAAAGACGTGACGCCGCGGGCGGCGAGGGCCTTGGCCCCCTCCGGGCGCTGGAGCGGGTCGAGGAAACCGATCACGACGTGGCGGGGCTGGAGACGTCCGATCGAGTCCGGGCCCTGCCCTCCGGAGAACGAGCGCACGGAGAGGAGGAGAGTGGCGTCCGCGAGCACCCGGTCCCCCGCGGTGAGGGCGGCTCCCTTGTCGGCGTACTGGGCGTCCGGGAAGCCGGCCGCCTCGCCCGCGCCCGGCTCGACGACCACCTCGAGGCCCGCCTTCACGAGGGCGGGCACGACGCCGGGAACCAGCGCCACTCGCGTCTCGCCCGGCCAGGTCTCCTTGAGCACGCCTGCCTTCATGGGTGTCTCCTCGTCATGGTCCCGAAGAACGGCCCGACCTGCCCTTTGCCCTGAGCGTATGCGGAGCCGGGCCCGCTTGTCATCCCTCGCCGTGCCTCGGGTCACCGGTCACCCTCGTCCGGCCGGGGCTTGACAACACATTCGATTATGCGTATATTCGCATGTACATATGTATGGAGGATGCCCCGTGATCGACCCGGACCTCATTCCCCAGGTCGCCGCCCGCTTCAAGGCGCTCTCCGACGAGGGACGCCTCACCCTGCTCTCCGCCCTGCAACGGGGGGAGAAGAGCGTGGGGGAGCTGGCCGAGGCGACGGGCCGGCCGCAGCCGAACGTCTCGCAGCACCTGGCGAGCCTGACCCACGCCGGCCTCGTGGAGGCGCGCCGGGACGGCAACCGGGTCTTCTACAGGATCGCCGATCCCACCGTGCTGCGGATCTGCGACGCGGTGTGCGACAGCCTGGTCGCGCGCGCCCGGGGGGAGCAGCGGCAGGCGATCGGCGCCCGGCGGCGACGCCGGGCCGGAGGCGAGAGATGAAGGTGACGAGCGTCGTCCTCGCGCTGGGCCTCGGGGCGGCCCTGGGCGGAGCCTCCGTGGCGTCGGCGGAGGACGTCCCGGTCACGCTCGCCGAGGCGCTCGCCCTCGCCGGGCAGGCCAACCCGGAGCTGCAGGCCGCGGCGGCCCGGGTGGACGCGCAGGCGGCCCGGACCGAGTCGGTCCGGAGGATGCGCCGGCCGCGCCTCGGCCTGTCGATCGGCTGGTCCCGGATGGACATGCCGGCCGGCGTCTTCGCGAGCAAGCTGAACTCCGGCGAGTTCACGGCGGCGGACTTCGACGTGGCGAGGCTCAACGATCCAGGACGCCCTCAACCACCTCGGCACCAGCCTGTCGCTCGAGATGCCGATCGACGTCTTCGGCAAGGTGGGCACGATGGCGAGCGCGATGGCCGCCTACGGCGACGCGGCCTCGGCCGGGACGCGGGACGCAGGCCAGGAGATCCGCATGAGGGTGACCGAGGCCTACCGGCAGGCCGAGATGGCGGGCCGGGCGGTCGAGGTCACGGAGCGCGTCCTGGCCGTCGCGAAGGCCCGCGAGGCGGAGATCGAGGCGCGCGTCCAGGCGGGAAGCGCGCTCCAGGCAGACCTCCTGCGGGCGCGGGCCCGGCGCCGGCAGCGCGAGGCCGACCTCGCCGAGCGGCGCGGCCAGCAGCGGATGGCCCAGGCCGGCCTGGCGCGGCTGCTCGGGGCGCCGGCCGGAGTGAGCTACGTGCCCACCGAGGGGCCGCCCGCCGTCGCCCCTCTCGAGGGCGAGGAAGGCGCGTGGATCGAGCGGGCGGTCCGGCAGCGGCCCGTGCTCGAGGCGGCCCGCCGCAGGGCCGACGCCGCCTCGTCCCTCGCGAAGAACGAGAAGAACGGCCTCCTGCCCGACCTCGGTGTCTTCGGCCAGGTCTGGGACGACCGGATCAGGGTGGACGACGGGAACCAGTCGTGGGCGGTGGGGGTCGGGCTCAAGTGGACGCCGTTCGACCCCTCCCGCAGCAAGCGCGAGGCCGCGGCCACCGCCGAGCAGCGCGCGGTCGAGCTGGACGCGAGGGCAGCCTTCGACCAGGTGCGCCTGGAGGTGGCGCTGGCCTACCGCCGCGCCGTCTCGGCTCGCGAGCGTCACGCGGCCGCCGCGGGCGGCGCCGAGGAGGGCCGCGAGGCCCTCCGCGTGGTCCAGGAGCGTCGCAAGGCCGGGATGGCCACGCTGACGGACGAGCTGGAAACGGAGACGGCCGCGCTCGGCGCGGCGCTCCAGGAGATCGGGGCCGCCGCCGAGGTGGCCATCGCGGATGCGGCGCTGAAGCGCGCCGCCGGGGAGATCTGACGATGAGACTGCGTGCAGGAACGATCCTGACCCTCCTGGGCCTCGGCCTCGCCGGCTGCGGCGGCCATGAGAAGCCGAAGGCAACCGAGCCCGCCGCGGGCCCGGCCAGGGACGTGAAGACCGCCGAAGTCGTGCGCACCGGCGGAGCGGCCGAGGTCGCGGTGCCGGCGGCGGTGCAGGCCCGGAAGCGCGCTGCGCTCTCCGCCCGCATGCCCGCCTCGGTGACCGAGCTGCCGTACCAGGAGGGCGAGTGGGTGCAGGCGGGAGCGGTCGTGGTGCGCCTCGACGACGCGGCCCTCCGGGCGGCGGTCGCCGCGGCCGAGGCCGGCCTCAAGGCGGTCGAGTCCGACCTCGAGCGCACGAAGGCGCTCCTCGAGAAGGGCGCGGCCACGCCCCGCGAGCTCGAGCAGATGACCGCCGCGGCGAGCGGGGCGCGGGCTCAGCTCACCGGGGCGAAGGACAACCTGTCCTACGCGGCCCTCCGGGCCCCCTTCGCGGGGCGCGTGGCCTCACGCCGGGTCAACCTCGGCGACGTCGTGAACCCCGGCATGCCCCTGATCGAGATCGAAGGCGAGGGAGGCCTGGAGCTGCGCGCCACGGTCGAGTCCGAGATCGCCGCGACGCTGCGGCCCGGGTCGAAGGTGAAGGCCCTGGTGGACGGCCAGTCGGCGTCCGCTCGCCGCCACCGTCACCGCCGTCGCTCCCTCCGGCGACCCGACCACGCACCGCTTCGAGCTGAAGGCGGACCTCGCCGGGGCCTCCGGCCTGCGTGCGGGGCTCTTCGCGCGACTGCTCGTCCCGGGCGTCGCCGCCGATCCCCGCCTCACCGTTCCCGCGTCCGCGGTCTTCGAGCGGGGCGGCCTGACCGGTCTCTTCGTGGTCCGCGACGGCAAGGCCCGGCTGCGCTGGGTGGCCGCGGGCGCCCGCGACGGCGACACCGTCGAGATCCGGGCCGGCGTCGAGCCGGGCGAGCGCGTCGCCCTCGATCCCGCCGGCCTCGTGGACGGGGCTGCCGTAGGGGAGGCCCGCTAGCATGCGGGTCGGATTCGCGGGCCGCGTCGCCCACGCCTTCCTGGACAGCAAGCTCACGCCGCTGATCATCGCGGCCTCCCTCGGCCTCGGGGCGCTCGCCCTCCTCGCCACTCCCCGCGAGGAGGAGCCGCAGATCCGCGTGCCGATGGTCGACGTGATGGTCGCCTGGCCGGGCGCCGAGCCCGCCGAGGTCGAGAACCGCGTCGTCGCCCCCATCGAGCGGATCCTGTGGGGCGTTCCCGGCGTCGAGCACATCTACTCGGTCTCCCGCCCCGGCATGGGGATGGTCACCGTCCGGTTCAAGGTCAACGAGTCGAACGAGGACAGCCTGGTCAAGGTCTACGAGCGGCAGACGCGCGATGGGCTGGATCATGCCGCGGGACACGATGCCGCCCATCGTCGAGCTGCACTCGATCGACGACGTCCCCTTCCTCGGCCTCACGCTGTGGGGCGAGGGCTGGTCGAGCGACCGGCTGCGGCCGCTCGCCGCCGAGCTCGCCCAGGAGCTCTCCGAGGTCCCCGAGGCGAGCCGCGCCCAGCTCATCGGCGGCCAGCCGCGGGTCGTGCGCGTGGAGCCGGACCCCGACCGCATGGCCGCCGCCGGGATCAGCTGGATGCAGCTCACCGGCGCCCTCCAGGCGGCCTCCGTCCGCCAGGCCGCGGGCACGGCCGTGCGCGACAACCGCGAGATCCGCGTCGAGGTCGGCCCGCTCTTCCGCAGCTCGGAGGAGATCGGCCGCGTGGTGGTCGGCCTGGCCCAGGGGCGGCCGGTGTACGTGTCCCAGGTGGCGCGCGTCGTCGACGGGCCCGACGAGACGGCGGACGCGGTCTTCTTCTCGCCGGGGCCGGCCGGCGCGAGCGGCGGGGCCCCGGTCGGCAGCGAGCACGCCGCGGTCACGATCGCCCTCTCGAAGCGGACCGGGGCGAACGCGAGCGCGCTCGCGAAGGCTGTGCTGAGAAAGCTCGAGGACCTGCGGCCCCGGCTCGTCCCCGCCGAGGTCCACGTCGAACGTAACCCGCAACTACGGCGAGACGGCGCAGGAGAAGTCGAACGAGCTCGTCGACCACCTCCTGATCGCGACGCTCTCCGTGGTCGCGCTCATCTCGCTCGCGATGGGCTGGCGGAGCGGGCTGGTGGTCGGCATCGCGGTGCCGGTGACCCTGGCCCTCACCCTCTTCATCTACTACGTGGCCGGCTACACCCTGAACCGGGTCACCCTCTTCGCGCTCATCTTCTCGATCGGGATCCTGGTGGACGACGCCATCGTGGTCGTCGAGAACATCGAGCGCCACCACCGCGAGAAGACAGGGCCTGCCCTTCGCCCGGATCGCGGTCGAGGCCACCGACGAGGTGGGCAACCCCACCATCCTCGCCACCTTCACCGTCATCGCCGCCATCCTCCCGATGGCCTTCGTGCGCGGGATGATGGGCCCCTACATGAGCCCCATCCCGACCGGGGCCTCGGCGGCCATGCTCTTCTCCCTGGCGGTTGCCTTCATGGTCACCCCCTGGGCGGCGTCTCGCATCTTCCGCCACCACGTCGAGCGGGCGCACGACGGGGGTCCCGAAGGGTGGTCCACCCGACTCTACCGCCGGGTCATGTCGGCGCTCGTGACGAAGCCTCTCGCCCGCTGGGGCTTCTTCGCCTTCGTCCTGGTACTCCTCCTCGCCTCGGCCGGCCTCGTCGGCGTGGGGCTCGTCAAGGTGAAGATGCTGCCCTTCGACAACAAGGGCGAGTTCCAGGTAATGGTGGACCACCCCGAGGGGACGCCGCTCGAGGTGACGCTCGAGACGGGCCGTCAGATGACGGCGTACCTCGCCACCGTCCCCGAGGTGAAGGACGTGCAGCTCTACGCGGGCAACGCTGCCCCCTTCAACTTCAACGGCCTGGTGCGTCACTACTTCCTGCGCCGGATGCCGCACGCGGCCGACCTCCAGGTGAACCTCTCGCCCAAGCACGAGCGCGACGCGCAGAGCCACGACATCGCGAAGCGCGTGCGCCCGGCCCTCGTGGAGATCGCGAAGCGGCGCGGCTCGCGGGTCGGGTGGTCGAGATCCCGCCGGGGCCGCCGGTCATGGACACGATGGTGGCCGAGGTCTACGGCCCGACCCCGCAGGTCCGGCAGGAGGTGGCGAAGACCGTCCGCGGCCTCTTCGAGACGACCCCCGGGGTCGTGGACGTCCACGACTCGATGGAGGCGGAGCGCGGACCGCGTGCTCGTGAGCCTCGACCGCGAGAAGGCCGGTGTCAAGGGCATCCCGGCCGCGGCCGCCGTCGAGACCCTGGCCGGCCCCGGCGCGGGGCGCGACGTCGCGCGGATCGACGCGCCGTCCTCTCGCGAGCCCGTGCCGGTGCGTGTCCGCCTCTCGGCGGCCGACCGGGCGAGCCGCGAGCGGCGCCTCTCGATGCGGGTCGACTCGCCCACGGGCGGCCAGGTCTCGATCGGAGAGCTGTCGCGGGTCGAGACCGTCCCCGAGCCGCAGCCCCTCGTGCGGAAGGACCTGAAGCCCGTCGTCTACGTCATGGGCGACCTGGCGGGGGAGAAGGAGAGCCCCGTCTACGCCATCCTCGCGCTGAACGAGAAGCTCGACGCCCTGAGGCTGCCCGACGGAGCGGGCATCGAGCGCTTCTCGACCGTGGCCCCCGAGACGTCCGACAAGGTGGCGATGAAGTGGGACGGCGAGTGGCAGATCACCTACGAGGTCTTCCGCGACCTCGGCATCGCGTTCGCCGTGGTGCTGGCGCTGATCGCCGTCCTCGTCGTGGGCTGGTTCCAGTCGTTCGCGGTGCCGCTCGCGATCCTGCTGCCGATCCCGCTCTCGCTCATCGGCATCCTGCCTGGGCACTGGGGGTTCGGGGCGTTCTTCACCGCCACCTCGATGATCGGCTTCATCGCGGGGGCGGGGATCATCGTGCGGAACTCGATCATCCTCGTGGACTTCATCGAGCTGAAGCTGCGCCAGGGGATGGCTCTCGAGGAGGCGGTGGTGGAGGCGGGCGCCGTGCGCTTCCGTCCCATGCTGCTCACCGCGGCCGCGGTCGTGGTGGGCTCGTTCGTGATGCTGTTCGACCCGATCTTCCAGGGCCTCGCCATCAGCCTCATGACGGGCGAGGTGGCGGCGACGTTCCTCTCCCGCCTCGCGGTGCCGGTGGTGTACTACCTGATCGCCCGCCGTGGCCGCGCCGAGGAGCTGCGACGGGAAGGCCTCGCTCCCCCCGGAGAGGCCGGGTGGGTTTTCGGGGGCAAGCCGGCGGTGAGCGCGTGAGCTGCGGCTCTAGTTCAGATCGAGCGTGCCGCAGCGAGTGCCGTTCGGGGCGACGGGCCAGGCGTCGGACGCGCAGGCTTCGAACCTGCCCTTGGCCTTGGCGATCGCCATGAACTGCTCGCTCGGATGGTTGGCGCAGCTGTCCGGGAAGTAGGCGCAGAGGTCGGTCTTGTAGAACCACGTCGGCCCCCAGCGTCCGGTGTCCTCGGCCTTGCCGGTGACCAGGTAGTCGCAGGCCACGCGCTGGGGGTCGCCTTCCGGGCGCGTGTCGCAGAACTTCCAGTCGCCGAACCACCGGTCGCAGTAGTGGTCGATGTTGGCTACGATCGGCTTCGAGTCGAGGACGATGCGCCCGCTGTCGTTTGCGTGCACCTTGACGTGCATGCGGAGGATCGGCGGCGGGGTCGGGCTGCAGGTCATCCCCGGGGGGAGACCCGAGCTCGGCGTCGGGCTCGTGGTCGGCGTGGGAGTGGGGGTCACGACGGGGGGAGTCGGACCGCCGGTGGGCGAGGTCGAGTTCGCCCCGCACTGGATGAGCGTCACGCCCGTGACCAGCCAGGCAGTCGAGAACGCCAGGTGCCTGAGGTTCATTTTCGCCCTCCTGCGACAGACACGATTGAACCTACTGTAGTACTTCAACTGTTGATATTCAAGTGCTCTAAATCACAACATAAACGACATTGATGTCGGCTCTCGGTCGTTGAGCGTCCTGCCGTCTTGGGCGGCTCAGGCCACGGCCCTGGCGCGCCAGGCCGCGGCGAAGCGGCGCACGATCTCGCCGGCCGGTTCGATGCGCTCGATCCCGGCGACGCTCTTCCCGGCCTGCCAGTAGTCGCGGTCCGGCGAGTCGCGCAGGAGCCCGCGCTTCAGGGCCCAGAGCGAGCGCAGCGCGTAGATCGTGCGCATCCAGTGCTTGGTGCGGCGGCCCCGCAGCATGAAGCGCGCGACGGGCCCGGCCTTCGTGCCCAGGCGCCGCACCGACGGAGTGTCGATCACCGCGACGGGCACCCCGGTGAGCCGCTCGGTGAGGACGATGTCCCGCTCGTCGGCCTCGACGATCCCGCGCTTGTAGGCCTCGCTCGCGCGGCACTCGGGCGTCGCGATGAAGCGGGTGCCGAGCTGCGCGCCCGCGTAGCCCGAGCGCAGCACGCGGACGAAATCACCCTCGTTGCCGATCCCGCCGGCGCAGACGACGGGCAGGCCGATGGGGAGAAGCTCCTCGATCAGCGCCTCGGCCGACCGGCCTCCCGCGTGGCCGCCGGCCCGGTCGTTCACGGCGATGAGGCCGTGCACGCCGCCGTCCCGGCCCTTCTCCGCCCACTTGCGCTCGGTGACGTCGTGGTAGACGACGCCGCCGAGCGGAGAGACCCGGTCCACCACCCATCGGGGGTTGCCGAGCGAGGTCACGAAGAAGCGCACGCCCTCCTCGAGGGCCACGTCGATCCAGCGCTCCATGCGCTCGCGGTACGCCTTCGAGGACTGCTCGATGAGCGCGTTCATGCCGATCGGCTTCGAGGTGAGCCGCCGGACGAGGCGCAGGCCCTCGCGGAAGTCGTGGCCGTGCACGTAGGTCAGCGAGATGGGCTGCACGACGCCGATCCCGCCCGCTTCCGACACCGCGGCCACGAGCTCGGGGTTGCTGCACGGGTACATCGCCCCGCACACGAGCGGCACCTCGATGCGGGCCGCCGTCGTGAGCGGCGTGGCCGGAGTCGCTTCAACCACGGGGGCTCCCGGTCGCGCGGGGGCGGGCCGCCTACTCGTTGGGCGAGAGGTACGTGTAGCCCTCGAGGGCCTCCTCGTACCGCTTCATGAAGCGGCCCGACTCGGGGATGCTGAGGCGCTTCTCGCGCAGGGCGGCCTCGACCGCGCGGCGCACGCGCGACACGAGGTCCTCCTTGTTGTACTGCACGTAGGAGAGCACCTCGGCCACGGAGTCGCCTTCGACCACGTGGTCCACCCGGTAGTCGTCGCCGTCGATCCGCACGTGCACGGCGTCGGTGTCGCCGAAGAGGTTGTGGAGGTCGCCGAGGATCTCCTGGTATGCCCCCACCAGGAACGAGGCGATCAGGTACTCGCCGCCGTTCGGGCCGTGCAGCTCGAGGAAGCCCTTCACGTCGCGGAGGTCGATGAACTCGTCGATCTTTCCGTCGCTGTCGCAGGTGAGGTCCGCGATGATCCCGCGCCGCAGGGGCTGCTTGTTCAGGCGGTGGATCGGGATGGTGGGGAAGAGCTGCTTCACCGCCCAGTGGTCGGGCATCGACTGGAAGAGCGAGAAGTTGCAGTAGTAGGTGTCGGAGAGCTGCTTCTCGAGGCCCTCGAGCTCGTCGGGCACGTAGGGCAACTCGCGGACGATCTTGAGCAGCTTCTCGCACGTCGCCCAGAAGAGCTGCTCGACCCGCGCGCGGGCCTTCAGGTCGAGGACGCCCAGGTTGAAGGCGGTGATCGCCTCCTCCTTCATCTGGAGCGCGTCGTGGTAGGCCTCCTGGAAGTTCTTGCGCGAAACCCCGGAGTAGGTCTCCCAGAGCTGGTGGATCACCGGGTGCTCGCCGCGGCCCGCCGGCTCGGGGTTGTGCCCGGCCAGGATCTCGTTCGTGGCGAGGACGTTGTAGACGAGGACGGAGTGGTGGGCCACGAGGGCCCGCCCCGACTCGGTGACGAGGTCGGGGTGAGGCACCCCGCGCCCGTTGCAGGCCTCCGCCACCTGGCTGACGATGTCGGCCGCGTACTCGGCGAGCGTGTAGTTGACCGAGGAGTGGAAGTTCGTCTGGCTGCCGTCGTAGTCGACGCCGAGGCCGCCCCCGCAGTCGAGGTAGCGCATGTTGGCGCCGAGGCCGTGGAGCTCCACGTAGATGCGGCTCGCCTCGCGGAGGGCGTCCTTCACCGCGCGGATGTTCGTGATCTGCGACCCGATGTGGAAGTGCAGCAGCTGCAGGCAGTCGAGCATCCCGACCGAGCGCAGCTTCTCCACCGCGGACACGATCTCGGCGGTGGTGAGCCCGAACTTCGACCGGTCGCCTGTCGATTCCACCCACTTGCCCGCGCCCTTGGTGGTGAGCCGCGCGCGCACGCCGATGACCGGCCGCAGGTCCAGGTCGGAGGCGGCGGCGAGGATCGTGTCCAGCTCGCCCACGCGGTCCACGGTGATGACGACCCGCCGGCCGAGCTTCTGGGCGAGGAGCGCCGTCTCGATGAAGGCCCGGTCCTTGTAGCCGTTGCAGAGGATGAACGCCTCGGGGTTCTCCTGGAGCGCGAGCGCGACGAGCAGCTCCGGCTTGGAGCCCGCCTCGATCCCCAGGTTGTGGGGCCGGCCGTACTCCATCAGCTCCTCGACGACGTGGCGCTGCTGGTTCACCTTGATCGGGTAGACCCCGCGGAAGGTGCCCTTGTAGTCGTTCTCGGCGATCGCCTGCTGGAAGGCGCCGAAGAGCTGCTCGACGCGCGTGCGCAGGATGTCGGAGAAGCGGATGAGGATCGGCAGGTTGAGCCCACGGCTGCGGAGATCGTCCACGAGCTCCTTGAGGTCGATGGGGAGCGACCCCGGCCCGGCGGGCGTGACCTCGACGTTGCCGGCCTCGTTGATGGTGAAGAAGTCCCGACCCCACCCGCCGACGTTGTAGAGCTCGATGGAGTCCTTGACCGTCCACGCCCGCAGCTCAGTCAGCAACTTGCCTCACCACCTCCTGCGCCCTTGTCCCTGCGCGCTCTTGAGTGTAGCGGTCCTCGCCGTGATGTCCAGAGGAAAGTTGGCGCTAGCGCGCGGCGAGCTCGGCGTCGATGAGCTCCACGAAGCTCTCGATCGGGCGGGCGCCCGAGAGCATCCGGCCGTTGACGAAGTAGGCCGGGGTGCCGTTCACGCCCAGCTCCTCGCCCTGCCGCAGCGACGCCTGGATGGCGGAGTCGTGGCGGTCCGACGACACGCAGGCGCCGAACGAAGCCTCGTCCAGCCGGAGGGCGGACGCGCGGCCCGCGAGGTCGGCGCTGTCGAGGGACCCCGGGGCCGTCATCAGGCTCCGGTGGTACTCCCAGAACTTGCCCTGCTCCGCGGCACAGCGGGCGGCGCGTGCCGCCGGAACCGCCCCCGGGTGCCCGTCGAGGGGGAAGTCGAGGTGCACGAAGCGGAGCTTGCCCGGGTACCGGGCGAGGACCTGGTCGACCACGGCCTGGGCCCGGTGGCAGTAGGGGCACTGGTAGTCCGTGAACTCCACGAGCGTGACCGGGGCGTCTCTCGGGCCGGCCGAGGGAGCGCCCGCGGGGATCGCGACCGCGGCCCGCGGGGCTTCGAGCCGGACCGCGACCCGCGCCGCGTCCCGCAACCCCTTCTCGAAGGCGGCTCGTCGTTCCGCATTCGCGCGCTGGCCCAGCACCTCCCGGATGCGCGCGAGGGCGTCGGCTTTCGGCTGTCCGGCGAAGCGCGCCTTGTTCTGGTCGTAGAGGGTCTCGACCTGGTCCGCCGGGAGGGCGGAGGCCTTCGCGTCCACCTCCTGGCGCAGGAGTTCCTCGACGGAGAGCTTGCGCTTCGCGGCTTCGGCCGCGACCAGGCGCTCGGCGATCAGCGCGTCGAGCGCCTGCTTGCGGATCTCGTACTCCTGCTGGCGCACCGCCACGAGGCGGCTGGCCACCTTCGCGTCGAGCTCGGAAGCCATCACCGGGGCTCCATTCACCTCGGCGACGACGCCGACGCCGGACACGGTCGTCGGGGTGCCGACCGGGGCCGACGTGGCCGTGGCGCCGGGCGCTGAAGCCGTGCTGCCGCCGCCGGAGCGGGAGCAGGAGGCGAGGGCGAGGGAGGCGAGAAGCAGCAGAGTCTTCCGCATCCACCCAGGCTAAGCGGGCGGCCCGACGGCGTCAAACGCCGGGGCGGTCGACGCGGTCGACGGGGCGATCGATGGAGCGAGCGCGCACCACGTAGCGCAGGGGCGCGCTTCCTACGTACTCGAAGGGATAGCACGTCACGAGAGTGAGCAGGGGCTCTCCGGTCGAGGCCACGACGTCGGTGCGGCGCGGGTCCACGATCTCGAGCCACTCGACGCGGTACGAGAACGCGCCGTCCGGTGTGGTCAGGCGCACGACGTCCTCGGGCCAGATCTCCTGGAGGAGACGGAAGACGGTGTCGCGATGGCCGGCCAGCGCCACGTTCCCCATCTCCCCGGGAAAGGCCGTGCCGGGGAAGTGCCCGACCGCCACGCCCAGGGTGCCGTCGTCGACTCCCTCCGCCACGAGCGTCGACAGGCCGAGGCGAGGCAGGTCGAGTCGGCCCCAGGCCCGGCCGGGGCGGGCCTCGGCGCGGGCCCGTCCCGTCGCGGCGGGGGAGGAGCGGAGTGCTCCCTCCCCCTCCCCTGGGAGCGGCGAGAGACGGGCCTGCTCGAGCACCGCGTAGATCTCGGCGCGGAGCTGGGCGAGGGCGCAGGTGCCCCCGCACACCAGCGCCACGCACAGCAGGACGCGATGCGCGCCGCGGAGCAGCAGGCCGGTCATGGCTCCTGCGAACGGCGCCGCTCGAGCGCCCGCAGGAGGACGCTGCCGAGGAACGCGACGAGCCCGAGCAACCCCACGAAGGGAAGAGGACTGGCGGTTCGCGGCAGCTCCGTGGCGTCCTCCGGCGGGCTCGTCGGCGAGGGCGATGAGGTTAGCGCGGGAGCAGGGCTCTGGCCGCCGTGCGTCACATCGCCCAGAAGAAGCACCACCTTGTCCGCGATCTGGCCGGTGGTGCCGAGCGGATGGTAGTGGACGGTGACCCGGCTGCCGGCCGCGAGCGCGGGCGGGATCACGGTGGTCGTGCCGACCATGAAGGAAACCGAGGACCCATGGTCGTCGGTTTCGATGACCAGCGAGGCATTGCCCGTGGACACGACCTTCCCCGTGGCGGTGAGGTCGGGCCTGTCGACCGCCTCGGCGAGGATGGGGGCGCACGCGAGGGCGATGAGCGTGGACAAGGCAGCAACCCGGATCTTCATCGTTCTCCTCCCTGCGGCTCGGGCGTTCGACCGTCTCGTGGGGGTTCGCCTGGAGTGGAGGACCGGAACGCCGTCGACGTGGACGGCTGCAACGCACGTGCCGCTCGCAACGAGACGGCCCGGTGACGCGCGGGAGCCGGTGGTTGAACGGCTTGCGGCTGCGCCCGCTCGACGGTTCGTGGGGCTCAGCCGTGTAGACTGTACAAACGTCGACGGGCACGCTTCCTGCTCCTCATTCCACGTCCGGCCGCCGGAACCCGGCAGGAAGGGTCCAGCGATGTCTCGAGCACTCGTCGTCGACGATGACCCGGGCTTCCGTCTCGCTCTCGCGGATGTCCTCCGGCTCGAGGGCTACACGACCCTCACCGCCGCGACCTGCCGGGGGGCCCTTCTCGAGCTCGCGAGAGAGACGGTGGATCTCGTCTTCGTGGACCTGAACCTGCCCGACGGGAGCGGCCTCGACCTGCTTCCCTGCCCCTACGCGCCCACCGTGCTCGTCACGGGGGAGCCGAGCGTTTCCCTGGCGGACGAGGCGCTGAGCCTCGGGGCCTGGGACTGCCTCGCGAAGCCGGTCGACAGGCTGCGGGTCAGGATGACCCTCGCGGGCCTCGCCCGGGAGCGGAGGCTGCGCGAGGAGATCGGCCGCTTGCGGGCGGAGCTGGCCGCTCTGCGATCGAGTGATCGGCGGCCTTGACTCTTCTACAAGCTACAAGAATCGAGGCTGGGCCGGGCGCGGCGGGGGCGAGGCCGGCACGGCTCAAGACGCGTGATAGAGGTTGAGGCGGTTGTAGAGGGTCTTGAGGCTGATCCCGAGGAGCTCCGCGGTCTTCTTCTTGTCGCCTGCGCAGTGCTCGAACGTCGCGAGGATGAGCCGTCTCTCCACCTCATCGATCCGGGTTCCCACCCGGACCACCAGGCTGGTGCCGCTCCTGTCCTCCGAGGCCACCCCCAGCGGGAGGGCATCCACGTCGACGTCGTTCGGAGCGAGGATGAAGGCGCGCTGGACCACGTTCTTGAGCTCCCGCACGTTCCCGGGCCAGGAGTGGGCCCGGAGGCGGGCAAGGGCGGCCCGCGTGAAGGCCTTCGGGGGCCCCTCGCCCTCCTTGTTGAGCGTCGCCAGGAAGTCCTCGGCGAGGAGCAGCACGTCGTCGCCCCGCTCGCGCAGCGGCGGCAGCGAGACGGGAAACACGTTGAGGCGATAGAGGAGATCTTCCCGGAGGCGCCCGTCGGCCACCGCCTGCTCGGGCCTCCGGTTGGTGGCCGCGACCACCCGCACGTCCACCCGCACGGCCTCGCCGCCGCCGACCCGCTCGACCGCTCCCGTCTCGAGCACGCGCAGGAGCTTCACCTGCAGATCGGCCGGCATCTCCGTGATCTCGTCGAGGAAGAGCGTGCCCCCGTTCGCCTTCTCGAAGTAGCCCCGGTGGGCCCGGTCGGCACCGGTGAAGCTGCCGCGCTCGTGCCCGAAGAGCTCGCTCTCGATGACGCCGGGGGCGATCGCACCGCAGTTCACCGGCACGAAGGGCCTCGTCGCGGCGCCGGCTCATCGCGTGCACGGTCTCGGCGACGAGCTCCTTCCCGGTGCCGGTCTCCCCGATCACGAGCACCGGGACGTCCGTGGGCGCGACCTTGGCGATGAGGTCGTAGACGGCCTGCATCCGGGGGGAGGCCCCGACGAGCGTCCCGTAGCGCCCCAGCCGGCGAAGCTCGCCGCGGAGCGACCCGATCTCGCGCGAGAGCTCGCGGGTCCGGCCGAGGTTCGCGAGCGCCATCTTCACCCGGGCGAGGTCCACCGGCTTGGTGAGGAAGTCCGAGGCGCCGAGGCGCAGCGCCTCCACCGCGAGGTCGACGCTGGCGTGACCGGTGATGAAGATGATGCCGGGCGGCAGCCGGCCCTCGGCCGGGGGAACGAGGTCTAGCCCCGAGCCGTCCGGCAGCTGCAGGTCGATGAGGAGCGCGTCGGGCTCCTGGCGGGCCAGCTCCTCCCGCGCCTGCGCGAGGGTCGTGGCGGTACTGACGGTGAAGCCCTCGCCCTGGACCGCCTGCGCGAGACCGAGGACGAAGCCGAGGTCGTCGTCGACGAGCAGGGCGTGGGGCATTGGGTCAGGCGCCTCCCATGGTGAGGGGTACGACGACCCGGACGTCGGTGCCACGCCCGAGGTCGCTCTCGATCCGGATCTCGCCCCCGTGCAGCTCGACGAGGGCGCGCGCCACGTGGAGGCCGATGCCGCTGCCTCCGTCCTTCGTGCTGAAGTCCGCGTCGAAGAGGTGCGGGAGGGACTCGGCCGGGATGCCCGGCCCGGTGTCACGAAGAGCCACGCAGGCGCGCATCCCGTCCCGCCGCGCCTCCACGGTGAGCCGTCCGCCGTGCGGCATGGCTTCGAGGGCGTTCACCGCAACGTTCAGGAAGGCCTGCCGGAGCCGGTGGGGATAGCCGCGCACCGGCAGGGACTCCTCCGGGAGCCGGGTCACGACCTCCACCTCCTGGCGGCGGGCCTGGGGGGTGAGGAGGGCGACGAGCTCGGCCAGCGACCCCGTGAGGTCGAACCGCTCCGGGGGCGCCGCCGGAACGGTCTGGCTCAGGATGCCGGTGAGGGACCGGTTGAGCCGGTGGAGCTCCTCGCGCAGCACGTCCACGTGACGACCTGCCGTGGCGGGGGCTCCGCCCTCCCGTGAGAAGCTCTCGTGCAGGAGGTCGAGGTTGATCAACATGGCGCTGAGCGGCGCCCGCAGCTCGTGGGCGAGCATGCGGTAAACGCGGCCGAGTCCCTCGAGCTGGCGCTCGAGGCGGGCGTCGACCTCCAGAGCCTCGAGGGCGCGCGGATCGCTGAGGACGACGAGATGGTCCTCGGCGGAGTCCGTCAGCCGGTGCAGCTCGGCCTGCACCGGGCGCCCGGGCACGGCCTCGATCCGGAGCGTCCGGCCCCGTTCCGGGCCCGTGGGGGCGCCGTCCACCGCCTGGCCGAGCTGGGCCTTCAAGCCCGGCCAGGCCGCACGGAACGCGTCCTCGTCCGCGCATCCACAGAGCTCCAGCGCTGGGGCGCTGACGTAGTCCACCTCGAGGTCCCGGCCCAGTACGACCACCCCGACCTGCAGGATCCGGGCGAGGGCCCCGACCTGGAGACCGCGCCGCTCGCTCTCCCGGCGCGCGATCTCCAGATCGCCCTTCACCCGATTGGCGCTGCGCAGCACCCGGGCGAAGTCGTCGGTGGGGGCGAGCTTCGCCGGGGGCGGGGGAGAAGCGCTGTCGAGCACCGCCGCGATCGACTCGGCCCGCCGCGACACCTGGAGCTGCAGGAGTGCGCTGAGCCCGGCCACGGCGACGAAGCCGAGGATCACGAGGGTCACCAGCCGCGACCGGCCCTGGTCGTAGAGGGAGGCGATCCGGTCGCTGTGGAGCCCGACCCTCAGGTAGCCGGCGATCTCGCCCTTCTCGACCAGCGGGACGAGCACCACGTAGTCGCCGCCGCGGAGGAAGGTCCGCCGGCTCCTCACCTCGAGGCGGGAGCGGGGAGGGTTCCCGAAGAGCTGAGCCGCGGGGGCGAATCGCCCGGTGCCCCCGGCCGCCTCGCTCGCCACCACACGGCCCCCCGCGTCCACGACGGACAGCGAGGTCACGACCTCGGAGAGCATGGTCAGGTCCTCGATACGCTCGTGGAGCCTGCGCTTCGAGTCCGCGTCCGGGAACTGGAGGGCCGCCACGCTGCGTTCGAAGACCAGGTTGGCCTGCTCGCTCGCGAGGAGCCGAACGGTGTCGGCGCTCAGCTCCTCCTCGAGGGAGCGGAGCATGCGCTCGAGCCCGACGGCCACGCAAACCACGAGCACGAGGTGGGCCACGGCCAGACCCAGCGCGCTCTTGAGGCCCAGCTTCACGGGCTGCCTCCGGCCTTCGCCCCGGCCCCGGGCCGGGATTCCTGGAGAGGGTTCGACTCGTTTGTATGCGCAAACGGCCGGCTTGTCTACCCGACGTGGTCACCGACCTTCGGGCTCGAGGGAGCGGTCGCCCCCGGGTTTGCCCTGAGACAGGCCCCGCCGCCACGAAGGTGACGCCTGGTCGGTCCTAGTGCTGCCGGCGGCGCGCCGAGGCGGACACCGGCATGTTGAGGGCGAGGCCGGCGGTGACGTAGTGGGGGCTGTTGTCGTTGAGCCCCACTCCCCCCTCCACGAGCAGGTCGAGCCTCTCGGTGACCCCGAAACGGACACCGGGGACCAGGTGGAAGCGGGTGAAGTCCGAGCCTGCCGGACCGTTGATGGTCTCCCAGGAGAAGGCCGCACCTCCGTAGACCTCAAGCCGCCGGCTGAGCCGGTCGCGGTACCCCAGCCCGAGGTCGAGCGCCGTCGAGTCCGGGGCCGACGTCATGAGGGCCCGGTGACCGCCCACGCTGGCCGACAGAGAGCTGTCACCGTGGCTGTGCAGACGCACGTGGCCGTCGGCACCGACAAGGCTCACCCCGTCGAAGAACGCCGACTTGCCCTCGACGTCGAACGAGTCCGAGAACCCGTATCCGAGCCGGAAGGCGCCACCGGTGCGGTCGGGAGCTCCCTCCCGGCCGAACATCTGGACGGGCGACCCCAGGAAGCGCAGGTCGCCGGGCGAAATGGGTTCGGCGGAGCCGTTCTGGAAGTTCTGGGCGCGAGCCGGGATGGCGAGGCTCGCAAGGGAGAGCGCCGCCGCGGCGACGACGCTGGCCGAGTGCTTGGGCATGGGCACCTCCGCCGTCGCCACGTGGCAAGCCATGCGCCAAGGGCCACCAAGCGCGTGCACCGTCGGGGCAACCCCCTCGATCCGCGTCGCTTGGCCCGAAAGCTCGTCGAGGTGGGGATCTGTCCGGAGGGACGCCGGGACCCCCGTTTTGTAGAAAATGCCCGCGGACGTGGGACTCAACGGGCGGTCGAGACTTCGATCGACCGGGCCGGCTGCGCCACGAGGGTCGCCCGGATCGCAGCGCAGACCCCCTCGATCCCGAGGACCGCGGTGTTCGCCACGATGTCGAAGGTCGTCGGGTCCGCGAAGTCCGCGTGGAAGTGCTTCATGAGGAATGCCTTCCGGTCCGCCTCCACCGACACGATGCGTCGGCGTGCCTCGCGCTCACCGAGCCCCTCCCGATCCATCACCGCGCGGACCCGCGTCTCGAGCGGTGCCACCACGAGGACGCGCAGCGCCTCGCCCTGACCGAGGATGAAGTGCGCCCCGCGCCCGAGGATGACGGCCCCGCCGTGGTGCGCCAGGGCGCCCACCACGCGTGAAAGGTGGTAGCGGTACTCCACCGGGCTCAGGTAGCTGCGGCTGGCGATCGAAGCCAGCCAGTCCGTGAGCACCTCCTGGTCCTTCTCCAGCGACGACACCACCCGCTCGCTGAGGTGCGTGCTCTCGGCGATCCGCTGGATGATCTCGCGGTCGAAGAGGTCGAGGCCCAGATCCGCGGCCAGCCTCCTCGCGACGTCGCCGCCTCCGGCCCCGTGCAGGCGCGAAACGGTTACGACCGGCCGCCGCGACTCCGCGAGTCGCTCCTCCCGGCGGAGCTGCCAGCGGTGAGCCTGCTCCTCGACCAGCGCCTCGATCGAGCGTGCCATGGCCTGCCCCCTGGGGAAGAGACGACACCCGAAGGGCCGTCCTTGTCAAGAGTACACTTCCGCCCGTGAGCCCGACCGCGCGCCGGTGGCTGGCCGTCCTCGCCCTAGCAGCCGCCTTCGTGGCGGCGCGCGGGCCGCTGCACCGTGCGACGTACCCGCTTCCGGTCTCGAACGACGACGCGATCCTCCTGCTGATGGGCCGGCACGTGCTGGGGGGCGAGCTCGCGACGACGCTCTGGAACCAGCCCTACAACGGAGCCCTCGACGCCTACCTGCTGGCACCTCTGCTGGCCGTGCTGCCGCATCACGCCGCCTTCCGGCTCTACGAGCTCCTCTGCGCCCTGCTTCTCGTCGCCCTCGTGGGCCTGCTGGCACGCCGACTCGGCGGGGCGGCCGCGGGCTGGGCGGGAGCTCTTCTCGCCGCGTGGGGGACGCCCTACATGGCGTTGATGACGGCCACGGGCCCTCCGCCGAACTTCCTGATGCCCCTCGTCACCGGCTTTCCGCTGCTCACGGCCCTGGCCGCGTTGCCACAGGGAGGAGCACCGGTCGGCCTCGCGAGGGCCGTCGGCCTCGGGCTCGCCTGCGGCCTCGCGATGTGGAACTCATCGCTCGCCATCCCCGCGTTCGCCGGGATGGCGGCCGGCCTCGCCCTCGCCGGCCTGCGGCCGCGGCTGCGCACCTCGCTCACCTTCGCCGCCGGCGTCGCGCTGGGCTCGGCGCCGCTCTTCGTCGCGCGCCTGGTCGGCGCCTCGGGCGCGAAGGTCGTCACCGCTTCGAGCGCGGTGACCGCCGTGCGGCCGCAGTGGTTGTGGCGCGACGGGCTCCTGGGCCTCGGCCACGCGCTCCGGGGCCTGGCCGGCCTCCAGGTGCCCCTCGTGGTGGACGGGAAGGAGCGGGCCGACCTTCCGGCCGCGCTCGCCGTCCTGCTTGCGGCGGGCCTGCTCGTGGCCGTCGTCACGGGCTGCCGCTCGCGGCGTGCGCTGCCTCTCCTTGGATGGGTCACGGCGTTGGCCGGCGCTTTCTGGCTCTCGCGGCGCACGCAACCCGACGACCTGCGCTACCTCTACGGCCTGAACGCGCCGCTTCTCGCGCTGGCCGGGGCCGGACTCGCGACCCTCTGGGCGTGGCGGCGGCCAGCGGCGGTGGCGGCGGGCCTGGCCCTCCTCGTGCCCTGGGGCAGCGGTCAGCGCGTGCTGGCCGAGCGCTGGCGCGACCCGTTCCACGCCGAGCGCGTGTGGGAGGTGCCGAGCCTCCAGCCGGCCCTCGACGCGCTGCGCGCGGCAGGGACGCGCAGCGCCTACGCGAGCCTGCAGTTCGCCGGACGCCTCACGCTCGAGGCGCACGGGGCGGTCATCGCGAGCCAGGCCTGGAACGAGCGCATCCCGGGCGACCCGCTGCGCTTCCGCGACGAGGTCGATCTCGACCCCATGCCCGCCTGGGTGCTCTCGACGCGCTTCTCACGGGGCATGCCGCGCGCGGGTGGCTTCCGCGACCTGGTGCGCGAGATGGGCGGCTCGTTCCAGGAGACGGATCTCGGCGGGTTCGTGGTGTTCCACGGGTTTCGTCCGCCGTACGACGAGGCGCACCCCGTGCCCGCCGCCGAGATCCGCCTCGAGACGACGGCCGGGGCACCGATCGGCGCCGCCGCCCTGGACCGGGACCCTGCGACCGCGTGGACGGCGGCCGAGGGGCTCGGCCGGGGGAGCGGCGTCGTGGTCCACGTCTCGCCCTCGCGTCGACTGTCGGCGCTCGTCCTCCTGCTCGACGTCGAGTCGTCTCCGCTCGCGGTTCCGTGGGCCGCGTCGATCGGTGGAGAGATCGTGGCGCAGGGGCCGGGGCGCGCCGGCTTCCAGTGGGTGAACGGCGCGCCGCGCGCGGGGAAGCAGGCCCTGCTGGCGGTGCCGCTCGGGGACCGGGGGGCGGACGAGGTGCGTGCTCGTGTTCCAGGGGCCGGGGCCGCGGCTCGCGATCGCCGAGGCGTTCCTCTACGGCCCCGGTGAAGTGGCCCGGCCCGCGGTCGGGGCCGAGGCGGCTCGCGGCGCATACGAGTCGGCGCGGGCCGGCCGCTGGGACGAGGCGGTGCGGCTCTACGCCGAGGCCATCCGCCTCGAGCCCCACCGCGCCTCACACCACGCGGCCTGGGTCCGTGCCCGGTGGCGTTCCGCCGCGCGGCGCTGGCTGGACGTCGAGAGCCTGGACGACGGCGGCCCCGAGCTCGTGGACGTGCGGTAGGCCACACTCCCTGACCTGGCTCATGTTGGCACCTCGCCGAGGCCGATGGATCTTGACACTCCCCGAAGCCGTCCGCTAGCGTAGCCGACGGTCGCCGCCCGGCGGCCGCCACCGAGGAGGCCCACCATGACGCTCGACCTCGAAGTCCAGATGCGGCACCGCCCCGCCCTCGACCCCGGCTTTCTGCCCGCCGTCCTCTGGAACCGCGCCTACGACGCCCGCGTGCGCGCCACGCGGGGGAGCGTCGAGCTGGGGATCGCGCTCGTCCGCCGGGACGGGACCACGTTCACTCACAAGACGCGCATCCTGCCGCCGACCGCCGCCCACGAAGCACTCAACCGGAAGTACGTCGAGCGGCTGGTGAAGCTCCTGCTGTGGCAGAAGGGCGGCTGCACGATCCTGGTCAAGGGCTGCGACCCGGTGGCGCGCATGCTCAGACGCGCCTACACCGAGAAGGGCCTCCGCGCCTTCGACCGCGACCTCGTGGGCCGGCGCATGTTCGGCCAGGCGATCGAGGTCGAGGCCGTGCGCGGGAAGCTCCCGCCCGCGCGCGAGACACAGCAGCCCCTCGGCCGTCACCTCGACGGCTGCCGCATCGGCTTCGACCTCGGCGGCTCCGACCGCAAGTGCGCGGCGGTGGTGGACGGCAAGGTCGTCTTCTCCGACGAGGTGGTCTGGAACCCGTACTTCGAGAAGGACCCGTGGTACCACTTCCAGGGGATCAACGACACGCTGCGGCGGGCGGCCGAGCACCTGCCGCGCATCGACGCGATCGGCGGGAGCGCCGCCGGCGTCTACGTCAACAACGAGCCCCGCGTCGGCTCGCTCTACCGCGGGATCGCCGAGCCCGACTTCGACCGCCACATCCGCGGCATCTTCCGCGCGCTGCAGTCCTGGTGGGGCGGCGTGCCGTTCGAGGTCGTCAACGACGGCGAGGTGACGGCGCTCGCCGGCTCGATGTCGATGAAGGCGAACGCGGTCCTCGGCTACTCGATGGGGACGAGCGTCGCCGCCGGCTACGTGACGCCGGACGGCAACATCACCTCCTGGCTCAACGAGCTCGCCTTCGTGCCGATCGACTACCGCGACGACGCGCCGGCCGACGAGTGGTCGGGCGACATCGGCTGCGGCGTGCAGTACTTCTCGCAGCAGGCGGTCTCCCGGCTGCTGCCCGCGGCGGGCATCGAGGTCCCGGCGGACATGCCGCTCGCCGAGCGGCTGGTCGAGGTGCAGAAGCTCATGGCCCAGGGCGACCCCCGGGCCCGGAAGATCTACGAGACGATCGGCACCTGCTTCGGCTACGCGATCGCCCACTACGCCGAGTTCTACGACATCGAGAACATGCTGGTGCTGGGCCGGGTCACCTCGGGGGAGGGCGGCGAGGTCATCCTCGCCAACGCCCGGCAGGTGCTGAAGGACGAGTTCCCGGCGCTCGCGGACAAGATCCGCCTGCGGACGCCGGACGAGAAGGACAAGCGGCACGGGCAGGCGATCGCCGCGGCGAGCCTGCCGGTGGCGGCTGGTGTCCGTGTCGAGGGGCGACGGGAAAGAGGCACGCAAGAGCCGCCGCCCGCTTCGCGGGCGGCGTTGACTCGAGAGGTGTGACATGCGGCTGTCGCGACAGGACGCGGACATCTTCGTTCCCGACGGCGCTCCCATGCCGGAGGCGCTGCGGCGGGCGACCCACGTGTGCGTGGGCACCCACCAGGACGACCAGGAGTTCATGGCGTTCCACGGCATCGCCGAGTGCTTCGGCCGCAAGGACCGCGGCTTCGCCGGGGTCGTGGTGACGAACGGCGCCGGCAGCTCGCGCACCGACATCTACGCCGACTACACCAACGAGGAGATGGTGCGGGTGCGGGTGAAGGAGCAGAGGAAGGCGGCGGTCGTCGGCGAGTACGTCTGCCAGATCCAGCTCATGCACCCGAGCGCCGACGTGAAGAAGGCCGGCCACCCGGGCGTCCTCGCGGACCTCAAGGCCGTCTTCGAGATCGTGAAGCCGCAGGTGCTGTACCTCCACAACCCCGCGGACAAGCACGACACCCACGTGGCCTGCTGCCTGCGGACCCTCGAGGCGATCCGCTCTCTCCCGAAGGACCGGCGGCCGAAGAGGGTCCTCGGCTGCGAGATCTGGCGCGACCTCGACTGGCTGAACGACGCCGACAAGCAGGTGCTGCCGGTTGACCGCTTCAAGAACCTGGCCGCGTCGCTCTCCGGCGTCTACGACTCCCAGATCACCGGGGGCAAGCGCTACGACGTCGCCGTGGCCGGCCGCCGCACGGCCCACGCGACCTTCTTCGAGTCGCACGCCACCGACAAGGCGGACGCGCTCAGCTTCGCGATGGACCTCACGCCGCTCGTGGAGGACGAGAAGCTCGACGTCCTCGACTACACCCTCGGCTTCCTGCGGCGGTTCGAGAGCGAGGTGCGGGACCGGTTCGCCCGGCTCGGCTGACTGGCGCCGTGCTGCCTTCGCACCCCCCAGAAGAAGCCCAATCCTACCGCCGCTTCGAGCGAGCGGTCACCTCCGCGCTGAGGGCCGTGAGACGCACCTCGCCGTCGTCGATCGTGGACGATATGCGATAGAGTGGGACCGCTCCTGGGAGAGCGCTCCCTGGATCGGGCGAGTCGAGGCAACACTGAAGGCTGATCAGGAGGTTTCAAGGTGAACGTTGCATTCTACGGACACACCCGTCAGTACCACAGCATCAAGGGCGAGATCGACGCCAACATCTCGAAAGTCCTCGAGAGCGGCCAGTACGTCATGGGCCCGATGCTGAAGCAGTTCGAGGCCGAGCTCGCCGCCTACACCGGCAAGAAGTACGCGATCGGCGTCGGCAACGGCACCGACGCGATCTGGCTCACGATGATGGCCCTCGGCCTCAAGCCGGGCGACGAGGTCATCACCCACGCCAACACCTTCTTCGCCACCGCCGAGGCGATCTGGATCGCCGGCGTGCAAGGTGGTCCTCGTCGACTGCGACGCGACGACCCGCTGCATCGACCCCAAGGCGGTGGCCGCGGCCATCACCCCGAAGACCAGGGCCATCATCCCCGTGCACCTCTACGGTCAGTGCGCCCCCATGCGGGAGATCCGCAAGCTCGCCGACCAGCACAAGCTGTTCGTGATCGAGGACAACGCCCAGGCCATCGACGCCCGCGGCGACGACTTCCGGATCGGCGAGCTGTCCGACGCGGTCACCACGAGCTTCATCATCCAGAAGAACCTCGGCACCTTCGGCGACGGCGGCGCGATCTACACGGACAACGCCGAGATCGACGCCCGGGTCCGCAAGCTCCGCAACCACGGCTCCGCCAAGCGCGACCACCACAGCTTCGGCTTCAACAGCCGCCTGGACGACATCCACGCCGGCGTCCTCAGCGCCAAGCTGAAGCACATCTCCGAGTGGAGCGACCTGCGCCGCAAGTGGGCCGCCCGCTACGACGCCGGGCTCAAGGGCATCGACTCCATCGTCCTGCCCTCACCAGAGGCCGGGCTACCGCCACGTGTACCACCTGTACGAGATCGAGACGCAGGAGCGCCGCCGACCGCAACCCGCTGCTGGCCCACCTGAACGAGAAGGGCGTCGACGCCAAGACCCACTACTCGATCGCCATCCACCAGCAGGACGGGTATCCGTGGGGCAAGGACGCGGAGATCCGCGGCTCGCTCGCCAACGCCGAGAAGAACGCCGCCTCCTGCATCTCGCTGCCCATGTTCGGCGAGCTGACGGCCGAGGAGGTCGACTACGTTGATCGACGCCGTCAGGTCCTGGAAGAAGTGACGTCCGTCCACCGAGGAGCGAGCCATGGCCAAGTACAGGGTCCTCGTCGTGGGGCTGGGCAAGCGCGGCAAGCACCACGCCTCCCACTTCCATGCGAACGCCAGCTTCGAGGTGGTCGGCCTCTGCGACGTCATCCCGGCCCAGCTGACGGGGTTCGCGCCCACGGTGGGCAACCCCCGGACCGGGACGGATGCCGCCGCGATGGCCAAGGAGCTGAAGCCGGACGTCTTCTGCTTCTGCACCCTGCCCACCATCCGCTCCGAGATGATCCGGATCGGCGTCGAGTGCGGGGCCAAGCTCATCGCCTTCGAGAAGCCCGTCGCCCTCACCTCCGAGGAAGGCCTCAAGGTCAAGGAGCTGCTCTCCCGGAGCCCGGCCAAGGTCGTGGTCAGCCACCAGCACCGCTACGGCAAGCACTACCAGGCCGTCAAGGACGCGATCGCCGAGCGGCAAGATCGGCAAGGTGCACACCGTCTACGGGGTCGCCCACGGCTGGGCCGCCCACATGCTCTCTCATCTGATCGACTACTCGATGTGGTACAACGACTACGCCAGGCCCACGTGGGTCATGGCCCAGGCCGCGGGCCGGCAGCAAGATCGCAGACGTCCACGCCTCGCCCGACTACGTCGGCGGATTCGTGCAGTTCGCGAACGGCGTGCGCGGCATCTACGAGTGCGGAGGCGGCGCGCCGGACGTGCCCGAGGTGCAGCGCTGGTGGGGCAAGAACCGGATCGGCGCCACCGGCACCGAGGGCTACGCCGAGGTCTACACCGGCAACGGCTGGAAGGCCGTCACCCCGAACGGCATCCTCTCCGGCGACGGCACCATGGCCTACGACCAGGACATGCCCGGCTACATCCAGGACATGGCCGACTGGCTCGACCGGGGCAAGGTCCACCCCTGCTGCTTCGAGAACGCCTACGCCGGCTTCGAGGTCATGATGGGCATGCTCAGGAGCGCCTCGCGCGGCGGCCAGGTCACGCTGCCGCTTCAGGATGGCGCCAACGAGCTCGAGGAGCTGCAGCGCGCCCTCTCCGGAGCGCCCCTGCAGGTGACGCTGGAGGAGAGCCGGAAGGAATACAGCGCCTGAGCTCGCTCGGCCGGAAGCCAGGGGTGCGTCAGTGTCCGGGCTCGAGCGCGTCCTTCCGCACCTTCAGCGTGAGCGTGAGGGCCCCGATCCGGCGGGAGCCCTCCGTCACGGGGACGCTGAGCTGGAGGGCGTACGTGGCGGCGCTCGCGTCGAAGGCGGGCTCGTCCACGAAGGGGTCGCGCCCCTCGACGAACGTCTTCTGCCACTTGGCCTCGTCGCCCTGCCAGTAGTCGCTCGTCTCGCGGGAGATGCAGACGTTGGCGCCGTGCTCGTCCATCAGGATGACTTCCACCACGAGGGGATCGGCGCCGGTCATCTTGCGCAGGCGCTCGGCGCAGGGGCTGCCCGTCAATGCCTTCCGCTGGCCAGCGGAGGCGATCCACTCCGCGTCCTTGCGCTCGATCGCCGCCTGCGACTCGCCTTGGGCGTTCTTGGCGGCGACCGCCTTCCGGATCTCCGGGTCCGATGCGACGGCATGGGCGAGCGCGACGCGGGCGGAGGCGACCTGCTTCACCGCCGCCGCGGACGGAGTCTGCGCGAAGGAGCCTTTGGGACTCGCCACCAGCGCGATGAGAACAGCCGTCTGAATCGTGCGCATGCGGAACCTCCCCCGGTTACGAACGGTTGGATGATAACCCGCTGTCGGCCCAACGGATACGGTCGGCGCGGGCTTCGCGACGGCGACGTAGCCGGCGATCGGCGGACCGCTCCCGAGACAGGGGTTGCCGGTCCTTGACGTTGGGTCCGCCCGGGCCGCATAGTACAGTCATGAACGGTTGCCCCGACCTCTCGCCGATCTTTCGGCTCGTCGGGGCGTTGCACGCCGTGCACGAGCGGCTCGAGGATGCCCTCGAGCCGCTCGGACTATCGCTTGCGAAGTTCGGCGTGCTCGCCAGGCTGGCGACGGCTGGGGAGCCGCTGCCCCTCAGTACCCTCGCCGAGCGTTGCGCCTGCGTGCGGTCGAACATCACGCAGCTCGTGGACCGGCTCGAGGCGGACCGGCTCGTCGTCCGAGCCACCGACCCTCGCGATCGGCGGTCGACGAGGGCGGAGTTGACGGCCGAGGGCCGACGCCGTTACGGGGAAGGGCTGAGCACGCTCGAAGCCGCTGAGCGACATGTATTTGCCGGACTGCCCGGCCCGGAGCGGGACGAGCTTCTGCGTCGGCTCGAGGCGCTCCGGTGACGTTTTTTCATGGATCTTAGTTCAGTACTGTACCGTCTAGGGTAACGAGACCTTCGGAGACTTTGGACGGTTCGCGACCCCGCGCAGGCGGGTGGCGCGGCCCATCGGAGCCCCGGATCGCGCCGCAGCGGCACGAGGGGCAATCGGCCGGTCGTGAGAAAACGCGGGAGCTGCGTCGATGACCAAACGCATGTGGATGGTGCTGATGCTGGCGTCGGGGTTCGTCGGGATCCTCGGCGTGGTGAAGGTGCTCCAGATCCAGGCCGCCGTCGCCCAGGCGTCGTCCTTCCAGCCTCCCCCCGAGGCCGTGACGACGATCCGCTCGCGGCCGGAGCCGTGGCCCGCGACACTCGACGCGATCGGGACGGTGGCGGCCGTTCACGGGGTGACGGTGAGCGCCGACCTGCCGGGCGTCGTCGAGGCGATCGCCTTCGAGTCCGGCCGCACGGTCGCGGCCGGCGAGATCCTCGTCCGGCTCGACGCGAGCCAGGAGCAGGCCCAGCTCGCCGCCGCCGAGGCGCAGCGCGACCTCGCGCGCCTCAGCCTCGACCGCATGCGCGGCCTCGTCGAGCAGGGGATCGTGGCCCAATCGGAGGACGACCGCGTCACCGCCGAGCACAAGCAGGCGGTCGCCCGGGTCGGGGAGATCCGCGCCACGATCGAGAGGAAGCAGATCCGCGCGCCGTTCGCCGGCGCGCTCGGGATCCGCCAGGTGAACCTCGGCCAGTACCTGAAGGCCGGAGACCCGGTGGTGGCCCTGCAGTCGCTGGACCCGATCTACGTGAACTTCGCCGTGCCGCAGCAGCGCGTCGGCGAGATGCGCGTGGGGGGCGAGGTGGCCGTCTCGGTCGAGGGCCAGCCCGGGAACGACCGCGTGGGCCGCATCACCGCGATCGACTCCGTCGTGGACCCGGCGACCCGCAACCTGCAGGTGCAGGCGACGCTCGAGAACCGCGAGGGCCGGCTGCGCCCGGGCATGTTCGTGGAGGCGCACGTCCGTATCGGCGAGACGAGCCAGGTGCTCGCCCTGCCCGCGTCGGCGATCAGCTACGCGCCCTACGGTGACTCCGTGTTCGTGGTGGCGGACCTCGAAGGCCCGAACGGCGCGCGCTACCGCGGGGTGCGCCAGCAGTTCGTCAAGGTCGGCGCGGCCCGCGGCGACCAGGTGGCCGTCGTCTCGGGCCTGAAGCCGGGCGAGGAGGTCGTCACCTCCGGCGCGTTCAAGCTGCGCAACGGGGCGGCGGTGCTCGTGGACAACACGGTCCAGCCGGGGAACGACCCGGCTCCGAAGCCCGAGGAAAACTGAGATGAAGCTCACCGACCTCTTCATCCGGCGGCCGGTGCTGGCGATCGTCGTCAACCTCGTGATCCTGATCGCGGGGCTGTGGTCGATCCGCTCGCTGAGCGTGCGCCAGTACCCGCGCAGCGACATCGCGGTGATCCGCGTCGGCACCGCCTACATTGGCGCCAGCGCCGACCTCGTGCGCGGCTTCATCACCACGCCGCTCGAGCGCGTGATCGCGAGCGCCGACGGCATCGACTACATCGAGTCGTCGAGCGCCCAGGGCCTCTCCACGATCACCGTGCACCTCAAGCTCAACTACGACACGAGCGCCGCCCTGACCCAGATCCAGGCCAAGGTGGCGCAGGTGCGCAACGACCTCCCGCCGGAGGCCGAGGCGCCGATCATCGAGCTGGAGACGGCCGACACCCAGTTCGCCGCGATGTACCTCGGCTTCTGCCTCGAACGAGCTCGACCAGAACCAGATCACCGACTACCTGACCCGCGTGGTGCAGCCGCGTCTGTCGGCGATCTCCGGCGTGCAGCGCGCCGACATCCTCGGCGACCGCACGTTCGCGATGCGGATCTGGCTCAAGCCGGACCAGATGGCGGCGCTTTCGATCTCGCCGTCCGACGTGCACGACGCGCTCGCCCGCAACAACTACCTCTCGGCCCTGGGCCGGACCAAGGGCTCGATGGTGTCGGTCAACCTCGTGGCCAACACCGACCTCCGGACGCCGGAGGAGTTCCGTCAGCTCGTGGTGAAGGAGAAGGACGGGGTGGTGGTGCGGCTCGGCGAGGTGGCCGACGTCGTGCTCGGCGCCGCGAACTACGAGGAGGACGTGCGCTTCAACGGCGAGACCGCGACGTTCATGGGCATCTGGGTGCTGCCCGACCGCCAACTCGCTCGACGTGATCGGCGCAGGTGCGGAAGGCGATGCCCGACATCCAGGCGCAGCTGCCGGCCGGGATGAAGGCGGGGATCCCCTACGACTCGACCGAGTACATCCACGACGCGATCAACGAGGTGCTGAGGACCCTCACCGAGACGCTGCTCATCGTGGTGGTGGTGATCTTCCTGTTCCTCGGCTCGGTGCGGGCCGTGATCATCCCGGTGGTGGCGATCCCGATCTCGCTGGTGGGCGCCGTCTTCCTGATGCTCGCCGCGGGCTTCACCATCAACCTGCTGACCCTCCTCGCCATCGTGCTCTCGGTGGGCCTCGTGGTGGACGACGCGATCGTGATGGTCGAGAACGTCGAGCGCCACCTGCACCTCGGCGAGCCGCCGCTCCAGGCGGCCCTCCAGGCCGCCCGCGAGCTGGTCGGCCCGATCATCGCCATGACGATCACGCTGGCCGCCGTCTACACGCCGGTCGCGATCCAGGGCGGCCTGACCGGCGCGCTCTTCCGCGAGTTCGCGTTCACGCTCGCGGGGGCCGTGATCGTGTCGGGGATCGTGGCCCTCACCCTCTCGCCGATGATGGGCTCGCGCCTGCTGCGGGCGGGGGACACCGAGCGCGGCTTCGCGGGCTGGGTCAACCGGCGCTTCGAGGCGCTGCGCGCCCGCTACAGCCGAGCCCTCTCCTGGACGCTGGCCGACCGGCCCGTGGTCCTCGTCCTCTGGGCGATCGTGGTCGTCCTGATCGTCCCCTTCTACCTCTTCTCGCAGAAGGAGCTGGCCCCGATCGAGGACCAGGGCGTCGTCTTCAGCTACGTGCAGGCCTCGGCCAACTCCACCCTCGACCAGACGAAGCTCTTCGCCTCGAAGGTCCAGGCCGTCTACGCGTCCTTCCCCGAGACGGGGGCGACGTTCCAGATCATGCAGCCGACCGGCGGGTTCGGGGGCATGGTCACGAAGCCCTGGAGCCAGCGCAAGAAGACGGCCCAGCAGCTCATGATGGAGTCGGCGGTGCAGCTCTCGCGCATCCCGGGGGTGCGCGTGATCCCGAGGACGCCGGACCCGCTGCCCGGAGGCGGGGATTTCCCCGTGGACCTCGTGATCGCGTCGACGGCGGAGCCCCAGCGCCTCGTCGAGATCGCGAACAAGCTGGTCGCAGAAGGCCTTCGCCAGCGGTCTCTTCCTCTTCGCCGACTCCGACCTGAAGTTCGACCAGCCGCAGGTGGAGGTGGTCTTCGACCGCGACAAGCTGCGCTCGCAGGGCGTCGACCTGAGCCAGGCCGGTCGCGACCTCGGCACCCTGCTCGGCGGGGACTACGTCAACCGCTTCAGCATCCAGGGCCGTAGCTACAAGGTCATCCCGCAGGTCAAGCGCAGCGAGCGCCTGACCGCCGAGCAGCTCTCCGAGATCCACGTCACCGGCGCCGGCGGCAAGCTCGTCCCGCTCTCGACGTTCGCGACGCTGCGGACCTCGACCGAGCCGCGCGAGCTGCGGCGATTCCAGCAGCTCAACGCCGTGCGCATCCAGGGTGTCCTGCCTCCGGGGGTCCCCCTGGACCTGGCGCTCTCCACGCTCGAGAAGGAGGCCGCGGTCCTGCTGCCGCCCGGCTTCATCGATCGACCACGCCGGCGTGTCGCGGCAGCTGCGGACGGAAGGGCGGCGCTTCCTCGGCACCTTCCTGCTCTCGGCGATCCTCATCTACCTGGTCCTCGCCGCGCAGTTCGAGAGCTTCCGGGACCCGTTCATCATCCTCGCCGGCTCGGTGCCGCTGGCCATCTCCGGCGCGCTGCTGTTCTCGTTCCTCGGCCTGACGACCCTGAACATCTACAGCCAGGTCGGCCTGATCACGCTCGTGGGGCTGGTCTCGAAGAACGGCATCCTGATCGTGCAGTTCGCGAACCACCTGCAGGAGACCGGCGCCGACGAAGCTCTCGGCCGTGATCGAGGCGGCCGGCACGCGGCTGCGTCCGATCCTGATGACGACGGCGGCGACGGTGATGGGCCACTTCCCGCTCGTGCTCGCCACCGGGCCCGGGGCGGGAGCGCGCAACAGCATCGGCATCATGCTCGTGAGCGGGATGATCATCGGCACGTTCTTCACGCTGTTCGTGGTGCCGGCCGTCTACCTGCTGGTGGCGCGGACGCACTCGGCCCCGGTCGCCGTCGACGAAAGGCGCCCCGGCGTCGGGGAGCCGGCGGGCGCCACCGTCTAGTCGACCTCCGCCTCGCGGCGCATGACGGCCCAGAGCTCTTCGACGTCGGCGCGCTCGGTGGGGAGCGCGCCGACGCTCACGCGCACCATCCAGCGGCCGTCGAGGGTCGCCGGGGTGAGATAGGCGGCGCCCGAGCGGTTGATGCGCTCGGCCCAGCCGAGAGTGTGGCGGTCCAGGGCCTCGCCCGCGAGGCCGGGCGGCTCGTGGCGCACGCAGACCGTCTGCAGCGGAACGGGTGCGAGCACGCGCCAGTGCGTCGTCTTCCCGACCTCGGCGGCCAGCCAACGCGCGTTCTCGAGATCGCGGCGCAGGCGGGCCTGGAGGCCCGAGACGCCCTGCTCGCGGATGAGGCACCAGAGCTTCAGGGCGCGGAAGCGACGGCCGAGGGGGATGCCCCAGTCGCGCAGGTTCTTGACCTTCTCGTCCACGGCGCTCCGCAGGTAGCTCGGGTTCGTGCTCATCACGCGTACGAGGTGCTGCGGGTCGCGGACGTAGTAGAGCGAGCAGTCGAAGGCGGCGCCCAGCCACTTGTGGGGGTTGAGGACGAGCGAGTCGGCGCCCTCGATCCCGTCCCAGAGCGGGCGGCACTCGGGGAGGATCATGGCCGAACCGGCGAGGGCCGCGTCCACGTGGAGCCAGAGGCCGTGACTGTGCGCGACGGCGGCGATCGAGCCGATCGGGTCGATGGCGGTCGTGGTCGTGGTGCCGGTCGTGGCGACGACCGCGCACGGCTTCCGGCCGGCGGCGAGATCGGCCCGGACCGCCTCGTCGAGTGCGTCCGGACTCATCGCGTGGCGCTCGTCGTGCGCAACCAACCGCATGTTGGTCCGGCCGAAGCCAGCCAGCAGAGCCGCCTTGTCCACCGAGCTGTGGCTGTGGGCGGAGACGTACACGACCAGCGGCTTCTCCTCGCCCTGCAGCCCGCCCCGCGCCAGCGAGTAGCCCGAGGCCTTCTCCCGCGCGCAGACGAGCGCGACCAGCGTGCACGACGAGGCGGTGTCCTGGATGACCCCGCTCCAGGCGTCGGAGAGGCCGACCATCTGCCGCACCCAGTCGGTCGTGACCTCCTCGATCTCGGTGAGCGCCGGGCTCGACTGCCACGACAGGCCGAGGACGCCGAGGCCGGTGCTGAGGTAGTCGCCGAGAACGGACGACAGCTCGCCGTTCGAGGGGAAGTAGCCGAAGAAGCGGGGGTGCTGCCAGTGCGAGAGGCCTGGCACGACGACCCGGTCGAGGTCGCGCAGGACTGCCTCGAAGCCCTCCGGCTGCCCAGGCGGCGACGACGGCAGCTGCGCGCGGATCGAGCCTGGCTCGACCGCGGGACATGACTGGATGCTCGGCGACGCGGGCGCGGTAGTCCGCGATCCAGTCGACGACCTGGTGGCCGAAGCGGCGGAACTCCTCGGGGTCCATGGCCCGCCTCCGATAGCGGGCGCATTCTACGTCGGTCTCAGGCCGAGGAAGCTCCGACCGCCGGCAGCGGCACGTCGTCGCCAGCGTCAGTGGAAAGTTCTCGACCAGGATCAGGTCGGCGTCGAAGACGTCCATCTGGGAATACAGGAGCCCTGCCGCCGCTCCATCCCGCCTTCGCCGACCTTCTCGGCTTGCGCACCAACTCGGGGTTGAATCGAGTATCACGCCCCAGGCTGTGGACGGCTTGCGTATAGTCCTCGAAGCGATCGCCGCGTCGAGCGGCGAGATCTCCCGCCACGTCGATCACGAGCTGGCAACGGTCAGAAGCGAGAAGAGGACGTCGTTGTGGAGGGAGAGGTCTCGCTCGAGTGCTTCCCGGCCGGTAACGCGCGGACGGATCTCGCGGAGGTGATCCAGATGGCGGCGCAGCTCGGAAAGCCGCTCGACGAGATAGGTCACCGCGCCAGCGCCTGGAGCTTGAGGCGACGGGTTCGCTGGAGGAAGGGCTCGAGGTCGGCCGCGCGGAGCTGCACGTCTCGCACGAAGGCGTGATCGGCTTCCGCGTCGAAGCAGACGCGCCGCCGGCCCCTGACGACGTGCCGACCCAGGCCCGGAGGCGCGTCGTTCAGCACCACGAGGTCGACGCTTCGGGTGTCGAGGGCCGTTTGGAGGCGCGAGGAGAGGCGGAGCCCCGCCTCGAAGCGATCCCGGGTCCCGGGCAACGCTCGACGGTCGAGCAGGATGCCCACGTCCACATCGCTCTCGCGGTGGGCTCGACGCGGCTCGTCGGCTTTCCAGTCCAGAAGGGTCAGGCCAAAGCCAGCGCCACCCGCAGCGCCTGATCGAGGGCTCGGACGCGCGGCGGCGTGAGGCTGGCCACGTAGTCGGTCAGCGCCGATTTCGGCAAGCTGACGAGCGCGTCGCAGTGGACGCTCGAATCGTGCTTGAGGCCCTCTTCGGGACCGATCTCGACTTGCGTCGCCAACCCGTCGCGGCGGGTGTAGACGGGAGCGCAGACGACCGTCGAGAACCGCGAGTCGATGAGGGTCTGGCGGCTGACGACCACGAAGACACGAGATCGCCTTGGGTCTCCGCCTCCGGGCCGGCGCACGCGGAACAGGTCTCCGCGCTTCAGACGTCCGCCTGATAGTCAAGGACGTCTTCCATCTCCTCGTTTAGGGCGCCCGCGGCATCGTTCAGGATCGCGAGGTCGCGGGCCTCCCTGGCCGCACGCGCTCGACGCGCCAGGAACTCGCGGGCGGCGTCCTCGATCACCCGCGACCGACTTCGCGTTCGAGTTGTGGCCTTGTCGATGGCCTTCAAGACGCGCTCATCGAGCGTAACCGATGTCTTGACTCGCATACCGCCGATCATACCACCTGGCAGGGAGCGTGGCGGCTCGAGAAGCGGTCTGTTACATCACGCCAGCCGCCTTGCGGCAGCGCCGCGCTCTCGTGGGCCGTTCGGTTGATCGCTTCCGCGATGCCGCGCAGCCTCTACGCCAGGCGGTCGCGGCGCAGCGTGAGCCCGCCGTCGATCGTGATCACCTGGCCGGTCACGTACGAGTCCGGCTCGAGCAGGAAGCGCACGGCGCGGGCCACGTCCTCGGGCCGGCCGAAGCGGGGGATGACGCCGCGGTCCACGTACGGGTCGTACTTCCCGCCGTCGATCGACGCGCGGGCCATGCCCACGACGGTCGCGCCCGGCGCCACGACGTTGACCCGGATGTCGGCCTTGCCCCCGTACTCCTTGGCCAGGATGCGCGCCGCGTGCAGCAGCGCGGCCTTGGGCGAGGCGTAGGCGAGGCTGCCCTCGAACGGGAAGACGCCCTGCATGCTCGACACGAGGACGATCGAGCCGTGGGTGTCGCGGCGCACCATCTCCTCGGCCGCCGCGCGGGCGAGGAGCACGGGCGCCTCGAAGTTGGCGGTGAAGGAGGCGTGGAGCGCCGGCCCGTCGATCTCGCCGCCCTTGACCGCGCGGGGTCCCCGGTCAGGGCCACGACGCCGTAGATCTCGCCCTTCACCGCGAGGGCCGCCTCCACGTAGCGCTTGCGGGCCTCAGGGTCGGCCACGTCGCCCTCGACGAGGTGCACGAGGCCGCCGTAGACGTCCTGCAGCTTCTGCTGGAAGGCGAGGGCGTTGCCCTTGTTCGAGCGGTAGCCGACGACCGGGATCGCGCCGTCCTGGACGAGCAGCGCGACGATCGCGGCGCCGAGGCCGCCGGCGCCGCCCGGGCACGAGGACGACGCGCCCGGCGAGGGACTTGCGGTTGAAGTCGTAGCGGTACTCGGCGTAGCGGCGGGCCTGCTCGGGGTCGAGGTGTCGGGAGGGCATGGCTAGGCGCTCGGGAAGAGGCCGCGCAGGCTTCCGGCATCGAGGCCGACGAGGGAATCCACCACGCGGTGCGCGGCCCGGAGCTTCTCCGCGGGGTAGCTGTTGGCGACGCCCACGACCTTCATGCCCGCCCCGAGGGCGGAGGCGATGCCCGGCATCGAGTCCTCGAAGGCGACGCACTCCGCCGGGCCGAGGCCCGGCGTGCGGGCGGCGAGCCGCCGCGCCGCCTCGAGGTAGGGGGCGGGGTCCGGCTTCGTGCGCTCCGCGTCCTCGGCGCCGACGATCGCCTGGAAGGCGTCGCGCAGGCCGAGGCCCGTGAGGATCGTCTCGATCTCCTCGTGCCGGGCGCCGGAGGCGATCGCGAGCGGCACCTCCGCCCCGAGGGCGCGCACGAGCTCGCGCGCGCCGTCGAAGACCGGGATCTCGGGGATCGCCCGGGCGAACGCCGCGACCTTGCGCGGCGCGATCCGCTCCATCCGTTCCGGGTCCACCCGCTCGCCGTGGTGCTCGAGGGCCAGTCGGATGGCGCTCGCGGTCGTCGTAGGCGAGGTAGATCTGCCGGTACTCCTCCTCGGTGATCAGGACGCCCTCCGGCCGGAGCGCGTCGCGCAGCGCGCGGAAGTGCAGCGGCTCGCTGTCCACGATGACGCCGTCGAAGTCGAAGACCGCCGCGCGCAGGGGCATCGTGCCTACTGCTTCCGGATCGAGGCGACGAGCGCGTCGAAGTCGGCCTGGGCCGCGGCCACGGTGGCGCGCCGGGCCGGTGAGCTTGAAGAAGACGTTGCCTCCGGGCGCCTCGACGATCGCGCCGAGGAGGCGGTAGCCCGTCTTCTTGCCGGTGGACTGCATCATCGGGCCGCCGGGGGCGAGGTAGGTGCCCCGCGACCTCGGCCCGCGTGACCGCGCATCCCGGCGACCGTGGCCGTCGGCGCGCTTCGGCGCCGGCGCGCCCTCGAACTGCTTCGCCCAGCGCGCCACGTTGTCGTCGACGCCGCCACCCTGTCCGGGGCCGAAGAAGAAGACGGCGCACTCGCCGGCCGAAGCCCCCTTCGCCGCGGGCACCGCGTAGGTGGCCACGCGCATGGAGCTCCCGGCGCCCGCGGTCCACCGGGCCGGGACCGTCCACTGGATCCCGCCCGCGGCGGCCTTCGAGGCCGTGGCCCCGTGCGAGGGGGGCGGCGCCTGGGCGATGGCGGCGAGAGCGGAGAGGCACAGGGCGACCGCGGCGAGAGCGGCCGTGACGGGTCGTCTGGACATCGCTCGGATTCCTCCTTGGGGCGGCCTCCGGGCCGCCGAAACCCGCATTCTATCAAGGTGTTCTCCCGCGCACCGGGCGCCGGCCGGCGCTATCATGGTCGTTCGGGCCGATGAACTGTCTTCTCCTGTCGCGCCGACAACGAGCCTGGCGCGAAGACCTGCTTCGCCTGCGGCGCCCCGCTCGATCCCGCCCTCGCCGGCCTCGCCGAGGGAGCCCTCTTCGCCTCGCGCTTCGAGATCCTGGGCCCCCTGGGCCGCGGCGGCATGGGCATGGTCTACCGGGCCTTCGACCGCGAGCTGGGCGAGACGGTGGCGATCAAGGTGCTGCGGCCCGACGTGGCGCGCGAGTCGGGCCGCGTCGAGCAGCGCTTCCGGTCGGAGATCCGCCTCGCCCGCCGCGTGCGCCACCGCAACGTCTGCTCGGTCTACGGCGACGGCGAGGACCGCGGCCTCCTCTACATCTGCATGGAGCTCGTCGAGGGCGAGAACCTCGCCCGTGCCGCGCGCGAGGGGGGCGGGCTTGCCCCCGGAGGAGGCCTGGAGCGCCGCGCTGCAGGTGGCGGACGGCCTGCGCGCGATCCACGAGGTGGGCGTCGTCCACCGCGACCTCAAGACCGCGAACCTCATGCGCGACCGCGACGGCGTGGTGCGGGTCATGGACTTCGGGATCGCCAAGCAGCACGGCGCGGCCAGGGGAGGCGCCACCGTCACCGCCACCGGGCGCCCTCATGGGCACGCCGGAGTACATGAGCCCGGAGCAGCTCCGCGGCGAAGAGGTGGACTTCCGCAGCGACCTCTACTCGCTCGGCGTCGTGGTGTACGAGCTCTTCACCGGGGTGCTGCCCTTCCGCGGCGACACGCCGGTCGCCACGATCGTCAAGCAGCTGCAGGAAGCGCCCGTTCCTGGACCTGCCCGCGCTGCCGGCGCCGCTGCGACCGGTGCTGGCCCGGGCCCTGGCCAAGAGCCCCGACGACCGCTACTCCACCGCGGACGAGATGCGCCGGCCCTCGAGGCGGCGTCTGAGGCGTCCGGCGCCGGGCGTCCTGCCCGGGCGCGGGCGCGACCGAGCGAGAGCGGACTGTCACCGACGAGACGCGGCCGGTGTGCGCCGGGCACGCTGCCGGAGCGGGTTCCCATCCTGCGGCATGGCGGTGGCGCAGGCGGCGGTCGCGGCGCTCGCCGTCCACCTCGTGAGCGCGGGTGGCGTCCAGCCCGCGCCCGTCCCGGGACCGCCTGTCGGTCGTCCTGCCCACTCCCGCGCCCACGCCTTCGCCCCTCGCGCCGACGCCGGTCGTCGTCGGTCGCCGCCCGGCCCGACGACCCGCCCGCCCGCGTCCGCGCTTCGACACCCGTCCCGACCCCCTTTCCGGACGGCAACCGTAGTCCTGCCGTCCGTCGTGACCCCGGCGCCCCCATCCGCGCCGGCCGGTCCCGCCGTGGACACCTCCCGCGTCTACGACGAGGACGAGGTGGACGTGAAGCCGAAGCGCATCGCCGGGATGACCGCGCCCTACCCGGAGTGGGGGCCGAAGCTGCCGAAGGGCCGGAGCGTCTCCATCACCGCGAGCTACGTCGTGACGGAGGAGGGCCTCGTCACCGACATCCGCGTGGAGCGGGGCGGGGGCGTCCTCGAGGCGGTGCTCCTCGAGATCAGCCGCTGGAAGTACGAGCCGGGCACGAAGGACGGCGTGCCCGTGAAGGTGCGCGTCCGGCTGAAGCACACCTTCATCGGCGGCTGAGGCCGGCCTGGCGCCGGGCCTCACGGCCCGACAGTGAATGCCTCCTTGCGCTCCAGCGTCACACCCGTCTCTTCGCTTCTCACGACCAGGGTGAGCGAGTACTCGCCCGGGGGCGCGCCCTGGAGCGAGAGCCCGAGGGTGCGGGTCAGGCGCCCGTCGCCGCCGGGCTGGATGAGGGTGGGCGGGGCCTCGCGCACGAGCTCGTCCCCCCGCCGCAGCGCCCAGCCGCCGAGCGCGTGCTTTGCCCAGTCGTGCTTCCCGGCCACCTCCGCCGAGTAGACGTTGTACTGGCAGTACAGCGTGGTCCCCGTGCGGAAGGTGCGGCCGAGGGCGACCTTCGGCTTCTTCTTTCCGGCGGGATCCTCGAGCTCGGCGGTGAGGATCGGTGTCGACAGCCGAAAGGCCTTCGGGTCGGGGACCTCGAACGTGTGCAGCACGGTCCCGATGCGGCCGGTGACGGTGTCCTCGACGAGGAGGCGCACCTGCCAGACTCCGGGCGGCAGGTACCACTGCCGAGCGAGGATCACCGGGACGCCGGGCCGGACCTCGGGCGAGCCCTCGAACTGGTCGTGCACCGGCGGGCCCCCGTCGCGGGCCCGGGCCTCGGAGACGAGCTTGAACAGACGCTCGCCCCCCTTGCCCGGCGGAGGCACGACCTCGGTGGCGAGCATGGTCGCGACCTCCCCCTTCTTGTTTGCCTCGAAGAAGAGCGTGGAGGTGCGCAGTGGCAGGTCCGTGGTGTCGGAGAGGGCTCGCAGGGCGGCCTGGGCGGGCGTCGGCGCGGCCGGAGACGGCTTCGGGGCCTCCGGGGGGACGAAGTAGCGGCTGCGCGCGACGACCCTCACGCCCTCTCGGCGGATGCGCACCTTCACCTTGCGCTCCCCGCCCTTCGGCTGGTCCGGCGAGTAGCCGACGAGGTAGTAGGCCTCGGACTCGGCCGCCACGCGGCGCAGGGACTTGTCGGCGTCGGTCGCGCCGAACGCGTGGCCACCGGTGACGATCGCGATGCCCTCGGTCTCTGCCGCGGGGAGGAACCGGGCCGTGCCGGGGAAGACCTCGAGCGCGGGCGGCGCTTCGCCGCTGGGCGAGGAGGCGCCCACGACCCCCGTCTCGAGGCCGCGGGGGTCGAGGAAGTGGATCGCCACGTTCGCGCGCCGGGCGACGTCGATGACCTCCTGGTAGCCGGGCATCCGGGGGAGGAGGAGGAAGCCCTCCGAGATCATCACCAGCGACTTGTGCCCGCGGAGCGACACGAGGGACTCGATGGCCTGCCGCAGGCCGCCGAGCGTCATCCCCGTGCGGCGCTTCACGAGGGCGACCGTCTCCTCGCCGAGGAACATCGCGTCCGGCCTGCCGACGCCGGCGACGGCTTCGTCGCCGGGAGTGTCCGAACCGCCAGGGACCCCGGCGGGGCGGCCTCCCGCGGCCCCCGGTGTTCCGCCCGGCATGACGGCACGGCCACCGGTCACTCCCGGCAGCTGGTCCTCGAGGGCGCGGACGCTCTCCCAGTCATGGTACGTGTCCCCGGCTCCCTGGCCCTTGATCCGCCCGATCACCGCCGCGAGCTGTCGATACTCCCAGGCGTTCCGCGCCGTCCACCACAGCTCCTGCTCGGGCGCCACGACCGTCACCCAGTCGCCCTCGCGCACGTCGTTCTCGAGGAAGCGGAGGAGGGCCTGGCGGACCCTCTCGAGCGAGCTCTGCTGCACGTGGATGTCGTCCACGTAGAGGAAGAGGCAGCGCCCCGCGCTCGGGGCGTGGAGCCGGCCGGCGCTGAGACGCGGCGGCTCCGTCGAAGGGGCCGGCCGGGCCCCGCGCACGACCACCGGCTCGAAGCTCGCGATCGCCTGCGGGCGGCCGCCCTCCTCGACGTCGAAGTCCTCCTTCGTGAGGCCGGTGACGGGGCGGCCATTGTCGTCGAGCACCAGCACGTCGAGGCGCACGAGGTCGACGGCGGCGCCGAAGACCGGCGGCGCGGGAGCCTGCTGCGAAGAGCCACCGCGGGGCAGGGCAACGAGGGTGAGGGCGACGAGAGCGCCGGCGGAGGCTGTTCCAGGCCGCATGCCGATAGCAGACCCGATGCCGCCAGCCGCGTCAATCCGCCGAAAGGCCCACCCGAACCCATCGCGCCTCTCAAGCGACCCGCCACGCGCCTGACGACCGGTCGCCCCCGGGGGAGCCGCCGCGCGAAGCTCTCTCGCCGATCGCCATGAGGGCGAAGCCGACGAGGATCCAGAAGAGGTCCTTGCCCCGCTTCAGCACCACGAAGGCCGTCCCCACCGTGGTCGCCTCCGGCACGCCGAGGGCCTTGAGGCACAGGACGTAGCCGACGTCCTGGACGCCGAGGCCCGCCGGGACCGGCACCGCCACCGAGCGCACCACGATGATCGCGGTCTCGACGACGAGGGCGGTGGCGAACGGAAGGCGCACGCCGAGGAGGCGCAGGAAAAGGTACGTCTCTGCGCCCCGGACGAGCCAGCCCGCCATGTAGAGGACCATGGGGGCGAGGAGCGCGCCGCGCTCCCGCTCGAAGAAGCCCAGGAAGTGGTCGTCGGCGCGCTGGAAGTGCACGGCGTGGCGCTCCAGCCACGGGCCCAGCCATCGTCCGCCGACCCGGTCGAGGCCCGCGCGCGCCCTCTCGGCGACCCGGGCGCGCCCGCTCAACGCGAGGCCCACGCCGAACGTGGCGATCATGAAGGCGGCGACGCCGAGGAGGAGCCAGGGGAGCCCCGCCCGGCCGATCGTCTCGCGCGAGATTCGGGCGAGGAGCGGCCAGGTCAGGAACGTGGCCAGGGCGAGGACGAGCCCGTGGGAGACCACGACGAAGAACTTCCGTCCCACGCTCGCGACCACCGCCGTCTCGTACGGCACGCTCGCAGCGGCGCTTGAGGAGCCACGGCTGGAGCGACTCGGAGATGAGCGCGCCCGAGGGCAGGCCGAGCATCACGGCCTCGGAGACGAGACGGACGCCGACGAGGGGAAGCGAAGCGCGGGCGCGCCCCGAGGAGGGCGAACGAGCGCCACCAGGCGACCGCCTCGATCAGGGTCACGGCGAAGTTCGGGAGGAGGAGGAGGGGCAGCCGCCACCCGAGCGAGCGCACCTCGTCCATGGCGCGCGACAAGTCCGCCGAGCGCAGCACGAAGGCGGCGAGCCCCAAGGCGAGCAGGGCCGGGCAGGATCTGGGACAGGTGGCGAAGGAGCCGCTTCATGCGCGTCGTCTCCGGAGAGTCTACGGTCCGAGGCGAGGGGCGCGACGGAGTCCGGGCCTACCAGCGGTCCTCGGCGAGGCCGGCCCGCTGGTTCTCGACACGGGCGAGGACGAAGAGCAGGTCCGACAGCCGGTTCAGGTAGACGATGATCCTCGGGTCGACGTCCGCCTCGCGGGCCAGCGTCACCACGGATCGCTCCGCGCGGCGGCAGACCGTCCGCGCCTGGTGCAGGAGCGCTGCCGCCGGCGTTCCCCCGGGCAGGACGAACGACCGCAGCGGCGGGAGCTTCGCCTCCCGCGCGTCGATCGCCTTCTCGAGCCGCCGCACGTGGGCGGCCGTCACCGCGGCCTTGGCGTCGCTTCGCCGCGACCTTGTGGGTGGGATCGGCGAGCTGGGCCCCGATCGCGAAGAGGTCCTTCTGGATCGCGAAGAGCAGCCGCCCGAGCGGCTCCTCGGCGAGGGCGCGCACCGCGCCGAGCGTGGCGTTCGTCTCGTCCACGTCGCCGTAGGCGGCCACCCGGAGGTGGTCCTTGGGGACGCGCATCCCGCCGAGCAGGCTCGTCTCGCCGAGGTCGCCCGTCTTCGTGTAGATCTTCACGCCTTCGCTCCCCCGTCCTCGAACGACGTCACGACGGTCGCCGGCGCGCCGCCCACCTCGACGGCCGTGCCGGCGGCGAAGTGGTCGCGGTGGACGTAGGCGAGGGCGATCGGGCCGAGGCGCGGGGACACGGCCGCGGTCGTGACCCGGCCGACGTCCTCGCCGCCCACCGTGACCGGCGCGCCCGCCGTCGCCGGCGCCGTCAGGCGCAGACCGCGCAGGGCCTTGTTGACGTGGCCGCCGCGGGCCTCGAGGCGGGCGACCACCTCCTGGCCGACGTAGCAGCCCTTGGCGGGCGAGTGGCGCTCGGCGACGAGCCCCGTCTCGTGGAGCAGGTTCTCCTCGGTGACGTCCGACCCGTACCAGGGCCGCAGCGTCTCGACGCGCCGTGCGTCGACGGCGTCGAGCCCGACCGGGCGGGCGCCACCGCGACAGCAAGGCCTCCCACACGTCCGGAGCGGCCTCGGGCGCCGCGTGCAGGACGAAGCCCCCGCCCGGCAGGTCCCCGGCCCGCACGAGGCGAACCGGCGCGTCCGGCGATCGTCACGACGTGGTGCGCCTCGGGCTCCACGGGTACGGCTTCGACGCCGGCGGCCCGCAGGGCGTCTGGCGCTCCCGGGCCGAGGAGGGCCAGAACCGCGGTCGGGCGAGCCGCGAAGCGGACCGGGGCCGCGACCCGGTAGTACTCGAGGACCTTCTGCACGAGGCCGATCCGGTCGACGTCGGTCTCGAGGACGACGACGTCCTTCTCGACGAGCACCCGCAGGAGGGCCTGCACCGCGCCCTTTGCCGTCAGGAGAGCGGCGGGGCAGCCCTGGCCGGCCGACCGGCCGGCGACGTCGTGGCTCAGCATCCCCTGCAGGAACTTCTGCCGCGAGGGGCCGGACGCCTCGAGGAGCGCAGCGCACCGGCAGGTCCACGAGGGCCGCGCCCTCGAGGGCGGCGGAGTACTCGCCCGCGGCGTCTCCGTAGGACGCGACCACCGGTTGGCCGCTTCGCTCGCCGAATCGCGCACCTCCGGTGAGGTGCGCGGGGTACAGGGGGAGATCGGAAGGGGACGACATTCCCCTCAGTCTAGCGCGAAGGTCCACGCCGTACGGCCCCGCCTGCCCCGAGCTGGCCCCCGCCGCCGACCTGGGCGTAGACTCCCTCTGGCGCCCCGCGCCGCGACCCGATGAGAATGAGCCCGAAGCAAGGCCGTGCGAAAGCGCAGCTCGCCGCCGCGGTCGTGTGCTGGCTTGTCCCGTCCGTCACGCCGTCGGGGCTTGTCCCGTCCGCAGCCCTCGGGGCGGGGGAGCTCGCCCGCGAGTCGGCCGTGCTCGAAGCCACGTTCCGCCAGCAGATCGGCGAGCACCTCGACAAGACGGCGCGCGCCGCGCGCACCGTCGTCTGCCTGGCCGTCGATCCCGGCGGGGCGCCGCAGAACCCCAGCCGGGAGCTCATGGCCCGGCTCGCGAGCGAGCCCGCGGTGCGCCGCGCCGCCGAGTGCGATCCCCGGCCGGAGGGAGCGGTCGAAGCGACGACTCTCCGCCCGGCGATCATCGTGACGGCCGGGCCGATCGACTGGGTCGCCGCCGACGACGCGTGGGTGGCGGTGTCCTTCTTTCAGAGCGCCCAGCGCTCCGCGCGGCGGAGGTATCGCGTCGTGCGGGAGCGCGACGGCTGGGTCTCGCTCGGGCCGATCCTGATCGACGGGCCGCCGTGAGGCGGGAGGGATTCTGACCCCATGAGCCTGACCCCCTCGCCCGAAAACGCCGGGGAGATCGCCGCGATGGCGGTGCCGGTCGTCGAGCAGAACTACGGGGTGGTCCTCGACTACGGCCCGGCGAGCCTCAAGCGGCTGGACGTCATCATCGACGACCTGCGGCGCGACCAGCGGTTCGAGGCCCTCCAGACGCTGCTCTTCTCGCTGGGCTGCTACGTGGGCGAGGTGCTCGTGCGGCACGCCGGCGGTCGCTGGCGGACGACCGAGGAGCTGGGCCTGGGGAAGGTGGCGAGCTCGCCGATCGCGGTCGAGATGCCGGACGGCCGTGGGTGCAACCCGGTGGGCCGCGTGTACAAGCGGTTCCAGAAGGGGCGCGAGGAGAGCCTCGCCGGGTTCTTCCAGGCGATGACGGGGTCCGCCCCCGACGAGATGACCGGAGCGTAGCGGCCCTCGGGCGGGACCGCGTCGGATTGTAGGCTAGAATGCGGAGTCACACGCCGCAATGACCAGGAGCCTCGATGTCGGACTTCAAGATCACGGTCAGGAACAGCGGGCCACTGCGCCTCGAGGGGGACATCACCCTCCTCGACGAGGGCGGCAAGGCCTGGGGCCTCGCCGGGCGCACGGCCGTCTCGCTCTGCCGGTGCGGCGAGTCCGCCAACAAGCCATTCTGCGACGGCTCCCACAACCGCTCGGGCTTCGCCTCGACCTGCGAGGCGGCCGAGCTGCCGCCGCCGAAGCCGAAGGCCTGAGGCCCGCCATGGCACCGCGTCGCCGATTCTCCCTCGCTCCTGGCCGGCGCGCTCCTCGCGCCGGCCTGCGGGAACGACAACCCCACGATCCCCGACGTGACCCGGGCCGTCATCGACGTCTCGGTGGACCCGAACCCGTGCCGTGGCGACCCAGAACGCGCTCACCGGCTCCGTCTCCGCGTCGCTACAAGATCACGATCACCGAGACGAACGGCCTCGGCGGCGACGTGTCGTTCGTGAGCGCCGCAGTCTACGACCCCGAGACCGGCAAGCAGGTCGCCCTCAACTACTACGACAGCTCGGACCTCGTCGTCTACGTGGGCAGCAAGCACATCGAGCCCCTCGGCACCCTCGTCGTGCCCGCAGACGGCGAGCTACACGCTCGCGGACCTCAGCAAGGCCGCCAACCTGTCGGTCAACGTCCAGATCGCAGGACGACCGCAGGAACCTCGTCAACGACGTCCGTCCTCGTCAAGATCGAGTAGACGCCGTGGGCCAGCGAGCCGCCGGGATCCTCCTCCACCCCACGTCGCTGCCCGGTCCCCACGGCATCGGCGAGCTCGGGCCCGAGGCGACCGCCTTCCTCGACTTCCTGGAGGAGACCGGCCAGGGCCTGTGGCAGGTGCTGCCCGCTCGGCCCCACCGGCTACGGCGACTCGCCGTACCAGTGCTTCTCGGCCTTCGCCGGCAACCCGCTCCTCGTCTCGCTCGACCGCCTGCGCGACGAGGGCCTCGCTGCCCGCCTCGGACCTGAGGAAGGGGCCCGCCTTCCCGGAGGGGGAGGTGGACTTCGGGCCGGTCATCGAGTTCAAGCGGCCGCTCCTCGCGAAGGCGTTCGCCGCCTTCGAGAAGAAGGCGCGACGCGAAGCGCCGCGAGGCCTTCGAGGTCGTTCGTGAGCGGCGCAGGCGGCCTGGCTCGACGACTTCGCGCTCTTCATGGCGCTGAAGCGGGCGAACGGCGGGGCCGCCTGGAGCACCTGGGACCGCGCGCTCGTGAACCGCGACGAGGAGGCGCTCGAGAAGGGCCCGACGGGAGCTCGGCGCGCGAGGTGCGCGAGGTCGAGTTCGAGCAGTGGCTCTTCTTCGAGCAGTGGGCGGACGTGCGGCGGCAGGCCCGCGAGCGCGGCATCCGCATCATGGGCGACATCCCGATCTTCGTCGCCCACGACAGCGCGGACGTCTGGGCGCACCCGGAGATCTTCCACCTCGCCGCCGACGGCCGGCCCGTCGTTCCAGGCCGGCGTCCCGCCCGACTACTTCAGCGCCACCGGCCAGCTCTGGGGCAACCCGCTCTACCGCTGGGACGCGCTCGCCCGCACCGGCTACGCGTGGTGGATCGACCGCTTCCGCGCCGTGCTCGCCCTCGTGGACGTCGTGCGGCTCGACCACTTCCGCGGCTTCGAGGCGTACTGGGAGGTGCGCGGGGGACGCGGAGACCGCGGTCGCGGGCCGGTGGGTGAAGGGGCCCGGGGCGGCGTTCTTCGAGGCCGTGCGCGGGCGCCCTCGGCGAGCTGCCGATCGTGGCCGAGGACCTCGGGGTCATCACGCCGGAGGTCGAGGCGCTGCGCGACGGGTTCGGCTTCCCGGGCATGGCGATCCTGCAGTTCGCCTTCGGCTCCGACGCACAGGCCAACGGCTTCCTGCCCCACAACTACCCGCAGAACAAGGTCGTCTACACCGGCACCCACGACAACGACACGGTCGTGGGCTGGTGGACGGCGGGAGTGGGGGACTCGACGCGCACCGCGGCGGAGGTCGAGAAGGAGCACGAGCGCGCCCTCGCCTACTGCGGCGGCGACGGGACCGGGATCCACTGGGACTTCATCCGGACGCTCCTCGTCTCCGTGGCCGACACCGCCATCGTCCCGCTGCAGGACGTGCTCGGCGCGGGGAGCGCCGGCGCGGATGAACCTGCCCGGCCGCGGCCACGGCAACTGGCGGTGGCGCTTCGCCGCCTCCGACGCTGACCCCGGAGATCCGGAAGCGGCTCCGCGCGATCACCGAGGGCTCCGGCCGCTGCCTGCCCGCGAAGCCCAAGGCCTAGCCGCGCACCGACATTGCGGATCCCTCGGGCGCCGGCCACAATGCGCCCTCGGGATGACACTCCCCAGGAGGCTCATCGTGGAGAAGCCACGGCTCAGCTTCTGGCAGATCTGGAACATGTCGTTCGGGTTCCTCGGCATCCAGTTCGGCTGGGGGCTGCAGATGGCGAACATGAGCGCCATCTACCAGTACCTCGGCGCGCGCGAGAACGAGATCCCGATCCTCTGGCTGGCGGCGCCGCTCACCGGCCTCATCGTCCAGCCGATCATCGGCTACTTCTCCGACCGCACCTGGAACCGCCTCGGCCGCCGCCGGCCCTACTTCCTCGGCGGCGCGATCGCGGCGAGCCTGGCCCTCCTCGCCATGCCGAGACTCGAGCGCCCTGTGGATGGCCGCGGGCCTCCTCTGGATCCTCGACGCCTCGGTCAACGTGAGCATGGAGCCCTTCCGCGCCTTCGTCGGCGACATGCTGCCGCACGACCAGAGGAAGAGCGGCTTCGCCATGCAGAGCCTGCTCATCGGGGCGGGCGCGGTCCTCTCCTCGGCGCTGCCCTACGTCCTCACCCGCGGCTTCGGGGTGAGCGGCGAGTCGACGGTCGGGAGCGCGATCCCGCCCACCGTCCACGTGGCCTTCACCATCGGCGCGTTCGTCTTCTTCCTCGGCGTCCTCTACACGGTGATCACGACGCCCGAGTACCCGCCCGAGGACCTCGCGGCGTTCGAGAAGGCGAAGCGCGAGACCTCCGGCCTCTCCCACGCCTTCCGCGAGATCTTCCAGGGCATCGGCTCCATGCCGGGGCCGATGAGGAAGCTGGCCGCGGTGCAGTTCTTCACGTGGTTCGGCCTCTTCTGCCTGTGGATCTACTTCGCGCCCGGCGTCGCGAAGGGCATCTTCAAGGGCGCGCCGCTCGGCGTCGCGAACGCGACCGTGGACCGCACGCTCGACCTTCCCCAGAACGCGCCGGTCCTGGACGCGGCGGCGCGCGGCGGCGCGGGGCGTACGAGGAGCTGAAGCGGCAGGTCTCGGCCGCCGCGCCTCTCGCCGGCGAGGCGCGGGGCGGGGCGCTCGACGGCCTGCTCACGATGCTCGGCCTCAAGAGCCCGCCGCCCGATCCCGGCGGCGCGGCTCACCGCGGCGGATCTCGGCGGCGTCGATCGAGCGGTCGCTCGCCACCGCCGCCCCGGCCGCTTCCGAGGCCGAGCGGACGAGCCCCCTCGTCCGCACCGTGGCCTCGCTGCTGGGGCAGCACGGCCTCGCGCCCGGCGCCCCGTCCGCGCCCGCCGGGCTGCAGGCCGCTCCTCGCGCCCTCGTCGAGCGCCTCGCCTCGGCGCGCCGCTACCAGGAGGGCGTGTCCTGGGCCGGCGTGTGCTTCGCCGCCTACAACCTGGTGGCCTTCGGCTTCTCGTTCCTGCTGCTGGCGCTCGTCAAGCGGTCGAGCGCCCGCTCGATCCACGTCGGCTGCCTCGCCCTCGGCGGCCTGGGGCTGCTGTCGGTGCTGCTCGTCCGGGAGCCGGGCCTCCTCCTCGTCTCGATGGTCGGCGTCGGCGTCGCCTGGGCCAGCATCCTCGCCATGCCCTACGCCATGCTCTCGAACGCGCTGCCCCCCGCGAAGATGGGCTTCTACATGGGGGTCTTCAACTTCTTCATCGTGCTCCCCCAGATCCTGGCCTCGGTCGGGCTCGGCTGGGTGATGGAGCGCTACCTCGGCAACGACGCCACGAAGGCGCTGCTCCTCGGGGGCGTCTCGCTGCTGCTCGCGGCGCTGCTCACGCTCCGCGTGCGGAAGGAGGAGACGGAGTAGCTACGTCACCTGACGCAGGTACGTGATGAGGTCAGTGTTCGGCGGGGTCCGGCCGAGCTGGCGCATCTGGGTTGCGGCCTGGCCCCGATGGTAGGTCGAGTGGTTGACCACGTGGCGAAGGAGACCGCTCAGCCGGTCGGCGTGGGCTTCCCCGCTCAGGTTCCGGTACGCGACGACTCGATCCAGGTCCGCGTCGGACAATCGCCCCAGGTACTGTGCGCGTTCGGCTTCCAACCCGAGGAGCCGAGCCTTGAGCTCGGCCAGGCTCGACTCGGCAACCCAGGGCGGCGCGGCGGTCGGGCTTTCGCCACACCAACGCCGCAGCCAGATCCATTCCGCCGCGACGATGTGCCCGAGCGTCGCCCGGACCGACGGGAAGCTGCTCGCCGCGGCTGCCCCGAGCTGCTCGTCGGTGAGGGCTTCAGCCGCGGCCAACGCACGGGCATTTGCCCAGGCTCCATACGCGAAGAGCTCTCGCGCTTCATCCATCGTCATCTGAGTTCACCTCCCTGAGCCCGGTCCACTCCCGGAAGTGTGACACCCGAAGCTGGGTGACTCCACCTGCGATCCGGATCATCACTTCGTGTACCCCGTGTACAACCCCCTCTCGCGTCCCCACTTGTGACACTGGTCACCGAAGAGCAAGCCAGGAGTCGAATAGAAACCGGAGGAGTGTTGGGCTCTTCATGACAGACGGCTCGAGGCGGCCACCAGGATGCGCCCACGGCGGAATTCCCCCACCAGATTCCGAGGGTCGTGGAGAGAGCGAGTCCATGCCGGCTGAGCACCACGTCTCATCGTTCGTACCAATGCTGGTGGCACTCGGCGCTCTGGCTCAATCTGTGCCGGCCACCTGCGCCATCATCCCGGGCAATCGCAGCACGGTCTGGAACCCCGGCGTCCCGGGCGGGGTGCCCGTCCGGACGACGGTCTGTGCCACCGTGAACGCGTCCACCTACGGCAACGGCACGTTGGACGCGTCGGCGGGCATCCAGGCCGCCTTGAACGCGTGCCCGGCCGGCCAGGTGGTGCAGCTCTCGGCCGGTACCTTCAAGGTCAACGACAGCTACCTGGGCATCGCCCGGGGAATCACCCTGCGTGGCGCGGGGGCCGGCGTGACCACTCTACGAAAGACGAACGGAGCCACACCCGGTTCGTATGTCGCTGCCGACGCGCAACCGGTCATCGTCGTCGGTCCGAATCGCTGGCCCGTGCCGGACGGCACCACGTCCCAGGACCTGACCGCGGACGGAATCAAGGGTTCGTATTCGGTCGCGGTGGCGAACGCCAGCGGCTTCGCGGCGGGTCAGGTCGTCATCCTGGACGAGGACAACTACAACACCGGGGCCTGGCAGAACCTGCCCAACCGGAACGGTTCTCCGACGAGCGTCAAGATCTGGGCGACCGATCGAGCGGTGTGGCAGCGGCACAGTCCGTCCGCTCCCGAGGACGATCCATTCCCACAGGCGAGCGGCTGGTTCATGCGTACCGGAAGGCCGATCTCCGAGATCAAGGAGGTTGCCTCGGTCAGCGGCAACGTGATCACCTTCACGACCCCGCTGCACCTCGGATACAGGGTCTCGTACACCGCGCAGCTGACCCGCTACACCGGGCCGAACGTCCACGTGAAGGACGCCGGCATCGAGGATCTGACCGTCTACGGCGGCGGCGACGGGAACATCCGCTTCGAGTGCGCCGCGTACAGCTGGATGCGGAGCGTCGAAGACACCGTCTGGCTCGGAGAGGGCGTCGCCATCGACAACTCGTTCCGCATCGAGGTGCGGGATTCCTACGTCCACGACGCCGCATGGCCGAACCCGGGCGGAGGCGGATATGCGATCAGCTTCGCCAGCGGGAGCTCCGAGGCGCTGATCGAGAACAACATCGTGATGCAGGCCAACAAGGTGATGGTGGCCCGGGCGTCGGGCGCGGGCTCGGTCGTCGGCTACAACTACATGGACGACGGCCACATCGAGTATGACCCGAGCTGGGTGGAGGTCGGGATCAACGGCAGCCACATGGTGGGCTCGCACCACATGCTCTTCGAGGGAAACGAGTCGTTCAACTACGATTCCGACAACACGCACGGCAACGCCATCTACCACACGGTGTTCCGGAATCACCTGAGCGGGTTCCGCCGCGACTACCCGGGCATGAGCAACGCTCGGGCGGGCGGCCTCATGTACGGATCGTGGTGGCACTCCTTCGCTGGCAATGTCCTGGGGACGGCGGGACGGATGACCGGCTGGGTCTACGAGGGGCGTTCCGGCTACGCGATCTGGGAGCTGGGCTACGACCCCATCCACTGGGAGCAGGACAACGACCCCATGGTGCTCAGCACGGCCTATCGCCACGGGAACTTCGACTACGTCACCAACAGCGTCGTCTGGGATCCCGCCAACGGGGACCACAACCTGCCCTCCTCTCTCTATCTCACCAGCAAGCCCACCTTCTTCGGCTCGCTGACGTGGCCCTGGGTCGACCCCACCGGGGCGACCAGGCTCTACACGCTCCCCGCCAAGGCTCGATTCGATGCCGGGATCCCGATCCCTCGGGTGCAGGTCACGTCGGTCACTCCGGTCAGCGGCCCGATCGGCGGGGGTACCACCGTCAGCATTCGTGGCAGCGGCTTCATGTCGGGCGCCGAAGTGAACTTCGGTGGGGTGGCCGCGACCGGTGTCGTCGTGACCGGTCCCGCGACCCTGACCGCGGTGACGGTTCCGCACGCCACCGGCCTCGCCGACGTGACGGTGACGATCCCCGGCCCCCACTCCGCGACGCTGGCCCAGGCCTTCTTCTACGCCCCGACTCCGACCCCGTTGGACTATTTCACCCTCACGCCTTGCCGGCTCGTCGACACGCGCTCTTCAGAGGCCCCGGCCCTCGGCGCCTTCGAGCGACGGGTCTGGACAGTGGCCGGCCGGTGCGGTGTGCCGCTCACGGCGAAGGCCCTCGTCCTCAACGTGACCGTGGTCGGGCCCACCGCCCCCGGCCACATCCGCCTGGCCCCGGGCAACGGCCTCACCGAAACGAGCGCCATCAACTTCTCGCCCGGCCAGACCAGGGCCAACAACGCGATCGCCATGCTCTCCACTGACGACACCGGTACTCTCGCCGCCACCAACCGTTCGACCGGCACGGTGCATCTGATCCTCGACGTGAGCGGCTACTTCCAGTAGCCAGCGCGCCCCCCGGACAACCCGTCCGTGGAGCACCTGGAGCCAGTCCAGCCCCAGGGTAGAGACAAACTGGAAGGTGATCGAGAGGAGGACGAGGCTGGAGTATGCTGCCCGGACCACGAGAAGGAGACGCCTCATGATCCGCCTGACTCTCCTGGCCTTGACCGTGCTCGCCCTCCTTCTTCCCGCCGCCGTCCCTGCCTCCGCCGCGCCGCCCGAGATCGTGAAGGTCGAGCCGCCGAGCTGGTGGGCGGGACACTCGATCAACCCGGTGCGCCTGCTCGTGCGCGGGAGGAACCTCGCCGGCGCCGAGGTGACGAGCGCCGGCGCGGGGTTCGTGGCCGGCGTGGCGAAGGCGAACGCAGCCGGCACGTACCTGTTCGTGGACGTGGCGATCGACTCGCAGGCGGCCCCCGGCCCCCGCGCCCTCGAGATCCGCACCGCCGGGGGGAAGGCGAAGGTCCCCCTGGAGATCCTCGCCCCCCTCTCGCGCGAGGGTCGCTTCCAGGGCTTGTCGCCGGACGACGCGATCTACCTGCTGATGCCCGATCGCTTCGCGAACGGCGACGTCTCGAACGACGACCCGGCCGTCTCGAGGGGTCTCCTCGACCGCACGAAGGGCCGCTTCTACCACGGCGGCGACCTGCGCGGGGTGATCGAGCGGCTGCCCTACCTGAAGGACCTCGGCGTGACCGCGATCTGGCTGAACCCGTGGTACGACAACGTCGATCACAAGAACGAGCGCGAGACGTACGACGGCCAGGCGATCACGGACTACCACGGCTATGGTGCCGTCGACTTCTACGGCGTCGACGAGCACTTCGGGGACCTCGACACGCTGCGCGAGATGGTGGACCGGGCCCACGCGCTGGGCCTCAAGGTGATCCAGGACCAGGTCGCGAACCACAGCGGCCCCTACCACCCGTGGGTCGACGGACTCCCCGACCCCCACCTGGTACTACGGCACGCAGGCGAAGCACCTCGCGAACACGTGGCAGACGTGGACGCTCCAGGACCCGTACTCGACGCCCGAGATGCGGAAGGCGACCCTCGAGGGCTGGTTCATCGACATCCTGCCCGACCTGAACCAGGACGACCCCGAGGTGGCTCGCTACGAGATCCAGAACACGTTGTGGTGGGTCGGGGTGAGCGGGCTCGACGGGATCCGTCAGGACACGCTGCCCTACGTCCACCGCCGCTTCTGGAAGGAGTGGACGGCGGCCATCAAGAAGGAGTACCCGGACCTGAGGGTGGTCGGTGAGCTCTTCGACGCCGACCCCGCGCTCGTCTCGTTCTACCAGGGCGGGGTCGAGCGCTTCGACGGGATCGACTCCGGGGTGGACACTCTCTTCGACTTCCCGCTGTTCTTCAAGATCCGCGACGCGTTCGCGAAGGGCGGCTCGCTGCGCGACGTCGCGATGATGCTGGCCCGCGACCACCTGTACCGCGACGCCATCGCCGCTCGTCACCTTCCTCGGCCTGCACGACGTGCCCCGCTTCATGAACGAGCCGGGAGCGTCGATCGCCTCGCTGAAGTCCGCGTTCACCTTCCTGCTCACCGCCCGCGGCTCACCGCTCGTCTACTACGGCGACGAGATCGCCCTGCCGGGCGGGGCAGACCCCGACAACCGGCGTGACTTCCCGGGCGGGTGGAAGGAGGACGCAAGGAGCGCGTTCTCCCGCGCAGGGCGCACCGCCGACGAGGAATCGGTGCACGCGCACGTGCGGGAGCTCCTGAAGCTGCGGCAGTCGACACGAGCGCTTCGCCGCGGGCGGACCGTGAACCTGCACGTCGCCGACAAGTCGTGGGTCTACGCGCGCGTGCTCGAGGGACAGGTGGCGCTCGTGGGCCTCAACACGGGCGGCAACGCCGAGACGCTGGACCTGACGGCCGAGCCCCTCGGCCTCGCCGAAGGCACGCGGCTGCGCGACCGGGTGGGGTCCCTGGGCGAGACGGCGGTGCGGGCGGGCCGCTTGCAGCTCACCCTGCCGCCCGGCTCATCGGGGGTATTCACGCCGTAGGTCGAACGATCCTCTTGATCTCTCTGGTATCATTCATGAGATTTCGTGATGGTTTGAAGCCATCCCCGGCCAATCGGCCAGGGTAAAGGGGGAGAGGGGATGGAACTCTCGCAGCTCCGCACGTTCCGGGTGGTGGCCGAGACGCTGAACTTCACCCGCGCCGCCGAGCGGCTCGGACTGACCCAGTCCGCGGTCAGCCATCAGATCAAGTCCCTCGAGACCGAGCTCGGCGAGCCGCTCTTCATCCGCGCCAAGCGCGGGGTGAAGCTCTCCCCCGCGGGGCAGGCGGCCCTCGAGCACGCCGTGCGCCTCCTCGACGAGGCGGAAGCGCTGCGGGAGCGCGTCTCCGGTGGCGAGCACTCGCCGGCCGGCCGCGTGCGCGCGGCGGCGGCGACGCAGGCCATCGTCCACCTCTTCGCGCCCATTTTCGAGGCCTTCATGCGCGCGCAGCCGCGCATCGACGTGTCGTTTCGCACGACACCGAGCACCGACGAGACGGTGGCCGACATCCTGAACGGCGCCGCCGACGTGGGCTTCGCCTCGCTGCCCGTCTACTCGCCGGCCCTCAAGATCGAGAACCTCTTCGACGACGAGCTCGTCCTCGTCGTCGGCCACGGCCATCGGCTCTCCGCCGCCGCCGAGGCCACGGTCGACGACTTCCGCAAGGAGCGCCTCATCCTCTTCGAGCGCGGGGGCTCCATCCGCCGCGCCACCGACCAGTTCTTCAACAAGGTCGGGATCCAGCCGTCGCTCGCCCTCGAGTCGAACGACACGTCGTTCATCAAGCTCATGGTGGAGCGCGGCCTCGGCGTCTCCCTGCTCCCGGCGTGGGCGGTGCGCGACGAAGTGGCCTGGGGCTGGCTGTCGAAGCTGCGGGTCGAAGGACACCGCCTGCGGCGCACGGTCGCCGTCATCTCGCTCGCCCGCTTCCAGCCCGCGGCGACGCGCGCCTTCCTGGAGTTCGTCCGCGAGCGCCGCGCGGAGCTGCAGCAGATGGCCGAGGGCCACGTGCGCGGCGACGAGCCCAAGCCGGGAGCCCGGCGGAGGTAGCTCCGGTTCGGGATTCCGGATCGAGGGCTTCCGGCTCGTTGGATCGGCCGCGGTGCGGGCTGGCCTCGTCATGGATCCTCTGGGACGCTCGTAGCGTCTACGGCCCAAAACGTAGCGCCGCCACGCGGCCGAGGCGCTCTCGGCCATAGGGGCTAAGAGCGCCCGTCCACCGGCCCCGACTTGGCCGCTCAGGCACGGCGCTTGCCACGCATCCGTCGAGTTCTCCCGGTTCCCTGGTTCCGGGGCGGTACGGGTGTGCCTCCCCGGATGCCCGGTGCGCCCGTCGGCACGGAGGTCGGAATCGGTCGAGCGATCTCTCGCGTTGTCTTGGGACGTTGCGGCGGTGGACTGGAGGAGGGATGGAGCGATCGCAGCGCGTGCTGGCGGGGGCGTTGCTGGTCCTCGGACTCAATAGCCTGTACCTCGCGGCTCGCGCCGACGCCAGCCTCCTCTACTTCGCGAACGTCGCGCTGCACGTCGTCCTCGGTCTCGGGATCGCCGTGGCCGTCGGCCGGCTCACCCGGCGCCACTGGGCGGCGTTCGACGGTCCGTGGCGCGCGGCGGCGGCCGTGGCGCGGGCTCGGGGCGGCCCTCGGCGTCGTGCTCCTCTTCACGGGCGCCACCCGCCCCTTCCGCCCGCTCCTCTACGCCCACTTCGGGCTCGTCGCCCTCGGCGCGCTCCTCGCCCTGGGCGCCGGCCTGCGACGCGCCTTGCCGGTTCCGGCCGGCGTCGTGCGCGCGAGCGCCACCGCCGCCGCCCTGCTCGCCGTGGCCGCCCCGGCCGCGCGCGTGGCGGCCGATCTCTTCCCGCCCCGGCAGCCAATCGCGAATCCCGGTCTGCCTCCGGCGACGATGGACGGCGAGGGGCAGGGCGCCGCGGGGGCCCTTCTTCCCGTCCTCCGCGGAGACGAACGTCGGCGGCTCCGGTGCCCTCCAACTTCTTCATGAAGAGCCAGGACTGCGCCCGCTGCCACAAGGACATCTACGACCAGTGGAACTCGTCGGCCCACCACTTCGCCTCCTTCAACAACCAGTGGTACCGCAAGTCGATCGAGTACATGCAGGACGTCGCGGGCACGAAGCCGTCGAAGTGGTGCGCGGGCTGCCACGACCACGCGGTCGTCTTCGCCGGCAAGTTCGACACGCCGATCAAGGCAGCAGATCGACACCCCGGAGGCGCAGGTCGGGCTCAGCCTGCACGTCCTGCCACTCGATCGTGCACGTCAAGAGCACGATGGGGCAGGGGGACTTCACGATCGAGTACCCGCCGCTCCACGACCTCGCGACGAGCGACAACCCGGTTCCTCCGCGCGGGCCACGACTACCTGCTGAAGCTCGACCCCGGCCCGCACTCGCGCACGTTCCTGAAGAGCTTCCACACCGACGAGACGCCGCAGTTCTGCTCGGCCTGCCACAAGGTCCACCTCGACGTGCCGGTCAACGCCTACCGCTGGATCCGCGGCTTCAACGAGTACGACAACTGGCAGGCCTCGGGCGTCTCGGGGGAGGGGGCGCGCTCGTTCTACTACCCGGCGAAGCCGCAGAGCTGCGCCGACTGCCACATGCCGCTCGTGCCCTCCGAGGACCCCGCGGCGCGGGACGGCAAGATCCACTCGCACCGCTTCCCGGGCGCGAACACCGCGCTGCCGTTCGTGAACCGCGACGCGGAGCAGATGCGAGGTCACGCAGGCCTTCCTCAAGTCGGGGGCGGTGACGATCGACGTGTTCGGCCTCGTCCCGGGGGACGCCGCGGCGCCGCGGCCGGCGCGCGAAGTCGGCGGCGGAGAGCCGCGGCTCAGCACGACCTTCGCCGCGGGCGAGGAGTCGATGAGCTTCGGCGCGGCGCCGTTCTTCGTCGCGCCGCCGGCCGAGGTGGTGGCCCCGCTCGACAAGGTGGACGCGGCGGTGCGGCGGGGCGACTCGGCGCGGCTCGAGGTGGTGGTGCGGACCCGCAAGGTCGGCCACTTCTTCCCGGGCGGCACGGTGGACGCCTTCGACGTGTGGGTCGAGCTCGAGGTCGTGGACTCGAACGGGAAGACGATCCTCCACTCCGGCTTCCTCGACGACCCCCGTCTGCCGGATCGTCCGGGGGCCGGCGTGTCCGATCGGAAGGGGGCGAGTGGCCCGGTCGAGAGGGGGCGCACTTCTACCGCAGCCTGCAGCTCGACGAGCACGGCAACGTGATCAACAAGAGGAACGCCTGGGCGACGCGCTCGGTGGCCTACGTGCGGCTCGTCCCTCCCGGCGCCGCCGACACCGTGCACTACCGCCTGCGCGTTCCTGCGGACTGCGGCGACCGGATCACGGTCAAGGCGAAGCTCAACTACCGGAAGTTCGCGTGGTGGAACACGCAGTGGGCCTTCGCGGGCGTCCGCGACCCCGGAGCACGTGGGCTTCTCCCTCGACGACCGGACCACGACGACGGCCGCTGGGTCTTCACCGGCGACACGTCGGGCGTCTCCGGCCAGGTGAAGGCGATTCCCGACATCCCGATCACGGTGATGGAGGAGGCGGAGGCCACCCTCCGCGTGCTGCCGCGGGAGGCGCCGGAGCCGAAGACGGCGCCCTTCCTCGACGCCTCGGTGCGCGAGCGATGGAACGACTACGGAATCGGCCTCCTGCTGCAGGGCGACCTCAAGGGCGCGGAGGCGGCCTTCCTGAAGGTCACGCGGATGGAGCCGGGCTACGCCGACGGATGGGTGAACGTCGGCCGGGCGAGGCTCACCGAGGGGAACCTCGCCGGGGCCGAGGAGGCGCTGCGCAAGGCCCTCGAGGTCGACCCGGGCCTCGCGAAGACGCACTTCTTCCTCGGCACGACGCTCAAGCAGTCGGGCCGCTACGACGAGGGGCTCGCCGCACCTGCGCCGCGCCGCGTCGCTCTACCCCCGCGACCGGGTCGTCCTCGACCAGGTCGGCCGCACGCTCTTCCTGAAGCGGCAGTACCGCGAGGCGATCGCCGAGCTGAAGCAGGTGCTCGCCATCGACCCCGAGGACCTGCAGGCGCACTACAATCTCATGCTCAGCTACCAGGGAGTCGGAGACAGCGAGATGGCGAAGAGACACGAAGCGCTCTACCGGCGCTTCAAGGCGGACGAGTCGGCCCAGGAGATCACGGGCCCGTACCGCCAGCTTCACCCCGACGACAACAACGAGCGGCAGGCGGTCCACGAGCACGGCTCGGCGCTCGGGGCCGGGTCGGCCTACGCTCTACCCGCGTCGCCGGACCGAACGTGGGCGGGCGATGAGACGCGCGGCGGGTCCTCGCCCTCCTCCTCGCGGCGGCGCCCCCGTTCGCCCTCGTCCCGCGTGACGCCCTCGGCCCAGTCCGGCGGGGAGATCCAGTTCGCGGACGGCACCGCCTACGCCGGGATCGCCTTCCGCCACAACTCCGGCGCCTTCGGCAAGAAGTACCTGCCGGAGACCATGGGCTCGGGCCTCGCCCTCTTCGACTACGACAACGACGGCTGGCTCGACGTGTTCTTCGCGAACGAGCACGAACTGGCCGGGCCAGCCCGGGCCCGCCGACCTCCTCCGCCCTCTACCGCAACAACCGCGACGGCACCTTCACCGACGTGACGAGGGCGGCCGGCCTCGCCGCCCCGATGTTCGCGATCGGCGTCGCCGCCGCCGACTACGACAACGACGGCTGGAAGGACCTCTACGTCACCGCGATCGGGGGCAACCACCTCTTCCGCAACCTCGGCAACGGGACGTTCGCCGACGTCACCGCGAAGACGGGCACGAAGGGGCCGGGCACCTTCGGCACGAGCACGATGTTCTTCGACTACGACAAGGACGGGCTCCTCGACCTCGTGGTGGCCAACTACGTGACCTGGACGGTCGAGAAGGACCTCTTCTGCACGCTCGACGGCAAGACGAAGTCGTACTGCACGCCCGAGTCCTACAAGGGGGAGAGCCCGACCCTCTTCCGCAACCGCGGCGACGGCACGTTCGAGGACGCGACGCGCAAGGCGGGGCTCTGGGACCCCACCTCGAAGGCGCTCGGGGTGGCCCTCATCGACCACGACGAGGACGGCTGGCCGGACTTCGTCCTCGCCAACGACACCCAGCCCAACAAGCTCTACCGCAACAACCAGGACGGCACCTTCACCGACGTGGGCACGACGGCGGGGATCGCGTTCGGCGAGACCGGGGTGGCGCGGGCGGGGATGGGCGTCGACAGCGCCGACTACTCGGGCGTCGGGCGCGCGAGCCTCCTCATCGCCAACTTCGCGAACGAGATGATCGGCCTCTACCACAACGAGGGGAACGGGCTCTACGTCGACGAGGCCCCGGCCTCCACCGTGGGCCGGGCGAGCATGCTGACCCTGGCCTTCGGGATCTTCTTCTTCGACTACGACCTCGACGGCCGGCTCGACATCTTCGCCGGCAACGGCCACGTGGCCGACGACATCGCCGCGGTGCAGCCGAGCGTGACCCACGCGCAGCTGCCCCACGTGTTCCGGAACCTGGGCGATCGCCGGTTCGAGCCGGTCGCCTCGAAGCTCGGGCCCCGCCCTGCAGAAGCCGATCGTGGCGCGCGGCGCCGCCTACGGGGACATCGACAACGACGGCGACCTCGACGTGGTGGTCAGCACGAACAACGGGCCGGCCGTCGTCTTCCGCAACGACGGGGGCAACCGCAACCGTTTCCTGCGGGTGAAGACGATCGGGACGCGGTCCAACCGCGACGGCATCGGGGCGAAGGTCACGGTGACCCTGGCCGACCGCTCCCGGCAGTGGCGCCTCGTGCGCACCGGGTCGTCCTACTGCTCGCAGAGCGACACCGCGGTCACCTTCGGGCTCGGCGCCAACCAGCGGGTCGAGTCGATCGAGGTCGCCTGGCCGAGCGGGCAGGTGGACCGGACCGGGCCCGTGGTCGCCAACCAGGTGGCGTTCGTGGAGGAGGGCCGCGGGCTCGTCTCCTCGAAGGTCGCTCCCGGCGAAGGGGACCGCCCTCGTGCCTTGAGTCCGGGCCGAAGCCCTAAGGCACCTCGAAGTCGAGGCTGACCCTCCGCGGCAGCCACACGGCCATCCGGTCCTCGCCGCGGTTCGACCAGACGTTGTACGGGACCGCGAGAAAGTCCTGTTCGCGGGTGACCACCGTGCGCCCGTCATCCCCGGGGTACAGGCCGAGCGCCCGCCCCGTGATGACGGTTACGCCCCCGAGCAGGTCGGGGCGTTGCTTGGCCGACAGGGCCGCGTCGTCGGGCAGGACGATGTTGAAGACATCGCCTCCATTGTCGATCGACTCGACCGCGTACACGATGGGCCCCCGCTCGAGGGCGACACGCCCTCGGTTTGCCGCCACCCGCTCGTCGCTGACGACCCGGCGCACCGGCATCGGCAGGGACAACTGGACGGTGTCGCCCGCCTTCCAGCGCCGCGTCAGGACGGCGTAGCCCCGGACCAGCTCGACCTTCGCCGGCTGTCCGTTGACCGAGAGCGTGTACGGCAGGCCGGCGACCGTCCTCGTAGCGGTACAGGTCGCTCGGCACCGGCTGCTCCCTCGCCCAGCCCGGCACGCGGACGTGCAGCGCGAACTCCGCCTCGGCGTCGGGCTCGACACTGATCGCGACGTCGCCCTTCCAGGGGTACTCGGTAGCCTGGCGCAGCGCCACGCTGCGGCCGTCCAGATCGACGCGCGTGTGCCCGCCGACGAACAGGTTGACGTAGATCCCGTCGTCGCCCTGGGCGTAGACGTAGCTGCCGAAGCTCGCGAGGAAGCGCGCCACGTTGGGCGGGCAGCACGAGCAGCGGAACCACGGGCGCCGGCCCGTGGAGTTGTCGGCGTTGAAGGCGTACTTCCCGTCCGAGGCCAGCGGGTTGACGTAGAAGAACTGGTCGCCGCCGAGCGCGACGCTGGAGAGGATCGCGTTGTAGGCGGTCCGCTCGATGACGTCGATGTACTTCGCGTCGCCGTGCAGGCGGAACAACCGGTAGTTCCACATCGCGTTCGCGATCGCCGCGCAGGTCTCGGCGTAGGCGGTCCGGTTCGGCAGGTGGAAGTGGTCGCCCATCGCCTCCCCCTCGTGCTCGGCGCCGATGCCGCCCGTGACGTAGAGCTTGCGTCGAGACGACGTCGTTCCAGATCCGGTCGATGGCCGCGACGTAGCCCTCGGCGCCGGTGAGCGCCGCCACGTCCGCCATGCCCGAGTAGAGGTAGGCCGCGCGCACCGCGTGGCCCACCGCGGTCGACTGCTGGACGATCGGCAGGTGGTCCTGGTTGTAGGCGCCGTACAGCTCGTGCCCCTGGGCGTTGCCCCTCTGGTCCAGGAAGAAGCGCGCGAGCTTCAGGTACTCCTCGTTCCGGGTCACGCGGTACAGCTTGACGAGGCCGATCTCGACCTCCTCGTGTCCGGGGACGCCCATGTTCTTGCCGGGCCCGAAAACGCGGGTCAGCAGGTCGGCGTACTTCGTCGCCACGTCCAGCAGGTTCCGCTTGCCCGTGGCCTGGAAGTGGGCCACCGCGGCCTCGAACAGGTGCCCGGCGTTGTACAGCTCGTGGCCGGTGCGCAGGTCCGCCCAGCGGGACTTGCTCACGCAACAGATCGGCTTCTCGGCGGTCTTGCCGATCTGGCCCACGGTGTACAGGTAGCCGTCCGGCTCCTGAGCGGCCGCGATCTTGGCGATCACGTCGTCGAGCTGGCGGTCCAGCGCCGGGTCGGGTTGCAGGCCCAGGGTGTAGGCGGCGCCTTCGATCACCTTGTAGACGTCCGAATCGTCGAACCCGAACAGGCCCTGGAACGCACCCTCGGCCTGTCTTGCGGCCACGACGAAGTTCTGGATTCGCCCGGTGCGCTGGCAGCTCTGGAGGTTGTGGTGGACGGTGACGTCGCGGTTCGTCTCGATCCGCGGCGCCCAGAAGGCGTCGGCTATCTCGGTCTGGGTGAACGGCACCGGCTGGATCGGGTAGTCGCGGGCGGCTGCCGGCTCCGCCGCGAGGCCGGGGAGGCCCGCGCACGCGAGGCCGAGCGCCAAGGACAGCGTCGCAGGGGTCAGGAATCGGGTCATGCCTCTCGCCTCTCTGTTCCGCGAATGGCGACGCGTGTGCGGACCGATTCCCGCCGCGCGCCGACACCGCGCATTGAAGATCCTGAGGTCTCGGTCCAGTGTAGCGCTTCCGCGCCCCGCGCACCTGTGGTCAGCGCGGGGCGCTCGCTGGCCGGGATCGCAGCGCTGGCGTCGACGGCAGCGAAGAAGAGCCCGATTGCACCGTATGTCGTGGCGATACTCCGGTGGCGCCGAACGGGATGCCGCAGACGCCGGCTACGGGAAAGCTGCGGACGCTCGTCCGAGACCCCGCCCTCGCCCGTCGACCCAGCCGTCTTGGCCGAGCGGGCAGGTCGACCGGACCGGGCCCGTGGTCGCAACCAGGTGGCGTTCGTGGAGGAGGGCCGCGGGCTCGTCTCCTCGAAGCCGCTCCCGGCGAAGGGGACCGCTCTGGTGCCTTGAGTCCGAGCCGAGGCCCGGATGAGAATGGGAGGATGACCGAGCGTCGAGCCTCTCTCCTCCTGTGCGTAGCCGCCTTGGCCCTCCTCGCCGGTGCCCAGAACCCCGCGGCGCGCGCCGAGTCGCCCGCCGCGGCGCCCCCGGCGGCCGCCGCCCGAGAGGACGCCTGGCGCGAGAACAACCTGGGCGTGGCTCTTCTCGAGCAGTTCCGCTTCGGGGACGCCGTCCTTGCGTTCCGGCGGGCGCTCGCCCGGGACCCCTCCCTGCTGCCCGCCCGCATCAACCTCGCGATCGCGCATCTCTACGTGCCCGACCTCGCGGCGGCGAAGCAAGCGGCGGAGGCCGCCCTGGCGGTGGCGCCGGACGCGCCGCCGCCCAACTACCTCCTCGCCCTCATCGCCCGCGCCGAGGGGCGGGCCGAGGACGCGTTGCCCTACGTCCGGAAGGTGCTCGAGACGGACCCGAAGGACCTCGGTGCGAACGTGACGTTCGGTCAGGTGTACCTCCAGATGCGGCAGTTCGACGAGGCCGCCGCCGCCTTCCGCGTGGCGATCGCCTCCGAGCCGTACAACGTGAGCGCCGCCTACAACCTCGGCGTCGCCCTGACCCGCGCCGGCAAGCGCGAGGAGGGCCAGGAGGCCATGGCCGCGCTTCCAGAAGCTGCGGGACAGCGCCTACAAGAGCGCGCTCGGCTCGAACTACCTCGAGCAGGGGAAGTACGCGGAGGCCCTCGCCTCGACGGGCGCGGAGCCCGAGCTGGCCGACCCGAAGACGCCGGCGGTGTCGCTCGTCGCGAAGGACGAGGCGTCGGCCGGCGCGTCGACGCTCGTCCTCGCGGATCTCGACGGCGACGGTGCCCAGGACGCCGTCACGGCCGGGCCCTCGGGGCTCCGCGTGCTGCGGGGCGAGCCGGGCCGATTCGCCGACTTCACCGAGAAGGCGGGCCTCTCCGGGGTGGCGGCGGGCGCCGCGGTGGCGGGTGACTACGACAACGACGGCCTCCCCGACCTCCTCGCCGCGGCACCGGCCGGCGTCTCGCTCCTCCACAACGAGGGGGGCGGGCGCTTCAAGGGCGAAGCCGCCGCCGGTATCCCCGCCTTCCCGCACTCCGTGGCGGCCGCGGCCTTCGTGGACATCGATCACGACGGCGACATCGACGCCTTCGTCGTCGCGGCCGCGCCGGGCGGGCCCTCGCTCCTGCTCCGGAACAACGGCGACCGCACGTTCACCGACATCACGGCGGCCGCGCAGCTCGGCGGCGCTGGCGGAGCGGTCGCGGTCATCCCCACCGACTTCGACAACCGGCGCGACGTCGACCTCTTCGTCCTCGAGCAAGACCGGCCGGCGCTCTTCAAGAACATGCGCGACGGCAGCTTCAAGGACATGGCGGCCGAGCGTGGGCCTCGTCGCGCCGGGGCCGTTCCTGAGCGCCGCCGCCGGCGACGTGAACAAGGACGGCTACACCGACTTCTTTCTCGGAGGAAAGGGCGCTTCCTTCCTCGCGCTCAGCGACGGGCGCGGGGCGTTCCGGGTCGTGCCCGCCCCAAAGGCGGCCGCGGGCGCGCTCGCCGCGCAGCTCGTGGACTACGACGACGACGGACTCCTCGACCTCCTGGTGGTCACCGCGAAGGGGCCGCGGCTCCTGCGCGGCCTGGGGACGTCCTGGGCCGACGTGAGCGCTTCGGCCTTCGCGGCGCCGGCGCGGGGCAGGGCGCTCGAGGCCGCCGCTCTGGCGGTCGCCGACCTCGACGGCGACGGCGACGAGGACGCGCTCCTGGCGACGCCCTCGGCCCTCCGCCGCTACGTGAACGAGGGAGGCAACCGCAACCACTCGTTCGCGGTCCGGCTGGCGGGGCGGGTGTCGAACAAGGGCGGGGTGGGAGCGAAGGTCGAGATCCGCGCCGGCAGCCTCCGGCAGAAGATCGAGACCTCGGCCGCCGTGCCGATGGCCGCCCCCGCCGACGTCGTCTTCGGCCTCGGCCCGCGGAAGGCGCCCGACGCGGTGCGCGTCATCTGGGTCTCCGGCATCGTGCAGACCGAGACGGAGATGGGTGCGGCGGCCGAGCCCGGGCAGCGGGCCGTGCTCGCCGTCAACGAGCTCGACCGCAAGCCCTCCTCCTGCCCGTACCTCTACGCGTGGAACGGCGAGCGGTTCGAGTTCCTGACCGACTTCCTCGGCGCCGGCGAGATGGGCTACTACGAGGCGCCGGGGGTGCGGAGCGAACCCGACCCCGTCGAGTACGTCCGCATCGCTCCCGGGCGGCTCGAGGCCCGGAACGGACGCTACGAGCTGCGGGTGACGAACGAGCTCGAGGAGGTGCTTGTACCTCGACCGCCTGCGGCTCCTGGCCCTCGACCACCCGGCCGACGTCCTGGTGTACCCCGACGAGGGCATGACGTCGCCGCCGAAGCCCTTCCGCCTCGTCGCGGTGCGCGACCCGCGCACGCCGCGGGCGACCGACCACCGCGGGCGGGACGTGACCGCCCGCCTGGCGAAGGTCGATCGCGCGTTCGTGGACGACCTGCCGCTCGAGCGCGTGCGCGGCTACGCGAGGGAGCACGCCCTCACCCTCGACCTCTCCGGCCTGCCGCCGTCGCACACGGTCCTCCTCCTCACCGGCTGGACCGACTACGCGTTCTCGAGCGACAACGTGGCCGCGCACCAGATGGGCCTCGCCGTCGTGCCCCCGCGGCTCGAGGTCGAGCGAGGCCGACGGCACGTGGGCGACCGCGGTCGAGCAGGTGGGGATCCCGGTGGGCCGGCCGCAGACGGTCGTCGTGGACCTCGCCGGGAAGCTCGGCCCGTCGCGGCGGGTCCGGGTGGTCACGACGATGCGGGTCTACTGGGACCAGGCCGTGGTGGCCGCCCCGGCCCCGGACGTGGCCCTCGCGCCCGATGGCCCTCGATCCGGTCCGGGCCGACCTCCGCGAGCGCGGCTTCTCGGCGGTGGCGACGGACGGCGAGCCGCTGGCCTTCGACTACGCCCGTGTCTCGTGGCTGTCGCCCTGGAAGACGATGCCGGGCCGCTACACGCGCGAGGGCGACGTGCGGCCGCTGCTCGCCGCGGCGGACGACGCGTTCGTCGTCTCGAAGCCCGGGGACGAGGTGGCGGTGAGCTTCGACGCCTCGGCGCTGCCGCCGGTCGGCGCGGGCCGGGCGCGGACGTTCCTGCTGCACGGCGACGGCTTCAGCAAGGAGATGGACATCAACTCCGCGAGCCCGGACGTCGTCCTGCCGCTGCCGTACCACGGCATGCGGGCCTATCCCTACGCCGACGCGGAGGTGCCGCCCGCGGCGCGGAGGGCCGCGCGAGCAGGCCGAGGCCTGGAACACCCGCCTCGTCGTGCGGCCGATCACCCCGATCGAGCTCTTCGCCTGTCATCCCGAGGGCGCCGTGGGGACGTCGCCCGAGGGATCCGCCGTGATTGCGGATCCCTCGTCGCCCGACGCGGACGGTGCTCCTCGGGATGACGGTCGACAACCATGACGGCGCTCATCCGCTACTCCGCCGCCTGCTGCCAGACCGACCTGCCGAACCCGCTCGGCCGGGCCGAGATGAGAGCCAACACCGACCGCATGCTCTCGATGATCGACTCGGCGATGGCCGGGGCGGCGCCCTTCCTGCCCGTGCGGCTCGTCGTCTTCCCCGAGTTCGCCCACGCTGCCCCGGTCTACCCGACCGTCGCGGAGCTCGCCGAGAAGCTGGCCGTGCCCGTCCCGAACGAGCACACCGACCGCCTCCACGCGAAGGCGAAGGAGCACGGCATCTTCATCCAGAGCGGCTCGATGATCGAGGCCGACCCGCGCTGGCCCGGCGTCGTCTTCAACACCACGTGCCTGATCGGCCCCTCCGGGATCCTCTACAAGTACCGCAAGGTGAACCCGTGGATCCCGTACGAGGTCCACGCGAGCCCCCACGACGTGCCCGGCTACGACGAGCCGCTCTTCCCGGTGGCCGACACCGAGATCGGCCGCATCGGCTGCGCGATCTGCTACGACTGGGTCTTCCCCGAGGCCCTGCGCCAGCTCGCCATGAACGGCGCCGAGGTCCTCGTGCGCGTCTCCGCCTACATGGACCCGTGGGGCGCGACCGAGCCCATGGACTGGTGGACGGTCGTGAACCGCTGCCGCGCGCTCGAGAACGTGGCGTACGTCGTGGCCGCGAACCAGGGAGCGGCGCTGCGCCGCTACCCGCCGTACTCGTGGCCGGGGGGGAGCATGGTCGTGGACTTCGACGGGCGCGTCCTCGCCCAGGCCTCGCCGGGCCCGGGCGAGCGGATCGTGGTGGCGCCGGTCGACGTGACGGCCCTCCGCCACGAGCGCGCGACGCGGCGCGGGCACCACATGCTCGCGCACCTGCGCACCGAGGCGTACCCGCTCTACCGCGGGCCACGTGTACCCGCCGGCGGGGGCCGAGGGGCCGCTCTCCTACGAGGAGAACAACGCGCGCATCGACGCGGCGAAGAAGAGCCTCGCGTGATAGCATCCGCGCCGCGTCCGCCCTCGCATGCGCCCCCGATCCCACCGTCGTCGTCGCCCTCGCCCTGGCCGGGGCCCTCGCCCTGCCCGCGAGCGGGCCTCGCGCAGGAGCCGGCGGCGCCGGCCGCCCCGGGCGTCGCCGGGAGCTGGGAGGGCTGGGCGAAGCTCGCGAACGACTGGCCCGGGCTCGGCGTGCCGCTACGACGGCGGGCACCGAAGCCACCTCGGTGCGGCTCGAGCTGACCGGCGCGGGCGGCTCGCTGAGGGGCTCGGTCGCCATCGACCTGCCGGCCGAGCCCGGCTCGGGCTGCCCGCCGCTGCGCAAGCGCTACGCGATCGCCGAGACGATCCAGGGGCCGGGCACGCTGTCGTTCACCGACTCGGGCGGCAACGAGTGGACGCTCGTCGGTGCGGCGGAACGCCAGCGTGCTGCAGGGGCTCCTCGCCTGGCGCCAGGGCGGGCCGGAGCAGCCGCTCGCCGAGGGTTTCACCGGCCCGGACGGGAAGCGCCCCATGACGCGGCTGAACGGCGAGGTGCGGCTGCGCCGGGGCGGAGAGGCGGCCGAGGCGGAGGGGGCCGCCGCGAGTCCGGCCCCGGCCGCCGCGGAGCCGGCGGCCGCCGCCGCACGCCGCCCGCCGGAGCCGGCAAGTACCTGGGCCACGTCGGGGCCATCATCGGCGCGAACGTCGTCGGCCTCGGGCTGCTCTACGGCGCGAACAAGCTCGGCAAGGGCAGCTCGGAGAGCGGCGTCTTGACCTGCTCGCCGCGCACGTGCATCGTCGGGGCCACCATCAACGACCCGTGCTTCTGCGAGGGGAACGTGGTCTCCGGCGCCCCCTGCGGGACGACGACGGGCGGCGCGCCCATCAACGCCCCGTGCGACGGCAAGTCGGTGCCATGCCAGTCCACTCTCTCGTGCAACAGCGGCGTCTGCCAGGACCGCGACGGCCGCTGCCCCTACTGACCCCGGCGCACGCCCCCCGCGAATGAAGCCCCTCCGCGCCACCCCCGGCTGGCTCACCGGAATCGCCCTCGCCGCCGTGGCCGCGGTGAACCTGGCGGGCCTCTGGGGCATCCGCGTCGCCCGCCAGGGCGCCCTCGACGAGGCCCGGCGGGCGTTCGAGCTCGACGTCGGCACCAAGGCGACCGCGCTCGAGGGGCGGCTGTCGGAGGTGCGCTCCGACCTCGCCTTCCTCGGCGCCTCGCCCACGATCGCGCGGCTCGACGAGGCGGGGAGGGACGTATCGGCGGCGTCGCTGCTCCGGCAGGCCGCGGAGAGCGCGCTCCTCCTCTTCCTGCGCAGCCACGCCGAGGTCGTGCGCATCGGGGTGCGCTCGTCGGCCGGGCGCCCGCTCGTGCACGTCGGGCGGCGCGGCGGGGTGCCGGTGCTGTGGGTCTCGGCGATTCCCACGGGGCAGGAGGGGGCCGCGATCGACCCCGCGCGCCCGCGCCTCACCGCGCGACTGCCGTACGGCGAGGCCGCCCGGCCGCTGGCGGGCGGGGTGACGATCGAGACCGAGGTCGAGCCGGCCTCGCTCCTCGACCTGGGCGAGCCCGCGACGGCCCCCCCGCGGCGGTGCCGGCTGCGAGACGCGAAGGGCGTCCTGCTCGGGCGCTTCCCGGCGGGCCCGCGCGGCCCCCTGCCGGCCGGCGAGCGCGAGGTGCAGGCGGAGGCCCCCGTACGGGCCGAGGGCTGGTCGGCCCCGGGCCCGCTCACCCTGTCGTGCGCGCAGCCCGAGCGGACGGTCGTGGGCCTCGCCGAGCCGGTCTGGGGCCGCTACCGCACCACCTACACCCTGAACCTCGCGGTCATGGGCCTCGCCCTGCTGCTCGGCGCCTTCGCCGTGCAGCAGGCGCGCCGGCGGGCCGGGCTCGAGGCGCGGGCCGCGGAGGAGGCGCGCGTCCGCGAGCTGGAGCGGCAGCTCTTCCACGCCGAGCGGCTCACCACCGTCGGCCGTCTCGCCGCCGGCATCGCCCACGAGATCAACAACCCCCTCGAGGGCATGTCGAACTACCTGACCCTCGCTGAAGGACGCGCTCTCCCGCGCGGACGTCGAGGCGGCCTCGCGCCACGTCGGCTCGGTGAAGCAGGGGCTCGACCACGCGGCGGGCATCGTGCGGCAGGTGCTGGCCCACGCCGACCCGGCGAAGGCCCCGAGGACGCCGGTGGACCTCAACCAGGTCCTGCGCGAGACCGAGCAGTTCGTCGCAGTCGCGCAAGGAGTTCCGGCACGTCGTCTTCGCGCTCGACCTCGCGGACGCGCCCCTCGTCGTCCACGGCAACCCCGTCATGCTCGGGCAGGTGGCGATGAACCTGATCGTGAACGCCTGCGAGGTGCAGCCGGGGAAGGGAGAGGTGCGGGTCACCTCGCGCCGCGAAGGCCCGCACGTGGTGGCGGAGTTCGCCGACCGCGGGCCGGGCATCCCCGAGGCCGACCGCCAGAGGGTGTTCGAGCCGTTCTTCTCGACCAAGGACTCGACGGGCCTCGGCCTGTCGATCTGTCATACCATCGTGCGACAGCACGACGGCGAGCTCGACGTCGCCCCGCGGGCGGGCGGCGGCTCCGTCTTCCGGATGCGCCTGCCGGCGCGGGAGGCTTGAGGCGATGAACGACCGGACAGTGAGCCGCGGCCGGGTCCTCGTGGTCGAGGACGAGTCCTACGTGCGCGACTCCCTCGTCGAGATCCTGAGCGCGCGGCGATTCGACGCGAGCGCCGCCGGGTCGGTGAAGGACGCTCTCGCCCACCTCGGCCGGGCCCCGGTGGACGTGGTGCTCTCCGACCTGCGCATGCCCGGCGCCGACGGCCTCGAGCTCGTCCGCCGCATGCAGTCCGTGGCGCCCGACGTGCCGGTCGTCATCCTGACCGGCCACGGGAACGTGGCCTCCGCCGTCGAGTGCCTGAAGGCCGGGGCGAGCGACTACATCCTGAAGCCGGCCGAGCCCGACGCCCTCGAGGTGGCCCTCGACCGCGCGCTCGAGGGCCGGGCGCTGCGGCGCGAGGTGCGCTACCTGCGCGGCGCCGCCGCCGCCCAGGCCGAGGTGCCGATCGGGGAGAGCCGGCCGTGGCAGCGCGTCGTCGGCATGGTCGAGGCGGCCGCCCCCACCGACTCCGTGGTGCTCTTCACCGGCGAGTCGGGGACGGGGAAGGAGCTGCTCGCCCGCCGGCTGCACGCGCGGTCGCCCCGCGCCTCCGGCCCGTTCGTGAAGGTCAACTGCGCGGCCGTCCCCCTCGAGCTGTGGGAGAGCGAGTTCTTCGGCCACCGCAAGGGCTCCTTCGCCGGCGCCGGGTCCGACCGCGAGGGCCGCTTCCAGCTCGCCGACCGGGGGACGCTCTTCCTCGACGAGGTGGGGGCCATGCCGCCGGCGGGTCAGGCGAAGCTGCTGCGCGCCATCCAGGACGGCGAGTTCGAGCGCCTCGGCGACGAGCAGCCGACCCGGGTGGACGTGCGCGTGGTGGCCTCGACCAACAGCGACCTCGAGGCCGAGGTGCAGCAGGGCCGGTTCCGGGCGGACCTCTTCTACAGCCTCAACGTCGTCCGCATCGACGTCCCGCCGCTGCGCGAGCGCCGGGACGACATCCCGCTCCTCGCCCGCCACTTCGCCGAGCAGATCGCCCAGCGCCTCGGCCGTCCGGCACCCGACCTTCCGCCGGCCGCGCTCGTCCGGCTCGCGGCCTACTCGTGGCTCGGGAACGTGCGCGAGCTGCGGAACCTGATCGAGCGGGCCATGATCCTCGACCCCGCGCGCGGGCTCGACGACCTCGATCTCGCCCCGGCGGGCGCGGGGGCGCCCCCGCCCGAGGGCACGAGCCTCGCCGAGCGCGAGCTCAACCTCCGCGAGGCGCTCGGCAAGCTCGAGCGGCGAGCTGCTGCTCGAGGCGCACCGCCGCGCGGGCGGCGTGCGCAAGGAGGCGGCGCGCCTCCTCGGTATCGACCCCCGCAACCTGAGCTACTACATGCGGAAGCACGACCTCGACGCCGACGCCGTCGAGGAGTAGGCTCTCCCGTCCGGTCCGGGGGCGGCGAATGGAAAGGCTCACCATCGACGTCCTGCCGGTCCTGATCGCGCAGGTGGCGCTGCAGGTCGCGCTCGCCCTGGTCCTCGCCTTGATCCTGGGGGCGTTCTACCGGGCGCACCGCCACCCCTACCTGCGCCACTGGTCGCTCAGCTGGCTCGCGCTCGTCGTCTACGTTCTGGCCTCGCTGGGAGCGGGCCTGGCCACGGCCGGGCGCTCGCCCGCCTGGCACGTCCCGGTCGTGGCCGTCTCGCTCGTGGCCGGCTTCCTGCAGGTGGCGTGGCTGCTCCTCGGCGCCCGCGGTCTCGCCCGCGACGAGGAGGTGCCGGCCGGCACGGTGCGGCTCGTCCTCCTCGCCGCGGTCGTCGGGGCCGCCCTGTCCCTTCTTCCGGCGCTCGTCGGTTTGACCGTGCCTTCCGCGGTCGGGCTCAGGTGCCTGGTCGCGGGCCTGGCCTACATCGCCGCGTCGGTCGGGATCCTCGCCCGGCGCCCCACCCCGGCGCGCGTCGGGGGGACCTTCGCCGGTTTCGCCCTCCTCCTCTACGCGGTCGACCAGCTGGCGTACTTCGCCCTGAGCTTCGTGCCCCGCGGCGGGCAGATCGGCCTCCTGCCCCTGCTGATGACGTTCGACCTGCTCGCCACCGCGGTGATCGGTCTCGCCCTCGTGGCCTGGCTGCTGGAAGGGGAGCGCGAGCGGCAGGTGCACGCCGTGGAGCTGGCGCGCCGGCGCGAGCGGGCCCAGGCCTGCGTCTACCGCATCTCGGAGGCGGCCCGGACGGTGTGGGACCTCCCTGCGCTCTTCCGCTCGATCCACGAGAGCCTGGGCGACGTGCTTCCCGCCCGCAACTTCTACATCGCGCTCCACGACGGCGTCCTCGGGCCTGCTGAGCTTCCCGTACTTCGCCGACGAGCGCGACTCGACCCCGGCCCCGAAGCCGCTCGGCCGCGGCCTCACCGAGTACGTCCTGCGGACGCGCCAGCCCCTCCTGGCGACGCCCGAGGTCTTCCGGGAGCCTCGTTCTCCGCCGCGAGGTGGAGCTGATCGCGAGCGACTCGGTGGACTGGCTGGGGGCGCCGCTCCTGGCGCGGGGCGAGGCGATCGGGGTGGCCGCCGTCCAGACCTACGACCCCGCGGTGCGGCTGGGGCCGGAGGAGCGGGACCTCTTCGTCTTCGTCTCCGGCCAGATCGCCGCCGCCATCGAGGCGAAGCGGGCCGAGGACGCCCTTCGCCAGAGCGAGGCCCGGCTCCGCGTGGCGATCCAGCAGGTGCCGGCGATCCTCTGGACGACCGACGAGGACCTGCGCTTCACCTCGTCGCTCGGGGCCGGGCTCTCCGGCCTCGGTCTCGCGCCGAACCAGGTGGTGGGAATGTCGCTCGAGCAGTACCTCGGGGCGGAGAGCGTGGCCCTCGACCGTCACCGGCTCGCCCTCCGCGGCGAGTCCGTCGGCTACGAGTACGAGCAGGAGGGTCGAGCGTTCACCGTCCACCTCGAGCCGCTGCGCGACGCGGACCGGGCCATCCGCGGCACGGTCGGGATCGCGGTGGACATCACGGACGTCCGCCGCGCCGACCAGGCCCTGCGCGACTCCGAGGCCCGGCTCCGCCAGGTCATCGACCTCGTGCCGCACTTCATCTTCGCGAAGGACGAGGAGGGGCGCTTCCTCCTCGTGAACCGGGCGGTGCGCCGACGTCTACGGCACCACGGTAGACGGCCTCCTCGGTCGCACGGACGCCGACTTCGCGCGCTCCGCGGAGGAGGCGCGCCACTTCCGCGAGGACGACCGCGAGGTGATGCGGAGCGGCCGTCCCAAGGTGGTCCTCGAGGAGCCGATCACCGACGCGCGGGGGCGCGTCCGGTATCTGCAGACGACGAAGATCCCCTTCACCTTCTCGGGCACCGGCCGCCCCGCCGTCCTCGGCGTGTCGATCGACATCACCGACAGGAAGGCCGCGGAGGAGGCGCTGCGACGCGCGGCGAAGGAGGAGAGCCTCACCGTGCTCGCCGGAGGGGTGGCCCACGACTTCAACAACCTGCTCGCCGCGATCCTCGGCCACGCCTCGCTCGCCCTGAAGCAGCTTCCCGAGGGGAGCCCGGCGCGGCGGCAGCGTCGAGAAGGCGGCGAGCGCGGTGGAGCGGGCCGCCGACCTCACCCGGCAGATGCTGGCCTACTCGGGCCGCGGGCACTTCGTGGTCCGTCCCACCGACGTGAACGCGCTCGTGCGCGAGAACCTGCCCCTCTTCGAGGTGGCGGTGCCGAAGAACGTGCGGCTCGAAGGACGGCTCGACCCCGAGCCGCCCCTCGTGGACGCCGACGTGGGCCAGATCCAGCAGGTGCTCATGAACCTCGTCATCAACGCGGCGGAGGCCATCGGGGAGCGGGGCGGGACCGTGACCGTGGCCACCGGCGTCCGCGACGTGACCAGCAACGACCAGGCGCTGTGGCGCGCGAGCGGGCAACCCCTCGCCCCGGGCCGTTACGTGTCGCTCGAGGTCACGGACGACGGGCCGGGGATGGACGCGGACACCGTGGACCGGATCTTCGAGCCCTTCTTCACGACCAAGTTCACCGGGCGCGGCCTCGGCCTCGCCGCGGTCCTCGGCGTCGTCCGCGGCCACCACGGCGCCCTCAGCGTGGAGAGCACGCCGGGGCACGGCACGGTCTTCCGCATCCTCTTCGCGCCGAGCGCGCCGCAGGCCTCCGCCGGGGCCCCCGCGGCGACGCCGCCGGAGCGGCGCCCGGCGACCGTCCTCCTCGTCGACGACGAGGAGGTCGTGCGGGACATGGTCGGCGAGGTCCTCGAGCACGAGGGGTTCGAGGTGCTGCGGGCCGAGGACGGCTCGCGGGGTGTCGCTCTCTTCCGCGAGAAGCGGGACCGCATCGACGTCGTGCTGCTCGACCTCTCCATGCCCGGGCTGAGTGGCGAGGAGACCTTCCGGCGCCTGCGCGAGATCGTTCCGGACGTGCGGGTCATCCTGTCGTCCGGCTACGACCAGGACGAGGCGCGGGGCCGGTTCGGGGCCGGCCGTCCGGCCGGCTTCATCCAGAAACCCTACCGTCCCGAGCTGCTGGTGGCCGAGATCATCCGCTGCGCCCGTCAGCGGCCCGCGTGAAAAGGGGGGAGTCAGGAACGCGGGTTCGGAGGGGCCCCGCGCCTGCTTCCTGCCAATGAACACGATCCAGCTCCTGCTCGTGCCCTACGACAGCGGCCGGCGCGACTGGCGCATGGGCGCCGGGCCCGAGCGCCTCATGGCCGCTGGCCTCGTGCCGCGCCTCGAGGCGCTCGGATACGCCGTCGAATGCTCGGTCGTCGGCCCGGAGAGCGGTGCACCCACGGCCGAGATCGCCACCGCCTTCGAGCTGATGCTGCTCCTGGCCGCGCGCGTGCGGGCGGCCAGGGCCGCGGGCCGGTTTCCCCTCGTGCTCAGCGGCAACTGCAACACCGCCCCCGGCACCCTCGCCGGCCTCACGCCGCTCTCGCGCGCGGTCTTCTGGTTCGACGCCCACGGCGACCTCAACACGCCGGAGACCACCCGCAGCGGGTTTCTCGACGGCATGGCCCTCGCCACCGCCATGGGATGGTGCTGGCGCCAGATGACGGACGCCGTGCCGGGATTCGAGGCGGTTCCGGAGGGGGCCGTGCTGCTGCTGGGCGCCCGCGACTTCGATCCGCCCGAGACCGAGCGCCTGTCGCGCTCGGAGGTCCGCGTGCTGTCGCCGGAGGCCCTGAGGACCTCGCGGCTCGACCAGGAGCTCCGGGCGCTCCGGCCGACTGTGGAGGCCGGGTACGTGCACTGCGACCTCGACGTGCTGGACCCGAGCCAGGGCCAGGCGAACCCCTTCCCCGTCCCTTCCGGCCTGAGCGTGACCGAGGTCGAGCGCGCCGTCTCTGCGATCGGCCAGGCGATACCGGTCCGGGCGGCGGCGCTCGCTGCCTACGCGCCGGAGTACGACCCGGATGGCCGCGTCGCCGAGGCGGCCATCCGCATCGCCCAGTCCATCCTCGCCGTCGCCGCCCGCTGAGCGATCCGGCCGGGAAACCGGACACGGTGCTTCGGCCGGAGGGCGGTCGGACCGCGGGAGGCGTTCTCCGGGGCGGAACCGCCGGTCGGTGCAAGCTCCGGCCGGGCAACAGCCTGCAGCCGTCGCGTGAGGAGCCGCGCGGGCGCTCCCGGGGTGGCACCGACGTTCCAGGATGTCGTGCGGCGGACCCTCGCGCAGTTCGTCGACCCCGAGAAGCGGATCAGCCTGCCGCCGCTGAAGCCGGGGGTCGGCTGGTAGGCTGTCTCCGGCCACCGGGCCCGCGCACTGTGGGCGTTACGGGCCTTCTCCGCGCTCGCCAAGAGTCCCCGGCCCAGGGCAAGCCGCACCCGTTGGGAACGGGTGCGGCCCGGTGGTGTCAGTCAGACGCTCGCCGAGCGCGGCGTCAGTTGTTGCCGCCGGTTGGGTTCTCCATCTTCTTCATCGCGCCTTCGATCACCTTCTTGAGGCTCAGTGAGTCGGCGCCCTGGCGCGCCGGATAGTCTTGCAGGCTCTTCAGGTGCGCGGCCAGGAACGGTGAAGCCGCCGCCGGAGCCCACATCTTCTGGGCAAAGAAATAGCGACCGACGTAGCCCCACTCGTGCGAGTGTGGATCCATCTTCTCCATCGGATCCATCAGCAGGTTGAAAACAGCGGGAATGCTCGGATAGACCTTCTCGTCGAACCACATGCCTTCCGGCTTGTAACCGATGTGCATCTTCCAGCCGTCCACCCGAATGGCCATCAGGTCGGTCTCGTCGTAGTAGAAGAGCTCCCGGCGGGCGGATTTCTCCGTCTTGCCCGTCCAGAGATCGAGTTGGCTGTAACCGTCGAGGTGGACCTTGTAGGTCGCGTCGCCCATCTTGTAGCCGGTGAGCAGGTCCTGCTTGAGGTTCGGCAGGCCCGCCGCCGCCGCGAGGGTGACGAACAGGTCTTCCATGCTCTGGAGGCCGTTACTTTCGCTGCCGGGCTTGATCTTGCCGGGCCACTTGATGAGACACGGAACGCGGAGGCCGCCTTCCCAGGTGGTGCCCTTCTCGCCGCGGAAGGGCGCGTAGCCGCCGTCCGGCCAGAGCAGGAGCTCGTTGCCGTTGTCGGTGCTGTAGATGACAATTGTGTTGTCGGCGACGCCGAGGTCCTTCAGCTTCTGGAGCAGTGCGCCCACCTGTTCGTCGTGTTCGAGCATCTTGGCGCGGACGACATCGGACTCCGCCCGGCCTTCGTCCACCGCCATCTGGACGTACTTGTTCTGCGGGTGCGACCAGATGTGAATCGCCGTCGTATTGAACCACACGAAGAACGGCTTGCTGTCCTTGCCCTTCCGGTCGAGGTAGTCGAGCGTCTTGGCGAGCACCTCGCTGTCGAAGGTCTCCATGCGCTTGCGGGTCAACTGTCCGTCATTCTCAATCTTCTGTTTGCCCACGCGGCCGAACTTGGGGTCCTCCGTCGGGTCGTCCTTGTCCGTGGCCCAGGTGTGCAGCACGTCGCGCGGCCCCATCTTCGCCAGGTAGGCGGGGTTCTTCTGGCCGGGATAGTCCAGCTCCTCCGGCTCTTCCTGGGAGTTGAGGTGGTAGAGGTTGCCGAACCACTCGTCGAAACCATGCACGGTGGGCAGGAAGGCGTTGCGGTCGCCCAGGTGGTTCTTGCCGAACTGCGCGGTGTTGTAGCCGACCGACTTCAGGACTTCCGCGAGGGTCGGGTCCTCTTTCTGGATGCCGAGGGTGGAGCCCGGAATGCCGATGGTTGTCATGCCCGTGCGGATCGGCAACTGGCCCGTGATGAAGGCCGCGCGACCGGCGGTGCAGCTCGGCTGGCCATAGTGGTCAGTGAACAGCATGCCGTCCTTGGCCAGGCTGTCAATGTTCGGCGTCCGCCCCATCATCCCGTGCGTGTAGGCGCCGACGTTCCACATCCCGATGTCGTCGCCAAAGATCACGAGGATGTTGGGCTTCTTGTCCGCCGCCTGGGCCGGAGCGATGGCGCCGAAGAGCGCCGCGCCAGCCGTCAGCAGTGACAAGCCGTAGTAGCGGAGTATGTGTCTTGACTTCATGTGTCCTGTCCCTTTCTGTGCTTTTGTTTGGTCAGCGTTCATGCCCTCAACTGCCGTTTGCCGCGCAGTGTCCAGGCTCGCGGTTGCTCGTTTGTTCTCACGGGTAGATGACCTTCCAGTCGCTCTTCATGTCCACGACCGTCCACCCCTTTGCCTGCGCCTCGTCGAGCGCCTTGTCCAGGCAACCGATGGAGGAGGTGCGGTCGTAGGCCCATTCGCGTTCGGCATCGGTGTGGTGCACCAGCAGCGCAAGACGGGCGCCGCTGCCGGCGGTCGTCCACTGCAGCATCTGCAGGTCGCCGTCGGAGTTGCCGAACGCAGCGATCGGCCGGCGGCCGATGTGCTGCTGGATGCCGACGGGCTTGCCCGCCTTGTCGTCGACGAAGTTCAGCTCGGGCAGGCGCACGAGCACGGGCTTTCCGTCCCGCATCTCGAACTTCGTCTTGATGCTGCTGCCGACGACCTGCTCGGGCGGGATGCCGTAGACCTTCTCGGCCCACGGGCGAATGAACTCGATGCCGCCGCCCGAGACGATGAACGTCTTGAAGCCGTTGGCGCGCAGGTAGGCGAGCAGCTCCAGCATCGGCTGGTAGACCATCTCCGTGTAGAGCCTGCCGGTCTTTGGGTGCTTCGCCGTGGCGATCCAGCCAGAAACGATCTTCTCGAACTCCTCCGTCGTGGTGCCGGCGTGGGTGGCCATGACCATCTCGACGAGCGCGGGCTCCCCACCCGCCAGGGCCGCCTTCACGTCACCATTGAGCACCGAGGCGAACGGCTCCTGGTCCTTCCACTCCGGATGCCGCGGCGCGAGCGCCTTGACGCGGTCGAAGACGAAGAAGGCCTGGAAGTACATCGGCTGCTCGGTCCACAGCGTCCCGTCGTTGTCGAACGTGGCGACGCGCTCGGCGACCGGCACGAAGCTCGGCGAGCCGTCCTTGGCCACCTTGGCGACGAAGTCCACGATGGACTGCTTGGCCTTGCCGTCGTTCCACGACGGAAGCGGGTCGGCAGCGCCAGCGATGGTCGAGGTGAAAGCCAGCGCGCAAACGAGCGCGGCGGCAGGCAGATCTTGTTTGTGAGTGGTGTTCATGGTTGCCCCCCTGGGCGTGACTGGCGCTTCGGGAACCCCCGGGCGTCTCAGAAGATCCATTGCAGCCGCGTCAGGAAGAAGCTCGGATCGCCCGACGCGGATGCGTGCCGTTGTCCGCGCGGCGTAGCGACCCGAGATGACCGCCGCCGTGACCGGATGCAGGACGAAGCGAGGCAGAGGCAGCACGAAGTCGTATCGCAATGGTGCTTTGGCCTCTACTTTGTGGTGCCGAACAGTTCCACGGTCGCGAACGCTTCCACCGACCACGGCCGGAGGCGATTGAGCGTGAACTGCGTCTTCTGTCCGGGCTTCACGTCCACGATCACGTAGTTGTAGTCCTCCTTGGGAGGGGCGCCCCTCCAATAGAGATCCGGTGGATAGTCCGCAGGCACCTTGGCCTGGGTCCGGCCGGGAAGGATCGGGTCCTGCTCCGCGCCGCCGCCGCCGATCAGCAGGTACTTCACGCCGTCCACCTCGTACATCTCGGTCGTGTGGACGTGGCCGTTGAACACGGCAATGTCCAGGTCCTTCGCATACGGGGCAATCGTCTTGTGGGGATTCTGGGCTTCCGGAATGGCGCCAAAACCGGAGCGGCAGAAGACCGGGTTGTGGAATGTGATGAAGACACTCCTCATGCCCTTGGCCTTGGCTTCGTCCAGCCACTGCCGCAGCTCTTTCATCTGCTCTTCGTAGGTTGGCCGAGTGGAGCCCCACGCCGTCGGCTCGCGATAGTTGTATTGGCCGGTCCACAGGTAGATGAAGCGGGCATTCTTGTAGTCGAACTTGTAGTTCAGCTTGTCGGAGGAGATGCCGAGCTTCTTCAGGTAGGGAACCGCGCTCAGCACGCCGTCGATCTTGGGATCTCCCCACACCTCGTGATTGCCGACCGCGGGGAACCATCGGCCTTCGAGACCGGCCGCTCGCATCTCGGCGGTCGGGGCGGGCAGCTGACTGAGCACATTCTCGTTGACCCGCTTCCAGTAGGGGCTGTCGAAGACCGTCTTGCCCTGGCTGCCCCACCAGATGATGTCGCCGCTGCTGACCACGAGATCGGTCCGGCCGCTCTGGACCGACTTCACGATCTCGCGGGCGACCCAGTCGCCGGCCACCAGCCGGAAAACCGGGATGCGCACGCCGGGCAGCAGTTTCGAATCCTCGACCGCGGCCTCGGTGACCCAGCCCTTGTCGACGGTGAGGTACATCACTTCCCCGGCGGACATGAACGGCATGGTCATCTCCACCATTTCATGGGTAGTCGGGTCGTAGGTGAACTTGATGGATTTCTTGACCGCCTCTGCCGCGGCTTTCGGCGGCAACTGCAGGCTCCACATTTCCGTCATCAGTTTGCGAGCTTCCGCCTCCTGATCCTCTCGGTAGGGCAGATACATCATGGTGCGGGAGTCGCCGTAGGCAGCGAACGAGAACCCGGAATCGGCAGCGGGCGACGCCGACCTTGGAGTTTGGGTGGCACAACCCGCTCCAAGGGCCAGTGCGATCGCCGCGAGTGTTGTGAGGAAGAGCGTCGGGCCGGCCACCGCTCCGCCAGCGACCAACTCGCGGCGGGAAAAGGTCCCGCTTCCCTCGATACGTTCATGATTCACTGTCAGTCCTCACTTTCAAGCAAGAGCCGTATGTACGGCGACACTCCCTCGAGCCGGGCCCCGGCGTCGACCCGCGAGCGCAGGGCGCGCAGGCCGGCCCGGTCGGCGCCCGCGAGGCGCGAGAGGTTCAGGCGGAGCGGGCCGGGAACCGACCCGCAGACGCCCTCGAGCTCACCGAGCACCTCCTCACGGAGCCAACCGTGAAGCTCGACGATCACTCCGTCCGGCGTCTCGCGGCGCTCGATGCGGATGGTCAAGGGATTCCGCGCTCTCGATCAGAACAGGAAGGACAGGAAGACCTGGAAACCCTCGTAGGTGATCTCGCCGCCCAGCTTGCTGACCAGGATCCCCCGGTCGTAGCTGTAGCGGTCGTACTTGTACTGGACCCCGAGACCAGCGTTGCGGAAGAAGTAGTAGTCCGCCCCGAGCCGCCAGTCGGTGACCGACGCCTCCGAGTCCCCCGGATTCACCTTGATGTAGAGGAAGTCGCCATGAAGCTGGAGACGCTTCGCCGGCCAGGCGTAGGCATAGCCTCCCACGGCGCCGGTGATGCTGCCCGTGGAGGCCTTCTGGTCGAGCGAGCGGCTGACCGGGCCACCGGAACCGCTGATCGTCCCCGTCGCCTGGATCCTGGCGTTGATCGCGAGGTAGCCGACGCCGATCGTCGGGCCGATCTCGAAGCGCTCGTTCCGAAACACGGCGAAGCGGTAGTAGCCTCCCAGGATGTCGCTGCCGGTCGAAGTGGAGGCGGTGAGCCCGGCGTTGTAGGTCTGCCCCCCCCAGGTGAAGTCACGCTGGAGCGTGTAGTCGGCCCGGTCGCGGACGAGCCGGGTGTATCCCAGCTTCAGTTGGTGGCGCCGCCCGACGCGCCAGGTTGCGTCCAGCCAGAAGGTGTTGACGTCCTGGTTCACCCCGAGGTCCTTCTCGAAGTCGACGTCCCCGGAGCCCTGCGGGCCGTTGTAGCGGAGCACGGTGCTTGCGCTGATGCGGAAGTAGCCGGAGTCGATCTGGAAGCGGTCGGACAGGCCGTTCCAGGTGCCGGAGGAGGACTGTGCGAACGCCGGCGAAGCCAGCAGGCCGGCGGCGATGACGGCGCGAAGAACGGCTTTCATGATTTTCGGCCTCCTCTATAGGGAAAGGGCAACCTTCTCGCGTCACGATCCGCTCAGGGACTTCAGCAGGCTTCGTGCCATGGCCGAGCAGAACGGGAGATTCGGCCCTATCTCTCTGGGAAAGAGATAGCTACCGGATCTCCTCCGCCGCGAGCGCGCTACGCTTCTCGCCTGCTTTGGGTTGAGATTTCAACGGTTAGTGTTGATATGTCAACACTTGGACCACAGGGGTGCCCTCACGCCCGGCGACGGGCCCTCGGGCGCGGTGGGCCCTGGCGCGCACCCCACACGGCCTCGACGTCGTAGTCGAGGATCCGGGCGTCCGCGGTCAGGAACGCGCAGCGTTCCAGCTGTGCCTGTGCCACGAGGAGCCGGTCGAAGGGATCGCTGTGATGCGGGGGCAGGCGCGCCACCCGGAGCGCGTGCGCGTGCTCGATCGCGAGCGAGTCGATCCCGTCCGCCGCGAGCTGCTCAGGCACGAAACGGTCCGGGGGAGAGGGCAGCTCGAGCTTCCCGAGGGCTGTCTTGATCGCGATCTCCCAGGAGCTCGCCGCCGAGAGCAGGAGAGGCGAGCGCCGCTCTTCGAACAGCGCGAGCGCCTTCGCGCCGAGGCGCTCGGGGCTCAGGTGCCACCAGAGCCAGCACTCGGTGTCGACGAGGGTGCGCTTCACTTCAGGAAACCGGCCAGGACCTCGGGCGGCAGGGGAGCGTTGAAGTCGTCCGCGATCCGGCCCTTGCCGACGAAGCGCCCCGGACGCCTCTTGCCCCGGGCCCTCCGGGCCGGAACGAGGCGTGCGATCGGGTGTCCGGCGCGCGAGATCAGGACCTCCTCCCCGGCCTCAACCCGCGCGAGCAGCCGCGAGAGGTGGGTCTTGGCCTCGTGCACGTTGACCTCGGTCACGTCCCGAGTGTGAACTAAGGGCAGGACTAAGTCAACCTCATCTCCTGCTCGTGTTAGGATTTCAACGGACAGCGTTGATATGTCAACACCTCGATCGCAATCGATATCGCAGGCCGAGCACGAGCTTCGGGAGCGGCTCCGCTTCGAGACCTTCCTCTCGGACCTGGCCTTGCGTTTCCAGCGACTCCCCGCGGATCGGCTGGACGATGCGATCGGCGAGTCGCTCCGGGGGCTCGTGGAGACGCTGGACGTGGATCGTTGCAGCGTCAACCAGCTCTCGGAGGATGGCACGTCGTACACGGCCACGCACGGCTACTCGCGGCCGGGGATTCGGCCGCCGGAGTTCGGCCTCGAGATGGCAGCCGCCCTGCCCTGGTACACGGAGCAGGTGCGTCGCGGGCGAAAGGTCGTCCTCCAGCGCCTCCCCGAGGACCTTCCAGAGGAAGCGCGCGCCGAGTTCTCCTTCGTGGCGAGCGTGGGCATGAGGTCCCACGTCACTCTGCCCCTCGAGGTCGACCGCGAGATCGTGGGCAGCCTGGCGATCGCCACCTTCCACCGGCACCGCGATTTCCCGCCCGACTTCCTCTGCGCGCCTGGAGCTGGTGGCCAGCGTCCTCGCCAGCGCGATCTACAGGACGCGGGCGGAGGCGAGTCTGCGCGAGGCGCAAGCCCTCAACCGCGCGGTCCACGCGTCGATCTCGAGCGCGATCGCGGTGCTGGATCGGGGAGGGCGCGTCACCGCCGTGAACGAGGCCTGGGCGGCGGCGGCAGCCCGCGTCGACAGTCCCGCCGCCCGCGCCGCGAAGGGCGAGGACTACCTCGAGGCCTGCCGCTCGCCGACGGCGGACGGGCCGAGCCTGGTGGAGCTCCTGGCCGGCGTCCAGGCCGTGCTGTCCGGCCAGTCCGCACGCCACCAGATGACCCTTCGGTGCCGCTCCGAGGGTGGTGAATGCGTCTTCCTCGTCACCGTGACGCCGCTCCACGCGGAAACGGGTGGCGCCGTCGTCACGTGGACGGACGTCACCGAGCTGGAGCAGGCGAAGGCCGCTCTCGAGGAAAGCCTCCGTCAGGTGCGCGAGCTGAAGGAGCGCCTGGAAGCCGAGAACGTGGTCCTGCAGCAGGAGATCCGCAGGTCGGGCGAGTTCGAGGAGATCGTGGGCCGAAGCCCGGCGCTCGTCGCGCTGCTGGGCAATCTGCAGCGGGTCGCGGCGACGGACGCGCCGGTGCTCGTCCTCGGGGAGACGGGGACGGGCAAGGACCTCGTCGCGCGCGCCGTCCACGACCGGAGCCCCCGCCGGGGCCGGCCGCTCGTCACGGTGAACTGCGCGGCCCTGCCCCCCACGCTGATCGAGAGCGAGCTCTTCGGCTACGAGAAGGGGGCCTTCACCGGCGCGATCGCCCGCACGCCCGGCCGCTTCGAGGTGGCCGACGGGGGCACGATCCTCCTCGACGAGGTCGGCGAGCTTCCGCTCGAGGTGCAGGCCAAGCTCCTGCGCGTGCTGCAGACCGGCGAGTTCGAGCGCCTCGGCTCCTCGAAGGTCCTGCGCACCGACGTCCGCCTCGTCGCCGCCACCAACCGCGACCTCGAGCGCGAGGTGCGGGAAGGCCGTTTCCGCGCCGACCTCTTCTACCGCCTGAGCGTCTTCCCCCTCACCCTCCCGCCCCTGCGGAGCCGTCCGGAGGACATCCCGCTGCTCGTCTGGCACGTCATCGCGCGGAAGCAGGCCCGCCTGGGGCGACACATCGAGCGCGTGACCGACCGGGCGATGCGGGCGTTCCGGGCCTACTCCTGGCCGGGGAACATCCGCGAGCTGGAGAACGTGGTGGAGCGCGCCCTCATCCTCTCGACCGGCGCCGTCCTGACGATCGACTCTCTGTTCCCGGGAACACACCGGGGCGGTTCGCCACCCACGACCGGCCTGCTGTCCGAGGTCGAGCGCCGGCACATCCTCGATGTGCTCGAGCAGTGCGGCTGGAAAGTCGGCGGCAAGGGCAACGCGGCCGAGCGGCTGGGCCTCAACCGCTGCACCCTCCTGTCCCGGATGAAGAAGCTCGGTATCAGCCGCCCGGGCCGGGAGCGCCCTGGATGATCCGCTGTCTCAGGATCCGAGGGCGTCGTAGGTCGGCTTCAGCGCCGGGTAGAGCTCGCGGTAGCGCGGGTAGAGGGCCTCGTAGGCCTTCGTCCACTCGGCCACCGGCTCGTCCCGGCCCGTGACGGCGATCGTCGCGTCGCAGGCGGCCTCGACCGTGGGCCACGCGCCGGCGCCCACGCCGCCGAGGAGCGCGGCGCCGTAGGCCGCCCCCTCCGTGCTGTTGACCGTCACCATCGGCACGCCGAGGGCGCTCGCCACGATCTTTCGCCAGAGGGGGCCCTTCGCCCCGCCGCCCGCCATGCGGACCTCCTCGACCGCCCCGAGGCCCGCGCCCTTGAGCAGCGCGAAGCAGTCCCTCATCGAGAAGGCCACGCCCTCGAGCACGGCGCGGGTGAGGTGCGCCCGCTTGTGCCGCAGGGTGAGGCCGACGAAGCTGCCGCGGGCCAGCGGATCGGGGTAGGGGGTGCGCTCGCCCGAGAGATACGGCAGGAACAGCAGCCCGTCGCTGCCGGCCGGAGCCTGGCCGGCCTCGGTCACGATGTCGCCGAAGCTCTCCTTCGGCGTCAGCGTGTCGTGATACCACTGCAGGCTGCCGGCGGCCGAGAGCGTCACGCCCATGAAGTGCCACTTGCCGGGCACCGCGTGGCAGAAGGCGTGGAGCCGCCCCTCGGGCTCGACGAGCGGGGCGTCGGTCGTCGCGAAGACGACGCCGGACGTGCCGAGGGTGAGCGAGACGACGCCCGGCCGGACCGCTCCCGCGCCCACCGCGCCGGCCGCCTGGTCGCCGCCGCCGGCCATCACCGGGGTGCCGGCCTTCAACCCCGTCTCGGCCGCGGCCTCGGCCGTGACCCTGCCCGTCGTCTCGGGCCCCTCGAAGGTCGGCGGCAGCCAGTCGGACGGAATGTCGAGCTTCTGCAGCACGAGCTTCGACCAGGTGCGGGCCTTGAGCTCGAACAGGATCGTCCCGGAGCCGTCGGCCTTGTCCATCGCCGCCTCGCCGGTGAGGCGCAGGCGGACGTAGTCCTTGGGCAGGAGGACGAGCTTCGCCTTCGCGTAGACCTCGGGCTCGTGGTTGCGTGACCCACAGGATCTTCGGGGCGGTGAAGCCGGTCAGGGCGACGTTGCCGACCTCGCGGATGAGCTCGGCCCTCCCGACCCGCCTCTCGATCTCCGCGCACTCGGCGCCGGTTCGCTGGTCGTTCCACAGGATGGCGGGACGGAGGACCCCGCGCTTCCCGTCCAGCAGGACGAGGCCGTGCATCTGGCCGGTGAGGCCGACCGCCGCCACCTCCTCGGCCTTTGCCCCGGCCTCCGCGAGCGCCTTGCGGATGCTGGCCGAAGTACCCTTCCACCACTCGTGCGGGTCCTGCTCGGACCACAGGGGCCTCGGCGTCTGGAGGGTGAGCGGGGTCGTGGCCGAGGCGGCCACCGCGCCCTTCTCGTCGACGAGGAGGGCCTTGGCGCCGGTCGTCGAGACGTCGATGCCGAGGAACAGCTTCCTGGCCATGATGGATCTCGGATCAGCCGTCTAGCGCACGCCGAGGAGGACCTCGATCGTGAGCTGGTCGAGCTTCTCGTAGCCGAGGCCGCGGGCGCCGAGGGCCTTGCGGTCGAAGGTGTAGCCCTTGAGCGCGTCGACCGTCGCCTTGCTGTAGGCGCCCACCGTCGGCAGGCCGTCCGTCTTCACGTTCGAGATCTCGCGGACGAGGGCCTGGATCTCCTTGTCCTCGTTCCAGCGCTTCGCCTTCTCCTTGTAGATCAGGTAGCTCCGCATCGAGCCGCGGGCGAAGTCCTTGACGCCGTCGGCGTCCTCGGTGCGGTAGGCGTGCGAGTCGAAGTGCCGCATCCCGGGGTACTTCACGTCCTCGAGGAACTTCACGAGGAAGAAGCAGCTCTTGATCGAGTGCGAGCCGAAGCGCAGGTCCTGGTCGTAGCGGCCGAAGGCCTGGTCGTTGAGGTCGATGTGGAAGAGCTTGCCCGCGTCCCACGCCTGCGCGACCGCGTGCATGAAGTTGAGGCCGGACATGTGCTCGTGGGCCACCTCGGGGTTCACGCCCACCATCTCGGGGTGGTCGAGGGTCTCGATGAAGCCGAGGAAGGAGCCCGTCGTCGGCAGGTAGATGTCGTGCCGCGGCTCGTTCGGCTTGGCCTCGAGGGCGAAGACGAGGTCGTACTTCCTGTCCTTGACGTAGTCGGTGAGGAAGTTGAGCGCGTCGCGGAAGCGCTTGCCGGCGTCGAGGGGGTTCTTGGTGGCGTCGCTCTCGACGCCCTCGCGGCCGCCCCAGAAGACGTACACCTTCGCCCCGAGCTCCACGCCGAGGTCGATCGCGTTCATCGTCTTCTGCAGGGCGTAGGCGCGCACGCGGGGGTCGTTCGAGGTGAACGCCCCGTCCTTGAACGCGGGATCGCTGAAGAGGTTCGTGGTCGCCATCGGGACCACGATCCCGGTGTCGGCCAGCGCCTTCTTGAAGTCCTTCACGATCTGGTCGCGCTGGGCCGGCGGTGGCGTCGATCGGCACGAGGTCGTTGTCGTGGAAGTTGACGCCGTAGGCCCCGACCTCGGCCAGGAGGTGGACGATCTGGACGGGGGAGAGCACCGGGCGCACCGGCTCGCCGAACGGGTCGCGGCCGGGGTTGCCGACCGTCCAGAGGCCGAACGTGAACTTGTGCTCCGGCTTGGGGGCGTACTGATTGCTCATGGGCAAGGCTCCTTAGGGTATGAGTTCGGTGTCATCCCGAGCGCGTCCTTCCCGGATACCGGAGCGGGGCCGAGGCGGCGACGGGAAGCGATTCTACCTCCGTCCCGCGGACGGGCAACCCTCCCCGACCCTCCCGAGCGGGGTATGCTGGCGGGGTGACGCTCCCGATCGCCCTTCGTCTCCGTCGCCCTCGCGGCCTCACCGGTAGCCGCCGAGGACGTGGTGCAGGACCTGGGGGCGCACTTCCCGGGATTTCGGGCGGCCTTCGTCCTGCGTGACGTCACCGGCGGCCGCACCGTGCGGCACGACCCCGCGCGGGCGGGCACGCGCACCGGGCCTTGCTCCACCTTCAAGATACCGAACTCGCTGATCGGCCTCGAGACGGGCGTCATCAAGGACGCGTCCTTCGTCCTGAAGTGGGACGGCGTTCGCCGCCCGCGGGAGGAGTGGAACCGCGACCACGACCTGCGCTCGGCGATGCGGTACTCGGTCGTCTGGTACTACCAGGAGCTGGCGCGGCGCGTGGGCCCGGAGCGGATGCAGAAGTGGGTGTCGGCCTTCCGCTACGGCAACGAGGACATCTCCGGCGGGATCGACCGCTTCTGGCTGGGCTCGTCGCTGCGGATCTCGCCCGACGAGCAGGTCGACTTCCTGGCTCGTCTCCAGGCCGGCGAGCTGCCCGTGTCGGCCCGGGCGCTCGCGATCGTGAAGGAGATCCTCGTCCAGGACCCGCCGGGCCCGGGGATCGTCTACCGGGGCAAGACCGGCTCCTGCCAGGACCCGGGCGCCCCGGAGCCGCACGGGTGGTGGGTGGGGTCGGTCGAGAGGGAAGGACGGCGCTTCGTGTTCGCGGCCACGATCGCGGGCCCCGGCGCCTCGGGCATGGTCTGCCGGCCGATGGCCGAGAGGGCGCTCGCCGCGCTCGGCGTGCTGCCGGCGAGGCGAAGGGGGGAGTGACGAGATGGAGAGACCGACCGAACCCGAGTTCGCACCCTTCTACGCGCGCTACGTGGCGCTCGTGCCGGAGGCCGACATCCTCGCGGTGCTCGAGCAGCAGGCCGAGGAGATCCGCCGGCTCGCCGCCTCGGTGCCGAAGGAGCGGGAGACCTTCCGCTACGCCGAGGGCAAGTGGAGCATCCGCGAGGTGCTCGGACACCTCGTCGACGGCGAGCGGATCTTCGGCTACCGGGCGTTCTGCATCAGCCGCGGCGAGACGGCGGCGCTGCCGTCCTTCGACGAGAACCGGTACGTGGCCGCCGCCCGTTCCGACGCGACCCCGCTCGCCGAGCTGGCCGACGAGCTCGCCCTCGTGCGCCGGTCGAACCTCGTCGTGCTGCGCCGCCTGGAACCCCCCGAGTGGGCTCGGGTCGGCACCGCGAGCGGCAAGCCGGTGAGCGTGCGGGCCCTCGCCTGGGTGATGGCGGGCCACCCGCGGCACCACCTCGAGGTCCTGCGCGAGCGCTACGGGTTGAGATGAGGCGCCGCTCGAACCGTGGGAGGTGTGCGATGCGATTCATTCCCGCCGGGCTGGCCCTTCTCTCCCTCGCGTGGGTCGCGGCCTGCACCGCGAAGGCCCCCGAGGCGAAGCCGTCGCCGAGCTCCGCCTCCGGCCTCGCCAACGGCTCGTTCACCGCGGAGCTGAACGGCGTCCGCATCCACTACGAGGTGCGCGGCCAGGGGCCGGTGCTCATGGCCCTCACGAACTCGTGGGGGCTGTCGCACGAGGCCCTGCGGGCCATGTATCGCCCGCTCGAGGAGAAGCTGACCCTCGTCTACTTCGACCCGCGGGGCATGGGCGGCTCGGGCCCCGTGCGCGAGGAGGCCGACCGGGGCCTGGCCGCGGTCCGTGCGGACTTCCAGGCTCTGCGAGAGCACCTCCGGCTCGAGAAGGTGAACGCGATCGGCTGGTCGAACGGGGCCATCAACCTCATCTGGCTGGCCCACGAGCACCCCGAGACGCTCTCCTCCGCGATCTTCGTCCACGGCATGGCGAGCCTCGGGCCCGAAGACACGAAGGCCATGCAGGCGCAGCACCCGGATCTGATGAAGAAGTACGGTGCACTCATGGCCGCGGTGTCGAAGCCAGGGCTGTCGGTGGCCGAGCAGAACGCCCTGCAGCGGAAGATGTGGCTCGAGGACTACTTCCCGACCCTCTGCGCCGATCCCGTGAAGGGCCGGACCCTCGTCGCCGAGGTGTTCCGGGACGCCCAGCTCAGCTGGCCGCACGCCGAGTACACGAACAAGGAAGCGCCCACCTTCGACGCGCGGGCCGACCTCGCCGCCATCCCCGTGCGCAGCCTGGTGATCGCGGGGGCCCACGACATGCTGCCGCCCGAGCGGGTGAAGGTGCTGGCCGACGGGCTCCCGAACTCGCGAGTTCGTCGTCTTCGAGAAGAGCGGCCACTTCTCGCCAGTCGAGGAGCCGGAGGGCTTCAAGGCCGCCGTCTACGCCTTCCTCGGCGTGGGCGGGGGCACGCCACTACCCCAGGCCCGCTGAAGGCGTCGCGGTGGTATCGTCTCGCCTCGAACCCTGGGAGGCTCGATGCCACGCCGCGTCCCGTCCCTCATCGCTCTCGCCGGAGCTGCCGCCGTCGCCGTCCTTCCCCCGGCCGCGGCCGGCGCCGAAGCCGCCGACTCCGTCCGCGCCCGCTACACCAAGTACGAGTACCGCATCCCGATGCGCGACGGCGTGAAGCTCTTCACCTCCGTCTACGTCCCCAAGGACGCGGGGCCGGACAGGCGCTACCCGATCCTCCTGAACCGGACGCCGTACGGCGTCGCGCCCTACGGGAGCGACGCCTATCCGCGACAGCGTCGGCCCCTCGGAGGCGGCGGCGAAGGAGGGGTTCATCTTCGTCTACCAGGACGTGCGGGGCCGCTTCATGTCCGAGGGCCAGTTCGTGGACGTGCGGCCCTACATCCCGGCCAAGGGTCCGAAGGACGTGGACGAGTCGAGCGACACCTGGGACACGATCGACTGGCTGGTCAAGCAGCGTGCGCTGCAACAACGGGAAGGTCGGGGTCTGGGGCATCTCGTACCCGGGCTTCTACGCCGCGATGGCGGCGATCGACGCCCACCCGGCGCTCGTCGCCGTCTCGCCCCAGGCGCCCGATCGCCGACTGGTTCATCGGCGACGACTTCCACCACAACGGGGCCTTCTTCCTGCCCCACGCCTTCAACTTCTACACGAGCTTCGGCCAGCCGCGCCCCGAGCCCACGACGAAGTGGGCGCCGCGCTTCGACCACGGCACCGCCGACGGCTACGAGTTCTTCCTTCGGGCGGGGCCGATGCCGAGCTTCGACCGCAGGTACCTCAAGGGCGAGGTGGCCTTCTGGAAGGAGGTCATGGCGCACGAGAGCTACGACGCCTTCTGGCAGGCCCGCAACACCCGGCCGCACCTCAAGGGGATCCGGCCCGCCGTGCTCACCGTGGGCGGCTGGTTCGACGCCGAGGACCTCTTCGGCGCGCTCGAGACCTACCGCTCGATCGAGGCGCAGAGCCCCGGGATCGCGAACCGGCTCGTGATGGGCCCCTGGCCGCACGGCGGCTGGTCGCGGGGCACGGGCGAGGCGCCTCGGCAAGCGTGGCGCTTCGGCCAGCCGACCTCGACGTTCTTCCAGGAGCAGATCGAGCTGCCCTTCTTCCGCTACTACCTGAAGGGCGGCGACGACCCGAAGCTCGCCCGAGGCGTACGTGTTCGAGACGGGTCGCGAACGCCTGGCACGCTCTCGACGCGTGGCCGCCGCGCGACGCGAAGCCGGTCACCTTCTACCTCTCCGGCGCAGGGCCGGCTCTCGAAGGAGCCGCCGGCCGAGACCGCCGAGGCCTTCGACGAGTACGTCAGCGATCCCGCGAAGCCCGTTCCCTTCATCGAGGACGTCGACATCGGCATGGAGCGCGAGTACATGGTCGAGGACCAGCGCTTCGCCGCGCGGCGGCCGGACGTCCTCGTGTACCAGACCGAGCCGCTCGAGGAAGACCTGACGATCGCCGGGCCGATCACGGCCGAGCCTCAGCGTCTCGACCATCGGGCACCGACTCCGACTGGGTGGTGAAGCTCGATCGACGTCTACCCGGACGACTACCCGCTGCAGCCGGGCGAGGCGACGGGCGACCGCGACCGCCCGGCCCGCTCGAAGATGGGCGGCTACCAGCAGCTCGTGCGCGGCGAGCCCTTCCGCGGCAAGTTCCGCAACAGCTTCGAGAAGCCCGAGCCCTTCGCGCCCGGGAAGGTCGAGAGGGTCGAGTTCACGATGCCCGACGCCTTCCACACCTTCCGGCGGGGGCACCGGATCATGGTGCAGGTGCAGAGCACCTGGTTCCCGCTCGTCAACCTGAACCCGCAGACCTTCGTCGACGTCAACCAGGCGACCGAGGCCGATTTCAGGAAGGCCACGCAACGAGTGTGGCGAACGGCCACCCAGCCGTCGACGGTGCGCCTGAACGTCGTTGGGAACTGAGGAGGCAGGCGAAGAAGATGCCCGAGGCCCCCGGCGTCGTGATCGTCAGGGAGCGGATCCTTCCCGCCGAGCTCGAGCGCCTCGTCCTCCTCTACTTCGAGGACATGGTGAAGTACGTCGTCGACGTCGAGCGGGGCGTCGTCGGCCTCGGGGGCGACATGCACGCCGACGCCGAGCAGCTCCTGCTCGAGGACGGCAGCCGCCAGGCCGACCTGTGGGGAGCCAACTACTACCCCGGCCGTGGTCGCGACGGCTGCATCGAATACACCGCGCTGATCAACATCCGGCCGTCGGCGGGCAACCGGAGCATGGAGATCCAGGACCCCGGCGTCCGCGACCGAGTGCGGGACCTGACCTTCGCCCTTCTCGGGGAAGGCGAGCCTCTGCCGTGACGCAGCACGCCTCGCTCACGCCGGACCGCTGGGCGACGTTCGGGCGCGACCAGCAGATCCTGATGATCGCCAACGAGATGAATCGCGCGTCACGACTGTTCGGGCCGGACGACCGGAGCCGCCTGGCGAACGCCTACGAGCGGGTCCTGCGACTCGCGGACCTGACGATCGAGGTACAGACCGCTCGGGCGCTGCGGAAGGAGCTGCTCCGATGGCGCGAGCTGGCGGGCGGCGTCTACCTGGAGCCCGACCCGGCGACACACCGACAGCTTTTCCGCGCCCTGCTCCTTTTCACGCCGGCGAGCGCGAAGCAGGTGCCGCTCCTGCTCTCGTGACTCGCCCCGACTCTGGTCCCGGCCGAAGGGCGTCGTCGGCCGCGGCCCGGCGACCGGTCCATCGGGCTCTTGCGGCCGGAGTCGGCCCCGGTGTACACCTCGACTCTGTCAAAGAAGGAGGCTCGCATGGCGCGGATCGGCGTGGCGGTCATCGGGGCCGGTTTCATGGGCGGGGTGCACACCGAGGCGCTGCGGCGCGCGGGGTGCGACGTGGTGGGCGTCCTCGGTGTCTCGGACGCCGAGTCGCAGAAGTTCGCGGCGGCCGCGGGCGTGCCCAAGGCCTACGGCTCGCTGGCCGAGCTGCTCGACGACCCGGCCGCCGCAGTCGGTCCACATCGGCACCCCGAACAAGCTCCACTTCGAGATGGCCAAGGCCGCTCTCGAGGCCGGCAAGCACGTGCTGTGCGAGAAGCCGCTCGCCATGACCTCGAAGGAGACGGCCGAGCTCGTGGCCCTCGCCGGAAAGCACCCGAGGCAGGCCGCCGCCGTCAACTACAACATCCGCTTCTACCCGCTGAGCCTCGAGGCCCGCGAGCGGGTGCGCGGCGGGCCAGCTCGGCCGGATCCACCACGTGTCCGGCAGCTACGTGCAGGACTGGCTGCTCCTCGACACCGACTACAACTGGCGCGTGCTCGCCGACGAGGGCGGAGAGCTGCGGGCGGTGGCCGACATCGGGACCCACTGGCTGGACCTCGTCCACGCGATCACCGGGCTCGAGGTCGAGGCCGTGTGCGCCGACCTCCTCACCGTCCACCCCGTCCGCCGCCGGCCGAAGGGCGAGGTCGAGACGTTCAGCGGCAAGCTCGGCAAGGAAGCCGATCTCGAGCCCGTGGCCGTCACCACCGAGGACTACGGGGCCATCCTCCTCCGCTTCAAGGGCGGGGCGCGCGGCGCCCTCGTGGTGTCGCAGGTGACCGCGGGCCGGAAGAACAGCCTGCGCTACGAGCTCGCGGGGGAGAAGGGCGCTCTCGCCTGGAACAGCGAGTGTCCCGACGAGCTCTGGATCGGCCGGCGCAGCGCGCCGAACGAGGTCCTGATGCGCGACCCGTCGATCCTCTCCGGGCCCGGCGCGGGCGGCGATCGGGCGTGCCCGGCGGCCACGCCGAGGGCTACGCCGACACGTTCAAGCAGCACTTCCGCGCCTTCTACGGCTACGTCGCGAAGGGCGACTTCTCGGCCCCCCCGCCGTTCGCCACCTTCAAGGACGGCCACCGCGAGGTCGTCCTGTGCGAAGCCGTGCTCGAGAGCCACCGGAAGGGCGGCTGGGTGAAGGTCGCCGGAGTGGAGTGATGAAGATCGGCTTCGTCTCCGCGATCCTGCCGGACCTCGAGCTCGAGGAGGTGCTGGCCTTCGCCAACGCCGAGCGCTTCTCCTGCGTCGAGCTCATGGCTGGCCGAAGGGGAAGGCCGAGCGTCGCTACGCCGGCGTCACGCACGTGGACGTCGGCGACGCTCGACGAGGACGGTGCGGCCAGGGTGCGACGCCTCCTCGACGAGCACGGGGTCTCGATCAGCGGGCTCGGCTACTACCCGAACCCCCTCGCTCCCGACTCCGGCCGAGGCGCAGGTCTACGTCGAGCACCTGAAGGCGGTGATCCGGGCGGCGGAGCTCCTCGGCGTGGGCCTCGTGAACACGTTCGTGGGCCGCGACTGGACGAAGACGGTGGACGCCCAGTGGCCGCGCTTCCTCGAGACGTGGCGGCCGCTCGTGGCGTACGCCGAGCAGCACGAGGTGCGGATCGGCATCGAGAACTGCCCGATGCTCTTCACCGGCGACGAGTGGCCGGGGGGCAAGAACCTCGCCACGAGCCCGGCCATCTGGCGGCGCATGTTCGCCGACATCCCGAGCCCGAGCTTCGGCCTCAACTTCGACCCCTCGCACTTCGTCTGGCAGCACATGGACTACCTGAAGCCGCTCCGGGAGTTCAAGGAGCGGATCTTCCACGTCCACGCCAAGGACGTGCGCCTCGACCCGGAGAGGCTCGACGACGTCGGGATCCTGGCGACGCCGCTCGAGTTCCACGAGCCGAAGCTGCCGGGCCTCGGCGAGGTAGACTGGGGGCGGTTCTGCTCGGTACTCTCCGACACGGGCTACGAAGGGCCGGTCTGCGTGGAGGTCGAGGACCGGGCGTACGAGGGGTCGCTTGAGCTGCGCCAGCAGGCCCTCCGGCAGTCGCTCGGCTACCTGCGGAACTTCGCCTGATGCCGTGGCTGGTTGACGGGCTGGGGGAGGGAGCCCGGCCTTGGTAGACGTCAACCACCGCCAGCGCGTCATCAAGGTGAAGCTCGTCTACTACGGCCCCGCCGTCGGCGGCAAGACGACCAACCTCAAGGTCCTCTTCGAGCGGGCGGCGGGCACCCGGCGGGGGCAGTTCGTGTCGGTCAACTCGGCCCAGGACCGCACGATCCTGTGCGACCTGCTGCCGCTGCGCACCGGCGGGTTTCGCGGCTACGACCTGAAGGTCCAGCTCCTCGCCGTCCCCGGGCAGCCCATGTACGCCGCCACGCGACGTGTCGTCCTGAAGGGAGCCGACGGAGTCGTCTTCGTCGCCAACTCGGCGGACGACCGCTGGCAGGAAAACCTGCAGAGCCTGAAGGAGATGGTGGCCAACCTGCTCGCGCAGCAGATCGACGCGAACCGGATCCCCCTCGTCTTCCAGTACAACAAGCGCGACCTGCCCGCGGTCATCGAGCGTTCGGCCCTCTCGCGCGCCCTCAACGGACGCCACGTGCCGGAGTTCCCCGCGGTGGCGGCGAGAGGCGAGGGTGTCCTCGAGAGCTTCACCGCCATCCTGACCCTCACGGTCGAGGACCTCTGCCGACGGTACGCGACTCTGCAGCTGCCGCCCGGGCAGACCGTGGACGCCTGGGCGAAGCAGGCGGTGGAGGGGATGTTCGGCGGCCTCCGGCTGGACGTGCCGGCGGTGGTGGTGGAAACGGGCGAGACCGTGGCCGGCGGGGAGCGGGCGGAGCCCGCCGAGCCGGTCGAGCACCTGAAGGTCCGCGTCCCCATCGCCGACGAGGACTCAGGGCGTGGCGCGCCCGGCGTCCCGGAGGCTCGCTCCGCGGATCCGCTCACCGAGTCGTACGCCCAGGCTTCGGCCGAGCTCGGCTTCCTGGTCAGCGAGCTGCGCGAAGAGCGCGACCTCCTGCGGCTGCGCCTCGAAGAGGTGCAGCGGGCCCTGGAGCTGGCGACCGAGTCCCCCGGGAAGGCCGACGTCGAGGCGCGCCTCCAGTCGATCCTGAAGGTGCTCGTGAAGGCGGGCGGGGCCTCGGGAGCGACCCTGATGCTCTTCAGCGGCGAAGCCTCGCAGGTGCTCGCCCTGCCTCCGCTCCGGGCCGACCCCCTCTCCCGCACCACCTGGGGTGTCGCGCACCTCGAAGACGCGAAGGGGCTCACCGAGCCGCAGCTCGAGGAGGCGACCAGCTCGCCCCAGATGGCCCAGGCCCTGTGCCTGGGCGAGCCGTTCTTCGAAGCGGTGGCCCTCGTGCCGCTGCGCTCCGCCGAGCGCCTCCTCGGGCTCGCGCTGCTCTACTTCGGTCCGTACGCGGCGCTGCCTCCCGCCGACACGGTCGTGCACCTCGGCTTCCTGGCCCGCGTGCTCGCGGGCCCGCTCGAGGCCTCGGCCGCGCGCGAGGCCACCTCCGCCGGCGACCGGCTCAAGGTGCTCTCGAGGGCCTCGGCGGCCGCCGTCGCCTCGCTGCTGACGCGCCTGCCCTGGGAGCTCGCGCGGCGGCAGCCGGTCCTCCTGGTCGACGTCCTGGGCCCGCTGGGCGGGTCGGGCGTGTCGGTCGAGGTGCCATCGCCCCGAATCACGCTGCTGGGCGACGCTCCGCTCCTTCGCTTCGCTTTCGCGAGCCTCGTCCGCCAGTGCGAGGCCGACGCGCTCGAGAGGGGCCAGATCCCGGAGGTCTCGGTGCGGGTCGAGGAGGAGGGCCACGCGGTGCGCGTGCGCATCACCGGGGGAGGCCGCACCTCGGTGACCTCCGCGCCCGATATCGGCCCCGACCTCGCCGACGCGGAGCTCAGCGTGGTGCACGCGATCGTGGCCCTCCACGGGGGTGTCGTCGACTCCGGTCGCGGCGAGGGCCAGGCCCCGCACTTCACGGTCGGGCTGATCCGCGCTTGAGCCGGCTGGGGCGGACGGGGGATTCCCTCTCGACCGCGCCGGTGCTACGCTCCCGCTCGACGCCACTCGGACGAGGCGTGTGATGGCCCTGCGCGCGGGCGAGCGGCTGGGGCCGTACGAGATCCTCGGCGGTCTGGGAGCCGGGGGGATGGGCGAAGTCTACCGCGCCCGAGATCCCCGCCTGGGGCGCCTCGTCGCGATCAAGGTCCTGCCGTCCTCCGTATCTGCCGATCCTTCCCGCCGCCGCCGCTTCGAGCACGAGGCCCGCGCCGCCGGCCTCCTCAGCCACCCGAACATCCTCGCCGTCTACGACGTGGGCGACCACGAGGGCGCACCCTACCTCGTCGGGGAGCTGCTCGAAGGCGAGACATTGCGGGAGCGTCTGCGGGTCGGAGCCCTTCCCGTCCGGAAGGCCGCTGACCACGCCCTACAGATGGCCAGGGGTCTGGCCGCCGCTCACGACAAAGGGATCGTCCATCGGGACCTGAAGCCGGAGAACCTCTTCCTGACGAAGGACGGGATCGTGAAGATCCTGGACTTCGGCCTGGCGCGGCTGGAGCGTCAGCCCGAAGCGGGCAGCGAAGTGACGGCGACGGCGACGAGCGGCACGGACCCCGGCACGGTGATGGGGACGGTCGGCTACATGTCGCCGGAGCAGGTGCGGGGCGAGACCGTGGACCATCGCTCCGACATCTTCGCGCTCGGGGCAGTGCTCTACGAGATGCTGACGGGCCACCGCGCGTTCCACCGGGACACGTCGGTGGAGACGCTGAACGCGATCCTGAATGAGGAGCCGCCGGACTTCCCGGAGGACGCGAAGATCCCGTCACACGTCGACCGGCTCGTCCGGCACTGCCTCGAGAAGAAGCCGGAGGATCGCTTCCAGTCGGCGCGCGATCTCGCCTTCGAGCTGGAAGGCTTCTCGGGCACATCCGAGATCGTCGGCCGGCCGAGGACCCTCGCTGCGGTCCGACGCGGTCACTGGTGGCTGGGCGGCCTGCTCGCCGCACTCGCCCTCGGCGCGGCCCTGGCCGGCAGCTTCCAGCTGGGCCGCGGGTCAGCGTCAGCTCGAATCCCGACCTTCCACCAAATCACGTTCCGCCGCGGCGTCGCCTCGTCGGGCCGCTTCACGCCCGACGGCAAGACCGTGGTCTACGCCGCGAGCTGGGACGACGCGCCGGCCCCGGAGATCTACTCGGTGCGCACGGACGCTCCGGAGTCGAGGTCGCTGGGGCTCCCGCCGGGCCAGGTGGTTGGCATCTCGTCGACGGGCGAGCTGGCGATGCTGCTGCCGCAGGCCAGCGTTAACGCGAACGTCACATACCCCTTTGGGCCGGGAACGCTGGCCCGCGTCCCTCTCTCGGGAGGGATGCCACGACCGGTGGCCGCCGACGTCATCTGCGGGGACTGGGCCCCCGACGGCGAGCGACTGGTGGCCCTCCGCTTCGTGAACGGGGCACGTCAGATCGAGTTCCCCCCGGGGACGGTCCTGGCCCGGGAGACAGCAGCCGAGCGACCCTTCTCGTGCCCCCGGTTCTCGCCGCGCGGGGACCGACTCGCCTTTGGCGTGCCTGACGGCTACCGCGTGCTCGAGATGGCCGGCGGTCGCCTCCTCAGGATCAGGGGTGTTCCCGAATGGGGGCACGGAACGTGGTGGTCCTGGTCGCCCAACGGACAGGAGATCTGGTTCACCGCGAGCAATGCCCCGGAAGACCGGCCCCTCGAAGCCGTCTCCCTATCCGGCCGGCGCCGCGTGCTCGCTCGGATCCCTGGAGCCATGACGCTCTACGACGTGTCCCGGGACGGGCGCGTCCTCCTCGAGCACGCCTTCACCCGGGTGCGGGTGTTCGGTCACGCGCCCGGAGAGACGGGGGAGCGCGAGCTGTCCGTCTTCGATCGGACCGAGGCGGCCTACAGCGGGGATCTGTCGGCGGACGGCTGGCTCGTCCTCCTGCACGAGCGGGGAGCGGCCACCGGCGACAGGCAGTTTTCCTACCTGAGGCGGACCGACGGCTCCCCACCGATGCGATTGGCCGGGGAGGGCGAGGGCGTCTCCCTGTCCCCGGACGGCCGTTGGGCGCTCGTACTGGCCGCGAGGATGACCTTCGAGGTACCGAAGTGGTCGGGCCTCCGAGTGGTTCCCATCGGCCCTGGCGAGGCGCGCACCCTACCTACGCCGGGGCTGCAGGTCGTGAGCGCCGATTGGCTTGCCGACGGCAAGAGGATCCTCCTCTTGGGTCGCGAACCCGAGCGGGGATGGCGGCGCTTCCTGGTCGACGAGGATGGCGGGGGGCGGCGGCCGGTCACCCCAGAAGGGGTTTCCTCCTGCGCGGTTGGCCCGCATTCGCTCGCCTGCGTCGGGCCCACGAACCGGGTCACGCTCTACCCGCTCGAGGGCGGAGAGCCGCGCGAGGGGCCGGGGCTCGAGGCCGGCTCATCCCCCTTGCGCCTGTCGGAAGACGAGACCTCTCTTCTGGTCTCTCCGCCGAGGACCACCCGCACGGCCCCCCTGCGCGTGGAGCGAGTCGATCTCGCGACCCGAAGGCGAACGCTGGTACACGAGATCAAGCCGGCCGACATGGCCGGTGTCTGGCTCTGCTACGAGCCGCTGGTGACGCCCGATGGTCGTGGCTACGTCTACTCCTACTACCAGTTTCTCCACAACCTCTACCTGGCCGACGGGCTGAGGTGAGAATGGTCCTGCCCGTCGTTCACCGGCAGCGCGCCTCGACGCGCTGCGTGATCTCGACGCTGGTCGGCGGGTTCTCGCCGAGGCCGAGAGTGTGGAGGATCTCGTGGATGACCATGCTCTCGGCGATGCCCGGCTGGCGGAGCTGGACGTCGGCGAAGGCCTTGCACACGAACACGCGGCGGACTCCGGGGCTCGCGACGAGGGCGGTCTTCGTGTACCGGCAGGGGGCCTGCGACGAGCCGTCCACGAAGGGGATGAGGCCGACGTAGTCGGCCGGGGAAGCGCCCCACTCCTCGAGGTTCTGCTGCAGCGTCCGGCCCTGGGCGTCCGTGAAGTCGGTGAAGACCTTCCGGCACTCGTCGCTCTCGAGCCGCTTCAGGGCGCCGGTACGCGCCCGGTTCACGGCCGAGGCGTCCCAGCCGGTGAGCTTGAGGGGCGGGGCGGCGTTGACGCTGCTCGCGGCGAGGAGGATCGCGGAGGCGAGGACGGCCCGGCCCGACGCACGGCTTCCCTTCTTCGACATGGGCGACTCCTTTCGAGGTCCGCTTCGGGAGCCGCCTGGCCAGGCTTGCTACCGTCTTGCTGTCAGTAAGGTGGGGCGCGTACCATCAGCGACGCGTTACCGACTTCCAAGCAGGTTCCTAAGGCCGCGAGGACGCTCTTGAGGCTCCGGTTCGGCGATTTCGCCCTGGACCCCGACAGCCGCCAGCTCTTCCGGGGCGCCGCGGAGGTCCACCTCCAGCCCAAGGCGTTCGAGCTGCTGGACCTGCTCGTCCGGTCTCGGCCGAAGGCCCTCAGCAAGCAGCACATCCGCGGGCAGCTCTGGCCGGACACGGTGGTGGGCGAGGCGAGCCTGACGGTGGCGGTGGCCGAGCTGCGAGGCGGCCCTCGGCGACGACGCGAAAGAGCCGAGGTTCATCCGGACCGTCTACGGCTTCGGCTACGCCTTCGGAGGTGAGGTGGAGCCGGAGGGAGGCGGGGCCCCCTCGACCGGCGTCGCCCCGCGCGTCCTCTGGGAGAAGCGCGTCATCCCGCTCGTCGAGGGCGACAACGTCCTCGGCCGGGACGAGGACGTGACCGTCCGGATCGACGCCCCCGGCGTGTCACGCCGCCACGCGCGGATCCGCGTGTCGGGCGCCGAGGCCACGATCGAGGACCTCGGCAGCAAGAACGGGACGTACGTGGGCGACGGCGCGGCGGCGATCATCGGGCCCACGGCGCTCCCCGACGACTCCCGATTCCGTCTCGGCCGGGTGCTGCTCGTCTTCCGCAGCTCGCCCGAGGCGGGCTCGACGATGACCGAGCACCACGGCTGAGCGGCACGAGGACGCCGAAGCCGCGACTGTGAGAGCGTCGAGCGACTACTGGGCCGTCGGCCACCCCCCGGGAGTCAGGCTGCGCCCCGCCGTCGCTCGGCCTGGTGGGCGTGCCACAGGTCGAAGGTCGTCTGCAGGTTGAGCCAGAGCTCGGGAGAGGTGCCGAAGAGCTGAGCCAGCCGGAGAGCCGTCTCGGCGGTGACGCCACGCTTCCCGCGGACGAGCTCGTTGAGCCGGTTGGTGCTCATGTGCATGCGACGAGCGGCCTCGGTCTGACTCAGGCCGAGCGGCTTCAGGAACTCCTCGAGCAGCACCTCGCCCGGGCGGGTGGGAGGCCGCCTCATCCGACGGACGTCGACACCGGCTTCAGTGGTAGTCCTCACAACGCACCTCCCACGCCCCGCCATCCTCTAGACCGAACGTGATGCGAAACTCGTCGTTGACCCGGATGCTGTGGCGGCCCTCCTGGCCGGCTCGCAGTGCTTCCAGCCGGTTTCCGGGTGGCACCCGCAAGTCGGACAGCGACCTCGCCGCGTGAAGCATGTCCAGCTTCCGGCGGACGACCGACCACAACCCCTTGGGCAACCTACGAGCCGGCTTCGTGTCCCTGCCGTAGTAAACGTCCTCGGTGCCCGCGTCGGCGAACGACCGGATCACCGGGCCAAGGTACATGAATACCGTGTATCCGTCAAGACGCGCCATCGGGCGGATCGGGCGGTCGCTGACGAGTTGGTACGGGGGCGGTGCCCGACAGGTGCTTGCACAAGCAGTAGGCAGAGCCTATAGTAGTTGCATGCAATACACGCTGAGGGGCATCCCGCCGGCGCTGGACGAGGCGATCCGGGAGCGCGCGAAGGCGGAGGGGAAGAGCCTCAACGAGGTCGCGGTCGAGGCCCTCGCGGACGGCCTCGGTCTCGGCGACGAAGATATCGTCCGCCGCGACCTGTCCGACGTCGTCGGCACGTGGAAGAAGGACGCCGCGGTGGAAGCCGCCCTCGCCGTGCAGGACCGGGTGGACGAGGGCCTCTGGAAGTGAGGCTCTGCCTCGACACGAACCGCTACGTGGACCTGTGCAAGGGGATCGGCGAGACGGCCCGGCTCGTGTCCACGGCGGAGGCCGTCCTGCTGCCGTTCGTCGTCGTGGCGGAGCTGCGGGCGGGCTTCGCTTTCGGCAAGCGGGCCGCGGAGAACGAGCGCGTCCTCCGGCGCTTCCTCCTCAAGAGCGGCGTCGGGGTCCTCTACGCCGACGACCAGACGACGCACCACTACGCGTCGGCCTTCCGCCAGCTTCGCCTTCAGGGGACACCGATCCCGACCAACGACCTGTGGATCGCGGCCCTCGTCCTGCAGCACAGCCTCACCCTCCACGCGCGCGACCGGCACTTCGATCACCTGCCGCAGATCGTCCGGGCCTGATCGTCCCGGGCGGCCGGGCCCTCGACGGGGAGGCGCGGTAGGAGGAAACTGGTCGAAACGAGCCGAGGGGAGGGAACCATGGCGGGAAAGAAGATCCTGATGCTGGTGGGCGACTTCGTGGAGGACTACGAGGTCATGGTGCCGTTCCAGGCGCTGCTGATGGTGGGCCACACAGTCCACGCGGTCTGCCCGGGCAAGAAGGCGGGGGAGAAGGTCCGGACCGCCGTCCACGACTTCGAAGGGGACCAGACGTACAGCGAGAAGCCCGGGCACAACTTCGCCCTCAACTTCTCGTTCGACGAGGTGAAGGAAGCCGGCTACGACGCGCTCGTCATTCCGGGCGGGCGCGCGCCGGAGTACATACGCCTCAACCCGCGCGTGCTGGAGATCGTCCGGCACTTCGCGCACGCGAAGAAGCCGCTCGCCGCGATCTGCCACGGCGCGCAGGTGCTGGCGGCGGCCGGAGTGATCGAGGGCCTGCGGTGCAGCGCCTACCCCGCGTGCGGGCCCGACGTGACGCGCGCCGGCGGGAAGTACGCCGACATCCCGGTCGACCAGGCGGTGACCGACGGGTTCCTCGTGACCGCCCCGGCGTGGCCGGCCCACCCGGCGTGGCTCGCGCAGTTCCTGAAGGTGCTGGGGACCCGGATCGAGCACCAGGTCGCCGCCGCCGTCTAGGGGGCGGAGCGGACTGCCCGCCGGGGGAGGGCTACCTGCGCCCCAGCGCGCTGAGGGCCTTCTCGCCGAAGTAGGTCAGGACGAGCCGGTTCCACGACGCGCCCGAGCGCAGGTTCTCGATGTAGTCGTCGAGCTCTGCCTTGAGCTTCGGGTCCTGCTTCCGCACGCCCCACGCCGCGTGGGCCGGCTCGCCGAGGAGCACGCCGGCCTCGAGCCCGGGGTGACGCTCCGTCGCGAGGGTGAAGTCGGAGAGAGTCATCACCACCGCGTCGACGCGCCCGGCGGCGAGCGCCTGGAGCATGGGCTCCGTGTCCGGGAAGTACTCGACCTGCGACTCCGGGACCCCGGCCGCCAGCGTCTCGTGGGCCCACGTCGTCCCCCGGAGGGTCCCGGCCTTCCTCGTCCGGAACTCCTCGACGGTGCGGACCGTCGGGCCGGGCTTCTGGGTGACGACGAGGTGGCGGACCGGGAGCACCTCGGCGGTGAAATCGACCTGCTTCCGACGCTCGGCGGTGTCGACGAGGCCGACGATCACGTCCCCGTCGCCGCGGAGGAGTGCCGGGATCCGGTCCGAGAAGGCCTTGACCGGCACGACCTCGAGCTTCAGCCGCTTGAGGCGCGCGAAGCCCTCGAGCATCTCGCGCTCGAGGCCGGGCTTGGCCGGATCCCCGTCGAAGTCGAACATCTCGGGCTGCTCGCCCTCGGCCGCGATCACTCGCAAGGTGCCGCGGGCCTGGACCTCGGCGAGGTCGACGGCGCTGGCGGCCGGTAGTGCCCAGGCGAGAGCCAGGGGCAGCAGGACGAGACCGGGGTGTGCCGTGCGCACGAGAGACTCCTTTCGAGACCCGTGCACATGGTACCGCCCCCGGCGCCCGCAGCCACCTGGCCCGTCAACGGGGCTTCGGACTCAGGGCTGTGGGCGCGGGGTCTTCCGGGGAAGGGCCTTCGCCGTGCCGCCCGCCTGCAGGGCGTCGAGGGCAGCCGCGAGCCGCTCGATCTCACGCTCGACGTCGGCCTTCTGGGCACCCGCGTCGGGGAGCGCCTCCTTGAGCGAGGCGATCTGCTCGGCCATGGAGTTCACGAGGTCCTCGGTGGAGCTGCGCAGCTCCTGCACGTGCTGCTCCGCTTCGAGGGCCTCGATCAGCTTGTCGGTCTTCTCCATCTCCTCTTCGAGGGCGTGCTGCCTCTTCTCGAGCTCCTGGCTGGCGTGCTCGTGCTCGGCGCTCGACCGCTCCATCTGGGCGCGCAGGGCCTCGGCCTCGGCCTCCTTGCCGGCCGCCTCGAGGGCGTCGGCGCGATCCTCGCTCGCCTTCTCCGCCGCCTCCACCTCCGCCTCGAGCCGCGAGTGGTCCGTCTCCAGCTGGAGCTGGCGCTTCTGCAGCTCGACGCGCTGCGCGGCGAGCTGGGCCTGCTTCTCGACGCGCTCGGCCTGCTGGGCTTTCCCGTCGGCGCGCAGGCGTGCCGCCTCGGCGTGGAATTGCGCCTGCTCGCTCCGGGCCTCGAGGTCGAGCGACTGGCGCTCGAGCTCCATCTCCTGCTCGTGCAGCTTGCGCCTCTTCTCCTCGATCGCCCGACGCTGGTCCTCGAGCGCGCGTTCCTCGGCCGTGGCGCGGGCGTCGTCGCCCGCCACCTGCGGCCGGGCCTCGGGTGCCGGCTGTCGCCTGGGGCGTCGGGCCGACGGCCGGCAGCGGCGCGAGCGCAGGCAGGGCGCCCGCAGTCCCGTCGGGGACTCCACCCACGACGCCACCCGGCACGCCGCCCGCGACGCCACCCGGCACACCGGCACTCGGCAACGGCGTGGCGCCGGGGCGTCGCGCAGAGCGCGCTGGCGGAGGAGGCGGCGGCGTGCGGGGAACGGGCGGCGCCGGCGGAGCGGCCGTCGGAGGCTCGGCGACGGCTGGCGTGGCGACGGCAGGCGTCGCGGCATGGGCTTCGCGACGGCAGGCTCTGCGGCCGCGGGCTTGGCGACGGCGGCCCTCGCCACCGCGGGCTTCGCGGCGACGGCCGCCGCCGGCGTCTCGTCCTTCGCCACGCTCGACTGCGCGTGCGTCGGGAAGACGGCCAGGCCGAGGGTCGCGGCGGCGGCGAGAGCCAGGCGCAGGGGGGCGGCGAGTTGCGGGGCGGGTCGGGTCATCAGGATCTCCTTCAGGCGGGCTTCGATGTCATCGACCGGACCGAGGCCGGAGGCGGCGGCCGGAACCGGCGTCTCGGCCACGAAGGTGAGGCTCTTGAGGAGGCCGTTCGCGTACGCCTCGGCGGAGCGCGGCAGCAGGCGCAGCACCCACTCGTCGCAGCAGCGCTCCTCGGCGCGGCGCAGCGCGCGGCGAGCCCACCAGGTCACCGGGTACCACCAGAAGAGCGCGGTGGCGGCGATCTCCACGAGGCGCACCCAGTGGTCGCGGCGGCGGACGTGGGCCAGCTCGTGGGCGAGGAGGGCGTCGAGCTCCTCGCCGCGCAGGTCGGGGAGGAGGAGTGCGGGGAGCAGCAGGCGCGGCCCGCCGCGGTGCGGCCAGAGCATCGGCGGTATGCGGGCCGGCACGAGCAGGACCGGCGGGGCGCGGCGCAGCCCGAGGCGCGCGGCGAGACCGGCCGCCCGTTCCGTGATCGCCTCGGGAGCGGGCCGGGCGCAGGCGAGCAGGCGGCCGAAGCGGGCGAACCGCCACGCGGTGAGCAGCGAGATCGCGAGCGCCCCGGCCACGAGCACCAGCCACGCCGCCGCTCGCCAGCCCGGCCACCGGCGCGAGCGCGGCGCGGACGAGCTCGCCGGGGGCGGGACGGGAACCCGAGTGACGTCGGCGGGGACGAGTCTGCGTGAGGCCCGCACCGGCTCGCCCTTCGAGAGGGCAATGGCCCGTCGGCCGGCTGTCCCGGGCGCTCGCCAGGAGGCCGTGTCGCCGTGCGGCGCCCACGGAGCGGCCGCGGGCGGCATAGCGACGACGGTGGGCGCGGCGGGAGCCGCGGTCAGCGAGAGGCCCGGCCACGCCGGCACGAGCGGCAGCGGCGCGATGGGCGGCGTCACGAGCTTGGCCAGGGCCAGGAGCCACAAGCCGTGGACCACGGCCTGCCGGCGGACCGTGCGGGACGCCGCCCAGGCGAGGAGCGCGATCAGGCCGGCCGCCCCGGCGTTCGTGAGCAGGAGACGGATGGGATCGTCCATGGCTCAGTCCTTCCGGGCCAGGCCGTCCACCAGCCGCCGGAGCTCCAGGAGCTCGTCCCGCGAGAGGCGCCCCGCGCTGACGAGATGGGTGAGGAGCGGCGTCAGCGAGCCGTCGCAGAGCTGCTCGGCGGTGTCCCGCAGGCGCCGAGCCACCAGGTCCTCGCGCTGCACGCGCGCGCTGAAGACGTTCTGGCGGCCCTCGCTCCGGTGCGTCACGTGGCCCTTGTCCTCGAGACGCTCGAGCAGCTTCTGGACGGTCGCGTACTCGGACGTGCCGCCGCCGGGGTAGAGACGGTCGGCGAGCGCGCGGATGGTCGCCGGGCCGTCTTCCCAGAGGCCGCGCAGGACGTCCAGCTCGGCGTCGGTCACGTCCTGTGGGCGTCGGGCCATCGTGATCCCTCCCGTCCGCGGCGGACATCAGACGCGTTGTCTTGCAACCTAAGACGTCATGTCTGATTTGTCAAGAAGAAACGTGCGTCCAGGCGGTTGGACGCGGCCCGCTACTCGACGCGGAACGTCTGATCGCCGGGCTGCAGAGTGCGCGTCACGCCGCGCCAGGCGAACTCGCCGGTGAGACCCGGCGGGAGGGTGACCCTCGCCTCGAGCGCCCCGCCGTCGCGACGGTAGGAGACCGAGATCGGACCGCGGGGGTGGGGCATCGTCGCCTCCAGGTGACCGAACGTTCCGAGATGGGGCTCGACGCGCACCGTCCGGAACCCGGGCGAGCCGGGCTTGAGGCCCGCCACCGTGCGCAGCAGGTCGTAGTTCGGGTGCGCGCTCCACGCGTGGCAATCCGAGCGAACGGCCGCGTCGGGGGTCTCGGCGAACGTGCTGAGCCCCACGTCGAGCATCTCCCGCCACGGCTCGAGCTCGGGCAGGTAGCGCTCGCCCTCGCCCAGCTTCTCCAGCGCGCGGGCCAGGTAGAAGCGGAAGTAGACGCTGGCGAGCGCGACGCCGCGGGGGCCGGTCGCCGCCACCGACTTGATGGAGGGGCGGGGCATGGCGAGCAGGCGGTCGAGAACGCCCTTCTCCTGCCCGGCCGGCACGGCGCCGGCCAGGAGCGCGAGGATGTTGGCCTGCTGGCTGAAACGACGCTTCGCCGGCGTGTCGGCGACGAGGCCGCGGCCGCCGTCCCAGGCGAGCCGGCGGACGGCCTCGGCGATCGCGTCGGCTCGCTGCCGGTGGCGCGCGGCCCGCTCGGGCTCGCCGAGGGCGGCCTCGAGGTCGGCCGCCTCGCCGAGCGCGAGCGCGAGCTGGAGCGAGACGGCCACGGAGCCGCCGTCCGGGTCCTGCGGCGGGACGCCGGCCTCGAAACCCTCGCACCAGTCCACGAAGTTCCACCACGGCAGGCGGCCGAGGAGGCCGTCCGGGCGGAGCCTTTCCGTGAACCAGTCGAGCACCGTCCGCGTGCCCGCGAGCTGGCGCCGGACGAAGGCAGGATCGTCCCGCCACATCCAGTAGTCGTGGACCATCCCGACCCAGAGGAGCGAGAAGGGCGGGATGAACTGCTGCGGCGCGCTCGGGTAGCGGCTGAACGTGATCCCCTCGGAGCGGCGCGAGCGCTCGAAGGCCTCGATCGCCTGCCGCGCGAGGCGGTCGTCGCCGGCCACGGTGTAGGAGATGAGCGCCTGGATGCGCGTGTCGCCCACGTACTGGAGCTGCTCGTAGTACGGGCAGTCGACGTAGGTCTCGTGCGCGCAGGAGCGGGCCGTGCGCCAGCCCACCTCCCAGAGGCGCGCGAGGGTCGGGTCGCCCGCGTCGAAGCGGCCGCGCTCCTCGAACGGGTAGCCGGTGAAGTGAGCGGAGAGCCGGTCGAGCGTGAGCGGCTCGCCCGCCGTCTCGACGTCGATCTTCATGTAGCGCCACGTCCGCCACCACAGCGGGTGGAAGACGCGCCCGGAGCCGCCGTCCGGGAGGACCTCGTCCTCGTAGCCGACGAAGCGCTTGCCCTCGAAGTCGTCGCGGTGGCCCTTGCGCCAGCTGCTCGCCGGGCTCGAGGAGCGCCTCCTGGTAGCCGATGCGGATCCGGGCCCCGCGCCCGCCGGAGAAGGCGAGCTCGGGATAGGCGGTCACGAGCGTCTTTCGGTCGAGGAGGAGCGTCGCCTCTCGTGCCCGCCGGGATGCGGGCCGCGCCCGTCTCCGGGAAGCCCTCGACGGTCGCGCCCTCGGCCTTCACGACGCGCCCCGCCGCGGCCGGGCGGTACTCCATCGGCGGCAGCTCGTCGGGGACGAGCAGCCGGCCGTCGGGCGTCAGGTCGGTAGCCGGGGCCCTCGGCGATCGCGCGCGGCGTGGCCGGCGCCGAGACGACCGCCGGCGACCAGCGCCCGGCGGCGGCGCCCGGCGCCGGCAGGGCCGCCCAGTCCCAGTCGTACCGCGCCGCGTCGAGCCGCTCGCCCGGGCCCACGACGATGTACTGCTTCTGGCCCTCGCGGAGCGCCGTCATGCCCTCCGGCCACGGCTGGTGCCCCGGCTCCGGCGCGCACTGCCACGAGGCGTCGGTGTTCACGGCCTGCTCGGCCGTCGCCGTCGCCCTGCGCGACGAAGCCGGTGCGGTCGGTGATCTGCGCCGCCGGGGCGTGCGTCCCGAAGTTCCAGACGAGGGCCGAGAGGAGGTTCTTGCCCGGCTTCAGGAATGGCGCGAGGTCGAACGTCTCGAAGCGCCAGAAGAGGATGTCGCCGCGCGACGGGCCGATGCCGACGCGCCGGCCGTTCACGTGCAGGACGAAGCGCTGGTCGCCGCTCACGTGGACGACGAAGCGGGAGGGAACGGCCGGCCAGCTCGACGACCTTGCGGAAGCGGAAGACGCCGGGGTCGCGCTCGGGCGCGCCGGGGCACGCGATCCACGAGCCGGCCCAGCGGCGCTCCAGGACGCGCGTCGGAGATCGGGCAGGCCGCTGCCGGACGTAGTCGCCGACGAGGGAACGGCCGGCGCGAGCAGGGCGACGGCGAGCGTGAAGGGGACGGGGGTGCGCATTCTCAGTCCTCGTGCCAGGGGAGTCATCTCGCCTCCTCCTTCAAGAGGCCCAAGCCTCCCATCCAGACGGCGCAGAGCCGTGGCCACTGCGAGACAGCCGGGTCGCCCGGGGCGAGCCCCAGCCCGTGCCGGCCGTGCGGGAAGACGTGGAGCTCGCCGGGCACGCCGGCCTTGCGCAGGGCCTCGAAGAATTGCAGCGAGTTCTCGACCGGCACCGCGGCGTCGTCGGCGGTGTGCCAGAGGAAGGTGGGCGGGGTGCGGGACGTCACCTGCCGCTCGTTGCTCAGCAGCTCGACGAGGGCCGGGTCGGCCGGGTCACCGAGAAGGTTGGTGCGCGAGCCCGCGTGGGCCACGGGGTCGACGAGGGAGATGACGGCGTAGCAGAGGACCGCGAAGTCGGGCCGCGAGCCCTCGTGCTCGATCGGATCGGCCGCGTCGGGCCGGCCGTCGTCGAAGTGGGTGGCGGCGGTGGAAGCCAGGTGGCCGCCGGCCGAGAAGCCGAGGATGCCGATGCGCTTCGGGTCGACACCCCAGTCCTTCGCCCGGCTGCGGACCATGCGGATGGCACGCTGCGCGTCCTGAAGCGGGACCGGGTGGCGGTACCGCTCGCCGAGGCGGTACTGGAGGACGAAGGCGCTCACGCCGAGCGAGTTCAGCCACTCGGCGATCTGCTTGCCCTCGTGGTCGGCGGCCACGACCCGGTAGCCGCCGCCCGGGCAGACGACGACGGCCGCGCCGCTCGCCCGGTCGGCGGGAGCGCGGTAGACGGTGATCTTCGGCTTGTCCACCGGCTCGGTGCCCACGGCTCCCGGCGCCCCGTCGGGCCAGAGCAGGTGGAACTCCCGATCGCCGTGCGCGGTGTCCACCGCCGTGATCGCGTATGGCGCCGCGGCCGGTGCCTGGGCCGCTTCGGTAGGTCTCGGCGGCAGCGCCTGGGTGACGGCCAGGGCGACCAGGGCCGGGACGAGGAGTCTTCGCGTTTCCATCCTGCGTTTCGAGCCCACCACGGGATCCTCCCTGAAACCGCCCGGATCATCCAACGAGGGGAGTACCCGCCGCAAGGGGCGGCGAGCTCCGACCGCGGGCGGTCGGCGCCGGTCGGCGCGGGGCAGCGTTAGACTGCGGGCGTTCGGTCTGGTCGCAGCGCCACCGGGAGAGGACCGTGGGGATGAGAGACAACAAGCGGGCCGGGATCGTGACAGGGGTGCTGGCCGGCTTCGTCCTGGCCACGGCAGCCCGGGGCGAGGAGAAGGGCGGAGCGGGCATGGAGCTGATCGAGCTCACGAACGGGACGGTCGTGGTCGGCGTCGTGCCGCCGCTCGGCGGCCGCGTGGTTTCGCTGAGGACGGCGGGGGGCGAGAACGTCCTCGACTCGGACCCCAGGCGCTGGAAACCGCCCTACCCGCTCCCGCAGCTCGGCACGCCCTTCCAGCCGTGGAACGGCCGGATCGTGTGGGTCGGGCCGCAAGCCGGGTTCTGGTCGCAGCAGGACCTGCGGCCGGACCTGAAGAAGGCGCGGGCACCGTGGCCGCCCGACCCCTTCAACGAGACCGGCCGGTTCGAGGTCGTGGAGAGGACGCCGACGCTCCTGAGGCTGAAGGGCGGGACGAGCCCGGTGACCGGCCTCTCGTTCGAGCACGAGTACGAGATCACGGGCGAGCGCACGGTTCGCATGAAGACGACCGCCGCGAACGGCCGCGCGACACCGGTGTCGTGGGACCTGTGGCCGAACACGCGCGTCCGGCCCGAGGGCCACCCGTACGTGGACCTCGACGCCCTGCAGTTGCTCCGCATGGAAGGCCCGCGGCCCGACGACGGGGACGCGGGCGCCTACCCGAGCGAGGTGCGCGGGGGCTGGCTCACCTTCGCGCCCGGCCGCAAGCCGGAGTCGGGTCGCAAGAAGCTCTGGGCGAAGGCGTTCGTGCGCCCCGCCCGCGGGATCATCGCTTTTTTCATCGGCAAGCAGCTCCTCCTGATCCGTGCTCCCGTCGTGCCGAGAGCGAAGCTCCACGGCGATCAGGCGTTCATCGAGATCTACCGCGGCGCCGCGAAGGGCGAGAACATCCTCGAGCTGGAGATGCACGGCCCCTACGAGACGCTCGCCCCCGGAGCCTCGACGAGCTTCGAGCAGACCTTCGAGCTCCTCGACTACGACGGGCCCGAGACTCAGGACGGCCACGTGGCCCGGCTCGAGGCCCTGCGCCTGACCCCTTGAAGCTCCTCCTGCTGGCCGTCGCCTGGACGACGTTCTGCGCCGCCCACAGCGCGATGATCTCGGAGACCGTGACCACCTTCCTGAAGAGCAGGCTGGGCGACTCCTTCCGGTTCTACCGGCTCTTCTTCAATGCCGTGGCGATCGCCACGTTCATTGCGGTGGCTGTCGTACTCGCGATCCCTCGGGGGAGAGCCGTTCTTCCGTTGGGAGGGCGTTCTCCTGGCCGCCCGATGGGCCCTCCTCGCCGGCAGCGCCCTGCTCTTCTTCGCCGGCGGGAGGCACTACAGCCTGAGGCAGTTCATCGGGATCAGCCAGCTCCGGGGGACGACCTCCGGGGGTCTGGCGAGCGGGGGTGGAATCGACTCGAGCGGCGTCCTCGGTCTCGTCCGACATCCCTGGTACACCGCGGTCGTATTGCTCCTCTGGGCGCAGGACCTGGATGCGGCGCGCCTCGTGGTCAACGGCGTCCTCACCGTCTACATCGTCGTAGGAACGCTCCTCGAGGAGCGGAAGCTCGTCCACGAGTTCGGCGACACCTACGCCCGCTACCAGGAGCGGGTGTCCATGTTCGTCCCGCTCAAGTGGCTGAGGTCCCGGATCGGGGGCTGAGGGGCATTCGTCCGTAGCGGCGGCAATCCTCGCGCTGGTGCCGTGGCTCAACCGATCATCCGCTCCAGGCTCCGCCGCCGCTCTGATCGCGAGCACCTGGGTCGCTCGTCGGTAACGAGGGAGCGCTCGCCGGACGGCCTCGGTCCGACTAGAATCCCCGCGCGGAGCGGATGATGCCTGCCATCCCGATTGCCGGGTTCGTCCTCGAGGCGTGCGGGGCGGCGGTTCTCGCGTTGATCCTCGGCTGGTTCCAGCGGAGACGGCCTCGGTTGGGCGTGCCGGAGTGGTCCTTTGGAATGTGGGCGCTGGCCGCCGGGCTCGTCGCGTCGATCACGGTCGGGTCGGCGCGCCCGCTGACCCCGTGGCGCTGGTCGGTGCTCGTCGTGGCCGTCGTGCTCGCCTACTGGGGGCCGGCGCTGGTGCTCACCGGGACCTGGGCCCGCTGGAACGACCGGGATACGGCCCGGTTTCGCTGGCGGCTCCTGGGGCTCCTCGCTTTCGTCGGAGTGGGCACTACCCTGGCGTCGGCCGCCGTACCCGCCTGGGGTCCGCTCCTCCGGTCGGGCGTGCGCACGATGCTGACGGCGGCGGCGCAGCTCGCGGCCAGCGTGTGGCTGCTGCGGGCCTGGCGCCGTCGCCCGATCTTCGGCACGCGCGTCCTCGGGATCTCGTTCCTGGGCCTGGCGATCGAGAACGCCTTCTTCACCGGAGTCGCGGTCATGAACGTCAGCGGCACCACGGCCGCGCTGACCCTGCCCAGGGCCGACCACCTGATCGAGGCCGAGCTGCTTATGAGCATGTTCTCGGGCATCGGGATGGTGGCGTGGCTGCTCGAAGAGGAGCGCGAGTCCGCGGTGCGGCTGCAGGAGGCCCTGCAGCGAAAGGAGGCCCTTTCGGTGATGGGGACGCTCGTGGCCGGGGTCGCCCACGAGGTGCGCAACCCGCTCTTCGGCATCTCCTCCACCCTGGACGCCTTTGCCGCGCGAGTCGGCGGCGATGCCGCGGCCGCACCCTTCGTGGAGAACATGCGCGAGCAGGTGGCGCGCCTGGGGAACCTGATGACGGAGCTGCTCGACTACGGCAGACCGATCGCCGGCGAGCTCGTGAGGGAGTCCCTCCCGGCGGTCCTCGCCGATGCGCTCGCGTCGTGCGCGTCCCTCGGCGCACGGGCCGGGGTCACGCTGCAGATCGAGCCCGAACCGGACGCGATGCCGATCCGCATGGACAGGCCGCGGCTGCATCAGGTGTTCCAGAACCTCGTGCAGAACGCGGTGGAGCACACCCCGCGCGGCGGCCGGGTGCTCGTCGCCTTGCAGCGGGAGACACGTGACGGCCAACTCGGGGTGAGCTGCTCCGTTCGGGATTGTGGGCCAGGCTTCGACTCCGCCGACCTGCCGCACGTGTTCGAGCCGTTCTTCACCCGCCGCCGCGGCGGGACGGGTCTCGGCCTGTCCATCGTGCAGCGCATCGTGGAGCAGCACTCCGGCTGTGCCTGGGCGGCCAATCACCCCGAGGGCGGCGGGGTGGTGACGGTCTGGCTGCCCCAAGCCTCCTGAGTGTCCGGCGGCGGCATGCGGTTCCGGCGGCTCGTCCGGCAGGGGGGTCAGAAGGCCTTCCCCTGCCCCTCCACGAACCCGCCCCCGCCCCCCATCGTCTCCACGACGTTCCACCCTCGGAGGGCGAGCTGCCGGATGCCCCAGCGCAGCCCGGCGGCTTCGGTCACGTCGACGAAGACTGGCTGGGGATCGACGGCGGCCTGACCCGAGAGCGAGAGTGCCCCGATGGCTGCCGCCGCCAGGCCCAGGAGCCCGACCGCACGGACGAAGAGCCTTCCCCCAAGGGCGCCGCTCATGCTCGGGTCGCACCCCGCTCCTCGGTCGGCCCCGCGGCCGGAATCGTGAAGCGCACCGTCGTGCCCTTGCCGGGGGAGCTGGCGATCTGGAACTGGCCGCCAGCTGTCTCGACCCGCTCCCGCATGCCGATGAGGCCGTAGTGGTAGGTGTCCCCCGGCTGATCGCCGGACGAGTCGAAGCCGCGCCCGTCGTCCTCGACATCCACCTGCAGCCGCCGGCGCGCGAAGCGCAAGACCACCGAGAGGTTCCTCGGGGCGCCGTGACGGATGGCGTTCTGGAGCGCCTCGCGCACGAGCATCAACAGGTTGCGTCTGGCCTCCTCGCTGACCGCGAGCGGAGCACCGGCGGTGGTGACACGGATTCCGACTCCGGCTTCGAGGCCGATTCGATGGGCCAGCTGGGGTTGCCTCGGCGCTCGTGGGGCGCGCGCGCCGGCCGGGCAGGATCACGGTGACCGCCCGGGCCTTCGGGCTCCGACCCGCGACGCTGACCTTCGAGTCGACGCCGGTCCGCGCTCCCGCGTGGTAGCGGCTACCGCATAGAATCGAGGCGTCCGCACGTGCCGGCGGGAGGTTCCGTGCCCATCAGAACGGGAGTGACGGCCCTCTTCTTCTGCGTCCTCGTGAGCCCGACGGGAGCCGCGGCCCAGCCCGCGCCGGCAACCCCGGCGCCGCTCGCCGGCGTTTGCAGCGTCCGGGACCACGGAGCGACCGGGGCCCGCGCCCAGAACGCCACGGCACCGGTGCAGAAGGCCATCGACGCCTGCCACGCGAGGGGCGGAGGCACGGTCGTCGTCCCGCCCGGCGAGTACACGACGGGCACGATCGTCCTCAAGGACAACGTCACGCTGTGGCTCGAAGCGGGCGCCGTCTTCTACCTCAGCCAGGACAAGGCCGACTTCCCGAGCGAGCGCGCCCTCGTCTTCGCCGACGGGGCCAGGAACATCGCCATTCGCGGGCGCGGCCGCTTCGACGGCCAGGCTCGCTACGAGTGGGGTCCGCCCGAGGAGCAGGACACCGAGATCCTCGAGGAAGAGCGGCTCGCGCGGGAGGCCGGGGTCGACATGCGCCGCTGGCTGCGGCGCGGGCTGCAGGCGATGACGTTCGTCTTCAAGCGCTGTCAGGACGTTCTCGTCGAGGACGTCACCCTCGTCGGCTCGACGCTCTGGAACGTGCGGCTCTGGGGCTGCGACGGGGTCGTCTTCCGCGGCGTGACCATCGAATCCGACCTCGAGCGGGCCGCCAACTCCGACGGAATCGACATCGACGGCTCGCGCAACGTGCGCATCTCGGACTGCCGCATCGAGACGGCGGACGACGCGATCGTGCTCAAGACCGGGAAGTGGCGCTGGGACGGCCAGGGCGAGTCGCATCCCGACCGAGAACGTGGTGGTGACGAACTGCGTGCTGTCGACCTCTTCCACCGCCTTCATGATCGGCACCGAGACCTTCGCGGACGTCCGCCACGTCGTCTTCAGCGACTCGGTCGTCCGCCGCTCGAACAAGGGCTTCGGCATCAACGTCCAGGACGGGGCGACGGTCGAGGACGTGCTGGTCGCCAACGTGACCATGGACCTCGGCCGCCGCCACTGGAACTGGTGGGGCAGCGCCGAGCCCTTCTACCTCGTGCTCAAGAAGAGGACCCCCGAGTCGCGCCTGGGCGCGGTTCGCAACGTCGTGGTCCGGGACGTCGTGGCGCACGCCCAGGGGACCGCGCGGATCCTCGGGCACGCCCGAGAGACCGATCGAGAACGTCACGCTCTCCGGCATCCAGCTCTTCATGACGAGGGAATCGACGCCCGACAAGCGCGCCACGCATGGGCTCGTGGCCGAGGACGTGCTGCGGCTGCGGATCCGCGACCTCGAGGTGCGCTGGGCGGAGGACGACCCCGAGCCGCGATGGCAGAGCGCCCTCGTCATCCGGAAGGCTCGCGACGTCGAGCTGTCGGGCTTCGTCGGGCGGTCGGCGCCAACGGCGCCCGACGCGCCGGCCGTCCTGATGGAGGACGTCGACGGGGCTCTCCTCCGCGGCTGCCGGGCGCTCGGCGGACGCTTCCTCCAACTAGGCGGCAGCAGCCGCGCGATCCACCTCGTCGGCAACGACTTCTCCGCGTCGCGCGTGCCCGTGATCTACGCCAGTGAGGATCTGCGGGGACGGGTTGCGTTGGAGGGCAACCTCCTGCCGCGATAGGTGCACCGGGCGTGTGGGGGGACGCACCGGGGGTGTGGGGGGCGGAGCCCCCCACGATTCCTACGGATTCCCGATCCCCAGCTCCTTCGCCAGGCCCTTCACGGCCTTCTCGAGCTGCGCCGCCCTGTACTCGATGATCCTCCGGCCCTTGGCGAAATCGATCTTGCCCTCGTTCTCGCGCAGGAGCTGGACCTTTCTGTCCCGCCCGACGACGCCGAACCGGCTCCGGTCGACCATGGCCGGATCCGCGCCGCCCAGCACGCTCGCCTCGTCGAAGTCCGCGTGCTGGCCCGCTCCGTCGAAGCGCAGCTCCGCGGGAGGCTCGCCGGCTCCCCACGCGTACCACAGGACCGCTCTCATCGGCGCCGTGTCGTACTTGCTGCAGACGTCCCTGATGACGGCAAGGTGGTCTTCGGCGCCGTGGCCGCTCACGATCACGCACAGCTTGAACCCCTCGCGCTGGAGGAAGTAGAGGTAGTCCCGCAGCACCAGCTCGAGCGTGAGCGGGCGCAGGTACAAGGAGCCCGGGTTCCGCTCCCGGGTCCCGAGCTCCATCCCCCAGTAGTCGACACGCGCGTTCCCTTCCCACACCTCGTAGTCCGTCTCGACGCCCAGGTACATCGTGGGGATCCGAACCCCGCCCGTCTTCTCCCAGGCCAGGTCCGTGACCGTCTGGGCGACGTGGGGATCGCAGCCGAACGACAGCGCCTCGCCATGCCATTCGAGTGGACTGACCACCAGCCAGGCGATGGGCCGTTCCTTCACCGCCTCGGAAAGGTCGAGAGGACGCATGCGCTCGTACCGCCAGCACTTCGGCGCCGGATCCTCTCCCGCATGCGAGGAGTCCGGGGAGGCGACGCCCAGGACACCGACCGCCAGGCCGCACACTGCAATCAGCTTTCGCATGGCATTCTCACCTCTCGGCGGATCAGTCGATCGGGCTCACCGCGAGCATCCGGTCGAGCACGTTCTTCGTGACGCGCTGGATGCGCGGGTCGTCCTCCAGGAAGTACCGGCGCGGCGGGTTCATGAAGCCCGGCGGCTTCGAAAGCACCATGTTCCACCAGCAGGTGGCGGCGTTGAACACCAGGTTGCCCTTCTTCCACGGATAGAGGGTCGTCGCGTAGGTGCCGTCCTGAGCTTCGCCGTTCCAGCCGAAGACCGGCCCGCTCGACAGCACCTCGAGGCCCGGATGGTCCGCGAGAGGAGGGCCGTGGTACTCCCAGCCGACGAGCTGGGCCACCCGGTCGCCCTTCTTCATGCCGGTTCCCTCGAACGCCCAGTGGTCGGGCCTGGCGCAGGTCCAGTCGGCGAACCCGACGCCGTACGACTTCGCCCCCATGAGCCGCTCCTCCCCTTCGAAGCCGCCGATCCTCCGCATGACACGATTGGGCCGCCCGTCCGTGCTCGGTTGCAGCGAGACGACACCGGAGACGGCGTTGCCGGAGAGGAAGGCGAGGCTCACCCCCGCGTCGCGCGCCTTCGTGACGTTCGCGAGCATCTCGGCCGTCCAGTACTCGTCGTGACCGACCGAGAGGAAGACTCTGCCTCGAAGCAAGCCCTCGCCGTCGGCGTGCGTGTCCACGTTCGAGATGTACGTGACGTCGTACCCCTCCTTCTCCAGCCAGAACGAAAGCGGATGCTCGACGAGCAGGAACTCCCCGGAGCCGTTCGTGAGCGGCTCGAAGCCGGCCGGGAAGCCGTTCCAGTACATCGCATACGGCCGATCGAAGCTCACGTCGTTCCCGGGCCTCTTCGCCGTCGCGCCCCAGGGTTCCGTTCCGTGGTCGTAGAGCGACCGCCAGCCGGGCCATCGGTCGTAGGCCAGCCAGGTCAGGTCCGAGGACTGGAACACGAGATCGGCCCGGCGAGAGTCGCGCACGATGAAGACGACGTAGGACTCCCCGCCCGTCTCCAGGGTGCTGAGCTTCCCGAGGTAGACGCCGCTCAACCAGTCGCGTGGGATCTCGAGAGAGAAGCCCTCACGCCAGTTGCTTTCCCGCACGTTGCGCGGGCCATCCTCAGGCGTGGGCTGCGCCTCTCCCGGGAACGGCCCCATCGAGCGCATCAAGCGGGCGCCCTTTCCCCCGTAGTAGCCCATGCGGTAGATGGCGACCGTGTACTGGGCGGGAGGATCCGTGCTCACGTACGCCGCGAGCCTCTCTCCCGCCCGAATGCTGGTGTGGGAGCAGTAACCCTCCACTTCCTTCCGCCGACGCCACCCCTTGTCGTACGGCTCGCCTGCCGGGGCGTAGAGCGGCGCCTTCGGGCCCTTGGCGGTCCTGGTCAGCATCCAATCCGTCGTTCCCGGCCTCTCGTTCTCCTGCCGGATCACGTTGCGCGGACCGGGAGCCTCCGAACCCCACGCCGCGCCCGAGGCGCACAGTGCCAGCAGCCACACGGGACCACGATTCTTCATCTCGGATCTCCAATCCCGCTCATCGCACTCGTTTCGTCGATGCCGGAGACGCAACGCCGGCGATCGTGACCCCCCGCGCGCTCGAGCGCCGTACCCGGAGCACTCCGGTCTTCGGATCGAAGCTCCACCCCGGCGCGCCGGTCCCTCGCACGAGTGCCGTGCCGTCGCCGGTGACGGTCTTCGGCTCGAACGCCAATCGCAGCACCTCCTCCCCCGAGGCGTCGAACGTCCGATAGCGGACGGCTCGGGGCTCGTAAGCCACCTCGGTCACGACCGACGACGACCGCACGAGGTGGTCCTGTCCCGGCGGAGCCCACTCCGGCACCGCGCCCATCCCGGCCATGAAGTGGCGGATGTAGTCGCCGTAGCCGTCGCTGAACCAGTGCGACTGCTCGACCGGTCCCACGCGCACGACACCGCGGCGGTCGCACATGTAGCTCGCCCAGTTGAACGAGCGGAACGCCTTCTCCCGGGCGGCCGCATCGCCCGTCTTCTCGTGGAGGAGCGCCTGCACCGAGGCGAAGCGCGACGTGTGGCTGCCCATCTTGTACATGTACTCGACCTGCTCGGACACCGTCAGCGCCCCCCACTGCACGCCGGCCTCCTTCTCGGTGTTCCCGGTGAAGTTGCGCTCGATCCAGTCCAGGAGGTGGCGGGCGTGATCTTGCGAGGCGGGGTCCCTCTCCGTGTTCTCGAGGAGGTAGCGGGCCGTCTCGCCCGCGTCGTACTGGTTCAGGTTGGTGGGCTTCGGCAGCCAGAAGACGTCCTCGAAGTAGTTCGCCCACACGTCGTTCCGGAACGGGTAGGCCAGAAGCCAGCTCCCAGGCGACCTGCCGGGCTCGCCGCCACTCCGCGACGTCGCCGATCCCGAGGCGCGCGAGCTCGTCCAGCAGTCGGAGCGTCGGCGCCATGCTCGCGCAGTACTCCTCGCGAACGACCCCCGTCTCCGCCACCACCCGGAACGGCCAGGGCGAGCGCTCGGCGTCGCCCGCGCGCACGTGTCGGGCGAGGGCCCGGGCGCAGGCGAGCGCGGCGTCGCGGTAGCGCAGGTCCTCGGTCAGCTTCCAGGCGGTGAGGTATCCGATGCCGAGCTCGCCGACCTTGTCCGGCTCGATGACCCCGTAGCCGTCTCCCCGCCCGAGCCGCGGCCGGGGGTCGTCCTTCTCGGCGTACGAGAAATCGTGCGCGCCCCGGTAGCGCACGGCCCCGTGGTCCGAGCTGGCATAGGGCACCGCGGGCCACGCCCACGAAGGGTCGGCCGGAGTCGTGCCGTTCGCGAGCTGGTAGTCGAGGGCTCGCCGCACCAGATCGATGACTCGACGGTCTCCCGAGAAGGCGTGGTACGTGGCGGCGCCCTGGACGAGGCCGGCGTAGACGCAGGCCGGGTTGTGGGGCCAGGCCCCGCCCGCGCAACGTCTCGCCGTCGAAGCAGCAGTAGGTGAGCCACGTCGGAAGGCCGTTCTCCTCGATCGGGAACCCCGTCAGGAGCCTCTCCCAGGCGAGGCGGACGACCGTGCCGTACGCCTGGTCCTGAGGCTCCACCCAGGACAGGAGCTTCCCGCTGCCGTCGAGGACGACGGCATGACCGACCAGGGTCGGACTCTCGGAGGGTGGAGCCGACCCGGCTCGGACCGTGCCGTCGGGGCGCGTGAGCCCTCCAACGCCAGCGAGGGCGAGCGCCATTCCTCCGATCACCGCTCTTCGGATCCTCCTCCGCATCATGACCTCCCTCCGCCCTGTTTCTAGCTCGAGGCGCGCCGGACGAGCTCCGTCGCCAGCTCGACACGACGCTCGGGAAAACGGCCGGTCTCGAGCCGCGCGATCAGCAGCTCGCCCGCCCGGGCGCCCATGTCGTATCCGGGCAGCCGCACCGTGGTCAGCGGTGGATCGGCCCACTGCGCGAGGTCGAAGTCGTCGAACCCCACCACCGCCAGGTCGGCCGGGCAGCGCCGTCCCGCCCGCCGCCCGCCCTCCAGGACACCCAGCGCGAGCAGGTCGTTCGCGGCCATCACCGCCGTCGTCTCCGGGTGCTCGCGCAGCAGCCGCTCGGTGGCCGCCCGCGCGGCGTCCCTCGTCTCCGGTCCGCACGGCCGCACCTGCCCCGTCGCCCGTCCGCCCAAGGACCGAAGAGCATCGCGGAAGCCACGAACGCGCTCCTCGACCGCCGGCCAGGCCAGGCTCGGGATCACGAAGCCGATGTGGCGATGCCCCGCCTCCAGCAGGTGGCGCACCGCCGCGGCGGCGCCGCTGCGGTTGCGGCCGAGGACGCAAGCCGCGTCGTCTCTCTCGCCGACCGGCTGCTCGAGGAGCACGAACGGCCCGCCGGCCCGCCGCACCGCCGCGAGGTGCCGCCGCCGCTCGGCCGCGGTCCCGCCCAGGGTCACCACCGCGCCGTCGATCCGGGCTTGCCGAAAAGGGTCGGCGGGCGAGCCGTCGTCCGGCGACCCGGGACGCGAGCCCTGGATCACGAGCCCGTAGCCCCGGTCGCGGGCGACGTCGGCGAGCCCCGTCAACACCTCGCCGTGAAACGGGTCCGCGAGATAGCGGGGCGACGGGTCCACGACGAGAAACCCCAGGGCGGAGGCGCGCCGCCGGCGCAGCCCGCGCGCGGCGAGGTTGGGCCGGTAGCCGAGACGGTCGACCGCGGCGAGCACGCGGCGCCGCGTCTCCGGGTGGACGACGTCCCGCTCGTTGACGACGTTCGAGACGGTCTGGACGGAGACCCGCGTGAGCCGCGCGACGTCCTTGAGGGTCGGCATGCTCGGCCTTGACGCCGCGGATTTTAACGTTATAGTCTGCCCTTCGGCAAGGGAAAGCGAATGCCCCGGACGGCGGCACGGCTCGTGGACTGGGCGCTCCTCCTCGCCTGCAACCTGATCTGGGCGAGCCAGTTCGTCCTCGCCAAGCTGGTGCAGGAGCGGATGGGGCCGGTCTTCGCCACGTTCGTGCCCATGACCCTCGCCACCCTCTTCCTCGTGCCCATCGTCCGTCGCGAGCAACGCACCCGGGGAAGGACGGATCGCCCGCCGGGTCGTGACGTCGCGCAGTTCGTCCTCGTCGGGGTGTGCGGCCAGGTGGCCGCCCAGCTCCTCGTCACGTGGGGTGTCGGCATCGCCCCCGCGTCCAACGCCGCCCTTCTCGCCCTCACCCTGCCGGTGGCCACCGCGCTCATGGCCTTCCTGATCCTCGGCGAGCGCATGACCGCGGTCCGCTGGGCGAGCTTCGTCTTCGCGATCCTCGGCGTCGTCCAGTGCTCGGGCGTCGACTGGCGCGCCCTCGACTTCGCCGACCGCCGGTTCCTCCTCGGGAACCTGCTCGTCATGGGGGGCATCGGCGGCAGCGCCTTCTACAACGTCTACAGCAAGCGCCTCCTCACGAGATACACTCCCCTCGAGGTCCTGGTCTACAGCTACTACGCGGTGGTGGCGACGCTGCTGCCCCTGGCGGTCGCGCTCGAGCCGGCGGGCTTCGCCGCCATGCCCGGTTTCGGGGCGAAGGCGTGGGTGGGGCTCCTCCTCCTCGCCGTCTTCCAGTACGGGCTCTCGATGGTCCTGTTCTTGAACGTGCTGTCGCGGCTCGACGCCACCCAGGCCGCGCTCAGCAACTACCTGATCCCGTTCTTCGGGCTCGTCATCGCCTGGCTGGTGTTGGGCGAGCGGCTCACCCTGCCCATGGTCGCGGGAGGCGTGCTCGTGCTGGCGAGCACGCTCCTCATCACCGTCTACGAAGAGCAGATCGTGGCGCGACGCGCGCGGGGACTGGAGGACACACGATGAGGCGGTTCGAGGGACGACACGTTCTCGTCACCGGGGCGGCGCGGGGCATCGGCCTCGCCGTCGCCGAGGCCTTCGCTCGCGAGGGGGCGCGGCTCGCTCTCTTCGACGTCCACTCCGCGAACCTGAAGGCCGCCAAGGACGCGGTGACCGCCGCGGGGGCGAGCGGTGTGGCGGTGGCGCTCGTCGACGTTTCCGACCGCGGCCAGGTCCGCGCGGCCGTCGAGTCCGCGGAGGCGATGGCTCCCCTCGACGTGCTCGTGAGCAACGCGGGGATCGCCGAGGAGTGCGGCTTTCTCGACATCACGGAGGAGAGCTGGAAGCGCATCCTCGACGTCAACCTGACCGGCATGTTCCACGTCGACCAGGCCGTCTGCCGGGGCATGGCGCGAAGGCGACGGGGCGTCGTCCTCAACATGGCGAGCAAGAACGGGCTCGACGGCGAGAGCGGATACGCGCACTACAACGCCAGCAAGGGCGGGGTCGTGATGCTGACGCGGACGATGGCGCTCGAGCTGGCCCACGTGGGCGTGCGGGTGAACGCGGTGGCCCCCGGTTACCTGCAGACCCCGATGTCGAAGGAGATCGACAGCCCCGAGTTCGTCCGCGACTTCGTGGAGCGCTACATCCCGATGGGACGCCCGGGAACGGTCGAGGACGTCACGGGGCTCTTCCTCTTCCTGGCGAGCGACGAGGCGAGCTGGATCACTGGACAGGTCTTCGTGATCGACGGCGGGCAGCTCGCCGGCCAGAAGCCGGGCCGGGAGCTCCTCACCCGCCTGGGGCCAGAGCCGTGAGGCTGCGCTCCCACGAATGGCTCCGGGGCCGGGACGAGCTCGGCTTCCAGCACCGGGGAGCGCTGCGGATGCTGGGCCTGGACATGGACGCTTACCATGGTGAGCCGGTCATCGGCATCGCCAGCGCCTGGTCCGAGCTCAGCCCGTGCGACGTGGGGCTGCGGAGGATCGCCGACGGCGTGAAGACGGGAGTGCGGCGCGCCGGCGGGATCCCCCTCGAGTTTCCGGTGATGGGCCTCGGCGAGGACCTCCTGAAGCCCTCGGCCATGATGTACCGCAACCTGCTGGCGATCGAGGTCGAGGAGACGCTCCGCGGCTACCCCATCGACGGCGTCGTGCTGCTCGGCGGGTGCGACAAGACGATCCCCGCCCAGCTCATGGCGGCGGCCAGCGCCGACCTGCCGGCGCTCCAGCTCAACGCCGGACCGCGGCCCGCCGGCGAGTGGCGCGGCGAGCGCCTCGGCAGCGGCACCGACCTGTGGCGGCTCTGGGACGAGGTGCGGGCGGGCCGGCTGTCCGAGGACGACTTCCGCGGGGTCGAGAAAGCCCTCGCCTGCGGGCCCGGCGCCTGCAACGTGATGGGAACCGCCTCCACCATGGCGGGGATGGCGGAGGCGCTCGGTCTCATGCCCGCCGGCAGCGGCACCCGAAAGGCGGCGAGCACCGAGCGAGACGCCGAAGCCCGGGCGGCCGGGGAGCGGATCGTGGCGATGGTGGGCGAGGACCTGCGTCCCTCCCGCCTCCTGACTTCCTCGGCCTTCGACAACGCCATTCGCGCCCTTCTGGCCATGGGCGGCTCCACCAACGCGATCCTCCACCTGCTCGCCATCGCGGGACGGGCGGGAGTCGACCTCACCCTCGACCGCTTCGACGCGCTCTCGCGCGAGATCCCCTGCCTCGTCGACGTGAAGCCAGCGGGGTCTGGCCTGATCGACGACTTCGAGCGAGCCGGCGGGATGCCCGCCCTCCTGAAGCGCCTCGAGACGAGGCTCGACGTCGACGCGATGACCATGTCGGGCCGGCCATGGCGCGAGGAGCTCGCGTCGGTAGAGGATCCGCCCGACGGCACGATCCGCCGCTTCGAGCGCCCCGTCGCCCCGGCCCCCACCCTGGCGGTGCTGCGGGGCAGCCTGGCTCCCGCGGGAGCGGTCCTCAAGGTCGCGGCGGCGACGCCTGCGCTCCTGCGGCACGAAGGGCCGGCCCTCGTCTTCGATTCCTACGCCGACATGCTCGCCCGCATCGACGATCCCTCGCTCGGCGTGCGAAGGGACGCCGTCCTCGTCCTGCGCAACGCAGGGCCGCGAGGGGGCCCCGGAATGCCGGAGTGGGCCCAGGTGCCGATCCCGAAGGCGCTGCAGAGGGCCGGCGTGACCGACATGGTCCGCGTGTCGGACGCGCGCATGAGCGGCACGGGCTTCGGAACCGTCGTCCTCCACGTGGCCCCGGAGGCGGCCGCCGGAGGCCCCCTGGCCCTCGTGCGCACGGGTGACTCCATCTCCCTCGACGTGTCCGCCCGGCGCATCGACCTCCGGGTGGACGAGGCGGAGCTCGCCGCACGCCGCCAGTCTTGGCGCGCGCCGGAGTCGCCGCACCGCCGCGGCTGGCCGCGCCTCTATCTCGACACCGTCCTGCAGGCCGACGAGGGCTGCGACCTCGACTTCCTGCGCCCTCGGGACGCCGCGGCGCGACGGTTCGTGCTGCCCGTCGTGGGCAGGTCATAGGGGGAATAATGCCGACGAGGCTCATCGACCACCGCCCCGAGTCCGAGGCGCTCGCCTTTCGAGGCAAGGTCTCGATCGCGGGGGGCGTCGTCTCCCTCAACCGCCGGACGGACCCGCCCGTCAGCTTCGTGCGCGCACGGGGCAGCCGCCTCTGGGACGCCGACGGCAACGAGTACGTCGACTACCACGCCGCCTTCGCCCCTCACGTCCTCGGCCACAACGATCCCGGCGTGAACGCCGCGGTCGAGGACGCGCTCCACGCCGGCGCCTCGCTCATGGGCTGCGGGACGACCCGGTGGGAGATCGACCTCGCCGAGCGCCTGCGGGCCTGCGTGCCGTCGCTCGAGCGCGTGCAGATTGCGAACACGGGCAGCGAGGCCACCGCCCATGCGATCCGGCTGAGCCGCGCGTTCACCGGCCGCGAGCACGTCGTCCTCATGCTCGGCGGCTACAACGGCTGGCACAACGACGTCGCTCGGCAGGTCATGCCCGGGCTCGAGGACACGGGCCCGAGGACGAGCCTCGGCGAGTACCCGTTCCTGCCGAGCTCGGCCGGGATCCCCGAGGCCACGCGGCGGCTCCTCCACGTGGTGAACTTCAACGACGAGGCTTCGGTGGACTGGGTGCTCTCGCGACAACCCGTCGCGTGCGTCCTCCTCGAGCCGGTCCTGCAGAACATCGGGGTCGTCCCGCCGCGGCCGGGATACCTCGCTGCCCTTCGGGGAATCTGCGACCGCCACGGGACGCTCCTCGTCTTCGACGAGGTGAAGACGGGCTTCCGGGCCGCGCTCGGAGGCTATCAGTCGCTGTGCGGCGTCCGGCCGGACCTCTCGGTCTTCGGCAAGGCCGTCGCCAACGGCTACCCGCTCGGCGTCATCGGGGGCCGCGCCGACGTGATGGATCTCTTCGACAGCCCCGATCCGGCGCGCCGGGTGCTGATTGCCGGCACTTACAACGCCCATCCCGTGCCGACCGCCGCGGCCGTCGCCACCATCGACCGGCTACGGGACAAGGGCGGCGCGGTCCATCGCGACCTGGAGAAGAAGGGCTCGACTCTCCAAAGCGGTCTCGAGGCCCTGTTCGCGGAGCGCGGCATGAACGCCGTCGTCAGCCGCCTCGGCTCCGCCTTCTGCGTCTACTTCATGGACCACGTCCCCGTGGACTGGCACGACCTCGCCGCCCACCACGACTTCGACCTCGACCGCCGCTACCGCCGCGCCCTCCTGGACCGCCGGGTCTTCCACTTTCCCCTCCCCTGCAAGCAGGGATCGATCAGCGCCGCCCACACCGACGACGACCTCGCCTTCACCCTCGAGGTCTCGCGGGAGGCGCTCCTGGCGCTGTGACCCGGGGTGGGCGACGAGGCCGAGGTGGCCGACGTGCAGGTCCGCGTCACCGAGGTGGGCTCGGTCGAGCCGGACGTCGAGGTGGACGTGCTCGACTTCGCCGAAGCCGGGTGAGAGAGTACCGCGCGGAGGAGACCCCCCATGCGCGGACGGAGGTTCCTGGCCGTTCTCGCGAGCGCCACGGCCCTGACCGGAGCCGCCCCGGGGCGCCCGTTCGGCGGGGAGACGAGTCCGGCTGGATTCCGCTTCTCCGTCCACCGGATCGACGCGATCGGCAGCCAGCTGGGCCAGACCGCGCTCGTGGACGTCGACCGGGACGGCGACCTCGACTGGATCTCCGGTCAGGCTGACCGGACGGGCGGCGAGGTCTGGTGGTGGGAGTACCGCGGCCCGGACGACTGGGTACGGCACTCCATGGGCCGGGGCCACACCGACGTCGGCGGCGCGGCCCACGACGTGAACGGGGACGGGTTCGTCGACTTCCTGGCCGGCAGCCGCCTGCTGCTGAGCACGGGACGTCCGCGGGTCGAGGAGTTCACGGCTCACGACGTGGGGACGATCTACTCCCACGACACCGCCTTCGCCGACATCGACGGCGACGGGACGTTGGACGCCCTCGCCAACTCGGATCGCAGCGGGCTCTTCTGGTACACGGTCCCGAAGGACCCGAAGGGGCCCTGGTCGGCCCATCCCATCGCCTCGGCGAGCGAGCACAATGTCCATGGGGGCGCCTGGCCGCGGCCGGTGGGCGATCTCGACGGCGACGGAGACAGCGACGTGGTGACCGGCCAGGGCTGGTACGAGAACCGGGACGGGCGAGGCCTCTCCTGGCGCCCGCACCTGAACCTCGACCTCGGGGAGGCTCACCAGTACGGCCTGGCCGTGCGCACCTGGGTCGGCGACCTGGACGGCGACGGGGACAACGACGTCGTCCAGGCCGAGGCCGACAACCCCGACGGGCGCGTGGCCTTCTTCGAGAACGACGGCCGGGGCGAGTGGACGCGCCACCTGATCAAGGCGGAGGGAGACGGGCAGGACTTCCACTCGCTGGCGGTCGCCGACTTCGACGGCGACGGCGACCTCGACGTGTTCTCGTGCGGCGGGCCCCTTTCGTCGGGAGCGCCGCGGAGGGCCTACGTCTGGGAGAACGAGGCCGGGCCGGGGGGCCGGCCTTCCGCCGGCCGGTGGGAAGAGCACGTGGTCGCCGAGAAGCCGTGCCACGAGGCCGTGGCCGGCGACGTGGACGGGGACGGGGACGTCGACCTGGCCTTCAAGCCGTGGACGACGGGCAACGAGCACGTCTACCTCCAGAACCGGCGGATCGATCCCTCCCCTCGCCCGGCCGTCTTCCTCAACCACTTCTACGTCGTCGTCGACGCCGGGACGTACGCGGCCGTGCAGGCCTCCGGCCTCATGACCGGCGAGTTCGCCCCGTTCGAGAAGCGGACCACGACGCGCAACGACACACGCTACACGGGGATCTACTGGTACGGCCGGAGGACGTACTTCGAGCTCTTCGAGCCCGGCGCCCAGGGGCCGGCGGGGGCGAGCACCGCGGTGAAGCAGGCCTGGGACCGTGTCCTCGGCCCGGCCGGGGCCGGTCCCGTGACGCGGAAGACCGAGGCGGACGAGGTCCCGTGGTTCGAGATGACGTACGCACGGGAGGTGCCGGGGCTGCGCGTCTGGCTCATGGAGTACCACCGCGACTTCCTGGCCCGCTTCTACCCGGCCCTCACGGGTGCGCGGTCGGTCGAGCGGAGCGATGTCCTCGACCGATACGTGGCGAAGATCGGCCAGGGCGGGAAGCGTGAGGCGGCCCTCCTCCGGGACGTGACCGGCCTGAGGGTGGCCCTTTCCCGTGAGAGCCGGGACGCGCTCGCGACGCAGCTCCGAGCCGCAGGGTGGACGCCACGCGAGGAGGGCGGGGCCCTCGTCGCGGAGGACCCGGAGTCGGTCGTGGTGCGGCTCGTCGACGCCGGGAAGGAGCCGCCGGGGATCACCGAGGTCGCATTCTCCCTCCAGAGGGCCGTGGAGACGGCTTCCCACCGCCTCGGAACGGCCGAGCTGCGGCTCGAGGGGCGGACCGCGCGGCTGCTCTTTCGGCCAGCCCCGTCGCAGGAATCGACGGAGCTCCTCCGCGCCAGGGGCCGCCGCGAGGGGGCCTCGCGATGAGACCACGGGACTTCGAGAGAGCGGAGGAGCTGTACCACGCGGCGCTCGCGCGCCCGCCGGGCGAGCGTGACGCCTTTGTCCGGGAGGCCTGCGGCGGGGATGAGGATCTTCTCCGTGAGGTGAGGTCGCTCCTCGGCTACGAGGAGGAGGCGAAGCGGCTCCTGGAAGAGCCGGTCGCGGAGGCGGCGACGCAGAAGCACGCGGTCCTCCGTGGGACTCGCCTCGGCCCCTACGAGGTTCTCGAGCTGATCGGTGCGGGGGGGATGGGAGACGTCTATCGAGCCCGCGACACCCGCCTCGGCCGCGAGGTCGCCATCAAGGTCCTCCCCGCGGCGGTGGCGGGCGACGCGGATCAGCTCCGGCGCTTCGAGCGAGAGGCTCGTGCCGCGGCGGCCCTCAACCATCCGAACATCGCCACCATCCACGAGATCGGCGAGCACGAAGGGATCCTCTTCATCGCGATGGAGCTGGTGGAGGGCCGGACGCTCAAGGAGTTCCTCAAGGACGGTCCCGTCCCCGTGAAAGAGATGCTCCCGCTCGCCGCCCAGATCGCGGCCGGCCTCGCGAAGGCGCACGCCGCGGGAATCGTGCACCGGGACCTGAAGCCCGCGAACCTCATGGTGACGAGCGAGGGCCTGGTGAAGATCCTGGACTTCGGGCTCGCCAAACGGATGCCTCCCGCTTCCGCCGCCAGCAGCGAGATCACCCGGGAAGGGTCGGTCCTGGGCACCGTGCCGTACATGTCGCCGGAGCAGGCGGCGGGTCGGCCCCTCGACCACCGATCGGACCAGTTCTCCCTGGGAGCAATCCTCTACGAGATGGCGACGGGGAGGCGGGCCTTCGAGAGGGACACGGCGCCGCAGACGCTGGCGGCCATCATCCAGGACGAGCCCGAGCCCATCGGAAAGCTCAACGGCGCGATCCCGGCCGAGATCTCGGCGATCGTGGAGCGCTGCCTGGCGAAGGACCCGGGCAAGCGCTACGACTCGACCGCGGGCCTCGTGAAGGCGCTGGCGCTCGTGTCTGCGGCTGCTTCGGCGCCGAGCCGCCTGAAACGATGGCAACCCGTGGCCGGGCTCCTGCTTTTCGCGGCGGTCGCGGCGGTTGCCCTCTATTGGCATGCCTCTCCCAACGCTCCGGCGGCGCGAGAGACTGCCCTGCAGGTGGTTCCGCTGACCAGCTATCCAGGCCGCGAGATGGAGCCCACGTTCTCTCCGGACGGCTCGCAGGTGGCTTTCACCTGGGACGGTGAGGATCAGAAGAACGTCGACATCTACGTCAAGGTGATCGGCTCGGAGCAACCGCTCCGGCTGACCTTCGACCCGGCGCGGGACGGGAGCCCGGCCTGGTCGCCCGACGGCACTCGGATCGCGTTTCTCCGTGACAAGGCCGGGGGCGGCTCGGAGGTGCGCCTCGTCCCGCCCACAGGCGGACGGGAGCGGCGGCTGGCCGAGGTGGGAGCCACTGCGGAGCACGGGCTCGCGTGGTCTCTCGACGGTCGGAAGCTGGCGATCGCGGATCGATCCTTGCCCGGGGAACCCTTCGGAATCTTCCTGCTCGACGTCGAGAGCGGCGTGAAGGCACGGCTCACCTCGCCACCCTCCTCGGCTGAGTTCGGCGACAACCTGCCGTCTTTCTCCCCGGACGGCAGAACCGTCGCCTTCAAGCGGACGCTCGCCGGCTACACTCACGTTCACCTCGTTCCAGTGGCCGGAGGTGAGCCCAGGGAGCTCGTACCCGCCCTCATCATGAGTGGTCGATTGGACTGGGTCCCCAGCGGAGAGGAGATCGTCCTCGCCGCGGAGCCGTTCGTCGGCGAAGGAGCGCCGAGGCCATCCCTGGGCGGGGGACCTGCCGCCGCCCTGCTCTGGAGAGCCTCCGTTGCCGGGGGTCAGGCCCGGTTGCTGAGGGGCGGTGTGAGCGCCGGGGACGTGGCGGCATCGAGAGAAGGGCACCGTCTCGCGTATTCACAGGAGACGGGTGACCTGGATATCTGGCGACTCGATCTGGAGCGTGGACGAGGCACGGGAGGAGCACAGACGCGGTTCCTCGCGTCGACCCGGATTGACGGTAACCCCCGGTTCTCCCCCGACGGCAAGCAGGTGGTGTTCGCCTCGGAACGAAGCGGCGGATTCGAGATCTGGCTGGCCGACGACCGGGGTGGGAATCTCCTGCGGCTGACTTCTTTCGGAAGGGAAGGAAGGCCCGGTAGTCCGCGGTGGTCCCCGGACGGAAAGACCATCGCCTTCGACGTCTACGCGTCAGCCGAGGGCAGCACCGGGGACATATACGTCGTGAGCGCCTCGGGCGGTCCACCGCGAAGGGTCACCAAGGCCTCGTCGGACGACGTCACGCCGAGCTGGTCGAGGGACGGACGCTGGATCTACTTCAGCTCGAACCGGACCGGCCAGATGCAGGTGTGGAAGGTGGCGCCGGACGGGGAAGGCCCGGGGAGCGCCCGTCAGGTCACGCGACGAGGTGGATTCGCGCCGACCGAGTCGATCGACGGAAAGTACGTCTACTTCGCCGCGAGTCGGTCGGGCGACCCGGATCCGGAGAACGCCATCCGGAGGATATCGGTCGAGGGTGGAGACGAGCAGGTCGTCATCGAGTCACTTCGCTCGTCATGGGGCAACTGGGACGTGACGGCCGAGGGGATCTACTTCGTCGATCAAGAGCCCACCTCCTCAGGGGTGCGGTGGGTCGTCCGGTTCTTGCGCTTCGGTCAGGGCCGTACGACCGAGGTGGCACAACTCACGTATCCTCCCTATCTCTCGGGGCCTGCCCTCTGCGTCTCTCCGGATGGCCGCTGGATTCTCTCGACACAGGATCAGAGCGGATCCGACCTGATGCTGGTCGAGGGGTTCCGTTGAGCCGCGTGGGGAAGGGCGGCTTCCACGTGGAGGCCGCCCAACGTGTCCCGTTGTGAGTCGCGACGACCTGAAAGCCCTCGGCCCCGGGGTCGCCCGCGTTTGACGTGCGCCGGCCGCGGACGTAATCTGCACCAGCTCTTCCAGAATCCGGCCGCCGGACCCGCGACGACCACGAGTCCCCGGAAACTATTGGATGATCGGCAGGACGCCCTCGCACTATCGCGTCGTCACCCGGCTCGGCCGAGCGGTCGCCCTCCGCATCGACCAGATCTTCGCGCCGGAGCGGGAATGACCGGACAGGTCGTCTCCCACTATCGCGTCCTCGAGAAGCTCGGCGGGGGCGGGATGGGCGTCGTCTACAGGGCGGAGGACACCCGGCTCGGGCGCGCCGTCGCGCTCAAGTTCCTGCCGCCCGAGATGTCGAAGGACCCGTCCGCCGTCGAGCGCTTCCAGCGCGAGGCGCGCGCGGCCTCGGCCCTCGCGCACCCCAACATCTGTGTCGTCCACGACGTCGGCGAGCACGAGGGACAGCACTTCATGGTGATGGAGATGCTCGAGGGCGCGACGCTCAAGCACGTGATCACCGGGCGCCCGATGGAGACCGACACGATCCTCGAGCTGTCCATCCAGATCGCGGACGCTCTCGACGCCGCGCACGCCAAGGGCATCGTCCACCGCGACCTGAAGCCGGCCAACATCTTCGTCACCAGCCGCGGCCAGGCGAAGGTGCTCGACTTCGGCCTCGCCAAGCAGGTGGCGCCCCGAGCCGAGGCCCCGGGCTCCGACTCCGCGCTCGCGACCGCCGTCGCGAGCGAGGAGCAGCTCACGAGTCCGGGGGGGACGGTGGGGACGATCGCCTACATGTCGCCGGAGCAGGCGAAGGGCCGGGAGCTCGACGCGCGCAGCGACATCTTCTCCTTCGGACTCGTTCTCTACGAGATGGCAACCGGGCGCCAGGCCTTCGCCGGCTCCACCTCGGCGCTCGTGTTCGACGCGATCCTGAACCGGCCGCCGCACTCTCCGCTGCGGCTCAACCCCGAGCTGCCGCCGGAGCTCGAGCGCATCATCCTGAAGAGCCTGGAGAAGGACGCGCGGCTGCGCTACCAGACGGCGGCCGACCTCGAGGCGGACCTGCGGCGGCTCAAGCGCGACACCGATTCGGGCCGCTCGGCCGCGGTGAGCGCCGTGGCGGGGGCGCCGGCCTCCGGCAGCGGGCCCGCGATCAGCGCGGCGCCTCCGTCTCCGGCCTCGACCTCCAGCGGGCTGCTCGCGTCCGCGTCGAAGGCCGCGCGCTCCCCGCGTACGCGGTGGACGACGCTCGCCGTGCTGGTGCTCGCCGCTGCCACCGCGACCTTCCTTCATCTCAGGCGCGCGCAGGGGCTGACCGAGCGGGACTTCGTGCTCGTCACCGACTTCGTGAACACGGCGGGCGACCCGGTGTTCGACGGCACGCTCAAGCAGGCGCTGGCGATCCAGCTCGGCCAGTCGCCGTTCCTCAACGTGTTCCCCGAAGACCGCGTCCACCAGACGCTGGGCCTGATGGGCCAGCCGGCGGACGCGCGCGTGACGAGCGCCCTGGGGCGGGAGATATGCCAGCGCGAGGGGATCAAAGCCATGCTGACGGGGTCCATCGCGGCGCTCGGCAGCCACTACGTGATCACGCTCGACGCGGTGAACGCGCGCACCGGCGATCCGATCGGCAGCGAGCAGGTCGAGGCCGAGGGCAAGGAGAAGGTCCTGACCGCGCTCGGCCAGGCCTCGAGCCGCCTGCGCGCGAAGCTCGGGGAGTCGCTAGGCTCGATCCAGGCCTTCGACGCCCCGATCGAGCGCGCCACGACGTCGTCGCTCGAGGCGCTCAAGGCCTTCAGCACCGGCGAGGAGCTGCGCGGCACGAAGGGGGAGCTCGAGGCGATTCCCTTCCTGCAGAAGGCAATCGCCCTCGACCCCAACTTCGCGATGGCCCACGCCAAGCTCGGGACGCTCTACTCGAATGTCTCCGAAGAAGCGCGGTCGTTCGAGTTCACCACGAAGGCCTTCGAGCTCCGAGGGCGCGTGAGCGAGCGGGAGCGCTTCTACATCGCGACACGCTACTACCAGTCCGTCACGGGCGAGCTCGCGAAGCAGCGCGAGGTCGTTGAGCAGTGGGCGCGCACCTACCCGCGCGACGCCGTGGCGCTCAACTATCTCCAGGGCATCTACCGGCCCCTCGGTGAGTATGAGAAGGCGCTGGCCCTCGCCCGCGAAGAGCTGCAGCTCGTACCGCGAGACGGATATGCCATCGGGGACGTCGCGTTCTGCTACATGCTGCTGAACCGACCCGAAGAAGCCAAGGCGGTGCTCGAGGAGGGGTTCCGCCAGAAAGTCGACCAGTCGGACCGGCACCTGGACCGCTACGTGATCGGCTTCTGGCAGGGCGACGCCGAGGCGATGCGGCACGAGCTCGACTGGTTCAAAGGCCGGCCGGACGAAGGCAACATGCGCTGGGCGCAGGCGCAGGCGGCGGCTCATGGCGGCCGGCTCGGCCAGGCCAGAGAGCTCTTCGCCCAGACCGTGGCGCTCTACCGGCGAAGCGGCTTCGAGGAGAGCGCGGCCTACGCGCTCCTGGACCAGGCGGCGATCGAGGCGGTGCTGGGCAACTCACGGCAGGCGGTCGAACGCGCCGCGGACGGCCTGGCCCACGGCCGCGGAGGCTTCGTACCGATCGCGGCGGCCCGGGCCTACGCGCTGACGGGGGCGCCCGAGAAGGCACAGCCGCTGATGGACGAAATGGCCCGCCGGCTCCCGTTGCACACGCTGCTGCACGAGGTTTCCCTGCCGGTGCTGCGGGCCGTGATCGAGCTCCAGCGCGGCAACGCGAAAGCGGCCGTCGCTTCCCTCGAGGTCACCGCTCCCTACCAGCTCGGGCCCCGCGTGGCCTACACCATCTTCTACGTCCGCGGCCTCGCCCAGCTGCGCCTGGGTGCCGGCACGGAGGCCGCCGCGCAGTTCCAGAAGATCCTCGACCACCGCGGGATCGACCCGCTCTCGGTGCTCCATCCGCTCGCCCAGCTCGGCCTCGCCCGCGCGGCCGCGCTCGGGGGCGACGTGGCCGCCAGCCGCCGCGCCTACCAGGACTTCCTGGCGCTCTGGAAGGACGCCGACCCCGACATACCGGTCCTGCGCGAGGCCCAGGCCGAGTACGCGAAGCTCCGCAGCTCGACATGAGGCTCCCGATCGCCGTCACCCTGTCCCTCGCCCTGAGCGGCACCGCCCTCGCGCAGGAGCGGGCCGCCGCCCCGCCGGATCCGGCGCGTGAGTCCCGGCTGCGCTGGTTCCGCGAGGCGAAGTTCGGCCTGTTCATCCACTGGGGCCTCTACGCGATCCCCGCGGGAGAGTGGAAGGGGAAGACCTTCCCCGGCATCGGCGAGTGGATCATGTACTGGGCGAAGATCCCCGTGCGCGAGTACGAGGCGCTCGCCCGCCAGTTCAACCCCGTGAAGTTCGACGCGGAGGCCTGGGTGCGCCTCGCCGAGGACGCCGGGATGAAGTACGTCGTGATCACCTCCAAGCACCACGACGGGTTCGCCCTCTTCGACTCGAAGGTCAGCCGCTACGACGTGGTGGACGCCACGCCCTTCAAGCGCGACGTGCTCAACGAGCTGGCCGAGGCGTGCCGCCGCCGCGGCATGCGGCTGGGCTTCTACTACTCGCAGGCCCAGGACTGGCACGACCCGAGCGGGGCGGGCAACGGCTGGGACTTCGGCCCGGACGAGAAGAAGGACTTCGACCGCTACCTGCGCGAGAAGGCGGAGCCCCAGGTGCGCGAGCTGCTGACGGGCTACGGCCCCGTGGCCCTGGTGTGGTTCGACACGCCGCGAATGATGACGGCCGAGCGGGCGGAGCGCTTCACGGACCTCGTGCGCTCGCTCCAGCCCGACACGCTCATCGACGGGCGCCTCGGCGCCGCCGGCGACTACGTCTCGACGGGCGACAACGCGATCCCGTCGCGCGCCTCGGGCGAAGCGTGGGAGACCCCGGCCACCATCAACCACACGTGGGGCTACCGGAAGGACGACCACGACTGGAAGTCGCCCGGACAGGTCGTCTTCAAGCTCGTCGACATCGTGAGCAAGGGAGGCAACTACCTCCTGAACGTGGGGCCGATGGCGGACGGGACGATCCCCGCCCCGAGCCAGGACGTCCTGCGCACGGTGGGCCGCTGGCTCAAGGCGAACGGAGAAGCCGTCTACGGCGCAGGCCCCACGCCGTTCGGCGAGGAGCTGGGCGAGCCGAGCGCGCGGGGGACGAAGGACCTGCGGGGGAACCCCCTGTTCCTCGCGCGCGAGGAGTGGCGCGTGACCACGAAGCCGGGCCGGCTCTACTTCACGTTCTTCCAGGATGCCCGCGCCCCCGTCGAGCTGCCACCCATGAAGAACGCGGTCAAGCGGGCGTGGCGGCTGGCCGACGGCGCACCCGTGGAGGTGAGGGCCTCGGGCGGGAGGCCCGCGCTCGTGATCGAGCGTCCCCTGATCGACCCGATGGCCACGGTCGTCGTCGTCGAGATCGAGGGCGACCGCGTCCTGCTCTGAGACGCCTGGTCCGTCGGTCCCCACGCCGTGTTCTTGACCCACGGACGACGACGAGCTCGCCAAGAGACGACGTTGAAAAGGGGCGATCGATGGGCGCAGACTGGCGGCGGAAAGCAATGTGATCCCCGCCCGCGTCTCCTCGCCCGGCCGGCCGCTCCTGCCGATCGCCGCCCTGGCGTTCTCGCTGCTCGCGCTCGCTGAGGCCCGTCCCCGCGAGCGCGAGACGCCTCCCTCGGCGTCGCCCGTCCCGAGCGAGGTGCGGGCGGCGTGCATCCAGTGCCACGTCCTGCCTCCGCCCGACAGCTTTCCCCGCAAGGCCTGGGAGCCGACGATCTACATGATGAAGGGCTTCGCCCTCCAGGGTGTCGGGGCGCCCCTCGGAGGCCCGCCGCCGATCATCGACTTCGACCTGAAGCGAGTCGTCGGCTACTACGAGTCGCTGGCGCCCGCGTCGTTGCCCTCGCCCGAGCCGTGGCCCGCCCTCGGGGGGGACCCGGGCCGTTTCGCGCGCCACACCTTCCGCGTGGGAGGCGAGGGGCCGCCGCTCGTGGCCAACGTCGCCTTCTTGGACCTGGACGGCAAGGGACGCCCGCTCGTGGTGGGGGCCGAAATGGCCGACGGCCTCGTGCTGGGCGCCGAGCCCACGCGGTCCGACGGTCGCCTCGACGTGCTCGGACGGGTGCCCCACCCCTGCCATGTCGAGGTGGCCGACCTCGACGGCGACGGACACGCCGACCTCGTCGTCGCCGACCTCGGGGTCGTGGCGCCCGGCGACGACGAGAAGGGCAGCGTGGTGTGGCTGAGGCGCCAACCCGACGGCGCCTTCCGGACCGTGACGCTCGCCGCCGGCCTCCCGCGCGTGGCCGACGTGCAGGCGGCCGACTTCGACCAGGACGGCGACCTCGACCTCGTGGTGGCCGCGTTCGGCTGGCGCTGGATCGGAGGGATCTACCTCCTGGAGAACCGCACGACCGACTGGAGTCGGCCGTCGTTCGTGAGACGGGAGCTGGACTCCCGGACGGGCGCCATTCACGTCCCGGTCGCCGACCTGAACGGCGACGGTCGGCCGGACTTCGTCGCCCTCATCGCCCAGCAGCACGAGACGGTCGTGGCCTTCCTGGGCGACGGCCGGGGAGGGTTCCGGCGGGAGACGGTCGACGCGGCCCAGCACCCCGGCTGGGGATCGTCGGGACTGTCGCTCGTCGACTTCGACCGGGACGGCGACCTCGACGCGCTGGTCACGAACGGCGACATGCTCGACGACTTCCAGGTGAAGCCGTACCACGGCATCCGCTGGCTGGAGAACCGCGGCAGCTTCCCGTGGGTTCCGCACGCGATCGCGGGTCTGCCCGGCGCGGAACGGGCACGGGCGGTGGACCTGGACGGGGACGGCGACCTGGACGTGGTGGCCTGCTCCTTCGTCCCGTCCGCGGAGGAGAGAGGCCCGGTCGCGCTCCCTGACCCGGCGTCGATCGTCTGGCTCGAGCAGACGGAGCCCGGGGTCTTCGCCCGCCACACCCTGGAGCGAGCCGGCCGTCACGTGAGCCTCGACATCGCCGACTACGACCGGGACGGGGACATGGACCTGGTCGTCGGGAACTTCCGGGGCGAAGGCGAGGTCGCGCTCGAGGTCTGGGAGAACTATCCGCCGACACAGGTCAGAAGAGCGACAGCTGCTTCCTCGAGCCGGAGACGTCGTCGAAGTCCTGGCCGAGGAGCGCCAGCACCGGCTCCGCCACCGCGCGCAGCTGCCGCTCGACGTAGTGCTCGTGGTCGATCGGATGGCGGCGGTCGTCGGCGGGCTCGGGGCCGTCGGTGGTGATCACGTAGGCGACCCGGCCGCGTCTCTTTCCCGCCATCTTGCGGGCCGCGGCCACGTGGGGCGGCGTCGTGGCGGTGTAGGCCTCCGGGGCCTTTCGGAGCGACTTGCGATAGACGAGCCGGTCGTCGAAGCGCCCCTGCCGCAGCTCGCGCGACGACCTCGCGCAGGTACTCGAGGACGGGCTGGTCGGCGAAGAGCCGCGTGTACAGCTCCCGCTGGACGTCCTTGGCGAGATCCGTCCAGTCGCCGCGGACGGCCTCCATGCCGGTGAAGACGACGCGCGCGCCGTCCTTCGCCTCGACGAGGCCGGCGTAGCGCTTGCGCGCCCCCGCCGTGCCGTGGCGCATGGCGGGGAGGCAGAGCCGCAGGTAGAGCCGGTCGAAGGCGAGCTCGAGGCGGCTCGTCGACGCGCCAGCGGTCCGCGATGTGCCGGGCGAGGTCGCGGTTGAGGCGGGCGGCGAGCGTCTCGCCGAAGCGCTCGCGCCGCCGCGGCGTCCGTCTCGCCCGTCTCCACGAAGAGGCTGTCGGTGTCGCCGTACAGCACCCGACGGCCCTCCGCCTCGATCCGTCGCTGGCACCACAGCAGCACCTCGCGCCCGAAGCTGGTGATGGCGTTGGCGAGGCGCGGATCGTAGAAGCGGCAGGCGGGCGTCCCGAGGACGCCGTAGAAGGAGTTCATCAGGATCTTGATGGCGTGGCTCTTGACGGAGTCGCCGGCGCGGCGCGCCTCCTCGCGGCGGGGCAGGAGCTCGTCGAGGAGCTCGCTCAGGATGCCCTTCCGCCGCGCGAAGGCGGCGCCGTTCGGCGCCACGATGGGATCCGCGTCCGACTGGCCGGCCTCGGGCCGGACGAGGTTCAGGGGGTCGATCTCGAACGTGCGGATGAGGCTCGGGTAGAGGCTCTTGAAGTCCAGCACGACCACGTTCGTGTAGAGGCCGGGGAGGGGCTCGAGGACGTGGCCCCCGCCTTGCGGCTCCACGATCTCGGCCTCCGCGCGGACGCTCGGGGCCACGATCCCGCGCCGTCCGAGCTCGGAGAGGTAGAGGAAGTCGAAGGCGGCGATCGAGGAGGCGACGCGATCGAGGGGGAGGCCGGTGAGGCGGCTGCGCTCGACGGCGAGCTCGACGAGGCGGAGCCGCTCGAGGACCTCGAGAGCGAGGCGGGCGTCGGTGCGGTTGTACTCGACGAGGCGCTCGCGGTCCTCCTCGAAGAGACGCAGGATCTCCTCGGCGCGGCCGCGCCCGGCGAGGGTCTTGCCCTCGCCCAGGACCGAGCGCGCCACCGCGTCGAGGCCGTAGTCGTCCATCCGGACGAAGGCGCCGCGCAGGAGGTGGATCCCGTCGAGGACGACGCGGCCGGGAATCGTCGCCTGACGCGCCCCGCGCGTCCCGCCCTGGGCGCGGAGGCGGAGGGCCCCCGGCCCCCGGCCCAGCTCGAGCGGCACGCCGTGCCGGCCGGCGAGGCGGTCGAGGACGGACAGGTCGAAGTCGACCACGTTCCAGCCGGTGAGCACGTCGGGGTCCAGCTCGCGCACGCGGGCGCAGAAAGCCGCCAGCAGCTCCTTCTCGGTCGCGAAGGGCCGCGCGCCGCTCCGGACAACCGCGGCCCGGGGGCGTCAGCAGCAGCACCTCCGAGGCGCCGCAGCCGTGCAGGCCGATCGCGAGCAGTCGGCGGGCCGCGGGATCGGTCTCGATGTCGAAGGAGAGGACGGTGAGCCGCGGGGTCCAGTCGGCGGGGAAGACCTCGGGATCCTCGAAGACGAGGCCGAGACCGGGGACCTCGCGTCCCTCGCCGCGGATCTCGAGGGAGCCGCGGATGCCCCGGTCGATCAGGTACCGCATGGCGAAGCGGACGTCGGCCTCGTAGGTCGGGATGCCGGCCCTCGTCAGGCGGTCGCGCAGCGGGGGAGTGTCCGCGGGCTCCTCCACCTCGATGCGCACGACGGGCCGCCCGATGCAGGGTGACCTGGTCGGTGGCGACCTGCCGGCGTGCGCCCTTCTCCCTCGCGCGCGTCCGCGTCGCTCTTCTCGACGTAGAAGCGGGGGACCAGCCGGCGGTCGCGCACGAGGAACGACCGCCCGTCCTCGAGCCGTCCGAAGAGGTGGAGGACGGGCACGCCCGACTCGACGCGGTACGTCGGCTGCAGGATGAACCCGCGGAAGCGTGGGCATGGGTAGCCTCGACGATCGGCGGTGTGGACGGCCAGGCCAGTCTAGCGCTGCCTGTGGTCACCGGGCCCTCGGCGACGTCCCCGGCGCGGACACAGGCCGCCAACACCTACGTCGACACCTGCACGGGGCGAGCGGGGTCGTGCTCCGGTGCGCCTTCGCACGTTCGTGGACGGGGCGTGCGGCAACGGCGGCGGGACGGCCCGGTGACCCGAGTCCTTGATTCCCCCGGGGGCCGGGCCGAGGTCCTCGAGGCTTGCTGGTGCTCGCGCGTCCTCCGGCGAGACCTGCGCTCCAGAGCACCAAGGCGGGCCGGGGCGAGCCTTCCTCGTGCAGTGCTTCAGCGTGACCCGGCAGCAGCAACCCACCGCACCCGCCTCGGTCAGTGCACCTCGCGCCGCTTCTCCTTCCCCTTCGCGGCGAGGCTGAACCGGGGATCGACGGTCCCGCCGGAGAGCACGCGCTCGGCCACCTGCTCGCCCACCGCCGGGCCGTGCTTGAACCCGTGCCCGGAGCCGCCGCCCGCGATCCACACGTTGTCGAACGCGGGATGGCGGTCGATGACGAAGTCGCCGTTCGAGGTGTTCTCGTACTGGCAGACCTCGGCCCCCACGAGCGGCGCGCCCGCCAGCGCGGGAAAGCGGCGCGCCAGGAACTCCCGCGCCCGGGCGAGATCGCCGGCGCTCGGCGCGCGCTCGGCCGTGTCGGGATCGATCGGATCCCCGTGGCGGTCGCAGGCGACCTTGAACCCCCGCGACTCGAGGTCGGGCAGCCCGTAGTAGTCGGACTCGAAGTCGAGCCAGGTCGGCATGGCCGGGGGACCGAAGCGCCGGTCGCCCTCCGGGACGCCGAAGTAGTAGACCTCCTGCCGGGTCGGAAAGACGCGGGCCCCGAGCACGTCGGGCAGGACCTTGCCCAGCCAGGCACCGCAGGCGAAGACGAACGCTCCCGCGCGGAAGGAATTGCCCGACGCCGTCCTCACCTCGGCGAGGTGCCCGCTCCCGGTCGGGGGGAGGATCGCGTCCTGGCGCAGGTCGACCCCCGATCGCACCGCGTCCTCCACCACCGCCTGCACCGCGCGCCGGGCGAGGAGGGCTCCGCTGTCCGGCTCGAAGATGGCCCAGCCACCGGGCGGGCCGAGGATCTGGGAAAAGCGACGGGCGAGATCGGCGCTCGTCAGCCGCTCGTGGCGGATGCCCACGCTCTTCAAGGTCGCGAGGGCCAAGGTCGCCCTCTCGTCCCCTGCCGGGGCCATCCACAACACTCCCGTCTCACGGAAGAGCTCGGGGCGGAGTGCCTGGGCGAAGAAGCTCTTCCACATGCCCAACGAACGGTGCGACATCCGGGTGTAGATCTCGTCCGGGCCGTAGGCCATGCGGATCACCCGGGTCTCGCCGCCCGAGCTGGCCCGGGTGCTCGCCGCCCCGTACTTGTCCACGAGCACGACGCTCCTCTTCGCCCGGCACAGGTGCCAGGCGGCCCAGGCCCCGAAGACGCCCGCCCCGACGACCGCCACGTCCCAGGTCTTCCCGGCTTCGCTCATGGGTGGGCGATCGGCGCGCCTACTCCCAGGCGCCGAGCAGGCGGCGGGCCTGGACGATCTGCCCGAGGTGGTGCGCGTTGTGGTCCGCCACGAGCAGCACCTCACGAAGGGCGCTGTGGCCATCTCCGTGAGGGATGGGTGCGGTCAGATCGACCCGGTGATCGCGCACCAGCGCGAGGGCGGACGTGAGGTCCCGCCGGAAGCCGTCGACGGACTTCCGCCAGCGCGCTTCGGTCGGCTTCTTGACCTCGGGCCAGTACCCCGAGGGCCACGCCGGCGACTTCCATCTTGCGTCCAGCGTGTAGCGCAGTATGTCCTCCTGGGCGATCCGCATGTGCTCGAAGAGCTCCCAGATCGTGTGGAGCCCCGGGCCCGGAGGCGCCGCCCGGAGATCGGGGGCGAGCCCCTTGAGCGCCCGCTCCCAGGTCAGGTGCGCGCTCCCGCCCTTCAGGAGCTCGACGAGATCAGCCCGCAGACGCCGTTCGTCCATCGCTCCTCCCCTGATCCGACTATTCTAAGGGTCACGGAGATCCGGGCGACGTCACTGCCAGCGGAATATCTTGAGCGCGACCGCGAAGCTCAATGTGCCCCAGATCGTGAGGTTCAGCAGCTCCGGGGCCGTGGCGGCGAGGCCCGCTCCATCGAGCATCACCGCGCGCAGCGCGTCGTTGAGGGCGGTCAGGGGCAGCGCCTGGACGAAGGGCTGGATCGCGGCGGGGAAACGCTCGGTGGAGAAGAAGATCCCCGAGAACACCCACATCGGCACCATCACCAGGTTCATGATCCCCGACACGCCTTCGATGGTTCGTGGCCGGGCGGCCGTCAGCAGGCCCAGGCCGGTGAAGGCCAGGGCGCCCAGGAGCGACACGGCGCCGAGCGTGAGCAGCGAGCCCCGCAGCGGCACGTCCAGGAGGAAGTAGGCGAAGAAGAGCAGGGCGCCCGCTTCCGGGACGAGGAAGATGAGCCGCGAGAGCAGCTGGGCGCCGAGCAGATGGGAGCGTTTCGCGGGAGCGGCGACGAGGCGCTTCAGGAGCTTGCCGTTCCGGGCCACGACCAGCGAGAAGCCCACGCCCCACATGCCGGTCCCCATCAGGTTCATGCCCAGGAGCCCTGGCACCAGGAAATCCACGTAGCGGGCGCCGGGCTCGGTGATCTCCACGGCTCCCGGCGTGAAGGCATCGGCGCGCCCGGCGGCGCGCTGCAGCGCGGCATCCACCGCCATCCGGGCGGCGCGGCTCTCGGGCTGCGTGGGGTCGTACGTGTAGACCGGCGGTTCGTCCGCCGACACCACCAGGACCACGCGCCCGCGGAGGAGGGCCGCGCGCGCCTCGGGCTCGTCGAACGCTTCCGCTCGCAGACCCGGCGTGGCGCGCAGGGCGGCAAGCCGCGACGCGGCCTCCTGTCCTTCCACGACCGCCACCGGCAGCGCCTCGGGCGGCCGGCTGCGGAACGCGAGCCCCAGGATCCCGGCGAGCAGGATGGGGAACACGAACACCCAGAACACGGCCTCGGGCTCGCGGACGAGCTCCCGCACCCGGGCCAGGGTCAGCTCGACGAGGGGCGGGCGGACGGCGATCGCGGGCGGCTCAGGCATCGCGCAGCGTGCGGCCGGTCAGGGCCACGAACACGTCCTCCAGGGTGGCGTGGTGGGTCGTGAGATGGGAAGCCGAGGCACCCTTCTCGGCCAGCGCCGCCAGCAGCGCGGGAACCGTGCGGTGCACCTCGCGCACGGTGAGCCGCCAGCGCCCGTCCTCGTGAGCGACGCGCTCGACGCTCGGCAGGGCGCCGAGCGCCTCCGCCGAGATCGCCGGGGCGGGATCCTCCACCGCGAACTCGATGACGTGCTCCGCGCCCAGGGAGGCGATCAGCTCCCGGGGCGTGCCGAGCGCGATCGGCCTGCCATGGTCCACGATCGCCACGCGGTCGCACAGCCGCGCCGCTTCCTCCATGTAGTGGGTCGTCAGCAGCACCGTGCGCCCGCGCGCCTTGAGCTCTTCGACGATGCCCCAGGTCGAAAGGCGCGACTGCGGGTCGAGTCCCGTGGTCGGCTCGTCGAGGAAGAGCAGCTCGGGGTCCCCCACGAGGGCGCACGCCAGCGAAAGCCGCTGCTTCTGGCCGCCCGACAGCCCCTTCACGTACTCGTCCTTCTTCTCCTGGAGCTGCACGAGGGCGAGCGTCTCCACGACGCTCCGGCCGCGCGGGTAGAAGCTGCGGAAGAGAGCGATCACCTCCCTGACCCTCAGCTTGTCCGGGAACTTCGTCTCCTGGAGCTGTATGCCCAGGCGGGAGCGCAGCGCCAGGCCGTCGCCGTGCCACCCTTCGCCCAGGACCTCGACCTCGCCGGAGTCCGGCTGGTTGAGGCCCTCGCAGATCTCGACGGTCGTGGTCTTGCCGGCGCCGTTGGGGCCGAGCAGGCCGAAGCACTCGCCGCGACGGACCTCGAGGTCCAGGCCGTCCACCGCCACGACGGAGCCGTAGCGCTTCACGAGGCCACGGCAACGGAGCGCGGCCTCTCGCTCAGGCATGCGGGAGCCCCAAGAGGAAACCCCGAAGCGCACGCCAGACGGGGAGGAACCAGCCGTGGAGCCGCACCCCATCCTCGGCCCCGAGCTCCATGCGCCCCGCCGCCTGCCGTCTCATGGCCACATTATCAGCCCTCGGGGGCCGCGTGACAGCGTGACGCTACTTTCCCGGCGCCGCCACGTGGTCGGCGAGACGGTCGACGATCGGCGCGATGCGCAGGTCCACCGTCGTACCCAACCTCAACGGCGCCGGTTCCGCGAAGGCCACTTTCACCGCGAGCACGCGGGCATCGGTCGGTCGGCTGGGGTCCTGCGGCTTGATGCGGCGCAGGGTCACCGAGCCCGGGATCTCCTCGACCCGGCCGCGCCACGAGCGGCCGGGGTAGCCGTCCGCGGTGATGGTCACGGGGGCGCCGAGAGCCACCGCCCCGGCGTCGGCTTCGTGGGCCTCGCCCTCGATCCGCAGGCGGTCGAGATCCGCCACGGTGAAGGCGTCGTCGCCCTTGTCCACCATCTGGCCCGCGTCCACCTTCCTGGCGGTCACCGTGCCGGAGATCGGCGCCGCGATGCGGCTCTTGGCGAGGAGCGCTTCGTCGCGGGTGACCGCGGCCCTCGCGGTGAGGACGCGGGCGCGCGCGGTGTCGAGATCGCGCGTGGCCTGGTCGAGATCGTTCGCGGCCACGATCCTCTCCTCCGCGAGCCGCCGCATTCGGGCGAGGTTCGCCTCCGCGAGCCGTGCCTCGGCCTCCGCCTCCGCCACCCGGGCCCTCGCCTCGGCCAGGGCCGCGCGCAGCTCGTCGGAGTCGATCTCGGCGAGGAGGTCGCCCTTCCGCACCGTCTGCCCCTCCTCCACCACCACTCTCACGAGTCGGCCCGAAGTCTCCGCACCGACGCGAACCTCGGCGCCCGGGTAGGCGACGACGCGTCCCTCGGCGGCGACAGTGGAAGCGGCGGCCGCGGGGGACACCGGGGCCGAAGGCGGCGCCGGCGAAGACGCTCCGCGCGCCTGCAGCACCGTCGCCCCCACGAGCGCCACGCCCAGGAGGCCCAGGATGAACGTCGTCCGTTTCGTCATCGCCCTACCGCTCCCCTCGCCCCCGAAAACCAGCCTGCACATCCGCGGGGGCTCGCCCCCGAAGGCCATCCGCGGGGGCTTCGCCCCGCTCGTACCTCGCGCTCCCGCGTCGCCGGTCTACGCGGCTTCCGCCAGCTTCCCGTCGCGAATCCCCACGACGCGGTCGGCGATGCGCCGCACCTTCGGGTCGTGGGTCACGACCAGCAGCCCCCTCCGCTCGCTCTTCGCCAGATCCTGGAAGAGGTCGAGGATCTGCCCGCCCACCGCGGTGTCGAGGTTCGCGGTCGGCTCGTCGGCCAGCACCACCCGGGGCGAGCCCGCCAGCGCCCGCGCGATCGCGACCCGCTGCTTCTGCCCGCCCGAGAGGTCGCGCGGCAGGAAACGCTGCCGATCGCCGAGGCCGACCCGGTCGAGCACCCGCACCGCCTCGTCGTGCGCGCTCCGGCCGCTCAACCCCCGCACGTTCAGCGAGTACTCGACGTTCTCGAGTGCCGTGAGGGCGGGGAACAGGTTGTACTGCTGGAAGACGAAGCCGATCGAGCGACGCCGCAGCTCGCGCTGGCTCCCCTCGTCCCCGGGGCGCACCCGGGTGCCCGCGACCTCGACCTCGCCCGAGGTGGCCGAGAGGATCAGGCCGACGATCGAGAGGAGCGTCGTCTTGCCCGAGCCGGAGGGGCCTTCGAGGGCCACGACCTCGCCCGCCTCCACGTCCATCGTGATGCCCTTCAGCACGAGGACGCGCTGGCGGCCCTCCTCGAAGACCTTGGTGACGCCGTCCACGGCCAGGACCTTCTCGCTCATCACGGACCTCACGTGCGGAAGACGAGGGCGGGGTCGATGCCCGCGACCCGCCGGAAGCTGAAGAGCGCGGCGCCCAGGCACATGAGCAGGGTGCCCACGAAGACGGCGGCGGTGAAGGCGGGGGAGATCAGCACGTTCAAGTGGATGCTCGCCATCGCGGGCCTCGCGGCGTAGGAGAGCGCGGCGCCGAGCGCAAAGCCGATCACCGCCGCGATCACGGCCTGCTCGCCGAGGATGCGGTAGATGTCGAGGTTCGAGCCGCCGATCGCCTTCACCGTCCCGAACTCCTTGATGTGCTCGACAGCGGAGGTGTAGAGCGTCTGGGCCACGATCACGATCCCGACCAGGATGCCGAGGAACACGGTGACGCCCATGTTCATGCCCAGGCCGGTGGAGACGATCCAGTAGGACCTCGACCGGCGCGCCCACTCGGACCGCGTGTAGACGTCGTTGTAGGGCAGCCGTCGCGCGATCTCGGCCCTCACCGCCCCCGGGTCCGCCCCCGGCGCCACCTTGACCAGGACGTAGTGCGTCTTGCCCTGCAGCGTCTGCAGCAGCTCCTGCGCGTTGCCGAAGTTCATGAAGACGATGGGCGCGGTCGTGAACGACGCGGCGCCCGTGGTGGTCCCGACGATCTTGAAGCGCCGGCCCAGGATCTCCCGGTACTGGCCGACCTCGAAAGAGCCGAAGCGAAGCTCGGCCGAGCGGTCCATCAGGATGAAGTGGCCGCGCTTGAGATCGCTCAGGTCCGCCCCCTGGGAGTTCCAGGGCAGGTTCCAGGAGCCGAAGTCGTCGAGCGCGTAGACGAGGCAGCCCTCTTCCGCTCCCGAGGGAAGCTGGATGTTCATGAACTGGATGACCAGGTTGTCGGCGCGCTCGACACCCGGGACGCCCCTCACCCGCAGCACGTTCGTCTCCGGGAAGGTATGGGCGAAATCCACGTTGGGTGTCTGCTTCGACGTGACCCAGATGTCCGCCGTCGCGTTCTCGATCGTGACCGTGGCCTTGGCGAGGAGGCCCATGAAGAGCCCCACTTGCAGGAACACCAGGGTCACCGCGAAGGCCACCCCGGCCACGGTGATCACGAAGCGGAGCCGGTCGTGGAACAGGTTCTTGCGGGCGAGGGAGACCATGGTCAGGCCTTCCCGGGATCGGCCAGCAGGCCGCGGATGCCGTTCTCGATCACCTGGTCGACGAGGTCGGCGGCAGCGGGAAAGAGCGGCCAGCAATTGGCGGGCATCGTGACGAGCGCCGTGGCGACACCGTGCACGTTCATCCAGAGGACTTGCGCCGCCACCACCGCGTCGACGGGGCGGAAGCGCCCCGCCTCGATCGCCCGCTTGACGGCCTCGAGCAGGTGGCCGAAGGAGCGGGAACCCGGGGCGTCGTCCTCGAGCTTCTCTTCCTTGGCGAGCGGAGTCATGAACATGAAGCGGAACTGGTTCGGGTAGCGGAGGGCGAAGCCGACGTAGGCGCGTCCGAGCTGGCGGATCGCCTCGACGGGGTCGGCGGGCAAGGGTGCCTGCTGCATCGCCGCGAGCAGGCGACCGAAGTCCTCGTAGCACAGCGCGCGCACCAGGTCGTCCTTGTCCTCGAAGTGGAGGTAGATGGTGGTGGGGGAGTACTCGATCGCCTCCGCGATGCGACGCATCGTGACCTTGTCGTAGCCCTCGGTGGCGAACAGCTCCCGCGCCGCATCCAGGATCTTCTTTCGAACCCCTTCTTTCTCCCGCTCGCGTCGCTCGGTGATGCCCATGTCCCGCCCTTCGCTTCTCGACCGTCGTTCTATTACTTAACGACGTTACTAATATGGGCGAAGTTCCGTCAATTGTCAATACTCAGTGGGTGTTCCGTCCAAGTAGCTTATAGATAGCGAGTTAACCAGCGAACGCCAGGATGCGATCGAGCCGGTCAGACGTAGCGGTGGCCGGGTGGCTAGCGCTTCGCGGGGAGCCGCAGGTGACCACCGCGCCCCCTCCGGGCGGTTGGCGGCGAAGACGTGGCCCCCATGCTAGTCCACCGACACGAAACTCGGTCCGTCAGTCGCCAAATCGGCCGTCCGCGGCGGACCTGTTCCGCCAACGGAGCGAGCCGTGCCTGGACGCGGCCGCAACCCGACGAGCTCGAACGACGGTGGCCGCAATGCGGTCATGACCCCGAATGTGTCACGACGCCGAGAATCCGGGAGCCGGACGGCTGGACGAGAGGGTCCCAAGGTTGGACGGTGCCGTCCCGGGGCTGAGTCACCCGAACCACTCGGGTAGAGCAAGAGCCTCACGAAACAGCATCTCCGGGCCCCTGCCCTTGGCACGCAGCTTGGACAGCGTTGGGATCGCGACACATCGAGACGCGCGGCGGGCCCTCGGCACCAGAGCGGAGGCACTCGGCGGCGGAAGACGTGCTTCGCGGAGGGGGTCCGGGGAGATGGGAAAGCTGCTTTCGTTGGGTGTCGGCATCGGTGTCGGGATCTTCGTGGGTCTGGGCTCGGCCGCCGGTGACGACAAGCCCGCCGAGAAGCCCAAGGCCGAGACGCAGGTCGACGCCACCAAGGGCGGATTCACCATCCGCTCCGGGGACAACAGCCTGACCTTCGGAGCCTACGTGTGGCTGCGTGGCACGCTGGACGACCGCGAGCTGTACGACGCGGACGCCAAGGGCACGCTCGGCTACGGGCTCGAGGACGGCCTCACGCCCGCGTTCGATGTGAACCGGGTTCGCCTCTCGGTTCGCGGCACCATGTTCAGGCCCTGGGTCAAGTACAACTTCGCCTTCGAGATCGGACGGACGTCGGGGGAGAGCTCCAGCAAGATCAAGGACGCCTACGTAGAGCTGGGCAAGGAGAAGATCGCGGTACGGGCTGGCCAGTACAAGGTGCCGTTCGGCCTGCAGGAGGTGACGCCCGACTGGGGCCAGCAGTTCGTGGACCGGTCGCTCGCCGACGTCACCTTCGCTCCCTCGCGCGACACCGGCGTGATCGTCACCGGGACCGGGCGCGACAGAAAGCTGGGCTACGCCGCCGGCAGCTTCAATGGCTCGGGCGAATCCAAGGTGCAGAACAACCGCGCCCTGATGTGGGTGGTGCGCCTGTGGGCCGATCCCCGTGGCGAGTACAAGCTCTCCGAGAGCGCGGTCGATGCCCCGGAGAAGAGCGTCTTCCACGTGGGCGCAGCCGTCCGCGGCGGCGATGCCATGAAGGGCGGGCCCGCGGGAGCGGGAGTGGTGCAGGACGTCAACAACCAGACCGCGGTCGGCGTCGAGCTGGCCTACAAGGGGCACCGCACCTTCCTGGCCGCCGAGACCTTCTGGCAGCGGGACCAGGTACACAACCCGAAGCCGGTGCCCGACATCGACAGCCTGGGCTGGTACGCGCAAGGCGGCTACATGGTCCTCGCCAAGCGCCTCGAGCTGACCGCGCGCTACTCCGAGGTCGATCCCAACCGGGACATCACCGACAACAAGCAGACCGAGCTGCGGGGCGGCGCGAACTACTACTGGAAGGCCCACAACCTGAAGCTCCAGGCCGACGCCGGCCGCCTGACCTTCGAGCCGAAGGCACCCGGCCGGGTCAATCGCCTCCCCGAGGCAGCCGACAAGAAGCTGGCCGACTTCCAGCTGCGCCTGCAGCTGCAGCTGTATTTCTGACGCACGGCGACGTGAACGCCCCTGGAACGAAAGACACAGGAGAACTGAAGATGCGCATGAGATCACTGAGCGTCGTCACGTTGGCCGCGAGCCTCGCCACGGTCGCCTTCGCCGCCAAGGAGGAGTTCGGGACCGCCAAGGAAGCGGAGGCCATGGTGGCCAAGGCCGTCGCCCACATCGCGGCCGTCGGCACGCAGAAGGCCTACGGAGACTTCACGAGCCGGGCGCCGGGCTTCGCCGATCGGGACCTCTACGTCGTGGTCTACGACCTGCAAGGGCAGGTGGTGGCCCACGGCCAGAATCCCAAGATGGTGGGCAAGGACCTGATCGACCTTCGCGACCCGGACGGCAAGGCGTTCGTCAAGGAGCGCGTGGACCTCACCCGCAGCAAGGGAAAGTTCTGGCACGACTACAAGTTCACCGACCCCGTGACCAAGAAGGTCCTCCCCAAGTCGACCTACTGTGAGCGCGTGGAGTCGACCGCGGTCTGCGTCGGCATCTACAAGCGCTAGCCGGGGACATCGAAGGCGCCACCGGCCCAAGCCACGTGAAAGGGAGAACGTCATGAAGCTCTACCAGCGCATTCTCATCGCCCCCGGGCTGGCTCTCCTCCTCTTGGTACTGTTCGGCGGGGTCGCCTACCGGGCGATGAGCATCGAGCAGGTCGCGATGAAGGAGATCTACACGACCCGCTTCGGGTTCTTCGAGAAGCTCCAGGCGGTCTCCGCCGACGTCGACACCGTCCACTCGAGCGTCTATCGCCTCGTGACCTGGATCGGGAACTACGACGAGGCCAAGATCGCCCGCATGTCCGCCGACTTCGCGAAGCAGGTCGAGGCCGCGGGCTCCGTCGTCAGCGAGCTCTTGAAGGCCCCGGATCTCATCGACGACGAGAGGCGAGGGCTGGAGGCGATCCAGGTCCATCTGGGCGAGTACAAGAAGCACGTGGCGACCGCGCTCGATCTCGCGACGGTGGACGTCAACACGGGCCTGGCCGCCATGCAGACGGCCGACATGACCTTCCAGGAGGTCCGCAAGGATGCCGACGGCCTCATCGAGGTGGAAAGGAGGCTGGCCCGGAAGCGCTACGACGAGGCGGTGGCGGCCACGGGTCGGGCCTCCTTCGTCGCCGCCGTGGTCTTTCTCCTCGCCCTCGGCGGAGCCGCGGTGGCGGCGACCCTGGTCACCCGAGCCGTGACGCGCCAGCTCGGCGGCGAGCCCGAGTACGCGGTGGACGTGGCGCGGAAGGTGGCGGCGGGAGACCTGACGCTCTCGATCACGGCCGGGGACCACGACGACTCGAGCCTCCTGGCGGCGCTCAAGAGCATGGTGGAGCGGCTCGCCCAGGTCGTGGGGGAGGTGCGGACCTCGGCCGGGGGCCTTTCCGCGGCCGCGGACCAGGTGAACGCCACCGCCCAGAGCGTCTCCCAGGGGACGTCGGAGCAGGCCGCCTCCGTCGAGGAGACGACCTCGTCGCTGGAGCAGATGAGCGCCTCCATCACCCAGAACGCGGAGAACAGCCGGCAGACCGAGCAGATGGCCGCCAAGGGCGCTCGGGACGCGCAGGAGAGCGGAAAGGCGGTCACCCAGACGGTGGAGGCCATGAAGTCCATCGCCGACAAGATCTCCATCGTGGGGGAGATCGCGTATCAGACCAACCTCCTGGCCCTCAACGCGGCGATCGAGGCGGCGCGGGCCGGCGAGCACGGGAAGGGCTTCGCGGTCGTGGCCACCGAGGTCAGGAAGCTCGCCGAGAGGAGCCAGGCGGCGGCCAAGGAGATCTCCGAGCTGGCGCGGTCGAGCGTCGGACTGGCCGAGAGGACCGGCCAGCTTCTCACCGATCTCGTGCCCTCCATCCGCAAGACGGCCGAGCTGGTGCAGGAGGTGACGGCGGCGTCGGCCGAGCAGTCGGCGGGGGTGAGCCAGCTCAACAAGGCGATGGGTCAGGTGGACCAGGTCACCCAGCGCAACGCCTCGGCCTCGGAGGAGCTGAGCTCGACGTCGGAGGAGATGGCGGCGCAGGCCGCCGCCCTGAAGGAGCAGGTCGCCTACTTCCAGCTGCCGGGCGACGGCCGGACGCCGGCCCCGGTGCGGGCCATGCGCGTCCCCTCCCCCGACCGCTCGTCGGGGCCGCCCCTTTCGAACGCGGGCAAGGGGAACGGCCAGACCCCGCCTCCGGAGCGCCGTGACCAGGACTACGTCCGCTTCTGAGGTCGCGGAGGAGGACCATGGACAGCGGCACGGACGTTCCTGACCGTCAGTTCCTCAGCTTCCAGGTGGCGGGGGAGGAGTATGCCCTGGGGATCCTCCGGGTTCGCGAGATCATCGAGTACGGCGTCGTCACTCGGGTTCCCCTGACCCCGCCCTGGATCCGGGGCGTCTTCAACCTCCGCGGTGGCGTGGTGCCCGTGGTCGACCTCGCCGTGAAGTTCGGGGTGCCCCGCGGAGAGATCACCCCCCGCACGTGCATCGTCATCGTCGAAGCCGACCTCGGGGGCGAGACCGCGCTCATGGGCCTCGTCGCGGACGCGGTGAACCAGGTCATGGAGCTGAAGCCCGAAGACATCGAGGCGCCTCCCCGCTTCGGGACCCGGGTCCGCATCGACTACCTCCTCGGAGTGGCCAAGGCCGAAAAGCGATTCGTCCTGCTCCTCGACATCGACCGGGTCCTGTCCTCCGACGAGCTGCTCACCCTGGCCGAAACGGCCGACGGCGCCGCCGGCCTCGAGACGGCGAGGGCCGACCGGCCGGCCGGCGTCTCGGGAACGGCCGCGGGATGACGTCGAGTCACGGGGGTCCTTCGGTGCTCGAGGAGAAGGCGATGACAGAGCCAGACGGCCGCAGGAAGAAGATCCTGATCGTGGACGACTCGAAGACGACCCTCTTCATGGAGTCCATGATCCTCAGGAAGGGCCCGTACGACCTCGTGACCGCGATGAACGGCCAGCAGGCCGTGGACAAGGCGCTGGAGGAGCGGCCGGACCTCATCCTGATGGACGTGGTTATGCCCCGGATGACCGGCTTCCAGGCCTGCCGCGCCCTGCGGGAGCGACCGGAGACGAAGGGAATCCCGGTCATCCTCGTCACGACCCGGGGCGAACAGGAGAACATCGAGGCCGGATTCGCCAGCGGCTGCAGCGACTACGTGACGAAGCCGATCGACGGCGTCGAGCTCCTGGCCAAGGTCAGGAACTACGTCGGGGAGTAGCGAGGGAGGGCATGAGCGAGGAGCCGAAGCGGGGATCGTACGTCGATCGGGTCCGGGCGGAAACCAGCCAGTACGCCCGCGAGCTTCTGACCGAGAACGACAAGCTGCGCAGCATGCTGAAGGCGCTCGGTGAGCGGGCGACGGGGCTGCGAGAGCGGCTGGCGCGGGCCCAGGAGGACCTGGACCGATACCGGGTCGAAGGAACGCGCCTGCAGGAGCAGCTGGCGCGGACCGAGAAGGACGGCGAGCGGTTCGCCGAGCGGTACGTCGAGGTGGAGCGGGAGAACTCCAACCTCGCGAACCTGTACGTGGCGAGCTACCGGCTGCACAGCACCCTGGAGCGCGCCGAGGTCGTGGAGGCGATCCACGAGATCGTCGCCAACCTGGTGGGCTCGGAAGAGCTGGTCCTCTACGAGACGGGTCCGAACGGCGGCGTCCTGTCGCCCGTGAGCTCGCAGGGTCTCGACAAGGCCCGCTTGCATCCGATCCCCTTCGGCACGGGCCTGATCGGCGAAGCGGCGCGGACGGGCGAGACCTACCTGGCGCCCACCCGGGAGGGCGCAGGGGGACCGGGCGTGGAAGCCCACCTCACCGCGTGCGTGCCGCTCAAGCTGGGAGACCGGGTCATCGGGGCCCTCGCGCTTTTCCGCCTCCTTCCCCAGAAGACCGGCTTCGAGCCCCTCGACCGCGAGCTGTTCGATCTCCTCGCCACCCATGCGGCGACTGCCCTCTATTGCAGCGAGCTGCGCGCGACGCAGGCGGCGGCGGGACCTTCGGCATGATCCTCGGCGGGAGTGTGGATTCGCGGGACCCCGCTCCTTCCTCCGAGCCCACGGGGCGAGAGCTCGCGGGAAGAAAGGCCGTCTACGTCCACCCCGGCCAGGTGTTCGCCTCGCGGGAGGCGGCCGAGGCCACGACCATCCTGGGATCCTGCGTGGCGGTCTGCCTGTGGGACCGGCGGCTGCGTCTCGGCGGCGCCAACCACTTCCTGCTCCCGCACGGGGCGGGCCGCAGGAACGACGCGGCTCGCTTCGGCAACGTGGCCGTCGACCGCCTGATCACGGAGCTCGTCGGGCTAGGCAGCCACAAGGCCGATCTCCAGGCGAAGGTCTTCGGAGGCGCCGCGGTGATCGAGGCCTTCCGGGGCCGGGAGGGGCATCTCGGGTCGAGCAACGTGGAGCTCGCCCGCGCTCGGCTGAAGGAGCACGGGATCCCCATCGTGGCGGAAGACGTCGGGGGCCACCGCGGCCGGAAGGTGATCTTCCAGACCGACAGCGGAATCGCCCTCGTCCGGCTCATCTAGGGGAGCAGGATGGACCTCGATCTCCAGGCCGTCATCGAGCTCTTCCTCGAGGAATCGGCCGAGAACCTCGCCGCGATGGAGGAGGCCCTGATCGCCCTCGAGTCGCGGCCCGGGGACGACGAGCTCATCGGGACGGTCTTCCGGGCCGCGCACACGACCAAGGGCAACGCGGCCTCCCTTGGGTTCCCGGGCGTCACCGAGCTCACCCACGTGCTCGAGGACATCCTCGACGACCTCCGCCAGGGGCGGCGGGTCGCGGACGGCCCGCTGGTGAGCGTTCTCCTGGAGGCGGTGGACGCGCTCCGACGGATGATCCCGGCGGCGGCCGCCGGGGAAACGGGGACGACCGCAGACGAGCGTGTCCTCCTGGAGCGCCTGCGCGGGATCGCCGGTGGCTCCGTCGCCGCGCCCGGCCGCGACGGACGAGAGCCGCCGCCCCCGGACCGCCGACCACGCGACACCGGGAGGGAGCGGACGCTCAGGGTGGACATCGGGAAGCTGGACCGGATGCTCACCCTCACCGGTGAGATCGCGATCGCCCAGGGTCGGCTGAAGCAGGTGCTGGGGCAACCCGGGACGCCGAGCGGCGACGCGCTGGAGGCTCACGCGGAGACGGAGCGGCTCTGCCTGGATCTCCAGGAGCTGGTGATGAAGGCCCGCATGGTGCCGCTGGGGCCGGTGTTCCGCCAGTACCTCCGCACCGTTCGGGACGTGGCCGCCGCCCAGGGCAAGCTCGCCCGCCTCGCCGTCGAAGGCGAGGAGGTCGAGGTCGACACCACCGTCGTCGAGCACATCCGCGATCCGCTCACCCACCTGATCCGCAACGCCCTGGACCACGGGATCGAGCCGCCGGAGGTCCGCCGGCAGCTCGGAAAAAACCCCTGCGCCTGCGTCACCCTGCGCGCGTATCACAGCGCGGGCAGCATCGTGATCGAGCTGACGGACGACGGCTCCGGCTTCGACCGGGAGAGGATCGCCGCCCGGGCCCGCGAACACGGGCTCGCCGTCGACCCCGGAGCGCTTTCCGACGCGGAGCTGCACCGGCTGGTCTTCGAGCCTGGCTTCTCCACGGCCGAGGCGGTCACCGAGCTGTCCGGGCGCGGGATCGGCCTCGACGTCGTGCGGCGGAGCATCGAGTCGCTGCGCGGCAACGTGGCGATCGAGAGCCAGGAAGGCCACGGCACGACGATCACCATGCGGTTCCCGCTGACCCTGGCCATCATCGGGGGGCTGGTGGTCGGCGTGGCCGACGAGACCTTCATCATCCCCCTCGACGGGGTCGTCGAATGTGTCGAACTCCCGCTCGATCGAGGCCCGGAAGTCGCAGGCCAGGGCGTCCTCAACGTGCGGGGACAGACTCTGCCCTACGTGCGGCTGCAGGACCTGTTCAGGATCGGGGGGGACCGGGCTCGCCGCGAGCAGGTGGTCGTCGTCCGGTGGGGAAAGGAGCAGGCGGGGCTCGCCGTCGACGAGGTCGAGGGGGAGAGCCAGAGCGTGATCAAGCCTCTGGGGAGGCTCTTTAGCGGGCTGCAGGGGATCGCGGGCTCGACGATCCTGGGCAGCGGCCGGGTGGCCCTGATCCTGGACTTGCCGACGCTTCTGGACGGGGTGCGTTCACGAGGACGGGCGGGCGCCGAGATTCCGGCCGGCCCGGCGTCCGCTTGAGGCGCCGAGGCGTCGAGACCGTGCGCTCGGCCGACTCCAGGGCACACGAGCAAGAGACGCCCCCTCGCGTGCGGCCCATCACGAAGCGGGCGTTCTCGATGTTCCAGAAGCTCGTCCACCGGGAAGCGGGCATCTACCTCACCGAGGCCAAGAAGGCCCTTCTGGTGGGGCGGCTCCTGCGGAGGCTCAGGGCGCACGACCTGGACTCGTTCGAGTCCTACTACCGCCTCGTGGAGGAGGATGCGGCGGAGCGGGTGCGGATGCTCGACTGCGTCTCGACGAACGAGACGCACTTCTTCCGCGACCCCCGGCAGTTCGCGTTTCTCGAGCAGGCGATCTGTCCCGGGTGGGAGGCGGCCGCCACCGCCGGAACGCGGTCCCGGTGCGTACGGGCCTGGAGCGCGGGCTGCTCCACGGGAGAGGAGCCCTACTCCCTGGCCATGACGCTGCTCGCCCGGCTCCCTCCCTCGGCGGGCTGGCAGACGCACATCATGGCGACCGACCTCTCGACGCGCGCCCTGGAACAGGCCCGCGCCGCGGTCTATCCGGTGGAGAAGGCCGCGGAGATCCCGACCTCCCTCCTGAAGCGCTTCATGCTCAAGGGCGTCGGGGCCGAGGACGGCCGGATGAAGGCGGGGCCGGAGATCCGTGCTCTCGTCACCGTCCAGCGCCTGAACTTGAACGATCGCTCGTACCCCGTGCCGGGTGAGTTCGATCTCATCCTGTGCCGGAACGTCCTCATCTACTTCGACCCCGCGGCCAAGGAGCGAGTCATCGACCGTCTCCTGGATCACCTGGCACCCGGGGGCTACCTCATGCTCGGCCACGCCGAGAGCCTGAGCGGGCTGACCCATCGCACGCGCACCGCCGGCCCCAGCGTCTACATGCGCGTGCCGGCAGCGGCGGCGGAGCGGCCGGTTGGCCTCTCGCGTCCGCCGCAGGTCCTCTAGCCCGTGGACGGGAGACGGGGAGAGGTGAACGGCCGGCCGCTTCAGGTTCTGGTCGTGGACGACTCGGCCGTCGTGCGACAGGCCTTGACGTCCATCCTCAGCCAGGTGCCCGGAATGAAGGTCGCGGCGGCGGCGGACCCCCTGATCGCCATGGGCAAGATGCGGTCGGCGCGACCGGACGTCATCCTGCTGGACCTGGAGATGCCCCGCATGGACGGCGTCACCTTCTTGAGAAAGCTGATGCGGGAGGACCCCATCCCGGTGGTCGTCTGCTCGGGCATCGCCGAGCGGGGCACCGAGGCGGCGCTGCGGGCCATCGAAGAGGGCGCGGTCGAGGTCATCGCCAAGCCCCGGCTGGGGGTGCGGGACTTCCTCGAAGAGTCGGCGGTGATGCTGGTGGACGCGGTGCGGGCCGCGGCGCAGGCTCGCCTCCGGCCCGGGGCGCGCCGCCCGGTGCCGACCCGGTTGCCGATTGCCGCCGTGCCCGCGGCGCCGGCCCGGCCCGCGCTGAGGCTCACCACGGACAAGGTGGTCGCGATCGGAGCGTCGACCGGCGGGACCGAGGCCCTGCGCACGATCCTGGAGACCCTGCCGGCGGATGCTCCGGGGATGGTGGTGGTCCAGCACATGCCCGAGGTCTTCACCCGGACGTTCGCCGAGCGGCTCGACCGCCTCTCGGACATCGAGGTGAAGGAGGCCTCCGACGGGGACCGTGTGTGCGCGGGTCGAGCCCTGATCGCTCCCGGCAATCGCCACACGCGGCTCGTCGGCGACGGCGCTCGGTACGCGGTCGAGGTTCGAGACGGCCCCCTCGTCTCGCGGCACCGCCCCAGCGTGGACGTGCTCTTCCGGTCGGTGGCCCGAGCCGCGGGTCCAAACGCCGTCGCCGTCATTCTCACCGGGATGGGGGACGACGGGGCGGAGGGGATGGCGGAGATGAAGCGGGCGGGAGCGACCACGATCGCCCAGGACGAGCAGAGCTGCGTCGTTTTCGGCATGCCCAAGGAGGCGATCGAGCGGCACGCGGTGGACGAGGTCGTTCCGCTCTCCCGGATACCGGCCGCGATCCTGCGAGAGGCCGGGGGAAGGCGGACCGGCCCTTGACCTCGGCTCGCGAGAGCCGGTGACGAGGGCCGGCGGCTAGTCGCGCTCTTCCTCCCCCAGCAGCGCGACCTCGAGGATCTCCTCGGTCATGGCCCGTAGCACCTCGGAGAGCCCTTCCGGCTCGGGATTCTGTCCCTCGGGGATGCTCCACGTCACGAGCACGCGATGGTCTCCCTCCACCGAGAGGAGCCCCATGCCCTTGACCTGACCCATGAGATCGGCCACGGAGCGGGCTCGGCCCGGCTGCGTCTCGAGGACGATGTTCGTTACGTGCACCGCGCCCTCCCTCAGGCTCAGACGAGCCTGGCCGCCATCGTGATCTTGGCGTTGAGCAGCTTCGAGATGGGGCAGCCGCTCTTGGCCGTTTCCACCGCCTTGTCGAACTTCGCCCGGTCGGCGTTCGGGATCTTCACCGTGGTCTCGAGATGGCTCGAGGTGACCGCGAATCCGCCGCCCACCTCGTCGAGGGTGACGGTCGCGCGGGTATCGATCGTCTCCGCCGTCATGCCCTCCTGCCCGAGGAAGAGCGACAGCGCCATCGAGAAGCACGCCGCGTGCGCCGCCGCGACGAGCTCCTCCGGGTTCGTTCCCTTCTCGCTCTCGAAGCGCATCCTGAAGTTGTAGGGAGTGTTGGACAGGACGCCGCTGTCGGTGGAGACCGTCCCCCGGCCGTCCTTCAGCCCACCCCGCCAGACGGCGTGACCACTGCGCTTCATGCTCATCGCTCCTTTCTGTTCCGTCCTAATGAGGCGGCGGGGCGGAGACGGGCGGCAACGGAGGGGGAGGGGTCGCGGGTCGCGTGCCTCCGTCCGCAGGCCTCGCCGGGGCGCCGGCCGGCGGGGAGGGCATCCGCTGCCGGAGCATTTCTTCCGCGCGGGCGAACAGCTCCTCCTTCGAGATGCGGCCCGCATCCACGTCGGCCAGGACCTCACGCTGCGCCTTGTACTCGAGGTTCTCGATGCCGGCCTTGCTCTGGAGAAGGCGCCAGGCCTTCCGCCGTTCCACGCAGAAGAGCACGAGCTGGCGCGAGATCGCGCGGTGCTCGACCTTGTCGCCCGCCTGGACCTTGATGGCCACGCCGAAGTCCGGCACGTACGCGCGGTGGCCCGGGTCCAGGTGGCGGCGGTACACGACGTCGTTCTGGGTCAGGCGCACGAGCATGTTCTCGAGCGGGATGAGCTTCTCCGCTTCCTCCGGCTTGATCTTCTTCAGGTGGTTCCGGAACCGGGCTTCCGTCGCGCACCAGTGCGCCACGGTGTAGCGGTAGGGCTCTCCGGTCGGCTTGAGCTTCGTCTCGTACCAGTCCCGGTCCCGGGCCGGGTTGCCGCTGACGTCGAGCGCCTCGGGGTACGTCTCGCCCATCCGGGGGTTGAAGACGAACTCGGGAGCGCCCCGCGAGTCCCGCACCCGCTGCGCCTGCATCAGCGACATGTCGTCGGCCACTCCGTGCTCCGGCTGGCAGGTGGTGAAGCACTGCAGGAAGGCGGTGCCCCGGTACTCCAGCGCGTCGAGGATGGCCTTGTAGAGCTTGGGCGCGTTGGCGATCGAGACCTGGGCCACGAACGGCGAGCCGTGGCCGGCCAGGAACGTCTCGGCCACCGTCTTCTTCTCCACCGACTTGCCCTGGGTGGCGGCGCCGAACACGTTCATGTCGCTGCCCCCGAGCATAGGCGTCGAGTCGGAGTTCTGGCCGCCGGTGTTCGAGTAGACCTGGGTGTCGAGCATCAGCGCCTTCACGTTGGGGCGGTTCTGCAGGACGACCTTGGAGGTGTTCTGGTACCCGATGTCGCCCATCCCCCCGTCGCCGCCCAGCGCCCACACCTTCGGCAGCTCGACGATCTCCTGGTCCGTCATGAGCGCGTCGCCGAAGTGCGAGAGCTCGTAGTAGTCGCGCGGGGTGATCACGTCCCGGTCCCGGTCGAGGAGTGCTTCGGCCAGCCGCTCCGGGATCACCGAGCGGCGGGCGTGGTCCACGATGAAGCTCTCGCCCATCAGCCAGCTGATCGTGATGCCGTCCTGGAAGAGCGAGTTCATCCAGGGATAGGGGTGGGGGTTGTTGGGCGGGGTCGAACCGTAGACGGTGTTGCAGCCGGTGTGGGCCCCCATCGCCATGACCGACATGCCGTTGGCCAGACGCCCGTCGACCGACTGCAGCTCCTTGTGATTGAAGGCTTCCTGTCGCATCACCGCGGTGACGGCCCGCACGATCTCGACGTCCGAGATCTCGCCGTGCGCGGCGATGCGGGCCTTCGTGTCCTTCTCGTCCTCGCCGCCGAGACCCATCAGGAGGTGGGCGACCGCCTGCTTGAAGAGCGAGTACTCCTCGGGGCTCCGGGCGGCGAGCTCGGCCAGCCTCCTTTGGCCGAGCTCGTCGAGCCGGGCGGCCTTCGCCCGGAGCCGGTCCGCCTTGGCGTGGTAGACCGGCCGCATGTAGGTCTCGGTGACCGAGGCCAGGGAATGCAGGATGCTCTTCTCGCCGCAGCCGGCGCAGGCCCCGTCGCCGGAGACGAGCGCGTCGTAGTTCTTGCGGACCATCAGGTGGTTCCGCAGCGCGGCCGTCTTCGAGTCCAGGACCTTGTCGCTGTTGAATAGCCCGAGGTACTTCTGCGACGTGTCGGGGAGCATGTTCAGGAACGCCGTGCCCGTCTCGTGCTCCGCGTTGACGTCCTCGGTCTCCTGCACCATGCGGAGGGCCTGGTGGTCGCCGCACGCGGCCACGCAGGCCGCGCATCCCTTGCACAGGTCCGAGACGAAGATCGAGAAGATGCCGCCGCTGCCCGGGGCCTTCCGCTCCGGGGTCGCGAAGATGGCGTTCGCCTTCTGGTAGGCCATCGGGATCTTGTCGACGATCGCGAAGAGGTCCCGCTTGGCCGTCTCCGAGAAGCCGTCGACCTCGCTCGTGACCTGGCGGAGGATCTGGGGGAGCGGCGGGCCCTCCTTCTTCTGTGCCGGCTCGCGCATCAGCTCGCGCGCCCGCCTGTCGATCTCGGGCACGGCTCGGATCATCTTCTGCCGCTCAGCCGGATCCCGGACGTAGTTCTGGATCGCGGTCCTCAGTATCGTGTCGAGGTCCTGGGCGCAGTTGGGGAGCGCGGTGTCCGGGCAGACCGCGATGCACTCCATGCACTGCGTGCAGTTCTCGGGGATGAAGAGGGGGGTCTCCCGGCGCGCCACGTACTTGGACGCGGTGTCGCCGCTGGCCGCGGCCATTACCCCCACGGAGGCCAGCGCCGAGGCGGGCTGGTTGTAGCCGAGGCCGGCGCGGAACTCGCGATCGAAGGTCGCGATGCGGGTGGCCGGCACGCGCTCCACCTGGGCCTCGGGGGCCGGGATGGTCCGGCATCCCCCCGCACAGCCGCCGCCGTCACCGTTCACGGGCAGGAGCGCCACGCCGCGTAGCGAGGAGCGGTCGGCCGCTTCGAGCGCGCCCCTGGGGATCTCGCGGACCCGCTCGAACCCCTGGATCATGACCTCCATGTTCGAGCTCACCACGGCGTCGCCGAGGCGGCCGAACTTCTTCTCGTATTGCTTGTGGACGACCTCGCGGAAATGCTCGTCGTCGATCTTGAACTCCTCGAGGAGCGGCGAGACGCGGAAGAACGCCCCCAGGAAGGCGTTGCCCTGCATGCGGAGCTGCAGGTCGGACCGGTCGGTGGCCTTCCGGGCGATCTGGAAGCCGGGGAGAGTGTAGATGCGGATCTTCTTGTCGAGGATCTGCTTGCGGGCCCAGGCGGGAAGGCGCTCCCAGGCCCGCTCGGCCTCCTCCTCGGACTCCCAGACCAGTGCCCCCCCCTCGGACATCCCGTCGAGCGGGTTCGTGTGGGTGAAGGCCTTGGGGTCGCAGCACAGCACCACGTTCACGTGCCGAAGGTCGCAGTTCACCCGGATCCGCTCCGGGGCCACCACGAGGAAGTACGACGTCGGCGCGCCCTTCTTCTCCGAGCCGTACTTGGGGTTGGCGCTGACGTGGATGATCTCCCGGGGCCGCCCCAGCTCGTCCACCGCGTGGTCGCGCTCCGCCAGGTAGTCGTTGAAGTCGCCGATGATCGCGCCCAGGTTCTTGCCGGTGGTGATTGCGCCCCAGCCGCCGATCGAGTGGAAGCGGATGGCGATGGCACCCTCGGGCAGGAGCGAGGGCGTGTCCTTGGACTTGACCTCGTAGGGGTGGTCGACGCCCAGCACGATGAACGTGGCCCCGTCCTCCGGGCCCTGGCCGTCCTTGCGCTTCGTCTTCCCCGTCGTGTACTCGTACGCCCCGAGGACGTGCTCGGGCCGGAAGTCGCGTGACCCCAGGCCGTAGACGCCGTCGAAGAGGCGGGGCATCTCCGCGAGCTCGATCCGCGGGATGCCCTCCTCCCCGGGGTGCCCGTTCGAAGCCAGCGCCTTCGTGAGCGCGGTCCTGATGTCGCGGCCCATCGGGTTGGCCCCCGCGAGCGACTCGTCCGTGCGCTCCAGCACGATCGCGTTCTTCTTGCCGCGGAGCGCCCCGACCACCGCCGCCTCCGGGAACGGGCGGATGACGTTCAGGTGGATGGACCCGACCTTCGCGTTCTCCTTGTGGCGCAGGTAGTCCACCGCGGCCTCGATGTTCTCGGCCGCCGAGCCCAGCGAAACGAACACGGTGTCCGCGTCCTCGGTCTTGTATCGGGTGAGGAGACCGTAGTAGCGGCCGGTCAGCCTCCCGAACTCCTCGTGCGCCTCTTCCAGGAAGCCGAGGATCGGCTCGCTGAAGTTGTTCCGCCGGGCGACGACACCTTGCATGTAGTGTTCCTGGTTCTGCACGGGGCCGAGCAGCACCGGGTTGGTGAGATCGATCATGCGCGGGACCCGCCGGCGCTTCGGGCCGAAGAGGGTGCGCTGGGCCTCGGTGGGGCAGTCGATGATGTCGTCGGGCGCCCCTAGGAACTCGCGGATGAGCTCCGCCTCGTGCCGGTAGAAGGTCCGTTCGAGATGCGAGGTCAGGAAGCCGTCCTGGACGTTCATCCCGGGGGTGAGGCTCAGCTCGGTGACGCGGCGCAGGATGAGGGCCTGGTCGGCGGCCTGCTGCGCGTCCTTGGCGAAGACTACGATCCAGCCGGTGTCGAGCGCACCGTAGACGTCGTCGTGCCCGCAGTGAACGTTGAGGGCGTGCTTGGTGAGGGCGCGGGCCACGACCTCGAGCACCATCGTGGAGCACTTGCCGGGCGCGTGGTAGTACTGCTCGACGCCGTAGACGATCCCCTGCCCGGACGTGAAGTTCACCACGCGTTTGCCGCACACCGAGTAGGCGATGGCCCCGCCCTGCGCCGCGTGCTCGCCTTCCGCCTCGACGGCCAGAGTGCTCTGGCCGAAGACGTTCAACCGCCCTTCCCCGAACGACTGCTGGTAGAGCTCGCCGCCTTCGGTGGACGGCGTGATCGGATAGAAGATCCCGGCATCGGCGATCCTGGCCTCGGTGTGGTACGAGACCAGCTGGTTTCCGTTGACGGTGACACGGATCCCCGGATAGCGAGGTGTGGCGTGCATCCTGGCCTCCCCCACCGACCCCCGGTCACGAAAAGAGGGTTTCCCGGTACTCTAAGCCAGCCCCCGAGGCCAAATCAACCGTAATCGACGAAAGGCCCGTCCCGTCCAACCTCGAGAAAAAGCCGCTCCTTGCCCCCTGAGTGGGCGTTTGCCGCGCGGTTTGACACGCGGGTCTCGGCGCGTGTATAGGTCGTTTCAGAACCTTCGGCTGATTTCCCACGAGAGTCGCTCTCATGCCCAGGAAGCCGCATGCAGCCGCTCGCGCCGCTGGCCTCACGAGGTCCGGCCGATCCACGCGGCGGGATTTCCTGAAGGGCGCCACCACGGTCGCCGCCGGGGTCATCGCGGCTCGCGCGGAGGCGGCGGAGGGGGGCGGTCTGCTTCCCACGGTAGCCCTCGGCTCGAGCCGCGTCACCCGTCTCGTCGTCGGGGGCAACCCCCTCTACGGCTACTCGCACTTCAACGAGCAGTACAGCCAGGACATGTTGGAGTGGTTCACCGACGAGCGCGTGGTGAGCTTCCTGCTCGACTGCGAGAAGGCGGGGATCAACACCTGGCAGTCCAACTACGACAAGCGCGTGCCACGGCAGTTTCCGCGCATCCGAGAGGCGGGGTGCAAGATCCAGTGGGTCTGCCTCGCCGCGTCCTGGGACGTGGACCCGGACGGTCCCCGCACGCCCCAGGGCATCCTCGACGGCATGCTGAAGTGCGCGGACGTCGTCTCCAAGCTCAAGCCCATCGGGATCGCCCATCACGGCTGGGCGACCGATCTCCTGTGGCGGGAAGGGAAGCTGGACCTCGTCCGGACCTTCGTCGACAAGGTGCACGATCTCGGCATACCCGCCGGGATCTCCACCCACAATCCCGTCATCCTCGAAGCCCTCGAAGCGAAGGGCTGGCCGAACGACTTCTACATGGCCTCCCTCCACTATCTCTCCCGGCGCCCCGAGGAATACGAGAGAGAGCTCGGCGTCCTGCCCGTGGGCGAGACGTATTTGTCCAGCGACCCGGCGAAGATGTGCGAGATCGTGCGTCAGGTCCGGAAGCCCTGCCTGGTCTACAAGGTCCTGGCGGCGGGGCGCAAGTGCGGCTCGCCCGGGGAGGTCCGCCAGGCCTTCGAGTTCGCCTACCAGAACATCAAGCCCATCGACGCCGCCGTCGTGGGGATGTACCCGCGCTACTCGGACCAGATCGGCGAGAACGCACGCCTCGTCCGGGGAATCGCGAAGGCCTGAGAGACCAGGTGCTCGTGCAGACGAACCCCGGCCGGCCACGAGGGTCGGTCACGCCGTCAGGCCACCTCTCGACGGGGGATAGGGCACGACATCGGTGAAGGAGCGTTGCGGCAGGGGACGCCCCTCGACCCAATAGCGGTGGAGCAGCTCGACCGCCATGCCGGCGTTCGGAGGGGCGACGATGCTGGCGTAGAGCGTCCCGTCGTCGACCTTCTCCTTGCCGAAGCCTGGGACGACACCGACGCCAAAGTACTTGGCATCGGCGAACATCCGCGCGTGCGCCGAGTTCGCCACCGCCGTCGCGGCCCGCCGCGCGCCCACCGCGAGGTCGTCGCTCTGGCCCACGACGGCATGGATCGTCTCCTGGCGGCTCTTGAAGACGCCGTACCAGGCGCTGAACGCGAGGGAGCCCTCCGCTTCGTTCCACAGGCCGGCCTCGCTGTCGAAGACCTTGACGTCCCCGCGGATCGTGACTTTGAGACCCTGCAGCCGCTCGACCGCGGCCGACGACCGCGACGGGCCGGTCACGACGAGGATGCTCCCTTCGGGCGGCACGACGCTCGAAACCTGCCTCCCCTGGAGCTCGCCGAACTTGAAGTGAGGCATGCTGATCGCTCCGATCGGAAAGCCCGGGGCCCACTCGCCGAAGTAGGTCGCGGCGAGGGGATCCCAGGCATTCAGCAGCACGAGGCCCGTCCTGCTCCTCAGGTCCTTGAGGATGAGCTCCATGCCGGCGACGGTCGCGGGCTCCGTGATCACCGCATCGAGCGGCAGCGCCGTCTCGCTGAGCCGCTTTCGCAGGACGCGGTACTGGCCGACGCCGGAACAGAAGACCACTTCGATGTGGACGCCGAGGGCCTCGCCTCTGGCCAGAGCCGTCTTCCCCTGGAGATCCTGGTAGAGGTCGACCGGGCGCCCGTCGTTGGTGCCGAGCAGAAGTGCGAGCACGTTCTTGGCCACGCGACTCCTCTCTACCGCCCGTCGGATTCACAGAGGAACTCGTCGCGGACGAGCAACCGTCCGTCGGACGTCCGGGCCTCGACGGCCCAGCGTCCGGCCGAGCCCTCGGGAAGGAGGAGGCGGGAATGGGTGCGCCAGTGGGAACCGCCTATCGGGAGATCGGCCCTCATGACCGCACGCCCCTCCTGGAACCAGACGTGTCGGATGACGTGGCCGGGCTGGCCCCCGAGCACGAGGGTCCAGAACGAGACTCGGGTCCCCACCGGAAACCGATCGGCTCGCCCGACGAGCCGGTGATGGTCGAAGCCGGTTCCCACGCCGTGGTCGGGAATCTCGAGCGCGTCGGTCGGCAGCGCAGAAGCCTCGACGGCCCTCTTGGGCGTTCGGGATTCGCCTGGCTCCCGCTCCCGGGGAGCGCCGACCTCAGGGGATGCTTGCGGCAAGGGGGTTGGCAAGGTCGCCACGGACGACTCGGGTGCTCGTCCGCGGGTCAGGTACCACCCCAGGGCTCCGAGAACGCCGAGCGCGATGGCGAGACTGAGGCCCCCCGCTTGCGCGCTCAGGAGCGCGGGGCGCTTCTTCCCTTCGGCCTTCCCCACCAGATGGGAGAGCTCCTCGAGCATCCGCCGCTCGTCCTCGGCGGTGCCGAGGCCCCGTTGCTTCTCCCGGACACGGTAGGCTTCGAGAATCGGCTCGGGATCGATGCCGAGGACCTTGGCGTAGGTCCGGACGTAACCCTTGCCGAACGGCCCCGGGGGGAGGGCGTCGAGGTCGCTCCGCTCCAGCGCGTCCAGGTGACGGCGCGCGATCCGCGTCGCGTCGGCAACGCCTTCGAGCGCCAACCCGCGCGCCTCGCGCGCCCGCCTCAGCAGGTCTCCGAAGGTGTCGCCCTTCGCCAACCCGGTCGGGTCCCGTGGGGGGGTGTGGTCGGTGGACACGTTTCAGAACCTCGCGCGGAGAGACTCCCGTCACCATTATCCGCCGGCGGGGCGTGCCCGTGCCTCCACAAACCCGTCCCCCGGCCGCCGCCCCGTGGCGCGTGTAACATCACGGTCCGAGGCATCGGTTTGGAGGGCAAGCCATGTTCCATCCCACCGGGTCGGGTCACCGTAGCGTCGTCGGCGCGGCGATCCTCTTCTCCCTCGGCGTCTCCAACGCGTCCGCCGGAGAATCGAGCAGCGCGCTCGCCCCCCAGGTCCAGGATCGGTTCACGATCCCCGCCACGGACGACGGCTTGCCCGGGGCGGGGCCGGTTCGGCGCTACGAGTGGTTTCAGCAGGTGTGGCGCGAGCGTCGCTCCGCGTGGGCCGCACGCGTCGACCTGGACGAGCACGCGGTCGTCTTTCTCGGCGACTCGATCACCCAGGGCTGGGGTGGGGGCCTGGGCGCGGCATTCCCGGGCATCAAGGTCGCGAACCGTGGCATCAGCGGCGACACGACCCGCGGCGTCCTGCTGAGGCTCGAGGAAGACGTCCTCTCGCTCGACCCGGCGGCGGTCGTGCTGCTCATCGGCACGAACGATCTCGAGGAAGGGGCGACCCCCGAGGTCATCGCGGGCAACGTCAAGCTCATCGTCGCCAGGCTCGAGCGGCACGACGCGCGCATGCCGATCGTGATGTGCCAGGTGTTTCCGAGCTCGAGCGCGAAGAAGCGCCCGGCCGATCAGATCAAGGCCACGAACGCCCTCTACCTGGCCGGAGTGAAGAACGACCCGCACGTCACGTACCTGGAGACCTGGCCGCTCTTTGCCGACCCGAGCGGCGATGCGAGCGTCGGCGAGTTCCCGGATCTGCTCCATCCCAACGAGGCCGGCTACGCCAAGTGGGCGGCGGCGCTGCGCCCGATCTTCGCGACCCTCGGGCTCTCCGAGACTGCTCCCGAGCCGTTCACGCCCGAAGAGGGGTTCTCGAGCCTCTTCAACGGCACTGATCTCACGGGCTGGGGCTATCGGCCGACCTCCGAGGAGGACAAGGCGAGCGCCACGCGCTGGCAGGCATCGGATCCAGACGCCGCCGCCTGGCCGTTCGTCACCGAGCCGGTCCGCTTCGACGGCCTCCGGGCGACGCCCGACGGACGCTTCGCCGCCATCAACGGCCGGTTGGTGGTCACGACACCGCCGGAGTATCGGAAGATCCAGCAGCTCTGGACCACACGCGAGTTTCCGCGGGACTTCGTCCTGAAGCTGGAGTTCCGCGCCACTCCGAATGCCGACAGCGGCATCTACCTGCGCGGCCCGCAGCTGCAGTGCCGTGACTATCGGCTCGCCGGACCCTACAAGGATCTGAAGCACTACAGGCCGCAGGACTGGAACGAGATCGAGGTCACGGTGCAGCGACGGCGTCGCCCGGGCCACCTGCAACGGCGAGGTGCTCGAAGCCGAGCTCAAGCTTCCCGAGTCCGGGCCGATCGGCGTGGAGGGCGACCGCGGTCAGATGGAATACCGGCGGATTCGCATCAGGGTCCTGTCGCGCTAGCCGCCGCCATGGCCCTTCTCTTCGTCCGCCCGCGGTGCCGCGACCAGAGGATCGCCGGATCCTGAGCTACCGGGCGCCCGCGAGCGTTCTCGCCTTTCGCTCAGGGCCGCGGCCTGGGCGGGAGCTCGATCGTGTACGCGAAGAACCGCTCGCCCTCGACGTCCACCCGGACCGCCCAGTTCCCCGAGGGATCGACGACACCGGACGGGCATTGGGGTGACAGCCCGGCCTCGGCGCTGGCCGCGTCCGCCACGACGATCCAGAGCCGGCCGGCGCGGGCGCGCATGCGGAGGTTCGCCTCGTGGAAATGGCGGTTCAGCGCGAGGTCCTCGCCGCGGGCGAGCCCGCTGTTCACCGCTTGGAAGACGACGCGGGCGCCCTGGTCCGCGAGCTGCTGGCTGAGGTGCGAGTCGGGCTGCGGGGTCCATTCCGGATTCGCCCACAGGTCGTTGCAGATGAGGCCGCCCACCGTGACGTCAGAGAGCCGGAAGGTGCGCAGCGGTCTCGTGCCGAAGGCCTCGACCTCGCCGACCGACGCCGGGTCCGCGATGCGGCGGCAGAGCAGGACCTTGGCGTGGAAGCCGAGATAGTCGCCGTCCCGCGTGTAGAAGCGCAGCTCGTCGTACCGGCGCCCGTCGGAGGGCTCGCGGTAGCAGGTCCCGAGCGCGAGACCCACCCTCGCGTCCCTGGCGATCGCGAGGATCCGGTCCAAGGCGCGGGCCGTCGCCTCCGCATCGAAGTCGGTGGAGTAGCCGCTCAGTGATCCTTCCGGAGTCAGGAGCACCTCGGCTTTCTCCGAGGCGGCGTACCGAACCGCGCGCTCCAGCGCCCTGAGGTTCGCGCCCACGTCCCGAGTCACCGGGACCTGGGCGCCGGCGACGCGCAGGCGGCGCGGGGCCTCGTCCGGCAGCTCGAGTCCGGCGGTCGAAGCTCCGACGAGCGCGGCCAGCACGACACCCACCGCACGGCTCATACCGCCTATTCTGCATCGGGTCGGCACGCCCTCGCCCGCGATGGTCGTGGGCGGGCCGGGAGATCGGGTTCCGAGAGCGCCGCCCGGGGTCCGAGCGCTATGATCGGAGTCGACGATGAGCCACCGAATGCCGGCCGGCCTTTGCCTCGCCGCGACCATGCTGCTCGCCCTTCCCGCGGCTCGGGCGTCGCAGAGCCGCCCCGAGTCGCCGCTCGACTCCCTGCGGCTCCTGCCGCCGGTCCTCCTCAGGGGTGAAGAGGGCTGGTCCCTGGCCGAGCGGATGCGACACCACCGCGTCGAGGCGGTGTCGGTGGCGCTCATCCGGGACTATCAAGTGGCGTGGGAGGCGGCGGCCGGCCTCGCCGACCGCGAGGAGGGCGGGAAGGCGACGCCGGAGACGCTCTTCCAGGCGGGGTCGATCAGCAAGCCGGTGACCGCGGCGGCGCTGCTGCGCGAGGTCGACAAAGGGACGTTCCGCCTCGACGCGGAGGTGAACGCCTATCTCACGAGCTGGAAGCTCCCTCCGAATGAGCTCACCGCTCGAGAGAAGGTCACCCTGGAGCGAATCCTCTCCCACACGGCGGGGCTCACCGTCCACGGCTTTCCGGGCTACGCCCCGGGAGAGGCCGTTCCCACCGTCCCCCAGGTCCTGGACGGCCGCCCACCCGCGAACACGGGGCCGGTGCGGGTCGACCTCGTCCCCGGCTCGCGGTGGCGCTACTCGGGCGGGGGCTACACGATCGCGCAGCTCGCGATGAGCGACACGCTGGGCCGGGGTTTCCCCGACCTCATGCGGACGTTGTTCCTCGGCCCGGCCGGGATGTCCCGCTCCACCTACGAGCAGCCGCTGCCAGCCGATCGGCTGACCCAGGCGGCGGCCGGCTACCGGGACGACGGCGCGCCGGTCGCCGGAAAGCGGCATGTCTACCCCGAGATGGCGGCGGCCGGCCTCTGGACGACGGCGGGGGACCTGGCGCGTTTCGCCATCGCGATCCAGAAGTCCCTGCGCGGTGACGAGGGCGGTCTGCTGGCGCGAGAGACGGCGGAGCGAATGGTGACCCCGCTGATCGGTGACTACGGCCTCGGCTTCGGGGTCGAGAAGCACGGCGGCGAGGCCTACTTCGGCCACGGCGGCGCGGACGAGGGCTTTCAGGCCTACCTCACCGCCCACCGCGGTGGGTGGGGGGCCGCGGTCATGGCCAACTCCGACAACGGCATCGCCCTGGCGGTCGAGATCCTCCGAGGCCTCGCGCGGCAGGAGGGCTGGAAGGGCTACCTGCCCGAGCCGCTCGTGCCCGCCGCCCTGTCGTCGGGCGACCTCCGGGCTCTTCCGGGACGCTACCGCGTGAGCGGCGACGAGGCCGTCTCCCTCGAGACGCGCGGCGGCCGCATCTTCGGTCGCAGTGTGATCGACCCCGAGTCCGAGCTCTTCCCGGTGGAAGGCGACCTACTCGTCCGCAAGGACCGCCCGACTCGCTACCGCGTCCTGCGTTCCGGCGACGTCGTCCGGGCCGTCGCGGTCGAGACTGATGACGGCACCGCCGAGGCGCCGCGCATGTCTCCCGAGGAGACGATCCCGTTCGATCACGTCGTGGCCGGGCGGCTCGAGGAGGCGGAGCGGGCCTACCGGGCCCTCAAGTCGGCCAAGCCGGACGACCCCGGGGTCGCGGAGCCTCGCCTGAACCAGCTCGGCTACCAGCTGGCGGGACGACAGGAGGTCGAGGCGGCCGTCGCCGTGCTGCAGATCAACACCGGCCTCTACCCCGACTCCGCCAACACGTGGGACAGCCTGGGCGAGGTGCTGCTTCGCAACGGCCAGCAGGCCCGGGCCCTCGAGTGCTACCGCAAGGTGCTCGAGGTCCTGCCCCGGGACGGCAAGGCCGACGAGGCGACGAAGGGCCAGCTCCGCACGCTCGCCGAGCGCCACATCAGCGAGCTGTCGCGCGGGACGCTTCGCTAGGACGCGGCCGACGAGGCGGGGGCCGAGCGGAAACCCGCGGGCAGGTGAGGCCGGGCTCCGTCGCGACGGCCCAGCTCGGCGACGCCCTTCTCGCGCCAGTAGAGGACGCATGCGCCCTGGCACGCGGCGGCCTCCGGGCAGACCTCGCAGCCGGCCGGCATCATCTCTTTTGCGCGGAAGAAGCGGGCCGCGCGCGACTGCCACACCTCCGCGAACGGCTCGCGCAACAGGTTGCCGAGGCTCTCGACGTGGCCGAAGCTGGAGCAGGGAAGCACGTCTCCCGCGGGGTTGACGTGGAGGAGGCCGTCGGCGGCGGCGCAGCCGCGGTTGCCGAGGCCGTGGGCGATCGTGTTGAAGAGGCAGAGCGGCAGGGGAGAGTACCAGATGAGCTCGACGCCACGGGCCTCGGCTCTCCTCCGCAGGCGCAGGACGGGTTCGCCGATCTCGCTGTAGGAGACGCCGAGACCCGGGTCGGCGCCGGCGCTGCCGCAGGGGATCACCAGGTTCATGGTGAGTCGCTCGAGGCCGCGGTCGGCGACGACGTCCACGACGCCCTCCGCCGCGTCCAGGTTGCGGCGGCTCACCGTCGTGTTGGTGTGGACGCGGACGCCGCGGGCCCGGAGGCGCTCGACTCCGGCCCACAGGCGCTCGAAGGCCCCCCGACCTCCGACGATCGCGTCGTGGACGGCGGCGGTCGGGCCCTCGAGGGACAGCTGGGCCGAGTCGAGGCCCGCGTCGGCGAGCGCCGCCGCCCGCTCGTCATCGAGGCGCTGGCCGTTCGAGATGAGGTTGACCTTGAGGCCGAGCCTCTTCGCGTGCCGGACGAAGCGCTCCAGGCCGGGGCGCAGGGTGGGCTCACCGCCGGTGAAGCTCACGCTGGGGCAGAGCGCGTCACGGCGGATCACCTCCAGCACACGGCAGACGTCGTCGTCGCTCATCCGCCGTTCCTCGCTCCAGCCCTCGGGGAGGCCCGCGACGCCGCAGCCGGCGTAGCAGAAGCCGCAGGTCAGGTTGCAGCGGTAGGTGAGCGCCAGCTCGGCGAGGACCGGGTAGCGGCAGAAGTCGGCGGTGAAGGCTTCGCGGACCACGGCCCGGCGGCCGAAGCCCTCGCCGATCGTGCCTTGGAGCCAGGACGCGAGGTCGGCGAAGAAGGCGTGGATCTCGGCACGCCTTCGGGGCCCGTCGCCCTCGCGCGCGAGCACGTCGGCGATCCCGAGACCCGAGTCCAGCATGGCTCCGAGAATGCGCAGGGCGGTGCGGTTCACCTTCACCGGCCGGTTCGGCACCAGGATGAGCAGCTCGTCCTCCGGCCGCAGCACGAGGTGCGGCCGCGCGCTCCTCACCAGGTCGTCCACCCAGCGCAGGTCCACGGGGTGGGGCTGGCCGGGAGACACCGAGACGCGGAGAGGCCCGCGGGGTGGCGTCGCCGGCTGGATCACGAGGCGCTCCCTCCGCCGTTCTCTCGCCACGCCTCGTGCGCCTGCTCGAGCGCGGCGGTCACGATGCCGCGGATGTGGTCAGGCTCGGTGTGCCAGCCGCCGCTGCGGTCGGCGTGCTGGCGCACGACTCGATAGCGCACTCCCTCGTTCTCGCCGCCCTCGAGCACGAGGTCCACTCCGTGAACGCCCTGGCGCCCGGGCGCATCCGAAAAGCGGAATCCGCCCTTGCCGAGGATCACCGCGTAGAGGTACGGGTAGTCCCGTCCCTGGACGTTGTTCATCGCCACCTGGACCTGCACGCCCAGGAAGCCGGAGGCGTCCTCGCGCGCGGGCCGGGCCATGAGGCGGGCGTCCACCGGGTAATGGCCCTGACGGCCCTCGCGAAGGGCCAGGAGGGGCACGAGGTCGAAGGCCTTCCCGGTCGATTCCTCGATCGCCGCGCGCGCGACGGCCAGCGCCTCGCCCTTCCTGCGCAGCTCGCTGGGGTTCCAGGTGGTGCGCATGCCGCTGAGCCACAGCGGGACGAAGAGGAGAGGCGCCGCGACCGCTACGCGGAAGAGGCCGTCCTCGCCCAGGGCGGCGCCGGCCAGGAACGCGAGAGTGGCGATGGCCAGCAGGAGCCCGAGGAGCGCGAGGCAGCCGATCCCGTTGGAGATGTCCCAGGGCGTCGTGTCCCACCGCGCCCCGCGTTCCTCGAGGTCGAGGACCCGGTTCAACCAGTCGTCCTCCACGGGGGCCCACACATCCTCGTGCTGGGGGGTCGCGCCGCCGGGGGCCGTCGTCTGCGTTCGTGCCCAGAGCGGCAGGTGGCCGGCGAGGAGCAGGAGGAGGCCCGCGGCGGCCAGCGGCCAGGGTGCGAGGCACCAGGCGGCGAGGCCGGCCGCGAACAGCGAGCCCGCGGCGAGGAGACGGACGCGCAGGTCGCCCACGGGGAGGAGGAAGCGGAGGCCGGCCGCTTCGGCCGCGGTGGGGAAGAGAGGGGTCAATGCGAGCCTCCCGAAACGCAGGCCGAGTGACAGGCGCTATGACAGGCCGAGTGGCACGCGCTGTGACAGGCGGAATGACATGCGCTGTGGCAAGCCGAATGGCAGGCCGAGTGGCAAGCGCTGTGACACGCCGCGTGCTCGTACGTCCCGACGAGCTCCTCGGCTCCGAACGCGGCCATCGAGACGCGGGCCGGAGCCGGCCCGAGCGCGGCGAGGGGAGCATCCCAGGAGGAGGTGGCTCCCGCCCCGCCGAAGCGCCCTCCGCCGCCTTCGAACGGCGGCGGTCCCTCTCGGTGCCACACCGTCGGGCCGGAAGGGTGGTGGCGGCTGACCCACCACGGGTAATAGTGCGCGCTCGTCTCGCCCGGCGCGTCGAAGCGCCGGCCCGCCACCTTCGCGACGTCCGGGAAGAGCGCCTCGAAGACCTTCCGGTAGTGTTCGCGGGTGGCCTCGAGGTCGGCGTCCCAGGCTTTGCGCTGGACGGTGCCGACCAGAAGCTCGCCGAGGCGGCCGGCGAGGCCAGCCGGCGGCGGCGCCTCTTCCGCGCCGAGGTCATTCCACACGAACCCGAGATAGGGATCGTCGCCCGGAGGATCGTCCCCCAGCCGAGCGAGGCGAAGCCCGCCGCCTTTGTCTTCGCGCCGCAGCCGACCGCGGGCGACGAGGAGGTCGAGAACCATGGCGAGGATCACCGTGAAGGGCAGGCCGAGCAGGGTGAGGGCCTCGAGGTCCCCGAGTTCGGCCACCTTGCCCGTCTTGCGGAAGGTCGCGAGCCGGAGGCGCGGCGGCTCCCAGTCGTCGCGCTCCCAGAGCACGTCGGGCGCGGTGGCGTGGGCGCGGGCGAGACCCTTGAGCTTCCTCCCGGCGAGCCCGAGACTCACGAGCCCGAGGGCGAGCAGCAGGGGCAGCACGACGGTCGCCCGTCGCCGCAGCCTCTCGCGGGTCTCTCCCTGCCGTCGCTCCTCGTCGGCCCGCAGCGCGGCCCGTCGCTGCTCGGCCTGTCGGGCCACGCCGGGGAAGTGGCCCGAGGGCAGGTAGAGCTGCACGCGGTGGCTGCCACGGGCGGGGACGCCCTCCTGGTGGAAGCGCACGGAGAGCGAGAGCGGGTCGCCCTCGCCGCGGTACGTGATCCGGTAGCGCGCGTTGACCCAGGGCTCGGTGCGGAGCCCGGCGGCGGCCGCGTCCTCGAGCGAGAGCGCGCCCGCGCGCGGGGCCGGCACCGAGGGGAAGCGGACGACGAGCGTCTCGTGGCCGAGCGGGTCGTCCCATTCGACGGGGGACCAGTTGAAGACGGTGAGGGGCGGGCCGCCCGGCGGACGCGTGACGGCCACGAGGCCGGCGGCGGCGAGGTCGGCCTCGTAGGAGAAGCTGTAGGTGGCCTCGCCGGGGCCCCAGGCCTGGCCGCCGGCGAGCACGACGTCCCACCGGCTCCCGCCGGCCGGCGTGATCGAGAGCGGGACGAGGCGCCCGTCGGGCAGCCGGGCCTCGCCGTCGTGAAAGCGCGGCCGGCCGGCCTCACCCTCGAAGAAGAAGCCGTGCATCGACCCGGACGTGCGCCAGCGCGTCTCGTACGTGACCGCGGCGCGGCCATCCCCGTCGAGGGCGAGCTGGACCTCGACCCAGTCCAGCTTGCCCTGAGCGAGGACCGCGGGACCGGCGGCCGCGAGCAAGGCGGCGGCCGGGAGGAGGAAGGCCCGGGCGGCGCGGGCGGCCCGGGACGTCGGAGGATGTGGAGCCATGGAGCCTCCCGATGGCGCGACGCGGACATTGTAAGGGATGTAACTCCGTCGCGGCGCGCCCCGGCGTCCGTGTGATACTCGGAGGAGCCAAGCAAGGAGTGGACATGACACGCAGAACCGTTTCGATGCTCGTGGGCCTGACGTTCGTGCTCGCCGCCTCCCTTCCCGTCGCCGCCGCCGACGCGGGCGTGAGCGGGAAATGGAAGGTCACCAGCAAGAGCCCCCGCGGCGAGCGCGTGTGGGACGCGACGCTCGTTCAGACCGGCGAGAAGCTCGTGGTGACCTCGACGAACCGCGAGGGCAACGAAGTCAAGTCCGAGGGGACCGTCAAGGGCGCCGACATCACGTGGACGACGAAGCGGACGGGCCCGATGGGCGAGATGGTGATCGTCTACAAGGGCAAGATCGACGGCAAGACGATGAGCGGCACCACCGACCTCGGCCAGATGGGCAGCGGCGAGTGGAAGGCCGAGAAGGTCGAGTAGGTCACACCCCGGGCAGGCAGAGGCAGGCCGACTTGATCTGGACGTCGGCCTGCTTCCACACCGCGTCGAATCGCTTCTCCGTCGCCTTGGCCTCGTCCTGCTTCTTCTGGAGCTGCAGCGCCCGCTGGAGGCCGTAGAGCCCCCAGCCGTTGTCCGGCATCCTGGCGAGGTCCTCGCGGAAGGCGGCCTCCGCCTCGGCGAAGCGGCCGGCCTGCAGCAGGGCGGCGCCGAGCGCGTGACGCACCGGCTGGATCCAGTCGGGCGGCTCGTCGTAGCGGAGCTTGTCCTCGCGAGCCGCGGCTTCGCGCAGCGCGGCGACCCCCTCGTCGACCCTCCCGGACCGAAACAGGATCTCGCCCTTCATGACGCTCTCCGCGACGTCGAGAAGGTCCGAGCCGGTGTTGTTCCCGAAGAAGGCATCCTTCGGCATCCGGGCCCGCGCCTCGAAGAACGCCGCCTGCTCCTTCTCGGCCGCGGCCACTTCGTCCTTGGCGGCGTGGGCGACGGCTCGCGCGTAGTGCTGCAGCGAGCGGGAGATCGGAACGAAGTCGGGGAACGCTGGTGTGGCCAGGACCTCGTCCCACCTCCCGAAACGCATCAGCACCTCCAGCGGCATCGCAATGTAACCATCGGCGAAGGGATTCGCTCGGAGGAAATCGAGCGGGATGTCCGCCACCATCTCGCGGATCGTCCGGATGGCGAGCGCGCTCTGGCCGGTCATCATGGCGGCGTACGCCAGCATGTGGTGGTTGTGGGCCAGGTAGAGTCGATAGAAGCCCTGGTTCGCCGAGCGCGCGGTGTACCGGCGGTCGGCCGCAATCGCCTTCGTGTTCGCATCGATCGCCTGCGGCCAGCGCCCGCGCCGCACGTCGATGTGCGAGGGCATGTGGACCAGGTGCGCGAGGCCCGGCGCGAGGTCGCGCAGCGTCTCCGCCGCCCGGTCGGCCCCTTCGGGGTGGGGCGAGGCCTCGACCGCGTGGATCAGGAGGTGGTTGGCGAGGGGGTGCTTCGGATCGAGGGCGAGGACCGCATCGAGCGTCGCCAGGAGCTCCTCGGTCCCGGGCTGCGGCTTCCCGTCGGGCGTCCAGAGGTCCCAGGGGCGCAGGTCGACCAGGGACTCGGCGAAGAGCGCGCCGACATCGCTGTCGCGCGGGAAGGCCTGCCAGACCTTGCGCATCGCGTCGGCGTACGCCCGCTCGAGCGGCTTCCTGTCCTCGGGCGGCGGAAGGGCGTAGCGCGCGGCCAGCGCCTCGATGAGCGCCCGCTCGACCGGGCTCGCCCCGGCGGCGAGCGCCTTGGCCTGGACCTGGGCCTCGAAGGCGGCCTTCGCGCGGTCCTCCGGCACCACCGGGTTGTTGATGTGCGGGCCGTTGGCGATGGCGACGCCCCACGGGGCCATCGCGCACTTCGGGTCCAGCTCGCCCGCCCGCCGGAACGCGCGGATCGCCTCGTCGTGGTTGAACGCGTACATGAAGGCCAGACCCTGGTCGAAGTAGCCCTGCGCCTTGCGTGACGTCGTCGTGACCTTGCGGGAGTGGCGGCCCAGCCCCTCGAAGAGCGGGACGGCCGCGTCCGCCGCGGTCGCGGCACCCGCGGCGCGGACGAGCAACAGCATCGAAGAGACGACGGCGGCGCACGCCTTCGGCATGGACACCTCCACCGGAAGAGAGACTCTGGTTGGCTGGCCCCAGAATACACCCGCCGCCTCCGGGTGGGCGCTTCTCTGGCTACGCGGTACGCCGGCTCAGCTGACGAAGCGGTAGCCCATGCGGTGGACGGTCACGATGTGCTCCGGCTTGGCGGGGTGGCGCTCGAGCTTCTGCCGGAGCGAGGCCACGTGGACGTCCACCGTCCTCGTCTGGAGAACGCCGGGGTAACCCCAGACCTGCTCGAGCAGCTCGCGGCGCGCCACGAGGGCGCCGCGGTGCTCGATGAAGTACCGCAGCAGCTTGAACTCGAGGCTCGAGAGCTCCACCGTCGTCCCGCCGCGCAGGACCTCGGCGCGGCGAAAGTCCACGCGCACGTCGCCGAACGAGAACGCGCCCGACCCCGCCGGGGGGGCCGCCCGTCGCCGGCGGAGCACCGCCTCGATGCGGGCCAGGAGCTCCATCATGTCGAACGGCTTCGGCACGTAGTCGTCGGCCCCGAGCTTCAGGCCGAGCACGCGGTCGACGACCTGGCCGCGGGCGGTGAGCATCACGACCGGCGTCTCCACGCGCTGCTGCCGCAGGTCGCGCAGCACGTCGAAGCCGCCCTTTCCGGGCAGGGCGACGTCGAGCAGGACGATGTCGTAGGACCCGTCACGCGCGAGCCGGAGCCCGTCGTCGCCCGTCTCGGCCGAAGCGACCTCGTAGCCCTCGGCGCGGAGCCGGTCGGTGAGGGTCAGCACGAGGGTGGGCTCGTCCTCGACCACGAGCACGCGGAGGCTCAAGGCTGCCCCTCCCCACTGCCCCCGGCGGCGGCGGGCAGCTCGACGACGACGGCCGTGCCTCCGCCCTCGCGGCCCTCCACGTGGACGCGGCCGCCGTGCGCGCGCACGACGTGCCGGACGAGGCTCAGGCCGAGGCCGCTGCCGGGGGTCGCGTTCCGCTCCGCCGCCGGGCCGCGGTAGAAGGGCTGCGAAGACCTGCTCGCGCTCGTCCCGCGGGATGCCGGGGCCACGGTCCTCGACGCGCACCACGACGGTCTCGCCGCCCGGCCGCGCCGAGGCGCGCACCGCGACCCACCGCCCGCCGGCGCCGAACTTCACGGCGTTCGCCACGAGGTTCGCGAGGGCACGGTGGAGCGCCGCCGCGTCCCCGCGCACCTCCGGCAGGTCCGGCGAGACGTCACGCTCGACCGCCATCCCGGCCTGCTCGAGGGCGAGGCGGTGGTCGCGCAGGACCTCGTCGACGAGAACGGCGACCGACAGGGGCTCGGCGGCGTAGGCGCGGCTGCCGGACTCGATGCCGGCGAAGTCCAGCACCTGCGCCACGAGGGCGGTGAGCCGGCCGCCTTCCTTCTCGATGAGGCCGCCGTAGCGTCGCACCTGGGCGGGATCGGTCACGATGCCGTCGGCCAGGTTCTGGCCGGCGGAACGGATCGCCGCCAGCGGGGTGTTGAGCTCGTGGGTGACGCCAGCCACGAACTCCATCTGCTGCCGCGCGAGACGCCGGGCCCTCTGGGCAGAGGTGGCGAGGAGGGTCGCGGTGGCGCCCAGCAGGCCGAGGGTGCCGAGGCCGACGCCGAGGTTCCGCCGCCGCACCCGCGCTACCGTCTGCTCCAGGGATCCCCCGCGGTGGCGAGCCACGAGCAGCCAGGGGCTCTCCTCTTCGGGCGGGCGCCTCAGGTCCCGGCCACGGCCGTCGTCCGGCGGCCGCTCGCCGAAGAAGGGGCCGTGGCCCGCGTCGGGCCGGTCGCCCCCGGGCCTCCCGCCGCGGCCCGGAAGGCTGCGCTGCACGTCGCCGGGCTGGGGGGCGCCCACCCCGTCCGCCGGGTCGCTCGAGAAGACGACCGAGCGGTCGGCCCTCCGCACCACCGCCACGACGAACTCGCTCTCCACCAGCGGCCCGAAGTGCGCCTCCGCCAGCTGAGGAAGAAGCTGCTCATGCATGTAACCGGGGTCGAGCCGAAGAAGGACGGCACCGGCGATGCGGAAGGGTCCCCATCGTCCGCGGCCCTCGGTGCCGACGAGCCCCCCTTCGAAGGTTCGTCCAGGCGGCACCGGCTCGCCGCCGTCGCCCGCTTCCACGAGGGGGAAGGAGAGTGCCAGCGGCGGATCGAGGAGGGACCCCGCGCGGACGAGGAATCCCCCGCGGGCGGCGGCCTCCAGCCTCCGGCGCAGCGGCTCGAGCTCCGCCGTCCACGCGACCTCGCGGAACACGGCTTCGCCCGCGGCGCAGGCCTCGAGCCGGACCTCGCCCGACGGCGCGCGCGTGGCGAGCAGCACCTGCGAGAGGAGAGCCGCGTGCTCGTTCGTCCGCCAGCTCGCGAGGCGCTCCAGGAGAAGGGCGCGCTGGTCGCGGGCCGGCGGGACCGGCCCCATGCGGAAGAAGGCGGTCAGGAGCTGACCCATCTCGCGATCGAACGCGGTGGCGAACCTCCACGCCGAGCGCTCGAGCTGCGCCTGGCGCCGCTCGGCCTCGGCCCGGCTGATCTCCGAGGTCCAGCGGTACTGCAGCATCGCGAGCACGACGAGGAGCACGGTGAGCGCGGCGAGGATCAGCCACAGCCCGCGATCTCTCGCCTTGCCGCCCACGGTGCGAGTGTAGCAGGGGGAGAGAAGCGTCCCGACGTCTTCGGACACGCCGTTTACATCCCTTACAGCGAGATTGCGGCGCCATGAAGACTGCGCGCGCGGCGCGTCCCATCTTCTGGAGTGAGGCGGCCGGTGCCGGCCGCACGGAATCCGGAGGAGACCGATATGCAGAAGACGACCCGGGCGGTTCTGGGAGGTGCTTTCCTGGCGCTCGTCCTCGCGGTGGCGGCGAGCGCGCAGCCACCGGCGCGGGAAGGGCACGGGGACGTGGGCCCCCGGATGGGACGGGTGGAGGGCATGAGCCGCTTCCTCGGCCTCAGCGCACAGCAGCAGGATGAGGTGCGGAAGCTGATGGACGGGCGGCGCGCGGAGCACGAGGCGCTGCGGGAGAAGATCGAGAAGAACCGGGACGAGCTGCGGCAAGCGCTCGAGAGCACCAACCCCGACCCTGCCGCGGTCGGAGAGCTCGCCATCGAAGGCCACCGCCTGCACGAGCAGGGGCGCGCGCTCCGCGAGGCGCAGGACAAGGCGGTCCGGGCTCTCCTGACCCCGGAGCAGCAGGTCAAGTTCGACGCGCTGAAGGCGCTGCGCGACGAAGGCGTGGGCGGAGCGCCGCCGATGGGCCGCCGCGGGGGCGGTGGCGAACGGCTGGCGCCGGCAGTGATATCGAGCGCGCGGCAGAGGGCGCGCCGGGCTCTCCTGCGCCTGAGCCTCACCGAGTCGCAGGCGGAGACGGCGCGCCACCTGCTGCGGGACGACCGCCGGCAGCTGGAGGCGGCGAAGCAGCTGCTCCGGGAGTGCCGCCGCGAGCTCCACGGGGCGCTGGCGGGTCCCGTCCCGGACTCGGCCGAGGTCCTCGAGCTGACGCTGCAGGAGCGGCTGCTGGAGGGCAGGGAGCGTGCCCTGTCCGCGCGGCTGGAAACGGAGCTGGAGCGGCTCCTGAGGCCGGAGCAGGCGAGGAGACTCCGCGCGCTCCCGCCGGCGGCGATCGGCGCCCTGCTCGGGCGCATCTGCGCCTGAGCGGCGGCCCTCAGCCTTCGCGCTCGACGGCGGCGCCGAGGCCTCGCAGCCGCTCGACGAGCCGCGCGTAGCCGCGCTCGATCGTCTCCAGCGGCTCGATGCGGCTCGCCCCGTCGGCGGTCAGGGCCGCCACGACCAGGGCCATGCCGGAACGGATGTCCCGGCTGTCCAGGGCGCGACGGCGCAGGCGGCGCGGCCCCGTGACCACGATGCGGTGCGGGTCGCACAGGAAGAGGTCCGCGCCCATGCCGCTCAGCTGCTCGAGAGCGAAGAGCCGCAGCTCGTAGAGCCAGTCGTGGATGAGCGTGCTACCCCTGCGCCTGCGTCGCGAGCACGGTCACGAGGCTCACCATGTCGCTCGGGAACCCGGGCCAGACGCCGGTGGTCACGCGGCCCGCGCCCACGAGCGCGGACTCGCGCACGAGGAGCCGCGCGTCGTCCATCTCGGAGCGCACCCCGAAGCGGGAGAGCACGGCCACGATCGGTTCCATGTCGAGGGCGCGGACCCCCCGCACCTCCACCTCGCCTCCCGTGACCGCGGCGGCGACCGCCCAGCTGCCCGCCTCGATGAAGTCCCCGTCGATCCGGTGGGTCGCACCGGAGAGGCGGGGGACGCCGGTGACCCGCAGGGTGCTCGTGCCCTCGCCGGCGACCTCGGCCCCCATGCACCGGAGGAAACGGACGAGCTCCGCGACGTGCGGCTCGCCGGCGGCGTTCCTGATCTCGGTCGGGCCTTGGGCGGTGACCGCGGCGAGCAGAGCCGTCTCGGTGGCGGTCACGGAAGCCTCGTCGAGGTAGAAGGACGCCCCCCGGAGGCCCTCGGGCGCCGCGAGGGCGCGCCCGCCGGGCGCTTCGGGGGATGCGCCGAGGGCCGCGAGGGCCCGGTAGTGCGTGGCCACGGAGCGCCGGCCGGGGAAGTCGCCGCCGGCCTCGCCGACGCCCGCCCGGCCCGATCGGGCGAGGAGCGGCGCGATGAGGAGCACCGAGCCGCGGAGCCGGGCCACGAGCGCGGGGTCGGGGTCGGTGGTGCGGAGCTCGGGGCAGCGCACGCGGAGGGTCGAGGTGCCGATGCCGTCCACCTCCGCCCCGAGGCCCTGGAGGAGCCGGCACATCGCGTCGACGTCGCGGATGCGCGGAGCGTTCTCGAGGACGCACTCCTCGGCCGTGAGCAGGCAGGCGGCGAGCATCGGCAGCGCCGCGTTCTTGTTGCCCTCGACCTCGACGACACCGGACAGGCGGTGGCCGCCCTCCACGACCAGGCCGGCCATCAGGAGAACTCCCCGAGCCGCACGATCTCCTCCTCCAGGACGAGGCCGAAGCGCGCGGCCACGGCGTCCCGCATCCGGTCGACGAGGGCGGCGAAGTCCTTGGCGGTGGCCCCGCCCTCGTTCACGACGAAGTTCGCGTGCACGGTCGAGACCCGCGCCCCGCCGCACGCGGCGCCCTTGAGGCCGGCGAGGTCCACGAGCGCCCCCGCCGAGCAGGGCACCCCCGGCGGGAGACGGGCCTTCGCCGGGTCCGGGTTCTGGAAGACGCAGCCGGCGCTCGGAAGGGCCAGCGGCTGGGTGCCCTTCCGGAAGGCGAGCGACCGGCGGGCCACCGCGCGGAGGGCGATGGGGAAGGCCCTGGCTCACGCTGAAGGTCGCGCGCAGGACCACCTCGCGCGTGCGCTGGAGGCGGCTCCGGTCGTAGCCGAGCTCCATCTCGGTGACGTCGAGCGAACGCACGGCGCCGTCGGGCGCGGCCACCTCCACCGAGACCACGTGCTCGGAGATCGTCCGGCCCTGGAAGTGCGCGTTGCCGTGGATGGCGCCCCCGACCGTTCCGGGGGTGCCCGCCCACTCGGCGAGACCGGCGAGGCCGTGCCCGATGGTGTAGCGGACGAGACCGTTCATCGTCACGCCGCCCTCGGCCGAGACGCGGTCGGGGGAGGCGGTCTCGACCCGGCCGATGTGCCAGCGCACCACGAGGCCGCGGATCCCGCCGTCGCCGACGAGGACGTTCGACCCGCCGCCGAGCCAGGTCAGCGGGACACCCGCCTCGCGGGCGAGCCGCAGGGCGAGAAGCGCCTCGTCCTTCGATCGCACGTCGGCCAGGAGATCCGCGGGACCCCCGATGCGGAGCGTAGTGAGCGGGCCGAGGGGCGCGCGCTCGTGCACGCGGTCCGCTCCCAGCGCGGTGCCTAGAGCGTGGGCAAGGTCCACCGAGGCATGCTACAGCACGGACGGCGCGTCGCGCTGCGCCGGACGTACAATCGCCCCCCGGAGGTTCATCATGGGACAGCGAAAGCGGCCGACGAGCCGCGTTCTCCTCGCGCTCCTCGCCCTCGGCGCCACGACCGCCTCCGCGGCCGGAGGCTGGCCCACCGCCGGCGAGCGCCGGGCGAGCTTCGACACGGCCTGGCGCTTCCAGAAGGGCGACGTCGCCGGAGGCGAGCGGCCCGACCTCGACGATGCGGGCTGGCGCGTGCTCGACCTGCCGCACGACTGGGCGATCGAGGGGCCGTTCGACCCGGCGATCAGCCCCCACACCGGGGCGCTGCCGTTCTTCGGCGTGGCCTGGTACCGCAAGCGCTTCGAGGTGCCCGAGTCGGCCCGGGGCCGGTTCTACGCGATCGAGATCGACGGGGCCATGTCGAACGCGACGGTCTTCCTGAACGGCCGCGAGCTGGGCGGCCGGCCGTACGGCTACATCGGCTTCTCGCTCGACCTCACGCCGCATCTCGTCTTCGGCGGCGAGAACGTGATCGCGGTCCGCCTCGCCCCCGAGCCCGAGTCCTCGCGCTGGTATCCCGGGCGCGGGGCTCTACCGGCACGTCTGGATCGACGCGACCGGGCCCGGTGCACGTGGCGCGCTGGGGCACGTACGTGACGACGCCGGCCGTGTCCGACGCCGGGGCGACGGTCTCGATCCGCACCGAGCTCCGGAATCGCGAGGCGCAGCCGGAGCGCGTCACGCTCGAGACGACGATCCTGGACGCGGACGGCCGCGAGGTCGTGCGGAGCACGTCGGAGCCGACCGTCCCCGCCGACGGGACCGGGGCGGTCGTGGCCCGGCTCACCGTCCCCGGGCCCCGGCGCTGGGACCTCGACCGGCCCTACCTCTACACGGCGGTCAGCACGGTCAAGCGCGGCGACGCCGTCCTCGATCGCTTCACGACGCCCTTCGGCATCCGCACGATCGAGTACGGCCCGGACCAGGGCTTCCGGCTGAACGGCCGCCGGGTGCGGCTGCAAGGGCGTGTGCGACCACCACGACCTGGGTGCGCTCGGCGCCGCCGTCAACCGCCGGGCGATCGAGCGGCAGCTCGAGATCCTGAAGGCATGGGCGCGAACGCGATCCGCACCAGCCACAACCCGCCCGCGCCCGGAGCTGCTCGAGGCCGCCGACCGCATGGGCTTCCTCGTCATGGACGAGGCCTTCGACATGTGGGGCATGACGAAGGTGAAGAACGGCCACGGCAAGTACTTCGAGGAGTGGGGCGAGCGCGACCTGCGCGACATGATCCGGCGCGACCGCAACCACCCGAGTGTCGTGATGTGGAGCATCGGGAACGAGATCCTCGAGCAGGCGAGCGAGGACGGCTGGAAGGTGGCGAGGCGCCTCACCGACATCTGCCACGAGGAGGACCCGACGCGGCCCGTCACCGCCGGGTTCAACCAGGTCGAGAACGCGATCAAGAACAAGCTGGCCGACCAGGTGGACATCCCCGGCTTCAACTACGGCGTGCGCCAGTACGCGAAGATCCTGGCCGACCACCCGGGCTGGACGATCGTGGGCGCGGAGACGGCCTCGTGCGTCAGCTCGCGGGGCGTCTACCACCTGCCGATCGAGAAGTACGAGAAGCACCCCTCGCTGCAGATCACGAGCTACGACGTGATCGCGCCGCCGTGGGCGTACTGCCCCGACGTCGAGTTCGCCGGGCTCGAGGCAGTCGCCGGCGGTGCTCGGCGAGTTCGTGTGGACGGGCTTCGACTACCTCGGCGAGCCGACTCCCTACTTCGCCTGGGACAAGCCCCGCGACGAGAGGGACTGGCCGGCGCGCAGCTCCTACTTCGGGATCGTCGACCTCGCCGGGTTCCCGAAGGACCGCTACTACCTCTACCAGAGCCAGTGGACGACGGAGCCGATGGTGCACCTGCTGCCGCACTGGAACTGGGCCGGGCAGGAGGGCCAGCCGATCCCGGTGATGGCGTACACGAACGCCGAGGAGGTGGAGCTGCTTCCTGAACGGCCGCTCGCTCGGCCGGAAGAAGAAGGGCGAGCCCTACGTGATCCCGGTCGGCCAGAAGATCAGCGACGACCTCCGGTTCACGACGAAGTACCGTCTCGTGTGGGAGGTCCCGTACGCCCCGGGCACGCTCCGGGCCGTCGCCTACGCGGGCGGCCAGCCGGTCGCGGCCGCGGAGGTGAAGACGGCCGGCGCGCCGGCGCGGGTCGTGCTCGTGCCGGACCGGGCGACCATCCACGCCGACGGCGAGGACCTGTCGTTCGTCACGGTGCGGATCGAGGACGCGGACGGGCAACCTCGTCCCCGGGGCCGACAACCTCGTCCGCTTCGCGGTCGAGGGCGCGGGGCGCATCGCCGCGGTGGACAACGGCAACCCGGCCAGCCTCGAGCCCTTCCAGGCGAAGGAGCGCAAGGCGTTCTCCGGTCTCGCGCTGCTGATCGTGCGCTCGAACCGCGGAGTGTCCGGCCAGATCCGCATCCAGGCCACGGCGGAGGGTCTCGCCGCGGCGGGGGCCACCCTGAGGGCCGAGTAGCTCGGGATGACAGTCATCAGCAGCCACGACTCGCGGCCTTGATACGGGCCGCCAAGGAGGCCTCATGCTCATCCCGCGTCGCCGCCACGCCTTCCTGACCGGACTCGTTCTCCTCGTCGCGTCGCCGCCGGCGGTCGCGCAGTCGGCCAACCAGCCGCCGCCGCTCCTGAGCGACCTCGTGGACGTGAGCCCGGACTTCCGCGACTACACGAACGCCTACTACCTGGCGGACAGCCTCACGGGCTTCGACCCGGCCGCCGGCACGGGCACTCTCACCTGGCAGCGCCACCAGCTCCATCCCCGGATCGCCTTCGACAACATGGAGGCCGTCCTGCGGCCGTTCGAAGGCATCGTCTTCCCCGACCGGGAGTACGCGACGAATCCCGCGCTTCCGTTCGAGATCCAGCTCGTGTCGCCGAGGACGGTCCGCCTCCGCCTGCGCACGGGCCCCCGGGCCCGGCCCGAGGAGAAGTCGCTCATGCTCGTCCGCGAGCCGGGGAGGACTCGTCCTGGACGCACACGCGCGTCGAGGGGGGATACCGCTACACGAGCGCGGCGGGATCGGTCACCGTCCTCGAGAAGCCCTGGCACGTGGAGCTCCGCGACGCCGCGGGGCGGCTCCTGACCCGCACCCAGCACACCTCGGACTACGCCGCGACCCTCGTGCCCGCGCTGCCTTTCTCCTTCGTACGCCGCAGCTCCGACTACTCGCGGAGCGTGGCGGCGGTCTTCTCGCTCTCGCCGGGGGAGAAGCTCTTCGGCACCGGCGAGTCCTTCACCCGTCTCGACAAGCGCGGCCAGAAGGTCGTCCTGTGGGCGAACGACGCGAACGGCGTGCAGACGGAGCGCATGTACAAGCCCATACCGTTCTTCCTGAGCAGCCGGGGCTACGGCATGTTCGTCCACACCTCGGCTCCGGCGACCTTCGACATGGGGGCGTCGTACCACGGCTCGAACGCGCTGCTGCTGGGTGACGACGAGCTGGACCTCTTCGTCTTCCTCGGCACGCCGAAGCAGGTCCTGGACGAGTACACGACCCTCACCGGCAAGGCGGCGATGCCGCCGCTCTGGTCCTTCGGCTTCTGGATGAGCCGCATCACGTACTTCTCGGAGGACGAGGTGCGCGCGGTCGCGGCGAAGCTGCGGGAGAGCCGCGTGCCGGCCGACGTCATCCACGTCGACACCGGCTGGTTCGAGACCGACTGGCGCTGCGACTACCAGTTCTCGAAGACCCGCTTCCGCGACCCCGCGAAGATGATCGCGGACCTGAAGCACGACGGCTTCCACGTCTCGCTCTGGCAGCTGCCGTACTTCGTCCCGAACAACACGCTCTTCCCCGAGATCCTCGAGAAGGGCCTTGCGGTGCGGGACGCGAAGGGCAACCTGCCCGTACGAAGACGCCGTCCTCGACTTCTCGAACCCGGCGACGGTGGCCTGGTACCAGGAGAAGATCGCGGGCCTGCTGCGCCTGGGCGTCGGGGCGATCAAGGTGGACTTCGGCGAGGCCGCCCCGCTCAGCGGGCGTCTACGCCTCCGGCCGCACCGGCTTCTACGAGCACAACCTCTACCCGCTCCGCTACAACCGCGCCGTCGCGGAGATCACGAAGCAGGTGAGCGGGGAGACGATCATGTGGGCCCGCAGCGCGTGGGCGGGGAGCCAGCGGTACCCGCTGCACTGGGGCGGCGACGCGGGCAACCTCGACAACGCCATGCTCTCCACGCTGCGCGGCGGCCTGTCGCTCGGGCCTGTCGGGCTTCACCTTCTGGAGCCACGACATCGGCGGCTTCACCGCGAAGACGCCGGAGGAGCTCTACCGGCGCTGGCTGCCGTTCGGGATGCTCACGTCCCACAGCCGCGCCCACGGCACGCCGCCGAAGGAGCCGTGGGAGTACGGGGCGTCGTTCACCGACGCCTTCCGCCGCGCGGCCGAGATGAAGTACCGGCTGATGCCGTACGTCTACGCCCAGGCGAAGGACAGCTCGGAGCGGGGCCTGCCGATGCTGCGGGCGCTGTTCGTCGAGTATCCGGACGACCCGGGCTCGTGGACGGTCGAGGACGAGTACCTCTTCGGCTCGGACATCCTGGTCGCGCCGCTCTTCGAGGAAGGGACGACGGGCCGCAGTGTCTACCTGCCGCCCGGCGGGTGGATCGACTACCAGACCGGGCGTGCCTACTCGGGCGGCTGGCAGCGGATCGAGGCCGGCGAGATCCCGGCCGTCATCCTCGTGCGCGACGGGGCGGCCATCCCGCACGCCGCCGTCGCCCAGTCCACGGCGCAGATCGACTGGACGAAGCTGGAGCTCGTCACCTTCGCCGCGAAAGGCGGGAAGGCGCGCGGCCTCGTGTGCCTTCCCTCGGACGGCGCGTTGCACGAGGTGGCGGTCGATGCGGGAGGGAAGCTCCTCCCGCCGGGTGACCCCTTCGCCGGCCGCGTGAAGTGGACCGTTCGTCGGGGGGAAGCGAGGTTTGTCGGGCGTTAGCGGCGGGGGCCCGCCGTCGTGTTCGGGCCGTCAGTAGAGGACGCGGGTGCGGATGCTCGTCGGGAGGGCGGTCATCTGCAGGCGGACTTCCTTCGACACCTCGCGATTCAGATCCATGACCAGATAGCCGATGGCCGGAGTGGTGGCGAGGATCTGGCTCTCGATGTTGGCCTGCGCTTCCGAGACGATGCGGTTGATGCTGCTCAGCACCCCCGGCACGTTGCGATGCACGTTCAACAGGCGGTGGCGACCGCGCAGCGGCGGGGGCTCGACGTGCGGGAAGTTCACGGAGCCCGTCGTCGCCCCCGTGTTGACGAACTTGACGAGGGCGCTCGCGACCTCGCGGCCGATGGCCTCCTGCGCCTCCTCGGTCGAGCCTCCGACGTGGGGGGTCAGGATGACGTTCTGGACGCCGCGCAGCTCGGTCGCGAACTCGTCGGTGTTGCCGTCGGGCTCCGCCGGAAACACGTCCGCCGCCGCGCCCGCCAGGTGACCGGAGCGGAGGGCCTTCGCGAGCGCCCCGACCTCGACCACGCTGCCCCGGCTGAGGTTCAGGAGGTAGGCCCCTGGCTTCATCCGCTCGAGCTCGCGCTCGCCGATGAGACCTCGAGTGAGCGGCGTCTCCGGGACGTGCAGGGTGACGAAGTCGGCCTGGGCCAGCACCGCCTCCAGGGACTCCGCCGGACGGTTGTTGCCCATGGGCAGCTTCGGGGCGACGTCGTGGAAGAGCACCTGCATGCCGACCGCCTCGGCGAGCACGCCGACCTGCGTGCCGATGTGACCGTAGCCGACGATGCCGAGCGTCTTGCCGCGGACCTCGTAGGAGGAAGGGGCGCCCTTGCGCCACCGGCCCTCGTGCATCTCCCGCGAGCGGTCCGCGAGGCGGCGGGCGAGGGCGATGACCTCGGCGATCACCAGCTCGGCGACGCTTCGGGTGTTGCTGAACGGCGCGTTGAAGACCGGCACGCCTCGCCGGTTCGCGGCGTCGAGATCGACCTGGTTCGTCCCGATGCAGAAGGCCCCGAGGGTGAGCAGCCGGCGGGCCTCGGAGAGAACCCGGTCGGTCACCTGGGTCCGGCTCCGGATGCCGAGGACGTGCACCTCGCGGACCTTCTCGACGAGGGTTTCCTCCCCGAGGGCGCTAGCGCACGTCTCGATGGGGAAGCCCTCCTGGCGGAAGAGCTCGTGCGCGCTCGGGTGCACGTTCTCCATCAGGAGAACGCGGATCTGGCTCTTGGGAAACGAGGTCTCCGGCGCGGTGCTACTCGTGGTCATGGGGTGCTCCAGCGTGACGTCGGACTGGCCCATCGCGACTCTCCCCGCGTACTCGCCGGGGCAACGGTACGTCTCCCCGATCGGACGAGTCAACGATAAGATGGCGGCGGCAAGGTACGCCGCCAATGGAGCGTGCAACATGACCGACCATCGCTTCCGGCCCATCGCCGCCGTCGCCGCCCTCCTCCTGGCCTCGCCGGCGGCGGCGGACACCCCCCGCTACCGCAACTTCGAGCTCGCCATCTACTGCCGCGTCGACGACGTCCGGCGCATGGCCGACGGCGACTGGCTCGAGAAGAACTACGAGGCTCTCGCCAAGGACCTCAAGATCGGCAAGGTCTACCTCGAGACCCACCGCAGCATGGTGACGAACGACCGCGAGACCATGCTGAAGGCCAAGCGGTTCTTCGAGAGCCGCGGGGTCAAGACCGCCGGCGGCATCACCCTCGTCGCCGACGAGGGCTTCGAGTTCAAGCAGTTCAGCTACACGAACCCCGAGCACCGGAAGCACGTCGAGGAGGTCGTCCGCTTCACGGCGGGCCTCTTCGACGAGCTGATCCTCGACGACTTCTTCTTCACGACCACGAAGACCGAGAGCGACATCGAGGCGAAGGGCGCGCGGAGCTGGAGCGAGTTCCGCCTGGGCCTGATGAGAGAGGCCGCGCAGAGCCTGATCGTCGGGCCGGCCAAGGCCGTCAACCCGAAGATCAAGGTCGTGATCAAGTACCCGAACTGGTACGAGCACTTCCCCTACGCCGGGTTCGACCTCGAGGCGGAGCCGAGGATCTTCGACGGGATCTACACGGGCACCGAGACGCGCGACCCCGTGCTGACCCACCAGCACCTGCAGGAGTACCAGGGCTACTCGATCATGCGGTACTTCGAGAACGTCAAGCCCGGCGGCAACGGCGGCGGCTGGGTGGACCCCTACGCGCGCGTCACCCTCGACCGGTACGCCGAGCAGATCGCGCTCACCGTTCTCGCGAAGGCGCGCGAGATCACGCTCTTCTGCTTCTCGGACCTCCTGAGCCCCGATCCGCCAGCCGGACGGCTCGATGCAGCCGGCGAGCCGCGTCGCGCCCGTGGCCGGCGAGACGCTGGAGCGCGTCGACGCCCTCCTCTCCCGCCTCGGCAACCCGGTCGGCGTCTCCGCCTACAAGCCGTACCACTCGTCGGGCGAGGACTTCCTGCACTCGTTCCTGGGCATGATCGGCATCCCGATCGAGCTGACTCCGGAGTTCCGCGAGGACGCGCCGGTCGTCTTCCTGAACGAGTCGGCGCGGTTCGACCCGACGATCGTCGCGCGCATCGAGAAGCAGCTCGTGGCCGGCAAGTCGGTCGTGGTCACCTCGGGGCTGCTGAAGGCCCTCCAGGGCAAGGGCATCGAGGAGATCGTGGACCTCGAGGTGACGGACCGGAAGGTCCTCGCCCGGCGCTTCTCGAACTTCTGGGGAGGCGTCTGGGACGCCGACCACGACATCCTGCTGCCGCAGGTCCGCTACGCGACGAACGACTCCTGGGAGGAGATCACGGCGCTCGCGGGTGCCGAACGGCTTCCCGCTGCTGCACCACGCGGACTACGGGAAGGGCCGGCTCTACGTGCTCACGATCCCCGACAACTTCGCCGACCTCTACGCGCTGCCGGCGCCCGCCCTCGATCAGCATCCGCCGCGTGGTCACGAAGGGGCTGCCGGTCCGCCTGCAGGGGCCGAGCCGGGTGTCCCTCTTCGCCTACGACAACGACACGTACGTCGTGCACTCGTTCCTGGACCGCATGGGCTCGGTCGAGCTGGTGGCGGACGGCCGCGACGTGACGCTCGTCGACCTGCAGACGGGCGCCGTGCTGCCCGGACAGTCGCGCGGGGACGCGACCGTGTTTCCCGTGTTCCTCGAGCCGCACTCCTACCGGGCCTTCGAGCGCCGGCGGGCCGGGTCGAGCGGGGCGTCCGCGCACGCGTTCGCGGTCAACCAGCGCCTGGGGCGGGGCGTCAACATCATCGGCTACGACCCGATCTGGCAGGACCGGGCGAAGGCGCGCTTCCAGGAGAAGCACTTCGCGCGCGTCAAGGAAGCCGGCTTCGACTCCGTCCGGATCAACCTGCACCCGTTCAAGCACATGGACGCGGCCAACGGTTTCGCCCTGAAGCCGTCCTGGCTCGACACGCTCGACTGGGCCGTCAAGGGCGCGCTCGCGGCCCGCCTCGCCGTCATCCTCGACATGCACGAGTTCGGGGCCATGGGGGACGACCCCGCCGGCCGGAAGGAGGCGTGGCTCGCGTTCTGGAAGCAGGTCGCGCCGCGATTCAAGGACGCCCCGGACGACGTGGTCTTCGAGCTGCTCAACGAGCCCTTCGGCAAGCTCACGCCCGAGATGTGGAACGAGCTACCTGAAGGAGGGGCTGGCGGTCGTGCGGGCGACGAACCCGACCCGCGCCGTGATCGTCGGCCCCGGCCGCTGGAACTCGATCGACGCCCTGCCGCCGCTCGACCTGCCCGAGGACGACCGCAACCTCATCGTGACCGTCCACTACTACACGCCGATGGAGTTCACCCACCAGGGCGCGCCGTGGAACGAGGAGAACAAGGACAAGTTCGGCGTGAAGTGGACGGGCACCGACCAGGAGCGGCGGCGGATCGACCTCGACTTCGCGAAGGCGCAGCAGTGGGCCGCGGCGCACGACCGGCCGGTGCTGCTCGGCGAGTTCGGGGCCTACGACAAGGCCGACATGGACTCCCGCGCGCGGTACACGGCCGCGGTCGCCCGGACGGCCGAACGGCTCGGCTGGAGCTGGGCCTACTGGCAGTTCGACAGCGACTTCGTCGTCTACGACGTCGGCAAGGACGCCTGGGTCGAGCCGCTCAGAAGGGCCCTCGTTCCGTGATGTCGTGCCGTTCGTGCCACTCGAGCCCGTCCGGCCCCGTCAGAACCGCACGCTGAGGAAGGCGTTGAAAGTGCGGCCCATGAGGAGGATGTTGTTCTCGAAGATCTCGCCCTCGACGCTCGTGAACTCCTTGTACCAGATGTTCTGGTGATCGTAGACGTTGAATGCGGTGAGCCCCAGTGTTCCCTTGCCCGGCCCGATCTCGAAGTCGTAGTTCACGGCCAGGTCGAGGCGGTGATAGGCCGGCAGGCGCGCGCCGTTCTTCGCCCCCACGACGACCCGCGCGATCGTCGGCCCGTCGCCGCCGAGCTGGATCTCCTCGATGCCGGTGGGCGCCGTGTAGGGCCGTCCCGTGGCGAAGATCCACGTCCCCGAGAACGTCCACTTCCCGAGGCGCAGGCTGTCGACCGACTTCAGCTCGTGCCGCTGGTCGTAGTCGGATGGGAACGGCTCGGCTTCCAGGTCGGGGAACCGCTGCTCCGTCTGGCTCAACGTGTAGGCCAGCCATCCGGTGTTCTTGCCGAACTTCCTCTGCAGCAGGACCTCGACACCCTTTGCCGTCCCCTCGCCCCGGTAGAAATACTGGTTGAAGTCGATCCCCTCGGTGGTGTCGGACGGGGTGAAGCGGGGCGCGAACTGCGTGAGCCCCGTCTGCTCGTTGCGGAAGGCCTCCACGTCGAGGAGGAAGCCCTTCGCTTCGTAGCTCAGCCCTCCCACGAGATGCGTGGACGCCGCCACCGGGACCGTCTCGCCGTCCGACAGCGCCCAGAACTCCCGGTTCCCGCGCAGCACGTCCTCCCGCACGATCCGGTTCGCGAACTGGTGGTTCCGCCCCCAGGCACCCTTCACGCGGACGCCCTGCGCCACCTGGAGGCTTCCCGAGACGCGCGGCTCGACGTACGCGGTGCCGGTCCGGTCATAGCGGGTGTACCGCAGGCCAGGGGTCAGGACGAGCTTGCCGAACAGGGTCGCCCGATCCTGGATGTAGGCGGAGTACTGACTTCCCGTTTCCGAGCGGTCGAGAATCCCCAGCAGCGCCGCCCCGCCCCCGCCCGGCCCCGGCCCCCCTCCATTGCCAGAGGACGCGGCGCTCGTGTCGTACGTGTAGCTGACGTCGTTGGAGGTCACCTGCCCGCCCAGCTCGAGCTGGTGGTTCCAGGACAGGCGGATCGGAATGTCGAGCCGCGCGGTGAGATCCTCGAGGCTGTTGTCCTCCGCGAGCCCTCCTTGGGAGTCTCCCGCCTCGGTGGTCTGGTCGCGCAGGCTGTGGTAGCGCGAGTAGCCGAACGAGAGCCGGCTCTGGGCGCGTTCGGTCCACTGTCGCGACCACAACGCCCCGATGCCCGTGTTACCCCAGTTGCTCTTGTCCGTGATGCTGATGTCGTCGGGGAGCTCGAAGCCGGGATTGAGCTCTTTGACCCGGTCGCGGATCTCGGCCGGGATCTCGAGGTCCCGGGAGTTGTCGAGGTCGTCCGCGCCCCGGTAGCCGCTCAGCGAGAGCTGGTCTTTCGCGCCGGGCCGGAACAGGAGCTTGCCGTTCAGGTCGTAGAAGCTCGACGTGGGCTGGGTGTCGAATGTGGCGGCCGGGCCCTCCCCCCCCGGACCGCCTCCGGGGCCGCCCCCGCCTTGCGCGCCGACCGGGCCGGCGCCGCCGGTATCGACTAGGTTGAGGATCTTGTTGTAGAGCGGGCTCTGGAAGGAGCGCCGGCCGGCCACGAGGATAGAGGCCTTGCTCCCGAGAGGGACCTCCCCGAGGCCGTGCACGCTCAGCAGGCTGACGCCGGCGCCGAACTCCTTCTTCTCGGTGCTGCCGGCTTTGCCGCTGATCTCCATGATGCTCGAGAGGCGGCCCCCGTAGCGCGCCTGCGAGGCGGCCTTGCTCAGCTGGACCTCCTCGACCGCGTCCATGTTGAAGGCGCTGAAGTACCCGAAGAGGTGATCGACGTGGTAGACGGTGAAGCCGTCGTAGGAGATCAGGTTCTGGTCGGGCGTCGCTCCCCGGACATAGAGGCCCGACGAGGTCTCGTTGGCTCCGATCCCCGGCAGGAGCTGCAGAGCGCGGAAGATGTCCTGCTCGCCGAGGCTCGGGAGCACGCGGATCTGCGCGGGCGACAGCGTCAGTCGGCTCACCCCGTCCGAGGCGTTCAGCAGCGGGATCTCGGCGCCGACGGTCACGTCCGTGGCGAAGGAGGGCTGCAGCGTGAAGTCGACCACGTTGCGGCCGGGCACCACCCAGAGCGTGACGGGGGGCGCGACGACGCCCGCGAGCGAGGCCGTCACGACGAAGTTCGAGCCCGTCGGCACGTTCTCGATCACGTAGGCGCCCTTCGCGTCCGTGGTCGCCGTCAGACCGGGGCCCTGGACGGCAACCGTCGCGCCCGGCACGGGAGCGCCGGACCGGTTGCGGACGACACCCTCGATCGTCCCCGTGGCGGCGTGGAGCACGGGGACGCCCAGAAACGTCAGAGCCGAGAAGAGGAGCGCAAGTCGCTTCATGAATGGGCCTCCCTGGCCCCGCCACGATCTTCTTCGGGCTCGACACGGCCGTGGTTAAGCAACTGCTAAGCCCGGGCAAAATCTGGCGCGCATCGCGCGTCTCCCTTTCCCGTCGACCCCCGGAACGGAAGACGGGGCGTGCTACGGCGCCACCTTGACATCGAGGGTTTTGGAGTACGCGTACTCGTTGTCATCAGTGTCGGTGTACTTGAACGTGAAAGACACGGTGATCAGGGCTTCCCGGCTCCCGTTCGGGAGGTCGTACCAGACGTCGTACCCGACGTCTGCCGTCCCCTTCGCGTTGATGTGGTTGACGGCGGCACTGGAGGTGAACTTGTAGTAGACCTGTTCGCCGCCGGAGGGCGGGATCACGATCCCGCCCGTGGCCTGCTGGATGGTGGCATTGAGCTGGGTGATGTCCAGGGCCATCCCGGCGTTTTCCTTGATCGTCACCGTGAAGTTGGCACGCCAGTCGTACTCGTAGTACGAAACGGAGTCGTCGGCGTTGGTCACCTTGTACTGCACGCCGGTGGGACCGCTCGCGTTCGCGGGGTTGGGGTTGGACGTCAGGGTCACGTCGAAATCGGGTGAGGACGAGGTCGGCGAGCTGCACGCGGGGAGGCAGGCGGCGACGGCGAGCGACAGGAACGTCGGAGCGGCTCTTCTCATACGGTCTTCTCCTCGGGGGTTTAGAAGGTCGTGCCCACCGCGAACTTGAAGGCGTGCGGCGGCTGGTAGAAGTCGCGGTTGGGGTTCCACGCGTAGATGAGTCGGAACGGCACGTTGAGGACGGGCATCGTGAAGCGCGCCTCCACCCCCGTCGAGGTGCTCATGGTCTTCCAGTAGAAGCCCTGGCCCTCGGCGTAGGCCTGCCCGGCGTCGAAGAACAGCAGGAGGCGCAGCGGCCCGAACACGTCGAAGTAGTACTCGGCGTTGAAGAGGAGCATCTTGTTGCCGCCGATCGAGGTCTTCGTCACCGGGTCGTAGGGCGCGACGGTGCGGATGTTGTAGCCCCGGATCTGGGTCTCCCCGCCGAGGAAGTAGCGCTGGTAGTACGGGAGCGTCTTCGTTTCCGCGAAGGGATGGATGTAGCCGATCTCGCCCCGGACACCCAGGGCCATCCGCCGGCCGACGGGCTGGTAGCGCACGAGCTCGAGGCTCGGCCGCATGTAGTTCACAGTGCCCCCCAGGGGCCCGCCCACGAACTGGAAGCTGGCCGTGTAGCGGGAGCCGGCGCGCGGCTGGAAGGGGTTGTCGACGGTGTTGCGCACGTAGGAGGGGCTGATGCCGCTCTCGCGCCGACGCCCCGTTCCGCCGAAGTACGACGGGTCGAGCGAGGGCAGGATGCTGCCGCTCGTGTAGGCCGAGCTCGCCAGCTTGGAGATCGTGTTCTTGTCCACGTCGTAGATGTCGATGATCTGGTAGGAGTAGCTCAAGAACACGCGGGAGAAGCGGCCGACGGAGAGGCCCGTGGTGACGCCGATCCCCTGGATCTGCTGCCCGTAGCCCACCACCGTCGTCCCGTAGGACAGGTACGTGATGCGGCTCAGGAAGACGTTGAGACCCGCGGTGATGGGGCGGTCGAGGAAGTAGGGCTCGCTCACGGAGAGCGAGTAGTTCTTCGTACGGCTGCCGGTCTGGGCCGCCAGGCTCACCGTCTCACCCGCGCCGAGGAAGTTGGTGGTCGAGAAGCTGGCGTTGAGGAACGCCCCCTCGTAGCCCGAGAACCCGCCCCCGAAGGTGAACTGGTTGCGGTTCTGCTCCTCCACCTTGAACGTGACGTCGACCTTGTTCTCCGCGACCTCGCTCGGCCGGATGTCCGGCGCCTTCTCCATCTGCTTGAAGTAGCCGAGCTGGTTGACCCGCTTGATCGACATCTTCAGGGCCTCGGTGTTGAACACCTCCCCCTCGTTCATGTAGATCTCGCGCCGGATCACCTTGTCCCGCGTCGAGTCGTTCCCAGTGAACTTGATGAGGCCGACGAAGTACTGCTTGTCCTCCTCCATCTTCACCGTGATGTCGACGACCTTCTTGTCGGGGTCCGGCTTCCGCTGCGTCCCCCCCGTCCACTGGAAGTACCCGAGGCTCCCGTACACGTCCCGCAGCTTCTCGTACGCCTTCTTGAACCGCGCGTCGTTGTAGACCTCGCCCTCCTTCATCTTGAAGTAGGTCCGGACGAACGGCTCCTTGAGGACGGTGAGACCCTCGAACTTCAGCTCTCCCATCCGGTACTGCTCGCCCTCGCTCACCGGGATCTCGAGCCGCATCAGCTTGACCGGCTTCTTCTTGAACAGACCGCTCTTGCCGTCCGTGTAGGTGATCTTCGGCTGCCCGATCCGCGCCGTGACGTACCCGTGGTCGAGGTAGAAGTCCTCGAGCCGCCCCCGGTCGCCCCGCGGGTCCTCCTCGCCCCCCAGCCACTTGTCCTCGGTGTAGGTCGTCTTGCCCCCCAGCCAGGAGAGGGTGAAGGGGCCGGGCTGCTTGATCTTCTTCATCCGCCCCCGCAGCTTCCCGTCGTCGAAGACGTGGTTGCCGTCGAAGACGATCTCGTGGACCTTCGCCTTCGGGCCGTCGTCGATGATGAAGGACAGCTGCTGGCCCGACCCCCCGATCGTCTTGGCCTCGTGCCTGACCGTCGCGAAAGGGCGGCCCTTCTGGGCCAGCATCTCCTTGATGATCTTCTCGACCTTGCGTGCCTTCGCGGGGTCGTAGAAGGTGTCGATCTTGATCTGGGTGTCTTGCTTCTTGAGCTCGTCCTCGATCGAGCTGGTGGTGAGCTCCTTGCTCCCGCGGAAGTCGACGATCTGGATGCGCTTGCGCTCGGTGATCTTGAAGCGCACCACCTTGCCGCGCTGGCCGTCCACGGCTTCGACCTGGAGGTCGTCGAGGAAGCCGGTGTCCCATAGCCGCCGGAAGTCCGCGCGGAGCTTCCGCACGTTGTAGGGGTCGCCCGGCTTCGTCGAGATGTAGAAGAAGAGAGTCTCGCGCTGGAGGTACTGGTTGTTGAGAATCTCGATCCTCTCGATGACCGGGACTTCTTCCGGCGGCTCCTGCGCCGGGCGGGGCAGCAGCGGCAGGAACAGGACCAGCGCGCCGGCCCTCGGGATCCCGGACCACCGTCCCCGTTGCACGACTCCCTCCCGCCTGGGCTCGAGCACGGCCGCCCAGTGCCCGGGTAGGATGCCCCGCAGCCCTCGTGGCGGTCTTCAAGGCTGTGTTAAGGGCGCCCCAAAAAAGGTGACGCCTCTGCGCGAGCCACTGTCTTTGCAGCCCTTACAACCGGACCTCGCCGCGATGAGGACATCAGGGATGCGGGGCCTGACGGCGCCGGAAGTTAAGACGACGTTAAATGTCGGGCCGCCCGAGCAGCGCGCCCCCTCGGGTGGTCTAGAGTGTTCAAGATGGTGCGTCCTGAACGCAGACCCCGGTTGGGGTCGCGATGCTGTACCAGGCCAGCGGGTGGGAGTCCGGTCACGGTAGGCACGCCGGGTGCGCCGTGTAGCAGGCTCCGGGCGTCCGGAGAGATCCGTCCGTCCAAGCGGAGCATCGAAAGCCGTAAGCGGGGCGTAGGCCCCGTGGAGCGGGAGCAAAGCTGCGGGCCCAACGTGAGTGAATCTCTGCAGCCTCGTGAGATAGGAACCCGAAAGGTGGGGTGGCCGAGCCGGTCATTTCTCGGCGAAGGCAACAGACTGCGGGCGGCCGTGACCGGAGATCCGCAGGACACCCCCGGGGTAAGGGTGAGGGCATGCCCGTGAGGGCCAACAACCCAACGTACAAAGCCCGAGAACCTCGACGCCGACTCTTCACGGTCGCCAAGCGTTCACTGGTTGTGGCTGGTTCAGGGTTACCAACGCGTCGGCCGACGGGACTGACGATCTCGTCAGGGCCTTGTTCTGGGCACGACAGGAAGCGTGCACGCGGCGTGAGAAGACCATCGGTAAGCCGTGTGCTGGAAATCGGCATGCACGGTTTGAAAGGGGGGATCAGGAACCCGGGCTCGCAAGAGCACCGCGCCTGATCCCTACCAATGCTCGGCTCAGCCGCCTGGCGGCCTCACCGGTCCCTCCTGCTGGGGGCGATCGCGCTTACAGTGCTCCTCGCGGTCCTCGCGACGCTGCAATACCGGTGGCTTGGTCAGATCGGAGAGGCCGACGCAGCGAGGCTGAGGGCCGGGGCACGCTCCCGCGCAGCCCAGCTCGCCAGAGAGTTCGACCGCGAGATCACGCTGGCCTTCCTCTGGCTCCAGGCGGACGCGGCGACGGTTCGAGGTGGCGATCCCCGGGCGTACTCGGCGCGCTGGTCGCACTGGTCGCGTCTCACCGCCCGCCCCGGGATCGTGCGGGCCGTCTACGTCGTCGAGGGCGATCACCTGCGTCGGTTCCAGCCGGAAACGGGGACGTTCGCGGCCGTGGAGTGGCCGGTGGCACTGCAGGCCACGCGCGAGCGGCTCGCTGGCGCGGGCCGGCACCCGGCGGCCGCCCCTGGCGGTGGCCGCGGCTTTCTCGACCCGATCGACCCGGGCCTGCCGGCCATCGTCGTGCCGATCCCGGAGTTCAAGGGCGCCAGTCCCGGCGCCGGCGGGCCGACCTTTCCGCTCCGGTTCGCCGGATTCACGCTCGTCCAGCTCGACGGGCACTACCTCCGCGAGCAGCTGCTTCCGTCGCTCGCGGGCCGGCACTTCGCGGCCGACGGCGAGTCGGACTACGGCATCCGCGTCGATCGACAGGGGAGCCCGGCGGACGTGGTCTTCACCTCCGATCCCGCCATCACGGCCGAGGGCCCGGCCGACGCGGCGGTCGGCCTGTTCGGGATCCGGCTCGAGGACGCGTCAGAGTCCGACCTGGCCGGCCTGCCGTGGCCGACGCCCAACGGCATGCGCCACCGCGAGGGGCCGTCGCCGTTCGCCGGAGGGCGGGTGCCGCCCTTCGGCGGGGGTGGCGACACCGGCCACTGGCGCCTCCTCGCCCGGCACCGCGCGGGCTCCGTCAACGCGGTGGTCGCCGCGGTGCGCCGGCGCAATCTCGCGGTGAGCGGAGGCGTTCTCGCCCTGCTCCTCGCCAGCGCCGTCTTGATTGTCGTCTCCGCCCAGCGCGCGCGGCGCCTGGCCGACCGGCAGGTCGAGTTCGTGGCGGGAGTTTCGCACGAGCTGCGTACGCCCCTCGCCGTCATCTGCGCCGCCGGCGACAATCTGGCGGCGGGGGTGGTCACCGACCCGGCGACCACGCGCGAGTACGGGCGGGTGGTCCGCGACGAGGGGCGGCGCCTCGCGGAGATGGTCGAGCGGGTGCTCGACCTCGCCGGCACGTACTCCGGTCACCGCAAGTGGCGGTTCGAGGACGTCGAGGTCGAGCCCGTCCTCGCAGAGTGCGTCGCGTCGCTCGAGCCGTTCGCCCGCGAGCGCGGCCTCGCCATCGAGAGTGGCACCGGTGGATCGCTGCCCCGGGTGCGGGCCGAGCGCTCCGCCCTGCGGCGCGCCGTGGCGAACCTGCTGCAGAACGCGATCCTCCACGGCGGCGACGGCGGGTTCGTGGGGCTGCGCGCCGAGCCGTCGGGCCCTGAGGGCCAGCGGAAGATCCGCATCACGGTCGAGGACCGGGGCCCCGGCATTCCCGCCTCCGAGGTGCCGCATCTCTTCGAGCCTTTCTTCCGGGGCGCGGAAGCCGTGTCCACCCAGACGCGTGGGAGCGGGCTCGGCCTCAGCCTGGTGAAGCGGATCGTGGACGCCCACGGGGGCGCGGTCGAGGTGACGACGGCGCCCGGGCGGGGCAGCGCCTTCACGATCGTCCTGCCGTCCGTGGCGAGGAGCCGCGATGACTCACCGCATACTGCTGGTTGAGGACGACCCCGGGCTGCGGCTGGTGCTGTCCCACCGCCTCGCGAGCGAGGGCTACCGCGTCGAGACGGCGCCGGACGGCGAGGAGGGGCTGCGCCGGGCGACGGGGGAGCGCTTCGACCTGGTCGTGCTCGACGTGATGCTGCCGGGCCGCAGCGGCTTCGACGTGTGCCGAACGATGCGGCTGGGCGACGTCGAGACGCCCGTGCTCATGCTCACGGCGCGCGGCGAGCTCGCCGACCGCGTGACCGGCCTCAGGCTCGGGGCCGACGACTACCTGACCAAGCCCTTCGAGATGGCGGAGCTGCTCGCACGGGTGGAGGCCCGCCTGCGCCGCGACGGCGGGAGACCGGAGGCGCCGCCCGCCTACCGATTCGGCTCGGTGGAGGTGGACCTCCGCCGCACCGAGGTGCACCGGGACGGCCAGCGCGTGGAGCTGTCGGCGAAGGAGTTCCGACTGCTGCGCTATCTGATCTCGCGCCGAGGCGAGACCCTCAGCCGCAACGAGCTCCTCGACGAGGTCTGGGGCTACGACGCGAATCCCACCAGCCGGACGGTGGACGTCCACGTGGCGTGGCTCCGGCGGAAGCTGGAAGAGAACCCGCGCCAGCCCCGGCACATCCTCACGGTCCACGGCCTGGGGTACAAGTTCGCAGGCTGAGTCCGACCGGCCGCCGCGCTGACCGCGAGAGAGGCGTTTGCCCGGGCAGCCACGGGCGATTACCGTAGCGCCGTCACGAGGTGGACCTTCCATGATCTGCAAGCCGAGTTCGCGCCCTCTGCGCATCGCCCTGGCTCTTGGCGCCCTCGCGGCAGCCGCGTGGCCGACCCTTGCCGCGGAGAGAATCCCTCCTGCCGCTGCGCCGGCTGCGCTGCGCCTCAACGAGCTCGAGTACCTCGAGATGCCGGGGCTCAACGTCATGCTCGCCCACGACTTCTATCCCGAGGGCCATCAGGGCGGAGTCGGCATCATCCAGAACGGCCGGCGCGTCGCGACGAACGGCGACCTGCGCCTCGACCGGACGCCGGGGCAGTGGCAGCCCGTGCCGAAGGTCGGCAAGCGGGCGGTGGACCGCGCGACCGGCGAGATCAGCGTGCGGGCGGAGTACCCCGACGAGTCGAAGGACCGCAAGGGCTTCAACCCTGTCGAATACCCGGACCTCCGTTTCGCCTACACCGTGCGCGTGCGCCCGGAGGGAAGGGGCTTCCGCATCCTCGTGGACCTCGAGCAGCCGCTGCCGGACGAGTGGATCGGCCGGGTCGGCTTCAACATGGAGCTCTTCCCCGGGATCCTCTTCGGGAAGACTTTCGCGACCGACACGCAGACCGGCATCTTCCCGAGGCAGGCCAACGGCCCCGGCGCCCTCGACGCGAAGGGCGAGTACCAAGTCGCCCCGCTCGCCACCGGGAAGCGGCTCGTCGTCGCCCCCGAATCGGACCGCCAGCGGATGACGATCGAGGATGCGACCGGCGGCGGGCTCGAGCTCGTGGACGGCCGCGGTCAGCACAACAACGGCTGGTTCGTGGTCCGCTCGCTCGTGGCCAAGGGAAAGACGAAGGGCGCCGTCGACTGGCGAGTCACGCCGCACGCGATCCCGGGCTGGAAGTCGGAGCCCACCGTCCAGGTGTCGCAGGTCGGATACCACCCCCGGCAGCAGAAGTGGGCGATCGTCGAGCTCGACCCCCGGGACGCGCGGCAGCTTCCGGTCGTCGTCTCGCGCATCACGGAGACGGGCGCCCTGGAGAAGGCGCTCGAGGGGCGCCCGCCGGCCTGGGGCCGCTTCCTCCGTTACGAGTACCTGCGGCTCGACTTCACGTCCGTCGAGAAGCCGGGCATGTACGTGGTGAGCTACGGCGACGCGCGGTCGAACCCGTTCCGGATCGGAGCGGACGTCTACAGGCGCCACGTCTGGCAGCCCACCGTCGAGTCGTTCCTGCCGATCCAGATGTGCCACGTGCGCGTGAACGAGCGCTACCGCGTGTGGCACGATGCCTGCCATCTCGACGACGCGCGCATGGCGCCGGTGAGCCATACGCACTTCGACGGCTATTCCCAGGGGCCGTCGACGCTCACGAAGTTCTCGCCGGGCGAGCCGGTGCCGGGGCTGAACCGGGGCGGCTGGCACGACGCCGGGGACGACGACCTGCGCGTCGAGTCGCAGGCCGAGACGATGCACGGCCTCGCGCTGGCGTGGGAGGCGTTCCGCCCCGACCTCGACGAGACGACCATCGACGAGAAGCTCCGCGTGGTCGAGATGCACCAGCCGGACGGCAAACCCGACGTTCTCCAGCAGATCGAGCACGGGGCGCTCACCGTCGTGGGCGGCTACCGCGCGCTCGGCCGCTTCTACCGCGGGATCATCAGCCCGACGCTGCGGCAGTACACGCACCTCGGCGATTTCGCGGCCCAGACCGACGGGGTCGTTTATGACCCGAAGACGGCGCCGCCGGTGGCGGTCCCCGTCGGGACCGGCGTCCCGGGCTCGCCCGACGACCGGTGGGTCTTCACGGAGCAGAACCCCCGGCGGGAGCTGAGCGCCGCCGCCGGCCTGGCGGCGTCCGCGCGCGCCCTGCGCGGCTACAACGACGCTCTCGCCGCCGAGTGCCTGGGCGTCGCCCAGGAGATCTGGGACGTCACCCGCGACGACGCGGTGCCGGCAGCACCGTGGGAGAAGGGCCGGCCCAGCGCCCGGATCGGGCTCGCGGTGGAGCTGCTCCTCACGACGAAGGACCGGCGCTACGCCGACTTCCTCGTCGGACAGCGCGACGCCATCGTCGGGAGCATCAAGTCCACGGGCTGGGTGGTGGGCCGGGCACTTCCGCTGGTCGCTGACGCGTCGTTCACCGCCGCCGTCACGGAGGCTGTGAAGGCCTACCGCGCCGAGGTCGTGACGCTCGAGAGCAAGACGCCGTACGGAGTACCGTACGAGCCGAACATCTGGGGCGCGGGGTGGGGGATCCAGGCCTTCGGGATGGAGCAGTACTTCCTGCACACGTCCTTCCCGGAGATCTTCCCCAGAGACCCGATGCTGCACGCGCTGGATTTCGTGCTGGGCTGCCACCCCGGGCTCAACAACGCTTCGTTCGTGTCGGGGGTCGGCTCCCGGTCGGTCACCGCCGGCTACGGCTTCAACCGCGCGGACTGGAGCTACATCCCGGGCGGCAGCGTCTCGGGAACGGCTCTCATCCGCCCCGACTTTCCCGAGCTGCTGGAGTGGCCGTACCTCTGGCAGCAGACCGAGTACGTCCTCGGCGGGGGCACGACCGACTACCTCTTCTTGGTGCTGGCCGCCGACCACCTGCTGAACCGCGACTGAGCAGGCCGGACTCACGGCACGGTCCGGGATGGTCGGTTCGGCTTGGCGGCGTTCCCGATCAGGTCGGTAGAGTCAGTCCGACAGCATGCGGGCGGCGAGCTCCTTGGCGAGCTTGGCGGCGACCCGAGCGGTGAGGCCGTCCGGGTCGCGCGCGGGATTGAGCTCGACCACGTCGCCGCCGACCACGGGGCCCGGCAGACGGTGCAGGAAGCCGACCACGTCGCGGGTGGAGAGCCCGCCGGGCTCCGGGTGAGACACGCCGGGCGCGAAGGCGGGATCGAGCACGTCGAGGTCGATCGAAACGTAGACGGGACCGATGGTCGAAAGTGCGAGGTCCGGACGGCAGTCCTTCATCTCGATCCTCTCGACGCCGAACCGCTCCGCCTGCGCCCGCTGGGGCCCGTTCAGCGTCCGGATGCCGACCTGGACCAGCCGGGGGACCAGCTTCTCTTCCATGATCCGGGCGAACGGACAGGCGTGAGAGAGGCGGTCGCCCTCGAACTCGTCGTAGATGTCCGGGTGGGCGTCGAGGTGGACGAGGGTGAGGCCGGGGTGACGCGCGGCCTGCGCGCGGATGAGCGGGTACGTGACGGCATGGTCGCCGCCGAGCGCGAGGACCCGTGCTCCCGAGGCCAGCACTCTCGCGGCGCCCTGCTCGATGGCATCGAGGGCCGCCGCCCCCGGCGGGATCTCGAGGTCGCCGGCGTCGGTGAACCGCGGGTCGGAGCCGAGGTCGAGCCCCGACTCGGTCGAGAGATTGGTTGAAGGGGAGCGCAGGGCGGCGCGGATCGCGGGCGGAGCGAGAGCCGCTCCTCGGGCAAAGGACGAGTGCTCGTCCCACGGCACCCCGAGAATGGCGACCGCAGCCACGAAGCGCCCTCAGGCCCGGCGGTAGTTGAGCCAGAAGGCGATCGTCTTCTGCTCGTCGGCCGGGGTTTCACCCATCGGCCGGAGTTCCGTGGGCAGCGATCCGCGGAAGCCCTCGTGCTCGTACGTGACGGCGAGCCGGAGGCGGCCCCCGGCGGCGGCCCGCGGGGCGAGGTCGCGCGGGAGGGTCACGACGTTGCCCGGCCAGGGCTCCCCGAAGAAGACGGGATCGATCTGCTCGTCGGCGACCACGAGCCACGGGCCGCAGTAGAGCGCGGATCGCACCGGCTCGAAGCCCAGGCTGGCGAGCGGAATCTCCTCGTCCTTCGAAGTGACGAGGCGCAGGCGAGGGAGAAGGCGCGCCTCGATCCGGTCGCCCGGCGCGAACCGGCCCTCGAGCCGCAGGAAGCCGCCGTCGCGCTTCGCCGGGGAGGTCTTTCCGTTCCACGCGAGCGAAGGACCCTCGGCCCAGGACGGCTCGCGCACGGCCAGGACGCCCTCGAAGCCGCTCGTCACCTGGCCGGCGAGGCCGAGCGGCGTGCGTCGCACGCTGAGGCCGGCCTTCGTCCCGCGGAACTCGACGTCCTCGAAGAGCTGGACCGCCACCGTCCCGCCCCTCTCGACGACCGCGTGATCGAGCACGTCCCGGAAGGCGCGGTAGGCGTGCATGGTGCAGCACCACCACGCGCGGTCGACACTGGACGACGGCTGGATGCCCTGGTCGAAGAAGACGCGCGAGCCGAAGTCGCCGTTCGCGAACTGGTTGTGGGCGAAGCCGTTCACGAGGCAGCGCTCGGCCCGCTCCAGGTACTCGACCCGGCCCGTCGCGCGGTGGAGCTGCAGTGACAGCCGGACGAAGTCCGCGAGGCCGCAGCCCTCGTTGCGGGGGAAAGAACCCGAGGCCGCCTTAGCGGCGGCGAGGGACGTCGCGCTGGCGGGGTCGCCCCAGCCGAAGTACTCCATGACGGCGCCGTCGATCGTGTAGTCGCTCGAGCGCACGAGATCGCCGTAGAGCCGCTCCACGAGGGGCAGCATCGCGGGGTCGCCCGTGGTCCCGTGGAGGAGCACGGCGCCGCGGAGAGTCGACAGGTAACCGTGGGAGTGCTGCACGCCGCGCGGCTGGAGAAGGGGGACGATCTCCCGGCCGGCAGCGGCGTACGAGCCGTCGCCGGTCGCCTGCGTCAGCATCGACAGGCCCTCGGCGAGCTGAGTGAAGCAGATGAAGCCGAACGCACCCTGGCCTTCGACGCGCGCCATCACCTCGGGGGCCTTCGTCGCCTCGCGCACCGCGAGGAGGAAGGAGGCGAGGCGACGGGCGGCGGCGAGGACGGCCGGTTCGCGTGTCGCCTGCCAGTACGCCATCAGCCCGACGAGGAGGCGGCCGTTGCCCCACAGGAGCGCCATGTGCTCGGTGCCGGTTTCCGCGGCCGTGAACGCGAGGTCGGTCCGGCCGAAGCGCCCGTCGGGCCGCTGCTGCGCGAGGAGCCTCGCGACGAGCGGGGCGAGATCGGCGGGGGAGCGGCCCGGGGCCGGCAGGACGGCGAGCGCCTCGACCCAGCGGCCCGAGAGGTCGCCGCTGAAGTTCCAGAAGCGGCGGCGGGTGTCGAGCGTCACGTCGGCGAGGACGAAGTCCTCGGTGTAGGCCGGGATGCCTGCCTTGGTGAGCCGTCGAGCCGTGAGGTCGATCCGGCGGGCGAGGTCGCCTGCTGCTCGCGTGCCGGGCGACGGAGAGAGCTCCGCGTTCGCCGCCGGTCCGGCCGAGGCCCGTCGCGCCGCGGCGAGGGCGGCGGTGCCGACCGCGAGGTGGCCCATGAACGCACGCCGTGACGTCGGTCTGTCGCCCTTCATCGTCGCCCTCCGTCGGTCCCGCTCCCGCATGCGAGGTGGGGGCCCAGAGGGGTTCTATCACGCCGAGAGCCCAGTCGTGTCGGCGGGCGCCGGCTCGGCTCGTCCTCGGCCTGGAGCTACTAGGGGAAGGCGACGGCGAGGCCGAGGACCAGGAGACCCAGCAGGATTACGAGCGCCTCTCCCAGCGAGGCCCGCGACACGAGAAGGAGGCGCGGCAGGGAAGGAGTCATCAGCTGCCTCGGAGACAAGGTCGGCTGTCTCGACCGCGGTGTCTTCATCGTGTTGAAAGGACCACGTAAGCCGTGTAAACCGGGCGGCCCGACCACAGTCCGACAAGGGGGCGATGGTACAGGACTCCGACTGCCGGTGCGCTCGGCCCGGCCGGCCTGCGCCGGTCGTCCGGCGCAGGCCGTCGGTCTCCCGCTACTTGTCGCGCTTCTCTTCGGGCGCCTTTTGGCCGGGCTTCGTCCCCGGCGGCGGCGAGTCGCCCGGCTCCAGGCGCACCTTGATCTGCGTCTTCATTCCGCGCTGGACGGCGATCTCCTCGTCGAACGTCTCGTAGCCGCCCTTGTAGACCGCCACCCGATGGGCGCCGTCCGCCAGCCAGAGGTACGACGGGTAGCCGTCGAGGTCGCGTGCTTCGCCCGCGTACTTGCCGTCCACCCAGACGTCCGCGCGGTTCGGCTTGACGTTCAGCTCGACCGCGCCGAAGCCGGCAACCATCGCGGCGCTCATGTCGACGCCGCCGCCCGGCGGGTACGGGTACGGCCCCCAGCCCCATCCCCAGTAGGGGCCGAATCCCCAGGGGCTGAAGCCGTAGCCCCATCCGGGGCCGATGAAGCCGCCCACGAAGACGTGGCCTCCTCCCCGGTGCCCGTGCGCTTCGGCTTCGCGTGGCTGGAGGGTGATCGCCCCCGCGAGGGCCAGGGCCGTGAACGCCGCCAACCCGGCTCGCTTCCGGTGTGTCATCTCGAGACCTCCTCCGGTCGGGTGCTTGCCACCGCGACCGCTGCCCCGCTCAACAGCAAAGGCCGCGCCCGTTCACGTGCCCTCACGCCCTGACGCTGCGTTCTGACGACATTTGGCGCGCGCCTGACATCTTGAACGGCAGTAGCCGGCGCGGCGGCGCCAAAGTCCGCCGCCCGCGCAAGCGACGCGGGCCGCGGGGCCCAAGACGCAGGCGCCCCTTGCGCGGCGCCGTCACCGCGCGAGGACGTCGAGGACACGCGCAGAGGACGTTCCGGTCGCGGAGCTCACAACTTTGACGAGATGACTCGCTCCCCAGGGAGGCCCGTACGATCACGTTCGGGTTATCCTGCCGTCATGGGCAGGCTCCTGGCGGTCGCCCTCTCCGCTCACCTCGCCGGCGCCGCCGTGCCCGCGGCCGCCGGGGCGGAGTCGTTCGCGGTCGATCCCGCGGCCAGCCGCGTGCGGATCCACCTCGGCCGCGCCGGCCTCTTCAAGTTCCTGGGCCACGACCACGAGATCGACGCGCCGATCGCCGACGGCGAGGTCGAGGTCGTCGACGGCGATCCCACGCGCTCGTCCGTGCGCCTCCGCTTCGAGGCGCGCCGGCTGGCGGTCGTCCCCGGCACCGAGCCCGCGGCCGACATCCCGAAGGTCGAACAGAGGATGCGGGGGCCGGAAGTGCTGGACGCGGAGCGGCACCCCGACATCGTGTTCACGTCGTCGAGCGTCACGGGAGAGACTCGCGAGCCCGGCCACGTTCGCCTGCGCGTCCGAGGGACGCTCGCCCTCAAGGGTCGCTCGCTTCCGGTGGAGGTCCCGATCGAGGTGCGGCAGTCAGGATCCGAGATCGTCGCTCGCGCCGAAGTCGAGTGGCGCCTGCGCGACCTCGGCGTCGAGCCGCCGTCGGTGGCGGGCGTCGTCAACGTGGCGAACGGCTTCCGCATGACGTTCGAGATCACGGCCCGCGCCGTCGGCCCGGCGGTCGCGCCGCCCTAGGCAGCCTAGAGCCCCTCGTGCTCGGTGCGGGCGATGATCTCGTCCACCCCGACCCTGGCGGGTGCCGCGAAGAGCGAGTTCCTATCCCTTATCGCACCGGCAGGCTCCTTGTCGCGGGGTGTGGGACAGGGGAGCGGGGGCGCACGAGCGGGCGCCATCTGGTGGGACCTGAAGGCCACCGTCGGCCGCCCTCTGCCAGGCTCCCCTGGGTTTGATCCGGAGTGTCCGGTTCTGGGACCGGTCCGTGCCGGAGTGGGACATCCTCTCGCGATCGTGAAGGGCCGACTCCGTTGCACAAACCCTTGTCTCAGAGCGCGATCAGACAGGGCGGCGGGGGCTGGCGCGGGATCTGCTTAGAGGTATGACGAGGCCGCCTTTGCTCTCCGACTTCCGCTACGCGGTCCGGCAGCTGCGCGTGAACCCCGGCTTCACCGCCGTCGCCGTGCTCACCCTGGCGCTCGGTATCGGCGCGACCACGGCCATCTTCAGCGTCGCCTACGGAGTGCTGCTGCAGCCGTTGCCCTATCCCCGCCCGGACCGCATCGTGGCGGTCTACGAGATCACCACGAAGGGATGGCCGTCGCAACTCGCCGACCCGAACTTCGCCGACTTCCGCGACCACGGCCGCAGCTTCCAGGCGCTCGCGAAGTACAGCGACGGCGTCCTGTCCGTCTCGGGCGCGGGACAGCCCACCAGGACGCGGGCCGCGAGTGTCTCGCACGGCTTCCTGAGCGTGCTCGGCGTCCAGCCGATGCTCGGACGGGACTTCGCCGCGAGCGACGACCGGCAGGGAGCCGCGCCGACCCTGCTCGTGAGCCACGGCTACTGGAAGGAGAGCCTCGGGTCGCCGCGGGACCTCTCCGGATCGAAGCTCAAGGTCGACGGTGCGGTCTACTCGGTGGTCGGTGTGCTGCCGCCCGGCTTTCGCTTCCCGGCGGGCGTCGACCTGTGGCGCCCGGCCGGGCTCGAGGGCGAGAACCCGAGCCGGACCTCGCACAACTACCGGGCGGTCGGACGCCTGCGTGACGGCGTGAGCGTCGAGCAGGCGCGGCAAGACGTGAGCGCGATCGCCCGGCGCATCCGCGACGAGGCCGCGAGCGAGCGCGGCGACTACCTGCTCGCCGACGCGACCGTGGTCCCGCTGCGCCACGCGATCGCCGGCGGGGCCCGCTCGCCGCTGCTGGTGCTGCTCGGCGCGGTGGGCTTCCTGCTGCTGGTGGCGTGCGCGAACGTGGCCAACCTGCTGCTGGCGCAGGCAACGGCGAGGCAGCGCGAGCTGGCCATTCGCGGCGCGCTCGGGGCCCCGCGCGGCCGGCTGGTCCGCCAGCTCCTGACCGAGGCGCTGCTGCTCTCGCTCCTCGGCGGCGGCGTCGGCGTGCTGGCCGCTTTCTGGGGAGTGGCGGGTCTCGTGGCGCTCGCGCCGGCGAACCTGCCGCGGCTCGACACCGTCTCGATCAACGTGCCGGTGCTTCTCTTCGCCGTGCTCCTGTCCACGACGGTCGCCGCCGGCCTCGGGGCCGTGACCGCCGCCCACGCGACCTCCGGGAGCCTGCGCGCGGCCCTCGAGGGCGGTCGCGGGCAGGCGGGCACGCTCGGCGGCCAGCGCGCGGGCCGGGCGATCGTCGCAGCGCAGGTCGCGGTCACGCTCGTCCTCGTCGTGGGAGCGGGGCTCCTGGGCCGCAGCCTGATGAAGGTGCTCGAGGTGAACCCCGGGTTCCGCGTGGACGGGATCCTCGCGATGGACATCGCGCTGCCGTGGGCGGAAGAGCCCGAACGAAAGGCGGCGCAGGGGCGCTTCTTCAGCGACCTGATCGCGGAGCTCGAGCGCCTGCCGGGCGTGCGGCGGGTCGGTGCGACCAGCGGCCTGCCGCTGGACGGCGGCCACCCGGACGGGATGTTCCTGCTGATGGAGGAGGACGCCCAGCCCATGACGTTCGAGCGCTTGAACGCCCTCTTCCAGCAGAAGGAGCGCGTCGGCGTGGCGGACTACTGCCCCGTCAGCGAGGGGTACTTCCAGACTCTCGGCATCCCCCTCGTCCGCGGGCGCCTCTTCGACGAGCGCGACGGCGCGGGCGCGTCGCACGTCGGCGTGATCAGCGAGTCTCTGGCGCGCGAGCGCTGGCCGGACCAGGACCCGATCGGACGCACGATCCAGTTCGGGAACATGGACGGCGACCTGCGGCTGATCACCATCGTCGGGATCGTGGGCGACACGCGCGAGTACGGTCTCGACTCGCCGCCGCGTGCGACCGTCTACGTCAACCTGCTGCAGCGCCCGCGGTCGTTCGTCAGCGTGGCGATGCGCCTCGACACGGACACGCAGCCCGTGGCCGCGGCCGCGCGCTCCATCCTGCAGCGCCTCGACCCGGAGCTCCCGGCGAGGTTCCGCACGCTCAGGCAGGTGCTGTCCGCCTCGATCGCCCCGCGCCGGTTCAACGTGATCCTGATCGCGTGCTTCGGGGCCGCCGCGCTCGTGCTCGCGACGACGGGGGTGTTCGGCGTGATCGCCTATTCGGTCAGCCGCCGCACGCGCGAGATCGGCGTGCGCGCGGCGCTCGGTGCGGAAGCTTCCGACCTTCGCCTCATGATCGTGCGCCAGGGGCTCAGGACGATCCTGCCGGGCGTGGCGATCGGGATCGCCGCGTCGCTCGCGCTGACGCGCACGCTGGAGTCGCTGCTGTTCGGCGTCACCCCCACCGATCCGCTGACGCTCGCGGGCATGACCCTGCTGCTGGTCGCGGCGGGGCTCCTCGCCTGCTACGTCCCGGCGCGGCGCGCCACGAAGGTGGACCCGGTGGTGGCGCTACGCCAGGAGTGACTCGCCGGCGGTTCCCCTAGAAGCCCTCGTGCTCGGTGCGGGCGATGATCTCGTCCTGGAGCGCGGACGAGAGGTCGCAGAAGTAGTCGCTGTACCCGGCCACGCGCACGATGAGGTCCCGGTGGTCGGTGGGACTCTCCTGCGCCTCGCGGAGCGTCGCGGCCCGGACCACGTTGAACTGGACGTGGTGGCCGTCCATCCGGAAGTAGCCGCGCACGAGATGGGCGAGGTGGTCGATCCCGCTCTCGCCCTCCAGCAGCGACGGCGTGAACTTCATGTTCAGGAGCGTGCCGCCGGTCCGCACGTGGTCCATCTTGGCCGCCGACTGCGCGACCGCGGTCGGTCCCCGGCGGTCGGCACCCTGGACGGGGGAGATGCCCTCGGAGAGGGGGAGTCCGGCGTGTCGGCCGTCGGCCGTGGCGCCGGTCACGGACCCGAAGTAGACGTGACACGTCGTGGGCAGCATCTGGATCCGGTAGGCCCCTCCGCGCGAGCAGGGGCGGCCGTCCACGCAAGCGAAGAAGGCCTCGAACGCCCGCCGCATGAGGGAGTCGGCCCGTTCGTCGTCGTTGCCGTACTTCGGCACGCGGTTCACGAGGCGCAGGCGGAGCTCCTCGTGCCCGGCGAAATCCGCGTCCGCGGCGCGCACGAGGTCGGCCAGGCCCAGGCGCTTCTCCTCGAAGACGGCGGTCCGGATCGCGGCGAGCGCGTCGGTGAGGCTGCCGATGCCCACGCCCTGGATGTAGGTGTTGTTGTAGCGCGCGCCGCCCGCGTTGTAGTCGCGACCGCTCTGGACGCAGTCGTCGGTGAGCACGGAGAGGAAGGGCGCCGGCATGAGCCGTGCGTACATCTGGCCGATCGTCTCGTTGCCCGCGATCTTGACGTCGATGACGTGGCGCATCTGCGCTTCGAATGCCGCGAACACGGCGCCGAAGGAAGCGAGCGCCTCCGGCCCTCCCGTGGACGGGCCCAGCCGGCTCCCCGTGCGCGGGTCGACACCGTCGTGGAGGGCCAGCTCCAGCACCTTCGGCAGGTTGAAGTAGCCGGTGAGGACGAACGCCTCCTTGCCAAACGCCCCCACCTCGACGCAGCCGGAGCAGCCCCCGGCCCGCGCGTCCGCGAGCGACTTGCCCTGCCGGAGCTGCTCCTCGACCACCGCGTCCGCGTTGAAGAGAGACGGAAAGCCGTAGCCCTTCCGCACCACCCGCAACGCGTGCTTCAGCAGCGTGTCCGGCGTCTTGCGGGAGAGCTGCAGGTTCGAGGAGGGCTGCAGGAGGTGCATGTCGTCGATGACCTCGAGCAGCACGTGCGAGAGCTCGGAGGAGCCGTCGGAGCCGTCCGTGAGCAGGCCGCCGAGGTTGATGTTCGCGAAGTCCGTGTACGTCCCGCTCTCCGCCGCGGTCACCCCGACCTTGGGCGGGGCCGGGTGGTTGTTGAACTTCACGAAGAAGCACTCGAGGAGCTCCCTCGCCCCCTCGCGGGTCAGGGAGCCGTCGGCGAGACCGCGCTCGTAGAACGGCCGCAGGTGCTGGTCGAGGTGGCCGGGGTTGAAGGAATCCCACCCGTTGAGCTCGGTGATGACCGCGAGGTGGCAGAACCAGTACGACTGGAGGGCTTCGTGGAAGTCGCGAGGGGCGTGGGCGGGGACCCACGCGCACGCGGCGGCGATCTTCCGCAGCTCCGCCCGCCGGGCCGGGTCTTCCTCGTTCTCCACCGCCTGGCGGGCCCGCTCCGCGTGGCGTGAGGCGAAGAGCACGACCGCGTCGCAGGCGATGTCCATCGCGAGGAGCTCCTCGCGCTTCGCCCACGCCTCGCGGTCCTTCCGATAGTCGAGCGCTTCGAGCGCGGCCGCGATGTCGGCCTCGAAGTCGAGGAGACCGCGCCTGTAGATCTTGTCGTCGAGCACGGTGTGGCCGGGCGCTCGCTGCTCCATGAACTCGGTGAAGAGGCCGGCCTCGTAGAGGGCGTGCCACTCCGGGGGAAGGGTGGCGAAGAGCCGGTCGCGCAGGGAGCGGCCGCGCCAATAGGGGATCACTTCCCGCTCGTAGGCCTCGATCACGTCGGGCGCCACGGCGTAGCTCGTCTTCGGGCGCGAGTCGAGGATGCGCAGGTCCTCGAGGCTGTGGCAGGTCAGCTCGGGGAACGTGGGCACGGCCTTGGGGGAGGGGCCGCGCTCGCCCACGATCAGCTCGCCCTCGCCGAGGTGGATCGTCTTCCTCTCGCAGAGGTCGAGGAAGGAGCGGGCCCGGGTCACGGGCACCGACCAGCGGCCGTCGTTCTCCCGGTAGAAGCGGGTGAGGAGGAGGGCGCGCTCGGCCGAGATCGAAGGCCGCGTGTCGAGGCTCCGACGGCGCAGGGCTTCGGTGCGGGGGTTCATGGGCGTCAGCCTCCGATCTGCACGGCGAGCCCGTGCACGCGGAAGAGCTCGGCGAGGGCCTCGAGGTGCTCCGTGGGCGGCGGGGCGAGCCCGGGGAGCGCGTACTCGCGGCCGAGGCGGCGGGCCTTGGGGGCGCCGGTCCGGTGGTAGGGAAGCAGGCTCACGTGCCGGACCCCGGGCAGGCCGGCCACGAGGGCGGCCGTCGCCGCGACGTCGGCCTCAGCGTCCGTGTGACCCGGGACCACGGGGACACGGATCCACACGTCGGCGTGGACCGCGGCGAGCGCCCGCAGGTTGTCGAGGATCGGCGCGGCGGGGAGGCCGGTGAGCGCGAGGTGGCGCGCGTCGTCCACGAGCTTCACGTCGAAGAGGAAGAGGTCCACGAGCGGGGCGAGGGCCAGAAGGCGCTCGCGGGGAGAGAAGCCGCAGGTGTCGACCGCGGTGTGGAGCCCGGCGGCGCGGCTCGCTTCCAGGAGGGCCTGGAGGAAACCCGGCTGGGCGAGGGGCTCGCCGCCCGAGAACGTGACACCGCCCCCCGACTCTTCGTAGAAGACGCGGTCGCGCCGGACCTCTTCCATCACCGCGTCGACCGTGGTCTCCCGGCCGGCGAGCTGCCGCGCGCCGGCCGGGCAAGCGAGGACGCAGGCGCCACAGGCGTCGCAGAGGCCCGAGCCCGGCGGAGGGGCGCCGTGGGGGCAGACGGTGACGCACGTCCCGCAGGATACGCAGCGCGTCTCCACCACGAGGACTTCGGGAGCGAAGGACTGGCTCTCGGGGTTGTGGCACCAGAGGCAGCGGGCGGGGCAGCCCTTCAGGAAGACCGTGGTGCGGATGCCCGGCCCGTCGTGCAGCGAGTAGCGCTGCACGTTGAAGACCCGCCCGCAGGCCGAAGCACCCGGGACGGCGCTCATCGGTCTTCCCTCCGGACCGCGGCCGCCTCGTCCCGGCCCGCGAAGTAGTACTCCTCGACGAAGCGCTCCTGGACCGCGTACGACCAGTGCACGTCGCGCAGGTGGTCGGCCGCCGCCCGGGCCTCGCCCTTCGCGACGAGGCGGGCGAAGGCGGCGTGCTCCCGGACGGAGGCGAGCTCCCAGGCTTTCACGAACCCGCGGCGGCGCGGCCAGTCGTAGAGCCGCTGCTTGAGGGTGCGCACCAGTCCTACCAGCCGCTCGTTGTCGCAGCGGTCGAGGAAGACGTCGTGGAAGGCGAGGTTCCGGTCGTAGTAGCCGTCGAAGTCGCCCGCCTCGACGGCCCGCTTCATCTCCCGGTTCAGCCGGCCGAGCGCCGCCGCTTCTCTCCGGCCCAGCCGGGGGAAGGCGGCGAGGAGCGCCGCCCCCTCGAGGGCGCCGATGATCTCGTAGAGGTGCCGGATGTCGTCGCGGGTGAGCGGCCGCACCTCGACCCCGCGGCGGGGCAGGATGGTCACGAACCCTTCGGACTCGAGCTGGAGCAGCGCGTCGCGCAGCGGCGTGCGGCTCACGCCGAGCCGGGCCTCGAGGGCGTCCAGGTCGAGAAGGGCGCCGGGACGGAGATCCCCGCGGTTCAGGAGCTGGCGCAGGTGGTCGTACACCTGCTCGCGCAGGGACTTCAGCACGAGCGGGCTTCTCGCCGAGGGCGGGTCGACCACGGCTCTCACACGTCTGATATATCAGATTTCTACCACCAGCGGAAGGCCTTTGCCGTACGGCCGGTTCGGGGCCAGACGGGGGCCCCGGTCGCGCGGGCTGGGACACGCGGGAAACCGACACAACCGGCCGGCCCGACGACATGAGGCGGTCCGACACTGGTAGCCGAGGAGGTCCGAGATGTCCCGAACATTGGGCGTGGCGCTGGTCGCGGTTGCAGTCGGTGCCGTCCCGGCCATCGCGGGGGAGAAAGGCAAGTCGAAGAGCGAGGTCTCCCGGGAGTTCACGTTGGGGGTCGTCCAGAAGGAGCTGCGGCCGGGCCTATCCCAGGCCGAGGTGGCGGAGCGGCTCGGCTCACCGAACATCCTGACCCGGGACGCCGACGGCCGCGAGGCGTGGATCTACGACAGGGTTTCGAGCGAGGTCGAGGCATCGAGCGGTGGCGTCGGGGTGGGCGGCCTGGGCTCGGGCGCCGGGAGCACGTTCGGGGGCATCCTGGGGATCGCCGCCGGGAAGCGCTCGGAGAAGACGAAGTCCTCGCAGAAGACGCTGACCGTGGTGATCCGCTTCTCCGCGGCGGGAGCCGTGGAGAGCTACACCTGGCACACCAGCCGGTTCTGAGGAGGTGCGCCATGACCCGGCACGCGATACCCGTGGCCCTCGCCCTCGTCGTGGGCGCGTGCGCGACGACGAACGAGTCCCTCCGGCGGGCGCCGCAGGCGCCGCTCGAGCTGCGCCAGGCTCAAAGCCGCAGCTTCGGGACGGCCGACCAGCGCCTCGTTCTGAAGGCCGCCCTGAACGTCCTGCAGGACCAGGGGTTCGTGATCCGCAACGCCGACGCCGAGCTGGGGCTCGTGACCGCCGTCATGGAGTGGCGGTCCCGGCAGCCCAGCCAGGCCCTGCGCATCGTGAAGTGGGTCGCCGTCGTCCCCACCTACGGCGCGTCGCTCCTCGTGCCGACGGGCAGGACCGAGTTCTCCGCGATCGAGGCCAGCGTGAACGCGACGCGGGAGGGCGCGGGGACACGCGTTCGCATCAGCCTCGTGACGAAGGTGACGGCGAAGAACGGCACCGTTCAGAGCGTGACGCCAGTCGAGGACCCGCTCGCATACCAGAGGCTGCTCGACGGACTCGACAAGGCGGTGTTCTTCGAGAAGGAGGGGCTATGACCCGCCGGGCGTGCCCGCGCGGCGCCAGTCCCAGTGGGCGGCGGCCCTCTCGATGACGAAAGGCACGTCCTCGGCGAGCAGGAAGCGCTCGCGCACGAGCGACAGCGCCTCGATCGCCACCCGGCCGAGGTAGTCCTCGCGGCTGCGGTAGCGCTCCTCGATCGAGGGGCGCGGGTCACCCGAGGCCTCGCGCTCGGCCTTCGTCCAGGGGAAGGGCAGGTACGAGCCGACGTAGGGCACGAGGGCGTCGGTCGCGCCGGCGCGGGGATGGCGCCAGTTCCAGCCGGTCTGGCTCGCGAGCGGCACGGCCACCTCGGGCAGGCGGATGCCGGCCCGGTCGTTTCCGTCGGCGTCGACGGCGGGGACGAGGGCGGGGAAGACCCGGCCGAGCCTCGGCGGCTCGATCGTGATCACGCCGCGCGCCCACTCCGGGCCGCGATCGGCCCGGACTGGCTCGTTCCGCACGCTCGGGAAGCGGACCCCGGGCACGGCCGGCCAGCCGGCCCGCTCGGGCGGAACGAGCGTGCCGTCGGCGACTAGCGGATACCGGCTCGGCGGCGGCTCGACGTCCTCGGCAACCCACTCGTCGAGCGCGTGGACGAGGGCGCGGATCGCCGGGCGGAAGTCGTTCGGGTTCGTGGCGTGGAGCCCGTCGCTGCCGGCCGCTCCACCCTCGGTCGGGGGTATCGCCCCGGGGCCGTGCTGCGCGGAGGCGACGAGGAAGACACGGCTCGTGCCGGGGAGGGGGAGGTCGCGCGTGCCCGACGGGTCGGTGTGCATCAGCGAGGCCGCCCGGTTCCAGTACTCGTAGGCCGTCACCACGTGGAAGATCCTCGGGACGGTCCCGCTGGCCACGGCGCGGTCGAGGAGGCCCCTCGTCTCGGAGGTCTCGGGGTCGGTTTCGGGCGCGTCGGAGAACGGGAAGTCGTCGCCGGGGTAGTGGACGTTCCAGTGCTGGTGGGTGTCCCGCGAGGCCTGGGCGAAGCGGTGGTTGAAGGAGCCTCGCCCCGCGCCCGCGACCTCGACGAGGAGCCCGTCGAAGACGCGCCGGCCCTGCTCGTCCTCGTTGAAGCCCTCGTAGAGGAAGTGGCGGAGGAAGCGGCCGCTCTGGGAGATGCCGTGGCCGATGGCCAGGCGCACGCCGGCGAGGGGATTCGCGTCGCCCGGCTCGTTCTTGAAGAAGCTGACGAGGTCGCGCGTGGCGGCGAGGCCGCAGCCGGCGACGCGCGGGTCCCGGCTTCGGTAGACGACCTCGTAGATCCGTCCCGGCTCGAAGCCGCCTTCCAGGGCCACCGTCTCTGGATCGACGAAGCGCCAGGCCTTCCGGGGGACGAGGCGCGGCGGGTCGAGACGGTGATCACGGACGTAGAGCCGGCTGTCCGGCCCTTCGGGGTCGACGGCGGGGTAGGCGGCGTGGCCACGGTCGGCGAGCGGCGCCCGGTCTTTCCGCTCTCCCGTCAGGATCACCGACCGCACGAGGCCGGTGATGGGCTTGCCGGCGCCGGTGGCGATCGGCGCGCGCAGCCGCAGGAGGCCCGGGGTTTCCGGCACGTCCCACTGCCAGCCCATCCAGGCGAGGGCGAACCCCTGGCGCATCAGCCAGCCGTCGCCGAAGTCCCGTGCCTCGCGGGGATCGAGCGACGACTCGGCGAACTGGAGCCGCCGGAGGATCCCCTTGCCGCCCCGGTTCGGCACCTCGTAGTAGACGCGTCCGTTGCCGCGCCTCGCGTCCACCGGCTTCAGGATGAAGACGTCGGCGGTGAAGACGACCTCGCCCCTCTCGTTGCGCGGCGCGAGCGCGAGGTCGACGACCGCCCGGTTCTGCCGGAGCAACGGGTCGAGCGCGAACTCGACGGTGCCGACGAGCGACTCGTAGGGGCCGGCGAGGCCGAACGCCTTTCCGGCGAGGACGGACTCGCGGCGCTCGATCGTCAGCCGGACGACGCGGGCCTCGGCGAGGGCGCCGTCGAGGCCCGCCAGGGCCAGCAGCACCGCCGGCAGGAGGAACGAGCGCTTCATCGAAGGGACCTCCGCCCCGCTGAGTCTCAGGTCAGGGCTGCTTGCGTGGCGCGGCGAGCCAGGCGGCGAGCACGCGCGCGTCCTCGCCGGCACCGTCGGGCGGCGGAGAGACATCGCCGTCGTACGCGTGCACGGCCCAGGCGGCGAGCGGGCTCTTCGGCTCGCGAGCCGACCATTCGGCGACGACCTGGCGTCCCTCGCCTTCACGTCCCGCCTGCTTCAAGGCCAGGGCGTGCACGAGGGTCGAGGCCCCCCGGCCGCGGCCGCCCAAGGCCGTGACACGCTGCAGGAGCTCGCCCGACTCCGCGCTCTTGCCGCGTCGCGCGAGGCACTGCGCGGCGAGCCAGTTCTCGAGACTCTCGTCGACGTCCGCCGCGTACGGCTTCCCGGCCCCGAGGTTCTCGGGCCATAGGCGCGCGGTGTCGATCGAGCGCAGGGCAGAGGGGAGGTCGTTCTCCCGGGAGGCTTCGACGGCCAGCATCAGCCACGCCTCGCGGTAGAGTCGCCGGCCCTCGACGGACCCCTCGTACGGGATCACGTGGAGCCGGGCGAGGCGATCGCCGCTCTCGCGGTAGCGCCCGTTCGCGAGGAGCGCCTTGGCGTGGAGCATGCCGAGGATGTAGCTCTCGGGGAACCGCGCGGCGTAGGCGCTCGCCGTCTCGAGAGCGCGTGAAGGTGCCCCCTGGCGCAGCTGGCGTTCGGCCAGCATCCGGCCGAGCCGCCACTGGGCGGGGTCGAGGCGCGCGGCCCGCTCGAGGTCGGCCATCGACCGCTCGGGGGAGGTGCCTTCGAGCGCCAGGGACCGGACGGCGTAGAAGGGCGCGTAGTCGGGCCTCTCGCCGCACTCGTCGAGGAGCCGAAGCGCCTCCTCCAGGTTGCCGGCCTCCCGATGGACGAGGGCGAGGTAGTAGCGGGGGCGCCAGCTCGAGCTGCGTGAAGCCGCCCACTGCAGCACCTCGGCGGACTCCGGGCGGAAGGGGAACACGAACTCGGGAGACGCCGCATCGGCCGCCTGCAGCAGGGCCTCTGCCTCCTCGCCCGGGTCCTTCAGGCGGGCCCGCCAGTAGAGGACCTCGGCCGTCTGCGGCGCGAGCTCCAGCACCTGCCCGCTCTCGGCCGGGCGGCCGAGATCGTGGTACCAGCCGGCCAGCTCGAGGAAGGTCTCCTGCGGCATCTCGTTGCGGACACTCGCCGCGAAGGCACGCAGCGGGGCCTCTCCGCCCTCGGCGAGCGCCTTCTCGAAGCGGCCGAAGGGGCTGAGGGGGTCGAGCGCGAGCAACCCGTCGAGGGCCTCCCGGGCCTTCTCCCGCTCGCCGCCGAGACGGCGGTCCAGGGCCAGGAGCTGTAGCGCCTCGAGGTTGCGGCGGTTGAAATCGAGGCTGCGCTCCGCGTCGAAGGCGCCCCGCGCCCGGTCTCCGCCGCGGACGGACATCTTCGCGAGCTCCGTCCACGCGGCCCCGCGCAGCTCCACGGACTGCGCGGCCACCTCGAAGCCGTCCCGCGCGTCGTCCAGCCGCCCGAGCTTCTGCGCGGCGAGGCCATAGTAGTAGTTCGCGGAGGGGTCGTACGTGTCGACGGCGAGCGCTTTCCGCGCGAGCTCGAAGGCACCGGCGTAGTCCATCGAGCGGTAGCGCAGGAGGGCCAGGTCGGCGAGGGCGGGGACGTAGTGCGGGTCCTTGGCGAGGCACGCCAGGAGCGCCTCTCGGGCCGGGCCGTAGGAGCGCTGCCGCATCTGCTCCTTGCCCTTCAGCCACAGGCCGTACACCGAGCCCCAGTCGAAATCGGCCGGGGACTCGAGGGGGCGGGAGAGCGCACCGGCCCTCGGGTCGCCCGACCACGCCAGACGGCTTCCGCCGATCCTCACCCTCAGCCTGTCGGTGGGGACGACCACGGGCACGGCGGCCGTCCACGTCTCCAGGGGCTTCGCCGAAACGGGCTTCGAGAAGACGACGCGGTCCCCGTCCAGCACCTCGAGCGTGTCGCTCACCGCCTCGAGCGGGGAGAAGAAGACGTCGAGCCCTCCGTCGCGCGGGCGTACGTTCAGCCCGCCGAGGGGCGACGCCGCCACGAGGCCCTTCGTGCCCTTGACGGGGAACCAGTACTCGGTCCAGGTGTCGGTGCCGTAGGGGAGGAAGCCCCGGTGCTTGAAGGGCGTCCTCGTGCTGTCCTCCGCCGCCTGGTTGAACGAGCGGCCCGACTGGACCTCGACGTACTGGCCGTCGGTGTCGGTGAGGAGCTTCTCCCAGATCATGCCCTGGCGGGAGAGGCCCCAGATCCAGATCTTCTTGCCGAGCTTCTCGTCGCGCGGGGAGAAGCGGCCCATGCCGAAGTCGTCGTCGTGCCAGTAGGCGGCGAAGAAGTCGGTGGCGCGGCCGAGCACGTGGTACGACTTGTAGAGGCCGAAGTCGTTTCTCTCGTAGAAGGACAGGTCGCGCCCCGTCTCCGGGTCGATCGGCCACGGGCTCGCCTCGCCGCCGTGCCCGATGAAGTGAGTGCCGGGATAGACGAGCTGCAGGTTGCCGGCGGCCTTGATGCCGGCGTTCATCCAGGTGTAGTAGGGCTGCTCGAGCGGCGTCGCGTTGTGCCAGAGCGACGTGGTCGTGAACCAGGCCTTGTCCGCGGGGAGCGTGATCTCGAGCCGCCACGGCGTGCGGGTCAGGAGGTCGAGGACGCCGATCACGACGGAGGCGCTGCCGTCCGGGTTCTGCCGCGTGAGGTAGTCCACCGGTGTCGCGCAGTTCGGCGTGTGGCCGATGATGCCGTAGTTCGCCTCGATGCCCCCGCTCGTCCACGGGCCGCGCATGGCGACGTCCCGGAACTTGACCACCTGGTTGCCGTAGAGGAACGACTTGCCGGTCGACTTCTCGATCGCCGACCAGATCTTCCCGCCCACCTCGGGCAGCACGGTGACCCGGATCCACGGGTTCTCCAGCTCCACGACCGTGAACTCGCGCTCCACCGGCCGGTCGGTGTAGCCGTCGAAGCGGAAGTAGGGGTAGATGCGGCCGGCGTTGGGAATCGGGTCCGGGTCGGAGAACGGGTAGGTGCGGAAGGCCTTGCGGTACTCGCGGACGGTGGCGCCTTCGGCTCCCGCGAGGGCGGAGGCGAAGGTTCCCGAGGCGAGCGCTCCCAGGGCGAGGAGGGCGGCGGCGAGCCAGCGGCGGGTCATGGGGTTCTCCCTTCGCGCGGTCCGGACCCGGGGACGCTACGCCCCCAGGCCGCGGCGCGTCAAACGCCTGTCTCCCTGGGATGCGCTCGGGTCAGACGTTGGACGCCTTGCGCTTGTCCAGGCGATCGAGGGCGAAGCCTAGCGCCAATACTGCGATCCCGCCGGCGAGGATTGAAGACGCCCAGGCCACCCGTCCCAGCCAGTCGTAGTGGTGGGTGATGAGACCGATGGCGACGCCCGTATTGATGAGGCCCGCCGTGTAGAAGCCTCGCCGTTGGCGGAAGTGGCTCGCGATCGCCAGGGCCAGGGCCAGGCCGAGGAAGAGCCAGTCCATCCGCTTCGAATACTCCTCCGTCTCGACCAGGTAGCAGAGCGGTTCGAGGATCGCGTAAGGCGCGACCGCCTCGAGGAGCCTCGCCGGCGTCTTCATGAGCACCGTCCCGTGCCGGTCCACGAGGATGCCTATCGCGAGGAATGCCAGGCCGTTCACCGTCATCGCGGCCACGGTGTCGAGAAGCTCGGGATCGCTGACCGACGGCCCCTGCAACGGTGCCAGCGTGAGGCCCAGGTGGGCGAAAGCCCTGCCGTCCAGCGCGAGAAGCTCCGCCGCGATCACGACGAGGCCCGCGGCCAGGAAGTGGAGCGGCTGGGCGAAGAACGGTCGCCGCAGACCCTCGAGCCCCCGGCCGAGGAGTGCCGCCACGACCAACAACGGGAGGAGGGCGACGCCCAGCTTGTCCCATCGCGCGTCGTCGATCCACTGCCGCAGGCCAAAGTCGCCGACGACCGCGAGGTGGAGGGACGTGAGGAAGAGGGCGAAGGCGCTGGCGAGGGCCACGGTTCGGGTGCGAAGGGTCGGGAACACGGTCCAGGCCGCCGAGAGGGCGAGGGCCGCCTGGAGCTGGCGGTTGGTCACCCGCTCGAAGAGCTCGCGGCCTCCCGCGGCGAGGGTGGTGAGCCAACCAGCCTCTCTAAGGAGGATGAGCAGCAGCGGTGGCACGAGCACGGCGGCGCCCAGGTGGAAGGCTACGGCCGCCGCCTTGTGCTCGCCCTGGTCGAGACGCAGCGCCAGGGCGGCGAGGGCCACGAGCGGCAACGCCAGGAACGTGAGCGGGTGCGCCAGTCCGTGGACGCCGTCCTTCTGGTAGGCGGCGAAGTAGAGGACACCCCCGCACGCCAGCAAGAAGGCTCCCAGGTAAAGGGCTATCTGGGAGAACGAGAGCACCCGGCTGCCGAGGATCCAGTCTCCCTCCCGCGAGTCGAGGCGCCGGTAGGCGTCGCGGAGCCGTTGGCCCTCGTGGGGATAGACGAGGCGCAACCTCTCCCACTCGTCGATGTCGTCGAGGTGGGGCTCGACGCGCCGGGCGAGGGCCGAGCGGTAGGCGGCGGGCCGAGCGAGAACAGGACGGTCCTCGAGGTAGCGGCGGAGATCGGCGGCCAGGTCGTGGGCCGTGGCATAGCGGTCCGCCTGATCCACGGCCATCGCCGTCAAAGCGATGGATTGGAGGGGCTCGGGCACCGAGGGGTCGATCTCCCGCGGGAGGCGCGGCTCGCCCCGGCGGATGGCCTCGCGAAGCTTGCCGTCGGTGTCGGCGGCGAACGGCCGCTCTCCACACAGCAGCTCGAAGAGGACGACGCCAAGGGCGTACACGTCCGTGCGGGCGTCGATGGGCCGTGACGGGTCGAGCTGCTCTGGGGCCATGTAGACGAGGGTCCCGAGACCGTGACCGCGATCGGCGGCGCCGCTCGAGAGGCCGAAGTCCAGGATCCGCGGCCGGAGGGCGGCATCGACCAGGATGTTGCCGGGCTTGAGATCGCGGTGCTGGATCCCGAGCTGGTGGGCGCGCTCGACGGCGTCCGCCACGTCCGCCAGGAGGCGGGCCTTCTGCTTGGGTTCGAGGGAAGGGCCGATGGACGAGAGATCGAAGCCGTCGACGTACTCCATGAGAAGGAGCGGCGGGTCGCCGGCGCGGTAGTCGACGAGCCGGACGATGCGGGGATCCTCGAAGAGGGCGAGGAAGCGCGCCTCACGCAAGACGCCCGAGCCGAGGGCGGCGAGGGGACCGTCGCTGCGAAGCACCTTGCCGGCCACGACTCGGCCGAGGGTCAGGTCGAGGAGCTTGTAGACGTCGCCACCGCCTCCGCGCCCGAGGCGTTCGATGGTGCGGAAGCCGTCGAAGGTCGGGAGCGGCGCCTCCTGGGGCGCGGGCTCCTCGACGAGCGGCGGCCGCGACTGCGCCAGCATCCCGGCGAGCGCCTCGTAACGCTCGACGAGGACCCTGAGCGCCGGCAAGAGCCCAGGCACGTCGCCGGCGAGCTGCGCGAGGTCGGGTGCGTCGTCGCCGGCCAGGCGGCGCTCGATGTAGCGGGAAAGAAGCCCCTCGAGCTCGGGTCCCGTCGCTTCCTCGGTCAGTTCTCCGTACCCAGGGAAATCGTCAGAGCGGCCATCGCGCGCGCCACAAGCATACGGCAGGCGTCGGGGCTTCGCCCCATCCTCAGGGCGATGTCGGCGAAGGACAGCTCCTCGAACTGACGGAGGAGGATCGCCTCCCGGTGCTCGGGGGAGAGGGCCTCGAGGGCAGCGAGGAGCTGGGCCGACCGCTCGTCCAACGCGATGCGGCTCGTCTCGGAGCGGAGGTCGGCGGCCAGGCGGTCCAGCTCCTGGGAGCCGCCGAGAGCCACCGTCTGATCGACCTGCCGCCGCTCTTGGCCGTGAAACGCGGCCATGTCGCGGATCTCGTTCTGCGCGATCCGGGCCAGCCACGCCATGAGGGACTCACGCCTGTCTCCGCGGAAGCCGTCGATGTGGAGGAGCGCCTTCAAGAGGGTCGCCTGGAGGACGTCGCGGGACTCGATGCGCTGGCGGAGGCTGGGCCCGAGGCGCAGTCGGATGAGGGCGAGCAGCCTCTCACCGCAGCCGCCCAACAACAGACCGAGGGCCTCCCGCGAGCCCTCGCGGGCCCGACGAAGCAGGTCCTCGGTCTCGTCGCGAGGATGGCTCACAAAGCGGGCACTTCCCTCCCGGGCACGGGCTCATTGCACACGGTGGTAGACCTCCGGCTCGCTGAAGGCCTCTGGGACGTCGCCGTACGTTTGGAGGAACGCCTCGAGCTCGTTCGTCGGCGCGGTCAGGATCATGGAGTGGTCGTCGTCGTCCTCGCTTTCACGGAAGTGGGCAAGGTCGACGCGCCCGTGGGCCAGGGCCTCGGACATCCACTCAGGATCCAGGAAAGCGAGCTCCATCGTATCGCCGTTCAATCGTACTCGTGCCACGCTGTGGAGTTCGAGCAGGAGTTCCTTCGCCAGGTCCCCCGTGGAGGCCGACTTCTCGGCGGTCATGTCCCAGTAGAGCGCGCCGCTCAAGCGGCCAAAGCGTACGACGCCGCCGGAGGACTCTTGCTCCTCACCGCCGTCCTTGGCTTCGAAGATGTCGACCCGCCACTCGTTCTCTCCGGCCGGCACGAAGTCGAGGCCCTCTGCCTCCTTCCCCTCCTGCAGCCAGCGACCGGTCACGTCGCCCGGAGCGTCGGTCGCGTCGAAGAACGGGTGGATGGAGACCTGGAAGAGGCGGGTCTTGCATCCCGTCGCCAGGACCCCCGCCATCACCAGCCCCGCCGCCACGTAGCGTCTCATCGCTCGCCTCCCTCGGGGCAGGTCTGAACCCGTGCCCTCACCCTGGAAGACGGCGTACTGGCCCGCGACCGAACGAGCGGGGGTCGGTTGACCCCCGCGTCCCTCGGATCGCATAGTCCCGTTGATTCAGGCTTCGGACGCCGGCTGCGGCTATGATCGGGCGGATCGCTTCGAGCAGGGATGGGCCCCCGCGGATGTGCAAGCTGGTTCCCGGGGGCAAGGGAGAGTGGGGATGGTCATTCGTGAGTTCGTGGACGAGCACAACCGCAACGCCCTCGACTGGCTGCACCAGGACTATGACCACCTCGGCCGGCAGCTCCGCCGGCGGGGAGTCGACATCGAGCCGCTCACCGAGCGGGCGATGGCCTTCCGGGTGGCCGTGCCCTCGTGGGGCGTCGGCACCGGCGGCACACGCTTCGCCCGCTTCGCGGGGCCGGGCGAGCCCCGGAACGTCTTCGAGAAGCTCGACGACTGCGACATCGTCAACAAGATGGTCCGGGTGAGCCCGGGCATCTCGCTCCACATCCCCTGGGACGAGCCCGAGCACCCGGCCGAGCTCAAGGCGTACGCCGCCGCCCGGGGCCTCTTCTTCGACTCGATGAACTCGAACACGTTCCAGGACCAGCCGGGGCAGAAGCACTCCTACAGGTTCGGCAGCCTCACCCACACCGACCCCGCCGTGCGCCGCCAGGCGGTCGAGCACAACGTCCACTGCCTCGAGCTCGGGGTGAAGCTCGGGGCGCGCTCGCACACGGTGTGGATCGGGGACGGGGGCAGCTTCCCCGGCCAGGTGCACTTCCGGCGCGCCCTCGACCGCTACCTGGAGAGCCTGCGGGCGATCTACGCCGCCCTCCCCGGCGGCTTCCGGATGTTCATCGAGCACAAGCTCTACGAGCCCGCCTTCTACTCGACGGTGCTCAACGACTGGGGCACGAGCTACTACTGCACGCGGGAGCTCGGGCCTCGCGCCTTCTCGCTCGTGGACCTCGGCCACCACGCCCCGAACGTGAACATCGAGATGATCGTGGCCCGGCTGATCCAGCTGGGGAAGCTGGCCGGCTTCCACTTCAACGACAGCAAGTACGGGGACGACGACCTCGACGCCGGCTCGATCAAGCCGTTCCAGCTGTTCCTGATCTTCAACGAGCTCGTGGACGCGGAGCTCGAGAAGGTCGCGGGCTTCGACCCCGCCTACATGCTCGACCAGTCGCACAACGTAACCGACCCGATCGAGTCGCTGATGACGAGCGCCATCGAGCTGGTGCGGGCGTACGTGCAGGCGCACCTCGTGGACCGGGGGGCCCTGGGCGAGGCGCAGGACAGGAACGACGCGACCCTCGCGCTTTCGGCGCTGAAGCAGGCCTTCACCGCCGACGTGGCGCCGATCCTGGCCATGGCGCGGCACCGAGCGGGTGGCGCGATCGACCCGGTCGGCGCGTACCGGGCGCAGCGGGTACCGGCGGACGAAGGCGGAGGAGCGGCCGGCGGAGGCGCAGCGGGGAGCCGGCATCGTCTAGCGGGCGGCCATGTTCTTCTCGCGTGGAGTCGGGCCTTGAGCACTGACGGGGCGTTCCATCTGTCCGTCGACCTCGGCGCGGGGAGCGGCCGGGCCGTGCTCGGCCGGCTCGGCCCGGGTGGCCTCGTCCAGGACGAGGTCCATCGTTTCCACTACCCGGCGGCGACGTCGGCGGGGCGCCTGCGCTGGCCGTTCGGCCGGATTCTCGACGGCCTCAAGGAGGGCCTGGCCGCGGGACATCGGGCGGCCACGGGGCGCAGCGGGACGCTGGAGACGGTCGGTGTCGACTCGTGGGGGGTGGACTACGGCCTCCTCGACGCCGGCGGCCGGCTCCTCGAGGACCCCGTCTGCTATCGCGACCACCGCACCGACGGCGCCATGGAGCGGGTGTTGCGCACCGTGCCTCGCGAGGAGATCTTCCACCGCACGGGCATCCAGTTCCAGCAGCTCAACACCCTCTTCCAGCTCCACGTCCACGTGCGCGAAGGGCTGCCCGCGGGGGCGCGGCGCCTGCTCATGATCCCGGACCTCTGCCATCACGCCCTCTGCGGCTCGGTCGTGGGCGAGTACACGAACGCCTCGACGACCCAGCTCCTCGACGTTCGAACCCGGAGATGGGCCGACGACCTCTTCTCGCGCCTTTCCCTGCCGCGCGAGATCATGCCGGACGTCGTGGCGCCGGGGACGGATCTGGGTGAGCTGCGGCCGGGCCTCCAGAAGGAGCTGGGCATGGGCGCCCTGCGCGTGCTGGCCCCGGCCACCCACGACACCGGCAGCGCGGTCGCGGGGGCTCCGCTCGCGCCGGGCTGGGCCTACATCTCGTCCGGCACGTGGTCGCTGGTGGGGGTCGAGCGCTCCTCGCCCCTCGTGAGCGACGCCGTGGCGCGCGCCAACTTCACGAACGAGGGAGGCGTCTTCGGCACGATCCGCTTCCTGAAGAACGTCATGGGCCTCTGGGTCCTCGATTCCTGCCGCCACGAGTGGGCGGAGAGAGGCCTCTCGGCCGACATCGACGGCCTCCTCGCCGCCGCCGCGGCGATCGAGCGCCCACCCGGCCTCGTCTTCCCCGATCACCCCCGCTTCTTCAACCCGGCCAGCATGACCGCCGAGCTGCAGGGGGCGCTCGCCGAGACGGGGCAGCGGGTGCCGGACGACCCGGCGCGGCTCACCCGGGTGGTCCTCGACTCGCTGGCCTTCCGCTACGCCTCGGTGGTGCGGACGATCGAGACGCTGACCGGCGAGGCCGTGCTCGGCCTCCACATCGTGGGCGGCGGGTGTCAGAACGACTACCTGAACCAGGCGACGGCCGACGCGTCGGAAAGGCCCGTGCTCGCCGGTCCCGCCGAAGCCACGGCCACCGGCAACCTGCTGCTGCAGGCCGTGGCCTCCGGAAGCCTCGCCTCCCTGGCCGAGGGCCGCCGGCTCGTGGCGCAGGCCGTCCGACCACGCCGCTTCGAGCCGCGCGAGAGGCCGGGCTGGAAGGAAGCGGCGGAGCGCTACCGGGAGATCGAGGGGCGCTTCGCGTAGGGCGGCTAGCCCGCGTCGCCGACGATCCGCTCCCAGAGCCGCAGGCGGCCGCCCCGATCGACGGCCGAGAGAGAGGCGACGAGGACTTCGAACGCGGTCAGGTGGCACTCGTCGAGCGCCTCGAAGTCGTCCATCCCCCGCGCGAAGTCGTCCCAGGGGCGGGGTCGGTCCGGCGTGCGGCCCGCGGCGTCCACCGACCGCCGGCCGCCGTGCAGGACGATGCGCACGCCGAGCCCCAGCACGAGCAGCCACAGGCGGAAGCGCTCCTGCGTCCCCACGAGAACGCGGTGGGCGAGGCCCGCGACCGAGGCCGCGAGCCGCAGCGAAGCGCCGCGGAAGGGGGCGGGAGAAGGAGCGGGCAGGGGCGAGATCGCCCGCACCATCCGGGAGTAGACGCCCATGGCCCGCAGCCGCGTGAGGCGGTCGGCGCCCGCGTCCTCCAGGACCGAGAGGGCCACGCGGAGGACGGTCAGCGCGTCGGGGGCCCGGCTGGCCTGGCGCGCGCGGCCGGCCGCCTCGAGAGCCTGCCGCGCCAGGGCCGAGTCGAGCGCCATCCGCTGCCGCAGCGACTCGATCGCCTGCCGTTCCGGGGCGTTCAGCACGAACTCCCATCGCTGCAGCGTGAGGGCGCGGTTGTACCGCCCGAGCGCGTAGCAGACGAGGCCGCACCCGATCGCAGACAGGACGAGCTCGAGCGTCATGCCGGGCTCCCCGCCGGAGAGAGGGCCAGAGGCGCCGGGTCGCGCCGCCACGCGGCCCAGGCCCAGAAGACGACGAGGCCCAGGTAGACCGCGGTTTCGATCGTCGTGATCGGGCCGCGCCAGGACCATCCGTACCGCCGGAGCAGGTCGAGGAGACTCACGAACACGAGCAGGTACGGGGCGAGCCCCAGCATGATCGCCCGCTGCCAGCCGTCGAGCGGCACCTGGTACCAGACGACCATGAGGGCGGTCGCGGTGAGCAGCCAGAGGGCCGCGGTCGCGACGCTCGGCTGCCACTCCCAGACGGTCATGTACGACGAGGGCGGGACGAGGAGGGCCAGCGTCAGCGTGCTGACCGACAGCAGCGGCAGGAGGACGAGGCGGGCGGTGCGCATCGCGCCCGGGAATGCGCCGAAGGCGCGCCAGGCGAGCTCGACCGCGATCGCCATCTTGAGCACGTCGTAGAGGCCTTGCTTGAGGATCCAGAAGGAGGGGTTGAGGAAGTTGTCGGGCCAGAAGGAGACCAGGACGTTGCCCAGGAGAACGACGAGGACGTAGGCCGCGAAGGACCGGCACCGGGAGACCCGTCCCCGTCGCAGGATTCCCACGAGGAGGACGAGCAGCGCCAGCCTGACCGCGTGTGCGAGGACGCTCTCGAGTCCGGTCATCCTTCCACGGGCAGCTTCTTGTAGATCTTCGGCACGTGCTTGCGCTCGATACCGAAGCTGCTCAGGCGCATGTAGACCGTGCGTCGGGTCACTCCCAGGAGGCGCGCCACCTCGGCGATGTTCCACTCGTGCCGCTCGAGGAGCGACAGCATCTGCAGCCTCGCCTCCTCCGTGGGGCTCGTCTCCGGGGCGCGCCGCGCGCCCGGCGTCGCCTCCGCCGCCTGGACGGCCTGCGCGATGGCGGCGCCGAACACGCGCGCGTCGCCGACGGCCGGGTCTTCCGGCTGGGCGAGGTAGAGGGCGGCCACCATCTCGTCGCCGAGCATCGCCGGCAGCAGCACGAACCCCGCTTCGATGACCGAGCGGCCAGCCGCGAGAGCGGCCCGGTGGTCGGCCCAGCGGACCGGCAGCTCTGCCACGCCCGAGAGGTTGAGGCCCGCGCTGAGCCAGATCTCGGCCTGGTCCTGGCGAGGGCGTAGGATGGCACCGCCGCGGGCCTGGTGGACCTGGATGAGGCGCGTGAGGATGCGGTCGGCCGAGCGACGCGGATCGTCCGCCACGAGCAACGCGAGCATCGAGTCAAGAGTGTTCACAGGTTGGAACTATAGCGCGAAGGCAGCGGGCGGATCCAGCAGATTGCTCACGGTCGTTTCCCCCAAAGCCGCGGCTTTTGCTGTGGACATCAGGTATCCGAACGATATACACTTTGGGCTCGCTCTTCAAGAGCGCGGTCCAGAGCGTCAGGAGGAGCCATGCGTCTGATTTGGAGCGGTTTCTTGGTGGCGGGTCTGCTGATCATCGCTGTCTCGGCTTTCGAGCGTCAACAGACGCAGGCGGGGGGAGGGGGGGTCGTCGCGTGCGAGGACGGGACGCCGATGCCGCAGCCCTACCCGACGCCCAGGCCGAAGACGCAGTGATCCAGCCGGGCCGCCGTGGCGTGCGGGGGCCGACCACCCTCGCTCCCCCCGGCCTTCGATCGGCCGAGGCGTTGCCGACGATCCTGATCGCCGGCCTCGTCCACAACCTTGGAGGCCTTCAGCACGTCGGTCAGATCGAGCGGGCCCGATGGAGCGAGGTCCAGTCCCGCGCCGCCGTGGCCGATCTCGTCGTGGTCGGCCAGGCCTCGACGGGGGTCGACGTCGTGGCGGTGATCGCTGGGCTGAAGGGCGATCCGCCGTCACGGGGAGTGCCGGTCCTGCACGCCGCCGGGGCCGCGGCCCCGTGCGCCGACTGTCACGCCGACGTGTGCCTCTCCTCCGGGTCCAAGCCCGGTCAGCTCGCGCGGGCGGCCCGCGTCCTGCTCGAGCCGCGCCAGGTGGAGGCGCGGGGCGCGGCCGGATCAGCGCCTAGAGCCTCTCCCCCAGCAGGTGCGGGCGCTCGGCGCGCACCTTCAGGACCAGCTCGCCGAACAGGGTGTTCGCCCAGGCGAACCACTTCCGCGTGAAGTGCGTCGGGTCGTCCTGGTCGAAGGACTCGGGCATGAAGCCCGTCCCCGCGAGCGGCGGGTACGGCCACACCTGCGCCGTCGAGTCGCGCAGCCACATGGCCTCGATGTCGCCGGTGAGGACGAACGTGTCGGGCCGCCCGCCCTTCTCGGCGAACTGGACGGTGAGACGGCCGCCAGACTGGCGCGCACGGCTCAGGTAAGGAAAGGGCCGCATGGATTAGACTGCGCCTCACACCGGAGGTGAACGGGTGAGCTCCACGGAAGGCACGGGCGAGGTCGTCCAGAGGCTCGACAGCCTGTACGAGTTCGAGCGGGCGCCGGTCACGCCCGACAGGCTGGAGCCGGGCTCGTACTTCGCCGGCGTCTTCTCCGGGGAGCACGTGGCCGCCACCGAGTTCGTGATCGGGGCGCTGCTCGTGAGCTTCGGCGCGAGTGCTTTCGACATCGTCTTCGGCCTCCTGCTCGGCAACCTCCTGGCGGTGCTGTCCTGGACCTTCGTGTGCGCGCCGATCGCGGTAGAGACCCGGCTCACCCTCTACTGGTACCTCCGGCGCATCGCGGGCCCGGGGGTGACCCTCCTCTACAACCTCTGCAACGCGGTCATGTACTGCATCCTCGCCGGGGCGATGATCACGGTGTCCGCCTCGGCGGTCCGCCTCGCCTTTGGCATCCCCGCGCAGACGAAGTGGTACCCCGAGGACCCGCGCTTCGTCCTCGTCGTGCTCGTGGTGGGGGCGGTGGTGGTGACCCTCGCCGTCCTGGGCTTCAAGCGCCTCGCGCAGTTCGCGGTCGTCTGCTCGCCGTGGATGGTGCTGATGTTCGTCGCGGGGGCGATCGTCATGCTGCCGGCGCTCGCCGTGGTCCTGCCGGACGGGAAGATCCACGGCCTCGGCGACCTCTGGACGATCGCCAACCGGACGATCTGGAAGGGCGCATCCGAGCACGCGTCGGGGGGGCTCGGGTTCTGGCACGTGGTGGCGTTCGCCTGGATCTGCAACCTCGCGATGCACGTGGGCCTGTCGGACATGGCCATCTTCCGCTTCGCGAGGAGGTCGAGCTACGGTCTCTTCTCGGCCTTCGGCATGTACGTGGGCCACTATCTCGCCTGGATCTGCGCGGGGATCATGGGGGCGGCGGCCGCGTTCGTGGCCCAGAAGCCGCTCGCGCAGCTCGACTCGGGGGACATCGCGAACCAGGCGCTCGGCGTCGCCGGGGCCCTGGCCGTCGTCGTCGCGGGCTGGACGACCGCGAACCCCACGCTCTACCGCGCGGGCCTCGCGCTCCAGGTCGTCACCCCGAACTGGCCGCGCTGGGTCGTGACCCTGATCGCCGGGGCCGTCACGACCCTCATGGCCTGCTCGCCGTTCGTCTTCACGAAGCTCCTCGACTTCGTGGGGATCTACGGCCTGCTGCTGATGCCGGTGGGGGCGATCGTCTTCGTCGAGCACTGGATCTTCCCGAGGATCGGCTTCACCCGGTTCTGGGCGAGCCGGAAGGGTCTCACCGTGAGCTGGCCCGCCCTCGTCGCCTGGCTCGGCTCGGTGGCGCTCGCGGTCTTCGCCTGGCAGAGCGGCTTCCTTCACCTCTTCTTCCTGGCGCTTCCGGTCTGGATCCTGACCGCGGCCTCATACGTCGCCCTGTCCGCGGTAGCCGGGGCCCGCGAGGCGTTGCCGGCGGAGGCCGAGGCGACCGCCGTGCCGGGGCCGAGCCCGCACCCGACGGCGGTGGCCCATCCGCAGGCGCCGCGGACCGCCGCCTGGACCGCCGCCGGCCTGGTGACGCTCGCCACGCTCGTTGCGCTCCTCGTCCTCCCGTTCTGGGTCTTCTTCGCCGGCCCCGACGAGTGGGAGTCGCGTCTCGGCAGCTTCAAGTCGATGGCCGTCGCCGTGACGGTCGTGTACTTCGTCGCCGGCTCCCTCTGGATGAACGAGAACGAGAAGCGCCGGGTCCACGGAGGCCGCTGATGCCGAAGGTCGTGGTCGCTCTCCTGGACGCGGAGCAGGAGTTCCAGCAGGTGCAGGCGAAGGACGCGCGCGACACGGCCTCGCGGCTCGGGCTCGAGTCGGTGGTGACCTTCGCCGAGGGGCACGCCGTCGTCCAGATCCAGCAGCTCTTCCAGCACATCCACGCCCCCGAGGGCGAGCGTCCGGCGGCCATCGTCGTGGAGGCGGCGACCGGCGAGGGGCTCGAACGGGTGGCGCGCAACGCGGTGAGGGCGGGTATCGGCTGGATCCTGGTGAACACGCGGGTGGCCTACGTCGACGAGCTCCGCGCCGCTCACCCGGGCCTGCCCATCGCGATGCTCGGAACGGACCAGAAGGAAGCCGGGCGGATCCAGGGGAGGCAGTGCCGGTCGCTCCTCCCCGGCGGCGGAAACGTCCTGTGCGTGCAGGGGCCGGCCGACTCGACCGCTACCCTCGACCGGCTCGCGGGTCTCAAGGAGGCCCTGGGCGCCGGCTTCGAGGTCCGCGGCCTGAACGGAGCCTGGACGGAGGCCAGCGGTGAGAAGGCCGTCATCTCCTGGCTGCGCCTCAAGACCGCCGGGGCCTTCACCCCCGACATCGTGGTCTGCCAGAACGACTCGATGGCGGTCGGCGCGCGGAAGGCCCTCCGCGAGCATCAACGGGAGTGGGGCTCGCTGCCGTTCCTCGGGTGCGACGGGCTGCCCGACGGAGGCCAGAGGATGGTGGCGCAGGGCGAGCTCGCGGGGACCGTCATCACGCCCTCGAACACCGGCCCGGCGGTCGAGATCGTGTCCCGCTGGCTGCGGACCCGGCAGGTGCCGTCGCGCGAGGTTCTGCTCCCGCCGCGTTCGCACCCGCCCGAGGACCGCATCGGGCCCCACGGGAGCCGCTGATGGCGAGGAGGGATGACAAGGGTCGCCGCGGCTTTCTCTTGAAGCTCGGTGCGTCGGTGGCGGCCTCGGTGGCCGCGCCGGCGGCCGCGGTCGGGCAAGCGTCGAAGCGCACGAAGAAGAAGCGGCCGGCGGGCGCGGCCGCGAGCAAGCCGAAGCCCGCCGCCAAAGCACCGACACCCGTCAAGCCTGCCGTGCGCACGCCCGAGGCCCCGGCCGTGCGCGTCGCGCAGGGCGAGTGGCCGTCGCCGGAGCTGGGCGCGCGGATCGACATGGCACCCGCCCGCTGGATCTGGCTGCCCTGTGAGCGGACTCTCGCCAACACGTTCGTCCTCTTCCGGCGCGAGATCGAGGTCGCGAGCGAAGTGACTTCCGCGCGGGGCTTCGTCTCGGCGGACAGCCGGTACCGCCTGTTCGTGAACGGCCGCCGCGTGCAGTGGGGCCCGGCGCCCTGCGACCCGCGCTCGTACGAAGCCGACCCGGTCGATCTCACCCGCTGGCTGGTGCCGGGGCGGAACGTGATCGGGGCCGAGGTCCTCTTCTACGGCCACGGCGAGGGCACCTGGCCCTTCGGGAAGCCGGGATTCCTCCTCGCCCTGCGTGTGGAAGAAGCGGGGGGGCGGGTCGGCGAAGTCGTGACCGACGGCTCCTGGCAGGCGCTCCTCGACCGCGCGCACCGGCCGGGGCAGTTCAAGCGCTGGTACCTGCGCGCGCTGCAGGAGGACTTCGACGCACGGCTGCGGCCCGCGGGCTGGAGCGAGCCGGGCTTCCGGGCGGACGCCGCCTGGACGGCTCCGCAGGTCCTCGACGTGCCGTCCGATCGCCCGGCGGCCGCCGGGAACCACTACGACTACCTCACCGACGGGGGAATCGACCCGGCCGGGGCGGCGCTGCGGGCGCGCGAGGTGCCACTCGTGCGCGAGACGTTCCACACCGTGGGCCGCCTGGCGCGCTCGGGACGGGTGCGCTGGCTCCGCGACCCGCGGGACTGGTTCGAGTACCGGATCCCCGGCTCGTTCGAGATCGTGGACCAGACCTCGGCGGCCCCCTCGGGAGAGGGCGCGTGGCGGCTCGAGCCTCCGCCGGGAGAGGGCGCCTTCGCGACGTTCGAGCTGCCGGAGCAGATGGTGGGCTTCCCTTTCCTCACCGTCGAGGCCCCGGCCGGAACCGTCGTCGAGCTGATGGCGCAGGAGTCCCACGACCCCGCCGGCCCCGCCTGGCTCGACACGCACCGGTTCAGCTGGACGCGCTTCACGTGCGGGGAAGGCGAGAACCGGTTCGAGAGCTTCGACTACGAGTCGCTCCGCTTCCTGCAGGTGCACGTGCACGACGCCGCGCGGCCCGTGCTCCTCCGGGACGTCGGCGTCCGCCGGCGGAGCTACCCCTGGCCGAAGGCGCCGAGTTTCGCGTGCGCGGAGCCGAAGCTGCAGCGCGTCTTCGAGGCCTCGTTCAACACGCTGGTGAACGCCGCCCAGGAGACGATCGTGGACGGCATGGGCCGCGAGCGCCAGCAATACAGCGGCGACGGGGCGCACCTGCTCCACGCGACACGGCTCGCCTGCGGCGACCGGCAGCTCGCGCGGCGCTTCCTGCGCACGTTCCCGATGGGCCAGACGCTCGACGGCTTCTTCCTCGACTGCTGGCCGGCCTTCGACCGCCTGAACCGGGTGGCGCAGCGCCAGGTGGGGGCGACCCCGTGGGGGCCGCTCCTCGACCACGGGGTGACGCTCGTCTACGACGCGTGGCGCCACTACCGGGAGACGGGAGAGACGGACGTCCTGCTCGACCTCTACCCCCGCTTCGTCCGCTTCGCCGACTACCTGCTCGCGCGGCGGGGCAAGGACGGCCTCCTCCCCGTCGAGGGCTGGGGCGTGCCGGCGGTCTGGATCGACAACTGCTTCCCGCGGCCCCGCCACAAGCAGTGCGCGTTCAACCTGTTCGCGGCGGCGATCCTGAAGACCGCCCTGGCGGAGGTGGCGGCGCTGGCCGGGGACCCGGCCGGGGGGAAGCGCTGGACGACCGCGGCCGACGCGCTCGTCGGGGCGGCGGTGCGGCGCTTCTGGAGCGTCGAGCGCGGGCTCTTCGTGGGCAACCTGCCCTGGGAAGACGAGGAGGGCTCGGTCCGGCTCGACGACCGCTCGCTGGCGACCGCGCTCCTCTTCGACTTGTGCCCGGGCGGGCGGACGCGCGAGGCGGTCGCCGCGCTCGTCTCGCCGCCCGCGTCGATGGGCCTCTCCTACCCGGCCAACTCCCACTGGCGGATGCAGGCCCTCGCCCGCCACGGCCGGATCGACGCGGTCCTGCGCGAGCTGCGCGAGCGGTGGGCCGTGATGCCGTCCGTCGTCTACAACAACACCACGTCCGAGGACTGGACGGTTCGCCCCGACTCCTCCGACCAGTGGAGCCACTGCGCCGTCGGGCCCTTCTTCGTCCTGTACATGGACGTCGCCGGCATCCGTCCCGGAGCCCCCGGCTTCGAGAAAGCGGAGATCCGCCCCCAGCTCGGCGACCTGGCCGGCCTGGAGCTTACGGCCCACACGCCGCGGGGCCCGATCGTCTTCCGCGCCGAGGCGCAGGAGGAGGGCCACCGGGCGTCGGTGACGCTGCCGGCGGACTGCCCCGGTGAGCTCCTGCTGCCCGTCACCGAGGGGAAGGGTGTCGCGATCACGGACTCCGACCGCGCGCTGGGCCTCGAGCGGTTCGCGCTGCCCGCCGGACAGACGACGGAGTTCGACGTGCCGCCCGCCCGCCCGGCCGTGGCGGAGTAAGCGCTCCCCGCCGGCCGGTCAGAACCGCAGCACGAGCCCGGCGCGGACCTCGCCCTGGGAGATGTCGGAGCCTTTCACGTGGACGAGGCACTGGCCGGCCGGCTCACAGAAGCCATTGCTGTCGCTCTCCAGCACGGTGACGAAGTACCGGGCCTCGAGCCGGAGCCCGAGGTGGCGCGCGAGCGAGACTTTCGCGCCGGCGGCGAACGACGCGGAGAAGCGCGTTTCGTCCTCGAGACGGGCGGGCTCCGGCAGCAGGCGCGTGATCCCGAGACCCACGCCGATGTAGGGGCGCACGCGGGAGCCCTCCTCCGCGAAGAGATAGTTCCCCCCCGCTTGCCACGTCTCCAGGGCGAGGTCGAAGAGAGGCTCGCCCGTGAAGAGCCCGCCCGTCGCGAGGCGCGTGTTCTGGCGGGAGTAGAGGAGCTCGATCTCGCCGTCCTCGGCCATGCGGAAGCCCAGGTGCAGGCCGAAGGCCGCCGCGTCCCTCACCTCGTAGTCGACGACGGGGTTGGCCGGCTCGATCCCCGGAGCGGTCGAAAAGCTGCCTCCGAACCGGTAGCCGACCACGGGGGCGATCTCCACCCTCTGGCCGCGCGCGGCCGCGGGAGCGATCACGAGCAGGGCGGCCGTGAGGAACCAGGGCTTCATGCGGCCATTCTAGCGACTCCGGATGTGATGCTGGCGCATCTGGACATCTTGACATCCAGGCACCGCCGCCCTACCCTGCGGGGATGAGGACCACCCTGCGGATCGACGAGGACGTGCTGCGCGCGGCGCGCAGCCTGGCCCGGGCGGAGGGCCGGACCGTCGGCGAGGTCGTGTCGGCGCTCGCCCGCAAGGGCCTCCAGCCGTTGCCCCCCAGGCGGCGGACCCGGTCCGGACTCCCCACGTTCGACGTGCCCGCGGGCACCGCGCCCCTGACTCCCGAGATGGTGCGGGAGGCCCTCGAGGACGCCGAGTGATCGGCCTGCCCGACGTCAACGTCCTCGTGGCGCTCGCCTGGCCGAACCACGTGCATCACGAGCGAGCCCGCGCCTGGTTCGAGGACAGCCACCGGCGTGGCTGGGCCACGTGCCCGGTCACCGAGAGCGGTTTCGTGCGGGTGTCGTCGAACCGAAGGGTCATGCCGGAGGCCCGCCGACCCGGAGAAGCGATCCTGCTCCTCCGCGAGATGACGGCTCTTCCCGGTCACGTGTTCTGGTCCGACGACACGTCGATCGCGCGCTCGCCGTGGATCGCCGCCGAGCGCCTGGTCGGGCACGGCCAGGTCACCGACGCGCACCTCGCCGCCCTGTCCCTGCGGCGCAAAGGTCGCCTCGTGACGTTCGACCGCGGCATCGCCGACGTGCTTCCGAAGGGGGTCGAGGCCGGTGCGGTGCTGACCGTGCTCCGGGCCTGACGGCGAGCCCGGCTCGGGATCTGCGCTCGCCCTCGGGGCGCCCTCAGTGCAGGAAGTAGGTCAGGCCGAGGACCGCGTCCACGTGGGTACGGTCGTTGATGCCGACCGTGCTCCATCCCGTCCCCAGGGAGCCCATCGGGGACGTGGCGTACAGCGCGCGGCCCTCCGCGAAGAGAGCCAGGCTGGGCGAGATGCGGTAGCGCAGTCCCGCGCCCGCGCCGAGCTGACCGAGGTCGCTCGAGAGGGCGAGCGGCTGGTACGCGGCGCTCCCGGTGGTCGCGATCGGCGTCATCCCGCTGTTGCCGTAGTGGGAGTACTGCGCCGTCGCCGAGAGATAGGGCGACAGGCGGTTGTCGGCCGTGAACTCGTAGCGGAGCTGGGCTCCGACGTTCGCGTAGAAGCCGCTGTAGTCGGAGTAGCCGAGGCCGAGCCAGGGCCGCAGGCTCAGCCCGTCGGTGACGTAGTAGGCGAAACCGAAGCTGGTGGTGGGCGCGACCATGGCGTCGAGGCCGAAGGCGCCCTGGTTCGACTGCGCGAGAGCGGGGCTGGCCGCCGCCAGCGCGAGCCCGAGAAGAGAGATGGTCCTGCGCATGTCCTGCCTCCCGTCGGCTTTCCGACAGCGTGACCCGGCCCGGGGATGCACGTCAAGTGAACGATTTGTAAAGAGACGTGGCGCCCGCCCGGTGGCTCAGCCCGTCCAGTGCAGCACGTCGCGCAGGATCGACCAGCGCGGTCGCCGGGCCTTCGCGTCCTTCCCGAGGATCCAGTGGTCGTAGAGAGCCTGGACCGTGCCGTCCTTGCGCTTGAGGTCGATCCAGAGGCCGAGGAAGCGGGCCATCTCGAGGTCGCGGCGAGCCACGGGGTAGGCGAGGGGCAGCCGGATCTCGAGCGGGTGCGGCACGGCCACCGAGTAGGCGGGGTAGAGCAGGGTCAGGAACGACCCCCGCTCGGCGGTCAGGCAGATGGCGTCCACGCGCCCGCCCCGACCGGCGAAGGAGGCCTCGGTGTCCGTGAGCGCCAGGGGCACGATCGTCACGCTCGGGAACTCGCGCTCCACGAGTCGGCGCAGGTAGGGCAGGTCCGGGACGCCGACGCGGAGGTCCGGCTGGTCGCGGATCCACGCCGCGTCGGAGAATTCCGCCCTCCGGTGGTCCGGGACCACGAACGCCAGCGTCTCGTCCAGATAGGACGGCGAGAAAGCCACCCGGCTCGCCCGCCGGGTCGTGACCAGGACACCGGCCATCACGACGTCCACGCGCCCGGCCTCGACCACCTCCTCGAGCCGGTCTCGCGGCACGGGGGCGAACTCGACGGCCACCCCGAGCTCTCGCGCGAGCGCGTGCGCCATCTCCACGTCGAAGCCCACGAGCTCCCCTCGGGCGTTGAAGTGGCTGTAGGGCCGCTGATCGGCGATGAAGCCCACGCGGAGCCGGCCGCGGGCGCGCACCGTCTCCAGGACCGATGCGTCCTCGCGCGGCGGGGTCGGGGGCATCTCCGGGAGCTGCGCCAGAACGGTCGCCCCCTCCGACGCGGGCCGCAGGAGCCCCATCTCGCTCGCCACCCGTGCCCCCTCGTAGGTGCCGCCGCCGAGAGCACGAAGCGTCAGGCCGAGGCCGACGAGGGTAGCCGCGGTCAGCCCCGCGGTCACGAGGACGTACCGCAGCAGCCGCGGCCCCGACGGGCGCAGCCGGCCGCTCAACGCGTAGGTTCCCACGAGGGCGAGGACCACCATGTGCATCGCCGCGGCGAGAGTGCCGAAGCGGGAGTTGAGGACCCCGGTGGCGAGGAAGAGCTGGAAGGTGTCGGCGGGGACGCGGGCGAGGTCGAGCAGGAAGGGCAGGGCCACGGTGGTGCTGCCGAAGAGGCTCACGACTCCGGCCGCCACGAGGCGCGGGTAGTCGGCGAGACCGAGCAGCGTCTCCGAGTACCAGGCGGCGAAGAGCACGAAGCTCAGCGACAGCATCTTGGCCGCGTGAGGGAAGTTGTAGAAGGCGGGGACGATGACCTCGGGAGGTGAGCCCTCCTCCGGCTCCGGGCTGCCGGCCTCGGCGAGCAGCAGCTTCGACCGCTCGACGAGGGCGGGGAGCACGATGAAGAGGTCGGCCGTCATGAAGGCGGTGATGAGGACGTCCTGGGTCGCCTGCAGGACGCGCCTCGCCGGGATCGGGGTCAGGCACGCGACGAGGCCGGGGAGGACCCAGAGCGAGAGGAGGAGCGCCATGGCCCCGTAGGCGATCAGGTAGACGCGCAGGCGGGCGACCTGGTCGAGGTCGAGCGTGCCCGTGGTGTGGGCGGCGATCGCAAAGAGGCCCAGGGGAGTGAGGCGGACCACCATCCGGTTCGCGCGGGCGAGCGCGCGCTCGACCACCTGGAGCCACTCGATGACTCGCTCCTTGCCCTTGACCCCCATGAGGGCGATGCCCAGGACGCCGCTGAAGAGGACGACCGCGGGCACGACGCTGTTGGCGAGGGAGTGGAAGGGGTTCGACGGGATGTAGAGCGACAGGAAGTCGACGCCCGGGCGTTCCTCGACCATCGTGGTGCTGAAGAAGGAGGCCGACTGCATGTGCGGAAACGCGAGGGGCATGAGGAAGACGGCGCCGAGGGCGAGGGCCCAGAGGACGAGCGTCAGCGCCCCGACCCGCAGGAAGAGGCGCCGCGCGGTCGTGGCGTCGAGGCTCCCGATGCCCGCGATCAGGGAGACCGTGACGTAGGGCAGCACGGTCATCTGGAGCAGGCGCACGAAGCCGTCGGCGAGGAGGCGGAAGGGCGCGGCGAGGTCGCCGAGGAGAAGCCCGGTGGCGACGCCGAGCACGAGCCCGAGGAGGATCTTCCGGCTGAAGGTCATCGAGTTCCGCTGCCCTCCCGAGGGGTCCGCACCGCGGCGGCGGCCTCGCGCAGCGCGGCGAGCGCTTCTTCGAAGCGATAGCCCTTGACGAGCTTGCGCAGGGGGGCGGCGCGCTCTCCGAACGCGGCGGCGAGGAGAGGCGCCGCCGCGTCCAGCGCCCCCACGGCCTCGATGTCGTCCTGCTCGAGCAGCCGCTCGAGCCGCTCGACCGCGGCCCGGAGCGCCTCGCCGTCGACTTCTCCGGCGGCAGCCGCCTCGGCCTCCGGCGGAATCGCCGTGACGAGCGCGGCCAGGAGGGCCTCGAGGGTCGTCGCCGCGGGCGCGAGCCGGGCCAGCGCCTCCGCCGGCGGATCGCCCCGTCGCAGGGCCGCCTCGACCGCGGCGGCCTCGGCCTGGAGCTGGCGCGCGCCGATGCTGCCGGCCACCCCCTTCAGCGTGTGGGCGGCGCGCTCGGCGTCGGCGCGGCGTCCGTCGGCGAGGGCGGCGCGGATCGCCTCCGGCGCACCCGCCTGGCCCGAGGCGAACGTGCGGAGGAGGCCGACGTACGCCTCGCGCTTGCCGAGGACCCGGCGCAGGCCGTCGGCGGCGTCGAGGCCCGGCACATTCCCGAGCGGGTCGTCCGCGGCGAGCCCGGCCGGGTGGGCCGCGGCGGGAGACGTCGCCGCGGGGGCGGGCGCGGCCGGCGCGGAAGCGCGCTTCGGCAGCCACTGCAGGAGCGCGTCGAACAGGGCGTCGGGGTCGATCGGCTTCGTGACGTGGTCGTTCATGCCCGCGGCGAGCGAGCGCTCGCGATCGCCGGCCATCGCGTTGGCGGTCATGGCCAGTATCGGCAGGCGCTCGAGGCCGGGCAGGGCGCGGATGCGCCGGGTGGCCTCGAAGCCGTCCATCACCGGCATCTGCAGGTCCATCAGCACGAGGGCGTAGTCCTTCTCCTGCACGCGCCGCACGCCCTCCTCGCCGTTCGAGGCGAGGTCGACCGCGACGTCGGCCGAGCCCAGGAGCTCGAGCGCGACCTGCTGGTTGAGCTCGTTGTCCTCGACGAGGAGAACGCGCGCCCCGCGCAGCCGGCCGAGGTCGGAGGCGGACTCCGGCGCCGCGACCACCGCCGCCTCCGCCATCGGCGGGGCATCGCCGGCCAGCGCGCGGATCGCGGTGTCGAAGAGCAGCGACGGGCTCACCGGCTTGACGAGCACGCTGTCGATGCCCGCGCCCTCGGCCTCGTGGAACACCTCCTCGCGGCCGTAGGCGGTGACGATGACGCGGCGCGGCTGCGCCTTGAGCGGCATGGCCTGCATCCGGCGGGCCGTCTCGATGCCGTCGATCCCCGGCATGCGCCAGTCGAGGAAGACGATCGCGAAGGGATCCGAGGCGGCGTCGGCGGCCTGGACGAGCCCGAGCGCGTCGGTTGCCCGAGGACGCCTCGTCCACCCGGAACGTCATGCTGCGCAGCATCTCGGCGAGCGTCTGCAGCGCGAGCGGGTTGTCGTCCACCGCCAGGACGCGCTTGCCGCGGAGGTCCGCCGCCGGCTCGAGCCGCCGCGAGCGGTGCTGGCCGCGGCCGAGGCGGGCGGTGAAGAAGAAGGTGCTTCCCTGTCCCGGCTCGCTCGACACGCCGACCTCGCCCCCCATCAGCCCGACCAGCTTCTTGCTGATCGCGAGGCCGAGGCCGGTGCCGCCGTACTTGCGCGTCGTGGACGTGTCGGCCTGGGAGAAAGACTGGAAGAGCTTGCCGATCTGCTCGGGGGTGAGGCCGATGCCGGTGTCCTGCACCTCGAAGCGCAGGACGAGGCCCCGCGCGTCCTCGGCGGCCTGCCGCACCCGAACGACCACCGATCCCTTCTCGGTGAACTTGACCGCGTTCGAGGCGAAGTTGATGAGGATCTGGCCGAGCCGCAGCGAGTCGCCGAGGAGGTCGTTCGGGCAGCTTCGGGTCGACGTCCACGATCAGCTCGAGCCCCTTGGCCATCGCCTTCTCCTGGATGAAGTCGGTCACGCTGCCGACGACCTTCTCGAGCTCGAAGTCCACCGACTCCACGCTCATCCGCCCCGACTCGATCTTGGAGAAGTCCAGGATGTCGTTGATGATCGCCGAGGAGGTGCTGGCCCGCCCTCTGGATCTTCGAGACGTAGTCGCGCTGCTTGGCGTCGAGCGCGGTCTTGAGGGCGAGGTGGGCCATCCCGATGATCGCGTTCATCGGGGTGCGGATCTCGTGGCTCATGTTGGCGAGGAAGTCGGCCTTGGCCTTGGAGGCCTCCTCCGCCACGTCCCTGGCCCCGATCAGCTCCGTTTCCAGCCGCTTGAAATCGCTGATGTCCTGGGTGACGCCGAACATGTCGGTGGGCTTGCCGCTCGCGTCCTTGGCGACGTGCCCCAGGGCATGAATCCAGACGACCCGGCCATCCACGGGCCGCCGGTACGCGTAGATGGAGTCGTAGACGGGGATGTCTCCCGCCGCCGCGGCGGCGAAGTTCTCCATGGTGGCCTTGGCGGCGGTCTCGTCGCCCTCCTTGACGTGCGCCGCCCAGTCGTCGAGGCGGTAGCGGTGACCTGGGCTGGGGAGGTCGCCGAAGATGCGTACCGCCCGCTCGGAGGAGTTGTACCAGCCGGAGCCGTCCAGCGGCACGTGCCAGTAGCCGGCCTTGGTGAGGTCGAGCGCGCCGTCGGCGAGGAAGTTCTGATGGCGGATCTCCTTCTCCATCCGCTTGCGCTCGGTGATGTCGCGGAAGCTGATGACCGCCCCCACCACCTGGCCGTCCTTCCGGATCGGCGTGGCGCCGTACTCGGTGGGGATCGGCCGGCGGTCGCTCGTCCAGAGCACCTCGTCGTCCACGAAGCCGGCCAAGCCCTCGCGGTAGGCCGCGCGCATCGGGCACTCCTCCTTCGGGTAGGGGCTGCCGTCCGCGCGCGAGTGGTGGAAGAGGGCGTGCGAGTTCTGGCCGATCGCGGCCTCCGGGGTCAGCCCGAGGACCGCGCAGGCGGCGGGGTTCACGAAGGTGATGCGGCCCTCGGCGTCGAGGCCGAAGATGCCGTCGGTCACCGCGCCGAGGATGAGCCGGCCGCGCTCCTCGGAGACCGCGAGCTCGGCGGTGCGCTCCTGGACCATGTGCTCGAGGTTGGCGGAGAGCTCGGAGAGCCGGCGCTCGCTCTCCACCTGTGTCGTGATGTCGGTCGAGATGACGCCGAGGCCGGTCGTCTCGTTCGACTCCCCGCGGACGGGGAAGACCACCGTCAGGAAGTGCCGGATCGCCCCGTCGATCGTCCAGTCCTCGGTCGCTTCCACGGGGCGGCCGCCTTCGAGGGCCTGGCGCTCGAGGGCCTGGCGCCGGGTCGCCGCCTCGAAGGGCAGCACGTCCTCGTCCCGCCGACCGAGCACCTGGGACTCCGGGTGCTGGAGCACGCGCAGCCACGCCTGGTTCGCCACGAGGTAGGCGCCGTCCCGGCCCTTCAGCGCCACCGCCGCCGAGGTGTTGTCGAGGATCGATCGCTGGCGGCGCTCGCTCGCCTCGGCCTGCCGGCGGGAGCGGGTGAAGATGAACCCCGTGACGAGGAGAAGGGCGACCGTCGCGCCCCCCAGGGCGACGATCGAGCGGTGGGCGTAGCGGAGCGCGATCCAGGCCTCGTCCGCGTCCTGCTTGACGACGAGGCCGACGTCGAGCGTCGGCAGCCACTGGGCGGCGCCCACCACGGGCACCCCCCGGTAGTCCGGGTAGCCCTCGAGGTGCACGGTGGGCGCGGGGCTCTCGATGGCCGCCCTCGCCATGGGGGTGAGGGGCGTGATCGGCGACACCGACAGGCGCAGGCGGCCGTGGGACCAGCGCTCCTCGGGCACGCGGATCCGGATGTTGAAGATGGACGAGGCGCCGGGCTCGAGCAGGCCCAGCTCGACCAGCTCCGCCTCGAAGCGGCTGGCCGACAGGAGCCGTCCCTCGCGGTCGATCGCCTGGGCTTCGCCGGTGGCCCCCACCTGCCCCTCGCTGAGGACGACATTGAACGTGCGCAGGGGGTTGAGGCGGAAGCAGAGCGCGCCGCCCGCGGCGCCAGGCGGAGCGACCCACGCGCACACGAACTGGGTCGGGGCGCCGATCCGCACGACGCCCTTGGCGTCGGGGAACGGGACGGCGGACGGCAGCGGGCGGGCGATGGCCGCCCCGATGGCCCGCAGCCTCGCCGTGAATGCCGGGTCGGCGGCGAAGGGTGCGGAGCGCCCGACCAGATCCGTCCGGTCGGACGCGATCACCCGCCACTTGGAGTCGGTGATCAGGTAGCCGGTGTAGCCGCGGATCTTGGAGAACGGGCCGGCCCACCCGGCCACGTCGACGGGCTGGCGGGCGAGCAGCTTCGCGACCGCGTCCTGCACTTGCGGCTCCGCGGCCACCGCCTTGACGCCCTGGACCTGGTCGGTGGCCCAGATGTCCAGGGTCTGGACCATTGCGCGAAGGGTCGAGCGCAGGCTCTTCTCGACCGCCGACCGCTCCTGGCGGTCCACCATCCAGACGGCGGCGGCGGTCGCGACGACGACGGCCAGGACCGCGAGCGCGGTAGCGATCGCGGGTCCCCGGTGACCGGCGCCGTCGTGCTGGGGCATGACGCGTGCTCCTTTGCCGTCGCCCGCAACCGCGGGCCGCGGCCGTCCACTATACTCCCGGCGTGCCGAACGCCGACTTCGGGATCGCGGCGCCGGAGGAGCCAGTTCGCATCCTGCTCGTGGACGACGAGCCGGCGAACCTCGACATCCTGCGGCAGGCGCTCGACGGGCGGGGCTACCGCCTGCTCGTCGCCACGAGCGGCGAGGACGCGCTCAAGGTCGCGCACCGCTCCCGCCCGTCGCTCGTCCTCCTCGACGTGCTCATGCCGGGCATCGACGGCTACGAGACGTGCCGCCGGCTGAAGGCCGCCCCCGAGACGGCCGGCGCCGCCGTCATCTTCCTCTCCGCGCTGGGCGAGGCGCGGGAGAAGGTGCGCGGGCTCGAGGCGGGGGCGGTGGACTTCGTGACGAAGCCCTTCCAGCCGGAGGAGGTCGTCGCGCGGGTCCACACGCACCTCACCGTCCAGCGCCTCCAGGCCCAGCTCGAGAGCCGCAACGCCGAGCTCGCCCGCGAGCTGCAGGTGGCGCAGGAGCTGCTGGCCGACGCGCGCCGGCGGGTCGAGGGCGCTCTCGTCGGCTCGAGCCCGGCCGTGCGCGCCCTGCGCGAGACGATCGCCCAGCGCGCCTCCTCTCTCGAGCCGCTGCTCCTGACGGGGCCGCCCGGGGCGGGGCAGGAGGCGGTCGCACGGGCGGTCCACCACCAGTCGGCGCGGGGCCGGCACGCGTTCATCCACGTCAACTGCGCGCTGCTCGCGCCGGGCCAGGCGCAGGGACTGCTCTCCGCGGCGGGCGCCAGGGAATCCCCCGGTGCGGCCGCCGCTCTCTCTCCGCTGGAGCTGGCGGAGAGCGGCACGCTCTACTTCGAGGAGGTCCACCAGCTGCCGCCGGAGCTGCAGGTTCGGGTCGCCGAGCTGCTCGAGGCCGCGAGCCAAGCCCGGGCCGGCGGAAAGGCGCTCGTCCCCGACGTGCGCGTCATCGCCAGCACCTCGGCCCCGACCTCAGTGGAGTCCGGCCTCCGGCCCCGCCTCCTCGCGGCGCTCGAGGCGGGCACGGTGCGGGTACCGGCGCTCGCCGAGCGGGCCGAGGACGTCCCGGAGCTCGCACGGTTCTTCGTGGGCCAGCACGCGCGCAGCGCGGGTGCCGTCGTGGAGCGCGTCTCGGACGAGTCGGAGCGGCGCCTGCGTGCGTACCGCTGGCCCGGCAACCTGCGGGAGCTGGAAAGCGTCCTCGAGCGGGCGGTGACGTCGGCGCGCGAGCCGGTGCTGGAGATCGACAAGGCGCTGCTCGACGAGGGGCTGCCGCTGGGCCACTACCGCCTGCTCGACAAGCTCGGCGAAGGGGGGATGGGCGAGGTGTGGCGCGCGCGGCACCAGCTGCTGGCGCGCCCCTGTGCGGTGAAGCTCATCCGGCCGGACCGGCTCGGCGCCGGCCACCGCGACACGGCCCTCGAGCGCTTCCGGCTCGAGGCCCGCACGATCGCGCGGCTCAGCTCGCCGAACACCGTGCGCCTGTACGACTTCGGGCTCAGCGAGGCGGGCAGCCTCTACTTCGTGATGGAGCTGCTGCGCGGCCTCGACCTCTTCGCGCTGGTGAAGGGCTTCGGCCCTCTCCCCCCCGAGCGCGTCGTCTTCGTGCTGAGGCAGGCCTGCCGCTCGCTCGCCGAGGCGCACGAGGCGGGGCTCCTGCACCGGGACGTCAAGCCGCACAACCTCTTCCTGTGCCGCCTCGGCCTCGACTGCGACGTGGTGAAGGTGCTCGACTTCGGCCTCGTCAAGTCGCTCGAGGAGAAGGACGCGCAGATCACCGCGGAAGGCGCGTTCACCGGCACGCCGGCCTACATGCCGCCGGAGCGCGCCACCGGCGGCGCCGGCGACGCGCGGTCGGACATCTACGCGCTCGGGTGCGTGGCCTGGTGGATGCTGACCGGGCGCACCGTCTTCTCCGGCGACCCCATGGCTCTGATCCTCCACCACGTGCGCACGGCCCCCGAGCGGCCGTCGAAGGCGTCGGGCCAGCCGGTGCCGGAGCGGCTCGAGCAGATCGTGATGGACTGCCTCGAGAAGGCGCCGGGAAAGCGGCCGGCGACGGCCCTCGAGCTCTGGCGGCGGCTGGGCGAGGTCCCGCTCGAGAGCCCCTGGACACCCGAGCGCGCCGAGAGCTGGTGGCGTGAGAATCTGCCGGACCTCGCCGGGGCCGGGCCCGGGGACGACCCGAGCGGCGAGCTCTCTCTCGACCCGATCGACTGAGCCGCACGAACGGAGGCACCTCGTGAAGGAGCTGTCGGACTGCCGGATCCTGATCGTCGACGACGTCGAAGGCCAACGTCGACGTCCTGGTCAACGCCCTGCGCGACGAGTACAAGCTCTGCGTCGCCTCGACGGGGAAGGCGCCTTGCGCAGCGTCGAGAAGAGCCCGCCGGACCTCGTGCTGCTCGACATCGTGATGCCGGGGATCGACGGGTACGAGGTGTGCCGCCGCCTGCGTGCGGCCGAGGCCACCCGCGAGATGCCGATCATGTTCCTGAGCTCGCTCGAGGACGTGAAGGACAAGGCGCGCGGCTTCGAGCTGGGCGGCCAACGACTACCTGACCAAGCCGTTCGAGGTGCTGGAGGTCAAGGCCCGCGTCCGGTCGCTGCTCAAGGCCAAGGCCTACGCCGACGCGGTGAAGGAGGCGACGGCCCGCGACCTGCGCATCGCCCGCGAGATCCAGATGGGCATCCTGCCCGCGGACGTGGCGTCGAGCGTGCGGCGGGACCGGGCTCGACGTGCACGCGCTGCTCGAGCCGGCGCAGCAGGTGGGGGGCGACCTCTACGAGGTGCTGCGCCTCGCCGACGACCGCGTGTGGTCGCGGTCGGCGACGTCTCGGGCAAGGGCATCCCGGCCGCGCTCTTCATGGCCGTCACCATGACCCTGCTGCGGACGCATGGCGCGCCAGATGCCGCGGCCCCGACGAGATCCTGCGCCGGGTCAACGACGAGCTGCTGGAGCAGAACCCCCGCGGCATGTTCGTGACGCTGCAGTGCCTGGTCTTCGACCTCCCGAAGCGTCGGGTCGACTGCGCCAGCGCGGGGCACCACTCGGCGGTCCTGCTCGCCCCGGGGAAGCCGCCGCGCCTCGTCATCCAGCCCTCGGGCCGCGTGGTCGGGATGCTGCCGGACAACCCCGTCACCGCCGAGGCCCTCGAGCTGCAGCCGGGGGAGACGCTCGTGCTGTTCACCGACGGCGTGAGCGAGGCCTTCGATCCCGACCAGCAGCTCTTCGGCGAGGAGCGGCTGCTCGAGCACCTCGCGAGGGAGCCGGGGGCGAACGCGAAGGAGACGACCCTGAGCGTCCTCGAGGCGGTGCGGCGTCACGCGGCGGGGGCGAAGCAGTCCGACGACATCACCGTGGTGTCGGTTCGCTGCGCCCCCGGGGAGTAGGCCGCTCGCTCATGCCATCGACGACGGCGTCCGCCGGCTACGAGCTGGCTCGCGAAGGCGGGGACACCCTCCGCGTCCGCGTCTCTGGCCGCTGGGTGCTCGCCGAAGGCGTCCCTTCCCCCGTGCCCGTCGCCGGTGAGATCGAGGCCAGAGTGGGGAACCTGGTGTTCGAGGCCGCCTCGCTCGAGAGCTGGGACAGCGGCCTCGTGGCCTTCGTGTACTCGGTGGCCGAAGCCGCCCGGGCCCGGGGTGTCGAAGTCGACCTCGGGACCCTGCCCGACGGCCTCCGGCGGCTCGTGGATCTGGCCCGGGCCGTCCCCCCGGTGGCGAGGACCCTGGTTCCCGAGGACGACGCGCTCACGGCCCGTGTCGGCCGGGTGGCGCTCCACGCCTGGGGCACGGTCGGAGACGCCCTCGCCTTCCTGGGAGAGACGAGCCTCGCGATGGGCGCGATGCTCCGGGGCCGGGCCCGCTTTCGGCGAGTGGACCTGATGCACGCCGTCGAGGCCGCGGGGGTGGGGGCGCTCGGGATCGTGGCCCTCATCAACTTCCTCATCGGGGCCGTGCTCGCCTTCGTGGGCGCGGTGCAGCTCCAGCAGTTCGGCGCCGGCATCTACGTGGCCGACCTCGTCGCCATCGGCGTGGCCCGCGAGCTCGGCGCGCTCATGACCGGGATCGTCATGTGCGGGCGCACCGGGGCCGCCTTTGCCGCCGTCCTCGGCACCATGACCGTCAACGAGGAGGTGGACGCGCTCCGCACCATGGGCTTGAAGCCCGTGGAGTTCCTCGTGCTCCCGCGCGTCCTCGCGACGTCCCTCATGCTGCCCGCCCTCGTCGCGTACGCCGACCTCCTGGGCGTCCTCGGCGGGATGTTCGTGGGGGTGACCCTGCTGCATCTCGGAACGGTCGAATACGCGCGGCAGACGCAGGAGGCGCTGGCCCTCCGCCACGTGATCATCGGACTGGTCAAGAGCGTCGCCTTCGGCGCGGTGGTGGCGCTCACGGGCTGCTACTACGGGATCCGATGCGGCCGGAGCGCGGCCGCGGTGGGGGAAGCCACCACCAAGGCGGTGGTGGTCGGCATCGTGCTGGTGGTGGTGGTGGACGCCGTGGCCACGGTCCTCTTCTATGTCGCCGACCTCTGAGCCGGAAGGGCGGGCGACCACCCCGGCCCACGTCGAGGTCCGGGGCCTGACCATGGCCTTCGGCCCGCGGGTGATCCAGCGGGACCTCAGCTTCGCCATCCGCCGGGGCGAGGTGTTCGTCGTCATGGGCGACAGCGGTTGCGGCAAGAGCACGCTCATGCGCCACATGATCGGGCTCAACCGTCCCGCGGCCGGTGACGTGCTCTACGACGGGGACGCTCTCTGGGCGGCGGACGAGGAAGGGCGCGACCGATTCAAGCAGGAAGTTCGGGGTGCTCTACCAGAACGCCGCCCTCTTCAGCTCCATGACCCTCGAGGAGAACGTGGGACTGCCCCTGGTCGAGACCGCCGGCCTCGGCGCGGCCCCGGCGAACGAGGTGGCCCGCCTGAAGCTCGCCCTCGTCGGCCTCGCCGGGTTCGAGGACTACTACCCTTCCGAGATCAGCGGGGGCATGCGCAAGCGGGCGGGGCTCGCCCGGGCCATGGCCCTCGACCCCGACATCCTGTACTTCGACGAGCCCTCGGCCGGCCTCGACCCCCTCTCCTCGCGCCGGCTCGACGACCTGATCCTCGAGCTGCGCGCGAGCGCCGGCACCACCATCGTGCTCGTGACCCACGAGCTGCCCAGCATCTTCGAGCTGGGCGACAACGCCGTCTTTCTCGACGCGGAGCGGAAGACCATGATCGCGCAGGGCACGCCGGGCGAGCTGAAGGAGAGCCCCGATCCCAAGGTGCGGGCCTTCATGAGCCGGGGGCGGTTGTGAGCGCGAGGACGCACCCGCGGCTGGTCGGGGCCTTCGTCCTCGGGGCGATCGCGCTCGTGCTGGCGGCGGTCGTGCTGCTGAGCTCGAGCGCCTGGCTCGAGAAGAAGAACTACTTCGCCGTCTTCTTCCCCGGCTCCGTGAAGGGGCTCGACAAGGGCGCGCCGGTCACGTTCCGCGGCGTCAAGGTCGGAGAGGTGAAGGAGGTCACGGCCTTCCTCACCGGCAAGGATCCTCTCATCCAGATCGAGGTGGTGATGGAGATCCGCCGGAACGTGGTCGAGGCGCCCTTGGGATCGCGGTCCTTCTCGCTCTACAGCGGAGAGGAGCTCGCCCGGGAGCTGATCAAGCGCGGCATCCGGGCCCGCATGCTCAGCGCGAGCCTGCTCACCGGCCAGCGCTACATCGACCTCGACTTCCTTCCCAAGGACCCCGCGCGGTTCGCCGGGATGAGCCGGCGCTACCCGGAGCTGCCCACGACCCCCACCGCCCTGGAAAAGCTCGGCGACAAGGCCGGGCTGTTCATCGACAAGCTCGCCGACCTTCCGCTCGACCAGATGCTGGACGACGTGCACACGGCTCTCAAGAGCCTCCGCGAGCTCCTCGAATCGCCCGACATCCGGGGCGCGCTGCGGGGGGCCCGGCGGTCGATGGAGGCCCTGGAGCCCGCGCTCGTCGACGCTCGCGCCGCCCTGAAGGACGCGGACGCCCTCGTCCGGCAGCTGAGCGGCGAGGTGGAGCCGACCGGACGCGACGTCCGCGCCACCCTCGACGACGCGCGCCAGACGCTGGAGCGCTCTCGGCAGGCGATGGAGAGGCTCCAGAAGACGCTGCAGGGGACGGACCAGACCCAGCTCGAGGCCACGCGCACCCTCGCGGAGCTCGCCGAGACCCTGTCGATGATGCGCAACCTCGCCGAGTACATCGAGACGCACCCGGAGGCCGTGATCATCGGCAAGCCGAAAGCGGAGGAGCGGAAGTGATGCGCACGCTGATCGTCGCCGCCATGGGGACCGTCGCGCTCGGGCTGGGCCCGGTCGGCTGCGTCTCGCTCAAGAGGACGCCGGAGGCCCGGTTCTTCGTCCTGCAGTCGCTCGCGGAGCCGCCCGCCTCCCCGGCCGGCGCCGCCGGCCAGGTGGGCGTCCTGCCCGTCCGGCTGCCCGGGTACCTGGATCGAGCCCAGCTCGTGACCGAGATGGACGACCACCGGCTGGCGATCGACGAGTACGCGCGCTGGGCCGAGCTCGCTCCCGCCGGCCGTCACCCGGACCGTGGCCGAGAACCTCGCCATCCTCCTCCCCGAGACGCGCGTGCTCCAGTACCCGTGGCGGGCCGACGCGCCCCTCCGCTGTCGCGTGGCGGTGGACCTGCGCGTCCTGGCCCCGCACGGCGACGGGACGGTCAGGCTCGAGGGCCGCTGGGCCCTCCTTCCCGAAGCGGAGGAGGCGCCGCTCGTGATCCGCCCCGTCGCCCTCCGGCGAGGCCCCGTGCCCGTAGGGAAGCAGGGCATCGCGTCGGGGCCGGCCGTCGAGGCCATGAGCCAGCTGCTCGCCGATCTCAGCCTCGAGATCGCGGCAGGCGTACGCGCCCTGCCCGCGGAGACCGCCCGGAAGTAGACGCCCGCCCTCAGCGCACGAGCTCGACTCGCGCCGGTCCCTTTGCGACTAGAATCGAGATTCCAGAGAGAGGTGCTCGAGATGAAGCCTACGACTGCCGCATGCGTGTCCGCCGTGCTGGCGCTGGCCCTGGCGACGACCGCCCGGGCGCAGGTGAAGGAGATCCCGGGCGACAAGGTCACCGCGTCGGGCACTGTGGAGGCGATCGACCACACGAGCCGCGTCCTGACCCTGAAGAACGAGACCGGCGAGTTCGTCACTATCGACGTCCCCCCGGACGCCAAGCGATTCTCCGAGATCAAGGTGGGAGACAAGGTCACGGCGACCTACTACGACAACGTCACGGTCCGCCTGAAGAAGCCGGGCGAGGCACCCGTGAACGCGGAATCGGCGGCGGTGACCCCCGGGACCGGCGTGAAGCCCGGCGCGACGGCGGCCACCCAGCGCACGATGACCGCCGTGGTCGAGGCGATCGACCCCAAGGTCCCCTCGATCACCTTCAAGGGGCCGAAGGGCTGGAAGTACAGCCGCCGGATCCTGGACAAGAACGTCCTGAAGCAGGTGAAGGTCGGGGACCAGGTCGACTTCACCTGGACCGAGGCGCTGATGATCGAGGTCACGGCGCCGAAGAAGTAGGCCGCCAAGGCTGCACGGGGAAGGAAGGGCGCGGGCCCGCGGTCACGTCGGCCCGGCCTGCGTCAGCGGACGAGCTCGACCCGCCGCGAAGCGCCCGGAGCCCGGGCGAGCTTGCCGTCGCAGGTCAACAGGGTCGAGTCGAGCGCCTCGGCGAGGGCCACGTACACGGCGTCGTAGGCCGTCAGGTTGTCGCGGAGGGCCCAGACGCGGCCCAGGAGCGCCTCGTGGCCGTGCCGCTCCAGGTCCAGCGACCGGAGATCCTCGAGGGCGGCCGCGGCCGATGCGGGATCGATCTCGCCCTCCCGAACGTAGCGTCTGAGCGCTTGCGCGACCTCGACGTCGGCGAGGTGGGGTGTGTGGAGGCCCAGCCCGGGGTCCGCGATCCGCGCCGCGATCGAGCGTCCCTGGTCCGTCCCGAGCAACAGCTCCACCAGGGCCGAGGCGTCTAGCACGATCATCGAGCGGCGCGCTCGGCGCGGATGACCTCGGCGGCGCGTCGCCCGAGCCGCCGGACGGGCTGTGCCCGGAGACGATCGAGGATCTCCTGGCGGGTGGGCCGGTCGAGCGCCTTCCGGAGCTCACGCATCACGAAGTCCGACATCGACATGCCCTCGATCGCGGCCCTGGCCTTCAGCCGCCGGTGCAGCTCGGTCGGGACGTTGCGGATCTGGACCATCGTGCCTGACATGCTAGAAGCATACTTTCATCGCTCTAGCATGTCAAAGAGACACGCCGGCCCTGTGGATCGGAGGGGTGCGCCGTCCCGCTCGGCTCAGAAGCGGAAGTTCGTGCCGAGCTGGAGCTGGCTCGAGCCTCCCCGCTGCCCGTCCTTGTTGATCCGGTTGCCGAAGAGGAACTCCCCGACCAGGTCGAGGCGCGGAATCGGCGACCAGGTGCTCGCGCGGGCAATGTCGCCCGCGCCCACCCGCGTCGGGGTCAGAAGAAGAACGCGAGGGCGAAGTTCGCGAGCATGGCGAGGGGGAAGACCCACCGGCCCCACCGGTTCACCCGGTCGATGACGCGCGCGTCCGGCCTGTGCGCGAGCGCGCTGGCCGCCACGGCCTTCACGAGGCCCAGGAACACGAGGACGGCGGAGCCGACGAAGAAGCGATCCGCCCGGGTCAGGTAGGAGATGCGGGGAAGGGTGCTGCCGAGGGCCAGCATGTAGGCGATGAGCGTCAGCATGGAGGTCGTCCCCAGGCCGATCTGCTGCGGCACCGCCGATGCCGGGATGAAGTACACGCCGTAGGCCATGAGGACGATCAGGGTGAGGGGCACGCCGAGCTTCCAGGCGTGGTAGCTCCAGTCCCTCACGATTGGCAGCTCCACGTCGAAGCGCCCCCAGGAGCCGGCCCGGGCGACCCGGGGGCCCGCGCTCGCCTCGGCCCGGGGCGCCCCGACGCGCCAGCCCTGGATGGACAGGTGCTCGTTCATCCCCGTCACGCGCCGGAGGGGGTGGAAGACGATCTCGTCGGTCCGGGACAGGACGGGCCACAGGGTGACTCTCCAGCGATGCCGGTCGAGCGGGAAGTCGCGGAAGTCGAGCGGGTAGGAGAGCTTCACCCACAGGCGACGCCCGAAGGTGACGACTCCCTTCCCGTCCAGGAGGAACCGGGCGGGGTAGAACGCCTGCCGGCCCCGCAGGTTCTCCGGCTCGATCGCGGGCATCCACAGCCGGCCCTCGGGCACCGGGCACTCGACGGAGGCGTCGCCGCGGGCGGGATCGGCCAGCCGCGGGTCGCGCCAGCGCGCGATCACGTAGACGTCCGCGTCCAGGGTCTGGTCGACGTCGCTCAGGGAGGCCACGTCCTGGAAGAAGATCCCCAGGCCGACCACGGTCGGCCCCGCGCCCGTGTCGGGACGAGCGAGGGAGTAGACCCCGGCATCGGGACAGGCCGCGCCGGACCGCGGCCCCACTTCCCGGTCGAGATCGGCCACCACGTCGGCCGGAGGCTCCTCCGGGAACGCCGGGCCCACGCCGAGCAGCGCGCCGACACCCGCCACGAGCAAGAGGACGCCCACACGCTTCCCATGCCGACTCGGGCGCACGACGGGGGCGAGGCTCATCGATGGCTCCTTGCGCTTCTTCGACCGAGCGACCTCGGGCCAGGCTCGAGGGTCGGGCGCTCACGGCCACGATCCAAGCCGCGGGTGCCGGCGCGGGCAATGTCGCCCGCGCCGGCCACGGCCGACGAGCATCCCGCGGGCGGACGGTCCGCCGGCGCCGCGCCCGCTCGATCCGCCACGGTGCGCGCGCTACGGCTTCAGCGAGGCGATGTACTCGTCGAACATCTTGGTCACGCCGTCGACCTTGGTGAAGACGGTGTTGACACGGGTGTTGAACTTGGCCGCGTCGGGCTTGAGGGTCGCGATGGCGCTGGCGTTGAGGTCGTGCCCCAGGAACGTGGACTGGTCCTTGACGTCGGTCATGAGGGTGTCGAAGCTCTGCCGCGTGTCCTTGCCGGCGACCGCGATCTTGTCGAATCGCGCCTGGGCATCAGCGAGGCGCTCCTCGCTGCGCTTGCGGAGGTCGGGGTTCGAGATCGCCGCCGCACTCGCCTTCCAGGCGGTGAAGTAGCTGGCGGCCGCGGTCTTCATCTCGTCGACCTTCGGGCCGCCGTTGGCCACCTTCTTCTCGCTGTCCGCGACGTCCTTGTTGAGGTCCTTGTAGGCGCTCTTCAGGTCCTTGGCGGTCATCTCGGTGATCGAGTTGTAGGTCGCCACGGTCTTCTGAAGCTGCGCCCGGGACTCCCCGATGGCCTTGACCGTGCCCTCGACGGTCTTCAGGAACGCCGCGGTCTGCTCCGGTCCCGCCTGCGCTGCGACCGGGGTCGCCCGCAGGGCCGCCACGGCGGCCACGAGCGCGAAAACGAGGCACATCCTGTTCTTCTGCATCTGCCCTGACTCCTGTTCATCGAAACTCCGAATCGCCAGCCGCAGGGCGGAACGGCCCTGCCCGGCCCAAGAAGTGCGGAACCGTCCCGTCAGGCCTCCCCGAACTGCAGGACGACCTTCACGTCTTCCGGGGAACGTCGAAGCGCGCGGGCGAAGTCCTCGGGTCGCTCGCGCCGGGACACGAGCCTCGAGAGCCACTCGCGGTCGGCCCGCGCCAGGTCCTGCGCCGCCTTGTACCAGTGGCGCTTGTTGGCGTTGACGCTGCCGACGACGACGTTGTTCTGGAGCACGATCTCGGAGGCGACGTCCGCGAGCGGCAGGCCGGTCGTGCGCCCGCCGCTGCCGATGCCGGTCAGGCACACGACCCCGCCGGCCGCCGACGTGTCGGAAGGCGTCCGCGATCACCTGGCCGACCCCCGTACACTCGACGACGATGTCCGGCTCGAAGCCCACCTCGGCGATCGCCCCCGAGTGGTAGGTGGCACCGAGCGCACCCACGAGCTCCGGCTTGGGCCCGGAGGTCACGCGGTCGAGCACGTGCACGTCCAGGCCGCGCAGCCGGCCGAGGAGGGCCGCCAGCAACCCGATCGGTCCGGCGCCGGTGACGAGCACGTGCTGCGGCTCCCAGAACGCCCGCTGGCCGACGAGCGACACCTGCTCCCACGCCTTGGCCACGACGGTGGTCGGCTCGAGCAGCACGCCGAGGAGCCCCAGCGACGGGTCCACCTTGACGGCGTACTCGGGCTCGATCCGCCAGCGCTCGGACATGAAGCCGTCGATCTGCTTGATGCCGCGCTCGGTGTACTCGCCGTTCCGGCACATGTCCCACTCGCCAACGGCGCAGTTGGGACAGGGAACGGGGTCCGGCCGGCGCACGATGCCCACCACGAGGTCGCCCTTCTTGAGGCTGCCTCTGGGCCCAGGGTCGATCACGCGGCCGAGCGACTCGTGGCCCAGCACGAGCCGGCTCTTGCCCGGGGGCGCCCAGCCGTACTTCCCATGGGCGATCTCGGCGTCGGTGCCGCACACGCCGACCGCCACCGCCTCGACCAGCACCGACCCGTCACGCTCATCCGGCTCGGGGGCGTCCTCGTAGCGAGCGCTGCCGGGCTTCTTCGGCTCGACCGTGATCGCTTTCATCCTCACCCTCCCAAGCGCGATCGTGAGGCCCACGAGGATGGCCCCGAGGACGACCGTCGCGCTCCCCACCCACACCGGGCGACGTCCGGTGAGGCGCCCGAAGGCGTAGCCCGCCCCGAACAGCAGGACGACGGCGATGGCGTTGGAGACGCGCAAGGCCGGCACGGCGTCGCGCATGACGATGAACGGGATCGTCACCGGGAACGTGGACAGGAACACCAGGAGAAAGACGCCCAGGGCGCCCCGCCAGTCGTCCTTGTCCAAGCGCGCGCGCCCGGGTGGCTCGGGCAGCTGCTTCAGCCGCACGCCGCATCGCTTCGAGCTCCGCCGGCTCCAGAACGGACGCCGACCACCGGCGGCAGCGCGTCCGCGATGAGCCGCTGCGCGCGCTCGGGGTCGGTGGCCTCGCGCACGGCGCGGAAGGTCGAGAGGTCCCGGCTCCTTCTCGGCCAGGCAGCCCATGAGATAGAAGACCCCGTCGATGAGGCCCCAGGCCAGGTTGCAGCCCAAGGCACCCACGAGCATGGTGCGCACGTCCTCGCGGCCCGCCTCGGCGACGCTCAGCGAGCCCGTGAAGGTGAGGACCATGATCAGCCCGAACAGCACCTCGGACAGGCGGTCGATCGGGTCGAGGGCGCGCTTCATGACACCTGGGGCGGCAGCAGGTAGAGCGTCATGGCGAAGATCAGGTACACCATCAGCAGCAGCACTCCCACGAACCACGCCGAGCGCCCGCTGTTGGTCACGAGCGTCGCGGTCAGCGTCGCGATCAGCATCATCGACACCGCGCCCGGCCAGAACTCCAGGGACATCGGGGCCGGGCCCATGACGTAGCTCAGGAGCACCAGCACCGGGGCGACGAAGAGGGCGATCTGCGCCGCGCTGCCGAGTGCGATCCCCACGCTCAGGTCCAGCCGGTTCTTGCGCGCGCCGGAGAACGCCGAGGCCATCTCCGCCGCGCCGCCCACCAGCGCCACCACGATGAACCCCACGAAGGCCGGGGTCATCCCGAACGCCTCCGCCGCCTTCTGCACCGACTCCACGAAGACCTCGCTCACGAGCGCCACCAGCACCGTGACCCCGGCCAGAGTGACGAGGGCGAGGCCCAGGGGCCAGGGCGCTCCCGACTCGCCGCCCTCGGCGTGCTCCGCGCTGCCGAAGAACTCGCGATGCGTCTTGAGCGAGAAGAGCATGCCCAGCCCGTAGGTGACGATGAGCAGCACCGCGAGGCCCAGGCTCAGCGTCTGCGTGAACGCCGTTCCCGGCGCCCGGTCGGCCTCGGCGATCGCCGAGGGAACCAGGAGCGCGATCGTGGCCAGGAACAGCAGGGCCGCCTGGAAGCGGGCGCCGACACGGCTGTACTCCTGCACGCGGTGCTTCAACCCGCCGAGCAGGAAGCGACGCGCCCAGCATGAACAGCGTGTTGGTGACGATCGCGCCGGCGATGGACGCCTTCACCAGCATGTACTGCCCGGCGCGCAGGGCGGCGAGCGCGATCACCAGCTCGGTCAGGTTGCCGAGCGTCGCGTTCAGCAGGCCCCCGACCGCGTCGCCCGTCTTCGCGGCCACGGACTCGGTGGCGTGACTCAGCAGCGCCGCGAGCGGCACGATGGCCAGGACGGACAGCAGGAAGAGCAGCGTGTGCGCGTCGGGCGCGAGCTTCTCCCCGGCGAAGACGACCGGCACGAAGACCAGCAGCCACAGCAGCGGGTTGTGGCGGATCTCCTTCAGCAACAGGCTCAGCATCGGAGGTCACCCCGCGGGCGAGACGGCGAAGACGTGGTAGCCCCACGCGGGCATGTCGAGGTAGAGCCCCTGCCACGTCAGGTCGCCTCCCGGGCGGTCGTAGACGGCGGGCCCCGTGAGGTCCTGGAGGCGCCACGTCCGCCCGTCGAGGTCGCGCCACGGCATCGCGACGTAGCACTGGCTCTGGTGATCGGCGTAGTTGACGGCGACGAGGCGGCGCCTTTCGCCCGGGCCGGTCCAGGAGAAGGCCACGAAGGCGTCCCAGCGTCTCGTTCCCGTCCCAGGCGGGACGGCACTCGAGGAGCTGCCAGTCGCCGTCGCGGAAGGCCGGGTCCTTCAGGCACTCCAGGAGGCCGTCGTAGAACGCGGCGATCCCGGGTTCGGCGGCCTCGACCGGCCCGCGGCCGAGGTGGACGGGGATGCGCACCCGCTTCCCCTCCCGCTGGCCCTGGTGGAAGAAGCGGAGGCCCGGCGTGAGGAAGGTGAGGATGGCGGCGGCCCGGTGCACCTCGGGAGCGAACGTGGCGGCGGCCCGCGGCTCGTCGTGGTTCTCGAGGAAGCGGGCCAGGTGGTCCTGGAAGTCGAGGCCCGCGAAGAGGTGCTCGCGGACCGGGCGGGCGTGGCCCTCTTCCAGGCGGTCGTAGAGCCGCTTGTCGTAGGTGTAGTCGAAGCCCTGCTGCTGGAGGGTCCACTCGAGGTCCCAGTAGACCTCGGCGAGGAAGAGGAAGCCCGGGACCTTGGCCGCGGACGGCCTCCGTCGCCCGGGGCCAGAACGGGGCGGCGGAGATCCCCCAGGTCCTCTCGAAGACCTCCGGCAGGACGAGCATCGCCATGTCGCAGCGGACGCCGTCGCACTGGCGCGCGATGCGCCTGAGCTCGCCCAGCATCGCCTCTCTGCAGGGCCGGGTTGCCGTAGTTCAGCTGGAGCGTGTCCGGCCAGCCGTCGAAGTAGGGGTCGCGCCCGTAAGCCAGGATGCGCGCGCCGTGGCCCGTCTCGACGCGGCAGTAGTTCTGGGGCTGCGCGGCGAGCTGCTCCTCCGTCCCCGACACGAAGAAGTCCGGGTGCTCGGTCACCCAGGGGTGGTCCGGCGCCATGTGGTTCGGGACGAAGTCGAGGATGAGGCGCAGGCCCCGGCGCTGGAGGCGCCAGCGGAGCCGGGCGAGCGCCTCGTCTCCGCCGAAGTCCTCGTGGACCCGGTAGTCCCGGACCGCGAAGCAGGAGCCGCAGACGTCTGCCTCGCGAAAGTCGGGGAGGACGCGGTGGTACTCGGCGAGCCACTCGGGCTTCGACCGCGAGACGCGCCGGGCCGCCTCGCCGGTCTGCCAGACGCCGAGGAACCAGACGAGGTCGAACCCGTCCGCGGCCAGCCGGTCGAGCTCCGCGTCGGGGATGTCGTCGAGCGTCGCCTTTCGCCCCAGCGCGGCCGCGAGCTCCGAGAGCCGGACCCGCGTGTTGACCTGGAAGAGCGCGGGATACCGAGGTGTGGACATGGCTCCCCCCGTGCCTGGATGCGTCAGCTCACGTCGTCGCCACCGACCTGCTGCCGGACCACGCGGGCCTCGAGCTTCTCCTTGGGCGTCTCCAGCGCGTCCTGGGCCGTCACGCGTCCGAAGAGGTCGAGGAGGCGCGCGACGAGGCCGGTCCAGCCGGTCTGGTGGCTGGCCCCGATGCCGGCCCCGTTGTCGCCGTGGAAGTACTCGTAGAAGAGGACGAGGTCGCGCCAGTGCGGGTCGTCCTGGAACTTCGCCTGTCCGCCGTAGACCGGCCGGCGGCCGCTCGCGTCGCGCAGGAAGATGCTCGAGAGGCGCCGCGAGATCTCCCTCGCGACCTCGAAGAGCGTCATTCGGTTCCCGGAGCCGGTCGGGCACTCGACCTTGAAGTCGTCGCCGTAGAAGCCGTAGAGGTTCAGGAGGCCCCGGACGATCAGGGCGTTGACCGGCATCCAGATCGGCCCCCGCCAGTTCGAGTTCCCCCCGAACATCCCGCTGTCGGAGTCGCCGGGGAGGTACTCGACGCGATACTCCTGGCCCGCCAGGCCGGAAGACGAACGGGTGCTCGCGGTGGTGGCGCGAGAGCGCGCGGATGCCGTAGGGAGAGAGGAACTCGTTCTCGTCGAGGAGGTAGCCGAGGATGCGCTCGAGCTTCGTCCGGGTGAGGGGCGAGAGGAGCCGGCGTCCGGCGTGGCCGATGAACCCGTCGACGGTCGGAGCCACGTGGGCGAGCACCTCGGGGTGGCGCTTCTTGAAGAGCGCGATCAGCTCCATCAGCTTCGGGTGGCGCGTCAGCGTGTCCTCCTCGAACATGGTGCTCGCGCAGAGCGGCAGGAGCCCGACCATCGAGCGGACCTTCAGCCGGAACGCCTCGCCGTCCGGCAGCCGGAGGACGTCGTAGTAGAAGCCGTCCTCCTCGTCCCACATGTCGTCCCGGTGCTCGCCGACCTTGTCCATGGCGTAGGAGATCCAGATGAAGTTCTCGAGGAACTTGAAGGCGATCTCCTCGTAGACCGGGTCGTGGTCGGCGAGGACGAGGGCCATCTCCAGCATGTTCTGGCTGTAGAAGGCCATCCAGGCCGTTCCGTCCGCCTGCTCGAGCGACCCGCCGGTGGGCAGCGGGGCGCTGCGGTCGAAGACGCCGATGTTGTCGAGGCCGAGGAACCCGCCGGCGAAGACGTTCCGTCCCTGCGGGTCCTTCCGGTTCACCCACCAGTTGAAGTTGAGCATCAGGCCCTGGAACGAGCGCTCCAGGAACTTGATGTCCTCCCGGCCCAGGTTCTTCTCCATCTTGTAGAGGAAGAGCGTCGCCCAGGCGTGCACCGGCGGGTTCACGTCGCTGAAGTTCCACTCGTACGCCGGCATCTGCCCGTTGGGGTGGCTGTAGAGGCTGCGGAGCATCAGGAGGAGCTGCTCCTTGGCGAAGTCGAAGTCCACGAGCGACAGCGCGATCGTGTGGAAGGCCAGGTCCCAGGCCGCGTACCAGGGGTACTCCCACTTGTCGGGCATGGAGATGACGTCGCCGTTCAGCATGTGGAACCACTCGGCGTTGCGGACGCCGCGGCCCGCGCCGCCGAGGAGCGGGTGCGCCTGGTGCTCCTTCAGCCACCGGTCCAGGTCGAAGTAGTAGTACTGCTTCGTCCAGAGCATCCCCGCGAGCGCCTGGCGGTGGACCCGGCGCTCGTCCTCGCCGAGCGAGCGGGGCGTGATCCGGTCGTAGAACTCGTCGGCGTCGAGGATCCGCTGGCGGAACGCCTCCTCGAACGCCGCTCCGAACTTCTGGGTCGGCCGCCCCCTTGGCCAGGCGGAGCTGGACGAACTCGACTGCCGCCCGCCGGCACCTCGAGGACGTAGCGCGCCGCGGCCTTCGTCCCGGTCTTCCCGGGGTTCACCGCGTCCCGCTCCCCGCCGATCACGTACCGGTGGAACGCGTCCTTCACGTACGGCGTCGGGTTCGGCTGGCCCCAGAGCCTCTCGGCGTTCGTCTCGTTCTCCGTGAACAGGAGCTCCGGCTTGCCGCCGCAGGAGAGCGTGTACTCGCCCAGCTCGGGGTGCGAGGCCACGATCGCCCCGCCCTTCTCGCGGAGGACCGGCTTCTCTCCCTCGTCTCCCCACGACCAGGTGTTCCGGAACCACAGCGTCGGGAGGAGGTGCAGCCGGGCCGCCTCCTTGCCGCGGTTGTGGACCGACACCTTGATCAGGATGTCCTCCGGCCCCTCCTTGGCGTACTCGAGGAAGACGTCGAAGTACCGGTCGTCGTCGAAGACCCCCGTGTCGAGGAGCTCGTACTCGAGCTCCTCCTTCGTGCGCCTCCGGTTCGTCTCGAGCGAGGTCCCGGTAGGGGAACTCGCGCTGCGGGTACTTGTAGAGGTACTTCATGTACGAGTGGGTCGGCGTCGAGTCGACGTAGAAGTAGTACTCCTTCACGTCCTCGCCGTGGTTCCCCTCGCTGTTGGTGAGGCCGAACGCGCGCTCCTTGAGGATGGGGTCCCGCTCGTTCCAGAGGGCGAGGGCGAAGCACAGGCGCTGCTTGTCGTCGGAGATCCCGCCGAGGCCGTCCTCGCCCCACCGGTAGGCCCGGGAGCGGGACTGGTCGTGCGAGAAGTAGTCCCAGGCGTTGCCGTCCGCGCTGTAGTCCTCGCGGACCGTCCCCCACTGCCGCTCGCTGAGGTAGGGCCCCCACTTCTTCCAGGGGATCCCCGCCTCGCGGGCCTCGTTCAGCCGCTTCTGCTCGGTGGTGTCCACGATGCCCGTGTCGACCGTCTTCTTGCCTGCCATGGAGCTTCCCTCTCGTTCGGGCGTCAAGCCCGGTTGCGCCTCACGTCGAGCCTGCCGGATCCGTGCCGGGGCCAGCCTCGGCCCGGGTGGCTGATGCAGCTCATTGATCGGTCACGATGAGGGCCGTTCTGGAGCACAGGAACGGCCCCCGGTCGACGCTGACCATGATCCCGCGTTCGTAGCTGTAAGTGTACTTGTACTGGGGGCCGAGGCCCACGGGGCGGCCGACGTCGAAGCGATCGGGCAGGCCATTCCGGGTGCCGGGAGACGACTGGGCGACCACGGGTGCAACCAGGAGGCTGGCGACCAGCAGGCCGCCGCCAACGGCTCTTGAGACTCCCATGGGGTCCGACCTCCTAGATGGGGGCACGCCGGTGCCGCACCGACCCGTACCGCGCTCTCCCGGGGTGCACGCCACCGTTGCCTTGCTCGATTGATGCCGGCGCGATTCCGGCCCGGCACCTTCCGGCGGCCGCGCCGCTCGCCGGGGGATACCACTGTACAGTAGGGTTCCACCGCCCTGATCGACCTCCCGTCGAGGATCCTCGGGCGCGACCACAGGATCCGCGGCTACCTGCCGCCCGGGTACGACGAGAACACCCTCAGCCGCTTCCCGGTCGCCTACATGCACGACGGGCAGAATCTCTTCTTCCCTGAGGAAGCCTTTCTCGGGCACGACTGGCAGGTCAACGAGACCGGGGACGTCCTGCGGGCCATGAACGCCGTCGAGGACTTCCTCATCCTGGGTCTCTACTCGGCCGATCGAATGACGGAGTACACGAAGCCGGGCTACGAGCCGTACGCCCGCTCGCTGGTCGAGGAGGTCGTACCTGAAGTCGAGCGCCGGGGGATCCGTGCCGAACCGCACCGCCGCTACCGCTCGGTCTGGGGCTCGTCCCTCGGCGGCGTCGTGTCCTTCTACACGGTCTGGCAGCACCCCGACGTCTTCGGCGCCGCCGTGTGCATGTCCAGCACCTTCTCCCACCGGGACGATCTCATCGACCGCGTCTTCGCGGAGCCCTTCCGGGACGTGGGCTTCTACCTCGACAGCGGCTGGCCGGGCGACAACTACGAGGTCACCGTGGGGATGGCCATGGCCCTCGTCTCACGCGGCTGGGAGTACGGGCGCAACCTGCTGCACCTGTGCTTCCCCATGGCCGGCCACAGCGAGGCGGACTGGGGGACGCGGCTGCACCTGCCCCTGCAGTTCCTGAACGGCGCGGTGGCGCGAGCGCATCGGATCAACCGGCCGGTCCTGGGCAACCATCCGTTCGAACGCGCGTAGCCAGCAGGACGGCGGCCGGCCGGCTATCGCGCGAGGACGATCTCCCGCGCCAGGCGGAGGCGCCGCGCGCGGGGCCTCCGCCGGCGATCGTCGAAGGTCACGAACCGCTCGCAGCCACGGCTGCACGCACAGTGCAGCCCATCCGCGAAGTCCAGCCCGCGGCGGTGGAGGTCGACGGCATCCTTCACCGCCTCCCATCGCTCCACGGTCACGTGGGGCATGCCGAGGAGGTGTTCGAGCGCCCCACGCTCACCACCAGTTTCGCGTCCTTCGGCGCCTCCGCGGCGATTCGAGCCGATCGAAAGGTCCGTTCGGGTCTCCGACCACCGGAGCGTCAGAACGAGTAGCCGCCCCCGACGTAGAAGCGGATGCCCTCGGTGCCGTGCGCCATCGAGCCGGAGAGGGCCATCGGCGTGCCGATCGCCTGCAGGATCAGGCCGACGCCGAAGCCGGTGTGCCACTTCTTCGAGCCCTGGTCCGCGTACCAGACGCGGCCCGACTCGCAGAAGGTGGTGAGGCCCCAGCGCAGCGGGAGCACGGCTCCCTTGCGCCTGCCGATCCACCAGCGCAGCTCGGCGTTGCCGTAGAGCGACGAGTCGCCGCGGTACCGGCCGTTGTAGTAGCCGCGGACGTCGTGGTACTCGCCCGAGATGCTCGCCGACTCGAACCAGGGGTACTTGCCCCACAGCGTGCGTCCGCCGACGCGCGTGGCGAGCGCGAGCCGCTGGTTGCCGAGGTAGCCCGCGACGCTGCCCTCCACGCCGCCGAAGCTCTCGGTCGCGTCCCAGCCCTTCGGGACGAAGAAGCCTTCGGCCAGGACCCGCACGCCGGTGACCGGCGGCGCCAGCGCGGCGGCGGTGGCGTCGGGCGCGGCCATCCCGCGCAGCTCGGTCATGCCCACGCTGCGGCCCCGCGAGTCGAGCTCGAACCCCGCCCGCACGGCCGCCTCGCCGAACGTGCCGGCCCCGTACACCTGCTCCTGCTCGACGAGGTTGTCGCCCTTCGTCTGGATGACTTTCGCCTCCGCCCCAACGTGCAGCTCGAAGGCCTTGCTCGGGTGGAAGCGAAGCGCGGGGAAGACCGAGTACTCGTTGGTGTCGGTCATGTGCAGGGCCTTGTCCGGAACGTCGGGCGTCTCGTTCCCGAAGCCGTAGAAGTTCCGGTTCTCGATCCCGGAGAAGCGGGCGTCCACCGAGCCGAGCAGGGCCGTGTCGCTGAGCCTCCACTGGCCGCCGTAGCTCGCCCGGACATTGTTGTAGCCGGTCGAGTACAGGAGCGTGAAGGCCTGCATGTTGGCCCACGGGTACTTGCGGAAGCCCCACGACGTGCGCGTGACACCGCCGCCGAACATGAACGCCTGGTTCGGCTGCCAGTACACCTGGATCATGGGCACGGTCCAGTGGCCATAGTTGCGTGGCTCGAGCCAGGGGCGGTCCTTGTCGGGCGCCGGGTTCTTCCATTCGCTGTCGTTGACCGTCGTCCCCGGCCCGCGCCGGACGACGTTGTCGCCGCGGCCGTCCTCGACGTCGAGCCCGCCGCTCTGCGAGTCGTCCACGGTGTCGTTGCCGCCGTCGCCGAGCACGCGCACGCGGATGCCGCCCTTGCGCGGGCCGCTCGCGACCACGCGGTCGTTGCCGCCGAGCAGGTACAGGCGGATCTCCCGGGTCTCCTCCGGCGAGAAGCGGCGCGTGTAGTACGGGGCGCCCGCGGCGCCGTCGCCGCCGAGAGGCGAGAGCGTCAGCTGCAGGGAGCCGTCGCCTTCGTGCTGCACGGCGGCCAGGTCGGCCCGGTCCGTGCCCCGCACGTCGACGCGGTCGGCGAGGTGGAGGTAGAACTTCCGGGCATACCCGACGATGCCGTCGCGCCGCTGGCGCAGGTCCTTCGTCATCGACGCGCCGTCGATCGCGTACCACTCGGGCGGCATCCGGTGCATGGCCTCGTCGATCGCCGCGTCCGTCATCCGGGCCGTGAGCTCGCGGGCGACCTCCTCGAACACCGGCCACTCGACGTCGGCGAGCAGCCAGCGAGTGACGTCGTAGTTGTTCGTGGTGAGCCCCTCGATCCGCTTCGGGTACTCGCCCGAGTAGCGCATGAAGCGCGGCACCACGCTGCGGACCGCGCCCATCGCCTTGCCCTCGTAGCGGGTGAACGCCTGGTCGGCGTCCTCGGGCAGCGGCTCCCAGAGGGGCCGGCCCTGGATGCGGGCCCAGCGCCACTGGCCGTGGTGTCGGTCCCAGTTCCCGACCACCAGGTCGAAGAGCCGCGCCTCGAGAAACGCGCGGCTGTCGGCACGGTTCCCCGGGCCGCCTTCCCGCCACTTCCGCCACAGGTCTAAGGAGGAGACGACCTCGGTGATGCTGTCCTGCCCGGGCCCGATGTACTCGTCGAACGTGCCCACCGTGCCGCCGAACGTCTTGCGGAACTCGCCGAGCGCCGGGTCGTCCGGCATCACCGCGAGCCGGGAGTCGTAGAACAGGATCCCCACCGACTGCGCGAGCGAGCCCACGATCGCCGTGGCCGCGGGGTGGGCCGCCGCGGTCTGGTCGACGGCGATCGCCTTGAGCTCGCTGTCCTGCCACTCCTTCGGCAGCAGGCGCTCGGGGTGCTTCTCGAGCTTGCGGAACGTGTACCCGCGGCCGTTCGCGGCCTTCATGGCCAGGCCCTCGGTCTGGAACCCGCCGACCTGGCGCAGCGGCGTGAGGCCGCCTTTCTCGGTCGAGAGGTCGAGCACCGGGAGCTCGACCGGTGTCGTCCAGGCCTTGCGATAGCCCTCCCCGAACCAGTAGCGCCACTTGCCGCCCCGGTCGAACTGCTTCCCGGCCACGACCTTCACTGTCGCCGCCCGGGGCGTGCTCGCGGGCGGCGGTGGCTCCTCGATCGAGGCCGTGGCCGCGCCGGCGAGCAGGCTGGCGGCGAGAAGACAGCTGGCGGTATGCCCGCGTCGTCCATCCATGAAGCCCCCGTTGCCGCGACCCGTAGTCATGCTGCCCTCTCGTGCTAGCGCGCCGAACGAGGAGCAACACTACTCGCACCGCAGGAGCCACGCAACGCCCGCGACGTCTCTCTCTCAGAAGGCCTCCTGGACGGCGAAGTACACGGCGTTCGAGCCGTCCTTGCCCCAGCCGATGTCGAGGCAGAGGTTGGTCTGCGAGCGCTTGTTCAGCATCAGGCGGAACCCGAGCCCGGCGCCCGTCGCGAACGAGTCGAACAGCTTCTCCCCGGTCTCGTCGCTGCCGAACGTCTCGGTGTTGAGGAACGCCACCATCCCGAAGAGACCGTTCCGCGTGGCCGTCCAGCGGTACTCCGCCTCGCCGTACACGAGGCTCTCGCCGCGGAAGCGGCCCTGCGGGTAACCCCGGCCGGCACGGCCGTACGTGTCCAGGCCGGTCGCCGGGAGGTCGAGATAGGGCGCCGTGCCCGCGATCACGAAGTCCCCCGACAGCCAGAACGCCAGCCTGTGGCGCGCGTCCCGGGTCAGCCGGAGGTAGGTCCTGCCGTCGTAGCTGACCTGCTGCCAGGCGGAATCCCCTCCCAGGAAGCCTTGGAAGAAGGCTCGGTAGGTGAGGTTGGCGTACCAGCCCCGGCTCGGGTTGATCGGCCCGTCGCGGCTGTCGACGAGCGCGCTGAGGCTGACGCCGGCCGAGGTCTGCGACTCCGGGTCGAACCCGTGCTTCTCCGAGTACAGGAGGTACGGTGAGGAGGGCCACGCCGCCTCCGCCTCGTCGTCGCCCGGACGGACGTCCCGGTGATTGCTGTAGAGGAGCCCGGCGCCGAGGTAGGTGCGGCGCGCGACCTGCTGGTACATCGTCTCGTAGAACCGGAAGTAGTCGTACTTCTGGTCGACCGCGGCGCCCTCCGCCGTGTCGGTGCCGAGCCCGTAGGTCTTCTGAGACGTCCAGTACAGGCGGTTGTCGCCCTCGAAGCGCCGGCGGTCGTCGAGCGCCGACGAGCTGATCTTCGCGTTGACGAGCACCTGCTCCCTGGTCGTGGCCGTCACGCTCGCGACGATCGAGGAGATCCGTGTCGTTTCGGGGAAGCCCCGGTAGAAGGCCATGTTTCCCGCGGCGCCGATCCCGAAGCCGCTGGTCGGGCCGTAAGTCAGTACCGGCGCCGCGGCGACCATCCACTTCTTGTAGTCCTCCGGTCCCGGCGGGGGCGGCGGCGGCTTGTGGCGCAGCTCGCGCAGCAGGTCGAACAGGTCCTTCGTCGGCTCGGCCGGGCTCACGCTCTGCTGCTCCGGGGCCGCGACCTGCACTGGCTCCTCCGCCTGCTCCGGCGCGCGCTCCTGTGCCGCGCCGCGGGCCGCCAGGGCCAACGCCGTCACGAGGATCGCCACCGCTCGTTCGCGGCGACGATCAAGTCCGCGTGCGGCCGTTGCGTTCACACGATTCCTCCTCTGTGACCGCTGAGGACCCGACGCGTCAATAGTAGCCCTTGACCACGAGCGCGAACGCGTTCAGGCGCGACACGCTCGGGAGACTGTCCGTTTGTTGGCTCAGGTTGAGCTCGAACCGGAAGTGCCGGCTCACTGTGACCTCGGCGCCCCCCTGGTACAGCCTCCTGGCCCAGCCGTCGTAGCGCGTGTCGTAGAACCACTCGACGTTGAGGTAGGGAACGACGGCGTGATCGAGCACGACGAACTCGCGCGTGCCCTCGAGCCGCAGGCGGTAACGGGTCGAGTACTCGTCGCCGATCCAGCGCAGGTCAGCCCTCGCGCGGCCCTCCAGCCAGACGCTCGCGGGCAACGGGAACTTGCCCCAGAGCGAGAGGATCCCCCGGTCCTCCGCCACGGACAGGCTGCTTTCGCCCTCCGTGGCCTTGGAGATGCGGTCGTACCCGACTCGCGCCCAGAAGTAGCGGCCGCGCTGCCAGTCCTCGGTCCGCAGAGAACGTCGCCGACGCGGCCCCACCGGCAAGAGCGAGATGTCGAGGTAGGCCGCCGCGTCGAGAGACCTCTCGTCGGATTCCTTCCCCTTGGCGTAGGCAGCGTTCAGGAACACCCGCGTCCTCGGGTGGAGCCCGACGAACAGCTGGGCCTCGGGCCAGAACTCCCAGGGATCCTCGGCAGACGCGGTGCCCCCGAGGGCCAAACACGCGCAGACGAGCGCGAGCACGCGCGGTCTGGCGCAGGCCGACGGCGGGCATCCCGTCACGTAGTGACGTCCCCTCGAAGCTCGTGGCAACACCGCGTCGCCCGGCGCGTCCAGTCTAGCTCCGCCTGCGGTGCGAGCCTCGGGCCAGAACTCCCGGGTGTCGTGGCCCGAAGCGGCTGCCGCTCAGAACCGGATGGCCAGCCCGCCGACGGGCCCCTGGGTCAGCACGTCGTAGGCGAACCGGTCGTTTCCCTCTCCCGTCTCGTAGTCCATGTCGATCCAGCGGTACCCGACTTCCAGCGAGAAGCGGTCCGTGAACTTGAACCCGACGGTCGGGAAGATCTGCCACGTGAAGTCGGAGCCCGCCCCGAAGCCGCCGATCTCAGAGTAGACCCGCGCCTGCACGCGGTGTTCCCCGGGCGTGCGCAGGGTGAGGCCCACGAGCGGATCGACCCAGGTCTTGTCCTGGTCCACCTCGACGCCGAGCGTCTTGAACTCCAGGTTCCCCTGCAGCGTGTTCACACGCATCCCGACCGTGAGGTCGGCGGCGGCGCCCAGCCGGCGCAGCCCGTAGAAGGCGAACGCTCCCTGGTTGAAGTCGACGTTCGTGTTGCGCACCGTGGTGCCGAGCGCCATCCAGATCGCGTCCGCCCCGAAGCCCCAGTTGCCCTTCCGGGCGACCACGAGCCCCATCGCCCCGAACTGGAGGTTCGAAAAGATGTCGGACGCGGACACGTCGACGTCGACGTCCCGGCCCCGAACCGCCGTCGTGCCGCCCATCGCGGCTCCCATGAAGTAGGGCTCCACCACGACGTCCCACTTGTCGCTCGGGGCCTGGGCGGCCGCCGGCGTCGACGCGCCGGCCGCGACGACCGCGACGGCAGCCCACAGGAGAACTCCTCGCTTCACGATGACCTCCTGCCCCTCGGTTGAGTGGGGCGCCTCTTTCGAGTCTACCTTCTCGCGGTGCCGTGCTACGGCGCGAGCTTCTGGTAGCTGCTGTTCGTGATGCGCACCTCGATCTTGCTGGCCGGCATGCCGAGCACGACGCTGCCCGGGCAGCGCGGCCCGTCCGGCAGCGACTGAAGGGCGACGCGAAGGGTCACCGGGCTCTCCGGGCTGTCGAGATAGGTGGCGACGTCGATCTGCCGCAGCGCCTTCACGGCCGAGTCGAAGGTCAGGCTCAGCGCGTCGCCCTGCTTCTCGTACCCGCCGAACTTCAGCACCAGGACACCCGGCCCGGCCTGGGCCAGCGACGCCGTGCCGGCGTTGATCACCACCTGCATCTTTCCCGGGTCGGGCGGCACGTACTGGTGGACGAGCGCTACGGCCGCCTCGAGCTCCGCCTTCATCTCGCCCGTCTTCTTCGCGATGGCCTTGCCCCGGAGGCCCCGCTTCTTCTCGGGCGGGGGCGGCTCCACGACCGCTGTCTTCTGCACCTTGCCGTCGGCGCCGTAGCGGCAGGAGTTGACGGCGGTGCTCTTGACCTCGCCCTTGAGGCTGAGCTCCACCTTCTCGATCCAGCCGTACGCGCGGAGCGCCTGCTGGTTCTGCGCGGCGTTCTCCTTCGCCGCCGCGAGCTTCTGCTGTAGCAGCTCCTGGGCGCCGGCCGCCGTTCCCGCCGCGACCGCCAGCACCGCCACGGCGAGTACGGATCCGCCAGTCTGTCCAGTCATCACTTCCCCTTTCGAAGGACGGCACGTCATCCGGCGGGCTCGCTGCGGGTCGCGGCGAAGCCCGCCGGTCCATCCGGTGTGCGGCAGCTCGCCGAGCCCAACTACCCGAGCCGGCTCCCGGAGGCCAGCGGCGCCGCCGCCTCAGGAAGCTTGGACGTGGTCCGCTTCTTCCACTCCTCCTCCAGCAGAGCCCGGGCGGCCTGCTCGAGGAACTCCGGCGCGGCCCACTTCTGCACGTCGAAGTCGTTCTTGATGTACTTGTGGCTCAGCATGAAGTCCTTGCCGATCTCCACGGACACCAGGTTCTGCGGCGACAGGTTGGGGACCATGTCGATGAGCCGGATGCCCTCGTACGTGGCCTCGACGTCCCGGTAGAAGGTCTGCTTGTCGAGGATCGCCGCGGCGGCGCGCTTGTGCTCGTTGGCCCAGCGGCCCACCTTGATCATCCCCTTCAGGAACGCGACGGCCAGCTCGGGGTGCTTCTCGGCCATCACGTCCGAGCAGGTGATCGCGGCCGGGATGTTGGCCACCTGGAGCGTCCAGTCCGGGTAGCGGCTCAGGTCCTCGATGGACTTGAACTTGCCGGTGGCCTCCGACAGCTGCGACAGCGGCCCCGTCTGCATGTACATCGCGTCGATGGCACCCTTCTCGAGCGCCGTCTCGAGCGGGCGGAAGGCCAGGTCGTGCTTGTGGTCGCGCCGGAGCCACAGCTCGGAGGGGTTCTCCATCAGCGGGCCCATCATCTCGGGCTTGTCGTACCAGTCGTCCGGGTAGGGGAACTCGACGATCTGGACGTCCTTGCGGGTCATGCCGTTCATCCGGAGCATCAGCTCGATGCCCTGCTCCTCCTGGATGCCCCACCAGTCGGTCTTGACGGTGTTCTGGCTGCGCGAGAGGCCGATCTTCTTGCCCTTCAGGTCGGCCATCCGGTAGATGTCGTCCCGGGAGCGCACCATCATCACGCCGCCCTCGCGCGGCGCGTGCGTCACGCCCAGGAGCCGCGTGCGGCGGATGTCGGCCATGACGTGGATCGGCGGGAACAGGCCACCGAAGCGGATGAGGTTGTCCAGGTTGTGGACGTAGTGCGGGTACCAGTCGTTCTCCTTGCGGGAACGGAGGTACAGGTAGCTCACGCCGATCTTCTTGTACTCCTCCTTGGTCCAGCCGAGCTCCTGGTCGACGTTGCTGGCGGAGACCAGCGGGCAGTTCGTGTAGTACACCTCGTCCCAGCGCAGATCCACGCTGGTGAGCTTCTTCCCTTGCACGATCGTTGTCGGCATGTCAGTTCCTTTCCTGTATCTCCGAGAACTGGAGGACGACCTTGATGTCGTCGGGCGTCCTCGTGAGCGCCTTTCCGAAGTCCTCCGGCTTCTCGCGGCGCGTGATCAGGCGGCCGAGCCACGCGCGATCCGCCTCGGCCAGGGCCTGGGCCGCCTTGTACCAGTGGCGCTTGTTCGCATTCACGCTGCCCACCAGCACGTTGTTCTTCAGCACCACCTTCGCCGCGGTGTCGGCCACGGCGTAGCCGGACAGCCCGCCCCCGCCGACCCCCGTGAGACGATGCCGACCACGAGGTCGCCCTTCTTGACCCCGCTGCTCGGGCCCGGGTCGATCACGCGCCCGAGTGACTCGTGGCCGAGCACGAGCCGCGTGTGTCGCGGGGGAGCCCAGCCGTACTTGCCTTCCGCGATCTCGACGTCGGTCCCGCAGACGCCCACGGCAACGGCTTCCACGAGGACCGAGCCTTCGCGGACGTCGGGCTCGGGCATCTCTTCGAGGTTGGCCGTCCCGGGCTTGCCGGGTTCGACGGTGATCGCCCTCATGCCTTCGCTCCCGTGCCCGGCGCTCTCTCGGCCTCTCGCGTGCGGCGCGCCAGGTCGGGGTTGATGCTGGCCACGGCCTCGAACTGGCTGAGGTGGACCTTGCCGGTGAGCTCGTGCAGGAAGTGCGAGCGCTTCAGCCGGTCCATCACCGGGCCCTTCACCTCGGACAGGTGCAGCGTGATCCCGCCGTCCTTCAGCCGGTGGTTGATCGCCTCGAGGCTCTCGAGCGCCGAGGTGTCGATCGCGTTCACCGCGGGGCACTCGAGGATCGACGTGGCGGATCGACGGGCTGGCCGCGACCGCCTCGTTGATCCGGTCCTCGATGTAGCGAGCGTTCGGGAAGTAGAGGCTCTCGTCGATCCGGAGCGAGAGGATCTCCGAGTCGGTCACGACCGCGTGGCGCGCGACGTTGCGGAAGCTCGTCGTGCCCGGGATCTGGCCCACCACCGCGATGTGCGGCCGCGACGTGGCGTAGAGGTGCAGGAAGATCGACAGCCCCACGCCGACCAGGAGGCCCGCCTCGACGCCCTCCACGAGCGTCACGAGGATCGTGGCCGCCATGGCCGCGAAGTCGGCCTTCGAGTAGTCCCACGTGCGCTTGAGGGCGCCCATGTCCACCAGGGCGAGGACGGCGACGACGATGGTCGCGGCCAGGGTCGCCTTCGGGCAGGAAGAAGAGCAGCGGCGTGAGGAACAGCGTGACGAGCGCGATGCCGACCGCCGTGAACGCCCCGGCCGCGGGGGTCTCGGCGCCGGCCTCGAAGTTCACCACCGACCGCGCCAGGCCGCCGGTGACCGGGAAGCCGCCCGAGAGGGCCGCGCCGACGTTCGAAGCGCCGAGCGCGATCAGCTCCTGGTCGGGGTCGACGCGCTGCCGGCGCTTGGCCGCGAGGGTGAGGGCGACCGAGATCGACTCCACGTAGCCGATGATCGAGATCAGGAGCGCGGGCACGAGGAGCTTCGTCCAGAGCGCCAGGTCGAGCGGCGGCAGGGAGAGGCGGGGCAGGCCCTTGGGCACCTCGCCGACGATCTTGACGCCCTGCTGGTCCAGCCCGATGCCCCAGACGGCGAGGGTGGACACGACGAGGGCCACGGCGGGGCCGATCTTCGCGATCGTGCCCGCGGTCTTCTCGCCGAGGCCGGCCCGGAGCAGCAGGGGCTTGAGGCTGCCGCGCGCCCAGAAGAGGAACGCCAGCGACCCGAGGCCGATGGCGGCCGTGGCGGGGTTGACGTGGACGAGGTTGGGCACCAGGGACTTGACGATCTCGACGAAGGTCTCGCCCTCCGCGTGGACGCCGAGGACAGGTGCCGAGCTGGCCGGCCGCGATCTGGAGGCCCGAGGCCGTGATGAATCCCGAGACGACCGGGTGGCTGAGGAAGTTCGCGAGGAACCCCAGCCGCAGCAGCCCCATGGCGACGAGCATCAGCCCCGAGACGAGCGCGAGCGCGATGGCCGCTCCGAGGTACTCCGGCGTGCCCTGGGACGCGAGCGGGCTGATGGCGGCGGCGGTCATCAGGCTCGCCACCGCCACCGGCCCGACCGCCAGGGTGCGCGAGGTGCCGAAGACCGCGTAGAGCACGAGCGGCGCCATCGAGGCGAACAGACCGACCTGCACCGGCAGCCCCGCCAGCAGCGCGTAGGCGAGCGACTGCGGGATCAGCATGACCGTGACGATCACCGCCACGATCAGGTCGTTGGTGGCCGTCTGGCGCGAGTACTCGGCGCCCCAGGTCAGGATCGGCAGGTAGCGGCGAAGCGAGTTCATGGCATCAACCCTCTTTCGGGGCTTCGGCCTGCGGGTTCGCCTTAGCCGCCGGCGCGGGCGCCGGGCCGAACCACTTGCGATAGGCCATGCGCGCGAGGCGAGTGATGGGCCCTCGGACCAGGACGTACGGCACGACGGCGCACACCACCGCGACGGTCAGCAGCTGGCCGGGGTAGACCCAGCGGAAGACCATGATCTGGTAAGCGGTGTCGAGCACGATCGCCATGAGGAAGACCCGGCCGACGTCCTTCACACCGATGCGGAAGAGCCGCCGCCGCTCGACCGGGTCCGTGATGAACGCGCCGAGGAAGGCGGGCCGTCCCTCCTTGGCGTCCTTCCAGTCGGCTCGCAGCGCGAGGAGGGTGACCACCGTGGGCATGACCACCAGACGGAAGTTCAGCGGCCCGCTCGCACGGCCGACGAGCTGCTCCACGAAGTGCTTCAGGAAGCCCAGGATCTCGTCCATGGCTCACTCGCCTCGCGCTCAGGCATCCGCGCGGTGGGACCGGGCGAGCATGCCGCCCGAGATGTTCCGCGCCTTGAAGCCGTTCTGGATCAGGATCCGCGTCGCGTAGTAGGCGCGCACCGCGGAGCGGCAGATGACGTGGATCTCGCGGTCGCGTGGCAGCTCGGCGAGGCGGCCACGCAGCTGCGGCAGCGGGATGTTGAGCGCCCCCGGGACGGACTCGACGGCGAGCTCCTGGGGATTGCGCACGTCGAGCAGGAGAGCGCCTCCCGTTGCCGTCCCAGTGGACGATCGGCATGTCGCCCCGGAGCAGGTTCGCGGCGACCATCCCCGCGAAGTTGACCGGATCCTTCGCGCTGCCGAACGGAGGCGCGTAGCACAGCTCCGCCTCCTCGAGGTCGTAGACGGTCGCCTTCATCTGGATCGCCATCGCGAAGGCGTCGACCCGCTTGGCGACCCCGTCCTCGGAGAGAAGCTGCGCGCCGAGGAGGCGGCCGTCCTTCTTCCGGAAGAGGACCTTGATCGCCATCATCTTGGCGCCGGGGTAGTAGCCCGCGTGCGAGTTCTGGTAGAGGTAGACCTTCTCGAAGTCCGTGTCTCCCGCTTGCCGGAGGACCTTCTCGCTGGGGCCGGTCTGGCCGATCTCGCCCTCGAAGATCTTGCAGATCGAGGTGCCCTGCGTGCCGCGGTAGCGCGACTTGCGGCCGGCGATCACGTCGGCGGCGATGCGGCCCTGGCGGTTGGCCGGGCCGGCGAGCGGGATGAGCGTCCACTGGCCGGTGACGTAGTCCTTCACCTCGACCGCGTCGCCGACGGCGAGGATGTCCGGGTCGCTCGTCGTCATGTGCTCGTCGACGCGGATGCCCCCGCGCTGGCCGATCTCGAGCCCGGCCGCCTTGGCGAGCGCCGTCTCCGGCCGCACGCCGATCGCGAGGATCACGACGTCCGCGGGGTGGGCCTTGCCGGACTCCGTGAGCACCTCGAGCGAGCCGTCCTTGGCCTGCCGGAACCCGGCGACGCCGTCGGCGAGCTGGAGATTCACGCCGTGCTTCACGAGGTAGCGCTCGACGAGGCGCGACATCTCCGGGTCGAGCGGCGGCATGACCTGGTTCAGCTTCTCGACGAGGGTCACCTCGAGCCCGAGGTGGGCGAAGTTCTCCACCATCTCGAGGCCGATGAACCCGCCGCCGACCACCACCGCCCGCTTCGGCTTCGTCACGACCTGGTGGCCGGTGTACGAGTCCATCCCGGTCTTCGTCTCTTCGCCTCGATGCAGCCACTCGCGGATGGTCCGGGCGTCGGGGACGGTCCGAACCGAGAAGATCCCGGGAAGGTCGATGCCGGGAAGCGGCGGCCGGATCGGGGCCGCGCCGGGCGAGAGGACCAGCTTGTCGTAGGACTCGGTCGTGACCTGGCCGGTCTTGACGTCGCGCAGGTCCACCGTCTTCTTCTTCGGGTCGATGGCGATCGCCTCGCAGCTCGTCCGGGCGTCGATCGCGAACACGGCCCGGAACATCTGCTCCGTCGCCACGAGCAGGCTCGACTCCTCCGGGATGACACCCGAGACGTGGTAGGGGAGCCCGCAGTTCGCGTACGAGACGTAAGGGCCGCGCTCCACCATGAGGATCTCGGCCTTCTCGTCCAGCCGGCGCAGGCGCGCCGCACACGACGCCCCGCCCGCCACTCCGCCCACGATGATGACCTTCATGATCGTTCTCCTGTCCCGTACTGGCCCGACCCAGACGCCGCCGCGGGAATCGAGCGGCCCGCGACCATTCCGCGATCACCGGCCAGGCGTCGTCCCTCCCGGTGAGCGCGACCGCTCGATCAAGTCCATCCCTTCCGTGGCGGACACGTAGTCGAAGCAGACCTCCGGCGGACCGCCCGAGAGCTCGATGGCGCCGAGAATCCGGCGATACGTCTCCGAGCGCAGGTGCGACTCGAGCGCCGCCTGGGAGTCCCACCTCTCGACGAGGACCACGGCCTGGTCCGGGCCCTGCTCCTCGTAGATGTGGCAGGCGGTGCAACCGGGCTGGGCCTGGACGGGCCCCTGGACCGCCCGGAACACCTCGAGCACCTCGGCACGTCGATCCGGCGCCGGCACGATCCGCAGCGTTCCGACGATCATGTGAGTTGACCCTCGCGGCTCCGTGCGTCTGGTACTGCGCGATTCGTGCCGGACGCTCCAGGGCCCGGTTGCCTCGACTCAAGTCATTGGCGCGTCGAGGACTCTGCGTCGCCGCGCGACGGTTGCCACGGATCGCGCGGCGGCGCGGAAGGACGACATGTCGACCCGTGGACGACAGTTCGTCCTTCTCTTTCGCCTGCTCGTTACCAGAGGCTGGGAGTACCGCGGCAGAACCGCTCGAAGTCCCACACGGAATCACGGTTGGCCAGGGAGTCCACGGGCCGGTGGCGAGCCGGCACCGATCGTGCAAACATGACGGGGCGGCGAAGAGCCCGCCCGGGTCACGCCGTTCACTCGAACAGGAAGCCCAAGGGACCGCCGCTCCTCGACGACATGTGAGAGCTCTACGACACCCGCAACGACCAGCCGGGCGAACGATCTGGCTGCCGCGACAGGCCAAATGTTGCATGACCGGCCGCCGAACGATCCATGGCGACGTTCCGGCGGCTGGTCTTACATTGGAGGGGCTCAATCTGGGACGCTCGATGATGAGCCGTAACGACGATTCCTGGCCAATGAATCGGAGGGAATGAATGGAGTTCCCGGCATCCGCGATCGAATCCGCGCGCTCAGACCCTCCCCCGGCCGCACCGCCGAACGCCCGCCACCCGCTCGCCCGGGACGGGGCCTTCGACGCGCTCACCTGGTGCACCCTGCGCCTGGGCCGGATCGGCCCCGTGCGCCGCGCCATCGCCCGGCACATGGAGGCCGGCATCCGCGCCCGCGGCGAGCTGCCCGCCTCCGCGCTGCGGCACCCCGTGGCCGTCGAGCAGGACAAGATCGCGCTCGGCCTCGCGATGCTCGGGGCCGCCGAGCGAGGCCTCGCGCGCGGCCAGCTCGGCGCGCCGGCCCTGCGCGCGTTGCTGCGCAACCTCTACAGCGGCGTCTTCGTGCACCGCGGGGGGACGAGCGCCAAGGACCGCTTCCGCGCGCGCCACGGCCAGACGCCGGGCGACTTCCTCGTGATCAGCCCCGGCAAGGCCTGCAACCTGCGCTGCGTCGGCTGCTACGCGAACTCGGGCGCCCACCGCGAGAAGCTCGACTGGGCGACCTTCGAGCGCACGGTGCGCGAGGCGCACGACACCTGGGGCACCCGCGTCTTCGTGATCAGCGGCGGCGAGCCGCTCGCGTGGCGCGACGGGGGCCGCTCCGTGCTCGACCTCGCCGAGCGCTTCCCGGACTGCTTCTTCGTGATGTACACGAACGGGACGCTGATCGACGACGCGGTCGCGAAGCGGATGGGCCGGCTCGGCAACGTCAGCCCCGCCCTCTCGATCGAGGGGATGAAGGAGCGCACCGACGCGAGGCGAGGCGACGGCGTCTTCGACAAGGTCCTCGCGCGCCATGGAGCGGCTGCGGCGGGAGGGCGTCATCATCGGCGTCTCCCTGACCGCCACCCGCGAGAACGCGGACGAGATCCTCTCCGACGAGGTGGTCGAGACCTTCTTCGACGGCATCGGCGCGAGCTACGCCTTCGTCTTCCACTACATGCCGATCGGGCGCTCGTTCACCCTCGACCTCATGATGACGCCGGAGCAGCGGCTGCGGCTCTTCGAGCGGGTGTGGTGGCTGGTGCGCAACCGGCACATCTTCATCGCCGACTTCTGGAACTCGGCGACCGCGACGAACGGCTGCCTCGCCGCGGGGCGCGCGGGCGGCTACTTCCACGTCAACTGGAACGGCGACGTGAGCCCGTGCGTCTTCTTCCCCTACTCGCCGGTCAACGTGCGGGAGGTGTTCGCGCGAGGGGGCACGCTCGACGAGGTGTGGGCGCACCCCTTCTTCGCCGACATCCGCCGCTGGCAGCGCGAGTACGGCTACCGCGAGGCGAACGAGCCGTGCCCCGACTGCGGCAACTGGCTCGCCCCCTGCATCATCCGCGACCACCACGCGGACTTCGTGGAGCTCGTGCGGCGGCACGAGCCCGCGCCGCTCGACGAGGACGCGCGGGCCGCCCTCGCCGACCCCGAGTACCACGAGGGGCTCGAGCGGTTCGGGCGGGAGCTCGAGGAGCTCACCGGCCCGGTGTGGCGGGAGCGCTACAAGCAGGGGAAGGGCACGCCGCCGGCCCCGATGAAGAGGCAGTAGGAGGCTCACCATGGACGAAGCGCCCTGCATCGCCGGTGACCCCGCGGTCGAAATGCATCGAGGCCCTGTCCCTCGGGCCCTGTCCCATCGAAGGCCCTGTCAATGAATGTGTCATCCCGAGGGACTCCATTCGGACGGGTCCCGAGGGATCTGCCGAGATTGCGGATCCCCTTCGCGTGCCGAGCCCGCAACCACGCTCTGGGCTACGCCTCGGACCCGACTCGGACGGTGCTCCCCGGGATGACGGGTCATGGCTCAACGCGACCCGCGTTTCACGCGGGTCGTGACTCGGGATGACAGGCCCGTCGGCGGTGGCGGCGCGCGCGATCGCCCCACTGGTCCTGTCCATCGCGGCAGCGCTGACTGTGTCGGCCGCGGAGCCGACTCCGGACGGCCGTCCCGCCGCCCCGGTGACGCGAGAGCACCGCTACCGCCTCGGGGCGGCGATCCGGCCGCTCCTTTTCTGGATCGGGAGAAGCAACGTGGGCGGCGCCCGCATCGTGTGGCGCGCGGACGGCGACGGGCGCAAGGGCTACGAGCTGCTCCTCGGGTCGGACCCCGCCCGGGCCCCGCGCCGGATCAACCGCTGGGGCTGGACCCGCGAGGACGCCGACCCGTCAGGCGCGACGGTGCTCGGAGTCATGAACCGCTCCGAGGACGACAGCCTGGACCAGGCGAAGGCCAGCCTGGGCCCGGGCAAGGACGGTTACTTCTTCAAGATGAACCGCGCTCGCGTCGAGCACGGCGTCGCGCGGGCGGAGGCGACGACGGTCTTCTCGCCCGAGGACTACACGTTCCGACAGCTCGCCGACCTGCAGCGGTTCGCCGAGAGCGCGAAGCCGACGCCTCGCGTCCGCGAGGGCCGGCTGCCCCCGGGCACCCGCCCCGGCCTGCTGTCCGCGCTGGCCGACCTCGTCCAGGCGGGAGTTGCGGCGGGCCGTGCTCCGGGAAGCGCGGGACCCCGGCCGAGCGGGGTGCAGTACACCTTCAACGCCGGAGTCTACGACCTCGTCGTCACGTCGTGGGAGCGGGTCGAGCAGGCCCGCTACGGGAGTCGCACGTACGAGAAGCTCGTCCGCCTGGAGTTCGAGAGCCGGAATCGCGCGAAGGGCACCACCGAGCGATTCGTGCTCGCCTGCGGCACCGAGGGAGCGCTGGCCGGGGTGCCGGTCTTCGTGCGCTACCAGCCGAAGTGGTGGTTCAAGGTCGAGGGCGTGCTCGACGAGGACGAGACACTGTAGGGCTAGAAGCGGACCAGGAAGCCTGCCGTGGCGTGGATGTCGTGCTTGGCCTTGCCGGTGAGAAAGGGCCGGTCACGAGGTGGTCCACCACGTCGACCCGCCCCCCGACCCGGCCGAAGAGCACCTTGAGGCCCGCCCCGAAGCGCAGGGCGAAGTCGGTCGAGCTCTCGCGCGTCCCGCTTTCGGAGACGCCGCCGGCCCCGAAGATGACCACCGGCCGCACGTCGCCCCCGGTGATGTCGTACGCGAGGCCGGCGCCGTAGTGCCAGGCGGTGAGGTTGCGGGAGCGGAGGTCCTCCTCGCCAGCCCGTCCCTTGCGTGGCACGCGGGTGATCTTCCCCACAATGAGCGGTGAGCTGGAATCGACTAAGATGGCTTCAATGGGAACCGACGAGGACGGCGCGGCCATCGCGGCGCGCAGCCGCCTCCGACGCGAGCGGATGGTGGCCCACCGGGCGAAGGGCCACGCCGACGCCGAGGCCTGGGACCTCGAGTTCTGGCAGTCGCAGAGCCCCGAGGATCGGCTCTCCGCGCTGGTTGCGATCCGCCGCGACGTCGAGGCCGTGGCGGCCGGGCGGGACCGCCGGCACGACTGACGTGGACGCGATCCAGGACTTCGAGGACTTCCTGGAGCTGCTCCATCGCCACGACGTTCGCCACCTGATCGTCGGCGGACTCGCCTTCGTCTATCACGCGAAGCCCCGGTTCACGAAGGACATCGACATCTGGCTCGACCCCGAGCCCGACAACCTCGCTCGTGCGAACGCAGCCCTGGCCGACTTCGGGAGCCCCCTCCTGCTGACCCTGTCGCACGAGGACGAGATCCTCCAGCTCGGCGTCGCCCCGAACCGCATCGACCTGCTGCGCGAGGCTGCGCCCCTCACATTCGAAGACGCCTGGCGCCGGCGTGTCGAGGGCACCTACGGACGGGCGCGTGCGTGCTGGATCGCCATCGAGGACCTGCTGGCGATCAAGGAGCGCATCGACCACCCCCGTCACCAGGAGGATGCACGCGTGCTCCGCCTGGTGCTCGAGCGGAGGCGCCGGCGGGAGTGACCACGTCCCCGCCGGGACGGGGTCAGGCCGACCCGTCCTCCGCCGGCCCGGGCGGCCGGATACCCAGCTTCTTCATGCGGCTGTAGAGGGTCGAGGGGTTGAGCCCCAGCGCCGCGGCCGCGCCATTCGGCCCCTTGACGTGCCAGTGCGTGCCCTCGAGCGCCCGGAGGATCAGCTCGCGCTCGGAGTCGGCCAGCGTCGGCGTCGGCGTCCCGGCCGGAGCGGCATCGTCGAGCAGAGGCACCCGGAGCGTGTCCCCGTTGGTGAGGATGGCTCCGTGCTCGATCACGTTCTTCAGCTCGCGGACGTTGCCCGGCCAGGGATGTCGCTGGAGCGCCTCCATCGTCTTGCGCGGCACCTGGGTGATCTTCTTGCCCATGCGGGAAGAGAACTCCTCGAGGAAGGCCCAGACCAGCTGCGGGATGTCCTCCGCCCGCTCGCGCAGCGGCGGCACGCGGATCGGGAAGACGTTGAGGCGGTAGTAGAGGTCCTCCCGGAAGCGCCCCTTGCGGATGTCCTCGGCCAGGTCGCGATGGGTGGCCGCGATCACGCGCACGTCGACCTTGATCGTCCTGGGGCTCCCCAGCCGCTCGAACTCGCCCGTCTCCAGCACGCGCAGCAGCTTGGCCTGCACCTCGAGCGACAGCTCGCCGATCTCGTCGAGAAAGAGCGTGGAGCCGTCCGCGACCTCGAAGCGCCCGATCTGGCGCGTCAGGGCCCCGGTGAAGGCGCCCTTCTCCCGGCCGAAGAGCTCGCTCTCCACGAGCCCGGACGGCAGCGCGGCGCAGTTGACCTTGACCATCAGGTGGCTCCGGCGGGGGCTGAGCCGGTGGATGGCCTGGGCGACGAGCTCCTTGCCGGTGCCGGTCTCGCCGCGAACGAGCACCGAGGAATCCGTGGGGGCGACCTGCTCCACCAGGCGCAGGACCTTCTGGATGGCGGAGCTCTGCCCGGTGACCTCGCCGTGCGGGTGGACGACCTTGATCTCGGCCTTGAGGTAGTCGCTCTCCGCCTGGAGCCGGTCCTTCAGTCGCTCGATCTCCGCGAGCGACTGCCGCAGGGCCTCCTCCGCTTCGCCGGCGCTCCGTGATGTCGCGGAGGACGCCGAACGTCTTGACCACGCGTCCGCCGGCGTCGCGCCGGGTGACGCGGGCCACGTGATGAAGCCACCTCTCCCCACGGGTCGGATGCAGGTAGCGATACTCGACGGAGAGCCGCTCCAGCCTCCCGTCGTGCAGCTCCTGGCGCTGGTCCAACACGCGTTGGCGGTCGTCCGGATGCAGATGCTCGATCCAGAACTCGAGGGGCTGAAGGCCCTCGCTGCACTTCCGGGGGAATGCCGCAGACGTCGCGAAAGCGGTCGTCGACGAAGACGGTGCGACTCGCCGAAGTCCACCTCGTAGAACGCGAGGCCGGCGAGGTCGGTGGCCGCCGCCAGGCGAGCCTCGCTCGCGCGAAACGCCTCTTCGGCGTTCCTTCCGCTCGGTGACGTCGATCGAGATGCCCATCAGGCGATCCGGCTCGCCGACGGACGTGCGCTGGGGCCGCGCCACGGGACGCGATCCACCGCACGCGGCCGTCGCCCGGCAGAGATCCGGTATTCCACGTCGAAGGGCTTCGGCCGTACGCGCGGACCGCTCGATGGCTCCGCGAACGAGATCCCAGTCGTCGGGATGGACCGAAGCCTCGAGACGCTCCATGCTCGACGACCTCGTCCGGCGAGTACCCGAAGATCGCCCGAGCCCTATCCGTGACCCAGAAGACGCCCGTGTCGTAATCCAGGGTCCAGAGCCCCGCCTCGGCGGAGTCCGCCGCCAGGGCCAGGCGCTCCTCGCTCTCCTGCAGGCTCCGCTCGTGGCGCCTCCGGACGAGCGCGTTGGTGAAGACCTGCGCGACGAGCTGCAGCCGCTTCACCAGCGCGTCCGGCCAGTCGCGCTCCGATCCGCAGGGTGTTGAACGCCAGGGCGCCGACGGGCGGCTCGCCCCCCACCGCGAGCGGGAGGGTCAGGTTCGACTTGATGCCGAGCCGGCGGGCGGTCTCGCGGTCGACGGCGGCCTCCGCCGGCACTCCGTCCAGCGAGGTGAAGGCAACCCTGCGGCCGGCCAGCATCTGCTGCACCGACCAGGGGTACTGCTCCTGGAGCATGCGGCGCGGGATGCGGCGGACCATCCGGCGAGGGGTAGGCGTGGGTGGGCGTGATGACACCCGGGCCGCACTCGCAGACCACTGCCAGAGCACCGCGAAGTCGATGCCGAGAAGCTCGCAGACACGGCGCAGCGCGTCTTCGATCTCGCGGTCCACCTCGCCGGGAGGCAGGTTGATGAACCGGGAGGAGAGGTCGGAGATCAGCGTCTCGAACTCGAGGAGACTCCCGGGGCGCTCGGTGGCGCGCGCGAATGATCCACTGCCGGACATGTCGCTGAGTATATCCACCCGGGCGGCCAGGGTCGAAATATCGACTCGCAGACGTCATTTCGTCCCTCCAGCTCACGTCCAACGACTCGATCGGCGCCGTGCTGTCGTGGCTCCTGGGCCTAAGTCCAGTCAGCTCCGTCTGATGTGAAGGGCATCCAAAGCGTAAACCGCCACGGCACCGTTCCTGCAGAACCGACAGGCGTCGGGCGCCAACCCATAATGAGGATGCAATGACCAGGATCGATTGTCCCAAGTCGCTTTCGCGCGGCGTGCTCTGGGTTTGTCTGCCGTCCTGGCGCCGGCGAGTCGCGCCGGCGCAGGAGGCGCCGCCGCGGCCGTTCCTCCGCAAGGTGATCCAGCTCGACGACGCCCAGCTCGCGGCCGTCGAGAAGGGCGAGGTGGTCACGAAGATCCTGCCCACCACCGACAAGCCCGAGATCGCCGCCTTCGGGGTCGTGAAGACGGCCGGGACGGTGGACCAGCTCCTGGCCCTGGCCCGGGACGTGAAGAAGTTCCGTCAGGTGCCCCAGATCCCGGAGATGGGCTACTTCTCGAGCCCCGCGAAGATCGAGGACCTGAAGGGCCTCACCCATCCCCCGGACGACATCGCGGCGCTCAAGAGGTGCAAGCCGGGGAGCTGCGACGTGAAGATCGGGACGAAGGGGCTGGAGATGGTCTCGAAGATCGACTGGTCCGCGGCCGACGCCGAGAAGCAGGCGGTCGCGATCTTCAACCAGGGCATCGTCGAGTACGTCACGGCCTACCAGCAGGGGGGCACGGACGCGATGGGCAACGTGCTCGACAAGAAGCAGGAGAAGTCCCGCGCCCAGGAGTACCGGACCCTGCTGGCCAACTCGCCCTACCTCGTGGACTACGTGCAAGGAGTTCAACGACTACCTGGCGGCCTGGCCCAAGGGGAAGCTGGCCGGGGCCGAGGACGTCCTCTACTGGGCGAAGGACACGTTCGGCCTCAAGCCCGTGGTTTCCGCCTACCACGCGACCTTCTACAAGAGCCCTCGCGGCGCCTTGATCTCGACCAAGCTGCTCGGGGCCACCCACTTCTTCAACGCCAGCCTCGAGATCCTGGCCGCCGTGCCCACGCCCGACGGCAAGGGCCTCTACCTCCTGAACCTCTACCGGACGCGGATCGATCCGCCCACCGGGATGCTGGGGGGTGTCCTCATGGGCAAGGTCCGGGACGGGATCGAGACCGGCGTGAAGGAGAACCTGAAGATGGCCCGCGAGCGCCTCGCCGCGGCTCGCTGACGCACGGCCGTGCCCACGAACGACGGCAGTGATCAACGGAGGCCGGAGATGAGAGCAGGGCTTGGAGGCGGGCGGCTGGCGATGGCCGTGGCGATCAGTGGTCCTGGCCATTCCCTCCAGCCAGATCCAGGTCCGGATCACGAACACAGCAACTACCAGAAGCTCGCGCCGTAGCCGTTCGTCGGGGCCCCGCGGGCCTCATTCCCAGGAGGTTGAAAGCCGTCATGAAGAGAACCCTCGCCGTACTCGCCGCACTCGTCGTCCTGCCGCTCGTCGCACGGGCCCAGAAGCCCGTCACCCAGACGGACGCGGTCGAGCTGACGACGAAGATCGAAGCGATCGACAAGACCGCCCGCCTCGTCACCCTGAAGGACAAGGACGGTGAGATGGAGACGATCTACTGCGGGCCCGAGGTGAAGCGCTTCGACGAGCTGAAGGTCGGCGACACCGTCACCTTCCGCTACTACGAGTCGATCGCCTACGCGATCCGCAAGCCCGGCCAGCCGAGCGGGCTGCCGGCGCAGACCGGCCCCTCGGTCACCCGCGGCCAGGGCCCCCGGCCCGGCGGGACCATCGCGCAGCAGGAGACCGCCACGGTCACGGTCAAGGCCATCGACCCGAAGGTGCCGTCGGTCACCGTCCTCACCGAGGACGGGCGCACCGTGAGCTTCAAGGTCGAGGACAAGAAGAACCTCAAGGACGTGAAGGTGGGCGACAAGGTGGAGATCACCTACACCGAAGCCGTCATGATCAGCGTCAAGTGAGAGCCGCCGGGGCATCCGGGGCGCGCTGACCGCACCACGACGAATGAAGAAAGAGAGGAAGACGATGATTCGCAAGACGATTCTCACGGCAATGGTGGTGGCGCTTGCCGCCGCCACGGCATCGGCGCAGGACGCCGCGGGTGGAGATCAGCGGCACCGCCGGCTGGACGTTCAGCGACGGCGTGAACGTGGAGCGCGATCGACGAGCTCGCCGATCCGGATCGGATCCCAAGGACGCGTTCTCCTGGGGCGCCCGCCTCGGGTTCATCGTGTCGCGCCGAACATCGAGGTCGGGCGTCCTGTTCGACTCGCAGACGACGGACCTCGAGGCCACGGGCATCGTCAACATCAGCGTTCCCCAGAGCATCTACAACTACCACGGGTACTTCGCCTACAACTTCGGTGACGCGGACGCGAAGGCCCGGCCCTACTTCCTGGGCGGGCTCGGGCGCGACGCAGTTCGGCGCCCTCGACACCGCCGTCGGGGACGATCGGCGGCGAGACCCAGTTCTCGACCACCTGGGCGCTCGGCCTGAAGATGTATCCCGGCCCGAACGTCGGCATCCGTCTCGAGGGCCGCTGGACGCCCACGTACATCAAGATCGGACCCCGACGGGCTACTGGTGCGACCCCTACTGGGGCTGCTACACGGTCGGCGGACGCGCAGTACGCGAACCAGTTCGAGCTCTCGGGCGGGATCACGCTCCGGTTCTAGACCGGCTCGGGAGGCGGTGCCGTCGTCGCGCGGCACTGCCTCCCTGCCCCGCGCGGGACGTTCGGCAGCGCGCGGTGACGTCGCAGCGGGTCCTTCGTGTGAGAGGATGAGTACATGAAGCACGATTTCTGGATGGTCGTCGCGGCGCTGGCCCTGGCCCCGCTCGCGGGCGCGCAGGAGCCGGCGCCGGGCCCGCCTACGACACCTCCCGCGCGGAGCGTCGAAGCCCGCGCCGAGCAGGAGCTGAAGAAGATGGGCGAGTTCCTGGCGAAGCTGCCGCACTTCGCCCTGGAGGCGGAGGAGACGTTCGACGAGCTCCCGGACGGCCAGCTCAGGAGACAGCTGACCAACGTCCGCCGGGTCGCGGTGGAGCGCCCGAACCACGTGGCGGCCGACGCGACGGGCGACACGCTCAATCGCGCCTCCTGGTACGACGGCCGGACGGTGACGGTCCTGGACAAGGAGCACAACGTCTACGCCACGATCGAGGCGCCCGCGACGATCGACGCGACCCTCGACAAGCTCGCCGACGAGTACGGCGTCGAGCAGCCGCTGGCCGACTTTCTCTTCGCCGATCCCTACGCCGTGCTCATGGAGGGCGTGACCTACGGGCGCTACCTCGGCATCCACCAGGCGGCGGGCGTCGCCTGCCACCACCTCGCGTTCTCCCAGGAGACGATCGAGTGGCAGATCTGGATCGACGCCGGCGAGAAGCCGCTGCCCCGCAAGCTGGTGATCAGCTACGTGCAGGAGCCGGGCGAGCCGCAGTACAGCGCCGTCATCCGGCGCTGGAACCTGGAGTCCAAGGTGCCCGAGGGGCTCTTCACGTTCGAGGCGCCGGAGGGCGCGCAGAAGATCGACGCGACAGGCGATGAAGCGGCCCGAGGCCGGCGACGCCTGCGCCGCCGGAGACGGCGCCGAAGGGAGGACGCTGATGCAGGCCAGGAATCGCCGGTTCTCGCCGTGGCGCGCGTGCGCGGCCGTGGCCCTGACGCTGCTGCTCGTCCTGCCCGAGGCGCCCGCCTACGCGCAGCGGGCGCGAGGCGGTGGCGGCGGCGGCAGATCGCGCGGATCGGTCAACAGCGTCAACCGCAGCGCCCCGGGCACGGGCGGGAGCTGGTCGAACGCGCGCTCGAGCGGCACCACGAGCCGCACGACGACGGGCAACACGCTCGAACCGCACGACCACGGCTCAGACCCGGAGCGGGGAGACGGCGACGGCCAACCGCAACGTCACCAAGTCCGGCGACGAGGTGCACGGTGAACCGCAACGTCCAGAGCAGCAGCGGCGCCAGCAAGAGCTCGCAGAAGACCTACGAGATGGACGACGGGCACGTCGAGTCGGTGGAGCGGAACACCCAGGCCACCAACAAGTACGGCCAGACGGCCAGCTGGGAGGGCAAGGCCGAGCGCTCCGGCGCCGGCTGGGAGTTCGAGGGCGAGGGCAACAACAAGTACGGGCAGAAGGTCGAGGCCGAGGGCTACGGCGCGCGGGGTCCCTACGGCGGGGGCGTCGTCGCCGACGTCGAGGGCGGCCGCTACGGCGACCGGACGGTCGTCGCCGGGCAGCGCCTACGGGGGGCCGGTCCACGCCGCGAGCCTTCCCTACGGCGCCCGTCCCTACAACTACCACGGCCACTCGTACTACGGCTACGGCGGCGCCTACTATCGGCCCTACACCTACCACGGCGTTCCGTACTACGGCTACATGCCGCCGCCCTGGGGCTGCTACTACTCGACGGTCCCGGTCGGCGCCATCGCGCTCACGGTCGCGGGCATGGCGATGCTGTACTCGGACGGCACCTACTACAAGACGACCTACGTCGAGGGCGCGACGCAGTACCAGGTCGTCGCGCCGCCGGCGGGGGCGAGCCTTCCCGCGGGCACCGTCGCTGCCCGCCGACCGGGCGACCATCACGATCGCGGGCGTGACGTACTACCTCTACGGGAACACCTTCTACAAGCGCGTGGTGACGAACGGCCAGGAGAGCTTCGTGGTGGTCACGAAGCCTGCGGGTGTCGTCGCCGTGAAGGCCCTGCCCGCGGACTTCGAGCCGATGCAGGCCGGCAGCATGGTGTACTTCCGCTCGAAGGACCGCTACTACCTGAACTACCTCGACCCCAGCGGCGAGGAGCTCGTACCTGGTGGTCGACGCGCCGAAGGGAGCCGTGCCGGCGGTCCCGGCCCAGCCCGCCGCCGCGCCCAAGGCGGCGGCTGCCGCGGCTCCAGCGCCGGCCCCCGCCGCCAAGCCGCAGACGGTCACGCTCACGGCCCAGCCGAGCACGCCGCTGACGGTGCGCGTGGCCACCGAGGTCAGCTCGGCCACCGCGCAGGCGGGCCAGCGCTTCCAGGGCAACCTCGACGCCGACCTCGTCGCGGCGACGGACGTGTCGTGGCCACCCGGGGCACGCGGGTCTACGGGCGGGTCGTCGCCGCCAAGGCGGGGACGGGAACGGGCGGCGCGCCACAGCTCACCCTGGAGCTGACCGACGTCGAGGTCGGGGGCCGCGTGGTGTCGCTCTCGACCGAGCCGGTGAGCTTCACCGCCGAGGCCAAGAAGGCCGGCAAGAAGGTCCTCGGGGCCGCGGCGCTCGGCGCCGGCATCGGCGGCATGATCGACGGCGGCGAGGGGGCGGCCTGGGGCGCGGGCGCCGGCGCGGTGGTCGGGTGTCGCGGCCGCGAAGAACTCGCCGGGCAACCAGGTGGCCGTCGCCGCGGGCACGGCCGTCGAGTTCCGCCTGGCCCGGCCGCTCAGCGTCGATATCGTCGTGTAGGCGGACGTGAACGGGGTCAGGTCTTGAATCTTGCGTCGCCCGCGAGGGCAAGATTCAAGATCTGACCCCACCCTCCAAAGGAGACAAGGATGAAGATGGTGAAGACGATGGTGCTTTCGGGCGTCGCCCTGGCCGTGGCCGGCGGGGCGTGGGCCCAGGACGTCAAGGTGGACTACGACAAGGCCGCGAACTTCGGCGCGATCAAGACCTTCAGCATGAAGCTCGGCACGAGCTGGGGCAACCAGATCGGCGAGAAGCGGGTCATGGACGAGTTCACGCAAACCCTGACGGAGAAGGGCTGGAAGCTGGCGCCGGAAGGCCAGGCCGACGCCCAGGTCGTGCTGCACGGCGCGACCCAGACGAAGAGGAGCCTCAACACCTTCTATTCCGGGATGGGCGGGTACGGCTACCGGGGCTGTGGCGGCATGGGCGGCACGGGCACGGCCACCACGACCGAGTCCGAGTACACCGTGGGCACGCTGGTGGTGGACATCTTCGGCGCGAAGGGAAAGAACTTGCTCTGGCGCGGCATCGCCCAGGACGAGCTGTCGGACAAGCCCGACAAGAACATCAAGAAGCTGGGGAAGGCGAGCGACAAGATGTTCAAGGACTTCCCCCCGGGCAGCGCCAAGAAGTAGTGCCGGTCCGCCCGGCCGGCGGTCGATCGTTCGAGGCGCGAGTCGGCGTCGGTCGCCGTCACGATCAGCGGGCGGGACGGCGAGCCCGCGCCTCGAACGCCGCCCGGTCGGTTGCGGAGAGCGCGCCCGCGGCCGAGGCTCGGCGGTAGACGTCGGCCGCCTCGGTGAAGCGTCCCCGCCCCTCGAGGAGCGCGCCGAGCAGCGCCCAGCCGTCGCGGTAGCCCGGGTGGCGGGCGACGAGCGCCCGCAGGGCGCGCTCCGCCGCCGCCGCGTCGCCGGCCTTCTCCAGGTAGAACGCCTGTGTGAAGGCGTACCTGGGGTCCTGCGGTGCGAGATCGGCGGCACGGCCCGCCAGGCTCGCCGCCTCCTTCGGGCTCGCCTCGGCCAAGAGGACCGCGAGGTTGTAGGCGGCGCCCGCGTTCCGCGGGTCGAGATCGAGAGCGCGGCGTAGGGCTTCCCGGGCCTCCGCGGGCCTCTGCCTCTCGGCGAGGAGAAGGCCCAGGTTGAAGTGGGCCGAGGCCTCGCGCGGCTGGGCGCGGATGGCCTCGCGGAGCGCCGCCTCGGCTTCGTCGAGCCGGCCGAGGCGCGCTTCCGCCATCGAGAGGTTCACGAGGCTCGCCACGTGGTCCGGCCGCAGCGCCAGCGCCTTGCGGTAGCGCCCGGCCGCGGCGGCGGGATCACCCCGCTCGAGCTGGAGGTTGCCCAGGTTGTACTGCGAAGCGAAGTCGTCGGGCCTCGCGAGGAGCGACCGCTCGTGCTCGGCGCGGGCCGCGACGAGAGACGCGCGGGCGGGCTCCTTGACCGTCGCCGGGTCGACGGCGCCGAGGGCCGCCGCGGCCCGCACGCGGACGAGGCGCACGTCGTCCCGCGTCGCGGCGAGGACGAGATCGCGCGCCCCCCGGTCGCCTTCGAGGGCAGTGACCGCCGCCGCGCGCACGAGGGGCGAGGCGTCCGCGGCGAGCGCGCGCAGGGCCGGCCACTTCGTGGCGTCCTCAAACCCGGCGAGGAGCCGTACGAGGGAGACGGTCACGATCTCGTCCCGCCCAGGGTCCTCGAGGTAGCGGAGCATCTCCGTCAGCCGCGACCAGTCCCCCTGGCGTGCGGCCGCCACGAGCCGTCCCTCGCGCAGGATCCTCTCCGACCACCGGCCGCCGCCCCACCCGCGGATCGTCTTCTCGGCCCAGTCCGTGTCCCGGCTCGCGTGGCACGCGCTGCAGGCGTTCGGCGAGCCGAGCTCGCGTGTGGCGGCGGGGGCAGGCGGCCGCATCGAGTGGTCGCTCCGTCGCATGCGGGCGAACTCGGTCATCGGCATGTGGCAGTCGGTGCAGCGGGTGCCCGGGCCGTCGCCGGCATGGTGCGTGTGGGAAGCGGCGTTCTTCACGCGCCCCTCGTGGCAGGGCAGGCAGGCGTCGTTGGGCCGGTCCTTGAACTTGTAGCGGCCGCTCGAGGTGTGGCAGTGCACGCAGTCGATGCGACCCGACTTCGCGCACGGGCTCATGCGCCACGAGGTGAGCGTGTAGTTCTCGCCGAAGTCGCGCCCGTCCGGGTGATAGTCGGGGTTCTCCAGGGTGGTGAGGTCGAAGTGGTCGAAGAAGCGGTCGCCGGGGCGGAACGACGTCCAGAGCGGACTCGCCTTGGCGTGGCAGGAGGCGCAGAGGTCACTGCGCTGCTCCTTCGAGAGCCCCTTTACCGAGATGATCTTCCAGTCCTTGGGCGACACTCCGGGAGCCAGCCCCTCGAAGGCCTTCACGTGCTCGCCGGCCGGGCCGTGGCAGGTCTCGCAGGAGACGCCCGGCTCCGCCCAGACCGTCCGGTACGAGTCGGTCGAGGGCTCGTAGTTCGTGGCCAGCTGGCTCACGTGGCAGCTGAAGCAGGAGGTGTTGAAGGTGTAGGCACGGTCCGTCCACTCGAGCTCCTCGTCGGTGACTCCCGCGAAGTGCCGGACCGCGCTGCCGGCCGTCGAAAACCACTCTCGGCGCTTCATGTCGTAGGCGACCGGCAGCACCTGGAGGAGGCCGCGGTCGAGCGGGGTCAGGAAGTAGCAGACGTTCTTGCCGCCCAGCACCTGGACGATCGGGTGGGTCTTCCGGCCCTCCGGTCCCGTTTCCTCGACGTGGTCGGCCCCGGTGCCGATCACGGCCCGGTAGCTCCGCCCGCGGATGGCGAGAGGCTTCGCCTGCGGAGTCAGGCGGTCCCGGGCGAAGTCGCCGGTGTGTGGCTGCATCGCGAGGCCGTGGAAGGACGTGGACCACTTCTGGAAGAAGACGGCGTGGCAGGGGCGGCAGCTCGCCGATCCCGCGAGGGGCGCGGGCGGCTCGCCCGCGGGGGCCGGCGGGGGAGGCGTCCCGCGGCCGGGAAGGAAGACGAGAGCGGCCACGACGAGCGCGGCGAGAGAGCCCGCCGCGGCGATTGCCTTGGAGCGACTGACGGTCCGAGCCAAGTGGAGCCTCCGGCTCCCCCGAGGTTAGCAGCGCCGGGATCGAGGTGCCTGAGCCTTTCGTTTCAGCGGACCGGATTTTTGCCGCGTTCCCTACCCTCCTGCAGCGTGGAGCACGGCCCGATCCGCACCGGCCTGCTGAAGGTCGGCCTCCCGGGCGCCCCCGAGGGGCTCTCCGACAAGGACCCTACGATCGCCAACCTGCTCAAGGCGCAGGGCTACGCGACGGGCCAGTTCGGCAAGAACCACCTGGGCGACCGTAACGACTTCATCCCGACGGTCCACGGCTTCGACGAGTTCTTCGGCAACTTCTACCACTTGAACGCCGAAGAGGAGCCCGAGAACCCCGACTATCCGAAGGGCGCCAAGTTCAAGGAGATGTTCGGCCCGCGCGGTGTCTTCCACTGCTACGCGACGGACACCGCGAGCGCGCTCCCCGACGACGGCCGCTTCGGCAAGTGGGGCAAGCAGCGCTGCGAGGACACCGGCCCGCTCACGAAGAAGCGGATGGAGACGATCGACGAGGAAGTGCTCGCCCACACCCTCAAGTTCCTCGACGAGAAGCAGAAGGAAGGCAAGCCCTGGTTCGTCTGGTTCAACACGACCCGCATGCACATCTTCACGCATCTGAAGGCGGAGTCGCAGGGCAAGACGGGGCTCGGAGTCGTCCCCGACGGCATGGTCGAGCACGACGGACACATCGGCCAGGTGCTGAAGAAGCTGGCCGAGATGGGCGTCGCCGACAACACGATCGTGATCTACACGACCGACAACGGCGGCGAAGTGATGAGCTGGCCCGATGGCGCCGCGGTGCCGTTCCGCGGCGAGAAGAACACACCCTGGGAGGGCGGCTATCGCGTGCCGCTCGTCGTGCGCTGGCCCGGCGTGATCAAGCCCGGCACCGAGATCAACGAGATCATCTCGCACGAGGACTGGCTGCCCACGCTGCTGGCCGCCGCGGGTCAGCCCAACGTCAAGGAGTCTTTGTTGACCGGGTTAGCGACGGCTGGGGCGACCTACAAAGTCCACCTCGACGGGTACAACCTGTTGCCCTACCTGAAGGGCGAGACCAAGGAGTGGCCACGCCACGAGTTCGTCTACTGGACCGACGACGGCGAGCCGGCGGCCCTGCGCTTCGAGCAGTGGAAGATGGGGTTCCTGGAGCAGCGCACGAAAGGCTTCGAGGTCTGGCAGGATCCGATGGTGGTCCTGCGCGTGCCCAAGATCTTCAACCTCCGCTCCGACCCGTTCGAGCGCGGCGAGGAGGGCAACGGCTACAAGGACTGGCGGCTCGCTCGCACGTTCCTGATCGGTCCGGCCGCCATGTATGTCGGCCAGTGGATGCAGAGCTTCAAGGAGTTTCCGCCGCGCCAGAAGCCCGGCACCTTCAACCTCAGCCAGGTGATGGAGAAGCTGACCAAGCCGGCGCAGTAGGCCGAGCAGGAATCGCGACGCGTCGTGAGGGCGGCGGGGGTTTCCCCCGCCGCCCTTTCCATGCCGCCACTCGCCGGACGTGCGTGCCCGGGTCCGCGACGTGACACCCTGGATCCGCTGCTAGACTGACCGCTCCGAATGTCGCGACGAGCACGCCGACGGAAGCCGCGGTACGCGCCGGAGGCGGCCGCTTCGGATCCTGCGGCCAGGCGGAATGGGGCCCAGGCGCTCTCCGTTGCGGCGCTGCTCTTCGCTTCCGGCACCGCCGCGCTCGTCTACGAGACGGTGTGGGTGAAGCAGCTCGGCCGGGTGGTCGGCGTCGAGGTCCACGCCGTCTCGATCGCGCTCAGCGCGTTCTTCGCGGGCCTCGCCCTGGGAGGCGCCTTGCTCGGTCGCCTCGCCGACCGTGTCCCTCGCCCGGTGCGGCTATACGCGCAGCTCGAGGCAGGCGTCGCCGTGCTCGGCGTCCTCGCCACTCTGGCGCTCGCCCGCTCAGCGCCGCTGTTCGTCGCGCTCCAGGAGGCGGTCGGTCCGCTCGCCTGGGCGCTTCCGTTCGGCCTCGTGGGCGCGCCGGCCGTCCTCATGGGCGGCACGCTGCCGGCCCTGCTACGGTCGCTGCACCCGGACGACAGACGCCGTGGCGCCGGCTACTGGCGTCCTCTACGCGGCCAACACCGCGGGCGCCGTCCTCGGCACGCTCGCGACGCCGTTCCTGCTCGTGCCCGCCTTCGGCATCGAGGGCACGAGCTTCTTCGCGGCGGCGCTCGGCCTCGCCGTCGCGTCCGCCGCGCTCGTCCTCGATCGCCGCGTCGGGGCCCCGGCGGCGGTCGCGCCGACGCCGGCGGAGGCCCCGCCACCGGGCGCGCTTCGCGACGCGCGCTTCGCCCTCGCCCTCTACGCCGTGGCCGGCGGGGTAGCCCTCGGCTACGAGGTCGTCTGGTCCGAGCTGCTCGTCCAGTTCCTGAGCACCCGGAGCTACGCTTTCGCGGTGATGCTGGCCACCTACCTCTCGGGCCTCGCCCTCGGCAGCTACCTGTTCGCCCGCCTCGGCGAGGAGCAGTCGCGATCCCTGGCGCGGCGCTCGGCGTCCTGCTGGCCGGCGCGGGCGCGAGCGCCCTGGCGATCGTCGCGCTGCTGGGTTCCTGGCTGCCCGACGCCCAGACCTTCGCGGGCATGTGGGCGATGCGCGCCACGGGACGCGAGACCGTCGAGGTCTCGGCGCGTTTCGCGGTGGCCGCGGCCGTCGTCCTGCTCGTGCCCACGACGTTCCTCGGCGCCGCCTTCCCGGCCGCCGCCCGACTGATCGCGAGCGCGCCCCGCGTCGGCCGGAGACGTCGGGACGACCCTCGCGCTCAACACCGCCGGCGGGATCGTGGGCACGCTCCTCACCGGATTCGTCCTCGTCACGTGGCTGGGGCTCATCCGCTCGCTCGGATGTCCTGGCCGTGGTAGGAGCGCTGCTCGGCGCGGTAGCGGTGCTGAGAGGCGGAGGCCGCGCGCGTCGGCGCGCGTGGCGATGGTGGTCGTCGTCGTGGCCCTGGCCCTCACGCCGCGCGACAAGCTGGCCATGCTGCTGGCCGAGAAGCGGGGCGGGGCGCTCGTCTTCTACGCGGAAGACACCGGCGGAACCGTGGCCGTCCTCGAGCAGAAGGCGACCGGCGCGAGCTTTCGCCGTCTCTACATCCAGGGCGTGTCGAACTCCGGCGATGCGCCGACGTCCGTGCGCTACATGCGTCTCCAGGCGCTCCTGCCGCTGCTCATCCACTGTGGTGAGCCGCGGAGCGCCCTGGTCGTGGGCTTCGGCACCGGCATCACGGCGGGCGCCCTCCTCACCGATCCCGGGTTGAACACTCGAGTCGTGGCCGAGCTCCTCCCTTCCGTCGTGCGCGCCGCCGCGCTCTTCTCGGGCAACCTGGGCGCGCCGACCGATCCCCGCCTCGAGATCCGCATCGGCGACGGCCGGCAGGAGCTCCTGCGCCGCTCCCAACGCTACGACCTCATCACCCTCGAGCCGCCGCCGCCCTCCGCGGCCGGCGTCGTGAACCTCTACTCGCGGGACTTCTACGAGCTCTGTCGGTCCCGCCTGCAACCCGGCGGCCTCATGGCACAGTGGTGGCCGCTGCCGGCGCAGAACGACGAGGACTCGCGATCCCTCGTCCGCAGCTTCCTCGACGTGTTCCCGTACTCGACAGCGTGGAGCACGGAGCTGCACGAGGTGATGCTCGTCGGATCGTCGAGCCCGATCGAGCTGGACGGCGCGCGCATCGCCGAGCGCTACTCGCAGCCCGCGCTGCGCTCGGCGCTCGCGGAGGTCGGCATCGAATCGCCGGAGGCCCTGCTGGCGACGTGGTTGACCGATCGGGTCGGGCTGGAGCGCTTCGCCGGGGACGCGCTGCCGGTGACCGACGACCGCCCGCTCATCGAGCATGCGGCCTGGGTGCGCCGGGGCGAGTTCCAGCGTGTTTTGCCCCGGCTCCTCGCGCTCGCGACCGACGTGCCGTTGGCCCCCGCGGGCCCGCTCCGCGCCGCGGTCGAGGCGGAGCGGCGGGAGCTGCTCGGCTTCTACCGCTACTCCCTCCACGCCATGGCCGGTGAGCGGGACGAGGCCAGCGCCGCCCTTCGAGAGGTCCTGGCCCGCGACCCTGGCAACCCGTACTACGTCTGGGTGGCGTACGGGAAGCAGTGAGGGCGAGACCTGGCCGGCAGCGCCCGCCGCAGGTGCCAGCACACTCGTGTATACTGTAGTCGCTACGAGAATACGCGGGAGACCATGGCCAGAGCGGCAAGATCCACCGTGCTGACGCTTCGGGTGTCACCGGAGCTCGATCGGCGCATCGAACGCGCGGCGCGACGCAGTCGGCGCACCAAGAGCGCCGTGCTGCGTGAGGCCCTCCACAGCGCCTTCGCCGGGGAGCAGCCCCCCGACGATCCCGCTCGGGAGGCACGCCGCCAGTCGCTGCTCGTGAGCGGCCATCCGTCAGAACGGGCGGCGATCGAGTTCATCGAGCAGGCCGCCGACGAGCGGGGCTGGCGTTGAAGCGCGGTGCCATCGTGGTCGTGGCGGCCCGCGGTGCGTACACCGGCAAACCGCGGCCGGCCCTGGTCGTGCAGTCCGACCTTTTCAACTCGACGCATGCCAGTGTCACGGTCTGCCCCATCACGTCGGATTGTCTGGACGCGCCCCTGTTTCGTCTCACTCTGCCGCCCGGCTCGAGGACCGGGCTCGACACCGTGTCGCAGGCCATGATCGACAAGATCGTGAGCGTTCCGCGCGTCGCCATCCGCCAGGAGATCGGCGAGTGCGATGCCCGGGAGCTGGAGGCCGTAGATGATGGCCTGCGGCGGTGGCTCGGACTCGGCGGAGAGCGGCCCTGAAGACCGAGATGGACGCCGCCAACGACAGGACCGCGGTGGGCGCAATGGGAGCCGCGCGCCCGTCGGAATCGGTCAGCCGGGCGATGGTAGATGTCAACTCGTCATCGTGACTGTCGTTTCTGGGAGGAGACCATGAGAGTGGATTCGGTCGTGCTCGGCCTGCTCGCTGTCGCGAGCCTGGGCCCGTCCTTCGCGTTGGCACAAGCCGCCGAGGCGCCGCCCCGGCCTTTCCTCCGCAAGGTGATCCAGCTCGACGACGCCCAGCTCGCGGCCATCGAGAAGGGCGAGGTGGTCACGAAGCTCCTGCCCACCGCCGACAAGCCCGAGATCGCCGTCTTCGGGGTCGTGAAGACGGCCGGTACGGTGGACCAGCTCCTGGCCCTGGCGCGGGACGTGAAGAAGTTCCGTCAGGTGCCCCAGATCCCGGAGATGGGCTACTTCTCGAGCCCCGCGAAGATCGAGGACTTGAAGGGCCTCAACCATCCCCCGGACGACATCGCCGCGCTCAAGAGGTGCAAGCCCGGAAGCTGCGACGTGAAGATCGGGACGAAGGGGCTGGAGATGGTCTCGAAGATCGACTGGTCCGCCGCAGACGCCGAGAAACAAGCGGTCGCGATCTTCAACCAGGGCATCGTCGAGTACGTCACGGCCTACCAGCAGGGGGGCACGGACGCGATGGGCAACGTGCTCGACAAGAAGCAGGAGAAGTCCCGCGCCCAGGAGTACCGGACCCTGCTGGCCCACTCGCCCTACCTCGTGGACTACGTGCAGGAGTTCAACGACTACCTGGCGGCCTGGCCCAAGGGGAAGCTGGCCGGGGCCGAGGACGTCCTCTACTGGGCGAAGGACACCTTCGGCCTGAAGCCCGTGGTCTCCGCCTACCACGCGACCTTCTACAAGAGCCCGCGCGGGACCTTGATCTCGACCAAGCTGCTCGGGGCCACCCACTTCTTCAACGCCAGTCTCGAGATCCTGGCCGCCGTGCCCGCGCCCGACGGCAAGAGCCTCTACCTCCTGAACCTCTACCGCACGCGGATCGATCCACCCACCGGGATGCTGGGGGGCGTCCTCATGGGCAAGGTCCGGGACGGGATCCAGACCGGCGTGAAGGAGAACCTGAAGATGGCCCGCGAGCGCCTCGCCGCGGCTCGCTGATCATGACTCGATTCGCCGGTGTCGCGCTCGCCACGCTCGTGGCCGCCGCCGCGCCGGCCCTCGCCCAGGACTCGCAGTACTGGAACATCCAGTACGGCCCGGTCGGCCAGCTCCTCGGGGGCCAGGTCGTGGGCGGCGCGCGCGACCTCTCCGCGACCTTCTACAACCCCGGCGGGCTGGCCCTCGGGGAGAAGACGGACTTCCTCCTTTCCGTCCAGGCCTTCAGCATGCGGACCACCTCCATCAAGCCGCTCGCCGGGGGAGCGTTCCTCGACGAGTCCCAGACGGACTTCGACGCCTTCCCCGGCTTCGTGGCCTTCTCGTTTCCGCGGGGCTGGCTCGGGGACAGGACGCAGCTGGCGTTCTCGGTTCTCACCCGGCAGCAATACAACCAGCGCCTCGACGAGCGCTTCGCCGGCAGCGAGCCGGCGCGCAACGGCCGCTACGGCCTCGAGACCCTCTTCGACCAGCGAATGAGCGAGACCTGGGGCGGCCTGACGCTGAGTCGCCGGCTCTCGAGCCGCCTGGGCCTCGGGGCCACCCTCTACGGGGCCTACCGGGGGCAGCGGACGCGCCGGGAGCAGAACCTCCAGGTCGCCTACCCTGACGGCAGCGGCGTCGCCGCCCTCGTCGTCGACGACTTCGACTACCACCACTGGCGGATGCTCGCGAAGATCGGCCTCGCGTGGGAGGGCGACGCGACGCGCCTGGGCCTCGCCGTCACGACGCCGAGCACGGGGCTCTTCGGCAGCGGCAAGGTCGGTTTCACCCGGTCCGCCACGGGCGCGGACCTGAACGGCGACGGCCAGCCGGACAGCCTCCTGCGGAACGGCCTCGACGAGAACCTCGACTCGGAGTACGAGTCGTCCTGGGCGATCGCGGGCGGCGGGGCCTGGCGCCGCGGGAGCCTCCAGCTCCACGTGTCGGGCGAGTGGTTCGCACCGGTGAGCCAGTTCGCGGTCCTCCAGGGCACGACCGACACCAGCCTGGGCGGGCCGGTCGCCCTAACCCAGGATCTGCGGAGCGTCTTCAACGCCGGGGTCGCGGCCGAGTACTGGCTCGGCGGGGTGACGGCCCAGGGGGGGCCGTCCTCGGGAGGCACGGCGCTCTATGGAGCGTTCCACACCGACCTCTCGGCCTCGCCCGACGTGTCGGGCACCGAGGCTTCGACCTCCAATCAGAACTGGTACCACGTCACGGGGGGAACGGCGTTCAGCCTGGGCAGCAGCCGGTTCAGCCTCGGCGTCGAGTACTCCTTCGGGAAGAAGAACCGCGACGTCGCGTGGGGCGCCCTGCCGGCCGGCGTCCCGATCCTCGGCGAGGGCCACCCCGTCGAGATCCGCACGTCGCGCTGGGTTTTCGTGCTGGGTTACCTGTTCGGCTCCCACGACTGAGCCCGAACAAGACCGGGTCTCTCGCGCCAGGAGCGCTGCCAGCCGGCTGACACGGTGCTCGAATGCGTGGTGGCACCCGGATGACCGGCTCAGCGACGGACGGGCAGCTCGTCTAGAATACCGGAAACCAAGGAGATTCCGATGCAGCATCCTGCCCAGCGGTTCCTGCCGGGTTTGGGACGGCTCGTCGCGCTGTCCGTGGCGGTCTGCCTATGCGCCGCGCTCGCGGCGGCCGAGCCCGCGCGCCAGACGGTGGTGGCCAGAAAAGGCTACGAGGTCGGCGGGTTCATCCGCCTTTGGCTCGGTGCCGACTATCGACAGGTGTGGGCGACGCCGTTCAGCGTCGAGGTGCTCGACCTGGCGAAGGAGGCGGGCGGCCTGAAGCCCGTGCGGCGGGTCGGAGGCCAGCAGACGAAGGGGCTGGCGCTCGTCGGCGCCGACGGGAGGAGCTACACCTTCCGCGGCCTCGACAAGGACGCCTCGCACCTGCTCGACACGCTGGACCCCGAGCTCAAGGACACGATCGTGGCGAAGATGCTCGACCTGCTGATGGCGGCGCAGCATCCGGCGAGCGACGTCATCGCTCGGGGGATCCTCGACGCGGTCGGCATTCCCTGTCCAGACTGGCGCCTCGTGGTGCTGCCCGACGACCCCGCGCTCGGAGCGTTCCAGAAGGACTTCGCGGGCGCCATCGGCGTGTTCGCCGTCTACCCGCAGCCGGCCCAGGGCAACGTGCCCGGGTTCATCGGCGCGACCGAGATCGTCGACCACGTCGAGCTCTACAAGCGCCTGAGGGCCGGAGACGGCGACGCGATCGACGCCCCCGCGCTGCTGAAGGCGCGCCTCGTGGACATCCTCATGGGAGACTGGGACCGCCATCGCAAGCAGTGGCGCTGGGCGAAGGTGCCTGGCAACCCGCGGTGGGTGCCGATCCCGGAGGACCGCGACCAGGCGTTCTCCCGCTACGAAGGCCTCCTTCTCGACATGGCCCGCGGCACCGACCCGCGCTTCCAGGATTTCGGGCCGAAGTACGGGAAGATCGGCGGGCTCACGTACAACGGCTCGGAGCAGGACCGCCAGCTGCTGGTGGAGTTCTCGCGCGAGGACTTCGTCGCGGCGGCGAGGGCCCTCCAGGCCCAGCTGACCAACGAGGCGATCGACAAGGCGGCGCACATGATGCCGCCCGAGTGGTACGCGGTCGACGGGGCGCGCCTCACGGCCGACCTCAGGTCCCGGCGGGACGCGCTGCCCGAGGTGGCGGCGAAGTTCCACGAGCACCTCGCCGGTCGGGTGGACGTGCGCCTCACGAACAAGAGCGAGCGAGTCGAGGCGAGCCGGCGCGCGAACGGCGACACCGAGGTCACCGTCCACGTCCTGGGCCCCGACGGGCAGCCGGGGCCGCCGACGTTCCACCGCGTCTTCGACGCGGGGGAGACGGCCGAGATCCGCATCTACTCTTACGACGGCAACGACACGGTGAAGGTGACGGGCGGCGGCAAGGGCCCCAAGGTGCGCCTCGTCGGCGGCAACGGCGACGACGCGCTCGACGCGACGGGCACGGACAACGCGAAGCTGTCCGATTCCGAGGGTCACAACCGGGTGCAGGACGCGGCGGACGACTCCCGGCCCTACGAGGCGCCGCCGCCACCGAAGAACGCCCCCTGGATCCCGCCCCGGGACTGGACGGGCGAGACGGTGGGCTCACCGTGGGTTTCCTACAACGGGGACCTCGGCGTCTTCCTGGGCTACGGCGTCGAGACGGAGCGTTTCGGCTTCCGCAAGGCGCCGTTCTCGTCCTGGCATCGGCTCCGCGCGGGCTACGCGTTCAACCAGCAGAACGGCAAGGTCGACTACGCGGGCATCTTCCACCGGGAGAACCGCAGCTCGTTCTTCGGGCTGTACGCGTACGCGTCGGGCGTCGAGGTGCTGCGCTTCTACGGGTACGGCAACGACACCGAAGCTCCCGCCGCCGACCAGGACTTCTACAAGGTCAACGCGAGGCAGTTCCTGCTCTACCCGACGTTCGCGGTCCCGCTCGGCAAGAGAGGCCTGTTCACGATCGGGCCCGCCCTCAAGTACACGGACAGCGACGAGACGAAGGACCAGTTCATCAACGAGGCGAAGCCGTACGGCATCGGCAAGTTCGGGGAGGTCGCGCTGCACAGCGTCCTCTCGTGGGACGGTCGCGACAACACCGTCTTCCCGCGGCGCGGGTACTTCGCCGCGGTGCGCGGCACGTACTTCCCGAAGGCCTGGGACGTGGAGAGCGACTTCGGGCAGGTGAACGGGAACGTGAACGGCTACCTCTCCGCGGGGCGAGTGCTGACGCTGGCGATGCGGGTGGGCGGCAAGAAGGTGTTCGGGACGTACCCGTACCAGGAGGCGGCGCCGATCGGCGAGGGCGGCCTCGGCACCGGCGCGCTGGCGGAGCCCGAGGACACGGTGCGCGGCTACCGCGCCCGGCGCTACCTCGGCGACGCCTCGGTGTGGGGGAACGCGAGCTTGCGGCTCAAGGTCTCGCACATCACCCTGATCGTGCCCGGAACCTGGGGGATCGACGGTTTCGGCGACGTCGGCCGCGTCTGGCTCAAGGGCGAGTCGAGCGACACCTGGCACCCGGGCGTCGGCGGCGGCATCTGGCTCTCGCTGCTGAACGATCGCCTGGCTTTCTCGTCCGGGATCGCCCACAGCTCGCAGGACGACATTTTCTACTTCACCGGGGGGTTCAGCTACTAGGACGAGGACAGCTTCGAGGCGCCGGCCTCGGGTGGACCGGTCGCGCCGGGCGCCGCCGGTCGGGCGGGGGCGCTCCACCACTGCTCCTTCGGCACGACCTTGGGCTGCTCGGGGTCTCCCTCGTAGGCCGGGGTCATGATCTGGACGCCGTACTCGTTGAAGACGTCGAGGATCTTCTGGTGGAGCCGCGTGTACAGCGCTGCCATCTCGGTTGGAGCGTTGCAGTAGACGTTGATCTCGTAGACGACGCAGAAGTCGCCGAGCGACTTCTGCAGGACGAACGGCGCGGGCTCGGGGGCGAGGCCCGGGGTCCGCTCCGCCGCCATCAAGAGCATCGCCTCGACCTGGCGCCAGGGGGTCTCGTAGCCGATGCCGACGGTGGTGTGCAGGATGAGGCCGCGGCTGCGCGCGAGCGCGCTGTAGTTCACCACGCTGCTGGCGAGGAGGGTGGAGTTCGGGATCACGACCTCCTCGTTCTTGACCGTCCGCAGATGCGTGACCTGGAGGCGGATCTCGGTCACGTCGCCGAAGACCTCCCCGACCTGGATCCGGTCGCCGAGCCGGAAGGCGCGACGGTACGTCATCGAGTACCCGGCGATGATGTTCGAGATGAACGAGGACGAGCCGATCGAGAACATGACCCCGAGGAAGATCGAGATGCCCTGGAACGCCGCCGAGCGGGAGCCGGGGATGTAGGGGTAGGCCACGACGAGGGCGAGGGCGACGACGGCAAGGCGGACGATGCGGTAGGTCGGGAGGGCCCACTCCGGCTCGAAGCCGGAGAGCGCGACGTGACCCTTGGCCACCGCGTCGAAGAAGAGCCGCGTCAGCCGCAGCAACCACCGGGCGACGAGGAACAGCACCAGCAGGAAGGCGAGATCCGGGAGCTGGGCGACGAGCCCCCTGCCCAGGCGCGAGAGAGGATCGAGCACCAGGGTCAGGAGACGGGTGGCCAGCGGTCGCGTCACGGGGAAGCTGCGTCAGCACGAACTGCAGCCAGAAGTAGACGAGGACGGCCACCGTCACCGCCCGCCCGAGTCCCACGACGGCTCGGAAGGCGCTGCGGATGCGCTGCGCCCGCAGGATCTCGAACGACTGGAACTGGAGCGAGTGGATCTTCTCCTCGTAGCGCTGGCCGAACCGTGCCTCGATCCTTCGAAACGCCCACCCGAGGCCGAGCAGGGCCGCGAGGAGGATGGCGGTGGCGGCGAGCGATCGCCGGGCCCCGCGCAGCAGGACCCCGGGCTCGCGGGCCTGGCGATACGCCCGCAGGCCGCGCTGGATGCGCTCGACGTACGCCCGGGCGAGCAGGGAGCGGTCGAGGCCTTCGAGGCGCGCGTCGGCGTCGGTCACGACCAGGAGGAAGCGGTCGCCGGCCCTGAGGTCCACGGAATCCTCGGCCGGCACCGCCCGCACCGCCTCCGGAGCGATGGTCGTGGTCCGGGCGGCCTCCTCGATGCGCTCGGCGATGCGGCGGGCGCGCTCCTCGGCGGGGTACGAGGTGGTCCCGCGCACGCGGAAGAGCGTCTCGCCGTCGAGGACGACCGGGGCGGTGACGTGGGCGATCTCCGCCTCCGGGCCCGCCCCGCCCGCCGCCGGGGGCGCTCCGGGTCCCTGGGCGACGACCGGAGCCGCGGAGAGGCACAGGATGCCCAGCACGGACGCCAGCACGCGGGCGATACCGGACCGGAGTGCTTCGCGTGCGGACATGTGTTTCTCCTTCGACGGGATAGCCCGCGGAAGAAGCGGTCAGCCGAAGAGCTCGGCCACCAGGAAGGAGAGCTGGGGCAGGGCTTCCGAGGTGAGGGTGTCGGATGTGGCGCAGGTGCGCGTCCTCCGGTACATTCCCGTCCCCGCCTCGGGATCCGAGAGGATCTCCACCACCCGCGCCTCGAGGTTGACGATCCAGTACTCCGGTATTCCGGCCCGCGCGTAGACGGCCGCCTTGACTCGCCGGTCTCGGCGCCGGGAATCGCCGGCCACCTCGATCACCAGGATCGCGGTCTCCGGATGACGATCCTCCGAGGTGGACTCGGCGGGCACCCCGGCCGCGACCATGCGGTGGTACTCCTCGACGGTGAGGAGACGGGGGGACTCGAAAAGCAGAGCCGTGGTTTCGGCGCTGGTGAAGCTCGTGCTCATGGAGACAGCTTAGCACCGTCGCCCGGATGAGATCAGCGTCTCCGCCCGCCGCCGCCGCGCGCGCCGCCGCCCCACCCGCCGGCGCCCTGGCGGTAGCCCTGCCCGTAGCCGCCGGCGCGGCTGCTGTCGTATCCGCCCGTGCGCTGCGCGCCGTCCTGTCGGGCGCGCTGCTGCTGGTCGAGCGTGCCGGTGCGCTCCCGGTCCTGGACGCCGCTCCAGTTGCCGCCGGGCTGCTGCTGGTCCCACCCGCCGCCTTCGTTGCGCTTGTAGACGTTGCCGTCCTTGCCCGCGTAGACGTCGTCGCCCACGCGCGCGACGCCGCCCTGCTCGCCCCGAGCCCAGGCCGCGGAGCCCGACTGGCCGCCGCCCGTCGTGCCCGAGATGCGTCCAGCGGTGACCTCGTTGCCGGTGCAGCACGTTGCCCGCGGTCACGCGCCCGCCGCTCACCGAGCCGCCGGTCTTCGTGTTGACCGCGCCGCCGCGGCCGCCGTACGCGTAGTTGCCGGTGTAGACGTTGCCCACCGCCGAGCGCTGCCCGGCGGAGAGCGTGCCCGTGCGGGAGTTGTAGGACGCTCCCGCGGAGCTCCGCCACGCGTCGCCCGTCCAAGCGTTGTACCCGCCGGAGCGGCGGGTCACGGCCGACGTGTTGCCCCAGCGGCTGTAGACGTTGCCGGTCGTGGCCGCCCACCCGCCGGGTCCCCAGACGGCGCCGCCGCCCCACGGGCCCCACGCCGCCCCGCCCCAGTAGGGCGGTCGATAGTAGGGGTACGGGTAGTAGTAGCCCCAGCCCACCGGTCCCCACCAGGGGTAGGCGCCCCAGCCCCAGCCGACCGTGACCGCGCCCCAGCTCCAGCCGAAGCCGAAGCCGTACGTCCAGCCCGTCCACGGCGTGTAGGTCATGCCGACGCCGACGCCGTACGTCATGGGCGGGCCGTACCACGTGGTGCCGACGTACGGCGGGTAGGAGTAGCCGGTGCCGTAGACCACCGTGCCGTGCGAGACGCAGGTGCCGTAGTAGCCCGAGGTGTAGCCGACGGAGACGGTCGTCGGCGTGGCCTCGTAGACCCGGACGTACGTCACGTAGTGCAGGGGCGCGCTCGGCGGGATCGTGTAGATGACGGACGGCACCGAGGTCGCCACCGCCCAGGGTCCAGTGGCGGACGGCCCGGTGAACCATACGGCGTCCTGCACCGCGTAGTACGAGGTCGGGGCGACCTGGATGATCGGGGTGGCTGTATTGGCCACGTAGTGAAGCGACGTGCCCTCGATCGCGACGAGCTTCGGATCTCCGTCGATCTTCGGGGGGTCGATCTTCGCCTCGACGATCTTGACGTCGGCGATCTGGGGGATCACGTTGGCGATGAGGGCCTCCTTCGCCTGCGGCGTCCCCGCCACGGCCGCCTTCACGTTCTCCTTCGGGCTGTCGTCCGGGATCTTCGCGAAGTCCGCGGGCAGGGCGTCGTTGGCCACGTACTCCCAGGTCCCGTCGAACGTGGTCGCGCGGAACCAGCGGCCGGAGATGAGAACGTAGAGCTTCTCGTCCGAGGCCAGTCGGAAGACGTTGCCGGTGGTGTTCTGCGCGTAGGAGAGCCCGGTCCCGGGAATGGCGACGAAGTTCGGCCCGCCCTCGATCACGACGAGCTCGGTCGGCGTCGTGGCCACCACGATGACGGGGGAGCGGCCCTCCTGCTTGAGCGAGGGGAGGGTCTTCGCGTCGTTCGGGTTGCCGCCGATGAGGAGGTCCACCTGCCCCGACGCCTTCGCATCCGCGAGCGCCGCCTGCAGCTCTTTCGGGGGTTTCTTCTCCACCGTCCAGGGCCCCTCCAGGCTCTTCGCCGTCATCCAGCCGTCGAAGACGCGCACGAAGACCTCGTCCTTGTCCTTCCGGACGAGGAGGACCCGCGTGTTGAGGACCCGCTCGAGCTTCGCGTCCTTGACCGCTTGCCAGACCGGCTCGCCGTCGATGGTGACGAGGATGGCCGACTTGTAGGAGAAGACGATCCGGGGCGGGTCGTTCTTGAGGGTGAGGGCCCCTTTCGCCCTGTCCGCCTCGGCCACCTCCAGCATGGCGGCGAGCCGGTCGAGGGCGATGGTGCGCGTTGCCGGCGCCACCTCCTTGTTCACGACGGCGAGGAGGGCCTTCTCCTTCTCCGGGGCGGAGGGCAGGACGAGGCGCCGCATGCTCCGGTCGGAGAAGGTCACGAGGCGGGACTCCTTGTCCACCACTGTCCGACCGTCGCCCCACACGACCCCGTAGAGCGGGTTCGCGTCGGGCTTCTCCCGGAGGGCGATGGCCGCGTAGAAGGACAGCCGGGCCCCGTCCCAGGAGTCGACCTGGGGCTGGTACACGGTGACGATGCCGGCCGAGGTCTTCACCTCGCGCGGCCAGCCGCCGTCGACCGGGGTGGGTGCCTTGGAGACGGGTGCCTTGGCCGCGGCCGGGGCCGCTGCCGCGGGAGCCTTCGGCTGGGCCTTGGGCTGGGCCTTGGGGGCCGTCTGGGCGGCGGCGAGGGCCGCCCCGGCGATCACCGGGGCGAGGAGGGCGAGAGTACGCCCGGCCCGACTCCGGGACCAGGGACGGAGGGAAGACATGAAGGCTCCTTTGACTGGGGAGAGCCGGGCTCGGCTCAGTGGGTGTAGGTCCAGGCCAGGAAGACGCGGGCCTCGGGGTTCCTCTGGGTGATCGGTGCGTCGGCCCTCACCGATCTCGGGTGGGACGCCGCTGCCCGCGAAGTCGTAGTGGCTGCGGCGGAAGAACATCGAGCCGTCCGCGCCGATCGAGAGGCCCTTCGCCACCGGGATCTCCAGCTTCACCTGGAGCTGCTGGACGTCGTGGGTCGAGTTGAGGCCTATGTCGGCCGTGTCGTTGTTGTAGATCGAGCCGTTCGACACGTCGATGTAGCTGCCCCGATAGCGTGCGACCAGCACGGGGAAGTTCTTGCGCTGCAGGTAGAGCTCGGCCGAGACGCCCGCGCCCGGCCCGTAGTCGTACTCGCGGATCCGCTCCTGCTCGGCCACGTCGGCCAGGAACGACAGGTTCGAGTTCACCGCCCCGAGCAGGATGAAGAACACCTGGAGCCCGGGTCGTGAGCTGGTACTTGTCGGAGAGCACGAAGCGCGACAGGAGCGCCGGCCCGAAGCTCTGGCCGCCGTACTCGTAGGCCTCGTTGTCGATGTAGTCGAAGTCCTGCTCGAGCGCGAGCAGGTGGTTCTTCGAGACGAGCTTCGACACGACGTCGCCGCGGATCAGCAGCCTCCCGACGCGGGTCTTGTCGCCGAAGTTCGACTGCGTGAGCGCGTCGAAGCGGTCGTAGGGCCGGTGGTGCTCGGGATCCCAGGGGTCGCCGTAGCTGATCGCGGCCTCGAAGAACCCGTACTTGTTCGTGTTCTCGGAGATCGACTCGCCCTGGCCGATCACGCGTCCTCCCGCCCGCAGGAAGAGCTGGAACGTCGGGCCGCCAGTCGTAGGGGTTGGCTGGGTTGCCCTTCACCTCGCTCCAGTCGCCCGAGACCGCGCGGTTGAAGCCGCGGATCGGGTCGAACAGCAGCGCCGCTGCCTCCTGCCCGAAGCGTCCCTTGCCGCGCTTGGTGTTGTCGAGGATCAGCGAGGAGATGCGGTGCGCGATCTCGCCGCGGGCGATGCCGCCGAAGCCGGTCGAGATCATGTCGTTGTACGACATGGGATGCGTCTCGCCGCAGCACTCCCAGACGAAGGCGCCGGCGAGCGCCATCGCCGACGAGCCCCAGAAGCCGATCCCGTTCGCGCGCGCCGCGTTGAAGTAGGTCGAGCCGTTGAAGGGGTGCACGAGCTGGTTGGTCTTGAACTTGTTGTCGTCGTACGTGAAGCCTTCCTTCGATGTTCGCCCAGAAGCTCCTCGGGCTGACCTGGTTGAAGTTCGCGTTCCGGACGTACTCGTTGAACATCGACGCGCCGAAGTCGATCGCGAGCACCTCGGCGGTCGCCCAGCCCCAGCTGCGGCGCACGCCCCAGGCGTCGCGCTGCGCGTCCGGCGGCGGGAGCGGCCGGAGCTTTCCGGTCGCGGGGTCCACGGGCGGCGCGGCCTTCGGCCGCTCAGGCGGCGAGGCGGCGAAGGGCTGCCAGGAGAGGCCCACGCGCCCGCCCCACTCGAAGCCGGAGTCGACGTCCGGCAGGCCGAGCGGGGACATGTCGTACGACCCGGTCTTGTAGTAGGTGGCGAAGCCGGCGATGTCGAGCGAGAGGGTCTTGCCGAGGGCCAGCTCGAAGCCCGGCTGCACCGTGAAGCCGATGCCGTTCGTCGGCCTGGTGGGGCTGTCGCCGGGCTCGAGGTTCTCGGGCGGGGGTTGGATATAGAAGAGCTCGCTCCGCGGGTGGATGCGCTCGATCCCCACGCGGCCCTGGAGGTAGGGGCGGAAGGTCCCGCGCGGGTTGAAGACGCGGGTGACGCTGAACGACGTCTCGAGGCGGGCCCACTCCTTGTCGGGGGCGAGCCACAGCGCTGCTGTCTCGGGGGGGATGTTGGGGTCGTCGGCCGGGTCCATCGACCCGAACTGCAGGCCAACGCCGAAGCGCCACGCGCCCGACGCGCTCTGCTTCGCGATCCGGAGGTCCAGCTGGAGGGGCTTCTGGAGGACGTCCCCGTACTTGCCGTCGGCCGCTCCGAAGCCGAAGCCGGCGTAGAGGTGCCACTGGGCGGGCGGCGGGACGAGGGCGCCGGGCGCGCCTTTGGCCGGGGTGGCGGGAGGGCTCGTCGTCTGTGCGGTGGCCAGGGGCGGAAACGCCAGCACGGCGGCAAGGCTCATGAGACGGGCGTAGATCACTCTCATCTTCTGCCGTTTCCTTCTTCTCTAACGCCTCTGCACCATCTTCCCCTGCCACCGGCCGAAACGCCAGGCGGCCCGCGGCGCGAGGCTCCGGCTCAGCTGGGCCGGTGCCGTCTGCGGTGTCCGTGCGCGGCCTCCGGGCTCGGTCTGCCAGCCGCCCCCGAGCGCGCGGTAGAGCTCGACGAAGGCCCGCATCTCCTCGCCGCGCACCTGGGCGAGCTGCAGCTCCTGGTCGAAGAGCTGCTGGTCCGCGGTCAGGATCTCGAGGTAGTTCGCGAGCCCGGTGTCGTAGCGCGAGCGGGCCAGGGCCGCCGCGTCGCGTCAGGGCCTCGACGCCGTCCTCGAGCTCCAGGCGCGCCTCGCCGAGCTTCTTGACCGACACGAGCGCGTTCGCCACCTCGCGGTAGGAGTTGAGCGCCGCCTTCTGGTACTGGGCGAGCGGCCTGCTCGAAGCGGGCCTTCGCCGCGTCGTAGTTCCGGCGGATCCGGCCGCCCTGGAAGATCGGCGTGAAGAGGCTCGGGCTCACCTGCCAGACGTTCGAGTCGGCCTTCAGCAGGTTCGTAGAAGTCGCCGCTGATCGTGCCGAGCAGGCCCGGTCGAGCGAGATCGTCGGGAAGAAGAGGGCCTTCGCCGCGCCGACGTTGGCGTTCGCGGCCACGAGCTGCTGCTCGGCCGCGAGCACGTCCGGGCGCCGCTCGAGGAGGGCGGCGGGGAGACCGACGGGGATCCCCGGCGGGACGTGCTGGTCGCGTGAGCGCCTCGCCGCGCTCGATCGGGCCCGGCGGCCGCCCGAGCAGGAAGCTGAGCGCGTTCTCGGCGACCGCGATCTGCCGCTCGAGCTGGGGGATGACGGTGGCCGTGCGGGCCCGGTTCGCGGTCGCCGTGTCGACCTCGAGCCGGTTCGAGACGCCGCCCTTCAGCCGCCTCTCGTAGAACTGCACCGTCTCCTCGTTCGTCTGGACCGTGCGCCGGGCGACGTCGAGCTGCAGGTCCAGCTCCCGGAGGAAGAGGTAGGTGGACGCCACGTCCGCCACGAGCGTGATGAGGGCCGCCCGGCGTCCCTCCTCGGTGGCGAGGTAGGCGGCGAACGCCGCCTCCTTCTCCCGCCGGATCCGGCCGAAGAGGTCGATCTCCCAGGAGATCGGGAAGCCGGCGCTCCAGTTCTGGTACGTCTTCTGGGCCAGCAGTGCCCTGCGGCGGCTCCGAGAGCCTCGAGATCTGCTGCGCCGAGTAGCCGCCGGCGAAGCCGACCTCGGGGAACAGGAACGACTTGGCGATCCCGTACTGCGCGCGGGCCTCGGTCACGCGGGCGGTGGCCATCCGCAGGTCGAGGTTGTTGGCGATCGCCTCGCGGATCAGGGCCTGGAGCTGCGGGTCCTTGACGACCTCCCACCACGGGACGTCCGCGAGCGACTCCGCCTGCGCCTCGCCCTCGAAGAAGCGGTAGGCGGGCGGGACGGGCATCTGCGGCCGCTCGTAGTTGGGGCCCACCGCGCAGCTGGCGGCGAGGGCGGCGGCGAGGGCGACCGCGACGAGCGGAGAGCGCCGGGTGAGGGTGAGGCCGAGTCGAGTCATGTCAGTGCCCCCCTGCCCCGTGAGCGTCGGCGGGTAGAGCACCGCCGGGAGGCGGCGCGTGCTTGCCCCTGCCGATCACCTTCTCGACCGTCACGAACAGCACCGGGACCAGGCAGACGCCGAGGATGGTCGCGACGAGCATGCCGATGCACACCGCCATCCCCATCACCTTGCGGGCCTCGGCGCCGGCGCCGCTCGCCGTGAGCAGCGGCGTGACGCCGAGGATGAAGGCGAAGGCGGTCATCAGGATCGGCCGGAAGCGCAGCTTCGCCGCCTCGAGCGCCGCCTCGACGAGCCCCTTGCCCTGCTCGTGGAGCATCCTGGCGAACTCGACGATCAGGATCGCGTTCTTCGCGGCGAGCCCGATGAGCATGATGAGCGCGATCTGCGCGAAGATGTTGTTGACGTAGCTCTCCGAGAACTGGCGAGCGGTCCACAGGCCGAGGTAGGCGCCGAACACCGCGAACGGGGTGCCGAGGAGCACGCTGAAGGGCAGCCCCCAGCTCTCGTACTGCGCGGCCAGGATCAGGAAGACGAGCAGGATGGCGAGGGCGAACACCACGGCCACTCCTGGAGCATTCTTCTCCTGGTACGACATGTCCGCCCACTCGTAGCCCATCTCCGGGGGCAGGACCTCCTTCGCGGTCGCCTCGAGGGCGGCGAGGGCCTGGGCCGAGGAGTAGCCGGGCGCGGGCACGCCGCCGATCTCGGCGGAGCGGAACAGGTTGAAGCGGTTCGTGTACTCCGGGCCGGACGTGGGGCGGGTCGAGATCAGCGTGTCGAGGGGGACCATCTCGCCCTTGGCGTTGCGCACGAAGAAGAGGCCGAGCTGCTTCGGGTCCCGCCGGAACTCGGGCTCGGCCTGGACGTAGACCTTGTAGACGCGGCCGAACCGGTTGAAGTCGTTCACGTAGGAGCTGCCGAGCAGCGCCCCGAGCGTCGTGTTGACGTCGGAGATCGTGGCCCCGACCTTGAGCACCTTGCTGCGGTCGACGTCCGCGTACACCTGGGGGACGCTCGCGCGGTAGAGGGTCGAGACGCGTCCGATCTCGGGCCGCTTGCGGGCCGCCTCGACGAAGCGCGTGGCCTGCTGGGCCAGGAACTCCGGCGAGCCGCCGCTGCGGTCCTGGAGCTGCATCGTGAAGCCGGCGCCCGTCCCGAGGCCGGGGATCGCCGGGGGACCGAACGTCACCACCGCCGCCTCGGGGATCTGCTGGGCGAAGGCCTTGTTGAGCGCGGCCACGACGCCGTTCGCGTGCGTCTCCGCGGTCGTGCGGTGGGCCCACTCCTTGAGCTGGATGAAGAAGAAGCCCTGGTTCGAGGAGTAGGCGCCGGTGACCAGGCTGAAGCCGGTGACGGTGTTGTAGCCCTCGACACCCTCGTTGGCCTTGATGATGGCCTCGGCCTTCTTCATCACCTGGTCGGTGCGCTCGAGCGAGGAGGCGTCGGGCAGGTTGACCTGGGCGAGCAGGTAGCCCTGGTCCTCCTCGGGGATGAAGCCGGCCGGGATGTTCCGCCCCAGCAGGGCGATCGCGCCGACGAGGATGGCCATGAAGACGAAGCTGCGGGCCGTCTTGCGGATCAGGATGCCCGAGAAGCTCACGTAGGCGTCGGTGCCGCGCCCGAAGACCTTGTTGAACCAGTTGTAGAAGGGCGTCAGGAACGTCTTCTTGCCCGTCGGCGCCTTCAGCAGCAGCGCCGAGAGGGCCGGGCTCAGGGTGAGGGCGTTGATGACCGAGAGGAGCACCGAGAGCGCGATCGTGATCGCGAACTGCTGGTAGAAGCGCCCGGTGATGCCCCCCATGAAGCCCACGGGCACGAACACCGCGCTCAGGACGAGGCCGATCGCGACCACCGGGCCCGACACCTCCTCCATGGCCTTGATCGTCGCCTCCTTCGGCGTCATCCCGTGCTCGATGTGGTGCATGACCGCCTCGACGACGACGATCGCGTCGTCCACCACGATGCCGATCGCGAGCACCAGGCCGAGGAGCGAGAGGACGTTGATCGAGAAGCCGAGGAGCGGGAAGAAGATGAAGGCGCCGATCAGCGAGACCGGCACCGTCACGAGGGGGATCAGCGTGGCCCGCCAGTTCTGGAGGAACACGAAGACCACGAGGATGACGAGCAGGACCGCCTCGAAGAGGGTGTGGACGATCTCGTTGATGCCCTCCTTGACGGGGAGGGTCGTGTCGAGCGAGATCAGGTACTCCATGTCCCGGGGGAAGCGCTGGCTCAGCTCGTCCATCGTCTTCTTGATCTTGTCGGCCACCTCGAGGGCGTTCGTGCCGGGGATCTGGAAGACGGCGATGACGGCGGCGGGCAAGCCGTTGTGGCGGCCGATCGCGTTGTAGAGCATCGTCCCGAGCTCGAGGCGCGCCACGTCCTTGAGGAAGACCTGCGAGCCGTCGGGGTTGCTGCGGACGACGATGTTCCCGAACTCCTCCTCGTTCAGGAGGCGTCCCTGCGTCTTCACCGTGTAGGTGTACTCGGTGCCGGGCACGGCGGGCGGGCCGCCGATCTGGCCGGCGGGGAGGATCTGGTTCTGCTGGTTGATGGCGTTCACGATGTCGGGGACCGTGATGCCGAGCTTCGCGATGCGGTCGGGCCGCAGCCAGACGCGCATGGCGTAGTCGCTGCCCCCGAAGAGGTTGATCTGGCCCACGCCCGGGATGCGGGCGATCGCGTCGTTGATGTTGATCGTGGCGTAGTTCGAGAGGAAGTTGTTGTCGTAGCTCCCCTTCGGTGACTTGACGGAGATGATGAGCAGCGGGAAGGGGAGCGCCTTCTTGACCGCGACGCCGTAGTTCTTGACCGACTGCGGCAGCATGGGCGTCGCCTCGGAGACCCGGTTCTGGGCGAGGACGTTGTCCATGTCGAGGTTCGAGCCCACCTCGAACGAGACCCTGAGGGTCAGGGTCCCGTCGTTGGCGTTGGTGGACTTCATGTAGATGCCCTTCTCGACGCCGTTCACCTTCTGCTCGATCGGCGTCGCCACCGACGCCTCCACGTCGGTGGCGGAGGCGCCCACGAAGGTGGTGGTGACCTGGACCATCGGGGGCACGACCTCGGGGTACTGGGCGATGGGGAGGCCGGACATCGCCACGAGCCCCACGAGGACGGTGACGATGGAGATCACCATCGCCACGATCGGCCGGTTGACGAAGAAGCGGGCCATGCTACTTCGCCTCGGTCGCCGGCTCCGAAGCACCCTTGCCGGCGGGGGCGGCCGCCGCGGGCTTCGGGCTCACCACCATGCCGTCCCGCACCTTCTGCAGGCCCTCGACCACGACCTTCTCGCCCGGCTTCAGGCCCTCCTCGATCACCCAGAGGCCGTCCACCCGCGGCCCGACCTTCACGTTGCGGAACTCGACCTTGTTGCCCGCGCCCACCACCGCGAGGCTGTAGAGGTTCTGCAGCTCGGTCACCGCCCGCTGGGGGACGAGCAGCGCCCCCGCCTTCGTCTCGATCACGAAGCGCGCCCGGCCGTACTGCCCGGGTCGGACGACCCGATCGGGGTTGGGGAACGTGAACTGGACGGCGAGGGTGCCGGTGGTCGGGATCGACCGCCCGCTCGATGGCCTCGACGCGGCCCTTGTGGGGGTGCACCGTGCCGTCGGCGAGGAGAAGCTCGATCTCGGCCTTGGGCTGCCCGCGTCCGAGGGCCTCCCTGCTCCGCCACCCGCTTCGCGAGCCTGAGGTACTCGGCCTCGCTGATGCCGGCCCGGAAGAGGATGGGGTCGGTCTGGGAGACGGTCGTCAGCAAGCGTGCTCTCGCCGCGCCCGACGAGGTTGCCGGCCTTGACCTGCGTCGTGCCGACGAGGCCGTCGATCGGCGACGTGATGTGCGTGTAGCCGAGGTCGAGCGTCGCCTTGTCCACTGCCGCCTTGTTCGCGTCCACCTGGGCGCGGGCCGCGTCCTGGAAGGCGAGGGCGTTGTCGAGCTCCTGCTGGCTGACGGCCTGCTGCTTCGCCAGGGGCGTCAGACGCGCAACGTCGTTGTTCGTCTTCTCGAGGCGGGCCTGGGCCGTGGCGAGGTTGGCCTTCGCGTTGGCGAGCGCGGCCTCGAGCGGCAACGGGTCGATCTGGTAGAGGAGCTCGCCCTTGCGGACGAAGGAGCCCTCGGTGAAGGCGACCTTGTTCAGGTAGCCCTCGACGCGGGCCCGGATCTCGACGTCCTGGGAGCCCTTCGTCTGCCCGACGATCTCCATGTAGCACCGGGACGTCCTTCTGGACGACGTCGGCCACGTAGACCTCGGGGGGGGCGCCGGCCGGCGCCTCCTTCTTGCAGCCGACCACGGCGGTCACCACGAGGCCGCTCAGGGCCACGATCAGGGCGCGTTTCATCGGGTTCGTCTCCTCGAGATTCGAGCGAGCGTGCATCTTACGTCATGAATCCCCGCACGGGAGGGCACGAGCATCGCCCCGGGGGGCGGGGTGGGGAAGTAACAACCCGGTAAGTTACCGTTGCAGCTCGGCCCTCATTTCCCGGAGGCCTGGGCCACGCCGTTCAGGGTCCGGGCCACGCGGAAGAGCTCGCCCGTCCGGTAGAAGTCCACCGCGATCAGGTTGGGGCGCCGGCCGCGCTCCGTCTGGCACTGCTGCGCGCGGGCGAGGAGCGCGTCGTAGGCGTTGACGATCGCAGCGTTGCTGGGCTTCGGGCTGGGGGTCGTGTCGATCCAGTTGTTCATCAGGAAGAACGAGCCGGACGTCCCGCCGCGGTTGGCCGCGCACGACATCTCGGACGGGTGCACGAAGTGATACGGTGTCTCCTGCAGCAGCCCCTCGTAGGCCGGGTGGAGCCAGGGCACGCCCTGGCGTCCGGACTCGAGGAGAACGAGCACGCGCTGGCGGCTGTCGATCATCTCGCGCAGCGTCGGCCACGGCGGACCGGCCGCCCCCCGGTAGACCAGGCCGTCGAGCCCGCTCTCCGCGAACGCGGCCGCCAGATCCTGTGGCGAGACGTAGTCCTCGATGCCGAAGACCAGGACCTCGTCGGGGTTCTGCACCAGGAACTCGTGGACGGAGCGGAGCGCCGCCACGAGCGGGGTCCCGCCCAGCTCGCAGAAGCCGTGGCAGAGGTAGAGGCCGCGCGGGCCTTCCTCCTTGCCCGCCAGCCGATCGCGGACGCGCATCGCCGCATCCACGCCTTCCTTGCCGACCGCCTTGTCGAACTTCTCCCGCGAGCCCATGTCGCTCGCGAGGTCGGTCTTCACCACGCCCTCGACCGGGATCCCGTAGTGCACGTCGAAGAGCAGTGCGCGGATGCCGTCCTCGAGCTGGGTGGGAATGCCCTTCTCCTGCTGGGGGAAGAGCCAGTCCGGTATGTCCGCCGCCGACATCGCGTTGTGGGTGGCGGGGAAGACGACCTCGTCGAGGCGGCGGGCGCAGAGCTCGGGCGCGCCGTTGCACGCCCCCGACTCGAGGTGGACGACCGCGGCCGACGGCCGGCCGACGACGGCGATCGCCGCCACGAAGGCGGCGGCCAGCGCGAGGACGATCGCGCCCCGGATCCGGGCGCTGGGAGCGGCCGTGGAGACGGCCGCCCCGCCTGGCTCCTGCCCGGCATGGAGCGTGATCTCGAAGATCTCGCGAAGCCCCACGAAGGCGAGCCCGCCGCCCACCAGCACGATCACGACCGAGACCGCCTGCGCCGGCCGGACCACCGCAAACGCCCCGGCGGCCACCAGCACCCCCCCTCGGAGCAGCCGGGCGCGGGTGCCGCCCGGCGGGTTCTCCAGCCAGGCGAGGAGACGCCGGCCGCTCTCGCGCGGATGGAAGCGTGCGAGCAGCGAGTGGCCGGCGGCCTGGAGCACGAGGCCGATCCCGCCGAGGACGAACCCCCACGTGCGCAGCGAGCCGAAGAACGCGTCCCAGAGGCCTCTCGCGGCGTTCCTGGCCAGCTCACCGTGCGGCAGCAGCCCCGCGATGGCCCGGCCCGCCGGCATGAGCAGGAGCAGCACGAGCCCGGCCACCAGGAGGTCGAGCCCGAGGCGGACGAGCGCCCGCCGGCGGGAGGAGGCGAGGAAGACGCCGCCGACGGCCGTCAGGCAGCCGACGAGGAACAGCGTAAGGGTCAGCCAGGCGCTCCGCCGCGCGACCTGCGACAGCCGGACGACGAAACGATCGACGCCGCTCTCGCCGATCGACGCCACGATCCCCTGCACCTGCTGCGGGACCTTCTCGGCCAGGGCCGGGTTCGCGTTCGCGAGGGCGCTCTTCAGGAGGACCCCCGCGTCCGGCACCGAGAGGATCACGCTCCGACCGCGTTCGGAGAAGAGGCTGGCGTGAGCGGAGCGTGCCGCGGTCCTTACCAGCGCCTGGAAGGGCGGGGAGGAGACCGCCCCCCGGGCGGTGGCGAGGATCAGGGGACGGAAGGCGGTGAGGTCCGGGTTCGCCTTGAGCACGGCGTCGGTGATCTTGTCTGCGGTGAACGCCGCCACCCGCGGATCCGCGAGGCTGGACGCCACGTGGTCGGCGAAGTTGTCCGAGAAGAGGAAGGCCCGCCGGGCCACGCTCAGCGTGGCGGACAGGGCCAGCAGGAGCACGCCCATGCTGATGAGCAGCTCGGCCGCCACACGCCTGAGGTATCGGATGAACATCGGAGACTTCCGCTCGAGATCAGTCGCTTATCGGCGGACCGGCGCCACCCGTCACGAAGCCCGCTTCGCGCTCACTTGGCCTGGGCCAGACGGTCGCGGGCGACCTTCAGGTTCTCCCTCACCGCGGTCTCGATGCCGTCCCGGACCTTGCCCATCAGCACGCCGCCGAGCATCCCCGTGGGGGGATCGATGCGGGTCCGGCAGAGGGTCATGAGGTAGAGCCCCTTGCCGTCGGGGGTCGGAACGCCGGCCTGGATCTCGAGCGCCGCGTTGAAGAAGTGGCTCGAGGCCAGGAGTTTGTTGGCGATCAGGGCGCCGCCTGCCGCGTGATGGAGAGTCAGTTGATACAGCGAGACGACCGGCTTCAGGCCGAACTCGTCCTTGGTCCAATACAGGATGTCCTCGGTGTCGGCCAGCTTGCCCTTGGGGTAGGCCTGCAGGTAGTCGTTGAACCCCTTGACGTAGTCCACGAGGTACGGGGAGTGGCCGAGCAGCGTCCTGTACTCCTCTGTGCGGGTCTTCGGCGCCTTCTTGTCCATGACGTTGCCCATGGCGTCGGTGCCGCCCTTCTGATAGGCAGCGACGAAGTCCACGATCATCTGGTTGAAGATCGCCGTCGCCCGCGCCTCGGCGCCGGGCGCCTTCCAGTCGACCTTCGCCATCAGCTCCAGGGCGGCGGTCCCGAGCTTGACGTCACAGCTGCCCGGCTTGCACCTCTTGAGCGCGCTGATGTCGTCGGGCGGATGATGCAGGCCCTGGAGGTCCTCGATCCTGGGCGGGCTCGAGAAGAGCCCCATCTCCGGGATCTGCGGGACCTGCCGGAACCGCTTGACGTCCTTCGCGAGGCGGAGCAGGAGCTCCGGGGTGCCGGCCGTCCTCACCACGCCGAATGCGGCGATCTCGGGCTTGTCGGTGGTGGGAAGCTGCTTGGTCACGACCTCGCCCTTGTCGATCGCCGCGAGCTTCTGGTCGTCGAGCTGGATGACTTTCCGCAGGAACGGCCGCGGCGGCGGCTCCGCCGTCTGCGCGCTCAGGGGCGCCGCGGCGACGCAGAGAGCGGTGGCCGCGAGCGCGTGTAACGCCAGCGGATGGTGCCTCATCTCTCCTCCTCCGCTCGGGCGCGTCATCCGCGCGGACGGGAGCTCATCCACGGTCGGCGCGGGCCTTCTCGCGCCCGAATCGGCCGTGAGCTTATCACCGCGGTCAAGCGTCTGCCCGCAGGCGCGGTTCGATCCTCGGGTCGGGCTCGTGGACTTTCGGCGTCCCTTCGTGGATGATCGCGGGAGCCGGCACGGTCCGGCCCCTGGAGGATCAGAGACATGCTTCGAGTGACGAGATCGGCCCTGGTCGCGACGGCCGCCGTGGCGGCGGTCGCTTGCGCTTCGACGTCCTTCAACTCCGTCTGGAAGGCGCCCGGCGCCGAGCCCCTGAACTTCCAGGGCAAGAAGGTCGCCGCGCTCGTCGTGAGCAAGGAGGAGGGCGTCCGCTACGGGGCCGAGGACGCGCTGGCCCGCGAGATCACCGCCAGGGGAGCCGTGGGCATCGCCGCGTACACGCTCATCCCCAAGGAGCTCGTCCAGGACAAAGAGAAGGCCAAGGAGTTCCTGCAGAAGGCGGACGTGGCGGGCGTCGTGGCGATGCGGGTCGTGGGCAAGGAAAAGGAGATCACCCAGAGCTCGGGCACGTACTGGGGCGGGCCGGCCTACGCGACGTTCTGGGGCGCCGGGTACTACGGCTACGGCTGGGGCGGCGTCTACGACCCCGGCTACCTCCGGACGGACACGATCGTGACGGTCGAGATACTCGTCTACAGTCTCGCCCAGGACAAGCTGGTGTGGGCCGCCCAGTCCCAGACGACGAACCCGTCCAAGGTCGGGTCGTTCATCCAGGAGCTCACCGCGAAGGCGGCGGCCGAGCTCAAGAAGCAGGGCCTCATCCGCTAGCGAACGGTCTCCGGTAACGGCGCAACCGAAGGAGGATTGGATGTCGCAAGTCGCAGTGGCCCTGCTGGCCCTTGTGCTCCCCGGCCAGATCTCGAAGGAGCCGGCCAAAGACCTCTTCATGCACAGCGCGAAGGTCCCCGGGATCGAGATCCGATTCGTGGACTACCACTGGCAGCCGACGATCTTCGAAGCCATGGAGCGGGGCACGCGCGCCGTCCCCGAGGCGACGAGGAACTGGGTGATCGCCCGGGTCATCCTCGACGACCGTCCGCTCACCCTCGACGGCGCCCGGCTGCCGGTCGGCAACTACGCGCTCGCCCTGTGGCCCAACCTCGACGGCAAAGGGATGGCCGTCGAGATGCGCCGCGTGGACATGCGCGAGGTCTACCCCGACGTGAACGCGATAGCACCGGCGCCGCGCGGCGAGACGATCTACAAGGGCCCCGCGCGATTCGAGGCCGCGAGCCCGCTCGCGGAGCGGCTCGACGTCGCGCTCGTCGTGCAGGACGGCGCGGTCGTCCTGACCCTGCGCTACGGGGACCGCCGCCTGTCGCTGACGCTCACGCGCTGAAGGGCCTCGAGCCGCGAAAAGCCGCCGGGCCAACGATGAGGAGACAGCCGGACGAGAAGCCGGGTTCGCGGGCCCTCTTCGGGGCGGCCGCGTCGATCCTGTTGTGGACGGTTCCCCTTCCCGCGCTTCACGGCCAGGACCTGTCCCCGCGGGCGTATCTCATCACCCCCTTGCACTCGAACGCCGTCACCCTGAGCAACGTCTTCAACGACGGCCATCTCGAGTTCCAGGGTGCGGTCCCGATCACCGACGCCACGGCGAGGCTGAACATGCCGCTCGTGGCGCTCTACCACTCGCTGAGCTTCTTCGGCCGCTCGGCCAACGTCACCGCGACGTTGCCCTACGGGGTGGGGAACTTCAAGGGGACGGCCTTCGGTGCGGAGACCTCGGTCTACCGCTCCGGCCTCTTCGACTCCGTCTTCCGGTTCTCGGTGAACCTGAAGGGCGCCCCCGCCATGACCCTCGGCCAGATCAGGCAGTGGCAGCAGAAGACACTGATCGGCGTGAGCCTCAAGGTCGTGGCGCCCACGGGCCAGTACGACCCCACCAAGCTCATCAACCTGGGCAGCAACCGCTGGTCCTTCAAGCCCGAGCTGGGCTTGTCCCGACGGTGGGGCCACTGGGTGCTCGACGCCTACGCGGGCGTCTGGTTCTTCACGAGGAACCCCGAGTTCTTCTCCCGGAACCAGTACTTCCCCGGCACCCAGGCCCAGACGCAAGACCCGATCGGCGCCTTCGAGACCCACCTGAGCTACGACTTTCGGCTGCGGCTGTGGGTCTCGCTCGACGGCAACTTCTGGTACGGCGGGAAGACGAGCCTGAACGGTGTCGAGAACCCCGTGACCCTCCAGAAGAGCTCCCGGATCGGGGTGACCGCGTCTTTCCCCCTGGCCCGCCACCAGTCCATCAAGGTCGGCTACGCCGCCGGGGCCTACATCCGGTTCGGGGGCGACTACAAGATCGCCTCCGTGGCGTGGCAGTACTCCTGGGTCGGCAAGCCGAACTGAGCCATGAGGGGCTTCCGCAGCCTGACCACGCGCCTCATCGTCTGGACGCTGCTCGCCGTCGGGGCCGTCTACACGGCCACGGTCGTCGTCTCCAACCGCCTCGCCCGCGGTATGGCGATCTCCGCCGCCGAGCGCGAGGCGGTCAACGAGACCGAGGCCGCGGCGAGCCGCGTCGAGGACCTCCTGCACTCGATCGAGGAGCGCACCCTGGCCCTTGGGGAGGCGCTCTCCATCCTCACCCCGGGCGGGGAGGACGCCGACCGCCTCCTCCGGCGCTTCGTCCAGGGCGACCGCGACGTCTTCGGCGGGGCGATCGCGTGGACCCTTGGACCCCGCGGGGAGCGCCGGGCGCTCTACTACCACCGGACCGCCGCCGGCTCCGACACCCTCGAGCCCGTGGACCTCGCCTCCGAGTCCTATCGCTACTGGGAACGCGACTGGTTCCGGGAGACGCCTTCCTCGAGGCGGCCGGCCTGGACCGAGCCCTACCGGGACACCGGGGGAGGCGAGGAGTGGATGGTCACGTTCGCCGTCCCCTTCGGGGCCGCGGGCGGCGTCCCAGGCGGCGTCGTGACCGCCGACGTGCGGCTCCGGCGCCTGGACTCCATCGTCGACGAGATCGAGCTGGGCCGCCGGGGATTCGGCCTCGTCGTGTCCCGCTCCGGGTTCGTCGTCGCGGCCTCGCGGCGCGACCGGGTCGACTCCGCCTCCACCGTCCTGCAGCAGGCCCGGCCCGAGAACCGGACGCGGCTCGAGCCGATAGTGCAGAAGATGCTGGCGGGGGAGGCGGGCTTCGTGCGGGTCGAGCGCGACGGGCGCCCATACAGGCTCACCTTCCGCCCCCTCAGCCGCGCCGGCTGGTCCCTCGCCACGCTCTATCCTGAGGACGAGCTGCTCGCCGAGGTCTCCCGGCTGCGTGTCGTGCAGGGCGTCCTCGCGCTCGTCGGCCTCGCCCTGCTGGCCCTCGTCGTCGTCGTCCTCTCCCGCCGGGTCACCCGGCCCCTCTCGGGCCTCGCGGCGAGCGCGGCGACGATCGCCCGCGGCGACCTCGACGCACCGCTGCCGCCCGTCGAGTCGCGCGACGAGGTGGGGGAGCTCGGGCAGGCGTTCCACCACATGCGCGACTCGTTGAAGGAGCACATCCGCAACCTGCAGGAGACGACGGCGGCGAAGGCGCGCCTCGAAGGCGAGCTGAAGGTCGCCCGGCGCATCCAGGCCGACATGCTGCCGCCGCCGGCGGCCGGTGGCCCGGGCGAGGGCTACGAGCTCGGGGCGACGCTCGTCCCGGCACGCGCGGTGGGAGGCGACCTCTTCGACCACTTCCGTGAAGGCTCGCGGGTGTTCTTCCTGGTCGGGGACGTGTCGGGCAAGGGCATCGCCGCCGCGCTCTTCATGGCGCGCGCCCGGACGGTCTTCGAGACCGTGGCCGCGCGCGAGGCGGACCCCGGGGCGGTCCTCGATCAGGTGAACCGCAGCTTGTGCCGCGACAACGACGCCGGGATGTTCGTGACGGCCGCGGTCGGCGTCCTGGATCTCTCGAGCGGCGCGCTCCTCCTAGCGCTCGCCGGCCACGACCCGCCCGTGCACGTTCCCGCCGCCCGGGCGCCGCACGCCCTGTCGGCCGAGGGCGGCGCCGTGCTCGGGCTGATCGAGGCCTCCAGCTTCCCGGTCAACCGGTTCCGCCTCGAGGCGGGCGACGCCGTCGTCCTCTACACCGACGGCGTCTCCGAAGCGCAGGACTCGAGCGGGGCGTTCTTCGGCGTCGAGCGAATCGTGGCGGCTTTGGCCTCCCTGCGGCACGAGGCGGCCCCGGCGATGACTGGAGGCCTCCTCGGGGCGGTGCGCGCGTACGCCGGGGACGCGCCGCAGTCGGACGACATCACCATCCTGACCCTGAGGCGCCTCGTCCCCCCGGCCTGACCGGACGGTGGAGGCGACGTATCATCCTCGGGTTCCGAGGAGGAGCCGATGGAGAAAGTCGAGGCGCTCGTGGCCCTGGTCGAGCAACGCCGCCGCACCTCGAGGGCCGTGGCCGGCGCCCTCTTCCTCGTCGCCGCTCACGCCGCCACGGCCCAGACCGTGAAGGACGCGCTCGAGCTGACGCGGCAAGCGGTCGAGACCCAGCGGCGCGTCCTCGTCTCCGGCGCGCTCCCGCTGACCGACGCCGAAGCGGGCGCCTTCTGGCCCCTCTACGACTCCTACGAGAAGGAGCGTCGCGCGCTCGACGAGCGGGCCAACCGGCTGGTGGCCGACTTCGTCGCCGCCGCCCCGAGCCTCTCCGACCCGCAGGCGAAGGCGATGCTCGACGAGGCGCTGAAGGTCGACGACGAGCGGCTCCGGCTGCGGCGCTCCTCCATGGACCGCATGGCGAAGGCGATCCCGCCGCGCAAGCTCGTGCGCTTCTTCCAGATCGAGAACAAGCTCGACTCGGTCGTTCGCGCCGACGTCTCCCGGCAGATCCCCCTCGTCCCCTGACTACGCCGGCTCGCTGCAGCCGCAGCCAGTCCCACAGCCTCCCGCGGCCACCTCGCCACGGGCCGGGACGTGGGCGTGGCCCTGGCCGTTCCCGTTTCCGTTCCCGCCCGCGACCACCTGGACGGGCAGCTTCCGCTTGAGGGCGTTCGGGAGGGGGACCGGCCGGTTGCCCGCGTAGATCTGGTGGCGACCCCGCTGCTGGTACCAGTCCTTCGTGCTCGCCACTTGGCGCATCTCCTCGATGATCTGCCGCCAGCCCACCCCGGTGTTGTACGCGCAGAAGGAGATCTCGCCCTCCTGCGTGCCGTAGGGGATCACGCACATCTCGGTCCTCCGGAAGTCGTAGTTCCAGAGGTCCTGGAACCACATGCTGAGGATCGAGGTGAGGCGCCAGTCGCTCTTCTTCGAGGCCCGCTCGGAGCCGATGCCCCCGCCCATCTTCCCGTTGAACATCTCGAGCATGCCGCGCGGGGTGAGACCGGCGGGGGCCTTCCTCTCGTCGAAGTTGCGCAGGAACGAGAGACCGATCTGGGCCACCGTCAACGTCCGCCCGCGAGCGGAGTCCACGATGACGTCGAGGTCCCGGAAGAACCGCTCGAGGTCGAAGAACGACATCAGGGTCGCCCACTGGCCGGTCTTCGCATTCGCCACCATCATGGTCGCCGCCCCGCAGTTCGGGTGGCAGCCGCAGTTGAGCTGGCCGAAGTCCTGCTCCGGCCCCTTGAGGTGGTCGGCGAGGGCGGCGAAGGCCGTCGAGGCGCCGAGCGGGTACCAGTCGCGGTAGGGGTCGATTCTCCCCTCGTAGTAGCGGGCGAGGTCGTGGGCGAGGTGGGAGGTCGTGTAGCGCTGGCGCAGGCGGACCGCGTCGCTCACTTCCTCGTCGCGCCCGGTGAACGACACCGGCTGGAACGCGGGCCCGCCCATCTTGTCGTGGTTGGCCAGGCAGAAGTCGAAGATCGGGCCCACCTGGTCGTTGTTCACCCCGTTGACGAGGGTCACCACGGGGGTGATGCGCACCCCCGCCGCGGCCAGGTTGTCGATGGAGATCCGCCTGACGTCGAAGAGGTTCGTGATGTGGCGGTGGGTGTTCGCCGCGTTCGTGATGCCGTCGAACTGGAGGTAGACCATGTCGAGCCCGGCCTCCTTCGCCTGGAAGGCGAACTCGGGCTCGAGGGCGAACCGGATCCCGTTGGTCGCGGCCTGGATGAGCTTGTAGCCGACCTTCTTCGCGTAGGCGCAGGCCTCCAGGAAGTGGGGCGACATCGTGGGCTCGCCGCCCGAGTACTGGACGACCATCTGCCGGCGCGGCTTGAACGAGATCGAGTCGTCGAGGATCTTCCGGATCTCGTCCATGGTCAGCTCGTGGACGTAGCCCACCTGGTTGGCGTCCATGAAGCACGGGTTGCACATCATGTTGCAGCGGTTGGTGAGGTCCACGGTGAGGACGGCGCCCCGGCCGTAGCGGACGGTGGAGGTCCCGTGCCGATGGACCAGCCGGTCCCCGAGGGTGCGGAAGTCGCGGCCGGGATAGCGGCGCTCGATGACCCGGTCGAACTCGACGTCGATCGAGCGGAGGTCGTCGAAGGTGCCGTGCTCCGGGCACGTCTTGGTGACCCAGAGCTCCCTCCCCTTCTGGTAGAAGGTGGCCTTGATCTCGCCGAGGTGGCCGTCCACGAGCTCGGAGGGGTCGCGCTCGCCGCTCAGGATCTGCTTCCTCGTCTCGATCACGCACCGCGGGCAGAGCGAGTCGGTTTCGCGCGGGTAGCCGAGGGGAGGACGCGTCCGCTCGTAGGACTTCGGGAGGGGCCCCGGCGCCCACCGGGGGACGACCGCCTGCCCCTCGCCGACACGGGTGTTGACGGACTGGAAGGCCCGCCAGGCGAGATCACCGATCTGCTGCAGCATCTCCATCTTCGCCCTCCTCTGCTCCGACCTCGAGCGCGACGCCGGCCGCGACGAGCGCCCCCGCCGCCTCGAGCGCTATCGCGCGGTCGCTCCCGATCCACCGTGCACGTCCCCCGAGCGCGTCCTGCACGCGTCTTCGGGCCCAGGGTCGGTCGACACCGGCCGGCCACCGGGGACCCTGGCCGTCGCAGACCGTCTCGATCCAGTCGCCCGACACGACCATCCGGTGGGGCCGCAAGGCGGCCACGTCCGACGACGTCCGTACACCCGTTCCGAACGCCGTCGTGGTGCGCCCGTCGCCCACGAACGCCGCCCAGAGGAGCCGCGACTGCAGGGAGGCCCGGGGACCGTCCAGGAAGGCGACGTCGCCCTCCCGCGCGGGATGGGCCCGCAGGCCCGGGGCGATCCGCGCCATCGCCTCGACGTGGGTCAGGCGGGTGAGCCCGTGGAGGCCGGCGTGCCACAGGGCCGCGCTCTCCGGCGCGATCTGGCGCGAGACGGCGCGAAAGGACTGGGCCCGCTCCGCGGTGTCGAGGGTCGAGCCCAGCTCGAGGACCCGGGCGAGCGGCAGGGAGCCGTCCTCGTCGGGCGCGCTCTCAGCCACTATCGTCGCCGAGCCGGTGCGGCCCTCCTGCCTCAGCCGCCGCAGCCGCTCGGCGCTCTCCGGATCAGTGGCGAAGATCGCCCGCGGCGCGGCCTGGTCGAGGGCGGCCCGCAGGGCGTCGTCGCCGAGCTCGTGCTCGAGGCCGACCGGCACCACGCCGAAGCCCATCGCGGCGAAGTCCACCACCGGCCACAGCCAGCCGAGGCGGCCGAACACGGCGACCCGCTGGCCGGGCTCCACCCCCATCCTTTCGCGGCCGAAGAGGGCGAGGCGGATCGCCAGCCGGTCGAGCTTCCAGTCCGGCACGGCCTCGAAGCCCTCCCCCCACCGCATCGCGGCGCCGCGAAGGTGGTGGCGCAGGCCGAGGTCGTAGAGCCCGGCCACGGTCGCCGGTATCGAGTGCAGGGGCCGAGGCCCGCTCCGCTTCGGCGTGTCGGCGCCGAAAGCGTCCTCCGCGGTGATGTAGAGCAGCATTACGCGGTCATCTCCGAAGACGGCTCCAGAGCGCGTCCACGAGCGGGTCCCGGATGCCGTGAAGCTCCATCGCGTGGACCAGCGTCCGCACGTATTCGGCGCCGGTTCCCACGACGCCGTGCGCCGCACGCAGCCTCGATTCGATCCCCGCGAGGTCGGTCCCGCCGTCGCCGTTCGTCCTCCGGGACACCCAGACCCAGGCGTCCACCGGCCCCTCGGGCGTCTCGGCGGACCGCGTCTCGCGGCGGCGTTCGTCGGCCGCCTCGCGCTTCTGGAGGGCGCTCAGGACGAGCCTTAGGTCGGCGTCCGACACGTCGAAGGCCAGCCCCCAGCACTCCTCCCCCGGCGTGATCCCGAGGATGGGGCAGGGAGACTCCGGCGTCCCCCAGCGCCGCCGGGACTCGTGGAGGAACGCGCGTTTGTAGCCAGGCAGGCGAGCCGGCCGGGCGCGATACCGACCCAGTAGCGCGTCTCCCATCAAGCTGCCGTAAGCGAACACCCAAGCCACCAGCTTTTCCCTCCGCTGTGCGGATCGAACCGCTCGCGCGGACTGGTGAAAAGGATTCCAATGAGACGTTTCCTGAGTCTAGACGCGGCCCCCGGTGGTTAGCAAGTCCCTTTCTGGCTCCACCGGCTCCAGCCGGGGAAGGAAGGCCGCTACCTGGACCCGGCGGCCGAGCAGCCGTGCCGCCGGTAGACGCCGACCCGAAGGACCTCGTCGATGCGCGTGAACCCTTCGGCGACGTACCGGTCGAGCCGAGGGACATCGCGGAGCGGGTAGCGGTTCCAGCGGTAGATCCCGGCGGGGGCCGTGTCGAGGATGTAGGTGGCGCGCGATCGCTCGAGGTCGGCCATCAGCCAGTCCCAGTGCGCGGGCGCGGGAAGGGGCTCGCCCGGCCTCCGGCGGGCACCGTCCGGGTTGCCCGGAACGTAATCGACGAGGCCGGCCTGCGCGAGGACCGCGAAGCGCGAAGCGGGCCGCGCGCCGCGGAGGCCGGCCTCGTAGTAGAAGGCGGGGGCCCAGCCCCACACGAAGAGACGGCTGCCGGGGAAGCACGGGTCGGCCTCGAGCCGGTCCGCGACGGCGCGGTAGACGGGGTCGGCTTCCCGATAAACGCCCGAGTCGCCGAGCCAGAGCCAGGCGTTCGCCCCGGCGAAGCCGAGGGCGAGCACGAGCGTCGAGACGAGAAAGGCGTGGCCGGCCCGGGCGCGCGGCCGCTCCGACAGCGAGGCGACGAAGGGCCCTGCGCCAAGGGCCAGGGCGAAACCCGCGGGCACGAAGTAGTGGGGGAAGAAGCGGAAGCCCACGAGGGCGGGCAGGAGCGCGAGCGGCACCAGCCCGTCGAGGAGCCTCCGGTGGTGCTCGTCCATACCGGGCCGCGCGCGGGACCACGCCCACCAGAGAGGCGCCGTCGCGAGCAGCCACGGTAGCAGGTAGCTGGCCGCCCGTTCGAGCGTTCCCGCGGCCGTGATCGGGTTCGCGGCGTAGAGGACGTTGCGCCAGACCAGCCAGTACACGAGGTCGGACGCGCCGCCCGTGGCCGCGAACGCCAGCCACGTGGCGAAGAGCGGCAGGGCGAAGCCGGCCGCGAGGGCCGACGCGCGCGCGAGTGCGCCCGGGTCGCCGTCGCCACGGCGAGTGCTAAGGGCCGCCCAGCCGGCGGCGAGCAGCCAGAACGCGGCCTGGTGCTTCACCAGCGTGGCGAGGCCGAGGAGGAGACCGGCGAGGAGTAGCGGGGCGCGCCGGGTCGCTCGTCGCTCGTCCGCCACCAGGGCGATCGCCCACGAGGCGGGGAGGAGCAGGACGGTCTCGGCGTTGACGGCGAGCATGTCGTGGGCCAGGAACGACGCCCCGTAGACGAGCCACAGGAGGCCTGCCGCGACGCCGCGACGGTCGTGCCGGAACGCGGCGGACGCGCCGAGAGCCGTGAGGGGGACGCCCACCACGGCCGTGAACAGGTGGACGGGGAGGAGGCCGCGGCCGAGGACGACCTGGGCGAGCGCGTAGTAGGCGTAGAGCATCGGAGGCTTGTTGTCGACGAAGTCGGTGTAGAGCCGGCCGCCGTCGAGCAGCACCCACGAGCCCACGGCGTGGGCGGCCTCGTCCGTGTCGAGGATCTCGACCACCAGCGAGAGCCACCGCGTCAGCAGGCTGCCGACGACGAAGAGCGAGAAGAGGCCGAGCCAGACCCGGGGCCGTGGTCTCGGGGTCACATGCGCCTTTCGCTCCAGGAACCGTCGGTTGCGGGCCGCCCCCGGGTCAGAACAGGAACGACAGGAAGACCTGGAAGCCCTTGAACGTCAGCTCGCCGCCCAGCTCGCTCGCCAGGATCCCGCGGTCGTAGCGGTACCGGTTGTACTTGTACTGCACGCCCAGCCCGGCGTTGCGGAAGAAGTAGTAGTCGGCCGCGAGCCGCCAGTCGGTGTCGGAGGCCTCGGAGTTCTCCGGCTTCACCTTGATGTAGAGGAAGTCCCCTCGCACGACGAATCGCTTCGTCAGCCAGCCCTCGGCGTAGCCGCCGATCGCGCCCGTGATGCTGCCGGTGCTGGCCCTCCGGTCGAGCGACCGGCTCTCCGACCCGCCGGGCCCGCTGACGGTGCCCGTCGCCTGGATCCTGGCGTTCAGCCACAGGTACCCGACGCCGATCGTCGGGCCGATCTCGAAGCGGTCGTTGCGGACGATCGCGAAGCGGTAGTACCCGCCGAGGATGTCACTGCCCGCGGTCGAGGTCGCGCTGAGGCCGGCGTTGTAGGTCTCGCCGCCCCAGGTGAAGTCGCGTTGGAGCGTGTAGCTGCCCCGGTCCCGGCTCAGCCGCGTGAAGGCGAGCTTGAGCTGGTGACGCCGGCCCACCCGCCAGGTGCCGTCCACCCAGAACGTATTGACCTGCTCGGGCAGGCCGAGGTCCTGCTCGAAGTCGACCTCCCCGGACCCGCCCGCGGGTCCGTTGTAGCGCAGCACCGTGTCCGCGCTCAGGCGGAAATACCCCGTGTCGATCTGGAAGCGGTCGGGCAGCTCGCGCCAGGCGCCGGCCGACGACTGGGCGAACGCGGGGGACGCCAGCAGGCCCGCGGCGAGCACGGGGCCGATGACGGTTCTCATGACGCCATCTCCTTGACTGAATGTGGTGATGACCACGGCCGTCCCGCGGCGGAGACGAAAAGGCTCCGCCGCGGCACGACCGAGCCGCTAGTAGACGAGCGGGATCTCCGAGGCGATCGTCAGGTCGACGAGCTTGTTGAGGCGGCTCTCCACCTGGAAGAAGCGCGCCACCGTCTTCGCCGGCAGCGCCTTCAGCATCTCGTCCTTGTACTTCTTCATGAGGGCGAGCTTCTTGTCCTCGTAGGCCACCTGGCGCTCGAGCAGCCCCTTCGCCTTCGCGTCGTCGAGGCTGTCGAAGTGCTCGGCCAGGTCCTGGATGATGGCCAGGCGGTCGTTGTTCACGGTCTGCAGCTCGGCCTCGTACTGCTTGTAGATCGGCCAGAACGCCGCCGCCTGCGTGCTGTCGAGCGCCATCGTCTTGCCGAGTATCTCGGACTTTCCGGCGCGCACGTCCTTGCGCATGGCCTCGATCGCCTTGTCGATCTCGGCCCGGACCTTCGCCGGGTCGGCCGGGGCCTTGGCGGTGGCGGTCTGGGCGGCGAGGGGGCCGGCGAAGAGCATCATGACCGCGACGGCCGCCGCGGCGCTCAGGATCGTCTTTCTCACCATCGTCTTCTTCCTCCAGTGGAAGTCTACTCCATGCCAGCCACCCGGTCGGATCGCCTTGGACGTTGGGGGGGCGTCGGGCTTGGCCGCGGGCCTCTAGGGTGCCTCGACGGTGGCGTGCTGGCGCAGCCAGTGAGCTTGCGGGTGCAGCTCCGCGGCGAGGCGGATCGCGGCCTGGCCGAACTCGCTCTGCCGGAACTGCTGGAAGGACTCCCGGTCGCTCCACTCGGTGAGGGTCACCAGGCTGTCCCCGTCCTCCGACACGAAGACGCGTGCGCGCAGGAAGCCGGGGAGGGCGCGGACCTTCTCGGATGCGATGCGGGCCAGGTTGTCGGCCTGGCGGGACTGCACATCCTTCGTCGTCGGGTAGACGACGAGGGCGACGAACGGCTCGACCATGTCCATCGATGCTCCTCCGGATGCGGGATGATACCCGCTACGGTAACTTACGCCGCTGTTACTACCATCGCGCCGGTTTCCGGGCCAAGGTGCCGACTGAAGTTCCAGGGCATTCGAAGAGCGGGGCACGCGGAAGGGGGATCCATGAAGGACGGTGCCGCCAAGCGCAAGGGGAAGGACGGGCGGAAGGACGGTAGCGCTCGCAAGATGAAGGCGAAGGCCTACGAGAAGGAGCTCCGGCGCCTGCAGGCCGAGCTCTGCCACCTCCAGGAGTGGGTGAAGGCCACGGGCCAGCGGATCGTCGTCGTGCTCGAGGGGCGCGACGCCGCCGGGAAGGGCGGGACGATCAAGGCGATCACCGAGAGGGTGAGCCCCCGAGTCTTCCGGGTCGTGGCGCTGCCCGCGCCCTCGGACCGCGAGAAGAGCCAGATGTACCTGCAGCGCTACCTGCAGCACTTCCCGGCCGCCGGCGAGATCGTGATCTTCGACCGGAGCTGGTACAACCGCGCCGGCGTCGAGATCGTGCTGGGCTTCTGCACCCGGGAGCAGCACCGCCGCTTCCTGGATACCTGCCCCCTGTTCGAGAAGCAGGTCGTAGAGGGCGGCATCCGGCTCTTCAAGTACTGGCTGGAGGTGAGTCCCGACGAGCAGAAGCGGCGGTTCGAGGCACGGATCACGGACCCCCTGCGGCAGTGGAAGCTCAGCCCCACCGACCTCGAGTCGCGCCGGCGCTGGTACGACTACTCGCGCGCCCGGGACCTGATGCTCGCGGCCACCGACACGAAGCACGCTCCCTGGAGCGTCGTGAGGTCCGACGACAAGAAGAGCGCCCGCCTCAACCTGATCGCGCACCTCCTGAGCCGGATACCCTACAAGCGGGTGAAGCGCGTCGAGGTGAAGCCGGTGGACCGCTCGCGCAAGCGCGCCTACGACGACGCGGCGCCCATGCGGAAGCGGTCCTGGATCCCGGAGGTCTACTGAGCGCGGAGGGACCCCGTCTACCGGACCGAGACCCTTCTTCGGCGTCGGCTCCGGGTAAGCTACCCGGCCGGCCGCGGGCGCATGGCGCTGCGCACGGAGCTCGACTGGGACAGGGACGTGGAGCCCGTCGCCGTCTCCGCCGACGGCGAGACGTCCACGTTCGCCCTCGAGGCCCGGAAGCCGTTTCTCTACTTCAAGCCCTGTCTCAGGACGGCGGACGGGGGGGCGCGCTGGGCCGTGGGGGCGAACCTCCTCTTGCTGCTGACCACCGACGCGGTCGCGCGAGGTCTTCCCCCACTTCGAGGAGCCGGAGACGGGCTCGTTCTCGCCGGTCCTCGAGCGCGACTCCGCGATCCTCGGCCACCCGCACCTCCTGCGCGTGTACCTGCCGCCCGGCTACCACGAGAACACGCTCCGCCGCCACCCCGTGCTCTACATGCAGGACGGCAAGAACCTGTTCTTTCCCGAGGAGGCGTTCCTGGGACGGGAGTGGCGTGTCGGGCGAAGCGCTGCACCTCCTCGACACGATGAGCGCCGTGGACCGGGTGGTCGTCGTGGGCATCCACTCGGGGGACCGCATGCGCGAGTACACGAAGCCGGGCTACGAGGCCTACGCGCGCTCGGTGGTCGAGGAGGTCAAGCCCGAGGTCGACCGCCGCCTCCGGGTCCTCCCCTCCTGCCGTGAGACCGGCGTCATCGGCTCGTCCCTCGGCGGCGTCGTCTCGTTCTACATGGCCTGGGAGTACCCGGAGGTCTTCGGCTACGCCGCCTGCATGTCGAGCACCTTCTCCCACCGGGACGACCTCATCGACCGGGTCCTCTCCGAGCCGAAGCGCTCGTCGAAGTTCTACCTCGACAGCGGCTGGCCGGGCGACAACTACGAGGTCACGCTTGCGATGGCCATGGCCCTCGGCCATCGGGGTTACCGGGTGCGCGAGGACTTCCTCCACCTCGTGTTCCCCCTCGAGGAGCACGACGAGCGGGCCTGGGGCCGAAGGCTGCACCTGCCCGTGCAGCTGGGGCTCGGCACCGTGACCGCGACGCAGCGCCGGCGGCCGGGCTAGCTGCCGCCCCCGCGGCCTCGAGGCCCCCTCGGTCGCGCTCTCAGGGCGTGACGCCGACGAACGAGAAGACGAGAAGGGCCCGCGAGGCCACCGGGCGACCGGCGCGGGAAGCCGGTCGGAAAATCCACAGCCGTGCCGTGTCGAGCGCGGCGGAGTCGAACGCCGTTCCTGGGGCGAACACCTCGGCCGAGGCCACCGCGCCCTGGTCGGAGACGTCAGCCACCACGACGACCTTGCCGCTGCCGACCACGTTCGCCGGGTACGGCGGGACCGCCACGGCCGTCGGCCACGGGATCTCCTCGGGGGCCGTCGTGGTCTTGTAGCGCGGGTTGTCGGGCGTCTGGATGCTCAGGGTGGGCGGACGGAAGAAACCGAGCACGAGCACTCGGGCGCCGACGGCACGGCCGTTCTCGCGAGCCGGTTCGAAGCTCCAGGACCGCACGGCCGCGCTGAGCTGCGCCCCGTAGGGTGGCACGTCCTGGACGAGAACGACCCCCGCCACCCGTCCCCTCTCGTCCAGCGTCACGTCGCACGCCGCGATTCCGCCGGACTGCACGTTCCAGGGCGCGGCGGCGACGTGGGCCCGCGTCAGGCGCGGGGGCGAAGCGGCAGTCTGCGCGGCCGAAGGGGCGACCAGCACGAACGACGCGATTCCGAGCACGGCGGCGGCTCGCATGAGCCCTTGTCCCTATCGTTCCCGGTCCAGCACGAGGCCGCCCTTCTCCAGCCCATCGACGATGTGCTGGTGCAGATCGGGGAACTTGACGAGCCGGCCGATCAGCGTGCGCCCGCGGCTCGCGAAGTCGGGCTTGCGCTGCAGCAGCTCGGCCGCTTCGACCTTCGCCTCCCGGTGCCGGCCGAGGTGGCCCAGGCAGCAGACCCGCATGAGACTCCTCCAGAAGAACGCCGGGTCGCGGTATTGCAGGGCCGCCTGGTAGGCGTGTTCGAGCTCCCCACGTCGGAGATGGGCCAGCCACAGGGCGTGATGGGCGACGGGGATGACGTGGGGGTTGCGCTTGAGTGCCCGTCGCACCAAGTCCGGGCCGCGCTCCCACTCTCCGAGCATGGTAAACAGCCAGCCGATCCATTCGAGGTAGACCAGGGAGTCCGGATTGAGCTCGAGGGCGCTCTCGGCCTCGGCCCGGCTGGCCGCGAGCTCGCCCTTGACGAGCAGGGCGCCCGCGAGCGCCGCCCTGGCCCGCTGGCTGGACGAGTCGAGACGCACGCCGGTCTCGGCATAGGCGACGGCTTGCTCGATGGGTGTCTCGAGGGGCGCGACATCGAAGGCGCTGTTCGCGGTATAGAGGCGAGACAGCTGGACCCAGGCCAGGCTGCACTCGGGCTCTGCGGCCACGACGCTCTGCAGGGCCTTGACCGCGGGCGCGAGGTCCGCCGGCTCGCGATTGAAGAAGAACTGGTAGGAGGCGAGGATCCCGCCGTAGGGCGTGAGCTCGGCCTGGGGATGCCCCCGCTGCTCCGCCCAGAGCAACCGGGCCACCTCCCCTTGCTCGGAGGCCACGCGCGCGGCGACGACGCTCGCCGTCTCTGCGCAGAACTCGGCGGTGGGCCTGGCCGCCGAACGGTACTCCTCGGCCCAGACCTGTCGCTGCGATCGACGGTCCACGAGCCGCACGGTCGCCCGCAGGCCTGTCTCCTCCGCGGTGAGGCGCGTGATGAGCGAGAAGGCGGCGCTGCTGCCACGGACGGGCGACGCGCCATCGCCCTCGGGGAGCGAGAGCACGTGGACGTCCCTGTACCGGCCCAGCTCGAGGGCCAGATGGTCCGGAAAGCGCGCGACCGCTTCCTCGAGCTCGGGGCTCGCGCCGCCTCCCGCCTGCACGTCCAGGACGACGGAAGGCCAGCCCCCGTGATCCTCGATAGCCCTGCTCTCCGTCTTCACGGATGGGGTTGCTCGCCGCATGACCGGCACGTACGTGCCCCGCGGCAGATCGATCCTCACCGGGTCCCCGGGCCCCGCCAGCAGGTAGTAGCGCTCGAGCGAGCGGCGGAGCCGTCCGGCCTGGATGCGCACGATCGGGTCCACCGTAGGGTCGAAGTCCTCCCGGCGGTCGAAGACCTTCGTGGCGATCGCCGCCTGCGTGAGGCACTCCTGACGGCCGGCGAGGGTCTCTTCGACGACGTAGCGGAGGAAGCCGCGCGAGCGGGGGGAGGCGTCGAAGTCGTGGCTCGCGAGGATACGCTCTATCTCTTCGAGCACCTCGTCGTGTCCGGGATGCGAGCCGGTCCTTTCCTTCGGGCGAAAATGCACGACCGGAAGCCCTCTCGTAGTTTCCACCTTCACGCGGTGCACCTGGCTGAGGTAGGAAATGATAGCAGGCGTGGGAGTTGGCGGTAAAGGCCTCGTGCTGCAAAACCCTGTGTTTGTGTCGCCCGCTGCGCACGGGCAAGGTCGGACCGCTTCGGGCCGAACCAGCCGGCCCTACCGTAACTTACGCCGCTGTTACTTGCCGCGGCCGGCGGTTGAGGTCCAAGGTTCTACTGCACGCCACATCTATCCCGAGGGAGTCCAGTCATGAACAAGTCGCTGGTCGCACTCGCCATTCTCGTTGCCGCGCCGGCCTTCGGTGCGCAGGATCCCGCACCCGCGGCCCAGGCCGCGCCCCCCATGCCGGCCGCCCTAGCCTCCCAGCCGCCACCCAAGCCGGCGACCTTGGGCCTCTTCGTCTACCCGGGCTCGGGCCAGGACGCGGCCAAGCAAAACCAGGACGAGAACGAGTGCTACCTCTGGGCCCGCGGGCAGACCGGGATCGACCCCACGGCCGCCCCGACCCAGGCGGCGCCGCCTGACGCGCCGAAGGGCGGCGCGGTCAAGGGCGCGGCCCGTGGGGCGGCGAAGGGAGCCGCCGTCGGCGCGGTGTCGGACGAACGCCATTACGGGGACGAGGGCAGCCTCGACGCCGGAGAAGGGCGCGGCGGCAGGCGCCGCGGTCGGGGCCGCCAAGGGACGAAGGGCGCAGAAGAAGGCCGGCAAGCAGGCCGAGGCCCAGGCGAAGCAGGCCGCACAGACCCAGGACGCCCAGGCGAAGGAGACCTTCAAGAAGGCCTGGGGAGCGTGCCTCGAGGGTCGCAGCTACAGCGTCAAGTAGGGACCGGAAACGAGAATCGGAAGGGCGAAGTCCATGACGAGAACACGTGTCGCAACGGGTCGGGCGTCGGTGGCCGTCGTCACCGCCCTGGCCATGGCCTTTGCGCCGGCGGTGCCGCTCGTCGCGTCGCCGGCCCAGGCGGCAGCCGCTGCGCCAAAGGCCGCGCCGGTCACCGCGAAGGCCGCCCCGACGGCCGCACCGGCCAGTTCCGCGGCGCGGGTCGACGGCGGCTGGCCGCGGGCCTACTCCACGGCGAGCGGGGGCCGCGCCCTCGTCTACCAGCCGCAGGTGGCGAGCTGGACCGACCAGCGTCACATGGTCGCCTACGCCGCGGTCGGCTACGAGGCAAAGGGCGCCACGAAGCCCGCCCTCGGCTCCCTCAAGCTCGAGGCGGACTCGAGGGTCGCGGTCTCGGAGCGGCTCGTCAGCTTCTCGGTCCTGCAGGTCACCGAGTCCAACTTCCCGACGCTCAAGAAGGAGGACGTGCGGGAGGTCGTGGCCGAGATCGTCAAGGCGATCCCCGACGAGGGGCGCGTCATCGCCCTCGACCGCGTCCTCGCGTACGTGGACAAGAGCCAGATCCTCCCGAAGAACGCGGAAGGGCGTGAAGGCGGACCCGCCGAAGATCTTCTTCAGCCAGACCCCCGCCGTCCTGGTGAACCTCGACGGCGAGCCGATCTGGAGCCCGATCCGCGAGAACGACCTGAAGTTCGCCGTCAACACGAACTGGGACCTCTTCCAGCACGGTCCGACGAAGACGTTCTACCTGCGGAACGAGAAGGCGTGGCTGAAGGCGACCGACCTCGCGGGCCCGTGGGGCCCGGCGGGGACGCTGCCCGAGAGCTTCGGCAAGCTGCCGGCCGACGACAACTGGAAGGACGTGAAGGCCGCCCTGCCCGGCCAGAAGCTCGCCGCGGACAAGGCCCCCGACGGTCTTCGTGAGCACGACGCCGTCGGAGTTGATCCTGCTGAGCGGCCCGCCCCTCTACAAGCCGGTCTCGGGTACGAAGCTCAGCTGGGTCAGCAACACCGAGAGTGACGTCTTCCGGTTGGGGGGAACGGGGCTCGTCTACTACCTCGTCTCCGGTCGCTGGTTCAGCGCCCCCGACTTCAAGGGCCCCTGGACGTTCGCCACCCTCAGCCTTCCCGCGGACTTCCAGGAGATCCCGCTCGAGCACCCGCGCTCGCGCGTGCTCGCGGCGGTGCCCGGCACGCAGCAGGCGGCCGAGGCGGTGCTGCTCGCGCAGGTGCCGCAGACCGCGCGCGTCAACAAGAAGGAGCTGAAGGCGCCCGAGGTGGTCTACCAGGGCGAGCCGAAGTTCGAGCCGATCGAGCAGACCACGGTCGCGCGCGCGGTCAACACGGACAAGGACATAGTCAAGGTCGGCGACCTCTACTACATGTGCTTCCAGGGCGTGTGGTTCGTGGCCAAGGCGCCGACGGGGCCGTGGGAGGTCACCTCCTCCGTCCCGAAGCAGATCTACGAGATCCCGGCGAGCTCGCCCGCGAACAACGTGACCTACGTGACCGTCGTCGAGGACGACTCGGACGACGAGTGGGTGACGTTCGCGGCGGTGGCGGCCTACACGGGTGTCATGATCGCGTGGGGCTGCGCCGTCTGGGGCACCGGCTGGTATCACCCGCCGTACTGGGGATGGGGCGGGGGATATCCCTACTACTACCCGCACTACCCGAGCTACGGCTACGGCGCGTCGTACAACCCGTGGAACGGCTCCTATCGCCGCAGCGCGGTCGCGTACGGTCCCTATGGCGGCGCGGGAGTCAGCTCGCGCTACAACCCCCGCACGGGCACCTACTCGCGGGGCGCCGCGGCCTGGGGACCGGGCGGGGCGCGCGGCTACGGCGAGGCGTACAACCCGCGCACCGGCGCCTACGGGCAGACGCGCCAGGGCTCGAACGTGTACGGCAGCTGGGGCAGCACGTCCGTGCAGCGCGGCGACCAGTGGGCGACGACGTCCCGGGTGACCAGCAACCGGACCGGCGACACCGCCCGCGTGACCCGCGGCAGCGGGGGCGGTACGGCCGTCACGAAGCGCGGGCCGGGCGCCGACTCGGGAGTGGTGCGCACCGGCAGCGGCGACGTCTACGCCGGCCGCGACGGCAACGTCTACCGCAACGAGGGCGGCGGCTGGCAGAAGTACGAGAACGGCTCGTGGGGATCCGTGGACCGGCCGACGCCCCAGGCCGGCTCGACGGCGGCCCGCGACCGCAGCACCGCCGCCGGCACCACCGCCGGCTCCGGCGCCGGCACCCGCCGGGCCGACCCTGCGACCATGGACCAGCTCGACCGGGACTCGAGGGCCCGCTCCGAAGGATCCCAGCGCACGCGCGACTACTCCAGCTACCAGCGGAGCGGAGGCAGCCGCAGCAGCGGCAGCACGTACCGGCCGAGCGGGGGGTCACGTGGCGGCGGAGGCATGCGCGGCGGCGGCGGTCGGCGCCGGTAGGGCCGGAGGTCCTCGTCCGGGGTGGTCTATCAGTACGGCCTCAACCACAACCTGCGCTGGTTCTTCTACTTCACGCCGGACATCAGGAAGGTGGAGAGCGTTTCGTCCGAGGCAGCCTCTTCGGGCCAAGGTCCGTGCGGCCCGCCGCTGTAACCGTAAGTTACGCGGCTGTTACTGGACGTGGGCCGAGCCGGAGCCTACCGTGACCGTACTCTGGAGGCCTCGATTCCACTCTCAGTCGAGCGAGTGATTCTCCACGGCAAGGACGCCGTCTTCCGCGAGCTTCGCGAACGACTACTCGACCGCGTCGGCGGACGAGTGCGTGCGTGCCCGCCGCCGGGCCCCTCCCCACCGGCGGCGAGTCAGGAATCAGTCGGGGACGGATAGAGGAGAAGAACATGTTGCGAGCCATCTGCAGGACATGGCGGATCCTTGTCGTTGGCGCCGGGGCGCTGAGCCTGGCGGCGGTCGTAGCCGCGCAGGCGACTCAGACGAAGGAGACGGTGCCGGGTGGACCGGCCAAGGTGAAGACGGTACAGGTGAAGGGAGAGCTCGTGGCCAAGGGCTCGAACTGGCTCATCGCGAAGGACCCGGCCGGCAACTACAGGATCTACGACGTCGAGCCGGGGAGGAAGGCCATCATCGACGGCGTGCCGAAGAGCCTGGACCAGCTCCAGCTGGGCACGATGCTGACGTCGACCGCCACCACCACCGAGACGCCGCTGATCAAGCGGACCACGACGATCACCAAGGGCGACCGTGTTCTGGGCCTCGCCCAAGAGCATCATCGTGACCCTCGAAGGCGGCGTGAACAAGCAGTACGAGGTGCCGGCCGGCTTCAAGTTCGACGTCGAAGGCAAGCAGCTGGAGGCGATGGAGCTTCGCCCCGGCATGAAGCTCAGCGCGACGAAGATCGTCGAGGCACCGATGACCGTGATCACGCACGACGTCGTCGTGACGGGCACCGCCCCCAAGTGAGCGGTGGGACCGCCGCTCTGGACGGCGGAGCTGGCAGGCACCGGGACGGGCGAGGTCTCTCCCTGTTCCGCGGTTCCGGAAGCTGTTCGTTCGAGCGACGGCTCAGAAGCAGCAGGGTCCGCGGCGGCGCTGTCAGTGCGCCGCCGCGGACTAGCGGGGAGGACGAGCGATGAGGAGCATGACGAAGACGGTCGCGTTGTTCCTGACGTCCGTGGTCACCCTGGGGCTCGGGTCGAGCATGGCCTTTGCCCAGGCTCCCCCGGCGACGACGGCGCCACCCCCGGCCGCCGCACCGAAGCCGGCGACCCTGGGCCTCGCCGTGTATCCCGGCTCGGGCCAGGATGCGACGCAGCAGGGCAAGGACGAAGGCGAGTGCTACGGCTGGGCGCGGCAGCAGACCGGGATCGACCCCACGGCCGCTCCGGCTCCCGCCCCCGCGGCGGACGCCCCGAAGGGCGGGGCGGTCAAGGGCGCGGCCCGCGGGGCCGCCAAGGGAGCCGCCGTCGGTGCGGTCGGCGACGACGACCGAGTGCGTGACGAGGGCAACCTCGATGCCGGAGAAGGCGCGGCGGCGGGCGCCGCGGCGGGGGCGGCCAAGGGACGCCGGGCCCAGAAGAAGGCCGGCAAGCAGGCCGAGGCCCAGGCGAAGCAGGCCGCCCAGGCCCAGGACGCAGCGACGAAGGACACGTTCAAGAAGTCCTGGGGCGCCTGCCTCGAGGGTCGCGGTTACAGCGTGAAGTAGCGCGGAGCCCGACCGTGATGAGCACGCCGTCGGTCGATCCGTCACTCGAGCTGTCCCTCGTCGACGACGTGGCGCTTCGGCTGCAGCGGCACGTGAGGCTGGTCCCCGCGCGGGGCCTCGGCGTCGTTCGCCGGGCCGTGTTCTTCGCCCTGCTCACGTGGCTGCCCCTCGTCGCCTGGGCCCTGTACGCGAGCCGGATGCTGCCGGGCGGCGTCGACGAGCCGCTGGCCGTGCACTTCGGCGTGCACGTCCGCTTCCTGCTGGCCGTTCCGGCGCTCATCCTGGGCGAGGCCATGGCGCACCGGGTGAGCACGACGCTCATTCCCTACTTCCTGAGCTCAGGGGTGGTCCCGCCCGCGCAGAGGGGGGCCTTCGTCCGCGTCCTCGGAGGCGTCGCCCGGCTGCGCGACCGGGCTCTTCCCTGGGTGCTGATCGCCGTGCTCGTGGTCGCCTGGACGATCCTGCAGCCAGCCGCCGTCGGATCGGAGGCGGGGCACGAGGCGAAGTGGGCGTCGAGCGGGGAGGCCGGCGGGCTCGGGTTCGGAGGCTGGTGGTTCCTGTACGTGAGCCGCCCCATCTTCAGCGTCCTCCTGGCGGCCTGGCTCTGGCGCCTGGCCCTCGTCTTCGTGCTGCTGAAGCGCATCGCCCGGCTCGATCTCTCGATCGTGCCGACGCATCCCGACGGGGCCGGCGGCCTGGGATTCCTGAAGGACATGCCGAAGGCCTTCAGCCTGCTGGCCTTCGCCACCTCGGCGGTGGTGGCCTCGCGCCTGGCCCACGACGTGATCTACCACGGCGTCACCCTTCAGTCGTTGAAGGTGGTGCTCGCCGGTTTCGTGGTGCTGGTCGTCGTCATCTGCATAGCGCCTCTGCTGGCGCTCGCCGGTCCGCTCGCCGCCGCCAAGCGTCGCGCCCTGCTGGACTACGGCGCCCTGGTCGGCGAGCACGGCCGCCTGGTGCGCCGGCGCTGGATCCTGGGCGAGAAACCGGCGGACGACGCGCTCCTGCAGGCCCCGGAGATCGGACCGGTGGCCGACACGCTGGCCGTCTACGAGGCGGTGCGCAGGATGCAAGCCAGTGCCATTCGGCAAGTCCACGCTGCTCGGCATCGCGGTCCCGACCCTGATTCCGATCGTCGTCTGCTCTCCACCCAGGTTCCGATCAAGGAGGTCCTGAAGAAGATCGTCGGTGCCCTCCTCTAGTCCGGACTGGTCACGGGCGTTGTCCGGGAGGCAGGAAGCAGATGCACGCTGCCGATCTCCGCGCGCGGGTGAACGACCTGGCCGACCGCGTCGCCAGCCGTCTCGAGCGGACGGCCGACCGGATCAGCACCCGAGACGCGCGACCCCACGACCCGCCGGCGCGCCCTCGCCTTCGAGGTTGATGCCATTCCTGCGGCGTACACCGCCGTCCAGGGCATGGTGCCCTCCAGGAGCGAATCGACGCCCTCACGGCGGTGAGGTACTGGAAGGCCGGGCCGTCGACTCCGCCGTGGCCCGCCTGCGGAGTGTCGCGGACCACGCGCTGTGGCGGCTGGCCGTGCTGCCCACCGTCCTGATGTTCTCGGCCGCGACACTCGGGGTGCTCGTCTATCGGCTCACGGCAGGGCGTCTTGGCTGATCGTGGCGGTGACCAAGGAGAGATCGACATGACGAAGAGACTGGGGGCGGAGTTCCTGGGGACGGCGTGGCTCGTGTTCGGAGGGTGCGGCAGCGCGGTACTCGCCGCCGCCTTCCCGGAGCTGGGGATCGGGTTCGCGGGGGTCGCGCTCGCGTTCGGCCTCACCGTGCTGACGATGGCGTACGCCGTCGGCCACATCTCCGGGGGCCACTTCAACCCCGCCGTGACCGTGGGACTGTGGGCGGGCGGCCGCTTCAAGGCCGGTGAGATCCTGCCCTACTGGGTCGCCCAGGTCCTGGGCGCCGTTGTCGGGGCGTTCGTCCTCTCGCTCATCGCCACCGGCAAGGCCGGGTTCGACCTCGCCGGCAGCGGCTTCGCCGCGAACGGCTACGCCGAGCACTCGCCGGGCGGCTACTCGCTCGTGGCCGGCTTCGTGGCCGAGGTGGTGCTGACGTTCTTCTTCCTGATCGTGATCCTCGGCTCGACCGACCGGCGCGCGCCGGCCGGCTTCGCGCCGATCGCGATCGGCCTCGCGCTCACCCTCATCCACCTGATTGGCATCCCCGTCACCAACACCTCGGTGAACCCGGCCCGCAGCACGGCCCCGGCCCTCTTCGTCGGCGGCTGGGCCCTCGCGTCAGCTCTGGCTCTTCTGGCTGGCGCCGATCATCGGCGCCGCCGCGGCCGGCGCCGTCGGCCGCTGGCTGGGCGAGGCCGACGGCAAGTAGAGACCGTGTTCGTGGCCTCCCCGGGCGGGCGTGCGGCGGGAGTGATAGGCTCGCCGCGGTCGCGGCTCCGGAGCGGCGGCTCTCACAGTGAACGCGGAGGCTCGCATGAAGCACGCTTCCACACCCGCGTCGGTCGGGATGGCGGCCGTTTTCGTGGCGTTGGCCGCGACCTGGGCCTGCATGCCCAAGGCGACGCACCGGCAGACCGACGCGATGGCGAAGGCCGGCGGGATCACCGTGAGCGCCGCGGAGCTGCGGGCGCTGGTGAACGCGCTCGCCGACCGGTTCGCCGACCAGATCGAGCAGACGGCCGACCAGATCGGCACCACGACGAAGGACCCCGGCGTCCGCCGGCGCGCGCTCGCGTTCAAGATCGACGCCGTTCCCGCCGTCTACACCGCGGCGTACCGCGCCGACCCGCTGGCCGGCCTCGTGGACGTGTGGGCGCTCGCGTTCCAGGCCGATCAGTACCTCAGGGACGGGGCCGGCCGGGACTCGTTCGGCGCCGATCAGGGCGTCGCCCGGGACCGCGCCCGTGAGCTCGTGGCCGAGGCCGATGTCGTGGCCCGGCGCGCGGCTCGTCCCGGGGAGTTCGACCGCGCTCGCGCCGAAGTCGAGGCCTGGGCGAGAGACCACCCGGTGCGGTACACCTTCTCGTCACGTCCGTCGTGCGCCACCTTCGCCGCCGAGCGGCGCTCCGAAGGCCGTGACGCCTTCGTCGCCATCGGCTCGGTCTCCGACACCGTCGAGGCCGTCTCCGAACGCCTGAACACCTACGCCGCGCTGGAGCCGAAGCTGGCCCGCTGGCAGGCCGAGCTGCTGCTGTCCGAGTCCGCGGGCGAGCGCAGCCTCGAGGCCGCGCTCGGCGACGTTGCGGCGCTGGGGTCGGCCGCCCGGCGCGCCCAGGAGATCCTGGACCACCCGCCCGATCTCGCCGGCGCGACGTCCGCCGCCCGCGCGGTCCTCGCCGAGGAACGTCGCGCCGTGCTCGACTCGGTGAACGCCCAGCGGCTGGCGACCCTCGAGTACGCGACCTCGGAGCGCCTCGCGGTCCTCGCGGCCTTGCGGGAGGAGCGCATCGCGACGCTGGCGGCCCTGAGGCAGGAGCGGATCGAGGGCCTCCAGGAGGTGGATACGATCAAGACCCGCGCCGTGGACACCGCCGTCGCCGGCCTGAAAGAGGTCGTGGACTACGCGATCTGGCGGCTGGCGGCCCTCCTCCTGTTCTTCCTCGTGACGGCGGCGGCGCTCGGCACGGTCTCCTACCGCCTGACCGTGGGACGTCACCGCTCCGTGAACGCCGAGCGTGAGCGATGAGCGACTGGACCCCCGGCACGAACGCCGCGCGCTTCCTGGGCGCGGTCGGCACGCCGCTCGTCTACGCCGTGGGCGCGGTGGCCTTCGGCCTGGCCCTGCCGCGCTTCGAAGCCGCGTTCCTCCCCGAGCTAACGGCCCCGATGAGCGCCGGGGTGGCGATCGCCCTTCTCTCGGCCATCGCCTCCGGGATGCTGCCCCTCACCGGCCTCGTCTTCTCCCTGGCCTTCGTCATGGTGCAGTTCAGCGCCACGGCGTACTCGCCCCGCCTGGTGGCGTGGTTCGCGGGTTCGGCCATGATGAGCCACTCGCTCGGCGTCTTCACCGCGACGTTCATCTACGCGATCGCGGCCCTCGCCTGGGTCGACCGCGGCGGCACCGGGAACGTGCCCCTGCTGACCGTGTGGTTCGCGATCGCCCTGCTGCTGGTGAGCGTCGTCTTCTTCGTGCTGCTGGTGGAGCGGCTCACGATGCTCCAGATCGCGCGCGTCCTCGCCTACGCCGGTGACCAGGGGCGGGCGGTGATCGAGCGGGACTACGCGCCGCTCGGCGAAGGCGGGCCGCAGAGAGGCGGGGCGGCGGCCGACGAGCTGCCGGCGGAGAGGCAGGTCGTCCTCCACCGCGGCGGCCCCGCGGTCATCCAGGCGATCGACGTGCCTCGGCTCGTCGCGCTCGCCGAGCGGGAAGGGGCGGTCGTCGCGATGGCGTGGGCGGTCGGCGACACGATTATCGACGGCATGCCGCTCCTGCGCCTCCACGGCGGGGGTCGGCCGGTCGCCGAGCGGCGGCTGCGGCGGCTCGTCCGGCTCGGGTCGGAGCGCACGTTCGAGCAGGACCCCAAGTACGCGATCCGCATCCTCGTCGACATCGCAATAAAGGCGCTGTCGCCGGCCATCAACGACCCCACCACGGCCGTGCAGGCCCTCGACCAGGTGGAGGACCTCCTGCTTCGCCTCGGACGGGTGAACCTCTCGGCGGGGCGCGTGCGCGACGGGCGGGGGAGCCTCCGCCTCGTGTTCCCGGTTCCGAGATGGGAGGACTTCCTGCTCCTCGCCTTCGACGAGATCCGGTACTGCGGCGCGAACTCGATCCAGGTCATGCGGCGCATGCGGGCGCTGCTGCAGGACCTGAGCGAGCAGGTTCCCGCCTGAGCGGAGGGCCGGCGCTGCAGAGCTACCTGGAGCGGGTGGACAACGGCATCCGCCGGGCCTTCGAGGACGGAGACGACAGGAAGGACGCCCTCGAGGAGGACCGGCAGGGGCTCGGCCTGTCGCGGGAGCGACGGGAAGCATGAGCGCGGAACGCAAGGTGCGGGTGACGCTCGTCCTTGCCGTCGTGACCGCTCTCGTCCTGGCCGCCTCGGTTCCGGGATCGCTGCGCGGCGCCTGGGAACGCGGCGGCTTCTACATCTTCTCCCGGGAGTTCCTCCTCGATCTGCCGAAGCGCCTCTTCGGGCCGGGCCGTTTCCGCTTCCTCCTGCAGCCGCTCGTGGCCATGACTATCGGCGTGGCCGCGGGGCGGGCTGATGCGAGAGCGGGACGGGCCCCCTACCTCTACGCGCTCCTCCTCGGGAGCGAGAACCGTGGCAGCCTCGCGCGCAGTGCCCTCGGGGACGTGGCCAATCTGCTGCTCCTCGGCATCCTGCTCGACTCGGTGTGCCAGTGGCTCATCCTGGGCGCCTCGTACCTGGGGGCGGCCCTCGTTGTCGGCCCGGTGCTGATCGCCCTCCCCTACGCGTCGGCGCGCGCTGTCGCCAACCGCGCTGCCACGGCCCTGGAGAGGCGCCGTGCCCGCTAGGTCAGCGCCGCGGCCCGCCCTTTCCCGTGCGCAGGAGGGCGGCGATCGTCGCGCTGCCGGCGACCGTGGTGGCGAGGCGGTGGACCTCGCGGTCGCCGTCCGGAGCCGGGAAGAGGCCGATCCCCGACGGCGTCTTGCGTCCGTCCGGCGCGAGCGCGAGGCGCACGAAGCGGCTCGCGAGGTCGTAGGCGCCGAAGAGCACCCGGCACCTCCGGCTCTCGAGATCCTGCTTGAGCGCGAAGGCGGCCACGCAGGCGTTGAGGACCACCGAGGTCTCGACGAGGGCCGCGCGATACCCCGGCATGGCGGTCACGTGCGGGCCGTGGACGGCCTCCAGGACGAGGCTCGCGCTGCGGACGGCCACGAGGATCGCGTCTACGATCGAGCGCAACGGGTAGTTCGCCGCCAGGGGCAGGTAGCTCGCCGGGCGAAGGAAGACGTCGACCGCGGCCGTCACCGCCCCGCACTGGGAGTGGCCCAGCACGACGATCAGCTTGAGGCTGCCGGGGAAATGGTCGGCCGCGTACCGGAGGCTGCCGAGGCAGCCGCTGCCGACGCCGTTTCCGGCCACCCGGACGACGAAGAGGTCGTTGGACTTCTGCTGGAAGATCGTCTCGATCGGCACGCGCGCGTCGGAGCAGCCGAGCACGGCAGCGAAAGGCCGCTGGACCGGAGCGACGCCGGGCTCGACGCCGTGCCCGACGTCGCTCGGGTCGAGGGGGATGACGCGAGCGCGCCCCGGGGAGTCGAGCAGGCGCGCGAAGGAGCGGTTGCCCTTCAGCAGCCTTGCCTGCGCCTCGGCCGGGCTGCGCGGCGCGCGCCGCCGCGTCGGGCGGTCGGGGTCGAACCGGTACACGACGTCGACCGTTCGCGAGGATCGTCGGTTGCGAGTCGACACGCTCAGGCCTCCGGAGCAGAAGAGCGGGCCCATCCTATCGTGACTCTCACTGGACCTCGTGCTCCAGAAGGAGCCGCTTCATGAACTGGTTCGTCACGTCGCTTCGCGAAAACCCCGAGCTGGCCATCTTCCTGACCCTGGCGATCGGCTTCGTGATCGGGCGGGTGCGGGTCGGAAGCTTTCGTCTCGGCAACGTGGTGGGGACGCTCCTCGCCGGCGTCCTCGTCGGCCAGCTCGACCTCAAGATCGACCCCCTCGTCAAGCTGGTCTTCTTCGCTCTCTTCCTCTTCGCCACGGGCTACAAGGTCGGCCCCCAGTTCTTCCGCGGGCTCAAGAAGAACGCGGCGTCCCAGGCGCTGCTGACGCTCGTTCTGTGCGTGGTGAGCCTCGTAACGACGGTCGTGGCCGCGAAGATCATGGGATACGACTGCGGCACTGCGGCCGGGCTCCTCGCCGGTGCCTTCACCGAATCCACGGTCATCGGCACCGCCGGGAACACCATCTCGCGCCTGGGGCTGCCGGAGGCCGAGACCACCCGCCTCCTGAACAACATTCCCGTCGCGTACGCGGTCAGCTATCTCGTCGGCACGAGCTTCGTGGTCTGGTTCCTCTCGAGCCTCGCCCCGCGGCTGCTGCGCGTCGACCTGAAGGCGGAGAGCCGCAAGCTGGAAGCGGAGGCGGCGGCGGGGTCGAAGGCCGAGACCGGGACGCGGTCGGCCTACCGCGAGTGGGACGTCCGGGCCTTCCGCATCCCCGGAGCGTGGGCCGGGCGCCGCGTCGCGGACGTCGAGGGCGCCTTCGCCCCCGCCCGGGTCTTCCTGCAGCGCGTGAGGCGGGGGGAGGACATCCTCGACGTCTCTTCCGACACCGTCCTCGGGTCCGGCGACGTGGCGGTCGTCGGGGCGCGCCGCCACGTGCTCCTCGCCGAGGGGCGTCCTTTCGGGGAAGAGACCGAAGACCGCGAGCTGCTCGACTTTCCGATGGCGGCGCTGGACGTGGTCGTCACCCGGAGGGAGATCGCCGAGCGGCCGCTCGCCGAGATCGCCGAGGAGCACGGCCGCGGCGTCGTCCTCCTGAAGCTCGTCCGCGGGGGAGAGGAGATCCCCTTCGCACCGGGCACGGTCGTCAACCGCGGCGATCTCCTCCGGCTCACCGGCTCCGAGCGGGACGTCGAGCGGGCCGGGAAAGCCCTCGGCTACGTGGAACGGCCGTCGAGCGAGACGGACGTGGTGTTCGTGGGCCTCGGGATCCTGCTCGGCGGGCTCTTCGGCGCCCTCACCCTCAGGGTGGGCGACCTGCCGATCAGCCTCACCGCGAGCGGAGGGGCCCTCGTCATGGGGCTCGTCTTCGGCTGGCTGCGCTCCGTGCGGCCCACGTTCGGGCGCATCCCGGAGCCGGCCCTCTGGGTCTTCGACACGATCGGCCTCGCCGTGTTCATCGGCTGCGTGGGCCTCGGCGCGGGACCCAGCTTCGTCGCCGGCCTGCGCACGACCGGCCCGGGCCTCGTCGTCGTGAGCCTCCTCGTGGCCCTGACGCCCCACCTCTCCGCGGTCCTCTTCGGGCGCTACGTCCTCAAGATGAACCCCGTCCTCCTCCTCGGCGCGTGCGCGGGGGCGGGGACGGCCACCGCGGCCCTGCGGGCCGTCCAGGACGAGGCGGGCAGCAAGCTCCCCGTTCTCGGCTACACCGTGCCGTATGCGATCGGCAACATCCTGCTCACCGCGTGGGGTCCGGTCATCGTGCTGCTGACGCGTTAGGGGGGATTGTTCATGGATCGACGCTGGCTCGCCTTCGGCTCCTGCGTGTTGGCCGGCCTGTCGAACGAGGTGAGCGGCGGGGCGCTCTCGCTCTCGCTGCGCCCCGCGGGCGCCGAGCTGCATGCGGGGGCGGCGGCGATGCAGCTCGTGATGACGCTCAGCAAGCTGCTGTTCGGCGCCTTCATGCTGCTGGGCGGCGTGCTGGGCGACAGCTACGGGCGCCGCCGCGTCCTCGTCTACGGCTGCGCGGGGATCGTCGCCGCGTCGGCGCTCGCGGGGCTCTCGGCGTCGGTGGGCCAGCTCGCGGCCGCGCGCGCGCTCGACGGCATCGCGAACGCGGCCGTGGGGCCGCTCACCCTCGCCCTCGTGATGGGCCTCTTCCCGGCGAACGAGGCGCCACGCGCCATCGGCCTCTTCCTGGGTTTGTCGGCGCTCGGCATCGCCCTCGGCCCCCTGGCCGCCGGCGCCGTGATCGAGGCGCTCGGCTGGCGCGCCGGCTTCGTCGCCCCTGCGCTCGTCGCGGCGCTCGGCGGCCTCGGGGTCTGGCTCTTCGCTCCGGAGATCCGGGGAGAGGCTCGTCGCCGGCTCGACGGCGTGGGGGCGCTCGGGGTTGCCGTCGCCCTCCTCGCGCTCGTGTTCGGCGTCGTCGCGGCGTCGAGCGCCGGCTGGAGCGACCCGCGCGTCCTGCAGTCCCTCGCCGTGGGCGCGGGTGCCCTCACCGCGTTCGTCTGGTGGGAGCGCCGGGTGGCGGACCCCCTGCTGGACGTGTCGCTCTTCCGCAGCCGGCCGCTGAACGCGGCGCTCCTCAACGGGACGCTGATCGCGCTGGTGATGGGCGGGGCGATCCTGCCGCTCCTCTACTTCTTCCAGAACGTCCAGGGCCTGCGGCCCGTGCCCGCGCTCCTGCGCATCGTGCCCCTGGTGGTGGCGGCCGCGGCGGTGTCGCCCTTCGTGGGCGGGCTCGTGGCCCGGCGGGGTCCGCGGCCCGTGATCCTCGGAGGGCTAGCCCTCATCGCCGCGGGCTGCGCGGCGATGGCGTTCCTTCGGCCAGCGACGCCCTACCCGGCGGTGCTGATGGCACTCGTCCTGATCGGCGCCGGCAACATCGCGGTCGTCACCCCGGTCACCGAGATCGTGCTCGGCTCCGTGCCGTCCGAGCGCGCGGGCAGCGCGGCCGCCCTCAACAACGCCGCGATGCAGGTCGGGGGCGCACTCGGGGCGGCGACGCTCACGTCGGTCTTCCTCGACGCGGCCCGGTCCGACTACGCGGCCCGCCTCGCTCCGACCGGGCTCACCGTCGAGAGGATCCGCGAGGTCACCCGCGCCTGGCGCCAGGCGGTCGGCGAGTCCGCGAGCACGGGCGCGAAGGTGCTGCCCGAGGGGATGGAGAGGCTGTTCGAGGACGCCTTCCGCGAGGCCTTCACCGTCGGCGTGGCGCGCGTCTTCGCCGTCGCCGCCCTCGTCGCGCTGGCGTGCGCGGCCCTGGCCTGGTTCGGCGTTCGCCCGCACCAGCCGCCGAGCCCCGTCACCCCTGCTCGGCCAGGCGCTCGGTGAGCTGCGGCGGGCCGAGACGCCCGGGTCCTTGAGTTTGACGAGGCTCGAGAGGTTCCGGTCAGGCTAGGCGCGCCCTAGCTGCTGCCGGGGAGCGTCGTTGACATCATGATGCCTATGGCCTAGCATCACGATGTGCGCACCACTCTGACCCTCGATGAAGACGTGGCGGAGCGCCTGAAGGCCGAGGCTCGGCGCTCCGGGAGGCCCTTTCGGGCGGTGGTCAACGAGTGCCTGCGCCTCGCACTCTCCAGCCGGCCCAAGGGCCGGCCCAAGGAGCCGCCGTTCGTCGTCCGCGCGCGGGACCTCGGGGCTCTCCGACCCGGCCTCAGCCTCGACAACATAAGTGATCTGCTCGAGGCGGGCGAGGGGCCGTTCCACCGGTGATCCTCGTCGACGCCAACGTCCTTCTCTACGCCTACCAGCCCCGGTCCGAGTTCCACCAGCCTTGTCGGACCTGGGTCGAAGAGGCCTTCTCCGGGGAAGAGGCGGTCTGTCTCGCGTGGGTGACCGTCCTTGCCTTCGTCCGCCTCAGCACGAACCCCAGGATCTTCGAGCAGCCGCTCCTCCCGGCCGAGGCGGCGGCGACGGTCTCGTCCTGGCTCGAGCGACCGTCGGTGTCCGTCCTCGAGGCGGGGGAGCGGTGCTGGGAGATCTTCCGCCAGCTGATGGTGGAGGCGCAGGCAAGGGGCCCCCTGGTCATGGACGCCTTCCTCGCGGCCCTCGCCCTCGAGAACGGCGCCACGCTCGTGACCACCGACCGGGACTTCGCCCGGTTCCCGAAGCTCCAGCTCAGGAACCCCGCGGCCGGCTGAGCAGGGGCCGCCTTCAACTCGCCATCGTCGTCCCGGTGGCCCTGAGCTCCTTCACGGCCTGCTCGACTCGCTTCGCGACGGCCGCCTCGGCGAGGGCGAGGTACGTGCGCGGGTCGTAGGCCTTCTTGCTGCCGACCTCCCCGTCCACCGGCCCCGCCGGGGCCTCCTTCTCGTGTTACTCTCCACCTTCCCCGTGGCCCTCCCGTTCCTGCTATTCCGGAATCTCTTCTTTGCCGCCCGCGTCTCCGATGGGACGGCGATCGTGATGCTGTTCCTGATCGGCACGAGGCTCGGGCATCACGCGGGCTGCCGGCCCCTGCTCGTCGGGCTGACCATGGTCGCGATGGGCATGCTCCAGATCGCCATCGCCATTCGACTCGGGGGGTGAGCATGCGCTCGGACAGCGTGCCCGGCCTGCGCCTGCTGCGCGACTACCGGCGAGACTTCTTGCGCGCAGACGTCGTGGCGGGCCTCGTGCTCGCGGCCTACCTGCTGCCGGCCAGCATCGGTGACGCCTCGCTCGCGGGCCTCCCGCCCGAGGCCGGCCTCTACTCCTGCCTCTTCGCGGGGCTCGTGTTCTGGCTCTTCTGCAGCTCGCGCCACACCGCCGTCACCGTCACCTCGGCGATCTCCCTCCTCGTGGGCACCTCGCTCGGGGACCTCGCCGGGGGCGACACGGCACGCTACGCGGCACTCGCGTCGGCCACCGCCCTGGTCGTCGCCGCCCTGGCGTTCGTCGCCTGGCTCGTGGGCGCGGGGAGCCTCGTGAGCTTCATCTCCGAGACGGTCATGACCGGCTTCAAGACCGGGGTCGCCCTGCACCTGGCCAGCACGCAGCTGCCGAAGCTCTTCGGGTTCAAGGGCAGCCACGGCGATTTCTGGGAGCGGATGGGCCACTTCCTCTCCCACCTCCGCGAGACGAACCCCGCGTCGCTCGCCCTCGGCGTCGCCGCGCTCGGCGTGCTCCTGCTCGGGAAGCGCCTGCTCCCGAACCGTCCGGTGTCGCTCCTCGTCCTGGCCGCCGGCATCGCCGCCGTCCCCGTGTTCGGGCTGGCGAGCCGCGGGGTGGCCCTCCTCGGCGAGGTGCCGCAGGGCCTGCCCGTGCCCGGCCTGCCCGCGGTGCACCTCTCCGACGTGAACGGCCTCCTTCCCCTGGCCATGGCCTGCTTCCTCCTGGGCGCTGTCGAGACCGCGGCGATCGGACGGACGTTCGCGCGCAAGTACGGCTACCGGCTGGACAGCAACCAGGAGCTCCTCGCCCTGGCCGGCAGCAATCTCGCCGCCGGCCTCGGACGCGGCTTCCCGGTGAGCGGCGGCATGTCGCAGTCGCTCGTGAACGAGGGAGGCGGCGCCCGCACGCCTCTCTCGGGGCTCGTGGCCGCCGGCACCATGCTCGTGGTCGCCCTCTTTCTTGCCGGCCTCCTGCGCGATCTGCCGCAGCCCGTGCTCGCGGCCATCGTCCTGATGGCGATCACCGGACTCCTCAAGGTGTCCGAGCTGCGGCGCCTGTGGCGGTTCAGCCGCGCCGAGTTCGCCGTGGCCGCGGCGGCGGTACTCGGCGTCCTCGGCTCGGGCCTCCTCCGCGGCGTGATGATCGGGGCCGTGATCTCCATCCTGATGCTCCTGCGGCGCGCTTCGCGGCCGCGCACCACGGAGCTGGGGCGAGTGCCCGGCACCGACTACTTCGCCGACGCGGTCCGGCACCCCGAGAATGAGCGGTTTCCCGAGGTTTTCGTCTTCCGGGCCGAGGCCTCCCTCGTCTACTTCAACTGCGAGCACGTGCGGGACCGCTTCTTCGAGCTGCTGAACGCGCGCGGGGAGGGCGTGAGGCTGGCGGTCTTCTTCCTCGGCACGACCCCGGGGGTGGACCTGGCCGGCGCCGAGCTCCTCGAGGAGCTCCACCACGCGCTGCGGGAGCGCGGGACCGCCCTCGGCCTCGCCGAGGCCCGCGGCGACGTGCGGGAGACGCTGCGCCGCGCCGGCTTCGAGCAGCACTGCTTCCCGGTGGTCGCGAACCAGGCGGTGACGACGGTCATCGCGGAGTGGCGCAAGGGTGCCTGACGACGAGTATGATGCTCTCCCGGGCTCGGCGCCTCGCGCGACGAAGGGTCGCGAGGACGCCGGCCGATTCCACGAGGAGGTCTCATGAACCGAAGCCGTCTGCTGTGCCTGGCCGCCGTTGGCGTGAGTTCGACGTGGCTGCTGGCCACGGGCGGAGTCTGTGCCCAGGAGCCCCCGAAGGTGCAGATACCCCAGCCCGGGGTGTCGCAGATCATGACGCTCGAAGGCCGGTACGTCCGCGCCGCGTACAACAACGAAGGCTACGCCATCCTCGGGTACCGCCTCGTGAACCAGTCGGTCGGCGAGAAGTGGATGCTCCTCGAGGTCGGGTTCGCCCTCCGCGACGGAATGCCCGACTACACCATGACCCGCGACGCAGTGTCGCTGGAAACGCCTGACGGCAAGACCATCCCCTTGCCGTCGATCGCCGAGTTCCGGAAGGGGGACGTCAGGGCGCTGCAGGCCCGGGAGAAGATCCAGCGCGACTCGATCAACTACTTCCCGCCCAACGCATCCCGGGCGTGCTCGATCCAGTTCTTCACCGACGTGGACAGTCGGGCGATGGCCTGGGACAAGGTCGAGCTCACCAACCAGCGCGCGTGCCTCGGCCGGCTCTACTTCCCGGTGCCGAGCGGGATCACGTACGGCCAGCACTGGCTGAACGTGAAGTTCGCGAAGAGCGTCGTGCGGGTGCCCTTCCGCGTCCTGACCGAGGAAGAGGACAAGTTCCTGGAGAAGAACTACCGGGACATCGAGAAGCAGGTCGAGGAGGCCTTCAAGAAGAAGAGCTGACGGCGGGCCTGGCCGGCTTCCCCCTCGGGCGGGAGCCGGTCGGTGGTAATCTGGCACCGCAGCGGCGGGCCGCAGTCGGCTTTCGTCAGGGAGGGGATGATGCGCTGTCGCCGGTCGGGGGCGGCTTTGGGCGTGGCACTCCTGCTCGGCCTGTGGCCGGGCGCGCCGGCGGCGCGGGCGGCCGCCCAGGGCACGGGTGCGCTCGCCTTCAAGACCGTCCACGGGAAGCTCGAGACGGTGGACGAGCAGCTCAGAGGGGTCGCCGTGGTGACGGACGATGGCCGGCGCATGGCCTGGCAGTTCAACAAGGCGGTCATCGACAAGCTCAAGGGCTTCAAGCCCGGCGACCCCGTCGTGGTGATCTACCGCGAGCGAGGCGCCGACAAGGCCGTCACGGCGATCGCCTTTCCCGGCGCCGCCGCCACGCCGGTCTACGTCAACACGACGGGGCAGCGCGTGGTGCTCGTCAGCGGCCCCCTGGTGAACGGGGACTGCGGCCAGCCGGCCGACGTGCCCCCCCGCACGACGAACATCTTGATCGGGGGCCAGGCCGAGACCTCGGACGCCTGCTGGTGCTGCGCTCCGGCGGGCGAGACCTGTACGCCCGCAAACAAGACGGGGCTGGGGCGCGCCTTCCTGACCCGGTGCTACGAGTGAGCGGCGGGGGGGCGTCGTCGGGCGGGCTCGAGGCTGCAACCGTAACTTACTCGGCTGTTACTACCGCGCCCGTATCCTCCCGGTCCATCTTCGGCCCGTAGGCCATTCATGCTAGCGTCCCTCCCGACCAACAAAGAGAGGTCGTCTCGGCCGACACCACGCGTCGCGGCGACGCTGCTGTTCGCCGCCATCTGCTGGGGTCCGGGGGTCGGCCGGCTGTTCGCGGCGGAATCGGCGCCCCAGGTTCCGGCGCCCGGTGCCGACGCCGCCGTCACGTCGCCTGACAAGGGGCCGGACGGCCAGCCGGAGGCCGGCGCCGAGCCGGAGGAGCACGGCCTCCCGCGAAACGCCGTCGAGATCGCCCGTCCCCTCGGCTTTCCGATCACCAACTCCATGGTGGTCGGCTGGGTGGTCGCCCTGGGCCTCATCGCGTTCGCCCAGTTCGCGACCCGCAACATGCGGAAGGTTCCCGGCGGAGCGCAGAACTTCCTGGAGTGGCTCGTCGAGGGGCTCTTCGGCCTTCTCGAAGGCATCATGGGCCGGCACCTGGTGAACCGGACGTTCTGGTTCTTTGCCACCGTCTTCATCTTCATCCTCGCGACGAACTGGGCCGGCCTCGTCCCCGGGGTGGGGACGATCGGATGGGGACACCGGACCGCGGCCGGCTTCAGGGTCGACCAGCCGCTGCTGCGCGGGGCCAACGCCGACCTCAACCTGACCCTGGCCATGGCGATGACATTCTTCGCGGCCTGGCTCGTCTGGGCGCTCCGGGAGACCGGTTTGCGTGGAGTGCTGCACGAGCTCTTCGCGCCCAAGGGCGAGACCGCCGGCCTGATGAAGGTCCTCATGGTGGTCGTGTTCTTTGCCGCCGGCTGCCTGGAGGTCATCTCGATCCTGTTCCGGCCGGTGTCCCTGAGCTTTCGTCTCTACGGCAACATCTTCGCCGGCGAGACCATGCTGGAGACCATGGCCAACCTCGTGCCCGGTCTCGGCTGGCTGCTCCCGATCCCGTTCTACTTCATGGAGCTGCTGGTCGGCCTGGTCCAGGCCCTGGTCTTCATGCTGTTGACGGCGGTGTTCACCCTGCTGATCTGCCAGCACGAGGAGGCAGCCCCGGCGGCCGCGCACGATTGAACGACGGACGGCGGCCTCCGAGGGCTCGTCGACTCGGGGCTGTCGATCAGAAGGAAGGAAAGGCAGGCAAGAACGATATGAGCGGCAACCTCCACGTCGGTCTGGCGGCGCTCGGTGCGGCCATTGCCGTGGGACTCATCGGCATGAAGGCCTCCGATGCCGTGGGACGCAATCCGGGCGCGTCCACGAAGATACTGGTGCAGTCGATCCTCGCCATCGCCTTCGCGGAGGCGATCGTCTTCTACGCGCTCTTCCTCGTGCGGTAGGGGCGCCCCCCGGCCGAGCTCTCTCTCGAGGTGGGACCATGACTTCTCTCCTTCTGCTGGCCCAGCCCGCCGGTGGCGGGCAGGTCGGCGAGATCGCCCGGACCTTCGGCGTGGACTGGCCTCACTTCCTGGCCCAGCTCGTCAGCTTCGCCATCGTCTGCGCTGTCCTTTACCGGTTCGCCTACAAGCGCATCCTCGCCATGCTCGAGGAGCGGCGTCAGCAGATCGCCCTGGGCCTGGCGAACGCCGACGAGATCAAGGCCGAGCTGGCCCGGACCGAGGCGCAGCGCCAGGAGGTGATGGCCGAGGCCAACGCGCAGGCCAACCGGCTGATCGAGGAGGCGCGCGCCGCGGCCGCCCGCGTGCAGCAGGAGGAGACGCAGAAGGCGCTCGCCGCCGCCGAGCAGATCGTCGCCCGGGCGCGAGAGGCGACGGTCCAGGACCACGCGCGGATGCTCGCCGAGCTCAGGCGCGAGGTGGGCCGGCTGGTCGTGCAGACGACGGCGGCGGTCACGGGCAAGGTCCTGACGACGGAAGACCAGAGGCGCCTGGCCGAGGAGACGGCGAGGAGCCTTTCCACATAGGGGAATCGCGGCGAGATCGAGATGAGGACGACCCGACGAGCCCGGCGTGAAGCGAAGCGCCTCTACCGCGCCTGCGTGGTGGGCGGCCTGCTGAACGACGACCGGGCCCGGCAGGTCGCCGGCGAGTCGCCGAGGCGAGACGCCGGGGGAGCCTGGCCATTCTGCCCACTTCCAGCGCCTGGTGAGGCTCGACCGCGCCCGCCACGAGGCCGTCGTGGAGAGCGCCACCGCGCTCCCGGCAGACCTTCGCGCGAGCGTCGAGGCGGGCGTCGTGGGCGTGTACGGGCCCGGGGTGAGCACATCCTTCGTCGACAACCCCGCGCTCATCGGGGGAATGCGCGTCAAGGTCGGGAGCGACGTGTACGACGGCAGCGTGCGGAGCGCGCTACTCGCCCTGGAGGAACGGTTTTGAGCCACCCGCGCGAGCGGCGGCGATTGAGGGAATCGGCTGAGGTCCTATGGACAAGCTGCTGAGGGAAATCGAGGCCCAGATCGCGGGGGCCAAGGCGGCGACCACGAAGCAGAACGTGGGCGTGATCCGCGAGATCGGCGACGGCGTCGCCAAGATCGAGGGTCTCGCCGACGCGATGCTGAACGAGATGATCGACCTCGGCCACGGCGCCACCGGCCTGGCCTTGAACCTCGACGAGACCGAGGTCGGCGTGATCATCCTCGGCGACTACACGAAGCTCCAGGAGGGCGACGAGGTCCGCGCCACCGGAAAGCTGCTGCAGGTGCCGGTCGGCAAGGGCCTGCTCGGGCGCGTCGTGAACACGCTCGGAGAGCCGCTGGACGGCAAGGGCCCGGTCAAGAGCGTCGCCGCCTATCCCGTCGAGAAGACCGCTCCCGGGATCATCAAGCGCCAGTCCGTGAGCCAGCCGGTCCAGACGGGCATCATGGCCATCGACGCGATGATCCCGATCGGCCGCGGGCAGCGCGAGCTGATCATCGGCGACCGCTCGACGGGAAAGACGACCATCTGCATCGACACCATCATCAACCAGGCGCGCCTCAACAAGGCGGCGGAGGAGGCGGGCGACAAGGAGCATCGCCCGCTCTACTGCATCTACGTCGCGATCGGCCAGAAGCAGTCGAGCATCGCGCGGATCATCTCCACCCTCGAGCAGGAGGGGGCGATGCCCTACACGATCGTCCTCGCCTCCGGGGCTTCCGACTCGGCGGCCAGCCAGTACCTGGCTCCCTTCGCGGGAGCGGCCATGGGCGAGTGGTTCATGGACAACGGCATGGACGCCCTGATCATCTACGACGACCTGTCCAAGCACGCGGTGGCCTACCGGCAGGTCTGCCTGGTGCTGAAGCGGCCGTCGGGCCGCGAGGCCTACCCCGGCGACGTGTTCTACCTCCACAGCCGTCTCCTCGAGCGGGCGGCGCGGGTCGGGGAGCAGTACGGCAACGGGTCGCTGACGGCCCTGCCCATCATCGAGACGCAGGCCGGCGACGTCTCCGCGTACATCCCCACGAACGTCATCTCGATCACGGACGGGCAGATCTACCTGGAGACGGACCTCTTCTACCAGGGCGTTCGCCCCGCGATCTCGGTCGGCCTCTCGGTGTCGCGGGTGGGCTCGGCGGCCCAGCTCAAGGCCATGAAGCAGGTCGCCGGGCAGCTCAAGGGCGACCTCGCCCAGTTCCGGGAGCTGGCCGCCTTCGCCCAGTTCGGCTCGGACCTCGACGCCAAGACGCAGGCCCAGATCGACCGCGGCAAGCGCATCGTCGAGATCTTCAAGCAGCCCCAGTACAGCCCGGTCCCGGTCGAGGTCCAGGTGGCGGTGATGTGGGTGGTCCAGAACGGCTACATGGACGACGTGCCGGTGGAGCGGGTCCGGGAATGCCAGGCGAAGCTCACGGACTTCCTGACCGCGCGCAAGGCCGAGCTGCTCTCCCGGATCGGCCGGGAGAAGAAGCTCGACGACGCGCTGACCGCCGAGCTGAAGGCCGCCGCCGAGCAGTTCAAGCAGGGCTGGAAGTGATCGCGAGCCACTGACCCATGCAGAGCCCGCGCAACATCCGACGACGCATCCGCTCCATCGGCAGCACCGCCCAGATCACCCGGGCGATGCAGATGGTGGCGGCCTCGAAGATGCGCAAGGCGCAGGAGGCCGCGCTCGCCGGACGTCCCTTCGTCCAGCTCCTGTACCGGTTCCAGCGCGAAGCGAGCCGGTCGCCGGAGTTCGACCACCCGCTCCTGGAGGTTCGCGAGGTCAGGAAGCGCGCGGTCATCCTGGTCGGCGCGGACAAGGGCCTGTGCGGGGCCTTGAACAGCAACCTGTTCCGCGTGGCCGCGCAGTACGACCCGGCGTCGACGGTCTTCGTCACCGCCGGGCGCCGGGCCGCGCAGTTCGTCGCGCGCACCGGCCGGCACGCTCGCCGCCGAGTTCGCCTACGGGGACAACCCGACGTTCTCCGAGGCGCGCACGATCGCCGCCTTCGCCCGCGACCTCTTCCTGAAGCGGGAGGTGGACCAGGTCCACGTCGTGGCCACGCGCTTCGTCAACACCCTGACCCAGGAGGCCGACCTTCGTCGAGTTCCTGCCCGTGGGAGAGATCACGACGCTCAAGGTCCCCGGAGTGGAAGCCGAGGAGGCGCCTTCGGCCGACGTCCCCGAGTACCTGTTCGAGCGCGACCCGGAGGGCGACCTCGGCTTCGTCCTCTCGCAGTACCTCAGCATCTTCGTCTATCAGGTCCTGCTGAACGCGAAGGCCAGCGAGCAGAGCGCGCGCATGGTGTCGATGAAGAACGCGACGGACAGCGCCGAGGACCTCATCAAGGACCTGTCCCTCGAGTACAACAAGCTGCGGCAGGGCAACATCACCAAGGAGCTGCTGGAGATCGCGGGCGGCCAGTCCGACTGAGCCATCGGCGGAGGCCGCCCGCCACTGAAACTGGGTGCGTATGAACAAAGGACAGAGTCGTTCAGGTCGTCGGTCCGGTGGTGGACGTCGAGTTTCCCGAGGGGCGGCCCGGGATCTACAACGCGCTGACCGTCGAGTACGAGGTCCAGAAGCAGCCGGTCAAGCTGACCCTCGAGGTCCAGCAGCACCTCGGCGACAACTGGGTCCGGACGATCTCCATGTCCGGCACCGAGGGCCTGAAGCGCGGCTTCGAGGTGACGGACACCGGGGGGCCGATCTCCGTGCCCGTGGGCGAAGGCGTCATGGGCCGCGTGTTCGACGTGACCGGGAACCCCGTCGACGAGCGCGGGCCGGTCAAGGCCGAGAAGCGATACGCGATCCACCGCCCGGCCCCGGCGCTCGTGGACCAGTCGACCTCTCCCGAGGTCCTCACCACCGGGATCAAGGTCATCGACCTGATCTGCCCGTTCCTCAAGGGCGGCAAGGTGGGCGCCTTCGGGGGCGCGGGGGTGGGCAAGACCGTCGTGATCATGGAGCTGATCAACAACATCGCCAAGCTCCACGGCGGCGTGTCGGTCTTCGCCGGGGTGGGGGAGCGCACCCGCGAGGGCAACGACCTCTACCAGGAGATGTCCGAAGCGGGGGTCATCAACCAGAAGGACCTCGGCGCCTCCAAGATCGCCCTCGTCTACGGGCAGATGAACGAGCCGCCGGGCGCGCGCCTGCGCGTGGCCCTGGCCGGCCTGGCCATCACCGAGTACTTCCGGGACGAGAAGAACCAGGACGTGCTCCTCTTCATCGACAACATCTTCCGCTTCTCCCAGGCCGGCTCCGAGGTCTCGGCGCTCCTCGGCCGCACCGCCAGCGCCGTCGGCTACCAGCCGACCCTCGCCGCCGAGATGGGCGCCCTCCAGGAGAGGATCACGTCCACCAAGAAGGGCTCGATCACGTCCTTCCAGGCGGTGTACGTGCCGGCCGACGACCTGACCGACCCGGCGCCGGCCACGACGTTCGCGCACCTCGACGCCACCCTCGTCCTCGAGCGTTCGATCGCCGAGCTGGGCATCTACCCGGCGGTGGACCCCCTCGCCTCCACCTCCCGCGCCCTGGCCCCCGAGATCGTCGGCCAGGAGCACTACGACGTGGCGCGCGGGGTGCAGCAGGTGCTCCAGCGCTACAAGGACCTCCAGGACATCATCGCGATCCTCGGCATCGACGAGCTCTCGCCGGCCGACAAGCTGACGGTGCTCCGGGCGCGCAAGATCCAGCGCTTCCTGAGCCAGCCCTTCAGCGTGGCGGCGGTCTTCACGGGCCGCGACGGCAAGCAGGTCCCCGTGGCCGAGACCGTCCGGGGCTTCAAGGAGATCCTGGACGGCAAGCACGACAACGTGCCGGAAGGCAACTTCTACATGAAGGGCGGGATCGACGAGGTCAAGCCCGACTGAGCGTCGAGGCTCGCGCGCGGGAGGCGTGGGGCGAAGATGGCCGAAACGCTGAAGCTCGAGATCGTGACGCCGGACGGCAAGGCCTACTCCGACGACGTGGAGATGGTCACGCTGACGGGGGTGCAGGGGGAGATGGGGATCCTTCCCCAGCACATCCGGCTCATGACGAAGATGGTGCCGGGGGAGATCGTCGTACGGAAGGGCGGGCGCGACCTCTTCGTGGCCGTGGGCGGAGGGCTCGTGGAGGTCACCGGCACTCGCGTGTCCATCCTCACGGACATGGCCGTGGCCGCCGACAAGATCGACGAGGCCAAGGCCGAGGAGGCGCGCCGGCGAGCCGAAGCCCGGCTCAGCGAGAAGCTCTCCGACGAGGAGGTCGCCACGATCAACGCCTCCCTGGCCCGATCGCTGGCCCAGCTGCGGGTCAAGCGCCGCCACCGGGGCTGAGGAAGCCGTCGTGAGCGGAGTGAGGTCGGACGCGGCCGCCTGGGCCCGGGACCACGGGGCCGGCTTCGAGGTGTCGCCGCTGGTGGAGATCGTCAGGGGACGCCAGGTCCAGGTAGGGTTCACGATCGGCCTGTTCGCGCGCCTGCCTCTCGAGGCGCGTCCGGGCCGGGAACGCGAGAGGGAGGCGTTGGAGATCCGGGAGCGCCTCCGCGAGATGGTGGAGTCGCTCGCGCCGCCGGAGGGCAGCCGTGCGCGTCTGGAGATCGATGGCTCGCGGCCGGCGGTTTCCTTCGCCCCCGATGGCCAGATGCAGCCCGAGGTCGGCCTCCACGCCCGCGTGTTCCACGGCGACGACTACTTCGCGGAAGCGACGGCCGGCGAGGAGGAGCGACTCCGATCGGTGACCCGGAGGCTCACGGAGATGGGCCTGAAGGAGAGGCGCCGGCGCGCTCCGTGACACCGTAACTTACCCGGTTGTTACTTCCGGCCGGGCCGGGCCCGGAGCCATCGTCGGCAGTGTAGGCAATTCATGCCAGCGTGCCTCCCGCCCGTCGGCGCCCGGCTGCCCTGCCCCCGAGGGCGCGGAGCCTCCCGTCCGGTTGCGGCAATGGAGTGTGAAGGGTGCAAGCCCGGAATGGAGTGAGTATGAAACCCGAGAATCCCGACCGCGAGGAGTTCTTCAAGACCGAGGAGGAATTCGGCCCGACGGACGTCCCGCCGGGTGTCGACCGTCGGACGTTCATGATGCGCAGCGCCGTCATCGGCTCGGCGGCGGTCATCACGGGCTGCTCGATGCCCGAGAAGCAGCAGACCGCGGCCGCCTCGGCGCCCCCGCCCCAGGTCAAGGAGGTGAGCCTCTCGCCCGACCTCGACGTGGTGAAGAAGGCGAAGGGGCCGGTCATGACGACGCTCGAGGAGTTCTACAAGGTCGGGCCGGGGCCCTCCAGCTCGCACACCATCGGCCCGATGCGCATCACCTACAACTTCTACCAGCGCTGCACGAAGCTGCCGCCGGAGACGCTCGCCAAGGCCACCGCGCTGAAGGTGCACCTCTTCGGCAGCCTCAGCGCCACCGGCAAGGGGCACGGCACGGAGCGCGCCTCCCTCGCCGGCATCGTGGGCAAGGAGCCGGCGACCGTCGATCCCCTCTTCCTCGACGGCCTGCGGGACAAGCCGGACCAGGTCTTCCCGGTGAAGCTGGGCGAGAAGTCCTTCGACGTCTCGCTCAAGGACGTCATCTACGACGCGCCCAAGGGCGACTTCCCCCACCCCAACACGATGACCTGCAAGCTGATGGGCGGGGACAGCGTCCTCCTCGAGCTGGAGTACTACTCGGTCGGCGGCGGGTTCATCGAGTGGAAGGGCTACGAGCCGCCGAAGAAGGGCCAGCCGAAGTACCCCTACTCGACGATGAAGGAGCTGCAGGCCCACGCGGAGGCGAACAAGCTCACGTTCGCGCAGGTCGCGATGGCGAACGAGGTGGCGGTCTCCGGCAAGAGCGAGGCCGAGATCAACGCGTTCCTCGACAAGATCTCGGGCGCGATGGTCGCGATCGTCAAGTCGGGGCTCGCCGCCCCTCAGAGCACCCTGCCCGGGCCGATCAAGCTCAAGACCAAGGCCGGCGACGTCTACAAGCGCGCGATGGACGACAAGTTCGAGCGGCAGCGCGGCGTCGGGGTCGTCTCGGCGTACGCCCTCGCCGGGCTCGGAGGAGAACGCCCGCGGCCACCTCGTCGTCACCGCGCCCACCGGCGGCTCGGCCGGCGTCATCCCGGCGATCGTGTACGCGCTCGGCGAGGGCGGCCGCAAGCTGCCGCAGGCAGAAGATCCGCGACGGCCTCCTGGCCGGTGCCGTGATCGGCTACCTCGGCAAGCACAACGCGACGCTCTCCGGGGCCGAGGGCGGCTGCCAGGCCGAGATCGGCGTCGCCTCCGCGATGGGTGCGGCTCTCATCGCCCAGGCCCACGACGAGAGCCACCAGGTGATCGCGAACGCCGCCGAGTCGGCGCTGCGAGCACCACCTCGGGCCTCACGTGCGACCCGGTGGCGGGCTTCGTGCAGGTGCCGTGCATCGAGCGCTGCGCGTTCGGCGCCGTCAAGGCGTGGACCGGCTTCCTGATCGCGAGCAACGAGATCCCGGCCGACCGCCGCGTCGACTTCGACACCACCGTCAACGCGATGGCGCTCACCGCCAAGGAGATGAACTCGAAGTACAAGGAGACCTCCGAGGGCGGGCTCGCCGTCTCGGTGACGCTCTGCTAGCCGCACGAGTCAACGACGGCAACGACGGGGTCAGGTCTTGCATCGTGCTCTGCCGGACCGAGCACGACACAAGACCTGACCCCTGATCCGCCGACAAGAGACCTGACCCCTGACACCCGGAGGAACACAAGTGAGCAAGGGCATCAAGGCGGCCGGCGTCGCGTGGCTGATCACGGCCGTGTACTACTTCTACCAGTACACGCTCCGCTCGGCGCCGGCCGTCATGATGCCGCAGCTGTCCGAGGCGTTCTCTCTCAGCGCGATGGGCGTCGCGTCGCTGGCCGGTCTCTTCTACTGGGGCTACTCGCCCTTCAGCCTCGTCGCCGGCGTCCTGATGGACAGGATCGGGCCGCGCCGGGTCGTCCCGCTCGGCGCGGCCGCGGTCGGCGTGGGCGCGCTGCTGTTCGCGTCGGGCCACGACCGATCTCGCGAGCCTCGGCCGCCTGCTCCAGGGCGCCGGCGGCGTCTTCGCGCTCATCGGCGCCGTCTACATCGCCACCAAGAGCTTCCCGGCCTCGATGGCCGCGACGCTGATCGGCGCGACGCAGATGTTCGGCATGGCCGGCGGCTCCGCCGGCCAGTTCGTGGTCGGGCCGGTGATCGCGGCCGGCGTGCCCTGGAGCCGCTTCTGGATCGCCATGGGGCTCGCCGGCCTCGTGATCGGCGCGCTGCTCTACGCGCTCATCCCGCGCGCGGAGAAGGCGGACGGCGGAAGCGACTGGGTGCGGGCGCGGCCAGCGCCATGCGCACGGTCTTCCTGAACCCGCAGTCGATCCTCTGCGGCTTCATCGCCGGTCTGCTGTTCATCCCGACGACCATCTTCGACATGGTCTGGGGCGTCCGCTACCTGCAGGAGGCGCGCGGTCTCGACTACGGGACGGCGGTGATGCGCTCCGCGGCGGTGCCGCTCGGCTGGATGATCGGCTGCCCGCTGCTCGGCTTCGTCTCCGACCGGCTCGGGCGGCGCAAGCCGGTGATCGCCGGCGCCGCGCTGGTCCTGCTCGGCTGCCTGGCCTGGATCCTCTACGGCCCGGCGAACGTGCTGCCCCCGTACGTCCTCGCGCTCGTGGCCGGCATCGCCTCGGGGGCGGCGATGCTGCCGTACACGGTGATCAAGGAAGCCAACCCGCCGCAGTACAGCGGCACGGCGACGGGCGTCGTGAACTTCCTCAACTTCACGTTCAGCGCGCTGCTCGGGCCGGTGTTCGCCGGGCTCCTCCGGAGCGCGTCGGGCGGCGCCGAGTCCATGACGCTCGAGCACTACCAGGCGGCCTTCCTGCCGCTGCTCTACGGGGTGGGGCTCGCGCTCGTGCTCACGCTCGTGCTGAAGGAGACCGGCCCCGCGGCACACCGCGAGGCGCCCGCCGCGGCTCGAAGGACCGCCTGATGGACGACTACGCTCTCGTGCTCAACGCCGGCTCGTCGAGCCTGAAGTTCTGCGTGTTCGCGCGGCCGCCGGACGGGGCCTGGCGCCTGGAAGCGCGAGGGCAGATCGAGGGGATCGGGACGGCGCCGCGCCTGTCGGCCAAGGACGGCACGGGAGGGAAGCTCGCCGATCAGACGCTGGACGAGACGGTGCGCGACGGGCGTGGCGCGCTCGACTCCCTGGCCGCCTGGCTGCGCTCCCGGTACGGCGGGGCGCGCGTGCTCGGCGTCGGCCACCGCGTCGTCCACGGCGGAGCCGCGCTTCGCCGGCCCCACCGTCGTCACGCCAAAGGTCCTCGAGGAGCTCCGGGCGCTCGTCCCCCTCGCCCCGCTCCATCAGCCGCACAACCTCGCCGCCATCGAGGCGGTTGCTGACCGTCTTCCCGGCGTCCCGCAGGTGGCCTGCTTCGACACGAGCTTCCACCGCGGGCAGCCGGCGGTCGCGGAGCTCGTCCCGCTGCCCCTGGAGCTCCGCCGCTCCGGCCTGCAGCGGTACGGCTTCCACGGCCTCTCGTACGAGTACGTGGCCTCGGTGCTGCCCGAGGTGGCACCGGGGATCGCCCGCGGGCGGGTGGTCGTCGCCCACCTGGGCAGCGGAGCCAGCGTCTGCGCCCTGCGGGAGGGACGGAGCGTCGACAGCAGCTTCGGCTTCACGGCGCTCGACGGGCTCTGCATGGGAACGCGGCCCGGCGCCGTCGACCCGGGCGTCATCCTGTACCTGTTTCAGGGCCTCGGGCTCTCCGCCGCAGAAGTGGAGACGATCCTCTACAAGAAGTCGGGCCTGCTGGGGATCTCGGGGACGAGCAACGACATGCGCGACCTCGTCGGCAGCGACGATCCCGGGGCCCGGCTCGCGGTCGACTACTTCGTCTACCAGGCCGCGAAGCAGATCGGCGCGCTCGCCGCCGTCCTGGGCGGTCTCGACGGGCTCGTCTTCACCGCCGGCATCGGCGAGAACTCCACCGAGATCCGGCGCCGGATCGGAGTGTCCTGCGCGTGGCTCGGCATCGAGATCGACCCCGAGGCGAATGCGCGCCGGGGCCCGCGGATCTCCACGGCGGCGAGCCGGGCCCAGGCGTGGGTGGTCCCGACGAACGAGGAGCTGATGATCGCCCGCCACACCGGGCGGCTGCTGGGGCTGACCGAGGCCCGCGTGTAGCGGGCCGGAACGAGGAGCGTTTCGATGGCCACGATCGCATCGCAGGACACGAAGGCCGGGGGGGCGAGCTCCCCCTGGCGGGGGTTCCGGTCGGGTCTCTGGCAGAAGGAGATCGACGTCCGGGACTTCATCCAGCAGAACTACGAGCCGTACGAGGGGGACGAGCTCTTCCTGGCGTCGGCCACGCCGCGCACCGAAGAGATCTGGGACAAGCTCACCCGGCTGTTCGTCGAGGAGCGGCGCAAGGGCGTGCTCGACATCTCCCAGGTTCCGAGCTCGATCACCGCCCACGCTCCGGGCTACATCGACCGCGAGAACGAGGTCATCGTCGGCCTCCAGACCGAGGCGCCGCTCAAGCGGGCGATCATGCCGAACGGCGGCTTCCGGATGGTCCTGGGCGCGCTCAAGGCCTACGGCTACACGCCCGACCCGCACGTCGTCGAGGCGTTCACCAAGTACCGGAAGACCCACAACGAAGGAGGTGTTCGACGCCTACACCGCGGACATCCGGAAGTGCCGCAGCTCGCACGTCCTCACCGGGCTGCCCGACGCGTACGGCCGCGGCCGCATCATCGGCGACTACCGGCGCATAGCCCTCTACGGAGTCGGCCGGCTGATCGAGCGGAAGCAGCGGGAGAAGAGCGACCTCGACGGCGCGATGTCCACGGACGAGATCATCCGCGACCGCGAGGAGCTGGCCGAGCAGGCCCGGGCCCTCAAGGAGCTGCAGCAGATGGCGGCGAGCTACGGCTTCGACATCTCCCGCCCGGCGGCGAGCGCCAGGGAGGCGGTGCAGTGGCTCTACTTCGGCTACCTGGCGGCGGTGAAGGAGCAGAACGGCGCCGCCATGTCGCTCGGGCGCACCTCGACCTTCCTCGACGTCTACTTCGCGCGAGACCTCGCCGAAGGCGTCCTCACCGAGGCGCAGGCCCAGGAGATCATCGACGACTTCGTGATCAAGCTGCGGATCGTCCGCTTCCTCCGCACCCCCGAGTACGACGAGCTCTTCGCCGGGGACCCGACGTGGGTCACCGAGTCGATCGGCGGCATGGGCGACGACGGCCGGGCGCTCGTGACCAGGACGAGCTTCCGCTTCCTCCAGACGCTCTACAACCTGGGGCCGGCGCCGGAGCCGAACCTGACGGTCCTGTACTCGCCCCGCCTGCCCGAGGCCTTCCGGCGGTTCGTGGCGAAGGTGGCGATCGACACCAGCTCCATCCAGTTCGAGAGCGACGAGATCCTGCGGCGCGCGTGGGGCGACGACGGCGCGATCGCCTGCTGCGTGTCGCCCATGCTCGTGGGCAAGCAGATGCAGTTCTTCGGGGCCCGGGCCAACCTCGCCAAGTGCCTGCTCTACGCGATCAACGGGGGGCGGGACGAGGTCACCGGCGACCAGGTGGCCCCGAAGCTCGGGGCGGTGGAGGGCGAGCTCCTCGACTTCGACGACGTGACCGCTCGCTTCGAGAAGATGATGGACTGGCTCGCCGGTGTCTACGTCAACGCGATGAACGTCATCCACTACATGCACGACAAGTACGCCTACGAGCGGATCGAGATGGCGCTGCACGACTACGCGCCGCTGCGGACGATGGCCTTCGGGATGGCCGGCCTGTCCGTGGTCGCCGACAGCCTCTCCGCGATCAAGCACGCGAAGGTCCGCGTCGTGCGCGACGAGACGGGACTGGTCACGGACTACGTCACGGAGGGCGAGTTCCCGGTGTTCGGCAACAACGACAACCGGGTCGACCACATCGCGACCTGGGTCGTCAGCACCTTCATGGCGAAGCTCAGGAAGTACCCCACCTACCGCAAGGCCCTGCACACCCAGTCGATCCTCACGATCACGTCCAACGTGGTCTACGGCAAGGCGACCGGCAACACCCCGGACGGGAGACGGAAGGGAGAGCCGTTCGCGCCGGGCGCCAACCCGATGCACGGGCGCGACAGCCACGGCCTGCACGCCGCGGCGGCCTCGGTCGCCAAGATCCCCTATCGCGACGCCGCCGACGGCATCTCGCTGACCGCGACGCTCGTTCCCGAGGGCCTTGGGCGGGTGGCCGACGACCGCGTCACCAACCTCACCGGCATCCTCGACGCGTACTTCGGGGTCACCGGCTTCCACATGAACGTGAACGTGCTCAACCGCGACACCCTGCTCGACGCCATGGACCACCCGGAGAACTACCCGAGCCTCACGATCCGCGTCTCCGGCTACGCGGTCAACTTCGTGCGGCTCACCCGCGAGCAGCAGATGGACGTCGTCAATCGGACGTTCCACGGATAGGACTGCCATGGCGGAGACTCAGCCCCCCGTTACGACCCCGCTCGCGGCGAAGAGCCCGTTCGAGCTCCGGGTCAACCTCGGCAAGGGCGTTCCGGAGGCGGACGTCCGGTCGGCCCTGGCTACCGGCGACATGGGGTTCCTCCACTCCTTCACGACGGGCTCGGCGGTGGACGGCCCCGGCGTTCGCCTCGTCGCGTGGACGGCGGGATGCATGTGGCGGTGCCTCTACTGCCACAACCCGGACACCTGGACGATGACCAACGGGATCCCGGTCACCCTGACGAGGGCCGTCGAGGAGCTGGGCAAGTACCGCCACGGCCTCCGGGCGATGTCCGGAGGCTTCACCCTCAGCGGGGGAGAGGCGCTGATGCAGCACCGCTTCGCGGTGAAGCTCCTCGCCGCCGCACGGGGTCTGGGGATCCACACCGCCCTCGACACGAACGGCTACTACGGCGACCGGCTGAGCGACGCCGAGCTCGAGGTTGCCGACCTCGTGCTGCTGGACCTGAAGGGCTGGGAACCCGAGCGCCACCGCCGCCTCACCGGCATGGAGATCGGCCCGACCCTCGAGTTCGCCCGGCGGCTCGCTGCGCGCCGGAGGCCGGTGTGGGTGCGCTTCGTCCTCGTCCCGGGCTTCACGGACGATCCCGACGAGGTCGCCCAGATCGCCGACTTCGCCGGGAAGCTCGGCAACGTGGAGCGGGTCGACGTCCTGCCCTTCCACCAGATGGGCCGCTTCAAGTGGAAGTCGCTCGGCCTCGAGTACAAGCTCGGCGACGTCCAGCCCCCGTCGGCCGAGGCGGTCGAGCGGGCGTGCGGGGCATTCCGGGGGGCGGGGCTGAAGGCCTACTGAGAGCGAGTAGCCCTCGACCAGCCCCGAGAAGGGAGGACATTCCACATGGCCGCACCTGGCCCGGACACACGCGACCTGTCGCGCAGCGTGCTGGTGGTGTTGTTCATCCTCGGGCTCACCGTCGGTTGTCTGTGGATCCTGCGCCCCTTCCTGACCGCATTGGTCGGCGCGACGACGATCGCGATCTCCACCTGGCCGATGCTGAAGGGCCTGGAGCGGAGACTGGGCGGGCGTCGGGGGCTCGCGATCGCCGGCATGATGGCCCTGCTGGCGATCGCGATCCTGGCGCCCCTCTACTTCGGCGCGGTCGCCACGGTGCAGGGCGCGGGCGCCTTGTCGGCCTGGGTGCGCGACTTGCCCAACCGAACGCTGCCGGCGCTGCCGGACTGGCTCGTTGGCGTCCCGCTCCTGGGCCCCCGCCTCGAGAAGGCCTGGGGGGACCTGGCCGCCGGCGGCGGCGAGGGGATCAAGGCCCGGTTGTCGGTGCACACGGGCGCGATCCTCCGCTGGCTGATGGGGCGGCTCGGCAACCTCGTGGGGATGCTGGTCGAGGTGCTGGTGACGCTGGGCATCACGGGGCTCCTGTACTCCCGGGGTGAGCGTGTCGCCGCCGTCCTGCTGCGCTTCGCCCGGCGTCTCGCCGGGACCCGCGGCGAGCAGGCAGCCCGGCTGGCGGCTCTGGCGACCCGGGGGGTCGGTCTGGGTGTGGTGCTCACCCCCCTCATCCAGTCGATCCTCGCCGGAATCGGCATGGCGGTGGCCGGAGTGCCCCGTGTCGGGTTGCTCGCGATGGGCGTGTTGCTGTCCTGTCTCGCCCAGGCCGGGCCGATACCGCCGCTCCTGGTCCCTGTCGCCTGGCTCTACGCGCGCGGCGCGGTGCTCCCGGCGAGCGGGCTCCTGGCGTGGGCGCTCGTGGTGCACATCTCGGGCCCGGTCGTCCGCCCCCTCCTCATCAAGCGGGGCGTCGACCTGCCGATGGTGCTCATCATCTCGGGCGTCATCGGCGGGGTGGTGGCGTTCGGGGCGGTGGGGCTCTTCATCGGCCCGGTGCTGCTCGCGGTCGCCACCACGCTGCTCCAGAGCTGGATGGCCGAGGATGAAGCCGGGACGCCCGGGACGGCCGCCTCCCTCCCGGCCGGTGAGCTGTGACGCGCGATGGCCCTGGCCGCCGAGCAGGACTCACCTCCACGGCCACCCCGCTCGCGGCGAAAAGGGACTGAAGACGTACCGAGGAGGAAAAGTGAGGATGCCTTTGATGCTGCTCGCCGCGGCTCTCCTGCCGGCGGCGGCCTCCGCCGACGAGGTCTTCCTGAAGGGCGGCGGCCAGCTGTCGGGCCGCATCGTCACCCGTAGCGCGACCACGGTCGAGGTGGACGTCGGGGCCGGCCGGATCGGGGTCCCCGCGTCGAGCGTGCTGCGCATAGAGGAGGGGCGCTCGCCCCTCCAGGAGTACGAGGAGCGCGCCGGGAGGCTCTCCGCCGGGGACGTGGACGGCTGGGTCGCCCTGGCTCAGTGGGCCGAGTCCCGCGGCCTCGGCACGCAAGCGCGCGAGGCCTACCACCGCGCGCTGGCGGCGTCACCCGACGACCGGCGGGCGAACGAGGCCCTGGGCAACGTACGGATGGACGGCCGCTGGGTGAGCGAGGACGAGAGCTACCGGGCGCGCGGCTACGTGCACTACGAGGGGGAGTGGATCACGCCCGCCGAGCACGAGGCGATCCTGCGCGAGCGCGCCGCCGAGGACGCCCGGGACCGCGAGCACCGGGAGGCCGAGTCGCGCGTGCGCGAGGCGGAGGCGCGCGCGGAGGAGGCCGAGGCGCGGGCCCGTGAGGCCGAGGCCCGGCAGGAGAGCGAGGGCATTCCGCTCTGGTACGGCTGGGGGGCGGGCCCCGCCTACTGGCCGACGGGACCGGTGGTCAGGCCGCCCGTCGCCCCCAGTCGGCCGGTCGCGCGGCCGAGGCCGGTGCCAAGGTGAGCGCCGTGAGCGCGTGGCTCTTCCTCGCCGTCGTGGGCCTCCTCGCGCCGGCGACAGCGCCGGTGCCAACGGTGGACGAGATCGTGGCCCGGCACGTGGCGGCGCGGGGTGGACGGGAGGCGCTCGCCGCGGTGCGCACGCTGCGCATGACGGGACGGGCGACGGCCGGCCCCGGCCGGCAGGCGATCGTGCGGCGCGAGATCGCGCGCCCGGGCCGCATCCGCACCGAGTTCGTGTTCCAGGGAACGACGGGCGTCTACGCCTGGGACGGCGCGGCCGGCTGGCGCGTGTCGCCTCTCGACGGCCGCCTCGCTCCCGAGCCGCTCCCTGCCGAGGACGCCGCCGTGGCCGCCGAGCAGGCCGACATCGAGGGCCCGCTCGTCGACTGGAAGGTCAAGGGCCACGCGGTGGAGCTCGTCGGGAGCGAGGTGCTGCCCGGCGGCCCCGCGCACCGGCTGAAGGTCACGCTCAAGTCGGGAGCCGTGCGCTCCATCTGGGTCGATGACCGAACCGCCTTCGTCGTGCGCATGGAGTCGACGCGAATGCTGGGCGGGCGGGAGGTCGCCCTCGAGACGACCTTCGGGGACTACCGCGAGACCGGCGGCGTCGCCTTCGCCCGGTCGATCGAGACGGGCGTGCGGGGCCGGCCGCGGCGGCTCCACATCGCAGTCGAGAACGTGGAGGTGAATCCCGCCCTCGACGACTCCCGATTCCGGATGCCGCGCTGATGGCGCGTCGACCTTGGCCCCTCGTCGCCGCCTTGACGCGGTTCTGGGCCGACGACAGGGGGCTCTCCGTCTTCTCGGCCCTGCTCCTGATCGTCGCCTTCGTCCTCCCGCCGCTGCTGTCGCCGGGCAGCGGGCGCAGCCTGACCGGCGACGTCGTCTACGCCCTCCTGCTGATCTCCGGAGTGCTTGCCCTCGGCGAGCGAAGGCTGGCCCGGACGCTGCTGTTGCCCGTCGCCGTCGTCACCCTCGCCGTCGACCTCGGGAGCTGGGTCGTCCCCTTGGCCGAGACCTGGGTCCTGGGGATGAGCCTTCTGTCCCTTCTGCTCTTCCTGGCCGTCGTGCTCGGGCAGACGTTGCGCCGCGGCCCGATCACGTTCCACCGCGTCCACGGCGCGGTCGCGGCCTACCTGCTGCTCGGCATCCTCTGGGCGTACGCCTACGCGCTCGTCGCTCTCCTCGCTCCGGTCGCGTTCTCGGGGCCGGTCAGCTCCGCGGACGGCCCCCGCGCCTTCTTCTACTTCAGCTTCGTGACGCTCACGACCGTCGGCTACGGTGACGTGTTGCCGGTCCACCCGGCGGCTCGATCCCTTGCGGCTCTCGAGGCGGTGACGGGACCGCTCTACCTCGCGATACTCATCGCCCGCCTCGTCTCCGTCGCGGTCGGCCCCGGCCGGGCTCCGGACCCCGATGCCTAGGGGACGCAGCCGGCGGCGAGCCGTGCTCTACGTCACCCCTGCCGAGCCACTCTCGAGCGTCGCGCGGATCTTGGGCAGAGCCCACGGGTAGCGCTCCTGCAGGTACGTGATCACCTTTTCGCGAATCTCGCAGCGCATGTCCCAGGCGTGGTCGGAGTCGGCGGCGCTCGCGAGCACGCGCAGGCGCATCGTGCGTTCGCCCGCTTCCGTGACCTGCAGGTTCCAGAATCCCTTGTCCCAGTGCGGGGAGGAGGCCACGATCTCACCGACCTGCTCGCGCAGCCTGGCCACCGGCGTGCTGTAGTCGACCTCGACGGTCACCTGGGCAAGCAGGTCCGTGCCCGACCGGGTCCAGTTCTGGAATGGCTTCTCGATGAAGTAGCTGAGCGGTACGACCAGGCGGCGCCGGTCCCAGATGCGGACCACCACGTAGGTGCTCGTGATCTCCTCGATCCGGCCCCACTCGCCTTCCACGATCACCACGTCGTCGATGTGGAACGGCTCGGTGAGCGCGACCTGGAGGCCGGCGATGAGGGTCTCCGCCGCCGGCCGGGCCGCGATGCCGAGCACGAGGCCGGCAATGCCGGCCGAAGCCAGGATGCTCGCCCCGATGGCGCGCCCTTCGGGAAACGTGACCAGCATGGCTGCGGCCGTGAGGACGACGATGACGACGGTCAGCACCCGATTGAGGATTCCCATCCGCGTCAGGGCCCTCTTCGCGCGCTTGTCGTCGTGGAGCCCGGTGACGAGGTGCTCACGCAAGTACTCGTCCAGCACGGAGATGAGGGAGATCAGCAGCCAGGCGAAGCCGAGGATCAGGAGCAGCGTGCCGGCGTGGCGCACGACGGGATCGACCTCCGGCTCGAGGTGGAGCAGGGGCTGAACGAGACGCGCGAGAACGACCGGCAACAGGAGGAGCAGGGGACGGGTCGTGTGCCTCGCGAGCGCCGCCGCCAGCCGGCTGCCTCGTCTTCGGGCGTAGCGCAGCGTGAGGATGCGAAACAGCAGCACGGCAGTGAAGCCCACGATCAGGGCGGTGAGCGGGATCCAGAAGGCAGGGTTGCTCAGGGTCTTCATGGCCAGTCTCCTTCACAGAGTCTTGCGGGCTGGTCGTGCCCCAACACCCGTGCCGGGAGCGCCGACTCCTGGAGTCTAGAGCAGCAGGCCGAGGAATGGCCCACGGTGGCTGAAACCGTAACTTACCCGGCTGTTACTTCCGCCGGGCCCCTCCCCGAGGGAAGCACCGTGATCTGGCTGCTGGACCGCTTCCGAACACCCGGCAGGGGCGGGCCGCGAGGACGGGAACCAAGAGAGGAGACTAGGATGCTCCGCAACCTCGGATTCACGGGGGCGTCAGCCCGCGCCCGCGGTCTCGGCGGGGCGCTCGCCCTCGCCGTTCTCTTGATCGGCTCCGCGCAAGCCTGGGCCCAGGAGCCGGCGCCCGTGCCGACGCCGGCACCCGCGGAAGAAGAACGGTCCACGGGATTGCCGAAGAAGGGAACCTGGACCTTCAACCTCGACCTCGGTCTCGGCGGATTCGGCTTCGCGAACTCCCTCTACACCAACGTCCGGCCCGATCCCTCCGGGAACCTGAGCGACAACTGGGCGGAGAGCTTCGCCAAGCCGGCCGTGTCGGCCAGCTTCGGCCTCGGGCAGAGCGAGCTCCACGGCAAGTTCAGCGCCGTCGGCGAGCGGACGTTCGCCGCTCCTCCCTCCCTCGTGGGAGAAGACGCGTCCTCGTTCCAGGTCGAGGACCTGTACCTGGGCTGGCGCTCGGGGAAGTCGCTGGGGACCTCCGAGAACCTCCTCGACTTCACCGTGGGCCGGTCGCAGTACAAGATCGGGCACGGATTCCTCCTCTGGGACGGGGGCGGGGAAGGAGGCAGCCGCGGCGGCTTCTGGAGCAACGCCCGCAAGGCCTGGCAGTTCGCGGCGGTCGGCCGCCTCAAGCCCAAGAACCACACTCTCGAGGCCTTCTACCTCGACCGGGACGAGGTCCCGGAGAGCGAGACGGGCACCCGGCTCTGGGGCGTGAACTACGAGCTGGCCGTGGGTGAGGCGTCGACCTTCGGGGCGACGTACCTGAAGTTCTACGCGGATCGGAGCATCAAGCCCAGCCGGGACGGGCTGAGCCTCTTCAACGGCCGGGCGTTCACCGCCCCGTTCAAGGCCCTGCCGGGCCTCGCCTTCGAGGTGGAGTACGCGCACGAGCAGACCGGTGACTTGCTGAAGTCCGACGCCTTCACGGCCCAGGCGGGCTACGAGATGGGCAAGGTGGCCTGGAAGCCCAGGCTCTCCTACCGCTATGCCTGCTTCGAGGGCGACGACCCCGCGACCCCGACGAGCGAGGGCTTCGACTCGCTCCTGCCGGGCTTCTACGACTGGGGCACGTGGTGGCAGGGTGAGATCGCCGGTGAGTACTTCGTCTCGAACTCCAACCTCATCTCGCACCAGGTGCGCCTCCACGTGACGCCCAGCGAGTCCGTGGGGGCGGGTCTCATCGCCTTCCTCTTCAAGCTCGACAAGCTACCCGTGCTCGTCGAGCCCCTGGTGACCTCGAAGAACGTCGCGTTCGAGCTCGACGCCTACTGCGACTGGAAGCTCAACAAGGCCTTCACCGTGAGCTTCGTCGCCGCCTACGCGAACCCCCAGAAGTTCGTGGAGCAGGCCTACGACCGGACCAGGAACTTCGCGTACGGGATGGTCTACGTCGCGTACTCCTACTGAGTCATGTCCACGAACCTGGGCCAGGCCACGACCGCCGGCGGCCGCAGCGTGCGCGCCCTGGCGGAGGAGCGCCGGGCCATGGGGCGCTGTCTTGCGAGGACGGCCAGGCGACCGTGAGCCGCAAACGGGCGGAAGGGGGTCTTCCTCGGCCCTGAAACGGTAACTTACCCGGCTGTTACTTCCGCCCGGCCCTCCCCATGGTCCATCTTCGGCCTGCAGGCCACCCATGACCTCGTCCCTCAGGCTCGTCACCGAGCAGTTTCCCCTTCTGCGAGAGCGGGTGGCCTGCCTTTTCGAACGGGACGAGATCTTTCGGGAGCTGTGCGACGACTACGAGGCCTGCGCGCAGGCCCTGTCTCAGCAGGAGCGCGACGAGGACCTGAGGCGCGAGTACTCCGCCCTGCGGCTGCGGCTCGAGACAGAGCTGCTGGGGTACCTGAACGAGGCCGAAGAGCCGCGCGCCCGGAAGTAGCCAAAGGGAGGACGGACATGTCCACGCCAGCCACCCGCATCGAGCACGACCTCCTGGGCGAGAAGGCCGTGCCCGCCGACGCCTACTACGGCGTCCAGACCGCCCGCGCCCTGGAGAACTTCCACATCTCCGGGGTGGAGCTGCGCCTCTACCCGAACGTCATCAAGGCGTTCGCGATGGTCAAGCTCGCCGCCGCCCGCGCCAACGTCGACTGCGGGCAGTTCTCGCAAGGAGATCCTGAAGGGCATCGAGGGGGCCTGCCAGGAGCTGATCGACGGGAAGCTCCACGACCAGTTCCGGCTCGACGTCTTCCAGGGCGGGGCCGGCACCTCGACCAACATGAACGCGAACGAGGTGATCGCGAACCGCGCCCTCGAGCTGATGGGCCACCGGAAGGGCGAGTACAAGCACTGCAGCCCCCACGACCACGTCAACTGCTCGCAGTCCACGAACGACGCGTACCCGACCGCGCTGCACGTCGGGATGGCCCTCGGCAACGTGCAGCTCGTGGCGGCCGTGAACGAGCTGATCGCCGCCTTCCGCGCCAAGGGGAAGGAGTTCGCCCGGATCCTCAAGATGGGCCGCACCCAGCTCCAGGACGCGGTGCCGATGACGCTGGGGCAGGAGTTCGAGGCGTTCGCGGAGACGCTCGCCGGCGAGGTCCGGGCCCTCGAGGCGATCCAGCGCGTGCTCTGCGAGGTCAACATGGGGGCGACCGCGATCGGCACCGGTCTCAACGCCCCCGCCGGCTACGCGCAGAAGTGCACGGAGCACCTGGCGAAGATCACCGGCTTCCCGATCCACCTCGCCTCCGACCTGATCGAGGCCACCCAGGACACGCAGGCCTTCGTCCTCTACTCCTCCTGCATGAAGAGCCTCGCCATCAAGCTGTCGAAGGTCTGCAACGACCTGCGGCTGCTGTCCTCGGGCCCCCGCTGCGGCCTGCGCGAGATCAACCTCCCGCCCAAGCAGCCCGGCTCGTCGATCATGCCCGGCAAGGTCAACCCGGTCATCCCCGAGGTCGTCAACATGGTCTGCTTCCGGGTCATCGGCAGCGACCTGACCGTCTCGATGGCGGCCGAGGGCGGGCAGCTCCAGCTCAACGTGTTCGAGCCAGTGATCGCCGCCTGCATCTTCGAGGCGCAGACGATGTTCATGAACGCCGCCCGCACGCTGCGCGTCCACTGCGTCGAGGGCATCACCGCGAACCCCGAGATCCTGCGCCACTACGTGGACTACAGCATCGGGACGGTCACCGCCCTCAACCCCGTGATCGGCTACGACAAGGCCACGGAGCTCGCCGCCGAAGCCATGAAGACCGGCCGCGGGATCCTCGAGCTCCTCCGCGAGAAGAAGATCCTGAGCGAGGACGAGATCGCGAAGGTCCTGGACCCCGCCGCCATGACGGGGCAGGGACGGCCGGCTTGAGACACAGGGCGGCCCTGGCGGCCGGAAGCCTCGCGCTCGCCCTCGCCAGCCTCGTCCAGACGGCGGCGGGCCAGGGAGTGCCGTCCGCCGAGGGGTGGCGGGCGTTCGCCGGCAGCTGGTCCGTCTCGGGCCGGCGGTACGCCGTCTCCGTCGAGGGCGGGGCCGATGCCGCCGTCGTCGAGGTCTCGGGCGCGGTCGTCCTCACGAGCGGGGAAGGGCTGAGCCGCGGGTTCCGCGGGGAGGCGGTCGGCTTCGACGACGGCCAGGGCGCGAGCGTGGGTCGCGTGCGTCTGGACGGACGAGCGCGGGGATCGGCTCTTCAGCCGGCTGAAGGGCGAGCCGCTCGAGACGGGGCGGCGCGTCGTCGGCACGATCACGGGGGGCACGGGCCGCTACGCCGGCCTCGAGGGCGAGTACTCCTTCACCTGGAAGTACGTCGTTTCCGCCGAGGAGGGCGGGATCCAGGGCCGCGCCGTGCAGCTCCAGGGGCGCGTGCGCTCGAAGGGGGCCGCGCCGTGACCGCGCCCGCCGCCGGACGGAAGGTGCTCGTCGCCCGGGGCGCCGTCCTCGCCCTCGCGCTCGGGCTCTGGTTCTCCCCGGTGCCGGAGGGCCTCGTCCCCGAGGCCTGGCACCTCTTCGCCCTCTTCGTCGCCGCGATCGTTTCGGTGGTCATCGGCGCCTTTCCCATCCTGACGTCCTCCGTGCTCGCCCTGGCCGCGGCCGTGCTCACCGGGACGCTGGCCCCGGCCAAGGCCTACTCCGGCTTCGCCAACGGCACGATCCTCCTGATCGTCGTCGCCTTCCTCGTGGCCCGTGCCGTCGTCAAGTGCGGCCTGGGCGAGCGCCTGGGCCACCTCGTGGTGAGCGCCTTCGGGCGATCGACGCTGGGCCTCGGCTACAGCGTCTTCCTGGTCGACGGCGTGATCGCGCCCGCCTTCCCGAGCAACACCGCCCGCTCCGGCGTCCTCTACCCGCTCGTGCTCTCGGTGGCCGAGGCGGCGGGAGCGCGCCCGGGGGAGGAGGGCCGCCGTCGCCTCGGCAGCTTCCTGATGTTCTCGGGCATCGCGAGCCTGACCGTCTCGTCGGCCCTCTGGTTCACCGCCATGGCCGCGAATCCCCTCGGGGCCGAGATCGCACGGGGCTACGGCGTCGAGATCGGCTTCGGATCCTGGCTCGTCGCCTCCTCGATCCCGACCCTCGCCGCGATGGCCCTCCTGCCGCTCGTCCTCTACAAGGTCGTGTCGCCCGAGGTGACCGCGACGCCGGAGGCGCCCCGGGCGGCCCGGCGGGCGCTCGCGGAGCTGGGCCCGCTCCGCCCGCACGAGAAGATCGTCGCCGCCACCTTCGCGGGCATGGTCGGCCTGTGGGCCGCGGCGGCGACCCTGGGCCTCGACTCGACCGCGGTCGCCTTCCTCGGCCTCGGCGTCCTGCTCGCGACCGGCGTCCTGACCCTCGGCGACATCGCGAAGGAGGGGGACGTCCTCGCGACGTTCATCTGGTTCGCCGTCCTCTTCACCCTCAGCGGCCAGCTCAACGAGCTCGGCTTCATGGGCTACCTGGGCGAGCGGCTTGCCGGGGCCCTCGGTGGGCTCTCGTCGGCGCGTGGCCGGCGTCGTCCTCGTCGTCGCCTACGTGCTGCTCCACTACCTGTTCGTGAGCCAGACCGCGCACCTCCTCGCCCTCTTCGGCGTCTTCCTCGACGTCGGGGTGAAGCTCGGGGTGCCGGTGGCGATCCTCGCGTTCCTGCTGCTCTTCGCCACGAACTTCTTCTCGGCCAACACGCCGCAGGGCTCGAGCGCGAACCTGCTCTTCGCGGGGAGCGGCTATCTCTCGCAGGGCGAGCTCTACCGGCTCGGCGCGCTCACCACCGCCTTCAACCTCGTGCTGTACCTCGTCGTCGGGATCCCCTGGCTCGTCCTGGTGACCCGATGAGCGGGCTCAGGACCCAAGTCGACCCGCGCTCCGCGCGGGTCGGGACTCAGGAGGTCTCCTCATGACGTGCAAAGTCCGACTCCCGTGGGCGGGGGCTGTCCTCGCCACGCTGATCGCCTCTCCCGCGCTCGCCGCGGACAAGCTGCCGAACGTCGTCGTCCTCGCCACCGGCGGCACCATCGCCGGCGCCGCCGCGAGCGACGTGCAGGCCGCCTACACGCTCCGGCCAGGTCGGCGTCGAGCAGCTGCTCGCCGCCGTGCCCCAGGCGAAGAAGCTCGCCACGATGCGGGGCGAGCAGATCGCGAACATCGGCTCGCAGGACATGAACGACGAGGTCTGGCTGAAGCTGGCCCGCCGCGTGAACGAGCTCGTCGCGATGGCCGACGTGGACGGCATCGTCATCACTCACGGCACCGACACGATCGAGGAGACGGCCTACTTCCTGAACCTCGTCGTCAAGTCGAAGAAGCCCGTCGTCCTGACCGCGGCCATGCGCCCGTCCACGGCGCTCTCCGCGGACGGCCCGCTCAACTTCTTCAACGCGGTCGCGGTGGCGGCGAACAAGGACGCGGCCGGCCGCGGCGTGCTGGTCGTCGTCAACGACTGGATCCACGGCGCCTCCTCGCTCACCAAGACGAGCACCACCGCGGTGCAGACGTTCCTCTCCCCGCTGCGCGGGCTGGTCGGCACCGTGGCCTACGGCGAGGCCGAGTTCTACCGCGGGCCGGTGGGCAAGAACACCGTGGACAGCGAGTTCTCGCTCGACGGCGTCACGGCGCTGCCCCGGGTGGACATCGTGATGGCCCACGAGAACATGGACGGCGCCATCATCGACGCCGCGGTCGCCGCCGGTGCGAAGGGCGTCGTGATCGCGGGCGTCGGCAACGGCAACATGACGAAGGCCGGCCTGGACGCCCTCGCCGCCCAGTCGAAGAAGGGCGTCGTCTGCGTCCGCTCCACGCGGGTGGCCACGGGCCGCGTCGGCCGCAACGTGGAGGTGGACGACGACAAGCTGGGCCTGATAGCATCAGACGATCTCAATCCGCAGAAGGCGCGGGTGCTCCTGCGGCTCGCGCTCCTGAAGCCGCGGAGCCTGGCCGACATGCAGCGGCTGTTCATCGAGTACTGATGCCAAGCGGGGGTCTGGGGGGCGGCTTAGGAGCCCCCCAGGTTCTGTGTCTTGGTCTGCATGAGATGGGTCGTGGAATGAAGAAGGAGGACTCACACATGCGCAAGCTCGTTATCGCCGCCGCTCTCGCCCTCGTGGGCGCGCCGGCGTTCGCACAGGACGTCAAGACGGACTTCGACAAGAACGCCAACTTCGGCGCGATCAAGACGTTCGCCGTCAAGATCGGCACCAGCTGGAACAACCAGATCAGCGAGAAGCGGGTCACCGACGAGATCTCGCAGACGCTCACCGAGAAGGGCTGGACGGCAGCAGCCGATCCCGCCAAGGCCGACGCGCTCGTGCTGCTCCACGGCGCGACCGAAAAGCAGAAGAGCCTCAACACCTTCTATTCCGGCGGGGGCGGCTACGGTGGCTACGGCTACCGCGGCTGGGGTGGCATGGGTGGCATGGGCACCGCCACCACGACCACCTCCGAGTACCTGGTCGGCACCCTGGTCGTGGACATCTTCGACGCCAAGTCGAAGGCGCTCATGTTCCGCGGCACCGCCACGGACGAGATCTCGGACAAGCCGGAGAAGAACATCAAGAAGCTCGACAAGGCCAGCAACAAGATGTTCAAGGACTTCCCTCCGGGATCCAAGGAAAAGAAGTAGTCGCGCGTCACTCCCTCGTCGCGGAGCTGACGGACCAACATAGGCGCCGGTCAGGGTCAGTCGCCCTGCCCGGGAAAGGAGGGGCGCACCGCGGTGTGGCTCGCGGGGCGCCCTCTTTCGCCTTCCGTACGCGGCCCTGCTGCCCGCCATCGAGGACGTAAGTGATGTAAACCCAGCCGCTGCAACGGTAACTTACTCCGCTGTTACTTCCCCCTGGCCCCTGTACGGTCCACCTTCGAGGCTGAAGGCCATTATGCAAACGTCGACGCAGCTCGTCGCGAGCGGTTCGCCCATCTTCGGGAGAGGCCCGGCCATGCATCGGGTCGCGGTCGTCCTTTGCGCTCTGTTCCTGGCCACGACGGCGGACGCCGTCCTTGGGCAGGAGCCAGCCGTGGGCGGCGGTGCGGCCCCGGCAAGGGTGACCTGCGCGTCGAAGCCCGGCGAGCGGCAGCACTGCGCGGCTGACACCTCGAAGGGCGTCGCCCTCGGGAGATCGACGGGGGAGGCGCCCTGCCTGCTCGGCAAGTCCTGGGGGTACGACGACAAGGGTGTCTGGGTCTCGGACGGCTGCAGCGCCGAGTTCGTCGTCGGCCAGGGGTTGTCGGAGGCGATGGAGAAGGTGGAAGAGGCGAAGGAGAAGGAAGCAGCGAAGCCGCTGCAATACGTCCCGAACGCCGGCTTCCGGATCATCTCCGGGGAGAAGGGCGAGATCTACGTCCGGCTCTTCAGCTACGCGCGCTACCTGAACCAGAAGGGGCTGGATCCGACCTACGAGGACTCGTTCGGCAACACCAAGACCGTCCAGCAGCGCGAGGACTTCCAGCTCAACAAGTTCTTCCTGCCTTTCTCGGGCTGGTTCCTGACGCCGAAGATGCGCTACTACCTGTACGTCTGGTCCTCGAACCCGTCGCAGGGCGACCCGGCGCAGGTGGTGGGAGCCGGCAACCTGAGCTACGTTTTCAACCGCCACGTGACCTTCGGAGCCGGGATCACCAGCCTTCCCAGCGTGCGCAGCACCGAGGGCCAGTTCCCCTACTGGCTGGGTGTCGACGACCGCCTGACCGCGGACGAGTTCTTCCGCGGCTCCTACACGACCGGGATCTGGCTGAAGGGCGAGGTCTCCACCAAGGTCAAGTACATGGCGATGCTCGCCAACAACCTGAGCACCCTCGGCGTGAGCGCGTCGCAGCTCGACAACACGATCGACACCACGTCGCTCATGCTGCAGTGGCTGCCGACGACGGGCGAGTTCGGCCTCTACGGGACCTTCGGCGACTTCGACCACCACGAGAAGCTCGCGACGCGGCTCGGGGCGCACTACACGCACAGCACCGAGGACAAGCAGAGCCAGCCGGGCACGAACGGCATCGAGAACAGCCAGATCCGGCTCACCGACGGCAACGTCATCTTCACGCCCGACCTCTTCGGCCCTGGGATCACCGTCGAGAAGGTGACCTACGACATGGTGAGCGTGGACGGCGGGGTCAAGTACCGGGGCCTCTCGCTCGAAGCCGAGTACTACTGGCGCTGGCTGAGCAACTTCAGGGGCGCGAGCACCGGAGGCATCGAGGACATCGCGGACACGGGGTTCCAGGTGCAGTCCTCGGCCATGCTGGTGCCGAAGACGCTGCAGGTGTACCTCAGCGGATCGGCCATCTACGGCAGCCGGTACGGAGACGCGTCGGAGCTGCGCGCGGGCTTCAACTGGTACTTCGTGAAGGAGCGCGGCCTCCGCTTCAACGCCGAGTGGCTCCACCTGAACAACTGCCCCGTGGGATATACGGCCGTTCCCTATCCCGTGGGAGGCAACGGAGACGTCTTCCACACGAACCTCGAGCTGAATTTCTGAGGGGACAAAGTGACGACCATGGCATGGACCGCGTGGAACGAACGACGGGCGAGAAGGTCAGGTCCTCCGGGGAAGGCGCCCGCGCTGTGCATCGCCTTGGCCATCGGCGCACCGGTACTTGGCGCGGCGCAGACACAGCAAGCGCCTTCCCCGGAGGTGCATGACTCGCACTTCCACCTGACCAACTACGTCCAGCAGGGGACCGACATCCACGACTTCGTGAGGATCATGGGAACGAAGGTGGGGCGCGTGGCCCTCTTCGGGATCCCGCTGCAGCAGACCTGGTCGTATGGGAACACCGGCGACTTCGCTCCCACCTACTACCTGCAGACGGACGCCCCGCTCTACTACTACTCGTTCACCGACGCCTTCATCGCGATGGCCTACCGCTCGCTCGCGCCGGCGGAGCAGGCGCGCTTCGATCCGATGATCACGGGCTTCAACCCCGCCGACATGTACGCCGCCGACCACATCAGGCGGGTGCTCCAGACGTTTCCCGGGGTCTTCTCGGGGATCGGCGAGTTCACGATCCACAAGGAGTTCGTGTCCGCCAAGATCGCGGGGGAGACGGCCAGCCTCGTGAACCCGGCCCTCGACCGGATCCTCGACTTCGCGGGCGAGGTCGGGCTCGTGGTGATCCTGCACAACGACGTGGACATGCCGTTCCCGAAGCCGGGGCAGGATCCCTACCCGGCGGTGCAGCTTGGGCAACTTCTCAAGCGACACCCGCGGACGACGGTGATCTGGGCCCACTGCGGGCTCGGCCGAATCGTCCACCCCGTAAAGGACCAGATCGGGATCGTCGAGCGCGCGCTCTCCAATCCGGATCTCCCGCGGCTCTACATCGACATCTCGTGGGACGAGGTGGCGAAGTACCTGGTGGCGACGCCGGAGACGACACAGGCCGCGGCGGACCTGATCAACCGGCATCCGGACCGTTTCCTGTTCGGCACCGACGAGGTGGCCCCCGCCGAGCAGGCGAAGTACCTGAAGGTCTACGACATGTATGCGCCGCTCTTCGCGAAGCTGACGCCCGACGCGAGCGAGAAGGTGCGCAAGGGCAACTACGAGCGCCTCTTCGACGAAGCCCGGCGAAGGGTCCGGGCGTGGGAAAAGGCGAACCCGAAGTGAATGAGGAGGGAATCGTGAGAAAGACCAAGCGCACGGTCGATCGTCGGCCGGGCGTGCACGGGCTGCTCGTCGCATTGATGCTGCTCGCGGCCGCTCCGGTCGTGCAGGCGGCATCTCCGGATGGACAACCGACTCCCACGCCGACGCCCGCCGCGGTGGTCGCGCAGGACGCGACGCCCAAACCGGAAGCCAAGCCGCGCATGGACATCTATGGCTTCGCCATGCTCGACATGGGCTACGAGACGGGCCAGAACGACCCGAACTGGTTCGACGTCCTGCGGCCCACGAAGCTGCCCGCATACCCGAACCAGTACGGCGAGGACGGTCACTTCTTCGCCGGCGTCCGCCAGAGCCGGCTCGGCGTGAAGGGCTTCATCCCCACCGGCGTCGGCGAGATCAAGACGATCTTCGAGTTCGAGCTGTTCGGCACCGGCGTCGACGCCGGCCAGACGACGTTCCGCCTGCGCCACGCGTGGGGCGAGCTCGGACAGATCGGGGCCGGGCAGACGTGGAGCCCGTTCATGGACCCCGACGTCTTCCCGAACTCGGTCGAGTACTGGGGCCCGAACGGGATGGTCTTCTTCCGGAACGTCCAGATCCGCTGGACGCCGTGGCAGGAGGGCGACTCGAACTTCATGATCGCGCTCGAGCGGCCGGGAGCGAGCGCGGACCAGGGCGAGTACGCGGGCCGCATCGAGCTGCAGAACGTCAAGGCCCGCTTTCCGCTGCCCGACCTCTCGGCCCACTTCCGCTACGCGAAGGGCTGGGGTCACGTCCAGGTGGCCGGCATCGTGCGGCAGATGAAGTGGGACGACCTCAACGACGACCAGTACGACCTCTCCGGCGACGCCACCGGCTGGGGCATCAACGTGAGCTCCAACCTCAAGCTCGCCAAGCACGTGGCGCGGCTGCAGGTGGCCTACGGCGCGGGTGTCCAGAACTACTGGAACGACGCGCCGGTGGACGTGGGCATCCAGAACAACTTCTCGAATCCGCGGACCCCCGTCGTCGGCAAGGCGCTGCCGATCCTCGGCATCGTTGCCTTCCTCGACCTCAACTGGAACGAGAAGTGGACGAGCACGGTCGGCTACTCTCTCGTGGACATCGACAACAGCGACGCCCAGACGAACGACGCCTTCAAGAAGGGCCAGTACGCGCTCGCGAACGTGCTCTACCACCCGACTCCGGACGTGTTCCTGGGTCCGGAAATCCAGTGGGGGAAGCGCGAGAACTTCCGGGACGGCTTCACGTCGGACGACGTCCGGATCCAGTTCTCGGCCAAGTACAACTTCAAGCTGTCGCTGGGAGGCAAGTGATGATCGGTGAGAAGACAGTGCGTGACGGACGACGGCTCCTCGTCGCGGGCCTGGTCGTGCTCGGCCTGGTGGCCGCACCCGCGGCGTGGGCCCAGGCCCCGGCCGAGATCCAGGGCGCGCTCGACGCGGCGTACGCGAAGTACAAGGACCTCCAGGAGGGCAAGAACGCCGACTACATTCCGGCCCTGGCCAAGGTCGACCCGAAGATCTACGGGATCGCCCTCGTGACCGCCGACGGAAAGGTCTACACCGCGGGCGACGTCAAGTCCGAGGTCTCGATCCAGTCGATCTCCAAGGTCTTCACGATGGCGAAGGTCATCGAGGAGTCGGGCGCGGACGCAATCGAGAAGCGCATCGGCGTCGACGCGACCGGCATGCGCTTCAACTCGATTGTCGCCGTCGAGTTCGCGCAGAAGGCGCTCGGTGGTCCCGAGATCAACCCGCTCGTCAACCCCGGCGCGATCACGGCCACGAGCATGGTGAAGGGGGCGAGCCGGGCCGAGGTCTGGAACAGCATCCTGGGCTTCTACTCGGACTTCGCGGGCCGGCCGCTGGGCGTCAACCAGGAGGTCTTCAAGTCGGAGAGCGACACCAACCAGCGCAACCAGGCGATCGGCTACCTGATGTACGCCTACGAATTCATCAAGTCGAACCCGATGCAGGCGACCGACGTCTACACCGAGCAGTGCTCGGTGAACGTGAGCGCCAAGGACCTGGCGACGATGGCGGGCACGCTCGCCAACGGCGGGAAGAACCCCGTCACCGGCAAGCAGGTGATGAGCACCGCCAACGTCCCCAAGGTCCTGGCGGTGATGGCCACGGCTGGCCTCTACGACGACTCGGGCAAGTGGTTCTATCACACCGGCCTGCCCGGGAAGAGCGGCGTGGGCGGCGGCATCATCGGCGTCTCCCCCGGCAAGTTCGGGATCGCGGTGGTTTCGCCGCCGCTCGACGACGCCGGCAACAGCGTCCGGGCGCAGAAGGCGATCGCCGACGTGTCGAACGCGCTCGGTGGGAACCCGCTCGCCTCGAAGCCGCGGTAGGGAGGACGCGCGCACGTGAGGGATCTCGTCCTGGCGGCGCTGGTGGCGACGCTGCCGGTGTCGACACCCGCCGCGACCTTCGACGTCGGCGGGGAGAGACCGCCGGCGGAGAAGGCGACGGCGTCGTCGACCGCCGTCGCCGGCGAGCCGACGGCCACGAGCCGGGACGGGCGGCGCACGATGCGCCGCCTGCCCGCGAACCTCGGGCGGAGCGTGATCGGCGTCTTCCACCGGGACAACCTGCTCCCCCTCCTGGCGGGTGGCGCGGCGACCGGCGATCGCCTCGATCTGGGACGAGGACGTGCGCGAGGCGGCACAACCGTACGGCTGGGGCGAGAGCCTCGAGACGGCGGGGGGACCCGTCTGGAGCTCGGTGTTCGTCGTCGGGATGTTCACCGCCGGCCGGATCTCCCACGGGACGCGGTTCCGGGCGATGACCTACGACATGCTCGACGCCGCCGTCGTCAACTTCGGCTACACGGAGCTGATCAAGGTGGCGGTCGGACGGGAACGGCCGAACGGGCAGGACAACAAGTCGTTCCCCTCGGGCCACACGTCGAACGCCTTCGCGCTGGCGACGGTCACGGAGCGGCACTACGGCTGGAAGCTGGGTGTCCCGGCCTACCTGGTGGCGGGTCTCGTGGGCGCCTCGCGGATCCAGCAGGACAAACACTACCTGAGCGACGTGGTGGCCGGCGCCACGCTCGGCTACGTCGTCGGCCGGTCGGTCGTGCGCGTGAACAATCGCCCCCTCGGAAAGGCCGACGTCGCGTCGCTCAACGTCTGGCCGGTCGTCGGGCGGCGGACGAGAGGGGTGAGGGTCGCGTTCTCGTACTGAGATGCATTACGGTTCGTCATGTGTGAGCCAGCTGACCTAGCGACCATGTCATGGTTCCGTGGTAGATTGACTGGGTTGTTACCAAGAAACGGTTCCTGAGTCCGTACTGGAGGTCGAAGCTGTTATGGGAAGAACCCTCTTCGTGCTCGCGGCGCTGGCGGCCGTTCCCTTGGCCGCCCTCGCCCAGAAGCCGGTGACGCACACGGAGGCCGTCGAGCTGACGACCACCATCGAGGCCATCGATCACACCGCGCGCCTCGTCACCCTGAAGGACGCTGACGGCGCGACGGAGACGATCCACGCCGGGCCGGAGGTGAAGCGCTTCGACGAGCTGAAGGTGGGCGACAAGCTGACCTTCCGCTACTACGAGTCGATCGCCTACCGGATCCGGAAGCCGGGAGAGGCTCCCTCGGCGCCGGCTTCCGAGAAGCCGGCCCTCACCCGCGGCACGGGCCCGAAGCCCGGGGGCACGCTCTCGCAGCAGGAGACGGCGACGGTGACGATCAAGGCCATCGACATGAATGTGCCCTCGGTCACCGTGCTGGCCAAGGACGGTCACACCGCCAGCTTCAAGGTGGAAGACAAGAAGAACCTGGAGGGCCTGAAGGCGGGCGACGAGGTCGAGATCACGTACACGGAAGCCGTCATGATCTCGGTGAAGTGAGCAATACAGAAGACGCCGCCTGGAGCCCCGGGGGCACAACCCAGGCATTGACAAAAGGAGACGACCAAGTGATTCGTAGACTGACGTTGATGATTGCAGTGGGAGTGCTGGCGGGCTCGGCGGCGTGGGCCCAGGAGAAGCGGGTCGAGCTCAGCGGCACCGCGGGCTGGACGTTCAGCGACGGCGTGAGCGGGACCTCGACGACAGTGGGCGGTGACGAGGTCACGCGGATCGATCCCAAGGACGCCTTCTCGTGGGGAGCGCGGATCGGCTTCATGGTCACTGAGAACGTAGAGGTGGGCGGGCTCGTCAACGTGCAGTCCACGACCCTCCAGCTCGGGGGCGTCGTCAATCGCGACTTCGGGGACGAGAAGATCTACAACTACCACGGGTACCTGGCCTACAACTTCGGCCCTTCCGACGCGAAGGTCCGGCCCTACCTGCTGGGAGGGCTGGGGGCGACGCAGTACGGCGGCGTGTCGACCAGCATCGGCGGCCAGCAGAAGGACATCGGCGGCAACACCCAGTTCTCGACCACCTGGGCCGCCGGCCTGAAGCTCTTCCCGGGCCCCAACTTCGGCATCCGCCTCGAGGCCCGCTGGACGCCCACCTACATCAAGTCGGACGCGGCCGGGTGGTGGTGCGACCCCTACTGGGGCTACTGCTACGTCGTCGGGGACGCGCAGTACGCGAACCAGTACGAGCTCGGCGGCGGCATCACCCTGAGGTTCTAGCTTGGCCGGGGAGCCGCCGCCTCGCGGGCTGCGGCTCCCTGGTCGGGCCCGTGAGCACGGGCCGGCCGGTCGGTCGGGCCAATGAGGGGCGTCCGGTCCACGCCGCCCGTCGCGCACGGCGACGTGGGCAGGCGCTTCGACGTGGACTACGGCTTTGCCTTCTAAGACCGCGCGACGTCTCGCGCCCCGGGCGGCCCTGCTCGCCGGAGTCCTGCTGCTCGCCTTCTGGGCCGGGCCCGCCCGGGCCGCGCCCAAGGTGGACGTCGTCGTCCTCCAGAACGGGACCCGCGTCGTCGGCGAGATCAAGTCGATGAGCAAGGGCCGGCTGGAGATCGGGACCGACGACATGGGCACGATCAACATCGAGTGGGGCAACGTCGCCCAGGTCACGGCGCCCGAGTTCTTCGAGGTCGAGGACATGGAGGGAGGGCTCTACTTCGGCTCGCTCCGCCCCGGCCGCGCCGAGGGCGCTTTGGAGGTGGTGGCCGACTGGGGAGAGAACTCGCTGCTGCTCCGCCGCGTCGCCCGAATCCAGCTCGTGAAGTCGGGCTTCTGGGACCGGTTCAAGGGCTCGGTCGACGCCGGGGCGAGCTACACGAGCGCCACGGAGCTCCTCCAGATCGACCTGGACGCCGACCTGCGCTACCGGCGACCGAGGTTCGAGGCGTCCGCCAAGGCCAACGCCGTCCTGGCCCAGCAGCCGGAGGTGGACGACACCCGACGGAGCTCGCTCACCCTCGCCTACGCACGGCTGTTTCCGAACCGCCACCGGGCCTTCACGCAGGGCACGCTCGAGCAGAACCGCGAGCTCGGGTTCGATCTGCGCAGCAGTGTGGTCGGGGGCTGGGCCTACATGCTGGCCCGGACGCCGCGCAACGAGCTCGTGGGCGGGGCCGGCCTCGCCCTCAACCGCGAGAAGCCGGTCGAGGGCGAGAGCACGACGAACGTCGAGCTGGTGGGCGGCTTCGACTGGGCGAACTTCGCCTACGACTTCCCCAACACCGACATCCGGGTGACGGCGTTCGGCTACCTGGGCCTCAGCCAGTGGGGTCGCTTCCGGCTGGAGTCGAACGCCAGCCTCCGCCGTGAGGTCTTCTCGGACTTCTACGTCGGGGTGAGGATCTACGAGAGCTACGACAGCGACCCGGCGACCGAGGGCGCGCAGAAGAACGACTGGGGCGTGAGCCTCACCCTGGGCTACTCGTTCTGAGCCGAGCCGGGCCGGCGCCGCCCTCCGTCGCCCGGGTAGAATGACCGCCCGGCAGGAGGCGAGGAGAGGAGGCATGTGAGAGGCACCCGTCGGTCGGTCATGGCCTTCGTCGGGCTGTCCGGCGCGGCCCTGCTCGCCTTCGCCTACGCGCGGCCGGTCACCGTCTTCGAGGCGTGGGGCGCCCTCCGGCTCCGGTCGTCGGGGGTCCGCAGCGCGCACGTCCAGGCGGGGCGGTACCGCCTTCGCTACCTGGAGGCGGGCTCGGGGCCGCCGCTCGTGCTGTTGCACGGCCTCGCCAGCCACGCCGCGCAGGACTGGGGCCGCCTGATCGCCCCGCTGGGCCGGCGGTTCCACGTCTACGCGCCCGACCTGCCGGGCTTTGGCGAATCGGAGCGGCCGGCCGAGGCCGACTACTCGATCCCCATGCAGGTCGAGGCCGTTCGCGCCTTCATGCAGGCGAAGGGCATCGGCCGGGCGCACGTGGCCGGGCTCTCCATGGGTGGGTGGATCGCCGCGCGCCTGGCGGGGGAGTCCCCGGAGAGGGTGGGGCGCCTCGTGCTCGTGGACGCCGCCGGGATGCGGCCCGACGGCCCCGCGATTCCGGCCGAGGCCCTTCTCCCGCGTGACGAGGACGGCGTGCGGCGCCTCGTGGCCGTGGTGCGCCACAACGCCCCGGTCCCGCCTTCCTTCGTGGCCCGCGACATCCTGGCCCAGCGGCTTCGCGAAGAGTGGGTCGTCCGGCGGGCGCTCGAGTCCATGCGCGCCGGCCGCGACTGGCTGAACGGAACCCTCGGGCGGGCGGACATGCCGGTCCTCGTCGTGTGGGGGAGGCAGGACGCGCTCATCCCGGTCGCGTACGCGTCCGGGCTCGCGGCCGAGTTCCCGCACGCCGAGGTCGCGGTGCTCGACGGCTGCGGCCACATCCCCATCGCCGACTGCCCCGAGGCGTTCGACCGCGTGTTCGTTTCGTTCATGACCGCCGCTCCCTGAATGGTCCGGCGACAGCGCTCCGCCCGCCGCGGGCTCCGACTCCGGCTCGGCAAGACGGTGTCCCCGGGCTATGCTGCGGGCAGCGGGCCAGCACGGAGGTTCACATGACCGACCGGACGATCGTCGAGGCCGTGAAGAGGGAGTTCAAGGAGGCCCTCTTCGCCGCGCTGGGGCGCTTCCCGGAGGCCGCGACGCCCAACGACCGCTACCTGGCCCTGGCCCTCGCGGTGCGCCGCCAGGTCATGCGCCGCTGGGTGGCGACGAGCGAGACCTACTACAAGAAGGCGAGCCGCACCGTCTGCTACCTCTCGGCCGAGTTCCTGCTGGGGCCCCACCTCGGCAACAACCTGCTCAACCTCGGCCTGCAGGAGGAGGCGCGGCAGGCCATGTCCGAGCTGGGCTACGACCTCGACGACATCCTGGCCCAGGAGGAGGAGCCCGGCCTCGGCAACGGCGGGCTCGGGCGGCTGGCCGCCTGCTACATGGACTCGCTCGCCACGCTGCAGATCCCGGCGCTCGGCTACGGGATCCGCTACGAGTTCGGGATCTTCGACCAGCTGATCCGCGACGGCTGGCAGGTCGAGAAGACCGACAAGTGGCTGGCCCTCGGCAACCCCTGGGAGACCCCGCGGCCGGAGATCGCCCACGACGTGGCCCTCGGCGGGCGCACCGAGGGCTTCCAGGACGAGCGGGGCCGCTACCGCGTGCGCTGGGTGCCGGAGCGCGTGGTGCGCGGGGTCGCCTACGACGTGCCGATCCTCGGCTACCGGAACGGCACCGCGAACCTCCTGCGCCTCTGGAAGGCGGAGGCCACGGAGTCCTTCGACTTCGAGGCCTTCAACCAGGGCGACTACTGGGGCGCGGTGGACGAGAAGGTGGACTCCGAGAACATCACCAAGGTCCTCTACCCGAACGACGAGCTGGTGAGGGGCAAGAGGCTGCGCCTCGAGCAGCAGTACTTCTTCGTGTCCTGCGCGCTGCAGGACATGATCCGCATCTACCAGCAGAGGGAGAAGGACCTCTCCGCCTTCCACGAGAAGTACGCGGTCCAGCTCAACGACACGCACCCGGCGGTGGCGGTGGCCGAGCTGATGCGCCTCCTCGTGGACGTCCACGGGATGGGCTGGGACGACGCCTGGGAGATCACGCGGCGCACCTTCGCCTACACGAACCACACCCTCCTCCCCGAGGCGCTCGAGAAGTGGAAGGTCGAGATGTTCGGCTCGGTCCTGCCGCGGCACCTCGAGATCGTCTACGAGATCAACCGCCGCTTCCTCGACGAGGTCCGGAGCCGCTACCCGGGCGACGGCGGCCGCGTCGCCCGCCTCAGCCTGATCGACGAGGCGGGCGGCCGCTCCGTGCGGATGGCGCACCTCGCGAGCGTCGGGCAGCCACCGCATCAACGGGGTGGCGGCGCTGCACACGGAGCTCCTGAAGGCCGACGTGCTCCGCGACTTCCACGAGCTGTGGCCGGAGAAGTTCGTGAACGTCACGAACGGGGTGACGCCCCGGCGCTTCCTCGCCCTCGCGAACCCGCGGCTCGCCGCCCTCGTCACGGACGCGATCGGCGACGGCTGGCCGAAGGACCTCGAGCGGCTGCGGCGCCTCGAGCCGCTGGCGGAGGACGCCGTCGTTCCGGGCGAAGTGGCGCGCGGTGAAGCGGGCCAACAAGGCGGACCTGGCGGCGGTCGTCGAGGCCCGGGCCGGGGTCGCCTGCGATCCCGACAGCCTCTTCGACGTCCAGGTGAAGCGGATCCACGAGTACAAGCGCCAGCACCTCAACGTCCTGCACGTGATCGCGCTCTGGCAGAGGCTGCGGCGGGAGCCGAAGGCCGCGGCGCCGGCGCGGACCGTCCTCTTCGGCGGCAAGGCCGCCCCCGGCTACCGGATGGCGAAGCTCATGATCAAGCTCGTCCACTCCGTGGCCGAGGTGGTGAACGCCGACCCGCTGACCCGCGACCGCCTGCGCGTGGCCTTCATCCCCGACTACAACGTCAAGAACTGCATGCCGATCTTCCCGGCGGCGGAGCTCTCCGAGCAGATCTCGACCGCGGGCAAGGAGGCCTCCGGCACCGGCAACATGAAGTTCGCCATGAACGGCGCGCTCACCATCGGCACCCTCGACGGCGCGAACGTGGAGATCCGCGAGGCGGTGGGGGCCGAGAACTTCTTCCTCTTCGGCCTCACGGTCGAGGAGATCCACCGGCTGCGGGCCGCGGGGCTACCGGCCGCGCGAGCTCTACGAGAGCGACCCCGTGCTGCGCGACGGTCGTCGACGCCCTCGCCGACGGCACCTTCTCGCGCGGCGACGCCTCCCTCTTCCGGCCCATCGTGGACTCGCTCCTGGGCGACGACCCCTGGCTGCTCCTCGCCGACTTCCGCTCGTACGTCGAGTGCCAGGCGCGAGGTGGAGCGCGCCTACCTCGACCCCGAGCGCTGGACCCGGATGTCGATCCTCAACACCGCGCGGATGGGCCGCTTCTCGTCCGACCGCTCGATCGCCGACTACTGCCGGGAGATCTGGCGGGTTCAGCCGGTGCCGATCACCCTCGACGGGCCGGAGGGGGTCAGATCTTGAAATGGAGCGTCGGGCCAGGGCCCATGGGCTTCGTTCGCACCTATACTCGGCTCCTCGGCCCCGTCCGGGGCCGTCACCCGGTCACGAAGGAGGAAACGCATGAGCCGCAAGAGAGCGCTGCGCACTGCCGTGTCCCTGGCCCTCGGGGTCGCCCTGGTCGTTCTCCTCGCCGTCTCCACCGCCGTGGCGAAGGAGCCGGAGCTCCTGCGCCTCCGCGCCATCGCCGTCAACATGAACAACGCCGTCCGCACGAACAGCATCGACATCGTGATCGAGCGGTGGTCGACGGACGAGGAGGTCTCGAACCTCAAGGCTGTCTTCGTGGAGAAGGGTGACGACAAGCTGCTCTCGGCCCTGCAGAAGATCGAAGCCGCGCTGCGGCTTCGCCCGCACCTCGACGAGTCTCGGCTGGGACATCTACTTCGCCCGGGAGACGCCGCTGCCCGACGGCGGGCGGAAGATCGTCCTGGGCAGCGACCGGCCGGTCGGCATGTGGGAAGCCCGAAACTCCGGACGCTCCATGGACTACCAGTTCTCGCTGGCCGAGATCCGCCTTCCCAAGGAAGGCAAGGGCGAGGGCAAGGCCATTCCCTTCGCCCAGCTCACCTTCAACAAGGAGACCAAGACGTTGGAGATCGAGAACTACCAGCGCGAGCCGGTGCGCCTCAACGAGGTCACGGTCATCGAGCCGAAGAAGTAGCGACCCCCGGAAAGCCGCCGGATCGTCGGAACTTCTTTCACGAGCTGCCTCGTATCTCATCCTGGGGGCGTCGGGCCCGCAGGCCGAGGGCGAGGTGGCCATGTCTGTTCCTTCGTCTCCCGAACCCCGTTTCGCGTCCCTTCCGCTGAGCGCGCCGGACTCACCGCCGGCGCCGCGGGCGTGGACCAGCGTGCTGTCGGTCGCGCTCCACGCCCTGGTGCTCGTGGTGGTCCTAGTGGTGCCACTGCTGTACGACGACCGCCTTCCTGAGAGAGTGGACGAGGTTCACGCCTTCTTCGCCACACCCATGGAGCTGGCACCGCCGCCGGCTCCGCCTCCGCCCCCGGCCGTCTCGCACGCCGCGAAGCTGCCGCCCCGGGCGGCGCCCACCAGCGGCTTCGTGGCGCCCATCGAGGTTCCGACCGAGATCGTCCCCGAGGAGGGCCTGGACCTCGGAGTCGAAGGAGGGATGCCGGGCGGGGTCGAGGGAGGAGTGCCAGGCGGGGTCGTGGGGGGTGTGGTGGGAGGGCTGCCCGAAGCGGCACCCCCGCCCCCCGTTCGGCCGCTGCGGGTTGGCCTCGACGTCCGGGAGCCCCGCAAGGTCAAGGACCTGGCGCCGGTCTACCCGCCGCTCGCGGTCACAAGTCGCGTCCAGGGCGTGGTGATGCTCGAGTGCCAGATCGACGCGCGGGGCCGGGTGGTGGAGGTGAAGGTGTTGCGCGGGAACGTGCTCCTGAAAGATGCGGCGGTGGAGGCGGTCCGCCAGTGGGTCTACACCCCGACCCTGGTCAACGGCGTGCCGGTGCCGGTGCTGATGACCGTGACGGTGACGTTCCAGCTGACCGAAGCGCGCTGATCGTTCCCCTGGCGGCGCGGGCCGGCGCCGGCGATACTCTCCCGAGGGGGTGTCGTCCGCAGCATGAAGATCGGGATCGTCGGCGCCGGGCTCGTCGGAGCGACGGCCGCGTACGCCCTGGTGATGCGGGGGATCGGCCGGCAGATCGTCCTGGTGGATCGCAACGAGGCGCGGGCGAGGGCGGAGGCGGACGACCTGCTGCACGCGGTTCCGTTCGCCCACCCCCTGGACGTGGTGGCGGGCGGCTACGCCGACCTGGTCGGGGCCCGCCTGGTCCTGCTGACCGCCGGGGTGGGCCAGGCCCCGGGCGAGACACGCCTGCAGCTCCTCGCCCGCAACGCCGCGGTCTTCCGGGAGGTGGTGCCCGCCGTGCTCGACCATGTCCCGGAGGCGGTCCTCATCGTCGCCACCAACCCCGTGGACGTGATGACCCACCTCGCCGCGCGCTTCGCCGCCGAGACGGGCGTTCCGCGGTCGCGTGTCCTCGGCTCGGGCACGACGCTCGACACCGCGCGCTTCCGTACCCTCCTCGGCCGTCGCCTCGGGGTGGATTCGGCTCACGTCCACGCCTACGTGGTGGGTGAGCACGGCGACTCCGAGGTGCTCACCTGGTCGATCGCCACGGTCGGAGGCCTCCCCCTCGCGGACATGGCGGAGCGGCACGGCGTGCCCTTCGACGCCGAGGTGCGGAGGGAGATCGACGCGGCGGTGCGGGGCGCCGCCTACTCGATCATCTCCGGCAAGGGAGCGACGTACTACGGCGTCGGCAGCGCCCTCGCCCGCGTCGTCGACGCCGTCCTCGGCGACCAGCGGTCGGTCCTCACCGTGTGCTCGCCGGAGGCCGAGGTCGCGGGCGTCCGCGACGTGACGGTGTCGCTGCCGCGCCTCGTGGGCGGTGCCGGAGTGCTCGAGACGCTGCCGCTCGTCCTTCCCCTCGAAGAGGAGCAAGCCCTCGCGCGCAGCGCCGGGGTGGTGCGCGCGGCGATCGACGGTCTCGACTCCTCTCCCTCCTAGGCGGCCAGGGCCTGCACCTCTTCCCGGACCGGGCCGAGCCGGGGCAGCGACAGGGCGCGCACGGCCAGCAGGACGAACGCGATCCAGAGCGCGTCCGCCAGCAGCAGGTGGACGATCTGCAGCCAGACCGGCGCCAGGAGAGCCACGTTCAGGAGGCCGACGGCGAGCTGCAGCAGCGCGAGACCCGACACGGCCCAGGCGGCGCGGCGGGCGCGGGCGTCGGCGGTCGCCTGCAGCACGCGGCTCGCGGCGAACGCGACGAGGAGCACACCCGCCAGCGACAGGATCGGGTGGGCGATCCGCAGCTGCACGAGGAGATGCGCGGTGGACGAGACGTCCTGCGCGAGGCCGCCGAGGACCGACTGCGCGGGATAGAGCGTGTCGCCGAGCGCGGCCACCGCTCCGCTCTTTCCGACGGCGACGAGGGCGACCGCGCCGATCGCGAAGGCCCAGCCGAAGCGCGACAGCGGCGTCCCGGCGCAGGCCGGCGTCGGTCTCGCACCAGTGGGCGGCGAGGGTGAGGCAGGCCAGGAGGACGAACGTGTTCGCGAGGTGGCCGGCCATGAAGAGGGCGCGGGCCACGGAGTCGTTCTCGCCCACGAGGTGGAAGAGCACGAGCCCGGCGCCGACCGCGGCCTCGGTGAGGATGAAGAAGACCGAGGCACCGGCCGCGCGCCGGGCCGGGTGGCCCTTCCCCTTCTCGCGGAAGACCCACAGGGCCAGCGCGAAGACGAGGAGCAGCGCGATCCCGCTCGTGGCCCGGTGGGTGAACTCGATCATCGTCTCGAGGGCCGGCGCGCGCGGCACGACCTCGCCGTTGCAGAGGGGCCAGTGGGCCCCGCAGCCGGCACCGGAGCCGGTGGCGCGCACGAACGCGCCCCACAGGATCACCGCCACGTTCCAGCCGAGGACGACCCAGGCGAACCGGGCGAGTCGCGTCATCGACCTTGCTCCTCGGGACGACGGGCTGCCGCGACCTACCTCGCGGCCGGGCTTGCGGCCGGGGGCGCGAGCGCAGCGGCACGAGCCTCGCGGACGTCCAGGTTGTCGTACCAGGTCAGCTTCAGGATCACGGAGCCGACGACCACGACCGCCACCGCGATCATCAGGGCGTCGAACTTGCGAATCACGAGGCAGATCGGAATGAGGACCAGGCTCGTCTGCCAGGCGATGCCGACCACGATGTTGAACATGTCGCGCCAGAAGTCCCGGTTGGGCTCGAAGGCAGGGTCCTCCTGTCTCACCTTGGCCAGGATCGGGCCCCAGAAGCCCCAGGGCCGGACCTTGCGATAGAAGGCCATCAGCACCTCGTCGTCCTCGGCCGGCGTGAGCAGGGTTCCCGCGAAGCAGCCGACGAGCGAGACGGCGAGGATCAGGGGGAACGCGTTCAGGGCGGAGAGGCCGGTCAGGTTCAGGGCCTGGGCCGCCGCGAGCAGCAGCGAGGCTCCGATGCCGGTCACCATTCCCCAGAAGTAGCCGTAGCCGTTGAAGCGCCACCAGTACCACTTGAGGACGTTCGACGCCGTGTAGCCGCCCCAGAGCGCGGCGGTGATCCACTGGATGACCTGGTTGATCGACTCGACGAACCAGCCCACCGAGATGCCCGCGATCACGACGCCCAGGGAGGCGGCGTAGCTCATGCGGACGTAGGTCTTCTCGCTCGCGTGCGGGTTGATGAAGCGGCGGTAGATGTCGTTGACGATGTAGGGCGGCGCGGCGTTGACGGTGGCCGCGAAGTTCGACATGAAGGCGGCGAGCAGGCCGGCGATCAGGAGGCCCAGCAGGCCTGCGGGCACGAACCGGGCGAGGGCCTCGGGGAGGATCATCTCGAAGTCGATGTTGCTGCCCATGCTGCGGACGGTGTCGCTGTAGAAGACGAGGGCCAGGATGGTGAGGCCGGTGATCATGAAGTAGCGGGGGAAGATCAGGACGACGTTCACCCACATGTTCATCAGCGAGGCGTCCTTCGGGCTGCGCGTGGAGAGGATGCGCTGCATGTCGTAGTTGGGCGCCGGCCCCGCCGCGCTCACCAGGAAGCCCTTGAACAGCAGCATCATGAAGAAGATGCCGAAGAGCGAGTAGCCGTCGGCGGCGATCTTGGCGTTCACGGACTCGATGAGGGGCATCCAGTCCAGATCCAGCCGCCAGCCGAAGAACGGGTTGTCCCACCCGGCGGGGACGACGCGCTGCAGCATCTCGGGCGTGACCCTCGACATGGCGATGAGGCCGAGGACGATGGACGACGTCGCGAGGATGAAGAACTGGATCACCTCGGTGATCACGACGCTGAACATCCCGCCCTTGACCACGTAGAAGGCGGTGATCGCCATCAGGATGAGCGCGTACTGGTTGGCGGAGAGGTGCCAGGGCAGGAACTCCGTGGCGAACTTGCCGATGCCCTTGAAGGCGTAGGACAGGAAGCCGACCACGCTCACCAGGGCGAAGATCACGACGATGAGGTGGGAGAGCTGGGCCCCCTTGCCCTTGCCGAACCGGGTCTCGATCCACGCCGCCCCGGTCACGGCATTCGAGCGGCGCAGCCAGGCCGAGAGGTACACCATGAGGAAGACCTGGTTGAAGACCGGCCACACCCACGGGATCCAGACGCTCTTCAGCCCGTAGATGAAGAGGATGTACACGAGCCACATCGTTCCGGCGATGTCGAACATCCCGGAGGCGTCGGAGACGCCCAGCACGTACCAGGGCATGACGTTCCCGCCGAGGAAGTACGAGTGGGTGTCGCGGGACGCGCGCTTCGACACCCAGGAGCCGACGAGGACGGACAGGAGCAGGAAGCTGCAGATGATGACGATGTCGATCGTGTGCAGATGCAAGAGGGCACCTCGCGTGGAGCGCGAGTATACCGTCTTCCCGCGCTTGACGTCTTCGTCCGGGGCGGCTAGCGTGCGATCTCGCCCGGAGGGAGCCGCGTGACCTGGAACCAGAACTACGACCCGCTCGGCTGGTGGCCGCTCTCGACCCTCGTCTCGGCGCTGCCGGTCCTCACCCTCTTCTTCGTCCTGCTGGTGCTGCGCAAGCGCGTGTGGGTCTCGGCCCTCTGCGGGATGGTGATGGCGGTCGTGCTCGCCGCGGCCGTCTTCCGCATGCCGGCGCCGCTGATCGCCGCCGCCGGCGCTCAACGGCTTCGTCTTCGGCTTCTTCCGGATCGCCTGGATCATCATCGCCTCGATCTACCTCTACAACGTCGCGGTCGAGACGGGGCAGTTCCAGGTGATGAAGGAGTCGATCGCCGGGCTCTCCTCGGACCGGCGGCTGCAGGTGATCCTGATCGCCTTCTGCTTCGGCGCCTTCCTCGAGGGCACGGGCGGCGGCGGGGCGCCGGTGGCGATCGCGGGCTCCTTCCTCATCGGCCTCGGCTTCCCGCACTTCCAGGCGGCGACGCTGTGCCTGCTCGCCAACACCGCGCCGGTGGCGTGGGGCGGCGTCGGCAACCCGATCCGCGTGCTGAACGGCGTCACCGGCCTGCCCACCCACGAGCTGAACGCGATGGTGGGGCGGATCCTGCCGCCCTTCTCCTTCATCCTGCCGGCCTGGCTCGTCGTCACGATGGTCGGCTGGAGGAAGGCGCTCGAGGTCCTGCCCGCGCTCGCTCGTGAGCGGCGCGTCGTTCGCGGCGATGCAGTTCTACTGGTCCAACTACCAGGAGACGGGGCTCGTCGACATCGTGGCCGCCATCTTCTCGCTGCTGGTGATGGTGGCCTTCCTGCGCTTCTGGAAGCCGCGACACGTGATGGAGGAGGGCGAGGGCGAGCGCACGATCGAGCTGCGCGAGCACGGCGTCGGTGGCCGTGCTCAAGGGCTGGTCGCCCTTCGCCCTCGCCTCGGTCTTCATCTTCCTGTGGGCGCTGCCGGCCTTCAGCCAGCTACCTGAAGATCCCGGCCCTCACCTTCCCGACGCCCTGGCTCCACAACGCCGTGATCCGCACGCCCGCCGGTCGACGCCCGTCCCGACGCCCGAGGCGGCCTCGATCGACCTCAACTTCTTCGCCCTGCCGGGGACCGCGGTCTTCCTGGGCGCGTTCCTGGCGGCGCCGCTCCTGGGGATGGGCGTGGGCGCGCGCGCTGCGGCTCCTGGGCCGGACGTTCCGCCAGCTCGTGCCGTCGATGCTCGCCATCAGCTTCATGGTCGGCCTCGCCTACGTCACGAAGTACGCGGGGATGGACACCGTGCATGGGCCTGTCGCTCACCCGCACCGGGCTGGATCTACCCGTTCTTCGGGACGCTCCTCGGCTGGCTGGGCGTGGCGCTCACCGGCACCGACGCCGGCTCGAACGCGCTCTTCGGCAACCTGCAGAAGGTGACCGCCGAGCAGATCGGCATCTCGCCGGTGCTCATGACCTCGGCCAACTGCGCCGGCGGCGTCATGGGGAAGATGATCGACGCCCAGAGCATCGTGGTGGCCTCGACCGCCTGCCGGCTCGAGGGCCGGGAGGCCGACGTCTTCAAGGCCGTCTTCTGGCACAGCATCGCGCTCGCCTCGCTGGTCGGCCTCCTCGTCCTGCTCTACGCCTACGTCACTCCCTGGGTGATCCCGGGTTGAGGGAGGTGAACTCGTGCGAACGGCCTCCTCGCTGCTGGCGGCCCTCGGGCTCGCCGTGAGCGCCGTGGCGGCCGAGCCCGGTGCGCCTCATCACCCTCGACCCCGGCCACTTCCACGCCGGCCTCATCCAGAAGGAGATGTACCCGGGCGTCGACCCGACGGTGCACGTCTACGCGCCGCTCGGTCCCGACCTCCTCGCCCACCTCGGCCGGGTGGCCGCGTTCAACCGGCGCGCCGAGCGGCCCACGAGCTGGCGGCTCGAGGTCCACGCGGGACCCGACTTCCTGGAGCGGATGCTGCGCGAGAAGCCGGGCAACGTCGTCGTGCTCTCCGGGCAGCAACCGCGGCAAGATGGACCGCATCCTGGCCTCGGTCGAGGCCGGCCTGAACGTCCTCGCCGACAAGCCGTGGCTCATCTCCGCCGCCGACTTCCCGAAGCTCGAGAAGGCCCTCGGCCTCGCCGAGGCGAAGGGCGCTCGTCGCCTACGACGTGATGACCGAGCGCTCCGAGATCACCACGATCCTGCAGGGGGAGCTTGCTCCGCGACCCGGAGGTGGCGGGGACGGTCGGTCCGGGCAGTCGGAAGCCGAGCCCGCCGTCGAGATGGAGAGCGTCCACCACCTGATGAAGGTGGTGGCCGGCTCCGTGAACCTGCGGCCGGCCTGGTTCTTCGACACGGAGGAGCAGGGCGAGGCGCTCGGCGACGTCGCGACGCACCTCGTCGACCTCGTGCCGTACCTCCTCTTCCCGGGGCAGCCGATCGACTACCGCTCCGACATCCGGGTGCTCGGGGCGCGGAAGTGGCCGACCGTGCTCGACCGCGCCGCAGCTGCTGCGGCTCACCGGCGAGAGGCAGCTCGACCCCGGACTCGCCTCGCGGATGGCGGCCGACAAGCTCGACTACTTCGCGAACGGGGAGGTCTCGTACACGATCCGGGGGATCCACGTCCGGCTGAAGGCGCTCTGGAACTACGAGGCGCCCGAGGGCGGGGGCGACACGCACGTCGCGATCGTGCGGGGGAGCCGCTCGCGGGTCGAGATCCGGCAGGGGGCCGAGCAGAAGTGGCGGCCCGAGCTCTACGTCGTGCCCAACCGGCCCGCCGACGCGCCGGCGGTCAAGGCGGCGCTCGAGCGCCGCATCGCCGAGCTGGCCAAGGCCCGCCCCGGCCTCACGGTCGAGGACGAGGGCGCGCGGCTCCGCGTCGGCCATCCCGGACCGCTACCGCGTCGGCCACGAGCCGCACTTCGCCGAGGTGACCGAGCGCTTCCTCGGCTACCTGAAGGACCCGGCCTCGCTCCCGAAGTGGGAGAAGGCCAACATGCTGGCGAAGTACTGGGTCACCACGAAGGCGGTCGAGCTGAGCCGGTAGGCCGCGCGGACAACCGGGCGCCCGCCCCTCCGGAGGCTTGACGAGTCAGTCGTCATTTGACAGAATATATGACGAAAGAGATGGCGGAGCCCTTTCCCTACGTCGAGCGCCTGCCGGACCTGGCGGCATGGCTCGCCAAGAAGTCCCACTTTCTCCTCGGTCCGCGCCAGACCGGCAAGAGCACGCTCTTCCGTCACCAGCTGCCGCAGGCCCGGGTCTACGACCTGCTCGACAGCGCCGTGTACCTCGCCCTCAGCCAGCGACCGGGGCGGATTGCCGAGGAGCTCACACCCCGTGACCGGCTGGTCGTGATCGACGAGGTCCAGCGGCTCCCGGAGATCCTGAACGAGGTTCAGCGCCTCATCGAGGAGCGCGGCACCCGGTTCCTCCTGACCGGCTCGAGCGCGAGGAAGCTGCGTCGAGGCGGCGTGAACCTGCTCGGGGGCCGCGCGCGGACGCGTCACCTGCACCCGCTGACCCGTCGCGAGCTCGGCTCCCGGTTCGACCTCGGCCGTGCGGTCGCTCGGGGACTCCTGCCTTCGATCTACTTCTCCGACGACCCCGGTGCCGACCTCGAGGCCTACGCCGGCACCTACCTCCAGCAGGAGATCCTGGCCGAGGGTGCGACCCGCAACGTCCCCGCCTTCAGCCGATTCCTCCGAGTTGCCGCCGCCTGCAATGCGACCGTCGTCAACTTCACCGCCGTCGCGAGCGACGCCCAGGTCCCGCGCACGACCGTCTACGAGTACTTCGACATCCTCCGAGACACGCTGGTGCTCCACGAAGTGCCCGCTTGGACTCGCTCGCCCTCCCGCAAGCCGCTCGTCTCCTCGAAGTACTACCTCTTCGACGTCGGCGTCGCGTCCTGGCTGCAGGGGCGCCCGGTGCGGAAGGGCACGCCCGAGTTCGGGCCGGCCTTCGAGACGTGGTTTCTTCACGAGCTGGTTAGCCACCGTGACTACGCGGGCGGTTCCCCGATCAGCCATTGGCGGTCCGCGTCGGGCTACGAGGTGGACTTCGTGCTCGGGGACCACACGGCCATCGAAGTCAAGGCGAAGGAGAACGTCGGGCCCCGCGAGCTCCGGGCGCTCCGAGCGATCGCGGAGGAGCGCTCGATCAAGCGAGCGCTGTGCGTGAGCCTCGAGCCTCGGGCGCGCCGCATCGACGGAGTGAGCGTGCTTCCGTACAGTGAGTTTCTCGATGCCCTCTGGGCGGGCGACTTCGCGACCTGATCATCCCACCCGGGCGCGGGCGTTCCGGAAGACGCGCATCCAGGGGCTGTCCTCGCCCCAGGCGTCGGGGTGCCAGGACATCTGCACGGTGCGGAAGACGCGCTCGGGGTGGGGCATCACGATCGTGAAGCGGCCGTCGGCGGTGGTGACGCCGGCGATGCCCAGCGGCGAGCCGTTCACGTTGGCGGGGTAGCTCTCGGTCACGGCACCGCGGTTGTCCACGAAGCGCATGGCGACGATCGCCTTCTCCGGGGGCCGGCCGCCGGTGAAGAGCGCCCGCCCCTCACCGTGGGCGGTGACGATCGGGATGCGGCTGCCGGCCATGCCGTCGAAGAAGAGCGACGGGCTCTTCGGTATATCGACGAGCACGAGCCGGGCCTCGAACTGCTCGGAGCGGTTCTTGACGAAGCGGGGCCAGGCCTCCGCCCCCGGGACGAGCTCGTGCAGCGCGCTCATCATCTGGCAGCCGTTGCAGACGCCGAGGGCGAAGGTGTCTCGGCGGGCGAAGAACGCCGCGAACTCGTCGCGAGCCCGGGGGTTGAAGAGGATCGACTTGGCCCAGCCCTCGCCGCCGCCGAGCACGTCGCCGTAGGAGAAGCCCCCGCACGCCGCGAAGCCCTGGTAGTCCGCGAGCGACACGCGGCCGGCGATCACGTCGCTCATGTGGACGTCGATCGCCTCGAATCCCGCCCGGTCGAAGGCGGCGGCCATCTCCACCTGGCCGTTGACCCCCTGCTCGCGCAGGATCGCCATGCGCGGTCGCGCGCCGCGCGAGGCGAACGGCGCCGCCACGTCCTCGTCCGGGTCGAAGGTGACGAGCGGCGAGAGGCCGGGGTCGCCCGCGTCGAGGATCCGGTCGTATTCCTGCCGGGCCGCCTCGGGGTTGTCGCGCAGCGACTGCATCCGCCACGTCGTGTCGGACCACAGCCGGCGGAGGGCCGGGCGGGGCTCGGCGAGGAGCGTGCGAGCGCCGCAGGTGATGCGCACCTCGTCGTCGTCCCGCGGGGCGCCGAGGACGCGGCCGGGGACGCCGGTGCCGCCGAGGATCTCGAGGACGCGCGGCCTTTCGGCCGTGCGCGACTGGAGCACCACCCCCAGCTCCTCGCTGAAGAGGGCGGCGAGGAGGTGCGGGGTGTCGGCCTCGGGGCCGACGAGGCCCGCCAGGTCGACCGAGACCCCGGTGTGCCCGGCGAAGGCCATCTCGGCGAGCGTCGCGAAGAGCCCGCCGTCGGAACGGTCGTGGTACGCGAGGACGAGGGAGGCCGCGCGAAGCTCGGCGAGAGCCGCGTAGAGGCCCTTGATGCGCCCCGGGTCGTCGAGGTCCGGAGCCTCGTCTCCGGTCTGGCCGAAGACCTGCGCGAGGATCGACCCGCCGAGGCGCGCCCGGCCCCCGGCGAGGTCGACGAAGACGAGGTCGGTTTCTCCGAGGTCGGTGCGGATCTGCGGCGTCCACGTCGGCCGCACGTCGTGGCAGGGGGCGAAGGCCGAAACGATGAGCGACAGCGGAGAGACCACCGCCTTCGGCCGTCCTCCCTCCTCCCACGTCGTGCGCATCGACATCGAGTCCTTGCCCACCGGGATGCCGACGCCGAGCCGCGGGCACAGGTCGAGGGCCACCGCCTTCACGGTGTCGAAGAGCGCGGCGTCCTCGCCGGGCGATCCCGCCGCCGCCATCCAGTTCGCGGAGAGCTTCACGCGGGAGAGCGACTCGACCGGGGCCGCGGCCAGGTTGGTGAGGGCCTCGGCCACGGCCATGCGCCCCGAGGCGGGCCCGTCGATCACGGCGATCGGGGTCCGCTCGCCCGACGGCGAACGCCTCGCCGGCGGCGTCGTCGAAGGAGACGAGGGTCGTCGCGCAGTCGGCGACGGGCACCTGCCACGGCCCGACCATCGGGTCGCGGGACGAGAGGCCGCCGACGGTGCGGTCGCCGATCGTGATCAGGAAGGTCTTGTCGGCCACGGTTGGATGGAGCAGTACGCGGCGAACGGCCTCCGCGAGGTCGATGCCCTCGGCCGAGAACGGGCGCAGGTCGGGGCGCGCGCGCTTCACGTCCCGCGTCATCCGCGGCGGCTTGCCGAGGAGGGCCGGGAGGTCCATGTCCACCGGCTTGTTGCCGAAGAGCGGGTCCCGCACCTCGAGGTGGTGGTCGTCGGTGGCGACGCCGACGACGGCGAACGGGCAGCGCTCGCGCTCGCAGAGCGAGCGGAAGAGGTCGAGGCGGTCGGGGGCGATCGCGAGGACGTAGCGCTCCTGCGACTCGTTGGACCAGACCTCGCGCGGGGTCATCCCCGGCTCCTCGTTGGGCGCCGCCCGCAGGTCGATGCGCGCGCCGCGGCCGGAGCCGTGCGCCAGCTCCGGCAGCGCGTTCGAGAGGCCGCCCGCCCCCACGTCGTGGATCGAGAGGATCGGGGTTGTCGGGTCCGAGCGCCCAGCAGCGGTCGATGACCTCCTGGGCCCGGCGCTGGATCTCGGCGTTGCCGCGCTGGACGGAGTCGAAGTCGAGGTCGGCGGCGTTCGCGCCGGTGGACATCGAGGACGCGGAGCCGCCGCCCATGCCGATGAGCATCCCCGGGCCGCCGATCTGGACGAGGAGCGCGCCCGCTCGGAACTCGGCCTTGTGCGCGTGCCCGGCGCGCACGTTGCCGACCCCGCCCGCGAGCATGATCGGCTTGTGGTAGCCGCGCACGACGCCGGCCACCTCCTGCTCGTACGCGCGGAAGTAGCCGGCGAGGTTCGGCCGGCCGAACTCGTTGTTGAAGGCGGCGGCGCCGATCGGGCCCTCGATCATGATGGCGAGGGGCGAGGCGATCCGGTCGGGCCGCGACTCGGGCCCCTCCCACGGGCGCTCGTCGCCGGGGATGCGCAGGCTCGAGACGGAGAAGCCGACGAGGCCGGCCTTGGGCTTGGCGCCCCGGCCGGTCGCGCCCTCGTCGCGGATCTCGCCGCCCGAGCCGGTCGCGGCGCCCGGGAAGGGCGAGATCGCGGTCGGGTGGTTGTGGGTCTCGACCTTCATGAGCGTGTGCGTCCGGTCTTCTCGGCGGACGTAGCGGCCGGTCGCGGGCTCGACCATGAAGCGGCGGACGATCCGCCCCTCCATGACCGCGGCGTTGTCCGAGTAGGCGCTCACCGTGCCGGTGGGGCTCGCCTTCTCCGTCTCCCGGATCATCTGGAAGAGCGACTGCGGCTGCGGCTGGCCGTCCACCACCCACGAGGCGTTGAAGATCTTGTGGCGGCAGTGCTCCGAGTTCGCCTGCGCGAACATCGTGAGCTCGACGTCGGTCGGGTTGCGACCGTGGCCCTCGAAGTACGCCAGGAGGTAGTCGACCTCGTCCGGGGCGAGGGCGAGGCCCATCGCGCCGTTCGCCTCCTCGACGGCGGCACGGCCTCGGCCGAGCACGTCGATCTCCGCGAGCGGCTTCGGCGCCACGTGGCGGAAGAGGAGATCGGCCTGTTCGAGCGAGGTGAGGACGGTCTCCGTCATGCGGTCGTGGAGAAGGGGCAGCGCCGGCGCGAGGTCGCCGGAATCGCCCTCGAGGTGGAACGCCGTGCCGCGCTCGACGCGGCGCACGAGTCCCTCGAGGCCGCACTGGCGGGCGATGTCGGTCGCCTTCGAGGACCAGGGCGAGATCGTCCCCAGGCGCGGGGTGACGAGGACCATCCGGGCGCGGAGGCGGGCGGACGGCGGTGCGGCCGGCCCGTAGTGGAGGAGGCGATCCAGGGTCCGACGCTCCTCGGCCGACGGGTCGCGCTCCGCCTCGACGAAGTGCCAGTGCTGCGTGGCGACGACCGACAGCCCCGGCCTCGCCGCCCGGAGCGACGCGTTCAGCTTGTCGAGGCGGAAGTCCGACAGGGCCGTGCCGCCGGGCAGCCTCAGTATCGCCATGATGAGGGATTCTATCGGGCTTTCGAGGCGCGAAAGCGGCTTACCGGCCCCGTAACCGTACCCACCGTCGCCGCTCCGCAACCCGTTGACTCGCCGATTGCTCCCGACTGGCACGAACAATGCTGCACAGGCGGCAGAGGACGTTTTGACGAGCAGGGGGCTCGTTCGAGGAGGAGCGATGCAGGATCCCACGCGGCTCGACCGGCGTGAGTTCACCGTCGAAGCGGTGCTGGCGATGCTGAGCGGGGTGGTCGTCACGATCACGGCCTGTGGCGGGGGCGGGCCCTCCACCCCGACCCCGCAACCGACACCCACTCCGGCGCCGACTCCCCAGCCCACTCCGACTCCCACCCCGCAGCCGACGCCCACCCCCAATCCCGAGCCGACGCCCACCCCCGCGCCCACTCCGACCCCGCTGGCGGACAAGCTGGGCTCGATCTCCGCCAACCACGGCCACGTCGCGCGAATCAAAGGCGCGGAGCTCATGGCCGGGGGAGCGGTGTCGCTCGACATCCAGGGTAGCGCCGACCATCCGCACACCGTGTCGCTCTCGGCGGCGGAGATCATGGCGATCGCCGCGAACACGCAGGTGTCGAAGGTGTCGAGCACCGACTCCAGCCACAACCACACCGTCACCTTCAACTGACGCGCCGGCCGGGGCGACGTAGCCCCGTTGACCGCGCGCTCCGGGCCAAGTAGCTTTGGCGGGATGAAGGTCCACCTGCAGTACGGGCGCGACGGTCTGGACGTCGAGATCCCGGGGGCGAGCGTGACCGTCGTCGAGCCGCGCTTCGTGGCCGGGCTGCCGGACGAGGCGGCCGCCTTCCGCGAGGCCGTCCGCCGGCCGATCGGCGCCCGTCCGCTGCGCGAGATCGTGAAGGCCGGCGACCGGGTGGCCGTGGTGATCCCCGACCTCACCCGCCCGCTGCCGTCCGAGCGCCTGCTGCCCTGGCTCTTCGAGGAGCTCGCCCACGTCCCCGCCGGAGCGGTTCGTGATCGTGAACGGCACCGGCTCGCACCGCGTCAACACGCCCGAGGAGCTGGCCGCGATGGTGGGCCGCGACGTGCTCGCCCGCTACCGGGTGGTGAACCACACCGCCCACGACCCCGCCACGGTGCTCCCGGCGGGGAAGGCGCGCGACGGCGAGACGGTGTACCTGAACCGCGAGTACGTCGAGGCCGACCGGCGGATCGTGCTCGGCTTCATCGAGCCGCACTTCATGGCCGGCTTCTCGGGCGGCTACAAGGGGGTCTTCCCGGCGGTGGCCGACATCGCCTCGATCATGCGCTACCACGACGCGAGGACGATCGGCGACCCGCGGAGCACCTGGGGTCTCCTCGAGGGCAACCCCACCCAGGCGATCATCCGCCACAACGGCTCGCTCCTGCCCCTCGACTTCTGCGTCAACGTGACCCTCAACCGCCGGCGCGCAGATCACCCGCTTCTTCTGCGGCCACCCGATCGAGGCGCACGAGGCGGGCTGCGCCTTCTCGAAGGAGACGGCGATGGTGGCCTGCGAGCGGCCGTTCCCGATCGTGGTCACGACCAACTCCGGCTACCCGCTCGACCAGAACCTGTACCAGACGGTGAAGGGGATGTCGGCGGCGGCGCAGATCGTGGCGCCGGGCGGCTACATCGCGACCGCGGCGCGCTGCAACGACGGCTTCCCGGAGCACGGCAACTTCAAGAAGCTGCTCTTCGACCACGCCTCGCCGCGTGCGGTCCTCGACACGATCGAGGCGCCGGGCTTCTCCCTCTACGACCAGTGGGAGGCGCAGCTCCTCGCCCTCATCCGGCTGAAGGCGCGGGTGGGGCTCCTGAGCGAGCTTCCTCCGGACGACGTACGCCGTGCGTACCTCGAGCCGATCGACGACGTGGGGGCGGCGGTTGGGCGCGAGCTTGCGCGGCTCGGCCGAGGATGCCCCGGTGGCCGTGCTGCCGGAGGGCCCGCAGACGATACCCTACGTGAGCTGAAGGCCGGCGGGCGCGCCGGACGCGGGCCAGCAGGGGAGAGGGCGGCGATGAAAGAGGACACGAGGGACGACGCACCCGAGGAGATCCCAGGCGCCGCCGACCCCTCGCGCCTGGCCGCAGAGCCGGACGCGCCCTCGTCGGGCGAGGCCGACGGCACGCCGCCCCGGAGCCGGAAGGGGCCGCCGCGGGGCAAGCGGGGGCTGCGGCTGCCCGCGCCGCTTCAAGAAGGCGGCGCCGGGCTCGGCGCGCCGGCATCGAGCCGCACGAGCTTCTCGCCGTCCCCGGCAAGACCGTCTCCGTGCGCATCACCTGCGTCGACTACTCGTCCCGAGCAGGTCGAGGCCCAGGAAGTCCGGGACCTCCCGGCCTTCATCGCCGCCCACCGCCCCGAGTGGTCGACGGTGCGCTGGATCAACGTCGACGGCATCGGCGACCTGGCAGTCATCCGCGCCCTCGCGGAGAAGTACCACCTCCACCCGCTGGCCATCGAGGACGTGCTCCACATCCCGCAGCGGCCGAGGGTGCAGGCCTACGAAGCGGACGGGGAGTTCCAGGCGCGTCTGTTCGTCATCGTCCGGGAGCTGGAGCTGCGCGACCGCCAGCTCCACACCGAGCAGGTCAGCATCTTCGTCGGGCACAAGACAGTGCTCACGTTCCAGGAGACCCCCGGTGACGTGTGGGACCCGATCCGGCAGCGCATCCGGACGCCGGGGTCGCAGCTGCGGAACGAACGACGCGAGCTTCCTGGCGTACTCGCTGATCGACGCGGTCGTGGACGAGGCCTTCCCGATCCTCGAGCTGTTCGGCGACCGCCTCGAGGAGCTGGAGGACCGCGTCCTCCAGCACCCGAGCCAGGACACCATCCAGGAGATCCACCGGGTGAAGCGGGAGCTGCTCCTGGTGCGGCGGGCGATGTGGCCGATGCGCGAGGTGCTCCAGAGGATGCAGCGCGACCCCCACGAGTGCTTCTCCGAGATCACCCGCACCTACATCCGCGACGTGTACGACCACGCCATCCAGATCATCGACATCGTCGAGACCTACCGCGAGATGGCGACGGGCCTCACCGAGACCTACATGACCGCGATGAGCAACCGCATGAACGAGATCATGAAGGTGCTCACGATCATCGGCACCATCTTCATCCCCCTGACCTTCCTCGCCGGAGTCTACGGGATGAACTTCCACCACTTCCCGGAGCTCGAGTGGCCGTACGCCTACCCGCTGTTCTGGGTGATCTGCCTCGGCACCGCGGGCGCGATGATCGCCTGGTTCCGCCGGCGCGGCTGGCTGTAGGGGCCGCGCCGCTACCGCGCCTCGAAGAGCGTCCAGGGATGGGCGACGAGGTCGCGCATCAGGGGCTTCGCCCAGGCGAAGGCCGGGTGCTTCGCGAGGTGCGGGCGGCCTTCCAGGACTCGGCCGCACGGGTGGCCCATGGCCGCCTCGAGCGCCATGCGCTCGGGCCATCGCGGCGTCCGCCACCTTCGACTGCACCGTCCCCGCCGGCCCCCAGGCGGCGAACCAGTCGCCCATGCCGCGGGGGGAGAGGTCGACGTGGCCGCACAGGCTGCGCTCGCTCGGCGCGTCCTCCTTCTTCTCGTAGGCGTCGTAGTGGTCGCTGAGGTACGCGCTTGGCGAGCGCGACGTCGATCTTGCCCTCGTTCGCCTTCAGGATCTCGCTCGGCGCGGACGCGGCGGGCGTTGGCGCTCAGCGAGGGGTCGTCGAGCTTGAACTTCGTCTCCTCGGCGGCGAGCTTCGGGCTCACGGGGAAGTTGGCGCCGACGAAGTAGCCGTCCTTCGTGCGCTCGAGGGTGACGTTCCGCAGCCCGAGCTCGAGGCGCGCGATCTCGCCGGTGCTCGTGTCGGCCACCAGCCAGGCGTTCGCGTAGCCGCCGTTGTTGCCGTCGCGCATGATGCGGTCGAAGTCGTCGATGGAGGCCGCGTACTGCATGGCCTTGCGGGCCCGGACGAACTCGGGGATCCCGGCCGGGTCGAAGCCCTTGAAGCCGGTGATCGTCGTCTCCGTGATGACGAGGCCGGCGGAGTTGATCCCGAAGTCGTCCCCGCTGTGGATGAGGCCGGGCATGCCGTCCATCAGGATGCGGTGCCCGGCCGCCGGCCGGATGTCGAAGATGACGTTCCAGCGCGACCCCTCGAGGTAGCCCGACCAGTTGTTGTGCGCGACGACCGGCCGGCCGTCGCGCGTGTAGCGGCCGGTGGCGACGAAGGCGCTGCACTTGTCGGGCGCGGCCGAGCGGCGCGTCCTTGTCGAGGGTGGCCGTGTAGTAGCCGAGCTCGATGCTCGCGTTGAGGGCGACGACGTCCCAGACGTCGACCTTCACCCCGGCCGCGGCCGCGCCGTCGGCGATCCCCTGCATCTCCTGCCGGTACTCGGCGTCGACCCGGGGCCAGAAGACCGTCTCCGCCGTCTTCCGGAAGAAGGCCCAGTCGCGCTTGCCGTCGTGGGTCAGCGAGAGCTTCGCGACCGCGAGGGCGTCCGCGATCTCCGGCGCGAGGAGCTTGCCGTGCTGGTAGCCGATCGTCGGAGGGCGTGCCCTGCAGGCGGACGGTGATCCAGCCGTTGCGCGCCCCGCGCGACGCGCCGGTGAGGCGCTTGTCCTCGGTGGCCTTGGCCCCCGGCGCGAGCCCGGCGAGGAAGGTGGTCACGAGCAGGACGGCGGCGGGGTGACGAGAGGACTTCCGCATGCGAGCCTCCTTCAGGACGCGGCCCGAATCATCTCACGCCGGTGATAGCCTTCTCGCGGGAGGACGGACATGGCGCAGGGAACGACTTGGGAGACGATCCGGGGCCAGGGCGGCCAGCTCGTGGACGAGGTCAAGCGGCTCATCCACGAGGGCAATGTCCGGCGGGTGGTGGTGCGGCAGAAGGACCGGGTGGTGGCGGAGTTCCCGCTGACGGTCGGCGTGGTGGGGGCCCTGGCCGCGCCGGCGGTGGCGGCGATCGGGGCCCTGGTGGCGCTGCTCGCCGACTGCCGCCTCGACGTGGAGCGGGAGACCGCCGCGCGTCCCGCCCGGAGCGGCGGCGCGAAGAAGGCGCGCGTGAAGCCGGCAGCGAAGCGCCCCCGGAGCGGTTGAGCGGGCGGCCACGCATCACGTGCCGAGGAGCGCCGGGCCGCCCGCCTCGCGGAACGCCCGCTCCGCCTCGCGGCGCGAGGCCTCGGCCCGCTCGACGAGCGCGGCGAAGGCCGGGTCCTCGCGGATCGACGCCAGCCAGGGGTGGCCCCGGAGCGCCTGGGGCACCGCGAAGCCCCCGTCGACGGAGGCGACGAGGGTGGCGAGGGCGGGCCCGGTGTCGGCTATGCGGGCCTGGCAGGCCCCGAACATGAAGAGGGCCTCGGGGTCCGAATGCGCGGCCGCGAGCTCGGCGAGCACCTCGGCGGTCTCCGGCCGCCGATCGAGGAGGGCGAGGAGGGCCCGCCGGACAGCCTCGAAGACCGGGGGCAGGAACGAGGCGACGCTCGCCTGCAGGGAGCGACGGGCCTCGTCCGGCCGCCCCAGGGCCTCGAAGCGCCATGGTCCGCAGCTCGAAGTCGGCGGCGTCGGACGTCTCCGTGATCACCCGCTCCATCTCGCCGCGGGCCCACCACGTGTAGACGACGCTCGTCGAGATGTGCGGGTCCAGGCGTCGCGCCTCGCGATGCGCCGCCTCGGAGGCCTCGAGCAGGCCGCAGTACCGGCAGGCGTGGACGAGGCCGGCGAAGATCTCGGGGTCGTTGCGGGTCGAGCGGGCGAGGCGGAGGAGCCGCACCATCGCGTCCCGGGCGCGTCCCATCTCGGCCTCGCGGTGCGCGTAGACCTTGTGGGCCACGGGCAGCTCGGGATCGAGCTCCAGGGCGCGCCGGAAGGCCTCGTCGGCGCGGGCGAGGTTCTCCTCCGGGCGGTCGAGGTAGTACTTGGCGAGCAGGCGGTGGCAGCGGCCGAGCTTGGCCCACGCCGGCGCGAACGACGGGTCCTCGTCCACGCACTGGCGATAGAGGTCCCGCGCCACCGTCGCGTGTGACCAGTCGCGCTGGACCTCGTTCGCCCGCAGGTAGAACTCGTACGCCCTCGCGCTCGCCGGCGTGCCGCGACGCCTCCGCTCCCTCGCGGCCGGCGAGCGACGGCGAGAGCGACTCCACGATGCGCTGCGCGAGCTCGTCCTGCAGGCGGAAGACGTCGCCGAGCGGCGCCTGCAGGGTCTGCGACGAGACGAGCGTGCCCGCCGGCGCCTCCACGAGCTGGGTCGTCGCCCGGAGCTGCTCACCGGCGCGGAGGAGGGTGCCCATCACCACCCGGTCGACGTCGGCCTGGGCGGCGAGGGCCTTGAGGTCCGGGGAGTCGGTAGCGAAGCGGGCGGCGGCGGCGCTCGACCGGATGACGACCGAGGGCATCCCGGCGAGCGACGCCGACACCGCGTCGGCGAGGGCGAAGGAGAGGAAGTCGATCTCGGGGTCGGGCCGCAGGAGGCGGAATGGCAGCACCACGAGGCGCGTGAGCGGCCGGGCGACGGACGCCGGGTTCGGTGTGCCCGCCGCCGCGATCTGCTCCATCTCCGTGGCCATCTCGGCGGCCGACGAGGGGCGCTCGCCCGGCCTCTTGGCGAGGGCGCGGCGCAGGACGCGGTCGAGGGCCACGACGACCGCGTCTCCGGCGAGGGCCGGGGGCTGCTCGTGGAGGGTGGCCGAGAGAGCTTCGACCACCGTTGCTCCCAGGAAGGCCGGCCGCCCCGAGACCGCCTCGTACAGGATCGCGGCGGCCGCGAAGAGGTCGGTGCGCGCGTCGACCTCGTGGCCGAGGACCTGCTCCGGCGCCATGTAGCGCGGCGTGCCGACGAGGAGGCCGGGACGGGTCAGCTCGGTGCCCGTCTCGAGCGACTGCGTCAGCTCCCTGGGCAGGGGCCGCGCGAGGCCGAAGTCGAGCAGCTTCACGCCGTGGGTAGTGAGGAAGACGTTCGAGGGCTTGAGGTCGCGATGGACGACCCCGGTCGCGTGCAGCGCCTGGAGCGCGCCGAGGATGCCGCGCCCGAGGGCGACCGCCTCCGCCATCGGCAACGGGCCGCGGGCCAGCCGGTCGGTGAGCGACTCGCCGTCGAGCAGCTCCATGGCGATGAAGAGCTGCCCGCCGTCCTCGCCGATCTCGTAGACCTGGCACACGTTCGGGTGGTTGACGCCGGCCGCGGCCCGCGCCTCGCGGCGGAAGCGCTTGCGCGCGGACTCGTCCGGCTCGGTGATCGTCTTCACCGCTACCCGCCGCCCGAGGCTCGAGTCCTCGGCCGCGAAGACGACGCCCATTCCTCCCTGCCCGAGCCGGTGCAGAATCCGGTAACGCCCGAGGCGGCCCGGCGCGGCCGCCCGACTTGCGGGGGCGAGCCCGTCGAGCAGGCGGCGCAGCACACCCTTGCGGGACGAGGTGCCTCCGTCGAGCGGAGGCGTCGAGGCTCCGGGTTCGTCGTCCTGGCTCATCGCGGGAGCGTTCCCGCGAGTATACCGCCTAGGCCGCCTGCGGGCCGGGGGCGGCGAGGAGCTTCGCGATCGGCGCGAGCTGGCGCCACCACTGCTCCTTCGGGCGGTGGTTGTCGAGGTCCATGAGCCGGGCCATCTCGTCGAACGGGGTGATCGTGAGCTTGCCCTCGCGGATGCCGACGAACGCGGCGGCGCCGGACGGCGCCTTTCCCGCCTCGGCGATCAGGTACTCGACGCTCGCCGCCGCCATGCGGGTGGCGAGGATGCGGTCGAACGGGCTCGGATCGCCGCCCTGCTGGAGGTGGCCCAGGATCGCCTGACGCACGTCGAAGAGCTCGCCCCCCTCCTGCTCGAAGAGGGCGCACATGAAGGCCGTCGTGTAGAAGGGGTTCGCGTCCTCGTTGCGGATGAGGAGCCCCAGCCGCTTGCCGTGGCGGAAGCCGTCGGTGAGCATCTGCAGGTCCCGCTGGAGGTCGGCGAGGGTGACGCCGTCCTCGTGCATGTAGACCTTCTCGGCCCCGGTGGCGAGCCCGCTCAGGAGGGCCAGGTAGCCGCAGCGCCGTCCCATCACCTCGACCACGAAGCAGCGCTGCGAGGCGACGGCCGAGGTCTTGATCTTGTCGACCGCGCTCACGATGTTGTTGAGGGCGGAGTCGCTCCCGATGGACAGCTCCGAGCCGGGGAGGTTGTTGTTGATCGAGGCGGGGAGGCAGATCATCGGCAGGTTGAAGGCGGGGAAGCGCTCGCGCTCGGCGTGGAGCTTGGCGATCGCCGAATACCCCGACCAGCCGCCGACCATCAGGATCCCGTCGATCTCGTGCTTCTCGATGTGCCGGGCGACCTGGTAGAGCTCGCGATCGGCGGGCTGGCGGCGGTTCGTTCCGAGCTCGGCCCCTCCCCGGCTCGCCCAGCCGTTGACGCTCATCCAGCCCATCTCGAAGAAGTCGCCCTCGACGAGGCCCTTGAACCCGTGACGCACGCCGAGCACGTGATGCCCGCGGTCGAGGGTGAGGCGCAGCGCGGCGCGCACCGCCGTGTTCATCCCCGGGGCGGGGCCGCCGCCGTGCATGATGGCGAAGCGGAAGCGCTTCTGCCCCTCGGCGGGAGGGTGGGGGAGGGCGCGCACGATCGTACGCAGCGTGCGCAGCGCCGAGCCGAAGCCGCGGCCCCGCAGCGCCATCGCCCCCGCGTAGTCCCCGCTCCCCACGCTCTCGGCGACCTTGCGGGTCTCGTCCACGCAGCGCATGAGGGGCTGGCGGGTGACGCGGTTGTCCTTCATCCCGATGAGCTGGGGCTCGCTGCCGGGAGGCGAGGAGAGGAGCTCCTCGACCGCGGCGTGACCGAGGAGCGTGCTCATGTAGCGGTCGAAGGCGCTCGGCGCCCCGCCCCGCTGGACGTGGCCGAGGATGGTGACCCGCACGTCCTCGTTGAGCCTCTCCTGCAGGGCCTTGCGCACGCCCTCGGCGGTGATCGGGCTGCCGTGGCGGTCGCGGGCGCCCTCGGCCACGATGACGATCGAGTCGCGGCGCCCCGCCTGCCGGCCGGTGCGGAGGCGCTCGCACATGGTCGCCTCCCAGTCGTCCACGTCGGGCGGGCTCTCCGGGATCAGCACGAAGCTCGCCCCGGTGGCGATGGCGCCCATCAGGGCGAGGTAGCCGCAGTGGCGGCCCATCACCTCGATCACGAACGTGCGCTGGTGGCTGGCCGCGGTCGACGCGATCGCGTCGATCGCCTCCGTGATCCGGTGGAGCGCGGTGTCGGCCCCGATCGTGATGTCGGTGCCGGACATGTCGTTGTCGATCGTGCCGGCGAGGCCCACGATGCTGAAGGGCCGGGCCCGGGCGGCGGTCTCGCCATCGACCGCCCCGGAGGCGGCGAGCTCCCCGACGAGCGCCGGCCACTCCTGCCTCAGCATGTCGGCCCCGGTCAGGCTCCCGTCCCCTCCGATCACGACCAGGCTGTCGATCCCGGCCGAGAGGAAGTTCTCGGCCGCCCGCAGCCGTCCCTCGCGGGAGCGGAAGCGTTCCGACCGCGCGGTGCCGATCACGGTGCCGCCCATGTGCAGGATCCCGCCCACCGACGACCAGGCCATCGGCACGATCCAGTCCCCGCCGGCGACCGCGCCCTCGTAGCCTTCGCGGATGGCGAACATCTTCGCGCCCCGGGCGAGGCCGGTGCGCACGACCGCCCGCACGGCGGCGTTCATGCCGGGGGCGTCGCCCCCGCTCGTGAGGACCGCGATCGTTCGCCGCTCTGCGTCCGCCATGCTCCTCCCCCGTGGAGCCCCCGTGTGGGGCCAACCCGACATTCAAGCACAGGCTGAGCGCATCCGTGAACCGCCACTCGAGGCGGGTTTGATTCCCGGTGGCCGCGGGGGCATCATGCCCGCCGTTCGGACCATCATCGACGGGAGGATTCATGCGGTTCGGTCACTTCGACGATGCCGCCCGCGAGTACGTCATCGAGACCCCGCGGACGCCTTACCCCTGGATCAACTACCTGGGCACCGAGGAGTTCTTCGGCCTCGTCTCCCACACCGGCGGCGGCTACTGCTTCTACCGCGACGCGCGGCTGCGGCGGCTGACCCGCTACCGCTACAACAACGTCCCGACCGACGTCGGCGGCCGCTACTTCTACGTCCACGACGGCGGGGACTATCTGGACGCCGGGCTGGGCGCCGGTGAAGCGCGAGCTCGACTTCTACGAGTGCCGGCACGGCCTCTCGTACACGAGGATCACCGGGGAGCGGAAGGGGATCCGGGCCGAGGTGCTCTACTTCGTCCCGCTCGGGACCAACGGCCGAGGTGCACCGGGTGACGCCTCATGAACACGTCGGCGGCCGCCGAAGAGCGTGAAGCTCTTCTCGTTCGTCGAGTTCTGCCTCTGGGACGCCTGGGACGACCAGACGAACTACCAGCGCAACTTCTCGATCGGCGAGGTGGAGATCGACGGCTCGACGATCTACCACAAGACCGAGTACCGCGAGCGCCGCAACCACTACGCCGTCCACTCGGTGAACGCCAGGGTCGCCGGGTTCGACACCGACCGCGAGAGCTTCCTCGGCCTCTGGAACGGCTTCGGCGAGCCGCAGGCCGTGGCCGAGGGGAAGTCGCGCAACTCCGTCGCCAGCGGCTGGGCGCCCGATCGGCTCGCACCAGCTGGCGGTCGACCTCGCCCCGGGCGAGGCGAAGAGCTTCGTCTTCGTGCTCGGCTACGTCGAGAACCCGGTCGCGGAGAAGTGGGAGAAGCCGGGGGTCGTCAACAAGACCCGCGCGAGGCAGCTCCTGGCCCGCTTCCAGACGTCCGAGCAGGTGGACGCCGCCCTCGTGGCGCTGCGCGACTACTGGACGGAGATGCTCTCGAAGTACACGGTGAAGTCGGGCGACGAGCGGCTCGACCGGATGGTCAACATCTGGAACCCGTACCAGTGCATGGTGACCTTCAACATGTCGCGCTCGGCCTCGTACTTCGAGACCGGGATCGGCCGCGGCATGGGCTTCCGCGACTCGAACCAGGACCTGCTGGGCTTCGTCCACCTCGTCCCGGCGCGGGCGCGGGAGCGCATCCTCGACATCGCGGCCACCCAGAAGGCGGACGGCAGCGCCTACCACCAGTACCAGCCGCTCACGAAGCGCGGGAACAACGACGTCGGCTCCGGCTTCAACGACGACCCGCTGTGGCTCGATCTCCGGCGCCGCCGCGTACATCAAGGAGTCGGGCGACTTCGCCATCCTGAAGGAGACGGTGCCCTTCGACAACGACCCGAGCGACACGGCCACCCTCTTCGAGCACCTGAAGCGCTCGTTCCACCACGTGCTCGAACAACCTCGGCCCGCACGGGCTGCCGCTCATCGGCCGCGCGGACTGGAACGACTGCCTGAACCTCAACTGCTTCTCGCGAGACGCCGGGCGAGTCCTTCCAGACGACCGGCAACCGCACGGGCCGCACGGCCGAGTCGGTCTTCATCGCCGGCCTCTTCGTCCACGTGGCCCCCGACTACGCCGCGCTCGCCGAGGCCATGGGCTTCGCGGACGAGGCGAGGCGCGGCGCGCGAGCACGCCGCGAAGATGGAGAAGACGGTCCTCGAGCACGGCTGGGACGGCGAGTGGTTCCTGCGCGCCTACGACTTCTTCGGGAAGAAGATCGGCGTCGAAGGAGTGCGAGGACGGGCAGATCCTCATCGAGTCGCAGGGCTACTGCGTGATGGCCGGGATCGGCGTCGCGAGCGGCCAGGCCAGGAAGGCGCTCGACTCCGTCCGGGATCGGCTCGAGACGCCGCACGGCATCGTGCTCAACCAGCCCGCGTACAAGGAGTACCACGCTCGAGCTCGGCGAGATCAGCTCCTACCCGCCGGGCTACAAGGAGAACGCCGGCATCTTCTGCCACAACAACCCGTGGGTGATGATCGCGGAGACCGTGATCGGCCGCGGCGACCGGGCCTTCGCCCTCTGGAAGAAGATCGCCCCCGCGTACCGCGAGGAGATCTCCGAGGTCCACCGCCTCGAGCCCTACGTCTACGCCCAGATGATCGCGGGCAAGGACGCGGTGCGCCACGGCGAGGCCAAGAACTCCTGGCTGACCGGCACCGCCGCCTGGAACTTCGTGGCGATCTCGCAGCACATCCTCGGCGTCAGGCCGGAGCTCGACGGCCTCCGGGTCAACCCCTGCATCGGGGCCGAGGTCCCGAGCTTCACCGTCGTCCGGAAGTGCCGGGGGGCGGAGTACCGGATCACCGTGACGAACCGGGCCACCGGGAAGGCCGGCGAGGCTGGTCGTGGACGGCCGGGCGATCGAGGGGACGCTCGTGCCGTACGCAAAGCCAGGGTCGGCGGTCGCGATCGCCTGCGAGGTGTAGCCCCATGGCCCGCCAGACCGAAGCCGAGAGAGTATCGCAGCTCGTGTTCTACGGGACCGTCCTCCTGATCGGCTGGCTGGCGTACCGCATCGTCCAGCCCTTCCTGGTGGAGATCGCCTGGGCGGTCGTCCTGGCGATCTGCCTCGATCCGATCCGCGTGCGACTGCTGCCGCGGCTGGGGCGGACGCGCACCGCCCTCGTCCTCACCCTCGCGGCCGTCGTGCTGCTCGTCATCCCGGTGGTGTTCGTCGGGACCGCGGTCGTGAAAGAAGGCGGGCCGGCGGTGAGCTACCTCCAGGACCAGCTGCAGAACCAGGGAGGCGCCGCGGACTGGTTCCACCGGGGCTGGGAGTGGGCCCGGCAGCGTGCCACGTTCCTGCCCTCCGAGCAGGACGTCATCGCGAAGATCACCGCGAGCGTGGGCCGGGTGGCTGAGTTCGTGGCGGGCCAGGCGGGGGGGCTTCTCAAGGGTGTCGCCAACTTCCTGTTCGCGCTCGTCATCACTCTCGCCCTCCTCTTCTTCCTGCTGCGCGACGCTTCCTCGTTCGCCCGGGCGCTCCGTCACGCGCTGCCGTTCGGCGCCGAGCAGAACGAGCGGCTGATTCACCTCACTTCCGACCTCGTCTCGGCCAGCGTCACCGCCACGATCGCCGTGGCCGCGGCGCAGGGTCTGATCGGCGGGGTCACCTTCGCCCTCCTCGGCGTGAGCGGCGCCGCCCTCTGGGCCGTGATGATGTTCCTCCTGGCGTTCCTGCCCCTGGTCGGCGCGACCCTCGTGTGGCTGCCGGCAGCGGCGTGGCTCGCCCTCTCCGGCTCGATGGTGAAGGGCGCCATCCTGGCCCTGGTCGGCGTCCTCGTGCTCAGCAACGTGGACAACGTGCTGAGGCCGCTCCTCCTCTCCGGCAAGTCGCAGATGAACACCCTCGTCCTGATCGTCAGCCTGATGGGCGGCGTGAGCGCGTTCGGCTTCATCGGGATCGTGCTGGGGCCCCTCGTCGCGGCCCTTCTCACAGCGCTCGTGGAGAGCTACCACGCGGAGCCGGCGGCCGCCGTCGCCGAGGCCCCGGCCGCCGAGCCCGCGGCCGCACCGGCGGCGCCCGTCGCCTCGCGCGACCCGACGGAGCCGAAGGCCTAGCGCGCGACCTCGACGTCAATGGGCCGCGCCTCTAGGGCAGGCGGAGCTGGCCGTCGGGCACCACTGCCGCGCCCTCGAGCTCGAGGAGGGCCCGCTTCGTCTCCAACCCGCCCCCGAAGCCGGTGAGGGAGCCGTCCTTGCCGATCACGCGGTGACAGGGGACGACGATCGGCAGCGGGTTCCGGCCGTTCGCCGCGCCCACCGCGCGCACCGCCCTCGGCCGTCCCACGCGGCGGGCGAGATCCGCGTAGGAGATCGTGGTGCCGTACGGGATCGCGGTGAGCGCCCGCCACGTCTCGAGCTGGAACGGAGTGCCCGCGGGCGCGAGGGCGAGGTCGAACGTGCGTCGCGTCCTCGCGAAGTACTCGGCGAGCTGCCGGGCGACATCGCGGAACGGCGCCGGGTCGCGCCGCCAGGCCGGGTCGGGGGAGCGCCGCTCCCGCCCGAGCGGAAAGTGGATCTGCCGGAGGCCGGCGTCGTCAGCCGCCACGAGCAGTGAGCCGACGGGCGTGTCGAGCTCGTCGTAACGCATCGTCATCGCCGCCGGGCGGCCGCTGCGCTCCACAGGTGGATGACAGCATAGCCGCGAAAGGGCCGCCAAGCCTCGGCGCGGTCGGCGAGAGCGCGTGCCGTCAGGGGCGGGCCGCCGTCGGCCGCGGCTCGCCTCAGGACGAGGTCGGCGGCCGGGAAGGCGTCCCGGTCGCCGAGCCCGCGCAGGGCGACGTACTGTGCCGTCCAGTCGCCGATTCCGGGAAGGGCCACGAGCGCCGCGACCACGTCGCGGGCGGGTGCGCGCAGGTCGAGGCGCCCGTCGGCCACGGCCCTAGCGAGGCCCCGGAGCGCGCCAGTGCGCGCGGCGGTGAGGCCCAGGCCGGAGAGATCGGCCGTGGCCACGGCGGCCGGGGACGGGAAGACGTGCGTCAGCCCGTCGATCGGACGGGGGAGAGCCGTCCCGGCCCGGGCGACGAGGCGGGCGACGAAAGTCCGTCCGGCGGCGACCGTCACCTGCTGCCCGAGCAGGGCGCGGACCGTGCCCTCGAACGGATCCCACGCCCCGGGCACGCGCAGGCCTGGCCGGCGCCTCACGAGCGGCGCGAGCAGTGGATCCGCCCGGAGCGCGACGGCGATCCTGTCCGGCTCCGCGTCCATGTCGAACGCCCGGCGGAAGTCCGCGGCGATCCGGGCACGCGCGCTTGCGGGCGCGCCGCTGACCTGCAGGGTCGGCGCGCCGCGCCGGCCGGCGCGTCTCACATGGACGACGGCGGCGCCCGACGGCAGGGCCAACGTGCGCGTGTAGCCCGTGCCGTCGACGCGCTCCACGCCGGGGATGGCCCTCACGGCCAGGAACGACAGCACGTGATCGAGGTCGTAGGGCGGGCGGAAGGCCACCCTATCGCGGGGGGGACGTGTGGGTGTCGGGCGCCGGCGCGCGGCGTCCCTGCTCCGGGGCCGCCTTGCCGAGGGCCCGCCGCAGCTCCTCGACCTGCCCCTTCCGGACGAGCCGGGCTCCTCGATCGATCAGCCTTTGGGTCCAGACCGGCGACGAACAGGACACTCGAACCCCGTCCACTTCGAGCTCGAACACCATTGATCCACCTCCGTGCAGAGGCCACGTCTACCCGTCACGCACCGGCCGGCGTCGGGCGAGGACACGTCGATCCGAGGTGAGGACCCGAACCCGGAGGGAGGAACGACGGCAACGGAGTGAGTTGTGCTCATGATACTCCGGTCGTCGCGCGAGCTCAACGGTTCTTTCCGCCGATTCTCTCCGTCGATCCCGTGGAGGGGTGAGCCGGTGACGTGGGGCGCGCGAGTCGCGATATGCTGTCGTTCATCTGTGACTCGAACCCTCGCACTCGGCCTCTGCCTCGTGCTGTGGGCCTCGGCGTGGCTGGCCGGTGCCGCTCGCCCGGCTCCGTCGGGTGGAGCGGATCCGGGCCGGATCCAGCTCGAGGATCGACAGCCCAGGTCGGGAATCGACTTCGTCCTCGACAACGGCACCACCCCGGACAAGCCGATCATCGACGGGGTCCTCGGCGGCGTGGCCGTCCTCGACTTCGACAACGACGGCCGGCTGGACGTGTTCTTCGCCAACGGCGCGCGGATACCCGGGCTCGCGAAGGACGACCCGCGATTCTGGAACCGCCTCTACCACAACGAGGGCGGCTCTGCCTTTCGAGAGGTCACCGAGCGCGCCGGGGTGCGGGGCGAAGGCTACTCGATGGGGGCCTCCGTCGCCGACTTCGACAACGACGGCTGGGCCGACCTCTACGTCACGGGAGTGAACCGCAACGTCCTCTACCACAACCAGGGCGACGGGACGTTCGCCGACGTCACCGACGGGGCCGGGGTACGGGCGACGACCGCGGAGGGCAAGAAGCTGTGGTCGGTGGGCGCCGCCTGGCTGGACTACGACAACGACGGTGACCTCGACCTCTTCGTCGTCAACTACCTCGACTGGTCGCCCGAGAGCAACAAGGTCTGTGGCACGGAAGGCAAGCGGCTGAGCTGCCCTCCCAACGACTACCCGGGGGTGCCGAACCACCTCTACCGCAACGAAGGTGCCGGCCGGTTCGCCGACGTGTCCGCCTCGACGGGGATCGGGGCGCACGTCGGCAAGGGCATGAGCGTGGCCGTGGCCGACGCCGACGGCGACGGGTTCGTCGACGTCTTCGTGGCGAACGACGAGATGCGGCACTTCCTGTTCCGGAACGAGGGCGGCCGCCGGTTCGCCGAGACCGGCGTGGAGATGTGCGTCGCCTACACCGAGGACGGCGTGCCCGTCTCCGGCATGGGCACCGACTTCCGTGACCTCGACCAGGACGGCCGCCCCGACGTCATCGTCACGGACCTGAGCGGCGAGCCGTTTTCCTTCTATCTCAACACCCCCGAGGGGTTCTTCGTGCCGAGCTCCCACGCGGCCGGCCTGGGCTTCGCCACCATCCTGATGGGCGGCTGGGGAATCGGCGGCTACGACCTCGACGACGACGGCTACAAGGACCTGTTCAGCGCCAACTCCCACGTGAGCGAGAACGTCGACTTCTACGGCCACCACCACTACCGGCAGCCGAACGCCGTGTTCCGGGGAAGCGCGAGCGGCCGCTTCCGCGACGTGACCGCCGGAGCGGGAGCGGACCATGCAGCGCGCCCGCGCGCACCGGGGATGCGCCTTCGGCGACCTCGACGGCGACGGCCGCGTGGACGTGGTCGTGTCGGTGATCGGAGAGCCGGCCGAGGTCCTGTACAACGTGACCGAAGGGGCCGGGCACTGGCTCGTCCTTCGACTGGAAGGCACGAAGAGCAACCGCGACGGCCTCGGGGCCACCGTCAAGCTGACCGGCGAATCCGGACACGTCCAGTACAACCACGCCACGACCGCCGTCGGCTACGCGAGCTCCTCCGACAAGCGGGTCTACTTCGGCCTGGGTGCCGACCGGACCGCCCGCGAGATCGAGATCCGCTGGCCGAGCGGAGTCCGGCAGGTACTGAGGAACGTCTCGGCCGACCGCTTCCTGAAGGTCGAGGAGCCGTGAGCAACGCCGGCCGGAGCTGCATCGAGGGCTGGGGGATGGCCCGCCGCCGGGCCGTCGTCGCTTCCGCTACTGGCCGTCTGCCTGCACGGGGGTGATCTGGGAGCGGCGGCACCCGCCAGGCCAGGATGCCTGCGCGGGAGCTTTGCCCGCGCTGCGACAGGCGGCGGAGGCCCTCGACAAGGGGCAGTGGGCCGAGGCCGAAGGACATCTCCGGCCTCTCGAGGCGTCCCACGGAGGCTGCGGCGGGGTCGCCCTGGGCCTGGCGAGGCTTCGCGCCGCTCGGGGCGACACCGCCGAGGCCGAGCGGCTCTTCGAACGGGCGACGAGCCTGACTCCCGACGATGCGTTGGCCCACGCCCTGTTCGCTCAGTACTGGCTGTCGAGGGGCCAGCGCGCGAGGGCCGACTACGAGTCGTCGCTGGCCCTGTCCCGGGATCCCGACTGTCCGGAGGCCCTCGTGGTCGCGGGACAGATCCTCGGTCTGAAAGGCCAGGCCGCCCCCGCCTTCCAGGCGCTGCAGAAGGCCGCGCGACTGGGCACGGGCAACGCCGAGGCCCAGTACCAGCTCGGAGTCGTCCTGTTCCGACGGAAGCTCCACGCGGAGGCCGTCCGGCAGTTCGAGAAGGCGGTGGCACTGCGCCCGACCGACGCCCGTGCCCGCGACTACCTGGCTCTGGGCTACGAAGCGCTCGGCGAAGCCGAGCGGGCGGACGAGGCCTACCAGGGGGCGCTGCGGGTGAACGACGACGGTCCTTTCTTCGATTCCCTCCTGGACTACAACTACGGCCGCTTCCTCCTCAAGGAGAGGCGCCTCGAAGAGAGTCGGTCACACCTCGACCGCGCGCTCGTCCTTCTTCCCCGGAGCCGGGGGGTTCGTTACGAGAGGGGCAAGCTGAACCTGACCCTCGGGCAATACCAGGCCGCTCGCGAGGATGCCGAGCGCGCCCTCTCTCTCCTGGATCCCGGCGGGTCCGTCCTCGATCTCCAGGTGTACTACCTGCTCGCCACCGTCTACGCGCGTCTCGGGGAGACGGATCTGGCTCGGAAGTACGCCGAGCTGTCGCGCACGACGAAGATCCCCGACCAGGACTGAAAAGGCCCGGAGGGCACGTGCCCCCCGGGCCTCTCGACGATCCTGCGTGCGAGCGTCGTCTCGGACGCGTCGGTCTAGAACTGGTAGCGAACGCCTCCGCGGAACCGGCGGCCCTGGGGGATGTTCGTGATCCGGCCGTACCCCTCGGACTGGACGCCAATGTCGGTGGCCGTGTTGGTGTTGAAGACGTTGAACCCGTCGACGACGAGCTGGATCTGCTGTCCCCGCCCCAGCTTGATCGCCTTCTCGAGATGGAGATCGAGGAGGCTCAGGTTGGGGAGATGGTCGGGGCTGTTGGGATCCACGGCGACGATCTGGCTCAGCCCACCGGGGTCGATCACGCCTCCCGGCGGATCGCCGAACTGGGTGTGCTGGGGATACCCCTCCAGCATCCACATCGGCCGCCCGGTCATGAAGCGGAGCCGGGCGCCCAGGTCGACTTCGATCTTGGGAACCGTGTAGGAGCCGGACACCTTGATCTCCCACTTCGGGCGTGAAGGGCAGCGGGCCCTCGAGGTTGTTGATCGTCTGGTTGAGGCTGCCCATCCAGTTGTCGTCGTAGAACATCGGGCCCTCGACGTTGAAGTCCTGCCGGAGCGAGCGGCGGCCCATGCCGGTGGAGCTCGAGTACAGGACGGAGGCCAGGCCCTGCCACCGGTCGGACATCCTCTTCCGGAAGACGAGCTGGGCCCCGTGGTAGTCGCGCGTCGGGCTCTTGCCGTCGAAGCTCGGCAGGTTCTGCACCTTGGAGGTGCCGTTGTTGCCGATCCACGCGATGTCGTCGCTGTCGACGACGCCGTTCCCGTCGTAGTCCTTCAGCACCACGCTGTAGAGCTGCACGTTCTGGCCGGAGGACGTCGTGAACGGAACCCGCTCGTACTCCCACTCCTGGCCCGTCTCGCGGTTGATGGGGATGTTGGCGAAGAGATCGGTCGTGTGCTTGTAGATGTACGTCGCGCCGACCGAGAAGTTCTTGACGATCTCCCGCTCGAGGTTCACCGTGAACTGGTCCGTGTGCTGGTCCTTCATGTTGGGGTCCGTGTTGAGCGTCCACGAGTAGTCGATGGTCTGCTGCTCCTCGCTGAGCGGGCGTCAGCCCGTAGATCCTTCGGGCCGCCGCGAGCGTCTCCCACGAGTCGATCGATCCCGTCGCCGTTGGTGTCGACCGAGCTCCACGGCCCGACCTCGAACATCTGGAAGGTCCGGCTCACCGGGGGCATGTCGGGGCCGAACCTTCGGAGGAACTCGGCGGTGAGCGGCGCGTAGTACCGGCCGTACGAAGCTCGCGCCACCGTCTTGCCGTCCTCCGTGAGCTGGTAGCTCACGCCGACGCGCGGGGACCACGTCTTGAAGTTGAAGACGTCGTCGGTCGCGGCGCGGTCGCGCAGGACGGTGAGGCTGTCGAACCCGTCCGGAGAGGACGGGAAGTCGTAGACCTTCCCGACTCCGTACTTGGCGGTCATGTGGTCGAAGCGGAGCCCGAGGTTGATGGTCAGGCGCCTGGTGGGCGTCCACTGGTCGTCGAAGAAGACACCCATCGAGTCGCCGGTGCGCACCGTGAGGGAGGGGTTGATCGTGTCCTTCTGGTTGTAGAACCTGAGGCCCGTGTCGCCGTACCAGGACTGCATGTACTGGACGCTCTGGGTCCAGCGGTACGGGTAGAGGAAGTTGACGTAGTTCTGGAAGTAGCCGCCCTGGGAGTTGCTCCGCCCCTTCGTGTACTGGACGCCGAACTTGAGGTCGTGCTCGCCCAGGAACCCCTCGGCATAGTGCGAGAGGTCGCCCTGGATGGTGTTCCGGCTCGAGTGGTAGGCCTCGACGTAGGGGAAGGCGCCGTTGACGCCGTAGCTGCCGTAGGCGTCGGTCCACTTCCACCAGTTGATGTAGCCCGGGTGGCTGGGAGCGTCCGCGGGGATGTTGGGCGTGTCATCCGTCCAGAAGCCCAGCCACTTGGCGGACACGGTCGTCTTGGGGCCGCCGAACCACTGCCACTGCGCGGACACGGTGTTGTTCTTCGTATTGGAGCCGTACGTCATCGAAGGATCCCAGCCCGGCAGGCTGCCCCAGCTCCCGCCGGTGCAGTCGTTGTTCTCGTAGTGGTAGGCCACGAAGGCGCGATGGTCCTTGAAGGGCGCGGCCGAGAGCTTGAGGTCGGCGTAGCGCCCCCAGCCCTCGCTGTTCACCGACGACAGCGGGGGCAGGCTGGTGCCGCGGTTGTAGTCGAAGGCGCCGAAGAACCACAGCTTGTCCTTGACGATCGGGCCGCCCACCGTGCCCGAGGCCTCCCAGTCCTTCTTGATGTCAGCCGCGAGCAGGTCGCCCTCGTTCACGTGGAGGAAGTCCGCCCCGAGGTCCTCTCCGGGGGCGGGCTGGTTGCTGGCGACCTTGCCGAGCTTGGAGTAGAAGGCCGCGCTGCCGTGCACGGCGTTGCTGCCGGACTTGGTCAGGACGTCGATGGCCGCGCCGGAGAAGCTCCCGTACTCGGCCCTCGACCCGAGCGCCACGATCCGCACCTCCTCGACGGCGTCGTAGTTGACGTTGACGAGAGAGCCGAAGGACCCGCCGCGGGTATTGGTGGCGTCGACGCCGTTGATGAGGAACACGTTCTCGTTCGTCGCGCTGGAGTAGGCGGTGGGGCTTTGAAACTCGGTGGTCCCGGTGGGCGCACCCGACCCCGGGGCCATGCCGGGGGTCGTGAGCGCGAGGTCGAGGAACGCGTCCCGGCTCGTCGGCAGCTTCTCCAGCAGGTCACGGTCGAACTTCGCGTCGATGGTGGAGGTCTTGGTGTCGACGATCGGGCCTTCGGCGGTGACCGTCACTCGCTCTTCGACGGTGCCGACGGGCAGGGTCATGTCGACGGTCAAGACCGACGCGGCGGTGACGTCGACGTTCTCCTGGGTGACGGTCTTGAAGGCGTCGCGGGTCGCGGTCACCCGGTACTTGCCCGGGGGGAGGTTGAGAAACACGTACGTTCCCCTCGCCGACGTGGTGGTCGATCGCTTGACGGCGAGGAGTGATGGGCTGGAAATCTCCACGGCCGCCCCGGGGAGGGGCACACCGTCCTCGCTCGTCACCGTCCCCGTCACCTTGCCTTCGAGAATGGCTTGGGCACGGACCGACCGGACGCTCACGCCGACGAGAAGGAGGGAGAGACACATCGCAGTCAAGAGTGCTCTTCGCTAACTGCATCGCCGTCCTCCTTCTTTCGATCCATCTTTGTTAAAGGTCAAACAAAACTGCCAAGACCCGGCTCGGGGCGGGAATCCGACAGGTCTGGACAACGGCGGTTCGCGGTTCGCCGGGTCCCCCTCGATGGACCTCGAGTCGGCGGAATGCTGGCACGAACGCGAACCCTGCGTCAATCGCTTCATTTGGCCCAAAAGTCGCCTAGAGACGGACGGGCTCATGGCTCTTGATTGCCTTGCCCGGTGCTCTCCTCTAGACTCTGGCCCGCAAGGCGAACAGCAGGTGCGGTCGAAGGCGGTTTCCGACACCGAGGCGAGGCACCCCCGGCAGCTCCGCCGGGCGAACATGGATCGTGTGCTCGCGGCCACGATGGGCCACCCGGGCCCGTTGACCCGGGCGGCGATAACGGCCGCCACCGGCCTGTCGGCTCCCACGGTGGGGACCCTCTCCGCCGAGCTCCTGAGGCTCGGCCTCCTGAGCGAGCTCGGGCGGGGCCCGTCCACCGGGGGGCGCCGCCCGCGGTCGCTGCAGTTCAATGCCCAGTACGGAGTCGTGGCCGGCATCGTCCTCAATGCCGCCACGACCCGGCTGGCCGTCGCGGACCTGGCCGGAGAGACGCTGGCCGCGACCGAGACGAAGACTCCGGTGGACGAGGGTCCGGAGCGGCTCCTCTCCTGGATGAGCTGCCAGATCCGGACCCTGCTCTCGACGGCAGGCGTAGCCCAGGGGCGAGGGCTGCTCGCCGTCACCGCGGGCCTGCCGGGAGCCGTGGACCGCGAGCGGGGGACCGTCGTTGGCCTCATGCCCGGCTTCCGGAACTGGGAGAACCTGGCCGTGGGGGCGCTACCTCGAGAGGCTGGTCGAAGCCCCCGTGGTCGTGGAGAACGACGTCAAGCTGGCCGTTCTCGGCGAGCACTGGCGGGGTGCCGCCCAGGGTCACGACACCTGCGCCTTCATCTCCCTGGGAGTGGGCATCGGCGCGGGGATCCTCATCGGGGGCGAGCTCCACCGGGGCCATCACTCGCTGGCGGGCGAGATCGCGGTCATGTGCATGGCGTCCGAGTACCTGAACCGGGACTTCGGAACCCGCGGCTGCCTGGAGACCCTCGTCGGCTTCGACACGATCCTGAGGCGCTGGCAACCGGAAGCGAGCGGGGACTTCGGGGACATCGCCCGAGCCCTGTTGCGCGCCGCCCGGGCCGGGGAGGAGTCGGCGCGGCGGGCCATCGGCGACGCCGCCACGCTCATCGGGATGGCCGCCGCCAACCTCAGCCTCGTCATCGACCCCTCCCTGCTCGTGCTCAACGGGCCGCTCGTGGAGAGCGGCGGGGACGTGCTGGAGCGGGTGCGCAGCGTCGTCTCCCAGATCATCCCTCGGCCCCCGAAGGTCGTGTGCTCGGCCCTGGGCGATGGGGCGATGCTCTCCGGGAGCCTCCTGGTGGCGACTCAGGAGGCCCGGGGACGCCTGCACGGGCTGCTTCGAGACCCGCACGGCCCGGAAGCGAGGGTGGCCGCGAAGGGGCCGACCGCCGTCCTCGACGCCACCGCCTGACGTCATGAAGCTCAAGGCGGGCCGTCTCGTGGCAGCCGGAGCGGCTCTCGCCTGCGTCCTGCTGCTCGGGCGGGCTCGCGTACTGGCTCCGCGTGCGCCCGCCCGCCGACACGCCGGCGGCTCTCGCGCGACGGTGGGCCGGCCTGGGGGTGGACAAGCCCAACGTCGTCCTCGTCACCCTGGACACCACCCGGGCCGACCACCTGGGATGCTATGGCTATTCCCTGCCGACGAGCCCGAACGCCGACGCCCTCGCGGCTCGGGGCGTGCTCTTCGCCCACGCCTCCGCGGTCGCACCGCTGACGCAGCCGGCCCACTCCTCGATCATGACGGGGATGCAGCCCACCTACCACGGTGTTCGGGTCAACGGCGCCACCGCCTTGGGCCAGTCGCAGGAAACCCTGGCCGAGGTCCTCTCCCAGCGAGGCTACGAGACCGGGGCCTTCGTGGGCGCGTTCGTGCTCGACGGGCGGTGGGGGCTGAATCAGGGCTTCGGGCACTACGACGACCGCTTCGACCTCAAGAAGTACAAGCACCTCGACCTCGGAACCGTGCAAAGACCGGGCAACGAGGTCATGGACGCGGCCCTGGCCTGGCTGGAGAGCCGCAAGCAGGGTCCCTTCTTCGCCTGGATCCACCTCTACGACGCCCACACACCCTACGAGCCTCCCGAGCCGTTCCTCTCGAAGTTCGGTGGAAGCGGTCTCGCCGGCCTCTACGACGGCGAGATCGCGTTCGCCGACGAGCAGGTGGGACGGCTCGTCTCCTGGCTGCGAGCCGAACGGGATCGACCGGAAGACCGTCCTCGTCATCATCGGCGACCACGGAGAGGGGCTGGGCAGCCACGGCGAAGGGACCCACGGGTACTTCGTGTACGACTACGCCACGCATGTGCCGTTCCTCGTGGTCACACCGTTCGCCGATCTCCGTGGGATCCGGGTCGACTCGCAGGTCAGCTCGGTCGACTTGTTCCCCACCGTCCTCGGGCTGTGCGGTATCGGGGCCGGGCCGAAGGTGCAGGGCCGGTCCCTCCTACCGGTCATGTTCCACCCCCCCCAGGGCCCGGCCGAAACGTACGCCTATGCCGAGTCGATGACGCCGAACCTCCAGTTCGGGTGGGGCGCGCTCCACAGCCTGCGCTCGACCCGGTACAAGCTGATCCAGGCGCCGCGGCCCGAGCTCTTCGACCTCCTCGCGGACCCGGGGGAGGAGACGAACGTCTTCGACCGCAACCCGGCCGTCGCGAGCCGGCTCATGGCGCGGCTCGACCGGCTCATGGCCGAGACCAGCCAGGATGCGCCGGCCCCGGAGGCCGCGGACCTCGACAAGGAGACGCTCGAGAGGCTGGCCGCGCTCGGGTACGTCGGCGGGCCCGTGTCGCCGAGGACGTCCGCCGAGAAGGCGTCGCTGTCCGACCCCAAGGACAAGCTGCGCGTCTTCACGGCCGTCCAGGAGGCGGGGGAGATGATCGTGAAGGACGACCATGCCGCCGCCGCGCGGACGCTGGAGTCGGCGCTGCGGGAAGACCCGAAGATGCCCCAGGCCCTGCTGATGCTCGGGGGTGCTTTCTCGGAGCTCGGCCGGATCGGGGAGGCCAAGGCCCAGTTCGACCTCGTGCTGAAGGACGATCCGAAGAGCGTCCAGGCCCTGGTCGGGATGGCCAGCGTCCTGATCAAGGAGGGCAAGACCGGCGAGGTCGTCGCCCTGTGCAAGCGGACTCTCTCGCTCGACGACCAGAACACCCAGGCCATGGCGCTCCTCGGAGAGGTGTACACCGGTCAGAAGAAGCCGGCCGAGGCCCTGCCCTATCTCGAGAAGGCGGTAAAGGTCCAGCCCAAGCTGACCCAGAACCGCCTGAACCTGGCCGGCTGTCTCGTCGAGGTGAGGCAATTCGCCCGGGCGGAGGCGTTGCTGAAGGAGATCCTCAAGGACTACCCGCGGTTCCCCCTGGCGGAGTTCAACCTGGGGCTCCTCTACGACGAGCAGGGCCGCCTCGAGGAGGCGAAGGCCGCGTACACGGCGGAGGTGGCCGCGTATCCAAGCCACTTCAAGGCGCGGTTCAACCTGGGCAAGGTCCTCTTCCAGCTGGGGGACGACGCGGCGGCCGTGGAGCAGATGCGCGAGGTGGTCAAGATCTCACCCCACCTGCCGCAAGGGTACCTGTTCCAGGCTCGCGGCCTGCTGAAGCAGGGAGCACCGATCGAAGAGGTGCAGGCCCTCGTCGAGAAGGGGCTCGTCCCTCGCCGAGAGCCCGGACATGAAAGCCCTGGGCTGGCTGCTGCTCGCGGACGTCTTCAACCGCAAGCAGCAGCCTGAGAGAATGAACGAGGCGTTGAGGAGGGCGGACAGCTACGTGCCCGCCCGCAAACCAGGAGCTCGCCATGAGATACCCAACCCGTAGGGCAGTACTTGCCGCCACCGTGGTCGCGACGCTCACCCTGGCCTCCACCGGGCTGGCCCAGTACCGTGAGTACTACGCCTACGGCAGGGTGCTCGACGCGCAGAAGAAGCCTCTTCCGGGCGTGGAGATCAATCTCCTCGACGCCTCCACCAGCCGCCGCTTCCACATGAAGACGGACCAGAAGGGCGAGTTCAAGTTCGCCGGTCTGCCCCACGCCGAATACGAGGTGACCTTCACCCTGGAAGGCTACGTCACCGGCAAGGACACGTGGAAGTTCAACGCGATCCAGGAGCGCATGCAGAAGGTCGAGATCCCGGACGTCGTGCTCGCGTCGCAGTCGCAGGTCCAGGAGGTCCAGCGCTTCGAGGGCGCCAAGGCCGGGGTCCAGGAGGCGGCCGAGAAGCTCCGGAAGGGCGATCTCGACGGTGGGATCTCCGCGGCACAGAAAGTCCTCGAGAAGAGCCCCCAGGACCCGAACGCCCTCTTCTACCTCGGCCTGGGCTACGCCGGAAAGAAGATGTACGCGGAGGCGGTGGTTCCGTTGACCAAGGTCACGGAGCTGAGCCCCGCGTTTCCGGGCGCCTACTTCGAGCTCGGCGTGTGCTACCGGGCGCTCGGCGACCTGAAGAAGGCGCTCGAGTTCTACGACAAGAACCTCGAGCTGGAACCCGACAATGCCCTCTGCCTCTACAACTCCGGCCTGATCCTCTTCGAGGCGAACCGGGTCGACGAGGCGCTCGTGCGCTTCGAGCGCGGCCTCGTCTCCAAGCCCGACGACGCGGATCTCCTGGAGATGACGGGAAGGTGCTACATCCACGACGCGAAGTTCCCGGCCGCCGTGGAGCGGCTGGAGAAGGCCCGGGCCCTGACCACCGACCCCGCGAAGATCGCGTTTCTCGACGACCTCATCCGCAACGCGAAGGCCCTCGTCCGCTGATCGTGGAGTAGCCGTGCGACGATAGCGCGGGGGGGATCACATCTGCGCAGACCTGCGCTACGTCCGCCGCAGCCTGGGTCGAGCCCCGGGTTCGCGCTCACGGTGGTCGTCGTGGCGCGCTCGCGTCGCGCGACCACGCCGCGTTCTCGATCACCGACCACGTGCTGATCCGCCGCTGCCCTTCCCGGGGCACCGCCTGGTGCAGCTCTGGCAGGCTCAGGACGCCTGGCCTCGGCTCGCGCGACGAGCTGTCGCCGGCGAACTCCGCGACTGGCAGCGCTCGAGCACGTCGTTCGAATCGATGGCGCCTTCCACAGGGAGAGCGACAACCTCGTGGCGACGGCAAGCCCGAGCGGATCGACTCCGCGCCTCACCGCCGAGGTCATTCCGCTGCTGGCACCAAGCCCCTTCTGGGTCGGGCGTTCTCGCCGGAGGAGGACCGCGAGGGGCCCCGGGAACCCTGCTGCTGAGCTACGGCCTGTGCAGGAGCGCTCTTCCGCGCGAGGAGGCCGATGGCCGAGGGGGCGAGGACGCACTTCCGCACCTGCCACCTGTGCGAGGCGATGTGCGGGATCGCGATCGATCTCGAGGGCGACCGCATCGTCGCGATCCGCGGAGACAAGGACGATCCGTTCAGCGCCGGTCACGTCTGCCCCAAGGCGGTGGCGCTGGCGGACGTCCACGAGGACGGCGACCGCCTGCGGCGTCCCCTCCGGCGCACCGCGTCCGGGTGGGAGGAGGTCTCGTGGGACGAGGCCCTCGACGAGGCCGCCTCGCGGCTCGCCGCCGCGCAGCGGGCCCACGGCCGGAACGCCGCGGCCTTCTACCAGGGCAACCCCGTCGTCCACAACCACGGCGCGATCCTGTTCGGCCAGCTCTTCCAGCGCAGCCTCCGTAGCCGAAGCCGCTACTCCGCCACCTCCGTCGACCAGCTCCCCCAGATGCTCGCGTCGCTGCTCATGTTCGGCCACCAGCTGCTGCTGCCGATCCCCGACGTCGACCGCACGGACTTCCTGCTCGTCCTGGGCGCGAACCCGCTGGTGTCGAACGGCAGCCTGATGACGGCCCCGGGCATCGAGCGGCGGCTCAAGGCACTCCGGGCCCGCGGCGGGCGGCTCGTCGTCGTGGACCCGCGGCGCACGGAGACCGCGGCCCTCGCCGATCTCCACCTGATGGTCCGGCCGGGCGGCGACGCCTTCCTGCTCGCGGCGCTCGTCCACACCCTGGCGAGCGAGGACCGCCTCGAGCCCGGCCGCCTCGCGGCGTTCACCGACGGCCTGGAGCGGCTGGTCCAGGCGGTCCGGCCGTTCTCGCCCGAAGCCGTGGCGGCCCGGGTCGGCATCGACGCGGCGACGATCCGCGCGCTGGCGCGCGACTTCGCATCCGCGCCCAGAGCCGTGGCCTACGGACGCGTCGGGACCTGCACCCAGGAGTTCGGGGGTCTCGCCTCCTGGCTCGTCAACGCGCTGAACCTCGTGACCGGGAACCTCGACCGGGTCGGGGGCGCCCTGTTCACGAGCCCGGCCGTGGACGTGGTGGCCCTCGCCGACCGCATCGGCCAGCGCGGCCATTTCGCCAAGGGACGGAGCCGGGTGCGGGGACTGCCCGAGTTCGGCGGCGAGTGGCCGGTGGCCGTGCTGGCCGAGGAGATCGAGACGCCGGGCGAGGGCCAGGTGCGCGCGCTCGTCACGAGCGCCGGCAACCCGGTGCTCTCGACTCCCAACGGGGCGCGGCTCGACCGCGCGCTCGCGACGCTCGACTTCATGGTGTCGATCGATCTCTACCTCAACGAGACCACCCGCCACGCCCACCTGATCCTGCCCCCGACGTTCGCGCTCGAGCGGTCCCACTACGACCTCGTGTTCCACCTGCTCGCCGTGCGCAACACGGCGAAGTTCTCGGAAGCCCTCTTCGCGCCGGCCGAAGGCGCGCTCCACGACTGGCAGATCCTGCTCGAGCTCGGCACACGGCTCGAGAGGGCCCGCGGCGAGGGTGGGGTGCGCTCCTGGCTGAAGCACCGAGTCCTCTCGGCTCTCGGCCCGGACGGCCTCGTCGCCCTGATGTTGCGGCTGGGCCCGCGCGGCGCGGGCTTCATTCCGTTCGGCCGCGGCCTGACCCTCGACCGGCTCCGACGGCAGCGGCACGGCGTCGATCTCGGTCCGCTCGAGCCGAGCCTGCCGCGCCGGCTCGGCACGAAGACGAGGCGCATCGATCTCGTTCCCACGCCGCTCGTCGAGGACCTGGAGCGCCTGCGGCGGGCGCTCGCGGCTCCGGCGACGGGCGGGCTCGCCCTCATCGGCCGGCGGGAGCTGCGCTCCAACAACTCCTGGATGCACAACAGCGAGCGGCTGGTGAAGGGCCGGGAACGCTGCACGCTGCTGATGCATCCGCAGGACGCGGGCGCCCGCGGGCTGCGGGACGGCCAGCGGGTGCGGGTCGCGACGCGGGTGGGCGCGGTCGAGGTGCGCCTGGAGCTGCGCGACGACATGCGCCCGGGCGTCGTGAGCCTGCCCCACGGCTGGGGCCACCAGCGTCCGGGCGTCCGGCTCTCCGTCGCGAGCTCCCGGCCCGGGGTGAGCCTCAACGACCTGACGGACGAGGCGCTCGTCGACCCGCTCTGCGGCACCGCGCGGCTCAACGACGTCCCGGTCGAGGTGACGCCGGCGGTCGATCAGGCATCCGGAGGGGTGTTCGATTCGTAAAACCCGTGCAAAGAACCGTCCACCCTCTTGACGGGGCAGTCGCCCCGATCCCATCGTGAGCGTGAGGTGCACCTCATTCCACGGTCGGGAGACGTCCGGTCGGGCACGCGTCGCGTCCTCGCGCGGGCTGCGGGGGGGACCCTGGCCGTCGTCCTGCTGCTGGCGACGATGCCCGGGAGAGCGACGGGCGACGCCACCCTCACCACGGCCGACGTCGTGCGCTTCCTGCGGGCGGGGATCAGCGAGCACACCATCCTCACCGAGCTGCGCGAGCGTGGTTTCGGGGAGGCGCTCGACGAGGCTCACGAGGCCGAGCTGCGCGCCGCCGGCGCCAGCGAGACCCTCGTCGTGGCCGTACGCCTTTCGGCCCCTCCGCCGGCCGCCGCTCCGGCCGCGCCCCCGTCTCACGAGCGGCCCCGGACGGAGTCGGACCCGCACGAGCCGATCTTCACCGCCGGCACACGGACGGTGCGCGTGCCGGTGTCGGTCCTCGACAAGGCCGGCCAACCGGTCCTCGACCTGAAGCGCGTGAACTTCCAGGTCTCGGACGACGGGAAGCGACAGTCGGTGACGCTCTTCAGCGCCGAGCGGCGTCCCCTGCGCATCGCCCTGGCCCTGGACATCAGCCGGAGCATGGACAACAAGATCCGCCAGGTCGGGGCCGCGCTCTCGCACTTCATCGACCTCCTCGAGTCCGCCGACGAGATCCTGGTCATCACCTTCAACGACCGCGTCACGGTGGTGCAGGACTTCACGTCCGACCGGGAGCAGCTGGCGCGCGTCCTCGACGTGCTGGAACCCAGCGGGGGAACGGCGCTGTACGACGCCGCCTACACCGCGATCGAGAAGGTGGCGGCGTTGCCGGCGGAGAGCAAGGCCGTGGTGCTGGTGACGGACGGTGTCGACACCGCGAGCGCCACTTCCTTCGGGACGCTCTGCGAGTTCGCCCGGCGCACCGAGGTGCCGGTGTTCTCGATGGGGCTCGACGCCGGTGAGCTGCACCCGTACCAGCCGCATCCGACGGGACGGCGGGGTGGCTGGCCCGGCGGTGGAGGCGGAAGAGGCGGCCATCCCGGCGGGGGCGGCGGTGGTGGCGGCGGCTGGCCGGGAGGCGGCGGGGGCAGGGGGCCGGGCGGAGGCGGTCACCCGGGGGGCCGGCGACCGGCATTCGACGCCAAGCCCCTGAACGAGCTGGCCGACGAGACCGGCGGGCGGGCTGAGATCGTCAGAGGGCTGGACCATTACACGCCCGGAACCGACGAGGCTCCGGGGAGCGGGCCGCTGAAGGCGGCCGTCGAGTCGATCGCCATGACGCTGCGGCACCGCTATCTCCTCGGCTACGAGCCCCCGGCGGGGAAGCGCGAGTGGCGGACGATACACGTCGACGTCGACCGTTCCGACGCCACCGCCCGGGCGCGGAGGGGCTATTACGCCGGGGACTGACCCGGGCTCACCTCTCCGGCCTCGGCGCCTTCGTCCTCGACCTGCCGGCCCGGGTGCCTGCGGCCGGGGTTGTCCGACCCGGCGCGGGCGTGATCGAATACGGTCTCGGCGGCCGAGGCGCCCCGGTCAGGACCTGGCCCGATGGTGAAGAAGCTCCTCTTGCTGGCCTTCCTTCCGCTGGTCGGTCCCGTGGAGGCCCAGGTCCGGCCTTTCGTCTTCACCGTGACGACGTCCGGTTCCCTGTCCGGCCGGGAAAGCCGACCGTGGACCGCCTACTACGACGCCGGTTACGGCGAGCGGACGGCCGAGCCCATCGGCTACGACGGCCTCGAGCAGCACTTCGGGGTGCAGGGGCGCCTGGGAGCGGGGCTCACCCTCCTCGGCCACGTGGGCCTGGGGATCGGCGACGACGCCACCCGCAGCAGCCAGCAGGCCGAGCTGCTCAAGGACGTGCTGGGCTCGACGTCGAGCGTGCGCCTCGCGGTCGGTCTCGGAGCCCGACGCGAGTGGTCGGGGACGACGGCGGCGCTGGCGCGCGTGTGCCTCGGCTGGAGCAGCCGTGAGACCCTCCTGTTCGGGAACCTGCGGCTCGAGAAGCCGTTCGCGGAGGGTCGCGACGCCGTCGATCTCATCACCACGATCGGCTGGCTGCAGAACGTCGGCCACGGGCTGCGCCTCGGCGTCGAGGCGGTCGGCGAGGACCTCGAGGGCTTCTGGGAAGCGGAGGAGGCCGAGGGCGGAGCGAAGCTCTACGCGGGTCCGGCGGCGCACTGGGCGGCCCCCGCGGGCCGGCTGTGGGTGTCGGTCGGCGGAGGACCGATCGTCTACGCCACGAGGAGCGGTCGCACGAGCCCGGCCCCCCGCCCGCTGGACGCCGCCGGCAACGGCTTCACGATGCGAGTGTCGGTCGGCTACATGTTCTGACCGCCCCCTCGCTGCTCGCAAGATGCCGTCCGAGGTGCCTGTGACCACCCAGGAGCGAGCCTATACCCTGCCCATCTGGTACCCCGGGGAAGTAGCCGTCACTGGAAGTAGCCCACGACGTCCACGATGACGTGCACCGAGCCCGAGGGCATCCCCACGTAGACGAGGAAGCCGGCGGAGGCGTCGAGGCGAACGACCGCGTTGTTGGCGCGGGTCTGGCCGGCCTGGAAGTTGATCGCGCTCGTGAGGGGCAGCGGCAGGTCCGCCGCCTGGAGGCGGAGATGGCCGGTGCTGGCGGGCCCGGTGACGGCCACGTTGACGGCGAGGGCCTTGGCGGCCGGGGGAACGCCGCAGCTTGCGCCGCCGGCGGCAATCGTGTGCGTCGAGCCTGCCGCGTAGGGCGCGGTGGTGCGGGTGTCGAGCAGGCGACACGGGCCCAGCGTGAAGAAGTCCAGCGGGCCGAGAGGCGGCACGAGGTCGAACGCGGCGGTGTAGGTCGCCGGTGAAGCGGGGGTCACGATCGTGTGGGACGTGGCGCCACCGTCGGACCAGGACGCAAAGAGATACGTCCGGCCATCCGGTCCCACCTGCCCCGGCGCGCTGACGCCGAGCGCCCACGCCTCCCAGGAGGTCACGGTCCTTGGGCCAGTGACGCCCGTGCCGCCGACGGAAACGGCTAGCCCGGCCGGCACCGTCACGAAGGTCAGGTCCACCTGGCGAGGCGGAACGTTCCGAGTGACCGTGGTCCGGAGCCCACCCGAATCGGTGACGCTCAGCCGAACCTCGAGGTAGCTGCTCGTCGTCACGGAGAGGTTGGCGGGTGCCGGCGCGTTGAACGTCAGGTTGTTGCCCGTCGTCGGGCCGAAGACCGTCGTCGTCTGCGCACCCTGGTGGAAGAGGACGGTCCAGGAGAGCGCGCTCGGCGGCAGCGTGCCGTCCGGAACGTCGCTGGCGCTCCCGGTGAGAGTGAGCGTCTGGCCGACCGCGAACGTCGCCCCCGGAGCCGGGGAGGAGATCGACGGCTGGGGCGGTGGGTTGCCCGGCTGCACCGACAGCGTCACGGGAGCCGAGAAGTTGAACTTGTCGTCACGTGCCCGCAGCGTCACCGTGAGCGTGCCCGCCGAGTCGTAGGTGTGCGGGATCGTGAGCTGCGTCGTCTGCGCCTTCTGTCCGTCGCCGAAATCCCAGAAGTAGGTGAGCACGTCCCCGGGATCGGAGTCGCTCGACCCCGTGGCGTCGAAGGTCGGCGTGAACGGCAGCACCCCGCCGGGGGCGGTCACCGACGCCACCGCGGTTGGCGGGTGGTTGCCGGCGACCGAGTAGCTGACCCGGCGAACCTGCCCTCCGCCCCCGTACGTCACGTAGTAGAGCGCCTGCGTAGGATTGCCCCCCGGCGGCGTGAAGGGGCCGAACCCGAGGGACGTCACGCTGGAGACGCTCGGCCCCGTGTCGAAGCTCGCTGCCGTGCTGAAGGGCCCCGAGCCCGCGGCCGCGATGCGGAAGATCGCCCCGCAGTTGAAGTCGGCGAAGAGATAGGCGTTGTCGTAGCTCCCCGAAGGCCAGATGCCGTTCGGGACGAAGGCCCCTCCGCTGATGGCCCCGCAGCCCGACACCGTCGTGCCGGGGACGGTGCTTCCGTGGGCGTAGGAGAAGACGGGATCCGTCATGGTCACCGGCGAGGCGGCGCACGAGGTTCTCTGACCGGTGGGGCAGGGACCCTCGCGGACGTTCCACCCGTAGTCGGCGCCCGCCTGGAGGACGTCGATCTCCTCCCACGTGTCCTGGCCCACGTCGTTCACGAAGACCCGCGTGCCCGGGGCGTTGGGATCCGTTGCGATCCGGAAGGGATTGCGGAGGCCCCGGCCGTACGTCTCCTGGCAAGCCGTCCCCACCGTGGTCTTCCCGGCGAGGTTGCAGCGGGCGCCCGTCGTGGCGTTGGGGTTGGTGGGCGGGATGAAGGGAGGGGTCGACGTCATGGCCGGGTCGGGGTTGCCGCGGGGGTCGATGCGGAGCAGCTTCCCGGTCAGGACGTTGACGTCGCGGGAGGCGTCGTTGCCGGGCCCGCAGCCGCTGTCACCCGCATAGTCGCACCCGCCGTCGCCGATCGTCACGTACAGGTAGCCGTCCCTGCCGAAGCGAAGATCGCCGGCGTTGTGGTTGCCGGCCGTCGACGGCATGTTGTCGACGAGCACGACCTCGCTGGCGGCCGAAACGGCGCTCGTGCCCGCCGTGAACGTGAACCGGGAGACGCGGTTCACGGGGTTGAAGGCCGGGGCCGGGCCGCCGCCGCCCCCGGTCCCACAGCCCTTCCACGTGCCGGAGACGCCGCCGGGGTCGAACGACTGCCGCGTGTAGTAGAGATAGACGTAGCCGTTGGTCGCGAAGCCGGGGTCCACCGCCACCCCCAGCAGGCCGCGCTCCCCGTTCGAGCAGATGGGTGCGGGCTTCGAGCTTCCCGGCCCGTTCGAAGGGAAGCTCAAGGCTGCCGTCCCGAGCAGGCCGCCGGTGACCGGCACCGAAGCGCACCCCGGGAGCGTGTTCGTCGGGCAGTAGACGCGGAGCGCGCCGCCCTGGGTCGTGATCAGGAGGCGCCCGCCCGGCGTGAAGGCGAGCGCCGTGGGTGACCCCACCGCCGCCACGAGCGCGTCGGTGAAGTTCGCCGGGAGGCTCTGCCCCCTCGCCGCGGCAGCGAGCAGGGCGAGGACCGCGGCGATCCGTGCGGCGCGGGCGGCGATGCAGGCGGTCGCGTGGGGCATGAGGGTTCCTCTCGCCCCAGGATAAGCCTAGACGTCGCAGAGGGCGATCGCCTCGCGGAGCGAAGCGAGGGGATCGCGCGTGGGCACGAACTCGTGCGCGACGTAGCCGGCGAAGCCGGTGTCCGCGATCGCCTGCGCGATCGCCCGCCAGTTGAGCTCCTGCGTCTCGTCGAGCTCGTGGCGGCCGGGAACGCCGGCCGTGTGGTAGTGGCCGATCCACGCGTGGTTGTCGCGGATCGTGCGGATGACGTCGCCCTCCATGATCTGCATGTGGTAGATGTCGTAGAGCAGCTTGACCCGCGGCGACGCCACCGCCTTCACGACCTCGACGCCGAACCACGTGTGGTCGCCCTGGTAGTCCTTGTGGTCCACCTTGCTGTTGAGCAGCTCCACGCAGACGGTCACGCCGTGCTCCTCCGCCGCCGGCTTGACGCGCTCGAGGGCGGAGACGCAGTTCCGGATGGCCTCGGCGTCGGGGCGTCCCCGGCGGTTGCCGAAGAACGTGATGACGTTCGGCACCGTCGCCTTCGCCGCGCGGGGAATCTGGGCGACGAGGCCGTCGACGATCGCGGCGTGGTTCTTCGGGTCGTTTAGTCCGTCCTCGATCGTCCCCCCGGCCTTCCAGCCCATCGAGCAGACGAGGCCGTGGTCGCGCAACACCGGCCACTGCTCCTCGTCGACGAGGTCGACGGCGGTGAGCCCCATTGTCGCCACCGCCTTGCAGAACGCGGGCAGGGGCAGGCTCGACCAGGGCCAGAGGCTGGCCGACTGCCGGAGCCGGCCGATCCTCACGACACGGCCCGCGGTCGCGGCCTCGGCGGCGAGGGCGCGCCCGGGAGCGAGCGCGGCGGCGGCGAGCGCCAGGCCGGCGCTGCGAACGGCGTCACGGCGGCGAATCCCGGACATCGGAGAGCCTCCTTCCCGGCGCCGAACGGGGCGCGGGCGAAGATGCGTCGCGTCGGCGCGGACGGTATTCCGGGCGGACCCGGCGCGTCAACCCCGGCTCCATCGCCTTCAGGCGGGTGGGCCGGTGCGGGGGGCGGGGGCGGGCCGGCGGTCAGGCGGCGGCGCGCTGGTCGTCGACGATCTCGCCGTCGCGGATCTGCACGACGCGGGAGGCGATGCGGGCGAGGTCCATGTCGTGGGTGATCATCACGACCGTCTGGCCGCCGGCGTGCAGCTCCTGGAAGAGCCCGACGATGCCCTTGCCCGAGGTGGTGTCGAGGTTTCCGGTGGGCTCGTCGGCCAGGACCATGGTCGGCCGGTTGACGAGGGCGCGGGCCACGGCCACCCGCTGCATCTGGCCGCCGGAGAGCTCGGTCGGCTTGTGGTCCATGCGGTCGGCGAGGTCCACCTTCGCGAGCATGGCCTTCGCCCGCTCGCGCCGCTCCTTCGTGGGCACCCCGCCGAAGAGGAGCGGCAGCTCCACGTTCTCGAGAGCGGTCGCGTAGGGCAGGAGGTTGAAGTTCTGGAAGACGAAGCCGACGTGGCGGTTGCGGATCTCGGCGAGGCGGTTGCGGTCGAGGCCGCCCACGGTCTCGCCGGAGAGGCGGTAGACGCCGGCGCTCGGGGTGTCGAGGCAGCCGAGGAGGTTCATGAGGGTGGACTTGCCGGAGCCGGACGGGCCCACGATCGCCACGAACTCGTTGCGGTCGATCTCGAGATCGATGCTCTTCAGGGCCTCGACCTCGACCCGGCCGGTGCTGTAGACCTTCCGGATGCCCGTCATCTGGATCATCATCACTCGTACCTCAGCGACACCGCGGGGTTGACGGACGAGGCGTGCCGGGCCGGGAAGTAGCCGGCCAGGCTCCCGATCGTGCCCAGCACCATCGCGGTGGCGACGGCGATGGCGGGCGAGAAGGTCGGCCGGCCCAGGAACTCGAAGGCCTCGCCCTTCAGGGGCAGGGCGGCGATCAAGGCGATCAGGCCCAGCGAGATCGTCGTGCCCAGGATGCCTCCGAGCACGGTCATGAGCAGCGCCTCGAGCACGAAGGGCAGCATCACCTGCCGCTCCTTCGCCCCGAGCGCCATCTTCACCCCGATCTCGCGCGTCCTCTCCTTCACCACCGCGAACATGATGTTGGCGACGCCCATCCCGCCCACGAAGAGGGTGAGCCCGCCGATGATCCCGAGGAAGATCTGGATGCCGAGGCCGATGTTGTCGTTGATGCGCTGCATCTCCCGGGTGTCCCAGATCCCGAGCGAGCGCGTGTCCTCGGGGTCGAAGTGGTACTTCGGCCCCATGACCCGGTAGAGCTGGGCCTTGGCCGTGTCCCCGAGCTCGAGGCTCACCGGGCTGTAGACCAGGTTCTCGATCCGGGCGTCCGTGTACGTGGACTTGAAGGTCGGGGCGGGGATGCAGGCCTGGTTCCGGTCGGGGCCGTTGTACATCCCCATCTGGATCTTCTTCTGGGCGACGCCCACCACCAGGAAGGTCGACTGGTTGATCTGCACGGTCTTGCCCACCACGTCCTCGGTCCCGAAGAGGTCCTTCGCCAGCTCCTCTCCCAGGAAGACGACCCGGCGCTTCTCGGCCATGTCGCGCTCGTTCAGGAAGCGGCCGCCGGGCTGCGGGTGGATGTTGCGCATCTCGCCGAACTCGGGGTCCACCCCGCGCACGCGGGTGTTGATCGTCTTCGTGCCCACCGTGATGGGCGTCCACTTGGAGAACTCGACGCTCAGCGCGGCGATCTCGGGGACGCGGCTGCGGAGGAGGTCCGGGTCCTCCTCCTTGATCGGGATCGGACGGCCCGAGGGCAGGCCCATCCAGGCCTTCGTGGTGGCGCCCGGCCAGACGACGCCGATACCCTCGCCCATCCCGCGCGTGCCCTTCGCCAAGGACCGCTTGAGGCCCTCGCCGAAGGAGAGGAGGAGGACGATCGAGAGCGTCCCCCAGGCGATCGCGAGGACGGTGAGGACGATCCTCTTCGTCTGGTGGCCGAGGTCGGCCCGGAAGAGCCGAAGCACGAGGGCGAATTCCGTGGCGGCGAATCTCATGAGAGCTTGAGCGCCACCACCGGGTCGAGGAGCGAGGCCCGGCGGGCGGGGAAGTAGCCGGCCACGAAGCCGATCGAGGCCGAGGAGGCCGGCGGTGACCACGATGACCAGCGAGGACGCCACCGGCGTTCCCACGTACTCGTCGAGGCCGAGGAAGGGGAAGACGAAGAGGATGCCCAGCGTCAGGAGGAAGCCGAGGAGGCCGCCGATCGCGGTGAGGGTGAGCGTCTCGAGGAGGAACTGCGTCTGGATGAAGCGGGGCTTGGCCCCGACGGCCAGCTTCACCCCGATCTCGCGCGTCCGCTCCTCGACCACCACGTACATGATGTTCGAGACCCCGAGGCCGCCCACCATCAGGGTGAACGAGCCGATCACGCCGAGGAAGGCGCGGAAGGTGAGGAAGAAGATGTCGAAGAACTTCTCCCCTTCCGTGGTGTCCCACATGCCGACCGCTTCCTTGTCCGTGGGGTCGAACTTCAGCCGGCGCCCGAGGACCTCGTAGACCTTCTTCGTCACCGCCGGCACCAGCGAGGGCGTGCTGGGCCTGGAAGATGAAGTTGCTCACGTAGCGCTCGCTGAAGAGGCCCTTGAAGGTGGTGTCGGGGATGAAGGCCTTCTCCGCGTCACGGCCGCTGTAGCTCGAGTCCTGGGCCTTCTTCTCCATGACGCCCACGACGAGGAAGGGCACGTTGTCGACCATCACCGTGCGGCCCACCGCCTCGGCCTCGCCGAAGAGGTCCTGCTTGAGCTTGTCGCCCAGGAAGACGATCCGGCGGCGGCGGTCGACGTCGATGTCGTTCACGTAGCGCCCGCCGCTCGCCGGGATCAGGTTGCGCATCACCGCGAAGACCGGGTTGGTGGCCGACATGCCGGGGTTGATGCGGGTCCGCTCGCGGCGGAAGGTGCTGTCGCGCATGAACTCGCCGGAGAAGCTGGCCTCCGGGATCTCGCGGCGCAGGGCCTCGAGGTCCTCCTCGGAGACGCGGATGCGGCGGCCCTTGCCGAGCCCTTCGAAGGGCAGCGACGTCCGCGAGGGCCAGGCGATCACGATGCTCTCCCCGAGGCCCCTCTGGTTCTTCCGGATCCGGGCCTCGAGGCCCTCGTCCGAAGGACACGAGGAGCGCGACCGACACCGTGCCCCAGGTGATGCCGAAGAGGGTCAGGAGCGTCCGCATCTTCTGGTGGCGGATGTCCTGCAGCATCTGCCGGAGGAAGGACAGGGAGGTCATGGTGGTCTCGCTTCCGGGGCGGGCCCTCGCCTACTCGATCTTCTTCGGCGGCCGCTCGACGACGAGGTCCTTCTCCTTCGAGGCCCTCGGCGACCTCGACGTTCATGCCGTCGGAGAGGCCGGTCTTGATCTCCTTCTTGACCGGGGCGGTCCTTCTCGCCCTTCCCGGGCAGCTCGACGCTCGCCTTGCCGTCGGCGAACGTGACGAGCCGCTCGGGCACCACGCAGCACGTCGTGCTTCTCCCGCACCGCGATCTCGGCGTTCGCCGAGTAGCCGGCGCGGAGCACGACGTCCTTCGCGGGCAGGAGCTCGATCTCCACGTCGAAGAGCGTCGCGCCCTCGGCGGTCTTGGACTTGGGCGAGATCTTGTAGATCTTCCCCTCGACCTTCGCGTCGGGCAGGGCGCCGATCTTGATGTGGGCGGGCATCCCCTCGTGGAGCTTGCCCACGTCGATCTCGTCCACCGTGCCCTTGAAGACGAGGGTGTTCATGTCGGCGAGGTTGGTGAGGGCGGTCCCCGCCTGGTACGAGGTGAGGGGCACGACGGGGTCGCCCTCGTTCACGAGCAGCTCGAGGACGGTGCCCGCGATGGGGGCGCGGATGATCGACTCCACGGCGAGGCGATCGCCCTGGCGGTTGCCCTTCACTCGCCCCTTCTCGATGAGGGCGAGCCTCTCCGAGGCGAGCTCCAGGCGGATCTGGGCGTCCTGGATGTCCTTGTCGGCCTGGTCCCAGTCCTGGGTGGCGAGGATGCCCTGGTCCTTGAGCGTGCGCGAGCGGTCGTACTTCTTCTGGGCCTGGTCGAAGACGTTCTTCGCGATCTCGACCTCGCGCCGGGCCTCGGTCAGCTCCATCGGGGTCGGGTCGGGCAGGATCTCGAAGAGCGGATCGCCCGGGCCGGACCTGGTCCCCGATCTCCCGGAAGGAGGTCTTGACGATCCCGGAGATCTTGCTCTTGACCGCAATCTCGCGTTTGGGCCTGATGGCGCCGATGGCCAGCGCCTTCTCGACGACCGACCCCCGGGCCACCGGCACCGTCTTGAAGCCGTTCGTCTTGCTGGAGTTGGACTTGCTGTAGAGGACCGCGGTCACGCCCCCCGCGATGACGATGACGCCCGCCGCGATCAATCCCTTGCGCATGATCGTGAGACACCTCTCGAAACCTCACCCGCTAAGACGCTCGGGAACCCCCCCGGGGTTCAAGAAATGTCACGTGGCCCGAGCGTTTTCGAACGCTTCGGAGCCGATCAGGGGCGCCTCCGCGAATCCTCAACCGATCGGGACGCCCCGGAGGGCGAACGCGGGCTGCGGTCGCCACGAGGCCGATGCGGCCCGAAACGGCGTCCGCACGTCGGCGATGCGCAGGCCGCGCACGTCGATGCGGCTCACGTCGGCGGTGCCGAGGCCCGCCTGCTCGGCGATGAGGAAGTGGTTCTCCCGCGTCTCGAAAGGAGCGGTGTAGTGCGGGGCCCGCGCGTCGAATCCCATCACCGCGGCGGCCACCGCGTCGGTCGAGAGGGCGTTGAAGCCGGCCACGATAACGCCGGGGTCGATCGGGGACACGCCGGAGTTCCACCAGCCCTCGCCGCCGCGGATCGTGCGTGATCCCGTCCACGATCGCGAGGTGCACCGGGCGGGCGAGGTTCTCGTCCACGATCGTGCGCGGCACCCGCACGCCGACCACCTCGTTCTCGAAGCCGGCCTTCTCGCCGGGCAGGAGGCGCACCCAGCCCTCGGCCTTGCCGTGGATCGGGCCGCGGTAGCCGAGCTTGTCCTCGCCCGCGCCCTCGCTGCCATAGAGCGAGTTCGGCGTGATGCCGAAGAGGTTCTTCATCGAGAGCGTGACCCCGGCCGCGGTCGCGTGCTCCTTCATCTTGCACAGCGAGACGAAGACGTCGGTGTCCGCGTACGAGTGGTTGACGTCGAAGTACGAGAAGACCCGCCCGCCGCCCGGCACGGGGAGACGGGCGTAGCTGCGCGCCGGCGCCGAGGTTGCGCGTGTTCTCGAACTCGACACCCGAGATCGCCTGCAGCGCGCGGCACGTTCCAGCCCGCCGCGGCCACGACGTCCTCGAGCGGCAGCGCCACGCCCTGCGACTCGACGAAGCGGATCCGGCGCGCCCCGCTGCTCGGAGAGGATCTGGGCGAGCGCGAGCGCCGTGTCCCCGTGGGTGACGTAGGTCTCGCCGGGCGGTCCGGCCGTCGATCGCCCTGGATCGGCCAGCCGGTGAAGTTGACCTTGACCGTGACGGTCTTTCCGCGCACGAGCGAGCCGATCCCGCCGAGGAGGTCGAGGCGCCTGGCGCAGCGCCGCCGCGGCCTCCGCGCCGTAGGAGCGCGCGCGGGTGAGCGCGACGACGCCGGTGCCGGAGGACGGCGGCAGCGGTCGGGGACGGCGAGGGGCTCGACGGCGAGCGGCTCGTCGCCGCCGCAGCCCGCGGCCACGGCGAGCGGCGCGGTGGCGGCGAGGCCCGAGGAACCGGCGACGGCTGCACGGACGCGTCATGGCTCGCTCCTCCCTCCCGCACGCCAGGTGACCGGACGGACGGGATGCGACGCACAATATTCGCCCCCCAGGCCTTCCAAGGGTCTAGTGTGCGAGATCCATGCCCGTGGGTGGGCAGTCTCAGGGGATGCGGTACCCGTCCCTGAAGTAGCCCTCGAGCACGACCTTGTCGTCCTCGCCGACGACGACGTAGTCCGCGAAGAGCGAGAAGGGCGGAGCCTGCCGGCCCCGGGGGAGGAAGCGCTTCAGCGCGGCGGGGCTGCCTCCCCCGTAGACGAGCACGCGCCGGCGCGTCGCCCCGGGATTCGGGTAGAGCAGGCGGTAGGTCGCGGCGGGGCCGGCCACCTTCTTGTCCGCCCACGTAGGTGCCGGAGGCGTCCTGGCGGATGGGGAGGCCGACGAGACCGGCGAGGACGCGGTTCGTGGCGCTCGTGCCGACGAGCACGAGGTCGTGCGTGGCCATGAGCTCGGGCGTGACCTCGGTGTCGGCGAGGACGCGCCACTTCGCGCGGACGCTCGGCCCCCAGTCGGCGAGCATCTCGGCGGCGGTCTTCGAGGCGGCCGTCGTCGCGGCGTCGCCGAGCGTGCCGTAGACGTAGACGTGCGGCCCGTACTGCGCGAGGCTTCCGTTGCGGAGCCGTGCCTCGGCGTGGTCGGGCGGCCCCTGGGCCGGCCCCTTCCACGGCGCGGTCGCCTTCCACGACCCCTTCCCGCCGGCGAAGCTCAGCACCTCGCCCTTCGGCACGCCGCGGAAGACCGCTTGCCGTTCACCTTCACCTCGATCGGCTTGCCCGCGGGCGCGATCGCCGGCGCCAGCAGCAGCGAGAAGGCGGTGAGGTTGTCGGCCTTCACGTCGAAGACGCCCGCCTTCTGCGTGCCCTCGATGCGGGCGAGGACGAGGCCCCGGTCGATCCGGTCGATGCGCAGCCAGTAGGCCTTGCTGTAGCGCGGCGAGAAGGTCGAGTAGACGACGCGCTCCGGGAAGGGGTTGCGGCGGACGTCCTCGCACGCGGCGGAAGAGCGAGGCGTCGCGGTAGGCGAAGTCCCACGAGAAGTGGGTGACGCCCGGCAGCTCGAAGTAGTGGGCGCTCCGGCCGGCGAGGCCGGCCTTCTCGAAGGCCTCCATCATCTTCCGCGACGCCGTCACGTTCACCGCGTCGTCCTCGTCGCCGTGGAAGACGAAGACCTGCAGGTTGCCGGCGTTCTCCACGATCCGCGTGTAGCCGGTGAGGCTCATCAGCTCGCGGTCGAGCGCGCCCCAGCCGGCCGTCCAGGGCATGAGGTCCAGGTCGGCGACGCCGCAGACCGGCGAGATCGAGGCGAAGCGGTCGGGGTAGCGCAGGCCGATGTGCCAGGTGCCGCCGCCGCCCATCGACAGGCCGGTGAGGTGCACGCGGTCGGCGTCCACGTTGTAGGCCTTCTGGACGTGGTCCATGGCCCGCAGCACGTCGCCCTCGGCGATGCCGTTGTAGCCGGCCGACTCGCCGCGGCCGTAGGGCGTCGAGCACGACGAAGCCCGACGTCGGGGAACGGGACGTCCGTGCGGATGGCCTCGTAGTCCCCCTCGCCCGGCTCGTTGCCGAGGCCGAAGACCCGGCGCCGGTGGAGCAGGTGGTTCGAGCCGGAGCCGTGCAGGCCCACCACCAGCGGCCACGCCTTCGCCGGGTCGTAGGAGGGCGGGACGTAGAGGCCGTACGGCTGGAGCGTGCCGTCGACCTCGGAGCGGTACGCCTTCGTGAAGGCGCCGGTGCGACCCTTCCACGGGTCCTCGCCGGCCGCGAGTCGGTCGGCGTAGGCGCGCGCCGTCCTCCAGCTGGCGCTTCACGAACTCCCAGTCGCGCGGCGCCTGGCCGAAGTCGGACCAGCGCATCTCGGCGTCCTCGACGAGCATCTCGGTCGAGGGCAGGCTGACGTCGCGCACGAGGGCGTCGGCCGTCGCGGCCTTCTGCCGCGCTCGGGCGAGTGACGCCTGCGCCGCCTCGAGGAGCCGCGGGTACTCGGGCGTCACGAACACGACGTTGCTGCGCGTGGCGAGCGGCTGGCCGTCCTCGCCGGAGAAGCGGGCGGCGAGCAGGTACTGGCCCTCCGCGACATCGGGCACGGTCCAGGCGAGCGTGCCGTCGACGCCCGTTGTCCGACGCGGATAGCGCGGCCTCGCCGAGGTCGTGGAGCTTCGCGCCGACGAGGTCGTGCAGGGTCAGCGCGACCCGCGCGCGCACCGGCGAGCCGAGCGTCGCCCCGTCCGGCACGCGGAAGGAGAGCGTCACCGCCTCGCCGGGGAAGAACGCCCGCCGCCGGGCGAGCAGGGGCTTCGTCTGGTTCGGCGTGGGGATCGGCTGGTTGTAGCGGAACGGGTGGACCGGGGTCGCGACCACCTCGACGCGCTGGGCGAACGCCTGGGCGTCGAGCGGCTTCGGCTCGTCGGCGGGTGTCGCGAAGGTCGGCAGGGCGAGCGCGGCCAGCAGGGCGGGAACGAGGGCGTGGCGCATCATCATGGTGCTCCTCCGGGCGGGGATCATAGCGCAGGGCCGGACCCCGGAGTGGTTCACAATACGTGCCTGATGCCCGGCCTGCTCCTCGCGCTCCTCGCCGCCGCGGCCCAGGTCGGCGCCGCCTCGACCGGCCCCCGACGCCGACCCCGCCGCGATCGCGGCCCGCGCCCTCGAGCTGCAGAAGCAGGGCCAGCTCGAGGAGGCGGCGACCGAGTACCGTCGCTTCCTCGAGCTGGCGCCGAAGAGCTGGGAGGCGCGCTCGAACCTCGGCGTCGTCTACGCGCAGCTCGGGCGCTACGACGAAGCCGTCCGGGAGTACCGCGAGGCCCTCGCCGTGCAGCCCCTCCGCCGCTCGCCGTGCGCTACAACCTCGCGGTCGCCCTCTACAAGGCGGGGCGGATCCGCGAGGCGGCCTGCGAGCTCGAGGCGGTGCGGAAGGCGCAGCCCGACCACGCCGCCGCCCCGCTGCTTCTCGCCGACTGCCGGCTGCAGCTCGGAGAGTGGAAGCAGGTGATCGCGATCCTCGACCCGCTCCTCGAGAAGGACCCGGAGAACCAGGCGATCCTGTACATGATCGGGACGGCCCTGATGCGCGACCGGCAGTACGAGCGCGGCCAGCGGGTGCTCGACCGGATCCTGCGCCAGGGCGACTCGGCCGAGGCGCACCTCGTCCTCGCCATCGCGAGCCGCGAGGCGAACGACGACATCGCGGCGGAGAAGGAGCTGCGGCGCGCGCTCGAGCTGAACCCGGCGCTCCCCACCGCGAACGGCACCCTCGGCGAGGTCCTCGCGAAGATGGGCGACGCGCCGGGGGCGGTCGAGGCGCTGCGTCGCGAGCTCGCCATCAACCCGAACCACTTCGACTCGCACGTCCTGCTCGCCCTGCTGCTGCGGCAGGACTCGCGAAACGACGAGGCCCGCGAGCACCTGCAGAAGGCCCTCGCCCTGCGGCCGGGCGACCCCGGCGCGCTCTACCAGCTCGCGCTCGTCGAGATCGCCGCCGGCCGAGCTCGAGCCGGCGCGCCAGACGCTCGAGCCCCTGGTGAAGGACGCCCCGAGCTTCACCGAGGCGCACGTCTCGCTGGCGACGGTCTACTACCGCCTCGGGCGCCGCGCGGACGGCAACCGCGAGCAGGCGATCGTGCAGCGGCTCAAGGCCGAGGAGAAGGCGCGAGAGGACGCGGAGAGGGCGCGACAGCAGGGGCAGGCGGCCCCGCCCTGACGCGGGGGCGGGCTCAGCAGGCCGCGGCTTCGACGCGCGCGCCGGCGGGGATCGTGCGGCCCATCGCGTGCGCCACGCGCCGGGCCTTCTCCATGAGCGCCGGGAACTCGGAGAGCACCACCGCCTGCGGCCCGTCGGAGAGGGCCTTCGCCGGGTCCGGGTGCGTCTCGATGAGCAGCCCGTCGGCGCCGCACGGCGACGCCGGCGAGGGTCAGGCACTCCACCCAGTCGCGCTTGCCGGCCGCGTGCGAGGGGTCGACGATCGACCGGGAGGCCCGAGCCGCTTCTTCGCGATCGGCACCGCGGCCACGTCGAGCGTGAAGCGCGTCGCCGTCTCGAACGTGCGGATCCCCCGCTCGCACAGCACCACGTCCGGGTTCCCCTCGCGCGAGGATGTACTCGGCGGCGTGGACCCACTCGTCGATCGTGCAGCCGAAGCCGCGCTTGAGCATCACCGGCATGCGCGAGCGGCCGAGCGCCTTCAGCAGCGGGATGTTCTGCATGTTCCGGCTGCCGATCTGGGCGAAGTCCACGTAGCGCCGCGCCCGCTCGATCTGCCCCTCGTCCAGGATCTCGCTGACGGTGAGCAGGCCGAGAAGGCGTCGGCCGCCTCGCGCAGCAGCTTCCAGCCGTCCCAGCCGAGGCCCTGGAAGGCGGTGGGCGACGTGCGCACCTTGAAGGCGCCCCCGCGGAGGAAGCGGGCGCCGCACGACGGCCACGACCTCCGCCGCGTGGAAGATCTGCTCGCGCGACTCGATCGCGCACGGCCCGGCCATCACCACCAGCTCGGGGCCGCCGATCGCGCAGTCCCGGATCGTCACGGCTCGCACGCTGCTCATCGGAGTCTCCACGGTGTCTCTTGCGCCGGCGCGGATGCTCGCCGTGGCAGGATGCTAAGCGCCGCCCCGAGACGGCGTCAACGAAAACGTTCTACGCGCGCGCGTAATATTTCGTACGCGACGAAGCGCGTTTCACCCGCGTCGATATTGGTCGAAATGCACGTTCGTTGATTCAAAGTGCTCATTGACCACGCCGCTCGGCGCGGGCAATCTGGGCGCGTTCATCTTCGAGAGCGCGCTCCCCGGCAGAGGCTGCGGGGCGAGGCGCGCTCCGGGAGCGACGGCTCACATGCTGACAGCGAGCGAGAGCGTGGCGGTGGATCTGAAGGCGAGCGCCGCGGAGGGCGACCTCGCCCTGGTGACGTGGACGGGCAGGGCACGGGCCGTGGAGCCGGCGGCGGAGGAAGCGTACGCGGGCGATCGACTCCGCTCCTCCGCGAGCGCGGCTGCGTGCCGATCCAGGAGCGGGTCTTCGGCGAGCTGGCGGCGGCGCCCGCGGTGGCGCGGGGCCGGGCGCGCGCGGTCGGCAGCGCGCCGGAGTGGGCCGTGCCGCCGACGTGCGTCGAGGGCGCGCCGGTCGGTCGCGCCGGGCTCGCCGGCATCCACGTGATCGGGGCGCGGGGGACGTCGCGGCCGCTGACCGAGGGCGACCGGGTCTACGGGCGCGTGGTCGAGACGCCGACGGCGCGCGCTCCTCGGGCTCGTCGGACGTCGGCCGTCGCGCCGTCGGGGCGTCTCGGCCGCGGGCCCGGCCGAGGACGCGCGCGGCGGCGATCGACGCGGCGGAGGAGCTCCTCGCGCGGGAGGGCTTCTCCTTCCGCGACGTGGCGCGCACCTGGTTCTACCTGCGCGACATCCTCGACTGGTACGGGCCGTTCAACGCCGTCCGCAACGCCGCCTTCCGGCGGATGGGCCTCATGGGGCCGGGCGGCGACGGGCAGATCCCCGCCAGCACCGGGATCGAGGGGCGCAACCCGCGCGGCGGCTGGTGCACGCTCGACCTCCTGGCGCTCCGGCCGCGAGACGGCGGCCGCGCTCGAGATGAAGCGGCTCCACAACCGGAAGCAGAACGAGGCGACCGAGTACGGCTCGGCGTTCGCCCGGGCGATGGAGGTCGTCCTCGGCGACGCGCGCTACGTCTTCGTCTCGGGCACGGCCTCGATCGACGACCACGGCGCGACGGTGCACGTGGGCGACTTCGAGACGCAGACGCGCTACACGCTCGAGGCGGTGCGAGGCGCTCCTCGAGGGCGCCGGCGCGCGTCTCTCGCCGACGTCGGCCAGGCGACGGCGTTCCTCGACGAACCCGTGCGACGGCGCGCTCGTTCGAGCGCATCGTCGAGCGGTCGGAGCTCGCGTGGCGCGCCCCTCGTCACGACCGTCGCCGACGTGTGCCGCGACGACCTGCTGTTCGAGATCGACGCCGTCGCCGTCCTGCCGCGCGGCCGCGGGGCGCGGCGGTGAGAGCCGCTCGCCGGCGCTGCTCTCTCGCGCTGGCTCTCGCCGCCCCGCTTGTCGCCACGTCGCTCTCGGCGGCGCCGGTCGCGGCGAAAGGGCCCGCGGCGCCGATGGTCGTCGCCCAGATCCCGGTGCGGCGGCGCCCCGGCCGTCGCGCGCGCCGGGAGGCACGCTCCCGCCGGCCTGCGGGCGAGGGTGGGCGCCTCGTGCTCGTGTCGCCGGACGGAAAGGCCCGCGTGCTCACGCGCCGGCTTCGACGAGCGCCGCCGACCCCGACGTGTCGTTCGACGGGAAGTCCGATCCTGTTCGCGGCGAAGAAGGCGGCCGCCGACCCGTGGTGCGTCTTCGAGATGAAGGCGGACGGCACGCGAGGCGCGGCAGATCACGTGCGGCGCGGCCGGCGCCCGCCAGCCCGTCTACCAGTCGACGATCTACACGATCACGCCGACGAGCGTCGAGCCCTGGGTGCAGGTCGCGTTCGTCGGCGAGAACCCCGGCGAGCGGAACGAGGCCGGGCGTCGCGCCCAACACGAGCCTGTGGTCCTGCAAGACCGACGGCACGGCGCTGCGGCGGCTGACCTTCAACCTGTCGAACGACGTGGACCCGGTGATCCTGCCGGACGGCCGGATGGTCTACGCCGGCTGGCTGCGGTCGCCGGGGCGGCGGCGACCGCGTGGCGCTCCTCGGCGTCAACGAGGACGGCACCGACTACCAGACCTACGCCGGCGACCAGGGCCTGCGCGTGAAGCAGATGCCGGCGCCGACCGCGGACGGCCTCGTCGTGTTCGTCGAGGCGGACCGACGTCCGAGGGCGACGGCGCGGGTCGGCTCGCCTCGGTGAGCCAGCTGCGCCCGCTGCACACGCTACCGCTCGCTCACGGCCGAGGGCGACGGCCTCTTCCGGGCGCCGTCCCCCCTGCCCGACGGCCGCGTGCTCGTCGCGTGGCGGCCGGCGGCACGGGCGGCGGAGGAGGGCGTCTTCGGCATCTACCGTTTCGACCCCGCGACCGGCGCGCGGGAGAAGGCGTTCGAGGACCCGGCCTGGCACTCGGTCCAGGCGAAGCTCGCTGGCGCCCCGCCCGGTGCCCGACGCGCGCTCGAGCGTCGTGCGCGAAGACGACCCCGAGGGCAAGCTCTACACGATCGACGTCGGCATCCAGGAGCCCGGCCGCGGCGCTGCCGAAGGGGACGGCGAAGGCGCCTGCGGGTCGTCGAGGGCGTGCCGGCGAGCGGCGGACCGGCCCGTCCGCCGGCGGCTGCTCGGCGAAGTCGAGGTCGCCGACGACGGCTCGTACCAGGTGCAGATCCCGGCGAACACGCCGGTGCAGCTGGAGCTCGCTCGACGCGAGCGGCGCCGCGCTGCGCACCTCGGCGTGGCTCTGGGTGCGCAACCACGCGGCGCAGGGCTGCGTCGGCTGCCACGAGGACCCGGAGCGCACGCCGCCGAACCGGCTGATGAAGGCCCTGCGGCGCCGGCGCCTGTCCTGAACCCGCCGCCCGAGAAGCGACGCACCCTCGCCGACGCCCGCGGCGCCGCGACCGCCCTCGGCTGCACGAGGTGCGCGCGTTCGTCCGGTCGATCGACGCCGGAGGACAGCCATGAGTCGCCGCCTGGCCCTGGCCGCAAGCACCCTCCTGCTCGCCGCCGGCTCTGCGTACGCGCAGGCCCCGGCCGGCGCGGCCCCGCGGGCAAGCTGCCCGTCTTCACCGACGTCACCGCCGCAGTCCGGGCATCACGTGGCAGCGCAGCTTCGGCGACCACGACCTCAGCAACATCGTCGAGGGCACCGGCTCCGGCGCGTGCGTCTTCGACTACGACGGCGACGGGAAGCTCGACATCTACTTCCCGCAGGGCCGCTGGGAGAAGACGGTCAGCGACAACCGGGGCCGCGACCTCATCGACCAGCTGAAGAACGCGCTCTACCGCGGCAAGGGCGGCTTCCAGTTCGAGGACGTCACCGACAAGGCGGGTGTCGGCGGGCCGCAACTTCGCGTTCGGCTGCTCGGCCGCCGACTACGACGACGACGGCGACGTCGACCTGATCGTGCTCACCTACAAGGGGCCGGAGCTCTACCGCAACGACGGCGAACGGCACCTTCACCGACGTGACCGAGAAGGCGGGCCTCGCCGACCCGCGCTGGAGCCTCAACGCCGCCTGGCTCGACTACGACCGCGACGGCGACCTCGACCTGTTCGTCGCGAACTACCTCGAGTACGACGAGGGCAAGTTCCGCTCGTTCTACGCGGCGGCCGGCTACCCCGGCCCGCTCAGCTACAACGGCGTCTCCTGCGCGCTCTACCGCAACAACGGCGACGGCACCTTCACCGACGTGACGAAGGCGGCCGGCGTCTCCAACCCCGGCGGGCGCGCGATGAGCGCGGTGGCGGCCGACCTCAACAACGACGGCTGGATGGACGTCTACGTCGCCAACGACTCGATGGAGAACTACTACTACGAGAACCGGCACGACGGGACGTTCGAGGAGAAGGCGCTGCGTGCTCGGGCTCGCGCTCGGCCAGAACGGCCAGGGCGTCTCCTCGATGGGCCCGGCGGTCGCCGACCTCGACGGCGACGGCAACCTCGACATCCTGATCCCCGACATGGACTACGGCAGCCTCCACTCGAAGCAGGGCGAGCTTCTACGTGGACCTCGATCGGACCGCTCGGGCCTCGCCGTGATCTGCGGCCAGTACACCGGCTGGGGCGCCGTGCTCTTCGACTACGACAACGACGGCTACCCCGACGTCTTCATCGCCAACGGCGACTCCCACCACGAGTACCCGGAGGACGCGGTGCTCGCGCGCAACGACGGCAAGGGCCGTCTTCGTCGACGTGGCGCGCGACTCGGGCGACTTCTTCCAGACGAAGTGGTCGAGCCGCGGCGCCACCTGGGCCGACTTCGACGACGACGGCAACGTGGACCTCGCTCGTGGTCGACACCTCCGGCCCGCCGCACCTCCTGCGCAACGACGGCGGCACCGGGAACCACTGGCTGAAGGTGGACGCGCGGGCGAAGGGCGGCAAGCGCACGGCCATCGGCGCGCGCGTGACGGTCACTGCCGGCGATCGGACGCAGTTCCAGGACGTGATCGGCGTGAACGGCTACCTCTCGCAGGGCGACACGCGAGCGCACTTCGGCCTCGGCGCCGGCGGACCGGGCCGACCTCGTCCAGGTCCGCTGGCCCGACGGCACGACCGACGAGTGGAAGGACGTGAAGGCGACCAGGTCCTGCGCGTCGAGCAGGGGAAGAAGTAGCAATGCGGCACGGGCCGTCGCCCCTGATGGGCGCCGCCGTGCTGGCGGCGCTCGCGACCGTCCCCGTCGCCCTGCGGGCGCAGGCGGTGAAGCAGCCCGTCTACGTGGGCGCGCGCGCCTGCGCGCGGTGCCACGAGGGCAAGGCGGCCGGCAACCAGTACAGCCACTGGCTCACGACGGCGCACTCGAAGGCGTGGGCCTCGCTCGCGACGCCCGAGGCGAAGGCGATGGCGCGGCTCAGCGGCATCCCCGACGAGCCGGAGAAGGCGCCGATCTGCCTCGGCTGCCACGCGACCGCCGCCGACGCCGAGAAGTGGGAGCGGGACGCCGGCTTCCGGCTCGAGGACGGCGTGCAGTGCGAGAAGTGCCACGGGCCCGGCAGCGAGTACATGGACGAGGCGGTGATGCGCGACCCCGAGGCGGCGCGCCGCGCGGGGCTGCGCAAGTTCACGAAGCGCGACTGCGCCGTCTGCCACTACGTCAAGGGCTCGCACGTCGCCGTCCACCGCAAGCCCGCCCTCGACGTCGACAAGGCCTGGGAAGTGCTCGCCCACCCCGTCCCGCCGGGGAGCGGGCCGGGCCCGAATGCCGGCGCCGCGGCGAAGGCGGCAGAGGCGGCGGGGCCGAAGTACGTCGGCGCGTACGTCTGCGGGGCCTGCCACCAGGGCCCGGGCATGGGCTACCAGCTGAGCCTGTGGCGGATGAGCCCGCACGCGCAGGCCTACGCCGTCCTCTCGACGCCCCGCGCCGCGGAGGTCGCGAAGCGGAGAGGGCGTCACCGAGGACCCGCAGCTCGCGCCCGACTGCCTGAAGTGCCACGCGACCGGCGGCGGCCCGGGCGCGCCGGCGGCGAAGACCTTCGACCTCATGGAGGGCGTGGGCTGCGAGTCCTGCCACGGCGCGGGCAGCGAGTACATGCCCGAGGCCGTCATGCGGGACAAGGCGGGCGCGCTCCGGGCGGGCCTGCGGCCGGTCACCGAGAAGACCTGCCTCGGCTGCCACGCGAGCACGCACGAGAAGCCGTTCGAGTTCGCGGAGGCGAAGGCGAAGATCGCGCACCCGACGCGGCCCGAGTCCGCGATCGCGCGGTCGGGAAGCGGACGGCGCTCGCGGCCTCGGCCGCCGCCGACCTGGAGACGCAGTACGGCATGGCCGCCTCGAAGGGTGCGGCGGCGATCCTCGAGGAGCTCGAGGTCCAGTACAAGAACCCCGTCAACCTCGCGTTCCGCCCCGACGGGCGCGAGGTGTGGGTCGCCTGCGAGGCCTCGGGCAGCGTGATCGTCGTGGACGCGGCGAAGCGCGTGAAGGTCGCCGAGATCCCGGTCGGCGGCCAGGCGACCGACCTCGTCTTCAGCCCCGACGGGACGAAGGCCTACGTGACGAGCCGGCTCAACGACAGCGTCGTGGTGATCGACGTCGCGACGCGCAAGGTCCGTCAGGCGCTTCCCGGTCGCCGACGAGCCGCACGGGGTCGCGGTCGACCCCGAGCGGGAAGACGCTCTTCGTCATGGGCACGGCGTTCGACGCCGTCTCGGTCGTGGACGTCGCGACGGGCAAGGAGACGAAGCGCCTCGCCGCGAGCCGCAACCCCTGGTCGGCCGCCCTCTCGCCGGACGGAAAGCGCCTGCTCGTGACGAACGCGCTCTCGCGCTTCGTGAAGTTCCGCACGCCGCCGATGTCGGAGGTCACGGTCTTCGACGTGGCCGGGCAGAGAGTCGAGGACCGGTGGGTCGTGCCGGACGTCGAACCTCCTGCTCGGGCGTCGCCTGGCACCCGAGCGGGGAGTTCGCCCTGGCCACGCTCAACCGCACCAAGAACCTCGTGCCGATGACCCGCATCCTCCAGGGCTGGACGATCACGAACGGGATCGCCGTCCTCTGGAAGGACGGACGCGTCGACCAGGTGCTGCTCGACGAGCCGCAGCGCTACTTCGCCGACGTCACCGACGTGGCGTTCACGCCCGACGGGAAGAAGGCCTTCGTGACGAGCGCCGGCACGGACCGCGTCGCGGTGATCGACGTCGAGAAGCTCGCTGGCGCTCCTGAAGCGGACCTCCGACGAGGACCGCCGCGACGTCCTGCCCAACTGGCTCGGCGCCTCGGCCGAGTTCGTGGTCGCGCGCATCCCGGTGAAGGACAACCCCCGCGGGATCGCCGTGGCCCCGGACGGCGCGACGGCCTGGGTCGCGAACACGCTCGACGACTCGCTGAGCGTGATCGACGTGGCCCGCAACGAGGCCGTGGCGCGGGTCGACCTCGGCGGGCCGAAGCAGACGGACGCACATCCGCTGGGGCGAGCAGCTCTTCCACAGCGCGAACATCACCTTCCAGCGGCAGTTCGCCTGCGCCACCTGCCACCCGGACGGGCACGTCGACGGCCTGACCTACGACATCGAGGCCGACGGCATCGGCGTGAGCCCGGTGGACAACCGGACGCTGCGGGGGATCTACGACACCGACCCCTTCAAGTGGGAGGGCACGAACGCCACCCTGGCGCGCCAGTGCGGAGCGCGGCTCGCGGTCTTCTTCACGCGCATCGCGCCCTTCACGCCGGAGGAGCTGCGCGCCGTGAACGACTACACGGTCACGATCCCGCGGCCGCCGAACCGCCACCGGCCGCTCGGCGCCCCGCTGACCGAGGCGCAGCGCCGGGGCAAGGTCCTCTTCGAGCGCGGCCGCACGAACGACGGCCGCGAGATCCCGGACGAGGGCCGGTGCCTCTTCTGCCACTTCCCGCCCTACTTCACCGACCGGCAGCAGCGCGACGTGGGGACGAAGCAGCCGACCGACCGCCAGGGCAAGTTCGACGTGCCGCACCTCAACAACATCTACGACTCGGCGCCCTACCTGCACAACGGCATGGCCAACACGCTCGAGGAGATCTGGACCGTCCACAACCCGTACGACACGCACGGGTACACGAACGACATGACGAAGGACCAGCTCAACGACCTCATCGAGTACCTGAAGACCCTGTGAGCCGAAAGAAGGAAGAGATGAAGACGCGCACCAGCCTCGTCCTGCTCCTCCTCGCGGGCCTGGCCGCGCCCGTGCTCGCCGGCGAAGCGGCGGCGCCGGCGGGCCCCGCCGAAGCTGCCCTACGTCTACACGAACTGGAAGCAGTTCACGGTCGCGGACGGCCTGCCGAACGACCACATCTTCGCGGTCAAGGTGGACGGGCCGCGGGTGTGGGTGGGCACCGAGGACGGCCTCGCGCTCATCGACAAGCCGACCGGCAAGGTCGTGAAGACCTGGCAGGAGAAGGACGGCCTGCCGTTCAAGGTCGTGACCGCGATCGACGTGGACCAGAAGACGGGCGACGTGTGGCTCGGCCTCTTCGGCGGCGGCCTCGCCCGGCTCTCCGGCGGCCGCTTCGACCACTGGCACCAGCTCAACAGCGGCCTCGTCAACGACGTGGTGTACGGCGTCGCGGTCGAGAACGACAACGTCTGGGCGGCGACCACCGCCGGCGCCTCGCGGCTCAACACCGTGACCGGCGAGTGGACGGTCTTCACCGAGAAGAACGCGCCGATGGAGGAGATCTGGAACTACGCCGCGAGCTACGACGGCAAGGACACGGTCTACCTCGCGGTCTGGGGCAGCGGGGTCCTCGAGTACGACATCAAGACCGGCCACTGGAAGGACTACCTCGATCCCGACGGCGAGATGGAGATCGACCTCTACCGCGACGACGGCATCAACCACGTGATCGTCACCGGGCGCGAGCCCGGTGGACGGCGTGCTCTGGGTCTCCACCTACTTCGGCGGCTCGCGCTACGACGGCCGTCACTGGCGCGGCTACGCGCAGCAGGAGGGCGGCCTGCCCTCCGACTTCAACAACAACATCAAGGGCCGCAGCGCGCAGGAGGCCCTCTACTGCTCGGACAAGGGCCTCGGGATCATCACCGACGCCCCCAACGAGGACGCGACCTGGGTCGCCTACACGCGCGACCCCGAGACGGGCCGCGGCCGGGCGAAGGTCACGGTGGGCGGCAAGGTCGTGGAGGACGTCGACATGCCGCTCGGCGTGCCGCACAGCTTCATGATCTCGGCCGACGTGGACGGCAACGACATCTGGGTGGGCACGTCGAAGGGCCTCGGCTGGGGCATCGGCGACGGGCTACTACCCGGGCACGAAGGAGCGGCCGCTCTACGCGTATGGACGCCCCGTCGACCCGAGGCCCGAGAGCGGCGTCCGTACCTGCAGCGCCCCGGGTCGACGGAAAGGGCGGGAGGTAACCATGCGCCAGCGTCCTGACGAAGGCCCCGGGGAAGTCCGTCGTTCTCGCCCTGTCTCTGGCGTCGGCGGGCGCCCTGGCGGCCGACAAGGGAGCGAAGGCGCCTGCTTCCGCTCGCCCGGACTACATCCCCTTCGACGACCCGCAGGTCGTCGAGGTGATGAAGAAGATCGACGCCGCGGGCGCCTACGCCACGCCGCCGATGAACCTCAAGAAGGACGAGAACTACGCCGGCACCTCGGAGGACCGCGAGCCGTTCTCCGGCACGAAGCCCTTCAAGGAGAACTTCCTCCTGCAGATCGAGTACGCGGGCGCCGGGCGTGACAAGCCGGAGCCGGAGCATCTCGACACGGTGAAGGTCGGCTTCATCGGCCCGATCCTGCCCACCGTCTCGATCGCCACCGGCGGCAAGAGCCACGAGGAGGCGCTCGGAGTCCCGATGCTGCAGGGCTCGCGCCTCGCGGTCGAGGAGTGGAACGCGCGCGGCGGCTACCTGAAGCGGAAGATCCCGTTCGAGCTCGTGGTCAGCAACGACAACGGCCTCTGGGGCTCCTCGGGCAACGAGATCGTCAAGCAGGCCTACAAGGACGAGGTCTGGGGCATGCTCGGGACGATCGACGGGGCCAACAGCCACATCGCGATCCGGGTCGCCCTCAAGGCCGAGGTCCTGATGATCAACTCCGGCGACACCGACCCGACCTTCATCGAGACGAACATCCCGTGGGTGGTGCGGGTGATCGGCGACGACCGGCAGCAGGCGTACCTGCTGACCGACTACTGGTACCGCAAGCTGAACCTCAAGAAGGTGGCGATCATCCGCGCGAGCAACCGCTACGGCCGCTTCGGGGTGCGCGAGATCCGCGACAGCGCGCGGCGGCTGCAGCGTCCCGTCCCGATCGAGATGGCCTACAAGGTGGGGCAGAAGGACTTCCAGCTCGAGGTGGAGCGCGTCAAGAACGCGAACCCCGACGCGGTCGTGCACTGGGGCGACGCGGTCGAGGGCGCGCTGGTCCTCAACACGATGCGCGAGATGGGCATGACGCAGCCGTTCTTCGGCTGCGACCGCACGGTCAACGAGGAGTTCGTGAAGCTCGCGGGGAAGAACGCGGAGGGCGTGGTGGCGGCCTTCCCCTGGAACCCCGAGCGGAAGGACCCCAAGCTCGAGCGGTTCCGGAAGGCCTACCGCGAGCGGTTCGGCGTGGAGGCCGAGACGTACGCCGCGCACGCCTACGACGGGATGAACCTGATGCTCTGGGCCATCAACGTGGCCGGCCTCAACCGCGCCAAGATCCGCGACCTCATCGCGTACCTGCCGCACCCGTGGCCGGGCGTCACGGGCGACATCGTCTTCTCGGCCTGTCTCGACGACGTGGCCGACACGTACCTCGCCACGTACGAGGACGGCGCCTGGAAGTACGTCTCGCGCGCGGACCTCGGCATCCCGAAGGGCTACGTCGCGCCGCGCGACCGGCTGAACCGCGAGGCCGAGGTCGCGGCGGCGCCCGCGCTCCCGCCGAAGCCCGCAGCGAAGAAGTGAGCCGTCGGTGATCGGACCCGCCCTCGCGCTGCTGCTCGCGGGTCCGATCCTGAGCCCTGTCATCCCGAGGAGCGCGGTCGTGTCGGGCGACGAGGCATCCGCAACCCCGGCGGATCCTTCGGGGCTCGTCCGGAGCGAAGCTCCTCAGGAAGACAAGCCCTACAAGCAGCCCTCGCGCGAGCCCCTCGATTTCCGTGGCCCCGGGCGAGAGGAGCCCGAGCCGGACGTCGACGAGGTCGTCATCGGCTGGTTCGGGCCGGGCGACCCGAACCACCCCGACTTCGGAGACTTCTGGCGCGGAGCGGCTCTCGCGCTCGAGCAGGAGAACGCGGCCGGCGGCTATCGGGGCAAGCCGTTCCGCCTCGTTCCCGCCTGGTCGGAGAGCCCCTGGAAGGCCGGGATCGCCGACCTCACGCGTGTCGTCTACGACCGGCAGGCGTGGGCGGTCATCGGCGGGGTAGACGGCACGACCACGCACCTGGCCGTGCAGATCGCCCTCAAGAGCCACTTCCTGCTCCTGAGTCCCGGCAGCACGGACGCCACGGCCGATCACGCGAACGTGCCGTGGCTCTTCTCGCTCCCGCCATCCGACGAGCGCATCGCTCCGATGCTGGCCGAGGCGGTCTTGCAGAGCCGCGGCCGAGGGGCCGTTCTCGGTGGCGGCATCCACCGACCACGACTCGCACGCGGCGCTCGTCGCGCTACGCCGTGCGCTGGGCGAGCGGCGTCTCACGCCGGCGGCCCTCGTCGAGTTCGCGCCGCTCGAGGCAGACCTCCCGGCACTCGCCGGGCGTCTGCTGCGCGGGGGCCCGCGGGCCGTGGTCGTCCTGGCCCCGTCGAGCCTAGCGGGCCGACTAGTCGTGGCCCTCCGCGGGGCCGGCTTCCGCGGGACGATCGTCAGTGGAGCCGGCGCCGCCCACTCGGCGTTTCGCCGCGCGGCCGGCGACGCGGCGGAGGGCGTGATCGCTCCACTCCTGATCGAGCCGGGGCCGGCGTCGGGAGCGTTCGCACCGGCGTACGCGAAGCGCTGGGGCGAGGCGCCCGACGACGCGGCGGCCCACGGGTACGACGCGGTGCGCCTGCTTGCCGCTGCCGTACGCGAGGCCGGCCTCAACCGCGCGCGCATCCGCGACGCGGTGCGGGCGCTCGCCCCGTGGGCCGGCGCGTCGGGACCCGTCACCTGGAGCGTGCTCAATCGCAACGAGAGACCGGTCGCCGTCGGTGCCTGGCGGAGTGGGCGCTTGTCGGCTCCGCCCTGAGTCGAGCCTCATCCGCGCCCGGGCGCACCGGCTCACCGATCGGTCGAATCGGTTGGCCAGGGTCCTGCAGCAGATTCGGGGTTCCACGCCGCACCCGGAGTGCTACTCTTCCGCCCACACGAGGGGGCGCCATGGGGCCCCGCGAAGGGTCGAAGGTCGAGGTGCTGTTCCACGCGGCGCGGGAGCGCGCGCCGGCGGAGCGCGCGGCCTTCCTCGAGGAAGCGTGCCGCGGGGACGAGGATCTGCGACGCGAAGTGCAGTCCCTCCTCGCGCGGGAAGGCGAGGCCGACCGGTTCATGGAAGAGCCGGCTGTCGGCATGGCCAGGCAGAGGCTCGCCCTTCCTGGTCAGGGGCTCTCGGCCGAGCCGACGAAGGATTGGCTTCCGCCGCCTCCTCGCGGCCCGACCACCCCCGGTCGCTTTCGCCCCGGCGAAACGCTGGCCGGCCGCTACCGCATCCTCGAGTGCGTGGGCAAGGGCGGCATGGGCGAGGTCTACCGCGCCGACGACCTCACCCTCGACCTGCCGGTGGCCCTCAAGCTCCTGCCCGAGGAGCTTTCCCGTGACGAGGAGCGGCTCCGGCGCTTCCGGCGCGAGGTGAAGATCGCCCGACAGATCTCCCACCCGAACGTCTGCCGGGTGCACGACATCGGCGAGGCGGACGGCCTCACCTTCCTTTCCATGGAGTACATCCACGGTGAGGACCTGCGCTCGCTTCTCCGGCGCATCGGCCGCGTGCCCGCCGAGAAGGCCGTGGAGATCGCCCGCGAGCTGGCTTCCGGCCTCGCCGCCGCCCACGAACGGGGGATCCTCCACCGCGATCTCAAGCCCGCCAACGTCATGATCGACGAGCGTGGCCGGGCCCGGATCACCGACTTCGGCCTCGCCGCCGCCGCGGGGAGCGTGGAGAGCCGGGATGTCCGCAGCGGCACTCCCGCGTACATGTCGCCCGAGCAGTGGGCCGGCACCGGGGTCAGCGAGCGGAGCGACCTCTACAGCCTGGGCCTCGTGCTCTACGAGCTCTTCACCGGCCGGCTGCCGTTCAGCCCCCCGCAGGGGCTCGCGAAGGACGCGGCGCCGCCCCGGCCCTCGAAGCTCGTGGAGGGGCTCGACCCCGCGGTCGAGCGCGTCATCCTGCGGTGTCTGGAGACAGACCCGCGCCGCCGGCCAGCCTCGGCGCTGGCGGTCGGCGCCGCGCTCCCCGGAGGGGACCCGCTGGCGGCCGCGGTGGCTCGCGGCGAGACGCCGGCTACCGCACTCGTCGCGGACGCCTGGGAAGCCACGTCTGTCTCGCCCGCGGCGGCCTGGGCGTGTCTCGTCCTCGTCCTGGCGGCCCTGCCGGTGCACCTGTCAATGGCCGGCCAGTCGCGTCTGAGCCAGATCGTCCCCCTGCCCAAGTCGCCCGAGGTGCTCGGGGCCGATGCGCGGGCGATCCTCACCAGCCTGGGCTACCCGGGGCCCCAGCGCGACCGCACCCACGGCTTCTCCCGCGACACCGCCTACATCGATTCCCTGATGACCGGGCCGGACCGGGACTCCTGGAAGGAGCGCCTCGCGCGGGGCGAGCCGAGCGTCGTCCGCTTCTGGTACCGCGAGAGCCCCCGTCCTCTCGTGCCGCACCGAACCACCGAGTTCTTCGCCGCACTCCACGACCCCCCGGACGACGCCCCCGGGGCGTTGAACCTCGAGCTCGATACCCGTGGACGCCTCCGGAGGCTGGAGGCGGTCCCTCCTGATGCCGACGATTGGACCGACGTCGCGCCGTCGCCGGACTGGGGGGCGCTCCTGAAGGCGGCAGGGTTGGATCCCGGCGCCCTCACCCCCGTCGAGCCACGCTGGTTCCCGCCGCACTACGCCGACCGACGCGGGGCTTGGGAAGGCGTGTACCCGGACGCCCCCGAGGTGCCCTTCCGCCTCGAGGCAGCGGCCTTTCGCGGCCGGGTCGTCGCCTTGCGCGTCATCGAGCCGTGGACGCAGGCCGCCGACTCAGGAGGAGTGAGCCACTGGGTCCGTCCGGAGGAGGTCGTGCCCTCCCCGTGGGCCCGAGTGGCCCACGTAGGCTTTCACATCGCGTTCATGATCGGCCTGGCCTTCCTGGCCCGTCGCAACCTGCGGCTGGGGCGGGGCGACACGAAACTGGCCTTCCGGCTCGCCTCTTTCGTCCTCGTCCTGGTCTTCGGCCAGTGGGCGCTCGGCGCGCACCACGTTCCCGATCGCTCGGAGATGGAGGTCTTCTTCGGAGGCCTCTACCGCGGCTTCTTCGCCTTCGCGCTTTCCTGGCTCTGCTACGTCGCCCTCGAGCCCTACGTGCGGAAGCTCTGGCCGCGTTCACTCATCTCGTGGATCCGACTGCTGAACGGACGCTTCCGGGATCCGGTCGTGGGACGGGACGTGCTCCTGGGCTGTGTCTTCGGGATCGGTTTGGGCCTGACGTTCCAGGCCGCAGCGTGGGTACCTCTCGGGCCGGGGCGCGCGCCCCCTCGGCCCGACCGTCCGACCTTCGCGGGCGAGCTGGTCGCGCTCGGGAGTCCGAGCGAGGCCCTGGCCGAACTGCTCGCCATCCAGGTGAACTCCCTGACCCACATCCTCCTGCTCATCGGCGGTCTCCTGCTCCTGCGGTTCGTGCTCCGCCGGACCTGGCTCGCCCTGGCCTTCCACGGAACGCTCTACGTGCTCGTTTACGCCTCCGGCTTTCCACGGGGATACCTGACTCTGGCGATCTGGATTTGTGCCTGGTATCTGATGTTCTTCCGCTTCGGCTGGACCAGCCTGGTCATCGGTACCGCCACCCTCCAGCTGCTGACGGGCTATCCCTTGACCATCCACCTGTCGGCCTGGTACGCCTACGCCACCCTCCTCGTGGTCGGCTTCTGCCTCGCCCTCACCCTCTACGGCTTCAAGGTGTCGCTTGGAGGTCGGCCCCCGTTCCAGGACTTGCCGGCCGTCGAGTGATCCCGCGAGGCGGCCAGGCGCGACGACGATCAGATGCGATCGCTGACGAGGCGCGAGGTCGGCGGCTCGTCCTCGATCACCTGCGGGAAGCGCCCGACGTTCGGGTCGAGGAAGAAGTTGTCGTGCTCGTCGTCGTTGGCGGTCGACACCTCGCCCAGGATGCACTCGTCGCTCGTGGGAACGAACTCGTGGAACACGTGGGGGGGCAGGGTAACGCGCTCTCCCGCCTCGAGCGGGATCGGCTCTCCGGCCGTCACCGTCCGGCGCTCGCCATTGACGAGGAGCGCGAACGCGGTTCCATCGCAGTCCGCTGGCCGCCCCGGCCAGGCCCCCACGGAGAGCGCTCCCCAGCGACAGATGATGTCCTCCTTCTTCCGGCGGTGGCAGTGACAAGGGGTCACCATCCCGGCCCGGGCGTACATCAGCTTCTCGCAGTACTCGGCCTCGGTCGCGAGGTTCACGAGCACCAGCCCGTGAGCGCGCCAATCGCCCAGGCCGAAGTCGGTCACGTCCCAGCGGGGCCGCGGGGGCAGGGCCCAGTGGTGCTCGCGGAAGCAGCTTTCCGCGGCCCGCAGAAGGGCGTTGATGTCGCTGCGTTTCATGGGTCGGCCTCCTGTCTCCCCGCTCTTCCAGATCATGCCCCGGATGTGTCTTCGGGGCCACCGATTTCCGGTTGGGCCCCTGCCCCTCGAGGCCCGCCGGGAGCGGGCGAAGGGGAGTCTCCACCACCGGCGGGTCAGGACGGGTCCAACAGGAATCCGGGAGGTGGCGAAGGGGCTCCGCCCCAGGTCCGGGACCAGCGTGGAAGCCGAGACCTACGCCGCGCACGCCTACGGTTCTGGTACGGCAGCGTAAAAGGTCTATGCTCCCGGGGTAGGGTTGGTGAAAGACGGCTCACTCGTGCTCGTGTCGCACGATTCCACGTCGAGATGAGGTCCCGGGATCGAAGCGGAGGAGGCGCCCGGTTTACAGTCCTTACGCGCGCGAGCCAACCACGTGCACGGAGGGTGGTCTAAACTCGCGGTGACACGCCTGCCCGTCGCGCGCAGGCCGAAAGGAAGACCCTCATGAAGACGCGTCGCCTGGCCGTGGCCCTCGCCGTCGTAGCGCTGGGACCGTGGTTCGGGGTCCGAGCCGCCGACGGTCCCTACCGACAGCTGAAGGAGATCCCGATCGGGGGCGAGGGGGGCTGGGACTACCTGTCCGTCGACACCGCCGGCCGGCGGCTGTACGTGTCGCACGCCACAAAGGTGGTCGTCGTCGACATCGACAAAGACGCCGTCGTGGGCGAGATCGCCCCCGCGCTCGGGGTGCACGGCATCGCGCTGGCCCCCGACCTCGGCCGCGGCTTCGTGAGCAACGGCCGCGAGTCCACGGTCAGCATCGTCGACCTGAAGACGCTGCAGATCGTCGCCACGGTCAAGACCGGCGAGAACCCGGACGCGATCCTCTACGAGCCGGTGCACAAGGAGGTCTACGCGTTCAACGGCCGCGGCAAGTCCGCCACCGTCTTCGACGCGAAGACCGGCGAGGTCCGCGCGACCATCCCGCTGCCCGGCAAGCCCGAGTTCGCCGTGTTCGACGAGAAGGCGGGGCGGATCTACAACAACATCGAGGACACGAGCCAGCTGGTCGCGATCGACCCGGCGACGCACGCGGTGGTGGCGACCTGGCCGATCGCGCCGGGCGAGGAGGCTTCGGGCCTGGCTCTCGATCCCGCGACCCATCGGCTGTTCGTCGGGTGCAGCAACAACCTGATGCTGATGGTGGACGCCGCGACGGGCAAGGTCCTCGCGAGCGTGCCCATCGGCCCCGGCGTGGACGCGAACGCCTTCGACCCGGGCACCGGGCTCGCCTTCGCGTCGAGCAGCGACGGGACCCTGACCGTGGCCCGGCCGGAGGGGAAGGACAAGCTGACCGTCGTGCAGACCCTGGGCACGCCGAAGCGCTCGAGGACGATGACGCTCGACCCGAAGACGCACCGGCTGTACGTCGCGGCGGCGGAGTTCGGGGCGCCGACCACGGGCCCCGACGGCAAGCCGCAGCGCCCGCAGGTCCTCGCCGGCTCGTTCAAGGTCGTGGTGTACGAGATGGCCGGCCCGCTCGGCCGCTGAGCGCCGACGGCACATCGAAGGAGCCATCACGGGGATGAGACAGCTGGGAGCCGTCGTGCTGGGAGCCGTGGTCGTCTCCGCGCCCGCCCCGGGGGGCGCGCAGGAGGCGCCGCTCACGTTTCAGTCGGCCCTCGACCTCGCCATCGCGAACAACCTCGACCTGGCGGCGGCGCGCCGCGGTCGAGCGGTTCGCGAGGCCGAGGTCACGGCCGCCGGCCAGCATCCGAACCCCGACCTCGTGTTCGAGTCGACGAAGGACACGCCGCACCAGATGCTCTCGCTCGACGTCCCGTTCGAGCCGTGGAAGCGCTCGCGCCGCATCGACCTCGCCCGCGAGGAGCTGAAGCTGGCCGACGTGGACGACGCCGCCGCGTTGCAGGCCCTGCGGCGCGGCGTGCGGCTGGCCTTCTACGGCCTCCTGGCGGCGGAAGAGGCCGCGACTCTCGCGCAGTCGATGGTGGACGTGGCGACGCGCGTGCGCGAGGTGGCGCAGGCGCGGTTCGAGGAAGGGGCCGCCCCGCGCCTCGACGTGATGCAGGCCGACCTGGGCCTGGCCCGCGCGAAGGCCGACCTCGAGCTCGCGCGGTCGGCGCGTCTCTCCGCGCAGGCGGAGCTCAACGGCCTCCTGAACCGGCCGCCCACCCGGCCCCTGGCGGTGGCGGGCGACTTGGCGGAAGGCGCGCCCCTGCCGCCGGTCGACCAGGTGGTCGCGCGAGCCACCGCCGGCAACGCCGAGCTGCGGGCTGCCGAGAGCGAGGTCACGATCGAGGACCGCCGGCTGGGGCTGCTGAAGGGCGAGCGCTTCCCGACGCCCGTCTTCTCCCTCGGTGCGGTCTTCAACGCCCCTGGCGAGTTCGACGTCGGCTACCGCGCGGGCCTCAGCCTCGCCGTGCCCCTCTTCGATCGCAATCAGGGGCAGATCGCGGGCTCCCTCGCTCGGGCCGATCAGGCGCGGACCCGGCGCGACGCCCGGCGCCGGTCCGTGGAGGCGAAGGCCTTCGCCGCGCACGCACGGGCCCTGGCACAGCGGTCGCAGGTCGCGGCCTATCGGGAGACGCTCGTCCCTACCGCCACCGCGATCGAGTCGCTCGCCGAAGAGGGCTACCGCCTGGGCCGGAGCCCCGTCCTCGCCGTCCTGGACGCGCAGCGCACCCTGCGCGACGCGAAGAGCGAGTACCTGTCGTCGCTGCTGTCGCTTCAATCGGCGCTCGCCGACCTGGAGGACGTGCTTGGTGGACCGATCGAGTAGAGTCGTCCTGGCGTTGGTGCTCGCCCTTCCCGCCTGCACCCGCACGGCGGACGAGGAGATCGTCTCGGCCGAGGTGCCGACGATCGTGGCCGAGACCGGCACCGTCGCGCGGCGGGACGTGGTCGAGCCGCTCCTAGTGCGCGGCGCCATTGCCGCGCCGCCGAACGAGGACGTGAAGCTCGCCTCGCAGGTGCCCGGGCGAGTGGTCGCGATGAGCGTGGCCGAGGGCGACAGCGTGCAGGCGGGGCAGGTGGTGGCGGAGATCGAGACCCCTCCCCTCGAGGACCAGCAGCGCCAGGCGCGCGCGGCGCTCGCCCAGGCGAAGGCCGCGCTCGAGAACGCGCGCCTCAACCTCGCCCGCACCGAGCGGCTCTTCGAGCGGGGGATCGCCGCCGGCAAGGAGATCGAGGACGCGCGCGCCCAGGCCGCGGCTGCCGAAGCCGGCCTCGAGCAGGCGGAGGCCGCCCTCGCCACGGCCGATCGACAGCTCGGGCGCGCGCACGTCCGGTCGCCGATCTCGGGCCAGGTCGTCAAGCGTTTCGTGGGCGTCGGCGAGCAGGTGGACGGCACGCCGGCCCAGCCCCTCCTCGAGGTGGCGAACGTCGACCGGGTCGAGGTGGCCGCCCACGTGGCCGCCGACCACCTGGGCCGCGTGCGCGTGGGGCAGCCCGCCACCATCGCGTCCGACGCCTGGCCGGACCGCACGTTCGACGGAGAGGTGGTCGCGATCGCCCCCGCGGTCGACCCGGCCACGAACGCCGCTCTCGTGCGCATCCGGGTGAAGAACCCCGAGCGGCTGCTGAAGGTCGGGATGTTCGCGCAGGCGCGCATCGGCCTCGCGGAGAAGAAGGGGGTCCTCGTGGTGCCGCCCTCGGCGGTCAGCAAGACCGACGAAGGGACGGCCGTCTACGTGGTGTCGGGCGAGGAGGCCACGCGGACGCCGGTGAAGATCGGCCTGGAGACGCCCGAGGCGGTCGAGGTGCTCTCCGGGGTGAAGGAGGGGCAGAAGGTCCTCACCTCCGCGATCCACGGCCTCGGCGAGCGGGCGAAGCTGGCCGCGAAGCCGTGAACGTCGCGCGCTTCGCGTCACGGAACAGCCGGGTCATCCTGCTGGGCATCGTCCTCCTGTCGGTGGCCGGGCTCTACTCGATGGCCACTCTGCCCAGCAACATCTACCCCGAGGTGGAGTTCCCCCGGATCCAGATGGTGGCGCACGCGGGCGATCTCTCGCCGCGGATGATGCAGCTCGCGGTGACGCGGCCCCTCGAGGAGGCCGCCCGCACCGTGCTCGGCGTGCGCCGGGTGCGCTCCAAGACGATCCGTGGCGCCTGCGAGGTCTCCGTCATCTTCAACTCCGACGCCGACATGCCGTACTCGCTCCAGCTCATGCAGTCGAAGGCCGACGAGGTGAAGCCCGAGCTGCCCGCCGGCACCGCCCTCGTGGTGGAGCGGATGACGCCGTCGCTCTTCCCCATCTTCTGCGTCAACCTGACCGGGGGGCTGCCCCCCGCCGACCTGCGCGACCTGGCCGTCTACCAGCTGCGCCCGCTGCTCGTCCGCGTGCCCGGGGTCGCCGACGTCGAGGTGCTGGCCAGCGAGGAGCGGGAGATCTCGGTCGTCGTGGACCCGGACCGGCTGAACGCGGCCCGGGTGACGCTCGAGCAGGTGGCCGACGCGCTGAAGACGACCAACCAGGTCGTCTCCGTCGGGCGCCTGCCGAAGGACTACCGCCAGTACCTGGTGCTCACCACCGCCGAGCTGACGAGCATCGACGACGTCAGGAAGGTGGTGGTGGCCTTTCGCCAGGGGACGCCGCTCTACCTCGGTGACCTGGCCGAGGTGCGCGAGGGAGTGGTCGACCGCACCACCCTGATCACCGGGAACGGCCAGCCGGCCGCGCTCCTCAACGTGGCGCGGCAGATCCGCGGCAACATCCTCGAGGTGGCGGACGGCGTCTGGGCGGCCCTCAAGGAGTACCGCCCCTCGCTGCCGCCGGCGGTCCGCCTCCAGGTCGTCTACGACCTCGCCGAGTTCGTGCGCAACGCGGTGGCCAACGTCCGCGACGCCATCGTGATCGGCGGCATCCTCGCGGTGCTCGTCCTCGTCGCGTTCCTGCGCGACTGGCGGGTGACCGCGATCGCAGCGGTGTCGCTCCCCCTGACCATGGTCGGCACCTTCTTCGTGCTCCAGCTCGCGGGCGGCACCATCAACCTCATGTCGCTGGGCGGGCTGGCCATCGCCATCGGCCTCGTCATCGACGACGCCATCGTCGTGGTGGAGAACATCCACCGGCACCGGGCGGCGGGGGAGCCGGTGGCGGCGGCGGCCGAGAAGGGCACGCAGGAGCTGCTCGCCGCGGTCGTCGGCTCGACCCTGACCACGGTCGTCGTGTTCGTGCCGCTCGGGCTCCTCCAGGGCGTCGTCGGGCAGTTCTTCGCGGCGCTGTCCCTGACCCTCGCCGCGGCCGTGATGCTGTCCCTGGCCTATGCCCTCCTCTTCATCCCGAATGCGGCCACCCGCTTCCTGCGCGACCGGCGGAGCACACCGCGCGCCTGGGCTGGCTGACGGAGCGCTACCGCTCGCTGCTCCAGGCCTCGCTCCGTCGCCCGCGGCTGGTCGCGGGCGTCACGCTGGCCATGGTGGCTCTCGGCGCCCTCCTCTACTTCCGGCTGGAGACGGGCTTCCTGCCCCAGATGGACGAGGGCGGGTACGTGATCGACTACTGGACGCCCGAGGGCACGTCGCTCCCGGAGACGGACCGCATGGTGCACCGCATCGAGGAGGTGGTCGCGGCCACCCCCGAGGTGGCGGGCTTCGCGCGTCGCACCGGGGCCGAGCTGGGTCTCTTCGCCACCGAGCAGAACCGCGGCGACATCGTCGTGAAGCTCAAGCCCCCGTCGGCGCGCAAGCGTAACGCCGAGCAGATCATCGAGGAGCAGCGCGCCGTCTTCGCGGCGCAGATGCCGGGCATGACCATCGAGTTCGTGCAGCTCCTGCAGGACATGCTCGGGGACCTCGAGGGGAACCCGGAGCCGATCGAGGTGCAGATCTTCGGCGACGACCTCGGCCAGCTCGCGGAGCTCGCGGGGCGCACGGCGGAGCGCTTGAAGAAGATCCCGGGCATCGTCGACCTCGTCGTGCCCCAACGTGGCAATCCCGAGGTGGACGTGCGCATCGACCCCACGCGGGCCGCGCGGGTGGGCTTCACGGTCGAGCAGGTGGCGAGCCAGCTCTCGGCGGGCCTGCTCGGGCAGGTGGCCACCTCGTTTCGGCGCGGGGACCGCCTGATCGACGTGCGGGTGCGGTTCCCCGACCGCAACCGCTTCGACCTCGACTGGATCCGGGAGTTCCCGCTGACGTCGGCCGCGGGCGACGTCGTCCCGCTGTCGACCACGTCCACGATCGACCTCGCCCAGGGCGAGACCCAGCTCTTCCGCGAGGACCTGAGGCAGATGGTCCCGGTGACGGCCCGGCTGGAAGGCCGGGACCTCGGCAGCGGCGTGCGCGACGTCGGGGCGGCGCTCCGCGCCGATCCCTGGCCGGTCGGCTACTCCTATAGCATCGGCGGCCTCTTCGAGAGCCAGCAGGCCTCGTTCCGCTCGATGATGCTCGTGCTCGCGATCGCCGTGCTCCTGGTCTTCGGGGTGCTGGTGGCCCAGTTCCGCCGCTTCACGCCCGCGCTCGTGATCCTCTCCGCGGCGCCGCTGTCGCTCGTCGGCGCCTTCGGCCTGCTGCTCCTGACCGGGACGCCGCTCAACGTCTCCTCGTTCATGGGCCTGATCCTGCTGATCGGGCTCATCGTGAAGAACGGGATCATCCTCGTGGACTACGCGGACATCGCGGCGGCCCGCGGCATGAGCCGGGAGGAGGCGCTTCTCGAGGCGGGCACGGTGCGCCTGCGCCCCATCCTGATGACGACGCTCTGCACGCTCTTCGGGTTGCTGCCGCTCGCGCTCGGCCTGGGGTCGGGAGCCGAGCTGCAGAAGCCGCTCGCGATCGCGGTCATCGGCGGCCTCTCGGTCTCGACGATCGTCACCCTCGTCTTCGTCCCCACGATCCTCTCGACGCTCCACGAGCGGCGACCGGCGGGGACGGGGCAATAACCGCTCTCCGCGGGGGTCAGCGGGCCGCGCGCAGCAGGATGGCGAGCACCGGCCCGCCGGCGTCCCGGGCGGGGCGGACCAGGCGGCCGCCGTTCGCCTCGAGGAGCTTCTCCGCGGTCGCGAAGTCCATCCGCCGCTGGGGGCGGCCCGCCGTGCCCCCGGGGTCGGTCCCCAGGTCGCGGTCGGTGATGACCGCCGGGTAGGCGATCTCGATGCGCACGGCGGGGGACAGGTGGCCGCTCGGGCCGTCGGGCGCCTCCGTCCGCGTCAGGCGCACGCGCACGTCGGCCGGGTCGTGGCAGGCCTCGAGCACTCCCGACAGCACGATGGTGAGCGCCTCCGTCACCTGCTGGCGGTCCAGCAGCACCTCCGGCACGTCGTCCGCCGTCTCCAGGCGCACGAAGGCGCCGTCCGTCTCGTGCCGCTCGGCGAGGGCCTGGATCGCCGCGCGCACGAGGTCGGCCGGCGCCGTGTAGCGCAGGGCCAGGAGGACGCGGCGCGGGCCCTCGGCTCCGGGAACGGCCTCCTCGAGGGCGCCGTCGGGAACGGGAGGCGGCGCCGCGTCCGCCTCGTCCTGGGCGGTCGCGAGCTGCTTGAGCTTCGAGGTCCGTCTCCATGTCGATCGTCTCGGCCAGGTCGCGGAAGAGGAAGATGAAACGCCACCTCGTCGCGGAGGGCGGCGGGGGCCGGCGTGATCGACATCCCGACGTAGAAGCGCGCCCCGCCGGGGCTGATCATCGGGAAGTCGAGCCGGTGCTCGGGGTTGTCGGCGACCGAGCCCGCGACCACCTCCGCGACGCCCTCGTGGTGCCCGAAGAGCTCGACCACCGAGCGCCCCACGCAGTCGTGGAGGCTCGTGCCGAGGGTGCGCAGCGCCGCGAGGTTCGCGAACGTCACCTTTCCCTGCGGGTCGGTGGCGAGGGTGGCCGAGACCATGGCGTTGAGGATCGTCTCGGTGAAGCGCCGCCGCTCCTCGACCCGGGCGAGGGCGGCCTCCAGCTCGCGGGTGCGCGCGCCGACCGCCTCCTCGACCGCGCGGGCGGCCTCGTGCCCGGGGGCCTCGAGAAGGGCGGTGACGTCGCTCTGGACGCTGACGTAGTGGGTGAGGCGGCCCGAGGCGTCCACCACCGGGGCGGCGGCGACGTCGTTCCAGTAGGTCTCGCCGTCCTTCCGGTAGCTCCGCAGCAGCACCCGCGTGGGGCGGCCGTCGGCCATGGCCTGGCGCAGCTCGGTCAGCGCGGCCACGTCGGTCGCCGGGCCCGACGAGCAGCCGCAGGTTGTGGCCGAGGATCTCCCCGGCGGCGTAGCCGGTCTGGCGCAGAAAGGCGGGGTTGGCGAGAGCGACCTCGTACTCGGACGAGCGCGCGTCGAGCACGGCGATGCCGGCCGGGGCCGCCTCGACCGCGCGCTCGACGAGGCGCAGCCGCCGCTCCTCCTGCCGTCGCACGAGGAGCACGCGCGTGCGGTAGCGGAGGAGCGCGGGGTTGAGCGGCTTGGCCAGGGTCTCGTCGGCGCCCGAGGTGAGCGCGACCTCGATCGCGCGCTCGGAGCTGAGGCCCAGCACGAGGATGGGCGGCTGGTCGAGGTCGGTGAGCGCGCGGATGCGGCGGCAGACCGTGACGCCGTCCATGACGGCGAGGAACGCGTCGAGGACCACGAGGTCCAGGTCGAGGCGCCGGGTGAGAGCGAGCGCCTCGACGCCGTCCGAGGCGTCGACCAGCTCGACCGCGGGGACGTTCAGGACGCGCCGCAGGAGGTCGCGGGTGGCCGAGTCGCTGCTCGCGACCAGGACCGCGGCGCGGGGGGGGATAGGGACCTGGATCGGCGGCTGCTCGCTCACGGGTGGATCTTGGGCGCACCGCGGGTAGCGGTCAAATCGGGTACCCTTGCCCCCGCCACGAGGAGGACCCGGATGGACGACACGACTCGCCGCCGCTTCCTGAAGACCGCGGGCGCCGCCGGCGCCGCCCTCGCCGCCGCTCCCGCGGCGGCCCGCGCCCCGGGGGCGGGGAAGACGACCCTCGCGCTCGTGGGCTGCGCCCACATCCACGTGCCGGGGTTCACGAAGCAGCTCGCCGAGCGGCCCGACGTGCGCGTCAAGTGGGCCTGGGACGAAGATCCCGTGCGCTCCGCGAAGTGGGGGGCCGCGGTGAGCGCCAGCCAGGCGTCCTCCGCCGCCGAGATCTTCGCCGACCCCGAGGTCGAGGGCGTCCTCGTCCTGTCCGAGACCAACCGTCACCGCGAGCTCGTAGGGGCGGCGGCGAAGGCGGGGAAGCACCTCTTCGTCGAGAAGCCCCTGGGCATCACGGGGGCCGAGAGCCGGGCCATGGCCGACGCGATCGAGAAGGCGGGACTCGTCTTCACGACCGGCTACTTCATGCGCACCGACCCGAAGATCCTCTTCCTCCGCGCGCAGGTCGCGAAGGGAGCGTTCGGGCGCATCACGCACGCGGCGGCGTGGAACTGCCACGAGGGCTCGCTCGGCGGCTGGTTCGACGAGAAGCCGGACAACGTGGCCGAGACCTGGCGCTGGATGGCCGACCCGAGGATCGCCGGGGTGGGCGCCTTCGGCGACCTGGGCACCCACTCGCTCGACATCCTGATGTGGCTGCTCGGTCCCGTGGATTCGGTGAGCGCGGAGGTGCGGGTGGTGACGGGGCGCTACCGAGACTGCGACGAGACGGGCACAGCGCTGCTGAAGCTCCGGGACGGCGTCGTGGCGACGCTGGTGGCGGGCTGGGTCGACGTCGCGAACCCGGTCACCCTGCAGATCGCCGGCACCGAGGGACACGCGGTCGTCGTCCGGGACCAGCTGCTCTTCGAGTCGAAGAAGGCCCCGGGGTCGAGCCTGGCCGGGCCCGTCACGGGCCTGCCCCCGGGGCCGAAGCACCCGCTGCAGCAGTGGGTGGACGCGGTCGCGGGGGCGGTCGGGCAGCCCCTCGTGACCCCGCGCGAGGCCGCCGAGCGGGTCGTCGTCATGGAGGCCGCGTACGAGTCCGCCCGCACCGGCCGCTGGGCGAGCGTGCTTTGACACCTTCGTGGCGGGGGCCGTAGTCTCGGCTCCGGCCGCGCCGCGCAACGAGGGCGAGGAGGACCCCGATGGCTTTCGATTTCGAGAAGGCGCTGCGCCGCAAGATCGACCAGCACGCGAAGCTCGTCGACAGGAAGAACCGCCGGGTGAAGGACGGCAACGGGGTCTTCGACCGCTGGGAGAACCCGGTCCTCACCGCCGGCCACGCGCCGCTCTTCTGGCGCTACGACCTCGACCGGCGGCGCAACCCCTTCCTGCAGGAGCGGCTGGGGGTGAACTGCGTCTTCAACGTGGGCGCGATCGAGTGGCGCGGCAAGGTGTGCCTGATGGCCCGCGTCGAGGGGAACGACCGGAAGAGCTTCTTCGCGGTGGCGGAGAGCGACAACGGCGTCGACAACTTCCGCTTCTGGGACCACCCGGTGGTCATGCCGGAGACCGACGTCCCCGACACCAACGTCTACGACATGCGCCTCACCGCGCACGAGGACGGCTGGATCTACGGCATCTTCTGCACGGAGCGGAAGGACCCCCAGGCCCCTCCCGGGGACACCTCGTCGGCCGTGGCGCAGGCGGGAATCGCGCGGACGAAGGACCTCGTGAAGTGGGAGCGGCTGCCCGACCTCAAGTCCCGGTCGGCCCAGCAGAGGAACGTCGTCCTCCACCCCGAGCTCGTGAAGGGGCGCTACGCGCTCTACACGCGTCCCCAGGACAGCTTCATCGAGGCGGGGAAGGGGGGCGGCATCGGCTTCGCCCTCTGCGAGACCATGGAGGCCGCGGAGATCTCTGAGGAGACGATCATCGACCCGAAGGTCTACCACACGGTGAAGGAGGTCAAGAACGGCGCGGGCGCCCCGCCGCTCAAGACGGCGAAGGGGTGGCTCCACATCGCCCACGGCGTCAGGAACACGGCCGCGGGCCTGCGCTACGTCCTCTACGCCCTCCTCTGCGACCTCGAGGACCCCTCGAAGGTCATCGCCCGGCCGTCCGGCTTCTTCCTGGCGCCCGAGGGGGACGAGCGGGTGGGCGACGTCTCGAACGTGGCGTTCTGCAACGGCGCGGTGATGAAGGCGACCGGCGAGGTCTTCATCTACTACGGCTCCTCCGACACCCGGACGCACGTGGCGACCACGACCGTGGATCGGCTCCTCGACTACGTCATCCACACCCCCGAGGACCCGCTGCGGTCGGCGGCCTGCGTGAAGCAGCGGATGGAGCTGATCGGCCGGAACCTCCGGTACCTGTCGCGGACCAAGGGCAAGGCCTACCGGGGGCTGCGGTAGGAGGGGCGCGTTTCGTGATTGAATGCGGATTCGAAGCGAGAGGGGGAGCTCCATGACGACGCGTCGATCCTTCCTGGGGGCGGTGGCCGGCGGCACGGCGGCCGCCACGGCTCTCCGCGGGCTGGCTCACGCGGAGGGCGGTGCCAAGCCGCCGCTGGGCCTGCAGCTGTGGAGCGTGCGGAAGGTGCTCGGGAAGGACGTGCCGGGAACGCTCCGGCAGGTGAAGTCCTGGGGCTTCGACGAGGTCGAGACCTTCGGCAAGTTCGGCGCCGAGATCGCGCCGCAGCTGAAGGACGCCGGGCTGAAGGTGCGCGCCATGCACATCGGGTACGACCGGCTCGAGAAGGACCTCGCCGGAGTCCTGAAGGACGCGGACGCGGTGGGCGCGACGACGATCGTCAACCCCTACCTCCCGCACAAGCAGAAGCCCCACGCGAGCCGGGAGGAGATCCTGAAGGCGGCGGGGAGCTTCGCGCCGCTGGTCGAAGGAGTGCCGGGCGGCGGGGAAGCGCTTCGGCTACCACATCCACGGCCAGGAGTTCGGTCCCGCGCCGGAGGGGACGCTCTTCGACGTGCTGGCGAAGGAGTCGGGGCCCGACGTCGGCTTCGAGGCCGACGTCTACTGGGTCACCTTCGGCGGCGGAGACCCGGTCGCCCTCATGAAGAAGCACCCGGGCCGGATCTGGTTCACGCACCTCAAGGACATGGCGAAGGGCATCGCGCCCGGCTCCAAGGCCGCGCACCGCGAGCAGTCGAACGTCGTCCTCGGCACCGGCCAGATCGACGTGAAGGGGATCCTGGCGGCCGGGCCGGACGGCCGGCGTCGAGATGCACTTCCTCGAGGACGAGAGTGCTGACCCCCGTCGGGCAGATCCCGAAGAGCGTCGCGTACTACCGGTCGCTGTAGGGGCGTCCCTCCCTACCGGGAGGCGCCGCCGAGCGACGCGCCGAGCGAGATCGTCCAACGGCTGAACCTCGCCTCGGTCGTCGGCACCTGACCCGTCGCGTCCGGCGGCACGACCGCCTGGGGCAGGTCGCCGGTGCCCCACGCGTAGCCGAGGCCGAGGGCCAGGCGCGAGCGGCCACGGTTGAGGCTGACCCCGGCGGTCACGTCGATGAGGTCCCACGCGGCGAGGGTTTCCGACTCCGGCCGCCACGTCGAGGCGTTTCGTGCGGCGCCGCCGTAGAGCGTGAATCGATCCGAGAGGTGTCGCTCGACGCCGGCGCCGAAGTTCACGATGCTCTGGCCCGCCCCCCGGAAGGTGAGCGGGACGGTGGTCGGGCTGCCCGCCACGGGGGCGGGGTCCGGAGTGAGGATGTCGTACGGGTCGACGGCCGAGAACCACTCGACCGTCGTGTGGATCGCCGTCCGGCTGACCGCGCCACGTCGCCCCGCCGGCCACCGACCAGGGGGCGTGGTACGTGGCGTCGAGCCCTCGTCTGCGTGCTCGCGGAGAGGACGGGCGCCGACGCCTCGCCTGCGACCGACGCGTTGAAGACCACCTTGCCGGTGTCGTAGAGGCGGAGGCCCGCGGTGGTGACCGTGGCGCCGAGCTCCCAGGGGCCGGGGCGCCAGGCGATGCCGGCCTTGGCGAGCAACCGCACGTGGTTGTAGTCGTTCTCCTTCACGACGAAGACCGCGCGCGACGTGCCGTCGGCCAGATCCTCCAGGGCCAGGGAACGGCGGCTCCTCTGCGCCCGGTAGGCGACGAAGGGGGACACCCCGAACGAGAGGCCCTCCCGGACTCGGTGCGACCACGTGCCGCCCACCCAGTACTCGACCAGCCGCTCGCGCACCCGGCCGAACCCGGCGACCGCATCGGGGGAGGCGGCGGAGACCTGGGCGTTGCTGTAGCCGAGGTCCCAGTCCGTGTCGTGGCGGGACAGGAACGCGAACGCGAAGTGGTTCGCCTGCCCGCGGTTCTCGCCGATGTGGCCGGCCACGACCGCGGGCACGATGTCGAAGATGAAGCTGTCGAAGTCGAGGTTCTGGCCGGCCGCATCGGGGGCCTTGATCTTCGCGAGCTCGATCGAGGTGAGGCCGAAGACGAACCGCGGCTCCTCGACGAGGGCGAGAGCCCCGGGGTTGTAGTAGACAGCCGAGAGGTCCTCGACCCCCCCGACCAGGGCCCCCTCGGTCAGCTGCCCGATCGGGCCGTAGCCGTAGGTCCAGTAGTGCGCATCCTGGGCCGCAGCGGCGGTGGGCCCGGCGAGGATCGCGAGCAACGCCGCTGCCGGTGCGTACGGTCGCTTCGTCACGTTCTCTCCCTGATTGGAGACCCGCGATGGTAGGCGGGATGGGACTGACCTTCAACTGGCAGATGCCGTATTCTCTCGCCATGGCGCGCCGACTCGTCCTGATATCGACCTCGACGGTCTTCGGCACCCGCTACCTCGAGCATGCCTTCCCGGAGCTCCGCCACGCGCTGGGCGGCGTGCGCCGCGTCCTGTTCATCCCCTACGCGCTCAAGGACCGGGACGGCTACGCCGCGAAGGCGCGCGCCGCGTTCGAGGAGATGGGCTACGGGCTCGACTCGCTCCACGAGGCACCCGAGCAGCGGCGTGCGGTCGAGAAGGCCGAAGCCATCTTCTGCGGCGGGGGGAACTCGTTCCGCCTGCTGAAGACGCTCTACGAGCTCGAGGTCCTGCCTCTGATCCGCCGCCGCGTGGCGGAGGGCATGGTCTACTCGGGGGCGAGCGCCGGGTCGAACCTCGCCTGCCCGACGATCCGCACCACCAACGACATGCCGATCGTCGAGCCGCCGTCCCTCTCCGCCCTTGACCTCGTCTCCTTCCAGATCAACCCGCACTATCTGGACCCCGCGCCGGGATCGACCCACATGGGCGAGACGCGAGAGACGCGAATCCGCGAGTTCCACGAGGAGAACGAGGCCCCGGTGGTGGGCCTCCGCGAGGGAGCGATCCTGCGCGTCGAGGAGGGATCGGTCCTTCTCAAGGGCGTGGCCGGCGCGCGGATCTTTCGCCGCGGAGAGCAGCCCGTCGAGGTCGTGCCGGTCGCGCCGATCGAGTCGTTGGTCGAGCCGGACCGCGGGCGCCCCGCTTGACCAGGTTCCCAATGCTAAGTCGTTGATACGAATAGGGATGTCTCCGTGCCCGATCGCGCAGGAATTGCGCCGCGTCGGCTGTGCCACAAATGAACTACGAGTATGAGAAACCGGCAGGATTCAGCCAGGGGACGGCGGTCGGTATCATTCGTGCACTCCGTTCTGTTCGGAGCCTTTCAGGACGCGGTCGTCCCTCCGCCTCTCTCGAAAGGCCGCCGGCGTCCGAAACGACACAGGGGGCCTCATGGCGCGACTCGACCCCGAGATGCTCGACCAGATCCTGACGACGCTCCGGGAGTATGCGGAGAAGAACCTCCCCACCGCGAAGCTCCTCGACATCGAGCTCGGCCACGAGTTTCCCGAGAAGGTCATGAAGGACCTCTACGACCCGGGGCAGATCGGCCTCCACCTGCTGACCATCCCCGAGGAGTTCGGCGGCCTCGGGGGAGGGGCGTACGACATCTACCGCGTCTCCGAGGCCATGGCCTCGATCGACCTGGGGATCGCCACGGGCGTACTCGCCACCTTCCTCGGCACCGACCCGATCAACGTCGGCGGCACCCCGGAGCAGAAAGCCCTTTGGCTGGGGGAGCTGGCCGAGCACGGCCACTTCTACGCCTACGGCGCGACCGAGCCCCAGGCGGGGAGCGATCTCGGGGCACTGGCGACGGCAGCCGTGCCGGTCGAGCAGAACGGGACGGTCGTCGGCTACCGGATCAGCGGCCGCAAGCAGTGGATCAGCAACGGGGGCGTCGCCGACCGCTACACGATCCTGGCCAACGCCCCGGGCGGGCCGAGCTGGTTCCTCGTGGACAAGGGAGCCGAGGGCTTCACGCCCGGCAAGCCCGAGGACAAGCACGGCATCCGCGCGTCGAACACGGCCGCGCTCTTCCTCGAGAACGTCTACGTGCCCGCGGACCGCCTCATCGGCAAGGTCGAAGGGAAGGGCCTGGCGCAGGCGCAGGCCGTCTTCGGCTACACGCGCCTGATGGTCGCCGCCTTCGGCCTCGGCGCGGGCTGGGAGGCGCTGCGGCGGGCCGTCCGGTACTCGCAGCAGCGGGTCCAGGGCGGCGGCCCGCTCAGCCAGAAGCAGGGCTACACGCACAAGCTGCTGGTCCCGAACGCCTGCCGGCTCGAGGCCTCGCGCGCCTACATCGAGTGGGTGGCCGAGCGGCTCGACGCCGGCGAGGACGACCTCGCCACCGAGGGCGCCGTGGCCAAGTACCTCGCCACCGAGGCGGGCAACAAGACGGCGGAGGACGCGATCCAGGCGCTCGGCGGCTACGGGTACACGCGCGAGTACATGGTCGAGAAGATCAAGCGCGACGTGCGCATCACCACGATCTACGAGGGGACGTCCGAGATCATGGAGTGGACGATCGCGCGCGACCGCTGGCAGCTCCACCTCAAGAGCCGGGGCCAGTACTACCTCGAGTGGGCCGCCCGGGCCGAGGCGCGCCACGCGCAGTCGCCGGACGTCGGGGCGGGTCTCGCGGCGATGGCCCTGCGGTCCCTGGCCGCGCTTCTCGAGCGAGCCCGCCTCGACCGCCTGACCCGCAACCAGCACGTCCTCTTCCGGCTCGGGGAGCTGATCGCGCTACGCCGAGACGGCGGCCCTCTTTGCCGAGCGGGCGGCGACGGCGCCGACGAAGGCGAGCGGCCTCGAGCCGGCGACGCTCGAGGCGATGGCCCGCGTCCACGCCCGCGAGGCCGCGTTGAAGGTGGCGAGCGAGGGCCTGCGGTGGGCGATCGGCGCCGGCCAGACCGACCCGTCTCTCCCGCGTCTCCTGAACCTCGAGGCCGCCGTTGCCGCCCAGGCCGGCCTCGTCGAGGACATGGACAAGATCGCGGCGGACCTCGTCCGGGCGTTCCCGGCCAAGTGAAGGAGCAGCGTCGATGAGCGACCGGAGCGAGCGAGCCGTAGCCATCGTGGGCGTCGGGGCCATCCTGCCCGACGCCCCCAGCGCTCGGGCCTTCCGCGACAACGTGTGGGCGAAGAAGTACTCGATCACCGAGGTCCCGGCCGGGCGCTGGAGCGTCGCCGACTACTACGACCCCGACCCTCTGGCCCCCGCGAAGACGTACAGCAAGATCGGCTCGTTGGGTGCGCGGCTTCCAGTTCGACTGGAAGCGCTGGCACATCCCGCCGCGGGTGGCGGGGGCGATGGACGAGGGGCAGCAGTGGGCGATCACCATCGCCGCCGAGGCTCTCGCCGACTACGGCTACCCGCAGAAGAAGCTCGACACCGACCGCACGGCGGTCGTCCTCGGCAACGCGATGGCGGGGGAGCGCCACTACCTGACCACCCTGCGCATCTCGTTCCCCGAATACGAGAGGCTGCTCCTCGAAGCGAAGGAGTTCCTCGACCTGCCGGCCGGCGTGCGCGGGGCCATCCTCTCGCGCTGGCGGGAGGTCGTGGCGAACGAGCTGCCCGAGATCACCGAGGACACGATGCCCGGTGAGCTCTCGAACATCCTCTCCGGCCGCGTGGCCAACGTCCTCAACCTGCGCGGGCCGAACTTCACCGCCGACGCCGCCTGCGCCTCGACCTTCGCCGCCCTCGACTCCGCGGTGGACATGCTCGTGGCGGGGCACTGCGACGCCGTCGTCACCGGCGGCGTCGACCGCAACATGGGGACGAACTCGTTCGTCAAGTTCTGCGAAGATCGGGGCGCTCTCCGCCACCGGGACGCGGCCCTTCGGCGACGGGGCCGACGGCTTCGTCATGGGCGAGGGCTCGGCCGCCTTCCTGCTGAAGCGGCTCGCCGACGCGGAGCGGGACGGCGACCGGGTCTACGCGGTCGTGCGCGGCCTGGGCGGCTCGTCGGACGGCAAGGGCAAGGGCATCACCGCGCCGAACCCGATCGGCCAGCAGCTCGCCATCGCCCGCGCCTGGCAGGACGCCGGCCTCGACCCGGCCACGGCCGGCCTCATCGAGGCCCACGGGACGAGCACGAAGGTCGGGGACGTCGTCGAGGTCGAGAGCCTGACCACCGTCTTCAAGCGGCGTCGCGCGAGGCTCGATCGCCCTCGGCTCCGCGAAGAGCAACGTCGGCCACCTGAAGGCCGGCGCGGGAGCCGCGGGCCTGCTGAAGGCGGTGTGGGCGGTGCACGAGAAGATGCTGCCGCCGACGCTGCACGGCGATCCGCCCAACCCCGGCATCGACTTCGCCGCGAGCCCCTTCGCGCTCAACCACGACCTGCGGGAGTGGAAGCCGGCGAACGGCCACCCGCGGCGCTGCGGCGTCTCGCGCCTACGGCTTCGGCGGGACGAACTTCCACGTCGTGCTCGAGGAGCACGTGCCCGGCGCGCTCACGAAGGGACGGCGCCCCGCGCAGGTCGCGGTCGGCGGCAGCCGCCGCGCTCCGGTCGACGAGGCCGCCGCTGCGCGGCCTGCTCGTGCTCGGCGCGCCGTCGCTGGACGGCGCTCCGGAAGGCCGTGGACGAACTGCTGGCGCGGGCGAAGAACGGCCACGTGCCGCCCGCCGCCGTGCCCGATCCCGCCGACCTCTCCGCACGGCGAGCGCATCGCGATCGACTACGGGGACGGCCAGGAGCTCGTCGAGCGCCTGCAGAAGGCCCAGAAGGCCCTCGTCACCGACGCCGCCGCCACCTGGAGGGCCTTCCAGGCCCAGGGTGTCTTCCGCGGCAGCGGCCCGCGCCCCCGGGAAGATCGCGTTCCTCTTCACCGGCCAGGGCAGCCAGTACGTGAACATGGGCCGCGACCTCGCCTCGGTGGACGCGCTCGTGGCCGGCGTCTTCGAGGAGGCCGACCGGGTTCTCGAGCCGATCCTCGGCCGCAAGCTGACGAGCTACATCTTCGTCGACCGCCAGGACCCGCAGGCCGTCGAGCAGGCCGAGGAGGACCTGAAGCAGACCGCGATCACGCAGCCGGCGGTGCTGACCATGGACACCGCCATGTGCCGTCTGCTCGGCGAGTACGGAATCGAGCCCGACATGGTGATGGGCCACTCGCTCGGCGAGTACGGGGCCCTCGTGGCGGCCGAGCGTGCTGACGTTCGCCGAGGCCCTCGAGGCCGCGGCGGCACGGGGCCGCGAGATGAGCCGGGTGAGCTTCGGCGACAACGGCGGCCATGGCGGCGGTGATGGCGCCGGCCGACTTCGTGATCGAGGAGCTCAAGGGCATCACGGCTACGTCGTCCCGGCGAACCTCAACGCCCGTGGACAGGTCGTGATCGGCGGCGAGACCGAGGCGGTGGAGCGGGCCGTCGACGCGTTCAACAAGAAGGGCTACCAGGCGCAGCGGCTGCCCGTGAGCCACGCGTTCCACACGAAGATCGTGGCGCCGGCGGCCGCGCCGCTGCGGAAGGTCCTGGACGGCTTCGACGTGCGGGCCCCGAAGCGGCCGCTCGTCGGCAACGTCACCGCGGACTTCTACCCGTCGGATCCCGAGGCCATCAAGGACATCCTCGGCCGGCAGATCGCGTCTCCGGTGCGCTGGGTCGAGGGCGTCGAGAGGCTCTACGCCGCGGGCGCGCGCGCGTTCGTCGAGGTGGGTCCGAAGCGGGCCCTGAAGGGCTTCGTGGACGACGTCCTCGCCGACAAGACGGACGTCATGTCCCTCTTCACCAACCGGCCGCGGCCGAAGGAGGTCGCGAGCTTCAACCAGGCGCTGGCCGGGCTCTACGCCGCCGGCTACGGCGCGCGCGAGGAGTCCGCCGCGTCCGTCTCCACGGCCGCCGTGGCGCGCCGCGAGTCCGTCGCGGCTCCGGCGGACGCACCGGCGGCCGCATCGACGCAGGCCGCACCCTGCCCGCCGCCCGTGCACGCCCTCGGCCAGCCGCCCGTGCAAGCGAGCACGCTCGAGGACCTGCGGGCCCTCCTCACGCAGACGCTCCAGTCGCTCCCGGCCGCCACCCGGGCCGAGGGCCCGTACGACCGGAACGTGCCCCCTCGGGGTTCGGTCGTCATCAGCGGCACCGGCCTCGGGCTCCCCGGCGCCGACAAGCCGGTCATGGACCCGAAGAACGCCGACCGCATCCTGGCGCGGCGAGCAGTTCATCGACCTCGGTCCCCGAGCGCCATCCGCGAGGGGATGGCCCGCCGGCGCATCACGCAGCTCGTCAAGACGGCGGACGGCAGCGGGCACTTCGAGACGATCGAGGACCCGGAGGACGTCATCAAGCTCGCCGCGCGCCCCGGCTCGTTCGACCTCACCGCGGAGTACGGCGTCCCCGGCAAGCTCGTCGAGGCGCTCGACTCGACGACGCAGCTCGCCATGGCGGCGGGGCTCGACGCGCTGCGCGAGGCGGGCATCCCGCTCGTGCAGACCTGGCGCAAGACCACGACCGGCAAGTACCTGCCCGAGCGGTGGCTGCTGCCGGAGTCGATGCGCGACGAGACGGGCGTCGTCTTCGCGAGCGCCTTCCCCGGCTACGACCGCTTCGCCGACGAGGCGCACCGGTACTACACGTACGAGGCGCGCCTCTCGCAGCGGGTGGCGCTCTCCGAGGTCCTGGCCGTCTCGACGGACCCCGCGGCGCGCCGCGAGATCGAGCGGCGGATCGCCGAGCTCGACGATCTCCTCGCCCGCGAGCCGTACGCGTTCGACCGCCGCTTCCTGCTCCGCATCCTCGTCATGGGTCACAGCCAGTTCGCCGAGTACATCGGCGCCCGCGGGCCCAACACCCACGTCAACGCCGCCTGCGCCTCGACGGCGTCGGGCATCGCCCTCGCCGAGGACTGGATCCGGTCGGGTCGCTGCCGGCGCGTGGTCGTCGTCGGCCGCCGACAACGTCACGAGCGACCACCTGATCGAGTGGATCGGCGCCGGGTTCATCGCGAGCGGGGCGGCGGCGACCGACGACGAGGGTCGAGGACGCCGCCCTGCCGTTCGACCGCCGCCGCCACGGGACGCTCATCGGCATGGGGGCCTGCGCCCTCGTGGTGGAGAGCCAGGACGCGGTCGAAGAGCGCGGGATGCGCGGGATCGTGGAGCTGCTCTCCGCCGAGACCCGCAACAGCGCCTTCCACGCCACGCGCCTGGACGTCGACCACGTGGCGAGCGTCGTGGAGAGCCTCGTGGCCGCCGCCGAGCGGCGCTTCGGCGTGGACCGCACGGTGATGGCGCCGGAGACCGTCTTCGTCTCGCACGAGACCTACACCCCGGCGCGGGGCGGCAGCGCCGCCGCCGAGGTCACCGCGCTGCGGCAGGTCTTCGGCGCCGGCGGCGAACCGGATCATCGTGGCCAACACGAAGGGCTTCACCGGCCACCCGATGGGCGTCGGCATCGAGGACGTGATCGCGCGTGAAGATCCTGGAGCACGGGATCGTGCCTCCGGTGCCGAACCTCAAGGAGCCCGACCCCGACCTCGGGCCGATCACGCTCTCGCAGGGCGGCCGCTACCCGGTGAGGTACGCCATCCACCTCGCCGCGGGCTTCGGCTCGCAGATCGCGCTGACCCTGACCCGCCAGGTCCCCGGGCCGGTCGACCGGGTGGACGACCGGCCGCTTCACGACCGCTGGCTCGCCGAAGTCAGCGGCCACGACCAGGCGCGGACGGAGGTCGTGAAGCGGGTGCTCCGGGTGCCGGCGCACGGGTGCGCCGGGCCGGCCGCCAGCGGCGAGCTCCTGGCGGTTCGGCCTCGGGCCGGCCCGTCGCGTGGCGGTGCCGGGCGACGTGGCTCGTGAGGCGCCGGTCACGCCCGCCGGCGCTTCCCGCGCGGCCGGACGCGCCGATGCCCGCGCGCCGACCCGAGGCAGGCTCGGCCTGACGGCGATCCGGACGGCGAAGCCGCCGAGCGCCGTCGTCTCCCGCGTCGCGCGAGCCGGGAATCCGCCGTCGCGAACGCGGTCGTGAAGAAGGTCCTCGAGATCGTGGCCGAGAAGACCGGCTACCCGTCCGACATGCTCGAGATGGACCTCGACCTCGAGGCCGACCTCGGGGTCGACACGGTGAAGCAGGCGGAGACCTTTGCCGCGGTGCGCGAGGCGTACGGCATCGCGCGGCAGGAGAACCTGAAGCTCCGCGACTTCCCGACGCTCCAGCACGTGGTGCAGTTCGTCTACGACTTCCGGCCGGACCTCCGCTATCCCGAGGGCGGTATCGTGAAGGCGCCCTCGGGATCCGCCGGCATAGCGGAGGCCCCGGTTTCGCTCGCCCCTTCAATGCCGGCCTCGTCGCCGGACGCCGTTACGTCTCCGGCGTCGAACGCGGTCGTGAAGAAGGTCCTCGAGATCGTGGCCGAGAAGACCGGCTACCCGCGAGGACATGCTCGAGATGGACCTCGACCTCGAGGCGGACCTCGGGGTCGACACGGTGAAGCAGGCGGAGACATTCGCCGCGGTGCGCGAAGCGTACGGCATCGCGCGGCAGGAGAACCTGAAGCTCCGCGACTTCCCGACGCTCCAGCACGTGGTGCAGTTCGTCTACGACTTCCGGCCGGACCTCCGCTATCCCGAGGGCGGTATCGTGAAGGCGCCCTCGGGATCCGCCGGCATAGCGGAGGCCCCGGTTTCGCTCGCCCCTTCAATGCCGGCCTCGTCGCCGGACGCCGTTACGTCTCCGGCGTCGAACGCGGTCGTGAGGAAGGTCCTCGAGATCGTGGCGGAAAAGACCGGCTACCCCGAGGACATGCTCGAGATGGACCTCGACCTCGAGGCGGACCTCGGAGTCGACACGGTGAAGCAGGCGGAGACCTTTGCCGCGGTGCGCGAGGCGTACGGCATTGCGCGGCAGGAAAACATGAAGCTCCGCGACTTCCCGACGCTGAAGCACGTGGTGCAGTTCGTGTACGACTTCCGGCCGGACTTGAAGCCGGCGGTGCCGGCGGCGACGACGGGCGGATCCCTCGTCGCCCGGCCAGCCGAAGCTCCTCGGGATGACAGTGCGGGGCAACACGCAGCTCCTCGGGATGACAAGACGCGCCGAGCCGGGGTGCTGGAAGCGCCGGCGGTGTCGCGCGTCCGGAGGGCGATCGAGGACGCCGACAAGATGCCGCGGCGCGTGCCCGTGCCGTCCCTGCGGCCCCCGCTCGACGCGTGCAAGCCGACCGGGGTGTCTCTGGGCAAGGGCACTCGAGTCGTCGTCGTGGGTGACGAGGGTGGCGTGGCCCGGGCACTGGCGACCACACTGGAGAAGAGAGGGGTCGGCGTCCTCGCCGTGGACGGTGCTCTGCCCACCGACCAGGTCGCGAGCCGTCTCGTTGCCTGGCTGAATGAGGGGCCGGTCCAGGGCGTCTTCTGGCTGCCCGCGCTCGACGTCGAGCCCTCCCTTGCCGACATGGACCTCGCCGCGTTCCGCGAGGCGAACCGTCGCCGCGCCAAGAACCTCCACGCCGCGATGCGCGTCCTGTACGAGTCCGTCGCGGCTCCGGGCACCTTCCTCGTCTCGGCGACCCGCATGGGCGGCCTGCACGGTCAGACGCCCGAAGGGGCGACGGCGCCTCTCGGCGGGGCCGTGGCCGGCTTCGCCAAGGCCTACAAGCGCGAGCGGACGGAGGCCCTCGTCAAGGTCGTGGACTTCGCCCCTGGCACGCCCGCGGCCGAAGTCGCCCAGGCGCTTCTGGACGAGGCCCTGGCCGACCCGGGAGTCGTCGAGGTCGGCCACCACGACGGCCTGCGCTGGACGATCACCGTCGAAGAGCGCCCGGCCGCGGACGGAAAGCCCGGTTTGTCGTTGTCGAAGGACACCGTCTTCGTGGTCACCGGGGCGGCGGGAGGCATCACGAGCGCCATCGTGGCCGACCTGGCCGACGCGAGCGGTGGGACGTTCTACCTGCTCGACCTCGTGGCCGAGCCCTCGCGCAAGGACGCGAAGATCGCCCTCATCCGCCAGGGTCGCGAGAAGCTGAAGCTCGCCCTCATCGAGGAGGCGAGGGCGAGGGGCGAGAAGCCAACGCCAGTGGCGATCGACCGGCAGATCATGGCCGTCGAGCGCTCCGACGCGGCGCTGCGGGCAATCGAGTCGGTCGAGGCCGCGGGTGGGAGGGCGCACTGGCGCTCCGCCAATCTCCTCGACGGGCCGGCCATCGCGGCCATCGTCGAGGACATCCGCGGGACCGCGGGCCGGATCGACGTGCTCGTGCACGCCGGCGGCATCGAGATCAGCCGGAACCTGTCCGAGAAGGAGGCGAAGGAGTTCGACCTCGTCTTCGACATCAAGGCCGACGGCTTCTTCAGCCTGCTGAAGGCGGCGCAAGGCATGCCCATCGGCGCGACAGTCGTGTTCAGCTCCGTGGCCGGACGGTTCGGCAACGCGGGCCAGACCGACTACAGCGCCGCGAACAACCTGCTGTGTGCGATGTCGAGCGCCCTGCGACGCACGCGGCCCGACACCCGCGCGATCGCGATCGACTGGACGGCCTGGGGCGGCATCGGCATGGCGACCCGCGGCTCGATCCCCCAGATCATGGCCTCGGCGGGCATCTCGATGCTCCCGCCCGAGTCCGGGATACCGACCGTTCGCCGCGAGCTCGTGGCGGGCGGAGGCTCGGGCGAGGTGGTGGTGGCCGGGACGCTCGGCATCATGGGGGCGGAGTACGACGCGACCGGCGGGCTGGACGTCCCGAAGGCCAACGCCGTGCTCGCCGCCCGGAAGCGGCCGCTCCTGATGGTCGGCGCGGTGAAGGCGATCCGACTCTACGGCGGGCTCGACGTCGAGACGACGCTCGACCCGAAAGTGCAGCCGTTCCTCTTCGACCACCAGATCGACGGCGTCCCCGTGCTGCCCGGCGTCATGGGCACCGAGGCGTTCGCCGAGGTGGCGAGCGTCCTCTGTCCCGGCTACCACGTGTCGGCGATCGAGGGCGAGTCGTTCCTCCTGCCGTTCAAGTTCCACCGCAACCGGCCGGCCACCCTGCACCTCTCGGCAGTGGCCTCCCCGGGTGGCGTGGGGGAGATCGTGGTCAGCTCCGAGCTGCGCTCGGTGATCCAGCCGAAGCCCGAGATGCCGGCGCAGGAGCGCGTGCACTTCAAGGCCCGCGTGCGGATGCGCCGGCAGGCGCCGGAGAAGCCCAAGGTCGCGTTCCGGAAGCCCGCGGCGAAGGACCTCAGGATCGGGCGGGAGGCGGTCTACGAAGTGTACTTCCACGGCCCCGCCTACCAGGTGATCGAGAGGGCGGCGGTCGAGGGAGACGGCGTCGTCGCGCTGATGGCGGCCGGCCTTCCGCCCAACGCCAGACCCAAGGAGGCCGAAGCGCTCGTGGGGCCGCGGCTCCTCGAGCTGTGCTTCCAGGCCGCGGGCCTGTGGCTGCTGGCGAAGAAGGAGACGATGGCCCTGCCGATCGGCTCTCGAGCGGGCTTCCGTCTACCGTCCCGAGGAAGTGGCGGGCGAGAGGCGGCTCTACGTGACGGTTGCGGCGCACGGCGGCGGGGAGGCCTTCGACGCGCGCGTCGTGGACGAGAAGGGCCAGGTCCACGCCGAGGTCGTCGGCTATCGCACGGTGGCGCTGCCCGACCGGCGGACGTTGAAGGTCTGAGGCGCCGCCAATGAAGCGCAGCTTCAGCCGCGTGGCCATCGTCAACCGCGGAGAGGCGGCCCTCCGCTTCATCCACGCCGCCCTCGAGCTCAACCGCGAGGGCGAGCGCCTGCACACGATCGCGCTCTACACCGAGCCCGACCGTCACGCGCTCTTCGTACGCGAGGCGGACGAGGCGTGGGACCTCGGCCCGGCCATGGTCGAGGGCCCGGACGGCCGGCGGAAGGTCGCCTACGTGGACCTGAAGCGCCTCGAGGAGGCCCTGCGCGAGACGCGCGCCGAGGCCGCCTGGCCCGGCTGGGGCTTCGTGGCCGAGCAGCCGGAGTTCGTGGAGCTCTGCGAGAGGCTCGGAGTCACCTTCATCGGCCCCTCGCCCGCGGCCATGCGCGCGCTCGGCGACAAGATCGCGAGCAAGCGCCTCGCCGAACGGCTCGGCATCCCCGTCGTTCCCTGGGCGGGGGCGCCCGCGGCGGGCGAGACCGAGGCGGCGCGGCAGGCGGCCGAGCTCGGCTTTCCCGTGATGGTGAAGGCGACCGCCGGCATCGGCGGGCGCGGGGTGCGCGAGGCCGAGACGCCGGGGACGCTGCCCGGTGCCCTCAAGTCGGCGCGCGCGGAGGCCTGGAAGTGGTTCGGCCAGGCCACCGTGTTCCTGGAGCGGCGACTCGACGGGGCACGGCACGTGGACGTGCAGGTGGTGAGCGACGCGTGGGGCGGGGTGTGGCCGCTTCCGGCGCGGGAGGCGTCCATCCAGCGACGCCACCAGAAGCTCGTCGAGGAGTCCCCGGTCCCCGGCCTTTCCCCGGCGCGCGAAGCGGCGATGCGCCAGGCCGCCGGCCGCCTCGTCCGGGCCGCGGGTTACGTGGGAGCGGCCGCGGTCGAGTTCCTCTACGACCCGAGGAGCGAGGACTTCTGGTTCCTCGAGGCCAACACCCGACTGGATGTCGAGCACGCCCTGTCGGAGATCACGACCGGTCTCGACCTGGTCAAGCTCCAGATCCACGTGGCGCGGGGCGGCCGCCTCCCCGGCGAGCCGCCGGTGGCCGCGGGGCACGCCATCGAGGTACGCCTGTGCGCCGAGGACGCGGAGTCGGGCTTCGCCCCCGCCCCGGGCACGGTCGCTCGCCTGAAGCTGCCGGGCGGCCCCGGCCTCCGCGTGGACGTGGGGGTCGCCGAGAACGACCTCGTCCCCGCCGAGTTCGACTCGATGATCGCGAAGGTGATCGCGCACGGCCGCGACCGCGAGGAGGCGCTCGGGCGCCTCTCCCGCGCCCTCGCCCAGACCGCGGTGATCCTGCGCGGCGGCACCACGAACAAGGCCTTCCTCCTCGACCTCCTCGACCGCGAGGAGGTGCGCACGGGTCGCCTCGACGTGCGCTTCCTCGACCGCCTCGTGGCGCGGGGCGAGCAGAGCTCGAGGCGTCACGCCGAGCTCGCCCTCGTGCGCACGGCCATCGAGGCGTACGAGGCCGAGGCCGACGGCGAGCGGGGGCGCTTCCTGTCCACCGCGGTGCGGGGACGGCCCGAGGTGCGCCCCGAGACGGCGCGCACGGTCGAGCTGCGGCAGGGCGGGCAGGCGTACTCCGTCGTGGTCCGCCGGACCGCCGTGGACCGGTACCGGGTCGAGGCAGACGGCCACCGGGTGGACGTCGGCGTCGAGCGGCTCGGCTCGCCGCTGCGCGAGCGACGGCTCCAGACCTCGGAGTGGCGGCTACTGTGCGGCGGCTCGACCTGGCGGGTGCTGTCACTCGTCCAGGGCCGCTCCCACCTCGTCGAGGTGGAGGGCGTTCCCCACACCTTCACCCGCGACTCGCAGGGACTGGTGGCGGCGTCCGCGCCCGCCATCGTGGTGTCGGTCGCGGTGCAGCCGGGGGACGAGGTCGAGGCGGGGCAGCCGCTGCTGGTGCTCGAGGCCATGAAGATGGAGACGTCCGTGGACGCTCCCTTCGGCGGCCGCGTGCGCGAGGTGTGCGTGGTGCCGAACGTGCAGGTCGGCCCCGGGGACCCGCTCGTCCTCATCGACGCCGAGCCCCGGCGTGCCGCCCCCCCGCGCGAGAAGCGCCTGCACCTCGACGCGCTCGGGGCGCAGGCGGCGGGGCCTCCCGCCGGGTCGCGGCAGGCGCTCGAGGAGCTGCGCGGGCTCATGCTGGGCTTCGACGTCGACGCGGCGGGCCTGCACGAGGCGCTGTCGCGCCCGCTCGAGGGATCGGCCGGGGAGGCCTTCGCCCGCGGGACCGCCGGCGTCCTCGACATCTTCGTCGACGTCTGCTCGCTGTTCCGGCGCCAGGGCGAGGACGAAGGAGAGTGGGAGGACGGGAGCGCCTTCGGGGCGGAGGAGTACCTCTTCACCTATCTCCGCAAGCTCGACGAGATGGGGGCCGGCCTCCCCGCCGCGTTCCTCGCGAAGCTGCGGAGGGCGCTCCGGCACTACGGCGTCTCCGATCTCTCTCGCTCCCCCGAGCTCGAGGAGAGCCTCTACCGGATCTGCAAGGCGCACCAGCGGGAGGAGCAGCTCGCCGCCCCGGTCTCGCTGCTGCTCGAGCGCTTCCTGGAAGGCGAAGCCGCCGCGCTCGCCAGCGTGCCGGACCTGCCGGCCCTCCTCGACCGCCTGATCGCCGCGACGCAGAGCCGATACCCGGCGGTCAACGACCTCGCCCGCGAGGTGCGCTTCCGGCTCGTCGAGAGGCCGCTCCTGGAGCGGGTGCGGGGGGAGGCGTTCGCGGCCGCCCAGCGGGACCTGGCGGCGCTCGCCAGCCGCCCGGCCCCGGACGCTCGTGCCGCCCACGTGGAAAGCCTCGTCCAGTGCCCGCAGCCGCTCGCCGCCCTCCTCGTGGAGCAGTACGCCCCGGCGGGCCGCCCGGTGCGCGAGGCCACCCTGGAGGTGCTGCTGCGGCGCTTCTACCGCATCCGCGCCCTCGACGAGATCCACGTGGAGAGCGTCCTTGGCCAGCCCTTCGCGGTCGCGAGCTACGAGCGCGAGGGGCGGGACCGACACGCGCTCCTGGCCCACGCCGCCGACGCGGGCCTCGCCACGACGCTCGCCCGCATGGGGCGGCTCGCCGCCGCCGCCCCGTCGGCCCGGGAGCTCGTGGGCGACGTGTTCCTCTGGCGGCCCGAGGGCCCGGGCGACGCCGACGCGAACGCCGCCGAGGCTCGCGCGGTCCTGTCCGGAGTCGACCTGCCGCGGCCCTTCCGGCGGATCGTGATCGTGGTCGCCGGGCGGGGCGGCATGCAGCACTTCACCTTCCGTCCGGCGACGGGGGGCGGCTACGCGGAGGAGGCCTTCTTCCGCGACGCGCACCCCATGATGGCGAAGCGCCTGGAGCTGCACCGGCTGCAGCACTTCGACCTCGAGCGGCTGCCGTCGGTGGACGACGTGTACCTCTTCCGCGCCGTGGCGAAGGGAAACCCCCGCGACGAGCGGCTGTTCGCGGTGGCCGAGGTGCGGGACCTCACCCCGGTGCGCGACGCCGCCGGGCACGTCGTCCAGCTTCCCCAGCTCGAGCGCATGCTCCTCGAGGCGCTCGGCGCCATCCGCGGCGTCCAGACGCGCCGGCCGGCCGGGCAGCGCCTCCACGGCAACCGCGTCCTCCTGCACGTCTGGCCGGTCCTCAACGTGTCGGACGAAGACCTCCACGCCTTCGTGGCCCGCTACGCGCCCACCACCGAGGGCCTCGGACTCGAGGGCGTGACCATCCAGGGCCGGGTCCCGGTCGAGGGAGGGGAGGTGCTCGAGGTGGCGGTCTTCCTCGCGAAGCCTCCCGGCCGGCCGATCGTCGTGCGCCGGGGAGCGCCCGACGACGCACCCATCGCACCCCTCTCGGAGTACGAGCAGAAGGTCCTCCGCCTCGCCCAGCGGGGCCTCGTGTACCCGTACGAGCTCGTGCGCATGCTCGCGCCCGGGCACGACGCGGCCGGCGGGCAGTTCCCCCCCGGCGAGTTCGTCGAGCACGACCTCGACGCCGAGGGCCGCCTGGTGCCGGTAGAGCGCCCGTTCGGAAAGAACACGGCCAACGTCATCGCCGGCGTCATCCGCAACTTCACCGCGCGCCACCCGGAGGGGATGGCCCGCGTCCTCCTCCTCGGCGACCCGAGCCGGGAGCTCGGCTCGCTGGCCGAGCCGGAGTGCCGGAGGATCGCCGCCGCCCTCGATCTCGCGCGGGAGATGCAATGCCCGGTCGACTGGCTCGCTCTCTCCGCGGGAGCGAAGATCTCGACGGACAGCGGCACCGAGAACATGGACTGGATCGGCCTCGTGCTGCGCCGCGTGATCGAGTTCACGCAGGCGGGCGGCGAGGTCAACGTCGTGGTGAACGGCATCAACGTCGGGGCCCAGCCCTACTGGAACGCCGAGGCCACGATGCTCATGCACACCCGCGGCATCCTCGTCATGATGCCGGACTCGGCGATGGTGCTCACCGGCAAGCGCGCCCTCGACTTCTCGGGCGGGGTCTCGGCCGAGGACAACCAGGGAATCGGCGGCTACGAGCGCGTGATGGGGCCGAACGGGCAAGCCCAGTACTTCGCCCGCGACATCGGCGAGGCCTGCCAGGTGCTGTTCCGGCACCACGACCACACCTACGTCGCCCCCGGGGAACGCTTCCCCCGGCGGGCGGAGACGCACGACCCGGCGGACCGCGACGTCTGCGTCTTCCCCTACGAGCGCCGCGACGAGCACGGGTTCGCGACGGTGGGCGACGTGCTGACCGACGCCGGCAACCCGGGGCGGAAGAAGCCGTTCGACGTGCGCACCGTGATGCGGTCGGTGGCGGACCAGGACCACCCGACACTCGAGCGGTGGTCGGCGTGGCGGGACGCGGAGACGGTGGTCGTGTGGGACGCCCACCTCGGCGGCTGGCCGGTCTGCCTGCTGGGGATCGAGTCCGAGCCGCTGCCGCGCCTCGGCATACCGCCGGCGGACGGGCCGGAGCAGTGGACCGGCGGCACCCTCTTCCCGCAGTCCTCGCGCAAGGCGGCCCGGGCGATCAACGCCGCGAGCGGCAACCGGCCGGTCGTCGTGCTCGCCAACCTCACCGGCTTCGACGGCTCGCCCGAGTCGCTCCGCCAGTGGCAGCTCGAGTACGGGGCGGAGATCGGCCGCGCCGTCGTCAACTTCCGCGGGCCGATCGTCTTCTGCGTCGTCTCCCGCTACCACGGCGGCGCGTTCGTGGTCTTCTCGAACGCCCTCAACGACAACTTCTCGGTCATCGCCCTCGAGGGCACCTACGCCTCGGTCATCGGCGGCGCCCCGGCGGCGGCGGTCGTCTTCTCCCGCGAGGTCGAGAAGCGGACGGCGGCGGACCCCCGGGTCAAGGAGCTGGAGGCCGAGGTCGCGGCCGCCTCCGGCCACGAGAAGACGCGGCTGCGGGGGCGGCTCCGCGAGGTGACGCGGGCGGTGCACTCGGAGAGGCTGGGGCAGGTGGCGGACGAGTACGACGCCGTCCACAGCGTCGAGCGTGCCCGGCGCGTCCGGTCGGTGCACGAGATCATCCCGGCGTCGCGTCTCCGGCCCCACCTCGTCGAGGCGGTGGACAAGGGCATCGCGAAGGAGCTGGAGCGGGTCGGGGCGCTCGCGAAGGCCTGACGACGGCACCTGACGGACGCTGCCGTCAGCGGGAGAGCACGACCGTGGTCACGCTGGACGCCGGCATGTCGAGCCGGAACGCGTTGCGCGCGGTGGGGAGGAGGTCGCCTTCCCGGGCCGGCGACGACGAGCCTCCGCTGATCTGCCAGGTCTGGGCGCGGGCGAAGTCCACCGGGTGGCTGATCAGGATCTCGGCCGTGGTCGGCCCCGTGGACTTGTTGACGGCGACGAGCACCATCCGGTCGTCCCGGCCGTCGTCCACGCTGGCGTAGACGGAGGTCGTCTCCTGGTTCGAGGTGGCGGCCCCGACGGACGTGTCCCCGAAGCGCTCGCCCGCGCCGTCGTAGTTGCAGAAGAGCGCGAAGGCGCCGTCCACGAAGCGCATCCCGCCCGAGAGGTCCCAGAGCGTCGCCGCGAAGACGTCCTCCCGGCCGAAGATGCCGAGCGCGTCCGCCTGCGCGATTCCGCCGGAGACGTGGTCGCCGCCGCCGTAGTTGTACTCGGTGATGGCGAGGAAGGTGCCCGGGTAGTGCGCGGCGATCTTCTCCCTCATGCGCGGAACGAGCCGGATCGCCCCCACCCGGGCGTCGATCGAGATCCAGCTGTTCTCGGAGTAGGAGGGGTCCCAGAGCGAACGTGGCGCCTGCACGCGCGCCGCCGCCACCTCCGGGGACGTGCTCGCTTCCGTGATCCGGACGCCGCCGCCGCGCGCCTCGGGGTACCAGTGGAGGTCGAGCACGTCGAGGAGCCGCCGGCCGGCGCGCCCCTCGGCATCCCGCATCGAGTCGAGGTAGGAATCGAGGAAGTCGCGGCCGCCGTTGTCGGGGGCGTCCTGCAGGCGGACGAACCCCTGCCACCCGTAGCTCGCGGGGCCGAAGACGAGGGCTCCAGGAGCCACCGCCTTGATCGCTCCCGCGTACTCCTCGGTGCGCTGCGCGAGCTCCGCGTAGGTGACCTTGCCCGTCGGCCGGATGCGAGGGTGGGTCGAGGCCCAGAGGTCCGGCTCGTTGTCGAGCGAGTAGAAGAGCGTGCGGGAGGGGTCCCGGCGCGCGCCGGGGAAGGCCGACTCGAGCCAGGCCACGAACTCGTCCTGGTAGACGACGCGGTCGCCGGTGTCGGGCGGGTAGGCCAAGCCCTGGCGCTTCGCGGCACGCGACTCGAGGAAGCGCGCGTTCAGGTAGTCCGGGGTCTGGTTGACGTCGCCGGGCGGCGCCTTGTCGGCGGAGACGTAGCCGGCCATGGGGACGGTCACGATCATCGAGGCTCCGGCCGCGTGCGCCGCGGCCACGTACGGACGGACGGCTTCGCCGGGAATGTCGCCGCCACCGAGGTAGTCGTCGTTCTGGTGGTGAAAGTCGGCGCCGGCGTTCGAAGCGTTCGTCTCCCAGTTGTAAGCCGTCCAGCGGTTGCCCCCGAGGCGCGCCAGGCGGAGGCCGCGCGAGCGGCCCGCCCAGCTCGGCTGGTTCATCCCGTAGATGTAGGGCGAGATCGGGTGGCGAGACGCCGCCGAGTCGATCGTGAACCGGACGATGCCGGCCGGCGCGGCCGTGGGGGCGGGCGTGGCGGACGGGGTGGTGGGACCGGACGACCCGCCACCCCCGCAAGCAGGAAGGAGCGCGGCAACGAGAGCGAAGGGGGCGAAGCGCACGCGGCGATCGGTCATCGCCGCGACGCTACCGGCCGAGCTGCTCGTCGAAGAACCGCGCCATGAGGTCGAGAGCCTCCGTCGCCTCCGGGATCCCCACCGTGTACCAGTGCGCGTGGGGCATCGCGTCGAAGACGACGAGGCGGGCGTCGACCCCGTTCCGCACGAGGGCCCGGTGGAAGTTGACCGTCCCGCTCAGGAGCAGATCGCGCGTTCCGGTGACGCACAGCGTGGGAGGAAAGCCCGCGAGGTCGGCGTAGAGCGGGGAGACGAGGGGGTCCTTCGGGTCGCGTTCGCCGAGGTACTGCGCGTCGTGGGAGCCGCGACGCTCCGGCGCCCGCGCCCCGGCGAGTCCGGGGACGCCGAAGAACGCCAGCGAGTCGCCAGGGTTGGCGAAGTCGGCGAGGCCCGTGAAGAACCCGATCGCGGCGGGCCGGGGAAGGCCTTCGCGACGCATCCGGACGGCCGCCTGGGCGGACAGGATCGCGCCCGCCGACGTGCCGTAGAGCGCCATGTGCCGTGGCCTGGTCGTCTTCAGCAGCTCGCGGTAGACGGCGATCACGTCGTCGACGGCGGCGGGGAACTTGTTCGCGGGGGCCAGGCGATAGAGGACGGTCACCACCTTCGTCCGGGTGAGCGAGGCGATCGGGATGCTCTCGAGCATCGAGCCCGAGTCCGTGACGAAGCCACCCCCGTGCAGGTTGACCAGCACCCGGTCCGCCTTCCCGGGCGGCACGACCGGAGGCGTCACGACCCGGACGGGCACGCCGCCGACGACGGCGTCCTCGATCCGGACCGGGTAGAGCGACTGCGCCTTCTCGATCAGCCGTCGCTGCTCCAGAGAGCCCGCCGCGGGGGCCCAGGCCGCGCCCGTGGCGAGGAGCGCCTGCGCCTCGGGGCTGATCGTCGTCGGTACCGGGACGACGCGCGTGATGCGGGCCGTCCCGTCGGCGTCGAGAGACGTCGGCTCGGCGGCCGGGTCCGGTGGGCTCTGTGGCTCGAGCGGAGCCAGGGCGCCCGCCGCCGCTCCGACGATCAGAAGGACGACGAGGGTCCACCCCGTCCTGGTCACTGTGCTGTCTCCTTTGTCACTGCCGCCGAAAGCGGTCCATGACCCTCCCAGCGGACGGTGTGCGGGATGCCCCGTCGCTCCAGCTCCGCCATCACTTCTCCGGCCCGCACCGCCTGCTCCATGCGGTGGGCGCCGGCCGCGATGCGGCCCCGCGCCTGCAGGGCCATCATGATCGCGGCGTGCCAGCCGGTGAGGCGCTCCATGGCCGTGAAGCCCGTGACCGGATCGTAGCGGTCGACGAGGTCCACGGTCACGCGCGCCGGCCGTCCCCCCTTCTCGCCGACGCCCACCGCGCGCATCACGCAGACGTCCCGGACGAGCGTGGCCGTGACCTTCGGCTCGAGCAGGCGGTGGTAGAGGTGCCGGGGCACCACGGCCTGCCCGTCCACCTCGACGACCTCTTCGGAGAAGAGGCCCAGGCGCTTGTAGGCCTCGAACGTAGTGAAGTGCCCGGGATAGCGCAGCACCTTGCTCTCGTAGCGCTCGAGGCGCCCGAGGTGCGTGTGGGGCGTCGTGGACATGCTGCCGGAGATGACGAAGGCCTCGAGCGTGCCGAGCGGGGGGAACTCGACCGCCTCCAGCTCCGTGAACGTGGGCACCGGGGTGAGCTTGCCGTCGCGGATGAAGGTGGCGTCGCCGTCGTACTCGTTCGTGAGGCCGTTGACGTGGAACGTCAGCAGGAACCGCCACGGGTCGACCGAGTCCTGGGGCAGCCCGCCGTCGTAGAGGTACACCTCGCGGGCCCGGTCCAAGAGCTCCATCACGTAGACGCCCATGTGGTTGATGAGGCCGGGGCCCATTCCGCAGTCGGGGACGATGCTCGTGCCCCGGGCCCGGGCGGCCTTGTCGAGGCGAAGCTGCGACCAGACGATGTCGGTGTTCCCCCCGAGGTCGCAGAGGCTGACCCCGGACGCCACGCAGGCCTCGGTGATGGCGAGGTTGAAGTAGTAGGGCACGGCGCTCAGCGCGACGTGAGCGCCTGCAACCACCGCCTTCAGCGAGGCGGGCTCCGAGGCGCGCACGATGGCCGCCTCCGCCACGTCCCGGCCGAGGAGGTCGTTGACGCGCGCCGCCGCGGCCCGGGCCACGTCCACGCGGGCGTCGGCCATCACGACGCGCGCCGCGTCGCCGAACCGGGCGAGGTCGTAGGCGGCGGCCGTGCCCTGCCGTCCCGATCCCAGGATCACGTAGCGAAACGCCGCGGTCCCTGTCACCGAGCGTTAGCCTATCACCGGCGATCCGGCATCGGTGCGTTTGGGCCCTGCGTCACGAGCGGCTACACTCGGCGCGTGCTATCGAGGAGCAGGGTGCGGCGGGCGCGCATTGCGAGATCAGTATCCTGCTCGCGCGTGATTGCGTAGAGGGTCACGGCCAGCACCAGGGCCGCGAAGCTTCGCCGCGATCCCCTCTCCGCGCGTCGCCCGCCAAACAAGACCAGGCTGGCGATGCCGGCTGCGATGTAGAAGAGGAACGTGAAGCCAGCGATTCTGGCGTTCGTCATTCGAGTCACTGTGGGTCACCGCGAGGGATCTGGCGCCATCATGTGGGTTTGCTGTAGAAGACGGCAACAGGACCCTTGGCGAGCGGGCTCCGCTCAAGAGCGGGCAGGCAGGACTGCTGTACTGCCTCAGGCCAGATCGGGCCGTATGTGCACAGACGGATTCTCCGTCGCCGACCCTCGGCGTACAAGCGTTGAAGGACCTGGTGCAACATCGCGCCTTTGAACGGCGTGTACATGTAGAAGACCGTTCCAACCGAAAAGTCGGCATGCCGGGCATCCCGACAGACGAAGCGTACATTCGAGAGGTTCAAGCGTCGGACACACTCGTCGGCGTGTCGGCAATACGAAGGTTGGACCTCTATCCCAATTGAAGCCGCGCCGCTCAGCAAAGAGACGAGCGTTGGGACGATTCCCAACCCAGAACCTACGTCGACGAAGATGTCGTGCGGACTCAGGTTGGTCTGCTTGACGATCTCGAGAATGACCCGGGCAGGGGTGGGTTGGTAGGGAATCATCTCGGGCGGGGTCTCGGGGGTCTCGGCGGGATCGTTGTCGAGCGGGCGGTCCGTGCCCAAGATCCCAGCAACAAGGACGTCGAGGTTGTCGTACGCAAGATTGCCGTCAGTGTCGTTCGGCAGCGGTTCCGCACAGTAGCGCTGGAGCTCGTTGAGAAGGTCACCGTGGAGGCGTCTGCCAGTCTCTATGTCGTGTCGAAGTCCTTGGACAACCACGGCGTTCATTTGTCTCAGGCGGTAATACAGGGCCTCTGCCTGGTCGCGCAGCGCAGAGGCGCGCTCGGTCTGGCCCGCGGGGTAGGCATTCGAGAAGTCCGCAAGGTGCAATTCGAGCAGATCGATGGCGTCGCAGCGCTCGATGAAACCGGCGGCGTCCGGCGTCTCAGTGGCGTGCGCCAGCGCGCACAGCAACTTCTGTAGATCGTCGAGGTGGGACATGTCAGTCAGGGCAACCCCCCCGACAGCTCCCGGGCCAGCCCGTCGAGGAGATCGGTGTTCCGCGCGACGGCGCGCTCGAGGATGGCGGCCTGGCGCGAGGCGCGGTCCCAGTCTCTCTCCTCTGCCGCCTCCGTGAGCCCGGGCAGCTCGAGGTGCGCGTAGGTGAAACGGGCCGCGTAGAGGGTGTGCTTGAACCAGGGACGGCCCGGAAGCCCGTCCGGATCGAGCCAGTTCCGCTCCACGTCGAGAAGGCCCCGGTTCACGCGCCGCGCGAGGTCGGGCGCCGGCGCCCCCGCGACCAAGGCGGCGCGCGCGGCCTCGTTCAGCCGGCGGCCGGCCGCCTCGAAGGCGTCGACGCCGGTCCGCAGCCGCGAGAGGTCGAGCCGCCCCTTCTCCTTCGCCTTCTCGAGGTCGCCGACGAAACCCCGCAGGTGCCGGGCGTAGGCGGCGAAGTCGAAGGGCAGGAGATCGGCGTTCGCGAGTCGGAGCGCGAGCGTCCCCCAGATGCGGGAGAGCAGCACGTGGTAGCGATAGCCGGGGTCGCCGAAGCGGTTCATCCAGTAGAACCCGTCGTACATCGAGTGATAGACCCCGTAGGGCCCGTCGAACGTCAGCCCGATCGTCGGGACCCCGAGGTGGTTCAGGAAGACCGTGTGGTCCGAGCCGCTGCCGATGCGGACGTCCACGAGATCGTCGTCGGCCGGAGTGGTGGCGTCGCCCTTCTCCGCTCGCGCCTTCGCCACCGCCGCCCGGCGCGCCTCGACGAGGGGCCGGCCGGTGGCGGGATCCGAAAGCTCGCGCGCCAGGTCGAGGACGAAGGGCGCGAGCGAGCCGATCGCCTGCGGCTCGAAGTCGGGGCCCGAGGCCGACGAGTCCACGTTCAGGTAGGCGACCGCCTTCGCCTTCAGGTCGTCAGCGAAGTTCTCGCCCCACTCGGTCGAGCCGGTGAGCCCGACCTCCTCGCCGTCCCAGGAGCAGAAGACGAGCGTCCGCCGCGGCCTCTTCCCGGATTTCAGCAATCCGCCGAAGGCCCGCGTCGTCTCCATGAGCGACGCGGTGCCGCTCGAGGGATCGACGCCGCCGAACTCCCAGCCGTCGCGGTGGTTCCCGAGGACGATCCACTCGTCGGGCAGCTCCGAGCCGCGGATCCGCCCCTCGACGACGTAGTTCGGGCTCACGCGGTTGTCCATCGAGACCTTCATGTGGACCCGCACGCGCTCGCCTCCGAGGCGGTACTCGATCGGCAGACCTCCCTGCCACTCCCTGGGCGCGACGGGCCCGTCCATGTTCTCGAGGATCGGCTTCGCGTCCTTCCACGAGAGCGGGAGCCCGGCGATCTTCGGCAAGGACAGCGCCTCCTCCGGCCTGACCTGGCGGGCCCCGGGGAGCGAGGGCCAGCCCGGAGTGAGCGGGTCGCCGGGGACGATGAAGTCGTACGTGATGGCGCCGCGCTGGATGTGGCTCTCGGGGCCCCAGGGGCCGTCCGGGAACACCGGACCCCGCTTCCACCCGTCCTCCGCCGGATCGCTGTAGATGAGAATGCCCGCCGCCCCCTCGCGCTCGGCGGTGAGGGCCTTGAAGCCGCGGTAGCTGTACGGGTTCGAGTAGCGGACGAGGACGACCTTGCCCCGCACGTCGATGCCGTTTCGACGCAGGACGGCGTAGTCCTCGGGGTTGCCGCTGTGGGCGTAGACGACGGGCGCAACGACGTCGGCCGAGGCGGACATGCCCAGGTAGCCGGGGCTCACCCGTGCGTTCTTCGTGTCCGGGTCGGCCTCGTACGGCCTCTTCACGCAGGCTCGCCTCGAACCGCACCGGGGCCACCATCGTCAGCGACACCTCGCGCGGCGCGGTGTTGAGGACGTCGTAGCGGTGGACGACCACGTCCTCGAGGCCCTGCTTCTTCCACTGGTCGGCGATGTACCGGGCCAGGTCGTTGTTCCGCGGCGAGCCGGCGGGGTGGGGCTCGGCGGTGAAGTAGCGGTGCCACGCTCGGGCCTGCTCGGGGGAGAGACAGGCGGCGAAGGCCTTCTCGACCTCGCGCTGCCGCGCGGCCGAGGCCGGCGTGTAGCCGGCGAGGCCGTCGCCCGAAGCGGCCAGGGCGGCCCCGGCGAGAGCGCCGAGCAAAGGGACCACCGGCGACCGTCGAGGCGCTCGGATCAACTCACGACCCCCTTCTCCGCCCCGGGAAGGTACCACGCCACGGTCCGAGCGGTCAGCGGGGTTAGACTGGCCCCGTGCCGCCCGTCCGCCACTACGTTCTCACCGTCTCCTGCCCCGATGGCATCGGGCTCGTGGCTGCGGTCAGCGGCCTCCTCGCCTCCTGGGGAGGCTGGCTGACCGAGGTGAGCAACCACTCCGATCCCGACACGAAGCGCTTCTTCATGCGGAACGAGATAGCCGCCGAGTCCTTGCCCTTCGGGATCGAGGAGTTCCGGCAGGGCTTCCTGCCCCTGGCTCGGCGTCACCAGATGGAGTTCGCCATCCGTGACTCCTCGACGTTGAGACGTGTCGTGGTGCTCGTGAGCCGCGAGGACCATTGTCTCGTCGATCTCCTGCACCGGTGGCGCACCGGCGAGCTCCGCTTCGACCTGCGGGGCGTGGTGTCGAATCACGAGGACACCCGCGCCTACGTCGAGCACCACGGCGTCGCCTTCCACCACGTTCCGGTGCCGGCCGACGCTTATGGCCGGGCCGCGGCGTTTGCCGAGATCGAGCGGCTGCTTGCGGCCGAGGCCGTGGACCTCGTGGTCCTGGCCCGCTACATGCAGGTCCTGCCGCCCGCGCTGTGCGAGAGATGGGCCGGCCGGATCCTGAACATCCACCACAGCTTCCTGCCGTCCTTCGCCGGGGCGCAACCCTATCGCCAGGCGTTCGAGCGCGGGGTCAAGCTCATCGGCGCCACCTGCCACTTCGTCACCCCGAACCTCGACGAGGGGCCGATCATCGAGCAGGACGTGATCCGCGTCGATCACGGGGACGCGATCGAAGACATGATCCGGCTGGGCCGGGACGTCGAGAAGACGGTGCTCGCGCGCGCGGTTCGCTACGTCCTCCAGGACCGCGTCCTCGTCAACGGGAACCGGACCGTCGTCTTCCGTTGATCGGCCACGGCGGGCTCAGTGGCCGGTGGCGCCGGCCCTGGCTTCCACGAGGCTCGCCTCCAGCAGGGTGACCGCCTCGTCCACGTCGCTCTTCGTCACCAGGAGGGGCGGCATGAAGCGCACGGTGCTCGTCCCGCACGAGAGCAGGATCAGCCCGTTCTGGAACGCGCGGTGGATGACCGCGTCGCACAGATCCTTCGCCGGGGCGCGCGAGGCCCGGTCCTTCACCAGCTCCATGCCGATCATGAGCCCCTTGCCCCGCACCTCTCCGACGACGTCGTGCCGCGCCTGCAGCTCGCGCAGGCGCGCCCCGAAGTGCTCGCCCACCGCCGCCGCGTTGGCGGCATACTCCCGCTCGACGAGCTCGAGCGTGACGAGGGCGGCGGCGCAGCAGAGGGGGTTGCCGCCGAACGTGTTGCCGTGCGCGCCCGGCGTCCACTTCTCCATGATTCGCTTCTTCGCGACGACCGCCCCGATGGGGAGGCCCGAACCGAGGCCCTTGGCGAGCGTCATGATGTCGGGAGCCACGCCCCAATGCTGGCACGCGAACATCTTCCCGGTGCGGCCGACACCGGCCTGCACCTCGTCGAGGATGAGCAGGATGCCGTGCCGGTCGCAGAGGTCGCGGAGGCCGGACAGGAAGCCGTCCGGGGGCACGAGATAGCCTCCCTCGCCCTGGATGGGCTCGACGAGGATCGCGGCGACCTCGCTCGGCGGCACGCTGCCCGGGAAGAGCACGTGCTCGATGTAGTCGAGGACCGCCCTTCCCTGGTCGGCTCCGGCGAAGAGGGGCCGGTAGGGGTTCGGGTAGGGCACGTGGGTGACGCCCGGCATGGCGGGGAAGAAGCCCTTCTGCTGGGTGTGCTTGCTCGAGGTGAAGGCGAGCGAGCCCATGGTCCGGCCGTGAAAGCCGCCGAGGAAGCCGATGAAGCGCGGCCGCCCCGTGACGTAGCGGGCCAGCTTGAGGGCTCCCTCGACGCTCTCGGTGCCCGACTGGGCGAGGAAGCTCATCACGGGCTCCCTCATCGGGGCGAGCTCGTCGAGCCGCTCGGCGAGACGCACCGAGCCCTCGTGCCAGTAGTCGGAGCTGATGTGGAGGAACTTGTCGGCCGCGTCCTTGACGGCCTTCACCACCTGCGGGTGAGCGTGGCCGGTGGCGCAGACGGCGATGCCGGCGGCGAAGTCGAGGAAGCGGTTGCCGTCGACGTCCCACACCTCGACGCCCCTGCCGTGCGAGATGACGAAGGGGCAGTCGCGCGGGTAGGAGGGCGACGTGACCGGAGCGTCCCGGTCCAGGATGGCCCGCGCCTTCGGGCCCGGCAGCTCCGTCCGGACGTGGGGGGTCTTCATGGCTTCCTTTCACTCGACCACGGTCTGCGACTGCTCGCGCAGGTACAGGGGCAGGTAGTAGAAGGAGCCGATCGCCTTGCCGGTGGAGCCCGAGCCCTTCCAGCCGCCGAAGGGCTGGTAGCCGGGCCAGGCGCCGGTCGTCGCTCCCTGGGGCCGGTTCGCGTAGGTGACCCCGGCCTCGATGTGGTCGAGGAAATACCGCACCTCCTCGTCGTTGCCGTAGCAACCCGCGGTGAGGCCGAGGGCGCTGTCGTTGGCCCGCGCCACGCCGTCCCGCACGTCCTTCACCCGCGCCACCATCAGGATGGGCTGGAACATCTCCTCGCGGAAGAGCGGATGATCGGCCGGAGCCTCGGCGACGGTCGGGGCCACGAAGTGGCCGTGGGCGAGGTCGCCGTCGGTCAAGCGAGCCCCTCCGACGAGGATCCGGGCGCCGCCCTTCCGGAGCTGGTCGCAGTACCGGACGTAGGCGTCCGCCGCCGCTTCGTTGACGACCGGCCCCATCCAGTTCTCGCGAAGGCAGGGGTCGCCCACCCGGATGGCGCGCGTCTTCTCGATCACCTTCGCGAGGAGCGCGTCGGCAAGCGGCCTCCTCGACGTACACGCGCGACAGGGCGGAGCACTTCTGGCCGGTGAGGCCGAAGGCGGAGCGGACGATGCCCGTGGCCGCCCGCTCGAGGTCGCCGTGCGCGGTGACGACGCAGGCGTTCTTGCCGCCCATCTCGGTGATGCAGGGGCGGGGATGGACGCCCGCAGCCATCTTGCGATAGAGGCTCATGCCCACGTCGTAGGAGCCGGTGAAGGTCAGGCCGGCGAGATCGGGGTGGCTCGATCGAGCGCCTCGCCCACGACGCTGCCCCGGCCCGTCACGTAGTTGAAGACGCCCGGCGGGAGGCCTGCGTCGCGGATGCAGTCCGCGAGGAGGCGCCCCGCCCAGGGCGTGTCGGTCGCACCCTTGAGGACGACGGTGTTGCCGGTCACGAGCGCCGCGGCGACCGGTCCGCCGGCCAGGGCCAGGGGGAAGTTGAACGGCGTGATCACGACCCACACGCCGTAGGGCTTCAGGACGCTGCGGTTGCTGCGAGCGGTAGCCGGTGAGCGGATCGTCGGGGAGGACCTCGTCGTAGGCGCCGTGGCGCTCGTACTCGGCGGCGTAGCCGGAGAAGAAGTCGGCCGTCTCCTGCGTCTCGCCGAGCGCCTCCATGCGGTTCTTGCCGACCTCGAGCGGCGAGAGCGGCGCCGATCGCGTAGACCCGCTCCTCGAGGAGCGCGGCGACGCGCTTCGCGAGGCGCACACGCTCGGCGGGTGCCTTCGCCCGCCAGCCGGGGAAGGCGCTCTTCGCCGCGGCCATCGCGCGGTCCACGTCGCCCGCCTCGCCCAGGGGGAAACGGCCGAGCACCAGCCGCCGGTCCACGGGGCTCCGCTTCTCGTACGTCCGCGCCGCGGCGACGTCCCGGCCCGTCGAGGTGCATCGCGTGAGTGGCGCCGAGGCCGGAACGCACCTCTGCCAGCGCCGCCTCGAAGCGGGCGTGCATCTCCTCGGGCGGGATCGAACATCGTGGAGTACGTCAGCTTGAAGGTCATGACCACTCCAGGGACGACGAGGAGGCGCTCCAGGAGCGCGAGCGCGTCCCAGAGATCCGGCTCTCGGATGACGAGCGGCGGAGCGAGGAGCACGAGGTTGCCGCGGACGGCGAACGAGACGCCCTCGTCGCGCCCCCGCTTCACGAGAGCCTCGAGGGACGGGTGGGTCTGCGGCCACGGGCGAGACGGGCTCCCGCGTCGTTCGGTCCTTCACCAGCTCGAGCACCGCGAAGAGCCCGTGCCCGCCGCGCACGTCGCCGATGACCGGTAGCCGCTCCTGCATCGCGTGGAGCGCGACGAGCATACGCGCGCCGAGGGACCGGGAGCGCTCGACGAGGCCCTCGTCCTCGTAGGCCTGGAGAGCGGCGAGGCCGGCGGCGCACGACAGGGGATGCCCGCAGTAGGTGAGGCCGGTCTGGAGCCGCTCGCTGCTCGAGGCGGCGCCGCCACCTCTCGCGAGAGGACCACGGCGCCGAGGGGAAGGTGTGCGCCGGTCAGGCCCTTGGCGAGGGTCATGAGGTCGGGGCGGCCCGCTTCGCCGTGGCGCTGCCAGGCGAACCACTCGCCGCAGCGCCCGAAGCCGCTCATCACCTCGTCGGCGATCAGGTAGACGCCGCGCTGGCGCGTCTCCTCGCGGAGCCGCGGCCAGTAGCCGTCCGGGGCGACGATGCCGTTGGTTCCCGCGTTCGGCTCCATGAGGACCGCGGCCACCTGGCCGGCGCCGCGCGCGTCGATCGCCTGGCCGACGGTGCCGCGCGCTCCTCTCGGCGCACTGCGCGTCCGACGTCGATCCGAACGGGCAGCGGTACGCGTAGGGAGGGGGCACGTGCTCGACGTGGAAGTCGCTGCGGGTCGACCTGGGGGCTCACCCGCGCGTCGCCGGAGAGGGCCATCGCGGCGTAGCTCGCGCCGTGGTACGAGCGGTCGCGCGTGAGGATCCATCCACGCGGCTTGCCGCTCGCCTGTCGCGCGAACTTGACGGCGTGCTCGTTGGCGTCCGCCCCGCCGAGCGTGAAGAAGACGCGTCCGCCCTCGAAGCCCGACTTCTCGAGGAGGCGCTCGGCGAGACGCGCCCGCGGCTCGGCGCCCCAGGCGGCGGTCACGAAGCAGAGTCTCTCGGCCTGCTCGCGGATGGCCCGGACCACGGCCGGGTGCTGGTGGCCGAGGTTCATGCACTCGGCCAGGCTGCTCATGTCGAGGTAGCGCCGGCCGTGCTCGTCCCAGAAGAAGGCCCCCTCGCCGCCGGTGACGGTGGGCGCGTTCCAGTCGGCCTGAACGCACCAGCTGTGGAGGACGCTCTGGCGCTCGGGGGTCATGGTGGGCGCAGGTCATTGGATTCCCGGCGAGCGGGTCTTGTCAACGCGCGGCGCGGCTTGACTCGCCCGTCCGGCGAGCCTACCGTCTCCCGACCATGGGAGACGCTCTCGTCTGCGCCGCCGTCCGGACGCCGTTCGGCCGCCACGGCGGCGCCCTCGCTCCCGTGCGGACCGACGACCTCGCGACGGTTCCGATCACCGCGCTCATGGAGCGTCTCCCCCGGGTGGACTGGGCGGCGCTCGACGAGGTGGTCCTCGGCTGCGCGAACCAGGCCGGCGAGGACAACCGGAACGTCGCGCGCATGGCCGCGCTCCTCGCCGGCCTGCCGGACTCGGTGCCGGGCGTCACGGTCAATCGGCTGTGCGCGTCGGGACTCGAGGCGGTGGGCCAGGCGGCCCGCGCGATCCGGCTCGGGGAGGCGGAGCTGGTCCTGGCCGGCGGCGTCGAGAGCATGTCCCGGTCGCCCTACGTCCTGGCGAAGGCCGCCACGGCCTTCGGCCGGGACCAGAAGCTCGAGGACACGACGCTCGGCTGGCGCCTCGTCAACCCGGCGATGGAGGCGAAGCACGGCATCGACTCCATGACCCGGACGGCGGAGAACCTGGCCCGCGAGAAAGGCGTCGCTCGCGCGGACCAGGATGCGTACGCGCTGCGGAGCCAGATGCGCGCCGAGCGGGCACGGGCGAAGGGCTGGCTGGCAGAAGAGATCGTGCCGGTGCCGGCGAAGGCGGGCAAGGACACCCGCATCGTGGACAGGGACGAGCACCCGCGGCCCGAGACGACGCTCGACGACCTCGCTCGGCTCGAGCCCCTGCTCGGACCCGGGACGACGATCACCGCCGGCAACGCCTCCGGCATCAACGACGGGGCGGGGGCGCTGCTCCTGGCCTCGGAGGCCGCGGCCTCCCGCTTCGGTCTCGAGCCGCTGGCCCGTGTCACGGGCATGGCGAGCGCTGGCGTCGCCCCGCGCACCATGGGCCTCGGTCCGGTGCCCGCGATCCGGAAGCTCCTGGCGAGGGAGGGGCGGGCTCTCGCCGACTACGACGTCGTCGAGATCAACGAGGCGTTCGCCGCGCAGGTGCTGGCCTGCACGCGGGCGCTCGGCCTTCCCGACGACGCGGAGCTCGTGAACCCGAACGGTGGCGCGATCGCCCTCGGGCATCCTCTCGGCGCCAGCGGCGCCCGGCTCTGCACGACCGCCCTCCTCGAGATGCGGCGGCGCGGCGCGCGGCGCGCGCTCGTCAGCCTGTGCGTCGGAGTGGGGCAGGGGCTGGCGCTGGGGCTCGAGCGGGTCTCGTGAGCGAGCCGAAGGTCCAGAAGCTGGGCTTCTGGATGGCGACGGCCCTGGTGGTGGGCAACATCATCGGGTCCGGTGTCTACCTCCTGCCCGCCTCGCTCGCGCCGTACGGGCGCGAACAGCCTGGTGGCGTGGCTGTTCACCGCGGCCGGGGCCCTTCTGCTCGCCACCGTGTTCGCGGCACTGAGTCGCGCCTTCCCGAAGGACGGCGGGCCCTACGTCTACACGCGCGCGGCCTTCGGAGAGCTGGCGGGCTTCGTCGTGGCCTGGGGATACTGGGTCTCGGTGTGGGTGGGCAACGCGGCAATCGCGACGGGGGCGGTCAGCTACACGAGCGCCCTGGCGCCCTGGATCGCACGAGTGCCCGGGGCCTCGGCGATGGTGACGATCGCCGTCCTGTGGTTCCTGACTCTCGTGAACTGCCACGGGGTCCGCGCCGCGGGCTGGGTCCAGGCGGTCACGACGGTGCTGAAGCTCCTGCCGCTGCTGGTGTTGGCAATCGTGGGCGCGTTCTACGTCCGGGGCGAGGTCGTCGCGTCGTTCGCGGAGGTGCCCCTCACGCTCGACGGCACGACGGCGGCCGCCACGCTCACGCTCTGGGCGATGCTGGGCCTCGAGTCCGCCACGGTGCCCGCCGACAAGGTGGAGGACCCGGGGCGGACGATCCCTCGCGCCACGATGATCGGCACCGTCGTCACCGCCGTCTTCTGCTCCGTGGCCTGCAGCCTCGTTCTGCTCGTCGTCCCCGCCGCTCGGCTCGCCGCTTCGAACGCGCCCTTCGCGGATGCCGCCCGCGTCATCTGGGGTGAGGGGGCGGCGACGCTCGTGGCGGTGTTCGCGGCCATCAGCGGGTACGGCGCGTTGAACGGCTGGATCCTGCTCCAGGGCGAGCTGCCCTACGCGATGGCGCGGGATGGTGTCTTCCCGCGTGTCTTCGCCCGCGAGTCGGGGCGGCACACCCCGGTCTTCGCCCTCGTCTCGACGAGCGTGCTCGTGACGCTGCTCGTGCTCATGAACTTCCACGCGAGCATGGTGCGGGTCTTCACGCTGATGATCCTGCTCTCGACCTCTGCCTGCCTGGTCGCCTACCTGGTGTGCTCGCTGGCCTTGCTCGTGCTCATGAAGCGGGGGCAGCTCGCGGGCGCGAGGCCGGGCACCCCGTGGCTCGCCGTGGCCGGCTCTCTCGGTGCTCTCTACTCGCTCTGGGCCATCGCCGGCGCGGGAAGGGACGCCACGGTGTGGGGAGCGGTGCTGCTCGTCGCCGGCCTGGCGGTCTACGCCCTGATGAAGATCGCGAAGCCGCGAGGGGCGGTCCGGGATGGTTGAGGTTGCGGAGGTGAAGCGGATGGGTGTGCTGCTCGCGGCGCTGCTCGCCGGCTGTGGCAGCGGAGGCTCGAGTCCCGCCGGGCCGACGCCCGCTACGCCGCCGCCCGCCGCCGAGATCGCGATCGCGGTCGACCCCTCTCGCACGCGCCAGACGATCGAGGACGTGGGCGGGGGGAACTTCATCCACACCTTTGCCCAGGTGACGGCGGGGCTCGACCCCATAGGTCGCTTCAACCTCGACGGGATCCGGCCCCGGCACATCCGCCTGCGCATGGCGCTCGAGGGCTGGGAGCCACAGAACGACGACGGCGACCCGAACCGGGCCGCGGCCGGCGGCTTCCGGGACGACGGCTACAACCACGGGACCTTCCTGCTGGCTCAGGAGGCGGCGGCGCGCGGAATCGAGCTCACGGCCTCGATCTGGGACCTGCCCGCGTGGATGGTCACGAACCCGGGCTCGGAGCGGACCCGGAAGATCCCGCCGGAGATCTACCCCGAGCTGGCGGAATCGATGGGGGAGTGGCTGCGTACCGCTCGGGACGCCTACGGGGCCGAGATCGCCAACGTGTCCTTCAACGAGGCCGACATCGGGGTGAATGTCGCGCTCAGCTCGTCGGAACACGCGGGTCTGATCGCCGACGTGGCCTCGCGCCTGGCCGCGCGGGGGCTGCGGACGAAGTGGCTGCTCGGCGACTGCTCGAACATGGCGGGCTGCGTGAGCTACGCCCGCCCCATCTGGGAGAGCGCGGCGGCCCGGCCCTACCTCGGCGTCTTCGCCTTCCACTCGTGGGACTCGAGCGCTTCCGACTCGAGCCTGACCGGACTCTACGACTTCGGCCGCTCGACCGGCCTGCCGACCCGGACCACGGAAGGGGGCTGGGACGCCCAGCTGTGGCAGCGGCCGGACCAGTTCCCGACCTGGACGAACGCCCTCCGCCTCGCGACGATCTACGTGCGCGTCCTGAAGCTGACGGGCGCGTCGACGCTGCACTACTGGCAGATGCTGGGCCGCGACTACATGCTGGGCGACGGCGCGACCGGCTATCCCGCCTGGCAGGTCGTCCGCCAGATGCAGCAGCAGATCCCGGCGGGGTCGCAGGTGATCGAAACCGCGGGCGATCGGGGCCTCCTCCACTCGCTCGGCGCTCGCGACGAAGGCGACTTCGTCTTGTACCTCGTGAACGGCGGCGCCTCGGACCAGCCGGTGGCGGTGAGCGGCCTCCCCGCCGGCTCCTACCGGCAGGTCCGCTCGAGCGCCGCCGGGTCCGACCATGAGCTCTCGCCGCTCGCCGGGGGCGGCACCCTCACCCTCACCCTGCCGGGAGAGAGCGTCACCCTGCTGACAACGAGGCGATGACCTCGTCCGCTGGAGCGCCGGTCGCCTCGAGCGAGGACCATGTCACCCCGCCGGAGCGCCGGTCGCCTCGAGCGAGCACCATGTCACCCCGAGGAGCACGGTCATGCAATGCGACGAGGGGTCCGCAATCTCGGCGGATCCCTCGAGACCGGGCAGACGGGAGTCTCTCGGGATGACAGAGGGATGAAACGCTGTTGACGCGCATTCGCGGCCGGACGTATCGTCCGGATCGACCGTCCACTGGAGGAGCCCATGCCCGTCGCCACGTTCGAGCCGAAGTTCATGAAGATCGGCGTGCTCACCGCCGCCCTGCAGGAGCTCACCCCCCGCGAGAAGCGCGACCCCGACCCCGACCTCGCGATCGAGGAGTGGGTGGCGTTCGCCCGCGAGATCGGGGCCGACCACATCCAGCTGTCGGCCGCGCTCCACCCCTCGCGGGCCGACGTGCCGGCGGAGGCCATGCTCGACCCGGTGGCGAACACGCTCGACCTGCGCAAGCCCTTCGACCGCGAGCGGGCGAAGCGGGTGAAGGCGGCCATGAAGGCCCACGCCATCGGCCTCAGCGACGTCGGCTACTTCGACAACATGCTCCACGAGGACCCGAAGATCCGGAGGAAGAAGCACGACTTCATGCGGCGGGTCATGGACGCCGCGGTCCTCCTCGGAGTGGACGCGGTGTGCGGCTTCGTGGGCCGCAACCAGGACCACTCGATGGACGAGAACCTGCTCGACTTCGAGAAGACCTTCGTCCCGCTGCTGAAGTACGCGAAGGAGCGGCGGCTCGTCTACCGCGTCGAGCAGTGCCCGATGCCGGGCTGGACGACGAAGGACAACTGGCACAACAACATCGCCTACACGCCGGGCACCTGGATCGCGCTCCACCGGATCTGCGAGAAGCACGGGGTGGGCGACAGCTTCCGCATCCACTACGACCCGTCGCACGCGATCCTGATGGGCCAGGACACGCGGTCGATCTTCCAGTACCTGAAGGACGAGGGCTACAACTTCCTGATCGGCGGCTTCCACGTGAAGGGCCAGGTGATCGACGCGAAGGGCGTCGCGGCCTGGGGCTACGGCGGCCAGACCGTCGAGCGCGGGGACTGGAAGAAGGGCAAGCCCTCGCCGAAGGCGGCCGACCAGCTGAACGCCTGGAAGAAGCAGGTCGTCCTCTGCGAGCACGAGCTGCCGGGGACGGCGAGGCACGACCCGCTCGCCTACCTGCAGAACCGGACGGTGGACTGGCTCGACCACCAGCTGGCGGCGCGCGAGCTGCTGAAGCTGGACGTGGCCAACACCCATCTCGTGGTCGAGCACGAGTACCCGAAGGCGCGCATCCAGGACAAGGAGCGCCTGAAGCCCATCCTGGCGGGGTCGATCGCGTTCACGCGGAGGATCGACGAGGCCGCGGCGTGCATGCACGCGCTGCAGAGCGTCGTCCTGAAGGCGCAGGGCATCCCGGTGCAGGGCCACGGCCGCCAGGTCTACCGAAGCTAGAGCCGTGAGGGGAGCGGGGCTGAGGCGGCCGGAGTGAGCGCGCCCGTCGCGCGGGAGACCCGGTCCGGCCTCGACCCCTGGGGGCGCGCCGCGCTGCCCACGCCGCCGGACACCCGCGGGCTCCGGGTCCTCAAGGTCGTCGGCCCCGGCGCGATCGTCCTCGGGGCGGCCATCGGCTCCGGCGAATGGCTCATCGGCCCCTCGGTCTTCGTGCGCTACGGCCTGTCGCTGCTCTGGGTCACGCTGGTCTCCGCCGGCTTCCAGGCCCTCTTCAACACCGAGCTCGTGCGGTACACGCTCTACACGGGCGAGCCGGCCATCACCGGCTTCATGCGCACGCGTCCGCACGCCACGTTCTGGGGCTGGGTCTACGCCGGGCTCTACTTCCTCCAGAACGGCTGGCCGGCCTGGGCGGGGGCGTCGGCGGGGGCCTTCTTCTTCCTCGCCGCGGGCCGGGCGGCGCGGGCCGACGAGGGCGGGGCCGTCTACCTCGTCGCCCTCGCGGCGTTCGGGGTGTGCGTGCTCGTGCTGCTGTTCGGAGGGAGGCGGATCGAGCACACGCTGGAGATCCTGAACTGGGTGATGGTGTCGGGGGTCTTCCTCGTCCTGACCGCGCTCTGCCTCGCCTTCGCCGGGCCCGCGAACTGGTGGGCGGCCGCCGTGGGCTTCCTGGGGTTCGACACCGCCTCCGGGGGCTTCCGCTTCGTGCCCCACGGCGCCGACTGGTTCCTCGTGGGGGCGTTCGCGGCGTTCTCCGGCTGCGGGGGCGTCACGAACCTGACCCTCTCGAACTGGACGCGCGACAAGGGCTACGGCATGGGCTCCGTCGTCGGCTACATCCCGACCATGGTGGGAGGGCAGGAGGTGCGCCTCGCCCACACCGGCAGCGTGTTCGAGCCTACCCGGGAGGCCCTCGAGAGCTGGAGGGGGTGGTGGCGGATCGTCCGCGCCGACCAGTGGGGCATCTTCTACGTCGGCGCCCTTCTCGGGATGGCGCTGCCCGGCATCCTCTACACGTCCCTGATCCCCCGGGGCACCGACCTCCGGGGGGTGAACATCGCTTCGGAGCTCGCGCGAGCGCTGGCCGCGCGGGCGGGCCCGTCGCTCCCGATCGTGGTCGCGGTGATGAGCGCGTGGATCCTCTTCAAGGTGCAGATCGACATCCTGGAGGCCACCGTCCGCGCCGTGACCGACATCCTCTGGGGCGCGAGCCGGAGGGTACGGGCGCTCACCGACGTCCGGCGGGTCTACTACACGGTTCTCGCCGCCGCGGTTCTCTGGGGGAGCTTCGCTCTCACGCTCACCCAGCCGATCGTCCTCCTGCAGCTGGCCGCCAACGTGGCCGGGTTCGTCATGGCGCTGGCCGCGGTCCACATCCTGAGGGTCAACACCACGCTCCTGCCGCCGCCCTTGCGGCCGCCGCTCTGGAGGCGCGTGGCGCTCGTCTCGATGTCGGTCTTCTACGCGGGCTTCCTCTGGCTCTGGCTGATGGGCGGCCTCGTGCCCGACCGGGCCACGGGTTTCCTGTTCTCGCTTCTCCGGCGCTAGGCCGCGGGCTGCGTCTCACCGCCCCGGAGCGGCGCCGGCCGGAGACGCCGCCGCGGGGGTCACCCGGACGGCGTCGTCTCCGGCCAGGAGCGTGAGGCCCCCCAGCACGACGAAGAGCGCGGCCGCCACCCAGCGCATCGCCTTCATGTTCACGCGGTGGGCGAGGGCCTCGCCCATCCAGACGGCCGGCACGTTCGCGATCATCATGCCGAGCGTCGTGCCGGCGACCACGGCGTAGAGGGGCTGGTAGCGGGCGGCGAGGGCCACGGTGGCGAGCTGGGTCTTGTCGCCCATCTCCACGAAGAAGAAGGCGATGAGGGTGGTCAGGAAGACCCCGGCTCCGCGCAGCTTCTGGTTCTCCTCGAGATCGTCGGGCTTGAGTGCCCACAGGCCGAAGGCCACGAAGGACGCGGCGATCGTGAATCGGAGGATCGTGGGCGAGACGAGGGTGGCGAGCCAGGCACCGATCCAGCCGGCGAGGAAGTGGTTGGCGAGGGTGGCGACGAGGATGCCGAGGACGATCGGGACCCTGTGCTTGAGCTTCGCGGCGAGGACGAAGGAGAGGAGCTGGGTCTTGTCGCCCATCTCGGCGAGGGCGACGATGGACGTGGAGACGAGGAACGCCTCCATCAGCACATGAACCCGCCGTCCACGAGGAGCGTCGTGCCGGTGGTGAATGCGGACTCGTCCGAGGCGAGGAACAGGTAGGCCGCGGCCATCTCCTCCGCCGTCCCCAGCCGGCCCATGGGCTGGCGGGCGACGAGCGCGGCCAGGGCGGCCTCGTGGTCGGGGGCTTCCGCGAGACGCTCGTCGATCCAGGGCGTCATCGTCGTGCCGGGGCAGACCGCGTTGACGCGGATGCCGTCCTTGACGTGGTCGAGGGCCATCGCCTTGCGTGAGGCCGACGACCGCGAACTTGGTCGTGACGTACGCGGCGCGGTCGGCCACGGCCCGGACCCCGGCGATCGATCCGGCGTTCACGATGACGCCGCGCCGGCGAGGGACCATGACGGCGAGCGCCGCCCGGGACATCAGGTACGTGCCCTTCACGTTGACCGCCATGAGCCGGTCCCACGTGGCCTCGTCCGTGTTGAGGACCGTGCCCGAGGCGCCGATGCCGGCGTTGTTGACCAGGATGTCGAGCGGTCCGAGCGCCGCCTCGGAGTCACGGACCGCGCGTGCGCAATCCTCGGGCTTCGACACGTCGCAGGGAATGGCGACGGCGCGGCCGCCGGAGGCCTCCGCTTCGGCGACGACCGCCCGTGCCTTTGCCGGGGCGACGTCGGCGGCGGCCACCGAAGCACCCTCGCGGGCGAAGGCCAGGGCGGTCGCCCGGCCGATGCCCGAGCCGGCGCCCGTCACGAGCACGACCTTGCCGCGGAAACGATCGGTCATCCGTGGGTCTCCATTCTCGCCGTGTGTCGGCTTGCCGACGAGCCTTCTTCGAGGCTCTGGAGATCCACCCGGAACCTCGCGAGGCTGGAGGTTCCGAGTGGGGCTAGTCCGTGTGGAAGACCTCCTCCATGTTCGCCCACCAGTCCCCGGGGGCGCGGCCCTCGACCGGCCGCTGCCGGGGGTCCATGATGTCCCACCACTCCCGCATGCGGGGCGCCTGGGCCAGGGCGCGCATGCGGGATTCGAGCTCCCCCTCCGGCCCCGTGTACTCGAAGTACGCGAAGAGCTTCCCGTCGAAGTGGAAGATCGAGTAGTTGCGGATGCCCGCCTTCCGGATGGCCTCGAGGATCTCCGGCCACACCGCGGCGTGGTACCGCTTGTACTCCTCGAGGGCCTCCGGCCGCAGGCCGATCAGCTGTCCGAAGCGCTTCATCGTCACGACCTCCTGCTCGAGGGGTACGAGAGCCTTAGCGAGGCGCAACCACGCGCTGCCGCTGTCGCCCGAGGCCCTCGATGCCAAGCTCGACGACGTCGCCGGCCTTCAGGAAGACGGGCGGGTCGAGGCCGAGGCCCACTCCCGCCGGCGTCCCCGTGCTGATCACGTCTCCCGGCAGCAGGGTCATGAACCGGCTGAGGTAGCTCACCAGGGCCGGCACGTCGAAGACCATCTGGTTCGTGTTGCTCTTCTGCCGCGTCACGCCGTTGACGCTGAGCCACATCGGAAGCTCGTGCTCGTCCGCGACCTCGTCGGGGGTCGCGAGGAACGGGCCGAGGGGAGCGTACGTGTCGTGGCTCTTGCCCTTCGACCACTGGCCCAGTCGCTCGAGCTGGTCCTGCCGCTCCGAGTAGTCGTTGTGGAGCGCGTACCCGGCCACGTGCGCCTTCGCCTCGTCGCGCGAGACGTAGCGCGCCCGCCGGCCGATCACGACCGCGAGCTCGACCTCCCAGTCGGTCTTCACCGAGCCGCGGGGGAGGACGAGGTCGTCGTCCGGGCCGCAGAGCGCGGTCGTGGCCTTGAAGAAGATGATCGGCTCGTCCGGGATCTTGGCCTTGGTCTCGCGGGCGTGGTCGGCGTAGTTGAGGCCGATGCAGACGATCTTCGAAGGGCGGACGATCGGCGACCCGAGCCGCTCACCGTCGGGGACACGGGGGGCCTTCGCGGCCTGGTCCCGGGCCCAGGCGGCGAGGCGGGCGAGGCCGTCCGAGCCCAGGAAGCGCTCGTCCCAGTCGCTTCCGAAGGCCGACGCGTCCACACGCGCGTCGTCGCCGAGGATGAGGCCGGGCTTCTCCGCGCCCGGTGCGCCGAACCGGATGAGCTTCATTCGCCGTCTCCTTGGGCGTGGCGCCAGCGGTCCACCGCGACCGCGACCACGATGATCACGCCGATGAGGATCTCCTGCACGTAGGTCGGCCAGCCCATCTGCTGGCTGCCGTTGCGGAGGAACGCCATGACGAGGGCCCCGACCATGGACCCGGGGATGCTGCCTTCGCCGCCGTTCAGGCTGCCGCCGCCGATGACGACCGCGGCGATGACGTCGAGCTCGGTCCCGGCCGCGACCGTCGGGTCGCCCTGCCGGAGCCGCGACATCTGCATCACGCCGGCGAGCCCGAAGAAGAGCCCGGCCGTCCCGTAGATCGCGAGCTTCAGGCGGTCGATGGCGATCCCGCAGGCCCGGGCGGCCGGCTCGCTCGAGCCGAGGGCGAACACCCGGCGGCCGAACACCGTCCGGCGCAGGACGAAGGCCATGAGGAGCGCGAGGAGGAGCGCCATCCACACGCCGGGGGCGAAGACCATCCACGGCGCGGGCGGGAAGGTCACCGCGAGCTCGTTGACCCAGGTGGCGGGGGCGTTGACGGTCGTCTGGCTGGCCAGCCACTTGGCCGTCCCGCGCGCCACTCCGAGCATGCCGAGGGTGGCGATGAACGGCACGACGCGCAGGCGCGTGATGGCGAGGGCGCTCACGAGGCCGACGAGACCGCCGGTGAGGAGCGACGCGAGCACGGCGAGGGCGGGGGCCCAGCCGTCGCGCAAGCCGATCGCGCAGAGGACGCCGGTGAGGGCGATCGTCGAGCCGACCGAGAGGTCGATCCCGCCCCCGACGATGACGAGGGTCATGCCGATCGCCCCGATGGCGACGATGACCGTCTGCGCGAGCACGACCCGGAGGTTGTTGGCCGAGAGGTAGCGCTCGGGGGCGCCGCTCGCGATCGCGAAGAAGGCCACCACGAGCAGGAGGCCCGCGAACGGGCCGAGCCTGACCAGGCGCTGGCGCAGGTCGCTCCTCATGCCCCGATCGCCGCCTCCAGCACGGTCTCCGGCGTCCAGTCGGCCACGGGCCGGGCACGCCCCAGGCGCCCGCGGCTCATCACGGCCAGGCGGTCGCACACGCCGAGGAGCTCCGGCAGGTACGAGCTCACCATGAGCACGGCCTTCCCGGTCGCGGCGGCGCGAGCCACCGCCTCGTAGATCTGCGCCTTGCTCCCCACGTCCACCCCGCGCGTTGGCTCGTCGAGGAGGAGGACGTCGGCTTCCTGGTGGACGAGCCGGGCGAAGGCCACCTTCTGCTGGTTCCCGCCGGAGAGCGTGCGCACGGCCTGGCCGGCGTCCCGCATGCGCACCTGGAGCTCGTCCGCGCGCTCCGCCGATTGCCGGCGCTGGAGGACCGGGTCGAGGACGCCGCGGCGGGAGCAGGACGCGAGGCGGGTGACCGTGACGTTGTCGGCGACGGACATCGGGAGGGCGAGGCCCTCGCCCTTGCGGTCCTCGCTGAGGTAGCCTAGGCCGTCGGCGAGGCGACGGGCGGGCGAGGCGTCGAGAGGGCGCTCGCGGGCGCCGATCCCCACGCGACCGGTCGCCGGCCGGGCCAGCCCGAAGAGGGCCCGCACCATCTCGGTCCGCCCCGAGCCCATGAGGCCGAAGATCCCGAGCACCTCGCCCCGACGGAGGGTGAAGGAGGCCTCGTGCAGCCCGGGAGCGGCGAGGCCGGCCACGTCGAGGGCGACGTCCTCGGAAGGCCGGCCCTCGCGGCGGGGGAAGAGCCCGCCCACGGCGCGGCCCACCATGAGGGCGATGAGCTGGTCGTTGGTGACGGAGGCGAGCGCGCCTCCTCCGACCGTCCGGCCGTCGCGCAGGACGGTGAATGCCGACGCCACCTCCCGCGTCTCCTCCAGGAAGTGGCTGATGTAGACGACGGCGACACCCGCCGCCGACATCCGGCCGATCGTGGCGAAGAGCCGGTCCACGTCGCCGCGCGGCAGGCTGCTCGTCGGCTCGTCCATCAGGACGACCCGAGCGCTCGCCGCGAGCGCGCGGCAGATCTCGACGACCTGCCGCGCGCCGATGGGCAGCCGGCCCACCGTAGCCTCGGGGTCGATCTCGGGGTGGCCGAACTCGGCGAGCACGTCGCGGGTGAGGCGCCGGGCCTCCGCTCGATCCCAGACGCCTCGACTCGAGGGCTCGGCACCCATGAGGACGTTCTCGGCGACCGTGAGGTGGGGGAAGAGGGACAGCTCCTGGTGGATGAGGGCGATGCCGCGGTCGCGCGCGTCCCTCGGAGAGGACGGGGTGTAAGGGGTGCCACCCACCTCCATGGCCCCCGCTTGCGGCACCAGGAGGCCTCCCAGGATGCCGAGGAGTGTCGTCTTGCCGGCCCCGTTCTCGCCGAGGAGGGCGTGGACCTCGCCGGGCCGCACCTCGAGAGAGGCCCCGTCGAGCGCCACGGTGGCCCCGAAGCGGTGGACGATTCCGGTGAGGCGCAGCGCGGCCGTCATTCTCCGGGCTTGAGGTACGCGTCGAGAGGCGGGGCGAGGAGCGGCCGCACCTCGGGTGTGTCGAGGTTGGCGGGCGTCACCACCATCACGCCGGTGTCGATGCGCTTCGGCGTCGGCTTGCCGTGGAGGTGGTCGACCATCGTCATCACGGCCAGCTCCGCCATGCGGAACGGGTTCTGCAGGGCGAAGCCGTCGAGCTGGCCCGCGCGCATCGCGGCCACGAGGGCGGACGTGCCGTCGAAGCCCACGAGCTTCACCTTGCCGGCGAGCCCCGCGTCCTGGAGGGCGAGCAGCATCCCGCCGGTGGAGGTCTCGTTCACCACGAAGATGCCCTGCAGGTCGCGGCCGAAGCGGTTCAGCAGGTTCTCCGAGGCGCGCTTCGCGGTGTCGACCGTGGCTCCCGCGTACTGGTCCGCCACGACGAGCTGGAGGCCCGGCCAGCTCGCCTTGAGCCGCGCGAGGAAGCCCTCCTCGCGCGCGGTGGTGCTGGCCGACCCCTCCTGGTAGCGCAGGAGAAGGACCCGGCCCTTGCCGCCCAGGAGACGGCCCAGCTCGTCGGCGGCCATCTCGCCGCCCTTCACGTTGTCGGTGGCGACGAAGCTGACGATCTGGTCGGAGGCGAGGGCGGAGTCCACGATCACGGTCGGGACGCCGAGCCGCTTCGCCTCCTCGACCGGCCGCACGAGGGCCTTCTCGTCGAGGGGAGCGAGGATGATCCCGTCGACACCCTGGCTCGCGAACGACTCCACCACCTGGACCTGCTGCTCGCGGTCGTCCTCGCGGAGGGGGCCTTTCCAGAGGATCTCGACCGGGATGCCCTTCGCGGCGAGGTCGCGCTGGGCCTTCAGCGCCCCGGCGTGGATCGCGCGCCAGAACTCGTGGGTCGTGCCCTTGGGAACGAAAGCGATGCGGAGGGGCTTGCCGGCCCCGCCCTTCGTCCCGTCGGCTTTGCCGCACCCGGGGGAGACCGCGAGGCCGGCGACGAGGAGGACGAGGGCGATCCGGGTGCGCACCGGGGTCAGACCCTCTCGACCTTGCCCGCAGCCGCGTTCCAGCGAACCCGGGAGCCCGCGAGGAGCGACTGGTTGGCGATGTGGGCAGCGCGGGCGGCAAGGACGCCCACCCGCATCGGGGCGCTGGGGGTCTTGCGGCTGCGGATGCAGTCGAGCCAGTTCGCGAGGTGCGAGCTCGTCCCGTCGGCCTGGGAGCGCACCAGCATCTCCGGCTCGGGGGTGTTGCGCCACGGCTGGCCCTTGCGCGATCCCTCGTCGTAGACGAGGAGCCGCTCCCGGTCGATCTTGAGGGTCGCTTCGTCGCCGCGGAACTCGAGCCCTCCGTCGTCGATGGAGCTCGCGTACGTTCCCGTGTGCGTGACCATGAAGTCCTTCGGGTACTCGAGGGTCGCGGTGACGGTGTCGGGCCAGTCCATGGTCTTGATACGGTACTTGGCGGAGGTCACGACCGCCGTCTGGGGCGTGGTGACGCCGAGATACCAGTGCACCACGTCGATCCAGTGGGTCAGGAGGTCGGTGAGGACGCCACCGCCGAAGTCGCGGAAGTGCCTCCAGCGGAAGAAGCGCTCGGGGTTCCACGGCTGGTCCGGCGCCGACCCGAGCCAGGCCTTCCAATCGAGCTTTGCCTGGTCCACGTCGGGCCATCCGCCGAGGCCCATCCGCTGGTGCCAGTAGGTGTGGACGAACGTGATCTGGCCCAGCTTGCCGGAGTCGACGATCTGCTTGCCGAGGGCGAAGTGCTCCCAGCTCCTCTGCTGCGTGCCGGTCTGGACGACCTGCTTCGACGCCTCGACCAGCTTCACGAGGGCGTCGCCTTCCTCGAGCGTGCGCGAGACCGGCTTCTCGAGGTAGAGGTCCTTGCCCGCGGCGATGGCGTCTGTCGCCATCTTCAGGTGCCAGTGGTCGGGGCTCCCGACGAGGACCGCGTGGACGTCCTTGTCGTCGAGGAGTCGGCGATAGTCGGGGTGCTTCGCCGCCCCGGCGCCGGCGATCTCGGCCGCCTCGAGCATCCTCGGCTCGTAGACGTCGCTCACCGCCACCATCTCGCAACCGGGGAGCTCCTTGAGCAGCCGCATGAGGTACCGGGCGCGTCCGCCGGTGCCGACGACGCCGACGTGGATGCGATCGTTCGCGCCGAGGGCCCCCGAGGCCGGGACGAGGCGGGGAGAGAGGGCGAGGGCGGCCCCTCCGGCGATCGTGGTACCCAGGAAGCGGCGGCGGTTCCAGGAAGTGCTTGTCGAGGTCATTCCAACCTCCTCGGGGGCACGAAGTCGCTCCGAACGTCGGGCACGCTATCCGCCCGGGCGGGGCGTGTCAACATGCCCCCGAGCGACGTCCGTCTGCCCGCGTCCCGAGGGATCTCGTCTCTGAGCCGTTGTATCATCGCCGCCTGGCCGGAGGAATCCCATGCGCATGGAAGGCCGCGAGGAGAGCGAGAACGTCGAGGACCGCCGGGGGATGCGCTTTCCCGGCGGCGGGCGCGGCGCGGGCATCGGCTGCTTCGGGTTGCTCGCGGTGCTCGTGATCTCCTGGCTGACCGGGGCCGACCCCCAGAAGCTCCTCGGCCTCATCGGCCTCGTCCAGCAGATGGCGCCGCCCGCGGTCGAGCAACAGGTCCCCGCCGGCCAGCCCCCCAAGGACGATCCCCAGGCGCGCTTCGTAGCCCAGGTGCTGAAGGGCACCGAGGACGCGTGGGGGCAGGTCTTCGCGCGGGAGGGAAACTCCTACCAGAAGCCGACCCTGGTCCTCTTCGACGGGCGGGTCGACTCGGCCTGCGGGCTCGCATCCGCAGCCGTCGGGCCGTTCTACTGCCCGGCCGACCGCAAGCTCTACCTCGACACCGCCTTCTTCCGCGAGCTCTCCCAGCGCTTCGGCGCGCCGGGCGACTTCGCCCAGGCCTACGTCATCGCCCACGAGGTGGGCCACCACGTCCAGAACCTGCTGGGCCTCTCGGACCAGGTCACGGCGATGCAGCAGCGGGCGCGCTCGGCGGAGCAGGCCAACGCCCTCTCGATCCGGCTCGAGCTTCAGGCCGACTGCTTCGCCGGCGTGTACGGCCACTTCGACCAGCAGTACCTCGAGGCGGGCGACGTCGAGGAAGGCCTGCGCGCGGCGGCGGCGATCGGCGACGACATGATCCAGAAGCAGACCGAGGGCACGACCACCCCCGAGTCCTGGACGCACGGGTCGGCCGCGATGCGGGTCCGCTGGCTGCGGCAGGGCCTGCAGAGCGGCGACCCCGGGTCCTGCGACACGTTCAAGGCGTCCCGGCTCTGACCTCGGAATCCGGCCGTCGGCCTCCGAGTCCGCTCCGACAGGCGGGCTCGACGGAAGCCCAGAACTCCGGGTCCTCGGGCTCGCTCACGGGATGCGGCTGGGCCCGAAAGCCGTCGGCGTCGCCACCCAGACACAGCGCGAGGGCGCGCAGCGAGGCCGCGCGGGCGAATTCCGGCTCCCGCTCCAGGACGTGCGAGAGCAGGCGCGCCGCCCCGGCATAGTCCCGCGCGGCCAGGGCCCCCGTCGCCTCGAGGAAATCGAGGTGAGCCCCGGACGCGCCCCCGGCGCGGGCGCGGGCGGCGATCGCCTGCTCCGCCGGCTGGCTGCCCAGCACCACCAGCGGCAGAAAGACGGACGAGGTCTGCAGCAGCGCGCGCTGGAGGGTGGCGAGCTGACGCCGCGGCTGCCCCCCGTACGACGGGAGCACGTGGTCGTTGAGGATGCCGACCTTCGTGAACGCCGCTTCCTGGCCCCGGCGCAGCTCCTCGGGCCAGACCCGCGCCACCCAGGCGCTCGCCTCGAAGCGCGCGCGGGCGGCCCGTGGCTCCATCAACGACTCACGGAACCGGACGGCATCCGGGCCTCCCGCCGAGAGCCGGTAGGGCCGGTCGTCCACCAGCGGCGCCACCCCGCGGGCCAGCCCGTCGAGGAACGCGGCGTCGCCCAGGAACAAGCCGCCCAGGTCTTCGGGGTGCTCGAGGCCGATGTCGGAGAGGCTTCGCCGCAGGGCGGGGTCGCGCCACTGGCGCGTGAAGTCCTGCGCCGTGATCGGGCTTCCGCCCCCGCGGGTGCCCCCGAGCATCCAGTTGAACCCTCCGCCGTTCCAGAGGGTGCAGTCCTCGAAGACACCACAGAAGGCCCGGGTCACGGCCAGGATCCCGCGCGGATCCAGGGAATGCGCCGGCACCCAGTAGGTGGCGACGCCCCCGTCGAGGAGCCGATAGCGCAGCAGGCGGAAGTACTCCTGCGAGTACAGGCTCTCGACCCCCGCGGCCTGAGGCGGGGGCGGCTCGGCGGTGATCAGGTCGTACCGGTTGCCGGTCGTGAGAAGGAAGAAGCGGCCGTCCTCGACGTGAACGCGGACTCGCGGGTCACGGAGCGGGTGGGCGGCGCCCGGAGGCACGCACAGCTCCGACATGTCGAGCACGTCCCGGGAGATGTCGACCACGTCGATCGTCTCGAGGGAGGGCTCCCGGGCGAGTGCTCCGGCCGTGGTCCCCACGCCGTAGCTGATGAGGAGGGCTCTCCGCGTCTGTGGTCGCACCGCGAGCGCCCAGTTCGCGAACAGGCTCATGTAGCGATCGGTCAGGAACCCCTGGGCCGACATCGAGAAGCCGTTGGTGACGAGGCGGCAGGCGAGCGGCTCTCCCAGCTCGTACTTCCTCATGTAGAGCAGGGTCTCCGCCGGTCCCTCGCGGATCGCCACCACTCGCGACCCGTCGTGAGAGAAGCGCCTGGCCACGCGGGCCAGGTAGTGCTCCTTCATGAGGCCGAACGGGAACACGGCGGCCAGGGCGGAGAAGCCGAGGAACGCCAGACGGTGCGCGGACCAGAGCCGCCCCTCCGCCCGCGCCGCGGGCAGGGCGGCGAAGAAGACACCCAGGTAGGCGAAGCTCAACAAGAAGAGCGAGCCTTCCATGCCCAGCCGCGGGAGCAGCACGAAGCCGGCCAGGATCGACCCGAGCATGGCTCCGATCGTGTTGCTGACGGTGAGCAGGCCGGCGGCCCGGCTGGCCGAGTCCAGCTCGTCGCGCAGCGCGCGCCCGACCAACGTGAACAGCAGGCCGGACGCGAAGCTGGTGGGGAGCATCAGGGCCGTCGATTCCGCCAGCAGCGGGCCGAGGCTCGCCGTGTAGTCCGCGCCCAAGGTGGCCAGCACCGGTTCGAACGCGACGTAGCTCGCGGCGGCGGAGAGGCCGGCGGCCAGGGCGACGAGCGAAGAAAAGCGGTAGGCGTCGGGGCGGACAGACAGCCACCTCGATGCCGCGAGGCCGCCGAGGGCGATCCCCAGCACGACGGCCGCGAGCATGGCCGCGAACGCGCGGCTGGTGCCGAAGCTGAAGAGCTGGAGGAAACGGAACCAGGTCACCTCGAGCCCGAGCAGGATCGCTCCGGCCAGCGCCGCCGCGGCGCCGAGGGCCAAAGCGCGGGCGTGGGCCTTTGGCTTCGGGGCGGGAACTGCGGGCGCCGGCTCGGGCACATGGCACCAGCCGATCCAGAGCGCGCCGGCCGCGGCCATCAAGTCGAGGAGCGCCGCCGCGCCACCCGCTCCCTGGACACCCAGGCGCTCGATCAGGATCCACTCCCCCCCGAGAGCCCCGGCCACGGCCCCCAGCGTGTTCCACCCGTAGAGCGACCCCAGGGCGGGACCGAAGTCCTCGCGGCTCCGGGACAGGGCGGCCACCAGCAGGGGCAGCGTCGCGCCCATCGCCGTTGCCGGCAGCAGGAGGAGCGCGAAGGAGAGGACCAGCCGGAGGGCCTCGAGCGTGGTGGATCCCAGGGGCACGGCGCTCAGGAGGTACGCCAGCCGGGCGGGCACGAGCGGCAGCACGAGAACGAGGCCCATTCCGGTGACGCCGATGACGACCTCGAGCGCCGCGTAGGCCAGGATCGGTCTCCGCACACGCTGGCCGCGCCAGGCCACGGCCGCGTTTCCCAGGGCGAGGCCGGCCATGAAGCTCGCGAGGACGATCGCAGAGGCGGTCACGCTGTTGCCGAAGGCCAGGCGCGTGAGGCGGAACCACAGAGTCTCGAAGACGAGGGCCGCCGCCCCCGAAAGCAGGAACACGGCCCTGAGCACGAAACCGCGCACTCCTTCCCGTCGGAGGGAGAGGGGCGAGCCACTCGCCCCGATTGGCGTACGGCCGGCAGCCATTCCTTCGATGGTCGACACCGCGCCGCATCCTATCGATCATCGGCGGGTTGCGCCAACGGACACCGGCCGCCGGTGCTTGGTCCGGCCGGGCGGGAGAGGCGACGTCCACTTCGCTGGTCGGGTTCTGGATCGCACGGGCGCCTGGCGGCGCGTCGCGATCCGGCCGACCGTGTCGCGCCGATCCAACGGGCCGAAGAGAACGTGCGTGAGCGACCGCCTGGAGCACGCGCGACGCGTCCATCGCCGTGGGCGCCGGTTGCCGTCGAGGGGCGCGACGCGCAGTGGGGAGGCGCAGTCGAACGACTTATCGCAGGCGCCGTCCACGTGAATGGACTCGGGAGCCGGACGACTCCGACGCCGGCCAAGGGGCTGGACGCGGCCGCGCCGGCGGGCGTCGTCCATGGCCCTGGCCCCGATATTGAAGGCGATCTCGTCACACTGCTTCAGGGACTCACTCGCTCTCCAGGAGTCTGGACGCCCGGGCGAACGCACGCGCGTCCCGGCTCGCGTCCCGCGGCAGTGAGGGAGGGATGTGATGAGGATTCAGGGAGCGATCGGTCCACGCGGAGCCGGCCTCTGGCTCGGCGCGTGGCTGGCGGCAGCGGCCGCCGGGCCCGTGCTGGCGCAGGGCACGCAGACGGGGAGCCTTACCGGAACCGTCGCGTCGAGCGACGGGGCCCCCCTGCCGGGGGTGACCGTGACGGCGCGGTCGCCCGCCCTCGTCGGGCAGCGAACGACGACCACCACCGCCAACGGCGACTACATCGTCAAGGGCCTGCCCGCCGGCACGTACCAGGTGACGTTCGAGCTCTCGGGCTTCGCCTCCATCGAGAAGACGGCGAGCGTCGCCCTCGGGGCAACGATGTCCGTGTCGGCGACTCTGGGCCTCGCCAAGGTCCAGGAGAACGTGACGGTCTTCGCCGAGGCGCCGTCGGTGGTGAGCGTGACACAGACGGGGGCGACGTTTGGAGCGCAGCAGATCGACACCCTCGCCACCGGTCGCAACCTGTCGCAGATCACCGAGCTCGCCCCGGGGCTGACCGACAACACGCCGAACGGCGGCCAGGTCACGATCGCCGGCGGCTTCGCCTACGACAACCTGTTCCTCATCGACGGCGTCGACGTCACCGACAGCACCTTCGGCACCCCGAACGACGTGTTCATCGAGGACGCGATCGAGGAGACGCAGGTGCTGACCGCGGGTGTCTCGGCCGAGTACGGCCGCTTCGGAGGCGGTGCCATCAACGCGGTGACAAAGAAGGGCGGCAACAAGCTGTCCGGCAGCTTCCGGACGGACTTCACGAACGCCTCCTGGCGCCTCCAGACCCCGTTCGAGAAGGAGAAGGACATCAAGCGCGAGAGCAACCTGAACGAGGTCTACCAGGGGACCCTCGGCGGGCCGATCGTGAAGGACCGCCTGTGGTTCTTCGCGGCGGGCCGCTCCGAGCAGAGGGCGCGCCAGGACACGTTCCCCTTCTCGGGCGTGCCGTTCACCGACGAGCGCGACGACAAGCGCTTCCAGGGGAAGCTCACCGGGCAGATCGCCCCGAACCACACGCTGTCGGCGACCTACACGAAAAACAGCACCAAGGACAGCGCCCCGAGCTTCGACTTCAGCATCGCGCCGTCGACCAACGACGTCCTCAAGTACCCGCAGTCGCTGTTCGTCGCGAACTACAACGGGGTCCTGCGGCCGAACCTCTTCGCCGAGGTCCAGTACTCGCAGTCGAAGCTCGCCTTCCGCGACGCGAACGGAACCGACACGAACGTGGTCACCGGCTCGCCGATCTTCACGTTCGGCAACTCGGCCGCGGTCCCGGCGGGGCAGCACTACAACGCGCCCTACTTCGACTACGGCACCGACCCCCAGGACCGCTACAACCGCCAGGTCACGGGCAACCTGTCGTACTTCCTCTCCACCGGGTCGCTGGGGCGGCACGACCTCAAGGTCGGCTTCGAGTACTACCGGAACACCTTCAAGGGCGGCAACTCCCAGTCCCCGACCAACTACGTCTTCTACGCCGACTACGCGACCGACGACGCCGGGGACCCGGTGGTCGACAGCGCGGGCAACCTGACCCCGGTGTTCGAGCCGTTCGGGGGGCTGCTCCTCAACTGGCTGCCCGAGCGCGGGGCGAAGCTCGACGTCAAGACCTCGTCCTTCTTCGTCAACGACCGCTGGGAGCTCGGCTCCCACCTGGCCATGAACCTCGGCGTGCGCTACGAGCGCGTCCGCAGCGACACCTCGTCGACGAGCATCCTGGGCCTCGACACCGACACGATCGTCCCCCGGCTCGCCGCCTCCTACGACGTGACCGGCGACGGGCGCTACACGCTGCAGGCGACGTACTCCCACTACGCGGGCTCGTACAACCTCAGCCAGTTCGGGAACAACCAGGGCGCGGGCAACCCGAGCCTCGTCTACGCGATCTACGCGGGGCCTTCGGGGCAGGGGCTGGACTTCGCCCCGGGCTTCGATCCGGCGAGCTACCTGTTCCTCGGGGCGAGCCTGCCCAGCGAGAACATCTCCTTCGCCCCGAACCTGTCGTCGCCGGTCAGCCGGGAGGTCACGCTGTCCGCGGGCGCGCGCATCGGCAAGGACGGCTACGCGAAGCTCGTCTACACCCGCCGCCGGCTGAAGAGCATCGTCGAGAGCTTCACCACGTTCGACCTCGGCACGGTGGAGGTGACGACGCCGTCGCAGTGCGAAGGCTGCGCGGGACCGCTGCTGCTCGATCGGACCGAGTTCAGCAACACCGACGAGCCGCGGCGCGAGTACCAGGCGCTCCAGCTGCAGACGAGCCTGCGCCTCACCGGCCGCTGGCGCCTGGCCGGCCACTACACGTATCAGCTGCAGAACGAAGGCGACTTCGAGGGCGAGAACCCCAACCAGCCGGCGATCACCTCGACGTACGGGGACTTTCCCGAGATCCTGGTGCCGAGCCGCAACTTCCCGGTCGGGCGGCTGAACGACTTCCAGCGCCACAAGGTGCGGGCGTGGACGACCTACGACCTGGGCCTGGGCCGCTTCGGCAACGTGAACCTCGGCCTCCTGTGGCGTTACGACTCGGCGCTGACGTACAGCCTCACCGCCGACAACCAGGACGTCTCCGCGGTCCAGTCCGCGGCCGATCCGGGCTACGCGCAGCCGCCGACGCTGCAGACGATCTACTTCGGCGGGCGCGGGTCGGGGAGCTTCAAGGGAGCGCACCTCTTCGACGTGGCCCTGACCTACGACATCCCCGTGTACCGCTCGTTCCGGCCCTACGTGAAGGTCGACGTCCGCAACGTCTTCAACGACCAGACGCTCGGGGCCGGCACCGGCGGCACGAACATCTCGATCAGCCCGAACGACGACGGGCCGGTGGACGCGAGCGGGATCCCGACGACCTATACGAAGAGCCCGAGCTTCGGCGAGGCGACCGGGAACAGCAGCTACCCGATCCCGCGCGAGTACCGCGTGGCGGTCGGCTTCCGCTTCTAGCCGAATCGCCTCATCATCGAGAGACCCGGCCCCGGGTCACGTCCCCGGGGCCGGGCCCCATCATGAGCTCGCCCCGCCCAGCGTCCCTCGCCCTCGCGGCGGCCGTCGCCGTCTACGCCGTCGGCTGCCGCTCTTCAAGAGCACCCACGTTCGAAGGCGCCCCGGTCGTCCTCGTCTCGATCGACACGCTGCGGGCCGACCACCTCCCGGCGTACGGCTACGCCGGCGTCGAGACGCCGGCGATCGACAGGCTGCGCCGCGACTCGATCCTCTACGAGAACGCGTACGCCCACGCCCCCCTCACGCTGCCGTCGCACGTGTCGGTCCTCACCGGCCTCCTCCCGACCGGGCACGGCGTGCGCGACAACCTGGGTTACCGACTCGATGCGCGCGCGCACCCGACGCTCGCCGCTCTCCTCAAGGCACACGGCTACGCGACGGGGGCCGCGGTGTCCGCCTTCGTCCTGCGCGCGGCGACCGGCCTCGGCGACTCGTTCGACTTCTACGACGACCGCATCGCCACCGGCGGGCAGGGCGCCCTCGGCGAGGTGCAGCGCCCCGGAGCCGAGACCGCGCGGCGCCTTCTCGACTGGTGGAAGGGGCAGGGAAGCGGCAAGGCCTTCCTGTTCCTCCACCTCTACGAGCCCCACGCGCCCTACGAGCCGCCACCCTCCTTCGCCGGGCGGTTCGCATCGGCGTACGACGGCGAGATAGCGGCGGCCGACGCGGTGGTCGGCCAGTTCCTCGACCGGCTGCGGCAGGACGGCCTCTACGACCGCGCGATCGTCGTGCTCCTCTCCGATCACGGCGAGGGCCTGATGGAGCACGGCGAGAGGCACCACGGCATCCTGCTCTACCGGTGGGCGCTCCACGTGCCGCTGCTCGTCAAGCTGCCGCGGGGCGAGCGGGCGGGGACGACCGTGCACGCTCCGGTCGGCCTCGTCGACGTCGTGCCGACGCTCGCGCGGCTGCTGAACCTCAAGGTGCCCCCGGGTGTCGACGGCCGATCGCTCCCGGAGGAGCGCGCTGCTCCGCGCCGGCTGTACGCCGAGACCTACTACCCGCGCATCCACCTGGGCTGGAGCGAGCTGCGCTCGCTCGTCGACGAGCGGTACCAGATGATCGACGGCCCACGGCCCGAGTTGTACGACGTCGTGCGCGACGCGCGGCAGCTCCACGACCTCGCGTCCGCGGAGCCGCGGACGGCGCGCGCGATGAGGGAGGAGATCGCCCGATACCCGGCCGGCTTCGCCCCGCCGCAGCCGGTCGACCCCGCCGTCCGCGAGCGGCTTCTCGCGCTCGGCTATCTCGGCGGAGCGGCGGCGACACCCGGCGGCGGGCCCCTTCCGAGCCCGCGCGACTTCATCGACGAGGTCGAGGAGGTCGAGGCCGCCTTCCGGCTCACGAAGGGGAAGGACGGCGAGGCGGTCGTCGCGTTCCGCCGGCTGCTGGCGAAGAACCCGCGGCAGCTCGACGTGCAGCTCGGCCTTGCCGAGGCGCTCTCGCGGCTCGAGAGGTTCGGCGAGGCGGCCGAGGCGTACCGCGCCGCCCTCGCGCTCGCGCCGGCGATGAGCGGCGAGATCGGCATTGCGCTCGCGCGCGTCTGCCTCCTGCTCGGACGGACGGACGACGTCGTGAAGCACGCGCGCGCGGGCCTCGACGCGAACCCCGCCCAGGCCCACGAGCTCCTGGCGTGGGCGGCGCTCGCCGGCAACGACACGGCCGCCGCCGAGAGCGAGGCGCTGGCCGCGCGAGCTCTCGACCCCGGCGCGACCGGCAGCGCGCTCGCGCTCGCCGAGGTCCACTCCCGCCGCGCGGAGCTGGGGCAGGCGCTTCTCGTCCTCGAGGACGCGCGTGCCGCCGCCGGCGCGCCGGTGCGCGGCCTGGACTTCGCCCGGGGCGACGTCCTCGCGCGTCTCGGCCGCAACGCGGATGCCGCCGCGGCCTTCGAGGCGGAGATCGCGGCCTTCCCGGGGAACACGGAGGCCTACGCGCGCCTCGCGATCGTCTACGCGATGGAGGGGCGTACGCGGCGGGAGGTCGGCCGGGTCCTCGACACGATGCACGCCGCCAACCCCGGGCCCGAGACGGCGCTTCTCGCGGCGAAGACGCTGGCGTCGATCGGCGACGCGCCCCTGGCGGCCCAGTGGCGGCGGCGGGCGGGGCCGCTCGCCGGCGGCTCTCGCCCGGGTCCTCGGTGATGTCCCGGTCGTCGAGTCATCGTTGTCCGCCGCGGATCCTCTCGCTCGCCGCCTGCGCCGACGCCGCGAGCCGCGCCTCGCGGTCTCGAAGCGCTTTCTCCTCGCTCGATTGTACGGATCCGGGGTTGGGCGGTGCGGTCTTGATCAAGCGGTCGAGCTGCGGCAGCGCCTCCCGCGCGGCGGGCCCGAGAGTCCCGAGGCCGTCGACGATCAGCTCTCGCACCGCGATGCTCGTGCCCTTTCTCTGGAGCGCTCCGGCCAGGGAGGGGACGGCGGGCCGGCCGAGCTCCAGCAGGCCCTTCACCGCGCGGGCCTGGATCCCGGCGTTCTTCGATCGGAGCCGGTCGAGAAGCTCGGGCAGCTCGGCGGCTTCGTCTCCGGCAGTCGCGGCTCCGGCGGGCCGGGACAGGGCCTGGCGGATTGCGCCCACGTCCGCGCCGGCGCGGGCCGCGAGCCCCGTGTAGAACCGGGCCCTGGTGTCGTCGCCGCTCAGGTAGTAGCACCAGGCCGTGCCGAGCACAGCCTCTCCGTCGAGCCGTGGGTACGCGGTCGAGACGCGCTCGTAGGCCGTGATCGCGCGGGCCCACTGCCGGCCCGCCCGGTAGCTCAGCGCGACGCCCAGCGCGGCCTGGCCGTTCTTGGGATCGACCTTCGACGCCTTCTCGTAGGCCGCGACCGCCTCCGCCACGCGAGGCGGCTTGAAAGCGCGGTAGATCCGGCCGAGCTCCATGAAGGCATCGGGCGCCTGACCGTCCGGCCGCGCCGTCACCTGGAGGAGCAGGGCCAACGCCTCCTCACGACGGCCGTCGTAGCCGAGGTGAAGCGCGTAGCTCGACAGGTAGGCGAGGTTCTCGGGACCCAGCTCCACGGCACGGCCGTAGGCTTCGGCGGCCAGCTTCAGCTCACCGGCGTTGTAGGCGGCGGCGCCTCGCAGCGCCTGCGCCTCGGCCAGGCCCGGAAGGGCGGCCGTCGCCATGTCGAGGGCGGCCAGGGCGCCGGCCCAGTCCTCCTCTCCAACGAGGAGCCGGCCGAGCAGCAGCTCCGCCTCTCCCGACGTCCGGAGCTCCTCGGGCAGCGCGCGAAGGCCGGCGAGCGCTCCCTTGGCGTCGCCCTGCCGCAGCCGGACGCCCATGGCCGCGACGCGCGGTGTGGGCCAGGACGGGTCCAGCTCGGCGGCCTGGCCGTACGCGCCGGCTGCCTCGTCGAGCTGGCCCCGGCTCTCGTAGACGCGCCCCAGGGAGAGCTTCACGAGCGCGTTCTTCGGCTCCAGGAAGGTAGCCTGCTGAACGGCGACGATGGCATCGCCCTTCTTGTCGTCAGGATCCTGCGCCAGAGAGGCCAGGCCGAGGGCGGCTTGGGCCTCGGCGGCATGCGGGTCCGCCTGGGCGGCCGCACGCGCGGCTTCGAGGGCGGGGGCGGCCTTGCCCTGTGTCGCCAGAGCCCGCGCGAGGCCGGCGCCGGCCACGGCCGACCCGGGCTCGAGCTGGACGGCCCGCCGGTAGGCGGCCTCGGCCTCCTCGTCCAGCCGGGCCGCCAGCCGAGCGTCGCCGCGGGCGACCTGGACTGCGGCGGAGTCAGGACGAGCTTGCACGGCCCGCTCGGCCGTCTCGCGAGCGGCCGCGAGGCCCAGCCGTGCCTGCGCGCGGGCGAGGGCCGCGAGGCTCTCCGGCTCGGCCGACGCAAGGACGGCCTCGCGGGCGAACGCCAGCGCTTCGCCCGCCGTGCCCGCGCGCAGGGCAAGAGTCGACTGGCTCGTCCGGACCCGCGCCCGCGCGCCTGCCGGCGCGCCGCCGGCCAGCTCGCCCGCCTTCCCGAGTGCTTTGGCCGCCTCGTCCAGCTTTCCGAGCCGGATGAGAATCCTCGCCAGCGCGAGCGGCGGCTCTGGATCGCGCGGAGCCTGCGAGGCGGCCTTCTGGAGGATCTTGACCGCCTCGCTTTCCTTCCCCTTGGCGAGCTCGGCCTCGGCCTTCGCGACGGCGTCGTCGAGCCGCTTGTCGGCCCAGACGGGAAGGGCCGTGGACAGCGTAAGAGTCAGCAGCGTCGAGGGCAGCCGCATCCGATCCTCCCGCGGTCGATCTTAGCAGTCGCTCACCGGCCGCGCCGACCCGGTTGGCATCAAACGCGAGAGGGCCGATGCCGCCAATCCGCGGCGCGAGTCCCTTCAAAGACGCTCGAGTCCTCCCCCGCACGAGGCGGTGGAGATCGGCCGGCGGGACGCGCACGGGTTTCCACTCACAGCCCTCGGCCGTGATCGCGTGGTCGGCACGCTCTTTCGGGCCCCGCCCGACATTGGCTTCGTCTTGTCTTCACTTTGCCCTTGACAAGGTTCCAGAAGCCCATCCGCAAGCCGTCCCTGACCTGCTCCAGAGGACGCGTGTACGGCACGCAGACAGGCCACGAGCGTCGCCATCGGCCCGTTCCTCTTCGAGCGAGAGTCCGCCGCATGGCGCGCGCCTCACGCGACCCCAGGAGGTCGCGAGACGCCTGCCTATATTGTCGGCATGGAACGCACTCACGCGCTGACGTCGTTCTCCGACGACGAGCTGCTTCGTCGCCTGTCGGATCTGCTCGGTCAGTCCCGCCGCAACGAGGCCGACCTCGTCGCTCACATCGGCGAGGTCGACTCGCGCCGGCTCTACGCCCGCGAAGCCTCGCCCTCGATGTTCGCGTACTGTACCGAGGTCCTCCACCTCTCCGAGGCCGAGGCCTACCTCCGGATCGCCGCCGCCCGCGCCTCGCGAGAGCATCCCCTCCTCCTGACCATGCTGGCCGAAGGACGGCTGCACCTGACGGCCATCGCGAAGCTGGCGCCGCACCTGACCGTGGAGAACCGGGAGGCTCTCCTGAACCGGGCCGCCCATCGGTCGAGGCGCCAGGTCGAGGAGCTCGTGGCGGAGCTTTCGCCCCGTCCGGATGTTCCGGCTGTGATTCGGAAACTGCCCGGCCGCCGGGACGGGACGACGTCGTCGGAGGGAGGTGCTTCAACCGATCGCCAACTCCGTCCGGACCGAGTTGGCGTGCGCGAGCCCGAACTCCGCCTGGACGGAGGTGCGGCGGCCGGCTTCGAACTCCGCCCGTACGGAGCGGCAGCGCTCCCGGGCTCTCGGCCCGCGGTGGTCGAGCCCCTCGGCGCGGCCCGCTACAAGGTCCAGTTCACCGCCTCCGCCGAGCTTTGCGACAAGCTCGAGCGACTGCGAGCTCTCATGCGCCCCTCGGTGCCCGACGGCGATCTGGCCGCGATCGTCGAGCAAGCCGTCACCGAGAAGCTCCAGAGGCTCGAGGCTCGGCGTTTCGCCCAGACCCAGGCGCCGAGGAAGACCCTCTCGGAGAGCGAAACCTCCCCCACGACGCGCCAGATCCCGGCCGCGGTGAAGCGAGCGGTGTACGAGCGGGACGGAGGCCGATGCCGCTACGAGGACGAACAGGGGAGACGTTGCACGGCGCGCCAGGGGCTCGAGTTTCACCACCGCCACCCGTTCGGCCGGGGCGGTGACCACTCGGTCGCCAACGTCTCCCTCTCGTGTCGATGCCACAACGGTTACCTCGCCGAGGTCGACTACGGCCGAGAAGCCATCGCTCGGCATCGCCACCCGGGGACCCGTCCGCTAAAGCCCACGCCATCTCCGCCGCCATGACGACCTCGGTCGAGCGAGTGTCGGGTCGCCACCGGCCCGCTGTTCGCCTGGAGCGAGGACGCTCACCCCGGGAATGCGCGCCCGGCCGCCGTCAAACGCCACCAGCGTGCCGATGCCGCCAGTCCTCGGCGCGTTTCTTCATAGTCGGCCCCGGCCAGGCGGCGTCCCTCAATCCTCGGGCGTCGCGACCTCGACCCGCGTCTGCTCGGTGGCGGTCGAGCCGTCCTGCGTGACGGAGAGCCGCAGGGTGTACTCGCCCGGCGCCAGCGAGGCCAGCGGGATGGAAGCGACGTGCTGGATCCGCCCGCTGGAGTCGGCCTCGGGAAGCGGGACCGCCCCGCGCTTGAGGACCTTTCCGTCGCGGCCGATCTCGAGGACCATCCGGGGCGTTTCTCCGGCGCCCGGCTGCGGGTAGACGACGTAGTAGAGGGCGAGCTTGTCCCGTCCCGGCCCCGCGCGCAGGGACGACCCGAGCTCCGGCGTCATCCTCACCTCTCCCACGCGGAAGGGATCGTCCCGCTCCTCGCTCCCGCCCGCCGCCGGAGCCGCACCGGCCAGCGCAACCACGCTGCTCAGCCCCACGCCCGCCGCTGGCAGGGCGACGGCGAGGGGCACGCGCCGGCAGCCGATCCGGTCGGCGATCCCGTCGCGCACCGCCGTCTCGACCGAGTAGGAACCCGGGCGCAGCGAGAAGTGGCGCAGGAAGGTGACGCGGCGCTGCCGCAGCGAGGCGAGGTCGGCGAGCGCGCCCTCGAGGAGGAAGTCCTGGCCGAGCTTCTCCACGATGTTGCCGTCCCCGTCCTTCACCAGGGCCAGGATCGAGACCCGGCCGGTGAAGCGCCCGGCCCTCCCGTCCTCGGCGAACCGCACGCGGGCGAGCGGCGCGTCGACGGCCAGCGCGTGGAGGACGCCGACGCCGTCCGTTTCGAACCGGAAGATCCCGACCTGGTGCTCGAAGCGATGGGGAAGCTTCGTCGACGCCAGCGCGACGAGGAGCGGTCCTTCGTAACCGAAGACCGGCTCGCCCACCTTGTGCGGGATCGCGAAGTAGCCCGCCCGCGACTGCACGGAGGCGCCCGGTCGCCTGACCTTGACCTCGAGCCGGCGGAAGCGGCCGTCGTACCGGCGGCCGCTCGGAGAGTACGCGACCTCGTAGTACTGGCTGATGTCCTCGCCCAGCCGCTGGAACCCGCGCTTCAGGTCGTTGCTCTCGGCGATCAAGAAGCCCCCGGTGCCGGTCGAGAGGTCGTCGAGGGTGCCCTGCGCGTTCATGCGGAGCCCGGTCTCGATCGTCTCGAACTCGCGGGCCTGCTCGCGGGTGACAGGGCGCGAGCTCGTACCGGCCAGGCGCTGGCTCATGCTGACCGCCACTGCCTGGTCGAGGAGCTCCCGCGCCCCCGCGACGTTTCCGGACACGCCCAGGCCGCGCACGTCGACCCCGTAGATGCTGACGTTCGCGCGGTTGGCCTCGCTCACCAGCGAGCGGAACGGGTCGTCGAGGTAGGGCGGGACCTGCAGCCCCTCGGAGAAGAAGACGAGCGTCTTGCGCCCGGGCAGCGTCCGCTGCCCGTGGACGGCCGACAGCAGCCCGTAGATCGACCATGTCCCCCGCTGGGTGCGCTCGGCGTCTTCGGCGGTGCGCAGGATGTCGAGCGTCGCGTTCGCGATGCCGCGCTCCGCCGAGACGGGGCCGTCGCCGTCCATCGGCGTGCCCGTCAGGGGATCGCCGGGGAAGTGCTCGGGCCGGAGCTCCCGCGGATCGTAGCCACCCTCGAGGGGGTCCCCGCTGTTGCGCGAGCTGCCCAGGGGTGCGCCCATCGCCGAGACGGTCGAAGAGAAGGCGGACGCACCCCCGACCGTCGCCGCCTCGACCGCCCTCTTCACGGCCGAGGCGTCCCGCGTGAAGTTCTGGGCCAGCTTGAGCCGGCCGTCGATGCGGAAGACGGCCACGTAGGCCTCGGGGTCCACCTGGGCGTCGACGAAGTCCTGGGCTGCCCGGTAGGCCAGCTGCCGCCCCTCCACCGACAGCTGGTCGAACAGCAGCGTCACCAGTCGCACGCGGTGGGGGCGCCTCGTCGGGGCCGCCGCTCCGCTGGGCCTGGCGGCGGGGGTCGGCCCGGACGGCGCCGGGGCGGCGGCGCCTGCGCGCGCCACCGGCTCGAGCGTCCGGAACTCGGTGGTCGGCTGGCGGACGCCGTCTTCGTAGACCTCGACCTCCTCGGGTCGCAGGTCGCGGACGACGTTCCCCTTGCGGTCGCGGACGACGAGGTCCAGCACGACGACGTCGACGCCGGCGCCGAACACCGGAACGCGCTCCGGAGCGGGATTCTGCGCCCAGATGGTGCGCGCGGTCCCCGGCGCGGGCGGCTGGCCGGCTCTCGACGGAGATGGAAGGAGGGAGAGAGACAGGATCGCCGCGGCGGAACCCAGCACTCGCGCACCCATGAGAGCCTCCCCAAGAGCCGGCCGGAAGAGGTCGGTCCGTCTCGTTGTTCCTCCGCGATGGCCGGCGGATACGGTCGTCCGCCCTGGCGGCGGGCGTCTCTTGGCCGCTTCCGTTCTTTCGAGCCGTTTGTACTCTTCACCTCCACCCAGCCGGCGTGTCCGGCGCCGCGGCCGGGATCGGGATCGTGTGTTCCCCTAGACGCTTGACAGGAGCCGGCTCGCCGCCTATCTTCGTATCAAGAATCTATGGGAAGTGAGCGGCTCGAACGCAGGTCGACCTCCGGGGACAGGCCCCACGGCGAGCTGGTTCAGGGAACCCTCGACATGCTCATCCTGCGCACCCTCGAGCGCGAGCCGACCCACGGCTGGGGCATCGCCCAGCACATCAAGCAGGTGTCGGAGGAGGTGCTGCGGGTGGAGGAGGGCTCGCTCTACCCGGCGCTGCACCGCCTCGAGGTGGCGGGCGAGGTGAGCGCCGAGTGGGGGCTCTCCGAGAACAACCGTCGCGCGCGCATCTACCGCCTCACCGCCCGCGGACGGCGGCGTCTTCGACGCCGAGCGCGATCGCTGGGGCTCGCTGGTGGCCGCCATCGCGCGCGTGCTGGAGACGGCGTGACGGGCGGCCGACTGGCCGGCGTCCTGCGCCGCCTGGCCCGCCTCTTCCGCCGTTCCGACGTCGACCGCGAGCTCGACGAGGAGCTGCGCTTCCACCTGGAGATGGGGAGGCCGCCGCCCGAGCGGAGGGGGCGAGCGACGAGGACGCCCGGCGGAGCGGCCCGGCTGCGGCTCGGCAACCCGCTCCGCCTGCGCGAGGAGAGCCGCGACGTCCTCGGCTTTCCCCGCCTCGAGGCCCTCGCGCGCGACGCCTCGCTCGCCGCCCGGCGCCTCGACGGTCACCCGGCTTCACGGTCGCGGCCACGCTGACGCTGGCTCTCGGCATCGGGGCGAACGCGGCGCTCTTCGCCCTCGTGGACGCGGTGCTCCTGCGGCCCCTGCCGTATCCCGAGCCCGAGCGCCTCGTCTCGCTCTGGGAGACGAACGGTGGAGACCGGTTCTCGGTGGCGCCGGCCAACCTCGCCGACTACCGGGTGCCCGCGTTCGAGTCGGTGGCCGCCTGGACGCTTCGTCGAAACGGACCTCAGCGGCGAGGGCCGGCCCGAGTCGCTGGTCGGGCAGGCGGTGACCTCCGACTTCTTCGCCGTCCTGGGCGCAGGCCCGGTGATCGGGCGGCCCTTCGTGCGCGAGGAAGACCGGGAAGACGGCGAGCGCGTGGTGATCCTCTCGGACGCTCTCTGGCGTGGCCGCTTCGCGGCGGATCCGGCGATCGTCGGGCGGACCATCCGGCTCGACCGCGAGCCCCGCCGGGTGGTGGGCGTCCTTCCCCCGGGGTTCGTCACGCCGGGCGCGCTCGGCTCGACCCGCCCGGTGTCGGTTCTCCTGCCGGCGGCCTTTCCGGCCGAGCTCCTCGCGAACCGCGGGGACCACGAGGTGAAGGTCGTGGCCCGCCTCCGGCCGGGCGTGGCGAGGGAGGAGGCGCGGGCGCAGATCCGTGCCGTCTCGGACCGGCTGGCCGCCGCGTTCCCGGACACGAACCGCGAGGTCCGGGCTGACGTCGCCGCCCTGGCCGACGACGTGGTGGGGGACGTGCGGGGCTCGCTGCTGCTGCTGCTCGGCGCGGTCGGAGCCGTCCTCGCGATCGCCTGCCTCAACGTGGCGAACCTCCAGATCGTCCGGGCCCTCGGCCGCCGCCGCGAGCTCGCCGTCTGCGTGGCCCTCGGCGCGGCGCGCGGGCGTCTCGCCGCCGGGCTCCTCGTGGAGAGCCTGCTTCTCGCCGGGCTCGGGGGCGCGGCCGGCGTCGGCGTCGCGCACTGGCTGCTCGCGGGCTTGAAGGCGCTCGCCCCCGCCTCGACCCCGCGGCTCGCCGACGCCGCCTTCGACTGCGCGGGTCCTCGCCTTCGCCCTCCTGGTCACGGTGGTGACCGGAGTGCTCTTCGGCCTCTTGCCGGCCCTGCAAGCCTCGCGGGCCCGGCCCGCCGAGTCGCTGCAGACCGGCGAGCGGCAGCACTCCTCGCGTTCCGTCCTGCGCTGGCGCGGCGCCCTGCTCACCGCGGAGGTGGCCCTCGCGCTCGTGCTGCTCGTGGCGGCGACGCTCGTCGTCCGGAGCGTGGCTCGGCTCAACGCGGTGGACCTCGGTTTCGAAACGGGCCGGGTCGTGGCCGCGCGAGTCAACCTGCCCCGGGCCCAGTACCCGGACGCCGCCCGCCGCCTCGCCTTCTTCGAGGAGCTGGAGCGGCGTCTCGCCGCGCGGCCCGGGGTCGAAGCGGTCGCCTTCGCGAACAACCTGCCGCTCCGGGGCGGCTGGGGTACGGGGATCGAGACCGAGCTCGCCGCGGGTGCTTCACCCCGCCCGCCCCTCGACACCGATGCCCAGGCGGTGAGCCGGGGCTACTTCAGGACGCTCGGCATCCCGATCCTGCGCGGCCGGGGCTTCGACGAGACCGATCGAGAAGGGGCGCCGTACGTGGGGCTCGTCAACCAGGACTTCGAGCGCGTGCTCTTCGCGGGAGAGAGCGCCCTCGGCTAGCGGTTTCGCCGGGGCAACCGGGCTCCGTGGGTCACGGTGGTGGGCGTCGTGGCCTCGCTGCGGCGGGACGGACGAGCGGCGGAGCGCACGCCCCAGGTCTACCTTCCGGCCGCCCAGACCGGGATCTACCCGGTGTCGCTCGCCGACGTCGCCGTCCGCGGCGCGGGCGGCGCCGCCTCTCTCTCCTCCCTCGTGCGAGCGGAGGTGACGGGCCTGGACCCCGAGCAGCCGATCTCCCGCGTGATGGCCCTCGACGACGCCCTCGCCCGTGACCTCGCCCCGCGACGGTTCGGCCTCGCCGTCCTCGCCGGGTTCGCGCTCACGGCCCTGGCCCTGACGATCCTGGGGATCTACGGAGTCGCGGCGTACTCGGTCACGCAGCGCGTCCCGGAGCTGGGCGTCCGCGTCGCGCTCGGCGCCGACCGGGGCCGGATCCTCCGGCTCGTCGTCGGCGACGTGCTCGGGCAGGTCCTCGCGGGGATCGCGCTCGGGCTCGGCATGGCGCTCGTCGCCACTCGGGCCCTGCGCGGTCTGCTCTTCGAGACCGCTCCCACCGATCCCGGCACCTACGCCGTGGTGGCGGTGCTGCTGGCGCTCGCCGGCCTCGCCGCCGCGCTCGGCCCCGGCCTGCGCGCCGCGCGCGTCGATCCCGTCGCCGCCCTCCGCTGGGAGTGATCCCGCTCCGCGCGGCCGCCGTTCACTGCAGGATCCGCAGGAACGCGCGCCAGGGGCCGACGTCCTCTCGGCACCGCCGGGCCATGACGCGGGCGACCTGCGCCACGTGATCGAGGTCGTGCGCGATCCACGTGGCCAGCAGCTCGCCCAGCGTGACCGGGCCCAGCTCGGGGTGGAGTCCCTTGCGCTCCAGGTCCGCGGGCCCGAGCCGGAGCGACGCGAGATTGTCGAGGTTCCGGCTCCGCAGAGCCTCGAACCGATCGAGAAGCTCGGCCACCGTGAGAGAGGCGGCGCTCTCCCGGAAGCCGAAGCGGTCGAAGGGATCGAAGGGGCGGGACTCGCCGTGCTCGAGGATGATCCGCGCGCGCGGGATCCAGTCGGTCTCCTCGCCGAGGATCAGGTGGCCGAGCACGTCGCGCGGGCTGAACGTACCCGGCCCCTCGTCGCAAGCGACCCACGGATCGCGCAGGGGCACCAGGAGAGCGCGCAGGGTGGCAGGAGTCCGGCCGAGCACCTCGACGACCTCGTCCAGATCGAGCCTCATCCGCCGAGTGTAAAGCCGGAGCGCGCAGGGTTGACCGCGTCCAGGCGCGTGGATAGTCTCCCCTCATGCAGGTCCTGACCCCGTCGAAGACGTGGGACGTTTGCGTTGTCGGCTCGGGGGCCGGCGGCGGGATGGCGGCGAAGGTGCTCGCCGAGGCCGGGGCCGAGGTCGTGATGCTCGAAGCAGGGCCGACGTGGGACTCGGGCCGGGACGGGGCGATGTTCGCCTGGAACTACGACTCGCCCCGCCGCGGCAAGGGGCACCGCGGCCGGCCGTTCGGCGAGCTCGACGGCTGCCTCGGCGGATGGGACATCGAGGGCGAGCCGTACACGGTGGCTCCGGGCAGCCAGTTCATGTGGTTCCGGGGCCGCATGCTCGGGGGGCGCACGAACCACTGGGGCCGGATCTCGCTCCGCATGGGCCCCTGGGACTTCAAGGCGAGGAGCCGGGACGGCCTCGGCGACGACTGGCCGATCGCCTACGAGGACGTCAAGCCGTACTACGACCGCCTCGACGAGATGGTCGGGATCTTCGGGACGAACGAGGGGATCGAGAACGAGCCGGACGGCGTCTTCATGCCGCCTCCGCAACCGCGGTGCTACGAGCTCCTGATCCAGAAGGCCTGCAAGGGGCTCGGCATCCCCGTCATCCCGTCCCGGATGTCGATCCTGACGCGGCCCCTCGGCGACCGGCCAGCCTGCCACTACTGCAGCCAGTGCGGGCGTGGCTGCTCGACCCACTCCAACTTCTCGACGCCGTCGGTCCTCCTGCCGCCGGCGCTCGCCACTGGGCGCCTGAGAATCGTGACGGAGGCCATGGCCCGCGAAGTGACGACCGACGACGAGGGCCTCGCGACCGGCGTCGCCTACGTGGACACCGCCACTGGCGAGGAGCGGCACGTGCGGGCCCGCATCGTGGTCGTGGCGGCCAGCGCGTGCGAGTCGGCCCGGCTCCTCCTCAACTCGCGCTCCCGCCGCCACCCGAACGGCCTCGCCAACTCGAGCGGGTGCGTGGGCCGCTACCTCACCGACAGCGTCGGCACCAGCGTGGGAGGCTTCGTCCCCGCCCTCGCCGACCTGCCACCCCACAACGACGACGGCGTCGGGGGCATGCACGTCTACATCCCCTGGTGGCTCGACAACCGCAACCTCGACTTCCCGCGGGGATACCACGTCGAGCTCGGCGGCGGGCGCCAAATGCCCGGCTACGGCTTCGGCGGTGGCATCGAGCAGGTCCAGGGCGGCGGCTACGGCAAGGCGCTGAAGGACGACTACCGGCGCTTCTACGGTGCCTTCGTGGGCTTCTCTGGCCGGGGCGAGATGATCCCGAACGAGAAGAGCTTCTGCGAGATCGACCCCGACGTCGTGGATCGCTGGGGAATCCCCGTCCTGCGCTTCCACTGGGAGTGGTCCGAGCACGAGAGGGCGCAGGTGCGGCACATGCGCGCGACGTTCACGGGGATCGTCGAGGCGATGGGCGGCCAGGTCGTGGAGCGGAACCGGAGCCTGCGGGCACGAAACCTGGCGCCGACCGAGGACGGGATCTCCGTGGGCGGGGAGATCATCCACGAGGTGGGGACGACCCGCATGGGAAGCAGCCCCCGCACGTCGGTCCTCAACGAGTGGTGCCAGGCCCACGACGCACGGAACCTGTTCGTCGCCGACGCCGGGCCCTTCGTGAGCAACGCCCACAAGAACTGCACGTGGACGATCCTCGCCCTCGCCATGCGCACGGCCGAGAGGATCGCCGACGAGCGCAAGAGGGGGAACCTGTGACGAGCCGCGAGTCGGTCGGACCGGGAAGGTCCGGGGGAGCAGCGGGAGGCGGCGGCGCCACGGACGAGGAGATCGCCCGGCGGGAGATGCTGCGACGCGTGGGGGCGGTCCCCCTTCTCGCCGGGATGGCGCTCTCGGCCGCCCGGCTGCAGGCGGCGCAGGAGCATGTCCACAAGCAGGCGGCGAGGGCCTCGTCGGGGAAACCGAGCGCGCCGAAGTTCTTCACCGCCCACGAGTGGGCGACCGTGCGTGTGCTCGCGGACGTCGTGATCCCGGCCGACGAGCGCTCGGGCAGCGCCACCCTTGCCCTCGTCCCGGAGTTCATCGACTTCATCCTCGACGACCCGCTCGCCGAGGCCCGCGAGCGCGAGAGGCTGCAGACGCAGGTCCGGGGCGGCCTCGCGTGGCTCGACCGCGCGTGTCGAGAGCGTTTCGGGAGGACGTTCACGGACGGCGCCGTCGAGGAGCGGACGGCCGTCCTCGACGACATCGCCTGGCCCGGAAAGGCACGGCCGGAGATGCTGGCGGGGGCGGCGTTCTTCACGCTCTTCCGCGACCTCGTCGCCTCGGGCTTCTGGTCGAGCCGGATCGGAGTGGACGACCTGAGGTACGCGGGCAACACGTTCGTGGCGGAATGGCGGGGCTGCCCTCCGGAGGTGCTGGCGAAGATCGGCCTCACCGAACGATAGGAGGCGGGAGGGCCCCGGCCGGGTAGACGGCGCCCTGAGCCATGAGGTCCAGTGGTTTACGGGCCGCCGGCCCGTATAATCCGGCCGGCTCGTCGCCCGGGCCTTGCCCCCGGAGGTGGATCATGAGGCGTTTCCCGTCGTCGCTGGCCGTCGCCGCGGTCGTGCTGCTCGGCCTCGTCGGCGTCTCGCGGGCCCAGGAGGGCTACACAGCCGTCACCCGAGAACCTGAAGGCGCGCGCCTGGTTCCAGGAGGCCCGCTTCGGCCTCTTCATCCACTGGGGCGTCTACGCCGTGGCCGGCGAGGGGGAGTGGGTGATGCACCAGAAGCGCATCACCGTTCCCGAGTACGAGCGGGACATGCCGCCCGCGTTCAACCCGGTGAAGTACGACCCCGCGGCCTGGGTGGCGATGGCGAAGGCGGCGGGCATGAAGTACATCACGATCACCTCGAAGCACCACGACGGCTTCGCCATGTTCGACTCGAAGGTGAGCGACTACGACGTGGTCGAGAGCACGCCTTACGGGAAGGACGTCCTCGAAGATGCTGGCCGAGGCGTGCCGGAAGGAAGGGATCAAGCTCTTCTTCTACCACTCGCAGCTCGACTGGCATCACCCCGACTACTTCCCGCGCGGGCGGACCGGCCGCTTCGCGGGGCGCGACGAGAAGGGCGACTGGAACCGCTACCTCGACTACATGGACGCGCAGCTCCGCGAGCTGCTCACGAGCTACGGCCGAGATCGGCGGGATCTGGTTCGACGGCTGGTGGGACAAGCCCGAGGCCGACTGGCGGCTCGGGCAGACCTACAAGCTCATCCACGACCTGCAGCCCGCGGCGCTCGTGGGCAGCAACCACCACCGCAAGCCGTTCCCGGGCGAGGACTTCCAGATGTTCGAGAAGGACCTCCCCGGCCACAACACCACGGGCTTCAACGAGCAGTCGGAGATCGGCGAGCTGCCCTTCGAGATGTGCGACACGATCAACAACTCGTGGGGCTACAACAAGAACGACGACAGCTACAAGAGCACGAAGGAGATCGTGCACCTCCTGGTGAAGGCGGCCGGCTACGACGCCAACCTCCTCCTGAACGTCGGGCCGAGGCCGGACGGCACCATCCAGCCCGAGTTCGTGAAGCGCCTAGCCGAGGTGGGGGACTGGCTGAAGGCGAACGGCGAGACGATCTACGGCACCCGCGGCGGTCCGCTGCCGCCCCGGCCGTGGGGCGTCACCACGCAGAAGGGCGACCGCGTCTTCGTCCACGTCCTCGACTGGAAGGACGCCGTGCTCTCGCTGCCGCGCCCGCCCCGGCCGGTGAAGGCCGCGTCGGCCTTCGGTACCGCGAAGCCGGTGAGGTTCACGGTCGACAAGGACGCGCTCCTCCTCCGCCTCGACCCCTCGGCGCTCGACCCGGTCGACACGATCGTGGTGCTCGAGCTCTCGAAGTGACACGGCGCGGCCATCGCGGCCGGGGAGCCGTGTCACCCCGGATCCCTCGTAGATCGTCCGCGGCCCGGCTGCTCTCGCCTGTTGCCGCCCTCCTTCTCGTCGCGGGCGACGGGCTCGCGGCGCCGCCCGCGGCGCCAGCCCCCGCGGGGGCTCCCTCGGCCGTCCGCGGGCTCGTCACGGTCAAGGGCGCGAAGACGAACGCCGACGCGGTCGTGACGCTCGAGGCGCCGGGCCTCCAGCTCGCGCCGCCCGGCCGAGCCCTCCAAGATCGACCAGAAGGGCTTCCGGTTCCTCCCGCACGTGACGGTGATCCAGACGGGGTCGGCGATCCGCTTCCTGAACAACGACCCCGAGCCGCACAACGTCTACTCGCCCGAGGGCCGCTACAACCTCGGCACCTGGCCGACCGGCGACACGAAGGACTACGTCTTCAAGAAGCCGGGCGTCTACAGCCAGCTCTGCAACATCCACCCGGACATGCTCGCGTACGTCGTCGTGGTCGACACGCCCCACTTCGCGGTCACCGACGCGACCGGCGCCTTCCTCATCCGCAACGTGCCTCCCGGCAAGTACAGGCTCGTCGTCTGGCACGAGAAGAAGGACGGCCTCGAGCAGGACGTCGAGGTCGCTGGCCGGCAAGCCGCTCAAGCTCGACCTGGTGCTCGAGAAGTGAGCCACCCGGTCTCCGACCCGCGGGAGACGAGCGGCGGAGCGTCACGCCGCCGGTTCGTGTTCGTGGCGGGGACGAGCGGGCTCGTGGCCGGCGCCCTCGGCCTCCTCGGCGCCCTCGCGCGCTCCGTGGTGCCGGACGTCCTCTACGAGCCGCCGCGGCGCTTCCCGGTCGGCCGCCCCGCGCGACTTCCCGCCCGGCAGCGTGACCTTCGTCGCCGAGCGGCGGCTCTTCGTCTTCAACACGCCCGAGGGCTTCTGCGCGATCTCCGCCGTCTGCACCCACCTCGGCTGCAACGTGAACCACGAGGCGGGGAAGGGCTTCGCCTGTCCGTGCCACGGCAGCACGTTCGAGGAGGACGGGCGCGTGCGGACGGGGCCGGCCGCGTGGCCGCTGCCCCGCTACGCCATGAGCCTGTCGCGTCGCGGCGAGCTGATCGTGGACACCCGTCGCACGGTCGGCCGCCGACTTCCGGCTCAAGGCATGAGGACCCGGCTCGTCGGCTCGATCTTCCGCGTCGGCTGGCCGCGCACGCGGCAGGCGCGCCTGCGGGCGATGCTCTCGAGCCTCGTCCTGCACGTCCACCCGACCCGCGTCCGCGTCGCACGTGCTGCGACCCTCGTACACGCTGGGGCTGGGCCTCGTCAGCTTCTACCTCTTCCTCGTCCTCACCGTGACCGGCCTCGCCCTGATGCTCTACTACGTCCCCCACCCGGACGCGGCCTACCGGAGCATGAAGGACCTCGAGTACGCGGTGACGTTCGGGATGTTCCTCCGGAACGCCCACCGCTGGGCGGCGCACGGCATGGTGGCCGTCGTCTTCCTGCACCTGTGCCGGGTCTTCTTCACCGGCGCCTACAAGCCGCCGCGCGAGTTCAACTGGGTGGTGGGCGTCCTCCTGCTGCTCCTCACCCTCGCCCTCTCCTTCACCGGCTACCTGCTGCCGTGGGACCAGCTGGCCTTCTGGGCGATCACGGTCGGCACGGCCATCGTGGCGTACTTCCCGGTGCTGGGGCCGCAGGCGCGCTACCTGCTGCTCGGCGGCCACGAGATCGGGGCGGCCGCGCTCCTGCGCTTCTACGTCCTGCACTGCCTCGTCCTGCCGCTCGCGATGGCCGTTCCTCGTCGCGGTGCACTTCTGGCGCGTGCGCAAGGACGGCGGCCTGAGCGCGCCGCCCGGGCGGCTCCACCGCCGGGTCCCCGCCTGGCCACACCTCGTCTTCCGCGAGCTCCTCGTCCTCGTCCTCGTCCTGGTGCTCGTCCACGCCGCCGCGCTCCTCTTCGACGCCCCGCTCGAGGAGATCGCCGACGCGACCCGCACGCCGAACCCCGCGAAGGCGCCCTGGTACTTCCTCGGCCTGCAGGAGCTCGTCCACTACGGAGCGATCCTCGGAGGCGTCGTCGTCCCGACCGCGCTCGTCCTCGCGCTCCTCGTCCTGCCGTACCTCGACTGCGCACCCGCGGGGCGTCGGGGTCTGGTTCGCGCCCGGAGCGGCGCGTCGCGAACGCCGTCTTCGCGGCGATCGCCGCCGCGGTGGTGGCGGTGACGATCGTCGGGACGTTCTTCCGCGGCCCGAACTGGGCCTGGGTGTGGCCGTGGTGAAGCGGCCGGGCCTCGGCCGCCGCGTCTCGTCCGGGCTGCTCGCGGCGTTCGCCCTGCTGTCGCTCGTCGCTCGTCGCCACCGTCGTGTGGGCCGTGTGGAAGGAGGCTCGCGCGGAGTGGCGCGTGTGGCAGGCGCGCGGTACGCCGTGCTCGAGGCCGGCGCGCCCTCGGCCGGCGGGTCCGAGGACGGCGCCCGAGGCCTGCAGCAGATCTGGCTGCCCGACCTCGACCGCGTCGACCGCTGCACGTCGTGCCACCTCGGGATCGCCGAGCCCGAGCGCGCGGGACGCCCCGCAGCCCTTCCGCGCGCACCCCGGCCGCTGGCTCGAGACCCACCGGCCCGACCGCTACGGCTGCACGTCGTGCCACGGCGGCCAGGGCGAGGCGACGACGTACCGCGGCGCGGCGCACCAGCGCGATCCCGTACTGGCCGGAGCCGATGGCCTCGCGCGAGCTGATGGAGGCGCGCTGCGGCGACGTGCCACCGGGAGCGCCGGCCGAAGGGCGCGGACTGGCTGGCGCGGGGCCGCGCCCTCATGGCCGACCGCAACTGCGTCGCCTGCCACGAGGTGCCGGGGCACGACGCGGCCGAGGTGCGGTCGCCGCGCCTCGACGGCCTCGCCCTCAAGGTGTCGCCGGCCTGGCTGCGGGGCTGGCTGAAGAAGCCGAAGAGCTACCTGCCGAAGTCGCGGATGGGGGACTTCCGGCTGTCGGAGCAGGACGTCGAGGCGCTCGCCGCCTTCCTGCTCCAGCCGCCGCGGCAAGCTCGCCCTCGACGCCGGCCGACTGGTCGAAGGCGGACGCCGAGAAGGGCGGGCGAGGTCTTCCGCCGCTCGCGCTGCGTCACCTGCCACGAGGTGAACGGCCGCGGGGGGACGCTCGGCCCCGCGCTCACCCACGTGGGGGCCAAGGCGTCGCGCGACTGGCTCTACAGCTGGATCCGCGACCCGCACCGCTTCCAGCCGAAGACGCTCATGCCGCGCTTCCGCTTCACCGACGAGGAGGCGCGGGACCTCGCGGCCTACCTCTCGTCCGAGTACGGCGAGGCGCCCGACGGCTTCGAGACGAACGACGCGCCGCCATCACCCGCGCTCGTCGAAGAGGGCCGCTCCGTCTTCGAGAAGCGCGGCTGCTACTCCTGCCACGAGCTCGAGGGCTTCCCGGCGCTCGCCCGCATCGGGCCGAAGCTCGCCGCCATCGGCGACCGCGTCCTCGAGCCCGCGCCGCTCGTCGCACGCGGGATCCGAGCCACCCTGCCGAACTGGCTCTTCACCAAGGTGAGCGGCCCGGAGCGCGTGCTCGAGGCGGCGCGAATGCCGACGTTCGGCTTCGCCGAGGACGAGGCGGCCGCGGTCACGGTGGCGCTCCTCAGCCTGCGCGCGAAGGAGACGCCTCCGGCGCGCACGACGCGCGACCCCGTGAGTTCCGCCTTCGTGCCGCAGGGGGAGTTCGGCGCCCTCGTGCGGCGGTACCGCTGCCTCTCCTGCCACACGATCGGAGGCTCCGGCTACGTGACGGCCACCGGGATGCCGCTCTCGACGGTCGTCCTCGACCGGATCGGCTCGCAGCTGACGCGCGAGCACCTGGAGAGGTTCATCGCGAAGCCCTACGCCGTGCGCGTGGCCCTGCCGGAGCGCATGCCCCACCTGAACGTCGCCCCCGAGGAGGCGCGGACCCTCGCCGCGTACCTGTCGACCGTCATGGTGGACGACGCGATCGAGGGCGCGGTGCCGGCAGACGCGGCCACGGTCGCGCGGGGGAAGGGGCTCTTCGACCGTCACGGCTGCGTCGCCTGCCACATCGTGGGCAACGAGGGCGGCTACGTCGGCCCCGATCTCAACGGCAGCGGCGCCCGGCTCAAGCCGGGCTGGACGGTGGCCTGGCTCCTCGAGCCGGAGCGCTGGAAGCCGGGCACGCTGGAGCCCGACCACGGCTTCACGAGACCCGAGGCGGAGGCGCTCGCGGCGTACGTCCTGAGCCTGCCGGCGAGGAAGGCGAAAGGAGCAGGGCGGTGACCCGTTCGTGGGCGTCCGGGCTCGTAGCCCTGGTGGTCGTGGCGGGGTGTCGGGCGGTGCCGCCGCCGGCGAAGGACGCGGTGCAGGAGGCCTTCCGGGACGACGCGCTCTCGGCGCAGGAGGCCCGCGGGCACCGCGTGTTCCGGCAGCGGTGCGCCACCTGCCACGGGCCGCAGGGTCGGGGCGACGGCCAGAACGCCTACAACCTGCAGCCGCCCCCGCCCGACTTCCAGGAGTCCCTCGCGAAGGTGCCGCGGGCGGACCGGAAACGGATCATCGAGGGCGGGACGGCCGCCCTCGGACGGTCCCCGATGTGCCCGCCGCGCGGCCGCGCGGTGGACGAGGACGACGTGGACGCACTCCTCGCCTGGCTGGAGGCGGCCTCTCGCCCCGGGGCCGTTCCCCCGGAGGCGGGCCGGCCGCCCGCCCGCGGGGCCCGATCGCCGCGATGACCTACTCCCTCGACGTGGAGACGATACGCGCGCTCGAGAACCTGGCGCGACGCTGGAGCCGGCCGGGCTGAGCCTGGCCGCCGATTGAGCGGGGCCCGAGCGCCGACCGCGACTTGCCTTCGTCATGCGAAGCGCATACATTCGAAGACATGAGGAAGGACGCCACGCTCACCATCCGGGTGCCTCGGCCCACTCGGAGGCGGCTCGAGGCGCTCGCGCGGCGCGAGGGTCGATCGCTGTCGCAGCAGGCCGAGCGTCTGATCGAAGGAGGCCTTGAGCGTGAGGAAGGGGGATCGTCCGTGCCGCAGGCGGGCAAGGGGCCGCTCGCCGGTCTTCTGACGGGCGAGCCGGTCCCGGAGTACGGAGACTTCCGCTCGGTGCGCACCCTTCTCTCCGCTTCCGTGCTCCGTTCGGTGCGCGGCCGTGGTCGAGCTGGTCGCTGATACTCACGCCATCGTCTGGCACCTGACGGCACCCGGCCGGCTCGGGGCGGCCGCGCGGCGGGCGCTCGCCGCGGCCGACGAAGGACGCCGGCACTGCTGCGTTCCGGCCGTCGCGCTCGTCGAGGTTGCGCTCCTGAAGGAGCGTGGCCGGGTTCGGATCGGCGTCGAGGATCTGCTACGAGCGCTCGCCGGCCACGCCGGGTTCGCCGTGCTCGCGATGGACGCCGACCAGGCCCTCGAGTTCGCCGGCCTCGTCGGGGTGAAGGACCCGATGGACCGGCTCGTCCTCGCGGCCGCGCGGGCCACGCACTCCCGCCTCGTCAGCGCGGACGGCCGGCTCGACGGTTTCGGGGTCGAGCGCGTGTGGGACTGACGCCTACCGCTTCCGCTGGTTGACCCAGAGCTCGACCGAGGCGTCGGCCTTGAAGCCGGTGTCGGTCTTCGTGAACGTGAAGCCCACGAAGTTCCCGGTCGACGATGTCCACGTCGCCGTCGCCGTCGAAGTCGGCGAGGTCGAGCGTCGTGTGGGTGAGCTTGCCCTGCTCGAGCGGGTGGGGCACGAAGACGCCGGGCTTCGTCTGCTCGAGCCAGCCGAGCGAGGTGAACGGCGCCAGGTTGCCCTGTCGCTCGAGGAGCTGGAAGGCCGGGTGCTCGGCGTTCGGCAGGAAGGCGCAGGCCACGACGTCGAGGTCGCCGTCCCCGTCCATGTCGGCGGCCTGCGCGCGGTGGACGCCCGGCATGATCGCGAGATCGTGCTGCTTCCAGGGGTAGCTCCCCTCGTTCTCGAACCACCGGACGCCGTGGAAGGGCCGGACGGTGAAGTCGTCGAGCGAGTCGCCGTTGGTCATCAGCAGGTCGAGGTCCCCGTCCTTGTCCATGTCCACCATCTGGATGCCGGAGGAGCCCCACACCGGGCACCACGGCCCGGAAGATCGTCTCCGCCCGGAAGCCCTTCCCGGCCCCGCGGTTGATGAAGGCCACCACGTGCTCGTACTGCTGCGAGACGAGGGCCACGAAGTCCGGCTTGCCGTCCTCGTTGAGGTCCGCGACCGGCACGTGGATCCCGCCGGGGCGCGCGTCCACGGGGTAGCCCTCGAACTTCGGGGCTGCTTCCAGTCGGTCGTCTGGTTCTCGTAGACGAAGATGCCGCCCACGGTGTGCCAGCCGAACGCCGCCGCCACGAGGTCGAGCTCGCCGTCGCCGTCGAAGTCGGCGGCCTGGACGTCGGCGGTGCGGGCGATCTTGTCCACGAGGACGATCTTCTCGAACTGCAGCGGACCGGTCTGCCGCAGCCACACGATGCTGCCCTTCTCGTGGTCGCCGGGCATGAAGTCGCCGAGGTCGGCGACCAGCAGGTCCTGCTTCCCGTCCTTGTCGAGGTCCACCATCTCGGCGTGGTCGGGGTTCGGGATGCTCGCGATCACCCGCAGCTCGCCCGGCTTCCTCGACGGCTCGCCCAGCATCACGAGGCCGTGGCCCATGTCGCAGGCCACGATCTCCGGCTTCCCGTCGCCGTCGAGGTCGAAGAAGCGCACGTTGGCGACGACCGGGACCTTGGCCTCGCCCGGCGGGTTCCACGGCTGCTGCGCGAAGCGCAGCCCGCCGTCTCCCGCGGGCCACGGCTCCGGCAGCGGCAGCGTCACCGGGCGCGCGCGCCTCGAAGTAGCGGACGAACTGCGCGGTGTCCATCTGCCAGAGGACGCTCTCCTCGCCGGGCGTCACGCCCGTGCCCATCAGGCTGCGCTGGGCCATCTCCTGGATGCGCAGCCGCCACATGCCGCGGGGCAGGTACTGCGGCTGCGGCGGCACGTGGCACTTCGAGCACTGCTGCTTGACGGTCTCGACGAACGCCGCGTCGGGCAGCGTGTCGGGCTTGCCGTCGAGGCCGAGGATGACGGCGCCGGCCGGCGCCGGGGCCTGGGGAGCGCCGAGGGCCGCGGCGAGGGGCGCCGCGAGGAGGAGGAGGAGGGAGAGATGACGCCGGCGCATGAGGGGGCAGTCTACAACGGCGGGCGCGGAGCATCGCCCGCGCCGAGCCTCTGGTTCTCCCAGAGCTCCACCCAGCCGTCGGCGCGGAAGCCGGTGTCGGTGCGGGCGAAGGTGAAGCCGACGAAGTTGCCGGTGACGAGGTCGACGTCGCCGTCGCCGTCCACGTCGCCGACGTCGAGCGTCGTGTGCGAGAGCTGGCCCGCCTGGAGCGTGTGCCGCTCGAAGGACGCCGTCGGCCTTCCGCTCCAGCCAGACGAGGGAGGCGAGAGAGCCGCGGGTGCGCTCGGGGTCGGGCAGGAAGGCGGCCACCGCCACGTCGAGATCGCCGTCGCCGTCGAGGTCGGCGGCCCGCGCCCGGTGGGCCCCCGGCAGCGCGGCGAGATCGTGCGGCGCGAAGGGGAAGGCCCCGCGGTTCTCCAGCCAGCGAACGCCGTGCCACGGCTTGACCGTCGCGTCGTCGAGCGTCGCACCGTTCGTCATGAGCACGTCGAGGTCGCCGTCGCCGTCGAAGTCCACGAGGTCGATGCCGGTCGAGCCCCAGGCCGGCGTGGGGCGGCGAACACCGTCTTCTTCTCGAACGGCCCCGGCTCCCGGTTGAGGAAGGCCACGACCGTCTCGTGCTGCTGCGCGACGAGCGCGACGAAGTCGGGGCGCCCGTCGCCGTCGAGATCCGCGATCGGGACGTGGATGGCGCCGGCGCGGTCGTCGAGCCGTCGTCGCGACGAGCTGCGGCTCCTTCCAGTCGGTCGTGCGGTTCTCGAGGAGCAGGATGCCGCCCCGGGTGTGGAGGCCGAAGGCCGCGACCACGAGGTCGAGGTCGCCGTCGCCGTCGAAGTCGGCCGCCTCGACGTCCATGGCGCGGGGCAGCTTCTCCGCGAGGACGCGCTTCTCGAACGTGCCGTCCCTCTTCTGCCGCAGCCAGACGACGCTGCCCTTCTCGTGGTCCTCGGGCAGGAAGTAGCCGATGTCGGCGATCAGGAGGTCGTTGCAGGCCGTCCCCGTCGAGGTCGACCATCGCGGCGTGGGCGGGGTTCGGGACCTTCGCGATCTCGCGCAGCTCCCCGGGCCGGCGGAGGGGATCGCCGACCAGCACCAGGCCGTGGCCCATGTCGCAGGCCACGATCTCGAGCTTCCCGTCGCGGTCCAGGTCGAAGAGCTGCGTGCTCGCCACGATCGGCACGGGCACGGCCCCGGGCGGGCTCAGGAGCCGCCGCGCGAAGCGGCTCGGCTCCGGCGCCGGCCACGGCTCCGGGAAGGGCAGCGTCTCCGGTGCTCGAGCCTCGAAGTAGCCGACGAAGGGGCCGAGGTCGAGCGTCGCGAGCGCGCTCTCGCCACCCGGCGGCAGGCCGATGCGCGTGAGGCTGAAACGCGCCATGTCCTGGAGGCGCTGCTTCCAGAGCCCGCGCGGCGCGTCCCCGGGCGAGGGCAGGACGTGGCACGCCGTGCACTCGCTTCCGCACCACGTCCCCGAACGAGGCGTCGGGCCGCGGGTCGGGAAGGCCGTCGAGCCCGAGGATCGCGGGCGGCGAAGGGGGAGTCGGGAGCGGAGCCTTGCGAGCCCGTAAGGCCGTGCACGCGAGCGCGACGGGCAGGAGCATCAAGCCCGCCAGCCGGAGGGGCGTCATGCGGGCCAGTCTACTGCGCGGGAAGCCGACCCGCGTGAGGCAGACAATCCTCGGCGACCAGGACGGGGAGCGGTGGTATAACGCACCGCCAGGAGGTCCGCCCATGAGAGTCGCCGCCATCCTTCTCCTCGCCGCCACCCCTGCCCTCGCCCAGGCGCCGCCCGACCCGGAAGGCTGGGCGCAGCACGACCTGACGCGGCCCCAGCCGACCGTCGTCGACCCCGGGGACCGGCGTGCCGCCGGAGACGCCCGGCCAGCCGCCCTCGGACGCAGTCGTGCTCTTCGGCGGCAAGGACCTCGCGGCCTGGAAGAGCAGCAAGGACGGCGCCGCCGCGCCGCTGGAAGGTCGAGAACGGGTACTTCGAGGTGGTCAAGGGGACGGGCGGCATCGAGACGAAGCAGGGCTTCGGCGACGTCCAGCTCCACATCGAGTGGATGGCGCCCAGCCCCGCGAAGGGCGACGGCCAGGACCGCGGCAACAGCGGCGTCTTCTTCGGCGGCGGCCGCTACGAGATCCAGGTCCTCGACAACTACGGGAACAAGACCTACCCGGACGGACAGGCGGGGTCGCTCTACGGCCAGTACCCGCCGCTCGTGAACGCCTGCCGCCCGCCGGGCGAGTGGCAGGCCTACGACATCGTCTTCGAGGCGCCGCGGTTCGACGCCGCGGGGAAGCGTGACGAAGCGCGCCCGAGTCACCGTCTTCCACAACGGCGTCCTCGTCCAGCACGCGATGGAGTTCATCGGCCCGGCCACGAACAAGGTGCGGACACCCTACTCCGCGCACCCGGAGAAGCTGCCGATCGGCCTGCAGGACCACAACCACCCGGTGCGCTTCCGCAACGTCTGGGTGAGGGAGCTCAAGCCGCGGTCCTAGTCGTCGGACGGTGCCCGCCTTCAGGGTGAAGCGGGGCCGACGAAGTACGCCTTTCGGCAGAGGACCCTGCCCTTGCGACGGGTGAGCCTGACGTCCAGGTCGTGGAGGCCCTCCCGCCGGCCGCGATCCGGCTCGAAGCGCAGGACGTAGCGCGTCTTCATCGCCTCGAGGATGGCGACGAAGGCGGCGGCGAGCCTGTCCGGCGAGGTGGCGGCCCAGAACCGGCCGCCGGTGACCTCGGCCAGCTGGCGGAGCGTTCGCACGTGCGGTGCCTCCGGCGGCGGCGTCGGCCGGATTCTCTCCGGGTAGGCGGTTCGTTCCTCCGCCGTCACGATGCCCACGGCCTGCACCAGGACGTTCGACTCCAGGAGGACGCGCCGCACCTGCGCGGCGTCGAGCCAGCTCAGGTTGTCCTCGCCGTCGGTGAACAGCACCAGGAGCGAGCGCCCGCGGCCCGACGCGAGCAGGGTGCCCGCGTAGAGCGCGTCGAGGAGAGCGGTCGCGCCGCCCGGCTGGATCCCACTCACCCCACGCTCGAGGAGCACCAGGTCGCTCGTCGGCGGAACGCGCACGGCGATCTCCTGGTCGAAGGTCACGAGGGCCGCCTCGTCGCCGGGGCGCAGGCCGTGCAGCAGCGCCCGGCCCGCGGCCTGCAGCTGGTGGAGCTTCTCGCCCGCCACGCTGCCGCTCGTGTCGAGGACGAGGAACGTGGTGAGGGGCAGCGTCTCCACGGCCACCAGCTCCACCGCCCTGCCGCGCGCCGTTGTCCTTCAGCTCGAAGTCGGCCTCGGTGAGGCCGGTGACGGGACCCTGGCCGTCGGTCACGAACACGTCCACGTACACGGCTTCGACCCCGACGGTGAAGGTGGGGGTGCGGGCGCGGGACCTGGCCGATCGCGGCCGCGAGCAGAGCGGGCAGGAGGACGCTCACGACGAGGCCTCCCGGCGGAGCGCCTCGAGCCGGTCCTCGACGCCGACGGAGGGGCCCCACGGGTACAGCCAGAACGGGTCCGGCTGCGGCCGGTGGCCGGCAGGCTTCACGGCCGTCTCCACGTCGTGACGGGCGCCCGCACCGTCCCCCAGCCGCAGGTGGACGTGACTGATGGCCAGCCGGGCGGACTGGCAGCGCGGGTCGAGCGCGAGGGCGGCTTCGTAGGACCGGAGTGCCTCGTCGAGGCGACCGGCGTCCTCGTCGAGCCGGCCGAGAAAGAGGTGGGCCAGGTATGCCGTCCCGCCGTCGCGGCTCCGGGCCAGAGCCTCCTCCAGGGCCGAGCGCGCCTCGGCCGTCTCGCCCAGCCGCCACGCGACGTGGCCGAGCCGAAGGTGCGGCTCCGGGAGAGAGGGCTGGACCGCCGCTGCCGCTCGCAGCGCGCGTGCGGCCCTCTCCAGGTGGTCGCGGGCCTCGCGGACGCTGAAGCAGGCGCGAGCGCTCCTGTCGCGCGATGACGTCGGGAGCGTCCTGGTCGGACAGCTCCTGGCGCCGCCTGCACGCCCAGGATCTCCTCGACCGAGCTCTCGACGAGGAGCATCTCCACGGAGTCGGGGAAGTCGCGCAACCCGCGCTCGGCCCAGGCGAGGGCCTCGTCCCAGCGGTTCTCGCGGAGGGCGAGCGACGCCATCGCCTCGTACCAGGTCCGGGCGAAGGCCCGCCGGGCGGGATCGTCCTTCATGAAGGCCACGAGCGCCAGCGCTGCCGACTCGTGGAGCCTCGGGGACGTTCCGTCCCGACGGGCCTGCAGAGCGCAATCGGTGTGGAGCATCAGGGCCGCGGTCCCCGGCCACAGGTTGTCGAAGCGGACCCGCCGACGGAACGTGGCGATCTCGGCCCGCACCGACCCCTCCGGCCATCCACACACGCCGGCGATCGCGCCGTCACGATCGCCGGAGGCGTAGCGTCGGACGGCGGCCTCGTAGGCGGAAGAGAAGGCCTCGGACTGTGCCCGGGCCAGGACGGGGAGAGCCAGCAGCACGAGGGCGGCCGCGATCTTCGTCACCTTCACCCCGGACCGGTTGCCTGTCAGCGGCCGAGCGTCACCTCGGCGGCTAGAGCGACGCGACGGTCACCCAGCGCCGCGTGCGGGCGGCCCTCTCTATTGCCTCGAGCACGAGCTGGTTGCGGACGCCGTCCTCGAAGTCGGGCTTGACGCGCCTGCCCGTGGCGACCGCTTCCAGGAAGTCGTAGACGGTGTGCGTGAAGGTGTGCTCGTAGCCGATGATGTGGCCGGCCGGCCACCACGCCTTGAAGAAGGCATGCGAGGGCTCGGTGGCCAGGATCCGGCGGAAGCCCCGCTCGTTGGCGTCGTCGTCCCGCGAGTAGTACTCGAGCTCGTTCATGCGCTCGAGGTCGAAGGCGACGCTGCCGCGGCTGCCGTTCACCTCGAAGCGGTTGTAGTTCTTCCGGCCGGTGGCGAAGCGCGTGCCCTCGATCGAGCCCACCGCCCCGTTGGCGAAACGCACGAGGGAGAGCGCGGCGTCGTCGACCGTGACTCGCCCCTTCTTCCGCGGGTCCTCCGGCAGCGGCCGCCGCTTGACGAACGTCTCGAGGGCCCCCGCCACCTCCGTCACCTCGCTGCCGAGGACGAAGCGGCCGAGGTCGAGCGAGTGGGAGAGGATGTCACCGAGCGAGCCCGAGCCCGCCAGCTCCTTACGAAACCGCCAGTAGAGGGGCATCTCCGGGTCCACCGGCCAGTCCTGGAGGTAGGTCCCCCGGTAGTGGAAGATGCGGCCGAGCTTGCCCGAGGCCACGAGCTCGCGGGCGAGCATCACCGCCGGGATGCGGCGGTAGTTGTGGCAGATCATGTGGGGGACGCCGGCCTTCCGCACGGCCTTCAGCATGGCCTTCGCGTCGCGCACGCTGTTCGCGAGCGGCTTCTCGCACAGGATGGCCTTGCCCGCCTGCGCCGCCGCGATCGCGATCTCGGCGTGGCTGTCGCCGGGAGTGGACACGTCCACGATGTCGACGTCGGGGCGGGCGACGACCTCGCGCCAGTCGGTGGCCCACTCGTCCCACCCGAGCTGCGGAGCGGCCCTCTTCACGTTGGCCCGGTCGCGGCCGCAGAGGACCTTGAGCCGGGGCGTGAGCTTCGGCGAGAAGAAGCGGGAGACCTGTCGCCACGCGTTGCTGTGGGCGCGGCCCATGAACGCATAGCCGATGAGCGCGACGTTGACCTCGGGCATGGTCGGGACGATAGCCGCGCCCTCCGCCGCGCGTCAAGCGCGTATCATTGAATCGAAGAGCGGGAGGCTGGGATGACACGGCGGTCGATCGTCGCGTGTGTCGTGGCGCTTCTGGCGGTGGCGGGGCCAGCCTGCCAGAAGGAGACGGTCACCGGCCCGACCCTGAGCGCGACGTGTGAGGCGCGTCCCGCCACCGGCCTGGTGCCCCTCACCGTGTCTTTCGTGCTCAACGTGTCCGGGGCGGACGGCTCGTTCAGCGTCGCGGTCGCCTACGGGGACGGCACGAGCGGGACGAGCCCCGACCTGCCCCACACCTACGCGGCCGGGGTCTTCACCGCCGCGTTCACCGTCACCACCGCGACCCAGAGCGCCCGGTGCTCCACGACGGTCACCGCCATGCCCAGCACGGTCCCCAGCCCGCCCCCGAGCACCAACCAGCCTCCCCACGCCGTCTTCAAGTCCACGCCCGACCCGGTCGGCGGGAAGATCAGCGGGACGGCCCCGCTGGCCGTGCGTTTCAACATGTGCGCGACCACCGATCCCGACGGAGACAAGCTCTGGTTCATCATGGACTTCGACGGCGACGGGATCGCCGATTCGGAGGGAACGACAGGTGCGAGGTGCCGCCGGGACACCGTCTACGCCGCCGGCACGTGGAAGGCGCGCAACTGCCTGCACGACATGGACGCGAACGGCGACGCGCTGCACAATGACCAGTGCAAGACCTACACAGTGGAGGTCACGCCCTAGGTCCCATGACCGAAACCCCGTTCGACAACGTGGACGGCGCCCACGAGTACGTCGGCCTCCTGCTGGAGACCGTGCGACAGGCCCGCGGCGAGGTCGCCCAGGACCTTGTCGAGGCGCAGGCCGAGCGGGCCGCGCGGCGCCTGGAGGCCCTTCAGCTCGTGGCCTGGAAGCTCGAGCGGCTCGAGACGCAGCTCCTCGCATGCCGCCACCTGCTGAACGACCTGCGCCGCTTGCGGCGGCTCCTGCTCGGGGACGAGGGCGCTCCCGGCTCTCGCCTGGCTGGCGACGAGCCCGACGAGCCCTGGGGCGCGTAGGCGGCGATGTCACTCCAGCCGGAGAGCGGCGAAGCCGTGGGCCGGGAGGTCGAGGGTGCAGCTGGCCGTCCGTGATCGGCAACGGCGCCCCCTCGCGCTCGAGGAGGTCGAGGCGCACCGCCCGCCGCCACGTCCCCGTCCCGATCGCGAGCGGGCCGGAGCGTCCGGCCGTCTCGCGTAGGCGCACGACGATCCCGCGGACCGCGGGGTCGTCCGGGGGCTTCAGGGCGAGGACGATGGCTCGGGCGGGATCCACGTCCGGCCCGGGCAGGGGAGGGCGCGAGATCCGGCCGCGGGTCGCCTCGATCGGCATCGCGACCGACCGGCTCCACGCGAACGCGTCCTTTCCGTCGTAGTCCCCGGCGTGGGCGCGGAGCGCGTAGCGGAAGCGGAACTCCGTCGCGCCGCCCTGGTCCTTCGTGACCTCCTTGAAGTTCTGGTCGTCACCGAGCGCCTCGAACGAGAGCGGCTCGAGGTCGTTGCGGAAGAGGAAGGCGTCCAGCGGGGCGATGGTGACCCCGCCGCCGGGAGAGGAGGCGTCCACGAAGCCCTGGATCGCGAAACGGCGCGTGTTGGCGCCCTTCACGAGGTCTCCCTCGGGCGCGGGGCGCGGGCGGATCACGGCCCCCGTCGTGTCGAGGCGCAGGGTCGCGCCGGGAGTCGACGACCGGGAAGACGTGGACGAGCCGCTCCTCGGCCGTGCTCGGCTTCTTGACGACGCGGTAGTCGAGATCGACCTGGTCCAGCGCGGCGTAGAGCGTGACGAAGAGATCGGTCTCGGCGGGGCCGGTCCGGTAGGAGACGTGGAGACGGGCGAGCACCGGGCCGATGGTCTCGACGTCGCTCTGCACGTCGCTCGGGGCCGCCTCGGCACCGTCGAAGTAGACCGTCTGGCCGAGGGTGCGCGGACCGGGGACCACCAGCTCGCGGCCGGTCGGCTTGTGGACGAGGCTGGCGAGGCCGCCTGTCCGGGGATCGACGGCGAGCCGGTAGAACGGACCGTCGAGGCGTCGTAGGCGTCGCGGTGAGAGGCGTCGGCGGAGGCGGGCCGCCCGAAGCGAGGCCCAGCGTCGTGGTGGCGTAGGCCCCGAGCCGGGGCGGCACGAAGTAGAGGACGGGCTGCTCGTCCTCGATGACCGGCTGGCTCGGCAGCGTGCGCCCGTCGGCGCCGCGGACCTCGCGCACGGGCCGGCTCGGGAGGAAGGGCGAAGCGCACCACGTCCTGGCGGGGCACGCCGGTCGGGTTGAAGAGCGTCACCGCGTCGGTGCGGTCCTCGAGGCCGAGCCGCCTCCCAGGCGCGGGCGGCGAGGTCGCGGGCCGCGTCGATCAGGTCGTCGGCCCAGCCGCGGCGCAGGGAGGCGTTCTCGCGGCGGTTCGCGTCGTCCGTCCCGTTCCACGCGTGGTCGCCGAGCATCGCCCAGAGCCACTCCGCGCGCTCCCGCGCCTCGCGCGTGGCGGCGGCCGAGGGCCTCCCCGCCGGCGAGCGGCGGCGAGCGCCTCGGCGGCCAGGAAGTCGCGCTCCGCCTGCCGCGCCGCGGCGGCGTGGGCGGCGAGGGTCACGGGCCAGGCCTCCCACGAGTGGCCGAAGTCGCCGCGCACCGTCGGCAGGAAGGGCTGCTTCGCCTCGGCCGCGTCGATCGTGCGGCAGAAACCGGCGAGGGTCGTCGTTGACGAGGCGCGCCGGCGGCGCTCTCCTGCGCGTTCCAGTCACGGATCGCCGCGGCGAAGCGCTCGACCTCGCCCGCGCTCTGCGGGCCGAGGTCGCCGTGCGTGCCGAGGGCGAGGATGTCGCGGGAGGGGTAGGCCGGCGCCGAGCGCCCTCGAAGCCGGGGCAGCCACTCGGCCGCGATGCGCTTCGGATCCTCGAGGAGCGCGCGTCCCTGCACGTAGTTGTGGCGGCGGCTCGCCCAGGCGTCCGAGGCGACGCGCACGCGGCTGCCGTCGGGACCCTCGAGCTCGAAGAGCGGCGGCACGTCGAGGCCGCCCCACTCGGTGTCGTAGTCGAGGAACGGCACGGCCAGCCAGCGCACGCCGGCGCCGGCGAGGAGGGTGGCCGCACCCCAGGGCAGCGACGGCAGCTCGATGTGGTGGGCGACGTCGATCGGCACGCCCCACTCGCGCTCGAGCCGGCGGGCGGGGTAGAGCGATCGCAGGAACGCCTCCTCGCTCTGCCAGCCCCAGAGCGTGTTGTCCAGGAAGGGGCTCAGGGTGATGCGGCCCTCGCGAGCCGCCTCACCAGCTCGCTCCGACGCCCGGGGTAGTGCTCGAGGAAGGCCAGGGCCTCGTTCGTCACCGCCATCGTGTAGCGGTCGCGGTTCCACTCCGGCTCGCCGTCCGTGCGGTCCATCAGCGTCGAGGTGAGCGCGGACGAGCTCGGCCATGTTCCGCCGTGTCTGCGCCTCGTCGAAGCCCCAGGTGTAGTCGGAGCACGTGTCGTTCACGACGTGGATCGTGAAGGCCGGAGGTGCTTGCGGCTCCGCCGCCGGCACGGCGAGCGCGATCGCAGACAGGCCGAGCAGGAACAGGCTCTTCAAGGGTCCTCCGCGTGCCTCTCCCCGCAGGATATATCTGCTACCCTCCAGAGTGGCGCCCGTCGCGGCCCCGTCCTCCCTTCGAGGTGACCTCATGAAGCGACCCGTGCTCGCCGCCGCCCTCCTGCTGACCGGCGCCGGACCCGCCCTGCACGCCGACGATCGTGCGCTCAACCTGCCGATCGGCGACCCCGCCCGCAAGGACCGCGAGGCCGCCCTCGTCCTCGACGGCATCACCGACACGGCGAAGGGCGACACGCTCACCCCGCCCGAGCTGGCCGCGCGCCTCGACGGCGTGAAGCTCCTGTTCGTGGGCGAGAGCCACATGGACATCGAGTTCCACGAGGTGCAGCTGCGGGTGATCCAGGAGCTCCACAAGCGCGGCCGGCAGGTCCTCGTGGGCCTCGAGATGTACCCCGTGCCCGCCGAGCAGCAGTGGCTCGACCGGTGGCACGGGGACAAGGCGCTCACGCGAGGAGGGCTTCCTCGCGGAGTCGCACTGGTACAAGAACTGGGGCTATCACTGGAACTACTACCGTGACATCTTCCTCTTCGCCCGCGCGAACGGCATCCGCATGTTCGGGGTCAACCTGCCGCGGGCGGCGGTCCAGACGATCCGGATGAAGGGCTTCGACGCGCTGCCGCCCGACCAGCGCGCGCTCCTGCCCGGAGCGGATCGACCTCGAGAACGCCGAGCACCAGAAGCTCTTCCGCGCGTTCTTCGGCTCCGAGGACGCGCTCCACGGCAACATGCCCGAGCCGATGTTCCAGGCCATGTACCGGGCGCAGTGCGGGTGGGACGCGGCCATGGGCTGGAACGCGCTGCAGGCCCTCAAGAAGCACGGCGGCGAGAAGGCGATCATGGTCGTCCTCATCGGCGCCGGGCCACGTCGCCTACGGCCTCGGCGCCGAGCGCCAGGCGAGGCTGTGGTTCGACGGGAAGACCGCCTCGGTCGTCCCCGTCCCGATCGCCGAGGAGGCCGGGTGCCACGCCGGTCGCGAAGGTGCAGGCCTCCTACGCCGACTTCGTCTGGGGACTGCCGCCCTCGACCGACCCCCTCTACCCGAGCGTCGGGATCTCGACTCCCGAGCAGAAGAGCGGCGAGCGATACAAGGTGATCATGGTCGCGCAAGGACTCCCCGGCCGAGGCGGCGGGCTTCAAGGTCGGCGACGAGCTCGTGTCGATCGACGGCCTCGCCTACACCGACAAGGAGACGGTCAACCGCCTGATGTCGGAGAAGCGGTGGGGCGACGCGGTCGTCTACAAGGTGATGCGCGACGGCCAGGAGCAGACGCTCACCGCGCACCTGCGGCGACAGCCGCCGAAGGCGAACGCGCCGTCCGGAGGCGGGCAGTGAGGCGAGTCGGCGCCGGCCGTCCTCTCCGCCGTCGCCGTCCTCGCGGCGTCGGTGAGCGGGGCGCAGGTGCCGCCCGGCTCCGGGCCGGATGCCACGGCCGTGTCCACGGCGTCCCCCGTGGCCGCGCTGCGCGTCCGCCATGTGCTGAAGGTCACCCTCGATCCGGCGCGCGGCTGGCTCTCGGTCGAGGACACGCTGACGATCCCTGTGTCATCCCGAGGAGCTTCGGCCGCGTCGAGCGACGAGGGATCTGCAATCTCGGCGGATTCCTCGGGACCGGGCAGCACGAAGTCCCTCGGAATGACAGAGTTCCTCCTCAACGGCGCGCTCCGGGTCACGGCCGCAGAGCCGGCCGTGCGCGAGATGCCGACGCCCGTCGAGGCCGCCGCCCGCTTCTTCGGCATCAACGGCTCGATCGACGATCTGTACGGGCAGGGCAAGCTGAAGCGATACCGCGTGGCGCTGCCGGAGGGCGGGATCTGTGCGGCTGCGGTACGAGGGGAAGTTCGACTTCGGCCTGTCCGACCAGAAGGAGGAGTACACGCGCGGCTTTCGCGAGACGGCCGGCATCGTCTCGAAGGAGGGCGTCTACCTCGCCGGCAACGGCTTCTGGTACCCGCACGTCGGACCGCGGCCTCGTCGAGTACGAAGTGGAGGTCGTCGCAGCCCGCGGGATGGCACGTGATCAGCGCCGGCAACGGCACCTCGCGCGACGCGAACGGGACGGCCCGCTGGGAGTCGCACGGGGCGGTGGACGAGATCACGCTGGTGGGCGGGCCGCTCGTCGTCTACCGCGACACCGCCGGCGCCGTCGAAACCCTCGTCTACCTGCGGCAGAAGGACGACGCGCTCGCGTCGAAGTACCTCCAGGCCACCGCCCAGTACGTCGAGATGTACCGCGGGCTCGTCGGCCCGTACCCGTACGGGAAGTTCGCGCTCGTCGAGAACTTCTGGGAGACGGGCTACGGGATGCCGTCCTACACGCTGCTCGGTCCGCAGGTCATCCGCTTCCCGTTCATCCTGTCGCTCCTCGTACCCGCACGAGATCCTCCACAACTGGTGGGGCAACTCCGTGTTCGTGGACTACGAGACCGGGAACTGGTGCGAGGGGCTCACCGCCTACATGGCCGACCACCTCGTCCAGGAGCAGCGGGGGAGGGGCGAGGAGTACCGCCGCGACACGCTGCAGAAGTACCGGAGCTACGTGCGCGACGGGCGGGACTTCCCGCTCACGGAGTTCCGCTCGCGCGACAGCGCCGCGACCGAGGCGGTGGGCTACGGCAAGACGCTGATGGTCTTCCACATGATCCGGCAGCGGCTCGGGGACGACGCCTTCCGCAAGTGGGCGGCAGCTTCTACCGCGAGTACCGCGGGAAGCAGGCCTCGTTCGCCGACGTGCGGAAGTCGCTGGAGGCCGTCGCCGGCCAGGACCTCGGGCGCTTCTTCGCCGACCACGTCGAGAGACCGGGCGCGGCGTGCCTCCAGGCGTCGCTCAGCGACCTGCGCGAGTCGACGGGCGGCGGCTACGAGGTCGCCTTCGTGATCGAAGAGACGCAGCCCGGCGCCGCCCCTGCAGCTCGACGTGCCGGTGGTGGTGCAGACGCTCGGGAAGCCCGCGAGAGCGACGGTGCGCCTCGAAGGCGGCCTCGTCGCGTCGACGGTGAAGACCGAGGCGGAGCCGGTGGCCCTCCACGTCGACCCGTCCTTCGACGTCTTCCGCCTGCTCGACCCGCGCGAGACCCCGCCGTCGATCGGCCAGATCTTCGGCGAGCCGAGGATCCTGGCCGTGCTGCCGTCGCAGGTGCCACCGGCCGAGGCGGAGGCCTACCGCCAGCTCGTCCTGGGCTGGACGAGCGACAGCCACCACCCGGAGCTGCGGACGGACGCCGAGGTGACCGATCTGCCGAAGGACCGCGCCGTGTGGCTGCTGGGACGGACGAACGCCCTCGCCCCGAAGCTCTTCGCCTCCGGGAGCGACTACTCGCTCGACGGGCAGAAGCTCGTGGTCGACCGGGAGTCGATGCCGCTCCTCGGCCACTCGGCGGTGATCGTCCGCCGTCACCCGGCCAACCTCGAGAAGGCGATCGGCTGGATCTTCGCCGACGGCACGGCGGCGCTGCCCGGCCTCGGCCGCAAGCTGCCGCACTACGGCAAGTACTCGTACCTCGGCTTCGAGGGCGACGAGCCGACGAACGTGCTCAAGGGCCAGTGGACGGCCACCGACTCGCCCCTGCGCGTGGACCTGCGGCCGGACGCGGAGCGGACAGCACCCGTCGCGGCCCTGGCCCTCCCCGCGCGCCAAGGCCCTCGCCGAGCTGCCGCCCGTCTTCTCGCAGAAGGCGCTCCTCGAGCACGTCGCCTGGCTCTCGGCCCCCGAGCGCGAGGGGCGCGGGCGTCGGCACGAAGGGCCTCGACGCCGCGGCCGAGTACGTCGCCGCGGCGTTCAAGGTGATGGGCCTGCAGCCGGGCGGAGACGGCGGCACGTACTTCCAGTCGTTCCCGTCGGCGAGGTCGCCCTCCGGCGCCGCCGGTCACGCTCCGCAACGTCGATCGGCGTGCTGCCCGGGGCGAAGGCCGAGTGGAAGGGCCAGTCGGCGCTCCTGACCGCCCACTACGACCACCTCGGCCTCGGCTGGCCCGACGTCCACAAGGGCGACGAGGGCCGGCTCCACCCCGGCGCCGACGACAACGCGAGCGGCGTCGCGGTGATGCTCGAGCTGGCGAAGGCCCTCGCGTCGCAGGAGAAGCCGCAGCGGACGATCGTGTTCGTCGCGTTCGCGGGGGAAGAGGCCGGCCTCCTCGGCTCGAAGCACTACGTCGAGCACCCGGTCTTTCCGCTCGAGAAGACGATCGGCGTCATCAACCTCGACACGGTCGGGCGCCTCTTCGACAAGAAGGTCTCGGTGATCGCGCACGGGCAGCGCCTCGGAGTGGCAGCACATCTTCCGCGGCGCCGGCTTCGTGACGGGCGTCGAGGGCCGCATGATCCCGGAGGCGCTCGAGTCCTCGGACCAGAAGAGCTTCATCGACAAGGGCGTCCCGGCGGTGCAGGTCTTCACCGACCCCCACGCCGACTACCACCGGCCCGGCGACACCGCCGACAAGATCGACGGACCCGGCCTCGTGAAGATCGCGACCTTCGTCAAGGAAGGCGATCGTCTATCTCGGCGAGCGGGAGGAGCCGCTCACGAACACGATCGCGTCGATGAAGGGCGCGGGCGGCGTTTCTCCCGTGGCCGCTCAGGCGGCGGGGGCGCCGGCAGCCGCCGCGCCCGGCGGCGGCCAGGGCCGGCGCGTGAGCTTCGGCACGATGCCCGACTTCGCGTTCACGGGCCCCGGCGTGCCGCGTCGCCGGCGTCACGCCCGGCTCGCCGGCCGAGAAGGCCGGCGTGAAGGAGGGCGACGTGCTCCTGAAGGTGGACGGCAAGGACGTCGCGAACCTGCAGGGCTTCTCCGGCATCCTCCGCGGTCTCACGCCCGGGCAGACGGTGAAGGTGCGTCCTCCTCCGCGGCGGCCAGGAGCGGTCCCTCGACGTGACCGTCGTCGAGCGCTAGCGACACGCGCTGACACGCGGCTGACTTTCCCTCGGCGAGGTGGGGGTTCTCGCGCCTTTTCACTGGGCGGTTTGACGGTCCGGAATCCCGTCGATACGCTCCGGTGCCATGACGACTCACGACGACGGCGTCATCGCTCTTCCCGCCGTTCTTCTTGCCGCTTTCCTCCTGCCGTTCGGCTCCGTCGGGGCGGCGGCCGAGGCGGTCCGATCCCCGCGGGCCGCCCTCTTCCGGGCACCGGGCTTCCCGACGGCGGACGCTCCGGCGATCGACGACGCGACGCTGGCGACGGCGCTCGCCGGCCTGCCGGTCGAGACGCTCGACTCGCCGGCCGCCCTCGCGTCGCGCCTGAAGCGCGCCGACCACGACGTGCTGGTGCTGCCGTACGGCAGCGCCTTCCCGCTCGAGGCCTGGGCGGCGATCCGCGAGTTCGTGAGGCACGGCGGCGGTCTCGTCGTCCTGGGCGGCGCGCCCTTCCACCAGCCGGTGCGCCAGGAGAAGGCCGGCGACGGCACGCGCTACGTCCTCGGCCCGCGCCAGCCCACCTACGCGCACGAGTTCCTGATCGGGCCGTCGGACGAGCTCGACGCGGCCGCGTTCGCGGGCCCGCTGCGGACGGTCGCCGCCGCCGACGGCGAGTGGGACGGCGCCTTGCCCGAGCCGACGAAGACCTGGGCGCTCACGGTGCGCCTCGCGACGCACGAGGACCTGCCGGGCGAGGGCGGGACGGCCGGGCCGCGGGACGGCGTCCTGCGCCCGCTCGTCCACCTGGTCGACGCGAAGGGCGTCGCCCGCATGTGCCCGCTCCTCGAGATCGACCGGCTGCGCGGGACGGAGGAGGGCGCCCGGTGGGTGCTCGCCCCCTCCGACGCCCGGCTCGACGCGGCGACGGTGCGCAAGGCCGTCGAGCGCGCGCTCGAGGGCGCTTCGGAGCTGGACGCGCGGCCCGTGCGGGCCGCGGTCGAGCCGGGGGAGGTCGCAGTCCTCCGCGTGATCCTGCGCCGGCCGGTGCCGCGCGCCGGCGAGGCCGTCCCTTCACGAGCGCGGGTCACGGTCCGGAGCGACGCCGGGGCCGAGGTCTTCCGCGGCGACGTCGAGCTCACGGGCCCGCGCGAGATGCGAGCCGGGCTCCTCACCGTGCGCGCGGCCTCTGCCCTGCCGCCGGGCCTCTACCACGCCGAGGTCGAGACGCCCGACGCGCCCTGGCACCCGAGGAGCGTCACTACCGGCTTCTGGGTCAAGGACGAGGCGCTCCTCGCCGCGGGCCGGAAGCTCTCGGTCTCGCGCGACTGGATCCGCGCCGACGGCAAGGTGCTTCCCGTCGTCGGCACGACGTACATGGCGTCGGACGTGCACCGCAAGTTCCTCTTCGAGCCGAACCCGCACGTGTGGGACCGCGACTTCGCGTACATGAAGCGCCAGGGCGTCAACATGGTGCGCACCGGCCTGTGGACCGCCTGGACGCGCGTGATGCTCGACCCCGGGGCGGTGGACGAGAACGTCCTCTCCGCCCTCGACGCCTACGTCCTCTCCGCCGCGAAGAACGGCATCCTCGTGTGCTTCAACTTCTTCGCGTTCCTGCCCCCGGCCTACGGCGACGCCAACCCGTACCTCGGCCCGCGGGCGCTCGAGGGCCAGCGGGCGCTCCTCACGATGGTGGCGCGCCGCTACCGCGGGGTCGGCTGGGTCCACTGGGACCTGATCAACGAGCCGTCCTACGCCCCGCCCGAGGGCGTCTGGAGCAACCTCCCGATCGGTGACGAGCACGAGGCCGCGCGCGTGGCGCGCGTGGGTGAGAGCGAGACACGGCGACGACCCGCTCGTCCTGCGCGACCTCTGGCGCGACGACACCGACGAGCCTGCTCGGTGTGCCGGCCGCCGACGAGATCGGCTACAGCTTCCTGCGCGAGAGCCGCCGGCCGCGCAAGGTGCGCGACTTCTTCGAGTTCACGCAGGTGGCGGCGGCGCGGTGGGCGGCGACGCTGCGCGACGTCCTGAAGGCCGCGGGCGGCGACGTGCTCGTCACGCTCGGGCAGGACGAGGGCGGCACCGGCACGCGGCCCGCCGCAGCTGCTGCACGCCGACTCGGTCGACTACACGGCGGTCCACACGTGGTGGGGCAACGACGATCTCCTCTGGGACGGCGTCATGACGAAGTCGGCCGGGCAAGCCCAACGTGCACCAGGAGACGGGCCTCATGAGCCTGCACGACCCCGACGGCGCCCCGTGGCGCACGCCGGCGACGGCGGCGGACCTCCTCGACCGCAAGTTCGCCTACGCCTTCGCCGGGCGAGGCGCCGGTGTCATCGAGTGGGCCTGGAACGTCAACCCGTACATGCCCATCGACAACGAGGCCACGATCGGCCTGAACCGCCCCGACGGGACGGCCAAGCTCGAGATGGACACGATCGGGCGGTTCGCCGCGTTCTTCGCCGCCGCCGCCCCCTCCCTCGACGACTTCGCCCCCGAGCCGGTGGCCCTCGTGATCCCGTACGCGCGGCTCTTCTCCGGACGGCCCGGCGGGATCGACCACACGAAGCGCATCGTCCGTCTCCTGGCCGAGCGCCACGGCGTCGTCCCGCAGGCCCTCCCCGACATCCGGCTCACCGCGGAGCAGCTCCGGGACGTGAAGCTCGCGATCGTCCCGTCTCCCGAGGTGCTGGACGAGGGGGCGGCGGCCGCCCTCCTGGCCGCCTCGAAGGCCGGCACGAAGGTGCTCCTCACGGGCCACGTGGAGGGCGACTCGTACGGCCGCGCCACGCCGTCGTTGCAGGCGCTCGGCGTTCTCGGCGAGAGCCGGCCGGTGGCCCTCCACGAAACGACGACGTGGGGCGCGGCTCCCGGGCGGCCGCAGTGGGTGACGTTCGAGAACCTCGCCCAGCACTGGCTCCGGCGCGGAACGAAGGCGGGCCAGGCCGCGCTCGCCGGCAGCGTGTGGCACGAGCCGCTGCCGCTCGACTTCGCCCGCGAGACGGAGCCGCTCGACGCGCTCCTGGCCGGCGGCCCTGAAGGCGGCCGGCGTCGCCACGCATCCGGCCGAGGGCGGCGTCGCGGCCCGAGTGCTCGTCGCCCCGAGCGCCGTCCTCGTCGCCTGCGTCAACGAGTCGCCGTCGGCGGCCCGCCGGCGCGTCACCGTCGAGGGCAGGCCCGTCGAGATCCCGGTCGAGGCCTACCGTTCCCGGCTCGTCCTGTTCGAGAGGGGGACCGGGAAGGTCCTGGCCGCGACGCCGGGAGAGCCGGTGGGCCGGTAGCAGATGGTTGTTCTGTAACAGCTACTTAGCCCATAATCCCTCAGAACTTGGGTGATGTCAGGCCGGCCCTCCGAGGATCTGCCTGCTGGCGCGGGGCGTGCTACGTGTTCGTCCTGGGGCGGAGTCTGCCGAGGGGCGGGGCCCGCCAGGCCGGGGGGCCAGTCGAGGCCCGCCGGGGATCGAGGGGGAAGAGGCCGCACGCGAGCCGATCCCGATGAGCTCGGGCACTGGGCCCCCGACCTGCTGTCCGAATGGCCGACATGGCCCCGCCTCGAAGCCAAGTGACACTGAGGGCTGCCAGCCTCCCTCACAGCTCGCTAATTCCAGCTATATCAAGAGGATCGGTGGATTATCGAGGTCGCTCCTCCGGCCCTCGGTGCCTGGTGCGGCCTTTGCAGTGACTGCCCTCGGAGGGGAGCGGAAGATCAATGACGGGCGCGCAAGGGACGTCCTCGAGGCGGTCATTCTCCGACACCGCCCACTCTCTGTGCCCAGGGAGAGGTCGAGTGACGTTTGAGAAGGCGGGGACGGCAACCTTGGCAGCGGTGGTTGTGCTCCTCTTCCTCTGCGCCTCGCCAGCTGCCGCCGCGCGCATCCGCGGGACGGTGTTCGAGGACGTGAACTACGGCGGCGGGGCAGGCCGCTCACTCGCGGCCTCCTTAGGGGTCGCCCGGGATGGCGCCAGGGTCGAGCTCTACGACAGCACCGGTGCCTTCGTGACCTTCACCCTCACGGCCGCCGCCGGCGGCTTCAACTACCAATTCGGCCCCGTCGGCATACCGAACGGCACCTACACCGTGCGCGTGGTCAACTCGACGGTGACCTCGTCGCGCACGGGCTACGTCGCCGGCTTGCTGCCGGTCCAGACCTACCGCACAAACGCCAGCAGCGGAGCCGCGCTGGCGGTGACCGATCACGTGGGGGGTGAGGTCCCCTCGCTCGTCGACGCCGGGAACGGTACGACGACGCTGGCCGCGCTCACGACCGCGACGACGACGGCGCAGTCGATCACCAACGTCTCCGTCGTCGGCAACATCAATGGCGTCGACTTCGGCTTCAACTTCGACACGATCGTCAACGTGAACGACTCGGGCCAGGGTTCGCTGCGGCAGTTCCTCCTTAACAGCAACGCCCTGGGAAACGCGACGCTCGCCATCGTGGGCCAGACGGCGGGCAAAGACGTGTCCGTGTTCATGATCAGCGACGGTCTGGTCCATGCGGGCCTTCGCGCCGGCATCGCCAACCTGCTCAGCGGGGCGGGAGTCGCCGTGATCACGCCCGTGACCGCTCTGCCCGCCATAACGGCCGCGGACACGTCGGTCGACGGCACGACCCAGACCGCGAACGTCGGCAACACCAACGCGGTCGTGCTGGGGACGGGGGGCACGGTCGGCGTGGACGGCCTCGCGCTGAGCACGGTGGCGGGGCCCGAGGTGGAGATCCGCGGCTCGGGAACGCTCGCGAACGGGCTGCTGATCCAGGCCGCCAACGCGGTCGTGCGCGGCCTCGCAATTCACGGTTTCGGAACCGTAAGCGGTGAGGGGGGCGTGCGTGTCGACGCCTTCCCCAACACCAACGCTCTGATCGAGAACAACGTGCTGGGATCGCGCGCGACGTCGTTCACCGATCCCGGTTCCGCGCAGCGCAACGAGGCCGGCGTCGCCTCGGTTGGCGGCAGCAGCAGCACGGTTCGGAACAACCTGATTGGATTCAGCCGCGTCGTCGGCGTCGATCTGACCGCGGGAACGACGGGCTGGACGATCACCGGCAACGAGCTCCGCGACAACGGCATGGACACGGCCGATGGCGACGGCATCACGATCAACGCCGGGTCGACGAACACGTCGATCGGCAATCTCATCACGGGAACGTCGAGCCAGGCCTTCGTCGTGACCGTGGCACCCGCGAACGCGAACGTGTTCACCAACAACACGGTTACGGGCAACGGCGTCGGAATCCCGTCCGGCCTCGCGCAGAGCGCGGCGATCACCGTACGTTCGGGCGCCACCTCGACCGTGCTGGATCGCAACGTGATCCGCGCCAACTACGGGGCCGGTGTCCAGGCCAACGACGGCTCAACGGGCACGCGCATGACGCGGAATTCCGTCGCCCTCAACGGCACCATCGTGGCGAGGAACCTCAGTGCCGCGACGGGGCAGATCGGCATCGACCTCAACTCACCGACCGACGACATCAACTACGGCACGGCTCCCTTCTACACGCTGAACGACGCCGGGGATGCCGACACGGGCGGCAACGGGCTGCTCAACTTCCCGGTCCTGGTGTGGGCGACCCTGTTCGGCGGGAATCTGAGCCTCCGAGGGTACGCGCGCCCGGGCTCGGTGATCGAGGTGTTCATCGCCTCACCCGACCCGACGGGGTTCGGAGAGGGAACGACATACGGCATCACGCTCACGGAGGGGGGGACGGGAGCCGGTGGCAACGACCCGTATGCGGACGCCGATCCGGGCACGGGCACGTACGGGCCGGGCTCGGTCAACGGCATCGCGCAGGGCACGGACACGACGAACCGGTTCACGTTCTTCTTTCCGGCGCCCGGGGGAGTCGGCGTCGGAACGCGGCTGACGGCGACGGCGACTCTCGGAGGCGAGACGTCGGAGTTCAGCGGTAACGTCACCGTGACCGCCGCGACGGCGGTGAAGCTGATGTCGTTCGAGGCTGCGCCCTCGGACGGTGCCGTGGATCTCTCGTGGCGGACGGGTTCGGAGCTGGACAACCTCGGTTTCCACCTGCTACCGCTCCTCGTCGGCCTCCGGGCCCTGGACGCGGCTGACGTCGTCTCTCATCCCCGGGCTCGGCTCCTCGCCTCTGGGGCAGAGCTACTCCTGGCTCGACTCGGGTCTGGTGAACGGGCAGCGCTACTACTACCGGCTGGAGGACGTGGACACGTCGTCGGTGTCGACGTTCCACGGGCCGGTGTCGGCGGTGCCTCAGGCGCCGGCGCCGCCTCCCCCGGGTGGCGGCGGAGGCGGTGGCGGGGGAGAGCCGGGCGACGGGTCCGGGCCGGGCGGCTCGACGAACATGTCGTGCCCGGCGTGGGTCCTGGCGGCGTACGAGTCGGGTGCTTCCGACGACGCGGCCGGTGCGGCGCCCTCGCCCACGTGCACGAAGCACGGGGATCCCGAGTCGGTGTCGCTCGACGTCGTGTCTCACGACGCGTCGTCGGCGACGCTGGAGCTGCGGACGGGGGGCTTCTGGGCGTTGCACGCTCCGAGCGCTGGCCCGTCGGGCGCGGGGGAGCCGTCGGGTGCGGTGCGTGTGTTCGTTCCGGGGTTCGACTTCCCGACGGAGCCGAGGGCTCCGGCGTTGCCGTTGCGTCGCGCTCTCGTGGACGCGGTGGTCGGGAAGAAGGTGAGCCTCGTCTCGGTGGAGGCCTTGGACCTGCGGGGCTTCCCGGGGCTTCGTCCCTCGGCGGTGGGTCTGGCGGAGATGAGCGTGTCGGCGGGACGGGACGGTACGGCCGGCGCGACGGTCTCTGTCGGCTCCCCTCCTCTCGCGCGGGTATCTGCCGGCGGTCGCTCGCCCGTCTGGCCGGCACGGCCTTCCAGGGGGAGAAGAAGAGCGCGGTCGTCGAGATCACTCCGGTTCGCTTCGACGGGTCGCGGCAGGAGCTGGTCCTGGCGGGTCGTGTGCGGGTGAAGCTCGCCTTCACGGGTCGTGAGGACGGGGAGATCGGGACGGGGAGCCGGGGCCGGGTGCTTCCGCGCCGGGGGTCGGTTCTCCGCGAGGTTCTGGCCCACGTGCACACGTCGGGTCGGGGGCTCTACGCGGTGTCGTTACGAGTCGCTCTTCCCGGCGCGCCGCGCGGGGTTTCTCGACGTCGTTCCTGCGGCTGCAGCGGCAGGGAGAGGCGGTGCCGTTCCACGTGGAGCCGGCGGGGTCGATGTTCGGTCCGCGGGAGCGTTCTCTACTTCTACGCGGACCGGACGGCGTCGTCGACGGACTACTCGGGCGAGGTGGCGTACGAGCTGGTGCGCTCGTCGGGCGCGCAGATGGGGGTGGCGCTGGGACGCCCGGTGGGAGCGCCGGTGCGTTTCGTCCTCGACGGGGTCTGCGTCCTTCGAGACGAACCGGATCTACCAGGCGGGGCTTCTGGAGGCCCCGGACATCTGGCTGTGGGACGCGATGGTGTCGGGGGCGCCTCCGAAGGACGAAGGCCTTCACGCTCACGGGGGTGGACACGGCGTCTTCGGACGTCGGGCGGCTGGTGCTTCGACCTGCAGGGGGGCTCGGAGTCGGGACTGACGGTGGACCACCACGTGCGGGTCTCGGTGAACGGGGTGGACGTGGGGGAGGCGACGTTTGCCGGGAAGCAGCCGTATCGGCTGGACGCGCTCGTCCCGGCCGGGCTGCTGCGGGAGGGATCGAACGATCTCGCGATCACGAACGTGGGGGACACGGGGGTGTACTCGCTCGTGTTCCTGGACAGGTTCGAGGTGAGCTACCCGCAGGCTCCTACGGTGCGACGGTGGAGTGTTCGAGGGGGTGTGGAGCGAGGGAGGGACGGCGGAGGTGCAGCGGGCTCACCGGCTCCCCGATCGTGGTGGACGTGACGGCTGTCACCCCGAGGAGCTTCGCTCGAGTCGCGGTCGCCGAGGGGTCCGCCGTCGCCGGCGCGATTGCGGATTCCTCGTCGCGGGACGCGTCCCGATGTCGGAGTCCCTCGGAATGACAGGGTGAAGTGGGTGACGGGGTTCGAGACGACGCCGGGGGTGGTGCGGTTCGAGGCGGAGGCGGGCCATCGGTACGTCGTGGCTGTCGCGGGAGGGGCTTCTCTCGCCGCGGATCGGCCGGGTGGCGGCTCTCGACGCTGCGGGAGGGAGAGAACCAGGCGGACTACCTCGTGATCGGTCCGGGGGAGTTCCTGGCGGCGGCGGCACCGCTGCTGGAGCGGCGCCGGAGCCAGGGGCTGGTGTCGCGGGCGGTGTCGTTCGAGGAGATCGCGTCGGAGTTCGGGCACGGGCAGGCCTCGGCGGAGGCGATCCAGGCGTTTCTTGTCGTACGCGTACCACTCGTGGCAGCGCCCCTCGCCGCGGTACGTGCTGCTTCTCGGGGACTCGACGTACGACCCGCAGCGGTTCGTTGGCGACGTCGTGGGCGTCGCCGCTTCCGGCATTGTGGGCGAAGACGAGCTACATGTGGACGGCGTCGGACCCGGCGCTTGCGGCGGTGAACGGGGAGGACGGGCTGCCGGACCTGGCGATCGGGCGGCTTCCGGCGACGACTCGGGAGCAGGCGGAGACGCTGGTCGGGAAGCTCCTGGCGTGGGAGGACTCGGGCCAGGGGCTCGCCGGGCAAGCGGTTCTCGTGGCGGACAACCCGGACGAGGCGGGGGACTTCGAGGCGGACGCGGAGGACATCCGGGCGAGCTTCCTCTCGGGGAGGCCCACGACGACGCTGAAGCTGAGCGAGCTGGGGGCCGCACGCGTCCGGCGATTCTCGGGGCCTTCGACGACGGGGCGAGCCTCATGAGCTACGTGGGTCACGGGGGCGCGGCGGTGTGGGCGTCGCGAGAACGTGCTGAACTCCTGGGACACCCCGTCGCTCCGGGCTCAATCGCAGCAGCCGCTGCTCCTGACGATGAACTGCCTGAACGGGTACTTCGTGGCTCCGAACTTCGACGCGCTGTCGGAGGCGCTGCTGAAGGCGGAGGGGCGGGGGGCGATTGCGGCCTTCTCGCCGAGCGGGCTGAGCGTGGACGGTCCGGCGCACCAGTACCACCGGGCGCTGATGGCGGAGCTCACGAGCGGGCACGCACGAGCGGCTGGGGGACGCGATCCTCGCCGCGCAGAGGGACTACGCCCAGACCGGCCTCATGCCGGAGCTGCTCGCCGTCTACCAGCTGCTGGGCGACCCAGCGATGAGACTGAGTCCATGAGGGCGAGAGCGGCGACGATGGAGCGCTCGACCGACAAGCGCAGGAGCGAGTCATGCTGACCGCCAAGAGATCGGGAATCCTGGCCACAGGCGTGCTGGCCCTCGTTCTCGGATGGGCGTGCCCCGCCGACGCGCAGACGATCAGGGTCGGCTCCTTCACCAAGTCCACGGGCGGTGCTCCCGTCGCCCAGGTGGTGCCCCACGGCCTCGGGCTACAGCCGAAGGCGCTCATCCTCTGGACAGACCGTTACGCCGCCGCTTACGGGTTTCTCCACGCGTTCGGGATGACCGACGGCACCACCAGCCGGTCGGCGGCCATGGCCAGCCAGGACGGCGCGGCCGTCTCGAACAGCAGCCGGCGGATCGCGGCCAAGGCCCTCACGATCGTGCAGTGGGGCGAGGCCCTCGTCGCGGAGGCGGACCTTGCGTCCTGGGACGGCAACAACTTCACCCTCACCTGGACCACCAACGACGCCACCGCGGACACCATCCACTTCATCGCGATAGGCGGGCCGGCCGTCTCCGCGAAGGTCGTGGACTGGACGATGGCCGCCGCGGTCGGCAACAGGTCCGTGACGGGAGTCGGCTTCAGCCCGGACGTCGTCCTCCACGCCCACGCCGGCTTCATCCTCTCGGGGGCGCTCCCCCTCAACGCGGCCCTTGCGGCGTTCGGTTTCGGGGCCATGGACCGCGCGGGCAACCAGTGGGCGAACGAGGCCGCGTCATTCGACAACTCGGCGTTGTCGGACACCCAGCGGGGACAGGTGACCAACGCCTGCCTCTACGCATTCAACAACGCGCTCGTCGTGCAGAAGCAGGCGTCCTTCTTTTCGATGGACGCCGACGGCTTCACCGTCAACTTCACGAACGCCACGAGCGCCGTCCAGAGCCCCGTCATCTCTCTCGCCCTGAAAGGCGTCTCCGCGAAGGCGGGCTTCTTCAACAAGAGCACGACTTCGTCCGCGCCCGCCTTCGTGGCCGGTCAGCACGCATGGAGGGACCTCGGCGTGTCGAGCGGGGGGTCGATCACGCTTCCCGCCGCCAGCACCACGGGCAATCTCATCGTGGTGAGCTTCGACTTCGGTTACACCGCCCCTGCTCCCACGGTGTCGTCGATCACGGACAACAAGGGGAACACGTACTCCCTCGCCGCGGGTCCGACCGACTGGTCCGTGGTGGCGCAGGGGTTGGAGAGGTCGTACACCTACTATGCCGCCAACATCACGGGGGGCGGGGCCAACGTCACCATCACGGTCAACCTGAGCCAGAGCTCTGCCAACCACTTCGAGATCTACGCTCTCGAGTACTCGGGAGTCGCCACCGTCAGTCCGGTCGACAGGACTTCGGCCCGCTTCGGCAGAAACAACGGGGCGGTGGATAGCGGGTCGCAGACGACGACCTCTCCCGACGAGCTGATCTACGGCTTCTGCATGTTCCAGACCTCGGGCACCCCGACGGCGCCGTACACGGGGCGGGACACGTCGAGCAACAACTTCGTCGCGGACCGGATCGTCTCCGCCAAGGGCTCCTACGCGGCCACCGGCACCACGGGGAGCAACCAGTACTGGGCCTGCCAGATGGTGACGTTCAAGGGCGGCCAGTCGGTCGCGGGCATGCCCTTCAGCCCCGGCGCCGTGCTCCTGGCCAGCGTCCAGCACGTGACAGCGGGCGCTCCCGTCGTCCAGAACCGGCTCGGCCTCGGCGCCGCCGACAGTGCCTTTCACCAGGGCAGCTCCGCGCTTACGGACGAGGACGGCCAGGCCACCACGAACATCTGGGGGACCGACACGACCACGAGCGCCTTCGTCAAGTCGGATAACGGCACCGGCTCGATCGACGCGCGGGCGGTGCTGGCCAGCTTCGACGTCGGCGGCTTCACCCTCGACTGGACCACCAACGACACGGTAGCCACGCAGATCGCGTACCTGGCTTTCGGCGGCCTCGGGCCGGTGGGCGTCGGCTGTGGCATCGGGACCTTTCCGACCGGCCCCAACTTCGTCCAGCACGGGACGTTCGACGCGGCGACGCAGACGCCGGCCGGCAACAACTTCACGACCGGCGCCGCCTGGGGCGGCGTCGACGCCTGTCCGGGGGACACCGGGGTGACGATACGCACCGTGGCCGGCCCCTGCGGCGGCAACATATCGATTACCCAGTTCCCAGGAGACCCCACCGCCGGCGTGGCGGCCGCGAGCAACTCGCTGTACACCAACGGGAACAACAGGTTCCCGCCCGGGCCGCCCTACGGGCCCGATCTCTTCTGGCGGCAAACCGTCACCGGCCTGCAGCAGAACACGACCTACACGTTCTTCCTCTATGCATCGAACGGCAACAACCCCCCCGTTCAGCCCCTCATCCTCCCGACCCTGCGTTTCTGCAAGGGGGTGACGGGGACCGGACCCTACGCCTGCTCGACCCAGCTCAACGCGGTCGATTTCTCGATCCCCAACGAGACGGCGACCTCCGGCGACATCTGGCGGCGTTACCAGGTTACCTTCACGACCGGGGCCGGCGAGACGACGGCGGACCTCGCCGTTCTCGACGCCGCGACAAACACCAACGGGGACGACGTCCAGGTGACGCAGATCGGGGTCAAGGCTTGCACTCCGACCGCGGTGGAGCTCATGTCGTTCGCGGCCACCGCTCTGGATGGCGCGGTCGATCTCTCGTGGGCAACCGGCTCCGAGCTGGACAGCCTCGGCTTCCACGTCTACCGCTCGCCGCTGGACTCGGGACCGTGGACACGGCTTACGGCGTCTCTGATTCCCGGGCTCGGCTCGTCGCCTCTGGGCCAGTCGTACTCCTGGCTCGATTCGGGCCTCACAAACGGGGTTCGGTACTACTACCGGCTGGAGGACGTGGACACGTCGTCGGTGTCGACGTTCCACGGCCCAGTTTCTGCCGTGCCTCATGTGTCGGCCCCGCCTCCCCCGGGCGGTGGTGGTGGCGGCGGGGGCGGAGAACCGGGCGACGGGTCGGGTCCGGGCAGTCCGACGAGATCGTCGTGCCCGGCGTGGGTCCTGGCGGCGCACGAGTCAGGTGGGGTCTCCTCAGTTGCGGCCACGGGTGCAGCTCTCTCGCCCACGTGCACGAGGCACGGGGAACCCGAGTCGGTGTCTTTCGAGGTCGTGTCTCGCGACGCCTCCTCGGCGACGCTGGAGCTTCGGACGGGGGGTTTCTGGGCGCTGCACGCCCCCGGCGCGGAGAGCTCACCGTCGGGGACACGCGGACTCTCGGAGACGGTGCGTGTGTTCGTTCAGGGGTTCGACTTCCCGGCGGACTCGAGGGCTCCGGCGCTGCCTCTGCGGCGCGCTCTCGTGAACGCGGTGGTTGGGAAGAAGGTGCAGCTCGTCTCCGCGGAGACGTTCGACCTTCGGACCTTCCGGGGTCTTCGTGCCTCGGCGGTGGGGGCGCCGGAGGTGGCGGTGGAGGCGGACGGGACGGTTCGGCCGGCCCGGCGCTCTCTTGCCGCGCCTCTTTTCAGTCGAGGCTACCTGCCGGTGGAGGTGGCTCGCCTGGCGGGGACCGTGTTCCAGGGGGAGAGGAAGAGCGCGGTCGTGGAGATCACGCCGGTCCGCTTCGACGGGCCTCGTGGGGAGCTGGTCCTGGCGGGTCGGGTGCGGGTGAAGCTGGCGTTCACGGGTGTCGAAGACGGGGAGATCGGGACGGGGAGCCGGGGTCGAGCGCTGCCGCGCGAGCGCGGTCTATTGCGCGAGGTTCTGGCGCAGGTGCACACCTCGGGTCGCGGACTCTACGGGGTGTCCTACGAGTCTCTCTTCCGGGCGCGAGCGCGGGGCTTCTCGACGTCTCTTCTGCGGCTGCAGCGGCAGGGGGAAGCGGTTCCGTTCCATGTGGAGCCGGCGGGGTCGGTGTTCGGTCCGGGGAGCGTCCTGTACTTCTACGCGGACCGGACGGCGGGGTCGACGGACTACTCGAGCGAGGTGGCGTACGAGCTCGTGCGGTCGTCTGGCCAGCAGATGGGGGTTGCGCTGGGGCACCCGGCAAGTGAGGCGGTGGCCTCGTCCTCGACGGGGTCTGCCTCTTTCGAGACGAACCGGATCTACCAGGCGGGGCTCCTGGAGGCTCCGGACGTGTGGTTGTGGGAGGCCATGGTCTCGGGAACGCCCGCGAAGACGGAGACCTTCACGCTCTCGGGGGTGGACACGGCGTCGGCGGAGGTGGGACAGCTCGTGGTGTCCCTGCAGGGGGGTTCGGAGTCTGGGGTGGCTGTGGACCACCACGTGCGGGCTTCGGTCAACGGAGTGGACGTAGGGGAGGCGACGTTTGCCGGGAAGCAGTCGTATCGGCTGGACGCGGTCGTGCCGGCGGGGCTGCTGCGGGAGGGGTCGAACGATCTGGCGATCACGAACGTGGGCGACACGGGCGTGTACTCGCTGGTGTTCCTGGACAAGTTCGAGGTGAGCTACCCGCAGGCCTCAGCGGCTCGCGGCGGTGTGTTCGAGGGGGTGTGGTCTGACGGCGGGACGGCGGAAGTCGCGGGTCTCTCCGACTCTCCGATCGTGGTGGACGTGACGCTGTCACCCCGAGGAGCTTCGCTCGAGTCACGCGACGAGGGTTCCGCCATCCCGGCGAATTCCTCGGGACGCGTCCCGTTCGGAGTCCCTCGGAATGACAGGGTGAGGTGGGTGACGGGGTTCGCGACGACGGCGGGGGCGGTTCGGTTCGAGGCAGAGGCGGGGCATCGGTACGTCGTCGCTTCGCGAGAGGGGCTCCTCTCACCGCGGATCGGGCGGGTGGCTCCGTCGAGTCTCCGCGAGGGATCGAACCAGGCGGACTACCTGGTGATCGCTCCCAGGGAGTTCCTGGGGGCGGCGGCGGCGCTCCTGGAGCGACGGAGGAGCGAGGGACTCGTCTCGCGGGGCGTGTCGTTCGAGGGGATCGCGTCGGAGTTCGGGCACGGTCAGCCCTCGGCGGAGGCGATCAAGGAGTTCCTGTCGTACGCGTACCACTCCTGGCGTCGTCCCTCTCCCCGGTACGTGCTGCTGTTGGGAGATTCGACGTACGACCCGCGGCACTTCGTGACGACGTCGTGGCCTTCACCGTTGCCCGCGTTGTGGGCGAAGACGAGCTACCTGTGGACGGCGTCGGACCCGGCTCTTGCCGCTGTCAACGGTGACGATTCTCTTCCCGACCTTGCGATCGGGCGTCTTCCTGCGACGAGTCCGGAGCAGGCGGAGGGACTGGTTTCGAAGCTCCTGGCCTGGGAGGACTCGGGGCAGGGGCTGACGGGGAAGGCCGTCCTCGTGGCGGACAACCCGGACGAGGCGGGGGACTTCGAGGCGGACGCGGAGGACATCCGGGCGAGCTACCTCTCGGGGAGAGAGACGACGACGCTGAAGCTGAGCGAGCTTGGGGCGGGCACCCGTGCCGCCATTCTCGACGCCTTCGACGAGGGGGCGGCCCTGATGAGCTACGTGGGCCACGGGGGGACGGCGGTGTGGGCGAGCGAGAACGTGCTGAACAGCTGGGACATGCCGTCTCTGCGAGCGCAATCGCAGCAGCCCCTGCTCCTGACGATGAACTGCCTGAACGGCTACTTCGTGGCTCCGAACTTCGACTCTTTGTCGGAGGCGCTCGTGAAGGCGGAGGGGCGTGGGGCGATTGCGGCTTTTTCGCCGAGCGGATTGAGCGTGGACGGACCGGCGCACCAGTACCACCGGGCGGTGATGGCGGAGCTCGCGAGCGGGACGCACGAGACGCCTGGGGGACGCCATCCTGGCCGCGCAGAGGGACTACGCCCAGACCGGGCTCATGCCGGAGCTCCTCAGCGTTTACGAGCTGCTGGGAGACCCGGCCATGAGGATCCGGTAGAACCTGCCGGCGGACGGTACGGATCGTCGTTCGGGGCGACGCCGACGCCCGGTCGAAAGGACGGGCGATCCGGCTGGAGCGCGCCATTGTCTACGGTCCCCGCCCGTAGCACAGGCTCCCCGTTCCGTCGCGAGGAGGACATAATGGGGAGCCCGCCCCGGCCGGGCCCCCGGCTTCCGGGGGCGGCCGGCGGTCCGGCGCCTCAACGAAGGAGAAGCTGATGAAGAAGGTCCTCTGGTCGGGCGCCCTGGCGCTCGGTGTCGCCGTCCTCCTCGCCCTCGTTCCCGCGCCGGCGCGGGCGCAGGTGACGAAGCTCGAGGGCAAGGCGTTCGATTCGGCGTACGTCAAGGACTTCTACCTCGAGGGGAACTCGATCCCCACCCAGAAGCGCAACACGGCGATCCTCAAGGGAGCCGACGGGAAGCACCTCGTCTTCTCGCTGCTGGACACGAGCGGCTACAGCGCGGAGATCCAGCAGAAGTACGTCGGGATGATCATCGTGGAGCGGAAGGTCACGGTCGGCGCCGCCGCCGTCGGAACGGGCGCCTACGGAATCGGTCTCCAGAAGCCTACCCCGGCCGAGGGCCCGGGCAAGCTGATCGTCTACGACGTGGCCGGCGCCAAGGTCGGAGAGACGGCGACGCAGTACGACGCCAAGCTGGCCCAGCCCGTCCCGCTCCAGGTCACGACCGCGGGCGGCCAGACGAAGCTCTACCTCGGCCGGTACTGGGTCGAGGTGAAGTAGGCCGTCTTAGCGGCCACGGAGGGGCTCCGGGGAGAGCCCCTCCGCTTCGTCCACGAGGTAGTGCCGGTCGGCCGGCACGTCCCGGAGCTCGTCCACCTTCCCGCTCGGCCACTCGACCCGAACCAGGTCGGCCTTCCGCGCGTCGCCGAGCCCGAAGTGCGCCCGCGGGTCGCTGCAGGAGTAGATGCCGACCGTCCGCTTGATCTCGGAGACCTGCGAGAGCGTCCCGGTGAGTACCGTGATCCGGGCGCCGATGCCGTCGCGGTTGCTTCGGCGGCCGACGGTGCGGAGCATCAGCCAGTGGCCGGGAGCGCCGTCGTTGCGCAGCAGGAGGGGCTTCGAGTCGAGGCAGGCGACCACCACGTCCATGTCCCCGTCGTTGTCGAGATCGGCGAACGCGGTGCCGCGCCCGAGAACCCGCCTCGCGGCGTCCGGGCCGGCCTCGCCGGAGGCGTCCCGGAAGGTCCCGTTCCCGTTGTTGACGTAGATCGTCAGCGCCGGCTGCTCGTAGGTCTCGCGGCCTGCCCCGGGCAGCGAGGGCGTCACGGGGACGGAGGCGGCGCGCAGGTGCGGGTAGACGTGGCCGTTTGCGTGCACGATGTCCTTCCACCCGTCGTGGTCGAGGTCCACGAAGCGCGTGCCCCACTTGACGAGCGGCCACTCGGGCTCGCGGATCCGGGCCCGGGCGGTGGCGTCCTCGAAGAGGAGGCCGCCGAGGTTGTGGTAGAGCGTGCTGTAGTCGGAGGCGAAGTGGGTGGAGTAGAGGTCGATCCGCCCGTCGTTGTCGTAGTCGGCCGCGTCGACGCCCATGCTGGCCTGCTCGTTGCCGTCCCCGCTCACCGCCACGCCGCTCGGGAATCCGCGCTCGTCGAAATGGCCGTTGCCTCGGTTGACGAACAGGTAGTTCGGCGTCGCGTCGTTGCCGACGTAGATGTCGAGGTCGTGGTCGCCGTCCACGTCCGCGGCCACCACGCCGAGGCCGAAGTAGCGCTCCTTGTCGAAGGCACCTGAGGCCTCGGACTGCTCGGTGAAGGTGCCGTCTCCGTTGTTGTGGAAGTAGAGGTCCTGGGCCCCGGGCAGGCCCCGCGGCCCGCAGAGCACGGGGACGCCGAGATAGGCACAGGTGCCTCCGCCGCGCCCCTCGGGGAGCTTGTCCGGGCCCACGTCGAGGTAGGCGGCGACGTAGAGGTCGAGAAAGCCGTCGCCGTCGAAGTCGCCGAAGGCGGCGGAGGAGCTCCAGCCGGGGGCGCGGATGCCGGCCTTCCCGGTCACGTCGGTGAACGTCCCGTCCCCGTTGTTGCGGTAGAGGACGTCGGGGCCGAGGTTCGTGAAGTAGAGGTCCACCCAGCCGTCGTTGTCGTAGTCGGCGGCGCTCACCCCGACGCCCCAGCCCCCGCGGGTGAGACCGGCCTTCCCCGTCACGTCCTCGAACGTCCCGTCCCCGCGGTTGCGGTAGAGGACCGGCCCGGGGTTCGCGCCCTTGCGCCACTGCTCGAGCGACGAGCCCCGGGAGAAGACGAGGTCGACCCATCCGTCGTTGTCGTAGTCGAGGGCGCCCACCCCTCCGCCCTTGACCTCGAAAATGTAGTCCTTCCGGTCCGGGTCGCCGGTGGCGTTCACGGACGTGATGCCGGAGGCGGCGGTGACGTCGGTGAAGTGGACGCGGGCCCCCGGGGCGACCGCCGCCGTCAGCAGGAGCCCCCCGAGCGGAGTCACGATGAGCGCCGGCAGGAGTCGCCTGGGGCGGCAGGCCATGGACCTCATCCTAGGCCAGCACCGCCTCGATCTGGTCCACCGCCCAGTCCAGCTGCTCGCGGGTGATGACGAGCGGCGGGGCGAGGCGGATGGTGTTCACGTGGGTGTCCTTGCAGAGGAGCCCGCGGTCCTTGAGCGCGTAGCAGTACTTCCGGGCGCCGCCGGCCTCGGGCGTGAGCTCGACCCCGGCCCACAGGCCGAGGCAGCGGGTCTCCTTCACGAGCGGCGACCGGATCGCGCGGAGGCGCGCGTCGAGGTGGACGCCCAGCTCGGCCGCGCGCTCGATCAGCTTCTCCTCGATCAGCACGTCGAGGGACGCGATCCCGACCGCGCACGCGAGCGGGTTGCCGCCGTAGGTCGAGCCGTGGATGCCCGGGGTGAAGACGTCCATGACCTCGGCCCTGGCGAGGAAGGCGGAGACGGGGTAGAAGCCGCCGGAGAGCGCCTTGCCGATCGTGACCCCGTCCGGCCGGATTCCTTCGTGCTCGAAGGCGAAGAGCTTCCCGGTGCGGCCGAGACCGGACTGGATCTCGTCCAGGATCAGCAGGACCCGGCTCTGGTCGCAGATCTCCCGGAGGCCCTTCAGGTAGCCCTTGGGCGGGATGATGACGCCGCCCTCGCCCTGGATCGGCTCGACGAGCACGGCGCAGGTGCGGGGCGTGATCGCGGCGCGGGCGGCCTCGACGTCGCCGTACGGTCACGATCCGGAAGCCCGGGCTGAACGGGCCGAAGCGGCTCATCGAGTCCGGGTCGGTCGAGAAGCCGACGATCGTGGTCGTGCGGCCGTGGAAGTTGCCCTCGGCCACGACGATCTCGGCCTCGGGGTAGGGGATGCCCTTCACGTCGTAGCCCCACTTGCGCGAGGCCTTGATCGCGGTCTCGACGGCCTCGGCGCCGCTGTTCATGGGCAGGGCCTTGTCGAAGCCGGTCAGCTTGCAGAGCTTCTCCAGGAAGCCGGGCAGGCGGTCGTTGCGGAAGGCACGCGAGGTGAGGGCGAGCTTCCTGGCCTGGGAGATGAGAGCCTGCGCGATCCGCGGGTGGTTGTGGCCCTGGTTCACCGCCGAGTACGAGGCGAGGAAGTCCATGTAGCGCTTCCCCTCGACGTCCCAGAGGTAGACCCCCTCGCCCCGCTCGCACACGACGTCGAGCGGGTGGTAGTTGTGCGAGCCGTAGCGGGTCTCGATCTCGATGAGAGCCTGCGCGGCGGACGTGGCAGCCGGTCATGGAGGACTCCTATAGGTCGTAGTAGAGCTCGATCTCGAACGGGTGCGGCCGGTCGCGCACCGAGCGCTCCTCGGAGCGCTTGCGCTTCACCCAGCGGTGGAGCATCTCGCGGCTGAAGACGCCGCCCTCCAGCAGGAACTCGTGGTCGCGCTCGAGGGCGTCCAGGGCCTCGTCGAGCGAGGTGGGCAGGGCCTTGATCGTGCGCGCGCTTCTCGGCCGGCCAGGAGAAGACGTCCTCGTCGTACGGGCCCGAAGCCGAGCGCGGTCGGGTCGGTGCGCCGGCGAACGCCGTCGATGCCGGCCATGAGCTGGGCGGCGATCGCCAGGTACGGGTTGCAGGTGGCGTCGGGCGGCCGGAACTCCAGGCGGGCCGACTCGGGGCGGTTCGCGTACTTGGGGATGCGGATCGCGGCGCTGCGGTTGCCGAGGGAGAAGATGGCGCTCACCGGGGCCTCGTAGCCGGGCACGAGGCGGCGGTAGGAGTTCGTGGAGGGGTTGGTGAGGGCCATCACCGCCCCGCCGTGGGCGAGGAGCCCGCCGATGTAGAAGCGCGCGGTCTCGCTCAGGCAGCCGTAGCCGGCGGGGTCGTAGAAGGCGTTCGTCTCGCCCTGCCAGACCTGCTGGTGGAAGTGCAGCCCCGAGCCCGCCTCGCCGAAGAGCGGCTTGGGCATGAAGGTCGCGGTCATGCCCATCTCGCGGGCGGTCATGCGGGCCACGTACTTGGCGAGGAGCGTCACGTCGGCGGCGCGGACCATCGGCAGCATCCGCGTCTCGATCTCGCACTGGCCGGGGCCGCCCACCTCGTGGTGGTGGTACTTGACCGGCACCCCCATCGCCTCGAGGTGGAGCGCAGATCTTCGTGCGCGCGTTGAACAGGTGGTCCTGCGGCGGGATCGCGTGGTAGCCGCCGTGGCGGGGGATCGTGTAGCCGCCGCCGAGCTCGTGGCTCTTCCAGTCCGCCTCGCGGGACTCGACGCGGTAGGCCGCCACGTTCATGCGCGTTCTCGTAGCTCACCCCGTCGAAGAGGTAGAACTCGAACTCCGGCCCCCACAGGCTCGCCTCGCCGACGCCCGACGTCGCGGAGGAACTCCTCGGCGCGGGCGGCGAGGGTCCGCGGGTCGTGGGGGAAGGGCTGGTGCGTGTCGGCCTCGAGGGTGGCGCAGAGGAAGCTGATCGTCGGCACGTCCCAGAAGGGGTCGAGGAAGGCGGTGGCGAGCTCGGGGACGAGCACGAGGTCGCCCGACTTGACGGCGGAGAGGCCGAGCGAGGAGCCGTCGAAGCCCACCCCCGACTCGATGAGGGCGGGGTTGAAGCGGGCGGCGGGGAGCGTGACGTGGCGCCAGCGCCCCCAGAGATCGCAGAACTTGAGGTCCACCATCGCCACGCTCTTGTGGCGGATGAAGGCGGCCGCCTCGTCGAGGGTCTGGAACATCGGTGTCTCTCCCGTCGCCAAGGATAGCCGTCGCCGGCAACTCTTCGAATGGGCCGAACAGCCCATTTGCATCGAGACATGAAGGGCCCCGATGGCGCCGGGAGCGGGCCGGCGCCCGGTGGGCTACGGCGCCGTCGGGCAGGCCGCCCTTGACCTTCGGCGGCGGGCCCGTCGCTCAGGCGCTTGTCGGCGAGGGCGATCTTCTTGCCGTCGGGCGACCAGCGCGGGCGGTAGAAGAACGACGGCGGCCGGCCGAGGTTCGGCGGCGCTTCTCCTCCCCAGAGCTCTCCGTCAGGTGCCTGATGTGCCGGGCAACGCCACGAAGCTGCGGCGTGTCTGCACCCGCCAGGATCCGGCCGATGATCGGGGACATAACCCGCAGCGCTCCTGACATGCCGAGGTTGGCTGTCTGTCGAGCCACGAAGCCGAACTTCAACTCCTGGAGTGGCCTCAGGAAGTAGTAGTCCAATCCGGTCCGGGTCAGCTCGACCACGACGCTCGAGAGAACACTAGCGTGCTGAGTCGCGTCGTCGTCGCGCTCTATCCTGGCCAAGATGGCGTCCGTGCGCTTTCGCAACGCTGCAGAGTGAAAGAAGCGGACTGATGGCTTCGCCGCGGTTGGCATATCGCCGCCTTTCGAGAGTACCGCGGCCAAGGGTACTCCCGTTCGGCATGGATGTTAGGCGTCGCCTTCTTGCGACGGTATCCGAGGCAGCCAACGGTGGACTCGCCGCCTGTACCGCAAGAACGAGTCGCCAAACCGCTTCTCAAGAGCTGGTTCCTCGTAAAGCACCACCATGAGGTGCGACAAACCCCAGAACACTACTGCGAGGGCCAGAATCGCGATCGACTGAACGGCCAAGCCAGCCCCTATGAGCGCGAGGACGCCGCCAACGTACATGGGGTTCCGAACATACCGGTACGGACCCGCTGCCACGAAGACTCTCGGTGGGTCGAATGGGGCAGGCGTTCCCCTCCCAGTCGTGAGGAACAGGACCACGCAGGTCAGGCCTGTCGCTCCCCCTGCCGCGCCGAGAAGCAAGCCAAGTGCCCGCAGCCACCAGGGAAGCACCATGCCCATGACCGGATCGAAGCGTCGTACCAGCGAGGCTAGCCAGACCCACAGGCTCACGAAGAGCGACGCCATTACGACGCCGCGGATCACAACGACATTTCGTTGCTCACTCATTTCAACGCGTCGACCGGACCGTTACGGCATGGTCACCTTGCTGAGGGCCATCGGCGAGTCGCCGGGACCGATCGGCCGCAGGCGGAACCGATACGCGAGGGGACCGGCCTTGATCCGGTACCGGGGCAGCGGCAGGGCACCCCAGCTGTCGTCGCCGCCCAGGCCCATCTGCTTCCAGTCGAGGTTCAGGTACGTCTCGGCCCGCGCCGGCATCTGGTGGTGGTGTCCGGCCTGGTCCATGTCCTCGGCCGAGTGGTGGAGCGCGTTGACGCCGAGGAGGGGCTGGCCCACGGCGAGGAGGCCGGCGCCCGAGGCGTTCGTGATCGTCGCCCAGCGCACCTCGACCTTGTTGCCCGTCTCCTGCGGCTGCGAGTACGGGAAGTAGTTGTCGGTGACCGTCGTCCTGTAGACGCCGACCGGAAGGTCGCGGCGGTCGACGTAGGTCTCCTGGGGGCCGGGGCCGTACCACGTGAGCATGCTCGAACCCGGGGACGAGCTTCGCCTGCATGCCGAAGCGCGGCAGGTCGGGCAGCTTCGCGTCGCCGGGGTCGAACGAGACGTCCACGACGAGGTCACCCGTGCCGTAGACGGTGTAGGTGACGTCGTAGCGGGACTGCACCGAGGCGAGATCAGCCTGGAGGATCAGCCGCACGACGCCCGGCGACGGGTGTCTCCGTGCGGAAGCTGCGGACGGCGAGGAAGCGGTGGGCGTCGCGCCAGATCCCGAGCCGCTTCATCATGTCGCTGCCGCGGTCGTTGTCGTTCGGGGCGCGCCAGAAGTCGGGACGCAGCGGACCGGCCAGCAGCTCCGCGCCCTTCACTCGGATGGAGGTCAGCAGGCCGCTGGCGGGGTCGAAGCCGTAGGCGAAGTCGCCGCCCTTCACCTCGATCGCCTTCGCCGCCGCCGGTGACGGTCAGCGCCGGCAGGCCGGTCGTGGCGAGCGCCGGCGCCGGGCTTCGCGAACGGCAGCCGGTACTGGTCGTGCGCGAGCACGAGGCCGGCCCTCGCCCAGGGCGTGTCGGCCTTCAGCGCGAAGACCAGGTCGAGCCAGTGCTCGACGCCGGGCTCCGGCGTGATCGCCGGCAGCGGCACGCGGAGCGTCTTCGACGCGTGCGGGGCAACGTCGAGCGGGGCGAGCGTGCCCTCGCGCGATCACCCGATCGTCGGCGCGCACCTGGTAGCGCCCGCTCAGCGATCTCGGCGAGGTTCGTGAAGTCGTAGCCGTTGTCGACGCGTACCTCGCCCTCTCGCAGGTCCAGGGGTTGCGTGTCCACGTACTGCTGCATCTTGCGGATCTCGCCCATCGAGGGTTGCGGCACGCGGTCGGCGGTGACGACGCCGTTCTGGCAGAAGTTCTCGTCGGACGGTGTCGTGGTCGGCCCGTAGTCGCCGCCGTAGCCGAGGTAGAAGGCGCCGCCGCCCGGCTTCACCTGCCTCGCGTCGGCCACGTCGAGCCACAGCACGAGGCCGTCGGCCGAGCGCGACGCGGCCGCTGCCACCTCGGCCTCGCCGAGAGCGCGCGCGTAGACGCGAGCCTCGCGGAAGCGCGCGGGCGTGCGCACGTCGACGCGCTCGGGGTTGCGGCCGACGTTCGAGCGGGAAGTGGCCGGGTGACAGACGGCCGGCCTTCTCGGCGGAGGCCACGCGGCTTGCCGTCGAGGAAGAGGCGCCCGATCCGGCCGTCGTAGGTGCCGGTCAGCCGGTGCCAGTGGCCGTACCAGTCGGCGGGAACCGGCGCGCGCACGAGCAGGGGCTCGGTCTCGCCGGCGAGGCGACAGCCACAGCTGCAGCTGGTCGGCGTCCTGCATCAGCTGGAAGCCGAGGTCGCCCTTCGAAACGTACGGGTGGAACCGCGCCACGTGCGGGTAGGCCGCACCCATGAGCGCCGGCCGCGGGTAGAGCGACCGCCTCGAGGGTGAGCGCGTCGCGCAGGTTGAGGTGGTCGGCGTCGGGCAGGCTGAGGTAGCCCTCGGCTCCCTGGCCCGGCTCGGTCGTGCCGACGAGCAGCGCCTCGAGGCCGTGCTTCGTGCGGTCCTTGACCACCACCCGTGGCGGGACCGGCGCGCGGATGCCCTGGTTCACCCAGTCCCAGATGGCGCCGCCGCGGGCCCGCGTGCCGGCCTTGAAGACCTTCCAGTACTCGTCGATCCCGCCGTTGCTGTTGCCCATGGCGTGGGAGTACTCGCACTGGATGAGCGGCCGCGGGTCGCCGTTCGCCGCCTCGCGGGCCATGTCCGCCGCGGGCTGGTACATGTGGCTGACGATGTCCACGTGCGGCTTCTGGTCGGCCCGCTCGTAGTGGACCGGGCGGGTGGGCTCGTGCTCGTGGACCCACTTCGAGGCGGCGACGAAGTTGACGCCGTCGCCCGCCTCGTTGCCGAGCGACCAGATGATGACCGACGGGTGGTTCTTGAACGTCTCGACGTTCCGCCGCGTGCGGTCGAGGTGGGCCTTCTCCCACTCCGGCTTGTTGCCGAGGGTCTTGTCGGGGTCGTAGCCCATCCCGTGCGACTCGATGTTCGACTCGCCGATGAGGTAGAGGCCGTAGCGGTCGCGCGAGGTCGTACCACTCGGGGTCGTTCGGGTAGTGCGAGGTGCGCACGAGGTTGAAGTTGTGCTGCTTCATGATCTCGATGTCCCGCACCATCGACGTCGCGGCTGCACGTACTGGCCCGTGTCCATGTCCCACTCGTGGCGGTTCACGCCGCGGATGACGATCGGCTGGCCGTTGACGAGGATCCTGCCGTCCCTCGTCTCCACCTTCCGGAAGCCGACGCGCGACGGCACGACGTCCGAGCGCCCGGCCCGGCGGCGTCCTTGAGCGTGAGGAGCAGCGTGTAGAGGTTCGGCTTCTCGGCGGACCACTTCGAGCGGGTCGCGCCACGGCGGCCTCGAGAGGGAGGGTCACGGACTGGCCGGCGGCCAGGCGCCCTGCCCGCCGCCAGCATCGGCACGACCGGCTTGCCGCCGGCGTCGAGGAGCGCCGCCTCGACGGTGAACGCCGACTCTCCGGCCGCGGCGTTCGCGACGGTGACGCCGAGCTTCAGCGTGGCGTCGCGGTACTGCGCGTCGAGGTCGGTGACGACGCGGAAGTCGTCGACGTGGACGGGCGCGGTCGACCAGAGGACGACGTCGCGGAAGATCCCCGACATGCGCCAGAAGTCCTGGCACTCGAGGTAGGAGCCGTCGGTGAAGCGGTAGACCTCGGCGGCCAGCAGGTTCTCGCCGGGCTTCACGAAGTCGGTGACGTCGAACTCGGCCGGCCCGCGGCTGTCCTCGCTGTAGCCGACCTTCTTCCCGTTCACCCAGAGGTAGAAGCCGGCCGAGACGCCCTCGAAGGTGATGCGCACGCGGCGGCCGCTCCACGACGCCGGCACCTCGAAGCGGTGGCGGTACGAGCCGACGTAGTTGAGCTCGTGCGGGATGCGCGGCGGCGTGCCCCAGCCCCAGGCGTAGCCGATGTTGACGTAGAGCGGCGGCGCGTAGCCCTGCATCTCGATGTTCGAGGGCACGGGGATCGTGTCCCACGCGGCGTCGTCGAAGCGCCGTCTCGTAGAAGCGTCGATCGGGCGCGCCTCCGGGTTGGGCGAGAACTGGAACTTCCAGCGGCCGTTCAGGAGGCGATAGTAGGGCGACTTCGAGCGGTCGAGGGTCCGCGGCGGTCGCCTCGTCGGCGAAGGGGTAGACCGGGGCGTGCGGGTCGAGCTTGTTGATGCCGACGACCTGCGGGTTCTCCCAGTCGGGCAGATCCGCGGCGACGACAGGCGCCGGCTCGAGCCGCGGGCCGCCCAGGAGCGAGCCGAGCAAGAGCGAGGGGAGGAAGCCTGCGGCGAGGGCATGGGGTCTCATGGCGGCGCTGAGTCTGGCCGACCTGCCGCGGTGGGTCAAGAGAAGCAAGAACAGGGAAGCAGGAAGGATGGGCTAGGAGCCGGCGTCCCCCCGCAGCCGATCGGTCTGGAGGACGCTCTCGATGGTGCCGTGGGCCTTGCGCGCCGCGTCGGCCACGTCGGGGTCGGCATCCTCCAGGAGCGGGCGGACTGCCGGCTCCGCCAGGCCGGGCGCGAAGACGGGGGCGAGCAGGAGGCCCGCCATGCGGGCGTCCGGGTCGGGAGCGCCGAGCAGGGAGGTGGTGAGCGCCCACGCCTCGCTCACCGGGAAGAGACCACGCGTCACCCGCTGGCGCAGGGCGGCGGCGGCCGCCAGGGCCGGCGGCCCCCCGGCCGCGAGGCTGTCGCGGACGCACGTCGTGGCGGCGAGGTCGTCAACGACGCCGAGGGCCATGGCCGCGACACCGCGGGCCTCCTCGCGCTCGTCGGCGAGACGTGCGCAGAGCGTCTCGATTGCGTCGCCGTGCAGCCCCGCGAGCACGGAGGCGGCGTTGCGGCGGAGGCGCCGGGCCGTCATCCCGTCCGGAGAGGTGAGGGGCGCACCGTCGAGGACGTCCGCCACCACGCCGGGACCGCCACGGGCGGCGAGGCACGCGACGTCGCGGGCGTCGGGGTTGCCGAAGCGCACCTGCTCGAGGTGGCGCTCGTAGTCGCCCGGGGAGCAGTCTCCGCGGAAGGGCTGGAGGTCGATGAGGTCGAGCTCCTTCGGGACGGTCTCCGCCATGTGGGGCGAAAGGCGCACGCCCGGGGAGGGGCGGCGCCACGCGAGCCAGGCGATCGCGACCGCGGCCAGGAGAAGGACGGCGAGGGCGATGCCGCCCCGCGGCAGCCGACGCGCCGAGCGGGGCCGGGCGGGAACGGCCACCGGGGAGGCGCGGCGGAGGTGCTCGCGCACCGTCGTGGTGGTGGGAGCGGACGGGACCGTCGGCAGCGCGCGCGGGCGGACGGCGTCGCGAGGCGTTCGTGTGGTGAGCGCAGCGCCTCCGGGCTCCGCGGCAGGCTCAGCCGGCGGAGGTGCGTCCGCGGGTGTCGGCGCGACGGCGCCTGTCTCCGGGACGGTCGGTGCGGCCGCCCCAGGCTCGGGGGCCGTTCCCGCCGCGACCTCCGGCTCGGCCACCGTGGGCGCGGCGGGGGCACTCGAGGCCGCGGCGGTTGCCGGCACCGCGAAGTGGGCGTCGCAGCGCGGGCAGCGCACCTTGCGTCCGGCGAGGCGGGCCGGAACGCGGTCGGACGACGTACCGCACGCCGGGCAGCGGACCGTCAGGAAGGGAGCCTCGGCCATCTGTCGGCGATCATAGCAGGCGGGGAGCGAGGGGCCGCCGCCTGCGCTATGCTCGCGTGCGCGGAGTCACCCGGGAGGCGGGGGATGAAGGGACGGATGGTCGTCGCGGGACTCCTGGCTCTCGCCGCCGCCGGTTGCGAGAATCCTCGCGAGAAGGCGATCCAGAAGATCGATCGCGACCAGGAGATCCTGCGGAAGGCGGGGGCCGCGGTCAACGAGGTGATCCGGAACTCGCCCGACTGCGAGGTGGCGAAGCCGCTCATCACCGAGGCCTACCAGCGCATCGAGGACGCCCGGCGGGAGGTGAGAGTCCCGGCGAGCCAGCAGACCCTCGACGTGCTCAAGGTGCAGGTGGACCGCGTCGCGCAGGTCTGCCCATAGGATCCGGTCCGAGCCGACCACGGAGGTGGTCCGTGCGCTCCAGCCTGTCGCCGTTCACCGGTCTCGTCGTCCTCCTCCTCGCCGGCCCCGCGGTGTGGCTGGAGGGAAGCGGACGGGTGAGCCTCCTCGCTCGGATCCTCGGGCCGGGTGGGGAAGAGGAGCCGCGGACCGCGCGGAAACACCGCCTATCTTAACCGTTGGTCAGGGATGCGCGGGTGCGGCTGCGGGGAGTCCCCCTGGTCCACGACCAGGGGCTCCGCCGAGAAACGTCCCGATCTCGCCGCGGAGGGAATCGACCTCTTTCCCGCTGAAGACAGCCAGGATCTTTCCCCGCGGGTCGACGAGGAAGACCGTGGGGAGAACGAGGCCCGGCCTTCCCGTGTCGCGGGCGAGGGCATCGAGCTGCGCGTAGCTCGGGTCGTCGATCAGGAGGATCGGGAACGTGATCCTGGCCTCCGCCACGAAGCGCCTGATGGCCTCCCGTTCGGTCTCTTCCGGGATGTGGATGGCGATCCCGACGGCCGACAAGCCGCGCGACGTGTTCTCGCGGACCAGCCTCTGCACCAGCGGCATCTCCACGCGGCAGGGAGGGCACCAGGCCGCCCAGAGGGCCACGAGATTGACCTCCCCCGACAAAGCGAGCTTCTGCGGGGTGCCGGTCGTGAGGCTCGGAAGCGTGAGCTGGGGAAACAGCAACTCGTCCCGAGGCCGACGGGGGCCGGCCGGGATTGGCGCGTCGAAGACCGCTGCCCGGGGATGGTAAGCGGACCAGACATGCCACTCGACGGAGTATCCGTCCAGAGCCTCGAGGCGCTCCCCGCGCAGCGGCCCGCCAAGGGCCTCTCCTTCCGGGGACCACAGGCTGCCCGTCTCGGCGTCGGTCATGACGCCCTCGCGAACGGAGGAGGGACGGAAGGTCAGGAGCCGGCCCTTGAGGCGGCGTTTATAGCCCGCGGCTTCGAAGGCGCCTTTGGCGATGACGACGACGGGGGTCTCGCCTAACTGGTCGTTGAGCACACCACCGCGGAGCTCGATCCTCGAGAGCGGATACGCTTTCGCGCTCGCGCTGGCCTCGACGCCATACACGAGGGCGTTCTCCGGGAGGAGAGGGTCAAGGCTCGCGATCGTCTCGCCCATCTCGCTCACGATCCCCCATTTTCCTGGCTGGTACCACGATCCATGTCCCCCTCGAGCGCTCGGGCGAGCCCACAGGACGTCGGTGTCCGCGTGGCGGGCCACCCATTCATACCAGTGCGTGAGGAAGAGGGGGAAGCGGTCGAGCTTTGCGCCGGCGAGCGGTCCCTCGATCGCCCGGCCGCTGAAAGGGGCCCAGAGGGTGCGCGTCTCGTGATCTCTCAGGATGATCGTCCCGTTGTAGACGCCGGGGACCTCCAACGAAAGGACGCGCCCATTGAGAGACCGTCGAAAGGCGGCCCCGGCCGAGCACTGCTCGCAGAAGGCGATCGCCACCGGGACGTCGCCGATGCTGTCGTTGACCACGTGGTAGTTCTTCAGGATCCACCACGGATAGGCCCGGGCCTGGCCAGACACGACGACCCCGAACACCACATCATCGTCACGCATGTGGGTGGCCGTCGCAGCGGTCCGGTGTTCGGGGTGGTCGAGAGGCGCCAGTTGGCCTGCGATCTCTCGTCCTCGGATGCTGTCGGCCACCGGCGAGCGGTTCTCCTCCGGAGCCTCGGCAGCGTCGGGCTCTGCCTCGGGGTTGCGACCGGGGGCGCACAGGGCGACGAGGAGCACGAGCCCAGCCGGCCGGACCCGAGAGAAACTCATTGGGCGAAGCTTAGGCCTTCCAACCGAGGAAGCGAAGCTCATCAGCGCCGTTCCGGCTCGGCCTGCAGCTTCTCGGCGATGGTCAGCTCGGCCCTGGCCTCTTCGGCGCGTCCGCTCTGCTGGAGCACCTGCCCGAGCAGGTAGTGGGCGGCCTTGTTGTTCGGGTCGTACTCGACGGCCCGCCGCAGCATCCCCTCGGCCGTGGCCGGCTGGCCTTTCTTGAGGTAGGACTTGCCCAGGAGGATGTAGGTCCCGCTGAAGTAGGGAGACAGCCAAAGGGATTTCTGGAGCGCGGCGATCGCTTCATCCCACCGACTCTCATAGGTGTAGGTATCTCCCAGCCGATAGAGGGCCATGGCGTCGCCGGGGTTCACCTCCAGCTCTTTCTCCAGAAGGCCGCGCGCCTCCTCGAGGCGGCCGCGGAAGATCGCGGACTGCCCCAGCAGGTAGTGGGCCTGTGGAATGCGCGGATCCTTGGCGATCGCCTGCCGAAGCTCGGCTTCGGCCATCTCCTCGAACTCGAGCCGTATCATCATCTGGGCCGCGAGAAGGTGGGCGGCGGCCGAGTCCGGAGCGACGCCGAAGAGGCGGGCGAACGCTCCGCGCGCCTCGTCGGGCTTCTGCGTCTGCACGCAAACGTTCCCGAGGATGTAGGCCAGCTCGAGGTTGTCTGCGGCCCAGGCTCGCGTCTGCTCGAGGTAAGGGAGAGCCTCGACGAGCCGTCCGGCCAGGTAGAGGGACAGGCCCAGCACCTGCACGGCTTCGCGCCGCTCGATAGACCCGTCCTTCAGTTGTGCGACGACCGGCGAGAGCTTGGCAATGACCTGCGGGTAGTCGTCAACGTGGTAGTACGCGACACCCTGGAGATACGCGACCTGGGGGTCTTTCGCATCGAGAGCCCGGAGCCTCTGGAGCGCCTCTTGCGGTTTGCCCTGGTTGATGAGGGCGCGGGCCTCGGTGAGGGTGGCCTGGGGCTCGGACGCCGGGCCTTGGGCCAAGGCCGGCGGGGCAATGGCCGTGGCAAGGAGAAGGACCGCTGTTTCACCAGTCATTGACCACCGATCCCTGGCCCATCGCACCACAGTGGATCGCCTTCGTGCCCCTCGCCATCATCACCGGCAGCAGCTCCTCGTGGATGGCCAGCTCACCGCCGGTCATGAACAAGAGCGTCCCCGCTCCGCGCCGTTCTTCGACCCCGCACGCAGGCCGCATCCGTCTCCGCGGCCAGCGCGGGGCCGCTCTCCCGCACGCTGACGCCCTCGATCACGAGCAGTCCGAGGCGGACGCGCCCCGCAAGTGGCGGCTCGATCAGGAATCCCAGCTCCACCATCACCGCCCCACGGCCTTGCGGCTCTTGCCTTCGTCCAGGCCGGCCAGCAGCTCCACCACGGCTGCGTTGGTCCAGCCGAAGCCGATCTCATTCGAGGTGTAGCCGAAGCGGATGTCGGCGGCGACGTCGGACTCGCAGCGCTCGACGTCGTACTTCTCCAGGATCCCGCCGTGCTCCTCGACCTCTTTCGCCACCAGCGCCACGAACTTCCGGGCCAGCCGGTCGGCGTCTTCATCGTAGCCGTAACGGCGCAGCCCCTGGACGGCCAGGAGCTGGAGGGGAGCCCAGCCGAAGGGCGCGTCCCACTGGTTGCCGCTGGTGCGCGTGCTGGTGAGAAGGCCCCCGGGCGCCTCGAAGAGAGGAAGGCCCTTGACGACCCGCGCGGCCTGCTCCGCGGAAGCCATCCCGGCCCAGAGCGGGTAGTCTCCTTCATCGTCCCCTCTCCTTCTCATCCTTCTCGCCGACCGGCCCGCGCCCGGGCAGCGGCGGCATCGGCAGCGCCCGGCCCTGGTCCTCGCGCACCCGGTAGCGCTGGTCCGGTTCCGTCCCCGCAGGGTTTGCACGACCCCGCTCGCGAGCCAGCGCACCTCGGCCTGCAGCACCGTTCGACCCGAATGCCCCGCTCGGGACCGCTATTCAGACGAAAGAAAGAGGGGAGGAGGGCGACGCCCTCCTCCCCCGCTGGGGCGCCCCGAGGGGCGCGTCAGGTCGTCAGAACTGGAAGCGCACGGCGAACTGCAGGTTGCGCGGCTGCCAGTCCAGGGCGGTTCGTGTGATGAATCCGGCGTTGGGGTTCGGGTTGGTGAGCGTGCCGACCTCCCCGTTCGGAGTGTAGAGGTTCACGTGGTTGAAGAGGTTCTGGACCTCCAGGCGGAGCTCCAGGTTGCCCCGACCGCCCACGTTGAACTTCTTGAATGCCGAGGCGTTCACGTTCCAGAACCAGGGGCCGGCGAGGCCGTTGCGGTCGAAGTTCCCGAAGGTGCCCACGTCGGGCTTGCCCCACGGGCTGTCGCTGGCACCGACGGGCGTCACGTTGAAGTAGGGGCTGGTGATCCCGTCGCCCTGGCCCTCGCCCGGGTCGCCGATCAGGTTCGGCCGGTTCGGGCCCACGTCGCGGTCGAGGAACGCGTTCCGATAGCTGACGTCGAACGGCGCGCCGCTGTACATGATACCCGACGAAGTTGAGCTGCCAGCCCCCGATGAACGCGTTCTTCAGGCCCGAGGCGTCGCCGCCCCAGCGCTTGCCGTGGCCGAACGGGAGCTCCCAGGAGTTGGCGAGCGAGAAGAGGTGAGTGCGCGCCCATCCGGGACGGCCGTAGTCGATCGAGCGATCGAAGAAGGCCTGCCCGCCACCGTATTGGCGCACCCGCTGCAGCGTGTAGGTGAGGAACAGCGAGTAGCTGCCGCTGAACCGCTTGTTGACCTTCGCCTGCAGCGAGTCGTAGTGGTTGTCCGCGCAGTTGCAGAAATAGTCATCGCCGCTCGTCCAGCCGAAGGCCCCGCCGAAGCCGTCTATCGGGCCGGCGTAGAACGGCCGGCGCTGGTTGGTGGGGACGCCCTGCGCGAACCCGTCGATCGTCGGCTCGTTGGCGTTGACGGTCGGCCCGTCGCCGAAGAAGACGTGGGTGCCCTTGTTGCCCACGTAGCCCACCTCGGCGGAGAGCGTGCTCGTGACCTCCCGCTGGACCGTGAAGTTCCAGGAGTCCACGTAGGGCAACCGCTGCGGCGACACCCGGACGCGCACCGCGACGCCGTCTGGAATCGTGAAGCGACCGCTCGCGTCCGGCTGCGGGAACCCGAGCGGCGCTGGGCCCTCGGCGAGGTTGAACACCGAGGAGAACTGGGTCGGCCGGTTGAGGTTCTGTCGCCCCAGCACGGGCAGGTTCTGGGTCACGCCGTGCCCGAAGGTCGAGCCGAAGACGCCGATGTCGTAGCTGCGGCCGTAGCCCATGCGGATGACGGTCTTCGGGTTGATCTGGTAGGTGATGCCGAGGCGCGGGGCCCAGTTGATCTTGTTCTGGACGTTGCCCTGGAGATTGACGTCGCCCACGCCGCCGACGAGCATCTGCCCGGTCGCGAGGTCGGCCCAGCCGCCGTTGCCGGCGGCGTTCACGCTCTCCGGGTTGATCGACTCGAGGCGCAGGCCGTAGTTGAGGGTGAGCTTGCTGCTGGCGCGCCAGGTGTCTTGGACGTACACGAACCAGCGCCACTGCGACTCGCGGGCGTCCGTGCTGCTGCTCACGTAGCGGCTGAACTCGGTCACGTCGCCGAGCATGAACGTCGCGAGGCCGAGGCCGCCGCCGGCGGTCGGGCTGCCCGTCCGCTCCGCCTCGAAGGTCAGCTCGCCCGCCCGGTGAGCGTCGCTCGGCACGCGCAGGTTGTGGGCGCGGCGCAGGTCGCCACCGAACTTGACCGAGTGATTGCCCAGAACCTTGGTGAGGTTGCTGACGATCTGCCACTGGCTCTCGTCCTCCGCCAGCGGGCAGTTGCAGCGGTTGACGCCGAGGCCCGAGCCCCAGTTCATGTCGGCCTGGTTGCCGCGCAGGAAGATGCCGGAGAGGCCGGAGGTGAAGGAGTCGCCCGAGATGTTGAGCCCGGGCGCGCCTGCCGTGGTCATGGGGGTGGTGCCGAAGTCGAAGGGCAGCACGTCCACCTTGTAGTTGAACCAGCCGAAGCGGACGTCGAAAACCGTGGTCGGGGACAACACGTAGTCGAGGCCGAGCGCCAGGCTTCTGTTGTTCACCTTCGAGGCGCCGCCGAGGGTCACGAGCTCGGCGCCGCCGCCCTGGCCGAGGGCGGTCGGCCCCTCGAGCGTGAACTTCTGCTGGCTGTAACGGCCGAAGACGTTGGCCTTCGTGCTGAGCCGGGCGTCGCTGCGCACGTTGAAGGCGTCGCTGTCGAACTTCTCGGAGCCCGAGGCGGTGTAGTTGTCGCGCGTGCCGTTGACGCTCCCCGTCGCGTTCGGGCCCGGGATCAGGTTGAGGATCGCGAGCGCCGGGGGCGAGAGCCGGCTGGTCGGGATGATGTTGCCGGGAAACGGCTGGCCGGTGAGCGGGTCGTAGATGTTGACGCCGTACTCCGAGAAGTTGCCGCTGCGGGCGAGCGCGGTGGGGACGGAGAGCAGGCGCGAGCCGCCGATGGTGCTGCGCAGCCCTTGGTAGTCGCCGAAGAAGAAGAGCTTGTCCTTCAGGATCGGCCCGCCGAGCGAGGCGCCGAACTGATCGCGCTTCGTCTCCGGCAGCACGCGACCGGTGAGCGGGTTCACGCGGTCCGGCTGCGAGAAGGGGTCGCGGGACTGGAACTTGTCGCTCGAGTGGAACTCGAACGCCGAGCCGTGGAACTGGTTCGCACCCGACTTGGTCTGCACCGACACGACGCCGGCGGTGGCCTGCCCGAACTCGGCGTCGTAGTTCTGGGATGTGATCTTGGACTCGGCCACCGCCTCGAGGTTCGGGTTGATGACGATGATGCCCAGGATCACGTCACGGTTCTCGGTGCCGTCGAGCTGGTAGCCGGTGCCGCTGAAGTGCTGGCCGTTCACCATCGTCTGCTGGGAGCCCTGGGGGTTCTCGCTGGCCGCGTGGTTCCACCCGGTGAGCCGCTGCGTGCCCGGGGTCAGGAGGATGGCCTTGGTGAAGTTCCGGTCGATGTTCGGCAGCTCCGTGAGCAGCTTGGTGTCGAAGGTCGTGGCGACGTCGGCCCGGTCGGTCTTGAGGAGCTGGCTCTGGACGGACTCGACCGTCACCGTTTCCGTCATCGCGCCCAGCTCGAGCGCCAAGTCGACGTTGGTCTGGCTGTCGACGTTGACCGTTACGGCCGAGACCACCTTGGCCTTGAAGCCGGCGAGCTCCACCCGCACGTCGTAGGTCCCGGGGAGAAGACGCCCTTTCTCGTAGAACCCGGCGTTGTTCGTGACCACCGTGTCGGCGGCCTTCCGACCGACGCTCGTGATGGTGACAGTCGCACCGGGAACCGCCGCCCCGGTGGAGTCGACCACGTTGCCCGCGATGCTGCCGTAGACCGCCTGGGCCCGGACGCTGGGCGTCGCGATCGAGAGCGCCAGCAAAGCGAGCGAAACAGCAAAGAACCGACAGCTTCCCCTTCCCCTCGGCATCGAACTCCCCTCTCTAGAGCCGGTAGGCCCCAACAACAGCGCCGGTAGGCCCAACAACCCCTCCGGTTCTCCTCCCGGAGGTACTCTCTGGAAATTTGCGCGCGATAATAGGATTCATGAATGTGAACGTCAACATCTTTTTTGCAACCGGTTTCATCTATTGAGAATCAGTGACTTGGCAACATATACTCTCTATGATCCCAACCGGGAGGCACCCGGATGACGGTGTGGCGTGCCCGTCGAGCGTGGATCTGGCTCGTGTTGGGGCTGTTTCCGACCAGTCCGGCCCTCGGCACGGACGTCGCGCCGCCGTCGCGCTTCTCCCTGGCGCCGGGCGGCCTCGTCTTGGGCGCGCCGGCCCGGCGCGGGAGGTTCCTCTCGGTGGCCGGCCGCCGAGCGGCCCTCTTCGGCTACGAGAACCTGGGCCTCGAAGCGTGGGTCTACCCGCTCAAGGTCCTGGACGACTTCCGTCTCTCCTTCCGGTTGCAGGGCTACCCCCTCGAGATCGACGGCCCCGAGGCGCTCGCCTTCACGAGCGTGCGTCCGGAGGCGACCGTGCTCACCTACTCGCATGCCGCCTTCACGGTGCGGCAGCTGGTCTTTGCTCCGGTCGACGAGCCCGGCCTCGTCATGCTGCTCGAGATCGACAGCCCGTTGCCGATGACGGTGACGGCGCGCTTCCGGCCTCGGCTCCGCCCGATGTGGCCGGCGGGGCTCATGACCGGCAACGTCGAGTGGGACGAGAAGAGCCGGGCCTACCTGATCACGGAGGAGACGAAGCGGTTTGTCGGTGTTGTGGGCAGCCCGGGAGCGAAGGACGTCTCGCTCATGCCCTACCAGGAGGAGCCGCGGGACGCACCCCTGCGCTTCGAGGTGGAGGTGTCGCCGGAGCGCGCGCGGGCGGGTTTCGTCCCGATCGTGATGACGGCGAGCGCGTCCGGCCGGGAGGAGGCGCGCGCGACCTATGATCGGCTATTGCGCTCGATCGAGCCGCTCTATCGTGCGCGCCTCGAGCACCAGCGCGAGCTCGAGGCGGGCACGGTGTCGCTTGCGACCCCGGACCCGAGGCTCGACCGCGCCTTCGCCTGGGCCAAGGTCGGCATCGACAAGGGCCTCGTCACCAACCCGTCGCTCGGCACGGGCCTCGTCGCGGGCTTCCGCACCTCCGGCGAGAGCGAGCGTCCCGGCTTCGCGTGGTTCTTCGGCAGAGACGCGCTCTGGACCGCTCTCGCCACGACCGCCTACGGCGATCTCGCCACGACCCGCCTCGCCCTTTCGTTCCTGCGCGGCTTCCAGCGGGAGGACGGCAAGCTACCCCACGAGATCTCGCAGAGCGCCTCGATCGTGCCGTGGTTCACCGAGTATCCCTACCCCTGGAACAGCGCCGACGCCACCCCGCTCTACGTGATCGTCCAGGGCGACCACTTCCGCGCGACCGGCAACCGCGCCTTCCTCGAGGAGTCCTGGCCCTCAATCCTCAAGGCCTGGCGCTTCACGGCGGCCACCGACACCGACGGCAACGGCCTCGTGGAGAACACCGGCTTCGGCCACGGCTGGGTGGAGGGCGGCGCTCTCTACCCGCCGCACGAGGAGGTCTACATGCAGGGGGTGTGGATCGAGGCCTGTCGCTCGCTCGCTGAGATGGCCGCGGCCATGGGCGACTCCACGACCGCGGCGCGGGCCCGCGACGCGGCCGAGCGCACGCGGGCGGCGGCGGAGCGGACGTACTGGCTTGACGGGCGCGGGTTCTACGCCTTCGCGACGGCGCGGCCCCGGGAGAAGCCGCCCGAAGCGGAGCCAGGGCCGTACCGGGTGCGGCGCCAGGCGCGACTCGAGGCGCTCGCGAAGGGTGGCCTCGTAGACGAGGACACGGTGCTGCCGGCGGTGCCGCTGTGGTGGGGGACACTCGACGAGGCGCGCGCCCAGTCCGAGATCGACCACCTCGGGGCCGCCGCTCTGGCCACCGACTGGGGACAGCGGATCCTCGCCGACGACAGCGAGCTCTACGACCCACTTTCCTACCACTACGGCTCCGTCTGGCCCCTCTTCACGGGCTGGACGGCGATGGCCGCCTACCGCTACGGGCGACCCCACGTGGGCTTCCAGGCGCTGGTGGCCAACGTGCTGCTGACGGACTCGGGTGCCCTCGGCAGCGTGACCGAGCTGCTCTCGGGTGACTTCCACGCCCCCTTCGGGCGCTCCTCGCACCACCAGATCTGGTCGCAGGCCATGGTCGTCTCCCCGCTGCTGCGGGGGCTGCTCGGGATCGAGGCGACCGACGCCGGGCGCGCCCTGCGCTTCGCCCCCCAGCTGCCGGCGGACTGGGACCACGTGAGCGTGGGCAACGTCGTCGCGGGGTCGGGTCGTTACGACCTCGCCCTCGAGCGCAGCCCCGGACGGCTCACGCTCACGGCCGAGCGACGCAGCGGCTCCGGGGAGATCGCCTTCACCTTCGCCCCCGCGTTGCCGCTCGACGCGCGCGCGCGCTCCGCGACGCTGGATGGGCGCGCGGTCCGGCCGAAGCTCACGCTCCTCGGCGACGTGCAGCGCGCCGAGGTCTCCGGCCGCGGGCCACGGAGTCGCGTGGTGCTCGAGTACGACGAAGGCACCGACGTCGTGCTGCCGATCACGGCGCCGTTGCCGGGCGCGCGGAGCGAGGGCCTGCGCGTCCTGCGCGCCCGTCCGGAGGGCGCAGCCCTGCACCTCGTGCTCGAGGGTCGGGGCGGCCGCAGCTACACGCTGCGGGTGCGCTCTCCGCGCCGGTTGGGCGCCACCGCCGGGACCAGGGTGCGCGCCCTGGGCCCCCGCGAGTGGGAGGTCGATACGACGTTCGAGGGTCCGGGAGACGGCTACCGGCGCCGCGAGCTGTCACTGCCCCTGGCTGAGCGGTGACACGGCCGCGCCTCCCGACGGTCCGTGACGTGGCGCGCCGCGCCGGCGTCTCGCCGGGCACGGTCTCCCGCGTGATGAGTGGCCGGCAGGGCGCCGCCGACACCCGGCGCCGGGTGCTGGCCGCGGTCCGCGAGCTCGGCTACACGCCCCACCCCGCCGCGACGCGGCTGTCGACCGGCCGCTCCCACGTGATCGCCGTGATCGTGCCGTTCTCCACCCGGCCCTCGGTCTCGGAGCGCATGAACGGCGTCGTGACCGCGCTCGCCGAGACCCCCTACGACCTGGTGGTCCACAACGTCGAGACGCCGGAGCAGCGCTCCCGCCTTTTCGCTCTCGTTCCACAGCAACGCGACGCCGACGGCGTGCTGATCATCTCGCTGTCGCCGAGGGACGCCGAGGTACCCGCGCTCCTGGAATCCCGTGTGCCCGTGGTCCTGATCGACGTCGACCACCCCGGCCTCGCTCCGCTTTCGCGGGTGGTCGTGGACGACGAAGCGGGCGGCCATACGGCCACCGTGCACCTCATCGCCCTCGGCCACACGCGGATAGGCTTCCTCGGCGACGTCCTCGACTGCCCGTTCGGCTTCACCTCCAGCCGGGATCGCTGTCGCGGCTACCTGCGGGCCCACGCCGAGGCCGGCCTCGCGCCGCGCACGCAGGACTGCGCCCTGGGAGGGCACTCACGAGCGCAGGCGCGCGCGCTGGCCGCGACCCTGCTCCGCCGGGGCCGGCGTCCGACGGCGCTCGTCGCGGCGAGCGACACGCAGGCGGCGGGCGCTCTCGAGGCCGCGCGGGAGCTTCGGCTGCGGGTGCCCGAGGACCTGTCCGTGGTCGGCCACGACGACATCGAGATCGCGGACGTGCTCGGCCTCACGACCGTGCGCCAGCCCCTCCGGCACTCGGGACGACGGGGCACCGAGCTGCTGCTGACCCACCTTCGCGACCCCGGCGCCGTGCCCGTGCGGGAGGTGCTGCCAACCGAGCTGGTGGAGCGGCGCACCACCGGGCCGCCGCCCGGCTAGGAGCTCGAGCCTCGTCGGCGGCGGATACAATCGTCCAATGCGAGCGGGAGACCACGCCTGCCCACCGAAGCGGCGCCGGACTTGGCCCGAACGGCTGCTGATGGGTCTGGTGCTGGCCTGCCTCTGTGGCTTCGCCGCTGGGGGCGTGCCGCCGGATCCCGAGACCGCGGGCACCAATGGTTACGTGGGCAACCAGGCCTGCGCCCGCTGCCACGCTTCGATCTACGAGTCCTATTCCCGCACGGCCATGGCACACGCCAGCGGCCTCGCGATCGACAACTTGCTCACGGCGGACTTCGTACACCGCAAGTCTCGCGTTCACTACCGGGTCTACGGTGAGGACGGCCGCGTCTGGCTGAGTTTCGAGCGCCCCGGCGACCCGCTCGTCCGCGGCCAGCGTGAGCTGCTCTACTACATCGGCTCTGGCCGGCGGGGCTTGACCTACTTGTTCGCGGTGGACGGCTTTGTCTTCGAATCGCCCGTGAACTGGTACGGCGAGAAACGCCTTTGGGACATGACGCCCGCCTACCAGAATGCGACCCAGATCCCGATGAACCTGCCTGCCTACACCGGTTGCCTGCATTGCCACGTCAGCGACATGCAGCTTCCCCTCAAGGGCAGCGAGAATCTCTACGCTATGCCGCTCTTCGCGCAGGCGGGCGTGGCCTGCGAGCGCTGCCACGGGCCGGGCTCGGCCCACGTGAAGGGTGGTCCCATCGTGAACCCAGCCAGACTCACGGCCGAACGGCGCGATGCGGTATGCATGCAATGCCACCTTGAAGCGAAGGCTGCCATCGAGCGCCCCGGCCGCCACGTCTACGAGTATCGTCCCGGCGACAGCCTTTCCGACTACATTCGATATTTCGTCCTGGCCGACGCAGCGGGCCTAGGGGCGGTCAGCCAGATCGAGGCTCTGACGGAAAGTACCTGCAAGAAGAAGTCGGGCGATACGATGTCGTGCACCAGTTGCCACGATCTTCACTCTGAGCCGACGTCGGCAGAGCGTGTTCCCTTCTATCGAGGCAAGTGTCTGGCGTGTCACGGTGCGGCTCTTGGCGAAAAGCACCATCGGGACAAGCCGGACTGCACCGCCTGTCACATGCCGGCCGCGCAGAGCAGCGACGTCGCGCATTACCAGGTCACGGATCACCGCATCCGGCGACGTTCCACTGTGGCGGCGCCGTGGCTGGAGCGGGAGGCGACGGCATCGAAGCCGCGCCTGGTCCCCTTCCCGCCTTCCGGGGCAGCTGATCTTCGCGACCTCGCTCTCGCCTGGAAATTGCTGGCGGATAGAGGCCTGTCATCCGCGCGTTCCGAGGCGGAACATCTGCTCCGCAAGGCAGTGGTGCAATTCCCCTACGATCCGGCCCTCCTGTCCGCGCTCGCCCATATCGAGCAGCAACGCGGCAACGTGGAAAGTGCGCGCGAGCTCTTTCAGCGTGCCCTCGCCCAGGACCCCGACGCCGTCGATGCCGCGGCAAACTTGGGTGTCCTCGAAGCCCGCAGCGGGCATCTCGCGAGCGCCGTCCAACTGTGGCAGGAAGCGTTGGTGCACGCGCCTTACAGCAGCAGTATCGGCATGAATCTCGCGCATTTCTTCTGCTTCTCAGGGCAGTTCGAGAAGGCTCGATCGCAGGCTTTGCGTTTGCTGGAGTTTGACCCCGATCTGCCGGCCGCCAGGACCCTGCTGCAACGTCTCAGCCGGACGCCTCCTTCATGCTCACCGTGACAGATCGGGGCCCGTCGGCGGGGGCGCCTCCCCCTCGCGCACGGTGATGAGCCGCCCGCCGCGAACGTCGCGCAGCAGGTCCACCGCTCCGCTCGGCCAGCGCACCTCCACGAGCTCGGCGGCGCGCGCGGCGCCGAGACCGAAGTGCAGCCGCAGGTCGTCGTGCGAGTAGTAGCTCGACTGGCTCAGCGCGGCGCACGCCTGCTTGCGCCCGCCCGCGGTCACCATCACCGTGGCCCCGATCCCGGCCCGGTTCGAGCGCGTCCCCTGCAACCGCACCGCGAGCCAGCCGTTGCCGCCGTCGTAGTCGTTGCGCAGCAGCGAGGGCGGCTCGTTCATGTTCATGACGAGAACGTCGAGGTCACCGTCGTTGTCGTAGTCGCCGAAGGCGACGCCACGGCTCGAGTGCGGGGCGCTCGCGCCCGGCCCGCTGCGGGCGGAGACGTCCTCGAAGCGACCGTCGCCCAGGTTGCGAAACAGGACCTTCGGGCTGCGGTGCGGGTACTCGGGCATGCGTGCCTCGATCTCCGGATAGACGTTGCCGGTCGCGTAGAAGACATCCGGCCTTCCGTCGTTGTCGAGATCGGCCGCGCCCGCTCCCCATTGTACGTAGCGGTTCTGGACCCCGAGGCCGGCGGCCATCGCCACGTCCTCGAACAGGCCGCGTCCCAGGTTGCGGTAGAGAGCCGGGATATCGTCGGCGAAGTGGGTCTTGAAGAGATCGAGCCGCCCGTCGCCGTCGAAGTCGCCGACCCCGAGCCCCATGCCCGCCTGCTCGTTGCCGAACTCGCTGTACGCGACGCCGCTCGCCACGGCCACATCCGAGAAGGTGCCGTCGTGGTTGTTCCGGAACAATGTGGCGGCGGTCGAGTCGCAGGCGACGTAGATGTCGACCCAGCCGTCCCCGTCCAGGTCGGCGGCGGTCGCGGTCATCGCGTAGTGGCCCTTCACCGTGGCGACACCCGACGCCTCGGACACGTCGCGGAAGCGCCCGCCGCCGTCGTTGTGGTAGAGCAGGTTGGTGTCCGCAGGTAGTCCCTTGGGGCCGCAGTTGACCGGGATGCCCTTCCAGAGGCAGTTGACCCCCTCCCCCGGCTCCGGCGCCGTCCTCAGGTCCAGCACCAGGTAGTTCGCGACGAACAGGTCGAGCCTCCCGTCGCGGTCGTAGTCGAGGAAGGTGCACCCCGAGCCCCAGCGGGTCCCGCTGGTGGCGAGCCCGGCCGATGCCGTCACGTCTTCGAACCGGCCCTCGCGGTTGCGGTAGAGGACGTTCTGCCCGTACGAGGTGATGAAGAGGTCCAGCCAGCCGTCGTTGTCGTAATCCCCGGCACAGACCGCGGAGGCCCAGCCGGTCCGGCGCAGGCCCACCTTGTCGGTGACGTCGCTGAACGTCCCGTCGTGGTTGTTGCGGTACAGCCGGTTGGTAGGCGCCTCGCCCGGCGGCCAGGAGCGCTCCTGCCGGGAGGTCTCCTCGAGCCGCGTCCCCGAGAGCACCAGGGCGTCCACCCAGCCATCGTTGTCGTAGTCGATCCAGGCGACTCCCGCCCCGTTCGTCTCGATGATGAACCGCTTGCGGTCGACGCCACCGTAGACCGACGCCTGCGCGAGCCCCGCCGGCTCCGCCACGTCGACGAGGCGCACGCGCCAGTCGCCCCCGACCGCGGCGAGCAGCGCCGCCACGAGGACCGCGCGCGAGGGGCTCACCGTCCGGCCGCCTGCAGGCGCTCGGCGAGCTCCAGCTCCTGGCGCGCCTCCTCGGTGCGGCCCGTCTGCTGCAGGACCTGCCCGAGCAGGTAGTGGGCCTGCTTGTTGTTGGGGTCGGACTCGATCGCGCGGTGCAGCATGGCCTCGGCGGTGGCAGGCTCACCCTTCTTCATGTAGACGCGGCCGAGCAGGATGTAGGGCGCGCTGTAGAAGGGGCTCACCCAGATCGACCGCTGCAGCGCCCTGAGCGCCTCGTCCCACTTCTGCTGCCGCACGTAGATGTCGCCGAGCTGGCTCCAGGCCAGGTTGTTGGCGGGATTGAGCTCGATCTCCTGCCGGGTGAGGGCCGTCGCGTCCTCGAAGCGCCCGCGGAAGAGGGCGAGCTCGCCGAGCAGAAAGTGGGCCTGCGGCAGGCGCGGGTCCTTCGCGATCGCCTTCTCGAGCTCCGCCTCTGCCATCGCCTCCTGCTCCAGCCGGATCATCATCTGGGCGGCGAGCAGGTAGGCGGGAGCTCCATCGGGCGCCACCTCGAAAGCGCGGGCCAGCACCTCCCGGGCCTTGTCCGGCTGCCGCGTCTGGATGTATGCGGCTCCCAGGATCTGGTTCAGCTCCAGGTTCGAGCCGGCCCACTCGCGCGTCGCCTCCAGCCGCGGCACCGCCTCGGCGATGCGGCCGGCGCTGTAAAGCGAGAGGCCGAGCACCTGCACCGCCTCCCGGCGCTCGGCCGAGCCTTCGGCGAGCTTGTCGACCGCCGGCTCGAGAATGGCGACCGCTTTCGCCGCGTCACCCGCGTGGTAACTCGCGACGCCCAGGACGAGGGCGACGGCAGGCAGCGACGCGTCGAGCCCCGAAAGCGCGGCGATCGCTTCCTGGGGCCGATCCTGGTTCAGGAGCGTCCGGGCCGAGGCCAGGGCGGCGGTCACGTCCTCCGCCGAGAGGCCCCCGGGAGAACAGACGAGGAGCAGCAGCAGCGCCGCGCTCATCGTGCGGGCACCCAGGTTGCTGGCGTGCCCGTGCCCTCCTTCAGGGTCAGGATCTGGTCGGCCGCGATGTCGCTCCAGGTCTCGACGAGGCCGCTCGGCCAGCGCACGAGCACGCCTTCGACCCGCGTCGTCCCGCCGAGCCCGAAGTGGACGCGCAGGTCGTTCTGGGAGATGTAGCTGCCTCCCCCGCGCACCTCGTCCTCCAGCCGCATGCCCGGGACGAGGCAGCGCACGCGCGCCCCGATCGCGCTGCGGTTCGAGCGGGTGCCCACGAGCTTCAGCGTGAGCCAGTGGTTGCCCTTCGAAACGAGACGGTAGAGATCCGGCGGGTCGTTGACGTTGTTCACCAGGACGTCGACGCTGCCGTCGTTGTCGAAGTCGCCGAAGGCCGCTCCCCGCGCCGCCGCGGGTGTCGTCATCGGCGCCCCGAGCCGCTCGCTCACGTCGTCGAAGCGGACACCCCCGCGGCTCCAGTAGACGACCTTCCTCTGCTTGTAGCTCGCCTCGCCCGGGATCTGCGCCGCCTCGGGGTAGACGTGGCCGTTCGCCAGGAACACGTCGAGCCAGCCGTCGTTGTCGAGGTCGAGGAAGCCCACGCCCCAGCCCAGCCAGCGGGTGTTGACGCCGGCGCCGGTAGCGAAGGTGCGGTCCTCGCAGAAGCCGTCGCCGCTGTTGGCGTAGAGCGTCGAGGTGTCGCCCGCGAAGTTGGTCTTGAAGATGTCCAGGGTGCCGTTCCGGTCGAAGTCGCCCACCGCGACGCCCATGCCCGCCTGGTTCTTGCCGTCCACGCTGAAGGCGCAGGCCGCACCGATCGCGATGTCCTCGAAGCTCGAGTTGCCCTTGTTCCGGTAGAGCGTGCAGGGGTTCGAGTCGTTGGCGACGTAGATGTCCGTCCAGCCGTCGCCGTCGAAGTCGAGCGTGCTGACGCCCAGGCCGTAGGTTCCCGACGCCCTCGTGATGCCCGCGGCTTCCGAGACGTCCTCGAAGGTCGCAGTCGCCGCGGTTGCGGTAGAGCGCGTTCTTTCCGCCGACGAGGCCCGGGGGGCCGCAGGCGACCTTGATGCCGCGGTAGCGGCACAGGCCCGACTCCGGGACGGGCGCCGTCTTCAGGTCGAGGTCGATGTAGTTCGCGACGAAGAGATCGAGCTTCCCGTCGCGGTCGAAGTCGAGGAAGGCGCAGCCGGTGCCCCAGCGCAGGCGCGTCTCGGTGAGGCCGGCCCGTGCCGTGGCGTCCTCGAACGTCCCGTCGCCGCGGTTGCGGTAGAGCCGGCTCTGGCCGTAGTAGGTGACGTAGAGGTCCTCGAAGCCGTCGTTGTCGTAGTCGCCGGCGCAGACACCTTGGCCCCAGCCGGTCGCGGCGATCCCGGCCCGTTGCGTGACGTCCTCGAACGTGCCGTCGCGGCGGTTGCGGTAGAGGTGGCTCTTCGGCTCCTCGCCTTTCGGAAAGCCCTCGAGGGTCGTGCCGTTCACGAGGAAGGCGTCGAGCCAGCCGTCGTTGTCGTAGTCGAAGAAGGCGGCGCCGCAGCCCGTCGTCTCGAGCAGGTAGCGGTTCTGCTCCCTGCCGCCGAAGACGGTTGGCGCGGTGAGTCCGGCCTTCTCGGCGACGTTCGTGAACGAGAACGGCAGCGCGTCCTCGGAGAGCACGTCGGCGACGGGCACCGCCACCAGGCCGAGCAGGAGGATGGCCTTCACGGGCGCGAGACCGGGCGGGCGGCGGAGGTCCGGCCCGCCGTCCGGGGCGGCGTTCTCAGGTACGGCGCGAGCCGGCGCGCCTCGTCGAAGTGTTGCCGGGCCTCGGCGGAAGCGCCCTGCCGGTCCAGGGCAATGGCGAGCTGGAAGTGGGCCTCGGCCAGGTCGGGCGCCAGCCGCACGGCCTCGCGCAGGCTGGCAACGGCGCCCGCAACGTCGCCTTCGCCGAGCCGCCGCTTCCCGAGGTCCACGGCAAAGGTCGCGGCCTGCCAGTCGACCTTCATCCGATTCAGCCGGTCGGCCTCCGCCAGGGCAGCCGCGCCGCCCTCGCGGTCTCCCTTCCGCAGCAGGGACTGGCCGAGGCTGAGCTGGGCCTCGGCGGAGGCGGGCCGGATGCGGATCGTCTCGCGGAACTCGGCGATCGCGTCGTCGACGGCCCCCTGCTGGCGCAGCAGCGTGCCGAGCAGGTAGTGGGCCTCGGCGTGGTCCGGGGCGCGCGCGATAGTGGCACGGCAGGCCTCGGCGGCCTCGCCCGGCCGGTTCGTCTGCCAGAGCAGCACGGCGAGCGTGTAGACGGGGTCGGGGAGCGCCGCGTCCAGCGCCGCCGAGCGGCGCAATGCTGCCTCGGCCTCGGGAAACGTGTCCTTCTGCTTGAGCGCGAGGCCGAGGTTGTGGAAGGCCAGCGCGTCCCGGGGGTCACGGCTCGTCAGCTCTCGGTAGATGGCGATCGCGCTGTCGAGCTCGCCCTTCTGCATCAGCGCGGCCCCCAGGTTCTGCCAGACGTCGCTGCGCTCGGGATGCTCTTCCGCGAGCGGGCGCAGCGTCGCGAGGGCGGCCTCGGCCTCTCCACTCTGCATCTCGGCGAGCCCGAGGGCGTTGCGAGCGTCGATGTCGCCGGGGGCGAACTCGACCGCCTTGCGCAGCTCCGCGAGACGCGCCGGCGCGATCACCCCAGTCCGAGAGCGCGAGGCCGAGCTGCAGGTGCGCCGCGGCGAAGCCGGGCGCCCGGACGAGCGTCGCGCGCAGCTCGCCGACCGCGTCCTTGAGCTGGCCCGTCTCGCGCAGCGCCAGGCCCAGGTAGTAGCGCGCGCCCGGCTCCTCGGGCCGGAGCGCGACGGCGGCCGCGAGCGGCGCCACCGCCGCCGCCGCGTCGCCGGTCCACCACAGCGTCGCGCCCAGGTGGTACTGGGCGTCGAACAGCTTCGGGTTCGCCTCGATCGCGCCGCGGAACTCGAGGAGCGCGTCCTCGGTCCGGCCCTGCTGCCCGAGCACGAAGCCGAGACGGTCGTGCGCCTCGGCGAAGCGCGCAGCGAGGCGCAGCGCCTCGCGGTAGGCCTCGGCCGCCGCCGTGAGGTCCCCCGCTTTCTCGCGGGCCAGGCCCGCTTCGTAGTGCCCGCGGGCCGCAGCGACCGGGGGCTCCGCCGAGGCCGTAGAGACGGAGAGGGCCAGCGGCAAGACGAGGAGGCTGCGCACGACAGGCATCCGATAATCTTAGCATCCGCTCCGCGGGGCCGACTCAGCGCGCCTGGGCGAGCGCCGCGGCGAGCGCGTGCCGGTCCATCGCCGCGTGCCCCTGCTCCACGCTGCCTTCCCCGCCGAGCTTCAAACGGCCCCGAGCGTGCCGATGCGGCCAGTCCGCGACGAGTTTCTTCATAGCCGGGGGGCGACAGGCTGCCGCGTGCGCTATGCTCGCGTGCGCGGGGTCACGTGGGAGGCGGGGATGAAGGGGCGGATGGCCGTCGCGGGAAGGCGGGGGCCGCGGTCAACGAGGTGATCCGCAACTCGCCCGACTGCGAGGTGGCGAAGCCGCTCATCACCGAGGCCTACCAGCGCATCGAGGACGCCCGGCGGGAGGTGACGAGTCCCGGCGAGCCAGCCAGACCCTCGACGTGCTCAAGGTCGCAGGTGGACCGCGTCGCGCAGGTCTGCCCGTAGGATCCGGTCCGAGCCGACCAGGGAGGTGGTCCGTGCGCTCCAGCCTGTCGCCGTTCGCCGGTCTCGTCGTCCTCCTCCTCGCCGGCCCCGCCGCGGCCGGGACGCGCATCGACCTGAACGGCCCGTGGCAGTTCCGGATCGACGCGGACGGCTCCGGCGCCCGACAGGGGTGGGCGAGCGCCGTTCCGTCGCCGGTCGAGACCGTGGACGTGCCCCACACGTGGGGCGTCGGGCCCGCACGCCGAGCACGAGGGCCTCGCCTGGTACTGGAAGGAGGTCGACGTGCCGCCCGCGCTGCGCGGCCGCCGACTCGAGCTGCACTTCGGGGCGACGTTCTACAAGGCCCGGGTCTTCGTGAACGGCACGCTGGCGGGCGAGCACGAGGGCGGGCACACCGCCTGGTTCGTGGACGTGACGCGGGCCCTCGGCGCGGGTGGCCTCGTCGCGGTCGAGATCGACAACCGGCCCGGGCCTCGCCACGATCCCGGGCTGGGCGATGAGGCTGAAGGACACCGGAACGGTCTGGTACGACTGGTGGCACTACGGCGGCATCGTGCGCGACGTCGCGCTCGTGGCGCAGGAGCGGGCCCTCATCCGGCGGCAGGTGATCCGGACCGCGGCTCGATGGCGAGTCGGGCCACGGTCACCACGACGGTCTGGCTCGAGGGAAGCGGACGGGTGACGCCTCGTCGGTCGGATCCTCGGGCCGGGTGGGGACGAGCGTGGCCACGGGCCGCGTCTCCCTGCCTGGTCGGTCCCGGCGGAGCCCAGCCGAGGCTCGCCTTCCGCGTCGAGAAGCCGCAGCTCTGGCACTTCGACCGGCCGAGCCTCTACACGATGGAGCTGACGCTCCGGGACGGTGGGCGCCGTCCTCGACGAGCGGTCGGAGGCGTTCGGCATCCGCACCGTGGAGATCCGCGACCGCGGGCTGTGGCTGAACGGCGAGCGCGTGCGCCTCACCGGCATCACGCGCCACGAGGAGTCGCCCCAGGAGGGCCTCGCCGAGACGCGCGGGACGATGAAGGCCGACTGGGACGACATGAAGAGCCTCCACGTCGTCCTCACGCGTCCGGTGCACTACCCGCAGCACCCGTACGTCCTCGACTACGCCGACCGCAACGGCGTCCTGCTGGTGCCCGAGATCCCGATGTGGCAGTTCAGCGAGGAGCAGATGAAGGACCCGCGCGTCCTCGCCCTCGCGAAGCGGATGATGCAGGAGATGATCGAGCAGGCCGGCAACCACCCGAGCATCTTCGCGTGGAGCGTCTGCAACGAGAGCGCGACGCAGCACGCCGGGCGGCCGCGCCTACGTGAAGGCGATGGTCGAGCACGTGAAGGCGCTCGACCCGGACCGCTACGTCAGCTACGCCGACGACGGCCTCGCCGCGGATCACGGACGCCGTCGGAGAACGCGAACCAGTACACCGACTTCATCATGATGAACCAGTACTTCGGGAGCTGGGCCGGGCCGGCGGCGGGCCTCGCGCCCGCCCTCGAGCGGGTGGGCCGCATGTTCCCGGACAAGATGGTCGTCATCTCGGAGTTCGGCCTCGCCGGGCCTCTTCGCGCCCGACACGGCGCAGGCCGACCGGATGCGCGTCGCAGATCATGGAGAGCCAGCTCGCCGAGTTCGCAGAAGCACGACTTCATCGCCGGGGCCGTCTTCTGGTGCTACCAGGACTACAAGTCGCACCGCAACCTCTGGCCCGGCCTGACGACCGACTGGGTCGAGATGGGCCTCGTGGACGAGAACCGGCAGCGGCTGCCCTCGTACGCCGCGTGGAAGGAGCGGACGAGCCCGGCGCGGCTCGGCGTCGCCTGGACGCGCGGCGAGGGCGGGCGGCCGACCGGCTTCCGCGCGACGGTCGAGCGGCGGCCGCCGGCGGAGCTGCCGTCCTACGAGCTGCGCGGCTACCGCCTCGAGTGGGAGGCTCGGGACCACGACGGGACCCTTCTCGGGAGCGGCAACACGGACCTGCCGGTGATCGGCTCGCCGGCGACCGTCGAGGGATCGTGGCCCGCGACGGCCTCGCGGGAGGTGAGTCTCGTCCTGCGGGTCCGGCGCCCGACCGGCTTCGTCGCCGCCGAGCGCAGCCGAGCGCTGGTGGGAGTCGCGCTCGGGCGGCCTGTCGCCCGAAGAGGCGAAGAAGAAAGGGCTCGCCGCGCCGTAGGGAAGCGAACATGGTGGACACGGCCCTCGGCTAACGAGCGCGGCTGAGCCACCCCTCCGCGAGGATCCGCTCGGCGGCGAGCCGGGCGGCGAGGTCCTGGCCGCGCGCGTTCCAGTGGTCGTTGTCGTAGCGGTAGTAGAGCGTGTCGGCCCCCGCCTCGCGGAACGGGGCGAAGAGATCGATCACCGCGAGCCCCTGCCGGGCGGCGGCCGCCGCCGCTTCGCGGGTCAGGCCGAGAGGCTCGTACTCCGGATACGTCGCGCGGTCGACCTTGACGTCGAACGCGTCGCAGACGTCGATCGCGTCGGGGATCACGAGGGCGAGGACGGGCACCCGCGCCGCTTCGGACGCCTCCCGCCAGCGGCCGAGCACGGCCTCGAGCAGCGCGCGCTTGTACGCGGCGGCCGGCGTGCCCGGCGCGAGGGCCACGTCCGCGTCGTAGTGGTCGCGGAAGACGTCGTCGACGCCGCGCTCGCCCTGCACCACGACCCGCTGGTACTCGTTCCGGCACATCTCCACGGACTTGGAGACGTAGATGGCGAGCCGCTCGGGGAACCGGGCCCGGGCGGCCTCGCGTCGGTGCGCGTTGCGAAGGCGCCGAAGGCCCCGCAGGAGGTGGAAGGGCGTCCGCTGCTCGGCGTCCTCGAACTGCTGCCGCAGGGCGGGGGCCACGAAGCCTCCCCCGTCGGCGAGCTTGCCGCCCTCGAGCCGGTAGAGCCGGTTGCGCAGCACGTCCCCGAAGTCGTTGCCGGCGTAGATCGCCAGCACCACGGCCGCTGGGCGCAGCCGCCCGGCCTCGTCCTCGAAGCGGCGGAGGGCCTGGTCGGGGCCGTAGCCGTTCACCCCCGCGTTGACCGCCTCGACCCCAGGGCCGAGCGCCGCGGCCAGGCGAGCCTCCAGCCGCTTCGCGAACGTCTCCCCGAGCGGCGCGAACTCGGCCTCGACGAACGAGTCGCCGTAGACGACCACCCGAGTCGGCGGGCTCTCCCGCAGCTCGTCGCCCCGGAAGCCGTCCGAGTTGACGGTGAAGAGCACCCGGGACCCGCCGTTCGAGTCCGAGTGCTGGAAGAGCTTGCGGGTGCCGGGCGCCAGCGTGTGGAGGTAGCGCGGGTGGAGGCGGTACACGAACCCCGCCTGCGGCAGGTAGTGCCGCAGGAACCACTCGGCGCCGGTGAGCACGAAAAGCGACGACGCCGCGAGCAGGCCGAGGTTCTGGGCCAGCCTCCGCAGCCTCGCTGCCCTCATGGAGTCGCGCCGGCGTGCCGGCGGCCGGCCCTCGCTACTTCAGCTCCTTGATCGAGACGTTGCGGAACTGGACGAGCGCGGGCGGGCCGGTCCAGACGCCGTCCTTCTTCTGCCCGTGGTGCTGGAGGGCGAGCGGGCCCTTCGCGGGCACGCCGGGCAGCTGGGCGTTCTCGATCACGGTGATGCCGTTCAGAACGACCGTGAGGCGATCGCCCTTCATGGTGATCTCGAACGCGTTCCACTGGCCGACGTCCTTGTCGGCGTTCGCCTTCGGCGTGACGCCGGCGCGGACGGCGGTGGGCATCTTCTCGTCCATGCGGTAGCCGTAGACCTCACCGGAGCCGGTGGGCCAGCACCAGATGTTCACCTGCGACTTCGACGAGCCGCGGAGGAAGATGCCGGAGTCGGAGTCCTTCACCGCGATCGTGATCTCCTTCCCGTCCGGTCCCTTCTTGTGCGTGCCGTCGAAGCGGATGATCGGGACGTTCGGGTTCGTGTAGGGCGTCTCCTTGATGCGCCACTCCAGGCGCAGGACGAAGTCCCCGTACTCGCCGACCGTCCACAGGTTCTTGTCGTCGGCCGCCTGGCTCTCGGCGTCGTAGTCGATGACGCCGTCCACGACCTTCCAGTGGCCGCCGTCCCCGACGGGGACCTTCCAGCCGGTGAAGTCCTTGCCGTTGAAGAGCGAGACGAAGCCAGGGGGAAGATCCGCGGTCGCGGCCATCGAGGGGAGAGCCGTCACGGCCAGGACGAGGAACGCGGACACGACGAGCAGCGTGATTCGGATCGAGCGCATCGAAACCCTCCTTTAGCCGCGGAAGTACAGGTACGCGGCGAGGATGCAGCAGAGCGATGAAGCCCGAGGCGGCGACCTCGTGCCAGCCCCAGCCCTCGCGAGTCTTCCGGTTGTCCTCCTCGGTGGTCGTCCCGAACGTGAGGCTGCTGATCCGCGCGTAGTCGGGCACGGCGGTGGCGAGGCTCACCCCGATCATCACGAGGGCGGAGACGATCGTGATCAGCACGCTGAAGTACTGGAAGTAGATGTTGTTCAGGATCCAGAGGAAGGACCCGTAGGGGTAGCCTTTTTCGAAGCCGGCCAGGCCGAGCGTCACCGGCGTGTCCACCAGCATCCGGACGATGCCCATGAGGAAGCCCACGATCATGGCCCAGAGCGCGCCCTGCGCGTTCATCCGCTTCCAGAAGACGCCCAGGAAGAAGACGACGAAGATGGGCGGGGCGAGGTAGCCCTGTATCGCCTGGAGGTAGTCGTAGAGGCCGTGGGCGCCCTTGATCACCGGGATCCAGGCGAGGGCGATCAGGACCATGGTCGAGGTCGCGATCCGGCCGGTGCGGACGATCTGGCTCTGCGTCGCCTGCGGCTTCCACTTGTTGTAGAGGTCCACGGTGAAGAGGGTCGAGCAGGCGTTGAAGACGCCGGCGAGCGACCCCATGAGCGCGGAGAGGAGGCCCGCCACCACGATCCCCCGCAGCCCCGGGGGCAGCAGGTACTGGACCATCATGGGGAAGGCGCCCTGGGCGATCGACCCGATGGCCTTCCCGTCGGGGCCGATCATCACCCCCAGCTCGGGGATCTTGCCGCTGCGGGCGAGGGCGTAGCAGATGAGGCCGGGGATGATGAAGAGGTAGGGGGGGAGGAGCTTCAGGAACGACGCGAAGATGCTGCCGCGACGGGCCACCGTCTCGTTGGGAGCGCCGAGGGCCCGCTGGACGATGTACTGGTCGGTGCACCAGTACCAGAGGCCGATGATCGGGGCGCAGAAGAGCATGCCGAGCCACGGGTAGTACCCGTTGAAGTACCAGGCCTGGCGGACCAGGTGGCCGGCGGTATCCCTCTCGATCACGGGGGCCCACGTCCCCACGACCCCGGGGGGGATGAGCGGCTTCCAGAGGTTGAACATGTCGGAGCCGCAGATGCGGCGCAGCTCCCCCCAGCCGCCGAGGAAGTTGAGGCCGTAGAACGTGAGCAGGGCCGACCCGGTGATGAGGACGACGACCTGGACCGCGTCGTTGTAGGCCACCGCCCGCATGCCGCCGAGGGCGGTGTAGAGCCCGGTCAGGACGATCACGAGGACCGAGCCGATCCAGAAGGCGTCGAGGTGGATGGGTCCGAGGTCGAGACGAAGCTCCGGGAGCAGCGTCCCGAACACGACGCCGCCCGCGAAGATGCCCACCGCGATCTTGGAGACGATGAACGTGATGATGGACACGATCGACAGGACGTAGCGGGACTTCTCGTTGAAGCGGCGCTCCAGGAACTCCGGCATGGTGAAGACCTGCGAGCGCATGTAGAACGGCACGAAGACCCAGGCGAGGACGAGCAGGCACCAGGCGTGCAGCTCGTAGTGCGCCATGGCCACGCCGTCGGTGGTGCCGGACCCGGCGAGGCCGACGATGTGCTCGGAGCCGATGTTGGAGGCGAAGATCGAGGCGCCGATGACCCACCAGCCGAGGTTGCGGCCGGCCAGGAAGTAGTCGGCGGCGGTGTCCTTGCCGTGGCTGACGACCCACCAGGCGACGCCGCCCAGGATGCAGAAGTAGAGCCGCGATCACCGCCCAGTCGATGCCGGTGAGGTGCGTGGCTACGGCGAGAAGCGGAAGGGCTGAGTTCATGCCGAGGCTTTCCGATGGGAGTGGAGGTCAGACGACGGGAAAGGAGGTTGGAGGCGGGCGCCCATGAGGCCTCCCGGGAGCGGACGTCCCCGGACTGGGCGCGGATTGTAGCACGCCCCCCCGTCCCCTCACGGGGAGCGAGGCAGCGGGCGGGGGCACGCAAGGGAGGGGCCGCAGCCTCCCACGGGACTCCTCAGTTGGTGGCTTTCTTTCCGGCTACGCCCAGAGCCGGCGCCACCAGGATGAGCAGCCCGGCCATCAGCCGCGGCGACCTTGAGGCCGCCCTGGACCGTCCCGGTCGCGCTGAGGTTGCCGATCCACTTCGGCACGAACGTGCCGCCCAGAAGGCCGATGGCGAAGATGATCCCGAAGATCGACCCGTACTGGCTGCTGTCGAACTTGGCGAACGTCACGCCCACGATCGTCGGGAAGATCGGCGCGAAGGCGAGGCCCGTCAGGACGATGGCGAGGATCGCGAGCGCCGCGGACTGGGTCCAGATCATGACCAGGATCGAGACGAGCGACACGACGGCCGCCCCGGCGATGACCCGGACTCCGATGGCCGTGAGGTTCTTGACCGCAGAGCTCAGGAACCGGCCGGCCGCCATCGCCACGCCGAACAGGCTCAGGACCATGCCGGCCCAGAAGCTGGCGTCGGCCGGAGTGTAGCTCTTGCCGAGAAGCTCTTCCATCAGCTTCCGGATCCACGATCCCATCGAGACCTCGAGGGAGATGTAGCAGAACAGGGCGAGCGCCGCGACGAGGACCGCGGGCTTGGACAAGAGTGCTATCGCCTTGCCGAAGCTGAAGCCGACCGTGACGCTCGGGTAGGAGGCGGTCAGGCTGAGGACCAGGAAGACGAGGGTCAGGACGCCGAACACCGAGAGCGACGACGGCGTAGCTCATCCCCATCTTCTGCATGAAGAGAGTGAACAGGAAGGGGACGGACGACGTAGCCGAGGCCGAAGAAGGCGTTGCCGAAGTTGCTGGCGCGAGCCGGGTCCTTGCCCTCGAAGAGAACGACCGGGATCAGGGTGTTGCCCACCGTGTTGAGCGACATCGCCCCGACGCCGAGGCACACGCAGGCGACGAAGGCCGCCCCGAAGGTGGTCGCGAATGCGAGCAGGAAGATGCTCCCGCTCGTGACCACGAAGCCGAGGATCGCCAGGGGCTTGTACCCGAACCGGTCCACGGCGGGGCCGATGAAGAGCTGCACGATGCAGCTGGTCAGGAAGAGCGCCATGATCAGCGAGCCGAACTGGGCCTCGTCGAGCTTGAGCGCCGCCATCAGATCGGACGAGACCGATCCCAGAATGATGAAACAGATGGCCAGCGAGAACACGGCCATCAAGGCGACTGCCGCGGTCATCTTGTTCACGTTTGCGCCTCCTTGGGTTGACTCCCGCGCCGAAGCCGCCGGCGCGACCGGGTGAGGACTCTTCGGCGCGTATTCTGCCACGCCGCCGCTCGCATGGGCTAGACTCCGCCCGGGGAGGACGGCAATGGCTCTCGGAGCGGCGGTGCTGGCGCTGGCGGCGGCGACGGCGGGAAGCGGCCCGAAGCCCGCCCTCATGCCGTGGCCGTCGTCGGTCGAGATCGGGGCAGGGGAGCTGGCGGTGGGACCGGGCTTCCGGATCGCCGTCACGGGGATGGGCGGGGCGCTCGTCGAGCGCGCGGCGAAGCGCTTCGAGGCCCGCCTGGCGCGCCAGACCGGCCTCGTCCTGCCCGACCCGGCGTCGCCGGCGGCGAAGCCGACCCTCGAGATCCGCTGCGACGGCGCGGGAAGGCCCCTCCCGCACCTCGGGATGGACGAGAGCTACACGCTCACCGTGACACCCGAGGGGGCTTCGCTCCAGGCCGCCGAGCCGTGGGGCGTGCTGCGCGGGATGGAGACGTTCCTGCAGCTCGTCGCGCCGGGGTCGGCGACCGGATTCCGGGTGCCGGCGGTCCTCGTGAGGGACGGGCCGCGCTTCCGGTGGCGCGGCCTCATGCTCGACAGTGGGCGCCACTTCCTCACGCTCGACACGATCCGCCGCACGCTCGACGGCATGGCGGCGGTGAAGCTGAACACGCTGCACTGGCACCTCACCGAGGACCAGGGCTTCCGCGTCGAGAGCAAGCGCTACCCGGAGCTCCACCGCATGGGCTCGGACGGCCTCTTCTACACGCAGGCCGAGGTCAGGGACGTCGTCACGTACGCCGCCGAGCGCGGCATCCGCGTGTACCCCGAGTTCGACATGCCGGGGCACACGACGAGCTGGTTCGTCGCGCACCCCGAGCTCGCCACCGCGCCGGGTCCCTACCAGATCGAGCGCCGGTGGGGGGTCTTCGACCCGACGATGGACCCGACCAAGGAGGAGCTGTACCGGCTCCTGGACGGGTTCCTCGGCGAGATGGCGGCGCTCTTCCCGGACCCGTTCCTGCACATCGGGGGCGACGAGAACGAGGGCAAGGCGTGGGACGCTTCGGAGCGGGTGCAGGCGTTCAAGAAGCAGAAGGGCCTCGCGACGAACCACGACCTGCAGGCCTACTTCAACCGGCGCCTGTCGAAGATCGTTACCGGCCACGGCAAGCAGATGATGGGGTGGGACGAGATCCTGCACCCGGACCTGCCGAAGGACACCGTGATCCAGTCGTGGCGCGGGCAGGAGTCGCTGGGAGCCGCGGCGAGACAGGGCTTCCGCGGCGTGCTGAGCAACGGCTACTACATCGACCTCGTGTGGCCGGCCGACCGCCACTACGCCACGGACCCGTGGGACAAGGGCGTGGACCAGCTGCCCGAGGCCGAGCGCGCGCGGATCCTCGGCGGCGAGGCGACGATGTGGTCCGAGTTCGTGAGCAACGAGACGATCGACTCCCGCGTCTGGCCGCGGACGGCGGCGATCGCCGAGCGCCTCTGGTCGCCGCGCGCGGTCACGGCCGTGGACGACATGTACGCGCGGCTCGACGCCGTCAGCCGGTGGCTGGAGTGGATCGGCCTCGACCACCGCGCCGGCTACCCGCGGATGCTGCAGCGGCTCGCCGGGGGCCAGGACCACGAGCTGCGGCGGCTGGCCGACGTGGTGGAGCCGCTCGAGGGCTACCAGCGGGGCGGGACCGCCGACTACACGCAGCAGACGCCCCTCAATCGTCTGGTCGACGCGGCGCGGCCGGAGAGCGACACGGCGCGCGTTTTCGCGCGGCAGGTCGACGCGCTGCTGGCCGACCCGTCGAGGCAGGCCGGCCGCGAGGCGATCCGGCAGCGGCTCGCCGAGTGGGCGGGGCTCGAGGGGCGGCTGCGCCCCCTGCTCGAGAGCCGAGCGATCCTGCAGGAGGCCGTGCCGCTCGCGGCCGAGGCTTCGGCCCTGGCCGCGGCCGGCCTCGAGGCGCTCGGCTTCCTCGAGCAGGGCCTGGCGGCCCCCGAGGCGTGGTGGAACGCCCGCGCCCCACTGCTGCAGAGGGAGAAGAGACCGGTCACCGCGCTCGAGGTGGCCTACCGCCCGGCCATCCGGAGGCTGATGGAAGCCGCCGCAAGCCGTTAGGATGGCCCTTCAGCCGGCGTCCGGCGCCGAATCCGCGCGGTCGATCACGTCGCGCACGGCGGCGGAGGCGAGGAAGCCGTTCCGCAGCCCCTCGTCGTCCGTCCCCGCGGCGATGGTCCTCACGGCCTTTGCCGCGGCGCCGAAGGCGCGGCGGGACAGCGGCCCGTTGCCGAGGCTCTCCCAGGCCCGCCCGAGGATGCGGGCCGACTTCCAGGCCTCGAGCGGGGCCGGGAATGCCTCGAGGTCGGCGAGCGTGGCCGCCAGGCGCCGGGCCGCCGGCTCGACACCGGCTCCGGCGTGGAGCGCCGCTTCCAGGCGGACGCGCTCGGCGGCGCAGCAGTAGGTGCGGGCGCCGAGGGGGCGCGCGATCTCGAGGAGCCGCGTCGCTCGCGCGGCGGCGACGTCGAAGTCGCCGCGCGCCGCCCAGTGCTCGGCGGCGGCCGCCTCCAGACGCAGCTCGTTGAGCCAGCGCAGCCAGGTCCCCTGTCGCGCGCCGGCCTCGAGACGGGCCAGCAGCTCGGCGGCGCGATCCGGGTGGCCCGACCTGACGTCGTCCACGCACAGGTTGATGAGGGCGTCGGCCTCCGGCGTCCAGGGGGAGGGGTTCTCGCGGGCGATCTCGAGGGCCCGTGCGTCGAACTCGCGGGCGCGCTCGGGTGCCGACAGCTCGCGGTGGACCCAGCCCAGGTGGCTGACGAGGCGGGGCCGCCAGAAGGAATCGCCGTTGCGCTCGGCGAGAGCGAGGCGCCTGCCGGAAGTCCGCGAGGGCCTCCGACATCCGGCCGAGGTTGGCGCGCGCGAGCGCCCAGGAACATCCGTCGCGGCCAGGGTCTCGAAGCCGTCCCCAAGCTCCTCGGAGAGGACCACGGCCTCGGCGAAGTCGGCCTCGGTCGCCGCGTACGCGCTGCCAGTAGTGGGCGAAGCCCCGGTAGCCGAGGCCCGATCTGCAGCGCCGCCTTGGAGCCGCTCTCACGGGCCGATGCGACCACGGCGTCGAGCGCCGCCGCCGCCTCGTCGAGCCGACCCTCCATCGCCAGCGACCTGGGCGACGCGGCCCTTCGCCTCCGAGATGTGGTGCGCCGAGCTCCAGCGCGCTCGGCCGCCTCGAGGCCCTCCCGGGCGCGGGACCGCCATCTCCGGAAGGCGCTGGGCGAAGAAGTGCGCGTTGCAGAGGCCGCTCAGCGCGTCGCACTCCGCCGCCGGCAGCCGCGCGGCCCGGGCGCGCTCGAGCATGGTCTCGTAATCCCGGGTGGCGTCGTCGAAGCGGGCCTGCGTGTGCCTCGCCATCGCCCGCCGCCTGAGGAGAGCGATCTCCTGGGGGCCCCGCTCGGCGGGGAGCACCTTCTCCAGGAGGCGCAGGGCGCAGGTGTATTGCTCCTCGGCCTCCGCCGCGGCGAAGCGGCGCGCCGCGTGGTCCCCGGCCCGGGTGCGGAAACGCGCGGCGCTCGCGGCGTCCCGGCCGAGCTCGAAGTGCTCCGCCACCCGCACCGCCAGCGTGGGCGCGTCTTCCCCCCAGTGGCGGGTCAAGAGCTCCGCGGTGCGCCGGTGCAGCTGCGCCCGCCGTGGCGCGACGAGGTCCTCGTAGAGGATCCGCCGGAAGAGGCCGTGGGCGAAGCGGTAGCGGCTGCCGAAAGTCCCGTCCGGGAGCTCCTCGTCCCCGAGGCACTCGATCACGCGCTGGACGCGGCTCAGGCGGAGCAGGCGCTCCTCCGCCTCGAGCGCGTCTCCTCCCGCGAGCTCGGCCGCCACGGGGCTCGAGAACTCCTTGCCGACGACGCTGGCCGCTTCCAGGATCTCCCGGTCGGCCGCGGCCAGGGACTCGAGCTGGGCGCGCACCAGGTCCTTGACGTCCTTCGAAGGCTCGAGGTCGAGCTCGCCGAGCGAGCGGGCGAGGCTCCACCCTCTCTCTCCCCGGCGGATCTCCTCCCGTGCGGAGAGCCGCTCGATCAGGCTGCGAACGAAGACGGGGAGGCCCTCGGAGCGGGCGAGGAGCGCTTCCGCGAGGCCGGCGGGGAAGTCGTTGGGGGCGAAGCGGGCGTCGAGCCAGGCGGCCACGTCGGTGACGCTCAGGGGCCCGAGCGGCGAGCTCGCCGAGCGAGGCCAGCCGTGCGGAGGTCGAGGGCGCCGCGCTTCAGGGCGGTGTTCAGGACCTCGGCGTCCGAGGGGCGATACGTGGCGAGGAGGAGCATCCGCTGGCGCGGGACGCGCCGGGCGAGGTGGCACAGGAGATCGATGCTCGCGGGGTCGCCCCACTGCAGGTCCTCGATCAGCAGGACGAGAGGGTAGAGGCGGGCCGCCGCCTCGAAGAAGTCCCCGGCCTCGCGCACCAGCCGCTCCCGGGTGGCTCCCGCCGTGCGGCGGTGCAGCGAGCCGTCGGGGTCGGGGACGAGCGCCGTGGACATCTGGACGCCGACCGTCGGCGCCCACGTGCGAATGAGATCCACCGCCACGTCGCGGGCCCGGGTCGAGAGAAGCCGTCCGAACGCGTCGAGGAAGGGGAGGAAGGTCTCTCCGGGTCCGAGCCCCTCCATGCAGCGGCCGGTGGCGACGGTGATGGGCTCCGGGCCGGCGCGGAAGCGCTTCAGGATCTCGCCCATGAGAGCGGACTTGCCCGAGCCCCGCTCCCCGGTGACGAACACGACACTGCCGGCGCCCGAGAGCGCGGCCGCGAAACGTTCCTCGAGCCGCGCGATCTCCGTGGTCCGGCCGGCAAAGACCTCGCGGCCCTCGGCTCCGCCGCCTCCGGTCGCGGCGAGGGGCGCGGCCGCGCGGACTTGCGGGGACGTGGCCTCGCGCAGCGCCTCCGCCATCTCCTCGGCCGACGCGAAGCGGTCGGCCGGGTCCTTCGCCAGGGCGCGACGGATCACCGGCTCGAGCCGGGCGAGGCCGGCGTCGAGGGGCGGGGGCTCGTCGTGCAGGGTCGCGGTAAGGACCTCGACGAGCTTCCGTCCCTCGAAAGCGGGCCGGCCGGCGAGGGCCTCGTAGAGGACGGCTCCGGCCGCGAAGAGGTCGGTGCGGGCGTCCACGTCCCCGCCGAGGATCTGCTCGGGGGCCATGTAGCGCGGCGAGCCGACCAGCTGGTCGTCGTGGGTGATGCCGGAGCCGCTGTCGAGCGCCTGCACCAGGTTCGCCGGAAGAGCCCGCACGAGCCCGAAGTCGAGCAGCCGCGCCCCGTGGGGCGTGAGGTAGACGTTGGAAGGTTTCAGGTCCCGGTGGGCGAGGCCGGCGGCGTGCAGGGCCTGCAGCGCCGCGAGCATGCCCGAGCCCAGGGAGACGGTCTCCGCGAGGTCCAGGGGGCCGCGCTGCAGGCGCTCGGAAAGGGGCTCTCCGGACAGGAGCTCCATCGCCAGGAAGGGGCCGCCGGCGTCCTCGCCGACCTCGAAGAGCTGGCAGACGTTCGGGTGGCTGAGCCGCGCCGCCGCCCGAGCCTCCCGCCAGAAGCGGCGCCGGCCCGAGTCGTCCGTGGCCTTGAGCCTCTTGATGGCGATGCGCCGCCCGAGGACCTCGTCCTCGGCCTCGTACACCGTTCCCATCCCGCCCTCACCCAGCTTGCGGAGGACGCGGTAGCGTCCGATGGTCCTCGGAATGCCGGGCGGAGGCGCGGCACGGCCGCCATAGCGGCGGAAGAGGCGCTGCCAGAACCCCTGGCCGGACGGGCTGGCTTCGGTGGCGCGGGTCACGGACCCCGGTGAGGGCGGCCCCGTGGGCAAACTCACCGCTGCCTCATGGCGAAGTCGGCATCCAGCATGGCCTCGGGTGCGTGTCCTGCACCGGACGATACCGCCTGGCCTCCGGGGAGTCAACGCGGCCTCTGAGACGCGACCAGGCAGAGGCTCGCGGACCCGGGGAAAGAAAAAGGCCCTCGCCGGCCGGAGCCGACGAGGGCCCAGTGGGCGTTCGCGCCCGGCTCTATGCGGCTACTTCCAGCTGTTCGGCTTGAAGCGGAGGCCGCCCCAGAACTGGTAGTTGTTGTCGAGGTTGTCGAACTCGCTGAACGGCGCCCGGGCCTGTCCGACGAGCTGCCACTTGCCGTTCTTGTCGAGGTCGAAGCCGCCCTGGAGCAGGAGGCCGACCCCGCCCGAGTCCTTGCCGATGTCCCAGAAGCTGAGGCCGCCGCCGAAGAAGCCGCGGCTCAGGATGCGGTTCACCGCGGCGTCCCCGAAGATGCCGGTGTGCGCGTCGTCCTCGAACGGGAACTTCACGCCGAGCGGCCGCCTCGAACTCCGCGTTGTCGCCGATCTTGGGCTGCACGCCGAGCTCGAATCCGACCAGTGGGGAGCAGCGCGAGAAGGCCACGAACGGAGTGATGTCGTCGTGGTCGGCGGCATCGTCGTGGGTCATGCGCTCCTTGCCGAAGTAGCCGCCCACGAAGACCGGGAAGCCGCCCTTGACGTCCACCTGCGCCTCGCAGGCGTTCGTGGAGGCCTGGTCGGCCTCGTCGGTCACCACCGCGCGCAGGGTGTGGATCCCGCCCTTCTTGATCACGACGTCGCTGCGGCTCAGCCCGGCGCGCGCCCATCTCGAAGGTGTCGACGACCGCGCCCTTCGAGTCCACGACCTCGACCTTGGCCGTCTTGATGCCGCCGTTGACGCCGGCGGCGACGCGCGAGCCGGAGACGTCGACGGTGAAGGGCTTGCCGGCCTTGGCCGGGAGCGGGCGAGGCCGTGATGCCGCAGGTCGGCAGGCAGGGCTTCACCTGGACCGTCGTCGTGCCGCTCACGCCGCCCGAGACGGCCTTGACCTCGTAGGTGCCCGGGGTCGGCGCGCCGGTGAACGTGAACTTGAAGGCGCCGTTCGTGAGCTTGTCGCTGACCAGCTCCTTGCCGTTCACGAAGAGCGTTACCTTGTTGTCGGCCGGCGGGTTCTTCACGGTGACCGCGTACTCGACGGGCTGCGTCACGCAGGTCTCGCTCGCGCCGCTCACGGAGACGACCGGCGGCGGGGGCGGCGGCGCGGCCACGCACTTCGGATCGGTCGTGTCCTTGCCGAGGTCCTCGATCCAGAAGTTGCTGCACGCCTTCGGCGTCACCAGCCGATAGCGCACGCAGTTCGAGGAGAACTCGAACGCGAACGCGTCGATCGGCTTCGGGCCGGCCCAGAGCACGTCCACGAGCGCGTGGGGCTTCCGGTTCTTGCGCGAGGCCATGAAGGGGAGGCGGGTCCCGGGCGGGATCTGGACCGACGAGATCTCGGCGGTCGCGGCGGCGCGGTCGACGTCCTCGCGGTTGCCCTTCCAGCCGACCTCGTTCAGGATCGCGTCCACGTCGGCCTTCATCTTGTCGCTGCGCAGGAGCACCCGCAGGTCGTCGGCCTTCTTCATCGGCTTGGCGAAGCGGGTGGCGGGGTTGCCCAGCCGGATCGCCTTGTGCTGCTGCGCCTCGGCGGAGACCGCGAGGACGCCCAGGGCGAGGGCCGGGGCGAGGATGGCTACGAACTTCTTCTTCATGTGTCTCGTCCTCCGGGTACGTCCATCGTCCGGGAGCCCGGCTCGTCCAGCTGCGCCCACGCTCCCGACGTCGAAGGGATGTTGCAGGGGCGGTCAACGGCCGCCCCACTCTGGGGAGCCTACCACACGGCGGGGGGCGGTGAAGACTGTCAATAGTGACACTTATGCGTCGCGTCGAGCGGGCGCGCCGTGCCGCGCGCTCCTGCCTGCTTCGAGGGCAGGCCCGTGTCATCGGGCCTCGTAGTCGAACCAGTCGAAGTGGGCCGGCGCCGGAGGCCGGCCGGCCGTTGCCTGTCGCGTAGAGGCCGAAGTAGACGCCGGTGAAGCCGCCGGCCACCTCGGACGAGAGATAGCGCCCGGCCGCCCTGCCGAGCGGGGTCGTCGCGGCCTGCGGCTTCCCGCTCATCGCGACCCCGTACGAGAAGGCGTACTCCTCCGGCGTGGCGTCGACCTGCAGCACGACCGGCTCGTCGCCTTCGAGCGGCACCGAGGCGGTGACGGCCTCGACGTACGGGCCGATGCGCTGGCGCACGAAGACCTGCCGGTGCCCGTTCGCGCGCCCCACGCCGATCTCGTACCGATGGTCCGGGTTCATGTAGACGCTGATCCCGGCCTCCTCGCCGTCGCGGGCCGCGGCGAAGTCGAGGAGGGTCGCCACGCGAGTGTCGAAGTGCTGCTGCCGCCGCCCGACCCACGTCGGCGACGCCGCGGCCCCGAGCGCGGTCGCCTCGCCGCGAAGCGTGAGCCAGCCCGGCCGCGCGTCGAGGGCGTACGACGCGCGGTTCGGGTGCGCAGGTAGTTCCACTCCGGCCCGAGCGGCGCGTCGAAGCCCGTCCGGACCGGCAGGGCCGGGAGCGGGTGCTCGGGCAGGCCCGTCGGCCTTCACCTCGAGTCCGACTGGCTGGCCGCCGTTCACCACGGGCCAGCCGTCGGCGTCCCACGTGACGGGCGCGAGATACGTCTCGCGGCCGAGGTGGTGCCAGTTGCCCGGAGACGGAGCGGAAGGCCAGGAACACCATCCACCAGCTGCCGTCCGCGGGCCTCCACGAGGTCGGCGTGGCCGGTGCCCTGGACGGGCACGTCGTTCTCGGTCTGCCGGTTCGTCAGGATCGGGTTGCGGGGACAGGCCTCGAACGGGCCCCACGGCGAGTCGCTCCGGGCGATGCGTGACCATGTGGCCGTACTCCGTGCCGCCCTCGGCGATCATCAGGTAGTAGCGCCCGCGGATCCTGTAGAGGTGCGGCCCCTCGGGGTAGCGCGTGCCCGTGCGGTCCCAGACGAGGCGCAGGGGCTGGAGGAGCCTCCCGCTCCTCACGTCGAGCGTCGTCTGGTAGATCCCGTGCGGCTGGCCGGGGGATCCGCTGCCCTGGCCGGTCAGGTACACCGTCCCGTCGTCGTCGAAGAAGAGCGACGGGTCGATGCCGCCGAAGTCGCGGAGCCAGACGGGCTCGGACCACGGGCCGGCCGGGTCCTTCGCGGTGACGAAGAAGTTCCCGCCGCCGTCCACGTTGGTCGTGACCATGTAGAAGGTGCCGTCGTGGTACCGGAGCGTGGGCGCGTAGATGCCGCCCGACGGTCGGGCCTTCTGCAGGGGCAGCTGGCTCTCCCGCGTGAGCACGTGGCCAAGCTGCTTCCAGTGGACGAGGTCGCGGCTCGTGAACACCGGCACGCCCGGGGAAGAACTCGAAGCTGCTCGTCACGAGGTAGAAGTCGTCCGCCCACGCGCACGACGCTGGGGTCGGGGTGGAAGCCGGGGATCACGGGGTTGCGGTAGGAGCCGGCGCGGGACGCGGTGATCCGCGGCCAGTCGTCGGTGCGGAAAGGGGAGGCGGGGAGGCCGGCGTCGTTGCGGAGCGTGGCCTCGGGGTTGTCGGCCCAGCGCGTAGCGGACGGCGACCGGCTGCGGCACGTCGGGCGACGAGACGACGACCGTCTTCGCCGTCGATCCGCGCCTCGGCCCAGTGCCACCTGCGATCGGCCCCGGCGATGGCGAAGCCCTTCGGAGCGGCGCCGTCGGTGGTGGCGAGGCCTCCCGCGTGGTCGAACCGAACCCGGATCGCCGCCTCTTCGATTGAGAACGATCGGTAGAGCGGACCGCTCTTCGCCACCGGCCTGCCGTACGTGTCGGCGAGCGCCCAGCGGGCGAGCCGGGAGCCCACGTCCTGCTTGTTGCGCGGGTGGATGTCGCCGGCCTCGCCGATGTCGATCGCCACGGCCATGCCCGTCCTGCGGCAGGGCGAGCGTCATCGCCTGCGCCTCGCGCAGCTCGGCCCACGCGCTCTCGCCCGGCTCGGCCGCCCGCGCCATGTAGTTCGCGAGCTGGACGAAGAGGAACGGGAAGTCGCCGCGGCCCCACGCGCGCCGCCAGTCGCGGATCATGGTCGGGAAAGAGCGTGCGGTACTGGAGGGCGGCGTCGGCGTTGCTCTCGCCCTGGTACCAGATGGCTCCGCGGATGGCGAAGGGCGTGAGGGGCGCGATCATCGCGCCGTAGAGGACGGTGGGGCTGTTCGGGTTGTCCGGCGAGGGGTAGCGGGGCTGCGTCGCGAAGTCGGGCGTCGAGGGCGGCGAGGCGGCGCTCGACCCGGTACTCCCACCGTCCGGCGAGGGGGATCGGCACCGCCGACGAGTCCGCGGGGGCGACCCACAAGTCGGGCGCCACCCCGCTGAAGCCGCCGCCGCCGTAGTGGTCGAAGACGCGCACCGCGATGACGGCGCGTCCGGCGGTGACCAGGCGCCCGGGAACCGTGTACTTCCGCGGCACCGCCCAGTAGCCGGGCGTCTCCTTGCCGGTGCGGCCGACCTCCTCGCCCGGAGAAGTACGTCGTGTCGAAATCGTCGAGCGCGCCGAGGGAGAGACGCAGGTCCTTCCCGGCCCACGCGGCGGGGATCTCGACGACCCGGCGGAACCACACCGCCCCGTCGATCGCGAGGCCGGCCTTCTCCCACTGCTGGGGAAGGTCCATCTGCCCCCAGCCGCCGAGTCGACGTCCGGCCTCGCCCAGCCCTTCGCGAATCCCTCGTTTCCCGTGTCCTGGGCGTAGTTCGCGGCCTCCCAGGCCTCGAGCCTGGCGGCGAACGCCCTCCGCGCTTCGGGATCGTTGAGCGCGGCGTCGAAGTCCGCCACCATCGGCCGCAGCGACGGCTCGGTCCCGAGAGCCTCGCGGCTCGTCCACGCCTCGGCGGGCGTTCCGCCCCAGGAGGAGTGGACGAGCCCGACCTTGACGCCGAGCGCGCGGTGCAGGTCCCGGCCGAAGAAGAAGGCCACCGCGGAGAAGCCGGGCGCCGTCGACGGCGTCGCACGCGGCCCACTGGCCGGTGACGTCGTCCTTCGGCTGCAGCGAGGTGGCCTTGGCCACGGTGAAGAGCCGCAGGCCGTCGCAGCCCGCGGTCGCGGCCTCGGGGCCACCGGTCGCCTGCGCGAGAGGCCACTCCATGTTCGACTGGCCGGAGGCGACCCACACCTCGCCGAACCAGACGTCCTCGAGCCGGATCGTGTTTCCACCGGCGATCGTCATCGTCAGGGGGCCGCCGGCCGGCTGGGGGGGCAGGTCCAGGCTCCACCGGCCGTCCATGGAGGCGGTCGCCTCGCCGCTCGCCCCTCCGACGGAAACGGCCACGGCCTCGCCCGGTGCGGCCCAGCCCCAGACGCGGGCCGGCACGTCCCGCTGCAGGACCATGTGGCTGCCCACGAGCGAGGGCAGACGCACCTCGGCGGGCGCCGCCGCCGGCAGGGCCAGGGCCGCCGCGATCGTCGCCCACGGGAAACGCCGGATCCTGCTCATCGACGACCTCCTCAGAAGCCCACCCTCGGCGTCTCGCGCGCCTCGCGGTCGAAGGGCTTCGCCTTTCCGAGCATGACGTCGTAGACCGCCTCGTGGGTACGCGTGGCCGCCTCCACGAGCTCGCGGTAGGGGCGGTGGCAGACGTCCACGAAGCCGATCTGGAAGTTCTCGCCGTCGAAGCGGCCGAGCACCTCCTGGTCGTTCAGGATGAAGTAGTGCGCGCCGACCACGTTCGGGTTCGCGGCCGCGGCCTCGACGTAGCGGCGGTACGCGACCCCGCGCTCCTCCTGCGACGCGACTCCCTTGAGGCCCGTCGACGGCAGGCCGCGGTCGAGGGCGCCGAAGTGGAACTCGCCGATCATCACGGGCTTGCGCGTCCGCCGCGCGATCTCGGCGATCACGTCCGCGGGCGGGACCATGTCGTAGGAGTTGATGGTGAAGACGTCGAAGCTCTCCGCCGACTCGTAGAGGAGGTCGGACGAGATCCAGGCGTAGCGCATGCCGAGGTTGAGGTGGTGCGGGTCGACCTTGCGGCACTCGTCGGCGGGTATGCCGACGTACGCCTTCACCATCTCCTTCGAGAAGGCCCAGAGGTCTTCCTTCGCGGCGGGGGAGCGGTCGGCGGCGCGGGTGACGAGGGCGGAGACGATCTCTTCGAACGACGCGAGGCCGAGGCCCCACGCCTTGGCCCACTTCGCGGCGTCCCCGCCGTACTTCTGCCCCAGCCAGCGCGCCAGCTCGCGGCGCGTGGCTGTTCCGGGGCTCGCCTCGAGCATCTCGGCGGCCAGGTTGTTCGCCCCGAACGCCCAGAGCGGCTCGTTGCGCATGAAGTAGCCGACGAGGTGCGGGTCCTCCCGGAAGGCGGCCAGGTGCCGTGCCCAGCGCCGGGCCGAGTCGCCGAACTCCGCCGCGAAGACGTCGGGGAAGTCGCGGTAGAGGGGGTTCGCGGTGCTGGGGTACTCGGGCATTGGGATGACGTAGGGGAGCGGCGGGGCGGCGCGGGCGAGCTCCGCGTCCGACCAGTTCGCCACGGTGTTGAAGCGCCACGCCTTCATGCGGCCCTTCGTCATCTCGGTCCAGCGCGGGCGCCAGTTGGGGCCGAAGGCCCGGACGAGGTTGGCGAGGCCGAACGAGAACGTCTCGGCCCCCCAGCGTCCCGACCTCGAGCCGTAAGCCGCGGCAAGAAGGCCATCGCGGGGCGGCAGCGTGCCGAAGAGCGACGCGGCTCCCGGCACGATCGCAGCCGTCTCGCCGGGGCGCACGGAGTCGAGGCCGGCGCTGAAGAAGCCGTGGCCCTCGGGGTCGACGAGCCACCACCGCGTCCCGTCGTGCTGCGCACGGAAGAAGCCGGTGGCGTCGAACGTCCGGGCCTTCGTGCCCCCGAACCGGCTCCAACCCTCGGGGAAGGCCGCCCGCCGCGCTTCCTCGAGCGCCTTGGCCAGGTCGTCCTTCAGCTGCGCCTCGTCGCGCGTCTTGCCGGGCCAGTCCTTCGCCGACCACTGCCCGAGCGCGTCGACGAGCGGCTCCTCAGGCAGCGGGTAGTCGGGCTCGGCCTCGAGCAGCCACAGCATGCCGAGGTCGAGCGACTGCGGGCCGGCCGTCTTCTTCAGCTGCAGGTCGACGTGATCGACCTCGGCGGGGGCGAGGCGCCGGCCGGTGACCACCGCCTTCATCCGTCCGGGGGTGCGGGGGAGGAAGATGGTCTGGCCGTCGAGCACCGACAACGGCAGGACCAGGCGCGTCTCGAGTCGGGGGAAGAGGCCGAGGGAGACGCGGAGCCTCGGCTCGGCTTCGCCTCGCGCGAAGAAACCCACGAGCACCTCGCCCGTGAAGTCGCCGTCGGCGAGGGCTTCGAGAGCGAGGAAGCGCGCCTTCTCCCAGGGCAACGTGTCGGGGAGCCGGACGGCCTCGCCCGCCGGCGTGGCGGGCAGCCTCAACGCCGGCGAGCCCAGGAGCGAGTCCGCGACGATCCGCGCGCCCGGCACGCCGCGGGCCAGCGCGCTGAGCGCCGCGGGGTTGAGGCGGGCGAGCGGCCGCTCGGGCGTGGCGCTCCGGACGGAGGAGGCGGGAAGGGCCAGCGCCAGGACGAGAGCCAGGCGGGGCGAGGGCATGCAGGCACCTCCGGACGGCGCGAGCCTACTGCAATCGTCGTCGGGCCGGCAATGCCGCGAACGGCCTACTGCCGGACGGTGTCGATCGTCAGCTTGACGTTCCTGGCGGGGATCTTGACGTTCTTCGCCACCCCCTCGAGGTCGCCCTTCGCGGGGATCGCGTCCCCGGTCCGGGACACGCGGGCGACGACGTCGACGGGGCCCGCGAAGGACTCGCCGCCCATCATCGCGTCGCCGCCCGAGATCTCGAACGCGAACGGGAAGGACGGCGTGTCCACCCGCCGCACCGCGAGGGTGGCCGTGCCCTTCTTCGCCATGACGTACAGGACGTCGGAAGGGCCGACCTTGAGGGTCGGCGAGAGCGTGATCGTGCCGTTGATGCTGCCCGCCGATCTCGCGCCGGGCGCGGGGTCGCCAATCGGCGGGTGGCCGGACGGCAGGGCCGCGGCTTGCGCAGGCGCACCCTGAACCGGAGGGTGGCCGGGAGGCAGCGACGCCGAGGCGTCCAGCGGGCCGGCCGGGGCCACGGCCGGCGACGCGGGAGCCGCGCCCTCTCGCGAGGAGATCGGCCGCAGGTCGTCCGCCGTGCGGGAAGGAGTCGCCGTGGCCACCGGCGGCGGCGGCGTCGAGGCGCCGCCGCACGCGGCGAGGATGACGAGGAACGGGAGGGGGCGCAGGGTCGTGCTCAACGATCGTTCTCCTCGAAGGTCGTGACGGGGGCGTCCTTGGCCAGCAGCCGCGGCAGCTCCTGGACGAACGCGCCGCGGGCGAGGACGCGGCTGCAGCCCGCGGCTCGCGCGGCCTCGGCGCGGCTCGCGTGGACGTGGCTCAGGAAGGCGACGACGGGGAGGGCGGCTGTGGCCGGGTCGGCGCGGAGCGCGCCGACCGCCTCCACCCACGGGAGCCGGGAGCTGTCGGCGTCCACCAGGACGAGCCGGCCGCCGTCGCGGGCGCCGCTCACGAGGTCCTCGGCACTTCGGGCGGTCCGGACCTCCGTGCCGCCACCGCGGGCGGCTTCCCGGATGCGGCTCAGGAACATGAGGTCGTCCACCAGCGCGATGACGTGCGACATGGAATGGACAGTATAGCCATAATGGAGGGATCCGAACGAGGACGGCTTCCCATGAAGAACGCAGAGAAGGGGACGAAGACCCACGAGAACCTGAAGGCCGCCTTTGCCGGGGAGAGCCAGGCCAACCGGCGCTACCTCTACTACGCGCGCACCGCCGACATCGAGGGGCATCCCGACCTGGGCGGGCTCTTCCGCGACACGTCGGAGGCGGAGACCGGGCACGCCTTCGGCCACCTCGACTTCCTGAAACCGGCGGGCGACCCGGTCACCGGGCTCCCGTTCGGCGACACCCGGAGCAACCTGCTGGCCGCGATCGAGGGCGAGACGCACGAGTACACCGAGATGTACCCGGGCATGGCCAAGACCGCTCGCGAGGAAGGGTTCGCCGAGATCGCGGACTGGTTCGAGACGCTCGCGAAGGCGGAGCGCAGCCACGCCGGCCGCTTCAGCAAGGCCCTCGCCGTCCTCGACAACCCCGAGCCATGACCAGTGGTGAAGCGCCTTCTCGCCGTCCGCCCCGAGGAGCGGCGGGGCACGGTCGCGGCGTTCCTGACCATCTTCGGGACGCTCGCCGGCCACACCCTCCTGGAGACGGCGCGGGACGCCCTCTTCCTCGCGCGGCTGCCGGCCTCGCGCCTGGCGATCGTCTACCTCCTGATCGCCCTCGTGGCGGTGGGCCTCGGCGCAGGTGCCGTGGGGGAGGCGGCGGGCCTCGGGGGCCTTCGCCCTCAGCCGCCTGCTCGCCACGGGATCGGTGGTCACGTTCGCGTTCTGGGCGCTCGGCCGCTGGCAGAGCCCGCTCGAGCTCTACGCGCTCTACGTGTGGACGGGCCTCCTCGGCAGCCTGGCCGTCCTGCAGTTCTGGATGGTCCTCGGCGACCTCTACACCCTGACGCCAGGCGAAGCGGCTCTACAGCCTCGTCTGGACCGGGAGCCTGCTCGGCGCCACGGTGGGCGCCGCCGCGGCCCGCCTGCTGGCCGGCCGCGCCGCGGCCCCGACGCTGGTGCTCGCCGCCGCCGATCGTCCTCGGCCTGACCGCGCTCGGGCCGGCCCTCGCGCTCGGCCGGGCGGGAGGGCGGCCGACCGTGCGCCCCCGTGGCCGCGCCTCGATGGCCGAGGGCATCTCGATCCTGAAGGGCGACGCCTACGTCCGCGGCCTCGCCGTGCTCGTCCTCGTCTCGACGGTGGCGCTGACCCTGGGCGACTACGTGTTCAAGAGCGCCGTCGCGCGCGCGGTGCCGAAGGAGGAGCTGGGGGCCTTCTTCGGCGGCCTCTACGCCGTCCTCAACCTCGCTCGCGCTCGTCGCGCAGGTCGTCGTCGGGGGCTGGCTCTTCCGGGCGGTCGGGCCTCCACCGCGCGCTGTGGGTGCTGCCCGCCCTCGTGTTCGTGGGCGCGGCGGGGGTCGCGCTCGGCGGCGGCCTCGTCGCCGCCCTCCTCCTGAAGGGGGCGGACGGGAGCCTCCGCAACTCGATCCACCGGACGGGGAGCGAGCTCCTCTACTTCCCTCTCGCCGACAGCGTCCGGGCGCGGGCCAAGCCCCTCATCGACGTCGTGGGCCAGCGCGGCGGGCAGGCGCTCGCGTCGCTGCTCATCCTCTCGGAGAACGTCCTCGCGCGCGGCGACGTGGTGCTCGCCGGCGCCTCGGCCGCGCTCTCGCTCGTCTGGATCGCGTGGATCGCCGACCTCAAGCGGGCTCTACCTCGACGTCTTCCGCGCCGCGCTCCGCGAGGGGACGCTCCGCTCCGCGGTGGACCTCCCTCCCGTGGACCTCGGCTCCCTGGAGACCCTCTTCGGCGCGCTCAACAGCGCGGACGACCACGAGGTGCTCGCGGCGATGGACCTCCTGGCCGACGAGGGCCGGGCGCGCCTCATCCCCGCCCTCATCCTCTACCATCCGTCGCAGCGGGTGGTGCTCCGCGCCCTCGAGCTCTTCGCGGCGGACGGGCGGGCCGACTTCCTGCCCGTGGCCGAGCGCCTGGCCCGCCACGCCGACGCCGAGATCCGCGCGGCCGCCCTGCGGGCCCGCACGCGCGCGCGGCCGGAGGAGTCGTTCCTGCGCGCGGCGGACGCCGACCCGAGCCCTCTCGTGCGCGCGACGGCCGCGGTGGGTCTCGTCGCGGGAGGCTGGGGCGGCGAGGAGGCGCGCGCCGCGCTCGAGGGCCTCGTCGCCGACCAGGGCGCGGAGACCTCGCTCGCGCTCGCGCGCGCGATCGCCGAGCAGCCCTCGCCCGTCTTCGAGGACGCGCTGCTGCGCCTCGCCGACAGTCCCTCGGAGCGCACCCTCGTACAGGTGGCCCGGGCCATGGGGGCCGTGCGCAGTCGGCGCTTCCTTCCGGTGCTGATGGGCCTGCTCGCCCGGAGCGAGGTGCGGGCGGAGGCCAAGGCGGCGCTCCTCGTCTACGAGGAGGAAGGGCTCGCCTTCCTCGACGAGGCCCTCGGCGACCGCGGCCTGCCGGTGGAGCTGCGCCGTCATCTCCCCCGCACGATCGCGCTCTTCGCGCCGGCCCCGGCCGCGGCCGCGCTCGCGCGCCACCTCCTCGAGGAGCCCTCGGGCGCGGTGCGCTACCGGATCCTCCGGGGCATGAACCGCCTCGCCGCCGCCCCGGACGTCGAGTTCGACCCGGGCCTCCTGCGCCGCGCCACCGACGCGACGGCGGGGGGAGTCTTCCGGCTCGTCCACTGGCGATCGGTGCTGGAGCGTGGGGCGAAGGGACGGCCCGACCGATCGACACCCGGTCACGGCCTCCTCGTCCAGCTGCTGCGCGACAAGGAAGAGCAGGCGGTGGAGAGGCTGTTCCGGCTGATGGCGCTGCGGCACCGCGGCGAGGACTTCAAGGGGATCTACCGGGGCCTGCGCGCGTTGGACCCACGGGCCCGCGCCAGCAGCCGGGAGCTCCTCGAGAACGTCCTCGAGCCGCGGCTGCGCGGCGCCGTGCTGGCCGTCGTGGACGACGCGGGCGACGAGGCCCGGCTCGCCAGCGCGGGGGAGGTCTACGCGCCGGCCGCCCTCGGGTACGAGGACGTGCTCTCGCTCATCCTGGAGCGGGGAGGCGAGTCTCTGCGTTGCGTGGCCGCGTACCACGTCGGCGAGCTGGGTCTCGTCGCCCTGCGGCCCCGCCTCGAGCGGCTCCGGGGGAGCGGGACGACCTTCTTCCTCTCGCGCGTCGTCGAGCACGTCCTCGCCACCTTCCCGTCGACGGAGGACGCCGCGCGTGCCTGACCCAAGTCACCTCCTGTCGCCGCTGGAGCGGATGCTGCACCTCAAGCGCGTTCCCATGCTCTCGGGTCTCCCCGGCTCCGACGTCGCCGTGATCGCGGACGCCGCCTCCGAACGCGTCCTCCCGAAGGGGGCCGTCGTGTTCCGCGAGGGCGAGCCCGTGGGGTCCGTGCACTTCGTCGTCCAGGGAGCGCTCGCCATCTTCCGGCGCGGCGTGCGGTTCGGACAGGTGGGGCCGGGAGCCGCCGTGGGCGGGCTCGCGGTGTTCGCCCGCGAGGCGTTCGGGTCGCAGGTGGTCGCGGACGAGGACACCCTGACCCTCGAGCTGGAGAGCGACGCGGTGTCCGAGGTGCTCGAGGACCACTTCCCGATCCTCCACCACATCCTGCGCGAGATGAGCCGGCGGTCGATCGAGCTCGTCACGCGGTTCCGCCTCGACCCCAGCGCCGGGGCGCCGGAGCCGCCGTCCGACCGCGCGGAGAGCGGCGACATCGACCTCGTGAGGCGGATCTTCTTCCTGCGCGGGATGGCGGTCTTCGAGCGCAGCTCGATCACCGCCCTCGCCGACCTGGCCCGGGCGATGGCCCAGGTGCGCTTCGAGCCGGGGACCGTCCTGTGGCGCGAGGGCGAGCCGTCGCCGGGCGTCTTCCTGATCCGAAGCGGGCGGCTGCGGGCCAAGGGCTCGAGCGGGGTGGATTTTCGCCCGGGGCCCGGCTTCCCGCTCGGCGCGCTCGAGGCTCTCGGCGAGGTCCCCCGCTGGTACGAGGCGGTGTGCGAGACGCCGGTCGTGGCGCTGCAGGGCCACATGGGCGTCCTGGTGGACGTGTTCGAGGACCACTTCGACGTGGCGATGGACTACCTCGCCGTGATCGCGCAGTCCACGCTGCGGATCCTCGACAGGATCGCGGGGCGCGGCGAAGAGCCCCCGCTGGCATCCTGACGCGGGGCGCCCTTGCGGCCGGGCGCGCGGCTGAACTAAGCTTGGTCCACGACGCCCGGTCGCGTCGGGACGGGAGGTCCGTATGTCGAACGACGAGCGGAACGCCGGGACGTCCGGGGTCGTTCTCTCCTTCCTGCTCGGTGCCCTTTCGGGGGCCGCCCTCGCGATCCTGGTCGCCCCGCGCTCGGGGCGGGAGACCCGCGAGATGCTGGGCGAGAAGCTGCGGGAGACGGCCGACCGCAGCCGCCGCCTCGGCGAGCAGGCGCTCGAGAAGGGGCGCGAGGTGGCGGAAGACGCCTCGGGCTACGTGGAGCGGCAGCGGGAGGCTCTCGAGAAGCGGCGCGACCGCCTGTCGACGGCGGTCGAGGCTGGCCGACAGGCTTATCGCGACGAGAAAGAGAAGATGTAGCGCTCCATGGAGTCCTGGGGAGTCCTTTTCCTCGGCGTCATCGCCCTCGCCTCGGTCGTCCAGGCGGGCTTCCTCATCGGCCTCGTGGTCTACGGGCGCCGGCTCGCGCAGCGAATGGACGCGCTGCAGGTGCGGCTCGACCGGGAGATCTCGCCCGCCCTCGAGAACTTCAACCGGGTCAGCCGCGCCGCCGCCGAGATCGCCGATCTCGCGACGCTGCAGGCCCGCCGCCTCGACCTGCTGCTGGCCGACACGATCGAGAAGATCGAGGAGACGACGGCCACGGTCCAGCAGCTCGTGGTGCGGCCGCTCAAGCCGATCGGCGGGATCGTCGCGTTCCTGAAGGGCCTGCAGCGGGGGATGGACGTCTATTTCCGGCTGGGCCACGGCGGCGTCCCCCGCCGGCGCGGGCGCGGCGAGGACGACGAGCACCTCTTCATCTGATTCTCTGCTGGGGAGTGTTGCCTGTCCTGGCTGAAGAGCCAGGGCGCCACACTGCGTCAGCCGCCCTTCGACTCCTCGGCTCCCATCAGGCTCGCCTTCAGGAAGTCGCGGTTCATCCGGGCGATCACGTCGAGCTTGATGCCCTTCGGGCAGGACGCCTCGCACTCGCCGTGGTTCGTGCAGTCGCCGAAGCCGGCGTCGTCCATGGCCGCGACCATCTTGCGCACGCGGATGTAGCGCTCCGGCTGGCCCTGCGGCAGGAGGGCCATCTGCGAGACCTTGGCCCCGGTGAAGAGCATCGCCGAGGCGTTCGGGCAGGCGGCGACGCACGCCCCGCAGCCGATGCAGGCGGCCGCGTCCATGGCGAGCTCGGCGTCGTTCTTCGGCACCGGGATGGCGTTGCCGTCCGGAGCGCTGCCGGTGGGCACGGAGACGAAGCCGCCGGCGGCGATGATGACGTCGAGGGCGCCGCGGTCGACGATCAGGTCCTTGATCACCGGGAAGGCCTTCGCCCGCCAGGGCTCGATCACCAGCGTGTCGCCGTCCTTGAAGCGTCCGCATGTGGAGCTGGCAGGCGGTGGTGCGCGTGCGCGGCCCGTGGGGCCGGCCGTTCACGACGATGCTGCACGTGCCGCAGATGCCCTCGCGGCAGTCGTGGTCGAAGGCGATCGGGTCCTCGCCCTTCGTGGTGAGCTCCTCGTTGACCACGTCCAGCATCTCGAGGAAGGACATGTCGGGGCTGACGCTCTTCGCCTGGTAGGTGACGAAGCGCCCCTTGGCGGAGGCGTTCTTCTGCCGCCAGACGTGCAGGGTGAGGTTCATGCTCTTGCCGTTGGCGCTCATTTGTAGCTCCGGGTCTGCAGGGGCACGTCCTCGAAGACGAGGGGCTCGACGTTGCGTATCGGGCTTTCGACCCTCCCCGGCGTACTCCCAGGCCGCCACGTGGCAGAAGCGCTCGTCGTCGCGCAGCGCCTCGCCCTTCGGCGGTCTGGTACTCCTCGCGGAAGTGGCCGCCGCAGGACTCCTCGCGCTCGAGGGCGTCCAGGCACATGAGCTCGCCGAGCTCGAGGAAGTCGGCCACGCGGCCGGCCATCTCGAGCGACTGGTTCAGCTCGTCGGCGCTCCCGGGGACGTTGAGGTTCCGCCAGAACTCCTCGCGCAGCGCGGGGATCTTCTGGAGCGCCTGCTCGAGGCCGGCCTTGTTGCGGCCCATGCCGCAGTGCTCCCACATGATCTTCCCGAGCTCGCGGTGGAAGGAGGTGACCGTGCGCGTGCCCTTCATGGAGAGGAGGCGTCTTCATCCGGCCCTCGACCGCGGCGACCGCCGCCCGCGCCTCGGGGTGGCTCTCGTCGACCTTGTCGAGCTTCGTTCGACGCCAGGTAGTGCCCGACGGTGTAGGGGAGGATGAAGTAGCCGTCGGCGAGGCCCTGCATGAGCGCGGAGGCCCCGAGCCGGTTCGCGCCGTGGTCGGAGAAGTTCGCCTCGCCGCCCACGAGCAGGCCGGGGATCGTGCTCATGAGGTTGTAGTCCACCCACAGCCCGCCCATCGTGTAGTGCGAGGCCGGGAAGATCCGCATCGGCACCTTGTACGGGTCCTCGGCGGTGATCCGCTCGTACATCTCGAAGAGGTTCCCGTACTTCTCGCCGATCTTGTCGGCGCCGAGCCGCTTGATGGAGTCGGCGAAGTCGAGGTAGACGCCGAGGCCGCCCGGGCCCACGCCGCGGCCCTCGTCGCAGACCTGCTTGGCGGCGCGGGACGAGATGTCGCGCGGGGCGAGGTTGCCGTAGGTCGGGTACTTGCGCTCGAGGTAGTAGTCGCGCTCGTCCTCGGGGATCTGGTGCGGCGGGCGGGTGTCGCCCGCCTTCTTCGGCACCCAGATGCGCCCGTCGTTGCGGAGCGACTCGCTCATGAGGGTGAGCTTGCTCTGGTAGTCGCCGTGGACGGGGATGCAGGTGGGGTGGATCTGCGTGTAGCAGGGGTTGGCGAAGGCCGCGCCCTTCTTGTAGGCGCGCCAGATCGCGGTGGCGTTGCAGCCCTTGGCGTAGGTGGCGAGGTAGAAGACGTTGCCGTAGCCGCCGGTCGCGAGCACCACCGCGTCCGCGAGGTGCGTCTCGAGCTTGCCGGTCACCATGTCGCGGGCCACGATGCCGCGGGCCCGGCCGTCGATCACGACGAGCTCGAGCATCTCGTGGCGCGGGAACATCTTCACCTGCCCCGCTCCCACCTGGCGCATCAGGGCCTGGTAGGCGCCGAGGAGGAGCTGCTGGCCCGTCTGGCCGCGCGCGTAGAACGTGCGCGACACGAGGGCGCCGCCGAAGGAGCGGTTGGCGAGCGTGCCCCCGTACTCGCGGGCGAAGGGCACGCCCTGGGCCACGCACTGGTCGATGATGTTCACCGACAGCTCGGCGAGGCGGTAGACGTTCGCCTCGCGCGACCGGTAGTCCCCGCCCTTCACGGTGTCGTAGAAGAGCCGCCAGATGCTGTCGCCGTCGTTCTGGTAGTTCTTGGCCGCGTTGATCCCGCCCTGGGCCGCGATCGAGTGGGCCCGCCGCGGGCTGTCCTGGTAGCAGAAGACCTTGACGTTGTAGCCGAGCTCGCCGAGCGAGGCGGCGGCCGGCGCCGCCGGCGAGGCCGCTGCCCACCACGATCACGCTGTACTTCCGCTTGTTGGCGGGGTTGACGAGCTTCATGTCGAAGCGGTGCTTCGACCACTTCTGCGCGATGGGACCGGAAGGGATGTTGGCCTTGAGTTCCATGGTGTCCCTCTACAGGTGGACGAGGCCGGCGAGCACGGCCAGCGGGATCGAGACGTTGCCGACCACCACGATCCCGGCCAGCACGAGCGAGGCCGTGCGCCGCACGGGGTTCCAGCGCGGGTGGCTCAGGCCGAGGGTGTGCAGCATGCTCCAGAAGCCGTGGTACATGTGCAGGCCGAGGGCGACCATCGCGAGCACGTAGAAGGCGGAGGCGAACGGGTTCTGGAAGCCGACCACCACGTTGTGGAAGACGTCGCCCTCCACGAACTCGGGGTGCGCGGTGCCGAGCGTGAAGTGGGCGAGGTGGTAGACGATGAAGGCGGCCAGGATGGGCCCGCTCCAGACCATCGTCCGCGACGCGTAGGTGGACTCGCTGGCCTGCCAGTCGCGGTAGCCGACCGGGCGGGCCGACCAGTTCGCGAGGGTCAGGGTCACCGCCGCCCAGATGTGGAGGCCCACCGCCACGAGGAGGGCAGCCCGGGCGATCCAGATGCCCTGGCCGTGGAGGAAGTGCCGCAGGAACTCCCCGTAGTCGTTGATGGCCTTGGGGCCGAGGTAGATCTGGAGGTTGCCGACCATGTGCCCGACGACGAAGCCGTAGAGCACGAGCCCGGTCGCCGCCATCACCACCTTCTTCCCGATCGACGAGCCGAAGAAGGTCGACGAGCGCTGCATGTTGTCTCCAGGGATGGCCGACGCTTCCGTCCCGGCCTCCGTGCTCGCCATGGCGCGGGAGGCAGCGGACAGCGTCGACGAGGCGTCCACGCGCCGACTATATGCCCGCCCGCGTGGGAATGGCAACGGCGAGAGCGGGTTCAGGCCGGCCGCTCGGGACCCTGTCGAGCGCGGGCGGCGAGCGTCTTCTCGATGATGCGGGCGGCCCGGGCCGCCGACGACTCGAGCGTGTCGAGCGGGCCGAGAGGCCGGCCGGAGGGGGCGTTGTCGCCGTAGAGGACGAAGCGCACCTCGCCCCCCACGAGGAGGGGCACCGCCACCGCCTCGCGCACCTCGGCCCCCCCGAGGCGCTCCGCGAGCGCGAGGTTGACCCGCGTGGGCTCGAGCGGTCCGACGTAGGTCCGGCGGCGCTCGACCGCGGCGCGGAGGATCGAGGGCTCGCGCAGCGAGAGCACGGTCTGCCGCACGGCCTCGGCCCCGGAGCGGCCGCCGGGCAGGGTCACGCCGAACTCGCCCACGCCGATCGCGGTGTCGTCCTGCACCGAGAAGACGACGGCTCGGCCCAGGAGCTGGGAGGCGAAGCGCAGCAGCGACAGGACGGCCTCGCCGGTGAAGTCCACGGCGTAGGAGCCGGTGGCGGAGGAGGTACGCCTTCCCGCGCGCCCCCCGGCAGGGGCGGCACCGTCGTCTCCGGCGGGCGGCAGCCGCGACAGGTCGGCGTGGTCGAGGGCCGTCACGGCGCGCATCAGCAGCTCCTGGGGGGCGAGGCCGGCCGGGAGCACGAAGTCGCCGAGGTCCACCTCGACGTCGGCGTCGCTCCCGGCGGAGGCCGGCTCGAAGCGGAAGAAGCCGCTCTTCCACGCCAGCAGCTCGCCGATCAGCTCCTCCATGCGACGTCGCACGACCGCCTGCAGGGTGCCCTCGGCGAGAAGGCCCATCTCGACGAGGACCTCGCCGAGGCGCCGGAAGGCGGTCCCGTCGTACTGCCGTTCGAGAGCCTTCATCAGCTCCGCCTCGTCCGACGAGCTTCTCCCGGAGCAGCCGGCCCGCCAGGGTCTCCCCCGCGGAGCCGCCCGAGGCGTAGACGACGCGCCCGCTCCGGAGCACGAGCACGGCGTGACGGTCGAGGCGGGTGAGGGTGAGGCGCCCGCTCGCGGCGCCGACGGACAGGGTCTGGAGCAGGGCCGAGAGGTCCAGCGTCTCGAGGCGCCCGCCGAAGCTCATCGCCGTCGCTCCGGCAGGCTTCGGGACGGCGGCTCCCAGCTGGTCGGCGAGGGTCGCCGGCGGCACCGGCGGGCCGAGGTAGAAGCCCTGCGCCTCGGCGCAGCCGAGGCGCTCGAGGAGGGCCAGCTGGGTGGCCGTCTCGACGCCCTGGGCGCACACGCGCAGCTTCAGCCCGCGCGCGACCGCGGTGACGGCGGTGAGGAGCGAGACGTCCTCCGGGTTCGACGACGGCCCGCGCAGGAAGGCGAGGTCGAGCTTCACGCCGTCGAGGGGCAGCTCGGCCAGGCGGCCGAGCGAGGAGTAGCGGACGGCGAAGCGGTCGAGGACGAGGCTCACGCCGAGGGCCTTGAGGCGGTGGAGCATGTCGAGCGACCGGGGCAGGTCGGACACGACGTGGCCCTCGGGCACCTCGAGCTGCAGGAGCCGCGGCGGGAAGCCGGTCTCCTCGAGCGCCGCCTTCACCTCGTCGGGCAGGGTCTTCTTCATGAGCTCGGGCGGCGAGAGGTTGACGGCCAGGCGCAGCCCGCGCTGGCGCCGCTGCCACTCGCGCACCTGGACGGCCGCCGTGCGGAGGATCCACGGCCCGATCGCGAGGATGAGCCCGGTGAAGTCGGACTTCGAGAGGAAGTTCTGGGGGAAGACGAGGCCCATCTGCGGGTGCTGCCAGCGCAGCAGCGCCTCGACGCCGACGACCTTCCGCGGCGAGAGGGCGTGGATCGTCTGGTAGTGCAGGACGCCCGCGGGCGGGGGCGCGCCGTTCAGGGCCATGTTGCCCCCGCCGAGGGCGGCGCGGAGCCCCGCCTCGAGCTCGAGGGCGTCGCAGCCGTCGTCGAGGGGAGGAGGGGCGCTCGACTCGAGCCGGTCGCCGCCCGCCTCGTGGGCGCGGCGCGAGGACTGCTCGGCCGAGGCGAGGAGAGCCGGCGCGTCCTCGCCGTCCTCGGGGAAGATCGCGACCCCGACGCTCGCGGTGAGGGGGACGGCGCCGTCGGTGAGGGGGAAGGGCTTGCGCAGCGCCCGCAGCACCTTCTCGGCGATGCGGGTCGCGTCCTCGCCGTGGTGCAGTCCCGGCAGGACGAGGACGAAGGAGTCGGCCTCGAGCCGTGCGGCGGTGTCGCCCTGACGCACGCAGTGGGACAGGCGTCGGGCCACCCCGCGCAGCACGCGGTCGGCGAGCGGGCGCCCGATCCGCGCGTTGAGCGCCGAGAAGTCGTCGACGTCCACGTGCACGACGCCCACGCGCGCCCGGTGGCGGTAGGCCTGCGAGATGGCGACGGAGAGGCGGTCGGGCAGGAGCAGGGAGCTCGTGAGGCCGGTGAGCGCGTCGCGGTAGACGTCGTCGGTCGCCGCCGGCCGCTCGTCCACCACCTCGCGCATGAGGACCTGCACCGCGGGCCGCCCGCGGTACGTGACCGCCGTCGCCGTGCCCTCCACCTCGGCGGTCGAGCCGTCGGCGCGCCGCAGGCGGGTCGCGAGACGCACGCCGGCGGGGCCGGCCGCCGCCGCGCCCGCCGCCGCCTTCGCCATCTCGAGCCGCTCGTCGGGGTGGAGGAAGTCGGCCAGCGCGCGGCCGGCCACCGGGGCGGAGGGCTGCAGGCCGAGCAGCTTCCGGAGCGCCGGGTTCGCGAAGACGACGCGCCCGGAGGCCTCGACCACGATCGCGTCGGGGGCCGAGGCGGCCAGCCGCTCGTACCGCTCCTCGCTCTCGCGGAGGGCCTCGGCCGCGCGGCGCCGCTCGGCCAGGTCCCGCAGGGCGAGCTGCAGCCGCCCGTCCTGGAGGCGCCGCGCGCTCATCTCGACCTCGAGCGCGGCGGCCCCGGGCCGGCGGAAGCGGAACGCGCGGGTGAGGCGCCGCCCCGCCGGCAGGGCCAGCAGGCCGGCCGCGTTGTCGACGGCCTTGTCCGCCTCGACGAGGTCGGCGAGAGACAGCTTGAGGAGCGCGGCGCGCGGGCGGGCGAGGAGCGCCGCGGCGCCCGGGCTCGCGTCGGCGATCCGCGCCGTCGGCGGCGACGAGCAGGACGCCGTCCGCCGCCTGCTCGGCGAGGAGGCGGTACTGCTGGTCGCGCTGGCGCAGCGTGTCCATCACCGCTCGGAGCTCGTTCGGAAGGCGCGTCGCCTCGCTCATGGCCGGGCCCTCACGAGGGAAGGGGCGCCCGCGCGGGGCGGAGCTCCGGGGCCGGGCGCGGGCGCAGGAGGAGACGCAGGAGGAGGCTCTGGAACGCGGGGTCGGCGTAGAGCCCGTGGTGGTCGGCGCCGCCGAAGAACGTCTGGACGATCTCGGGCAGGCCGCTCCCGGACGGCGATCCGTCGGCCCCGGGCAGGTGCGCGGCGAGGAGGCTCGCGCGCGTCACCCGGCCGTCGCCGGCCTCGTAGAGAAGGTCCTGCTCGCGGCGGGTGCGCGCCTCGAGCCGCGGGGGCGAGCCCGCCGGGCCCTCGCCGGCCACCGCGCGGGCGAGGGTGAGGAGGGTAGTCGCCCCCGAGCGCGTGGACGGGCACGGGGCAGGGCGTCGCCGCGGGACGAGCGAGGGCCGCGTGGAAGGCCCGCGCGCGATCGAGAGCGGCGACGCAGGAAGGCCCGCTCGTGTGCCATGCGGTCGTCCGAGGCGGGCGCGAACGGCCCCCAGCCGAAGCGCTCCCACGTTCCGGGGTCGTGCAGGTCCTCGTCGAGCGGCCTGGCCGCGCGGGTCGACGAGGGGCTGCGTGCCGGCCGGGGGCAGCAGCTGGTAGATCGACGGCATCCGGCTCACGACCGAGGCGGCGAGGGTCGTGTAGGACAGCCCCACGCGCTCGCCGCTCAGGACCGCGCCGAGGGCGGGGATGCTGCCGCCGTTCGGCGTGGCGGCGAGGACGACGCTCGCGATGCGGCGTGCACCCGCCCAGGTCACGGGGGCGTCCGCCGCCGGCTCGGCGCCGCCGTAGCGCAGGTAGTAGCGAGCGACGAGGCCGCCCATGCTGTGGCCCACGATGTGGAAGCGCGCCGCGGGGTCGCCCATCTCGCGGGCGAGGCCCTCGAGGCGCAGGGCGAGGCCCCTCGCGCTCTCCACGAGGTCGCGGCGCCAGTCGTAGGTGTAGACGGCGTAGCGAAGGCCCTTCCCGACCCCCGGCTCGTAGCCCGCGCGAGTCCAGCAGATCGAGGACGTCGGCGTACTCCGTGAAACCGAAGACGCGGGGCAGCACCGTGTCCGTGCCGACGAGGAACCCGGGATGCAGGTCGTCGCGGCTCCTCGCGAACGGCAGCTTCCGTGGCAGGGAGAGGTCGTGGTGGCCGAGCGTGTTGCCGAGGTTGAGCCAGGCCTCGCTGCCGTCGGGCCGCAGGAGCTGGCTGCCGAGTATCCCGGGCACGAAGACCACGAGCGGAGGATCGCCCGCGCGCGGCAGCGCCCGGAGGAGCCGGGGATCGAGGCGTCGCCGGCGCCCCGAGGCCGCCCACGCCGCGGCCCCGGCCGCCCCGAGAGCGAACCCGGCGACGAACGGCCACGTGCCCGCGGACCGTCCCGGCCGTGCCATCGCCCTCCTTCCGCGGCCCGATTGTACATTGGCCGTTTGCCTCGTCGCGCGGGCGCGGATAGCATCGGGCGTTCGGCGGAGGAGCCCGCGCGGTCCGAACGGGGCGAGCCGGGCGGAAAGGCAATCAATAGGATGACCGCAAGAGCGTGCTCGCCCTGCTTCTCGGGGTGTCGGTGGTGGCCGGGGGATGCCAGAAGAAGGAGGCCGCGCCCGCCGTGGCCGCGTCGCCCGCGGCGACGATGACCGAGGACGAGAAGGCCGTCTACGCCCTCGGGGCGGCGATCGGCCAGCAGGCGGCCCAGTCCGTGAAGGCCCTCAACCTGAGCCCGGCGGAGCTGGAGCTCCTGAAGAAGGGCGTGGCCGCGTCCCTCGCCGGACAGAGCGCCCGAGTACACGCTCCAGCAGTACGGTCCAAAGCTGCAGGCGAGGGCCGAGGCCCACTCGGCGACGGCCGCCGCCGCGGAGAAGGCGAAGGCAGCCGGCTTCCGGGACACCGCCGCGGCGGAGCCGGGCGCGGTCAAGCTGGCCTCCGGCCTCGTCTTCAAGACGATCACTCCCGGCCGGGGCCCGAGCCCCAAGGTCACGGACACCGTCCAGTGCAACTACCGCGGCACCCTGCTGGACGGGAAGGAGTTCGATGCCTCGGCCAAGCACGGCGGGCCCGCCACGTTCCAGCTCAACCAGGTGATCCCCTGCTGGACCGAGGCCGTGCAGCGCATGAAGGTCGGCGAGAAGGCGAAGATCGTGTGCCCGTCGGAGATCGCGTACGGGGATCGCGGAACCCCGGACGGCTCCATCCCCCCGGGGGCCACCATCGTGTTCGAGGTGGAGCTCCTGGGCATCAAGGGGAAGTAGCCGGGTCGGGCAGGGAGGTCACGGGCACGTGAAGATCCACGAGTACCAGGGCAAGGCCGTCCTGGCCAGCTACGGCGTGCCGGTGCCGAAGGGCAAGGTGGCCTACGCCGTCGACGACGCGGTGGAGGCGGCCAAGGGCCTGGGCTTCCCCGTGGTGGTGAAGGCCCAGATCCACGCCGGTGGCCGCGGCAAGGGCGGGGGCGTCAAGCTGGCGAGGACCGTCGACGAGTGCGAGGCGATCGCGAAGGCGATGCTGGGGATGGCGCTCAAGACGCACCAGACGGGCCCGGAGGGGCGCGTCGTCCGCCGTCTCCTGATCGAGCAGGGGATCGACCTCTCCGGCTCGAAGGAGATGTACCTCGCGATCCTCGTGGACCGCGGCCGGCGGCAAGCCGGTGTTCATGGCCTCGGCACAGGGCGGGATGGACATCGAGGAAGTGGCGGCGAGGGACCCGGGGGCGATCCTCAAGGAGACGGTGGACCCGGTCGTGGGGTTCCGCGCCTACCAGGCGCGGAAGCTGGCCTTCGGGCTGGGCCTTTCACCGGAGATCGTCGGAAAGGCCGTCCCCTTCATGACCGCGCTCTACCGGGCCTTCGAGGGAAAGGACGCATCGCTCGTCGAGATCAACCCCTTCCTGATCACGAAGGCGGGCGAGGTCCTCGCCCTCGACGCCAAGGTGAACTTCGACGACAACGCGCTCTTCCGCCACCCCGAGCTCGTGGAGCTGCGCGACTTCGACGAGGAGGAGCCTCTCGAGGTCGAGGCCTCCAAGCACAGCCTCAACTACATCAAGCTCGAGGGCGGCAACGTCGGCTGCATGGTGAACGGGGCGGGCCTCGCCATGGCCACCATGGACATCATCAAGCTGGCCGGCGGAGCGCCCGCGAACTTCCTCGACGTGGGCGGCGGCGCGAACGCCGACCAGATCAAGAACGCCTTCCGCATCCTGCTCGCCGACCCGGACGTCAAGGCGGTGCTCATCAACATCTTCGGGGGGATCCTGCGCTGCGACGTCCTCGCGGAGGGCGTCATCGCCGCCGTGCGCGACCTCTCCGTGAAGGTCCCCGTGGTCGTGCGCATGAAGGGCAACAACGAGGAGAGGGGCCGGGCGATGCTCAAGGAGTCCGGCCTCAACTTCGCGACCGCGGACGGGATGACCGAGGCGGCCGGGCAGGTCGTCCGCGCGGCGGGAGGGGCACGGTGAGCGTCCTCGTCGGCCGCGAGACCCGGCTCCTCGTCCAGGGGATGGGGAAGCACGGGACCTTCCACGCGATGGGCTGCCGCGACTACGGCACGAACGTGGTCGGGGGAGTGACGCCCGGCAAGGGCGGCACGACGGTCGAGGGCTTCCCCCTCTTCGACACCGTCGAGCAGGCGGTGCGCAAGACCGGGGCCAACGTGTCGGTCGTCTTCGTGCCCCCCGCCGGCGCCGCCGACGCCGTCATCGAGGCGGCGGACGCCGGGATCGGCGTGGTCGTGGCGATCACCGAGGGCATCCCGACCCTCGACATGGTGAAGGCCTGGGCGTTCCTGAAGGACAGGCCCACCCGCCTCATCGGGCCCAACTGTCCGGGGATCATCTCTCCCGGCGAGAGGTGCAAGGTCGGGATCATGCCGGGCCACATCCACCTGGGCGGGCCGGTGGGGGTCGTGAGCCGCAGCGGGACGCTCACCTACGAAGCGGTGGCGCAGCTCACCGCCCTCGGGATCGGCCAGACGACCTGCATCGGCATCGGCGGCGACCCGATCATCGGGACGAACCACACCGACGCCCTGCGCCTCTTCAACGAGGACCCCGCGACCGAGGCGATCGTGATGATCGGCGAGATCGGCGGCAGCGCCGAGGAGGAGGCCGCCGAGTACGCGAGGGCCCACGTGAAGAAGCCGGTGGTCGGCTTCATCGCCGGCCAGACGGCGCCCCCCGGGCGCCGCATGGGCCACGCCGGCGCGATCATCGCCGGCGGCAAGGGCACCGCGGCCGAGAAGATGAAGGCGATGGAGGCGGCGGGGATTCGCGTGGTGAAGTCCCCCGCCGACATCGGGGCCGCCATCCAGGACGTCCTGAAGAAGACGTAGCCCCGCTCGGCCGGACCGGGCGGGACAAGGAGCCCCACTTGACCGAGCGTACGTTCTCCATGATCAAGCCCGACGCCGTCGCCGCCGGCAACGCGGGGGCCGTGCTCCTCCGTCTCGAGAAGGCGGGCTTCCGCGTGGTGGCTCTGCGCATGCGCACGCTGAGCCGTGCCGAGGCCGAGGGCTTCTACGACGTCCACCGCGAGCGGCCGTTCTTCGCCGGGCTCGTCGTCTTCATGTCGTCCGGACCGTGCATCACGATGGTGCTCGAGCGCGAGAACGCGATCGCGGGCCTGCGTGAGATCATGGGCGCGACCGACCCCGCGAAGGCGGCGGCCGGGCACGATCCGGAAGGACTTCGCCACCTCGATCGAGCGGAACGCGATCCACGGCTCGGACGCGCCGGGACCGCGGCCTTCGAGATCTCCTACTTCTTTCCCGGCGTCGAGCTCCTCTAGCTCGATGCCGACCGGTGGCGAGACCCGGGCATGATCCCCGCGCCCCGATGAGCGCGCCCGAGCCTCCGCCGGGCGGGGACCGGAGCCTCGCGGAGTCGTTCGCGCGGGACTGGCTCCCGGTCGTCGGCTGGATGGCCGTCATGTTCGTCGGCTCCACCGACGCGTTGTCGTCCTCGCACACCTCGCGCATCCTGGGTCCCCTCCTGCGCTGGCTCCTCCCCGGCCTCGGGGAGCCGGCCGTCGACCTCGCGGTGTATGCCATTCGCAAGGCGGCCCACCTCGGCGAGTACGCCGTGCTGGCCGGGCTCTGGTGGCGGGCCCTGCGTCGGCCGGCGCGGCGCGACCCTCGCCCCTGGGCCTGGCGGCCCGCGGGTCTGGCCGCTCTCGCCTGTGCCCTGTGGGCCATGACCGACGAGCTTCATCAGTCCTATACGGCCACCCGTGGCGCGTCAGTGTGGGACGTGCTGCTGGACGCCGCGGGAGCCGGGATCGGGCTCCTCGTGCTGTGGCGCCTGGGAGCCTGGCGGAAGTGGTGGTGAGCGACGGCGCCTGCCCGGGGAGGCGGCTCGTCGTTTGCCCGGCGGGTGGGATCGTGGAATCCTAGCCGGCATCGTTCCTTGGAGCGCGAGAGGCGGCGAGGAGGTGTTGATGGCGGTCAAGTCCGACCGGTGGATCCGGAAGATGGCGCTCGAGCACCGCATGATCGAGCCCTTCCACGAGAAGCAGGTGCGCGAGGGCGTCATCTCGTACGGGCTCTCGTCCTACGGCTACGACGCGCGCATCGCGGACGAGTTCAAGATCTTCACGAACATCAACCACACCATCGTCGACCCCAAGGACTTCGACCCGCGTTCTTTCGTGGACTTCAGGGGCGAGCAGTGCATCATCCCTCCGAACTCCTTCGCCCTCGCGAGATCGGTCGAGTACTTTCGCATTCCGCGTGACGTCCTCGTCGTCTGCGTCGGGAAGTCGAGCTACGCGCGCTGCGGGATCATCGTGAACGTGACGCCGCTCGAGCCGGAGTGGGAGGGAATCGTGACCCTCGAGGTCTCGAACACGACGCCGCTGCCGGCGCGGATCTACGCGGGGGAGGGGATCGCGCAGTTCCTCTTCTTCGAGGGCGACGAGCCCTGCGAGACCTCCTACGCCGACAAGAAGGGCAAGTACCAGGCGCAGCAGGGGCTCACCCTGCCCCGGGTGTAGCCGGGGCCACGGGCGGAGCGGGGCGGCGGGCGCGAGAACGGCGGGAGCAGGATCCGATGGTGCACGAGACGATCACCCTGGAAGGCCACCTCATCGACTCCGACATCATGCGCCGCGTCTTCGACCGCGTGGTCGAGGAGGGCGGGGAGTTCGAGGTCAAGGAGTTCCGGGTCGGACGGACGAACGAAGAGCCCTCCTTCGCGCGGATCGAGATCCGGGCGGCGCACCCCGACGCGCTCGACCGCATCCTCGAGGCGGTGCGGTACCTGGGGGCGACCACCGAGGTCGGCGACTGCGCCTTCGCCCCCGCGGAGAGCGGACGGGATCCTGCCCGACGACTTCTACTCCACGACGAACTTCGAGACCTTCGTCCGGATCGAGGGCCGCTGGGTCGAGGCCCGCGACCAGAAGATGGACTCCGCCCTCGTGCTGCGCGAGGGAGCGCCCCACTGCGTCAAGCAGGCGCAGGTGAAGGAGGGCGAGCCGGTGGCGCTGCGCGGACCCGGCATCCGCGTACGGCCCCTCGAGCGCAGCCGCGACTACGCGGTCTTCGGCTTCATGTCGAACGACGTCTCCGCCGAGGTCAACAAGGGCATCGTGATCCGGGCGGCGGCGCGGGAGATGAGGCGCGTGCGGGCGGCGGGGGAGCGGATCGTCGTCGTGCCCGGGCCCGCCGTCGTCCACTCGGGCGGAGAGGCAGCGCTCGCCGCCCTCGTGCGCGAGGGGTGGGTGGACGCGATCCTCACCGGCAACGCCTTCGCCGTCCACGACCTCGAGAAGGCGATCGTGGGGACGAGCCTCGGCGTCTGCCAGATGAGCGGCCGGGCCGTGGAGGGCGGCAGCCGCAACCACCTCTTCGCCATCAACGCGGTGAACCGCCTCGGGGGCGTGCGCCCGGCGGTGGAGAGCGGGCTCGTCAAGTCGGGCGTCATGTACGAGGCGGTGCGGAATGGCGTCCCCTTCGTGCTGGCCGGCTCGATCCGCGACGACGGCCCGCTCCGGGACGTCATCACCGACACCGTGCAGGCCCAGAGGCCTACCTCGAGGCGCTGAAGGGAGCCGGCTGCTGCCTGATGCTCGCCTCGGCCCTGCACTCGATCGCCATCGGCAACCTGCTGCCGGCCCGGGTGCGGACGATCTGCGTCGACATGGTCGAATCGGTGCCGGTCAAGCTCGGCAACCGGGGCTCGATGCAGGCGATCGGCCTCGTGACGGACGTCGGCTTCTTCCTGGAGAAGCTGCGGTCCGAGCTCTAGGCCCGGACTGTTCATGAAGTTGCCTTGCCTTCTTCATGAACAGTCCGAGTTGGACGTCCGCGCGCCATCCCGCCCGACGGTTTCGGGCGTCAGAACGCGGCGGGATAGCAGCTCGAGCGGTAGATCCCCGCGCCGGTGCGGATGTACTGGTGCGAGTAGTCGATCTTGTACTGCTCGTTGAAGGTGTTGGTGCCGCGCTTGACCATCAGCTCCTCCTGGACCTTGGCGCAGTAACCCTTCTTCACGAGGATGTCGGCGACACCCTGGAGGTAGGCGTCGAGGTCCTTGAGGCGGGGCCAGTCGGTCCCCTGCTGGGTGTCCCCGAAGTCGAAGAGCTCGGGCTTGTCCTTCTGGATCTGGACGATGGCGTTGGAGACGTCGTCGAAGTAGACCCCGCCGGAACCCTCGCGCGAGCAGGCCACCTCGACGCTGGGTGGCAGCGAGCAGCCGGCCGGGGACGGCGGCAGCGCACCCTGAGCGGCCGGCACCACCGCGGGGTAGCACGTCACGCGGTAGCTGCCCGGTCCGAAGCGGGCGATCTGCTTCGACGTCATCACGTGGAACTGGTCGCTGTATGCGCTCGTGTTGGTGACAGCCAGCTCCTCGCCGTCGAACTGCGCGCACAGGCCCTTGCGGTCGAGGACCTTGATCAGGCCGACGTAGTAGGCGCCGACGCTCTTCACGACGTCCCCGTCGAAGATCTCGGGCTGCTCGCCCTGCAGGGTCCGGATCGCGTCGTCCATCTCCTGCTGGAAGGTGGGGGTCTCGCGGTTGCAGGGTGCTTCCACGTTGCCCGGGGGCAGCCTGGCGCACGTCATGGAGAGCGGTGAATCGGGTGTCGGGAGGGGGACAGGGGTCGGAGTCGGGGTGACCGGAACGGTGGGGCCCGTGCCGGTGGGCGAGTTGCCCCCACCGCCGCAGACGCCGGTGGTCAGGGCGGTGAGGACGACGAGGACGGCCCGGAGGGGCCGGCGGACGGTGAGAGGGGCAACAGACATGAGAACCAAGCTCCTTCGGCCACGTTCGTGGCCAATTAGACACCGGGATTATAGAGCGAGCCCGTCGGCATGGCCACCAGGGAAAGGGTATTCCTCCCCCCAGGACTGCAATTAGTCGTGGGGTTCGCGGCGGCCGGCAAAGGGCGGTCGAGGCGGTTGTCGAGCCCTACTCCTCGGCCATGAACGGGTAGCGGTAGTCGTGGGGCGGGTTGAAGGTCTCCTTCACCGAGCGGGCGCTCACCCAGCGGACCAGGTTCAGCTTCGAGCCCGCCTTGTCGTTCGTGCCCGAGCCGCGCGCCCCGCCGAAGGGCTGCTGACCGACGACCGCGCCGGTCGGCTTGTCGTTGACGTAGAAGTTGCCGGCGCAGTTGCGCAGGGCCGCCGCGGCCTGCCGCACCGCGGCCCGCTCGTTCGCGAAGACGGCGCCGGTGAGGGCGTAGGGCGAGGTTTCGTCCACGAGGCGCAGCGTCTCCTCCCACTTCGCGTCGTCGTAGACATACGCGGTGACCACCGGGCCGAATACCTCCTCGCAGAGCAGCTTGTAGCCGGGGTCCGTGGTCTCGACGAGCGTGGGCTGGACGAAGTAGCCCGTCTCGCCGTCGACGCCGCCGCCGGCCACGATCGTCGCCGTTCGCTTCGCCTCCGCCAAGGTAGGCGGAGATGCTCTCGAAGGCTTTCCGGTCGATCACCGCGCCCATGAAGTTCCGGAAGTCCTGCACGTCGCCGACCCCGAGCTCCGCGATCATGGCGGCGATCCGGTCGCGGACGTCGTTCCAGATCGACCGCGGGACGTAGATGCGGCTCACCGCGGAGCACTTCTGCCCCTGGTACTCGTACCCGCCGCGCACCACCGCCACCGCGAGCGCGGCCGGGTCGGCCGAAGGGTGGGACACGATGAAGTCCTTGCCGCCCGTCTCGCCGACGATCCGAGGGTAGGATCGGTAGCGGTCCATCTGGGCCCCGATCGTGCGCCACATCGAGTTGAAGACGTCCGTCGAGCCGGTGAAGTGGACGCCGGCGAGGTCGCGATGGTTGAGCGCGATGTCCGAGACGGCCGCGGCGTTGCCCGGCACGAAGTTGACGACACCGGGAGGCAGGCCGGCCGCCTCGAGCAGCCGGAGGATGCAGTAGGCGCTCGGGACCGCCGCGGAGGCGGGCTTCCACACGACGGTGTTGCCCATGAGGGCGGGGGCGGTGGGGAGGTTGCCGGCGATCGAGGTGAAGTTGAAGGGGGTGACCGCGTAGACGAAGCCCTCGAGCGGCCGGTACTCGAGCTGGTTCCACGTGGCGGCATTCGAGAGCGGCTGCTCGGCGTAGAGCTCCTGCGCGTAGTGCGGGTTGAAGCGCCAGAAGTCGATGAGCTCGGCCGCGGAGTCGATCTCGGCCTGGAACGCGGTCTTCGACTGGCCGAGCATGGTCGCGGCGTTGAGCGCGGAGCGCCAGGTCGTGGCGAGCAGCTCGGCCGCCCGCAGGAACACGGCGGCGCGGTCCTCCCACGGCCAGCGAGCCCACTCGCGGCGGGCCGTGGCCGCGGCCTCGATCGCCCGCCCCACCTGCTCCTTCGAGGCCCTGTGCCAGTCGGCGAGCACGTGAGCGTGGTCGTGCGGCATCACCGCCTTCGCCGTCTCGGCGCCGCGGACGTCCTTCCCGCCGATGACCACCGGGATCTCGACCCGCTCCGAGGCCATCGCCTTCAACCGGGCCTTGAGCTCGGCCTTCTCGGGCGACCCGGGCGCGTAGGCCCTGACCGGCTCGTTGACGGGAGGGGGGACCCGCCGGGTTCCGTTGAACGCGAAATCGCTGGTCACGGGAGCTTCCTTTCGCGAGCCGGCGCGGGAGCGGGCGTCGCCCGCGTCCGCGCTGCGGTATGCTTGGTCGACCATGAGCCCGGATGTATTCTAGCGTGCGGGTGCTCGCCGCCGGCCTCGTCGGGGCCCTCGGGTCCTGGGCAGCCGGTTGCGGAAGCTCCCCACGTGGCCACGACCTGCTGCGAGCCGGGGAATGCGTGGTGGAGACGGGCGGGGAACAGGCGGATCCGCTCGTCCCGGTACCCTTCGCTCCGCATCGGTAGCGTGGCCTTCGCCACGCTGCCTGCGGGCCCGCCGAGCCGGCACCGCTTTCGCTGCGCCGTCCCCGCCGGCGCTCGCCTCCGCTTCACCTGCGGCATCGACCCGCGGTACCAGGATCGGTCCCCCGTGGATTTCGTGGTCAGCGCGGGCGAAGGTGGGCACGAGCGCGAGCTTTGGGCCCGGCGCCTCGATCCCCGGGCCCGCGTGGACGACGCCTTCTGGGTCACGGGCGACGTGGACCTGGGTGCGTTCGCCGGCCGCCCCGTCACCGTCGTCCTGGAGACGCGAGGCGACGGTGAAGTGCCGCCGGCCGAGGGCGCCGTATGGGGAGCGCCCGCGATTACCGGCCCGCGGGGGGGTCGTCTGATCGTCCTCTACCTCGTCGACACGCTGCGGGCAGATCACACCGGGCCCTACGGCTACGCGCGGAAGACCACGCCGCACCTCGACGAGTTCGCGCGCGACTCGGCCCTGTTCGAGCAGGCGATCGCGAGCTCGTCGTGGACCAAGCCCTCGGTGGCTTCCGTCATGACCGCCCTCCCGCCTTCACGGCACGGGGCGATGCTGCGGAGCGACGGACTCGGCGCCGACCACGTGACCCTCGCCGAGCAGCTGCGCGCGGGCGGGTGGTCGACGGGTGCGGTGGTCGCCAACCCGGTCGTCTACGACGCGTACGGCGGCTTCGACCAGGGTTTCGACTGCTTCGCCGGGCTGCAGGGCCGCCGGCACCGCCCGACCCGGGGGATCCGAGCCGGCGCCGTCGTGGAGGCGGCGCTGTCGTGGATCGATTCCCGCCGAGGCTTGCCTTCCTTCGTGTACGTCCACACGATGGACCCGCACTTCCCGTACGATCCACCGAAGCCGTTCGATCGCATGTTCGCGGGGCCGCCCGGAGCAGCGGCGGCCCGGGGCGCGGGCGACGCGAGCGAGTGGGATCTTCGGGAGACCGCGGCGGCCTACGACGGAGAGATCGCCTACGGTGACCAGGAGTTCGGCCGGTTCGTGCGCGAGCTGAAGAACCGCGGCCTCTACGACCGGGCGACGATCGTCTTCCTCTCCGACCACGGAGAGGAGTTCCTGGATCACGGAGGCTGGCGACACGGCTCCAGCCTGTTCGACGAGCTCGTCCGAGTACCCCTGCTGGTGAAGTTCGCCGACCGTCGTGGCGCGGGCGGCCGGTTCGGCGCTCAGGTACAGCTGCTCGACCTCGCCCGGACCGTGCTGGGCGAAGCGGGGCTGGAGGCGCCCGCCACATTCGGCGGCCGTTCGTTGAGGGGCGTCGTCGAGGGCGAGGCCAGGGCCGACGACACGGCCCTGCTGGAGCTCACGCACCGGGGGACGGTCGCGGTCGGCTCCCGCACCGCGACCGAGAAGCTCGTGCGGCGCTACCGGCCCCAGGACGACATCCTCCGCTTCGACCTGGTGCACGACCCCGGGGAACGTGCGCCGCTCCCTCTCCCCGGTCCCGAGAGGCGGCGCGTCCTGGACGCCCTGGTCCAGGCGACGCTGCGCCCCAACCTCTTCCGCCACGTCCTGTGGATCCAGGCCGTGGGCCGGTTCGATCTGGCGCTCGAGACGACCGGCACCTTCGAGCAAGTGGAATCGGCGGGCCTTGGGGCCGCGGAGGGGACCGCAGCCGAGGACGAAGGACGGACGCTGAGGCTGCGGCTCCAGCCCCGCCCCGGGCGGCCGCGCGAGGTGAGCTTCCGGGTGCGCCCTCGCGGAGCGCCGATCCGACTCACCGGGACGTGGAACGAGCGGAACCTCGGAGCCCGAGACGTCGCGGGGGCGGTCTCCCAGGGGGCCGACTCCTTCCTCCTTCCCGATCCCGAGGCGGAGCTGGAGCCCGCGATCGCCGCGCGTTTCTTCGCCCGACCGGACGTCTTCCGCGCCGCCATCACGGTGTGGCTGGACCGGACCGGCGCCCCGGAGACGCCCGAGGTCGACGCCGAGGAGCTCGAGGCTCTGCGGGCCCTGGGCTACGTCGGCAAGTAGCGTGAGCCGCGGTCGGGGCTCGATCGGAGGCGTCGCCGGCCCGGCTGCGCTCGTGGCCGCCAGCCTGCTGCTGACGGTGCTCCTGGTCGAGGCCGGATTCCGGCTCGCCGGCGTGAGCGTGGGTACGGTCCAGATCAACCGCGAGACAGTGCGACGGAGCGACGACCCGCGGCTTCGCTTCGACCTGCGGCCGGGCGGCGTGGCGCGCGCGGAGGTGGAGTACCGGGTGAATGCCGAGGGACTGCGCGGTCCCGAGACCACGGTCGACAAGCCGGCCGGCGTGCGGCGGGTGGCCGTGCTCGGTGACTCGATCGCGTTCGGCTACTGGGTGGCGGAGAAGGACGGCTTCCCGAGCCAGCTCGAGGCGATGCTGAACGCGGAGGCGGGGGCGGACGGGCGAATCGAGGTGCTGAACTTCGGGGTCCCGGGCTACAACCTCGACCAGGAGATCGAGACCCTGCGCGCGAAGGCGCTCGCCTTCTCGCCCGACGCCGTGGTCGTGGCCTTCTGCCTGAACGACCTCGAGGGCATCTTCTCCTACGAGCTCGGCCTCGTGCAGGATCGCTCCGACCGGGGGCACACCCTCGCCGGCCGCCTGCGCGAAGGGCTCCTGGACCACTCGCTTCTCTTCTCCTGGATCGAGTACCGGCTCTCCGAGATGGAGGCACGCCGCCGTTTCGTGAGAGCGAAGAACCCGCTCGCGGGACCCCTCTACGCCGACGCAGCCGGCGAGCAGAAGGTCGCCCTTCAGGGCAAGCTCGAGGTGCTCCGCGGGCTCCTCGCCTCGCGCGGCATCCCCGGCGTCGTCGTCGTCTTCCCGGTGCTCGGCGGGCGCTTCGAGCGCTACCCGCACCGCGAGCTGCACCGGGCGGTCGTCGAGGCCGCCGAGGGGGCGGGCCTCGCGGCCGTGGACCTGCTCGGCTGTTACTCGGCTTACGACTTCCGCGCCCTGCGCGTGGACGTCGTGCACCCGAGCCCGCTCGGCCACCGCGTGGCCGCCCACGCGATCCGGGATGCGCTCTGCGCCCGCGGCTGGCGCTGCGCCGGCGCTCTTCCCGGTGGCCCCTGCACGGCGTACCGTCCTTCCGACTTCCCGTCGGTTCGGGGCTACTGAGCGGCGAGCTGGCTCAACGCTCGACCAGGAAGGAGCCGCAGGCGAAGTTCGTGGCGCACGGCTCGTACTTGCCGCTCTCGTAGGCCCAGATCTGGTACTGGTTGTCGGGCGCGTTCTCGCAGCCACTCGCCTTGCCGGTGCACATCTTGCCGTCCCTCGTCCACGTGGGGCCGTACCGGCCCGTGTCCGAAGCCTTGCCCACCGCGTACGCCTCGCATTCCGCGCGCATCGGGTCGCCCTCGGGCCGTACCGTGCAGATCGAGCGCCCGTCGGTGAAGCCGACCTTCGCGCAGTAGTCGATGTTGGGACCGACGAGCGGCGTCGAGTCGAGCGTCCAGTACTCGACGAACCTGTACATCACCTTGACGTTCCACCGCGTGATCGGCGGCGGCAGCGGCGAGCAGCTCGTCGCGGGAGTCGGCACGGGCGTGGGCGTCGGGATGGGCGTGGGGACCGGGGTCGGCACGGGCGTGGGGCCGCTTCCGCTTCCGCCGCAGGCCGTCACCGCGAGGGCGCACAGCAGCAGGAACCGGGGTGCGGTCGCGCTCTCGCTCATGGACGGCAAGGGTGGCACACGCTGCCGCGGTCGGTCAATCGACGTCAATGAGGGCGGACAGCGTCCGATGCTGTTGCCGAAGGAAATGACTAGCCGAAGGAAATGACTATAGGCTATAGGTCGATTCGAGGTCTCCGCGCCTGACATCAGCGCTCGTCACGATTCATCTGATCCCTGGTGCTTCCCTGAAAACCAGACAAGCCTGCCTTGGCCACGCACGTGGGCCCAACTGAGATCGCCAGTCGCAATTCCGTCTGGGTTGGCCAAGCGAAGAGGACCGTCTCTTCGCACCTTCCGTTTCTGCCTTTCATCGTCCTCTCCGCCTGGATCTTCGTTGTGCTTGCCCGCGTCTTCCTGTTGCGATTCCGCTACCCCCTCGACTTGGAGTGGATGGAAGGCGGCATCCTCACCCACGCCCTGCGGCTGGGGAGAGGCCAGCCCCTCTATGCCGAGCCTTCCGTCGACTTCGTGAGCTTCCTCTACACTCCCTTCTACCCAGCAGTCCTCTGCGTGCTCTCGAAGATCTTCGGTCTTTCGTACATGCTGGGCCGTGCCGTCTCCATCCTGGCGTTCTCTGGTGCCTTGGTGTTTCTCGTCGCTGCGGTGCGTGGCATCGCGCAGCAGTTCGAGTCAGAGGAGCTGCCAGCCGTGGCCACCACCGCCGGGCTCTTGGGGGCTGCGGCAGTGTGCCTGGCCTTTCCCTTCTGCGGCGCCTTTTATGACCTGGTCCGCTGCGACTCGCTGTGGTTGTTCCTAGTCTCTGCCGGGCTCTACAGCTGCTCCCCAGGCCGATCGATGACGCGGATCGTGCTTGGGGCGCTCCTTCTGGTCCTTGGGTTCTTCACGAAGCAGACAGCTGCACCTTTCATGGTGGCAGCTGCCGTTCTAGTGGCCTTGACCTCGGGCATCAAGCGTGGACTGGTGTTCTCTGCCGTGGCCTTTGGCTCGACCACGACGGCGATCCTGGTTGGCCAGTACCTGACGGATGGATGGCTGTGGATCTACATCTATCGACTCCACCAAGGCCATGAGACCCTGTCAGAGAGAATCTGGCCCGAGACCCCTCGTATCTTGTTCGACTACGGGTTCATGCTCCTGGTTCCCATCGCCGCGTGCCTCCTGTTCGTGGCCTTCCGGCGCAAGCTGTCTCAGAGGCTCTTCTATTGGGCGTCCATGGCGGCCACGGGTCTTGCGACAGCGGCTTTGGGCAGCGCCACTCAGGGAGCCTACGACAACGCGTACATGCCGGCCGTCTACTTCGGAGCGCTTCTGTCTGCGGCGTGTGCCGTCGAGCTTCCAGCGCTCGCCGCAGATCTCAGGGCCTCAACTGACGGGGCTGTCTGGTCCATTGGAGAGCGCCCCGGACCCTGGCTCGGATCGCTGCGGATCTTCAGTCTTCTTGGCCTGGGGCTGCTTTCAGCCCACGCCATGATCAGGTGGCTGGACCCATCCCCGCACATCCCCAGCCAGCAGGATCACGCGGAAGCGCGGAGGCTTCTCGCCTATCTCACCGAGCAGGGGCCAGAGATCTTCGTGCCCTGCCACCCCTTCTACAGCGTCCTGGCGGGAGGAAGAGGGCATCTCCATGTCATGGGCGTAAACGACGTCTATTCCTGGCCCCGCACGATCACCTCTGACCCTGGCCGAGACGCAGCCATCAAGGATCGCTTTCGCGAAAGCGTGATGAGCTCCTTCAGATCCAAGCGATGGAAGATGGTCATCCAGGACGACTGCTTCACTCCTCGGCTTTTTGGGCTCAACCGGTACTACCGCCTGGTCGAGGATCTGGCTCGAAGTGGGAAAGCCCCCCGGTCCCTGACGGGGTACCTCTGCGCGCCACGCCATGTCTGGGTGCCGCGCGGAGAGGGCGTAGTTCCGTGATCTGTCGAAGATCGTGTCCAATGACCGGCGACGAGGTCCGTCTAGCGCACGTAGCCGAGCGCCTTCAGGGCCTCGCGGGCCTCCTGGTCGAGCGGCTCTTCGCCGCGGCCGGGGTGAGCGGGGACGAACCAGACCGAGACCCCCGAGGCCGCCGGAGGCGGGGGAGCGAACGGCCCCCCGAGCTCCTCGACGGCGGGGACGAGGAACGGGAGACTCTCCGCCGCCGATCCCTCTGCTGCTGCGCGGACCTCGCCGGGCCGCAGCCGGCGGCCGCCGCGGGTGCCGTCCATCAAGACCGGCACGCCGTGCGGTCGCGCCATCAACTCGACCTGCCGCGGGTGGTCGGCCCCCGGCCCGAGGCGCAGGGCGAGAACGTGGCCGCCCTCCAATACCTGCGCTCGGTCCGTCGACAGGAGGCCCACACTTTGGACGATCTCGATCCAGCCCGTCGTCCGCAGGCGCACGTCGTAGTCGGCGGCCCCGTCGATCCGCACCGCGAGATGATAGGCGGGGGGGAGACGGACGCCTCGGCCACGTGCCTCAGAGCCTGAGCACGTGAGATCGCCTCCAGGTCGTGGCCTCGCCTCTCCCGCGGATCGCGCCGGAGGTCGAAGAAGAGCTCCTGGTCCGACAGGGAGAGGTGCCGTACGTACTTCGCCTCGCTCGTACGTGCCCCGTAGGCGACGCGCGCGGCGCCGGCAGGGCCTTTCGTCTCGAAGACCGCCGGCCGCTCCGGACCGGTCTCGCTGAAGCTCTCCTCGAGCGGGCGCCCCGCGACCCCGGGCGGCACGCGAAGGCCCTGGCTCTTCAGGATCGTGGGCAGGACGTCGAGCAGCTGGACCTGGCGCGCGACGCGCCGCCCCGCCTCGCGCTGCCCCGGGTACTTCACCACGAGGGGCACGCGCACCAGCTCGTCGAACACCGTGTGCCCGTGGTCAAAGCCGCCGTGGTCGAGGAACTCCTCCCCGTGGTCCGCCAGGAACACGATCGTCGACCGATCGTAGAGCCCCCGCTCCTGCAGCCCCCGGACTAGCCGCCCGAACTCACGGTCGCCGTACGCGATCGCCCCGTCGTACTGGCTCACGATGCGGTCGAGGTCGAGGGGCACCACGTAGTCGGACGGCACGGCGGCCGATCGGCCCGGCTCGGGGAAGGGGGGAAACCGCCGGTCGAAGGGGGGCGGCGGCTGGTAGGGCGCGTGGGTGTCCATCGTGTGCACGTAGAGGAACGTGGGCTGCCCGCGGCGCGCGTCGACGAACGAGAGCGCTGCGTCGACGGCCTGCTCGGCCCGCCGGGGGGAGGGGGGAGCCGCGAAGTGGTCGAAGCCCTGGTCGAAGTGCATGTTCTTCGCCCCGATGAGCGGGTTCACGACAACGGCGCCCGTTGCGTACCCCCGGCCGTGCAGCCTCTCCGCGAGCGTGACGAGCGCGGGGTCGAGCGCGGTGTAGTACTCCACGCACCCGTGGTCGCGCGGCAGGAGCGACGTGAATAGCGAGGCCACGGAGGGCTTCGTCCACGACGAGGAGGCGATCGCCTGGTCGAAGACGACCGCGTCCTGCGCGAAGAGCGAGAGATCGGGGGCGGTGTCGCGGGCGTAGCCGTAGACCGGCAGGTGGTCGGCGCGCAGCGCGTCGACGAGGTACACGACAACCAGCGGCGCCCCGGCGTCGCGTGCCGTCGTGATGGTGGGAGTGCCCCAGAACGCACGGTCCGGCTCGTTCGATTTCTCGAAGCCGCGCGTCTCCAGGACGATCTCGACGCCGCGTCCGGCGTGCCCGGAGAGGTCGGCCTCGAGGGAGACCCATCCGCGGTCGGCCGGCCGGTTCGCCGGGTCCACGAGACGGGAGAGGACGGTCGTCTCCCGCCCCCGACGACGCACGTTTGCGACGAACTCGACCCCGCTCCCCTCGTGGTAGCGGCCTGGGATGCCCGCGGCGAGGACGAGGCGACCGTCCGCGGGCACGTCGGTGACGAAGCGGAAGCGGCTCGGGGGCGCGGCGGGCAGGGACGCCTTCACGACGTCGCGGATGCGCTGGGGCTTGCCGACGTCGGCCCGCACCTCGCTCTGGTTCAACCCGGCGGCGGAAGCCTCGGCGAGGCGCGCCCGGTTGGAACGAATGAGGTCGATGCCCTCCGGCCGCTCCGTGCAGGCCGTGGTCACGATCAGGCTCGCCGCGCAGACGCACACGCGGCCCAGCCAGTTTCTCGACAGGCGTAGGCTCCTGCCAAAGACGATTGGTGAAGTGCCCCGCGCCCCCAGCCGGATCGTCCAGGCGTCCGGCTGATGCGCTCTCGGTGTTCAGTTCAGCTTAACAGTTGGGCGCGCCTCGACCCAAACAGGACTCTGTGCCATCCCCAGGGCCCCCGCCCCCGGCGCCCTGGTGTCATCCCGACAACTACGCTTTCTCAGCCCGGGCCGAGGCGGTACACGAAGAATACTCCGGCGCGAGCGTCGGGAATCCGCGCCCGCAGCGGCGCGTAGGGGTCGCCGAGTCGGGGGACGAGCCCGAGCAGCAGGTTGGGACTGACGACCACCACGCCCGAGAGGGCCGAGGACGGCGCCCGCGCCGGATAGAGGTGATCGCCGGGCAGGTCTTCCCTCTCGATGCCGAAGCGGGCGGGATCGTCGGACCCCTGGTAGGCGAGTTGGACGCGGGCCACACCCTCCCGGCGCATCCACGCGGCGAGGCGCGGCAGGTCCTGCCCCCAGTCCAGGTTCGAGTCGAGGAGGACGCGGTGCCCGCCCTCGCGTCCGCCTGCGAGGGCGTTGAAATACGCGAGCGTGCCGCCCGGCGCCGCGGCCAGCGTCGGGCCCGCGTGCGCCAGCGCGAGGAGGAACAGGGCGGCCTTCCCCTGCCACCGGCACCACAGTGCCGGGACGGTTACGGCCACGACCACGACGAGGAAGGGGTACGCCGGAAGGAGGTAGCGCTCGCCGATCTGGATGCGGCCGAAGCTGAGTCCGGCGAGCACCGCCAGGGCGAGACCGATCGACAGCCTGCGGGCCGCGCGCAGCGAAGGGCCCTCGGCCGCGCGCCGGCGCGAGAGCGCCCACGCCGCGCCGGCGAGCGCGAGCAGGAAGCCCGGCGTGTTCTTCACGGCCAGCGCGACGAGCCCGTAGCTCCACCAGCCCGTCCGCCGGCGCTCGCCGAGGAGATAGCCGAGGTGGCCCTCCCGGGCGTGCTCGAGCTGGAAGCGCAGGCCGGCGGTGTACGCGGCCGGCACCACGTGCGTGGCGTCGACCGCGTCGAGAACTGCGGCCCCGACGGCTCCGACGCGAGGCCGGCGCATCAGTTCGTCGGGCCACGGCGTGTCGCGAAGACCGTAGGCGGCCCAGATCACGGCGGGCACCACCAGCGCGAGGGCCAGCAGCAACGTGAGGCTAGCGCGGCCGAAGCCCGGCGGCCGGGTGCCGCCACGCCACTCCCAGAGCAGGACGACGAGCGCCACCGGGACGACGATCCAGGCCGTGGCCCGCGTCGCCACGGCGAGGCCGAGGGCCGCGGCGGCGAGCAGCGCGCGAGCCAGGCCGGGGCCGCGCAGCCAGAACCAGAAAGCCCAGGCGGCGAGCACGGTGAAGGCCGTCGCCGGCGCGTCGGTCGTCGCGAGGTGGCCGTGGGCCACGACCGAGGGGTGGAAGGCGGCGAGGACGAGCGCCGCCACGCCCGCCACCGGCCCCGCGAGCGCGCGCGCCCAGCCCCAGAGGAGGAGGGCGAGGAGGACCGTCACGACGGCCACCGGCAGGCGCGCCCGGGCGAGCAGGGGGCCCGCTTCGTTCTGCACGTTCACGAACTGCCGGCACCACTCCAGGATCCCCTCGCCGCGCTCGAGCGGCGGGACGCGAGGGTGCAGCCCGACGAGGCCCAGGGCCGCGAGCGACGGCGCCAGGGGCGGGTGCGTCGGGCTCAGCCGGAAGTCGCCGAGGGCGAGCTGCCGGTAGCCGGCCGACACGTACAGCACCTCGTCGTTGGTCAGGCCGTCCGAGGCGATGCCCCAGGCGAGCTGGCCCGCGAGGGCGAGGAGAAGCCCGACGACGATCGTCGCTTCGGCGGCGCGGCGCGGCGTCACGGCGCCACCCCTGGCTTCGCACGACGCGCGGCGAGCGTGCGCAGGTGCTCGACGAGCGGCCCCGCGATCACGCGGTGACCGGCGGCGTTCCAGTGGATGTCGCCCGGGATGAAGTTGCGCCGCACCGTCTCGCTCGGATCGCCGACGCCGACGAAGAGCGGGAAGTAGTCGAGGAACGCGGCGCCCTTCGCCGCCGCCCAGGCCCGCCAGAACGCGGCCTGCCTCGAGTCGCGGTCGCCGAGGATCACGTGGTCCGGCCATGGGTAGACCGCGACCGTCAGCCCGATGCCGTGGCGCGCGAGGAGCTCGGCGAGCGCGTCCATGTGCGCTCGCGCGTTTCCGAGCCCTTCCTCCCCGTACTCGTCGAACGCCTGCGCGTCGACGGTCCAGAGAGCCGCGCGCCGTGGCCCACGCGTGAACAGGCGGTCCGCGGCGTCGTAGAGCCGCGCGAGCACGAGCGTGTGGCGGTCGAGGAAGCGGCGCACCGCGAGCGAGCGCAGGAAGAACGGGCGGCCGTGGACGCGGTTCGCGCGCTCCTCGCGCAGGCGCCTCGCCTCGCGGGAGACCACGTTCCCCTGCTCGTCGAAGGCGTAGGTCACCTCGTCCTGGATGTCGCCGACGTCGACGAAGACGACGAGGTGGTCGAAGCACAGCCCGACCTCCTCCACGAGGTTCCGCACCCTCCGCAGGTAGATGATCGGGGAGAAGGACGCCGCCCCCGCGTTCAGCACCTCGACCCCGGACGGTGCCAGCGACGCGGCGGCGAGGCCCGCGAACGTGTCCTCGTACGGCACCCCGATGCCCTCGGTGAACGAGTCGCCGATCAGCAGCACGCGCCAGGCGGAGGAGCAAAGCGGCACCTGCCGCACGGTCTCGTCGCGGAAGCCGAGCGAGTCGATCCGGTAGGACGCGACGAGCGGTCCCCAGTACTCGTCGTCGACGCTCACCCCCGGCTGGAAGCCGTGGTGGTAGATCGGCGAGCGCACGCGGAAGGCCGAGTGGTCGCGGTAGAAGCCGGGGCGGAACTGCGCGTAGACGAACGTGAAGGCGAAGTCGGCGAGCACCGCGGCGACGACCGCGAGGACGACGAGCGTGAGGCGGGGGTGCCGCTCGAAACGTGACGCGGGGCTGTCGGTCAAGGGCTCGGCTGCCGTGGTCTGGTGAGACGGCGCGGCGGGTGCAGGTTCGGGGTGATCATCGGCGTTCCGTGTCCCCAGCTGCGAGGGGTGGACCGGCTCGAAGATCCTCCTCGGCTCCGGCCAGGGTCGCGGCAGCGGCGTCCACCTGTTCCGGACGTCGGAGCTTGAGGCGGTAGCCGTGTGTCCGCACCAGGGGGCCGAAGTGCTGGGCGACGCTGGCGCGAAGGATCCAGCTCTGTTCCCGGTCCACGGCGAAGAAGCCGACGGGATGCCGATGCGGTGGCACTTCGACGACCGCCACCCTGACCCACTCGGGGGGGATCAGCGGGCGGACGACGCCCCAGTTGAGCTGGATGATGGCGACCTTTGGCTCGTACCGCGCCGTCCATGCCACGACATCGCGGCTCGTGTAGGCGGTGCGGCGCATGATCGCGAGCGGCTCGATGTCGCCCAGGCCGACGAGGTCCAGGATCCTCGCCTGCGTGTAGTAGGTGACCGCGCCGAGATCGTTGACGATCACGGCGTCGCGAGGATAGTAGCGAAGAAGGAACTGCGCCGTCTGGTATTCCTCGAGGTACGTGTTCCGCATCCCTTCGATCTCCGCCTCGGGGAAGAGGCCTTCCCTGACGTCGGCGATCATCGGCACGAGGGAAGCGACGAGGAGCGCCGGCAATGCGCCGCGCGGCAAGGCTCTTGGCGCGGGCATCTCGACCAGCACGACGGCGGCCACGAAGATGCCGAACGCCACGAGGTAGGCGTCGTACCGATAGACCCAGAACAGGGGCGAGAAGACGAAGTGGCCGTGCAGCAGGATCATCGCGGCGAGAGCCAACGGGACGAGAACCGACGGCCGCCAGAAGCCCCGGCGCGCCAGCCCGTGGGCGAGGGCGCCGAGCACGCTCAGCCCGAGGAGGATCGGCATCGCGCGGTTGTTCTGCAGGAACGCCAGGTCTTCGCTGCCGAACGGCTTCAGCAGCGCCGAGGCCATCGACGCGTCCTCGCCGACGGCCTTGACCATCAACGGGTTCGGCAGGAAGTACGAGCCGTTCGCCACCGAGATCACGCCGAACGCGGCGACGGGCAGGAGCGCCGCGGCGCCGATCGAGACGGCGCGCAGCAGCTGACGGCGGACCAGGAAAGCGAGGCAGGCCAGGCCGACCAGGAAGAATCCCTCGTACCGCGATGCGCCGAGCAGCGCGCCCAGGACGCACAACGCGACCGTGTGGCGTCGGACGAGCCGCGGACTCTCCGGCGGGCGCGTCAAGGCCTCGAGGGCGACCGCCGCGAAGGCGATCGTCAAGAGGACGTGGAGGATGTGCTCCATCCCCAGCAGGACCATTCCCGCCAGCGGAAACGCGACGACGATTCCGAGGAGCGCCGACGCGCGCAGCAACGGTTGCGCCCCCAGGCGGGCCAGAGAGACATTGGCGACCACCAGGGTCGCGGCGGCGAAAGCGACGTTCAACAGGAACGGGATCCAGTCGTGCACCTGGAACGCGCGATAGGCGACACCGAGACCGAACGTCCACAGCAGGGAAGAGGACGAGGACGAGAAGTGGAAAGGGGTGCAGCCCCAGATGTAGTGACTCGCCAGCGTCTTGGCGACTGCCATGTGTATGTAGGCGTCGTCCACGGCGTAGATCAGGCGGCCGTCCGTCGAGCGCAGCGCGACACGCAGCGCCGCCGCCAGCGAGCACAGGAAGGCGGCGAGGGACACCAGCAGCGGCCAGAGCCGGAGCCAACGGAGGAGAAGGGGCCGCGCCGCGACATCGCTACCCGAAGCGCGCGACGCTGGATTCACCACCGGTTCGTTCCCCTTCCTGCTCGATACGCCGACTCGGTGTCTCGGACGGAGACTAGGAGAAAACCCGCCCTTCCGTCCATCATGCTGTCACCGGCCGCCCCCGGCGGCGGGCCCGTGAGACCTGCGCGGACAGCCAGAAGGCGGCCATCGCCCCGACGGTCGTCCAGTTGACGGGCTGGTAGATGCTCATGCCGATCTCCGCCCAGCGCTGGCCCGCCCAGAAGAGGACCTGGAGGCCGACGACCGTGGCGAGGACGGGCCCGGCCGGGAGCCGCGTCTCCTCGAGGAAGGCCCTCGCGCACCACAGCGCGGCCGGAACCAGGGCGGGTAGCGCGTAGGCGAGCGGCCGCTCGTTGTTGTTGGAGATGACGAGCGTCGCGTAGACCGACGCCACGAAGAGGGCGCGGTCGAAGTGCCGGCGCGCGAGGCCGGGGAGGCGGTCGGGGAGCAGCAGGAGGAGCGGCACGAGCACGCCGAAGGCCCCGATGGTCACCACGTACGCCTGGTTGTCGAGCAGGTGATCGATGCGGAAGGTCATGCTGTCGACGACGCCGGAGACGAAGTCGTCGGGCTGGTTCGGCGCGACCAGCCGTCGAATCGCGACGAGGATCGCGAAGGGGACCGCCGCGAGTGCCGCCGTCCGCCCGGCGGCCGCCGGGAGCGGGCGCCCGTTCCGCAGCTCGCGCAGGAAGACGTAGGGGTAGACGAGGACGTAGGTCTCCCTCACGAACGCGGCGAGGACGCTCGTCGCGAGGACGGCGCCCCACCTCCCGCGTTCGATGAGGTGGAAAGCCAGCATCACCAGGAAGAGGGCGGCGGGGTCGGTCATCCAGTACTGGTACTCGAACCATCGCACCGCGCCCTGGGTGAAGCCGACGACCAGCACCCCGGCGACCCGGAGGGCGAGGGAGAAGCCCAGGTCGCGCAGGTGCAGCCACAGGACGAGCAGGAAACCGAAGAGGACCGCGTTCGTGACGAGGAAGAAGGCCGCGTTCTCCGGAAGGCCGAGGCGGGTGAGGCCCCGGACGAGGGAGGGGACGGCGAGCCGGTAGCAGTATGGCGGCTCCTTCTGGAGGGCCGCCCGACCCTGCGGGCCCCGCGCCATCTCGATGTAGCGCCAGTGGTCGTACTCCTTGACCTGCTTCGGCTTGTGCAGGAAGCCGAGCCGTGAGGACACCGAGGCCACGTTGATCGCGAGGACCAACACCGCGAGCAGGGCGCCGAGACGGGTGTCCAGAGGACGCGTCACGCGCCGGATCGTCTCACGTTCGCACCCCCGTGGCAGGCCCCCGAGGGGTCTGCTAGACTGCCGGTTTTCGGAGGGGCGGCATGATCCGCGCCTACAAGGAGATGCGCCCTCGACTGGGGGCCCGGGCCTGGGTGGACCCGTCCGCCCAGGTCATCGGAGACGTGGAGCTGGGCGAGGACGCCGGCGTCTGGATGAACACCGTCGTCCGGGGGGACGTCAACCGGATTCGGGTCGGCGCTCGCACGAACATCCAGGACGGCTGCGTCGTTCACGTGACCGCGCAGTACCCGACGACCCTGGCCGAGGAGGTCACCGTCGGGCACTCCGTCACCCTGCACGGCTGCACGATCGAGCGGCTCTGCCTCATCGGGATCGGCGCCGTCGTCCTCAACGGGGCGGTGGTGGGGGAGGAGTCGATCGTGGCCGCGGGGGCGCTCGTGCCGGAGGGCACGAGAGTGCCTCCCCGGAGCGTCGTGATGGGATCCCCGGCCAAGGTGCGGCGGCCGGTGACCGAGGAGGAGCGGGACGGCCTGCGCCGGTACGCCGAGAGATACGTGGGCTACAAGGAAGACTACCGGCGGCCGGAGGAGCGGTGACGATCCAGGCGGTCCGGGGCACCCGCGACATCCTCCCCGACGAGGTCCCGGCCTGGCACCGCATCGAGGCCGCGGCCCGGGACCTCTTCGCCCGCTACGGCTACCGCGAGCTGCGCACGCCCGTCTTCGAGGAGACGGAGCTCTTCGCCCGGGGCATCGGGGCGGAGACGGACATCGTCTCGAAGGAGATGTACACCTTCGCCGACCGGGACGGCGGCTCGCTCACCCTGCGGCCCGAGGCCACGGCGGGGATCGTGCGCGCGGTCATCGAGCACAACCTGCTCAACACGGACCCCGCGCTCCAGGTCTACGCGATGGGGCCGATGTTCCGCCGCGAGCGGCCGCAGAAGGGCCGCTACCGCCAGTTCCACCAGGTGGACGTCGAGGCCTTCGGCTTCACGAGCCCCACGATCGACGCGGAGACGATCGAGCTCGCCCTCGCCTACCTCGACGCGTGCGGGGTGGGGCGAGCACGAGCTGGTGCTGAACTCGGTGGGCGACCGCCAGTGCCGGCCCGCCTACGTCCAGAGGCTCCGCGAGGCGCTGCGGGACGTCGCGGCGATCGCTGTGCGCCGACTGCCAGCGTCGGGCCGACACCAACCCTCTGCGCGTCCTCGACTGCAAGGTGCCGGAGGACCAGGCGACGATCGACACGCTGCCCCGGATCACCGACCACCTCTGCGCCGAGTGCGGCGAGCACTTCGCCGAGGTGCGCCGGCAGCTCGAGCTGCTCGGGATCCCGTACCGCCTGAGCCACCGCCTCGTGCGCGGGCTCGACTACTACGTGCGGACGACGTTCGAGGTCACGAGCGACCTCCTGGGAGCGCAGAGCAGCCTCCTCGGAGGGGGCCGCTACGACGGCCTCGTGAAGGACCTCGGCGGGCCCGACGCCGCCGGCATCGGCTTCGCGGTGGGGATGGAGCGGCTCGCTCTCCTGCTGCCCCCGGGCGAGGGCGAAGCGCGCTGCGACGTCTTCCTCGTCCCGCTCGCGAAGGCCGCCTTCGACCCGGCGCTCCGGCTCCAGCGCGCGCTGCGCGTGGCCGGGCTCCGCGCGATGCTCGACCCCGAGGGCCGCAGCTTCAAGTCGCGGATGAAGCAGGCGGACAGGCTCGGCGCCCGGTTCGTGGCGATCCTCGGCGACGACGAGATGGCCCGCGGTGTGTGGAAGGTGCGCGACATGGCCCGCTCGGAGCAGGAAGACGTGACGGAGGAGAGGATCCTCGACCACCTGAAGGAGAAGGCGAATGGCTGAGCCCCTGGGCGACCTCGTGCGCACGCACTACTGCGGAGACCTGCGCGAGGACCACGTCGGGAAGACGGTCACCCTCATGGGATGGGCCGCCACCCGCCGGGACCTCGGCGGCGTCATCTTCCTGGACCTGCGCGACCGCGAGGGCCTGTGCCAGGTGGTGGCGCGGCCGGAGGTGTCCGAGGAGGCCCACGCCGCCGCCGACCACGTGCGCTCGGAGTACGTCGTCGCGGTGGTGGGGGAGGTCGCGGCCCGCTCCGGCGAGACCGTCAACCCGAATCTCGACACCGGGCAAGGTCGAGGTGCTCGCCCGCGAGATCCGAGTCCTGTCCGAAGCGAAGACGCCGGTCTTCCCGATCGAGGACGAGGTCGACACCCACGAGGAGATCCGCCTCAAGCACCGCTACCTCGACCTGCGCCGGCCCCGGATGCAGCGGAACATCCGCCTGCGGCACCAGGCCGCGATGGAGGTGCGGCGGTACCTGGACGAGCAGGGGTTCTACGAGATCGAGACCCCCATGCTCGGCAAGTCCACCCCCGAGGGGGCGCGGGACTACCTCGTCCCCTCGCGCGTGCACCACGGCAGCTTCTACGCCCTGCCCCAGTCGCCGCAGCTCTTCAAGCAGCTGCTGATGATCTCGGGCCTCGACAAGTACTTCCAGATCGCCCGCTGCTTCCGCGACGAGGACCTCCGCGCCGACCGCCAGCCCGAGTTCACGCAGGTGGACGTCGAGATGTCGTTCCCGCGCATGGAGACGGTCTTCGACCTCGTCGAGCCGCTCTTCCAGAGGGTGATGGCGATCATCGGGGTGAAGGTCGAGCGCCCCTTCCCGCGCCTGCGCTACGACGATGCCCTCCTGCGGTACGGCTCCGACAAGCCGGACCTGCGCTTCGACATGCCGATCACCGACGTGAGCGACGAGCTCGCGGGTGCTCGGCCTCGCCAACTACCCGGGCCTCCTCGAGGCGGGGGCCCGCGCCCGCGCCATCGTGCTCCCGGCCGCGGGCGGTGTCTCGGGGATGCGCCTGCGGAAGATCAACGAGGAGCTGTGGCTCGGCCGCATCGTGCCCGACGCCCGGGGCGAGAAGCGCAACCTCCTCAACCTCAAGGCCACGGACGAGACGGTCGCCAAGCTGGCCGAGAAGGGCGCGTCGGCCGGAGGTCGCCCGGAAGCTCCTCGAGAAGGTCGGCGCCGGGAAGGACGACACGGTGCTCGTGGGCGTGGACCAGCCCGGGCCGGTCGCCACGGCCATGGGCATCCTGCGCCTGGAGATGGGGCGCGAGCTGAAGCTCGTCGACGAGAAGGCCTGGCGCTTCCTGTGGGTCACGGACTTCCCGCTCTTCGAGTGGGACCGGGAGCTGGGGCGCCACGCCAGCCTCCATCACCCGTTCACGGCGCCGGTGGACGAGGACATCCCCCTCCTCGAGACCGACCCCGGGAGGGTCCGGGCCAAGGCGTACGACGTCGTGCTGAACGGCTACGAGGTGGGCGGCGGCAGCATCAGGATCCACGACTCGGCGATGCAGGCCGAAGGTCTTCCAGCTGCTCGCGATCTCGGACGAGGAGGCGCGGGACCGCTTCGGCTTCTTCCTCGAGGCGCTCCAGTACGGCACGCCCGCCCCACGGCGGGATCGCCCTCGGCCTCGACCGCATGGTGATGCTCATGGCGGGGGAGACCTCGCTGCGCCAGGTCATCGCCTTCCCGAAGACGGCGAGCGGCGACCGACCTCCTGACCGGCTCGCCGTCCCCGGTGCGGGACGAGCAGGTGCGGGACCTGGGCCTCCTCGTGATCCGGAAGTGAGCCCGCGCCCTGTGCTAAGCTCCCTCCGGATCAGCTGAATGACGCGCGTCTCCGTCCCGGAACGGGGCCTCGAGACCCTCTTCGGAAACCAGGACGAGAACCTCCGCTTCCTCGAGGACACCTTCAAGGTCCGCATCAAGAACCAGGGGAGCGATCTCCTCATCGAGGGGGACGAGCGGGGGGCCGCCCTCGCCGGGCAGGTCTTCGAGCAGCTCTCCGTCCCTCATGAAGGACGGCTACGCCGTGGCCTCCGCCGACGTGCGCCTGGCCGCGCAGCTCCTGGACCGGGACGGCGAGACGCGGCTCCGCGACTACCTGCTGAAGGCCGCGGTGCGCGGCGGCAAGAAGGTGGTCGTCCCGCGCAGCCTCAACCAGCGGGCCTACCTCGACGAGATCGCGAAGAACGACATGGTCTTCGGGATCGGCCCCGCCGGGACCGGCAAGACCTACCTCGCGGTGGCCCAGGCCGTCTCGTACCTCCTCAACAAGCAGGTGACCCGCGTGATCCTGGCCCGCCCGGCGGTCGAGGCCGGCGAGAAGCTGGGCTTCCTGCCCGGGGACCTGCAGCAGAAGGTCGACCCCTACCTGCGCCCGCTCTACGACGCCCTCTACGACCTCCTCGAGTTCGAGAAGGTCGAGCGGCTCTTCGAGCGGAACCAGATCGAGGTGGCGCCCATCGCGTTCATGCGCGGGCGCACGCTCTCGGACGCCTTCGTCATCATCGACGAGGCGCAGAACACGACCACCGAGCAGATGAAGATGGTGCTCACCCGGATCGGCCTCGGCTCGAAGGTCGTGGTGACGGGCGACATCACGCAGATCGACCTGCCCCCCGGGCCGCATCTCGGGCCTCGTGGAGGCGATCTCGGTGCTCTCCGGCACCCAGGGCATCGCCTTCTGCTACTTCGACGAGAAGGACGTCGTGCGCCACCGCCTCGTGCAGTCGATCATCAAGGCCTACGAGCGCTGGGGCGCCGACAAGGGCGCGGGGCGCTGAGTTGGAGCCCCTGGATCGCCTGAGCGTCGTCCTCCTGAACCGCCAGCGGCGCCGGCGGGTGAGCCCCGCCCGGCTGCGGCCGTGTCCTCGGCGGGGCGGCCGCGGCCCTGCGGGTGAAGGGAGAGGTGTCGCTCGTCCTCGCGGGGGACCGGCTGCTGCGCCGGCTGAACCGCGACTACCGCGGCAAGGACCGCCCGACCGACGTGCTGTCCTTCCCGGGCGGCGGGGGAGAGGCGGGGCTCGGGCGACGTCGTGATCAGCGTGGAGACGGCCGAGCGCAACGCGCGCGCGCCTCGGGCGCACGCTGCCCCAGGAGCTCGACGTGCTCGCGCTCCACGGCTTCCTCCACGTCCTGGGCTACGATCACGAGACGGACGACGGCACCATGGACCGGCTGGAGCGACGGCTGCGCGTGCGGCTTGCTGGGGCGGGCATGATCGGCCTGCAGCTCGTCCTCATCCTGCTCCTCGCCGGGCTCTCCGTCTTCCTGGCCACGGTCGAGGCGTCCTTCAACCTCATGAAGCGCCGCCGGCTGACCCAGGTCGGCTTCCACGACGAGGCCCGCGTCGAGCTCGCCCAGCGCTACCTCGACGACCCGCCGCGCATGCTGATGCCGGTCCACCTCGGCACCTACACCGCGCACGTGGGCATGACCGTGATCATCACCTCGCTCGCGTTCCGCCTCGTGGACCACTGGGCGATGCTCATCGCCTTCGGCATCATGATGGCGTACCTGCTCCTCTTCCGCGTGAGCATCCCCTACATCCTCGTGCGGCAGGACCCGGAGGCCACGTTCCTGCGGCTCCTGCCCGCGTTCCACCTCTGGACGCAGGCCCTCGTCTCCCCTCGTCGCGCGGCCTGCGGCGGCGCGCGGTCCCGCTTCCCGAGGAGGCGGAGGAAGGCGGGCCGTGCCCGAGGTCCCGCCGCCGCCCGTGCAGCAGGCCGACGAGGAGCGGCTGGTGGACGCTCTCGACCGCTTCTCGGAGACGGTCGCCCGCGAGGTCATGACCCCGCGGCCGGACATCGTGGCGATCGCCGCGGCGGCGCCGGTCTCGGCGCTGCGGCGGCTCATGAGCGAGACCAAGTACAGCCGGATCCCGATCTACGGCAAGGACCTCGACGACATCCAGGGCGTCGTGGAGGTGCGCGACCTGCTCGACTTCCAGGGCGACCCGGAGTCGCCGGTGAGCGGCCTCGTGCGTCCCGTCCACCTCGTCCCGGAGACGAAGCGGATCCCCGCCCTGCTGCGGGAGATGCAGGGGCGGCGGATCACCTTCGCGGTGGTGATCGACGAGTACGGCGGCACCGCCGGGATCGTGACCGTCGAGGACATCGTCGAGGAGCTGGTCGGGGAGATCAAGGACGAGTACGACGTCGAGGGCGACCCGCTCGCGGTGGAGCCGGACGGCGGCCGTGGTGGCGGACGGCCGCGCGAGCATCGAGCGGCTCGAGGAGGCCCTCGAGACGGAGCTGTCGCTCGACGAGGAGATCGACACGGTGGGCGGGCTCGTGACCTCGATCTTCGGCCAGATCCCGCGGGCGGGAGAGCGCACGAGCTACCGCGGGTTCGAGGTCGAGGTGCTGGCGGCCGAGAAGCAGCGCGTCAACCGCGTGCGCTTCCGGCGCGCTGCCGGTCGAGAGCCCGGCGTGAGCGACGCCGTGGTCGTCCCCTTCCGCGCGGGCTTCGTCACGGTGGTCGGACGCCCGAACGTCGGCAAGTCCACCCTCGTGAACCGGCTGGTGGGCCAGAAGGTCGCGATCGTCTCCGACAAGCCCCAGACGACCCGCAACCGCATCCTGGCCGTGGTGAACCGCCCCGGGGCCCAGATGGTGCTCTTCGACACTCCGGGCATCCACAAGCCGATGCACGAGATGAACCGGCGCATGGTGGAGACGGCGACGAGGAGCATCGGGCAGGGCGACGTGGTGCTGTGGCTGGCCGAGGTGACGGAGCCGCCGGGGCCGGGCGATCGCTTCATCGAGGGCCTCCTCCAGAGGTCGGGCCTGCCGGTGGTCCTCGCCCTCAACAAGATCGACCGGGTGCCGAAGCCGAGCATCCTGCCGGCGATCGAGGCGTGGCGCCACGTGGCCGACTTCGCCGAGATCGTCCCGGTGTCGGCTCTCAAGGGCGACAACGTCGACCGGCTCGAGAAGGTGCTGCTGGGCCGGCTGCCGGAAGGGGCCGCTCTCTACCCCGAGGACTTCCTGACCGACCTGCCGGAGCGGTTCTTCGTCGGCGGAGATGGTCCGCGAGCGGATCCTCCACCACACCCGCGAGGAGATCCCCTACGTCACCGGGGTCGTGATCGAGTCGTTCAAGGAGGACGAGGGCCTCGTCCGCATCCAGGTCGCGATCCTCGTCGAGCGCGAGAACCAGAAGGGGATCCTGATCGGCCGCGGCGGGTCGATGCTGAAGACGGTCGGCACGGAGGCCCGCCAGCAGATCGAGGCCTTCCTCGGGACGAAGGTCTTCCTCGGCCTGTTCGTCAAGGTCCGCGAGAACTGGCGCGAGAACGAGGGCATCCTCGGCGAGATGGGCCTGGGGGAGACCGGGACGCGCCGGTCCGGGCCGGCCGCTCGCGACGAGGACTGACGGAGAGGCGGGGCGGTCCTACTTGGCCCCGAAGGCGAAGACGATCCTGCCGACCACGTAGGCCCCGCCGATGTCGTCCTCGCCGTAGACCTTCGACACGCCGTCCTAGCCGATCGCGCTCGAGCACCGTCGTGTAGCCCGCCTCCGCGCCGAAGCGGAAGACGCCCCGGCCGACCTCGACGCCGCCGGCGCCGACGAAGCCTGTCTTCGAGACGCTCTCGTCGAAGCTCTCCCCGGCCACCTCGCTCGTCTTCCTCGTACGTGGTCAGGGACGCGCCGGCCGCGGCGTAGGGGACGATCAGGTGGCCGGCGCGGAAGCGGTAGCCGACGATCAGCGGAAACGGAGTCGATCTTCAGCGACAGCGGGAAGCCGAGCTTCTGGACAGGCGCCGTGGACGAGGCCACGAAGACGCGCTCGCCCGTCCTTCGAGAACGTGCGGACGCCCGCGCTGCGACGAACGCCCCGCGCCAGAACGTGTAGCGCAGCGCGCCCGCCGAAGGTGCCCCCCCCCGTGGAGTCGAAGAGGGCCTGCGGCGGTGTCCTTGAACGGCCAGGTTGCAGTAGCCGGCCTGCCCCTCGACCGCGATCTCGCCGGCCCCTGCGGGCGGCGGTGAGGGCGAGGAGCAGGACAGCGGCGAGGGTCGTGGCGCGGGTGTCTCTCATCTTCGCTCCTCGGTCGGCTACTTCTTCGAGCCCACGTCGAGGCCGAGGCCAGGCAGGGCGGCCGCGGGCAGGACGAGGCCGTTGCCGTAGGTGTCGTTCCGTCCGCCGGCCGGCGCGCCGCCCAGCCGCTCCGCCGTCTGCTCGAGCGCGGCGCGCACCGCGGCCGGGTCGGTGAAGCCCTGCGAGAAGAGGAGGGCCGCCGCCGCCGCCACGTGCGGGGTCGCCATGCTCGTGCCGTCGAGGCCGCAGTAGCAGAACTGGTCGTAGCGGCCGAGGTCGACGAAGTCGGGGTCGGGCATCTGCTGGAACACGCAGTCCCCGAAGCCGTCCGCGTTGTCGTCGCGGTCGCAGTCGCCGCCGGGGGCGACGAAGTCGAGGTCCGCCCCGGTGTTCGAGTAGAAGGCCCGCTCCTTGCGCACGTCGAGCGCGCCCACCGCCACCACGTTCGCCAGGTTGGCGGGGAACTCGACGGGGCTCTTGCCGGAGTTTCCCGCGGCGGCCACGACCAGCACGCCCGCGGAGACGGCGCGGTCGATCGCGCTCGTGACGGTCTGGCTCGAGCCCTCGCTGCCCAGGCTCAGGTTGATGACCTTGACCGGGTGGGCGCCGCCCTCGGTGTAGCTCGCGGCGTAGTCGATGCCCTCGGCCACGTCGAAGAACGTGCCGTCGCCGGCGGCGTCGAGCACCTTGACCGGCATGATGGCGCAGCCGAAGGCGAGCCCGGCCATGCCCGTGCCGTTGTTCGTGGCCTCGGCGATCGTCGAGGCCACGTGAGTGCCGTGCTACTCGTCGTCGTTCGGGTGGGCGTCGCCGTTCACGAAGTCGTAGCCCGGCAGGAACTTCGTGTCTCCCCAGTCCGGGGCCTTGCGGAAGACCTGCCCCGTGCGCGGGTCGATGTAGTCCTCGTAGGCGACGCCGCTGTCGAGGACGGCCACGGCGACCGAGGGCTTGCCCTTCTGGATGCCCCACGTGCGCTCGGCGTTCATCTGCGTCGAGGTTCCACTGGAAGCGTGTAGAAGCGGTCGTCGGGCTTGAAGGTGGCGCCCTGGGCTGCCGCGCACGATGCCGTTCGGCTCGGCGTACGCCACCTCGGGCATGCCGAGAGTAGCGCTGCGACCGCCTCCGGCGACGGTCTGGCCGGGCTCGAGGGTGACGAGGAAACGCGCCGCCGACCGCGAGCGTCGGGCCTCGCGAGCCCCGCCCGAGCGGAGGGCGCTCTCGACGTCGCCGTTCGTCCGTGGCGTCGCGGAAGGCGACGATCACCTGGCCCTCGCGGAAGGCGCCGGCGGGGACGGCCTTCCTCGCGGTGTGGACGGCCTTGAAGACGTCGGGCTCCAGGGCCGGCGAGCGGGCCCGGCGGGGCGCCGGAGAGCGCGAGGCAAGCGGCGGCGAACGCGAGGATCCTCATGAGGCGAGGATAGCAGGGCGGCGGGAAAGGGCAATCAGGCGGGTCGGTCGGGGCCGCGGCCGAGCGCGCGCAGCAGCGGCCACGCGACGGCGGCCCCGGCGACGAGGCAGGCGAGGCCGAGCGCAGGCTGGGGCGTGTAGGGCTGCGCGGGGTCGTCGACCAGGGGGGCGATCGCGAAGGTCAGGGCGTTGAGGGTGACGTGCGCCGAAGACGGGGGGCCACAGCGAGCCGGTGCGAAGCCGCAGCACGCCCAGGACGAGGCCCGACCGTCGAGGGTGAACAGGAAGCGGTAGGGGTCGAGGTGCATGGCGGCGAACAGCAGCGGCCGAGGCGACGACTGCGCCGGCGGGGCCGAGCGGACGAACGAGCGACGGCAGCAGCACTCCGCGGACGACCAGCTCCTCGCACAGGCCCGGCAGGACCGCGATCACGGCGAGCGAGACGAGGGCGTCGAGCGGGCCGGTGGGCGCGAGGGCGCTGTGGATGGCCCGGAACGACCTCGAGGTACTGCGGGCGGGGGCGGGACGGCGAGCGACTGCATCTCCATGAGACCGATGCTGCCGACCCACAGGGCCGCCCCGAGCAGGGTCGAGAGCGCCGCCGTGCGCTCGGCGACGACACCCGGGCCGAGCGCCGCTCGCCAGGCCTGGCGGGCGCACGGCGAGCGCTGCCAGGGCGGGGACGGCCAGCAGAACGGTGCCGAAGGCGATCTGGCCGCGGAGGCCCAGGCCGAGGCCGAGGCGGGGCGCCAGGAGGCCGCTCGCGAACATCGCCGCGACGCCGAGAGCCGTCACCACGAGGGCGGGGATGGCGGGAAGGGGCCGCGGCGAAATGGACCCGGGAGTGCTCATACCGGTGCCATTATGCGGCGTCGGACCGCAGGGCGCCTTCTCCCCGCCTGTGCGGCCCGGTCACGGGCTTGGACGCCGCGCGGCCGGGCCGTTAACATCTGGTGTTTCGGGACCCGTGGAGGAGCGCTCTTGAGCCTGTCAGGACCTGCCGCGCGACGAGCGGCCGCGCGAGCGCCTCGCCCACCTCGGCGCGGCGGCGCTCTCCAGCCGCGAGCTCCTGGCCACTCTCCTCGGCACCGGGGCCCGAGGGGCCTCGGCCCTCGACGTGGCGGAGGAGCTGCTGGGCTCGGGCCTCCACACGCTCGCCGCCCGCTCGCTTCACGAGCTGGAGCGGGTGCGCGGCCTGGGCCGGGCGAAGGCCACGCGGGTGCTGGCCGCGCTCGAGCTCGGCGCCCGGCTGGCCTCCGACGGCGGCTTGACCGCGCCCGCGCTGCAGTCCCCCGGCGAGGCCGCGCGCTACCTGCTCCCGCGCTACTCGTCCCGCCCGGTCGAGACGTTCGGCCTGCTCGCCCTCGACGCGCGGCACCGGCTGCGGCGCGAGGCCGTGGTCTCGGTCGGCTGCCTGACCGCCAGCCTCGTCCACCCGCGCGAGGTCTTCCAGGAGGCGGTCGTCTCGCGCGCCGCGGCGCTCGTCCTCTTCCACAACCACCCCTCGGGCGACCCGGAGCCCTCGGCCGAGGACCTCGCCCTCACGCGGCGGCTCGCCGCGGCGGGCTCGCTCATGGGCATCGAGGTGCTCGACCACCTGGTGCTGGGCGCGGGGCGCTACGTGAGCCTGAAGGAGAGGGGCGTCCTGTGAGCCGGATCGTCTACTTCGACTGCGCGAGCGGGGCCTCGGGCGACATGCTGCTCGGGGCGGTCGTGGACCTGGGCCTGCCGATCGAGCGGCTGCGGGAGGAGCTGGCGAAGCTGCCGCTCCCCGGCTACCGGCTCGAGGCGCGGGCGCGTCACGCGGAGCGGCCTCGCCGCCACCAAGGTGGACGTGATCGCCGACGGGTCCACGCCCGGGCACCGCCACCTGCGCCACATCCTCGAGCTGCTGGAGGCGTCCCGCCTCGAGGCGGACGTCAAGGAGCGAGCGGCCGCGCTCTTCCGGCGGCTCGCCGAGGCGGAGGCCGCAGTCCACGGCACCTCGGTCGAGAAGGTGCACTTCCACGAGGTCGGTGCCGTCGACTCGATCGTGGACATCGTGGGCGGGGTCGTCGCGCTTCGCTGGCTCGGGGCCGCGCGCTTCGTGGCCTCGCCGCTGAACGTCGGCACGGGGACGGTGACCATGTCCCACGGGACCTTCCCGGTCCCGCCGCCGGCCACGGCGAGGCTCGTGGCCGGGCGTGCCGGTCTACGGGGAAGGGGAGGGCGAGCTCCTGACGCCCACCGGCGCCCTCCTCGTGACCGCGCACGCCACCGAGTACGGGCCGCTGCCCGCGATGCGGATCGAGAAGATCGGCCACGGCGCCGGGGGCCGCGAGACGAAGGGCCGCGCCAACGTCCTGCGCCTGATCGTCGGCGAGGAGGCGAGCGTCTCCGCCGGGGAGCGGGTCCTCGTCCTGGAGACCGAGGTGGACGACGCCGTCGCCGCAGCTCCTCGGCCCGCTCCTCGACCGACTGCTGGCGGCAGGGCGCCCTCGACGCGTTCTTCACGCCGGTGCAGATGAAGAAGGGCCGCCCCGGCGTCCTCGTGACCGCGATCGCCGAGCCGTCGAGGCGCGAGGCCCTCGAGGAGCTGCTCTTCCGCGAGACGACGACGCTCGGCGTGCGGCGGCAGGTCTGGGACCGCACCGTCCTGGAGCGCGAGACGCCCACCGTCGAGACCGCCTACGGGCCGATCCGTGTCAAGATCGGCCGCCGGGGCGGGGTCGTCTACAATGCCTGGCCCGAGTTCGACGACTGCCAGCGCGCGGCCGGCGAGAAGGGCGTCGCGGTGAAGGAGGTCCTCGCCGCCGCCCTCGCCGCCTGGCGCGACCGGGCGGGAAAGCAGGCATGACCATCCCGAAGCGCACCCTCCTCCTCACGACGCCCATCTACTACGTGAACGACGTGCCCCACGTCGGGCACGCGTACACGACGATCGCCGCCGACACGCTCACCCGGGCGCGCCGCCTGGCCGGGCACGACGTCTTCTTCCTGACCGGCACCGACGAGCACGGCCAGAACATCGAGCGGATCGCGCGCGAGAAGGGCATCTCGGAGCAGGAGCACTGCGACCGGATCTCCGCCGCGTTCCGTGCGCTGTGGGAGCGGTACGACATCCGCTACGACCGCTTCATCCGCACGACCGAGGACGTCCACCGGCGGGGCGTGCTGAAGCTCTGGGGTCGCCTGCGGGCGGCGAAGACGCCCGACGGCCGCGACGCGGTCTACCGCGGCACGTACAGCGGCTGGTACTGCCCGCGCTGCGAGGGCTTCAAGGACGAGGAGGAGCTGCGCCAGCCGGGCAACGTCTGCCCGGACCACGAGCGGCCCTGCGAGTGGACCGAGGAGGAGAACTTCTTCTTCCGCCTCTCCGCCTACGAGGGCTGGCTGCGCGAGACGATCGAGGCCGACCGCCTGCTCATCCGTCCCGAGTCGCGGAAGAACGAGATCCTCGGGCGTCATCAAGCAGGGCCTCAAGGACTTCAGCGTCAGCCGGGCGCGGGTGAAGTGGGGGATCCCGGTCCCCGAGCAGCCCGACCACGTCCTCTACGTGTGGGTGGACGCCCTCAGCAACTACATCACCGCCCTCGGCTACGCCGACGACGCGACCCGACTACCGCAAGTACTGGGCGGGGGGCGACGAGCGACACGAGCGGCTGCACCTGATCGGCAAGGACATCATCCGCTTCCATTGCCTCTACTGGCCGGCCATCCTCCACGCCGCCGGGCTGCCCGTGCCCACCCGGGAGTTCGCGCAGGGCTTCATCACGAAGGACGGCCGCAAGCTCTCGAAGACGACCGGCAACGTGATCGACCCGATCGCGCTCGTCGAGCGCCTCGGGCCGGACGCCGCGCGCTACTTCCTGCTGCGCGAGGCCCCCTACGGCTCCGACTGGGACTTCACCGACTCGGCCTTCGTCGGGCGCTACAACGCCGACCTGGCGAACGACCTCGGCAACCTCGTCTCGCGCGCCCTCACCATGGTCGTCCGCTACTGCGACGGGAAGGTGCCTCCGCGGTGGCAGGCGCCGGTGCCCGACGGGACGGGTCCGGCCCGGGCCGTGGACTTCAGCGAGGCGTTCGCCACCTCGGTCTGCGCGCCGTTCCGACGGCCTGGCCGAGAAGGTGCTGGGTCGCTACGAGGAGATCGACTTCTCCGGCGCTCTCACCGAGCTCTGGAGCTGGGTCGGGCAGTTCAATCAGTCGATCGTCCAGGCGGAGCCCTGGTCGCTGGCGAAGGACCCGGCGCGACGAGCGGAGCTCGACGGGTTCCTCTATCGCCTGATCGAGGGTGTCCGGCTCGTGGCGGTGCTCGCCTCCCCCGTGATGCCCCGGGCGGCCGCCCGCATCTTCGGCATGCTGGGCCTCGGGGAGCGGGAACCCGGGCCGGAGGACCTCGCGTGGGGTCGTCTGGAGCCGGGTGACCCGCTCGGTCCGATCGCGCCGCTCTTCCCGCGCCAGATTGCCCTCGAAGAACGGGTTGGCCTGAAGGATCAGTCCAAGGGCCTGACGAAGCGGAAGGAGACCTCCGTGTCCGAGACGACCCCCCCAGGCCCCGACGGGCCCGCACCCGCAGCCACGGCACCGGCGCCCGTCGCAGCCTCCGTGCCCGGCGACGACCGCATCGACATCTCGGAGTTCGCGAAGGTGGAGCTGCGGGCGGCGAAGATCACCGCCGCCGAGAAGATCGCGGGCTCGAAGAAGCTCGTCAGGCTGCAGGTGGACCTCGGCAGCGAGTCGCGCCAGGTGGTCGCGGGGATCGCCGAGTCGTACGAGCCCGAGGCGCTCGTGGGAAAGACGATCGTCCTCGTGGCGAACCTGAAGCCCGCGAAGCTGATGGGCGTCGAGTCGAACGGCATGGTCCTCGCCGGATCGATCGACGGGAAGGCCGTCCTCTGCACGTTCGACAGGGACGTGGCGCCGGGAACGAAGGTGAAGTGAGCCGTCGGCTCGCGGTCGCCGCGCTTCTGGGCGTCGCTCTCGCCGGGCTGGGCTGCCCGGGTCGCCCGAAAGCGGTCGTCTACGACCTCGCGAGCCGCGTGCCCGTGGCCGAGACCTGGTCGGCGGACGACGTCCTGCGCTTCGGGACGCCGGCGGCCGAGCCGCGGCTCACCGACGGCTTCCACCGCGAGGGCGGCGGCTCCGAGGAGCCGTTCCTCTGGTCGAAAGGCGAGGCCGAGGTGGCCTTCCAGTGGGACGCGATGCGGCCCGCGCGTCGCGATCCTCGACGCGGCCCCCTACCGAGGGGTGAAGGAGCAGTCCGTCGAGGTCCGGCTGAACGGCACGCCCGTCGAGCGCCTCAAGCTGAACGACGTCCGCCACCGCTACCGCATCGGGCTTCCCGCCGAGGCGCAGAAGGCGGGCGACAACCGGCTCCGGTTCGTCTTCGCGGCGACGGCCTCGCCCGCGGATGCCGACCCGAAGAGCCGCGACAAGCGGCAGCTGGCGGCGGCCTTCTACACGCTGGTCACGGGACCCTCCTCCGACGCGTCGCTCGAGGACCTGCTGGGGCGCGACGCTCCGCGCCCCTTCGACGCGGGCGACGCGAAGCGCGTCCCGGGCCTCACCCTGCTCGGCCCGGCCGTCGTCCGCTTCGCCCTGAAGCTGCCTCCCTCGGCCGAGCTCCGCTTCACTCCGGAGCTCCTGCCGGCGGCCCGTGCCGCGGCCGGGGCGGCGTCCTTTCGCGTGACGATCGAGAACCTCGGGAGCGGCGAGCAGGAGGTCTGGAGCCGGGTCGTGGAAGCGCGCGGGAAGGACCCGGGCGAGCAGGTGGTGCGGATCCCCGGTAGGGCTGGCGACATCGTGCGGATCGGCCTCGCGGTGGGGGAGGCTTCGGGCCCCCGCTTTGCCTGGGGCCGCTTCGTCGCGCCCCGGGTCCTGGGAGAGGGCGGCGCCGACCCGCTTCAGCCGACCCAGGTGTCCCCGGTCGACGACGCGCGGGCCGACCCGCTGCGCCAGGGGCTGGCGGGCGTCAACGTCCTGCTCGTCATCCTCGACGCGGCGCGCGCGCAGTCGTTCGGGGCGTACGGCTACGGCCGTGCCGACGACCCCCGAGATCGACCGCATCGCGTCCGAGGGTGTCGTCTTCGACCGCGTCTACACGCCGGCGGTGTACACGCTCGGGGCGATGTCGTCGCTCTGGACCTCGCAGTACCCGGACCGGCACCACAGCGAAGTGTCGTTCTCGGCCCGCCTGCCCAGGGACCGGCTCACGCTCGCCGAGCTCCTCTCGGCCCAGGGCATCCACACCGCGGGCTTCGTGGCCAACGCCGTGGCCGGGAAGGGCTTCGGCTTCGACCGCGGCTTCGACGACTTCCAGGAGGTCTTCCGCACCCTCGGCAGCCGCGGCGACGTCTTCCGCCAGGCGCTGCCGGCGTGGCTCGCCGCGAACCGGGAGCGGCGCTTCTTCGCCTACGTCCACTTCCGCGAGCCGCACTTCCCGTACGACCCGGAGCCGCCGTTCGACACGAGGTTCGGGCCGGACGGGCCGATCCCGAAGGCGTCCCGGCGGGATTTCGCCTTCTTCACCGACGTGAACCAGGGCCGGCGGCCGTTCTCCGATGCCGAGCGCGAGCACCTCGTCCGGCTCTTCGACGGGAACATCGCCTTCGCCGACCAGGAGGTGGGGGCGCTGCGCCGGGCGATGGAGACGCGAGGGTCTATGGGACCGGACGGTCGTGATCGTGGCCGCGGACCACGGCGAGGAGCTCTTCGAGCGCGGCTGGATCGGCCACAACGTCCACGTCTACGAGCCGAGCGTGCGCGTCCCGCTGATCGTCCGGTTCCCGAAGGGGGCGGGGCCGGCGGGGAAGCGAGTGGCCGCCCTCACGGACCTCCTCGACGTGGCGCCGACGATCGCCGACGTCTTCGGCGTTCGCGGCAAGGGAGGCTCGGACCGGGAGTTCCAGGGGCAGAGCCTTCTCCCCGTGATCCTGGGCGCGCCGGGCAAGCCCGCCGTCCTCTCGCGCACCGTGTGGGACCGGCCGCGCTACGCCCTGCGCGACGAGCGCTTCAAGTACCTCTACTACACTCAGACCGGCGAGGAGTGGCTGTACGACCTCGGGGAAGACCCGGGCGAGACGCGCGATCTCGTCGCCCGGGAGCCGCTGCGCACGGCGTACTATCGCCAGGCGCTCCACGCCTGGACGCTGAAGCTGGCCCGCCGCGGCCCGGCCGCCTCCGAGCAGGCCGAGCTCTCCCGCGAGCAGTGCGAGAACCTCAAGGCTCTCGGCTACGTCCAGAGCGAGTGCCGCTAGAACGTCCTCACGGTCGTCGCGTCGAGTAGCCGCATCAGCTCCCGGCCCCGGAGGCCGCCACCGGCGCCAGCGTCCCCAGGTAGTTTCCGTAGCCGACGACCACCGTCGAGAGGATGAGCGTCGCCAGGGCCAGGCCCAGCTTCACCCGGGTGGAGAGGCTGGCTGCCCCGCCACTCCTTGCAGGAAGATGCCCCAGAGCGAGCTGAAGATGATGATGCTCGCCATGTGGAGGGTCCAGCTCGAGAACTTGTAGGCGCCCATCTGAGTCTCGCCCATGGTGTAGAAGAAGAACTGCATGTACCAGGTGACGCCGGCGAGGGCGCTCCAGAAGTAGTTCGACGCGAGCGGAACCCGATCGACCGCGTTGCGCTTGGGCCACGGGATGTGCTCGACGACCTCCTCGCTCGGCGCGTCGACCGCGGTCTCGATGATCGTCTCCTCGTCGCGCGCCGGGACCTTCGCGGGGAGCGTGGACGAGAAGTACTGGCCGGCGGTGCGGTTCCTGACGTTGAGGATCGCGCACCAGATGAAGTTCGACGTGAAGCCGCCGAGCAGCACCACGATCAGCTTGGGCAGGCCCGTCCAGATCGGCGGGGTTCCCCGGGCGAGCGAGGCCTCGGCGATCGGCGCCGCCGCGTCGAGGGCGTAGGCGAAGCACGCGCTCATCACCCCGGAGAACGTGGCGACGAGGATGCCCTTCGCTGAAGTTGAACTCCTTGATCGTCGCCTTCTTCTGCTCCTCGGTCATCTCGCGCTCTTTGGACATGCCCGCCCAGCCGGCGATGGCGATGCCGGCGAGGCAGACGACGACGCCGAGCAGGATGACCCGGCCGGACGTCGTGCCGAGCACCTTGCTCGCGAACTCGCCGTGGAAGATCGGCGGCATGAGGGTGCCGAACGCGGCGCAGTAGCCGAGGGCGACCGCCATGCCGAGCGACATTCCGAGGTAGCGCATGGTGAGGCCGAAGGTCAGCCCGCCCAGGCCCCACATGGCGCCCCAGAACCAGGTCCACCCGAAGGTCGAGGCGGAGGTCTGGCCCAGGACACCCAGCAGGTCGCGGGTGTTGATGGAGGCCAGGATCCAGGGGGCGATGATCCAGCTGAAGAAGCCCCCGACGAGCCAGTAGACCTCCCAGGCCCACTTCTTCACCCCCCGGTAGGGCACGTAGAAGCTGCCGGAGGCGAGGCCGCCGAGCCAGTGGAAGAAGACGCCGAGGAACGGGTTCGCCTGCATTGCCGAGGCCTCTCTTCAGGAGCCCGGACGGCGCTCGATGTGGAAGACCTCCCGCAGGTCGCGCGAGACGGGGCTGTCGTCGGGGTTCGACGGCATCAGGTCCTTCATGTGCCGCCACCACCGTCTGGCAGACGTCCGTCGAAGCGACGGCCGCCCAGCGCTCCTCGCTCTCGATCTCGGCGTAGCCGAAGAGCTCGCTCGTCGCGGGATCGAGATAGATCGAGTAGCTCCGGACGCCGTGGTCGAGGAGCGTGTCCTCCAGCTCCCGCCAGATCGGGTTGTGCCGCCGCGCGTACTCCTCGTGCTGGTCCTCGTGCACCGACATCTTGAAGGCCTTGCGGATCATGGTGGTTCCTCTCCTCGGCCCGCGAGTGTATCTCTGCTTGGGTGATCGGCCTGGACGGGGACGTCGCGAGGCTTCCGGTCGCTACACGATCCCGGCCCGAACCCGCCCGGCCGCCGGTCGCTTCTCCGCCGCCCGCTGGCGGTAGCCGCTCGCCCGGTAGAGGCCCACCGGGTCGATCGCGCCGCCCGCGCGGTGGCGGGCCATGGCCAGGATCGGCTCCACGTCGGTCTGGAAGGCGCGCTTGAGCGTCTGGAGAGCGAGGAGGGCGTCGTTGCGGCTCCTGGTGCTCGGCGAGCTGCGCGCGGTCCACGAGGTGGGCCTGGACGTAGGCGCGCACGAGCTCGGCCGCGCTCGTCATCAGCGACTCGAGAGGGTCGGTCACGTTGTGCGACTGGTCGAGCATGTAGGCGGGATCGAAGCCCGGCAGCTGCTCGAGCTCGGCGTCGACCAGCTCGTTGAAGATCAGGAAGAGCTGGAACGGCTTGATCGAGCCGGCGTCGAGGTCGTCGTCCCCGTACTTGCTGTCGTTGAAGTGGAAGCCGGCCAGCTTCCCGAACTGGATGAGCCGGGCCACGATCATCTCGATGTTGACGTTGGGGGCGTGGTGCCCGAGGTCGACGAGCGAGAACGCCCGCTCCCCGAGCTCGCGGACGCAGTAGTAGCTCACGCCCCAGTCGTTGATCACGGTGGAGTAGAAGGCCGGCTCGTAGAGCTTGTGCTCGATGAAGAGACGAAAGCCCTCGGGCAGGGCGCGGTAGATCTCGCGCAGGCTCTCGAGGTAGCGCTCGAGCGCCTTTCGGGTGTGGAGCTGACCCGGGAAGTTCCCGCCGTCTCCGATCCACACCGTGTGCGAGCGGGCCCCCAGCTTCACCCCCAGCTCGAGGCACTCGACGTTGTGCTCGACCGCCTGGCGACGGACCGCCGGGGTCGGTGTGGCTGAGGCTGCCGAACTTGTAGGAGAGCGGCTGGGCGGGCTGGTCCTCGAAGGTGTTGGAGTTCATCGAATCGAAGAAGAGCCCGCGCGCCTGGGCGAAGGACCGCAGCTCGGCCGGGCTGTCCGGCTTGTCCCAGGGGATGTGCAGCGAGATGCCCGGGCGTCGAGCGGGTCGAGCTTGAAGACGACCTCGCAGTCCTCCAGCTTCTCGAAGACGTTGCGGGGCTCGCCGGGGCCGGCGAAGCGCGCGAACCGCGTGCCCCCCGTGCCCACGCCCCACGAGGGCACCGAGACGCGGAAGGCCATCGCCCGCTTCGTCAGCGCCTCGATGTCGACGCCGCGACGGGCGAGCTGGCGCCCGAGATGCTCGTAGTCGTCCTCGAGCGACTCGAGCCCCTTCCGGTTCTCCGCGGCGATTCGCTCAGCGTCCAGCTCGAAGCTCATGACGCCTCCCTTCCGGCGAGCGAGGGCGTTCCCGGTGCCTGCACGTCCACCCTCTCACGACTGCACGACATCGATTCCCCGACTGCGACGATCTCACCATTCTCACCGACGCGTGCGAACAACGAGTCGTCAGGCCCGCGAAACGTGCCAAGTGCAAGGAGCGGCGAGGCCCGCCCGGATGCTCGGGGGAGGGAAGGCCCCTGCAGGCCCCGCCGCCCTCGCTGGAGGCGTTGCGCAGTTTCTCGGCGAGGTCGGTGCGCACACAAGCGCCTTCATCCGTGGATCTCATGTTCCCTCTGGTGCAACGAGCTCTGGAGCGGCCTCAGGTGCCGTCTCGCCCCTGAAACCCGGAGACTTACGGGCGGGTGATCGTCAAATCAAGGACGCTGCGAAACCGCTCTCGCGACCAGCGTGTGTTATGTTCTGCGAAACGGTAGTTCTCACGGGCGAGGTTTTGGCGATGCCCAAGTCCGCCGGGGCGCCCTATGTCGTGAGGTCGGTCGTGCACGCCTCTCAGGTCCTCAGGGCCTTCCAGTCGTCGGGCGAAGCGCTGAGGCTTCGTGACGTGGTCCAGCGCACGGGGCTCGGCAAGGGGCTGTGCTTCCGCCTGTTGCATACGCTCCACCACATCGGGCTGGTCGAGAAGGTCGACGCGACCCGGTATCGCCTCACCTCGGAGATCGGACGGCGCCGGCGGTACCGGATCGGCTATGCCGCCCAGGGCCAGGACACTTCGTTTCCGCGCGAGGTGCTCGCGGGCCTCCAGCGCGCCGCCGATCGCGAGAACGTCGAGCTGATCGTGCTCGACAACCGCTACCAGCCGAAGGTGGCCCTGCGAAACGCCGAGCACCTGGTGCGCGAAGGCGTCGATCTCGTCATCGAGTTCCAGACGGACGAAGCCATCGCGCCGGCCATCGCCTCCAAGTACCTGGAGGCCCAGCATCCCGCTCATCGCGATCGACGTGCCTCATCCCGGTGCGCACCTACTTCGGGGCCAACAACTACCAGGCCGGGCTGCTCGTGGGACGGCATCTGGGGCAATGGGTGCGGAGCCGCTGGCAGGGACGGGTGGACGAGGTGCTGCTGCTGGAGATTGCCCGTGCGGGTTCGCTCGTGCACGCGCGCATGAGCGGTGTCGCTTGCCGGGCTCCGGGAAACCCTCCACGAGGCCGTCGAGGCCTGCCCCGTGATCGCGCTCGACTGCGACGGGCAGTTCAAGACCGCGCTCGACAAGGTGCGCAAGCACATCCGGGAATCCAAGGCCAGCCACGTGGTGGTCGGGGCCGCGAACGATCCGAGCGGCCTGGGCGCCACACGAGCCTTTCAGGAAGCCGGCCGGGAGGGCACCTGTGCGATCGTCGGGCACAACGCGGAGCCCGACGCCCGGGCGGAGCTGCGAGAGCCGCGAACGCCATTCGTGGCTTCGGTCGCCTTCTTCCCGGAGCGATACGGAGACGGCCTGCTCAAGCTCGCCTTCGACATCCTGGGGCACCGCCCGGCTCCGCCCGCTCTCTTCACCAACCACCAGCTCGTCACGACCGCAAACGTCGACCACCTCTATCCGAACGACGCGTTGCTCGGTGGGACCGCGCGGGCAGCCGGCTGACCGAGCCAAGAGTGTGCCCAGCCAGGTTCTCCCGACTCCGCGGGAGGTTGGAGGTTCCGTGACCGTCCCCTTCGCCCTGCGCGGGGCCGCCGTCGCCTGCGCCACCCTGTTCGCCGGCCACGTCGTCGTCGGCGGCGACGCGCTACCCCAGCTGGCGGCCGCCACTGGTGCCAGCCTGTCTTCGTGCACGCAGCTGGCGACCGCGTTCCAGTTCGCCAACACCACCATCACCTCGACCGAGTCGGTCCCGTCCGGCGCGATGACGTGGGGCGGTAGCGCCATCGGCGCTCACTGCCTGGTCAAGGGCGAGATGTATCGGCGCACCAGCCCGCAGGACAGCAAGAGTTACGCGATCGGTTTCGAGATGCGGCTGCCGAACGCCTGGAACGGCCGCTTCTTCTACCAAGCCAACGGAGGCATCGATGGGAGTGTCGCAACTGCCCTTGGCGGTGGCGGTCCGATGCCGACGACCGCGTTGCAGCAGGGCTTTGCCGTCATCAGCTCGGACGCCGGCCACACCGGATCGACTGATCCCAGTTTCGGTATCGACCTCCAGGCCCGCCTGGACTACGGCTACCAGGCCGCGGCCAAGCTGACGCCCATGGCCAAGGCGCTGATCGCCGCCGCCTACGGCAGGCGCCCCGACCGCTCGTACTTCGGCGGCTGCTCGAACGGCGGACGGCACTCCTTCGTCGCGATGACGCGCATGCCCGAGGAGTACGACGGCTACATGGCTGGTGCGCCGGGCTATCGCCTGCCGCTGGCGGCCATCGCCAACCAGTTTGGCGCCAAGCAATACGCGACTGTGGCGACGAACCCTTCCGATCTCAGCACCGCCTTCACTCCTGCCGAGCGCGCAACCGTCTCTGCCGCGGTGCTGGTCAAGTGCGACGCTCTGGACGACGCCACCGACGGGCTGATCCAGGACACCACCGCGTGCCAGGCTGCCTTCGACTTCAAGCGCGACGTGCCCACCTGCAGCGGCGCGCGCGACGGCAGCTGCCTGTCGGCTGCGCAGAAGGCCGCGATCGCGCCGATCTTCTCGGGCGCCGTCGACAGCAAGGGCCACACGTTCTACGCGAGCTTCCCGTTCGACAGCGGCCACAACAGTGCCGACTCGTCGTACTGGGAGTTCTTCGTGCCGTTGATGATCGACTCGGGAGGCACGGCCATGATCTGGGGCGTGCCGCCGGCCGTCCCGGCGACCTTCAACGGCCCGGCCTACGCACTGACGACCCCCATCGACGCGATGCTGGCTTCGGTGGCGGCGACGAACGGCGCCTACACCGAGTCCGCCCTCTCCTTCATGCTGCCCGTCCAGCCCACGAATCTCGCCCGGCTGAAGAACCGCGGCGCCAAGGTGATGGTCTATCACGGAGTCAGCGACGCCATCTTCTCGGTCAACGACACGACGGCCTGGTACGAGGGGCTGCGAACCGCCAACGGTGGCGACGTCTCGAACTTCGCGCGCCTCTTCCGCGTGCCGGGCATGGCCCACTGTGCTGGTGGCCCGTCAACCGACCAGTTCGACATGCTCACCACCCTCGTCGACTGGGTAGAGCGGGGCCAGGCGCCTGAGAGCGTCATTGCTCACGCTCGCGGCGCCGGCAATGCGGTCGGCGTCAACCGGGACGTGCCGTCGAGTTGGTCGCCCAACCGCAGCCGGCCACTGTGTCCCTACCCCAAGGTGGCGCGCCTGAAGGTCGGCGCCACCGACCTCGAGACGGCGGACAGCTTCAGCTGCCGGTGACGGCCGAGAGACCGCGAAGCGCACCGCAACCGGTTTCCCGGCGACTGGAACTGCGTGATCACGCCACGCAGTCGCAAGAGCTGGTCTGGTGCCTCTATTCGTTACCGAGCCGCTATCAGCGCGCCGCCCGGGACGCGACTGAGCCGCTCCTGGTCGGGGCGCGCCCGCATCAGGTTGTTGCGGGCGACTCGCGAGTGCTCTCGTGCGACGCTCTCGGCCCTCGCCCCATCCCGTTCCTCGATCGCCTCGACGATCGACCGATGGTGCTCGACGGCGATCGGGCGTATGCGTTGCTCCGCGGCCTGCTCCGCTTCGCCGTACACGAGCGCCCCCGGCGCGGCGAACGGGAGCGCCGTGATCGCCTCGATGCTGCGCAACAGCATCGGGCTGCGCGCCAGGCGCCAAAGCTCGGCATGGAACGCCTGGTTGACCTCGAGAAACCGGACGAAGTCCCGAAACGTCGGCCACAGCGAGGCCTTCCATCTCGACGCAGTACCCCCGCAGCCGCGACAGCTCCGCCGGTTCACGGTAGCGCTGGGCCGCGAGCCGAGCGGCGATCCCCTCGAGGGCGCCGCGGATCTCGATCGCGTCCCAGATGTCGGCGAGCGTGAACTGCCGCACCGAGAAGCCGCCCGCCGGCAGTGCTTCGAGGAGGCCCTCGTGTGCCAGGCGGTTGAGCGCGTGCCGTACGGGGGTTCTCGAAGAGCCCAGGCGCGCGGCGAGAGCCAGCTCGGTCAGACGTTGTCCGGCGGCGAAGTCGCCGCGCACGAGCATCTCGCGTAACGCCAGCACGGCGCGCTCCGTCTGCGACGCTGCGTCGCTCGCTCCGTTGACCGTCCGAGCGTCAGAGGTCGCCAAGCCGGCTCATGGTACTCGCGCTGTATACAGGGGTACAAGCAGAGAACGGGACGAAGAGGGGGGTGCGCAGGGGACCGGAAGAGGGCTTCCTGTATACAAGACCGACAGCCAGTGTTGTGCCAGGCAGAACGCGAAGGCTGACGCGGGCGAGCGTGTCAGGTTTTGTGTCGGAAGTGTAAGAACTCTGCAAATCCATTGACTGCAGGCCGTAAGCCCGATCGCCATCCACAGAGCGGCGTTTTGCCAAGCGGAACGCCAGGGCGAGCGCAAGAAGGCGCTTGACCGCTCGCGCCACCAGGGTCGAGAGTCGCCCTCACACCAGGGATGAGGGCCGTCGTTGGGGCCGATGTTCTAGCGTATTCGCGGCTCTGTTAGGGGCCAGGGAAGGGCGGAGGGCGGGCGCCGGGGATGTCCTTGCGACACCTCGGGAGCCCACATCGGAGGACTTGCATATGTGGAAACGAGCCCTGCTGGGGGCCTTGCTGGCCCTGCTCACGCTGTCAAGCACAGCGAGAGCACAAACGGCCACGGGCCAGATCACGGGCACCGTCAAGGACGCGAGCGGCGCGGTGGTGCCGGGCGCCACCGTCACCGTCCACAGTGACCTGACGGGCCTGACCCGCACGGCCACGACGAACCAGAGCGGAGACTACTCGTTCCCGCTCCTGCCCACCGGCGTGTACGCGGTGAGCGCCGAGCTCTCGGGCTTCAGCGTCGCCAAGCAGGCGGGCATCCGGCTCAACGTCGACCAGGTCGCCCGCATCGACCTGACGTTGGCCGTGGGCGCTGCGACCGAGACCGTCGAGGTGCAGGCGGCTACGGTCGCCCTCGACACCGAGACCGCCACCGTCGGCCAGGTGATCACCGAGAAGCAGATCACCGACCTGCCGCTCAACGGGCGGAACTTCCTGTCGCTGCTGTTCCTGGGCGCGGGCGCGGTCGAGACCGACGGGGAGCAGGGCTCGATGCGCCAGGGCGCCGGGAACGCGATCAGCCTCATGGGCGCCCGCCCGACCTCGAACAACTTCATGATCGACGGGACGTCGAACATCGACACCGCGCTCGGCACCCCGGCCGTCATCCTCTCCGTGGACGCCCTCGAGGAGTTCAAGGAGCAGACCAAGACCTACTCGGCGGAGTACGGCTTCAGCGCCAACCAGATCAACCTGGTGAGCAAGTCCGGGACGAACGAGTTCCACGGCTCCTTGTTCTACTTCGGCCGGAACGAGGGGCTCGACGCGAAGAACTTCTTCGACTCGCCGACCGCGCCGAAGCCCAAGCTGGACCAGAAGCAGTTCGGGGGGACGATCAGCGGCCCGATCATCAAGAACAAGACCTTCCTGCTCTTCAACTACGAGGGCACGCGGATCGACAGCGGGTTCAGCTCGTTCTACATCGTGCCCAACCCGGACGAGCTGGCCGGCCACTTCACGACGACGATCATCGACCCCGTCACCGGGCAACCCTTCCCGAACAACACGATCCCGCAGTCGCGCTTCTCGCGCCTCGCGCAGCTGGCTTGAGAAACGGGTGGTACCCCGCCCCGAACGTCGACGTGCCTCAAGGCAACTACCAGTTGATCCGGACGCTTCCGAGGACCCAGAACCAGTTCACGGTCCGGCTCGACCAGGACCTGGGTGGGTTCGGAAGGGCCTTCGCCCGCTACACGAAGACGACGTACGAGAACACGGCCAGCGGCGACGATGACCCCGGACATCGGAGACGCCCTCTTCGTGCAGAACACGACCAACTGGCAGGTCTCCCACACCTGGCCCATCAAGAGCAACGTCGTGAACGTCCTCCGGGTCGGCCGCGTGGAGGCCTTGGCCAACCAGGAGGGAGTTCCGTGCTCCCAGTCGGACGTCGACTCCCTGGCCTTGACCGGCGTCTTCACGGGCATCCCTGACCCGCAGAGGGGCTGTCCGGGCGTCGGCATCCAGGGATACGCGGGTGTGGGCGGCCCCGTCAACGACTACACGGCCAGCAATCAACCCATGTGGGACATCAGCAACACGACCACGTGGGTGACGGGCAATCACACGTTCAACTTCGGCGCGAACTACCGGCGGTGGTCGCTCCAGAGAGACCTGGCCAACGACTTCCTCGGCAACTGGGGGGGCTTCAACATCGGCTTCACCGGCAGCCCGGTCGCGGACTTCCTGCTCGGCTACTACGGGTCGAACGGCGTCAGCGTCTTCCAGCCCGGGCCCTTCCCCGTCGAGGGCAAGGTGGGCAACCCCCGCGAGTTCAACTGGATGTACTTCGCTCCGTACATCCAGGACGACTGGAAGATCAGCTCCAAGCTCACCTTGAACCTGGGCCTCCGCTACGACTACCGCAGCGTGCCCTACGAGACGAACGACCGCATGGGCTGGCGGAACCTCGACTATCGCGCCGGGCGGCCTCCTCGTGGCCGACAAGAGCCTGGCAGGCCGGGGGCATCGTCGACGGCGCCTACTACCAGGAAGCCGGGCGACGCAGCCCGGAGAACCCCGACCGCTACAAGGTCTTCGCTCCGCGGATCAGCTTCGCGTACCGTCCCACCGAGTCCGGGAACACGGTCGTCCGGGGCGGCTACGGGATCTTCTTCGACTCCGCCGAGTTGCGCGAGATCGACGGCGCCGCGGACATCTATCCGTACGTCAGCCGCGGACACCTACTCCCAGAGCCTCGGCCAGACGGCGCCGCTGCAGACGACCGACCAGTTGTTCCCGAGCTTCACCTCCGGCGGAGTGGCGACCCCCGCGGCCAACACCTTCCTCGCGGTGAACCAGTCTCCGGAGCCGAGGAACCCCAAGGTCCAGCAGTGGTCTCTCGGAGTCCAGCAGCAGCTCTCGCGGACGACCACCGCGGAGCTGAACTACGTCGGCGCCCACGGCAGCAACCTCCTGATGCGGATCAACATCGCCCAGGCCCTGCCCTACACTCCCGACAACCCGACGGTCGAGGGGCGCAAGCCGTTCCCCAACTTCGGCGTCTACATCGACAGCGACTGGAGCGGCTATTCGGACTACCACGCCCTGAACGCCACGCTCACGCATCGCGGCCGGGGGTTGCTGGGGTCGGTCGCCTACACCTGGTCGAAGAGCACCGACAGCAAGTCCGCCGCCGCCGGCATCGGAGCGAACGAGTCGGCGGGCTGGCAGGGGTTCCTGAACAACCACGACGTGGCGCGCGACCACGGCCTCTCGTCGTTCGACGTGGCCCACCGCGTGGTCGCGAGCTTCGTCTGGAACCTGCCCTTCGGCAAGGGCGAGCGCTTCGGCGGCGACGCCTCCGGCCTCAAGCAGGCGGTCATCGGCGGCTGGCAGATGAACGGGATCTACCTCTGGCAGGGCGGCTTCCCCATCTCGATCTTCGCGGCCGACGTGGGAGGCGTCCTCGACACCTTCGGCACCAACCGGGCGGACATCGTGGGCGACATCCACTCCGGCGGCGGCACGATCGAGCAGTGGTTCAACACCGCTGCCTTCGCCCAGCCGGCGCTGGGCTCCTTCGGCAACTCCGGCCGCAGCATCCTGCGAGGGCCCGGCGTCAACAACCTGGACCTGGGTTTCTTCAAGAACTTCTTCCTCCCCAAGAACGCGACGCTGCAGTTCCGGGTGGAGGCCTTCAACGCGTTCAACCATCCGCAGTTCTCGGGCGTGTCGCAGAACATCGCCGACTGCGAACTTCGGGGTGGTCACGTCGCGCCCGGCCCGGTCGCATCGTCCAGCTGGGGGCGAAGCTGCTCTGGTGATGCACCCCGGAAGGGCGGCCGCCAGGCCCGTGCGTGCGCTGGCGGGCCCCTTCCGGGGCATTGGACCGTCGTCGGCGTGACGATGGCGCGGAGCGGCGGATCGGCCTGCCGTTTCGGTGTAAAACCTCCCCCATGAATCGGCTCATCGTGGTCCTGCTCGGCTGTCGCGCTGGCCGGCGTCGGCGGTCCTGGCTCAGGCACCCGACCCGGGGTTGCTCGAGCGGTACGCCGAGGAGGGGCAGAAGGCCCTCGCGGAGCGCCGCTGGGCGGATGCGGCCCGGGCCTACGAGAAGCTCCGGGAGCTCAGCCCCGAGACCGCCGAGGTGCACGCCCAGCTCGGGATGATCTACTTCCAGCAGCACGACTTTGCCCGTGCCGTTCCGACCCTGCGCCAGGCCCTGAAGCTGAAGCCCGGCCTGCCGAACGTGGACATCCTGCTCGCGATGTGCCTCTCCGAGCTCGGCCAGTACAAGGAGGCCCTGCCGGGCCTCCAGAAGGGCTTCGGGCAGTCTTCCGACACGGCGCTCCGGCGCGATGGCCGGCCTCCAGCTGCAGCGGTCCTACACCGGGCTCGGCCAGGACGACAAGGCGGTGGAGGTGGCGCTGCAGCTGACGCGCCTCTACAAGGACGACCCCGAGGTCCTGTACCACACCGGGCGCCTCTTCTCGAACTACGCCTACCTGTTGACGATGCGGCTCGCCGAGGTCGCGTCCGACGTCCGTCTGGATGCACCAGGCCGCGGGCGAGGCCAACGAGAGCCTGGCGAACTACGACGCGCGCCCTCGACGAGTACCGGAAGGTGCTCGCCCTCGCCCCGGACCGGCCCGGGATCCACTACCGCGATGGGGCGGGTGTTCCTGGCGCGGGCGCGGCCACCCCGCTCGGAGGCCGACGCCGAGGCGCACGCCGCGCTGCGAGTTCGAGCAGGAGCTGCGACTCGATCCCACGAACGCCGACGCCGCGTACGAGCTCGGGGAGATCCGACGCAAGGCGGGAGACCTGGACAAGGCGCGCGAGCTCTTCGAGCTGGCCGTGAAGAGCTATCCCGACTTCGAGCAAGGCCTCGTCGGCCTCGGACGGGTGCTCGTCTCGCAGGGAAAGGCGGACCTGGCCCTGCCTCCGCTCGCGAAGGCCGTCTCCCTGAACCCCGAAAACGACGTCGCCTACTTCCAGCTCTGGCAGGCGCATCGAGCGCTCGGCCACCGCGCAGGAGCAGGAGAAGGCACAGGCCGAGTTCCAGCGCCTGCGCGCCCGGAAGCGCGAGCAGGAACGGCTGGACATGCTCCGCCAGCACGCGGTCACGCAGCAGGAGCTGGACGCGCAGACGGCGCCGCCCTAGGCTTCGGCGAGAGCAGCCCGCAGAGGGACGAACGGTTTCACGAGGAGCCGAACATGTCGACGACACGACCGAGATCAGGACTCGCACCGGCGCTGGCGCTCTCGCGCCGGGATCCTCTTGCTGCTGGCGGTCGCCGTCACCGCACGTGTTCGCGGCCAAGGCGCGAGACGCCGCTCGAGGGTGGCGAGCCTGCGCACGGAGTACAAGGAGAACCCGCTCGGCATCGACGCTCGCAAGCCCGCGGCTGAGCTGGCGGATCGAGTCGGACGGGCGAGGAGTCGTCCAGTCGGCCTACGAGATCCGGGTGGCGCGGAGCGAGCGTGGCCTGGGGGCGAAGGGCGAGCGGGTGTGGGAGTCGGGGAAGGTCAGCTCGGACGAGTCGATCCAACGCCCCTACGACGGCCCGGCGCTGCGATCAGGCCAGCGGTACTACTGGCAGGTGCGGGTGTGGGACGGGAGCGGGACGTCCTCGGCCTGGAGCGCGCCGGCGTGGTGGGAGATGGGCCTCCTGGAGCCGTCGGACTGGAAGGCGAGCTGGATCGAGCCGGACCTGCCGGAGGACGTGACGAAGTCGGGTCCGGCGCCGATGCTGCGGCGGGAGTTCAAGCTGAGCGGCGTCGTCGGCGCGGGCGCGGGCCTACGTCACGAGCCACGGCCTCTACGAGATGCACCTGAACGGCCAGCGCGTGGGCGACGCAGCGTCTTCACTCCCGGGTGGACGAGCTACAACAAGCGCCTGCAGTACCAGACCTACGACGTCACGTCTCTGCTGAAGGCGGGCGACAACGCCGTCGGCGTCGCGCTCGGCAACGGCTGGTACCGGGGAACCTGGCGTGGGAGGGCCGGCGGAACATCTACGGCGATCGCCTCGGCCCTGCTCGCGCAGATCCAGGTCACCTACAAGGACGGGCGCGAGGAGATCGATCGGCAGCGACGGCCGGCTGGAAGGCGGCGACCGGGCCCATCCTGATGTCCGAGATCTACCACGGTGAGACCTACGACGCCCGCCTCGAGAAGCCCGGCTGGACGTGCCCGGCTTCGACGATCGGGAGTGGTCGGGGGTGAAGGTCGTCGACCACCGCAAGGACGATCTCGTCGCCCCCGCCGGGCCGCCGGTCCGCCGCGATCGAGGAGCTGAAGCCGGTCAAGATCCTCAAGACCCCGGCCGGCGACACCGTCGTCGACATGGGCCAGAACATGGTCGGCTGGGTGAGGCTCAAGGCGCAGGGACCCGCCGGCACGACCGTCACGCTGCGCCACGCCGAGGTGCTCGACAAGCAGGGCAACTTCTACACCGAGAACCTGCGCAAGGCGAAGGCGACGCTGCGCTACACGCTCAAGGGCGGCGGTCCGGAGACGTTCGAGCCGCACTTCACGTTCTTCGGGTTCCGCTACGTGGCCGTCGACGGCTACCCGGGGGAGCTGACGCCGGACGCCTGACCGGGGTCGTCGTCCACTCCGACATGGCGCAGGCGAGCGAGTTCGAAACCTCGAAGCCGCTCGTCAACCAGCTCCAGCACAACATCCTCTGGGGGCAGAAGGGCAACTTCCTCGACGTGCCCGACCGACTGCCCGCAGCGCGACGAGCGCCTGGGCTGGACGGGCGACGCGCAGGTCTTCTCGCCGCACCGCCGCCTTCAACATGGACGTGGCCGGCTTCTTCACGAAGTGGCTGCGGGACGTGGCCGCCGACCAGTTCGAGAGCGGCAGCGTCCCCCACGTGGTGCCCAACGTGCTGCCGGACTTCGAGGGCCGGGAGCCCGGGCGGGGCCGCGGGCTGGGCCGACGCCGCCGTGATCATCCCGTGGAACATGTACCTGACCTACGGCGACAGGCGGATCCTGGAGACGCAGTACGACAGCATGATCCGCTGGGTGGAGTACGAAAGGAAGCGAGCGGGCGACGACTTCATCTGGGACGGGGATTTCCACTTCGGGGACTGGCTGGCCTTCGCGGCGACGGGCATGGCCGCGAACGACTATCCCGGGGCCACGACGGGCAAGGACCTCATCGCGACCGCCTTCTTCGCCCACTCGACCGACCTCATGCAGCGGGCGGCGCTCGTCCTGGGCAAGAAGGACGACGCGGCCCGCTACGGCGAGCAGCTCGCCCGGATCAAGAGCGCCTTCCGCCGGGAGTTCGTGACGGACGCCGGTCGCGTCGGCGAAGGCACGCAGACGGCCTACGTGCTCGCGCTGCAGTTCGATCTGCTGCCCGAGGAGCTGCGACCGGGCGCGGCGAAGAGGCTGGCCCAGGAGATCCGCGAGCGGAAGCACCTGACCACGGGGTTCCTCGGCACGCCGTATCTCTGCCACGTCCTCAGCCGCTACGGGTATCTGGACGAGGCGTACCTGCTGCTCAACCGGGAGGAGTACCCGTCGTGGCTCTACCCGGTGAAGCAGGGAGCCACCACGATCTGGGAGCGGTGGGACGGCCAGAAGCCGGACGGCTCGTTCCAGACCACGGAGATGAACTCCTTCAACCACTACGCCTACGGCGCCATCGGCGAGTGGATGTACCGGGTGATGGCCGGCATCGAGATCGACGAGAGCGCTCCGGGCTACAAGCACGTCCTCATCCAGCCGCGGCCCGGAGGCGGATTCACCCGCGTGAAGGCGAGCCACGAGACGATGTACGGCAAGGTGAGCTCCGCCTGGACGCTCGAGGACGGTCGCTTCGAGCTCGCCGTCGAGATCCCGGCGAACACGCGGGCCACGGTGCGGCTCCCAGGAGCGAAGCTCGCGAACGTCACCGAAGGAGGCGTCGGCCTCTCGAGCGGCAACGGAATCACCGGTCAACGGCAGGATGGCGACGTCGTGGTCGTGGAGCTGGGCTCCGGTCGGTACTCGTTTGCGTATCCTGTCGGAGGGTGAGAGGCACTCATGATCGCCAGACAGTCCGGCTCCACGATGGCGCGACGGTTCGTCGCGAGCCTGGCCCTTCCTCTCGCCGCGGCCGGACTCTGGCAGCTGGCTCAACCGGCCAGCGCGGAGACGCCGCTCCGGGTGGTGGGCCTGCGCACGGAGTACAAGGAGAACCCGCTCGGGATCGACGCTCGGAAGCCCCGGCTGAGCTGGCGGATCGAGTCGGACGGGCGAGGAGTCGTCCAGTCGGCCTACGAGGTCCGGGTGGCGCGGAGCGAGCGCGGGCTGGAGTCCAAGGGAGATCTCCGGTGGGACTCCGGCAAGGTGGCCTCGGAGGAGTCGACCCACCGTCCCTACGAAGGCCCCGCCCTGCGGTCGGGAGAGAGGTACCACTGGCAGGTCCGGGTGTGGGACGGAGGCGGGAAGGTCTCGGCCTGGAGCGCGCCGGCGTGGTGGGAGATGGGGCTTCTCGCGCCTTCGGACTGGAAGGCGAGCTGGATCGAGCCGGGCCTGCCGGAGGACGTGACGAAGTCGGGCCCGGCGCCGATGCTGCGGCGGGAGTTCCGGGTGAAGGGTGCGGTCGAACGGGCGCGGGCCTACGTCACGAGCCACGGGCTCTACGAGCTGCACATGAACGGCCACCGGGTGGGGGATCACCTGTTCACGCCCGGATGGACGAGCTACAACAAGCGCCTTCAGTACCAGACGTACGACGTCACGCCCCTCTTGAAGGCGGGCGACAACGCCGTTGGGGTGCAGCTCGGCAACGGCTGGTACCGCGGCAACCTCCCCGGGGGCATCGATCGACGCAACGTCTACGGCGATCGGGTCGCTCTGCTCGCTGCAGATCGAGATCGCCTACAAGGACGGGCGCAAGGAGGTCGTCGAGACGGACGAGCGCTGGAAGGCGGCGACGGGTCCGATCCTGATGTCGGAGATCTACCACGGGGAGACGTACGACGCGCGCCTCGAGAAGCCCGGGTGGACGGCGGCCGGGTTCGACGATCGGGGGTGGTCGGCGGTCCAGGTCGTGAGCCACCGCAAGGACGACCTCGTCGCTCCCGCCGGCCCGCCGGTGCGGAGGATCCAGGAGCTCCAGCCGGTGAAGATCCTGAAGACACCCGCCGGCGAGACGGTCGCCGACATGGGCCAGAACATGGTCGGCTGGGTGAGGCTCAAGGCCGCGGGACCGGCGGGGACGACCGTCACGCTGCGCCACGCCGAGGTGCTCGACAAGGAGGGCAACTTCTACACGGAGAACCTGCGCCGGGCGAAGGCCACGGCCCGCTACACGCTGAAGGGCGGCGGGCCGGAGACGTTCGAGCCGCACTTCACCTTCTTCGGCTTCCGCTACGTGGCCGTCGACGGCTACCCGGGGGAGCTGACGCCGGACGCGCTGACCGGCGTGGTCGTCCACTCCGACATGGCGAAGGCGAGCGAGTTCGAGACCTCGAAACCGCTCGTCAACCAGCTCCAGCACAACATCCTCTGGGGGCAGAAGGGGAACTTCCTCGACGTGCCGACCGACTGCCCGCAGCGCGACGAGCGGCTGGGGTGGACGGGAGACGCGCAGGTCTTCTTCCCCACCGCCGCTTTCAACATGGACGTGGCCGGCTTCTTCACCAAGTGGCTCCGGGACCTGGCCGCCGACCAGTTCGAGGACGGAAGGGTCCCCCACGTCGTCCCGAACGTGCTGACGCGCCCGGACAACCCCGCCGCCGGCTCCGCCGGCTGGGCCGACGCCGCGGTGATCATCCCGTGGACGATGTACCTGAGCTACGGCGACCGCCGGCTCCTCGAAGAGCAGTACGACAGCATGGCCCGCTGGGTGGAGTACGAGAGGAAGCGGGCCGGCGACGACTTCGTCTGGACGGGTGACTTCCACTTCGGCGACTGGCTGGCCTACGCGGCCCCGAGCCGCGAGGCCCGCAGCTACCCCGGGGCCACCACCGGGAAGGACCTGATCGCCACCGCGTTCTTCGCCCACTCGACCGACCTGCTGCGGCGGACGGCGCTCGTCCTCGGGCGGGCGGAGGACGCAGCCCGCTACGCCGAGCAGCTCGCCCGGATCAAGGGCGCCTTCCGGGACGAGTTCGTGAGCGGACGGGGCCGCGTGGGCGAGAACACCCAGACCGCCTACGTCCTCGCTCTCCAGTTCGACCTGCTTCCCGAGGAGCTGCGACCGGTCGGCCGCGAAGAGGCTGGCCGAGGAGATCCGCGAGCGGAAGCACCTGACGACCGGCTTCCTCGGCACGCCGTATCTCTGCCACGTGCTCAGCCGCTACGGGTACCTGGACGAGGCCTACCTGCTGCTCAACCGCGAGGAGTACCCGTCCTGGCTCTACCCCGTGAAGCAGGGCGCCACCACGATCTGGGAGCGGTGGGACAGCCAGAAGCCGGACGGCACCTTCCAGGACACCTCGATGAACTCGTTCAACCACTACGCTTACGGCGCGATCGGCGAGTGGATGTACCGGGTGATGGCCGGCATCGAGATCGACGAGAGCGGCTCCCGGCTACAAGCACGTCCTGATCCAGCCGCGGCCCGGCGGGGGATTCACCCGCGTGAAGGCCAGCCACGAGACGATGTACGGAAAGGTGAGCTCCGCCTGGATGCTCGAGGGCGGCCGGTTCGAGCTCGCTGTGGAGGTCCCGGCGAACACGCGGGCCACGGTGCGGCTGCCGGGAGCGCAGCTGGCGAACGTCACCGAAGGCGGTCGGGCCCTCACGGGACGGCAACGGGATCGCCGGTCAACGACAGGACGGCGACGCTCGTGGTCGTGGAGGTGGGCTCCGGCCGGTACTCGTTCGCGTATCCGATCGGAGGGTGACCGCCGTACGCAATCCATTCGCCTCGGCCGGCACTGACCAGGGGGTCCCGCAATGGGCGACAACCGCAGGCGTGGCCGCACACCATCCGTCATCCTCCGGGTCGCCCTCGTCGGCGGTCTCGTGGGCCTCTCGGTGCCGATGTCCGGGCAGACCCGGACCCTCTCCGCTGGTGCGGCGCTCGAGCAGGGCTTCAGGGACCCGCCGAGCTCCGCCCGGCCCCGGGTGTGGTGGCACTGGATGAACGGCAACGTCACGCGGGAGGGGATCACCCTCGACCTGGAGTGGATGAAGCGCGTCGGCATCGGCGGCGTGCAGATGTTCGACGCGGACATCGGCAACATCCGCGCCGGCCAGCAGGCGATGCCCCAGCTCGTGGAGAAGCGGATCGTGTACCACTCCCCGGAGTGGAAGGAGCTGCTGCGCCACGCCGCGGCCGAGTGCGACCGCCTGGGCCTCGAGATGACGATGCACAGCTCGGGGGGCTGGAGCGAGACCGGCGGGCCGTGGGTCAAGCCGGAAGAGGCGATGAAGAAGCTCGTGTGGAGCGAGACCCGAGTGGAGGGGCCGAGGAGGTTCCCGGGAGTCGCTCGCCGCTCCGCCGTCGGTGAACGGGCCCTTCCAGGACCTCCCGTACCGCCACCCGTTCCGGCCCCCCTCGGAGCCGGCGCCAGGAACGCCACCCGACCCCACCCACTACGGAGACAGCGCCGTCGTGGCCTATCGCCTGCCCGATGGCGAGGAGCGGATGGCCGAGCGCCGGCCGACGGTGACTCGGAGCGGGGGGGACTTCGACTCGGCGCTCCTGTTCGACGGTGATCTGAAGCGGACCGTGGCGTTGCCCATGCCGGCGGGAGACGAGCCGGCGTGGATCCAGCTCGAGTTTGCCCAGCCCTTCCGGGCGCGGGCGGTGTCCATTGCCGTCGGGAGCCGGGGCATGCCCAGCGGCGAAGTCCAGGCGAGCCAGGACGGCACGACCTTCGCAACGCTCGTCAGCCTGCCGGGGCCGTCCAATCGGAGCCTCCCGGTGCGGACGTACGCTCTTCCCGAGACGGCGGCGAGGTTCTATCGCATGCGGTTCAGCTCGCTGCCGCAGGGACGCTTCGACGCGCTCCTGGGCGCGCCGCCTCCGCGGCAGTACGACGTCGCGGAGGTGGAGCTCTTGTCCGGGGCACGAGTGAACCGCTGGGAGGAGAAGGCGGCCTTCGCCTCGCTGCTCGAGTACGACTCGGTTCCGACACCTGCGGTGCCGCCGCTCCTCGCGATCCCGCGCGCCGACGTCGTCGATCTCACCTCGAAGATGGACCGCGACGGCCGCCTCGTCTGGGACCTACCGGCGGGCCGGTGGGTCGTCCTGCGCATGGGGTACAGCCTGACCGGGGCGAAGAACAACCCCGCTCCGCCGGAGGCCACGGGGTACGAGGTGGACAAGCTGAATCCCGCCCACGTGGAGTCGTACCTGCGCGGCTACCTCGCCCCGATCGCCGAGGCGATGGGACCGTATTTCGGGAAGAGCCTCCAGTACCTCCTGATCGACAGCTGGGAGGCGGGGCTTCAGAACTGGACCGAGGGCATGCTCCCGGAGTTCGCCAAGCGCCGCGGGTACGATGCGAGGCCGTATCTCCCCGTGCTGACCGGCCGTGTCGTGGAGAGCGCCGAGGTGAGCGAGCGCTTCCTCTGGGACTTCCGGCGCACGATCGCGGACATGCTGGCCGAGTATCACTACAAGCTGCCCGCCGAGCTCTTGCACCAGCGGGGCATCAAGCTGTACGGGGAGGCGGCGGGCACCGGCTCCCCGATGTTCCAGGACGCACTCCAGAACAAGGGCCACGTGGACATCCCGATGGGCGAGTTCTGGACGCTCCTCCCCGGCGAGACCCACCGGGCCTCGCACGTCATGGACGTTCGCGAGGCGGCGTCGGCCGCCCACATCTACGGCAAGCCTCTCGTCGCCACCGAGTCGTTCACCTCCTTCGTCCCCGGCTGGAACGATCCACCCTCGGCCCTCAAGTGGCTGGGCGACCACTTCATGGCGATGGGGGTGAACCGTTTCGTGATCCACACCTCGGTGCACCAGCCCTTCAAGGACCGCCGGCCCGGCCTGACGTTGGGGCCGTTCGGCCAGCACTACACGCGGAACAACACGTGGGCGGAGCAGTCGAAGCCGTGGATCTCCTTGCTGACGCGGAGCTCGTACCTGCTGCAGCAAGGGCTGTTCGTGGGGGACCTCGCCTACTACTACGGCGAGGGTGCCCCCGCCTCGGTCTACGCGGGCCCGAGCACGACCCCCGCGCCGGCGCCGCCCCCCGGCTACGCGTACGACTACATGAACACGGAGGTGCTGCTGACGCGGATCTCGGTGAAGGAGGGGCGGCTTCTGCTTCCCGACGGGATGAGCTACCGCGTGCTGGTCCTGCCGGACAGCGTCGACCGGCTCACTCCTCCAGTGCTTCGGAAGCTCCGCGATCTCGTGGCCGCGGGTGCCACCGTAGTCGGGCCGAGGCCATTGGGATCGCCGAGCCTGGTCGGCTACCCCGCGTCGGACGAGGAGATCCGGGCCCTGGCGAACGAGATGTGGGGGGCGTGCGACGGCCGGACGATCACCGAGCACGCCTACGGCAAGGGCAAGATCTATTGCGGCCGGCCGCTCCACGAGGTGCTGGCCGCGCTCGGGACGCCGCCCGACGTCGAGTACACACGGCCGAGCTTCGACACCACGCTGGACTCGATCCATCGCCGGCTCGGTGAAACGGACATCTACTTCGTCGCCAACCAGAAGGACCGCGCCGAGGACGTGAGCGTGCGCTTCCGGGTCGCAGGCCGGGCGGCGGAGCTCTGGCACCCGGAGACGGGAGAGATCGGGCCGGGTGCTTTCTCCATCGAGGACGGGCGGACGACGGTCCCGCTGAGCCTGGGACCGCACGAGTCGGTCTTCGTGGTGTTCCGGGGGGCGGCCACTGCGCCGTCGCGCGCGCTCCCGCGGCCCGTGAGCACAAAGGTCGCCACGGTTGCGGGACCCTGGGACGTGAGCTTCCCGAGCGACCAGGGTGCGCCGCCGAAGCTGCGCCTCGAGCGCCTGAGCTCCTGGACGACGCACTCCGAGGCGGGTGTCCGGTACTTCTCGGGAACGGCCACCTACACGAAGGACATCGAGGCCGCCAGGGACTGGTTCCCGCCGGGCGCGCGGCTGGTGCTTGACCTGGGCCGGGTGAAGGAGATCGCCGAGGTTTCGGTGAACGGCCGGCCGGTGGGGATCGCCTGGAGAACGCCCTTCCAGGTCGACGTGACCGGCGCCCTGAAGGCGGGCGCGAACCAGCTCGAGGTCAAGGTCACGAACCTCTGGGTGAATCGGCTGGTCGGTGACGAGCAGCCGTCGGCGGAGAAGCGCTACACGTTCTCCACCTTCAAGCCCTACACGAAGGACTCACCGCTCGTCGAGTCGGGCCTGCTCGGCCCGGTGACGCTGTCGGCGGTGACCACGCAGCAGAGCCACTAACGAAGGAAGGGCTACTCACATGCGTAGAACGCGTCTGGTCGTTCGGATTCTGGCTCTGGCCGGGCTGCTGGCGGGCTTCACGGGCGGGGTTGCCGGGCAGGGGTCGGACTCCCTGGAGCGCGGCTTCAAGGACCCGCCGGACTCCGCCAAGCCGCGGGCCTGGTGGCACTGGATGAACGGCAACGTCACCAAGGAAGGCATCACCGCCGACCTCGAGTGGATGAAGCGCGTCGGCATCGGCGGCATGCAGATGTTCGACGGGAACCTCGGCACGCCGGTGTTCGTCGACAAGCGGCTGGTCTGGATGACGCCCGAGTGGAAGGACGCCTTCCGCCACGCGGCGGCGGAGGCGGACAGGCTGGGGCTGGAGATGGCGATGGCCGCCTCGGGCGGCTGGAGCGAGACGGGAGGGCCCTGGGTCAAGCCCGAGGGAGCGATGAAGAAGGTCGTCTGGAGCGAGACGCGGGTCACGGGGCCGAAGAAGTTCACCGGGACGCTGGCGAAGCCTCCCTCCGTGAACGGCACGTTCCAGGACATTCCAACGGCTCCGCCGTTCGACTTCCCCCAGGCACCGCCCCCGCGCGGCGCGAAGCCCGAGCCGAAGGTGCCACCTGCGCCACCGGATCCGACCTTCTACGCCGACAGCGCCGTCCTCGCCTACCGCCTGCCCGAGGGCGAGGTGCGGATGGCCGAGCGGCACCCGAAGGTGACCGCGAGCGGCGGCACGATCGACGCCCCGACCCTCCTCGACGGCGACGTCAACAAGCAGGCGGCGGTGTCCCTTCCCGAGGGCGGAGGCCGGGCCTGGGTCCAGTTCGAGTTCGCGGAGCCCTTCCGAGCCCACGCCCTCACGATCGCGACGGGAGCAGCGGGGTCACCGTTCGGGGGAGAGTCGATACCGCCCGGCGAGGTCCAGGCCAGCGTCGACGGGAGCCACTTCGTCACCCTCGTGACCCTGCCCGGGCCCGGCCATCCCTTCGCGGGCTTTCCGGTGCGGACCTTCTCGTTCCCCGAGACGAACGCGCGCTTCTACCGTCTCGTCCTCGATCCCCCTCCTCCTGGCCCCATCGCCCAGATGATGGGCCTGCCCGCTCCCCGCGAGGTGAAGCTCGCCGAGGCGGAGCTCCATTCCAGCCCGCGGGTCGACCGGTGGGAAGGGAAGGCGGCATTCCAGAACTTGTCGGAGTACGACTCGCTGACGACACCGCCCGTGTCAGCGGCCCTCGCCATCGCCCGGCAAGACGTCGTCGACCTCACGTCCCGGATGGGAAAGGACGGCTCTCTCGCCTGGGACGTGCCGGCGGGCCGATGGGTCATCCTGCGATTGGGCTACTCCCTGACCGGACAGAAGAACGCTCCGGCGTCGCGGGAGGCGACGGGTTATGAGGTCGACAAGCTGAGTGCTACGCACGTCCGTTCCTACATGGACGGCTACCTCGGCCCGATCGCGGAGGCGCTCGGCCCCTACTTCGGGAAGAGCCTGCGGTACCTGCTGATGGACAGCTGGGAAGCCGGCCTCGAGAACTGGACCGACGACATGGTGGGGGAGTTCCGGAAGCGCCGCGGCTACGATCCGACACCGTACCTCCCGGTTCTCACCGGGCGGGTCGTGGAGAGCGCGGACGCGAGCGATCGATTCCTCTGGGACTTCCGCCGCACGATCGCCGACCTCCTGGCCGACAACCACTACGGCCTCGCGACCGAGATGCTGCACGAGCGGAAGCTCGGTCTCTACGCCGAGGCGATGGGGGCCGCCCTCCCGACCACGGGCGATGGCCTGCAGGACAAGGGCAAGGTCGACATCCCGATGGGGGAGTTCTGGGTGCGGCCCCCGGGACAGGGCCACACTCCCGAGCACCCCACGGACGTGCGCGAGGCGGCTTCGGCGGCCCACATCTACGGAAAGACGCTCGTGGCCGTGGAGGCGTTCACCACCGGCCCCCCGATGTCGGGCTGGCAGCCGCCCTCGTATCTGAAGTCCTTCGCCGACTACTACTTCGCCCAGGGAATGAACCGGATCGTGTTCCACACGTCGGACCAGCAGCCGTTCGTCGACGAGAAGCACAAGCCGGGGATCACGCTCGCCATCTTCGGGCAGCACTACACACGGAACAACACCTGGGCCGAGCCGGCGGTCGCCTGGAACGCGTACCTGGCGCGCTGCTCGTACCTGCTGCAGCAGGGGCAGTTCGTGGGTGACCTCGCCTACTACTACGGCGAAGGCGCTCCCGCCACGGTCCCCTTCTGGAAGAGAGTGCGGCCCGAGCCGCCCGCCGGATACAACCACGACTACGTGAACACCGAGGTCCTGCTGAGGCGCATGTCGGTGAAGGACGGGCGCCTCGTGCTCCCCGAAGGCACGAGCTATCGGGTGCTCGTCCTGCCGGAGGACGTGGACCGTCTGACTCCGCCCGTACTGCGCAAGATCCGCGACCTGGTGTCGGACGGGGCCACCGTCGTCGCTCCGCGGCCCACGAAGTCGCCGAGCCTGACCGATTCTCCCGCCGCCGATGACGAGGTCCGGGCCATCGCCAACGAGGTCTGGGGAGCGATCGACGGCCGCAGCATCACAGATCACGCGTACGGCCGGGGAAAGGTGTACTGGGGACTCCCGCTCGACGAGGTCCTGGCGCAGCAGAAGACCGGGCCGGACTTCCTCTACAACCGGCCCGGGATCGACACGACGCTCGTGTGGATCCACCGCCGGCTGCCGGACGTCGAGATCTACTTCGTGGCCAACCAGAAGGACCGGCCGGAGGAGCTGCTGACGAGCTTCCGGGTGGAGGGGAAGGAAGCCGAGATCTGGCATCCCGAGACCGGCGCGATCGAGCCCGGCGGATACACGATCGCGAACGGCCGGACGACCGTACCGCTCCACCTCGATCCCTACGGATCCGTGTTCGTCGTCTTCCGGCACGCGGCGGGCGCGCCGTCGCGCACGATCCCGGCGCCCTCGAGCACGGTCCTGGCGACGGTCGCCGGCCCCTGGACCGTGAGCTTCCCCCCAACTGGGGTGCGCCGCCGCAGATCACGCTGGCGAGCCTCAAGTCCTGGACCGAGTCTGCGGAGGCCGGTGTCAAGTACTTCTCCGGAACGGCCACCTACGCCAAGGACATCGAGGTGCCGTCGGCGTGGCTCCGTCCCGGGGCGAGGCTCCTGCTGGATCTCGGGGACGTGAAGGAGCTCGCCGAGGTCTCGGTGAACGGGAAGCCCGTCGGGATCCTGTGGACGCCGCCCTTCCGCGCGGACGTGACGGATGCGCTGACGAGCGGCGCCAACCATCTCGAGGTGAAGGTCACGAACCTCTGGACGAACCGCATGATCGGCGACCAGGACCTGCCGCCGGAGAAGCGGTACACGTTCTCGACCTACGACCCCTACGACAGGACCTCGCCGTTCGGGAGGCGAATGGGAGAGAGCCCGCTGCTCGCGTCCGGGCTCCTCGGGCCGGTGACGCTGTCAGCGGTCGCCCGGCCGTGAGGCGCGCGTGACACTCGCGGCCCTGACCATCGGCGTGATGCCGAAGAGCACCGGCAATCCCTACTTCGAGGACTGTCGCCGCGGCGCCGAGGAATCGGCTCGTGAGCTGGGATTCACGCTGCGCTGGGACGGTCCGCCCGAACCCGACGCCCCGCGTCAGGCCCGGATCGTGGAGCGCTGGGTCGAGGACGGTCTCCCCGCGATTGCGGTCAGCGTGGAGAGCCGGACCCGGCTGACGCCGTCCCTCAAGGAGGCCCGCTCGCGGGGCGTCAAGGTCATCACGTGGGACGCCGACGCGGACCCCGAGGCCCGCGACTTCACGGTGGTCCCGGCGACACCGGACGCGATCGCCCACGCCCTCGCCTTCGAAGTCGGGCGGATCACCGGCGGGACGGGGGCGGTTGCCGCCATCACGTCGACACTCGCCGCTCCAAACCAGAACGCCTGGATCGCCGGATTCAAGGACCGCCTGTCGCGGGAACACCCCGGCGTGGATCTGGTCGACGTTCGACCCTCGGACGACGTGCAGGACAAGGCGCGGCGGGAGACGCTGAAGCTCGTCGAAGCCCACCCGAGGCTCAAGGTCATCGTGGGGTTCTGCTCGCCCGCCGTCCCCGGCGCGGCCGAAGCCGTGAAGGAGTGCGGACGGCGGGACCTCCGGATCACCGGCGTGTCGCTGCCTTCTCTCTGCCGCGGCTACATCGAGGAAGGCGTCGTCGCCAGCGTCGTCTTCTGGAGGACCCGCGATCTCGGCTACCTGGCCGCGGCGACCGCCCATGCGCTGGCGACCGGGGCTCTTCAGCACGGTGCGGCCTTCCTGGCCGCGGGCCGGCTGGGGAACGTGATCGTTCGCGGCGACGAGATCCGCCTGGGACGCTGCCACATCGTGACAAGAGGGAACCTCGAAAGCCTCGACTGATGCCGGGAGCTACCAGTTCAGGGTCGCCGGCGACAGGGCTCGCCACGCGGGGGGGTAGCTTGAGAGTCGACCGCAGGGCGTTCCTCGGAGGTGTGGCGGGAGCCACGGCGCTTCTGTGGGTCGTCGTCAACTCCCGGCGTGATGTCGAGGCAGACAGCTCGCCGGGGCTGGCAGACGGCTTTGCCCACCCCCCGGATGCCGCGCGGCCCTGGGTCTACTGGTTCTGGGTCAACGGCAACCTGACCCGGGAAGGCATCACCGCCGATCTCGAGGCGATGCAGCGCGTCGGGATCGGAGGCGTCCTGATCATGGAGGTGGACCCGGGCACCCCGGAAGGCACCGCCCCCTTCGGAAGCACGCAGTGGCGCGACATGTTCCGGTTCGCCTGCCAGGAAGCCAGTCGGCTCGGCCTCCAGGTCAACCTGCACAACACGGCGGGCTGGGCGGGCAGCGGTGGCCCCTGGATCACTCCCGAGCTGTCGATGCAGAAGGTCGTGTGGTCGGAGCGGACGATCGAGGGAGGGCGCCGCTTCGAGGGGCCGCTGCCCAGACCCGAGGCCGTGGCCGGCTACTACCGGGACATCGCGGTCCTCGCGTTCCCGACACCGTCGGACGACTCCTACCGAATCCCCGACATCCGGTTCAAGGGGGGATTCGAGACGAAGTCGACACCGTACGGAACCGAGCTGGGCATTCCCCCTTTGCCGATCTCATTCCCCTCGTTGCCGACTGGATTCGAGATCGACCGAGGTGGCATCCGGGACCTGACCGCCGACTTCGGGGACGATCGCCTGTCCTGGGACGTGCCGGCCGGGACGTGGACCGTGCTGCGCTTCGGACACACGTCCACCGGCCAGGACAACCACCCCACGCCCTTGTCCGGCCGCGGGCTCGAGTGCGACAAGATGAGCCGGGCGGCCATCGACGTCCACTTCTCCTCCTTCCTGGGCGAGATCCTCTCCGGCCTGGGTCCGCTCGCCGGCGAGGCGCTCGTCTCGACCCACATCGACAGCTGGGAGGTCGGCGCCCAGAACTGGACCGTGCAGTTCCGGGAAGAGTTCCAGAAGCGCCGCGGTTACGACATCCTGCCGTTCCTGCCGGTGATGACCGGGCGAGTCGTCGGTGACCCGGAGGTCTCGGAACGATTCCTGTGGGACCTGCGGAAGACGATCTCGGACCTCGTGCTCGAGAACTACGCCGGCCGACTCCGCGAGCTGGCCCACCAGCACGGTCTGCGCCTCTCCATCGAAGCCCTCGACTGGCATCCCTGCGACGAGATGGCGTATGCCGGCCAGGCGGACGAGCCGCAACCGGAGTTCTGGCTGGGCCGTGATTTCTTCCCGCAGGTCTACCGCTCGTGGTCGTGGTGCGCCAACACGGTCTCGGCCGCGCACGTCTATGGAAAGCGGATCGTCCCCGCCGAGGCGTTCACCGCCATGCCCGGCGAAGACTGGCTCGCTCACCCCGCTTCGCTCAAGCCCCTCGGCGACTGGGCCTTCTGCCAGGGGATCAACCGCTTCGTCATCCACCGGTACGCCATGCAGCCCTGGCGGGGCCGCAAGCCGGGCATGACGATGGGCCCGTGGGGAATCCACTACGACCGGACCCAGACCTGGTGGGAAGAATCCGGGCCCTGGCACGAGTACCTCACGCGCTGCCAGTTCCTGTTGCGTCAGGGCCTGTTCGTCGCCGATCTCCTCTACCTGCAACCGGAGGGGGCTCCCATGCGGTTCCGGCCGCCGGGCATGGACATGCGGAGCGCGGAGCCTCCGGACCCGCCGGGGTACAACTACGACGGCTGCACGCCGGACGTGGTGCTCACGCGGATGTCGGTCCGAGACGGCCGAATCGGGCTCCCCGACGGAATGAGCTACCTCTTGCTCGTCCTTCCCGAGCCGGGCGACATGCCGGGGGCCGGCACCATGACGCCGCAGCTCCTGGGCCGCATCGCGGACCTCGTGCAGGAGGGCATGATCGTGGTCGGCCCCCGGCCCTCGCGCTCGCCCAGCCTCTCAGGCCATCCCGAATGCGATCTCGAGGTGGAGCGGATTGCCGACCGCCTGTGGGGTGACTGCGACGGCGTGAGGATCCTCGAACATCGCCTCGGCAAGGGCCGGGTGATCTGGGGGAAGACGCCACCGCAGGTCCTGGCCGAGATGGGTCTTCTCCCGGACTTCACGTGCGGAGAGGCGGCTCCCTTTCGCTACATTCATCGCCGCGGGGACGACGGCACCGAGCTCTACTTCGTCGCCAACAAGGAGAGCGTGCCGGTCGAGACCGTGTGCGCCTTTCGGGTCCGCGGACGGCGGCCCGAGCTCTGGTGGCCGGAGAGCGGGCAGATCGAACGGCCCGCGATGTATGACGAGGCGGGTGACCGAGTTCTGCTGCGCCTTCGGCTGCCGGAGAGCGGTTCCGTCTTCGTCGTGTTCCGCGAGGACGGGACGATCGAAGCGGACCGCGTGACCACGGTCGCGCGCGATGGCCGGGTCCTGACGAGCACCGCCGGGCACATCCAGACCGTGCGCGGGCGGGACGGGACGTTCGAGAGTCTCGTCTGGCAGCCGGGACGGTACACGCTGCGAACGGCCAACGGCAGGGATCGTCACGTGGACGTTGCCGCGCTCCCGGAACCCGTGGCGATCACGGGCCCATGGGACGTCCACTTCCCCCCGAACTGGGGGGCACCCGAGCGGGTCAAGCTGCCGACGCTCGTCTCCTGGACCGAGCACGCCGATCCGGGAGTCCGGTACTTCTCCGGCAAGGCGAGCTATCGGAAGGCGATCTGGATACCCCCGAAGATGCTCGAGAAGGGCCGGCGTCTCCACCTCGACCTCGGCGAGGTCCACGTCATCGCCAGCGTGTCCCTGAACGGAAGGCAGGTCGGTGTCCTGTGGAAGTCGCCGCATCGCATCGACATCACCGACGCGGCGCGCCCGGGCGGGAACGTGCTGGAGCTGGTCGTGGTCAATCTGTGGCCCAACCGTCTGATCGGCGACGCGAATCTTCCCGAGGACTGCGAGTGGGAAGCGACGTTCGGCGGACAGAAGCTGACGAAGTGGCCATCCTGGTTGCTGGCGGGCCAGCCGAGTCCGAGCGGCCGCTTCACGTTTGCCACCTGGAAGGTCTGGGACAAGGACGCGCCACTCAAGAGATCGGGTCTCCTGGGTCCCGTGATCCTCTCCGCAGTGGCCACAGTCACGCATCCGGCCGGCGCTTAGCTCGTCGTGGGAACGGGGAAGCGGCGGGTGCGGCGGTCAGGCCACGATGAGCTCGACCCCGGCCCTTTCCAGTAGCCCGCGGTGCTCGGGCGTGAGCCCCTCGGTCGAGACGACGACGTCCACCTCCTCGAGCGCCGCCACCGGGACCATGGCCTGGCGGCCGAACTTGCTCGGGTCGGTGACGACCACCACTCGGCGCGAGACGTCGATCATCGCGCGCTCGGAGCCGACGACCAGGGGGTTCGAGTTGCTGAGCCCCGTCTCGGTGACGCCGCCGATCCCCATGATCAGGAGGTCGGCGCCGACCGAGCGCAGCATCTGCTCGCAGAGCGGGCCGACCATCACGCCCAGGCGGGGATAGAGGTGGCCGCCGGTGAGGGTGATGTCGCAGGTGCGCGACTCCGAGAGCACGTGGGCGATGGGGAGGGAGTTCGTGATCACCTGCAGCCGGCGGCCCGCGATGTGGCGGGCCACCTCCGCCACGGTGGAGCCGCCGTCCAGGATCACCGTCTGACCGTCCTCGACGAGGGCGGCCGCGGCTCTCCCGATGCGCGCCTTCTCTTCACCGAAGCGGGAGTGCAGGGCGGCGAAGTCCAGCAGGTCGTCGTGGGGCCGCACCGACACCGCGCCGCCGTGGACGCGACGCAGGATCCCCTGGGTCTCGAGGCTCTCGAGGTCCCTTCGGACCGTGGCCTCGGAGGCCCTCAGCCAGGCCCGAAGGGTCGCGGAGTCCACGAAGTCGGCGGACGAGAGGACCTCCCGTATCTTCAGGTGACGTTCGGCTGACTTCATTCCAGCGCCTCCCTGGGCGGGATGCTGACGAGTACCGACGTATTCTGACGGTAAACGCTTGACATTCTATGCCAAATCGCTCTAATATCGTCAAGTACGATCGTAAACGCTCACATCTGGAGCTACAGCGTGCAAGGGACGACAGATCGAGCCGAAGTCGAGCGGGTGGTCCGCGAGGTGGTTCTTCGCCACCTCCGGCCGGCAGCGGTCGCCCACGCAGACCCTTCTCCCCTGGTCGTCAACGTCTCGGCCCGGCACATGCACGTCTGCCAGGCGGACCTCGATCGGCTCTACGGCCCCGGCCACAAGCTCACGCCCCTGCGCCCGCTCCACCAGGAGGGCCACTTCGCCGCCGAGGAGACCGTCACCCTCGTCGGGCCGAAGCACAGGCTGATCTCGAACCTGCGCATCCTGGGGCCGCTGCGGAGCGCGAGCCAGATCGAGCTGGCCTTCAGCGACGCCATCGCCCTCGGGCTCGAGGACGTCCCCCTCCGCCTCTCGGGGGACATCGCCGGCAGCGCCGGCGGGTACGTCCTCGGTCCCGCGGGGATGCTCGAGCTGAAGGAAGGCATCATCCGCGCGGCCATGCACGTGCACATGGGCCCGGCGGACGCCGAGCGCTACGGCGTGCGGCACAAGGACGTGATGAGGCTGCGCGTCGGCGGCCCCGCGGGGCTCGTCTTCGAGAAGGTCCTCGTGCGAGTGGACCCGTCGTTCCGCCTGGAGGTCCACATGGACACCGACGAGGCCAACGCGTGCGGCCTCCATCTGACGAAGGACGTGGAGCTGCTGAAGGCCTGAGGCCTTCGGCACGACAGGAAGAGAGCGAGAGATGAAGCAAGCCCTGGGGATGATCGAGACCAAGGGGCTCGTCGCCCTGATCGAGGCCGTCGACGCCATGTGCAAGGCGGCCAACGTGACCTTCGCGAAGTGGGAGCCCGTCGGGTCCGGCCTCGTGACCGCCTTCGTGGAGGGCGACGTGGCCGCCGTGCAAGTCGGCCACCGACGCGGGGGCGGCGGCCGCCGCCCGGATCGGCGAGGTGGTGAGCGTGCAGGTCATCCCGCACCCGCACGAGAACCTCGTGGCGTTCTACGGGCCGAAGGGAGCCGCGCGATGAGCGCGGCGGAGAGGAGGAGCCCCGTGAGCAGCACCGAGCCGTCCAGCGACGACGCCATGGGCCTCGTCGAGACGAAGGGCCTCGTCGGCCTCGTGGAGGCGAGCGACGCCATGTGCAAGGCGGCGAACGTCCGTCTCGCGCGGATGGTCCAGATCGGAGGCGGGTTCGTCACCACCATCGTCCGCGGCGACGTGGGGAGCGTCCGGGCCGCCGTCGACGCCGGGGCCGAGGCGGCCAAGCGGGTGGGCGAGCTCGTCTCGGCCCACGTGATCGCGCGACCCCACGAGAGCGTCCACGAGGGGTTCCTCAAGACGTCCTGAGCGCCCATGAAGATCCTGGTCGCGAACATCGGGAGCACGTCCTTCAAGCACCGGCTGTACGACATGCCGGGGGGCGCCGTTCTCGCCGAGGGGAGAACCGAGCGCATCGGGCGGGGCGGCGACTGCCCGGACTACGCGACCGCGATCGAGCGCTGCCTCGGAGAGGTCGTGGGACCCGGGAAGCCGCTGGGCGCCCTCGCGGATCTCACCGCGGTGGGCTTCAAGGCCGTGCTCGCGAAGGGCGTGAGCGGTGCCCGGCTCGTCAACGACCGCGTGCTCGAGGCCATGGAGGCCTGGACGTTCCTCGCCCCCGCCCACAACCCGCCGTACGTCGCGGCCATGAGGGCCTTCCGCGCCGTGGCCCCGACGGTCAGCCTCGTGGCCCTCTTCGAGACCGCCTTCTTCGACCGGCTCGAGGACGCCGCGACGGCCTACGCGCTGCCCGCCGAATGGCGGGAGAGCCACCTCGTCCGCCGCTACGGCTTCCACGGGGCGAGCCACCGCTTCGCGAGCGAGCGGGCGCTTTCGCTCTGCCCGAGGAAGGGCCTCCGCCACGTCTCGTGTCACCTCGGCGGCAGCTCGAGCGTCGCCGCCGTCCGGGACGGGGTCGCGATCGACACCAGCTTCGGGATGTCGCCGCAGTCCGGGCTGCCCCAGAACAACCGGGCGGGAGACGTCGACGCGTTCGCCGTGCTCCACATGATGAAGACGCTCTCGCTCGACGCGGACGAGATGGCGCGGGTCCTGGCCTCGCAGTCGGGCCTCGCGGGCCTGAGCGGCACGAGCGGCGAGGTGCCCGACCTCGAGCGGAAGGCGGCGGCAGGGCGACGCGAGGGCCCGCCTCGCGCTCGACGTGTTCGTGCGCTCGGTGCGGCACTACGTCGGTGCGTTCCTGGTCGAGCTGGGCGGGCTCGACGTGCTGACGTTCTCCGGTGGAATCGGCGAGCGGGGCGGGAGGGTCCGGGCGAGCATCTGCGCCGGGCTCGAGCCGTTCGGGGTCCGGCTCGACCCGGGGCAGGACCAGGTGAGCGCCCGGGAGGCGCGCATCTCCGTGGACGGAGCGCCGGTCGAGGTCTACGTCATACCCGCCAACGAGGAGTGGATCGTCGCACGGGCGGCGGCCGAGGTCGTGTCGGCCGTCTCACCCGTCGCGCACTAGGAGTGAGAGACATGCCGCAGCAGGCCCTTGGAATGATCGAGACGCGCGGGCTCGTGTCGCTGGTCCAGGCGACCGACGCCATGCTGAAGGCCGCCAACGTCACCTTCGCCGGCTGGAAGAAGGTGGGGAGCGGCCTGTGCACGAGCTTCGTGACCGGCGACGTGGCCGCCGTCCGGGCCGCCGTCGACGCCGGGACGGCCGCGGCCAAGGCCGTCGGCGAGGTGGTGAGCACGCACGTCATCCCGCGCCCGCACGACGAGCTCAAGTCGGTGGTGCCCTAGGCGAGACGGCCATGTTCCTCGCCAAGGTCACCGGCAACGTCGTCTCGTCGCAGAAGAACCCGCGGTGTCAGGGGATGAAGCTCCTGCTCGTCCAGCCCCACGTCACGCAGGGCGGGCGGCTGGTGAGCTCGGGCAGCTCCATCGTCGCCGTCGACACCGTGGGAGCGGGTGAGGGAGCCCTCGTGCTCTTCACCCAGGGCAGCTCGGCGCGGCTCACCGAGTCGACGAAGGACAGCCCCGTGGACGCGGTGATCATCGGGATCGTGGACACCGTGGAGATGGGCGGCCAGGCCGTCCCCGCGCCATGAGGAACGAGGAGCTGATCGCGACCATCGTCGCAGGAGGTCCTGGCCCGCCTGCCTGCCCCGGCGACGCCGCCCGCTGCGGCGCGAGTCCTCGGGTCGGGACGGGGTCTTCGCGACCGTCGACGAGGCGGTGGGGGCGGCGCGGGAGGCCCAGAAGCGCGTGGCCGCCGCTGGGGCTGGACGAGCGGGGCAAGATGGTCGCCGCCATCCGCCGTCTCTGCGAGGCCCACGCCGAGGAGTGGGGCAAGGCGGAGCTCGCGGAGACGAAGATCGGCCGCCTCGATCACAAGATCGAGAAGCTGCGCCTCGTGAAGCGCGTGCTCGGCGTCGAGGTCATGCGCACCGAGGCGCGCACCGACGTGGACGGCTACTGCCTCATCGAGCCCTCCCCCTGGGGCGTCGTGGCGATGGCGCTTCCCGCGACCCACTCGGCCCCGACCCTGGCCAGCAACGCGATCAACGTCCTCGCCGCGGGCAACGCCGCCGTCTTCTCGCCCCACCCGGCGGCGGCGAAGATCGCCGCCGCGCGCCCTGCAGACCTTCAACCGTGCGATCGAGCAGGAGACGGGCGTCCGAAACTCGATCTGCTGCGTCGAGGCCCCGTCGATCGAGTCGACGCAGGAGCTCTTCCGCCACCCCGACGTGGCCCTCATCTGCGTCACGGGAGGGCCGGCGGTCGTCCGGGCCGCGATGGGGACCGGCAAGCGCGTGATCGCGGCGGGCCCCGGCAACCCGCCTGTCCTCGTCGATCCCTGCGCCGACCTCGACCAGGCGGCCCGCGACATCGTCGCGGGAGCCTCCTGGGACAACAACCTGCTCTGCATCGGCGAGAAGGAGGTCTTCGTCGTCGAGCGGGCCGCCGTCGAGTTCGTGGCGGCCATGAAGCGGGCACGGGCCATGCTGCTGGACGAGCGGCAGATCGAGGCCCTGACGCGGGTCGCCTTCACGTTCGACGAGAAGGGCGGGAAGCGCCGGGCCCACGTGAAGGGCGAGCTCGTGGGGCGCGACCCCGGTGTCCTCGCCGAAGCCGCGGGCTTCCGCGTCCCGGAAGGGACCGAGCTCCTCTTCGGCGAGACGCCGGAGGACCACCCCTTCGTCCAGGAAGAGCAGATGATGCCGTTCCTGCCGATCGTCCGGGTCCGCAACACCGAAGCCGGGATCGACGGCGCGCGGCGTGCCGAGCACGGCTACCGCCACACCGCGCTCATCCACTCCCGCAAGCTCGAGAACGTGACGGAGATGGCCCGCGTGCTGAACACGACGCTCTTCGTGCACAACGCGCCCTGCTCCGCCGCCCTCGGCCTCGGCGGGCCGGGGTACCTGAGCTACTCCATCGCCACCCCGACCGGCGAGGGCGTCACGACACCCCTCACCTTCACGCGGCAGCGACAGCTCACCCTCCGGGGACCGCTCCGCATCTTCTGAGGTGATCCTTGTTCCTCGCGCGCATCGACGGCTGGGTGACCTCGACGGTGAAGCACGCGAGCCTGGGCGACCAGCGTCTCCTCATCGGGCAGCGGGTCGACACCGACGGCTCCGACGTCGGGGAGCCCATGGTCCTCGTCGACCCCATCGGCGCGCGCCTCGGGAGCCGGGTGGTGGTGACGAGCGACGGCGACCTCGCCCGGCAGCTTCTGAAGGACAACCGTACGCCGAGCCGGATGGTCGTCCTCGGGATCGTGGACGAAGTGCACCTGGCGGCGGGGTCGGGAGGGGCGAGGTGAGGCTGGGCATCGTGCGAGGGACCGTCGTGCTGAGCGTGAAGGACCCGTCGCTCGAAGGGACCCGCTTCCTCGTGGTGGAGCCGATCGGTGCCCGGGGCCCTCAAGGCGAGGGACGGCAGCGGCGGAGGCAAGGCCCTGGTCGTGGCCGACCACCTCGCGCCGGCCGTGGGCCAGATCGTGGCGTTCGTGGAGGGGCGCGAGGCGGCCAACCCCTACTGGCCCGGCCGCGCTCCCGTGGACGCCTACTGCAGCCTGATCGTCGACACGTTCGGCTACGAGCCGCCCCAGAAGGGGAGTGAACCATGAGCCTCGGGGATCTGACGGAGCAGAAGCTCATCGCCGGACGGGACCTGGAGACGATCGCCGGCAAGGGCATCCGCGAGATCCACGTAAGGGAGGGAGCTGTCTTCACTCCTTCCGCCCGGGACCTCATCCGGGAGCTCGGCCTCACCGTGGTGAGCGCCCCAAGGCCCGCGCCTTTGCCCAAGCCGGCCGCCCGCGGGGCCTACGGCACGGCGGCTCCGACCGCCGTCGCCTCGTCGCCTGCGGCCGAGGCCGCGTTCCGCTCGCCCGAGGCCATGGCGATCAGGAAGGAGATCGTCGCCGCCGGCCACAAGCTCTGGAAGCGCGGATACGTCGACGGCAACGGCGGCAACATCTCCTGCCGCCTGGACGATCAGTGGGTCATCTGCACGCCCACCCTCCTCAGCAAGGCCGACATGACCGTCGACGATCTCGGCCTCGTCGACATGGACGGGAAGCAGCTCGCGGGCTCGCGCCCCCGCTCGAGCGAGATCCTGCTCCACCTGGAGATCATGAAGGCCGTTCCCCAGGCGACGGCGGTCCTCCACTGCCACCCGCCCTACGCGACGGCCTACGCGATCACCGGCCTCGTCCCGCCCGCCTGCATCATCCCCGAGCAGGAGGTCTTCGTCGGCACCGTCGCCCTCTCCCCGTACGAGACGCCGGGGACGCAGGCGTTCGCCGAGACCGTGCTGCCGTACGTGCGCGAGCACAACACGATCCTCCTCTCGAACCACGGGATCGTCTGCTGGGCCGACACCGTGACCCACGCCGAGTGGTACGCGGAGGTGGTGGACACCTACTGCCACACCCTGGTCATCGCGTCCCACCTCGGGGCGCCGCTGACCAAGATCCCGTCCGACAAGGCGGCCCACCTCCTCGACCTGAAGAAGAAGCTCGGGATGCCCGACGCGCGCTACGGCCTCTCGGAGTGCCATCTCTGCGACCAGCCCGAGTTCCCGGGCGGCATCACCGCCTGCCCCGCGCGTCCGCAGTCCGGACGGCCCGAGGCGAAGGCCTCCGACGGCGAGCTCGAGCAGGTCGTGCAGGCGGTCACCGACCAGGTCATGGCCGCCCTCAAGGGGCGAGGATGACCTCGACCCTCGAGGACTGGGGTGTCGTCGGCGCGGGTGGCGCCGGGTTCCCGACCGAGGTCAAGCTCCGCGCCAGGGCGGAGGTCGTCATCGTGAACGCGGCCGAGTGCGAGCCCCTTCTCCACAAGGACAAGGAGCTGATCCTGCACGAGAGCCGGGCGATGCTGGCCGGGCTGCGGACCGCGATGGAGCGTGTCGGCGCCCGCCGGGCGGTCGTCGGCATCAAGGAGAAGTACGAGGACGTCATCCGGGCGCTCGCGGCGGAGATCCCGAACGACATGAGGGTCCAGCCTCTGCGCGACACCTACCCGGCGGGCGACGAGTTCATCCTGGTCCACGACGTCACCGGCCGCGTGATCCCGCCCGGAGGGTTGCCCCTCGACGTGGGCGCGCTGGTGAACAACGTCGAGACGCTCGTGAACCTGGGTCACGGCGCGGCCGGTCACCCACAAGTACCTGACCGTCGCGGGAGCGGTCGCGCGGCCGTGCACGCTGCGGGTGCCCGTGGGCATCTCCCTCGGGGAAGTGGTGGCCGCGGCCGGCGGGGCCACGGTCCCCCGATGGGCGATGCTGGTCGGGGGCGCCATGATGGGACGCCTCGCCTCGGGCCCCGACGAGCCCGTGACCAAGACGACCGGCGGCGTCCTGGTGCTCGGCGAGGACCACGCGCTCGTCGCGCGTTACCGGTCGCCGTGGCAGGCCATCGAGAAGATCGGACGCTCGGCGTGCGACCAGTGCAGCTTCTGCACGGAGCTCTGTCCTCGCTTCCTCCTCGGCCACCCGATCGAACCGCATCGGGCCATGCGGGCCCTGGGCTTCGGCCTCGACAAGGAGCCGAACATCGTGGGGACGCTCTACTGCTGCGAGTGCAACCTCTGCAGCCTGTTCTCGTGCCCGGAGGCCCTGGACCCGAAGAACGTCTGCGTCCACGACAAGCCAGGCGTCCGGGCCAGTGGGCGGAAGTGGACTGGCGACCCCGCGTCGGTCCGCCCGCACCCGCTCTTCGAGGAGCGGAGGATCCCGATGCGGCGCCTCGTCCTGCGCCTGGGGCTCAAGGGCTTCCGGAACGAAGGTCCCCTCGTGGACGAGGAGCTGCACCCGAGCCGCGTCGTCCTGCCCCTCAAGCAGCACGCGGGCGCGCCGAGCCTGCCCGTCGTCCGTCCCGGGGAGAGGGTGCAGGTGGGAGACCTCGTGGCGAGACGGGCCGAGGGAAGCCTCGGGGCCCACGTCCACGCGAGCATCGCCGGGCGGGTGGCCTCGACGGACGACGGCGTGGTCATCGAGGCATAGGGAGCGGTATGGGCGACAACGTGCGGACGGCGCGACCGGACACGATCGGGCTCCTCGAGGTGTCGAGCATCGGTCTCGGTTTCGCGGCGGAAGACGCCATGCTCAAGGCGGCCGAGGTGGAGCTTCTCCTGGCGCGGACCATCTGCTCCGGCAAGTACCTGGTCGTCATCGCGGGCGACGTGGCGTCGGTCCAGGCGAGCATGGAGGCGGGGGAGAACGCGATCCACGACGGCCTGATCGAGAGCCGGGTGATCCCGCGGCTTCACCCCTCGGTCTTCCCGGCCATCTCCCAGTCCGTGGACATCGACCCGGAGAGCGCCCAGGCCCTCGGCGTCGTCGAGACGTTCTCGGCGGCGGCCATCGTCGAAGCCGCCGACGCTGCCGCGAAGGCGGCGGCCGTGACCCTCTTCCGGATCCACCTGGCGATGGCCATCGGCGGCAAGGGCTTCCTGCTGATGACGGGCGACGTGGCGAGCGTCAAGGCCGGGGTGGAGGCAGCCGCCCAGGTCGCGGGCTCAGAGGGGATGCTGGTCAGCAAGGTGGTCATCCCCGCCCCGCCGCCGCGGCTCTTCCAAGAGAGCCTCTGACGCGCGCTCGTCGAGGACCAAGGAGCCTGAGTCATGGCCAATAACCGAGTCGTCCACTTCGAGATTCCCGCGAGCCAGCCGGAGGCGCTGGTCAGCTTCTACCGCGACCTGTTCGGCTGGAAGTTCGAGAAGGCTCCGATGCCCGGGGTGGAGTACTGGCTTTGCGACACCGGCTCCGACGGACCGGGAATCGGCGGCGCGGTGATGCAGCGGCAGAGTCCGCAGCAACCGTGGATGAACTACGTCGATGTCGCGAACATCGACGCCACGATCGAAGCGGCCACGAAGCTCGGGGCAACCGTCGCGCTGCCCCGGACTCCGGTGCCGGGCTTCGGGGCCGTGGCCGCGATCATCGATCCGCAGGGCAACATCTGCGGGCTGTGGGAGCAGCACATCTGAGCTCCGACGCGTGGCCCTCGCGGGCCTGGCGAACCGGCGGGACCGCCGCGTGGATGGGAGCCGTCTTCTTCCTCGTCGGGTGGCCCGCGCCGGCCTTCGGCCAGCCGTACGTCCCCAGCGGTCGAATCGACCCCGCGCGAGTGAACGTGCTGTCCGCCGCCGACGCCCAGCGCTCGGCCGGGCTGTCGCTCGCCTTTCCCGTCTCCCACCTCAAGCCGGAAGTGGTCGGCTGGACGCAGAGCGACCAGAGCCTGCGCTGGACGATCGACGCGACCGAGGCCGGCGCCTACGCCGTCAACGTGCTGATCGGTCAGACCTCGGGCCCGGCGCTCGACCTGCGGGTCTCGGCGGGCCGGGCCTCCGTGACCTCGGCGTTCCGGCCGGACCCCCGCGGCTCGTACAGCCGCAGCCCGCTGGACCGGCCCCTGCCCCTCGCCAAAGGCGGCAACGCCGTCACCCTGCACGTCGCGCCTCGGGCCCCCGGCCAGCCGTTCGCCGTCGAGGTGCTGGCCATCGAGCTGGTGCGCCCCTCCGTCCGTGATGCCCTGCACGCCGAGGCGATGGCCCTCCGCGCGGACGCCCGCTGGATGCCCCGGGCGCGGTACGGGGTGATGTTCCACTGGACGAAGCGCACGATGCCCCGGTCGGGCCCGCCCCGGTCCTATGCCGAAGCCGCGGAGGCGTTCGACGTCGAGCGGTTCGCCGACCAGGTGGCGTCCACGGGCGCCGGCTTCGTCGTCCTGACGACGGCTCATTCCGACCAGTACCTGCCCGCCCCGATCCAGGCCCTCGACCGGGTGCTGCCGGGGCGGACTGCCCGGCGCGACCTGATCGGCGACCTGATCGGGGCGCTGGAGAGGCGCGGCATCCGGCTCGTCCTCTACTACCACCTGGGTCCGATCGAGGACCCCGAGTGGGCGCGGGCGACCGGCCTCTTCGAGACCGACAGCCGGCGGCTGTTCGACAACTGGCAGGCGATCGTGGGGGAGGTGGGGGAACGCTACGGCGAGAAGCTCGCCGGCTGGTGGTTCGACGACGGCATCTACAACTACTACTACCGGAGCCCCGACTGGGCCGCCCTCGACCGAGCCGCCAAGCAAGGCCACCCCGGCCGGGTCGTCTGCTTCAACTCCTGGAAGAACACCTCGGCCACCGAGTTCCAGGACTTCCACTGCGGCGAAGAGCTCGTTCCCGACGGCGCCAACGCCTTCCTCAACCGCGACGGGAGCTTTGGGGGCACGCTCGTCGCGGGGGGCGACGGGCGCATCACCTCTGGGGCGTTCGCGGGGCTGCAGGCCGCGGCCACCTTCATGATGGAGAGCGAGTGGGTGCACCTCAGGCCGGAGAGCGAGGCCGCCCCGCCGAAGCGATCACCGGCGGAGCTCGCGGACCTCATCCGCCGGCTCCGCGCCCATGGCGCGACCCCGATCATCAACGTGCTGATCTATCAGGACGGCCAGATCGCGCCCCGGTCCCTCGCATCACTGCGGGAGACGCGCGCCCTCCTCGCCCGCGACTGAGTCCCTTTCCGTGCGCCGCCCGGTGCGACGCTCGGGGTGAGAGTCTGTCGCGGCGCCACTCCCCGGGCGAGACGCCGGTCTTGCGCCTGAACAGCCGGCAGAAGTACTGCTCGCTCTCGAAGCCGCTGCGGAACGCGACCTCCTTGACGGTGAGCGCCGTCTCCCTGAGCAGCGTGCGGGCCCGGCCCACCTTGAGCTGCAGCCGGTACTGGTGGGGGCTGAGGCCCGTGTGATGGGCGAACGTCCGGCGGAACCAGGAGTAGCTCACGCCCAGGCCACGGGCGAGGTCCGCCACGTGCACCGTGTCCTGGGCGGGATCGGCCATGCGGTGCATCGCCTCGTGGACGGCCCGGGCGACGCCCTCGCCGCCGGCCTGGCCCGGCTGCTGGGCCGAGTAGAGCAGGGACAGTATGTACAACGTCGCTCCCGCCCCCAGCTGCTGCAGGGCCGGGCGGCCGGCATGGATGGCGTCGATCACCGAGCTGAAGGCCCCAAGGAGCAGGTCCTCGTCCCGCACCCGCAGGAGGGGTTTCTGGGGGGAGAAGAAGCCGTTTCGCACGAGACCCCGGATGACCGGCCCGTCGCAGCCCACCCAGTGCTCGTTCCATCCGGTCCGTGAATCCGGTCGGTACCGGTGCCACAGCCCGGGGTACAGGACGAAGACGCTGCCGGGCATGATCCGCCAGCGGGCCCGGTTCATCTCGAGCCGCCCCTGGCCCGCCGAGATGTAGACGATCTGGTACTCCTGGAGGATCCGCCCCTTCTTCCAGTCGAACTGGTAGGCGCCGGGATGGCCCGGCGGCGGGTAGGCGAAGCCCGGCGGGATCCGGGACTCTCCCGCCGTGGTCAGGAAGAGGCCCCAGCGCCGGTCGCGAGCGCTGACGGGGAGATACCGGAAGAAGGTGTGTACGTCCCGCCTCATGGTTCGGGGCCTCGCATCGCCGGATCGAAAGTGCTGTCATTTTGTACAACAGACGGGTCATTGCGTCCATTGCCTCCGCCGACCGCCGGTGCTACGGTTGGGGTCCCATCGACAACGCGAGGCGGATCCGCCTCACTGGAGGACCCCATGGATCGCAGGCAGTGGTTCGGGCCGCTCGCCGTCCTGGCCCTCGGCGTCACGACGGTCGGTCCCGCCCTCGCCCAGGACTCGCCGGCGAAGCTGACCGTGGCGTGGGACAAGGTGACGCGCGTCTCGAGGACGACGCCCACGCTCCAGGTGGTGGTGAATCCGCCGCTGCGACGGGGGACGGCCGTCCACGACGGCGCTTTCAAGTCGCTCCAGGACCTCCAGGCGGACTACGTCCGCTACGTGCCCTGGCTGCCGTACCCGAGGCTGGGTGTCGCCGAGCTCGAGCCCCCGAAGGACGGGAAGACGTCGTGGGACTTCGCGCTCATCGACCCCATGACCATCGACTTCCTGAACGCCACCAAGGGCCATCCTGTCGTGCTGAACTTCAGCACCATCCCCCAGTGGATGGTCAAGACCGAGAAGCCCGTCTCCTACCCCGCGGATCCCGACCAGCCGGTCTGGAACTACACCCAGGGGAGCGAGTTCCGGGACCCGACCTTCAAGGAGGTGGCGGACTACTACGCGCGCCTCCTCTCCTGGTACACGCAGGGAGGCTTCACGGACGAGCTCGGCAAGAGGCACGAGTCGGGCCATCGCTACACGATCTCCCACTGGGAGGTCCTGAACGAGCCCGACCTCGAGCGCAACTGGACGCCGGAGGCGTACACCCGGCTCTACGACGCCGTGGTCGGGGCGATGCGCCGCGTGCAGCCGACCACGAAGTTCGGGGGCATCTCGCTGGCGTTTCCCGGCCAGCAGCCGCTCTTCTTCGAGTACTTCCTGAACCCGAAGAACCACAAGCCCGGCATCCCCCTCGACTTCATCACCTACCACTTCTACGCCGTGCCCACCGCCGACCAGACGCCGGAGGTGCAGCCGTACACGTTCTTCGCCCAGGCCGACGGCTTCCTGAACGTGGTCCGCTACGTCGAGGCGATCCGGCAGCGGCTCTCGCCCGCCACCCGGACGATGGTCAACGAGATCGGCTCCATCTCCGCCGACGACCTCGGGCAGGGTCAGCCCGGCTACGTCTTCAAGCCGATCCCGGCCTCGTACTGGTGCCTGTCGGGTGCGGTCTACGCCTATCTCTTCGGCGAGCTGACGCGCCTGGGGATCGACGTGGCGGGGGAGTCGCAGCTCGTGGGCTATCCCACGCAGTTCCCGAGCGTGAGCATGGTGGAGTGGGAGAAGGGCACGCCCAACCCGCGCTACCGGGTCCTGCACGCTGCTGAAGGACAGCTCGGCCCGGGCGACAAGGTGGTGGACATGCAGGCGAGCCCCGCCGGCGTGCCGCCGGTTCTCTACGCCCAGGGGTTCGTCAAGCCCGACGGCAAGCGCCGCCTCCTGCTCGTCAACAAGCGCGACCGTCGCGTTCGCCCTCGTCGTCGCGGGCGCGAGCGGCGGGCAGGTCGACTACGTCGACCAGACGACCGGGCTTCGGGCCGCCCGGGTCGGCGCGGCTCGAGAGCGACGAGGTCCGCCTGAACGGGCTGGCCGTGGCCGTGGTCACGCTGCCGTAGGCGGGGAGTGGCCGGGAGGACGAGCATGGCCGAAGGGTGGTCGGCGGGCACCGGGCTTCGCGTGGGTCTCTTCGGGATCGGCCTCGACACCTACTGGCCGCAGTTCGCCGGCCTCGAGGAGCGGCTCGAAGGGCTACCTCGCGCAAGGTGGCGGACAAGCTGCAGCGGCCCGGTGTCGAGGTCGTGAACCTGGGCCTCGTCGACTCGCCGGAGAAGGCAGCGGTGGCCGGGCACCGCTTCCGCCAGGAGGACGTGGACCTCATCTTCCTCTACATCACCACCTACGCGCTCTCGGCCACCGTGCTCCCCGTGGTGCGCCGGGCCCGGGTGCCGGTCATCGTCCTCAACCTCTCGCCGGGCGCCGCCATCGACTACGCGTGGTTCAACGCCCTCGGCGACCGCACCCGCATGACCGGCGAGTGGCTGGCCTACTGCCAGGCCTGCTCGGTGCCGGAGGTCGCCAACGTCTTCCGGCGCGCGGGGATCTCCTTCCACCAGGTCACGGGGATGCTGGACGACGATCCCCTGGCGTGGGACGAGATCTCGGGCTGGATCGACGCGGCCCGGGTCGGCTACGTGATGGAGCACAACCGCCTCGGCGTCATGGGCCACTACTACGGCGGCATGCTCGACATCTACTCCGACCTCACGCAGCAGTGCGCGGGCTTCGGCGGCCACGTCGAGATCGTCGAGGTGGACGAGCTGGCGTCGCTTCGGGCGGAGGTGACCGCGGCCGAGATCCGCGACCGCGTCGCGCGCTTCCGGGACGCCTTCGACGTCCAGCCCGACTGCCCGGCAGAGGAGCTCGAGCGGGCGGCGCGCACCTCGGTGGCCCTCGACCGGCTGGTGGAGAGCCACCGTCTGGGATCGATGGCCTACTACTACATGGGGACCGGCAACCCGGAGAACGAGGACGCCATCAGCTCGATCATCCTCGGCAACAGCCTGCTCACCGCCCGCGGCATCCCGATTGCCGGCGAGATGGAGATCAAGAACGTCCAGGCCATGAAGATCCTGGACAGCTTCGGCGTGGGCGGCTCGTTCACCGAGTACTACGCGATGGACTTCACCGACGACGTGGTGCTCATGGGCCACGACGGCCCCGGGCCACCTCGCGATCGCCGAGGGCAAGACCAAGGTGCGGCCGCTCGGCGTCTATCACGGCAAGGTGGGGCGGGGTCTCTCGGTCGAGATGTCGGTGAAGCACGGGCCGGTCACCGTGCTCTCGGTGGTGCAGACGGGGGATCGCCGGCTCAAGCTGCTGGTGGCCGAGGGCGAGTCGGTGCCGGGGCCGATCCTCGAGATCGGCAACACGAACAGCCGCTACCGGTTCCCCATCGGCGCCCGGGCCTACGTGAACGAGTGGAGCGGGCACGGCCCGGCCCACCACTGCGCGGTGGGGGTGGGGCACGTCGCCTCGAAGATCGAGAAGCTCGGCCGCCTGCTGGACATGGAGGTCGCCCGGGTCTGCTGATGCCATCGCCTGTCGCTCCGGACCGAGTGAAGTCCGGTGACCTTGGCACGTTCGGCCGAATGGCGTTGCTCGCTCTCGCCGTCGCGCCGGGGGTTCGGGCGGGGCGCGCCGTGGCCGCAGACCCTGGCTCCCTGACCGCGGTCGAGCTGCGCTGCGACTGGATGGCGGACCCGCTGGGCGTGGACTCGGCGCCGCCGCGACTGTCGTGGCAGCTCGCGGGGGACGGCCGCCGGGGGCTGCGGCAGAAGGCCTGGCAGGCGCTGGTCGCCTCGTCCGAGGAGAGCCTGAAGACGGACCGGGGGGACGTCTGGGACAGCGGGCGGGTCGAGTCGGCGGAGCAGCTCCACGTGCCCTACGGCGGGCGCCCGCTCCGCACCGCCGAGCGGGTCTTCTGGAAGGTGAGGGTCTGGGACAACGACGATCGCCCTTCGGCCTGGAGCGTGCCCGGCACCTGGACGATGGGCGTCCTCGAGCCCGCGGACTGGCATGGCCGCTGGATCACCGACCCCGGGCTCCTGCGCTGGGTCCGGCCGGATCCCGGCGTGCCGGGGAAGAACCCCCGCGCGAACGACACGCTGCTCCTTCGCCGCGAGTTTCGGGTTCGAGCGGGGCTCCGCCGAGCCCTCGTGAACGTCTGCGGCCTGGGCCAATACGAGATGACCGCCAACGGCCAACGCGTGGGAGACGGCATCCTGACGCCGGGCTGGACCGACTACGACCGGGTCGCCCTCTACGACACCCACGACCTCACGTCCCGACTCCGTCCCGGCGAGAACGTCGTCGGCCTGCTGCTGGGGGGCGGCCTGTACAACGTCCAGGAAGGCCGATACCACAAGCTCGTCTCGCCCTTCCGCCCCCTCACGGCGATCGCCCAGATCAGGCTGGAGTACGAGGACGGCGCCATCGAGGATCGTCGGGACGGACGGGGAGTGGCGGGTCGCCGCCGGACCCATCGTCTTCTCCAACTTCTACGGTGGCGAGGACCACGACGCGCGTCTCGAGCCGCGAGGGTGGGACGAGCCCGGCTTCGACGACGGGACATGGTCGGCGGCCACGGTCACGGACACCCCGTCGCGCGTCCTCCGGGGGGCGTCGCATGCGTCGCCGCCCTTCCGGACCTTCGAGGCGCTGGCGCCGGTGGCCGTGCGGGAGCTGCGGCCCGGCGTGGCCGTCTACGACTTCGGCCAGAACGCGTCCATGATGCCGCGCCTGCGGGTGCGGGGCCCGGCGGGAGCGAGCGTGACGATGATTCCGGCCGAGCTGCGGAAGGCCGACGGCTCCGTGGACCGCGAGTCGGTGGGCGGGGGAGAGGCGTGGTGGCGCTACACGCTCGCCGGCCGGCCCGGGGGAGAAGCCTGGTTCCCGCGGTTCTTCTACCACGGCAGCCGCTACCTGCAGGTGGAGCGCGCGTCGCCGCCGGGGGCCGCGCTGCCCGAGATCCTGGGCCTCGAGAGCGTCGTCGTGCACTCCGACTCGCCTCCGGCCGGCGAGTTCGCGTGCTCGAGCGAGCTCTTCAACCGCGTCCGCACCCTCGTACGCTGGGCCCAGCGCAGCAACCTCGCCCACGTCATCACCGACTGCCCGCACCGCGAGAGGCTCGGCTGGCTGGAGCAGTACCACCTGAACGGTCCCTCGCTCCGTTACGAGACCGACCTCACCCGGCTCTACGCCAAGAGCTTCGCCGACATGGCCGACGCGCAACAAGCCGAACGGGCTCGTCCCGGACATCGCCCCCGAGTACGTGGTCTTCGAGGGAGGCTTCCGGGACTCCCCCGAGTGGGGGAGCGCCGTCATCCTCGCCGCAGGGCAGCACTACGTGTGGACGGGCGACGAGACGCCGCTCCGTCGGAACTACGACGTGATGAAGCGGTACGTCGCCTACCTCGCGAGCCGGGCGAAGGACGACGTCGTCGGCCACGGCCTCGGGGACTGGTACGACATAGGCCCGAACCCTCCCGGCTACGCGCAGCTCACCCCGATCGCCCTCACCGCCACCGCCATCTACTACGAGGACGTCGAGGCGCTCGGCCGCATCGCGGCCCGGCTTGGGCGGGCCGCCGACGCGGCTCGATATGCGGAGGACGCTTCCCGGGTGAAGGCCGCCTTCAACCGGAAGTTCTTCGACCCGGCGGCCTCGGTCTACGCAACCGGCTCGCAGACGGCCCAGGCGATGCCGCTCGTGCTGGGCCTGGCTCCGGAGGGGCGACGTGGTCGCGTGCTCGACGCGCTGGTCCGGGACGTGCGTGCCCATGGCAACGGCACCACGGCCGGCGACGTCGGCTATCGCTACGTCTTGCGGGCGCTGGCCGACGGAGGGCGCTCCGACGTCATCTACGACATGAACCACCAGAGCGACAAGCCGGGCTACGGCTACCAGCTGGCCCGTGGCGCGACCTCCTTGACGGAGGCCTGGGACGCCAACCCGCGCTCGTCGCAGAACCACTTCATGCTCGGGCAGATCATGGAGTGGTTCTACGGTGACCTGGCTGGCCTCGCCCCCGACCCGGCCTTCCCGGGCTTCGCCCGAGTGAGGATCCGGCCCCAGCCCGTCCCTGGAATCACCTGGGCTCGAGCCGCGCATGCGTCCCCGCGCGGGCGGGTCTCCGTCGCGTGGCGGGAGGAGGGAGGGAAGTTCTTCCTCGACGTCGAGCTGCCGCCGAACACTTCGGGGGAGGTGTGGATGCCCGCCGCGGACGGGCGCAGCGTGGGTGAAGGGGGTGAGGCGCTGGACGCGGCCCCCGGCGTCCGTCTGCTTCGACGGGAGGGCGAACGCACCGTTCTCGCGATCGAATCGGGGCACTACGCCTTCTCGGCACCGCTGGTCCGGGCACGGTATCCTCCGGAAGTCGGAGGACGTGATGATGAGCGAGGGAGGTCGAGTGAGCGCTGAAGGGCGGCGGTTGAGCCATGTCAAGTCCCTCTGGCGGGACGAGGAGGCCGCCAAGCTCCGCGGAGTGGACCGCCTCGTGTACCGGTCCAACACCCTCGGCGCCGACCTCACGCTCACGAACACCGGAGGCGGCAACACCTCGTCGAAGCTGATGGAGAAGGACCCTCTCACCGGCGAGAGCGTCGAGGTGCTCTGGGTGAAGGGCTCCGGCGGAGACCTGCGGACGGCGAAGCGCGACGGCTTCGCGTCGCTCTACGCCGATCGGGTGCGGGCGATGAAGCCGCGCTACCTCGGCAGCCCCGAGCGCGGGCCGAAGACGGCGGTCGAGGACGAGATGTACGAGCTCTACCGCCACTGCGTGTTCGACCTGAACCCGCGCGCCTGCTCGATCGACACGCCTCTCCACACGTTCGTCCCCTTCAGGCACGTGGATCACCTGCATCCGAACGCGGTGATCGCGATCGCCGCGTCCGTGAACCAGGAGCGGCTCTGCCGCGAGATCTACGGGGACGAGGTCCTCTACGTCCCCTGGCAGCGCCCGGGCTTCGACATCGGGCTCCGGATCGAGTCCCTGATCCGGGACGAACCCGAAGGCGAAGGGCGTGCTCCTCGGCCACCACGGCATGAGCTCGTGGAGCAACGACGACAAGACCTGCTACGAGACCGCCCTCGAGATCATCGACCGCGCCGCCGCCTACATCGAGGCGCGCGACCGGGGCGAGCGCACGTTCGGCGGGCAGAGGCACGCGGCCCTCGCGCGACGACGAGCGCCGGCGCCTGATCGCCGAGATCATCCCGTGGCTGCGCGGACGGATCTCGGTCGAGCGGCGCTTCGTGGGCACGGTCCAGGACGACCCGAAGATGCTGCGCTTCGTCGGCAGCGTGGACGGCCCCCGGCTCGCGCGCGCTCGGCACGTCCTGCCCCGACCACTTCCTGAGGACCAAGATCAAGCCGCTCTTCGTCGACTGGAACCCCGAGACGCGGGACGTCGACGCGCTGAAGGCCGACGCTCGAGGCGGGCCTCGTCGCAGTACCGGCGCGACTACGCGGCCTACTACGAGCGCTGCAAGCGGCCCGGCTCGCCCGCCGATGCGCGATCCCAACCCGACGGTCGTCCTCATCCCCGGGCTGGGGATGATCGCCTGGGGCAAGAACAAGAGCGAGTCGCGGGTGACCGCCGAGTTCTACAACTGCGCGATCGAGGTCATGCGGGGCGCGGAGGCGATCGACCGCTACGAGGCGATGGACCCGCAGGAGGCCTTCGACATCGAGTACTGGTCGCTCGAGGAGGCCAAGCTCCGGCGCCTGCCGCCCGAGAAGGAGCTGGACCGGCGGATCGTCGCGGTCGTGGGCGCCGGCTCCGGCATCGGGAAGGCCACCGCCCACCGGCTGGTGAAGGAGGGCGCGCACGTCGTGTGCGTGGACCGCGAGCCGGCGGCGGCCGCGGAGACGGCCCGGCGAGATCGTCGCCCGCCACGGCGAGGGCATCGGCGTGGCCGGGACCGGCATCAGCAACTGCGGCCCGGCGATCGGCCTCGCCTGCGACATCACCGACCGCGAGAGCGTCGCGCGGATGCTGCGGGAGGCGCTCCTGGCCTACGGCGGGCTCGACTCCGTCGTCGTCACGGCGGGCGTCTTCGTGCCGCCGGACAGCGACGGCCGCATCGAGGACCGGCAGTGGGCGCTCACGTTCGGCGTCAACGTCACCGGGGCCTACATCGTCGCCGACGAGGCCAACCGGATCTTCCAGCGCCAGGGCCTGCCGGCCAGCGTCGTGCTCACCACCAGCGCCAACGCGGTGGTGGCGAAGAAGGGGAGCCTCGCCTACGACACGAGCAAGGCGGCGGCCAACCACCTCGTGCGCGAGCTGGCCGTCGAGATGGCGCCGCTCGTCCGGGTCAACGCGGTGGCCCCGGCCACCGTCGTCAAGGGCAGCACCATGTTCCCGCGCGACCGGGTGATCGCGTCGCTCGCCAAGTACGAGATCGCGTTCGGCGAGTCGGAGACGACCGAGGAGCTGCGCGACAAGCTCGCGGCCTTCTACGCGGAGCGCTCGCTCACCCGGTCGCCGATCGAGCCGGAGGACCAGGCGGAGGCGATCCTGCTGCTGGTCTCGCGCGCGCCTCGGCAAGACGACCGGCCACGTGATCCCCGTCGACGGCGGGCCTGCAGGACGGGTTCCTGAGGTAGTCATTCATCGTCTTGTGAAGACGTTGCACACTCAAGGGCCGTGGAAACGCTGAGCATCCGTGCGGCGCGCCGGCTGGCCCTGGCCAGGGCGGGCCTGCTCACGCCCGAGACGACGGGGTTGCCGCGGCGGGCGCGGGGCCGCGGGCCGACCGCGTTCGCCGCCGCCGAGGCGGTGGTCCGCCGCTTCGGCTACCTGCAGCTCGACACCGTGTCCGTGGCCGGCGCCCGCAGCCACACGATCGTGCTGCTGTCGCGCCTCGAGGGGCTGGACGCGGCAGTCGGCGAGAGGCTGCTGCGGCCTGGCGCGCCGCTGTTCGAGTACTGGGGTCACGAGGCCAGCTGGATCCCGCTCGACGCTGTACCCCGCGTTCGAGTTCCGCCGGCGCGAGTTCCGCCGCCATCCCTGGTGGGGCGACCTGGTCGGCAAGCACCCGCAGGTGGCGACGGAGCTGCTGCGGCGCATCCGCGACGGAGGGCCGCTGCGCTCGGCGGAGATGGAGGGGCGGAGCAGCAAGGGCTGGTGGGACCTGGGCGTGACGAAGCGCGTCGCCGTCGGCGCTGTGGTCGAGCGGCGAGCTGGCCATCCGCGAACGCACCAGCTTCCAGCGCACGTACGACCTGACCGAGCGCGTGATCCCCGAGCCGCTGCGGCGCCGCCCGCTGTCGACCGCCGACGGGCTCGAGACGCTGCTGCTCGCGGCGCTGGACGGCCACGGATGGGCCACGACGGGCACGCTGGCTGCCACGTGGCGGCTCAAGAACCGCAAGAGCGAGCTGGTGGCGACGCTGCAGCGGCTGCAGGAGAAGGGCGCGGTGCTGGCCTGCGCGCTTCGGTCGGAGGGCGACGCGCCGAGGCCCGGATGGATCCGTCCCGCCGACCTCGAGCTGGCGGAGCGGCTCGAAGCGGCGCGCCCGCGCGCCGATCGCGGCGTGCTGCTCTCGCCCTTCGACCCGCTGCTGTGGGATCGCGGGCGCGTCGCCCGCCTCTTCGGCTTCGAGGCGCTGCTCGAGATCTTCAAGCCCGCGCCGCAGCGCGTGTACGGCTACTACTGCCTGCCGGTGCTGGCCGGCGAGCACCTCGTCGCGCGCGTGGACCTCAAGGCCGACAAGAAGCGCGGCCGCCTGCGCATCGTGGCGGCCCACTACGAGAAGGCCGGGCGAGCAGTCGCGAAGCGGGACCGGGAGGCCACGCGGGCGGCGGTGGAGCGCTACGCGCTCGCGCTCGGCCTACGCGTCGGGTGACGCCGGGCGGACCAAAGTGACGAGAATGACGTTGTCGGTCGCGCCGGAGCTCGTTGCTGCGAGCAAGATGATGGGTGGGAGCGCACCGAGAAATCATGGCGGAAGGTAGTCGATCTGTCGCCGTGACCTCGATAGAACCTCCCCGGAGGTCGAGATGACGCGCGAAGCTCTCCCACGGCCGGCCACGCGACCCGCGACGCTCGCACGCGCTCTGACCTTCGCGCTCGCGCTCGGCGCGCTGTGCCGGCCACCACAGCTCTGGCGGCCGACGAGAGCGCGGCGCCCATTCGGCGCGCGCTCGGGTTCCTGCTCGAGCGCCAGGTCGAAAAGCCGCCTTTCGTCATCATCGGCGAGGAGTGGGCGCGCGACTACCCGGGGTGACTGGCCGCAGTTCTTCTGCTGGAATCGGCGTTTGCTGGGCTTGAGCCGGCGAGACGTCCGCACCGCGCGAAGGATGCGAAAGCGAGCCATCGAGTTCCTCTCACGCTTCGAATCACCCGCCGAGGCCCCCGACGCCGGCACTTTCGGCTTCTGGCCCTACGACCAGCACCCCGGCGTTCCGGGACCCGCGGTGGAGCGCGCGCTCTTCGCCTGGCTGCGCGGGCCGATCCTCGGCGGCGCGCGCGTCCCCTTGAACCTGCACGTGTTCCCGAATCCGCTCGCCATCCCGAGCGATGCCGACGTCACCGCGACGACCTATGCGGCACTGCTGGACGACGCCACCCTCGACGGTGGTCCAGGCATCGAGGTGCCGTTTCATCAGTTCTTCCTGGACTGGCGCGATCTGGGAGTCGTGCCGCGCAGGAGGAACCCGGCATGGCTGGCGCCGGCGAGCGGTGCCTTCCTCACCTGGCTGACGTATCGGGACCCGAGCCTCCCCACCTTTCCGAACGACGTGGACCTGGTCGTCAACGCCAACGTGCTCTTCGCGCTGGGCCGCAACGACCGGCTCGACCTGGCGGGAGCTGCCGAGGCGGTCGAGCTCATCAACGAGGCTACCGCTCTCGGATTGCACCGGGACCGGATCGAGAAGATCGCCGAGTACTACCCGGACAACCTGGTCTTCCACTACGCCGTGTCGCGGGATCTGGGCCGGCGGTAGCCTCAGACCCGGCGCGTGCAGTCCCCGGCGCGCCGGCTCAAGGATCTGTTCTCCCTGAGCACCTGCGGTCGCGAGGTGTCGGTGTCGTAAGGCAAGCGCGCCTTCCACTGGTTCGCTCAGCCTGCAGCCGGGCGGGGAGAAGCGGCACGACCACGAGAATCGGAGGAGAAAAGCGTTGACTCCCGCGATCGGCTCGCGCATAGTAGCCGGCAAATCCAAGACTGGCGTTTACCAGTGTCGGGGGCGATGGGCGGCCCCCCCGGCACCTCTGGTTTGCCGCGGAGGGGAGTTCACATGGGGCGCAATCTGAGGGTGGTTGGGCTCTTGGCGCTGTGTGTGGCTTTCGCTGGCGTCGCGCCGGCGGACCACGGGGATCGGCGTGACGACGACCGGCGGGGCCCGGACAAGTACCTGTACGTGTGGGCCGGGGACCAGGCGCGACGGGCGCCCGACTTCCTTGCGGTCATCGACTTCGACGAGGACTCGCGCGGCTACGGCCGCGTCATCAAGACCGTGCCGGTGCCGCCGCCGGGGAATGTCGGCAACGAAGCTCATCACTGCCATTTGTCGGCCGACAAGACAGTCCTGGCCTGCGGTGGCCTCTTGAGCGTGCTCAAAGGGCAGAACGGCATCTTCTTCTTCGACGTCTCGAACGCGGCCAATCCGCGCTTCATGTTCGCGACCAAGGCGGTGGAGTCGAGCATTACCGATGACTTCCTGCCGCTCGACGACGGCGGGTTCCTGGTCACGCAGATGGGCTCGGCGTCAGGCAATGCGCCCGGACGCGTAGCGGAGTTCGACCGCAACCTGCGTCACGTAGCCAACCACTTCGGCCACTTCACGCTCGGCACCGAGTGGCCGACCGTGCCGCCGCTCGACGGCTTCAACCCGCACGGCATCTCGGCGCGGCCCGATCTCAACTTGATGGTCACCGCCGACTTCATCCTGCCCGACAGCACGCTCAACGTCGTCCCCGGTGACCCGGTGCTGCGGGGGTCAATCCGCGTCTGGGACTTCCGCGCCCGCGAGATCGTCCGCACCATCACGATCCCGGGGGCGCTCGGCCTGATGGACGTCAAGATGATCCCCGGCGACCCGCAAGGGCTGGCCATCACGGCCGGCATGTTCGACGGCTTCGTCTACGTGGTCGACCCGGGCGCGGGCACCGCCCACATTGCGTTCGACTGCGAGAACATCGTGCCGCACGTCGAAGTGCCGGTGCGCGGCGGCATGACGCAGCTGCTCCAGGTCAACCGCGCCGGTGACCGCCTGTTCTTCGCCTCGTTCCAGGCCGGCCAGGTCGGCATGCTCGACATCACCAACCGCTACCAGTTCGAGCAGAAGTCGGTCGTCAATCTCGGCGAAGGCGTCGGCCCGCACATGGTGTACCTGACCGACGACGAGAAGCGACTGGTCGTGGGGGACTATTTCCTCAACGAAGACGACTTCGGCAAGATCCACTTCGAGGGCGATCACAGGATCCACGTCCTCAAGGTGACCCGGAACGGTCTCACGGTCGACCCGCGCTTCAACCTCGATTTCGACACCGCGTTCACAACCGGGCCGGCACGACCGCACAACGTCGCCTCCAAGTAGCGCGCTCGTCGGCGATCGGCCGGTTCGCTGTGGTAGCACGATCCGCTCCAGTTCACGCGTGGCCTTGAAGCGCAAGGTCGCTCTGTTTGCCGCCGTCTCGCTGGCCTCGTTCGCTGCCGGCTGGATCGCGGGCCGCGGCGGCGCGCCACCCGCGCGCAGGCACGCCGTACTGTACTGGCACGACCCGATGCACCCGGCCTACCGCTCCGACATGCCGGGGGTCGCACCCGACTGCGGGATGAAGCTCGAGCCGGTGTACGACGACGCTGCCAACGTCGAGACTCAGCCGGCCGGCACGCTGACGATCGATTCCGCCAAGCAGCAGCTCATCGGCGTGCGCACCGGCGTCGCCGAGCGTTCGGGTGGACGTCGGGCGGTGCGCTGTGTCGGGCGAGTGGCGGCCGAGGAGGGGCGTGTGTACCGGGTCAGCCCCGGCGTCGACGGCTGGATCCGTCGCGTCGAGGGGGGCGCCGCCACCGGCAGCGTGGTGCAGCGCGACCAGCCGCTCGCGGTGTTCGGCAGCCGCGACATCCTGTCGCCGCAGCAGGCGTACGTGTACGCGCTCGAGGGGCAGGACCGGCTCGCCGGGCGCGCTCCCGACGCGCAGGAGCTCGCGCTCGTGCAGAACCAGATCGCTCAGGCGACGCAGGCGCTCGAGGGGATCGGGCTCTCGGGACCACAGCTGCAGGAGCTGGCGCGCACGCGCACGCCGTCGCACGAGATTCAACTGTCGTCGCCGACGAGCGGCATCGTGGTGCACCGGGACGCCGAGGTGGGACAGCGCTTCGAGCGGTTCGCCGTTCTGTTCCGCGTTGCCGACCTGAGCCGCGTGTGGGTGCTGGCCGACGTGTACCCGCAGGACGCCGCGCTCATCAACCCTGGGCAGAAGGCCGAGCTGGCGACCCCGGGGGGGCAGCGGCTGCACGCGCGCGTCTGCACGGCGCCACCGCAGTTCGACGGGGGCTCCCGCACGTTCAAGGTGCGGCTGGAGGCCGACAACCCGCGGCTCGAGCTTCGGCCCGAGATGGTCGTCGACGTCGAGCTCGAGGCGGTGCTCCCCGAAAGCATCGTCGTGCCGGCGGAGGCGGTGCTCGACTCGGGCGTGCGCACGATCGTGTACGTCGATCGCGGCGAGGGGCGCTTCGAGCCGCGGCAGGTCGAAACCGGCTGGCGCTCCGGCGAGCGCGTCGAGATCAAGTCCGGGCTGGCGGAGGGCGAGCGGATCGTGCTGTCGGGCCAGTTCCTGGTCGACTCGGAGAGTCGACTGCGCGCGCCCGCCGTTGCGGCCAAACCGGCAGGCACCCGCCAACCCGCCGGCACGCGTGTGGCCGATCCGGCTCAGCCAGCGCCGCGGCCCCCGCTGCCGGGCGTACTCGAGGAACGCAACCCGCGCGAGGAGCCAAGCACGCGCCCGTGAGAGGCCTCAGCGAGGCTCGGCCGGCGACTCGATGAGGCCGGTCCTATCTTCGGCAGGTCGATACCGACTCGGACGAGCAGTCTCCGCAGGTGGGCTCGGTGCCTGCCGCGAGTCCGGCCAGGACGCCCGCCGCGCAACCGACGCCCGCGCGGACCCGGATGGCGCCGGGCTCGCAGTTCTTCGCGCACGCGCCGCACTCCATGCACGCCCCGCGGTCGGCGAGGACGGCGCGTTTTTCCTCGAGCCGGAAGACCGCGTGCGGGCAGACGGCGACGCACAGGCCGCACCCGTTGCAGCGCGCCGCGTCGAACGACAAGATGACGACGGCTCTCGAGGTAACTCATCGCGCCGGAATTCCGGGCACGAAAAGGCCGGTGAGCCACAACACGAGGCCGACGACACCGGCCGAGACCTGCGCTGGTACCGCAAAGCGCATCTCGCGAAGAACCCCCGACAGGGACGTGTAGGTGGAGGCCCCGGTGAAGTTCATGAGCATGAAGCTCGTGAAGTGCGGAGCCAGGGCGAGCCAGGCCGGCAGGTGCAGCCAGGATGCGAAGAGCCCGGGACCGGGAAGGCCGTACGCCGCGAGCCCGGCCTGACGCAGCTCCTTCAGGTGATGCGAGGCGGTCGAGGCCGCCAGGTCCAGCCCCGCGCCCACCTCGGTGGCGCTGCAACAGCCGGTCGCGGATCTCGTAGCGCATGCGGCGGAAGACGGCCATCTGCCCCGTCCGGTTGACGGGCCGGATTGCATACTCCTATACTTCGGCTGATAACGAAATGAGGAAACCGCTCGCCGCAACCGTCGATGTCATGAAGGCGCTGGCCCACCCCGCGCGGCTCCGGCTGGTCGCGATGATGCGGGGCGGCGAGCTGTGCGTCTGCCAGATGACGGCCGTGCTCGAGCTCGCCGCGTCGACCGTCTCGGCGCACCTCGCCGACCTGAAGCGCGCGGGGCTCGTGGAGGAGCGAAAGGACGCCCGCTGGGTCTTCCACCGCCTCGCGGACGGCGCGGCGACGGTGGGCCACCTCGAACCGATCTGGAAGGCGATCGGGCGCGATCCGCAGGTGGAGGCTGACGCGCGCGTCCTGCGCGAGCTACGGCGCGTCCCGGTCGAGCAGCTGTGCCGTGTCGAGCTCGACCTCGACCGGCTCGGGATCAAGCGGCGCCCAGCCGTCCACCCGCCAGTTCACCATCGCGGGAGTAGCGCATGAACCCCTACAACGTCCTCTTCCTTTGTACCGGCAACTCCGCCCGCAGCATCATGGCCGAGGCCCTGCTCAACTACTGGGGACGCGGACGCTTCCGGGCCTTCAGTGCCGGCAGCCAACCGAAGGGAGAGGTGCATCCGCTCACGCTCGAGACGCTCGAGCGCTCGAACCTCCCGATCGAGCACGCTCGCAGCAAGAGCTGGAACGAGTTCTCGGGACCGGGCGCACCCAGGCTCGACTTCGTGTTCACGGTTTGCGGAAACGCCGCCAAGGAGACGTGTCCCACTCTGGCCCGGCCAGCCTCTGACGGCCCACTGGGGCGTCGACGATCCGGCCGCGGTCGAGGGAGCTCGAGAGGTGCAGCTGCGCGCCTTCCAACGGGCGCTCCGCGAGCTGGACGCACGCATCAAGCTGTTCGTCAGTCTCCCGTTGGACTCGCTGGACAAGATGGCCCTGCAGGAGAAGCTGCGAGAGATCGGCCGGAGCGCATCTCCGAGAGAGTGAACGTGACGGGGCCACCGACGGCGCGCATGAACGTCTTCGAGCGTTACCTGAGCCTTTGGGTGGCCGCGTGCATGGTCCTTGGCGTCGGGGTCGGGAAGCTCGCGCCAAGCCTCGTCGGCGCGATGCGGGAGATGGAGTTCGGCACGGGGAGCCACATCAACATCCCGATCGCGATCCTGATCTGGCTGATGATCTACCCGATGATGCTCAAAATCGACTTCGCGTCGATCAAGGGTGTTGGCAGGCGTCCGGGAGGGCTCGCGGTCACCCTGGTCGTGAACTGGCTGGTGAAGCCCTTCTCGATGGCGCTTCTGGGCTGGCTCTTCTTCCGACACGTCTTCGCTCCCTGGATCTCACCCGAACTGGCGAGTGAGTACATCGCGGGCGTCGTCATCCTCGCCGCGGCGCCGTGCACGGCCATGGTCTTCGTCTGGTCGTACCTCTCCGACGGGGATCCTGCGTACACCCTCGTCCAGGTGGCGGTGAACGACTTGATCATGCTCGTGGCCTTCGCCCCGATGGTGAAGTTCCTCGTCGCCGGCGCTTCCGGGCTTCAGGTGCCCTTCGCGGTCCTCCTCTACTCGGTTCTCATATTCGTGGTGATCCCGCTCGCGGCGGGCTCCATCAGCCGCAGCGTCCTGATCCGGCACCGCGGCGCCGCCTGGTTCGCGGAGCGCTTCCTGCCGGTCTTCCAGCCGGTGACCGTGATCGCTCTCCTGCTGACCTTGTTGGCGATCTTTGCTTTTCAGGCGGAGAACATCACGACCCGCGCGTTCCATGTGGTGCTGATCGCGATCCCGATCCTGGTGCAGGTGTACTTCAACTCCGGCCTGGCCTTCGGACTCATGAAGGTCTTCCGCGTCCCGTACGGAGTGGCCGCTCCCGGCGCGCTCATCGGTGCCTCGAACTTCTTCGAGCTGGCGGTCGCGACGGCGATCGCCCTGTACGGCCCCGGCTCCGGCGCCGCCCTCGCCACGGTAGTGGGGGTTCTGGTCGAAGTGCCGGTGATGCTCTCGGTCTGTCGCTTCTGCGTGGCGAGTCGCGGCTGGTTCCACGAGGGGCCCGCCCTCGCGTCGGCGAGAGTGGACTGAGGAGCCTCCCTCGCATGGGCCTGGCGCCCCGACCGCCGGCAGCTTGACGGGATAATGCCGATCAGGGGGCGAGCATCGTGTCTGATCCATCCTTCCCGCTAGTCGACAGCCATTGCCACATCGACATGCCGGGGAGGTGTATTTCACCCTTTATGTAAAGGGGATCGTAGATCGGGCGCAGTCCGGTTTGACCCCGGTTTGACCAGAAGGAAACCCTGACCCTCCTGGTGACGAGTTCTAGCCGGATGCCGCCGAAGTCGTTGCCGTCCAATCGGGATGACGCAGCAGTGTCGCCGATCTCGGGCAGGCAATCGAGTCCCGCGGGTACTCGGGCGGCGCGGCCTGACTACGCCTCCGGCGCGACCTGAACCGCCGAGCGATCCTCCCTCGAAAGCCCGGTGCGGCCGGGTACGGCGTCGGGACGGCGGCGGCTTTCGATCCACTCCAGCAGGTCCCGCATCAGCCAGTGGTCCCGGCCCTGAATGACGAATGGCGTGGGGAACTCGTGCCTCGGATCACGACGGAGGAGATAGAACGCGCGCTTGCTCTTGCCGAGGAACCGCTGAACGTCGGTCACCGTCAGAGTGATCTTCGCAGACAGGTCATTCCGAGCTGCCGTTCGGCGACGGCTATTCGGCTTCGGCCGAGCGGGGAAGTCCTCCGTTGGGCGCTCCATCGGCAACTCAACCCTGCAAGGGCTGCACCAGGACGAGGACAGGGTATCGGGGCGTTTCACGACGTCTCAGAGCGTTCGGCCCGTGGAGTGGAGCCGATCCTGGCTGAGAGGTCCTCCCTCCGCCGCTCTCAGCCGTGAGAGTGTCCTTCCTTCGGTATCGTCGGAGCGGCGTTGTCCCTGACGCGGCCCGGGCGTCACGGTGGAGGGCCGGCGCTTGACTCGCGCAGAGCGACGGCCACGCGGAGGCCCGCGGCCGTCAGCGACGGGTACCAGCTGAGCAGCTGGCCGTCCACCTCGAGCGCGGCGGACCAGCCTTCCAGTCGCCATCGGCCGGGTCCCCCGCCGCGGCGCGGCCGGGGAACGCGTCAAGATCGCGTGGCAACTTGAAAGGGTAGGGCTCGGAGGAGAAGAGTTGGACCGTGCGGGCCGCGTCCGGCACGTTGGCCGGGTCCACCCGCGGGTAGCGCTGGCAGCGGGTGGGCAGGGCGTTCGCCCATCCCGCCGCGGTCAGCACTCAACGCCATGAAGCTCACCGGCCTCGTCCAGGCCCTCCAGCACCAGCTCGGCTCCGATGAGTACGCCCGGCTGAGCTTCGAAGAACGCCTCGGTCTCCTCGTCGACGCCGAGTGGACCGCCCGCGAAGAGCGCAAGCTCGGCCGGCGACTCAGCGCGGCCAAGCTTCGCCACCCCGCGTCCCTCGAGGACGTCGACTTCAAGCACCCTCGTCACCTCGACCGCCAGCAGGTCCTCAGCCTTGGAAGCTGCGCCTGGATCCAGAACCGCCACAACCTCGTGATCGTCGGGCCCACCGGAATTGGCAAGTCCTACCTCGCCTGCGCCTTCGCCGAGCGAGCCTGTCGCCGCGGCTACTCCGCCGTCTACGTCCGCATGCCCAGGCTCCTCCACGAGCTCGCCGTCTCCCGAGGCGACGGATCCTACACTCGGCTCCTCGCTCGCCTCGCCAAGCTCGATCTGCTCGCCATCGACGACTGGCTCCTCGCCCCGCTCCGAGACGGCGAGCGGCGAGACCTCATCGAGGTCATCGAGGACCGCACCGAGCGTGGCTCCACCCTCATCGCCACCCAGGTCCCGTCCAAGGAGTGGCACGCCAGCATCGGCGACCCCAATCAAGCCGACGCCATCTGCGACCGCCTCCTCCACAACGCCCACCGCATCGAGCTCAAGGGGCCGACCATACGCAACACCAAGGCCGCGCCCAAGATGCAAAGCGAGACAACGTCATGACCACCGTCGCTTCGCTCCGACCGCTCCGCGGGGGGATGCTGCGGGTCGTCCCCGATCCCCCCCGTCGATCCTGGGGCATCCTGGGCCCTCCGCGCCGCTCTCGGGACCTGTGGATCCTGCCGGAGGCGTGGAAAACGCCGGCCACCCTCTCCGAAGGACCGCGGCCCTCGAAGGCGTTTCCCACGCCTCCTTGGACGGCGCTGCGCGCCGCCCACAGGCTCCACAGGCCACTCCAGGGGTCTCTCCCCAACGGCAAACGGCGTATCATCCCGGCGGCCCCAGCCGCCAAGGAGGTGCCGACCTAACCGCAAACGTCGCTCCGCTCCGACCGCGTGATCACGATCATCGGAATCAGTGATCACGATCCCCGGATTCGGTGATCATGATGAGCGGAATACGCAGTCAGCAGACGCGAGACGTAGGTGTCGTGCCCGGCCGCCATCCAGGGGTCCCGCCAGATCCAGTACACGAAGCGCGGCGAGATGGCGAAGTCGCTCCCGCCGACCGCTCCAGCTCCTCTTCGACCTCCCGCGCGTGCTCGGCCTCGGCCCTGCGGCCGCACAGCGCGCCCAGCTCGCGCCAGAGCCCGGGCACGTCAGCGGGGGAGCCCGGGGTCCGTCAACAGGACGGCCACGCGCGCAGCGAGGGCCTCGACTCTCGGGCGCGTGTTCTCTTCGCGGTTCGTGAGCACGACGCACGGCGCGAGGGCGATCACCGCTCGACGTCGCGGTTCTTGGTTCCCCCGACGGCCTCGACCCTCCTCGCCTCGGCGGGCCTCACGCAGTAGTCGGTGCGCCCGACGAGGAGAGGGCCGGCCCCGACTTCGAAGACCGCGTCGGTCAGGCTGGGCACCCGTCCTTGGCTGGGATGACTCCGGGTCTGCCGAACACCGCGCATAAGCTGCGGCGCCGGACCTCGCCGAAGGGCGAGCGCGAGGCGTTGCCTTCATCCTACGCCGGGCAGCGCCGAGAGGCGTCGTCAGCTTCATGCGCTTGTTAGGCTGCGTCTATCTTGGTGCCGGCACGAAACGCGCGGTTCGAGCCGCTCGGATCAACCACTTGGTGTCCTGTTTGACCATGACGTAAAAGGCATGACCAGTCGGGTCGGGTGAAGAGCCGTAGTACTGCGCGTCGACAAGAGCTACGGCCGCGCTGAGAAAGCTGATGTTCTCGATTTCGAGACGAAATCGACGATTCGGATCGGGAGGGCGATCTAGCTCCTTCCCTACGGCCGCACGTCCTCGCGACAGTGTGCGTGTTGTCGAGAGCCACACTTCGGCGTCTTCCGTGTAGAACAACGCTCGAGCATGTCCGTCTCCCCGCTGGCTGGCGTCGGCGTACGCCGTGAGCTGTGCTTTGATCGAAGCTTCGTCCCGGGAGCCCGCTGACTGGGCCTGGGTCGGGAGGGTACCCACCACGCAAAGAGCAACTGCGAGCCGCCAACGTCTGATGATCATCTGCTCCATATCCAAGCAGCCTAACACCGAGATAGGCTGCGAGGGCCGCCGTCCGTAAGCCATCGGACCTCGTCAGCTTCATCTCGCTGTTAGGCGGCCCTTGCTCCAGCGCGCCCCGGCGCTCGCTCGGCCGATTGGTTCGCCGTCATGCTTCGTTGAGTGCGAGGGACGTGGAGAGCTCGCGGTGGGCGTGAGCCTGAGTGAGCAGCGCGGTGGCCTTAGCCTCGAAAGTCTGCACGGCGTCGGCGCCCCCTGGGAAACGGAATGGTGGCTCCTCCAGTTCGACGAGCTTCAATAGAGCGTTGGCGAGCTTCGCGGGGTCACCACCCTGCCTGCCATCCATGCCTGTCCAGGCTGCTACGATCTCCTTCGTACGCTCGGCATAGTCGGCAATGGATGGAGCGGCGTAGGTGGTTGAGCCTTTCGAGAGGAGTTCGGTGCGGAAGAAGCCAGGCTCGACTAGCATCGTTCGGATGCCGAAAGGAGCGATCTCGGGCGTGATCGACTCCATCCATCCTTCGATCCCGAACTTCGCGGCGGCATACGCCGTGCAGAAGAGTTGGCCGGCAATGCCTGCAGTGGACGAGATAGTAAGCAGCAGGCCAGAACGCTGCTTACGCATCACGGGCAGGACGGCTCGCGCAACGTTCATTGGGCCAAATAGCAGCGTCTCGATCTGATTGCGAACCTCTTCGGGGCTGAGTTCCTCGAAGAAACCGGCGTAGAAGTTTCCCGCGTTGTTGACGAGGACGTCGATCCGGCCAAAACGTGCGACTGCGGCCTCGACCGTTGCCCGGGAGTCTTCAGGGCGGGTGACATCGAGTGTGGTGGCCAACAGGTTGTCGTTGGAGCCAAGCGCCGCCGCAACCTTCGCCGCATCGCGCCCGGTCGCGACAACCGCGTGCCCGTCGGCTAAGGCTGCCTTGGCGAGGTCCACACCGAAACCCCGGCCTGCGCCGGTGATGAGCCACACTTTCCCTTCACTCATGCGATGTTCCCTTGCCTGTAATGTCAACCACAGTGCCCCGTCGGGGAGGCTATCACGGAGGAACTAGAGTCGGGCGTTGTTCCTCGGGCGAAGAGTCGGGTTATGGGTCCGCCTAACACTGGGTTAAGCGGCGAAGCCCCATCGTTTGCGACGGCCTCGTCCGCTTCAACCCATTGTTGGGCAGCCCCCATTTCCCATAAAGGCTTCGCGCCGCTAGTCGCGGTGGTCGGCCGACGCCGGCGGGACGTAGGGATCCGGCGTGCCAACCTTGATCGGGGGATGCGCTTCCAAACTGGCCTCGAACTCGCGGAGGATCCTCATCATCGGGTACGTGACCCAGCTGCTGGACGTGCAGCACGTCGCGCTCTTCCTTCAGGTCGGTGAGGAGGTTGATGATCCTCGGCAGCGGGAGCTTCTGCGGCGGGTCGTACCTCATGCTCCTGCTTGATCAGGTGCATCTTCCAGTTCCGCCATTTGACAGCGGACAGCCGGTCCGCCACGTACGCGGGGAACCCTTCGCGATTGGAGGTCGCCTGCTTGCCCAGGAAGAAGTCCAACTGGTCTACGCCGTCGATCGGGCGATCCTTCGGGACATCGGCGCCGCCGACGCGGGCAAGCGTCGTGTACAGATCCACGATGTGCACGATCTCGTTGCTGATGCTCCCCGCAGGCACTCGGCCCGGCCAGCGGATGATGAACGGCGCGCGAAGCGAGGCTTCCATCGCCGTGAAGTACGTACCCCGCCACGGTCCGCTGTCGCCTTCCCAGGGATGCGTCCCCTCCGGGCCGTTGTCGCTGGCAAAGATGACGAGCGTGTCGTCTTCGATTCCCGCTGTCCTGGATCGCGTCCAGGATCTGGCCGGTGCGATGGTCCAGCTCGGTGAGGCAATCGGCCCAATCTCCGTTGCCTGTCTTGCCGGCGAACTCCGGATTCGGCGAGCGTGGGCATGTGCAAGCAGCCTGAGCGACACGTAGGCGAAGAAGGGCTTGCCTGAGCTCGCCTGTCGCCTGATGAACTCGACGGCACGGGTCGTGATCTCCGCATCCATTCTTCGGTGACGCTCCAGGTCGAGTTGCGCGACCTGCTCGGGCTTTCTCGCCCTTGCGTGCCTCGTAGACGGGTTCAGGCTGAACGAGGTCCGCGTTCCAGCCCTGTCTCGTGCCGACCGAAGGCCATATGCCGTTCGTCTCGTTCAGGGACGGCCACATGGCCTCGGTGTAGCTACGCGGGATCCCGTACCACTCGTCGAAGCCCTGATGCGTAGGCAAGCGTTCCTCGGTACTGCCGAGATGCCACTTGCCCCACGTGCCCGTGGCATAGCCCCGCGCCGACAAGCAGCTCCGCGATGGTGATCTCCCACTGTGTCAGCCCTTCCGGGGCGCCCCCGCTCGGGACCTGGTAGGTCCCGGACCGGATCGAGAAGCGGCCCGTCATCAGCGCGGAGCGGGAGGGGGTGCACTGAGCCTCGACGTTGAAGTTGAGCAGGCGCATTCCTTCGCTGGCGAGCCGGTCGATGCGAGGCGTGGGAGCGCCGCGCAGAATCCCGCCGCCATAGACGCCCAACTCTCCATAGCCGACGTTGTCCGCGAGAATCAAAACGATGTTGGGCTTTCTCTCCGCCGCCGGCAGTCTCGCTCTCCGCAGGCAAAGAGACTGCGCTGCAAGCACTCAGAAAGAGGAGTCCCGCCTGCTTTCTTCTACCCGGAGAAGTCACGGACCCTCCCTGTGATGGTGCAGTGACCCGCGTGTCCAGTCCCGCTCTGGTCTGCACAACACTTAGTCAGTAAGACTAGCCAATCGTAGCCTCCGAGGCTCGCGGGACGCGGCTGCCACCTCTCCTAAGCGGCATGGCGAACCGAAAGCCCTGGCACCCGAAGGCATTGTATCGGTCCCGCTTGCGGCTGAGAACCCGTCGCTCATGAATCTGCTCCATTGCCCTGCAACGAGTCCGACCCGAGGCCGCGTAGCGTCCGGCGCGCTTACGGCTCATCGTCCAGTGGACTCCTGACTCCTCTGTTCCCGACCGTCGTCACGTTTTCGTCCGGGAGCGGAGGCCCTTGCCGAGGCCGTCGTCTCCCTCCGTGGCATCCAGGTGCCCGCATCTACGCGGGCATCACCGCCGCGGTCGCCCACGAGTGGCCCCGCGCTAAGGAGCACTTCGAGGCGGCGATGACGCAGGCGGCCGGCATTCCGCTGCCGTGTGCCGAGCCTCAGGCCCGGACGTGGTACGCGGAGATGCTCCTCGGCCGCGACGGCGCCGGTGCCGGCGACCGGGCCTGCGCCCTCCTGGAGGAGGGGGCCAGGACGTACGCCGCGCTGGGCATGCCCGGTCTCGAGCGCTGGGCCCGCGAGCGCCTCGCTTCACTGTCGCCAGACGAACCTCCGGAGATCGGCGGCGAAGTCCGTCGGGTTCTCGGCCACGGTCGAGGTCAGCTGCGCGGCAGCTCGCGGCCGGCGACCCAGTACAGAAGCTGCCGAACCAGCCGGTTCTGCTCCGCGCTGGAGAAGGACGAGGACACCGGACGGCCGTCGTCGCCGAGGTCGTCGTGGCCCATGTTCAGGTAGGCCATGCGGTAGCTGCGGTTGGTCCACACGACCGGGTAGTAGCCCTCGTGCCAGATCTCGTGGGGTTTCGGACCAGTGCCGAGCGGGAAGCTCGCCGGGTCGATCGCGAGCAGGATCTCGATGGCGGGGTTCTGGCGCAGGTCCTTCTCCCACCGGTACCACTCATTGGGCGCGGCGACGAACGTCGCCGGGAAGCCGCGGAGCGCGGGGTGCCGCGGCGCCTCGACGCGCAGTACCGCACTCGTCGGGCGCCAGGCGTTGCTCCGGTATGACCCCGAGCCCAGAAACTCGTCGTGGTACCAATCCCAGTCCTGCGGGAAGTCCGACGGCGTCAGCGCGAAGGCCGCGAAGTGGAACCCCATCCAGCCGCCGCCGCCCTCCATGTACCGCCGGAAGGCCTCACGATGCGCGGGGGCCTCGGGCCGCGCGTCCAGGAACAGCACGACCTGGCACTGCGCGAGGAACCCGGGCTCGAACCGGGTCCAGTCAGCGGTCGCCTCGTAGCGGAAGCCGTCCCGTCGGGCAAGGTCCCCGAACCAGCGATTGGCCTCGCGTACGAAGCTCAGGTGCGCCTCCTCGACCTTGTCGGCGTAGAACGCGACGACCCGGAAGCTCGGCGCGGGCTCCTCGGCCGCCGCGACGGCGAGCGCCGCGCAGACGCCAACGACCAGTACGAGCATTCGTGGACCGAGTGAGCGGGTCGCCGCGTCGGACATTCGCAGAGTCTAGACTGGCTCAGGCCCTTCCGTATCCGGCACGGTTCGGATCATCATTGACCGCAACAGGAGGCAGCGATGGCGCGATTCTCCAGAAGGGCGTTCTTCGAGAAGGCGGCGGCGGGAGCCGCGGCGGCCGGCATCTTCTCCGCCGCGCGCGAGCTCCACGCCAGCCCGCTCGGCCTGCCGATCGGCAGCCAGACTTGGCCGCACCGCGAGCGCGTCCGCAAGGGGCACCTCGCCGGCCTGTGCAAGGACCTGGCCGCCCTCGGCGTCGGCACGCTCGAGCTGTGCTCACCGGGGTACCCCGAGTTCACCGGGCTCGCCGACGGCAAGCAGACCCGCAAGATCATCGAGGACCACGGGCTGAAGTGCCCGAGCGCGCACTTCACGATGGAAGAGATGCGGACGAAGCAGCCGCAGATGATCGCCTGGGCGAAGGACATCGGCATGACCCAGATGGGCGTCGCGACACTCGCGGAGGGCCCCCAGGGCGGGAAGACGACGATGGACGTCGTCAAGCGCGCCGCCGACGAGTACAACCGCATGGGCGAGACCGCGGCCAAGGCCGGAATCGTGCAGTTTCTCCACGACGAGGACTTCGAGGCCGCCCACGTCGACGGCAAGCTCGTCTACGAGATCCTGATCGAGCGGTTCGACCCGGTGTACGTGAAGTTCCAATACCAGATGAGCGCGATGCCCCAAGTCGGAGACGTGGTCGGCTACTTCACGAAGTACCCCGGCCGCTTCATCTCGATGCACCTGCAGGGCGTCGACCCCAAGGCCGGCCCCCACGGCGCGCAGCTCGCGGTCGGCAAGGACGGCGTGGACTGGGCGAAGGTGTTCGCCGCGGCGAAGACCGGTGGCGTGCAGAACTACTTCGTCGAGCAGGGGTGGGACCTCACGGTCCAGAGTGTGGCGTACCTCAAGACCCTGAACTCCTGAGCTCGCTGGCGGCCGGGCGGGCGGTCAGAAGGAGTAGCCGCCCGCGACGTAGAACCGGACCCTGGGTCTGTCTCGGCCTACCGGGTCACGTACTTGTCACGACAGAGAGCCCTTCCAGCCTGATAGGCCACATGACCCTTGGAGTGAAGCGTGCAGCAGAGCCGTGTACGGGAAATCCGCACGCACGGAAGGTCGGGCGGGGGCCGGAAACGGGCTCACGGCAACGACGAAACGGGCACGAAGCTGGAAACGGCGGACACAGCCAAGTCAGCGCCTACGGAGTACCGCGCCGGTCCCCGACCCTGCCATCCCCTTTTGCGGCGCCGCGCTACCCTCGATGAGCTGACGCCGTAGTAGCCGACCCACGTTCACGGACCATACCTTCCGTGACACCCAGCTCCCGCAACACCTGAGAGGCTACACCGTCGACCTTGATGAGAGCTACCAGCAGGTCTGCCGGCGTCAACTCCACTGATAACTGTTGTCGAGCCACGCCCAGGACCCTCGACGACCGCTCACTCAACGGCACCTCGACCGCTTCGACCGCCGGCTTCGGCTTCCGGGGCGAGAGTTGGTCAAGTCTGCGAAGAAGAGCGGCTTCCTCGTACCCAGCCTTGGCCGCAATGGCGCGAGCGAGCCCAGGGTCCGAGCGAACGACGCCAAGCAAGAGGTGCTCGGTGTCGATGGCCGTGGCGCCTCGCTCGCCGGCCTCATAACGCGCGAAGAAGACAGCGCGTCGCGCATCTTCGTTCATGCGCCAGAGCGTGCATGCACAAAGAAGGAGGCAGAGCACGAGGCTGACCCGTTCGACACCGCAGAGGATCTGCTCGCTAGCCGTGCCGCGTCCGTGACGCATCGCTCTCCTACGAGTCCGCACACCCCGGGGAGAAGCTGCGAGCGTCCCCTTGTTCGGCGGCATCGTTGCTTCTATTGCCGGCTCGTGGCGCATTCAGTAGGACGTCCCTTGCCCGTCTTCTTCCGATGATCTCCGGCACGCAGGAACTCCCACCCGGCTGCAACCGACCGCGGTTCGGTACCGTCTGCTATGGATCTGCAGAACTCGGCGAGGGCATTGTCGCGAACGAGGTATTGCCGCGCGCCCCAGCGTAACCGAGTCAGAATCATTAGCTCCAGACGTGCATTCTCCGAGGCGACCAGCGGCGCTGTGGGATCCTCAAGGGAAGGTGGCCACGACGGCTCGCCTGGATCGTGGTGAACGCGAGGCAACTCAGCGTCACCGCCGATCGGTCCGCCATACAGAGGGACGGTGATAGCGAGTCTACGGGCGTCAACGATAACTGCGATGCCCGTGTGTGGCTGGTCATCTCCACACCGGAATGAGTACCTACCGGCGCGAGTGACCTTGATCGTGCAGCGGACGTCACGCGCGCCGGCCACGTATTCACCCGCGACGTCACCGAACGAAAGGCCGGCCCCCTGCGCGGTGGCAGACTGCATTGCGACTGCTAACGCCAACGCTAGAGGTTCACGCCGCACTGTTCGTCCACCCCACTCCCGCCATGCCCGCCGTCATGCCGCCTCGCTGCAACGGTATCCGGCCTTGCCCGCTACTCGACCGGCTTGTACCCTCCGATTCGCTTGGCAATTGCCGCCTTCTCTTCAGGAGTGACTGGTCGGCTTGGATCTGAAGTGACCCGCTCGTGAATGGCACGGAACTGTTCCACCAGCTCTGGGCTAGCCATGAAGAACACGACTCTCAAAGGGTCATCATTCCCTAGGTTGGCTACTTGGTGAACGGCGCCAGTCGGCACGAATACGACATCTCCAGCCTCGATCGTGTGGATTGCGTTGCCCAGTCGCGCCTTGCCCCGCCCGGAGACTACGTAGAACAACTCGTCACCCTGTTCGTGGATGTGAACGGGCGTCTGTCCGTTTCGCTGAAACGTCTGCTCAACGAGAATTGAGCCCCTCGTGCCGGTCTTTGGCGACGCCTTGACGACGACTCCGTTCTGCAGCCGCTCACCGTGTCCCGTCTTTAGGACGAAGCCATCAACCGCCTGCGCTTGGCTCCCAACCAGCACCAGAATACCTGCGAGAAGCATCCTGCCAAAGAGCGCCACTTGCCTTCCTCCTTCTCCGAGCCCAGCGCGTCACCCACGGTAGTCCGCAGGGAGCCGACGCGGTATCGTCGCCTCGCCGATTAGTCCGCATAACACTGGGCATAAGCCCAGCAAGGTTCCGATATGCTTGGCCTTGTCAGCCTTCATCCCCTCGTTCGGCGTCGTCGCCTCCTACGCTGGCTGAAGTCTACTGCTGATATGGCGCGATGCTGGGATGCTTCTCGTCCGAACGCTTCCAGATCAAGACACCAGCTCCGAGCACACCGGCGGGCACAGCGATAGGGAGAATCCAGGCCAGTGGTGTGTGCCGGAAGGGCACGAGGCTGGCGCACAGCAGCGCGGCGACCACTCCGAGAATGGACCCAAGCCCGACTCTGGCAACGCCGCCGGCCCGCCGTCGATTCAGGTACCAAGCGACTGGAAGAAGCGCCAAACCCCCGGCGATGAGGACTGCGTAGAGCAGCCCCACCGCGGGGGCAGCTACGAACCAGATGACGAACTGCAGCATGAAGATTGCTCCGGCGGCGCCCGACGTCGGCACACGGCTGAAATTGATACCGGGATGCAGTCCGGCCAGCTCAGGCCCGGCGGAGGCGCCGATCCTGTGAGATCGCCAGAGACCCACGCCTGCCAGCAAGAGCACGAGGCCGAGCACGACCGTGGTGACAGGGCGGTCTCTCCACCCAACTGCGGCCCCGTTCGCGATGACGGCAACGACGAGGAACAGCAGAACCAGCTCCAACGCCAGGAGGATGGCAAACGCCACGCCTAGAAGAGCCCGCATGCGCCCCCCTCCCGGCCTTTTGATTCAGGTGGCCTTGTCACTGTGGCTCTCGAGGGCGGTTGCAATGCTTGGAAATGATTCTCCACCCGTCCGCCATCTTGACTGCAACGACGAGACACTGGGCACGGTGGTCGGGCGCTGCGTTGCCCGCCGAGTCCAAGACCCCCGTAACAACGCCTTCATGACGCATCATCGCAATATCGGGATGAAGGAGCCGCAGCGCAGTGGTCCTCCGAGTGGCAGTCGCACTCCCGAAATGAGCGGCAAAGGACTGTGCGTGATCTGCCTGGATCTGAGCTCGACCCTTCCTTAGAACACCCGAGGCAAACCCGAAGTCTGCGTCCTCAGCGAAGAGATCAGCCAACGCCTTGCTGTCATGCGCGTTCCAAGCGTGTTCATATGCCTCCAGCAGAGCCTCCGGGGTCTCGGGTGCAGCCGCTTCGGCCAGCGAAGCGCCTACACCGGATAGGGCACCTACCAAGAGCAGTCTTGACGCCGACTTACACATTCCACTTCCCCCTTTGAGCGAGCCACTTCCCCAAGGGTCCGCACAACACCCAGATCAGCGGCGAGCGCCGCGGTTCCTGGCGGGCGCGGACCTCGTCCGCTGCATCTGGTTGTTCTGCGGCTCCTCCCGCCCCTCGCGAGCCAGCGGATCGACAAGCTGTGGTAGCCCTTCCGCTGGAACGAGGACGCGGAGGGACCGCGGCTTGCCCGGCACCCGCTCCAGTAGACCGTTCTGCGCCAGCGCGAGCACCATGCTGTGCACCGTGGGGGGAGTCACGCCGAAGAAGCGCTGCATGTCGACCTCGGCGGGCGGCTCCCGATGGATCAGAGTGTACGCGCAAATGAATGCGAGATACTGACCCTGTAGGTTCGTGAAGCTGGGTTGCGCCACCTCGGGTCCTCAAGCAAGCACGTTCCACACGTGTGTCAACCACTCGGCACTCGCACGCGGTCATGGTCAGCCGCCATGACGTCAGCGCGCCCAGCCTCCCTCGCTCCGCCTCTGTCCGCAGGACACTGCGGATCAGCTGCGAAGCTCCATCGCTTGCGCGGGCTTCGTCAGCTGCATTCGCTTGTTAGGCGCCGTGCCTCATCGAAGAACACAGGTACATACTCCAAGTGCCTCACCTTGAGCGACTCTAGCAAGGTGCGGGCGCGAGCAGACACGATGAGACCGCCTGCGCCGCCCACACCGCGGCGTCCCGCCCGCCACGCCTTGGCCCGCCAGATGCCAAACCGCTCCCACGTGTGGCCGAAGTCCCCAGCATGATCGGGAGGGCGTGAGTAATGCCATTCGCCGGGTGCGGCACTCGGGTCAAAGTACCCCGTGCGTCGACATTCTGGGCAAAGATCCTCGGTGACCATACGACTCGTCGGGGCCATCGGTGGCCACTGGAATGCGACACGGAGCCAGCAGTAACCCGAGTCTGGAACGGCGGCGTGTGCTCGCCGGACTGGACGCACCTCAAGCCCGGTCATGCTGCCTGCAACTAAGGCGTCCGCAAGCCCGCGGGTGGCCACGAGGTGCCCGTCGTGAGCCGTCTGGTCGAGCAACTTCCTTCCCATTCGCGACAGTTGCGCGACGAGAGGGCCGACCGGCTCAGAGCCGGCGCCGCAGGTGCGACATGCGTTCGCGTAGTCGTACGGCTGCTCGTAGTTGAGACCACCAAACAGACCCACGGTTCGCACGACAAGTCTGAACCACACCGGAGAGTCACCCCTCTTCGATCAGGCGCCTAACACTGGGGACAAGCTGCGAAGCTCCATCGCTTGCGCCGGCTTCGTCTGCTTCATCCCCTTGTTAGGCCGCTTCGACGCTCCTCCTGATGTCAGTGACACGTGGGTCCTCGAGCAGGGACGGCCGAACGTAGAAGATATGCGAGTTGGTGTGCGCTTGATACGTGGACTTCTCGAGCACCACCTCGTGAGGAATGCTCACCGCATGCCGAATGGCAAAGTCTGGCTCGAAGATGACAGCGATGAGAACGTCGAAAGTGCGTGCCTGGAGGTTGCGCAGGGCGCTCATCTGAGCAGACCTTTGCTTTGCACCAATGCGTCTGCCCTTGATCTGGTACCGAGTACCATCGCTGCCTCGCGCATCGAAGCCGGACTTGGAGTTGCCCGCCAGCTCCAACTTCAGTCCCGTCGCCACCAGCCACTCGGTGTAATCTGCTACCGGGTTGTTCTGGGTTCGGACGATCTGCCGCCTCCTGAGTTCGTCGACCGCGGACGTGAAGAGGCGTAACAGATCTCGGGGGCTTGCTTCGCCCAGGTCCGCGGCCCAGCCGTCCTTTGGCATCGCTCGCCCTCCTACTGCCGGCCTAACACCGGGGATAAGCTGCGAGCGTCCGATACGCTCAACGCTCAGCTTCATCCTTTTGTTAGCCGGCGTCGCGATTCCTAGTTGTCGTTCAGTCCGAGCGGATGGCGCGTATGGAGGCGCTCCTTCCAGGACGACTCCAGCCGAATGATTTCATCGGGCTCCATATCGGGCGACACCCGTTGCAGGATGCTGAACCGGAAGTGACGCGGATCGCGGCCCTTCAACAGACGGTTGCCGCCGTGCCCAATGGCAGCATAGCCGAGCCATCTCGCAAGGAGGTTGCCGTCACCGTAGGCGGACCCAACGTACCCTTTGCCGTCTGACGTGTCGAAGATGTAGTAGATACCCCGCCACTCGGAGAGCTTCACCGTCCACGGCTTGGGCAGGATGCCGAGTTGCTCCCAAGAGAGTTCGATGTCGCCCCAGTCGGGCATTGCGGCCTCAAGGGCGCTGTCCTCAAGAACCGACAACACGGGCATATCGTTTCGATGAGCACGCCGCCACCAGGAGCGCTCTGGCGGCGGCCACTCCACAACGAGCTTCCCCTTCCAGCTGGCATAGAAGCCGGTGAGAACTAGGTCGAACCAAAGGACCGACTGACGACCATCGTCTTCCGGCACCCAGCCCCTCATGCCGAACGCCTTCATCTCCTTGAACGCTGGCACCTGCCAGAACTCGTCGAGGTTGAGGGCTTTCGAGCCAGCGATTGCATACAGGCCGACAAACAGTGCCTTGCCAGGTTCGCGTCCAATGAACGATGCCACGTGTCCGACGCCAACCAGTTCTTGCATGGTTCCCTCGAGCTTTTCGCCTTGGGTCTGCTGGTAGGCATTGAACACATCCGGTTTCTCAGCAGCCAACCAGGGCAGCACCTTGTTCAGCTCTGGCTCGAACGGCCTATGTCGGAACACGAGCACCTGACCCGGATCGACGTTCTTCGCTCGCAGAAGGTCATTCAAGTTCATCTAGCATCCTGCCGATCATCGCTCCTGAGTTCGGCTAACACCGCGGATCAGCTGCGAAGCGGTGCCCGCGTCCGACCGGGCCGGCGCGGGCATGAGGCGGCACCTCCGTCCGGGCCACGGTGCCGCCGAAAGCTTCGTCAGCTGCATTGATGGGATGGACTCCTCCCCCGACTCGATCGGCATCGATGTGCCAGAGTCGGTGCTGGTTGAAGGCAAGGAGGAGCCCATCCATGCAGAACGATACTCTCGCCGCCGTGGACATCGCAAAGGAGATCTTCGAGGTCGCAGTCAGTGACCGCCCGGGCCGCGTGGCGTTGCGAAAGAGGCTCCCACGGGACGCCTTCCTCGACTTCTTTGCCCAGCTGCGTATTCCGCTCATCGTGATCGCCGAATCCGGGGATCGTGATCACTGATTCCGACGATGGTGATCAAGAGGTCGGAGCGGAGCGACGTGGGCGGTTAGGTCGGCACCTCCTTGGCGGCTGTGACTGCCGGGATGATACGCCGTTTGCCGTTGAGGAGAGATCTCTGGGGTGGCCTGTGGAGCCTGTGGGCGGCGCGCAGCGCCGTCCAAGGAGGTGTGGGAAACGCCTCGCAGGGCCGTGGTCCTTCGATGAGGGTGGCCGGCGTTTTCCACGCCTCCGGCAGGATCCACAGGTCCCGAGAGCGCCGCGGAGGGCCCAGGATGCCCCAGGATCGACGCAGGGAATCGGGGACGACCCGTAGCATCCCCCCGCGGAGCGGTCGGAGCGAAGCGACGGTGGTCATGGAGTTGTCTCGCTTTGCATCTTGGGCGCGGCCTTGGTGTTGCGTATGGTCGGCCCCTTGAGGTCGATGCGGTGGGCGTTGTGGAGGAGGCGGTCGCAGATGGCGTCGGCTTGATTGGGGTCGCCGATGCTGGCGTGCCACTCCTTGGACGGGACCTGGGTGGCGATGAGGGTGGAGGCGCGCTCGGTGCGGTCCTCGATGACCTCGATCAGGTCTCGCCGCTCGGCGTCTCGGAGCGGGGCGAGGAGCCAGTCGTCGATGGCGAGCAGGTCGAGCTTGGCGAGACGAGCGAGGAGCCGAGTGTAGGATCCGTCACCCCGGGAGACGGCGAGCTCGTGGATGAGCCTGGGCATGCGGACGTAGACGGCGGAGTATCCGCGGCGACAGGCTCGCTCGGCGAAGGCGCAGGCCAGGTAGGACTTGCCGATTCCGGTGGGTCCGGTGATCACGAGGTTGTGACGGTTCTGGATCCAGGCGCAGCTTCCGAGGCTGAGGACCTGCTGGCGGTCGAGGTGACGAGGGTGCTTGAAGTCGACATCCTCGAGAGACGCCGGGTGCCGCAGCTTGGCCGCACGGAGTCGCCGACCGAGCTTGCGCTCTTCGCGGGCGGTCCACTCGGCGTCGACGAGGAGGCCGAGGCGTTCTTCGAAGTTCAGCCGGGCGTACTCGCCGGAGCCGAGCTGTTGCCGCAGGGCTTCGGCCAGGCCGGTGAGCTTCATGACGTTGAGCTTCTCGAGGGTCGGTTGGGTCAGCACTGGCTCTCCTCCTTTGCGGCGTAGTACTCGCCGCCGCGGATGTTCTCGTGGGAAGGCCCCGGGGCGGAAGTGGTTGGCTCGTCCTCGAGCGGCAGGCGGTCCTGCGCCGAGGCGAGGATGTTCTTGACGGTGCGGTAGCTGTAGGAACGCAGCCGCTCCGCCCGAGCACAGGCAGCTTCGAGCCGGTCGTCTCCGTAACGGCGGCCCAGGCGCATGAGCCCCAGGCACGCCCGGTAGCCCTGCTCGGGGTGGGGACGGCTCTTGAGGATCTCGCTCACCACCCGTCCGGTGGCTGCCCCCGCCTTCTCCGCCCAGCCGATGAGCCGCGAGGGTGTCCACTCGGCGTGGGCCCGGTGGGAGCTCGGCATGTGCTCGGCCAGGGTGGAGGGCTGGTGGTCGTAGCGTCGAGGGTGCGAGACAATTCGCCGACCCTTGTAGAAGACCTCGACGATCGAGGCGGTGTAGCGCGCCTCGACCGCCTCGTGGACCAGCTGGTAGGGGACGCTGTAGAGGTGGCGGGCGACGTCGACGTGGTAGTCGATGTTCACCCGACAGGTCTTCCACTGGGCCTGCTCGTAGCGGCTGGCGGGTAGCGCGAGCAGGGCTGGGCGGTCGAGCTTCTCCCAAAGATCACGCCGACTCACCCCGAGCTTCTGCATCGGCCGCGCATTGAGGTCGTCGAGCAGCCCGGCGACCGCCTCGTTCAGCTCGCCATGCTCGAAGAAGATGCGGTTGCGAAGCCGGGCGACGATCCATCGCTGCGCGATGAGCACCGTCCCCTCCACCTTCGCCTTGTCCTTGGCCTTGCCCGGCCGCGCCGGCACCACCACCGCACCGTAGTGACCCGCCAGCTCCTGGTAGGTGCGGTTGAGGTCGGGCTCGTACCGGCACGGCTTCGTCACCGCGCTCTTGAGCTGATCCGGCACCCACAGCTTCGTCGAGCCCCCGAAGTACTCCGCCATCCGGGTGTGCACGCCCACCCAGTCGCCGAGCTTCTGGCTCGGGATCGCCTCCGCGTAGGTGTAGTTACTCGCCCCAAGAACGGCCACGAACAGCTCGAGCGGGATCTCCTCCCCGCTCCGCCGGTCCACGAGGTGAAGCCTCTGGCCGGAGAAGTCGATGAAAGTCTTCTCCCCAGCCCGGTGCTGCTGCCGCATCGAAGGCCGAAGCTTCCGAGCCCAGCGGCGGTAGATCTCGCAGAACTGGCTGTAGCCGTACCCCTCCGCGTGCGCCCCCCGGTACTCTTCCCACAGCAGCTGCAGCGTCACCCCGGGCTTCTTCAGCTCCTGGTGGACCCACGCCAGGTCGGGCGCCTGACGCTCTCGGCTCGGATCGGGCCGGGGAAACAGCCGGGCGGCGATCACCGCCTCCTCGAGGTCGGCGGGCAGCGGCCAGGCCAAGCCCGCCTTCCCCGCCCGCCGGAGGTACTCCGATACCGTCCCCACGCCCACCCCGCAGGCCCGGGCAATCGCCCGGTGCGGCAGGCCCTCGTGCTTCAGTCGCAGAATCTCGCGCAGCTGTCTCATCGGCAGTCGGCTCGCTCCCATCCAGGTCCTCCGTGGAGGACCCAGCGTGTAACAAGTCCGCTACCGACCGCTGATCACGATCGCCGGAATCGGCGATCAGGATACCCGGAATCAGTGATCACGATCGCCGGAATCGGTGATCACGATGCCCGGAATCCGTGATCAGGATCCCCGGAATCGGTGATCACCTTCCGCCGGAATCAGCGATCACAATGGGCCGGAATACGCACCCAGCTGCCTCGAGCGACCGTCGTGATGGAAGCCTGCGGCTCTGCCCATCACTGGGCTCGCCGGATCGAAGAGCTCGGCCACGTGGTCGTCCTTCTTCCTCCCCAGTACGTCCGACCCTACGTGGTGAGGAACAAGACGGACCGCACCGACGTCGACGCCCTGCTCGAGGCCTTCCGCAACGAGCAGATCCGGCCCGTCCCCATCAAGACCGTCACTCAACAGGTCATCGCGACGCTGCATCGTCTGCGCTCGGGCTGGCTGGCCGATCGCGTCCGCTCGATCAACGCTCTGAGGGGCTTGCTGCGCGAGCTCGGCTTCTTCATCCCCGAGGGACGAAGGCACGTGCTGCCCGAAGCCTGGGAGATCATCCACGACCACCGCCGTGGCCTGCCCGACGCGCTCAAGCCAAGTCTGGCTGCGCTGTGCGAGGAGATCGCCTCGCTCTCCACACGCATCGAGGACGTCGAGGCGCAGCTCGAGGCCCTCGCCCGGCAGATCCCCCTCATCGCCCGCCTGCGCTCGGTACCGGGCATCGGCCTGCTCTCCGCGACCGCCCTGTACGCCTTCATCGGCGACCCCTCGCGCTTCCCCTCCGGCCGGCACATGGCCAGCTTCGTCGGCTTGACACCCCGCGAGTACTCGAGCGGCCTGCGCCGATACCTCGGCAGGATCTCCAAGCGCGGCGACGCCTACCTCCGTATGCTCCTCATCCACGGGGCGCGATCGGTCCTCTGGCACGCCAAGCGCATGAAGCACCGCGACCGCCTGCGCTCCTGGGCCCTGCGACCTCGAACGCAAGGTCGGACACAACAAGGCCGCCGCCGCCCTCGCCAACAAGCTCGCCCGCATCACCTGGGCCGTCTGGAAGAACGACCGCGACTTCGAGATCGTCCCTGAACCCCAGGCCGCCTAGAACCAACACCCTCTCCAGCTCAGCCCACCCACGTACGCTGCCCAGCGAAGCGAAGTGATGGCGACACAGGTCGGACCGGCACGGGGACAAGCCGACAACAAGCCTGGCCTTCGGGGCCGGTGTCATCGATTGGCTCCCCGTGCGCGGATTCCATCATGGCCCGGTGCGCCAAGGGCGCCCAGAGAAGAGGCCGCAGATACGTTTGCAGTCCGTCCTTCTCGCCATCACCTCCTCGCCCAGCGACTCATGGTCCCGAGGAGACGATGAACTAACGCCCACTTCTCACTTGACGGGAGGAGTCCAGATACGCTTGTTGGACCCCTCACCCGAGCCCCGCACATACTGGCGGCGCGCCCCGGCGCGCTCACGCCCGCACCCGTCTTGAATGGGACGGCACGAGGGAACCGATGTGTTTCTAGGACGTGGGGGAGCCGACAGCCCTCACACCCGTACACCACCACGCCTCACGCTCGGTGGAAGCGACGGGAGAGCCTCTATAGGTGTTTGGTGCAGACCTCGGTGGACACCCAAAACCGGCCATTAATCGACACCTCAAAACCGGCCATTAGGACGTAGCGGTCGAGACGTTGACGAAGGCGCGGGAGTCGTGTTCCTGCGCCGGGATGGGCAACGTCTTGAGCGACGAGAAGCGACAACAGGTCGTGGCGCTGGGGCGGCTGGGCTGGTCGCTGAGGCGGATCGAGGAGGAGACGGGCGTCCGCCGGGAGACGGCGAGCGCGTACCTGAAGGCGGCCGGGCTGAGGTGCGTGGTCGGGGCCGTCCGCCGACGAGACCGCAGGTGGGGGCGTCCGTCGAGGTCGGCCGGCAAAACCGGCCATTTGCCGGGGGGGTGTCCACCGACCCTGGGCCGTCAAAACCGGCCATTTCCGGGGAGGTGTCCACCGACTCTGGCGGGTCGTCTGGCGCATCCGCCGCCGGGTCGGGCCCCGAGCGCGAGTGCGTGCGAGCCGTACCGCGAGGTGATCGCGGAGGCGCTGTCGACGCGGGCGCAACGCGGTGGCGATCTGGCAGGACCTGGTCGATCGACCACGGCTTTCGCTGCCCGCTACGCGAGCGTCCGGCGCTTCGTGGTCGAAGCTGCGTGGCAGCACGCCGGCCGAGGCGCGCGTCGTGATCACGACCGCGCCCGGCGAGGAAGCCCAGGTCGACTACGGCGACGGGCCGATGGTCCGCGACCGCGAGACGGGCAAGTACCGGCGCACGCGGCTCTTCGTGCTGACGCTCGGCTACTCGCGCAAGTCGGTGCGGCTGCTCGTGTGGCGGTCGAGCGCGCAGATCTGGGCCGAGCTGCACGAGCGCGCCTTTCGCCGGCTGGGCGGCGCGACCGCGCGTCGTCGTCCTCGACAACCTGCGCGAGGGCGTGCTCACGCCCGACGTCTACGACCCCGACGCTCAATCCGCTCTACCGCGACGTGCTCGCGCACTACGGCGTCGTCGCGCTGCCGTGTCGCGTCAGCGATCCCGATCGCAAGGGCAAGGTCGAGTCGGGCGTCGGTCACGCGCAGAGGACGCCGCTCAAGGGGCTGCGCTTCGAGACCCTCGAAGAGGCGCAGGCCTACCTCGACCGCTGGGAGGAGCGCTGGGCCGACACGCGCATCCACGGCACGACCAAGCGGCAGGTCGCCGTCGATGTTTGCCGAGGAGAAGCCCGCGCTGCGGCGCGCTGCCGCTCGAGCCGTTTCGCTACTACCGCTACGGCGAGCGCACGGTGCACCTCGACGGCTGCGTCGAGGTCGAGGCGCGCCTACTACGGCGCGCCGCCGGGCTGGATCGGCCGCAGGTGCAGGTGCAGTGGGACGAGCTGCACGTGCGCGCTGCTCGATCCGCAAGACGGGCCAGCTCCTGCGCGAGCACCTGCGCACGCGTCGCGGCTTCCATCGCATCGACGACGACGACCGTCCGGCGCGCACGCCGCGACGCACGCAGGCGCTGCTGCGTCGCGCCGCACGGCGCCGGCCGCACATCGGCACGCTCTGCGAGCAGATCCACCGCAGCGAGGGCGAGCCCGGCGTGCGGCGCATCCTCGGCGTGCTCGCGCTCGCCAAGAAGCACGGCGCCGGCCGTCGTCGACGACGCCGCCAAGCCGCGCTCGAGCTGGGCGCGCCCAGCTACCGCTTCCTCCGCCGCTACCTCGAACGGCGACCGCCCGTCCCGCTGACGCTGCGACAGGTCGACCCGCTCATCCGCCAGCTCACCCTCTACCGCGATCTCATCGATCAGCAAGACAGGAGACCCGACATGAACCTCGTCGAACTCGATCACGCGCTCCGCAAGCTCCGCCTCTCCGGCATGGCCGACGTCCTCGAGGCGCGGCTGCGCCAGGCCCAGTCCGAGAACATGGCGCCCCTCGACCTCGTCTCCGCGCTCGTCTCCGACGAGCTCGTCCGCCGCCAGGACCGGCTCTTCGCGCGCCGCACAAGCAGGCGCGCTTCCGCGACCCGGACCGCTCGCTCGACAGCTTCGACTTCGATTTCAACAAGAAGATGAACCGCGCCCTCGTCTACGAGCTCGCCACCGGCGCGCTTCATCGGCCAGCGCGAGGACGCGCTCTTCCTCGGCCCGCCCGGCACCGGCAAGAGCCATCTCGCCCAGGCCATCGGCCGCGCCGCGATCCAGCAGGGCTACCGCGTCGTCTACCGCGAGGCGCACACGCTCATCGAGGAGATCGCCGACGCCACCCTCGACGGCACCCGCAAGGACTTCCTCGCCGACCTCGCCACCGTGCCGCTGCTCATCATCGACGACCTCGGCATGCGCAAGCTGCCGCACACCGCCGCCGAGGACCTCCTCGAGCTGATCATGCGCCGCTACGAGCGGGCCTCGACGCTCCTGACCTCGAACCGACCCGTCGACGACTGGGGCAAGCTCCTCGGCGACACCGCCGCCGTCACCGCGCTCCTCGACCGCCTCCTCCACCACGCCCACGTCCTCAAGTGCGGGCCACGAAGCTGGCGCACGAAGATCCAGACCGACTTGCGCACGGAGGAGGCAACGCAGTAAACTCACCGGTCTCGGCCGCCGCCGAAATGGCCGGTTTTGACCCGTCCATTAATGGCCGGTTTTGAGGTGTCCACCGAGGCAGAGTCCGCCTCTCACCGATACGGAAACCAAGCCGGAGAACGAAGAGTCGCCGTGACTGCCGTCAACGCTCGTCACCACGTCCTTCGAAAGGACGGACAACGGATGTGTCCCTACTTGACACCCGGGGGCCTGATAGGTGTTGGGCGGCTTCGCTCGGCATCCTAGGGCACGACAACGACATCCAGCGGAACACGACTGCCGACACAGCCGCCGAACGCGTCCCGCTGTGAGCATGCGGTAAGGCTCACCCGTTCCGGTTGGCCCGATGGCGTGAGGACGTCTTCCACCGCCACGGTGGCAACGCCGGGAGCCAAGGCGACGAACTGCCCCAAGGAGTAGTCCGCCGGCTGAGCCAACTCGAATCTGAGGACCGACGGATCCGTTGAACTCCAGGTCGGCAGATTGTTCCAGTTACCCTCGTTGCATCCCTTGGGCTGAGTGCGAACGTGCCCAGAGCCAACCTGGAATCTCTGGCCAACCTTCAGGACCGCTTGCGCAGGCACCGTCGCAAAATTGGGTTCCAGTCGAACGCAGTCCCGGCAGGAACAACAGGTCGGCTCGACATAGTTCGTCCATGAAGTACAGGGACAGGGCGGGGGGGCGAGTCCAATGCCGGGGGAGCAGGTCTCCTCCTTTGGCAAGCTTCCGCTTCCACAGGACGAGCACAATAGCAGCATCGACAGCACCAACACGGAGACGGATCGGTCGCGACACGGCGTCGTCTCTCGCATGATGCGCCTCCTGTCGTCACAAGTCGGGAACGATGCCAGAGTCTAGCACTGGCCGCCGAACACCTAGTTCAGCGGCGAGGCTCCGGTCTCACCAGGCCTCGTCCTCTGCAACTGGTTGTTCGACGGCCCGCGGTTTCGGCCCCCGTCCTTGATCGTCCGCTCGAGACCAACATCAACGAGTTGTCTTGAAACACAAGAATCGCGGAAGGCGCCTCATAGACGAGCCCCATGCAGGGTCAGTCACAAGCCTCGCAGGCGCTCGGCCATGTCTGGGAGCTTCGCCAGCCCGTTCTGTGGTCTGTCCAAATAGAAATACGCGCAACTCGACCAATCATCCTCACGTTCGAACAGCTGATAGGGCATGACATGACTCTTGTCTATCTCCGCCATGCCTGGCTCAGCCTTGTAGAAAGGCCCAGGAAGGGCCCCGATACTAGCGACGTCCTCAGGTGTGATGATTCCAATCTGTTGCACTGTGACCCGAATGTTCCTCCGAAAGTAGACCGGGTCTTGAACGTGATACCGATAAAAGGCGAACCGACCTCGGTTTTCATCGACGATTGGCGCACCTTGATACAGGTGCGAATAAGCGTGGTCGAAACCGGGGCCGGCGCCTACATAGTCCTCCGTGCCAGATCCATTGAGAGTCGGCCTGTCGCTTTCGGCATCGATGTACATCTTGATTTCTCCCTCGCCCCACCACGTACTGCCGTACTTGACCCGGTTGGCGATAACTCCGATGTTGGCCCCGAGGAAGCGACCCTTCCCCGCCACTCTCGGCACAATCTCGTAGTCCCGTTGCAGTCTGGTTGGATTCTCTCGATTGAAATAGGCGTGGAAGTAGAGCATCTCCGCTCCATGCTTGTCTCCCAATGTATAATCGATGTCGTAGAATACCGGTCCTGCATCTTCATCAGTGTCGTTAGTGATGACGATCTTCATTCCAGTCTTGAACGGCATAGGCACGAGGCTGTTGAAGCTGTGGCCTTCTGGACTGGAGAATAGAGCAGCTTGGAACGGGACCATCTGGCCAAGTCCGACACCGAAGAAATCCCCCAAAGGCGCACTTGCGGCTGGCGTTGATGCGCCGTCCCAGTAGCACTCGAACCGGATTCCGCGAAGCATCTTTGGTCTCCAACCGAAGAAGCCAATCCATACCCTTCGGACTGTGCCACTACTGCCAGATGCCTCGGCCAATACATGAGCATCACGTGCTTTGAGCACGAATGCGGGTGATTGCTTGCGGCTGTGTGCTGCTGCACCACCACCAGAGTCACCGCTACGATTCTCAGCGCTAGACCAATGTGTGTGAACATTCGGCGGAAGCTCGTACAACTCCTGGGCATGAACCCGGAGTGCGCAGGCTAGTGGAAGCACTCCGAGGACCAACCAAGTCTTGTTCGACAACATGCGTCGCCTCCTGATTGATATCGAGCGGAGAAGGGATCTATGGCCGTCTTGGCCAGCAGTGCCCCAGTCAACCCTGTCGCCGGCGCTGCGCGAGCACCGATCTCGGCATCGACAGGGGCGATTGCACGAGCGTGGGACGGAAGACCGCTCTCGACCCTGACCACCAGAACAACGGCTACGTCCCTCTCGGCCGCTACGGGCATAGGGCTTGCCCCAGTAGTGTCCGTCGAACACTGCGGATCAGCTGCGAAGCTCCATCGCTTGCGCCGGCTTCGTCAGCTGCATCCGCTTGTTCGACCGCACGCTCTTCGAACTCACTCACCCGACTCCGGAGGCAACGGTCCCCGCTTCCAGGGACTTCCTACATCCTGACGCCACGCCTGCCACCCGCGTGGCAGGTCCGCCAGCGCGGCGAGGCTGGGGTCAAGCTTCAGGGCGCAGTCCAAGCCGATCACCCGGGCGTCTTCAGGGGAGTTGGTCTTCCCGCACAGGAACTGCCACGCGCCGTCACTGTCGTCGTGCGTGACAAGAAGGATTGGGTCGCCCCGGTCGATGACGTTGGCCGTGGTGAAGGACGCGAGGTTGGGTGGGTCATCGAATGGCCAATCGCTTTGGCTACCGGTCACCTGGCGCACTCCTCAATGTCGGTCGAACACTCGCGATAAGCTCCGAGGGGCGCACGACCCCATGATGGGGCTCCAGTCCCCCGCTGCGCCGGTCGAGATGACGGCCGTTCACTTACCTCTCCTCCAACCGCCCCTCGTCAGCTTCATCGCGTTGTTGGGCGGCCCCCTACTTCCAAAGGGGGGGGACCCATGTCGCACTCCCGTGCGCCGAACCTAGTGCATACGCAACGCGAATGGCGCCTGAGACGGCGGCGGCGTCCAGTCCGCACTGACGCCCAGCTCCTTGACCGCTAGTCCAAGATCCGCTGACATCGCACGTGCGTCCCGGTAGCGATGCTCCGGTTTCTTCTGTAGCGCCCGCATGACAACGGCGCGCAGCCGCTGCCACTCGGGTCCTCGTGGGATCAGCTGCATCTCGGGTTCTTCGAAGAGGATCTTGAAGAGAATCGCCGAACTAGTTGCGTCTCCGAATGGCCTTTCGCCTGCGACCATCTCGTAGAGCACGCAGCCGAGCGAGAACAGGTCCGTTCGGCCGTCGATGGTTTCCCCGCGCACCAGCTCCGGGCTCATATAGCACGGCGTGGCGTACAGCAGGCCAGTCCAGCTAGGCTTCGTGCCCGGTCGACTGAGCTTGGCTAGCCAGAGGTCTGTGATCTTCACTCTGCCGTCAGGGCAGACGAGGATGCCGTCAGGCTTGATATCACGGTGGATGACGCCCGCTGCGTGCATTGCAGCAAGTCCGTCAAGGACCTGCTGAAGAATGGGGAGGCCGGCCCTGAGGCTGATTCTCGTGTTGAGGGAGTCCAAGAGACTCTTGCCCTTGAGCGGCTCCAAGACCATGAAGAGCACGCCCTCGTGCTCACCGAACTCCCTGATACTGACGATGTTGGGATGGTTCAAGCTCGCCGTTATCTGAGCCTCCCGTGCGAAGCGAGCACTAGCGGAGGCATCCCCCACAACGGCCGGGGATAGTGTCTTGACCATCACGTCGAGACCGAGGGCGTCGTCGTGTCCGCGGTAGACCCAGCCCCTCGTCCAGCGCCGCGTCACGTCGACGATGCGATAGCGGCCTATCCGCGAGGGCACGGGAGGGAAGGGGAGAGCAAGTCCGCCCCGTTCGCTCTCAGACGCACACGACGCCGGGGTTGCCCCGCCATGTTCCGCCCCTATCGCCTCCGGCTGGCGCGGCGACGCTGCCTCGTTGGTCCCCGGCCTCGGAGCGCGTCCTCCGTCGTTCCTCGTCCGTCTTGCGTCCAAGTCGTGAAACGGCGGCAGGTCAGTGCCGAGCGGCCTCCCCCATTCCCGAGCGACGTACCACGCGACAAGCGTTACGATCAAGACCGAAAGGACAATTGCGATTGTCATGCGGCTTCTCGTATCGCCTGCCCGGCTCCGATGATACGCCCGTCAGAAAGTGGCCTTCGTATGCGACTCTCCCGAGGTCCGCCCAACACTGCGGATCAGCTGCAAGGCTCCAATATGCTCAGGCCTTGTCAGCTTCATCCCCTTGTTGGACGGCTATTCCCTTCCTCCGAACAACGCCCGAAGCCGGACTGTGAGCTCCTCGGTCGTCGATTGGCCGTGCGCGTAGGTCTCCGCCGCCTCGATCAGCTCGCGAAGCGCCCGGAGGCCACCCACACGCGACTCCAGTGAGACACGTAGCTTCTGATCGTGTCCCGACCGGAACCCTCCGGCAGGAACTGGCTCCCCACAGCCACACTCGCACACGGAGGCCTTGGCCTGGGGACCCGCCACCGTCGCACCAAGGTACTCTGCCGCCAATACCTCGGCTTGGCGTCGCCCCTCGTCAGTCAGATACACCGACTTCGCCTTACCGACGGGATTGGTGATTAGGCCGTTCTCGTGCAGCCGATTCATGAGCTGCCAGTCGTACCCTTTCCACGACCGGAGGTCACCGCGCTCTTCGAATGCGGTCTGGTGCAAGAGAACCAGGGTGAGTTGCTCGAGCTTGCTCAGCTGCTCAGGCATTGCCGTTCCCTCCCGTCGCTCCTCGGTCTGTCCAACACTGCGGATCAGCTGCGAAGCTCCATCGCTCGCGTCGGCTTCGTCAGCTGCATCCGCTTGTTAGGCGCCGCCTCCCCTATTGCGTACATCCTACAGCGGGACTCGTATGGTCAGTCGCTGGCCCACGCTGAGTACGATCGGAACTCCGTCGGCCGTGAAGAAGGGGCCGGTTGGCTTCACCTGGACCGTCCAAGCCGCGGTGGAGGTACTCGGATTCGAGTCGGCAACCAGGATTTCGAATTCGACGAGACGCTCGCCCGGACGATAGGGTCGCTCAACATCGACCTGATGCCCTTGCGTGGCGGGGCTTGTCTGGGAGTAGACAGCTTCCCCGTCCAGCCAGATGCGTGCGCCGAAGGTCGATTGCGACACGATGCCAAGGCGCCAAGCCACTGTGCGGTCAGCATCCGCGGGACCGCCGCGACCGCATCCGGTTGCGCTGACCATGAGGCAAGATACGAGGATCCGCCAGGCCGCGTGTGTCATTCCGCCAGTCCGACTGCCGTACTGCACTGCCACGCCCCCCGATCGAGGCGCCTAACACCGCGGATCAGCTGCGAAGCGGTGCCCCCGTCCGTCTGGCCGGCGGGGGCACAGGGCGGCACCTCAGCTTGCAGTACGGGTGCCGCCCTGAGCTTCGTCAGCTGCATCCGCTTGTTCGGCGGCCCCTACGGCTTCCCCACAAGGCGTCCGTAGATGTACTGGCACGCGGTGTCGGTGCACCTTGAGAGCCGGAACTGCCCTCCGGTGATGACGCTTCGGATCTTATGAAGCGTCACGGGCTCCCCGTCGATCACGAACGCCACCCTCCCGCCAAGGTGCTCCCGTGTCAGCTTCTCGAGCTTGCTCGCAGCCTCGGGAGTCAGCTCCAGCCGCAACTCGGGGAACCCGTTCTCGCCCTTCTCCTGCAGCTCTGGTGCCCTGGCCAGCACGAGCGGCACGTCAGCGGTCTTCGGCAGGAGCAGGTACAGGGGCTGCGCACGCTCGGTATCCCGCAGGTACTTGTAGTCGTAGCGCACGACCCGTTGCTCGCCGCTTGCGGCAGGAAGTGCAGCTGCGCTCTCTGCCTCCGCTGCGACAAGGTAGAAGCCGGCTTGGCACTTCTCGCCATCCTCTGCTCGCGCGTTGCTCACCGAGACCAGCATGCACGCCAACAAGACCAGCCCGACTGCCGCCCGAAAGCTCACCATGCCGCTCCTCTCCCACCTCGAGGTCCGCCGAACACTGCGGATCAGCTGCGAAGCGGTGCCCCCGTCCATCCTGCCGGCGGGGGCACAGGGCGGCACCTCAGCTCGCCGTACGGGTGCCGCCCTGAGCTTCGTCAGCTGCATCCGCTTGTTCGACCGCCCCCTACGCACGCCCCAGGAGCTGCTCGGCGGTGAGGCCAATGTCCTTGGCAATCTTGCGCAGCAACGTGGGAGAGATGTCTCGCCCGACGTGAAAGGGTACGGTCGTTCCGCGACCGTCAGCATGCCGATACTGCTTGTGGGAACCTCGCTGCCGAACCTCAGCGAAGCCGAGCCCCTCGAGGAGGGCAACCACCTCCCGAGGCTTGAGCGTGGGCAGGTTGCCCACTATGCGACCTTGATGGTCTGCACCCCAACGAATTCCGACTCGAGCCTTGGCTCGCCATCTTCAAGAAGCATGCTCACCACTTCCTGAAGATTGTGCTGAAGCTCGTCCAAGCTCGCGCCCTGGCTGTGGGCGCCGGGCCAACCAGGAACATGGCCGACGAACAGCCCGGTGTCGGGATCGCGCTCAACGACGAAGTTGAAGCTTCGCATGCCGGAATCCTCAATCTGAGAATACGCTGTGGTCGCCCCGGCGTCCACCCCGAGGTCGGTCGAACAGATAAGGTTGTTTCCGTAGGCGCGTTCGGAGTGGTCGTGTTGTCCGCGAGGAGTTTGGGGCGCCTGCGGAAACAGCCTGTTGGACTAAGCCGCGGGTTCCACCGCGTATGGGGATTCTACGCCTGGGTGTGGGTGCGGCCGAGGGACGGCGCGTGTGGAGGGACGGGCTTCTTGCGATTGGGAAAGGGCCGATGCGGGCGGCGCGGGCAGCGGACTGAGAGAGAGCCGTCGGAGTCGGGAGGGGGAGCGGCGGAGGTGTTGTGCGCGGGCAGACGCTGAGTGTGGAAGGAGTGCGACGGCGGCGATCTGGTGAGGCGAGCGTGCGTTCATGGGCCTCTGCCAGGCGGGAGAGGCGCGATCGCCGAGGTGAGCAGGCGGAGGGTGCCCTGTTGGCAGTAGGGGCAGCGCATCGGATCGCGTCCGGTCAAACGCAGGAACAGCGCCTGCCAGGATTCGCGCGGGTCGGGGTTTGGGGTGGGATCAGCGGGCGCGCCCAGGAGCTGCCTGGCTTGGGGGACGAGCCGCGTGCGACAGGCGTTGGCTTGCAGCCCGAAGTGGCGGACTCGGACGAACCCGTGTGGCAGCACGTGCTGGAGGAAACGCCGGACGAAGTCGAGCGCGTCGAGGGTGAGGAGTTTCTTTTCGTTGCCACGCCGCCGGTCACGATAACGGAAGGTCACGAGACCGTTTTGGAGATCTACCAGGCGCTCGTTTCCGATGGCGATGCGGTGGGTGTAGCGGCCGAGGTAGCGCAGCACCTGGGCCGGGCCCGCCATGGGAGCCTTGCTGTAGACGACCCAGTTCTTGGCCGCAGCTTGCCGAAGCAGGCGACGCCCGAATGAGGAACCGAGGGCGGCGGACCGAGTGACGAGCGCCTGGTTGAAGCGCTCGAGTAGCTTGCCCCGAAAAACCCTGGACAGTACGCGCACCGGTACGAGGAAGCCGGGACGGGCTGCGATCCATCGATCGCGAGCAATGCTCAGACCACCACCCGTCACGATGCAATGGACGTGTGGATGAAAGCCGAGAGTCTGGGACCAGGTGTGAAGCACTGCGATCGTGCCCGGAGTCGCTCCCAGACGGCGCTGGCACACGGCATGGAGGGCGGCTATGGCTGCCTCGAAAAGCAGCGAGTAGCTGCCGCGCCTTTCCGCGAGAAAGAAGGGATGCAAAGCCGGCGGCACCGTGAAGACCACGTGGAAGTAGGACACGGGGAGGAGACTGCGTGACTGGGCCTCCACCCAGCGTGCCTGCTCCAGGCTCTGGCACTTTGGGCAATGGCGATTCCGGCAGGAGTTGTAGAAGGGTTGTTCTCGGCCGCAGTGGTCGCACACCTGAAGATGGCCGCCCAGAAGCGACGTTCGACACCGCATGACGTCCTGGACCACCCGGCGGCGGTCACACCCCAGCTGCTCAAGTGGAGGGGCGTGCGCTCTGAAGATCTGCGCCAGCTCCAGCGGGCGGCCCAATGAGGCCGCCATACGCCTATCGCGGCGACACCTGCCTCAGCCGATCCAGTGGGCTGCGCGTCTCCCGCAAGTAATCACCCGCGACGTGCATGTAGCGCTGTGTTGTGCCCAGGCTCCGATGACCAAGCAGAGCCTGGATCGTCCGCACGTTAACGCCAGACTCCAGCAGATGCGTCGCAAAGCTATGGCGCAAAGAGTGAAAGGAGACAGGCTTCGTGATGCGCGCCTCTCGTTTCGCCTGCTTGAAAGACCGCTGGATCAGCGTCGGGTGCAGAGGTCGGTGCCCGCCGTGGCCCGGAAAAAGCCACACCCGAGGGTGCGACTCCTTCCAATAGGCCCGCAGCGTCTCCAAGAGCGCCGGGCTCAGCATCACGTTGCGGTCCTTCTTCCCCTTGCCCTGATCCACCCGCAAAACCATGCGACCGCTGTCAATGTCCGTCAGCTTCAAGTGAAGCACTTCGTTCAAGCGCAGACCAGCCGCGTACGCGACTTCCATCATCGCTCGGTCCCGCAAATTGGGAACCGCAGCCAGCAGCCGAGCCACCTCCTCGCCGCTCAGCGTTACCGGCACCCGCTGCGGCGCCCGCTGGTACTGGATCTCCAGATCCCAGTCCCGACGCAGTACCCCGTGAAAGAAGAACCGCAGCGCGCCGATCGCCTGGTTGATCGTTGAGGCCGACAGCCCTCGCTCGCTCTGCAACGATAGGTATTCGCGAACCTGCCCTTCGCTTATCTGATCGGCAGACACGCGCGCGTGCCGAACGAGCCGTAGCATCCAGCCGATGTACGTCTTCTGTGTTCTCGGAGAAAACCCACGCAGCGCCATCTCGCGCTGCATCGCCTCACGCATCACTCCCATGGCGACCCCTCCTTCGTGGATCCCTCGATCCACGAGAAGGGTAGAACGCACAAGAAGGCGCGCCTACGAGACCTCCACCGCGTAGCGGTTTAGTTCAACAAGTAAGTGAACAGGTCCGTACAGCGGAATCATACCCGCGATGTCCAGACCTGTTCATGTTGGGGGCTTCGTTCGAGGTCGGGGGCCGCAGGGCAGCCGGCTCAACGTGTTGCCCCGGCATTGAGGCTGCCCGTCCTCGGCGCGAGTGGTCATGTGCAGACCGGTTCAGAACGGCGGACTCGGGGGGGCAGGGTGCACGACGTCCCTCAGAGGGCGTCCGCCGGCGAGCGGACACCCCGGCCACCTCGATTGAGGACGTGGGTGTAGATCATGGTCGTTTGGACGTCGGAGTGGCCCAGGAGCTCCTGGACCGTCCGGATGTCGTAGCCGGAGTCGAGCAGGTGCGTCGCGAACGAGTGTCGTAGCGTGTGGGGGGTGGCCGGCTTCGTCAGGCCGGATCTCCGCAGGGCCTCCGCCATGGCCTTCTGCACCACGGTCTCGTGGAGGTGGTGTCGGTGCTGGAGTCCGGTGTGAGGGTCGGTGTAGTGAGACGACGCGGGGAACGCGTACTGCCAGGCCCATTCCCGATCCGCGTTTCGGTACTTGTGGGCGAGGGCGAAGGGCAGCGACGCGCGGCCCTGGCCGCGTCCGAGGTCTTCTTCGTGGAGCCGGCGGACGCGCTGCAGGTGCTCCTGGAGGTCGTGCCGGCTCGAGGTCGGCAGGACGCTCACGCGGTCCTTTGCGCCCTTGCCATCCCGGATGGTGAGCTCGTTCCTCTCGAAGTCGATGTCCTTGACCCGTAGGGACAGGCCTTCGACGAGCCGCAGCCCTCCCCCGTAGAGGATCCGGCAGACGAGTTGGGAGACTCCGTTCATGGCATCGAGAAGCGACCTGACCTCTCCCCGGGTGAGGACCACGGGGAGCCGCTTCGGGGCCTTGGCCCATTCGATGTCCTCGAGGCTCTCCAGGTCGAGACCCAGCACGCGCCCGTAAAGGAAGACCAGGGCGCACAGCGCCTGGTTCTGAGTCGAGGCGCTCACCCTCTCGTTGACGGCGAGGTGGGAGAGGTAGGCCCGGATCTCTCCCGCTCCCATTCCCGCCGGGTCCCGGTGGCCGTAGTGGGTGAGGAAGCGTCTCACCCAGTAGACGTAGGCGCGCTCGGTTCGACGGCTGTGGTGCAGCGTCCGGACGACCGCGCCCATGCGATCGATCAACAGGCCTGCCGTCGCGCGCCCGGCCGAGGACGCAGGACGGTTGGGCCCTCGGGTCACTGCGGGCCCGGCTGGTTGGGGAGATGTCGGGAACGGGGGAGGCGTGAGGGCCTCCAGGGGGGTCTGCTCACGCGAGCGCGGCCCAGTCCAAGCCCGAACGCGGCCGATCATCAGGCCCTCCGATCCCCCGATCGGCCCGACCGTAGCACCTGCGCACGTCGCATCGGGTCCGGAACGGGATCCCGAAGGCCTCGACATCCATGGGAGGGCGCCCGCCCCGAACCCTTCGAAGCCACCCGCTGGGCTCCTTTGGGGGCCGAGTCGCTGCGCGCGCGCGCCAGCCCCTTCGGGGTTCCCGGAGCTTCGCTCCGGCTGTCACGCGTGCTCCCGCCTCGTCCCCGTCGTCGCCACGGACAAGGGCGGGCCTTCGGCCGGCTTCTCTCAGCTCCTTCTCCTCCCCCCGGACGGCATTGCGAGCCGGGGGGAGGAGGAAGGAAGCCGTCATAGCCAACCCCCGAGACGACGAGCCGAGGCGCCGGGTGCTCGAACGTCGCATGTGCGACCAAAGGTCCCGGAGGAGAAGGGCCGTCGAGGTCCATTTCAGTGATCGCGAGAACGCCCCCCACGCCGTCTCATTCCTGAGAGGACCCGCCTCCGCGCCCGGCACGCGCCTGGCCGTAAGCCCTTTCAGGAGCTCACGCCCCGGGCCGGACCGGGCGTGCGCGCGAACGGCACACGCCTTGCCCTGTCCTTGGCCAGCGAGCCGAAGCACAAGGCTTCGAGGAAGGAGGCCCGTGAAGCTCCACCGTCGCATCCAGGCCAAGGCCGTGGTCGAGCACGAGACCGTCAGCCTTCGCCTTTCCGCCGCGCTCCTCCGGCCAGTGGACCGGTACGCCAAGTACCTCGGCGGCAAGACCGACCGGACGCACGTCGTCGGCGGAATCCGCCCCGCCTCGCCGGCGCCATCACGTAATACAGCAGTCTCCACGCCCGCCCTCTCCGCCATCCCCGGCGGACTCTCTCCTCTCACCCTTTCGTAGGAGCCCCTCCGATGCGTCCGAACCGCAACCTCGCCCCCGGTTTCCCAAACTGCAAGATAAAGCCGGTAGACCCGGCCTTCCGCTCCGTGTCCACTCCGCGGTGTACGAAGGACTTACCTGTAGCCGGTCCGGTATACCGGGAAGCCTCGCACGGCTGGGCAGACGGCGGCCTTTCCGCCTCGAAACGGAGCAGCGAAAGGCCCGGCATTCGGCTCCAAGGAGCGCATCGGCGGGCTTGGAATCGCCCGATTGACGCGTTGGCGTGTTGCCGAACCAGGGCCGAGCCACGCCTCCGGTCACTTCTTCCGGAGGTCGCTTGAGCTCCCGTCTCATCGCCCCGAAGACCGCGACAGCGGGCCACGAACCGCCCGCGGAGCGGCAGCCGAACGACGCGGCCAGGCGGGAGTCGAGCCGACTCTATCCCCTCAGCCTCAAGGTCGACCCCGCCCTCCGCCGCGAGATCGACGCCTACGCCGAGGCGCACGGCGCCAGCCGATCCCGCGCGGCCGGCCGCCTCCTGGCGATCGCGCGCGACGCGATCCGCGAGCGAGAGGGCGTCCCGGGAAGCCGGGCTGACGAGCTGCTGGAGGCCCTCGATGGCCTCCGCGCATCGGTCGACATCCTGGGGCCACCCACGTTCGGAATCCTGCGTCTCCTGGCCCACTGGGCGACCCACGGCGGGGGAGTGAGAGTGAACGAGGACGAGCTGCTCGCGGAGCTCCGCACGGTGGGTGCCGACGAGTGGGAACAGGCCGTCGCCGAAGCCGAACGGGACCTGCAAGAGACACCCGACGGGGAGCTCGAGAAGGAGAAGTCGTGAGTGTTCTTCGTCGAGGTCGAGCGCTCTATCCGCGGCGAGGCTTCACCGCCGGCCCGCCGCTCCGCTTGCCGGTGCGGCGCACCAACTCCTCGACCCTGCGCGCCGCTTCGGTCGGGGTGAATGCGCCGATGTACCGACGTCCGATCGCCGGTTCCTTGGCCGACCTGAGCTCGGGCAGCCCCTCGCGCGTCTCGTACAGGTGAAGAAGCGGTTCAGCATTCGCTGCCGTGTGCTCCGTGAGGCCGACGCACTCGGCGACGTGATCGGCCCACCGGCGCAGCCACTCCGCCCTCTCCGGGATGCGCTTCGAATGGTCGTAGTGGGCGAGGACGCCGCGCTTGACGTGGCCGAGGATGAGGTCGTTCAGCTCGTCGGGGCAGCCGAGCTCGCCGAGGCCCGTCGAGCACGTGCGGCGGAGGTCGTGGAAGGAGAAATGCTCGCCGAAACCCCGCCTCCTCATCTCGGCGAGGAGCTTGGCGAGCATGTACGTGCGCGCGCTGTATCCCGCCTTGTAGAAGACGCGGGGCTGGTCCCGCGTGGCGGGCTCGAGCTCACGGAGCACGGAGACGGCCAGGGGGGAAGCGGGATCCAGTGCGCGACCTTCTTGCCCGTCTGGCCCTTGCGGTGTTCGGCGGGGACGTACCACATCGGCTGGCCTCTTGGGACAGCGAGGGACTGCGGCTTTGCACCGTCGAGGTCGAACTCGGCCCACTCCGACTCGGACGTCTCGCCGAGCCTGGTGCCGACCAGAAGCGCGATGCGAACCGAGGCGAGAAACGCTCGGCCGCCGCGCGGCATCGTCGGCGCAATCGTCTCGAGTGACTCCCACAGCGCCCGGATCTCGTCGGACGTGAGCACGCGCTTCCGCTTGCGTTCGGTGTGCGGCTTCTTCATCTCGACGATCGCCGGGAGGTGGCCGATGTAGCTCTCGCTGCGGGCGAAACGGATCGCGGCCTTCAGGCGGCTGAGGTGCCGGTTCTGCATGACCGGAGCCTTGGTCCGCTCACTGATAAGCTTGCGGAACATCGCGGGCGTCAGGTTCTCGGCCGGCTCGCCGAGGAAGGACCCAGGGAAGACGTCACGCGTCTCTTCGTAGGCGAGGATGGTCTTGTGGTCGAGCTTCGTCCGGTGAGTCTCGAGGAAGTAGTCGAACACGTCGCGGACCGTGACGACCCGCGAGGATCGCTTCCGCTCGCGCGCGGCCTGCTCCTCGGCGACGGGGTCCTTGCCGCCCGCGACGATGCCCCGGATCGCCTCGGCCCTGGTCTTTGCCTCCTTGTAGGAGAGGTCTTCCGCCGATCCGATCCGGTACGCCCGCGCCTTGCCTCCGTTGCGCGGCTTGTAGACGAGGTAGTAGGCGCGATAGCCGCTCGCGGTGACCATCAGGCGGAATCCCGTTGGCGCGCTCGGGTCGCTGGGGCTCAACCACGCCCGACCGCTCGCCGACATCCGCGAGGGCTCGACCGTGTGGACGTTGCGCTCGCTGAAGGTGAGCCTGGACGCAGCGTCGGATTCGACCATCCGACAATGGTAGTGATTTACCACTGTCGTTTCAAGCCGGTTCGACCCCGGTTCGACTGGAGAGCCATAGCCGATGTATCCCGCCCGATCCCGAGGTATCCCGATGTTGACCGCATAAATGGCTGATGAAATGGAGCTAGCAGAAAGAGAGCCCGAAAAGGCGATGGTGCAGTTGGTCGACTCCCACTGCCACATCGACATGCCGCAGTTCGACGCCGACCGCGACGAGGTGGTCGAGCGGGCGCGCGCGGCGGGGCTCGTCGAGATGCTGGTCGTGGGCGGGGTGGACGAAGACGCCGGGCACCGACGGGCGCTCGAGATCGCCGGCTCGCTTCGGCCTGCCGTGCACCGCGGGCGTGCACCCGCACGAGGCGCGGATCGCCGACGAGAAGGTCTACGACGAGCTGCGGGGCCTCGCTCGCGACGGCCGCATCGTGGCCATCGGCGAGATCGGCCTCGACTTCCACTACGACCACTCGCCGCGGGACGTGCAGCGCGAGGCCTTCCGCCGGCAGATCCGGCTGGCCCGCGACGTGGGGCTGCCGATCGTCGTGCACACGCGCGAGGCCGACGGCGAGACGGCCGACATCCTCGAGCAGGAGGGCGCGGGCGAGACCGGGGGGCGTGATCCACTGCTTCACCGGCGGCCTGGAGCTCGCGCGCCGGGCGCTCGACCTGGGCTTCCTGATCTCCTTCTCGGGCATCGTCGCCTTCCCGAGGGCGGAGGTGATCCAGCAGGTGGCCCGGGAGGTGCCCGAGGACCGCCTCCTGGTCGAGACGGACGCCCCCTTCCTCGCCCCGCCCCCGCACCGGGGGAAGAGGAACGAGCCGGCCTTCGTGGTGGACGTGGCGCGCAAGGTGGCGGCCCTGCGCGGCACGACCGCCGAGGCGATCGGAAGCCTCGCCCGGAGCAACTACGCACGCCTCTTCCGGCGCGCCGTCTGACCGCCTCCGCGTTTGACAACGCCTCGCGAATCCGTCACTTTAGCGCTGGCGTCGCTCCGTGCGACGCTGCCCCCACCGAAGCGAAACGCCAATGGCCGACAGCTCGTTCGACATCGTGAGCAGCGTGGACCTCCAGGAGGTCAAGAACGCGATCGCCCAGGCCATGAAGGAGATCCAGACCCGCTTCGACCTCAAGGGGAGCGGCTCGTCGGTGGACCTCCAGGGGGAGGAGATCCTCCTCACCTCGTCGGACGAGTTCAAGCTGAAGGCGGTGCGCGACGTGCTCGAGGGACGCCTCGTGAAGCGCAACGTGCCCCTGAAGGCGCTCACGTTCGAGACGATCGACCAGGCGCTCGGCGGCACCGTGCGGCAGCGGGTGACCCTGCAGAAGGGCATCCCGACCGACAAGGCGCGCGAGATCGTCAAGCTCATCAAGGGCACGAAGCTCAAGGTCCAGGCCGCGATCCAGGGCGACCAGCTCCGGGTGAGCGGCAAGAACAAGGACGACCTGCAGTCGGTCATGCAGCTCCTCCGGGGCACCGACCTCGGCATCGACATGCAGTTCACGAACCGCAGGTAGCGCGTGGCCGCGGTGAACCCTCTCGGACGGGACAGCGTTCTGGGGCTCAAGGACATCGTCCGTCTGGTCGAGGACGACCTCGCCCGGGTCGAGGAGGTCTTCCGCGCGCAGGTCCGCTCCGACGTGCGCCTCGTGGGAGAGATCGGCCGCTACGTGCAGGAGGGCGGGGGCAAGCGCGTGCGCCCGGCGCTGCTGCTGCTCGCGGGCCGCCTGTGCGGCTACCGGGGCGAGCGGGCGGTGACCCTGGCCTCGACCGTCGAGTTCATCCACACCGCGAGCCTGCTGCACGACGACATCATCGACGAGGCCACCACCCGCCGCGGCCGCCGCAGCGTGAACAGCCGCTGGGGCAACGACATCACCGTGCTCCTCGGCGACTTCCTCTACACGAAGTCGATGGCGATGGCCCTCTCGCAGGACAACCTCCGGATCCTGCGCCTGCTCTCCGACGTCACCCTGCGCCTCATCGAGGGCGAGATCCTGGAGATCGAGAGGAACGGCAACCTCCGCGTCACGGAGGAGGACCACCTCGACACGATCCGGAGGAAGACGGCCGACCTCTTCGCCGCCTGCACCCGCATCGGGGCGATCCTGGGCGAGGTGGGCGAGGAGCGCGAGCGCGCCCTCGGGAGCTACGGCCTGAACCTCGGCCTCTGCTTCCAGATGGTGGACGACCTCCTCGACTTCACGGCGGAGGAGAAGACGCTCGGCAAGCCGGTGGCGAACGACCTCCGCGAGGGCAAGGTGACCCTGCCCATGATCTTCCTCCTGCGCCGCGGCGGGCCGGGCGGCGGCGGAGAAGGTGAAGGCCGTCCTCGACGACCGGGGCTTCTCCCGCGTGACCCGCGACGAGCTCGTCCGGATGGCGCGGGAGTGCGGGGCCCTCGACGAGGCGGGCGAGCTGGCCGAGCGCTACGCCGATCTCGCCCGCCGCGACCTCCTCGCCTTCGATCCCTCGCCCTACCGCGAGGCCCTCGAGGCGCTGCCCGGCTTCATCCTCGCCCGCGACCACTGAGACGACGGGCGGGCCCCCGCCGATGACCACGCGAGCCCAGGCCGAGAAGCGGATCGCGACGCTCCGGGACGAGATCCGCCGCCACGAGCACCTCTACTACGCCCTCGACCGGCCGGAGATCTCCGACCAGGAGTACGACGCCCTCGAGCGCGAGCTGCGGGACCTCGAGGCGCAGTTCCCCGAGCTGGTCACCCCGGACAGCCCCACCCAGCGAGTGGGGGAGAAGCCGTCCGAGGAGTTCCCGAGCTTCGTGCACCGGGTGCCGATGCTGAGCCTCGACAACACCTACTCCGCGGAGGAGCTGCGGGAGTTCGAGGAGCGCATCTTCCGGGTGGTGGGGAAGCGGGAGATCGCCTACACCGCCGAGCTCAAGATCGACGGGCTGTCGATGGCGCTGCACTACGAGGGCGGCCGCCTCGCCCGGGCGGTGACGCGCGGAGACGGCGTGCGGGGCGACGACGTGACGCCCAACGCGAGGGCGATCCGCGCCATCCCGCTCGTCCTGCGGGGGCCGGACGTGCCGGCGGAGCTCGAGGCGCGCGGCGAGGTCTACCTGCCGCGGACCCGCTTCGAGGCCATGAACCGCGAGCGGGAGGAGGCGGAGGAGGAGCCGTTCGCCAACCCGCGGAACGCCGCGGCCGGCACGATGAAGAGCCTCGACGCGCGGGTCGTCGCGAAGCGCGGCCTCGACGTCTTCCTCTACGCGATCGCCCACGTGAAGGGCAGCGACCCGCGGAGCCAGTGGGAGGCGCTCGAGCGCCTCCGGTCCTGGGGCCTGCGCACGAACCCGGCCTCGCGCCGGTGCGTCGGCCTCGAGGAGGTGCTCGCCTTCGTCGAGGAGTGGCGGGAGAAGCGGGCGGGCCTCGAGTACGAGATCGACGGCGTCGTCGTCAAGGTGGACGACTTCGCCCTCCAGCAGGAGCTGGGCTTCACGTCGAAGTTCCCCCGCTGGGCGATCGCCTACAAGTACCCGGCGATGCAGGCGGCGACCGTGGTCGAGGCGATCGAGGTCCAGGTGGGCCGCACGGGGAAGCTGACCCCGGTGGCGCACCTCGCCCCGGTGGCGCTGGCCGGGGCCACGGTGAGCCGGGCGACCCTCCACAACGAGGAGGAGATCGCGCGAAAGGACGTGCGGGTCGGCGACACCGTGCTGATCGAGCGCGGCGGCGAGGTCATCCCCAAGGTCGTGCGCGTCGTCGAGGAGAAGCGGCCCGCGGGCGCTCGGCCGTGGGCCCCGCCCGAGCGCTGCCCCGTCTGCGGCACCCCCGCCGTCAAGCCCGAGGGCGAGGTGGACCGGCGGTGCCCGAACGCGTCCTGCCCCGCCCAGATCGAGGAGCGGCTCAAGCACTTCTCGAGGCGGGAAGCCATGGACATCGAGGGCCTCGGCGACGTCCTGGTCCAGGAGCTCGTCGAGAAGGGCCTCGTCCGGGACTTCGCCGACCTCTACGCTCTCCGGTTCGAGGACCTCGCCCCGCTCTTCGCCCCCAAGGCGAAGAAGGGGGAGTCGCTCGGAGCGAAGAACCTGCTCGCCGCGATCGAGAGAAGCCGCGGCCGCGAGCTGCGGCGGCTGCTGTTCGGCCTCGGCATCCGGTTCGTCGGCGAGCGCGCGGCCATGCTCCTCGCCCGGCACTTCCGCAGCCTGGACGAGCTCGCGAAGGCGAGCGTCGAAGCGATCGACGACATCTACGAGATCGGCCCGGTGGTGGCCGAGTCCGTGCACGCGTGGTTCCAGGACCCCGCCAACCAGCGCCTGGTGAGGCGCCTGGAGGACGCGAAGCTGCGCGTCGAGGAGGGCGAAGCGGGGCCGGGGTCGCTCGCCTTCCAAGGGCAGCAATTCGTCCTCACCGGCACCCTCGACACCATGACGCGCGACGAGGCGAAGGCGGCGATCGAGAGCCGGGGGGGCCGGATCACGTCCTCGGTCTCGAAGAAGACGTCGCTCGTGGTCGCCGGCCGGGACGCCGGCTCGAAGCTCGACAAGGCGAAGGAGCTCGGGGTCGAGACGATCGACGAGGCCGGCTTCCGCGCGAGGCTGTCGCAGGAGTGAAGGCTATACTTCCCTCATGACGCGCGCCGCCTCGGTGCTCGGCCTCGCCCTCGCGGCCTTCCTGGCCGCGGCGCTCGGCTACCTGGCGGGCGGCGGGGGCCGACTGAGCGGCCCGGGGGCCCTCCCGGGTACGGGCGGCGCGCCGCCCTCGTTCGCGGAGGTGGTGGCGCGAGTGAACCCGGCCGTCGTCCACGTGGACGTGATCGAGGACGTCCGCGAGAACCCCCACGAGGGCGTCCTGGACGCCCCCGCGCTCGACGTCCCCCGGCGTGGCGAGGGCTCGGGCTTCGTGATCGACCCCGACGGCTACATCCTCACGAACCACCACCTGGTCCCGGGACCGGGCCGGATCCGGGTGCGTTTCGCCGACAAGCGGGAGCTGCCCGCGCGCCGGGTCGGCTCTGATCCCAACACCGACCTCGCCCTCATCAAGGTCGAGGCGAGGGGCCTGCCCACCGTCCGGCTGGGGGACTCGGACCGCCTGCGCATCGGCGACTGGGTGTGCGCGATCGGCAACCCGTTCGAGTTCGACCACACGGTCACGGTGGGGGTCGTCTCGTCGAAGGGGCGCAAGATCTTCAACCAGTCGTTCGACTCCTACATCCAGACCGACGCGGCGATCAACCCCGGCAACTCCGGGGGACCCCTCGTGAACACGGAGGGCGAGGCGGTCGGGATCAACGCCGCGGTCAGCAGCGAGGCGCAGGGCATCGGGTTCGCGGTGCCCGTGAACGTCGCCCGGGCCGTGCTCGCCCAGCTGCGCGACCACGGCCGCGTGCAGAGGGGCTACCTGGGGATCCAGCTCCACGAGCTCGACCCCGACCTCGCGCGCATGATGGGTCTCCGCGAGGTGAGGGGGGCGCTCGTGCTCGACGTGGTGGAGGGAGAGCCCGCGGCGAAGTCGGGTCTGCGGCGCTGGGACGTGATCACGGCCGTCTCGGGCGAGGCGATCGCGGACGGGGACGCCCTGGTGCGGACGATGTCCGATCTACGGCCCGGGACCGAGGTCAAGCTGGGGATCGTCCGCGACGGCCAGCCCCTGACCGTCGCGGCGCGCCTCGGGGAGAGAGGCGTGGACGACGAAGAGCCCAGGGACGCGGCGGCGCCCGTGGTCTCGCCGTCGAAGAAGGGCGACGCCCTGGGACTGTCGGTCGCCACGCTGCGTGCGGCCTCCCGGCTCGAGCTTCGAGTGCCGCGCGACCGCGTGGGCGTCGTGATCCAGGAGGTCCTCGGGGCGGACCCGGGGACGGACGCGCTGGAAGAGGGCGACCTCGTCGTCGAGGTCAACCGCAAGCCCACGCCCGACGCCGCCGCCTACCGGCGCGTGGTGGGCGGGCTCTCCCCCGGCGAGCCGGCCTGGCTCTACGTCTTCCGCCCGCGGCAGAGGAACGCGTTCCTGACCCGCATCGAGGTGGAGAGGCGTCCGTGAAGCCCAGGGTCCTGATCGTCGACGACGAGGACGCGGTCCGCTCCTCCCTGAAGATGATCTTCGAGTACGAGGGCTACGAGGTCCTTCTCGCCGCGAACGGGCCGGTGGGGCTGAAGCTCGCGGAGCAGGAGGCGCCGGACCTCGTCTTCCTCGACATCAAGATGCCCCAGATGGACGGGCTCGAGGTCCTGAAGCGGCTCAAGGAGCGGGACGGCTCGCCCCCCGTGGTGGTCCTGTCGGGCCACGGGACCGTCAAGACCGCGGTCGAGGCGGTGAAGCTCGGAGCCTTCGACTTCATCGAGAAGCCCCCGGAGAGCGAGCGCATCCTCATCGCCGCGCGCAACGCCCTCGGCCAGCCGCCGTCTCGTCGAGGAGAACCGCCGCCTGCGGCTCGTCTTCGACGACCGCTACCGGATGGTGGGCCGGAGCGCCGCCCTCGAGAAGGTGTGGGAGTCGGTGCGACGGGCCGCGCCCACGAGCGCGACCGTGCTCATCACCGGCGAGAGCGGGGTGGGCAAGGAGCTCGTGGCCCGCGCCATCCACCGGAACTCCAACCGAAAGGACGAAGCGTTCGTCCAGGTCAACTGCGCCGCGATCCCCGAGGAGCTGATCGAGAGCGAGCTCTTCGGCCACGAGAAGGGCTCGTTCACCGGGGCGACCGAGAAGCAGATCGGCAAGTTCGAGCTGGCCCACAAGGGCACGATCTTCCTCGACGAGGTCGGCGACATGAGCCTGCGCACGCAGGCCAAGGTGCTGCGGGTGCTGCAGGAGGGCGAGGTCGAGCGGATCGGCTCGCAGAAGACGATCCAGGTGGACGTGCGCGTCATCGCCGCCACCAACAAGGACCTCGAGGAGGAGATCGAGAAGGGTCGCTTCCGCGAGGACCTCTTCTTCCGCCTCTCCGTGGTCCCCATCCGCGTGCCGCCGCTGCGGGAGCGGCCGGAGGACGTCCCGCCCCTCGTCGAGCACTTCGTGCGCCAGTTCTGCGCGGAGAACAACGTGCGGCCGCGCGGCTTCACCCCGGCCGCGGTCGAGGCCCTCGCCCGGCACTCCTGGCGCGGCAACGTGCGGGAGCTCAAGAACGCGGTCGAGCGGCTGCTGATCATGGTCGACGACGACCAGGTGCGGCCCGAGCACCTCGGCGACGTGCTGAGGCGCCCGGCCGAGGAGCCGGCCGTCGCCGGCGGCGCCGGCACGCTCCGGGACTTCAAGGAGGGCGCGGAGCGGGCCTTCCTCGTCCAGAAGCTGCGCGAGAGCGGCTGGAACATCTCGGCCACGGCGGCGGCCATCGGCACGCCGCGCTCGAACCTCTACAAGAAGCTCGAGGCCTACGGGATCAGCCAGGAAAAGGACGGCTGACCAGCGCGCTCCCGCGGAAAACGCCCAACGCCGGGTTCGAGCCGACCACCGCGTCTCCACGGCGAGCGAGAGACAGCAGGCAGGGCGGGACGGGCCCTTTCCTATACTTCCCGCCTCCGGCGAGGTGCGATGCCGCTCGGCCCCGGCGCCAAGTTCGGGCCATACGACGTCCTGGCGCCCCTCGGGGTGGGCGGGACGGGCGAGGTGTACCGAGCGCACGACCCGAAGCTGAAGCGCCGCCGGATCGCACCGCCGACGGCGGCAAGGTGAGGCGACGGCCGCGTGTCGGAAGCGGTCGCCCTGCAGTTGGTGGACCCGCCTGGGCCCTTTGATCCATGAGCGCGAAGGTGTCAGGCGGAGTGCGTCCCCGAGCCGCCGCTCCGCGGGGGGCGCCCGGCGGCGCGGACCCTCGCACCCGGAGGCAGCGCCCCTTCCGGACTGGTGCGACAACATGCCACACCGGTCCGCTCTCGCCGTCGGCGTAAGATCCGCCGGAGTCGGGCCATCGAAGCGGCCATGGGCTCGAAAGGACCGGTCCTTCATGAAGCCCCTCTTGCCTGCCTTCCATGCATTCATCCTCGCTCTCGCCTGTGTGAGCGCCCACGGGCAAGACGATACGGCAACCGGTCGGGTCGTCGGCGTGCTGAAGGACCGTACGGGCGGCGTCGTGCCTGCGGGCACCATCGAGCTCCGCGGCGTCGACTCGAAGCTCGTGCGGACGGCACGCTCCGGAGCCGACGGACGCTACGCCTTCGACGCCTTGCCGCCGGGGCGCTACGACCTTTCGGCTGTCGCACCCGGGCTGGAGAGATCCGTGCGCGAAGCCTACCTCGTCGTCGCCAACGGGGAATCGGCGGCCGACTTCACGCTCGACGTCGGCCGGAAGATCGCGTTCGTCGAAGTTACGGCGCCGGCCAGTGTCCGGCCGCTGGTGATCGAGACCGACCCGCGCACCCCGCGGCAGCCGATTCCGGCACACGACGGCGCCGACTACCTCAAGACGATCCCCGGCTTCTCCGTGATCCGCAAGGGCGGCACCGACGGCGACGCGGTCCTGCGGGGCATGGCCGGCTCGCGCCTCGGCGTCCTGCTCGACGGCGAGAACATCCTCGGCGGCTGCGGGAACCGCATGGATCCCGCCGACGGCCTACGCCTTCCCCGAGGCCTACGACCGCATCACGGTGCTCAAGGGACCCCAGACGGTGCTCCACGGGCCCGGCAACTCGGCGGGGGTCGTGCTGTTCGAGCGCGAGCCCGAGCGCTACTCCGAGCCGGGCATCCACGCGTACGCCTCGCCGACGTTCGGCAGCTTTGGACGCAACGATCAGGTGGCCGAGGTCAAGGCCGGGGCACGGAAGGCCTACGTGCAGGCGTCGGGGACGCGTTCGGCCCTGGACGACTACGAGGACGGCGGCGGACAGTCCGTCCACTCGCGCTACGAGCGCTGGAGCGCCAACGCCGCCCTCGGCTGGACGCCCGACGAGGCGACGCGCGTCGAGCTGTCCGGCGCGCGCAGCGACGGCGAGGCCGCGTACGCCGACCGCACGATGGACGGCGTCAAGTTCTCCCGCGAGAACATCGGCCTGCGCCTCGAGCGTCGGAACGTCTCGCGGAACGTCCGGGACCTGGAGGGTCAGCTCTACTACAACTACGTCGACCACGTGATGGACAACTACACTCTGCGCCCGTTCACCGCGTCGCCGATGATGCCCAACCCGTCCGTCGCGAACCCCGACCGGCGCACGGTCGGCGGCCGCGTCTCGGCTGCCTTCGAGCTCGGGGCCGCGACAAAGGCGACGATCGGCGGGGACCTGCAGGACAACCGCCACGCGGTGCGCCGCTCGTCCAACCAGACGAGCGATCCGTACGAAACGCATGACCGCGTGCGTGACGCGGCGTTCGAGAACGTGGGCGCGTTCGGAGAGGTGACCCAGGGCGTGGGATCGAAGGGCCACGTCATCGCGGGAGCGCGCGTCGACCGGTGGACGGGCAACGACGATCGGCAGACGGTGGCGGTCGGCATGGGGTCGGCGATGGCCAACCCGACCGCCGGCATGCGCCGGCGGGAGAACCTGGTGAGCGGGTTCGCCCGCTTCGAGCGCCAGCTCGGCTCGGAGGCCTCCCTCTACGCCGGCGGCGGACACGCGGAACGCGCCCCGGACTACTGGGAGCTGATCAGCAAGGAGAGCACCGACTCGGTGAGCGCCTTCGAGACCCGACCCGAGAAGACGAACCAGCTGGACGCCGGCGTCCTGTACCGGCGGGGATCGGTGTCGGGCTCGGTCGCGATGTTCGCGAACGACATCTCGGACTTCATCCTCATCGAGAGCAACTACGCGAAGACCACCACCACCATGGGCGGGAACACGATGGGCGGAGGGATGAGCGGCGGGATGTCGGCCGGGATGAGCGAGCGCAAGACGACGATCACACGAAACGTCGACGCCTCGTCCTGGGGTGGAGAGGCGACCCTGGCGTGGGAAGCCACGAAGCGGCTCAAGATCGACACCAGCGTCGCTTTCGTCTCGGGGCCGGAACGACACCGACGATCTCCCGCTCGCGCAGCTGCCGCCGCTGGAGGCCCGCCTCGCGCTGCGGTATGCGACGGACCGCTGGTCGGTCGGCGCCCTCACCCGCCTGGTAGCGGCCCAGGACCGCTACGCGCTCAACCAGGGAAGCATCGCGGGTCAGGACCTCGGCCCGACGGCCCGCTTCGGCGTGTTCTCCCTGAACGGGGCCTGGCGCGTGGCGCGCCGCGCGAATCTCACGGCGGGCATGGACAATCTGTTCGACACGAAGTACACCGAGTTCATCAGCAGGGGCGGCGCCGAGGTTCCGGGCTACGCCACCACGACCCGTGTCAACGAGCCGGGCCGCACGCTCTGGATCAAGCTGGCCCTGCGGTACTGAGTCGCATCTGCGACAATGCGTCGTGGCGTCACCAAGGCAGGCCGACCACCGGGCCGAGATCAGCCTGGACTGGCTGATCCGGCTGCGCTGGGGCGCGTTCGCCGGGCCGGTGGCGACGATCGCCGTGGCCTGGCGGGCGTTCGACGCCCCGCTGCCGCTCCCGCAGCTCGCCGGGCTCGTGCTGGCGCTCTTCGTCAGCAACCTGCTGCTGGGGGTCGCGCGCCGCACCGTGGCCTTTCCCCGTGCCTTGTGCGGGGCCGCTCTCACGCTGGACACGCTGATCCTGACCGGCCTGCTGCACGCGACCGGCGGGGCCTCGAATCCGTTCAGCGTGCTCTACCTCGTGTACATCACCCTCGCCGCCGTCGTGCTCGGGGCACGCTGGACGTGGTTCCTGGCGGCGCTGTCGGTGGGCTGCTACGGCCTGCTCTTCGCGGCGCACCTTCCCCTCGAGCATCTCGGCCACCTGGGCACCGAGATGCAGCTCCACCTGCAGGGCATGTGGGTGGCGTTCTGCGTCGCGGCGGTCCTCACGGCCTACTTCGTGGTCCAGATGTCGACGGCGATCGAGCGGCGCGACGCCGACATGTCCGCGATGCGTGACCGCGCCGCGCGCAGCGAGCGCCTCGCCTCGCTCACGACGCTCGCCGCCGGCGCCGCGCACGAGCTCGGAACGCCTCTCGCCACCATCGCGGTCGCCGCGAGGGAGCTGGAGCGGTCGATCCGCACGCTGCCCGGCGTCCAGGTCGCTGCCCTGATCGAGGATGCCGCCCTCATTCGATCCGAGCTCGATCGCTGCCGGGCCATCCTGGACCGCCTGGGGGCCGAGGTCGGCCAGACGCCCGGCGAGGCTCCGGTCGCGCTCACTGCGGCAGAGATGCTCGCGGCCGTCGTGCGGTCGATCCCGGAGCGGGAACGTGCCCGCCTCCGGACGTCGGCCCAGGGCGCCGCCCCGGTGAGAGTGCCCCGCAACGCCGTCGTGCAGGTCACCGCTGAACCTGTTGCGCAACGCGCTCGACGCCGGCGAGGGCTGCGTCCGCCTCAGCATCGAAACCGGCCCCGCCGGCCTGCGGGTCTTGGTCCAGGACGAGGGCCCGGGCATGCCCCGCGAGGTGCTGAGCCGCGCGGGGGAGCCGTTCTTCTCGACGAAGGCTCCGGGGGCCGGCCTCGGTCTGGGCGTCTTCATCGCCCGCTCCCTTTGCGAGCAGATGGGCGGACGGCTCGAGCTCGAGTCGACCCCGGGCCGGGGTACGACGGCGCTCGTCGAGGTCCCGTGCCCCGGTCCGACCGCGGAACGCCATGGCGAGTGATCCGCCTCCCGCGCGGCGTCTCCTGATCGTGGAGGACGACGACGTCCTGCGCGCCCGGCTCGCGCGGGCCTTCCGGGAGCGAGGGTTCGAGGTTCGGGAGGCGGCCGACGCGGCCGTCGCGAAGCGCGAGGCCCTCGCCGAGCCGCCCAGCCACGCGCTCGTGGACCTGCGGCTTCCGGACGCCTCGGGGCTGGAGGTCGTGCGCGCCATCCTCGAGTCCGACCGTGCGGCGGCGGTGGTCGTACTCACGGGCTACGGAAGCATCGCCACGGCGCTCGAGGCGGTCCGGCTCGGCGCGCGCCACTACCTCACGAAGCCCGCCGACGTGGACGATATCGTCTCCGCCTTCGCCCGCGAGCAGCCTGCTGCACCGCGCTCGCCCGCCACGGCCCCGACCCTGGGCCGGGTGGAGTGGGAGCACATAAACCGGGTGCTCGCGGACTGTGGAGGCAACGTCTCGGAGGCGGCGCGGGTGCTCGGGATCCACCGGCGATCGCTCCAACGGAAACTCGCGAAGTTCCCCACGCCGAGGTGAGCGGAGGGCGGCCGGACGCTAACCCTCGCGACGCGCTTCGAGGTGGTAACCTAGGGAGGTTCGCGGAGCGGGCCGGGTGATCGCCGCGGCAGCGCATCCGCCGGGGAGGAAAGTCCGGACTCCACAGGGCAGCGTGCTGGCTAACGGCCAGCGAGGGCGACCTCAGGGAAAGTGCCACAGAAAACACACCGCCGAACTCGTGGGGGAGACTCCGCGGGTGGCAAGGGTGAAAAGGTGCGGTAAGAGCGCACCGCCGTCGTGGTGACACGGCGGGCAGGGAAAACCCCACGCGGAGCAAGACCGAATAGGGGGGCGTTCGAGGCTGGCCCGGCTGAAGCCCCCGGGTAGGTTGCTGGACCCCGCGGGCAACCGCGGGGCTAGAGGAATGATCGCCGCCCGTCGCCGAGCCCCCGCCTCACGGCGAAGGCGAGGGGGCGGGGACAGAATCCGGCTTACAGGCCCGCTCCGCGAACACTTCTAGGAGGCCGGCGACGCCCCGCCGCCGGCGCGGACGAGGTGGGCCTCCCAGTCGCGCTGCAGCTCTCCGTAGCTGAGCGCGAAGGTCGCGGGCAGGGCCTCGGCGGCGGGCTGGCCCTGGCCGAGGGCCTCGATCAGCCGGCGGATCCCGGGCTCGCCGCGGAGCCGCAGCAGATGCGCCACCGCCGACAGGCTCTCGGCGTAGGCCGCCGTCGCGTCGGCCTCGGAGAGGCCCACGAACGGCCGCTCGAGCGACTCGAGTCGGGGGAGGCGGGACCGCCGGGCGAGGCGGGCGAGGCCGGGGTCCTCCCGCTCCGGATCGCCGCCCTCCAGCCACTGCGCGAGCCCCTCGTGAACCCACGTGGGACAGGCCGCGCCCGCGTGAGCGGCCACGAACGAGTGGGCGAGCTCGTGCCGCAGCACCCGCACGAGACCGGGGGTCGGCCGGGCGAGGCCCATCACGGGCACGCGGATCGTCCCGTCGTTCCACGCCGCCGCCCACTCCGGCGCGCGCGTGGTGTCCCGGAACGCGGTGGCCGTCTGCAGCACGACGGTGACGGGGACGGCGGGCGCGAAGCCGAGCCGCCGCTCGTACTCCTCCCAGGCGCCGTCGAGGACGCCGAGGACGGCAAGCCCGAGCGGCTCGTCGGCGGCCCCGTCGTAGCGGACCCGGAAGCGGGCGCTCGAGACCGAAGCGGCGGAGGTGCCGAGCGCGTCGAGCTTCTTGCTCACGCGTGGCGAGCCGGCCGCCTCGAGCGAGAGTCGGTACTGCTCGCGGGCGGAAGCGAAGTCGCCGCTCTCCATCAAGGCGTCCCCGAGCAGCTCGAGGGTGAGCGCGTTGCCCGGATCGAGGCCGAGGGCGGTGGCGGCGCTCTCCCGCGCCCGCGCCCAGTCGCCGAGGGCGATCTGGGCCGCGGCCGAGGGCCTGGAGGGCCGGCACGGAGGCGGGCTGGCGGAAGACAGCGAGGCGCGCGAAGCGGAGGGCCTCCGGGGCGTCGCCCGCGGCCAGGCGCTCCCGGCTCCGGCGCGCGTTGGGATCTTCGAGTGGTGCGGCGCCGTCGGCGGCGTCCACGCGCGCGACGAGGGCGCGGGGGACGGCATACACCGTTCCGCCACGCCGGTAGCGGATCTCCGTGCCCTCGAGCCAGGCCTCGTCGGCCTCGATCACCCGGCCGCTCGTGAGGACGAGGGAGTCGGCGGCCGCCGGGCCCGCGAGAGCCACGAGAACCGCGGGCATGAAGAGCCGGCGCGTCGCGGTCAGGGGAGAAGCTCGGAGAGAGGCGAGAGCCGCGGTGAAGCACCCCCCTGGCGGAAGTACGGGGGCAAGCCGGAGAGGGCGGCCTCGGCCGCAGGGCGGCTGTCGTAGACACCCCAGCAAAGGCGGTAGCAGGCGCGGCCCTTGACGTTCACCGGCAGGATGATGAGCTCCGGGGCGGGCACCGCGGTCACCGCCTTCTGCACGTTCTCGGGTGCGCAGGCCACGAGGACCTGCAGGCTGAAGCGGCCGCGTTCGCCACGCCCCAGCGCGGCGGCGAAGGCCCGGGCGGCGTCGGGGAGGTTGCCCTGCGCCAGCAGGGCGCGGGCGTCCCCCGCCGGGTGCGCGGGCGCCGGGGTGGCCCGCGGCACGGCCGTCGCCGTGGGTCGCGGGGCGGGCGTTGCCTTCGGTCTTGGAGCGGGCGTCGGTGGCAGCGGCGTGGCCGAGGGAACCGGGGCGGGCGCAGCGGTCGGCCCGCCCGTCGGCTCGACGGTGGGCGGGGTCGTAGCGGCAGGCGGGGCAGCGTCGGCCATCGTGACGGGCGTCGGCGCGGGTGTCGCCGTCACGTCCGCCCTCGTGGAGGGCTTGGCTGTGGGCGTGCGCAGGAAGAAGTACCACGCCGCCACCGTGCCGAGGACCAGGCTGGCGACGGCCGCCGCGATCAGCGGCAACCGCGACGGCGAAGGCCGGACGACGCGTGCCGGAGCCTTGCGGGAGGGTGTCGTCGGGGGGCGGAACTGGGGCTCCCACTTCTCGGGACGCGGCCTCTCGACCGGGCTCTCGGCGAGCCGCCCGGAGGCCGAGGGGTTGAGCAGGGCGTCGAGCGCGGCGAGATCCTCCCGAGTCGGGCGCGAGGCGGGGCTCGGCGGTGGAGTGATGTCGGGGATCGCCGGTGCGGGTGGCTCGCTGGCCGGTGGCACGAAGGCCTCGGGCGGCACAAAGGCGGGTGGCGCCGGCTCGAGCGGCTCAGGCGCGGGCGGCACGTACACCGGCTCGCCGCCCGGCACCGTGTCGGTCGGTTTGCGTGGCGGGGCCTCCATGGTGAAGCTCGGCGCCTCGGGAATCGCGGCCGGCTCGGCGGGGACAACCTCGGGGAAGGGCTCTGGCTCCGGCTGGGCCGTCACGAATGGAGCCGGCTCGGGCTCCTTCGGAGTGAACGGGAAGACGACCGCCTCGGCCGGGTTGTCGGCCTCGGGCTCGACGGCGCGGAAGTCGGGAGGGGCCGCCTCGGCGAAGGCGAAGCCGATCGACTCCGGGTCCGGCGGGACGGGCGTCGCCGCCTTGCCGACGGGACGAAGCGGCGGCGCGGCGCTGAGCCCACTCTGCGCCTCTTCCGCGAGGTCGAGCTCCCGTCCACCCGCCGTGCGTCGCACGATGCCGAGGAAGAGCATCGCGCAGGCGGTCTTGGCGGCTTCGAACTCGTCGAGGCGGGTGAGAGCGATGGCGTCCTTCAGCGTGCGTTGCCCGTCGAGCCGCTCGAGCAGGGGCCAGACGTCGACGCGCACCTCGGAAAGGGCGGTCTCGCCTTCCGGCGCCGGCTCCAGCACCGTCGAGAGCTCGATGTGGCGGAGGGCGAAGGTGCGGTCGGGGACGCGTTGCGTGGCCGCGAGGAGCAGGCGCTCGGTGGAGAGCTTGAGGTCGACGGCGCCCTTGGGCAGGACGCTGTCCTCGAACTCGAACGAGCCCGTGTCCCAGGACAGCACGTCGGCCAGTATCCGCTCGACCTTGATGCGCGCCGCGTCTCCCAGCTCGCGCTGGTTGACGAAGCCGCTCTCGGCGAGCACCTTGGCGAGCGGGTTGCCGGGGCCGACCTTTGCGTTGACCTCGTCGAGCTGCTCGCGCGTGATGCGGCCGCTCTCGATGAGGATCGCGCCCAGCTGGTCGCGCGGGTCGTTCGAGGAGCCGAAGAGGATGCGACCCCCCCGGAAGTAGAGAGCCTTGGGATGAACCGGGCCGGTGACCTTGAGGGATCCCGTGGCCTCGTGACGATGCAGATCCACGAGGAGGTGGGGAAACGACGCCGGCTCGATGTTCCCGCTGACCGGGAACGCTACCGCCATCCGCCCTCCGCCGCTCCGCGTCGACCGAGAGTACCCCGGCCCGCGAGCCAAAATGTCCAGAAATTGTAGCACGTTCCGCCACGTTTGTTGACATGATTTCGAGGCCCCCGCTAGACTGCGGCTGACGCATGGAGGTGGCCTTGAACGACCGGAGCCGCAAGCGCGAGGACGACTGGTTCCTGCAGAACGAGAGGAAGCTCCTCGAGGAGGCCAGGAAGGCCCGTGAGAAGCGGGAGGCGGAGCGGCGCGCCAGGGAGACGGACGCCGAGCGCGGCAAGCTCAAGAAGCTCCACTGGCTGAAGTGCCCGAAGTGCGGACACGACCTGAGGACGGAGACGCTCGAGGGGATCGAGATCGACCGCTGCACCTTCTGCGAGGGCTTCTTCGTGGACGCCGGCGAGCTCGAGCAGCTCTTCCTCAAGAAGGAGCAGGCCCAGCGCCAGAGCTTCATGCGGCGCCTGTTGGGGATCTGAGCCCCGGCGCCCACGTGCGGGAGGCGGCTGGCCAATGCCCTATCTGATCGACGGCAACAACCTCCTCGGCTCCTGGGGCGGCCCGGCCGTGCCCGGCGACGGAAGGGCCGAGGTCGTGCGTCGCGTCGCCGCCTTCTGTCGGTCCCGGGGCGCCCGCGCCGTGCTCGTCTTCGACGGCAAGCCGTTCCGCCCCGATCTCGGCGAGCAGCGCCTCGGGGCTCTGGCTCTCCGGTTTCCTGCGGCGGGCCGGGACGCCGACTCGGTGATCCGCGAGATCGTGGACCGTGCGTCGCGCCCGGGAGAGCTCGTCGTCGTCACCTCCGACCGGCCTCTCTCCTCCTACGCCCGGACGCGCGGCGCCCAGGTCCTCCGGGCTCACGAGTGGACCGCGCTCGCCCGCGAGGCGCCCCGCGCGCCGGGACGGGGTCCCTCGACACGAGGCGAGAAGCCCGAGCGCGAGAACGACGTCGAGGGCTGGCTGAAGCGCTTCTCTCGCGAGTAAGCGCCGTTCACGGCGTCAGCCGCGATTGACGCGGCGCAAGCGGCTGGCTTGCCGCGCTTTCTCTCGGCCTCAGGCGGGTGGCGTCAACTGGCCTTGACCGATCCACTCCGCCTCGCCAGCCGCCGGCCCGCCATAACCGTCCCGGCGTGAGTCACTTCGGGCGCGAGGCTCGGCCCGGCACCGGGCTTGCCCTCTCGGACGGCGTCGTGCGGCGGCACGGCGCCCGGTGGTCGGGAGGGAGAGACCGGCCACCGGGCGCCGGACGCCCCGGGACGTGGGTCGGAGAGGCGGTCCGCGAGGCCGCTCGCTTCAACCCCCGGGGGTCCGCCGTACGGCGAAACCGCCGTCTCACGCCGTCCAATCCAAGGAGGAGTCCAATGACGCTTCGTCGCTTCGTCGCCACCGGGCTGGCCCTCGCAATGGCCGCCCTGCTCGTGTCCGGGACCGCGCTGGCCGCGGGCAAGCCCGCCCCGACCGCCAAGGTCAACATCAACACCGCGAGCGTCGAGCAGCTGACCACGCTGCCCGGCGTCGGCCCCAAGCTCGCCGCCCGCATCGTCGAGTACCGCCAGAAGTCCGGGACGTTCCGCTCCGCTCAGGAGCTCCTGAACGTCAGGGGCATCGGAGAGAAGAACCTCGTGAAGATCGAGCCGTGGCTGAGCGTGAGCGAGGCCCCGAAGGCCCCCGCCAAGTAGGACGGAGCGGGGCGGCCCGGCCTGCGGGTCGCCCCGCGCCTCGAGATCGCCATGCGCGACCGTGGATTCTCGCTCGTCGAGGCCCTCGTGGCCATCGCGATCGTTCTCGTGATGGCCGGGACGGCCCTCCCTGTCTTTCGGGCCCACTTCGCCGACGCCCACCTCGTCGGCGCGGGCCAGCAGTTCAAGTCGCAGTTCCGACTCGCCTGGTCGGCGGCGGTGCGATCGGGTGTCTACACCGCGATCCGCTTCGAGCGCCGGGACGACGGCAGCGTCTGGTACGCCGTCTACCAGGACGGTGACAACGACGGCGTGCGCTCGGCCGACATCCGTTCGGGCAAGGACCGCCTGGTGTCCGGCCCGTTTCCTCTCTCGGGCGGGGCGCCCGGGGTGAGCGTCGGCATCAACGCCGGCATTCCCGCGCTGCCTCCGGAGCACGGCTTTCTCTCGGGAGACCCGGTGCGCTTCGGAGTCTCCGACATCCTGTCGTTCTCGCCTCTCGGGACCGCGACACCCGGCACCTTCTACCTCGCGGGCGACGCGGCGCAGGCCGCGGTGCGCGTGACCGGCGGCAACGCGCGGGTGCGCCTCATGGTCTGGCGCGGCGGCGTCTGGCGGGAGAGGTGAGGCCTGCCTCAGCGGCGGATCTGGAAGCTCACCGGAAAGGTCGCCTCGGCGATGATCTCGCTGGCGATCGGTGGCGTGAGCAGGCCGTGCTGTCGGGCCTGGTGGGAGAGTCCCCGCATCCGCAGGCCAGTAGCCCAAGCGTGATGAGCGCCATTGAGCGCATCTCCATCCAGCCTAACCCATGCACACCCGGCTCCCCCAGGAAGATGCTAGATTGGTGCGTTAGGCCGGAATGGACTCGCGCGTCTACCTGCTCCTCACGCTCGCCTGCTACGCGGTCGGGGCGTTCCACGCGCTCCTGTTCGCCGTCCTGCGCCGCAGCGTCCTCACCACGGTCAGCCTGACCGCGACGCTCCTCGGCTTCGCCTTCCACACGGCGGCCCTCTCGCAGCGCTGGACGGAGGCGGGGCACTTCCCGGCGGTGGGCCTGCGCGACGGGGCCTCGTTCCTGGCATGGGCCATCGTCCTCGTCTTCCTGCTCGTCTACGTCACGACGCGCGTGGACGCGGCGGGCCTCTTCGCGTACCCGTTCACGTTCGCCCTGGTCTTCGTCGCCAACCTCACGCCGGCGACCGAGCGCGCCGATCCCGTTCTCCGGAGCCTCTACCTTCCGGTCCACCTGTTCCTGGCGGTGTTCGGCTACGGGGCCCTCTTCGCGGCGTTCACGATGGGGGTCCTCTACCTCTTCCAGGAGCGGGAGCTCCTCTCCCGCACGCCCCGGCGGTTCTACTACCTCATCCCGAGTCTCGAGCGCTCGGACACGATCGGCGGCAGGAGCGTCCTGGGCGGATTCGGCTTCTTGACCCTCGCCATCGTCACGGGCTTCCTCTGGAACCACAGCCTGCACGGACGCTACTGGACGGGGGACCCGAAGGAGTGGACCGGCCTCGGGGCCTGGCTCATCTACGTGGCGATCCTCGTCGCCCGCTGGCGCGGGGGGTGGGGCGGGCGCCGTGCGGCCTGGCTCGCGATCGCGGGCTTCGCGGTGGTCGTCTTCACGTTCGCCTGGGCGACGCTCGTGCCCGCGGTGGCGGTGGCTGCCCGGTGATCCTCGTCGTCGGGCTCAACCACGAGACGGCGCCCGTCGCGGTGCGGGAGGCGCTCGCCTTCCCGAAGGAAGGGCTGCCGGAGGCCCTGGCCCGCGTTCGCGAGGAAGCGGGCCTCGGCGAGGCCGTGATCCTCTCGACCTGCAACCGAGTCGAGATCTACGGCCGCTCGACCGAGGCATCGCTCGACGCGGTGGCCGCGTTCCTCGCCCGCTACCACGCGCGCGAGGTCGCGGAGATCGCCCCCCATCTCTACCGGCTCGAGGGCGAGGCGGCGGTGCGCCACGCCTTCCGCGTGGCGGCCAGCCTCGACTCGATGGTGATGGGGGAGCCGCAGATCCTCGGGCAGGTGAAGGACGCCTACGAGGCCGCCGAGAAGGCGGGGAGCCTGGGCTCGGTGCTGAACGCGCTCAGGAACCGGTCGATCGCCGCGGCGAAGCGGGCGCGCACGGAGACCGCGATCGGGCGGAACGCCGTTTCCGTGTCCCACGTCGCGGTCGAGCTCGCGCGGAAGATCTTCGGCGATCTCGCCGACCGCGCCTTCCTCCTGGTGGGGGCCGGGAAGATGAGCGAGGTCGCGGCCCGCCAGATGGTGCGCGACGGCGCTCGAGCCTCCGTGCTGGGCGGCCGGACTTTCGAGAAGGCGGAAGAGCTCGCCGCCGCCCTCGGGGGGCGCGCCGCCCCGTTCGAGGCGCTCCGCGACGAGCTCGCCCGCGCCGACATCGTCATCAGCGGGACCGGGGCCCCCGGCGTCGTGATCCGGCGGGAGGACGTCGAGGCGGCGCAGGCCGCTCGCCGGGGCCGGCCCCTCTTCCTGATCGACATCGCCGTGCCGCGTGACGTCGCCGAGGACGCCGGCCGGGTGGCCGGGGTCTTCCTGTACGACCTCGACGACGTGAAGAAGGTCGCCGAGGCCAACCTCCGCGAGCGGAGGAAGGAGGCTTCGGCCGCCGAGGCCATCCTGGAGCACGAGATCCGCGAGTTCCTCGAGTGGCACCGCTCGCTCGAGGTGGTGCCCCTCCTCGTCGAGCTGCGACGGCGGGCGGACGAGATCCGCAAGGCGGAGATCGAGAAGGCTCGCCGCCGGCTCGGGCCGCTCACCCCGGAGCAGGAGAACGCCCTCGAGGCCGCGACCTCGGCCATCGTCAACAAGCTGCTCCACGGGCCCACCGTGCACCTCAAGCAGATGGCCGGGGACGGCCAGCCCGAGCACGTGGGCTTCATCCGGAAGCTCTTCGGCCTGTGAGCCGCATCCGCATCGGCACGCGCGGTAGCGCCCTCGCCCTCTGGCAGGCGGAGCATGTGAAGGCGCGCCTCGAGGGCCTCGGCCACGAGGTCGAGCTGCGGGTCATCACCACCACCGGCGACCGGCTGCTCGACCGGCGGCTGGAGTCGGTCGGGGGCAATCCAGGCTGGTACGCAACTGCGGATCACTTTACCGGCCCGCTATTTTCGCAAAGGTGAGAATCGCTTGGTGCTGACCTGCCTGGATGATTCGGCGGCGGTCACGCCGGCCAAGATCGCGAGCGGGATGGGCGACTCTGGCCTTTACTACGATGCGCTATCGCTGTCGCAGGAAACGGATGCCAATTTCCATGAGCCGCTGCGGATCTCGTTTGAGCCGACAGTCTTCTATCGCCGGGGCACTGGCGGCCTGAAGAGGAATGCTGGCTGACCGTGCACTACCCGGACGACGTGGGGTGGAGGAAAGGCTACGATAACCCTGGGCAAGTTCGCCACCACCGTCGAAGTGCCCAAGAAGCTTGAGTTCGGCGAAGCGCGGTACAAAGTCAACGTGCCGGACAGTAGTCTCGCCGGGCATTGCCAAGATCGATCTTGTTCTCGATTGCGGGACCGCGGGGGAGCAAGGGACGACAGACCTTCTCGGTGGATTTCGCTCCCAGCCGCAAGTGGAAAGTGTTTTACGGGCCCAGCGTGCATCAGGACATCGGCTACACGGATTATCAGGCGAAAGTCGCGGAGATTCACGCGCGCAATGTTGACCGCCTGCTGGAGGTCTACCGCCGCCATCCCGACTATCGCTACAACCTCGATGGAAGCTGGCTCGTTGAGCAGTGGCTTCCGACCCGCGCCCCGGAGTCGGTGCGCCGCTTTGCCGAAGAGGCGCGGGCTGGCCGCATCGCTGTGAATGGTTTCTACGGCAACTTCTGGACGGAGGCGCTTTCGCTCGAGGAACTCTACCGTGGCCTCTACTTCAGCAAGCACCTCGAAAAGGAATTGGGGGTGCCGTTTGATACTGCCTGGGCCACGGACGTCCCCTCCTATTCCTGGTCAGTTGCCCTCGACGCTGGCGGGGGCCGGGATCCGCTACTTTGTCGGCGCGGCCAATCAAACCCGCGGGCCCTTGCTTGGGTACGGACACTGGCACGCTCGTTCGCCCTTCTGGTGGGAAGGTCCTGACGGCCAGCGCGTCCTCGCCTGGTACTCCCATACTATCTTCAACTCGAACGCTATCTTTGGGTTGCCCCCGGCTCCGCGAGACCGGTGGGGACGGCCTCGCGCGCTTCCTGCAGCTCTACGAACGTCCTGACTACGTTCCCGATGCGGTCCTGATATTCGGCACCGAGGTTGACAACGTTTCGGTTGATTACCGGGACGCAGAATTCGTGGAGCGCTGGAACGCCCAGTACGCTTATCCGCAGATCATTACCGCGCGTTTTGGCGAGTTCTTCCGCTACGTCGAGGAGAAGTATTCAGCGCGACTGCCGGTGGTGCGCGGGGATGGCGGCGCCTACTGGGAAGACAGCGTGGGGACGAGTGCTCAGTGCCACGGCCGCCTACCGGAATGGTCAAGAGCGCGCCCTGGCAGCGGAGGCGCTGGCCACGCTGATGACGACATTTGTCGGCACGCTGCGCTATCCGCAGGAACTCGGCCGTGACCTCTGGCGGAACCTGCTTCTTTACGGTGAACACACCTTCACATCTTTTCGGGCCGTGACGCAGCCGGGGCGCGATGACGTGGTCGGAAGAGACGCGCGTGAAGCGTAGAACGCGCTGACCGGGCGACCTCGGCCATCGACGACCTGATGCGCCGCGGCATGAGTCAGCTCGCAGACCTCATTCCCACGGAAGGGGAGAATCTGATCGTGTACAACCCGCTCGGTTGGTCCGCGCAGCGGCGTCGTGCTTGCCGACGTGGACGCGGGTGCCACGCTGACCGATCTGACCACCAGCGGCCGGTTAGCCTCGAAGTCGTGGCGGCGAAAGATGGCTTTCCAGACCGTCCGCTTCTGGGCGCAGGATGTTCCTTCGTTCGGCTACAAAGTTTATAAACTGGGGCACGGGCCGGTGGTTCAGCCCGGCCGCGCGGAGCCCGCAAAGCAACATCGTTCAGAATCGTTTCTACCGCGTCACCTTCGATCCGGTGCGCGGCGCCATCAAGAGCATCTTCGACAAGGAACTTGGCAGGGAACTCGTGGACGCCTCGAGTCCATACGCGCTGAACGAGTATCTCTACGTGACCGGTGGCGGCAGCGAAGAAGGACGTGGCGAAGGTGCGGAGACCACGCAGCTTCACCCATAATGTTCCGTGGTTACCACTGGCCGAGCTTACTATTCACCGGGCCGAACAGGGTCAGATGGTCTCCGTCGAGAAGACACCCTGGGGGCACGTGGTGAGGCTCGAAGCCCGGGCGCAAGAGACGCCCAAGATTGAGACCGAAATTCTGCTGCCCGATGATAAGAAGCAGATCGAAATTCGCAACCACGTTCAGAAGGAGCTGGTTTATGCCAAGGAGGCTGCTTACTTTGCATTTCCGTGGGCGGCCTCAAATCCGACCTTTCGCTTTGATATTGCGAATGGCTGGGTGAACCCGGAGAAGGATTTGCTTGAGGGCGCGGCGAGCGAGTGGTTTGCACCTGCAGCATTGGGTCAATGCTCGAGGACGGCACGGCGGCGATCACCCTGGCCGTGGTGGATGCCCCGCTGGTTTCGCTGGGTGACATCAACCGCGGGCGCTGGCCGCGGAACTTCACCAAGAGTTCGCCCACGGTGTTTTCCTACGCCTTGAACAATTATTGGTTCACCAACACGCCGGCGGGACAGTCGGGTGATTTCGTGTTCCGCTATGCGATCACCAGCGGGTCGCACTTCGATCCGGTTCAAGCTGCGCGTCTTGGCCGGGAGGCTCGTTCTCCCCTGGAAGTCGCTGCCATCCTTCCGAATGACAAAACAGCGAGCGCCAAGGGAATCTTGCCGCCCGACCAGGCGAGTTTGGCGCGGTCGGACCGGAGAATCTCGTCATCAGCGCCGTGAAGGCCGCGGAGGATGGTCAGGGCCTGATCGTGAGAGTGCTGGAGACCGCGGGCCGTGCGAGCGAGGGGAATCTGACCCTGCCCTTGACGACGATTACCTCAGCCGTCGGAGTGCAATGCCGTCGAAGATTGCGGCGGGGCGCTCGAAAGCGATGCCCACCGCGTCAAATTCCGCATCGCGCCGCATCAGGTGCGGACGATTCGGGTGATGACGAAATAGACTTTCACCGCAAGCCAGATTGGACTGCGAAGCAGGCATGACGAAAGTGACTGGCGCGTCTATCGTGCTTCCGCCAACTGCACGTAGAGGTCCTTGAGGGCGGGATAGAGGTCGCGGAAGATAGCGTAAAACTTCATGTACTGAGCGTGGTTCTCGGGATCGGGAAGCGCTTTCACGCCGAGTTGGATGAAGCTCTTGGCGACTTCATAGTCCTTGAAGATCCCCACTCCCACCCCCGCGACGACGGCATCGCCGACGGGTGCACCCTTGGAGGATGCGGCGTAGACGCATTCCACGTTGAGAATATCGGCGATGATCTGCCGCCACAGGGGGTTGCAGGCTCCGCCCTCGCTCAGCACGAGCGGCAGGTTCATCTTCAGACCACTGGCTTGCATGATCTCGAAGTTGTGGCGCAGGGCGTAACCGGCACCTTCCATCAGTGCACGTACGAAATGGCCGCGTCCGTGATCGAGGCTTAATCCAAAGAGCACCCCGCGAGCGTGGGGATCCCAAATAGGCGTGCGTTCCCCCATGAAATAGGGCAAGACGATAAGACCGTTGCTGCCCGGCGGCACGTGCCTGGCTTCGGCGCAGAGAATCTCGTAGGCGTTGATGCCAGCCATGGCCTCGGTGGCCTTTTCGAGTTGGCCGAACTGGTCGCGGAAATAGCGAATGAGGGAACCGCAGTTGGCGAGCGCGCCGGCCGTCGCGTACATCCAGCGGGAGTTGGCGGCGTGCGAGTAGTTGATCAGCCCCCGCGGAAAGGTGGGGGTGTCATGAACGACCCCCATGACGCCCGAAGTGCCCAGCAGCAATTGGGTGGCCCCGGCTTCCACCGCTCCCGCGCCCACCCAGGCAGCGTTGGAATCCACCGTGCCTGCTACGACCGGCGTCCCTGGGGCGAGGCCGGTCCGAGCCGCCGCTTCCCTCGTGACTTCTCCGATGACCTCATCGCAGGGATAAGGGGCAGGAAACTTGGAGGGATCGAGCCCTACAGCCTCGGTCAATTCCTCGTCCCAGTGTGGTTGACGATGTCGAAAACCACTCCGAAGAGACAGGCGTTCGTGTAATCCATCGTGAGCTTTCCCGGTCAATTTCATGCACACATAGCCGGGCGAGCGAGGACTTTGTAGGCCCGCTGGTACAGCTCCGGACGGTTATTCTTTTCCCACATGACTTTGGGGGTGCCGTAGAAAGGGATCCACCAGATTGCCACTGGTCTGGAAGATGCGATCCTCGCCGATCTCCCGGCGCAGCCAGGCGCATTCCGCCGTGGCCCGCCGGTCCATCCAGATGTGGGCGTTTGCAGGGGGCGCAGGTCCTTGTCTACCAGAATGCAAATGGGCGCCAATCCGCTCAGGCAAACTCCCTTGAATCTCTTTAGGATTTAACTTTGGCCTGCTGGATGGAAACGCGAATCGTATCCGCCGCGGCGTTCCAGTACCATTCCGGATCCTGCTCCGCTTTCGCGCCTGGAAATCGATCTTGCGCGGATTTGGCGGTGACCAGCGGATACTCGATGAAGTGCGAACCGAGGACCGTGCCGTCGGGAACCATCACCGCCGCTTTCGTTCCGCCCGTCCCCACATCGCAACCTACGAGGAATTCACCCATGATCAGTGGACCTCACTGTGTACTCGCTGAAGCGGATGAAGCTGGCCACTGGGGTATGTGCAACGTGACTGCCCCTGCCCTCTGGTGACCGACGCATTCAATCCCCCGGCTGCCGTCGGGGACGCTGAGTTGTCCGAACTTGCTTCCTCCACTCTTGCTCAAGCCGCCGCATTCTAGCAAATTCCGAGGTCGGGGAATTCATATTCTTGGACTAATTAGCACTGAGGAATCGAGCACCCAATCGTGGGCAATCGTCTGGGCCAGACTGAGTCGGACAAAAGGTCGGGAGCTGGACCGAAACCGATGCCAGGACCCGAGGCGATTTGAATTTTGCTGGCGGGCCGACTAGAATGAGTTTAGGGAGAAAAAAATGGACAATGATGTGCTGCGCATTGCGGGAAAAGAATTCCATTCGCGCCTGATCATCGGCACGGGGAAGTACAAGGATTTCAAGGAAATGGTCGCCGCCCACGAGGCCTCGGGCGCGGAGATGGTGACGGTGGCCGTCCGCCGGGTGAACGTGACGGACCGCACCAAGGAATCGATGCTGGACTACATCGACCCCAAGAAGTTCTTCATCCTGCCCAATACCGCCGGCTGCTATACGGCGGACGAGGCCATCCGCACGGCGCGCCTGGCGCGCGAGGTGGGCCTGTCGAACTGGATCAAGCTCGAAGTCATCGGCGACCAGAAGACGCTCTTCCCGGACAACTTTGAGCTGGTGAAGGCCACGGAAGTCCTGGTCGAAAGAGGGCTTCGTGGTGATGCCTTACACCAATGACGACCTGATTTCCGCCCGGCGGCTGATTGATGCCGGGGCCGCCGCCGTGATGCCGCTGGGCGCGCCCATCGGCTCGGGACTCGGCATTCAGAATCCCGCCAACATTCGCATCCTCCGCGAGATGATTACCACTGTCCCGCTCATCCTCGACGCGGGCGTGGGCACCGCCTCCGACGCCACCGTCGCCATGGAGCTCGGGCGCGGATGCCGTGCTGATGAATACCGGCATCGCCGGCGCCAAAGACCCCATCCTGATGGCGCAGGCCATGAAGCATGCCGTCCTCGCCGGCCGCCAGGCCTACCTCGCCGGCCGCATGCAGAGGAAGCTCTATGCCTCGGCCTCGAGTCCGCTCGAAGGCGTGGTGCGGTAGAGGCGCAGGGGAGCAGAGATGTGCCCGCGGTTTAGTCTTCTGCCCGGATACACTGAAAATGACAGACTTGACGCTACTTGAATGGACAGTTCTAGACAGTCTGTCGGATGATTGGGAGTGCCCTGCAACCATGTGCATACACATCGCCGAGCAGGTGCCGGGCGCGTCGAGGCACGAAATACTGGTGGCATTGCTGAAGCTTCACAGACAAGGGCTCATCATGCTTATGAATGGTGGGCTCCCTGACTCCGAAGCACTATTCGCCGAACCCCAGGATAGCCTTGGGACCCCTCACTGGTTCGGGCTCACTTCCCTGGGGTGTAAGAAATGGAAACCGGATCGAACGCATTTTCAGATAGCCCGATCGACTGGTCACAATCATGGTCTGCCTGTTTGGACTACGAAGACAATACTGGATATGTAGAGGGCACATCGGAAAGTGTCTGCATGACCTACTTATCCAAGCTTTTCCTTGACGACAAATGCTCCGTTGATCAGGCGACGCTCAGACATTCTGAGATCAAAGGATTCCAGGCAAAGCACTATAAATACATTTCGGGCGGTCATAGGATAGATTTCACAATAAAGAAGGCGCATAGCAACCCCGCAAGCTAGTGTAGACTTGATCTTAATGGTTGAAGCTTCTAAATCCCCAAAGTGCGATCCCCCTATCGCACAGCTATTGAGGCTGCAGAAACGGTAGCAGGTTGAACCGTCCGGACAATTATCTCCTCTAACTCATCCTGAGCCACATCAAGGTCATACGCGACCTGTAAGTTCAGCCAGAAGCGGGCGCTGGTTTTGAAGTAACGCGCCAAGCGCAGGGCGGTGTCCGGCGTGATGGCGCGCCGCTGGTGGACGATTTCCGCGATGCGAGTAACAGGGACGTGGAGGTCCAGGGCCAGGCGGTTTATGCTGAGCTTGAGCGGAGCCATAAAATCCTCCCGCAATACTTCTCCTGGATGGACGGGCGGCAAAAGCTTCTTGGTTCTACGCATACTTCCTCCTAATGGTAATCCACGATTTCAACTTCATACGCATCGCCGTCCCGCCAGTTGAAGCAGATTCGCCACTGATCGTTGATGCGGATGCTGTGTTGCCCCTGGCGTTGGCCATGTAGAGCCTCCAGCGGTTGCCGGGAGGCACGGCTAGATCGCGCAGTTCAGTCGCGGCATCCAACTGTCGAAGTTTCCTCTGCGCGATCCGTTCGAAGGCCCGAAAACGCCTGACGTGTTCTCGCCGATGGAGTTCCTCGGTTTCCTTCGTACGAAACGTGCGGATCACTCTTCTAGGATAGAACGTCAGGCGTTAAACGTCAAGCGGAATGGCAGGTGTCCCTGCGCACTTGAGCCCGTGGCGGCATTCCCTATGTCCTGGGTCCTGTCCAGTCGCTACTTAGGTGGGGGGCTACCGGTTGTATCGGGGGATGGCTTCTTAGTCTTCTTCTCCGGCAGGGTGTAGATAATCTCGCCGGGGCGGGCCATGCGCATCTGCTCGCGGGCGACGCGCTCGATGGCTTTGGGATCAGTGCGCAGGGAGTGGATCTGCTTCTCGAGTTCGGTGTTCTCCTGTTGCAGGCGTTGCATCTGCTGCTGAAGCGCTTCAACCTCTTTCTGTTGCCGGCGCATAGCCAGGAATCCGTTCTGGCCGAAGATCTCGTGCACGACCAGCGCAATACAGAACAACAGCAGAATGTAGATGGCATTCCGCTGCAGCGTCTGGATATTCCAACGAAGTTCTTTCATGATTCAGCCACAAAGTTCCGGGCGGCGGTGACGAGGGTCTCCAGGTCAGGGGGCGAGGCAGCCTCACAATAAACGCGCACGACGGGTTCCGTACCGGAGGGTCGTATCAACACCCAGGAACCATCCGCGCGAACCAACTTCAGGCCATCCAGGCGATTGATCTCGACCACCTTCTGCTGACCGAACGTCTCCCAGTCGTGCGCCAGTTTTTTGAGTAGGGATCTTTTCACGTCGGGTTGCAGTGAAAGGTTCACGCGGGTCATGTAGCAGGGACCGACCTTGCGAAACAGGGCGTCGAGTTGCTGCTTGAGGGACTGCCCGCGCCGCGCCACCATCTCGGCCACCAGCAGGCAGGCAAGAATGCCGTCCTTTTCCGGCGTGTGGCCGCGGATGCTGAGCCCGGCACTCTCCTCGCCGCCGAGGACAATCTTGTCCTCTTTGATCAGCTCACCGAGGTACTTGAATCCTACAGGTGTTTGGTAGAGTGGAACATGATGTAACTTGGCGACGGCGTCAATCAAGTGCGTCGTAGCCACACTGCGTCCGATTCCCCCGGGAATCTTGCGGACTTCGATCAGGTAATCAGCGAGCATGGCCACGATATAGTTCGGCTGAATCCAGGTACCGTCGGCATCGACAAAGCCGAAGCGGTCCGCGTCGCCATCGGTTGCGACCCCGAGAGCGCACGTGGTTCTCGCGGACAAATCGCGAAAGCTCCGCAAGATTCTTTTCGGTCGGTTCGGGCCCGACCCCGGAAAACAGCACGTCACGATAATCGTGGATGGTGGTGACCTCGGTGCCGGCCTCGGCCAGAAGCGTGTTGAGGTAACCGCGTCCCGTGCCGTACAGCGGATCGTAGGCGAGCTTGAGATGGGCCCGGCCGATGGCGCGCAAGTCCACCTTGCCGCGGATCGCCTCGCAGTAGGCGGGCCGCGGGTCGGCTGACTGCTGCAATTCAGGGAGAGACACCAGACCCGTCAAGGGCAACTCGCCTGCGAGGACGCGAGCGGTGAGGCTCTCGAGGTCGCGGGTAACTTCCGGCAAGGCGGGAGCGCCATCGGCGCCCGAGAACTTAAGGCCGTTGTACTCCGCGGGGTTGTGGCTGGCGGTAATGTTGAGGCCACCATCCAGTCTGGCGTGCATGATTTCGTACGAGATAGCCGGCGTGGGGTCAGGACGCGCGCACTCCAGGGTCTCTACCCCGTGAGTACGCAGTATTTCCGCGGCCGTGGCGGCGAAGCGTTCCGACATGAAGCGAGTGTCGTAACCCACCACGACACGCGGCCGCTTGGCCTGCGCCATCAGGTGATGCGCGATGCCGGCCGCGGCCAGACGGACGTTGGCGAAAGTGAAATCGTCAGCGATAACCCCGCGCCAGCCCGAGGTGCCGAAATGGATGGGATTGTGAGCCATGGCCCGCTTATTGTATCGTTGGGTTCGCTGCTTCGCAATGGAGTCATCCCGAAAAGGTGGCGGGAGGAATCATGACTGATAAGGTGATTATTCTGGTAACTGTGGCCAAACGCCGCGAAGGCCGCCAGATCGCGCGACGTTTGGTGGAGAACCGTCTGGCTGCCTGTGTGAACATGACCCAGACTATCCAGTCGATTTACCGCTGGGAAGGAAAGTTGGTTGAAGATAAGGAGTATCTCCTGATAATCAAGAGCGCGCGACCGTTGTTTGCGGAAATCAAGACGGCGATCACGCAGATTCATACTTATCACACCCCGGAGATCATTTGCCTGCCCATCATTGAGGGCGCGGAGAATTACCTGCGATGGGTTGGCGATTCGCTGAAAGTGGCGGGCAAGAAATGAGAATAGCCAGGCGATCTGCCCCGTGCGGCGCGAAGCCGAACAGTCGCGGAATTTATCGCCGGCAGGAAACGGTGGTCGCGGTGCATGAAGTGTGGCTGAGACTCGCCGACTTGGTTATAATAGGAGTTCCTAATTTGCAGAGGGAAGCCATGAGACCGAATTGCCGAACTCTTACGGGAGGGGTGATCTGATGCCTTGTATTCCCAACAAGATGCGTTTCACCGCGGGGTTGATTGGGGCTGTCCTGCTTCTTCTTTCCTTGCCTATGCTGTGGGGCCGCGAGGGTGTCGAGTACGCCACCGTTAACGTCTTGGTGAAGAGCGCCGAAAATGATAAGCCTGTCTACCAGGCTCGACTCACTCTGCAATTTCGGATGCCGGGGAAGATACGTTCTAAGCTCACCACTTACAGCGCCAAGACGAACAACCAGGGGCGCTATTCCTTTACGACCATTCCCAAAGGAAGCATCCACCTGTTCGTGACGGCGGACAACCACCAGAGTTACGGCAAGGAACTCGAGCTGGAACAGGATAACCAGCTTATCGAGGTGAAGTTGAGGAAACCTCAGCCGGTTTTGTGACGGCGCTGTCCCAGACAGGGAAAAAGTCGCCGTGCCACGCTTGCGTGGGTGATTCCCCTATGGACTTCAGCGGCGAAGGGACCTTCCCACCGCAAGTGAAAATTTCAGGTGATGGCTTGGCGCTAACTCCCTCTCCGAACTCGAGCCAGATTGCACTTGCCGTGGTGCAAAGAGTTAAGACCCTTTAGTCTGCGTAACCTTAGCGTAACATGGAGGACGCTTTTCCACAGGCTTTTCAACAAATCTGTTGAAAACTTTCCGAGATGCTTTCCAAGGAGATTGCAGAAAGTTTTTCAACCTTGTCTGCTGAACTATCTTTGGGCTGCCACATCGGTTGCTAACGAAGGGTAGGTTGATCTCCTCAAGATTGACGGGCGCGAGAAAATTAGAAAACAATTATCGAGTGTGGCAACAGTCTGGTTGGACCGACCAAGAAGACCATGAGCTTTGAACTAGTCTCAAGCTATCAGCCGCGCGGAGATCAGGTTACGGCGGTGGAAGAATTGAACCGTGGTATTCAGGAGGGGAAGCAACACCAGGTCCTGCTCGGCGTCACGGGTTCGGGAAAGACGTTCACGATCGCCAAGGTGATCGAAGCGCGGGACCGTCCGACCCTGGTGCTCGCTCACAACAAAACACTTGCGGCCCAGCTCTATCACGAGTTCCGACTTTCTTCCCGCGCAACCCGGTCGAGTATTTTGTCAGCTACTACGACTACTACCAGCCGGAAGCATATCTACCTGCCAGCGACGTCTACATCGAAAAAGAAGCCACCATCAACGAGGAACTGGACAAGCTGCGGATGTCTGCCACGCGCTCGCTCTTCGAGCGGCGAGACTGCCTGATCGTGGCCAGTGTGAGCTGCATTTACGGTCTCGGCTCGCCCGAGGCCTATTACGGGATGTTGCTCCTGCTCGAGCAGGGGCAGAAAATCCGCGGCAGGATATTCCGCGGCGGCTGGTGGAGATCCAGTACGAGCGGAACGATGTCGACTTCCGTCGCGGCACATTTCGCGTGCGCGGCGACGTCATCGAAGTCTTCCCGACCTACGAAGACCAGGCCTACCGGATTGAGATGTGGGGCGATCAAGTGGAGTCGCTGACGCAGATCGATCCGCTCACCGGCCAGATCGGCAGACCTACCTGCGACTGCCGATCTATCCCAAGACCCACTACGTGCATGCCGCGGGAACAAAGAGCGGAAGCCATCTCGACGCATCGAGAACGAACTTGGACTGGTGGCGACCGGAGCTCGAAAAACAGGGGAAGCTGATCGAGGCACAGCGCATCTACCAGCGCACGATGTTCGATCTCGAGATGATACGGCAGATCGGCTACTGCCACGGGATCGAGAACTATTCCCGGCACTTCTCCGGACGGCTGCCGGGCGAAGCCGCCGCCCACGCTGCTGGACTATCTGCCGCACGACGCGTTGATGATCATCGACGAGAGCCACCAGACCAGTCCCGCAGCTTCGGGGCATGTATCACGGCGACCGTTCCCGCAAAGAGACGCTGGTGACGTTCGGCTTCCGGCTGCCGAGCGCCCTCGACAACCGTCCGCTTGACCTTCGAGGAGTTCGAGAACCGTGTGAACCAGGCGATCTACGTGTCGGCGACGCCGGGACCGTACGAGCTGACGAAGGCCGGCGGCGAAGTGGTGGAGCAGATCATCCGCCCCACCGGCTTGGTCGATCCCGAGGTTGAGGTCCGGCCCATCACGGGACCAGGTGGACGATCTGCTGGACGAGATCCGTCAGCGCGCGGAGCGGAGCGAGCGGGTGCTGGTGACGACCCTGACCAAGCGCATGGCCGAGGACCTGGCCGAGTACTACGCGGAGGTCGGCGTACGCTGCGCCTATCTGCATTCGGAAATCAGACGCTCGAGCGGGTCAAGATTCTCCGGGACCTGCGGCGGGGGCGAATTCGATGTGCTGATCGGCGTCAACCTGCTGCGCGAAGGGCTCGACCTGCCCGAGGTGTCGCTGGTGGCGATTCTCGACGCCGATAAGGAAGGATTTCCTGCGCTCGGCGGGTTCGCTGATCCAGACGATGGGCCGTGCGGCCCGCCACCTGCATGGCAAGGCCGTCCTGTACGCCGACAAGATGACGGATTCGATGCAGGCGGCCATCTCGGAAACCAACCGTCGCCGCGCCAAACAGGTGCTCTTTAATGAAGAGAATGGCATCACGCCGGAGAGTATCATCAAGCCGGTGGACATGACGCTTGCTTCCATCGTGGAAGCGGACTATGCCACGGTCCCTCTCGACGTAGATCCCGAGGAATTGCTTTCACCCGACCAGTTAACCGAATTGATCGCCAACCTTGAAAAGCAGATGCGCGAAGCCGCCAAGCAATTCGAGTTTGAAAAGCAGCCCAGTTGCGGGACCGGATCAAGTCGCTGCGGGAAAAAGGGGTGGAGTCAGCTCAATCTAGGTTCACCCCGATTGAGGTTGATCTGTGACGAGGATTCGAAAATCATTCGCTGGGGAGCGGGGGATAGTCATCGTCGGTCCTGGGCGGGTCGGCCAGGCGCTGGGTAAGCTTTTGCGCCGGGCGGGGGTGCCCATACTATTTGTGGCGGCGCGGCGTCTGGAAGCTGCGAAGAAGGCCGTTCGATTTATCGGTGGCGGTCATCCGATCTTGATGGATGGCGAGAAGATCGCGCAGGCGTCGGTGGTGTTACTTACGACCACGGACGCGGCCTTGCGGCCCGTGGCCCGGAGTTTAAGCCGCGCGCACCGGGACTGGTCGGGAAAGGTGGTGCTCCACACTTGCGGGTCTCTCCCGGCGACGGTGCTTGCTCCGCTGCGGCGGCGCGGCGCGGCGGTGGGATCGTTGCATCCTTTCCAGACGACCCCGAGTCCGGCCGCCGGGGTTCGCAGCATGGTGAAGAGTTTTTGGGGAATTGAAGGCGACCCGGCGGCTCGGCGGGTGGCAGAAAGATGGGCTAAGCGGTTGCACGGCATATCCTTTCCGATTCGTTCCTCCGGAAAAGTTCTGTACCATCTGGCTGCGCAGCTAACCTGTCCAGCGGTCGTGACGCTCATGGAGCGGGCAGCCCGCCTGCTGAAGCAAGTCGGCGTGCCGGCGCGCATAGCCCGGCCAATGCTAGCCAAGTTTGTGACTGAAGCAGTCAGAAACTTTGCTGAGCTGGGGGAAGGGCGAGCTTTGACGGGCCCGGTGGTCAGACGCGACTGGACGATCGTCCGGAAACATTTGGCCGCGATGAGGCGTTCCTCACCTGATCTTGTTCCAGTCTATCTGGCGCTGCTTCTCCCCATGGCGCGTCTGGCTGGGTTGGCGGGGGACCCCGAATTGCGAAAGGTGCTTGGGAGATGAAGTGTCTTGTGATCCCGTTGGCCATGCTGGCGCTGGTTCCGTCGTCGCTGCGGGGTGATGAGGTGGCCCACCAGAAGGCGAATCTGGCAGCGGCCGTCGTGCTGGATGTGAATCAGGCGTCAGCGGAGGATTTTGCTACCCTTCCGGGGATCGGGCCAAAGCTGGCTGGCCAGATCGTCGCTTACCGGGAGAAACATGGACCTTTCCTGCGCGTCGAGGACTTGCTGGTCATCCGCGGCATCGGCCCTAAAAAGTGGAAGACGATCCGGCCTCACCTGCGCGTGGGCGCCGCCCCGAGCAAGGAGTCACAGAGAGCCAGGCAATAGACAGAAAGCAGCAAGCGATAGGCAGACGATCGGAACGAATAAATAGAAGACCGAAACCCACCGGTAGTATCTCAGCCTGCATATTCATTTTGAAGATCGCCAAGGAACCAATTTGCTTTTGTCGTCATCTGAATTAGGGTGCGTTTGCGCCCGTTTATCGGGCCGCCTGGGCCGTATAGGAATGGCGGGAGGATATTGGGAATCGGGCGGATTCTGCAAATCGCATAGGCGCAGGCTGGTCTTATGAAACCGGTTTTTTCAATCTTCAATGTCTAGCCCGCTGGGCAAAAGGAGACGAAAATGTCGGGAAATGGAAATGCTGTACGGGAAGGGATGCACACGATCACGCCGCACCTGGTGGTGCAGGGGGCTGCGAAGGCTATCGAGTTTTACCAGAAGGCGTTCGGCGCGAAAGTTAAAGGAGTCCACAATATGCCGGACGGCAAGGTGATGCATGCTGAGTTGCTGTTTGGTGATTCCATCGTCATGCTCGCGGACGATTTCTCGGGCATGGGAATCTGCGCATCGCCCCAGAAGCTGGGCGGCACCTGCGTCACCCTCAACCTTTACACCGACCATGTGGATCGACTCTTCGAGCAAGCAGTCGCCGCCGGGGCCACGACCCTGATGCCACT
>CAVOPG010000007.1:0-789981 GCA_963697835.1 uncultured Acidobacteriota bacterium | reverse complement strand
CCGCCCGTCGGCTGCGTGACGATCAGCATTGCGCCCGTCGCCGTTGACGTGCCGATCCCGACGTCCTTCAGGACGGGGGTCTAGGCGGCGTCGGTCGTCGAGAGCTCGGCCTTGTACTGGGCGTAGCGGCCGGTGCCGGCGTTCATCGCGCCGGGGGCCGAAACGGCCGTCCACGCCGTCCACGTCGCGTCCGGCGTCGGCGTGTTGCCCGCGCGGGCGGAGAGGGCGATCGCGGTGCCGGTCGGCGTGTCGGCCGTCCACGAGAGGGACGTCCAGGCGACCGGCAGGACGGCGTCGAAGACGCGCGACTCGAGCGTGCAGGCCGAGCTGAACGGGCTCATGCGGAGCCAGTCGACGACCAGGGCCGGGCCGCCGAGGTTGAGATCGCTCACGACGGGGCGCAGGCTCGCCGTGATCGTGGCGGTCGCCGGTGCACCAGCGTGCCGTCGATGTAGTACCGCACCTCGGTCGCGTCCCACTCGATGCGGTAGCGGTGGGGAGCTGCCGAGCCAGCTTCCGCCGAGCGCCTGGTTGACCGGCGCGCCGCCGACGTTCGTGCGCGCGAAGAGGGTGTCGTTGTGTCGGGTCCCGAAGAGGGCCCAGGACTCGCTTGGGACGTTCAGCTCGAAGCCCAGCCCGCCGCCTGGAAGGCCGCGGTCCCGAAGGTCGCCACGAACTCGATCGAGCGGCCGGAAGGGTAGAGTGTCGCTCCGCTGTCGACGCGGGCGCCGTCCACGGTCAGCACGCCGCCGCCGACCGTGCCGGTGCCGCCCGTCCACGGAGTCGCCACCCACCCGTCGGGGAGCGCCGTCCCGTCGAAGGCCGACCCGACGGTCGGGGGCAGCACGACGTCGCCGCCGCCGTCCCAGGAGCCGACCGCGCACGTGGAGGTGCGGGCCGCGGCGAAGTCGGAGACGGTGGTGTCGGTGAAGGTCGGCGTCACGGTCGTGAACGTCCACACCGCGTCGGCGCCGAGGGGGTTCCCGGCGAGGTCGGCGACCGTGCCCTTGACCGTCGCCTCGTAGGTCCGGTTGATCGCCAGGTCGGCGGTCGGGTCCAGGGTGGCGGTGTCGCCGACGGTCGTGACGGTCGCGGCGATGTTCTCCGGCTGCCCGACTCGCGCAGGAAGAAGGTCGTCCCGTCGAGATCGCGCCGCACCGGCTCGTTGAACTGCACGACGACGTTCGCGGTCGACGCGACGCCTGTCGCCGACGGGGCCGGTGTCCGGTTGACGATCTCCGGTCCCGTGAGGTCCTGGGCCACCGTCGTGAAGCTCCACGTGTCGTCGAGGCCCAGAGGGTTGCCCGCGGCGTCGGTGACCGTCCCCGCCACCGTCACCGTGTAGCTCGTGAGGTAGCCCAGGAGGGAGCTCGGGGTCAGCGTCGCCGTGTCGCCGCTCACCAGGAGCGTCGCCGGAACGACCGTCGCCCCAGCCTGAAGCCGGAACGTCTCCCCCGTGAACGTCGCCGCGTCCATCGCCTCGCTGAACTGCACCACCACCGTCGTCCCCCGCGATACGTCCGTCGTTCCGCTCGCCGGCGTGCGCACCAGGATCGTCGGCGCCCCGTTGTCGTTGTAGCTGATCGTCACCTGCCGCAGCAGCGGCGTCCGCTCGGTGTTGGTCGTCCCGAGCTCGGCCTGGTACTGCACGTAGCGACCGGACTGACCCGTGAGCCCGGCCGCCCCCACCGGCGCCCATGCGCTCCCGCTCGGCGGGTTCTCGTCCCCGGCGCGCACGCTCATCGCGAGCGTCGTGCCGGACGGTGTGTCCGCCGTCCAGTACAGGCCCCAGTTCGTCGCCCCCGCGCGCTCGAAGACCCGCGACACGAACGTGCCGGACGCGGTGTACGGCCGGACGTGGACCCAGTCCAGCGACAGCTGCTCGCCGCCCGGCGCGGCTTCGCTCGCCCCGAACCTCATCGCCCCGCCGATCGGAGTGGGCTGCGTGTGCCGAGCAGTGCCGTCCACGCTGAACACGAACCCGTCCACCGTCCAGTCGATCCGGTACGTGTGCGGCGTGCCGATGAGGTTGAGCGTGTTGCCCAGCGTCGAGGTCGGTGTCGATGGGAGTGTCTCCCGTCGCCACTCGCGCGTAGAGCTTCGTCGTCGACAAGCCCGTCCCGAACATGGCGTACGGCCCCCCGTTGAACATCCCGCTCGCGCCCGTCGTGTCGTCCCCTCCCCCAAGGCCCACCGTCTGGAACTGCCCCGCCGTGAACGTGGCCCGGAACTCGATCGACGTCCCAGGACCGTACGTGATCGCCGACTGCGTGTTCGCCCGCCCGCCGTCCACCACGAGCTGCCCCGACACGATCGTCGGGATGACGCCACCCGGCCACGCGACACTCGTCCAGTTCGCAGGGAAGGCCACGAACTCCGCCGAGCCCGCCCCCGCCGCGAGCGCTACCTCGCCGTCCTCCCCCTGCTGGACCGCGACTCCCGTAACCAGCGTCCCCCCCGAGAAATCCGCCACCGTCGTGTCCGTGTAGCTCGACAGCGGCGTGAGGAAGCTCTGCGATCCCCGATGTCGTCGGGTTCCCAGAGACGTCCGCCGACGTCACCCGGTAGTAGTACGTGGTGTTCGCCGTGAGCCCGCTCAGAGCCACGCTGTGGGCGGTCAGCAGGGTCGAGTCCACCGGCGTGCTCGTGCCCAGGCTGAGACTCGTCCCGTACTCCACCATCGACGTCGCCGGCTCGTTCGTCGCCCACTCCACCGTCGCCGTCGTGCCGCCCACTCCAGCATGAGCCGACAGGTTCGAGATCTCCGGTCCCGTGAGGTCCTGGGCCACCGTCGTGAAGCTCCACGTGTCGTCCAGGCCCAGGGGGTTCCCCGCGGCGTCGCTGACCGTCCCCGCCACCGTCACCGTGTAGCTCGTGAGGTAGCCCAGGAGGGAGCTCGGGGTCAGCGTCGCCGTGCCGCCGCTCACCAGGAGCGTCGCCGGAACGTCCGTCGCCCCAGCCTGAAGCCGGAACGTCTCCCCCGTGAACGTCGCCGGGTCCATCGCCTCGGAGAACTCGACCACCACCGTCGTCCCGCGCGATACGTCCGTCGTTCCGCTCGCCGGCGTGCGCATCAGGATCGTCGGCGCCCCGTTGTCGTTGTACGTCGATCGTCACCTGCCGCAGCAGCGGCGTCCGCTCCGTGTCGCTCGTCCCAAGCTCGGCCTGGTACTGCACGTAGCGACCGGACTGACCCGTGAGCCCGGGCGCCCCCATCGGCGCCCACGAGCTCCCGCTCGGGGGGTTCTCGTCCCCGGCGCGCACGCTCATCGCGAGCGTCGTGCCGGACGGTGTGTCCGCCGTCCAGTACAGGCCCCAGTTCGTCGCCCCCGCGCGCTCGAAGACCCGCGACACGAACGTGCCGGACGCGGTGTACGGCAGGACGTGGACCCAGTCCACCGAGAGCTGCACGCCGCCCGGTGCGGCTTCGCTCGCGCCGAACCGCATCGCCTCGCCGATCGGAGTGGGCTGCGTGTGCCGAGCAGTGCCGTCCACGCTGAACACGAACCCGTCCACCGTCCAGTCGATCCGGTACGTGTGCGGCGTGCCGAGAGGTTGAGCGTGTTGCCCAGGTCGAGGTCGGTGTCGATGGGAGTGTCTCCCGTCGCCACTCGCGCGTAGAGCTTCGTCGTCGACAGCCCGTCCCGAACATGGCGCACGGCGCCCCGTCGAACATCCCGCTCGCGCCCGTCGTGTCGTCCCCTCCCCCAAGGCCCACCGTCTGGAACTGCCCCGCCGTGAACGTGGCCCGGAACTCGATCGACGTCCCAGGACCGTACGTGATCGCCGACTGCGTGTTCGCCCGCGCCGCCGTCGACCACGAGCTGCCCGGACACGACCGTCGCGGTGACGCCACCCGGCCACGCGACGCTCGTCCAGTCCGCAGGGAAGGCCCCGAACTCCGCCGAGCCCGCCCCCGCCGTGAGCGCTACCTCGCCGTCCTCCGCCTGCTGGACCGCGACGCCCGTGCCGAGCGTCCCCGCCGAGAAATCCGCCACCGTCGTGTCCGTGTAGCTCGCCAGCGGCGTGAGGAAGCTCTGCGATCCCCGAGTCGCCTCGTTCCCAGAGACGTCCGTCGACGTCACCCGGTAGTAGTACGTGGTGTTCGCCGTGAGCCCGCTCAGAGCCACGCTGTGGGCGGTCAGCAGGGTCGAGTCCACCGGCGTGCTCGTGCCCAGGCTCGAGACTCGTCCCGTACTCCACCAGCGACGTCGCCGGCTCGTTCGTCGCCCACTCCACCGTCGCCGTCGTGCCGCCCGACTCCGGCATGGCCGACAGGTCCGAGATCACCGGCGCCGTGAGGTCCTGGACCACCGTCGTGAAGCGTCCACGTGTCGTCGGCCCAGAGCGGTTGCCGGCCAGCGGCGTCGCTGACCGTCCCCGCCACCGTCACCGTGTAGCTCGTGCCAGGTAGCCCAGGAGGGCCAGCTCGGGGTCAGCGTCGCCGTGTCGCCGCTCACCGGGAGACGTCGCCGGAACGTCCGTCGGCCCCACCGCCCGAAGCCGGAACGTCTCCCCCGTGAACGTCGCCGCGTCCATCGCCTCGGAGAACTCGACCACCACCGTCGTCCCGCCGCGATACGTCCGTCGTTCCAGCTCGCCGGCGTGCGCACCAGGATCGTCGGCGCCTCGTTGTCGGGCTTGGTGTTGTAGCCGATCTCGACACGCCGCAGGACGGGCGTGTTCTGCCCGTCCGTCGAGCTCAGCACGGCCTGGTACTGCAGGTACTGGCCCGTGGCCCCGAGCGCCGCCCCGGAAGACGCCACGGGAACCCAGTCCCCCGCGGGAGGCGAGGTGTCGCCCGTGCGCACGCTCATCGCCAGGCCCGTCTCCGCCGGGCGGTCGGCGGTCCAGGTCATGACGCCCCAGGTGCTCTGGGGGGCCCGGCCGTCGAATACGCGAGAGACGAACGTCCCCGGAGTTGCGTAGTGCGTCACGCGCATCCAGTCGACGGCGAGCGTTCCGGTGGCGGCGGCTTCGCTCGCGCCGATGCGCATGGCGGTGGCGATCGCGACCGTCTCCGTGTGCCGCACGAGGCCGTCGACGCTGAAGACGATGCTGGTGGACGTCCACTGGATCTTGTAGGTGTGGGGCGTCCCGATGAGGCCCAGGGTGCCTGCGGGGTCGAGATCGGTGTCGACGGGCAGCCCTGTCGTGGCCACCCGGGCGAAGAGCTTCGTCGTGGTGCTGTCCGTGCCGAACACGGCGTACGGCGACAGGGTGAACATGCCGCTCCCGCCCGTCGTGTCGTCACCGGCACCGAAGCCCGCCGACTGGAACTGGTCCGCCCCGAAGGTGGCCTGGAACTCGAGCACCGTGCCGGGGAGGTAGGCGAGCGTGGGCTGGGTGGCGGCGCGCGCGCCGCTGACGACGAGCTGGCCGGACCCGACCGTGGCGGTGCCTCCACCGACCCACTCGACGCTCGTCCAGTCGACCGGCAGCGCCGCCCCTTCGAACTCGGACGAGCCCTGGGCCGCCAACAGCCGGACCTCGCCGTCCTCCTCGGTGGTGATGGCCAGGTTGGCGTCGGGCGTGCCCCCGCCGAAATCGGCCTGCGTCGTGTCCACCAACGTACCCGACGACGACGCCAGGAAGCTCTGGATCGGCGACGTCGACGCGTTGCCGCTGGCGTCGGCCGACGTCGCCCGGTAGTAGTAGGTGGCGTTCGGCAGCAGTCCGCCGAGCGAGAGGGAGTGGGTGGTCGTGAGGGTCGCGCTCGAGGCCGTCGCGGCGTTCGCGAGGCCGGAATCGGTCCCGTACTCGACGACCGAGGTGGCGGGCTCGTCGGTCGTCCACGCCACCGTGGCCGTCCCCGCGGAGCCCGGGTTCGCCGTCAAGCCCGAGATCGTCGGCGGCGTGAGGTCGGGCAAGGGGCCGGTGTACGACGCGACGTAGCTGCCGCTCCCGGCATCGAAAACGGCGTACGAGATGCCCTTGATCGTCTCGGTCGTCCACGTGACGGCGCCCCCTCCGCGGGTGAGGCTGGCGAGGGAGCCGGCGGACCACACCGCCGGCAGCATGCCCCGCAGGCCCTGCGAGCCGGTCCCCGCGACGACGTCGAAGGTGAGGACGCCGGAGCCCCAGCCGAAGTTGGCGAACGTGGAGCCGTTGCGCCCGTCGAGCCAGGTGAGCATCTGCTTCGCGGAGACGACCGGGACGCCGCGCGCCTGCGCCGAGGCCACGATCGCCGCCGCCTGGCTTTCGGTGCTGCCGTCCGTGTGGATGTTCGCGACGAACGCGCCGAAGTAGCCCTGCGCGCCCGTCGCACGGTCGAGCAGCGTGTCGATCGTGTCGGGATAGCTCTGCCCAGACTCGTCCGTCATCTGGGTCGTCGCCTGGTAGACGTCGATCATCGTCCCGCCGAGGTCGGCGAACCGCATCGGCATGCCGGACCCGGTGAAGAGGCCGGGGGTGTTGTTCACCCACGTGGGCGGGTAGTAGTAGTAGTTGGTGTCGAAGCGGATCCCGTTCTCGAGCTCGACCTGCGGCTGCGTCGCCCAGTCGCTCCACGCGATGCAGTGGGTGCGGTTGGTCGCGAGCGAGCGCGAGCGAGGGGTACGTCGCGTAGAACGCGCTAATCTGGGTCGTGAAGAACCCCGGAAGCGTCGCCGGGGTCCAGTCCAGGCAGTTCGTGTTGACGTGCAGGGCGACCTCGAACCCTGCGTCCTCCCACTGCTTCGCGACCGCGTCGCTGGGCAAGGCGCCGTTGTAGAGGTACACGGTCGAGCGGACGCACTCCCAGTCGCCCACCGAGCAACCGGAAGGGCTGGCGGCCTGCTCGGCCAGGAAGCGAGCCTCGACGTTCTGGCTGCCGTGGTTGTCGGACGTCATCACCACGACGGCCTTCTCCCCGCGCGGGAAGTACCAGAACCGCGGCAGCGGCTTGCGGTCCGCGTTCATCTTCAGGATCAGGTTGGCGAGCAGGCGCTGCTGCTCGTCCGCCTGCGGGATCGCCACCTTGGTGAGGTCCACCCAGTCGGGCTGCACGTCGCCCGCCTTGGCCCCGTAGAACAAGTCGTCGGGGCGCACGGGGTGGATGGCGTCGCGCTCGTCGCCCGCCCACGCCGGGTTGCCCTGGCGGGTGTAGACGATCGACCGGGCGAGATCGAACGTGAAGGCGGCCACTTCGCCGCCCGCAGAGCCCACCGAGCGGAGGGTCACGGCCGGGTCCGACGTGGGCGTCGTCGCGTCGGAATACAGCGTGGCGACCGCGACCGCGGGCGGCGTCGCCCCCGCGAGCGTGTACCGGTCGGCCGTGCCGTGGAACTGCATCGTCTGGCCGACGATGCCCCGCCCGGGTGCCGCCCCCGTGTCGACCTGCAGGTACGCCTCGGACAGCGTGCTCGCCGCGTCGATGAGGCCGAGCAGGCCCGCGAGCTGCCTGTCGGGACGCATGGCGACCAGATTGCCGCCGTCGGCGACCCAGTCGGACAGCATCGCCGCCTGGGCCGCGGTGAGCTGCATCTCACCGAGAATGGCGACGTCGTACAGGGCGAGGTCGCCCGAGCGTCGAGCGTCGAGATGTCGATCGCCTTGAACGCATTCAGGCCCTCCGCTCGCAGGATCTCTTCGTAGTAGCGCGAGAAGGGGTTCGCGAGCGAGGTGATGACGAGGACGGGCCCGCCGGGCCCTTCCGGCGCCGGAGGCGCCGCCGGCGACGCCTCGGCCGTGAAGCTGAAGACGTAGTCGAGCGCCATCTGGTTGCCCGCGAGGTCGCTCACGCCGCCGGGGCCCTTGACCGTGACAGTGTAGGTGTCCCCGTACGCGAGGCCGCCGGTGGAGTCGAGCGTGGCGGTCAGGGTGGCGGCGTTCCAGGTGACGACCGCGGGAGCCGGACCGCTCGCGCGGGTCAGGCGGAAGGTCGTCCCGTTGACCGTCGCCGGGTTGACCGCCTCGCTGAAGGTGACCGTGACGTTGGAGCCCGCCGCGACGCCGGTGGCGTCCGCGGGGGGAGAGGTCGATGAGACGGTCGGTGCCACGTTGTCGGGCTCGATGACGATGGTCCGACCTGCCCCCGGCGTCTCGATGTTGCCGCTGTCGTCCACGGCCCGCGTGCGAATGGTGTAAGAACCGACCACGGTGGGCGTGAAGGTGTAGGACCAGGTCTCGCGCCCGCTGGCCGGGTGCCACGAGACCCCTCCGTCCACCGACACCTCGACTCCGCCTACCACGCCAGGGGTCGAGTCGGTCGCCGACCCCGTGATGGTCACCGGGAAGCCGTTGGGCAGCGCGGCGCCGGGGGCGGGAGAGACGATGTCGGAGACGGGGCTCTGGCCGTCGAGCGAAGCCAAGGCCGGGAGGAGCCCGGCTTGGAGGGTTGCGGGCTGCACACCCATGTCGGCAAGCAGGTTGACCGTGGCCTGGCCCATGCTCGTGTCGGGAGTCGAGCCCCCGTTGTCGTGTACGCCATCGAGGCCCCACGACCACTGGACCGTACCCGCGCCGAACACCAGGGCGCCGCTGCTCGCGTGTTTGTACAGGGTCACGACATGCGTCGCCGTCCCCGGCGGATAGACGTCCTGGCCCCTGTATATGTTGTCGCCAACGACCATGCCCAGAGTGTCCGTGGTGGTCGACGACATCCGGATCAACCCCGGCGGCCGAGACCCGTTGTCGATCTCCTCGTCGAACTCGTAGCCGACCACGCGATCGCCGAGCGTCGCCTCTGTCCCGGTGGCGAGCGACGCGACGGGAGTGTCACGCCAGAAGCGCATCTTGCCGTCGGCTTCCGGCACGTGGAGGGGGATCGCGTCGTTGGCAACCGCGGCAACTCCGAACAAGGTCCCGGTGAGTGCGTTCTCTGGCCGGCCGCCATCGGCGGGTGGGCTGAAACGCGCGTCCCGCCAGGAGCCGGTCCAGACAGTCGGGTCCGGGTCGATGCTCGCGTCCGCGTTGCTCTCCTTGTAGCAGACCATCGTGCGGTAGGCCGTCCCGGAGCCGTCGATGCTGGTCTCCCAGCGGATCTTCCGGTACACCTCGTTGCCGCTGAAGAAGGCCAGGTGAACGCCCGCATCCCGGGCGGCCTCGACGTTCGTGCGCTGCTGGCCGGACCAGTACTCGTCGTGGCCGACCGACAGGAATACCTTGTGGTTCTTGATCAGATCGCCCCGAGCGATCGCTGTCGACCCCGGTGAAGTAGCTGACGTCGTACCCGTTGGCCTCCAGCCATCGCACCATCGGGTACTCGGCGTGAAACAGCCAGTTGAAGGAAGCGATGCCGGATCATCATCGCTCCTGCGGGTGATGAACGGGCGGTTGTAGCTCCCCTTGTAGGCCCGCGGGGTCGGATAGCCGAAGTCGGGATACTCGATGTAGCTCCCGCCGTAGTTGTTGTAGGCCTGCCACGTCGTGTCGGAGGTCTGGAACAGCAGCTTCGGACCCGCTCGCGTCGTCGCGCACGACGAAGACGATGTGGCTGGCGCCGCCCGTGTCGGTGCGAACCAGCCGGCCGATGTAGATGCCGGAGACCGCGTCGGCGGGGACGGCCCACGAAGCGGATACGGCCCAGTTGCCGCAATCGACCAGCCGGGTCTCCGGGTTGGTGGTGTCGGTCACGCACTCCGGTTGCGTCTGCGGCAGCGAAACGGAGGGCGACACACTGGTACAGGAACCGCGCCCCGTTTCCGCCGTAGTAGCCCAGGCGGTAGATGTCGATGCGGTAGCTCGTCGCGTCCGTGTCCACCTTGAACTGCACGGTCGAGCCTCGGTTGACGCTGATGTCCGTCGCGAAGCCCTGGATGGTCGGGTCGCCCGCGCCCACGACGTCCCATTCGCTCGACGGGTTGCCGGTGAGGCAGTTCTCGGCCTCGATCGCATTGGCGGGATTCCCGCAGTCGGCGTAGGCCGCGCCCGCCGGCAAGAGGAAGACAGCCAAGGGTCGCGACGACGAAGGCAAGGCCGGAGCCCTTCCGCAGACTAGTCTCCACTAGAGTCTCCACTCCCGAGGACAGCTCGGGTTTCAGCCCGTCCGTGTGACCACACAACTACGAACTTTGATTGACCTGTCAGCAGGAGGGACCTGCAGGGAGGGAACGGCTAGCAGGTGCCGACAAGCTCTCGATCGTCGCAGCCTTTATAGCACGTCTCGCGCGCGCAGGGAACGGCCTTTCCTACTCTCCCGCTCTTTCGGCGTCGGCTATACGGAATGCGGTCGAGCGCGATCCGAGATGTGTCCCGGACCGGGTTGCCTCGACGGGCACTGTGAGTAATCAGGACCCTTCGGGGGCGGACGACACGGGCTGAGCCCGGGTTGTGGTTCGTGTGCTAGTCTATCGGGCCGCGCTGTCTCCTGGCACTCGGAGCTGCAGCATGAACGAACTGAAGGGTTCTCGGGTTCTGGTCACCGGCGGAGCGGGCTTCGTCGGCTCGCACATCGCCGATCAGCTGATCGCGCAGGAGGGGGTGCGGCGAGGTCGTCCTCCTCGACAACATGCTGCGTGGCTCGCGCCGCAACGTGGAGGACGCCCTACAGTCGGGGCGCGCGCGGCTCGTCGAGGGCGACATCCGGGACCGGGCGCTCCTCGACCAGCTCTTCGCCGGAGTGGACTACGTCTTCCACATGGCGGCCCTCCGCATCACCCGCTGCGCCGAGAACCCGCGCGAGGCGCTCGAGGTGATGTACGACGGCGCCTTCAACGTCGTCGAGGCGTGCGTCAAGCCACAAGGTCAAGAAGCTGGTAGCCGCGTCCTCGGCCTCGATCTACGGCACGGCCGACCTCTTCCCGACGAGCGGAGGACCACCACCCCTACAACAACCGCACGCTGTACGGCGCGGCCAAGTTCGCCAACGAGCTCATGTACCGGGCCTTCAACGACATGTACGGCCTGCCCTACGTGGCCATGCGCTACTTCAACGTCTACGGCCCGCGCATGGACACGGAGGGCAAGTACACGGAGGTCCTCATCCGCTGGTACGGCCTCGTCAAGAAGGAGCAGCCGCCCCTCATCTTCGGCGAGGGCGACCAGACGATGGACTTCGTGGACGTCGACGACGTCGCCCGCGCCAACGTCCTGGCCATGAAGGCCGCCGTCTCCGACCAGGTCTTCAACGTCGGCAACCAGCGGGAAACCTCGCTCCGCGAGCTCTGCCGCGGGCTGCTGGCGGCGATGGGCTCGAAGCTCGAGCCCAAGCACGTCCCGCTGCCGGCCGAGCGAAAGGCGGTCGAGGTGCGCCGCCGCCTTGCCGACACCTGCCAAGGCTCGTGAGCTCCTGGGCTTCGAGGCCCGCATCAGCCTGGAGGACGGGCTCTCGCGTCTCGTCCGCTGGCTCGACGAGTACGCCCACACGGTCAGGTGATCCCTTGTCCGAGACGAAACTCTCCGAGACGAAGCCGATGATTCCCGTCGCGAAGCCGCTGATGGACGACGCCGAGGTCCAGGCGGCCGGACGTGCGATCCTGTCGGGGTGGGTGACGCAGGGGCCCGAGGTCGCGGCCTTCGAGCGGGAGTTCGCCGCCTACGTCGGCGCCGCCCACGCCTGCGCCGTGTCGAGCGGCACGACCGCGCTGCACCTGGCGCTGCTGGCCGTCGGCGTGCGGCCGGGCGACGAGGTCGTCACCGTCAGCCACTCCTACATCGCCACCGCCAACGTCGTCCGCTACTGCGGCGCGATGCCCGTCTTCGTGGACGTGCGAGCCGGACACCTTCAACATCGACCCCACGCTGATCGAGGCCGCGATCACCCCGCGCACGCGCGCCATCCTCTGCGTGCACCAGATCGGCATGCCGTGCGACCTCGAGGCCATCCTGGACCTGGCGCGCCGGCGCGGGCTGGCCGGTCGTCGAGGACGCGGCCTGCGCCATCGGCAGCGAGATCCTGCTGGAACGGCCGCTGGGAGCGGATCGGGCGGCCGCACGGCGACATCGCGTGCTTCTCCTTCCATCCGCGCAAGCTCGTCTCGACCGGCGACGGCGGCATGATCACGACGGCCAACCCCGAGTGGGACGCCGCGGTTGCGGCTCTGGCGGCAGCACGGCATGAGCGTGCCCGACACCACCCGCCACGGCTCGAAGCAGGTGATCTTCGAGTCGTATCCCGATCGCTCGGCTACAACTACCGGATGACCGACATCCAGGCCGCGGTGGGGCGCGAGCAGCTCAAGCGCCTCCCGGGTTTCCTCGAGCGCCGTCGTCGGCTCGCGCGCCGCTATCTCGACGGCCTGGCCGGCCTCCCGGGGCTCGTGCTCCCCGTGGAGCCCGCCTGGGCCCGCACCAACTGGCAGAGCTTCTGCGTTCGCCTCGCCGACGATCTCGACCAGAGAGACGTCATGCAGCGCCTGCTCGACCTGGGGATCGCCTCTCGGCGCGGGGTCATGTGCGCGCACCGCGAGCCGGCCTACACGCCGGACACGTGGACCTGCCGGCCCGCCGGACGCGACTGCGAGTGCGCCGCGGGCACGTGCAACCGCCTCGTGGAGAGCGAGAAGGCGCAGGACCACGGCGTCATCCTGCCCCTCTATGACCAGATGACGGAGGCCGACCAGGACCGCGTGATCGCCGCGCTGCGCGCGATCTGCGCTGGCTGAGGATCCTGCGTCGAAGCTCGGTTCGCGGAGCCCGGCGGGCTATTCGAAATAGCCGTTCACGTCCAGGATCAGGTGCACCGTTCCGTTCGAGCCGTTGGTGGCGGCCACACCTCCCGTGCCGTCCGTGGCGAGCATGGCCACGGCGTTGTTGGCGCGGGTCACGCCCGGGCTGAAGTTGAGCGAGCTCGCCTCGCTGAGCCCGTTGCCCGGCATGAGGCGGATGTGTCCCTGGGCAGTGGGGCCCGCCACCGCCACGTTGAGGGCGACCGCCTTCGCGGTGGCCGGCACGCCGCACCGCTCGGTGATCTTCCACACCCGGCGTTCGTGGGCGGCGAGGGCCGGGGCCTGGGCACCACGCGTGTCGACGAGCCGGCAGGGCGTGAGCGTGTAGAAGTCCGTCGCCTCGGGAAGCGGGGTGTAGAAGAAGCCCTGGACCAGCGTCCCGGAGAGTGGGCCCGGGATGGTCACCGTCACGTCGGCCGGACCCGTCGTCGGGTGCGCGCCGGTGACGGCCGTCAGGCTGGTCGCGTCGGCCACCACGACGCCCGTGGCGGCGACGCCGCCCACGCTGACCGTGGCCCCCGCCACGAAACCGCTGCCGCGAATCGTGACCGTCGTGCCGCCCGTGGTCGGGCCGCTGACCGGGCTGATCGACGTCACGTGGGGAGCTCCCGGGGTCGGGGCGGTGAAGTTCGCCAGGGAGAAGAACGTGTCGGCAGGGATGGAGGCGGAGAAGGACTGGCCGGCCACGGGGACGTCGTTACCGCGCTGGAAGTTCAGACTCGAGTTCGTCTGGTAGAGCACAAGCGCGTCGACTGTCACGGGAAGGTTGTTGAATCGACCGTTGATCGTCACCGGCGAGCCGGCCGTGTTGTGGCCCACGATCGAGACCCTGCCTGCGGCCGTGCTGTAGAAGGCGAGTGCTGTCAGTCCCCCGACGGACGTGCTCAGAGAGGCGCGTTTCGCTCCGGGGCGGATTAGCGCCGTCAGCTGGGCGTTGACGTGCGACCGCTTGCGAGGCGTGTAGACCCCGGTGTTCGCGTTGTACGCCAGCAGGCCCCAGGTGCTGCTGCTGTCGTGGTGATAGTAGAAGCCGTCGTAGCCCTCCCACACCAGCACCGACGAAAGGCCGTTGCCGAGGTCCTGCAGGAAGAAGTCGTTGCTCTCCTTCGCAAAGGCCCACTCGCCCTGCGGCGGGGCACCGTTCTGGTCGCAGGTGCTGCACCACTGGGCGGCTTCCGTCAACCAGTAGTCCTTGCCGCTGTAGGCCGTCCCGGGAGATGTCGATCCTCCATAGACGTGGAAGGCCAGGTGGTCCACCCGTCCTCTCACCGTGGTGTCGGCCATCATGGCGGAGATGTAGGAGCTGGGGGACCCGGAAGTGTCCGGGCCCACGATGCGCACGTCCGTCAGGCCCATGGCGTCGAGCTCCGTGATCAGGGCCTTGAGCACGGTCACGTACTGGGCCGCACCGACCAGCGGGCCCTCCTTGCCGTCCAGGTCCGGCTCGTTCATCGGTGCGAGCAGGGTGAAGTCGAGACCCTTCACCATCCGCCCGTAGTACACCAGGGACGCCACCATCGTGGCGAACTTCGGTTCCTTGCCCGCGGTGATGTGGCTCGCGCTGCCGTAGGCGCCGCTGCCCCCCAGCCAGGGAGGCGTCCAGCCCATGAAGTTGAGGACGATCTGCTTGCCGCCGAGGCCCTTCTGGTTCAGGTAGGCGATGGTGCTCCAGATGTCCTGCATCTTCGGGGCCTCGTAGATCCGTGTGAGCGTCGCCGGATCGAGGCCGTGCAGCAGGGTGATGTCGGATTCGGCGCTCACCCAGTCCATGGGGTCGCGGACGACACGCAGCAGAGAGCAGCCGTTGCGATCCACCAGGTGGTCCAGGGCCGTTCTCAGCTGGCCGCCCTTCCAACTGTTGACGTTGATGTTCGTGCCCATCCCGTCGATGGTCTGGAAGGTCTGCGACACGTCCACCGTCAGGTTCTGCGCCGTGACCGTTGCGGCCATCGCCGCGCAGCCGAGCGCTGCCAGCGCAGCGGCGCTTCGCACGAAGGCCCTACGAGAGGCTGCGGCAAGGGGATGGAACATTGCTCATTCTACCCGCGCGGTGCGATCGCACGGTCCGGAGGCCGGTCCGCCTCCAGGCCTGCCCAAGGGCGAGTGTGGACGCCACCGGTCCTTTTCCCTTGACGGCGCTTGGCGCAAAGTGTAAGACCGCGGGCGTCAGGCTCCCAACCAAGCGGCCGGGCCATGCGCAGTCGTCCGGGGTCGCGGAGAGTCGAGGTGTAACGATGAAGCTCGAAAAGCTGGAGTCGGTGGTGTCCCGTCTCTTCTTCTTCGGTGCGTTCCTGCTACTCGTGCTCGCCTTCGTCGAGAGGATCGCAAACCAGCTCGGCGCCAAGGTTCTGCCGATGGTCAAGGCGGTCACCATGCTGGAGACGGCCGTCGTCCTGCTGGTCTTCGTCATCGCCATCCAGCTGCGGGCAATCCGGGAGACCTTCAAGCGCCAGCCCTGACCCGCGGGCAGGGCCCGAGGCGCGGCGGCTCGGACTCAGCTCGAGGTGTCGGGAGAGGACTTGCCCCGCGAGCGCACACGCGGGGCTGATCGCCCCTCGCGCCACCGCAGGAACCTGGCCGGCACGCCAGCGACGATGGCGAACGGGGGGACGTCGTGGGTGACCACCGCCCCCGCTCCGACGATCGGCGCCCTTGCCGACCGTGACGCCCGGGAGGAGGACGGCGTTCGTGCCGATGTCCGCCCAGGGCTCGCACCCGGACCGGCCTAATCTCCAGGTCCGTCTGGACGATCGGAACGTCGGCGGGCAGCCCCGTGTGCGCCGAGCCCAGCACCTTGGCGCCCGGTCCCCAGCCGACGTAGTCCCCGAGGACGAGGTCCCGCGCGTCGAAATAGGCGCCCGGCCCGATCCAGACGTTGTTGCCGATGACGCACCGCCCGTCGAAACGGCCCTGGATGTAAGCGCCCGCGCCGATGAAGCAGGTGTTCCCGATCTCGAAGGTCTCGAGGTGCTTGAAACCGACCTGGCTGCCGACGATGAGACCGTCGCCGCAGCGGCGGGCGACCGCCTTGACGATCACGCGCCGCATCATCTGGGCGAACTTGTCCTCGCCCAGGACGTGGCGCTGGTACAGCTCCAGCAGGTAGTCGCGCCCGAACTCGGCGGCCAGGAGGCGGGCCATGCCGGCCTCGAAAGCGGGGTCGGGCTTGAACTTCCGGCGGCCGAGAACGGCCTTGACGACGCGGACCCTACCGGCCATGGAGGGCCTGGCTCACGGCCTGCAGGTGCTCCTCGGTCAGCTCGGGATACATCGGCAGCGACAGCACCTCGTCGGCCGCCTTCTCGCTGTGCGGGAAGGAGCCCGTTCGACCAGGCGGCGTCGGCGTAGGCCGGCTGCAGGTGGACCGGCACCGGGTAGTGGATGCCGCGTCTGGATGCCCTGGTCGCCGAGCGCCTTCATCAGGGACTCGCGCTCGCGCGTGCGCACGGCGTAGACATGGTAGACGTGGCGGCTGCCCGGCGCCTCGGAGGGAAGCCCGAGGCCGGTGTCGGCGAGGAGCGCGCGGTAGCGCGCGGCGTGGGCCCGCCGCGCCTCCGTCCACTTCTCGAGGTGGCGCAGCTTCACCCGCAGGATGGCACCCTGCATCCCCTCCATGCGGTAGTTGTACCCGGCCAGGACGTGGTGGTACTTCCGGTCCTGCCCCCAGTCCCGGAGCATGCGGATGGTGCGGGCGTACTCCTCGTTGCCCGTGACCACGAGGCCGCCCTCGCCGTAGGCGCCGAGGTTCTTGCCCGGGTAGAAGCTGAAGCAGGCCAGGTCGCCCAGGCTGCCGACGGGCCGTCCCTTGTACTTCGCGCCGTGGGCCTGGGCCGCGTCCTCGACCACCAGGAGCTTGCGGCGGCGGGCGATCTCGAGGATCGGGTCCATGTCCGCGGGGTGGCCGTAGAGGTGGACCGGCACGATGGCGCGAGTGCGCGGCGTGATGGCCGCCTCGACCTTCGCCGGGTCCATGTTGAACGTCGACCGGGTCGACGTCCACGAACACCGGCCGCGCGCCCGCGTGTAGCGGATGGCGGCCACGGTGGCCACGAACGTGTGGGGGATGGTGATCACCTCGTCGCCCGGGCCGATGCCGGCGGCCAGGAAGGCGAGGTGCAGCGCGCTCGTGCCCGAGTTGACGGCGACGCCGTGGGCGGCGCCGCAGTAGGCCGCGAACTCCCGCTCGAAGCCGGCGACTTCCTCGCCCAGTACGAACTGGCTGCTCTCCAGGATCTTGGAGATGGCCGCGTCGATCTCCGGCTTGATGCTGTGGTACTGCGCCTTCAGGTCGAGAAAGGGGACCTTCACGGGCGCGCTCGTCGATGCCATGGCCGGACTCCTCGAGGTATCCGGGGGCGTCGCTACTTCAGGACCGCAACCGGGAGATCGACGGGCCGCCCCCGGTGGCGCATGGACTCGGTGGCCGCCTCCAGGACCTGCACGACGCGGAGACCGGCCTGGCCGTCGGTGAGGGGCTGCCTCTTCTGCTCGAGGCAGCGTCACGAAGTGAGCGGCCTCGACACGCAGGGCCTCCGTCATGTCCAGGTTCGGCGCCAGCATGTCGCCCGTGCGGTATCCGACCAGGACCTGGTAGATCTTCTCCGGGTCCTCCTTGCGGTTGAGGGTGATCCCCTTGTCGTAGACCTTGACCTTCTCGCTCTGCTCCAGGTCGTCGTAGACGATCATCTTCCTGCTGGCCCCGATCAGCGTCCGGCGCACCTTCACCGGCGCCAGCCAGTTGACGTGGATGTGGGCGATCTGGTTGCCCTCGAAGAACAGGGTCAGAAAGGCCATGTTCTCGGTGCTGCCCTCGACGTGGCTCAACCCGGTGGCGGAGACCGCGACCGGGTGGAACGGCAGCACGTAGTCCATGATCGAGAGGTCGTGGACCGCGAGGTCCCAGATCACGTTGACGTCGTGCTGGAAGAGGCCCAGGTTCACCCGCGTGGAGTCGTAGTAGTAGATCTCGCCGAGGCTGCCGTCGTCGACCAGCTCACGGATCTTCCGGACGGCCCCCGTGTAGACGAACGTGTGGTCCACCATCAGGGTCCGGTCCGCCTTCTGCGCGGCGTCGATGAGCCGCTGGACCTGCTCGGAGGTGGAGGCGAGCGGTTTCTCGACGAAGACGTGCTTGCCCGCCTGCAGCGCTCGCATCGCCAGGTCGAAGTGAGTCGAGACCGGGGTCGCGATCGCCACCGCATCCACGGCCGGATCGTCGATGAGCTCGCGGTGGCTCTCGGTGACGTTCACCGTCGGGTAGCGGAGCTGGACCTGCTTCAGCCGATCCGCCCGCAGGTCGCTGACGCAGGCGACCTGGGCCCCCGGAGTCTCGTAGAAGTTGCGGACCAGGTTCGGTCCCCAGTAGCCGTAACCGATGACGCCAATCCGGATCACAAGCGCCTCCCGCGGTATCCCGCTAGCGGCCGTCTGCGGCTCACGAGCGTCGCGTCCCAGGCGAGCCGGAACGCCCTTGGCGATCGTGTGGTCTGGCACGTCCTTCGTCACGACCGCCCCGGCGCCGATCATGGCGCCCTCGCCGATGGTGACTCCCGCCAGGATGACGGCCCCGCTGCCGATCGATGCCCCGCGCTTCACGCGCGTCGGCACCACCGTCCAGTCGGCCTCCGTCTGCAGCGCTCCGCCCGCAGTCGCCCGCGGGTAGAGGTCGTTGATGAACATCACCCCGTGGCCCACGAAGACCTCGTCCTCGATGGTGACGCCCTCGCAGATGAAGGTGTGCGAGGAGATCTTGCAGCGGGCCCCGATGAAGGCGTTCTTCTGGATCTCGACGAAGGCCCCGATCTTCGTCTCGTCGCCGATCGTGCACCCGTAGAGGTTGACCAGGTCCGGCTGGAAGATCCTGACGTCCTTTCCCATCACCACGCTGGGCGCAATCGGCATCGCTTCGCTCCTGTCCTCGAACACCGGGGGTCCCTACGTCGTGCGTCCACGACCGCGTATCGGCTGGAGGGCCCGCATGGGAGGGCAAGATCCGCGGGAGCCGATCGGGAACGGCGTCGCGTGCCCGCTCCCATGGCACTCCTTGTAGCACATCTCGTCGGGCCGTTCTAGTTCTTTGGTCCGTTTCTTATGCGAGGCTGTGCAGAGTATACACAATGCGGTTGATCATGACGCCGATGCCGCAAGCGGGCAGATGCTCCGCCCTCAGACGACGACCGACGGATCCGCTCACTGGATCCTGAAGTTGACGTTGCTGATGTCCGTCACCGTGGGGTTGGTCGTCCACGTGACGCGGACCCGCCCCTGCGTCGTCGCGGGACCCGTGACCACCCAGGCGGAGGAGCCGGAGGTGGCGGAAGTCGTGGTGAAGGTCGTGATCGGGCTGTACGTGGCGCCGCCGTCGCGGCTGATCTCGATGCTCACGACCTGCCCCGCGCCGAGGTTGTGGCTGAACGTGAGGTTGTGCGAGGACCCGATCGCCCACGCGACATTCGTGTTTGGTGACGTCACCGTGACGGACGGGTTGGCCACCGTGAAGTTCACGTTGCTCGCGTCCGTGACTGCGGAGTTGATGACCCAGGTCGCGCGGATCCGGGCGGTGGTCGAAGTCGGCCCCGTCACGGACCAGCTGTAGGTTCCCGTCGTGTCCGCCGAGTTCGGGACGTTGGTGGCGAGCGAGGTCCAGGTGACGCCCCCGTCCGTGCTCTCGTCGATGTTGACGGCTTCCCTCGTGCCCAGGTTGTGGTTCCACGTGACCGACCGCGTGGTTCCGACCGCCCAGCTCACCGCGGTGTTGGGCGCCGTCACGGTCACGGACGCCGCCTGGATCCTGAAGTTGGCCGTCGTGCCCAGTACGGCCGTGTTCGTCGCCCAGACGACCCGTACGCGCGCCTGCGTGGTCGTCGCCCCGGAGACCACCCAGTCGTAGCTGCCGCTCGTCGCGCCGCCGGCCACGCCGGAGGCGAGCGTCGTCGGGAAGGTCGACCCGCCGTTGGTGCTGAGCAGGATGTTGAACGTCTGCCCGGCGCCGAGCGTGTGGTTCCAGGCGATCGTGCGATGGCTGCCCAGCCCCCAGCTGACCCCGCTCGCCGGCGACGTCACGCTGATCGTGCCGGCGATCGTGAAGTTGACGTCGCTCATGTCGCTCACCGCGGGGTTGGCCGAGGCGCTCACGCGGACGCGGGCCTGGGTCGTGACCGGCCCCGATACCACCCAGCTGTAGGTCCCGGTCGTCGCCGTGGCGTTCGCGACGTTGGTCGCGACGGAGCTCCACGTGGACCCGCCGTCGCGGCTCACGTCGATGTTGACGGTCTGCGACGTCCCGAGGCTGTGGTTCCAGGTGATGGACTGCGTGCTGCCCGTCGCCCACGTGACCGCGGTGTTCGGCGCCGTGACCGTGACCCAGTCGGCGATGGTGAAGCTCGTGGCGCTCGTGCTCGTGACCCCGGGGTTGCCCGACAGGGTCAGGCGGACGCGGGCCTGGATCGTCGCGGGCCCGCTGACCGTCCAGCCGAAGCTGCCGGTCGTCGCGCTCGTGGTGACGAAGCCGGGGTTGATGGTGGTCCAGCTCGCGCCGCCGTCACGGCTCAGCGCGATGACCACCGTCGCCCCCGTCCCCAGGTTGTGGTTGAACGTGACGGCCTGGGCGGTGCCGATGAGCCACGTGACCGCGGTGTTCGGAGCGGTCAGGGTGAGCGACGGCGGCCCGGACGTGATGGTGACGTTGGCGGCGGACGTCGCCGAGCCGGTCTGCCCGACGGCGTCGCGGGCGGTCACGCGGATTCTCCCCTGCGTCGTGACGGGGCCGGGAGTCGACCAGACACAGCTCTGCGCCGTGCCCGGAAGCCCGGTGCACCCGGCGACGGCGGCGAAGCTCGTGCCCCCGTCCGCGGAGACGGCGACGTCGACTGCCGTGACCCCGACGTCGTCCGCGGCGGTCCACTGGATCGTGTAGGGGCTACCCGTGAACAAGCGCTCGCCGCCGACCGGCGCGACGAGGGTGACGGTGGGCGGACCGGTGTCGACGCTGGTCACGAGGAAGCTGAAGACGGCGGACGTCGCCGAGTTCCCCGTCGAGTCCGCCGAGGTCACCTGGTAGTAGTACGTCGTATTGGCGGTGAGCCCGGTGAGGACGGTGCCGTGCGCCGTCAGGAGGAGCGGCGAGGACGCGCTCAGCGTGAGGCTGCCGGGAGCGGTGCCGTACTGCACGAGGGACGTCGAGGGCTCGTCCGTGGCCCACTGGACGGTGGCCGTCCCGTTCGTGCCGACCGCGGCGGACACGCTCGAGATCACCGGCGGCGTCGTGTCGGGCGTGTAGGAAGCCTGGTAGGTCCCGGGGTCCGCGGTGAAGACCGCATACTCGATTCCCTTGATGGTCTGGCGCGTGAACGGCACGCTGACGCCGCTGCGGGTGAGCGACGTGAGGGGGCCGACGGCCGCGGCCGTGGGAACCATCGCCTGCAGGCCGTTGGCCCCCGCTCCGACGGCGATGCCGAACGTCAGCACCCCGCTGCCCCAGCTCACGGACTGGAACGACGAGCCGTTGCGCCCGTCGACCCAGGTGAGCATCTGCTTCGCGGTGACCACGGGGACGCCCCGCGCCTGCGCCGAGGTGACGATCGCCGCGGCCTGGCTGTCGGTCGAGCCGTCGGAGTGGATGTTCGCGGTGAAGGCCCCGTAGTACCCGGTCGAGCCGATCGCGCGGTCGAGCAGCGTGTCGATCGTGAACGGGTAGGTCTGGCCCGACTCGTCGGTCATCTGGGTAGTCGACTGGTACACGTCGATCATCGTGCCGTCGAGGTCGGCGAAGCGCATCGGCATGCCCGAGCCCGTGAAGAACCCCGGCGCGTTGTTCACCCAACCGGGCGGCCAGTAGTAGTAGTTGGTGTCGAAGCGGATGCCGTTGGCGAGCTCGACCTTCGGCTGCGTCGCCCAATCACTCCACGCGATGCAGTGCGTCCGGTTCGTCCGCAGCGGCGCAATGGAAGGGAACGTCGCGAAGAAGTCCGTCATCTGGCCCGTGTAGAAGCCGGGCAGGGTCGTCGGGGTCCAGTCTGCGCAGTTCGTGTTGACGTGCAGCGCAACCTCGAAGCCCTTGTTCTCCCAGAACTTCGCCGTGGCGTCGTCCGGGCAGCGCGCTCGTGTAGACGTAAGCGGTCGAGCGGATGCACTCCCAGTTGTCCACCGAGCATCCGGCGGGGCTGGCGGCATCTTCGGCCGAGAACCGGGGCTCGACGTTCTCGCTGCCGTGGTTGTCCACCGCCATCACGACGACCGCCTTCTCGCCGCGCGGGAAGTACCAGAACCGTGGCAGCGGCTTGCGGTCCGCGTTCATCTTCAGGACCAGGTTGGCGAGCAGCCGCTGCTGCTCGTCGGCCTGCGGGATCGCCACCTTGTTGAGGTTCACCCAGTCGGGCTGGATGTTGCCCGACTTGGCCCCGTAGAACTGGTCGTCCGACCGCACGGGGGAGACACCGTCGCGCTCGTCACCCGCCCACGCCGGGTTGCCCTGGCGCGTGTAGACGATCGACCGCGCGAGATCGAACGTGAACGCGGCCGCTTCGCCGCCCGAGGTGCCCACGGAGCGGAGCGTGACCGCGGGGCTCGTCGTGGCCGTGGTCGCGTTCGAGTAGAGTGTCGCGACGGCGACCGCGGCGGGGGTTGCGGCGGCAAGGGTGTAGCGGTCGGCCGTGCCGTGGAACTGGATCGTCTGGCCCACGATGCCCAGCCCGGGGGCACGGCTCGTGTCGACGGCGAGATAGCCCTGAGCCAGGGTCGTGCCGGAGGAAGTCAGGCCGAGCAGGGTCGCGAGCTGCGGCGCGGGCCGCATCGCGATGAGATTCCCGCCGGCGTTGACCCAGTCGCTCAGCATCGTGACCTGGGAGGCCGTCAGAGGCATCTCGCCGAGGATCGCGACGTCGTACTGGGCGAGGACGGTCGCGTCGACGGCGGAGATGTCCAGGGCCTTGAAGGCGTTCAGGCCTTCGGCCCGCAGGATCTCGGCGTAGTAGCGCGAGAAGGGGTTCCCCGAGTAGCCGATGACCAGGATCGGTCCCCCCGGTCCCTCCTCGGGCGGCGGAGGCGGCACGGCCTGGGTGGTGAAGGACCATGAATAGTCCGCGGCGAGCGGATTGCCGGCGACGTCCGTCACGCCGCCGCTGCCGCCCTTGACCGTTGCGGTGTACGTCGTCGAGTACGCCAGGGCCGAGGTGGGCTGAATGGTCGCCGAGATCGTGCTCGCGCTCCACGCGACGGTCGCGGGAACGAGATGGCCGCCGGGGTCGCGGAGCGAACACGGTGGCGCCGGTCACCGTGCTCGCCGCGAGCGGCTCGCTGAACCGCGCGCTGACGTTGGCGCCGACGAGGACCCCGGCGCGCCGTTCGACGGCGTCGTGGACAGCACGGTCGGCGGCGGTCGTGTCCGGCCCCGGCGGCTGGGCGCTGAAGACGACGTCGACCCAGTCGTTGGAGCTCTTCCAGCTCAGCGTCGGGAAACCGGAGGCTCCGTACCGGTACACTCCGTTTCCCCCGTCCGTGCCGTCGGCGAGGGCCGTCAGCACGCCGTTCGTGACCGCTGAAGTGAAGTAGACGATCGTCTCGACGTAGTAGCCCGGCGTCGAGTGGTAGGAGGCGACGTACGTGGTGTTGGCGGCAATTGCCACGGGCGACGGCAGACTCACCTCCTGCCATCCGGAGGTGCTCTCGCCGACAAACGGTGCTGTCGCGAGCAGCGCGCCGGCCGCTGTCCACAGGCTGGCGGTGTGCGTGCCCGTGTCGACGTTGCTCTTGTAGAAGCGGATCGCCGAGATGTACCCTGCCTGTGACGAGCGGAACTTGACGCCCAGCTCGATCTGCTGTCCGTCGTACTGGTTCACGGCGCTCGGCGTGCCCCCTCCGGCCCAGATGCTCACCGAGCCGGATGGCGCGGAGGCCTGGGTGGTGAACGTCCAGCTGAAGTCGGCGGCGAGAGGATTGCCGGCGACGTCCGTGACACCACCGTCGCCGCCCTTGATCGTGGCCGTGTACGCGGTCGAGTAGGCGAGAGCGGACGTGGGCTGGAGGACGATCGAGCTCGTCGCCGCATTCCACGTCACCGTGGCCGGCACGCTCTGGGAGGCGGCGTCCCGGAGCTCGGACGGTCGTGCCGTTCACCGTGCTGGCGGCGAGCGGCTCGCTGAACGTCGCGGTCACGGCCGTGCTGACCGCGACGCCGGTGGCGCCGCCAGACGGAGTCGTCGAGACGACGGTCGGGGGCGTCGTGTCGGGGCCCGGCGCCTGGGTGCTGAAGACTACGTCCACCCAGTAGTTGGTTGCGTTCCAGCTGCCGGTCGGGAAGCCGGAAGTCCCGTACTTGTAGACCCCGTTCCCCCCGTCGGTGCCGTCGGCGAGGGCCGTCAGCGGCCCGCTGACCACCGCCTGGGTGAAGTACCCCGCCGACGAGGCGTAGTAGCCGGGCTTCGCGTGATAGGAGGCGACGTAGGTCGTGTTGGCCGTGATCGCCACCGGCGACGGGAGCGTCACCTCCTGCCAGCCCGAGGCCGTCTCGCTGCTGGACGAGCCCGTGGCGAGGAGTGTCCCCGATCCGCTCCAGAGGCTGACCACGTGGGTGCTCCCGTCGAGGCTCGCCTTGTAGAAGCGTATCCGGGTGATGTTGCCCGCAGAGGACGAGCGGAACTTCACGCCGACCTCGATCTCCTGTCCGTCGTAGTCGTTCGGCGTGCCAGGAGTGCCCGTACCCGCCCAGATGCTCGAGGATCCGTCGCCCCCGGCGACGATGATCGTCCGGCCGGCGCTCGGGCTCTCGATGTTGCCGCTGTCGTCGATCGCTCGAGAGAGGATGGTGTACGTGCCACCGGCCAACGGCGTCCAGACGTAGGACCACGTGCCACGGCCTGCGGCGGGATGCCAGGTCAACCCGCCATCGACCGACACCTCGACGCCACCGACCAGGCCCGGCGGCCCGTCGGTCGCCGTCCCCTGGATCGTGACCGCCGGTTCCCACGGACACGGTCGCGTTGTTCGCCGGCGAGGTGATGTCCGAGACGGGGCGACCACGTCGATCGAGGCCGAGGCGGGCAGGAGTCCACGCCTGCAGCGTGGCGGGCTGGACACCCATGTCGGCAAGGAGGTTCACCGTCGCCTGCTGCATGTCGACGCTCGGTGGCGGGGCTGCCCCGGTCGTGGTCGCTGTCGAGCCCCCAGGACCACTGGACCGTCCCGGCCCCGAAGACGAGCGCTCCGTTCGGGCGCTTGTGGAAGACGAGGTGGTGAGTCGCCGTTCCCGGGGCGTAGGTCGATCCGTAGTCCTGAATGCGTCCCGGCACGTCGACAGTCGCCGTCGACAGGCGCACCAACCCCGCCGGTCGCGCACCGTTGTCGAGGTCCTCGTCCCACTCGTAGCCCAAGCTGCCGGTCGGTCCGGTCCAGACCTGTCCGGCGCCGAGGCTCGAGACGTTCGGTGTGTTGCGCCAGAAGCGCATCTTCCCGTCGGCAGCCGGGACCGCGATCGCGTCGGCTCGAGTCCCGTTCACCGTGAAGATCGTGCCCGTGAGGGCGTTCTCAGGCCTTCCGCCGTCGGAAGGGGGCGAGAAGCGCGGATCCCGCCAGGTGCCCGTCCACTCCGGCGAAGGATCGATCTTCGCGCCCTCGTGCGTTTCCTTGTAGCAGACCAGGGTCCGATAGCTGGTGCTCGAGCCGTCGATGCTCGCTTCCCAGCGGGTCTTCCAGAAGACCTCGTTCCCGCTGAGGAAGGCGAGGTGGACCGGAGCGGTCTGGCCGGGGTATTGCTGGTCGCGGGCCGCTTCGACGTTCAGCCGCTGCTGCTTCGACCAGTACTCGTCGTGTCCGACCGAGAGGAAGACCTTGTGGCGGGCGATCTCGGCGCCCCGCCGATCCGCGTCGACGCCCGTGAAGTAGCTGACGTCGAACCCGTTCCTCTCCAACCAGCGCACCATCGGGTACTCGGCGTTGAAGAGCCAGTCCTCGCCGGAATCGTAGGCTCGCGTCGTGAACGGCCGGTTGTAGCTGACCTTGTAGGCACGGCCGCCGCCGCCCGGGCCGTTGCCGTCGTACAGGCTGACGCCGCCGTAGCGGTTGTAGGCCTGCCAGGTCGTGTCCGACGTCTGGAACAGCAGGTCCGAGGAGCCGCCGTCGTTCCGAACGACGAATACGACGTGGCTGGCCCCGGTCACTCCCGCTTCACCCACGAGCCTGGCGATGTAGATTCCGGAAACGGCGGCCGCGGGGACGCTCCATGTGGCCGAGACCGACCAGTTGCCGCAGTCGACGAGCCCCGTGGCCGCGTCGCTGAGGCAGGCCGGTTGGTCGGTCTTCGTCGTGCTCGAGTTCGGGATCGTCGCGACCTTCCGGGCGCCGAGGCCGTTGTAGTAGCCCAGTCGGTAGATGTCGATGTGGTAGGCGGACGCGGTCGTGTCGATCTTGAAGGAGATCGTCCCGCCCCGGTTGACGCTGATGTCGGTGGCGAAGCCCTGGAGGTTTGCGTCACCCGCGCCGCTGATGTCCCACTCGCTCGACGGATTGCCCGTCTTGCAGTTCTCGGCCTCGATCGGGTTGGCCGGAGACGCGCAGTCGGCGTAGGCCGTGCCCCCCAAAGCCAACCACACTCCCGCCGAAGCGACACACAGAGCGACGCCGATGGCCTTGCGCGGACCTTTGTCCATCCCGATTCTCCGATCCCCATCGCCAGGGCTAGTGCGACTGAACCAAGCCGTCGGCCGATCGGCGCCAACGGCTGGAGAACCCGCACGGAGGGACAACGGTGCGGGGCCCAACTGCGCCCGAAATTCTACGCTATACCAGTGGACTGCCACGAACCCTACCATGCCTGGGTCACTGAGGACAACCAGTTCTTTTTCGTGGGTTCCGGGGTCCTCATGGCCGGCATTTGGCGCTGCGTCGACCGATGAGATCTCGCGGCTCTTCGCCGACGGGAGGTAAGCGCAAATAGCCTAGGGATTGACCGTACGCGGGATCGGATGGCGCGATACGTCCCCTTGACACCCACGCTGGGGACCCTGCTAACATTTTCGGTTCGCTTGACCGACACGGCGCTCCCGCGGGGCCGCCGATCCGGCGCTACGATTGTCACCGAGCAGATCCCCTCGCACTGATCCATCGCCAGCTGAACCCGACGCCGAGCAAGGTCCAATGCAGCAGCCCACTGTCAGCTTCGTCGTTCCGTGCTACAAACTCGCACACCTCCTTTCACAGTGTCTCGAGTCGATACTCGCTCAAACCTACGCCAGCTTCGAAGTACTGGTGATGGATGACTGTTCGCCTGACAACACGCCGGAGGTGGCGCAGTCGTTTCGGGATCCTCGCATAAGACACATACGAAACGACGCCAATCTCGGCCCGCTTCGCAACTACAACAAAGGCATCGGCTTGAGCCGCGGGAGGTACGTCTGGCTCATCTCCGCCGACGACTACCTGCGGCGGCCGTACGTGCTGCAACGGTATGTGGAGGTGATGGAGGCACATCCGAACATTGGGTACGCGTTCTGTCCTGGTGTGGGTGTACGCGACGGCCGTGAAGCGAAAGTACTCGACTACTCCATGTATGGTGACCATGATCAGATAGTCCGAGGCCATGTGTTCCTGCGACAGCTACTCAGATACAACATGGTCCTCGCTGCGTCAGCAATGGCTCGTCGTGAATGCTATGAGACGATCTCCTTCTTTCCACTGGACGTGGTATGGGCCGGGCAATCGATCGACATGGTCTGGGGTGGCGACTGGTTCCTGTGGTGCATGTTCGCCCTGCTCTACGATGTCGCCTACTTCGCCGAGCCCATGGTCTGCTATCGTGAGCACGCACTGAGCATGACCAACACCGTTACGCAGGAGCGGTTGGAGAACTGCGCTGCTGCGGACATAGCCGTACTGTGGATAGTCGGAAGGAAAGCGAGGGACCTTGGGCTGCCGCGAGTGGCGCGAGACTGCCTCCATGCGGTTGCCACCGAATACGCTCGACACTGCGTATCGAAGGAGTATCGATGGCTGGATCGCAGGAGCACTTCATCCATGACTCTCGACGAGTTTGAAGGATCGCTTTGCCGAAGCACCGAGAACGAGAAAGAGAGGGACTGGATTCGCGCGCGGGTGGCTGCGGCCATGGCTGACTCGCTGTACGCGCGGGGAAACTCGACGTCTGCCAGGAGGCTCTATCTGGCGGCTTTGCAGAAGGATCCTGGCATGGTTCGGGTCTATGCGAAGCTGCTCCTCCTCCTGGTCGGGAGGCCTGGGGCCCACCTCCGCAAGCTGCTTACCTCGTGGGTACGGCGCGAGTGACCCGTGGATCAGCCCCCCCTGAGGAAGGGCCCCCCACGGGACACCCGCGGGGCCAATGACCGGTAGACGCAACGCGGGATTGGCGTCCTCTTCCGCCGGACAGCCGGGCGCAGCGTCCGGAACAGAGTCCGCAACTCGACTCGCGGCGTCCCCCGCCGGAGGAGAACGAAACACCTATGGCCAGATACTCAGATCCTCAGTGCTGATAGGCGGCTCCTCGGCCTTCAACGTAGTCATTGGCGTCGTCCGTACGAAGGCCACCGCGTTGCTGCTCGGCCCGGCCGGGTTTGGGCTGATGGGTCTCTACACCTCGATACTGAGCCTCGCACAGAGCGTCGCGGGGATGGGCGTCAACAGCAGTGGCGTGCGCCAAATGGCCGTTGCCCTTGGGTCCGGCGACACGCAGCGCATTGCGCGAACGGCAGCCGTGCTGCGCCGCGCCTCGCTCGCTCTCGGCCTGACCGGTGGCCTGCTTCTCGTCGCGCTGTCGAGGCCGGTCTCGAAGATCACCTTCAACAACTACGAGCACACGCTTCCCGTCGCGCTCCTCTCGCTGGCGGTGTTTCTTGCGATCGTGAGTGGTGGCCAGGCCGCCCTGATCCAGGGCCTGCGAAGGATCTCCGATCTCGCGAAGATGTCGGTACTGGGCGGCATCTCCGGTGTGGTCTTCAGCATCGCCCTCATCTACCTCCTCCGCGAGAGGGGTGTGGTGCCGGCCCTAATCGCGATGAACGCGCTCACGCTCCTCTTCTCTTGGTGGTTCAGCCGAAGAGTCACGCTCGAGACGCCTGTCCTATCGGCCTCGCAGGTGGTTCACGAGGTGCACGGGCTGCTTGGGCTCGGCTTCGCCTTCATGGCGAGTGGGCTGCTGACCTTGGGGGCGGCCTACGCGGTCCGCATCATGATCGTGCGGCAGATCGGCCTGGAGGCTGCCGGCCTCTATCAGTCTGCGTGGACGATAGGAGGTATCTACGTCGGGTTCGTCCTGCAGTCCATGAGCGCGGACTTCTACCCGCGGCTCACGGCCGTCTTCAGCAACCACGAAGAGTGCAATCGCCTCGTCAATGAGCAGGCGGAGGTGAGCCTGCTGCTCGCGGGACCGGGCATCATTGCGACTCTCACGGCGGCGCCTTTGGTCATTCCACTGCTCTATTCCGGCGCATTCCACGATGCAGTGGAGATTCTCCGCTGGATATGCCTAGGGGCCACATTCCAGGTGATCACCTGGCCGATCGGGTTCATCATCGTGGCGGCGGGCCGACAGGGCGTCTTCTTCGGGTGCGAGCTCGCCTACTCGATGGCACACGTCGGCGCGGCGTGGGTGTTCCTACGGGCGTTTGGCGTGAACGGCGCCGGAGTGGCGTTCTTCGCCTCGTACCTGTTTCACGGTGTCATGGTCTATCCGATCGCCCGCCGGCTCACCGGGTTTCGGTGGTCCGCGGTAAACCGCAGGATCGGCATTGCGTTCGTCGTTCTCATCGGTCTCGTGTTCTGCAGTTCGTACTTCCTTCCCTTCTGGCTCGCGACCGGGCTAGGGGCGCTGGCCGCCCTTGTCAACGCATTGCTCTCCGCGCGGGCGCTCGTTCGGCTTGTCCCGGTCGATCGATTTCCCCGGCCCATCCGTCGGCTTCTGGATTGGTCGCGCATCGCAGCTACGAAGAGGCGATAGCAGGCCGCCCGTAAGTACTCTCGCCCGGAGGTTCGGCTAGGTGCCGCGCCACGTGCTCACCTTCCGTGCTAGCGTCTAGGCCGCCCCGGGGGAAGCGCGATGCCGCGTCGGCTGCTGTTCGTGACGGACGTCAAGCCGCTGCCCCTCGATCAAGGAATGCGCGTGCGCGTGTGGAACCTCCTCGCGGGCTGTGCGCGCGGGTTCTCGGTGACGCTGGTGGCCCCCCCCCCCCGACGATCCGGGGCAACGGGCTCCCATCGAGTGCGTCTGCGAGCGGGTCGTGTGGCTGGGCGAGCAGCCCGTGTCGGGCGTCGCTCCGCGGCTCGCCACCTGGTGGGCCGGTATGCTCGCGGCCCCGGGAATCCGGCTGCCGCGAAACGTCCGCTCCTACAGGCGCTTCGCGGCCGCACTGCGCGGCCTCGAGCTCGACGCGTATGAACTCGTCTGGGCGGAGCGTCCACACATCGCCCGCCTCTTCCAGGACGTGCGAACTCGTACCATCGTCGACCTGGACGACGTCGAGCACCGACGGATGCGGCAGGCGGCGAGGTTCCAGCGTCCGCAGGAGCGCTCCTGGGCTGTGGACATGTACCGCTACCGCCTCTACCACTGGATGGAGCTCACGTGGTCGCAGGGCTTCCTCGCCATCGTAGTGTGCTCGGACGAGGACCGGCGCTATCTCGAGGCCAAGGGATGCCGCAACGTGGCGGTGGTGCCAAACGGGATCAACGAGACGGCCACCATTCCGACCCACCCGTCCCGCCCGCGCAGTGCCGAGGGCCCGCTGCGGCTCGCCTTCCTGGGGAACGTTGCGCACCCACCCAATCTCGACGGAATCGAGTTCTTCACGGGGCAGGTCCTTCCGCTGATCCGCGCGACCCATCCGGATACCAGGCTCGACGTGCTCGGCCCGTCGGCGACGGCGGAGCTGCAGGCCAGGTTTGCCTCCAGCGCGCGCTTCCGTGGCTACGTCCCCGGCCTGGCGGACGCGCTGTCGGAGTACGACGTGCTCGTGGCGCCCATCCGCTTCGGCAGCGGCACGAGGGTGAAGCTCCTCGATGCCATGGCCTGCCGCATACCCATCGTCACCATGGCCCCCGGGGTGGAGGGCCTGCCGGTGGTGGACGGCCAGCATGTGCTCCTCGCCCACGGCGCGGCCGACTTTGCCGAGAAGGTGCTGCGTCTCAAACGTGATCCCGCTCTGGGCGAGCACCTGACGGCGAGCGGCGCGGCGTTGGTGGACAGCCGGTTCCGCAGCGGCGTCATCCAGGCGCAGGTGGCGAGTTGGCTTGACAGGCTGGTGACGCCGGGCAAGGTGGGCGCGGTCGTTGTCCCGTAGCCCCGTGCTCCGATCGCAGCGGGGCCACTCGCGAGAGGTCTGTTGGTGGAACCTGGTGTCCTCGATCAGGGGGGAAGGCTCAGGATCCGGCGCAATTCGTCCAATTGCGCAGCGTTCCACCGTTGAGAGAAACGGCGCGCCTCACCGGACAGGCGTTCGGCAATGGTGGGGTCCACGAGCACCCGGACGACTGCGTCGGCCAGATCGGCAGGGGCGTCCGCCACCAGGAATGCGGTGCCCGCGCCCGCCTCGAGCCCGCGCGCGCCGGAGGGTGTCGTGACCATGGGCATGCCGCGGCCGAGCGCTTCGATCGACTTGATGTTGAGTCCGGTGCCCGCCCGGACCGGGTTAACCACGAGGTCGGCGAGGTCGTACACTGCCCCGAGGTCGTCCACGCGGCCGAGCTTGGTTACGCTTTCTGCATCGGGGACGCGGTCGCACACGCCGCCCGCAAGAACGAGTGTGGCATCCAGCCGGCGCCGGACCAGGGGCCACGTCTCAGCGACAAAGGACCGGACCGCCGTCACGTTGAGGTCGTTCGCGGAGCCGACGAAGAGCACGGTCGGGCGAGGCCGTGAGATCGCGGCGGACCGGGGTAGAGCGACCTCCACCACGTGCCCGACCACCACCACGCGCTTGGCGCCCGCAGACTCCAGGTAGGCGCGCTCGCGATCCTGCACCGCGAGCACCACGTCGGCACGGGCGAGTCCCCGCGCCTCCTCCCGGCGCGTGGTAGAAAACCACTTCGGCATGTCGCCGCGCGTCACGAACTGGAGGTGCCGATCGGCCATCACGTCGTGCGTGTCGAGGATCTTGAGGACGTCGCCGCCGACTGCGTCGAACGCTCGCGAGAAGAACACGTACTCGACGATGACGGCGTCGAAGCGCTCTCGCCGCTGGAGCTGGGCGAGGGCAGAGGTCGCGTCCCGATCGTACCAGTCGTCGATCCGCCAGTAGTACCAGCGCCCGCCACCGATCCTCCAGCTCACAGCGCGACGGAGCCGCCACCCGAGGCGGGGCGGTGGGCGCCGGTATGGGATGCGATGGAAGGCTCCGCCCCACGCCGTGACCATCGCGGCATGGTCCCCAACGTCCATCTCCACGTGTGCGAAATGCACCGCGTGCCCCAGCAGCTGGAGCTGCTCCATCAAGGTCTTGATGCGCACGCGATTCCCGGCGTCTGCCGGGTGCGTAGGCGTGGGGGACACGATCAGGACCTTCATGCTTTCGATCGGTACTCCCATCGCGACGCGGCGCTCGGCCACTAGAGTATACTGCCGCCCCGAAGCACGCAGGAGGCTGAGACGGTCGTGCCACGCGATCGAGCCGAGGCCTGCGACGGGATGCGAGGAAACGCGCCGGGGCAGGAGGCCGCGGAAGTTGGTGTTCCGACCCGTCTGGAACCACTGATGACCGATATCGTCAAGTTGCTCATTCTCCGGCGTCAAGGCCGGGAGTCCGCCAGATGCGGCCACCCGTTGCTCGTGGCATGGCGCTTCCGCTGCGCAGCGTGACTCTTCGGTCGAGTCTGCTCTTGCCGCTTCTCGCTGCGGGGGCGATCCTGCATGCCGTCGCCACAGGAGCCGCGGCGCAAACCGTGCCCCTGCCCACCGTGCCCCCCCCCGAGGAGGTGCCGGCGTCGGAGCCCGCGCCGCCGCGCCAGGCGCCCCCGAAGAAAGCCCCTGAGCCGCAGACCGCGAGCGCAGGGTCGGTGGCACCCAAACCATGGGAGTACGTGCTGGGGGTGGGCGTCGCCTGGAACAGCAATGTCGCCTTCCTGCGCCCCGACGGCCTGGACAGCACTGCCGTTCTTCCGAGTGCTGCGTTCGCTCGCATCCTGTCCGGGCCCCGCGGGCTGTTGCGCGTCTCGGCGGCAGGGCGTTGGGACGGCTATCCCGCGCAGGACATCCTCAGCCGCTTCTACTTCGGCGCCGGACTTCGGGGTGACTACCGTGTCTCGACCCACGGGAGGTTGGAGGGCGACCTGCGATACGACCTGGGATACAGCGACTCGTCCCCGGTCCTGATCGAGCAGGGTGTCTCCCTGCCGCTGGTGAAGACGCGCACTCTCGACGGCGAGCTCGGTCTGACCCAGCAGATGGGGTCACGCACCTCGCTGCGCATCTCCGGACGGGTGTTCCACACCGAGTTCGAGGCCCCGGGCCTGATCGGCGGGAGCAGCCTTCGGGCGACGGTGTCACTGCAGCGCAAAGTGGCTGCGCGTGACACGACAGCGGTTGTCTACGCGCTCGAAGGCGTCCTCTCGTCCGCTTCGCAGAGCTCTTCCTATTTGACCCACTTCGGCTCCTTCCAGTGGAGTCACGCACTCACGGATCGAACTGCCGTTCTTTTCGAGGCAGGGGGTGGCTACACGCCCGAGGCTTCACAGGCCGGCTTGGGGCGGAGCGGGAGCTTCTACGGGGGCGTCACGCTTGCTCGGAGGATCGGGAGATCGCGCCTGATCGCCTACTTCCGCCGGGAGGTGGCCCCTGCCTTCGGCCTTGGCGTGAGCCGCCTGGAAGATCGTGCGGGGGTGCAGGGCGACGTGCCGATGGGACGTCAGTGGAGCCTGCGATTGGACGCGTACCACACACAACCCAGGGCTCCCGAGGAAGCCGACCAAGGCTACGCGCCCAACACTGACGCTCACGCGGCGCTTGCCCGTCAGCTGGGCAGGCTCTTCGCCTTGTCTGCTGACGCTCGGTACCGTCGTCGTTGGGAAACCGCCACGCTGCCGTCGGTCTCCGCATTCCAGGCGGGGTTGTACCTCTCGTTCGGCTCTCTCCAGAGGTAGGGACGCGTCCTCGGCGGCCGGTAGACACGAACGGAGTCTGCTCAGGACCGACGCTTGGGAGCCGGCGACCGAGCGTACGCGCCGGCGTGGCGGGATCCCGAGCCACCGTGCATGTCATAGCTGTGATACGCATAGCTCATGTACGAGCGGTGGTACTCGCGCTCGTCGTTCAGCACGATGCCCACGACCATGTCGGCGCGGATCCGTCCCAGCGCGTCGTTGATTGCGGCGCGCGGCGTCACCCGGGCCCGCACGACGAGGAGGAAGCCGTCGACGAGGTCCTGGAGGAGCACCGCGTCCGACACAGGCAGGATCGGCGTCGCGTCGAGGATCACGAAGTCGAATCGGTCCCGTGCCGCCCGAAGGAGGGCGGCCATGCGGGGCGAGCCGAGGTCCTCGGGCCGATCGAGCGGCGTCGGCCCCGCACCGAGGAGGAAGAACCCTCCGGGCTCGACGCGCCACACGGGAACGCGCTCGATCCGGCCCTGCAGCCACTCGCTGAGGCCGCGGCGACGGTCGAGCCCGAGGCCGCTCGAGAGGGCGGGCCGGCGGAGGTCGCCCTCGATCAGCAGGATCCGCTGTCCCGCCTCCCGGGCCAGCGCGGCGGCGAAGCCGAGGCTGATGGTGCTCTTGCCTTCCCCGGGCAGCGCGCTCACCACGGCAACGCAGCTGAGAGGGCGCTCGCGCGGCCGCTGCCGGCGAATGGCCTGGAAGTTGGCCCGGAGCCGGCGCAGCTCCTCGCCCACCGGGGAGCGGGGGTCCTTGAGGCTCTCGACGATCGGAGCGGGCGAGTCCGGGACGACGACTCCCTCCTCATCGAAGATGGCAGTTGCGGGCGGGGGGACCCCCAAGGCCTTCGGAGTCTCCGTCATCGCCTACGAGCGAGGGCGGGAAGGTGCGGGATCCGCGCCAGCACCGGGTGAGGCAGGATCGCCTCGAGCTCGTGGGCGTCCTTGACGGACGGATCGACGAACTCGGCGACCAAGGAGACGCCGAGTCCCGCGAAGAGGCCGAAGACGAATCCCAGCCCGATGACGAGGGCTGGCCGTGGGAAGTACGGCTTCTCGGGCAGGTTGGCCGGATCGAGAATGCGGAACCGGTCGCCCTTCCACCGCTGCTCGAGGCGCCCGGCCATCTGGGCCTCGAGCTGCTTGCTGAGGAGGGCCACGTAGTTCTCGCTTGAGCTTGTCGTAGTCGCGGCTCAGGTTGGCGAGCTCCTGCTCCGTCTGCGGCGTGTCCTCGACGCGAGCCCTGATGGCTGCGATGCGACCCTCGAGGTCGGTCCGCTTCGCCTCCAGCCTCGCGACCTCGTTGGTCGCCCGCTCGAGCTGGTCGCGGGCGACGCTGGTCGACGGGTCGGCGGCGGCCGCGTCGCCGCCGGCGCTCCTGCGAGCCTCGAGCCGGGCGATCCGCGATCGCAGGCCCTCCACGTCCGGATGCTCGTCGGTGTATCGGCCCTTCAGCAAGGCCAGCTGGCGGCGCAGCTCGTCGAGCTCGTCCGGCCCGCCCGCGGCGTTCCCCGGCGAGGCCGTCACGGAGCCGCGCGCGCCACTCCGGGCGAGCCCGTCCCGTTTCTCGCGGGCGAAGATGAGGCTCTCCTCCACCGACCTCAGCTCTTGCTGGAGCATCTGCATCGTGGCGAGGTTCGCCTGGAGCTGCTCCGGCAGCCGGCCCATGTGGGCGTCCTTGTAGCGCCGCACGGCCTCGTCCTTGCCTCTCCAGCTCCTTCCGCGCCTCGGTCACCTGGGTGTCCAGGAAGTCGACGGCGCCCTCCACCTGCTGCTCCCGGGCCTTGACCGTCTCCCCGATGAAGAGCGTCGCGATGCGGTCCGTCACCTCCTGGGCCTTGTGCGGGATCGGTGTGGACGAACTCGATCGTGAAGCCGTCGTTGCCGCTGACATTCATGGAGATCGCCCGGCGCATCCTCTCCACGGCCGCCGTCACCGAAGGGATCTCGGGGTAGGGCTTCGTCTCCTCCAGGACCCTCTCGAGGCGCGTGCGGCTCAGGATCTCGGGCCGGATGGCCTCGAGACGCTGGCCACGGTCCTCCGTGGCCACCCGGGTCACGAAGGAGTCGGGCACCTTCTCCGACTCGACGAGGATCAACGTCGAGGACTTGTACCTCTTGGGAAGGACGAAGAAGGCCACCACGGACAGGGCGAGGACCGCCACCCAGGGCACGATCACCAGGAAGGGTCGCCGTCAGGGGCGCGTGCGCGTAGTGCTGGAGCTGGATCCAGTCGAATGGCTCGTCGCCCTGGGCATCGCTCCCGCGCCGAGGCGTGATCACCGTCCAGACCGCGTGGGGGTTCATGGGACGACGATCGTGTCCTCGGGAGGCAGGAGGACGTTCTGCGAGACGTCCCGCCCGTCGGTGATGCGCTTGTAGTTCACGGGGACGACCGTCTGGTCGCGCCGGACGATGACGATGCTGTCGGTCTTCGCGAACTCGCGGAACCCGCCGGCGAGGGCGAGCGCCTGCAGGACGGTCGTGCGGCCCGACATGAGGAACTCGCCCGACTTGCCCACCTGGCCCACGACGTAGAACCGGGCGCTGTTGGCTTGGCCGACGCCGACCGTGACCCGGGGGGCCTCGATGAACTGCTTGAGCCCCTGCGTGAGGCTGTCGGCCAGCTGGCTGGGCGTCCGCCCTGCCGCCTGCACGTCACCGAGAAGCGGGACCGTGATCATCCGTCGATCCGCACCGTCACGTCGCGGGTCAGGTCGGGCTCTTTCCACACCATGATCTGCAGCACGTCAGAGGCGCCGATGGTGTAGCCCGCCTTCGGAGCCGACGGGGAGGCTTTCGCGGCGTCGACCTGCGCCCTCACGGGCTCCGCCGCCGCAAGGGCGAGGAGTGCGAGCAACCCGAGGCCCACCCGTGGGGCACGTCGTACCGGCGTCATCTTGAAGAAACCCCCGCATCCGCTCGCGAGCCCACTTTCGGGTCGACAGCACCTCATTCTACACCCCCGCCGGGGCCCAAGCTCCCGTCTCCGGTTACCTCCTTGGATGGCTTGACGGGTCCCTGCTCCGGGCCAAAGTAACGGAGAAATAACCGTGATACGGAGCACGAGGGATGAACGGGCCACCCGGCCTGGAAGCGCCGTCCGCCCCGCCCGAGGTGAGCTGCTCCATCCGCCGGTTACCGGAAGTAGCCGCTCACGTCAAGGATCAGATGTACGAGGCCTGTCGAGCGGTTGCTGGCGGCCACCCTTCCCGTGTCGTCCGTGGCGAGCAGCAGGATCAGGTTGTTCGCCCGCGTCTGGCCGGCGACGAAGTTGATCGTGCTCGAGTCGGTGAGGCCGTTGCCGGGCGCCAGGCGGATGTGCCCGGAGGCGGTGGGTCCGGTGACCGTCACGTTGAAGGCCACTGCCTTCGCCGTGGCGGGAATCCCGCACCGACCGGCGACGGAAAAGACGCGCTGTTCGGAGGGACCGAGGACGGGGGCCTGGGCGTAACGCGTGTCCACGACGCGGCACGGTGTGACGGTGTAGTAAGACGTGGGGGTCGGCGGCGGAACGTAGAAGAAGCCCTGGACGAGCGTCGCCGACACCGGACCCGGGATCGTCACGGTCACGTCGGCGAGGCCCGTCGCATGCGCGCCAGTCACGGCGGTCAGGACCGTCGGCCCGGACACGACCACCGAGGTCGACGCCACGCCTCCGATCGTCACCGTGCTTCCGGGCGCGAAGCCGCTGCCACGAACCACCACCGTCGTTCCGCCATCGGTCGAACCGCTCACCGGGGCGATGGACGCAACCTCGACATCGGGGATGGGCACTCCGGCGTCGAAACGTGCTCTAGCCGGGAGTGTGTGGAGCTTGGTGGTTCCGGTGGGGTCGACCCAGGGCCAGGGCAGGGAGCCGAAGAACGCGGGCTTGCTCGTCAGGTACAGCGAGGCGGGAATCGTCTGCGGTGTGCCAGCGCCTACGTTGCCACCGATCCCGTGCCAACGGACCTCGTGGGTGTAGTAGTCATAGTTGCCGTCGCGGAGCGCGGTGGCTGCTACCTGGGGGTCATAGTCGGGGTGCCCCACGCTGTCCCCGTTCCCGAGCTTCCACATCGGCACCGGGTCCTGATAACTCTGCCCCTCGTATACGAAGCTTTGTCCGCCCGGCCCCGGGGTCATGCCGGAGTACCCCAACACGTTCCCTACGAAGGTGTACCACCAGTGTCCCGCCTGAGTGCCCGCAGCATAGCGGTTCCCAACGTCGGTCAGACCCAAGCCGTCGAGGGATCGGCGTACGCCCGTAGCGTGGTTGCGGAAGAACGTGATGTAGACGGCGTTTCCCCAACGTGCGTCGCCCCCGATGTTGAAGCCTTCATTCCCCTCGAACAGCTCGTAGTGCGGCGTCGTCATGTGCGAGGCGTTGAGGCCGATCTCGACGATGGACTTGTAGCCAGCCCCGTATCCGTCTTCCATGTAGTTGTAGCCGATGACGTTGCCGCCCCCGCTCGCCCGCATCACCATCACCTTGTTGAAGTTCCACATGATGTTGTTCTCGAAGAGGTTGTCCGACGAGGCGCCCCCGATCGAGAGCCCGTACCCCTCACCGCCGGGGTTGGGGTTCGGCGTCTCGTGCAGATACGAGTCGCGCACCACACAGCGGAAGGCCTTGGAGAGAGCGACGCTGCCACCCTTCGACCATTCGGACTCGACGTTCTTCACCCAGCTGTAGGCCGCCAGCTCCAGCCGAATGTTGCCCCCGCCATCGCCACCCTCGCCGCCGTAGACGTGAAGGTCCTCGAGCCCGGCGTACTTCACCGCAGCGGGACCGTATTGAGACAACTGCGCCGTGTGGGCCGTGTCGAAGCCGATGTGGAAGGGCGTGGTGAAGGTCACCGTGTTGCCGCTGATGCTCGCGATCTCCATGGTCTGGGCGACCGGCCTGTCCATTCGGGAGAACCAGCTCCGTGAGACATCGCCCGGCGGAGAGGTCTCACTCCACTCCGTGATGGAATCGTCGGTCAACGCATCGATGAGGACGAGTTCCCCGGCAACTAGACCGGAGACGCTCGAAACCGTTACGGAGTTCGCCCCCTTCACCGCGTTCGTGGTGAGGTTGGTCGAGGAGCCGCTGCTCGGCCACTGCTGGCCGAGCACCACGACCGCCTGGTTCGTACCGCTCGGCGCCTGCAGGAGCGTCTGCGTCGATCCCGCCCCTCGCAGGACGACCCCTTTGTTGAGCCGGATCGGGCCGCTCGAGATGCGGAATGTCCCCGCCGACAGCTGGACCACCTGCCCCACCGGGCAGGCGTCGATCGCCGACTGTATGCCGCCCGTCGCGTTCTGCGACCCGTTACCATACGTCGATGCGCTCACTGTCGCGCACACTGTCGTCCGCGCAGGAACCCCGCCCGGAATACCGGGGTTCCAGACGGTCGCACGGTCGTCGGGGATCACGCCGGCAGCCATCGGCTGCGCAGATGCCAGCCATCCGATTGCTGTCAGCGCGATGAATGAGATGCCGTCCTTCTTCGCCATGAGTCGTCCTGCCGCGTGGGTCGGAGGGGCTACAACGACGGGCGCCCAGGTACCGTAGCGGCACTGGTACTCCCGGCCGCACCCTGGGTCTAGCCCATATGTTGGCATGGATCCGACCGAAGACCAAGCGGGCGTCTCACGCCATTCAAGATGTAACCGAAGTGGGAGTCCGCGGTGAGGCGCCCTAACGGTCCCCTTCCCGACAGCCGGCGGCCGCGGCGGCGGCTACGGGGGTCAACCTATGGCAAGCCGGTGGACCGAGTTCGTTCTACCCGGTTTCTGTGACCGCGCGCCTTCGTGAGGAAGGCCAGTGGCGCTTCAGCCCGAGAAAATGCTTCTCGAAGAACTCATAGCTCAACCACGCCACCAGACACGAGATGGCGATGCCGACCACAGCCTGGAACGCCACGGCGAGAGTGTGCGAACCAATGACACGAGCGAGCACGAGATCCGTCTCGTGCGAGACGGCGTAGTAGGAGAGGAAATGGTGGTAGACGTACAGCCCATACGAGTACTTGCCGAGAGCGCCCATCGGGCGACTGCAAAAGAACCGCGACACCACGGAGGAGGTGGGGGCCGTGAGGGCCCACAGGAGTAGCGCGGCGAAAAGCAAGGGGTACATACCCCTTCGCACCAGCACATCCACCCCCGTCAGACGGCGGACAGCGAAGTCGAGCGCCAGCACGGACACGGCAACCACCGCCAGCGGCACGATCGCGCGCTTCAATGCCGCTTCTCCTCCGTCCTGGCGGGCGCGAACCGCAAGTGCTCCACCCAGGCAGAGTGCGTCCAGCTGGAATGGGGTCAGGACCGTCGTGGCTACGAGGTTGACACCCGCGAGCGACCCCATAATTCGGCCCACGACGACAAGGGCGGCAATCGAGACAGCCGTCCGCATCAGCCGGGACGGCTTCGGGGCCAGCAGCCACACGACCAGGGGCCACACGAGATAGAAATGCTCCTCGACGGCGAGCGACCAGAAGTGCTCGATGTAAGAGAGCGTCCACTCGCCCTGGATCGACAGGAAGATGTTGACGCCATACAGCCAGGCCCACGCCTGGTGCTGCTTGAGGGCGGCGATTTCCGTGCCGCGGAACACCGGGACGAAGGGCACCACGAGGAAGACCACCGCAAGGACCGCGTAGTAGAGAGGGAAGATCCGGAGCACTCGTCGCATGTAGAAGTTTCGGAAGTAGCCGGGCTCCCAGCGGGCGTCGTACAGGATGCCGGTGATGAGGAAACCGGAGAGGAGAAAGAAGAGGTCGACCCCGAGAGCGCCGTACCTCAGGACCCTGTTGACGGTCGCCTCGAACGCGTTCGTCGCGGTGGTCTGGGCAACGAAGTGGAAGAGCAGGACGCCGAGAATTGCCAAACCGCGCACGCCGTCCAGCGGCGGCATGTGGCCGCCGAATCGCGAGACGCCAGCCGGCCGCGAGGTCTTGGGCTCGAGCGCGGATGCCACCGCTTCGTGAGTCGCCTGCACGCCAGTCGCTCCCTCGTCGGGCCCTCTGCTCTCCCGCGGGCTACCCGCTCCGACGCCCGCAGTCACCGGAGTCTAGCACCCCCGCCTCACGGCCAGGCCCGCGGTCGGCCAGGGCCCTGACCAGGGGCTCGACGCACGTATCCATTTTGACGAGCTTCTCGTTCGCCAGGTAGGCCGCCTCGGCGATCCCCCGAAGGCGACCGGGATCCTCATCGAACAGCCGTCGCATACGCATCAGGACCTCGCCGAGGCCACCCTCCTCGAACAGGAAGCCCGTCTCGCCGTCCTTGATGTGGAAACCACGCGCGCCCAGTCGCGTGGTGGCGACCGGCAGGCGCAGAGCGATGAACTCGCACATCTTCACGTTCGTCCCCGCCCCGCTCCACATGGGGTTGAGCGCGGCATCGGCTGCGGCGAAGTACGGCTCGACCCGTTCGACTCTCCCGGTGGCGGTGAAGCATGGCATTCTCATCGGGGCCGGGATGACGCTGCCCACCACCAGGATGTGGATGCGAAGCGCCTCGAGTAGCTGAGTGTTCCTCGCGCCGAAGTCGGCCAGACGCGCAAATGCCTCGCGGTTGGGACCCCACGTGCTGGCGGTGAAGAGGAACACCCGGGTCTCCTCTCCGACTCCCAACTCCTCGCGGACTCTCGCCCGGTCGGCGGCGATGCCGCGGAGACGGCGGGTGTCGATCCCGTTCGGCACGACGATCGATTGGCGGAGGCCGGCCACAGAGTCGAAGAAACCCTTGTCCTCCGCGCTGCAGGCCAGGAGGATGTCGCTCCGCCGCGCAGCGTCGACCTCGATTCTGCGCACCTTCTCTCGGAGCCGGCCGCTCCAGCCGCGGTCGGGGTACAGATGGTGCTCGACATTGTGCGTGCTCAGGACGCGCAGGCGGCCACGGGCGGAGGGGGCGTCGAAAGCAGTGTGGACGAACGGGAAGTCCGCCACGATCACATCACACCAGCCGAGGCGCTCGCGAAGGACGGACGGCAACATCATCTCGCGCGGCGACGAGGCGGCCAGCCGCAGGTACGACGTCAGCCACAGGGGTGGCAAGGAGAGGGCGTAGCTGCCGTACTGAGCGAGGAAGCCCGGCACAGCGCGGCGCACGTACTCCTCGATGCCCTCCGGCCAGACCTGCACTCTGGAGGGCTGCAGCGCCAGGTAATCCCTCTTCCTTCCGGTGAAGGAGTACACGAAGACGTCGAGGCCGTGACGCTTCAGCGCGCTCGCCAGTTCGAAGCTCCGGAGAGTGCCGCCCGACATGGTCGGGTAGATCTGGAGACCGGACAAGAACAAGATCCGGTCCCTTGCGGGACGCCCGTCGCGGGCCATCAGCGAAGGGCGACGTCGTGGGTCTGGCACCACGACAGCAGGACGTACAGAGCCCAGACCCGGGACCAGTACTGCCCCCGACGCCCCGCGGTGAAGGAGCGCCAGAGCGTCTGGACTGGCTCGCTTCGGACGCCCGCCCGCGCAGCCAAGACCGGGTCGGAGAAGGTCGCCTCCATCTGCTCGTGCAGGGTGCGCCGCGCCCAGGTGTCGATCGGAAGGACGAATCCCGCCTTTGGGCGCTCGAAGATCCCGGGATCGAGGCTCCCGAGCGTCGCGTCGCGAAGGAGCTGCTTCTTCCGAGGTGGCGAGAAGCGGCGCTCCGCATCGACGCCGGCCACTGTCTCGAGGAGAGCATGGTCGAGGAGCGGCACCCTCACCTCGAGGGACGCGGCCATGCTGGCGGCATCCGTGTCACGCAGCAAGCGCTCGCCGACGAAACTCGACAACTCCAGGAGAGAGACGGCATGGCGGCGCTCGTTTCCCTCCGTCCGCTCCCGCCAGTCGCGGGCCACCGGCAGTGGCAGCCCGCAGTCCTGCTCCAGCTGAGCTTCGCGAACGGCCTCGTCGGCGAGAGCCTCCTGGGTCCTGCGCGTGAAGAGCGCATAGGACACCTGGTAGAGGCCCAGGACGTCCGGGACGACGTGCGCGACGTCGGCGACTTTGCCCCATCGGGTCTGGGGCGGCGCCATGCCCAGCACCTTCCAGTAGAGAGTGTCGATCAGGGCCGACGCGGTCTCCGCGGCAGTATCCGACACACGACGACCAATGCCGCCTGCGGCCCCGAACGGCAGCCACGCGGTCATCTGCATGGCTCTGGGAATGTCGACGTAGCTGCGGTACCCACCGAACAGCTCGTCGCCGCCGGTGCCGGCGAGGGCGACCGTCATGCCGGCATCCCGTGCGGCTCGACTCACGAAGTACGTGTTGATTCCATCGAACGTGGGTTGGTCGATGGCAGCCAAGGCCCGTGGCAGTTGCTCACGGAATTGGTTCTCCGTGAGCAAGACCCGCGTGTGATGGCTGTCGAGCGCCTGCGCCACGCGGCTGGCGAAGCCGGACTCGTCGTAGGCCTCCAGGTCAAAGCCTATGGTGAAGGTGTGCAGGCTGCCGGGAGCGGCTTCGCTGGCCAGGGCCGCCACTGCACTCGAGTCAATGCCACCCGAAAGGAACACGCCAAGGGGCACATCGGAGACGAGCTGCATTCGGACCGTTGCCTTGAGCTCTTCCCGGAGCTCAGCTTCGGTGGTCTTGCGGCTCCGCGACGAAGGCATGTGCCAGTACCGGCGCTCGGTGCAGCGACTCCGCGGGTGCCCGTCGCAAAGTATGGTGAGAGTCGTGGCCGACGGCAGAAGGTGAACGTTGGCGACGATGGTCTGGGGACCCACCACGAAGCCATGCCACAGGAAAGACGCGACGGCTGCGGGGTCGAGACGGCGCGGGACGAGGCCGCTCGCGAGAAGCGCGCGGATCTCTGACGCGAACAGGATGACCGCCTCCCCGGTTTCGGGGACGGCGGCCTCCGTCCAATAGAGCGGCTTGATCCCCATCTGGTCGCGGACCAGGTGCACGGCTCGCCCGCGTGGATCCCAGAGGGCGAACGCGAAGATGCCACGGAGGCGGCCCACCGCCTCGATTCCCCAGCGCTTGTATGACTTGAGGATGACCTCGGTGTCACAGGACGAATGGAAGGTCTCGCCGGACGATTCCAGCTCGCGACGCAGCTCCTGGAAGTTGTAGATCTCGCCATTGAAAGTGATGGCGCACCCCGACTCGGCTTCGATCATGGGCTGGGCACCGGCCTCGCTCAAGTCGAGTATGGCGAGCCGCCGATGACCGAGGACGACTTCCCGGCCGCCCGATGCCCAGAGCCCGGATCCGTCGGGTCCCCGGTGACGCTGGGCGCCGACGATTCTGCTGACCACACGAAGGAGCCCGTCTCCTTCGGGAGGCGGCACGGATGCTGGACTTCTAGGCATTCGTACGGCACCGGCGATCCCGCACATACTCCCCCCGGGGGCGCGTCACCGAGCGCCGCGAGTTATTCCACGCCACGACCAGTCAGAAGATACACTCGGCCGTCACCCCGGCGAAAGCGAGCGGGCAATCAGGAGGCCTGCCCGCGCGCGGCAGCTCAGCCGCGTGAGGCCGGGGCGCCGTCTCGTGGCTTCAATGGCGGATCCACAGCGAAGCCGGTTGCCGTGCGTCGAAGCGCGCTCTTGCCGGGAGTGCGTAGAGTCTGGCGGTTCCGGTTGGATCAACCCAAGGCCAGGGCAGGGAGCCGAAGAATGCGGGCTTGCTCGCCAGGTACAGCGAGTCGGGAATCGTCTGCGGCGTGTTGTCCCAGTGCACCTGGTTGGTGACGTAGTCGAAGTTGCCGTCGCGGATCACGGTGGCAGCCACCTGGGGGTCATAGCCGGGGTGTCCTACGCTGTCTCCATACCCGAGCTTCCACATCGGCACGGGATTGGTCCACGCTAGACCCTCGTACACGAAGCTCGAGCCCCCGGGCTTGGGGCTCATCCCCTCAAATCCCAGCACGTTCCCCACGAACGTGTACCACCAGTGTCCCGCCTGGGCCCCAATGGCGTGCCGACCTCCCACGTCGGTGAGACCGAGGCCACCGAGGGATCGACGGAGACCGGTGGCGTGATTGCGGAAGTACGTGATGTAGACGGCATTGCCCCACCGCGCGTCCGCGTCGATGTTGAAGGCCTGATTCCCCTCGAACAGCTCGTAGTGCGGTGTCGTCATGTGCGAGGCGTTGAGGCCGATCTCGACGATGTCCTTGTAGCCCTCCCCGTATCCGTCCTCCATGTAGTTGTAGCCAATGACGTTGCCGCCGCCGCTCGCCCGCATCACCATCACCTTGTTGAAGTTCCACATGATGTTGTTCTCGAAGAGGTTGTCCGACGAGGCTCCCCCGATCGAGAGCCCGTACCCGTCACCGCCGGGGTTGGGGTTCGGCGTCTCGTGCAGATACGAGTCGCGCACCACACAGCGGAAGGCCTTCTCGATGGCAACGCTGCCACCCTTTGACCATTCGGACTCGACGTTCTTCACCCAGCTGTAGGCCGCCAGCTCCAGCCGAATGTTGCCCCCGCCATCGCCACCCTCGCCGCCGTAGACGTGAAGGTCCTCGAGCCCGGCGTACTTCACCGCAGCGGGACCGTATTGAGACAACTGTGCCGTGTGGGCCGTGTCGAAGCCGATGTGGAAGGGCGTGGTGAACGTCACAGTGTTGCCGCTGATGCTCGCGATCTCCATGGTCTGGGCGAGCGGCCTGTCCATTCGGGAGAACCAGCTTCGTGAGACATCGCCCGGCGGAGTGGTCAAACTCCACTCCGAGATGGAAGTGTCGGTCAGCTCGTCGATGAGGACGATCTCTCCGACAACCAGGCCGGAGACGCTCGCAACCGTCACCGAGCTCGCACCCTTCACCGCGTCCGCAGTGAGGTTGGTCGAGGAGCCGCTGGTCGGCCATTGCTGGCCGAGCACCACGACAGCCTGGCTCGTACCGCTCGGCGCCTTCAGGAGCGTCTGCGTCGCTCCCGCTCCTCGCAGGACGACCCCCTTGTTGAGCCGGATCGGGCCGCTCGAGATGCGGAATGTCCCCGCCGACAGCCGGACCACCTGCCCGACCGGGCAGGCGTCGATCGCCGACTGTATGCCGCCCGTCGCGTTCTGCGAGCCGTCGCCGTACGTCGCCGCGTTCACCGTCGCGCACTCGGTCGTCCGCGCGGGAAGCCCGCCCGGAACACCGGGGTTCCACGCTGTTCGCCGATCCTTCGGTACGAGGGCCCCGGAGCGCGCTGGGACGGCCGATCTTGTGGGAGCAGGAGGTTCGTGGCATGCAGTCTGACAAAGGCAGGCGCACAAGAGGACTCCGGAGATCGTCCACGGAGAGACCACATGAACCACCCCCGGTCTTGTGGACAGCCTGATGACTCTGTTCATGGGCCCACCGAAGACGCAAACAGGTCGCGCCGGACTTGTACCGGAGAGTGGCGGCCGCGCTGCGCTGGCATCTCCGGCCGCCCTCCGAAAGGCGTCGGGCACCTAGGCGGCGCCCAAGGGAGCGGGATCAATTGGAGCAATCCGTCGACCATCGCCTTTGCGCGAAACAGACCGCCGAGGCTTGGTCCAAGCGTACGTCTTCCCAGCCGTGGCCATCGCCACGCTGAGAATCATCGCAGAGGTGAACGACTGGAAGCCGATGTCGCCAAAGCACTGAGCAGCATACGCCGGCAGGATGCCGATTGCGGTCATGCCAGCGGCCCGTTCGATTGTCTGGGAAGTGGCACGACACCCTCTGCTCGCGAGCAAGGCGGTGACAGGAACGACCAGCCAGATGCCAAAGAGCCCGGTCAGACCACTGAAGACCGCAATGCCCAGTAGAGAATTGTGAGGCAGGTATCGGTATTGCCACCATTCCGCACCGAAGTTCGCATACCAACTCGTGATCTTCAGGTAGGGTTGACCCCATCCTGTGCCAAAGAGGGGATTCCCCGCCACCCTCAGTGTGTGCGTCAGGTTCGCGTTCTCCTCGTGGCGGGCGAGGGACGAGCTGTCCTCCGAGCTGCCCGTCGTGGACAGTGCACGCAGCGGAGCGAAGATGGGCCCTTGTCTGCCCCAGCCCACAGCCGCGTAGAGAAGGACCACGGGAGCAAACAGGAGGGCGAGCAGGTTGATCCTCCGGCGCACGCCTCGCGAAGGCAGCAACCGGTACAACACGGCGAGGCCGAGTAGGAGCTCGATCCAGGCGAGCCGCCGGTTGTTGACAACGATGGCCACCAGGAGAATGCCGAACGTCGGCGCGGCTAACAGCCACGTCCTCAGCCTGTCCCGAACGAGCGACCAGCTGAGCACTGTCAAGAATCCGGCCACGAAGAGCACGGAATCGTCGTGGGTGGTCATGTACTGCGGAACCGCGTCAAGCGTCCTGCCGCGGACGTGAAACAGGTAGAAGTAGGTTGCGAGTACTCCGCGAACGACCGCCGCGCTCACGACGGTGATGCCGAGCCTCCTCAGGTCGCGGGGTGTTCGGATCGCCGAGATCAGGAGCCATGTCACCAGCAGAGCGGTCAAGAACGAGTTGAGCTGGAAGTAGGCCTGGTATGTGCTCCCACCGCGCCCCACTCCCCAGAGAACGGTGACCCCGATGCTCAACGCGCTCACGAGGAGCGCAGCGTCCAGACTCCACGGACGCTGGCGAAACGCTCCCGGGCGCAGGAAGACGACAGGCGCGGTCAGGAATACCAGAATCCTCCAGAGGGGCTGGCTGACGACCGGCACGGTGGCGAACAGGGGGCCGAGCACCTGGAGCGGGCTACGCCACAGGCCACAATAGAGGATAGGGTCGTCCGCCACCGGACGCTCGGCCGTCCAGGCCACGAAGAGCAAGGCACAGAAGACCCGGCAGAGCAAGAGGTCAGCCTCTCCGCGGGCGTGTTGCCGCTAGTGCCGACAACACGTCGCCTTGGGTCCGGCCGCGCACCAGCCAGCGTGCGCCCGTTCGGATCGACGCCGTTCGGTGGGCGAGCGGGCGCGCGCCGTGTGTGGAGTCGATCAAACCCACTCGCCGCTGATGTAGTAGAGAAACAGCAGGTACAGGACGTCGTATGCCAGCATCAGCCCCAAGAGCAACGCGAGGGAGCCGCGCCGCAGACGTCCCCTTCCCAGCTCAAGACCGAGCAGGACGGGCACGATCAGAATCGAGTAGAAGAAACCCTTGGCCATGCGGTGATCCGGTAGAGAACACGCGATCCTTGCGGCTTCGTCGCCCGGCTCGACTAGTATACGCTCGCCGCCCGGTATGGTATCTCGCCCCAGCGTTCGCACGCGCTCGAGGGGTTCGCGGTCCAACCCCTTTTCGTGCAACGAACGAGGATGGGCTATCCTGCATCCACGCAGCATGAACCCGCCTGGCCGCATTCGTGCACTCCTGATCGCCGAGCTGTGCAACCCGGACTGGGTCAGCGTCCCGCTGGAGGGCTGGTCCCACTCGAGGGCGCTCGCCGGGTTGTGCGACACTCACCTCGTCACTCACGTGCGCAACCGTGAGAACATCGCCAGAGCCGGCCTGAAGGAAGGGGCCGATTTCACCGCTCTCGACACGAGCCGGTCCGACCGCCACGGCGACCGATTGAGTCGTTGGCTGGGCGTTCCGTTCGGCTCCAACAAGGGTTGGACCGTCCTAACCGCACTATCAGCCCTCTCCTATTACCATTTCGAGCTTCTGCTGCGGCGAACACTCGGAGGTCGCATCAAGGCCGGCGATTTTGACCTCGTGCACAGGCTCACGCCGTTGAGCCCGACCACACCCAGCCTGATGGCGCGGTGGTGTGCCGGCGCGGGCGTTCCGTTCGTGCTCGGACCGTTGAATGGCGGCCTCCCCTGGCCCAAGGGCTTCGGCGCCCTGCGCCGGAAAGAGAAGGAGTGGCTCAGCTACGTTCGCGGCGTCTACCGGTTCATGCCCGGGTACGCATCCACTCGAACTCACGCCGCGGCGATCATCGCCGGGTCGAAGGCGACGCTCGATGAGATTTCCGGGCGCTATCGCGCCAAGGCGGTGTACATACCGGAAAACGCCGTGGATCTCTCTCGATTCGGCCAGCACGGCGACCGCCAGGTGGTACTCCCCCTTCGAGTCGCGTTCGTTGGCCGTCTGGTGCCCTACAAGGGCGCCGACATGCTGCTCGAGGCTGCCGCGCCCCTCGCACGTTCCGGATCGCTCTTGATCCAGGTGATCGGAGACGGACCCGAGAGACCAGCGCTGGAAGATCTGGTGAGACGAGAAGGAATCGGGGCCGCAGTCGAGTTCGTCGGGTGGGTCGATCACACCCACCTGCACGAACGCCTGGCCATGAGCCACGTGTTCGGATTCCCGAGCATCCGGGAATTCGGAGGTGCCGTCGTGGCCGAGGCAATGGCGAGTGGACTCGTGCCGGTGGTCGTTGACTATGGCGGACCAGGCGAGATCGTGAGCCCCGCAACCGGGTTTGCGGTCCCTCTGGGCCAGCGGTCTGACATCATCGGGGCGGTGAGACACGTGCTGGAGATACTCGTCGCCGACCCCACGGTGGTCTCCCGCATGAGCGCCCGAGCGCGCCGACGAGTCCAGACCTGCTTCACCTGGCCCGTAAAGGCGACACAGACCCTGGAGGTATATCGCTGGGTGCTGGGTCAACGCGACAAGCCGGACTTTGGAGTACCTCTCGCCGACCCGAACGCGACGGCATAGAGCAACGCCTGAGCCGGCGACACGGTCCATCCGCATGGAGATAGCTTTCGCATGGATCAGGGATCCCGATACTTGTTGATCTCTCCCGCCCGCGACGAGGCCAAGTACATGCGTTGCACGCTGGAAAGCGTCGCCTCCCAGAGTCGTCCGCCCACCCTTTGGGTGGTGGTCGACGACGGCTCGAGCGACGAAACGCCCGGCATCCTGGAGGAGTACCGTACCCGCCTTCCCTATCTGCGCGTCGTGCGACGGCCCGACCGGGGTCGACGGAGCGTTGGCCCCGGTGTTGTCGAGGCCTTCTACGCCGGAGTGGAGGCAGTAGATCTCGATGACTTCGCCTTCCTCTGCAAGCTCGATCTGGATCTCGAGCTGCCACCGCGCTACTTCGAGCTCCTGATGGCGCGCATGGACGCAGATCCACGGCTCGGAACGACTTCCGGGAAGCCCTATGTCCGCCACCCCGACGGCCGGCTCGTCCCGGAGGTGTGTGGCGACGAGATGTCCGTCGGCATGACGAAGCTCTATCGCACCCAGTGCTTTCGAGAGATTGGCGGCTTCGTGCGCGAGGTGATGTGGGACGGCATCGATTGTCACCGGTGCCGGATGTTGGGGTGGATCGCCGAGAGCATTGACGCTGAACCGCTTCGCTTTCAGCATCTTCGTCCCATGGGGTCGTCTCACAGGGGGATCCTGACCGGGCGAGCCCGAGCCGGCTACGGGCAGTACTTCATGGGAACGTCCCCCCTCTACATGGCAGCTACTGCGGTTTTCCGTGTGTCGACACCGCCGATCATGCTCGGCAGCCTGGCAATGTTGTGGGGCTACTTCTCGAGCGCCGTGCGTGGCGCGCCGCAGTATGACGACCCCCGGTTCCGGAGCTTCCTGCGGCGCTACCAGGCCTCGTGCCTGCTGAAGGGAAAACGGGAGGCCACGAGGCTGCTGAACCAGGCCCAGGCCTCTGTGTGGTCCGCAGCCCACGAAGCGGCGGATGCTCGGCCACTGTAGGCGTACGGAATCGGCACACGACCCACCGACGAGCCATGCACTCGATCGCTTGATGCGATCCATCAGGCTGCTGGCACCGCCGTTCGCATCGCGGCAGGAGGAGCTACTGGCTGCGGTGAGCTGACACGAGTCGGGGAGCTGCAAGTCACCCCCCGCACCCCCCAACTCCACCACTTGACGGGGAACGACCGAACCGAACAAGCCACACACGGTCGTCGCGAAGGGCGCAGATCACGGCGCTGGTGATGCTGCTCACTACGGTCGATGTGACTCGGAACACCGTGTTGAACAGCGTTGCGTGGGTATGGTGGGTGGGTCGTCGACTCGGGCTAGGGTTCCACGGATAGCCGCGTGGGGCTCGGGGCTGCGCAGCTAAGCTCCCCTCCGGCTCAACTGGAAGCCGTCCCATGACCAAGAATCAGATTCCTCTAGGAGTGGTGCTGGCGTCGTTCGTGTGTCTGGCGCTTGCGCGGCCCAGCCACGCTGACATCATCGCTGCGAATCGTCAGACAGTGTGGAATCCCGGTGTTCCGGGTGGGGTTCCTGCGCGGACGACCGTGTGCGCGACAGTGAGCGCGTCGACGTACGGCAACGGGTCGCAGAACGCGACGAGCGGCATACAGTCGGCGATCGACGCCTGCCCGGTCGGGCAGGTGGTCCAGCTGTCGGCGGGGACATTCCGCATCTCGAGCGGCCCGATCCGGCTCAACAAGGGGGTTGTTCTGCGAGGGGCGGGATCGACGCAGACGCTCCTGCAGGCGACGAGCGGTACGAGCCAGGCTGTCGTGGTGCTCGGCCAGCAGTGGCCGAGCAGCGGCTCCTCGACCAACCTCACCACGAACGCGGTGAAGGGGGCGAACTCCGTAACGGTTTCGAGCACCTCTGGTCTGGTTGCCGGGGAACTCGTCCTCATCGACGAGCTGACCGACACTTCCATCACGGAGTGGAGCGAGACCTCTCCGCCCGGCGACGTCTCACGAAGCTGGTTCTCCCGAATGGACAGGCCGGTCGCCCAGACCATGGAGATCGCGAGCATCAGCGGCAACACGGTGACCTTCACCACGCCCTTCCACATCGGCTTCGACACGGCCCACACGGCGCAGTTGATGCAGTATGGTCCCGCTGCGGTGAAGTACGCCGGGCTCGAGGACCTTCACGTCTACGGCGGCGAGGGTGGCGATGGCGGGGGCAACATTCGGCTGGAGCTGGCGGCCTACAGCTGGGTGAAGAACGTCGAGTCCGAATGGTCAAAGGGTGGCAGCGTCGCTCTCTCCAAGGCCTTCCGCTGTGTGGTGCGCGACTCGTATCTGCACGAGACGCCGAACCCCAACCCCGGCGGTGAGGGGTACGGGCTCTCGATCGGGGGCGCCTCCTCGGACAACCTCTTCGAGAACAACATCATGTGGAACTTCAACAAGGTGATGGTGATGCGGGCGAGCGGGGGCGGCAACGTCATCGGCTACAACTACATGGAGGACGGATACGGGGCTGGCTACAAATCCATCGTCGAGATCGGCCTCAACGCCTCGCACATGACGACGCCGCACTATGAGCTGTTCGAGGGGAATGAGGGCTTCAACATCGGGGGCGACGCACGTTGGGGCAACGCCGTCTACATCACGTTCTTCCGCAACCACGCTACGGGCGTACGCCGATCCCTCGATGGCTTGGGTCTCACCGACGTTGGGAACCGCTATGCTGCGGGCACTCAGGCGGGGCACTGGTGGTACAACTTCGTGGGGAACGTGCTGGGGTACTCCGGCATGAAACCGGGGCCGGGCGGAAGCAGCTTCGTATACGAGGGGCAGAGTTATCAGAACCCGGTGCCGATGTGGAAGCTCGGGAACGGGGACAGCGTGGGGCACCCCGACTATGACCCCCAGGTAGAAGCCACCGCGCTCCGCGACGGCAACTACGACTACTACACCAACGAGGTCCGTTGGCACGGGATCGGTGGCAACGTAGGCGATGGCACACCGCAGACGATTCCCGCCTCGCTGTACCTGACGAGCAAGCCCGCATTCTTCGGCTCCCTGCCCTGGCCCTGGGTCGATCCCACCGGAACCACCAAGCTCTACACACTCCCGGCTAGGGCACGCTTCGACGGCACCACCATCCCTCCGAATCCCACCCTGACCGTGGCCAAGGCGGGCACCGGCACCGGAACAGTCACCTCCTCCCCCGCCGGCATCAGCTGCGGCGCCACCTGCAGCGCCGCCTACAGCCCCGGCACCGTCGTCACCCTCACCCAGGCCGCCACCGCCGGCTCCACCTTCGCCGGCTGGAGCGGCGCCTGCACCGGGACCGGTGCCTGTTCGGTCACGATGAGCGCCGTCCAGTCCGTCACCGCTACTTTCAACCTCAGCCCCGTGACGTACACCCTGACTGTCGCGAAAGCGGGAACCGGCACTGGGACCGTCACCTCAACTCCTGCCGGTATCAGCTGCGGCGCTACCTGCAGCGCGAGCCTACAGCGCCAGCACCGTCGTCACCCTCAGCCAGGCCGCCACCGCCGGCTCGACCTTCGCCGGATGGAGCGGCGCCTGCACCGGAACCGGCGCGTGCCAGGTCACCATGAGCGCTGCCCAGTCCATCACCGCCACGTTCAACCTCAGCCCCGTCACCTACACGCTCACCGTCGCGAAGGCGGGAACCGGCACCGGGACTGTCACCTCAACTCCCGCCGGCATCAGCTGCGGCGCCGACTGCTCCGAGCCCTACAACTCCGGAACCGTCGTCACCCTCAGCCAGGCCGCCACCGCCGGCTCGACCTTCGCCGGGTGGAGCGGAGCCTGCACCGGAACCGGCGCCTGCTCGGTCACCATGAGCGCCGCCAAGGCCGTCACCGCCACCTTCAACCTCGTCCCCGTGACCTACACCCTGACCGTCGCGAAGGCGGGAACCGGCACCGGGACCGTCACCTCCTCTCCCGCCGGCATCAGCTGCGGGGCCGACTGCTCCGAGCCCTACAACTCCGGGACCGTCGTCACCCTCAGCCAGGCCGCCACCGCCGGCTCGACCTTCGCCGGGTGGAGCGGGGCCTGCACCGGAACTGGCGCCTGCCAGGTCACCATGAGCGCCGCCCAGTCCGTCACCGCCACGTTCAACCTCGTGACCTACACCCTGACCGTCGCGAAGGCGGGCACCGGCACCGGCACCGTCACCTCCTCCCCCGCCGGCATCAGCTGCGGCGCCGACTGCTCCGAGCCCTACAACTCCGGAACCGTCGTCACCCTCAGCCAGGCCGCCACCGCCGGCTCGACCTTCGCCGGCTGGAGCGGAGCCTGCACCGGAACCGGCGCCTGCCAGGTCACCATGAGCGCCGCCCAGTCCGTCACCGCCACCTTCAACCTCAACCCGTCACCTACACCCTGACCGTCGCGAAGGCGGGCACCGGCAGCGGCACCGTCACCTCCGCTCCCGCCGGCATCAGCTGCGGCGCCGACTGCTCCGAGCCCTACAACTCCGGAACCGTCGTCACCCTCAGCCCGACCGCCACCGCCGGCTCCACCTTCGCCGGCTGGAGCGGGGCCTGCACCGGAACCGGCGCCTGCCAGGTCACCATGAGCGCCGCCCAGTCCGTCACCGCCACCTTCAACCTCAGCCCCGTGACCTACGCCCTGACCGTCGCGAAGGCGGGAACCGGCACGCGGAACCGTCACCTCCTCCCCCGCCGGCATCAGCTGCGGCGCCGACTGCTCCGAGCCCTACAACTCCGGGACCGTCGTCACCCTCAGCCAGGCCGCCACCGCCGGCTCGACCTTCGCCGGCTGGAGCGGGGCCTGCACCGGAACCGGCGCCTGCTCGGTCACCATGAGCGCCGCCAAGTCCGTCACCGCCACCTTCAACCTCAATCCCGTGACCTACACCCTGACCGTGGCGAAGGCGGGCACCGGCAGCGGCACCGTCACCTCCTCTCCCGCCGGCATCAGCTGCGGCGCCGACTGCTCCGAGCCCTACAACTCCGGAACCGTCGTCACCCTCACCCAGCGCCGCCACCGCCGGCTCGACCTTCGCCGGCTGGAGCGGCGCCTGCACCGGAACCGGCGCCTGCTCGGTCACCATGAGCGCCGCCAGGTCCGTCACCGCCACCTTCAACCTCAACCCGGCTACACCCTGACCGTGGCGAAGGCGGGAACCGGTAGCGGAACCGTCACGTCCTCGCCGGCCGGCATCAGCTGCGGCGCCGACTGCTCCGAGCCCTACAACTCCGGAACCGTCGTCACCCTCAGCCGCAGGTCGCCACCGCCGGCTCGACCTTCGCCGGCTGGAGCGGCGCCTGCACCGGCACCGGCGCCTGCTCGGTCACCATGAGCGCCGCCACAGTCCGTCACCGCCACCTTCAACCTCATCCCGACCTACACCCTGACCGTGGCGAAGGCGGGAACCGGCAGCGGAACCGTCACCTCCTCTCCCGCCGGCATCAGCTGCGGCGCCGACTGCTCCGAGCCCTACAACTCCGGAACCGTCGTCACCCTCACGCCAGGCCGCCACCGCCGGCTCGACCTTCGCCGGCTGGAGCGGCGCCTGCACCGGCACCGGCGCCTGCTCGGTCACCATGAGCGCCGCCCAGTCCGTCACCGCCACCTTCAACCTCGATCCCGTGACCTACACCCTCACCGTCGCGAAGGCGGGCACCGGCACCGGCACCGTCACCTCCTCCCCCGCCGGCATCAGCTGCGGCGCCGACTGCTCCGAGGCCTACAACTCCGGAACCGTCGTCACCCTCAGCCAGGCCGCCACCGCCGGCTCGACCTTCGCCGGCTGGAGCGGGGCCTGCACCGGAACCGGCGCCTGCCAGGTCACCATGAGCGCCGCCAAGTCGGTCACCGCCACCTTCAACCTCAACCCCGTGACCTACACCCTGACCGTGGCGAAGGCAGGCACCGGCAGCGGGACCGTCACCTCCTCCCCCGCCGGCATCAGCTGCGGGGCCGACTGTTCCGAGGCCTACAGCTCCGGAACCGTCGTCACCCTCAGCCAGGCCGCCCCCGCCGGCTCCTTCTTCGCCGGCTGGAGCGGGGCCTGCACCGGAACCAGCTCCTGCCAGGTCACCATGAGCGCCGCCAAGTCGGTCACCGCCACCTTCAACCTCAACCCGCCTCAGGATTTCTTCTCCCTCACCCCGTGCCGGGTGCTCGATACGCGCGGCCCAGCGGGGACGTTCGGCGGGCCCGCGCTCCCCGCCGGACAGGTTCGGGCCTTGACTCTCGCTGGACGCTGCGAGGTCCCCGCCTCCGCGCGAGCCGTGGCCGTGAACCTGACCGTCACCGAGCCCACGGCCCAAGGTAACCTGACCCTCTACCCGGCGGACCAGGCCGCTCCTCCGACCTCCGCCCTCAACTACGCGGCCGGCCAGACCCGTGCGAACAATGCGATTGTCGGCCTGAGCCCTTTGGGAGCTCTGGCAATCCGGTGCTCGCAGGCATCGGGCACCGCCGACGTCATTCTGGACGTGACCGGCTACTTCGAGTAGTCCATCGGGGTCCTGGCGCTCTCGACGGCTGTCGGAGCCCAGACCCTGCTCCTGCCGACCCTGCCGGAGGCGCCGCCAGTCTACGATCTCTACCGTCGAGTCAACCCCGGACTTGCCGGGACGCGGGCACGGGGGGGCTGCCCTCGGGCTGGTGCTTCTCGGCCACGTTCGTGGCTTCGCCGGCACGCGCCCTCGATCGGCGCTCGCCGTACGTGTCGGGCGGCAGCAGCCAGGAGAGCGGAATGGCCCCGCCACGTGCGAAGCTCAGGAGCGTGAGGGCCAAGATCTTGAGGTCGAGCCAGAGTGAGGCATTGCGCACGTAGAGCAGGTCGTAGTAGATCCACTGGTGGAAGTCGCCCTTGTGTCGATCGTGCCGGCAGATCTGCCAGAGGCCAGTGATGCCGGGGCGGACCGACAGCCGACCCTCCCGCCACGGGACGCAGACCTGGTTCTCCCGGAAAGGGGAGGGGCGCGGGCCGACCAGGCTCATCTGCCCGACGAGGACGTTCCAGAGCTGCGGGAGCTCGTCCAGGTTGGAGGCGGTGAGAAGTCGCCCCACACGGGTCCGCCGGGGGTCCCGTTCCATCTTGAACTGGGGCCCGTCCATCTGGTTCATCCCGGGCGAGCTTCCGCTGCTGCACGTCGGCCCCGGTGATCATGGTGCGGTACTTCCAGCAACGGAAGGGCCGTCCCCCCATGCCTTCCCGCAGGTGGCCGAAGTGGATAGGGCCCTTCGACTCGAGCTTGATCAGGGCGGCGATGAAGAGGCCCAGCGGGGCCCAGGATAGGAGGCCCAGTGCCGCAACTATCGCGTCCATTGCCCGCTTGAGCGCGGGGTAGAAGGACCCGTGCGAGGCCTCCGCGGAGAGACCGAACGTCGGCCTCTCCCAGCCTTCCGTCGCGTCGGCTTCTTCGGGTCTCGTCTCCGCACCATCGTCAGCGTCTCCGCTGAAGACACGGTGCCGAAGTACGGCTCCAGGCGTCACCACCTGGCCCGCTCCGATCACGCACTGGGCGACGGTCGCCCGGACCCCCACTCGGGCGCCCGGGCCCACGACGGTCGGACCGATGACGGTGGCGCCCTCCTCGATCTCGACCCCGTCCTGCAGGACCACGGGGCCGACGACAGTGGCCGACGGGTGCACACGGACGCCCGCTCCCGAGTGCAGCGAGGAGCTCGGACCCTCCCGCGCCGGCGCCCGGAGCGCCAGATCGAGGACCATGCGTTCGTTCATGGCCAGAAGGCCGCGTTCCGTGCCCAGGTTGACCGCGCCCATCTCCAGGGGCAGGTCCCGGCTGGGCACCCCCTCGGATCCGAGGACGCGCCGCAGCCGGGGCAGCGAGCCTAGCGGCAGCTCGAACGAAACGCGCAGACACGCCACCGGGACGAGCGAGGCGGCGACGCCCGAGGCGAAGGGCCAGGTCACCGAGTCGTAGTAGCGCTGGATCGCCCGAACGCGCCCCGAGGCGTCGGCGTCCACGAACTCCTTCGTGCCCTCGTCGTGCTGGTCGAGGGCCACGAGGTGCTTCACGCAGCGCGCGTCGCCGTCTTCGTTCAAGCGGGCGAAGGCCGGTTCCAGGGCGTCGAGGGGGAAGCACGTCGGGTCGGCGAGCAGGAGCTGATCCGAGGGCTCGTAGGTGTAGAGGCGCTCGGCGAAGGCCGGCAGCGTCTCCACCACCTCCACGTCGGGGCAGGCCCGGCGGAGGGCCTCTTCGGAGGCCGCGTCGAGCTCGAACCGCGTCACGATCACGGGCGGCGCGGTGGTGACGGCACGGAGGCGTGAGAGGAGGTGGCTCAGGACGCTGCCGTCACCGAGAGGGGCGAGGAGCAATGATCCCCCGCGCGCCCGGGAAAGGAACGCCGGGCGGCAGTCGAGAAGAACGGGAAAAGTCCACACCCTCAGGCTTCCTCGATGAGCCGTACTATGAGTGGTGCGGCGTCGTCGCCGGCCTCAGCGCGGCTTCGATCTGGGCCCAAGAGGCCCGAGGCGACCGCCACGTCCTTGCCCCGCGCGCCGCTCCTCGACGCCCGTCCGTCTTCATGGTAGATATCACCGACCCTCCGGGCTCGACGACCGCGTGGTCGGCGAGCATCGACCGGTCCACGAAGGAGCGGTCGCCCACCACGCAATCGCTCCAGACGACGGAGCGCGACACGACGGCGTCGCGGCCGACTGTGGTTCCCGCCCCGATGCTGACAGGGCCCACCAGGGTCGCGCCCTCCCCGACCGACACGCGGGGGCCGAGGAGCACGGGGCCGAGCAGGCGCGCGGTCGGGTCCACCGACGTGCTGTCGTGCAGGACGGTCTCGCCGAAGCTGCGGAAGCCGTCCGGCGCCTCACGGTGGCGCGAGGCGCGCTCGACCACCCACTCGTTCAAGGCGAGGTACGTGTCGGCGTTGACGACGCGCGGGGCGACCCCGCGGGCCATGTGGGTCGAGACCTGTTCGCCCGCAGCGTAGAGACGCGGGATCAGCTTCTCCTTGATGTCCTGGAAGCCGTCCTCCGGGATGTAGGCGAAAGCGCGGCGGGCGAAGACGTAGACGCCGCTCGGCCGCAGTCTCCCGGCGGCATCGGCACCCACGACCACGGTGATCGCGGCCCTGGAGGCCTGGTGGCTCTTGAGCAGCTCGGCGAGGTCCACCACGGGTACCGCGGTCCCGTCCGCGACCACGAACGTGTCCGCGACGGTCTTCACGCCGGCGTCGCGCACGCAGCCGGCGGCGCCGCGAGGGCTCCAGTCCTCGAGGTAGTCGAGCCGCAGGCCGCAGGCCGAGCCGTTCAGGCTCGTGCGGATGGCGCGCGCCGCGCTGTTGGCGCAGATCGTCGCGTCGCGCAGACCTCCTCCCGCCATCCAGCGGAGCGCGTAGGTGACGAGGGGCTGCTGGGCGACGGGAAGCAGGGGACGGGGAGCGAGCTCATCGAGCGCGCACGTGCCGCCTGGATACGCTCCCGCCAGTACGATGCCGTGGGCTCGCGGGACTGCGTTGTCTTCCATAACCCTGTCTCCAAGCCTCCGACACGAGGCCTTCGGCCTCGTTTCGGGCTCGTCGTTCCTTGAGGAGGGGTGGGAAACGACGCGGTCTAACCGCTCGTGAGCAGATATTCTCAGGCCAGCCACCGGCGGAGTCAAGCCCCGTTTTCATGAATGCGGGCGACTCATCGGATCGATGAATGGAGATCCGGGCTTTTCGTCTGTTGTGTCTGTTTTGTATTCGGAATGCGACACACCAAGAACCGGCCGCGATCTCCCGTCTGTCGAACGCGCCACCACGCGGGTGTCGGCGGAGATGGCTCGGTTCACGCCGCTGGCTTGGCGAAACGGGGGACGTCGGTTAGCCTTCAGGCGCGACGGAGGCTCAGGACGATGGCGACAGTCGAGCAGATGCAAGCCGACCTGAAGGCGAGACCTCGCCGCTGGCTCGTCACGGGTGTCGCCGGGTTCATCGCGTCGAACCTCGCCCAGTGGCTCCTCGACGCCGATCAGCACGTCGTCGGCCTCGACAACTTCGCCACCGGCAAGCACGCGAATCTCGACGAAGTGCGCGCGCTCGCCGGCCCCGATCGCTGGGGTCGCTTCCGCTTCATCGAGGGCGACGTCGCCTCGCCGGACGTGTGTCGGAAGGCGGTGGCCGGCGTGGACGTCGTCCTGCACCAGGCCGCGCTCGGCTCGGTGCCGCGCTCGATCGAGGAGCCGTTGCCTTCGAACGCCGCCAACGTGACGGGCCACCTTGCACTGCTGGAGGCTGCGCGGCGTGCCGGCGTTCGCCGCTTCGTGTACGCCTCCAGCAGCTCCGTCTACGGCGACAGCCCGACTCTACCGAAAGTCGAAGACAGCCTCGGCCGACCCCTTTCGCCCTACGCGGTGACCAAGCTAGCCGACGAACTCTACTCAACGGTTTATGGCCACCTGCACGGGATGGAGACGGTGGGCCTACGTTACTTCAACGTCTTCGGCCCGCGCCAGGATCCGGAAGGCGCCTACGCGGCAGTCATACCCAAGTGGATAGCGGCCATGCTGCGCGGTGACGAGGTTCGGATCAACGGCACCGGGGACATCAGCCGCGACTTCTGCCACGTGAAGAACGTCGTGCAGGCCAATGTGCTTGCGGCTACCGTCGAGAAGGCGGAGGCCCTGAACCAGGCCTACAACATCGCCCTGGGACGCCGCACCACGCTCGACGAGCTCTTCGTGCTGTTGCGGGACCGTCTGGCCGCGAGGCATCCGGGCCTTGCCGGCTCGAAGCCCACGTACGGGCCCTCCCGCCCCGGCGACGTGATGCACTCGCTGGCCGACATCGGGAAGGCCCAGAGACTCCTGGGCTACGAGCCAACCCACTCGATCGAGCGGGGCCTCGACGAGTCGCTCGACTGGTACGAGCGCAACCTGAAGTAGTTGCCCTCGGGGTTACAGTAGCCCCGCGATGCTGGAGCGGCTCTTCCGGCTCTCGGCCCACGACACCACCGTCCGCCGCGAGGTGCTGGGCGGCGTCACCACGTTCGCGACGATGGCGTACATCGTCGTCGTGAACCCCGCCATCCTCTCCTTCGCCGGGATCCCGGTCGGCCCGAGCACGGTGGCCACGATCCTGGCCGCGGTCTTCGGCACGCTGCTCATGGGCCTCTACGCCAACCGGCCCATCGCCGTCGCCCCCTACATGGGCGAGAACGCGTTCGTGGCCTTCGGCCTCGCCGCGATCGGCGCGACGTGGCCGCAGATGCTCGGCGCGGTGTTCGTGAGCGGCCTCGTGTTCCTCGCCATCACCGTGCTCGGCGTGCGCGCCTGGCTGGCCGAGGCCGTCTCCACCAGCCTGAAGCACGCCTTCGCCGTCGGCATCGGACTCTTCCTGGCCCTCATCGGCCTGTACGAGACCGGCATCGTCACGAGCGCCGCCGCCGGGATGCCGCCGCAGGCGCTCCTCGGCCCCGCCGGCCTGCTGCGCGCGCCCGACGTGCCCCTGAAGATCGGCGACCTGCGCGACCCGCGCGTCCTCCTCGCCGTCCTCGGCTTCCTGCTCATCGCGATCCTGCTGCAGCGCCGGGTGCGGGGCGCGCTGCTCGTCGGCATCGCGGCGACGGCCGTCGTCGGAGCCGTCGCCGGCTACGGCGAGGCGCCGAAGGCGATCATCGCCCTCCCGTTCACCGGCGACCTGAGCCTCGCCCCGCTCTTCCTGAAGCTGGACATCGCCGGCGTGCTGCGCCTCGCCTTCCTGCCGGCGCTGCTGACGCTCGTGATCATGGGGCTCCTCGACACGCTGGGGACGCTCGTGGGCCTCGGGGCGGCCGGCGGGCTCCTCGACGAGAAGGGCCGCTTCCCGCAGATCGAGAAGCCGATGACGGTGGACGCGCTCACCTGCGTCTTCGCCGGCCTCGTCGGGCACGACGACGAGCGGCGCCTACATCGAATCGGCCACCGGCATCCGGGAGGGGGCCCGCACCGGGCTCGCCGCGGTGACCACGGCCGGGCTCTTCGCGCGCCAGCCTCTTCTTCGTCCCGCTCGTGGCGCCGCTCCAGCGGCTGCACTACGCCTACGCGCCCGCGCTCGTCGCGGTGGGCCTGCTGATGACCGCCTCGGCGCGTCACATCGACTTCGACGACCTGACCGAGCTCGTGCCCGCGTTCGCGACGATCGTCATGATGGTGTTCACGTACAACATCGGCAACGGTCTGACCGCCGGACTCGTGCTCTACCCGGTCGTCAAGGTCGCGGCGGGTCGCGCCGGCGAGGTGAAGGGCGGGGCGTGGGCGCTCGCCGCGATCTCCGCCGTGTACTTCGCGTTCGGTCTTCCGCACTGATCGGGGCAGGAAGGGTATGCTGGGGTGCCTGTGCCGGCCGTTTGCGGGTCCTTCGGGACCGGGCCGACGGAAGTCCCTCAGGATGACAGGGAGGTCGAGAAATGCCACAGCCACCTTGGGGCCAGGGGCCCGTCATCGACGTAGGGGGGCGGGGCTTCCGCTTCCCCGCCGCACCGAAGGTCTCGTTTCGCGCGTGGAAGGGGATCCTGGCGGCGCTCGCGGGAGGTGTCCTCCTCTTCACGACCTACTACCAGGTCGAGCCCGAGGAGGTCGGCGTCGTCCAGCTCTTCGGCGCCTACGTGCGGACGAGCGACCCGGGCCCGCACCTGAAGCTGCCGTTCGGGATCGAGACGGTCACCAAGGTCCCGGTGCAGCGCCAGCTCAAGATGGAGTTCGGCTTCCGCACGATCCGGCCCGCGGCGCGCTCGGAGTTCGCGACGCCCCCGGAGGCGCAGGCGGAGTCGGTCATGCTCACCGGCGACCTGAACGTCGCGGTCGTCGAGTGGATCGTGCAGTACCGCATCAGGGACCCGAAGGCCTACCTCTTCCACGTCCGCGACGTTCCCGAGACCTTCCGCTACATGTCCGAGGCCGCCGTGCGCCAGGTCGTCGGCGACCACAGCGTCGACGAGGTGATCACCATCGGCCGGGCCGAGATCGCCCTCGCCGCCAAGGAGGAGCTGCAGCGGCTCTGCAACCTCTACGGCATCGGGATCGAGATCCAGCAGCTCGTGCTCCAGGACGTGAACCCGCCCGGCCCGGTGCGGCCCGCCTTCAACGAGGTGAACCAGGCCATCCAGGAGAAGGAGCGGGCGATCAACGAGGCCTGGGCCGAGTACAACCAGGCCGTGCCGCGGGCGAAGGGCGAGGCCGAGCAGGCGGTGCGGGCGGCCGAGGGCTACGCGCTCGAGCGCGAGAACCAGGCGCTCGGCGACGCGCAGCGCTTCGACGTCGCTCTACGAGGAGTACCGCAAGGCGCCGGACGTGACGCGCAAGCGGATGTACCTCGAGACGATGGGCGCGCTCGTGCCCGAAGCTCGGGCAGGAAGGTGATCGTGGACGACAAGGCGAGGGGCGTCCTGCCGCTCCTGCAGCTCGACGGGACGGCGAAGGAGGTGAAGCCGTGAAGACCCCGCTCCTCGTGGGCGGCGCGATCCTCGCCGCCATCCTCCTCTTCTCCTCCGTCTACACCCTCAGCGAGACCGAGCAGGCGATCATCACGCAGTTCGGCCGGCCCGTCGGCGGCGTCGTCGCGACGCCCGGGCTCCACGTCAAGGTGCCCCTCGTCCAGAACCTGCACCGCTTCGAGAAGCGCTGGCTCGAGTACGACGGCGACCCCAACGAGATCCCCACCCGGGACAAGAAGTACATCTGGGTGGACACGTACGCGCGCTGGCGGATCGCCGACGCCCTGCGCTTCTTCCAGGCCGTGCGCGACGAGCGCGGCGCGCAGAGCCGGCTCGACGACATCGTGGACGGCGAGACCCGCAACGCCGTCGCCTCGTTCGACCTCATCGAGATCGTGCGCTCGGCGAACCGCCCCTTCGCGACCACCGGCGAGCTGGAGGGCATCGGCGAGGCGGAGGCGGTGGCGAAGATCGCGACCGGCCGCGAGAAGATCGCCCAGCGGATCCTCGAGCGGGCCGCGAAGATCACGCCCGAGTTCGGGGTCGAGCTGGTGGACGTGCGCTTCAAGCGCATCAACTACACGGAGTCGGTGCAGCAGGCCGTCTTCCAGCGGATGATCGCGGAGAGGAAGCGGATCGCCGAGCGCAGCCGCTCCGAGGGCCAGGGCCGGGCCGCCGAGATCCGCGGCCAGAAGGAGCGCGACGTGCTGGCGGCGAGCTCGGTCGGCTACAGGTCGGCGCAGGAGCTGAAGGGCAAGGCCGACGCGAAGGCCACCACGATCTACGCGCGGGCCTACGGCCGCGACCCGGGCTTCTACGAGTTCTGGAAGTCGATGGAGACGCTGCAGACGGCGCTCGACAAGGACGCGACGGTCATCCTCTCCACCGACTCGGAGCTGCTCAAGTACCTGAAGGACTCGAAGGGACGGTAGGAGCCCCTCAGCGCAGCTCCTTGAACGGATTGAACACCTTGACCCCCGGCCTTCGGAAGTCGCGTTCGTTCCCGGTGACCACCGTGAGTCCGTGCCGCCGCGCCGTCGCGGCGATGTAGCTGTCGGCCAGCGGCATGCGGAGGCCGGCCGCGTCCTCCCGCTCCAGCCAGTCGATTACGCGCGGGGCACCGTTTCGCTTCGCCGGCTGGCTCAGCACGTCCGCGTCGAGGAGCCAGTTCACAGCTTCCGCCTCTTCGGGTACTCACGGCTGCGCGGCGGAAGGTCTTCCATGGGAACGGGGCACGCCTTCAGGACGTCCAGCCAGGACCTCCCGCGCTTGACCCGTCGGAAGACGATCGCATCCTCCTCCTCGTCGAAGCTCGCATCGAACGCATCACCCGGCACCGCGGGCGCGAGGGCCACGGGAATGGTCAGGCGGCGCTTCTCGTCCAGGGTCACGATCACAGTGGGATTATCCCACAGGCTCAGTCCCGTGAGTGGCGGCGCCATATCCGCAGCAGCTCGAGACCCGAGCGGAAGAAGTCCCACGGGCGCACCTTCGAGCCCGGAACGTCGCTCCAGCGCATGAGCGGCAGCTCGAAGACCCGACTTTCGAAGTCGTCCTGGTCCGGCGGCGCGAAGGTGGCGCCGGTAGCGGGCCAGGAGCTCGACGTCGAAGACCCATCTCGTGATGAACGGCTCCGCGAGCACGGCACGGAGGGTCGGGCCGGCCCGGAACAACTTCGCGCCGCACTGCGTGTCGTAGACCGGCAACCCGAGCACGATCGAGGCACCGGTGGCGAAGACCCGCCCCAGGTAGTGTCGTGTGGTGCTGCGGTCTATCGATCGACCCAGGAGCCTCACCCGAGAGCCGAGGACGATCTCGGTCTGCGGCCGGCTGCCGAAGACCTCGCACAGACGCGGCAGCTCGGAGAGCGGCGTCGCCAGGTCGGCGTCCCAGAACCCGACGACGCCGGCGCCCCGCTCCACTCCCGCGAGGAGTCCCTGCCGCACCGCCTCGGCCTTGCCACGGTTGCGGGGCAAGTCGAGGACGAAGCCGAGCCCGGGGTTCTGGTCGCACATCCCGGTGAGGAGAGACAGGGTGTCGTCGGTGCTGCCGTCGTTGACGAAGCAGAATTCGAGGCGATGCGAGGGCAGTCGGAATCGAGCGAAGGACGCCGTGTCGAGTCGCCCCCCCTCGTTGTAGCAGGGCACCACCAGGACGAGCGAGTCCCCGACGGCAGGAACGTCACCCACGGCTGGTGCCGCCGGCGGGAAGGGGCCGGCGGGCTTCGGGGGCCCGGGTCGGCGAGGCGATGTCGTCGTGCGCGGTGAGGGCCCCGGACATCGGTGGGCGGATTATTCCACCCTCCGGCCGCGGGGTCCATTGCGTCAGAACGCCAGCCCGAAGCGGAAGTACGACCTTCGTGTCGCCCTGCTCGTCGAAGCCGCGGGCCAGGGTGACCTCGGCCGTCAGCGGCAGGGCGAAGCCGATCGCGCTGTCGAGCGCCGAGCGACGCGCCGGCCGAGGTCTTCACGTCCCCGGCCTGGAAGCTGCCCGACCAGGCGTGGGCGGCGTCGAAGAAGACCGAGCCGCGGAAGTGGCGCAGGAAGAGCGGGAACGAGCGCCAGCCCCGCTGCGGCGAGAAGAGCGGGAAGCGGTACTCGGCGTTGAACGCCGCGTAGCGCCGGCCGGTGAAGGCGTTGTCCGGGTAGCCGCGCAGGACGGCGTTGTTGGTGCGCACGATGTCGAAGAGGCTCGCGTCGGGATAGCCGCCGACGGCGAACGACCGATCGAACCGCGGCTCGCCGTACGTCGTGCCGCCCGCGGCGCGCAGGGCGAGGACGTCGCGCTCGCCGAAGACGCGGCGGTAGAGCCGCGCGTCCGCGGTCAGCTTGTCGAGCGAGAGCTCGCTGCCGAGGGCCGGGGCCTCGTGGAGCCAGGCCACCCGCAGCCGCGCCCCTTCGCTCGGCGAGATCGAGACAGGGGTACGACCGGGCGGTGCTGAGCGCCCACGCCGTCTCGATGCCGCCGAGGTCGAGGCGGTCGTCGGGCTGGTCGCTGCCCAGCACCTCCTCGCGCTCCCGCCGCCAGGTCGCCGAGAGCGTCTGGATGGAGCGGACGGTGCGGCGGAGCGGCAGCGACGCCTGCACGTCCACCTGGCGCGTGCGGAGCCGGCCGTTCGCGTAGACGTCCGTCGTGTCCTGCGCGCTCACCAGGAACGTGGGGCGGAAGCGGTCGTAGACGTAGAAGCCGCTCGCGTTGACGCGCTCGGACTGCGTCCCGTACGTCGCCCGCGCGGCCCAGGCGTGTCGGAAGAGGGCGTCCGAGCCGCCGGTGGCGAGGCCGAAGCGGTCCTCGGTGTCGTCGTGCTGCCACCCAGGGCGACCAGAAGCGCGGGCAGGAGCATCGACCCGGGACGGTACGGCTTCGACGGGAGAGGCGGCCGGCGGCGGGTCGGGGCGCGGGGCCGGGTGAGCGTCCTGCGAACGGCGGCGCCGCGGGGCGCCGAGGCGAGGTCGAGCGGCGCGACGCAGACGTCGTACCCGCGCGAGGAGTAGGCCGAGTAGGCCACCGAGAGGCCGTCGGGGCTGACCGACGGCTGGAACGCCCCGCCGAGGACGTTCGTGACCCGCACGAGCGAGCGGTCGGCGAGGCGCAGCGGCGTGGAGGTTCGAGACGCCGTCGCGGTCGGAGCGGAAGACGACGGCCTCCCCGTCGGGCGTCCACGTCGGCTCCACGTCCTTCGCCCGGTCGTGGGTGAGCTGCTCGACCGCGCCCGTCGCCGGGTCGACGAGCACGAGGTCGAGCCAGCCGCCGGGCAGGAGGCGCGAGGCCACGATGGCGTCGCCGCGCGGGCTCCAGCGCGGCCCGCTCCACTCGACGCCCTCGGCCGACGCGGTGAGGGGCTTGAGGCCGTCGCCGTCGAGGCCGACCGTGAACAGCTCCGAGCGGTCCCCCAGCTTCCGCGCGAAGACGACCGTCCGGCCGTCCGGCGAGACGTCGGGGTCGTAGGCGCGCACGCCGCGGGTGAGGCGGCGCACGTCGGCCGCTCGCCACGTCCACGAGGCTCAGGTCGCCGAGGACCGAGAAGGTCCGGTGCACCTGCAGCTCGCCGTAGACGAGGGCTTTCCCGTCCGGCGTCCAGGCGAGGCCCGACCCGCCGTTGCGCAGGGCGACGCGGTGGTCGTCCGTGCCGTCGGGGCGCACGAGCCGGATCTCCGGGAAGCGGGTGAGCGTGCGGCTCGTGTAGGCCACCCACGCGCCGTCGGGGCTGAAGCGGGGCGAGACCTGCCGGATGCCGCGGCGGGTCACGCGGGCGCGACGGGGTCAGGCCCTGCGCCTCCCTCTCCCCGGCCTCCCGCTCGAAGGCCTCGGTGGCCTGCTCGGCCCACGCCTTCCAGTGGGCGTGGAGGCCGGTGCCGGTCACCTTGCGCACGGTGCGCCCGTCGAGGAACGGCGGGAACTGCCCCGCGTGCTGCCGTGCCATCCTCGGGATCGTGTCCTCGCCCGACTGCTCGCTCAGCCGGCGCAGGAACGCCTCGCCGAAGAGGTACGGCGCCTCGCCCGCCGGGCCACGCGTCGAGCGCGTAGATCGCCTGGTCCTCCTTCGGGAAGCGCCCCTCGAGCGCCGCCATGCGCAGCACCATCCGCGAGTCGGGGTTCGCGGCCGCGGCCGAAGGCGGTCCGCTCGGTCTCCTCGTAGGTGGCGAGGCCCTCGATCATCCACGACATCGCGACGGAGTTCGGGAAGAGGAAGGGCGCGCGGCCGAAGAGCTTCCGCCCGAAGCCCCAGAGCCCGCGCGCCTCCTCGAGGTGCACGGTGTGGGCCAGCTCGTGGGTGAGCACGAGGCGCAGCCAGCCCTCGTGGTTGCCGAAGTCGTCGGTGCCGTCGGGCGCCGCCGCGCGGATCGTGACGAGCGGGAAGGGCAGCGGCGAGGCGAAGCCGTTCGACTCGTCGTCGGCGTCGACGATCACGAGGTGGACGCGGCCGACCTTCTGCCCGTAGCGGGCCTCGTGGCGGGACAGGATCTCCGTCGCCATCGAGGCCGCCTGGCGGGCCATCGCCTCGAAGCCCTGGTGGAAGTGCACCGAGACGCGGTCGGTGGAGACCGTCTGGAAGTGGTACTCCGGCGGGTAGGAGGCCGCGCGCAGGCGGGCCGCGGGGAGCGCCACGAGGAGGAGGAGCGCCGTCAGGAGAGGGGCTCTTCGGGCGGCGCCGGGCATCTCCGCGCAGGTTAGCACGCGGAACGGCCCCGGGGTGTGAGGCCGGGCACGATGCGGGCTTCCGCTGCGATTGACGGGGTCCGGCCCGAGCGCATAGCCTCCGGGGACCATGGACCACGACGCCCACGGGCTCACGCGCCGCCGCCTGCTCCACCTCTCCGGTTGCGCGGAGCGCTCGCCGCGCTCCGAGGACCCGATGCCGAGGCCCAGGCGCCACCCCCTTCGGAAGGCCGCCCGACTCCAGGGGGCAAGTCCCCCGACGACCTCCCCGCCGCGGTCCGCGCCCTCCCGCCTATGACGGACGGCGTCGGGCCGATCACCGTCGACGAGCACCGCGCCCGGCTCGCCCGCGCGCAGAAGCTCCTCGCCGAGGCCGGCCTCGACGCGATGGTCGTGGGACCCGGGTCGAGCCTCGCCTACTTCACCGGCGCCGACTGGGGCCTCTCCGAGCGCTTCCTCGGCGATGGTGGTCGGCCGCGACGGGCGACCCGGTGTGGGTCGTCCCCGCCTTCGAGAAGGACCGCGCGCTCGAGCAGATCCGCCTGGGAACGGACGTGCGCGCCTGGCAGGAGGACGAGTCGCCGTACGCGCTCGTCGCGCGGGCGCTCGCCGATCGCGGCGCCGCGGCCGGGCGCGTCGGCATCGAGGAGACGATGCCGTTCGCCTTCTCCGACGGGATCGGCCAGGCCCTGCCCGCCGCGCGCCTGGCGAGCGCGACGCCGGTCACCGCGGGCTGCCGCATGGTGAAGGACGCCCACGAGCTCGCGCTCATGCGCCGCGCCTGCGCGATCACGCTCACCGCCTACCGCGCGGTCTTCGCGTCGCTCGCCGAGGGCCAGACCGTCGCCCAGGTCTCCGGCTGGGTCGCGGCCGCCCACCGCCGGCTCGGCGTCCGCGGGCGGCGCGCTCGTCCTCTTCGGCCCCGACGCGGCCTTCCCCCACGGCACCACGAAGCCGAAGACGCTGCAGAAGGGCGACGTCGTGCTCGTCGACGGCGGGTGCCGGGTGCACGGCTACTCGAGCGACATCACGCGAACCGCCGTCTTCGGCGCCCCGCCCACCGACCGCCAGCGGCGGGTGTGGGACCTCGTGCGGAAGGCGCAGGCGGCGGCCTTCGACGCCGCCCGGCCCGGAGTCGAGTGCCAGGCGGTCGACGCCGCGGCGCGCCGGGTGATCGAGGACGGCGGCTTCGGTCCCGGGCTACGCCTACCTCACGCACCGCCTCGGCCACGGCATCGGCCTCGACGGACACGAGTGGCCCTACATGGTCCGCGGCAACACCGACGAAGCTGGCCGCCGGCACGACCTTCACCGACGAGCCGGGGATCTACATCCCCGGCGAGCTGGGTATCCGACACGAGGACACCGTCGCCGTCACCGAGACCGGCTGCGAGAACCTCGCCCCGAAGTGGTCGGGCACGCCCGAGGAGCCGGCCGTGGTGTGAGCTACTGCCCCGAGCTCCGACCTTTGGGGCCCCTCACCCGGCCGAACGCGGCCGAACCTCCTGCCCCAGCACGCGCCCTGTCCTCCTCGTGTACGGGCCGTCGCCTTCGTGCTGGCCCTCGACGCCTGGAGGGGCGTACACCTCGCGCCGATGCCCGGGGGCGATGTGAACGACACGCCATCACGTGTGAGGCGGCGGGTCCAGGGCTCGAACACGCAGTCGCCAAAGAGGAGCCGCATTGCGGGTGCTCCCGGCGTTCGCTCGTTCGATCAAAGCGACGACACGCCGGTCCGGGTTGCTCGGTTCAAGATCCGAGATCGGATGGCCGACGGGCTTGACGAGCAGGCTCTGTGCGTCTACATTTGTAGATACATGTTCGAGATCCGACTCGCTCGCGGAGCCCTTGAGGACCTGCAGCGCCTTCGCGCCCATGACCGGACCCGGATCGTCGACGAGATCGAACGGTGCCTCGTGGACCAGCCCCAGGAGCCGACCCGCAATCGGAAGGAGCTGGCGGCCCTCGTGCCCCCCTGGGAGCACGTGCCGCCCGTGTGGGAGCTGCGAGTCGATGACTACCGTGTCTTCTACGACGTGGACGCGCGGGCCCGACTGGTCGTCGTTCGGGCCGTCCGGCGCAAGGGGCGCTCGACGACCAAGGAGGCCGTATGAAGGTGGTGGCGCTCAGGGAGGCGAAGCAGCAGCTCAGTGGGTGTGTCGTCCGCGCCCAGCGCGAGCGCGTGCTGATCACCAAACAGGGCCGCCCGGCGGCGCTGATGATCGGCGTGGAAGGGCACGATCTCGAAGACGTCCTCCTCATGCAGAATCCGCGCTTCTGGAAGATGATCGAGGCTCGCCGCGCCCAGCCGACCGTCAGTTTCGAAGAGGTGCGACGGCAGCTCGGAGTGCCTCGGCGGCGGCGCCGGCGTCGATGATTCGCCCGCTACGCTGAAGGACGCGTGACCTTTCTCGAGCCTCCGGACATCCACCTCTATCTTCGGGCAGCGGAGCTGTATCGCGCGTTACGCGACAGAGAGAGAACGGTCCGCTCGACCGTCGACTGCATCATCGCGACGATTGCCGAAGCCGGCGGCTGCGACCTGCTCGCCCGCGATCGCGACATGGACGCGATCCTCGACAGCGGCCTCTTGAAGGCGGGGCGCTGGCCGCCCCCCTCTTCCCGGGCTGCCGAGAGCAACGCCGGGGTTCGAGCGTGAGTCAGCCGGTCATCGACGTGTCGGGGCTGACGCGCCGCTTCGGAGCCACGACGGCCCTCGACTCGGTGAGCCTGTCCCTGCCGCGCGGGGCGGTCTACGGTCTCGTCGGCGCGAATGGAGCGGGCAAGACGACGCTCATCAAGCACCTCCTGGGCCTGCTGCGAGCGGAAGCCGGCTCGGTGCGCGTCTTCGGCCTCGATCCCGTCGCCGACCCGAAGGGCGTGCTGTCGCGGATCGGCTATCTCTCCGAGGAGAACGACCTCCCCGGCTGGATGCGCGTCGACGAGCTCGTTCGCTACTCGCGCGCGTTCTACCCGGGCTGGGACGATGCCTACGCGGACGAGCTGCGGCAGGCGTTCGCTCTCCACCCCACGGCGAAGATCAAGGACCTCTCCAGGGGCCAGAAGGCGCGCGCTGGACTGCTCGTCGCGCTGGCGCATCGGCCCGAGCTCCTGCTGCTGGACGAACCGTCGTCCGGCCTCGATCCGGTCGTGCGCCGCGACATCCTGGAAGCCATCCTCCGCACCATCGCCCACGAGGGCCGCACGGTGCTCTTCTCGTCGCACCTGCTGGAGGAAGTGGAGCGGGTCGCCGACCACGTCACGATGATCAGCCACGGCCGGATCGCTCTCAGCGCGCCGCTCGCGGACATCAAGGAATCCCACCGGTACGTGACCGTGCGCCTTGCGCAGCCGCGGCCGGAGCCCCCGAAAACGGCGGGCGTTCTGCGCTGGGATGGTGGAGGCGAGGAGTGGACGGCGGTCTACTGCGGCGATTCGGGCGAGCTGGAGGCCGCCGTCGCCGGCTGGGGAGCGCGCATCGTCGCGAGCCGCGTCCCGTCCCTCGACGAGATCTTCGTCGCCCACGTCGGGACGCCGGCCGCGTCAGCCGAGGATGCGTGAGTCATGCGCTCCCCCGCTCTCGCCATCGCCTGGGAGTTTCGACAGCGGCATCGCTCCGCGCTGATCGCACTCGCCACCTACGCCCTGGCCTTCGTTGCCGTCCGGCTCCTGATCCTCGGGCCCGGGGAGCCCCTCACGCTGGATCCCCCGAACGGCATTGCCGGCGCGGTGATCGTGCCCCTGTCGGCGGCGTTCATGTACTTCCTGGCGGTGTTCAGCTTCGGCCTGGGCGGCGACCTAGCCGCACGCCAATCGCCCTTTCCCGCCCGCATGTTCACGCTGCCGGTGACGACGCAGGGCACTCGCGGGCTGGCCGATGCTCTTCGGCACGGCGGCCGTGGCGAGCCTGTGGCTGGTCACGGCGCCTTTCGTCCGGTGGTCGTGGGGACTCGAGCTGCCCCTCATCTGGCCGGCGCTTCTGGGCGCGGTGTTCCTCGCCTGGACGCAGGTGCTGACGTGGACGGCGTACGGCCTGCCCGGGCTGCGCATCATCGTCGCCGTGCTGTGGCTGGCCGCGCTCGACGCCGTCGTCATCCTGGCGGTCCAGTTGAAAGTCCCCGAGCCTCGGCTGGTCGCCATGCTGGCGCCGCAGCTTCCCCTCGCGTATCTCGCGGCCTGCTTCGTGGTGGCGCGAGCGCGCCGTGGCGACGTGCCCGATTGGCGGGGAGTGTTCGCTCGGACCTCCCAGGTCGCGCATGTGCTGTGGCCTCGGCCGGACCGGTTTCCTTCGCCGACTCGCGCTCAGGTGTGGTTCGAGTGGCGGCAGCAGGGTCGGGTCTTGCCGGCGCTCGTCGGCATCCTGCTGCCGTTCGAGCTGGGCCTGCTCTACCTCGCCCGCCACGAGCCGCCCGTGCTCGTCGAACTCACGCTTCTGGCCGTGCTGCTCACCCCGCCGTTCATGGCCGGCTTCATTGCCGCGACCGCCAGCCAGCCGGGTCAGGGTGGGGGCGATCCTTCCGGCGTGACGTTCGTGGCGACGCGGCCGCTCACGAGCGCGGCGCTCGTCGCCGCCAAGCTGCACGCGGCGATCTGGAGCACGCTGGCGGCGTGGCTGCTGGTCCTCGTGGCCGTTCCGCTCGCCCTCGCCCTGACGGGCACGTGGCCGGTGGTCGCCGATGGGGTCACCGCGGTCATCGAAGTCGTGGGAAGGCCGCGCGCGATCGTGATCGCGCTGCTGGGTTTCACGGGACTCCTCGCCTCGACCTGGAAGCAGCTCGTGCAGAGTCTCTGCATCGGTCTCACCGGCCGTGCCTGGGTCGTCAGGACCAGTGTGCTGGTTCGCCTGTCGCTCCTCGTCATCGTCTGGCCCATCGGCGATTGGGTCGTCGGGAACTGGGAGGTGGTGCTGGCGGCGCTGTGGGACGCCTGGCCCTGGGTTCTGGCCGTCCTGGTCTGCTTCAAGCTGTCCGCCGCCGCCTGGGTGGTCCAACGCCTCCATCGGAGGCGGCTGCTGAGCGACTGGAGCCTGGTGGCCGGAGCCGCCTCGTGGCTCGCCGCCGTGCTCGCGCTCTACGGTGTGCTCGTGTGGCTCGTCTCGACGCCGCTCATCCCGCGCTACCTTCCAGCGCTCGTCGCGATCCTGGCCGTTCCCCTGGCACGACTCTCCGCCGCACCGCTGGCCCTCGCCTGGAGCCGGCATCGGGGCGCGCCAGGTCGCACGGACCCGGAGTCGAGGACGACCCTGAAGGACAGGCCGATGGTCATGCGCGCCGTAGGCGTGCTCCTGGGGTTGCCGGTGGCTCTGGTCCTGGTCGAGGCCGTGTCCTTCGAGGTCCGGAACCGATCGAACGGCGCCCTCGTCTCCTCGGGCCAGGAGCGAGAGTACCTGCTGCATGTTCCAAGGAGCTACGACCCCGCGAAGCCGACGGCGCTCGTCATCAGCATGCACGGCGGGGCGGGATGGCCGGCCATGCAGGAGCAAACGAGCCGGTGGAACACCCTCGCCGAGAGTCAGGGGTTCATCGTGGTCTACCCGTCGGGGATGGCCGGCCGAGGGCCCAAGGCCTGGCACATGAACCCCTCCGGTCTCGCGAAGGATGTCCGATTCATCTCGGATCTGATCGATACGCTGAAAGCGGCCTACAACATCGACTCGACGCGGGTCTACGCGGACGGGCTTTCCAATGGCGGAGGCATGGCGTTCGTCCTTTCCTGCACGCTGTCCGACCGGATCGCGGCGGTCGGGATGGTGGCGTCGGCTCAACTGCTGCCGTTCGACTGGTGCACGGATCGACGAGCGGTTCCGATGATCGCGTTTCACGGGACAGCCGATCGGACCGTTCCTTACCACGGTGGCAAGTCGTGGGTGGCCCCCGTAGCGTTTCCGGACATGCCGACCTGGGCGGCCGACTGGGCTCGAAGAAACCAATGCCGCCCCAGCCCGGTCGAATCGGCGGTGGCGGCTGACGTCACTCGCCTCGAGTACAAGCACTGCGCCGACGACGCGGCCGTGGTGCTCTACACCGTGAACGGAGGAGGGCATTCCTGGCCGGGTGGCGGGCCGCTGCCGGAGTGGCTGGTCGGGTCCACGAGCCGCAGCATTGACGCCACGAGTCAGATGTGGGCCTTCTTTCGCGAGCACCGGCTTTCGAGGGAACGGCGGGAACCAGCCGCTCCCTCATCGCGCTCGAACTCAACCCTCCGACCGTTGCCTGCTCTCGAAGCTCCAGAAACCGCGCGGCGAGACGATCGCGATCTCTCGGAATGCTGACGAGATCGAGAAGGTCCCGGTCCCCGGTCACGATGGCGCTGCATCGCCGCGATCGCGGTACCCAAGACGACGTCGTCGTCAGCATCGCGGCACACTCGAGCCCCGAGGGCGACCGGCTCGACCACCTCGAGGCGAGTACGGAGCAGCCTGACCGTCTGGTCTGCCTGGGCCGCGGCTGACCTTGATCCTGCCGACGAGATTCCGGCGGACCTCCTCCAGGATCGCCGCGCGACGTGACCGGCTCGTGCTCGCGAACGCAGTACTCGAGCAGCTCGGCGCACACGCCTCGCGCGACGAACGCGGCGATCAGCACGTTCGCGTCGAGGACCAGCCTCATGACACGCGGTCGAAGACGTCCTCATCCGTGAAGATGCCCTGCGCCTGAGCCGCGGCCATCATGCGTTGCCGCAGCGCCCGGAAGCGGCGCACGAAGAAGTAGTCCTCCAGCGAGGCCCGGAGCACGTCGCTACGGGACACCCCCTCTTGAGCGGCGATCCGATCGAGCTCACGACGGATTCCCGGAGGCAGGCTGACCGTCACCGTCTCCCGCATGCTCTCCTCCTGTATTAGAATCTAATACAGGGCGACTCGCGGGGCAAGGGCCATTGGTGGCCTCGTGTGATGTGAGCCGTGACCGGTCGCCGCACCGGGGAGCCGAGCCGCCACCCGGTCAGGGATGGGGTCGAGCCTCGGCCAGAGCCGAGCCGATTCGCAGCCCCCGCACTCGCGAGAAGTGCTTCACGTTCCCCGTCACGAGCTCCAGATCGTGCAGGAGAGCCGTCGCGGCGATCTGCAGATCGGCGTCGGCCAGGGGCCGACCGGCCGCTTCCAACCGCGCTCGAATCTCGCCGTAGACGCGTGCGGCAGGCGCGTCGTAGGAGAGCACGGTCACTGCCGGCAGGACTCGCTTCTCGATGTTCTCCAGGTGGCGCGTGACAGCGGACGAGCGAAACGCTCCCTTGTACAGCTCGCCTACCACCACGGCGCTGGTGAACTGCTCCTCTCGGGGGACGGCCGCCAGCCATCGCACGTAGCCAGCCGCCGGCCGCGGCTTGAGCAGCTCGGAGATCGCGTCCGTGTCGAACAGGTAGGCCATTGGCTCAACGGCCGGGCCTTGGCACGCGTCGCGTCTTCGATCGTTGCGACCCGGCGATGAGCTGCACCAGCTCCTCCGAGCCCCGCCAGCCACCCGCGAGGCCGGCCAGGCCGGCCGCGGGGCCGGCGGAACGGAGCCGCTCGAGCTGCTGCAGCCGGTCCGCGCGCACCAGAGCGACGACCGCCTTGCCGTGGCGAGTGATCACCACCGGGTCACCTGCCTCCGCTTTCCGAATGCACTCCGCGAACTCCGCCTTGGCCTTCGCTGCCGACACCGTGGTCGCCATCCCCGATCCTCCGATAAGGTCATATTGACTATACTGACTATCGTACAACCCTGTCAACAGGCAGACCTCGCGCCGAGGTGGTCGGGCACGCCCGAGGAGCCGGCCGTGGTGGTGTGACTCAACCGCCAGGCCGCCCGCTGCTCTCGACGCTCCAGAAGCCGCGCGGCGAGACGATGGGGATGTCGCGGTAGCTCCCGAGGTCCAGCAGGTCGCTGTCTCCGGTCATGACGGCGGTCGTGTGGGTGGCACGTCCTTGTGATGCAGATCGAGAACCTCTATCATCTGCATCAGGAGGCAAGCGTGAGAACCACCCTTAACATCGACGAGGCCGCTCTCGCCGGCGCCATGAAGACCGCGCGGGGCAAGACGAAGACGGCGGTGATCAACGAGGCGCTCCGGGAGTACGCTCGGCGCCGCCGCGTTCGCCGGCTTCTCGAGTTTCGCGGCAAGGGCCGCTGGGAGGGCAATCTCGATGACCTCAGGGGTCGCGAAAGAGCGGCCCGGTGAGAGTCCTCGTCGACACCTCGGCCTGGGTGGACTTCCTGAACGGCTTTCCGTCACCTGCGGCCGACGCCCTCGCCGGGCTGCTGCAAGGAGATGACGACGTGTGCACGTGCGGCATAGTGGTCGCTGAGGTCTTCCAGGGGCTCCGCCGGCATCCAGGGCGAGAGGCGATTCGGCGCTCGTTCGAAGACATGACCTTTCTCGAGCCACCCGGCATCCACCTCTACCTGCGGGCCGCGGAGCTCTACCGCGGCCTGCGGGAAAGGGGCCAGACCGTCCGCTCGACGATCGACTGCATCATCGCTGCGATTGCCGAGGACGGCGGCTGCGACTTGCTCGCCCGCGATCGCGACATGGATGCGATTCTCGACAGCGGCCTCCTGAAGGCGGGGCGCTGGCAGCCCCCCTCCTCCAGGCGCTGACACCCAATCTGGCCCGGGGCGCCTGATACCCATGGCGAGCCAGGTATCAGACGCGAGGACACCGTCGCCGTCACCGAATCCGGCGGCGAGAACCTCGCGCCCAGGTGGTCGGGGAGCCCCGAGGAGCCGGTGGTCGCGTGACTGATCACCGCCAGTTGTCGACTCTGAGGCTCTTCACCCGCCCGAGCTCGCCGACATTTTCGGTGACGACGGTCAGCCCACGTGAGAGCGCGTGGGCGACGATGAGCATGTCATTCGGCCCGATCGGGAAGCCACGCGCCTCGGCTGAAGGCCCTGCGCGCACCGTCCCGGTTTCTCCGGGATCGGACCCGGCATCCTGGCGCGTGCGCACGCGAATCGCGCCCCTACGGCTCGCGGCGCAGCAGGACCATCGTGCGGTCGTCGCCGAACGGCGTGCCGTCGGCGAACACCTCGACCGCCGTCTCGATGGCCACCGCGAGGGCGACGAGCGGCTCCTGCGGCGTACTTCTGCACGACCGCCTGCAGCCGCTCGAGGCCGAACTCGTCGTCCTTCGGGTTCGCCGCCTCGGTGATGCCGTCGGTGTAGAGGAGCGACGAGGTCGCCCGGCGCCGAGCGTCACCTCGACCCGCTCGTACTCGACGACCGGGAAGAGGCCGAGCGGCAGCCCGTTCGCCTCGAGCCGCTGCACGGTGCCCGTCGGCGCGCACCAGCAGCCCCGGGTTGTGGCCGGCGTTCGTGTAGGAGAGGCGGCCCGCTGCCGGGGTCGAGGGCGGCGATGAAGGCGGTCACGTAGCGCTCGGGCGGCGTCTTCATGAAGAGCCGCCTCGAGACCTTCGCGCAGATGAGGTCGGTCGGGTGGCCGACCTCGATCGGGCCCATGAGGAGGGCGTCGAAGGAGGCGGCGAGGAGCGAGGCCGCCATCCCCTTGCCCGACACGTCGGCGATGACGATGACCTGCTCGTCGCCCTCGTCGCGGCCCTGGAACTCGTAGAAGTCGCCCGAGACGGCGCGCGAGGCGTCGTTCGCCGCGAAGACCGAGTAGCCGGGGATCTCGGGAAGGTGCTCGGGCAGGAGCGCGAGCTGGATCTCCCGGGCGAGGGCCATCTCCTTCTCGAGCGCGCGGCGCCGCGCCCCCTCCTCGGCCAGCGACAGGTTGCGGATGCGCAGGGCCGCCACCGACCCGAGCGCGGTGAGGAGCTCCAGGTCCTGCTCGGCGAAGCGCCGGACGTGGATGCGCGAGCTGAGCACGATCATCCCGAGGATGCCCGACGAGTCGAGGAGCGGCGCCGCGATCAGGCTGCGCACGCCCGAGCTCATGATGCTCTCGGCGGCGGCGAAGCGCTGCGTCGGTCTGCGCGTCGAGGACGAGCGCGGCCTGGCCCTTCTCCGCCACCTCGCTCTCGAGGCTGCGCGAGTAGAAGAAGTCGCCGCGCGCGGAGGGCAGGCGGCGGCTCGCCGCGCGCTCCAGGCCCGCCGTAGGGCTTCTTCAGGAAGATGACGGCCTCCTCGGGCGCGAGGTGGGCGAAGGTGCGGTCGAGGACCGCCTCGAGCAGCTCCTCCAGCGACAGCGTGGCGGCGAGCGCCCGGTGGACCTCGTTCAGCAGCTTGAGCCGGCCGGCCGACTCGCGCTCGGCGGCCGCGAGCAGCTCCGAGGCCGAGCGCAGCACGATCGTGTCGGACGAGCTCGTCTTCACCCCGCCCTCGGCCTTCGGCCGCGAGGGCGCAGAGTCGAAGCCCTCGATCGCGATCACGGTCTCCGAGAGCTTGACGAGGTCGCCCGCGGTCACCCGGGCGGGCACGGCGAGCGGCCGGCCGTTCAGGAGCGTGGTGTTGCGCGAGCCGAGGTCCTCGACCATCCACCCCTCGCCCTCGCGGTAGAACCGGGCGTGCTGGCGCGAGAGGAACCGGTCGGAAAGCACGAGGTCGGCCTTCGACGAGCGGCCCACCACGAGCGCGTCGCTCTCGCAGAGGTGCTCGAACGGCTCGCCGATCGGGGGCGTGACGCGGAGGCGGAGCGGGATCGAGGTCATCGGGCGCGGCGGTCGAGGACGCGCGATCGTAGCACGGCGCGCCCTCCGTTTCCGTGGTAGTGTCCGGCCGAAGGAGGCCCGACGTGCCCATCCCGCCCCGCCGCGTTCTCCCCGTCGTGGCCCTCGCCGTGCTGCTGCTTTCCCCCGCCCCGGCCGGGGCCGACGACGACCCGGCCGACCGTTACCGCGAGGCCGCCGGCCGCATCCTCGGCCGCGCCCTCGTGGACGAGGGCGCCTGGACGAAGCTCGAGCACCTCACCACGCGCATCGGCCCCCGCCTGAGCGGGTCGCCGGGGCTCGAGAAGGCGATCGCGTGGGCGCACGAGGCGATGAAGGCCGAAGGCCTGGAGGGCGTGCGCGGCTCCAGCCGGCGAGGGTGCCCCGGTGGGTGCGGGGGCGCGAGTGGGCCCGGATCGTCGTCGCCGGTCGAGCGGGAGCTGCCCATGCTCGGCCTCGGCATGAGCGTCGGCACGCCGGAGGAGGGGATCACCGCGCCGGTCGTCGTCGTGCGCAGCTTCGAGGAGCTGGACAGCGCTCGGGCGACGAGAAGGTCGAGGGCCGGATCGTCGCCTTCGCGCCCGACTGGGAGGGCTACGGCCGGACGGTGCGCTTCCGCAGCTCCGGGCGCCTCCGCCGCGGCGAAGCTGGGGGCGGTGGCCGCCCTGGTGCGCTCGGCCACGGGCCGCTCGATCGCCTCGCCCCACACCGGCATGCTCGAGCTACGAGGAGGGGGTGCCGAAGATCCCGGCGGCGGCGATCACGGTCGAGGACGCGGAGTGGCTGCGGCGGATGGCGGCGGCCGGCGAGAGCCGTCACCGTCTCGCTCTCCATGGAGGCCCGGCTCGAGGGCGAGGTCGACTCGGCCAACGTGATCGCCGAGATCCGCGGGAGCGAGAAGCCGGACGAGGTCGTCGTCATGGGCGGCCACCTCGACTCGTGGGACGTGGGCCAGGGCGCGCACGACGACGGCTGCTCGTGCATGGCCGCCTGGGAGGCGCTCACGATCCTGAAGGAGCTGGGGCTGCGGCCCCGGCGCACGCTGCGGGTCGTCCTCTGGACCTCGGAGGAGAACTCCGGCGAACGGCGGCAAGGCCTACCGCGAGGCGCTCGGCGCGCGACGTCGCGAGCCACGTCGCGGCGATCGAGATGGACGGCGGCTGCGAGCGCCCGGTCGGCTTCGGCTTCAGCGTCGACGAAGCCCGGCGACGCCCGCGCCGTCGCGCCGCGGCGGGGGGCCCGCCGAGCCCGAGGACCCCGCGGCCGCAGAAGGCGCTCGCCACGCTGCGGCGGATCGGCTCGCTCTTCGGCGGCATCGACGCGGCCACGGTGAAGTGGGGCGGAGGCGGGGCCGACATCTCGCCCGCTCACCCGCGACGGCGTGCCGGGCTTGTCGCTCGACACGGTCGGCGAGCACTACTTCGACTGGCACCACACCCGGCGCCGACACGCATCGACAAGGTCGACCCGGCCGACCTGCGCCGGGCGATCGGGCATGCTCGCCGTGATGGGCTACGTGCTCGCGGACATGCCGGAGAGGCTGGTCCCGTGAATGCCGCGAGGACGCCGCCCTTCCGCGGAGATAGAATCCCCTCGGACGAAGGAGGCCTCATGACAGCGGACCGTAACGAGATGAGCCGGCGTCAGTTCACGGCGACCACGTCGTTCGCGGCGGCGGCGGTCGTGGCCGGGGGAGCGAAGCGGGTGCTCGGCGCGAACGACCGGGTGGTGCTCGCCTCGATCGGCATCCGCGGGCAGGGCGACGCCCTGAAGCAGGGCTTCGCGAAGCTGCCGGGCGTCGAGATCAAGACGCTCTGCGACATCGACGAGAACCTCTTCGCGAGCCGCGCGAACGACCCCGAGCTGAAGGACGTCGCGACCTTCAAGCCGGGATACCAGAAGGACCTGCGGCGCGTCTTCGACGACAAGGACATCGACGGCGTCATCGTCGCGACCCCGAACCACTGGCACGCCCTCGCCACGATCTGGGCGCTGCAGGCGGGCAAGCACGTCTACGTCGAGAAGCCGGCCTCCCACACCGTGTGGGAAGGCCGGAAGATGGTCGAGGCGGCGCAGCGGTACGGCAAGGTCGTCCAGGTCGGGCACGATGAACCGCAGCCGGCCCCGCGGTGCGGCAGGCGATCCAGTTCCTGCACGACGGCGGGCATCGGCAAGGTCTACATGGCGCGCGGCCTCTGCTTCAAGTCGCGCCCGGCGATCGGCAAGTACCCCGACGGCCCCATCACCGACGGCAAGGCCCACCACCTCACCGTCGAGGCCGGCCCGGTGCCGGAGGGCGTGTGGGACGCCGCCTACCTCGCGAAGGTCGACTACGACCTGTGGCTCGGCCCGGCGCCGACGCGGCCCTTCAACCGCAACCACTTCCACTACAACTGGCACTGGCACTGGGCGTACGGCAACGGCGACACCGGCAACCAGGGCCCGCACCAGTTCGACATCGCCCGCTGGGGCCTCGGCAAGAACGAGCACCCGGTGAAGCTCTCCTCGACCGGCGGCTACTTCGGCCCGCCCGCCTCGCAGGAGACGCCCGACACGCACACGTCGCTCTTCGAGTACGCGGACGGCACGCTCTTCGAGTTCGCGACCCGCGGCCAGTACACGAACGACGAGGGCACGCAGCGCATCGGCAACCTCTTCTACGGGACGAAGGGCTGGGTCTGGATCGACGGCGACGGCCGCAAGTGGCAGAGCTACCTCGGCCGGAAGAACGAGAAGGGGCCGGGCTCGGAGGCCCCGCCGTCGCAGGGCGGCAGCGACCCGAACGTCCTCACCAGCCAGGAGGGGTCGCACTACCAGAACTTCGTGGACGCCATCCGCGCGAACGACCCGAAGGTGCTCACCTGCGACATCGTGGAGGGCCACCTGTCGGCGAGCGCTCGCCCACATGGCCAACATCGCGTACCGGGTCGGGCGGCAGCTGAAGTTCGACGGCAAGACGGAGAAGTTCGTCGGCGACGCCGAGGCCGACAAGCTGCTGACGCGGCCGTACCGCGCGCCGTACGTGATCCCGGACAAGGTGTAGCTGTCATCCCGAGGGACTTCCGCTGGCCGGGTCCCGAGGGATCCGCCGGGGGTTGCGGATCCCTCGTCGCCCGCCTCGAGCGGCGCTCCTCGGGATGACTGGTCATGATTCAGGGCGACCCGCGTTTCACGCGGGTCCCGACTCGGGATGACATGCTGAACGGATCGAACCTCATCGGCTCCCGCGAGTCGCACGCGGGCGGCTCCTCGTTCCGCGCCGCGGACCCCGCGACCGGCGCCACGCTCGAGCCCGCGTTCGCGGAGGCGACGCCGGCCGAGGTGGACGCGGCGGCCCGTGCGGCGGAGGCGGCCTTCGAGGCCTACGCCGGCCTGCCGCCCGTCCGCCGGGCCGACTTCCTGGGTGCGATCGCGAGCGCCTCGTCGCGCTCGGCGACGCGCTCCTCGTGCGCGCGCAGGCCGAGACGGCGCTCCCCCGCCCGCGCCTCGAGGGCGAGAGGGGGCGCACCGCGAACCAGGCCCGTCTCTTCGCCGATCTCGTCCGGGAGGGGTCCTGGGTGGACGCGCGGATCGACCGCGCGCAACCTGACCGCAAGCCGGCGCCGAAGCCCGACCTGCGTCGCTGGCTCGTCCCGCTCGGCCCGGTCGCCGTCTTCGGCGCATCCAACTTCCCTCTCGCGTTCTCGGTGGCCGGGGGCGACACCGTCTCCGCACTCGCCGCGGGCTGCCCCGTGGTTGTGAAGGCCCACCCGGCGCACCCCGGCACGTCCGAGCTCGCCGCGCGCGCGGTCCTCGAGGCTGCCCGCGAGACGGGCATGCCGGACGGCGTCTTCTCGATGGTGCAGGGGCGCGAAACCGGAGTCGGCCACGTCCTCGTGACGCACCCCGCGATCCAGGCCGTCGGCTTCACCGGCTCGTTCCGCGGGGGCAAGGCCCTCTTCGACGCGGCGGCCCGGCGCGAGCAGCCGATCCCCGTCTTCGCCGAGATGGGCTCGGCCAACCCCGTCTTCGTCCTTCCGGACGCCCTCGCCACCCGCGGCGAGGAGATCGCGAAGGCGCTGGCCGCGTCCGTCACCCTCGGTTGCGGCCAGTTCTGCACGAACCCGGGGCTGACGTTCCTTCCCCCCGGCGACGCCGCCGAGGCATTCCTCTCCCGGTTGGGCGGCCTCCTCGCCGAGGCTCCCGCGGGGACGATGGTGCACGCCGGCATCAAGGCCGCCTACGACGCCGAGATCGCCGCCGTCGCGGCCATCCCGGGCGTCACCGTGGCCGCGCGCTCGTCGGGACGGGGGGCGAACCCCGCCACCGAGGCGCAGCCCGCCCTGCTGCTCGCCGGCGCACGGGCCTTCGAGGCGCACGGTCGTCTGGGCGAGGAGATCTACGGCCCGGCGACGATCGCCGTCCGCTGCGGGTCGCAGGAGGAGCTCCTGGCGAGCGCCCGGAGGCTGCGCGGCCACCTGACCGCCACCGTCCACGCCACGGAGCGGGACCTCGCTGCGTACGGCGCTCTCTTGCCCATCCTCGCCCGCAAGGCGGGCCGCGTCGTGCTGAACGGCGTGCCGACCGGCGTCGAGGTCACGCACGCGATGCACCACGGAGGCCCGTGGCCCGCGACCACCGACCCCCGCGCGACCTCGGTGGGCACGGCGGCCATCCTGCGCTTCGCGCGGCCGGTGAGCTTCCAGGACGTGCCCGACGGGGCGCTACCGGACGAGCTGCGGGACGCGAACCCGCGCGGAATCTGGCGGCTCGTGGACGGGCGGCTCACGAAAGACGCGCTGTGAGCGACGCCGTCGCGTGGCCGGACCGCATCGAAGTCGTGGACTCGCACACCGAGGGCGAGCCCACCCGGGTCGTCGTCGAGGGCTGGCCTCCGCCCGAGGGACGGACGATGGCCGAGCGGCGCGCGTTCCTCAGCGCCCGCCAGGACCGGCTGCGCCAGGCCGTCGTCTGCGAGCCGCGCGGGCACGACGCCGTCGTCGGCGCCCTGCTGACCCCGCCGGTCGAGCCGGGCTCCGCGGCCGGCGTCGTCTTCTTCAACAACGCGGGCGCCCTCGGCATGTGCGGCCACGGCCTCATCGGCGTCGTGCGCACGCTCGCGTTCCTCGGCCGCCTCGGCCCCGGAGCCGTCCGGCTCGACACGCCCGTCGGCACCGTCGGCGCGGAGCTGGAACCGGACGGCGCGGTCACGATCGAGAACGTGCCGGCCTTCTGCCACGCGCGGGACGTCGAGGTGGAGGTGCCGGGGCTGGGCCGCGTCACCGGCGACGTCGCGTGGGGCGGGAACTGGTTCTTCCTGACCGAGCTGCCCGACCCCTCCGCTCGACCTCGCGAACGTCGCCGCCCTCACCGACGCCGACGTCGCGCATCCTGGACGCCCTGCGCGCGCAGCGGATCACCGGCCGCGACGGAGCCGAGATCGACCACGTCGAGCTCTTCGGCCCGCCCCGCCGTCCCGACGCCGACTCGCGCAACTTCGTCCTCTGCCCCGGCCTCGCGTACGACCGCTCGCCGTGCGGGACCGGCACGTCCGCCAAGATGGCCGTCCTCGCCGCGCGGGGAAGGCTCGCGCCGGGCGAGCGCTGGCGACAGGAGAGCCTCACCGGCTCGCTCTTCGAGGGCTGGCTCGAGGAGAGGGGCGGAACGCTCGTGCCCCGCGTCCGGGGCCGCGCGTTCGTGACCGGGCGGGCGACGCTCCTCTTCGACTCCGAGCGACCCCTTCCGCGAAGGCTTCACCGCGGCGCGCCCTGGCCGATGAGCCCGCCCTCCGCGATCGTGGTCGGGGCCGGGATCGTCGGCGCGGCCTGCGCGGAGGCGCTCGCCGAGGCGGGCTGCCGCGTGACCGTCCTCGAGTCCGCCTTCCCCGGCGCCGGCGCGACCGGGGCGGCGATGGGCCACCTCGTCGTCATGGACGACTCGGAGGCGCAGTTCGCGCTCACGTCGTTCTCGCGGCGCCTGTGGGCCGAGCGCGCCGCTGACCTGCCGCCCGAGGTCGAGGACGACCCCTGCGGGACGCTGTGGGTCGCCGCGGGCGAGGAGGAGATGGAGCGCGTCCGGAGAAAGGCCGCGTTCTACGAGGCGCGGGGCGAGAGGGCCGAGGTCCTCGACGCCGCCGGCGCTCCGGGAGGCCGAGCCGGGGCTGCGGCCGGGCCTCGCAGGGGCGCTGCGCGTGCCCGGCGACCGCGTCCTCTACCCGCCGGCCGCCGCGCGCGTGCTGCTCGAGCGAGCCCGCCGCCTCGGCGCCGCAGTCCGGGCCGGGCTGCGCGTCGAGGCGATCGAGCCCGGGCGGGTGCTCGGCCGAGGCGGCCGCTGGCTCGAGGCCGATGTCGTCGTGAACGCGGCCGGGGCCGAGGCGCCTCGCCTGACGCCGGGCCTTCCCGTCGTCCCGCGCCGGGGCCACCTCGTGATCACCGACCGCTACCCCGGCTCCCTGCGCCACCAGGTGATCGAGCTCGGCTACCTCGAAGAGCGCCACGACCCTCACCCGCGAATCGGTGGCGTTCAACGTCCAGCCACGGAAGACGGGCCAGCTCCTCGTCGGCTCGTCGCGCGAGCTCGTGGGTTGGGACACGGCGCCCAACGGCCCGCTGCGGGCCCGCATGTTGCGCCGCGCCGCCCTGTACCTCCCGGGGCTCGCGACACCTGCGCGCGCTGCGCACGTGGGTGGGCTTCCGGCCCGCGACCCCGGACAACCTGCCGCTCGTCGGGATGTGGGAGCCGGGGCTGTGGGTCGCCGCCGGCCACGAGGGCCTCGGCGTCACGGCCGCGCCCGGCACGGCGCGTGCTCCTCGCGGACCTCGTGCTCGGCCGCACGCCGCCAATCGACGCCGCCCCCTACGACCCTCGCCGTCCGATGCCCGCCCATGCCTGAGCGCGTCCGCTTCACGATCGACGGCCGCCCGGCGGAGGCCGAGGCGGGGACTTGTCTCCTCGCCGCCCTGTGGAACACCGGAAGGCGCGCGGTGCGGACGTCGGTGAGCGGCGAGGTTCGCGGCCCCCTCTGCGGCATGGGCAGCTGCTTCGAGTGTCGCGTGACGATCGACGGCGAGCCCCACCGCCGCTCGTGTCTCGAGACGGTGCGCGAAGGGATGGATGTGTCGCTGTCACCCCGAGCGCGCGCGGACGCGACGGCGCGCGAGGGGTCCGCCGTCTGGATTGCGGATCCCTCGTCGCCCGACTCGGACGGCGCTCCTCGGGATGACACCCGCCTCGCCGCGCAGGTCGTGGTCGTGGGCGGCGGGCCCGCCGGGATCGCGGCGGCCGTCCACGCCGCGGAGGCGGGCGCTCGCACATTGCTCCTCGACGAGCAGTGGTCACCGGGCGGGCAGATCTGGCGCCACCGCGGCGAGGCGCCGGCGGCCGCGCGCACGTGGCTCGAGCGCCTGGCGCGCTCGGGCGCGACCGGGCTCGATCGGGCGACGGTCGTGGATGCGCCGGCGGCCGGTGACCTGCTCGTCGAGCGCAACGGCCGTCCCCTGCGTGTCGTCTTCGAGCGGCTCGTTCTCGCGACCGGCGCGCGCGAGCTCTTTCTCCCCTTCCCCGGCTGGACGCTGCCGGGCGTCGTGGGCGCAGGCGGGGCGCAGGCCTTGCTGAAGGCCGGGGCGCGATTCGACGGCCTGCGCGTGGTCGTGGCCGGCTCCGGGCCGCTCCTCCCCGCGGTGGCCGCGGCCCTCGAGCGGGCGGGCGCTCTCGTCGTGGGCATCGCCGAGCAGGCGCCGTTCAGGCGCCTCGCCGCCTTCGGCGTGGGGCTCTGGCGCGAGCCCGCGAAGCTCGCCGAGGGCCTCGGCTATGGGGCCACCCTCGCCGGTGTCTCGTACCGCGCGGGGGCGTGGGTGCGTGAGGCCGTGGGCCGGGAGGCGGTCGAGCGCGCGATCGTGACCGACGGGCGTCGCGAGTGGGCCTGGAGGTGCGACGTGCTGGCCTGTGGCTTCGGCCTCGTGCCGAACCTCGAGCTGCCGCGCCTTCTCGGCTGCGAGACGACGGGAGACGCGGTGGTCGTGGACGCGTCGCAGCGGACGAGCGTGGAAGGCGTCTTCGCGGCCGGAGAGACGGGCGGCATCGCGGGCGTCGACCGCGCGCTCACCACCGGAGCGATCGCCGGCCTCGCCGCGGCCGGGCGGCCCGTGCCGCGGGCCCTCGCTCGGCGACGCGAGCGAGAGAGTGGCTTCGCCGCGCGGCTTCTCCGCTCCTTCGCGCTGCGCGACGAGCTGAAATCGCTCGCCCGCCCCGACACTGTCGTCTGCCGTTGCGAGGACGTCCCGCTCGGCCGCCTCGCCGCGGCGGCCTCGGCGCGCGAGGCAAAGCTGCACACGCGCGCCGGGATGGGCCCCTGCCAGGGCCGTGTCTGCGGCGCCGCGCTCTCGGTCCTCCGCGGTTTCCCGCCCGACTCGGTGCGCCCTCCCCTGTCGCCCGTCCCCATCGAGGTGCTGGAAGGCGAGTGAGGCGCTACTCCGCCGCCGGCACGAGCGGCTGCGGGCCCCGCGCCTCGAAGCGTTTCAGGTCGTCGTAGGCGGCCACCAGCCGGGAGTCGTCGGTCCGGGTGTAGCAGCGGAGGCGGAAGTCGAGCCACGGCCGGGTGAAGGGTACGTTTGGCTCGACCGGCTCGAGGAGGCGCGCACAGTCCTCGCCGGGCTCGCCCATCGAGCCGACGAGGAACGCCTCCTCGACGCGCACCTCGTTCAGCATCCGCAGGGCGAACTCGGGCCGCAGGGCGGCGAGCACCCGCGGCGCGAGCTCGGGCTTCTGCCCGGCCAGCTCCAGCGCGGCGTCGAGGGCCCCCTGCATCACGAGGGGGGAAGGCCACGGGTCGCGCCGGTAGGCCGCGAAAGCGGCCTCGAGCGCCTGGAGCGCGGCCTCGTGCCATCCCTGGCGCAGGCGAAGGCGGGCGAGGCAGGCGTCGGCCTCCGCGGGCTGGTAGGCGCGGAGGGCCTCGATGTAACCGAGAGCCCTCTCCTCACCGGCATCGGCCGTCACCTCGGCCACGAGGGCCAGCTCGTTCGGGCCCTCCGGCTCGTCGTCCTGCGCGCGCCAGGCCTGCAGCGCGGCGGGGCGCGAGCGTCGGGTCCAGAGCGCGTGGGCGTCACTCCGCCGCGCGAGGCCCGGCGCGCCCTTGTGCGGCGGCGGAGCCTCTCCCGCGCTCGAGGAGACTGAGAGACGCTCGTTCTGCAGGCGGGCGAGGTCGAGTGTGCCTCCGGTGAACGCGGGGTGGTCGGCGCCCGCCTCGGCCGCCGCCTGCCGCACCGCGTCGACGTCGAGGAGGCCGTCCACTCCCAGGCTGCGGGCGAAGCCGAACTCGAGGGCGTTTCGGTCGTCGGTGTTGAGCGGAGGGTCGAGGGCCTGGAGGCGTTTCGCGAACGCGGGCCCGGCGACGAAGCGGGCGAAGAGGCCTTCCAGGCGGTCCGTGCGCCACGCGTCGCGAAGGGCGGCGCGGAACGGCTCCTCGCGCATGCGGGCCCCGATCCGGGCGAGGTCGTGCCGCAGCGGCGCGCGCGAGCTCACCAGCATGAGGTCGCCGGGCAGGGTCTGCCACGTCTCGACGGCCGGCAGCTCCGCGGCGAGCGTCGCGTAGAGGCTGCGGATCGAGCCGGGGTGCACCTCGTAGGCCTGCACCCACTGCAAGAAGAGCCCGCCCTCCTCGAGGCGGGAGGCGACGGCCCGGTAGAAGTCGCGGCTGAAGAGGCTGGCGATTCCCGCGCGGTAGGGGTTCGAGGGCTCGGAGACGACGAGGTCGTACCGCTCGCGCGTGGTCGTGAGGTGCTCGCGGGCGTCGCCGAAGAAGAGGCGGAGCCGCGGGTTCGCGAGGGCGTTGCGGTTCACGGGAGCGCAGCGGCGCGCCACCTCCGCCACCGCGGGCTCGAGCTCCACCACGTCCACGCGCTCGACGCCGGGCACGTCGGCGAGCCAGCCGGCGGTGGAGCCGGTGCCGAGCCCCACGACGAGGGCACGCCGGGGGCCGCGGTGCAGGAGCGCCCCGAGCAGCCCGGACATGACCTGCGTGCCCGCGTCGTAGCGCGAGTGGCCGTCCACCTTCCCGTTCACCGCGAACGCGAGGCCGGTCGAGCCGAGGAGGGCGACGCTGGTCTCCCGGCCCTCCGCCTCCCAGACGACCGAGCGCCGCTGCTCGCGCAGCCAGTCTTCCGTCTCGTTCGGGCTGGCGAGCTTCTCGACCGCGACGCGTCCCGCCCCGATCCCGCTGTGCCGGAAGGCGGCCGTGGGCCCCGGAGCCGCCAGGAGCGCCACGCCCAGGAGCGCGACCGCGATCGGCGCGAGTCGAGGCGTGACGCCGCGCCTCGGGTCGAGCCCGGCGGCCACGAGGCCGAGGGCGAGAAGGAGCGCCGCCACCAGGCGCCAGCAGCCGGGCGCGCCGAGGAGCGGGAGGAGGCCGAAGCCGCCGGCGAGCGCCCCCAGCACGGCGCCGCCGGTGTTGCAGACGGTGGCCCAGCCGATGTCCCGCCCGACGTGCTCACGGCCTCGGCCGAGGAGGGCCACCAGCAGCGGGAACTGCGCCCCGGCCACGAAGGCCGGGGGAAGGACGACGAGGGCGGCCACCGCGAACCAGCCGAGCACGTGGCCGGCGAACGCGAGGCCGCCGAGCGGTCGCAGGACGATGGCCAGGAGCGCCAGGCGGTCGCCGAGCGCGAAGCCGGCCGCCACGGCCGCCGCCTCGAGAAGGCACGTCGCCGAGAAAGCGAGGAGCGTCGCCTTTCGGTCGCGGCCAAAGAGCGCGTAGGCGAGTCCACCCGCGGCGATGCCCAGCAGCGCCGTGGCCAGGATCAGGCCGAAGGTGAAGACCGAGCCGCCGAGGAGCGGCGACAGCATCCGGTACCAGACGAGCTCGAGGAGGAAGAAGGCGAATCCCACGATCGCGCACGCGGCGAGGACGAAGCGACGCGGGGCAGGGTGCCGGGCCGCGCCGGGAGCTTCCGGCTCCGGGGGGAAGCGGCGGCGGGGACGGTGCCTCGGGCGAGCAGCACGGCCGCAGCGGCCACCCCGAGGTTCACCGCGCACGCGGCGAAGAGAGTGCCGCGGTTGCCGAGCCTCTCGAAGGCGTAGAACGTGGCGACGAGCGCCCCCGCCACCGCGCCGAGCGTGTTCGCCCCGTAGAGGAGGGCGGTCGTCCGCCGCCGCGCGTCGCCCGTCGTCTCCACGGCCCGCGCCGCGGCGGGCAGGGTGCCGCCCATCAGCACCGTGGGAACCAGGAGGACGAGGGCCGAGAGCAGGAGGCGCACGAGCGTCGAGAGCAGCGAGCCGAGGGCGAGGCTGCCCCCGAGCCCCAGGTAGGCCGCGCGCGCCACCGCGAGAAGGAGCGGGGTGAGCGCGGCGAAGAGCGCCACCGCCGCCTCGAGCCGCGCGTAGAGAGCGAGGGGCCGCGGGTGGCGGTCGGCCCGGGGGCCGATGAGGAGCGAGCCCGCGCCCAGGCCTCCGATGAAGATCGCCAGCACCGCCGCCGACGCCGCGGTCGAGTGGCCGAAGACGAGGCGCAGCTCGCGCGTCCACACGAGCTGGTAGGCGAGGGCGGAGGCGCCCGACCCGACGAGGAGGAGAGCGACGCCGAGGAGACGGAGGGGCACGCGCGAGGCTATCCTTCCCTCCATGAAGTGGCAAGGCGTCGTCCCCGCGATCACGACCCCGTTCAAGCCGGACTTCTCCGTGGACGCCGACCTGCTCGTGAAGCAGGTGGACGCGCTCGTGCGCGCGGGCTGCACCGGTGTCGTGGCCCTCGGCTCCCTCGGCGAGGGGGGATCGCTCTCGTTCGACGAGAAGAAGGCGGTCCTCCGCCTCTGCCGCGAGGCGCTCGCCGGCCGCGCCCCGCTCGTGGCCGGCGTCGCCGCCCTGACCACCGCCGACGCCATCCGGCTGGCCGAGCTGGCGGCGGACGCCGGCTGCGAAGGCCTCATGGTCCTGCCGCCCTACGTCTACCGGGGCGACTGGCGCGAGACCCGCGCGCACTTCGCCGCGGTCATCGGGGAGACGACGCTGCCCTGCATGCTCTACAACAACCCGATCGCCTACGGCACCGACGTCCTCCCCGAGCAGATGGTCGACCTGGCCGTCTCGCTGCCCAACTTCGTGGCCGTGAAGGAGTCGAGCGCGGACGTGCGCCGCGTGACCTCTCTCCGCGCGCTCTTCGGGGACCGGCTGGCGATCCTCGTAGGGGTCGACGACCTCGTCCTCGAAGGGGTCCAGGCGGGGGCGGTCGGCTGGATCGCCGGCCTTGCCGACGCGCTCCCCGTCGAGTCGGTCCGCCTGTTCGCCCTCGCCGCGGCGGGCCGGATCGCCGAGGCGCGCACCCTCTACGACTGGTTCCTGCCCCTCCTGCGGCTCGACACGGTCCCGAAGTTCGTGCAGCTCGTCAAGCTGGTCCAGCAGGAGACGGGGCTCGGCTCGGAGACGGTGCGCCCCCCGCGGCTGCCCCTGGAGTCCGCCGAGCGCGAGGCGGTGGTGGGGCTCGTCCGCTACGCCCTCGCCCGGCGACCCGCGATGGAGTGAAGCGGTTGCGGCCCTTGGGCGGGGGGCGCGGCAGGGCTAGACTCGAAGCGTGAGCGCACCCCCGCTCGTCCGGCTGAAGAGCCGGTCGCTCCGCGCCCAGCTGCAGATCATGATGCTCTCGCTGCTCGTGCTCTCCATCGGCAGCCTCTTCGTGCTGCACTTCTTCAGCGAGCGCGCGCTGCTCGCCCGCGTCCGCGACTACACGGAGGAGCTCTCCACCGCCATCGAGATCACCCAGGAGCAGCCCGGGGGCGGGGCCGACCCCCAGAAGGCGGTGCAGGCCTACGCGGAGAAGCTGAAGCGGCTCGGGGTGAGGGACGTCTCCATCGCCGACGCCTCCGCCGAGGTGGTGCAGGCCTCGACCGACCCCCGCATCGTCGGCAAGAAGCTCGCGCGGCGCCGCGGGCCGTCGGAGTACGTGATCCGCGGCGTGCTCGGCGACGAGACCCCCCTCGGCCACCCCACCACCTCGAACCTCACGGTCCCCATCGTGGTCGGGGACCGGCGCGTCGGCTACGTGGTCATCACCCGGATCCTCGACGACTTCTCCGAGCTTTCCCAGACCGCCCTGGCGAGCCGCGTGGTGGCGACGCTGGCCGTCTTCGCTCTCGGCATGCTGCTGTCGATCGTCCTCGCCTCCGCCGTCTCGCGGCCCGTGCAGGCCTTGACCGACGCGGCGCGACGCGTCGCCGCGGGAGATCTCTCCGCCCGGGTCCGCGCCTCCGGCAGCGACGAGCTCGGCGCGCTGGCCCGCACGTTCAACCAGATGGTGGAGCGGCTCGGGGAGAGCCGGGCCCTCGAGGAGCGGCTCCGCGTCGCGGAGCGCTCGACCGCGATGGGCCGCTTCGCCTCGGCCCTGGCCCACGAGATCAAGAACCCCCTCAACTCCATCAGCCTCACCATCGACCACGTGCGGACCCGGCTCGGCCCCGAGGACGAGGCGCGGCGCGGCGAGTTCCAGTCCCTGATGGTGACCCTGAAGTCGGAGGTGGCGCGCCTCAATCGTCTCGTCGGCGACTTCCTCTCCTCCGGCCAGCCGGCGCGGCTCGATCCGCGCCCGTGCGACGTGGGGGCCGTCGTGCGCGAGACGGCCGCCCTCGTGCAACACAAGGCCCGCGACCAGGCAATCGAGGTCGAGGTGGACGCTCCCCCGGGCCTCCCGGCGACCGTCGCCGACCCCGAGCTGCTCAAGACCTGCCTGCTCAACCTCGTCCTCAACGCCTTCGAGGCCATGCCCGCGGGCGGCCGGCTCTCCCTCGCGGTTCGGCTCGAAGGCCCGAAGGACGCGCCGGCGATCGCCGTCCTCGTGTCCGACACCGGAGTCGGCATGTCCCCGGAGGCGGCCGCCATCGCGTTCGAGCCGTACTTCTCGACGAAGGAGACCGGGGTCGGCCTCGGCCTCGCCCTCGTGAGCCGGATCGTCGAGGGCCACGGCGGAAGGATCGCGCTCGACTCGACGCCCGGCCAGGGGACGAGCGTGCGCCTCGTCCTCCCCGTCCGGGTTCCGGCCGCGCTCGAGCCTCTCGCCGCGCCGGAAGCCCGCGCGTGAAGCCCCGCATCCTCGTGGTCGACGACGAGGCTCCCCAGCTGGAGATCCTCCGGCTGATCCTCGGCTCCGAGGGGTACGACGTCGTCACCGCGGCGAGCGGGCGGGGCGCCCTCGCCGCCCTGCGGCGCCAGCCGTTCGACCTCGTGCTCACCGACCTCAAGATGCCGGACCTCTCGGGCATCGCTCTCCTCGAGGAGATCCTGCGCGAGCAGCCCGGCTCCTGCGTCGTGCTCATGACCGCGCACGGCAGCATCGACTCCGCGGTCGAGGCCATGCGCAAGGGGGCCTTCGACTACCTCACCAAGCCCCTCGACCGCGACGTGCTCCTCCTCGCCGTCTCGCGCGCCCTCGAGCGTACCCGCCTGGTCAGCGAGAACCGGCGGCTGCGGGAGGAGCTTCGGGGGCGCTTCCGGGTCGAGAACCTGGTGGGCGCCCACGGGAGCATGCAGGAGGTGTTCCGCATCGTGCACAAGGTGGCCCGCTCCACCTCCACCGTCCTCATCTACGGGGAGAGCGGCACCGGCAAGGAGCTCGTCGCCCGGGCCATCCACGTCACCAGCGACCGGCGCGACCGCCCCTTCCTCGCCGTCAACGTGGCCGCGCTCCCGGAGACGATCCTCGAGGCGGAGCTGTTCGGCTACGAGAAGGGGGCCTTCACCGGGGCCGACGCGCGCAAGATCGGCCTCTTCGAGCACGCCTCGGGCTCGACGCTCTTCCTCGACGAGGTCGGCGAGCTGAAGCGCGACCTCCAGGTGAAGCTGCTGCGCACGCTGCAGGAGCGGGAGGTGCTCCGCGTGGGCGGCACCGAGCCGGTGCCGGTCGACGTGCGGGTGGTGGCGGCCACCAACCGGGACCTCGAGCGCGAGGTGCGGGAGGGCCGCTTCCGCGAGGACCTCTTCTACCGGCTCAACGTCATCCCGATCGTGCTGCCGCCGCTGCGCGCGCGGCGCACCGACATCCCGCTCCTCGTCGAGCACTTCCTCGCCAAGCACGGCGAGCCCGGGCGGACGCGGGTGATCGCCCCCGAGGCGCTCGAGGCCCTCGTCGTCTACTCCTGGCCGGGCAACGTGCGGGAGCTCGAGTCGGTGGTCGAGCGGACGCTGCTCCTCGCGGACGGCGACGTCGTCGCGTCTCGACGACCTCCCGCCGGCGGTGCGCATGCGCAGCGGGGTGGGCGCGGCCGGGCTGCCGGTCGAGATCCCGGACGAGGGTCTCGACCTCGACGCGCTCGAGCGCAGCCTGATCCTCCGCGCCCTCGACAAGTGCGGGGGCAACGTGACGCGGGCCGCCCGCCTGCTGGGGCTCAGCCGGCGGACGCTCCAGTACCGCCTGGAGAAGATCCAGGCTGCCCCAGAAGGGGCAGCGCGTGCACCGAATGGGGCGGCCGACGCTGAGGATTGAGGCCCGCTCCTCGAGATTCCCATCGATAACGCCATCGATGCCAGCAACTTACATGACATGACGCTTTGGCCTGCTCCCTGGCACTTCTGTTGCAGCTATGTGGATCGACGGGTGGCCGATGGCCCCCGGTCGAAACCAAGGAGTCCTGACCTAGATGAAGAAACTCACGCTGTTGCTGTGCGCCTTGTTCGTCGTTGCCGGCGTGGCCTCCGCCTCGCAGGCGACCACCCCGGCCACGCCCGCGAAGCACGCGGCCGCGGCTCCAAGACCCACGTCGTCGAGGCCGAGGTCGTCTCGGCTGACGCGACCGCGAAGACGCTGACGATCAAGGGAGAGGGCGGAGAGAAGACGGTGCCCGTGGACGCCGCTGCCGCGGCGCACCTGAAGACGCTGAAGGCCGGCGAGAAGGTCAAGCTCACCTGCCGCGACAACGAGAAGGGCGAGCACCAGGCGATCACCCACATCACCGTGGAGAAGGCCAAGACCACGAAGTAGGAGGGAAAGGCGAGCCCCGTCCGGGGCTCGAGTCTCTCGAAGGGCGCCGGGTCGGGCCGGCGCCCTTCCCTTTTTTCTGGGGGGTTGCCTGTCCTGGCCGAAGGGCCGGGGCCACTCCCACCAGACCCCCCGCGGCTCGTGACCTGGGCCGACTGCGCTAAGATCGCCCGATATGATCGATCTGCGCCCGGACGCGCGCGTGTTCGTGGCCGGGCACCGCGGCCTCGTGGGGTCGGCCGTCGTGCGCCGGCTCGAGGCCGAGGGCTTCACCGGAATCGAGACCGCCACCCGTGAGCAGCTCGACCTGCGGGACCAGGCGGCGGTCAACTACTGGTTCCGCGCGAACCGCCCGGAGTACGTCTTCCTGGTGGCGGGTACGGTGGGCGGCATCCTCGCCAACTCCACTCGCCCGGCCGAGTTCATCTACGACAACCTGATGATCCACGCCACGGTGGTGCACGCCGCCCACCTCTTCCCGGTGAAGCGGCTGCTCTACCTGGGCAGCTCCTGCATCTACCCGCGCGAGTGCCCGCAGCCGATGAAGGAGGAGCACCTCCTCTCCGGTCTCCTCGAGCCCACGAACGAGCCCTATGCGATCGCCAAGATCGCGGGGATCAAGCTCTGCCAGGCCTACCGCCGGCAGTACGGCTGCGACTTCATCTCGGCCATGCCCACGAACCTCTACGGCCCCCACGACAACTTCGACCTCGCGAGCTCGCACGTGCTGCCCGCCCTCATCCGCAAGTTCCACGACGCCAAGGCCGAGGGGCGCCTCCTTGTCCCGATCTGGGGCACGGGCGAGCCGCGACGGGAGTTCCTGCACGTGGACGACCTCGCCGACGCCTGCGTCTTCCTCATGCGCCGCTACGACGACGCCGAGCACATCAACGTGGGCACCGGCGAGGACCTCACCATCCGCGAGCTCGCGGAGACGGTACGCGACATCGTCCACCCCGGGGCCGAGCTTCTCTTCGACCCGACGAAGCCCGACGGCACGCCGAAGAAGCTCCTCGACGTGTCCCGGCTCCACGCCCTGGGCTGGCGCCACCGCATCGGACTCCGCGAGGGGATCCTCTCCTCCTACCGCTGGTTCCTCGACAACCACGAGCACGCGCGCGGCGCCTCTAAGGGCGCGGCCGCCTAGGCCCTCCAGGGAGACCGACATGGCCGTCCTCGTGACCGGTGGCGCCGGCTACATCGGCAGCGCCTTCGTGGAGCGGCTCCTCGCCGCCGGCGAGGAGGTCGCCGTTCTCGACGACCTCTCGCGCGGCCACCGCGCGGCCGTCCTTCCGGGAGCCTCGTTCTACGAGGGTCGCACGGGGGACCGCGTCCCTCGTCGCCCGGATCGCAACGGAGCATGCGCTCGACGCCTGCGTGCACTTCGCCGCCTTCGCCTACGTCGGCGAGTCGGTGACGGAGCCCGCCCGCTACTTCGACAACAACTTCACCCAGGCCCAGGTCCTCTTCGAGTCGCTCGTCGCCGCGGGAGTGAAGCGGGTCGTCTTCTCCTCGACCTGCGCCACCTACGGCGTCCCGACCGAGGTGCCGATCCCGGAGAGCCACCCGCAGTGGCCGATCAACCCGTACGGCTGGTCGAAGCTCTTCGTCGAGCGCCTCCTCGAGAGCTTCGACCGGGCCTACGGCCTGAAGTTCGTGGCCCTGCGCTACTTCAACGCGGCCGGGGCCACGGCGCGCTGTGGCGAGGCCCACGACCCCGAGACGCACCTCATCCCCCTCGTGCTGGCGGCGGCTTCGGGGCGGCGGCCGAAGGTCAGCGTCTTCGGCGACGACTACGACACGCCCGACGGGACGGCCGTCCGCGACTACATCCACATCGAGGACCTCGGCGAGGCGCACCTCCTCGCCCTCGCCCACCTGCGGCGCGGAGGCGAATCCCGTTTCCTCAACCTCGGCAACGGCATCGGCTACTCGGTGCTCGAGGTGATCGAGGCGGCCCGGCGCGTGACCGGCCTCGACGTGCCGTTCGAGAAGGGCCCGCGGCGCGAGGGCGACCCGGCGCGGCTCGTGGGCGACGCGACGAAGGCCCGCGCGGTGCTCGCCTGGGCGCCGAGACGCCCGTCGCTCGAGGCCATCGTCCGCTCGGCCTGGGAGTGGCAGAAGGCCCACCCGGGCGGCTACGGAGCGGGCAGGTAGAGGGGCGCCGCGACGACCGAGGTGGCGGCGGCCAGCGTGGCGCCCGCCCCCGTCGTGGCGATCAGGTCCTCGGACCGGTCGCTCGGCACCTGGTAGCGGGCGAGAAGGGCGGGGCCCTCGCGACGGGCACGCTCGCGATCGAGCACGACCTCCATGCCCTCGTGGGTCTTGAGGACCAGGAGGCCCGTATCGCTGGACTCGATGATCCCGATCAGGTGACGCAGGCTGCGGACCGGCTGGCCGTCGGCCTCCACGATCAGGTCCTCCGAGATCTCCTCGTAGCCCGAGTTCAGCTCCGCCCGCAGGACGCTGCAGACCACGACGGCCTGCTCGTCCTCGAAGCGGGCCCGGCGCCCGAGGAGCGCCAGCAGGTGCCGGGGCGCGCGGTTCCACCAGTCCTCGCCCCACGCGTGCGCGTAGTTCACGGTCACGGGGCAGAACGCCAGGCCTCCGAAGATGTAGTAGCGCGGACGCCCGCCGTAGAGGGGCCCCGGGACGAGGGACCCGGCCCCGACGCGGCGGTCCAGCCGCAGCTCGGCGTGAATCGTCCGGCCTTCCCTCAGCACCTCCAGCGCCACCTGGTCGCCGATCTGTCGCCTCTGTAGCAGGAAGGTGAAGGCGGTGCGCTCGCGCGGGCGGAGCTCGATCGTGCCGTCGGTGCCGATCGACCTGCCGTCGACGGAGAGGAGGATGTCCCCGGCCCGGAGAACCCCCGCCGCCGAGCTCGCCGCCACCGTGTCGAGGATCAGCACGCCGGTCTCGGAGGGAGGCAGCGCGTACTTGCGCCGGAGGTCGGTCGCCTCCAGCCGCTGCCATCGGAAGGCAGCCTGGGGCACGCCGTCGTGGCGCCCGTCCGCCACGTCCACGAGGAAGTGCTCCACCACCGGGGTCGGGACCATGTAGGCGATCTTGTCGGCGTCCTTCGAGACCTGCATGACGACGCCCACCACCTTGCCGTCCCCGAGCACGGGCCCCCCGCTGTTGCCCGGGTTGACCGCGCTGTCGATCTGGCCGGCCAGCAGCTCCGCGCTGCTGTGGACGTAGGTCTGGCTCTCGATGCGGGACACGACGCCGCGAGTGACGCTCAAGGTGTCGCCGCCCAGCGGGAAGCCGAGGACCAGGATCTCCTGGCGCAGCTCGGGAAGGCCACCGAGCTCCAGCGGGGAGATGCTGTCGAAGAAGCCCGGCTCGTCGACGGTCAGGAGGGCGAGGTCGGCCTCGTCGGACACGTGGAGGACGCGGGCGGGAACCCGCTCGGACTCGCCGTACCGTCGCACCTGGATGAACGTCGCGTCGCTCACCACGTGCGCGTTCGTGAGGATGCGGTGACCGGGGATCACGAACCCCGACCCCGAAACCGAGCGCGAGGAGCCGGCTTTCCAGGGCGTCCCGTAGTCCGAAACGAGCTGGGTGGAGTAGATCTTCACGACGGCGTCCGGCGGCTCGGCCGCGGCCGCCGGAGAAAGAGCCCCCGGCAGGAGAAGCGACGGGAGAAAGAGCGTGGCGACGACCTCCCTTGCGTGCCTCATCTCACGCCTCCTTCTCCACCGCGGGCAGAAGCAACGAGCCCGCGAGGCGGTCTGCCGTCGGACTGAGCAAGACCGATGCCGACCTCCGCGCGCGACGCCTAAAGGGCTGAGGCGCAGGCTTTTCCGCCTTCTCTCGCAGGTGCCGGTGTGTGTCGACGCCGCCGCGCAGGCCGGAAAGGAGTCAGCCCGGCCAGCCCCGCCGCTATCAGGACGCGGTGGCCGCGCGAGGCACGTTCACCCCGAGGACGAGGCCCGCTTGCCCGGCGGGGTCGCTCACTGAGGTCCGAGGCCCACCGCGGCGGCCTCGTCCACGATCCAGGTCCGGTCGCGTGCGAGCTGGACGGGGAGGGCCCGGACGTCGATCGGCCCCTCGAGCACGCGGGCGAGCATCGCCGCCTTGCCCGCGCCGGCCACGAGCACGAGCACGTCGCGCGCGGTCTCGATCACCGGAGGCGTGACCGTCATCCGCCGGAGGGGCGGCTTCGGTCCGGTGGCCGGGAGGACGCGCTCGACGCGCTCGTCGAGGGCGGGCGAGTCCGGGAAGAGCGACGCGGTGTGGCCGTCCTCGCCCATGCCGAGGATCACGATGTCGAGGGGATCGGGGAGGAGCCGGCCGTACTCGCGGGCGGCCTCTTCCGCGTCCACCGCGTCCGCCGGCATCCGGCGCGCGCGCGCGAGGGCCTCGGGCCGGCCGGCGAAGAGCGTCTCCGAGGCGAGGCGGTAGTTGCTCTCGGGGTCGTCGGGAGGCACCGCCCGCTCGTCGCCGAAGAACCAGTCGATGGCCTTCCAGGGCACGGCGGCGGCGAGGGCCGAGGTGCCGAGCACCTCGTAGGTCGCGCGCGGCGTCGATCCCCCGGCCAGGGCCAAAGCACACCTTCCGCGCGCCGCCACGGCCGCGCGTGTCTTCTCGACGAGCCACTCCGCCGCGCGGCGCGCGAGCGCTCGGGGGTCGGGCGCCACCTGGATTCGCGGGCTCACCGCGCGGCTATCGGCCGCCACCGCCGGCCGTCCTCGCGCGGCAGCCGGCTCGCTTCGGGCGGCCCCTCGCTCCCCGGCTCGTAGAAGACGGGCTCGTCCGCCGAGGCGTCCCAGGCCTCGAGGGCGGGCGAGAGCAGCTGCCAGGCCTGCTCGGCCGCGTCGCGCCGGGCGAAGAGGGTCGCGTCGCCCCGCATCGCGTCGAGGAGCAGCTTCTCGTACGCCTCCCCGGGCGAGCGCCCGAAGGCGCCGGCGTAAGCGAAGTCCATCCGGACGGTGCCCACGGTGAGGTCGTCGCCCGGGACCTTGGTCGCGATCGAGAGGGCGATCCCCTCGTCCGGCTGGATCCGCAGGACGAGCACGTTCGGCTCGATGAGCTGGCAGACGTCCTCGCGCCCGAAGAGGCAGAACGGGATCTGCTGGAAGTGGACGGAAACCTCGGTCGTGCGGCGCGCGAGGTCCTTGCCCGCGCGGACGTAGAACGGCACGCCCTGCCAGCGCCAGTTGTCGACGAAGAGCCGCAGCGCGGCGTAGGTGGGCGTGCGCGAGCCCTTCGCAACGCCCTCCTCGTCGCGGTAGCCGCGATACTGGCCGACGACCGCGTCCGCCGGCGAGAGCGGCCGGACCGAGCGCAGCAGCTTCAGCTTCTCGTCCCAGATGTCGTCGGCCCCGAAGGTGGCCGGCAGCTCCATGGCCACGAGGGCGAGCACCTGCAGCAGGTGGTTCTGGACGACGTCGCGGACGACGCCGGTCGCGTCGTAGAACTTCCCGCGGCGCTCGACCCCGATCGTCTCCGCCATCGTGATCTGCACCTGGTCGACGTACTTGCGGTTCCAGAGCGGCTCGAAGATCGAGTTCGCGAAGCGGAAGACCAGGATGTTCTGGACGGTCTCCTTGCCCAGGTAGTGGTCGATGCGGAAGACCTGCCGCTCGTCGAGGACGCCGGCCACGAGGCGGTTCAGCTCCCGGGCGGAGGCGAGGTCGCGCCCGAAGGGCTTCTCGATCACGACCCGCGACCAGGGCGAGCCGCTCGGCGGGTGGAGAAGGCCCGATTCGCGGAGCCCGTCGAGAATGGGCCGGAAGGAGGCGGGCGGGACCGCGAGGTAGAAGAGACGGTTGCCGCCCGTCCCCCGCTTCGTCTCCGCCTCCTCGATCGCGGCGCGCAGGGCGAGGAACGCTTCCGGCTTCGTGTAGTCGCCGGCGACCGTGTCGATCAAGTCCGCGAAGGCGGTCCAGGCCGCCTCGTCCACCGGCCCGACCGAGAACCGCTCGACCGACTGACGGAGCTGCGCGCGGTAGGCCTCGGCGGGGCCGACCGAAGTGCTGGTCGCCACGACGCCGAAGGGCCGAGGCAGATCGCCACATCGCGCGAGGCTCAGGAGGGCGGGGACGATCTTGCGGTGGGCGAGATCGCCCGTGGCGCCGAAGAGCACAACGGTGCACGGGTCGGGCGGCCGCGCGGGAAGGCTGGCCGGAGTGCTCGACACCTCGACGTGGAGGGGAGGGCTCATTCGAGGAGTGTAACGGCAACGGACCCCGCGACGGGTCAGCCGGCCCGGAGGGCGAGCACGCTCACGTGGCAGAGGCCCTCGCGGACGACGAGCCTGACACCGGTCACGGCCCTGGACAGCCGGCGCCGGCTCTTGGCAGAATCGGGCCACGCCATGAAGCCGGCGAGTCGAATCGCGACGGACGTCGTTGCCGCCATCCGCGGCGACTGGTCGATCGCCATCCGGGCAGGGTCGAAGCCCCACCGGTTCATCCGGGTCTGGGCGGTCGTGGTCGGGGGCCGCGTGTTCGCCCGGTCGTGGAGCCTCAAGCCCCGGAGCTGGTACCGGACGCTGCTCGTCGAGCGGCACGGCGTCGTCAGGGTCGGCCGCCTCACTATCCCTTTCCGGGCGGCGCGGCCGCGAGGCGAGGAGCTGAAGGCGGCGGTCGATCGCGCGTACCTGCGGAAGTACGCCCGCCCCGGTGAGGCGCACTACGCGCGGGACCTCTGCGGTGCGAGGTCGCGGGCGACCACGACGGAGCTGGTCCTGGACCCCGAGGCGGGCGCTCGCCCCGGGCGGCCCTATCGCGCGCCGAGGGCCCGTGCGGCCCGGGCGTAGTCCTTCGCCTTGACCCAGAGAATCATGCCGTAGCGTCCCTTGCCGGCGGTCACGGCATCGGCGGCCACTACGCTGACCCTTGCCGCCGCGAGCTTCGCCAGGTGGCGATGCACCGTCCCGATGCGATCGTCGCCCTGGACGAGGAATCCCTTCTTCACCGCGCTGAGGCGCCAGCCGCCCTTCTTAGCCGCGCGCCGGAGGCCGGCGAGGTCGTCCGTGACGAGGTCGATCTGCGCCTTGCCCCCGGACGCGGGGAACCCGGAGTAGGCGACGAGATTGACTCCCGCCTCGCGCAGGCGGGCGAGAACCGCCGCCCCCGTTCCCGCCCGGTTCTTTACCATCACGTAGGAGTAACGGACCTTCCGCACGCTGTCGGCCATGATCACCTCCGCTCCAGGGTCGCCGCCTTCACCCGCGCCGGGGTCATCGGCAGCCGGAAGAGCCGGGCCCCCGTCGCGTCGAAGACCGCGTTCGCGATGGCCGCCCCCATGGGGACGATCGCGGGCTCGCCGCCCCCCTGCGGCGTGAGCGCGTCGTTCTTCACGAGGACCGTCTCGATCCTCGGGAGCCACGAGAAGCGCGGCATCTCGTACGTGTCGAAGTTCTCGTCGAGGATCTGCCCGCCGCGGATCCGCACCTCCTCGCTGAGCACGTAGCCGAGGCCCATCGTGATGCAGCCCTCGACCTGCATCGTCGCCCCGTCGGGGTTGACGACGACCCCCATGTCCTGCGCGCAGACGACGCGCTCGACCCTCACCGCCCCGCTCGCGCCGTCGACCTTCACCTCGACGGCGAGGGCGGCGTAGCGTGCCCGGAGTCGATCCCGCAGGCGACGCCCCAGCCGCGCCGGCTCGGGCTCGCGGCCGGCTTCCAGCCGAACGCCTTCGCCGCCTCCTGCAGCACCCGCCGCATCCGCTCGTCGCTCATGTTGCGGAGGCGGAACTCGACCGGATCGACGCCCGCCGCGGCCGCCATGACGTCGACGTGCGACTCGCGGGCGAACACGTTCATGTTCGCCCCGGGCGCGCGCCAGGGGCCGACGCCGAAGCGGTGGGCGTCCGTCCCCGCGCCCCGCCAGCCGCCGAAGACCCGCATGCGGGCGTTGGGAACGTCGTAGAAGAGCTCCGCCGCGCGGTCGCCGGCGAAGTAGACGTCGTAGTCCCAGAGGGTGATCTTCCCGTCGCCGTCGACGGCCGAGGCGATCTTCACGACGCAGGCCGGGTCGAAGGTGTCGTAGAAGAACTCCTCGGCGCGGGTGAAGGCCACCTGCACCGGCCGGCCGGTGATCTTCGCGAGCCGCGCCGCCTCGTCGGACTGGCGGCCGGCGCTCTTCCCGCCGAAGCCGCCGCCGACGTAGGGGGTGATGACCCGCACGCTCTTCGGGTCGAGAGCCGAGGGTCTGCGCGAGCCGGTCCCGCGTCGGGAACGGCGTCTGGGTCGAGGCCCAGACCGTCAGCTTTCCGCCCTCGAACGCGGCCGTCGACGCGTGAGGCTCCATCGGCGCGTGGGCGACGTAGCCCTTGTGGAAGGTGCTCTCGAACGCGTCGGGTCGCGGCGGCCCGGGCCGCCTCGACGTCGCCCTCGGACGCCCTTCACCTCCGGCGCCGGCGCCCGGCCGAGGAGATCGTCGAAGATGCCGTCCGTGTCCGCCCCGGGCGGGGCGGCGTTCCACTCCGGCCGCAGGCGACCGAGCGCCGCCTCCGCGACCTCGGGATCGGCGTGCAGCACCGCGACGAGGCCGTCCTCGTTCGACGACCGTCACGCCGTCCATCTTCGCGGCCTCGGACGTGTCGACCCGGCCGAGCGTCGCCCCGTGGGCGGGCGGGCGCAGGAGCCGCGCGTGCAGCAGGCCCGGCAGGCGGATGTCGCCGGCGTACTTGCCGGCGCCCGTGACCTTGTCCACGCGCGTCGAGCCGCCGGGGCGAGCGGCCCATGACCGTGAACTCCGGGACCGCCCGCAGCACCGCCTTCTCGTCCACCGTCCGCGTGATCGCCTGGCCCTGCGCGAGCTGCGCCGTAGCTCACCTTGCGCGCCGGCTCGCCCTTCACCGAGACGACGCCCTTCTCGACGACGAGCCGGTCCTTCGGCACGCCCAGCTTCTCCGAGGCGAGCTGCACCAGGACCTGTCGGGCCTCGGCGGCCGCCGCGCGCAGCGCCGGGCCGAACATGCGCGTGGTCAGCGACCCGAACGTCCCCATGTCCCAGGGGCAGCGGTCGGTGTCGCCCATGACCATCTCGATCGAGTCGAGGGCCACGCCCAGGTCCTCGGCGGCCATCTGGGCCAGCGACGTCATGACGCCCTGCCCCATCTCGATCTTGCCGGAGAAGACGGTGACGCGGCCGTCCTCGCCGATCCGGAGGTAGGCGTTGATGTCGGTGGGATAGCCGCGGCCCTGGGCGAGGAGGGTCCCGGGCCGAGGCGGACGAGGACGACGATGCCCCCGCCGACGAGCTTCAGGAACGAGCGGCGGTCGAGCTCGGCGCTCATGGCCGGCCTCCCGCCGCGACGCGACACGGACTCGATGGCTTCCAGGATCCTCTTGTAGGCGCTGCAGCGGCAGAGGTTGCCCTCCATCGCGTCGATGACCTTCTCGCGCGAGGGGTGGGGGTCGGCGAGGAGCAGGCCGTAGGCGTTCATGATCATCCCGGGCGTGCAGTAGCCGCACTGGAAGCCGCCGTGATCGACGAAGGCCTGCTGGAGCGGGTGGAGCTTGCCGCCGCGCCGCGAGCCCTTCGATCGTGGTGACCTTCTTGTCCTGGACCTCGCCGAGCGTGGCCTGGCAGGACCGGACGGCCTTCCCGTCCACGACGACCGTGCAGGACCCGCAGAGCCCGGCGCCGCACCCGTACTTCGTGCCGGTGAGCCCGAGGTCGGTGCGGAGGGCCCAGAGAAGCGAGCGCTTGTCGTCCGTCTCCAGGCGGACGGGCTTGCCGTTCAGCGTGAAGGACATTGTTCGTCGCATGGGTGCTCCGATCACGCCCGTGGCCGGCGGCGTACACCCGTCTCATACGCCTCGCGGCCGCCCCGGTCAACGAGAATCGGAGCGAGAATCGGAGCGGGACTCTCGGCGCTGCCATCGCTCGCGCGCCCGCGCCAGCTCTTCCTCCCGGGTCCTCGGTGGGGCCGAGGTCACGAGCTGGTCCACGAGTCGCCGGGTGGCGGCGGCCACGGCCTCGACCGCCTCGGCAAACGCCGCGGAGTTGGCCTGCGACGGCCGAGTGAATCCAGCGACCTTGCGGACGTACTGGACGGCGGCGGCGCGCGTCTCCTCTTCGGTCGCGGGGGGAGTGAAGTTGTGGAGCGTCCGTATGCTGCGGCACATGCCTCGATGCTAGCCCGAGACCCGCCGCCCTGGACAGTGACCCTCGACTCCTTCCCCTTGACGGGCCGATACCGGGGCGGTAGCGTCGGACCTCATGAAACGGGCATTGACCCTCGGCATCGACTACGGCACCAACTCCGTGCGCGCGCTCGTCGTGGACTGCGCCGACGGGCGCGAGGTGGGCACGTTCGTGTTCGACTACCCCTCGGGCGATCAGGGCATCCTGCTCGACCCGAAAGACCCCCACCTCGCCCGGCAGAACCCCGCCGACTACGTTTCCGGCCTGGAGGCCTCGGTGCGCGGCGCTCTCGCCGCGGCCGAGAAGCAAGCGGGGATCTCCCGCGCCGACGTGATCGGCATCGGCGTCGACACGACCGGCTCCACGCCCATTCCGGTGGACGCGAAGAACCGGCCGCTCGCCCTCGACCCGAAGTGGAGCGCGAACCTCGCCGCCCAGGCCTGGCTCTGGAAGGACCACACGGGGGCCGAGGAAGCCGCGGCCATCACGAAGGCCGCGGCCGAGCACGCGCCGCAGTACCTCGCCCCGATCGGCGGCACGTACTCGTCGGAGTGGTTCTGGTCGAAGATCTGGCACTGCCTGAAGGAGGCCCCGGATGTCTTCGCCGCCGCCCACAGCTGGGTGGAGCTCGCCGACTTCGTGCCCGCGGTGCTGGCCGGCATCGACGACCCCGCGAAGGTCATGCGCTGCGTCTGCGCCGCCGGCCACAAGGCGATGTACTCCGACGTCTGGGGTGGGCTGCCGGCGAAGGACTTCCTGAAGCGCCTCGACCCGAAGCTGGCCGATCTCCGGGATCGGCTCTTCGAGAAGGCGTACGCGGCGGATCGGCCGGCCGGCGCCCTCACGAGGGAGTGGGCCGCGAAGCTGGGCCTGCGCGAAGGCATTCCCGTCGCCATGGGCGCGTTCGACGCGCACTACGGCGCCGTCGGCTCCGGCGTGCGCTCGGGCACGCTCGTCAAGATCATCGGCACGTCGACCTGCGACTGTGCCGTGGCCTCGGCGAAGGAGAAGGTGCAGGACGTGCCCGGGATCTGCGGGATCGTGAACGGCTCGATCATGCCGGGCTACTACGGCATCGAGGCCGGGCAGTCCGCGGTCGGCGACATCCTGAAGTGGTGGGTCGAGGGCGTCTGCAAGGGCGACGACCGGCTGCACGGGCAGCTCTCGGCCGAGGCGGCGAGCCTGAAGCCGGGCCAGTCGGGGCTCCTCGCCCTCGACTGGAACAACGGCAACCGGACGATCCTCGTCGATCCGCTCCTCACCGGCCTCCTCGTCGGCCAGACGCTCCACACGACGCGGGCCGAGGTCTACCGGGCCCTCATCGAGGCGACCGCCTACGGCGCCCGCGCGATCGTCGAGCGGATGCGCGAGTACGGCGTCCCCATCGACCGCGTCGTCTGCTGTGGCGGGATCGCCGAGAAGAACCCTCTCTTCATGCAGATCTACGCCGACGTGATCGGCCACCCCATGCTCATCGCCGGATCGCCGCAGACCCCCGCCCTCGGCTCGGCCATCTCGGCCGCGGTCGTGGCCGGGGCGCACCCGAGCTTCGAGGCCGCGCAGGAGAGGATGACTTCCCTGAAGGAGACGCGGTACACGCCGGACCCTGCCGCCCGGCGCGTCTACGACGAGCTCTACGGTCTCTACCGCGAGCTGCACGACAGCTTCGGCGGCGTCCGGGGGGCGAAGGCGGACTTCCCCTCCCTCATGAAACGGCTGCTCGCGATCCGGGAGCGCGAAACCTCGCGCCCGGAGGCGAGCGCGTGAGGCGGGTGGCCGAGGCCCTCCGGGACGAGGTCTACCGGGCGAACATGGAGCTCGCGCAGAGCGGGCTCGTCATGGGCACGTTCGGGAACGTGTCCGGCGTCGACCGGCCGGCCGGGCTCATGGCGATCAAGCCGAGCGGCGTGCCGTACCCCGACTTGAAGCCGGAGCACATCGTGCCCGTGTCGCTCTCCACCGGGGAGGTGGTGGACTCCGACCTGCGGCCCTCGTCCGACACGCCGACGCACCTCGAGCTCTACCGGGCCTTCCCGTCCTGCGGCGGCATCGTCCACACCCACTCCGAGAGCGCGACCGCGCTCGCCCAGGCCGGGCTCCCGGTGCGCTGCCTCGGCACCACCCACGCCGACCACTTCCGGGGAGACGTGCCGGTCACGCGGGCGCTCTCGCGGAAGGAGGTCGTCAAGGACTACGAGAGGATGACCGGCCTCGTCATAGTCGAGACCTTCCGCCGGAAGCGCCTCTCACCGGAAGAGGTCGCGGCCGTGCTGGTGCTGAACCACGGGCCCTTCGTGTGGGGGAAGGACGCGGCCGCGGCCGTCGAGAACGCCCGCGTCCTCGAATACGTGGCGCGAATGGAGATCCTCGTCCGCGCGACGGGCGCGCGCGGCGTGAAGCGCCCGGCGGGCTTTCTCGTCGACAAGCACTACCTCCGAAAGCACGGCCGGGGCGCCTACTACGGCCAGGATAAGAAGTAGGTGCGCGCCGCCCGACTGCACGGCCCCCGCGACGTCCGGATCCACGAGGAGGACCGCCCCATGCCCGGCGACGGGGAGGCGCTCGTCCGCGTCGAGGCGGTGGGGCTCTGCGGGTCGGACCTGCACTGGTTCGAGGAGGGCGGGATCGGCTCCAACCGGATCTCGCGGCCGATCGTTCCCGGCCACGAGATGGCCGGGCGGACGGAGGACGGCCGGCTCGTGGCGATCGAGCCCGCGATACCCTGCGCGCGCTGCGCACCCTGCCTGGAAGGTCACCCGAACCTCTGCCCTACCATTCGCTTCTCGGGCCAGGGTGCGGACGACGGCTCGATGCGCGAGTGGATGGCGTGGCCGGAGCACTGTCTCTTCCCGCTGCCGGACGGCCTCACCGCCACGGACGGCGCGATGCTCGAGCCGCTCGGCGTCGCGATCCACACGGTCGACCTCGCCCACGTGCGGCCGGGGACCACCGTGGGCGTCTTCGGCTCCGGGCCGATCGGCCTCTTCTGCCTGCAGGTCGCGAAGGCGGCGGGGGCCGCGCGACTCGTGGCCACCGACCTCGCGAGCCGGGAGCACCGGCTCGCCGCCGCCTGCGCGCTCGGGGCCGAGGCGTTCCCCGCCGAGGACGGCCGGGAAGCGAAGGCGATCCTCCGGTCGGTCGGGGGCCACGGCCTGGACGTGGCGATCGAAGCGGCCGGGGAGCAGGCCGCGGTGGACGCGGCGGTCGAGGCGGTTCGCCCCGGCGGGCGCGTCGTCCTGGCCGGCATCCCCTCGGACGAGCGGACGAGCTTCAAGGTCTCGAGCGCCCGGCGCAAGGGCCTGACGATCGTCCTGGTGCGGCGGATGAAGCACACCTACCCGCGCGCGATCGCCCTCGCAGTGGCCGGCCGCGTCGACCTGCGGTCTGTCGTCACCCACCGCTTCCCCCTCGCGGAAGCGGCGACGGCCTTCGATTTCGCCGCCCGCCGCGAGGGGCTCAAGGTGGTCGTCGAGCCCTAGCCCCCGAGCGCGCGTCGGTCCGGACGGGCGCGCGAGGGATCTCGAAAGCCCCTTTTCAGCCGCCGGCGTTCGGCGTCGTGGCGGTGGGCCCGCCGACGGGGCCGGTCCGCAGGACGAGGGCCACATCGCCCAGCACGAACACGTCCCCGTCCTGCAAGGCGACCCGACCCTCGAGCCGGTCACCCCGTAGATGCGTGCCGTTCTTGCTGCCCAGGTCCTCCAGCGTCGCCACTCCGCCCCGGACGCGGATGAGGGCGTGACGACGTGAGATCCCGGGCGCGTCGATGCGCACGCTGACATCCTCGTCGCGGCCCAGCACGTTGTCTCCCTCGGCGAGGGGCAGGGTGCGGTGGCCCCACACGACACGTGGCACCGGCGGAGACGGAGGGGCACCGGGCCCGGGCCCGCCGATTGCCCCGTCGGAGGCCTCTCCCGCGAAGGCGTAGCCGTACCGGAACACGGTTCGGATCCAGGTCGGGTGGCGGGCGTCGTCTCCGAGGCCAGTCCGCACCTCGGCCACGAGGACGGTCAGGCTGCCCGCTCCCACGTGGGCATCGGGCCACAGGGCCCGCTTGATCGCGGTCTTGGAGACGGCCCGCGGTCGCGACCGCACGAGAAGCTCCAGCAGCTCCCAGGCTTTCGGGGTGAGGTGCACCTCCTGCCCCTCGCGGTGGAGCTGGCGAGTCTCCGGGTCGAGCACGAACGGACCGAAGCGCACGGGCATCGCCGATCCTCGACCTTGGAAATTTCTAGGAAGTCGCTAGCGACTTCCTGATCCTATTTGCCGTTCCTCATTAGCGCAAGAAGGAAGCGCCTGGCCAGGCGGCTCCCGCGGACCTCGCGAAAGGAGTCGCCCGATGCGCCCTCGATGGACGGTTCGCCTCGGTCTCTGTGTGCTCGCCGCCGTCGTTGCGGCGGCCCCCGCCGCCTCGGCCCAAGGCACCCGACGTCTCTCCCTGACGAAGCGGGACGAGGCCGCCGTCGAGCGGGCACGGGAAGGCGCGGCCCGCCGGCTCGCGGACGCCGAGTGCCGGAAGGTCTTCTCGGACTTCCACGATGCCCGGGGCCGAACGCTCGAGCAGAACCTCGAGCAGTGGGCCATCGACCCTGCCCAGTACCTCCGGATCGTCCCCTTTGTAGATGGCACGGGCGAGCACGTCTGCCGCCGTGAGGACGTGATGCTCGTCTCCACGCCCAACGTGCCGCGCGTGATCGTGTGTCCTCGTTTCGCCGACGTGGAGCGCCTCCGGCCAGGAACTGCCCCGATCATGGTCATCCACGAGGTGCTCCACACGCTCGGCCTGGGCGAGAATCCGCCGACCAGCACCGAGATCACACGGCGCGTCGAGACCCGCTGCCGATGAGGATCGGGGCAGAGGGACGCCGATTGACGCGCGGGCCTAGAATGGACGCAAAGCCGGAGGAAAAGAGCTTTGCTGTCCGCGGGCAGCCGCGTCGGCCCGTACGAGGTCATGGCACCCCTCGGCGCCGGAGGTATGGGGGAGGTCTACCGGGCCCGCGACCCCCGCCTCGGGCGCGACGTCGCCCTCAAGATCCTCCCCCACGATGCCGCCGCCGACCCCGAGCGGCTGCGCCGCTTCCAGAGCGAGGCCCGCGCCGTCGCCTCCCTCAACCACCCCCACATCCTCGCCGTCCACGACATCGGCTCCGACCACGGCGTCGACTACGCCGGCGACGTAGGAACGGCTGCCCTCGACGATCGCGACGATCGCGCGCCAGGCCTCGAGCCTCTTCCCGGAAAGCCGGTCCGTCCGGATCCCCGCCTCGGCCCCGGACACCCCCCAAAGCACCACGACCAAAGCCGCCGTTCCCGCCCGCCCCCGATTCCCCAGCAGCCGCGCTCCTCGGCTGCTGGGGCGGAAACGGGGCGTGAAAACTACAAGCCGTGCGGGCGCTGGCTCGTTTCTTCCGGGAGCCGCACTGCGGACCCGGTGCTACGCTTGGCCAGGTTCCCGTTCAGCGCATCGGAGGCGGAGATGAGCACCCCCTCGCCGGGAGAGGTCACGGCGCTGCTCCGGGCCTGGGGCCGGGGCGAGGAAACCGCTCTGGGCCGGCTCATGCCCCTGGTCTACCGGGACTTGCACCTCGGGCCGCCGTGCATGGCCGGCGAGCGTCAGCATCCCTCCAGACGACGCCCTATCCACGAGGCCTACCTGCTCGTGGCCCTCCCGGCGACTGGGAGCCGGCCATTCTTCGCGGTCGCGCCCGCGTATGCGCCGATCCTGTGGACCACGCCCGGGCCGGCGCCCAGAAGCGGGCGGCGGGACCGTTACTCTCGACGAGCAGCTGGTCGTCGCCCCTGCCCCGACCGCGACCTCGTCTCCCTCGACGACGCGCTCCACGCCCTGCCACCTTCGACGAGCGGAAGGCCCGCGTCGTGGAGATGCGCTTCTTCGGCGGCCTGAGCGTCGAGGAGACGGCCGAGGTGCTCGAGGTCTCCCCCCAGACGGTCCTCCGCGACTGGAAGCTCGCGAAGGTCTGGCTCCTGCGCGAGATGAAGCGCGGCGAGGCCGCCACCAGGGCAGGAGAACCGCCGGAATGACGGGCCCCGCCTGGACGAGAGTCGAGGAGCTGTACCACGCGGCGCTGGAGAAGTTGCCCGCCGAGCGCGAGGCGTTTCTCGGCGAGGCGTGCCACGGGGACGAGGCGCTGCGGCGCGAGGTCCAGTCGCTGCTCAATCACGAGCGTGAGGCCGAGAGGCTGATGGAGCGGCCGGCGGCGACCGCGGCGACGCAGAAGCTTGCGGTGACGCGCGGCACGCGGCTCGGGCCGTACGAGGTCGCCGAGCTCCTCGGCGCCGGCGGAATGGGCGAGGTCTACCGCGCTCGCGACACGCGGCTCGGGCGGGAGGTGGCGATCAAGGTCCTGCCCGAGCTGGTGGCTCACGACCCCGAGGCGCTCCGGCGGTTCGACCGCGAAGCGCGGGCGGTGGCTGCCCTCAGCCACCCGAGGATCTGCGCCCTCCACGACGTCGGCCGGGAGAACGGGGTCGACTTCGCGGTCATGGAGCTGCTCGAGGGAGAGACGCTGCGGGCGCGTCTCGCGCGGAGTCCGCTTCCCGTCGCGAAGGCCGTCGAGCTGGCCCAGCAGATCTGCCAAGGGCTTGCCGCGGCGCACGCGAAGGGCATCGTCCACCGCGACCTCAAGCCGGAGAACCTCTTCCTGACGCGGGAGGGGATGAAGATCCTCGACTTCGGCCTGGCCCGGCGCACGGCGGGCCTCGAAGGAGGGGACGCCACGACCCCGCGCACGCGGTCGGGGCTCGTCCTGGGGACGGTCGGCTACCTCTCGCCGGAGCAGGCGCGTGGAGAGGTCGCGGACGCGCGTTCCGACGTCTTCGCCCTCGGGGCGGTGCTCTACGAGATGCTGTCGGGACGGCGGGCGTTCAAGAGGCAGACGCAGGCGGAGACGCTGACGGCGATCCTGAAGGAAGACCCGCCGGAGCTCGTCGCGCCTGGCGGTCCGGTGCCTCCGGCGCTCGGGCGGATCGTGCGGCGGTGCCTGGAGAAGGACCCCGAGGACCGCTTCCAGAACGCGCGCGACGTGGCTTTCGCCCTCGATGCCATTTCGGTGACGTCCGAGGGGTCGGCGCTCGAAGGCGAAGGGCTGCGAGGGCGGTCGAGTGCGCGCCGCTGGGTACTCCCGGCGATTGCCGGGGGCGCCCTGGCGGCCCTCCTGGTCGGAGCCGTGGCCGACCGCCTTTGGCTGCGGGGTCCCGAGAGTGCCGGCCCGGCGCGAGTCGTTCGCAGCCAGATCGATCTGCCGCCCGAGCGACCAATCGAGGGCCCGGGTCGCGGCCACCACCCAACCCGCAGGGATCTGGCCCTCAGCCCCGACGGTACGCTGCTCGTTTGGACTGCCCGAACGAGCGTCGACCCTTACGATTCCGCTCTCTACCGACGGCGTCTCGACACGGGCGAGGTGACGCCCCTTTCGGGTGGGGAGAGCGGCGCACAGCCCTTCTTCTCTCCGGACGGTCGCTGGGTCGGCTTCGTCTCGCGCGTGGGCGATGGCTCGTGGCGCCGCCTGAGGAAGGTGCGCGTCGAGGGGGGCATCCCGGTTGATCTCGCCGACGTGCCCGACGCATTACCGATGGGCGCCACTTGGGGAGCCGACGACAGGATCTACCTGGGATCGATTGCAGGGGGCGTCCTGTCGGTCGCGGCCGAAGGCGGCGCCGCGCGCGAGGTCACCACCATTGACTCCGCGCACGAGGTGGGACATCGGCTTCCATCCGTTCTTCCCGGAGGTCGCGAGCTGCTGGTCACGGTCGCGCCGCTCCACTATGGCCTCAAGATGCGGATCGAGGCCTTTTCGCTCGCAACCGGGAAGCGAAAGGTCGTGGTCGAGGACGGCGCCGACGGCCACTATCTCGCCAGCGGGCACCTGGTATTCCTCCGCCGAGGCGTGTTGATGGCCGCGCCGTTCGATCTGTCGCGCCTCGAGCTGACTGCCCCGCCCGTCACGGTCGTCGAGGGGATCTCCCAGGCCTTGAACGCAGGAGGCTCGGTATGGAACTCCGGAGCCGCCCAGTTCACCGCGTCGGATTCGGGGTCTCTCGCCTATGCGGCGGGTGGCATCTTCCCCGACTCCCCGGTCGAGCTGCTCCTCGTGGACGAGACCGGTCGCACCGAGCCGCTGCCTGGCTTCGACCGGCCACTCGTCAGCCCGCAGCTCAGCTTCTCCCCGGATGGCCGCCTCCTCGCCTTCAACGAGCAAGAACGATCCGGCCTCCTTTGGCTCTTCGACCTCGAGCGTCAGACGTTTCGAGCCTTGTCCGACAGGGGCATCGCCGGATCGCCGCGCTGGAGCCCGGACGGGAAGCGGCTCGCGGCGATCTGGGCAGAGGCGGGTCCCATGCAGCTCTGGATCGTGCCCACCGACCGCAGCGAATGGGTACAGCTCACGAAGGGGGAGGAGTACGTGGAGGATCCTTCCTGGAGCCCCGACGGCCGGTTCCTGGCTTTCACGGCGTCCAGGCAGTCGGCAGACATCCTCATCTACCGCTTCGAGGATCGAAAGGTCGTTCCTTTCCTTGCAACGAAGTCGCGAGAGGCGTATCCCGAGTTCTCGCCCGACGGCGGTTGGCTTGCGTACTCATCCGACGAGGGCGGCCGCGAGGAGGTCTACGTGACGTCCTTCCCCGGCCGGGAGAAGACACTCACTGTGTCCCGCCGGGGCGGCTCAGACCCGAAGTGGTCTCGGGATGGGAAGCGCCTCTTCTACTTCTCCCTTCCATCTTCCGACGGCAGGTGGTCGATGATGACCGTCGCCGCCGGTCAAGGACCTGAGCTGGCCCTGGGGGTACCCACGGTCCTCTTCCGGCTGCCCGAGGGGGTCATCGACCTGTCGACGCACAGCTACGAGCTCCATCCCGACGGCCGGCACTTCGTCTTCGGGCGGTTCAAGAAGACCGAGCCGCTTTCGCCGATCACCCGCCTCGAACTGGTCCAGAACTGGTTCGCCGAGCTCGATCGGCTCGCGCCCACGCGCCAGTAGCCGCGAATCGTAACCCTCGGACGATGACCGGGCTTCGCTCGGGCTGTTGACAGTACGGCCTACGCCGATCATACTTATGGCATGAGTACACGCCTCCAGGTCGTCTTGGACGAGGCGGAGCTGCACGAGATCCAGCGAGCGGCCCGGCGGGATCGGCTCACGGTCTCGGAGTGGGTCCGCCGGTGCCTTCGCGAGGCCCGCCGGCGGCAACCTGAGCGCGACGCCGGCCGCAAGGTGCAGGCCATCCGGGCGGCGGCGCGGCACAGCTTTCCGACGGCCGACGTCGAGCGGGTGCTGGCGGAGATCGAGAGCGGCTACCTGGGCGGCCCGGCCGGCCCGTGATCTTCGTCGACTCCAACGTCCCGATGTACCTCGTCGGGGCGGCGCATCCCCACAAGGCCGATTCCCAGCGGCTCCTGGAGCGGTGCGTGGCGGAGCAGGAGCGCCTGGTCACGGACGCGGAGGTGCTCCAGGAGATCCTGCACCGGTATGCGGCGATCGCCCGACGGGACGCGATCGCCCCGGCGTTCGAGGTCCTCCTTGCCGTCGTCGACGAGGTGTTTCCCATCGAGCTGATCGACGTCGAGCGTGCCCGCGACGTGCTTCTCGCCGCCCCTCAGCTCTCGGCCAGGGACGCCCTCCACGCCGCCGTGATGCAGCGCCGCGGCGTCGAAGCGATCTTGACGTTCGACGTCGGCTTCGACGCGTTGCCCGGCATCAGGCGCCTCGCCTGATCAACGCCACCTCGCGTGGGCTGGGGGCGGCGGGCGACGACTACACGATCCGCTTTTTCGGCTTCGCATCGGGCCGCACGGAGACGCTCTTCCGAAGGAAAGGCCCTTTCGGGCACTGGTCGCTCGCTGTCTCGCCCGACGAGAAGTGGATGCTCTATAGCGAGCTCCCTGCCGCGCCGTCCGAGCTGATGCTTGTCGAGAACTTCCGGTGATCGGAAGCCAGAGCACCGAGGCGCGGAGGAGCTAGACGCGCCGCCGACTCCAATGGCCCCGCCGGCCTAGAATGGACGCAAAGCCTGGAGGAGGAGCCTGTGCTGTCCGCGGGCAGCCGCGTCGGCCCGTACGAGGTCGTGGCACCCCTCGGCGCCGGGGGCATGGGGGAAGTCTACCGAGCGCGTGATCCTCGCCTCGGGCGCGACGTCGCCCTCAAGGTCCTCCCTGTCGATGCCTCCGCCGACTCCGAGCGGCTGCGCCGCTTCCAGGGCGAGGCCCGCGCCGTCGCCTCCCTCAACCACCCCCACATCCTCGCCGTCCACGACATCGGCTCCGACCACGGCGTCGACTACGTCGTCTTCGAGCTGCTCGAGGGCCAGACCCTGCGCGGCCGGCTCGAGCCCGGTCCGCTCCCGGCCCGCAAGGTGGTCGACTACGGCGTGCAGGTCTGCCGGGGGCTGGCGGCGGCGCATGAGCGCGGCGTCGTCCACCGGGACCTCAAGCCCGAGAACCTCTTCCTGACCGCGGGCGGCCAGGTCAAGATCCTGGACTTCGGCCTCGCGAAGCTGAGCGAGCCCGAGGCCGATCAGGGCGATCTGCCGCGGGCCGAGACTCGCACCGCCGTCACCGAGGCGGGCCGCGTGATGGGGACCGTCGGGTACATGTCGCCGGAGCAGGCGGTGGGTCAGCGGGCGGACGCGCGCTCGGACCTCTTCGCGTTAGGGGCGATCCTTTACGAGATGCTGTCGGGGCGGCGGGCGTTCGGGGGGAACAGCCCCGCGGACACGCTCGCCGCGGTCCTGCGCAGCGATCCACCCGAGATCGAAACGGAGGGAGTGCCGCCGGGCCTGGTGCGGGTGGTGCGGCGCTGCCTGGAGAAGGATCCCGCCGAGCGCTTCCAATCCGCCCACGATCTCGGGCTCGCTCTCGAGACGCTGTCCGTCCCGGCCCCGTCGACCCCCGGCTCGAAGCGACGGCGGTGGTTGTGGGGTGCGCTAGCGGCTCTAGCACTCATCGCCGCCGCCGGGGGGACGTGGTGGCTCCGGGTCCGCGGACCCAAGAGCCCACCCGGTCCTGTGCGGATCGTCCCCTTCACGGCCGACGGAGGGTTCAAGTTCGCGCCTCGTCTCTCCCCGGACGGCGAGAGGGTCGCGTACAGCTGGGCCGGACCCACGAACGACAACTGGGACGTCTACGTCAAGGCGATCGGCCGTGGAACCAGGCCTCTGCGGCTGACAGAGAACAAGGCCAACGACTGGGGCCCGGTCTGGTCGCCGGACGGCCGGCAGATTGCCTTCGTCCGTGAGCTGGAGACGGGAGCCACGATCTACACCGTGCCCTCGCTCGGGGGGCAGGAGCGCCGGCTGGCCGATGTCGCCGGTCAGGTCCGCCTGCTGGACGACACGACCTTCCTTCCGGTCGTGTGCTGGTCTCCGGACGGTGAGTGGCTGGCTCTGGCCGAGAAGCCGCATGAGCAGGAGCCCGCCCGTATCGTCCGCCTGTCACTCTCGACGCTGGAGAAGACGCCGCTCACCTCTCCTCCCGCAGACTCGCTCGGCGATCTGTCCCCCGAGCTTTCGCCCGACGGCGAGCAGCTCGCCTTCGTCCGGGCGGCCTCGCGCGGCTGGGGCTTTCAGGACGTGTGGGTGCAGCCGGTGAACGGACCACCAGCCCGGCAGCTGACATTCGAGAAGTACGAATTCTGCAGCGGCCTGGCCTGGACGCCAGACGCAAAGGAGCTGGTGTTCTCGACGAACTACGGGTTCGAGGGCGGCGGACGGATCCTCCGTGTGCCCCTCGCGGGCGGGGCGCCGGCGCCCCTGGTCGGCATCGGAGGCGACGTCGCATGGCCTTCGGCCCGGGCGGGGCGGATGGTCCACATGCAGCTCGTCCCCTCGCCCTGGGGCATCTGGAGGATTCCGGGCCGACGGTCCTCGGTCACGGTTCGAAGGGCGGAGAGGCTGATCGCCTCGCGGTGGAACGACAGCGTGCCGGCCTACTCTCCGGACGGCCACAGGATCGCCTTCAATTCGGATCGCAGCGGCACGTTGAACATCTGGGTCAGCGACGAGGACGGCGACGACCCTGCGCAGCTGACGACCTTCCACTCTCTCATCGGTGACGCGGGGGTGCCCTGGTCACCCGACGGCCGGAAGATCGCCTTTATCTCGAAGGACTCCGGCCGCTGGGACCTCTACGTCGTCGACTCCGAGGGAGGGGCGCCGCAGCGTCTGACCGATGAGCCCTCCTCCGGCGGCGGGCCCGGGACCTTTTCCAGAGACGGCCGTTCCATCTACTTCCTTTCGGCTAACGGCCGCTCGCAGATCTGGAAGATGGCGGCCGGCGGCGGGCCGGCGGTCCAGGTGACACGGCGGCGTAAGGCGGGTGACTTCTACTTCCAGGAGTCGTGGGACGCTCGCTACGTCTACTACTCGAATGCCGCCGCGGGAGAGATCTGGCGAGTGCCGGTGGAGGGAGGCGAGGATACGCCGGTGCTCCAGGGGCTGGGCCGCCTGAGAGGGTGGACGCTCTCCCGAGCTGGGATCTACTACGCGACCTCGCGGTCGCCGTCGGTGGCGAGCAACGAATACGCGATCCACTTCCTCGACTTCCAGTCAGGCAGCACGGAGACGCTCTTCCGCAAGGAAGGCCCCTTCGACCACTTCTCGCTCGCGGTCTCGCCCGACGAGAAGTGGATCCTCTACAGCGAGCAGCCCGCGGCGCAGTCCGAGCTGATGCTCGTCGAGAACTTCCGCTGACGGGGAGGCCCGCGACACTCGCGACGATGGGGAGTGGTCAGGACGGCGGCGCGGCCCGGAAGGCCGCGATCGCGTCGGCGAGGGCCTGGCCGACCGGTGTGCCCCGGAGTCGCTCCGCCAGCCCGTTGAGCCGTTGGAGCGGGATGAAGTAGCCGTCGGGCCCCGACTGGCACGTGGGTGATGCCGGGGTGGTCGATCTCGAGGTCCGCGAGCGCGATGCGCCGCCGCTCGGCCGATTCGCGCGCGCCGCGCACCTCGTGGGCGGCGTCGGCCCGGGCCAGGGCCTCGTCGATGGCGGCCTTGAGCGCGGAGGCGTCCACGGGCTTTCGCAGGAGGCGGAAGACCTCGGCCTCGTTGATCGCGGCCACCGCGCCGTCGAAGTCCTCGACCGCGGTCAGCGCGATGCGGGCGACGCCGGGATGCAGGCGGCGCGCCTCCACGAGCAGGTGCAGCCCGCTCCCCTCCGAAAGGACGAGCTCACTCACGAGCACGTCCACCTTCTGGCTGCCGAGGGTGGCGACGGCCTGCCTCGCCTCGGCGGCACCGAGGACGCGATAGAGCTCGCCGGGCAGGACGGAGAGCGCCGCCTGCGCCGTCGCGGCGTCGGCGTCCACGACGAGAACCGTGCGCGTGCGCTCGCTCACGAGCTGTCACCCTTCTCCGAGCCGGCCAGGAGAGCGAGCGCCAGCTCGAGGACCGCCCGCATCTCGGCCGCGTTGCGGAAGCGGTCATCGGGCTGTTTGGCGAGGGCCCTCGCCACGCACCCGACGAGGACGTCCGGCAGCGGCCCGTGGGGGCTCGTCGCCCGGGGCGCCGGCTCCTCGATCTGCTTGCGCAGGACCTCGAGGAGGGCCGCGGCCGCGGAAGGGCGGCGCGCCCGAGAGCACACGGAAGAGGATGCAGCCGAGCGAGTAGAGGTCGGCCCGGTGGTCCGTCGGCAGCGCCAGGGCCTGCTCGGGCGCCATGTAGGCGGGCGTCCCGAGGATGAGGCCAGCCTCGGTCATCGCCCCGCGCAGGTGGTCGTCCACGCGAGCGGCGCCGAAGTCCGCGATCTTCACCTGCCCGTCGGGGGTGAGGAAGACGTTCGACGGCTTGAGGTCGCGGTGCACGACTCCCCGCACGTGGGCCGCGGCGAGGGCGGCCAGGATCCTGAGGACGACCCGGACGGCCTCGGCCGGTGGCAGGGTGCCGCCCTCGCCGAGCGCCTCCTCGAGCGTCCGGCCCTCGACCCACTCCATCACGAGAAAGGCCTGGCCGTCGGGGAGCAGACCGAAGTCGGTCACGCCGACGACCCCCGGGTCGTTCACGAGGGCGGCCGCACGGCCCTCGCGCACGAAGCGGGCGGACATGGCGGGATCGAAGGCGATCGAGGGGTTGAGCAGCTTGACCGCCACCGGCGGGCCGGTGCCGTCGCGCCGCGCACGGTAAACGATCCCCATCGAGCCCCGACCCGTCTCGCGCTCGATGTGGTATGGCCCGAGGCGCCCGGCGCCGCTCGCGATTCCGGCGCTGCCGGCGGCCGCCTGCCCGAACAGGCGTCGCAGCTCCACGGCGAAGCCCCACGGCGTGTCGCGAAGGACGACCAGGAGCTCGCTCCGCGACCCACCCACCCGCGCGTCGATGCGCCCGAGGCGTACCCCCGGCGCCCACGGATCGAGCCCCCCCAGGAAGCCCAGGCGGGCCGCCACCGCGTGGCCGAGGGGAAGGGGCAGGCGCAGGATCGTCTCGGGCGACGACTCGCGGACGAGTGCCACTTCGTACTCCCGGACGTTCGGAGCGAGGGTGAGTGCGGTCGCCCGGCGGAAGACGGCGACGCACAGCAGGGCGTCGGCCACGTCGACGGCGCCCGTCGGGGAAGGGGCAACGGGCGCCCGGCGGTGCGGGCTCATCGGCTCACCGCCGGCTCCAGGGGCTCGGGCCCGACGGCCACGAGCGCCGTGAGGCGGGCGCGGAGGCCCGCCTTCTCGGACGCGCGCTCGGGCCGGGCGGCCAGGTTCTCGGCTCTCGCCCTCCTTCGACTCGAGGTCGTAGAGCTCCTCGCTCCCGTCGGGCCAGAGCGTGTAGCGCGCCGTCTCCGTCCGGAGGCGCCACGCGCGCTCGGGCGGCTGGACGCGGCGGTAGGACAGGGCCGGGCCGCGGCCGGGCGCCGTCCGGGTCTCGCGAGGAGCGGCGCGAGGCTGCGGCCGTCCACGCCCGTGACCGGCGGCAGCCCGGCCAGGTCGACGACGGTCGGGTACAGGTCGAGGAGCTCGACCGGCGCTCGAACGACCGCGCCGGCGTGGGGCGAGCCCTGGCGCCGCCACGACGAGCGGCACGCGCAGCGCCTCCTCGAAGAGCGTGTCCTTGCGCAGGAGGCCGCCGTGCTCGCCGAGGTGGAAGCCGTTGTCCCCGGCCAGGACGACGACGGTGTCCTTCCAGAGGTCGAGGCGGTCGAGCGCGTCGAGCACCACGCCCACCTGCGCGTCGGCGAACGACACGCAAGCCCGGTAGGCGGCGATCGCCTGGCGGCGGAAGGCGGGGTCGGGGACGAGGCCGGGCGGCTCGCGGCCGAGGAGCGGCAGGCCGGGCAGCGGCTGCGGCTTCGTCTTCACCGCGATCGCCGGCACGTCGGCGAGGTCGTCCGCCGGGAAACGGCACGGGCACGATCGACTCCGGCGGGTAGAGGCCGAAGTACCGCGCGGGCGCGATCCAGCGCAGGTGCGGGCGCACGAGGCCCACGGCGACGAAGAAGCGGCGGCCCCGGTAGCGCTCGAGCAGCGCCGCGGCCCGGCGCGCTCTCCGGCCGTCGGGCTGGTCGAGGTCGCTCCCCGGCGCCTTCGACCGAGAAGCGCCCGGCACCTCCTCCGGCCGCGCCGCCCTCGTGCTCCTCCTCGACGACCTCAGGGTGCTCCTCGCGCACGTCCCAGCGGAAGTTCTCCGGGAAGTGACAGACCTTCCCGACCGCAGCGGTGGCCGCGCCGTGCGCGGCGAAGAGCTCCTGCAGCGGCACCGCGCCCTCGGGCCGCGGCGGGTCCAGGTTCGTTCCAGACGCCGGTGCGCTCGGGGCGCCAGCCGGTGAGCATCGACACGCGCGAGGGGCTGCACATCGCGACCTGCACGTAGGCCCGGTCGAAGCGGACCCCGCGCGCGGCGAGCCGGTCGATCGCCGGCGTCCTCACGGGTGCGCCCCAGGCGCCCACCTCGCGTGTTCAGGTCGTCGACGAGGATCAGGAGCACGTTGCGCGGCGACGGCGAGGCCGGCCCGGACCCGGACCTCGGCCGGTGGCCGGGAGGCGCGGCTCGAACGCGTGGCCCATCTCCTCGATCGTCGCCCGGTGCTCGGGGCGCGCGGCGAGGTTCGTGATCTCGCCGGGGTCCGCGTCGTGGTCGTAGAGCTCGCGGCTGCCGTCGGGCCACTCGGTGTAGCGCCAGCGGGCGGAGCGCGCGCTGCGGCCGACGCGGCCGGCCTTTCGCGCCGACGGACGAGAGCGCCTCCGGCCGACCGCTCGCCTTCGGGTCGGCGAGGAGCGGCATCAGGCTGCGGCCCGGCGAGCGCCGGGCTCGGGCGGCGAGGCCGGCGAGCGCGAGGAGCGTCGGCGCCGACGTCGAGCGTCGAGACGAGACGGCGCGAGGCCTTGCCGGGGCGCGACAGCCCGGGAGTCGCCACCACGAGCGCCGAGCGGAGCGTGTCGTCGAAGAGCGCGTCCCGTCGCGTGAGGAGACCGTGCGCCCCGCGGTCGGGCGGCGGGTCGCCCACGACGACGATCGCGGCGCCGGGGGCGGCGCGCTCGACGAGAGCGACGAGGGAGGCGAGCTCCGCGTCCGCCGCGAGCGAGCGCTCGAGGTGGGCGGCCGCCGCGCGCTGCCGGGCGGGCTCGGACCACGCAGGCGGCCGCATCTCGCCGCCCGGCCGGTCGGAGAAGCCGAGGTCGGCGACCGCGATGCGCGGCAGCGGGGGGCGAGCTGGCCGGCGATCGTGGCCGGGGGCGGCTGGCCCGGCGCCGGGCCCGGCTCGCCTCCGACGGCGGCGACGAGCAGAAACGGCCCCGACTGCGAGCGCAGCCACGCCTCGAGGCGGGCGGCGACCGCCGGCGTCGCCGACGCGACCGGGAAGGTGCAGATCGCACTCCCGGCGCTCGAGCGGGAGCGCGCGGCCGCGCGCCGACGCCCGCCACCGCCGCGCCGCGGGCCCGGAAGAGGGCGGCGATCGACCGCGCAGCCGCGCCCCGAGCGACGCGCCGCCCGTGCGGCGCCCGGCTCCGGGTCGGGGGCGAACGCCGCCGTCGAACGAGCGGCCGGACGGCCGCGAGCCGCGCGAGCGCCGGCGTCCTCGCCGCCTCTCCTCCGCCGCCGAAGCCGTCCGCGAGCACGAGCACGACCCCCCGCGCCGGCGGCGGAGGTGCGATCGCGGAACGGAAGAGCCCGCACGACGGCCCGGACACGAGGGCGAGGCGCGGCACAGGAGACGGGGAACGTCGCGGCGGGTCACTGGCCCGCCATCATAGACCTTTGTCATTGGCAGGAGCGTCGTGCGAGTCGGGGTCGAGCGCCTGTCCTTCAAGGCGTCATGAGCGCGCGCACGGCGTCGGCCGTCACCTCGACCTGTCGGCGCGAAGCGGTCGCTCGCGGCGTAGCGCAGCAGGCTGTGGCGCATCTGGCGGGCGACCGGGTTCGCTTCGAGGTCGCGCTCGAGGTCGATGCTGGTGACGAGGAGCCGCCCCTTCCCCACCCGCGCCTCGAAGACGAGGCCGAGCCGGCGGTTCGTGAACCAGTCGTCGATCACCTGCACCGTGGGCCGCAGCTCCTTCGGCAGGCCGTCGAGGATCATCGCCCCCGCGCGGCTCACGAGGTACCACCACTGCCAGTTGCTGTGGCCCTCGGTCGGGAACGCGGCGAGGGCGGGGTGCTTCGGGTCGAAGAGGATGCCGAGGGTGTGCGGCGCCTGGCGGCTCGTCCAGGCCGTGTTCCAGAAGATGCTCGAGAAGCCGAGCTCCACCTTGCCGAGCGCGTCCCCGCGCACGCGGCCGGGCGGGACGAGCAGGACGACCCGGCCGCCGTCCCGAAGCCGCGCCGCCGTCGGCCTCGTCCAGCTCGCGCGCGACGGTGACGCCCGGCGGGCACGGCGGTGTCCACGCGCGGCGGGTAGACCCAGACGTCCCAGTCGTTCTCGAACGGCGTGCCCTCGAGCCCCACGACGAGCCGGTACTTCCGCGGAGCGGCGAGCGTCGCGAGGCTCGACGCTCACGCGGCCCAGGCGCGACCCCGTTGTCGACCGGCACGTCCCGCGCCGGCAGCGTGCCCCGCGCCGCGACTCGCCCGTCGTCGCCGACGAGCCGCCAGACGGGCCTCGCCCCGGCGAGAGGCGCCGGGCCGAAGTGCGCGACCTCGACGTCGGCCTCGAGCGTCTCCGCCGTCGTGAAGACCCGCCGGTCGAGCCGGGCGAGCGGCACGGTGGGCCCGCGAAGCGGCGGAACTCGTCGGCGGTGACGTAGCCCTTCGAGTCCCAGAACGGGTCGAGCACGCCGACGAGCGCCGTGCCCTGGCCCGGGAAGTCGTGCAGGTCGAGCAGCTGGAAGCCGCCCATGCCCGGCGTGCGGAGCGCCGACTCGATGTCCTCCTTGTAGAAGAGCGTCTGCAGCTTGCCCGAGGCGAGGAGGAAGTCGGCGCGCCTGGTCGGCCATCCCGTTCGCGGCGAGCGTGTCGCGAAGATGTCGAAGTTCTTCGCCTTCAGGTAGCCGGTGTACTTCGAGCGCTCGGCGAAGTTCGGGTAGACGCACCACTGGCCGATCTCGTGGCTGATGACCGGCACCGTCCGCGCCCGCACGTAGTCGCGGTAGTCGGTGCGCGTCTCCGGCGGCCTCGCGTTGATGCGCGACGTGAGCCCCGCGCCCCAGGCCTGGATGCGCGGGTCGGGCGTCACGTGGAACTGGTTCTCGGGGATCTGCGGCCAGCCCGAGGCGCTCGTGTAGAGCCGGCGCGGGTCCTGCGCCTTCCAGTGCTCGACCCAGCGGCCGAGGAACTCCGCGTCGCGCCCGGCGGGCTCGTTGCCGTAGGGCAGCAGGACGAAGGACGGGTGGTTGCCGTAGGCCTTCAGGATCCGGCCGGTCTCGCGGTAGAGCCACTCGTCGATCGGCTGGCCGTCGCCGAGGCGGGTCGAGCCGTTCGCCCAGGAGGCCACCTCGACCTGGTAGTAGAAGCCCACCTCGTCCGCCGCCGCGAACGCGGCCTCGGGCGGGCACCACGAGTGGAAGCGGATCGTGTTCAGGCCGTGCGCCTTCGCGATGCGCACGATGCGCCGCCAGGAGTCGACGTCGGTCGGCGGGTGGCCGGTCTTCGGGAAGATCGCGCACTCGAGGGTGCCGCGGAAGAAGATCTTGCGGCCGTTCACCACGAACTGCGTGCCCTGCGTGCCGATCTCGCGCAGGCCGAAGCGAACCGAGCGCGTCGTCGCGGGCCGTGCGCGCGTCTCGAGGGTGGCCCGCAGCGAGGTGGAGGGCGGGCGAGAACTCGTCCCACGTGCCGGCGCTTCGCGCCGAGAGGGAACTCGGCCTCGAAGGAGCCGCCCGAGGCGTCCCACGCCACCGGAACGCTCTTCGGTTCAGGGGACGGGCCGCCGGCCAGATCCACGTCGAGGCGCACCGAGCCGCGGCCGGTCTGCCGGGTGGCATTCCCGATCGCTCCCGCGCGACCGTCGACGGTGCGCGCCTCGACGTGGGGATCACCTGCAGGTCCTCGATCCACACCGGGCTCCCGGCCCGCAGCTCGATGCGGCCCGACGATGCCGTTCCAGTTGCCCTGGGTGTGGTCGGTGACGCTGTGCGAGTTCTGGCCGACGTCCACCACGAGGCGGTTGTCGACGCGGATCGTCAGGCGGTGCGTCCCGGGCTCGACCGTCGTGCCGAGGTCGTGCTCGTGGGGCGTCGAGAGGCTGTCGCTCGAGCCGATGAGCCTCGCCGTCGAGCCAGGCGATCGTCTGCCAGTGCGGTCGCTCGAGGTGGAGCACGACGCGCCGGCCCTTCCACTCCGGCGGAACGACCACGTCGCGCTCGTACCAGGCGGGACCGACGTAGTGCTTGTCGGGCTGCAGCCAGAACGGCACCTTGACGTTGCCGGGCCGCCGGTACGGCTCGTATCGCGGCGCGGTGAAGAACGAGCGGTCCACGATCTGGCCCGTCCACTGCGTGTCGACGGTGACGTCTTCGCCGAAGCCCTGGGCCTGCAGCACGCCCGGGAGCCGGATCCTCTCGCCGAGCGTCCGGTTCTCCCAGAAGCGACCGAGCCCCTCGTCGGCGGGGTCGAGGTCGAAGCGCCACACGCCGGAGAGCGGCATCACGTCCGTCGCCGTGCAGCGCCGCGTCGAGCGTGTCGAGGAGCGCGCCGGTGCGGTCGGCGTGGTACTCCCAGAACATGACGCCGCCCAGGCCCTGCTCGCGCACGTAGCGGCTCTTGAGGCGCAGCGACTCCTCGTCTTCGTACGTCACGAAGAGCCGCCTCGCCTTCGTTCCAGAGGAAGGGCGCCTGGGCCGCCGCGTCCCACTCGCGCACCCATCCCTCGCGGCCCGCCGAGCGCCGCGAGCGCCGCGTGGGACGTGTCGATCCGCTCGGCGGGAGGTCGGCCCTCCCGGTAGAGCCCCTCCCGCGAGCCGACGCCCTCCCACGCGCGGCCGTAGAACGGCACGCCGAGGACGAGCTTCGAGGCCGGGACGCCCGCGGCGAGGAAGTCCCGCACGGCGCCGTCGGCGGAGCGCTGCCCCGGGTCCGCGGGAGACGGGTAGAGGTTCGCGTGGTGGCCGGCCGGCTCCTCGCCGGTTCCGCCACCCGGAAGTCGTAGGTCATGAGGTTGACGAAGTCGACGACGGCCTGGACCTTCGCCATCTCGGTGTGGGCGAGGAAGTCCGGAGGACGCTCCGGCGGCGAACGTGAGCAGGAGGTGCCGCCCGCGCCGGGCGCCCTCGCCGTCGAGGGCCGCGCGCAGCTCGGCCATGAGCGCGGTGAAGTTCTCCTTGTCCTCCGGCCGGTGCGGGTTGCCGTCGCCCGGCAGCCCCGGGTACTCCCAGTCCACGTCGAAGCCGTCGAGGTCGTGGCGCCTCACGAAGTCGACGGCGCTCGCGACGAAGACGCGGCGGCTCTTCGGGGTGAGCGCGGCGTCCGAGAACCCCTTCGACCACGTCCAGCCGCCCACCGAGACGAGCACCTTGAAATGCGGGTGGTCGCGCCGCAGGCCGGTCAGCACCTTCAGGTTATCGGCGTCGTGCGGGGCGGCCCTCGACCACTCGCCCGCTCGCGGACGTTGGCGAAGGCGAAGTTGACGTGGGTCAGCTTCTCCGCCGCGATCGCCCCGGGCTCGAGGACGCGATCCCGGGCGAAGACGTAGCCGATGATCGCGGGGCGCGGGCTCTCCGCGGCAAGCGGTCGCGGCCGGCCCGACCGCGAGGCAGAGCGAGAGGACGGACACCGCGCGCCGCATGGAACCCTCCGCGATCGAGTGACCAGCGGCGCGATTCTACCTCCGCGGCGCCGCCGGCGGCGGGCGCTACGAGAGCTGCGAGACGGCCTCCAGGACCTTCTCGGCGTGACCGTCGACCTTGACCCTCGGGAACACCTTGCGCACGACGCCCTCGCCGTCGATCACGAAGGTCGAGCGGATCATCCCGATGGTCTTCTTCCCGTAGAGCACCTTCTCGCCCCAGGCCCCGTACTTCTTGGCCACGGCCTTGTCGGGGTCGGACAGGAGAGGGAAGTTCAGCTTGTACTTGGCCTTGAACTTCTCGTGGGACGCGAGCGAGTCCCCGCTCACCCCGAGGACGACGACGCCCTTCTTCTTGAGGGCGGCCTGGCTGTCGCGGAAGGCACAGGCCTCGCGGGTGCAGCCCGGCGTGTCGTCCTTGGGATAGAAGTAGAGGACCACCGTCTTGCCCCGCAGCTCCTTCAGGCTCACCTCGCCCCCTTCGGACGAGGACAGCTTGAACTCGGGCGCCTTCTTCCCTTCCTCGGTCATGGCCATGCGATCGCTCCTCCCGGAGCGTCGATCTTAGCCCGAAGAGACGGCGCTCAGGCGGCGGCCGGCCGGCGGGACTTCATGACGAGGCCCACCCCGAGCGCCACCAGAAGGAGCGGCCAGAGGGTCTCGAACCTCATCCAGTACGGCCAGTGCAGCCAGCCCAGGTTGTGGGCCAAGAGCAGTGCGCCGACGACGATCAGTACGCGACCCGATCGCGAGCTGGGCGGCCGCGGGGTCGGGGACGCCCTGGCGTACCTCGGCCGCGAGCTGCGTGCCGGCCTCGCGCAGCGTCTCGAAGCCCGTGCCCGTCGTCGGGCCGGCGGCGGTAGCCGCGGCGATGGCTTCGGCTCGCGGCATCAGGAGCCAGCACGCCAGGTAGAACAAGATGCCCAGACCGTTCACGAAGGCCAGGAGCACGAAGGCCAGCCGGACGAGGACGGGGTCTACGTCCAGGTACCGCCCGAAACCGGCGGCTACGCCGCCCAGAACCGCGCGCTGGGTGTCTCGCGTGAGCCTTCTCGGCACGGCCCCTCCTCAGGAAACGCCTCCCGGCTTCCCGGGGGCGAGCCTCGCGGGCAAGGGATGCCCGCACCAGTCAGTACGCGGGACGCCGGCCGGGAGTTCGACATGCGCGCCACAGGCTGAGCCGGCTGGTCCAAACGGCTCATGCCGGAGGCCGGCCGCGATCCTGGGCGTGGTCCTGAAGCTGCCCCCGGCGAGGCAGGCCCTCGCCAGCCGGCAGCTGCGCTCGCGCTACCTGGAGAGGCTTCTGAGCTCGACGTCGACCGCGGCGCCGTCGTAGCGGACGGTGCGGTCGGCCTTCGGCTCGAAGGAGAAGCCGACGGGCTTCCCCTTCCCGACCAGGACGACCTCGAACGTCCGCTGGGCGAGCATCCCCGGGAACGCGCCCTCGCGCTTCCCGATCGTGAGCGTGCCCTTGGCGTCGTCCCACCGGATCGGGATGCGGGCGAAAGCGCCCTTCTCGTATCCGTACGTGAGGCCGTCGTCCTCGTAGAGCGTGAACGTCCCGTCCGCGCCCGCGTAGACGAAGAGCGTGACCGGGTCGGCCGGCTTCTCGCCCGTCCACTGGAGCTCCGGCCCGAACGGCACGATCGACCCCGCCCGCACGTGGAGCGGCATCGCGTCGTAGGGGGCCGCGGCGTCGATCGCCCGCCCGCCGGCGACGGCGTCGCCGGTCCAGAAGTCGTACCAGGCGGCGCTCCCGCGGCAGGTAGACGGAGCGGTGGCGAGCCTTGTAGACGGTCACCGGGCTGACGAGGAACGCCGGGCCGAACAGGTACTGGTCGCCGATCGACCGGGCTCGGGCGTCGGTAGGAAAGTCCATGACGAGCGGCCGCAGCAACGTGCCCGACTCGTGGGTCACCGCCCCGGCCAGCGAGTAGAGGTAGGGGAGCATCCGGTAGCGCAGCCGGTCGAACTTGAGGTGCGCCTGGTAGGCCGGGTGCGACTCGCCGCCCATCTCCCACATCTCGCGCTTCGGCGCCTCGCCGTGGACGCGGAGTGAGCGGGACGAACGTGCCGAACTGGAACCAGCGGGTGTTGAGCTCGCGCCACTCCTCGACGTCCTCGGGTGCTTGGTCCCTGCGCGAAAAGCGGGCGGGCACGGAGAAGCCGCCGATGTCCATCGTCCAGTACGGGATCCCCGAGATCGAGAAGCCCGAGCCCGGCGGTGATCTGCTGGCGCAGGGCCGTCCACGTCGAGGTGATGTCGCCCGACCACGTGGCGGCGGCGTAGCGCTGCTGCCCGGCGAAGCCGGAGCGGGTCAGGATGAAGACGCGCTGGTCCGGGGCGGCCTTTCGCTGGCCCTCGTAGACCCCTGGCTGTTGACGAGCGAGTAGGCGTTCAGCATCGCGCGAGCCCGTGCCCATGCGCGGTCGGGTGCATGTGCGTGCGCTGCCCGTCGAGCGTCGGGGGTCGGCAGGAGGTCGGGCTCGGTCGCGTCCATCCACCACGCGTCCATGCCGCGGCGGAAGAGGTCGCGGTTCACCTGCGACCAGAAGAGCGCTCGCGCCTCGGGAGTGAACGCGTCGAAGAAGGTGTAGGGGTAGCCCGGACCCACCCAGTCCCTGTAACCCGCCGTGAGCGGCGGCTCGTACAGGAAGCCCTTCGCGCGCATCGCCTCGAAGTTCTCGCTGCCCGGATAGAACTTGCCCCAGACCGAGATCATCAGCCGCGCGTGGCGGTCGTGGACGGCTCTCACCCAGCCGTCGGGGTCGGGGAAGCGCTGCGGGGTCGAAGCGGTGCGAGCCCCACGCGTTCTCCGGCCAGTAGAACCAGTCCTGCACGATGTTGTCGAAGGGGATCCGCCGCGAGCGGAAGCCGTCGACGACGTCGAGGCTCTGCTGCTGCGTCTCGTAGCGCTGCCGGCTCTGCCAGAGGCCGAAGGCCCACCGCGGCATCATCGGCGCCTCGCCGGTCAAGCGGCGGTAGCCGGCGACGACGCGGTCGAGATCGGGCCCGTAGACGAAGTAGTAGTCCACCCCGTCGCCGACCTCCGACCAGAGCGAGGTCGCGCGTGCCTTGGCCGGCGTCTTCCAGAGAAGCTGCACGGTCTCCATGCCCTGGTCCTTCGACCACTCGACCTGGAGCGCGTGGCGGCCCCTGGCGAGCGGCACCCTCGCCACGTCCTTCCAGGGCAGCCAGCCCTGGCGCCAGTGGTCGGCCACGAGCTGTCCGTCTACCCACATCCGGATCCCGCCGTTCGAGAAGAGCTGGAACTGGTGGTCGCCCGGCTCGGCGATCTCGACGGCGCCCTCCCAGCGCACGCTGGCGGGGCCCTCGGGCGGCAGCGACGGGTGGATGCGCAGGTTCGGCTGCTTCGCGCTGCTCGCGACCGCGACGTCGATCGTCTGGTCGACCCGCGTGGCGACCAGCTTCTCGAAGCCCGAGCCCGCATGGTACGAGCCGGTGAGACCGCCCGGCTCTCCGGACGCGTCGAACAGGCGGCCGGCGGGGATGGGCGCCCACTCGCGCAGGTCGCCGAAGCGCGTGAAGGACGTGTTGTCCCACAGGATGCCGTAGCCCCGGCTCGAGACGAGGAAGGGCACGACGACCGTCGCGTTGTGTTGCCAGAGGTCGAGGTCGTACCCCTTGATGTCGGCGAGGCCGAGCTGGTGCTGGCCCAGCCCGTAGAGCGACTCGTCTGCGTTCTCCACCCACCGCTGCCGCACGTGGAAGGTCCGCTCGCCCTGCACCTCGGCCGGCTCGAGGCTGCGGCCGCCCGGCTCCTCGGCCAGGACCTCTCGGCCGGCCGCGTCGAGGAAGGCGAGGCGCCCCGTCGCGAGGTCCACCCGCACCTGCACCTTCGGGGTGGCGAGGGTCGCCTGGCCGGTGGCGTCCGTCCTCTTCACCGGCACCGCCTGGCATCGGCGCGCGCCGGCGGCGAGGCTCGCGCGGTCGAAGAACGCGGCCTCTCGGGCGAAGGACACGCGGACCACGTCGGAGGCACAGAAGGCCACCTTCAGGTGGCCGCCGGCGACGGCGAGGACGAGGCCGTCGGGCGGCTGCCCGGGCGCGGCGGAGCGGGCGGCGGCGGGCGCGAGCACGGCGAGAGCGGCGGCGGCGCTAGCGGTGACACGACGCATGGACCCTCCCGAAGAACGCGCGATTCTCGCACTTCTCCCCGGGCCGCGCCCTCGTCCGTTCGTCCTACGTGAGGGGCTCGGCCTCCACCCGGTTGCGGCCGCCTTCCTTGGCCCGGTAGCAGGCGGCGTCGGCGCGGGCGAGGAGGGCGTCGGGGTCCACCGGCCAGGTGGCGGCGCCGGCGACCCCCACGCTCACCGTGACCGCCACCGCCGGGTGCAGCTCGCTGGCCACGAAGGGCCGCTCGGCCACCGCGGCGCGGATGCGCTCGGCGAGGAGCGGGCGCCTCGCCCGGTCCCGTGTGCGGGAGCAGGATCACGAACTCCTCTCCGCCCCAGCGGAAGAGGAGGTCGGTCTCGCGGATGATGCCGCGGAGCCGGGCGGAGAGCTGCTGCCAGCACCCGGTCCCCCGTCTCGTGGCCGTAGCGGTCGTTGATCAGCTTGAAGTGGTCGAGGTCGAGGAAGACGATGGCGACGCCCTGCCCGAGGCGGCGAGCGCGCTCCACCTCGCGCGGGAAGAGCTCGTAGAACGCGCGCCGGTTGAAGCAGCCGGTGAGGCTCTCGCGCCGGGAGAGGCGGCGCTGCCGCTCCCCCATCCGGGCGAGGACGGTCGAGAAGACGCTCGCCGCCACCGTGAGGGCCGCCACGAGGACCCCGAGGTAGAGCTGCATCTCCCGCAGGCGCGGCACCAGCGCCTGCCCGCTCGCCGTCCGGGCGGTCTCGTCGAGGTCGAGCGACTCCTGGAGCATGTAGATGCCCACGAAGACGAGCACCGCGATGAGGCTGAAGGTGACCGCGGCGAGGAGGGCGGCGCGGGTGTAGGTGACCTCGTAGTGGGGCGGGGAGGCGAACTGGTGGTCGATCCAGGCGCGCGCCCGCGGCCCGGCGAAGCGCAGCAGCGGTGCCACCACCAGCAGGGCCTGGAGAACGTCCCCGATCACCCAGCCCCGCCAGACCCGCAGGCCTTCCGTCGGTGTCGAGACCGTGCGCGGTCGTTCCAGATCAGCACGGCCAGCGACGCGGTGATGGGCGCGATGAGACAGACCAGGAAGAAGCGGGAGAAGTCGCGCCAGCGCCGAAGCTCGGGGCTGATGTTCAGCGTGACCATCGAGCCCCAGAAGATCAGCACCTCGAGGGCACCGGCCAACGCGAAGAGGAGCGACGTCACGGGGCCGATCCCGCCCACCAGGGCGCCGGCCAGGTTGGCCGCGTACGCGGGAACGAGGCCCCAGGTGGGGCCCAGCCAGACCGCGGCGAGGAGGCTCAGGACGAAGGGCGGGTAGACGGTGACGGGCACCTCCACCGCGCCCAGACGGACGGGAATCCCGTTCCAGTCCCAGGTCACGTTGAGGATCCCGGTGGCCACCGAGACCGCCAGGACCAGCACCCCGAGGGCGGCGATGCGGCGCATGCCGGGGCTGCGCCGCACGTCGGCGAGACGCGAGAGGTGCCACCACGAGGGGCCCTGGTACTCGTCGTCGATCGCGTCGATCGGGGTCAGACCCCGCTGCCGCTGGTCGTTCATCAGTGCCGGGTGGGGGGACGACGCCGTAACGCTATGGGACCGCGCTTGGTCCCGTCAAGAGGCCGCGATCAGAGGCTCGACCCGCCCCCACACCGGTCGAGCGCCCGATTGACAGCCGGGCGCGCGTTCCTTACCGTTCGCCTCGACATGACCACGACCGAGACCGTCGAGGCGATCGTGAAGGTGCTGGCTCCCTACATCGGTGACATGATGGCGAAGTCGGCCACCGAGGCCCACTGCCAGAGGCTGGGGATCGCCGGGGGGACGATCAGCCCGGCGCAGGTCGAGTCCCTGCTCGGCAAGCTGGGCGGGGGTCTCAACATCTTCCTCGGGCGCGACAAGGCGGCCTCGGTGATCGCCGAGGCGCGGGACGCGCTCGCGGCCCCGGAGGGATCGCGATGAGCGGGACCGGAGGACGGAATGCGCTGCCCTGGCTCGTGCTCGGCGTGGCCCTCACCCTCTACTTGGGCTGGGCCGCTGCCCCGGCGAGCGCCCTCTACGCGCGTGCGCTGACGCCCCATCGCCTTCTCGTGCTGGCCGCCGCCCTGAAGCTCGTCTACCTCCTGGCGGGCACGGTGTGGGCCTTTCGGTGCCGCGATCGCCTGGAAGCCGGGAACCCGGCACGCCCGGCGTGGTTCCTCCTCTCGCTCGGCCTGCTGGCGACCTTCGTGGGACAGCTGAGCCTCGCCCCCCTCCAGCTGGCGCGGAACGAGACGCCGTTCCCTTCGGTGGCCGACATCTACTACCTGCTGTCCTACCCGTTCCTGATCGCCGCCTTCCTCGTGCTCCTGAACGCCTACCGCGAGGCGGGCTTCCCCCAGGGCTCGGTCGCCGAGCGGGCCGCGATCCTCTCCGGCGTGGGCGTCGTCGCCGCGGTGGTCGCGGTCCCCATCCTGCAGCCGGTGGCCGCCGGCGGCGGCCCGCTGCTCGAGCGAATCCTCACCGTCGCCTACCCGGTCCTGGACCTCATCCTGCTGCTGCCTCTCGCGCTGCTGTTCCGGGTCGCCCTCCGCCTGCGCGGCAGCCACGCCGGCGAGGTGTGGGCGCTGCTGCTGAGCGGCTTCGTGTTCCTGTGCGCGGGCGACATCTGCTTCGCCTACTTCCAGTCGCTCGGCGCGCAGCACCTCGACCCGTTCGTCCACGCCACCTTCATCCTCGCCTACGGCCTCGTCGCCGGCGGGGCCCACCGGCAGCTGCAGCTCCTCGAGTCCTGAGGCGGCGGCGCGTGCCGGAGCCGCACGACGAGCGGGTCAGCGTCTTCGACGCCGAGGGCCGCCCGAAGGGCGCCCTGCCGCGCGCGGAGGCCAAGCGCTCCCGCTTCGCCGTCGGGGCCGTAAACGTCCTGCTGGTGAACGCGCGGGGCGAGGTGCTCCTGCAGCGGCGGCCGGAGGACAAGGAGAACGGCGGGCGCTGGGACAAGACGGTGGGCGGTCACGTCGACGAAGGCGAGGACGTTCGACGAGGCGGCGGTCCGCGAGGCGGGCGAGGAGCTCTTCGGCGACGGCGCGTCGCCGCGGGTGCACCTGGCACGCGACGAGGCCGCCTTCCACCGGCTGCTCGAGGCGACCGATCTCTCACGCGACGTGGTCTTCCACCGGGCCGCCCTCCAGCTCAACCTGCGAGACGTGCGCATCGCGCCGGGCGGCGAGATCCGGAACGTGGTCTACCACGTGGCGATCTACCTGGGGCGGACGGACGTTCCGCTGGGCGGCTTCCGGCCCCCGGCCGACGAGATCGCGGGCCTGCGCTACGCCGCGCCGGCGGAGGTGGACGGCCTGCTCGTCCGGGGCGAGCTGGCCCCGAACATGGCCTTCCTCTGGCTCACCCACGCCCGAGCGCTCCTCGCTCTCGCGGGCGGCGGCTCGTGACCGGCTGGGACGATCTGGCGCGCGCCGTCTCCGGCCACGCGCCCCTCCGCGTCGCGGGCGACGCGCCGCGCGCGGCGGTGGCGCTCGTCCTTCGCGACGGCGGCCCGGGCGGGATCGAGCTCCTCTTCATCCGCCGCGCCGAGCACGAGAAGGACCCGTGGTCGGGACACATGGGCTTTCCCGGCGGCCGCGCCGAGCCGGGCGACGCCGGTCCCGAGGCGACCGCCATCCGGGAGACCCTCGAGGAGACCGGTCTCGACCTGGGGCGGGACGGCGAGCGGCTTGGGGCTCTCGACGAGGTGAAGGCGCTGGCCCGCGGCCGGCCCCTGGACCTCGTGATCGCGCCGTTCGTCTTCCGCCTGCACCGCCGGATCGACGGCGCCCCGAGCCACGAGGTCGTCAGCCTGCACTGGCTGCCGCTCGAGCGCCTCCTCGCGCCTCGAGACCCGCTCGACGATGCAGTACCAGTACGAGGAGACGGTGCTCGAGCTGCCCTGCCTCCGCATCGACGGCCTCGTGATCTGGGGGCTCACCTACCGCATGTTCGACGGTCTCCGAGCCATCCTGGGGGTCGCGTGATCAGCCTGTCGCCGATCGACCACGTGTTCACAGGGCGAGGGGCGTACCCGCTCGAGTTCGTGTTCGCCTACGGCGGAGCAGGTGGACGCGGACCGCCTCGCCGACAGCCTGCGGCGGACCCTCGCCCTCTTCCCGCCGGCCGGCAGCCGCCTCGTCCGGACCGGCGGCGAGGCGTTCGGCCTCGAGCCCGCGGCCGACGGCTGCGTCTTCGAGGTCGCCACCTCTTCCGCCGTGCTTCGCCGACACCGCCGAGCGGCACGGCTTCGTCGCTCCCGTCGAGACCGTCCCTGGCCAGCCGCTCGCGCGGATCCGCCTGACCCGCACCCCGGACGGCTCCGTCCTCGGGGTGGGCCTCTCCCACGCGGTCGTGGACGGCTTCAGCTACTTCTACTTCCTCTCGGCCTGGTCGCAGGTCTTCCACGGCCAGGCGGTCCCTCCGCCGTGGCTCGATCGGGGCCTGCTCGGGCCCGTGGAGGGGCGGCCTGACCCCGGAGAAGACCCTCGGGCCCGCAGAGGTGCTCGAGGGCTGCGGCCTCTTCCTCGGACGAGAGGCGCCCCGCGATTCCCCGCGATCGACTCCGTTGGACCCGGCGTGTCTTCCCGCGCGGCGAGCTCCGCGCGATCCTCGCGGAGGCGCAGGCCGACTGTCCGGTGCGGCTCTCCCACAACGACGTGATCGCGGCCTGGCTCTGGCGGACGCACGTGCGCGGCTGGGCCGACCCGCGCGAGCCCATCGCGTTCCTCAGCTGCCCGGTCGACCTGCGCCGGGTGCTTCCGCGGCTTCCCTCCGACCTACTTCGGCTGCGCGGTCGCCCTGGCCACCGCCACGGTCGAGCGGGAGCGCCTGGCCGGGGCTACGCTCGCCGATCTCGCGCGGCGGGTGCGCGACGCGGTGGCCGGCGTGGACGAGGCGAGGGCGCGGCGGTCGCTGCTCGTCATCGACCGCCTCCGGCGGCAGGACGGGCTCGCCGGTCTCGAGCGGCTCCACGTGGTGCACCCGCGCGCCGGCCTCCTCGTCACCAACCTCTCGCGCCTGCCCGTGCGGGAGATCGTCTTCGACGCCGGCCCGCCCGTGGCCTTCGACATCCTCGCCCCGGCCGAGCGCTGCGCGGTCGTCCTGCCCGCCGAAGACGGCCTGGACGTGCGGATCTGCCTGCCTCTGTCACCCTGAGGGACTCCCGTCGGCCTGGTCCCGAAGGGTCTGCAATCTCAGAACCGAATGAGCCCGGCCAGGATGACGCGGTCCCGCCGGGGCGGCGGCGAAGGCGACGGCGAGGAGGGCGGGGGCCAGCACCGGCCGGTGACTATGCTACCGTCGGCGGTGATGGGCACCCAGGTCCGCCTCGTTCGCGAGCCGATCGACGTCGCGTCGCTCGCGGGGGCGACCGCCGCGGACGGCGCTCTCTGCCTCTTCGTGGGCGTCGTGCGGAACGAGAACCGGGGCCGGCGCCGTCCTCCGCCTCGAGTACGAGGCGTACGAGGAGATGGCCGTGCCCCTGATGGAGGAGATCGCCGCGGAGACGGCCAGACGCTTCTCCGTCACGGACGTGCGCCTCGTCCACCGCCTGGGACGCCTGGAGATCGGCGAGGCGAGCGTGGCGGTGGCTGTCTCCTCACCGCACCGCGCCGAGGCCTTCGCCGCCTGCCGCTTCGCGATCGACACGCTCAAGGCGCAAGTGCCGATCTGGAAGAAGGAGCTCTACGCGGACGGGTCGGAGTGGCTCGACACGACACCCGTCATGCGGCCGTAGCCAGGGAGGCGGAGGCTCGTCAGCGGGCGTTCCGGCCACGCCGGGGTCGCGGCGGACCGGGCGGCCCCTGACGGACGCGTGGCGGGAAGCTCGAGGCGGGCAGCACGCCGTCGGAGAGCATCCGCTCGCACCGGTCGGGCGGCACGGGCGGGCTCCAGAGATAGCCCTGCACCTCGTCGCAGCCGAGCGTGCGGAGGAGCGTGACCTGCGCCTCCGTCTCCACCCCCAGGGCCACCACCCGCAAGCCCAGGCTGTGGGCCACGGCGATGACCGCCGTAACCACCGAGGCGTCGTCGGGGTCGGTGGTCGCCCCGCGCACGAAGGAGAGGTCGATCTTGAGGGCGTCCACGGGGAGGCGGCGCAGGTGGGCGAGCGACGAGAAGCCGGCGCCGAATCCGTCGATCGACAGGTGGACGCCCACCGAGCGCAACGCCCGCAGGGTAGAGACGGTGCGGTCGAGGTCCTGCATGGCGTAGCCCTCGGGGATCTCGAGGTGCAGGGCGTCCGGGTCGAGGCCGCTCGCCGCGAGGGCTTTCTCCACGTGCACGACGAGGTCCCCCTGCTGGAGCTCGTGGGCGGAGAGGTTGACCATCACCCGCAGCCCCCGTGAGCCGCGCCGTTGCCATTCGCGAGCCTGCCGGCAGGCCGTCTCCAGCACCCAGGGCCCGACCGAGAGCATGACGCCCGTGAAGTCGGCGAGGGCGATGAAGTCCTTCGGCTCCAGGAGGCCCAGCTCGGGCCGCCGCCAGCGCAGGAGCGCCTCCATCCCGACGACACGCCCGGTGGCGAGCTCCAGGCAGGGCTGGTAGTGGAGGGTCATCTCCTCCCGGTCGAGGGCGCGCCGCAGGCTCTCCTCGAGAGCCCGGCGCTCGAGGGCCTTCTCCGCCATGGCCGGGGAGAAGAGCTGGAAGTTGTCGCGGCCGCGCTCCTTCGCGCGGTACATCGCGGTGTCGGCGCTCTTCAGGAGCGTCTCGGCCTCCTCGCCATCCTCGGGGTAGAGGCTGATACCGCCGCTCGCGGTGACCCGCAACGCCTGCCCGTCGATCTGGAAGGGGTCGCGCAGCGACTCGACCACCTTGCGCGAGATCGTGGCGAGGTCCTCTGCGTAGTGGATGCCGGGCAGGAGCAGGGTGAATTCGTCGCCGGCCAGGCGGGCCACCGTGTCGCCCTCGCGCACGCTCTCGGCCAGCCGCTCGGAGACCGCCTTCAAGAGCGCGTCGCCCGCGGCGCGCCCGAGCGTGTCGTTCACCTCCTTGAAGCGGTCGAGGTCGAGGAAGATGACGGCCAGCCGATGGCGGTAGCGGTGGGCCTGGGCGAGGGCGATCGCGAGACGGTCCTCGAAGAGCCTCCGGTTGGGCAGACCGGTGAGCGGGTCGCGGTAGACGAGGGCGCGCAGCCCTTCCTCGGCCCGGCGCTCCTCGGAGACGTCGCGCAGGGCCAGGGCCACCCGTCCCTCGCCCAGGGGAGTGACCACCATCTCCAGCGGGACGTGCACGCCGTCGTGCCGGCGGGCCGTGGCGTCGCCGCGCCAGGCGTGCCCGCGGCGCGCGGAAGCGAAGCCTTCGCCCTCCAGGCGAGCCGCCTCCTCGGGGTCGTGCATCTCGCGCCACGAGTGACCGAGGAGGCTTCTGGCGTCGCTCCAGGCAAGGAGGCGGGCGCAGGCGTCGTTCGCGAAGGAGAAGCGGCCGTCCGCGTCGACGACGGCGACGCCGTGCGGCACGGCCCGGAGGAGAGCCAGCGCTTCCTCCCCGCCGAGCCCCCGCCCCAGGCCCGCGTTCGCGCTCGCCATGCGCCCTGTCGCGCCCCCCAAACCCGCCGCGAGGCGGGCGACCTAGTGTAGCCCTCTCGCCGGTCGGATCAGCCGCCGATCTGGAACATCGAGCGGGTGCGGGTCGAGACGCCCTCGTCGAGACGGTGGCCGGTGGGCTTCTGGGCTCACCGCCCGGAGGAGGATCGACGCCACCTCGGCCTCGCCCCCGCCCGACCGCAGGGCCTTCTTCACGTCCAGCTCGTCGTCGTTCAGCAGGCAGAGGTGGAACTTCCCGTCGGCGGTGAGGCGCATGCGGTTGCAGGCGCCGCAGTAGGGCTCGCTCACCGGCGAGATGAAGCCGACGACGCCCCGCGCCGTCCGCGAAGCGGAAGTTGCGGGCCTCGTCGGAGGGGTGCTGGTCCGGGACCGGCTCGAGCGGGCCGAGCTCCGCCTCGATCCGGCGGCGGGTCTCCGCCGAGGGAACGAACTGCGAGAGCGCCACGTGCGCGGTCTCCCCGCCCCCGAGCGGCATCAGCTCGATGAAGCGCACGTGCCAGTCGCCGTCCGAGCGCCCGGCGGGCGAGGTCCACGACGTCGCCGTCGTTGTAGTCCCGCGTCACCGTGCAGTTGATCTTGATGGGGACGAGGCCCGCCTCCTCGGCGGCGGCGATCCCGGCCATCACCTCCTCGATCGAGGCGAAGCGCATCACCTTCTTGAGCCGCTCGGGATCGAGCGTGTCCACGTGGATGTTGAGGCGCTTGAGGCCGGCCTCGCGCAGCGGCTTCGCCAGGCGGGGCAGCAGGATCCCGTTCGTGGTCATCGCGAGGTCGTGGACGCCGGGGACGGACGCGATGCGGGCGGTGATCTCGACGATGTCGGGCCGCAGCGTGGGCTCGCCGCCGGTCAGGCGGAACTTCCGGAAGCCGACGCCGACCGCGGCGCGGGCGACGGTCTCGATCTCGGCCGCGGTCAGGAGCTCCGGGAAGGGAGCGAACGAGAGGCCGCGCAGGGGCATGCAGTAGACGCACCGCAGGTTGCAGTGGTCGATGACCGACAGGCGCAGGTAGTCGATCTCGCGTCCGAACCGGTCGCGCGGCAAGCGGGTCCTCCTGGCGACAAGTCTAGCGTACCTGCCACTCCGAGGAACCCCGTCATTCCGAGGAGCTGCGGCCGTGTGCCGGGCGACGAGGAATCCGCAACCCCGCTCGACGGCGCGAACCCGCTTGCGGACCCCTCGGGACCGGGCTGATGGAAGTCCCTCGGGGTGACGAGGGTTGACGCCGGCCGCCGCCCCGGGCCAATCTCGGTCGATGCGCGTCAGGGTCCGCCTCTTCGCCTCGCTGCGCGAGACGGCCGGCGTCCCGGAGGCCTCGCTGGAGCTGCCGGCGGGGTCGACCGCCGAGGACGCGTGGGGCCGCCTGGCCGGGGACTTTCCCTCCCTCGCCCCGCGACGCGCGAGCCTCGCCGTCTCCGTGAACCGTCGCTACGCCCGCTTCGACACGGTCCTGCAGGACGGCGACGAGCTGGTGTTCCTACCCCCGTGAGCGGCGGCTGACCGGCTACTTCCGGAGCGCGAACATCAGCAGCAGCGTCCGCTGCTGCGCGTGGTTGAAGTTGTCGTCGGAGACGAGGTAGACGTGGATCTCGCCGCTCTCGGTCCGGAACCGCGGAGATCCCCTCGTAGTTGTCGAGGGTCAGCGGCGGGGCGAACTCCGCCACCAGCCGGCCGCCGAGCGACGAGCCGGGGCGGATCCCCTCGTGGCGGATCTGGCGGATGCGCACGTTCACGACGCCCCGCTCCGGGTTGTAGGCGCGCTCGAGGATGAGCACGTCGCCCCGGGGGAGTAGACGTCCCGTCGGAGGGCCGCAGCGCGCCCTCGAACCGCAGCCCGAGCCGCTTCCACTGGTCGGGCCCTCCGGTCCAGCCGACCACCTGGTCCTTCTCGATCCAGTACTCGGTGAGGGCGAAGAGAGCGCCCCCGCGGAGCACGACGAGCGCCTCGATGCCGCCGTTGAACGGCGCCTTCTCGAGCCCGGGCGGCGACGGGCACGGGGACCGGCACGCCGTCCGGGCGGCCGGTGCCGGCGGGGTAGCGCAGCAGCCGGTGCTCCCGCTCGAAGCCCACGACGAAGCTCGCCGTCCGGCAGCAGGGCGAGCGACTCGGCGTCGTGCGCGTCCTTGTCCTCCGGGGCCTTCCCGTCGGGGCCGAGGAGGGCGCCCATCTCGACGTCCTCGACGCCCTCGAGCGATCCCCGTCGCGGTGCACGAGCCGGGCGGAGAGCCAGGATCCCTCGTCGGTCACCGCCGCGAGCCGCTCGCCGTCGGGCAGGACCCGGATCGACGAGATGCCCGCCGAACCGCGGGTCGTCCGAGACGAGGTGCAGGCCGCCGCGGTACTCCAGGCGGCCGACGACGTGCTGGCTCGGGTCGGACGGGTTCAGCGGGAACGGGCGTCGCGCGCACGGCCACCGGGTCGGCGGCGACGATGGACGACAGGGCGAGCCGCAGAGCAGGAGAGGAGAGCGTCTCGTCGGCATCGACGGGCGCGGAGGATAGCACGGCCGGCGGGGCTACTCCTCCGCGAGCCGGTAGCCCACGCCGCGGACCGTCTGCAGCAGGCGCGGGCTGCGGGCGTCCTCCTCGAGGTGGCGGCGCAGGCGCATCACGAAGTTGTCCACCGCGCGGGTCTCGGTGTCGGGGTTCAGGTTCCAGACCTTCTCGAGGATCTCGGCCTTCGTCACCACCTGGCCCCGCCGCTCGACGAGGAGCTTCAGGAGCATGGCCTCGAGCAGCGTCAGGCGGACCGTCTCGCCGCCCTTCCGCAGCTCGAAGCTCGCGAAGTCCACCTCCGCCGCCCCGACGCGGGCGGCGCTCGCCCCCTCGGCCGGGCCCCGGGCCCAGTCGCGCCGGCGGATGAGGCCCCGGACCCGCGCCAGCAGCACCGGCAGGTCGAAGGGCTTGGGCAGGTAGTCGTCGGCCCCCGCCTCGAGTCCCTGCACCACGTCCTCGGGCAGCCCCTTGGCGGTGAGCATCAGCACCGGGGTGTAGTTGCCCGCCTCCCGCATCCGCTCGACGATCTGGAAGCCGTCGAGGCCGGGCAGCATCACGTCGAGCACCACGAGGTCGATGGTGGGCGCCGCGTCCCACATCGGTCCCTCCGGCGCGCGGGGCGAGGCGCTCGACGGCGCGCAGGCCGTCGCCGATCGTCTCCACCTCGTAACCGTCGAGCTCGAGGTTGAAGCGGATGCCCGCCGCGAGGTGCTCCTCGTCCTCGACGAGCAGGACCCTAGGCACGGGCCGCCTCCGTGCGCCCTCCGCCTCGGGCTCGAGGAGGCCGGGCAGGCTGATCGTGAACGTCGAGCCGCGATCGGGGCCCGGGCTGTCCGCGGTGATCGTCCCGCGGTGGCCCTTCACGATGGCGCGCACGATGAAGAGCCCGAGGCCGGTGCCGGTTCGGCTCCGCCGCACCTCGGCGCCGATGCGGTAGAAGCGCGTGAAGATGAACGGCAGGTGCGTGCGGCTCATCCCGATGCCGTGGTCGCGCACCCGCACGTGGGCCTGGCCGTCGGCGTCGCCCCAGACCTCGACCTCGATCTCGACGCGGTCCTTCGAGTACTTGACCGCGTTGTCGAGCAGGTTGAGCACCGCGGTCTCCAGCGCCTGGGCGTCGCCGGCCACCCGCAGGCCGGCCGGCCCCTCGTAGCGGATCGCCTCCTTCGGCAGCTGGTAGCGGGTGAGGGTGAGCTCCACCGCGCGGCGGGCGAGGCGGGCGAGGTCGAGCGGCCGCGGGTCGGCCACCGGGCGGTCGGTGTACATCGCCGCGTTCAGCACGTTGTTGATGGTGGCGTTCAGCCGCTCGATGTCCTGCCGCATGGTCCGGTAGAACTCGGCGCGGCGCTCGGGGCCACCTCGCGGTACTCGAGGGTGTCGAGGTACAGCTTGAGCGAGGCCACCGGCGTCTTCAGCTCGTGGGTGACCGCGCTCACGAAGTTCGACTGCCGCTCGTTGAGCCGCACCTCGCGCAGCAGCAGGATGACGATGAGCACGAGGCCGGCGATGAGCAGCAGGAAGAGGAGGCTGCCGAAGAAGTAGGCGACGACCCGGGCGGGGCCGACCGCCGCGGGCCCGCCGCCTCGGGGGCGGCCAGGATCTGCCAGGCCACGGTGAGGGCCACCGCCACCACGATGAGGCCGACGCCGACGGCCACGTAGTGCCACTTGGGCCGGCGCGAGCGCGAGAGCTGGGAGATCTCCGTCACGGGGCTCCTAGAAGAGCTTGTCGAGGTTGGCGAGGAGGCGCCAGGGGCCGAAGCGGCGCCACAGCCGCGCGAAGCGCAGCGAGTGAGAGCTGCGCGCGCAGCCGGCGCGGGAAGGAGGTGGAGTAGAGGGCGGCCGGCGTCCGCGACATGAGGCCGGCGAACCCGGCGTCGTAGGGGTACCACCACAGCTCGGGCCCGCGGCCGCGGTCGAGGCTCACGTACTTCGGCTGCACCATCTCGCGCAGGCCGAGGAGCCCGTGGATGCGGCCGATCCCGCTCCACTTCACGCCGCCCCAGGGCGCCGTCGGCTCGCCGAAGCTCGAGACGTGGTCGTTGATCGTGACGACCCCGGCCACGAGCTCGCGCTGCAGCCGGCGCGCGGTCTCCTCGCTGCGCGTCCAGCCGCTCGCGGTGAGGCCGTACGGGCTGTCGTTCGCCAGGCGGATCGCCTCGTCGAGCGAGTCGACGGCCATGATCGGCAGCACGGGCCCGAACGTCTCCTCGCGCATGACCGTCATCGTGTGGTCCACGTCCACGAGGACGGTGGGCGGGTAGAAGAGACCGGGCCCCGCGGGGCGTACGCCGCCCGGTGAGGACGCGAGCGCCCTTCGCCACCGCGTCCGCCACGTGCTCCTCGACGATCCGCCGCTGCCGCTCGAGGGTCAGCGGGCCCATGTCGGCCTCCGCCGCGGCGCCGGCGAGCCGCACCCGGCGCGTCTCCTCGAGGACCTTCGCGAGGAACGCCTCGGCCACCGGCCGCTCGACGTAGACGCGCTCGACCGAGGCGCAGGTCTGCCCGGCGTTCAGGAAGGCGGCCCAGACGATCCCCTTCGCCGCGCGGTCGAGGTCGGCGTCGCGGCAGACGATCGCGGGGTCCTTGCCGCCGAGCTCGAGGACGACCGGGGTCAGGTTCTTCGCCGCCGCGGCCATCACCTTCCGGCCGGTGGCCACGCTGCCCGTGAACACGATCTTGCCGAGGCGCGGGTCCTCGACGAGCGACGCGGCGACGGCGTCGTCCGACGGCGACCACGTTCACGACCCCGTCCGGGAAGCCCGCCCTTCGCGCGAGCGCGCCCAGCCGGAGCCCGACCAGCGTCGTGGCCGGGGCGGGCTTGAGGACGACGGTGTTCCCCGCCACGAGCGCCGAGGCCACCACGGGAAGCGACTGCGCCCACGGGTAGTTCCACGGCTTGACGGCGAGGACGACGCCGATCGGCTCGTAGACGAGCCGCGCCTCCTTGTGGGCGAGCAGGAGCTGCCGCGGCCTCGACGGCGTCGTCGCGCAGCAGGTCCTCGGCGTGCGCCGAGAGGTGCTGCAGCGCGTCGAGCGACGGCAGGATCTCGGCGGCCAGCGCCTCGGCGGCGGGCTTGCCCTGCTCGCGCTCGATGAGCCGGGCGATCTCGTCCGCCTCGTCCACGATCGCCTGCCGCAGGCGGTCGAGGAAGACGGGCCCGCTCGCGGAAGCTCGTGCGGCTCCAGGCCGGGAAGGCCGCCTGCGCCGCCGCCGACCGCCTCCGCCGGCCTGGGCGGCGTCGAGCAGGCTCGCCTGCGCGAACGCCTCGCCGGTGGCCGGGTTCGACCGCCGGGCGCGGCCCGCCCGGCCCTCCACCTCCCGACCCCCGACCCACGAGTGGAAGGTCGGAAGGCTCTCGCTCCCGGTTCCCATACGCCGATTCTACGGCTTGGCGCGGAGAGAGGTAGGCGGCTGGGGGTCCTAGCCCGCGATCACGTCCTTCGGCGTCTGCTCCACCTCGACGTCGGGCCGCCTGCGGGCCACGTCGAGGGCGAGGGTCCCGGCGTGGGCCAGCAGGGTGCGTGGGTCAAGCGTTGCCGACGAGCTCCAGCCCGCCCGAGTCCCCCGCAGTCTCTCCCTCGCTCTCTGGCGTGCGATCGCAGGCCCGCAGGCCGAGGCGGCGCATCTTCTCGTTGAGGGTCGTGGGCAGGCAGCCGAGCTCCGACGCGGCTCGCCTCTGGTTCCCGCGCGCCCTCCCGAGCGCCGCCAGGATCAGCCTCCGCTCGTAGTCTTCCACGAGCTGCCTCAGGCTCGGTAGCGGCGCCCCCGGTCGCATCCCGTGAATGGCCAGCGTCTCCGCCATCGTCCCCTCCTCAGATTTCCCCCGGGCTTGCCAGCAGTTACGGAGGTTCCCGGATTCAGTTGCATGGAGGTTCTCGGAGCATCCGGTGAGCGGCGCCTGAGGCGGCAAGGCTCCGGCGTTCAAGAGGATGGAGGGTCGACTGAGTAGCGCGGCTCAGTCGTGCGCGGGCGGCCCGTCCAGCCGTCTCACGTCGGCAGCGTGGGCCCAGCCTCGGGCACCGGCGTTGTCCTCGACGCGCAGCCAGGCGCCGCTCGTCTCGAGGACCGGGACGACCTCGCCCTCGCGGAGGGAGCCGGTCGCCTCCGCCGTCGGCGAGGCGGCGTCGAGCAGCGGGGCCCCCCGGCGCACGACGGCGGCCGTCGGGCGCGCGAAGGACGCGGCGACCGGGACGGCGGCGGCCAGGAGGCCGAGGACGAGAGCGGCCCAGGCCGTCGTTCGCCGCCGCCCGGTAGCCGACCCGGGCCAGGCCGTGGGCGGTCACGGAGACGGCGAGGAGGGCGAGCGCGACGAGGTCGAGCCGGAAGCGCCGGGCGATCCGCCCGGCGGCGGCGAGCGGCTCGGGCGCGATCTCGGCGCGGTCGAGGTTCAGCGCCTCGCGCAGCCGCTCCACGTCGCGCACCACGGCGCGGTCGCCGGGATCCAGCTCCCGGGCACGGAGGAGTGCCCACAGCGCCTCGCCCTGCGCCCCCGCGGGCGGTCGCGGCCTGCGCCCAGTTCCAGTAGAGCGAAGCGCTCTCCTGCCCGGACGCCGCCAGCTCGCCGTAGAGGGCGATGGCCTTCGGGTAGTCGCCCGACCGCACGAGGTCGTTCGCCTCGCGGAACCGGTCGTCGGCCGGGGCGGTGAGGGCCGGGCCGGCGGCTGCGATCGCGAGCACGGCGAGGGCGAGCCCCCGCCGAATGGCCTGCCGACTCCCGGGCGCAGGCCTCACGCGAACCTCCTCACCGTTTCCGCCGCCCGCGCGGCGAGGTCCTCGACCTTGTCCCGGTACTCCCCGAGCTGGGGCGCGTAGCGGACGAAGCGCGCGTCGTCGAGCAGCGACCGCACGGCCCGCGCCGCTCGCTCTCGTCGTCGTCCGGGATCTCGCCGAAGGCCTCGTGCAGCGCCTTCTCGACGAGCGACGCGGCCTGCTCCTTGCTCATCGGCCTCCGCCCCCGCCCGCTCGAGGTCCCGGAGGGCGGCGCGCACTGGAGCGGGGCGAGGCCGAGCGCAAGGCATCGCCCCGCGAGCGCCCTCGGAGCCGGCTCGTTCCCAGGAGGCCGGCGTGCAGCAGGAGAGCGAGGCCCGCGGCGAGGGCCACGGTCCGGCCGGACGGCGCGAGCCCGGCGGCGGGGCGGAGATCGAGGTCGGATCGGAGCGGCAGGGCGCCTCCGGCGCGGGCCGCGGGGGGCGGTACGGGCAGGCCCGCCGCCACCGTCCCGCCCTCGACCCGGAGGGCGAGCGGCGCCGTCTCGGCCGTCACGATCCGCCCGGCCGACGGGTCGAAGTACGAGAACGCGAGGGCCGGCACCTCGACCGTGCCCCCCGTCTCGGGCACCACCACGAACTCCCACGTGCGCGAGCCCGCGATGCCCGCGTCGGTCGCGCGCAGGTCGCTCTTCGCCTGGGGCGGGAAACACCTTCGCTCCGGGCGACGGCCACCTCCGGCGCGCGGTCGATCCACTTCAGGTTGCCGGTGCCCTCGACGCGGAAGCGGAGCGTCGCCGCCTCGCCGAGCGGCACGACGGCGCGGTCGAGGGCTGGCCGAGGTGCGAAGCGGCCCACCGCGCCCGAGAAGCCGGCCGCGTCCGGCAGCGGGTCGACCGTGACCGTCACGGGCTTCGTCGCGCGCTCCACGACTCCGCCCGCGTCGAAGAAGCCCTGGCGCGCGAGGCCGATGCGGAAGGTGGCGGCGCGGCAGGGTCAGCGTACCCGCCTTCGTCGGGAAGAGGAGCTTGCGCAGGATGGGGAAGCGGCGGTAGCTCTCGCCCTCGACCGTGACCGCCTCGCCCGAGGGCGAGGCCGGTCGGTCGCTCGAGGTCCTCGACCCAGAAGCCGGTGAACTGCGGGGCCTCCTTGAACTGAAGATCGGTGACCGAGGTCTGCGTGTCGAGCGAGTACGTGAGCACGAGCGGCTCGCCGACGCGCAGGCGGGTGCGCGAGGGTGTCGCCTCGACGAGGACCTTCGGCGCCGCGGCCCGCCCGCGCCGCCGGCCGAACATCTCCTCGAACGGGTCGCCGAACGGGTCCAGCCGAACGGGTCCTGCCGCGCGCTGGCGCGGGCGGCGCTCCCGGCCACGACCTCGATCGGGATCGCCGGGGCCACCTGGTCGCCGGCCCTCACGCGCCCCCACCTCCGCCTTCCCCACTCGCGCGCGGCTGCAGCGCGTAGGTGTAGCTCCGGGACTGCGACATGCGACCGTTCACGATCGAGACCTGGGTGGACTGGTACGGCCCGCCCACCACCTCGAGGTTGGTGAGCGCGGGCAGCGGGATCTCGTCGGGCGCGCCGCTGCCCTCGACGGTGATGGTCAGCTGGACCTGGTCCTCGACGCCGACCTTCCGCGCGTCCACCTCGGAGCGCAGGGTGAACGAGGCCCGTGCCCCGGCGGGTGCGAGCAGCAGGATCGCGGCCACCACCCCGCACCCCGCCGGGCCGACACCCGTCCTCACCAGTCCCTCCCCTTCTTCTTCTGGCCGCGCTTCAGGGCCAGGAGCTTCTTCTGCTCGGCCTTCTCGTTCTGCTGCAGGGCGTCGAGGAGCTGCATGGCCCGCTCCTGCGGCATCCCGGCCTCCTGCCGGAAGCGCTGGTCGGCCCGCTCCTGCGCGGTCTGCGGTCGCTGGCTCTGCTGACTCGGCGGCGGCGGCTGCTTCTTGTCCTGGCCCTGCTGGCTCTGCTGCTTCTGCTGTCGTTGCTGGTCCGACTGACCCGTCTGGTCCTTCTGGTCTTTCTTCTGGTCCTTCTGGTCCTGTTGCTGCCGCTTCTGCTGCTCCTCCTGCTCCTTCCGCGCCCGGAGCGCCAGCTCGAGATTGCGGCGCGTGTCCGCGTCGCCCGGTGCGAGGCGCAACGCGTCGCGGTAGGCCTGGATCGCCCCCTGGTAGTCCTGCTTCTGGTAGAGGCTGTTGCCCAGGTTGTAGCGCGACGGCAGGCGCCACCGTCGAGCCGGCGTCGGCGCCGAGAGCCCGGAAGAGCGCCGCCGCCTCGTCGTACTTGCCGTTCTTGTAGAGGCCGTCGGCCACGTTGAAGCGGACGGCGGGGTCCTGCGGCCGCGCCGCGGCCGCGCGCTCGAAGGCCGAGAGCGCCTGGGGGTGGCTGCCGCGGCCGTACTCGCCGCGGCCCTCCTCGGTCGCGCGCCGGGGCCGGAGCAGCAGCTCGTCGAGGACGGTGCCGGAGCGGCGCGCAGGCTCGGCGGCGGCGGCGGCCGGCGCGGGGCTCGCCGCTCCGGGGGGCGCCGGGGCCTGGGCCCGCGCAGGGGCGGCGAGGCCCCAGGCCAGCAGCAGCATCGCCGCCTTGCGAGAGGCGTCCTCGATCGCACCGCGCCGCCGCCCGCCGGAGCGGCGGCGGGGGCAGCAGGAGGCCGAGGGCCACGCACGCGAGGCCGAAGGCGAGCGGCGCCTGGAAGCGCTCCTTGCGGCGGTAGGAGTACTCGCGGGCGAGGGCCTTCCTGCTCCAGGCCCTCGATCGCGGCCGCGAGCGCTCCGACAGGCTCGTGTCCGCGGGGGTGATGCGGAAGGCCTTCCCGCCCGTGCCCCGCGCGATCGCCTCGAGCGTCGCCAGGTTCAGCCTCGACACGACGGCCCCGCCGGCTCTCGTCGCGCTTGTAGCCGGTGACGCGCCCGTCGGCGTCCACTTCCGGCACCGGCTGGCCGGCCTCGGTCCCGACGCCCACCGCGTGGACGACGACGCCCGCCTCCTTCGCGCGCCGCACCGCCTCCTCGACCTCGCCCTCCAGGTCCTCGCCGTCGGAGACGAGGACCATCACCTTGTTCCGGCGCTCCTTGTCCACGAACGCCTCGAGCCCCTTGGCGAGCCCGACGCCGAGCGACGTGCCGGGCGCGGGCACGATCCCCGGCTCGACCGTCTCGAGGAAGAGACCGAGCGCGTCGGCGTCGAGGGTGAGCGGGACGAGCGGGTACGCCTCGCCCTCGAAGGCCACGAGCGCGAAGCGGTCGCCCTCGAGGCGCGCCGACGAGCTGCAGCAGGGCCTGGCGGGCGAGGAAGAAGCGGCTCGGCGCCACGTCCGCGGTGGCCATCGAGCCCGAAGTGTCGAGGACGAGCACCACGTCGACACCCTCGCGCTCGACCTTCTCGCGCACGATGCCCCACTGCGGGACGCGCGAGAGCCACGACGACGCCGGCCGCCCCGAGGAGCAGGAACGCGAGCCGCAGGAAGCGCCAGCGCTCGGCCGGCCGTCGGACGACGCGGTCCCACAGCGGGCGGGACACGAGGCGCGACAGGCGGTCCCCGTCGCGGCGGGCGAGCGACACCTCGAGGCCGGCCAGGAGCGGCAGCGCGACGAGGCCGAGGAGCCATGCCGGCGAGGCGAAGATCACGTGCCTTCCCTCATGCCGGGACCACCCGCAGCCCCGAGGCCCACAGAAGCCCGGCCGCGGCGAGGAGCGCCGCCGCCAGCGCGACGACGGGCGGGAAGAGCTCGCGGTAGCGGCGGTAGGCCGCCATCTTGATCTCGGACTTCTCGAGCCGGTCGACGCGCTCGAAGATCTCGCGCAGGGCGCCGGAGTCCTCGGCGCGGAAGAACTCGCCCCCCGTCCTCTCGGCGATCCGCTGCAGGAGGTCGGGGTTGACCTTCACGTCGGCCATGACCGTCTGGGTCACGACCGCGCCCGTGAACGGATCGCGGGTGCGGACGGGCATCGGCACGCGGCCCCCCCGTCCGACGAGGATCGTGTAGACGCGCACCTCCATGGCCTTCGCCATGTCCGCCGCGGTGGCGGGGTCGATCTCGCCGGCGTTGTTGTCGCCGTCGGTCACGAGCACGATCACCCGGCTCTTCGCCTGGGAACGGCGCAGGCGCGTGAGCGCGGTGGCGAGGCCGCTGCCGATGGCCGTGCCGTCGGGGAGCATGTCGAGCCGCACGTCGTCGAGCTGGCGGAGGAGGACGGCGGTGTCGGTGGTGGGCGGGGACTTGGTGAGGCTCCGGCCGGCGAAGACCACGAGGCCGACGCGGTCGCTCGACCGGCGCTTCACGAACTCCCCCACCACCTCCTTCGCCACCTCGAGGCGGTTCCGGGGCTGGAAGTCCTCGGCCGCCATCGTGCCCGACACGTCGAGGGCGACGACGATGTCGACACCCTGCGTGGTGACGTCCTCGCGCAAGGTACCGTGCTGGGGGCGCGCCAGGGCCACGGCCCCGGCCGCAAGGCCGAGCGCCGCGAGCGCGATCGGGAGGTGACGCAGGCGCACGCGCCAGCCCGGCCGCAGCCGCCCCAGGCGCGACGCCCCCGGGAAGACCACCGCCCGGGCACGGTCGTCCCGCTCGCGGAGCCACGCCGCCAGGAGGACGAGCGGGGCCGCGAGCGCGGCCCAGAGCCACGCGGCGTCCTGGAAGCGGAACCCGGCCCAGTCCATCAGGCCGCCTTCCCTTCCGCGGCGGCGTCCGCCGCCGCTCGCAACCGCGCCTCGAGCGCGGGAACGAGTGCCCGCACCGCGGCGAGGTGACGCTCGGCCTCCGGCGCGAGGCCCTGGCCTTTCGCGAACTTGATCCGATCGGCCGCCTCGGCGAGGTCGCGCACCACCGGCAGCAGGTCGCCGCCGTGGGGCTGGCCGCGCAGGAACGCGAGCGTCTCCGCGGTCGTCATCTCGAGGATGGGGGCACCGAGACGTCGCTCCAGGTAGCGCTTCGCCACCGCGGCGAGGGCGATGTAGAAGGGGCGGTACTCGCCGCGCGCCAGGAGACCCGACGCCCCGAGAGCCTCGAGCGCACGGAGGGCCTCGGCGTCGGGCGGCAGCTCCGGGACGGGCGCCGCGCCGGGGACTTCCGCTCTCCGCCGGCGGCGGACGAGCCAGGCGACGATGGCGGCCAGCAGGGCGACGGCGACGGCGAGGGCGACCCAGAAGGCGCGACCGATCCCGACCGGCTGCGGGCCGCGGATGTCGGCCAGCTTCTGCTGCTGCGCGTCCTTCGGCAGCAGCGAGACGACCTTCAGCGAGACCGGCGCCGACGACGCCTCGCCCTCCGTCCCGTCGGGCAGGCGGTAGCGCACCGGGATCGGCGGGACCTGTGCCTCGCCGAGCGCGAAGACGGCCGCCTCGTAGCGGTGCGTGCCCGGCTCGGGCGCGGGCGAGGCGCCCGCCGGCGCCGGCGGCGTGCGCAGCTCGAAGGCGTCGCTCGCGGCCTCGCCGGCGAACGTGTACGTCGTCCCCGCGGGACCGGTGGCCTTGAGCTCGACCGTGAACGTCTCGCCCACCGTGACCTCGGCCTTGCTCGCGGTCGCCTTCACGGCGACCGGAGGGGGAGCGGGAGACGCCTCGGCGGGCGCCGGGGATGGGGCGGCGGTGGCCCCGGCGAGGAGCAACGCGAGCGCCAGCACTCTACCGCCTCCTCTCCCGGGACTTGAAGAACCCGGAGAGCGGCCGCTCGTACGACTCGCCCGTGCTGAGTGCGAGCGCGTCCACCCGCGTCTTCTTGAAGACGGCGCGCGAGGCCTCGAACCCGGGGCCGCGGAGCGCGCGGCGGACCTCGGGCCGCGAGGTGTCGGCCACCACCCGCTCCCCCGTCTCCGGGTCGGCGAAGGCCACGAGGCCGGCCGCGGCCACGTCGGCTTCCCGCGGGTCGCGCAGGTGCAGGGCCACGACGTCGTGGCGCCGGCGCAGCGCGCCGAGGGCCTTCTCGTAGCCGTCGGCCTGGAAGTCGGAGATGAGGGCCACGATCCCGCGGCGGCGCAGGACGCGCTGGGCGAAGCGCAGGGCCCCCGCGAGGTCGGTGCCGCGGCCGAGAGGCTCGCGCGCGAGCAGGTCGCGCACGATCCGCAGCGCGTGGTCGCGGCCGCGCCCCGGGGCCACGTAGCCCTCGATCCGGTCGGAGAAGAGCACCGCCCCCACCCGGTCGTGGTTGGCGACGGCCGAGAAGGCGAGCACCGCGGCGAGCTCCGCCGCGTAGTCGCGCTTCAGCAGGTACTGCGAGCCGAACTGCTGCGAGCCCGACACGTCCACCACGAGGAGCAGCGTGAGATCGCGCTCCTCGACGAACTTCTTGACGTAGGGCGCGCCCATGCGGGCGGTGACGTTCCAGTCGATCGTGCGCACCTCGTCGCCGGGCGCGTACTCGCGCACCTCCGCGAACTCCATGCCGCGGCCCTTGAACACGGCGTGGTACGCCCCGCCGATCCCGGACTCGAGGATCACCTTCGTCCGGATCTGGATCCGGCGGATCTTCCGGAGGGTCTCCCGGTCGAGCATTCAGCGCCCTGTCTTCCCGAGGAGCACCGTTCGAGTCGGGCGACGAGGGATCCGCAACCCCGGCAGATCCCTCGGGACCCGGCCAGCCGAAGTCCCTCGGGATGACATCACGGAACCTCCACCCGCTCCAGTATCCGGTCGACGACGGTGTCGCTCGTGACGTTCTCGGCCTCCGCCTCGTAGGTGAGGAGGATGCGGTGGCGCAGGACGTCCTTGGCGATCTCCTTCACGTCCTCGGGCACCACGTAGCCGCGGCCGCGCAGGAAGGCCACCGCCCGCGAGGCCTCCGAGAAGGCGAGGGTCGCGCGAGGGGAGGCGCCGTAGGCGATGAGGGGGGCGAGGTCCACGAGCCCCACCTCGCGGGGGCGGCGGCGTGGCGGCCACGAGGGCCACCATGTAGTCCCGCAGCCGCTCGTCCATGTAGACCTCGCGGACGCGGCGGGCGAGCTGCCGCACCGCGTCGCCGGAGAGGACGCGGGAGACGCGCGGGGCCTCGCCCGAGATCATCCGGTCGAGGATCTGCCGCTCCTCCGCCTTCGTCGGGTAGTCCACCTTCGCCTTGAGCAGGAAGCGGTCCACCTGCGCCTCGGGCAGCGGGTAGGTGCCCTCCTGCTCGATCGGGTTCTGCGTGGCGAACACGAGGAAGGGGTCGGGCAGCGGGTGGGTGGCGTCGCCGAGGGTGACCTGCCGCTCCTGCATCGACTCGAGGAGGGCCGACTGCACCTTGGCGGGGGCGCGGTTGATCTCGTCGGCCAGCAGGAGGTTCGTGAAGACCGGGCCCTTGCGCGCCACGAACTCGCCCGTCTTCTGCTGGAAGACGAGCGTCCCCACGAGGTCGGCGGGCAGGAGGTCGGGCGTGAACTGGATGCGGGCGAACTGCAGGTCCAGCACCTGGCCCAGCGTCTTCACGGCGAGGGTCTTGGCCAGGCCGGGCACGCCCTCGACCAGCAGGTGGCCGCGGCAGAGGAGCGCCACCATCATGCGCTCGACGAGCGGCTTCTGGCCGACGATGACCTTGCGCACCTCGTCCACCGCGGCCTGCACCAGGAGGGCCTCCTCGCGGACGGCCTCGTTCAGCTTCGCGACGTCGATGTCGGTTCGAGACATGCTCTCCTTCTCGCGGGCAGATCCCGCCGCCCTTCTGACGCACCCCGGCGGCCGAAGGACTCAGGCTACCGCAGGTGCCCGATCTTGCTCTGCAGGAAGGCGCGGGCGCGTTTCCACTCCGTCACGTCCCCGCGCCGCAGCGCCGCCTCCGCCCCCGACGCCGCCCCCGCCAGCTCCGCCTGCCCGAGGGACTCGAGTCCCCGCCGGACCTGCTGGACCTTCTCGGCGATGGCGTCCAGGCTGCCGACCTCGGTCGCGTTGAGGGTGGCGAGCAGGACGTCGATGGAGGGCGCGTCGGACATCCCCGGATTATACTGGGCCGTTCAGCGACAACGGAGCGACCCCTCATGCCCAGCAAGAGCCACTATCGCGTCGTCATCCTCGGCTCCGGTCCCGCCGGCCTCACGGCCGCCTCTACGCCTCGCGCGCCGAGCTCCAGCCGCTCGTGGTCGAGGGCGGGGGCGGGGACGACCCGACCGACGTCCCCGGCGGCCAGCTGATGCTCACCACCGACGTCGACAACTACCCCGGCTTCGCCGAGGGGATCATGGGCCCCGAGCTCATGGACCGCATGCGGAAGCAAGCCGAGCGGTTCGGCACTGAGTTCGCGACCGGGGAGCTGAAGGCGGCGGCCTTCAAGGAGCGGCCGTTCAAGCTGTCCCTGGCGGAGGGCGGGATCACGGCCGACACCGTGATCGTGGCGACCGGCGCCCGGGCGAAGTGGCTGAACCTGCCCGAGGAGCTGGAATTCCGCACGAAGATCGGCGGCGTCTCCGCCTGCGCCACCTGCGACGGGTTCTTCTACAAGGGCAAGGAGGTGCTCGTCGTGGGCGGAGGCGACACCGCCATGGAGGAGGCGACGTTCCTCAGCAAGTTCGCCTCGAAGGTGACGGTCGTGCACCGCCGCGCCGAGCTTCGGGCGAGCAAGGCCATGCAGACCCGGGCGAAGGCCAACCCGAAGATCGCCTGGCTCCTGGACAGCGTGATCGAGAAGATCCTCGGAGGCCCCGGCCAGGGCGTCACCGGGGCGCTCGTGAAGAACGTCAAGACCGGCGAGACGAGGGAGGTCCCCTGCGGCGGGATCTTCATGGCGATCGGCCACGTTCCGAACACCGCCGTCTTCGCGGGCCAGCTCGAGATGGACGAGCAGGGCTACCTGCTCGTCCACGACGGCACGACCGCGACGAGTGTCCCCGGCGTCTTCGCCGCCGGCGACGTGGCCGACCACCGCTACCGCCAGGCCGTCACCGCCGCGGGCAGCGGGTGCATGGCCGCGATCGACGCCGAGCGCTTCCTGAGCCACTGAAGGTCCCCCATGTTCATCGGTCACGTCGCCACGGCCTACGCGGCGAAGCGGCTCGCGCCGCGCGCCTCGCTCGGCACCCTCTTCGCGGCAGCGCAGCTGCCCGACGTCCTCTGGCCGATCCTCCTGCTGGCCGGCGTCGAGCACGCGACGATCGCGCCCGGGGACACCGCCGTCACGCCCTTGCGGTTCGACAGCTACCCCGTCTCCCACAGCCTCCTGACCGTGGCGGCCTGGGCCGCGGCCTTCGGCGCCCTCCACTTCTGGCGCAAGCGCCGTCCCCAGGACGCCCTCGTGCTCGCCGCGCTGGCCGTGGGCCACTGGGTGCTCGACTTCGTGAGCCATCGGCCGGACATGCCCCTCTGGCCCGGCGGACCGCGGCTGGGGCTCGGCCTCTGGAACTCGCTGCCGGCCACGCTCGTCGTCGAGCTGCTGATGTTCGCGGCCGGGCTGTGGCTCGCGCTGTCGGCCACGCGCGCTCGCGACCGCGTCGGCCGCTGGGGCTTCGCCGGCCTCGCCGCCCTGCTGCTGCTGATCTACGCCGCGAACCTCACGAGCCCGCCCCCGCCCAGCATCGAGGCCGTGGGCTGGGTGGGCGCGATCGGGACGGTCGTTCTCCTGGGGCTGGCCGCCTGGGTCGACCGACACCGCGAGCCGCGCGCGGAATAGGGGACCGCGACGGCGTCACTTCAAGTTCGTGGCCAGGAACAAGTCCCGTAGCTCGCGCTCGTAGTTGTAGACGTATGCCCGCCCGTCGGGAGCGGGATAGACATAGCTGATCTCGGTCACCCCGGCCGGTTCGGCTGGCCTGAGCACCTTCCAGGGCTGCCTTCGGCCCGTGGCGACGTCGACGAGAGCGATCCTCGCCGAAGTCCAGTCTCTGTGGTCGTAGCGAACGAAGAGCCGGCGGCCGTCGGGCGTGAAACGTATCGGCTGGTCGCCGGCAACGAGGCCTGGGATCGGCCGCGGCTGGCCCCCGGCCACCGGATAGAGCTCGAAGGCAGCCGCGGCGAAGTCACTTCCCGCCGGCACCCACGCTCCATCGGGCGTGGAAAACGGATACTCCGTGAAGACACCTTCGGGTGTGATCGGCGCCGGCAGCCCATCCGGCAGCTCCTGAACGAAAAGCCGCCGCGGCTTTCCCTGCTCCGCGCCGCTGATCAGGAGCCGACGCCCGTCCGGCAGGAAGCGCACGTCGAGGTACGACGTGACCGTACCCCGAGGAATCTCCCGGGGCTCTCCCGCGCCCGTCGGAAGCAGGACGAGACCAGGCTGCCCGCCCTCCGGCGAGCTCTTCCAAGCCAGCACGAGCGACCCGTCGGGCGAGAGGGCGTTGGGCAGGCCGTAGCCGAGGCGGACGGGTGGCGAGCCTTCCATGCTCCCGAGGAACGCCGACGGCGTCTGGCCGTCCACGATGCCAATGACGAGGTAGCGTTTGCCGTCCGGCGCAATGTCCCAGCACTGCGAGCTGCCACGGACCGTCAGATCGCGTTCGACGCTTTGGCCTGGACCGAGGCCGGCCACCCGGCGGCGGGACTGACCGAAGCTCAGCAGGACGCGGCCGTCCGGCGAGACCTGATGCAGCACCGGGACGTGAGGGGTTCGGACCAGCGTCCGGAGACGGCCGCCCAGGGAGACGGCGTGAATGCCACGCTGGGCGGGGTTGGCGAGCGTAAACCACGCTTCGCCTCCGTCCGGCGACCAGGCGACACTCGTGATCGCGCCCGCGTTCAAGCCCGTGAACAGCACCTTGACGCCTGCTGGTCCAGCGATCCCGATGCGCCCTCCGCCGGCCCCGTAACCGGTATTCTCCACGTACGCCACGCGCTGGCCGTCGTGCGAAACGCTGATCCCCTGGAACGTGCCCACCGTTTCGTGGAGCTGTCGACCGATCGGGTATTCGAGCGCTTCCCTGGCGACCGACTTGCGCGTGATGGCGAAGCGGGACCCGTCCTTCGACCAGTCGGCGAGGAGCACGTTCTTCGCCACTTCGCGAGCCGCGCCGCCGGTGAGCGGCGCGCGAACGAGCGTTCCGCCTTCGCGGACGTAGGCGACCTCGCCCGCCGCCGTCCCGATCAGCTCGCCGTCGAAGCCCAGCGGCTGCTCGAGCTGCAGGTCGAGCCGCATGGAGAAGAGACGCGACGGCGCCCCATCCCAGCCAGCCGAGTAGAGGACCGACGCGCCGTCGGGCGAGAACCGCGCCGACGACACGAACCCGTGCCCGTACGTGAGCGGCGCGTAGCTCGGCTGCGGCGGCGCGCGGCCATGCTGGCCGAGCCAGAACGCCGCCGTCGCCGCCGCCGCGACCGAGGCGAGCCAGCCTGCGGCGACGAGCGCGCGTCTGCCGCCACCGGCCGCGCCGCGGGGGCGCAGCTCCGATCTCGTGGCGTCCGATTTGTCGGACAGCGACTCCAGGTCGAACGCCAGGTCGCGCGCCGAGGCGAATCGCTCCTGCGGGCTCTTCTCGAGGCAGTGGGCGACGATGCGCTCGAGGGCCGGCGGGAGTGCCTTGTCGGTCTCCGCCAGGTCGGGCGGGTCCTCGCGCAGGATGGCCGTCATCGTCTCGGCGGACGTCTCCTTCCGGAAGGCGCGCCGTCCGGAGAGAAGCTCGTACAGGATCGCGCCGAGCGAGAAAATGTCGGAGCGGTGGTCCACCGGGGCGCCGCGCACCTGCTCGGGCGACATGTAGCCGATCGTGCCGAGAACGGCGCCGGCGTCGGTGCCGCGGGCCTCGGTGGGCGACTGGCTCTCCGCGCCGGTCTCCGTCTGCGTCAGCTTGGCGAGGCCGAAGTCGAGGATCTTGACCTGCCCGTCGCTCGTGACGAATACGTTCTCGGGCTTCAGGTCGCGGTGGACGATGCCCTTCTCGTGGGCCGCCGCCAGCCCGCGCGCGATCTGCGCGCCGATCTCGACGGCCTTGCGCAGAGGCAGGGCGCCGCCCGCCGCGCGCTCGCGGAGCGTCTGGCCTTCGAGCCGCTCCGACACGACGTACGGGGAGCCCTCATGATGACCGGCGTCGTGAACCACGAGGATGTTCGGGTGGTTCAGGGCGCCGGCGGCCCGCGCCTCCTGCTCGAAGCGGCGCGAGGCGCTCCGGGTCGCTCGAGAACCCGGGCGGCAGCACCTTGATCGCGACGTCGCGCGAGAGTCGCGAATCGCGCGCGACGTAGACTTCGCCCATCCCGCCCGCGCCGAGCGGGGCCAGGATCTCGTACGGCCCGAGCTTCGCGCCAGGGCCCAGCGGCATCCATCAGCTCCCGGAAATGCTGCCGGAGTATAGCGAAACAACCGCCCCGGAGGGCTCTCGGCGCATGCCAACGGCTAGCCGCGAGGTCCGGGTCGTGCCCGGCCCGTGGGCCTCGTGCCGTATCCTACGGTCCGAGAATGGCCGACCGACGACTCCGCATCCTGTTCCTCGCCCCCCAGCCGTTCTTCGAAGTCCGGGGCACGCCCCTCGCGGTGCTGCACATGACGCGGGCCCTGGCCGGGCTCGGCCACCAGGTGGACCTGCTGACGTTCCCGCAGGGGGAGCGGGCGCCCGCCGAGGGCGTTCGGCACCTGCGCAGCCCGTGGCTGCCGGTGGGGCGCGTGAAGGCCGGGCCATCGCTCGCCAAGATGGCGCTCGACGTGCCGTTCCTCGCCGAGGCCGTGTGGCGGCTGGCATTCGGCCGGTACGACGTCGTGCACGCCGTCGAGGAGGCGGCGCACCTGATCGCGCCGTTCGCGCGGCTCTTCGGCGTGCCCCTGGTGATGGACGTGGACTCGTCGATCCCCGACCAGCTCCGCTACTCCGGTTTTGCGACCCGAGGGCCGGTCCTGTGGCTCGCCGAGGCGCTCGAGCGCCACGCGCTCCGGCACTCGGCGGTGGCCGTCACCGTTTGCGGCAGCCTCACGGACGGCGTGAGGGCCCGGGCGCCACAGCTGCCCGTCTTCCAGGTCGAGGACCCGCCGCTCGTGGACCCGCGGACGTCACCGTCGCCGGAGGCCGTCGACACATTGCGGCGCGATCTGACCCTCGGCCCCTGGCCGGTCGTCCTCTACTCGGGCAACTTCGAGCCCTACCAGGGGGTCGAGCTCCTGCTCGACGCTCTCGCCCTCGTCCCGCACGTCCAGCTGCTGCTGATGGGCGGCGGCCCCGACGACGTCGCCCGCATGAAGGCCGAGACGCGGGCGCGGGGCGTCGGTGAGCGCTGCCTTTTCTCGGGCCAGCGGCCGCCTTCGGATCTGCCGGCCTTCCTCGCCGTGGCCGACGTCCTCGCCTCGCCGCGCGCGAAGGGCCAGAACACGCCGTTCAAGATCTTCACGTACCTGGCCTCGGGCCGGCCCCTCGTGGCCACCCGCATCCCCAGTCACACCCAGCTCCTCGACGACGGGACGGCGTTCCTCGTCGATCCCACCGCCCCGGGCCTCGCGTCGGGGATCCGGGCGGCCCTCGACCGGCCGGAAGACGCGGCCGCCCGCGCCCGCCGCGGGCGAGAGCTCATCGAGCGCGAGTACAGCGTCGAGCGCTACCGCGAGAAGATCGCCCGCGCGTACGCGACGGTCGAGCGCGTGGCGACTGGCTAGCATGAGTGCCAGAGGAGAATCCTGTGAACCGTTCCGCGGTGTGCTTCATCGACGACGACCCGGAGGAGATCCGTCGCTTCCGTCGCTACCTCGAGGGGCGCTTCCTGGTGGGCGCCGGGACGTCGCTAGAGGCGGCGCTCGAGGACCTGCGGAGGCAGGGACGGGATGCTCCCGACGTGTTGCGCTGGATCTCTACTTCCCGCGAGGCGAGCCCAACACCCCAGAGGAGAGGGCGGAGCTGGGGCGGGCCTGGTCGCGCTTTCTCGAGGCGAGGGCCGACCTGCTCGGCGTCCTCGTGCGGCTGAGACAGTCCCCGGAGGGCGGTTTCGTGCTCGCCCGTCAGTTGACCGAGAGCTTTCCGGGCATCCCGGTGGCCTTCTTCACGCGCAAGGGCACGCTCGAGGACGCGATCCAGGCGCTCGAGGAAGGCGCCGCCGCGATCGTCAAGAAGCCCGACCCGCCGGCGGGCGTGCGGAGGGGCGTCGCGACGGCCGAAGCGTACGACGCCGCTTTCGGGCGAGACCTGCCGAAGGTGGTACAGGGGCTCGAGCGCGCCCTCGGCCGTCGGACCCGTCCGACGGAGTGACCTCCCTCACCGGGCGTCGCCGGGCCGGCCCCTCGTGGCCACGGTACGTTGAATCGCCCGCTACGGGGCGATCGCCGGCCACCGGAACTCGCCGCCACCCGACGGTGTCGAACCTGATGGAAGGGGGCCGCCATGGCGATGAGCGTGGGCCTGCCGCGGAACGGGGCGATCGCCGAAATCAACGTCACGCCGATGGCCGACGTGATGATCGTGCTCCTCATCATCTTCATGGTGGCGACTCCCGTCATCGTCGGAGCGCCGGTCCGACTCCCGGGCGCCGAACACGCCCTCGAGCACGAGGAGGACCGCATCGAGGTAGCGGTCCGGGTCACCGGCGACGTCACCGCCGGCGGCCTCGCGTTCTCCGGTGCCGACGCCCTGGCCGAGTGGATCTCGGCCCAGCGCTCCTCGGGGGCGGAGCCGGTCGTCCTCGTCCAGGCTGACGGGCGGCGCCTCGAGATGAGGCACGTTGTCCGATGACGCCCTTCCACCCCTTCCACGCCTTTCTCGCCTTCGCGGCTGCCGCGGCGGGGGCCGTGCCTGTCGGCGGCGAGTCGTCGCCGCTCGTCCCGGGCGATGCATCGCTGACGGTGCGCCTGGCCGCCGGGAAGTCGGTCTACGCCATTGGCGAGCTGATTCCTCTCGATCTCGAGTTCCGCGGGCGGGCCGACGCCGACTACTACTTCTCGACCGGAATGTACGACCGATCCGGCCGGATGGGCATCGAGCGGTACGCGATCACTCCCGCCGGGGGGTCCGACGATCCGCTGACGGAGTATTTCTCGTCGGTCGGCATCATCGGAGGTGGCTTCTCGGGCTGGCATCCTCTCGACGGCAGTCCTTTCGTGCTGCGCGTGCACCTCAACGAGTGGGTGCGATTCACGCGGCCGGGTGACTATCGCCTCGTGGTCTCGTCGAGCCGCCTCGAGCGGTACTCGCGGCGCCCCGCCCCGCCGGTGGTCTCGAAACCCGTCGCGCTCCGCATCGAGCCCGTGGCTCCGGACTGGGCTGCCGCCGAGGCGGCGCGCGCCGTCGCGGACGTCGAGAGCGGCCGCCCGGAACGATTGCGCCACGGCGTCTTGACCCTCCGGCACCTCGGCACGAGAGAGGCGGCGCTGGCGCTGGTCAGCCACTACGGGGCGGGAGACGGCTCGAGCCGATTCGACGTGTCCGCCGGCCTCGTCGCCTCGCCGCACCGCGCCGACATCGTGGAGGCGATGGAGGCACGCATCGATGCCGGTGAGAGGCTCCCGGCCGGGTTCGTCCGGGACCTGGCGCTGCTGCGTTCGCTCCTCGAGGGTTCGCACGGCACGGCGGGCGTGGGCGAGCGCTTCGACCGTCGGAGGGCACTCGAGTGCGATGCCACCCGACGCTGGATCGAGCGTATCGCCGGCCGCGGGGCCTCCGCCGAGGGGCTCGGCGCGGCGCTGGCGGCGCAGTCGGAGCCGCCGGACCCCGAGTGCGAGACCGGCCTCGGCGCGCTCCTCGCCGGGCACCCGGCCGCGGCCCGGGAGGCCTTCCTGGCGCTCCCGGCGACGACGCAGCGTGTTCTCCTCGAGTACCGGTGGGAGACGGTCGGCGGACCGTGGGTCCATCCGGCCCTCGCCGCGCTGTACGAGAAGTGGGCGGGAGACTCGCGGCTCGCGGGCGCGGGCGACATCGCCCTCCGGCGGATGATCGAGACGGACCCGGCGCAGGGTCGCTCCCTCCTGTTCGAGGAGATCCGAACGGGGGCGCACGGGCTGGCGCCCGACACGCTCCTGTCGCTCGCCGACGGGCCGCTTCCGGGGCTGGATGACGTGCTGCGCGAGCGTTACCAGGCAGCTTCCTCCGACGGGCGGCGGGCCGCGTCGATGTGGTTGGTGGCGCGGTTCGGCTCGGCCGCCCTCGCCCCGTTCGTGCGGGGCGAGCTCGAGCGCCACCCGCCGTGCGAGCTCGAGGCCGCTGCGATCTCCTACTTCCTGGAATACGATCCCCCGACAGCCCTCGGGCGGCTGCAGCCCGACTTCGACCGCACCGGGCCCCGCATGTGCGTGGTCCCGCCCTGGGTTCAGCTCGCACCTCGTCACTGGAACGCAAGCGTCGAGAACGCGGCGATCGCGCACCTGCGCGCCAGCGATGTGCGCCTCGCCTTCGACGCCGTGCAGATCCTCGGAACCTACGGCTCCGCGCGCGTGAAGGCGCCGCTTCTAGAGTGCTTCGTCCGGTGGGAAGCGGCGTGGCACGGGCGCGAGAAGGAGCTCGACGGCCCGCCCGCCCCGGACTCACCCGCCATCCTCGAGAACGCCCTCGTCAACGCCCTCTTCGAGAACCCCAGGGTCGTGCTGACGGCGGCCGACGGGCGGCGCATCCGCGGGCTCTGCGTGACGGAGCCCTGCCGGCAGGACGTCGACGCTCGTCTCGCTCGCAACCGGGCGCGCAGCGTCCGCCCGTAGGGTCCGCCCGTGCGGGCCGGAGCTCAGATGACGAAGTCGCCGGCGTCGGCCTTGGCGCGGACCGTCATCTCCGGGGGGCGCAGGGCCACGCGGGTCGAGGGGGGCACGCTCTCGGTCACGAACACCGAGCCGCCCACCACGCTGTCGGTCGCCGATCACGGTGCGACCGCCGAGCACGGTCGCGTTCGCGTAGATCGTCACGCCGTCCTCGACGGTGGGGTGCCGCTTCGTGTCGCGGATGACGCGCCCGCGCTCGTCCCTGCGGGATGGAGAGGGCGCCGAGCGTCACGCCCTGGTAGAGCTTCACGTTCGAGCCGATCGTGGTCGTCTCCCCCACCACGACGCCCGTCGAGTGGTCGATGAAGAAGCTCTTCCCGATCCGCGCCCCGGGGTGGATGTCGGCGCCGCTCCGCGAGTGGGCCCACTCGCTCATGATGCGGGGCATGAGGGGCACCCCCATCACCTGGAGCTCGTGGGCCACGCGGTGGACGGTCACCGCCAGCATCCCCGGGTAGGCGAGGATCACCTCGTCGAGGCTCGACGCCGCGGGGTCGCCGTCGTAGGCGGCCTGCACGTCGAGCACCAGCGCGTCCCGCACCGCGGGCAGGCGCGCGAGGAAGCGCTCGGTCGTCCGCCGCGCCTCCTCGGCGCACGGGTGGGCGGGCCTCCCGTCGCACTCCGCGGCGAAGCACAGGCACGTCTCCACCTGCCGCTCCACCTTCTCGCGCAGCGTCGAGAGCAGGTTGCCCACGTGGAAGGCGAGGTTCTCGTCGGTCAGGTCCTGCCGGCCGAAGTAGCCCGGGTAGAAGAGCTCCAGCAGGAGCTTCACGATCTCCAGGATCTCGTCGCGCGAGGGCAGGAAGCGGCGGTTGACGTGCTGGGCCCTCGGGTCCCGGCGGTAGCTCGCGAGCATCCCCTCGACGAGCGCGGGGAGCGCGGCCGCGGTGCTCACGGCTTCACCGGCGAGGCCGCCATCTTCTCGACCTCGGCGAAGAGCCCCTCGTAGAGCGGGCCGCTCAGGTAGCGCTCGCCCGAGTCCGGCAGCACCGTCACGATCGTCTTGCCCGCGAAGGCCGGGTCGAAGCGCCAGCCGCAGCGCGGCCGCCATCGCCGCCCCGCACGAGACCCCGCTCAGGATCCCCTCCTCCTGCGCCAGGCGCCGCGCCATCGCGATCGACTCCTCGTTCGAGACCCGCTCCACCCGGTCCACCATCGAGAGGTCGAGGTTCTTCGGCACGAAGTTCGCCCCGATCCCCTGGATCTTGTGGGGCGCCGGGGCGAGCGGCTGGCCGGCCAGCGTCTGGGTGATGAGCGGCGACACCTCGGGCTCGACCGCCACGCTCAGGATCGCTCTTGCCCTTCGTCTTCTTGATGTAGCGGCTCACCCCGGTGATCGTCCCCCCCGTTCCCACGCCCGCCCACGAACACGTCCACCGCCCCGTCCGTGTCGTCCCAGATCTCGGGGCCGGTCGTCTGCTCGTGGATGTCCGGGTTCGCCGGGTTCTCGAACTGCTTCATCATCACGTAGCGGTCCGGGCTCGGCCGCCGCCAGCTCCTCCGACTTCGCGACCGCGCCCTTCATCCCCGACGGCCCCCGGCGTCAGCACCAGCTTCGCCCCGAGCGCCACGAGCACCTTCCGCCGCTCCATGCTCATCGTCTCCGGCATCGTCAGCACGCACTCGTACCCGCGCGCGGCGGCGGCGAAGGCGAGGGCGATCCCGGTGTTCCCGCTCGTCGCCTCCAGGATCGCCTTGCCGGGCTTCAGCGCCCCGCGCTTCTCCGCGTCCCACACCATCGACGCCCCGATCCGGCACTTGACCGAGTACGCGGGGTTGCGCCCCTCGATCTTGGCGAGCACGGTCGCGCCGCGCGCCCTTCGTCAGGTTGTTGATCCGCACGAGCGGCGTCCGCCCGATCGACGCCGCGTTGTCCTCGAAAAACCGTCCCATGGCCCTGCCTCCTCCCCGAAGCCGACACGGGCCCCTCCGGCCGGTCTCTCGGGAATGCTCGTGCCTCCGATGCTAGCATTCGCGGAGCCCATTTCCAGAAACCGCCGGAGGAGGCCATGCGGCGTCACGTAAGATCCGCCACGACGAGGCGCTCGCGACGCTTCGCCTCCGGTTCTAGGCCCTACCGCACGAACGACTCGCGCCGCGAGGCCTCGGAGAGCGGGACGAGGTACCGCCCCGGCTCGCGCGCGATCTTCTCGTGGGCGGCGCGCAGGCTCGCCTCGCCGGCGTAGCTGACCGCCGACTGCAGGTGCCCGCGCACCCGGGCGAGGATGCCGACGACGCTCCCCACGTAGGGCACGCGCACCGACTGCCCCTCGGCCGGCGTGCGCAGCGCCTCCGCCAGCTCGTCGGCCTCGGCCCCGTCCGCCACCGCCTCGGGCGACGTCATGCCGCGGTAGAGCTTCATCTTCTGCCGCGTGGCAGGGTCCTCCACCAGCATCCCCGGCGCCTCGTCGGTGCCGGAGAGGAGGCTCCCGAGCATCACCGTCGAGGCGCCGCAGGCGATGGCGAGGAAGAGGTCCTTGTCGTCCCGGACTCCGCCGTCGGCGATGATCGGCACCCGGCCCTCCGTCGCGAGGTACGCCTCGCGCACGGCCTGCAGCTGCGGGACGCCCGCCCCCGTCTCGAGCCGCGTGCGGCAGCCGCGCCCGGGGCCGACGCCGACCTTGATCGCGTCCACTCCCGAGCCCGGCGAGGCGCCGCGCCGCCTCCGCGGTGGCCACGTTGCCCACCGACGAGCGGGACCGTCTGCACCTTCTTCCGAAGCTCCGCCACCGCGTGGGCCACCGCCTCGGAGTCGGCGTGGGCGACGTCGAGAAGGAGCACGTCCACCTCCTCGCTCGACGAGAGCCTGCGCTCGCTCCAGGAAGTCGCCGGTCGCTCCCACCGCCGCCCCCACCCGCAGCCGCCCGCGGGCGTCCTTCGTCGAGTGCGGCTTCTGCTTGTAGAGCTTGAGGTCGCGCATGGTGACGAGGCCGCGCACGCGCCCCTGCTCGTCCACGAGGGGCAGCTTCTCGATCCGGTGCTCGAACATGGCCCGCTCGGCCTCCTCGAGCGACACCGAGGGCGGGCGGGTGACCAGGCGCTGGCGCGGGGTCATGAAGTCCGACACCGGCCGCGCGTCCGAGGCCGCGTCGAGCGGCATGTCGCGGTGCGACAGGATGCCGGCGAGCCGCTCGCTCCCCTTCGTCTCCTCGATCAGGAAGCTGCTCGCGTTCTGGCTTGCGGATGACCTGCCGCGCCTCCGCGATCGTGGCCGTCCGCTCGAGGAAGAGCGGCCGCTCGATCACGTACGAGTGGCGCGTCTTCACGTAGCGGACGCGGGCGGCCTGCTCCGCGATCGAGGTGTTCCGGTGCAGGAAGCCGATCCCGCCCTCGAGGGCGAGCGTCTTCGCCATCTCCTCGCCGACGACGGTGTCCATGTTCGCGCCGAGGACGGGGAGGGCCAGGTCGAGCCCGGCCACGAGCGGCATGGCGAGGGACACCTCGCGGCGCGTGCGCACCGGGCTGTGCTGCGGCCGGAACAGGAAGTCGTCGAACGTCTTCCCGACGAACAGCGATTCGATCTCCGCCATGGGCCTATTGTTCCACATCCCTCTTGTCGGGCCGCTCGCCGAGACCCCAGATCGGTCGGGCTCGGCCTCCGAGAAGCCAATCGATGTGGTCAGCCGGATCAGTTCGCTCGACTGGCGCAACCACGCCTCGTCCGCTTCCTTGTCAGGCGGCACCCACTTCGTACTCGGTCTGAACCAGGCCGCTTGGATAGGACCGGGTCACGACGTGACGAAGTCGGATGTCCCGCGGCAGGCTTCCGAAGAGTGGAATCCCGTCGCCAATCAGCACGGGGACACGAGTGATGACAAGACGCTGGATGAGCCCTGACCGAAGGAATCGTCGAATCGTGACGCCGCCGTCCACGTAGAGGTGCTGCGCGCCGCGAGCCGTGAGGTTCGACACGATCCCGGCCGGCTCGCCACCCATCTGCTCGACGATTCCCCCGCGGGCACTCGCCGCCGCCAGGTCGACGGGGTGGCTACTCAGGACCACGACCCGCTTCTCGCCGTATGGCCACGTCTCGAAGGCCAGGACCGTCTCGAACGTCTTGCGACCTATGACTATCGTGTCGACGGTGCCCATGAACTCGTCGTACCCATGTGGTTCGCCGCCACCCGCGGGCAGCCAATCGAGATCGCCGTTCTGGCGCGCAATGAAACCATCGACGCTCGTACCAACGAAGACGGATGCCGTCATCGCACGCTCCTCCCGCTTCATCGCGCGGCGGCCGCGTCGGTCACGGACGCAGCGAGATTCACCTGAATCCAGAAGTCCTCACGTGGCGCAACACCTTCCTTCCGCTCATGCTTCGTGACTCGCTGGAGGTCCCCGAAACGCGTCGGCGTGATCGGCGACCCACTGGCGAAAGGTGCGCGGCGGCGATCCGACGACGTCGGCCACGGTCGACGTCACGAACGCAGGGTGCCCGATCGTCGCACGCCACGCAGCGAGCAGCATGTCCGCGACCGGACCCGGCATGCGATCCGCCATCTCCCGCCGGAACTCTTCCGGCGACAGCTCGTCGAACCGGATCCGTCGCCCGATTGCGGCCCCGATGGCGCTCACCTGGTCGGCCTGACTCAGCGACTCGGGCCCCGTGAGGACGTAGTCCCCTCCCGTGTGCCCATCCTCACACAGGGCACGCGCCGCCACGGCCGCGATGTCCCGCTCGTCGATCGGTGCCGTCTCGGCCGCGCCGTAGGGCCACCGGACGACGTCGCCGTCCCGGATCGTGGACGCCCACCAGAGTCGCGTGTTCGATGCGAACATGCCCGGCCGGATGATCGTCGACGCCAGTCCGGTCGCCGCGATCAGGCGCTCGACCTCGGCGTGCAAGGCAGCCAGGGGGTTCGGCTGCTGGAAGAACGGGTGCGGCGTCCGGAACGGTGCGGAGAGAAAGACCACGCGCCGCGCGTGCGACGCGAGACGCGCGACGACGGCAGGAGCGGTGGCCAGCGGCGCGGTCCAGACGAGGAAGACCGCACCTACGCCCTGCAGCCCGGCGTCGAGCGACTCGGGCAGGGTGAGGTCGCCCGCCACGACCTCGACGGCGGCCGGCAGCCCCGCCGTCGCCGGACGGCGCGTGAGCGCGCGCACCGGCACGCCCGCGTCCAGCAGTTGGGCGACCACCGCGCGCCCCACCCGGCCGGTGGCTCCCATCACGAGGACGGGATGCACGCGTGCGCGTGTCACCGAGGCCTCGAGGGCGTCCGCTGTACGCGGAGGTGACTCGCGTTTGGTTGACCTGGATGCTTCATGTCGCCCTCCGTTCTTCCGCCCTCGGCACGATGTCCGCCCTACACCCGGGGATATCCTGCGAAGCTCACCGGGACGCCCCTACGGCGGCGGGCGGTGATGCGCGGCGAGCAGCATTCGCGAGTACCAGTCCTCGCGGGCGGGCATCGGCTTCAGCACGAGAGCACGGCGGCGCGCCTCCCAGCCGAGGCCGGGGTCCAGCCACTCGTCCCAGGCCTGGCGGCCCGGCGCGTCGTGCAGCAGCACCTCGCCGACGCGCCATCTGTCTCCCGACTGGAACGGCACGACTCGTAGCGCGAGGACCGTTCGCCCGCCCAGGGGGATCGCGAGAACGTCGTGGTCGATCACGGCCTGCGGGTGCCCGTTCACCCACCGGAGGTCGAGCCTCTCCTCGCGCCGTCGCCGCGAGGCCACCGTCTCGAACGAGCGGCCGTCCGCGCTCACCTGCACGTCCGCGCTCCGGAGCAGGCGCGGCCCGTCGAGCGCCGCGACGAGCGTCACCGCGGCGAGGGACCTCGGGGCGGGCAGGCGGAGCTCGAAGTCCGACGAGGGGTCGGGCTCCACGAACGTCCGGAGGTCGGCGTCCCCCGCCGCCCCCGCCCCCGGCCACGGGGAAGCGTCGGGCGCGAACGGCGGCACGAACGCGTGGAAGACCACGGCGCCCCCCGCGTCCACGCGCCGCCACCGGCCGCCCAGGCGCCGCATCGTCTCCTCGAAGTCGTCGGGCGTGGGCAGGCCGCTGGGGATGCCCGGGGTCAGCACCCACGCCACGTTCCGCGCGAAGCGCACCTCGTCGAGGAGAGGGAGCGGCCAGTGGCGGAAGCGGTCGTTCCAGGGCGGGGAGACGACCACGCGCTCGCCGGTCTCCCAGGTGAGGCGGAAGGCGGGCCCGTACGAGGCGTAGGCGTGGCGCACCCCGCTCTCCTCGAGCACGCGCCGCACCGGCCGCAGGTCCTGCAGCAGGAAGGGTGCCTCCGCGCGGTCGGAGTGTCGCCACGTCGAGAGCAGCTGCGCCCCGAGGCCGAGGTGCAGGGTGGCGAGGGCCAGCACCCCGACCCAGGCGCGCCGCGAGGCCCCGCGCGGGGCGGCCGCCCAGGCCACGAGCGCCGCCACCGGCAGGTAGAGCGGGGTCAGGAAACGGATGGTGTGCGGCGCCGAGCGGAGTGGGAGAGGGAACGCCAGCAGAGCGAGGCCCGCCGCGAGGAGGTAGAGAAGAGAGGCATGCCGCCGCGAGGCGGCGCGGCCGGCGAGGACGAGCAGGAACCCGTAGACCAGCACGGTGAGGCCCGCCGCCCACCCCGCCGCGTACAGCACGAAGTCCTCGGCGTCGGCGACCACGGGAACGTGTGTCCCGAGGACGCCGCCGAGCGGCTCGTGCAGCCGGGGGAGGGTCTGGACCAGGTGGGAGAGCGCCGATTCGTCGCGGTCGGCCACCTGCACGATGCGGGTCGCCTCGGGGTCACCCAGGGCGCGCGCCCACAGCGGCGCGCTCGCCACCGCGAGCGGCACGAGCGCCCACGCGAGCAAACGTCGCTGGCCGCGCGACCGCGCCACCACCCAGGCGCCGGCCGCCGCGACCGCGCTCGCCGACATGAGGTGGGTCCAGAGGGCCAGGCCGGAAAGGAGCCCGAGCATCAGCAGCGTGCCGCGGGGCGGCCGGCCGTCCTTCGCGTCGAGCCGCCGCCCGGCCTGCGCCGCGGTGAGCAGCACGAGGCCGCAAAGGACGAGGCGTGGTCGGGTAGAAGGGCGGGGGAAGCGCGGAGAGAAGGAGGAAATAGGGCGGCGGGCAGGCCGCGAGCACCGCGGCGGGCAGCGCCGCGGCAGGGTGCAGCTCGCGCGCCAGCGCGTACGCGAGCGGCACCAGCAGGAGCCCGAGCAGGAAGTAGGGGAGGCGCAGCGCCTCCGGGCTGTATCCCCAGGCCGCCACGAAAGGCAGGGCAACCCACGAGTCGACCGGCGAGCCGTAGGGCTGCCCCCAGAACGTCGTCCCCACGCCCGGGTGCCGCGCCATCAGGCCGACGATCGCGGTGTCGCCGTCCACCGGTGTGCGCAGCGCCTCGATCCAGAACGGCACGCGCACCACGATCGCGAGGAGCAGGGCGAGCGGGATCGCGCGCGAGGGTCTCACGGCCGCTCCTGCTGCGGCGTCTCCCCGGGCGCCGGCGCTTCCTGGCCTCCCTCGAGCCCCGCGCCCGCGAACCAGGGCGGCGGCCAGGGCTGCGTGACCCAGCCCACGAGGCTGGGCCCGACCGAGAGACCCAGCACGAGGGCCGCGGCGGCCGCGGCCAGGCGATGCCGTCGGTCCAACCCCGAGCGGGAGCGCCACGCGACGAAGCCGTGCGCGGCCACGAGGAAGACGGCGGGCATCGTCGGCAGCCGGTACCGCGGGTAGCCGTGCGCGGCCACGTGGAGGAGCACGTAGAACACGAGGAACGCGAGGAGGAGGACGGGCCCGCGGCCACGCGGGAGAACCGCGATGCCGGCCACGAAGAGCGCGAGCAGGGCGAGGTACGGGAGCGAGGACGACCGCCACGACGAGCGAAGCGCGAGGGGGCGGGCGACCGCGCCGTAGGCCCCGCGCTCGAGGTGGACGATGGGCTGGCCGTGCGCCGCCCAGAACGCCGGCATCTCGTCGCGCAGCTTCTCGAGGATCCAGAGCGGCTGCCGCTCGAGGATCGCCTCGACCGCCCGCCGCCGCGCGTGCTCGTACTTCGGGATCCGCCCGTGCACCGCCCAGTACTCCTCGTACACCTCCTGGCGTGAGAGGCGCGTGTTGCCCTGCCAGAGGTTGAGCGCACCCGACGTGGACACGGGGACGAACGCGTCGAAGACGAGCCAGTTCCGGACGGTCCAGGGCACCACGACGAGCGCCGACGCGACGAGGAGGATCGCGGCGCGCCGGCCGCCCCCCGCGCGGCGCCACGCCAGCCAGAGGGCGGCGAGGGGGAGGAAGTAGAGCACCGTCTCGCGCGTGAGGATCGCGAGCCCGCACAGCAGGCCCGAGGCGAGAGCGGCGGTCGTCCTTGCCTCCCCGTCGGCGGCGAGGAGCCGCTCGATCGCCCACCACAGCAGCGTGGTGAAGACGGTCTCGGCCCAGAAGTGCGACGCGAACCAGACGAGCTCGGGGTAGAAGGCGGCAACCCCCGCGGCCACGAGAGCGGCCCGCTCCCCGAAGACGCGGCGCCCGATGAGGCCGAGGGCGGGAACGAGGAGGACGCCGGCGAGGCACTGCGCGTACTTGACGGCCTCGAGGGTGCCGAAGAGGGCGAAGGGAACGCCGACGAAGTAGAGGTAGAGCGGCGGGTGGAAGACGAAGCGCAGGCGCAGGGGCGAGAAGGCGACGTCGGGCGACGGGAGGGTCTCCGAGCCCCAGGAGACCCACATCGTCTCGTCGGCCACGGGTAGGGTGGCGGGCTCGAGGGACACCCAGAGGAGACGCACCGCCAGACCGGCCAGGGTCAGGGCCAGCAGGCCTCGGCGGAAGGAGCCGGACACGACGGCGACCTTAGCACAGCCGTTTTGCCGGTGCCGAGCGGCCGTGCTAGCGTGGCCTGCTCGTCCGATGAGACCGACCCTCCCCGTGGCGGTTGCCGCCGCGCTCGCCCTCTCCGCTTGCGGCCGCCCTCCCGAGCCCGTGGACCTGCTCGGAGCCGGCGACCGGCTCGTCGAGGCCCCGGCGGCCGGCGAGGGCCGCGAGGCCGTCCTCGAGGCCGCGAAGCGCGGCCTCCGCCTGAACGACGTCATTCACCGCGGCTTCCCCGCCGGGCCCCCGGGCCGACTGCGCTTCGCCCTGGACATCCCGAAGGGGGCGCACCTCCAGCTCGCCTGCGCCATCGATCCCCGGTTCCACGAGCGCCCCGGGGTCGAGTTCGTGGTGAAGGTGAAGCGCGACGGCCGCGAGGAAGTCGTCTGGACGCAGCTCCTCGACCCGATCTCCCACCCCGAGCACCGCGCGTGGGTCCCGGTGGACGTGGACCTCGCGAAGCACGCCGGCCGGGGGCGCGAGCTGGTGCTCGAGACGCACGGCTACGAGCAGACGGGCGAGGCCGAGCGCGCGTGGTGGGGAACGCCCGCCCTCACCGTCGATCGCAAGGCGCCCCTCGCGATCGTCTACCTCGTGGACACGCTGCGGGCCGACCACACCGGCGTCTACGGCTACTCGCGGAAGACGACCCCCGAGCTCGACGCCTTCGCGCGGGACGCGGTCGTCTTCGACGCGGCGGTCGTGCACGCCTCGTGGACGAAGCCGTCGGTCGCCTCGATCCTCACCTCCCGCCTGCCCGGGCAGCACCGGGCGGTGCAGCTGCGCGACCCGCTCGACCCCTCGAACGTCACGCTCGCCGAGCGGCTCGACGCGCGGGGCTGGGCGACCGGCGCCGCCATCGCCAACTCGGTCATCTACGGCGCCGAGTCCGAGTTCGACCGCGGCTTCGACGTCTTCGCCGGGCTCCACGGCGACGACGACCGGCGGAGCAAGCTCGTGGGCGCCGACGTCGTGGTGGACTCGGCCCTCGCCTTCCTCCGCTCGCGGCGGGGCATGCCCACGTTCCTCTACGTCCACACCATGGACCCGCACGTCCCCTACGCGCCGCCCCCGCCGTTCGACCGGATGTTCGAGCCCTTCCCCACGCGAGGAGCACCCCGGGCGCGACCCGCGCACCGACTACAAGGAGCCGCTCGACCGGGAGCGCATGATCGCGCAGTACGACGGCGACATCGCGTTCGGGGACCGCGAGTTCGGCCGCTTCGTCCGCGAGCTGAAGGCGGCGGGGCTCTACGAGGACGCGCTCGTCGTCTTCCTCGCCGACCACGGCGAGGAGTTCCTCGACCACGGGCGCTGGCTCCACGGCCGCAGCCTCTTCGACGAGCTCATCCGCGTCCCGCTGGTGGTGAAGTTCCCCGGCGCCGCGAGGGGGCCGGCCGGCGCGTGGCCGGGCAGGTGCAGGGGCTCGACGTCGTGCCCACCGTGCTCGAGGCCATGGGCGTGCCGCTCGCGGCGGACCTCGGCGGCCAGCCGCTGCAGCGGGCGCTCGCCGGAGGGACGAAGCCGCGCCCGGCGCTCGCCGAGATCAGCCACCGCGGCTTCGTGGCCCACGGGGTGCGGACCGACGAGCGACAAGTACGTCCGACGCTTCAGCCCCGACGACGACGAGCTCTACTTCGACCTCGCGCGCGACCCGAAGGAGAAGACGAACGTCGCCGCGGCGAAGCCCCCGAGCGCGTCCGGCTCCTCCAGGCCCAGGCCGAGGCGGGCATGTCGCCGAACCCCTTCCGCTACGTCGTGCAGGTGGCGGGCCCGGGCCGCTTCGCGCTCAAGCTGGAGACACGGGGCTGGCTCGAGGGGGTCGAGGCGACCGGGCTCGGCCCGCAGGAGCGGTCCAGCGTGGGCGGCAACGGGCGCTGGCTCGAGCTCCGCCTCGCAGCCGCGCCCCGGCGCGCCGCGCGAGATCGAGCTTCACGGTGCGACCGGTGGGGGCGCCGGTCACGCTCGCCGGCACGCGCGACGGGAGGCCGCTGCGTCCCGGCCGACGTCGCGGTGGGCGAGGGCTCCTTCCGTCCCCGAGGCCTTCCCCTTCCGGCTGCCCGACATCGAGTCCGAGACGGAGAGCGACCGCGGCATCAACCTCTTCGTCGCCCCGCGGCGGGACGGCCCCCGGCGTGCGCGTGTGGCTCGCCCTGCCCCCGGGCCGCTCGATCCGGGAGCTCGACGCCGAGGCGCGCGAGCGGCTGAAGGCGCTCGGCTACGTCGGGCCCGGGTAGCTCCAGTGGCCCGGCTCCTCGTCTTCGACCTCGACGGCACCCTCGTCGACTCCTCCCGCGACATCGCGGCCGTCGGTGAACGCGGCGCTCGCGCGCGTGGCCCCGGGCGCGGCCGAGATCCCGCTCGCGGCGATCCTCTCCTTCGTGGGCGAGGGAGCGCGCCTCCTCGTCGAGCGCAGCCTGCGCCACGCCGGGCTCGATCTCTCCGCCGACGAGGTCCTGCCCGTCTACCTCGAGTGCTACGCGGACGCGGCTCCTCGACACGACGCGCCTCTACCCCGGCGTCGCCGAGGCCCTCGACGCGCTCGCCGGGACGACGCTCGCGGTGCTCACCAACAAGCCGGGCGACTTCAGCCGCGCGATCCTGGAGGGCCTCGGCGTCGGCCGGCCGCTTCGCGCGCGTCTACGGGGCGGGCGACGTGCCGTCCCGCAAGCCCGACCCGGCGGGTCTTCTCCTGCTTGATGGCCGAGGCGCGGGCCCTTCCGGGGGAGACGTGGATGGTCGGCGACTCCGCGACCGACGTCGACGTCGCCCGCGCCGCCGGGGTGCGCGTGGCGGGGGTCACCTGGGGCTTCCACCCCGCGGCGCTGCGCGCGGCCGGCGCCGACCGGCTCATCGACGAGCCGCGCGACCTGGCCTCCCTCGCCGCCGCCTGAGACCCGCGTGCCCGCCCCTGTGCTACGCTTCCCTCGTCCCTCCTCTTGAAGCTCATGGCTCATCTACTAATCTGGGGCGAGACTCGCGAGATCCTCGCCGGCGGGCTGCCCGCCGGCCGTCGCCGCCGAGGAGGTGCGCTCGCTCGCGGCGCTCGAGGCCGCGCTCGACGGGAGGGGCGCCGCGCTCGTGCTGGCCGACCCCCAGAAGCCTCGAGGCCGAACGCGAGGCGATCGAGGCCTGGCTCCGCGCGGGCGGCTCCGCCCAGGTCGTCCTCGTGGTGGTGGCGGACCCGGAGGACGGCGACGAGGTGCTGCGCCGGCTCCCCTTCGTGGACGACCTGCTGCTCCGGCCGGTGACCCCGGTGCGGCTGCAGCGCAAGCTCGAGCGGGCGATCGAGACGGTGCACAGCCGCCGCGTGATCCGCCAGCTCGAGAGCGCGCTCAGCCGCAAGGGCGAGGAGCTCAGCGAGCTGAACAAGATCGGGGTGGCGCTCTCGGCCGAGCGCGACATCGACCAGCTCCTCGAGCTGATCCTGCTCAAGAGCCGCGAGATCACCGGGGCGGACGCGGGCAGCCTCTACCTCGTCGAGCGCGGGAAAGGAGCGGGGCAACGGGAACGGCGACCAGCTCCGCTTCAAGCTCGCCCAGAACGACTCGGTGGCCGTGTCCGACTTCGAGGAGTTCACGATGCCCCTCGACGAGACCTCGATCGCCGGCTACGTGGCGCTCACCGGGAAGGTGGTGAACGTGGCCGACGCCTACCGCCTGCCCGAGGGCTCGCCCTTCCGCATCAGCCGGGCCTTCGACGAGAAGTCGGGCTACCGCACGCAAGTCGATGCTGGTCGTGCCCATGCGCGACCACCACAACCAGGTCATCGGCGTCGTCCAGCTCATCAACAAGAAGCGCGACCGCCGCGCGGTGCTCCAGCCCGTCTCGCTGGTCGAGGAGGAGGTCATCCCCTTCACCACCGTGGACGAGGAGCTCGTCGGCGTCGCTCGCCAGCCAGGCCGCGGTGGCCTTCGAGAACGCCAAGCTCATCCAGGACATCAAGGACCTGTTCGAGTCCTTCGTCCAGGCGGCGGTCACCGCGATCGAGCAGCGCGACCCCACCACCTCCGGCCACTCCGAGCGCGTGGCGCTGCTCACCGTCGGCCTCGCCGAGCGGGTCGACGCGGTGAGCACGGGCCCGCTGGCCGGGTTCTGCTTCAGCCGCGACCAGCTGCAGGAGCTGCGCTACGCCGGGCTCCTCCACGACTTCGGCAAGGTCGGGGTGCGCGAGAAGGTACCTCGTCAAGGGCAAGAAGCTCTACGGCGGCCAGATGAACGCCATCCGCCAGCGCTTCGCCTACGTCGACAAGTCGCTCGAGGCGGAGCACCTGCGCCGGAAGCTCGAGGCCGTGCGTTCCGGCGCGGCTGACGCGAGGCGGAGCTCGAGGCGCATCGACGCGCGAGTACGAGGAGAGGCGCCGCGAGGCCGAGCGGATCCTGCAGGCGGTGCTGCGAGGCCAACGAGCCCACGGTGCTCGAGGAGGAGAACTTCCGGGCCCTCATGGGCCTGCCCACGCGGCCGTTCGACGACCGGGAGGCCGAGCAGCAGCTCTCGCTCGAGGAGTGGGCCGACGGGCCCTACCTCAGCTCGAGCGAGCTCGCCACCCTGTCGATCCGCAAGGGCAGCCTCTCCGCCCGAGGAGCGGCGTCGAGATCGAGAGCCACGTCCAGCACACCTACGACTTCCTGCAGAAGATCCCCTGGACGGGCGAGTTCGAGCGGATTCCCGAGATCGCCTACGCCCACCACGAGAAGCTGGACGGCTCGGGCTACCCGCGGAGGCTCACCGGCCGCGGACATCCCGATCCAGTCCCGGATGATGACGATCTCCGACATCTACGACGCGCTGGTGGCCATCGACCGGCCCTACAAGAAGGCGGTCCCGGTGGAGCAGGGCCCTCGACATCCTGGAGGACGAGGCGAGGCGCGGGAAGCTGGACCCGGACCTCCTCCGCGTGTTCCTCGAGGCGAAGATCTTCGAGCTGCCGGACTTCAAGGCACGGCTCAAGCCGAGGGCGTAGCAGGTTGGCCGACGCCGCCCCTCGTCATCGCCCACCGGGGCGACTCCGGCGCACCGCCCCGAGAACACGCTCGCCGCCTTCGCCGGCGCTCTCGAGGTGGGGGCGGCCCTCGTCGAGCTCGACGTGCAGCTCACCGCGGACGGCCACGTCATCGTCATCCACGATCCCACCCTCGACCGGACCACCACCGGCCGCGGCGACGTGCGCCGCCTGACCCTGGCCGAGGTCCGGGCGGTTCTCCGCGGGCTACCCCGACCGCTTCGGCAACGCCTACGCGGCGAGCGGGTCCCCCGCTTCGCCGAGGCGCTCGCGCTCCTGCGGGGGCGGGCGCAGGGTCCTCGTCGAGATCAAGACCGAGTCGGTGACCGACGACGCCGAGGGAGGCCTCGAGGCGCGCGTCGTCGAGGACCTCCGGCGGGCGGGCATGGCGGGCGAGACCGCGATCATCTCGTTCGACCACCGCGCCGTGCTGCGCCTCCAGGCGCTCGCCCCCGAGATCACGCGGGGGCGGCTCTTCGGCCGCACGACGCGCCGACGAGGTGCTCGCCGACGCCCGCGAGGCGGGCTGCGATCTCGTGATGCCCCACAAGAGCCAGCTGACCGACATCCTGGCCGAGCGCGTCCACGCCGCCGGCCTGAGGCTCGCCACGTGGGTGGTGGACGAGCCGGAGGAGCTGAAGGCGCTCGCCCGCTTCGGCCTCTACGGGGTCGGCTCGAACCGCCCCGGCGTGCTCCTCGAGGCGATCGCCGAAGGGTTGCTCGACGCCCCGTAGCCCCCGCCCGCGGCGGCATGGGTTTAGAATTCTCCGCTATGATCGTGATGAAGTTCGACGGCGGGTCGATCGGCTCCGAGGACCGGCTGCGCGCTGTGGCGCGGCTCGTTCACCGGAACCTCGGCTCCAAGCCCGTGGTGGTGACCTCGGCCCTGCCGAAGGTGACAGACCTGCTGCTCCAGGGGTCGCGGCTGGCCGAGGCCCGCGACGGGGAGTACGAGGACCGGCTCGAGGAGATCCGGGCGGAGCACGACAGGATCGCCCGCTGCCTCGTGCCCGACGGCCCGGCCCGCCGGCGGCTTCTGGAACACGTGAGCAGCCTGCTCGACGAGCTCCAGACGTTCTACACGGCGGTCTACTCGCTCGAGGAGCTGACGCCGCGGACGCTCGACGCCGTCGCGTCGATCGGCGAGCGGCTCTCCTGCGAGCTGGTTACGGCCGCGCTCGTCCACGAGGGGCTGCGGGCGCAGGCCGTGGACGCCCGCACGGTCCTCATCACCGACGAAGCGTTCTGCGCGGCCGCGCCGCTGATGCACGAGACCGAGAAGCGCGCCCGCCTCCAGCTGCTGCCGATGCTCGACACCGGCGTGGTGCCGGTCGTGGGCGGCTTCATGGGAGCGACGCTGCAGGGCGTCACCACCACCCTCGGGCGCGGCGGGGCGGACGGGACCGCGGCCATCCTCGGCGCCGTGCTCGGCGCCGAGGAGATCCAGATCTGGGCCGAGGCGGAGAGCATGACGACCGTCGACCCGCACGTCGCGGCCGGTGCGCGCGTCATCCCGCAGGTCTCGCCCGAGGAGGCCGCCGAGCTCGCCTACTTCGGGACGAAGGTGTTGCACCCCGTGATGATCCGGCCGGCGATCGACAAGGGGATCCCCGTCCGCGTGCTCAACACCCAGGACCCCGACGCGGCCGGCACGCTCGTCAGCCCGCAGGAGAACCTCGGGCCTTCGGGGCCGTGCGCCGTCGTGCACCGCAAGGGCATCACGGTGCTGCTGATCTCCCAGCCGCGCATGCTGATGGCCTCGGGCTTCCTCGCCCGCGTGTTCGAGGTATTCGAGCGCCAGCACACGCCCGTCGACCTGATCGCCACCTCAGAGGTGTCCGTCTCGCTGACGATCGACAACGTCGAGCGCCTGCCCGAGATCAAGGCGGAGCTGGCGAACCTCGGCGAGGTGCGCATCCTGCGCGAGATGGCGATCGTCGCGCTCGTCGGCCGCGGCTTCTTCCGCTACGCCGGGCTGTCGCGGCGGATCTTCGGCGCGCTCGCCGACGTCAACGTCGTGATGATCTCCTTTGCCGCCTCCGACGTGAACGTCTCGGTGGTGGTGGAGGAGGCCGACACCGAACGCGCCGTGCACGCCCTGCACCGCGAGTTCTTCACCGAGCCGACCGCGTAGGCCGTCGCCCGGCATGAGCGGCCTCACTCGGGCCGATCAGCCCGAGTGATCTGAGCCCGCCGATCGCTCGAAACCCCACACAAGCCCGCGCGTACGCGCTACCATGAGTGTTTATCGCTCGGGTGGTCGCGCCAGGGGTGACGCGGACCGCCGGTGGCCGGGAGGGAAGCGTTCACTCATGGAACACGTCCCAAGTCCTCGCCCGCAGGGCCTGTACGATCCGCGCTTCGAGCACGACTCGTGCGGGATCGGCTTCGTCGTGGACGCTCACGGCCGCAAGTCGCACGCGATCGTCGCGCAGGCGATCCAGGTCCTGCTGAACCTCGAGCACCGGGGCGCGTGCGGTTGCGAGAAGAACACCGGCGACGGCGCGGGAATCCTGTTGCAGATGCCGCACGCGTTCCTCGCCGAGGAGTGCGACAAGCTCGACATCGTGCTGCCGGACCAAGGCCGCTACGCCGCCGGCCTCGTCTTCCTTCCCAACGACCCCGCCGACCGCCGCCGCTGCGAGGAGCTGTTCGAGAAGACGGCGACCGAGGAATGTGTCGCCGTGCTCGGCTGGCGCACGCCGCCGACCGACAACTCGAGCCTCGGCACCACGGCGCGCGCCGGGGAGCCGGTGATGCGCCAGGTATTCGTGAGCCGTCCACCGGCGATCGAGGACGACCTCGCCTACGAGCGCAAGCTCTACGTGCTGCGCCGGCGCGTCGAGAACGCGGTTCGCGAGTCGGGCGCCGCGGGCAAGGGGATGTTCTACGTCCCGAGCCTGTCGCACCGCACCCTCGTCTACAAGGGCATGCTGATCGCGCCGCAGCTGCCGGCGTACTTCCCGGACATCGTGGACGCGCGCGTCGAGTCGAGCCTGGCGATGGTGCACTCGCGCTTCTCCACCAACACCTTCCCGAACTGGGCGCGCGCCCACCCGTACCGCTTCGTCTGCCACAACGGCGAGATCAACACCCTGCGCGGCAACGTCAACTGGATGCACGCGCGCGAGAGCCTGTTCGAATCGAAGCTCTTCGGCGGCGACTTCAAGAAGATCCTGCCGGTCATCGACACGGACGGCAGCGACTCGGCGATGTTCGACAACGTGCTCGAGCTGCTCGTGCTCGCGGGCCGCTCGCTGCCGCACGCGGTGATGATGATGATCCCCGAGCCGTGGGCCGGCCACGAGTCGATGAGCGAGAAGAAGCGTGCGTTCTACGAGTATCACTCCTGCCTGATGGAGCCCTGGGACGGCCCGGCCTCGATCGCCTTCACCGACGGCGTGCGCATCGGCGCCACGCTCGATCGCAACGGCCTGCGGCCCTCGCGCTACTACGTCACCAAGGACGGGCTGGTGGTGCTCGGCTCCGAGGTGGGCGTCCTCGACATCCCCGCCGACCGCGTGCTGCAGAAGGGCCGGCTGCAGCCCGGCCGCATGTTCCTCGTCGACACCGAGGAGGGCCGCATCGTCGCCGACGAGGAGATCAAGCTGCGCACCGCGAACGAGCGGCCGTACGCGCTGTGGCTGCGCGACAACCTGGTCACGCTGCAGGAGGTGCCGGAGGCCCCCAGCGTGCACGGTGTCGACCACGACACTGTCCAGCAGCGGCAGGTCGCGTTCGGCTACACGCGCGAGGACCTGGAGCTGCTGCTCGCACCGATGGCCCGCGAGGGCGTCGAGCCGGTGGGCTCGATGGGCAACGACACGCCCCTCGCGGTGCTCTCCGAGCAAGCCGCAGCTGCTCTACAACTACTTCAAGCAGCTCTTCGCGCAGGTGACGAACCCGCCGATCGACGCGATCCGCGAAGAGATCATCATGGCCGTCGACACGACGATCGGCCCCGAGCGCAACCTGCTCGAGCCGACGCCGCTCTCGGCGCACCAGATCAAGCTGGCGACGCCGATGCTCACGAACGACGAGCTCGAGAAGCTGCGCTCGCTCGACACGCCGAAGGGCCGGTCGGGCGCGTGGGCCTTCAAGTCGCGCACGGTCCCGATCCTCTTCCCGGTGCGAGAGGGCGGCGCCGGGCTCGAACACGCGCTGGCCGGGATCTGCCGCCAGGCCTCGGAGGCGATCCACGAGGGCATCAACATCGTCGTGCTGTCGGACCGCGGGATCGAGCACGGAGCAAGCCGCCGATTCCGGCGCTGCTCGCGGTCTCCGGCGTGCACCACCATCTGATCCGCGAGGGCACGCGCACGCAGGTCGGCCTGGTACTCGAGAGCGGCGAGCCGCGTGAGGTGCACCACCTGGCCCTGCTGATCGGCTACGGCGCCGGTGCGGTCAACCCCTACCTCGCCTTCGAGACGCTGCACGACATGGGCCGCCAGGGCCTGCTCCCGAACGTCGACGAGGAGCACGCGGTCAAGAACTACATCAAGACGCTCAGCAAGGGTGTCATGAAGGTGATCTCCAAGATGGGGATCTCCACGATCCAGAGCTACTGCGGCGCGCAGATCTTCGAGGCCATCGGCCTCGACGGCGCGCTGGTCGAACGTTACTTCACCGGCACGCCCTCCCGCATCGGTGGCATCGGCATCGACGTGATCGCCCGGGAGGTGACGTGCCGCCACGCGCGGGCCTTCTCCGCGCGGCTGAGACGGTGGACCTCGACTCGGGCGGCCACTACAAGTGGCGGCACGACGGCGAGCGGCACCTCTTCAACCCCGAGACCATCCACCAGCTGCAGTACGCCTGCCGCACGGGCAGCTACGCGAGCTTCGCGGAATACTCCCGGCTCATCGACCAACAGAGCCGCGAGCTGTACACACTGCGCGGCCTGATGCGACCTCAAGCCCGCCGGCCCCCCGGTGCCGATCGAGGAGGTGGAGCCGGTCGAGACGATCGTGCGCCGCTTCAAGACCGGCGCCATGTCGTACGGCTCCATCAGCCAGGAGGCCCACGAGGCGCTGGCGATCGCCATGAACCGGATTGGCGGCAAGAGCAACACCGGCGAGGGCGGCGAGGACCCGGTCCGCTACGTGCCCGAGCCGAACGGCGACTCGCGCAACAGCGCGATCAAGCAGGTGGCTTCCGGCACGCTTCGGCGTCACGAGCCAGTACCTCGTGAACGCGCAGGAGCTGCAGATCAAGATGGCCCAGGGCGCGAAGCCCGGCGAGGGCGGGCAGCTCCCGGGGCGCAAGGTCTACCCGTGGATCGCGAAGGTGCGCCACTCGACGCCGGGCGTCGGCCTCATCTCGCCGCCGCCGCACCACGACATCTACTCGATCGAAGACCTGGCCGAGCTGATCCACGATCTCAAGAACGCCAACGAGAACGCCCGCATCAGCGTCAAGCTCGTGGCGGAGGTCGGCGTCGGCACGGTCGCCGCCGGCGTCGCCAAGGCCCACGCCGACGTCGTGCTGATCAGCGGTCACGACGGCGGCACGGGCGCGTCGCCGCTCGGCAGCATCAAGCACGCGGGCGCCCCGTGGGAGCTCGGCCTCGCCGAGACCCACCAGGTGCTGCTGCTCAACAACCTGCGCAGCCGGATCGCGGTCGAGACCGACGGCCAGCTCAAGACCGGGCGCGACGTGGTCGTGGCGGCCCTGCTCGGGGCCGAGGAGTTCGGCTTCGCGACCGCGCCGCTCGTGGCGCTGGGCTGCGTGATGATGCGCGTCTGTCACCTCAACACCTGCCCGGTGGGCGTCGCCACGCAGGACCCTCGGCTGCGGGCGAAGTTCGCCGGCAGCCCCGACCACGTAGTGAACTTCATGCGCTTCGTCGCGCAGGAGGTGCGCGAGCTGATGGCGAAGCTCGGCTTCCGCCGTCTCGACGAGATGGTCGGCCGCAGCGACTGCCTCGAGACGGCCGAGGCCGTCGACCACTGGAAGGCGCGCGGGCTCGACCTCTCGGCGATCTTCCATCGTCCGGAGGTGGGCGAGGACGTGGGCCGCTACTGCAGCATCGCGCAGGATCACGGGCTCGAGGAATCGCTCGACAAGACGCTGCTGCTGCCGCTGTGCAAGCCGGCGCTCGAGCGCGGGGAGAAGGTCGCCGCGACGCTGCCGATCCGCAACCGCAACCGCGTCGTGGGCACCATCCTCGGCAGCGAGGTGACGCGCCGCTGCGGCGCGCGCGGGCTGCCGGACGACACGATCCACCTCACGTTCCAGGGCTCGGCCGGGCAGAGCTTCGGAGCGTTCGTGCCCGCGCGGCATCACGCTGACCCTCGAGGGCGACGCGAACGACTACCTCGGCAAGGGCCTCTCCGGCGGGCGGATCATCGTCTACCCGCCGAAGGGCTCCACGTTCGTGCCCGAGCAGAACATGATCGTCGGCAACGTTGCGCTCTACGGAGCCACCTGCGGGCGAGGCGTACTCCTGTACGGCGCGGCCGGCGAACGCTTCTGCGTGCGCAACAGCGGCGTCGACGCGGTCGTGGAAGCGGTGGGCGACCACGGCTGCGAGTACATGACGGGTGGGCGCGTGGTCGTGCTCGGCCCGTCCGGGCGCAACTTCGCCGCCGGCATGAGCGGCGGCATCGCGTACGTGCTACGACGAGGATCGCGACTTCGCGAAGCGGTGCAACAAGGAGATGGTGCAGCTCCTCCGGCTCGAGGAGGCCGAGGAGATCGAGCTCGTGAAGGACCTCGTCTTCCGCCACGCGCGGCTCACTGGCAGTACCCGCGCGTCGAAGATCCTCGTCGACTGGAACTACTTCGTGCCGCGTTTCGTGCGCGTCGTGCCGAACGACTACAAGCGCGTGCTCGATGCGCAGCGGCGGATGCGGGACACCGGGATGTCGGAGGAAGAGGCCGAGATGGCCGCTTTCGAGCTGAACGCCCAGGACGCCGCTCGCCTGGGAGGCAAGTAGCATGGGCAAGCCGACCGGTTTCCTCGAGTACGAGCGCGAGCTGCCGAACGACCGCGACCCGCTCGACCGGCTGTCCGACTGGGACGAGTTCCACGAGCACTTCCCGGGCAAGAAGCTGCGCGAGCAGGGCGCGCGCTGCATGGACTGCGGGACGCCCTTCTGCCACACGGGCACGCTGATCGCCGGCATGGCGGCGGGCTGCCCGATCCACAATCTGATCCCCGAGTGGAACGACCTCGTCTTCAAGGGTCACTGGAAGGAGGCGCTCGACCGCCTCCACCGCACGAACAACTTCCCCGAGTTCACGGGGCGCGTCTGCCCGGCGCCGTGCGAGGGGTCGTGCGTGCTCGGCATCAACGAGCCCCCGGTCACCATCAAGGCGATCGAGTGCGCGATCGTGGACAAGGGCTTCGACGAGGGCTGGGTGGTGCCGCGGCCGCCAGCCGTGCGCAGCGGAAAGCGCGTGGCGGTCGTCGGCTCCGGGCCTGCCGGACTCGCCTGCGCGGACCTCCTCAACCGCGGCGGCCACCTCGTGACCGTTTACGAGCGCGCCGACCGCATCGGCGGCCTGCTCGTCTACGGCATCCCGAACATGAAGCTCGACAAGGGCATCGTCGACCGCCGGGTCTCGCTGCTCGCGGCCGAGGGGATCACGTTCGTGACGAACGCGAACGTCGGGCACGACATCGCGGGCGACGAGATCAAGGCGGAGTTCGACGCCATCGTGCTGTGCGGCGGCGCCACCGCCGGCCGCGACCTCGCGGTGGAAGGCCGCGAGCTTCCGGGCATCCACCTCGCGATGGAGTTCCTACACGCGAACACGAAGAGCCTGCTCGACAGCAACCTGCAGGACGGCGCCTACATCTCGGCGAAGGACCGCGACGTGGTCGTGATCGGCGGCGGCGACACGGGCACCGACTGCGTCGGGACGTCGCTGCGCCACGGCTGCCGCAGCCTCGTGCAGTTCGAGATCCTGCCGAAGCCGCCGGCCGAGCGTGCCGCTGACAATCCATGGCCGCAGTGGCCCAAGGTCTACCGCACCGACTACGGGCAGGCGGAAGCAGCCGCGCGCTTCGGCCGCGACCCGCGGCACTTCTCCATCCAGACGAAGCGATTCGTGGGCGGACCCGACGGCCGCGTGAAAGCGATCGAGACGGTCGAGATCGAGTGGCTGAGCGAGAACGGGCGCTACGCGCCGCGCGAGATCGCCGGCACCGGGAAGACATGGCCGGCCGAGCTCGTGCTGCTGGCGCTCGGCTTCATCGGCCCGGAGCGTGGCGGCATCCTCGAACAGCTCGGCGTCACGCTCGACGCTCGCGGCAACGTCGAAGCCGGCCCGGATAAGGCCACGAGCGTTCCGGGCGTCTTTGCGGCCGGCGACATGCGGCGCGGCCAGTCGCTCGTCGTCTGGGCGATCGCCGAGGGCCGCCAGGCGGCCGAGAGCGTCGATCGCTATCTGAAGGCGAACGCCGGGCGCTGAAGAGCCGCAGCGTATCGGCGCCCCAGCTCCTGGCGGCGACTGCTGACCAACTTCCGGAGCTCGGCCAGGTCTTCGACCGCCCCTCACGCCGCTTCGATCCGGCGGATGACCTCGTCGGCCATGGCGCGCGTCGAGAGCGTGCCGCCGAGGTCGGCCGTCCGGCAGCCGGCCGTCAGCGCGACGTCAACCGCGTCTTCGACGAGCCGGGCTTCCGTCTCCAGCCTGAACGACAGGCGCAGGCACATCGCCGCCGACAGGATCGTCGCCGAGCGGGTTCGCGATGCCCTTGCCCGCGATGTCGGGCGCCGAGCCGTGGATCGGCTCGTAAAGACCCGGGCCGCCGTCGCCGATCGAGGCCGACGGCAGCATTCCCATCGAGCCGGCGAGCACCGACGCCTCGTCAGTAAGGATGTCGCCGAACATGTTCTCGGTCACGATCACGTCGAGGCTCGCCGGGCTGGTGATGAGGCGCATGGCCGCGGTGTCGACGAGCATGTGCTCGAGCGCCACGTCCGGGTGTGCGCGGCCGACCTCGATCGCGATCTCCCGCCACAGGCGCGAGGACTCGAGGACGTTGGCCTTGTCGACGGACGTCACCTTCCGCCGCCGCGTCTTCGCCAGACGGAAGGCCAGCTCCAGCACGCGCCGCACCTCGAAGTCGTGGTACTCGAGCGTGTCCACCGCGCGCACGACCCCGTCCTTCACCTCGCGTCCCTTCGGCTGGCCGAAGTAGAGCCCGCCCGTCAGCTCGCGGATGACCAGGATGTCGACGCCGCGGACGCGGTCCGGCTTGATCGGCGAGGCGTCGACGAGGCTCGGGTGGACCGCCACCGGGCGCAGGTTGGCGAAGACGCCGAGCCCCTTGCGCAGCCCGAGCAGGCCCTGCTCGGGCCGCACCTTCGCCGCCGGGTCGTCCCACTTCGGGCCGCCCACGGCCCCCAGCAGGACCGCGTCGGAGGCGCGGCACGCCGCGAGCACCTCGTCCGTGAGCGCGGTGCCGTAAGCGTCGATCGAGCCTCCGCCGATCAGCCGCTCACTGAACTGGAACGTGTGGCCGAACCGGCACGCGACGGCCTGCAGCACGCGGACGGCCTCGGCCGTCACCTCCGGCCCGATCCCGTCTCCCGGGAGCACGACGAGGGTGGCCTTCATTCCCTTGCCCCGCGCTACCGAGCCGGCTCGTCCGCGTCGGTCGTCGCTACGGTCAGCCCGTACTCGATTGCGTCCACGAGGGCGATCCAGCTGGCTTCGATGATGTTCGGGCTCGCGCCAACCGTGCTCCAGCGGCGTCCGCCGCGCTGCATGTCGACGAGCACCCGGGTGACCGCCGCGGTCCCGTTCTGCCCGTCGAGGATGCGCACCTTGTAGTCGGCAAGGTGCATCTCGGCGAGCTGCGGGTAATGGCCGCCGAGCGCCTTGCGCAGCGCGATGTCGAGCGCGTCGACCGGGCCGTCGCCCTCGGCGGCGGTGTGGAGCACCTCGCCGTCCACCTTGACCTTGACCATGGCCTCGGCGAAGAGGCCGCGGCCGCTGCGGTGCTCGACGGTGACGAGGAAGTCGATCAAGTCAAACGGCGGGCGGTGATCGGGATCCTGGCGCTTCAGCATCATGGCGACCGAGGCCTCGGCGGCCTCGAACGAGAAGCCCCTCGCCTCGAGCGCCTTGATGTCGCTCAGCACGCCGCCGACGTCGAGCCCGGCCCCGATCCCGACACCGTGCTCCTCGGCCTTCGCCAGCAGGTTGCCCCGGCCGGACAGCTCGCTCACGACCACGCGCATCCGGTTGCCGACGAGCGCGGGATCGACGTGCTGGTACGAGGCCTCGCAGCGGCGCATCGCGGCCACGTGGATCCCACCCTTGTGCGCGAAGGCGGAGTTGCCGACGTAGGCGAGGTGCTCGTCGGGTGCGAGGTTCGCGACCTCGGCCACGAAATGCGACAGCTCGTGCAGCGTGCAGAGCTTGCCCGCGGGCAGGCAGCGCCGGCCCATCTTCAGCTCGAGCGTCGGGATGATCGAGCACAGGTTCGCGTTGCCGCAGCGCTCGCCGTAGCCGTTGATCGTCCCCTGCACCTGCACGGCGCCGGCGCGCACGGCCGCCAGCGAGTTGGCGACCGCCGCTCTCGGTGTCGTTGTGGCAGTGGACGCCCAGCGGGTGAACGAGGGCGGCGCGCACCGCCTCGACCGTCTCCCCGACCTGCCACGGCAGCGAGCCGCCGTTCGTGTCGCACAGGACGAGCGTCTCGGCCCCGCCGCGCACCGCCGCGCGCAGCGTCTCGAGCGCGTACTCCGGGTCGGCGCGGTAGCCGTCGAAGAAGTGCTCGGCGTCGTAGACGACACGCCGGCCCTGGGCGCGCAGGTGCGCCAGGCTCTGCTCGACGATGCGCAGGTTCTCGTCGCAGGTCGTGCGCAGGACCTCGCGGACGTGCAGCGTCCAGGTCTTGCCGACGACGGTGCACACCGGCGTGCCCGCGTCGAGCAGCGCCTTGAGGTTGGCGTCGTCCTCCGGCTGGCCGCCGACGCGGCAGGTCGCGCCGAACGCCGTGACGAGCGCCGTCGACCACTCGATGTCGCGCGCGCGCTCGAAGAACTCGGCGTCCTTCGGGTTCGAGCCCGGCCAGCCGCCCTCGATGAAGGCGACCCCGAGCTCGTCGAGGCGGCGGGCGAGGCGGACCTTGTCGTCGCACGACAGCGAGATACCCTCGCGCTGCGTGCCGTCGCGGAGAGTCGTGTCGTAGATCTGGATCACGATGCCGCCCTCCCCGGGCGCCACTCGAACTCGGCGATCTGCGACTCGAAGCGCAGGAGGTGGCCGAGCCCGTCGAACCCTTCGCTCTCCGTCTGCACCTTCACGGCCTGCGAGCCGGGCACGACGGCCGGCGATCCCGGCTCCTGCGCCACCATGAGCGCGCCCCAGATCTCCTGGAAGAGGATGCGGCGTTCGGTCATCGATCCCTCCCTCGCGCTCAGTGGCCGGCAACTATACCGCGAGCCGGGTGCGGCGGACAGGGCACTTCCGCCGTGGCACGGGAGTTGCCTCGCAAGACCCGATGCGGCGAGTCCGCCGGGCGGGGAGGAGACCCTCAAGGCGGGAAGGACTGGCAAGGTGCCGACGCGCCACCCCGGTCAGCTCCCCATCGGGTCGCTCGAAAGCACCCGTCGCATGCCGGCGGCGGCGAAGCGCGCGTAGGCCGCCTCGGCGGCGTCCGTGAAGTCCACGACGCCCGGCACCACGACCGGCGAGGTGCAGTCGTCGAGGAGGACGACCTTCTGCGCGAGCCGGGGATCCCGCGCCCGGATCTCCGCGAGCAGGTCCTCGACCGTCCACGCCACGCAGTGGCTCTGCGCCTCGCCGGCGACGATCACGGTGTCGAACGAGAGCAGGTGCTCGACGAGATCGCGGTTCGCGGAGGCGATGGGGGTGCCCGACGCGTCCTCCATGACCTCCGGCCGGAGGACGGAGTAGTTCTCGGTGAGCGGGTTCCGCCCCTTGATCTCGACCCGGGTCGGCGACTGCCGGGCGATCGAGTGGAAGAAGACCGCCTCCTCCACGGCCGAGACCATCGCGTGGCCGATCCCGCCCACCATCGAGTGGTACGGCCACACGACGAGCGGGTACTTGCCGCCCTCGGCGAGGCGGCGGGCGTAGTGCCGGCCCCAGGCCGCGACGTCGAAGCCCTCGCGCGGTGCGACGGCCGGGACGAGGGCCGGGTTGACCCGCCAGCGCCCGCCCTCCACGTCGGCGAGGGTGATCACGGTGTGCGGCGCCGGGTGCGCGCCGTCCGGGGCCCACCCAGAAGAGCGGGTGGAAGATCTGCGCGGCCGTGTGCGTGTCGAGGGTCGCCACGACCTGCGTGACGCGGTCGAGGTGGCGGTAGAGGAAGGCCGCGATCCGCCCGCAGTCCTCGACCGCGCCCCGGCCCGACCGGCCGGCCACGAACAGCTCGAACTCCGGAAGGCAGAACGTGTTCTGCACGTCGATCAGGAGGAGAGCCACCCGCCGTGAATCCTCCGACGGCGGGCGCGATCCCGCGCGTCGCCGCCCACTCCCGGGCCTCGGCCGCCCGCTCCTGGTAGGCGCACGCGATAGACGCGGCTCGCGGCCGCGGGGTCGAAGAACGGCGGGAGCGGCAGGCTCATCGCCTCACCTCGGTCTGCTCAAGCGACGAGCGGATGGATCACGAGGCCGGAGGGGAGCTTCGGGTGGAAGAAGGTGCTCTTGGCCGGCATCGACTCCCCCGCTTCGGCCACGTCCACGATCTGCTGCACCGGCGTCGCCCGCATCAGGACGGCGAGGCGGCAGGCGCCGCTTGGCCAGGGCCTCCTCCGCTTCGGCCTGCGAGTGGACGTAGCTCACCGCCGCGTCGGGCACGCCGAGGAGCGGTCCGAGCACCGCGTGGTGCAGGAAGTACGTGTCGAGCGCGCGCAGGCAGGCCGGCGCCTCGGGCGGGAGCAGCGCCTCGGCCCCGGTCGCGGCCTCCACGACGAGCGCGCCGCTCCCCGGGCTCGGCCAGGGCGAAGGCGTAGGGCGCCGGCGAGGCCGCGACCGCGGACGACGCCGCGGCGGAGCGTCCGGCCGGCCGGTCAGCCGGAAGCGCGGGGCGAGGCGCTTCGCCGCCTCCTCGAGCGACGGCCCCTCGGAGAGGATCCGGTGGTAGGGCTGCACGAGCGAGCCCGGGCGCCTCGATCGGCGTGAAGTAGCCGAGCGTCCAGGCGCCGTCGGGGCCGACCGCGTCGCGGTAGCGGAGCGCCGTCGCGTGCCGGTGGTGCCCGTCGGCGATGTAGGACTTCACGCCGCCGAGGAGCGCCTGGAGGCGCCCGACGAGGTCCGGTTCCTCGACGCGCCACATCCGGTGGCCGACGCCGCCGTCGTCCGTGTACTGCGCGGCCGGGCGGTGGCCGATCGCCTCGAGCACGAGCGCCGCGAACGCCGCCGCCGGGGTCCGGGAACATGAGGAAGATCGGGCTGAAGTTGGCCTTCGTGGCGAGGAGCACGCGCCAGCGGTCCTCCTTCGCCGCCGCGCGCGTGTGCTCGTGGGGCAGGATGATCCGCCGCTCCGGGTCCTCGGCCCGGAAGCGGGCCAGCAAGCCGAACCGCCGCAGCGTCCTCCCGCCGGCGGCGAAGCTCTGCTCGAGCACGTAGAGCGCCGGCGTCGCGTCGGCCTGCAGCGACGCCCTCGGCCAGCCAGCGCCGGTACGTCTCCCCGGCCTCGGCGTAGCCGGCGTCCCCCGGCGTCCGGTTCAGGATGACGCGCACGACGTTGTCGGGGTCGCGGGCGTAGAGCTCGTCGCGTGTGGGCGGGCGGGATGACGTCGTACGGCGGGGCGAGCACGCGCGAGAGGTCGGCGGCACGGTACCGGATGCCCGCGAACGGCTGGATCTCGGCCAAGCAGCTCCTCCGGGGCCCGGGAGGCTCGCCTCCCCGGTCCGCGAAACGACGATGGTACGACCTATAATCCCCTCGTTCCACCGAGCCCCCCGAGAACCGTCCGGCACGCCGAGGGGGCCGAGGAGGTGTCATGACCACCGTCGCCCGCCGCTCGTTCCTCGCCACGCTCGGGGCCGGCCTCGCCGCCCCCGCGATCCTGCGGGCGCAGGCCCGGGCGAAGCGCTACCCGATCGCGTTCTCGACCCTCGGCTGCCCGGCCTGGAGCTGGAAGACGATCCTCGAGAACGCCGACCGCCTCGGCTACGCCGGGATCGAGCTGCGCGGCGTCGCCGGCGAGATGGACCTCCCGAAGGTGCCGGAGCTCCAGGGCACGCGCCTCGCGGAGACGAAGAAGGACCTCGCCGCGCTGGGCATCGCGATCAGCGACCTCGGCGCCTCGGCGCACATGCACGAGAAGGACCCGGCGGCGCGCGAGAAGCAGCTCGACGAGGGCCGCCGCTTCATCGACCTCGCCCAGGCGCTGGGCGTCCCGTACGTGCGGATGTTCGGGGACAAGCTCCCGCCCGAGCGAGCCGAAGGAAGAGGTGATGAAGCGCGTCGTGGAGGGCTTCCAGCAGATGGCCGCCTACGCGAAGCCCGCGGGCGTCACGGTGCTCATCGAGTCGCACGGCGACTTCACCCACTCGGACGACCTCGAGCAGATCCTGACCCGCGTCGGCTCCCCGCAGTTCGCCCTTCTCTGGGACGCGCACCACTCCTTCGTCGCCGGCAAGGAGCAGCCGGCGGACACCTACGCGAAGCTCGGCAAGTGGATCCGCCACACGCACCTCAAGGACTCGAAGCCGGAGGGCGCGGACCGTCGATACGTCCTCATCGGCGCCGGCGAGGTGCCGGTCAAGGAGCAGGTGAAGGTCCTGGCCGAGGCCGGCTACAAGGGCTACTACTGCTTCGAGTGGGAGAAGAAGTGGCACCCCGAGATCGAGGAGCCCGAGGTCGCGTTCCCGCAGTACGCGAAGACGATGGCCGAGTACCTCGCCGAGGCAGGGGTGAAGCCGGCGTAGGGGGGCCGGGCCGGGACACGTCGGCACGGCAGAACGGAGGCGAGCATGGCGAAGAAGAACGGGCTGAGCCGCAGGGAGTTCCTGGAGAGGAGCGGTCTGGCGGTCGGCGCCGTGGCCGCGATGCCGGCGCTGCCGGCCCGTGTCGCCACCGAGGCCACGGTCGCGGCGAAGATGCCGCACCGCACGCTCGGCCGCACGGGCGCGAAGGTCTCGATCCTCGCCTTCGGCTGCGGCAGCCGCTTCCTGATGTACCCGGAGGACCAGGCCTCGGCCGTCCTCGAGAAGGTGATCGACTCCGGCATCGACTACCTCGACACCGCGGTCGGCTACGGCGACGGCGAGAGCGAGACGCGGGTCGGGCGGGTGATGGCCACGCGGCGGAAGGACGTCTTCCTGGCCACCAAGGTCCCCACCCGCTCGCGGACGCGCGACGCCGCGCTCAAGGAGGTCGAGGCCAGCCTGAAGCGCCTGCAGACCGACCACCTCGACCTGCTGCACCTCCACAGCCTCGGCGACGACGCCGACCTCGCGAAGATCGAGGCGCCGGACGGGGCGCTGAAGGCGCTCTACGAGCTGCGCGAGCAGAAGGTCACGCGGTTCATCGGCATGACGAGCCACACGGACGGCGCGGTCATGGCGAAGGCCATCGAGCGGAACGACCTCGACTGCGTGCAGATGGCGATGAACCCCGCGCGGGTCGCACGGTTCGAGGAGCTGGCGCCTCCCGGCGGCCAACAGGAAGAACCTCGGCGTGATCCTGATGAAGGTCACCGGGCCAGGACAAGCTGATGGAGGACGGCGGGGCCGACACGGCGTCGCTCCTGCGCTACGCCTGGAGCCTGCCGATCTCGACCGCGGTCTGCGGCATGCCGAAGCTCGAGTTCCTCGAGGCGAACGTGGCCACGGCGAAGGCGTACGCGTCCCCGCTGCCGCCCGCCGAGATGGAGCGGCTGCGGCAGCAGCTGGCCGGCCGCAAGTTCGTCCTCGAGCAGTTCTTCGCCCACCACCACGACTGCGGACTGGCCTAGGGTCGGAGGGGTCGGGGCACAGGCGCCTCCGGCTCCCGCTCGCCGATCTGCTGGCGCCACATGGCGTAGTACAGCCCGCGCGCCTCCACCAGGGCGTCGTGGCTGCCGGTTTCGACCACGCGTCCGCGCTCCAGGACGTAGATGGGGTTGGCGTGGGCGATGGTGCTGAGCCGGTGGGCGATCAGGATCACCATGTGTTGCCGGCTGCCCGACACTGCCCGCACCGAGGCCGTCACCTCCTGTTCCGTGATCGAGTCGAGAGCGGAGGTGGCCTCGTCGAAGATGAAGAGCCGCGGGTGGCGCAGGAGGGAGCGGGCGATCGACAGGCGCTGCCGCTCGCCGCCCGAGACGCGCAGGCCGCTCTCCCCCAGGCGCGTGTCGAGACCCTGGCCCGAGCGTTCGAGCAGCGGCCCCGCCGAGGCCTGGCGAAGGGCGGCCAGTATCTCCTCGTCGGTCGCGTCCGGCTTCACGAACTGGAGGTTCTCGCGGATCGTGCCCGAGAACAGCTGGGGGTCCTGGGTGACGAAGCCGATCTGCCGGCGGATGCGGTTGTAGCGCAGCTCGGAGATCGGGGACGCCGTCGATCGAGATGACCCCCTCCGTCGGGGTGTAGAGCCCGACCAGCAGCTTGACGAGCGTCGACTTGCCGGAGCCGGAAGGGCCCACGAAGGCGATGGTGTCGCCGAGCCGGGCTTCGAAGGAGACGTGGTCGATCGCGTTCCCGGACGCGCCGCGGTAGCGGAAGACCACGTCCTCGAAGCGCAGGCTCTCGATGTCGCCGACGTCGACGGGGTCCTCCGGCCTCTGCTCGACGGGCGTCGCCATCATCTGCTCGAACGCCTGCAGCGAGGCCTCGGCCTCCCGGTAGTTGAGGACCACGTTCCCGAGCTGCTGCAGCGGGCCGAAGATCGTGTTCAGGATGAACTGGAACGAGATGAGCTCGCCCGGCGAGAGGACGTTGCGAAAGATGAGCCAGAGCAGGATGAAGAGGATCGACTGGCGGAGCACGTTGATCAGGGTGCCCTGGAGGACGGAGAGGCGGCGGACCCTCTTCACCTTCTGGATCTCGAGATCGAAGATCCGCCGGGTGTAGCCCCGCAGCCGCTGGATCTCCTGCCGGGTGAGGCCCAGGCTCTTCACGAGCTCGATGTTGCGGAGCGACTCCGTGATCGCGCCCGCCATCCGCGCGGTCTCGCGCACGATGGCGCGCTGGGTCGCCTTGATCTTCTGGCTGAGGAGCCCAGTGAGCCCGCCCAGCACCAGGACGCCGATGCCGAATACCGGGATGAGCAGCCAGTGCCGGGTCACGCCGAACCAGACGAGGAAGCCGATGCCGACGATGGACGAGTACAGGATGTTGACTGCCCCGTCGACGAAGCGCTCGGTGTCGGTGCGCACCTTCTGGAGGAGAGCCACGGTCTCCCCGCTGCTGCGGTCGCCCACCTCCTGGAATGAGAGGCGGAGCGTGTGGCGCAGGCCGTCGTCGAACATCTCCGTGCCGACCTTCTGGGTGACGAGCCGCAGCACGTAGTCCTGCAGCGCGCCCGCCAGCCGCGCGGCGAAAGCCACCGCCGCCGCGACGAGCAGCCAGCCGAGGGCTCCGCGCACGAGCTCGCGCTCGGGCCGGCCCTCGGGGTTGAGCACGTACCGGTCGACGATGCGGCCGAAGATCAGCGGGTCGACCAGGGCCAGCACCTGCGCGAGCCCCGCCAGCAACAGGGTGAGGGCCACGAGCCCCGAGTGCGGGCGCAGGTACCGCCGGAGCGTCCTCAACCCGCCGCTCCGCTACCGCCGGACACGGCCCGCCGCGGGCTTCGCCCTCCGGCCGCCGCGCCCCGACCGGCCAGCGCGGGCCCCCTGCCCGGCGAGGGCGAGGGCGAGCGCGAGAAAGCCGACCACGATCTCCCACGGGGCGAGCCAGACGCCGCTCACGACGCCGCGCCACCAGGCCGACGCGCCGATCGCCAGCAGGCTCACCGCGGGAGCGAGGGCCAGCGAGAACCGTCCACCACGACCGCCGCCACGGCAGCAGCAGGTGGGGCACGAGCAGCAGCCAGAGAGCCGGCACCGGGCCGCTGCCAGAGCAGGACGCCCGCCAGGATCGCCTGAGCGATCCGCAGCCCGAAGGCGAGCCCGGAGACGCGCCAGCCCCGCCAGAGCCCCGGCATCAGGGTGGCGGCGCCGAGCCCGAGGAGCCACGGCCAGCCGATCACCTGCCCGAAGGCGGCGAACCAGTGCGGCTCCTCGGCCGGGCCGCGCGGCACACGTTCGAGGGCGTGAACGACGCCGAGAACGGCGCGCCCCATCCGCTCGAGCGCCGCCGCATCCAGCTTGTCCGCCGTGTCGGACGGCTTGTGGTAGTCGGGATAGAAGGCGGAGAAGGACGAATCCGAAGCGAAGAGGGCGGGGTGGCCCGCCTGGAGGAAGGACAGGTCGTCGCCGTACAGCCGCACGCGGAAGGTCCGTACCGCCGGCTGGTAGAGCCAGGACAGGATCGGGTCGCCGACGCCCAGCGGGGCTCCCGCCTCGCGCGAGCCGGAGAGAGCCGCGCGCACGAGCCACGCCGGGGCGATCACCGCGCGGTCCTTCTCCCGCGGGTCCGGGTAGGCGATCGGCTGCAGGACGGGAGTCCCCCGCTTCCAGCCGGACATCTCGATCGCGAACGCCGCCACCAACGACCGGGCGCGCGGGCCCAGCCGCTCGACGAACGCCCTCGATCCCGCGGTCGTGCCCTTCCCCGTGGACCAGGCCTCCTCGCCGTCGAACGAGGCGAGCACGATCGTGCGCTCTCGGCGCTCGTCCCGCGCGAGCACGCGCGCCATCTCGACGAGGATCCCGACGCCGCCGCCGTCGTCGTAGGCGCCGGGCGCCTCCGGGGCGGTGTCGTGGTGGGCCCCGATCACCACGAACTCCTCGCCGGCGGCGCGGAGCGTGGCGACGACGTTCGTGCCGCGGACGCCGTGGCGCTCGAAAACCTGGAGCTCCACCCCGTCGAGGCCGGCCACGCGCAGCTGCGCGGCCACGTACTCGGCGGCCGCCTGGCCGCGCGGCGAGCCCCAGGGGTGCGGGCCGAGCGCGGCGAGGGCCGAGGCGTGGCGGAGGGCGGCTTCGCCGTCGATCGAGGCGGCGAGAAGGAGGCCGAGGAGCGCGCTCATCCGGGGGCGTGATTATAGCGCCGCGCCTCGTTGGCGGGCGGTCAGCCGACTTTGCTAGACTCGCGGGAACCCCGGAGGACCAAGCGGAGAATGCGCGCCGGATGCGGGTGGCTCGTCGCCCTGTGTCTCGCCCTCGCCGTGCCCGCGCCGGCGGGCACTCTGCGCGGGCGGGTCGAGGTCGTGGAGAAGGGCGGGAAGAAGGCCACCGACGTGGCCGACGCGGTCGTGTGGGTGGAGGGGCCGAAGGTGAAGCCGCGCCCCTCGAGCGCCACGGTCACCATGCGAGGCAAGGCCTTCGACCCGCGGGTCGCGGTGGTGCCGGTGGGCGGCACGGTCGAGTTCCCGAACCAGGACCCGATCTTCCACAACGTGTTCTCGGTGTCCGGCGAGAACCGCTTTGACCTCGACCTCTACAAGAAGCCGAGGAGCGGGGCGTGGACGTTCCGGTACCCGGGCCTCGTCCGCGTCTACTGCAACATCCACCCGCAGATGAGCGCTTACCTCCTCGTGCGCGACAACCCCTTCTGGGCCCGCCCCGCCGCGGGCGGCGATTTCGAGATCCCGGACGTGCCCCCGGGGACCTGGGTGCTGAAGGCGTGGCACGAGCGCACGGGCGAGACGTCGCAGGCCGTCACCGTTCCCGAGAGCGGCGCCGTCGACCTGGCGCTCACGCTCGACGCCTCGAAGTGGAAGCGCGCCCCCCACAAGAACAAGTTCGGGAAGGACTACGAGGCCGGCGAGAGGTACTGAAGGAGGGGCGACCCCGCGATGGGACTGACCGGGAAGATCCTGCTGTTCATCGCCTGCCTGGTGGTGCTGCTCGTGGGCGGCACCCTCGCCTTCACCACCGTGCAGGCCGACCGCCTGGCCCGGGCCACCATCGACGCAGGCCTCAAGGAGACCCGTGACGTCTGGCAGGCGATCCAGGCCGATCGCTTCAACAAGCTGAAGCTCGGGGTTCGGGTCCTCGCGAACGACCCTTACTTCAAGGCCGCCCTCGCCGAGCGGGACCAGGCCACCACCCTCGACTCTCTCGGGGAGCGGGGCCAGGACCTCGGGGCCGATTTCATGATGGCGACCGACTCCGGGGGCGTGCTCGTGGCCCGCACCGACCGGCCCTCGGCCACGGGCGACGCTTTGTCGGGAGACCCGATCGTGCGCCGCGCTCTCGACGGCGAGGACTCCGCGACCCTCTGGCGCCAGGGCGACCAGCTCTTCACCGCGGTGGCCGTCCCCATGCAGACGGGGCCCGAGCTGGTGGGGGTGCTGGTGGCCGGCTACGGGCTCAACGAGGCGGTCGCGTCCCAGATCCGGCGGTTGACCCACAGCGAGATCGCGTTCCTCGTGGAGGCCCCCGGCCAGCCGGCGCGGCTCGCCGTCTCGTCCCTCGGCCCCCACGAGGCCGCCCTCTCCGCCGCGGTGTCGCGTCCGGAGCTGGCCCGGGCGGAGATGGCGCCTTTCGAGATCGACCTCGACGGCGAGCGGCACATCGGCGTGCGGATCCCGCTGAAGACGGCCACCGGCGGGGAGATCGGGGCCGCGCTCGCCCTGCGCAGCCTGTCGGCGGAGACCGCCTCCTTCCGCAAGTTCCGCAACAGCCTCGTGCTCGTCTCGTTGGGCGTCATGGCGCTCGGACTACTGGCGGCTTGGGGCGCCGCCTCCGCGGATCACGGGCCCAGTGCGCAAGCTCGTCTCCCTCGTCGAGCGCGTGCGCGACGGCTCCTACAGCGGCGCCGTTTCCGTCCAGGGACGGGACGAGATCGGCATCCTGGCCCGCGCGTTCAACGCCCTCCTCGCGGACCTGCGCGAGAAGGACCAGATGATCAGCTTCCTGCGCGAGGGGATGACAGCGATGCGCCGGGCCGCCGCCACCACGGCAACGCCGGGGGCGACCGCGTCACCGGCTTCGCCGGGCGACACGCCGACCGTCGCCCTGCCCGCCGCCGGCGGCGCCCTCCCGCGCGGCCGGGTCTTCGCCGACCGCTACGAGATCCTGGGCACGCTCGGCAAGGGCGGGATGGGCGTCGTCTACCGCGCGCGGGACCGGCAGCTCGACGAGGTGGTGGCGCTCAAGCTGCTGCGGCCCGAGGCCCTCGCGAGCGACCCCACCCTCCTCGACCGCTTCAAGCAGGAGATCAAGCTGGCCCGCCGCATCACCCACCGGAACGTCCTCCGGACCCACGACTTCGGCGAGGCCGCCGGCGTTCCCTACATCTCGATGGAGTACCTCGAGGGCGTCACGCTGAAGGACCTCGTCAGGAACCGCGGCGCGCTCCCGCTCGGGGTCGGCCTCTCGATCGCGAAGCAGATGTGCCACGGCCTCGGAGCCGCCCACGAGGGCGGCGTCGTGCACCGCGACATCAAGCCGCAGAACATGCTGATCCTGCCCGAGACCGGGCGAGCTCAAGATCATGGACTTCGGGATCTCCCGGGTGTCCTCGGTGGAGGCGGGGACCTCCGGTCTCACCACCGCGGGGACCGTCATGGGCACGCCCGACTACATGCCGCCCGAGCAGGCTCAGGGGCGGCCGGCCGACTTCCGCTCCGACCTCTACTCGCTGGCCGTCGTGTTCTTCGAGATCTTCACCGGCAAGCTGCCGTTCAAGGGCGAGACTTCCATGGCCATGGTCATGGCGCACATCCAGCAGCCCCCGCCGCGGCCCCGCACTCTCAACCCGAAGCTCCCGCCGGAGCTCGAGGCGGTCGTCGTCAAGGGGCTGGAGAAGGACCCGGCGCGGCGCTGGCAGACTACCGACCAGATCCTCGACGCGCTCAGCGCGATCTCGACGAAAGCCGAGGCCGCATGACGGGCAGGCGCCCAGCTGCCGCCCGCCGCTGGCGCCCGCAGTGGTGGGCGGGCGCACCGCCGGTATCTGTTGCCGGGAGCACACGGTGGCGGGCTTTCAGATCTCCAGTGCCTTTGCCGCCCGCCCGTAGTCCTCGGGCCGGACGTAGATGAGGTGGCCGTACTTCCCGAAGCCGTCGGCGATCGCGCTCGACGCGTACACGTTGACGTCGGCGCGGTAGAGCTTCTCGTGGACGGAGGCGAGGACGCCGAGCTCGTCGTCGCCCTGCACGAGGAGCGCCCGGTGCGGCCCGTCGAGGGCCATCCCCGCCTTCTGGGCCTCGCTTCTCATCTTGCCGGGGTCTTCCGGGAAGACGGTGATCTGGGTGCTGTCCGGCCCCACCGGCACCGCAGTGAAGGCGAGGAGGTTGACGCCGAGGCCGGCCAGGGCATGGAGCACCTTGTAGGCCTCGCCCGGCTCGTCCACCACGGTCGCGTGGAAGTACTCGACGCGGCGAATCCTGTAGGCCATGGCGCTCTCCCTGGGACGGGTGCGAGCATACCTCCGTTCGGGTGCGCGGGCCGAGTCGCAAAGGCCGTGCCGCACGATCGGCAGGCCGATCCCGCCATCTGCGCGAGGCCGCACTACGGGTCGGCCACGACGAGGGCGAGCCGCCGCCCTAGGAGCTCCGCGGCCGGCCTCGCCTCGGCGCGGCGGTTGAGGGCCGACCGCACGAGCGCTTCGAGGGCCGGGGAGACCCCGGGGCAGCGCAGGCGCAGCGGCGGCGGGTCCTCTTCCGCCTGCATGGCCACGAGGGCGAGCGGGTCGGCGGAGCTGGGAATGAAGGGCAGGCGGCCCGACAGCATCTCGTAGAGCATGGCGCCGACGCTGTAGACGTCCGACTTCGGGCCGTAGGGCCCGCGGCGGAAGCGCTCGGGGGCCATGTAGGCGGGCGTGCCCAGCAGCGACCCGTCCACGGTGAGGCTCTGGCCGATGGCCGCCTCGCCCGACAGCTTGGCGATCCCGAAATCGAGGATCTTGGGCACCTCGCCCTGGGGCGTCTGGTAGAGGAAGACGTTCGAAGGCTTGATGTCGCGGTGGAGGACTCCCGCGGCGTGGGCGGCGGCAAGCGCGAAGCAGACGGGCGCCACGATCTCGGCGCAGCGGCGCGGCGGGAGCTGCGCCTTCTCCTCGAGCTCCCTCTCCAGCGAATGGCCCTTGAGCAGCTCCATCACGAGGTACGCGACGCCGCCCTGGTTCACCGCGAAGTCGAGGACGGCCACCGCGTTCGGGTGGTGCACGCGGCACGCCGAGGTCCCTTCGAGGCGAAAGCGCCGGAGCGCCTCGGGATCGGTGCCGGCGCTCGTCACCAGTACCTTCACCGCCACGTCGCGGTCGAGCTCGAGGTGCCGCGCGCGGAAGACGGTGCCGAAGCTGCCGCCGCCGATGAGCGAGTCGAGGCGGTATCGCCCGCCGAGGACGGTACCGGGCACCGCCTGCGCGGGACTCCGCGGCTCTATGGACGGCGCCGCTTCGGCCTGGACCGCGTGACGGATGCCCAGCTCCTTCCGGATGCGCGCGAGGGCCACCGGGTAGTCCACCGGCTTGGTGACGTAGTCGTTGGCGCCGAGGGAGAGCGCCTCCACGACGTCCTCGCTGTCCGTCTTGGCCGTCACCATGATGACGGGCAACGACGCCGGCGAGCGGCTCAGGCGCACCGTCTTCAGGACTTCGAATCCGGTCATCCCCGGCATCATGATGTCGAGGAGCACGAGGTCCACCGGGGAGCGCTTCAGCAGGTCGAGGGCCTCGGGACCGCTCGAGGCGGCGAGAACGCGGAAGCCCGAGCGCTCCAGCCGCCGCGTCATGAGATCGCGGTTGGCGGGGAGATCGTCCACCACCAGGATCGTGGCCGCCTCGCTCACGGCGCCGCCTTCCGCGCGGCCAGGGGCTCGGCCTCGAGGTAGCGGGAGGGAAGCGCGCGCCCGAGCCGCGCGGCGAGCGCCCGCGAAGCCGCGGCCACCGCCTCGAGGTTCGCGCCCGTCTCGATCCCCATCCCGTGCAGCATGTACAGGAGGTCCTCCGTGGCCAGGTTGCCGGACGCGCCCGGCGCGTACGGGCAGCCACCGAGGCCGCCGGCGGAGCCGTCCACGACGGCGATCCCTTCCTGCAGCGCCGCCAGCACGTTCGCGAGGGCCGTGCCCCGCGTGTCGTGGAAGTGCACGGCGAGGCGATCCGCCGGGATCACCCGCCGTAGCCGCCCCACCACGTCCGCCACCTGTGTCGGCACCGCGACCCCGATGGTATCGCCGATCGAGACCTCGTCGCAGCCGGCGTCCACGAGCCGGCGCGCCACGTCCACCACCCGCTCCGGGTCGACGGCTCCCTCGTACGGACATCCAAAGCAGGTCGAGACGTACCCGCGCAGGCGGAGCCCCTCGCGCTTCGCGTCCCCCAGGAACGTCCCGAAGCGGGCGAAGGACTCGTCGATCGTGGCGTTGGTGTTGCGCCGGCTGAAGGTCTCGCTCGCGGCGGTGAAGACGGCGATCTCCCTCGCCCCCGCCGCGATCGCGCGCTCGTAGCCGGTGCGGTTCGGCACGAGCACGGGGAGGCGTACCCCGGGCGGCTTCCCCACCCGGCGCAGCACCTCGTCGGATCCCGCCATCTGCGGGACCCACTTCGGCGAGACGAAGGCCCCCACCTCGACCACCGGGAGGCCGGCTTCGACCAGCCGGTCGCAGAAGGCGACGCGGTCCTCGATCGAAAGGGGCGTGGGCTCGTTCTGCAAGCCGTCGCGCGGGCCGACCTCGACGACCGTGACGCGCCGCGGCAGGATCACTCGAGCTCCACCAGCGCTCGTCCGGGAGCCACCATGTCCCCCGCGGCGACGTGAACCGCCCGTACGACGCCGTCCCTCGGCGCACGCAGCGCGTTCTCCATCTTCATGGCCTCGACCACGAGGAGCTCGTCGCCCTTCGCCACGCGCTGACCGGAGGCTACCTTCACCGCGGCCACCCTCCCCGGCATCGGAGCCTCGAGCACGCCCTTGTCGTGCCGGGGCGTGGGGCGGGCGCCCTCGCGCTCCTCCGCGAGGGCGTAGGCGATGCCGTCCCAGGCGAGGTGTATCGAAGCACCATCCTTGGCCAGGTGGAGCGTCTTTGCGCGCGTGCCGTCCCGAACGACGAAGACGCCCGATCCCGCGGGCTCGAGGGCGAAGCGGAAGACGCGGCCCGCCACGCGCGCCTCGAGCGTGGCGCCTCTTTCCCGCACCTCCACGTCGAAGGCCTCGTCCCCGCAGCGGAGGCGCATCAAGGCGCCTCCCCCAGTCGCCACGGCCCGAGGCTCGCCCAGGGATCCGGCACCGCGCGCCGCCCCCCGCCCCTGTCGCCCGTCCGACCCAGAGCGGCGGCCACCGCGGCGATCGCCTCGAGCGGCGGGCACGGGTGCGGGGTGAGCTCCGCAAGGTGCTCTTCGATGAAGCCGGTGTCGAGCTCGCCCGCCGCGAAGGCGGGGTGCTCGACGATCGCCCGGAGCCGGGCGAGGTTGGTGGCGACCCCGAGGACCACCGTGCGCCGGAGCGCGTCGCGCATCCGCTCGATCGTCTCCGGGCGGCCCCGGCCCCACGTGACGATCTTGGACAGCAGCGGATCGTAGTGGACGGTGACCTCCGAGCCCGCGTCGAGCCCCGAGTCCACGCGGATGCCGGGCCCCTCGGGCTCCGAGAGGTGGAGCACGCGGCCCGGTGACGGCAGGTCGTCCCTCTGGGGGTCCTCGGCGTAGAGGCGGCACTCGAGGGCGTGCCCCCGGGCCGCCACGTCCTCCTGCGCGAGGGGCAGGGGGCGGCCGGCCGCCACCTCGAGCTGCAGCCGCACGAGGTCGAGGCCGGTCACCGCTTCCGTGACGGGGTGCTCGACCTGCAGACGCGTGTTCATCTCCAGGAACGAGAAGGACCCGTCGGGCGATAGCAGGAACTCGACGGTGCCCGCGTTGACGTAGCCGGCGGCCCGCGCCGCCGCGACGCCTGCCGCACAAAGATCGTCCCGGCGCACGGGGGTGAGGGCCGGGCTCGGCGTCTCCTCCACGACCTTCTGGTGGCGTCTCTGCACCGAGCACTCGCGCTCCCCGAGGTGCACGACGCGGCCCTCGCCGTCGGCCATCACCTGGACCTCGACGTGCCGCGGGCGCTCGACGAGCCGCTCGAGCACCATCGCGTCGTCCCCGAACGCGGCCCTCGCCTCGCGGCGCGAGGAGAAGAGCGCCGCGAGGAAGCCGTCCTCGCCCGAGACGACGCGCATGCCCTTGCCCCCGCCGCCGCGGGAGGGCTTGAGCATCAGCGGCCAGCCCACGCGGCGGGCCTCGGCCAGCAGCCGGTCGTCCGCCTGCTCGTCGCCGTCGTAGCCGGGGAGGACGGGAACGCCGGCCCCGGCCATGAGCCGTCGCGACGCCTTCTTGTCGCCCATCCTCCGGTGGACGTCGCCGGACGGGCCGACGAAGACGAGGCCGGCATCGCGCACCGCGTCGGCGAAGTCGCCGTTCTGGCTCAGGAAGCCGTAGCCCGGGTGCACGGCGTCGGCCCCGGCCTCGCGCGCGGCGGCGAGGACGCGGTCGATCGAGAGGTAGGACAGCCGGGCCTCGGCGGGCCCGATCGCCACCGCTTCGTCGGCCTCGCGCACGTGGCGGGACGTCCGGTCGGCCTCGGAGAAGACGGCGACGGTCGGGATGCCGAGAACGCGACAGGTGCGGATGACCCGCACCGCGATCTCCCCGCGATTGGCGACGAGCACCTTCCGGAACAGCGGCACGAGGCTACTTCAACACAAAGCCGGTGCCCCGTCACCCGTCGTACCCCAGGGCGTGCCGGGAGCGGCCGGGCGCGCCCGAGGAGTCACCCTTGAGCACGTCGATGATGAGGAGGGTGATGTCGTCCTGTTGCGCGACGGACGCGGGCAGCCAGGCGGTGACCGCGGCGAGCAGTGCCCGTGCCAGCTCCTCTGCCGGCCTGGCTTGGCATTCGCGCAAGACCTGCTCCAGTCTGACGTCCCCGAATGGCTCGCCTGAGGCGCTCTCGGGCTCGGTCAGACCATCGGTATAGAGCAGAAAGCGGTCACCCAGGTCGAAGGTGATCGCGCACGCCGGGTAATCCGAGTCCGCCGCGACGCCGAAGAGCAGGCCGTTGCTCTCGATGCGCGTCATCGTGCCGGTGGCCGCTCGCCAACGAATCAACGGTGGATGTCCGGCGGCCGAATAGCGTGCCGTCCGGGTTTCGGTGTCCAGCCACAGACAAGCCGCGGTGACGTACTGGCCGCGCAGGTGGCCCTGAAGGGCACCTCCCAACCGGCGCAGCAGCTCCGCCGGATCGTGGGCCCAGGCTGCGACCGACTGCACCGCGACCTTGATCATGGAAGCGATGAGCGCGGCCGGCACCCCGTGCCCGGATACGTCAGCCATCAGGAAGCCGGCGCGGTGTGGGTCGACGGGAATGAACTCGTAGAAGTCCCCCGCCACCGCGGTCATGGGCTCGTACGCCGCCGCGATGCGAACGTTGCTGAGCTCCGGGATGGCGGTGGGCAGAATGGAGAGCTGCAGCCGGCGAGCAACCTCCAGCTCGCGCTCGATCGACAGCAGGCGGCGCTCGCTGGCCAGGACTGCCTGAACAGCGACGTAACCGATGGAGAACAGCAGCGCCGCAAACCCCAGCCAGTCGACGATGCGAGGCGAGGGATGGCCGAGGGGACGCGACAGGTTGGCGTAGAGGGCCTCGATTACGAACACCAGGGTGCCGGCCAACAGCACGCCCTTGTGCGGCAGGACCAGGTACCGGCGGGCCAGCCGCGTCGGCAGCGCGACCACCGTCACGAGGAGCAGCAGGAGAAAGACGGTGATCACGCCGTTGGGGAGCATGAAAGCGGCGGCATCGCGGTTGAGGACGAACGTGCCGATCCCGGCCACTGCAATGGCCAGCCCCGCGGCGGTGTTCGCCTTCACCAGGAGGCGGAGCGTGCCGCGGGTCAGCTCGAGCCACGCCAGCGTGGCGACGACGGTCATCAGGTACGCGATCGCCACGTTCACGTACGGAAGCGGCAGACTGCAGGGTGCGCGGCAAGGCGGCTACGGCTGCCGGCACCCGGCCCAGCTCCTGGATGCCGTAGATGGCGCTCCAGATTCCGAGCCACACGAAGACGCGTCCCCCGCTCCGGCGGCGAACGGCGGCCACGACCCAGGCGGCGACTCCGACCATGACGAAGGCCGTGCCGGCGCAGATGCCGAGGACTTGATCGCGAAGCAGTGCCACCCCTTGGTTGTCCGGACTCATGGCCCGAGATCAGGGGCAACGATACCAGACTGCACCGTGGTGCCCTGACGGAGGGGCTCCGTCTAGAGTGACGGTCTCCCGCCTCGTCCCCGCCACCGCAGGGCGAGAGCGGTGACGTCGTCGTACTGCGGCGCGTCGCCGGCGAAGTCCTCCACCCGGCCGAGGAGGCCCTGCACCACGGACTCCGCGGAGCCGTCCCGGCAGCCGGCCAGGTACGATTCGAGCCGCCGCGCCTGGAACTCCTCTCCCGCCGAGCTCCGGGCCTCCACGACACCGTCGGTGTAGAGGAAGAGCAGGTCGCCCGGCCGCAGCTGCACGACGCTCGCCCGGTACTCGTGGCCCTCGACGACGCCCAGGGCGGGGTCCACGGGCCCGCCGAGGGCAGCGACCTCCCCGCCCTTCCCGAGGCGGTAGGTCGGGCTGTGGCCGGCGTTGACGTACTCGAGCTCGCCGGTCGCGAGGTCGAGGCGGGCGGCGAAGGCGGTCACGAACATCGCGCGCTCGTTGTCGCGCGCCAGCTCCCGGTTCACCCGGCCCACCGCGGCGGCCACCGAGCCCGCGCCGGGCGCGATCGCGCGGAAGAGCGTCTTCGTCACGGCCATGAAGAGGGCGGCGCCGACGCCCTTGCCCGAGACGTCGCCCACGAGGAGCCACAGCCGGTCGCCGTCCGCCACCACGTCGTAGAGGTCGCCCCCCACCGAGCGCGCCGGCCGCAGCGCCGCCGCGATGTCGATCTCGGGCCGCTCGGGGAAGGCCCGGGACAGCATCGCCATCTGGATGTCGTGGGCGAGGTCGAGCTCCCGGTCGAGGAGCCGCCGGCGCGCCGTCTCCTCGGTGAGGGCGAGGTTGCGGATGCGGAGGCGCGGCCGCGGAGGCGAGGGCCACGAGCAGCTCCATGTCGTCCTCGCCGAAGGGGTGCGCGCGCTGCTTCGCGCTGAGGACGATCATGCCGAGGCAGCCCTCGCTGTCGAGGAGGGGTGCCGCCACGAGGCTGCGCACGCCCGAGATCACGATGCTCTCGGAGGCGGCGAACCGCTCGTCAAGGCTCGTGTCCGTCACGAGGGCGGCGACGCCCTTGTCGATCACCTCTTCCACGAGGCGCCGCGAGAAGAGGGGCTCGTCCTTCGCCCCGGGCGGCTGCCGGCTGGCCGCGCGCCGGAGCGTTCCCCCTGGCTCCCGCAGGAAGATCGCCCCCTCCTCGGGCTGAAGGTGGGCGAAGGCCCGGTCCAGGATGAGGTCGAGCAGCGCCTCGAGGGTGATCGGAGCGGCGAGCGCACGGTGCACCTCGTTCACGACGCGAAGGCGCCCGGCGAGGCCAGCGGCTCCCGCCGGACCCGGTGCCGCCCTGTCCGCCGAGAGGAGCTGGGTGGCGGGGCGGAGGATCGTGCTCCCGGGGAGACGCTCGTCGATTCCTCCCACGAGGCCGTCGCCCGAGGGGGCGCCGTCCCCCCGGGGCCCTTCCACGATCACGCGGCTCTCGGCGAGGCGGATGACGTCGCCGCCGCGCACCACGGTGGGCTGTCCCGACGGCGTGGTCGTTCAGGAAGGTCGTGTTCCTCGAGCCCAGGTCCTCGAGGTACCAGGCGTCGTCCTTCAGGAAGAGCCGCGCGTGCTGGCGCGAGAGGAAGCGGTCGGCGAGGACGATGTCCGCCTTCGAGGAGCGGCCGATCACCGCGGCGTCCCCCTGCACCTCGTGACGGAACGGCTCGCCGTCGTGGGGCTCGAGGAGCAGGCGGAGTGCGGCCACGCGGTCGCCTATTCGCCGACGCGGGCGAGCGCCTGCGTCCCGCGCGGGCTCGACCGCGAAGAGGGGCAGGAATCCCGCGAGCTCGAGCACGGTGCGCACGCCCGGGCCCATCCCGCACAGGACGAGCGCGGCCGGGGGCTCCTTGAGCCGCTTCGCCGCCATCAGCAGCACGCGCAGGCCCGCGCTGCTGATGTACTCGACCCCGGAGAGGTCCAGCACGAGCCGCCTCTCGCCCCCGTCGATCCGCGAGACGACGAGCCGCTCGAGCTCGCCCGAGCTCACGGAGTCCACCCGGCCCGCGGGTGCGATCACGAGCGCGCCGCCCGCCTTCTCCTCGCCGATCTGCATGTGCCCTTCTGCCCGCTCAGCCTTCCATCGCGACGAGCCGCCGCCGGAGCCGCAGGCGGTTCTTCCCGTCGCGCCGCTCGTACTCGACCTCGTCCATGAGCCGCCGCACGAGGGTCGATCCCCAGGCCCCCGATCGGGCCGCTCCTCGACCCCCAGCGACGTGTCCGGCTCCGGGGCCGAGAGGGGGTCGAACTCGGGCCCGTCGTCCACCACGGTCAACTCGCAGCTCGGGCGGCTCGACGCCGGCGTCGAGCCGCAGCTCCAGCTCGACCGACGTCGCCGCACCACGCTCCCCGAGCCCGTGGCGCACGACGTTGGCCAGGACCTCGTCGAGCGAGACCTCGACCGGCCACGTGACCGCCTTCGACAGACCACGGGTGGCCATCAGGGCTCTCGAGGGCGTCGAGAGCGGCCCGAATCCCCTCGTCCGTCCCCGGCACGCTCAGCCGACGGGTGTTCGCCCGGCTCACCGGCCTCTTCCTTTCCTCGTGAGAAGACGGCGAATGATACCCCCTCGGCCGCGGAAACGTGCTAGCTTTGGCCGCTCGGAATCCAGAACAGAGAATGAGGAGCGCGACCCCCAACTTTCCGGGCCGAGCCGCTGTACTTATGGTCGATGGGGATTCCGACGCCGATCTCGTCGCGCGCTGCCTCCAGGGCGAGGTCGAGGCCTTCGAGCCCCTGGTCCTGCGGTACCAGCGGGTCCTCTTCAACGCCGCCTGGCGGATGCTCGGGGACCGGGAGGAGGCCCGGGACGTCGTCCAGGGCGCCTTCGTCAAGGCCTGGGAGAAGCTCGGGACCTTCGACCCCCGCTACCGTTTCTTCAGCTGGATCTACCGGATCGTGGTGAACGAGTCCCTGAACGCGCGCGGCCGCCGGCCGCCCTTCCAGCCTCTGGTGTCGGACGTCGCCGCCACGGGCGGCCCCGAGGACGCGCTCGCAGGAGCGCGAGCGCACCGACGGCGTGCAAGCGGCGCTCCTTCGCCTCACGAACGACGACCGTCAGGTGATCGTCCTCCGGCACTTCGCCGAGCTGTCGTACGCCGAGATCGGCGACACGCTGGGCCTCCCCGAGAAGACCGTCAAATCGCGGCTCCACGAGGCGCGGCAGCGCCTCGGCCGGGCGCTGCCGCCGGCGGAATACCAATGAGTGAAGAGAGACGGGACGAGGCAGCGGAACTCGGACGAAGAGCGGGCCATCCGCGCCCTCGAAGCGGCGGAGCGGGCGGACGCGCCAACGGGGCTGGTCGCGGGCCGTCATGGGAGCGGTCCGGGAGCGGGCCGCGTCGGTGCGCCAACTTCCGGACGGGGGCCGTGTACTTGGAGGCAGGAATCCAGATATCTGGTCGCCGTCGTCCGGGCGACGAGGGCTGAGTGGAGGAGGGAGCATGTCGACGAGCAAGAAGGTGTTTCTGGGCATCGCGGCGGCGGCGGTCATCGCCGATCGGGTACTTTGCCGTCAACGGCTTCCCGCCCGTCGGGCCGGGCGCCGAGGGCACGGTGGGAGCGGCGAAGAAGTACCAGTCCGAGCAGATCTCGGGCAAGGACGTGATCCTGCAGGACGTCGCCGTGCAGCAGCTCCTCCAGAGCGACACGCTGCGCGAGCTGATCGCCGACAAGGAGACGCGGGCGATCCTGGTGAGCGAGGACTTCAAGAAGGCGATGTCGGACGCGTCCGTGCAGGCCCTCGTTCAGCAGATCGCCGCGGACCGGGCGCTCGCGGCGGCCGTGGGCGCCGCCGCCCACGACCGGGCGGTGCAGCACCTCTTCGCCGAGGCGGCCTCGAACGACGCCGTCCAGGCGGCCCTGGGCCAGGCTCTCGGCAACGCGGCCGTAGAGAGGGCGCTCGGCCAGGCGGCGGCCACGAGCCAGGCCGCCTCCCAAGCGGCGAACGCGGCGGCCTCGGAGGCGGCGAGGTCACAGGCCACCAGCCAGGCGTCGTCGCAGGCGGCGAGCGCCGCGGCCAACGCTGCCTTGAACCAGGCCCTCAGCCAGGCGGCCGGCAACGCCGCGGCCGCGCAGCTGCTCTCGCAAGCCGCCTCGAACGAGGCCTTCCGCCAGCTCGCCCGCAACGAGGCCTTCCAGAGGGCCCTGAAGAGCGACGCCTTCCTGGCGGCGATGCGGGGCGACGCCTTCGCGACCCTCATCGGCTCCGAGGCCTTCGCCCGCGCGATGAAGAGCGAAGCCGTCCAGGAGGCCCTGAAGGGCGGCGCCCTGGCCCAGGCGCTGAGCTCCGCCGCGGCGGACGCGGCTGCCCGGGCCACCGACCAGGCCCAGGCCCGCTGACGCACGAACCCGAAGCGGGGCCTGCCACCCCGCCTGCGACGAGGGGCACCGCCTCGCGCGGTGCTCCTCGTCGCGTCTCACCAAGGGAGCCACCAGGCCTGCGCGTCGTCGTCGCCGTCGCCGTCCTCCTCGCGGGGGCACCCGGGTCGGCGTTCGCCCAGCTCAAGGAGCTGGAGACGAAGGACCTCCGCCTCGTCTACTTCGACCCCAGCCTCACGTACCTGACCCCCCACGCCGCACGCTGCTTCGAGAACGCGCTCGCGCTTCCACCGAGAGGCTCTTCTCCTACCGGCCGTCCGGCAAGGTCACCGTCCTGCTCGACGACTTCGCCGACCACGGCAACGCCGCCGCCACCGGCGTGCCCCGCCCTTCGTCAAGGTGGACATGGCGCCGCTCAGCTTCGCCTTCGAGACCGTGGTCGCGAACGAGCGGATGAACTGGCTCATGAACCACGAGCTCGTGCACGTGGCCGCGGTCGACCAGGCCGCGGGCGCCGACCGCTTCTTCCGCGGCCTTTTCCGGGGCAAGGTGAGCGCCGTCGCCCGCGCAGCCGGAGAGCATCCTGTACTTCTACCTGACCGCGCCCCGCGCCGCCGCGCCGCGCTGGTACCAGCGAGGGCCTCGCCGTCTTCGTCGAGACCTGGATGGCGGGCGGCCAGGGCCGCGCCCAGGGCGCCTACGACGAGATGGTGTTCCGCTCGATGGTGAAGGACGACAGCGCGCTTCTACGACCCGCTGGGGCTCGTCTCCGAGGGCGTGAAGGTCGACTTCCAGACCGAGGTCAACTCCTACCTCTACGGCACGCGCTTCCTGAGCTACCTGGCCCACGAGCACTCGCCCGAGTCCGTCGTCCGCGTGGGTGCGCGCGCACCGACGGCAGCAAGGCGCTACTACGCGTCGCAGTTCCGGCACGTCTTCGGCCGGTCGCTGGACGAGCGCGTGGCAGCGACTGGGTGGCCTGGGAGCACGGCTTCCAGCAGAAGAACCTCGCGGCGATCCGCCAGTACCCGACCACGCCCTACACCGGACCTCTCGCGCGCAGGCCCTCGGCTCGGTCTCGCGGGCCTACTACGACCCGGAGGCGCAGGCGCTCTACGCCGGGTTCAACTACCCCGGCGTCGTCTCCCACGTCGGCGCCATCTCGCTCGAGACGGGTGCGTTGCGGAAGATCGAGGACATCAAGGGACCGCGCATCTACACGGTGACCTCGCTCGCCTGGGACCCGGGAGCCGCACGCTCTTCTACACGACCGACAACAACGCGTTCCGCGATCTGCGCCGCGTGGACCCCGCGACCGGGAAGTCGCGCATGCTCCTGAAGGACGCGCGCATCGGCGAGCTCGTCTTCGACCGCACCGACCGCTCCCTCTGGGGCGTGCGCGCGCTCAACGGCATCGCGACGCTGGTGCGGATCCCGCCACCCCTACGACGACTGGACCTCGCTCTACTCCTGGCCCTACGGCGAGGTCGTCTACGACATCGACGTCTCCCCGGACGGAGGGCTCCTCTCCGCCTCGGTCGGCGAGGCGAGCGGGCGCCAGAGCCTGCGCGTGATGAGACGGGAGGCGCTGCTCAAGGGCGACCCGACGCCGGTCGCGAGCTTCGACTTCGGCAGCGCCATCCCCTCGAACTTCGTGTTCTCCCCGGACGGAAGGTACCTCTACGGCAGCTCGTACTACACCGGGGTGTCGAACGTCTTCCGCTACGACCTCGCGACCGGGAAGCTCGAGGCGGTGAGCAACACCGAGACCGGCTTCTTCCGCCCGATCCCGATCGGAGGCGACGAGCTCGTGGTCTTCCGCTACACCGGCCAGGGCTTCGTGCCCGCCCGGATCCAGGCGAGGCCGCTCGAGGACGTCAACGCGATCACGCTTCCTGGGCCAGCAGATCGCCGAGAAGCACCCGGTCGTCAAGGAGTGGAAGCTCGGCTCGCCGGCCGCGGTGCCGCTCGACTCGCTGGTCACCGGCCGGGGTCCGTACCGCTCGGTCCGTCGCATCCGGCTCGAGTCGATCTACCCCGTGGTCCAGGGCTACAAGGACTTCGCGGCGGTGGGCGTGCGGGCGAACTTCTCCGACCCGGTGATGCTCAACCGCGCCAGCCTGACCGCCTCCTACACGCCGGACGCGCGATCTGCCGGAGAACGAGCGGTACCACGTGCAGGGCGAGCTCCAGCGCTACGACTGGACGCTCGGGTTCCAGGTGAACGGGGCCGACTTCTACGACCTCGTCGGGCCCACCAAGACGAGCCTCAAGGGCTATGCGGTGGGCCTCGGCTACAACCGTACGCTTCGTCTACGACCTGCCGCGGCAGCTGGACCTCAAGCTCGGACGTCACCTACTACGGCAACCTCGACCGCGTCCCCGACTACCAGGACGTGCCGACCAACTTCACGGACACCCTGGCGACGCGAGCCCGGCTCAGCTACACGACTTCCGCCACTCCCTCGGCTACGTGGACGAGGAGAAGGGGATCGGCTGGGACCTGGGCTTCGCCGGCGACCGCGTGAAGGGCGACTACTTCCCGAGGTTCTACGCGAACCTCGACCTCGGCACTGGCGCTCCCCATCCGGCACTCGTCGGTGTGGCTGCGCGCGCTCGGCGCGGCTGGTCGCCGGGTGACCGCGAGGAGCCGTTCGCCAACTTCTACTTCGGCGGCTTCCGGCAACAACTGGGTGGACTACCGCGACGAGAAGCGCTACCGCGAGTCCTGGTACGCTTTCCCGGCCTCGAGATCAACGAGGTGGGCGGGACGAACTACGCGAAGGCCATGCTGGAGTGGAACCTGCCGCCCGCTCCGCTTCCGCAGCGTCGGCAAGCCGGGCTTCTACCTCACGTGGGCCCGGCCCGCCCTCTTCGCCTCCGCGCTCGTGACCAACCCCGGACAGCGAGCGACTTCCGCCGCACGATCACGAACGTCGGGGGACAGGTCGACTTTCGCCTCGGGGTGCTGTCCCGGCTCGAGCTGACGCTCTCCGCGGGCTACGCGCGGGCGTTCGAGGACGGTGCCTTTCCCCGGGACGAGGCAATGGTGTCGCTCAAGGTCTTGAGGTAGCGTGACGGGGCATGACGGGGCCCCTCAACGTGGCGGTCGCGCTGCTGCCCGTCCTCCTGTTCCTGGGCCTCCTCGTCTTCCTCGACAGCTTCAAGCTCGTCTCGCTGCGCTCGGTGCTCGTCGCGGTTCTCGCCGGGGGCGCGGCCGCGCTCGTGGGCGCGCAGCTCAACGGCTGGCTCCTCGACGCGACGGGCCTCGCCCCCGCCGTCTTCTCCCGCTACCTGGCGCCGCCGCGTGGAGGAGACGCTGAAGGCGGTCTGGGTCTTGGTGCTCCTGCGACGGGGACGGGTGGGCTTCCTGGTCGACGCCGCGATCCTGGGCTTCGCGGTGGGCGCGGGGTTCGCGCTCGTCGAGAACGTCGAGTACCTGCGGGCGCTGGACGAGCCGCGCCCCCTCCTCTGGCTCGCCCGCGGGTTCGGGACAGCGATCCTCCACGGAGCCACGACGGCGATCTTCGCCCTCCTCGCCAAGGCGCTCGGCGACCGGCCCCCCGAGCGAGGGCGGCTCGCCTTTGTACCCGGGCTCCTCGTCGCGTCCGCCGTCGCACTCGCTCTACAACCACTTCCTCGTGTCGCCGCTTCTTGCCGCGGGGGTCCTCCTGGTGGGGCTGCCTCTCCTCGTCGTTGCCGTGTTCGAGCGGAGCGAGCGGGCGACGCGGGACTGGCTCGGCGTCGGCCTCGACAGCGACCTCGACCTCGTCGGGGCGATCGTCTCCGGCCAGGCGCTCCAGACGCGGACGGGCGAGTACCTGCGGTCGCTGAAGGCGCGCTTCCCCGGCGAGGTGGTGGCCGACATGCTGTGCCTGCGTGCGGATCCAGGCCGAGCTGGCGATCCGCGCGAAGGGCCTGCTGCTCGCGCGAGAGGCGGGGCTCGAGGTGCCGGTCGGCGACGACGTGCGCGCCAACCTGCGCGAGCTGCGCTATCTCGAGGCGTCGATCGGGCGGACGGGGCTCCTCGCGCTCAAGCCGGTCCTGCGGCAGCGCGCGCGGGATCTTTGGCAGGTGTACCTGCTCGAGGAGGCGGGAGGCGTGTCGCCGGCTCCGGGATCGAGGCGCTGAACGGCACGGGGGCGGAGCCGCCCCCGTGCCATCCGGGGACGGGCGTCAGTCGTCGACCCTGATCTGGCCCCGGATCTCGCCGCCGGGGGACATCGTGCTGTGGACGTTGGCGTAGGCCAGCCCGGACCGCAGCAGCTTGATGAGCTGGGCGAACTCGGCGTCGGGATCCACGGGAGCTGGCGCTCCGATCCCCTGAGTGGTCGGTCCGACGATGTTGGCGGCCGTGAGCACCCCTTCGGCCTCGGCACCGGATCCTCCCGGCGCGCCGCACGTCGGCGTGCCCGCCGGACCCGGAGTCCCCGGCGGGGCCGGTATCCCCGTCGTCCCGCACAGCCATACGGAGATGCCGCCGCTCGTGTGATGCTCGCCCACGTGGATGTGGGCCTGGGTCACGGTGCCCTCCAGGTCGGAGTAGTCCAGGCGGTACGCGATCTCCGTCTCTTCGGGGTTGATCACCGCGCGGAACGACCCGCGACCGGAGCTCGCGACGATGGGTACCTCGCCGAGGCCCTTCAGGGTCGCCGACAGCCGGCGCCTCGACCCGTGCCCGTGGTCGTCGTCGGGGCTCGCGACCGTCGTGCCGACACCCGCGACGAGCGCAGCCGTCACCGCGGCCGACGCGAGAAAGCTCTTCCTCGTCATCACACACCTCCCTCTTTGGATGGGACGTCCCCGCTTGCCCTGCAGGGGGCGTGCCGGCCTCGCGAATCGGGGTTGCACGCACGCACTCAACGAGATGCGGCCCCCGCGACCGGGGTAGAGAGTGGTGGGACCTTACCAGAAGCGTAAGCAGCGGACGAAACGCGTAATGGCACGCCCGCCTCGACTCGAACGGTTGACTACCGCCCCCAGCCAGGCTGGCGCTTCTCGAGAAAGGCCCGCAGGCCCTCCTGCCCCTCGTCCGAGGCGCGCCGCTCGGCGATGCGCTTGCAGACGAGCTCGCGCACCCCTTCGACGGCGTGGCCGGAGACGCTCCGGACCAGGTCCTTCGCGGACGCCACCGCCCCCGGCGCCGCCTGCAGGACCTCGTGCACGCGCTCGTCCACGGCGGCGTCGAGCTCGTCCAGCTTGACGACGCGGTGCACGAGGCCGATCGCCGCCGCCCGCGCGGCAGAGAAGCGCTCGCCGGTCAGGAAGAGCTCGCGCGCGGCGGAAGCGCCGATCTTCCGGACCACGTAGGGCGAGATGACGGCCGGCACGAGGCCGAGGCGCACCTCGGTGAAGCCGAACTGCGCCTCCTCCTCGGCCACCACGATGTCGGCCACCGCGGCGAGCCCCGCCCCGCCACCGAGGGCGGCGCCCTGCACGCAGGCCACCACGGCCTTCGCCGAGCGGTCGATCGTCTCGAAGAGGTCGAAGAGGGAGCGCGCGTCGGCCAGGTTCTCCTCGCCGGTGAAGCCGGCCACCGTCTTCATCCACTCGACGTCGGCGCCGGCGCAGAAGACCGAGCCACGGCCCGCGAGCACGATGACCCGGATGTCGTCGCGAGCCGAGGCCGCCCCCACCGCGTCGTGCAGCTCGCGCACCATCGGCCCGTCGAAGGCGTTGCGCGCCTCGGGTCGCGCCAGGACGACGTGGGCCACCGGCCCGTCGAGCGACAGCGCCACCCGGGGGGAGGCCATGCCGGGTCAGTATGCCACGGACGGGCCCGTTGTCCGGCCGCCCGTCGCGGCGGTCAGGCGGAGGCGGCGCCGAGGGCTGGACGTAGTCGCGAACGACGGGCGCGGCGGCCGCCACGCCGGCGGCGAGGAGCACCGTCCCGATCCCGCCGGAGACGACGGAGACGGTCGCCCCCAGCGCCGCCGAGGCGAAGAGCGAGGCGACGATCCCCGCCTCGAGCTCCCCGAGCTGCGGCCCGCCCATGAAGAAGATCATGTTGACCGAGGTCATGCGGCCGCGCAGGGCGTCGGGGGTGAGCATCTGCCGCAGCGTCTGCCGGATCACCGTGGAGACGAGGTCGGCGAGGCCGCTCAGGGCGAGCGCGAGCGAAGGTCAGCCAGTACGAGCGCGACAGCCCGAAGACGACGGTGGCGAGGCCGTAGAAGGCCACCGAGCCGAGCAGGAGCCGGCCCTGGCGCGCCGGCAGGTGGCGCAGCGACGTGTAGATCGAGCCGGCGAGGGCGCCCAGCGCGGGCGCGGCCACCAGCCAGCCGTACCCGGCCGGGCCCGCGTGCAGGACCTGGTCGGCGAAGATCGGGAGCAGCGACAGCGAGCCCGCGAAGAACGTGGCGAAGAAGTCGAGCCCGGTGGACCAGACCATGATCGGCGTGCGGAAGACGAAGCGCAGGCCCTCGCGCAGGGCGAGGAGGGGCGACTCGCGGCTCGCTCCCGCCACCTCGACCCGCCCCGACGTGCGCATCAGCACGAGGGCGTGGAGCACGCCGAGGAAGGAGAGCGCGTTCAGCGCGTAGATGAGGGCGAGCCGGGCGGTGTCCGGTCGCGGCCGCACCGCCGGCGAGGCGCGGCGAGACCTGCGTGGGGCACGAGCGCCCCGGCGATGAGCAGGCCGGCGAGCGCGGGGCCGCCGATGAACGCGGCGTGGAACATCGTGAGGTTGAGGGAGAGCGCCGCCGGCAGCTCGGCGGTCGGCACGAGGCGCGGGATGAGGGCCTGGCGGGCGGGGTTGTCGAAGGCGGTGGCCGCGGCGAGGAGCGCGTTCGCGGCGTACAGGGCGCCGAGGCTCTCGTGGCCGGTGAAGGTCAGGATCGCCGAGCCCCAAGGCACCCGCCAGCATCGTCGCCTGCGTCGAGGAACATCACCCGCCGGCGGTCGTGGCGGTCGGCGGTGACCCCTCCCCAGAGCGAGAAGAGGATGATCGGCACCACCCGCGTCAGGCCGAGGGCGCCCAGGGCCAGCGGCGGAGCGGGTGAGCACGTAGACGTGCCAGTGGAGGGCCACCGTCTGCATCTGCGAGCCCGTGAGCGAGACGAGCTGCGACAGCCAGAGGAGGCGGAAGTCGCGGTGCCGGAGAACGCGGTACGGGGGGGCCAAGGCTACGCTCGGGCGTCGCTCCCGTCGGCGACAGGCCGGGAGCGGCTCAAAACCGGAACACCCCGAAGCGGGTCTCCGGGATGGGGGCGTTGAGTGGCGGCCGAGATCCCGAGGGCGAGCACGGTCCGCGTGTCGGCGGGGGCGATGATGCCGTCGTCCCAGAGGCGCGCCGTCGAGTAGTAGGGGCTCCCCTCCTCCTCGTACTTGGCGAGGATCGGAGCGCGGAGGGCCTCGATCTCCTCGGCGGCTCATGGGCTTGCCCTGCCGCGCCCGCTGCTCCTGCTTCACCTGGGTGAGGACCGACGCCGCCTGCTCGCCGCCCATCACGCTGATGCGCGCGTTCGGCCACATCCAGAGCTGCCGCGGCTGGTAGGCGCGCCCGCACATGCCGTAGTTGCCGGCGCCGAAGCTGCCGCCGATGATGACCGTGAACTTCGGCACCGCGGCGTTCGCCACCGCGTGGACCATCTTGGCCCCGTCCTTCGCGATGCCCTTCGTGCTCGTACTCCTTCCCCACGATGAAGCCGGTGATGTTCTGGAGGAAGACGAGGGGGACCCGCCTCTGGCAGCACATCGAGATGAAGTGCGTGGCCTTGAGCGCGCTCTCGGAGAAGAGCACGCCGTTGTTGGCCAGGATGCCCACCGGGTAGCCCATGATCCGGGCGAAGCCCGTCACCAGGGTCGTGCCGTAGAGGGCCTTCCACTCCGAGAAGCGGCTCCCGTCCACGATCCGCGCGACCACCTCCCGCACGTCGTAGGCGCGGCGCGCGCTCGCGGGGACGACGCCGCCGAGCTCCCCGGGGTCGTAGAGGGGGTCCTCCGGCTCCTCGACCTCCCAGGGCGGCTCCTTGCGCGTGGTGAGCGTCCCGACGACGTCGCGCGCCCGGGCGAGCGCCTCCTCCTCGTCGGCCGCGTAGTGATCGGCGACGCCGCTCGTGCGCGCGTGCACGTCGGCCCCGCCCAGCTCCTCGGCGCTCACCTCCTCGCCCGTCGCCGCCTTCACGAGCGGCGGCCCTCCGAGGAAGATCGTGCCCCGGCCCTTCACGATGACGGTCTCGTCGCTCATGGCGGGCACGTAGGCTCCGCCCGCGGTGCAGGAGCCGAGGACGACGCTCACCTGCGGCGAGGCCGAGGGCGCTCATGCGCGCCTGGTTGTAGAAGATGCGGCCGAAGTGGTCGCGGTCGGGGAAGACCTCGGCCTGCAGGGGCAGGAACGCCCCGCCGGAGTCCACGAGGTAGAGGCAGGGCAGGTGGTTCTCGAGGGCGATCTCCTGCGCCCGCAGGTGCTTCTTCACCGTGATCGGGAAGTACGTCCCGCCCTTCACGGTGGCGTCGTTGGCCACGACCATCACCTCGCGGCCGCGCACGCGCCCGATGCCGCACACGAGGCCGGCCGCCGGCGCCTGGCCCTCGTAGCAGGCCCGCACGCCGGCGAGGGCGCCGATCTCGAGGAAGGGCGTTCCGGGGTCGAGGAGCCTCTCCACGCGCTCGCGCACGAGAAGCTTCCCCTGCTCGCGGTGGCGGCGCACGGCCTCCTCGCCGCCCCCGGCCCGCGCCGCGGCCAGCCGCTCGCGCAGCTCGGCCACGAGCCCGTCCATCCGGGCCCGGTTCTCGCCGAACTCCGCGGAGGCGGGGTCGAGGCTCGTCTCGAGGACGCTCAAGCGGTCAGTCCCCGAGGCAGATCCCGAGCTCGCGCGCGGTGAGCACCGTGTCGCAGTCGAGCGGCACCACCTTCATGCGCTCGCAGGCCTCGGCGAGCGGCACGTAGCGCACCGTCGGCGGGTCGAGCGCGACCATGACGCCGGTCTTGCCGGCCGCCAGCGCCCGCACGGCGGCGGCCCCGAAGCGCAGGGAGATCAGGCGGTCGAACGTCGTGGGCGTGCCGCCGCGCAGGAGGTGGCCGAGCACGACGAGGCGCGTGTCGCGGCCGGTGGCCTGGCCCGGATCTCCGCGGCCACCCTCTCGCCCACCCCGCCGAGCCGCTCGGCCGAGCCCGCCTTCTTCTCGACGACCGCGTAGGCGCCACCCTTCGGCCGCGCGCCCTCGGCCACCACGACGATCGCGAAGGCGCGGCCGCGCGAGTAGCGCTCCTGGATCTTCTCCGCGATCGACGCGATGTCGTAGGGGATCTCCGGCACGAGGATCACGTCCGCGGTCGCGGAGACGCCGGCGTTGAGCGCGATCCAGCCGGCGTAGCGACCCATCACCTCGACCACCATCACCCGCCGGTGGCGAGGCCGCGGTCGAGTGCAGCCGGTCGATGCACTCGGTGGCGAACGAGACCGCGGTGTCGAAGCCGAACGTGACGACCGTGCGGTTGAGGTCGTTGTCGATCGTCTTGGGTACGCCGACGATGCGCACGCCCTTCTTCGCCAGGGCGTTCGCGATGGTGAGCGAGCCGTCGCCCCCGATCGCCACCACGGCGTCGATGCCGTTCGCGCGCGAGGGCCTTCACGAGCTCGTCCGTGCGGTCGACCTCGGCCACCGTCCCGTCCGGCTGCTTCACCGGGAACTTGAGGGGGTTCCCGGCGTTCGTGGTGCCGATGATCGTCCCCCCGAGGTGGGTGATGCCGCGCACCGTCTCGGGGGTGAGCGGGATCAGCCCGCCGTCCGAGTACTGGTCGGGCAGGAAGATCGCCGTTGTAGCCGTCGCGGATGCCGACGACCTCCCAGCCCTGGTTGCGGGCGGCGAGGACGACGGCGCGGATGACGGCGTTCAGCCCCGGCGCGTCGCCGCCCCCGGTGCTGATGCCGATGCGGCGAATCCCGTGCTTCACCGCTGGCTCTCTCGGCACTGTCAACCCTCGAGCGAGGCGCGGAGGAACCAGGCGTTCTTCTCGAACTCGCCGATGACCCCGGTCAGGAGGTCCACCGTGTCCTGGTCCTTCTCCTTCTCGGCGAGGTCCCGGCCCTTCCGCACTCCGACGAGGTACGCCTCGATCCGCTCGACGAGCAGCTTCACGTGCTCCAGGTCCTTGGTGGTCTCCTGGGGGTACTCGGGGAGGCTCGACGCCTTCGCCACGTGGCGGACGGTGCCGTAGGCCTTCGACCCGAGCGTCACGGCGCGCTCCGCCACCTGGTCGTTGAAGGCGGCGAGGGCCACCGCGAAGGTCTCGAAGAGCGGGTGGAGCGCGGCGAAGTGCATTCCCTTCACGTTCCAGTGCGCGACCTTGATCTGGCTGTGCAGGTCGAGGCCGTCGGCCAGGGTGGCGTTCAGCGAATCGCCGATCGTCTGGCGCGCGGGCAAGGACAGGGGGCTCGGGCTCTTGAACATGGCTTCCTCCTTCGTTCGCGGCGGTCTGACAGCCGGTACGATCCCCCATCGTACCGTGGCCCGGTGGGGGTCAGATCTTGAATCGACGCCTCGATTCAAGATCTGACCCCTACAGGATCGTGCGTTTCTCGAAAGAGCGGGCACCGAGCCACGTGAGCAGGGCGAGGTACCCGCAGAGCCCGAGGAAGAGCAGCGGCAACGGCATGTGCGGCGCCTCGGGCGTCACCGCCAGGCGCATGGCCTCGCTGATGAACGTGAGCGGGTTCAGCAGGAAGAGGTACCGCACGGGGCCGATCGCCGAGAGCTGTGCCCACGGGTAGTAGGCGCAGCCGAAGAGCATCATCGGCCCGAGCACGACCGCGAAGAGCAGCCCGCTGAAGCGGGGCTGGACGCGCGTGCCCAGGGTGAGGCCGAAGGCGGCCGAGAGGAGCCCGCACAGCGACCACGAGGGGCAGGAGCAGGGGCCAGTGGGGCCGGACGTCCCCGAGGCCGACGCCGTGCATGAGCAGGATCATGGCCGGTCCGGCCACCAGGCCCGCCGTCGCCGCGTGGACGGCCCCGGCCACGATGCGCTCCGCCGACACGCCGAAGACGCCGATCGGGGCGAGCAGCCGCTCGTCCACCTCGCGGCTCCCCGAGAGGTCCTGCACGAGCGGGATGAGGACGCCCTGCACGCCCGGCCATGAGGATCGCGATCGCCATGAGCCCGGGCACCATCACCGTGCCGAAGTTCGCGGCCACGAGGCCGAGGCGCGGCAGGATGTTGCCGAAGACGAGGATCACCAGGATCGGCTGGGTCAGGGTCGAGAGGATCAGCAGCGGCGGCGTTGCGCGAGGCGACGACGAGGTCGCGGCGCAGGAGGGCGAGGAAGGCGGTCATTCGCGCAGCCCCCGCCCGGTGAGGTGGATGTAGACGTCCTCGAGGCTCGGCTGGGCCAGGCTGACGTGGTGAAGGTCGGCGCCCGCCGTCGCGCACGGCGTGGAGCACGCGGTCGAGGAGGCCGTCGGCCGGATCCACGAAGAGGCGCAGCCGCTCGAGGCCGTCCCTCTCCCCGCCGGCCTCGACCGCCTCGAGGTTGAGGACGCCCTGGATCTCGCGGAGCCGCGGCGCGAGCGGCTGCGTGGCGCGCGACCCAGAGGTCCAGGACCTGCGCCGCCGGGCAGCGACTTCTTGAGCGCGGCCGGGGTGTCGAGGGTCAGGATCTTCCCGTGGTCGACGATCGCCAGCCGCTGGCAGAGCCGGTCGGCCTCCTCCATGTAGTGGGTGGTCAGGATGAACGTCGTGCCCCGCTCGTGCAGGCCGCGCAGCGTCTCCCAGAGCAGCCGCCGGGCCTGCGGGTCGAGGCCGGTCGTCGGCTCGTCGAGGAGCACCACCTTCGGGGTCGTGCATGAGGGCGCGGGCGATCATCACGCGCTGCTGCTGTCCGCCCGAGAGCGTGAGCGGCTTCGCGTCCGCCTTGTCGGCGATCTGCAGCTCGGCGAGCAGCCGGTCGGCCCGCGCCTCGCGCTCGGCGGCCGGGGAGGCCGAAGTAGCGGCCGTGGTAGGTCAGCACCTCGCGCACGGAGAGGTCGCGGTCGAGGTTGCGGGTCTGGGGCACGACGGCGATCCGGCGCTTGGCCTCCTGCGGCTGCTTCGACGACGTCCACCCCGTCCACGAGGATCCGGCCGGACGTGGGCCGCACGAGCGTGCTGATGCAGCCGATCGTCGTGCTCTTGCCGGCCCCGTTCGGACCGAGCAGGCCGAAGAACTCCCCGCGCTCGACCGTGAAGGAGACCCCGCGCACGCGCCTCGACCGGGGGCGACTTCCGGCTCGCCCGGGTACGTCTTCACGAGGTTCTCGACGGCGAGGATGCTCATGGCGGGGCGAGACGAGATGCTACCACGCAGCCGGCGGCTCCCCGGCCGCCTCGCCACGGCTCAGGCGACGCGCGAGAGCGTGCGGGTCGGCGAGGCGGAGGAGCAGCAGGTCGGCGCGGCGGACTGCCTCCTTCAGGAGGCTGCGGTAGTCGGCGTGGATCGAGAGGGCGCGGACGCGCGGGGCCGAAGTCACTCGCGGGGGGCGGCCGAGGCTCCCCCGAGCCGGCCGTCGCGAACGACCACGCGCCCGTCCTTGACCACGGCGCGGATCGCGGGGACGCCCACGCGCACGAGGTCGAGAAGGCGCGCCGAGCGCAGCAGCACGAGGTCGGCCCGCTTGCCCGCCTCGATCGAGCCGACGTCGTCGTGGAGGTCGAGCGAGAAGGCCGCGTTGACGGTGACCGCGGCGAGCGCCTCCTCGAGCGCCATCCCCATCGAGAAGCAGGCCGATGGCCATGGCGAACGGCAGCGACGGCGAGAGGCCGCCGCCGGGGTTCACGTCGGAGGCGAGGGCCACCGGCGCGCCGGCCGCGATCAGGCCGCGGGCGGGTGCGAAGCGGCCGAGGCGCAGGTAGAAGGCGGCGGTCGGGAGGAGCGTCGCCACGCAGGACGCCGCGGCCAGGGCCTTCATCCCGGCCTCGGAGACGAAGACGAGGTGGTCGGCCGAGCGCGCGCCGCAGCTCGGCGGCCAGCTCCGCCCCGCCCGTCGTGGCCAGCTCGTCGGCGTGGATCCGCAGCTTCAGGCCCCGGGCCCGCGCGGCGAGCGAGGATCCGCCGGCTCTCCTCGACGGTGAAGACGCCCTCCTCGCAGAAGACGTCGGCGAAGACGGCGAGGCCGCGCTCGGCCACCGCGGGGATCATCTCCTCGACGAGGAGGTCCACGTAGCGGGCGCGGTCGCCGCGGTGCTCGCGCGGCACCTCGTGCGCGCCGAGGAACGTCGGCACCACGGTCACGGGGTGGCGCGAGGCGGCGAGGCGGATCGCCTCGAGGCTCCGGACCTCCGCCCCGGTCTCGAGGCCGTAGCCGCTCTTCACCTCGGCCGTCGTGGTGCCGCAGAGCAGCATCTCGTCGAGGCGCGCGGCGACGAGCGCCGGCCAGCTCCTCCGACGGACGCCGCGCGCGTCGCCTCGACGGTGCGCACGATCCCGCCGCCTTCGGCGGCGATCTCCTGGTAGCGACGCCCCGGCCAGCCGCCGCCGGATCTCGTCGTCGCGGTCGCCGGCGAAGGCGAGGTGGGTGTGCGGGTCGACGAAGCCGGGCACGACGGCGCCGCCTCGCGCGTCGAGCGACGACAGCACCCGGCCGAAGCGAGACGGCGGCGTCGAAGTCGGCGTCGGGCCCGACCCAGGCGATGCGCGCGCCCGCGACGGCGATGGCGGCGTCGCGCCGCGAGGCCGAGGTCGCGCATCGCGGCGCCCGTGCGCGGGGCGGGGCCGGCGAGCGTCGCGAGGAGGCCGATGCGGCGGACGGCGAGGTCGGCGGCGATCATGCCCCGAGGCGCTCCCGCGCGGTGGCCGCGTCGAGCCCGGCCACGCTCACGACCTTGTTGCGACCCGTCGCCCCGCTCACCACGCGCACGGCCGAGGGGGCGACGCCGAGCGTCTTCCCGAGGAACCGCGACAGGGCCTCGTTGGCGGCGCCCTCGACCGGCGGGGCGGTGAGCCGGACGACGAGCGCTCCCTCGCGCTCGCCGGCGAGGGCGTCCTTCGAGGCCCGCGGCTGGACGCGCACCCGCAGGGTGAGGCCGCCGCCGCTCGTCCGCAGGTCGAGGGCCACGCCTTCCTACTGCCCCGACGCCTCCTCGCGGCGCTTCAGGAAGCGGAGGTTGTCCTCGACCTCGGCCTCCTCCTGGAGGTCGAGGAGGTGGGTGAGGCGGGTGACGATGGCGCGGATGTCGGTGCGCAGCGCGGTGCGGTGGCCGCGCAGCTCGAGGATGCCGCGCTCCACCTCGTGCGCCCGGTTCTGCGCCAGCTCCAGCAGGCGGTCGCCCTGCAGCTCCGCCTGCTTGACCACCGTCTCCGCCTCCTTGCGGGCGCTGTCCCGGATGTCCTCCGACCGCCTTCTGCGCGGTGAGCAGCGTGTTCTTGAGGATGGCCTCGCGCTCGCGGTGCTCGTTGACGATCAGCTCCAGGTGCCGCAGCTGCTGCTCGATCGTGTCCCTCTCGCGCTGGAGGGCGGCCATCTCCTCGGCCACCGCGGCGAGGAAGGCCCGCACCTCGTCGGGGTCGAAGCCCCGGAAGCGCTTGCCGAAGGTCTGCCTCTGGATGTCCGTGGGTGTGAGCTTCATCTCACCCTCCCACTTCGAACCCGATCGCCTGCCGGCGGAGGACCGCGGCGTAGTCCACGAGCGATCTGAACGATCCCGTACTGGGCGAAGAGACCAGGCCGAAGAGCACCAGGAAGGCGATGTCGAGCGGGAAGTAGCGGAGGCTCGTGGGCAGCCGCCGGCGGATGAGGCGGAGCGGCGGCTCGGTGGCCGCGTAGAGGAAGCTGCACGATCGGGTTGCGCGGGTCGGCGCTCACCCAGGAGACCACCGCGCGGGCGATGAGCACGTAGGTGTAGAGCTGGAGGAACCAGTAGAGCGTCCACCCCAGCTCCGGCGAGCACGTTGGCCAGCAGCAGCATGCCTCGTCGAGCCTCCCCGCCGCGGCTCAGGCCGCGGCCTTCCGCTCCCCGAAGATGGCGGTGCCCACCCGCACGATCGTCGCTCCCTCCTCGACCGCGGCCTCGAAGTCGTGGCTCATCCCCATCGAGAGCTCGCGTCCCTCGAGAAGCCCCGCTGCCTGCGCCCGGTCGCGCAGCGAGCGCAGGCGGCGGAAGTAGGGCCGTGTCTCCTCCGGGTCTTCGAGGTAGGGGGGCAGGACCATGAGGCCCTCGACCCGAAGGCCGTCCTTCCCGCGCAGCGACTCGAGCGCGGGAAGGAGCTCCGCCTCGGGCAGGCCGAACTTCGTCTCCTCCCCGGCCAGGTCCACCTGGACGAGCGCGCGCACCGGTCGGCCGGCCTCGGCGCCGGAGCGCGCGAGGCGCTCCGCGAGCTCGAGCGAGTCCACCGACTGGATGACCCCGAAGAGCGCCGCCGCCCGGCGCGCCTTGTTCGACTGGAGGTGGCCCACGAGGTGCCAGCGCAGGCCCGCGGCGGCGAGGTCGGTCGGTGGCCGCGATCTTCGGCTCCGCTTCCTGGACGCGGTTCTCCCCGAAGTCCCGGACCCCGGCGGCGAACGCGGCGCGCACCGCGTCCTCCGGGTGCGTCTTGCTGACGGCCACGAGGGTGACGTCGCCCGGCGGGCGCGACGCGCGCTCCGCCGCCCGGGCGATCCTCTCCCGGACGGCGGCCACGCGGTCCGCGATCACTTCTTCATGGCCTTCAGCAGCCCCTGGGCCGTGGCCACGTTCTGGGCGTCGGTGGGGTTCATGCTGAGGTACTTCTCGAGGTGCGCGATCGCCTCGGGGATCTTGCCCTGGCCGACCATCAGGGCGCCGAGCCGGTAGTACGCCTCGGTCATGGTGGGGTCGGCCTTGACCGCGGCCTCGAAGGCGGCGATGGCCTCCTCGTTCTTGTACGCGTTCAGGAGGAAGATGCCCCGGTTGAACTGGGCCTTGGCGTCGGCCGGGTTCGCCCCCGCGGACTTCTCCATGATCGCCATGGCCTTGTCCGGCTGGCCGTTGTCCTGGTAGAGCTTCGCGAGCTGGGTCGAGATGTCGGCGGAGTCGGGGCGCAGCTCGAGCGCCTTCAGGAACGCGGCCTCGGCGGCGGCGAAGTCCTTCTTCTGCGCGTAGACGGAGCCGAGGTTCTGGTAGACCTCGGGGACGTCCGGGGCCTTCTCGAGGATGGCCTTGTACGCGGCCTCGGCCTCGTCGAGCTTGCCCGCGCTCTGGAGCTCCACCGCCTTCTGGAACGAGGCGCGCAGCTCCGCGGCGGGGCTGCCCGGCTGCTGCGCGGCCTGGGCCGCCGTGTTCAGCTTGAAGGCGGGGACCTCGGTGGGGTCGCCGAGCGAGACGCGGAAGTCGATGACCGCCGGCTGGTAGCCGTCCTTGCTGGCGGTGACGCGGTAGGGGCCGGGCTGCATCCCCACCTGCATGTACTCGCCCTTCTTGTTCGTCTTGATCTCGAACTTGCGGGTGATCCCGCCCTGGAACTCGATCGTGACCTTGGCGTCCGGGATGGGCTGGCCCTGCGCGTCGAGCACCTTGCCGCGGGCGGTGCCGGTCTGGGCCTGCGCCGGGGCGGCGAGGAGGCCGATGCCGAGGAGCAGGCCGGCGGCGATGAGCGCACGCTTCATGATGCTTCCTCCCTACTGGTGGGATAAGTGTCTCACGCGGGGGTGCGATAGGGAATCGGGTCGGCGGCCCCGGCCTCCCGGAAGCCCGCGGAGCCGCAGGCGGCACGACTCGCAGGCCCCGCAGGCCGCCTCCTCCGCCTGGTAGCAGGACCAGGTCTTCGCGAACGGCACCCCGAGGACGAGCCCCTGCCGGACGATCTCGGCCTTCGACATCGAGATCACCGGCGTGACGATCCGGAGCGACGTCTCCGGCCGGGTGCCGAGCCGCACGGCCTCCTCGAAGGCCCGGTAGAACTCGGGACGGCAGTCGGGGTAGCCCGACGAGTCCTCCCAGACGGCGCCCACGAAGATGGCCCGCGCCCCGATCACCTCGCCCCACGAGACCGCCGCCGCCAGCAGGTGCGCGTTGCGGAAGGGCACGTAGGAGCGTGGGCACGACGCCGTCCACCGGCTCGCCCTCGCGCACGGGGATCCCCGGGTCGGTGAGGCTGCTGCCGCCGATCTGGCGCAGGTCCGGTGAAGTCCACGACGAGGCGGCGCTCGGCGCCGAAGTGGTCGGCCAGCGCGTGGAAGCAGGCGAGCTCCTTCGCCTCCGTGCGCTGGCCGTAGTTGGCGTGGAGGAAGGCGAGGCGGTGCTCGCGCGCGGCGAGCGCGGCGGTGACGGCGGAGTCCATGCCCGCCGCTGACGCAGACGACGGCGAGCGGGCGGTCGTCACACGCCCCTCGTCACGCCCGGCCAGAGGTACTTGTGGAGCTGCACCTGGAGGCGCACGGGCAGGCCGTCGTCGAGGATCCAGCGGGCGAGGGCTCCGGGGTCGAGGACGCCGTGGACCGGGGAGAAGAGGACGGTGCAGCGCTCGGCGAGGTTGCGGCCGAGCACCACGTCCCGGGACCACTCGTAGTCGGCGCGGCCGTCGATCACGAACTTGACCTCGTCCGTCGCGCGCAGCCGGTCGAGGTTCGCCCACTCCATGCGTGCGCTCTCCCCGGAGCCGGGCGTCTTCACGTCCATGATCGTGACCGCCCGCGGGTCGAGGGCCCCCAGCGGCACGTGACCCGAGGTCTCGACGACCACCTCCCAGCCCTCGTCGAGCGAGCCGCGTGACGAAGGGGAAGGCGTCGGGCTGGGCGAGGGGCTCGCCGCCGGTCAGGCAGAGAAGGCGCGGGGAGAAGCGCCGCAGCTCCGCGAGGAGATCCTCCTCGTCTCGACGTGCTTCCCCTCGTGGAAGGCGTAGGCGGTGTCGCACCACACGCAGCGCAGGGGGCAGCCGGTGAGGCGCACGAAGACGCAGGGCCGGCCGGCGCGGGTGCCCTCGCCCTGGATCGAGAGGAAGACCTCGTTGACGGTCAGCATCGGCGGGCGGTGGCTCACTCCCGACCCCCGCGGACGGGCCCGTCGGCTCCTTTCGGGGCGAGTAGGTCGCGCTGCAGCCCGGGGCCTCCCAGACCCGCACGCGCGCGAGGCGCTCGCCCTCCTCTCCCATCGCCCGCCGGACCTCGTGGAAGAAGTAGCGGGCCACGGCCTCGGCCGAGGGGCTCTGCCCGGCGAAGTCGGGGTGGCTCGTCACGTCGCCGTAGTGGAACCGGCGGCAGACCTCCGCCCACCGCCTCCTTCAGGTGCTCGAAGTCCACGACGACGCCGAGGCGGTCGAGCGTCTCCCCCGCCGCCACCGCCTCGACCCGCCAGTCGTGGCCGTGCTGCGGCTCGACGGGCTGGCCGTCCCGGTGCAGCACGTGGGTGGCGCAGAACGTCGTCTCGTACGCGACCTCGAACACGGAGGGGCCTCCCTAGGGGAGCTTTCCTCGGCCAATCGCCGCCCCGACGGTGTGGAGCATCTTCTCCATGCTGGCCCGGATCGCGTCGTCCCTGCTCGGCTCGGGGCAGACCCTGGTCGAGGATGTCCTGGTAGCCCACCTGCTTGCGCCAGAGGATTCCGCCCTTCTCGTGGAGCCGGACCTCGAAGCAGGCGTGCTCCTCCCCCAGGTCCTCGACCTGCACGTGGAACTGCCGGCCTTCGTGCTCGACCACGCGGTTCAGCCCGACGATCATCCGCGGCCGCCTCGCTCACCGTCATGTTAGCGCGCCCGCGCCCCGAAGGGCACCTTCGCCTGGGGCTCTATCCCCAGATGCCGGTTACGCGGGCAATGCGGCCGTCGGGAGCCAGGTCGAAGACGTTCGTGCCCCTGGCCCGGTGGCTGCCGTCGGCCGCCTTCACTACCCAGTCCACGAGCGCCGTCCCCTGGCACTGGCGCGCCTCGCCCTGCCGCTCGAGGACGACGCCCGGCATGAATCTCTGCGACGCGCCGATGTGGGCGACGAGGTCGTCGATCCCGGAGGTGCACGAGTACGGGTCGCGGAAGGCGAGGTCCTCCGTGGCGACGGCCAGGAGCCCGGCCCGGCGCTTCGCCGCGTCGGTCTCCGCCCAGCACGCGAAGAAGAGGTCGGCCCGCCCGGAGGCGCCGGCCTGGGCCTCCTTCGCCACCACGTTCGCGAAGACGGCGAGCTGGTACCGCCAGCCCTGGACGTGCTCGTCCCTCGTCTCGGCGGTGGGCAGCTCGTGCCTCAGGCGGACCACCGTGCCGCGCGGCGTCTCCTCGAGCGTGACCGTGACTCGCGACGCTCCCACCGCGATCGGCTGGCCGCTCTCGAAGCCGTACGTGAACACCACCCGCTCGACCGGCGCGATCTCGACGACCTCGCCGCCGGCCACGACGCCGTTCGGGAAGCGGATCATGACCGCCCCTCCCGGCCGCGGCTCGATCCTCGAGCCCGCGCCCCACCATGCGGCGAAGCGCTCGGAGTCGGTGAAGTAGCGGAACACCGTCTCTCGCCGGGCGGCGATCGTCACTTCGCGGTCGAGAACGTGCTCGAGTGCGGTCATCTTCGTCTCCCCCTGTCGCGGCGTCGCCGCCGCTCGGGTCCGGCCGAGCGCAGCCGCCCCCCGGTCCGATCCAGCCCCTTCTTCTCCTCTTCCTCGGCCAGCTGCTTCAGCGAGGCGAGAGCGTCGTCCCACACGCCCGCGAGCCAGCTCCGGAGGGGCGCGAGCCCCTCCGGCCGTACCTGGTACAGCCGGCGGCGCCCGTCCCGCCGAGCCCTCACCAGGCCCGAGCGCTCGAGCACGCCGAGGTGCTGCGACACCGCCCCGAACGTGACTCCGCCGAGGGCGCGGTGGATCTCCCCCGCGCTGCGCTCGCGCCGGCGCACGAGGCCGAGGATCTCGCGACGCCGTGGCGCGCGTAGCGCCTGGAGCAGCTCGTCCACGACAACAATTTAGTTATTACTAAAATGTTTGTCAAGCCTCCTCGTCCCGGCAGGCCCGTCCCTGGCGGCCGCGCCGTCGCCCGGGGCCGGACAGGCGCCCGACGGCACTGTGAGGGCCCTCACACCGGGCGTGCCTCCTCGCACTGCGACAGGGGCTAAGCTTGCCGCATGGGCATGGATCGCTTTGCCGACGCGCGGAGGCGGCGGTGAGAGCCCGGCACGTCGCCATTGCCACGACGCTGGCCGCGCTCGGCCTGGCCGCGGCGACGCGCGCCGCCGAGCGGCGCACCCTGGCCGGCCCGGGCCCCGCCCTCACGATCGACGTCGCCGGTCCCTCGGGCCCGAGCGAGACCTTCGCCGCCGCTCCCGCCCTGGCGGCGGCGCTCCGCGAGACGGCGCTCGAGGAGACGTTGCGCGTCGCCGACTGGCCCCTGGCCCCCGGCGAGCGGCGGACGGTCGAGGTGACCCGCCACGACGTCTACTCGAAGGACGCGCGGATCGTGGCGATCGGAGCCGGTGGCTCGACGGAGGTGCCCCGCTCCCGCCTCCTCTTCCTCTGGGGCGCGGCCGTCTCCGATCCCTCCCGCCGCGTGCTCGTCTCGCTGGACCCGGACACGGGAACGCTCGGCGGCCTGGGCGTGACGCCCGACGGCGTCTACGAGCTCCGCGCCACTCGACGCCGGGGCGAGTACCGGATCGCCCCGCCGGCCGCGCCACCCATCACCGCAGGGGGAAAGGACGACGGGACGGGCGGGTTCACCTGCGCCGGCAGCCCGAGACCCGCCGGCGACGACGCCCCGCCCCTGCCCGACGCCGTCGGCGGCGCCACGACCTCGATCCTGTCGACCCTCCACACCGTGACGGTCGCCGTGGACACCGACAACGAGCTCCTGTCCCTCAAGTTCTCGAACTCGACCGCGAGCGCGACGAGCTACCTCGCCTCGCTTTTCGCGGGCATGAGCGTAATCTACGAACGCGATCTCTTCGTCCGCCTGCTCCAGGGGTACACGGTCCTGCGCTTGTCCTCGGCCGCCGACCCCTGGACGCAGCCCGCCTGCCCCGCCTGGCCGGCGACGTGCCAGAACACCGGCGGGGCGTCGACCGCTCAGCTGATGGAGGTCGCGGGCTACTGGGCCGCGAACTACGGGCCGGTCCCGCGCGCCCTCGCGATGACGCTGTCGGGCAAGCAACCGAGCGGCAACTCCGCCTCCGGCATCGCGTACGTGAACACCCTCTGCAGCGGCTCATCTGGCTACAGCTTCTCGCAGGTGTTCAAGTTCGCCGGGAGCACGGCCGCCCACGATGTGAGCCTCGTGGCCCACGAGCTCGGCCACAACTTCGGCTCGCGCCACACCCACTGCTACCCCACCCCCACGACCCCCATCGACGAGTGCTACAACGGGGAGGGCGGCTGCTACGGCGGCACCACCAGCTGCCCGGCCCCGTTCACCATCACCCCGATCAACGGCGGCCCGGTCACGGACGTCAGGGGCACGCTGATGAGCTACTGCCACCTTCTCTCGGGCTGCTCGGCGTCGCCCGTCTTCCACCCGCAGACGGTCGACGTCATCGCTCCGATCGTCGACGGCAAGGTGAACGTCTGCGTCTTCCCGGGCACCGGGGCCGCCACTCCCACGATCTCCGCGGTCGTCCCGTCCTCCGGACCCGTCGGCGGTGGCACCACCGTGACCCTCACCGGCACCGGCTTCGAGAGCGGCGCCACCGTCGCGTTCCTCGACGCGACGCGCGCGGTAGCGGCGGCGTCCGTCACCTTCGTGAGCGGCACGCGGCTCACCGTGGTCACCCCCGCCCACGCCGCCGGCGTCGCCGACGTGGTCGTGGGCAACCCGACGAAGCGCACGGCCACGAAGGCCGGGGGCTTCACCTTCACCGCGACCCCGCCCGCCGGCACCAGCTTCTACACCGTCAGCCCCTGCCGGCTCGTCGACACGCGGGGCGCGAGCGGTCCCGCGATCGCCGCCGGTGCCGCGCGCACGTTCACCCTGGCCGGGTCCTGCGGGCTGCCGTCGGGGGCGAAGGCGGTGTCGCTGAACGTGACCGTGGTGGCGGGCACCTCGGCCGGCAACGTGGTCGTCTACCCCGGCGACCTTTCGGCGCCGTCCACCTCCACGCTGAACTTCGGCGCCGGCCAGACCCGGGCGAACTTCGCGATCCTGGGCCTCGCCACGAACGGCACGGGCACGGTCGCGGTGAGGAACCGCGCGGCCACGGCGGTCCACGTGGTCCTCGACACGGGGGGTTACTTCCAGTAGCGTTCGGCTCCGTGACCACGGCGCCCCCGGCAGGCCCCACCGATCTCCGCCGCGGGGCCTTCTACATGGTCGCCTCCGCCGTGCTCTTCGCCTCGATGGCGGCGGCGGTGCGCGTCGCCGCCCGCGAGCTGCCGAACGCGCCGATCGTCTTCTTCCGCCACTTCATCATGCTCGTCTTCCTCCTGCCCTGGCTCTGGCGGGAGGGCCGTCACGCCCTCGACACCGACGACATGCGCGGTCACCTCGTGCGCGGCCTGGCCGGCGTCTCGGCGGTGGGCTGCTACTTCTACGCGATCGCCCGGCTGCGGCTCGCCGACGCCGTGCTCCTCAACCAGTCGATGCCGCTCTTCATCCCGCTCGTCGAGCGGGCCTGGCTCGGCGAGCGGATCCCGCCGCGCCTCTGGGGCGTGCTGGCGCTCGGCTTCGCGGGCCTCGTCCTCATCCTGCGGCCCGGCACCGGCGTCTTCGAGCCGGCCGCGCTCGTTGGCCTCGCCTCGGCCGTCCTCGCCTCGGTCGCCCAGGTCGGCATCCGGCGCCTGACCCGCACCGAGCCCGTCACCCGCATCGTCTTCTACTTCGGCCTCGTGGCCTCCGTGGTGTCGCTGCCCCCCGCGGCCTGGTGGTGGAAGAGCCCCTCGGCCGCCACCTGGGCGGTCCTCCTGCTAATGGCCGTCTTCGCCACGGTCGGCCAGCTGACCCTCACCCGCGCCTACCTCCACGCGCCGGCGGCCAGCGTGGGGCCCTTCCTCTACGCGGGCCCGGTCTTCGCGGGCCTCGTCGACTGGCTGATCTGGGGCCGCCTGCCGGACCTGGTCTTCGTCCTCGGGGCCGCGGTCGTCGTCGCCGCGGCCACCCTGGCCCTGCGCCTGCGGGGTGCGCCGACGGTTTCGGTCGCGACTTCCTGAGCCGGGCGCCGCCGGCGGGCGGCACGTCCACGGCCTGGCTCTCGTTACGGTGCGAGGGTCTTCGCGACCCCCGTCAGCTCGAGGTCGGCGGTGACCACCATCGTCGTCGCCGCGTCGGCGGTCCCGGCGAGCCCCGGCTGCTTGCCGCCCACCGCGACCCTGAACCGGCCGGGCTCGACGACCCGCTGGCCGTCCTGGCCCACGAGGGAGAACGCCCGCTCGTCGAGAGCGAAGCGGACGAGCCGCTTCTCGCCCGGCTTCAGCGAGACGCGCTCGAAACCCTTGAGCGCGCGGAGCGGCACCGGGCCGGAGGCCGAGACGTCGGTCACGTAGAGCTGCACGACCTCGTCGGCCGCCATCGTTCCCGCGTTCGTCACCTCGACCGAGACCGCGACCGGGGCGCCCACCGCGGCCTTCTTCGGAACGGCGAGCTTCGCGTAGGTGAAGCGCGAGTAGCTGAGGCCGTGGCCGAAGGGATAGAGCGGCGCGCCGCTGAAGTAGCGGTACGTGCGGTTCTTCATCGAGTAGTCGTCGAACGGCGGGAGCTGGTCGACCGAGCGGTAGAAAGTGAGCGGCAGCCGGCCCGCCGGGCTCACGTCGCCGAAGAGCACGTCGGCCACCGCGGTCCCCGCCGCCTGCCCCGCGTACCACGCCTCGACGATCGCGGGCACGTTCTCGTCGGCCCAGTTGATCGAGAGCGCGCTGCCGTTCAGGAGCACGAGCACCAGCGGCTTGCCCTTCGCGGCCGCCACGACCTTCTCCAGGAGCGCCTGCTGGACCTTCGGCAGGTCGAGGCTCGTGCGGTCGCCCCCGGAGAAGCCCTCGATCCGCACCGGCATCTCCTCGCCCTCGAGACGGGAGCTGAGGCCGAGCACCATCACGACCGCGTCGGCGGCCTGCGCGGCCGCCACCGCCTCCGCCGACCTCGTCGCCGCGGCCGCCGGCGTCTCCCAGAGGAGCTGCGCGATCGCGTCGTACTTCTCGTGCTCGAGCTCGAGCCGGATCGGGTACGACGCTCCCGCCCGCATCGCCACGGTGCCCGTGATCGTGCTCGGCTCGTGGTCGGAGCGGCCCTGGGCCACCGGCTTGTTGCCGACCAGGATGCGGCACTGCGTCGCGCAGCGCATCCCGAGGGTGTACCGGCCGGTGACCGGCGCCACGATCGCGCCCGTCCAGCGCACGCTGAACGAGTCGTCGTCGAGCGACGGCCTCCGGCGCGCGGTCGGCCCAGTCGAAGTCGACCGCCGCGTCCACCCGCGCGAGGACGGGCCCGCCGTCGAAGTGGCCGCGGTAGTAGGCGGCGGCGAGCCCCGGCTGGCGGTCGGCGCCCGTGCCGGTCGAGAGGGCCGAGCCGGGAACCACGTGCAGGTCGGGCAGTCCGGTCGCGAGGGGGCCGCCGCGGGCGAACGTCGACCTTCGTCCCCGGGCCCGCCGCCGCGCGGATCCCGGCGAGGACGGTCACTGGCGCGACCGGCGTGCCGTTGTAGTTGCCGACGAGCACCTCCGCGTCGTCGGCGTTCGGGCCGATCACGGCGATCGAGCCGAGCCCCTTCTTCAGCGGCAGCGTGGCGCCCTCGTTCTTGAGGAGCACGATCGACTCGCGGGCCGCCTCGCAGGGCCAGCTGCTGGTGCTTCGGCGAGTTGACGACCGTCTCGTACGTGTAGCCGGCCCACGGCAGGCGCTGCGGCGGGTCGTAGACGCCGAGCTTCATCTGGGCGCGGAAGAGCCGGCGGAGGGCGTGGTCGACGTCGCTCTCCTTGACGAGCCCCTGCTTCACCGCGTCGCCGAGGGCCGGGAAGGAGTCGGGCGCGCCCGGGGCCCAGGAGCCGGCGCCGCACTCGAGGTCGGTCCCGGCGAGGAGGGCCATGGCGGCGCCCTCGGCCGCGGTCTTCCTGGCCTTGTGGTTCTCGTGGATGTCGATGACCGCCCCGCAGTCGGAGACGACGTAGCCAGAGAAGCCCCACTCCTTGCGCAGCACCTTGCCGAGCGAGCTCGTCGTTGCCGCAGGCCGGCTGGCCACGGAAGGAGTTGTAGGCGCACATCACCGACTCCGCCTTCCCGTTCACCACGAGCTCCCGGAAGGCCGGCAGGTACGTCTCGCGCAGGTCGCTCTCGCTCACCCGCGCGTCGAAGGTGTGACGCTGGGGCTCGGGCCCGCTGTGCACCGCGTAGTGCTTGGCGGTGGCGACCGTCTTCAGGTAGCGGGGGTCCTCGCCCTGCATGCCCCTCACGAATGCCGTCCCGATGGCGCCGGTGAGGAACGGGTCCTCGCCGTAGGTCTCCTGCCCCCGCCCCCACCGCGGGTCGCGGAAGATGTTGATGTTGGGCGACCAGAACACCAGCCCCTGGTAGAGGTTTCGCTTGCCGCGCGCGATCCACGTGTTGTTCATGGCGCGGGCCTCGTCGGAGATCCCGGTGGCGACGCGCCGCACGAGATCGGTGTCCCAGGTCGCGGCGAGGGCGATCGCCTGGGGGAAGACGGTGGCCCGCCCCGTCCGCGCCACGCCGTGCAGCGCCTCGTTCCACCAGGGGAACCTCGGGATCCCGAGCCGTTCGACGGGCTCCGCGCGCTCGATCATGAGCGAGATCTTCTCGTCGAGAGTGAGCCGCTGGACGAGATCGTCGATCCGCTTCTCGACCGGGAGGTCGGGATTGCGGAAGGGCAGGTCGGCGGGGGCCTGCGCGCGGGCGCCCAGGGGCAGGGCGAGGGCGAGGAGCGAGAGGACGAGGGAACGGCGTCGGGTCATGGTCTTCCTCCGGTCGGCGGCGACGTTACCGGGAAGGGCCGGACCCGTCAAAGCGGCGGATGGCTCGCCTTCAGCGGAAGGCGCTCGCCGCGGCCATCACGTAGCCGTAGCCGTGCTCGTCCGTCCACTCCACCGCCGACCCCTCGAGGTGCTCGTTCCACGAGACGAGGAAGACGGCCGGCAGCACGCTCTTGTAGCGGGCGTCGCCGCCCTGCGCGTCGTCGAGAAGCCTCCGGGTCACCCGCGCCACGGCGAGCGCCTCCGCCACGCTGCTCTGGAGCGGCGGGTTCCTGGCCTCCGGCCGCACGTAGTGGTCGTCGAACGCGAACTGCAGCGGGGGCACGAACCGCACCCCGGGAGCGAGGGCGGTCACGAGCTCGGCCCACCCGCGGAGAGCCTGCTCGTAGCGCGACGCGTAGGCGGCGTCGAGGCGCCCCGACGGGGGCACGTAGCGTGGGTCGTAGATCCCGTAGCCCGAGACCGCGTCGAGGGGAGAGAGCGCCTCGGCGAGGTCGTCGCGCACCCGGGGACTGCCGTCGGGCCGCAGGTCGAGCAGGAACTCCGAGCCCACGAGGTAGAAGCTCGCCCGCTGCCGCGCCGCCGCCACCGCCGCCGGCCACGCGCCGGTGAAGTTACGGCTCACCCAGGCGAAGAGCACCGGGCGCCCGTCCACGCGCAAAAAGCGGCCGGCGTAACGGGGGTTCGACCAGTAGGCGGAGTCGAGGTAGACGACGTCGTCCACGAAGCGCCGGAAGTTCGAAGGGTCGTCGAAGTCGAAGAGGCCGTCGCGGCGCGCGGTGAGGATCTCCGTCGTCTCGTGGAGGATCAGCAGGGGGACCGCCGCGTCGGGGTCGAGGTCGAGGTAGCGCCGCAGGGTGGGGTCGCCCCCCGGGACGTCCTCCTGCCCCCACCACGACCACAGCCACGAGAAGCCGTGCCTCTCCGCGGCGCGGTTGTGCGCGCGGAAGATGAGCGGGTCGTCGGAGTCGTATCCGCGCGGAAGCGGGTAGGCGGGGTTGCGCAGGACCGGCCACGTGCTCGCGAGCGGCCAGCTCCGCGGCTGCAGCCAGGTCATGTAGTGCAGCGCGAGGGTGACGCCGGGCGGCTCCCGGGCCCGCCCCGGCTCCGGGGGCTCGCGGTCCGCCGCGTGCGCTCTCCGAGCGAGCGGCAGGGCGGCCCCCGCGGCCGCCCGGACGAAGTCGCGCCGCCTCACGCCGCGACCCGCGTGCGGCTAGAACCGGTAGCCGAGCGACGCGCCGACCTGCAGCCCGTTCGTGTCGTAGCTCCCGTTGTAGTCGTAGCGGCTGATGCCGAGCGTCGAGCTCGTCCGGAACGCCACGTACCGGACGTTGAAGTCGAGTCGGAGCCGTTCGTACTTCCAGGTGCCGCCGCCCCCGAAAGTGTAGCGGTCGGCGTCGTGGATGAACGGCGAGATCGTCTCCGTGGGGGCGGGGCTGTGGTCGTAGCCGAAGCCGGCGCGCACCTCCCAGTCGTTGCCGATCAGGTACTCGACCCCGAGCGCCCCCCGCCACGTGCTCGCCCACTCCTCGGGGAGGACGGTGTCGTAGGCCGACGAGGTGTCGTAGGCGATCGTCACCGCGTCGAAGCTCGACCAGAGCATCCACTGGACGTCGGCCTCGATCGTCCAGTAGCGGCGGCGGAGGGCGACGCCGACGGCGAAGCTGGCCGGGTAGGTGAAGCTCACCGTGGCCGGCTGCGACGCCGGCAGGGCGAGCGCGACCGCATCGTCGACCTCCTTGGTTCCGGTGAGGATCTGGACGAAGCTCGCCTGGGCGCTGTGGTCGATCGCGACCTTGTGACGGTAGGAGACGCCGATCGAGAGGTTCTCGGTCGGGCTCGCCAGCAGGCCGACGTCGAAGCCGACCCCGGTGTCGGTGCCGCTGTCGAGGGTCAGCTCGGCGACGTCGGTCGGCTCGGGGAAGGGGTTGGGGTCCGCGATCAGGCGGCGCGAGAGCTTGAAGCTCGAGAGCCGCACGTCCAGACCCGCCCCCACCGACGAGGCGGTCGGCGAGCTTGTAGGCGACCGTGGGGTTGATCGACCAGGACGAGATCTGGCAGTCGAGGCAGATGTAGCGGCCGGTGAACGTGTCGGGGTTGTCCCACTTCGACCGGACCCCGAACGGCCGGCTCACGCCCAGGCCGATCACCGTCTTCTCGCCGAGTTGCTGCGAGTAGTAGAACGCGGGCAGGATGCCGAGGCCGTGGTCCGACTTCTCGAGGGTCCCGGCCGGCGGGTTCGGCTCCTGACCCCGTGAAGTCCGTGGAGACAGAGGCGAAGGCCCCGGCCACGTAGAGCTGCTTGCCCTTCAGGAAGCCGATGCCGGCCGCGTTGTAGAAGATGGCGGACGGGTCGGCGGCCTGCGCGACGTACGCCCCGGCGAAGCCCATCGCGCGGGCGCCCTGGCTCTCGATCGCGAAGCCCGACGCGTGGACGGAAGCGGGGAGGGCGAGAAGCGGCAGCGCCAGGAGCGCCCGCAGCACGCGGCCTCGGACAGACAGAATCATCGAACCTCCATGTCATCCCGAGGGTGGTTTCTTGCCGGCACCCGAGGGATCCACCGGCGCTGCGGATCCCCCGGGACCCGTCCGGTCGAAGTCCCTCAGAGTGCCCGAGTATAGCAGGCCACAGCATATTGCATGAGTGCGATGGATCACCACAACCGGTCGCGGAGGACCGGCCGGGGGTCAGGCCATGAAGCGGGCCACTTCCTCGAGGTCGTGGACGAGGCGGGCGGGGGGCAGGCTCTCGAGGAAGCGCCGGCCGTACTGCTTTCGCAGGAGGCGGCTGTCGAGGACGGCGAGGATGCCGCGGTCGGTCGCCGTGCGGATGAGGCGGCCGAGCCCCTGCTTCAGCATGAGAACGGCCACCGGGACCTGGTACTCGCCGAAGGCGTTCTGCCCGTTGTTGCGCAGCCTCTCGATGCGCGCGGACACCACCGGGTCGCCCGGGGAGGCGAAAGGCAGCTTGTCGATGATCACGCACGACAGCTGCTCTCCCGCCACGTCGACGCCCTGCCAGAAGGAGGCGGTGGCGAGGAGCACCGCGTGGGGCGTCTTGCGGAAGGTGTCGAGGAGCTGCGCCTTCGGCGCCTCGCCCTGGATGAGGAGCGGGTAGTCCACTCGCCCCGCGATCCGCTCGGCCACCGCGTTCATGTTGGCGTATGAGGTGAAGAGAACGAAGGCGCGGCCGCGCGAGAGCTCGAGGAGACGCACCACCTGCTCCGCCGCGTGGTCGACGAACTCCGGCGACTGCGGCTCTGGCATGCCGGCGGGGACGTAGAGGACCGCCTGCTCCTCGTAGCGGAAGGGCGAGGCCAGCAGCAGTTCGTCGGTCGGCTCGAGGCCGAGGCGGTCCTTCACGTACGTGAAGCCGCCGTCAACGGCCAGGGTGGCCGACGTGAGGACGGCGGCCCGCACCTCGTCGAAGAGCAGCTCCTTGAGCCGCCCCGACACGTCGATCGGCATGGCCCGCAGGAAGACGCCGCGGCCGCGGGTCTCGACGAAGTACACGTGGTCGTCGGTCTCGGCCCGCATGAGGAACGCGAGCTCGCCGGAGAGGGCGAGCGTGCGGCCGGCGAGTCCGGCGAGCGCCTCCGCCCGGTCGGGCACGGCGAGGAGCGCCGTCTGGAGGCCCTCCAGCCGCTGCAGGAGGCCGAGCGACTCCTCGGCGATCCGGGTAGTCATCCAGCCGGGACCGAGCCGGCCGACGCGGCCGCGGGAGAGAAGGCCGAACAGCCGGTCGCCGCGGAGGCGCACGCCCTCCACTTCGGCCCGCACGTCGCGCGCGTCGAGCTTCGCCGCCTTGAGCTCCCTCTCCACGTCGCGCGCCAGATCCTCGACGCGGTGCGACGAGACGTGGACGCCGAAGTACTGCGTCGCCACGTCCTCGATGAGATGGGCCTCGTCGAGGACGAGCGTGTCGTAGGCGGGGATCACCTGCCCGTAGCTGCCGTCCTTCACCGCGAGGTCGGCGCAGAGGAGGTGGTGGTTCACCACCACGAGATCGGCCTCGAGCGCCCGCTGCCGCATGCGGGTCACGAAGCAGGACTCGAAGAGCGAGCAGGACTGGCCGATGCAGTTCTCGCTCGCCGCCGAGACCTCGCGCCAGAAGTCGACGGTGTCCGGCATGTCGGCGACCTCGGCCCGGTCGCCGGTCGGCGTCTCCGGCGCCCACGCCTCGACCGCGCGATAGACCGGGATCTCCTCGACGCGGCGGAAGCTCCCGACCTTGGCGAACGACGAGAAGCGCAGGAGGCAGAGGTAGTTCGCCCGGCCCTTCATCACCGCCACGTTCAGCTCGCGGCCGAGGGCCTTCGCGAGGATCGGGATGTCCTTCTGGACGAGCTGCTCCTGGAGGTTCTTCGTGCCGGTGGAGATGACGACGCGGCGCCCCAGCTCGACGGCGGGCAGCAGGTAGGCGAGCGTCTTGCCGGTGCCGGTGCCGGCCTCGGCGAGCAGCAGCCCGCCGGCGTCGAGCACCTCGGCGACCGCCTGCGCGAGCCTTCGCTGCGCCGGCCGCTCCTCGTAGCCGGGGAGCACGCGCGCGAGGGGGCCGTTCCGGCCGAAGAAGGTCGAGGGGTCGTTCACGACCCGGCCATCTTAGCAAGCAGACCGGGACGCCACGGGACCGGCAGCCCGGCGACAACGACGCGTCGGTCCCGGCCCGGCGCTGCCTAGAACGAGATCCGGGCCGCGACCTGGATGTTCCGGGGGCCGCCTCCCCCGATGAACGGGTTGCCCCCGCCCACGTCGGCCGTCGCGGTGATCGGCAGGTAGCCGGTCCCGCGATTGGTGGCCGGGTCGATTCCGTTCTGCAGGAAATCCACGTAGTAGCTGGGCAGGACCGGGTTCGCGAAGTTGGGGTGGTTGAGGAGATTGAAGACGTCCACCCGAACCTGCAGGACCGCCCGGCTCCCTCCGAGCGTCGTGTTCTTGACGACAGAGAGGTCCACGTTCCGGTAGGCGGGGCCGTTGAAGGCGTTCCGGCCGAGGCTGCCGAAGTGCTTGCCGCCCGCGCAGGAGCCCGCGCCGTCGGGAGTGCAGGGCGCGGCGAAGGCCGAGAGGTCCAGGAACCGGTCGGGAGCGCTCGTGCCCGCGAGCGGATCGCCGACGAGGTCGGGCCGGCCGAAGTACTGCCCGCTGCCGTTGTAGTCGTCCTCGTAGAGGTAGACCGGGTTGAACGGCATGCCGCTCGTCAGGGACACGACGCCGTTCACCGACCATCCCGAGAGGAGGCCCCGGCCGCTCCGGGAGCCGAGAGCCCAGGTGAAGTACCAGCTCAGGCGGTGCCGGGTGTCGAAGTTGGAGTTGGCGCGCTCGCGCTCCGGATGCAGGCTGTCGTCGGGCTGGGCCGCGTGGGGGACGTAGTCCTGGCCGTCGCTCGCGTCGTCGATGGAGTGCGACCAGGTGTAGTTGACGGTCGAGGTGAGGCCGTGGAGTTCGATGATCCTGAGGCTCGCCTGCAGGGCGTTGTAGCTCGAGCTCGCGGTCGACTCGAACTGGTTGCCATAAAAGAACGCCGGATAGGGCCGCTCGCCGGTGGCGGGGTCGGCCTGGTTGATGGCCCGGAAGCGGAAGAGGTTCCTGCCCCTCGAGCCGACGTAGCCGACCTGGAGGGCGGCGTGGGGTCCCATCTGCCGCTGCACGTTCACGTTGTAGTTCTGGATCCGGGGGGTCTTCAGCTTCGGATCGACCGTCCAGAAGTCGGAGTTGCTGTAGTCCGAGTAGACGGGCGCGCCAGGGACGAGCTCGGACACCGGCGAGAAGCTGAAGGTCACGCTTTGGTTGTAGGCGACCCCGGGATTGAAGGTGTCCCAGGGGATCTGGCCCACGAAGAAGTCCTGGGAGAAGGCGTCGTAGTAGATTCCCCAGCCGCCGCGGAGGATGGTCCGGCCGTCGCCGCCGAGGTCGTAGACCGCGGACAGGCGCGGTCCGAAGTTCCCGTAGCTCTTGTCGTAGAGCTGCGCCACCGGGACGAGCGCGCCCGACGCGGGCTCGAGCCGCGTGAAGCTCTTCTGCTCGTCGCCGATCACGCCGTAGTAGTCCCACCGCAGGCCGTAGTTCAGGGTGAGGCGCCGCGAGACCTGGAAGTTGTCCTGCGCGTAGAGGCTGTGGTTGTTCTGGAAGGTGTTGCGATGGGAGTCGCCGAGGGCGGAGCGCCCGCCCGCCACCCGCCCCGCCACGAAGTCCTCGAGGCCGTCGAACGTCAGCACCCCGCGGTAGCCGAAGTTCACGTACTGGTCGACGGTGGTTCGCCGGTACTCGTAGCCCGCCTTGAAGCGGTGCCCGCCGGTGCTGTACGAGACGTTGGCGAAGGCCTGCCAGTTCCGGTCGACCCGTCCGCGCGGCAGGTAGTTGTTCCCCCCCAGGGTCGCGTAGTCGCCCACGCTGATCGAAGGCAAACCGAAGTTCACGGGGTCGCTCGTGGTGGCGAGGCCGATCGAGTTGGGATCGAACGAGCGGTCCTCGGGAAAGAAGTCCTCCTTGAACTGGTTGAAGCCGCCGCGCAGCTCGACGAGGAGCTTCGGGGAGAGGACGTGGGTGAGCGAGCCGGAGAGGAGGTGCACCCGGGTCGGGGTGACGGTGTTGAAGCCCGGGAGGAGCCCCCCCGCGCCCAGGGCGAAGGGGAAGCTCTGCTCGCTCGTGCCGTAGAAGTAGCGAACGGTGAGGAGGTCGCTCCCGTGGAAGTGGTGGTCGACCTTGGCGAGGACGCTGTCGAGGTCGTTCGAGAACGGGGTGGTGGCCTGGAGGTTGAAGCCGCTCGAGTCGGGCGCCTGGTTCGGCGCGGGCCAGGGCCGGCGCGCGAGGAGGCCGGCGATCACCGGGTTGACGACGCCCCCATTCGCCTCGGTCGCGGCCTGGAGGTCCTCGTCGGTCGGGACCTGGAAGAGCCCGGGGATGCCCCCGTCCTCGCGCTGTCCTTCGTAGGCCAGGAAGAAGAACGTCCGGTCCTTCACGACCGGGCCTCCGAGCGAGGCGCCGAACTGGTGGTTCTTGAAGTCGTTCCTCGGCTGCGGCTCGGCGTTGAAGTAGTTGCGGGCCCCGAGGCCGTCGTCGCGGAAGTACTCGAACGCGGAGCCGTGCAGCGTGTTCGAGCCGGATCGCGTCACGATGTTCACGATCGCCCCCGAGTTGCGGCCGTACTCGGCCTCGGCCCCCGAGAGGATCGGGAACTCCTCGACCGCGTCGATGGGCAGGACGGTCGAGGGCGTGCCGAAGACTCCGCCCTGGTTGATCGCCGGCAGGTTCCGGTATCCGTCGTTCATGTCCGTGCCGTCGAGCAGGTAGTTGTTCGAGCGCCCGCGGTTGCCGTTGGCGCTGAACAGGCCGAAGGAGCCGGGCGAGTCGTTGATGCTGCTGGGATCGGCCGCGGTCCCCGGGACCATGCCGAGGAGCTTCGTGAAGTCGCGGCCGTTGAGCGGTATCTCCGCCGCCTGCGCTCCCGAGATCGTGCCGCCCTGGTTGTTGCTCGTCGAGTCGACGAGGGCCGAGCCCGCCACGACTTCGACGGTCTCCTGCCGGCCCCCCGCGCTCAGCTCGAGGTCGACGCGGCGGGTCGCCGAGGCGTCGACGCGCACTCCCTTCACCGTCCGGGGCGCGAAGCCGGTGAGGCTCGCGGTGACGCTCCAGTCGCCCAGGGGGAGCTCGGAGAAGGCGTAGTTTCCCTGGGCGTCGGTCAGGGCCTTCCGTACGAGGCCCGTCCCGACCTGGGCAGCGGTCACCTCCGCCCCCGGCACCGCCGCGCCCGTCGCGTCGGTGACGGCGCCGCGGATGCCCCCGCGGAAGCTCTGCGCGTGGACGGGCGCGGCGAGCGCCACGGCGAGGAATACCGGGACGAGCCGGGACCCGTGGGCCAGCCGATGCTCCATGGTCGTCTCCTTGAGGGGATGAGGCGATCGAGAGGCTATTCCCCGGGGAGCGCTCCGTCAAGGGGCTCTTGTCATTCCGAGGCGCTCCGGTCCTGTCGGGCGCCGAGGCTGAACCGTACGGCCCGGCCGCGTGATACGAACGGACCATGTGACCCGGGCGGCGCGTCGTCTTTGACACAACTGTGACGGCGGCCCCGCGAGGCGGGTGCTACAAGCGGAGGATGGAGCGAACGGCCGTCACCCACCATCCGCTCGGCTCGCGCGCGCGCGTGCTGCTCACCAGCGTCTTCGGTCCCTATGCGCGGGACGACGAGTACGGAAGCCGTGCCATCAACCCGATGGAGCTCTACCACAACCAGGTCACCCGGGAGCAGGGCGCCTTCTCCATCCGCATGTTCCACCGCTCGTGGGGGCTCATGCTGATCCAGGCCAACCTCGAGGCCCCCACGACGCTCCTCGACTTCCCCACCCTCGAGCGGTTCGAGGAAGAAGTGCGAACGGTCCCCTACGACGTCGTCGGCATCAGCTCAATCCTGCCCAACGTGGGCAAGGTGAAGCTCATGTGCGAGATCGTGCGCCGGCACCAGCCGAGGGCCACGATCGTCGTGGGCGGGCACATCGCGAACCGACCCGGCCTGCGGGAGATCGTCGACGCGGACCACGTGGTCGCGGGCGAGGGCGTCGCCTGGTTCCGGGGCTTCCTCGGCGAGCCCGTCGACCGTCCCGTCCGCCACCCGCTCATCGTCTCCGCCTTCGGCTCGCGGTCGATGGGCGTGCCCTTTGGCCGCGGCCCCGCCGGGACGGCGGCTACCGTCATCCCGTCGGTCGGCTGCCCGCTCGGCTGCAACTTCTGCTCGACCTCGGCGATGTTCGGGGGCAAGGGCCGCTTCCACAGCTTCTACGAGGGCGGGGACGAGCTCTTCGACGTGATGCGCGGCCTCGAGAAAGCCCTCGAAGTGCGCTCGTTCTTCGTCATGGACGAGAACTTCCTCCTCCACCGGAAGCGGGCGTTGCGGCTGCTCGAGCTGATGCGGGAGAACGGCAAAGCGTGGGCGCTCTACGTCTTCAGCTCGGCCAACGCGCTCCGGCAGTACACGGACGAAGAGCTGGTGGGGCTCGGCGTCTCCTGGGTGTGGCTCGGCCTCGAGGGCGAGCAGAGCGCCTACGCCAAGCTGAAGGGGACGGACTCGCGGGCCCTCGTCGCGAGGCTGCAGGCCCTGGGGATCCGCGTCCTCGGCTCGAGCATCGTGGGCCTCGCCGAGCACGGAGCCGACAACATCGACCGCGCGATCGACCACGCGGTCGCGCACGACACGGAGCTCCACCAGTTCATGCTCTACACTCCGGTGCCGGGCACGCCCCTCTACGCCGAGCACCGGGCGAACGGCACCTTGCTGTCGGCCGAAGAGTGCCCCGACGCCGACACGCACGGTCAGCTCCGCTTCAACTTCCGCCACCCGCGCATCCGGAACGGCGAGGAGACGGAGTACCTGCGGCGCGCGTTCCAGCGCGACTTCGACGTCAACGGGCCGAGCGTCACGCGGATCGCGCGCACGCTCCTGCGCGGCCGGCTCGCCCTGAAGGACCACCCCGACCCCCGCGTGCGCGACCGCGTCGCGTTCGAGACGAAGGACCTCGCCACGGACTACGCAGGAGCGCTGTGGGCGTCGGAGAAGCGGTTCGCCCGCGAGAACCCGGCCCTCGCCGACCGCCTGCGGGCGACCCGCCACGGCATCGAGCGGGAGCTCGGCTGGAAGGCCCGGGTAGCGGCCCGGCTCGTCGGCTCGTTCGTCCTCGCGACACTCTGGCTCGAGGAACGCCGCCAGCGACGCGGCCGGACCTACGAGCCGCCGACCTTCTACGAGGCGAATCCGGCCGGAGCCGCGCGGCCCGAGATCAAGACCCGCCTCGCGGTTGCGTGCCGCTGGGTCGAGCCGCGGACCGCGCCGCCGGAAGCGAACGAAGCGGTGGCCTGACGCGAAGCGCTCGGCTCCCGGCCGCCGGCTCGCCTGGTGAGGCGCATCAGCGCGCTCCCGCCGAAGGCGACCGAGCCGCCGTGTCCAGGCCCAGCCGCGCGAAGACCCCGGCGACGACCCGGTCGCAGCGCGTGAGGTGAAACGAGAAAGCGGACGCGCTGGTGGCACCGGTCCTCTCGTAGAGACCCCGGCGCAAGAGCGCCCGCGCGCGGTGCACGCGCGTGCGCACCGCGTCCTCGCTGATCTCGAGGCACTCCGCCACCTCGGGCGTGTCGAGTCCCTCCGCCTCGCGCAACACGAACGCCGAGCGGTACGTCTCCGGCAGATCGTCGATCGCCGACTCCAGCAGCTGGCGCAGCTCCGCCGCCTGCGCCTGCTGCTCCGGGTCGGGCCGCTCGTCTCTCGGCGGGCCGGACGGCTGGGTCTCTTCGGACATGGATTCGAGCCCCTTCCAGCGCGCGCGTCGTCGCACGCGCGCCAGCGCCTCGTGTACGGCGATGCGTGTCAGCCAGGTCGAGAACTTCGCGCGGCCGGCGAACTGTTCGAGGTGCTCGTACGCGCTGACGTACGCGTGCTGCATGACGTCCTCGGCCTCGTGCTCGTCCCTCAGGATCGAGCGCGCCACGCGGTAGAGGCGCTGGTTGTAGCGGCGGATCAGCACCTCGAAGAGCGGCGTCTCGCCGCCCCGCACGCGCTCGACGACCTCCTCGTCTGAAACGGGCATCCGGGCGCCCGCGCTCGTGCCGCCCGCATCGCGAGCCGCGCCCTCCGCCCGTGTCGGCGTCTGCCTGGTCTGCTCCACGCCCCCCTCTCTCAAAGGCTCTTCAAGTACTCGGCGAGGTCCGCCTTCTCGGAAGCGCTGAGGCCCAGCCCCAGGAAGGTATCGTAGTGCTGGACGACGTCGAGCAGCGTGGAGAAGCGCCCGTCGTGGTAGAAGCCGCCCTTCTGGTGAGACCAGAGACCCTTGAGCGGAGTCGTGCGGTAGCGCTCGTCCGGGGAGCGCTTGGCCTGGAAGTCGTCGATGCCGATCTCGGCGGCGGTGTGCATGTTCCATCCGGGCTCGGTGAAGAGCGGCGGGACGTGGCAGCGGGCGCAATCGGCGCGGCCGCGGAAGAGCCGCTCGCCGCGAGCGGCGGCCCCGCGATCGAAGCTTGCGAGCGGGGGCTTGGGAGCGGGGATCGCGAGCTGGTAGACATGAAGCGCGGCGAGCTTGGGCGTGATCCGATCCTCGTCGCTGCGCACGTCGCCGAACCCGTTGGCCGCGGCCAGGGGGAACTTCGCGGCGTCCTCGAGCCGCGGATCGTAGAACGTCCCCTTGCCGTGCATCTCGAGGTTGGCGACGAGGCCGTTCCAGTGGGTCACGGAGCCCCAACCCGTGAACGTGTGGAGGTTCACACCCGCGAGACCGAAGGCCGGCGGGATCAGCGTCGCGGCCGGCGTCCCGTCCGGGCGGAAGGCCTTGCCGTCGAGCATCAGGGCCGCGTCGAACTTCCCCGGCCCCCAGCTCCTCAGCACGGCGCGCACCGTGGCGTCGTCCACTCCGAGCAGGCTGGCGAAGGGAGAGAGGTCGGGCGCGAGCGCCACGATCGCGCCCACGTCCAGGTCGCGGTTCGCCCAGCCGTCGAGCCTGCGCCCGATGCCGGGAGCGAGGGAGTCGTCGACCGTGGAATGGCAGAGCGCGCACTGGATGCCCATTGAGGCGATCCGCCCGCTCTTGTCGAAGAAGCCCCGCACTCCGACGACCGAGTCCAGCTTGAGGAGCGCGAGCGTCGTCGCCGGGTCCTGGAGGTCCACCTTGCCCTTCTTGAGCGCATGGACGAGGCTCGACGGCAGCGCCTCGACGTCCACCTTCAAGCCCACGGCGAGCGCGGTCGACGGGCCGACCCCCGGCCCGACGCCGCCCAGCCTATCGCCCGCTATCGCCTCGTGGAGACGGAGGAGGCCGCCCCAGAAGGCCTCGTCGCCAAAGGTGTCGTGGCGAAAGGTCCTCCGGCCGTCACTGATCAGCGTCTCTGCGTGGCCGGCCACGGTAGCGAAGGAGTCGCTCCCCTGAGGAGCCGAGGTCTCGCTGCCCGCCAGGACCGAGGCCTCGCTCCCCGGGATCGCCGAGGCCGACCGCGAGCCGACGGCGGCCAGGGCGATCACGGCGAGGCCGACCCCCACGACTGCCGTCCGCATCCGGACGGCCGACCGACTGTTCGTCTTCATCTTCCCCTCCGCCTGGCATCGGCCCTTCCCCAGACAGATAGAGTCGGAAACGGCGTCCGTGTGACAGACGAGGCGGCGCGCCATGCGCGAAGCTGGTCCTTGGGCGCGACCGCCTGGTCACGCCGGCTCCAGGCCGTCCATCACCCAGACGTCCCCGCCCTCCGGGCGGAAGCGGTCGAAGAGCACCCAGCACCCGTCGGGGGACCACACCGGGTAGTCGATCCGCACGTCTGGATCCTCGAACTCGAAGACCTTCTCCGGCGCCCCCGGACCCAGCGGCGAGACCCACATCGACTTGTGGCCGACGACGTCCAGGATCCTCGAAAGGTCCGGCGAGAGGGACATGTGGGCGCCGCCCGCGACCTCCGACAGGGGCTCGGGCTCGCTCCCGTCGAGGGCCACCCTCATGGATCGCGGGCTTCCGCCGCCCGGGCAGCGGAAGACGATGGCGCCGCCGCCCGTCCAGCGGAGGAAGTGACCCATCACCCCGACCCTCGTGAGCGGCCTCGCCTCGCTGCCGTCCGGGCGCATCACCCAGACTTCGAGCCGTCCCCCCTCGTCGCACTGGAAGGCGATCCAGGCGCCGTCGGGCGAGAAGAAGGGGTTCGCATGGATGGAGCCGCCCTTCGTGAGCCGGGTCGGCTCCGGCGACGAGAGATCCACCTTCCAGATGTCCACGCTGCCGGAGCGCGAGGAGAAGAAGGCCAGGCTCTGCCCGTCCGGAGACCAGTTGGGTTGGAAGTCGCCGCCGGGCCCGTGGGTCAGCGGCCGCGTGGAGCCGTCGTCGAGGGAGTGGAGCCAGATGTTCATGTCGCCGGTGCGGTCGGAGTTGAAGGCGATCGTGCGCCCGTCCCCCGACCAGGCCCCCCGGCTGTCCTCCCGCGTCGTGGCGATGAGCTGTTCGGGGGGACCGACCGGGCGCCCCGTCTCGGGCGAGACAGGCAGCCTCCAGATGTCGGCGTTCTGGCGCAGCGTCGCGAAGGCGAGGCGGCGTCCGTCGGGGGACAGGGCCACCTCCACGTCCTGCCCCGCGCCCTGGGTGAGCTGCTGCAGGCGTCCGACCGGCCTCCCTGCCGGCGACACCGGGACCCTCCAGACGTTGAGGCCGCCGCTCCGATAGGACGAGAAGTAGATGAAGCGGCCGGACGGCGACCAGACGGGAGCCACGTCCTGCGCCGGGTCGTTCGTGACCCAGGCCAGGGACCGGCTCGCCACGTCCACCACGCGGACGTCGAGCTTGGTCCGTTCGACGTTCTGGAACACCAGCTTCCGGCCATCCGGAGACCAGCGCGGGCGGACGTGGACGATCGCCTCCGAGACGTCCGAGGTCACCTGCTGCGGGTTGCGTCCCTGCGCGTCGACGACCCAGAGCCGGCGCGGTCCCGCCCACGAGGCGTCCACGGCGATCCTGGTCCCGTCCGGGGAGAAGGAGGGGTTGAAGGCGCCTTCCGCCAGCTTCGCCTCCCCGCCGGTGGCGAGATCCGCCGACCACAGGTCGCCGTCCACGTGCTGGCCGAACACGTCCCCCGGCTCGAGGCGCTCTCCGGCCTTTCGCGCGCGGACGAGGAGGATCCGACCACCGTCGGGCGACCATGCGGGCTGGATGTCGTCGTGGTCGCCCCGCGTGATCTGCTCCTCGTCGTCGCTGCCCAGGCGCTTCCGGAAGATCTTCCTCGTGTCGCCGACCTCCGCCGCGTAGAGGAGCGCGCTGCCGTCGGGGGACCACGCTGGAGACGCGTGGACCGCCCGGCGGACGCTCACTTGCACGAGCCTCGGCGCAACCGGGTCCGAGGCCTCCGTCCGGTGAGCCCGGGCCCGCCCCGTCGGCCTCACGCGGCGGCGGCCGCGCCGGCGCCTCACCTCCAGGACCTCCTCGACCTCCAGCCGGATGTCGGCCGCCCCGCGGAGCCGGCGCTCGGGATCCTTCTCCAGGCACCGGCGCAGGAGCTTGCGGACCGAGGGCGGAACTTCGCGAGGCAGCGCCGACCAGTCGGGCTCGCTGCGCAGGACGGCGGCGAGCGTGACCGGGCTCGTCTCGCCCCCGAAGGCCCTGCGTCCCGCGAGCATCGCGTAGAGAAGGCAGCCAAACGCCCAGACGTCGGCCCTCCGGTCGACCTCCTGGCCCCGAGCCTGCTCCGGGCTCATGTAGGCGGCTGTCCCGAGCACGGCTCCGGCGCGCGTCAGGGTCGGCGAGTCGGAGACGTCGACAGAGCCCCCGTCCGACTCCAGGGCCTTGGCCAGCCCGAAGTCGAGGACCTTGACCCTCCCCTCCGGTGTGATCTTGACGTTGCCGGGCTTCAGGTCGCGGTGGACGATGCCCTTGGCGTGGGCGGCCTCGAGCGCGTCCGCGATCTGCCGGGCCAGGTCGAGGGCCTCTTCGATCGCGAGGGGACCCCTGGACAACCGGTCCTCGAGCGTCTCGCCCGGAACCAGCTCCAGGACGAGGAAGCGCGAGCCGTCGGCCTCCTCGAACCCGTGCAGGGTGGCGATCGACGCGTGGTTGAGCGAGGCCAGGACGCGCGCCTCGCGCTCGAACCGTGCCTGGCGCTCGGCCTCGCGGGCGAGCGCGTCCGGGAGGACCTTGAGGGCGACCTCCCGCCCCAGCTTCGTGTCGCGGGCACGATAGACCTCACCCATGCCGCCGGCACCCAGGGGTCCGACGATCTCGTAGAGCCCCAGCCGGGTTCCAGGTTCGAGGGCCATGGGCTATATCTCTCGCGTGCTCAGCTGTTTCGATTATAAGGTGAGGGCGAACGGCCTTCGCTCGCCCGGGTCACGAGCCCCCGTTGCTGTCCCACCACGCCCGCCGGGTGACGGCAGAGCGCTTCGGCGAGACGGTTGTCGTGCGCTTCAGCCCCGAGCGATCGCCTGCAGCCGCTCCTGGAGGAGGCCGCGGACGAGCGGCACCTTGTAGCCGTTCTGGGCCAGTGGCTCGGCCCCTTTCACCGCCGCCGCGGCGGCGTGGTCGATGATCGCGGGGTCCAGGCGGTGGCCGGTGAGCGCGGCCTCCACCGCCTTCGCGCGCCAGGGCACGGGCGCGACACCCGCCAGCACCACGCGGGCCTCGCGCACCACATCGCCCGCGAGGCGCAGGGCGAGGGCCGCGCCAACGAGGGCGAAGTCCCAGGAGGCCCGGGCCCGCACCTTGCGGTAGGTGCTGCGCAGGCCGGGGGCAGGCGGAGGCAGGACGACCTCGGTCACGACCTCGCCCGGCTCGAGCACCGTCTCGCGGCGAGGATCGACGCTCGGGAGCACGTGGAACGCCTCGACGGGGACGGCGCGCGTGCCTCCGGGGCCCACGATCCGCACGGCCGCGCCGAGGGCCACGAGCGCGGGTGCCGTGTCCGAGGGGTGGACGATGAAGCAGCCCTCGCCGCCGAAGAGGCAGTGATAGCGATTCTCGCCCGCCACGGCGAAGCAGGCGTCGCCGCCCTTGCGCAGGCAGTGGAAGTCGCCCCGGTAGTACCAGCAGCGCGGCTTCTGGCAGAGGTTGCCGCCGAGGGTCCCCTGGTTGCGGAGCTGGGGGCTCGCGACCGAGGCCGCGGCCTCGGCGAGGGCGCGGTAGTGCGTGCGCACGGCCTCGCTCTCCGCCACCTCCGTGAGGGTGGTGAGGGCGCCGATGCGCAGACCGCCCTCGGGGAGTCGGTCGATGCCGCGCAGGGCGGAGACGCCGCTCAGGCTCACGACGGTGGGCGTCGTGAAGACGCCGTCGCGGAGGCAGCCGAGGAGATCGGTGCCACCCGCGTGGGCGCGGGCCTGGCCGTCGGCCAGGGCCGCGACCGCCTCGGCGAGGCGTCGTGGGCCGCGCGTAGGCGAAGCTCGGCAGCATGGCTACCTCCTCGCCGCCAGCAGCTGCTGGGCCATCTGCACGGGGTTGATCGACGGCTCGGTGACCCGGACCCCGGTCGCGTGGTAGACGGCGTTGGCGATGGCCGCCGCCGTCGGGATCGTGGCCGGCTCGCCGATCCCCTTGGCCCCGACCGTGTTGATCTCCGTGTCGTGCGGGTCGATGGGAAGGCAGACCGGCTTCTGCCGGAACGTCGAGGGCGGTGGGCAGCTTGTAGTCGTGCCAGTTGGCGTTGACCATGCGCCCGGTGTTGCGGTCGAGCACGCCGCTCCTCGGTCATGGCGAAGCCGATTCCCATGGTCATGCCGCCGAAGACCTGGTTCTGGTAGGTGAGCGGGCTCATCACGCGCCCGCTGTCGTGGGCGCCGAGGAGGCGCAGGACCCGCACCTCGCCGGTGCGGGTGTCCACCTCCACCTCGGCGAAGTGCGCCACGAAGGGAAGGCCGACCTTGTCCGGCGGGTGGGGGTGGCGGTGGCCGACGCCGACCACCACCTGCTGGCTCTGCAGGCGGCCGAGGTCCTTCAGGGCGAGCTTCGTCTCCGGTGGCCCCGCCGCGACGATCTCTGCCGTCCTTCAGGGCGAGCGACGCGGCCGGGAGCTTGAGCTGCTCCGCCGCCATCTCCAGCAGCTGGCGCTTCACGTCGAGGGCGGCCGCGCGCACCGCGGGCGCGTTCACGTGGACGGTCTGGCTGCCGCCGGAGACGACGGCGCTACGGTGTCGTCCCGGTGTCGGCGTAGTCGATCTGGATGCGCGTCGAGGGCGACGCCCAGCTCCTCCGCGACCACCATGGCCATGACCGTCTTGGTGCCGGTGCCGAGGTCGCTCGCGCCCATGGTCAGGTTGACGCTGCCGTCGGCGGCGTAGCTTGATGATGGCGGTGGAGCGCGGCTCGCCGTCCCAGCCCCACATGCCGGCGGCGACGCCCACGCCCCGCACGACGGGTCCCCGCCCGCGCGCGAGTCGCCCGGGCCGCCTTCCAGCCGAAGGCCTCGGCGCCTTCCTTGCAGGCAGCGGGCGAGGCCGGTGGAGGTGTACGGCTTGTTGTTGCGGCGCTGGCTGACGGTCGGGACGTTCTTGAGCCGCAGCTCGACCGGGTCCATCCCGAGCTTCTCGGCCAGCGCGTCCATCACCTGCTCGAGCGCCCACGCGCACTGCGGGAAGCCCGGCGCGCGGAACGCGCGGGCCTTGCCCGCGTTGATGAAGACGTCGGTCTCCTCGATGCGCACGTTCGGGCAGGGTAGAGGTCGGTGACCAGGTAGCCGGCGCCGGAGCCGTCCGGGTAGGCGCCGCTCGTGCCCAGGCCCGTGAGCTGGAGGGCGGTGAGCGTCCCGTCCTTCTTCGCCCCCGCCTTCAGCGTCGAGCGTGTTGGGCGGGCGGTTGCCGACGCAGAGGAACGTCTCCTCGCGCGAGAGGAAGCACTTGACCGGCCGGCCGGTCTTCCGCGCGAGGAGCGCGGCGATCACCGTGTACTTGCCGGGCTCGAGCTTGCTGCCGAAGCCGCCGCCCATGTAGGTGCTGATCACGCGCACGCTGCGTGAGCGGCAGCTGGAGCCACTGGGCGAGGCCGCTGCGGACGTCGAAGACACCCTGGTTCGTGTCCCAGACGGTCAGGCGGTCGCCCGTCCCACTTCGCGACCGAGCCGTGGGGCTCCATCGGCGTGTGGATCTCGCAGGGCGTGCGGAACGTCCTCTCGACGACGACGTCCGCCTCCGCGAAGCCCTTGGCCACGTCGCCGCGCTCGTACTTCTCGGGCTCGCCCGCTGCGGTTGCCGCCCTCGTGGACGGCGGGGGCGCCGGCCTTCAGCGCCTTCGTCGTAGTCCACGACGAAGGGCAGCTCCTCGTACTCGACCGTCGATCGCCCGCGCCGCGTCATGGGCCTGCTGCGGCGTCTCCGCGGCCACCGCGGCCACCTCCTCGCCCTCGTAGCGGCAGTGCGGGTCGAAGAGGCAGGCTCAGCGGGCCCTTCGGCCCGAAGTACCAGGGCAGCTTCGCGCCCGGGCTCTCGCCGGTGAGGACCGCGCGCACGCCGGGCATCGCCGCGGCCTTCGACGTGTCGACCTTCTTGACCCGCGCGTGGGCGTGCGGGCAGCGCACGATGGCGGCGTGGAGCATGTCGGGCAAGGCACGAGTCGCGCGCGTAGACGGCGCGGCCGCTCACGCGCTCGTAGGCGTCGACGCGCGGCCGGGCGCTTGCCCACGACCGTCGTCTCGCCCCAGGGTGCGGGCCGTGTCTCGGTCATGGCTCACCTCCCCCCGCCGCGCTGCAGCTCCGGCCGGCGCGCTGCGCGCGGCCTTGAAGATGTGGGCGTAGGCGCCGCAGCGGCAGAGGTTGCCGCTCACGCCCTCGCGGATCTCGTCCGGGCGTCGGGTCCGTTCGCTTGCCGCAGCAGCCCCTCCACGGCCATCACCTGGCCGGGCGTGCAGTAGCCGCACTGGAAGCGCGTCCTTCTCGACGAAGGCCTGCTGCACCGGTCCCAGCTCCTCGCCGTCGAGCAGGCCCTCCACGGTCGTGACCTCGTGCGCCCTCCGCCTCGAGGGCCAGCATCTGGCAGGCGTAGCGGGGCTCGCCGTCGACGAGGACCGTGCAGGCGCCGCACTCGCCGCGCTCGCAGCCCGGCTTGGTGCCGGTGAGGCCGAGCGGCCCGCGCAGCACCTCGAGCAGCGTCGTGCGCGGCTCGACCGCCACCCGGCGCGGGATGCCGTTCACCCTGAGGGCGAGCGTCGCCGTCTCGCCGGCGGCGATCACGGCGGCGGGCGCGGCCTCGGCGGACCTCGCCCCCAGCGCGGCCGTCCCACGACACCCGCCCCCATCGACGTGATGAAGCCGCGCCGGCTCACGCCGGGCCCGTCGTGTCGTTCCGGACCACCAACCATGGCTGCCTCCTCTGGAGGGCCCCTCTTCGTCGTGACCGGACGGGGCAACGGCACATGCTGCCGCCGCGTGGAGGCTCGTGGGAATGAATCAGACGATCCGGGCCCGGGGGTTCAGGCCGGGTCGCGGTCGAGGCGGGCCGCTGCTCAGGCCTTCGCGAGCGCCTTCTGACGCTCCTCGGAGGAGGCTACAGGTTCTTCTTCTGCCTCTTCTGCTCGTACATCATGGTGTCGGCCCGATGGAGCCACTCTTCGAACGAATCAGTCCGAGCCGCATCGACGGACACAAACCCTGCACTGACGGAGATCTCGTACTGCCGATCGTTCTTCTTGTTGTGCTTCTCCACGATCTTCTGGAGGCGCCCGTCGAGCTTCTCCCTGTCGAACTCCGCCTCCCCACCCGTCAGCAGAATGGCGAACTCGTCCCCGCCCATCCGTGCGACGAGGTCCGCGTTTCGAAACGTCTCTCTGAGGATCTGAGAGGTCTCGGCGATCGCGGCATCGCCTTCTTTGTGGCCGAAAGTGTCGTTGATTCCCTTCAGCCCGTCCAGGTCCGCCGAAACCACCATCATGGGCTTCTTGTCGCGGTTCGCGACCCGCGTCTGCTGCTCGGCCAGGGCGAGGAACCCTCTCCTGTTGTAAAGGCCGGTCAAGTCGTCGGTGAGGGAAAGCTGCCTCAGCTGCTCCTCGGCCCGTGCCCTTTCCTGCATGCTCCGGTGAGCCTGGAAGGAACTGGCGAGGACGAGGACCAGAAGACCGAGCGCCATGATGAAGAGCGTGCCATAGGAGCGATAGATCAGGCGATTCAGGTCCTTCCGCCCGCTGGAGACGTTGTGGTAGAGCTCAAAGACCCCCAGTAACCGCCCTCCTTTGGTGATGGGCACGTAGGTCTCGACGACGTCAACGGGAACGACTTCGTTCTCGAGAGACCTGGAGTGGGTCGGGATGAGCTCCGCGCGGGCCGTGCCGCTCGCCGTCAGTTCCCTGAAGTAGGCTTCTTCGTTGAAGTGCCCGACCTCGGTCGGCTCGGAGGAGTAGATGATCTCTCCTGAGGGGGAGAAGATTCTCATCTTGACGAGGTGTCCGCCGTCTTCCAGAGACCCAAGACGACCCAGCAAGTCCGTGGGCAGCGTGCTCCTACTCAGCTCCTTGTCCCCTTCGACCACGAAGGTCGAGAAGGAGCTGGCCAGCCGGATCGCCTCGTTCTTCGTGTTGTTGACCAGCAGCTCCTCGAAACGAGGCGCCAGGTAGAAGACGGTGTAGATGGGAAACGCACTGATTGCGACGAGCGACACGGATACAGTCGCCCACGTGGACCTAAACTGGCGCATTGGTGTCTGCCGGCTCAGGCAGTGTCGTCGAAGCGAAGGATCCCAAGCAGAAGTCTAGAGCCCTGATTTGCCCCCGTCAATCTCGGACGGCTGGTCTCGGAGAGGGGTGCGTCTGCTCAGGCCTTGGCGAGCGCCTTCTCGTAGGAGGCGAGCCGAGCGGCGTAGAGCGGGAAGCGCTCGCACATCTTCCGGACCTCCCGCTTCACTTCGGCGAGCTCGGTCTCGTTCTCGACCGCGTGGAGGGCGCGAGAAACGAGCGTCGCCACCTGCTGCATGTCGCCTTCCTTCATCCCCCGCGTGGTGAGGGCGGGGGTGCCGAGGCGGATGCCGGAGGCGACCATCGGGGAGTTCGTGTCGAACGGGATCGTGTTCTTGTTGGCGGTGATGCCGGCCTTGTCGAGCGCCTTTTCCGCCACCTTGCCGGTGAGGCCCTTCGCGAAGACGTCCACGAGCATGAGGTGGGTGTCGGTGCCGCCGGAGACGAGGCGCCAGCCCTCGCCCTGGAGGCCCTTCGCGAGCGCCGCTGCGTTCGCCACGATCTGCCTCTGGTAGGCCTTCCACTCGGGAGTGAGCGCTTCCTTGAAGGCCACCGCCTTGGCCGCGATCACGTGCATGAGCGGCCCGCCCTGGACGCCGGGGAAGACGGCCTTGTCGATCTCCTTCGCCCACGCCTCCCGGCAGAGGATGAGCCCGCCTCGCGGGCCGCGCAGGGTCTTGTGGGTCGTGCTGGTCACGAACTCGCAGTGCGCGATCGGGCTCGGGTGCAGGCCCGCGGCGACGAGCCCGGCGATGTGGGCGATGTCGGCCATGATCAAGGAGCCCGAGGCGTCGGCGGCCGCCCGCACGGCCACGAAGTCGATGGTGCGCGGGTAGGCCGAAGCGCCGACCACGATGACCTTCGGCTTCGTCTCGACGGCCAGCCGCTGCAGCTCCTCGTAGTCGATCCGCTCGTCCTCCTGGCGGACGCCGTAGGCCACGACCTTGAAGTACTTGCCGGAGAAGTTGAGCGGGTGGCCGTGGGTGAGGTGGCCGCCGTGCGAGAGGTTCATCCCGAGGATCGTGTCCCCGGGCTTGCACGCCGCCATGTAGACGGCGGTGTTGGCCTGGGCGCCCGAGTGGGGCTGCACGTTCGCGTGGTCGGCGCCGAAGATCTCCTTGGCGCGGGCGATGGCCAGGCTCTCCGCCACGTCCACGAACTCGCAGCCGCCGTAGTAGCGCCTCCCGGGGTAGCCCTCGGCGTACTTGTTGGTGAGGACCGTGCCGAGCGCCTCGAGCACCGCCTCGGAGACGAAGTTCTCGGAGGCGATCATCTCCAGCTGGCGGCCCTGTCGCTCGGTCTCGTTGCGGATGGCCTCCGCCACCTCGGGGTCGGTTCGGGCCAGGTTCTCCATCACCCACTCCTCACTTCGGGACGGTCTTCGGCATCTCGATCTTCGCGATCCGGCGGCGTGGCGACCGCCCGCGAACGGCGTCTTCAGCCACACCTCGAGGATCCTCACGGCGAGGCGTGGTCGAGGCTGCGCCGCCGAGGGCGAGCACGTTGCGTCGTTGTGCTCGCGGCTGAGGCGCGCCGTCTCCTCGTCGTACGCCACCGCGGCCCGCACGCCCGGGTGGCGGTTCGCCGCCATCGAGACGCCGAGCCCGTGCCGCAGACCACGATCCCCGCGGAGCGGCCCGTCTCCACCGCCTCGGCCACCCGGTGGGCGTAGTCCGGGTAGTCGACCGACTCCGCGAGTGCGTGCCCACGTCCTCGTAGGGGACGCCGAGGCGGTCGAGGCCTCTTGACCTTCTCCTTGAGCTCGAAGCCGGCGTGGTCGGAGCCGAGGATGATGGGATCGGGCATGTCGGAAGAGCACCAGTATACCGTCCCATCCGCGGCGCGACGGGGTGACGTCAGCCCGCGAGCTTCTTCTTCGCCTCCGGGAACGCGAGCGCCCGCTCGAGGCCGTTCTGCTGCGAGTCCACCACCGCCCGGTAGGCCTTCTGGGCCTCCGCGCGGGCGCCCTTCTTCTCGTAGGCGCGCGCGAGGAGCAGCTGGTGGAAGGGGTCGTCCGCATTGGCCTGCTTCAGCTCCTCGATCGCGGCGTCGCTGTCGCCGGCCTCGAGCTTCAGGTACCCGGCGAGGTAGTGCCAGGCCGGCACGTACTGCTTCCCGGCCTCGCCCCCGTCGTCGATCATCTTCTTGACCTTCTGCGCCTCCGCCCAGGCCTCCTCGTGCTTCCCCATCTTCGCGAGCACGCGGCACTTCCCGTGCTGGAGGCGGCCGAGCCACACCTGCTTCTGGTCCTCGGGCAGGCTGCTGCCGGGGACGCTCTCGTAGCCCTTCTCGTACGCCTTCATCGCCTCGTCGAGCCGGCCGTTCTCGAGGTTGATCCGCGCGATCGAGTTCCAGATGAAGACCTCGGGGAAGCCCTGAGCGGCGCCGCTGTCCTTGTACTCGGCCAGGAACGTCTGGAGCGCGGCGACCGCCGGGTCCACCTGCCCCTCGTACAGGTAGCTGAAGGCGAGCCCGTAGCGGACGGCGAACGGGGCGGAGCCCTTCGGCAGCGACTTCTCGACGTCGAGGAAGGTCCGCCGCGCCTTCTCGTAGTCGCCTCGGACGCAGGTCGTCGTTCGCGAGGAAGGCGCGCACGCGAGCGCTCGGGGGACCGATCTCCTCGGCCTTTCGGAACGCGACCCCGGCCTTCGCCGGCTCGTTCGCGCCCTGGTACATCTGGCCCAGGATCACCTGGACGAGGCGTTCGCCGGGGTAGTCCGCGGCCAGCTTCTCGAGGGCCGGGATCGCGTCCTTGAAGTTCGCCCCCTGGTTCGCCCGGGCGATCACCATCGCGTCGATGAAGCGCCGCTCGGCGTCGGAGGCCTTCTTCGAGAGGGCGACGGCCTTGTCGAGGTGGGCCTGGTTGTCGGGCGGCGGCATGACGGCGGAGAGGTAGTACTCGCCCATGGCGAACTCCGGGTCGGCGGCGACGATCTTCTGCGCGACCGTCACGGTCTCGGGGCCGAACTGGAAGCTCTCGATCCGTTGCTGGACCTCGAGCAGGCGCTGCCTGGCCTCCGCCGACTTCGTCGTCCACTCGAATCGCCGGCTCGACGCCGCTGGGTCCGCGGCCGCGCCGGCCGCGAGGCTGACCGCGAATCCAAGAGAGAGAATGTGCTTCAGCATCGGCTCCTGCTCCTTCCCGTCCATCGCTCGTGGATGGACGTCGCCCATGAGAGGGGATCGGTTCGACGAGGGAGTACGACCCTTCGCGCCCTTTGTTCCGCACGGCGCGGGCGCCGGCGCGATCGGGCGCCTGGTGGCGGCGCCGGGCCTGATGCCCGCCGTCCTTGCGAGGCTCGACCCGGCCGCAACGCTGCGCGCCGAGCAGGCCGAGAGGCGGCCCGGACGAACGCGCGTGACAGAATCGCGCGATAGCCATGCTCGCGCGACCGATCCTCCCCAGGCTGGCCGGCCTCGAGGGAAACATCGTCAAGCTCGCCGCCCTGCGCTTCCTGTGCTGGATGCACCTGATGAGCGCGGTCATCATCCCCTTCTTCCGCGAGTGGGGCCGGCTGAGCTTCGTCCAGATCTTCGCCCTCCAGACCTGGTTCATGCTGATGAGCTTCCTCATGGAGGTGCCGACCGGGGCCGTCGCCGACCGCTTCGGGAGGAAGGTGTCGGTGGCCCTCGGCGGCTTCCTGCTCGCCGCGGCCTCGCTGCTCTACGGGAGCGTGGCGCACCTCGCCGTGTTCGTCGCCGCCGAGGCATTGTTCGCGGTCGCGATCGCGCTCATCTCGGGCGCCGACGAAGCGCTCACCTACGACTCGCTCCTCGCGTGCGGGCGGGAGAGAGAAGCCTCGCGGGTGATGTCCCGCCTGGAGGCCGCGAAGCTGGCGGGGATCCTGGCGGGGGCTCTCGTCGGCGCCGTGGTGGCCTCGCGGCTCGGCGTTCGCTGGCCCATGCTTCTCCAGTCCGCGCCCCTGGGGCTGTCGGGGCTCATCGCCCTCGGACTCACGGAGCCGCCGCGCGGAAAGAAAGAGGCCGCCGAGGGGGGAAGCTACCTCCACCTCCTGTCCGGCGGGCTCCACCACTTCCGCTCGGCCCCGGAGCTGCGCGCGCTCGCCCTCGACCAGGTGGCGTGCGCGACCGTCGCGTGGCTCGTGATCTGGCTGTACCAGCTCCAGCTCGGGAGGGTCAGGGTGCCGCTGGCCGCGTTCGGGGTCGTCCACGCCACCATGGGCCTCGGCCAGATCACGCTCCTCTCCCGGGTCGCTCGCGTGGAGCACGCGGTCGGCGGGAAGGCCCGTCTGGCGCGGATCACCGCCTTCGTGCCCGCGCTCGCCATGCTGGGCCTCGCCGCCACCACCAACGTGGCGGTGAGCATCGTCCTGATCGTGGCCGCGGCCACCGCCGGTCTCGGTCGGCCGCCCCTCTTCAGCGGTCCCATCAACCGGCTGATCCCGTCGGAGCGGCGGGCGACCGTGCTCTCGGCCGTCTCCGCGGCCCGGACGCTCGCGGTCGGGATGCTCTACCCGGCGGTGGGGGCGATGCTCGACCGCTCGCTCGTCGTGGCACTCGCCTTCGTGGGCGTCCTCGGCCTGGCCGCCGCCGCCTTCGCCCGCGCTCCCGCCCGGCTCTTCGAGGAGCCGGCCGCCCCGACGGAGGGCTGAGCGGCGATGACCACGATGACCACGGGAGCGTGGACCGGAGAGACCCTTCTGACCTAGGATGGCCCAAGGTCTCTCGCCTGGAGGTTCTGAATGCGAATGCTCGTCGCCGCGGCGGCGGTCTTTTCCCTTCCCCTGGCGGCGCACGCCGCAGGAGGTCCCGTGTCCGCAGATTCCTTCTACGCCCTCAAGACCACGACTCTCCAGGGCCAGCCCGCCGACCTCTCGCAGTACGCGGGCAAGGTCGCCCTGGTCGTGAACGTGGCCAGCCAGTGCGGGTTCACCCCGCAGTACGCCGGCCTCCAGAAGCTCTTCGACGAGCTCAAGGACCGGGGCTTCGTCGTCCTCGGCTTCCCGAGCAACGACTTCGGTGGCCAGGAGCCCGGCTCTCCCGAGGAGATCGCCACCTTCTGCAAGAAGAACTACGGGGTGACCTTCCCCATCTTCTCGAAGCTCGTCACCAAGGCCAGTCCCGAGCAGTCGCCGATCTACGCCTATCTGGGCCAGAGCGGCTCGCTGCCCGCCTGGAACTTCGGCAAGTACCTCCTGGGCAAGGAGGGCAAGGTCGTCAAGTACTTCCCGAGCAAGGTCACTCCGGAATCGCCGGAGCTGCGGGAGGCCATCGAGGCGGCCCTCGCGAAGTGAGCCGGCGCCCGCACGTGCGGGCCGGCGGCATAGGTCTTGCCTAGGCACCTCTCGGGCCACCAAAGAGGTGCACTGTGAGGGCCACTTCGTTCAGGAGTCGTAACAGGGGAGTTCGGGAACCGAACGCCGGCCTCCGCCTGGCCGCGGCCGTCGTGGCCGCCGCCGGGCTGGGCGCGGCTTGCGGAGGCACGACTTCGCCGACGAGCCCGGGCTCGCCCGCGACGGGAGTGACTCCCTTCCCGCCCGGCGATCCGGCCAGCCTCGCGCCCTACCTCGTCCGCGACATCCGGCCGGGCCCCGACTCCTCGATGTCCGACGCCTACGCCGGTCAGTTCTTCCCCTTCCGCGGCAGAGTCCTCTTCGTCGCGGACGACGGCACGCACGGGCTCGAGCTGTGGGAGACGGACGGAACGGCGGCGGGCACGCGGCTCGTCGCCGACATTTGTCCCGGGAGCTGCCCCTCGAACCCGACTTGGTTCTGCCCGAACGGCGACGACGTCCTCTTCCAGGCCCAGGACGAGGCCCACGGCCAGGAGCTCTGGAAGACCGACGGGACGGCCGCGGGCACGCGGCTCGTCCTCGACATCCGGCCCGGGCCCGACTCCGGGGCGCCGAGCCAGTTCGCACGGCGGGGCGACACGTTGTTGCTCGACGTTCTGGGGCCGGACTACTCGAACGAGCTGTGGACGACCGACGGAACCGCGGCGGGGACCCGGTTCGTCCGGGAGATCTCGCCGCCCCGGGCCACGGCGGGGCAGGGGCCATGGCGTGTCGCCGGCGACCTCGCGTTCTTCGCGGTGGACGACGGCGTCTCCGGCAACGAGCTCTGGGCCACCGACGGGACGTACGACGGCACGCGGCTCGTCAAGGACATCGCCCCGGGTCCGGAGAGCGGCGTGCCTGGTCTGTGGAGCGCCGTCCTCGATGGCGTGTTGTACTTCTCGGCCCGGAGCCGAGCCGCCGCCCTTCCTCCCGAGCTCTGGCGGAGCGACGGCACGTCCCGCGGCACGTACTCGCTCGGTGTTCTGTCTCCCGGCTACAACCTGACCGCTTCGGGTGGCCTCGTCTTCTTCCCGGCCGGCGAGGCCCTCGGTCGGCTCGAGCTGTGGAAGACGGACGGTCGGGGCCGAGGCACGGCCCAGGTCGCACCGATCGATCCGGACCCGTGGACGATGGTGGACTGGCGCGGCCGCCTCTTCTTGTCGGCACGGGACGAGCGGTTCGGGCAGGAGCTGTGGGCGACCGACGGCCGCGCCGAGGGCACGGTGCTCCTCGCGGACATCGCGCCCGGGGCCGCGCACTCCTCGCCGCGCGGCTTCTTCGCCCACGCCGACGAGCTGTTCTTCTCGGCCTACGATCCCACTCATGGCACGGAGCTGTGGCGGACGGACGGCACCGGAGGCGGCACCCGGCTCGTCGCGGACATCCTCCCCGGTCCGGGCTCCGGGCTGTCCACGAGGTCCCGCGTCGGCCTGGGCTCCGGCGACCGCATCCTTTTCGCCGCGTCGAACGGCGCGTCCGGCGAGGAGCTCTGGGCCTATCGACCGCGCTGAGGGCTGCTCTCGGCCGTGGGCGACGGGTGGAACTCGGGGGTTCCCCCGTGCGTTACTGGAAGCCAGGGGATCCTGCGCGCGAGGGAGGGCTCATGGACTGGCTGGGGCGTGACCTTCGGGTGGGGCTGCGGATGCTTCTCCGGGACCGTGCGTTCAGCGTCACGGTGGTGCTGACGCTCGCTCTCTGCATCGGCGCGAACACCGCCCTCTTCGCCGTCGTCTACAACGTCCTCCTGCGGCCGCTCCCCGTCCCCGAGCCGGGCCGGGTCCTCCTGATGAGCAACCTCTACCCGAAGGCGGGGGTCACGGACAGCTCGAACTCGGGCGTCCCCGACTACTACGACCGTCTCCGCGCCGTCACCGTGCTCCCGGACCAGGCGCTCGTCAATCACAGCAGCGTCGCCGTCGGCCAGGAGGGAGTGCCCACCCGGGTCCGCGTGGCGAACGTCACCCCGTCCTTCTTCCGGGTGATGCCCGTCCGCCCCGAGCTGGGCCGGACGTTCACCGAGCGCGAAGGCGAGGTCGGGAACGAGAAGAAGGTCCTCCTGGGCCGGGCTCTGTGGCGACGCGTCTTTGGCGCCGACCCGGCGGCGATCGGCAAGGAGCTGCGCCTGGACGGCCAGGCCTACACCGTCGTCGGGGTGATGCCCGCGGAGATCGAGGCCATCGATCCCGGGACGATGGCGTGGAGGCCTCTCGCGTTCACACCCCAGGACAAGTCCGACGAGCAACGCCACTCGAACAGCTACTGGCACGTCGGCCGGCTGCGCCCCGGGGCCACGCTGGAGCAGGCGCAGTCACAGGTGGACGCCCTCAATGCCGCGAACATGGAGCGCTTTCCGCAGTTCCGTGAGGTCTTGCAGAACGCCGGCTTCCAGACCCGCGTCGTGCGCCTGCAGGACCACCTGGTGCGAAACGTGAAGCCGACCCTGTACCTGCTGTGGGGTGGAGCCCTCTTTGTCCTGCTCATCGGGGGCGTCAACGTCGCGAACCTCGCGCTCGTTCGGACGCGAGCCCGCCTCAAGGAGCTCGTCACCCGGCTGGCTCTCGGCGCGGGGCGTGCCCAGGTCGGGCGCCAGCTCGTCGTGGAGAGCCTCGTGCTGACCCTCTTCGCCGCGGCGCTGGGGCTCGCCCTCGGCGCGGTCGCCCTGCGAACGCTGGGGGTCCTCGACCTCGAGGACCTGCCCTACGGGTCCGGGATCGGCATCGACGGCACGGTGGTGCTGTTCGTGGTCCTCCTGTCGACGGCGATCGGCGTGGGCATGGGGCTCGTGCCGCTCTCACGGGTCCTCGGCGCGAACCTCACCCTGGTTCTGCGGGAGGAGGGGCGCTCGACGAGCGGCAGCCGCGGGGCACGGGCCCTCCGCCGCTCCCTCGTGGCCGCCCAGGTCGCGTTCACCTTCATCCTCCTCGCCGGGGCGGGGCTTCTGCTCGCCAGCTTCAGGCACGTCCTCGAGGTCGACCCCGGTTTCGTCTCCGAGCGGGTGCTCACCGCCTCGGTCTCACTCCCCTCCGCCCGCTACCCGGACGACGACGCGCGGCGGGCCTTCACGGACGAGGCGCTGCGGCGGGTGCGGGCGCTGCCCGGAGTCGTGTCCGCGGGCGCCACCGACACGATCCCCTTCGGGGAACAGCACAACGACAGCGTGATCCTGGCCGAGGGCCGCCCGATGCAGCCGGGCGAGTCGCTGATCTCGCCGAGCGCCGTGGACGTCACGCCGGGCTACTTCGAGGCGATGGGCGCGAGGCTCGTCCGGGGGCGCTTCTTCGAGGAGCGCGACGGGGCCCGGTCGCGGAAGGTCGTCATCGTGGACGAGAAGCTGGCCGCGCGGTTCTGGCCAGGCGCGGACCCGGTGGGCCGCCGCCTGTACAAGCCCGGGGACACGCAGGATCTGCTGGCGATCGACGAGAAGACGGTCCTCTTCACGGTGGTCGGCGTCGTGCGCGGTATCCGGCTGAGCGATCTCACCGAGGGAGAAAAGACGGTCGGGGCCTACTTCTTCCCGATGGCCCAGGACACGTCGCGGCTCGTCACGTTCGCGGTGAAGACGACGCCTCGCCCCGAGTCGCTCATGGGTCCGCTGCGAGCCACGGTCGCGGCCCTCGATCCGGAGCTGCCCGTCTTCGACTCCAGGACGATGGACGAGCGCGCGGAAGGGGCGCTCCTCAGCCGCCGCTCGCCCGCGATGCTGTCCCTCGCCTTCGCGGCCGTGGCCCTGCTGCTGTCGGCGGTCGGCCTCTACGGCGTCCTCGCCTACCTCGTGGCGCAGCGGTCGCGGGAGATTGCCATTCGCATCGCCATCGGCAGCAGCGCTCGCGCCGTCTTCGGCCTGGTGTTCCGGGAGGGCGCGGCGCTCGTGGGCGCCGGCCTCCTGGCGGGCGCCCTCGGCGCTCGTCTCCTCCGCCGCAGCCTGGACGACCTCCTCTTCGGCGTCCGGGCGACGGACCCGCTCGTCATCGGCGCGGCCGTGGTCCTGCTGGTCGCCGTCGCGCTTCTCGCCTGCGCGATGCCGGCCCGGCGCGCCACGCGCATCGACCCCGTGGCCGTCCTGGCGGAGTAGGTGCGTGGAGGACCTCTGGTCGGACATCCGCTTCGCGGCCCGGCCGCTGGTCAAGGACCGGGGGCCGCTCGACCCGCTGACCGTGACGGCTCAGTTCACCGCGGGCCGGTCGCGGAAGGGCTCGAGCTCGCCCGAGTGCAGGCGAAGCACGCGCCGATGCGTCTCCGACAGCGCCTTCACGAGGTCCGGGTAGGGGCGATCGGTCACGTCCACGAGGCCGATGTTGTAGTTCTCCCCGTCGTCGCGCCCGGTGCTCGGCTGGTCGGCCCACTGGAAGTAGTGCGTGCCCACGAGCTCGGGCATGGCAAACGCGTTCTCCACGTAGAAGCGGTAGGCCTGTCCGCGCGCCGCCTGGTCGCGCACCTGGACGAGGCTCGCCGCGAGCCCTCGGCCCGGCGTGCCGAAGTGGAACTCCCCGATCAGGACCGGCTTGCCCGTGAGCTCGGCGATCTGCCGCACCCGCGGGGCGGGCACCTCGTAGTCGTAGATGTTGACGCTGTAGACGTCGAAGTCGCGCGCCGCGCGGATCTCGGCGGCGGTGGGCTTTCCCCCGCTGCGCATCCCAAGGTTGAGGTGGTTGGGGTCATGCCTTCTCACGGCCGCGCTCGTCGTCTCGACGTAGCGGGCGAACGCATCGCCGACGAACTCCTTCCGCCGCTCCTCGGTGTCGGAGGCGGCGAGCCACTTCTCGAGGGCGGCTCGCGTCGCGGTCGCCGGGCCCGAGAGGACGAGGTCTACCGTCTGTAGCTCCTTCTGCGGGAAGGGTGGCTCGTTGGCGGGGAAGTAGCCGAGCAGCCAGGGATCGTCCCGTCTCGCCGCGCACTGCCGGCGCGCCCGCTCGTCGGCCTCCTTCGCGAAGGCGTCCGAGTACACGTCGGGAAGGCCCAGGTAGCTCACCTCCGTCAGCCAGCTCTCGAGCGGGATCACGTAGGGCTTGCGCTTCGCCTCCCACAGCCTCTCGTCGCTCCAGTTGGCGACCGTGTTCAGGCCCCACGCGTCCATCCGGCGCAGCGTCAGGTCGATCCAGCCGGAGATCCAGTCCCCACCGAATCGCCGGAGCAGGTTCCAGCTCAGGAACGAGGCGCCGCGGTCGCCGTCCCGCTCGCGCGCGGGGAGGACGGCCTCAGGGGGACGCTCGCGGAAGAAGGCCTCCCGCCCATCGACGGGCGTCACCATCTCCGGCCGGATGACGTCGGCCCCGAGAGAGAGGAACAAGTGGCCGTCGGGGTCGACGAACCACCACCGTCCGTCCTTCCTCTCGACACGGAAGAACCCCGTGGCCTCGGCCTTCGTGCCGACGAATCCCCCGTAGCGGCAGAAAGCGGAGTCGCCGGGAGGGAGCGCGCGTTCCTCCTCCCGCCACGCCGCTTGCAGGTCCACTACGGAGCGGGCCTTGCCGGGCCACGAGTCGTGCACGGACTGGCCGAGCTCGTCCACGAGGGGCAGGCCGTCGAGGACGGCGTCGCCCGGGGACTGCTTTTCCAGGTGTACTGCTCGCACCTCCAACGTCGGGGAGCCGACCGGCTTCTCCATCTCGAACCCGATCGCCTCGACGTCTGTCAGCGGCACGAACGGACCCCACAGGCCCAGGAAGTACCCTGCCCGCGAGCGGTTGCCCACGGCGGCCATGTCGTCCCCGGTGGCCGGAGGCTTCGCCAGCAGCGCCACGGGGATCGCGGCGCGGAGCCAGACGCCGGGGTACGGATGGAGAAGGACGCGGCTGAATCGCTTCTTCCCGGCGGCGCCGTCCCGCGTGTAGACCCTGAGGTGGATCCGCTGCGGAGACGACGCCCGCACCTCGAGGACGAGAGCCTCGTATCCCGAGAAATCGCGCGGGAAGTCGGCCGCGACGTCGGCCAGCGCGATCCGGGTCTCGCCTGACGGCCGGGACGAGTCGAACGCGATCGTGGTGGGCAATGCCGGCTTCCGGGCGTCGGCCTGGCTCGCGGTGGGGACCACGGCCAGCGCGGCCAGGAGAACGGGCGCCAGGCAAAATCTCGTCATGGGGTACCTCCAGCCGGACGTCACGCTACGCCGGCGCGGGCGTCGCGGTCAACGCTCCCGATGCCCCGGTCACCGGTGGGCCGAACGTGTCCGCCGTGGCGGTAGAATGCCGGGAGCCCACGACGGAGGAAACCGGTGAGCGTAACTGTCCGGTTCACGGTCAACGGGACGGAAAGGAGCGTCACCACCGACCCCCAGCGACGACTGCTCGACGTCCTCCGCGAGGAGCTCCAGCTCACCGGCACGAAGTACGGCTGCGGCGAGGGTCAGTGCGGCGCCTGTCTCGTCTACGTGGACGGCGAGCCCACGCGGTCCTGCCTCTTTCCAGTGAAATCAGCTGACGGGAAGGCAGTCACGACGATCGAGGGGCTGGCCCACGGCGAGGACCTCCACCCGGTACAGGAGGCCTTCCTCGAGGAAGGCGCCTTGCAGTGCGGGTACTGCACGAGCGGGATGATCCTGGCCGCGGCGGCGCTCGTCCGGACGAAGCCCGACCCGACGGACGAGGAGATCGTCGCCGGCATGAACGGCCACCTCTGCCGCTGCAACGGGTACGTGAAGATCGTGAACGCCGTTCGCCGGGCGGCGGCAGCGATGCGAGCCGAGCGCCATGGATGAGCCACTGGACGCCCTCGATCGGCGGGCCTTCCTGCAGGCCCTGGGTTCGGGCCTCCTCATCACCGTGGCCGTCCCCGAGGCCTGGACCCAGGGGACCGGGGCGCCCGTCTCCGCGCGGCTCTTCCTGAACGAGGACGGCACCATCACGGCCCTGAGCGGGAAGGTGGAAGAGGGGCAGGGGCCCCGTGTCGAGCTCACCCAGGCCGCCGCCGAGGAGCTCCGGGTCGCGGTGGATCGGGTGCGGCTCGTCATGGCCGACACCGACCTCGTCCCCGACGATGGCATCACCGCCGGAAGCCGGACGACTCCGAGGAACGTGCACGAGATGCGTCAGGCGGCGGCCACCGCGCGTGAGCTGCTGACGGCGCTCGCCGCCCGGCAATGGAAGGTCGACGCCGCGACGCTCGAGGTCAAGGACGGCGTGATCACCAGCCCCGCAGGGCCGACGATGACGTACGCCGACCTGGCGAAGGCCGGCGACATCGGCGCGACGCTCGGCCAGGCGGTCCGGCCCGACGTCGCCCTCACTCCGGTGCGTGGATGGAAGACCCTGGGCCGCTCCGTGGCGCGCCCGAACGCTCGCGACCTCGTCACCGGGGCCCACCGCTTCCCGTCCGACGTCGTGCGTCCGGGGATGCTGTACGGCAGGATCCTGCGGCCCCCGTCGTACGGGGCGACCCTCGACTCGATCGACCTCACGGCGGCGAAGGCCCTGGACGACCTAGTCGTGGTCCGCGACGGGACGTTCGTCGGCTTCGCGGCGCCGTCTTCGCACCGCGCGACGCAGGCTCTCGAGGTGGCCGCCCGGACGGCGTCCTGGAAGACGTCACCTCGGCCCGCCTCGAACGAGAACGTGTACGAGCACCTGCGCACGCACGCGCGCCGCGACGAGGCGCGCACCGACCAGAAGGGCTCGGCCGAGAAGGCCCTGCGGGAAGCGAACCGGGTCCTCTCGGAGTCCTACCGTGTCGCCTACATCCAGCACGCCCCGATGGAGCCCCGTGCCGCGGTGGCCGAGTGGAACGGGGACCGCCTCACCGTCTGGGCCGGCTGCGACGGGCCGTTCAGGGCGCAGCAGGAGCTGGCCGAGGAGCTCGGCATCCCGCGCGAGCGGGTCCGCGTGATCGTGCCCGACATGGGAGGCGGGTTCGGAGGGAAGCACACCCCCGAGGCCGCCGTCGAGGCGGCACGTCTCGCCCGCTCGGCCGGGAAGCCCGTCTCGGTGCGGTGGACCCGCGAAGAGGAGTTCACGTGGGCGTACTGCCGGCCGGCGGCCCTCGTCGAGTGTCGCGGCGGCCTCGACGCCGGTGGCAGGATCGTGGCGTGGGAGCTCACCAGCCTCAACGCCGGGGGCGCGGCCCTCTCGACCCCCTACGCCATCCCGAACGTCAGGGTCTCCTCCGTGGGCTCGGACTCCCCCCTGCCCCAGGGGTCCTATCGGTGCCTGGGGGCCACGGCCAACAACTTCGCCCGGGAGTCCTTCATGGACGAGCTGGGGGCGGCCGCCGGCGTCGATCCCCTCGAGCTCAGGCTGGCTCACCTCGAGAACCAGCGCCTCCGGAGGGTGCTCGAGAAGGCGACGAAGGAGTTCGGGTGGACCGCCCGGCGCAAGCGGGTCACCCCCGAACGGGGCGTCGGCCTGGCCTGCGGGACGGAGAAGGACTCGGTCGTCGCGGCGTGCGTCGAGGTGACGCTCGATCGCTCGAAGGGCCGCCTCGAGGTCACCGAGATCTGCGAGGCCTTCGAGTGCGGCCCCATACTGAACCCCGCCAGCCTCCTCTCGCAGGTGCAGGGGTGCATCGTCATGGGGCTCGGAGGGGCGCTCACCGAGGAGATCGAGTTCGGGGAGGGGAAGATCCTGAACCCGCGTTTCTCGCGCTACCGGGTCCCGCGATTCCGCGACGTCCCGCGGATCGACGTCCACCTGGTCGAGGATCGGGACATCCCCCCCGCGGGAGGCGGGGAGACGCCGATCATCGCCGCGGCGCCGGCCATCGGGAACGCCGTTTTCGCCGCCACCGGGGTGCGACTCCGCTCGATGCCCCTGCGCGGCGACGCGCTCCGGAAGCCTTCAGGAGTCAGGTCTTGAAGTGAGGGCTACCCGATCCAGACCGGGCAGGAGTGAGGCCGCGCTCGGCTTCCGCGCGCACTCCGGCTGGGCCGCGCTCGTCGCGGTCGCCGGCCCGGCGGCGGAGCCGGCCGCGGTCGTGCGCCGGCGCGTCGAGCTTTCACGACAGACCCCGCGACAGCCCTTCCACGCCGCCGAGGGACGGCCTTACCCGGCGGCCGAGGGCCTGATCCGCCGTTCCACGGAAGAGGCGGCCGACCTCGCCGAGCGCGCGGTACGGGAGGCCGTCGCGGAGCTGCGAGCGATGGGTCACGAGCCCGTGACGAGCGGCCTTCTCCTCGCCGCGGGGCGCCCGCTGCCGGGACTTCGGGACATCCTCGCGTCCCACGCCCTCATCCACGCGGCGGAGGGCGAGCTGTTCCGGGAAGTGCTCCGGCAGGCGAGCCTCCGGAGCGGGCTAGGCCTCGTGGAAGTGAGAGAGCGCGAGCTGGACGACCGCGCCGCGCGATCGCTCCGGCGCCCGGCTACCGGACTCCAGCGGCGCGTCGCGGACTGGGGGAAGGCCCTTGGCTCGCCGTGGACCCAGGACGAGAAGCGGGCCGCCCTCGTGGCCTGGCTCGCCCTGGCCGTGGGTCGCCCTGCCGCCGGGACCTCGAAGTGATGGATCGGAGACGGTCCGGCTGCAGGTTCCTGGCGTTGGCCTGGCTGGCGCTCTGCCCCACGCCGGCGCCGGCGGCCGACCTGCCTCAACTCGGCGAGAGCCCCACCCGGGACGTCGTCGCCGCCCCGTTCGTGGATCCGTTCGCGGCCCGGGCGCGCGTCCTCGTCATGACGGACATCGCGAACGAGCCCGACGACCAGATGTCCCTGGTCCGCTTCCTCCTCTACTCCAACCAGCTCGACGTGGAGGGGCTCGTCGCCACCACCTCGACCTGGATGAAGAAGGCGGTTCGCCCCGACGTCATCCTCTCGGTCCTCGACGCGTACGAGAACGTGCAGCCGAACCTGCTGAAGCACGCGCCCGCCTTCCCGACCGCCGCCGCGCTGCGGGGGGTGGTCGCGGCGGGACAGCCGGAGTACGGCATGGCGGCCGTCGGCCCCGACCTCCTGTCGCCCGGGGCCGAGCTCCTCATTCGCGCCGCCGAGAAGGCGGACCCGCGGCCGCTCCGGGTCCTCGCCTGGGGAGGCACGAACACCCTCGCTCAGGCGCTCTCTCACGTCCGGTCCACGAAAACCCCCCAGGAGGTTGCGGCCTTCGTGTCGAAGCTGCGCGTCTACGCGATCTCCGACCAGGACGACGCGGGCCCGTGGATCCGCCGCGAGTTCCCGACCCTCTCCTACGTCGCGAGCCCCTCCACGCAGGACGGCGAGCAGTATTACTTCGCGACCTGGACGGGCATCAGCGGCGACCGCTTCTACCGCAACTGCCCCGGCGCCGACTTCACCCCCTTCTCCGACGAGTGGGTGAACGCGAACATCCGGAGCAAGGGACCCCTCGGGAAGCTCTACCCCTTCCCCTGCTGCATCCACGAAGGCGACACACCTTCGTTCCTGGGGCTCGTCGACAACGGCCTCGCCAGCTCCATGAGCCCCGCCTACGGCGGCTGGGGCGGCCGCTACGTGTGGCGGCAGCCGTTCGGGGAGACGCGCGCGTTCTGGACGCAGGGTGGCGACTCCTACCCCGGGAGGGACAGCTCCCGGGACACCGTCGTCGGCGTCGACGGGAGGACGTACACGTCCGACCAGGCGACGATCTGGCGTTGGCGGCGGGCGTTCCAGAACGACTTCGCGGCCCGGATGGACTGGACGATCAAGGACGTGAAGGAGGCGAACCACAACCCGCGGGTCGTGGTGAACGGCCGGCCGGGCACGGAGCCCCTGGTGGTGGACGCGCGTGTGGGCGTGCCCGTGACCCTGGACGCCGCCTCGACCTCGGACCCCGACGGCAACTCGCTGTCGTTCTCCTGGTTCTCCTATCCCGAAGCCGGCACCGGCATTCCGGGTCAGCCGGTGCTCGTCAGGGTGCGTCCGCCGGGCGGAGGGGCCGGAAATCCGGGTGCGGGGAACTTCCCTTCGGCTCCGCTCGGGGGGCCGCCCGAGCCGCCGGCGAGGGTGACCCTCGAAGACGCGAACGGCCCGCGGGCGACCGTCGTGCCGAAGCTCGCCGGCATCGCCCACGTCATCCTGGCCGTCGAGGACGACGGCGCACCCGCCCTGACGTCGTATCGGCGCGTCATCCTCGACGTGAAGCCGGCCGGCGGAGCGAGCGCATCGCCATGAAGACCCTCGCGCGGCCGCGTGACAAGGCCGAGATCCTCGGCCGGCTGAGAACGGTGGGTCCGGACACCGCCCCTCGCTGGGGGCGGATGTCGGCGCACCAGATGGTGTGCCATCTGGCCGACTGGTCTCGCCTGGCCCTGGGCCAGAAGGCCGTCAGCCCCGCGACCGGCGTGATGCAGCGGACGTTCCTCAAGGTGGTCGTCCTGTACGTTCCCCTGCCGTGGCCGCATGGGATCCGCACGAGCCCGGAAGTGGACCAGGAGCGGGGGGGCACGCGGCCGGTCGACTTTGCCGCGGACGTCGCGCAGGCGGAGGCGCTGCTGGAGCGCGTCACCGCCCCGACGCGGAATCTCGACCGGCGGTCGCATCCGGTGTTCGGCCCGATGTCCGACGCCGCCTGGCTCCGCCTGGGCTACCTGCACTCGGACCATCACCTGCGTCAGTTCGGCGCGTAGGCGGGCCTCGTCGTGCCGGTCCGTCAGCGGCCGAGAAGCTGCTCGCCGCCGTTCTCGCGGAACGTGCGGAGCGCCTGCTCGCGGCCCGCTTCGGCCTCTGCCAGGATCTCCTGGAACGCGGGGTCGCTGCGTAGCGCGTCGAAGGCCGGGCTGGCCGAGAGGGTCGGGGCGACGGAGTAGCCCTTCCCCACCGCCCGTCGCAGGTGGTCGAGGCCCCGCTCGTGCGCGCCGGCGTCGCAGAGCAGCCAGCCGACCTGGAAGAGGGCCTCCGGGTCCTCCATGATCTTGAGCTCCCCCAGGGCCGCCGCGCGGGCGAGCATGTCCGCCGGGCGCCGATCGAGCCAGTCCATCAGGTTGTCGGCATACGAGTGGAAGACCGGAAGCTCCGCGGCCTGCCGGTGCTCGGCGAGGGCGCGGCGCGCCTCGTCGCGGCGCCCCGCCAGCCCCAGGCCGATGACGCGGATCACCGAGTCGCTGCCGGCGGAGCTCACGGGCTCCTCGACGGCCAGGAGCCGCTCGATGTCGCCCGTCATCAGGATCGTCTGCTCGAGGCTCGAAGGCACGTTCGGGTCGAGCCGCCGTGCCTCTTCGTGCGCCGCGATCGCCTGCTCGAAGAGCCCGCAGTAACGGCACGCGTGGACGAGCCCCGCGAAGAGCTCGGGGTCGTTGCCGTGACGCGTCGGCCTCGCCCAGGAGGCGCACGAGCGCCGCCCGGGGCTGACCCGTCTCCGCCTCGTGGTGCGCGTAGTACTTGTGCGCCACCGAGAGTCGCGGGTTGAGCTCGAGGGCGCGGCGGAAGGCCTCCTCGGCGCGGGCCGCGGTGTCCGCCGAAGCGTCGATGAACTTGCCGATCACCCGGTGGCAGCGGCCCAGCTGGGCCCAGGCCGGAGCGAAGCCGGGATCCAGCTCCAGGCACTGCTCGTACAGGTCGCGCGCCTGGGGGAGCTGGCCGTAGCTGCGGGCGAGCTCGTTCGCACGGAGGTAGAGCGAATAGGCGTGGGCGTTGTGCGGCCGCTCGGGCGTGGGCGAGTCCTGGGCGCCGAGGGGCAGGGCGAGCGCCTCCACCACGCGCCGGGCGATGTCGTCCTGCAGGCGGAAGAGGTCGCCCAGCGACGACTGGACCGTGTGCGACGAGAGCAGCGTGCCCGCCCGGGGCCTCGACGAGCTGGGCCGCGGCCCGAAGCTGGTCGCCGGAGCGCACGAGCGTTCCCATCACGACCCGGTCCACGTCGGCCTCGGCGGCGAGGGCCTTCAGGTCCGGCGCCTCGCCGGCGAAACGGGCGGCGATGGCGCTCGAGCGCACGACGAGCGAGCCGATGCGCGACAGCGACGTGGCGATGGCGTCCGGAAGGCTGAAGGCCAGGAAGTCCGTCTCGGGGTCGGCGCGCAGGATGCGGAACGGCAGCACCACGAGGCGCGTCAGGGTGCGGGCCAGGGCCGGAGTGTCGTCGCCGTCCATGCCGCGCACGGCGCGCAGCTCCTCGGCCATCGCGTCGGCCGACGCCGGCCGTTCCGAGGGACGCTTGGCGAGCGCCCGGCGGATCACGCGGTCCGCCGCCGCCACGGCCGGCGACCCGGTCAGCGCGGGGGGCTGCTCGTAGAGCGTCGCGTGCAGGATCTCGACGGCGTTCCTGCCGCCGAACGCCGGCCGCCCCGCGAGCATCTCGAAGAGGATGGCGCCCACCGCGAAGAGATCGCTGCGGGCGTCGAGGCCCTCGCCCGTCACCTGCTCGGGCGCCATGTAGCGCGGCGTGCCCACCACCATGCCGGTGCGCGTCAGCTCGGTGGCCGAGCTCAGCGATTGCGAGATCTCCGGGTCGCCGCCCGCGCCAGGCCGAAGTCGAGCAGCTTCACGCCGTGCGAGGTCAGGAACACGTTGGACGGCTTGAGGTCCCGGTGGACGATGCCGCGGGCGTGCAGCGCCTGCAGCGCGGCCAGGACGCCGAGGCCGATCGGCAGCGTCTCGGATACGCTCAGCGGCCCCCGCCGCAGGCGCTCGGCCAGCGCCTCGCCCTCCAGCAGCTCCATGGCGATGAACAGCTCGTCTCCGTCCTCGCCGATCTCGTAGAGCTGGCAGACGTTCGGGTGGTTGATGGCGGCCGCGGCTCGAGCCTCGCGCCAGAAGCGCTTGCTCGCGGTCTCGTCGCCGGCCACCGACGACATCGTCTTGACGGCGACCGAGCGTCCCAGCCGCTCGTCGTGCGCCAGATACACGACGCCCATCCCGCCCTGCCCCAGCTTGCCGGTGATCGAGTAGTGCCCGATGCGAGAGGGCAAGCCTTCCCGAACCGCGGTTGCGGCGGCGTTCGGCGCGGGCGGCGGAGACGGCGTCGATCCCCTCAGCCAGTCGGAGAGCGCGCGCAATCGTCCTCGCGTCTTCTCGGTCGGCATGTGCAGTATCAAGGATTCTACCCCGTGCCCCCGCGATGGCCAGCCGATCTGCCTCCCCGGCCCCCCCCCGGCGTCGTCTCCAACTCGGCGAGTCCCACGGCAGACCTCTCCTGTTGTGGGTGAAACGCCAGAGGAGGGCAAGAGGTTTGGGGGGCCCCGGACTCGTCGACCCTACAATATCCGCACCCCCTCATTCGTCTACACCTGTAGAGGGACCGAAGATGAGACCGAGATGGAAGAAACTGATCCTCATTGCTCCGCTGGCGATCCTGGGGATGCTGGTGTTCATCGCCATCGGCGGCGGAATCGTGCAGTACCTGTGGAATTGGCTGTTGCCGGCGCTCTTCGGTTGGCGCGAGATCACCTTCTGGCAGGCGCTGGGGATCCTGGCGCTGTGCCGGATCCTCTTCGGTGGATCTGGATGGCATGGTTCCGTTCGCTCCAATGTCCGTCGTCGGATGGAAGAGCGGTGCGAGCGCATGACCCCTGAGGAGCGGGAGCGATTCCGGCAACGGATGCGCGAACGGTTCGGCTTTGACCCGTCCACCGCCGAGAGCAGGAGGCAATGACCCATACCCGCGCGAGTCCCTTCTGCTTGCCCTCGTTCTCGACGCTGAACGCAAGGTGGTCCTTCCAGCGGTGTAGACTCGTCCCGTGAAGCACATCGGCATAGTCGCCTGCAGCGCCGAGGGCGCCGCGCTGTGCTATCGGACGATATGCCGCGAGGCCCTCACTCTCGTCGGCAAGAACGACCATCCGCGCGTCACGCTCGATTCGATCGCGATGGCCCGCTGGCTTCCGGCCTTCGACGCCGGGGACTACGCGGGTGTCGCCCGCTTCATGCTCGAGTCGGCACGTCTGCTCGCTGCCGCCGGAGCGGATTTCGCGATCTGCCCCGACAACTCCGCCCACCTCGCCTGGGACCACGTCCAGGCGGCGACGCCGCTCCCGTGGCTGCACATCGCGGGTGTCGTCGGCGAGGAGGGGGCGCGGCGCGGGTTCCGGCGCGTCGGCGTTCTCGGCACGCGCTACACGATGGGGGGGCCCGTGTACGCAGATTGCCTCGGCAGGCTTGGGATCGAGGCCGTGGTGCCCGAGGCGGCGGACGCCGAGACGGTGGATCGCATCATCTTCGCGGAGCTGGTCGACGGCGTCTTCACCGATGAGTCGCGCCAGGTGTACAACCGCGTGATCGCCCGCCTCGGCGAGCGCGGCTGCGACGCCGTGGCCCTGGCGTGCACCGAGATCCCGCTGCTCGTCCGGGCCGACGAGTCCCCACTGCCGACGCTCGACTCGACGCGCCTGCTCGCCCGCGCTGCGGTGATGGAAGCGCTCCGATGATCTGGAGCGCTGGGCCTCGTCGACGCATTCAGGACCTGCGCCAGACCTTGGTGGCGCGAGCACTCACATCGACGTAGACTGTTTCTCTTTCCCCCATGTTGCGTCGACTGCGTGAGCGGGCCGAGTGGCAGTTCTTCGCCGTCCTGCCCAGGGCGGACGGCAGGCTGGCGTTCGCCTGGTGGGCCGTCCTTGCTCCTGCGCGGCGTGCTGCCGGCGGGGTTCGCCGTCGCCATGGGGGCGCTCGTGGCGGCGGTGCAGCGGGGCGAGCGCCTGGCGGCGCCGCTCGCGGTCGTCGGGGTGGTGTTCGTCCTCCTGCAGGTGCTCGCACCCGATCCACCAGGCGATCAGCGCCAACCTCGGGAGCCGGGTGGCGGCGTGGCTCTACGACCGGCTGACCGAGGCGTGCGTGCGGCCGCCGGGGATGGGGCACCTCGAGGACCCGAAGCTCACCGGCGACCTGACCGTGGCCCGCGAGTTCGACGCGGGAATGACCGGGCCGCCGATGCACATCAACATGGACTTCATCGCCGGAGGGCTGGTCCTGACGGTCGCGGGGCTCGCCTCCGCCGCCGTGCTCTTCGGCTACGCGTGGTGGGCGCCGCTCGTGCTGGCCGGGGCGTGGCTCGCCACGCACTGGCTCCTGCGCGAGAGCGCGGTCTGGCGCGACCGCAACACCGAGCCGGTGCGCGAGGCGCAGCGGCACGCCGAGTACGCCTACCGGCTCGCCGTCGATCCGCCCGCGGCCAAGGAGCTGCGCCTCTTCGGCCTCGCCGACTGGGTGATGGAGCGGTTCGTCGGCCGGAGGACGCTGCTGCACGAGCTCCAGTACGAGGCGACGCGCCTGCGGGAGAAGCCGCTCGCCTGGAGCCTGCTCGTCGTGGGCGCGGCCAACGTCGCCGTGTTCTGGTCGCTGGCCTCCGCGGCCGCCGAGGGCCGACTCGACCTCGGACACGTGGTCGTCTTCGCGCAGGTGGCGGTGGGCGTGAGCGCAATCGCCTTCGGTGGCCTGAGCTGGGCGCTCGACGGGGCGGCGGCGCCGGTGGCCGCGGTGCTGCGCCTCGAGCCCGCCATGGCGGTGCAGGGGGCGCTGGCGGCTCCGCGCCAAGCGCCGCCGCGGGCAGACGGTCTGCCCGCGCGCGAGATCCGCTTCCGCGACGTCACCTTCGCCTACCCGGGCGGCGATCGGCCGGTGCTCGAGGGCTTCGACCTCACGATGCCCGCCGGGACGTCGCTCGCCATCGTCGGGCAGAACGGCGCCGGCAAGACGACGCTGGCCAAGCTGCTCTGCCGGCTCTACGACCCGCAGGGCGGCGCCATCGAGGTGGACGGCGTCGACCTGCGCGATCTCGACGTCGAGGCCTGGCGCTCGCGGATCACCGCCGTCTTCCAGGACTTCATCCGCTTCGAGCTGCCGCTGCGCGACAACGTGGCGCCGGGCGGCGCCCCCGACGACGCGGTGATCGCGGCCCTGGCCGAGGCGGGTGCGGCCGGGCTCGCCCGGCTCGACACGCCTCTCGCCCGCGGCTACGAGGGCGGCACCGAGCTCTCGGGCGGGCAGTGGCAGCGCGTCGCCCTCGCCCGGGCCCTGTGCGCGGTGCGGCTCGGGGCCGGGCTGGTGCTGCTCGACGAGCCCACCGCCCAGCTCGACGTGCGCGGCGAGGCCGAGATCTTCGACCGCATCCTCGCCGCCACCCGGAAGGTCACGACCATCCTGATCTCCCACCGCTTCTCGACCGTGCGCCACGCCGACCGCATCTGCGTGCTCGAGCACGGCCGGGTGATCGAGCTGGGGACCCACGACGAGCTCATGGCCCTCGGGCGGACGCTACCGCACGATGTTCGACCTGCAGGCGCAGCGCTTCAGCGCCGACGGCGGACGAGGAGGGAACGGCCTATGACCTCCTCGCCTGACCGCCTGCCGCCCGCGCTCTCCTCGATGTGGCGGGTGCTGAAGCTCGGCTACCGCCACGAGCCCGGGATGATGGTGGCCTCGTTCGCGCTGTCGCAGCTGGCCGCGCTGCCCGACGCGCTCCTGGCCCTGTGGCTGACGCTCCTGGGCGAGGGCGTCCTCGAGGGCGACCGCCGCCTCCTGGTCGCGGCCGCCCTCGGCCTCGGCGCGTCGGCGACGGCCACGTGGTTCCTGAGCATCGTCAGCACGCGCGTGCAGCGGCGCTTCCGCGACCGGGTCACGATCGCGCTCGAGTCGCACGTGGCCCGGCTGCAGGCGGGGGTCGCGACGATCGCCCACCAGGAGCGGCCCGAGTACCTCGACCGCCTCTCGGTCCTGCGCAACCAGGTGTTCGTGCTCGACCACATGTACATGTCGCTCTTCTCGACCTGCGGCTGGATCCTGCGCCTGGGTGTCGCGATCGGGCTGCTCGTGTCGATCCATCCCGCGCTCGCGGCCCTCGCCGTCTTCGCGCTGCCCACGGTCGTGACCTCGGCCTGGCGGCCGGGGATCGAGCGCGACCGCCGAGGAGCGCGGGGCCGCCACCGGCCGGCTGGCCCGGCACCTGTTCGTGACGGCCACGACCGCGCCGCCCGGGCAAGGAGGTGCGCGTCACCCGCATCGGCCCGCGTCTCGTGCGGGAGCGGCGCGAGGCGTGGGAGCGCTGGTACGGGCCCGTGGCGGCCGCCCGCTGGCAGAGTGCCGTCTGGCACGCGCTCGCCTGGACGATCTTCGGCGGCGCCTACGTCGGCGCGATCGTCTTCGTGTCGTCGGGCCTTCGCGCGCCGGCGGGCGACGTGCTGCTCGTGCTCGCCGCCGGCGCGCGGCTCTCGGCCTACATCGGGGCGACCGTGGGCGAGATCGGCTTCCTGCGCGGCATCTGGCTCGACGGCTCCCGGCGCCTGGCCTGGCTCGAGGACTACGCGGCGTCGCTCGTGGCATCGGCCGACGTGCCCGCGCCGGCGCGGCTCCGGGAAGGCATCCGCCTGGAGGGCGTCTCGTTCGCCTATCCCGGCACCGACCGCCTCGTGCTCGACTCCGTCGACCTCGACCTGCCCGCCGGCGTCGGTGGTGGCGCTCGTCGGAGAGAACGGCGCGGGCAAGACGACGCTCGTCAAGCTGCTCTGCAAGCTGTACGAGCCGACGGCGGGCCGCATCCTGGTCGACGGCGCGCCCCTCTTCCGCATGCGGGCCGACGAGTGGCGCTCACGCCTGGCCGGCGCCTTCCAGGACTTCTTCCGCTTCGAGCTTCCCGCCCGCCACTCGGTGGGCGTCGGCGACGTGCCGCGTCGGGACGACGAGCGGGCCGTCGCCGCCGCCGTCGAGCGGGCGGGGGCCGACGACGTGGTGGCGCGCCTGCCGGCCGGCCTCGACACGCAGCTCGGGCCCACCTGGCCGGGGGGTGTCGAGGTCTCGTTCGGCCAGTGGCAGAAGCTCGCCCTGGCCCGCGGGTTCATGCGCGACGAGCCGCTGCTGCTCGTCCTCGACGAGCCCACCGCGGCCCTCGACGCCGAGACCGAGCACGCGCTCTTCGAGCGCTACGCCGCGGCGGCGCGCGGGGCCGCCAGACGAGCGGGCAACGGCGACGGATCCGAGGCATCACGATCCTGGTCTCGCACCGCTTCAGCACCGTGCGCATGGCCGACCTCATCGTCGTGCTCGACGGCGCGCGGGTGGCCCAGGTCGGCACCCACGAGGAGCTGATGGCCAAAGGCGGCCCGTACGCGGAGCTCTACGCGATCCAGGCCGCGGCCTACCGGTGATCCCGTCATGAGAATGCCGCTGAATCGCGAAGCGAAGGCCCTCCCCTTGCCTTCCGCGCCCTCTTGACCGATACTCCCCTAAAGGGTTTATGGGGAGGGCGCCGAGTCGATGTTCACCAAGGCGAAGAAGAACGTACCCGGCGAGCTGATGCAGGGCACGCTCGACATGCTGATCCTCAAGACGCTCGGCCGTGGCCCCCGGCACGGCTACGGGATCGCCGAGTCCATCCAGCGCACCTCGGAGGACGTCCTTCGGGTGGAAGAGGGGGCGCTCTACCCGGCCCTGCACCGGCTCGAGCTGCGCGGGTTGCTGGCGGCGGAGTGGGGCGTCTCGGACAACAACCGCCGCGCGAAGTTCTACCGGGTGACCACCGCGGGCAGGAAGCAGCTCGCCCAGGAGGCCAGTTACTGGAACCGCATGACGCTGGGTGTCGCCCGGATCATGGAGACCGCCTGAAGGCCATGACGGCCAGGGAGTGGATCCGCTCGGCCTTCCTGCGCGGAAAGGCGTTCCTCCGGCGCGACGAGCTCGAGCGCGACCTCGACGACGAGCTGCGCTTCCATCTTGCCAGGCGTGAAGAGGAATACGGAGCCGCGGGCCTCCCCCCGGACGAGGCCCGCCACGCGGCCGTGCGCCGGTTCGGCAATCCCGTCGCGCTGAAGGAGGCGTGCCGCGACATGTGGACCTTCACCAGCCTGGAAACCCTCGGGCAGGACTTTCGGTTCGCGGGCCGTGTGCTCCGCAAGAGCCCGGGCTTCACGGCAGTGGCGGTGCTCTCGCTGGCGCTCGGCATCGGCGGCAATGCGGCGATGTTCAGCCTCGTGAACGCGATGCTCCTCCGGCCCCTTCCGTATCCTTCGGCCGAGCGGCTCGTCCGGCTGACCGGCTTCTACCCCAAGGGCGCCGTCGTGGCCTTGCAGGACCAGAGCCGCACGATGGAGGTCGCGGGCGTCAGCGCGGACCTGGATCTCAATCTCACCGGCAGCGGCGAGGCCGTGCGCCTCGTGGGGAGCACGGTCTCCGCCAATCTCTTCACCGTCCTCGGTCGCGGGGCGGCGCGGGGCCGGACCTTCGAGAAGGGCGACGATCACCCCGGCCGCGATCGCATCGTCCTCCTGAGCGACGCGCTCTGGCAGGGCCGGTTCGGAGGCGATCCCCTGATCGTGGGACGGACGATCACGGTCGCGGGCGTGGAGCGGCAGGTGGTGGGGGTGATGCCGCCCGGCTTCCATTTCCCTTCGGGAGCGACGGAGCTCTGGGTTCCCCTGCGCCTGGACCCGAGCCAGGCCGAGGACTACTGGGGCTTCGGCTGGATGCCGGCCGTCGCCCGGCTCCGTCCGGGCGCGACCCTCGCACAGGCCCAGGGCGAGCTGCCCTCGATGATCGCCCGGACCAGGACGATGTTCCCGTGGCCGTCGCCCACCTGGAACGCGGATGTGGTGGCGGTCCCCTTGCACGAGGACCTGGTGCGAGACATCCGTCGCAGGCTCCTCGTGCTGCAGTCCGCGGTCGGGATCGTGCTGCTGATCGCCTGCGCGAACGTCGCCAGCCTCCTCCTCGCTCGCGCGGCCGGGCGCCGGAAGGAGATGGCGCTGCGGGCGGCCCTCGGCGCCACCCGTGGCCGGATCCTGCGCCAGCTGCTGGCCGAGAGCGTGGCTCTCTCGCTCCTGGGCGGGATCGTCGGGATCGCCCTGGCCCAGGCCGCGGTCTCGGGCCTCCGGACGATGCTGCCCGCCGACCCGCGAGGCTTCTCCCTCGTCGGCCTGGACGGCGGGGTCCTGGCCTTCGTCACCGCCCTCTCCGTCCTCTGCGGCCTCTTCTTCGGCATCGCTCCGGCGGCGAGCGCGTCGCGCGTGGACCTCGCCGTCTCGATGAAGGCCGGCGGGCAGCGCGCGGGCGGGCCCGGCCGCACGCGCCTGCGCAGCACCTTCGTCGCCGCGGAGGTCGCTCTGGCGGTCGTCCTGGCCATCGGCGCCGGCCTGCTGATCCGAACCCTCTGGGGCCTGACCCGCGTGGACCCGGGGTTCCGGCCCGACGAGACGCTCACCGTGCGCGTCTCCCCGAACCCCTCAACGTGCCGGGAGCGGGCGTCCTGCATCGCGTTCTACGACGAGGTGCTGCGGCGGGTAGGGGGCCTGACCGGGATCGGCGACGTCGCCGCCGCGAACGCTCTCCCCCTGAGCGGCCAGGAGCCGCTCCTTCCCGTGGAGATGGAGGGGCATCCCCTGGTCGTCACCGAGGGCCAGGTCCCGCTGCTGTGGGCGGGGGCGGTCACGCCCGCGTACTTCCGGGTGATGCGCATACCGCTCCTGCGGGGCCGGGTCTTCGACGATTCCGATGGAGAGCGGACGGCCCGAGTGGCGCTCGTGGGCGCAGCCACCGCGCGACGCTACTGGCCGAACGAGGACCCGGTCGGGAAGCGGATCCGGGTCGTCTGGGACGACGACTGGCGCACGGTCGTGGGCGTGGTGGGGGACGTGCGCCAGTACGCCCTGTCCGGCCGGTCGCCCGCCGAGATCACCGGCGCCCTGTACATGCCGTTCCCCCAGGCGGTGGCGCTGGACCGCCGGATCCCCACGGCGCTGACGCTCCTGGTCCGGTCGTCCGGCGATCCTTCCGAGATCGCCCTCGGGATGCGTCGGGTGGTCGCGAGCGTGAACCCGGACGTCCCGGTGAGCGACGCGCGCAGCATGACGGCGGTCGTGTCGTCCTCGGTCTCCGAGCCGCGCTCGATGATGTGGCTCTTCGCGGCCTTCGCCGGCTGTGCCCTCCTCCTGTCCGCCATCGGGACCTACGGCGTCGTGTCCTACTCGACCGCGCAGCGGACGTACGAGATCGGGGTGCGGGTGGCGATCGGCGCGACCCGAGGCGACATCTTCGGCCTCGTCGTCGGCCAGAGCCTCCGCCTGGTGCTCACCGGCCTGGCGCTCGGACTCGTGGCCGCGCTTATCCTCGGCCGCGCCCTGGCGAGCTTCCTCTACGGTGTCTCGGCCGCGGACCCGGTCACGTTCGCCGTGGTCGGCGGGCTCCTCCTGCTCACCGCGCTCCTGGCGGGCTTCGTCCCCGGACGACGCGCGGCGGCCACGGATCCCGTGCGGGCGCTCCGGGTGGACTGAGGCGCGGGACTCTACCGGAAGGCGGCGCGGATGCCGGGGTCGTGGAACTGCTCGTAGCCGCACACCTTGCCATTGCGCAGCTTCGTGCTGTTGACAGGCGAGTAGACGCTTCCGTAGACTGAGTCGGGTACAAGATGGGCTACGGGACGACACGGATCAGCGCTTCCGCGCACGGAGTCCTCCGGGAGCTGTCGAAGGCCGAAGGCAAGCCGATGCTCGCCCTGCTGGACGAAGCCGTCGAGGCTCTGCGTCGGCAGCGGTTTCTCGAGCAGCTCAACGCGGCCTACGCGACCCTGCGGGCGGATGCGCGCACGTGGGAGGCGATCGAGGACGAGCGGCGTGCCTGGGACGCCACGCTCCCCGACGGCCTGGCCGTGGCGGAGGGGCGCACGCGCCACGCGGCGGGATCGCCCCCCAAGCGAAGCCGGAAGCGGCGGTGAGCGCTCCCGCTCGGGGCGAGGTCTGGCTCGCCGATCTCAACCCGACGCGCGGTCATGAGCAGGCGGGCCGGCGTCCCGTCCTGGTGGTCTCCGAGGATCTCTTCAATCGAGGTGCGGCGGGGCTCGTCATCGTCCTGCCGATGACCTCCACGATCCGAAACGTGCCGAGCCACGTTCCCGTCTCCCCGCCGGAGGGAGGCGTGAAGAGCCGGACGGCGATCTTGTGTGAAGGCGTTCGGTCCGTGTCGGTCGATCGACTCGTCGTACGCTGGGGTGCCATCGACCTCCCGACGATGGCCGCGGTCGAGGACCGGCTGCGCATCCTCCTCCGGCTCTAGGCGCCCCCCTCAGCGCTGCAGGCGCAGCGTGGCGCGGCAGCCGCCGCCCGGGCGGTTCGCGAGGCTCAGCGTGCCGCCGTGCGCCTCGGCGATCTGGCGGCAGAGCACGAGGCCGATGCCGGAGCCGCCGGGCTTCGTCGTGAAGAAGGGGACGAAGAGGTTGGCCGATGGGGGGAGGCCGGGGCCGTCGTCGTCGACGCGGATCTCGAGAGCGGGCCCGGGCTTCTCGACGAGCGACCACGAGAGCCGCACGCCGCCGCCCGTGGCCGCCGCGGCCTCGGCGCCGTTCTTCGTCAGGTTGATGAGGAGGTGCTCGATCTGGTCCGGGTCGGCGTCGATCGTCGCCGCCCTTCCGTCCTCGACGGCGACCGGCACGCGCGTCTCGAGGCCGGCCACGCGGCGCACGAGGGGACCGATCTCCACCTTCCTCCGGTTGGGGGCGGGGAGCCGCGCGAGCTGGGCGTAGGCGTCCATGAATCGGCGCAGGGCCTCGGCCCGCGCCGCGATGACGCCGAGGCCGCGGCGCAGGTCCTCCTCCCAGTCCGCGGGCCGGGGCTCGCGCAGGACCAGCGCCTCGAGGCTCCCCGCCACCGAGCGGATCGGGGCCAGCGAGTTGTTGAGCTCGTGGCCGATGACCCGGATGAGCCGCTGCCAGGCCTGGCGCTCCTCGTCGCGCAGAGCCCGGCTCACGTCGGCGAGGACCAGGAGCTGCATGGGCTTCCCGCGTTGCCGGAAGGTCCCGCGTCGCACGTCGAACCGTCCGGAGGCGCCGGGGAAGGACGCCTCGGCGATGCGCGGCGCCTCGCCCACGAGGAACGCCGCGAGGCCGAGGGCGTCGGCGCCGAGCCCGATCAGCCGCTCGGCCGGGGCGCCGAGGAGGCGCTCTCCCGCCCGGTTCGTGAGCTGCACGGTCGAGGACGCGTCGAGGGCGAAGACCGCCACGTCGATCTCCGCCATGACCTTCCGGAGGAGGGCCGTGGCCTCGAGCGCGCCGAGCCGCTGCTCGCGCAGCGTCTGGGCGAGGGCGTTCACCTCGGAGAGCGCCTGGCCGAGGGGATCGTCGCGGCGCCCCACGCGGGCGCGGAACGAGAAGTCCTCCTCCCGCAGCGCCCCGAGCAGGTTCGAGAGCGTCTGCAGAGGCCGGCTCACCGCCTCCCGCGCCGACGAGGCGAAGGCGAGCCAGGCGACGACCACGAGGACGCCGAGCGTCCACTGCGTCCGCCGCGAAAGCTCGCTCGTGAAGAGGAGGGAGCCGGCGAGGACGAGGGCCGGGAGCCCGGCGCCGAGGGCCAGGAGCTGGATGCGGAGGTCGTGGGGGAAGCGTCGGCGGCGGCGCGGCGCGGAGCTCATCGCCGCCCCGCCGCTAGAGCTCGTACCGCTGCAGGCGGCGGTAGAGGGCGCTGCGGGAGAGGCCGAGCGCCTCCGCCGCGCGGCTGACGCTGCCGCCGTGCCGTTGCAGCGCCTTCTTGATGAGAAAGGCCTCCACCTCCTCGAGGCTCATGTCGTCGAGCTGCCGCGGGGCGTCGGGCCCCGCGCCCTTGAGCCCGAGGTCGGCCTCGCGGATCTCGCTCCCCCGGGCCATGAGGACCGCGCGCTCCACCGCGTGGTCGAGCTCCCGGACGTTGCCCGGCCAGGCGTGGGCGGTGAGCGCACGCACGGCGTCGGCGTGGAAGCCGGGCAGGGCCTTGCGGTAGCGCTGTGCGTGCAGGTGCAGGAAGTGCCCGGCGAGGAGCGGGATGTCCTCCCGCCTTTCCCGCAGCGGGGGTACGTGGATCTCGATCGTGTTGAGGCGGAAGAGGAGATCCTGCCGGAAGCGGCCGTTCGTCACCTCCTGCCGCACGTCCGCGTTCGTGGCGGAGAGGACGCGGACGTCGGCTCGCCGCGTGCGCGACGAGCCCACCCGCTCGAACTCCCCCGTCTCGAGGACCCGCAGGAGCTTGGGCTGGAGATTGAGCGGCACGTTCGCGATCTCGTCGAGGAAGAGCGCCCCCCCGTCCGCCATCTCGAAGCGTCCCACCCGGTCGGCCTTGGCGTCGGTGAAGGCGCCCTTCACGTGGCCGAAGAGCTCGCTCTCGAAGACCCCCTCGGAGAGCCCGCCCGCGTTCACGGTGAGGAGGGGCTTCGCCGCGCGGGAAGAGACGGCGTGTAGCGCGGCGGCCACCGTGCCCTTCCCGGTCCCGTTCTCCCCGGTGACGAGCACGTTCGCGTCCGAGGGGCCGACCCTCTCGATCATCTCGAGCACGGGCCGCATCGCCTCGGACTCGGCGATGAGCAGCGGCCGGCCCTCGTCGCGCAGCGCCCGGTTCTCGGCCTCGAGCCGCTGCCCGCGGCGGAGCGCGCGCGACAGCTCCGCCTGCGTGCGCAGGGTGGCGACGAGCCGGGCGTTCTCCCACGGCTTCTGCACGAAGTCGCGGGCCCCGCGGCGCATCGCCTCCACCGCGACGTCGACGCTCCCCCACGCCGTCATCACCACCACCGGCAGCGTGGCGTCGATCGCCTGCAGCTTCGCGAGCAGGTCCATTCCCTCGCGCCCCGACGTCGTGTCGCGGGTGTAGTTGAGGTCCATGAGCACGACGTCGAGCTCGCGCGACTCGGCGGCGGCGAGCACGGCGGCCGGGGAGTCGGCGGTCTCGAGCAGGAAGCCCTCCGGCTTGAGCAGGAGGCGCAGCGCCTCGAGCACGTCGGGCTGGTCGTCGGCGGCGAGGATGCGCGGTACGAGCCGGCTCATGGGAACGCCCGATTCTACTCCGCGGTCGAAGACGCCCGTGGCCATGCGCTCAGGCCACGCCAAGCCGGATCGAGCCCACGGGCCCGCCTCCCTACTCGCTCCGGAGCGCGATCACCGGGTCCACCCGGGTCGCGCGCCGAGCGGGCACGTAGCTGGCGAGGAGGGCCGTGACGAGGAGGAGGACGGCGACTCCGCCGAGCGTCGCGGGGTCCCGGGGGCTCAAGGAGAAGAGCATGCTCGCGATCACTCGGGAGAGGACGAGGGCAAAGGCGAGGCCGACCGCCACCCCGACCGTCCCGAGGAGGAGCGCCTCGCCCAGGACCATGCGCAGCAGCTCCTCGCGCCGTGCGCCGAGGGCGATCCGCACCGCCACGAGGGTGAAGCCCGGCGGCTGGCGCAGGCGGCGCCGGGCGTAGGCGAGGTCCTGGCGAAGCGCGTCGATCATCTCAGGGCTCCCGGAGGATGGCCGCGGGGTCGAGCCGGGCGGCGCGCCGCGCGGGCAGAAGGCACGCGAGCGCCGCCACCGCGACGAGGGCGGCGCCCGCCGACGCGTACGTCGCGGGGTCGGCGGGGGTGACGCCGAAGAGAACCGACGAGGCGGCGCGGGCCAGGGCGTAGCCCGCGGGCAGCCCGACCAGCAGGCCGCCGGCCACGAGCCGGAGCCCACGCGCGGTCACGAGCCGCACGACGTCACCCGCCTCCGCGCCCAGGCTCAGGCGCACGCCGATCTCCCGGCGCGAACGCTCCACGACGAAGGACAGCAGGCCGTAGAGGCCCTGCAGGGCGAGGATCAGGGCCACGAAGCCGAACGCGGAGACGACGCACGCATTGAAGCGCTGGGGCGCGGCGGCGCGGGAGAGCTTGTCGGCCAGCGTCTGGACGTCCTGCAGCGGCACGTCGGGGTCCGCCGCCCGCACCGCCGCCCGCACCGCCGGCACGAGGGACGCGGGGTCGGCCTTCGTCCGAACAACGATCGTGCCCCACCTGATCCACTCGGCGCGCCGCTCCCGGAAGGGCGCGTACACGGTCTCCTGGTCGGGCGCTTCGAGCGAGCGCCCCTTGATGTCCGACACGACGCCCACGATCGTCATCCAGTAGGGGCCGCGCTCGTCCCCGAAGTCCCGGAAGGCGATGCGCCGGCCGACCGCGTCGGCGCCGGGCCAGTAGAGGTCCGCGAGGCGCTCGTTCACCACCGCCACCGGCGCGCCGCCGTCGTCCTCGCCGGTGAAGCCGCGGCCGCGCCGCACGGGAATCCGCGCCGCCCGGAAGTAGTCTCCGTGGACGAAGCGCACTCGGGCCCCGGGCTCATCGCCGGCCGCGAAGGTGCGCCCGTCGATGAGAATCGACCCCCCGACGCCGCCGCGGGGATCGAGGGGAGGCGTCGTCACCCAGCCGGCCGACTCGACGCCCGGGCTTTCCTCGAGCCGCCCGATGATCTCGGTCACGGCCCGCGTCTGCGGCCCACGCCGGTCGTAGCGTGACTCGGGCAGGACGACCTCGGCGGTGAGGACTCCACGCGGATCGAAGCCCAGCGGCACGGCCTGCAGGCGCAGGAAGCTGCGCACGAGGAGGAGAGAACCGACGAGCAGCACGCTCGCGAGCGCGACCTCGCCGACCACCAGCGTCGTGAGCGCCCGCCCGGAGGCCGCCCCGCCCGCGGCGCCCCGCCCCGCGCCCGCGAGCAGCGCCCCCGGCGCCGCGCGCGACGCGAGGACGGCGGGCAGGCTCGCCCCGAGGAGGGCGGCGACGAGGGCGAGGCCGAGCGTGAAGGCGAGCACGCGCCCGTCGAGCGCGACGGTGCCGGCCCGGGGCAGGCTCGCCGGCGCCATCGCCAGGAGCGCGTCCTTGCCCCAGGCCGCGAGCGCCACCCCGAGGGCAGAGCCGGCGAGGGCGAGCACGAGGCTCTCGGCCATCACCTGGGCGACCAGGTGGCGAGAGCCTGCCCCGAGAGCCAGGCGGACGGCGAGCTCGCCGCCGCGGGTGACGTGTCGGGCGAGGAGCAGCGCCGCCACGTTCGCGCTCGCCGCGAGGGCGACGAGGAGGACGGCGCCGAGCAGGACGAGGAGCGCCGGGCGCACGGGTCCCGTCACGAACTCGTGCATCGGCATCGGCTCGATGATCTTGCCGGCGTTCGTCTCCGGATACTGCCGCGCGAGGCGGGTCGTGATCGCGACGATCTCCGCCCGGGCCGCCTCGATCGAGACGCCCGGCCGCAGCCGCCCGATCGCGTCGAAGTTGTTCGTCCCGCGATTCGTCGGCGCCCAGGAGACGGTCGTCGCGACCGGTGCCCAGAGGTCCACCTCGTCGTCGAGGAAGTCGAAAGCGGCGGGCATCACCCCCACCACGCGCGTGGCCTTGCCCGACAGGACGAGAGTGCGGCCGAGAACTCCGGGGTCGTCGCCGAAGCGGCGCCGCCAGAAGGCCTCGCTCAGGAGGGCCACCGGCTCGGCCCCGACCACGTTGTCGCCTTCGCCGAGCGCCCGGCCGAGGAGGGGCGCCGTCCCCAGGATCCGGAAGTAGGCGGGCTCCACGACCGCCGCGTAGATGCGCTCGGGATCGCCGTCACCGGTGAGGTCGAGGTTCCACTGGCGGAGGAAGAGTGCGATCTCCTCGAAGGTCCGCGTCTCGGCGCGCCAGTCCACCCCGTCGGGGATCGACACGTCGCCTTCGCGGGTCAGGAAGGAGAGGCGCTCCGGCTCCGGGAAGGGCAGCGGCCGGAGGACCACCGCGTCCACCACGCTGAAGACCGCGGTGTTCGCCCCGATCGCGACGGCGAGGGTGAGGATGGCGCCGAGGGCGAAGGCGGGCCGCCGCGAGAGCCCGCGCACGGCCTGGACGAGATCGCGTCTGGCGTGCCCGAGCATGGCGGTCCTCAGGCGCTCTCGATCCAGCCGTCGCGCATCTTCACGATGCGCCGGCCGTGGGCCGCGTTCGTTTCCGAGTGCGTGACCTGCACGATCGTCGTGCCCTCGTCGTTCAAGCGGTGGAAGAGCTCCATGATCTCGCGTCCCTGGTCGGAGTGGAGGTTGCCGGTCGGCTCGTCGGCGAGAATGAGCTTCGGGCTCGCCACGATCGCCCTCGCGACCGCCACGAGCTGCTGCTGCCCGCCCGAGAGCTGGCGCGGGTAGAGGTCCTTCTTCGCCACGATCTGGAAGCGGTCGAGGGTGTCGGCCACGATCGCCTCGCGCTCCGGCCTCTTCAGGTTGCGGTACGAGAGCGGAAGCTCGAGGTTCTCCGCCACGGTCAGCTCGTCGAGCAGGTGATAGCTCTGGAAGACGAACCCGATCGTCCGCTTCTGCAGCTCGTGCCGGTCCTTCCGCCCCAGCCTGTGGACGGGCTGACCCACGAGGTCGAACTCACCCGAGAACTCCGTGTCGTGGAGCCCGAGGATGTGGAGCAGGGTGGACTTCCCCGCCCCCGAGGGCCCCATGATCGACAGGAACTCCCCCTCCGCGATCTTGAGGTCGATCCGCCGGAGCACCCAGACGTTGGTCGCGCCCTGCGGGTAGCTCTTCTCGACGTTGCGCAGCTCGATCATGGGGCTCCTTCGGGATCACTCCTGGCGCAGCACGACGGCGGGGTCGATGAGGGCGGCGCGGCGGGCCGGCAGCCACGCCGCGAGAAGGGCGGCGCCGACGAGCGCGGCGGCGGCCACGACGAGGGTCAGGGGGTCGAGTGGAGCCACCCCGACCAGCAGTCCCCGCAGGAGTCGTCCCACCACCACCGCGGCGCCGAGGCCGACGAGAGCACCCGTCGCGGCGGCCGAGAGCGCCTCGCGAAGCACGATGCGGACCACCGACGGCGCGCTCGCCCCCAGGGCCAGGCGCACGCCGATCTCGCGAGTGCCGTTGCCGACGACCTGTGACACGACGCCGTAGGCCCCGAGCGCCGCGAGCCCCAGCGCCACGAACGCGAAGGCGGCGGCGAGGAGCGCGCTCAGGCGCCGGAGGGCCAGCGACTCCCCCGCGAGGTCGGCGAGCGGCATGAGGTACGCGACCGGTTGCTCGGGGTCCTCGGCCCACACGGCGGCCCGCAAGGCGGGGGCGAGTGCCTGCGGGTCGCCCGCCGTGCGCACCGCGAGGCTGACCAGCGGGATCGGCTGCTGGGCGAACGGCACGTACACCGCCGGGTCGGCCTCGTGATCGAAGCCGAGGTGCCGGACGTCGCCGATGACCCCGACGATCTCGCGCCGGGTCGGCTCCCCGCCCTGCGGCGACCGCAAGCCGTAGGAGACGCGTCGGCCAAGAGCGCCGCTGAGGTCGCCGGAGAGGTACCGTCGCACGAACGCGGCGTTCACGAGCACGACCCGCGGCGAGCTCTCGCGGTCCCACTCCTCGAGGTCCCGCCCGGCGAGGAGCGGGATCCGCATCGTGTCCCGGTACCCGACGCCGATCCACTGCACCTCCACCTCCGGCTCGCTCCCGGCCTCGGCCGGCGCCTCGCCCTCGATCCGGAAGGGCCGCGGACCGTGCCAGCCGGAGAGCGGCAGGAAGGCGACCGACCCGGCCGCCTGGACGCCCGGCACCGCTCGCACGCGGGCGAGGACGGCGTCGTGAAACGCGAGGATCCGCTGCGGGTCCTCGTACCGGTCCTCGGGAAGGATGAGGCGCGTCGTCAGCACGCGCTCGGGATCGAAGCCGAGGCCGCCGGCTCGGAGGTGGAGGAACGTGCGGACCAGGAGCCCGGACCCGACGAGCAGGACGAGGGCGACGGCGACCTCGCCCGCGACGAGGAGCTTCAAGGCGCGGCCCCGGCCAACGACGACGCCGCGCGCCGCGCCCTTGAGTGCTTCGCCAGCGTCGATCGAGAGGGCGTGGATCGCCGGCACGGTGGCCGCGACGAGCGACACCAGGAACGCCGCGGCGAGGGCGAAGATGACAACCGGGTCGTCGACGGGCACCACCTCGACCTTGGGAAGAGCGAGGTTCGCGATGGTGGCGGGAAACAGGGCAGGGAGGCCGCGGGCGATCCACGAGGCGACGAGAACCGCGAGCCCGCCGCCGATGCCGGCGAGGACGGCCCACTCGACGTACGACTCGCGGAGGAGCCGGCCCCGAGAGGCGCCGAGGGCGACGCGCACCGCCAGGTCCCGCCGACGCGCGGCGGCCCGGGCGAGGGCGAGACCGGCGAGGTTGGCGCAGGCGGCGAGCAGCACGAAAGCGACCGCGCCGGCCAGGGCGAGGAGCGGCGCCCGCGCGTCGCCGCGGACGTCCTCGTCGAGTGACCGCGCGACCAGTCCGCCGCCGTACAGCGTACCGGGCCGGGCCGCCTCGAGCTGCTTCTGCGCGTCGGCGACCGCGCGTCGCGCGTCGGCCAGGCTCCGGCCCTCGCGCAGCCGCGCGACGACCCGCACGAAGCGCGCACGGGGGTCGTCGCGGCTGCCCTCCGGCAGGTCGAACGGGGTCCAGAGCTCGATCCCGACCGGGTGGACGAAGCCCGCCGGCATCACGCCGATGACGGTGTGGGAATGGCCCGACAGCGAGATCGAACGACCCACGACACCGGGATCGCTCCCGAACTTGCGTCTCCAGAGCCCGTGCGAGAGCACGACCACGCGGTCGGCTCCGGGCCGATCCTCGCCGGCCACGAACACCCGCCCGAGGAGCGGCGCCCGGCCCAGCATCGGGAAGAAGTCGGCGCTGAAGCGGTAGCCGACGACCGACTCGGGCTCACCGAAGCCGGTGATCGTGTACATCGAGTCCGCCGACCCTCCGACCGACTCGAACACGTCCGTGCGGGCGCGGAGCCCCTGCCAGACGGGGGGCGACATGGGAGCGTCCATGCCGTTCGGTGCCCGGTCCCACACGCGGACGAGCCGGTCGGGCTCGCGGAACGGGAGCGGCCGGAGCAGCGCCTCGCGCACGACGGCGAACACGGCCGCGGCGGCCCCGATGCCGATCGCCAGCGTCGCCACCACCACGAGCGCGTGCCCGGGCGAGCGCAGGACCGATCGCGCGGCGTGCCGCAGGTCGCGCACGACGTCGCTCGCTGGAGTCATGAGCGGGATTCGATATCACGAGCCATGCCAGCCGGCCCGGCCCGCCCAAGTGCCTTCACGGCCAGGGGTTCTCGACGCCCGCCAGGGGCCGCGGGCCCCTCGGGCTGTTCGCCCGTGGGAAGCCGTGTTCCCACCGCCGGACAGCAAGCTCCGGGTCTAGCGCTACGTGCTCCCGGCCGTCCACTTGAGCCCGAGCGGCCGATCGACTACAGGTGCCAGCCTTCGCGATACTCCCGCCGGACGTAGGCGTTGGCATCCTTGTCGTTGGTCACTTCCATGGCTTCGCCGTTCCAGAGCAGCTCCCGGCCGGGGTAGCGGACCGCCAGGTTGCCCATCAGGACCGTCTCCGACAAGGGGCCGGAGTACTCGAAGTTGGAGGAGGCGGGCTTGCCCCCCTTGCAGGCACGGATCCAATCCTGCTCGTGACCGTCGGGGCCCTCCGGAATCCGTTCCAGTGTCCGGGGAGGCCGCTTCTTGTACTTCTTCATCCCGGATTCCGGGACGATGCGCGGCGACTCGCCGTAGCAGCCGGCCATGATCGCGCCGCCGTCCCCGATCAGCAGGATCCCGCCGTCCTCGTCGCCCATGCGCCGGCCCTGTTCGAACCCGGCGGGGCGCGCCGGCATCAGTCCCCCGTCCCACCACGTCAGGTCGACCTCGGGCATTCCTTCCCGCGCCGGGAACTTGAAGCGCACGATGGTGGACCGGGGGAACATCTCGTTCTTCGGCTGCGACTCCTCGAAGAACGCGTGCCAGTACTTCGAGATGCTGGCCTCCACGCTGACCGGATACTTGAGCTTCAGCGCCCAGAAGAGCGGATCGACGATGTGGCACCCCATGTCGCCCAGCGAGCCGGTGCCGAAATCCCACCACGCGCGCCACTTGGCGGGGTGATAGGTGGGGTGGTAGGGGCGCAGGCGGGCGGGGCCGAGCCACAGGTCCCAATCGAGGCCCGGAGGCACCTCCGGTGTGTCCGTGGGCCTGTCCACTTCGATGCCCGAAGGCCACACGGGCCGGTTCGTCCAGGCGTGCGCCTCACGAATGGGGCCGATGGCGCCGTCCCAGATCCACTCGCACAGAAGGCGGATGCCTTCTCCCGAATGCCCCTGGTTGCCCATCTGGGTCACCACCCCGTGCTTGCGGGCGGTCTCGGTCAGGAGCCGGGCTTCGTGGACGGAGTGGGTCAGGGGCTTCTGCACGTAGACGTGCTTCTTCCGCTCCATGGCGGCCATGGCGATCACGGCGTGGGTGTGATCGGGCGTCGCGACGATGACCGCGTCGATGTCCTTCTGCTCGTCCAGCATGACGCGGAAGTCCTTGTACTGCTTGGCGTTCGGGTACTTCTTGAACACCGGGTCCGCGAGGCCGAAGTCGACGTCGCAAAGAGCGACGATGTTCTCCGTCTCGCACTTGCCGAGGTTGTTCTTTCCCATCCCGCCGACGCCCACTCCCGCGATGTTGAGCTTGTCGCTCGGGGCGGGTGTCGCCTGGCCGCCCAGGACGTGACGGGGCACGATGGTGAATCCCGCCGTGGCGACGGCTGTGCTCGCCAGGAAGGTCCTCCGGGGAATCGAGGCAGTGTTCTTGGGGTCGGAATTGTCGGGGTGGTTCATCGAGTTCTCCTGCGACGCATCGCCGCGAATCCGCATGTCTCGTCCGTCTTTGCCGACAGCCGGCGGGCAGGTTAGCCCCCGCTCCGGCGTGGTGTCAAAAGGGAGTTGCGGCCCTTGGCTCCCCCCTCCGGCGCTGGAGGTCGGCCTTGGCCCGTCACCGCGCTGAAGAGACGGGCTTGACACCTGTGACTTCGACACATCAACATGTCGAAGTACGAGGTGTCAGCGATGACCGAAGCCCGCGCCGATCTGCCCCAAGGCACGCTCGACCTTCTCATCCTGAAGGTCGTCGCCCTCGGCCCCCTCCACGGCTACGCGATCGCCAAGCGGCTGCAGCAGATCTCCCGGGACGTGGTCCAGGTGCAGCAGGGGTCGCTCTACCCCGCCCTGCACCGGCTCGAGAACCGGGGCCTGCTCGCCGCCGAGTGGAAGGAGTCGGACACCGGCCGTGAAGCCAAGTTCTACCGGCTGACCGCGAAGGGGCGCACCCGCCTCGGGGTGGAGGAAGAGGAGTGGCGCCGGCTCTCCGAGGCCGTCGGCCTCATCCTGGCCACTCGGGAAGGAGGAGCGTGATGGGCGTCCTGGGCCGCGCTTCTCCGCCGCCGTCGGCTCGAGGCCCAGCTCGATTCGGAGCTGCGCGACCACATCGAGCGCCAGACGGCCGATTACGTGCGGGCCGGCGTCGCGGAGGCCGAAGCCCGCCGCCGCGCGCGGATCGAGCTCGGGGGCCTCGAGCAGGTGAAGGAGGAGTGCCGGGACGCGCGCGGCACGCGCCTCCTCGAGGACCTCGCGCCAGGACCTGTCGTACGGCGTCCGCGTCCTGCGCCGCAGCCCGGCCTTCACCCTGGTGGCGGTGCTGTCCCTGGCCCTGGGCATCGGCGCCAACACCGCGATCTACACGCTCGTGGACAGCCTGGTGCTGCGATCGCTGCCCGTGCGCGACCCCGTCCGCCTCGTGCGCCTGGAGGGCGGCTCGTGGACCAATCCCATCTGGGAGCAGGTCCGCGAGCGGCAGCACGAGATCCTGGAAAGCGCGGCCGCCTTCTCCGACACCCGTTTCGACCTCGCGAAGGGCGGCGAAGCGGAGGTCGCCGCGGGCTTCTTCGCGAGCGGCGCCTTCTTCGACGTGGTGGGGGTGCCCGCGATCCTGGGGCGCACCTTCACGCTCGAAGACGACCGGCGGGGCGGCGGGCCGGACGGTCCGGTGGCGGTCATCAGCTACGCGTTCTGGCAGCGGCGATTCGGCGGGGCCGCCGACGCCGTGGGCCGCACCCTCCCGCTGAACGGAGTGCCCTTCACGATCGTGGGCGTGACCCCGCCGTCCTTCTTCGGTCCCACGGTCGGCCGCTCCTTCGACGTCGCGGTGCCCATCGGCCTGGTCGACCGCGTTCAGACGAACGACAGCAGCTGGCTCGACGCCCGCTCCACCTGGTGGCTCGAGATCCTCGGCCGGCTGAAGCCCGGCCAGGACGTGAATGCGGCCACGCTGGCCCTGCGCCACGTCCAGCCCCAGATCCGTGAGGCGACGCTGCCCGAGCACTGGCGGCCGCAGGACCTGGAGCAGTACCTTCGCCAGAGCCCGCTGACCCTGGTCCCGGCGGCGACCGGGTTCTCCGAGTTCCGCGGCCAGTACGCGCGGCCTCTCCTGACCGTGATGGCGGTCGTCGTGCTCGTGCTCCTCATCGCCTGCGCCAACCTGGCCAGCCTGCAGCTCGCCCGCGCGAACGCGCGCCGCCAGGAGCTGAGCGCGCGGCTGGCCCTCGGGGCGTCCCGCACGCGCCTCCTGCGCCAGCTCCTGACCGAGAGCCTGCTCCTGGCCGTGCCCGGAGGCCTGCTGGGGCTCGTCTTCGCGCAATGGGGCAGCCGGCTGCTCGTCGGCCAGATCGCGAGCCAGGGCGGTCCGACACCCGGCGCTCCTCTGTTCCTGGACCTCTCCCTGCACTGGCGCGTGCTGCTCTTCACGCTGGGCGTGACCCTGGCGACGGCCCTGCTGTTCGGCGTGGCCCCGGCCCTGCGCGCCGGCAGGCTCTCTCCCTACGACGCGATCAAGCAGCAGGGCCGCGGGCGTCGCCGGAGACGGCCCGGCGTGTCCTCGGGGGGCTCGTGGTGGCGCAGGTCGCGCTCTCGCTGGTGCTGGTCTTCGCGGCCGGGCTGTTCCTGCGGACCTTCTCCCGGCTCGCCAACCGGGACCTCGGCCTGACGAGCGACGGGGTCCTCCTCGTCAACCTCGACGCGCAGCGGTCCGGGACCCCGCCGGAGCGTCGCGGGGCCCTCTTCGCCCAGGCGCAGGAGGCGGTGGCGGCGGTGCCGGGTGTGGCGGGGGCCGCCGTCTCCGTCGTGAATCCCCTCAGCGGCATGGGCTGGAACGGGCGGGTCGAGGTTCGAGGGCCTGCCCCCGCTCTCCGACCGGGAGAGCATCGCCTGGATGAACGCGGTGACCCCCGGCTGGTTCGGCACGTACCGGACGCCCGTGCTCGCGGGGCGGGACTTCGACCGGCACGACCAGCCGGGTGCGCCTCGCGTGGCCATCGTCAACGAGGCCTTCGCGAGGCGCTTCCTGGCGCGGCCAGAGCCCCGTCGGCCGCGTGCTGCAGTGCGAAGGGTCGCCGCGGCACCAACCGCCGCCGGTCGAGGTCGTGGGCCTCGTCAAGGACACGGTGTATCGATCGCCCCGGGATCCCATGGAGCCGATCGTGTACCTGCCCGTGGCCCAGCTGGACGCGGACCAGACCTGGCCCTTCGCGACCCTGGGCGTGAGGGCCGACCGCGGGGTCGCCCGCGCTCCTCACCCGCAACATCGCGGCCGCGGTGGGTCGGGTCGACCCCCGCCTCTCGCTCACCTTCAGGCTCTTCTCCGAGCAGGTCGGCGCTTCCGTGATGCGCGAGCGGATCGTGGCCTGGCTGTCGGGCTTCTTCGGAGGCCTCGCGCTGCTCCTCGCCGGGATCGGGCTCTACGGCGTCACCTCGTACGCGGTGAGCCGGCAGCGGACCGAGATCGCGGTGCGGATGGCGCTCGGCGCCGAGGCCCGAGGCGTCGTCCGGCTGGTCCTCGCCCGGGCGCTCCGTCTCGCGGGCATGGGCCTGCTGGTCGGCACCGCCGTGAGCCTCTGGGTCTCCCGCTTCGTCGGTTCGCTGCTGTTCGGCCTCGAGCCCCGGGACCTGCCGACGCTCGTGGCCGCCGCGGCGGCGCTGGCCGGCATCTGCGTGCTGGCCGCGGGCCTGCCGGCACGGCGGGCCTCGCGTATCGACCCCGCGCAGGTGCTGCGCGAGGGCTGAGGAACGCGTCACGGTTGCGATCTTGGCGTCCTGGCTCTCGTCCGGCCCAGCCAGCGGCGGTCCTCCTCGAGCGCCTTCCGGGCACGTGCGGACTCGTGCGCGTCGAGGAAGGCGGTCAGGGCAAAGCGCGCGTCCAGGATCGCGAGGGACAGCAATCCAGCCCGCAGACCGGGGCGGAGCCACTCCCGGTCGCGGGGCTCCATGCGCGCGTACTTCGAGACGGCCGCATCGTGCGGTTCGAGGAACCAGGCGGCGAGCGCCGGCTCGAGCTGGATGCGCGCGAGGCGACCCTCCCAGCCTCCCGGCAGCGTGGCGACTCCGGGCGAGATGGGGTCCAGGTAGTAACCGTGCTCGCGCTCGAAGGGGCTGCCTTGTCCGAGGCAGGGCGCGAGCTCGAAGATGCGGGCGGGATCGCTCTTCGAGTACGCATCCACGTCGATCGAGGCCGCCATGCGGGCGGGCACTTCGCCCGCGTAGCCGAGCACGGCCAGGCTCCCGCAGCACCACGTAGTCCGTCTCGCCGCACAGGTCACGCGCGCGCGCGAACAGGCGCCTGAGATGCTCGCGCCTCACGGCACCGGGCGCTCGAGAGCAAACGTCCAGGGCGTGTTCTGGAAGAGCGCGTCCCTCCAAGCGCCCGGTTCCAGCAGCGACCGGGCCACCCGGGTCACGGGGCCGGCGAGCATCGCCCTCCAGCGGGAGATGTAGTGGCGGCTGCACAGGCGCTCCCGCTCCCAGCGGTCGACCACGGCGCGAGCCTTCCGGATGAGGGCGCTCGCCTCCCGCCGGCCGGTAAGCAGGCGCGCCGCGAGCGCCGCGTGGGCGAGCCGCCGCTCCAGCCGGTGGGAAGACTCCCGCTCGCGGGCCAGGAGCCTCTCGAGCACGCGCTCCGCGCCGGTGGGCACGGCGGCGACCTCGAACCCGAGGGCCTCTGAGATACGCGAGATCGTCCCCACCCGGACGTCCCGGGCGGAGCCCGTCTCCACGCGGGCGATGGTGACCCGGCTGGTCCCGGAGCGCGCGGCGAGCGCCGCCTGGCTGAGGGACTGCTCGAGGCGCGCCCGGCGAAGCTCCTCGCGGAGCCGGCTGTATCGCATATGATACAGAGTATCATCTCCTGTGCCGGGGGCACAACGAGGCGCCGTCCCCGGCGCCCGATGGTGGACCCCGAGCCCGACGTGTCTGTCGATCTGGCTGACCTCGCGGCTCGTCCAGCCGAGCTGTCCGAATGCGGCCAGGCCTCGTCCGTCCTCACCTCCCGGGCTCTTCCGCCAGAGGGCGTGGTCGAAGACGACGTACGATCCGGCGGCGCCGTCGTCGCGGCCGGCGTCGAAGCGCTCGAAGGCGCCGGTGTGGCGCCACACCCCGACCCCGACTCGGCCGGCGAGACGGCCGTCGAGCTTCCACCGGAGCCCGGCCTCGCCGATCAGGAAGAGAGCGTCGGGGGCGCCCCACAGCGTGCCGGGGCCCCGGTTCCCGGTCCGGCCGTGGCAGGCTTCGTGGGTGGCGCCGTCGTACGCCCCGACCCCGGAGTAGAGCCACCGGCCTGGATACACGAATACGTTCGCACCGGTGGCGGGATCAGGGTAGGAGGGAAAACCCAGGATCGTCGGGCTGAAGCCGGCCGAAGAGTTGAGGAGCTCGCTCGCGGTCTCGACGTAGGCGAAGTCGCTGTTCGCGTCGAGCTTGCCAAGACGCAGGCACAGCCTCTCGCGGAAGAGCGTCTGCTCGAACCAAAGTTCGGAGAGCTGCCGGAACCGCGGAGCGTCGACGTTGTCGAAGCCCTGGGCGTCGCCGACGAGCGCCTCGCTGCCGTGGCGGCCCTCGTGCATCTGGAAGCGGGCGTGGAATCGCCCGCCTCTCCACCCCAGGAGCGGCGCCGTCTCGAGCGACAACGCCATGTATGCCGGCCGGCGAAGCGCGCTGCCCGGCCGCAGGCCGCCGGAGAGGTTGGTGGAGTGATCCGCCAGGAGCTCCACGTCGACCGCGATCCCCTTCCGGGAGAGTGCTGTCCGGACGCCGAACCAGCCGCCCGTGGCGCGATCACTCCACGTGGGAGCAGCCGGCTCTCCGTTCTCCGCCCCGCCACCCGCCTGTTCTTGGGCCGGGGACGGAGGAGCCGAGCCGATGGCGAGCGCCAGAGCGACGATTCCGACTGCGACGGCTCTTGCCGCGGCGAGGTGGATCGAGATCGGGCACACGAAGGGCGTACGAGCCATGAAGGCACCTCTTTTCCTTGGGAGACCGCGGTCGTCGGGGGCCGCGGGCGGAGCCCGCGTCCCCCGGACTCAGCCGACGCCGAGCGAGACGAGCGCGAGGCGGGTCACGAACGCGGCGGAATAGGCGAGGACGGTCATGTAGCCGAGCTGGAACGCGGCCCACTTCCAGGAGCCGGTCTCACGACGGGTGATCGCCTGGGTGGCCAGGCACTGCATGGCGAGGACGTAGAAGACGAGGAGCGGGAGCGTGGTGGCGAGACCGAAGAGAGGCGTGCCATCGGCGCGGCGCTGCGCTCGAAGGGTCTGGCGCAGGCTGGCGGCGTCCCCCTTCGCCTCGGCTCCCACCCCGTAGACGACGGCGAGCGTGGACACGAACGTCTCACGGGCGGCGAAGGAGGTGAGGACGCCGACGTCGATCCGCCAGTCGAAGCCGAGCGGGCGAAAGACCGGCTCCACCGCCTTGCCGATCCGGCCGGCGAGCGAGTACTCCAGCTCGAGCGCGTGCATGTCCTTCGCCGAGGCCGACCGCTCGAGGTGCCCCGGCGGAAACCTCGGATAGGTGGCCATCGCCCACATTCCGAGCGAGATGAGGAGGATGACCGAGCCCGCCTTGGTCAGGAAGACGAGGCCGCGATCCCGCATCGCCAGAAGGGCATTTCCCAGGCTCGGCATCTTGTACGTGGGAAGCTCCAGCACGAGCGGGCGGCTCTCGCCGCGCAGGATCGTCCTCCGGAACAGCCAGGACGTCACGAGGGCCATGGTGATCCCCAGCGCGTACGCCCCGGCGAAGGTCAGCCCGCCGAGGACGGGTCGATCCGCGAAGAGCACGGCGGTGAGAATCGCGTAGACGGGAAGGCGCGCCGAGCACGTCATGAGCGGCAGGACGAGGATCGTGGCCAGCCGATCCCGCCGTCCCTCGATCACCCGAGTGGCCATGATCGCGGGGATCGCGCACGCGTGCGCGGACAGCATGGGCACGAAGGCCTTGCCCGGCAGGCCGACCTTGCCCATGAGCCTGTCCATGACGAAGGCCGCGCGCGCGAGGTAGCCCGAGTCCTCCAGTATCGAGAGGAAGAAGAAGAGAATGCAGATCTGGGGCAGGAAGGCCAGCACCGCGCCGACGCCCCCGATCACCCCGTCGACGACCAGACTGCGGACGTCGCCCGCGGGCAGCATGGGCCCCACCGCCCGGCCCAGGGCGGAGAGGGCGGCCTCGATCGCGGTCATCGGGTACTCGGCGAGGGCGAAGATGGCGATGAACACCGCGCTCATGATCGCGGAAAAGACGATCAGGCCCTGGACCGGATGGGTCAGCACCCGGTCGATCTTCTCGGTTCGGGCGGCGGAGAGCCGGGCCGATCCCTGGCTGACCTTCACCGCCACGCTCTCGGCCCAGTCGAAGCGGGCCGCGGGCTGCCGGCACCCCGCGCAGCTCGAGCAAGCGGCGAGCTCGGCGGGGGGCGCCAGCCGCTCACGCCCGGCGCGAAGCAGCCGGCCGAGGGCGATCGGGAGCTGCTCGAGACCGGCACCCGTGCGGGCGCTGAGCGCGATCACGGGAGCGTCCAGCTCGCGCGAGAGCGAAGCACCGTCGATCCGCAGCCCCTCCTTCTCGGCGAGGTCCATCATGTTCAGGACCACGAGGAGCGGGATCCCGAGCTCGCGGACCTGACCCGCCAGGTAGAGGTTGCGGGCCAGGTTGGTGGAGTCCACGACCACGATCGCGGCCGAGGCGCCGCCCTCCCCGCCCATCCCCCCGCACAGGTGGTCGCGCGCGACGCGCTCCTCGAGGTTGCCTGCCGGTGAGGGCATAGAGGCCGGGGAGATCTTCGAGGTCGACGGGCCCGTCGCCGAGGTGGATCGTCCCGACGCGCCGCTCGAGAGTCGTCCCCGGGAAGTTCGCCGTCTTCGCCCGGAGCCCGGTCAATCGGTTGAAGAGCGTCGTCTTGCCGGCGTTCGGGTTGCCGATCAGGGAGACTCTCGGCCGGGACGGGCGCGACAGGGCGACGGGCCGGCTCTCGACGGTCAACGTGCCGTGCATCACGCCCTCAACGCTCCTCCCTCGAGTTCGACGGGGACGTCTCGGGCCGCACGCGGACGCTCCTGGCCAGCGCTGCCGCCAGTCCGATGCGCGTCCCGAGGACGCGCACGATCATCGGATCGCCGTCCTTGATGACCGAGACCGTCCGGCCGGAGCAGAGGCCCATCACCTCCAACCGCGCCAGATCCACGGCCGAGACGTCGACGGAGACGACGCGACCGCATGCACCAACGGGCAACGTGGACAGGGGCTGCGCCGGAGCGTCCCCGGGACGGGCTGGCCCTCCCGGGGGTTCTGCGTCCGTAATGAACATGAAACCCATTTTCATCTTAGTTCGGGAGGATGGCAAGCGCCATGCCGCCCTTCTCGCCCTGCGGATCTCCTTGCAACTCAGTGCGCAAGGCGACCCTGAAGCCCGTGAGGCCGCGCGCGGATTGCGCGGGAGTGTCCCCGGCGTCGCAATACCTTCGCACCCGAGTGCGGGAGGTCTTGACAGCGGGGCGGCCCTGGCCCTATCTTGCGGCAAAATGAAAATGAAACCCATTTTCACTTAGCTTGTCGCGGACGGTGGGCGCGGGAAGCACCACCGCCGGAGCCACGAGGAGACCCCGATTGCTGATCGCATTCGCCGTTCCCCTGGCCTTCGCCCTCGCCCTCGCCTTCGGCGACGAGCCGGTCGCCCGCTTCGTCCTTCACGGCAAGGTGCTCGACCCCACCCGGGCCCCGGTGTCGGACGCACGGGTCACGGCGATCTCGAGCGACCGGCGTGTCGCGCCGACCGCAAGGACCGACGCAAGAGGGGAATTCGAGCTCGCCCTTGCTCCCGGCCGCTACACCCTCACGGTGAGGGCGGCCGGGTTCCGGAGGTGTCGCAGACGGTGGCCGCGCTCGTCGAGGGCGGCGACACGCGCGAGTTCGTGCTGAAGCTGGCGCCTTTCGGTGACTCGGTCACCGTGACCGCTTCCGGCGGCTACCAGGTCGACGCCATCAGCAGCGGCACCCGGACGCTGACGCCCCTGCGCGACCTGCCCCAGTCCGTCACCGTGACCACGAAGGAGCTCATCCGCGACCAGCTCATGCTGAGCATCGGCGACGTGATGCGCTACACCCCCGGCATCCAGGTGCACCAGGGCGAGAACAACCGCGACCAGGTCATCATCCGCGGCAACAGCTCCTCCGCCGACTTCTTCCTGAACGGCGTGCGCGACGACGTCCAGTACTACCGCGACCTCTACAACCTCGAGCGCATCGAAGCCCTCAAGGGCCCGAACGCCATGATGTTCGGGCGCGGAGGCGGCGGCGGGGTCGTCAACCGGGTGACCAAGGAGGCCGTCTTCCGGCCCTTGCGCGAGGTCACTCTCCAGGGTGGCGCCTACGGCCACAAGCGCTTCGCCGGCGACGTCGACCAGCCCCTGAACGACAAGGTCGCCTTCCGGCTCAACGGGATGTACGAGAGCTCCGACAGCTTCCGCGACTACGTCGACCTGGAGCGCTACGCGATCAACCCCACCCTGACTCTCGCCCCGGGCTCCCGCACCCGGATCACCCTCGGCTACGAGCACCTCCACGACACCCGCGTCGCGGATCGCGGCATCACGTCCTTCGAGGGACGGCCCGCCGACGTCGACGTCTCGACCTACTACGGCAACCCCGCGGACAGCCACGTCCGGGCGGGCGTGGATCTCGGGACCGCCACCGTCGAGCACAAGGCGGGCAACGCTCACGCTCCGCAACCGCACGATGTTCGGCGACTACGACCGCTTCTACCAGAACTACGTGCCGGGCGCCGTCACCGCGGACAAGAGCCGCGTGGCCCTCACGGCCTACAACAACGCCACCGAGCGCCAGAACCTGTTCAACCAGACGGACGTGATCTACCCTCTGGCCACCGGCCGCGTGAAGCACACCCTGCTCGCCGGCGTCGAAGTCGGCCGCCAGAACACGGACAACTTCAGGAACACCGGGTACTTCAACGGCACCGCCACCAGCCTCTCCGGTGCCCTACTCCAACCCGACGATCAGCACGCCCGTGACCTTCCGCCAGAGCGCCACCGACGCCGACAACCACCTGAAGACGAACGTCGCCGCCGCTCTACGTCCAGGACCAGCTCGAGCTGTCCTCCAGGGTGCAGCTCGTGGCGGGCCTGCGCTTCGACCGCTTCGACCTCACCTACCACAACAACCGCAACGGCGACACCCTGGACCGCGTGGACGACCTCGTCTCGCCCCGCGCCGGCATCGTCTACAAGCCGGTCCTCCCCTTGTCCCTCTACGGCAGCTACACGGTCTCCTACCTGCCGAGCTCCGGCGACCAGTTCTCCTCGCTCACCACCATCACCGAGCAGGTGAAGCCGGAGAAGTTCGACAACTACGAAGTGGGCGTGAAGTGGGAGCCGCACCCGGGCCTGGCCGTGACGGCCGCCCTCTACCGCCTGGATCGCACGAACACGCGCTCGACCGATCCCAACGACCCCACCCGCATCGTGCAGACGGGCAGCCAGCGCACCAGCGGCTTCGAGCTCGGCCTCACCGGCCGCGTCACCTCAGCCTGGCGGGTCGCGGGCGGCTATGCCTACCAGGACGCCCACGTGACCAGCGCGACCACGGCCGCGCGCGCGGGCGCGACGGTCGGCCAGGTGCCCCGTCACACGCTCTCGCTCTGGAACCACTACCAGCTCCTGGCCCGGCTCGGAGCGGCCGTGGGCGTCCTCTTCCGGACCGACATGTTCGCCACCATCGACAACAGCGTCACCCTGCCCGGGTACACGCGGGTGGACCTCGCCGCGTTCTACGCCTTGACGAAGGACGTGCGCCTGCAGGCCAATCTCGAAAACGCGTTCGACAAGAAGTACTGGACGAACGCGGACAGCAACACGAACCTCTCGCCGGGCTTCGGACGCGCCCTGCGCGTCGCCCTCACCGCGGGGTTCTAGGCTATCTGCTCTTTGCGACCTCGCCCATCGGGATGCCCAGCGCGTTCGCCACGCCGTCGCCGTAGGCCGGGTCGGCCTTCATGCAGTTGCCGATGTGGCGAAGCTTGACCTCCTGCGGAGCGTCGCCCATGGCGCGGGCGGTGTTCTCGAAGAGCACCTTCTTCTGCTCGGCCGTCATCAGGCGGAAGAGAAGCCCGGGCTGCGAGTAGTAGTCGTCGTCCTGCGCGATGGTTCCAGTGATCGGCGGCGCCCTCGAGGCTGAGCGGCGGCTCGGCGAAGTCGGGCTGCTGCTGCCACTCGCCGTAGCTGTTGGGCTCGTAGCCGAGCGTGCCGCCCTGATTGCCGTCCGACCCGCATGGCGCCGTCGCGGTGGTAGCTGTGGACGGGGCAACGCGGCGCGTTGACCGGGATGTGCTGGTGGTTCACGCCGAGGCGGTAGCGCTGGGCGTCGCCGTAGGAGAAGAGGCGCCCCTGCAGCATCTTGTCCGGCGAGAAGCCGATGCCGGGCACGATGTTGGCGGGGTTGAAGGCCGACTGCTCCACCTCGGCGAAGTAGTTCTCCGGGTTGCGGTTCAGCTCCATGACGCCCACCTCGATCGAGCGGGTAGTCCTTGTGGAGCCAGACCTTGGTCAGGTCGAACGGGTTGTAGGGGCACTTGGCCGCGTCCTTCTCGGGCATCACCTGGATGAACATCTTCCAGCGCGGGAAGTCGCCCTTCTCGATGCTGTCGAAGAGATCGCGCTGGTGGCTCTCCCGGTCCTTGCCGACGATCGCCTCGGCCTCGGCGTCGGTCAGGTTCTTGATGCCCTGCTGGCAGACCAGGTGGAACTTCACCCAGAAGCGCTCGTTCTTGGCGTTGATGAGGCTGAACGTGTGGCTGCCGAAGCCGTGCATGTGGCGATACGAGTACGGGATGCCCCGGTCGCTCATGGTGATGGTGATCTGGTGCAGCGCCTCGGGCAGCGAGGTCCAGAAGTCCCAGTTGTTGCGGGCGCTGCGCAGGTTGGTGCGAGGGTCGCGCTTGACGGCGTGGTTGAGGTCCGGGAACTTGAGCGGGTCTCGCAGGAAGAAGACCGGCGTGTTGTTGCCGACGAGGTCCCAGTTCCCTTCCTCCGTGTAGAACTTCACCGCGAAGCCGCGGATGTCGCGCTCGGCATCGGCCGCGCCGCGCTCGCCGGCCACCGTGGAGAAGCGGGTGAAGAGCTCGGTCTTCTTGCCGACCTTGGAGAAGATCCTGGCCTTGGTGTAGCGGGTGATGTCGTGGGTCACGGTGAAGGTGCCGTAGGCGCCGGAGCCCTTGGCGTGCATGCGGCGCTCGGGGATCACCTCCCGGTCGAAGTGGGCCAGCTTCTCCAGGAACCAGACGTCCTGCAGCAGCGCCGGCCCGCGCGGCCCGGCGGTCATCACGTTCTGGTTGTCGACGACGGGCGCACCCGCCGCGGTGGTCAGCTTCTTCTGCTCGCTCATTTCCTGCTCCTTCGGGTTCGGTGGTGTCGGGACTCCCTGGGTGGCACTCTCGAGGCCTTCGCCTTGGCGCAGGTCGCGCAGAGACCTCGGACCTCGACCTGCACGGTCACGACGCTGCCGAGCTCCCGCACCGCCGCGGGAATGCGAACGGCATCGAGCGCCGGGCTCTCGAAGTCCCTCGTCAGCCCGCACCGCACGCAAACGTAGTGGTGGTGGCGGGCGAGGTTGGCGTCATAGCGCACGCTCTCACGGCGGGGACCGAGAGGAATGACGAGCCCAAGGTCGCTCAGGAGCCACAGCGTCCGGTAGACGGTGTCGAGGGAGACCGTCGGCATCCTCGCCTGGACGGCCCGGAAGACCATCTCCGCATCGGGGTGCTCGACGCTGGCCGCCACTTCCCGGAAGATCTCCAGGCGCTGGTGCGTGAGCTTCACGCCCGCCCGCTTGCAGGCCGCCTTGAATCCGTCGAGTCGCCGCGCTACCTCGGTGTGGACTACGTTCATAGCTGGTTCCTAAGTGCCTAGTCGTTTGGAGCTAGGAGTCTATAGGCAATTCGGACCTGCTGCAAGCCCCGCGACGCTGCTTCTGGCCTCGGCCGCCGCCGCCTGGGGACCGGCGCGTCGCGCCTCCCGCGCCGACCCGTCGCTTGTGCTGCGCCTGGGGTGAAACGTCCAATTTACTGGATGTCCGCAGAACCTTCTGGACGGCTTGGGCGTCTCAGTCACATGGTCGCTGGGTCCTTGTTGGTCCTGCTCGCGGCGTCCGCATCGGCTCAGAATCAAGCGCCTGCGGCCCCTCCGCCTCGGCCCGGCATCGAGGTCCTTCGTGCCGAGACGCCGCCCAGGATCGACGGCTTGCTCGAGGACGAGGCCTGGCAGGGACCGCCCCTCCCCCTCACCGAGTGGCTCACGTACAACCCGATGAACGGCGAGAAGCTCACCCAGTCCACCGAGGTCCGGGCCGCGTACGACGATCGCTACATCTACTTCGCCTTCCGGTGCCGTGACCCCGAGCCGGACAAGGTGAGGAGCACGCTCAGCCGGCGCGACCAGCTCTGGAACGACGACTGGGTGGGCCTGAGCCTCGACTCGGTGGGCAACGGCCAGAGCTCGTACGACCTCTTCGTCAACCCCGTCGGCGTGCAGGCCGACATCCTGACGACGCCGAGCGCCGGCGAGAACACGGCCCCCGACTTCGTGTGGGACAGCGCGGGCCGGCGGACGAGCGAGGGCTACGACGTCGAGATCCGGCTCCCCCTCACCACGTTCCGCTTCAAGAGCGGTCACGACGTCCGCATGGGCATCCTCTTCTGGCGGCGGGTGAGCCGCCTGGGGATGTCCGCCTCCTGGCCCGAGGTCCCGGCCGGGAAGAGCTTCATCGAGCGCCACGCCACCATGACGCTCCACGACCTGAAGCAGCCGCTCACCCTCGAGGTGATCCCGAGCGTCACCTACTCCCGCCGCGAGACCCGCGTCAGCCCCGAGGCCTTCGGCCCGGCGGACTCCGACCCCGACGCCGGGATCTCGGTCAAGTACGGGGTGACCTCGTCGGCCACGATCGAGGGCACGGTCAACCCCGACTTCAGCCAGGTGGAGAGCGACGCGTTCCAGGTGGAGGTGAATCAGCGCTTCCCGGTCTACTACTCGGAGAAGCGCCCCTTCTTCATGGAGGGGATGGGCACCTTCGAGCTCGCCGGCGCCGGCGGGGACGCGAACATGCGCACCGCCGTCCACACGCGGGTGATCGAGGACCCCCTGTGGGGAGGCAAGGCGAGCGGGACCGCCGGCCGCGCCAGCTTCGCTCTGCTCGCCGCCGGCGACGAAGCACCCGGCCGGCAGGTCCCGGGCGAGGACGCGAACCCGTTCCTCGGCGAGCGGAAGGGCTACTTCATCGGCCGCGGCCAGTACTCGATCGGCCGTACGAACTACGTGGGGGCCCTCGTCACCGACACCGAGCTCGCGGGCGGCCACAACCGGGTCGCCGCCACCGACGTGTCGCTCAAGCTCGGCAACCACTTCACGAGCGGAACCTTCCTCGCCTCCGCCACCCGCAGCCCCGACGGGCTCGAGACGAAGGACGGCCTCGCCGGCCAGGTCTTCTACGTGTACGAGACGAAGCCCTTCCTCTTCGCGACCCAGGTCGAGCACTACGACACCGACTTCCAGATGGACACGGCTTTCCTGAACCAGACGGGGGTCACCCAGGGCTGGAGCTTCATCGCCCCGAGCTTCTACCCGGACCAGAAGAAGACGTCCTGGCTCAAGCGCGTGGTGCCCTTCGTCTTCACGAAGTGCGGCAAGGACCGCGTGCAGGGCGGCAACACGTGGTTCGTGCTCCCCGGCATCCGGATGCACATGACGCGGCAGGGCTTCTTCCGGCTCGACGGTGGCTGGGGGCGCGAGGCCTGGGCGGGGCAGGTCTTCCCCACCAGCCAGCTGCGCGTCATCGGCCAGGCGCAGCTCTTCCGGTGGCTGAACATAGCAACCCAGGCCCGCTTCGCCCGCGCGATCTACTACGACCCGGAGGCGCCCTACTCTGGCCACGAGCGCAGCTACTACACCGAGGTGAGCGTCCAGCCGAGCGCCCGCTTCAACCAGTCGGCCTCGTGGAACCACGTGAGCTTCGACCGGGCGAGCGACGGGGAGAACGTCTACACGGTGGACATCCTCAACACCCGGACCACGTTCCAGATCGACAAGCACTTCTTCCTGAGGGCCATCGTCCAGTACGACAGCTCACGCCACCAGGTGCTCACGGACTTCCTGGCCTCGTGGGAGCTGTTGCCGGGCACGGTCGCCTACGCCGGCTACGGCTCTCTCGTCGAGCGCCGGGGCTGGGACGGCTCGGCCTTCACCGACGAGCCGGGCGGCGTCTACCGCACGTCGGAGCGGGGCTTCTTCTTCAAGGCGTCCTACATCCACCGCTTCTGAAGCCGGCGGGTCCGGATCTCGGCGGGTGGCCGCAGAATCTCCCTGCCACCGAGGCTTGCGGGAGTGAACCGAATGCACGGTCCGACCATTCGATGGACGTCGGTCGCGGGTCTGGTGGCGATCGCCCTGTCTGGGTGTCATGGAGGAAACCCGGCGAGCGCCTCGCCCACGGTGACCCTGTCGCGGTCCCCGGACGGGCAGGCGCTGGCGGGCGTGACGGAGGTGCTCTTCAGCGCCCTCGCCGGCACCTCGGGCGGGACTCTCGTCCTGACCTGGGACCTGGGCGACGGTCAGACGGCGTCGGGGGCGTCGGTCGTCCACGTGTACGCGAAAGAAGGCGTCTTCCCGGTGAGCCTGACCGCCCGCGGCAGCGGCGGCACCACCACCCTGGGCACCTCGGTGACGGTCGGCAACCTCACCGGCATTTGGCTCCTGTCTGAAGGGGGTGGAAGGTTCTATGAGCGGGGCTTCAACATCACCCAGACGGGCCCGATGCTGAGCGGGCAACCCTACAGCATCCCCGACAAGGGGTGCCTCGGCGGTCTTCAGGGCACCGTGACGAGCCCCCGTACGGTCCGGTTCGACTTCCAGGCCTGCGACGGCAACACCGTGGTCATCGACGGGGCGGCGGCCGGCGACCTTCTCTCGATCCCCGGGACCTACACGCATCCCGACGGCCCGCCACAGCCGATGGTCCTGGCCCGCGACTGAGCCTTGCCTCGCCAGCAGGCTGCCGTGGGCCCGCCCGCGGCTTCCTGCACGTAAGATGCGGGCATGCTCGGACCTCGGGTCCCGTCGGCGCTGATTGCCGGGCTGCCTCTGGCCGTCGTCACCCTCGTCCTGGCCCTCTTCTACTCGTGGACCGCCTCCAACGGGAGGGCTTTCGGGCTCGGCCAGCCGCAGGACGCCTTCTACAACCTGATGGCGGACGCTCTTCTCCACGGCCAACTCCACCTTCGCGAAGAGCCGGATCCGGGGCTCTTCGAGATGGCCGAACCCTACGAGCCGAGCCGGAACGTCCACGTGCGCGTGCACGACGCCTCGCTCTACAAGGGAAGGTACTACCTGTACTTCGGCGTGGTGCCGGCGCTGCTTCTCTTCGTCCCCTGGCGCCTCGCCGGCCTCGGCGACCTCCCCGAGAGTCTCGCGTCGGTCCTCTGCGGCACGGCCGGACTCATCATCTGGGCCTTCCTGCTGCGGAGATTGATCCGCACGCACTTCCCCGGGACACCCGCCTGGGCGCGGACCGTCGGCTACATCACCCTCGGCCTGGCCAGCGTCGTGCCCTTCGCTCTGCGCGGCGCCTCGGTCTACGAGGTCGCCATCACCGCCGGGTACGCCTGCCTGGCGGGCGCGACCTGGTTCTTCATGACCGCCGGCGACGGTGGGCGAATGTCCACAGCGCGGCTGACCCTGGGCGGGCTGCTGCTCGGTCTGGCGGTGGGCTGCCGGCCGAACCAAATCGCCCTTGTCCCCGTGCTCCCGCTCCTCGCGTGGCCCGCGGTCCGCCGCTCCGGCACCCGGGCGCGTGCGGCCCTGGCCGTCCTTCTCCCGCTTGGCGCCTGCCTGCTCCTGCTAGGGGCGTACAACAAGGCGCGCTTCGACTCCTGGCTCGATTTCGGGACCCGCTACCAGCTCGGCGGAATGAGGCCCGTGCCGTGGTTCGATCCGCGGGCGGTCCCTGCCGTCGTCTGGTTTCAGTTCCTGGCTCCACCCGTGGCGACCCTGGATTTCCCCTTCTTCCTGCCCCGGACCGACTACCCGGGGGAGACACCGGAGGGCTTCTTCAAGGAGCCCTCCGTCACGGGCGCCCTGGCCCACTCGCCGTTCCTTCTCATCCTCCTCGCGGCGGTTCCCCTCCTGCGTGGCGCCGGCGCCCCCGCCTCCCAGGACTTGCGCTGGCGCGCGCTCGTCCTCTCGGCGGCCGGCCTGGGCGGCCCACTCCTCACCGCTCTCGCCTTCTCGGCCGCGGCGATGCGCTACCAGGTGGACTTCGTCCCGTTCCTGCTCGTGCCCGCCCTCCTGCTCTGGCTCCTCGCACTGGAGCGGGCGGGGGGGCGAAGGCGCGCCGCGCTCGCCGCGCTCGGCCTGGCCGCGATCGGGTGGTCCTGGGTGCTGGCGGTGACGCTCAGCCTCTCCGGGAACTACGATGCGCTGCGACGGCTGAACCCCGAGCTTTGGCAGGCCCTCGAGGAAAAGGCGGAGCCCCTCCGCGTGACCCTCGGCCGACTCCTCGACCGCGACGGGCGACTGGCCGTGCATCTGAGAATCGCGTTCCCCGAGCGCGCCGCGGCTGCGGCGGAGCCACTCCTGAGCTGGGGCCGGGTCGACGCCTGGGACGCGCTCTGGGTGAGGCAGCTCGGCCCTGGCCTGTTCTCTTTCTCCTTGCAGACGTCCGCGGGCGGCGAGGCTTCCACCCCCGGCCTGCGCTTCGAGGCCGGGCGGTTCTACGACCTCGCGCTCGATCTCGACCGCGTGCGCCGCCGCGTCCGGGCCACGCGGGAGGGGGCGCCCTTGTTCGAGCTGCCCGGTCGGCTGGTCCCCGTGCACCGGAACCGGCTGTGGCCGTCTCGAGGACCGAAGGGCCACGACGCCCCCAACCTCGGCTGCTTCTCGGGCACGGTCGTCCCGGAGGCGATGATGCTCGCCGGCCCACCCGGGCTCGAGTCGCTGCCGCCGCTCGCTCCGCTGCCCGCCCTGTACACGGACGGCACGGACCCCCCTCCCGCGGCGACTCCCGGCCAGCTGTGGGTCCCTGCGGCGAAGCCCGGGGCCTTCGTGTCCACCGGCGGAGGCTGGCGCTGGCTCCCGCGCTGCTTCCTGGACCGGCTTCTCGTGCGGTGTCCGATCGTTCTCGGCGCCCTGAGACCGGGGACGGTCGAGCCTGTCCTGAGCTGGGGCGACGGCAAGGTGTTCGACGCGGTCTTCGTGCGCCATCTCGGCGGGGGGCGCGTCGCTTTCGGCCTGGCCCAAGCCCGGGACTCCTGGATCTTCGGGGCGACGGACCCGGAAGCCACCCGGTCAGCCAACGCTGCGCCGCATGGGCTCTCCATCCTCCTCGACCGGGTCGAGGGAACGGTCCGCATGGACCTGGACGGCCGGGAGGTTCTCTCCACCCACGCCGATCTGGCGCCGCTCGGTCGTGCGTTCACGCGCCTCGGGGCGCTCCCTCCCGGGCGCCCGTTCGAGCCCCGGACCTCCGCCGGTCCGCTTCTTCCCGCGCGTGACTCGGGGATCCGCCTAGGAGGCGGTCCCAAAGACCCGGAGAACGTCGAGAACGAGTGAGGCATTCGTCGCCACCTGCAGGGCAGCGAGCAGCAGCAGCGCCACGCCGATAACGCATGCCCGGCCGGACGAGGCGGCCGCTTCGGTTTCGAGGCCCGCCGCTGCCACCGCCACGATCGCGAAGGTCCACTCGCCGGAGTAGAGGAAGAGAGACGTGCCGAAGAAGAAATGGAACACGACCTCGAAGGCCAGCCACAGCAGGAGTGCCGTCACGATCGCGGGCCGCGCCGGCCGGCGGCGCACGAGGCCTCGCGCCGCGAGGAGGAGCAGGGCCGTCCACACCGCCACGTGGACGGCGCCGGCGGGCCGTGGGCCGCGCAGCGGCACGGGTGGGAAGTCCACCGCCACATAGGGCCAGTTCCTCTGCACGACCACTCGCGGGGCGGCAAGGCAGACGAAGCCGAGGTGGGAGACGACGTCTGCGGCCCGGACAGCCAGCTCGGGAGCCGAGCGCGCACCCATCAACGCGAGCCCGTAGGAAGGCGCGAGGCGTTCGGGCACGAAGAACGGGCTGGCGGTCGCGTAGAGCGCTCGCTGGACCACGGCGAGGAGCCCGGCCAGGAGCAGAACGAGCGCGACGTGGCGCGCGGTCGCGAGAAGCGCGCGGCGCAGGTTGCCGCGCCAGTCGAACCCGGCGGCCCGGGCGAGCGTCACCGCCGCGAGGTTGACGACGGTGATGCCGAAGCAAGCGACGCCCGCCGCCGTCCGGCTCGCCTCCGCCGGACGCGGCCCGGCGGCGACGACGAAGACGAGAATGAGGCTCAGGGCGGACAAGGCAAAGCTCTCGGGCAGGGACGAGAAGACGATCTGCGTGGCTGACAGCCCGAAGACCAGCGTGCAAGCCCGGGCGAGGCTCGGGCGAACGCCGAGCCGGTGCAGCAGGACGCGAAAGGCCCCCACCGCCGCGCCTCCCGCCGCCGCGCAGACGAGCGCGGCCGCGAGCCGCCCCGCGAGCTGGACGCCCGAGCGGCTCAGGAGCTCCCGCAGGGTCGAGCCCAGCGGGTTGAACAGCAACACCAGCAGCGGGTGGACATGCGTGCGCGCATGGGGACCCTGACGGCGGGTGAGGTCGACGGTCAGAAGCCCCAGGTCTGCGTCAAAGACCTGGTCGATCCCTTCGAAGAGGCGAGGCGCCCGATGGAAGAACAGCGTGGCGAGGGCAGCGTAGGCGAAGAAGGAGGCTAGGCCGAAGGCGAGCGCCTCGCGTAAGAGCCGCCGCGGCGCTCTTCCCTCACCCATCCGGGGCGCATCCTAGCACCACGCGGACGCGGGTCGCGTGGGCGTCGGACACCGTCGTCCGAACCGTCACGGAAAACGCGCGGACTAACCTCTTGACGAGGCTAAGGGCACTTCTTCATCAGTTCAGCGTGATGACTTCGGCCTCCCCAGGTACGAGAGCCTTGGTCACGACGTTGACTTTGCCGTGGAAATCCACCGTGGCCGCGATCGGCATCAGGAGCCCTTCAGCTTCGGGTTCGCACTTGAACGAGCGCGTCGAGAAGCGCCACCTGCAGGCATTCACCGTGCCCGTGGTCGGCGTGTGGGTGACTTCCACCGCGAACCAGCTCGCTTCGTCGAGCTCCACCACGTGTAGCGTGCCGTCCCACCCGAAGGTCAGATCGACGATTGACGTGAATCCGTCGGCCACTACGGTGCAGTCCGGGCTCGTGCCGCACCTGGCATGACGAGCGGTCGGCTTGATTCGCCAGATGCGCGACTTGCCCACGGGGGCGGGGAAGCCCTTCAGCTCTCCCATGTAGTACGCGCCGTCGGGGCCGATGGCGATGCTCGTGGCCACCGGCTGCGCCGGAATCATGTCGGGCAGAGCGCACGGCTCCGGGATCGTCTGGCCGGGGGCACAATTCAGGAGCTTCTTGACGTTGGCTGTGGGCACGAGCTCGCTTGGAAGCGTCGCGATCCAATCGATCTTGCCCTTCTCTGTCCACGATCAACAGGTCGTTTCCGCCTGCATCGGCGACCAGTACGGAGCCCAACGGCCAGGGAAGCGCCGCGACATCGAACGGGTTCGGATTGATCTCGGGAGCGTCGGGGTTGACCGTTGCTTCAAACTCCGCCAGGTTGGCAATCTCCCTGACGGCACCCCTGTGCGAAACCCAGAACAGCCTCGAGGAGGTCGCAGTCTGGGGCTGACCTGGACCGGTGCCCCCAGTGATCGCGAACATCCCGAACAGTGTCGGGGCGACGTCGGTGACTCCAGGAAGCGGGGCGAAGAGCTCGCCGTCTCCTCGCTCCAGCTTCACGATGCCGGCTCCCGCGTCGGCGACAAAGAGGCGGCCGCGAAGTCCCGTTGCGATGCCGAACACCGGCGTGGCAAACGTGTAGTCGGACATCTTGAAGTCCTGGGCCGCCAGGGGAGCGATGGCCGACACCGCTGTCAAGACAGACACGAACGATACCCGTCTCCAGCGTCGATTCGTGAACATCAGGACCTCCCATTACTTCGAAGGTATGTGCAGGGTTTCGAGTGAGGGGTATCGTATTGGAGAACGCGTCCGAGAAGCAACGGCGACGTTTGAGATCGCGACTCGCGAGGCCTCCGGGGCCGGTACACCCGGCAACTGGTCTCCCGATCGAGTCAGCTCGGGAGCGGGATGTCAAACGCGGCGGCCATGCCGTCGGCAACGGCCAGTCCCGACAGCGTCGGCACCAGCCACCGGCCAGCGTCCGCTCCGCCGCGCACGACGAGGTGGCCCTCGGCCGCGAGGCGGGCCACGAGGGTGTCGTTCGCGGCCAGCAGGTCGAGCCCGTAGCGCGCCGTGAAGTCGTCGAGGTCGATCCCGGCCGTCGTGCGCAGGCCCAGCATCAGCGCCTCGGTGGCGAATGCCAGCGGGCCGAGGCACTCCTCGCCCTCGATGGGTCGCTCGCCCGCCGCCACGCGACCCTCCCACCGTGGCGTGCGCGGGTCGTTCCACCAGCGGCGGGCAGCAGGCGCTGCGCTCACATCCCCGGTGGCGAGCGAGTGCGCCGAGGGACCGAGCCCAAGGTAGGGCGTGTGGTCCCAGTACTTGCGGTTGTGGCGCGACTCGTGGTGGCGGCTGCGCGCGAAATTGGAGACCTCGTACGCGCGGTAGCCCGCGTCGGAGAGGAAGCGGTGGGTGAGGTCGAAGAGGGTGGCCTGCTCGTCCTCGGGGAGCTCGGAGAGCTGGCCCCGGGCGGCGCTCACCCCGAACCTCGTGCGCGGGTGGATCGTGAGCTGATAGCACGACAGGTGCCCCGGCGACAGGGCCACGGCCGTCGCCAGCTCGTGCCGCCAGGCCTCCACGGTCTGGCCGGGCAGGCCGAAAATGAGGTCGACCGAGACGGTGTCGAAGCCCGCGGCCTGCGCGGTCTCGACCGCAGCCCGTGCCTGCTTCGCGTCGTGGCGGCGGCCGAGGAAGCGCAGGGCATCGTCGGAGAAGGCCTGCACCCCGAGGGATAGGGTTCGCACCCCGAGACCACGCCAGGCAGAGCAGGCGTCCGGCGTGACGTCCTCGGGGTTGGCCTCCAGGAAGACCCAGGGAAGCGCCGCGAGCGCCAGGTGCTCGCGACACGCGCCGAGCACGCGGGCCAGGTCCTCGGCGGGCAGCAGCGAGGGCGTTCCCCCGCCGAAGTACACGGTGTCGAACGGCCTGGGGTCGGGCCACTCCCGTGCGGCGAGGGCCACCTCGGCCACCAGGTGCTCGACGAAGCGCTTCCGTGCCGGCCCGCCCGCGCGCAGGACCGCAGAAGTCGCAGTACGGGCAGACGGCCGAGCAGAAGGGGACGTGGAGGTACAGGCCGGGAGCCGCGCGCAACCCGTCACCCATCACGCCCCCACGGCGCTAGCCTTCATCCTCGTCGTCCTCCGTTCGGAGAACCGACACGAAGGCCGCCTGCGGGATCTCCACCGCCCCCACCATCTTCATCTTCTTCTTGCCCTCCTTCTGCTTCTCGAGGAGCTTGCGCTTGCGCGAGATGTCGCCCCCGTAGCACTTCGCCGTCACGTCCTTCCGGAAGGGGTTGATGGTGGTGCGGGCGATGATCTGGCCCCCGATCGCGCCCTGGATGGCGATCTTGAACTGCTGGCGGGGGATCGTCTTGGCCAGCCGTTCGCAATAGCGTAGAGCCCGCGGGCGCGCGAACTCACGGTGGACGAGCTGCGAGAGGGCATCGACCTTCTCCCCGTTGACCAGGATGTCCACCTTGACCATGTCGCCCAGCCGGTAGTCCAGGAGCTCGTAGTCGAACGAGCCGTAGCCCTGGGTGATCGACTTCAGGCGATCGTAGAAATCGAAGAGGACCTCGGCCAGGGGAATCTGGCTGACGACGTCCATCCGGCCCGCGGCGAGGTAGTTGAAGGTGGTGTCCACGCCGCGCCGCTCGCGGCACAGCTCCATCACCGTGCCGAGGTAGCGCTCGGGGGTCATGATCGTCGCCTTGATGTAGGGCTCGAAGGCCTCCTTGATCGAGGCCGGGTCCGGATAGAAGGTCGGGTTGTCGATCCAGACCTCGGAATCGTCGTTCCGCACGATCCGGTAGCGGACCGACGGCGCGGAGAGGATCAGCGAGAGATCGTACTCGCGCTCGAGCCGCTCCTGGACCACGTCGAGGTGCAGGAGCCCCAGGAAGCCGCAGCGGAAGCCGAAGCCGAGCGCCGCCGAGCTGTCTTTCTCGTAGATGAGGGCGGTGTCGTTGAGCTTCAGCTTCTCGAGGGCCTTCGTCAGATCCTCATAGTCGTCGGTGGACATCGGGTAGATCGACGAGAAGACGACCGGCTTCGCCTCGCGGTAGCCCGGGACCGGCTCGCGGGCGGGCGCGTCCGCCCCGGTGAGCGTGTCTCCGATGGCGAGGCCCGAGAGGCTCTTGACGCCGGCGAGCACGTACCCCACCTCTCCCGCCTGTAGCTCGGGGACCGGGACTCGCTTGAGGCGCTGGCAGCCGACCTCCTCGACTTTGTGCTCGACGCCCGAGTGCATGAAGCGGACGCGGGTCCCGGCGCGCAGGGTGCCGTCGAAGAGGCGCACCAGGAGGACGGCGCCGCGGTAGGCGTCGTACTGGGCGTCGAAGAGCAGCGCCCGCAGAGGCGCCTGCGCGTCGCCCTTGGGCGGGGGCAGCTGCTGGACGATCGCCTCCAGCAGCTCGTCGATGCCCGTGCCCAGCTTGGCCGAGACCTGGACCCCGGCGAAGGGGTCGAGTCCGAGGTCACGATCGATCTCCTCCATCACCCGCTCGACGTCGGCCGACGGGAGGTCGATCTTGTTGATCACCGGCACCACCTGGAGCCCGAGCTCCATCGCGAGGTACAGGTTGGCGACCGTCTGCGCCTCGACCCCCTGCGAGGCGTCGATGACCAGGAGGGCGCCCTCGCAGCTCATCAGCGAGCGGCGGACCTCGTGGGAGAAGTCGACGTGCCCGGGCGTGTCGATGAGGTTGAGCTCGTACGTTCGCCCGTCCCGCGCGGCGTACGGCAGGGTGACGGTGTTGGCCTTGATGGTGATCCCGCGCTCGCGCTCGAGGTCCATGGAGTCGAGGATCTGGTCGCGGAACTCCCTCGGCTCCACCGCCCCGCAGCGCTGGATGAGGCGGTCGGCAAGGGTCGACTTGCCGTGGTCGATGTGGGCGATGATGCAGAAGTTCCGGATGTGGTCCATGGTCCCCCGCGCGGCCAGTGTTCAGAAGCGTAGCGGACGCGGGAAGAACTCGTCGACCAGCTCACGGTAGAAGGGCAAGACCTTTTCGCGGTCCGGGTGAACCGGGCTCTTGGAGTACAAGTCGTAGGGGTTGAAGGCGCGCACCCAGTCCATGAGCTCCCGGTCCCGGGCATTCATGAGGTGGCCGTACTCGCCCTCGTGGTGGGCGGGGTAGAAGGAGTGGTAACGGACCAGCGGGGGCGCCCGTCGGCCCGCATGGCCTCCGCGGTCTGCAGCGCATGCTCCATCTGCCCGAGGTCGATGTCGGGGTCGCTGTCGTCCACCAGGGTGTCCAGGAGCTCGAGGGCGTCCCACATCGTCATGACCTTCCGATCAAGGCCCAGGTACTCACGCTTCTTGGCGCGGGCGAAATCGAGCGTCTGGTGGAGGTGGTTCAGGCGATAGAACTCGCGCACGGTGTCACGTCCGGCTTCGAAGTTGCGAAAGACCGTCACGAGAGCAAGTGTAGCCCCGTCGGGCGGCGTGTGCCGTGTCTCGTCGCTCCCGTCAGGGCTGGGCCGGGAAAGAGCAGGCAGCCTCACTTCCGCCCGCAGTGCCACCGCGGGATCGACCCGGGCGGCCCTCCGCGCGGGCAGGAGGCTGACGAGGAACGCCACGCCGGCGAGGATGAAAACCGCCCGCAGGTAGGCTCCCGGCTCCAGCGGGGACACGCCGTAGAGAAGACCGCTCGCGAGCCGCGCCAGGGCGAGAGCAGCGGCGAGGCCCAATGCGAGGCCAGCGGCGACGGGCGGCAAGGCGCGACGAACAACGAGCCAGAGCACGTCCATGGGCCCCGCCCCGAGGGCCATGCGGACGCCGATCTCGGGCGTGGCCCGGCTCACCCAGAACGCGATCACGCCGTAGAGGCCCACTCCCGCCAGAAGGAGAGCGAGGGTCGCGAAGCTCGAGAGCGCCGCCGCCAGGAGGCGCGTGGGGAAGAGGCTGAAGCGCAGGTGCTGGCGCATGGTCTCGATGCCGGACACCGGCAAGTCGGGATCGAGAGACTGGATCACCCGCCGGAGGGCGGAAACGAGCGCCGCCGGGTTTCCGGACGTCCGTACGTGGAGGGTGCGCTCGCCCCGGTATTGGATTCCGATCGGCAGGTAGAGATACGGTCGCGGCTCCTCCCCCAGGCTCCAGTACTTGCCGTCCTCGACGACGCCGACGACCTCCACGTCCTGCCCTTGGGCCCTTACCCTCTTGCCGATGGGCTCCGCCCCCGCCCAGAAGCGGCGCACGAAGGCCTGGTTGACGACGGCTGCCTGGCTCCCCTTGCCGTCACGATCGTCGAAGGCCCGGCCTCGCACGACGGCGGTCCCCATGGCCTCGAAGTAGCCGGTGGCCGCGAAGTTGTAGTCGATGGTGGGCTCGTTGGCGCCCGGTGGCAGGACGTAGCCCCGCGGGAGCACGGGGGTCTGCGGGTTCACCACGGACAGCGGGACGGCGACGGCGTAACCCGCCTCCTCGACGTCCGGAAGGGCCAGGACGCGTTCTCGGAGAGCGCCGAACAGAGCTTCGCCGCGCTCAGGCCCGTAACGCAGGAGGCCCAGGTCGACCGGGACCAGCAACTGGCGATCCGGGTCGAACCCCAGCCTGATGTTGCCGGCGATTCGCAGGCTCTTCAGCGCCAGGCCGGCGCCGATCAGGAGCACGAGCGACAGCGCGACCTGGGCCACGACGAGGCCGCGGCGGAGGCCGGAAGCTCCGATGTGGCTGGCCGAAGTCTCGCCCTTCAGCGAGGAAACGAGATCGAGCCGCGTGGTTTCGAGGGCGGGGACGAGGCCGAAGGCGAGGCCGGTCACGAGCGAGACCGCGAGGGTGAAGGCCAGTACCGCGACGTTGAGGCCAGGCACCGAGAAGTCGAGGGGCAGGTCGATGCGGGGCTGGACCACGCCCAGGACTCGCACCAGGGAAACTCCCAGAAGCACTCCCACCGCGCACGCGAGGAGAGCGAGCAGCAGGCCCTCGACGAGCAGCTGGCGGACGAGGAGCCCTCGGCCGGCGCCCAGGGCGAGTCGCACGGCCATCTCCCTTCTCCGGGACGCGGCCCGGGCCAGGAGGAGGCCCGCGACATTCGCCGATGCCAGGATTAGAACGAGCCCCACCACGGCGAAGAGCGCGCCCAGGAAGGAGACGAAGGCGCCGTGGACCATGGGATGGAGCGCCGCTTCGGACTCCCGGTAGACCCGAACGCCCTTACCGGTGTTGCTGTCCGGATGGATTGCGGCGAGGCGCACCATCACGGCCCTCGCCGCGGCCTGGGCCCCTTCGGGACCGGTGTCCGGGGCCAGCCTGCCCATCACGAAGGCGATCCATTGCCACCCGCGGGAGTCCAGGCGGTTGCCCGCGGAGGCCAACACCTCGTGCTCCGTGATCGGCACCCACAGCTCCGGGGCGAAGCCGACGTTCGGGCTGCGGTAGCCGCGGGGGGCGACACCGATTACGGTGAAGGGGAGGCCGTTCACGGTGACGGTGCGACCGACGACGCCAGGATCGCCGCCAAGACGGCGCTGCCAGAGCCCGTAGGAGAGGACAGTGACCGCGGCGGCGCCGGGGACTTCGCCTTCCGGACCCTCGAAGCCTCGCCCCAGGAGCATCTCGACGCCCAGAGTCGAGAAGAAGTTCCCCGAGACGAGGGCACCCCAGAGCCTCTGGCTGCCTCCCTCGACACCGACCGAGAACGCCTGGGGCGTCTCGGCGACGAGGTCTGCTTCGACCCGGACCTCCCGCCGGAGGTCCAGGTAGTCCGGGTAGGACCAGGCGCCCCACTTGAGCCCTTCCTTCCACTCCACCATGAGCCACACCAGGCGCGCCGGCGCGGCGATCCCGGGCCGCTCCTGGAAGATGGCGTTCGTGAAACTGAAGACGGCGGTGTTGCCCCCGATGCCCAGAGCCAGGCAGACGACGGCAGTGACTGTGAAGCTCGGGCTCCGACGGAGCTGTCGGACGGCGAAGCGCAGGTCCTGGAGGAGGTCGCTCACCTTCTGGGCTCGCACGTCATCGTCTCACGCGCGGGCTCACGCAAATACGAGCGAGAAGCTGGTCTACTCTTCGCGCAGGGCGACGGCGGGATCGGTGCGGGTGGCGCGCCAGGCGGGGACGACACCGGCGAGGAGGGCGACGGCCGCGAGACCGAGCGCGACCGCAGCGTACGTCGCGGGATCCACCGGCCCCACCTCGTGGAGCAGGCCGCGGAGGAAGCGCGCCAGGACGGCCGCGGCCAGGAGACCGGCCACGAGGCCGGCGCCGACCGACGCGAGCCCCTCTCCGAGCACCAGCCGCCTCACGTGCGACGGCCGGGCCCCGAGGGCGAGGCGCACGGCGATCTCCTGCCGCCGCTCCGCGACGCCGTACGCGAGGACGCCGTAGACGCCGACCGCGCACAGCACGAACGCGACGCCCGCGAAGAGGGAGAGCACGAGCGAGGCGAGGCGGGGCGCCGTGATCGACGAGTTGACGACGTCGGTCATCGTGCGCACGTGCGAGACCGGCACCTCCGCGTCCAGGCGCCGCACCGCGGCGCGCAACTCGTCGGCGAGGGTGAGCGGGTCGCCGTCGGCCTTGAGCACGATCGCCATGTCGCGCGTCGCGCCGCCCCGCGAGCGGTGGAACTGGGCGTGCGGCCGGTAGAACTTCGCCTTGACCACGCCGTCGATGCCGTTGTGGCGCACGTCGCCGGCGATCCCGACCACGGTGACCCACGGCCGCTGCGGCGAGCCGATCCGGAACCGGCGCCCGATCGGGTCCGCGCCCGCCCAGAAGCGTCGCGCCATCGCCTCGTTGATCACGGCGCACGTCCGGGGCGTCCACGTCGTCGCCGCGCTGCAGGAAGCGGCCGCGGACCAGGCGCTCGCCGAGCGTCTCCGCCGTGTCCTCCGTGGCCACCTGCCAGTCCGCCTGGGCCGGGCCGTTCGCCATCTCGTCGAAGCCCTCGACGTCGATGCCGAAATCGCCGATCGACTCGCCGAGCGGGAGCACCCGCAGGAGGCCCGCCCGCCGCACGCCAGGCAACGCCCGCACCTCGTCCACGACCGAGCGGTAGAAGCGGACGACGTCCTCCGGCGTGGGGTACCGGGCCGCGGGAACCGCGAGCCGGGCGGTGAGCAGCCCCCGCGGCTCGAATCCGATGTCGATGCGGCCCAGGGCGTCGAGGCTGCGGGCCATGAGGCCGGCCCCGACGGCGAGGAGCGCGGCCAGGGCGGCCTGGGCCACGACCACGGCGCGCCGCCACCGGCGGTGCGAGGCGCCCCCCGGCCGAGCGCGGCCCGCCCTCGCGCAGCGTCTCCGCCACGTCCTGGCGGAGGGCCTCGAGCGCGGGAGCGAGCGCGAAGACGACGGTGGTGAAGACCGCGAGCAGCAGCGCGAAGCCGGTCGCCCGCGGGTCGATCGACGCGGCGGCCGCGCGCGGCACCTGCGCGGCGACCGTCGAGGACAGGGCGCGGAGCGTCGCCCGGGCGAGCGGCAGGCCCACCGCCGTCGCCAGGAGCGCGAGCACGAGACCCTCGACGAGCAGCTGTCGCAGGAGCCGGCCCCGGCCGGCGCCGACCGCGGCCCGCAGCGCCAGCTCGCGCTGGCGGCCGGCGGCGCGGGCGAGGAGCAGGCTCGCGACGTTGGCGCAGGCCACGAGGAGCAGGAGGATCGAGGCCGCGCCGACCACCGCGACCGCCGGCCGGTGGGGGCCGAGGATCTCGTCCGCCAGCGGGACGGCGAAGGCCTGGTGGTGCTCGCGCCGGTCGTAGCGTCCTTCCGCCGTCAGCTGGTCCATCGCCGCCCGCAGCTCTTCCGTGGCGCGGGCGGCGGTGGCGCCCGCCACGAGGCGCGCCGCCCCGTGGTCGCCATGACTGCCGAACTCCATGAGCTCGTCGGGCTCCGGCGCCCGCGGCACGTAGACCTGCGTCGGCTCGGCCGCGTCCTCCCCGAAGTCGGTGGGCAGGGCGAAGCCCGGTGGCATGACTCCCACGATGACGTGGGGCTCCCCGTCCAGCGAGACGGTCCGCCCGAGGACCGACGTCTCGCCGCCGAACCGCCCCTGCCAGAGCGAGTGCCCGAGGACGGCGACGCGCGGCCCTCCGAATCGGTCCTCCTCGGGAGTGAACGCTCGGCCGAGCAGGGGCCGGGCTCCGAGGACCTCGAAGGTGTTCGCGGAGACGAACCCGGCGCCGACCCGGAGCGCCTCTCCCTCGCCGGTCAGGTTCGCGCGGTCGACCTGCCAGTGAGCCACGTCGGCGAGGCTCGGGCAGCGCTCCTTCCAGGCCCGCGCCTCCGCCGGGTTGACCCAGGTCTTGTCGAAGCCGCGCCAGCGGTTCCAGATCATCACGCGGCTCGCGGGGTCGTCGTAGGGCAGCGGGGCGAGCACCACCGCGTCGGCGAGGCTGAACATGGCCGTGCTCGCCGCGATGCCGAGGGCGAGGGTGAGGACGGCGAGGGCCGCGAAGCCCGGCGCCTTCAGGAGGAGGCGTCCGGCGTGGCGCAGGTCGTGGAGCAACGGGTCAGGCGGTCCCGGCCGCCGCCTCGGCCGCCGCCTGCGCCGCCTCCTCCTCGCTCACCACGCGGCCGTCGAAGAGGTGCACGGTCCGCTCGGCGTGCCGCGAGAAGCGCGTGTCGTGGGTCACCATGCAGATGGTCGAGCCGGCGCGGTGCAGGTCGCGGAGCAGCTCCATCACCGCCTCGCCGTTGCGCGAGTCGAGGTTCCCGGTCGGCTCGTCGGCGAGCAGGATCGAGGGCTCGCCGACGAGCGCGCGCGCCACCGCCACCCGCTGCTGCTGGCCGCCCGAGAGCTGGCTCGGGAGGTGCTTCGCGCGGTGGCCCATGCCCACGCGCTCGAGGGCGTGGGTCGCCCGTTCCTTGCGCTCCGACCCTTTCATCCCCCGGTACGTCAGCGGCAGCTCGACGTTCTCGTACACGGTCAGGTCGCCGATCAGGTTGAAGCTCTGGAAGATGAACCCGATCTCCCGGTTGCGGATGCGTGCCCGCTGGGGCGCGCCGAGGTCCTGGACCGGGGTGTCGTTGAGGCGGTACGAGCCCCCGGTCGGCGAGTCGAGGAGGCCGAGGATGGAGAGGAGCGTCGACTTTCCGCAGCCCGAGGGGCCGGAGATCGCCACGTACTCGCCCTTCTTCACCTCGAGGTGGATGTCGGAGAGGGCGTGGGTCTCCACCTCGTCCGTGTAGAAGACCTTGCCCAGCCCTTCGAGCCGGATCATTGGTGACGCTTCGCTCATCGCGCTCCTCGCTTCAATTCAGGCGGATCCGGTCCGCCGAGTCCCAGGCCGAGGTGTCCGACAGGATCACCTCGTCACCGACCTCGAGCCCCTCGACGACCTCGATCGTGCTCACCGACGCCTGCCCGAGCCGCACCCTGACCCGCAAGGCCTCGTTCGTCCCCTTCACGAGGCGGAAGAGGCCCACCGTGCTCTGGGGCTGGCCCATCGCCGGGCGCCCCACGTGAAGGGCGTCCGTGAGCCGCTCGAGCTCGATCGTGCCGTCGACGGTCAGGTCGGGCCGCGCCCCCTTCGGCAGCTCGCCGAGGAGCGCCAGGTCCACGGTGACCGTCCCGTTCTGCACCGCGGGGTCCACGCGGATGACGCGGCCGGCCACGAAACCGTTGCGCGTGTCGACGACGGCCTTCTGCCCGGGCACCACGTCACGGGCCTGCGTCTCGGGCACGCGGATCACGGCCTTCAGGCGGTCGGGCCGGGCCACCCGCGCCAGGTTCAGTCCCGGGGTCACCCGCTGCCCCACCTCCACCGGCACGACCTGCAGCACGCCGTCGATCCCGGCGCGGACGTGCAGGGCCTCGACCTGGGAGCGGCGCAGCCTCGCCTGCGAACGCCGCTGGTCGACCTCGGCCTGCTGCGCGCGCAGCTGGGCCTCGATGGCCTGCCCCGCGATCCCCAGGCGCTGCTGCTCGATGCCCTCGCGGTGCTCGAGCTCGTCGGCCGCGCTCTGCGACAGCTTGAGGTTCAGCGCCGCGATGAGTCCGTTCTTCGCCAGCTCGGCGTCGGCGTCCGCCCGCAGCCGGGCCTGCCTCGATTCGGCCCCCACCCGCGCCGCCGCCGCCTTCTGGTCGAGAAGCTGGCTCTCGAGGCGGACCTTGAGCTCGGTGTAGCGCGCCTCGGCCGCCCGGGCCTGGGACTCCGCATCGAGGGCCTGCATCTCGAGCTCCGGGTTGCTGAGCTCGAGGATCACCGAGTCCGCCGTCACCTTCGTGCCGGGCAGCAGGACGAGGCGCTCGACCCGCCCCTCGGTGACGGCGGGAATCCAGCGGATCTCCTCCGGGACGAGGGTCCCCATCCCGCGCACCTCGCGCACCATCTCGCCGCGCTTGACGGTGTCGATGACGACGGTCGCGCGCTCGACGGTGGGCGCCGCCGGCTTGAGCCGGGAGACGCCGAGCGTGAGGAGGACGACGGCAACGAAGCCGGCAGCCGCCCACGCCAGGCGGCGTCTCTTCTTCTTCTCGAGGAGGTCCGGACGGGCGATGTCCACGGGAGGAGGTAGAACAAGGCCCGTGCCAGGCACCGACCGGCAGCTAAGCCGCGCACGGCGAACGGGTTCCGCGGGGCGAACCCCGGGGGACGCCGCCGACGGTGTTCGTTTCCGGTACGCCTCCGTCCCGGATGCGGGCGCTCGGCCCCTGGATCAGCGCGCCCCGAGAGTCTTCCCTTGTCGCTCCGAGTCCTGCCGCGCCGGTTCGGGCTGGAGCACGGCTCCCACCTCGAACTCCTCCTTGAGGCGCTGGTGCAGCTCGAGCACCCGCGGGACGTAGCTCTTCGTCTCGCTGGCGAGCGCCGGCGCTCCGGCCCGCAGGTAGCCGGCGTTGAGGGGCCCGCCGTTGTACTCGGCCAGGACCAGCTGCGGGTCGTTGTAGGTCGAGAACAGCACGTCGAGGTAGAGGGCCGCCGCCTGCGTGTTCTTCTCGGGGTCGAAGAGGATCGCGTCGTCGTAGGTCCAGCCGAGGGAGTGCGCCAGCAGCCGCCCGGTCGAGGGCCAGATCTGGTAGAGACCCCGGGCGTCGGCGCGGCTCCTCGCCTGCGGATCGTACCCGCTCTCGACGAGCCCGATGGCGAGGAGGAACAGGGGATCTACGGCGGGGTACTTCTCGCACGCGGCCAGGGCCAGCTCCGCGTAGCGGTACGAATCGGCCAGGCTCACCCGCGGGTTCGACTTCAGGATGTGGTTGCGCATGCCGAGCAGCAGCTGTCGCCGCCGGGCTTCGAAGGCGAACCCCGACTCGAGCTGTTGCATCTTGCGCTCGGCCTTCGCCACGGCGGCGGAGGTCTCCTGGCTCTTCCGGTCGAGCTCCCGCACGACGTAGTGGCCCAGGAGGACGGCGGCCATCAAGAGGACGCAGAGGAGGAGGAAGGCCAGGGACTGCCAGCCGCTTCCGTGGCGGATGACGATGGTGCGAGGCTCAGGGCCTTCCCACCCTTCGTCCGCGGGGGCGGCGCGCGAACGCCGGTCGGTGAAGCTCAGGGGCTTCCGGGCCTCTTCGTTCCGGCTCATGGGCGCCTCCTCGGTCAGCTTGTGCGGGGTGATGGTGCCTAGCATAGACCCGACTCCCTTTGCCGGGGATGTGAGCGCGCTCACGTCCCTCGATCCGGACTGGCACGCTTCGTGATTCCCTCCGCCGGCACTGGAGGTGAGCGGGTGTCGTTCATCATGGACCTGCGACACGGCGCGCGCGTCCTGCGCGGCCGCCCCGTGCTCGCCGCGGTGGCCGCCGGCTCGCTCGCCCTGGCCATCGGGGTGGGCAGCGCGCTCTTCAGCGTGGCCGACGCACTCGTCCTGCGACCGCTCGAAGTCGCGGAGCCGGACCGGCTCCTCGAGGTCTTCACCCGCTCCGAAACCGGCCTCCGCGAGGGGCTGTCCTGGCCGGAGGCCCGCGACGTCGAGGCACTTTCGCCCTCGCTCGCGTCACTCGCGGTGTTCGACCGCCGCGGGGCCACCTTGCGCCGCGGCGACGAGCTCGAGCTGCTGCTCCTGCAGGCGGTGTCGGACGGCTACTTCGAGACCCTCGGCGTCCGGGCCGCGCTCGGCCGGGTGATCGGGGCCGGGGCCGACCGGGGCCTCCCCGCCCCCGCGGTCGTGATGAGCGACCGGCTCTGGCGCTCGCGCTTCGGCGCGGATCCGTCTCTCGTGGGACGAGCGGTCCATCTCAACGACCGGCCGTTCACCGTGATCGGCGTCCTGCCGCCCGGCTTCCACGGCCTCGCGCGAGGCCTCGTCAACGACGTCTGGATCTCGCTCGAGTCGTGGTCGCGGTTCTACGGCAGCCCCGCCAGCCTGGAGCGGCGCGACGCCCGCCACTTCGACGTCGTGGCGCGCCTGCGGCCGGGGGCGAGCCTCGCGCAGGCGGCCTCCGATCTGGCGCTCCTGGGCTCGCGCTGGACGACCGCGTTCCCGGAGGCGAGCCGCGGTCGCACCCTGCACGCGCAGCGCGCCGACGAGCTCAGCGGCCGCGCCGACCCGCTCGTCCTGCTCCTCGCCGCGGGCGTCCTTCTCGTGCTGGTCATCGCCGGCGCCAACGCCTCGACCCTGCTCGTCGGCCTCGCCGACGCCCGGCGGACCGAGATGGGGATGAGGCAGGCCCTCGGCGCGAGCCGGGCCCGCATCGTACGGCAGGTCCTGGCGGAGTCCGCGCTCCTCGCGCTCGCCGGGGCGGGGGCGGGCCTGCTCCTGGCCCAGGCCCTGGTGCGGGCGGCCCCGGCGCTCCTGCCGCCGAGCCCCCTTGCCACCGACTACGGCGTTCGCCTCGACGACCGGGCTCTCGTGGTCGCCGGCCTGCTCGCCGCCCTCGCGACGCTCGTCGGAGGTGTCGTGCCCGCGCTCCGGGCCTCCCGCATCGCGATCGCGCCGTCGCTCCGGGTGACCGGCGAGGCGCCGAGCCCCCGCCGCCTCTCCGCCCTGCCCACCGCTTTAGTGACCCTCCAGGTCGCGCTCGCGGTCGTCTCGCTGAACACCGCGGGCCTCCTGCTCGGGAGCTTCGCCGCCTCGCGCACGGCCTCCCGCGGCTTCGACGGCGAGAGGCCGGTCCTCGTCCTGCAGCTCTCGATGGGCGACGAGGTGGGCGACCTCGGACGCTGGACGACCGCGCTCTCTGCCCTGCGGGAGCGGGCGCTCGGGCTGCCCGGCGTCCGAAGCGCGACCTACGTGCGGCGCCTGCCGATGGCGGGGTACGGCGGCGGGGCGACGCTGCCCATGGCCCTTCCGGGTCGGGGCGACGCGACGAGGAACGTACGCTACAACCAGGTGGGCCCCGGATACGCCGAGACCCTCGGCCCGCGCGTGAAGGCCGGGCGCTTCTTCGCGCCCGGGGAGCACTCGAAGACGGCGCCGGTCGTGGTGGTGAGCGACGCCCTCGCCCGCGCGGTCTTCCCCTCCGTGCCGGCGGTCGGGCAGCACCTGCGCGTGGCCGGCGAGGACCACGAGATCGTCGGCGTCGTCGAGGACGCCCCGGTCGAGCGCGTCCACGAGGTCCCCGAACCGTTCGTGTACCTCACCTACGCGCGGCGACCGTCGAGCGACACGGCCTTCCTCGTGGAGACGGCAGGAGAGCCCACGGCGCTCGCGGCGGCGGTCCGGGCCCTCGTGCACGAAACCTGCCCGGGGGCCGAGGTCCTCACCACGACCACGCTTCACCGGCACATGGCCGAAGCCCTGCACGAGGACTGGATGCTGGCCGTGCTCGGCACCGGCCTCTCGACCCTCGGCGTTCTCCTCGCCCTCGCCGGCCTCTACGCCGCGGTGTCGCTCCTCGCCGGGCGAAGGACCCGCGAGTTCGGAGTCCGCCTGTCGCTCGGCGCCCGACCGGCGGACGTGCTCGGCCTCGTCCTGCGGCAGGGCCTCGCCCTGGCCGTGGCCGGGGCGGTGGTCGGTCTCCCCGGCGCGCTGGTCGCGGCCGGCCTCGTCCGCGGCTTGCTCCATGGGGTGAGTCCTCTAGACCCGCGCACCCTCGCCGCGAGCGTCGCGGCCGCGGTTCTCATGGGCCTGCTCGCCTCCGCCGTCCCCGCCCGGCGCGCGCTGCGCACCGACCCCGCGAGCGTCCTGCGGCTCGAGTGACCCCTACCAGCGCTCCCGCCCCCCGGTGCCCACCACCGTGCCGCCCGGCGTTTCGTGCGATCCGGGCGGGACACACGGGTCGGCGTGTCGTGCTAACGTCCCGCCCGCATGAGCTCAACGCTGGTCGTTTGGGTCCTCGCCCGCCCGGACGACGGCGGCCTCCACCTGCTCGAGCCGCCGCCCGAGGGCGTCCGGTTCGTGGTGGGTTGGGAAAAGGAGGCGTTCGCCGAGGCGCCCCCGCCGGACGCGCTCCTCGACTGCTGGTCCGGGCCGACCCGGATCGTCGCGGCCCTGCAGAAAGCCCCCCGCCTCCGGTGGATCCACGCGCGCTCCGCCGGTCTCGACCGGGTGCTCGTGCCGGAGGTCGTCGCGCACCCGGCCGTCCTCACCAACGGACGGGGCGCGTTCAGCCCGGCGCTGGCCGAGTTCGTCCTCGCGTCGCTCCTCTTCTTCGCCAAGGACCTGCGGCGGCTCGTGGCACAGCAGTCCGCGGGCGCGTGGAAGGCGTTCGACATGGAGAGGCTGGAGGGGCGCACCGTCGGGATCGTGGGCTACGGCGACATCGGCCGGGCGGTGGCGGCGAGACTCCGGCCGCTCGGAGTGGAGGTCCTGGCCCTGCGCCAACGGCCGGAGCTCTCGCGGAAGGACTCGCTCGTGACCGAAACCCTTCCGTCGTCGCGCCTCCTCGACTTGATGGCGCGCGCGGATGACGTCGTCGTGTCGGCGCCGCTCACCGCCGCGACGCGCGGCATCGTCGGGAGGGACGCGATTGCCGCGATGAAGACGACGGCCGTGCTCGTCAATGTGGGGAGAGGGCCCGTGGTGGACGAGCCGGCGCTCGTCGAGGCCCTCGAGCACGGTCGGATCCGGGGTGCCGCGCTCGACGTGTTCGAGACCGAGCCGCTGCCGGCGGAGAGCCCGCTCTGGCGCCTGCCCAACGTGCTCCTGTCCCCGCACTGTGCCGACCACGTGCCTGGCTGGATCGACGAAGCGATGCGGGTCTTCCTCCGCAACCTCGAGCTCTTCCGCCAGGGCGAGGCCGTGCGGGGAGTGGTGGACAAGACCGCGGGCTACTGAACGGTCGGCGTGGCCGCCGGCGGCTCCGAGTGTATGCTGGGCCGCCGATGAACGTCGAGGGGCCGGTCGTCGTCAGCCGCAAGGGCCAGGACCGTGTCGAGCGCGGCCACCCGTGGATCTTCCGATCCGACGTCGTGAAGGACGGCGGGGCGAGCCCCGGTGCCGTCGTGCGCGTCGCCGACGTGCGGGGAACGCCGCTCGGCTTCGCCTTCTGGTCGTCCCGCTCCGAGATCCGGCTCCGCATGATCGAGCGGGGCGAAACGCTGGCCGAGGGCTTCCTCCGCGACCGGATCGAGCGGGCGCTTCGCTGGCGCGAGACGGTGGCCGCGGGAGCGGAGGCTTACCGCGTCGTCCACGGCGAGGGCGACGGCCTGCCGTCGCTCGTGGTGGACCGCTACGGCGACTACCTGTCGATCCAGACGCTGTCGCAGGGGACGGAGCGGGCGAAGGCGGAGATCGTGGCCGCGCTCGTGGACCTGCTGAAGCCGAAGGGCATCGTGGAGCGAAACGACCCGCGAGTGCGGACGCTCGAGGGGCTGGAGCAGATCGGTCTCGGTCCTCCACGGCGAGGTGCCGGACGCGGTCGAGGTGTCCGAGGGGGACGTGCGGTTCCGGGTGGACCTGCGGAAGGGGCAGAAGACCGGCCTCTTCCTCGACCAGCGCGAGAACCACCTCGCCGCGCGCCAGTACGCCCGGGGCCGCGTCCTCGACTGCTTCGCCTACGACGGCGGCTTCGCGCTCCAGGTGGCCCGCCAGGCGGACGAGGTGACGGCGGTGGACCTCTCGGCCGAGTCGCTCGAGCGCGTGAAGGCGAACGCCGCCCGGAACGGCCTCGGGAACGTGACGGTGCGCGACGCCAACGTGTTCGATCTCCTGCACGACCTCGACCAGCGGGGCGAGCGCTTCGACACCGTGATCCTCGACCCGCCCGCCTTCGCCAAGAGCAAGGACGCGGCGGAGAAGGCGGCGCGAGGGCTACAAGGAGATCAACCTCCGGGCCCTGAAGATCCTGAAGCCGGGCGGCTGCCTCGTGACGTGCTCGTGCTCGTACCACATCCACGAGGAGGACTTCGAGGCGATCCTGGCGGACGCCGCGGTGGACGCGCGGGCCGACCGTCACCGTCGTCGAGAAGCGCCGTCAGGCCCGCGACCACCCGGTCGTCCTCGGCGTGCCCGAGACGTACTACCTGAAGTGCTTCGTGCTGCGCCGGCTGGAGTAGCGTCCGTCCGGCGCGACGCTCCGATCTCGAGCCAGGAGGCCGCCATGAGCCGCTCTCGACGCCCCGCTACCTCGCTACTCGCGCTCGCCGTCGCCATCGCCTCCGGCACGGCCATCGCCGAAGAAGGGCCGGTCTGCGACCTCCTGTTCGCCGGCGGCCGGGTCGTCGACGGAACGGGAGCGCCCTGGTTCCGGGCCGACGTGTGCGTCGTCGGCGACCGCATCGCGGCCGTGGGCTTCCTGCCGCGGGCCACCGCCCGCCGCCGCATCGACGCGGGCCGGCTGGTGGTGGCGCCCGGCTTCATCGACATGATGGGCCAGTCGGAGTACAGCGTGCTGGTCGACGGCCGCGCCGCGAGCAAGATCACCCAGGGCATCACGACCGAGATCACCGGAGAGGGCAGCTCGATCGCACCCATGAACGCGCGCATGCTCGAGGCGGGCAGGGTCGCCTACGAGCACTACGGCTACACGCCGACGTTCACGACGCTCGCGGGCTACTTCCAGGAGCTGGAGCGTCGCGGCTCGGCGGTGAACCTGGGGACGTTCGTCGGGGCGGGCGGCGTCCGCAACCTCGTCGTCGGTCTCGACGACCGGCCGGCGACGGCGGCGGAGCTCGACGCGATGAAGGCCGCGGTGGCCCAGGCGATGGAAGAAGGGGCCCTCGGCCTCTCCAGCTCGCTCATCTACGTCCCCGACCACTTCGCCTCGACCGAGGAGCTGATCGCCCTCGCCACCGTCGCCGCCCGCTACGGCGGGACCTACATCACGCACCAGCGGGACGAGGGCGACGACGGGTCGGTCGGCCTCGACGCCAGCATGGACGAGGTCTTCCGGATCGCCCGCGAGGCCCGCATCCCGGCGGAGATCTACCACCTCAAGGCGTCGGGAAAGCGCAGCTGGGGCCGGATGCCGGAGCTGCTGCGGCGGATCGAGGCGGCGCGGGCCGAGGGCCTGGACGTGAGCGCCGACCAGTACCCGTGGGCGGCCAGCTCGAACAACCTCGACGCCAGCCTTCCCGTCTGGGTGCGCGAGGGCGGGGCCGACCGCATGGTGGGCCGCCTCACCGACCCCGCCACGCGGGCCCGGGCGCGCGCCGACTTCCTCGCGCTGCCCGAGAACGCCGACTGGCCCGCGGGTGCGTCGCGCATCCTCGTGACCAGCGTGCTCGACCCCGGGCTCAGGAAGTACGAGGGCCTCACCATCGAGCAGATCGCGAAGGAGCGCGGTGCTTACCCCGTCGACGCGCTCCTGGACGTCGTGGTGGCCGACCGCGGCAACACGGCGCGGGTCACCTTCGGGATGAGCGAGGACGACGTGCGGGCGGCGCTCCGCCACCCGCTCGTCTCGTTCTGCACCGACTCCGAGGCCCGGGCGGAGGACGGGATCCTCTCGCGGCAGAAGGCCCACCCCCGCGCCTTCGGCTCGGCGGCGCGCATCCTGGGCCACTACGTGCGGGACGAGAAGGTCCTCGGGCTCGAGGAGGCGATCCGCAAGATGACGTCGCTCCCCGCGGCGCGCACGCGCCTCCGGGATCGGGGCCTCCTGCGGGCGGGCATGGCGGCGGACGTCGTCGCCTTCGACCCGGAGACGGTGCGGGAGAGGGCGACCTACGCCGACCCCCTGCGCTACAGCGAGGGCATCCCCTACGTGGCCGTCAACGGCCAGCTCGTGGTCGACGACGGCCGGATCACCTCCGCGAGGCCCGGGTGCGCCCTGCGCGGGCCGGGCTACGAGGCCGGGCCCTCCCGCTGAGCGGCGCCTTTCCCTCCGGCCTCAGGCCCGCCGGCGGTCCTCGGCGAGCGCCTTGAGCGCGGCGTGGCGGTACATGTCGGAAAGCGTCGGGTAGTTGTAGAGCGTCTCGGCGATGTCGTTGGCGGTGGCACCCGCGCGCAGGAACGCCTGGCCGACGTGGATGATCTCGCTCGCCGCGCTGCCCACCACGTGCGCGCCGGCCAGCTTCAGCGCGGGCCGCTCGAAGAGGAGCTTCAGCATCCCCCCGGACTCGCCGAGGATCTGGCCGCGCGGGTTCATCTCGTAGTTGCCGCGGCCCGCCACGTAGTCGGTCCCCTTCCGGACGAGCGACTCCTCCGTCTCGCCGATGTAGGCGACCTCGGGGATCGAGTAGACGGCGAAGGGCAGCACCTCGGTCCGTCCCTTGGGCCCCGGGATGCCGAGGGCGTGGCGGATGGCCTGCCGCCCCTGCTCCATCGAGGTGCTGGCGAGAGCGGGGTAGCCGATGACGTCGCCCACCGCGTAGATGTGGGGGTGGCTCGTCTGGTAGTTCTCGTTCACCTCGAGGAGTCCGTACTTCCCCGGGCTTGATCCCGAGCGTGCCGAGGCCGATGTCGTTCGTGTTGCCGTCGCGGCCGACGCAGTAGAGCAGCACGTCGGATTCCAGGCGCCGTCCGGCCTGCGTCTCGCAGGCGACGCGGGGCGGGCTCCCCGACGTCCGCTGGACGCGGGCGTAGCGATCCGAGTGGACGATCGTCACTCCCAGCCGGGTGAGCTCGACCACGAGCGCGTCCACGATCTCGCGGTCGAGGTACGGCAGCAGCCGGTCGCGCGTGTCGACCAGGGTGACCGCGATGCCGAGGGCGGCGAAGATGCTCGCGTACTCGATCCCGACGACCCCGGCCCCGAGCACCGTCATCGTCTTCGGCATGCGGGGCAGCTGCAGGATCGTCTCCGAGTCGAAGACGGTCTCGCCGTCGAAGGGCACGTCGTCGGGCCGGTTCGGGCGCGAGCCGGTGGCGATGACGAAGAAGTCGGCGGTGAGAGTGCGCATCTCGGCGCCGTCCGGGGGCGTGACCGCGACCGCGTGGGGAGACGGCGAAGCGCGCGTGGCCCTGGATCACCTCGACGGCGTAGCGCCCGAGCGACTCGTTGATGAGCTCGAGCTCCCGCTGCACGACCGCCCGCTCGCGGTACATGAAGTCGGCCACGGTCAGCTCCGGGCCGACCTCGTAGCGGATCCCGTGGAGCCGGTTGCGGGTGAGCTGGTAGAAGAAGACCGCGCTCTCGCGCAGCGTCTTCGAGGGGATCGTGCCCCAGTTCACGCGGTTGCCACCGACGACGTGGGCGCGCTCGACCACGGCGACGGTCTTGCCCGCGCGCGCCGCCTGGATGGCCGCCCGCTCTCCTCCCGGGCCGCAGCCCAGGACCACGACGTCGTAGTGCGCCATCTCTCTCCCCGCCGGAGGCGCATTCTACCGGGGCACAGGGAAAGCGCGCTGGAGGCGCGGCGTTTCGTTACGAGGGGTAACGCCTGGCTGCTTCCGTGTGGAGGGGGCGACGCGCATCGGTGCTCCTATCTGTCCAGGGCTTCTGGGTTTGTGAGCAGTCAGACCGATGCGGCACGGAGCCTGCAGGATGTTGCAGCAGGCGGCGGGCCATCCGGAAGGGGGCTCGCCCCCGGAAGGGTGAGCGTGCCATCCGGGAGGGGGTGCCCCATGCCGGAGCAGACCATGATGGTGTGGATCGAGGACGGCAAGGGAGAGATCGCCCGCGGGGAGGCGGACGCGGTCACCGCGGAGGGGCTCTGCGTGCGTCTCGCGGAGTCGCCGACCTTCGGCCGGGAGGACGAGGTCGCCGTGCGCATCTGCTTCGATCGCGGAGCGCCGACCGTGGCCTCCTCGGCGTGCGTCGCCTGGCTCCGCGCCGGTGAAGGCGTCGTCGAGTGCGGCCTGCGGTGGACGGAATCCGCCGAGCAGCGGGCCGCTCTCGACGCGTGGCTCGCTCGCGCCGCTTGACTCCCCGGAGGCCCCACGCGGGCCAGGTCCTGAATCGGCTCACCTTCATGCCGTCGCCGACTCGGGATAGACTTGCGCCTCGCATGCACAGCGAGGCCTTCGTCCCGTCGCTCGCCTGGGCGCTGCCCTTCGTCGGGCCTGCTCCTGTCGATCGCCATCCTGCCCCTGGCCGCGCCGCGCTTCTGGGAGTCCAACCTGCGCAAGCTCGGGAGTCGCCGCCCTGCTGGGCGCGCCCGTACTCGTCCTCTACCTGCGCGCCCACCCGCAGGCGCTCGTCCACGCGGCCGGGGACTACGTGTCGTTCATCGTGCTCCTGGGCGGCCTCTTCGTGATCTCGGGCGGCATCCTGCTCGAGGGCGACCTCGAGGCGACGCCCCGGACGAACGCCGCCTTCCTGGGCGCCGGGGCGCTTCTCGCGTCATTCGTCGGGACGACGGGCGCCTCGATGCTCCTCATCCGGCCCCTGCTGCAGACGAACCGCGAGCGGAAGCACGTCGCGCACACCGTCGTCTTCTTCATCTTCCTCGTCTCGAACATCGGCGGCTGCCTGACGCCGCTCGGCGACCCGCCGCTCTTCCTCGGCTACCTGCTGGGCGTGCCGTTCACCTGGACGCTCCGGCTGTTCGTGCCGTGGCTCTTCACGATGGGCCTGGTCCTGGCCGTCTACGTCCTCTGGGACCGCCGGGCCCACGCCCGCGAGGCGCAGGCGGACCTGCAGCGCGACTTCTACGAGGTGCGGCGCGCTGCGGATCGCCGGAAAGGAGAACCTCGTCCTGCTGGCCGGCGTCCTCGCCGCGGTGGCCTTCCTGGAGGCGCCCTGGCGCGAGGTGGTGATCGTCGCGCTGGCCGCTGCTGTCCTACGCGCGCACCGACCCCGCGCTCCGGAAGGCCAACCGCTTCACCTTCCACCCGATCCTCGAGGTGGCGGCGCTCTTCGCCGGCATCTTCGTGACGATGCTGCCCGGCGCTCGACCTCCTGCGCGCGCGGGGCGCCGAGCTCGGCGTCCGCGAGCCGTGGCAGTTCTTCTGGGCGACCGGGGCGCTCAGTCGTCCTTCCTCGACAACGCGCCCACCTACCTGACCTTCCTGGCCCTCGCCCAGGGCCTCGGGCTCCCCGCCGACGTGGTGGGCGTGCCGCAGCGCGATCCTGGCGGCGATCAGCCTCGGCGCGGTGTTCATGGGCGCGAACACGCTACATCGGCAACGGGCCGAACTTCATGGTCCGCTCGATCGCCGAGGAGCGGGGGGTGAAGATGCCGAGCTTCGGCGGCTACATGCTCTACAGCGGCGCCGTGCTCGTCCCGGTCTTCGTGCTGGTGACGCTGGTGTTCTTCCGCTGAGCCGGTTCCGCGAGACCGGGAGGCGGGGGCTGAGCCTCCCGGGAGGGCTCTCGGGGACCCCGAAGGCCCCAGGGACGTGGCTGCAGGTTCCCCTGCTTTCTTAGATGGGGGGGCTCCATCCCCCCAACCCCCTGGGGTTACCAATCCCAAGATTACCTTGTGCTCAAGTTACTTGACAATGAGGCTAATGTCCTATCTTGGAGCGGAGCCATGCGTCTCGATCAGTTCACGGTGAAGGCCCAGGAGGCCCTGACGACCGCCCAGACCCTGGCGGAGAAGAGCGACCACCCGGAGGTGACGACCGAGCACCTCCTGAAGGCGCTCCTCGAGCAGGAGGGGGGCGTCGTCCCCTCGGCCCTCGGCAAGCTGGGGGTGAACGCGGGCGGCCTCGCGGCCGACGTCGAGAAGAGCCTCGCCTCCCTGCCGAGGACGCAGGGCGCGGCCACGCACGTCTCGCCGAAGCTCGACGGCACCCTGAAGCAGGCCCTGCGCGAGGCGGAGGCCCTCAAGGACCAGTACGTCTCCACCGAGCACCTGCTGCTGGCGCTCGTCGACGGCAAGACGCCCGCCGCCGAGGCCTTGAAGCGCGCGGGGGCCACCCGCGACGCGCTCCTCAAGGTGCTGAAGGACATCCGCGGCAACCAGCGCGTGGACGACCCGAACGCCGAGGACCGCTACCAGGCCCTCGAGAAGTACGGCCGCGACCTGACCGAGCTCGCCCGCAAGGGCAAGCTCGACCCCGTGATCGGCCGCGACGACGAGGTGCGCCGCGTCGTCCAGGTCCTCTCCCGCCGCACCAAGAACAACCCCGTCCTCATCGGCGAGCCGGGCGTCGGCAAGACCGCGATCGTCGAGGGCCTCGCCCAGCGGATCGTGAAGGGCGACATCCCCGAGTCGCTCAAGAACAAGCGCGTGATCGCCCTCGACCTCGGCGCGCTCATCGCCGGCGCCAAGTACCGCGGCGAGTTCGAGGACCGCCTGAAGGCCGTCCTCAAGGAAGTGACGGAGTCCGAGGGCGAGGTCGTCCTCTTCATCGACGAGCTCCACACGGTCGTGGGCGCCGGCGCGGCCGAGGGCGCGATGGACGCCTCGAACATGCTCAAGCCCATGCTCGCGCGCGGCGAGCTGCGCTGCGTGGGCGCCACCACCCTCAACGAGTACCAGAAGCACATCGAGAAGGACGCCGCCCTCGAGCGGCGCTTCCAGCCCGTCTACGTGGGCGAGCCCTCCGTCGAGGACACGATCGGCATCCTGCGCGGCCTCAAGGAGCGCTACGAGGTGCACCACGGCGTGCGCATCCAGGACTCCGCCCTCGTGGCCGCGGCCACGCTCTCGAGCCGCTACATCGCCGACCGCTTCCTGCCCGACAAGGCCATCGACCTCGTGGACGAGGCGGCCTCGCGCCTGCGCATCGAGATCGACTCGATGCCGACCGAGATCGACCAGGTGGAGAGGAAGCTCATCCAGCTCGAGATCGAGCGCCAGGCGCTCAAGAAGGAGTCCGACAAGGCCTCGAAGGAGCGGCTCGCGAAGGTCGAGAAGGAGATCGCGGAGCTGCGCGAGACCTCGGCCGGCATGAAGGCGCACTGGCAGCAGGAGAAGGCGGCGATCCAGAAGATCCGCTCGACGAAGGAGCAGATCGAGCAGGCGCGCTTCCAGATCGACGCGGTGACCCGCAAGGGCGACCTCGCCAAGGCCTCGGAGCTGCAGTACGGGACGCTCCCCCAGCTCGAGAAGCAGCTCGTGGACGAGAACAAGAAGCTCGCCGAGCTCCAGTCGAAGCAGAAGATGCTCAAGGAGGAGGTGGACGCCGAGGACGTGGCCGAGGTGGTCGCCAAGTGGACGGGCATCCCCGTCTCGCGCCTCCTCGAGGGCGAGATGCAGAAGCTGCTCCACGTCGAGGACCGCCTGCGCGAGCGCGTGGTGGGCCAGGACGAGGCGCTCCTCCTCGTGGCGAACGCCGTCCGCCGCGCCCGGGCCGGCCTCGGCGACCCGCGCCGGCCGATCGGGCTCCTTCCTCTTCATGGGCCCGACCGGCGTCGGCAAGACCGAGCTCGCCCGCGCCCTCGCCGAGTTCCTGTTCAACGACGAGCACGCGCTCGTGCGCCTCGACATGTCGGAGTACATGGAGAAGCACACCGTGGCCCGCCTGGTCGGCGCGCCCCCGGGCTACGTCGGCTACGACGAGGGCGGCCAGCTCACCGAGGCCGTCCGCCGCCGCCCGTACGCCGTCATCCTCTTCGACGAGATCGAGAAGGCGCACCCCGACGTCTTCAACGCGCTCCTTCAGGTGCTCGACGACGGGCGGCTCACCGACGGCAAGGGCCGCACCGTCGACTTCCGCAACACCGTCGTGATCATGACGTCGAACGTCGGCTCCGACCTCATCCAGGAGTCGTCGCGCCGGGGCGAGGACGACGAGCGGCTGAAGGACAAGCTGATGGACGTCCTGCGCCACACCTTCCGGCCGGAGTTCCTGAACCGCGTCGACGAGACGGTCATCTTCAAGTCCCTCGGCAAGGGGGAGATCGAGAAGATCGTCGAGATCCAGCTCAGGACCTGCGCAAGCGGCTCGCCGAGCGGAAGCTCCAGCTCGAGGTCACCCCGGAGGCGAAGGCGATGCTGGCCGAGCGGGGCTACGACCCGGTCTTCGGCGCCCGCCCGCTCAAGCGGACGATCCAGCGCATGATCGAGAACCCGCTGGCGGTCGAGGTGCTGGCCGGCCGCTTCGGCGAGGGCGACACCGTCCTCGTCGAGCCCGACGGCGAGACGCTGCGGTTCAGGAAGGACGCCCCGGCCGCCGTCGCGAGCTGACTCCTGCCGCTCGCGTTCGCGAGACCTCCCCGCTGACCGGAGGGGGCCCCGGGTCTACGGCAGGTTCGCCACCGCGGCGGACGCAACTTCGCGGCGCCACACGGCGCCCTGGTCGCTCTCGTAGACGAGCGCGCCTTCCTGCTCGAAACGGAACGCATACCGGACGTACACGCTGCCGCGGATCCGTCGCACCCGCGTCGCGCGGCACTCCAGGAGGAGCGGCGGCCCGACCGTGGCGAGGGCCCCGTAGCGGGCGGCGTGGACGTGCGTCCCGTACCCGATCCAGCCGTCGGCGTGACGCAGACCTAGCACGAAGTACGCGTGCGCGAACCCCAGCATGGCGGTGACGTGGACCATGAGCGCACCCGAGACGTGCCGAGGGTGCCGCACGGGGTGAACGCGCTGAAGGTCGGTCAGCGGCAACCGGTCGTGGGTCGGCATGCGCGCCACGACGCGGCCGGCCTCCCGGTCGAGCTCTACGATCTCGTCGAACAGCATGGCCTCGGGCAGATAGGGGCAGTCGGCGACGAAGCCCGGGTCGAGCACGGGCCTCAGTCTACGCGCGGAAGAAGGCCTTTGCGCACATGCCGACGAGCGGTATAGTCCCCGCCCCGGTCGGGGCGATGGAGGAGAGAGATGCCACAGACACCCCACGTCGAGCGGCACTTCACCGCGGGTGAGCGGGTGCGCGACGTCGTCATCGGGATGTCGGACGGCCTGACCGTTCCGTTCGCGCTGGCGGCCGGGCTCTCGGGTGCGGTGAGCTCCACCGGCATCATCGTCACCGCGGGGCTCGCCGAGATCGCCGCCGGCTCCATCGCCATGGGCCTCGGTGGCTACCTCGCGGCCCGCAGCGACGCCGAGCACTACGCGAGCGAGCGCGTGCGCGAGGCGACGGAGGTACGGGAGAAGCCCGCGATCGAAGCCGACGAGGTGACCGAGGTCCTCCGGACGTACGGGCTGACCGCGGAGGAGAGCAGCCCCGTGGTGGCGGCGCTGCGGAAGCGTCCCGAGGCCTGGATCGACTTCATGATGCGCTTCGAGCTCGGCCTCGAGAAGCCGGATCCCCGGCGGGCCCTCACGAGCGCGCTCACGATCGCCGGGGCCTACATCGCCGGGGGCTTCATCCCCCTGGCGCCCTACCTGGTCCTGTCGACCGCCCGGGCGGCCCTCTTCCTCTCGGTGGTCGTCACCCTCGTCGCCCTGACGCTCTTCGGCTACGTCAAGGGCCACTACACCGGAGCGCGCCCGGTGCGCAGCGCCCTCCAGACCGCGCTCATCGGAGGGCTCGCCGCGGCCGCGGCCTTCGGCATCGCGCGGGCGATCGGCTAGGCCCGGCTACGGCACGACCAGGATGTCGTTCTCCGAGCCGAACGCGTTCGCGGCGCGGCGCTCCGCGGCCGGGTTGTTCTCCCAGCGGCCGTCCACCCGCAGACGGTACTGGTACTCGCCGGGCGCGAGCTGCAGCGTCGCCGCCCACGTACCGTCGGGCCGGCTCTTGAGGCGGACGCCCTCGGCCGACCAGCGCGTGAAGTCGCCCGTGGCCGCCACCTCGCGCGCGCCGCGGACCGTGGCCACGAGAGTTACGCCCTTGCTCGCACGCGCGGGGGCGGGCCGGGTCGGGACCTTCGCTTTCGCGATCATGAAACCCTCCCTTCGTGACGCCACCTGATTATGAACCCGGACGGGGGCGGCCGGCGGCTCGTTCGCGCTGCTTCTCACCAGGCCGACGGCGCGTAGTCCTTGAAGAACCTGCCGTACGCGTGCCGGCCGGTGTTGAGGCCGGAGAGGAAGGGGTCGAGGACCCGGGCCGCGCCGTCCACCACGTCGAGCGGGGGCTGGAAGCCGAGCTCGTCGCGCTTGCGGGTCGCGTGGACGAAGGGATCCTCGTCGGTGATCCAGCCGGTGTCCACGGCGTTCATGTGGATCCCGTCGCGCACGTAATCGCGGGCCGATGTGAGGGTGAGCATGTTGAGGGCCGCCTTCGCCATGTTCGTGTGCGGGTGACGGTCGGTCTTCGTCCCGCGGGAGAAGACGCCCTCCATCGCGGAGACGTTGACGACGTGCTTGTCGCGCCCCGGCGCGCGGAGCATGAGCGGCTTCAGCCGGGCGCAGAGGATGAAGGGGGCCACGGCGTTCACGAGCTGGACCTCGATCATCTCGGGGGCAGGAACCTCGGCGAGGGTGAGGCGCCAGGAGTTCAGCGCCCGGAGATCGACCTGCTGGAGGTCGGCATCCCTGGCGCCGGCGGGAAAGAGATCCTCGCGCCGCGCGCCCTCGTCGAAGCCGAAGCGCACCTGCGACAGACGCGCCGAATGGCGCAGCCCGAGCCCGGCTCCCCCGCCCCGCCAGGCCACGAGATCTCCGAGGCTCTCGCCCGAAGCCCCCGCCGCCGGCGCGCAGACGCTGTCGAGGAGCCGGACGCACTCGTGGTGTGACCGGACGAGCGGCCGCACCTCCGGCGGCAGGGCCTCGACCGGGCGTTCCTCGAAGTCGAGCATGTGCTCGTAGAAGCCCGGGGGGCGGCGTACGGTCTGGCATGCGTTGTTGACGAGCAGGTCGAGGCGCTCGAGCCGACGGCAGACCTCGCTGCAGAAGATCTCGACACTCGGCGAGTGGCGCAGGTCCAGCCCGTGGACCTGCAGCCGCGGGCTCCACTGAGCGCAGTCCGGCTCGCTCGCGTAGCGCCGGGCGGCGTCGTGCGGGAAGCGGGTCGTGGCGACGACCGTCGCTCCGGCGCGCAGGAGCTTCAGCGCCGCCTGGTAGCCGATCTTGACCCGCGCTCCCGTGACGAGCGCCACGCGTCCCCGGAGGTCGGCCGTCTGAACGCGCTTCTCGTAGTTGAGCTCCGCGCAGGCGGGGCACAGAGCGTCGTAGAAGGGGTGGAGGCGCCGATACCGGGCCTTGCAGACGTAGCACGACTTCGGGTTCAGGACCTCGCGCGGGCGCTCGGGAGCCCCGGGGTCGAGCCGCGGCGGCGCCGGGACGAACACCTCCGACTCGCGCGCGGCCCGGATGCCCGTCTCGGCGAGAAGCGACCGGTCGTGCGCCTCGACCCGGCGGCGCTTCGCCTTGCGGAACGCCTTCACGAGACGGCGCTTCTGGTCCGTCTCGGGGTGGACCGCCCGCCCGGCGGCCACGAGGAGCCGCCGTCGCTCCTCTTCGGGCAGCTGGGCGAGCAGCGAGCGGTCGCTGGCCACCGCCTCCAGGAGCTCGCGCAGGCGGTGCAGGTCGTCCGGCCCGGGCACACGGCACCCCAGGGCGCGCGCGGGCGATCCTCGGTCTTCGGTCATCCTCAGCAGTCTACCCGGCTTCGAGGCGGGCTCCCCCAGAACCCGAGGTCTACCAGCGTGGAGGGGGTCTCGTCAGCGCTCGACCCGGCAGCGGCTCTCCATCCGCCACTCGCCGGCCGAGCGTGTGCACGGCGCCCGTCAGCCTGACGAGGGCGCGCAGGCGGATGTCCGCGCTCGAGGCGCCCACCTGCAGCTCGAACTCCCCGGGCTCGACGATGCGCCGACCCTCGATGCCGGTGAAGCAGAGCATGTCGGTCGGCACCTCGAAGGCGACCCGCGCCGACTCGCCCGCCCGCAGCTCGACCCGGCCGAAGGCCTTGAGCTCCTTGACCGGCCGCACCACCGAGGCGAGGAGGTCCCGCACGTAGAGCTGCGGCACCGCCACACCCGCGCGCGATCCGGTGTTGCGCACGGTGAAGCGGAGGCGGATCTCGCCGGTGCCGGCGTCCACCTCCGGCGCGTCCAGCGCCAGGTCGGCGAACTCGAACTGCGTGTAGCCGATGGCCGTGGCCGAACGGGTAGCGGCTGCCGAAGTGCAGCGCGATCGGCGTGCCGGCGCTCTTCATCTTGTGGTTGTAGTAGTACGGAACGGCGCCGACGTTCTTCGGCACGGAGACGGAGAGCCGGCCCGAGGGCTCGACCTTGCCGGTCAGCACGTCGACGAGCGCGGGGCCTCCCTCCTGGCCGCCCGCGAAGGCCATCACGAACGCGGCGACCTTCGTCCTCCAGCCCGCCCAGGTTGTACGGGCGGCCGCTCGTGAGCACGACCACCACCGGCTTTCCGGTCGCGACCACCGCCTCGAGGAGCTGCTGCTGGACGCCCGGCAGGTCGAGCGAATCGGCGTCGGAGCCCTCGCCCACGGTGCCGGTCTGGAAGAGGCCCGCCAGGTCCCCGACGCACACCACGGCGACGTCCGCCGCCTGCGCGCACGCCACCGCCGCGGGGATGAGATCGGTCCGGCGCGAGACCGGCGACGCCTGGTCGAGCGTCGTGCTCTTCTCGACGTCGCCCGGGAACACCGGGGAGCCGTACTTGCGCTCCTCGATGATGAAGCAGCCCTGGGCGTAGGCGACCCGCTCGGCGCCGAAGACGCTCTCGAACGCGGCCCTCGGGGTCACGACCTGGGCGGCGGCCTCGCCCGCGTCGTTCAGGATGAGGTGCACCGGGAAGCTGTAGCCGCACAGGAGCGCCAGCGGGTCGTCGGCGGTCGGACCGATCACGGCGATGCGCTGGCCCCGCCCGGGATCGAGGGGCAGGACGCCGTCGTTCTCGAGCACCACCACCGCCTGGCGCGCCACCTCGCGGGCCAGCGCGACGGTGGCCGGCGCCTGCAGCTCGATGGCCCCCTCGTCGGCGTACGGCCTCTCGAACAGGCCGAGGCGGAGCTTCTCGGTGAGGATCCGCCTCACGATCGCGTCGATCGTCTCCATCGAGATGAGGCCGCGCCGGACCGCCTCGCCCAGGTGCGAGGCGCAGTCGTCCGCCGGCAGCTCGATGTCGAGCCCGGCATTGAAGGCCATCGCCGCCGCCTCGGCGCGATCCCGGGCGAGGTTGTGGTGCTGGTACAGGAGGCTGATGCCGATGTAGTCGGCCACGATCAGCCCGTCGAAGCCCCACTCCTCGCGGAGCACCTCGGTGAGGAGGTGGCGCGAGGCGTGGCAGGACTCGTTGTCGATGTCGTGGTAGGCCGGCATGACGGACCCGGCGTGCGCCTGCTTCACCGCCATCTCGAACGGGAGCAGGAAGACGTCGTTGAGCTCGCGCCAGCCCAGGTGCACCGGCCCGTGGTTGCGCGCCCCCTCGCTCCAGGAGTGGCCCGCGTAGTGCTTGAGCGTCGCGAGGAGGTCGCGCTTCTCGCCCTGCAGGCCGCGGACGAAGCGCGTGCCCAGGACGCCCACCAGGTAGGGGTCCTCGCCCAGCGTCTCCTCGGTGCGGCCCCAGCGCACGTCGCGGGAGACGTCGAGGACCGGCGCCAGCCCCTGGTGGCAGCCGACGCTGCGGGCCTCGCGCCCGATGGCCTGCGCCGCGCGCTCGATGAGGTCCGGGTTCCAGGTCGCGCCGTAGGCGAGAGCCGAGGGGAACATGGTCGCGCCGCGGGCCATCAGGCCCACCAGGCACTCCTCGTGCGACAGCGCGGGGATCCCGAGCCGGGTCTCCTCGCGCAGGAACTTCTGCAGCCGGTTGAGGGCGCGGACGCCGGTGCGCGGGTCGACCCCGTGGCTGCCGAGCGGGCGCGAGATCTGCCCCAGGCCGTGGCCCAGGGCCTTCTTCACGGCCGCCGGGTCCGTTCCTCCGGTGAAGTCGTCCTGGCGCGGGCGGTGCTGGCCGTCCTCGGAGAGGATCAGCCACAGCGCGTGCATCTGCGCGGTCTTCTCCTCGAGCGTCATGCGGGCGAGGAGATCGCTCGCGCGCTCCTCGACGGATCGGCCGGGCTCCTGGTACGGATGGGCCATGGCGAGACCTCCAAGGGTGAGACGACCGCCAACCGGCGCGCAGTATGTCCCAACTGAGGCCAGATGGGGAGGCTCTCGTGGTACCGTTCGGCGCGACGGGAACGACCTCGAACCCTCGAAAGGACCCGACATGGATTCCCAGCCGGCGCCCGCGATCCGGCTCTTTTCGGTGTGTGGCTTCCTCCTGCTCCTCGTCGCGGCCAGCCCGCGGCCGGGGCGAGCCCAGCCCTCGGGCGGGCCCTACGGCCCGATCCCGCAGACCTATCCGCTTCCGGCGGAGGCCGCGCACGTCTACTACGTCGCTCCCGACGGAAGGGCCGATGCCTCCGGCACGACGCTCGCCGAGCCCACCACCCTCGAGGCGGCGATCGAGCGGGTCGTGAGCGGCGACGCGATCGTGATGCGCGGCGGCACCTACCGCACGGGCGGCCTGCGGCTCAACCAGGGCATCACGCTGCAGCCGTACGCCGACGAGCGGCCGGTCCTCAAGGGGACCCGCGTCGCGACCGAGTGGCAGGCCCTGCGCGGCAAGGTGTGGCGGACCTCGTGGAAGACGCTCTTCCCGGCCCGGCCGCTCGGCTGGTGGCAGCGCGCCCGCGAGGGCATGCGCACGCCGCTCCACCGCTTCAACAACGACATGGTCTTCGTGGACGGCGAGCTGCTGCAAGTCGGCGGGCTGGGAGGGCGAGCTCGACGAGCACTCGTTCTACGTCGACTACGACGCCGGCCAGGTCTACATCGGCACGGATCCCACGAACCGGCTGGTCGAGATCACCGCCTTCGACAGCGCCCTCGTCCGCACGAGCGGCCCCTGCCACGGCAAGGACGTCCGACAAGAAGGGGCCGACCATCCGCGGGCTCACGTTCACGCAGTACGCCTACCGCGCGATCGACGTCGAGGGGAAGAAGCCGGCGACCCTCGTGTCCGAGGAGCCGACCGACGACCCCGTGGGCCCGGCCGAGCCGGGGACGTACGGCCGGGAGGTCGTGGGCACGACGCTCGAGAACGTGACCATCTCCTTCTGCTCCCGCGTGGCCGGCTACTTCCGCGGGGACGGGCTCGTGCTGCGCAACTCGCTGATCAGCGACACCAGCGACCGAGGGCTTCTACGTCATCGGCTCCTCCGACGTGCTGCTCGAGCGGAACATCTTCCGCCGCAACAACGTCGAGCAGCTCACCGGCTACTACCCGGCCGCGGTGAAGATCTTCAACCAGTCCCACCGCGTCACCTGCCGCGACAACCTGGTGATCGACAACCCCTACTCGAACGGCATCTGGTACGACGTCGGCAACCGCGACGGCGTCTTCGTGGACAACTGGGTCGAGGGGGCGCTCGACGGCTTCTTCTTCGAGATCTCGAAGGGCGCGATCGTGCGCCGGCAACGTGTTCGTCGGCTGCGACAAGGGCGTCCGCGTCCTCAACAGCTCGAACGTGCGCGTCTACCACAACACGTTCGTCGACACCGTCGCCTCCTTCGAGCGCAACGAGAGGAGCGCGGTCGGCGACCACTTCGGCTGGCACCCGCCGCACCGGCCCCGACGTCGACGCAGCGCGAGGGGCACGTCTTCGTGGGCAACCTGCTGGTGGCGAGCGAGTCGTTCCGCAAGCCGCTCCTGCGGTTCGAGCAGCCGAAGGCTCTCTGCGCGCAGCTCACCCGGCCGCAGGCGACGGAGGTCGACGGCAACGTCTACGTGCGCGCCGGAAGCGGCGGGCCCCTCCTCGTGTGGAGCCCGGTGGCCGGCGAGAGCTGCCAGGTCGAGCTCGGCTCGCTCGAGGACCTGCGGAGGCTGCAGCCGGGCTTCGAGGCGCGCGGCCGCTTCCTGAGCGGCTACGTCGGGCGCGATCTTCCGGAGCCCCGAGCTGCGCCGCTACGAGCTGGCCCGGCCGCTGCCGGGACTCGCGCCGCTGCCCGACGCTCGCCGGCCGAGGTCGGCGCAGCTGCTCGGCTGGCGGCCCGGAGAGCCGCAGACGCCGGGGGCGTACCCGCTCACGCCCGGAGCCGCCCCGGCGGCCGGGCGCAAGCCGAACGTGCGCGTCGAGAACCGATGATCCAGTTGGACCGCCAGTGACACGAGTCTGTCGCGTGGGCCGTTTCCGTGGACCGGCGCCCGAGTGATCGGCGGCTCACGGCGCGACGTGATCAGGTAGCCCGGCGACAAGCCGGCACGACGGAGAGGAGGAAACGATGGCCCAGAAACTCCCGGTCAGAGAGAAGGTCGGCTACGCGCTCGGCGACATGGCCGCCAACTTCGTGTTCCAGTTCATGATCGCCCTGCAGCTGGACTTCTACACCCACACCTTCGGCCTCACCCCGGCGCAGGCGGGGACCATGCTGGGCGTCGTCGGCCTGGGCGTCGCCGTGCTCAACCCGGTGATGGGCGTGATCGCCGACCGGACCACCAGCAGGTGGGGCAAGTTCCGGCCGTGGATCCTGTGGAGCGCGCTGCCCTTCGGCATCATCGGCGTCCTCACCTTCACGACGCCCGACCTCAGCCTCGGCGCCAAGGTGATCTACGCCTGGGTGACCTACACCGCGCTGCGGGTGGTCTACATCATCAACAACGTGCCCTATGCCTCGCTGACCGCCGTCATGACCGAGGACCCGGACGAGCGGACCAGCATCTCCTCGTACCGCCAGATCGCGGCGAACACTGGCGGGCCTCATCATCGCCAGCTTCGTCATCCCGCTCGTCGGCATCCTCGGCCAGGGCAACGACGCGCGCGGCTATCAGCTCACGATGGGCCTGCTCTCGGTCGTCAGCGTGATCTTCTTCGTCATCACCTTCTTCGTCACGAAGGAGCGCATCCAGCCCGACCCGCAGCAGAAGACCTCGCTCGCCCAGGACATGTCGGACCTGTTCGGCAACAGGGCCTTCGTCGATGCTGTTCATGGTGACGCTGTTCTACTTCACCGCGATCGTCATCCGCGGCAACGTCATGCTGCCGTACTTCCGGTTCGTCTCGGGCCAGGTGAACGTCTATCTCCTGGTTCAACGGGTTCGGCCTCGGCTCGCTGCTCCTCGGCGTCGCGTGCTCGACGCCCGTCTCGATCCGCATGGGCAAGCTGAGCCTCTTCAAGGCCAGCATGATCCTCACGGGCGTCTTCACGATGGCGCTCTACGTCCTGCCGCCGACGGCGACCGATCGCGATCATCGCCACGGAGTCGCTGCGCCAGTTCTCGTTCGGTCTGTCCGGCCCGATCCTGTGGGCCATGATGGGCGACGTCGCCGACTTCGGCGAGTGGAAGACGGGCCGGCGCGCCAGCGGCACCGTCACCTCGGCCGTGGTGTTCGCGCTCTGGGCGGGCCTGGCGCTCGGCGGCGCCGTCGCCGGCTGGCTGCTCGGGGCCTACGGAGTCGTCTCCGACGCCGCCACGCAGACGGCGACGGCACAGTCGGGCATCGTGCTCACCGGCAGCGTCTATGCGGGCCTGGCCTTCCTCGCGGCGGCCGCCTTCCTGTTCCTCTATCCGCTGTCGGCCGAGAAGACCCGGTCGATCGCCGACGAGCTGACCGAGCGGCGCAAGTCCTTCGCGAAGGGCGCCTAGTCCGTTCGCCTCGAGAGTCAAGAACAAGACGGAGGTAACGATGTCGAAACGCCTGTCCTGCCAGATCGGGTTCAACGCGCAGCACTCCCCGATGGGCGCCTTCATGAGCTTCACCTGCGGCCATCCCGGGACCAAGGGCGGCATCGGGCTGCAGATCGGGCAGCCGGCCGACCAGGAGGTCTTCATCGGCGTGATCGACGGCGACCGCTACGCCGACGCGCCGCTCCAGAGCCTGCCCTTCTACATCGGGGCGGTCAGCAAGGCCGCCGAGGCGTTCACGGTGGAGCAGGCCGGACCGTCGGAGGCGAACGTGAGGCCCGACGCGGTGCCGTTCAAGCTCGAGGAGATCGAGCGGCGCTACGGCTGGTGCACCGACACCTGGCACGCCGGGGACATGACCTTCACGGTCTACACGCCCTTCGCCTCGATCCCCGATCCGAAGAAGGCGAGCACCCGGAAGATGCGCGACGCGCTGCGGCCGGCCGTCGTGGCACAGCTCGTCGTCGACAACACGAAGGGGACGAAGCCCAAGACCGGCATCTTCGCGCTCAACCACTCGCGGCCCGGCCCGCGGATGATCACCGACGACCTGGGACGGAAGAACCGCGTCGGCTTCGCCTTCCGCCGCGAGGCGGGCGTCGCGGCCGAGGTGTTCGACCTCACGTCCGAAGAAGAAGGCCGCGGGGCCGCCGCCGTTCGGCTTCATGCGCTGGTCGGCGACCGACGGCATCCGGGAGCGCCACAACCCGGTGCACCTGCTGGGATCATGCCCGGGAGTCGGCTTCGAGGTGCCGCCGGGCAAGCGCTACGGCATGGTGCTGGCCATCGGCTCCTATCTCGAGTCCCCGGTGACCACGGGGCTCGACGGGCGCTACCTCTACACCCGCTACTACGAGGACCTGACCGACGTCCTGCGCTCGACGCTCGACAGGGCCGACGCGCTGATGGCCGCCGCGGAAGCGCTCGACGCGAAGCTCGACGCCGCACCGCTGTCCGACGACCAGCGCTTCATGATCGCGCACGCCACGCACAGCTACTACGGCTCGACACAGCTTCTCGAGATCGACAGGCAGCCCTTCTGGGTGGTGAACGAGGGCGAGTACTGCATGATGAACACGCTCGACCTCGCGGTCGACCACGTGTTCTGGGAGCTCGACCGCAACCCGTGGCTGGTGAAGAACCTGCTCGACAACTTCGTGCGGCTCTACAGCTACACGGACGAGATCAAGATCTACGAGGCCGAGGCGGAGCTGTCGTCGCACGCCATGGACCACGATCCCTCCCAGCCTCCGCCTCCGCCCGACGCGGCGCAGCTCGCGCGGCCCTACGACAAGAAGCCGGGAGGCCGTCAGCTTCTGCCACGACATGGGCGCGCACAACAACTTCGCGCCCCAGGGGCGTTCGAGCTACGAGCTCGCCAACCTGACCTCCACGTTCAGCTACATGACCGTGGAGCAGCTCTGCAACTGGACGCTCACCGCCGCGTGCTACCTGGCGAAGACGCGCGACACGGAGTGGCTGAAGAAGAACAAGAAGGTCGTCCAGGACTGCCTGACGAGCATGATCAACCGCGGGGGCGAGGTCGGCTTCGCGCAGTACGACTCGACCAGGACGGCGGGCGGGCAGGAGATCACGACCTACGACTCGCTCGACCACTCGCTGGCGCAGACGCGCAACAACGTCTACATGGCCGTCAAGAGCTGGGCGACCTATCACGCACTGGCGCTGATGTTCCGCGATCTCGGCGACAAGGCGACGCAGGAGAAGTGCCGGAAGCTCGCCGAGAAGGTCGCGGGTGTCGTCGCCGGGCAGGCGGTGGACGGGGTGCTTCCCGCCATCTTCGAGAAGTCGAACCCCGGCTACAACTCGCGCATCCTGCCGGCCGTGGAGGGCTGCGCCTATCCGCTCTACTTCGTGAAGACGGGCTATCGAGCGGCAGACGCTCGATCAGGTGTTCGGCACGCCGGCCGAGAAGAAGATGTACGAGGTGCTCAAGGAGCACACCCGCAGGCTGCTGCTCGATCCGCAGCGGCGCAACGTGTTCGCGGACGGCGGCATCAAGCTGTCGTCGACCAGCAACAACTCGTGGATGAGCAAGATCTCCATCTTCATGCACGTGACGCGGCGCGTCTTCCATCTGGACCAGGATCCGGGCGTCGTCGAGGTCTTCCGCAAGGCCGACGCGGCGCACGTGAAGTGGCAGGTCGAGGGCAGCGCCTACTGGGCCTGCTCCGACCAGATCGTCTCGGGCGAAGGCAAGGCGAGCCGATACTACCCGCGCATCATCACCAGCGCGCTGTGGATGGAGTGACACCGCGGGAGGGAACCATGGAGAGGCGCCGCACCCTGCTGTCGTCGCCCGCCCTGCTGCTGTGCGCCGCGACGGCGTTCGCGGCCGTGTCCGCCGCCGCCGAGACGCTCGCGCTCAAGAGCGTGGCGCCGAAGGGACTCCGCATCGGCGCCGCCCTCAACCAGAGGCAGAGCGACGGCAAGGACGAGGTCGCGCTCGGCGATCGTGACGCGCCACTTCAACTCAGGTGAGCCCCGAGAACCTCCTCAAGTGGGAGACTGGTCCATCCCGAGCCGGACCGCTACGACTTCGAGCCCGCCGACCGCTACGTCGAGTTCGGAACCAGCCGCGGGATGTTCGTGGTCGGCCACGTGCTGCTCTGGCACCAGCAGACGCCGGCGTGGGTCTTGGCCGGCGAGGGCGGCAAGCCGCTCGACCGCGCGACGGCGCTCGCGCGTCTGCAAGACCCACATCGAGGCCGTGGTCGGCCGCTACAAGGGCCGGATCGGCGGCTGGGACGTCGTGAACGAGGCGCTCGAAGAGGACGGCGACGCTGCGCAAGACGTCCTGGCTCGAGGCGATCGGAGAGGACTACATCGCCAGGGCCTTCGAGTACGCGCACGCGGCCGACCCGCAGGCCGAGCTGTACTACAACGACTACAACCTCTGGAAGCCGGCCAAGCGCGACGCCGCGATCCGGCTCGTCGAGAGCCTGAAGGCCGAGGGCCTGCGGGTCGACGCCATCGGCGAGCAGGGACACTGGGGCGTCGACGACCCGCCGATCGCCGCGATCGACGCGATGCTCGCCGCGATGCGCGCGGCCGGGCCTCGCGGTGCTCATCACCGAGCTCGACATGGACGTCCTGCCCCGCGACCCCGACATGTGGGGAGCCGACCTCTCGAAGAAGGCGGCGATCAAGGCGAAGACGAACATCTATCCCGACGGCCTGCCGGCCGCGATGCAGCAGAAGCTCGCGAAGCGGTACGCCGACGTGTTCGCGCTCGTCCTCAAGCACGGCGTCGCCCGCGTCACGTTCTGGGGCGTCACCGACGCGACCTCCTGGCTGCACGACTTCCCCATCCCCGGCCGCGTCAACTACCCGCTGCTGTGGGACCGCGACGGCCGCGAGAAGCCGGCCTTCGCGGCCGTGGCCGAGGTCCTCCGCCGGCACGGAGGCCGGCCGCGGACGTACCTGGAGGCGCCACGGCGTGTCGAACTGGGAGCTCCACGCACTGCAGACGGAGGAGGAGCGCGGCGATTGCGGCTTCGCCCTGCCGCTCGAGATCCGGGACTCCACTTCCGGAACGTCCACTCCTACAGCAACAGCACGGTGGCGTTCGACGCGACCGTGTTCGACGGCGGCCCTGGGGTCGAGCTGCGCCAGCGGGAGCTCGCCTGGCTCGACGTCTCGGGCGCCGCGCCGCCGCCAGCCGCCGCTCCGCCGTCGCGCGTGCTGGAGCCGGGGGCCGCGGTCGAGCGGCTGGCCGGCGGCTTTCACGACATCTCGGGAGGCGCCGTTCTCCCGCCGGCGACTTCTACTTCGTCGACGCACACTGGGTACCGCCGCGTCATCCTGAACATGAAGCCGGACCCGGCTCCTACTCGACCGTGAACGAGACGGAGCGGGACGCCAAGGCGCCCGCGGCGCGGTCGGTGACGGTGACCCGCAGCTCGTAGCCTCCGGGCTCGAGGCGCGAGAGGCGGATCCGGGAGACGTGGAGCACCGGCCCGCGGGGTTCGCCCTCCGTCATCGCTTCGGGGGCGGCGGTCCCGAGCACCGACCCGTCCCGCAGGATCTCCGCCTGCGCGGTGAGGTCGGCCGCTCCCGAGGCGTCCCGCTTCGGGTTGTAGGCGTAGAGCTGGACGTAGAGGCCCTCGGTCCGGCGGAAGCGGCGGAGCGCCTGGGCGCTCTGCAGGACGGGAGGCGCCCCCGCACCGGCCGCGGCGTCGGCGGCCTCCCGCATCAGGAAGAGGCTGCCGAGGGCCAGGCGGCCCGGCGCGATGTCCGGGATCTCGAGCCGCTGCCAGGCGCTGCCCAGCATCCCCGTGGCGTCCTCGCGCGCGGCCAGGCGCACCTGGTAGCGGCCGGGCTTGAGGGACACCATCCTCTGGTACGGAAGCCCGCCCCGCCGGAGCTGCTCGTAGTCCGCCTCGGACAGGTCCATGGCGGACCGCTCCGTGGGGAGCGTCGCCGCCACCGTTCCCCTCTCGCCGTAGACGAGGGCTGTCATTTCCACCGTCGCCTGCCGGCGGTCGCGGACCCGGACGAACGGCAGCGCGGCCACGTCCACGCTGCCGCTCACCACGAGCTGCGTCACGCCGGGGTCGAGGCTCACGAAATCCGCGGAGATCCGGACGGGGACCGCGCTCAGGGGGGCGAGCGAGTTGAGGGCGGTGCGCATCTCCGCCCGGCGCTGCTCGGCCCGCCGCGCCTCCGCCTCGGCGGTGCGCCCCCCCCCGTCGAGGCGATGGTCGTCGGGAGCGAAGTACCCCGCCCGCGTCCGCACCTTCAGGCCGGGGACGCCAGGCAGGCGCACCTGGATCCTGCGGAAGCCGCCGTCGCGCCTCGTGTTGGTCGGCTCGTAGGCCAGGACGTAGTAGGCCTCGGTGTCCTTCAGCAGCTCCCGCAGTCCGGCCCGGACGTTCATCGTGTTCTCGGCCAGGAAGCCCCCGGTGTCCGAGGCGAGCGCGTGCATCGCGTCGCGGGTCGCCTCTTCGCTCCGCTGGCGCATGGCTTCGATCGTCCCGAAGGTGTACGGCCCGGGCCGCTGGAGGCTGGCCGCGCTCGCCACCGACCGTCCCGAGTGGAGGCCGCTCGTGTCGAGGGAGTAGACGACGACCCCCGCCCGCGTCGCCGCGTCGGTGATGCGGCGGACGTCGAACTCCGTACCGCTGCCGAGCCCGATCAGGAAGCCGTCCGACACCAGGAAGAGCTCCTTGCGTCCGGTGAGCCCCGAGAGGCCCCGGCACAAGCTCTCCAGCGCTTCGAGGGTCAGACGCGAGTCGTAGACGGCCTCGGCGCGGACCTCGCGGGCCTTGCGCCGCGCCACGGACGCCGCGGAGGCAGCGTCCTGGAAGAGCGACTCCTGCATCAGCTCCTGCACCGCCGCCTCGAGGGCCATGTCGTCCCCGTTCTCGATCAGCTGGGCCTGGTACTCGCTGATATAGGGGACGTCGTTGCGCTCGGGATGGCGGCCCTGCGCAGAGAGGCGGGAGAGCACATCCTCCAGGGCGGCGCGGTCCGAGGTGAACTCCTGCGGACAGCGCGAAGGCGCCGCTCGTGGTCACGAGTGCCACCTGGTCCTCGGGCCGCAGGTCCTCCTCGAAGAAGCGTCCGAGGGCCTTCCGGGTGCGGGCGAGGCTCTCGAACTCCATGTGGACGTCGTCGATCACGAGGACCACGTAGCGCGCGGGCAGGAGGTCCTCCGCCTCCTCCTCCGGCGCCGCGGCGGGCTCGGTCCCCGCGAGCGCGGAAACCGGCGCGGGGGGCACCGGCTGCGGCGGGGAGGAGGACGGCGGCTGGGGCCGGGCGAAGGCGTGAAACTGAACGATCGGCTGCAGCTGGCCGTCCTCGAACACGGCGAAGTCCTCGCGGCGCAGGCCCGCCCGCGGGTGTCCTCGCTTCTCCGTCACCACGACCTCGAGCCGGACCACCTCGGCGACGGTGGGGACGACGAGCTCGGGCTTCCGCGCTTCCGGCGCCTGAGCAGGCGACGGCACCGTGCCGGCGAGGCCGGCGAGCAGCGAGAGCAGCGAGGTCGTGGCGCCGCGGGCTGCCATGAGGCCTCCAGTCTACGGCATCGGGTGCATGGGCTTGCGGCCGCGCCGGCTTTCAGCGCGATCTGCCGGTTGATCTCGCGGGAAAAGGCGAACGCGGCCGTCGTCATGGCGTCTGGATTATGGCCCGGATGGGGGCGAATGGGGGTTTCCTCCAGACTCCGGGAGTACGGAACTCCGCAGCGGATACAACTGATTGGACCCAGCGCGGTCCAGCCGTGAACGGGCGGCACGCATAACTCGTTGATCTGACTCGTAATTCAGATGCGGTTCCATCCCCCGGAAAAGGGCACGGCGCTTGCACACAGTTCTTCACGAAGGGCGAGGCGCGGCTCTGCCCAGCTGCGTACACGGGCGGGGAACCACTGGCTGCCTGCGCCCGCCGTAAGCGCTCGACGGAACGAGGGGAAGCTCCTAGATGGCGCATCGGTCGGACGGACCGCCTGTCCGCGCATCGCGATGGGCTCTGCGTTTCTTGACACATCGGTCGGGCTTCGAATATAAGCGCGTTTGTCCCTAGTTGTGACGAACGGTGCGCTGAATCGGCGCGCCGTGAAAGAGAGGGTCTCATGCGATTGACTGATCCGGGTCGCCACGCTCTGAGATGGGCCGTGGCGGTGGGGCTGTGTCTGCTGGCGGCAGCCCCAGTTGCCGCTCAGACGACGAGCGCGTCCATCTTCGGCCAGGTGAAGGACTCCCAGGGAGGCGTCCTGCCCGGTGCGGCGGTGACGCTGACGAGCCGCACCCAGGGCAGCACGCTGACCGCGACGACGGACGCCGAGGGGCGCTTCGTCTTCGCGATCGTCCGTCCCGACCTCTACGCGCTCAAGGTCGGCATGCAGGGCTTCAAGACCCACGAGCGGACCAACGTGCAGGTCAGCGCGAACGACAAGTTCTCCGCCGGGATCATCACGCTCGAGGTCGGCGCGATCACGGAGGAAGTGAGCGTCACCGGCCGCGTCTCCGAGCTGCAGGCGCAGAGCGGCGAGCGGTCGTTCACGCTGGAGAGCCAGGCGATCACGAACATCGCCTCCAACGGGCGCCAGCTGTTCAACTACGCGCTCCTCGTCCCTGGCATCGTCTCCACCGACAACAACGCCGGCAACGAGCGGGGCGACTTGGCGGGCATCAGCGTGAACGGCCAGCGGGAGACCTCCAACAACATGACGATCGACGGCGTCGCCAACATCGACACCGGCAACAACGCCGGCAACATGGCCACCACCAACACCGAGGCCATCGGCGAGTTCAAGGTCCTGACGAACTCGTACCAGGCGGAGTACGGACGCGCGGTCGGCGGGCAGGTGCAGATGGTGACCAAGAGCGGGACCCAGTCCTTCCACGGCTCGGGTTACTGGTTCGGCCGCCGGTCCGACTGGAACGCCAACACCTGGACCAACCTCCGGGCGGGGGCGCCGGCGCCGATCGGCAACGGCAAGGCGATCGAGCCACCGACGTCCAAGCGCGACGACTACGGCTTCACGATCGGCGGCCCGATCTTCATCCCGGGCGTCTTCAACACGGACAAGAAGAAGCTCTTCTTCTTCTGGAGCCAGGAGTGCGAGAAGCGCACCAGCCCGCCGTCGCAGCACACGGCGCGCGTGCCCACCGCCCTCGAGCGGGCCGGGGACTTCTCCCAGAGCGTCGACAACAGCGGCAACCCCTACCCCTACATCCGCGACTACACGACGGGGCTGCCGTGCAATTCGAGCAACACCTCCGGCTGCTTCGCGGACGGCGGCGTCCTCGGCCGGATCCCCGCAGAGCCGCCTCTATGCGCCCGGCCTCGCGGCTCTGAACCTCTTCCCCGACCCGAACTACACGTCCGGCGGCGGCATCAACTACACGAGCCAGGCCTCGGACAGTAACGCACCGCGTCAGGACCTGATCCGGCTGGACTTCCAGCCCACGGACAAGTGGCGCATCACCGGCCGCTACATGGACACCAAGAACGACACGACCCAGGCGTACGGCACTCCCTGGGCCGGCAACGGCAGCTACCAGGTCCCGATGGAGGTGCTCTTCCTGAACCCCGGCCAGAACTGGATGGTGAGCACCACCGGCATCCTCAACACCACGACCTCGCTCGAGGTGAGCGTCGGGACCGCGCACAACTCGCTCAACTACGTGATGAACGCCGAGCAACTGTACCGGGCGAACTCGGGCCTCACCAACTTCCCCTACCTCTACCCGGACGCGGTCCAGAAGGACTACGTCCCGTTCTTCCAGTTCGGCGGCACGAACATCGCCAATCAGGCCGAATACCAGACGAACAACGGCCCGTTCAGCAACGAGAACACCACCTGGGACGTCGTCGCGAACCTGACGAAGATCTGGGGACCGCACAACGCCAAGTTCGGCGTCTACTACCAGAGCAGCTACAAGCCCCAGACCATCTTCTTCAGCTTCAACGCCCAGGTGAACTTCGCCGGCGACCCGAGCAACCCCTACGACACGAGCCTCAGCTACGCGAACGCGGCGACCGGGGTGTTCGACACCTACGACCAGGTCAACAAGTACGCGAAGCCGTCGTGGAAGTACAAGAACTACGAGTGGTACGCGCAGGACAACTGGAAGGTCAACCAGAGGCTCACCCTCGACTACGGCGTCCGCTTCTACTACCTGACGCCGCAGTGGGACGTAGACAAGGGGGTCTCGAACTTCCTGCCTGACAAGTACAACGCCAGCGCTGCCGCACAGCTCTACGCCCCGGGCTGCATCGGCGCGTCTCCGTGCTCCGGCAGCAACCGCGTCGGAGTCGACCCCGCGACGGGCCAGACGGTCGACGGCCGCTTCATCGGCCGGCTGACCCCGGGATCGAACGCGGACGCGATCCGGTTCAACGGCGCCTACCCGGCCGGCCAGGGGATCACCGACTCGGTGCAGAGCGGGAACGCCTTCAAGATCTCGCCGCGCTTCGGCTTCGTGTACGACATCTCCGGGAAGGGCATGACCATCGTTCGCGGCGGCTTCGGGATCCTCTACGACCGCCCGATGGGCAACATCGTCTTCGACATGGGCGGCAACGCGCCGAGCGTGCTGAACTCCCATCTCCAGTGGGGGCTGCTGCAGAACCTCGGCGCCGCAGGAGGGGACCCCAACACGCCGCTGGGGATGTCCCCGACCGCCTACGACTTCAACCCGCCCAAGGTCTACTCGTGGAACGTCGGCCTGCAGCACAAGCTCGCGAGCAAGCTGATCTTCGACATCGCCTGGGTCGGCTCCTCGTCGAAGAACCTGCTGCGCAAGTCGAACATCAACGCGCCGGCGCTGGGCGCCACGTTCGACCCGCAGAACCAGGACCCGACGCTGGCACCGAGCTCGGTGCCGGGGGCGAACGCGCTGCCCACCGACCTCCTGCGGCCCTACCAGGGCTACGGCGACATCAACCTGTACGACTACTCGGGCTTCTCCAACTACCAATCGCTGCAGACGTCGCTCAGCCGCCGGTTCGAGAACGGGCTCATGTTCTCGGTCTTCTACGTCTGGAGCAAGACCCTCACGACCAACACCCGGACTACACTTCAGACGACCTGCCCGGGGGCGTCGTGGGCGACCACGACACGATCAGGAAGTACGACTACTCGTATTCGAATTGGGACCGCCCGCACAACTTCGTGGTCAACTTCATCTACCAGACGCCCAAGGTGACGGAGAACGCCCTGAAGTGGCTGGTGAACGACTGGCAGATCTCGGGGGTCTACCGCTGGTCGAGCGGCCAACCCTACGCGATCACTGTACTCGATCCCCGGTATCGGGAACGCGAACCTGAGCGGCACGAGCAACCCGGCCGCGCGCGTCGCCGTCACCTGCGACCCGGGTAGCGGCGCGAGCAGCGATCCCTACAAGCAGTTCGACACCTCGTGCTTCGCTCCGCCGCAGACGGGCAGCAACGGCCTCGAGTCGGCCCGGCGCTTCATGCACGGGCCCGGGACCAACAACCTGGACCTGTCGCTCTCGAAGATCATCCCGATCGGCAAGGGTGAGGATGGAGGTGCGCCTCGACGCCTTCAACGCGCTCAACCACACCCAGTTCACGGGCGTCAACAACACCGTCAACTTCGCGAGCCTGACCGACCACACGATCACCAACTTGCCCTACAACTCGGCCGGACAGCTGGTCAACATCAACGGGTTCGGGACCGATCAACGGGGTGGCATCCCCGCGGACCCTGCAGCTCGTCACCCGGCTGACGTTCTAGAAGCAGACTGATCTCGTCCGTACCGGGGGCCGGTGCTCCTCAGAGCGCCGGCCCCCGTTCGTTACAGGGCCGAGGTGGACCTGTAGAATCGAGAGCAACGTGGCGCGTTTCCCTCCCTCCCGGATCGCCCTCGGCCTCCTGGCCCTGCTCTCGGCGGCTCCGTCCGTGGGCGCACCTCCTGCCCCTCCCTCTCCGTTCACCCTCGTCAACGAGGCCGAGGCGCGGGGCGTGCACTTCGTCGAGAAGAACTTCGCGACCGACATGAAGTACCCGTTCGAGACGCTCGGGGGGGCCGTCGCCGCCCTCGACTACGACCGCGACGGCTTCGTGGACCTCCTCTTCCTCAACGGGGCGCCGTCCCCGGAGCACCTCCGCACCGATCCCGCGACCTTCAACCGCCTCTTCCGGAACACGGGCAAGGGCCGGTTCGTCGACGTGACCGTGGAGTCGGGCCTGAGCGGCGCCGGCATCAAGGGCTACCCCCAGGGCGTCGCCGTCGGCGACTACGACAACGACGGCTACCCGGACGTCCTGGTGACGAACTACGGCGACAACGTGCTCTACCACAACGACGGCCACGGGCACTTCACCGACGTCACCGCCAAGGCGGGCGTCGCGATGCCGCGCCACCCCCTGAAGGCGAGCGCGGCGTGGCTGGACTACGACAACGACGGCTGGCTGGACCTCTTCGTCACGCACTACTTCCAGTGGACCCTCGCCGAGGACAAGGACGTGTGGTGCGGCCGGCAGCAGGGCGGGCACCGCATCTACTGCGACCCGGACGTCTTCAAGCCCCTGCCGAACGTGCTCTTCCGCAACAACCACGACGGGACGTTCACCGACGTCTCCGAGCAGGTCGGCCTGAACCAGTACCTCGGCAAGGGGATGGGCGTCGCCGTCGCCGACTACGACGGCGACGGGCGCATGGACGTCTTCGTCGCCAACGACCGGGTGCCCCACTTCCTGTACCAGCAACGGCGCCGACGGGAAGTTCCGGGACGTGGCGTTCGAGGCCGGGGTGGCGGCCAACGAGTCGGGGGCCATGGTCTCGGGCATGGGCTGCGACTTCGAGGACTTCGACGACGACGGCTGGCCCGACATCTTCCTGTCCGACCTCGTGCGGGACGTCTTCACCCTCTTCGTCAACCAGGGCAAGGGGTTCTTCGTGGACCGGACGTTCCCGTCCGGCGTCGGGACCGCCTCGACGGGGCACAGCGGCTGGAGCGTCAAGATCCTCGACATCGACGACGACGGCCGGAAGGACGTCTTCGTGGCCGGCTCGCACGTGGTCGACAACGTCGAGCTGTACAGCCCGGCGGCGAAGTACAAGGAGGGCTGCTTCCTCTTCCGCAACGTCGGCGAGGGCCGGATCGAGGACCTCTCCGACCGGGTCGGCCCCGACCTCCAGGTCGCCGGCGCGTGGCGGGGGGTGGCGGTGGCCGACCTGGACAACGACGGCACCCTGGAGGTGGCCGTCAACCAGCTCAACGGTCCCGCGGCCCTCTTCGTGAAGAAGGGCGGCGCGCCCAACAACTGGATCCTGCTCGACCTCGAGGGCACGAAGAGCAACCGCGACGGCATCGGCGCCCGCGTGCGGCTGGTGCTGCCCTCGGGGCGCGCGCTGCACGCGCACGTGACCACGGCCAACGGGATCTACTCCGCGAGCGACAAGCGCGTGCACTTCGGCCTCGGCGCGGAGACGGGCATCGCCTACGTCGAGATCGCGTGGCCGAGCGGGATCGTCCAGCGCGTGGAGAAGCCGGGCATCAACCAGGTCCTGCGCGTCGTGGAGGCGGCGCCGTGACGCGACGGCTCGCGGCGATCGTCCTCCTCCTCCTGCTCGGCCTCGCCCTCCCGGTCTTCCCCGCCCAGGCGCCGACGCGCAGCGCCGCCCGCTCCCTGGAGCAGCACGCGGCGCAGCTTTCGGAGCTCGAGTCCGACCTGGCGGCCGGCGACTCCGCGGCGACGACGGCCCTCCTCCACCGGCTCGAGCCCGAGCTGGACGCCGACGAGCGCTTCGCCCTGGACGTGGCCTACCGGCTCATCGAGCACCGCCTCTTCTCCGAGGCCGCGGCGCAGTGGAACCGGGCCGCGAAGCGGGTGCAGGCGAGCATGCGCGCGTCCTCCGGCCAGACCCTGGCCCCGGCCGCGGACCGGGAGCTGCAGCGGCGCGTTCGCCGAGGTCGTGTTCGTCCAGGGCCTGCTCACGGCTCGCCTCGGCGAGAAGGCCGAGGCGCTGCGGCTCCTCCGGCAGGCCGACGGCTACGGCTTCCCGCCCCTCGACTCGCCGCTCATGGCCCTGGCCGCCGCCTGCCTGTTCGAGCTGAAGGAGTACGGCCTGGCGACGCAGGCCTACCGGGAGATCGTGAAGAGCGCGCCGCAGAACGCCGAGGCCCGGCTGCGGCTGGGCGTCTCCCTGTACTCGTCCGGCCAGCTCGTCCCCGCCGAGAAGGAGCTCGAGCAGGCGCTGCGCCAGGCCCCCTCGCTGCCCCACGCCCACTACTACCTCGGCGCGGTGCTCTTCGAGCAGAAGCGCGTCGAGGAGGCCCGGTCCCACCTGGAGCGGGAGCTGGCGGCCGATCCCCGCTGCGACGGCTGCATGGCCAAGCTCGCCCACCTCGCCTACTTGAAGGGAGACGACCGACAGTGCGAGTCCTGGCTCGCGAAGGCGGCGGCGCTCGACCCGGACGACCTCGAGACGAACCTGGTCTACGGGATGCTCGCGAACCGGGCCGGCCGCTACGACCAGGCGATCCGGTACCTCACCAGGGTGGTCGGGGCGTCGCCCGGTTCCATGAAGGCCCAGTACCAGCTCGCGCATCGCCTACCAGCGCAGCGGCGAACGCCGACAAGGCCAGGGAGCACCAGGAGATCTACAACAAGCTGATCCAGGAGCAGAAGGCCCGGACGATCGGGGTGCGCGGGGAGTGAGATGACGGACACGGGCCGGGACTGCCGCCGCATGCCCTGGATCGCCCTGCTGCTCCTGCCGGCCTGCCTCTGGGCCGCCGCCGCCCGGACGGACGCGCCCTCCGACGCCGATCGGGACCGGGCGATCCAGATCCAGAAGGAGGCGGTCGAGCGGCTGCGCGACGGCGCCAAGGCCGGGGCCGCCGGGGACGCCGCTGCCTTTGCACGCGCCCTCGGGGAAGCGGCCCGGAGGATCGAGGCCTTGATCGAGGCCGCGCCATGGCTGCCCGCTTCCGAGCGCGATTCGCTTCGGCGCACGGCCGCGGGGCTCAAGACGCGGGCCGAAGGCGGACCGCAGGGGTACTCACCGGACGCGGACCTCGCCGTGCTCGATCGCGTGGGCTACCGGCTGCGCGGGGGCACCGACGTGAAGCTGGTGTTCGAAGGCAGCTTCTCCAGGAGCAAGCCGGGCGCGCCGGAGGAGCCGGCCTACGGCGGCCACGCCACGGCCATGGGACCGCCGCCGGCGGAGGCGCCCGCGGCCACCACCGGGCCCGACCGGGACCACGCGGTGCGCTTCGACGTGGTGCGGGGTCAGCTGACCGAGCCGACCTTCGGGGGCGGTCCCTCCAAGTGGCACCTCGTCGAGTCCGGGGGGAACGGCGTCGCCCTCCTCGACTACGACGGCGACGGCCTCCTCGACATCTACACGGTGAGCGGCTTCGAGCTGGACGAGAGGAACGGGCGCGCCCGCATCCCGCACCGCAACGCCCTCTACCGCAACCTGGGCGGGATGAAGTTCAAGAACGTGGCCGCCGAGGCCGGCGTGGACGCGGCGGCCTGGGGCTACGGCGTGTGCGCCGGGGACTACGACGGAGACGGGAAGCTCGACCTCTACGTCACCAACTACGGCCCCAACTTCCTGTTCCGGAACAAGGGGGACGGCACGTTCGAGGAAGTAGCCGCGAAGGCCGGTGTCGCGGCCGAGGGCTGGAGCACCGGCTGCGCCTTCCTCGACGCGGACGGGGACGGCGACCTGGACCTGTACGTGGCCCGCTACGTCACCGCCCCCTGGGAGGAGGTCGCGGCCCCCGACAAGTTCCTGCTGTGGAGGAGCGTCGCCAAGGTCATGCTGGGCCCGGCGGGGCTGCCCGGGGCCGCCGACCTCTTCTTCGAGAACCAGGGAGACGGCACGCTCAAGGAGGCGACGGAGAAGTTCGGCCTCACCGACACGACGAAGGCCTACGGCTTCGGAGTGGTGGCCACCGACTACGACGGCGACGGGTGGCCGGACATCTTCGTGGCCAACGACTCCAACCCCAACTTCCTCTACCACAACCACGGCGGCCACGGCTTCGAGAGCGCGGGGCTGATGGCCGGCGTCGCCCTGAACGGCGACGGCCGGGCCCAGGCCGGGATGGGCGCCGACTCCGGCGACTACGACGGCGACGGCCGGCTCGACATCACGGTCGCCACCTTCGCCTTCGACCACAACAGCCTGTACCGGAACCTCGGCGACGGCACGTTCGAGGACGTGTCGCAGGCGGCCGGGATCGCCGCCGCCTCCTTCAAGGCCATGAGCTGGGGGCCGGCGTTCCTGGACGCCGACCTCGACGGCGCCCTCGACCTCTTCTACGCGCACGGCCACCTCTTCCCCCAGGTCGACGAGCACCCCGAGCTCCAGGAGACCTACGCGCAGAGGAACCAGATCCTCCGGAACGAGGAGGGGCGCTTCCGCGACGTGTCGGCCACGGCCGGGCGCGGGCTCGCGGTGCAGAAGTGCAGCCGCGCGGTCGCGGTCGGCGACCTCGACAACGACGGCGATCCCGACCTGGTGGTGACCGCGATGGACGAGCCGCCCACCCTGCTCGAGAACACGCAGCGGACCGGCAACCACTGGCTGGGTGTCGATCTGCGCAAGCGGAGCGGCAACCGCTTCGCCATCGGCGCGCGGGTCACCGTCGTGGGCGGCGGCCGCCGACAGGTCCGCGAGGTCCGCTCGGGGGGCGGCTACCTGTCGCAGAACGACCTGCGCGCGCTGTTCGGACTCGGTCCATCGGCCGCGCCGGTCACCGTGGAAGTGCGGCTCGGCCCCGCCACCTGGCGTTGGACCGGCATCGCTCCCGATCGCTACGTCACCCTCGGCCTGGACGACGCGCACCGTGTCGGGCCGTAGGATGGGCGCTGGCGGCGGCGCTCGTCGAGCCCTGCTCGCAGGGCTCGCGCTGCTGCCGGCCCTGCTGCTGCAAGCTGCGGGAGGCGCGGCGTCGCCTCGGGGCCGGGTGGAGCCTCCGCGGTCGCCTGGGCAGCCGTTCGTCTACAGGACGTCGCTCGCGATGTCGGAGTCGCTGCAGTCCTTCCTGCGCGAGGCCGCGCGCGACAGCGACCTGTTCCCGGACGAGCGCGTGGCCGGGGAGCTGATCGCGCGGCTCTCGGAGCTGAGCACGCGGCTCCGACAGGGCGCCGACCCGGCACGCGCCGCCTCTGCCCTGCTCGACAGCGGCTTCCACGGTGGCCGCCTGCTCCCGCGGGAGGAGGAGGCCGTCGCCGGCACGCCGGCGCTCCAGGTCGTCCGAGCGCGGGTGATGGCGCCGGAGCCGGTCCTCGACGCGCGGGCGTTCGCGCCGGAGCTCGCGGGGCTGCTTCGGGAGTTCCGCCAGGTCACCACCGCCGAGTTCCTGATCACCGCTCTCACCGTGGATCGGGAGCGGGGTGCGGCCAGCGCCGAGGTGCGCTACGACCTGGTGGGTCCCGGCCGCGCGGCCCACCGCGTCCAGCGCGTCGGCCGGTGGCAGATGCGCTGGCAGAAGGGACCGTCCGGCTGGCGCGTCGTCGAGTGGACGGCCCTGAGCGACACCCGCAGCAGCGCTTCGGTACCCATCTTCACCGACGTGACGACGGCCGCCTTCGGCGCGATCGACTCGTTCCGACGGCAGCTCAGTGTCAGCCTCGACGACTGGGGGACGACGCTCGATTCGGCGCTCGCCCGCGACTCGAACGGCCACCACGGCGTCGCGGTCGCCGACGTCGACGGGGACGGGCTGGAGGACGTGTACGTCTGCCAGCCGCACGGGTTTCCCAACCGGCTGTACCGGGCCCGCGGCGACGGCACCTTCGAGGACGTGACGGAGCGCTCCGGGCTCGGCATCCTGGAGGACACGCAGCACGCGCTCTTCGCCGACGTCGACAACGACGGCGACCAGGACCTGGTGCTCTTGCCCAGCTCGGGTCCGATCCTCTTCCGCAACGACGGGACCGGCCACTTCACCCGGGACCCGGACGCCTTCCGCTTCGCCCGCCCCCTGCAGGGTGCGGCCATGGGGATGGCGATCGGCGACTACGACCGCGACGGGTTCCTCGACCTGTACCTGTGCGTCTACTCCTACACCTACGGCGCCGGCGAGAAGAAGGCGGGCACGCCCACGCCCTACTACGACGCGGTCAACGGCCCGCCCAACGTCTTCTTCCGCAACGACGGCCACGGGCGGTTCGTCGAGGTGACCGACGAGGTGGGCCTGGACGCGGGCAACGACCGCTTCAGCTTCTCGGCCGCCTGGGGCGACTACGACGGGGACGGGTGGCCCGACCTGGTCGTCACCAACGACTTCGGGCGCAAGAACCTGTACCACAACCTGGGTCTGCGGGACGGGAAGGTGCGCTTCGAGGACGTCTCCGCCCGGGCCGGCGTCGAGGACTACGCGGCCGGCATGAGCGTCTTCTGGTTCGACTTCGACGGCGACGGCCGGCCCGACATCTACGGCGGGCAGATGTGGAGCGACAACGGCTTGCGGGTGACGGCGAGCCCCGACTTCATGCGCGACGCGCCGGAGCGGGTACGGGCGCTCTACCATCACCACGCGCGGGGCAACTCGCTCTTCCGCAACCGCGGCGACGGCACCTTCGAGGACGTCTCCGTGGCGGCCCGCGCCGAGATGGGCCGCTGGACCTGGTCCTCGGGTGCCCTCGACTTCGACAGCGACGGCTGGGAGGACGTCTACTGCGTGAACGGCATGGTCACCCGCGAGGGGAGCGACCTCGACCTCGACCCGCTGTTCTGGGGCGGTGTGGTGGCGCGGTCGCCGCTCACCCAGGCGGCGGGCACCCCGTACGACGACGCCTGGCGTGCGCTCAACTGGCTGATGGCCGACCGCTCGGTCGCCGGGCACCAGCGCCACGTGTTCCTGCGCAACGACGGCCGGGGCGGCTTCGACGACGTCTCCGGTGCCCTGGGCCTCGACCTCGACGAGGACGGCCGAGCCTTCTCCGTCCTCGACTTCGATCACGACGGCGACCCGGACATCCTCACCTTCTCCCCCCGCGCGGCGCCCCAGCTGCGCCTCTTCCGCAACGACGTAGCACCTCGCGGCGCGACGCTGGCGGTGCGCCTGGTCGGCGCCCCGGACCGGCCGTTCGAGTCCGCGGCGGGCCGCCTCGCGAGCAGCCGCGACGCGATCGGCGCGCGCGTCACCGTGGAGACCGACCGGCTGCGCCGGACGAAGGTGGTGAACGCCAACTCGGGCTTCCTCTCGCAGCACTCGAGGGAGCTGCTCTTCGGGCTGGGACCGAGCCGGCGGGTGGACCGGCTGACGGTCGATTGGCCGAGCGGCCGCCGGCAGGAGTTCACGGAGGTGCCGCTCGACCACCGAGTCCGGATCGAGGAGGGCGGCGCTCCGGTCGTCGAGCCGTACACCTCCGCGCCGCCGCTGCCGGCGGACGCGGCCGCCCCCCGGCGGCAGGCCCCGCCTCGGGCGAGCTGGCTCTTCGAGCCCTTCCCCGTGCCCGACGTCCCGCTGCAGGACCTCGAGGGACGCGAGCGCCCGCTCTCCGCCCTGCGCGGGCGGCCGGCGGTGCTGCTGTTCTGGTCGGCACAGGCGAGCGGATCACAGGCGGCGCTCCTGGGCCTCGCGCGTGGCGCGGCCGCGCTCGCCCAGGCCGGCGTGGGGTCGCTGGCGATCTCGCTCGACGGCCCCGCCGACCAGGCGAAGGTCCGGGCGGCCGCTCGGGCGGCGAGCGCCCTGCCCGTCGCCCTCGCCAGCGAGGAGGCTGCTCTCGGCTTCGCGATCCTCAACCGGCACCTCTTCCTGACGCGGCAGCCGTTGACCCTGCCGACGGTCTTTCTGCTCGACGCCGAAGGCCGGGTGGTGAAGGTGTACCGAGAGGACGTGGACGTCCCGTCGATCCTCCGGGACGCGGCGGCGATCGAGGCCTCCCCCGACGAGCGGCTCGCGCGTGCCCTGCCCTTCGGCGGGACGTTCGAGTCGCCACCCCCCCACCGTAACTACATCCCCTACGGCCGCGAGCTGCTCGACCAGGGACTCGAAGCGCAGGCGGTCGTCGCGTTCGAGCAGGCGGCGCAGGGAAGCCCGAGCGCGTCGATCCTCTACCGCCTGGGGAGCCTGCTCGTGAAGACCGGCCAGGCGGCCAAGGCGAAGGCCGCCTACGAGCGGGCGCTGGCCCTGCAGCCCGACCTGTCCGAGGCCAGCAACGACCTCGGCACGCTCCTGGCGGAGAGCGGCGACCTCCCGGCGGCGATCGAGCGTTTCCGGGCCGCCCTCGCTGCCACGCCCGACTACCCCGACGCCCTCAACAACCTGGGCTACGCCCTGCTCCTGACGGGCCGGCGAGGCGGAGGCCCGGGAGCTGCTACGAGAGGGCCCTGAAGCTCCAGCCCGACTTCCCCGAGGCGCTGAACAACCTCGGCCTCATCCTGGGGCGGCAGGGCGAGCTGGACCGGCGCGGAGCCCTACTTCCGGAAGGCCCTGCAGAAGCGCGCCGGGCTACGGCGAGGCCGCGAACAACCTCGCCCTCGTCCTCGTCGACCGCGGCCAGACCGACGACGCGATCCGCCTCCTGCAGGGGTTCCTCGAGAAGAACCCGGCGTCCGAGAGCACGTACGTCACGCTGGCGAAGATCTACCTGGCCGCGGATCGCCGACGCGAAGGGCTGGAGACGATCGAACGCCTCCTGCAGCGGAACCCCACTCAGCCCCAGGCTCTGGAGCTCAGGCGGCAGTTCCGATAGGGGTCACGAGACGTCGGCGGCGGCGAAGGCGGGGGTGTGGATGAGCGCGGCGGCGCCACGCAGCCGGGGGTACTCCCCGAGGGCGACGGTCAGGATCTCCGTCTCGCCCGCCTCGCGGATGACCGCGTCCTCGCGCAGCGCGTCTCGGACGGTCGCAACGATGAGGTCCCACACCACCGTGATCTCGCCTCCGACGTAGATCCGCCTCGGGTCGATCGTCTTGACGATGGTGGCGAAGCCGCGGCCGAGGTAGTAGCCGGTCTCCCGGAGCGCCTCCAGCGCCCGCCCCTCGTCGGCCCGCGCCCGCGCCATGACCTCCTCGATCGTCACGGACCCGGTGTCGAGCGACTCGGGCCAGGAGGGATCCGTGCCACGGTAACGGGCGATCGTCGCCCGCTTCGAGGCGTAGGCCTCCCAGCACCCCCGCTGCCCGCACGAGCAGCGGGGCCCGTACATGTTGAGCGGCACGTGCCCGAACTCGCCGGCGACGTTGTGGGCACCCCGGAGGAGCTTTCCGTCGACCGCGATCCCGACCCCGACCCCGTCGGACACGTTCACGAACGCGACAGGCCCGTCGACGGGCGTATCGCCCCGCACCGCCCACACCTGTCCGAGCACGCAGGCCTTCGTCGAGTTCTCGACCACGACCGGGAGCCTGGTGGCCGCCTTGAGCGGCTCGAGGAGGTCCACGTCGTGCCAACCGAGGGTGGGGGAGAACTTGAGGCGCCCCGCGCCATCCACCAGCCCCGACACCGCCACCCCGATGCCGACGCACTCGCCGACCTCCGGATGGCTGGCCAGGAGGTGAGAGATCGCCCGGGCCAGGTCCTTCGCGAGCGGCTGGGGCTCGCGGGGGGTCAGGAACTCGGTCACGTCCAGCAGCGGATGCCCGAGCAGGTCCGTGATCAGCACGAACGTGCGGCTGGCACTGACGTCCACGGCCGCCACGCAACGGCGACGGGTCTCGATGTGCAGGTGGGTGGGCTTCCTTCCACGACGGCTCTCGCCCTTCGAGCCCTCGAAGACCAGCCCCGCGCTCAGCAGCTCGTCGATCAGGCGGCTGATGGCGCCCCGGCGCACGCCCATCAGGCGGGCGAGATCGGCGCGGGAGATCGGCTGCCTGGCCCGGACCAGGTTGAGGGCGATCTGGCGGTTGATCTCGCGCGACGTCCCGCGTCGGGCGATCCGGAACTCGGTGGGGCTCATGCGGCGCACGGCAGTCACACTCTCACCGCCAGGAGACGTCCCATTCGTCAGACGGGATTATGGTCCAGAATGGGGCAAAAGACTCGGATAACTGCCCTGGTTCCAGGGTTTTTCGAGGTCCAGTCGAACCAGGCAAGAGAGCCCCTCGCCCTGCTCGCCACCCCCCGGGCACTCCCGCGGGGCCGTGGCTGGGGCGCGTGTAGCGGCCGTCGTGACATTCCTTGACAGAGGGCCTCCAAGAGAACTATAAGGCACCTATTCGGCCCTCGTTGGGACGATATAGGCGTGAGGTGGGTCCGGTGCGCGTCTGCGCGCGGCGCTGCACCCGGAACCGGGGCAATCGGAGACTGGAGACAAGGCAATGTTTCATCGCTTCAGAAGGCGGGTTGCCGGGTACGAGAGGTCAACCATCGCGATGCGGGGGCGTCTCGTCGCCCTGATGCTGATGGCGATGGTGACGGTGATGGCCGTACCCGAGCGGGCATACGCGCAGGTCCTCTACGGGACGATCACGGGGAACGTGACCGATTCGAGCGGCGGCGTCGCCGCGGGCGTGAAGGTCCAGGCACTGAACGTCGGCACGAACGTCGCCAAGAGCACGACCACCAACGACCGCGGCGTCTACCTGTTCAGCGACCTCCTGCCCGGTGTCTACGACGTGACGCTTCGAGACCCCGGGCTTCAAGACGCCTCGCGCAGAAGGGCGTCCGGATCGACTCGAACACCGTCCGGCGCGTCGATGCCCGGCTCGAGGTCTCGGGCGTCACCGAGACCGTCGAGGTCACGGCCGCGACCGCGCCGCTTCAGACCGACCGGGCCGACGTCCACATCACCCAGACGGCCCAGCAGGTCAACGACCTGCCGCTCGCGGGCAGCCTCGGGCGCAACTACCAGAGCCTGATGCAGGTCGTTCCAGGCGCGACGATCATGCGGACCGAGAACGGGCAAGGCGAGGCCAACTCGACGGCGGGCAGCCCGCAGCGGGCCATCTCCTTCAGCGCCAACGGCGTCTCGGGCTGGCTGAACCAGACCAAGATCGACGGCTCCCCCGTTCAGTACGTCTAGCTGCCGACCAATACCGCGTACGTGCCCTCGGCCGAGGCGATCGAAGAGGTGAGCATCGTCACGAACTCCTACAGCGCCGAGCAGGGCACGGCCGGCTGGCGCGGCGGTGAACGTGGTCGTCAAGTCGGGGACGAACAAGTTCCACGGCACGGCGTGGGGCTACGACACGAACAGCCACTTCCGGGCGCGCAACGTCTTCCAGACGACCCCGACGAACCCCAAGAACATCGTCGCCCAGTACGGCGGCAACCTGGGCGGCCCGATCATCAAGGACAAGCTGTTCTTCTTCGGCAACGTCGAGAAGACCACGCAGCGGGTGGCCGCGGGCTCCCGGCAGCTGAGCATCGCTCCGGAGAGTCTCCGGCCGAATGCCGCCGGGGACGTGGTGTTCCCGTTGCCAGCGCAGGGCGGTGCGATCATCTACGACCCCCTGTCCAACCCCGACCCCAGCCTGCGCACGCCCTTCCCGAACAACACCATCCCGGCCAGTCGGATCGACCAGGCGGCGTTGTACATGCTCAGCAAGCTGCCGGCCACCAACACAGCCGGGATACGTCAACAACGTCGTCAGCACGGGCGCGACCGAGTACAACCGCACGAACTACGACTTCAAGGTCAACTACGCCGCAAGCTCCAAACTGCTGATGTTCGCCCGCTACGGCAACTCGCCGCACCGCATCGACGATGCGTACGCCCTGGGAGAGGCCGGCGGAGGCTCTGCCGGCGGCGGATCGGTGGGCCTTGCGGTCGGCCGCACGCAGGTCCTGGGCGTGGGCGGGACCTACACCTTCAACCCGACGACGGTGCTGGACGCCAACTTCGGCTGGACGCATCAGAAGCTGGGTGCCGAGGCCCCCGATATCGACGTGAACGTCGGCTCCGACCCGGACAAGATGAACATCCCGGGGACCAACGGTCCGGACCGCATGCAGGGCGGACTCCCCAGCTTCCAGATCAGCGGCTGGAGCAACCTCGGCAACGACGACACGGGCAACCCGTTCCAGTTCGACGACAACCAGTACTCGGCGTCCCTGAACCTGCAGAAGGTGTTCGGCGGGCACGTGTTCCGCCTGGGCGGCGAATACCTGAACCAGCAGATCAACCACTTCCAGCCCCAGGGCGGGGCGTTCCAGACGGTGCGCGGCACCTTCGTGTTCAACGGCCAATCGACCATGCTGCAGGGTGCTTCCGCACCGGCAGACGCGAGGTTCAACTCCTGGGCGGCCTTCCTGCTCGGGACTGCCCTCGGGCGTCAACAGCGCCGGCAAGGTCGAACAGCTCCTCAACCCGAACTCGATCTACATGGCAGACCTGGGCGGCCTACCTCCAGGACACCTGGCAGGTCACGCACGACCTCACCGTCTCGCTCGGACTGCGCTGGGAGCTCTACCCGTTCCCGACCGGCCCGACGGCAAGGGCGTCTCCCGCTTCGACCCCTCGGACGGATACGTCTACGTCGGTGGCTACGGCGACGTGCCCCAGGACACCTACGCCAGCTCCGGCAGCGGCCAGCTCCTGCCGCGGGCCGGGCATCATCTATCGCCTGAACGACAAGACGGTGTTCCGTGCGGGCTACGGCCGGACGGCGGATCCGACGGGCTTCATCGACTTCCGCAACGCGTACCCCATCAACTTCGTCTGGGCCATGGCCCCGGTCAGGCTCAACGGCGTCGACAACGCCTACCTCCCGGTGACGACCTTCCGACAGGGGCTCGTCCCGCCCACGCCGGCGCCCTGACCTCAATCAGGGCAAGATCCTGCTGCCCGCGGGCGTCGGGCACGATCACCTATCCGAAGGAACGCGGACCGGAAGCACATCGACTCCTTCAACGTCACCGTGCAGCGTGAGCTGACGTCGTGGATGACCGTCCAGGCCGCCTACGTCGGAACGCGGGCGATCGGGCAGATGGCATTCGTCAACATCAATGCCGCGGCTCCCGGCACCGGCAACGCCGGACGCGCGCTGTACCTGGCGGGCTTGACCAACGTCACCAGCGACATCAACTCGGTCCAGCCGTACGGGGACACGGTCTACAACGGCCTGCAGACGGACCTGCGCGTCCGCTCGAGCCGGCGCCCAGGGAGGCCTCGTGTACACCTGGTCGAAGACGACCAACTACTCCGACAACGGCGGCGGCAACGCCGCGGGCGCCGGCGGCCCGAGAATCCAGTACCTGCCGGAGAAGGAGCGCAACAAGGGCCTCGCCGGCTACGACCGGACCCACAACCTCCAGGCGTACGGGGTCTGGGACCTGCCGCTCGGCAAGGGGCAGCGCTGGGCCACGGACGGCTGGACCGCCGCCGTGTTTGGAGGCTGGCAGGTCAACGGCATCCTCAGCATCATGAGCGGCACGCCGATCTACATCGTCCAGAACACGGCGTTCAACCTGAACGCCGCCGGCAGCGCGCAGGTACCCGACCTGGTCAAGGACACGGTGGCGATCTATCCCGACAACAAGGTGAACAGGCCGCCGACCGGGGGCGACCCGAACGAGTACCAGTACTTCGACCGGAGTGCCTACCAGGCCGTCAACATCCCCGCCGGCCAGCCGCAGCGGTTCGGGACGTCGCCCCGCAACAGCATCCGCGGGCCGGGCTTCTGGAACCTCGACATGGGTCTGTTCCGCATGATCTCGTTGCCGAAGAGTGTCAAGCTGCAGCTCCGCGTCGAGGCGCTGAACGTGCTGAACCACCCGAACTTCGCGAACCCCGGCAACAACGTCTCCGATGCCGGCACCTTCGGGTTCATCACCGCGACGACGGCTGTCGGCGAGCGCAACATCCGGTTCGGGGTGCGGGTGTCCTTCTAGGGGCGAAGCGCGCCAAAGAGGGGCCGACGCTCCATCGGGGCGCCGGCCCCGTCCCCTTCGTCCGAGCGCCGCGCGAGTATAATTCCCGCTCCTCACACGCTGCCGCGCCATGCGAATAGCCGACATCCGGGCGACGCCGGTCACCGTCCCGCTCGAGGCGCCGCTTCGCCACGCGAACGGCTGCCACTGGGGACGCTTCGTCCGCACGATCGTCGAGGTCGAGACGGACGACGGCCTCGTCGGCCTCGGCGAGATGGGCGGCGGGGGCGAGAGCGCCACCGCCGCCTTCCAGGGGCTGAAGCCGTACCTCGTCGGGCCGCGATCCCGCCCGCCTCGAGGAGATGCGCTTCCTGATCGCGAACCCGACGGCGTCGCTCTACAACAACCGCACGCAGATCGTGGCCGCCCTCGAGTTCGCGTGCCTCGACCTCCTCGGGCAGAAGTGGGGCGTGCCGGTCAGCGAGATCCTCGGCGGCCGGCTCCGCGACCGCGTGCCGTTCGCGTCGTACCTCTTCTTCCGCTACCCGCGCGCGAAGGGCGGCGCGGCGGAGGTGCGCACCGCCGAGCAGCTCGTGGCGCAGGCCCGCGCGCTCAAGAAGGCGCACGGCTTCACGTCGCACAAGCTCAAGGGCGGCGTCTTCCCGCCCGAGTACGAGCTCGAGTGCTACCGCGCGCTGGCCGCCGCCCTGCCCGGCGACCGCTTCCGCTTCGATCCGAACGGCGTGTGGTCCGCCGAGCAGGCCATCTGGTTCGGTCAGCAGATCGAGGGCATCCGCAACGACTACCTCGAGGACCCGGTCTTCGGCCTGAACGGCATGCGCCGCGTCCGCGAGAAGGTGCGGATGCCCCTCGCCACGAACACCGTGGTCGTCAACTTCGAGCAGCTCTCGGCAAACGTGCTGGACACGGCCGTCGACGTGATCCTGCTCGACACCACGTTCTGGGGCGGGATCCGGCCCTGCGTCAAGGCGGCCGGGATCTGCGAGACGTTCCAGCTCGGGGTGGCCGTCCACTCCTCGGGCGAGCTGGGGATCCAGCTCGCCACGATGCTGCACCTGGGCGCGGTGCTGCCCAACCTCACCTTCGCCGCCGACGCGCACTACCACCACCTGACGGACGACGTGATCGTGGGCGGGAAGATGAAGTACGAGAGCGGCGCGATCGCGGTGCCGACGGCGCCGGGCCTGGGCGTGCGCCTCGACCGCGACAAGCTGGCCGAGTACCACGAGCTCTTCCTGCGCCTCGGGTCCTACCCCTACGACCAGGACCCGCTGCGGCCGGGCTGGACCCCGCTCGTGCCGAACGATCGGTGGGCCGACCCGTCCGACGCCCGGGTGCCGGAGGTTCCCGCTTGACACCGCACGTGACGTGCGCCGCGGCCCTGCTGATCCCGCTCCTTGCCTCTGCCCCCGGCGCGGGCGCCGAGGACGGCTACGAGCTGTGGCTGCGGTACCGCCCCGTCTCCGACCCGGTCATGCGGAAGAGCTACGGCGCCTCGATCACCGGCGTGTCGCTCGAGGGAAGCTCGCCGACGCTGCGGGCGGCACGGGACGAGATCGCCCGCGGGCTTCGCGGGCTCCTCGGCGTCGACGTCCCGTTCGTCCCGCCGACGGCCCGCGACGGCCTGCTCGTGGCCGGCACGCCGGCACGGTCGTCGCTCGTCGCGGCGCGCGGACCTCGGGGCGGACCTCGGGCGCACGGGCGAGGAGGGCTTCGTGATCCGCTCGACGCCGGATCGCAGGAAAGCGCGCCACGGTGATCGCGGCGAACACCGACGTCGGTGTGCTGTACGGCGCCTTCCGCCTCCTGCAGCGGCTGCAGACCCGCCAGCCGATCGAGGACCTGTCGCTCGTCGAGGCCCCGCGGGTCCGCCTCCGGGTGCTCAACCACTGGGACAACCTGAACCGGACGGTCGAGCGCGGCTACGCCGGCTTCTCGCTCTGGGACTGGCACAAGCTGCCCGACTACCTCGACCCCCGCTACACCGACTACGCGCGCGCGAACGCCTCGATCGGCATCAACGGCACCGTCCTCACGAACGTGAACGCGAACGCGACGAGCCTCACCGCCGAGTACCTCGGCAAGGTCGCGGCGCTCGCGGACGTGTTCCGGCCCGTACGGGATCCGCGTCTACCTGACCGCCCGCTTCAGCGCGCCGATCGAGATCGGCGGCCTGAAGACGGCCGACCCGCTCGACCCCGAGGTCGCGGCCTGGTGGAAGCGCAAGGCCGACGAGATCTACGGCTTCATCCCCGACTTCGGCGGCTTCCTCGTGAAGGCCAACTCCGAGGGGCAGCCCGGGCCGCAGGACTACGGGCGCACCCACGCGGACGGCGCGAACGTGCTGGCCGACGCGCTCGCGCCGCACGGCGGCATCGTGATGTGGCGGGCCTTCGTCTACTCGCACGAGGTGCCCGACGACCGGGCCAAGCAGGCGTACAACGAGTTCGTGCCGCTCGACGGCGCTTCCGGCCGAACGTGCTCGTGCAGGTCAAGAACGGGCCGATCGACTTCCAGCCGCGCGAGCCCTTCCACCCGCTCTTCGGCGCGATGCCGAAGACGCCGCTGATGATGGAGCTCCAGATCACCCAGGAGTACCTGGGCTTCGCGACGCACCTCGTCTACCTCGCCCCGCTCTTCGAGGAGGTCCTGCGAGCCGACACGCACGCGAGAGGCGACGGGCTCGACGGTCGCGAGGGTCGATCGACGGCACCCTGCACGGCTACCGGCAGACCGGCATCGCGGGCGTCGCCAACATCGGGACGGACCGCAACTGGTGCGGCTCGGTGTTCGCCGGCGCGAACTGGTACGCGTTCGGACGCCTGGCCTGGGACCACGACGCTGCCGTCGGCGCGGATCGCCGACGAGTGGATCCGCATGACGTTCACGAACGACGCCGGCGTTCGTCGCGACCGGTGACGGAGATGATGCTCGGCTCGCGCGAGGCCGCGGTCGACTACATGACGCCGCTCGGGCTGCACCACCAGATGGCCGCGCGGCCACCACTACGGCCCCGGCCCGTGGGTGAGCGGCGGGCCCCGCGCCGACTGGACTTCGGTCTACTACCACCGGGCCGACGCGAACGGCATCGGCTTCGACCGCACCGCGACCGGCAGCAACGCCGTGGCGCAGTACTTCCCGCCCGTGGCCGACGTCTTCGGCAGCCTCGAGAAGGTGCCGGAGAAGCACCTGCTCTGGTTCCATCACGTCGGCTGGGACCACCGGATGGCCTCGGGCCGGACCCTCTGGGACGAGCTGGTGCGCCACTACTACGGCGGCGTCGACGCCGTGCGCCGCATGCAGGCCACCTGGAAGTCGCTCGCGGGCCGGGTCGACGCCGAGCGGTACGAGCGAGGTGCGCGCCTTCCTCGCCATCCAGGAGAAGGAGGCGCGCTGGTGGCGCGACGCCTGCGTCCTCTACTTCCAGACGTTCTCGGGAAGGCCGATTCCGGACGGCTACGAGCGCCCCGAGCACGACCTGGCGTACTACATGGCGATCACGAGCCGCTACGTTCCGGGGAGCTGAGGATCATGGCCCCGGCCGGGTTCGACCTCGAGGGACGGGTCGCCGTCGTGACCGGCGGGTACGGCGTCCTCGGCGGCAGCATGGCGGAGGCGCTGGGGGCGGCGGGAGCGAGGGTGGTGGTGCTCGGCCGCAACCGCGAGGCCGCGGAGGCGAAGGCCGAGGCCCTGCAGAGGGCGGGGGCGCCGGCCATGGCCCTCGTCGCGGACGTCCTCGACGCGAGGGCGCTCGTCGCGGCGCGGGAGGCGCTCCTCTCCGAGTGGGGGCGCGTGGACATCCTCGTCAACGCCGCCGGCGGCCACGTGGCCGAGGCCCGCACCGACCACGCGCCGGCGTTCGAGATGTCGCTTCCCGCCTTCGAGGAGGTGGTCCGCCTCAACCTCCACGGCACCGTCTACCCGACCCTCGTGTTCGGAGAGGCCATGGCCCGCCAGAGGAAGGGCAGCGTCGTGAACGTCTCGTCGATGGCGGCGACGCTCGCCCTCAGCGGAGTCCTCGGCTACTCCGTGGCCAAGGCGGCGATCGAGAGCTTCACCCGCTGGATGGCCGTGGACCTCGCCCGCCGCTTCGGGGAGGGGCTGCGGGTCAACGCGATCGCGCCCGGATTCTTCGTGGCGAAGCAGAACCGGTCGGCGCTCGTCCGGGAGGACGGCTCGCCCACCGAGCGCGCGCAGAAGATCCTGGCCCGCACGCCGATGGGGCGCTTCGGCGACCCCGCCGAGCTGCAGGGGCCCGTGCTGTGGCTCTTGAGCGACGCCGCGTCGTTCGTCACCGGCGCGGTCATACCGGTTGACGGCGGCTTCAGCGCGGACAGCGGCATATGACCCTGCCGCCGCATTGGCAGGACTTCCTCGTGGCCGCCCGCGGCGGAGCGCCGGAGCGGGTCCCGGTCGCCCTCATCGTCGACAGCCCCTGGATGCCCGGCTTCGCCGGCATGCACACCCTCGACTTCTTCCTCGACACCGACGCCTGGCTCGACACGTATCTGAAGGTGCTCGCGCGCTTCCCGGACGTCGTGTTCCTTCCCGGTTTCTGGGTCGAGTACGGAATGGCCAACGAGCCGAGCGCTTTCGGGGCCCGGATCGCGTGGCGCGCCGACTCGCCGCCGTCGCTGCGTCACATCGAGCTCCCGCCGTCGGAGTGGGCGAACCTGGAGCGCCCCGACCCGGAGACGGACGGCCTGATGCCGCTCGTGCTGCGGCGCCTGGAGCGGCTGGAGAAGGGTGGCCTCCCGGAGCCGCACCGGATCCACTTCGTGGCGGCGCGCGGACCGCTGGCCGTCGCCGCGCACGTCCTCGGAACGACGGCCTTCCTGGAGGCGACGGCGGCGGAGCCGGAGGCGACCCACGCCGCGCTCGACGTCTTCACCGACACGGTGATCGGGTTCCTCCGGGCCCAGCTCGCGCGGATACGCGAGCCCCTCGGCAGTGCTCGTGCTCGACGACCTGCCGGGGATGCTGTCGCCGCGGGGCTTCGACCGGATGGCCCTGCCGCTACCTCCAGCGCGTCTTCGACGCCTTCCCCGGCCTCCTCCGCATCTACCACAACGACACGCCGTGCGCGCACCTGCTGCCCCGCATGGGCCAGCTGCACTGCGAGGTGTGGAACTTCAGCCACGAGATGGACATCGCCGCGGTCCGGGCCGCGGTCCCGCCCATGGCGCTCCTCGGCAACGTGGCTCCGCTCGACACCCTCGTCCGGGGCACGCCGGACCAGGTCTTCCGCGAGGCGCGCGCGTGCGTGGACAAGGTCGCGGCGGGGGGCGGGTTCATCCTCTCCGCGGGCGGGGGCCTCTCGCCGGGCACGCCGGCGGAGCACATCGACGCTCTCGTGCGCGCGGCCCGTCCGTGAACGGGCGCTCCCGCCGGCGGATCCTCTATCGGAGGGCCGGCGCCCCCCGCGGCAGCCAGAGCTTGACCGCGGGGTGCATCGTGTAGAGGCGCAGGCGCTGGCCGTCGTCGACGAGGATCCCGCTCGAGTCGTCGCTGCGGATGACGGGGTTGCCCGGGTACTTCTCCCAGCGCACGAGGTCGTCGGAGGCGGCCAGGCACGTCGTCCACGGGCCCTTCCACTGCGGGTCGGCGTTGGCGTGGTAGACGCCGTAGTAGCGGCCGCGGTACCGCACGACCTGGTTCAAGGCGACGGCGTGGCGGTCGTAGGCGTCCGGCCCGAGCGCGATGACCGGCTCGTCCCGCACGTTCGTCCACACCCGCAGGTCGGTCGAGGTGGCGAGCCACACCCCTTTGTCGTCCCGCTCGTAGAAGAGGTGGAAGGTCCCGTTCTCGACCCAGACCGTCGGCGTCCCGTACGCCCCCGCGGAGAGCGGCTCGCCCGACCGGGTCCGGATGTCGAGGCGTCCCTGCTCCTCCCAGCGCACGCCGTCCGGGGACGTGAGCCGGTGCGCGACGTCGTTCACTCCCTCCGCGAACATCTGGTAGACGCCTTCGTGCTTCACGACGAACACGTCCTCGGTCCAGACCCGGTCGAATACGGGGTTGCCGGGGTACCGCGTCCAGCGCAGGCCGTCGGGTGAGGTGGCGTAGCCGAGGGACTTCGTCTCACTGCGAGTCGTGTCGTAGCCCGTGTACCAGAGGCGCCAGGAGTCACCCTCGCGCAGGATGAACCCGCGCTCGCGGATCTCGCGATCCCAGGTGTCGCGGCCCGTCCCGGCGAGGAGCGGGTTGCCTTCGTACGGCACCCAGTCGACGAGCTCTGGCGGGAACCCGGGGGCGACCGGAGCGGGTGGCGGCTGGGCCGGAACGGCACTCGCGGCGATGAGCACGAGGGCGCCCACGAGGGCTCGCGTGCGCGCGTTCGAATCGAGCATGGCGCGACGATACACCCGGGCGGGGCTAACATGGGCCACCCAATGCGAAGCACCTGCGCTGCCCTCCTCTTGCTCGCCCTGCCCGGGCTCGGCGCCTGTCGCGCGGCGACCCCACGCCCGCCGCGCCTGGTGCTGCTCTACGCCACCTGCACGCTGAACCGGGACCGCATCGCCCCTTACGGGAAGGACGTGCCCTACACGCCGAACCTGGCCGCCTTCGCCCGCGAGAGCATCGTGTTCCGGCGTCACCAGACCGAGACCGACCAGTCGGGGCCGGCGTACGCCTCCCTCTTCTCGGGGGCGCAGGTGGATCGCCACGGCGTCTTCCGCCACCCCGCCCTCCTGCCCGACTCCCTGCACCTCGCGGCGGAGGCGTTCGCGGCGCAAGGCTACGACACGCACTTCTGGAGCGGGCACCCCATGGCCTCCGCGGACCTCAACTACGGGCAGGGAGTGCGGCCCGAGAACGTCCACCGGCGCCGCCCCGGCGCCGCCGACCTGTACGCGCTCACCGCTAACGACTCCGACTTCGCGGGGATCCTCGACCGCCTGCGCCGCGACCCCTCCTACCGCGCCTACGTGCAGGTCGCCTTCACGATCACCCACAGCCCCTACACGCCGGTGGACCCGCGCGCGGTGGCGGACTTCCGCCGCGAGTACCCGCGGCTGTGGCCCCGCCTCGGAGACGACGAGGTGGCCCGGTGGGCCCGCGTCTACGACGCCCACTACCTGCGCCTGCAGTGGGACTACCCGAAAGTCGTGCGAGAGCTGGGACTGGGCGAACCGGACACGGCGCGACTCGCCTCGGTGGTGGAGGCGTACTACGAGGTCAGCGTCCGGCTGCTCGACCACTGCTTCGGGCGCCTCGTCGACAGCATCCGCGCCGCGGGTCTGCTGGAGGAGAGCCTCATTGCCTTCACCGCCGACCACGGCGAGACCCTCTACCGCGACGACACCCTCTTCAAGTGGACCCACGGCGCGGAGATCACGCCGGACGCGGTCCAGGTCCCGCTTCTCGTCCACCTGCCGGGCCCGCGGCCACGGACGGGACCCTACGAGGGAGTCAGCCGCTCGATCGACGTCTACCCGACCCTGGCCGGCCTCTCCGGCATCCGGGTGGGTCCGAAGGACGGGGTCGACGGCGTCGACCTTTCTCCCGCGGTCCTCGGGCGCGAGCCGCCGTCCGCACTCCGGGCTTTTTCCCACACGACTCTCCTCGGTCCCGAGCTCGTCCGGCAGTTCCGGGGCTGGCTCGTCTCGGAGATCCACCCGTCGATCGAGCCCGAGCACATGTGGGTCGCCGTGCGGGACGGCGATCTCTACGCCCGGCTGCGCAAGCTCGACGGCGGTCGCTGGGGGGTCGACGTCCACGACCTCCGCCCGGAGGCCGCGCAAGCGGCCGTGCCCTTCGACCCCGCGCAGCGTCTGCACCGCGATCTGGCCCGGGAGCTCGAAGGCTACAAGGCCCGCCTGCTCGCCGCGTACCGGACGCGCGGTCAGGGCTCCTCGCCGCACGAGGCCGAGGTCCTCGAGCGCCTGAGGGCCCTGGGGTACATTCAGTAGAACCAACCCACCCCGCCGGGAGGCGATCCATGAGACTGCCGAGAGCCTCGTTCCTGCCCGTCCTCGGTTTTCCGCTGCTCCTCGCCGCGGCGGGCGACGCGCCGCCGCCGACTCGCCTCGCCCCCGTCGAGGACCGCTACCACGGGGTCGCCGTGGTGGACGACTACCGCTGGCTCGAGGACGCGAAGAGCCCGGAGGTCGTGGCGTGGACGGCGGCCCAGAACGAGAGAACGCGCGCCGTGCTCGAAGCACTTCCCGGGATGGACGCCCTTCGCCGCCGGGTGAGGGAGATCCGGACGATCGAGATCCCGCGCTTCAGTCGGCTCGAGACCGCGGGCGGGCGCCTCTTCGCGCTGCGCTACCGCCCTCCCCAGCAGCAGCCGGTGCTCGTGGTGCTGCCCTCCGCCGACCGGCCGGACGAGGCCCGCGTCCTCCTCGACCCGAACCAGCTCGACCCTTCGGGCGGGACCTCGATGGACTGGTACGTGCCCTCGCTCGACGGGCGGCGGGTCGCGGCGTCGCTCGCCCGCGGCGGCTCGGAGCGGGGCGACGTGCACGTCATCGACGTGGCGTCGGGGACGCCGCTTGTCGACGTCGTCCCGCGCGTCAACTACGGCACGGCCGGAGGCAGCCTGGCCTGGGACGCGCGGGGAGAGGGCTTCTACTACACGCGGTACCCGAGGCCGGGCGAGAGGCCCGAGGCCGACCTCGATTTCTACACTCAGGTCTACTACCACCGGCTCGGCACGTCCGAGTCCTCCGACCGCTACGAGATCGGGAAGGATTTTCCGCGGATCGCCGAGATCGATCTCCGCGCCCGGCCCGACGGCCGGTACGTGCTGGCGAACGTGCAGAACGGAGACGGGGGCGAGTTCGAGCAGCACCTCCGGCGGGAGGACGGCTCCTGGACGCGCCTCTCGCGGTTCGAGGACCGGATCCTGGAGGCGGCGTTCGACCCCGACGGCGAGAGCCTGCTGCTCGTCTCGACGGCGGGCGCGCCGCGGGGCCGCCTGATGACGCTGGCGCTGCGGCCGAGCGGGTCTCTCGGTCTCCCGCAGCCCTTCGTGCCCGAGGGGGAGGCCGTGCTCGAGACGTCGTTTTCATCGGACCCGACGTCGAAGATCGCGCCCACCGGGAAGCACCTCTACCTCGTCGAGCAGGTGGGCGGGCCCGAACGCGTGCGGGTCCTCGACCGCGCGGGAAAGCCGCTGGGCGTCGTCCCGCTCCCGGAGGCGAGCGCCGTCTACCAGGTGCTGCCCGAGCCCGGCCGGGACGCGCTCCTCGTGCAGAGCGCCTCCTACGTGGAGCCCACGACGTGGTACCGCTTCGAGCCGGGTGGGAGCGGGAGCGCCGGACGCCTCGCGAAGACGGCCCTATCCGTCGAGTTCCCGATCAGCCTGCGCGACGCCGCGGTCTCGCGCGAGTGGGCGGTGTCGAAGGACGGCACGCGGGTCCCTCTCACGGTGATCTCCCCGAAGGGATCGCCCCGCGATGGCTCAAGACCCGCGCTCCTGACCGGCTACGGCGGCTACGGCATCAGCGTGACGCCCTTCTTCGACCCGGGGCTGCGGCTGTGGCTCGACCATGGGGGCATCCTGGCGCACGCGAACCTCCGGGGCGGGAGCGAGTTCGGCCAGGCCTGGCACGACGCGGGACGGCTGCTGAAGAAGCAGAACGTCTTCGACGACTTCATCGCGTGCGCCGAGCACCTGGTGAAGGCCGGCTACACGAGCCCCCGGCGGCTGGCCATCGAGGGCGGCAGCAACGGCGGGCTCCTCATGGGAGCCGCCCTCACCCAGCGCCCCGAGCTCTTCGCGGCCGTCGTCTCGCACGTCGGGATCTACGACATGCTGCGGGTGGAGCTCTCGCCCAACGGCGCCTTCAACGTGCCGGAGTTCGGCAGCGTGAAGGACCCGGCCCAGTTCCGGGCCCTGCTCGCCTACTCCCCGTACCACAACGTGAAGGACGGCACCGCCTACCCGCCCGTCCTCCTGCCGACGGGCGCCAACGACCCGCGGGTGGACCCGATGCACTCACGGAAGATGACGGCGCGCCTGCAGGCGGCGACCGGAGGCCGCGGCCGCGTCCTCCTCCGGGCGAGCGCGAGCTCGGGCCACGGCATCGGCACCGGCCTGGACGAGCGCATCGCCCTCGAGGCCGACGTGTGGGCGTTCCTGTTCGCCGAGCTCGGGGTGAAGGCGCCCTAGCTGCCGCCCTCGTACTTGAACGACACCTTGATCTTGGCCCGGTAGCTCTTGACCTTCCCGTCCTCGATGACGACGTCCAGGGTCGTGACCTCGGCGACGCGCAGGTCGCGGAGGCGCTTCGCGGCCAGGGCGACGGCGGCGCCTGCCGCCTTCTCCCACGATTCCGTGCTGGTCCCCACGAGCTCGATGACCTTGTAGACGCTCTCCGCCATCTTCCCCTCCGATCTGCCGGTGGCTCGCATGCGGGTCCGCCGGTGGCGGCCCCGGGGCATGCTACCCCCGATTCAGGCCGCCTCGCCCCCGGTCATGCCACCCGCCGCGCCGCCCGCGTCAGGCCGCGGCGCCGGCCGCCCGCTCGCGCCGGACGCGCGAAGTCGCCGGCGCAGGTCCCACGTCAGCACCGCAAGGGCGGCCCAGATGCACGCGAAGGCCGCCGCGTGCGCCAGCGTGAAAGGCTCCCGGAAGACGAGCACGGCCAGCAGGAACTGCATGGTCGGCGAGAGGTACTGGAGGAGACCCACCGTCGAGAGCGGGAGCGCGCGGGCGCCGAGCGCGAAGAGGACGAGCGGCACCGCGGTCACCGGCCCCCCGAGGGCGAGGAGCGCCGAGGTGCCGGGGTCGGACGGCCCGAAAGCCCCGCTTCCCCGGAGCTCGAGGGCGACGAGGTATCCGACCGCCGCGGGCGCGAGGATCCCCGTCTCCCAGAGCAGGCCGACGACGGCATCGGCGCCCACGGTCTTGCGCGCGAGGCCGTACAGGCCGAACGAAATCGCCAGCGCCAGGGCGATCCAGGGGAGGCGCCCGTGCCCCAGGGTGAGGACGGCGACCCCGGCCGCGGCGAGCGCCACCGCGATCTGCTGCGCCCGACCGAGCCGCTCCCGCAGCACGAGCACGCCGAGCAGGACGTTGACGAGCGGGTTGACGTAGTAGCCGAGGCTGGCCTCGACGACGTGGCCGTGGACCACCGCCCAGATGTAGAGCAGCCAGTTGAGGCCGATCAGGACGGCGCTTCCGGCGAGCCGCAGGATCGTGCCGGGGCGGGAGGCGATCGCGCGCGCGTCCTCCCAGCGTCCGCGCAGCGTGACCCAGGCCGCCACCGCGACGAGCCCCCACGCGGTGCGGTGCGCCACCACCTCGAGGGCCGGCACCGCGGCCAGCATCTTCCAGTACAGGGGAAAGAGCCCCCACATCAGGAACGCGGCCACGGCGGCGGCCGTGCCGGCGCGGGAGGCGCTCCCGTGCTTCACCGGCCCATCTTAGGCGGGATGACCGCGCCCGGCCTTCTTCCTTCGCCGGCCCGGCCGCGCTTCGCCGCCCTTCTCCGGGTCCGCGAGCGCGCCCGCACCGCGTCGGGCTATGATGTCGGGCCTCGAACCCATGCTCCGTATGAAGGTCCATCTCGTCGACGGCACGTACGAGCTCTTCCGCACGTTCTTCGGGGCTCCTCCGGCGCACGACGCCGAGGGGCGGCCGGTGGGGGCCATCCGTGGTCTCCTCGCAACCCTCCTCGCCCTCCTGCGCGAGCCCGGCGTGACGCACGTGGCGTGCGCCTTCGATCACGTGATCGAGTCCTTCCGCAACGAGCTCTTCGCCGGCTACAAGACCGGCGAGGGTGTCGACCCCGACCTCCTGGCCCAGTTCCACCCGGCCGAGCGGGCGACGACGGCCCTCGGTGTCGTCGTGTGGCCGATGGTCGAGTTCGAGGCGGACGACGCGCTCGCGATCCGCCGCCGCCCGCTTCCGGGACGCACCGGGCGTCGAGCAGGTGGTGATCTGCTCTCCCGACAAGGACCTGTCGCAGTGCGTCGTCGGCAGCCGGGTCATCTGCCGGGACCGGCGCCAGCGCCTGGACCGCGACGAGGCGGGGGTCATCGCGAAGTTCGGCGTCCCGCCGGCGTCGATCCCCGACTGGCTCGCCCTCGTGGGCGACGCCGCCGACGGGATCCCCGGCATCCCGGGCTGGGGCGAGAAGTCGGCGGGCGTGGTGCTGGCCCGGTACGGGCACATCGAGGCGATACCCGACGCCGCCGCTTCCTGGGACGTCTCGGTCCGTGGACGCGACCGTCTGGCCGAGTCGCTTCGCGGCCGACGCGAGGAGGCGGCACTCTACCGGCGGCTCGCGACGCTGCGGACCGACGTGCCGCTCGCAGAGGGGCTCACGGACCTGGAGTGGCGGGGCGCGGCGCGCGGCGACCTCGAGGCGCTCTGCCGGCAGATCGGGGCCGAAGACCTTCTCCCCAGGGTGCCGAGGTGGGTGGAGCCCCGCTGATCCACTATGTGGTCGTCCGCGCGCCACTCCTCACGGCGTCCGTGGCCCGGATCCTGCTTCTGCGCGCCGGCGCCGTGGTTCGGCACTGATTGCCCAAGCCGCTCCGCAGTTTCTCCTTGACAGACACGCCCTGGGGGCCGACCTTAGTAGTCACCAGCGCGCAACGCTCCCGCGGCGGAGCTACCGCAGAGGAAAGGGGCAGAGCGAGCTGGCGGATCGGACGGCATGCGGCGAACGCCGCGGAGGATGCCGATGGAAGTCGGCAGCACGCCACCCGCCTACGAAGGGACCTTCGGGTCCCTGCGCTGACCGATCAAGACGCGCCCTAGAGGCGCGTCGGGCTTCGAGCCCGAACCCGACCCGGATGGCCTTTGGCCTCCGGGTCTTTTTCGTCCTCCCTCCATGCTGCTGCAACCTTCCCCGGGGTGGGCGGGTAATGGTCCTCGAGGGCGCGATCACCGCCCGGAGGCCATGAGCACCATCGCCATCCTTCCCTTCCCGCTCCTGCCGACGCTGGCCGGGGGACGCCGCCGAGCCGGTACCATCCGGCGAGAACGTACCCGCCATGTCCACGCTCTCCGACGGCGCGCTCCTCGAACGGGTGGCCGGAGGCGACGCGGACGCGTTCACCGTGCTGTACCGGCGGTACGAGCGACCCATCTTCGGCATGCTCCTGCGGCTGGCCGGCGGCCGGCGAGCCCTCGCCGAGGAGTGGCTGCAGGAGGCGTTCACGCGGGTGTGGCTGGCCGCGGGCACGCACGACCCGTCGCGGGGCGAGGTGCGGCCCTGGCTCTACAAGATCGCCCTCAACACCGCGCGCAGCGAGATGGCCCGGAAGCGCTTCCGGACGCCCCACGTCTCGCTCGACGAGGCCGGGCTCGACCTTCCGGGCGAGGGCGCGGAGCGAGATGCCTCGACCGGCTGGACGAAGCGCGGCAGGCGAGCGTCGTCGCGCGGGCCCTCGAGGACGCTTCCCGCACTTCATGCGCGAGGTCGTCGTGCTCCGCTGCAGCCGGAACCTGTCCTTCGCCGAGATCGCCGAGGTCACCGGGGCGCCCCAGGGGACGCTCAAGTCGCGGTTCCACCGCGCCGTGACGGCGCTGCGCGAGGCGCTCGGTCCGGAGCGAGGGAGGGAGCCGATGAGGCACCCGGCCCGCGGCGAGCTCCTCGAGCTCCACTTCGGCGAGCGGGACGGGCGCCGAGCGCGACGCGCTCGACGCGCACGTCCGCGGCTGCGCCGCCTGCCGCGCCCTCCTCGCCGACGTGGAGTGGGCCGAGCGGGCGCTGGCCGCGGGGCCGGAGGACGCCCCGCCCGCGGACGGCCTCCAGCGCGTTCTCGCCCGCATCGAGACGGTGCGGCCCGCCCGGGAGCGGCGGAGCGCACTGGCTGCGCGCGGCCGCTGCCGAGCGCGGCCGCGCTCCTCGCCGGCTCCCTGGCCGCCCACCAGGGCGGGATCGTCGCCGCCCTCGCGTTCTTCGCCGTGGGCTCGATCGTGACGCTCTCGCTCGCGCCCGTGCTCATCCTCGAGTCGCAACGGAGGTCCTGATGTCGACCAAGAAGAAGCTGATCACCCGCATGGCCCTGTGGACGGGAGGCGATCCTCGCGGTCGCGCTCCTCGTGGCCGGGGCCGCCCTCGCCCTCCTGCACGCCGACCGCGAGCGCTTCGAGGACGAGCAGAAGCGCCAGCGGAGCAGGTCCTGGTCGAGCGGCTCGCGCAAGTACCTCGGGGAGCTGGCCAAGCGGATCGACGAAGCTGCCGGTGGACCCGACGCTCGTCGGGGAGATCGAGTCGCGCTACTTCGAGGAGCAGGCGAGCGGGCCCCTGCACGTCTGGGCCATGGGGACGGGCGGCGAGTTCCTCTTCGGCGTGCCGAAGGAGTCGTTCAGCCGGCTGAACGCCGTCTACGACCGCGAGATCACCCCGCGCCTCAAGGAGGGCGTCTTCTTCGACCGGCAGTCCTTCCTCCTCGGGCACCTCGACGAGGGCGACGACGCCGGCTCCTGCGCGAGCTCACGGACGACGCGGAGGGGCCGGCCGACATGTGGGTGCTGCTCCGCCGGCACGCCGACCGCTCCGACGGGGCCTTCGTGCTCTCGGCGCCGCTCAAGACGGCCGACGGCGCCGCCCTCGGCAGCCTCTACCTGAAGCGGGAGGCGCCCGAGCGCGAGTGGTACCGCGAGGACCACAAGGTAGAGTTCGTCGCGAACGCCGGGGGCGCGGTGGCGGCGCTGTCCTTCGTCTTCCTCTGGATCCTGCTCCCCACCTGGGTCTACGTGGACGGGACCGAGCGCGGAGTGCGGCGCGCGCGTCTCTTCGCCTTCCTCACGGTGATCTCCTCGCTCGTCGGCCTCGTCGTCTACCTCATCTCCCGGCCCGAGGACGGCCGGACGCTCGTCTGCCCGGGCTGCGCGCGCGAGGTGAACGGCGGGTCCTTCTGCCCGCACTGCGGGCGGGACCTCTCGGCCTCCTTCTGCGCGACCTGCCGCTACCCGCTGAAGGCGGACTGGGCCTTCTGCCCGTCCTGCCGCACCGAGATCAAGCCCTCTGCGGCGGCCACGGTCGAGGCGCCGGCGGCCGGCTGAGGCCTCGCAGTTATTCGAACCGGCCGCCCCGGCCGCCGCGTTCCACCTCGCAGGAGGATCCATGCCCATGCCTCTCCGACCGTCGAGGGCCGGCCCGGCCGAGGTGAGCCGACCCCTCGTCGCCGGCCTCTTCGTCTCGAGCGTCCTGCTCTCGGTCGTGTCCTGGTACACGACCCAGCAGGGCATGGCCCTCTACCTCTCGCCGTGGTTCTCGTTCCTGGCCTCGCTCGGCGTGCAGTCGGCCCTCGTGCTCGTGGCGTGGCTCGTCGGCGTGACCGAGTCCCGCCGCGGGCTGCTGATCGCCGTCTACGCGGTCACCGCCGTCGTCTCGATCGCCTTCTCGTACGTCAGCCTCCACACCTGGTTCGCCTCGCGGGAGCGGCCGGCCACGATCGAGCGGGCCCTCTACGACGAGCTCAACGCGGCGGCCGGGAAGTCGCAGGAGCTCGCTCACCGCCGCCGTCGCCGAGGGGCAGAAGCACGTGCTCGCGCTCGAGGAGATGACGACGGCCGAGAAGGCGCACGGCTACATCTCGCGCGCCACGGACCAGGACCCGTACCTCTCGCGGGTCCGCGAGGCGGTGGCCCGCGAGGCCGAGAGCTACGGCGCCTCCTACCCCGAGGGCCAGGGCGCCGGGGCTGCGCTACACGGCCTTCGACCGGCACGCGAGCCTCGCCCGCCAGACGGTGGCGCCGCCTCCAGGAGTCGCAGCGGTCCCTCGCCGACTTCCGCGCCGGCCTGAAGCCGCTCGACCCGACCGAGCAGCAGCTGCGTGCCTTCCGCCAGGTGTTCGACGCGATCCCGTGGAGCGACGTCCGCGACACGCTGCACGCGCGCGTCGAGCTGCCCGCCGTGCCCGCCTACTCCGCCTTCGTCGACCGGTCGGCCACCGGGCAGGAGGACCTGATCATCGCGTTCACGGAGCTTCTCTCCGCCCCGACCAGCCGGCACGTCCTCGCCCTCACCCTGGCCACCTTCATCGACCTCATCGTCTTCCTGCTCGCCTACGCCTCCGGCCCCTTCTTCTTCGGCGCTCCCGAGGAGCGGTGGCTCGCGGGCGGGCGCCGCGCTCGACTCGGCGGACGAGCAGGTCTTCGCCCGGGACCTCCTGCGCAAGGTCTCCCCGAGCGCCTCAGGGCCTGGCCCGGGTCGACGCCGCGGCCCTCAGCCCGGGCGAGCTGCAGCTCGTGCTGCTGCTCGCGTCGCGGGGGCTCGCGCCCCCGTCGAGGAGGACGGCGGGCGCTTCTACCTGCTCGACGCCTCGGTGCACCGGACGCTCGCCGAGTCGCTGGCCGACCAGAGGCTCCCCCTCCGGGCCTCGGCGGCACAGCCGGCCGGCGGCTAGAGAACCCGTCGGCCGGGAAGCCCGGGGGAGGCAAAAAGCGCTTCTTGCCGGGGGCCTGGGCGCGGGTACAATCCCCGCCATGCACGTACAGGCTCTCGACTGGGTGATCATCGCCGCGACACTCGCGGTCTGCTTCGTGCCCGCCCTCTTCTTCGGGAAGCGGTCGGGCAAGAGCACCACCGAGTTCTTCGCCTCCGGCCGCGCGGTGCCCTGGTGGCTGGCGGGCCTCTCCATGGTCGCCACCACCTTCTCCAGCGACACCCCGAACCTCGTGACCGACATCGTCCGCCGCAACGGCGTCGCCGGGAACTGGGTCTGGTGGGCGTTCGTGCTGACCGGGGTGTCCACGGTCTTCTTCTACGCGCGGCTGTGGCGGCGCTCCGGCGTCATGACCGACCTCGAGTTCTACGAGATCCGCTACTCGGGCCAGGCGGCCAGCGTGGTGCGCGGGTTCCGCGCCGTCTACCTGGGGCTCCTCTTCAACTGCATGATCATGGCCACCGTGAACCTGGCCGCCTGCAAGATCGCCGGGATCCTCTTCGGCCTGCCGCGCTGGGAGACGCTGCTGTTCGTGGGCTTGCTGAACGTCGTCGTTCGCCGCCCACTCCGGCCTGTGGGGCGTGCTCGTCATCGACATGGTCCAGTTCTTCATCAAGATGACGGCCGTCATCGCCGCCGCCTACTTCGCGCTGCAGGCCCCGCAGGTCGGCGGGCTCCACGCCCTCGTGTCCAAGCTCGGCGCGATGAAGGGGCCGGGCGGGGTCAACTACCTGAACGTCCTGCCGGACTTCACGAGCAACTGGGACCTGGCGGTGGCCGTCTTCATCATGCCGATCGCGGTCCAGTGGTGGGCGGTGTGGTACCCCGGGGCGGAGCCGGGCGGCGGCAGCTACATCGCCCAGCGGATGCTGGCCTCGAAGTCCGAGAGGGACTCCCTCGGGGCGGTGCTCTTCTTCAACGTCGCCCACTACGTGCTGCGGCCCTGGCCCTGGATCATCACCGCGCTCTGCTCCATCCTCGTCTACCCGGAGCTCGCCGACATCCAGAAGGCCTTCCCGAACCTCGACCCCAGCCTGCTCGGCCACGACATCGCGTTCCCGGCGATGCTGAAGTTCCTGCCGGTGGGCTTCGTCGGCCTCATGGTGGGCGGGCTCATCGCGGCGAACTCCTCGACGATCCTCACCCACCTCAACTGGGGCGCGTCCTACCTGGTCCACGACTTCTACCAGCGCTTCATCAAGAAGAACGCCCCCGAGAAGCACTACGTGCTCGTGGGGCGGCTCGCCACCGTCGGCCTGTTCCTCCTGTCCTCCGCCACCGTGTACCTCCTCGACAGCGCCAAGGACGCCTTCGACGTCATCCTCCAGATCGGCGCCGGAACCGGGCTCCTGTACCTCGTGCGCTGGTTCTGGTGGCGCGTCAACGCCTGGTGCGAGGTGGTGGCGATGGTCAGCTCGTTCCTCGTCTCCCTGGTGCTGCTCGTGCTGGCCAAGAACGGCGTGCACTTCAGCACGCACGTAGCGCTCCTCGTCACGATCGCGTTCACCACGGTCTGCTGGGTCGCGACGGCCTACCTGGGGCCCGAGACCGACCGCCGGGTCCTGGTCGAGTTCTTCAAGAAGGTCCGGCCGTTCGGCCCGGGCTGGCGGCGGGTCCGCGAGGAAGCGGGCCTCGGGGAGGACGCGGCCCGGACGGTCGGGGACAACATCCCCCTGGCCCTCCTCGGCTGGTTCACCGGCTGCACGACCATCTGGTCGGCGCTCTTCACGGTCGGCAACTTCCTCTACGGCCGCACGGGCTCCGCCCTCGTGTGCCTGGCCGTCTTCGCGATCGCCGGCTTCGTCCTGATCCGCGTGGTCACCCGGCTCTGGCAGGCCCCGTCGGCCCAGGAGGCCTGACGAGGAAGTCGGCTAGAATCACGGGAACAGCGCAGGAGGAGAACTGGTGAGACTCTCGAAGCAGGTCGTGGCGTCGCTCGCCGTGTCGGGGCTGGTCCTCGGCGCGTCCCTGGCCGTCCTCGCCGCCGACGCGTTCCAGGACCGCCACATGGCGATGGAGGAGATCAACGACGCGATGAAGGCCCTCGGGGCGATCGCGAAGAAGCAGGCCCCGTTCGACGCGGCGGTGGTGAAGACGAACGCCACCACGATCGCCGACAACCTGAAGCTCGCGTCCACGCTCTTCCCCCCGGGCAGCGGCGGAGGCGAGTCGCTGGCGAAGCCCGAGATCTGGACCGACGCCGCCGGCTTCGAGAAGACGATGAAGGACGCCCAGGCGGCGGCGGTGGCGCTCCAGTCCGTCTCGGACGAGGCGGCGTTCCGTCCCGCTCTCGGCGCCCTCGGAGGCAACTGCAAGGCCTGCCACGAGAAGTACCGCCTGCCCCCGAAGGACTGAGTCGCGGCAGCGCCGACGTGCGGATTCGTCGGACCGACGGTGCTCCGCAGGATGACAAGTCATCGCTCGGCGACCGGCGTTCCGCCGGTCGTGACGCGGGTGCAGTCGCGCGGCTCCCGGTCGGCGGCTCGGCGCCTCGCCGCTGGCGGTCGTCGCCGTCGCCGTTCGGCGCCTCGACCGTCGTCCGCGACCCGCCTGCCCGCGACGGCGATCCCGGCGCACGTCGTCGATCTCGCGCAACGGCGAGACGCTCTTCCATGCCGGCAGCTGCCTCGCGTGCCACAAGCCGCCGGACGAAGCGCCGGGCCTCGATCGCCGCCTGCCGTCGGGAGGCGCGCCGTTCGCGACCCCGGTCGGGGTCTTCTACCCGCAGAACCTGACCCCGGACGCGGAGACGGGCCTCGGCAAGTGGAGCGCGGTCGATTTCGTCAACGCCATGCGGCACGGTCTCTCGCCGCGCGGCACGCCACTACTTCCCCGCCTTCCCCTACGCCTCGTATCGCGCGATGACGCTTGGAGGATCTGCTGGACCTCCGGGCCTTCCTGCGGAGCCTGCCTGCGGTCGTGTCGCCGCATCGCGAGCCGGACGTGCCCCTGACCGCGCTGGCCCGCCGCGGGGTCGGTCTCTGGAAGAGGATCGCCTTCCGGCAACCGCCGTTCTCGCCCGACCCCGCGCGGCCCGCCTCGTGGCGGCGGGGCGCCTACCTCGCGAACGCCCCGGGCCACTGCGGCGAGTGCCACACGCCGAAGGACTGGCTGATGGTCGCCGACGAGCGCCGCCACCTGGCCGGCGGCACGCACCCGGGCGGCGAGGGGAAGGTGCCGAGCCTCCGCGGGCTGCTCGCCCGGGGGAAGTACGAGGGCGTCGCCGACCTCACCCTCGCGCTGCAGAACGGCGAGACCCTCGGCTACGAGCACCTCTCGAGCGGCGGCATGGCCGCCATCCAGGAGAACATCGCGCGGCTCCCCGAGGCGGACGTCCGCGCGATCGCGGAGTACCTGCTGAGCCTGGAGTAGGCGGGTCGCCTACAGCTCGCGGGGGCGGCCGCCCTTCATCCAGTGCTCCTCGACCTGCTCGAGGGTGTGGCCTTTCGTCTCCGGGATGAAGTAGTAACCCCAGACGACCCCACCGACGCCCACCGCGGCGAAGAGCCAGAAGGTCCGCGCGGGCCCGAAGGCGCCGACCATGGTCAGGAACGTGTAGGCGATGACGGCGTTCCACAGCCAGTGCGACAGCGAGCCGATGCTCCCGCCCACGCCGCGGATGCGCAGGGGGTAGATCTCCGAGATGATGAGCCACCCGAGGGGGCCGAGGCTCATCGCGAAGAAGGCGCAGAAGATCAGCATGCTTCCGACCGTGGCCCACTTGGCGGCGTCGCCGAGCGCGGCCTGGAACTCGAAGGAGAGGCCGAGCGACACGAGAGCCACGATGAGGCCGGAGAAGCCCACGAGGTAGAGCGGCCTCCGGCCCACCCGGTCGAGGAGCGCGATCGAGACGAAGGTGAAGAGCACGTTCACCGTCCCCACCACGACCGCGGGGGCGATGGAGGCGGCGTTGCTCGTGAAGCCCGCCATCTGGAAGATGATCGGGGAGTAGTAGATGATCGTGTTGATCCCCGAGAACTGCTGGAAGAAGAAGATCAGGATGCCGATCATGAGCGGCGTCCGCAGCCAGGGCTGCAGGACCTCGGCCACCGTGCCGCCGTAGCGCGACTCCGCCGCGGCGTCCTCCTTCATCTTCCGGATCGCCTCGTCCACCAGGTCCGGGTCCTCGACCCGCTCGAGGACGGCGCGGCCCTCCGCCTCGCGTCCCTGGGCCACGAGCCAACGGGGCGTCTCCGGCAGGAAGAGCATGCCGACGAGGAGCACGACCGCGGGCACGGCGCCGGCCAGGAACATCCACCGCCACGAGTCCAGGTTGGCGTTGTCGGCGAGGGCGTAGTCCACCGCGTAAGACACGAGGATGCCGATCGTGATCATGAGCTGGTTGAGCGAGACGAGCGCTCCCCGCCTCCTTGTGGGCGCGATCTCGGCGATGTAGAGCGGGGTCGCGAACGACGCGACGCCGATCGCGAGGCCCACCACCACGCGACCCAGGCCCAGGCTGGCCGGCGAGCCGGCCAGGCCCGTCCAGACCGCCCCCGCCAGGAAGACGACGGCGGTGAAGAGCATCACCTTCTTGCGGCCGAGGATGTCCGTCACCCGCCCGCTCAGCAGCGAGCCGAGGACGGCCCCGACCAGGACGGCGGTGGTGAGCGCCTCGATCTGGCCGCTCCCCAGCTGCCAGCGGTCCCGGAGGAAGGGCAGCGCCCCCGAGATGACGCCGGTGTCGAAGCCGAACAGCAGGCCGCCCGTGGCGGCGACGGAAGAAATCAGGGTGACGGTCGCGCGGCTGCGGTAGGCGGTCTCGGCCATGGGTGGCGCTCCTCTCCCGGCGCGGAGGGTATCAGATCCCCTTGCCCCTGGGAGTACCATCGGCGTCATGACCGACCGACCGAGCCGCCGCTCGTTCCTGACCGCCCTGGCGGCCGGGGCGGCCTCTCTCGCCCGCCCCGCGCGGGCGGCCTCCGCCCCTGCGGCGGCGGCGCCGCCGACCGTCGCCGCCGTGATCGAGGGCGTGCTCTCCGCCATCCCCGGGGCCCCGCGACGCGACACCGTCGACGTCGTCAAGGCCGGCGACCCGAAGCAGCGCTGCTCGGGGGTCGTGACGACCTTCCTCGCCACCCTCGACGTCCTGAGGAAGGCCGACGGCCGCGGCGCCAATCTCGTGATCACCCACGAGCCCGTCTTCTACAACCACAAAGACGAGACCGGCTGGCTCTCGGGCGACCGCGTCTACGAGGCCAAGCGCCGCTTCATCGAGGAGCGCCGCCTGGTCGTCTGGCGCGCCCACGACTCCTGGCACACCGTGCGTCCCGACCCGGTCCTCGCCGGCACCCTGAAGGCTCTCGGGTGGGAGGGCCGCGGCGTGCCGGGCGCGGACGGCGTGTGCGAGATCCCGGCCACCGAGGTCGGGACGCTCGCCGCGTCGCTCAAGGCGAAGCTCGGCAGCCACGGCGTGCGCTTCGTCGGCGACCCCGGCCAGGCGTGCCGGCGCGTCGGCCTGAGCCTCGGGGCCGCCGGCGGGGAGGCCCAGATCGGCTCGCTTCGCCGGTCGGACGTCGACGTCCTCGTAGTCGGCGAGCTGCACGAGTGGGAGACGAGCGAGTACGTGCGTGACAGCGCGGCGGCGGGGTGGCCGAAGGCGGTCATCGTCCTCGGCCACGCCGCGAGCGAAGAAGCCGGCATGAGCGAGCTGGCCGGGTGGCTGCGTCCCCGTTTCCCCGCCCTGAGCGTCACCCACGTGCCGGCGGGAGACGCCTTCACCTACGTGTAGCCGGTGATAATGTAGGGCACCCCTCCGCGACGAGATGACGAAGGCGAGGTGAATCATGATCCGTCCCGCGTGCTGGAAAGCAGGCCGCTGGGCACTGGCGCTGTTCCTGCCGGTGGTCACCGCCTCGACGGCGTTCGCCCAGAGCAGCCGATGTGACCCCGACGAGACGCAGCCGAGCGGGGCCGTCACGAGAATCTGCATGCCCGCCCTCTTGCCCTGGAACGGGGACCTGGTCGTCTTCGCCCACGGGTACGTCTCGCCCACGGTGGCCGTCCCGGCGATCCCGGAAGACCAGTTGACGCTGCCCGACGGCACCTCGCTCCCGGGCCTCGTCAACGGGCTCGGCTTCGCGTTCGCCACCACCAGCTACAGCAAGAACGGCCTGGCCATCCTCGAGGGAGTCAGGGACGTGAGAGAGGTCGTCGACGTCTTCACGACGACGGAGCGAGCTCCGGACCACGTCTACCTGGTGGGGGCGTCCGAGGGCGGGATCGTCACCGCGCTCGCGGTGGAGCAGGCGCCCGAGGTCTTCTCGGGCGGCCTCGCCGCCTGCGGCCCCGTGGGCGACTTCCGCCGACAGGTCAACTACTGGGGCGACTTCCGGGTGCTCTTCGACTACTACTTCCCCAACATGCTGCCGGGGACCGCCGTGAACGTCCCCCCGGAGGTGCTGGCCAAGTGGGACACCTACTACGTCCCCCTGATCGAGGCGGCCGTCGCCAGCCGCCCCGCCGCGCTCGACGCGCTCCTGCGCGTCAGCCGCGCCCCCTTCGACCCGGCCGACGCGAAGACGAAGGTGGAGACCGTCATCGGCATCCTCTGGTACAACGCCTTCGCCACCATGGACGGCATCGCGAAGCTCGGTGGGCAGGCTTTCGACAACCGCACCCGCTTCTACATGGGCTCGGACAACGATTTCCTGCTCAACCTGCGGGTCAAGCGCTACCGGGCGGACCTGCGTGCCCTGCAGGCGATCGAGGCCGACTACCAGACGAGCGGGCGGCTGGCCCGTCCCCTCGTGACCCTGCACACGACCGGCGACCCCATCATCCCCTACTGGCACGAGCGGCGTGTACTCGCTGAAGACCCTTCTCGGCGGCTCCGGGCTCCTGCACGCCAACCTCCCGGTCTTCCGCTACGGCCACTGCCGCTTCGACCCCGCGCAGGTCCTCATCGGCTTCGGCCTGCTCGTCCTCGAGGTGCAGCTTCAGGAGCTGCTGAACAGCGAGGGCGCGGTCACGGCTGCTTCCGCGCAGCGGGGGTACCAGACGTTGGCATGGACGGACGGCCCGCAGAACTGACCCCCGCCTGAGCGGGCGGAGCGCAACCCGGCGGCCCGTGGGCTACGGTGGCGGTGGCTGAGCTGCGATCAGCAACCTCGGGGGCGTTCGGGAGCGAGGTCGAGAGGCGAGCCCTCGGCGAGGGAGATGGGCGGAGCGGAGGGTGCGGCCGCGTGAAGGGAAGAAGGCCGCCGCATTCTAGAATGTCCGGAGACTCTCGCCACGCGTACCGGTTCGTCAAGGAGCAATCCATGAGCTACGAGGGACAGGCCGTGAAGGTCCTTCCCCTCGACGGCGGTCTCGTCGAGCTGCGATTCGACCTCCAGGGCGACTCGGTCAACAAGTTCAACGCGGTCGTCCTCGGCGAGCTGAAGGAGGCGGTCGAGGACCTGCGGGCCCGCCAGGGCCTGCGCGGGCGTCCTGATCACCAGCGGCAAGGACGTCTTCTTCGTCGGCGCCGACGTCACCGAGTTCCTGGGCCACTTCGAGAAGAGCGAGGACGATCTCGCCCGCTGGCTTCTCGACGCGGACGCCGCTCTTCTCCGCGATCGAGGACCTGGACGCGCCGTCGGTCGTCGCCATCAACGGCATCGCGCTCGGCGGCGGCTTCGAGCTGTGCCTCGCGGCGAGCTACCGCGCGATGTCCACGGAGGCGAAGGTCGGCCTCCCGGAGACGAAGCTCGGCATCTTCCCCGGCTGGGGCGGCACCGTCCGGCTCTCCCGCCTCTGCGGGGCCGACACCGCGATCGAGTGGATCGCCGGCGGCGAGCAGTGGTCGGCGGCCGACGCCCTGAAGGTCGGCGCCGTGGACGCCGTCGTGGCGCCCGCCGACCTGCGCGAGGCGGCCCTCGGCATGCTGAGGGACGCGGCCGACGGGAAGCTCGACTGGAAGGCCCGCCGCGAGGAGAAGAAGGCCCCGCTCGAGCTGAACGCCATCGAGGCGGGGATGGTCTTCCTCGGCTCGAAGGCCTTCGTCGCCGGCAAGGCCGGCCCGCACTACCCCGCCCCGGTCGCCGCCATCGAGGCCATGGAGAAGGGCGCGGGCAAGGCGCCGCGACGAGGCGCTCGCCATCGAGGCGGCGGCGTTCGCGAAGGTGGCGAAGACGCGAGACCGCCCACGCGCTCGTGAGCGTCTTCCTCGGCGACCAGGCGGTGAAGAAGATCGCGAAGAAGCACGCGAAGGTCGCGCGTCCCGTGAAGCGCGCCGCCGTCCTCGGCGCGGGGATCATGGGCGGCGGGATCTCCTACCAGTCGGCCTCGAGGGGCGTGCCCGTCCTGATGAAGGACGTCGCCCCGAAGGCGCTCGAGACGGGCGTGGGCGAGGCGGTGAAGCTCCTCGAGAAGCAGGTCGAGCGCGGGAAGCTGACGACCGGCCAGATGGCGCAGGTCGCTGGCCGGCATCACCCCGACCCTCTCCTACGGCGACTTCGGCGCGGTGGACTTCGTCGTCGAGGCCGTGGTCGAGAACGAGGCCGTCAAGAAGAAGGTGCTGGCCGAGGTCGAGGGCCTCCTGCCGGAGAGCGCGATCCTCACCTCGCAACACCTCGACCATCTCGATCACGCGGCTCGCGACCGCCTTGAAGCGGCCGGAGAGCTTCTGCGGGATGCACTTCTTCAACCCGGTGCCGCGCATGCCGCTCGTGGAGGTGATCCGGGGCGAGAAGTCGAGCCCGGAGGCGATCGCGACCGCCGTGGCCTACGCCCAGGCGATGGGCAAGACGCCGATCGTCGTGGGCGACTGCGGCGGCTTCCTCGTCAACCGCGTCCTCTTCCCCTACTTCGCCGGCTTCCAGCAGCTCGTCGCCGACGGGGTCGACTACGAGCGGATCGACAAGGTGATGGAGAAGTGGGGCTGGCCGATGGGCCCGGCGCTCCTCCTCGACGTGGTCGGGATCGACACCGGCGTCCACGCCGACCAGGTGCTGGCCGACGCCTTCCCCGACCGCATGCGCCACGAGGGCCGGAGCGCCATCGAGGCGATGCTCGAGGCGGGCCGCCTCGGCCAGAAGAACGGCAAGGGGTTCTACGCCTGGAGGCCGGAGAAGAAGGGCCCGCCCAGCAAGCAGAGCGACCCCGAGGCGAAGGCGATCGCGGCGGGCCTCGCCAAGGGCAAGGCCGAGGTCTCCGACGAGGAGATCGTCGAGCGCACGATGCTGCCGATGCTCCTCGAGTGCTCGCGCTGCCTCGAGGACGGGATCGTCGCCACCCCCGTCGAGGTGGACATCGCTCTCCTCTACGGCCTCGGCTTCCCGCCCTTCCGCGGCGGGATCTTCCGCTGGGCCGACTCGATCGGCACGCCGGCCCTCCTGAAGGCCGCCGAGAAGCACCGCGGCCTGGGCGCCCTCTACGCGCCCACGAAGCAGCTCACCGCCCTGGCCGGGGCCGGCCGGGGCTTCCACGGGGAGTGAGGCCATGAAGGAAGTGGTCGTCGTCGACGCCGTCCGGACCCCGATGGGCCGCTCGAAGGGCGGCATGTTCCGGAACGTCCGCGCCGAGAACCTCTCCGCCGAGGTGATCAACGCGCTCCTCCGCCGCAACCCCGAGGTCGTCCCCGCCGAGATCGAGGACATCGTCTGGGGCTGCGTGCAGCAGACGCTCGAGCAGGCCTTCAACGTCGCCCGCTTCGCCCAGCTCCTGACCCCCATCCCCAAGGAGGTGAGCGCGCAGACGGTCAACCGCCTCTGCGGCTCGTCGATGACCGCGCTGCACACCGCGGCGATGGTCGATCATGGCCGGCTACGGCGACGTGTTCCTGGTGGGCGGCGTCGAGCACATGGGCCACGTGCCGATGATGCACGGCATCGACTTCAACCCCGCCAACACCGAAGCGCAACGCCAAGGCCGCCGGGCAACATGGGCCTCACCGCCGAGTACCTCGCCCGGATGCACAAGATCGGCCGGCCGGCGCAGGACGAGTTCGCCCTCCGCTCCCACCAGCGCGCCCACGCCGCGGCGACGTCGGGCGGCGTTCGAGGACGAGATCGTCCCCGTCGAGGGCCACGACGAGAAGGGCGCGCTCGATGCGCTGCGACGCCGACGAGGTGATCCGCCCCGACACGACGCTCGAGGCCCTCTCGGCCCTCAAGCCCGCCTTCGACCCGAAGAACGGGACGATCACCGCCGGCAACGCGTCGGCCGTCTCCGACGGTGCGGCGGGGCTCCTCGTGATGTCGGCGGAGAAGGCGAAGGCCCTGGGCAAGAAGCCGATGGCGCGCGTCAAGTCGATGTCCGCGGTGGGCGTCGACCCCTCGATCATGGGCTACGGCCCGGTGCCGGCGGTGAAGAAGGCGCTCGACCGCGTGGGGATGAAGGTCGGCAGACGTCGACCTCTTCGAGCTGAACGAGGCCTTCGCCGCGCAGTCGCTGCCCGTGCTCAAGGACCTCGGCCTCCTGGACGCGATGGACCAGAAGGTCAACCTCAACGGCGGCGCCATCGCCCTCGGGCACCCGCTCGGCTGCTCGGGCGCCCGGATCATCACGACGCTCCTTCACCTCATGAAGGCGAAGGACAAGGCGACCGGCGTCGCCACGATGTGCATCGGCTTCGGCCAGGGGGTGGCGACCGTCTTCGAGCGAGCCTGAGGCCCGCCCGCGCGGCACTCGCTCGGATCGACTCCGTCGGAACTCGAGGAGGCATGCAGATGACCAGGGTCCGCGTCGCTTTCGTGGCCGCCGTACTCTCCGCGGGCGCGGTGTCGGCGCGGGAGGGGGTGGATGCGGACCGGGACGAGGCCGCGATCCGGCAGGCCGCCCTGGACTACGCCGAGGGCTACTACGAGGGGAGTGCGGAGCGCATGGCGAGGGCCGTGCACCCCGCCCTCCTCAAGCGAGGCCTGCTGCCACCCCGGGCGCCGGAACGGTTCGTCGCGCTCATGAACGCCGAGACGTTGATCGACCTGGCGGCTTCGGGACGCGGCAAGCTGCCGGCCGCCGATCGCCATCTCGATTTCGCTCTGTTCGACCGGGGCGACGACGTCGCGTCGGCCAGGATCTTCACGCAGCAATTCAACGACTACCTGCTCCTGGCGAAGCAGGACGGACGGTGGCGCATCGTCAGCGTCCTGTGGCAGGTGCCGGCGTCGGCGGGCAGCGAGCAGGACAAGGCGGCCGTGAAGAAGGCGCTCGGGGAGTTCTTCGAGGGTCTGTACGCTCTCGACGCCGCGAGGGTACGGGCGGTCGTCCACCCGGAGCTGGTGCGCCGCACCCTGCGCCCGGGGGCCGGGGATCGCTCGTCCTCGACGACGTCAACGTCGACCGGCTGCTGGGTGCCCTGCAGCGGATGCCAGCGGAGAAGGCCGGCACGGTGCAGGTGCTCGACGTCCACGACCGGATCGCATCGGCCGTTGTCACGCAGGAAGGTCGGAGGTCCTACGTCCACCTTGCCGAGCAGAATGGCCAGTGGCGGCTGGTCAACATGCTGTCGCGGCAGGGGCACGGCCCGCGGTGAGGTGAGGGCTAGTGCTGTGCTCGGCGGCGGCCTGCCTCGAGTGCCACCGGCGGCGCCAGGCGCCCGTGCACTGCGCGGCGTGCCACGTGCTCGGGCACTGAGGCCCGAGGGCCTGGTCACGTCCTACCAGTCCAGCTTCAGGGCGAACTGCATCGAGCGGTTGTCGCCGATCGTCGAGGTGATGCGGCCCGCGGTCGGCGAGCCGATGTTCGCGTTGGGGAAGCCGAACTGCGGCGTGTTGAAGAGGTTGAACGCGTCGGCCCGGAACTGCAGCCGGAAGCGGCTGATCGGGAAGACCCGCGACAGCGACACGTCCACCGTCTGCGTGCCCGGCGCGTAGAGGACGCCCGCGGCCCGAGCTGCCGTAGGTGTTCGGCGGCGGCGCCTCGAAGTCGGCGATGTCGAACCAGAGGTCGGGCGTGGGATCGCTGAGCTTGCCGTCGCCGATCCGGTTCGGCCAGGAGGGCGCGCCGTTGTTGACGCCGGTGTTCAGGAACACGGTGAAGGGCCGGCCGGTCGAGAGCGTCACGATCCCGCTGAACTGCCAGTTCTCGAGGATGGGCTTCAGGATGCCGCCGTCGGCGAACGCGTGGCCCTCGCCGAAGGGCAGCGCCCAGACCCAGCTCAGCACGAAGCGGTGCTTCACGTCGAAGCCCGGAGGGCCCGCGGCTCTGGTCGAAGAGCGTGATGCTCTGCGCGTTGCCCACCGCGCCGCCGCCCGAGGCGGCGGAGCCGGCGTAGTCGAGCGACTTGCCGAACGTGTAGCTCGCCAGGAACTGCAGCCCGCGCGAGAAGCGCTTCACGAGCCTTGGCCTGCAGGCTGTTGTAGGACGAGCGGTTGGTGGGGTCGCACTGGATGATGTTCGCGACGTTCGCGAGCGGCTGGATGAGCCGCCGCGAGGCCTTCGAACCGAGGCCGGGCTGGACCTCGTTCGGCGTTGTAGCACCACATGAGGTTCTGCGCCCTTGCTGCCCACGTAGCCGATCTCGGCCATGAGGGTGTTCGTGATCTGGCGCTCGTAGCTCACCTGCCAGGTCTGCATGTTCGGGGTCTCGTTCGAGAAGGAGTGCCCCAGCACCCGGGGGTTGGCCGCGTTGAGCTCCGCCGTCGTCTTCGGCTTGACCTGCACGATCGGCGGGAAGGGGTTGGAGAGCTGGGGCACCCGGTCGGGCGAGTAGACGAGCGGGGTTCGTCTCCACGCTGTAGTTCTGCGAGATCGTGTAGGGCACCTGCTGGCCCAGGAGGTTGGAGGCCGACTGGTGGATCGGGAAGAAGGCCCGGCCGTACCCGGCGCGCACGACGTTCTTCGCGTTCCCCGTGACGTCCCAGGCGACTCCCAGCCGCGGGGCGAGGTTGCCCCAGTCGATCTGCTTGTTCACGCGGCGGTCGGTCCCGTCCTCGCCCGCGTAGATGAGCTTGAGGCCCTCGGGGTCGAAGTTCACCAGCCGGTCTTCCTTCTCGGTGTCGGGGACGAAGACGTCGTAGCGCAGGCCGAGGTTCACCGTGATCCGGTCGGTGAGCTTCCAGTCGTCCTGCACGAACAGCGAGTGGTCGTAGTTCGTCATGTCGTAGGGCTCGAGCAGGAAGCCGCGGGCGCCGCCCGTCGTGTAGCCCAGGAGCAGCGTGGCGATGCCCGATCCCTGGCTGTTGGTCGCCGGGTTGTTGGTGAGGTTCCGGTTGATCGAGATGCTGCTCCGGGTGTCGGTGTTCGTGAAGGGGGAGGGCCGGCGCAGGACGAAGCGGTAGCCTCCCTTGAGCGCGTGGCGTCCCGTCACCCAGGAAAGCGTGTCTTCGACCTGGTAGTGGGTCTCCTTGGGGTTGACGGGGAGGAAGGCCGGGCCGCCGGAGATCCCGGTGAGGTCCTGGATGTTGAGGTTCGGGAGGCCGGAGGTGAACTCGGTGACGTTGATCCCCTGGATGCCCAGGCTCTCGGCGGCCTTGTGGCCGAAGTCCGACTGCCGCGTCTCGGGGTTCGTCTTCGCGAAGCCGAGGCGCAGCTCGTTCACCACCGATTGCCCGAAGATGTGCGTCCAGTTGAACGCCGCCCCGTGCGCGGTGAGCCGCGTGTTCTGGATGCCGGCCACGTACGGCCCGAGGTCGAAGCGGCCGGCGGCCTCCGTCGGGGTCGGCAGGCAGCAGGCGGCCTGGCCCTGGGGGGCGTCGAGGCTGTACTTGTCGTAGCTGTAGCGAACGAAGAAGCTGTCATGGTCGCCCTGACGGTGGTCGATGCGCACGGTGAAGGCGGTGTCCTTGATCGCGCGGTCGGTGGTGGAGGTGTAGTTGTCGAAGTTGCCGGTGCCGTTGGGCAGCGGGTAGATGCTCGCCACGTTCAGGCCGACCTCGTTGAGGCGCCCTTGCGGGATGACGTTGCCCGGGAAGGGGTCGCGCAGGAACTGCGGGTTCGACGAGCTCACCGGTAGCGCCGGGTTGAAGTTCGGGTTGCGGCGCGTGGTGAGCGGGTCGTAGACGGGGATGAGGTTGCCGTTGCGGTCGCGGTAGTCGCTGAAGTCCCCGACGCGGGTGGCCGCGGTGGGGACGGTGTTGACGGTGGTGATTCCCCGCTTCTCGTCCAGGCCCGCGTAGTCGACCATGAAGAAGGTCCTGTTCTTGACGATCGGGCCGGAGAGCTGGGCACCCCACTGATGGCGGTCGAGGGGCGGCTTCTTGGCCGTGGGCAGGGCGAAGTAGTTCTTGGCGTCGAAGGCCTCGTTGCGGAGGTACTCGAAGGCCGTCCCGTGCCACTCGTTGTTGCCGGACTTCGTCGAGACCGACACGACGCCGGCGCCGCGTCCGAACTCGGCCGAGAAGGTGCCGGTCAGCACCTTGAACTCGCGGACCGACTCCACCGAGGGCATCACGATCACGGTGTTGAAGGTGTGCTCGTTGTTGTCGATGCCGTCGATGAGCCACGCGTTCGCGTTGGCCTGGGAGCCGAGGGCGTTGAAGTTCGAGGCGCCCCGGGGGTTGAACGTGGAGGCCCCGGAGAGGTTCTCCCCCGACTGCCCGGGCGTGACGCCGGGCACGAGGTAGACGAGGGTCGCGAAGTTGCGGCCGTTCAGGGGGAGCTCGCGCACCGCGCGCTCCTCGATCACCTCGCCGATCTCCGCCGAGTCCGTCCGGGTGAGGGGGGCGAGCGCGACGACCTCGGTCGCTTCCTCGAGCCCGCCCAGCTCGAGGGTGGCGTCGACGCGGGCGCGCTGGTTGACCTGCAGCACCACGCCGCGATGGACGTGCTTCTTGAACCCGGCCATCTGGACCGCGACCTCGTAGGTCCCCGGGATGAGGAACGGCGCGATGTAGGATCCCTGGGTGTCGGTGGTGAAGCTCTGGGAGGTGCCCTTGCCCTGGTCCATCAGGGTGACGGTGGCGCCCGGCACCGCCGCACCCTGCGGGTCCCTGACCGTTCCCACGATCGTCCCCGTGGTCACCTGGGCGAAGGCGGTCGGGGCGAAGCCCGCGAGAACGGCGAGGCTGGCCACGACCGCGAACCGCCGCGTCACGTTGCCCATGCTCTCCTCCTTGGTCGAGTGCTCCCTTCGAAACGGCTCGACCGACTCAACTCCAGAGGCGGTCCCAGGACCGCTCCTGGTCCCACTCGGGCGTGGGGACGAAGTGCTTCACCCGGTCAGCAGGCGTGCCGCAACATGGTCACGAACGTCTCAGAGGTTGGGCGCGAGGATAACGGGCACGGCGACTTTGTCAACACATTTTTTCACGTCTGCGACTCGGATCCCGTGCTCACTCCTCCGAGACCCTGACCACGAGCTTCCCGGCGTTCGAGCCGTCGAAGAGGCGGTTGACGGCGGCGGGCGCCTTCTCGAGGCCGTGCACGACGTCGAGGCGGTACTGGAGCCGCCCGGCGAGGTGCCAGCGGATGAGGTCGGCCGCCGCCTTCTCCGCCAGGTCGAGATGGTCGAGGACGATGAAGCCCTCCATCCGCGCCCGCTGGACGAGCAGGTTGCCGAGGTTCCGGGGCCCCGGCACCGGGGCCGTCGCGTTGTACTGCGAGATGAGGCCGCAGACGACGATGCGGGCGCGCTGGTTGATGAGGGAGAGCGCGGCGTCCTGGGTGGCCCCGCCGACGTTGTCGAAGTAGACGTCGATGCCCTGCGGGCACTCGCGCCGCAGGCCGGCGAGGACGGGCCTCTTCTTGTAGTTGACCGCGGCGTCGAAGCCCAGCTCCTCGGTGAGCCACCGGCACTTCTCGTCGCTGCCGGCGATGCCCACGACGCGCATCCCCTGGATCTTCCCGATCTGCCCCACCAGCGACCCGACCGCCCCCGCCGCCGCGGACACGACGAGCGTCTCGCCCTCCCTGGGCTGGCCGATCCGGAGAAGACCCACCCACGCGGTGAGGCCGATGTGGCCGAGCAGGCCCATGTGAGCGGAGAGCGGCAGCGGGATCGGCGGCAGCTTCGTCAGCGCCGACTGCGGGACGACCGCGTACCTCTGCCAGCCGAGCATCCCCTGCACGACGTCGCCCGGCGCGAGGCCGGGGGCGCGCGACTCCTCGACCCGTCCCAGGGCGATCCCGCGCATCACGCTTTCCAGGGGAACGGCCGGCAGGTAGGTGTCGGTCGAGGCCCAGCCGCGGTTCGTCGGGTCGAGCGAGAGGTAGATCGTGCGGACGAGGGCCTGGCCGTCGGCGAGCACGGGCGTCTCCTCCTCGACCCACCGGAAGTCCGACTCCCTGAAGAGCCCCTTCGGGCGGGCCACGAGACGCCACTCCTGGTTCCTCGGCATTAGGGCTTCTCCTCGTGCGATTCTATGGGAGGATTCCGCTGTCATGAGCGACCGCACCCTCGGCCTCCACGTCCGCGCCCGCAGCGGGCCGGGCATCCTCCACCAGCTCTCGGGGGTGATCGCCCGCCACCAGGGCGACATCACGTCGGTCGAGATCGTCGAGCGCACGCCCGAGGAGAGCCGCGTGTACTTCGAGGTCGCGCTGCCCGGCGCGCCGGACGCGCTCGTCGCCGACCTGCGGGGCCTCGAGGCGGTCCTCGCGCTGGACCTCGTCGAGACGTTCCAGCGCGTCTACGGCAAGCGGATCATCATCATGGGCGGCGGGGCCCAGGTCGGCCAGGTGGCGATCGGGGCGATCTCCGAGGCCGACCGCCACAACATCCGCGGCGAGCACATCTCGGTGGACACGATCCCGCTCGTGGGCGAGAAGGCGCTGGCCGAGGCGGTGCGGGCGGTCGTCCGTCTGCCGCGCGCGAAGGCCCTGGTGCTGGCGGGCTCGCTGATGGGCGGCGAGATCGAGAGCGGCGGTGCGCGAGGTGCGCGCGCGGCGGCCTGCTGGTCATCAGCCTGAACATGGCGGGAAGCGTCCCCGACGCGGCCGACCTCGTGGTGACCGACCCCGTGCAGGCCGGGGTCATGGCGGTGATGGCGGTGGCCGAGACGGCGAAGTTCACGGTCGAGCGGCTGAAGCGGCGGGTCTTCTGACGCCGAGCCCGACCCGGGCGGTGTCGCAGATCGCCGCCACCGCCGGGTGCTTGAGGCGCCGCTCCGCCGAGATGGCGTAGACGCGAGCGCGCACGGCCTCGGTGCGGCCCACGGTGCGGAGCCGGTGGGCACGGAGCATCGGCTTCTCGACCATCGTGGGCGTCACGAAGACACCGTGGCCGGCGGTGCCGAACTCCATCAGGAGCGCCCCGTCCTCGAACTCCCCCACCACCCGGGGACGGATCTTCCGCTCCTCGAGCCACTGGTCGAGGCTGCGGCGGATGGCCATGTTCTCCGTGGGCAGCAGCATCGGCTGATCGTCGAGGGAGCGGGGGAAGCCGCGCCGGCACGCCGCGGCCAGGGCCGGTGTCGCGACGAAGCTCACCCCGCTCTCTCCGAGGAGGTGGTTGTAGGCGCGCACCTTCACCTCGGGGCCGACGGGCGCGTCGGTGACGAGGAGGTCGACGGCGTGCCGGGCGAGGGCGTCGAGGAGCTGCTCGGGGCTCGCCTCACGGCACACGACCCGCACCGGCTCGGCGAGCCGCAGGGCGGGCTCGATCAGGCGCTGGGCCACGAGCTTCGGCACCACGTCGGCCACTCCGACCACGAGCCGCATGGGACGGCCCGTGGGCCGGCCGCGGACCGCCTCCATCATCTCCCGCCCCGTCGAGAAGATCTCGTCCGCGTAGCCGTAGACGAGCCGGCCCATCTCCGTGAGCACGAGCCGCCGCCCCGATTTCCGCAGCAGCTCTTCGGAGAGAACCTCCTCGAGCCGGTGGACCTGCACGCTGAGGGTGGAGGGGGAGAGGCGTAGCTCCTCGGACGCTGGCCCGAGGCCGCCGGTCCGGACCACCGTCCAGAAGTAGAGGAGGTGGTGGTAGTTCAGCCATTCCACGAAGGGCCTCCTTTCGCTTTTTCGACAAGTGATAATCACATACTTTCTGATTGTCGAATCGTCGGCGTGGGCCTAGCGTAGGTGCCGGGGGCAGACGCTCCGGAGCGGAGCGTTCGGAGGGAGCCATGGAAGCCAGGGACCAGCGCCCGATCGTCGTGACGCGTCCGGACCTCGAGAGGCTGCGTCTCCTCATCGAGACGGCCCGCACGAGGCGGCGGTGGGAGGAGATACACCTGCTCGCGCTCGCGGACGAGCTGGAGAGCGCCGAGGTCGTCGAGCCGGACCTCGTGCCGCCGGACGTGGTCACCATGCGCTCGCGCGTCCGCGTCCTCGACATGGTGAGCGGACAGGCCGCGACCTACACGATCTGCTTCCCCAGCGAGGCCAACCTCGAGGCGGGCCGGCTGTCCGTCCTCGCCCCGATCGGGACGGCTCTCCTCGGTTACCGGGAAGGCGACGTCGTGAAGTGGCCCGTGCCGGGCGGGGTGCGCGTCCTCAAGCTCGAGAAGCTGGAGCACCAGCCCGAGGCAGCGGCGCGGCCTCGGAGGGCGGTCGCGTCGTGACGCCCGACCGCGTGGTCGTGAGCGGCATCGACGGCGGCTTGTTCGATCCGGAGACGAAGGACTACGACCCGGCTCGGCCGGCGATCGCGGCGCTCGCGCGCCTGGGCGTGCCGCTCGTCCTCTGCAGCAGCCGGCCACGGGCGGAGGTGGCGCTCGTCTCGCGGCTATTCGGCCTCGGCGCGCCCGTGATCGTCGAGAACGGCGCCGCCCTTGTGGTGCCCGATGGCCACCTGCGGCTCGGGGTGCCCGGTGGACAGTGGGATGGCGAATGCCACGTCCTGCGGCTCGGGCCGCCGCGGGACAGGCTCCGGGAGGCGCTCGCCGAGGTGGCGGCCGCGGCCCGCGTCGAGGTCCGCACCATCTCCGATCTGACTCCGGGGGAGCGACTCCACCGGGCGGCCTCGCCGGCCTGCTCGACCCCGGGACCCGCGAGCGCGAGTTCACCGAGCCGTTCCTGCTCGAGCGCGAAGAGGACGCCAAGGCCCTGGCGCGCGAGGCCGAGGCCCGCGGTATGCGGGTGGCCCGCGGGGAGACGCTCTGGCACCTCTGCGGGGGCGCGGACAAGGGGCTCGCCGTACGCACCCTCCTCTCGCTCTACGAGCGAGAGGGGTGCCTGCCGAGGGCAATCGGCCTCGGGGCCTGGCAGGTGGACCTGCCGATGCTCCACGCGGTACACCGTCCGATCGTGCTTCCCGGCCCCGGCGGCCGCGTGGAGCCACGGCTCGCGGCCGACCTGCCCCACGCGGAGCGCGCCACGTGCGCGGGGCCCGAGGGCTGGAACGACGCCGTGCTGGCCGTCCTGACCGGGCGCCGCCTCCCCGCCCTCGCCCCGCGCGCCCGGCTCGGCGACGGTCACCCGGGCATGGGCGGAGAGGAGGAGCGGGCCTCGAGCGCGGGCGCCCGACGCTGAGCGCTCGCGTTTGATCGGCATCACCGGAGGGCGTAAGGTCCGGGCGATGGCGGACTCTCGGGCGCGGCCACGGGCAGGCGTCGCCACCGCTCTCGCGGGCCTCGCCCTGGCGGCGTGCGGACCTGCGCCCGGCGCGGTTCGCGAGCTGCGCGTGGCCGTTCCCTACGACCTGTCGTCGTTCGACCCGCACGCCAAGGACAGCGTCGGGGCCTACGAGGTGCTCTCGACCGTCTACGAGCCCCTCGTCACCCTCGATCGCGCCATGCGCCCCGTCCCCGCGCTCGCCGTCTCCTGGGAGACACCGGATCCCCTGACCTGGGTCTTCCGCCTGCGGCCCGCGGTCCGGTTCCACGACGGCTCGCCGCTGACCGCGGAGGACGTGGTGGCGTCCCTGCGGCGGCTCATCTCCGACGAGCACCTGGAGATGCGCTCCTACCTGAGCGGCGTGGCGGAGGTGTCGGCCCGGGGCAGGGGACACCGTGGTCGTGCGCACCCTCCGGCCGAACGCGCAGCTGGCGAGCCGGCTCCACTTCGCCCTCGTCGTCCCGAGGGGCTCGACCTCCGAGTCGCTGGCGCGGCGAGCCAACGGCACGGGTCCCTACGCGGTCGCCGGGTGGGCCGCCGTCGTCGCTGACGCTGCAGCGGAACGCGTCGTACTGGGGGGACCCGCCCGGGGTGTCCCGAGTCCGCATCGACCTTGGGATCACCTCGGACGCCGCCGTGGAGGCGATCGAGGAGGGCCGGTACGACGTCCTCGACGCGACCCAGAGAGCCGAGGAGGCGGCACGCCGGAACCCCCGCTACCGGATCGTGGAGCAGGAGAACATCTTCCTGCGCCACCTCGCCTTCGACGTGAGCCGCGAGCGAGACGCCATTCTGTCCCGGTACGACGAATCCCTTCCGGAAGCGCGACGTGCGGGAGGCGGTGAGCCTGGCCCTCGACCGACGAGCGCCTCGCCGCCACCGCCGGCAGCCGGGGCCCGCCCGGCCTACCAGCTGGTGCCGCGGGCGGTGTTCGGTCACGACCCGAGCCTGCCGCCCATCGAGCCCGACCCCGCCCGGGCTCGCGCCCTCCTGGCCCGGGCCGGTTTCGCTCGTGGCTTCGACGTGGTCCTGCACCGGGGCGGCTTCCGGCGCGGCGAGCGAGATGGTGAAGGAGGAGCTGGCCGAGGTCGGCATCCGCGTGCGAGTCGAGTCCCTGCCCAGCGCCGAGTTCTTCGACGCCCTCGACGAGCGGAAGCTGAGCTTCTGGATCGTGGCGAGCGGGTGCCCCACCGGCGACGGAACGGAGCTCCTCGAGACGAGCTTCCACTCCCCCGCCCCCGGCGGGCTCGGCGTCGACAACTACGGCGAGTACCGGAACCCCGAGCTCGACCGGGGCATCCTCGAGGCGGAGGGTCTCTTCGACCTGCGGACGCGGCAGGCGGCCGTGCAGCACCTCCTCCGGCAGGTGCTCGAGGACCGGGTCTGGATCCCGCTCTACCACGATCGCGCGACCCTGGTCGTGGCGAGCAGTTTCCGCTACGAGCCACGAGCCGACGGCTATCTGCGCGTGGCGGACGTGCGGCCGGAGCCGGCGACCGCACGCTGATCAGCGGCCGGCGGGTCGCGCCGTGAAGCGGACGACGCTGAAGCTCTCCGGGATGTGCGAGTCGTAGACGCCGTGGGGGTTGAGGCTCCAGCCGGGGTTCTCGGGCAGGGGCTTGCCGTGGACGCGCAGGGCCTCGAAGCGCGAGAAGTCGCACCGCAGCGTCTCGCCCTCCCTCGGCGGGAGCGTCCGCCCGTCGAACAGGAAGGCCAGGCTCTTCCACGGGAGGGCCATCTCCACCGTCCAGCCGCGATCGGTGGTCGTCGGGTCGTTGATGCGGCCGTCCACCTTCACCGCGGTCTCGAGCCCGGCGAGGTCGAAGTCGAGGAAGGCCCAGCGCCGGCCGCGCGGGTGCCGCCCCAGCGGCTCGCGTCCTGGAAGCCGCCGAGCAGGTCCACGTCGCGGGCGTAGAGGTCGAGCTCCGGCCGGTCGAAGCGGCTCCCGCGCCGCAGCGCGTCCTGCCAGACGAAGAACGCCTCGTAGACCGTGCCGAACGCGTTGATCTCGAGCTCGTAGTAGCAGTCGTCGCCGGCCACGAAGAGCTCGACGTCGTTGTCGTTCCAGATGAAGCTGTCGCGCTCGGTCAGCGTGGCCTTGACCTGCGGCTCCTCCACCCGGTACGCCACGTAGAACCGCTCGTCGTCCCACTGGCACGCGACGCGCGTCTCGTAGAGGGCGGGCTCCCCGCTCACCATGTCCACGAAGCGCGGGGAGCGGGGAACGCCACTCCACGCGGCCTTCGCGAGATCGCCGTCGACCGCGATCGGCCCCGCCGCCCGGGGGCAGGCGATCTCGACGAGGCGGTCCTCACCGACCCCGTAGCGAGCCCTCATGCCAGCGATCATATGCGAGGGGTCAGATCTTGAATCTGCTCATCTCCACCCGGGAAACGCCTCACTTCAAGACCTGACCCCAGGCGTGAGACATGAGTGATACCAATCAATGGCATCACAACAATCAACTGGACTAATCGCCTCTCGGGGCCGTAGGTTCATGGGAGGAAGGGAGGGCCTGGTTCCAGCAAGGCGGCGAGCTCGCCTACCTGCTGCTCCACGACCCGGAGTACCGGCGCGTGCGCCGGGAGCACCTCGTGGAGGTCGGTCGACGCATTCGGCTGAAGCGGAACCTGCGCCGCCTCGTCGACATCCTCGACTCGGGGATCAGCGGGCACCGTTTCGCCTTCTACGTGATCTCCGCCGCGCCGGAAGAGGTCATCCAGTCCGCGCTCGAGGGTATAGTCCCGCCCGAGCGCATCCGCGGGACCCGCTTCCACTACGACCCGGCGACGGGCGAGATCGAGTCGATCGAGCGCGTCTCGGCCGGCTACGGGAAAGTGGCCGCGCTCACCGAGCTGCAAGCGCAGCTCCAGGTGAGCCCCGACCACGTCGTGTACGTTGGCGACGGCAGCTCGGACGTGCACGTCATGCTGCACGTCAACCGGCTCGACGGCTACACGATCGCGCTGCAGATCCAGGAGTGGGGCAAGGTGCGCACGGACTTCCTCACCATCCGGGAGACCCCGGCGCCGGCGTGAGCGGCGGGCGGGACGAGCCGGGCGAGGCCTCCGGGCCTCGCCCGGCCTGAAGGCTCAGTCCCAGTTCTTCGCCTTCGGCCAGATCTCACGGAGCGGGTAGCGCGGCTCGCGGCAGACGAGCACGGGCTTGTCTTCCCAGACGGCGGTCCACGGGTGGCTCAGCTCCGCGACGACCTCGACGCTCCCGCACCATCTCCGGAGCCCCTCGGGCCGGTCGCCGAGGACGATGAAGACGTTCTTCGAGTCGTCGCCGGGCCCCCAGAGCCAGTAGCTCTGGTGCGTGCCGAGGGCTTTCATCGGCAGGCCGTACTTCGGTCCGAGGAGGTCGACGGCCCCGGACTGGCCGTAGTCGTTGCCGATGATCGCGACCCGCGCCTGCTCCTCGGGCGGCATCGCGTGGTACGCGAGCGGCCACTGTCGCCACCATCTCGTCCCAACCGAACTGCCAGGCGAAGTGGTGGGGCAGCGCCGCTCGGGCGTGCGCCTTCTCGGTGGCGGGAAGCGTCATGCCGAGCCGCTCCTGGTAGGTGAGCAGGGCGTCCACCGGGAGGATCGGCAGGCCCAGCGGGAGGTAGAGCAGCAGCGGCACCTGCAAGGCGACGACGGCGGGCCGCAGCCACCGCCGCCTCCCGCTCGCGGTGAATCCCTCGATGCCGGTGGCACCCGCCGCGAACAGCGTGGCGAAGGCCGGGGCGAGGTAGTAGTCCTTGCCTTTCGTCGCGATGAAGGTGGCGAGCGTGACCAGGAAGGCCCAGCCGAGCGGGCGGAAGGCGCGCCCGCGCGCGGAGAAGAGCAGCCAGCCTAGGCCGACCAGCCAGATCGGCAGGTTGGCCGGGTTCATGTTGAGCACCTGGCGCAGCACGTAGGCGACGGGCCCGAGCACGACGTCCCTCCCGCTGGCGCGGATGTTCCGCATGAGCTCGAAGAAGGGCCAGCCGTGCTGGACGTTCCAGATGACGTTGGGCAGGAAGATCAGGAAGGCGAGCGCCCCTCCCAGCCAGATCCACGGCTTCGCGAAGGCGCGCCGCGCCGGGCTCAGCAGCACCCCGACCACGAGGGCGAAGGCGAAGACGCCCATCGAGTACTTGTTCTGGAGGCCGAGGCCCGCGATCGCCCCGAAAGCCAGCCAGAGCCTCTGGTCGCCGGTCTTGACGATCCGCACCACGACGTACGCGCACCCCGTCCAGAAGAGCGGTTCGAACGCGTTCATCGTGAAGAGGTAGTGCATCACGACGTAGACGAAGGCGAGGCCGCTCGCCACGGCGGAGAGGCCCATCGCGAAGCGCCCGCCGCCCAGCTCGCGAGCGAGGAGGCCGGTCAGGAGGACGAGCGCGGCGCCGGCGAGGGCCGAGGGCAGCCGTACGGCGAGAAGGGACGTGCCGAGCGTGTGGCGGACGAGCCGAGGCCACGAGCGCGACGAGCGGCGGCTGGTCCACGTAGCCCCAGTCGAGGTGCTCGCCGCAGGCCATGAAGTACAGCTCGTCGCCGAAGTAGCCGTACCGCGAGGCGGTGGCGAGATGCAGCAGGAGCTTCGCCGCCGCGATCACGAGCAGGATGCCGAGCCCGCCGGTGAGCCACGACCTCGAGCGCGTCATCGGAGCTTTATACGCCACAACAGGCAACGGGGTTCGCGCGAGTCCGTGGGATGCGGCAACCCGGGGGGGCACGGGGGGCGGAGCCCAACCGACCCGACGAGCCAGCCTCCCCGAAGCGCTCGGACGACGGCCCGACACAACGGACAGATCCCTCGGTGTCCCGCCAGAGAGGGGACACCGAGGGTGCGGGAGGGTGCATCTGATTCATTAGCACCAGTCCTGAGCCGTCTGATCCTGAATCATCTCCAGTACATACGGCCCTGTCGCGGCGGGCGCGGGGGAGCCTACGATGGCTTCGATCGCCGCTCGTCACGTGGGCCATTCGATCGTCCCCCGGCCCGCCGGCGGCGGCGCGTTCGGAGGCCTCGATGACCACCAGTCTGGCGACGGCACCCCCGCGCGTGGAGGACCAGGACCTCCTCGACCGCGTCATCGCGGAGCAGGGCGGCCGCCCCGGCTCGCTCCTGAGCATCCTCGAGAAGCTGCAGGAGCAGCACCGCAACAAGTACCTCCCCATGGAGACGCTCGAGTACGTGGCGGCGCGGACCGGCGTCCCGCAGGCGCAGCGTCTACAGCGTCGCCACCTTCTACGCGCTCTTCAACCTCGAGCCGCAGGGCACGCACACGGTCGGCCATCTGCCGCGGCACCGCCTGCCACACCCGCGGCTCGCGGGCGCTCCTCGAGCGGCTGAAGCTGCAGCTCGGCCTCTCCGGCGCGGAGCGAGGACGCGGGCAGCGCCGACAAGCTCACCCTCACCACCCCGGACCGGCGCTTCACGATCCGCACCGTGGCCTGCTTCGGCCAGTGCGCGCTCGCCCCGGTCGTCGAGGTGAACCACGCGATCCGCGGCCACGTGAAGGAGCAGGCCCTCATGCGCGAGGTGGACAAGCTCAAGAAGGAGAGCGGCCGATGACGCGCATCCAGGACATCGCCGCGTTCAACGAGGTGCGCGAGGCGGGCCTCGCCAAGCTCCTCCCCAGCAAGCCCCGCATCGGCGTGGGCATGGGCACCTGCGGCTCGGGCAACGGCGCCGAGGCCGTCTTCCAGGCCTTCGCCTCCGAGATCGACGCCCGCGGCCTCGCCGTGCAGCTCGCCCCCGTCGGCTGCTTCGGCTTCTGCGCCGAGGAGCCGCTCGTCAACGTCTGGGTGCCGGGCCGGCCGCTCCTCATCCTGCACCGCGTCCAGCCGAACCACGTGGACCCGATCCTCGGCGGGCCTCGGCCAGGGCAAGATCCCGCCGCCCGAGCTCGTCCTCTGCAAGATCGAGGAGTGGGACCACCTCACCGGCCACGTGAAGTACGGCTACGGGCTACCCCGAGCTGCCGCACTGGCACGAGGTCCCGTTCTTCAAGGGCCAGGTGAAGATCGTCCTCCGCAACTGCGGCCTCATCAACCCGGACGACATCGAGGAGTACATCGCGATCGGCGGCTACCAGGCCCTCTACAAGGTCCTGATCGACGCCAACCCCGCGGGCGTCATCGAGCAGATGAAGGCGGCCAAGCTGCGCGGCCGCGGCGGGGCCGGCTACCTGACCGGCAACAAGTGGGAGTTCCTGCGCGCGGCGCCCGGGCCCGAGAAGTACCTCGTCTGCAACGCGGACGAGGGCGACCCCGGCGCCTACATGAACCGCAACGAGATCGAGAGCGACCCGCACGCGCTCCTCGAGGGGATGATGATCGCCGGCTACGTCACCGGCGCGCCCGAAGGGCATCCTCTACGTGCGCGCCGAGTACCCGCTCGCCGTGCTGCGCCTCGAGCACGCGATCGAGCAGGCCCGCGCCTACGGCGTCCTCGGCGACAACATCCTCGGCCGCGGCTTCAAGTTCGACCTCGAGCTCGTCGAGGGCGCCGGCGCCTTCGTGTGCGGCGAGGAGACGGCGCTCATCGCCTCGCTCGAGGGCCAGGCCGGGCGGCCGCGCCCGCGCCCGCCCTTCCCCGCCCAGAAGGGCCTCTGGGGCAAGCCCACCAACATCAACAACGTCGAGACCTGGTACAACGTCGCCCCCATCGTCTCGAAGGGCCCGGCCTGGTTCACCGAGACGGGCAGCGCCAAGAGCCCGGGCACCAAGGTCTTCTCCCTCGTGGGCAAGGTGCACAGCACCGGCCTCGTCGAGATGCCGCTCGGGACGCCGATCGCGAAGTTCGTCTACGACATCGGCGAAGGCGGCACGAACGGCCGCGACGATCAAGGCCATCCAGACCGGCGGGCCCTCCGGCGGCTGCATCCCCGCCGACATGTTCGACACCGCCGGTCGACTACGAGAGCCTCGCCCAGATCGGCTCGATCATGGGCTCGGGCGGCATGGTCGTGATGGACGAAGACAACTGCATGGTGGACGTCGCCCGCTACTTCATCGAGTTCACCCACTCGGAGAGCTGCGGCAAGTGCGTCCCCTGCCGGGTGGGCCTCGACAAGGCCCTGCGGATGCTGAACCGCCTCACCGAGGGCACCGCCACCCTCGCCGACCTCGACTCGCTCGACGAGCTGTGCCGCATGGTGCGCGACACGTCGCTGTGCGGCCTCGGCCAGAGCGCTCCGAACCCCGTCCTCACGACGCTGCGGCACTTCCGCCACGAGTTCGAGGACCACATCCGGGCCAAGCGCTGCCGGGCCGGCGTGTGCGAGGACCTGGCGCTCTCCCCCTGCGAGAACTCCTGCCCGCTGCACATGAACATCCCGCGCTTCCTGCAGCTCTACAAGGAGGGGCGGCTCGAGGACGCGTTCCTCTCCGTGATCCTCGACAACCCGCTGCCCGCCTCCACCGGGCGCGTCTGCCAGCACCCCTGCGACGACCGCTGCCGGCGCGCCGCCGTGGACGAGGCCGGTCAACATGCGCGACGTCCACCGGCTGATCGCCGACTCGGTCTTCCTGTCCGACAAGTTCGACGCGATGGTCGAGAGGGTGATCGCCCGGAAGGCCGAGCCCACCGGGCCGCGAGGTCGCGGTGGTGGGCGCGGGGCCGACCGGCCTCACCTGCGCCTACTACCTGGCCCTCCTCGGCCACACCGTCACCGTCTACGAGTCGCGGCCGGAGGCGGGCGGCATGCTGCGCTACGCGCTGCCCGAGTACCGCCTGCCGAAGGCGGTCCTCGCCAAGGAGCTCGAGCTCATCGAGCGCCTGGGCGTGCAGGTTCCAGCTCAACTCGCCGGTCGGCGAAGGCCTCGGGCTCAACGACCTCGCCCACCAGTACGACGCCGTCTTCCTCGCCATCGGCACCTGGAAGGAGGCGTGGGTCTACCTCCCGGGCACCGAGCTCACCGGCGTCCTGCCCGCGCTTCCCTTCCTCGAGGGCGTCGCCCGCGACGAGAAGCTCCCCGTCGGGCGGCGCGTGGTCGTGATCGGCGGGCGGCAACGCCGCCATCGACTCGGCGCGCAGCGCCCGCCGGATGGGCGCCGAGGTGACCGTCATCTACCGCCGCGAGCGGAAGGACATGCCGGCGATCCCGGAGGAGACCGAGGCGGCCGAGCACGAGGGCGTCCAGTTCCTCTTCCTCGCCACCCCGCACCGGATCGTGGGCGACAAGCAGGGCGCGGTGAAGGCGATCGAGGTGGTGAAGACGAAGCTCGGCGAGTTCGACACCTCGGGCCGCCGCCGCCCCGTCCCCACCGACGAGGTCGTCCGCGTCGACTGCGACACCGTGATCCTCGCGGTGGGCGAGAAGGTCGACCCGGACTTCGCCAAGGCCTCCGGCCTCAAGGTCAAGGAGGCGGGCACGCTCGAGGTGGACCGCTACTCCCTCGAGACGAGCCGCGAGCGCTTCTTCGCCGGCGGCGACCTCATCTCCGGCGCCTCCAACGTGTCGAACGCGATGGGCTACGGCAAGAAGGCCGCCCGCAAGATCGACAAGCGACTCATGGGGGTGAAGCGCTTCACCTCCCTCTGGCCCGAGTTCGAGTACGCGATGGAGCCGCCGGAGAAGCAGAGCGACGCCCGCCGGCACGTGCCGGGCGAGGTGGCGGCCGCCACGCGGGTGCAAGTCGAGCGTCGAGGTCTCGCTCGGCCTCACCCCCGTCGCGGCCATGGAAGAGACGACCCGGTGCCTGCGGTGCGACATCCGCAGCGAGCACGACTGAAGGAGGCCCTGGCTTGACCCAGAAGCTGAAGGTCCGCATCGACGGCGAGTTCGTCGCCGCGAGCCCCGGCCAGAGCGTCCTCGCAGGTGGCGCGGGCCGGCGAACAAGTACATCCCCGCCCTCTGCTACATGGAGGGCCTCAGCGCGGTCGGCGCCTGCCGCCTGTGCATGGTGGAGGTCCAGGGGGTGGCGCGCCTGCTGCCCGCCTGCACGACGCCCGTCCAGGACGGCATGGCGGTCACCACCACCTCGCCCCAGCTCGCAGTCGTACCGCAAGATCGCGCTCGAGCTCCTCTTCTGCGAGCGGAACCACGTGTGCGCGGTGTGCGTGTCGAGCGGGCACTGCGAGCTGCAGGCCCTCGCCCAGGAGCACGGGGTGACGCACGTGCGCTACCCCTACAACTACCCGCGCCTGCCGGTCGACACCTCGCACCCGCGCTTCGTCCTCGACCACAACCGCTGCGTCCTCTGCTCGCGCTGCGTCCGGGCCTGCGCCGAGATCGAGGGCGCCCACGTCTGGGACGTCGCCGCCCGCGGCATCCAGTCGCGGCTGGTGAGCGAGCTGAAGCGGCCCTGGGGCGAGGCGAAGACCTGCACGAGCTGCGGCAAGTGCGTGCAGGCCTGCCCCACCGGGGCCATGGCCGAGAAGGGCTGGGCCGTCGAGGAGATGACCAAGCACGGCCAGGTGGTGAGCCGCCTGACCGCGATGCGGGGAGGCCGGTGATGGAGAAGGTGCGGCTCGGGACCTGCTGGCTCGACGGCTGCTCCGGCTGCCACATGTCGCTGCTCGACGTGGACGAGGGCCTGGTGGCCGTGCTCAAGAAGGCCGACATCGTCTTCGGGCCCCTCGTGGACGCCCAGGAGTGGCCGGAGGGCGTCGACGTCGCGCTGATCGAGGGCGCGGTGAGCAGCCAGGACGACCTGAAGCTCGCCCAGCAGGCCCGCCAGCGGAGCAAGGTCGTGGTGGCGCTCGGGGACTGCGCGGTGACGAGCAACGTGCCCGTCGATGCGCAACGGCATCCCGGTGCGGAAGCTCCTCGAGCGCGTCTACGTCGAGGGGGCGGACGAGAAGCCGGGCGTCCCCACCGACGGCGTGCCGCGCGCTCCTCAAGCAGGCGGTGCCGCTGCACGAGGTCATCAAGGTGGACGTCCACGTGCCCGGCTGCCCGCCGAAGCCGAACGCGATCCTCTTCGCGCTCAGCGAGCTGCTCGAGGGCCGCAAGCCCGACCTCGGCTCCAAGCTGCGGTTCGGGTAGGCAGCCATGGCGAGACCAGCAGCGAGACGGGCACGGCGGCCGAGGCGGCGGCGGGCGAGTGCGGGCGTCGCGGCCGACGAGCCCGGCCCACCGAGGCCGGGAGCACCAGCGATGAAGAAGATCACGATCCACCCCGTCTCGCGCATCGAGGGTCACGCGAAGATCACGATCCGCCTCGACGACGAGGGGCAGGTCACGGGGACCCAGTTCCACGTCACCCAGATCCGGGGCTTCGAGAAGTTCACCGAGGGGCGGCCGTACTACGAGATGCCCTCGATCACCGCGCGCATCTGCGGCATCTGCCCGGTGAGCCACCTCCTCGCCTCGGTCAAGGCCTGCGACGCGATCATGGCGGTGCGGATCCCCGCGGCGGCGGCCAAGCTGCGGGAGCTCCTCCACTGCGCCCAGTTCGTGCAGTCGCACGCGCTCTCGCTTCTTCCACCTCTCCGCCCCCGACCTCCTCCTGGGGATGGACTACGACCCCGCGAAGCGCAACGTGGCCGGCCTCCTCGAGGAGCACCCCGACGCGCTGCGCGACGGGATCGCGCTCCGGAAGTTCGGCCAGCAGGTCGATCGAGCGCCTGGCCAAGGAGCGCGATCCACCCGTCGTGGACGGTGCCCGGGCGGCGTCAACGCCCCCTTCGACCCGCACGCGCACGAGAAGACGCTCGCCGAGCTGCCCGCGGCGCAGGCGATCGTCCGCCGGACGATCGAGCTCTGGAAGAAGACCCTCGACCAGTTCCCGAACGAGATCTCGACCTTCAGCAACTTCCCGACCATGTACGCCGGCCTCGTCGGCCCCGACGGGTCGCTCCGCCTCTACGACGGCAACCTCCGCTTCGTCGGCCCCGAGGGCCGGATGGTGGCGGACCAGGTGCGGCCCGAGGACTACGCGGCCCACATCGGCGAGGCGGCGATGGCCGACTCGTACCTGAAGGCCCCGTACTACAAGCCCATCGGCTACCCCGAAGGCATCTACCGGGTCGGCCCGCTCGCCCGGCTCAACGCCGCCGACCGCTGCGGCACGCCGGAGGCCGACAAGGAGCTCGAGGAGTACCGCCAGAGGTTCGGCCGCATCGTCCAGAGCGGCTTCCACTACCACTACGCGCGCCTCATCGAGACGACCTACGCCCTCGAGCGGATGAAGCAGCTCCTCGACGACCCCGCGATCCTCTCGACGAAGGTGCGCGCCACGGCCGGGGTGAACAGCCCCGAGGGCGTCGGCATGATCGAGGCGCCCCGCGGCGTCCTCATCCACCACTACAAGGTGAACGACGACGGCGCGATGGTGTGGGCCAACCTGATCGTGGCCACCGGCCACAACAACCTCGCCATCGGCCGCGGCGTCGAGCAGGTGGCGAAGCGCTTCGTGAACGGCCGCAAGCTCGAGGAGGGCGCCCTCAACCGCGTCTCGGCCCTCGTGCGCGCCTACGACCCCTGCCTGAGCTGCTCCACCCACGCCCTCGGCATGGTGCCGGTCAAGCTGAGCCTCGTCGGCCCGGACGGCGAGCTCCTGGACGAGAAGGCGACGGACTAGCCTCCGGCGCCGCTTGCGCTGGATGACCCGTCATTCGGTGGCTTGACCCGTCGGTCAGTCCAGCGACCAGACGCGCGTGAAGGATCCGGCCGAACGCGTGGTGGCGGCGCTCAGCACCTCCCCGGCCTTGCGGACATCGCCGTCGTCGAGCAGCGCTTCGAGGGCCGGTTCGAGGCTGCGCACGTAGATCTGCGGCGTCGCCGCTCCGAAGGTGGGGTAGATCTTCGCCCGCTTGAAGCTGGCGATCGCCCATCTCTGATAGGCGTCGTACCTGGCGATCTCCGCGTCGATCCGTGCGGGGATCGCGCCTTTCGGGACATTGAAGGCGTCCTGACCCTCCCGCGAGGCAGCGATCCGCAACCATCGGTTCGAGTTCAGCGGTCGCACGATCCCCCGTGGCTGCACGAACGAGTCAATGGTCACCCCGTACATGCTCTTCGTGCCGGGGACGACGATGGCACCATAGTCCTTGCCATAAACTAGCCCCGCGGCGCGGAAGTCCCCGTTCGCCCAGTCTCCCATGCCGTAGAAGGCCGACTCCCCCCTCGCCACGCGGCCGAGCGCCACGGTCCAGTCGAGACCGCGGTGATCCCGGTTCGTGTAGGTCGAATACCTTCTCATGATGTTCAGGGCTTCGATGATTCTAGGATCGGTGGCCGCCCGGATCTTGCCGTTCACCCAGTCTTCATAGCCGTCGAGACCCAGGCTCGCCATGATGTTCCCGAACGTCTCGGCGACCGACCAGCCCGCCGCGATCTGGATCGGGGTCGACACACCGCCCGCGCGCAGCCCGGTCGCCGCGTCGAAGAACCGTTCCCACGTCGTCAGGGTGTCGGGATCGATGCCGTACTTGTCGAGAACGCGTTTGTTGTACCAGATCAGGTTGGTACGCTGAACGTCGATCGGGACAGAGTAGTAGTGTCCGTCGAACCTGTGCATCGCCTGGAGCGTTGGGGGTACGACCTTCTCCAGACCTTCTGCGGCCCACAGATCATCGAGCGGGGCCAGCAGTCCCGCGTTGATGAAGGGGCGCATCGCATATCCCGTCTGCATCACGATCGCGTCCGGCGGCTTGCCGGCGCGCATGAGCCTCTCGAGGATCATGAAGAGGGAGTCGCCCCGGTCCGGGGCGATCGTGCGCTTCTCGGCGACGCCCGGGTACTTCGTCTTGAAGACGGAGGCGAGCGCGTTGAGCGCTGCCATCTCCGAAGAAGAGCCCCACCAGTGATACAGCACCAGGGGGTTGGGGTCCTTCTGGTCGGCGGGGGCGGCGAACGCGTCGGAAATGCCCGCCGCCGAGACGATCAGGGCGAGGAAGAGTCGGGTGACGGCCCCCCTCGCGGGCCGACGTCCGGCCTCGTCGAGCACCCGGGGAGCATACGCCCCCTCCCTGCGCCCCGTCCAATGGCCTCGCTCGGCCACTCCCGCGAGGCCTTTGCCCGTCACCATCCCCAGCCGTGCGCACATCAGCTGCACGGACACCATGAGCGGAAACGAGAACAGCGCGATCCAGAGCGGCGCATAGCCTTGTAGCGGCCGTCACTTGGCCGCATCGGCCCGGGGGGTCGAGTCCGTGCAGGAACAGCGGCCAGAGTATCGTCTACAATCCCCGACCGTAGAGTCGCGGAGGCGGCGAGGCCGCCGCCAGTCCCGAGTCAGAAGCGGGGAGGGGACGAGTGAAGCGGTTCATGATGGGGGTGGTCGTGGCGCTCGTGGGCACGGCCGCCGCGACGTACACCTACTTCGCGAAGGGTTTCGCCCCGGTTGCCACCGGCGCCCCGGCCATGCCGTTCGAGAAGAGCCTGGCGCGCCTGGCACTCCACGCGCGCATCGAGAAGGAGATGCCGAGAACGGTGGCGATCGAGGCGAGCGAAACCCACTACCTCGCCGGCGCCCACGCCTATCTCGAGCATTGCGCCGTGTGTCACGGCCTTCCGGGCAAGCCGGAAACGGCGATTGCCCGCGGCGAGTTCCCGAAACCGCCGCAGCTGTTCGAGGGGAAAGGCGTCACCGACGATCCGCCCGGGGAGACTTACTGGAAGACCGCGAACGGCATCCGTCTCACCGGAATGCCCGGCTTCGAGAAGAGCCTGCCCCGGACTCAGATCTGGGAGCTCGCGCTTCTGCTGGCGAACGCCGACAAGCTTCCGGGCTCCGTCATGGGGGTACTGAAGCAACAGCCGGACCCGGCGGTGACGCCGGCGTCAGCGGCTGTGGCGTCCGCGCCAACAGAGAAGTAGACGGTCCCTGGACGAGAAGGCGACGGACTAGCTCGCGTCGGCGGGAGGGGGTGGGTCCGTCGCCTTCGAGAGCCGGCGGACCCTGGCGCCCACGTCGCGGAAGCCCGCGTCCTCGGCCTGAAGCTCGGAGTAGATCGCCAGGGCGCGGGACGCCTCGCCGCAGGCCTCGCAGGCGCTGGCGAGGTCGTACTGGAGGTTGCGCCGCTTCGGGGCGGGAAGGCCAGGCGCGGCCAGGCCCCTCTCCAGCCACTTGACGGCGCGCGCCGGCATCTCCTTCTCGACGAAGCACTCGGCCAGCATCCTCGCGCACTCGACGAGCCGTGCCTCGTCCGCGGCGGCGAGCTGCAGCTCCGCGATCGCCTCGTCGATCAGCCCCATCTCCCGGTAGGCGAGGCCCAGGTCGAAGCGGGCCTCGTAGTCGTCGCGGCTGATCTGGTGGCCGACATCGTCTCGAGCCTCGATCTTCGGGGCGGCGGGGACCGGCTCGGGCGGGACCGCCTTGACCTCCGGCGTCGAGGGGACTTTGGGGGGCTCCGGAGTCGGCTTCTGCTTCCGGGCCTCCACGGGCGCGCCGGCCTCGCCCAGAAGGTCGCCAAGCTCACGCCGGGCTTCGGGATGGTCGGGGAACCGGGCGAGGAGGGCGTCCAGCCGCGCCCGGGCCTGCACGGGCAGCCCGTACCGCCGGAAGAGGCGCGCCTGGAGGAGATTCTCCTTCTCGAACTCGGCGTCGGCGACCTCGGCCGTCTCTTCCCGGCCCGCAACCTGCTCCGGGGAGAGGGGAGGCACGGCGGACACCGCCAGCTCGGAGCTCGAGACCTCGTCGAGGCGGCCGAGGCGAGCCTCGAGCTGAGCCACCTCGCGAGCGCGTCCGCTCTTGCGATACCGCGCGAGGGCCGCTTCGTAGTGCTTGCGCGAATCGGCCCGCAGCCCCACCACAGCGTACAGCTCGCCGAGCTTCAGCTGGGCGCTCGCCGACTGCGGCTCGTTCGACAGGATTCTCTTCCAGACCGCGATGGCCTGCGTGTTGAGCTGGTCGAGCTCGCAGTTCTGGGCGAGCCGGCGGTAGTGCTCGTTGGCGGCCGTCGGCTTGCCGGCGCGGGTCAGCAGGTCCGCGAGCTTTCGGAGGCTCGTCCAGTCGTCCGGACCGCGCTCCACCGCGTCCTGGAGGAGCGCGATCGCCCGCCAGACCCGACCGGCCCGCTCTTCGGCGTACGCCTGCGCGCGAACCTGCGTCGCGCTCAGGACCGTCTTCTTCCCTTTCATGGCCACGGCCGTCCTCACCGAACCCCGGGTCCGCTCCAGGCCGCGGCGGATCCACGGGGTCGAGATCTCCTCCGGAAGCGTAGAGTAACCCATAGGAGGGCGTTCTCAACCGCGGGTCGGCGTCAGGCGCCGCCGAGAGGCATCGTGTAGCAGACCGCGCTGCCCTCGAGGACCACGACGCCGTCCTGCCGGCGCACGCTCGTCGCGAGCTTCGTGATCGGCTTGTCCTCCCGCACCTCCAGGACCTCGACGGCGCCGGTGATCGTGTCCCCGGGCCGGACCGGCGCCGTGAAGCGCCAGTCGACGTGCAGGAACACCGTGCCGGGCCCGGGCAGGTCCTCGGCCACCACCGCGTTGAGGATGGCACTCGTGACGCCCCCCTGGACCACGATCTCGCCGAACCGGGACGCCCGGGCGACGGCCTCGTCGTAGTGGAGCGGGTTGCGGTCGCCGCTGATCTCCGTGAAGAGGCGGATGTACTCCGGCTCGACGAGCCGGGAGCGCTCGGCCTTCTGCCCGACCCGTGGCTTCTCTCGGCGTGTCCACGCGTCCTTCGGCTCGGTCATTCCGTCCCCCCTTCGTTCAGGCCGACCGCCTCGCGGGCTCGACGGGCTCCACGGGGAGCCGCTCGATCTCGGCCACCTCGCGCTTCATCTCATCGCTCAGCGCCTGATGCAGGCTCTTCAGCTCGGCATTGTCCCACTCGACGGAGGCGATCCGGTCGGTCACCTCGAAGAGCCGGATGGAGAGGGCGTCCCGGGAGGCCTCGTACCCGGCCAGCGCCTCGTCCCCGCCGTTCTCGACGGCGCGCGCGAGGAGCTCCGCGTCGCGCAGCGCGTCGCTGATGCCGTGGGCGGTGATCGGGTCCTTGAAGTAGGCCGCGTCGCCCACGAGGGCCCAGCCCGGGCCCCACGGGCGGCGGAGGTACCCGGGGTGGCCAGGAAAGCCGTGAAGGGTGCCGACGAGCCGCGCCTCCGACAACCGCTCCGCGAGGTCCGGCGCGGCCTCTTCCAGGAGACGACGGTAGGCTCGGGCGACATCGGTGCGCACCTCGTCGGCGAACCGTCGCGCGGAGACGCCCGCGAACAGCAGCACCTCGCCGGCGTTCGTGGGGATGGCCCCGGCGGCCGCTGACCGGCTCCAGTACCAGTGGTAGCCGTCCACGTCCAGGCCCGTCCAGTAGCCGTAGAGGGTGGCGGCGGCGAACCGGCCCGGACGGGTGACGGGAGCCTGCACGAGGGACGCGACCGTCGACCGCAGGCCGTCGGCGCCGATCACGATCCCGGCGCGAACGACCCGCGCGCCGCCGTCCTCGTCGTGCAGGAGGACCCCCTGCACGCGCCCCCGCGTCCCCGCGGACGAGGTCGGCCACCCGGACGCGGTGACGGACGGTGGCGCCCGCCTCGACGGCAGCGTCCACGAGGATCCGGTCGAGCACGGTTCGGCGTGGGGCGAAGAGGGCGGGGACGCCGCCCTTCGCCTTGATGGGGATGTCGAGGACCGCGTCCTCGTAGTGGAAGACGGTGCGACGGACGGGCGGAGTTCCCGCGGCGACGATCCGATCCAGCAGCCCCCACCGGGCGAGCTGGAGGACGCCCGCGCGCATGAGGGCGTGCGTCGAGAGGGTGTCGCTCCCGTAGGCGCCGCGGTCCACGGCCAGCACCCGCAGGCCCCGGCGCGCCAGCAGCATCGCGGTGGCCGCGCCCGCGGCGCGGGCGCCGACGACGACGGCATCGTAGCGGGAATCCAGGCTGTTCAGAAGAGGCATGCCCTCGTCTCCTTCGCGTCTGCCGGCCTCAGGCCGCCCGGCGGAGGTACGCGGTCAAGTGGGCGGTCAGGTCCATCGCGTCACGGCCCACGCCGTCGATGAAGCTCGAGTTGCGCCGTCGCAGGAAGTAGAGGCCGATCACGTAGAGCCCGGGCGCGGGTGTGACGCCGCCTTCGTGTCGGATCTCGCCGCGGGTGTCGAGCACGGGCACCTTCAGCCACGGATAGAGGCGCCGGAAGCCCGTGGCCCAGACGACGGTCCGGATGTCATCGTCCCGGAGAAGGATCTCGCTCGGGGCCGCCGCCGGCCAGAGGAACGGGCGGAAAGGCTCCGCCGCGCCCACCTCCGCGTCGAGCCCGGTGCGGGCCGCGAAGATGTCGATCCGCTGGACGAGGCGCGCGAGACGGGCGTCCGCGGCCACCGTCTGGGCGACCAGGTCGTCCGTGAAGAAGACGCGGTCGCCCGCCGCGCCCGACGCGCGGCCGACGAGGCGCACGCCGCGCTCCTGCAGTGCCGGCAGGTCCAGCGTCGCTCGATCGGGCCGGCCCACGAGCTGGAGGGAGGGCTGGCGGCGGGAGATCGCGACGTCGAACACCTCGCCCGCGGACTCGTCGAGGATTCCCATCGCGTCGAGCCACCACAGGATGTCGCGCCCGCGATAGACGCGCGGGAGCCGCGTGTGCCGGCCGACCGCGAGAGTGACCGGTCGGCCCGAGGCGTGGATCTCGTCGGCGAGCTGGACGCCGGAAGCGGACGCCCCGACGACGAGCACCCCTCCCTCCGGGAGCTGGCGGGGATTCCGGTAGCGAGTCGGGAGTACCTGGACGACGTCGTCAGGCAGCCGTCTCGCGAACTCCGGCACGAAGGGCGTGTCGCAGTGCCCGGTCGCGACCACCACGCTCGGCGCTTCCCAGCCTCCGCGGTCGGTCGTCACCCGGTAGCCGGCGCCCACCGGCTCGACCGCGAGCACGGTCGTGCCCTCTTCGACGGGCGCCGCGAACGACCGGGCGTACCGCTCGAGGAAGTCCACCACCTCCGGCATCCTCATGTAGCCGTCCGGGTCGGGCCCCTCGTAGCGGAGGCCCGGGAGCCGGCTCTGCCAGTTGGGGGTGAGGAGGCGGAGCGAGTCCCAGCGTTCGCTGCGCCAGCGCTCGGCCACCCGGCCGCGCTCGAGGACGACGTGGTCCACGCCGCCGCCGGCGAGACAGCGGCTCATCGCGAGCCCGGCCTGTCCCCCGCCGATCACCACCGCCTCGGTCCGCCGCATGACACCCTGCCCTCCCTCCCTTGCGACTCACTGCTTTCGCCCGCCGGCTGCCGGCGGCCCCCCTCGTCGGGCGAGGCCTTCCGGCAGCCGGCGCCTCGGGTCAGGCCGCCTTCACCGCGACCTCGACCGGGACCCCGTTGGTGAGCACGTCGAACACCGCCGAGCGGGCCCGGGACTGCTCCACGATCTCGCGGAGCTTCGCCGCCGGGGCGTCGCCCTTGATCTCGAAAGTCGCGCGGATGCGCTCGTAGCCGTTCCGCACGTCCTTCGACAGGCCGAGGATGCCGAGGAGGTTGATGTCGCCCTCGATCCGGGAGGTGACCTCGGTGAGAGTCACGCCGCGCGCGGCCGCGACACTGGCGATCCCCGCGGTGATGCAGGCGGCCAGCGCGTGGAGCAGGAACTCGACGGGTGTGGGGGCCTCGTCACCGCCCACGAGCACGCCGGGGTGGTCGGCGTCGTACTCGTACGCGCGCTTGTGCTCGTGCTGGCCGCCGGCGCCCGTGAACGACTCCATCCGGCTCCGACTGTTCGTGCCGCTGACCCAGTGGTTCGACACGCGGAACTGGAACCCGGCGAGGTCCGGCTGGCCCTTCACCGCGTTCAGGGTGGCGAAGAGCGTCGGGGTGTCGACGCCGTTCCGGGGACCGCGCTCCTGCTTCGTCTCGACTGCCTGCATGACCGCCTCCATTCCTTCTCGCCGGTCCGCTCGTCGTGACCGGCTTCGAGAACAAGAGACGAAGCGGGCGTGTGAGCGAGCGTGGGAGAGGCCGTGGAAAGTCGAGTGGGACGGCAAGTGCCCGGGCGGACGGGACTTGCGAAGCCCGGCCCGGCAGGCGGCGGGTGCTCCGCGGCTCTCGCGGGGGCCTGGTCAGGCGGCGGGCTGTGGCTCGTGGACGGTGGCCGGCCAGGCTTTGTCGTACGACATGCCGATCTGCTTCTGGCTCTGGCGAACCGACTCCGCGTCGGGGGCGGCGAACACGCAGAGGCAGTGCCGGCCGTCGCCCGAAAGGTAGCTCCACACGATCCGGCACCCGTGCTGCTCGAGGCACCACGCTCCGCGCGCCACTCCCTCGCGAATGGCGGGCTCGTCCATGGGCTGCGGCAGGGTGCGCTCGACCACGACGGCGTCGCCGTCGGGCTCGCCGGCCGGATGCCGGACGACCCGGGTCGTCCACGCCCTCTCGAAGGGAAGACCGGCCTTCTCCTGGGCGAGGCGCACCGACTCCGCGTCAGGCGCCTCGTAGAGGCAGACCATGCGGCGCCGGTCGCGCGCGAAGTAGGACCGGAGGTGTCTCACCCCGTGCGCTTCGAGGCACCCGGCGCCACGGCGTTCGACCGCCTGGATGTCCTCCAGGGCCACCGGCTCCCAGAAGGTTCGTTCCACGACTACGATGCTCATCCCTGACCCTTCCCCCGGCCGGCCACGGCCATCGCCGAGGCGTCGCCTCCCGGGCCGCCCCCGAGCAGATCCTCGAGCGCGCCGCGCGCGACGGCGGCCGCCCCGACGATCTCCATCTCGTGCAGCTCACGCAGGACCCGCTCGGCCTCGCCGTCGTCCCCCGCCTGCCGGCACGCCCTAACGAGGGTGACCCCGGCGAGGAGCGACTCGGTGGGCCGCCCCAGCACCTCGATCGTGCGACGCGCCTCCTCGGCCCGCCGCCGCGCCCGGGCGCCGTCCCCGCGGCCGAGATCGACCTGCGCCGCGCGCGTCAGAGTGTAGGCGAGCCTCAGCTTTGCGTCGACGACGCGCAGCTCTCCGAGCGCGGCGTCGAGGGCAGGGCCCGCCCCCTCCTCGCCGAGAGCGTGCCGGGCGAGGGCCACGAGCGCGCGGGCGAAGGGCGCCTCGCTGCCCTCCCGCAGCTTTCCCCCGAGGTCCTCCAGCTCGGCGCCGAGCCGAAGCGCGTCTCTCCACGCCCCCTGCTCCTGGCGGAGCACGACGAGGTGCTCGAGCGCCTGGAACTCGCCCATGCGGTCGCCCGCCTGCCGGGCTTCGAGCCGCGCCTCGTCGAACAGCTCCGCCGCCTCGGCGAGCCGGCCCTGATGCTGCCGGAGCATCCCCTGCGCATCGGCGATCGCCGAGGGCCGCACCCCCATCCTCGCGGATCGGGCGCGCGCCTCGAGAGCGAGGGCTTCGGCCCGCGGCAGCTCGCGCTCCAGGAGGACGAGACACCGTGCCGCCTCGGCCATCGCGACCACCTGCGCCTTCTCGTCGGCGGCGCGGCTCACGACCTCGGCGCGCATCATGTGACGCTGGGCGTCGGAGAGGTCCCCCTCCTCCCACCGAAGGTACGCGAGCAGGTGGAAGCCGAGGCGCGCGTGGTCGGCGCACCCCTGGTCGAGAGCCCGCTCGGCGAGGGCCTCGAGCTCGGCCGCCGCCGCCTCGACGTCGGCCGGGCGCCGCGCCTGGTGCTCGACCTGCAGCAGCTCGAGCAGGAGCCGGGTCCGCTCGGGCTCCGCGACGGCGGCGGCGTGGTGGCGGCCGCGACGGGCGATCGCCCGCGCCTCCGCGTTCGCGAACTGGCGCAGGAAGCGCCGTCCGGCGGCGACGCAGGCACGCGCGGCGAGCGCTTTCTCGCCGGCGAGGGCGGCGTGGTGGGCGAGCTCGGCGGCCACCCCCTCGTCCTCCGCGCGCCCCAGCCGATCCGCGACCCGCAGGTGCATGAGCCGCCGGCGCGGCTGTGACAGCTCCGAGTAGAGGGCGCGCCGCACCACCTCGTGGGCGAACGCGTAGGCGCTCGGCGCCTCGCCCCCGGCGTCTTGCGCACGCAGCAGGGCGTGTCTCTCGAGCAGCTCCAGGGCGGCGAGGAGCCGGTCGAGGTCGAGGGCCACGAGCTCGCTCAGCCGGTCGACGCCGAACTCGCACCCGAGGACGGCCGCCCAGCGGAGAAGGTCCCCCGCCTCGGCGGGCAGCCGGTCGACCCGGTGCCGGATGAGCTCGGTCAGCGATCCGGGCAGCGGTCCCTCGCGGCCCGGCAGTGAACGCGTCACCTCGAGCGCGAAGAGCGGGTTGCCTCCGCTCTCCGCGTACACCCGATCGGTGTCGACGCCGGGGGCGAGGGAGCGGACGAGCTCGGCCGTTTCCTCGAGGCCCAACGGGGAGAGCGGGATCTCCTCGAGCACGCCCATCTCGCGGAGGCCGTGGAGCGTGCGGTTCACCGTCTCGTTGTCGACGAGCTCTCCGGCGCGGGCGGTGAGGGCGACGAGGAGCGGACGGTGGCGGCTCATCCGGGCGACGTAGTGCAGCAGCTCGGCCGAGGCGACGTCGAGCCACTGTACGTCGTCGAGCGCGAGGACCACGGGGGAGGCGTGCTCGGCGACGAGCTCCAGCACCGCCCCGAACAGGCGGTCGCGGCTCCGTGGGACTCCGTCCTCGCGCGCGAGCTCGGGGAAGAGGGCTCCGAGGTCGGCTCCGAGGGCAGGGCCCGCCGTGCCGGCGGGAAGTTGTCGCAGCGCGTCGATCCACGGGCCGAACGGACGGCCGGCTTCGGCCTCGAAGGCCCGTCCCTCGAGAACGGTGCCGCCCCGTCCGCGCGCTCTTCCGACGAACTCGTCGAGGAGGCGCGACTTGCCGAGCCCCGGCGGGCCGGTCACGAGCACGACTCGCTCGCACCGCTCCTTCACGGTGTCTTCGAGCGCCTTCTCGAGCCTCAAGCGCTCGGCCTGGCGACCCACGAGCGGTGCTCCTCGCCGCCGCGGCGGGGTGGCCTCCTCGCCCGCCACCCGGGCCGAGCCCGCCGCCACGACACCCTCGCGACTCGAGCGCCACGCCTGCTCCAGCGTCTCGGAGATCCCTCCGCCCAGCTCCCTCCGGAGTCGACAGGCGGCCTCGTATTGCTGCTCGGCCTCCCGCCGGCGACCGGTGGCCACGAGCGTCCGGACGAGGTGGGCCCGTGCCACCTCGTCGAGCGGGTCGATGCTCGCGAGCGCCCGCGCGTGCGGCAGCGCCGCCTCGGGGTCAGAGGCGAGACGAGCCACGAGGGCACGCAGCAGGGTCGCGTGGAGCAGCCGCGCCTCTTCCCTCTCCGCCACGCACCAGGCCTGGAAGTCGAGGAAGTCGCCGAGATCCAGCCCCTCGAGGAGCTCGCCTCGAAACTCGCGGGCGAGCGCGGCCAGATCTCCGACCGGTGCGTCGTCGAGCCCGGCGGCGCACCGCTCCTTCAGCGCGAGGACGTCGATCCAGGCGCCCTGGGCCTCGAAGGCCACGCTGTCGCGCGGACCCCGGATCCGCGTACGGCCGGGCTCGTCGACGAGGGCCCGGAGCCGGCTGAGGCTCCACCGCAGGGCGCCGCGCGGGTCGTCCACCACGTCCCACAGCAGGTCGCAGAGGCGCTCCCGGCGGTGGGACCGGCCGGTCAGGACCAGGTACGCGAGGAGGCCGCGCGTCTTCCTGGACGGGGGCAGCTCGAGGCGTTCCCCGCCCCGAGCGATCTCCATCTCTCCCAGGAAGCGAAGCTGGAGCGTCGCCTCTTCTGGCACATCCCCTCCCGGAGGCCCCCCGGTCGAGGGAGCCCTGCCCGACCCGCCGCGCGTGGTTGGAGCTGAGCTCATTCTCCGGCACGTCCCTCCCGCGTATCAAGAGGGCGATAGACTCACGGGCATGACCCACGCGGACGCGGCGCTCGGGCTGCACCGGCTCACCTTCGCCTTCACCATCAACTACCACTACCTCTTCCCGCAGCTCACGATGGGGCTCGCCTTCTTCCTCGTCGTCCTGAAGACGCTGGCCCTGCGCCATCCCGAGGCCCACTACGACCGCGCCGCTCGCTTCTGGGCGCGACTCTTCGGCATGACGTTCGCGATGGGGGTGGTGACGGGGATCCCGATGGAGTTCCAGTTCGGCACCCACTGGGCGCGCTTCTCGGCCGCCACCGGCGGGGTGATCGGCCAGCTGCTGGCCATGGAGGGGGTGTTCGCGTTCTTCCTGGAGTCGTCGCTCCTGGGTGCCTTCCTCTACGGCGAACGCCGTCTCTCGCCCCGCGCCCACTGGCTGGTGGCGGTCTTCCTCTGGCTCGGCACCTGGCTCTCCGCGTTCTTCATCACCGCCACCAACGCCTTCATGCAGCATCCGGTGGGTTTCGTGCGCGGGGAAGACGGCACTTTCCACCTGGCGAGCCTCCTCGCCCTCCTCGGCAACCCCTGGTTGCCGTGGCAGTACCTGCACACCCAGCTGGGCTCGCTCGTCGCCGCCAGCCTCGTGGTGGCGGGGCTCGGGGCCTTCTACCTGCTCCGGCGGCAGCACCAGACCCACGGGCGGACCTTCGTGTCGCTCGGGGTGGCGGTCGGGCTGGTGGCGTCCGTCGGGATGGCGTTTCCCACCGGCGACGGGCAGGGCAAGAACGTGGCCCGGCACCAGCCGGCGGCCCTGGCGGCGATGGAGGGGCTGTTCGAGACCCGGGAGGGAGCCCCCATCGTGCTCATCGGGCAGCCGGACATGGAGCGCCTGCGGCTCGACAACCCGATCGAGGTGCCGCGGGTGCTGAGCTTCCTCACCTGGAACCGGTGGGGGGCCGAGGTGAAGGGGCTCGACTCCTTCCCGCGGCAGGACTGGCCCGACAACGTGCCATTGCTCTACTACAGCTACCACGTGATGGTCGGGCTGGGCACGATCTTCATCGCGATCCTGGCGCTCGCCGCGCTCCTGCTCTGGCGGGGGCGCCTGCACGCCACCCGCTCCATGCTGTGGGTGCTGATGCTGGCGACACCCTTCCCCTTCATCGCGAACAACATGGGCTGGAACACCGCCGAGCTGGGCCGGCAGCCGTGGCTGGTCTACGGGCTGATGCGGACGGCGGAGGGCTCGAGCCCCAACGTCTCCAGCGGCAACGCTCTCTTCGTGCTCCTGGGCTTCATGGGCATGTACGCGCTGCTCGGCCTCCTCTATCTCTTCCTCGTCTCTCGTGAGGTGGAGCACGGGCCAGGGCCGGAGGCCGATCGGCACGAGCCGGCCGGGCTCGGGGGGGCGGCGTGATGGAGACCTTCTGGTTCGCAGCGCTGGCCGCGATGCTCGCGGTCTACGTGGTGCTGGACGGCTTCGACCTCGGGGCGGGCGTCGCCCACCTGCTGGTCGCCCGGGACGAGCGCGAGCGGACCGACGTCCTGAGCGCGATCGGACCGTTCTGGGACGGCAACGAGGTGTGGCTGCATCGCCGCCGGCGGCGTGCTGGTGTTCGCCTTCCCGCGCCTCTACGCGGCCAGCTTCAGCGGCTTCTACCTGCCCCTCGTGATCGTGCTCTGGCTGCTCATGGGCCGCGGCGTCGCCCTCGAGTTCCGCAACCACCTCGAGGATTCCTCCGTCTGGCGTCCCTTCTGGGACACGGTGTTCGGCGTCTCCAGCGCTCTCCTCGCGGCCTTTCTCGGCGCCGCCCTCGGCAACGTCGTCCGCGGGGTGCCGCTCTCGGCGGACGGCACCTTCTTCGAGCCCCTCTTCACCGACCTGCGCACGACCGGCGCCACCGGCATCGTGGACTGGTACACCCTGCTCACCGGCCTCTTCGCGCTCTTGGCCCTCTCCCTGCACGGCGGCCTCTGGCTCGCCCTCAAGACGACCGGCGCCCTGCGCGAGCGCTGCCGCCGCTTCGCTCGGGGCGCCCTGCTGGGAGCGGCGATCCTCGGCGGGCTGGTCTGCCTCGCCACCTGGAGCGTGCAGCCGCAGGTCCGACTGCAGCTCGGGGCGCACCCGGCCGGGCACCTGCTCACCCTGCTCGCGCTGGCCGGGCTCCTGGGAGCGTGGCGTTTCAGCCGGCCGGGCGCACCCGAGGCGTGGGACGCGCGGGCCTTCGGGTCGTCGTGTCTCTTCCTGGCCGGCCTGCTGGGCGTGACGGCGTTCGGCCTTCATCCGTACGTGCTGCCGGCGAACGGAGATCCGGCTCTCGGCCTCACCGTGCACAACGCTTCGGCTCACGTCGACGCCCTGGAGACGGCCCTCTGGTGGTGGGTGCCGGGCATGGCGCTCGCCACCGCCTACACTGCCTTCGTCTACCGGCGCTTCGCCGGCCGGGTGAACGGCGGGCGGCAACCATAGTGCAGGGCAGGTCCACGATCTCCGGGTAGTTGCGATCGTGTCCGTCCGCGCTCTTGACACCCCCGCATCCCGCGGAGATCATCCCCTTCGGGGCTGGACGGCGTTCGCGGGCGGAGTCCCGATCCGGGAGGTAGTGGATGTACGCAAGGTGGGTTCGTCGTGGCGGCGCCGCCGCCCTGTTGGTGCTCCTCTCCCTCGGCTCGACTCCTCCCTCCTCCGCCGACGTCATCCCGTCGAAGCCGGTCGATTCTGCGGCCGTCGCCCCGCGCGAGGTCGACCTTGCCCAGGTGAAGGACCTCCTGGCTCGGGATGAAGTGGCAAAGGCCCTCTCCTCGCGAGGGCTCTCGCCGGACCAGGTGACGGCGCGCCTCGCGCAACTCTCCGCGGAAGACCTCCATTCGCTCGCGCTGAACGTGAACCAGGTCCAGGCCGCCGGGAACGTGCCCAACTACATCTGGATCCTGCTCGGGGTGTTCCTGGCCGTCTCGATCCTGGCGATCGTCTTCTGACGAGCGACCGGCCGAAGGCCGGGATCGGATGAAAGCCGGTGCTCCCGCTCGAGGCGTGACGATGCGGTCGATGGCGGGATCCCTGGCTCTGACGGTTCTGCCCGGTTGCGTGATGCTCGCTCCTCGATCCCGGGAGCCGAGCCCCGAAGCCCAGGTCCTGGAGCAGGTGCCCGTTCGCACCTTCGAGCAGGACCGGTGCGGTCCGGGGAGCCTCTCCCTGGTGTTGAGCTCCTACGGCGATCCGGTTTCCGAGGCCGATCTTGCCGCTTCCCTGCCCAGGGCCCCCGGCGGAGGAGTCCTCTCCGTTGACCTCCTGCTGGAGGCGCGGCGGCGAGGCTTCGACGCCTCCCTCGTCGCTGGCACTCGAGAAGCGATTCGCGACGAGATCCTCGACGGCCGTCCCGTGATCCTGATGCTCAGGATGCTCCACGCGCCGGGCGCGGGACAAGACGTCTACCACTACGTGGTGGTGGACGGCTTCGATCCCCGCCGGCATCTCTGCCGGGTGCAGTTCGGCGACGGGAAGGTCCGCTGGGCGCCGCCGGAGTCTCTGGAGCGGGGCTGGAGAGCCGCCGGCCACGCGCTCCTGCTCGTTCGTCCGCGTCCGGACACCGCGGCGGACCTGCGGCGGGCGGCCGGGCTGGAGGCCTCGGGCCAGGTGGGCGCTGCCGTCGCGCTCTATCGCAAGATCCTCTCGACGGACCCGGGGTCCGTCCGGGCCTGGGTCAACCTGGGCAACGCGGAGGCGAGCCAGGGTCGGCAGGAGGAGGCGGAGAGAGCCTATCGGAGCGCGCTCGCGATCTCCCCGGGGCATCGCGACGCCCTCAACAACCTCGCGTGGCTGCTCCTCGCGGAGGGCTCCCGGCTGGTGGAGGGAGAGGCCCTCGCCTTTCGAGCCGCGAGCCAGGCAGGCCCCGATCGGGAGCACGCTCAGGACACGCTTGGACGCATCCAGCTGGCTCGCGGACGGTGCGACGATGCAGCCAAAACCTTCGTTGACGCCCTCGCCATCGCCCACGACCTTGCTCGCGAGACCCGGGCCGCGCTGCTCGAGGGCCTGGGCGAGGCGCAGCGGGCCTGTGGGCGGCTCGACGAGGCGCGGGCCAGCTTCAAAGAGGCGCTGCGCTCGGCCCCGAGTCCGCGGACCGCCCGGGCCGCCGAAGCCGCCCTTGCGACTCTGGGACCGACCCCGCCCGCTCCCGCTGAGGGGAGATGAACCACATGCTCCAGATCGAGGCCGTATCGAAGCTGTTTCGGGGGGGCAAGTACGGAGTGCGCGACCTGACCCTCGAGGCCCGGCCCGGGGTCCTCGGCCTGCTCGGGCCCAACGGAGCGGGCAAGACGACGCTCATGCAGATGATCGCCACCGTCACGAAGCCGACGGGAGGGCGCATCCTCTTCGACGGGAAGGACGTCGCGAAGGAGCCGGAAGCCATCCGGGGGCGGCTCGGCTACCTTCCCCAGGACTTCGGCGTCTACGACAACCTCACCGCCTTCGAGCTCCTCGACTACATCGCGCGCCTGAAGGGCGTGCGGAGCCGGGCCCGCGTCCTCGAGATGCTCGAGCTCGTCAACCTGCACACCGTGGCGGACCGCGCGGTGGGCGGCTTCTCCGGGGGGATGCGGCAGCGACTGGGGATCGCGCAGGCGCTCGTGGGCGACCCCGACCTCGTGATCGTGGACGAGCCCACCGCGGGGCTCGATCCGGAGGAGCGCGTGCGCTTCCGCAACGTGCTCTCGGGGATGTCGGGACGCCGCCTCGTCCTGCTCTCCACCCACATCGTCTCCGACGTGGAGTCGATCGCCGGGGAGATCGCGGTGATTCGCGAGGGCCGCCTCGTGGCGGCGGGCCCGCCCGAGGAGCTGCTGCGCGCCGCCGCCGGCGCCGCCTGGGAGACGGTCCTGTCCTCGGCGGAGTTCGAGCGCCGGCGCGGAAGCCTGGCGGTCTCGAACGTCGTGCGCCGCGCGGACGGCGTCCACCTGCGCCTGGTCGGGAGAGAGCCCCCGGTCGAGAACGCGACGCCGGTCGAGCCCGACCTCGAAGACGCCTACCTCTTCCTGATGCAGTCCGGCCGTCCCTCCCCTGCCGTGGCCGGGGTGGCCTGAGTTGGCCCTCTCGCGCATCCTCGCCGTCGCCCTCACGGACGCGAGGACGCGCCTGCGGCGGCCCGCCGCCGCCGTGCTCGTGGTCGCTTCCGCGGTCGCGGCCGCCTTCGCCATCCCCGATCCCGCGACCGGCAACGGGCTGCTCGTGATCGGCGGGGCCCGCGCCCTCTACACCTCGCCCGCGCTCGCCTTCGCCACTGCTGCCTTCTTCGTCCTCCCCCTCTCGCTCCTTGGCTTCTACGTCGTGAGCAACGCCCTCGAGCGCGACCTGCAGCGCGCGCATCGCGACGGTGGTGGCGGCGAGCCCGGTCCGGAGCGCCGAGTATCTCCTCGGCAAGCTGCTCGGCAATGTGGCGCTCCTCACCGCGGTGGCCCTGGGCTTCATGGCCGCGGCGATGGGTGTGCAGGTCGTTCGCGGCGAGGGGCCGCTCCAGCCGGTCACCTACCTCGCGCACTACGCCCTCCTCGTCGTCCCGTGCATCGCCTGGGTGGCCGCCATGGCGCTCCTCTTCGAGTGTGCCCCGGGGCTCTCGGGACGCGCGGGGGACGTCACCTACTTCTTCGTGTGGTCGCTTGCCATCGGGCTCGGGGCGGAGCCGTGGCGCGCAGGAAACGAGGCCCCTTCGTGGGTCGGCCGGTGCATCGACTTCACCGGGTTCGGCTACCTCATCCGCGAGATCCCGCGCACCGTGGGCACGTCGCACTTCACCATCGGCTACGCGCCCGTCGACGCGACCCGGGCGCCGGTCGTCTTCGCTGGCCTCCAGCTCACCGCGGACGCGCTCGGAGCACGCTCGTTCAGCCTCGTCACCCCGGCCTTGCTCGTGCTCCTCGCTTTCGTCCTCTTCCGCCGCTTCGACCCGGCGCGAAGCCGGGCGGAAGCCGGAGGCGGGCACGGGCGGGTGCGAGCCGCGCTCGGCTCGTGGCTGCGAGCCATCGTCCGTCCACCGCTCGCGCTCGTCGATCGGCTCGCGCCGGACACCGCCTTGACCTTCCGTGCCCGCCCGATCCTCGTGCCCGTCGCCGCCGCCGTGGCCGTCCTCGGCCTCACGCTCCCGTCGCCGGCGGTGCGGCAAGGGCTCCTCCCCGCCGTCTTCGCCGTCCTGTCTCTCGCCCTGGCCGACGTGCCGACGCGCGAGCGCCGAGCGGGGCTCCTCGGCGTCGTTCAGGCAACGCCCCGCCGGCGGGAGGGTTTCGCGCGGTGGAAGCTCGCCACGGCCTCGGCGGTCGCCTTCCTCATCGCCGGGGTCCCGGTGGCGCGGCTCGTCGTCACGGAGCCGCGGGCCGGCGTCTCCGCCCTCGTGGGCGTATTCTTCCTCGCCGTCTCGGCGGTGGCGCTCGGCCTCGCCACCTCTACCCCGAAGACCTTCATGGCCCTCTCCCTCGCCCTGTGGTATCTGGCGCTGAACGCCAGGGGTCACACGCCCGCCCTCGACTACGGCGGCTGGTGGGCGTCGGCGACGCCGGCGGTTGTCGCCGGCTGGCTGGTCGCGGCATTGACGGCGGCCGTTCTGGCGCTTGTCGCCCACCGGGCGCGCCTCGTGCGCGAGAGCTGACCCATCCTCGGGCTCACTCCGAACGCAGGGCCAGGGTCGGGTCGACGCGCGCGGCGCGTCGCGCGGGCAGCAGGCACGCGAGCGCCGCCACCAGGAGGATGAGGGCCGCTCCGCCCAGGTAGGTCCACGGATCCCGCTCGCTCACTCCGTAGAGCAGCGCCGCCAGGGACCGCGCCAGGACGAGGGAGAGGGCGCCGCCCAGGGCCAGGCCGAGCCCGGTCACCCGCAGGCCCTGGCCCAGTACGAAGCTCAGGATGCGGCGGGGCTCTGCCCCCAGAGCCATCCGGATGGCGATCTCGCGGGTGCGTCCCGACACGAAGTTGTGGAGCACGGCGAAAAGACCCGAGGCGGTCAGGATCAGGGCGGCGAACGCGAAGCCGGTGAGGAGCGCGCTCGAGAAACGCCACGGAGCCAGCGCGCGATCCACGAGGTGGACCATGGTCGTGAGGTCTCGCACCTCGGCCTCCGGGTCGATGGCTTTCACCTGCTCGCGCACGGCGCCGACGAGGGCCAATGGCTCCCTGGCGGTGCGCACGACCACGTATTGCACGCTCGCCGGCGCCTGGCCGCAAGCCAGAAAGACATCGGGCCGGGGATTCTGGATCCCCCGGTAGCGCGAGTCCTCGACGACACCCACGACGGTCTGCCACTCGACGTTGACGAGGGTCCCGTCCTTCAGCTCCGACGCGGCCCCGTAGGTGTTCAGCCGTTTGCCAACGGGGTTCTGGCCCGGCCAGCCACGGCGCGCGAGGCTCTCGCTCACGACGACGACCTTGGGCGCGTCCGCCGTGTCGTATTCGCTGAAACCTCGGCCCGCGAGCAGCCGGGTACCGGCGGCCCGGAAGTAGTCGGGCGTCGCGACCTCCCAGTTCACGCTGATCGAGTGGGCGGTCACCGAAGCACGGTCGAGGGGCTGGCCCTCCACCACCACCCAGTTGTCCGACCCGATCGGGCCGAGCTCGAGCGGCCGCAGGTAGACGGCGCCGACCGCCTCGACGCCGGGCAGCGCCGCGAGCCGCTCGATGAGGGCGCCATAGAAGGCGCGGCTCTCGACCATCGGAGGGTCCTTCTCATGAGCGAGGTCGACCGAGAAGCTGAGCGCGCGGTCCGGCACGAAGCCCAGGTCGATCTGCAGGAGCTTGCCCAGGCTGCGGACCATCAAGCCTGACCCGACGACCAGGACGACCGAGAGCGCGACCTCCGAGGTCACGAGCAGCCGGTCGAGGTAAGAGCCGCGACGGTCGGGGCCCACGCGTCCGCCCCCGGTCTTCAGGATCGGCGCGACCTCGAGCCGGGAGACGAGCCAGGCGGGAGGCAGGGCCACCACGACCGCGGCCAGGGCGGTGACGAGGAGGGCGAACCCGAGCGCCCGGCTGTCGACACTCACGTCCTGAAGGCCCGGCACTCCGCTCGGTCCGAAAGCCACGACGGCCCGGACGGCCCCTCCGGCGAGAAGCGTCCCCACCACGCCGCCCGCGAGGGCGACGAGAGCGCTTTCCGCGAGCTGATGAAAGGCGAGGCGGCCCGTGCTCGCCCCCATGGCCTTTCGAACGGCCAGGTCGGTCCGCCGAGAGCTCGCCCCCACCAGGAGGAGGATCGCCACGTTCGCGCAGGCGAGAACGAGGACGAAGCCGCTCGCGACGGCCAGGGCCTCGAGGGCCTGCCGCGTGCTCGCGCCCAGATGGTGGTCGACCAGGGAGACGAGCCGCGCGCTCCAGCCCACCGTCGAGAAACCGTCGGCGAGTGAGAGTCGGTGGGAGATGCCGGCCAGGTCGGTCCGGGCCGTGTCGCGGGAGATGCCGTCCTTCAAGCGCCCGACGACATAGAGCACGCCCAGGCTCCTGAAGGTCACCGGCGCCATGGAGCCGCGCCGGCGGACCGCATCCAGCTCAGGTCCGACGGGAACCCAAACCGAAGCACCGTGGGGAAAATCGAACTCCCGGGGCATGACGCCGACGATCGTGAAAGGCTCGTCGCCTCGCGTGACCTTCCTGCCGACGACCGCCGGATCGCCCGCGAAGCGGCGCTGCCAAAGGGCGTAGCCGAGCACGACCACGTGACCAGCGGCGGGTTCGTCTTCGTCGGGCCGGAAGGTCCGGCCGAGGAGCGGCCGGGCGCGCAGGGTTTCGAAGAAGGACGCGGACACGAAGGCCGCGGACACCGCTTCGCGCCGAGGCGGTCCCTTGAACTCGAAGCCCCAGTTCACCGACCCGAAGGCGGCCAGGTCCTCGAACGAGCGGCTTTGGGCGCGCCAGTCGAGGAAGTACGGGTAGGAGACCTCGACGAGCGAGCCGGCCTCCGTCGGGTCCGTCTCCCACGCGACGACGAGGCGATCCAGCTCCCCGACCGGGAGGGGCCGCAAGAGGACCCGCTGCACGACGCTGAAGACCGCCGTCGACACGCCGGTGCCCAGGGCGAGGATCAGGACCATGGCCGCGGTCTGTCCGGGCCGCCGGAACAGGCGGCGGAGCGCGTGGCGAAGGCCGTCGCGGACGCTGGCTACGACCATGGGGGGCCGTCTTCGACGCGTTCCCTAGGGCTGACGCCGATACACGCGGACGTAGTCCACGAGCATGGCCTGCGGAAAGACCGTGGTCGCGTCGGGGCTGCCCGGCCAGCTTCCGCCCACCGCGACGTTCAGCAGGACGAAGAACGGGTGGTCGAAGGCCCACCGCTGGCCCGCGGGCAGATCCGCCGGGGTGCGCGTCAGGTAGAGCGTGCCGTCCACGTACCACCGGATCGCCGCCGGCTCCCACTCGACGGCAAACACGTGGAAGTCGTCGGCGAAGCGCGCGCCTCCGGACAGGGTGAACGGCGCGCCGATCCCGTTGCCCCCGGAGTAGCCGGGGCCGTGGGCGGCCCCGTGCACGGTCGAAGGCTCGCGGCCGATGTTCTCCATGACGTCGATCTCGCCGCAGCGCGGCCAGCCCGCGGTGGCGATGTCGGCCCCCAGCATCCAGAAGGCCGGCCACAGGCCCTGGCCCCGCGGGATCCTGAGGCGGGCCTCGAAACGGCCGTAGGCCTGCTCGAACTTCCCCTGGGTCTTCAGGCGGGCCGAGGTGTACTCGCGGGTGATCCCGTCTGTTCCGGTGAACGACTCCCGGAGAGCCTGGATGGCGAGGACGCCCTCGCCGTCGAGGGAGGCGTTGCGGGCGCGGTCGGTGTAGGTCTCGAGCTCCTGGTTGCCCCAGCCGCCGCCCCCGGTCTCGGACGTCCACTTCGTGGCGTCGGGGAGGGCGCCGCTCGGACCCTCGAACTCGTCGCTCCAGGCGAGGGAGAAGCCTCCGGAAGACGGAGGAGTGGTGGTCGGGGGCGGGCCCGTCGAGCTCGAGGAGGCGCAGCCGAGGGCCGGCAAGAAGAGCGCTCCGAGAAGGGCCATCCGCTTCACTGTCATCGCTTCCTCCCGGTGGACACGAATGGGTTCACTGCGCCGCGAACTCGAGGCGCCAGGCGACCGCCTCCGGCCGTCCCCGGAAGCTGACCTTCAACGACCGGCCGGAGAGCTCCTGGCGCACCGGGACCTCGCGGGCTCCCTCCGCGCTCGCCTGCACCCGGGAGACGGCCATTCCCTCGGGCACGTAGACGAAGAGCGCGTAGTCCTCTCCCGGCACCGCCTGAGAGGAGCCGCGCAGGGTGCGCTTCGAAGCGTCCCACTCGAGGTCGAGGATGGAGTGGGCGCCGGTGATGTGCCGCGAGGTTCCGACGAGCTGGGGCTGCGGCCGCACGGGGTGGACGAGGACGACCCGCGTGTCGTGCGGCTCGATGTCGAGCGGCAGCGTGTCCGTGAAGACGCCGAGCAGGCGCTTCTCCCAGTAGTCGAAGACGACGTAGCGGGAGTCACCCGGGAGCCCAAGCTTGTCCGGGAAGGACAGCTCCTTCGTCGTCGCCTCGCCCCGCCAGTTCGTGACGCCCACGACGTCGTAGGTCCCCGACCGGGCGTTCACCTTCAGGTCCAGGATCTCCGGATAGTTGTGGATGTAGTCGTCCGGGCGGGTGTCCTTGAAGCGGTCCCACCGCATGTCGGTTCCGCGGCTGAAGAGATCGACGGGGAGGATGGGCAGGGTGGGCAGCGTCCCCTTCAGGACGGCGACCCTCTCCTCGGGAAGCTCGGGCAGGACGCTGGCGAGAGGATAGGCGACGCCGGTCAGGGCCACGTAGCTGGCCAGGGTCCGGGCTTCGGCCAGGGTGGTGCCGAACCCGGTCAGGGGCTGCTCGCGGGACCGCGCGACCCGGACGAAGCTCGGCGGCCTCTTCCGCTCCGCCTCCGCCACGGTCATCGGCGGGGCCACGTCGATCCCCTCGCCCGGCATCACGTAGGCGACCATGTGGTTCCAGAACGCGTTGGCGTTGATCGAGCTGAAGAGGGCGTACATCCCCGGCCAGCTGTTGTAGACGTCGTCTCCGTCGAAGTAGGAGTTGAAGTACCCGATCCCGTTGAGGGGCGTGCCGGCCGGGCATCCCTCCACGAACGTGCGAGGGCCGATCGTCTCCCGGATCAGCTCGAGGCGCTTGCGATAGGCGTCGATCGGGTCGACCGACGGATCGTGGAGCCGGGCCCGGTCGACGCTCGGGATGTACCGGGGAAGGGCGTGCTCGCCGTCGAACTTGTAGTACTCGAAGCCCCAGTCGCGCAGCGTCGTGAAGAGCTTCCGCAGGAAGTCGCGGACCCCGGGGTGGGTGGAGTCGAGGGCGGGGGTGTTGTAGTCGCGGATGATCTTCCCCTCCTTGTCACGCAGGTACCAGTCCGGGTGCTGCTCCACGGCACCGGCATACGCGTTGGGGACGAGCCAGAGGCCGGGACGGAGACCCTTCGACTTGATGTACTCCGCCAGCCACCGGGGCCCGTGCGGGAACTTGGCCTCGTCCCAGTTCTCGATCCAGTAGTGCTCTCCCTGCTTGCCGCGGTCGTAGCCGTCGTCGATCTGGACGTACTCGAAGCCGTAGGCCCCGAGGTTGGCGGCGATCCAGTCCGCGTTCCGGACGATGTCCTCCTCCTTCACGTCGGCGTAGTAGGCCGTCCAGCTGCACCAGATCGTCGGCGGACGATTGAAGCGGGTGTCGTCGAAGGGGGCGTAGAAGGGGACCCCCAGGGTCTTCTGGTAGTAGTCGGGGAGCACGCGCACTTGGGTGTTCCCCGGCACGGGCACGGTCAGATCGAGACGGTCCGGGTCCCGGGGATCGCGCTCCATCAGGGTCTCGTCCGAGAAGCGGATCGCGGTGTCGCTCTTCCGGTCGAAGAGTGCGTGGAGAGTGGAGGCCGAGACCTGGCCGAGCGCGAAGTACATGACGTCCGGATTCCGGGCGGGGAGGAAGGACGGGTTTCGCGTCTTGCTCCCGCCGTATCCGTGCTCGACCTCGGCGGTCCCCACCCAGTCGACGGGGATCCCCCCGGGATCCAGCAGCCGGGCGACCACGCGGTCCGCCGGAGCGGGAGCCTCGGCGGTAAGGACGGCGCGCGTCGACGTGCTGGAGACCCGCAACGCGTCCGGGCCCGGCTCGACGATCCAGACGGTCGCCGGGGCGGCCGTACGGAGGAGGAGCTGCTGCGTCCCCAGTCTTCTCGGCGGACCAGCTCGTCCACGGGCGCAGGCCGTGCTCGCCCTGGAGATTCAGGCGGGCGCTCTGCAGCACCGCCCCGAGCCGGTCGTGGGAGACCGTGAGGAAGCCCCGCTCGCCGTCGGCGGTGACCGTCCACCGCTCGTGGGTCAAGGTGAGGGGAGCTCCGGCTTCCGCCGTCACTCCGGAGGCGGTGAGCACGACGAGAATCAGGAGCGGAGAGTACGGGCTCATGTGTCCCCCTTCCGGCGGCTGACGGAACGCGCCCGGGCGCGCCGTCCGGGAGGATTGTATCCGCGCTCGCCCGCCGCCATCTCCCGAGATGTTTCTTGGCGGGCTCGTATGACCCTCGTATGCGACCTTGACCGTTCCGAGGAGCCCGGAGTAACGTGCCCGCCCGTCGGCCCCGACGAGGCAGGTGATGCTGAGTCACAGCAAAGCAGCACCCGGAGACCTTCATCCCCGATGGAGAGGCGCCCGGTCGCATCACGGTCGTCGAGCGCTGGCGGCGGCGCTGGCCGTCGCGTTGAGCGTCGCCGGCTGTCGGCGGGCCACCCCGCCGGCGCCCGCCGCCGCTGCCGCACCCACTCCCGCCCCTTCCGCCGCCGCCGCGCCGGACCTTGGGAGGCTCGCGCCCGAGGCGCGCGCCCACTACCAGCAGGCCCTGTCGTACGTGGCGGCGGGCTCGCTGGACGAGGCCCAGGACAGCCTGGAGCAGGCGGTTGCGATCGAGCCGAGCTTCACGGAAGCCTGGTACAACCTCGGCGCCACGTACAGCAACCAGGCCGTGCGCGACGCCGGCCGCGGCGACGATTCCTCCGCCCTCGAGTTCTTCCGGAAGGGCGTCGCCGCCAAGGCTCGGGCGCGCGAGCTCATGAACGAAGGCACGTGGTTCCTCTACGGCGAGCGCGAGCGCTGGGTCGTGCACCTCGACGTCGAGGAGGCGCTGCGGGACGCGGACGAGGTCCTGGCCGACGAGGAGGCCCTGCTCACCGCCCTTCGTCTCCGCGCCGTGGGCGTGCGGCATCCGGCGGAGTGAGCCTCCGCCCCCGGGGCGCGCGGGCGCGCGACGGATCGTTGATCGAACTGGCGGCTCCGGCTAAGCTCCCGCAGCAATGCCCGAATACCGGAGCGGGACCATCGGCTCATGGCGCCAGCTCTCGCCGATGCTCGCCGTCTTCCGCCTCACCCCCGAGGGAGGACGACGCTTCCCGGCCTACGAAGCCGGCCAGTACATCGCCCTCCGCCGCGAGAACTGCCGCCTGACCCGTCGCATTGCCGGGCCGGACGGCCGCGCCCGCTACGTTCCCGACCTCGACCCGAAGGGTCGCCAGAAGCGAGGCCCGGTCATGCACCCCTACTCGATCGCCTCAGCCCCGTACGAGACGGAGGGCGAGCGGTACCTCGAGTTCCTGGTCGTGCTCGAAGTCGCGAGCCACCTCGGCCGGTTCACCGAATCGCTGTTCGAGCCGGACGAGCGCGAAGGAGAGTCGCTCGGGTACGTGGAGCGAGTGGCCGGCGACTTCACGCTGGCCCGGCGCGCGGCCTCGGTGTCCCACGTCCTCATGGTGGCGACCGGCACCGGCCTCGCCCCCTTCGCGTCCATGCTGCGCCAGCTCCGCCAGGAGGCCCGCGGGGGCCGGGCCGTGCCGTGGAGCGTCACCCTCTTCTTCGCGAACCGCACCGCGGGCGAGCTGGCCTTCCACGCGGAGCTGGCCGCCCTCGCGGCGGAGCGGCCGTTCGACTTCGTCTACGTGCCGGCGGTGAGCCGGCCGACGGCGGGCGACGATCCGGCGCTCGCCCAGGGGCGGGCGACCAGCCTCCTGCGCCACGTCGTGGGGCTCCCCCTTCGGGAGGAGGAGGAGCTCGAGGAGGCGAGGGCCGCCGGCGGCGACTCGACGCCCGCGGCGGCGGCGCTCGATCGGGCCACCCGCCCCCGGTTACCGGAGGGGATCGATCCCGAGGATCTGCGCCGCCGCCTCGATCCGGCACGGACGGTCGTCTTGACCTGCGGCAACCCCTCGGCCATGGACGACGTCCGTCGCGTCGCGGATCGGACGGGGATGCGCTTCGAGCGCGAGGAGTGGTGACGACGCACTTCGTCCTCCTCACGGCGGCCCTCGGCGCCGTCACCCCGCCGCCGCGGGCGGCTCCGCCGGACGTGGTCCTAGTCACCCTCGACACGGTTCGCGCCGACCGCATGGGCTTCCTGGGCTCGACCCGCGGCCTGACCCCGGCCCTCGACGCGCTCGCGAGAGAGGGCGTCGTCTTCGAGCAGGCCTTCGCCCAGGCCCCCCTCACCACGGTCTCTCACGCGACGATCCTGAGCGGGACGCACCCGCCGTTCCACGGGGTGCGGGACTTCGGGATGGCGCTGCCACCGGGCGTCCCCTGGCTGCCCGCGCTGCTCGCCGGCCGCGGCTACCGGACGGCCGCCTTCGTCGGCTCGATCGTGCTCGACCCGAAGGGGCCCATCGCCCCCGGTTTCGATCGCGGCTTCGAGACCTACGACGCCGGGTTCCGCCGCCGCAAGGACGGGGCCGATCCCTACGCCACGAAGGAGCGCCGCGGCGACGAGGTCGTGGCCCGGGCGCTCGGCTGGCTCGACCGTCGTCCCCCGGGCCCCGCCTTCCTCTGGGTACACCTCTACGACGCGCACGACCCTTACGATCCGCCCGCGCCCCTTGCCGTGCGGTTCGCCGGCGCCCCTTACGACGGCGAGATCGTCACGGTGGACGCGGCGGTGGGCCGCCTGTTGGCGGGGCTGCGCGAGAGACGGCTCTTCGACGGCGCGTTGGTCGTCGTCCTCGGGGACCACGGCGAGTCGCTGGGAGAGCACGGCGAGGACACCCACGGTGTCTTCCTCTACGACGCCACGATCCACGTGCCGCTCGTGGTGCGGCTCCCGCGGGGAGAGGGAGCGGGAGAGCGCCTCGCGAGCCGGGTCGGCCTCGTCGACGTGGCGCCCACCGTGCTCGAGGCGGCGGGGCTCGCGGCGCCGGCCGCCGTTCAGGGCCGGTCGCTGCTCGGCCTCGCCCGAGGGGCCCGCGAGGCCGAGCGACCCTCGTACGCCGAGTCGGAGTACCCGCGGCGCGTCTTCGGCTGGAGCGGGCTCGCCTCGTGGCGCGCCGAGCGGTTCCTGCTCGTCGAGGCGCCGCGCCGTGAGCTCTACGACTCGAGGAGCGACGCCGGGGCCGCGCGGAACCTCGCCCGGGAGAGGCCCGCCGTGGTCGCCGGCATGGTGGCGGAGATGGACGCGGCGCGCCGGGCCTGGGGCACGGGACCGACCGCGGCTCCGACGCGGGTCAGCCCCGACCTCGTCGAGCGGCTGTCCTCGCTCGGGTACGCGGCCGGGGCCACCGGCGCCGCGAGCGCTCCTCTCTCCGGCATCGACCCGAAGGACAAGATCCAGGTGACGAACCTGCTTCACGACGCGAGCCTCGCCGCCGAGGACGGCCGATGGGAGAAGGCGATCCCGCTCTACGAGCGCGTGGTGGCGACCGACCCGCAGATCTTCACGGCGCGGCTGGAGCTCGGCCTCGCCCTCGCGCGGCGCAAGGAGTGGGCGCGCGCCCTTCCTCACCTGCGCCTGGTCGCGGAGCGCATGCCCGACTACGCGGACGCGCGCTTCACGCTCGGGCTCGCCTATGCCTCGCTCGGGCGCCGGGACGAGGCGCTCCGCGAGCTGCGGGCGGCGCTCCAGGTGGACCCGCAGCACGGCCAGGCGAGCGCCCTCCTCGACAAGCTCCTCGGGACGACGTCCGCCGCCCAGCCGCCGCGACAGTGACGCGGGCCGCGCGCGGGAGCGGCTGCTCCCCACGGCGGATTCACTCCGACGTGGGGAGCGGGGGTTCAAGGGGGGCCGGCGCAGGCCCGCCCATGGGCCACGGGCTGCTCCCCACGGCGGATTCACTCCGACGTGGGGAGCGGGGGTTCCAGGGGGGCCGGCGCAGGCCCCCCTTGCTCACTAGAAGCTGAACCTCATGCCGATCCGGAGCTGGCGCGGCTGCTGGAAGCCGACCGCCTGCAGGAACCGCGGATCCTGCGGCAGACCCTGCTCGGCGATGAGCTGCTGGGTGTCGACGCCGTGGAAGAACTGGTCCTCCGTGATGTCGATCGAGGTGTTGGGCTGCAGCTGGGTCGGGAACTTGTTCGTCGCGGTGTTCGTCCCGAGCAGGTTGATGAGGTTCGCGCTGAAGCCCACCCGGGTGCGGCCCTTGCCCAGCTTGAGCTCGTACTGGGCGTAGAGGTCGATCTGGTTGAAGAACGGGGTGCGGCCGTCGCTGTTGCGGCCCTCGTAGAAGATCGGGTAGTTGCTGCCGGCGATGAAGGCCGCCTCACGCGTGATCGGGATGCCGCTCAAGAGCAACCAGTTCGCGCCCAGGGATACGCCGAACGGGGCGTCGTAGACGACCTGGACCTTGCCCTGGTGCGTCCGGTCCGTGGGCAGGACGCCGAACACGGGCTGCGCGTTCTCGTCGAAGCTCATGAGCGGGTAGTCGAAGCTGCGGCCGATGTTGGGGTCCACGCGGCCGTTCTCGTCCGACTGCGACAGGCCCGCGTAGTTGCCGTACAGCCGGCTCCACATGTAGCTCACCCGGGCCGACCAGTGGTTGGCCATGCGCTTGTTGAGCGAGAGTTCGACCGAGTCGTAGTCGCGCTTCGCCTTGGGCAGCGTGATCGACCGGCCCTCCTCGGGCGTGATGTACACCGCGTTGGGCCCGAAGCCGGGGTTGCCGATGACGTAGGTCTCGTTGCCCTCGGCGTCCAGGTTGCCGATGTCCTCGATCGCGCGGTCGACCTGCTTGTGCACGTAGCGCAGGCCCACCGAGAGGGTCGGGCCCAGCTCGTGATCGCCACCGATGACGAACTCCTGGAGCTTCATCGGCTTGATGTCGGACTGGATGGCGTCGTTCGACGGGAAGCGGAAGTCGCGGAAGAGGAGCTGCTCTCCGGGGCACTCCGGCGGGCAGCCGGGGAGGTCGACGAGGCTCGGCCAGTTGGGCGTGTCGAGGGCGTAGTAGTACTGCGTCCACTTGGCGCCGCCGAAGGACTGGCGGGCCAGGTCCATCTTCAGGATGTCGTAGAAGATGCCCCAGCTCCCGTAGACCTTCCAGCGGCCGTCGCCCTTGACGTCCCACGCGAGGCCGACGCGGGGGGCGAGCTTGTCCTTGAAGCTGAACTTGATCGCGTCGGACGCGTAGCCGTAGACCGGGTCGGCGTAGGACGGAGCGATCTCGTTCTCGGTGCGGAGGCCGAGGTTGAGGGTGAAGGTGCGCTGGATCGTCCAGGAGTCCTGCACGAAGAGCTGCCAGGCGTTCGTCGAGACCTTCCCCACCTCGAGGTAGCCGCGATCGGGGAACGTCCGGTTGGTGCGCACCGTGTAGTAGCCGTAGGTGCCGCTCTCGCCGCCCACCGTCCGGTCCCAGTTCAACGTGATGAGGTTCGCGGTCTCGCCGTAGAGGGCGTCGTTCGAGCGCCGGTCGAAGAGGACGCCGGCCTTGAGCTGGTGCTCGCCCGCGCCGGTGAAGAAGAACGTCGTGTCGTACGCCACCTGGGCCCGGGTGTACTTGTCCTTCGTGTTCGAGAAGAGGCTGGTCTGGTTCTGCGTCCCGGAGGGAGCCTGGAACTCGGCGGGCACCCCGGCCATGCCGACGTTCGAGCTGCCGAACACGTAGCGGTCCTTCGGTCGTAGACGCCCTCGTCCTTGTCGTCGTAGGTGAAGTACGAGCCGCGGAAGCTCATGTAGACCTTGCTCGTGGGCGTCCAGTCGAAGTTGGCCGAGCCCGTCCAGTTGGGGGTGATGCGGGTGACCGCCAGGTTGGCCTGCGGGCTCGTCGCGCCGTCCAGGGTCGGGAGGTTGCCCTCGCGCTTGAAGTAGTTGTTGTTGTAGGAGAGGCGGAACCGGGTGGTCGCGCTCGGCTGGCCGGTGACGTTCGCGGTCAGGTAGTGCTCGTGGATCTTCTGCGTGCTCGTCCGCGACACCCCGTCGGCCAGCGCCGTCCAGGTGCGGTTCGTGGTCTCGAGACGCGGCTGGTAGCCGGCGAAGAACCACAGCTTGTCCTTGACGATGGGGCCGCCGAGGTCGAAGCCGGGATCCCAGCGGGTCCAGTCGTCCTTCGGGTAGGTGACGTACTCCGAGCGGGAGGAGTCGGCCGGAACGCGCCGGAGGCTGTCGCGTCCGTCGCAGTACGCACCCTCGCCGACGGTCGTCTGGCCGCACGACATGCCCAGGGCGTCGGAGGAGTAGTAGGTGGAGACGTCGCCGCGGAAGCTGTTCGTGCCGGATTTCGTGATCGCGTTGATGACGCCGCCGGTCGATCCGCCGTACTCGGCCGCGTAGCCGCTCGACTTGACCTGGACCTCGTCGACGAAGTCGGTGATGAGACGCTTGCCCGAGGTGCCGTAGCGGATGTCGGTCGTCTCCGCTCCGTCGATGATGAACCGGTTCTCGGCCGCGCTCGCGCCGTCGATCGAGATCCCCCCGCTCTTGGTCTCCTGGTTGGCGCCGGGGGCCTGGGTGACGAGGCTCGTGAAGTCACGGCCCTTCGGCATCTTCTCGATGTCCTCCGCGCGCAGGTTGGTGGCCCGCGCGCTCTGCCGGACGTCGATGAGGGGCGACTCGCCGACGACCTGGACCGTCTCGGTCACCCCGCCGGGAGTCAGGGTCAGGTTGATGGACAGGACCTGGCCGAGGCGCAGGTCCACGTTGCCCACCCTGGCCGGCCCGAAGCCGGCGAGGATGGCGGTCACTTCGTACCGGCCCGGGCTCAGCGCCACGAAGCGGTACGTCCCGGTGGCGTCGGTCACGGCTTCGACCGTGGCACCGGCCACGCTCTTCGCGGTGACGGCAGCGCCGACGAGGGCGCCACCCTGGGAGTCCTTCACGACCCCCTGGATCGAGCCTCGCTGCTCCTGGGCTGACAGAGGCAGCGCCAGCGCGAGTACCGCGAGGACGGCAAGGAATCTCAGCCTCATGAAACCTCCTGCAATGGAGCCTGGTCAATGAACGAGTGGGGACTGTGTCCCCGTATCCAAACGCAACAAGCTAGCGCTACGCAAGAAGGGGACCACCCATCTCCGCACGTCGCAACTCGCGCATGGGCCGCCGTTTACTCGCCTCGGCGGCGGGTGTCGCGGGCGCGAGATCCAAGTCGTTGAACCAGAGTGCGGCCTTGGCCGCTTCCCCGCATTGCCCAGGCGCCCACCAGCGACCACCAGGGAAGGCACTTATCGTGACACCTGGGCTCCCGGTGCCCTTGGACCGGGCAGGGCCTCGCGTACAGCGCATTGGATTGGAGCCTCCTCGGCGGCGCGGCCGGCGCTAGACTCGCGGCGGAGAAACTCATGAGACTCGCGCGCATGATGTGCGTGGCGGCGGCGGCGTTTTTCGTCCTGCCCTCGACCGCGGGCGCGCAGGGCCTCGGCGACGCCTCGAAGAAGGAGAAGGAGCGCCGCCCGATGCCTCAGGCTGTGTCCGGCGCCGTGACCGGCCGCGGGACGAGGGCGGTGGCCGCGATGTACGCCAGCCCTGCCGCGGTCACGCAGGCGGGGATGCCGAGCTCCATCGACACCAGGACGGCGAGGAAGCTGGCCAGCACGGACGAGGCCCCGTTCACGGCCCAGAGCCAGGGCAGGAGCGCGTCCAGGTCCGCCGCGCGCGCGCTCCGCAACGCCATGGGCAGGCAGCCCCCGAGAACGAGACCGACCGGAAAGAGCAGGCCGGCGCTGAGGGCGACCCGCGAGCCGAACGGCAGCCCCACGGCGGAGGCCACCACGCCCTCGGAGCACACCACGTAGAGGAGCACCACCGCCCCGGAGAGGGCGGCGGGCGCGCGGCGCCACGACCCGCGGGCGGGAAGCCGCTCGGAGGCGAGGCTGCCGAGCCCGCTCGCCACGAGGAGGACACCGAGCACCACCACCAGCGAGTAGGAGGGGTGCCCGAGCAGCAGCGACAGCTGCTGCATGGCCCCCATCTCGGCCAGCATGAAGCCGAGGCCCAGGAGCGCGACGTGCGTGCCCGAGGCGAGCGAGCCTTTCCCGCCGGCGCGGGTCCGCCACGCGGGCAGCAGCAGGGTCAGGACGGCCAGGACCGCGGCGGCGCCGCAGAAGAGGAGGAGCACGAGCGTCGCGCGCACGCTGCCGGCCATCAGGTCGCCGGAGAGCGCCTGGAGAACCCGCCGCAGGGGGACGGCGCTGAAGAAGTAGGGTGACCGGTCCCAGGTCGGCGCGTAGGACACGGCGCCCTCCCCCAGGCCGGCCAGCTCGCCGACCGACCGAGCCGCCAGCGCCGCGGCCATCGCGGGGTCCGCCGCGACGTGGCCCGGCAGCACGAGGGGACGGAACTTGCAGCCGGGTGACGATCGTCTCCAGCCGCTCCCGGTCCCCGGGCGAGAGCGCGTCCCGGCTGACGAGCACGGTCGCCACGCGGCCGGCGCCCACCACGGCCACGTGCTCGGCCGGGTCCGACACGCCGCTCGTCAGCAGGGCGGCGGCCACGACCGACACGAGCCGGCGCGTCTGGTAGAGCTCGGGGGGCTCGTACCAGCGGCTGAACGCGACGATGCCGCCAGGCTTGAGCCGGCTCAGGAAGAGCCGCCAGGCCTCGACCGTGTAGAGGCCGTTCTCGGTGAGGCTCATGGCGCCGGCCGAGGTCGCCGCCCAGGTGTCGACCATCGACGCCTGCACCAGATCGAAGCGGCCGTCGGTGGTGGCGAGCCAGCTTCGCGCCTCCGCGTGATGGAGCTCGACACCGGGCACCCGGTGCAGGTTCGCGTAGTCGCGCAGCCAGAGGAGCGACGCGTCGAGCACGAGCTTGTTCACCTCCAGCCCGACGATGTGGCGGAAGCCGGCGCCCCACGCGTTCAGCACGTCGCGCCCGCCCCCGACCCCGATGATCACCGCGTCGCCGGAGCCGGCGCGCAGCAGCGCGCCGATCGAGGTGACGTCGTAGGCGAGGTGGCCGACGCTCTCCGGCCGGCCGTCGAAGCGCTGGATCTCGGTCGAGGCGTCGTTGTCGATGGTGAGCTCGGAGCGCTCCACGACGGTGGCCGGCGTCACCGGGCTCGGCCCCCAAAGGTGCGGCGGGCCGGCCTCGGAGCGGGCGACGCGGACCCGCGAGATCGCGTTCCACGACTCGAACGCGATGTCGCTGCGGTCGTCGAGCCGGTCCTTGGCCCAGATCGGCTGCACGCCGTGCGCGGTCCGCGCGTTCAGGGCCCCGGCGCCCACGAGCCCGAGGGCGGCGGCGAGCAGCCGGCGCCGTCGTTTCGCCTCGCCGGCGGCCGAGGCGAGGCCGGCCGCGGCGACGAGCAGCACGCCGCCGATCACGAAGATGGCGCTGCACGCGTCGAACGCCTGGAGGAGCAGCACCCCTGCCCCGCTCCCGAGGGCGGCGCCTCCGAGGTCGGCCGCGTATAGCCTCCCGATCCGCGGGCCGCCCCGGGTCAGGCCCAGGCAGATCGCGACACCCGAGAACGCGAACGGCGCCGCTCCGATCGCGCAGAAGATCAGGAAGCTGAAGAACGTCTGGGCGGAACGGGAGATCCCGATGGGGACGGCGAGGAGGATCACCAGGCACACCGGCAGGAGGGCGCCCATGCCGGCGCAAGCGCTGCCCATGCGCTCCAGCACCTTCTCCTCCGGGAAGGCCCGCGGCCGCAGCTGCACGAAGAGCGCTCCCGCCGTGAGGCCCAGCATCGCGGTCGAGATGGAGACGAACGCGAGGTAGTACCACGCGACCACGCTCAGCAGCCGTGTGAGAGCGATCTCGTACATCAGGGTGGCGGCCGAGACGCAGGCGAGAGCGACGTACAGGGCGAGCATCGGGTGCCATTGTAGGACGCTGGATGGGGCGGCGCAGCCGATCGGGTAGACTCGCGGCGGAGACCGCCGCCATGGCCGAATCGGTTGCCCGACGCGCCTTCCTGTCCGCCCTCGTCGCCTCCCCCGCGATCGCGACGGCGGCCGAGGGGGCAGGACCGGCGCGTCGATCGAAGATCAAGCTCAGCTGCAACCTCTACTCCTTCGACGCGCTGCTCCACGGCGGCGAGATGACGCTCGAGCAGGTGATCGACTTCTGCGCCGAGCTGGGCTTCGACGCGGTGGACCCGACCGGCTACTACTTCCCCGGCCACCCGGTGCCGCCGGCCGACGCGTACCTCCACGCGATCAAGAGACAGGCCTTCCAGAACGGCCTCGGCATCAGCGGCACCGGCGTGCGGAACGACTTCACGCGTTCCCGACGCGGCGAAGCGGGAGGCGGACGTCGCGCACGTGAAGCGCTGGGTGGAGGTGGCGGCGAAGCTGGGGGCGCCGGTCCTGCGGGTCTTCGACGGCCGCGCCGAGGCGAAGGGTCCGAGCCGGGAGCAGATGACGGGCTGGGTCGTGGAGTGCTTCCGCGCGTGCGCGGCCCACGGCGAGCGGTACGGCGTCGTGATCGCCTACCAGAACCACGACGAGCTGCTCAAGACGGCGGCCGAGGTGCTGGCGCTCCGCGAGCGCGTCGCCTCCGACTGGTTCGGCCTGAACGTGGACATCGGCAGCCTCCGCACCGGCGACCCCTACGAGGAGATCGCCCGGCTCGCTCCGTACGCCTGCACCTGGCAGATCAAGGAGCGCCTCTACCGGAAGGGCCGGGAAGAGAAGACGGACGTGCGGCGGGTGTTCGCGATCCTCCGGGAGGCGGGCTACCGCGGCTACGCACCCCTCGAGACGCTCGGCGCCGGGCGACCCGCGTGAGAAGGTCCGTCGCTTCCTCGACGAGGCTCGGGACGCCCAGGCCTAGCGGTCGCGTCCGGCGGGTCTCAACCTCCCGGCTTGCGGCCGATCATGAGGTGGGCCGGACCGGGCAGCCGCACCCTCGCGATGCCGGCGAGCCCGGCCTCGCGCAGCCACGCGGCGTACTCGGACTCGCGGTACGAACGGCCAGACGGCGTGCCCACCAGCATGTTGAGCGAGAAGAGCACCGCCTGCCGGGGCGAGGTGCCGTCCTCCTCCAGGACGAAGTCCGACACCACCACCCGGCCGCCGGGGGCGAGAGCGCGGCCGGCGCGCGCCAGCAGGTCCCGGTTCTCCGCGGACCCGAGCATGTGGCAGATCGCCGAGAGGAGGACGAGGTCGTACCCCGAGCCGAGGTCGTCGGTGCGCAGGTCCCCGGCCCGGGTGCGGACGCGGCCGGCGAGCCCCGCCTCGGCCACGTGGCCGTCGGCGATCGGGAGGACGCTCGGCAGGTCGAGGATGTCGGCCCGAAGGTCGGCGCTCGCGCGGGCGAAGGCGATCGAGTAGGCGCCTGACCCGCCCCCCACGTCGAGCATCCGTTGCACGCCGCCCGTGCCGACCGCCTGGACGACGAGAGGAGCGCGCTGGGCGGCACCCCGGTGCATGGCGGCGATGAACGGCACCGTCCAGTCGTCGCCGCGGTCCGCCATCTCCGGGACTCCGACGGCGTGCCCGGCGCGCACGGCGTCGGTGAGCGTGGACCATCGCCGCCACAGGCTCAGGTTGTGCTTGAGCGCGTCGCGGGCGTCGTCGCGGGAGCCGGCGGCGAGGAACCGCGCCGCGAGGGGCGCGTTGGCGAAGACGTCGCCGCGCTTCTCGAGGAAACCGAGGGAGACGAGCGCGTCGAGGAGGAGCTCGGTGGCGCGGGCGTCGGTGGCGCGGGCCGAGGCCACCGCCGAAGCCGTGGCGCCGGCGCTGACGGCCGTGAACGCGTCCAGCTCGAGCGCGGTCAGGAGGACGCGGCTCTCCATGAACGCACGCAGCGGCACCATGATCTCGTCGGGCACGACGCCGGCTGCGTCCCGGGCTGGCTCCATCTCTACTTCACCCCCGTGAGCGCGAAGGCGTACGCGTGCGCGCCGACCGGGGCCGACTCCGGCATCTCGACCCGCAGGCCCTGGCCGGAGCGGGAGAAGCGCACCGGGCCCTTTGTCCCGAGCAGGCTCACCTTCGTGGCGCCGGAGGCCTTCGGCGCCTTCAGGGTCACGGCGTGACCCGGCCACCCGAGCACGATGGCGTAGACGGTGTCGCCCTTCGAGGTGTAGCGGACCGTCTCGCCCTCCGAGGGTGTCCGCCACTTGCGCGTGCCGTAGATCGCCTCGCCGCTCGTCCCCAGGAACTCGCCGAGCTGCAGGAGGCGCTCCTCCATGATCACGGGGATCCTCCCGTCGGCCGCCGGCCCGATGTCGAGCAGCAGGTTGCCGCCGCGGCTCACGGTGTCCACCAGGAGTGAGACGAGCTTCGGCGCGCTCGCGTAGTCGCCGACCGTCTCCGCCCGGTTGTAGCCGAACGAATGTCCGATCCCCCGGCACTCCTCCCAGGGGTGCGGGATCACCTCGCCCGAAGCGTCCTTGTCGTGGATGAGCCCGTACTCGGTCGTGTAGTAGCCGCCGTGCTTCGCCCGCGTCTCCTTGCCCCACCGGTCGTTCACCGCGACCGTCGCGCCCACCTTCGACTCGTTGAAGAGCCAGGCCAGGAACTCCTCGGCCTTCCACGTCGATGACGGGTGGTCCCACTCGCCGTCCGTCCAGAGCACGTCGGGCGCGTACCGGGTCACCAGGTCCTTCATCTGCGGGATCATGTGCTGGTCCACGTAGCGCCTGACGTCCTCGTGGTAGAGAGGCCGGTTCCACTCGTAGAGGCTGTAGTAGAATCCCATCTTCAGCCCCTTCGTCCGGACCGCCTTCACGAGGTCCCCCGCCACGTCGCGGTGCGGCCCCACGTCCACCGCGTTCCAGTTCCAGCTCTCGGCGCTCGGCCACAGGCAGAACCCGTCGTGGTGCTTGCTCGTGAGGACGACGTACCTCGCCCCCGCCCGCTGGAAGAGATCCGCCCACTGCGACGGGGTCGTACATCTCGGCCTGCCACCGGGCCGCGAAGTCCTGGTACTTCGTCTCCGGGCCGTACACGCGGTCGTGGAAGGCCTTGAACTGCGCGTGCCCCTCCATGTCGGGGGTCAGGAGCCGCTTCCAGTACCACTCCGAGTAGCGCGCGTACGTGCTCACCTCGGTCCGCGGGGCGAACGACGGCACCGCGTAGACCCCCCAGTGGATGAAGATCCCGAGCTTGGCGTCCTCGAACCAGGCCGGGGTCGGGCGCTTGTCGATCGACTCCCACCTCGGCTCGACGCGGTCGGCGGCGAGGCCGGAGGACGCGGCGAGGACCGAGAGCACGGCGAGAGCGATTCTTCTCACGGGGCCTCCTTCAGGAGGGGCGGGAACTCCCCCTCCCACCGCGCGATCACCACGGTGGCGAGGCAGTTCCCGATGACGTTGACCGAGGTGCGCGCCATGTCCATCAGCTCGTCGATCCCGAGGATGGCGAGGATCGGCCACTCGGGCAGGCCGAAGGACGCCGCCGTGCCCAGCAGGATCACGAGGGTCGCCCGGGGCACCCCGGCGACGCCCTTGCTCGTGATCATCAGCGTGAAGACGATCGCCAGCTGCTGGTCGAGGGACAGCGGGATGCCCGCGGCCTGGGCGACGAACACCGACGCGAGGGCGAGGTAGAGCGTCGAGCCGTCGAGGTTGAAGCTGTAGCCGGTCGGCATCACGAAGGCCACGGTCTGCCGCGGCACGCCGAGCTCCTCCATTCGCTCCATGGCGAGCGGCAGCGCCGCCTCCGAGCTCGTCGTGGCGAAGGCGATCGAGACGGGCTCGGCGATCGCCCTCACGAACCTCCGGAGCGGGACCTTGCGAGACGAGCGCGATCGGCAGGAGCACGAAGAGCAGGAAGGCGAAGAGCGCGAGGTAGAGGGTGGCCAGGAGCTTCGCCAGGTTCACGAGGATGCCGAGGCCCATGTGGCCGACGGTGTAGGCGATGGCCGCGCCCACGCCCGACCGGCGCGAAGAGCATCACGAGGTTGGTGAACTTGAACATGGTCTCGGAGAGGCCCTCGGCGAGGGAGAGCATGGGCTTGCGGCGGCGCTCCGGCAGGAGGGAGAGGGCGATCGCGAACAGGATGCTGAACACCACGACCTGGAGGACCTGGCCCTCGGCCACCGACTTCGCCACGTTCTCGGGGAAGGCGTGGAGGACGACGTCGCTGACTGTCTGCTTCGCCCCGGTGACGCCCGCGGGCGGCAGGCCCTCCGGCGGCTGCACGCCGACGCCCGCCCGGGTGAGGTTGATGGCGGCGAGGCCGATGAAGAGGGCGAGCGTCGTGACGACCTCGAAGTAGACGAGCGCCTTCACGCCCATCCGCCCCACGTGGCGCAGGTTCGGGTGGCCGGCGATCCCGACCACCAGAGTCGCGAAGAGGAGCGGCGCGATGATCGTCTTGATCATCCGGATGAAGATCAGGCTCAGCAGGCGCAGCGCGACGCCGGTCGGCCGGCCAGTCGTGGCCGATCTCCGCCCCGACCAGCATCGAGACGAGGATCCAGGAGGTGAGCGAGCGCCGCCGAGCGGCGTGGAGGCACGAGGCCGGCGAGGAGCATCCAGCGGCCGGCGAGACCGGCGGCGGGTGAGGCAGTCGCCCAGGCCAGGGAGGCGACGAGCGCCCCGAGCCCCACGAGGGCCGCGCTCGCGCCGGCGAGCCGGCTCCGCCCTCCCCTCCCCGTCTCCTCCCCGGTGCTCATCCGGCCTCCGTGTCGACGGCGAGCGTGAGTATATAGGCGCCGTCCGCGCCGGTGTAGGATTGCCCGACCGCCGGATCGGCCGGCCAGGAGGCTCCGATGAAGGACGTGCTCGACACCCTGAAGAAGGCCATCGAGGAGGGACAGGCGAAGGACGCGGCGAAGGCCGTCCAGGCCGCCCTCGACGCGGGAGCCGAGCCGGGCGACGATCCTCCGCGACGTGATGGTGAAGGCGATGGACGAGGTGGGCCGCCGCTACGAGTGCGGCGACTACTTCCTGCCCGAGATGCTCATCTCGGCGCGCGCCATGAAGGAGGCGCTCGCCCTCCTGCGGCCCCGCCTCGTCGCGACCGACGTGAAGCCCGCCGGCACGTGGTGGCCGGCACCGTCAAGGGCGACCTGCACGACATCGGCAAGAACCTCGTCTGCATGATGCTCGAGGGAGCCGGCTTCGAGGTGCGCGACCTCGGGGTGGACGTGTCCCCCGAGAAGTTCGTGGACGCGGCGCGGGGCGGCGGGGTGAACCTGATCGCGCTCTCGGCGCTCCTCACCACCACGCTGCCCGAGCATGAAGGTGACGATCGAGCTGCTGAAGGCGGCCGGCCTCCGGGAGAAGGTCGGGGTGATGGTCGGCGGCGCGCCGGTCAACGAGCAGCCTCGCCGACCGACATCGGCGCCGACGGCTACGCCGAGGACGCGGCCGGGGCCGTCGCCCTCGCCCGCCGGCTCGTCGGCGCCGCGGCGCTAGCCGTCAGTAGAAGAGCCAGTTCAGCAGCAGCAGGACGGCCGCCACCGCGGCCGCGAGCCACTTCGCCCGGCCGAGGCGCGCGCGCTCGTGCGCGGCGCCTCCGGTCTTGCCGTCGTACACCAGGCCCACGAGCTCCGCGGTCGGGCTTCCGCGTCGTGAAGGCGCTGACCCCGCCGTCACCGCGAAGCACACGCCCCACCCGACCGCCGCGCCGTAGAAGTTCGCCGTCATGTCGCTGCCGTAGTGGACGGAGCCCGGCGCGGAGCGCCAGGTAGTGGCCGAGAGCGCCGAAGGTCCCCGCCACCAGCCCGGCACAGCCCGCCGGCCGGCGTCGCCCACTTCGTGAACATCCCGAGCAGGAACGTCGCGAACAGCGGCGCGTTGAAGAACGAGAACAGCAGCTGCACGTAGTCCATCAGGTTGTTGAAGCGCAGGACGATGGTACGCGGTGCCGCAGGCGAGGACGACGGCGGCCGACGGTCGCCACGCCGCCCGACCACCAGGTAGTGCCGGTCGGAGCGGCCGGGGGCCACGTAGGCCTGGTAGAGGTCGTACGTCCAGACCGTGTTGAACGCGGTGACGTTCCCGCCATGCCCGACATGAAGCTCGCGAGCATGGCGGTGATGCCGAGCCCGAGGAGGCCGGGGCCGTAGTAGCGCAGCATGAGCTGCGGGAGGGCGAGGTCGTAGCGCGCGTTGAGCTCGGCCGGGAAGAGGGCGAAGGCGGCGAGGCCGGGCACCACGACGAGGAACGGGAAGAAGAGCTTGGCCACCGAGGCGACGAGCGGCGTCTCGACCGCGGCCGGCAGGTCCTTCGCCGCCAGGGCGCGCTGGACGAGCAGGAAGTCGGTGCACCAGTAGCCGAAGGAGAGCACGAAGCCGAGGCCGATCACCGTCCCGAAGCCGTCCATCGTCGCCGTCATGGGGTCGACCGCCGCCATCCCCTTCCAGGTGTGGCGGAGGTGCTCGGGGAGCGCCGCCCCGAGGCCGGAGAAGCCGCCGAACTCCCGGAGGGCCAGGAAGGAGAGCGGGGCGAAGCCGAGGACGATGAGGACGAACTGCAGCACCTCGTTGTAGATCGTGGCCCGCAGCCCGCCCAGGAAGACGTAGACGAGCACGACGCCGGCGCCGGCGAGGACGCTCGCGGTGAAGCTCCAGCCGAGCACGCTGCCCAGGACGATCGCCATGGCGTAGAGGCTGATGCCGGAGACGAGCACCATGAGCACCGCGAAGCAGGCGGCGTTGAACGCGCGGGTGGGCTCGCCGAAGCGCATCTTCAGGAACTCGGGCACGCTGCGCACGCGGCTGCGGTGGTAGATCGGCATCATGAAGAGGGCGAGGAACAGCATGGCGGGGATGGCGCCCACCCAGTAGAAGTGGTTCGCCCGGGCCCCGTACTTGGCGCTCGTCGAGACGACCCCCATGACCTCGAGCGCCCCGCAGTTGGCGGCCACGAAGGCGATCCCGGTGACCCACGAGGGGAGCGAGCGGCCGGCGAGGAGGAAGGCGTCGGTCGAGACCATCCGGCGCCGCAGGTGCCAGCCGACGAGCGAGGATGACGGCCAGGTAGAGGAGCAGCGGGACGGCGTCGGCGTAGGTCAAGGGGATGGGCTTCACGTCGACCTCCGCGGCGTACTATAGGCGCGCCGGGGCGGTCGCGGCGACCATCGGAGGACGCCATGAACGGACGCGAGCGGGTGAGGAGGGCGCTGCGACGCGAGGAGACGGACCGCCCGCCGATCGACCTCGGCAGCACGCCCGTGACCGGCATCGCCGCCAGCACCTACTACCGCGTGCGGCAGGCGCTCGGCCTGGGCGACCACCCGGTGACGATCGGCGAGCCGTTCCAGATCCTGGCCGAGGTCGAGGAGCCGGTGCGCCGGGCGCTCGGCGTCGACACGATCGGCATCTGGAACCCGACGAACATGTTCGGCTTCCGCAACGAGGGCTGGAAGCCCTGGACGCTGCCGGACGGGACGCCCGGCCTCGTCCCGCGGGACTTCGAGACGGACGTCGACGCGAACGGCGACACCCTCATCTACCCCAAGGGCGACCGCATCGGCGCGTCCGTCCGCCCGGCTGCCGAAGGGCGGCTACTACTTCGACTCGATCGTGCGCCAGGACCCGATCGACGAGGACCGGCTCGACCCCCGGGACTGGGCCGAGCAGTTCGAGCTCTTCAGCGAGGAGGACCTCCGCCACCTCGAGACCACGGTGGTGCGGCTCCACGAGGAGACCGACTACGCGCTCGTCGGCAACTTCTGGCAGGGCGGGATCGGCGACATCGCCCACGTGCCCGGCCCCGGGCTCACCCACCCCAAGGGACTGCGCGACCCGAACCTGTGGTACGAGTACCTCCTCACCCACACCGACTACATCCGCGGGATCTTCGAGATCCAGGCGGACACTGCGCTTCGGAACCTCGAGCTCTACCGGCAGGTGATGGGTGACCGGATCGAGGTCCTGGTGATGAGCGGGACCGACTTCGGCGGCCAGCAGCGGCCCCTGTGCTCGCCGAAGCTCTTCGACCAGCTCTGGAAGCCCCTCTACCGGAAGCTCAACGACTGGGTGCACGAGCACACGCCGTGGAAGATCTTCTTCCACTCCTGCGGTGCCATCGCCCCCCTGCTCGACGGTTTCGTGGAGGCAGGCGTCGACATCCTCAACCCCGTGCAGTGCTCCGCCGCGGGCATGGACGCGGCCACCCTGAAGGCGAAGTACGGCGACACGCTCGTCTTCTGGGGCGGCGGGGTGGACACCCAGAAGACGCTGCCCTTCGGCACCGCCGACGAGGTGCGGGCCGAGGTCAAGGAGCGCGTGCGCATCTTCGGCAAGGGCGGCGGCTTCGTCTTCAACACCGTCCACAACATCCAGGCGCGCACGCCCACCGAGAACGTCCTCGCGCTCTACGAAGAGGTCCGCGGCGCCGGATAGAACGCGCCGGGATGCACGGCGCGGCAACTTGGCGGGAGAGGGATTCGAGACATGGCTGCTCCCAGGCAGACGGGCGCGGCTCTCGCACCGGGCGGGGAGATCCGGGGCGGGCACGCCGGCCACTTGCGGCGGCTGAACCTCGAGAGGGTCCAGGCCTTCGCGATGGATCACCCGACCCCCTTCACCCGGGCGGAGCTGATCCAGGCCACCGGCCTCTCGGCTCCCACGGTGGGGAGCCTGGTCTCGCACCTGATCCGCCGCGGGCTGGTCCGGGACCTCGGCACGGGACCATCCCGGGGAGGACGACGGCCGTTCTTCATGGAGTTCAACGCCCGCTACGGCTTCGTCGCGGGGATCGCCCTCGGGCCGACCCGGACGCAGCTCGCGGTTGCCGATCTCCGGGGCGAGCGGCTGGCCCATCTCGTGATGCCGACGCCGTCGGACCTCGACCCACCGGCCCTGCTCACGCGAATCGCGGCCGCGGCACGGGCGCTCCTGCGGGAGGCCGGGGTCCCGCCGGATCGGCTCCTCGCCGTGGGCGCCGGGGCCCCGGGAGTCGTCGACCGGAAACGGGGCACCGTCGTCGCCCTCGCGCCCAACCTGAAGGGCTGGTCCAACGTTCCCATGGGGGCGATCCTGAGGGGCGCTCTCGGCGCGCCGGTGGTGGTCGACAACGACGTGAACCTGGCCGTGCTGGGGGAGCGCTGGCGGGGCGCCGCCCGCGGCCACGACACCTGCGCCTTCATCCTGGTCGGGACGGGGATCGGCGCCGGGATCGTGTCGGAGGGCGTCCTTCACCGCGGGCATCGCTCGATGGCGGGAGAGATCGCCCTCATGTGCATGGGACCCCAGTTCGTGAACAAGGATTTCGGGACCCGGGGCTGCCTCGAGACACTCGCCGGACTCGACGCGTTGGCCAAACGCTGGCCCCGCCGCGACCGGAACGACCCCGATCGCGGGGTGGCCGAGCTGTTCGACGCCGCGCGAGGGGGTGACCGGAGGGCCCGGAAGGCCATCGAAGAGGTGGCCACGTTCATCGGCATCGCCGCCGCGAACCTGAGCCTCGTGCTCGATCCTTCCCTCATCGTCCTCGGCGGGGCCCTCCCCGCCCTGGGAACGCCCTTCGTGCAGCGGGTGCAGCGGACCGTGGATCGGATCGTCCCCGCGCCCACGAAGATCGTGGTGTCGACCCTCGGCGAGGAGGCGACGCTCTGGGGGAGCCTCCTGGTGGCGACCACCGAGGCGCGGGAGAGGTTGCGGCCGCCCCTCAGGGAAGTGCCGTTGCGCGCGTGAAGGCGATGGCTCCCGGCGTCGCCCGGGGTTCGGCGGCGAGCCAGGAAGTCACCGCTGCTCGATCACGAGGACGCGGTTGGCCTCGACGTTCTCCAGCCGGGTCACGGTGTCGTCGGGCCAGCGCACCTCGACGGAGTCCGCCTGCACCCTCGGGCCCAGGCCGAAGTGCTGGCGCATGTCCTCCTGGGAGATGTAGCTCGACCCGCTCCTCACGAACCGCATCAGGCTGAGCGGGCCCGCCTTCACCTTGACGACGGCGCCGATGGCGTCCCTGTTCCTGCCCTTGCCCTCGAGCTTCACGAGCAGCCAGTTGCCGACGTCGGCCAGCTCGTTGTGCAGGATCTGGGCGCCGACGTCGAGGTCGTTGACCACGACGTCGAGCCGCCCGTCGTTGTCGAGGTCGCCGACGGCCAGCCCCCGGCCCACGCGCTCCTCGGTCAGGGCCACCCCGAGCTGCGCGGCCACCTCGTCGAAACTCCCGTCGCCGCGGTTGTGGTAGAGGAGCTTGCGCTGCCGGTAGCCGGCCGACGCGCCCATCTTCACCTGGTCGACCTGGGGGTAGACGTGGCCGTTGACGACGATGATGTCCATCCACCCGTCGTTGTCGTAGTCGAAGAAGGACGTCCCCCACTTCACGAAGGGCAGGCCGGGGGCGGCGGTCTTCGACCGGAACGAGGCGTCCGTGAAGTGGTCGACGTCGTTGTGGTAGAGCGCGGCGTACTCCTCCGCGAAGTTCGTCACGAAAAGGCTCAGCCGGCCGACGTTGTCGTAGTCGCCCACCGCGACGCCCATGCTGCCCTGCTCGCCACCGTCCTCGCTCACCGCCACTCCCATGGGGAAGCCGACTTCCTCGAAAGTCCCGTCCTTGCGGTTCAGGTAGAGGTAGTTCGGGTGGGAGTCGTTGGCCACGTACAGGTCGGGCCAGCCGTCGGCGTTGTAGTCGAACCAGGCGACACCGAGTCCGTAGTACTCGTGGGGATCGTGGACGCCGGCCCTTGCCCCCACCTCCGTGAAGCGCCCGTTGCCGTCGTTCCTGAACAGGAGGTCCGACTCGCCGTGAAGGCCTCGGGGGCCGCACTGCACCGCGACCCCCCGATACTGACAGGTCGCCCCCCGCCCCTCGCCCCGCATCCCCCCGCCCCCCTTGCCGAACTCGGGCAGGTTGTCGAGGTCCATGCGGACGTAGCGGCTGACGAAGAGGTCCAGGTCGCCGTCCCGGTCGTAGTCGGCGAAGCCGCAACCCGCCGACCAGCCACCGCCCGTGACGCCGGACGGCTCCGCGACGTCGGTGAAGGTACCGTCCCGGTTGTTGTGGTAGAGGAAGTTCCGGCCGAGGCCGGTGACGTAGATGTCCTCAGCGCCGTCCCCGTCCACGTCGGCCGTGCACACCCCCATCGCCCAGCCGGTGCGCCCCACTCCGGCCCGGTCCGTCACATCCTCGAACCTCCCGTGGCCGGTGTTCCGGTAGAGGGCGCTGCGCGCCGAGCGGGGGTCCTTGGCCGTCGCCACCGTGAGGGAGTCGGTCAGGTAGACGTCGACGAGCCCGTCGTCGTCGAAGTCGAGGAGGGCGAGCCCGCCGCTCATCGACTCCATGATGTACTTCTTCTCGGCCGCGCCGTGGTGCTGGAATGTGACGCCGGCTTCGCCGGCGACGTCGCGGAAGGTGAGCCGGGTCGCCCCTCCGGGCGGGAGCTGCGCCAGGCTCGAGGCCGCGAGGAGGGCGGAGGTCAGGAGCAACGGGGCCAGTCTCAAGGTTGCATCCCGCCCAGGGAGAGCCCGGTCACTGCGCGCACCGTCTTCACGCGATCCTCCCTCTCCTTCAGCGTCTGGTGGTACAGCTCCAGGTGCTTCCGCGCGTTGGTTTCGTCGTTCAGGCTCGCGAAGGCCAGGCTCAGCTGGTAGTGGGCCTTCGGCGAAGCCGGGTTCGCGGTCGCCGCCTTCACCAGCGCATCGCGCGCCTCCGCGTAGCGTTCCTGCTTCATCAAGACCATCCCCATCACCAGGTTCGCGGTGGCGTGCGCGCTCGTCCGCGCCAGGGCCCGTTGGGCGTGGGCTTCAGCCTCCCGGCGCTCGCCCAGGCCTTCCTCGGCTTCGGCCAGCGTGGCCACCGCCTCGACGCTCTCCGGGTCGAGATCGAGGCTGTGGAGAAGGTACGGCTTGGCCTCGGCGTACGAGCTCCGATCCACGAGCGCGGTCCCCAGCGCGATCAGGGTGAGTGGCTGGTTCGGCTCGAGCCGCTCCGCCTCCCTCAGGGGCTCGACGGCCGCCTCCAGGTCTCCCGCCTGCATGAGCGCGATCCCCTGCAGGTAATGGTAGTGCCCCACCGTGGAGCACATGCGCGTCAACGGCTCCAGGACCTCGATGGCCGGCAGGGGGGCGTGGACGGCCAGCGAGGCCTCGGCGGTGGCCCACAGCACCGCTTCCGAGTTGGGAGCGATCACCCGGGCTCGCCGCAAGGACTCGAGGGAGCCCTCCCAGTCCTTCCGGCCGGACTGGAGGCGCGCCAGCTCCAGCAGCGCGTGCGCGGAACCGGAGCGGTCGGCCACGGGTAGCGACTGTCTCCCCGCCGCGTGCTCGGTGACGGCCGGCGACGGCTTCGCGGGCTGCGCGGCGACGGGCGCCGCCAGCAGCACGACGCCGAGGTGGCCCAGGCCGAACCTCACGGGGCGCTCCCCCGCTGCTTGTCCTTGAGCTGGCGAAAGACCTCGAACTGCTGCTGGGCCAGCTCTGTTCGACCGAGCTTCTGGTAGGCCCGCCCGATCTGGTAGTGGATGTTCGCATCCTCGGGGGCGACCCGCGCGGCCGCCTCCAGGTGCTCCAGGGCCTGCGCGGCATCGCCTTCCGCAAGCAGGATCTTGCCGAGCAGATAGCGCGCGTCGGCGAAGTCCGGCTTCGCCTCGAGCACGCGGCGCAGGAGCGGGAGCGCCTCCTCCGGCCGCCCCAGGAGGTCGAGGACGGTGGCCAGGGCGTTTTGCGACTTCGCGTCGCCGGGCCGCGCCTTTAGCTCCGCGCGAAGGGCCGCCTCGGCCTCCGCCAGCCGGCCCTGCTTCAAGTAGATGATGCCCAGCGTCGCGTTGGCCTCCGCCACGTCGGCCTTGAGGCGAAGGGCCTGGGTGAGATCCTGGATGGCCGAGTCGAAGTCGCCCTGCTGGGCGCTGGCCTGGCCCAGCACCACCCTCACCTCCGCGGAATCCCCGTGCCGGGCGAGCATCTTCGCGAAGACCGACTGTGCTTCCGTCGCGTGGTCGGTGCGCGCCAGGGCGAGGCCATAGGCGAACTGCAGCGAGGGATCCGCGTCGCGCTCGGGGTCGTCGCGCAGCAGCGCGGCGGCCTTGTCGTAGGCCTCGGTGTTGAGCCAGGCCATCGCCAGCATGCGCCGCGAACCGGCGTCCTCCGGGTGGGCCGCGAGAGCGCGGGCCAGGGGCCCGGCGGCCTTGTCGAAGCGCCGCGCGTTGAAGAGGGCGACGCCCAGCGAGTACTGGACCTGCGGGAAGTCGGGGTCCAGCGCCGCCGCCTTCTCGAAGAGCTCGGCCGCGCGAGAGAAGGCCTGGCTCTGGGTCTGCATCACGCCCAGGTTGAGGTACGCGCGGGCCAGGTCTGCCGTCACCCGGCGCTCGAGATCGAGCCGTTGCCGTGGCGTGAGCGCCGTGAGCGGAACCACCTCGGCCATGGGCAGGACGACCGGGTGTCCGCTGGCCGCCAGCGCCTGCGCGAGCCGCCTCTGGATCTCGCCGTCCTTCGGGTCCCTCCGCGCGAGCCGCGTGAGGATGTCCACGGCGGGGGCGGTCTCACCCATTCGCAGGTACGCCAGGGCCAGGGACCGGAGCGCGCGGTCCGTTTCGACCGCGGACGAGGACGCGCGGCGGAACGCCTCCCGGGCCTCCGGCAGCCGCCCCTCGGCCGTCTCCAGCGCTCCCATCAGCAGCCAGCCTTCCAGGAGGGCGGAGCGGTAGCGGCTTTCGGCGGTCTCGGTCTCGCCTTCGCGCAGGCTGCTCTCGGCCGCGGCGATCGCATGCACGAGGGCGGCGGCGGGGTCCGCGCCTTCCCTGGCGAGGGCCCGGGACGGAAGGAGGCCACCCGGCAGCAGGGCCGCGACGAGAACGTGGGCCAGGCGCGATCGTTCGAGCACTGCAGTGATCTTATCCCCGGCCCACCGACGCCGAGGCCCGTCTACCCGGGTGACGTGGTCCCGGCCAGCCACCGGCGCACCCGCTCGACGTCCCGCGCGGGCGGGCCTGGCGGCGCCGAGGCCACGAAGAGCTCGAGGTACACTCGAGCCTCCGCCAACCGCCCGCGGCTCCTCAGGAGCGCGCCCAGGGCCAGCAGTCCGTTGCACTCCCGGGGGTCGAGCGCGACGGCCTTCTTCCAGTGATCGAGGGCCTCGTCCACGACGGCCGTGCTCGGCGGCGAGGAATCCGAGCGAGCTGTGGGCGCGCGCGACGCTCGGGTTCAGCGCGAGGGCCGCCTCGAAGGCCTCGCGCGCCCGCTCTTCGTCGCGGGCCATGAGGTGCACGGTGCCGACGTGTACGAGGACCATCGCGTTTCGTGGCTCCATCTCGCGAGCCTTGGCGAGGACGGCGAGCGCCTCCGGAGCGCGGCCCAGCTTGGCGAGAGCGAGGCCGAGCGTCGTCAGAACATCCACGTCGGGGTCGGCATGCCGGGCGTAGGGCTCGAGGAGGTCCACGGCCTCACGCGCCTTCCCGGCCTGGGTCAGGTACGCTCCCCGCAGCGAGGCGATGGCCGTGTCCTCCGGGTTCGAGGGCGAGGGCTCGCCCCAGCGCCTCCACCCCGCGCCGCAAGATCCCCGCTCTCCCGCTCGAGGTGGGCCAGGTGCAGGAGCGAGACGGGCATCCCCGGCCGGAGGCGGACGAGCTCCCGGCAGCGGGCGAGAGCGGCGGGCAGGTCGCCCGAAAGGTAGAGACCTACGACCTCCTGCAGCATCGCGTCGAGAGCGATGAGGCGCTTGGGGTCGTCGTCCTCCGTGTAGCGCTCCTTCGCACGGCTCGTCCCCGCGCTCGAGTATCCCAGGCTCCGGAGGCGCTCCCGTGTCTCGATGTTCTCCTCTCTCCGATCGATCTCGTGCTCCGTCGAGCGGAGCGAAGCGAGAAGAGCCCGCATCTCGTCGAGGCGCTTGCCCTCTCGGGCGGCCAGGTTGCCGTGCCTCGTGCGGGTCGCTTCCCGAGGTCGTAAAGCTCCGGGATCGGGAGGTCGACGTACTTCGACCGGGCTCGGATCACCCCGTGGAGCGGGGCCCAACCCCGGTTGAGGGGTCCCGAGAGGGCCTCGAAGTAGCTCGTGGTGGCGCCGGCCGACGCCCCCGTCGCCAGGTCGAGCAGGCTGCGGCCGGGGAGACCCTCCGGCACCGGCAGCGACAGCGCGTCCAGGATCGTCGGCAGGATGTCCACGTGGCGCGCCGGCTCGGACACGTGTCGCGGCCCGAAGAGCCGCGGCTGATACAGGATCAGGGGGACCCTCAGCGTGGCCTCGTAGGCGAAGATCCCGTGCGTCGCCTCCCCGTGCTCCCCGAGGGACTCGCCGTGGTCCGCGGTCAGCACGACGAGGGTCCGGCCCTTGTCGCCGGCTGCGAGCACGGGCTCCAGCAGAGGAGCGAGCGCGGCGTCGGCCGCGGCCACCTCTCCGTGATAGGGACGGCCGCGGAAGCGCGAAGCGAACGGCTCGGGGGGCTCGTAGGGGAAGTGCGGCTCGAAGACGTGGACCCAGCAGAAGGACGGCCGGTCCCCCTGCGCGTCCAGCCAGCGGCGCGCGAGGGCCACGGTCTCGGGCCCCGGGCGCTCCTGCTCGAAGAAGGCGGGACGGGCCCGCGCCCCGACGAAGTCGTCCTCGTAGACCTCGAATCCCCGGTCGAGCCCGAACCGCGAGGCGAGGGGGAAGGCGCTCACGAAGGCCCCGGTCCGGTACCCGCGAGGCTCGAGGAGGGTGGCGATGCGTGTCCACCCCGCGCGGGAAGCGAAAGCCCGAGTTGTCCCTCACGCCGTGGTCGAGGGGATAGCGGCCCGAGAGGATGTTGGCGTGGGAGGGGAGCGTGACGACGTTGTGGGCGTGCGCGTCGTCGAAGCGGACGCCCAGGGCGGCGAGGCGGTCCATCCACGGGGTGAGCGCGTCTCGGTTGCCGTAGGCGCCGAGGGCGTCGGCGCGCAGGGTGTCGACCGTGATGAGCAGGACGCTCAGGCCCCGCTCGCGGCGCAACCCCTGGCCGGTGTGCGACCACCAGACGCCCGCGGCCACGAGAAGGCCGGTGACGACAGCGGCGCCAAGCGCCAGGCGCCGCGAGGACGTCGCCGTCCCGCGTGCGTTGCCCTTCGCCGCTCGTCGAGGCAGGAGTCGTCGCATGTCAAAACCCTTGACAGGCTGCCGACTCGTATTTTATAAGCCTTCGTAAAGTGTCTTAACAAACGCTCCGGAGGCGAGCCATGCGCAGCCAGCGGTGGTGTCTGGTTGGACTTCTTTTCTTCCTGTCGGTGCCGGCTCTCGCACAGCGGATCACCGCCACGATCCGCGGCGCGGTGACCGACCCGACGCACGCCGTGATCGCCGGGGCGAAGGTCACGGTGAGAGGCGAGGCGACCGGCTTCACGCGTTCGGCCACCACGAACTCGGCCGGGATCTACTCCTTCCCGGACCTGCCCCTCGGGAGCTATCGAGTCGAGGTCGAGTTCGCCGGGTTCAAGTCGGCGGTGAGGACCAGGGTCGAGCTGAACGTCGCCGACGTGCGCCAGGTCGACTTCCAGCTCGAGACCGGCGCGATCAGCGAGCAGGTCACCGTCGAGGCCGACCTGCTCGCGGTGAAGACCGTCGGGCGGCGAGGTGGCCGGCCTCGTCACCGGCGAGCAGGTCCGCGAGCTTCCCCTGAACGGCCGGAACTTCCTCCAGCTCGCCACCCTCATGCCCGGGCGTCAGCGCGCCGGACGGCTTCAACGTCAAGGACAAGGGGCTGCTGTCCGGCTCGGACGTCTCGGTGAGCGGCAATCGACCGGCACCGCCAACCTGTGGACCGTGGATGGTGCCAACAACAACGACGTCGGCTCCAACCGCACCATCCTGGTCTATCCCGTCCGTGGACGCGATCGACGAGTTCAAGATCCACCGCAACAGCTACGGCGCCGAGTTCGGAGGGGCCGCCGGAGCCCAGGTGAACATCGTCACCCGCGGCGGCACCAACGCGTTCCACGGCAGCGCGTACTACTTCGGACGAAATGACTCCCTGGCCTCGAAGAACTACTTCCTCGAGCAGGCCGGCCAGCCGAAGGAGCCTCTGAGCACGCACGACTTCGGCTGGACCTTCGGGGGCCCGATCATCAAGGACAAGCTCCACTTCTTCGCCTCCCAGGAGTGGAACCGCGAGAAGCGCGGCATCACGCGAGCCTCCTTCGTGCCCACGGACGCCGAGCGCGCCGGGGACTTCAGCGGGCCCGAGATCCCGGACTGCTCCTCCCCCACGCCGGTCGATCCGCTCACGGGCGAGCCGTTCCCCGGCAACCGGATCCCGCAGGACCGGCTGAGCCCCGCGGGGCTCCTCGCCCTGCAGCTCTACCCCCTCCCCAACACGACCCCCACCGGCGGGGAGCTGCAACAACTGGGTCACCGCCCTCAACACGCCGATCAACTGGCGGCAGGAGAACGTCCGCCTCGACTGGACCATCAGCAACAAGACCCGCGTGATGCTCCGCTACACCCAGGACAGCTGGACGAACGACGCGCCCAGCGCCGTCGAGACGCTCTGGGGCGACGACCCGTTCCCGGCCGTCGACTCGAACTGGGACCAGCCGGGCCGTTCGCTCACGGCGCAGCTCACCCAGAACATCGGAACGAAGGCCGTCAACACGCTGACCTTCTCCTACTCGGCCAACGTGATCACGGTCACCCGGGGCGGCCTCACCCCGGAGCTGAACGACCAGCTCAACGCGGCGATCCCGGGGATCTTCCCGGACAGCATCAAGGAGTACGGCGCCAATCGCGGCCACGCGATCTTCTACGGGAGGGGAAGCTACGGGGACGATCTCTCGAACATGGCCCCCTTCAAGAACAACGAGGACCTCTTCTTCCTCAAGGACGACTTCTCGGCCGTGTACGGCAAGCACTTCTTCAAGGCCGGTGTCGTCGCGAGCTACAACAAGAAGAACGAGGACTATCTGGATCAGGGCTCCGGCGAGTCGCCGCAGTTCGGCGATGCGGTGGGATTCGGCGGGACCGACGTCACCACCGGCAACGTCCTGGCCGACCTCCTGCTCAAGGACATGGCCTTTTCCTTCACCGAGAACTCGGCCGACCGCTCGATCCGGCAACGTTGGACTGACGTCGAGGCCTACGTGTCGGACTCCTGGAAGATCCACCCGCGGGTGACGCTGGACTACGGCGTGCGCTGGTCCAGGTTCGAGAGCCCCTACGACGTGGGCGACACGATCTCGAGCTGGAACGCGGCGGCCTTCGATCCGGCTCTCGGCAGCGACCCCTGCAACGGCCTGCTGGTGCCACCGGGCACCAACGCCTGCCAGGCCGCCGGGTTCTCCGGAGGAACGGCAGGACCCACGCGTGCGCTCGCCAAGGCGAACAACTACTTCACCCCGCGGATCGGGATCGCGTGGGACGTCTCAGGAGATGGCAAGACGGCGGTGCGGGCGGGGCTCGGGGAGTTCTACCTGCGTGAGTCGCTTCAAGCGGGCCTCAACCTCAGCTTCAACCCGCCCTTCAACAACCAGCAGGTCGGCAGCCGGTTCCTCGACAACACCGTGGAGCCGTTCCCAGGGGCCTTCTCGGCGGCCACCGCCCCCCCCAACTTCGGGATCGATCCCGAGGGGAAGTTCGCGCACACGTGGCAGTGGAACGTGTCGGTGGAGCGCGAGATCCTGCACAACACCACCCTCGAGCTGAGCTACGTGGGCAACAAGGGAGTGGGGCTGCCTGTGGTCTTCGACGCCAACGAGGTCCCTGCCGCTGATCGTCTCGACTTCATCCACGCCGGCAGCAACGAAGACGACCGGGCGGCGCTGCGCCCGTACGGCGTCTTCGGCAACGTGAACATCGGGGTCCGGGAGCACGACGGCAGCTCGATCTACCACGCGCTGCAAACGCAGCTCGTCAGCCGCTTCGGACACGGCTCCCAGTTCCAGGCCTCGTACACCTTCTCTCGAACGATCGGCAACGGGTTCAGCGAAGACTCCTGCTGCCAGGGTGATGTCACCCTGGAGCGTGGCTTGTTCTCGACCCACCGCAAGCACATCTTCAACGCCAGCCTGGTGCTCGCCCTGCCTGCCCTCGCGGACAAGTCGGGCTTCGTGAAGAACGTGCTGGGCGACTGGGAGATCGGGACGATCGCGCTCGCGTCCTCGGGGTCCCCCCTCACGGTCACGAACGGCACGATCCCTGGCCTGACGAACAACACTTCGGGTACGGGGGCCAATACTCTGCGACGGCCGAACGTCGTGCCGGGGCAAGCCTGCAAGGCGAGCGGCGGGTTGCCGGAGCAGGTCCTGAACCCGGACGCCTGGACGCTCTCCGGCTTCCAACTGGGCACGGTCGGCAACTCGGGTCGCGGCGTCTGCGAGGGCCCGAACTTCTTCCAGGTGGACCTGGCGCTCTACAAGAACTTCAACATCAGCGGAAGAGTGAAGGCCCAGTTGCGGTTCGAGGTCTTCAACGTCTTCAACCGCGCCAACTTCACGGGCACCAGCGCCAGCTTGAGACCGATCTTCGCCACCCTCGACACCGGCAGTCAGCGGACAGCAACGGAGATCACGGACTTCCAGCCCGCGGGCGACTTCGGCCAGGCCGGGTCGACCCGCGACGCAAGGCAGGCGCAGTTCGGCATCAAGCTGACCTTCTGAGAACGGATCCCCGGCGAACGGCCGGCGAGCCCCCGGGCTTGCCGGCCGTTCCCTTGCCCGCCGGGCGTGCGCCGCGTGCTCTTCAGATCTTGACGAAGATCTCCTTGCGGTACAGCCCCCACATGGCCACCCAGCAGATGGCCACGAACACGATGGCGTACAGCAACGACGCGTTCGCCGGGCTGCCCAGTCCCGAGAACACCCGCTGGTAGGCCAGCTCCTGCCACGAGACCAGGCTCCCGTCGGCCAGCCGGACCTCCATCCGGCCGATCCAGTGCGCCACGATTCCCGCGAACACGTAGGCGGCGATGGCGTTCATGCCGAAGACCAGGAATGGTGTCGCCCACCGCCTCCACCGGTTGACGTCGAGGATCCAGTAGCACGCGGCGAGACAGACCAGGGCGAAGCCCGCGGTGAAGATCACGTACGAGCTGGTCCACAGCTTCTTGTTGATCGGGAACCAGGCGTTCAGGACCTCGCCGGCCGCCAGGCCCATCACCCCCCACACCGCCATGCCCAGGGCCTTGGCCCGGGCGCTGCGCTCCGAGCGAAGCCACTCGCCGGTCAGCAGCCCCAGCAAGCTGGTGGCAATCGCCGGGATCGTGCTCAGGACCCCCTCGGGGTCGCGGGTGACCTCGTACAGGTGCCCCATCAGCAGCTGGCGGTCCAGCCAGGCCACGATGTTGCGGTCGGGGTCGAGCAGGGGGAAGCCGTGCGTCGGCACGCCGAATCCCGGCACGGGGACGAACCGCATCAGCACCCAGTAGCCGAGGAGGCAGCCCAGGGTGGCGACGATCTGTCCCCGACGGCCCGTCCACAGGGCCAGGATCGCCGAGATCACGTAGCAGACGGCAATGCGCTGGAGCACGCCGTACACGCGCCACGTGGACAGCTGGTAGTGGTTGGGGAATCCGTTGAGGAACATCCCCAGCGCGAAGAGGATCGCTCCGCGCCACAACACGTGCCTCAGGAGCTGTCGGCGTGGCGTGCCCCGCTGAAGCCGGGAGCCGAAGGAGAACGCCATCGAGACGCCGACAATGAAGAGGAAGAACGGGAAGATGAGGTCGGTCGGCGTCCACCCGTTCCATTCCGCGTGCAGGAGGGGCCAATAAGCTACGGGCTCGTCGCCCGGGTTGTTGACCAGGATCATCCCGGCGATGGTCGCGCCGCGGAACACGTCGAGAGAGAGCAGTCGTCCCGCTGGCGGTTGAACGACGGTCGGCCTTTCCTCGCGTGCCGGGGCGATGGAAGGCGTCGCGGCCATTTGCGGATTATAGGAGGCCCCCGTCAGCTCCGCGAGCCTGGAGTCCGAGCCGGAGGCCGATCCGGCGGGGCCCCCGTCGGGCTCGCGTCTCCCCCGAAGCGGATCCCCATCTGGCGGAGAAGCTCGAAGGGCGGCTCACCGCCGGCGAAGACGAAGACGTAGTCGTTCGGCAGCTCGCGTGCCCCGACGGTGGTCTTCAGCCGGACGGAGGCCGGGCCGATCTCCTCGACGTCCGTGTTGAAGGCACCCTCGATCCGGCGGTTGGCGAGGAGCTCGGCGATCCGTCCCTCGTTCTTCTTCTTGATGCGCACGAGCTTCTCGCGGCGGTAGGAGAGGGTCACCCGGTTGCCGCGCTGGCGGGCGAGGCCGAGCGCGGCCTCCACCGCGCTGTCCCCGCCACCCACGACCAGGATCCGCTGCTGGGCGTACGACTCGGCGTCGGCGAGCTGGTACATCACCTTGGGCAGCTCCTCGCCCGGCACCCCCAGCTTGCGCGGGGTGCCGCGGCGGCCCATGGCGAGGATCACGTGCCGAGCGAGCGTCGTCCCCGAGGTGCTGCGGACGGAGAAGACCTCCGCCGTGCGCTCCACACCCTGGACCCGCTCCCCGAACCGCACGTTGAGCGAGCCGCGCCGGCAGAGGTCCTGGAAGAGGCCCAGCAGATCCTCCTTCGCGTACTCCCCCTCGCGGAGCCGCCCGAGTACGGGGACGTCGACGGACTGGACGAGGACGAGCTTGCGACGCGGGTAGTGGAAGATCGCCCCGCCCAGGTCGCCCTCCTGCTCGAGGACTGCGTGGGAGAGGCCTCGCTCGCGCGCCGCCGCCGCCGCCGTCAGCCCGGCCGGACCTGCCCCGACGATGACGACGTCGAGCGCGTCGCCGCCTCCCTTCCCGCGGGCGGCCGGCGCGACCTCGGCGACGCGGTCGACGACCTTGCGGGCCTGGGCGATCGCGTTCTTGACGAGGGCGAGCCCGCCCAGCTCGCCCGCGACGAAGAGGCCGGGGACGGTCGTCTGCTGCCAGCCGTCGAGGACGGGGATGTCCTTCCTGGACTTGAGGTCGCCGAGGCCGACCTGGATCGCCCCGACCGGGCAGGCGATCTCGCAGCGGCCGTGGCCCACGCAGCGCAGCCCGTTCACGACGGTGGCGGTGCCGCCGACGATCCCCAGGACGTCGCCCTCGGGGCAGGCGCTCACGCAGGTCCCGCAGCCGATGCAGCGCATGACGTCGATGAAGGGGAACTGCGCGGGGGGTCGATCCACCCCCAGGCGGACGGCTTCCTCCTTGCGCGAGCGGTCGGCGTGGCGTTGCTTCCGGAACGCGAGGACGTAGGGCAGCACGATCGCCACCACCACGGCCAGGGACACGCCCCAGGTCAGGCTCTCACCGCTCACGCCCGCCTCCTCAGAAGACAACCCCCAGCTCGAGGAAGCCGCGCGGCCCCTTCAGGTCGTCGCCGCTGTCGTACTCGAAGTCGCCCTGCAGGTACACCCGGTGGCCCAGCTCGCCGCGACCGGTCACGCGCAGCCACTGCGTGCTGCGGTCCTCCTCCGTGAGCTTCACCCGGTAGACGGAACGTCCGAAGGAGAGATCGACCATGTGACCGGCGGCGAAGCGCCGCCCGAGACGCGCCATCAGCAGGCCCCCGTCGGTGTAGCCGTTCGAGAAGCCCGAGCCGTCGATACCGGCCGAGAAGCCGGACGAGAAGAGGTTGGAGTGCCGGACGCCGGCGTTCCCGGAATAGGCGTTCGCGACGTCGAGCTCGGGGTGGCGGGGGTCGGGCTCCTTGAGGCTCATCCCGAAGCCGGCCGTGGCCCCGAACCCGCCGGGCTTCGAGAGGTTGAGGCCGGCGCGCAGCCCCTGGTGGAGAAGGTCGTCGAACACGTCCTCCGGGACGTCGCGGTTGACGTAGTAGCGGTAGTTCCGCCGCGTGTCGTACGAGACGAAGGCCGACGTGGACGGGGTCATGCGCAGGTTTCCGGAGAGCGAGACGTTGGAGAACTGGACGCTGTTGGCTGTTAGATCCTTCCTCCACCCCGTGTTCAGATCGAGCTCCGCGCGCTGGAAGAGCGACCAGCGGCTTCCTTTCCCGAAGCGGCTCTCCAGGCTCAGGTACTCGCGGCTCACGTCGCCGTCGGCGTTCTCGCGCACGAACGCGAGCATGACGTCGTAGCCGCCGGTCGCGTAGCGCCCGCCGGGCACGAGCCGGACGAAGCCGCCGTACTTCGAGCCGGTGCCGTTGAAGCCCAGGCCGTCCACGTCGGCGACGCGCCCGCCGAAGGCACCCACCTGGACCGCCGGCAGCGGGCGGAAGCGCCCCAGGAAGCCGTCGAGGTAGCCGATGCCGACGAAGCGGTAGATCCCGATGCGGCCGACCTCGAATCCGACCCGGTCGGACGGCGGCTCGTAGCGAAGCGCCACCTCGTAGAGCCGGTCGGTGCGCTCGTCCTGCGGCGTGCGGTCGCTCAGGGCGCGCGCGCGCACGTCCTGCCGGCTGCGGCCGCGCAGCGTGAAGCTCAGCGGCTGGCTCGCGATGTCGTAGACCCCCAGGTCGAGCCGGGCGGTGCGCTCCTCGTAAGTCGTAGTCCGATTCCGACTCGTCCCAGCTCCGGTAGTAGCCGATGGACGCCGCGCCGCGCACGCGGGTCCGGGGGGCGCGAGCGGAGGGGGTGCTCGCGACCGCAGGCGGCGCGGAGCCGGCCGGCGGAGCGGCCGTGGGCGTCGACCCCGCGGGCGGCGCTGCCGCCGGCGTCGCGGCGGGCGCGGCCGTGCTCGAGCCGCGCGTCAGCAGCACCGCGACGTCGCCGGCACGGACTGGCCGCGTCTCGGAAACGACCTTGCACGAGGCCGATTGCTCGGCGGCGTAGACGACCTCGAGCTCGGCGACCGTCGCTTCGCCGGCCACGACCCTGAGACGGTCGCCGACGTCGAGGCCTTGCGCGCGGCCCGCGTCCAGGTAGACGTTGGCCGCGGAGCGGTACTTGACCGTGAAGCGGCGACCGCTCGGCGACGGGGCCGGCGCCGGAACGGCAGCGGTGGCGACGACCGGGGCCGGAGGCTTGGGGGTTGGCGTCACGCGCGGAGCGGCGGGTGCCGCGTCGGGGGTCTGCAGGGCGGCGAATGCCGGCGCCGCCGTGGTCGCCGCCGGCGGGCTCGGCGTCGGCGCCGGCGGCTCGCGTGGCGCCGCGGGAGGCGGTCCGGCCGTGGCGGCCGCGGCCTTCGCCGGCGCGGCCGGCGCCGGTGCGGGGCGGCGAAGCGGCACGACCACGTCGCCGACGTTGATCGGGCGCGTAGCCGAGATCGTGCGGCAGGAGGACGTCCGCTCGGCGACGGACGCGACCTCGATCTCGGCGACCGCCATCTCGCCCGCCACCACACGGAGGCGATCGCCCACCTTCAAGCCCTGGGCCCGGCCTCCATCGATGGAGACGCTGGCGAGGGCCCGCGACGTCACCTTGAAGGTCGGCACGGCCGGGGCGGGAGCCGCGGTGGCGAGGGCCAGCCCTGGGCCTCCGCCCAGGACAAACAGCAGTGCCGTGCGTCCGAGGAGTCTCATGGTTGCCTCCTCACGGCAGTCGCCGGATCCGGCCGGTGAAGTCCGCGCGCCCGTTGCGGTGGCACTGGTAGCAGGCGCTGCTCGCGTAGACGTAGCCGTTCCGGCCCCGGTGGTCGGCGTCCACCTTGGCCTTGTCCGAGTGGGCGTGGCAGAGGATGCACTCGAAGACCTTGTAGTTGGAGGGGTTGACGTGGCACTCGCTGCAGCTCGACCACACTCCCCGGTGTCGGCCCGAGTAGATGGGGAAGTAAGGCCCGTCGTGGTCGAAGGTCGCCGGCCTCCACGCGGTCGTGTTGTGGCAGCTCTGGCACTGGACCGGGAAGCCGGAGGCCTGGTGGTTGGGGTTGGTCGTGCCCGTGTAGTCGGCCTGGTGACAGGCGTAGCAGTCGGTGGGGGTCCCCGTGTAGCGGCCGCCCACGTGGCACTGCGCGCAATCCACGCGGGTGTGGGCGCCGGTGAGCGGGAAGCGCGTCTTGCTGTGGTCGAGCGTGGCCGGACGCCAGGCCGCCGTGCTGTGGCAGGACTGGCACTGCGTCGGTATGCCCGAGGCCTGGTGATTCGGGTTCGTCGTCCCGGCATAGTCCGGCTGATGGCAGGAGTAGCAGTCAGTGGGGGTCCCCGTGTAGCGGCCGCCCACGTGGCACCGCGCGCAATCCACGCGGGTGTGGGCGCCGGTGAGCGGGAAGCGCGTCTTGCTGTGGTCGAGCGTGGCCGGACGCCAGGCCGCCGTGCCGTGGCAGGACTGGCACTGCGTCGGTATGCCCGAGGCCTGGTGATTCGGGTTCGTCGTCCTGGCATAGTCCGCCTGATGGCAGGAGTTGCAGTCAGTGGGCGTCCCCGTGTAGCGGCCGCCCGGGTGGCACTGCGCACAGGACACGCTGGCGTGGGCGCCGGTCAGCGCGAAGCCCGTCCCGGCGTGGTTGAAGTCAGCTCCTCCCCACGAGTTCGTGTTGTGGCACTGCTGGCACGCGGTCGGGAAGCCGGAAGCCCGGTGGTTGGGATCGGTCGTCCGGTCGTAGTCCGCCTGGTGGCAGGAGTAGCAGTCGGTGGGCGTCCCCGTGTAACGCCCGCCGGCGTGGCAGCGCGCGCAGTCCGCCCGCTCGTGAGCGCCGGTGAGCGGAAAACGCGTCTTGTTGTGGTCGAAGTTCGCCGGCCTCCAGGCGCCCGTGTTGTGGCAGTTCTGGCACTGGGTGGGGAAGCCGGACGCCTGGTGATTGGGGTTCGTCGTCGCCGCGTAGTCCGCCTGGTGGCAGGAGTTGCAGTCCCTCGGCGTTCCCGCGTAGCGGCCGCCCGCGTGGCATTGCGCGCAGTCGGTGCGGGTGTGGGCGCCGGTCAGGGGGAAGCTCGTCTGGTTGTGGTCGAACTTCGCTGGCCGCCAGCTCGTGATGGTGTGGCAGTTCTCGCAAGTGGTCGGGAAGCGGCCGGCGGCGTGGTTCGGGTTCGTCGTGGCCGCGTAGTCCTTCTGGTGGCAGGACGCGCAGGCGGTCGAGAGCCCGGTGTACGTGCCGCCGCCGTGGCAGCGGGCGCAAACGAGTCCGGCGTGCCCTCCCGCGAGGGGGAAAGAGGCGGGGTGCGAGAACGTCGCGCTGTGCCACGACGGGGACGTGGCGATGTGGCAGTCCTCGCAGCGCCTCGAGAAGCCCGCCTGGACGTGGTTGGGGCTCGTCGTCCCGAGGTAGCGTCGAGAGGTGGCAGTTGCCGCACTCGGCGGGGGTGTTCTTGTACTCGTACGGCCGCTGGCTCCGGTGGCAGGCCGTGCAGTCGAGCCGGGAGTGCGACGCGAAGAGCGGGAAGCGGGTCCGGTTGTGGACCTGGAACATCTCGCGCTGGTTCGTCCAGGTGGTGGGCGTGTGGCACATCTCGCACTGGTAGCCCATCTCGCCGCGGTGGGCGTCCTTGTGGCAGTCCGCGCACGAGGTCCCCACGCGGTTGAAGACGAGCGTCGTGTGGCAGCTGCGGCAGGAGACCTTCGCGTGGGCGGACTGCAGGACGAACCCCGTCGGCGTCGTGCCGGAACGTGGGCGGCTTGTCCACCGGGACCCACCTCTCCGGGTTGTGACACTCCGCGCAGTCGAGCTGCAGGTCCCCGTGCGGCTGGTCCTTCGTGCTCTGCCCGCGGAGGGCCAGCACCGGGACCAGCGCCACGGTGGCGACCGCAGCCGCGAGGATCGGGCGTCTCATGGTCGTTCTCCGTTCGGCGGCTTCTGGCTCGAGCCGTGGCAGCCGCGGCACGTCGTGGGGAGCGGCTTGTAGCGGACGAACGTCACGCCGTTCCGGGTCTCGGGACGGTGGCAGGCCGAGCAGGCGAGGCGGGCGTGGGCCCCGTCCAGCTTGTAGGCGGCGTCACGGGCGTGGTCGAACCTCGAGGCCTTCAGGTTGTCGGTCGTGTGGCAGCGCTCGCAGGACGAGGGTCCACCGGCGCGCGCGAACTGCCCCTGGTGGGGATCGCGGTGGCAGCCCTCGCAGGCCTGCGGCACGCCGGCGAACCGGAGCCGGGAAGGCGCCCCGGCCTCGGCGCGACTGTGACACGGCCCGCACGCCACGCGGCTGTGGCTTCCGGAGAGCGGGTAGCGCGTCTGGCCGTGGTCGAACGCGACCTGCCTCCAGGAGTCGACCCGATGGCAGGTCTCGCAGCCGCCCTTCGTCACGAAGCGTGCGACCTCTCCCTGGTGCGGGTCCTTGTGGCAGTCCGCGCAGCGCGGTCGACGCGAAGTGGAGCGGCACCGGAGGGGTGCGTGGCGCTCCGGCCATCCCTGGCCGGTGACACTGGTCGCAGGCCACCGCGAGGTGCGCCCCGACGAGCGCGTACGTGGTCTTCGCGTGGTCCTCGGGGCCGAAGCGGGCGGGACGGAACCCGTTGACGTCGTGGCAGCTCTCGCAGCGGCCTCCGTCGGCCCGACGGGCGAGCTGGCCCGCGTGGGCGTCGGCGTGACAGTCGGTGCAGCGGTCGTGCTTGAGGCGCATCGGCCGCCCGGGAACGTGGCACTTCTCGCAGCTGACGCCGGCGTGTCGCCCGGTCAGCGGGTAAGCGGTCTTCGAGTGGTCGAAGCCCGCGGTCACCACGGCGCTCTTCCACCCGGAGGTCGTGTGGCAGCTCGAGCAGTTGGTGCCGAGGCGACCCTTGTGGGTGTCCTCGTGGCAGCTCGCGCAGTCCTTCCCGGCCACGGTCCGGAAGACGCGGTACGTGACCGCGGCGTTCGCCGGGTCGGGCTTGCGCGTCGAGTGGCACTTCTCGCAGCTCGCGGCGGCGTGCCGCCCGGTGAGGGGCCACGCCGTCTTCGCGTGGTCGAAGCCGGGGGCCGGTTTCCAGGCCTGCTCCGTGTGGCAGGAGGAGCAGGCCCGGCCGGCGAACTGGCCGCGGTGCTCGTCCTTGTGGCAGGACGAGCAGTCGGTCACGTTGCCGAGGTACGAGCGGGTCTTGTGGCATTGCTCGCAAGACAGCGTCGCGTGCTTGCCCCCGAGGGCATGGCCCGTCTGACCGTGGTCGAACGCCTTCTTCCCCGCCTTGCCCCACCAGACGAGCTCGTAGTCGACGCCCTGGTGCTCGACGTGGCAGGTCTTGCAGTCTCGGTACTCGGGCCGGGCGTGCAGACCCTTGCCGGCCGCGACGCGCTCCTGCAGCGGCTTGTGGCAGGCGAGGCACTTGGCCGGTGCTACGCCCTTGTCGGGGTCGTGGCAGTCGAGGCACCGGGTGCTGCCCTCGAGCTTCGCGTGGGCGCGGCTCAGGAGCCCGGGCGAGATCTGGGCCTGGGCCACGGCCGCGGCCAGGGCGACACCCAGCGCCAGCGCCGACGCCACGCCGCGGTGCCTCACGACCGGCCCACCCACCCGTAGCCGGTGACGAGGGCCACCACCACGTGCACGATCATGAAGAGGTACATCACGAGCGCGAACGGCTTGTGCACCACGTGCCAGTAGTGGAAGAGCTCGTGCACCCGGTCCCACAGGAGGATTCGCCGGTGCACCTGGGCCTTCTGCCGCACCACCCGCTCGAAATCGCGGACGACGGGCCGGGGGACGGAGCGGCAGCCGGCGGCGAACTCGCGCAGCCCCGACCGCAGGCGCAGGTCGTCGGTCACGAGCCGGGCGAAGCCAGAGACGAGCCCGGTGCGCGCCGGGACCGCGACCAGCGCGTCGAGTCGCGCGAGCTGGGCCGCGTCGAGGCGGAACGTGGTGCGCAGCTCGTCGGAGAGATCGGCGTCCTCCGCTTCGAGCTCCGCCAGGGCGCGCTCCTCGCCGGCGCGGGTGCGCGGAATCTGCAAGTAGAGGTAGCGACCGAGAACGCCGCTCGCCGCCACGACGATCATCGACCAGAAGCTCAGCGCCACGAGCCCCTGGACCTTGAAGCTGCTGTGGAGGACGACGAGCAGCGGGCCGAAGACGCCCAGGTAGATGTGCACGTCCAGCCAGCGGCTGAGGGGGCCGAGCCGCCGCAGCGCCCCCACCCGCTTGCGGACGGAGTAGAGGAGCATCAGGACCATCATCGAGGAGCCGGCGATGCCGAGCTTGTGGCCGACCGTCCCGCCCGCCTTCCACTGCCAGTAGCCGTCGTGGTGGGCCCGCTCGAGGAGCGGCGTCCTGTAGAAGTCGAGGCCCCGAGCGAATAGCAGGAGGACGACCCCGAACGACAGGGCATACACCAGGATCAGAAGGCCGTGGTGGAGTCCGTTGCGCTTCGACACACGTTCACCGTTGTCCCGGTCAAACCCACCGCCGAGCGTCTCGGGCGCTCAGTTGGCCGAGCGGGGCCAGTCTGGAGGAACCCGCCGCGCTGTGTCGATGAGCCACACGCTAGAGCAAATGGTCCAAGCCCGACTGTGAGCCGGGTCACACCCCCAGCCCTCGGCAAGTGTAAAAAGCTGCCAATGTGCCTGGAACCGAACGGTTCATGCGCCCGTACCCTCCGGAGCCTGGAGCGTCGGTCCCGGAACGGCCGCGCCCCGCTTCAGCTCGAAGTGCCACTTCCAGATCTCGTAGATCGCCGGGTAGACGAGAAGCTCGAGGACGAACGAGGTGAGGATCCCGCCGATCATGGGAGCGGCGATCCTCTTCATCGTGTCCGCCCCCGCCCCGACCGCCCACATGATCGGGACGAGGCCGATGAAGGTGGTGGTGACGGTCATGAACTTCGGCCGCAGGCGCTTCACCGCTCCCTCCATGATGGCGGCCCGGAGCTCCGGGAGGCTGCGGAGCCGGCCCTCGCGCCGCGCCTGCTCGTAGGCGAGGTCGAGGTAGAGCAGCATGAAGACCCCGGTCTCGGCGTCGACACCCAGGAGCGCGATGAGCCCGACCCAGACCCCGACGCTCATGTTGTAGCCGAGGAAATAGAGGAACCAGACGGCGCCGATCGCGGAGAACGGCACGGCGAGGGCGACGATCATCGTCTTCGTGACCGAGCGCGTGTTCAGGTAGAGCAGGATGAAGATGAGGAAGAGCGTCAGGGGGAGCACGACGACGAGGCGCTCCTTCACCCGCTGCATCGCCTCGTACTGCCCGCTCCAGAGCACCGCGTACCCGGGGGGCAGCGTCACCTTCCCCGCCAGCACGCGGGCCGCCTCCTCCACGTAGCCCGCCGGGTCCCGGCCGGCGATGTCCACGTACACGTAGCCGGTGAGGAGCCCGTCTTCGTTCCTGATCATGGAGGGCCCGCTCGCGATCTTCACGCTGGCGAGCTGCGAGAGCGGGATCTGCCGCCGCCCCTCGGCGGTGGGCACGAGGACGCGGCCGATCGCGCCGAGGTCGCCGCGGAAGTCGCGCAGGTAGCGGACGCTCACCGGATGGCGCTCGCGCCCCTCGATGGTCGTGGTCACCGTCTCGCCGCCGATCGCGCTCTGCACCACCGCCTGCGCCTCGTCGATGCTGAGCCCGTAGCGCGCCAGCTCGCCCCGATCCCACTGCACGTCGAGGAAGAAGCCGTCCCCCGTCCGCTCCGCGAACACGCTCCGGGTCCCCCGGACGCCCGCCAGCGCGGCCTCCACCTCGGCCCCGACCCGGCCGATCACCTGGAGGTCGGCGCCCTGGATCTTCAGCCCGACCGGCGTGCGGATGCCGGTCGTCAGCATGTCGATCCTCCCCTTGATCGGCATCGTCCACGCGTTGGAGAGCCCGGGGAGCTTGAGGGCCTCGTTCATCTGGGCGACGAGGTCCTCCTGCGACAGGTGATCCGGTGACACGCGCCGGAAGACCGGCTTCAGCCACTCCGGGGCCCAGGACGAGTACCACGTCTCCACGCGGCGCCACTCGGACGGCGGCTTCAGGGTGATGACCGTCTCGAGCATGGAGAGCGGCGCCGGATCGGTCGAGGTCTCGGCCCGCCCGGCCTTGCCCAGCACCCGGTCGACCTCCGGGAACCGCCGGATGATCCGGTCGGTCACCTGCAGCAGCTTCTGGGCCTCCGTGATCGAGATCCCCGGCATCGTGGTCGGCATGTAGAAGAGCGACCCCTCCTCGAGGGGCGGCATGAACTCCGAGCCGAGCTGCAGGAACACGGGCACGGTCCCCAGGACCAGCGCGAGGGCGAGACCGATGACGAGCCACTTGTTGCGGAGCGACCAGGCGGCGGCCGGCGCGTAGAGGCGCATCAGCGCGCGATTGACCGGGTGGGACTCTTCCTGGCGCACCCGGCCGACGACGACGGCGTTGACGATGCGCCTCAGGAAGACCGGACGGAAGTCGAACGGGCGAGGGCGGGTGAGGAGCATCCGCAGGGCGGGATCGAGGGTGATGGCGAGGACCGCCGCCACCAGCATGGCGAGCGTCTTCGTGTAGGCGAGCGGCTTGAAGAGCCGGCCCTCCTGGGCCTCGAGGGTGAGGACGGGGAGGAAGGAGACGGCGATGACGAGCAGCGAGAAGAAGCTGGGGCCCGCGATCTCGGTGATCGCCTGCTGCACGATCGCCCGGTAGTCGCCCTGGCGGCCGCCCTTCTCCCACTGCTCCAGCCTCTTGTGCGTCTGCTCCACCACCACGATCGCCGCGTCGTCGAGGGCGCCGATGGCGATCGCGATCCCCGCGAGCGACATGATGTTGGCGGTGAGGCCCATCGCGCCGAAGGGGACGAAGGAGATGAGCACCGCCAGCGGGATGGTGAGCACCGGGATGAGGGCGCTCGGCACGTGCCACAGGAAGAGCAGGATGATGATCGAGATCGTGAGGATGACCTCGAAGATCGTGGTCCGGAGGGTAGAGATGGCGCGGCGGATGAGGTCCGAACGGTCGTAGACGGGGACGATCTTGACGCCCTTCGGCAGGCCCGGCTCGATCTGCCGGATCCTGGCCTTGACGCGGTCGATCACGTCGAGGGCGTTCTCGCCCTGGCGCATGACGACGATGCCCGCGACCACCTCGCCGGCGCCGTCGAGGTCGGAGACGCCGCGGCGGAGGTCGGGACCGAGGACCACCTGGCCGACGTCCTTGATCCGGATCGGGGTGCCGCTCTCGCTGGCGGAGAGGACGATGTTCTCGATGTCGCCGACCGAGCGGGCGTAGCCCCGCCCGCGCACCATGTACTCGGTGCCGCCGAGCTCCACGAGACGGCCGCCGACCTCGACGTTCCCGGTGCGGACCGCGTCCACGACCCGGCTGATCGGCATCCCGTAGGCGCGCAGGCGGTTCGGATCGACGTTGACCTGGTACGTCTGCGTGAAGCCGCCGAGAGGAGCGACCTCGGCCACCCCCGGCACCGCCTTCAGGTAGTAGCGGAGATACCAGTCCTGGTAGGAGCGCAGCTCGGCCAGGCTGTGCTGGCCGGACGTGTCGACGAGGACGTACTGGAAGACCCAGCCGAGGCCGGTCGCGTCCGGGCCGAGCTCCGTCTTCACCCCCGGGGGCAGGCGCGGGAGGACGGCGGAGAGGTACTCGAGCGTCCGCGAGCGGGCCCAGTAGAGGTCCGTGCCGTCCTCGAAGATGACGTAGACGAAGGAGTAGCCGAAGTCGGAGAAGCCGCGGACGGCCTTGACCTTCGGCGCGCCGAGCATCGCCGTCACCAGCGGGTAGGTGACCTGGTCCTCGACGAGGTCGGGGCTCTGGTCCCAGCGGGAGTAGATGATCACCTGGGTGTCGGAGAGGTCGGGGATCGCGTCGAGCGGCGCGTGGCGAATGGACCACCACCCGAGGAGCGCCGCCCCGGCCACCGTCGCGAAGACGATGAACTTGTTGCGGATCGAGAAGTCGACGATCCGGTCGATCATGGAGTCGCGAGAGCCTGGCTATTCCTTGAGGTACTTCCGGGGTTCCCGGGCGAACTTCTTCTTGCAGTCCTCGGTGCAGAAGTAGTAGGTCCGGCCTTCGTGCTCGGCGAAGAGCCCGGCCGCCGTCGCGTGCTTCGCGTCCACGTCCATCCCGCAGACGACGTCCTTGGCTTCGGAAAGAGCGGGAGCCGCGGCCGCGCCCGGAGCGGAGGCGTACCGGCCCGGCTCCTTCTCGAACGCCTCCTTGCACTCGGCCGAGACGAAGTAGTACGTCGTGCCGGCGTAGTCGCTCTTGATCGCGTCCGGGGCGGTCATCTCGACCTCGGCGCCGCAGACCGGGTCCGTCGCGAATATGGTGCGCCCGCCCGCGGCTTCGCTCGTCGTGTTCAGGTCGCGGTCGGCCTCGCGGACGTACTCCGCCGCGCGATCCTCGCCTTCCTCCGAGCGGCGCCTTTCCCCGGGCGGCGGCGCCGACACCGTCCGTGGCGCGCGCCCGGCTGAGGACGGGGCGGGGGCGCTCGGGCCAGGGACGAACCTCTCCGGGTTCGCGTCGAACCGCTTCTTGCACGAGTCCGAGCAGAAGAAGTAGCTCTTCCCCCGATGGACGGCCGTGCGGCCGGACGCCTTCGCCTTCGTCTGATCGATCTCCATCCCGCAGACGGGGTCCGTCTCCGCCGTGACGATGCCCATGGCCGCGGCCTTCATCCGGCTCTCGGAGTCGAGCAGGAAGTTGCCGGAGACGACGATGCGCTCGCCGGGCATGAGGCCCTTGACGATCTCGACCCGGTCGTCGGAGCGCCAGCCGGTCTCGACCCGCCGCGGCTCGAAGTACCCGGAGCCCCGATCGACGAACACGAGCTTGCGCAGCCCCGAGTCGACGACCGCGTCCGACGGCACCGTGACCGCCTCGGGGAGGGTGGCGGCGATCTCCACGTCCACGAACATGTCCGGCCGCAGCGTCATGTCGCGGTTGTCGATGTCCAGCCGGACCTTCAGGGTGCGGGTGGTGGGATCGAGCTGCGGCAGCACGTTGCTGATCCGGGCCCGGATCGGCACCCCCTGCCGGAACGGGAAGGACAGGAGGGCCGCCGTGCCGGCCCGGACGTACTGGGCGTCGCTCTCGAAGAGATCGGCGAACACCCAGAGGCGGCTCAGGTCGGCGACCCGGTAGAGCTCGGCCCCACGCTCCAGCCGCTCCTTGGGGAAGACGGACCGCGACAGGACGTAGCCGGCGACGGGGGAGCGCAGCTCGATGTCCCGGACCAGCCGGCGCGCCTTGCCGAGGTCGCGGATCTGGACGTCGCTCATGCCGAGGTTCCGGAGCGTGTCCACCGCCGAGCGGAGCTGCGCGTTGGTCAGGATCATCTGCTCGGTCGGCTCGCTCTTGTCCCCCTTGATGCGGTCGAGGGTGTTCAGGGCGTAGAAGTACGCCTGCTGCGCCCCGAGGAACTCCGAGCTGTAGTAGGTGAGGAGGACCTCGTCCTTCCGGACGAAGCTGCCGGCGGCGCTCGGATGCAGCTCGCGGACGATGCCGTCGACCGTGGCCACGAGCCGGTAGACCCGGTTCTCGTCCACGGTGACGCGGCCGACCGTGCGAATGGTGCGGTCGACGGACGAGGTTTCGACCAGGGCGACCCGGACGCCGATCGTCTGCTGCTTCTCCGGAGAGACGAGGAGCGCCCCCGGCGGCAGGGACGAGCCGGTGGCGACCGTCGGGTCGTCGGCGTAGACCGGCTCGAGCGCCATGCCGCAGTCCGGGGCGATTCCCGGCTTGTCCGACTTGTAGGTCGGGTGCATCGGGTCGACCCAGTACAGGACCTTGCGCGTCCCCGGTCCCTCCGCTCGCCCGGAAGCGCGCCACGTGACCCAGACGCCCGCCAGGAACGCAGACGCCACCACGGCGAGCAGCAGGGCGGCGGACCAGATCCTCTTCATCTTCGCACCCGTTCTGCCGGGACTTGCCCGAGTCGGAAAGGCCCCGCGGACCTCGGACGAGGCCCGCGGGGCCGGATGCTGCTGACGAGAGAGTCTACTAGAACACGACCATCGGACGCATCATGTCGTGCTCTTCGTGCTCGAGGATGTGGCAGTGCACCACGTACTCGTAGCCGCCCGTCCGAGGGCTCGTCGGCACGGTGATCGTCCTGTTGCGACCCAGGACGTTCACGACGGGGTCGGGTGGCAGGTCGAACTTCATGATGACCCGCGTGACCTCGCCGGGGTTCATCCGCACCGTCTCCTTGAAGCCGCGCTCGTTGTCGTCGGGCGCGACCCAGGCGCCGTTCGGTGCGAACGACGACCGGATTCCCGTCCGCGTCCTGCCACGAACGGGGCGCGGCCGAGGATCTGGACGTTCACGAGGTGGAAGTGGATGGGGTGCGTGTCGCCCGTCGTGTTGTAGATGTCCCAGACCTCGGATGCGCCCTTGGCGTACTTCTCGTCGTCCTGCAGCGCGTCCAGTGTAGTGCATCCCGTAGACCGTGCCGTCCGTGCCGCTCCGGTTGGCCGTGCCCAGGATCTGGATGCAGGCGGCCGTACGGGTCGCGGCCCTCGTTGAGAGTCTTGTTCCGAGCGGTGTATCCGAGGCGCCGGTGCTTCGAAGCACCGTGCCGATGGCAGCGTCCTCGACCAGCAGGCCGAGCTCGTTCTGCCGCGAGCTGCGCGTCGAGGGCGGTGCAGCAGCGGCGGCGTCGGTCATCTTCGGTCCGGCTGCCGCTGCCGTCCGTGATCGTGATGCGCATCAGGGTGCGGGTGTTGGGACCATGCGTGCTGTCCGGGTGCTGGGGACGCGTGCCCCGTGTAGTAGTCGACCGCGTCGTCGCCATCCGGGAACGGTGCCTGCGCGTCGTTGTACAGGATGAAGCTCTGATCCTGCGCAGCTCGCTGAAGTCGATGAGCACGTCAGCGCGCTCCGCCCCCGCCAGCACCAGGCTGTAGCCGGTTGGGTCGTGGGCGAGGTACTTGGCGCGGTCGAACTGGATTGCCCGACGGCACGACCGCCGGCTTCGGCAGGAAGCCGCCCTCGGTGCCGATCTGGATGAAGTCGGGTCCCTTCTGCGCTCAGTGTCGGCGTCGCCCGGGTTGGCGACGCTCTCCTTGTACAGCTGGAGGTTCCAGACGCGCGACTGCGTGCCGTTCAGCATCCGGAAGCGGTGGACGCCGGCGGGCAGCGTGAGCTGCGGGTAGGCCATGCCGTTGATGACCGGCGTGTCCGCGAAGAACTCCGGCACGCACGAGACGGGAGGCAGGTCGCAGCCAGGCAGGCAAGTCGGGGTTCTGAACGTGCCGTTCAGCTCGACGGGTAGTCGAGGTCCCCGACGCGTCCCCACTGGTCGGCCACGTTCTTGAAGCTCTTGTCCTGGAGGACCAGCGGGATCCCGGGGATCTGGTCCGGGAGGACGGCTGCCGCCGGAGCCGAACATGCGGCTCTCGTCGCCGTCGATCAGGATGTAGGCCGCGGCGAGACCGGCGTAGGCGTTGAGACGCGTGATGCCGACCGCGTGGTCGTGGTACCACATGAGCCGGGCGGTCTGCGCGTTCGACCAGTAGGCGTCGTCCGTCTTGATCCCGAGGCGGTCCGGCAGCCACCGGACCCACGACGGCCCGTGCTGGAGGAGCGGCGTCGACCAGTGGAACGGCCCGCCGTCACTCGGCCAGACGACGAACCCACCGTGCAGGTGGGCGACGGCCCGGTTGACGTTCTGGCCTGTCTCGGCGCCCGGGATCGTGTTGTCGACGGGCAGCGGGTGCACGCCCGGAAGCAGGTTGACGAAGTTGACGCGGACCGGGGTCCCCTTGGTGGCGACGATCGAGGCGCCCAGGTAGCTCCACCTCGGGAGCTGGTTCGTGGCGTCCGCGTAACCCCACAGCTTCGTGGCCGGCAGGTCCGGGTGGAGTGACTCTGCCGGTACTGCCCCATCACGATCCTGTAGAAGTCGGCCTGGGCGCCGGTCTGGCCGTAGTGGGTCTTGTCCGGCGTGGCCAGGTTGAAGCCGGATCCCGGCAACGGGAGCGGGGCCACGAACTTCCTGAGGTTCTTGATGGGATCGAAGCTCTGACCGAAAGCGCGCTTGCCTCGGACCAGGAGGCCCGTGCCCACCATCGCCGACGTCTGAATGAACCTTCGCCTTGTCGTGCGGCTCAATCGATCTCTCATACTTCCCCCTTTACGACTGCATCGCCCCGCTCCGGCCGGTCTCCACGCAGGCCTGCGGCCGTGGATCTGCGGGGGAGGGGAGGGAACGGGCGTGCGTACGCAGCCAACCGTTCGACCCACCGCAGTCGCCGACGACGAAGGCGGCACACTCTGAGTTGGTATTGGTACAACGTGACTCCTGATGCCGAGCCCATCTCGAACACTCCGAGCCCCTCGGACCGCGAATCCGGGAACTCACGCAGCCTACGCGCGCCGAGTGTGACGGGCCATCCCCTTGTCGGGCCAGTTCACGCGAGATGAAGGGCCATGCGGGCGTGGCCCTTTCGGGGGAGCACGCTCTCGCCGAAACGCCTATTCGGTGCATTACGACGATGCGATTGGTGAATCATCAGACGAAACTCGATCCACCAGCTTCCCGCGGCGGCGGCGCCGGCGAGCGCCGGCGTCGGCGGGTCCGGTGCCCTCTGGTCAGGCTGACGGGATCACAGGTCGCGCGTGTGGAAGAGGCGGAGCGCGGCGGCCAGCGCGATGAGGACGTAGCCGGCGGCCCACGCGACCATGGCCGGGCTCGGGACCGACATCGGCGAGAAGGGTCCGATCCCCAGGTCGCGCACGATGGGCGGCTGCATGTGGTGCGAGGCCAGCTGCCAGAGCGACTCGCTCGGGACGAGGAGGCTCGCCGCGATGCCGATGTAGCGCGCCGTCGTGTTGCTCGCGAGCGTCCCGATCTGCTCCATCCAGCCGCCGACGAACGCCAGGCCGTAGAGGCCGAACACGGTGACGCCGTTGGCGAGGGTCGAGAGGCGGGTGCCCCCGGCGAGCGCGAGCGTGAGGAGCACCGTGCCCTCGAGCAGCAGCAGCGGAAGGCCGCGTGCCGCGTTCGGCGGGGTGTAGCCGCCGACGAGGCGCGCCACGACGAGGACGCCGCCGCACAGGAGAGCCGCGTACGTCGCGAGAATGACCCAGCAGCCGAGCCACTTGCCGAGAGCCACGGCCCAGCGCGGGACCGGCTTCGTGCAGAGCGTCTCGATGACGCCGGAGCCGATCTCCCCCGCCAGGGTGTCGACCGTGACGAGCACCGACGTCATCACGATGAGGAAGTTCGCGGCGTAGAGGGCGGCCATGACCACGAAGCTCATCATGAAGCGCTGCTGGGCCGGCGAGCCGTGGGCCCGGATGTCCCGGGCGATGAAGTGGAAGCCGAGGGCGAACAGGAGGACGAAGGCCGTGCCGAGCAGGAGGGCGGCGGCGAGGATGCGCCGACGCCGCGCCTCGGCGAGGGTCAGGTGGGCGATCGTGAGGACGGCCCTCACGCCACCACCTCCAGGAAGACGTCCTCGAGCGAGCGCGCGACGGGCGGCCAGACGGTAGAGGCCGACGCCCTGCTCCGCCAGCCATCGGCTCATCTCCGGCAGGCGCTCCTCCCCGTCCACGCGGAGGCGGACGAGGGCGCCGTCCTCGCGCACGTCCCGCCCGAAGCGGGCGAGCCCTTCGAGGACCGCCGGCGAGACGCGGTCGAGGCGCAGCTCCACCTCCAGGTCGCGCTCGGCGGCGCCGAGCGTCATCTCGCGCACGACGCGCCCCTCCTTGACGAAGGCCACGCGGTCGCACGTCACCTCGACCTCGCTCAGAAGGTGCGAGTTCAGGAAGACGGCCGTGCCGCGGGCCTTGAGCTCGCGGATCACGTCGCGGACGAGGAGGCGCCCGAGCGGGTCGAGGCCGGACGTGGGCTCGTCGAGGAAGACGAGCTGCGGGCTCGCCGAGCAGCGCCTGGGCGAGGCCGATCCGCTGCTTCATGCCCTTGCTGTACTCGCGGAGACAGCGGTCGCCGGCCTCCGACGAGCTCCACGCCGCCGGAGGAGCGCCTCGATTCGCTCCTCGAGCGTCGGGCCGCCGAGGCCGAGGAGGCGCCCGTGGAACCGCAGCAGCTCGCGGCCGCGCAGCCACTCGTGGAAGGCGAAGTGCTCGGGCAGGTAGCCGACCCGCGCGCGGGCCCGCGTCGTGCCGATCGGCTCGCCGAGGAGGCGCCCGCCGCCGGCGGTCGGGTGGACGAGCCCGAGGAGCATCTTGATCGACGTCGTCTTGCCCGCCCCGTTCGGGCCCAGGAAGCCGAAGACCTCACCCCTCGGCACGGACAGGGTGAGGTCCCGGACCGCGGTCTTGGGGCCGAAGTCCTTGCGGAGCGCCTGGGCCTCGAGGGCGGGCTCGGCCACGGCTACCGGATCGACTGCGCCATCTCGAGGAGCTCGACACCGTCGCGCGTGCCCGGGCCGTGGATCGCGAAGACCTTGTCGGCCGTGGACCACAGCAGGAGCGCCTGGCGGCCCGCGGGGCGGGAGGCCCCGTCGGGAGCTGGCCTTGGGCGGAGGCTGCATCGTCACGAGGAGGCCCTTCCGGCCGGACACCTCGACCTCGCGGAACGTCCCGCCCTGGACCGGCACCGGGACGAGGAGCGTCGCCCGCCAGTCGATGGCGCGGGAGAAGGAGAGCGCCTCCTCGGCGCTCATGCCGGTGACGCGCAGGCCGAGCCGGCCGAGGGTCGCGAGGTCGAAGCCCTCCGGCAGCTCCACCTGCGGGGTCGCCGCCTGGAAGAGGACGAAGCTGTCCTCGCGCGGGGGCCGCCCCTCGCCGACGTCGACCGGGCGCGCGTAGCGCATCGCCGAGCACCGGCGGCATCTCGACGTCGATCGTCGCGCCGTTCCACCACGCGGGGATCTCGATCTCGTCCGCCCCGGCGGCGAGGGCGAGCGCCTCGAGCTTGGCGGTGTCGACCTGCACGCGGAAGGTGCCGGGCCGGGCCAGCCTCGTCTCGACGAGCTCCGTGCGGCGCGGCAGGACGGTCGGCTGCTGGGCGGTGATGCCGGCCTCGACCGCGCCCGGCCTCCGCGCTCGCCACGACCTCCGGCTCCACCGGCGCCACCACGACCTGGACCTGGTCGGCGACGAGGCTCTTGAAGTCGAGCCCGCCCTTCGCGAGCCGCTCGAGCCGCTGCGGGTCCACCGGCACCGCGGCGAAGCGCTTCACGCGGAAGAGGTCGAGGAACTCGCGGGCGGCGGCGCGCACGGGCTCCAGCGTGAAAGCGAGCGCGACCGCGGCCACGAGCCCGGCGCCGGCCACGCGCGGGCACGAGGCGCCGCCAGGGGCTCGGTGCGACGCGGCGCTCGCGCGCCTCGGCGTCGATCTCGTGCAGTCGCTCCCCGAGCCGCTCGGCGAACTCGGGGCGGGGCTCCTCGCGGAGGCGGGAAAGGAAATCGTCGCTCACTGTGCTCCTCCTTCGTCCCACCGGGCCCGGAGCAGGCCGACCGTGCGGTGCAGGATCGTCCCCACGTTCGACTCGCCGAGGCCGGTGATCGTCGCGATGGCACGGTTGGTGGCGTCCGCCCCGTACTTGAGGGCCAGCAGCTCCCGCTCGCGCTCGGGCAGCGCGGCGAGGAGCGTCTGGAGGCGGCGGGACTGCGCCTGCCGCAGCGCTGCCGTCTCCGGCGTCTCGTCGTCGCGGAGAGACGCCTCGTCGAGCGGCACCGCGGGGCGCGAGCTGGCGGAAGTGGTCGATCGCGGCGTTCCGGGCGATCGCCAGGAGCCAGGTCGAAACGGCGGCCCGGTCCTTGCGATACCGCTCTCGCGCCCGCCAGGCCTTCTCGAAGGTGGCCGAGGTCAGGTCCTCGGCCGTGGCCCGCTCGAAGCCACGGTAGCGGAAGTAGCTGAAGACGCGGGGCATCTCCTCGCGGTAGACCGCGTCCCAGTCCACCGCTTCGGCGGGGACGGCCGGGGCGAGCCACTCGAGGATGCGCACACCATCCATGCCAGGTCGATATACGGAGGTGTCGCGAAGGTATCACACGGTTTCCGCCGTCGCCGAAATCGGCGGCTCCCGAGCCGGCGGGCCGGGCGTACGATGGGGGCCGTGGGCGGCGATCCCCGGAAGGACGCGGAGATCGAGACGATCGCCTCCGGCGACCGGGTCGAGCCGACGGCCGCCTCGGGCCCGGCCGGCTCGGGCCCGTCGCTCGTTCCGCCCGACGAGCCGACCCTCGCCGAGGTGAGCGCGGACCACTACCGGGTCGAGAGTGAGTTCGCCCGCGGCGGCATGGGCCGCATCCTGCTCGCCCGCGACCGGCGCCTCGGCCGGACGGTCGCGCTCAAGGAGCTGCTCGCCGAAGCGGGTCCCGGGGCGCCGCGGCGTTTCGTGCGCGAGGCGCTGGTGACCGCGCGGCTGCAGCACCCGGCGATCGTGCCGGTGTACGAGGCCGGGCGCTGGCCGGGCGGACGGCCCTTCTACGCCATGAAGCTCGTCGAGGGCCGCTCGCTCGACGTCCTCCTTCGCGGCGCGACGTCCCTGGCCTCCCGCCTGGCGCTCCTCCCCCACCTCATCGCGGTGGCCGAGGCGCTGGCCTACGCCCACGGCCAGCGTGTCGTCCACCGCGACCTCAAGCCGGCCAACGTCCTCGTGGGCCCGTTCGGAGAGACGGTGGTCGTGGACTGGGGCCTCGCGCGAGAGCTCGGAGCGACCGGAGCGGTCGAGCGCGAGGAGGACCGGGCGGCGGGAACCGACGCGGCGGCAGCGGGGCAGACGGTGACCGGCACCGTCCTCGGCACGCCGCACTACATGCCGCCGGAGCAGGCCCGGGGGCTGCCGGCAGACGAGCGGGCCGACGTGTACGCCCTCGGCGCCATGCTCTACTTCCTGCTGGCGGGCGCGCCGCCGCACGCCGGGAAGAGCGTCCCGGAGGCGCTGGCCGCGGCGGCTGCGGGGAGCGTCGAGCCCGTGGAGCGGCGCGAGCCCGAGGCGCCTCCCGACCTCGTGGCCATCGTGCGCAAGGCCATGGCTCCGTCGCCTTCGGAGCGCTACCCCACCGCGCAGGAGCTGGCCAAGGACCTCGTCCGCTTCCAGACCGGCCAGCTCGTGAGCGCCTACCGCTACTCGACACGCGAGCGGCTGCGGCGGTTCGTGCGACGCCACCGCGCGGCCGTCCTGGTGGCGTCGGCCCTCTCCGTGGCGCTCGTGGCGGCGGTGGTCGTGGGCTTCGTCGCGGTGCGACGCCAGGCGCGTCTCGCCGAGGCGGAGCGCGACCGGGCCCGGCTCGCCGCCCGGAAGGCCGAGCAGACCAACGCGTTCGTGGTCGGGATGCTCGGCTCGGCCGACCCTCGCGTCGCAGGGCGCGACGTCACTGTGGCCTCGGTTCTCGACGCCGCCTCGGCCCGCGTCGAGAGCGAGCTCGCGGGCCAGCCCGACGTGAAGGCCGAGGTGCTCACGGCGCTGGGCACCACGTACGAGGGCCTCGGCCTCTACGCGCCGGCGAAGGAGCGCCTGCGCGCCGCCCTCGACGCGTCGCGGTCGGCGGTCGGGCCGGAGCACGTCGAGGTCGCGCGGGCCCTCGACCGGCTGGCCGGTGCGTTCGAGGACGAGGGCGACCTCAGGGAGGCGGAGCGCCTGGACCGGGAGTCCCTGGCGATGCTCGAGCGGCTCGGGGAGACGGAGGGGGCGGCCGCGGCGCGAGTCAAGGGCGACCTCGCGCGAGTCCTGGAGGGCCTGGGGAAGGGGGTCGAAGCGGAGGCGCTCTACCGCGAGGTGCTGGTGATCGAGCGGCGGCTCGAGGGCGAGCGCGGGGCGGAGGTCGCAGCCACGCTCAACAACCTCGGGGTCCTGCTCGGCCAGCGTGGCGACTGGACCGGCGCGGAACCGCTCCACCGGGAGGCCCTCGACATCGTCCGCGCCGTGAGCGGCCCCGAGCACCCGGACGTGGCGGCGGGGATGGGCACCCTGGGCAACGTGCTCGAGAAGAAGGGCGACCTTGCCGGCGCCGAGGCCCTCTACCGGGCCAGCCTGGCCCTGCGCCTCAAGCTCCTCGGCCCCGAGCACCCGGAGGTGACGCGCTCGCGCTACGCCCTGGCGACCCTCCTCCGCGCGAAGGGCGACGCCGAGGGCGCCCTCCGCGAGTGCCGGCAGGTCCTCGCCCTGCGGGGCCGTGTCCTGCCCGACAGCCACCCGATGGTCGCAGCGACGCAGCAGACGATGGGCCTGGCTCTGCTGGACCTCGGCCGGCCGCGTGAGGCCGAGCTTCTCGTGCGAGACGCCTGAAGCTGCGGCAGCAGGCGCTGCCGCCGGGGCACTGGCTGGTTTCCTCCTCCGAGAGCGTCCTCGGCGCCTGCCTGACCGCGGAGCGCCGCTATCCCGAGGCCGAGGCCCTGCTCCTCCGGGCCCACGCCGGCCTCGAGTCCTCCCGCGGCCACGACCACGAGCGGACCGTCGAGACGCGTCAGCGCCTCGTCGCGCTCTACGAGGCCTGGGGCCGGCCCGCCCGCGCCGCCCCCTGGCGCGACGGCAAGCGCTGATCGCGCTCCTCTCGACGGAGAACGTCCAGCCGTCTGGACCTCCCCTGGCTCCCCTGGCTTCCGCCTTGACAACCGGCCGTGCGCCTGCGGACACTGCCGCAACGGGCCGCCGCACCGGGTGGCCCTCCAGCCAGAGAGGTTTGCCAAGTGCCGACCACCCGCTCCGCCGGGGTCGCTGACCTGTTCATCCTCGTCGCCGCCCTCGCCACGACCGCGGCGGCCGTCGCCGCCGACGGCTCGCTGAGCGTGACCGTCCGCGACAACTACGGGATCATCCCCCACGCCGCGGTGCGCGCCACGAACGCCGCCACCGGAGCCGGCCAGCGGGCGGTCACAGACCACGAAGGCGTCGCCCGCTTCGCCGCCCTCCCGGCGGGGACCTACGAGGTGCGGGCGTCCTTCCCCGGGTTCGCCGACGCCGCGGAGCCGGCGGTGGCCGTGGCCGACGGCGAGGCGAAGTCCCTCGAGCTCGTGATGGGCGTCGCCCAGCTCAGCACGAGCCTCACCGTCGAGACGGCGAACCGGCGGGAGCAGCTCCTCCTCGACGTGGCGGAGCCGGTGACGCTGATCGAGAAGACGCAGATCGAGGACACCGGCGCCCGCTCGGCGAAGGACGTCCTCGTCGAGCAGAACGGCTCCGGCATCCAGGTGAACGCCGGCGGCGGACAGGGCTACATCTCCATCAACGGCATCCCGAACAAGGGGGTCCTCGTCCTCGTCAACGGCCGGCGCTACCTGGGCAAGGACGCGAACGGCAACCTGAACCTCGAGGAGCTGCGTCTCGCCAACATCGAGCGGATCGAGGTGGTGAAGGGCGCGGGCTCGGCCCTCTACGGCTCGGACGCCCTCGGCGGGGTCGTCAACTTCATCACGAGCCAGCCGAGCGAGCGCGGCGTCACCAACTCGCTCACGGCGTCCGCCGGCTCCTACGACGACTACCGGGTGGACGACTCGTTCTCGTGGCGAGGCAACCGGGGCGGGGTGAGCCTCGGCGGCGGCTATCGCACCTACGACGGCTTCGATCTCGAGTCCTGCACGCCGGAGGAGCAGGCCTCGACGGGCTGCAAGCCCAACCCCCAGACGATCGGCCAGCCCCCGAGCACGTACTGGAACGCCTCGGGCACCGCGGACTTCGAGGTCGCGGAGAAGGTGGTGGCCCGCTTCTTCGGCGACTACCAGCTCCGCGAGGTCCGCGACTACTTCTTCTCCGGGGCGACCCAGCTCGCCTCCAGCGTCTACGACTCGCAGAGGGATCTCACCCGCTACACGCTGTCGCCCGAGGTGGACTTCCTGCTCTCGCCCCGGACCAGCTTCAACGCCACCTACAACTACGGCAAGTACCTGCGGGACGAGACGAGGGTCTTCCAGCAGGGCGGCCGGGTGGTCCCGCAGGCCCCCTGGCGGGAGTGGAACCAGGAGGTGAAGCTGACCGCGCGCCACGCGTTTCGGGCGTTCGGCCGCGAGCACCCGCTGCAAGGAGGATACGAGTACCGCGACGAGAAGCTCAGCCGTGGCAGCCTCGCCCCGTCCACGGCACCCGGTGGCGACAACCCGTTCGGCATCGCGGAGAAGAGCCGGACGATCAACGTCCTCTGGGGCCAGCAGGAGCTGAACCCCACGTCCCGCTTGAAGGTCACCGCCGGCCTCCGCTACGACGACTACAGCGACTTCGGCGACGAGTGGAGCCCCAAGGCCGAGGCCGTCTTCACCCTGGCCCCCGAGCACCGCCTGCGCGGGAGCTACGGCCACGGCTTCCGCCCGCCCTACTTCGGAGAGCTCTACCTCAACACCCCGCCGTTCTTCGTCGGCAACCCCGACCTCGTACCCGAGGTCTCTGACGGCTTCACCTTTGGCTACACCTTCGCGGGAAAGGCGGGGCAGGTCTCGGTGGACGGCTACTACACCAAGGTGAAGGACGGGATCATCTTCTTTCAGCTCACGCCGAGCAGCTTCACCTACCGGAACATCGATCGTTACAGCTCGAAGGGCGTGAACGTCGCCGCCTCGGTCTCGCTGCCGTGGGGGTTCACTCCGTCGGTGGCCTACGCCTACAACAAGCGCGAGAACCCGGAGGGCGCGGAGGTCGGCGGCTATCCGAACCACTCCGCCTTCCTGAAGCTCCTCTGGGCGAGCCCCCGTCTGGGCCTGCGCGCCAACGTCCACGGGCAGGTCAACGGCAAGGTGCCGCCGGGCCTGGACGGGACCTATCAGCCCGCCTACGACCTCTGGTCGGCGCAGGTGAGCAAGCGCTTCGCGAGCCTGGGAGCGTACGGGATCAACGTCTACGCCCAGGTCGACAACGTCTTCGACAAGGGCGACGTCTTCCTCGCCCGCGCCGACGGCACGCCGGTCGAGGGACAGTTCCAGGTGTGGCTCGCCCCGCGGACCTTCCAGGCCGGGGTGATGCTGGACATGGACTGGGCGCGGTAGTGAGTCGGCGCGCCTACGAGCCGGCGAGCCAGCCGATCCAGGACCGCTGCGGGCCCCAGTGCGTCCACTGCACCCCGTAGCGGGGCCGGCCCCAGCCGTCGCCCGCCCACACGACGCGCCCGGTGGCGGGCACGGGCTGGCCCGGGCGCGCGAAGGTGAGCCAGACGATGACCTCGTCGCCCACCGAGAGGTCGCTCGTCTGCAGGGCCAGGCAGGCTCCCCCGCTCGAGACGTTCAGCGCCTCGCCGGCCGCACCGGCGATGCCCTCGGTCTCCGCCGCGACCCGCACGGGATGGGCGGGAGAGCACCGCTCCCACTTGCGCCGCTGCTCGTTGCTCCGCGCCATCAGCGGCCTCCCTTCGACGACACCCCAGTATCCCACGGCGGGCAAGGCCCCTTCACTCGAGGACCGTGGCCAGAGCCCCGCCGGCTCAGGTCTGCATCGGGCGCTCCTCCGGACGGATAATAGGCCGGCGGGGAGCGCTCCATGAACGTCATCGGGATCGACGCGGGCGGTACGAAGACGGTCGGCTACCTGGCCGACGGCGACGGCAACGTGCTCGGCGAAGCTCGAGCGGGCGGGGCCGGCCTGCAGGCGGAGGGCGAGCTGGGCGTCGAGAAGGTGCTCCACACGGTGATGGACCAGGCCCGGGGCGGCCGCGAGCCCGACGTGCAGGCCATCTGCCTCGGCATGGTCGGCGCCGACCGCGAGGCGGACGGGGCGGTGGTGCGCGGCATCATGCACCGCATCGGTGGGGGCACGCGGGTCGTGGTCGTGAGCGACGCGCTCGTCGCGCTGGTGGCGGGGGTGGGCGAGGCCCCCGGGGTCGTGATCATCTGCGGGACGGGGTCCGTCGCCTACGGCCGCAACAGTCGCGACCAGGCGGCGCGCGCCGGGGGCTGGGGCCCCGTGCTCGGGGACGAGGGCGGCGGCTACTGGATCGGCCGGCACGCGCTGCGGGCCGTGGCCCGCGCCGCGGACGGCCGGGGCCCCGCCACTGCGCTCACCGCCCGCGTCCTGAACCACTTCGCGGTGGCTCGCCCGGCCGACCTGGTGGTCGAGATCTACGAGCGCCAGGTGCCGCACCACGCCCTTGCCCAGCTGGCGAGGGTCGTGCAGCAGGCGCGCGACGAGGGCGACGAGGCGGCGACGCAGGTCCTGGAGCAGGCCGCGCACGAGCTCGTCCGGGCCGCCCGCTCCGTCGTCGAGCGGCTGCAGATGCGCGACGAGGCGGTGGAGTTCGTGCTCGCGGGCGGTGTCTTCTCCGGGGTTCCGTGGCTGGCCGAGGAGTTGCGGCGGCGGCTCCCGGGCATCGCTCCGCGCGGGCAGGTCCGGCGGCTCGAGGTGGAACCAGCGGTGGGCGCGGTGCGACTCGCGCTGGCGGAGGCGCGGGGCGGAGCCCGGATTCCCGCCTACGTGGGATGATCGAGCACCTCGTCCACGCGGCTCGCCCGCGGCCGCGCCTGGAGGACGGATGGGAGCACCCGGCCTGGGCCGCGGCGGCTCCGCTCGAGGTCGCCTGCTTCCGGCCGGAGGGCAGCGATCATCGTCCGCGCACGAGGGCGAAGCTCGCCTGGGACGACCAGGGCCTCTGCGGCCTCTTTCGCGTAGAGGACCGCCACGTCCGCTCCGTGCACACGCGCTTCGGCGAGCCGGTGTACGAGGACAGCTGCGTCGAGGTCTTCCTCGAGCCGAAGCCCGGCCGCGGGTACCTGAACTTCGAGATGAACGCGGGCGGGACCCTGCTGGCCAGCCACGTCACCGACCACCGCCGGACGCCCGATGGCTTCGCCGCCTTCACGCGTCTTAACCCGGAGGACGGCCGGCGCGTCGCGATCCGCTCGTCGCTCCCCCCCGTCGTGGAGCCCGAGGTCGAAGGCCCGGTGGACTGGCATCTGGCGTTCTTCATTCCGAAGGAGCTGCTCGAGAAGCACGTCGGGCCGATCGGCCCGATCGCCGGTCAGGCCTGGCGCGCCAACCTCTACAAGTGCGGAGACCGGACGTCGCACCCGCACTGGGCGTCGTGGTCGCCGGTGGACGCGCTCAACTTCCACCTGCCCCACTGCTTCGGCACGCTGCGGTTCGAGCCGTAAGGCGCCGTCTGACATGCTGTCGGGAGGAACGGATGGACAAGCCTCGCATCTTCCTGGGCTCGTCAGGAAAGCAAGAGAAGCTGCTGCAGGCGCTGACCCGCGGTCTCGAAGACGTCGCGCACGTAGAGCCCTGGACGACTTCATTCACTCCTGGGACCACCACACTGGAGCGGCTCCTTGAGCTCGTGCATGAAGTCGATTTCGCCGCTTTCGTGTTCGCTCGGGACGACTGGACGACCAACAGCCCACCCGCATCCGATCCCACGGGATCCGGCCAGGCTTCTCCGCGAGACAATGTGGTCTTTGAAGCCGGTCTCTTCGGTGGCGCCCTCGGAATGCGCCGGACTTTCATCCTCCATGCGAGTGGCTCGAAGCTCCCTAGCGATCTCCTGGGTCTCACGTGTGTACGGTACGGCGAAGCGACGACCGCCACCGAGATGAGAGCCGTCAATCAGAAGCTCCGGAAGGCGATCGAGAACGAGGGCCGGGTCGCCCGCATCGAGGGCCTTTGGTGGCAGTTTTCCTTGACGGAGCGCAGCTCCCGGGAGCCTTCGGCGGTGAGCCTCCTGCGGATCTCGCGAGACCGCGGCGGGGCGCTGGAGGTGGGCGGACGCTCATGGCAAGAGGATGGCACGCTGTCAGCGCGATACTGGAGCGAAGCGGCGAAGGAGAGGAAGGATCCCCCCAGCGTCTTCTACTATTGGAAGGGAGAACGGCCTCGGCACCCGAACGCGCCGCAGTTGGACGGGACGGGAGAGATCCGAATCGAGTCCGCCGATCGCGCGGCCGGGTACTTCACGACTCGTTCGGACACTCAGCCGAAGGTCAACGAGCGGACGTCCGGAGTCTACTTGCGCGCCGATCCTGAGGACATGAGCATCCTGGACGGACGCGACGATCGGCGACGCGCCGAGTTGATCGCAGAGCGGCTGAGGCATTGGAAGTCGATGACGAACGCCTGAGATCAGACCCTGCTCGGCTCATTGCGCCGCGGGCGTGGCTCGGGGCCGGATTAGAATCCGTCCATGCGCCGTGGTCTTCTCTCCGCCGCCGCTCCCGCCCTTCTTCTCGTCGCCGCGCACGTCCTTCTCACCTCCGCGACCCTGGCCGCGCCCGCCATGGACCCGAGGGCCGAGGCCTGGGTCCGCCGGACCCTCAAGACGATGACGCTCGAGGAGAAGGTCGCCCAGCTCGTGGTGCCGGGGCTGAACGGCGTCTACACCCCGATCGACAGCGATGCGGCCGAGAGGCTCGAGCGGCTCGCCCGCGAGGGACGCGTGGGCGGGTTCCACGTCTTCGGGGGCGGGGAGGCGCTCCCCCCGGTCCTGCTGAACCCGGTCTACGGCACCTCGGGCGGGCGCGCCACCAAGGGTGACCCGCTCGCGATCGCGGTCCTCCTCAACCGTCTGCAGCGCGCCTCCCCGCTCCCGCTCCTCGTCACCGCCGACTTCGAGGGCGGCGCCGGCTACATCGTCGAGGGGGCGACGCGCCTGCCGCGGGCCATGGCCATCGGCGCCACCCGGGACGAGGGTCTCGCCGAGCGCGCGGGGCGGCTCAGCGCCGGCGAGGGCCGCGCCCTCGGTGTCCACGTGGACTTCTACCCCGTGGTCGACGTCAACAACAACCCGATGAACCCGATCATCAACGTGCGCTCCTTCGGAGAGGACCCCGTGTTCGTGGGCCGGATGGCGACGGCGTACCTCCGGGGGATCCAGGCGGGCGGGATGCTGGCGACGGCCAAGCACTTCCCGGGCCACGGCGACACCGCGACCGACACCCACCTCGATCTCGCGGTCATCGAGCACCCGCGGGCTCGCCTGGACGCGGTGGAGCTCGTCCCGTTCAAGGCCGCGATCGCGGCCGGCGTCGACGCCGTCATGTCCACGCACATCCGCCTTCCCGCGCTCGACCCCACCGAGGGGAGGCCGGCCACGCTCAGCCGGCCCATCCTCACCGGCCTCCTGCGCCAGGAGCTGGGCTTCGACGGGCTCGTGTTCACCGACTCGATGTCGATGCACGCGATCACCAAGGCGTTCACGCCGGGGAAGGCGGCGGCCCTGGCGGTCGCGGCCGGGGCGGACGTCGTCCTCGACCCGCCCGACCCCGAGGCCGCTCGGCGCGGCATCCGCGAGGCCGTCGAGGGGGGCGCGATCCCGCTCGAGCAGGTGGACCGCTCGGTCGAGCGTATCCTCCGCGCCAAGGCACGGTTGGGCCTACACCGCACGCGCACGGTGGACGTGGAGGCGGTGCCGGCCGGGCTCGGCGGGCGCGCCCGCCAGGCGGTGGCTACGGAGATCGCAGCCAGGGCGATCACGCTGGTGAAGGACGACCGCGGCCAGGTGCCGCTGCGGCTGCCGGGAAGCACCCGGGTGCTGCTGCTGTCGATGATCGACTACGCGAGCGGCTGGCGCGAGGGAGCCCCGGGACGCGTGCTCGTCCCGGAGCTGAAGAAGCGCTACGCCGACCTCACGGCGGTCGAGGTCTCCGACCGGACGACCGTGGCCGAGATGGACCTGCTGCGGGCCCTCGCCCGGAGGTCGGACGCGATCGTGGCCGCGACCTACGTCCGGATCGCCGCCTATAGCGGGCGCATGAGCCTCGGGGCGGCCCAGCTCGCGTTCATCGAGCAGCTGGCGGCCGACCCGGCGAAGCCGTTCGTGGCCGTCGCCTTCGGCAGCCCGTACGTGGGCGACATCGCCCCGAAGGTGCCCGCGGTGCTGCTCACCTACGAGTTCGGCGACGCGCCCGAGGCGGCGGCGGTGCGCGCGCTCTGCGGCGAGGCGCCGATCGGCGGGAAGCTGCCCGTCACGATCCCCGGCCTCTTCCCGGCCGGCCACGGCCTCGAGCGCGCCTCCGTGGCGCCGGGGGCGCCGATCGCCTCCGCCGTGCCCCCCAGGTGACCCCGCGGGAGCGGATGGCCGCCAGACCGCCTACGTCCGCCCGGCTCCGCCGGGCTGGCGGTTCAGGATCAGCCAGTAGGCCTCCACGTCGCCGATGAGCTTCTTGAACCGCGCGAAGTCCACCGGTTTCACCAGGTAGCTGTTCGCGTGCTGGGAGCTCGCCCGCGCCACGTCGTGCTCGGACTCCGACGTCGTCAGCACGACCGTGGGGATGGAGCGCAGCTCCGGCGAGGACTTGATCTCGGCGAGCACCTCGAGCCCGTCCATCCTGGGCAGGCGCAGATCCAGCAGGATCAGGCTCGGGCGCGGGCTCCTGTCCGGGTCCTGGTATTCGCCACGGCGGAAGAGGTAGTCGAGGGCCTCCTCGCCGTGGCGGGCCACCCGGAGCGCGACCCGCGAGCCGTTGTCGGCGAACGCCCTCCGGATCAGCTCTTCGTGGTCGGGGTTGTCCTCGACGAGGAGGACCTGAAGGTCCTTCCGCTCTGCCACCCTGCCCCCCGCGGTCCCTGCCGGAGACTTGTAGCATCTCCCGCGCAGGGCGCCAAGTCGGCCTCGGCGCCGGCGGCGAGGCCGGCAGGGTCAGAGAATGCCGGGAAGGGTGAAGCAGAACGTCGAGCCCTTGCCCGCCCCCTCCGAGTCGACCCAGACGCGGCCCCCGTGGACCTCGACGATGCGCTTGACGAGCGCGAGGCCGACCCCCGTGCCCTCGACACGCGGGTCGAGCCGCTCGAAGAGGGCGAAGACGCGCTCGTGATACCGCGGGTCGATGCCGACACCGTTGTCGCGCACGTAGACGACCGGCCCGTCCGCCCCCGGCCGGCTTCCCACCTCGACCACGGGCTCGCCCTGGCCGCTGCGGAACTTCACCGCGTTCTCGATCAGGTTCTGGAACACCTCGAGGAGGCGGGTGCGGTCGCCGTGCACGGAGGGGAGCCCCGGCCGCACCTCCACGCGGGCGTTCGCGGCACGGAGTCGCTCGTGGAGGAGGGCCACCGCCTCCCGGGCCAGGGCGTCCAGGGAGACCGTCTCCGGGGGGTTCGTCACCCGCCCGACGCGCGACAGCTCGAGCAGCTCGCGGAGCAGCTTCTCCATGGTCGAGGTGGCGCCGCGGATGCGGGCGACGTCCTCGGCCACGCGCTCCGTCTCGCCGGCCGCGACGTCCTTCTCGACGAGGTCCACGAAGCCGCGCACCGTCACGAGCGGGCTCCTGAGGTCGTGGGAGACGGTGTAGGTGAAGCGCTCGAGCTCGGCGTTGCGGCGCTCCAGCTCGCCGATGAGCCGCTCGCGCTCGGCGCGGGTCGCCTCCAGCCGCTCCGCCATCTCGTTGAAGGCCTCGGCGACCGTCTGCAGCTCGTCGCCGGTGCGCACGTCGAGCCGGCGGCCGAAGCGGCCCTCGGCGATCTCGCGCGCGCCGGCGGTGAGCCCGGCGAGGGGCCGGGTGAGCCGGCGGGCGAGGACGAGACCGACGAAGGCGGCGGCGAGGATCGACGCCGCGGTGAAGGCCAGGGTCGCCCGCGCGTAGCGGTGGTACTCCTCCCGCACCTTCGCGTAGCTCACGTGGTACACGACGGAGAGACGGTGCCGGCCCCAGTCCTCGACCCACGGGCTCACGATCTCGAGGGTGGCCCCGGCGGCGTCCCTTCCTCGCCGCGTCGTCGGCTCCAGTCGCCGCGCCGCCTCGAGGCGCTCGGGGTCGAGGCGGCCGGTGGGTGTCGCCGCCGGCGTGACGTCGTCGAGGCGGCTCGAGTCGAAGAGGATACGCCCCTCGACGTCCACGATCTCGGCCCGCGTGACGTCCGGGGCGGCCGCGAGCAGGTCGTGCACGACCTGGCGGAACTTGAAGTAGCCGGACTCGAAGTAGGCGTCGTAGGCCGAGCAGATCGGGCCCGTGGCGAGGGACGCGAAGAGCGAGGCGCTCGTCTCGAGGCGTTCGAGCATGCGCTGTCGGGCGCTCATCACCAGCCAGGCCGCGTTCGCGAGCAGCAGGAGGGCCACGAGCGCGGCGAGGACCGTCGCGAGGCGTGTCTGGAGGCTCCGCACCGCCGATCTCACGGCGCCCTCCGCGGCTCGCGCGCCAGGTCGGCCGCGAGGATGCGGCCGTCGAGCCGGGGCGTCCAGGCGATGCCGCGGCGCGCGGCGTAGAGGTCGTAAGGGACGACCAGGGGCACCATGGGAAGATCGGCCATCACCCGCTCCATGGCTCGCTGCAGGGCCTGGCGGCGGTCGACGGGGGTGGGGGCGGTGCGCGCCTCGGACAGCAGCCGGTCCACCTCGGGGCTGGAGTAGCCGGAGTGGTTGTCGACGCCCAGCCCGGCCGCCGCGTCCGCCGTGTGGACGGCCGAGTCGAGGATGTCCCCGGCGTCACCCGTGTCGGCGACGTAGGCGCCGTAGTAGAGCTGCACCTCCCCCGACCTCAGGCGGCCGAGGACCTCGCCCCACGGGCGGGGCTGGAGGGTGAGGGCGATGCCCGCCTCGGCGAGCTGGCGCCGGATCTCGTCGCACGTCCGGTCCTCGCGGTACTCGAGGGTCAGGGAGAGGCCGTGGGGATGGCCAGCCTCCGTGAGCAGGCGGCGCGCTTCGGAGACGTCGCGGGCAGGAGCGCGCAGGCCGGGGGCAAACCCCACCGTCCCGGGGCTCGCGAGCTGGCTGGCCGGCTCTCCCCAGCCTCGGAGTTCTCGATCCACGAGAGCCCGGCGGTCGAGGGCGAGGTGGAGGGCGCGCCGCACACGCAGGTCGCTGAACGGCGGGCGGTCCACGCGCACGAGGAGCGCCTCGACCACGACCGCTGGCTGCGCCACCACGCGGCAGCAAGCCTCCGAGCGCATCCGGTCCGCTTCCTCGGGCGCGAGGCTGAGGGCCAGATCGAGCTCGCCCGCCACCAGCATCGCCCTCGTGCGGGCCGGCTCGCGCACCACGCGCAGGCGGACGATCGGCTCGGGCGGCCGCCGGCCCCAGTAGACGCCGGAGCGCCGCAGGGTCGCCTCCTCGGGCAGGCCGGCCGGATCCAGCCGATACGGCCCCGTGCCCACCGGCGCCCGGATCTCGTCCGGGGAACCGCGGGGGACGATGCCGACGAAGGCGAGGCGGGTCAGGAGAAGCGACGTGGACGCCTGGGTCCGGATCTCGACGACATCGGCGGCGGGGGCGCCCACCGAGACCACGTCCGCGAGGTAGTGCGCGACGGCGCTGCGGGGGTGGTGGCGCGCGCGGTCGAGGCTCCATACGACGTCGGCGGCGGCGAGCGGTCGCCCGTCCTGGAAGCGGACGGCGTGCCGCAGCCGGAACCGCCAGGTCGTGGGGCCGGGGGTGTCCCAGGAGACGGCGAGCGCCGGCTCCGCGCGCATGTTGGCGTCGAGGCTCGTCAGGCCCTCGAAGGCGTTGGCCAGGATGCCCGAGGTGAGGAACTCGTTCTCGAGATGCGGGTCGAGGGACAGGGGGGCGGCGTAGAGGCCCACCCGTATCGGCCCCGCCGGAACGACACGGAGCGGAGTCCCGCACGCGGCGAGGAGACCCAGGAAGCCCAAGAGGCGCAGCCGGTGCGACACCCGGGGCCAGGAGCCGCAGCTGGAAGCCGCGATCATCCCCGAAAGGCCCGGCCGTCTCAATGGACCTTCTTGACCTTCTTGTTCATATAGTCCATGAGGACGTACTGGCCCAGGCTCCAGGGACTGGTGAAGTAGGCCTTGCCGCGGCACATCTCCGTGACCTTCTTGACGAAAGCCACCAGCTCGCGGTCGCGCGCCAGCATGAACGTGTTGATCAGGATCCCCTTGCGCCGGCAGTTGGCGACTTCCTTCAGGGTCAGGGCGACGACACGCGGGTCGAGGCCGAAGGGGTTGCGGTAGATCCGCCCGTCCGCCTCGGTGAGGGCGGAGGGCTTGCCGTCCGTGATCATCACGATCTGCTTCATGTCCTTGCGCTGGCGGCCCAGGATGCGCTGGGCGAGGCGCAGGCCCTCGCGGGTGTTCGTGTAGTGCGGCCCCACCCGCACGCGCGCGAGCTGCGAGACCGGGACCTCCTCCGCGGAGTCGTGGAAGAGCACGAGGTTCAGGCTGTCGCCGGGGTACTGCGTGCGCAGCAGGTGCGAGAGCGCGAGAGCGACCTTCTTGGCCGGGGTGAAGCGGTCCTCGCCGTAGAGGATCATGCTGTGCGAGCAGTCCAGCATCACCACCGTGGCGCACGACGACTGGTACTCGGCCTGCCGGACCTGCAGGTCGGCGTAGTCCACGTCGAGCGGGACCCGGAGGCCCTCGCGGGCGAGCGCGTTCAGGAGGGTGCCGGAGACGTCGAGGTTCATCGTGTCCCCGAACTCCCAGTCCTTCGAGGGGCCCGAGGCCTCGATCCCCGTGGCGAGGTCGCGCGTATCGTGACGGCCGAAGGAGGCCTTGCCCACCGAGCCGAGCACGTCGCGCAGCGCCCGGTAACCCAGGAAGTCCACGGTCTTCTCGGTGAGCTCGAACTTGACGGGGGGGCCCGGCGGTCCCTCGCGTCCGCCCGTCGGGTCGTTGAAGGGCTGGCCCTCGCTCGCCCGGAGGTAGCCCTCGCGCACCAGCCGCTCGACGGTCTTCTGCAGGAAGTGGTCGAGGGCGTCCTGGTCGGCCATCAGCTTCTCGAGCTCCTCCGGCGAGAGGAGCCCCCGGCGGAGCAGGGCCTCGAGGATGGCGTCGTGGAGCGCCTGGAGGTCGTCGCCGCCCCAGTCCTCCATCTCGCGCCCGAAGCCGCTCTGCAGGAAGAAGTCGGAGAGCTCGTCGAGGAGGTCCTCGAGGTTCAGGTCGTCCCAGAGCTCGCCGACGTAGCGGTGGTAGCGGACGACGGCCACGGTCAGTTCACCTGCTTCTTCAGCTTGCGCAGCCGTTCCAGGCGCTCGAGGTCCAGCTCCGCGTCGCCCCGGCGCTCGGGAGCCACGAAGCCCCGGTCGTCGCTGCGGCCGATCTTCTTCTGGGCCCAGAGACCCTCCAGCACGAACTCTCCGGCCGCGGCCAGGAGCGGCGCGGGGTCCCCCGCCTTCACCCCGAGGGCCTCGATCTCCGCCAGCGCCTCCGGCACGCGCTGGAGCTGGCCCAGCACCTCCTCGGAGGAAGACCCCTCGCGGATCCGCAGCGTGCCGCCCTCCTCGAAGAAGCGGACCACCTCCCGGAAGCCGACCGAGCCGAGGTAGGTGGAGAACACCTCCCCCACCGCCTCGCGGATCAGCTCACGGGCCACGTTCTCCGCGCCCAGCAGCTCCCCCTCGTACTCCAGCTCGAACTTCCCGGTCAGCGAGGGCAACGAGGCGTAGACGTCGGAGATCCGGGGCACGATCGGCGACTCGCCGGCGAGGAGCGCACGCCGCTCGGCGTTGCTCACCGCGTTCTCGAGGGCGGAGATGGGCAGGCGCTGCGAGACCCCGCTCCTCCGGTCGATCTTCTTGTCGCGACGGGCGGCGAAGGCGATGCCCTCGACCACCTCGCGCACGTAGCGGGGGATGACGAGGTTGGCCTCGCGGTCCGTCCAGGCCTCCTGGGCGGTGATCGCCACCCCGTGCTCCAGCGTCGTCGGGTAGTGGGTCCGGATCTCGCTGCCGATCCGGTCCTTGAGGGGCGTGATGATCTTCCCGCGCGCGGTGTAGTCCTCGGGGTTCGCGGTGAAGACCATCGAGACGTCGATGGGCAGCCGCACCGGGTAGCCCTTGATCTGGACGTCCCCCTCCTGGAGGATGTTGAAGAGCCCCACCTGGATGCGCCCGGCGAGGTCGGGCAGCTCGTTGAGGGCGAAGATCCCCCGGTGCGTCCGCGGCAGCAGGCCGTAGTGCATGGTCAGCTCGCTGGCGAGGTCGAAGCCGCCCCGGGCGGCGCGGATCGGGTCCACGTCGCCGATGATGTCGGCGATCGTCACGTCCGGCGTGGCGAGCTTCTCGACGTAGCGCTGGCCTGGGGCCAGCCACGCCACCGGTGTCGCGTCGCCTTTCTCGGCGACGAGGTCGCGGCAGCGCTTGCACAGGGGCCGGAACGGGTCGTCGTTGATCTCGCACCCGGCGATCACGGGGGCGGCCGCGTCGAGGAGGCTGGTGAGGCTCCGCAGGATCCGGCTCTTGGCCTGCCCCCGCAGCCCGAGCAGGATCATGTTGTGCTTCGACAGGACCGCGTTGACGAGCTGGGGGACGACCGATTCGTCGTAGCCGATGATGCCCGGGAAGATCGGCTCGCGCGCCTGGAGCTTGCGCAGCAGGTTGCGGCGCATCTCCTCCCTGACCGGGACGCGCTCGGCGGGACGGGACACCCTCAGCTCTCCGAGGGTCCGGGGCTGGGACATGAGGAGGAACCTCCTCCTTCGATTATAGGGGCGGTCAGGCGGAGCGCAGAGATCCTCCCGGGCGGCAGGTCTCGCCAACCGGTCGCCCTCAGGCTGGGCGCGGAGCTGCTCGCGAGCCGCCATCTGGCTCTCTGCCGCTGGCCCTGACGGGGGCGCGCCCCGCGTGAGGAAACACGCGCAGCCGGCTGTAGCTCAGAGCGCGGCGATCGGGATGCCGAGACGGCGGGCGGCGTCGATCAGGCGATCGTCGTAGCTCGCAAGCTCCACCTTCTGGCCTCGAGACCGGAGAAACTCGATCGACGCGAGGTGCAGGGCGTCGAGTGTTCGCACCGGCGCCGGGAAAGGCTCGAGGGCCCGTGCGAGGATACTCGGCGCCAGCTCCAGGAGAGCGAGCCGTTCGAGGAGGCGGCGTGCGGCTTCGCCGTGCGTCTCGGCGAGACCGCGACCGTTCAGCCGAGTCCACAGCTCGTACTCGAGGAGCCGACTGGCCACGAGTGGCTTCGACCAGAGCGTGTCCGGCGGGTGGCGATCCTCGGCCAGCAGGTGAGCCAGCGCGACCGACGTATCGAGGTAGGTCACCGGTCCCCGCGGTCGGCGTCGAGCTCCCGTGCCAGCTCATTCCAGCCCGCGACCGGCAGGCGGGGTGGCGGCCCCTCGGCGACGATCAGCGGCGCGGTCATCCAGCCCTCTCGTACGGCCTCGGCGAGAAGGGCGTCCGCCAGCACGGCCGCGCGGCCGGGCCGTGGAGGGCCGAGCTCCGCGACCACGCGGTCCCGGTCGGTGACGAGCACCGTCTCGCCTCCCTCCGCCAGGCGCACGTACTCGCTGAGCTTGTTCTTCAGGACCTTGACGCCAACTGCTCTCACACTCCTATCGTAGCTACTAGTAGCTACCTCGTCAAGAGGCCGGCGCCTGGGCGCTTGGCATGACCAATGGGCGGATCCCTCGCGCCACGGCCGGAACGAGCGCTCGGGATGACCCGTTGAGCCTGCGTTCGCAGGCTCAACGGGTCACTTCTGCTTCAGCATGTCCAGGAAGCCCTGCAGCGTCGAGAGCTTCCGGGTCGAGGTCGAGTAGAGCTTGGCCGAGAAGACGGCGGTCGCGGCGTGGCCGGCGAGGAGGGTGAAGAGCTCGTAGTCCATCGAGGTGAACTGGGTCTTCTGGACGAGCAGCTTGTTGATCGAGATGACGCCGATCGTCGAGTCCTTGATCTTCAGGGGGATGACCGCGATGGGCTGCTCGAAGGGCGAGGGGTCCTTTCGAGCCACCGACTCGGCAAAGTAGTTCTCGCCGCTCTGGGCCGCCTTGCCGATCGTGCCGTCCCCGAGCGGGATCGCGGTCCGCTCCGGGGTCTGGCCCTCGGAGGCCTCCACTTCGAGCTGCCCGCTCTTCTCGCTCACCATGAGCACGTGGAAGACCTCGGCGCCGATGAGGTTGATCACGATCTCCTGGACGATGCGTACGACCTCCTTGAAGTCGAGGGTCGAGTGGAGCTGGTACGAGGCGACGTAGAGGTTGGCCAGGTTGTTGTTCTGCTCCTCGATCTCGATGTAGCGGTCGGCGAACTCCTTGTTCTCCTCCTCGACCTTGCGGAAACGCGCCTGGATCTCGGCCAGCTTCTCCTCGAGCTCCCGGACCCGCTTCTGCAGCGCCTGGACCCGCTCGTCCGCGGCCTGGGCTCCGCCCGAGGCCTCGAGCGAGGCGATCTTGAAGCGGAGACGCTCGTTCTCCTTCAGCAGGTCCTCGGTGAACTCCTTGGCCTTGGCGACGATCTGGAGGATGTCCTGGCCCTTCCGGGAAAGATCGTCTGTGGACATTGGCTTGGACCTCGGTCGGATTCTACAGCAGCGGGGCCCGGTCCTTCTCCCCGATCGTGTCGAGCTTCCTCTGCAGGAAGACGTTCTCGAGGGCGATGCCGGCCTGCTGCACGAAGACCTCGAGCGCCTCGAGCCCGGCCGGGTCCCGCCCCGTCTCGGGGTTGTCGCCGAAGAGGATCGCGATCGTCTCGCGGTGGGCGACGAGCGGCAGGATGACGATGCCGCGCGACTGGAAGCGACCGATCCGTCCCAGGAGGTGCCCCAGCCACCGGTCCGGGGGCGGCGGACCGGCGAAGGCCCTCCGGTCCCGGGTCACGTCGCGAAAGACCGAGTCCTCGCCGAGCGGGATCGTGACCTGCCGCGCGAGGAGGTTGAGCGTCTCCTCCCGCGGCGCGAGCCCGAAGCCGCCGAGGCCGCGGGCCTCCTCGTGCTTGACGACGAACAGGACGGCGCGCTCGAAGAACTCCCGTGCCACCTTCATGACGAGGACGGCGATCTGGTTGGCGTCGCCGCCCTGCCGCAGCTCCACGAGCCGGCGCTTCAGGAACTCGAAGGGCCGGGCCGCGTCCTCGGCGGGCGGCCCCGCCGCGGGGGTGCCCTCGGTGGCCCCCTTCCGCGCGGGCACGGCCTTGCGCGCGGTGGCCGCCTCGGCCAGTCGTGGCAGGACGTCGGCCACGAGCTTCGCGGCGAAGGCCGACAGGTCGGCTTCGTACTGCCGCGCGTTGAGCTTGCTGAGGGTCGGCTTGAAGACGAAGGCCTGGACGCCCATCTGCCGCGCGCGCAGGCGGAGGGACTGGCTGAGGCTCTCCGTCATCATCACCACCGGCGGCCGGAGGTTCATCTTCCAGAGGCGCTTCACCACCTCGAAGCCCCCCTGGAACGACGCCCCGCCCGAGGCCGGCATGCCGAGATCGGTGACGAGGACGAACGGCGCTTTCCCGGTCCGGAGCTTCCCGGCGGCTTTGGCCGCCTCCTCCGGGTCCCCCGCCTCGACGACGTGGAAGCCTGCGGCCGCGAACTCCCGGCCGAGGATCTGCCGCACGTCCGACTCGTCGTCGACGAGGAGGATGGTGAGCACCTCGGCCGGCGCCGCCGGGGGCAGCTCGACCGGGCCAGCGGGAGCGGCCCCTCCCGGAGGGCCGGGCAGGACGACGCGGGGCAGGGGGCGCGTGTCCGGGCCGGGCTGATTGGGCGGCGTCGCCTGCCACTGCGACGGGACCGCCCCGGCCGCCTTGAAAGCCGCTTCCGCGGCCTGCGCCGCCTCGAGGTCCGAGGGTAGTGCCTCGGCCGGCACGATCGGCTCTTCGGCGGCGACCTCCTCCACCGGCGCCGCGAACGAGGCCTCGACCGCCGCGGTCGACAGCGCGCGGTCGTCGTCGAGGCCCTGCGCGAGGTCGAGCAGCAGCTCCTGCGGGTTGATCCCTCGCGCGAGCGTCTCCAGCCGGATGTCACGGCTGCCGACGGCGGCCGGCACGTCGTCGGTCAGCTCGAAGCCGAAGGCGCCCTCCCGCAGGCGCGCGAGATGCTCGAGCGCGAAGCCGATGCGGCCACGGACCGCCCTCTCGCGCGGCTCCCGCGGCAACGAGCCGAGGCGGGGGTCGGGGGGCGGCGAGGTGCCGGTGAAGGCGGCCACCACGAGGCCCTGGTAGAAGACGATCGCCCCGTCGCCCCCCTCCATCTCGATCGACAGGTATCCCGTCTTCTTGCTGAACGAGACGATCTGGATGATGTCGAGGAGGGGAAGGTCCTCGAGGTTGCCTTGAAGGGCCAAGCGCGTCTCCTCGCGGATTTTACACCGCGGCCAGGATCTCCCCGGCCACGCGTTCGATGGGGATGGCGCGGTGGACGACCCCCGCCTCGATCGCCGCCTTGGGCATGCCGTATATCACGCAGGTCTCCTCGCTCTCGGCGAGGGTCAGGCCCCCTTTCCCCCGGATCGCGCGCAGGCCCTCGGTGCCGTCCGCGCCCATCCCGGTCAGGACGACGCCCAGGGCATGGGGGCCGTACACTCCCGCCGCCGAGGCCATGAGCACGTCCGCCGACGGGCGGTGGAGCGAATCGCGCGGCTCTTCGTCGAGGGCGATCTCCACGAGACCCTTCCGGCGAGTGAGCTTCGTGTGAATGCCCGCGGGGGCGACGAGGATCGCGCCGCGCTCGACGACCTCGCCGTCCTTGGCCTCGCGCACCGGGATGGCGCTGCGGGCGTCGAGCCTCTCGGAGAGGGACTTCGTGAAGCCGCGCGGGATGTGCTGGACGACGAGGATTGCGGCCGGGAAGCTGGCCGGCAGGCCGGACACCACGGCCTGGATGGCGGCGGGACCGCCGGTGGAAGCGGCGATCACGACACACTCGGCGCGCGACACGCCGCGGGCCTCGCCTCCGCCGGCCCGGGCCAGCGTCGGGCGGACCCGCGCCCGGGCGCTCCCGAGGGCGCGGACCTTGGCGACGAGCTCCTCCGCGAGGCTCAGCATGCTCATCGGCTGCACGGACGACTTGTCGACGAAGTCCATGGCCCCGAGCTCGAGCCCGCGCAGCGTAACCTCCGCCCCCTCCTGGGTGAGGGTGGACATGAGCAGGACGGGCACCGGCTGCTCGGCCATCAGCCGCTCGAGGGTCTCGAGGCCGCCGAGGCGCGGCATCCTGACGTCGAGGGTCACGACGTCGGGGTGCAGCTCGCGGGCCTTCGCGAGGCCCTCCTCGCCGTCGGCGGCGAAGCCGACCACCTCGATGTCGTCCACCGTCCCCAGCATCCGCTCGATGGCCTTGCGGACGAACGCCGAGTCGTCCACCACGAGGACGCGTATGCGGCCCTTTCCGGTCACGAGGGGGGCTCCTCCGGCTTCTGGTACACGATCGCTCCCTGGAAGCGTATGGGTACGAAGCCGCTCGACACGCGGGCGAGCGACTCGGCGTGGCCGAGGAAGAGGTAGCCGCCGGGGGCGAGCGCCTGGTGGAAGAGGCTCACCGCCCGCTGCACCGCCCCGTCCGAGAAGTAGATGAGGACGTTCCGGCAGAAGACGACATCGAGGGGCGCCAGGCCGTCGTAGCTCCGGGGGTCGAGGAGGTTGCCCGCCTGGAAGGAGACGGCCTTGCGCCCCGCCTCTTTCACCCGGACCCCCGCCCCGGCCTTGGCGAAGTGCCGCTCGAGCACCGCGGGTGACAGGGCGCGGAGCGAGTTCTGGTGGTAGACGCCGCGGCGGGCCTTGTCGAGCGCGGCCTCGTCCACGTCGAGCCCGGTGACCCGCACGTCCCAGCCCCAGAAGAACTGGCCGCTGTCGAAGAGGATGATGCCGAGGGTGAGCGGCTCCTCCCCGGTCGAGCAGCCGGCGGAGAGCGCGTGGAGCCGCTTCTCGCCGGTCTTCGCCTTGCGCTCCTTGATCGCGCGCAGGACGTGGCCGGAGAAGATGTTGAGCTGCGGCTGCTCGCGGAAGAAGTAGGTCTCGTTGTTGGTGAGGTGGCTCACCATTCGCTGCTCCTCCTCGGCCCGCTCGGGGGCGAAGCGCAGGTAGCGATAGTAGTCCTCGAACGAGAGGAGGCCGAGGAGGGCGAGGCGCGGGGCGAGCCGGGTCCGCAGGCTCCCCCGCTGCGGCTCGTCGAAGTAGAGGCCGAAGCGCTCGTGGATGAAGTCGCGGAGGAGCCGGAACTCCTCTTCGGAGAGCTCGGCGTCGTGGTCGGGGTGCTGGGGACTCACCGGGGCTGCAGCTTCCGCAGGGCGCTGGCGGCGGCCTGGCGGACCTCCGGCGAGGGGTCGCCGGCCTTCTTCTCGAGGAGCGGCCGCAGCGCCTCCCGGAAGCCCCCGTCGCCGAGCGCCGCCGCGGCCTCCGCCCGCACGGCGGGGCTCGGGTCGTCGAGCCCGGCGAGGAGCAGGCGCCGGGCGGACGGATCCGAGAGCCGGCCGGCGAGATCGACGAGCAGCCGGCGCAGAGGGGAGTCCAGCGCTCCCGCGGCGAAGGCTCGCTCCATCTCGGGGAGGGCGGCGGCGCCGAGGCGGCGCAGCGCCTCGAGGGCGGCCGCCTGCAGGCCCGGATCGGCGAGGGCGCCGAGGAGGCGCCCGGCCCCGCGCGCGCCGCGGATCTCCCCGAGCGCGCCCACCGCGGCGCGGCGGACCGTGGCGTCGGGGTCGTCCACGCGCGCGACGAGGGCGGCGACGGCCTTCGGGCTCCCGATGCGGCCGAGGGCCGAGGCGGCGGCACAGCGCACGCTCCAGTGCTCGTCGTCGAGCGCCACGAGCAAGGCGGCCGCCGCCTGCGGGTCGCCGATCTCGCCCAGGCTCTCCGCGGCGGCGCGCCGCAGGTTGCGGTCGGCGTCGCGCAGGACGTCCACCAGGGGGCGGACCGCCGAGGGAGCCCGGATCTGGCCGAGCGCTTCCACCGCCGCGAAGCGGATCTCCTTGCGCGGCTCGGCGACGAGCGGCAGCAGGTGCGCGACCGCGTCGGGGTTCCTGATCTGCCCGAGGGCGCGCACCGCGGCGAAGCGCAGGCGCGGGTCCTCCTCGGCCAGGAGGGGCAGGAGGAGCGGCGCCGACTCCGGCTCGCCCAGGCGGCCGAAGGCCAGCACTGCCTGCTGCCTCACGATCGAGCTCGCGTCGGCGAGAGCCGCTCGCAGGACGTCGAGGACCCCGGGGGTCCCGAGCTCGCCGAGAGCCTGCACCGCCGCCGCGCGCAGCGCCTCCCGCCCGTCCCGCGCCGCCGCCACGAGGGCGGGCACGGCTTCGGGGTCGCGCAGCAGGCCGAGGGTCTGCGCCGCCCGCACCCGTGCGTCGGGGTCATCGCCGGCGAGCGCCTGGACGAGCAGCGGGCGGACGCGCTCGGGGCTGATCCGCGAGAGCGCGTCCATGGCACTTTCCTGGATGAGCTCGCTCTCGTCGCCGAGCAGCTCGAAGAGCAGCATCGGCGCGTCCTCGTCGCCCAGCCGGCCGACGGCCGCCGCCGCCTCGGCCCGCACCTCGGCCGCCGGGTCGTGGATGAGCGGCGCCACGAGCGCCGTGCCCTCGGGAGGGGCTATCCAGGCCAGGCACCGCACGGCCCCCAGCCGCACCGCGTCGTCGGGGTGGGCGAGCCCCCGTGCCCAGGCCAGAGGCTCCCGGTAGCCGATCGAGACGAGCGCGTGGCTCGCGAACTCGCGGACGGCGGCGTCCCCGAGGAGCTCGAGGAGCGGCGCCGAGGCCCGTCCCTCGCGGAGCCAGCCCAGCGTGACGGCGGCGGTACGGCGATTGCGGGCGTCCTCGTCGGCCAGCATCCCGACGAGGTGGGTCACGAGGTCCTCGCGCTTCAGCGCGGCCTGCACGTCGGGGTCGAGGCTCTCGCCGGACGCGGTCGCCCGCTGCTCGATCTCGACCACCGCACGGATCGCGGCGTTGCGCACGGCGGGGTCGGGGTCGAGGAGGTGGGGGGCGATGCGGGCGAGCGCCTCGCGCCCGGCCAGCCGGCCGAGGGCCTCGAGGGCGGGCAAGCGCAGCATCTCGTCGTCGAGGAGGGAGAGGAGCGCCGGCGCCGCCCGCGCGTCGCCGATCTCGCCGAGGGCGTGCAGGGCGGAGTACTGCAGCCACGGCTCGCCGCCGAGCGCGTCGACGAGCCGGGGCACGGCCTCCGGCGAGCCGATCTGCCCGAGGCTGGTCGCGGCCGCGTGACGCACGTTGACGTCCCGGTCGGAGAGGGCCTGCACCAGGGGAGGGACGGCGGCGGCCGCCTTCACCGAGCCGAGCATCACCGCGGCGAAGAGACGCACCTCCTCGTCGGGGTCGGAGAGGAAGGCCAGGAGCGGGGCGGTGGCGGAGGAGCCGAGCCGCACGTAGATCTCCATGGCCGCGTTGCGTGAGCCCGCGTCGTCGCCGTCCCGCAGCGACGCCTCGAGGACGGGGAGGAGGGCGCCGGGGGGAAAGCCGGCGAGGGCCTCGACCGCGGCCTGGCGCACCGCCCAGCTCTCGTCGCCCACCGCGACGAGCAGCGGGGCGATCGCCTCCGGGCGGGGGGAGGAGCCGAGCTCCGCCACCGTCTGCCGGCGGGCGGGCTCCTCGCCGTGGCGCAAGGTGTCGAGAGCGCGGGTCACGTCTGTCATTCCGAGGAGCTCCGGTCCTGCCGGGCGACGAGGAATCCGCCGATCGTCCCGGGGGGTTCTGGGCTCACTTCAAGGGCACTCCTCACGACTCGGACGAGATTGCGGCCTCCCGGAGCTCACCGACTGGAGCTCCGGGAGGTGCAACATCACTGCACCTTGAACACCGACACGAGCCGGGCGAGGTTCTCCGCCTGCTGGGCGAGGTTGGCGGAGGCCTTCGACATCTCCTGGACGGTGGCCAGGTTGTCGCGGGCGATCTCCGAGATGTTCTCCATGGCCTTCACCACCAGCTCGCCGCCCTTCTTCTGCTCGGCGGTGGCGTGCGAGACCTGCTGGGTCATGTCGTTCATGCGCTCGACCGCGTTGATGATCTGGCGGCTGCCCTCCGCCTGCTCGCGAGTGGCGACCCCCACCTGCGAGGCGATCTTGTTGATGTTCTCGACGGCGAGGCGCACCTGGCGGCCGCCCGCCGCCTGCTCGCGGGTCGAGTACGCGGCCTGGGCCATGACCTTCTTGATGTTCTCCATGGCCGCCCGGATCTGCTTGGAGCCCTCCGCCTGCTCGCGCACCGACTGGGTCACCTGCGAGGTGGCGGAGTTCATGCGGGACACGGTGTCGAGCACCTCGGACGAGGCCTGCGACTGCTTGCCGGTCGCGTCCGCGATCTGGCCCATGAGCTCGCTCGAGCGCGAGACCGACTCGATGATGTTCCTGAGCGCCGCCCCCGCCTTGTCCGCGAGGGCGATCCCCTGCTTGGCCTCCGAGGCGCCCGAGCGAGCGACCTCGACCGCGTCGGTCGTCTCCTGCTGCACCTTGCCCACGACCTCCCCGATCTCCTTGGCCGCCTCCACCGAGCGCTCGGCGAGCTTCCTGACCTCGTCGGCGACCACCGCGAACCCGCGGCCGGCTTCGCCCGCCCGCGCCGCCTCGATGGCGGCGTTGAGCGCGAGCAGGTTCGTCTGGTCGGCGATCTCCTCGATCACCTCGAGGATGCGCCCGATCTCCTGGGAGCGCTTGCCGAGACCGTTGATCACGCGGGCGGTGTTCTCCATGTTCTCGGAGATGGCCTTCATGCCGTCCACGGTGCGGGCCACCGCCTCGCCGCCCGTCCTCGCGTCCTCGGAGGCGCGTGCGCTGATGCGATCGGCCTCGGAGGCGATCTTGGCCACGTCGGTGACCGCCCCCGCCATGCCGGAGACGGTGGCGCTCGCCCGCGAGGCCGCCTCGCCGAGCGACTCGGCGTTCTGCGCGACCGAGGCGATGAAGGCGGCCATCTCCTCGACGGTGGCCGTGGTCTCGTTCACCGTCCCGGCCAGGCTCTCCAGGTCGCGCGCCATCTGGTCGATCGACACCGTCATCTGCTCGATGGTGGCCGAGGCCTCGGTGACGGTCTGGGCGAGCGTCCCGCCCGAGCGGGCCACCTCCTCGATCGAGGCGCCCATCTCGGTGATGGAGCTGGAGGTCTCCTCCACGTAGCTGGCCAGGCCCTGCGCGCTGCCCGCCACCGTCTGGATGGAGGCCGCCATCTCCTCCATCGAGGTCGACGTCTCCTCGGCCGCCTGGGCCTGCCCCGAGGCGCCCTGCATGATGAGGCGCGCGTTGGCGGAGATCTGGCCGGCCGAGGAGGCCACCTGGACCGAGGCCTCCTGGATGTTGTCCACCACCCGGCGCAGGTTGGCCACCATCTCGTTCAGGCTGCGGCCGAGGCTTCCCACCTCGTCCTCGCTCTCCCCCTCGAGGCGCACGAGGAGGTCCCCCTTCGCGACCTGCTCCGACGCCAGCGCCATCGTCTGCAGGGGCTTGAGCCAGCGACCGATCACTACCCAGCCCATCACGAAGCCGACGCCGATCACCATCCCTGCGAGCAGCAGGGCCTCGACGACACGCCGACGCTGCACCTCCCGCAGCGCGGACTGGCTGATCGCCACCTCCACCCCGCCCTTCACGGCCTCCGTGCGCGCGGCAGGGGCAGCGCCGAGCTCCTCGCCCATTGCCGAGCCGCCGCTCGAGCTCGTCACGGGGGCACGGAAGAGGAGCACCGGCTCACCCTCGGTGGTGAGCGCTTCCCGCTCCTCGAGCGCGGCCGGGAGCGCCCCCGGCAGGTCGCGGATGGCCTTGCCGGTCTGGGCCAGGATGCTTCCCTTCGCGTCGCGGATCAAGGCACCCACCACGTCGGAGCGCTCGCCCTCGCCGCCCGGCGCCACCGCGCCCTCGAGGAACTGGGTCAGGAGCGGACGGTCCTCGGTGAGGACGCCGTACTTCGCGTTGAAGGCGAGGTTGCTCGCGACGTAGCGCCCGCGCTTGACGATCTGGCCCCGGATGACGGCCCCGCCCGCGACGAGGTCGTAGATCATGGAGACGCCCGTGATCACCACCGCGGTGAGCGTGAGGAGAAGGAGGAACTTCGCGCGGATCGACTTGGTGTTGATGGCCATCGTGGACTCCTTCTACGAGACCCCGTCCGGTCCCAGGGCGGTGCGGGCGGCGGGGTCGCCCGCCGCGCGCAGCTCGTGCGCGAGCAGCCGCTCGAGGTCGACGAGGATGATCAGCCGGTCGTCGAGCTTGGCGACGCCCCGGATGTAGTCGCCGCCCTTCTCGACCACCTCTTCCGGGGGGGGCTCGATGCGCGAGACTGCGACCTTCAGCACCTGCGACGCTCCGTCCACCATCAATCCGAGGAGGCGCTCCTTCACCCGCACCACGACGATGCGGGTGGCGCGCCCGGGCTCGACCTCCCCCAGCCCCAGCTTCCGCTTGAGGTCCAGCACCGGCAGGATGCGGCCGCGCAGGTTGATGACCCCGCGGATGAACTCGGGGGCGCGCGGCACGGCCGTGATCTCGGTGACGCGCCGGATCTCCTGCACCTGCCGCACGTCGACGCCGTACTCCTCGCGGTCGAGGAAGAAGGTGGCGAGGTGCTCGGTGAGCTCCGCGGCCGCGCGCTGGTCCTGGACCGGCGCCGCGAAGAAGGAGAGGCTGTGGGCGCCCGGAGCCGCGGCGCCGGCGAGGACGTCCTCGGCGAGGCCCGAGGGCGGCAGCTCGACGGGGGCCGCGGGTTCCGCCGGGGCCCGCTCCGCCTGGAGCTGGCGCAGGATGTCCTCGGCCAGACCCGAGGCCGGCAGCTCGACCTTCCTCTCGGCCTGTACGGCTCCGGCGGCCGGCGGCGCCACGACGCCTCCCCGCTCGTCGGCGAAGACCGGCTCCGCGTCGGGTGCTTTCGCCGGCTCGTGCGGCCCGGCCGCCGCTCGCGGTTCCGCCGCCGCGGCCACTGGCCCGCCGGCGGCATCGCCACGCCGTGCCCTCTTCCGCGCGTCGGCCATTCGGCCCATGTCGTCTACCCTCGCGCCCCCGCGGGGACGAAGTCGAAACCCGTGTCCGCCACCACCGCCCCGGCCACCGAGCCGTCCACCTGCGTCGCCCCGCGTGCCATGCCCTCGAGGAGCGCCTGCGTCGCGAGCTGGTTGAGGACGCGGGGGACGCCGCCGGACGCCGCGTGCAGCCGGGCCACCGCCTCCTCGGTGAAGAGGGGCCGCCCCCCCGCCACCGCCAGCCGGTGGGCCAGGTAGTCGCGCGTGTCCTCGGCGGCGAGCGGCACGAGGTCGAAGGACACGCCGATCCGCTGGGTGAGCGCCCGGTACGCGCGGTGGCGCAGCCGCTCGCGCAGCTCCGGCTGTCCCACCAGCACGATCGCCACCAGGTTGCGGTCGTCGAGCTGGAAGTTGGTGAGGAGGCGGATCTCCTCGAACGTGGGCCGGCCCGGGATGAGGTGCGCCTCGTCCACGATCAGGAGCGCCGCGCGGCCCTCGGCGTCGAGCTCCAGGAGGCGGTCGTGGACCTGCTCGAGGAGGTCGTTCGAGTGGAAGCGCGGCTCCTTTACCCCGAGCTCCTTCGCCACCGCCCGCAGGAACTGCCGCGGCGAGAGCCGCGGGTTCAGGATCATCCCGACCTCGCACCGGTCGCCCAGGCGGTCCGCGAGCGCGCGGGTGAGCAGGGTCTTGCCCGAGCCCACCTCGCCGGTGAGGAGGGCGAGCTCCATCTCCTCGACCGCGAAGAGCAGCCGCTCGAGGGCCTCCTCGTAGGTCTCGTTCAGGAAGAGGTAGCGCGGGTCGGGCGTCTTCCGGAAGGGCTTTTCGTGCAGGCCCCAGTAGCCCTCGTACATCCTCAGGCCTCCGCCGCCTTGTGCGGCTCCGCCGCGCGGCCGCGGGCCCGGACGCGCCGGCCCTCGAAGAGCGAGGCCACGTCGAGGATGAGCACCACCCGCCCGTCGCCGAGGATCGTGGCCCCGGCGATGCCGACCACGGCCTCGGAGACCACCGGGTCGAGGGCCTTGATCACCACGTCCTGCTGCCCGCGGAGCCGGTCCACGGTCAACCCGAGGCGCTTCTCCCCGCGGCCCACGATGACGGCGTAGGCCGCGTCGCCCTCGAGCGACGCCGCCCCGAAGAGCTCGGCGAGGTGCAGCAGCGGCACGATCCGGTCGCGCACCCGCAGGGTGTCGCGGCCGTTGATGCGGGTGACCTCGCTCTTCGGGTAGCGGAGGCTCTCCACCACCGCCCCCGAGGGGAGCGCGTAGACCGCCCCGCCCACCTCCACCATGAGCACGGTGATGATGGCCAGGGTCAGGGGAAGCCGGAGCGTGAACTTGGTCCCCGCCCCGGGGATCGTTTCCGCCTCGATGAGGCCGTTGAGCTGCTCCATGCTCCGGACCACGACGTCGAGGCCCACCCCGCGGCCGGACACGTCCGTCACCCTGCGCGCGGTGGAGAAGCCGTCGGTGAAGATGAGCTGGATCGCCTCGCGGTCGGTGAGCAGCTCGTCCTCGCGGACGATGCCGCGCTCGATGGCCCGGCGCCGCACCTCCCCGGCGTCGATCCCTCCCCCGTCGTCCACCATCGTGATCACCACCTGGCTCGACTCCTGGGCCGCCGAGAGCAGGATGGTGCCGGTCGCCGGCTTGCCGCGCGCGGCGCGCACCGCGGGGGCCTCGATGCCGTGGTCGACGGCGTTGCGGATGAGGTGCACGAGCGGCTCGCCCATCTCGTCGATCACCGCCTTGTCGACGCGGGTGTCCTCGCCCTGGAGCACGAGCTCCACCTGCTTGCCCTGCTGGCGGGCGAGGTCGCGCACGAGCCGGGGGAAGCGCTCGAAGACGTGGCGGATGGGGAGCATCCGCACGTCCATGATCGTCTCCTGCAGCTGGGTGGAGACCCCGGCCACCTGGTGGACGGCCTCGAGCAGCTCCGGCCCCACCCCGGGGACGATGTCGGCGATCTGCCGGGCCAGGTCGTTGAGCTTGGTGCGGTGGACGATCAGCTCCCCCACCAGGTTCAGGAGGTGGTCGAGCTTCGCGAAGTCCACCCGCACCATGCTCGACCGGGTGGGGGCGAGCGCGGCGGCGTCCACCGCCTTGCCGGCCTTCGCCGGGTCGGGCGCGGCCGGGGCCGCGCCGGACGCGGGCCGCGCCTTTGGAGCCGCCGACGAATCGAGCAGCGCGCCGAGCCCGTTCCGCTGCGGCTGGAGGTCGAGCACCTCGCGCCCGGCCTCGCAGGCCGACTCGACGGCCTGCCGCAGCGCGGTCGCCCCCTCGAACAGGCGTTCGAGGAGGGCCCCGTCCAGGACGAGCGACCCGTCGCGGGCGCGGGCGAAGGCCTCTTCCAGCCGGTGGACGTAGTCCTTCACCCCGTTGAAGCCGATCATCCCGCTGTTGCCCTTCAGCGTGTGCAGCGGGCCGAGGAGGGAGGCCGCGACTTCGGGGTCGTGGCCCTCCCGCTCGAGGTGGAGGAGGCCCTTGTCGAGGACGGCGAGGTGCTCGCGAGCGTCCTCGAGGTAGATGCCGACGAGCTCGGCGGAAACCTCGAACTCCATCAGCGGGGGCCGGGCGCCGCTCCGGGGCTCACGGGCCCGTGATCTTCTCGATGAGGCTGTGGAGCTCCGAGGCCTGGAAGGGCTTCTTCACGTAGCCGCGGGCGCCCATCTTGAGGCCCCGGATCGTGTCTTCTTCCTTGCCCTCGGTGGAGATGATGATGACCGGGATGTCCTTGTACGCGTTTTCCTTCTGCACGCGCTGCAGGAACTCCAGGCCGTTCATGACCGGCATGTTGATGTCCAGCAGGATGAGGTCGATGCCCTCCTCCTGGGCGAGCTTGTCGAGAGCCTCGAGGCCGTTCATGGCGCTCACCAGCTTGCAGCTCTTGTAGCGGGAGAGGAAGAGCTTGTACATCTGGTGGATGAGCGCCGAGTCGTCGACGGCGAGGATCTTCCTCAGCATTCCCCTCTCCCCACTGGCCCGCCCGGGGCCTCTCCCGGGGATCGACTGAGCCCCCGAGGGGCGGCGCCCGTCGGACTGCGGCGTATGGTTTCTACCACCTAAGGTCCTGCCTTTCAAGCAGTCAGGCGTTGCCCCCTTCGCGGCGGCACGCGCTATAGTGCCGGTCGTGTTCGAGTCGAGAGGGAGGCTCCAGGAGGACGCGCAGCGGTTGCTCGACGCCCTCCGCGAGCTCGGAGAGGGGCGCTACGCCGCCCTCTTCGACTCGAAGGGGGTCCTCCTGGAGAGCCCGCTCCACACGAGCGAGGGACCTTCCTGGGACCTGCGCCTCTTCGTTCAATCCCGCGCGGAGGCGCTCCTCCGCGTCCCCGAGGTCCTGCACGGCCCCGCCGCGACCGGGGACGACCGCAGCGGCGGCGGAGAGGAGACGCGGGACCTGTTCGAGGACCTGGAGAGCGACGAGTTCTTCCTCGCCTTCCTGAACGGCCGGGTCGGGATCCTGGTGGCCTGCCCCGACGCCCAGCGGCTCGAGGACGAGTCGGGCAAGCTCCTGAAGATCCTGGCGGACCGGCTTCTCCGCCTGAACCCCGTCTGGCGCCTCGACGAGAAGGGCCGCGGGCTCTTCTTCGGCAGCCCGCGGCTCGACACGGTCGTGATCGGCCGGCCGAACGGCGTGGGTCACGAGGGAGCCGGCTGAACCCGCGCGGGTCCGACGCCGGGCACGCCTCCGGTCAGGGCAGGATCCGGAAGCGCCGACGGCCACGGATCCTGTAGATTCCGAAATCCCGTCGGTCGGTCGTGAAGACGGTGTCGATTCCGTCCCGCTCGGCGACACGGACAAGCGAGGCGTCGGTGAAGTCCATGGGGAGGTCGTGATACTGCGCCATCAGCTCCTGGATGCGGGGCACGTCCCTCCGCTCCAGGGGCAGAAGGGCAATCGCCTCCGTTGCCAGCTTGTCCGCGAGCGCCGCCTGAGCGTCCTGTCTGTCCGACAGGAGGAACATCGCCTCCGTGACGGCGGGCCAGACCGTGCCGAGCGGGCTGCGGATCCGACGCAGCGCCGTGACGCAGCGGGCGTGGTGCTGGTCCGCCCGACGCAGGAGGGCCACCATCGGCCCGGCGTCGACGAGGATCACCGGCGGGCCTTCGGCCGGGCCAGCAGCAGCGCCCTGAACTTCTCTCCGGTCTTCTCCGAGAGGTCCGTCGGCCCGCCTTCGACCATCCCGATCACGTCCTGCAGCGCCTCGTACGGCCGCAGCGGCGGCGTGCGGCCAACGTAGTCGTCGATCGCCTCGCGCACGACATCGGACTCCGTCCGGCCGGTGGCGCGGGCCAAGCGAGCCACCGCGCGCCGCGCCTTCTCACTGATTCGCACGCTCACCATCCGACTCATGGGCACCTCGCGTATGACGGCAGTGTCATACGAGTTCGTCCCGCTGTCAACCCACCGGGCACGGGGTCTCCCCGCTCGTCAAGCTGGACGTGTTCGTGAACGGCGTCTCTTGGACGCTGACGCCAGCTCGGTGCTGGCCTCGGTCCTGCCCGAGCTCATCAACCAGATGACGCCTTAGGGTCAGGTGCCCCAGGGCAACGCCCTCGACGGCGTCCTGGGCTCGCTCCTCGGCGAGCTCGGCGGACGCTGGCGCCCGGCCCGGGGCGGCCGGGCGGGGCCGGGGGGGCCCGCCGCACCGGCCCGGATCGGCTAGAATCGACAGAATGAGCGAGAAGCCCGCGGCCGCCGCCGAGCCCAACTTCAAGAAATCGGTCGCCCGCGAGTACCTCGAGTCGATCGTCGTCGCGGTCATCCTCGCCCTGTTCATCCGCACTTTCGCCGTCCAGGCCTTCAAGATCCCCACGGGCTCGATGGAGCACAACCTCCTCATCGGGGACCACCTCCTCGTCAACAAGCTGGTGTACTCGCCCTCCCTCGCCCCGTGGGAGGACGCCCTCTTCGGCAAGAAGCCCATCCAGCGGGGGCACGTCGTCGTCTTCAAGTTCCCGGAGGACCCGACGCGCGACTTCATCAAGCGCGTCATAGCACTTCCGGGAGAGACGGTGGAGATCCGGAACAAGCAGGTGTTCATCAACGGGAACCGCCTCGACGAGGACGAGCAGATCTGCAGCCAGACCCCGAGCGGCGAGGTGACCTGCGAGGACGCCGACCCGTCGGACGGGGGACCCTACAAGGTGTTCCTCCTCCAGGCTCCGCGGCAGCCGGAAGACCCCGAGTCGTTCCACGACGACTGGGGGCCGCAGGTCGTGCCCCCCGGGCACCTGCTCGTGCTCGGCGACAACCGGGACAACAGCCGGGACAGCCGCTTCTGGGGCTTCCTGCCCGCCGACCAGGTGAAGGGGCGAGCGTTGCTCGTCTACTGGTCGTACGAGGCAACGCGGGAGGAGTACCGCCGCACCGGCTTCATCGAGTGGGCAAAGGACACTCTGTCCGCCTTCGGGCGGACGCGGTGGAAGCGGTTCTTCCACTTGATTCGCTAGCGGGGCCGCGCGGACGGCCCGGAGGATGCCGATGAGACGGACGAGCGAGAAGGGCGAGGGGAAGCTGGGGGGGCTCATCCTCCTGGTGGCGGTGCTGGCCCTGGGCCTGGCCGCCTGGAACGTGGCGCCCGCCTATTTCGAGTACTACGACTTCAGGGACAAGGTCAACGAGATCTGCCGGACGCCCAAGTACAAGGCGAGGACCGACGACCGCATCATGGAGATGCTGATGAAGGAGGTCCGGGAGCGCCGTCTCACCGAGTGGGTCGGCCCGGAGAGCTTCACGGTGTCGACCACCGACACCAGCCGCCAGATCAAGATGTACTACGAGCGGGAGGTCGAGGTCCTGCCGGGCTGGAAGAAGACGATCAAGTTCGACTTCACCGCCGACCAGCCCCTGATCTAGCCGCGCCAGACCGGCGCCCCGGCGACTGGTTTCTCTGATCTAGGGGGGTGCGAGGCACCCCCCAACCCCCCGTTCTGGCTTTGGCCGACGGGTGTTGTCAGAGCTTGCCGAAGATCTGCTTGGCGATCACCATCAGCTGGATGTTGGTGGTGCCCTCGTAGATCTGGCCCACCTTCTGGTCGCGGAAGTACTTCTCGATCGGGTACTCCCGGGTGAAGCCGTACCCGCCGTGCACCTCGATCGCCTTCGAGGCCACCCGCTCGGCGGCGCGTGAGGCGAAGAGCTTCGCCATCGCCGCCTCCTTGACGAAGGGCAGACCCACGTCTCGCAGCCGCGCCGCGTTGTAGGTCAGGAGGCGGGAGGCCTCGATCTCGGTCGCCATCTCCGCGAGCTCGAACTGGACGCCCTGGAACTCCGCGATGGGCTTGCCGAACTGCTGCCGCTCCCGCGAGTACCGGACCGCGTGCTCGAACGCCCCCTGGGCGAGCCCGACCATCTGCGCCCCGATCCCGATGCGGCCCTCGTTGAGCGTTTCGATGGCGATCTTGTAGCCCTTGCCCGGCTCGCCGAGGACGTTCTCCTTCGGCACCCGGCAGCCCTCGAGAACGAGCTCGCACGTCGAGGACGCGCGGATCCCGAGCTTGTCCTCCTTCTTCCCGACGGCGAAGCCGGGGAACGTCCTCTCGACGAGGAAGCTCGTGATGCCCTTGTAGCCCTTCGAGGGGTCGAGGGTCGCCATCACGATGAAGAGCTCCGCCTCGGCCGCGTTCGTGATCCAGAGCTTGCGTCCCGTGAGCTCGTAGTGGTCGCCCCTGTCCTCCGCCCGGCAGGCGAGCGCGAAGGCGTCCGAGCCCGAGCCCGCCTCGCTGAGCGCGTAGGCCCCCACCCACCTCGAGGCCATCCTGGGGAAGTACTTCGCCTTCACTGCCTCGCTGCCCCACCGGAGGATGGCGTTGTTGCAGAGGGTGTTCTGGACGTCGACGAGCACCGCCACCGACGGGTCGACCCGGGCCAGCTCCTCCACCACCAGGATCGACATGAAGAAGGTGGCGCCGGCGCCGCCGTGCTCCTCGGGGATCTCGACGCCCATGATCCCCAGCTCGAAGCAGGCGTCGATCAGGTCGCGGGGGATCTTCGACTCCTCGTCCATCAGCCGGACGAGGGGGCGGATCTTCTCTTCTGCGAAATCCCGGACTACTTGACGGAAGGTCTTCTCGTCCGCGGAGAGGTCGGTCAAGGGGAGGCTGCGGTTCTCGCTCACTCGTGTCTCCTGGACCACCATGCTAGCGCGGAGCAGCTGCCCCGGAACTGACACGGCCCTTGCACGTCGGCCGGACGTTCGTTGCCCTTGACGCTCCCTCACGCACCGATGAGCCAACTACTTGCGGCTGTCGCGGCGCAGCGGACCTTCGCTGTCCGTTCGCCGTGAGATCCTGGCGCCGAGAAGGTGCTGATGGGGCAAACTAGTGGCATGGCGAACGAGTTCACGGCGATCGTTGAGAACGACGGCGAGTGGTTCATCGCCTACTCCCCCGAGATCCCGGGAGCGAACGGCCAGGGTCGCACCAAGGAGGAGGCTCTGGCCAGCCTCTCCGAGGCGATCGCCCTGATTCTCCACGACCGCCGAGAGGACGGGCTGCGGGGCCTTCCCCCCGACGCCATCCGCGAGACGGTCGTCGTGAGATGAAGCACGGGGATCTCCTCCGCCACCTTCGCCGGCACGGCTGTTACCTCAAGCGCGAAGGAGCGAGCCACTCACTGTGGGCGAATCCAAGAACCGGCGAGGTCGAGGCGGTCCCTCGCCATTCCGAGGTTGCGAATCGACTCGCAGACAGGATCTGTCGCGGGCTGTCCGTGCCTGAGGTGGGTGACTCGGGAGAGACGAGGCGGTGAGTGGGGACCGTCTGGGCGGAGCAGTAGCCCCGTGAAGCCGACCGAAGCCGAGAGGTGATGACGACCACGTGACGCCGGGTGGCAGACCGGGAAGCCCTCGACCTCGGGCGGCCGCCTCGAACTCCGCTTCCCACTCACGACGCTCGCTCTCGTCCGGCTCTCGGAACATCACGAGGCAACGATGGGACCTTCCGGGCGAGGGCGCGTACGTCGGCGGACCCCTCGTCGCATTGCATGACCGGGCTCCTCAGAGAGATGGAATGAAGCGGCTAGCCCTCACGTGGTGGCAAGCTTGCCCCACAAGTGAAACACGCGCTCGAAGGCGCAGGAAGAGGGCTAGCCATGGAGCATGTTGCCATAGACCTGGGTCGTCCGAACAGTGTGTTGTGCGAGCTGGGCCCGGAGGGCAAGAAGGTGCTTCGACGGTTTCGTCTGGACCGGCCGAACCTGACCCGGCTTTTCTCGGGCCGCCTCGCCTGCCGGGTTCTGATCGAGTCGAGCACGGAGTCGGAGTGGGTGGCGCGCCACCTCGAGAGCCTGGGCCACGAGGTGGTGGTGGCCGACCCGAACTACGCGGCGATGTACGGGGAGCGCAACCGCCGGGTGAAGACGGACGGACGGGATGCGGATGCTCTGTTCGAAGCGAACCGTCTCGGAGTCTTCCGCCGCGCCCACCGTCGTTCGGACCCTCAGCGGCGGGTGATCGCGCAGCACGGGTTGCGGGGCGCTCTGGTGAGAGCGCGGACTCGGTGGATCAACGTCGCGAGGGCACTGCTGAGGCGGGAGGGATGCCACGTCCCCAGTGGCTCGGCGGAAACTTTCGGGGACCGGGTGAGAGATCTCGATCTGCCGCGGGAGCTCCGGGAGCTCATCGCGCCGCTGCTGGCGTTGATGGATCCGCTGAACGAGCAGCTCACCAAGCTCGATCGGGAGATGGCCGCGCTGGGCAAGGAGGATCCCCGAGTGCGCCTGCTGCAGACGGCTCCGATGATCGGCGTCCTGACTTCGACGGCATTCGTGGCGCTGATCGACGACGTGGCCCGCTTCCCGAAGGCGCACAAGGTCGAGAGCTACATCGGCCTGGTGCCGAGCGAGTGGAGCTCGAGCGAGCGGAGGATCAAGGAAGGCATCACCAAGCGTGGCGACTCGCGCGTGCGCTGGCTGCTGATCGAAGCCAGCTGGTCGATCTTGAACCGCCCCCGGGTCGACACCGTCGAGGTGCGAAACTGGGCGCTCCAGATCGCCGTCCGACGTGGCAAGAAAATCGCCGTCGTCGCTCTCGCCCGCCGCCTGGGCGGCATCCTCTTCGCCATGCTCCGAGACAACAAGCCGTACGACCCCACCCGGCTCACCGCCGCCCCGCGCCGGAGGTGCCAGGCAGCTGCCTGAGCCACGAACGTCATGTACCCAGTCGAGGAACCCGAGGATCCTGCTGTGAGAACACGGCCGGTGAGCGCGATGTCACCCCTGGTCCGCCCGCAAGGAGGGCCGCTCCTCAGATTGCGCCCCGTGCCATCGGATGCCCCCACTGTGCGCCGGCGGCCATGTGCTGCCACCCAAGAGCGCGAAGAGAAGGGTGAGGTCACTCGCAGGAACCTACGACCAACTCAACACACGAAATCCTTGACAAGGGGGTGCCGCTTCAGAGAAGGGGTGACAAGGTCCTTGCTCATAGCGACCGGCGTCCCGCCGGTCGTGGCTCGGGGCGCCCTTGACACGCACCGCCGGGCGTCTATCATTCAGGTTCGTCATGTCGATGGCAGCCGCCGTGCGACCCGGGGCCCGCGTGAGGCGAGGCCCGTCCGCCCGGCGGGCGGAGTCCCGGGACCCGGCCTAGGGCCGAAGTCGAACGGACTCGTGGAACCCGCCGGGTCAAGCCCGGCGGGTTTTCTTTTGAGGAGGAGACGAGGTTGAGCGCACGCGTGGGAGTGTTCGGGGCGACGGGGTACACGGGGCGGGAGCTGGTTCGCCTGCTGCGGCGTCACCCGCGCGCCCGCGTCGCCTTCACGACCGGGAGCGACACCGGGCACCTCGCCCACGAGGCCGGGCTCGACCAGGCGGCCGACGCCTACTTCCTCGCCCTGCCCCACGGCATTGCCGCGACCTACGCCTCGCGCCTGCGCGAGGCGCGGCCGGAGGCGGTCGTGATCGACCTCTCCGGCGACCTGCGCCTGCCGACCGCCGAGAGCTACCAGCAGTGGTACGGACACGAGCACGAGGCGCCGCACCTGATCGGCCAGGCGGTCTTCGGCCTGTGCGAGGCGTATCGGGACCGCCTCCGCGGCGCCCGGCTCGTGTCGAACCCGGGGTGCTACGCCACGTCGGTGCTGCTGCCCCTCATCCCGCTCCTGCGCGAGGGGCTCGTCGACCCGGCCGACATCGTGGCCGACGCCAAGAGCGGCGCCACCGGCGCCGGCCGCACGCCGCGCGAGGACCTTCTCTTCTGCGAGCTGGCCGAGGACTTCTCGGCCTACGCGCCGGGCCGCACCCACCGGCACGTGGGCGAGATCGAGGCGGTCCTGGCCGATCGGACCGGGCAGCGCGTCGAGCTGACCTTCTGCCCGCACCTGCTGCCGGTGAAGCGCGGGATCCTGACCGCGCTCTACGTGAAGCCGAAGGCCGACGCGGCAGAGCTGCGGCGCGCCCTCAGGGCCGCCTACGACGGCGCAGCCTTCGTCCACGTCGATGGACGGCGCGCCGCCGCGCCTCTCCGACGTGGTGGAGACGAACGACTGCCGCATCTCGGTGCACGCGGCCGCGCCCGGACGGGCGGTCGTCTTCTCGGCTCTCGACAACCTCGTGAAGGGCGCGGCGGGCCAGGCCATCCAGAACCTGAACCTGGCGATGGGCTGGCCGGAGGCGGACGGCCTCGTCTCGGCCTTCGCCTACCCGGGAGCGGGCTCGTGAGCGTCCGGGTCTACAAGGTCGGCGGGCCGGCGCTCGAGGACCCGGGCCTCGTCGGTCCGCTGGCCGACGAGGTCCGTCGCGGCGACGGCCCCGCCGTCCTCGTGCACGGCGGGGGCCGCGCGGTGGACCGCCTGCTGAAGGCGCTGCGGATCGAGTCGCGCTTCGTCGACGGGCGCCGCGAGACGTCGCCCGAGGCGATGAGCGTCGTCGAGATGGTGCTCTCGGGCGCCGTCAACAAGGAGCTGGCCGCCGGCCTCACCGCCGCCGGCGTCCCCGCGATCGGCCTCTCGGGCCGGGACGGCGGCCTCGTGCGGGCGAAGCTCGCGCCCGACCTCGGCCGCGTGGGCACGCCCGAGCGCGTGGACCCGGCGCCCCTCCGCGCGCTCTGGGCGGCGGGCTTCCTGCCGGTCGTGTCTCCCGTGGCGAACGGCCCGCTCGGCGAGGCCGTCAACGTGAACGCCGACGAGGCCGCGCTCGGCATCGCCCGGGCGGTGGGGGCGACGACGCTCGTCTACCTCTCGGACGTGGACGGCGTGCGCATCGGCGGCCAGACGGCCGAGACGCTCACGCCCGAAGAGACGCGGCGATGGATCGAGGACGGGACGATCGCGGGCGGGATGGCCCTCAAGGTGCGGGTCGCCCTCGAGGCCTCGGCCGCCGGCATCCCCGAGGTGGTGATCGCCGGCAAGGCCCGGCTCCTGGGCCAGTTCCCCGGCACGCGGATCATGGCCGCGGTGCCGGCCAGTGAGGTGACCCGATGACGAGCGCTCTTCTCCCCGTCTACGACCGCGACATCACCCTCGTGAAGGGCAAGGGCTCGCGCCTCTGGGACAAGGACGGCCGCGAGTGGCTGGACTTCGCGGCCGGCATCGCGGTGAACGGCTTCGGCTACGGCGACCGGAAGATCGTCGCCGCGATCAAGAAGCAGGCCGGAGACGCTCATCCACGCGAGCAACCTCTACCACACCGAGCCCGGGAGCGCCCTCGCCGAGCGCCTGGTGAGGCTCGCCTTCCCCTCGAAGGTCTTCTTCACGAACTCGGGCACCGAGGCGTGGGAAGGGGCGATGAAGTTCGCCCGCCGGATCGGGAAGGAGCGAGGGGCGGATCGAGTACGTCGTCTTCGAGCACTCGTTCCACGGCCGCACGATGGGCGCCCTCTCGACCACGTGGACCGCGAAGTACCGCGAGCCCTTCGAGCCGCTCGTGCCCGGGGTGCGCTTCGTTCCGCGCAACGACCTCGCGGCGGTGGCCGCGGCGGTGAGCGACAAGACGGCGGCGGTCATGATCGAGCCGGTGCAGGGCGAGGGCGGAATCCGGCCCGCGACGCCGGAGTTCCTGCAGGGCCTCGAGGCCATCTGCCGCGAGCGGGGCGCGCTCCTCGTCTTCGACGAGATCCAGTGCGGCCTCGGGCGCACCGGGAAGATGTTCGCCTTCCAGCACTCGGGCGTCGTGCCCGACATCCTCACCCTCGCCAAGCCCCTCGCCGGCGGCCTGCCGATGGGCGCCATCCTGCTCCGGGAGTCGCTCGCGGGCGCGCTCAAGGTGGGTGACCACGGCACGACCTTCGGCGGCAACCCCGTGTGCGCCGCGGCGGCCCTCGCGGTGCTCGACCACCTCGAGGCGCCCGGCTTCATCGACGACATCGGCGCCCGCGGGCTCTACCTCGTGCGCGGCCTGAAGAAGCTGGCGAGGAAGCACAAGGGGGCGATCGCGGAGGTCCGGGGCCTCGGCCTCATGATCGGCGTGGAGCTCCGCGGCGAGGCGGCGCCGGTGCTGAAGGGCCTCAAGGAGAAGGGCATCCTCGCGGTCAAGGCCGGCGACAAGGTGCTGCGGCTCCTGCCCCCGCTCGTCGTCAAGCGGGGCGAGATCCGGCAGCTGCTGGCGGCCCTCGACGAGGTGCTCGCGACCGGCGCCGGCTCCGAAGGGGTCAGATCTTGAATTGAGGCGTCTTCCGCGCGGCGATGAGCAGATTCAAGATCTGACCCCCTCTGGCCGGTTAGGATTCGACCGAAGGAGAACGGACGACGATGGGCAACGCGAAGGTTGAGTCAAGAAGGTCGTGCTGGCCTACTCGGGCGGGCTCGACACCTCGATCATCATCCCCTGGCTCAAGGAGCACTACGGCGGGGCCGAGGTCGTCGCCTTCTGCGGCGACGTGGGCCAGGGCGACGACTACGAGGCGGTCAAGCGGAAGGCGCTCCGGACCGGCGCCTGCAAGTGCATCGTCAAGGACCTCCGCGAGGAGTTCGTCCGCGACTACTGCTACAAGGCCCTCTCCGCGGGCGCCGTCTACGAGGACCGCTACCTCCTCGGCACCGCCCTCGCGCGCCCACTCCTCGCCTACCACCAGGTCCAGGTGGCCATCAAGGAGAAGGCCGACGCGCTCGCCCACGGCGCCACCGGCAAGGGCAACGACCAGGTGCGCTTCGAGGTCACCTACGGCGCCTTCGCCCCGCACCTCAAGGTGATCGCGCCGTGGCGGGAGTGGACGATCCGCTCCCGCGAGGACGCCCTCGACTACGCCCGGAAGCACGGCGTGCCGGTCGACCAGACGAAGAAGGACCTCTTCAGCCGCGACGGCAACCTCTGGCACCTCTCCCACGAGGGCGGCAACCTCGAGGACGTCTGGGACGCCCCGCAGAAGCGGATGTTCAAGCTCACCGTGGACCCGCTCGACGCGCCGGCGAAGCCCGCAGCTCATCACCCTCGGCTTCGAGCGCGGCATCCCGGTCACCCTGGACGGCAAGCGGCTCAAGCCCGTGGCGATGATCGAGACCCTGAACCGCGTGGCGGGCGCCCACGGCGTGGGTCGGCTCGACCTCGTCGAGAACCGCCTCGTCGGCATCAAGTCGCGCGGCGTCTACGAGACGCCCGGCCGGCACCGTCCTCCACATCGCCCACCGCGAGCTCGAGCGGCTCGTGCTCGACCGCGACACCCTGCACTTCAAGCAGTCCGTGTCCGTGCGCTACGCCCAGCTCGTCTACGACGGCCTCTGGTTCTCGACGCTCCGCGAGGCGCTCGCGGGCTTCGTGGACGAGACCGAGAAGGAAGTCACCGGCGACGTGCGTATCCGCCTCTACAAGGGCTCGGCCGAGGCCGTGGGCCGCCGCTCGTCGCGCAGCCTCTATCGCCAGGACCTCGCCACCTTCGGCGAGGGCATGGCCTACGACCACAAGGACGCGGAGGGCTTCATCCGCCTCTTCGGGCTCCCGGAGCGGGTGCGGGCGCTCACCCGCGACCGCGTGACCGTGGACGTGAAGGCGGTCGAGGTCACGCGGCCGGTCCAGCGCGCGGCGAAGGGGCGGCGCGGAAGTGAGGAGGCAGGAGTGAGCACGGGCGTCACCGCGCCGCTCGGCTTCCGGGCCGCGGCCGTGGCCTCGGGGATCAAGCCCGACCGCCTCGACCTCGCGCTCCTGGTGGCCGACGCCCCCGGCACCGGCGGCCGGCGTCTTCACCACGAACCTCGTCCAGGCGGCGCCGGTCCTCGTCTCGCGCGAGCACCTGAAGAGCGGCCGGGCGCGGGCCGTCGTCGTGAACGCCGGCTGCGCGAACGCCGGCGACCGGCGAGGCCGGGCTCGCCGACGCCCGCGAGATGGCCGGGATCGTGGCCGGCACGGTCGGCTGCCGGCCCGAGGAGGTCCTCGTCGCCTCGACCGGCGTCATCGGCGTGCGGCTGCCGATGGAGAAGGTCCGCGCCGGCATCGCCGAGGCCGGCTCGCCGCGTCTCGCGCCACGCCGGGGGCTGACGCCGCGCGGGCCATCATGACGACCGACACGAAGCCCAAGGAGGTGGCGGTCGAGTTCCCGGTCGGGGACTGGACGTGCGTGGTGGGCGGGATGGCGAAAGGCGCCGGCATGATCGCCCCGAACCTGGCGACGATGCTGGCCTTCTTCACGACCGACGCCGCCGTCGAGGCGTCGCTGCTGCGCCGGGCCCTCGGCGAGGCGGTGGGCGAGAGCCTCAACCGGATCACCGTGGACGGCGACACCTCGACGAACGACTGCGCCGTCGTCCTCGCGAGCGGCGCGCGGCCGGCTCCCGCGATCGACGGCGAGGGACCGGACTTCGACGCCTTCCGCCGCGCGCTCACCGAGGCGGCCCGACAGCTCGCGCGGCATGCTGGTCCGCGACGGCGAGGGCGTCACGCGGATCGCCGAGGTGCGAGTCGAGGGAGCGCGGACGAGAGGACGCGGCGGACCGGATCGCCCGCACCGTGGCCGAGTCGCCGCTCGTCAAGACGGCCCTCCACGGGGGCGACCCGAACTGGGGCCGCGTCCTCGCCGCCGTCGGACGCTCCGGCGTTCCCCTCGACGTCTCCCGCGTCTCGATCTGGATCGGTGACGTCCACGTCGCGGAGGGCGGGGCGCGCGCGACCTACGACGAGGGCAAGGCGGCGGCGGCGATGCGGGAAGACCCGGTTCGACTCCGCATCCGCCTCGGCGAGGGGGAGGCCGCGGGGTGGATGTGGACCTCCGACCTCTCCCACGGCTACGTCGACATCAACGCGCACTACCGGAGCTGAGGCAAGCCCCTTCGGACGGCCCCCTGATTTCAGGGGGCGAGCCCCCTTCGGATGGCCCCCTGATTTCAGGGGGCAAGCGAGGTGAGAATGAAGCTCTGGGGCGGGAACTACGAGGCGGCGCCGGACGCCGTCTTCTGGGAGTTCAACCGGTCCTTTCCCTTCGACCGGCGGCTGGTGCCCGAGGAGATCGCCGCCTCGCGGGCGTGGGTGCGCGCCCTCGGCCGGTGCGGCGCGATCCGGCCCGACGAGGCCGCGACGCTCGAGCGCGGCCTCGACGCAGGTGCTGGCGAAGGTGAAGGCCGACCCCGCGTACCTCGAGGTCGACCTCGAGGACGTGCACAGCTTCGTCGAGGAGCGGCTCGGGGAGATCGTCGGCGAGCTCGCCGGCCAGGCCCACCTCGGCCGCAGCCGGAACGAGCAGACGGTGACCGCGCTGCGACTCTGGGCGCGCGCGACGATCGACCGCCTGCGCGCCGGCACCGCCTCCCTGGTCGGCGCCCTCGTGGCGCAGGGCCGGGACGGGCGCCGACGCCGTCATGCCCGGCTACACGCACACGCGGGCGGCCGAGCCGATCACGTTCGGCCACTGGGCCGCCGCCCACGCCTGGGGCCTCGTGCGCGACCACGAGCGGCTCGCGCGACGCGCGGGCGCGGGTGGACGTGCTGCCCCTCGGCTCGGGCGCGCTCGCCGGGACCTCGCTCCCCCTCGATCGTGAAGCCATGGCCGCGCGACCTCGGCTTCGCCGCGGTGTCGGAGAACGCCCTCGACGCCGTCATGGACCGGGACTTCGCGGTCGAGCTCGTCTTCGGCTGCGCGCAGCTCCAGACGCACCTCGCCCGCCTCGCCGAGGACCTCATCCACTTCGCCGGCCCCGAGTACGCCTTCGTGACGCTGCCCGAGGCCTTCACCACCGGCTCCAGCCTCATGCCGCAGAAGAAGAACCCCGACGCGCTGGAGCTCGTCCGCGGCAAGGCCGCGCGCGTGGACGGCGACCTGCTGCGGCTGCTCGCGCTCCTCAAGGGCCTGCCCGCCGGGTACCAGAAGGACCTGCAGGAGGACAAGGAAGCCGTCTTCGACGCCGCCGACACCGCGCTGGGCTCGGTCGCGGTGATGACCGGCGTCGTGACCGGCCTCGGCCTCGATCGCGAGACCATGCGCGCGGCCGCCGGCGCGCGAGGAGATGATGGCGGCCGGGCTCGCGGTCGCCCTCGCCCGCGAGGGCCTGCCCTTCCGCAAGGCCCACCACGTCGTCGGCGCGCTCGTCGCCGAGTCGCAGAAGAGCGGCCGGTCCCTGAAGGCGGTGGCCGCGGAGGAGCTGCCGGCCGTCTCGCCCGCGGTGGCCGCCCGTCTCGACACGCTCTTCGACCCGCTCGAGGCGGTCAAGGCGAAGTCGCTCCGCGGCGGCGCCGCCCCCGGCGCCGTGCGCGCGTCGCTCGACGCCGCCCTGGCGCGCGTGACGAGCGGCTGACGAGGGACTTTGACAGGCCTCGGCGCTCGGACCTAGCATGGCCCCGCCTTGTCGATCCGCCGACTGACCACCCGGGAGCTCCGGCCCGCGACCCGCGAGACCCCGCGGGCCATCAACCAGCAGATCATCCTCAACCTGCTGCGCTCGCACCAGGAGATGTCGCGCGCCGAGCTGGCGCGCCGCCTCGGGATGCAGCGCAGCGCGATCGGCCGCATCGTCGCCGACCTGATCGTCCGGGGTCTCGTCTGGGAGGGCCCCGCGCGCTCGACCGCGCGCGGGCGCCGGCCCACGATCCTCCACCTCGACTCCCGCGAGCGCTGCGCGGTGGCGGTGGACGTCCGCGTGACCCGCACCTTCCTCGCGGTGACCGACCTCGTGGGGCGCGAGCTCTCCGCGGTGGAGAGCTTCCCGACCGACCTCGACCCGCGGGACTTCGTCGAGCACCTGGCTCACGAGGTGCGCCGGGTGCTCGCGGAGAACGCCACGGCCGGACGATGCCAGGGCGTGGGGGTGGCGTTCCCGGGGATGCTGGACCGCTCGGGCGACGGTCGTGGTGCACGCCCCCGCCCTCGGTTGGCGGAACGTCCCGCTGCGCGAGCCCCTCGCCGCCAGCCTCGGCCTGCCGGTCGTCATGGAGAACGCGGTCAAGGCCTGGGCGCTCGCCCAGGTCTGGGCGCTGCGCGGGGAATCCCCGACCGGCGACATGGTCTTCGTCAACGTCTCGGACGGCGTCGGGGTGGGGGTCGTGATCGGTGGCGAGGTCCTCCGGGGCCGCCACAACGTGGCCGGGGAGTTCGGTCACCTGCCCCTGAGCGTCGACGGTCCCCGCTGCGCGTGCGGGGCGGCGGGGTGCTGGGAGGCCTACGTCTCCAACCTCGCGACCCTGTCCCGCTACGTCGGGCGGGCGGTGGAGCCCGGGCAGCCGGTGCCCGCGGAGGTGGCCCGCCTCACCGTCGAGGACGTCGTGGCGCGAGCGCGCGGCGGGGACGCGAAGGCCCTTCACGCCCTCCTCTCGACCGCCCACTACCTCGGTCTCGGCCTCGCCTCGATCGTCAACGCGCTCGACCCGGAGCGCGTCTACATCGGCGGCGAGATCTCCGCGGCGTGGGACCTCGTCGAGCCCACCGTGCGGGCGGCCCTCGCCCAGCGAGCGCTCGTGGCGGCGGCGGCCGACGTCAACATCGTCGTCGTGGCGGCGCAGGAGCACCCCCGGCTGCGCGGTGCCGCGGCCCTCGTGGGCGCTCCGATCCTCGGCGCGCAGCCGCTCGTCTAGGGTCGGCCGTTACCCCCGAGTCTCCGCATCGGAGACCCGGTAGAATGGCTGTTCGCGATCCCGAAGAGACGCCTCATGGCGCGCCCCAGCCTGAAGCCGCTCGTCCTCGTGGCGACACTTGGCGCCACTGCGGGTGGTTGCGTCTCGAGCCGGCACTCGGTGGTGCCGCAGCGCTACCGGGACATCGCTTCGTACCAGGAGGCTCGCGAGCGACTCGTCCGGCAGGACCACGCGCGGCGCCTGAGCTCCGCCCTCGTCTTGAGCGCCGAAGAAGAAGCGGCGGACCGCCGGCTTTCATCGCTTCGGAAGGCCGAGGAGGAGCGGGTGGGCGCCTACCTCCCGCCCGCCCACAGCTTCCTTCTCGACCGGACCAGGCGGCTGGTCGAGGAGTCGCCCCTGCTCGAGGTCATGAAGCGCCTGCCGAAGGGCGGGATCCTGCACGTGCACGGGTCCGCGGGAGGCGACCTCCACTGGCTCGTGTCGCAGGCGACCGAGCGCCCGGACTGCTACGTGTTCGTGGGCGAAGAGGGGCCGACCGTGCGGGGCGCGCTGCGCTTCTCCCCGAAGCCGCCGGAGGGCGCGTGGCGGCCGGTCGTCGCGTTGCGGAGCGCCGCGCCGGACCCGGGGGCGTTCGACGAGGAGCTCTACCGTTCGATCACGCTAGGGGAGGAGGACCGAGAGGCGCCCGACATCTGGAAGGAGTTCGTCCGCTGTTTCCGGCGCGCGTGGAGCCTCTTCGACGACGCGGACACCCGCAACGGCCACTGGCGCCGGATGCTCGACGGTTTCATCGACGAGAACGTGCAGTATGTCGAGTTCCGGGGCTGGCCGGGGGACGAGACGCCGGTTCAGCAGGCTCGCCTTCGGGATCCGGACTTCGCCGTCAAGTTCATCCCCGCGGCGCACCGAGGGGACGATCGAGACGAGGCGAGGGGAGCGCTCGAACGGGCCCTCGCGGAGCGCGAGCGGGACGCCGACCGCGTCGCGGGCTTCGACCTCGTGGAGGAAGAGGACCACACGCACGGGACGCTCTACTTCGCCGATGAGATCCTCGCCGCGCGCCGGGAGGCCGAGCGCCGCGGCCTCACCCTGCCGCTCTTCCTCCACTCGGGCGAGACCAGCCGGGCCGAGAGCGAGAACCTCTACGACGCGGTGCTCCTCGGGGCCCGGCGGATCGGGCACGGCCTCGCCCTCGTCCGGCACCCCCTGCTGATGGAGATGGTCCGGGAGAGAGGCGTCGCGATCGAGGTGTGTCCGATCAGCAACCAGGTCCTCGGCTACGTGGGCGACCTGCGCGCCCACCCGGCGGTCGCCTACATCAACGCCGGGATCCCCGTCGTGCTCTCGCCCGACGACCCCGGCGTCATGCGGCACACGTTCTCCGACGACTTCTACGAGGCCTTCATGGCCTGGGACCTGGGCCTGCGGGACCTCAAGCAGCTCGCCATGAGCTCTCTCCTGCACTCGGCCATGGGCCCCGAGGAGCAGCGGCGGGCGCTCGCCGTGTGGGAGAGGCGCTGGGCGGAGTTCGTACGGTGGCTGAACGGGGCAGGCGGCGTGCCGGCTCGGGTTCGATGATCGGAGGGCCCATGGACATCCTCGTCGGCACGAGCGGCTACGCCTACAAGGAGTGGCGGGGGTCCTTCTACCCCGACAAGACGAAGGAGAAGGACATGCTCCGCTACTACGCGGAGCGCTTCCGCGCCGTCGAGATCAACAACACCTTCTACCGGCTGCCCGGCCGCGAGATGCTGCAGCGCTGGGCGGAGGAGGTCCCGCCGGGGTTCGTCTTCGTGCTCAAGGCCTCGCAGCGGATCACCCACCGCCAGCGCCTGTCCGCGGAGTCGAAGGAGACGGTGGACTACCTCTTCGAGGTGGCCTCGACCCTCGGCGAGCGGCTCGGGCCCGGTGCTCTTCCAGACCCCGCCCTTCCTGAAGAAGGACGTGGGGCGCCTGCGCGACTTCCTGGGCTTCCTCCCGCCGGAGAGGCCCGTGGCCTTCGAGTTCCGCCACGAGACCTGGCGGGACGACGAGGTGTACGAGGCGCTGCGAGGCCGCAACGCGGCGCTCGTCTGCGCCGACACCGAGGAGTCGGGCGAGGCCGGGGCGCCGATCGTCCCGACCGCGGACTGGGGCTACCTCCGCCTGCGCCGCTGCGACTACGACGACGCGGGGCTCGCCGGCGTGGGCCGAGCGCATCCGCGCCCAGCCGTGGCAGAAGGCGTTCGTCTTCTTCAAGCACGAGGACGACAAGCCGCTCGGCTGGCCGGCGATCGAGCGCTTCCTGGCCTCGGTGGGGTGAGGCCGGGCACTAGAAGGCCAGGATCAGCCCCCCGCTCACGTCCCCCTGCCAGAGACCGGAGCCGGAGAAGGCGAAGAGGCAGCTCCCGTTCGCGCAGAAGACGCCGCCGCTCGCCCTCACGAGCGTGTAGAGCCCGCGGGCCTCGAAGCGCAGTCCCACGTTCTTCGGCGAGGAACGTCTTGACGCCGAGGCCGACGCCTCCGCCGAAGCGTCGTCTCGGAGTCGAACCCGCCGGTGCCCGGGGACGAAGCGCGTGGCCCCGAGCCAGACCGTGCCGAACCAGCGGGCCTTCCCTTCTCCCTTCTCCTCCTGGAAGCCCGCCAGGTAGCGCTCGATCGTGACGTCGAAGGACGGTGCGAGGCCGCCCCCGAGCTTCGTCTCCTGGCGCGAGTAGAGGAGCTCGAACCGCCAGGCTCTCGCTGATCGGAAAGCTGAGCGAGCCGCCGTACGCGAGCGAGGCGTCGAAGGAGCGCTGCTCGTCCAGGGCGGTGTCCCGCACCGACCCGCCGAACGCGTAGCCGGCGAAAGGGGTGATCTGCACCGTCTGGGCGCGGGCGTCCGCGGCGGCCAGCAGCAGGGCGAGGGCGAGAGTGCTCGCAAAGGCGTTCGTCGGTCGGGGCAACGCGGCGTCCTTTCTCAGCGGCGGGGCTCGAAGAACCCGAGCGCGCGGTTCTTCACCACGTCGTCCCAGGGGAAGCAGCGGCCGTTCATGGCGACGTAGACGCCGTGGGGCAGCGCCTGGACGAAGGAGAGGGCGCTCCCGAGGTTGAAGAGGCCGTCCGAGCTGCCGAAGGCGTACGGCACCATGGCGCCGGTGAGGACGATCGTCTTCGCCAGCCCCGCCTCGCCCAGCACCCGGGCGGTGTCGGTCATGGTGTCGGTCCCGTGGGTGACGACGATCCGCTCCTCCGCCGCGCCGCGGCAGTTCTGCAGGATGAGCTGGCGGTCGGCGTCCGTCATCTCCAGGCTGTCCACCATCATCAGCGTGCGCACGTCGACGTCGAGGCGGCAGCGGCCGAGCCTGCAGCATCTCCTGGACGTGGGTGTCCTTGAAGAGCAGCTTGCCGGAGATCTCGTCGTAGGTCTTGTCGAAGGTCCCGCCGGTGATGAAGACCCGGATGGCCATCGGCGGCGGCTCAGAGCCCCCGCGCCAGGTGGTAGTACGCCTCGTTCCAGCGCAGCTCCTTCTTGAGCTCGCGGATCGGACGTCGCCTCGTCGATGAGCACGAGCTCGATGCCGGCCATCTCGGCGTAGTCCTCGAGGTGCTCCGGGGTGAGGGCCTGGCTGAAGGCGGTGTGGTGCGCGCCGCCGGCGTGGATCCAGGCCGCGGCCGCGACCTTGAGGCTCGGCCGCGGCACCCAGACCGCGCGCGCGGTGGGCAGCTTGGGCAGCGTCGGCGTCGGGCGCCACCACGTCCACCGCGTTGACGATCAGGCGGAAGCGGTTGCCGAGGTCGATGAGCGAGGCGTTGAGGGCGGGGCCCTGGCCGACGTTGAAGACCAGGCGGGCGGGGTCGGCCTTGCCGCCGATGCCCAGCGGGTGGACCTCGAGCGAGGGCTTCCCCTCCGCGATCGACGGGCAGACCTCGAGCATGTGGGCCCCGAGCACCTTCGGGCCCTTCGGGTCGAGGTGGTAGGTGTAGTCCTCCATGAAGGAGGTGCCGCCCGCGCAGCCCGCTCGCCATCACCTTCACCGCGCGCACGAGGGCCGCGGTCTTCCAGTCGCCCTCGGCGCCGAAGCCGTAGCCGTCGGCCATCAGGCGCTGGACGGCGAGGCCGGGAAGCTGGGCGAGGCCGTGCAGGTCCTCGAACGTCGTGGTGAAGGCGGAGAAGCCGCCCTCCCGCAGGAAGGCCCGCATCCCCGCCTCGACCCGCGCCTGCTCGCGCAGGTTGGCCTGCTGCGCCCGCGGTCGCCCGGATCACGTAGGCGTCGCGGTACTGCTCGAGGAGCGCGTCGATCTCCGCGTCCGTCACCTCGTTGATCACCGCGACGAGGTCGCCGACGCCGTAGCCGTTCACCGAGTAGCCGAGCTGCCGCTGCGCCGCCACCTTGTCGCCCTCGGTGACCGCCACCTCGCGCATGTTGTCGCCGAAGCGGGCCACCTTGAGCCGGCGCGTGTCCGCCCAGCCGCAGGCCGCGCGCATCCACGCCCCGACCCGCTCGTGGACCTCCTCGTCCTGCCAGTGCCCGACCACGACCTTGCGGCCCTGGCGCAGGCGGGTGCAGATGAACCCGAACTCGCGGTCGCCGTGGGCGGCCTGGTTCAGGTTCATGAAGTCCATGTCGATCGCGCCCCACGGCAGGTCGCGGTTGAACTGCGTGTGCAGGTGCAGGAAGGGCTTCTGGAGCGAGGCGAGGCCGGCGATCCACATCTTGGCGGGCGAGAAGGTGTGCATCCAGAGGACGAGGCCGACGCAGTCCCTCGCCGCGTTGGCCGCGGCCAGGAGGGCGGTGATCTCGTCCGGCGTCTTCACGACCGGCTTGAAGACGACCCGGCAGGGGATCCGGGCCGACTGGTCGAGCGCCGCCGCGACCTTCTGCGAGTTCTCCGCGACCTGCTTCAGCGTCTCCGGGCCGTAGAGGTGCTGGCTGCCGGTCACGAACCAGACTTCGGACTGCTTCAGGCTGGGGATCACGTCGGGCCTCCTGGGGCTGAGCATACTCGACGCCGGCGCGCGCGGGGCACGGGCGGCTGTCCAGGGCGCGTCTCCCGCCGGGGGTATCGCGGCCGGACTACGTCAGTCCTTCTTCGGGGCTTCGGCCGGCCTCGCCGCCGGCATCTTGAAGCGGGCGTCGTCGAGCGTCGGGTTGACCTCGATCGTCAGGACGGTGACGGTCTGCTTCTCGGGCCGGCCCTTGGCGGCGTTCTGGATGGAGTACGGCCAGAGGAAGCCGCCGGCTTCCTTGTAGTCTCCGATCGTGCTCACGCCCTCGATCTCCGTACCCTGGATCGTGCGCTTCGCCTCGACCCTCACCGGCAGGTACGAGAGCGCGTCCAGGAAGTAGTACTCGACGTCGCCGCTCTTCTTCGTGACCTTCAGCCGGTAGGCGTCGCTGCCCTCGACCTTTTCCTGGCCGAGGAGCTCGACCTGATGGCCCTTGGCCTTGTAGTCGACGAGCGGGCCGTCCATGTCGGCCTGGTCGGCCATCTGCTTGGCGGCTTCGGCGGGGAGGGCCTGGGCCTGCGCCGGGCTCCTGGGCGGGATCCCCCAGGCGGTGGTGCCGTCGTACGCCTGGACCGCGAGGGCGCCCTGGACGGTGACGTCGGCCCGGAAGCTCGCCGGCCGCTTGATCTCGATGACCATCGGCAGCTCCATCGGGCCCATGGACATCCTGCCGGTCATCCGGATCGCCTGGATGGCCTTCAGCTTGGCGAGGCCGCCGCGGGCCTCGAGGCTCTTCGCGATCACCTCGTCGGCGGTCTGGGCGGCCGCGGGGGCGGCGAGGACGGTGGTGAGGAGCAGACCCGGAAGGGCCTTGCGCAGCATGGGGTTGACCTCCTTCTTGGCGACGCGAGCGGAGAGCGGACCTCGAATGGTACGAGATTCGAGCCGGAAGAGGGAAACGCCATGCCGCTCACCGGGCCCTCACCGCAGGATCACCGCTCGGTGAGGCCGGTCCGGCGCGACCGGCCTAACTTGTGGTAGAAATGGCGATTGGCGCAATGGCAACCGCTCCCACGGAGATCCGGCTCACCCTCCTCCCCAGCCGGCGGTTCGAGGCGATCGACGTCAACGAGAGGATCGCCTCCGACGTCGGCGACCTGCTCCGGCGGTACCGGAAGACCCTGTACTGCTCGCTCCACACGACGGCAGGTTATCTCGACCAGAGCCTCGCCGGGAGGATGCACCACCACCACGGGCGGCTCGCGCGGTTCTTCGACGCCTGGCACGCCGTCTTCCCGCCCGACGCCGAGTACCGACACGACCGGATGGACCTGCGGAGCGAGCTCAGCGACGAGCAGAAGGAGGTCGAGCCGAAGAACGCCGACTCGCACCTCACCTTCATCGGCTCGGGCATGCGGAACTGCGTCACCTACCGCAACGAGCCGCCCGCGCCCGTGTACTTCATCGACCTCGACGGCACGAACGGGGCGACACGACGCGAGCGCCAGACCACGATCGTGGCCTACGACGAGGAGCGCGTGGTGGCCCGCGAGTCCTTCGTGGTGCCCGTGTCGCGCCACCCGATCGACTCGGTGAACCTCACCGACCCCCGAATGGGCCTCGTGGACCGGATCAACGACCTCCTCGTCGGACTCGGGGCTGGAGAAGGGCCGGGTGGACATCTCTCTCGTGGCGGCGGAGCGGAACGTGGGGCTGACCGTCAACGAGTACGAGACGATGCTGATGCGGCACGATCTCGTCGAGGTCCTGAAGGACCCGCTGAAGTTCGCGGCCCAGCGGGGCCGCCACATGATCGACGACCCCCTCGCCATCCCCACCAAGACGATCAACTACGCGAAGTACGACCTCCCTCGCCTCCTCAACTCGCTCGTGGAGGCGCTCCGCTGGGACCAGTCGGTCTTCGAGCGCGCCATGGCGAAGCTGATGGCCGTGCCGGCACGGCGGCTCCTCCGCTCGCGGCGCGTCACCTTCCTCGCCGCCCACGACGATGCGTGCGGCCGGCCCCGGCTCGTACGCGGCCAGTACCAGAGCCCGATCCTCGTGCAGTGGCAGCCGGCCGACGGGGGGTCGCGAACCGTCGAGCTCACGGTCGTCGCGCTGAGCTGAGGGCCAGCGCCGCCGGGGGACGCTCGCTCAGGGGCCGCTCTCCCCGACCCTCGGCTCCGTCACGCCGGCGAGCAGGTAGACGGGCAGCGCCGCGAGGAAGAGGACCGAGATCCCCGCCGTCATCGACACGGCCACGGCGAGGATCGGGGCGACGACGGAGGCCATGCCGTTAGTACCCCAGGCCCACGGCACGAGGCCGGGCGACGCGCGCTTGAGCCGCTCGAGTCCCGTCGGGAAGTAGACGCCGAGGAGGAGCCCGATCGGCGCCACGAGCGCGGCGACCAGAGCCACCCGTCCTGCCAGAGGTATCCCCACCGCGAGGTTCAGCCTCGGGAACACCAGGAGCAGCTCCCCCAGCAACACGAAGGAGAGGGCGTAGCTCACGAACCGCAGCGAGCGGCCCAGGGCTCGGAGGACGAGGTCCGAGAGGAGCGAGCCCACCCCGGTGGCGAGGAGCAGCGAGGCGAGAACCACGGACAGGGCGAGGTTCGGGTGGCCCAGGAGGAGGCCGAACTTCTGGATGAGGGCCATCTCGATCGCCATGTACCCGAGCCCGAGCGAGCCGAAGAACGCCGCCAGGCGGGCCGCCCCCGTCTCACCCTGAAGGCGCCGGCCGCGCAGCGGCAGGTAGACGAACACGAGCGCCGCCACGATCGAGATGCCGAGGAGAGTCAGCAGGCCCAGCTCCATGATCGGGGCTCCCGTCTCGACCCCGGCCCGCGGCCAGACGTGGCTCCAGCGGCTGGTCCGGAAGAAGAACGGCCGGTCGTCGGTCACCGGGCGGACGTCCCACGGGTAGCGGCGGAGGCTGTCGTCGAGATCGCGGGCGGTCGGCACCGCGAGGAGGGCCGCATAGGGGTTGGGCCTCCCGGGCGCGAGACCCGGAGCGGCGGCGAGCCACAGATAGGGGTTCGCCGCCGCCCACGCGGCGACGCGCCGCACCGGCTCCGGCGCGAACGGCTGGGGCTGGGCCAGCACCGCCACGAAGCTCCCCTTCCGGTCGACGACGACCATCACGTGTCCGGCGGGCCGCTCGACCCCGCGCCGACGGAGCGACTCCACGACGGTGGCGACGAGGCGCAGCATCTCGCGGGGAGGGAGCGACTCCGGCCGCATGACGTTCAGCACGCCCTCGGGGGCGAGGCGGGACAGGTAGAGGTCGACGGCCTCCGCGGTGTAGAGGTAGCTCTCCGAGAAGACGTGGGCCGCTCCCGGGGTGCCGGAGACCGAGTCCACCCCCGACAGCTGGATGACGTCGTAGCGCTCGTCTCGGCTGGCCAGGAAGTGCCGGCCCTCCTCGTGGACGAGCCGGACCCGCGGGTCCTCCGCCCACGCCCGGAAGTGATCGCGGTAGGTGCGGCGCAGGATCTCGAGCGTCGCCCCGTTGACCTCGACCCCGGTGACGGACGCGGCGTCGAACCGCAGGGCCGTGAGCACGTCCATTCCCCCGCCCACCCCGACGACCAGGACTCGAGGTCGCGGGACGAGGCTGGCGGGATACGCGGCCGCGTAGACGGTGTCCCCGAGCCCTCGGAGGGTGGCCGGGTCGCCGTCGTAATCGGGGGCGTAGGTGAAGGCGTTGTTGTTCTGGGTGACGACCAGGCGGAAGCGGGACAGGAGCTCGCGGTCCGGGCCGAAGAGCGAGGGCCAGGCGCTCCGGTCGGGGTCGGGGGCCGGCACGCGCGAGACCTCGATGCGGGCGATGGGGTCCCAGGCCACGTGCTCGAGGGCGTACTGGGCGTCCCCGGCCTGCGCGCGGCCGAGGAAGGAGTCGCGGGCATACCGCATCCGGAAGACCGCCGCCGGCGCGATCGCCGCGAGCGCCAGGGTGAGGGCGGCCAGGGCCGCCAGGGCGCGGCCGCGGCGGCCACGGGGAGGGGCGAGAAGGACGGCGCCCGCGAGCAGCACTCCTCCCGCCACGACCGACGCTCGCTCGGCTCCGAGAGCGGTCACGGCGGGAATCACCGCGAAGGCTCCGAGCGCCGAGCCGACGAGGTCGAGCCCGTAGAGTCGGCGGGTGGGCAGCGCCGGCGACGACAGCAGGGAACCCAGCACCAGGCCGCTCCCCGCGAAGGCCACAGCGTAGAGCAGACCCAGCGGCACGCACGACAGGAAGGCAACCACGAAACCGACCCGCGAGGCCCCGCCCCAGTCCTCGACGGCGGGCGCGGGGTAGAGGACGGCCGTCGCGGCCACGAGCCCCAGGCCGAACACCGCCGCCCCGACGCCGATCACGTCGCCGAGGGGGTCCTTCCAGCGCTCGGGGTTGCGCGCGAGCCAGGCTCCGGACGCGGCGAAGCCGAGCATCGTCAGCGAGAGGACGAAGAAGGCGAAGTTGTTGAGCATCTTCGCCGAGACGATGCGGTGGACGGCGACCTGGGCGAAGAGGGTGGCCCACGCCGCGAGAAAGGCCAGCGCACCCGCCCGCGATTCCCGGGACATTTCGCGCCGAGTCTACCCCCTCACTCGAAGTAGCCGTTCACGTCCACGACGAGATGCACCGAGCCCGAGGCCTGGGTGCAGCGCACGTCGAACTGGCCGGCCGCGTTCAGCGGGACGATGGCGTTGTTGGCGCGGGTCTGACCCGTGGAGTAGTTCAGGGCCGAGGCGAGGGGCGCCGGCGTCCCCCCCGGGAAGAGGCGCAGGTTGCCGCGCTCGGTGGGCTGGGTGGCGGTGAGGTTGACGGAGAGGGCCCACGCCGTGGCGGGGATGCCGCACCGGCCGGCGGTCGGGAAGGTGCGGATCGTGTTCGCCCCCAACGCGGGCGGGTCGCCGCTCCGCGTGTCGACGATCCGGCAGGGAGCCACCGTGTAGAAGCCGAGAGTGTGAAACACGGGCGTGGTGAGGGGCGCCGTGTCGTTCGCCGGATCGAAGTCGCCGAATCCCGGCGGACCGGCGATCCGAGCGACGCTCACGAGCTGGTGCGCCGTGCCGGCCGCGACGATCCCGGCGATGGTGAACGTGACGGAGCCGCCCGCGGCCAGGCCGACCGGGGCATCGACGTTGCCCGAGCCGCCGGCCGGGCAGGACGAGCCCGGCGTCGCCACGCAGGTCCAGGCGGCCCCGGTCAGCTGGGGAGGGAGGACGTCCGTGACCACCGCGGCGGCCGCGTCCGGCCCCGAGTTCGACGAGACCACCGTGTACGTCAGCCCCTGGCCATCCCGCGCCTCGCCGTCGGCGTGGTTGCTGATCGAGAGGTCGCCGACGGGGCTCACGTACACGGTCCAGGTGCGGCGGCGCCAGAACGACGGCGGTCGCAGCACAGGGTGAACGAGGGGCGTCACGTCGACGACCACGACGTCTACGGTGAACCGGCCGGACCGGGGCGGCACGAAGCTGAAGGTACTGCCCGTCGCGGCGGGCTGCGGCACGCCGTCGACGAGCCAGCTCACGGCGAGCGGCGGCCCGCCGAGCGGCGGCAGCAGGCCGACCGAGAACGTCCGGCTCCCGGGGTAGCTCATCGAGACCGCGCCCGGCGCCGGGTTCTCGGAGCCCGGCTCGATCGTGTCGATCCCGCCCGCCGGCGTCCCCCAGCCGCCGTTGTAGAGCTTCACGACGAAGGCCTGCGCACACACGGGGCAGAAGCCGACCTCGAGCGTGCGCATCAGGCAGTTGCGCCAGGGCCGGTACATGCCGGAGGCCTGGTAACGGGCTCCTTCGAAGAGGCCCACCACGCCGTTCATGGAAGGCCGGTCGGGCGTCGGGATCGGGGTCGAGGGAAGAACCCAGGGGCTCCACTTGAGCAGGGCCCGGTTCACCTGGTCGGTCGCGTTCGGCTCACACGCGGGGGAGCCCACGTCGCTGCACGACGGGTACCCAGGGAAGGGCGTCGTGTACTCGTCGGTGAGGCCGGTGAAGCTGTGGCCGAACTCGTGCCGCACGACGTCCGCGGCGTAGCGGTTCCTGGAGACCGTCGCCACCGTGCCCCCGCTGCCGCCGTAGGTCGGGTCGTTGACGACCGCGAGGATCTCGTCCCAGTCGGGGTAGGCCGCCGCCGCCGTCAGCACCTTCGCGACGTTCACCTGGAGGTTGCGGTGCGCCGAGGGCACGGCGCAGAAGGAGGCGTCGAACGCCGTGTCGACGCGGGTCCCGGAGAGGGGATCGTTGTCCGGGCGGCCGGCCACGTCCGCGCAGCACGCGAGCGGCGTCGTGCAGGCGGGATCGTAGGGAGGGTGGTCGGCCCCCGGCTGCGCCGACGCCGTGAAGAGGGTCGCGATCAGGAAGTAGTTCCGGTACGAGGCGTAGGGAGAGATGCCGAAGAAATCGCCGATGACGGCCGCGGCGGCGGTCTGAAACGCCCCGGCCTGGGCCGCGGTGAACCCGTCGCCGACGACGAGAACGTCCACGCGGTTCCCCGATGCCGCGCTCGCCGTCGTCACGACCGACCGGGGCGCGAACTGCCGCAGGGGCAGCCGCGCGTCCGCCGCCAGCGAGGCCAGATCGAAGTCGGTGTTCCTCCGGGCGACGTCGCCGGCCCGGCCCTCCCCCGTGCGGAGGGTCAGCCGGAGACGCGAGGCCGCGACGTCGGGAACGCGCACCACGAAAGCTCGCTCGGACGTGGGCACGACCGCCACCGGCGTCGGGGGTCCGTAGGCGCCCGGGCCGGGCTCGATCCGCACCCAGAGGGGCACGCTCACCACGTCGCGGTGGACGACCTCGCCTCCGGACCCGGCGAGGCGCACCTCCACGCTCTCGTCCTCCGCCCGGCTCGCCGCGAGCCGGGCCTCCACCTCCGCCTCGGAGAGGGACGGCCGCGGCGCGGCCAGCCGCACCCGGCGGTGCGCCTGCGGCCGGACGACGCCGGAGGCGTCGATCGTAAAGACGACGTAATGGGCCGGGACGGGTTCGGGTGGAGGCTCACCGGTGGATGGGTTCGCGTGTAGACCCAGGACGAGTACCGTCGCAACGAGGGCGCGGCGAGGCACATGGACCTCCGGGAAGGCGGAAGGTGCGCATTCTAGCCCGCGGTGGCCGACCGCACCCAGCGGCTGCGGTGGTATAACCCGGCGCGGGAGGTTCGTCCATGAGCCGCTTCTCGCTCCGCGCCGCTCTCGTCTCGGCCCTGCTCGCCTCCGCGGCCGCGTCCGCGCACGCCGCGAACGATCCCCTCTCCATCCGAGTTTCTGGGCATGAGCGTGGGGGCCGACCGGACGGTCGCCGACTACCGGCAGATCCTCGCCTACTTCAGGGCCCTCGACGCCGCCTCGCCCCGCGTCGAGATCGAGGTCCTCGGCAAGACGACCCTCGGCGAGGACCTCTTCCTGGCCGCCATCTCGTCGGAGGCGAACCTCGCGAACCGGAAGCGCCTGCAGGAGATCGCGCGGAGGATCGCCGATCCGCGAGGGCTCGACGGACGCCGAGGCAGAGGCGCTCGTGCGCGAAGGGAAGGTCTTCCTCCTGGTCACCTGCAACATCCACTCGACCGAGATCGGCGCCTCGCAGATGGCCATGGAGTGGGCGCACGCCCTCGCCACCGCCGAGGACGCCGAGACGAAGCGGCGTCTCGACGAGGTGGTCCTCCTCCTCCTGCCGTCGATCAACCCCGACGGGCAGATCATGGAGACGGAGTGGTACCGAAAGAACCTCGGCACGCGCTACGAGGGCGGCCGGATGCCGTGGCTCTACCACCACTACGTCGGCCACGACGACAACCGCGACTGGTTCATGCTCACCCAGAAGGAGACGCAGGCCGTCTCCCGCGCCGTCTACCACGAGTGGCTGCCCCAGGTCTGGCTCGACGAGCACCAGATGGGAGCGACGGGCCCGCGCATCTTCACGCCGCCGTACTCGGAGCCGGTGGACCCCGACATCCACCCCCTCGTCTGGCGCGACGTGAACCTCATCGGCGCGAACATGGCCCTCCGGCTAGAGCAGGCCGGCAAGAGCGGCGTCATCTACGGCTACGTGTTCGACGCCTACTGGCCCGGCGGCACGAAGAACACCGCCTGGTGGAAGAACATCTCCGGCCTGCTCACCGAGGTGGCCTCGGCGCGGTTCGCGACGCCGGTGAGGATCGAGCCGAGCGAGCTCTCGGGCGGGGGCAAGGGGCTCGTGGAGTACGGTACCCAGACCAACTTCCCGAACCCGTGGCCCGGCGGGACGTGGCGGCTGCGGGACATCATGGACTACGAGCGGATCGCCTCCGACGCGATCCTCGAGACGTGCGCCGAGCGGCGGGCCGACTTCCTGAAGAACGCCCTCGCCCGGGCCCGCGCCGCGATCGCGACCTTCGGAGGCGGGGACGCCTTCCGGATCCCCGCCGGCCAGCGCGACGCGGCCGGCGCCGCCCGGCTCGCGGCGCTCCTCGCCGAGCACGGCGTCGAGCTGCGGGCGGCCTCGAACGGCGACGTCTACGTCCCCCTCGCCCAGCCGTACGGCCGCTTCGTGAACGAGCTCCTCACCCCCCAGCGCTACCCGGAGACGAAGCTCGTCCCCGGCAAGGACAGTCGTCCGGCCGTACGACGTGTCGGCCTGGACCCTGCCGCTGATGATGGGCGTGACCGCCGAGCGGGCGACGCTGCCGGCGGCGCTCGCGCCGTGGAAGGCCGGCCTGCCGTCGCTGCCGACAGACGGCGCCGCCTTCGCCCTCGCCCCGGGCAGCCCGGAGAGCGCCCGGCTCGTGAACGCCGGCCTGCGCGGGGGCGCCGCGCGCATCGCGCGCGCCGGGGTGAGCGCGGGCGGGCGCGAGTGGCCGGCGGGCACCGTCTTCCTCGACGGGGCGGCGGCGAAGGCCGCGGCCGCCCGGGTGCAGCCGGGCCAGTCGTGGACCGCGGTCGGCTCCCTTCCCGCCGGACGCCGAGCCGCTGCGCGCGCCGCGGGTGGGGCTCTACAAGCCGTGGACGGCGTCGATGGACGAGGGCTGGACCCGCTTCGTCCTCGAGCAGTACGGCTTCGAGCCGAAGACCCTCGACAACAAGGCGGTCCGCGCCGGCGGCCTCGCCGCCGCCTTCGACGCGATCGTCCTGCCCGACGTGCCGAAGGAGGTGATCGCCACCGGCAAGCCGAAGCGGGACGAGGGCGCGATGCGCTACATTCCCGACCTGCCGGCCGAGTACGCGGGCGGGCTCGAGAAGGAGGGGGCGGCCGCCCTCAAGGACTTCGTCGAGAAGGGAGGGACGCTCGTGGCCCTCTCGTCTTCGACGGAGTACCTGATCGACGAGCTCGTCCTCCCGGCGCGAAACGCCGTGGCGCGGAGCGCCGACTTCGCCATCGCCGGCTCGATCCTGAGGGCGGAGGTCGCTGCGGGCCACCCCGTGACCTACGGCCTCCCGAGCGAGGTCGCCGTCTTCCAGGACGACGCGCTCGCCTTCGACACCGTGCTTCCCGGCCCCGAGATGGACCGCCGCGTCCTCGCCGACCTACCCCGCGGCGCCCGCGGACGTGCTTCTCTCGGGCTGGATGCGAGGGCCCGAGGCTCTCGCGAGGAAGGCCGCGGCGGTGGCGGTCACGTACGGCAAGGGCCGGGTCGTGCTCCTCGGCTTCCGCGCGCAGCACCGCGCGCAGACGCCGGGCACCTTCCCGTTCCTCTTCAACGCGCTCTACTGGTCCACGGCGAAGCAGGCTCCCCCGGGTGGGCTCAGGGACGGATCGCCTTGACCACGGCCGCCCCGTGGAATCGGCCGCTCTCGATGAAGATGCGGTTTCCGTCCGCTCCGGACGCGACGGCCCCGGCCACGAAGAGGCCGGGTACGTTCGTCTCGAACGTCTGCGGGTCGTACTCGGGAGTGAGCGTGTGCGGATCCACCCGCACCCCCGTACGCTCGAGGAGCGCCATGTCCGGACGGTAGCCGGTGAGCAGGAAGACGGCGTCCGCCGGCAGCTCCTCGAGTCCGGCCGGCCCCTCGATCACGACGTGCTCCGGCCCGATTCGCACCGCCCGGCTCTCGAAGCGCGCGGCGATCGCGCCCTCGGCGATCCGGTTCTCGACGTCGGGCTTCAGCCAGTACTTGACGGCTCCCGACAGCCGCTCGCGCCGGTGAACGAGGGTCACGCTCGCGCCCGCGCGGAAGAGCGCGAGGGCCGCCTCGGCCGCGGAGTTGCTCCCGCCGACCACCACGACGCGAAGGCGGTGGTACGGGTGCGGCTCGTCGAAGTAGTGCGACACGTGCGGGAGGTCCTCTCCGGGGATTCCCAGGGCATTCGGCTGGTCGTAGGTTCCCGTGGCGAGGACGACGCACCGGGCCCGCCGGGTCCTCGCGAGCGGGTCGCCTCCCGGACGCTTCACCGTGCTCGTCAGGGTGAAGCCCGTTGTCGTCGCGGCGGATCGACTCCACCCGCTCGCCGAGCGAGACGGCGAGCCGGTGGACGTCCGCCACGCGGCGGTAGTACTGGAGCACCTCCTCGCGCGTGGGCTTGGCGTAGGGCGTCACGAAGGGCAGGTTGCCGAGCTCGAGCAGCTCGGACGTCGTGAAGAAGGTCATCCCCATCGGGAAGCGGTAGATCGTGTGGACGAGGGCGCCCTTCTCGACGACCTCGTAGTCGAGGCCGGCGCGGGCGGCGGCGATCGCGACCCCGAGACCGGCAGGCCCGCCGCCGACGACGACGACATCGAGCTTGGAGGAGTCGCTCATGCGCAGATTGTATGCGAACACAGCCTCCGGAAACCCCCTACCCGGTGGGCGCGCCTGCGTCAAGGCCACAAGTAATGGGCCGCTCTCCGGAACGGACCAAGGAGCCTGCCGACGCTGCTAGAATCGAGGCATGCCCGCCCGCTCGATCGGAACCGGAACCTTGTCTTTCGGGATGGTCTCCATCCCCATCCGCACGTACTCCGCCGGCGAGTCCGCCTCGGCGGTCTCGTTCAACCTGCTCCACGCCAAGTGCAAGTCGCGCCTGAAGCAGCAGTACGTCTGCCCGAAGGACAACGAGATCGTCCCGCGCGACCAGATGGTGAAGGGCTACGAGTTCTCGAAGGAGCAGTACGTCACCTTCACCGAGGACGAGCTCAAGGCGATGGCCGAGGAGACGCAGAAGGCCATCGAGATCACCGAGTTCGTGCCCGCGTCGAAGGTGGACCCCGTCTACTTCGACGGGGCCTACTACCTCGGGCCCGACAAGGGCGGCGAGAAGGCGTACCGGCTCCTCAACGAGGCGATGAAGCAGACGGGGCGCGCGGCGCTCGCCAAGTGGGCGGCGCGCGGGCAAGCAGTACCTGGTGATGATCCGCCCGGTCGGCAACGGACTCGTCATGCAGCAGCTCCTCTACAAGGACGAGGTGCGGCCGATCTCCGAGGTGCCGATCGACGACGCCGAGGTGAAGGAGGCCGAGCTCAAGCTCGCGGTCCAGATCGTCGAGCAGATCGCCTCCGACGAGTTCCGCCCCGAGAACTACGAGGACGAGGTCCGCAAGCGCTACCACGAGGCCATCCAGAAGAAGGTCGAGGGCCAGGAGATCACCGCCGCCCCCGAGGCCCCGCGCGCCCAGATCATCGACCTCATGGAGGCGCTCAAGGCCAGCCTCGCCGCGAAGGGCGCGGCGGCGGCGGCGCCCAGGGCCGACGCCGAGAAGGCCACCGGCACCGAGGGCTGAGCGGACCCCGCGTGACGGACAGCCTCCCGCGGATCGCGCGCGAGGTCGTGCGCTGCGAGCGCTGCCCGCGCCTGCGCCGGTGGTGCCGCGAGGTGGCGCGCACGAAGGTGAAGCGCTTCCAGGACCAGGAGTACTGGGGCCGTCCCGTCCCGGGCTTCGGCGACCCGCGGGCGCGCTTCCTCGTCGTGGGCCTCGCCCCCGCCGCCCACGGCGGCAACCGCACCGGCCGGGTCTTCACCGGGGACCGCTCCGGGGACTTCCTCTTCGCCGCCCTCCACCGCGCCGGCTTCGCCAGCCAGCCGGACTCGTCCGGACGCGACGACGGCCAGCAGCTCCGCGACTGCTACGTCACGCCGGTCGCGCGCTGCGCGCCCGCCCGCCAACCGGCCGACCCCGGTCGAGGTCGCCCGCTGCCGCGAGTACCTCGAGCGCGAGTGGGCGCTCCTGCCGAAGCGTGCGCGCCGTTCTCGTCCTCGGCCGCATCGCCATGGACGGCTTCCTCTCGATGTTGCGCGAGACGGGCCGCGCCGCTGCCCCGGCGGCTCGAGTTCGGCCACGGCGCCACCCACGACCTCGGCGACGGGGTGCGGCTCTTCTGCTCCTACCACGTCTCCCAGCAGAACACCTTCACCGGCCGGCTCACCCCCCGCTCCTTCGACGCGGTCCTCGCGAAGGTGAAGCGCCACCTGGACCCGAGTGGGTAACCCGGTGCTCATGGGAAGACCTCGCGTCCTCCGGACGGCGCTCGCCGCCCTTCTCGCGATGGCGGCGGCTCCCGTGGCCGCCGAGGTGCGCCCGGGCACGTTCCGCTCCGAAGCGCTCGGCCGCGACGTCTCGTACGTCGTGGACGTCCCACCCTCGTACGACGGCTCGTCCGGCCGGAAGTACCCGGTCGTCTACGCGCTCCACGGCCTCTTCGAGGGTCCGGGCTTCTGGGAGCGGCGTGGGCTCGCTCCCATCCTGGCGCAGCTCCGGGCGAGCGGGGCGGTGCCGGAGTTCCTCGTCGTGGCGGTGGACGGAGGCAACTCGTTCTTCGTGAACGCACCCGGCGGCCGCTACGAGGACATGGTGACGAAGGACCTCGTGGCGCACGTCGAGGCCACCTACCGCGTCGTCTCCGGCCGGAAAGGGCGCGCGCTCCTGGGCATCTCCATGGGCGGCTACGCGGCCCTGCACGTCGCCTTCGCCGAGCCCGGTCTCGTCGCCGCCGTGGCCACCCACAGCGCGATGCTCCTCGAGCAGATCCCCTCGGTCGAGCAGGGCGCCGGACGGTGGCACATGGCCGCGTTCAACAAGGTGTTCGGCGACCCCATCGACGCTGCCCTCTGGGCCGCGAACGATCCGCTCGTCGCCGCGCGAAAGGTCGATCCGAAGGCCGTCCCTGCCCTGTTCGTCGACTGCGGAGCCGAGGACCGGTACGGGCTCGCCGGCGGTCACCGCGACCTTCACAAGATCCTCGAAGAGCGGGGCATCGCGCACGCTTTCGAGCTGCCCCCCGGCGACCACGGCTACGAGTTCGTGCGCGCCCGCCTCGAGAAGAGCCTGCGCTTCCTCGGGAGCGCCCTCCGACCGTGAGCGGCTCCGCGGCGGCCCCGGGCCGTCCCCGGCGGCCGGACCGCTGACGGCCGGTCAGGGGCCAGGCCGGCCCCCCTCCCGCTCCCCGAAGCTGTAAACCGGCTCGTAGGTGCCGTCGGCGGGCGAGGGGGCCATGGCCACGGCCTTGAGGTGTGGCTCGAGACAGGCCACGTAGTCGGTGAGCTCGCGCGGCCACTGCGCCGCGGCGAGGGTCCGGGCCTCGCCGGCTACCGCCGGCTCGACGCCCACGTGCCCCACGCCCACCCGAGTCATCCGCCCGCCCTTCACCTCGATCTCGAGGGCGAAGTGCAGCGGATCGCGGAGCGGGTTGTCGAACGAACAGATTCCCTCGTGACGCTGCATCGTCCGGAAGACGTAGCGGGCGAGACGGGCGAGGTCGGAGATCCCCGGCTCCGCCGGGTCGTCGGGGTCGGACACGGCGGGAGAGGGGACGCCGGCGGCGGGGATCGACTCGCGGCTCGACAGGGGACGGGTGTCGCCGGCCGCCTGCTGGTCGGAGGCGGGGACGGGCCGGGGAGCGTCGCGGTCGGTGCAGGCGAGGGCCGTCAGGAGCCCGAGGGCGGCCAGCGCTCGTCGAGTCATGCGGCCCCGATCATCCCAGCCTGCCGGTCCCATATCCTCGGCCGATCTGTCCCCCTCACGCCGCCCGGAGCGCCGAGGTGATCGGCAGCCGCGCCCCACGCAGGGCCGGCAGCAACCCGCCGAGGATGCCCATGACGATGGCGAAGGCCATGCCGGCGAGGACGATCTCCGGCGTGATCCGGAAGGCGAAGGCGATCTCGCTGAAGCTCTGGGTCTGGCCGGTGCCGGTCGAGAAGCCGTTCATCGGGACCGCGAGCATGCAACCGATCGCACCCCCGACGGTGGCGAGCAGCACCGACTCGATCACGAACGAGACGAGGATCGACCGGCGGGAGAAGCCCAATGCGCGCAGGGTGCCGATCTCGCGGGTGCGCGCGGCCACGATCGCGTACATCGTGTTCATGGCCCCGAAGACGGCGCCCACTCCCATCACGAAGGCCACGAAGGTGGCGAGGCTCCGCAGGACGCGGGTGAGAGGCCCGGCCTGCTCCTCGTAGTACTTGCGCTCCTCGAGGGCCTGGAGCTGCATCTGGGGCTGGGCGCGGATCCAGCGGTCCAGCTCGGGAATCGCGGCCGGGTCCTTCATGCGCACCACGAGGGAGTTGCTGCCCGAGGCCCGCTGGAAGATGGCGCCGAAGGTGTCGAAGTCGCCCCAGATCTCGCTCTCGAAGGCTCCGCCGTTCGAATCGAAGAGCCCCACGATCCGGAACTGCTTCTGCTGGTACTTCACCGTGCCCCCGAGCGCCAGCCCCCGGATGCGGCGGGTGAGGGCGCGGCCCACGATCACCTCGTCGAGCCCGGAACGTGAACCGGCGTCCCTCCACCACGTCGATGCCGCCCCGGACCTCGAAGGCCAGCGGGGTGACCCCGCGCAAGGTGACGTTGGCGGGCTGGCCGTCCGTCGCCCGCGGCAGGCCGATCACCACCACGAGCTCCCAAGAGGCGAGCGGCTGGCCGTCCGGGCCGCGCGCCACGCGCTCGTCGACCGCGATCATGTTGCGATCGGCGAGGGGGACGGAGGAGGTGAGCTCCGAGCCGGACCCGCGCTGCACGACGATCGCGTTGTCGGGGCGGCCGGTCGACTTGAGGGCGGCGCGGAAGCCCTCGGACATCGACATCAGCACCGTGAAGACCGCCACCACGAGCGCGATGCCGGACACGGCGAGCAGAGTGACCTGCCAGCGCACCCGGACGTTGCGGACGTTGTAGTAGAGCGGGAGGGCCATGGCGTCCTCAGACCGTCCGGAGCATGTCCGTGATCCGGGCCCGGTAGGCGCCCAGCGCGGGAAGGAGCCCGGCGGCGAAGCCGAGGACGAGGGCCACGGCGAAGCCCAGGGCCGCGACCAGGGGCTGGAGGCGGAGCTCGGAGAGGCCGACGCCGGCCAGGGCACCCTTCAGCGCCGGGGCGTGGCCGAGGGCCCACATGATGGCCCGGCTGCCTCCGACCCCGATCGTGCCGCCGAGGAGACCGAGGAGCAGCGCCTCCGCCACCACGAGGATCATCACCAGCCGGCCCGAGAAGCCGAGGGTCTTGAGCACCGCGATCTCGGTCCTCCGCTCCCTCACCGCCATGCTCATCGTGTTGGCGGTGACGAGGAGGATGGTGAAGGTCACGGCGAGGCCGATGCCGTGGAGAAGCAGGGCCAGGTTGCCGGCCATCGAGATGAAGCTCGCCTGGAACGCCTTCTCGGTCTCGGTGTGGGTCTGGGCGCTCGCTGTTCTCGAAGAGGGTGTCGATGGCCTTGCCCACCGTGCCCGCCTGCTCGGGGTCTTCGATCTCGACCCAGTACGTGCCGGCCTGGACCCGACGCCCCAACCCCTCGTAGAGGTACTTGTAGTGGAAGTACATCACGTTGGTGTCGGTGCCGGGGTAGCGCACGGGGTCGGTGTCGAAGATCGCCCGCACCACGAACTCGAAGGGACCGTCGCTCTTCCGGTAGTCCGAGATGAAGCTCTCCAGGTAGAAGGTGTCGCCCGGCTTCCAGCCGTACTTGTCGGCGAGCCGGCGACCGATGACGCAGCCGCGCTGGTCCTGGAGGAAGGCCTGGTACTGGTCGGGGGGCGTCTGGTACTCGGGGTACATCGCGAAGAAGGGCTCCGGCTCGACGGCCCAGTTGGGGAAGTACGTGGACCAGTCGTTCGTCGACGACTCGGCCTCCGGCTTTCCCGCGTCCTTCGCCTCCTTCTTCGCCGGCAGGAACCCGCCGAACCAGGTGTTGTTCGCCACCCGCTTCACCCCCGCCACGGACTGGATCCTCGCTCCGTAGGAGAGAGGGAGATCGAAGACGATGTTGACCGCGTGGCGGGTCACCAGACGGTTCGCGCTGGAGCTCGCGAGCAGGATGTCGACCGCCGCCAGCACCGACTGGACGACGCAGAAGAGGAAGATGCAGAGCCCCATCGCGAGCACGGTGCTCGTGGTGCGGATCCAGCTCCGCCGGAGGTGCTTGAGTAGGTAGGGCAGGTACTTCATGGGGCCTCGCGAGCACGCCCTTCTCGAGGTGGTAGCGCGTGTGGGCCTTCTGCGCCGCGCGCGGGTCGTGCGTGACCATCACGATCGTCTTCTTGAAGTCCCGGTTGAGCGTCTCCAAGAGGTCGAGGATCTCGAAGGCGCTCTTCGCGTCGAGGTCGCCGGTGGGCTCGTCGGCGACCAGCACCTTGGGGTCGGTCACGATGGCCCGCGCGATCGCCACCCGCTGCTCCTGGCCGCCGGAGAGCTGCCGCGGGTAGTGGGAAGCGCGGTCGGCGAGGCCCACGATCTTGAGCGCGGTCAGCGACCGCTCCCGCCTCTCGGCCTTCGAGAGATGGGTGAGCAGGAGCGGCAGCTCCACGTTCTCGGTGGCGGTGAGCACCGGGATGAGGTTGTAGAACTGGAAGATGAAGCCCACGTTGTGGCTGCGGAAGCTGGCGAGCTCGGTCTCGCCGAGCCGGGCCACGTTGGTGCCGGCCACCACCACGTCGCCGGAGGTCGGCTTGTCGATGCCGGCGATCAGGTTCAGCAGCGTCGTCTTGCCCGATCCCGAGGGGCCCATCAGGGCGGCGTAGTCGCCCTCCGCGACCTGCAGGCTCAGGCCGTTGAGCACGACCAGCTCCTCGGCGTCCCTGCGGTAGACCTTCGTGACGTTGCGAACGTCGACCATTGCCATGTGTGACCACCTCGGCATCGCGGGAGTGGACTCCGCTCCCTTCGCCGTCCGTTGCCCCAGCCCCGGACGCGCCGCCACGGAATCGGATCGTCTCTGTTCGGCTGTGCCTATCCTACCCGAAACGGTGCCCCTCCTTATGGAGGGGCGCTCATCCCCGCTTCGCCTTGACGGCGGCACCGTCCTGGAGGTCGTCCTTCGGCCGCGCCACCAGCGTCTCGCCGCCGGAAAGGCCCTCCTTGACGATCACCTGGCCCTTCCGCTCGGTCCCGAGGACGATCGTCCGCGCCTGCGCCCTGCCCTCGCGGACGAGGAAGACGGTCGGCTTGCCGTCGCGGGTCACCACGGACTCGCGCGGGACGAGCACCACCGGCGCCGCCGCGGCGGCGGGGGCGGCCTCCTTCTTCTCCGGCTCGAGGAAGGTGACCTTGGCGCTCATCTCGGGCTTCAGGTCCTTGTCCTTGTCGAGGATCGTGACCTTGACCTGCACGGTCGCCTTGGTCCGGTCGGCGGTCGGGATGACCTGCCGCAGCACGGACTTGTAGCGGCGGTCGGGAATGGCCTCGACCGTGACCTCGGCCGGCTGCCCGTTCGCGACCTTGGCCACGTTGGCCTCGGCCACGTCGGCCTCCACCTCGAGGGTCGCGAGGTCGGCGAGGGCCACGATGGCGCCCGAGGAGGTCGAGATGTTGACCCCGGGCGGGATGGGGGCGACGCTCTCCCCGACCTCCGCCATCTTCTTCACCACGACGCCGCCGAACGGCGCGCGGATCACGGTGTTCTGGAGCTGGGCCTCGGAGAAGGCGAGATCGGCCTTCGCCTGGGCGAGCGCGGCCTCGGCGATCTTGACGCGGCTCGCCGCGGCGTCGCGCTGGTCCACGGCCACGATCTTCTGGGCGGCGAGGTCCTCGGCGAGCTTCAGCTGCCGAACGTACTCGGCGAGGTCGGCCTCGGCCCGCTGCACCGCCGCCCGCGAGCGGCCGACCGCCGCCTCGTAGTCGATCGACTCCAGGCGGGCGAGGATCTCGCCCTCGCGCACGACGCTTCCCTCCTCGACGCGCAGCTCGGAGAGGCGGCCCTGGATCTTGGCGGAGACGACCGCCTTGCGGCGGGCGACCACGTAGCCGGAGGCGGTCAGGATCGGCGTGCCGGCGCTCGGCTGCGACGTCGCGGCTGACCGCGGCCGTCGTCGTCTCCACCTCGGTGGCCGAGAAGGCCTGCTGCGCGCGGAGGGCGTAGAGCGCGGCGAGGACGACGACGACGGGCACGAGCAGCAGGAGCGGCCAGCGCCAGGGACTCGCCGGCTTCCGGCTTCGGTCGATCTTCAGGGAGGCCAGCTCGCCCTTGAGGTCCGTCACGGTCCTGTCTCCTTCGGCTTTCGACCCTGGCGGGTCCTGATCGGTCTACGGCCCCCCGTCACGGCCGAGCCGTGGTTTTCGGCGAAAGCCCGTCCCCCGCCGGCCAGCGGCGGCGACAGTCTCAGCATCCTATTACAGGCGGCGGAGCGAGCCGGATTCACTCCGGCGAGCGCACGGGGTATCAGGAGGGTGCGACGCAGCACCCCCCTGCTCAGTAGAGCTGCGAGAAGTACTCGTCCAGCTGCCGCTTCCAGTACGGCCAGTCATGGCCCCCATCCGGTCCCCAGTCGTCCACGGAGTGGCGGATGCCGCGCGACCACAGGACGCCCGAGAGCTGGTAGGTCGGCCGCGAGTCCTCGAAGGGTCCGTTGCCCGTCACGAGGCGGATGTCGTCCTGGGCCAGCTGCTCGAGGAACCAGGGGTCGGAGAGGCTCCCCACGTAGTCGACGGGGTTGTTGAAGTAGAAGTTGTCGTCGTAGTCCCCGTCCATGAAACGGCGCAGGTCGTAGACGCCCGAGAGGCCGAGGCAACGCCGGAAGAGCTGCGGGTGCTTCAGCAGGCTGTTCACCGCGTGGTAGGCGCCGAAGGAGGCGCCGGTCGTGGTGACGCTGATCCCGGGCGACTGGCAGTGCGAGTGGACGAAGGGCACCACCTCGTCGGCGACGTACGAGTCGTACATCGCCTGGACGTACGAGCGGTGGCGGGGGTGGGCGCCCTTGTCGTACCAGCTCTGGTTGTTGACGGAGTTCACGCAGAAGAGCTTGACCTTGCCTCCGTCCACGTGGTGGCCGAGGGCGTCGAGCATCCCCTGCCGCTCGAACTCCCACTCGTCGCCGCCGCTCGTCGGGAAGACGAGGATGGGCGAGCCCCAGTGCCCGAAGACCCGGACCCCCATGTCCCGTCCCAGCCGGGACGAGTGCCAGACGTGGTGCTCGCCTTTCATCGTCGTCGCTCCAGACTATGGCCGATCAGCAACGGACTGCGAAGCGAGCGGGAGCCGAGGGGAGTGAGAGGGAGGACACGACGCAGAGTCCCCCCTAACGGAAGCGCCGCGCCGGCGACGCCATCGACGACGGCGCCACGAGGTTGCCGAGGAAGACCGCGTTCGACGGCGTCTTCTGCAGCTTCTCGATGAGGAACTGCGCGGCCTCGACCGCCGAGAGGTCGGCGAGCGCGCGCCGCAGCAGGTGGCGCTTGGTGAGCTCCTCCGGCGGGACGAGGAGCTCCTCGCGGCGGGTGCCCGACTTCAGCACGTCCACCGCGGGGAATATCCGCCGGTCGGCGATCGCCCGGTCGAGGATGAGCTCCATGTTCCCGGTGCCCTTGAACTCCTGGAAGATGACCTCGTCCATGCGCGAGCCCGTCTCGATGAGCGCGGTGGCGAGGATGGTGAGGCTGCCCGAGCCCTCGCAGTTGCGGGCGGCGCCGAAGAACTGCCGCGGGAACTGGAGCGCGCGGTTGTCGACCCCGCCCGACATCGTGCGCCCGCCCGGGCCCATCTCGCGGTTCGACGCGCGGCCGAGCCGGGTGAGCGAGTCGAGCAGGATCACGACGTGCCGGCCCGCCTCCACGAGGCGCTTGGCCCGCTCGATGGCGAGCCGGGAGAGGCGGATGTGCGAGTCGGACGAGGAGTCCGAGGTGGAGGCGAGGACCTCGGCCGGCACCACGCGGCGGAAGTGCGTGACCTCCTCCGGCCGCTCGTCGACGAGCAGCAGGATGAGGTGCACGTCGGGGTGGCGGGCGACGATCGCCTTGCCGAGGTGCTCGAGCAGCGTCGTCTTGCCCGCCTTGGGCGGCGAGACGATGAGGCCGCGCTGCCCCATGCCCACGGGAGCGATGATGTCGATCACGCGCAGGCTGATCTCGGAGCCCTCGCCCGAGAGCTCGAAAGCCTCGGTGGGGTTGACCGAAACCAGGTCCTGGAAGTGAGGGAGGGCCTTGTACTTCTCGGGCTCCAGCCCCCCCGCCTTCGTGACTTCTACGAGAACTCGGCGTCCGTTGCCACCATCGCGGGCGAGGCCTTCGATCTCCGTGCCGTCGCGCAGTCCGTTGTCCCGTGCGATCACGTACGGGACGACGACGTCGTCGCGCTGCGGTAGGTAGTTCTGAGCGACCTGCCTGACGTATCCCCCCGCCCCCTCGGCGAGCTCGACGACGCCCTGAACCGGCGTGGTCGGCCCCTCGGTCGGAATCGGGGCCTGGCGGGGATCCCGCGGACCCTTGAGACCCTGCGGGGGTCCTCCGGGTCCGCCGTGTCGATGGTGACGATGGCGCCGCGAGTGCCGCGGCCCGTGCCTCAAGGCAGGGCCACCCACCGCGACTTGTGCATCGTCTCCTCCAGTCTCCGACTATGCGGGCACTGGTTTCCGATGTCAAGTCCTCGGGGCCGGGCCGCGAGCGGCCGGGCCCTTCGCGTCCGTCAGTGAGCGTAGGGGGCGAGGGCCAGTGGAGCGAGGACGGCGTAGCCGACGGCCTCGAGCCAGTAGACCCTGTCGATCGAACGTCCACTCCGGCGGGCGAGCCGCAGCGTCACGGGCTCGAGCCGCTTCTGCCCGCGGGCGAGGCCGCCGAGGACGAGGTCGAAGCTCGCCTCCCTCGCGACCGCGGCGTCGAACTCGAGGTCGAACCGGGCCTGAGGGTAGACGGGTTGGTAATGGCCACCCGGCGCGCGACACTCGCCACCATCGGAGCGGCGCAGCACGACCTGGCCCGGGTCGAAGGAGTACCCGAGCTCGGGCGGGTCGAACGCGATCCGCAGCGCGAGGCGGGGAATCGCCTGCGACTCCGGCGTGCGGTCGAGGCTCGAGATGCGGATCTTCAGCCCCTCGATCTCGAGCGACGCGGCTGACCCCGGCCGGCCCTTCACGTCGGGGGGCAGCGCCACGACCGCGCTCTGCGTGTAGCGCGTTGTCGCGCACGCGGCCGAGAGGAGACCGAAGAGAGCGGCGACGACGGTGCTTCGGGCTCGCGAACGCAGGGCGTGTCGCATGGCTCACCTCAGAATCGGAAGCTCACCCTGAAGGCGAGCGGGGCCCGGCTCTCCCGGACCGGGGGCGGGGACGCGGGGCCGAGAGCGTCGAGAGCGACCGGCGTCCACTGGTCCGTCTTGACGAGGGCGCCGATCGCGACTCCGATGAGCGCGCCGCCTCCGGCTCCGTAGGCGAACGCCTCGCCCCGGCTGCACAGGACGTCCGTGTTGACCTCGCACAGCACTGGATCGACGTCGCTGCTGAGGCCCACCAGCAGGGCCCCCGCCGCCGCGCCGATCAGCGCGCCCTGCCACCAGTGGCCCTTCCTCTCCAGGGCCACGTCCAGGCGTGTGACGTCGACGGCGGGAAGCCTCATCTCGCCCGTCGCGAGGGGGTGGGTGCCCTTCGGCACCAGCGTGACGGCGGTCGAGTCGGCGCCGAGCAGCGTTCCCTCGATCCTCTGGGACGGCAGCGAGCGGGTCCAGACCCGCACGCGGATGCCGGCCGGAAGCTTGAGCGGCGGGGGCGCCGATGGCTCCTGAGCCGCCGCGGCCTCCACACCGGTGAGCAGCGCGAGCGCGGCGAGGGCTACGGGTTTCATGAGCATCCTCCTGCTACAGAAAATACGGGGAGACCCGCCGCGGAGGATGACGCGAGAATGACACTATCCGGAGTGTCACAGCCCCGCGGGCGGGCGCCGCGGTACAGTTGGGTCTTCGTGCGCCCTCGACCGATCGATTTCGCCTTTTTCGTCGTGCTCCTCCTGGCGCCGGTCTGCGCCCTCGCCCAGGTGACGCCCGGGCCGTGGGCGCCGGGCACGAAGCCGCCGGAAAGAAAGCCCGGCCCGGCCTTCACCGATGACGACCTCGCGCGCTACCGCGAGGAACGGCTGCGCCGCGAGGAAGCACCCGCCGAGCCCGCCCCGCCCGCGAGCCCTGACCAGCCGGCTCCCGCCGCGGCCTCGGCGCCGCGGCCCGCCGTCTCCGTCGACCTGTTGGACCTCAACCACACGCTGCCCCCGGAGGCGCGGGCGGCAGCCGAGGCCGCGGGCCGGCGCTTCGTCACGTTCTACGGTGTGCCCGTCGAGAGCCCGCTCGTCATCCCCCTGCGCTATTTCCCCGACGCGGCCGGCTTCAAGGACCACGTCGCCCGCAACAATCCCTACGACTTGAGCTGGGCGGGCTACTACGACCCGTTGAAGCGGGAGATCGTCGTCGGCAACGGCGACAACTACGTCGCCGTCCTCCTCCACGAGATCAACCACTTCATCTTCGACACCACGTTCGACGAGGCGCCGGTGTGGCTCCGGGAGGGCCTCGCCGAGTACTTCGAGAACGCGTCCGCGAGCCCGGACGTCGTGACGGAAGCGCCCCCCCGTCACCGACGAGAGCTGGCCGAGTGGCTGCGGACGACGCGGCAACCGGACCTGCGACAGCTCCTCGCCCTCAATCGGTCGATGTGGCGGGATCACGAGCGCGAGGGAAGCCAGCGCGTCCGCGCCCTGTCCTGGAGCGTCGTGGACTTTCTGATGACCTCACCGGGCGGCCAGCAGACCCTCCGGCGATTCATGGCCACCTTGAAGGACCAGCGGGGGCTCTACTCCCTGGAGGCCCTCCACCGCACGTTCCCGGGCGGGGCGGCGGCGTTCGAGCGGCAGTGGATCGAACACGTCCAGGCGCGCGCAGGAGGCGCCTGACTGCACTCCGTTTCGGGGCGCCCTACGGCTGCTCGCCGGGGAGGAGCGGACGTAGCGTGACGACGTAGCGGCGGCTGGCGCTGACCGACGGGCCGGGGTCGTCCGCGCAGACGGCGGCCGGGCGGGCGCCCGTGGGCCAGCCCGACGCCTCGGTGGCCGAGACGCTGCGCGGAGAGGCGAGGGCCTCGGCGATCGGGAACGCGAAGGCCCAGGCCCGGCAGCCGCCGACGATGCGCGCCTCGCGAACGGCCATGGCGTAGGACGACGGCACGAACGGCCGCAGGCTCGCGTGGTGGTACCGCAGGAGGTCGGCGAGGAGCGTCGCGAGCGGGGCGAGGGCGGGGGGTGCTTCCGCCGGGTCGCCCGTGGCGACCACCTCGAGGGGTTTCCCGTCGAGGAGCCGAAGGCGCATCGTTCTTGCCGGGTCGCCGCCCAGGGACACGGGCGAGCTGCCGGGAGCGAGGCTGAGGCCGGGGAGCTTGCGCACCGCCTCGGCGCGCTTCAGGAGCGCCGAGGCTTCCTCCTTCTCGAGGCGCCCGGCTTCGAGGCGCGCGGTTCCTCCCACGAACACCTGACCGTCCTTCAGCAGGACGAACCGGGGCGGCGCGCCGGAGGGATCGCTGCCCGGCGTGCCGGGCGTCGCCTCGAGGACGATCACGGCGCCGGGGATGTCCGCCCGCGAGGACCGGCGGAAGGGCGGCGAGAGCCAGGAGCGCCGCGGCGGCGGCCGGCCTCACCGGTGCTCGGCCTCCGGCCCGATCGTGCAGTTGCGGCCGGACTCCTTCGCCCGGTAGAGCCGCGCGTCCGCGGACTTGATGAGCGCGATGTCGTCCTGGGCGTCGAGGGGGAAGGTCGCGACACCGCCGCTCACGCTGATGCGTCCGAGCGGCTGGCTCGACTCCCCCGGGAACCCCTGCGACGCGACCGCGGAGCGGAAGGCCTCGGCGAAGCGCCAGCCGTCGGAAGCGGTGGCGCCGTAGAGCAGGGCCACGAACTCCTCGCCCCCGTAGCGCGCCAGCACGTCGCCGCGGCGGCCGGTCTTGCGGAGGAGCTCGGCCACCTTCTGCAGGACGCGGTTGCCCTCCTGGTGGCCGTGGCTGTCGTTGTAGTTCTTGAAGTGGTCGATGTCGAACATGGCGAGGGCGACGGGATCGCCGGTGAGCTGGGCCCGCTCGAGCTCCATGGCCAGGCGCTCGCGGAAGAAGCCGTAGTTGTAGAGGTTGGTCAGGGGATCGGTGATCGCGCGGTGGTGGGTGCGGCTCACCCGCCAGGTGAGGCTGCGCACCCGCTCGACCTGCAGCCAGAAGAGCTGCTCGAGGAGGTCCGTCCGCTTCCGCAGGAACTCGCGGAAGCTCGCGGCCGGGATGAGCAGGACACGCGAGGCGCTGTGGGCCCGCACGGTGGCCGAGCGCGCCTGCCCGTCGAGGGCCGCCATCTCCCCGGCCACGGCCCCGGGGTAGAGGTGGCGGATCGTGATCTCCTCGCCGTCCGGCGTCTGGTGGGTGACCTCGAGGCGGCCCTCGAGCAGCAGCGACCACGTGGTCGCCGGGGTCGCCCTCCTTCCAGAGCACCGCGCGGGGGTCGAGAGACACCTCGCGCCCGAGCGGGCCGAGGTCGGAGAACGACCCCGGCAGGCTCTGCACGAACAGGCTCGGCCCCTCGTCCTTCGTCTCGGTCACGGGTGCTCCATGATAACGTCGGGAGCGCCCGGCTTTACGGGGCCGGGCGGACCTGGAGGTCGATCACGCGCTCGATCGCCCGGCGGCAGACCCGGCAGAACCCGGTCGTGCCGGGTGAACATGATGCAGTTCGCCTGGGCCCGGTAGTAGCCCTTCGCCTCGTACATCGCGCCCTCGAAGGCCCCCACCGCCGTGGCGTGCGGCCCCGCCGGCCAGGAGCGCGTCCACCTTCTGCTGCTCCTCGCGGAAGAGGGCTTCCATCTCCTCCTCCGGTCGCTTCTCGGCCCGGATCTTCCGCCGGCGGGCCTGGATCTCCTTCTGCGCCGCCTCGAAGGCCTCCTTGGCCCACGGCGTGGGCAGGGGGTCCCCGCGGCCACGAGGTCCTTCCACTTCGGGGACGCGGGGTCGGCGGTGACGTTCAGCTCCCAGGGCTCGGGCCGCTCGGGCGTGCTGCCGTAGGCCACGTCGGAGGTGTAGTACTCGTCGGCGAGGCCGGCGAAGTGGTGGCCGAACTCGTGCACGAAGACGTAGGGCGTGAAGGCGTTGTCCGAGGCGACGGTGGCGTAGAGGTTGAAGATGCCCCCGCCCCCGTACTTGCGGCCGTTCACGACGATCTCCATCACGTCGTAGGGCGCCGCGGCCGCCGCCTCGCGCACCCGCTTGTTGTCGAAGTCGAGGACGTAGCGCTCGGAGCCGAAGGCGTCGTACGCCGCGCGCAGCGCCGAGCGCCGGTGGACGCCGTCCGAGGGCCGCGCCACCCCGCTCTCCTCCGACGGCGTGTCGATCGCCCACACGTTGAAGTCGGCCTTGCGCTCCTTGAACGGCGAGACGCGAGAAGAGGATCTCGGTCAGGCGCTTCGCGTCGGCGTGCCACTTCCCCATCTCGGCCGCGGTGTAGCCGTCGCCGAGGAGGAGGAGGTCCACCTTGTCGCGCGGCGCGCCGTTCTCCAGGACGGCCCACACCTTGCCGGCGGGCGGGCCCGTGCGGTCGATGGCCGGGTCCTCGGGTCCACCGCCACCGACCAGGCCTCGCGGAAGAGGCCCGCGGCGTCGCGCTTCTTGAGCACGACCTGCACCGGGCCCACCGGCTCCGGGAAGCGCAGCGACTCGTGGAAGGTGCGGAAGGCCCGCTTCGCCTCGTCGGTCGTCTCCCACTCCCCGCAGATGCTCGCGAAGCCGCGCGAGTAGAGGGCGCGGTTCGTGGCGCGGTCGATCACCTCGAAGAGGTACTTGCCGAGGTTGGTGTCGTCGATCGGCCGGCCGGGGTTGCCGGGCCAGGGGCCTTCGAGGACGAGGCCGTCCAGGGCGAAGCGCTCCTCGGCCGCGCTCGCGGTGTGGAAGTAGTCGAGCCGGAGCGTGCGCGGCGCGCCGGCGTCCGGTGGAGCCGCGGCGAGCGCCGCGACCAGGGCGAGAGACGAGAGCATGGCGTCACCTCGATGCACGGCGATGAGACCACAAACCCGACGGGACTGGAAGCGGGGCGCGGGCCGGTGTAGCCTCGCCTGCGCCTGGTCAACCACGGAGGCCTCCCCGAATGAAGGCCCGTTCTCTTCCCGTCCTTCTCGTCCTGGCCACGACCGCTCCCCTCGCCGAGGCCGGCTCGGTTCCCGTCCGCGCCCGCAACGGCATGGTCGTGTCGCAGAACGCGATCGCCTCGCAGGTGGGGATCGAGGTGCTCATGGCGGGAGGCAACGCGGTGGACGCCGCGGTGGCGACCGCCTTCGCGCTGGCCGTGGTCCACCCGGCGGCAGGCAACCTCGGCGGGGGCGGGTTCCTCCTCCTGCGCGCGGCGAGCGGAGGGGCCGCCCTCTACGACTTCCGCGAGCAGGCCCCGGCCGCCGCCACGCCCACCATGTTCCTGCGGGACGGCAAGTACAGCTCCGACCTCCACCACGACAGCCCCGTCGCGGTGGGCGTGCCCGGCACCGTCGCCGGCCTGCACATGGCGTGGACCGACAACGGGCGGATGCCGTGGAAGGAACTCCTGGCGCCGGCCATCTCGCTCGCCCGCGAGGGCTTCATGGTGTCGGACGGCCTCGCGCGGTCCCTCCGCGAGGTGCTGCCGGAGATGAAGCGGTACCCGGCGTCGATCGCCCAGTTCTCCCGGCAGGGCGTGCCCTACGAGATGGGCGACGTGCTCAAGCAGCCGGACCTCGCGCGGACCCTCGAGCGCATCGCGGAGAAGGGGGCCCGCGGCTTCTACGAGGGGGAGACCGCCGACCTCATCGAGAAGGAGATGAAGGCGCTTGGCGGGCTCGTCACCCGCGAGGACCTGCGGACGCTACACGATCTACCGCCGTCCCCCGCTGCGCGGGAACTACCGCGGCGACGAGATCCTGACCGTGCCGCCCCCGAGCGCGGGCGGCGTCGCGCTCCTCGAGTGCCTCAACGTCCTCGAGGGCTACGACGTGAGGGCGATGGGCTTCGGCTCGTCCCGCTACGTCCACCACGTCGCGGAGGCGCTGCGGCGGGCCTTCGCCGACCGCGCCCGCTGGCTCGGGGACCCCGCCTTCGTGAAGGAGATGCCCGTCGAGCGGCTCGTCTCGAAGGAGTACGCGACGACGCTCCGGAAGACGATCCGCGAGGACCGCGCCTCCGTCTCGACGCCCGCCGCCTTCGAGTGGCCGGCGGAGAGCGCGGAGACGACGCACTTCTCGGTGGTAGACGGCGACCGCAACGCCGTCGCCCTCACCTACACGCTCGAGGACAGCTACGGGTCGAAGATCGTCGTGCCGGGAGCCGGCTTCCTGCTCAACAACGAGATGGGCGACTTCAACGCCGGCCCCGGGCTCACCGACGAGACCGGCCTCGTCGGCACCGAGCCGAACCTCGCCGGGCCACGCAAGCGCATGCTGTCGAGCATGACGCCCGACGATCGTGGTGCGCGGCGGCCGCCCCTTCCTCGTCACCGGGAGCCCGGGCGGGCGCACCATCCCGAGCACGGTCCTCCTGACCCTGCTCGAACGTCCTCGACTTCGGGATGAACGCGCAGGAGGCGATCGACGCCCCGCGTTTCAACCACCAGTGGCTGCCCGACGTGATCGAGTTCGAACGTTACGGGCTCTCGGTCGACACGATCGACGCGCTCGCCGCCCGCGGGCACAAGCTCCGGGAGATCGGCAGGCAGGGGGTGGCCGAAGCGATCCTCGTCAACCCGCGCGAGAGCCTGCTCGAGGGCGGCTGCGACCGGCGGGCGCCCGACGGCGCGGCCGTGGGGCGGTAGCCCCGGCTCAGGCCATCGAGGGCGGCGGGCCGGGCCTCGGCGCGCGGTCGGTCACGAGCTCGGGGTGCTCGCGGCGGAAGCTCTCCGCCACCCGGCAGTCCCAGCAGACCGGCTTGTGCGTGGCCAGCACGTCCAGGACTTCCTCCGGCCGGAACGCGTCCCAGGCCACGATCGCCCCCCGCGGAGCGAGGAGACCGGGCACATGGTCGTGCCAGTGGATGGAGTGGAACTCGCGGCCGCAGAATGCGCAGCTCTTGCCCTGGTACCACTCGGCGAGGATGTTCCGCAGGAGGCAGGCCTCCGGAGCCGCCTCGATCTGGCCCAGGCACTCCTGGCCGCACCCCGCCTTCTCGGGCCAGCGCGTGCAGAACTCGAGGCGCAGGTCGGACCGGCCCTGCGAAGCGCTGAGCGCGGCGTGCCCGGCGTCCACCGCCACCGCGACCATCTCGCGGTTCTCGGGACAGACGACGACGCGGGTGCCACGGTACTTCAGGAAGGCGCCCACCAGCCGGCGGCCGAAGACGAAGAGGACCCCGAGGCCCACGAGTACGGCGACGCCGAGGACGAGCTGGAAGGGGGTAGGCATGGAAGGACTCCTCGTCGTGTCGATTTGACGCCTCGGCGGTCTCGTTGGGAATAGATCGTTTGATCCGTGCCGTTCGACGGACCGGCTACGGCAAACGAGGATGCTATGGTTTCGGTCCACAAGAAGGACGGCGCACCCATGGTCGAGCGCATCCGGGTCGCACGCACCCCCGTTCTGGAACGCTGAGGCATTCGCCCACTCTCACGCCACTGGAGGCCCTCACGCCTCCGCCGCCTCTGACTCCCCTGGACGCTCTCACTCCCCCGCGGAGCCCCTCGCGTTCCCTCACGCCAGCGGGGGGCGGCAGTACCTGTTCCCGGCGTCTTCGCACTACACCGACGGGCACACCGGGGTCCAGCACCGGCACCATCGGCACGAGACGGTGGTGCAGAAGGCGATGGCCGAGGCCGTCCGGCGGGCCGAGCTCACCAAGCCGGCAACGCCCCATACGCTTCGGCATTCGTTCGCGACGATCTGCTCGACTCCGGCTACGACATCCGGACGGTCCAGGAGCTCCTGGGCCACTCCGACGTCCAAACGACCATGATCTACACCCACGTCCTCAACCGGGGTGGCTGGGGTGTCCGCTCACCGGCGGATGCCCTCTGAGGGCCGTCGTGCACCCTGCCCCCCCGAGTCCGCCGTTCTGAACCGGTCTGCACATGACCACTCGCGCCGAGGACGGGCGCCCTCAATGCCGGGGCAACGCGTTGAGCCGGCTGCCCTGCGGCCCCCGACCTCGAACGAAGCCCCCAACATGAACAGGTCTGGACATCGCGGGTATGATCCTGCTGTACGGACCTGTTTACTTACTTGTTCTGCGGACCGCGGCGGGAGCGATGTAATGGCACGTCGAGGCCTCGTGCTTTGGATCGTCGCCGTGAGCGGCGCGTTGTGGTTCTGCGCGGTCATCCTGACGGCAATCTACTACCTACCGGGCGCAGGCATCACCTACACCAGCAACTTGTGTTGGCAGCGTGTGGCTGCGTTGCTACCACGAGTCGGCGCACGGGAGGTTAGGCTGGCGCTTGGGGTATACGATGCCGCTTTCTGGGTCACCCTCGCAATCGCCGCCGGCAGCGTCATAGCGAGACACCGAGTAGGTGGAAGGTGGCCGGCACTCGCGATGACCGCGCCGCTCATCCTTCTGTTCCCGCTCAACCTCGCGGGCATCGTCGGGGTCTTCGTCACGGTTGTACTTCGCCAACCACTCGACGGGGAGTTTCTAGGAGAGGGCTGGCCTCAGAACTGCGTGTACGCGTTGTGGACGGTCAGCGCGGCACTCGTTGCGGCAAGTATCGTCCGGCGGCCCGTGCCAGTTGAGGCAACAGTTCCGGAATCTCGAGGCCGCAGAACAAGGGGATGAAGCTGACGAGCGTTGAGCATATTGGACGCTCGCAGCTTATCCCCGGTGTTCTGCGGACCTATCGGGAGGAATGAGGCCGGTAGCGTGAGAGTCGCGCTGTTTCTGCTGGTCTCTGGCTATTCCCTCTGGCTCGGCCTTGGGCTGCTGGGCGTCGGTGCGGTGCTTGGCCTCTTTTGGCGCGGCCCAGCTGTCCCCATCGCCCTAGCCGGAATCGTCCTCGCGGCGGTTTCGGCCGTGCCGCTTCATGCTTTTTCGTACGGAGTTCTCGCACTCGCATTCGCGCTGTGGCTGGCGTGCGTGCGGCGTTCTAGCTTGGTGCGTCGTATTTCGACCGCAATGCTTGTAGTGGTCGTCCTTCTGATCTCAGCGGCGGTAGCCCTTCAAGAATCGTCGGTGCAGAGGCTGCCGGCAGATGCGAGGCCGGTGTTCGTACTGGGAGACTCGCTATCCGCTGGGCTCAGCGGCCGTGCTGAAGGGACTTGGCCGAGCCTCTTAGCCAGACGAATCCGTCGACCCGTAACCAATTTCGCTCGGCCCGGTGCGAGTCTTGCTGATGGGCTGGGGCAGGCCGACGCGCTGCCGGCAAGCGGTTGCGTGGTGGTGATCGAACTCGGCGGCAATGACCTCCTTGGCGGTGCCACGGTTGAGAGTTTTGCCGATAGCCTGCGTCGCCTCCTTCGGCGCGTCGCTACTGGCGACAGGGCGGTCTTCATGTTCGAGCTGCCCCTCCTTCCCTTCCAGAACCAGTACGGTCTGGTCCAGCGGCAGATCAGTTCGGAGTTCGGCGTGGGCCTCATTCCGAGGCGGATACTTGCAGGAGCAGTAGCGTGGCCTGGTTACACGACAGACGGTCTCCATCTTTCGGCCACGGGACATGAGTGGCTAGCGGAGAAAATGGCAGCATGGCTGTAGGGGAGGCGCGGCCGCAGAACAAGGGGATGGTAGGGTCGGGGGCCGGCGCGGTACTCCGTAGGCGTTGACTTGGCCGTGTCCGCCGTTTCCAGCTTCGTGCCCGTTTAGTCGTCGCCGTGAGCCCGTCTCCGGTCCCCGCCCGATCGAACCGGACGTGCAGATTTCCCGCATCCGGCTCTCCCGTACGCTTCACGCCGAGAGTTATGTGGCCTATCAAGCGGGAAGGGCTTTCTGCCGTGGCCTGTAGCTGACCCGGTAAGCCGAGAACAGCCCCAGGGTCCGGTAGATCCACGACTTACTCCACCGCTTCCAGCCGAAGCCATGGCGCTTCGAGTTGCGCGCCAGATGCCGTCTCACCTTCTTCTCCACCCAGTCTCGGACGTAAGAGAAGCATCGACTGGCGTGGCCGTGTCCAAAGTAGTTGACCCACCCCCGGAGGATCGGGTTGATCAGCGCGATCACCCCTTGCACCGGCTGGGAGCGGAAGGAGCGGAAGGCCACCTTGAGCTTCGCCAACAGCTCCGAGCGCTTCTTCAGCTTCGGGATGGCCAATGCGAACCAGCGGCCAGATCGGCTGCGGACGCGACGGATGTCGAAACCCAGGAAGCCGAAGCTACCTCCTCTCACCAGGTCCACGGCTCGGCTCTTCTCTTCGTTGACCTCGACCTCGAGCTTGGCCAGCTCCTCGCGCAGGCGCACGTCCACCTGTCGAAGCAGCCGGTCATGCCGCGGCTGGCCGTCCACCAGGACCACGAGGTCGTCGGCGAAGCGCGCGTACTGCATGCGCGTCCACTCGCCCTCGCGGGTCACCTCCTTTGCCCGCTCCAGCATGCAGTCCACCTCGTTGAGGTAGACGTTGCTGAGCAACGGAGAGATCACCCCGCCCTGGGGAACGCCCTTGGCCCCAGTGGCCACCAGGATCAGCTTCAGCAAGTGCATCACGTCACGGTCCTCGATCCGCCTCGCCAGCTTCGCAAGGAGGATGCTGTGCCGAACGTTGTCGAAGTACGACCTCAAATCGAGATCGATGACGCGCGTCTTGCCTCCCCTGATCGCCTGGCGCACCCGGTCCACCGCTTCATGTGCCGTCCGCCCCGGCCGGTACCCGTACGACCCCGGCTGGAAGTCAGCCTCGAAAATCGGCTCCAGGATGAGTTGCAGCGCACCCTGGACCACGCGGTCGCGGATCGAAGGGATTCCGAGCACGCGGACTTTCTTGCCGCCGTCCTTCGGGATCTCCTTCCTCCGATTCGGCATGGGAGCGTACCGACGCGAGACCAGTCCGTCCCGGAGCTGCTCGATGAAGACGTCCACTCCCCCTGCCTCAATGGCCTCGAAGGTGACCCCGTCCACTCCCGGAGCTCCATCGTTCTTCTTGGCCAAGCGGTAGGCTTCGTGCAACGTCTCTTCCTTGCAGACGTGGACGAACAGGCCCCAGAAACGCCATGACGGTTCCGCCTTTGCCTTGGCGTAAATCCTCCGTCTCAGGTCCTGCAGACTGATGGACGGTCTTGTCATCCGCCCCTGCCTCCCTTCCACGAAGAAGCACGTACAGCAGGGCCCCTTTGCTCCACGGGCGTTACCCCGCTTCCTCACTCCTATGGGCCCTTCCGACTCCCTCTCGCCTTCGGCCGCCTCCCTGGGTTCGTTGCGCGGCCTACCTTGGTCCGCCGATTTCGCGGCGGGGCGAGGAGGGTCTCACCAGTTGACTTCACACGCCCTTGTCGCCGTGCTGCCGCTGCGACCCCGCCGGAGGGTTCCGTCGTAACCAGAGGAGGACGGAACCTGCTGCCTTCGCCCTCTGCTCGCAGGCTCGACCCCCGGGTTGGCTCTATCGAGGCCACGTGTGCGTTTACTCTCGTTGCGGCCCGGCAACTCGCTTGCCGCCCCCAAAGCGGCGTTGTCGATGGGCTACAGCTCATTCGGTTTCCCTCCTGGCTGCCATCCAAGCTACGGGGCTTCTGGTTCTTGCCCCGGTGGGTCTGTCTCCCACTGAACGTGTTAGCCTCCTGGTCGTACAAGCAGACGAGCGTTGAGCATACTGAACGCTCGCAGCTTATCCCCAGTGTTGGGCAGACCCTGAGGTGGTCATGGACGACGTGACGGTCGTGATGGACCGCTACCGCGAATGCGTCCGGCACATCTGGAACGTCCACTTTGCGGGTGACGAGCCCGCCGCAACCGACTGGAATGCGGTCGACGACTTCCGGATTGCGTCTGCACGCTTGTTCCGGGCTCTCGTCCTTCGGAAGCTAGGGTGTGTAACCGAGTGTTCCTATTCGCTCGACGAGACTCGGCAAGAGCCGCTTTCGTTCCTTCGCGTCGAGCTGGACCCCTGTGGCGAGATCCTGATCAACCGTGAACGGTCAAGCGGCTATTGGGATCATCCGTTGACGAGAGTCAACAAGGGCGAGCTCGAGCTCGCCTTCGTGGAGTACTTCGACTGGTCCGTTACTGGTCACCGAGACTTCGCGTACCTTCGCGTGCGAATCACTGGCTCGGCCAGGTACGCCGATGTGGTTGGGAAGGACGCACTCGTACCGATTGGGCCGCACGTGCGCGTATTGCTCGAGGCTGCCCAACAAGGGCATGAAGCTGACAAGGCCTGAGCATATTAGAGCCTTGCAGCTTATGCCCGGGGCGGACCAAGGGAAACTGCGATGGTCCGGAGGACCAGAAGCGCTGGTGCCCGACGTAGAGTGATGGATCTGCGCAGCACCCGAGCGGTCGTCGGATGCATGGCCTCGGGAGTCATGCTGGGCGTTGCCGGCCCGAGCGAAGGCGACTATCTTGACGACATGGTTCCTGAGCTTGGTAGTTCGCCAGGCTCGCAGCATCGGTGAAGCCGCCGAAGGGCTTTCGTTGGCCTTCATGTGGACGGGGAGCAGACTGAGCAGTCGGGGGGATGGGTGTCCGGGGACATGGGTGACACTTTTCTCCGGATCCACCGGCCGCGGTGGTCCTCGATTCTGCGTTTCCTTCGTCCATTCTCACGAGCAGCACCAGTCCGAAGTAGACGTCCCCGAGCCCGTCGCCGATTTCGTTCAAGCGCTGACAACGCACGATGCTGGTATGAAGGAGCTGCTATGAAACACCGCGCCGCCGGCCTTTCGCTACTGTTGGCGTTCGTGACGCTAGGCACCGCCTGCGGTGGCAAGGAGCCCTCTCCGGAGCAGACTCCGCCAGCTGCGGCGCCGGCCGGCGCCGAAGCGCCCGCGTCGGCCGCGGCGCCGGCCGGGGCAGCGCCCGGCGCAGCCACCCGGCTGCCGACCGACGAGGAGTTGATGGCCTATCTCACTTGGATGCGCGACTGGAAGCAGCTCGCCGAACGCAACGTCGCGGAGTACAACGCCACGGTCGAGCGGGTCGCCGCCAGATACTCTGTGGCCGAGACCGGCAAGATCGCGTACGACCCCGAGGTCGTCGCCGCCAGCGCGCAGGCCGCGGAGTCCAACAAGGCGCACTTCGACTTGAAGCCCAGGGGAAGGACGATCGACGGCATACAGGCGGCGCTGGAGGGCCTCGGCTTGACGATCCCGCAGATGGCCTACACCGGCGTCCGCAACGAGGAGGCGCTGGCGAGGGCGCGCCGGATGTACGGCGACGACCTGGTGGATTGGGTGCTGGCGCGCGAGGCCACCATCACCTCGATGCTCAGCCAGTAGCCGCGCCGCTCCACTTGGCGAGCGCTGGGGCCCGCGAGAGAGGAGCCGCCCAACGAGGGGATGAACCTGGCGAGGTCCCGCGCCGGCAACAGGAACCGCGGCCCTCGCAGGTTATCCCCAGGGTGTTCGGCGGACGACCCGAAATGGGGGCATGATGCACCTCGGCAAACAGGTGGGCGCGATCCTCTTGTTACTGTCCTCGTGTGCCGATCTCTGCGCTGCGCAGACCGCCTGGCAGCCGTCGCCCGGGCATACGCAGCTCCCGTTATGGCCAGGGGCGGTGCCTGATGCGCAGCCTGCCGCGGGGCCGGAGGTTTCTAAGAAGGTGAAGAACCCGCCGCCGGGGGGCGAGGTTGTGAGCAACGTCTCGCGGCCAACGATGACGGTGTATTCGCCAAGCGGAAGGAATACGGGCGCTGCGTTTGTCGTGTTCCCCGGCGGAGGCTACAGGGTCCTCGCCATCGATCTCGAAGGCACGGAAGTCTGTGACTGGCTGACCTCGAGAGGGATCACATGCGTGCTGTTGAAGTACCGCGTGCCACGCTCCGGACACTACTGGGACGAGGACTGCAAGTGCCACGTCACCCCGAAGGCACCGACGGCGCTCCAGGACGCGCAGCGGACGGTGGGGCTGGTGCGCTTCCACGCGTCGGAGTGGCATGTCGATGCGCACAAGATCGGCGTGCTCGGGTTCTCGGCAGGCGGCCATCTCTCAGCAGCAATCAGCACGCATTTCAGAGAGCGTCTGTATCCGGTCGTGGACGCGGCCGACAAAGAGAGCTGCCGCCCAGATTTTGCGGTCGCCCTCTATCCGGGGCACCTGTGGATCGACTACGAGAAGTTCGAGTTGAATCCAGATGTTCCGGTCACCCCGGACACGCCACCGACATTCCTGGTGCACGCCGAGGACGACCCGGTGGATGACGTCAACCACTCGCTTGTCTATTACGTTGCGCTGAAGAAGGCAGGAGTTCCCGTGGAGATGCACTTGTTTGCGAAGGGCGGGCATGGCTTTGGACTGCGCCGCACAGAATCTCCCATTACGGGATGGCCTCAGCTGGTGGAGACGTGGCTCGGGACGATCGGACTGACTTCGAGGTAGATCTGAGCACGCCGCCGAACAAGGGGGACCCCCCGGCTACGGCTTCGGGGCCATGGCCGTGCCCGCCTCGATGGCGACCGGCACCGAGGGGATCCGGTTCTACGTCGCGGGCGGCTACTCCTTCTGACCGCCCGCCCGGCCGGCGGCGAGCTCAGGAGTTCAGGGTCTTGAGGTACGCCACACTCTGGACCGTGAGGTCCCACCCCTGCTCGACGAAGTAGTTCTGCACGCCGCCGGTCTTCGCCGCGGCGAACACCTTCGCCCAGTCAACGCCGTCCTTGCCGACCGCGAGCTGCGCGCCGTGGGGGCCGGCCTTGGGGTCGACGCCCTGCAGGTGCATCGAGATGAAGCGGCCGGGGTACTTCGTGAAGTAGCCGACCACGTCTCCGACTTGGGGCATCGCGCTCATCTGGTATTGGAACTTCACGTACACCGGGTCGAGCCGCTCGATCAGGATCTCGTAGACGAGCTTGCCGTCGACGTGGGCGGCCTCGAAGTCCTCGTCGTGGAGAAACTGCACGATTCCGGCCTTGGCCGCGGTCTCGCCCATGCGGTTGTACTCGTCGGCGGCGCGCTTGACGACGTCCATCGTCGTCTTCCCGCCCTGGGGGTCCTCCGCGAGTGTCGCGACGCCCATCTGCGTCATGCCGATGTCCTTCGCCCAGGCGATCATCTGTGGCTGCTTCGTCCGCATCTCGTCCATCGTGAAGTGCGCGCTCGGGCACTTCAGCCCGTGGTCCTCGATGATCTTGCGGGTCTGCTTGCCGTCGGCGAGCCCGGTGAACTCGGGGTACCCCGGTGAGCACAGCTCGAGCGTGCCGACGCCAAGGGCGGCCAGGTCCTTGCACAGGCCGGCGAGGTGCCCCTTCCGGACGCGCTCGCGGTGCGGCCAAGTCTGGCTGCCGATCGGCAGGCCGAGCGGGCTAGCGTGGAGCTCGCGCGCGGCGGAGAAGATGCCGGCCGCCGCGGCTCCCGCCGCCGCCTTCTCGAAGAACGCCCTTCTGGAGAATCGCGCCATCGCTGCCTCCTGTTGCGGTCAATGATGATCCGAACGTGCCGGATACGGAAGGGCCTGAGCCAGCCTAGACTCTGCGTATGTCCGACGCGGCGACCCGCTCACTCGGTTCACGAATGCTCGTACTGGTCGTTGGCGTCTGCGCGGCCTTCGCCGTCGCGGCGGCCGAGGAGCCCGCGCCGAGCTTCCGGGTCGTCGCGTTCTACGCCGACAAGGTCGAGGAGGCGCACCTGAGCTTCGTGCGCGAGGCCAATCGCTGGTTCGGGGACCTTGCCCGACGGGACGGCTTCCGCTACGAGGCGACCGCTGACTGGACCCGGTTCGAGCCCGGGTTCCTCGCGCAGTGCCAGGTCGTGCTGTTCCTGGACGCGCGGCCCGAGGCCCCCGCGCAGCGTGAGGCCTTCCGGCGGTACATGGAGGGCGGCGGCGGCTGGATGGGGTTCCACTTCGCGGCCTTCGCGCTGACGCCGTCGGACTTCCCGCAGGACTGGGATTGGTACCACGACGAGTTTCTGGGCTCGGGGTCGTACCGGAGCAACACCTGGCGCCCGACGAGTGCGGTACTGCGCGTCGAGGCGCCGCGGCACCCCGCGCTCCGCGGCTTCCCGGCGACGTTCGTCGCCGCGCCCAACGAGTGGTACCGGTGGGAGAAGGACCTGCGCCAGAACCCCGCCATCGAGATCCTGCTCGCGATCGACTCGGCGAGCTTCCCCCTCGGCACTGGTCCGAAACCCCACGAGATCTGGCACGAGGGCTACTACCCGGTCGTCTGGACCAACCGCAGCTACCGCATGGCCTACCTGAACATGGGCCACGACGACCTCGGCGACGACGGCCGTCCGGTGTCTTCGTCCTTCTCCAGCGCGGAGCAGAACCGGCTGGTTCGGCAGCTTCTGTACTGGGTCGCCGGCCGCGAGCTGCCGCGCAGCTGACCTCGACCGTGGCGGAGAACCCGACGCACTTCGCCGCCGATCTCCGGAGGTTCGTCTGGCTACTGTGAAGCGAGGCGCTGGCGGGCCCAGCGCTCGAGACCGGGCATGCCCAGCGCGGCGTACGTCTTGGCCCCCTCCTCCAGGAGGGCGCAGCAGGGCTTCCGGTTCGCCCATGCCGCTTGGGAGAGGTGGCAGCCGCGTCCCGCGAGCCTCGGAGGCTACGATTGGCTAGTTTTGCTGACTAGGTGTTAGGCCGACCCCAGGGCGCGAGGCGGCGTACACTACCCCAAGCCCATCATCTCGACCTTCTTCGGGATCGTGCTTCGCATGTACTACCAAGAACACGCACCGCCCCACTTCCATGCTGAGTATCAGGGCCAGCACGGGACATTCGATTTCGCCGGGCAGCCGCTGGCGGGCGAAGTGAAATCGGGCACTGCACTCCGGCTAATCCGAGAGTAGGCAGCGGCTCACCGATCGCAGCTTGATGCGAACTGGGCGAACATGGAGGCAGGCCGAGCGCTGGAGCGCATCGAGCCTCTCGAGTGAGGTTCCCATGGGCTTCCTACCGCACGTTGTCAGAGCCGAGTATCGAGGCAGCCACCGCATCCACCTCTGGTTCAACGACGGTCGCGAGAAGACGGTGGACTTCGCAGTGTGGCTGCAGGGCCCCGTGTTCGAGCCCCTGAAGGACACGGCCTACTTCCAGCGGTTCTTCGTTGAGGCCGGCACCGTCAGCTGGCCCAACGGCGCTGACATTGCGCCCGAGACCCTCTACGCGGCGCAAGGGGTGGAAATGAAGGCATAAGAGAAATGGCGTCTGCTCTTGGAGCCGCCATGGTGGGTCGCCGCGCCCGAAGGATGATCGGTTCGGTCCTGCGGAAGCCCTGCCTGTCTCTACAGTCCTCCGAGGGGACGACGCGCATGGATCGCTATGTTGGTCTGGACGCTCACTCGACGAGCTGCACGTTGGGGGTGATGGGACCGTCGGGCAAGCGATTGAAGTCGATGGTGGTGGAGACGAACGGAGGGGCAGAGCGCGTGGCTGCAAGCGACGTCCGCGCGCCGCTGAACTCAGGGCGGACATGCTTGGGAAGGATCGCAAACCGTGAAGACCATCGGCGCTCAGACTGCTGACCAGTGGCGCAAGTGGCTCGACGAGCACCACGACTCCGAGTCTGAGGTGTGGCTCATCTTCCATAAGCTACACACTGGCGTGGCTTCGATTGCGTACCTGGACGCACTCGATGAGGCGCTGTGCTTTGGTTGGGTGGATAGTCTGGTCAAACGTCTGGATGATTCACGCTATGCGCGCAAGTTCACGCCGCGGAAGGCGGATAGCCGATGGTCGGCGATCAACCGGAAGCGCTACGCGGCCTTGAAAGCCAGTGGTAGGTTGAAGCCCGGTGGGATCAACCGCGCACCGACGGGCCGGAGCTATGGTCCGCGACCGCCACGGTTCCAAATGCCCGCAACGGTTCCACGACACATCCAAGCAGCGCTAGAGAAGCATCCGGCGGCACGGCGCTACTTCGAGGGGCTTGCGCCCTCACATCGTCGACGGTATATCGGCTGGATAGAGTCCGCCAAGCACGAGGAGACGAAGGCCAGACGCCTGAACGAGGCGATCCGCCTCCTCATTGCTGGCAAGCCGCTGGGACTCAAGTAGGCTGCCGATCAAGGGGATGAGGCAGACAAGCGGTGGGCATGTTGGACGCTCGCAGCTCGTCCCCGGTGTTGGATGGACCATGGGAAGGACGAGATTCGAAACCGCGGGGGAGCGACTGGCAAGAGGAGAAAGGGGGCGTGATGCGCAGTACGCAGTGGTGCCCGGTGCTTGTCATCGTGCTGAGTGGGGTCGGAGCAGTCGCGGCGTACTCTCTCGCTTCTTCAGAAGTGGCGGATCCGCCAGGCTCCCCCATTAGCCCGATTTCGGGCACGTGGGTAGCAAACATCGAGAAGTCGAAGCGCGATCCGAATCACCAGTTCCAGAGTGCCACGATGCAGTTCGTTGTGGCGGGAGACGCCGTCACGCTCAACTACGGGGGCGTGAATGCGGGGGGCCAGCAGGAGTCAAGTACCATCGTCCTTCAGGCAGATGGGAAAGAGCATCCTGTACCCGGACAAGGTGGTGTTACTGTCGTGACGAGATGGATTGGTCCGCGGCTGCTTCAGACCATCGGGAAGAGTGCAGGGGCTCAGGTGGGTGAGCAGTCGTATGAAGTCTCGACGGACGGGAAGACACTGACCGCCAAGGTGGCGGGTACCGACGCGGGCGGCAGACGGTTCGAGCAGGTAATCGTCTTCGACCGACAGTAGCCAGCTTCGAGGGCGACGAGCCGTCGAACAAGGGAAGGTGACGAGGCCTGGTCAACTTCGGCGCTTCGCAGCTCACCCCGGTCTTGGCGGATGGCCCGGCCACGGTCCAGATCTCGCGGCTCGGCTTGATTTGAGTCTGTGGCAGGACTGCTCGGGAACCTGCTCCTCGTCGGCGGCCTGGCGTTCGGGGCGGCGGTTCAACCGGGACCGCGCGCCCTCGTGGCGGCCTCGGCGGTGCTTCTGGCCGGCCTCGGAATCGTCCTGCTGGTCATGGGCGCGCGGGCTCTTGCGAGAGGAATCGACGGATGATCGCCTGCTCGTCGGGGGTCTTGATGCGGGTGAACAGCTTCGTCCCCAACTGCTGGATCGTCTCGGGTCGATCGAACGGCAACCTCTCGTACATCCGGCCGCCCGGGAAGTGACACGGCTGGCAGCGCGCCTCCAGGATCGGCCGGATCTCACGTTCGAAGTTGACGCGCGACACGGTCTCGACCGGGCGCGCGGCGTCCGGGCGGGAGACGGCGCTCTCGGTCGGGCGAGGCGAGCCGGCGCCCTCGGGACGGGTCGTCTCACTGCCCTTCCGAGCGGGTGGGTGGACGCAGGCTGCCAGAAGGAGGGCTGCCGCAATCGGCCGTCGAGGCATGGCTATACGATGCTACGACTGAACGGCTCGCGCAATCCGTCGGTCGGGCCGTTTGACCACGCCTCGCGCGGGGTTAGAGTCTCCGGCGAGGATCCCCGCGTCCCTCGACGTCCGGCTTCACCCGGAGGAATGGACATGACCCGTGTTCGATCGACCGTCCTCTTCCAGCTGGCCGCCGTCGCGGCGCTCCTCGCCACGTCCCCCGCCCCGGCTCGGGCCCAGTCGAAGGCGCAGCCGGTCTCCGAACCAGGCTCGGATCTCGCCAGCCTCGACGCCCAGCTCGAGACCCTCGCTCGCCGCGTGGCCCCCTCGGTCGTGCAGGTGCTCGCCTCCGGCTACGTCTCGTCGCCGGGCGCTCTCCTCGCCCGGGCCGGGTCCTCGGGTTCCGGCGTGATCGTCGACGGCGACGGGTGGATCGTCACGAACGCCCACGTCGTCCTTGCCGCGCGCAGCGTGCGGGTGGACCTGCTGCAGCCGCCCGCGGCCGGCGGCTCGATCCTGCGGCCGCGCAGCCGGCGCCTCGCCGCGCGCGTCGTGGGCCTCGACCAGGAGACCGACGTGGCGGTCCTGAAGGTCGAGCAGTCGGGGCTCCCCGCGCTCGCCTTCGGGGACAGCGAGGCGCTCCACCAGGGGCAGGTGGTGATGGCCTTCGGCAGCCCCCTCGGCCTCGAGAACTCGGCGAGCCTCGGGGTCGTGAGCGCGGTCGCCCGGCAGCTGAAGTCGGACGACCCGATGATCTACGTGCAGACCGACGCCTCCATCAATCCCGGGAACAGCGGGGGGCCGCTGGTCGATGTCGCGGGCCGGATGGTGGGGCTCAACACGATGATCCTGTCGCAGTCGGGGGGGAACGAGGGGATCGGCCTCGCCGCGCCCGGCAACATCGTCCGCTCGGTCTACGAGCAGATCCGCCGGGGAGGCCGAGTGCGCCGCGGCGTCATCGGCGTGCGCGGCCAGACGATCACTCCTCCGCTCGCCGCTGGTCTCGGGCTCCTTTTCGACCGAGGCGTCGTGCTCTCCGACGTGACGCCGTCGGGGCCCGCCGCCGCCGCCGGCCTTCGGCCCGGCGACGTCGTCATCGCCCTCGACGGCAAGCCCATGGAGAACGCGCGGCAGCTCGACGTGAACCTCTACCGGCGCGCTCCCGGCGACACCGTGAACCTGTCCGTCCGCCGCGGACCCTCGTCGCTCGACGTGCCGGTGCGGGTCGTCGAGCGACCGGAGGACCCCGACCGCTTTCTCACCCTCGTCACCCCGGAGAGAAACCTCGTCCCGCGGCTCGGCGTCCTCGCGCTGGAGCTCGACGACGACCTGCGGCGCTCCGTCGGGCCCCTGCGGGAGCGCGAGGGCGTGCTGGTGGCCGCGCGCTCCGGAGACTCACCGGGCACCGACGACGACCTGCGGCCCGGCGACGTCGTCTACGCCGTGAACGGCGTCTCGGTCCGGGGGCTCGCAGAGCTGCGGTCGGCGGTGACGCGCCCGGCCCCTGGCGAGCCCCTCGTCCTCCACGTCGAGCGCAGCTCGCGGCTCGTCTACGTGGTCGTGGAGGCGGAGTAGCGTCATCCGGAGTCACGACCGGCGGAACGCCGGTCGCCTTGAGCGATGACTTGTCGGCGCCGGCGGATCCTTCGGGACCCGGGCAGACGGAAGTCCCTCAGGTGCGGAGCCGCTTCAGCAGCTGGATCTGGCCGGCGTGGTAGAGGTCGTGGGCGGCGACGCCGCGCACGAGGCGGCCGATCGTCTCCCTCCCGCCGGGGGCGTGACGTTCGAGGTCGTCGTCGGCGAGCCGCTCCACCGCCGCGAGCAGGCGACGGTGGCACTCACCGAGGAGGGCCACGTCCCGCCGCCACGCCGCATCGCTCGGTGGCACGGGGCTCGGGAACCAGTTGCTGCCGGCCTGGGCGAACGAGCCGCGCTTCTCGCCGGTCAGGCGCCGCCAGGCCGCGTACTTCCAGTACGCCGCGTGCACGGCGATCTCCCACGCGTTGTGGCGGCCCCGGCCCGGCCGCCAGGACGCCTTCGCGGCGCTCATCCCGCGGAGGCTTCCCTTCAGGTTGGGGCCGTGCCAGGAGCGGCGGTCGTAGGCCTCGTCGAGCTGGGCCAGGAGCGACGCGATCGCGGGATTGCGGGTCATGGGACGGCTCCTCAGGTCCTTCGTTCAGGGCCACGGCTCGCCGCGGCGGGCGGCGTCGAGGGCGGCGCGCGCGGCCGGCCGTCCGTCGAGCACGGCGGGGTCGAGCCGCAGGGCTTCGTCGAGCGCGGCCGTCGCTTCGCTGGTCCGCCCGGCGGCGTGGAGAGCGAGGGCGAGCCCCAGGCGGGCGGGCGCGTCGGCGGGAGCGAGCCGCACCGCTTCCTGGAGCGCGCCAGTGGCTTCCGCCGGCGCGTCGAGGGCGAAGAGCAGCGTGAGACCGAGGCGCTGCCACGCCGCCGCGTTCGTCGGGTCGAGCCGGACCTCGTCGTGGAGAAGCTCGGCCAGCTCGTCCCAGCGCTCGAGGGCGATGAGGTGCCGGGCCAGGAGCTCGCGGACCGGGCCGCGGCGAGCCGGGCCGATGCCGAGCGCGAGCGCGGCCCGGCAGGCGGCGACGCCTTCTTCGAGGCCCTTCCGCTCGCAGAGGCGCGCCTGCTCGCGGGCGTCCGGTGTTTCGCCGCGAGGGGCGGTGGGCGCGCGATCCGCCGCGGCCGTGCCGGCGGCGACGAGTGCCAGGCCCAGCGCGACGCCGGCCGCCTTCACGCGGCCTCCCCCCGAAGGCGGCGGCCCGGGGCCGAGCGAGCGGCGTGGACCTTCGCGGGAAGCGGGAGCGTCGCCTCGGCCATCCTCGTTCCCTCCGGGATCGACGAGTCTAGCACCATGGATGGGCCGTTTGGCCCATCGAGCCCCGCCCCGGGTTTCTCCAGAATGTCACAATCGGTCGTTAGGGTGGCCGGTCCGAGGGGGAGGAGCTCCATGTCGATCGCTTTCGGGACGAGACGCGCCGAGTGGGTCAAGGTCGCGGACGTCCCCCCGACGCTGACCGCGGACGAGCTCGCCCGCTTCGAGGCCGTCGATCTCTTCTACCGCTCGCTCTGTGCCCTCCTCTACAACTACGTGCCGATGTCGGGCCACCCCGGGGGCTCGATCTCCTCGGGACGCTTCGTGGCGGGGATCCTCTTCGACGCGATGGACTACGAGCTCGCGAATCCCGACCGCGCGGACGCCGACGTCGTCTCGTACGCCGCCGGCCACAAGGCGATGGGCCTCTACGCGATGTGGGCGCTCCGCGACGAGCTCGCCCGCGTCGGGCAACCCGGCGCTCTTGCCTTCCGACGTGTCGGAGCGCCTGCGCCTCGAGGACCTCCTCGGCTTCCGACGCAACCCGATCACGGCGACCCCGCTCTTCCGGAAGTTCGGCGCGAAGCCCTCGACGGGCACCCGACCCCGGCGACGCCGTTCGTCCGGCTCTCGACCGGCGCCTCCGGCGTCGGTGTCGCGAGCTCGATCGGCCTCGCCCTCGCCGCGCGCGAGTACTACGGGAAGAAGGCGCCCCGGGTTCACGTCGTCGAGGGCGAGGGCGGCCTCACTCCGGGCCGCGTCGCCGAAGCGCTCGCCGCGGCCGGCGCCGCGTCGCTCGACAACCTCGTGTTCCACGTGGACTGGAACCAGGCCTCGATCGACTCGAACCGCGTGTGCCGCGAGGACGGCCGGCCGGGCGACTACGTGCAGTGGACGCCGATGGAGCTCTTCTACCTGCACGACTGGAACGTGGTCGAGGTGCCCGACGGGCGCGACTTCCAGCAGGTGATCGCCGCGCAGCGGAAGGCGGCGTCGATCGCGACCGGCCAGCCCACCGTGATCGTCTACCGCACGGTGAAGGGCTGGCAGTACGGCATCGAGGGCCGTGCCTCGCACGGCGCCGGGCACAAGCTCTGCTCGGAAGGCTTCTACGAGGCGCTCGGCGAGCTCTCGGCCCGCACCTCCTGCTCCCTGCCCTCCTGCGACGCTTCCGGCCACCGGTGCGAGACGGGCAAGGACGGCCCGACCGTCAGGGAGGAGTGCTTCTACGACGCCCTCCTCCTGCTGCGCCAGGCGGTCGAGGCCGACCGGCCGACCGCCGAGGCCATGGCGGCGCGGCTCGAGGCGGCGCGGAAGCGGCTCGACGCCCACGGCCGGAAGGCCCGCGAGGGCGCGCCGCGTGTCGAGGCGGTGTACGCGCTGGCCTCCGCTTCTCTCCTGCCCCCGGCCGAGCTGGCCTTGAAGCCGGGGACCGTCACCACGCTGCGGGGCGAGCTCGGGCGGGCGCTCCAGCACTACAACAAGGCGTCCGGCGGCGCGCTGCTCGTCGGCGCCGCCGACCTCCTCGGGTCGACGTCCGTCAACACCATCGCCGCGGGCTTCGGCGACGGCTTCTGGAACGCGGCGAAGAACCCGGCCGCGCGGACGCTCTCGATCGGCGGCATCTGCGAGGACGCGATGGCCGGCATCCTCTCCGGCATCGCCACCTACGGCCGCCACGTCGGCGTCGGGTCTTCCTACGGCGCCTTCCTCGCCCCCCTCGGCCACATCGCGGCGCGGCTCCACGCGATCGGGGCGCAGGCGAAGTCGCCGCACGGCCCCTGGGCGCCGTTCCTCCTCGTCTGCGCCCACGCGGGCCTCAAGACCGGCGAGGACGGCCCCACCCACGCCGACCCGCAGCCGCTGCAGCTCCTGCAGGAGAACTTCCCGCGCGGGACCTCGATCACGCTCACCCCGTGGGACCCGGCCGAGATCTGGACCCTGCTGGCGGCGGCCTTCCGGCACCGGCCGGCGGTCCTCTCGCCGTTCGTCACGCGGCCGAACGAGACCGTCGTGGACCGCGCCGCTCTCGGTCTCGCCCCGGTCGAGGCGGCCGCCACCGGCGTCTACCTCCTGCGCAAGCCGAAGGGCGAGGGCGACGTCACGATCGTTCTCCAGGAGAGCGCCGTCGCCTACGCCTTCGTCGAGCAGGCGCTGCCGCTCCTCGAGAAGGACGGCCTCGACCCGCGGGTGTACTACGTGGCGAGCGCCGAGATCTTCGACCTGCTGCCGACGGAGGAGCAGAAACGCCTCTTCCCGGAGGAGCACGCGCGCGACGCCATGGGCATCACCGGCTTCACGCTGCCCACGATGTTCCGCTGGGTCCGCTCCGACCTCGGCCGCGCGCACACGCTGCACCCGTTCGCGCACGGCCACTTCCTCGGCAGCGGCCAGGGGCCGATGGTCCTGGCCGAGGCCGGCCTCGACGGCGTCAGCCAGGCGAAGGCGATCCGCGCGTACGTGGAGGCGCTTGAGGGCGCTTGAGGTGAGCGGCCTCGAGATTCGTCCCCTGGAGACGCGCGCCGAGGCCGAGGCCTGCGCTCGCATGATGGCGCAGACGGAGCCCTGGATCACGCTCCGGCGCGACTACGAGGCCTGCCTGCGCGTCATGCTCGACGAGACCCGCGAGCGGTACGTCGCGTACCGCGGACGCGACCTCGCCGGTCTCCTCGTCCTGAACCTGAGGGGCGCGTTCGTCGGCTACATCCAGACGGTCTGCGCCGCCGCGCAAGCCCGCGGGACGGGCGTCGGCACCGCGCTCGTCGCCTTCGCCGAGGAGCGGATCTTCCGCGAGTTCAGGAACGTCTTCATCTGCGTGTCCGACTTCAACCACGGCGCCCGGCGGCTCTACGAGCGTCTGGGCTACCGCCTGGTGGGCGAGCTCGTCGATTACGTGGTGGCCGGCCACTCCGAGCTGCTGCTGCGGAAGACCCGCGGCCCCCTCAAGTAGCCCCGGCTCGCCGGGCCGAAGGGTCAGCGCGTCGATGGCCGGCGATCGCGAGGCCGATGCCGCCGAGGATCAGGGCGCTCGCCGCGAGAAGCCTCGGGGAGAAGCTCTCTCCGAGGAAGAGGACGCCGCCGGCGGCGGCTAGAGGCGGCACCGAGAGCTGGACGAGGGCGGCCCGGGTGGCGGAGAGGCCGCGCAGCGCCGCGTACCAGACGGCGTAGCCGAGACCCGAGGTGATCGCCCCGGAGGCGAGAGCGAGCGACACCCCCGCGGCATCGACGCGCGTCGCGTTCGAGAGCAAGCCGGCCACCAGGGCGAAGGGCACCGCTCGGGCGAAGCTCGCCGCGTTCAAGGCGACGGCGTCGGTCGTCCCTCGGCCGCGAAGCGAGTAGAGACCCCAGGCCGCCCCGGCTCCGAGCATGAGAGAAGCGCCGACGAGGTCGGGCCGTGCCAGGCCAGGCTTCGTGAGGAGGACGAGCCCCCCGAGCGACAGCGCGAGGCCCGTCCACTCGATCGCCCGGGGACGCTCGCCGCCGAGGAGGCCGGCCCCGATCATCGTGAGCTGCACGGCCGCGAAGAGGAGGAGCGCCCCGACCCCGGCGGGGATGCGCAGGTACGCGAGGGAGAAGCCGATCGCGTACGCGAAGAGCGCGGCCGCCGAGACCCACGCGAAGCGCGCCGCCGGCGCCGGGCTCCTCCGGGCCCGGGCGACCAGGCCGAGCACGAGAGCGCCGCCGGCCAGGCGAAGCAGGGTGAAGCTCGCCGGGTCCGCGTGGGCGCCCCCGAGGGCGGCGCGACAGAGGAGCGAGTTGGCGGCGAAGGCCAGCATCGCGGCGGCGGTCAGCCCGGCCGTTCGGAGCCCGGCGCGGGTCGGGGCCGCCTTCGTCGAGCCGGGAGCGTCGATCGTGGCCATGAGCTCAGGAGCCGAGGTCCATCGTGTAGCACACGGCGGTCCCCTGTCGAACTGGTCAGGGCTCGGCGGGTTCCCGTGGGTCGATGAGCTTCAGGGCCGAGAAGGCCTCGAAGTCGCTCCGGTTGCAGGTCACCAGCTGCCGCAACTCCCGCTCGGGGGCGGGAATGGCGGATGCCATCAGAAGGCCTCTTTGTTCACCACGAAGGGCATCCGCTTCGGGTCTCCGCCGTAGCGGCCCTCGAGCACGTCGATCGCCCCCTGCACGCAGCGGCCGGCCATGCCCACGTCGGGGTCGGCGGAGAGCCGCGTCGCCCGCGCCGCCGAGGCCGCATGGGGGAAGAGCCGCAGCTTCGGCAGGAGCGCCTCGTCGCGGAGGGGGCTGTCGTCAGGGAGCGGCTCCTTCTCGAAGACGTCGAGCGCCGCCCCCGCGATCCACCCCTCGCGCAGCGCCCGCGCGAGGGCCGCCTCGTCCACCACCGGCCCGCGGGCGGTGTTCACCAGGTAGGCGGTGGGCTTCATCAGCCGGAGCCGTGCCTCGTCCATGAGGTGAAAGGTCGGCTCGACGCACGTCCCAGGCATGGTCAGCGGGACGTGGAGGGACACGAAGTCAGCGCGACGGAGCGCCGCTTCCAGCGACACGACCTCGACCGCCTGCCGCCGGCGGGACAGCCCCTCCCGGCTCCGGACGTCCATCACCCGCTGGACGCCCGCTACGAAGGATCCCAACGCGGCGGAGCGAGAGGGGCTGTGGCAGAGCACGTCCATGTCGAATCCGACCGTCTTCGCGACCATGCTCTTGCCGATGCGGCCCATCCCGATGACGGCCACGGTGCGGCCCGTCACCTCGTCCCCCAGCCAGGGCAGGTAGGGGTGCCAGGTGGTCCACTGGCGGGCACGCACCTGTGCCTCCGCCGGGTAGAGCCTGCGCGCGACCGCGCCCATCATGAAGAAGGCGTACTCGGCGGTGGCGTCGGTCAGGACGTCCGGGGTGTGGGTGAAGGGAATCCGGTGCCGGGTCGCCGCCGCGCGGTCGATGTTGTCGACCCCCACCGCGATCTGGGAGACGACCCGGAGCCCGGCCGCCTTTCCGGCGGCAAGGATCTCCTCGTCCACCTGGTCGCGAAGCGTCGTGATGAGCGCCGCGACCCCCGAGCGGACCCTGTCGAGGACGAGCCCCTTCGGGGGCGGCTGGACCTGGTCGTAGACCTCGACTTCGAAGCCCCGCTCGCGGAGCCGGTCGAGCGCCTCCTTCCCGATGTCACAGGTGGCGAAGATCCGGAGGGCGGCGGTCCCGGCTCGGTCCTTTTCCATGAGAAGAGTGCCGAGGATAACATTGCCGGCGTGAGACCGACCGACCTCCGGGGGATCCTCCAGTACGTCCCCCAGTTCCGCGAGAAGACGTTCGTGGTGGCGGTGGACGGGGCCGCCGTCGCCGACGAGAACTTCGTCAACATCCTCATGGACGTGGCCGTCCTCTGGTCGCTCAGCATAAGGACCGTCCTCGTCCACGGGGCCTCGGTCCAGATCAAGGCCCTCGCCGAGCAGCGGGGCCTCGAGCCGTCCGACCTGGAGGGCTCGGGGATCACGGACGCCGCCACCCTGAAGCTGGCGCTCACCGCCGCCAACCGCCTGACCCACGAGATCCTCGAAGGGCTCTCGGCGGCCGACCTGCGCGGCGCTTCCACGAACGCGGTGATCGCGCACCCCCTGGGCATCCTGAAGGGCGTCGACCACCTCTTCACGGGCAAAGTCGAGCGGATCGACGTGGGGCTGCTCCAGACGCTGCTCTCGAACGGGATCGTCCCGGTGGTGCCACCGCTCGGGCTCGACGGCGAAGGGCACACCTATCGCCTGAACTCGGACGCGGTGGCTCTCGATCTCGCGAAGGCCCTCTCTGCGGTGAAGCTCCTCTACATCACCGCCGCCGACGGCCTCTCCGTGGGCGGCTCGCTCGCCCGCCAGCTCTCGGTGTCCGAGCTCGCCGAAGCGCTCCAGAAGGGGACGGTGGATTCCGCCCAGGTCTCCAAGGCCCGCCACGCGGTGGCGGCGTGCGAGGCGGGCATCCCCCGGGTGCACGTGATCAACGGCCGCGTGGACGAGGGGCTGCTCTCCGAGGTGTTCTCGAACGAGGGGATCGGGACCCTCGTCTACGCCAACGACTACCAGCAGATCCGGCGCGCCCGGCGCGGCGACGTGCGCGCCATCGAGCAGCTCATCCGCAGCTCGATCGAGAAGGACGAGCTCGCTCCACGCACGCGGGCCTCGATCGAGAAGGAGCTCGACGCCTACTCCATCTTCGAGGTGGACAAGAACCCGATCGCCTGCGTGGCCCTCCACGTCTACCCGGAGGTGAACAAGGGCGAGCTCGCCTGCCTCTACGTGCGGCCCTCCCACGAGAACCAGGGCATCGGCCGGACGATGGTTCAGTTCGTGGAGTCGAAGGCCCGGGAGCTGGGCCTCTCTCACCTGCTCGCGCTCTCGACCCAGGCCTTCAACTACTTCCAGTCGAAGGCCGGCTTCGTGGAGGGGACCCCGGACGACCTCCCGCCCGCCCGCCGCGCGAAGTACGACGCGAGCGGCCGTCGGTCGAAGGTCCTGGTCAAGAAGCTGTAGCGTCCGGCCTCGGCCGGCCGCATCGAGACCGCCTTGCGACCGCTTCGCCCGCGGCTTCCCGCTGAGCCATCCCGGGAAGGCCGGAGGACGCTGGCTACAGCGGCGGCCCCCCGCACCGCTCGCCCCAGACGCCGACGTCCACGATCACCTTCAGGGGCCCCGGGCTGCTGGAGAACGCCTGGACGAAGACGCGGTAGCTCCCGCGCGGCAGCTTCCGGCGAGGGCTGACCTCGCCCGGCGTGACGGGGCCGAGAAACACGTTGCAGCGGGGCGAGGGACTGCCGATGGCCGGGGGGTATTCCCCCTCGAAGAGCTGCGCGCAGTCCGCCGTGGTCAACCAGGCGTGCGCGGGCGGGGGAGGACCTTCGGCCTTGGCAAAGGCGAGATCGGCCTCGGCCTCGTCATGACTGATCGAGACGGCTTCCCAGACCGAGGCGCCACAGCATTCCACGGTCCGTGTCAAGGAGATCCCTTCGAGGTACTGGAAGGAGCAGTTGCTGGGCCCGCAACCGCCATTCGCCGACAGGAGCAGGAGCACGGCAACCGCGAGTCGAGCGCGCATCGCTGTCATCCCGAGTCACGACCCGCGTGAAACGCGGGTCGCCTTGAGCAATGACCTGTCGTTGTCATCCCGACGAGCTTCGTGAGGCCGAGCGAGGAGGGATCCGCCGGCCCGACGGTGGACCCCTCGTCGCACGGTAGGAATGGAGCTCCTCAGATGGGATGAAGCGGCTAGCCCTCACGTGGTGGCAAGCTTGCCCCACAAGTGAAACACGCGCTCGAAGGCGCAGGAAGAGGGCTAGCCATGGAGCATGTTGCCATAGACCTGGGTCGTCCGAACAGTGTGTTGTGCGAGCTGGGCCCGGAGGGCAAGAAGGTGCTTCGACGGTTTCGTCTGGACCGGCCGAACCTGACCCGGCTTTTCTCGGGCCGCCTCGCCTGCCGGGTTCTGATCGAGTCGAGCACGGAGTCGGAGTGGGTGGCGCGCCACCTCGAGAGCCTGGACCACGAGGTGGTGGTGGCCGACCCGAACTACGCGGCGATGTACGGGGAGCGCAACCGCCGGGTGAAGACGGACGGACGGGATGCGGATGCTCTGTTCGAAGCGAACCGTCTCGGAGTCTTCCGCCGCGCCCACCGTCGTTCGGACCCTCATCGGCGGGTGATCGCGCAGCACGGGTTGCGGGGCGCTCTGGTGAGAGCGCGGACTCGGTGGATCAACGTCGCGAGGGCACTGCTGAGGCGGGAGGGATGCCACGTCCCCAGTGGCTCGGCGGAAACTTTCGGGGACCGGGTGAGAGATCTCGATCTGCCGCGGGAGCTCCGGGAGCTCATCGCGCCGCTGCTGGCGTTGATGGATCCGCTGAACGAGCAGCTCTCCAAGCTCGATCGGGAGATGGCCGCGCTGGGCAAGGAGGATCCCCGAGTGCGCCTGCTGCAGACGGCTCCGATGATCGGCGTCCTGACTTCGACGGCATTCGTGGCGCTGATCGACGACGTGGCCCGCTTCCCGAAGGCGCACAAGGTCGAGAGCTACATCGGCCTGGTGCCGAGCGAGTGGAGCTCGAGCGAGCGGAGGATCAAGGAAGGCATCACCAAGCGTGGCGACTCGCGCGTGCGCTGGCTGCTGGTCGAAGCCAGCTGGTCGATCTTGAACCGCCCCCGGGTCGACACTGCCGAACTCCGAAACTGGGCGCTCCAGATCGCCGTCCGACGTGGCAAGAAAATCGCCGTCGTCGCTCTCGCCCGCCGTCTGGGCGGCATCCTCTACGCCATGCTCCGAGACAACAAGCCGTACGACCCTACTCGGCTCACCGCTGCCCCTCGTCGGTCGCAGAAGGCGGTCGCCTGAGCCCACGAACGTCATGAACCCAGTCGAGCAACCCGAGGATCCTGCAGTGAGAACACGGCCGGTGAGCGCGATGTCATCCCTGGTCCGCCCATACGGAGGGCCGCTCGTCAGATTGCGCCCCGTGCCATCGGAAGCCCCCACTGTGCGCCGGCGGCCATGTGCTGCCACCCACGAGCGCGAAGAGAAGGGTGAGGTCACTCGCAGGAACCTCGACTCACAACGGACCGCAAGACCCTTGACAAGGGGGTGCCGCTTCAGAGAGGGATGACAGATCATTGCTCGAGGCGACCGGCGTTCCGCCAGTCGTGACTCAGGCTGACAGGCAGGCCTTGATGCGCCGGAGCGCCTCCTGGATGTTCTCGAGGCTGTTCGCGTAGCTGAAGCGCAGGTGCCCCTCGCCCCACTCGCCGAACGCGGTGCCGGAGAGGCACGCGACGCCGGCCTCGTCGAGCAGGCGGTCGGCCAGCGGCTTGGCCGGGAAGCCCGTGCCCGTGATGTTCGGGAACACGTAGAAGGCCCCCTGCGGCCGCGCGCACTTGAAGCCGGGGATCGCCCGCAGGCCGTCCACGATCGCGTCGCGCCGGCGCCTGAACTCCGCGACCATCGCGTGCACGGGGGCGTGATCGCCGCGCAGCGCCGCGACCCCGGCCTTCTGGGTGAACGTCGCGGTGCAGGACACCGCGTTCGTCTGCAGCTTGGCCACGACCTGGGCGAGCGGCGCCGGCATGATGCCGTAGCCGAGCCGCCAGCCGGTCATCGCGTAGGTCTTCGAGAACCCGTCGAGGACGATGGCGAGTGCCTCCATGCCCGGCATGGCGGCGATCGAGACGTGCTTCCCCTCGTAGAGGATCTGCGAGTAGATCTCGTCGGAGAGGACGGGGATGCCGTGCTGCACCGCGGCGTCGGCGATGGCGCGCAGCCCCGCCTCGGGGATGATCCCGCCCGTCGGGTTGTGGGGGTAGTTGAGGACGATCAGCCGGGTCTTCGGGGTGATCTTGGCGATGAGCTGGTCCACGTCGAGGCCGTGGCCCTTCTCCTCGAGCAGGCGCACCGGCACCGGCACCCCGCCGATGTACCGGATCATCGACTCGTAGATCGGGAAGCCGGGGTTCGGGTAGAGGACCTCGTCGCCGGGATCGATCAGGGCCAGGATGGCGTAGAACATCACGGGCTTGCCGCCCGGGGTCACCACCACCATCTCGGGGGTGGCCTTCACGCCGCGGCGCGCCGTCGAGTCCTCGGCGATCGCCTGCCGGAGGTCGGGGAGCCCGGCGGCGGGCCCGTAGTGCGTGGCCCCGCCCTTCAGCGCCTCGACCGCGGCGTCGGTGATGTGGGAGGGGGTGTCGAAGTCGGGCTCGCCGATCTCGAGGTGGATGACGCTGCTTCCCCTGGGCCTCGAGGGCGCGGGCGCGGACCAGGACTTCGAAGGCGGTTTCCGTTCCGAGCCGCGCCAGGCGTTCCGAGAGCTTCATGGTGAGCCTCCCCGGCTAATCTACTCCTTCCCCGGGAAAGCGGCCTAGTACGGAGGGATCAGGGAGCGGCCGAGTCGAGCCTCTCGACCCCGTAGGCCTTGTGGAGGCGCTCGGCGGCGGCCTCGGGCCTCGCCCGACGTCGAGGACGGCCCGGGCGGTCCCCTGCCCGGCCAGGAACTCCACGACGTGGAAGCCCCCCTGGGGGGAGGCGAAGGCCTGGCGCAGGTCGGTCAGGCTCGCGATCGCGCGTCCGTTCACGCGCTCGACGATCAGGTCCCGCAGCTCCTGGTAGCCGAGGTTGGCGGCGTCGGGGAGGACGCTCGAGAGAAGCACGATGCGCTTGGGCTCCGTCCCGGCGTCGTCGGGCTCGCGGTCGATCGCCACCAGGAGGCGCGGCGGCGCGCGGCGCGCCCAGTCGCCCCAGGCCCCGAGGTACGGCCGGGTCAGCTCCTCGAAGACGAGCCCGCCGACGACCAGGTAGTCGGGCCCGCGGCCGAAGACGTAGGGCGGGACGCGGTCCTGCTCGGGGCGCATCGCGCGCAGCGGCAGCTGGAGGTCCAGCCGCTCGCCGTCGCGGAGCACCTTGACCGCCATCGTCTCGCCCGGCTGGCGGCCGTCCGAGAAGAGGAGCGCGAAGAGCATGCGGCCGTAGAGCGGGTGCTCGTAGTAGCCGGTCGGGTCGAGCTTCGCCCCGCCCATCTCGAGGACGACGTCGCCCGGCTTCAGGATGCCGCCCGCGCTGCCGTTGCGCCGCGACGCGGGTGAGGCGGACGCCGGTCTCGCCCGGTTGGAGGCCGAGCGACTCGCGGAGCGCGGGGTTCGTGAGGTCCTGCCAGGCGAGCCCGGCGCGGGCGAAGCTGCGCCAGTCGCCCTTCGTCGCCCCCTCGAGGAACTGCGCGAGGACGGGCGCGGCCAGCGCGGCGTAGGCGTCGCCCGCCCGGCCGGTGACGAGGCCGGCCACGCGGCCCTTCGCGACCACGACCTCCGACTCGCCGAGGCCGTCGGTGCTGGCGCCGATCTCGAGGGTCAGGAGGCTCGTCTGCGAGAGGCCGTGCCGCCCGGAGCGCACCTGGCGCAGGGTGCCCGGGTAGGAGTCGAGGAGGCCGGTGCGCTGCCAGCGCAGGATGGTGACGTCGCCCTCGCCGGGGGCCCGCTCGGCGAGCGGCAGCGGCTCGAGGCCCTCCCAGAACGCGGGGTCGTCCACGGCGACGAGAGCGAGCGGGCCCTCCTGGTCCACGAGCTCGACCCGCGCCACGCTGCGCGCCTCGGACCCGAGCTTCTGCGCCTCGACCAGCAGGTGGTTCCCGAAGGCGGTCGAGGCCACGAGGATCCTCTGCCCCGGCACCACGAGGCCGGTCACCGTGCGCGTCCACGGGGCCTGCTTCTCCCAGGGCGCGCGCCAGTTCCAGTCCTGGCCGGTGACGCGGACGCTGACGATGCCGGCGCGGAGGTGGCCGTTGGTGGCGGTGACGGGGACGGCCGCGGGCGACGGCGGCGGGGTCGCGATCGCGGGCGCGGGGCCGGGGCGCGCGGGGCGGCGACGCGGGCGGGCGCGCTCGCGCAGGCCGACCCCAGGAGGCGCGGCGAGGACGAGCGTCGCGCGGCTAGAGCTTGCGGTCGTGCGGGATCGCATACTGCCTCAGGATCTCCGGGTGGGCGGCCTCGGCCTGCTCGCGGTCGAGGGCCTCGATGCCGCCGTCGCCCTCGAACTCGATGCGGTGGAAGCGCTCGCGGTTCGAGGCGAACGCCTCCACCACGTCGGCGAGCGAGCGGATGGGCCGGCCGTTGATCTTGTCGACCCCCACCGGCAGCGTCACCGACATCTGCGAGTTGACCGCGTGGCGCAGGACGCGGGTGAGGACGATCACCTCGCGGTCGGCGTCCTCGGGCTGCTCCGCCTCGCGGAACAGCTGGTCCCAGACGAGGTCGCGGTTGGCGCTCTGCGGCCAGCCGCGGCCGAGGGTCTTCAGCAGCTCGGTCTCGAGCCGCATGAAGACGAGGCCGGCGTAGACGACGTAGTCGGGGGCGACGCCGTAGCGGTTCCGGTTGCGGTCGTAGCGGGCGATGCGCCGGGCGGGCGCCTCGAGGGCCAGCTCCTTCCCGTCGCGCCACACGCGGAAGCGCACCGGCGCCCCGACCTGCAGCATGTCGATCGCGTGCTCGAAGGTCACGCGAGCGTCGCCGAGGCGGATGGTGCCGTCGTCCGCGATCGCCTGCCCCTCGACCGAGAGCAGCACGTCGCCCGGCTTCAGGACGCCGTCCGTCGTCCCGCCGGGGGCCACGCGGTCCACGACGACGCCGCTCCGTCCCGCCGGCAGCCCCCGCTCGCGGCGGTAGGCCGGGGAGAGGAGCGGCGTCGTGTCGAGGCCGGAGTCCGGGAAGCCGTCGTAGCGGCCGTCCTCGAGGTTCGTGAGGAAGTGCCGGACGATCGGGACCGGGATGAAGAAGCCCATGTTGTCGGCGCCCGGGAAGCCCTGGAACGCGACGCCCACGACCCGGCCGTCCTGCACCACCGGCCCGCCGCTGTTGCCGGGGTTGATGGCGGCGTCCGTCTGCACGACGAGGTGCGCGTCGGCGCCGCTGTGCACGTAGCCGCGCGACTCGATGCGCGAGACGATCCCGGCGGTCGACGAGACGTCCTGCCCGCCGAGCGGGAAGCCGTAGGTGATGACGCGGGTCCCGCTGCGCGGCAGGGGGCCGAAGGCCAGGGGGCGCAGCCCGCGCGCGAAGGCGGGGTCGGCGACGCGGAGCACGGCCAGGTCGCAGTCGTTCCCCACCGCCTCGAGCGTCGCGACGTAGGGGTTCGCCTCGTCGGGGCGCCGCACGAGGATCTGCCGGGCGTCGGCGATCACGTGGGCGTTCGTCATGATCCGCCCGCCCGAGATGACGAAGCCGCTGCCGGAGACGCCGCTCACCCCCTCCTGCCGCCAGGGCTGCGACCAGTCGAAGGCCGAGCGGAAGACCTGCACGTACACGACCGAGGCGGCGACGCCGTTGCCCGAGGCGGGAACCTGGGCGGCGAGGGGCGCCACTCCCCCGAGGACCAGGACGAGAAGCCCGGCGAGCCCGTGCTTCACGCGCGCCACTCCCGCCGCGGCCTCGCCGGCGCGCGTCCCGTCGGCCACCGAGTCGGGGATCCCGGTGCTGCGCACCCCGGCGCCGGTCAGGTGGAGCCCGGGGATCGCGGCCACCTCCCTCTCGACCGCTCGCCATCCGCTCGATGTGCCCGACCTCGAGCTGCGGCGTGCCGCCCGGCCAGCGGAAGACGCGGCTCATCACCGGCTGGCCGCGCAAGCCCCAGGATCCCCGCCATGTCGTCGCTTCACCGTCTCCACCATCTCCTCGTCGCGTCAGCGTCATCACCTCTCCGTCGCGCACGCCTCCGAGGAAGCCGCGCAGCAGCACGTGGCCCTCGGGGGCCCGGTGCGGGAACTTCGTCGAGACGAAGCTGAGCGCCGTCGTGCGGAGCCCCTCCGTCTTGCGGGACGACCATGCCGTAGCCGTCGAGCGGGTGGGCGACGTCCTCGCGGCGGTAGCCGAGGAGGACGGTGGCCGAGGACGCGAACGGGATCGCGGCGAGCGCGCGGGCCGCCCCGGGCACGAGGCCCTCGAGGGCGGGCGCGATCTTCGGCCCCGGGGCGGCGACGATCACCCGGTCCGCGCTCACCGTCTCGCCGCCCTGGACGGCGAGCGAGAAGCCGGCCGCGGCGCGGGACACCGCGCGCACCGCGGCCTTCGTCCAGATCCTCTCGCGCTCGAGGCGCACCACGAGCGCGTCCACCATCTCGCGCAGCCCCCCGCGCAGCGAGTAGAAGGCGGCGGGCGGCTTCGCGCCCGGCGCCGGCTTCGGCCGCGGCGTCGCCCACATCCCGCGCACCAGGCTGCCGTGCTTCGCCTCGAGGTCGCGGAAGCGCGGGAAGGTGGCGAGGATCGAGAGACGCTCCGGGTCGCCGGCGTGGATGCCGGCGAGGAGCGGCTCGCCCAGCCGCTCGACCGCCTCCTGCCCGAACCGGCGCCGCAGGAACGACGCGATCGACTCGTCGCCGCGGCCGTTCCCGCCCGGGAATCACGAGGTCGAGCGCCCATGCGGAGCTTGCCCGGCCAGGAGAAGAGGCCGCTGCGGGCGAAGGGCAGGATCTTCGTGGGGACGGCCAGCATCATCCCCTCGGGAAGCGGGTGGAGCTTCCGCCGGTGGAGGATGTAGACGGAGCGCAGGTCGGGGTTCGTGGGCACGAGACGCTCGCCGAGGCCGAGCTCGCGGCAGAGGGCGATGCCCTCCGGCTTCTGGGCGAGCATCGAGTCCGGGCCGCCCTCGAGCAGGAAGCCGTCCCGGGTCTCGGTCCGGATCACCCCGCCGAGGCTCGGCCCGGCCTCGAGCAGGAGGTAGGGGACCTGGCGCTTGTGGAGCGCGTAGGCGGCCGAGAGCCCCGAGATGCCGCCTCCGATGATGGCGACCGTCGTCTTCGTCACGAACCTCCATCTTAACCGGGGGAAGGGCCCGGGCGCGAAATCCCGGTAGAATGACGGGGGTTTTTCCCACGAAGTCGGACGCCCGAGCGGGACTGGAGCGGCAGTGAGCGATCGCGCGCGCGAGGTGGTGGTGACGGGCACGGGCGTCTGCTGCCACATGGGCGACGACTGGCCGGCGATCGAGAAGGCACTCCGCGAGGGACGCGCCCCGGCCCTTCGCGCGCTGGCCGGAGGCGGTGGCGCTCGGCTCGCAGTGCGAGGTGGTCGGGATCTACCCGGGCGACCTCGCTCCCGAGCGTCTCGGGATCGACAAGGGGCAGGCGCGGTTCATGGGCCGGGCGGCCCTCATGGGCCTTCGCGCCGCCCGCCTCGCGCTCGAAGAGGCGCGGCGCGCGCCGCGCGATCTCGCCGTCGTCGTGGGCAGCGGCACCGGCGACGTGGCCACGCACCGCGAGGTGGCCGAGCGGCTCGCCCGCGCCAACGGCTCGCGCCGCGTGTCGCCGACCGTGATCCCCCGCCTCATGGCCTCGACCGTCCCCGCGAACCTGGCCACGGTCCTCGGCGCGACCGGACCGTCCTTCACCGCCGCGGCGGCCTGCGCGGGGGGCGCCTACAACCTGCTCCTCGCGGCCCAGCTCGTCGAGGCCGGCCACGTGGACGCGGCGCTCGCCGGCGGCGTCGAGGTCGCCGACGTCCATTTCCACGCCGGCTTCGACGCCATGCGCGCGTACACCACGCAGGACAACGACCGGCCCGAGCGGGCCTCGCGCCCCTACGCGGCCGACCGTGGCGGCTTCGTCTTCTCCGAAGGCGCCGGCGTCGTGGTCCTCGAGACCCGCGCCGCGGCCGAGGCGCGGGGCGCCACGGTCCTGGGGGTCCTCCGCGGATACGGCATGTCGTCGGACGGGACGGGCAGCATGGTGGCTCCTTCGCCCGAGGGGGCCGCGCTGGCGATGCGCCGGGCCCTCGACCACGCCAGGGTGCCGCCCGATGAAGTCGACTACGTCAACACCCACGCCACCTCCACGCCGGTGGGCGACGTGTCGGAGGTGCGGGCGATGCGGAGCGTGTTCGGGGGGCGCCACGTCGCCTACTCCTCGACCAAGGGCTACACCGGCCACCCCGTCTCCGCCGCCGGGCCCATCGAGGCGATCTTCACGCTCGCCATGCTCCGCGGAGGCTGGATCGCCCCTTGCGTCAACGCCGAGCCGCTCGACCCGGAGCTCCTCGACTATCCCCCGGTCCTGCGGCCGGAATCGCGCCCGCTGCGGACGGCCCTCTCGAACTCGTTCGGCTTCGGCGGAACGAACGCGACACTCGTGCTGGAGAGACCCTGATTCCCGCGATTGACAGCCGAGGCCGGCGGCTGTCAGACTCCTCCGCGTAACGTCAGGGTGCCTCCCGCTTCGGGAGGGTAAAAGGGAAGCAGGTTGAAGGCCTGCGCGGTCCCGCCACTGTAGCCGGCGAGCCCGCTCCATAAGGCGCCTGAAGGGCGCCGCCACTCGGGGAAACCCCGGGGAAGGTCGGGAGCGTGGCGTCGACCCGGGAGCCAGGAAACCTGCCCTGACCGACGTGCTAGAGGCTTCTCGCGTGAAGGAGCACTTGGTTTCCATCGCACCCTTCCCCTTCTCGTCTCTGCTCCTCGCGGCGCGCTCGACGGCCGCCGAGACGTCCCGCCGGGTCGCTCGAGGGCATCGTCCGCACGAGCGACGGCCTCGCCCTTCCCGGCGTCGCGCGTCACCCTCGACGGACCGGCCGGCGAGCGTCGCGTCGACCACCGGGCCCGACGGCACCTTCCGAGGTCGCCGGGCTTCGCCGCCGGCGACTACGCCGCGTCGGTCGACGCTCCCGGCCTCGAGCTGCGCGAGCCCCGCACGGCCACGGTCGGCGCCGGCGAGCGTCCGGCTCGACCTCGTCCTCGCCCCGGCGCCCGTCGCCGAGCGCGTGGTGGTGAGCGCCACCCGCGGCGAGGCGACGCTCTCCTCGCTCGGCGTCGCCGCCGACGTGCTCGACCGCGAGCGCATCGACGACCGCGCCGCGCCCGTCGCTCCTGCCGCTCCTCCAGGAAGTGCCGGGCGTCGCCACCGCGCGCGCCGGCCAGACGGGCCTCCAGGCCTCCGTGTTCATCCGCGGGGGCGAGTCGCGCTACGCGCGCGTGCTCGTGGACGGGGTGCCGGTCAACCAGCCGGGCGGCGCCTTCGACTTCGGCACCGCCCTGCCCTTCGAGCTCGAGCGCGTCGAGGTCGTGCGCGGCGCGGCGAGCAGCCTCTACGGGACCGACGCCCTGGCCGGCGTCGTGAGCCTGCAGACGCGACGCGCGCGGCCGGGCGAGCGCCCGTCGCTTCGCGCCGAGGGCGAGGGCGGCTCCTTCGACTGGCAGCGCTTCCTCGGCGCGACGTCGGGGGCGCGCGGCCGGCTTCGACTGGAACGCGGGAGTGCAGCGGCTCACCACCGACAACGAGCGAGCCGAACAGCCGCTTCGAGCAGACGACGGCGGCGCTCTCCGCGGGGCGAGGATCGACTCCCGCACGGACGCTCGCGCCGTCGTCCGCTTCGACGACGGCACGACGGGGACGCCGGGGCCGACCGCCTTCGGCCGGCCCGACGAGGACGCGTCCTTCGAGCGCCAGGACCTCGTCGTCTCCGTCGTCGTTGCGCCGCGCCGGCGCCCGCCTCGCCCAGCAGCTCACCGTCGGCTACGCGCGCACCGACCAGCTCTCCCTGAACCCTCTCGACTCCGGCCCCTGGGTCCCGGAGTGGAACGGCATCTCCGGGTCCTTCCCGCTCTCCGACTTCCCGAACGAGGCCGGCTTCCAGAACCGCACGGCGCGGCTCGTCGCCGGCTACCAGGCCGACCTCTCGGTCGGGACCCGGCACCTCCTGACCGCCGGCGCCGAGGTCGAGCACGAGACGGGCGACCTCGGCAACCGCGCCGAGGAGCTGCTCACGCCGGAGCGCACGAACCTCGGGGCCTACGTGCAGGACCGCGTGCTCGCTCGGGTCGCGCGCCTACCTGACGGTGGGCGGCCGCGTCGAGAGGAACGGCAGCTACGGCACGCACGCGGTGCCGCGCGCCGCGCTCGCCGTGCGCCTCCGCGACGGCGAGGACGCCACGACGCTCCGGGCGAGCCGCGGGCATGGGCATCAAGGAGCCGAGCTTCCTCGAGTCGTACGGCGAGTCCTTCTTCGCGAAGGGCAACCCCGACCTCGACCCCGAGCGCAGCACGACCTTCGACCTCGGTCTCGAGCAGCGCCTCTTCGCGAGCCGGCTGCGCGCATCGGTCACCGCCTTCCACCACGACTACCGCGACCAGATCGCCTACACGGTCGTGGACTTCAACACCTTCGAGGGCACCTACGTGAACCTGGCGCACACCCGGGCGCAGGGGGTCGAGGTGGCGCTCGAGGCGCGGCCGATCACCCCGTTGCAGCTCTTCGGCCAGTACACCTTCCTGGACGGCGAGATCCTGGAGAGCCCGAGCGGCTTCGACCCGGTGTACGCGGTGGGCGAGCCGCTCCTGCGCCGGCCCCGGCACCAGGGCTCGCTCAGCGCCCAGCTCTCGTTCGCGCGCTGGAGCGCGGGGGCGACGCTCGTGCGGGTCGGCGAACGCGCCGACAGCGACTTCGTCGGCCTCGGCCTGACGCAGGACCGCGGCCTACACGCGGCTCGACGCGCGGCTGCGCGTGCGCGTCGCGGGACCGGTCGAGGCGTTCGTCACCGCCGAGAACCTGCTCGACGCCGAGTACCAGGAGGTGCTCGGCTACCCCGCCCTCGGCCGCTGCGTCCGCGGTGGCCTGCGGCTCACGGTCGGGGACGGAGCGCGGCGGTGAAGGAACGCGAGCCCGTCCTTCTCGCCTGGAGCAGCGGGAAGGACAGCGCGTTCGCCCTCCACCTGCTCCGCGGGCGCCATGTGGACGTGGTCGGCCTCCTCAGCACCGTCAACGCCGCCGTCGACCGGGTGGCGATGCACGCGGTGAGGCTGAGCCTGCTGCGGGAGCAGGCCGACGCGGTGGGGTTGCCGCTCGTCGAGGTTCGCATCCCCTCGCCGTGCCCGGACGAGGTCTACGGCGCGGCGATGAGCCGGGCCCTCGCCGCCGCCCGCGAGCAGGGAATCCGCGCCGTGGCCTTCGGAGACATCTTCCTCGAGGACGTACGGCGCTGCCGCGAGGAGCGAATGGCCGAGACCGGCCTGCGGCCCCTCTTTCCGCTATGGGGTCGCGAGACCCGCGAGCTCGCGCGGGAGATGCTCGCTTCCGGGCAGCGGGCGGTCGTCACTTGTGTGGACCCGCGGTTCCTGCCGCCGTCGTTCGCGGGACGCGCCTTCGACGCGTCGCTGCTCGACGATCTGCCGGCCACGGTCGACCCCTGCGGGGAGAGAGGGGAGTTCCACACCTTCGCCTGGGACGGCCCGGCGTTCCGGCGGCCCGTGCCCTGCCGAGTGGGCGAGATCGTGGCGGACGGCGGGTTCGTGTTCGCGGACCTGCAGCACGAGGATCGAGGGGCGAGGGTGTCCGCGTGAAGCAGGCCCGGCCGGCCGTCGCACCGTCAGCACGATGGGTGATCGGGCTTCTCCTCGCCGGCGCCGCGGCTTCGCCCCTTCCCGCCGAGGACGCGCCGCGGCGGGTGGCCTCGCTCAACCTGACCGCCGACGAGCTGCTCGTCGAGATGCTGCCGCCGGAGCGTCTCGTCGCGGTCACCCGCTGGGCCGACGACGTCGACATGTCGAACGTGGCCGGGCGCGTCCCGGCCGCGGCCGTCCGTCTCCCGCGGGCCGACCTCGAACGGCTCATCGCGCTCCGGCCCGATCTCGTCGTCGTCTCCGAGTACACCGACGCCGACTTCCTGCGGCTCCTCGAGAAGTCCGGGCTCCGCCACCACCGCATGCAGCGGGCTCGACACGCTCGCCGGGATACGCGCCGCGATCGTGGACCTCGGGACGGGCGGTGGGGGCGCCCGAGGCCGCCGCTCGCCTCACCGCGCGCTTCGACGCCGTGCTGGCCGAGCTCGCGCGCCGCCTGGAGGGGACGAAGCACCCGCGCGTCCTCTACTGGGCCGACCCGCACACGGCCGGCGCCGGAACGGCGATCGGCTCGCTGATCGAGGCCGCCGGCGCCGCCAACGTCGCCCGCGAGCTGGGCCTCCGCGGCATCGTCCCCCTCGCCGGAGAGAGGGCGTTCGCCGCCGACCCCGACGTCTTCCTGGTCACCAAGGGGTCGGGGGCCGTCCGGGCACTCCGCCGGCACCCGCTCCTCTCGCGCACGCGCGCCGTCCGCGAGGAGAAGGTCGTCGAGATGCCGAACCACCTGCTGGTGGCCCTCTCCGACCGGGCGGCCGACGCCGCCTGGTGGCTCGCGTCGCGCCTCCACCCCGCCCGCGTGCCGGAGGCGACGCCTCCGCCGACGCTCCCGTGAGCGAGCGCGACCGTCGCCTCTTCGCCTTCGCCGCCCTGGCGGTCGCCCTCCCGCTCGTCCTCCTCGCCGCGCTGAGCCTCGGCAGCGTCCCGCTGGCCGCGGGCGGCGTCGTCCGCTCGGCCCTCGCCCGCCTCGGGCTCGGAGGGCCCGCGCCGCTCCCGGAGATGGGCGAGGTCATCCTCTGGTCGGTCCGCCTCCCCCGAGTGCTCATCGCCGCGCTCGTCGGCGGGGGGCTCGCGGTCGTGGGCGCCGCGCTGCAGTCGCTCTTCCGCAACCCGCTCGCCGACGCCGGCCTCCTCGGGGTCGGCCCCGGGGCCGCCCTCGGTGCGGTCCTCGCCGTGAACCTCGGCTGGGCGCAACAGCGCTTCCTCGCCATGCCCCTCGCGGCGTGCGCAGGCGCACTCCTGGCTCTCCTTCTCATCTACGCGATCGCCCACGCGGGCGGGCGGCCCACGCTCTCGGGTCTTCTCCTGACCGGCCTCGCGGTGAGCGCGCTGGCCGCGGCCGGCACGTCGGTGCTGCTCGTGGCCATCGAGGAGTTCCGCGTGCGCACCGTGCTCTTCTGGCTCGCCGGCGGGCTCGAGGGCCGCGGCTACGAGCACCTCGGCCTCGTCGCCGCGTTCGTGCTCCCCGCGGTCGCTCGTGCTCCTCCTCCTCGCCCGGCCGCTCGACGTCCTCTCCCTCGGCGAGGAGGAGGCGGCGGCGCTCAGCCTGCCCGTGCACGGCGTGCGGATCCTGGTCTTCGGCCTGTGCGCCCTCGTGGCGGGGCCGGTCACCGCGGTGGCGGGGTCGGTGCCCTTCGTCGGCCTCGTCGCGCCGCACGCGCTGCGGGCTCTCGTCGGACCGCTGGCCGCCACCTGCTGCCGGCCTCGTTCCTCGGCGGGCGCGCTGCTCGTGGTGGTGGCCGACCTCGCCGCCCGCTCCTTCGGGCACTACGTCGAGCTGCCCCTCGGCTCCGTCACCGCCTTCGTCGGCGCGCCCTACTTCCTCCTCGCGCTGCGGGGACAGGAGGGACGCGGGTGAGCCCCGTCCTCGAGGCGCGCGGGCTGTGGGTCGAGCGGGGCCGGAGGAGCGTGCTGCGGGGCGTGGACCTCGCGCTCCTGCCGGGCGAGGGGCTCGCTCTCGTGGGTCCGAACGCGGCCGGCAAGTCCACCCTCGTGCGAGCGCTCGCGGGCCTCCTCCCCGGCGCGCGGGGCGAGGTGCTCCTGGAAGGCCGACCGCTCGCGAGCTGGCCGCGCTCGGGCCTCGCGCGGCGCGTGGCCCTCGTGGCCGCCGAGGACGAGGCGCCGGACCGCATCGCGGTCGAGGACCGGGTGGCGCTCGGCCGCTACCCGCACCGCGGGGCGCTCGCGCCCGCTCACGCGAGGACCGGGCGGCGGTGGCGCGCGCCCTCCGGCAGACGGAGATCGAGCACCTCGCGCGGCGGCCGCTCGGGACGCTCTCCGCCGGCGAGCGGCAGCTCGCGGCTCGCTCGCGCGCGGGCCTCGCGCAGGAGCCGGCGGTGCTCCTCCTCGACGAGCCGGCGACCCACCTCGACGTGCGCCACCAGCTCCACCTCTTCCGCGTCCTCGACGACGTGCGGCAGTGCGGCGTCGCGGTCCTCGCCGTCATCCACGACCTGCCGCGGGCCGCGGCCTGGGCGCCGCGCATGGCGCTCCTCGACGACGGCCGGATCGCGGCCGACGGCTCGCCGACGGAGGTGCTGGAGAGCGAGGCGGCCGGGCGGGCCTTCGGGGTCGCGATCCGCGGCGTGCCGGTCGACGGCGGAAGCGAGCGGCTCTGGCGCTTCGAGGAGCGGGCCTGAAGCGGGACGGGGACGGCTCTACTCGAAGTACCCGTTCACGTCCACGATGGCGTGGGCCGTCCCCGAGCCCTGCGTGCAGCGGATCGCGAACTCCCGGGCGCCGCTGAGCGGGACGAGTGTCGCCCTGAGCGCGCTATCCCCTCGATCGTCGCGGAATGGCGGCCTGGATCTCGCTCGTCGGAAGGAACATCGGCGTCGGTCGAGGGCGCGCGTCCGAAAGGCCCTCGACGACGTCGATCGCCCGGAAGCCGTACCGCGTGTAGAACGGCTCGGCTCCGGGCTTCGCGTCCACCGCCATGCCGACACAGCCGTAGTCCTCGGCCATCGTGAGCGCCAGGCCGAGGGCGAACCGAAGGAGTTGCTCGCCCAGCCCTCGTCCCCGGACGCTGGAATCGACCGCGAGGCGGGCCAGCCGCAGCACGGGAAGCGGGTAGCGGGGGAGGCCCCTCTGCAGCGTGACGGGGAGGTCGTCGATCTCGATCCCGCCGGGAGCCACGGTCAGGTAGCCGAGGACGTCTCCTTCCTCGACGGCTACGTAGGTCACGCCCACGTGGTGACGGAACTGATTCTGCCCGGCGTAGGATCGGAAGAACCGGTCGAGGTCGGGATCGCCGGACCGGAAGCGCGACCGGTCGTCGTTCGCGCGGAGGCGCCTAATCTCCACCCGAGGCCATCAGCTTCTTGAGGGCCTTCGTCGGCCGGGGCGATCGAATGCGGGCCAGGATCTCCTCGCCTGAGCGCCGCGTCACCACGAGGCGTGGACGCACCACGGCATCGAGAGGAAGCTCCTCGAGCGCCTGGAGGTGGTGCCGCAGGGCGCTCTCGATGAGGTGCCCCTTCTTCATCCCGGTGGCCCGCACGTGGCGCTCCAGGAGCTCCCGGGTGGCGACCGAGATGACGGCCGAGATCTGCGTTTCCTTCTGCATGTTCCTCAGGTAATTCTACAGTTCCGTAGACTGCTCGTCAAGCCATCGGAAGTCCGCCCTGTCGGCCGACGGCCCCGGTGAGCGAGGCCTCGACGCCTACCTCTCGCCGAGCGGCAGGTAGTCGGTCCCGGGGTCGCCGCCGCCGCGGTGGGCCGGGCAGAGGGAGGCGAAGAAGTCCTCGTAGGGCATGACGTCGGGGTGCGAGGCGCGCCAGTGCGACTCGATGCCGGCCCAGCCCGCGGCCCTGCGAAGACCTGCGCGCACTCCGGGCACTGCCGCGGCCACTTGCGGCTGCGCGGGATGCTCTTGCGGCAGGAGGGACACTCGGCGGCGCGCGGCGCGCGGTGGTCCCGGCAGAGGGACGACCAGAAGCGCTCGTAGGGCAGGGCCTCCGCGTGCTTCGACCGCCAGTGGGTCGTCGATGCCCTCCCATCCGGCGCGGAAGACCTGGCGGCAGAGCGGGCACCGGCGCCGCCCGCGCTTGGGGACGCCCTTCTCGCACGCGAGACAGGAAGCCGTGGCCATCACTCGGCCGAGGACGTGTGGTCGTGCACGATGCGCCAGGCTCCGTCCAGGCGACGCAGGACCAGGGTGAAGAGGCCGTGAGGCTCCTTCCCGTCGGTCATGTGGAGACGCCACGCTCCGCGGGCGAGAGCCGCGTCGGGCCCGAGGGACAACACCTCGATGTCGTCGAAGCGGAGCCGGCCCATCTCGCGCCCCTCGGACTGGTAGCGCTTGCGGTAGCGGGCGAGCGTCTCGTCCCAGCCCTTCGTGACCGTCGCTCCGGAGCAGAAGACGAGCTCGGGCGAGTGCCAGTAGCCGGCCATGAAGCCCTCGAGGTCGCCGCGGTTCCACGCCTCGACCTGCGCGTCGAGCACGGCGGCCGGGCCTCCCGCGGGCGAGGCGGCGCCGGCGGGCGTTTCGCCGGCCGCGGGCGCCGTGGCGGCGAGCGCGGCCGTGAGCAGGGTCCCCAGCACTCCCGGCACGCGGCGTGTCATGCCCCCTCCTCCTCCCGCCGCCCGCACGTCCTCGACGATGAGGGCGGCGGTCGCGAGCAGGGCGCCGACGCAGGCGGCGGCGACGAGGGAGAGCGCGACCAGGGCCCAGGGGGGCGCATCGAGCTTGCCCTTCGGACCGCCGAAGGCGTGCACGACGCCGAGGACGCCGGCCACGCCGAAGGCGAACGACAGCGCGAGCGCGTGAAGCGTGTATCCGAGAACCCGGATCGGCCGGCGGGAGGCCCAGAACGACGTCACCAGCGCCATCGACGCGAGCGACAGCAGGCCCCACTCGGCGATCGCCTTCGCCCCGCCCACGCGCTGCAGCCCGGCCGGCGTCGAGCACGTAGACGTCCCGCCACAAGGCCCACAGCGGTACGAGCAGCGGCAGCGGCAAGGCGGCCAGCAGCCGCCAGAGCCCGCGCCGCGACGAAGGGGCCTGCGCTTCCGTGTGTCTCTCCTCGTCGCGCATGATACGCCCGGGGGACGCCCGGGTGACGGCGCTCACCCCGCCCCCGGGGAAACGGCGGCGGAATGCTAGAATCGCGGGTCCGGAGGCTGACGGATGGCGCTCTTCGACCTCGACCCGCTGCTGAACGCGATGCTGGACACGGCCCCCGGCATCTCCGACCTCAACCTGTCGGTGGGCCGGCCGCCGCAGGTGGAGATCGACGGGGCGCTCCACGCGGTCGCCTACGCGGGCATCCAGAGGCTGATGCCCTACCACACGGAGCTGATCGCGCTGCGGCTCCTCCAGGGCAAGCGCGACCTCGCGGAGAAGCTGCTGCGCACGGGCTCGACGGACCTCTCCTACAGCCTCGCCAAGCGCACGCGCTTCCGCGTGAACGTCTTCTCCCAGCGCGGCAGCTACAGCATCGTCCTCCGCGTCATCCCGAACCAGATCCCCACCGTGGCCGACCTCGGCCTGCCCCCGCAGCTCAACGAGATCGCCGACGAGCGGAACGGCATCGTCCTCCTGACCGGGCCCACCGGCTCGGGCAAGTCCACGACCCTGGCCGCGATCATCCGGAAGATCAACGAGGAGAAGCCGATCCACATCATCACGATCGAGGACCCGATCGAGTACCTCCACCAGGCCATCAAGGCGACCATCAACCAGCGCGAGGTGGGCACCGACACCCAGACCTTCGCCCTCGCGCTGCGCGCCGCCCTGCGCCAGGCGCCCAAGGTGATCCTGGTCGGCGAGATGCGCGACGTGGAGACGATCTCGATCGCGCTCGAGGCGTCGGAGACCGGCCACCTCGTGCTCTCCACCCTCCACACGATCGACGCGGCGAAGACGATCGACCGCATCGTGGGCGTCTTCCCGAAGAACGAGGAGCGCTCGATCCGCACGCGCTTCTCGCAGTCGTTCAAGTGGATCGTCAGCCAGCGCCTCGTCCCCAAGGCCGGCGGGGGCCGGATCGCCATCTGCGAGATCCTGCGCTCGAACTCGCGCACGAAGGAGTACGTGCAGGAAGGCGAGCGGGAGGGCAAGAGCCTGCAGGACGCGATGGAGTCGGGCGGGCTCGACGGCATGCAGACCTTCGACCAGGAGCTCGAGAGGCTCATCCTCGAGGGGGCGATCGACCGCGAGCTGGGCCTGTCCTACGCGACCAACCGGACGAACCTCCAGCTCCGCCTCGAGACCCAGGGGCCCGGGGCAGCCTCGAAGACGGAGTCGATCCCGTTCAAGCCGCAGGGGGACGAGCGCCGACGCCGGACCCGCACCCCGGCAGAGGCCGATGCCGTCACGCCCCGGGGACGGCGACCCCGACGTGGACGACCTGATCGAGAGGTAGGAGCGTGCAGGCCCAGTGCCCCCAGTGCTCGACCCGGATCCAGATCGACGACGCGAAGGTGCCGGACCGGCCGTTCAAGGTCCGCTGCCCGAAGTGCCAGCACGTGATGACGCTGCCCGGCCGCGGACCAGCCACCGGCGGAGGCGGCCGAGCCCGCCAAGCCGCCCGCCCCGCCACCGCCCGCTCCCGAGGCCGATCGGAACCGCTGCTGAGCGAGGCCGCCCTCGCCCGCGCGGAGCGGGCCGCGGCCGGCGAGAAGGACGCGATCATCGCCCTCGTCGGGCCCGCGGCCGAGCCGGTGCAGCAGGCGCTCGAGCGGCTCGGCTTCCACGTGGACGTCGTCGACGACATCGAGGAGGGGGCGCGCCTCCTCGAGCAGGGCGTCTACGAGGTGGCGGTGACCGCCGCGACCGCGCCCGAGCCCGGCAGCCCGGAGACGCTGGCCCAGCGCATGCTGCGCATGCCCCTCGACGCGCGGCGGCGCGTCTTCGTCATCCTGGTCGGCGACGAGTTCCGCACCGGCGACGGGACGCAGGCGTGGGCGGCGCAGGCCGACCTCGTCGCTCCACCCGGACGACGCCGCCCGCGCGAGCACCTCATCCGGGCCACGATGACCGAGAGGAAGCGCCTCTACCAGCCGCTCGTCGACGCCCGCCGGCGGGTCGAGACGGAGTGAGCGAGGGGGACCCCTCGTGAAAGGTCAGTCCTTCGTGGACTCCGCGGCCGGCAGGTAGCTGCCGACGACGTAGTCGCGGACCATGCGGTGGGCGCTGAAGGGCGCCACCACCGACTCGATCGACGCCTTCATGGTGCGGATCCACTCGCGCGGGCAGCCCGGCCTCGTCCCGGGCGAAGAAGCGGGGCACGACCTCGGTCTCCAGCGCCCGGTAGAGCGACTCGGCGTCGGCGCGGTCCTGCGCGGCCGTGTCCGGGCTGATGCTCGCCGTCGCCGATCGCCCAGCCGTTGTCGCCGCGGAAGCCCTCCGCCCACCAGCCGTCGAGGACGCTCAGGTTGACCCCGCCGTTGACGGGGACCTTCTGGCCCGAGGTGCCGCTCGCCTCCTGCGGGCGCCGCGGCGTGTTGAGCCACACGTCGCAGCCCTGCACGAGGGCGCGGCCGACCTCGATGTCGTAGTCCTCGAGGAAGACGAGCTTCCCGCGGAACTCGCCGTGGGTGAGCGAGAAGAGGCGCCGGACGACCTCCTGCCCCTCGCGGTCGGCGGGGTGCGCCTTGCCCGCGAACAGGAACTGCACCGGCCGCGCGGGGTCGGACACGATGGCCCGCAGGCGGTCGAGGTCCGACATGATCAGGAAGGCCCGCTTGTAGGTGGCGAAGCGGCGGGCGAAGCCGATGGTGAGGGCGTGCGGGTCGAGGAGCGCCTCCACCTGCCGCAGCTCGTCGGGGCTCAGGCCGTGGCGCGCCGACTGCACGCGCACCCGCTCGCGCACGAAGCGGATGAGCCGCTCCTTCTGCGCGCGGTGGGCGGCCCACAGCGCGGCGTCGGGGGCCTCGCGGACCTTCTGCCAGACCTCGGGCTCGAGCAGCCGCTGCTCCCAGGCCGGGTCGATGTGCTGCGCGTAGAAGGTGCGCATCTCCGGCCCCACCCAGCTCGCGGTGTGGACGCCGTTCGTGACGTAGCCGACGGGCTCCGCCCCGCCGTCCGGGAAGAGGTGGCGCCACATGGCGGAGGAGACCTCGCCGTGCAGCCGGCTCACCCCGTTCGTGCTGGCGGCGAGGCGGATCGAGAAGGCGGTCATGTTGAAGTTGCCGTTGTCCGCCCCGAGGGCGAGCACCTCGTCGGGCTCGCAGCCCACGTCGCGGATCCAGGGCTCGAGGTGCTTGCGCACGAGCTTGCGGTCGAAGGTCTCGTTGCCGGCCGGCACCGGCGTGTGGGTGGTGAAGACCGTCGTCCTCTTCACCGCGGCGAGCGCCTCGGCCAGGCTGTCCCCCATCCGCACCCGCTCGCGGGCCCGCTCGAGGGTGAGGAAGGCCACGTGGCCCTCGTTCATGTGCCAGACCGCGGGGTGGATCCCCAGCGCGCGCAGGGCGCGCACGCCGCCGATCCCGTGCACGATCTCCTGGCAGAGGCGCATCTCCCGCCCGCGCACGTAGAGGGTGCCGGTGATCGGCCGGTCGGCGGGGTCGTTGAGCGGGATGTCGGTGTCGAGCATGAGCACCGGCACGAGCCCCACCTGCACCTTCCACACCGCGGCGTGGACGACACGCCCCGGGCAGGTCGATGGGCACGGTGAGGACGCCTCCCGCCGGCGGCCTGCACCGGGAGGACGGGCAGCCGCGCGAAGTCGTAGTCGGGGTAGGTGTGCTGCTGGAAGCCGTCCGCGTCCACCGTCTGGCGGAAGTAGCCGGAGCGGTAGAGGAGGCCCACCCCCACGAGCGGCACCCCCAGGTCGCTCGCCGCCTTGCAGTGGTCGCCGGCGAGGACGCCGAGGCCGCCGGAGTAGATGCCGAGCGACTCGTGGATCCCGAACTCCATCGAGAAGTAGGCGACCGGCCCCGACATCTCCATGCCCTGCTGGGCGTACCAGCGCGGGCGGCTGCGGTACTCGTCGAGGGCCTGGATGACGTCGGCGTAGAGCCTCACGAACTCCGGGTCGGAGAGCAGGCGCATCCACTGCTGGGGCTCGACGTTGATCAGCAGCTGGACGGGGTTGTGGTAGCGCCGCCAGGGCTCGGGGTCGACCCGGGAGAAGAGCCGGTTGGCCCGCGGCGACCAGCTCCACCAGTAGTCGTAGGCGAGGTCCCGCAACCGCTCGAGGGTCGGCGGCAGCTCGATGTCGGCCACGTGAAGCGTGCGGATGTTCATGAGTTCTAGGTTTCTTCTCGGCGGGTCGCCCGGGGAGTCCCGATCCGGGCGGGGCGGAGATCGATTCGGGGCGATTATACTCAGGAGGGCGGCCCCTCCTTCGGCTCAGCCGGGGCCGCCCGACTCGACGTAGCGCTTGATCCGGACCCGGCCGTCTCCTTCCACGTGGGTCAGCTCCACGCCGAAGTGGTGCGCGGACGCCGCCCGGACCACGGTGCCCGTCCCCCGGACTCCCCCGTCGTCCCCCGGCATCTCGAAGGAGAAGCGCAGGTCCTCGCCCACCTGGAGGGGCTGGCGGCACTCGAGCAGCAGGCCGTGGACGCTGAGGTTGAGGGCCCGGCCGGTGAAGCTCAGCCCGCTCCGCAGCCCCCCCTCGATCGCCAGGTCCACCGGGAAGCGGGTGGCCCGGCGCACGGGCACGTGGATGAGGCGCATGAGCCGGTCGTCCCAGTCGTGGCCGGGGGGCAGGGGCAGGATCGCGTTCGCCCCGGCCTCGAGCAGGTCCAGGTGGTCGAAGCCGAACTCCGAGCGGCCCAGGGCCACGATCGCGGTGGGGCGCGTGATCGGGTCCTGCCGCAGGGCGGCCACGATCGCCGCCGCGCCGGGCATCGCGCGAGTCCACGACCACGACGTCGAGCCGGCCCGTCGTCCGCGGCCCGCCGGACCTCCTCCGCCCCGGACGCGCGGACGCGCTCGACGTTGCTGCGGAAGAGGACGGTGCCGCCCAGCTCGGCGGCGAGGTCGGAGGCCGCGACGACCACGGCGCGGATCACGCAGGCTACCCCTCGAGCTCGCGCAGCCAGGCGCCCGGCGTCGGCGTCGCTCGGCATGCGCCAGTCGCCGCGCGGCGACAGGCTCACCGAGCCGACCTTGGGCCCGTCGGGCATGACCGAGCGCTTCCACTGCTGGGCGAAGAAGCGCCGCAGGAAGACGCCGAGCCAGCGCCGCAGCGTGGCCGCGTCGTACCGGCCGGCGAAGGCGTGCTCGGCGAGGAACAGGATCTTGCGCGGCCCCGCCCCCCAGCGCAGCAGGCAGAAGAGGAAGAAGTCGTGGAGCTCGTAGGGGCCGACGAGGTCCTCGGTCTTCTGCGCGATCGCTGCCGTCCTCCGCCGGGCGGGACGAGCTCGGGCGAGACCGGCGTCTCGAGGACCGCGCGCAGCACGCTCCCGCTCGGCCTCGCGTCGCGTGGTGGCGCGGCCACCCACTCGACGAGTCGGCGGACGAGCGTCTTCGGCACGCTGCGCGTTGACGCCGTACATCGCGATGTGGTCGCCGGCGAAGGTCGCCCAGCCGAGGGCGATCTCCGAGAGATCTCCCGTGCCCACCACGATCCCGGCCTCCTTGTTCGCGAGGTCCATGAGGACCTGGGTGCGCTCGCGCGCCTGGAGGTTCTGGAAGGTGTGGCTCTCCCGGTCCTCCGGGTCGAGGCCGATGTCCCGGATGTGCTGCTCGCAGGCGGGCCGGATGTCGATCTCCCGCAGCTCCGCCCCCGCCGCGGCGGCGAGCCGCCGCGCGCTCTCCGAGGGTGCGGCGCCGTGGTGCCGAAGCCCGGCATCGTGACGGCGAGGATGCCCGCCCGGGGCAGGCCCAGGAGGTCGAAGGTCCGGACGCAGACGAGGAGGGCGAGCGTCGAGTCGAGGCCGCCGGAGAGGCCGAGGACGACGCGCTTCACCCCCACGTGCTCGATCCGCCGCGCGAGGCCGGCGGTCTGGATCGAGAACACCTCGCGGCACCGCTCGTCGAGGGTCGCGGGGTCGGCGGGGACGAAGGGGTGCGGGTCGATCGCGCGCACGAGGCGGTGGGGCTGCGGCGCCGGCACCGGGCGAGAGGGCCACCGTCCGGTAGGCCGGGGCGTCGTCGTGGACCGCGTCGGCGAACGAGGTCTGCCGCGCGCGCTCGACGCGCAGGCGCTCCACGTCGACGTCGGTCACGACCAGCTCGCCGTCCCGCCGGAAGCGCTCCCCCTCGGCGAGCAGCACGCCGTTCTCGGCGACCAGCAGGTGGCCGCCGAAGACGAGGTCGGTCGTGGACTCGTGGACGCCCGCGTTGGCGTAGACGTAGGCGGAGAGCGTGCGGCCCGACTGCTGGCGCACCAGCTCGCGGCGGTACTCGGCCTTGGCCACGAGGTCGTTCGAGGCCGAGGGGTTCAGGAGGACGGTGGCGCCCGCGACCGCGTGGCGCGAGCTGGGCGGGATCGGGGCCCAGAGGTCCTCGCAGATCTCGACGGCGAGGGTCACCCCGGGGTCCTCCGGCAGCTGGAACAGGAGGTCCGTGCCGAAGGGAACGGCCTGGCCGGCGAGGCGCACCTCGGCCTCGCGCGCCTCGCGCGCGGACGAGAACCACCGCTCCTCGTAGTACTCCTTGTACCCGGGGAGGAAGGTCTTCGGCACGACCCCGAGGACCCGGCCCGCCTGCAGCACCGCCGCCGCGTTGAAGAGTCGGCCGCCCTGCGAGCACCGGCAGGCCGACGACCACGACCATGGAGCGACGGGCCGTCTCGCGCAGGACCCGCTCGAGGGCCCGCTCGGCGCCGCCGACCAGGGTGGTCAGGCTGAAGAAGAGATCCCCGCAGGTGTAGCCGGTCAGCCCCAGCTCGGGCAGGACGAGAACCTGGACGCCGCCGTCGGCCGCCCGGGTCACGAATTCGAGCGTCGCGTCGGCGTTCCTCTCCGGGATCGGCCACCCGCACCGGAGGGCAGGCCGCGGCCACCCGGAGAAAGCCGAAAGGCGCGGTAGTCACGAAGAGATCTTATCGCTGCGGGCGGTACGGAAGCGAAATCCGAGGCCTCGAGCAACCCGGGGGGGCTGGGGGGCTGGGGCCCCCCGGATAATAGGAAGCTGGGCTCAGGTGACCCCGATCACTTCCGACACGATTAATATAGATGGCCCCCGACGAGGAAGCCCCGGCACCGCCGGCCGCCGCCGACGCCGACCAGCAGCCGCCGGAGTCGCTGGAGCCCTCGCCCGAGGAGCGGCGACTCGCGGGAAGCCCCCACGCCGTGGCCGCGAACGCCGCCGTCCTCGCCCTGACCCGCGCCGCGCGGAGCTTCACCCTCTACGACCCCGCCAACAAGGTCGTGCGCGCGCTGATCGCCGACTACCGGGACCGCTTCCGCGCGGTCCTCGACGGCTTCGGCCCGCTCGTGCTCGAGGTCCACCCCTTCGAGCTCACCCTCGGCCGCGAGGTGGTGTACCTCGAGCGGGACCGCGAGCGCTCGCTCGCCTTCCGCCTCTTCCGCGACGGCGTGCGGAAGCTCGCCTTCGCCGCGGAGACGAGCTGGGACGAGCGGCTGCGGCTCCTGCAGATCCTCTCGATCCGCTACACCGGCGTGCGCCAGCAGGAGGACGACCTCGTGACGCTCCTCCGCAAGGCGGGCTTCGACGGCATCCACGTGGCCGCCATCGAGGGCTTCGTGCCCGAGGAGGAGCAGAAGGAGGGCCCGCTCGACGGCGACATCCTCCGGGGCGCCCGGGAGCGCTACGACCCGTCGCCGCAGTGGGACCTGCCGCTGCCTCCGTTCCCGGAGGCCGGCGCCGGTGCGGTACCGGCCGGTGGCTCCGGAGCTCCTCGCCCGGCTGCGCGCCGAGGAGGCGGACGACGACGGTGCCGAAGCACGCGCTCCGCGCCGTCGGCGAGCTGCTTCAGGCGCCGGGGAAGCACGGACCTCGCAGGCCGTGCTGGGCTTCGCCCTCGAAGTGCGGGAGTACCTGCTGGTCGAGCAGCGCAACGACCTCCTCGTCGAGCTCGCCCGCCTCGTACGCTCCTCGCTCGCCGAGACGCCGGATGCCGCGGCCGCCTTCCTCGAGACGTGGCTCGACGCGCGCACCCTCCGCGCGCTCATCTCCACGCTCCGCCCCGACGAGGCGGAGGTCCCGCCCCACCTCGCGGAGCTCCTCGACGCGGCGCCCGGGGCGACCCTGGACCACCTGATCGACCTCCTGACCGAGGAGGGCGACGGGCCGCGGGCGCCGCTCCTCCGAAGGCTCGTGGTGCGCGGCTGCCGCCACGCTCCGGAGGCGATCGCGGCCCGGCTGCACGGGGCCGCGGGCGGGGCGGCGGTCGTGCTGCTCCGGCTGCTCGTCGAGGTGGACCCGAAGGCGGCGCTGCACGCGGCGGTCGAGGCCGCCTCGGCGCCGGACGAGGTGCTGCAGCGCGAGGCGCTGCGGCACCTCGAGGCCGCCGCCTTCAACCCCGAGATCGCCCGCGGGCTTCACCACCTCGTCGAGTCGCGCCACGAGCCGGTGCGGCTCGCCGCCCTGCCGGTCATGGCGGCCCGCGGGGGGCCGCGCGTCTTCGCGGCGCTGCGGTCCCACGTCGAGAAGCACGCGGCCCGCCTCTCGGCGGCGGAGGCGGCGGCGGCGGGACAGGCCCTGGCCCGGTCCTCCTCTCGCTCCGCGCTCGAGACGTTCGGCGTATGGCTGCGCCCGAAGGGCGGCGGTCTCCTGGGCCGGCTCGTGAAGATGCCGGCGGCGCCGTCCATCCAGCGGGTCGCCCTCGCCGGCCTGCGCGGCGTCGCCGGAGACGGAGGCCGAGGCGCTCCTCGTGCTGCTCGCCGACCACGGCGAGGCCGCCCTCCGCCCCGAGGCCGAGGCGGCGCTCGCCGCCCGGCCGAGAGGGGGCTCCCGTGGATGAGCCGCGCACCGAGCTGACGGACGACCTCGAGCCGCGCCCAGGAGGCGCTCGGCCGCGCCCTCGGGCGCGCGCGCATCGGGGAGGACCGCGCCCTCGCCAACCAGGTGCGGGAGCTCGGCGAGCGCCTCGCCCACCTCCTCTCGGGTCTCCTGCGGATGACCCGGCTCCACTCGCCCGACAACAGCGCCTTCAACAAGCCGGTCGAGGACCTCCACACGACGCTCGTCCAGCTGACCGACCTCCTGGGCTCCGTCCACCTCGTGGCGGTCGAGGACCAGGTGTACGTGAACGACATCCGCATCCGCTCCGGGGAAAAGGCCTCGAGCATGCGGGAGCTGGGCGGGGAGCTGCAGCGGCACAACGCGGGCGGGATCACCTTCCACCTGCCCCTCGACGGCCCCGGGATCCGCGCCCTCATCGGCGGCCTGGGCTCGACACCGGCCCCCGTGGAGCCCCGCAACAGCCTGGCCCGGGCGCTCCACGCGGCGGGGGTGAGCGGGCTCGAGCTCCAGGGACGCTTCCGCTTCCGCATGGCGAGCGAGGACTCGGCCGAGATGTCCGACCCGCGCGACTTCGTCTCGCGCGCGCTCGCCGCCACCGACGAAGCGTTCCAGAACCTCGCCGCCGGGCGGGTGCCCAATCCCCTGCCCCTGCGGCGTCTCGTCACGGAGCTCCTCGAACGCGGCACCGCCAGCGAGGAGCTCTGGGCGGACCCGGCCGAGGCCCCGTCCTACGCCCTGCACCAGCTCCGCGTCGCTCAGCTCGCGCTGCTGGTGGGCCGCGAGATCTCCCTGCCTCAGAGCATTCTCCAGGACCTCGGCGTCGCCGCCCTGTACCACGACTGCGGCTACGCGGCGGGGGCGGCGCCCTCGGACGGCGTCCTCGTCTCGTTCGAGCGGCACGCAGGCGCGGGAGCGCGCCTCATGATCCGCCAGCGCGGCTTCCACGAGGCCAAGATGCGGCGGGTGCTGGCCGTCCTGCAGCACCACCGCGACGCGAACGACCGTCTCCGCCCCGGCCTCTTCGGGCGCATCCTGCGCGTGGCCGAGGACTACGACACCCTGGCGCGTCGCAGCGGGAAGCTCTCGCCGACGATGGCGCTCGCCGTCATGCTCAAGTGGGCGGGCACGCGCTACGACGCCGTGCTGCTGCAGATCCTCGTCAACGCCCTGGGCGCCTACCCTCCCGGCAGCCTGCTGAAGCTCGAGGACGGGCGGATCGTGCGCTCGGCCGCGCCCGCCCGCGGCCCCGAGACGTTCGCCCAGCCGCTCGCCCGCTGCCTGCGCCTCGCCGACGGCTCGCCCGCCCCCGCCGTCCTGCCCCTCGTCGACCTCCGCGGGGTGGGCCCCGTCCAGCTGCTGCGGGCCCTTCCCTGAGCGCGCGGCTCCTCAAGGAGCGGACCTGGTGGCGGAGGCTCAGGGGAGGCTCACCACCGCCCGGCCCCCTTCCGTGATCGTCACGTCGCGGCGCACACCGCCCTCGACCTCGAGCGTGTAGCGACCGGGAGCCACGTTCTCCAGCCGGCGCACGGGCCCGGCCAGCCGGATCTGGCCGTCGGTCGTGAAGGCGCTCCACATGTAGACGCGCCCGTCGGCGCCGAGGAGCCGGGCGGTGGCCTGCGGCAGGGCCAGCGTCTGCGGCCCCGCCTGGATCTCGAGCGACCCGCCCGGAGTGAGCACGAGGGTGAGGGTGCGCGACGGCACCGCGACACCGGGCAGGCTCGCCGGCGCGTAGCCGGAGGACTCCGCCCGCACCTCGTAGACACCCGGCTTCAGCGAGGGCACCTCGCCCCGGCCCTCGCTGTCCAGGGAGACGCTGCCGGCGAAGGCGGAGCTGCCCGACGAGTCCAGGACGCGGACGAAGAGGCCCCGGAGCGGAGTCGCGAAGATCCCGTCGCGCGCCTCGAGCCCGATGCCCTCCCCGCGGCGCATCTCGATCCTGGCGTCGCCCTCCTCGGCCGCGGTGAGCTCGCGCGTCTCCACCTGGTACGCGGGCTTCTGGAAGGAGAGCCGGTAGCGCCGGGGCTCGAGGTCCTCGAAGAGGAAGTGGCCCGAGCTGTCGGTGGTGGCCACGTTGACGAAGCGCATGCCGCCGCCTTCGTCCTCGATGCGGGCCTGCACGTCACCGAGCGGCCTCCCCGACTCCGCCTCGACGACCGATGCCCGCGAGGCGCGCGGGCGGGGCCTCGAGGTCCACCGTGGCGTCGCCGGAGACGTCCACCGTGCGGCGGATGGGCGCTCCTTCCTGGGTGTTCGCGCTGAAGGTGTAGCGGCCCTCCTCGAGGCCTTCGAGCGCGTAGTTGCCCGCTTCGTCGGTGCGGCCGTTCGCGCTGCGCCGGTTGCCACCCTCGGGAAAGGCCATGACCATGGCGTCCGCCACCGGCTTCCCGCCCCGGCTCACCCGTCCGTCCACGCGGAACCCCTGCTCGAAGACGATCTCGGCGGCCGCCTCGGCCTGCCCCGGACCGATGGTGACCGTGGCGGAGGCCGACCGCGAGCCGCTCATGAAGTCGCCGGCGTTCGCCCGCAACGTGACGACGCCCTCCGGCACCCCGGCGAGCTCGAACGAGCCTCCGGCCGCCGTGCGCGTGCTGGCCCAGAAGTCCTGGCCCTGGGCGCTGACGTTGACTCCGGCGAGCTGGTTCTCGGGCAGCCCGGTGACGACGCCGCGGACGAGCGCGCCCTCGGCGAGCACCAGCTGGACCTCCTGCGCGTCGTCGCCGGTCACCACGGCCTCGGCCGGCGTGCTCGACTGGTCCCGCAGGGAGGCGCCGAGGGAATACCGGCCCGGGGTGAGCCGCTCGAAACGGAAGCGGCCGCCCTCGTCGCTGAGCGCGCTCTGCTCGTTCCCGCCCATCATCCCTCCGCCCGCCCGGAAGCCGGAGTCCCCGGCCGCCGACAGCGTGACCTGGGCCCCGGCCACCGCGCGCCCACCGGCGAGGACGGTGCCAGCGACGGAGCCGCCCTTGCCGAGGCGGATGTCCGCCGTGGCGGGCGCGTCCTTCAGCTCCACGCTGGCCGTCGCCTCGCTCCAGTCCGGGTGCGACGCGGTCACCGTCCACGTGCCGGGGGCGAGGCCGGCGATCTCGTAGCGACCCTCGGCGTCCGTCGCCGTCTCGGTGTCGTCTCCTTCTCCGCCCATGCGGATCATGCCGCCCATGCGCGGCTCGCCGCCCGACAGCTCGGCACGCACGGTGGCGTCCAGGATGGGCCGTCCGGAGCGCGACTCGAGGACCTTGCCGCTGATCACGCCCCCTTTCGAGAGGCGCACCTCGACGCCCTCGGCGGCCTCGCCCTCGCCGACGGAGACCGCGGAGGCGCTCCCCGCCTGGTACCCGGGGGCGAACGCCTCGACCGTCCACCGTCCGGCCGCCACGTCCTCGAGCACGAACGAGCCGTCCTCGGCGTGAAACGGCTGCCGCTCGTACGGCCCGCGCCCCCGGCCCGGCCCCATGCGCATCACGAACCGCATCCCACCCTGGGCGTCGGGCTGGTAGCGCACCTGGAAGTCCGGGATCGCGCGGCCGCTGTCGCCGTCCACGACGCGCCCGCGGATCTGGCCGGTGCCGGTGACGATGAGCTCCACGCCCTCCGCCGGCGCCACGACGCCGGCCTTGCGCGGGCCGAGGCCGGCCTGCCCCATGGCCTGAAGCTCGTAGGCCTCGCCCGCGGTGAGCCCCTCCAGGAAGAAGACACCGTCGGGACCGGTGGGCTCCTCGCTGCGGATTCGCGCCGGGACCGAAGGCGGGTCCGCCTCCCTGGCTCGCGGCGCGCGCGGAGACGTACCAGCCGGAGGCGCCGGCGCCCGCCTTGTCGCGCAGGACCCCGCTGATCGTCGCCCCGGGCTTGAGGACGAGCTCGAGCGGTTCCGCGGCCCGGGCCTCCGTCACGTTGACCGGGTCCACGGTCGCGCGAGAGAACCCCGGGCGCCGCGCGGAGACCGTGTAGTCGCCGGCCTTGAGCCCGCGGAACTCGAAGCGCCCGTCCGCCCCGGTCTCGCGCCGCAGCTGGTTGCCGGGGCCGATGAACGACATCTGAACGCCGCCGCGGCCGCCCCGGAGCGTGCGGGCGCTCGACAGATCGACCTCGGCCCCGGCGAGCGGCCGGCCGTCTTCGTCCTTCACGACGCCGCGCACGGCGAGCCCGCGCCGCATGACGACGGTCACCCCCGAGCGCGTCCCGCCCGGCGGGAGGGAGATTCCGCCCACGGCGCGCTCCGCGAACTCGTCGTGGCGCACGTCGAGGCGCTGGTTGTCGCCCGGGGCGAGGCGCGAGCCCGGAACGAGCCGTCGCGCCCGGTGCGCACCGCGCCCTCGCCCTCCATGCTGCGCACGAAGGCACGGAGGACGTTCTCGCCACCGCGCGAGACCTGCACGAGCGCGCCCTCGATCGGGGCCCCCTCCTCGCTCACCACGCGCCCCGCCAGCGTCGCCCCCCGGGTGAGGGGGACGTCCTGCGTCTCCTCCTGCCCGGCGGTCACCGTGACCGTGCGCGACCACGGGACGAAGCGGTCGTCCTCGGCGGTGAGGCGGTACGCCCGAGGCGACAGGCCGCGGATCGCGTAGCGGCCGTCCGGGCCCGAGCGCGCGAGGAACTCCCCGCCCTGGCCCCGGGACACGATGCGAATGCCGGCGAGGGCCTTGCCGTCCGCGGCGTCCACCACTCGCCCTCCGAGCGTCGAGGTCGGAGCGAGGGCGATCGTGACGGGCTCGGCGGCGCCCGGCGCCAGCGCCACCGAGGCGCGGCCGCGATCCCCGCCGTCGGCCACGAGCGAGCCCGCCTCGCGAGGCGTCCCCTCCACGAGGAAGGTACCGTCGGCGCGCGCTTCCACCCAACGCGTCGTCTGCGTGCGCCCCTCGAAGCGCACCAGGGCGCCCGCGGCCGGCGTGCGCCGGTCGGCGAGCGTCACCGTCCCCCGCCGGACCTGCCCCAGCACCAGGCTCACGGGGCGCGGGACCGCTCCGGCGCGGACCGGCTCCTTCTCCAGCGTGGCGAACGCCGGGGCCTCGACGCGCAGCCGGTTCGACTCCGGGCTCGCGGCCTCGATGCGGAAGGCGCCGTCGGCCTTCGTGGTGGCCGCCTGCGGCACGCCCCGGCCCGGGGACACGTCCTGCTCCTGCGGCCGCCGGCCCCCGCCGGGCCAGAGCGTCACCGTGGCGCCCACCACCGGCCCGCCGCGCTCGTCGACCACGCGGCCGGCGAGCGGCGTCGCCTTCGGGAGCCGCACGTCGCCGGCGTCTTCCCCTCCAGCGTCGAAAAGCGCGTCGAGGACCCTCGGCGCCGCGGTCCCGCCCGAGAACGCGAGACGCACCACGGTGCCGGCCGCGGCGGGCACCGCCACGGCGAACGTGCCGTCGGGGCGGCTCGCGCCGTCGACGAGCGCTTTCGGCAGCCCCTCGCGGCGGGCCTCGCGCCGGGCGGCGGCGAAGCCGTCCTCGAACGGGAGGACCGACACGGCGACGCCGGCGGCCGGCTTGCCGTCCACGAGCACGCGTCCCCGGATCTCCCCGGCGGTGGCGGTCGCGGCGAGCGCGGCGAGAACGACGGCGGACGGGAGGCGAGGGGACATCGCGGTTCTCCTGGCGGGCAAAGGTACGTCTCTCATAAGACGTCGTCGAGCGACGGAGGGTCGGGGCTTGTCATTCCGAGGAGCCTCCGTCTCGCCGGGCGACGAGGAATCCGCAGCCCCGCCGGCGCCGAGATTGCGGATCCCTCGGGCGACGGCAGGGAAGCGCCCTCGGGATGACCCGCGACGGCAGGACGGCGCGGGTCAGTTCAGCCGCCAGATCGCGTGGTTGAGAGCGGCGGCGAAGCCGACCCAGGCGAGGTACGGCACGAGGAGAGCGGCGGCGCCGCGGCTCACGCGCCAGAACGCGACGATCGTGCCGAGGATCGCGATCCCGAGCCCGACGACGCACGCAGAAGGCGAGGTCGAGGCGCCGCTCGGCGAAGAACAGCCAGGGCCAGGCGGCGTTGAGGGTCAACTGCAGCAGGTAGAGAAGCGGCGCCGAAGCGGGAGCGGCCCTCGCGCCAGGCCAGCCAGCCCGCCACCGCGACGAGCGGGTAGAGGAGCGTCCAGACGGGCCCGAACACCCAGCCCGGCGGCGTCCAGGAGGGCTTCCGAAGGGCCGGGTACCACTCGGAGAGGGCGGGGCCGATCGCCCGGCCGCCGAGCACCGACACGCCGAAGCAGAGCACGACGAAGGCCGTGAGGCCGAGCGACGTCGCGCGTGCGCGAGACGGTCACGGCTGCCTCAGGAGGTGCGGGCCGCCCGCCAGGCGGCGACGAGCCCCTCGCCACGACGCCTGCGCGCTTCGTTCCAGGCCACCGCGTCGTCGAGCAGGCTGTAGGCCGAGGGCACGACGAAGAGGGTGAGCGCCGTCGAGACGATCATGCCGCCCACGATCGAGAGGGCCATGGGCCGCTGCAGCTCGGCGCCGGGGCCGATGGCGAGGGCGGGCGGAAGGGCGCCCGCGATCGTCGCGATCGAGGTCATCAGGATCGGCCGGAGGCGGATCGGGCAGGCGTGCAGGAGCGCCTCGTGCCGCTCCATGCCCGAGGCGCGCGCCTGGTTCGTGAAGTCCACGAGCAGGATCGAGTTCTTCTTCGCGATGCCCATGAGCAGGATGATCCCGAGCATGCTGTAGACGTTGATGCTCTGGCCGGCCAGGTAGAGAGCGACGAGCGCCCCGCTGACGCTGAACGGCAGCGCGAGAAGCACCGTGAACGGGTGGGTGAAGGCGTTGAACTGCGACGCGAGCACCATGTAGGCGACGATCAGGCCCAGGATCATCGCGAAGAGGAGCGACTCGAACGACTCGCGGAACGTCCGCGCGGTCCCGGAGGCGACCACCCGGTAGCCGTCCGGCATGTTCGCCTGCGCGATCTGCATCGAGCGGTCGATGGCGACGCCCTGCGAGACGCCGGGGGCCACGTTGGCGGTGAGGGTGATGGCCCGCTCGCGGTCGCGGCGGGTGATCGTCTGCAGCGTGGGCCGCTGCTCGATGCGGACGATGTCGCCCAGGCGCACGAGCCCCCCGCCGCCGGTGCGCACGAGCAGCCGCTCGATGTCCTCCGGCCGCTGGCGCTGGGGCGAGAGGAGGCGCACCCGGATGTCGAACCGCCGCCCCTTGTCCTTGAACTTGCCCATCCGCTGGCCGCCGATCGCCGAGTTGATCGTGTCGCCGATCTCGGACATCGAGATGCCGAGGTCGGCCGCCTTGTTGCGGTCGGGGAACACCTGGACCTCGGGCATGCCGACCTGGTAGTCGCTGTTGATGTCGGTCACCAGGCCCGACTCCCGCATCTTCTCCATGATCACGCGCGAGGCGCGCCCGAGCTCGTCCCAGTCGCGGCCGCGGATGTTGAACTCCACGGGGAAGCCGCCGCCGCGGCCGGGGCTGAAGCCGCGCTGCGAGAAGTCCTGCATCACGATCCGGGCCCCGGGAAGAGCGCTCGTCACCTGCCGCGCGACGTTCATCAGGTCCTGCTGCGAGAGGCGCCTCCCCGTCCTTCGGGTCCACCGGGCGCTCGGCCGGGTCCTTCATCGTCACGAAGACGAAGCCGCTGTTGACCTCGCCGCCGCCGAAGCCGCCCACGAAGCCGCCGTACATGTCGACTTCCGGCCGCGACTGGAGGAAGCGCTCGATCTGGCTCAGGATGCGCTCGCTGGTGTCGAGGCTCGACCCCACGGGGGTCTGGAACCGGATCCCGAAGCGGCTCATGTCCTGCGAGGGGATGAACTCCTGGCGGAGGAGCTTGACGATCCCCAGGGAGACGACGAACAGGATCGCCGGCGCCGCCGAGCACGAGCTTGCGGTGGTGCAGCGCCGGCACGAGCAGCCGCTGGTAGCCGGCGGCGAGGCGCGCGAAGGTCGGTGCTGACCCACTGCTCGAGCCGGCTCGCGCGCTCCCCGACCTCCAGCATGCGCGAGAGCCGCATCGGGGCGAGGGTCAGCGCCTCGAGCAGCGAGATGAGCACGGCCACCGTGATCGTGACCCCGAACTGGAAGAAGAACTTGCCGATGATGCCCTTCATGAAGGCCACCGGCAGGAAGATGGCCATGATCGCGAGCGTCGCCGCGGCGGCGGCGAAGGTGATCTCGCGGGCGCCGACCGAGGCCGCCGTCACCTTGCCCTCGCCGTGCTCGCGGTGGCGGTAGATGTTCTCGAGCACCATGATCGCGTCGTCGACCACGATGCCGACCACGAGGGTCAGCCCGAGCACCGTGTACGTGTTCAGGGTGAAGCCGAACACGTACATGACGATGAACGTGCCGAGGATGGACGTGGGTATGGCGAGCAGGACGTTGAGGGTCGTGGACCAGGAGCCGAGGAAGACCCAGCACACGACGCTGGTGAGCAGCGCGGCGAGGATGAGGGTGAAGAGGATCTCGTTGATCGCCCGCTCCACGAAGACGGTGGTGTCGAAGTTGACGGCGAGGAAGAGCCCCTCGGGGAGCTGCTTCTCGATCTCGGCGAGCCTCGCCCGCACGTCGCGGCCCACCTGGACCGCGTTCGCCCCCCGCAGCTTGGTGATGCCGAAGCCGATCGCGGGCTCCCCCATCGCCCGGAAGAGGCGGCGGCGGTCCTCGAGGCCGTCCTCGACCACCGCCACGTCCCGCAGGCGCACCGGGGACGCCGTTCCGGTACGTGACCACGAGGTTGCGGAAGCCCTCGACGTCGATCGCCTCGCCCTCCGCCCGCACGTTCATCTCGCGGTCCGCCCCCTCGATGCGGCCGGCGGGCACCTCGAGGTGCTCGCGCAGGATGGCGGCGTTCACGTCCTGGACGGTGAGACCCTGGGCCTCGAGGCGGACCGCGTCGTACCACACGCGCACGCTGCGGTCGCGGAAGCCGGAGAGCTGGATCTCGCCGACGCCCGGGATCGTCTGGAGCTGAGGGCGGATCACGTTGCGGATGTAGTCGGCCACGAACGTCGGCGGACGGCTGCCCCCGACCGCGAGCCGCATGATCGGCTCGTCCTCGGGGTTCGTCTTGCTGACGATCGGGGGGTCGATGCCGCGGGGCAGGCGCTGCTGGAGCTGCGAGAGCTTGCTCTGGATGTCCTGGAGCGCCACGTCGATGTTCGCGCTCGAGCTCGAACTCGACGGTGATGTTGGCGCTGCCCTGGCGCGAGGAGGACGAGACCTCCTTGACCCCCTCCACCGACGTCACCGCGTCTTCCACCAGGTCGACGACGTCCGTCTCCATGATCTCGGGGGAGGCGCCCTCCCAGGAGATCGAGATGTTCACGACCGGGAAGTCCACGTCGGGGTTCTGGCTGACCCCGAGCCCCTTGAAGACGGTGCCGACGCCGGTGAAGCACAGGATCCCGAACCCGATGAGGGCGAACATCAGGATCCAGGCGAAGACGTGGTTGCGGATCGAGATGTCCGCCAGGGTCATCCCGGTCGCGATCTTGAGGGGATCCTCCGCGGGCTCCGCCGGCCGCTTCTCTTCGCTCATGGCCGCTCCCTACTTCGCCCCCGCGGGCGGCGAGGCCATCCCGCCGTCCGCCGCCCTCGGCACGTCGCCCGCGACGATCTCGACCGGGATCCCGTCGGCCAGCCGGTCGGAGCCCTCCGTCACCACCGTCTCGCCCGGCTTCAGGCCCGAGAGGATCTCCACGACCCCGTCACCCGTCCGCAGGCCCTGCTGGATGGGCCGCAGGCGGGCCTGGCCGCCCTCCAAGACGTAGGTGACGAAGCCCTGCTCGCTCGCCTGGATGGCACCCTCGGGCACCACGAGCGCGTGCTTGCGCTCCTCGCCGGCGAGCGTCACCTCGGCGAAGAAGCCGGGCTTGAGCTCGCCCGGGTTGTCGACCCAGCCGAGCACCTCGACCTGCCGGGTGGTGGAGTCGGCGATCCGGCCGACGTGGTAGATCCGCGCGGTGAAGTCGCGGGGGCCGAGGGGGCCGACTCGGAATGTCACCTCGCCCCCCACTGACGCCCGGAGCGACTCCGCCTCCGACACCTTGAAGCGGAGGCGCAGGCGGCTCGAGTCCACGATGGTCGCGAGCACCGTGCCGACCTGGACGAACTGGCCGGTGTCCACGGTCCGGGTGTTGATGACCCCGGCGACCTGCGGGCGCACCTCGGCGCGCTGCCGGTTCTGCTGGGCGATCCCGAGGACCGCCTGCGCCACCTCCACCGACGCCGTGAGCCGCGTGCTGTCGGAGCGCGAGCGGTTCAGCTCCTCGGCGGAGAGGAGGTCGCTCTGGGCCAGGGCCTCGCGGCGCCGGAGGTCGGCCCCGGCCCGGTCCTGCTCCGCCTGCGATTGCTCGAGCGTCGCTTGCGCTCTCTGCGCTTCCAGCCGGTAGCGGTCGGGGTCGATCCGCAGGAGCACGGTGCCCGGGCCCACCCGGTCGCCCTCGCGGAAGCGCACGTCGGTCGCGACGCCCTCCACCTGGGCCGTGACCTGGACCATGTCCTGGGCCTCGATCTGGCCGAGGGACTTGATCTGGTAGACGACGTCCCGGACGGCGACGGGGGCGACCCGTACCCGGAGGGTCGGCCGCTGCTGGCGCGCGGCCGCGCCGTCGCTCGTCGTCCCGCATGCGAGCGCGAGGGGGGCCGAGGCGACGGCGAAGACGAGAAGGGGCTTTCGTGTCACGAAGATCCTCGCTGACGAAACCGGGGCCTGGCCGCGGAGGGGATGCTCACGCGGGGAGGGACCGTCCTTGGGATTCTCCGTCGAAAGCGGCCGGGAATCCACCGCGACCCTGTAAAGACGCGGTAAAGCGCCCGACAGAGACGCTGTCGCCCCCGGCGGGAGCGGGCCCTTACAATGGAGCGAGGAGGCGCATCCGAATGCACGACCCGCGTGTTCCCGAGACCCTCGAGGGCTGGAGCGTCCTCCACCAGCTGTTCCGCGTCCGCTGGGCGGAGTGGAGGGTCCGGCCGGAGGACCTGCGGCAGCGGCTCGCGGCCGAGGCGGGGGAACGGCTCGGCTCCATGCGGAAGGGCGAGGCGGGCACGACGGTGCCGGTGACCGTGCTCGGCCACAAGGCCGACCTCATGCTCATCCACTGGCGCCGCTCCTTCGAAGAGCTGCAGGCGGCGCAGCTGGACGTCGCCCGGCTCCCCCTGTCGACCTTCCTCGAGCCGACCACGTCCTTCGTTTCCGTCGTCGAGCTGGGGATGTACGAGATGACGGCCCAGGTCCACCGCCGACTCGGCGAGCGCGGTCTCGCGGTGGGCTCCCTCGAGTTCGAGCAGGCGTTCGATGCCGAGATGGAGGAGCAGCGAAAGCGCGTCCTTGGACGCCTCTGGCCGGAGGTGCCGCCCCGGCGGCACGTCTGCTTCTACCCCATGAACAAGCGCCGGGGAGAGCACCGGAACTGGTACGCGGAGAAGGTGGAGGACCGCGCGCGCATGATGCTCGATCACGGGAAGATCGGCCGTCACTACGCCGGCCAGGTCACCCAGGTGATCTCCGGCGCCATCGGTTTCGACGACTGGGAGTGGGGCGTCGACCTCTTCGCCGACGATCCCCTCGTCTTCAAGAAGCTCATCTACGAGATGCGCTTCGACGAGGCCTCGGCCTGGTACGCGGAGTTCGGCCCGTTCTACGTCGGCCTGCAGTTCTCGCCGTCGGAGCTGCCGCGGTACCTGGAGGGCCAGGTCCCCGCCTTCAACCCGATTCCGTAGAGGGGGTCGCATGAGAACGGGTCTGTGGCTCGGTGTCGTTTCGATCGGCGCTTTCGCCGCGTGCGGCGGGAGCACACCCTCCCCAACGCCAGTGCCTTCGTCCACCCCGCCCTCCGGCTCCTGCCCTTCGGGAACTCCCGTGCCGGGCAATCCCGCGCTCACCGCTCACCTCGTGGCCTCCGGCCTCCGCAACCCGCTCGACCTGCAGGCGGCCCCCGGCGACCGGGAGCGCCTCTACGTCGTCGAGCAGGGCGGGCTGATCAAGGTCATTCGCGACGATCAACTGCAGGCGACACCGTTCCTAGACGTCTCCGGACAGATCACGAGCGGAGGCGAGCGCGGCCTCCTCGGCCTCGCCTTCCACCCCCGGTTCGCGACGAATCGCCGCTTCTTCGTGAACTACACGGACCGACAGGGCGACACCCACATCGCCGAGTTCCGGGCGACCTCCGCCGACGCTACCGACGCGGCCAGCGAGCGCGTCCTCCTGACCGTGGCCCAGCCCTTCGCGAACCACAATGGCGGGGGCCTCGCCTTCGACAACGCGGGGCTCCTTCTCATCGCCCTCGGCGACGGGGGCTCCGGCGGCGATCCGTTCGGCAACGGCCAGAATCTCGCCGCCCTCCTCGCCAAGATCCTCAGGATCGACGTGGACGCCGGCACGCCGTACGGCATCCCCTCCGACAACCCGTTCCGCGCCACGGCCGGCGCCCGGGCCGAGATCTGGGCCTACGGCCTTCGCAACCCCTTCCGCATCTCGGTGGACCGCCCGACCGGCGACCTCTACATCGGCGACGTCGGCCAGAACCGCATCGAGGAGATCGACGTCGGCCTCGCCTCCCGCCGCGGCGGCGAGAACTACGGCTGGAACCTGACCGAGGGATCAGAGTGCTACAGCCCCGCGAGCGGCTGCGACCGCACGGGGCAGACGCCTCCCGTCTACGAGTACACCCACTCGGAGGGCTGCTCGGTCACGGGCGGCGTCGTGTATCGGGGCTGCCGGGTGCCCGCCCTCGCCGGGACGTATTTCTTCGGCGACTACTGCTCGGGCTTCGTACGGTCGTTCCGCGTCGCGAACGGCCAGGCGACCGAGCCGCGGGACTGGACGGCTGGCCTGCGCGGGGTCGACTCGCCCACGTCCTTCGGCCTGGACGCGGACGGCGAGGTCTACGTCGTCGACTACGACGGCGAGGTGTACCGGCTCGAGCCGGCGAGCTGACGCCTCCCCGGCGTACAAAGGCGCCGAAGGTCGACTGATCCGTGCACGGGGTGCGGGCCGCGGTCCCCCGTGGCCTCCGTCCGCCACCGCTACGACAGGAAGTAGGGAACGGCGCCGGCCAGGACCTCGGCCACCGCCACCACGCAGGGCTTGTGATCCCCGGGATCCAGGCGCAGGCGCGCTCCGTTCCTGATCTGGATCACCCGCAGACTGGCCACGGCGACGACGTGGAACCGGTTGTCGAGAGGTCCGACGGCCGAAAGGCCTGGGGCGCTCCCGATTCCCTGCGCGACGATCGGGTTGGCGCTCACGCTCGGGCGTCCAGCATGTTCATCGTGGCCTCTTCGGCCCGGCGCGGGAAGGAACCTCTGGTCTCAGGACCAGTACGCAGATACGAGGCAGGAACACGCCACGGAGCTGGGGGCCCGCACGGGGGTCACGTACAGCGCAGTGTAGCACATCCGACAGCATCGAACCCCGCCTCGAGCGCGCCGTCAGCGTCGCCCCCGTCGAACCCAGGGGCGCCCCGAAGGTGTGCCCGAAGCGGCACGCGCCTCCGGAACCCCGGCCGCTCCTTCTCCCGGGCCACGGGCGAGCAGGTACTCCTGGATTCCGTTGCGCAGCAGGAAGCTGCGCCGGACGGAGAGACCCGGCATCATGCGCTCGAGGTCGGGCTGGGTGTAGCGCGGGCAGGCGCGCACCGGCTGGAGCGGGCCGTCACAGGCCAGGTTCTCGCGGTCCACGATCCGGTAGAGCAGCGGCCGGGCGGGGATCTGTCGTCGCGTCGAGACCAGGACCAGCACGAGGGCCTCAGGCCGGCACGCCGGGGTCAGCCGGGCCATGAGGGACGACACCTGGTCCGGGCGCATGTAGTCGAAGACGTCCCACGCGAGCAGGGCGTCGAAACGCTCTTCCGGCGCGAGCGGCAGCAGCCGGCCGAAGAGCGCGCCCATGGCCTCGGGTCGCCGGCTCTCGACCGACTCGGCGGAGAGCGATCGATGGAGGTCGGCAATGCGCACGCGGCAGGAGAGCGCGGAAAGGAACTTGATGTTGCCCGCGAGCGGTGGTCCGAGATCGAGCACGGCGTGGCGCGCCCCGGGCAGCAGGCCGTCGAGAATCGCCTTCAAGGCCTGTGACCGGTGGCCGGCCGGAGGAGCAGGCTGCGCCTCCGTGCGCGCCCCCGGGAACCACCACACGGGCACCTCAGGGGTGCGGGAGCGGTGCGTCGGGCTTCGCCGGCACGCCGCCGCCCGGGCTGCCTGCCGGTTGCGCTCCGGCCTCGGCTGGTTTCGCGGGAGCGACCGCTCCGGATGCCCGCGAGGTCGGAGCCGAGGCCGCCCGGCCCTTGTCGGACTGCGCCTCCATGTCGACGCTCCCCCGGAAGCGGCAGCCGTCCTCGAGGCCGACCCGCGGTGCCGTCAGGTTGCCCAGCATGGTGGCCGTCTTGCGGATCAGTATCTGCTCGCCCGCGAGCAGGTTGCCGTGCACCTCCCCGGCCACGCTGATGACCTTCGCGTGGATGTCGGCGTCGACGCGGCCCGACTCCCCGACGGTGACGCTGTGCTGCGGGAGGTCGATCTTGCCCTGGACCTTGCCGAGGATTGTGAGGTCCTCGCCTCCGGTGAGATCGCCTACGATGGAGATCGAAGGACCGATCGCGGCTTGCTCACGGCGCGCAACGACGGTGGTCGACGGCATGGCGGCCTGCGGTGAGGCGGCCGGACGAATGGGATCTTCTTCGCGCTTGTTCCACATGGGCTCGCTCCCAGATCTCGACGTTCCCCCAGAGAGAAGCCTCAAGGTAGGCCGTTCCCGGGGTGAGTCGATGTGCGCTGCCTCACTCTGTCGTGCCCGACCCGCGCCCGTCAAGGAGGTCGGGGTGGCTACGCGGGGCGGCGGGTCCTAAAACGACACGGCCGCGGCCCCCCAGTCCTGGGGCTGCTGGTCCGACCGGAACAGCCGATCGAGGTCCACCGCGAGGCGGTCACCGGCCCGCCTGATCGCGAAGCGGTCCATGTTCCGGGTCGCCCGGCCGGAGATGAACGTCCCGTCCGGCTGGTACTGGGACTCGTGGCGCGGGCACTGGAAGCGCCCGTCCCGCTCCTTCCAGCGGAGTGCCGTGTTCTCGTGTGGGCAAGCGAGGTTGAACGCGTAGGCGCGCTGCTGGAAGCGCACGAGGATCACCTGCGTCTCGCGGTCGATCGTCACGCCGTCGGCCGCGGGCGCGGGGTAGGTCCGCTCGGCCGGCCCGGCCTCGGCGGCCGCTCCCTCGGTCACCGGGACCGCGGCGGCGCTGCCGGGCCACAGCTCGACCCCGACCATCGCCGCGAGGACGGCCGTGGACATCTGGCCCAGGGTCCGGCGGCGCGACGTCGCTCCGCCGCTGCCGGCGCACTCGCCGCCGCAGCCACCCGCCGGTTTCCGGCGTTCCCGGGCGCCCTCATCCATCGTCCGCTCCTTCAGGCCGCGGCGGTCAGCCAGATGCCCACGAAAAGGACGACGAGCCACAGGCAAAGGCTCGCCCCCGAGACGAGACCCAGCCATCGCCAGCCGTTCGCGCGCCCCCGCGAGACCGCGCGCTCCGCGGCCAGGAGACCGATCCCGTTGAGGAGGAGCAGGGCGACGAGACCCATCTTGGACCAGTAGAGACGCGAGCCGAGGAACGTCGGGAGGTCTGTGACCGTCATCAGGAGGCCGGTGAGCACCACGACGGCCAGCGCCGGCACCGCGACACGGTGCGAGGCGGCGAGAGCGGCGAGGCTCTTGGCGCGCTCGGACGGCCCCGAGCGTGCCGCCCGCAGCACGCTGCGGTCCGTGGCGAGCGCGGTTCCTCCGCCCACCATCAGCCCGACCAGGTGCAGGTAGCGGACCGTGACCGACACCAGCTGGTGATGATCGTAGAACGCGGCCCAGGACTCGACGGCGGAGGCGAAGAAGGCTGGCATGGCCATGGCGGTCAGTGGATGAGCATCATCAGGTACGCGACGGTGGCGATGCCCATCGAAGTGAGCGCCACCGTGCGGTGGGTCGAGCGGCTGGTACCCCCGCCCTCGGACCCGAATTCCCCCTCTTCGCTCTCGGGGGCCATGAAGCCGGTCGCCACGAAACCGGCGTCGGCCACGGCCATCAGGATGCCGTGGACCATCCGCTTCGTCCGGTGGCTGGGGTCTTTGCGTCCTTCGGCGAGATTCCAGACGCCGGTCACCGTGTTGACGCCGAAGAGAACGCCCGTGCCGGCGGCGAGCGCGCCGTGCAGGGAGCGGGTGCCGTCCGAGCCCGTGCCGTTGTACAGCTTCTGGCCGACGGCGAACTGGGCGACGAAGAGCGGCAGCGTCGCGAAGCTCGCGTACTTGTGGATCTTCAGCCGGGTCCGGTAGCCGTCGCTGTACTCGAAGGCCATCGGCCTCGGCCGCGGCGCGGGTTGGGGATCGGGACCCAGCGGGGCCACGGGGCTGGCCCTCGCCGCGAGGGAGGGCGCCGTCGCCGTGTCGTCCACGAGAGAGGGATCGAGGCAGGAACCGCCGGCGGCGACGGCCTCCTCCATGTCTCCACCGTCGAGGACGAACCCGCTGTTCGGCTCCAACAGGCCCTCGCCCTCGGGGGTGCGGGCGGCGGCCCCCGCGGCGCCGGCGAGAAGGAACACGAGACACGGGGTCACGATGCGATTCGGCATGGCAGCCTCCAGTTGCTGGCCCGCAGCAGTACTGTACTGTCGCCATTCGACGGGCAAACGCCATGGATCGAATGGCTCAGGCCCCATCGGTCGCCACCACTCCTCCCGCCACTGATGCCCCCGGAACGCCCGTGCCCCCACTACAACGCGGCCCGCCAAGGACCGTCAAGTCAAAGCCGGTCAACGCTTGTGATGAGTCGAGCACGCCCGGTTTCGCCTTCCAGCCAGCCCCGGCGCAGTTGACTAGTGGCGCGGCGATCCGGCAGATTGCGCGCGAACGGATCGTGTCGCCGGCCGGTGAGGTTCGATGAAGGTGGTCGAGGAAGTGCGGAGCCCCTGGCCCTGGGTGGGCCTGCTTTGCGCCACGGCGACCGCGAGCTACCTCTGCCGGGTCAACGTCTCGGTCGCCGGCGCCCTCCTGATGGACGAGCTCCATCTGTCCCAGGCGCAAATGGGGCGCGTGTTCAGCGCTTTTCTCCTCGGCTACGCGCTCTTCATGGTGCCCGGCGGGGCGCTCGCCGACCGCTGGGGCACGCGGCGGGTCCTCGAGCGGGCCTCGTGGTGGTGGGTCGCGGCCACGTCGCTGCAGATGCTCGTCGGGCGCGGCCCGCTCGCGGGCAGCGTCGCTTCGACGCTGGCGATGCTCCTGGCCCTGCGTTTCGTGCTGGGCATCGGGCAGGCACCGACCTTTCCCGCCGCGGCCGGCGGTGTCGCGCGCTGGGTCGCCCCGGACAGCCGGGCCCGCGCGAACGGCTTCGTGATCGCGGCGATCGCCCTCGGGTCGGCGATCGCGCCGCCGCTCGTTTCCGCGGTGATGGTGCGCTGGGGCTGGCGGGCGGCGATCGGGGTGTCGACGCTGCCGGCGATCGCGACCGCTCTCGCCTGGCGGATCGCCGGGGAGCCGACTTCCCTCCCCGCCCTCCCGTCCCCGTCCCGCGGCCGCGGCGGGAGCACCGCGCCCCTGCGGTCCAGGAGCTTCGTCCTCCTGACTCTCAGCTACACGTTGCAGGGGTACGTCGGCTACATCTTCGTCTTCTGGTTCTACCTCTACCTCGTTCAGGAGCGGCACTTCGACCTGCTGAAGGGCGCCGTCCTGAGCAGCCTGCCCTGGCTCCTGTCCATCGTGTCGATCCCCTTCGGGGGATGGCTCTCGGACCGCATCGCGGCCCGGCACGGCCTCGTCGTCGGCCGCCGCGCGGTGCCCCTCGTCGGGCTGGCCCTGGCGGGCGTCTTCCTCTCGCTCGGCGCGCGGACGACGAACGGCTACCTGGCCGCGGTTTCGCTCGCCCTCTCGACGGCGCTCGTGCTCTCGGTCGAGGGTCCATTCTGGGCCACGATGACGGAGATCGCCGGCGGCCGCAGCGGCCTGGGGGGCGGGATCATGAACACGGGGAGCAACGTCGGCGGGCTCGTCTCGCCGGCGCTCACCCCGGTGCTCGCGGCGGCCGTCGGCTGGGAGAACGCCCTGCACGTCGCCGCGGCCCTCTCGGTCGTGGCCGCCGTCCTGTGGCTCGGCATCGACCCCGTCAGCCCGGAGCCCTAAGATACGCGGCGATGCTCAACTGGATCTGGGCGGGCTTCTTCTTCGTGGCCTTCGTCGCGGGGCTCATCCGCTGGCTGGTCCTGGGGGAGCCGGGCGTCTGGGCGGCCATGGTGGCCTCGAGCTTCGACATGGCCAAGACCGGCTTCGAGGTGTCGATCGGGCTCACCGGCGTCATGTGCTTGTGGCTGGGCATCATGCGGGTCGGCGAGAAGGGCGGGGCCGTGGAGCTCGTCGCCCGCGCCTTCGACCCGCTGCTGCGCCGTCTGTTCCCCGGCATCCCGCCGGGCCACCCGGCCGGCGCCTCGATCGTGATGAACCTCTCCGCCAACATGCTCGGCCTGGACAACGCGGCCACCCCGCTCGGGCTCAAGGCCATGAAGGAGCTGCAGCAGCTCAACCCGCAGCCGGACACCGCCAGCAACGACCAGATCCTGTTCCTGGTGATCAACGCGTCGGCCGTCACCGTCATCCCGACCGCGATCATGACCTACCGCGCACAGCTCGGCGCCGCCGACCCCACGGACGTCTTCCTGCCCCTCCTGATCGCCACCTTCTGCAGCACCATGGTCGGCATCCTGGTGACGGCGCGGGTCCAGAAGCTGCCGCTCGGCAACCCGGTCACTCTCGCCTACCTCGGCGGGGTGACGCTGCTGATCGGCCTCCTCGTCGTCTACTGCGCGAGCCTCGACAAGGAGACCCTCGAGCGCCAGACCTCGCTCGTCGCGAACCTCCTGATCTTCTCGCTGATCGTGGGCTTCCTGGTGCTCGCCGCGCGGCGGCGGGTGGCGTTCTACGAGACGTTCGTCGACGGCGCGAAGGAGGGCTTCGCGGTCGCGGTCGGCATCATCCCGTACCTGGTGGCCATGCTCGTCGCCGTCGGCGTCCTGCGCGCGAGCGGGGCCCTCGACCAGGTGCTGAACGCCGTTCGCTGGGCCGTCTCCAGCCTCGGGGTGGACGGACGCTGGGTGGACGCCCTGCCGGTGGCACTCGTGCGGCCTCTCTCCGGCAGCGGTTCGCGCGGCCTCGTCATCGAGACCATGAAAACGCTCGGCCCCGATTCCTTCGCCGGCCGGCTCGCCTGCGTGATCCAGGGCAGCACCGAGACGACCTTCTACGTCCTCGCCGTCTACTTCGGCTCGGTCGGCGTCAGGAACACCCGACACGCCATCGCCTGCGGCCTCACCGCCGAGCTCGCGGGCTTCCTCGGAGCGGTCGCGGTCAGCTACCTCTTCTTCGGGTAGCCTCCCCGCTATGGCCTATCGCTGGGGGGCTCGCTGCCTCTTTGCCTCGGCGACGACGCCGCGCATGTACTCGGCGGCCAGGCGGGCGTTCTCGTGCACGTACTCCACGCTGACGGTCTGGCCGTCGATCACCGGAAGCGGGTGGCACAGCTCGTAGCCGAAGTAGCCCCGGTATCCGATCTCGAGGAGCCCCCTGACCTCGGCCAGGCAGGGCTCCCCGCCGATGACCTCGATCCCGCCGGGGCCCTGCTTGTACTCACCGCCATAGTGCGACAGGACCTGCCGCGCCCCCACCTCGACCACGGCCTTCCGGATGGCCTCAGCGTCCTTGCCATGCTCGAGCCGAGCGTCGAAGCAGACCTTCAGGTGCGGCGAGGCGACCTCGCCCACCATCCGCAGGACGTCCCGGTAGTCTCCGATCACCGGCGCGTGGTTCTGCAGCGCCAGAGTGACTCCGTGCTCCCCGGCGTACCGAGCCGACTCCACGAGCCCTTCGCGGCACCACGCCCAGGTCTCTTCCGGCGAGAACGTCTCGTGCGTCTTCTGCCACACCGCCTTGGCGAGGTCGTACCGGCCACCGCCCTGGGGCAGCAGCGTCACGCCGGGCCAGGCCAGGAAGACGCGCAGCACCTTCGCGCCGAGGTCCGCGGTCATGCGGATCAGGTCTCGCACGTAGACGAGCTGGCACTCGCGGTGCTCCGGTATCGGGCTGCTGAAGTCGTTGTTCGCGGCGACGGCGTAGATGTCCACGCCGCGATCGTGGGCGTATCGAAGGAGATCCTGGCACCGGCCTTGCGGCCAGTCGAGCGGGTTGCCGTGGGGGCGCTTCCCGTCGACCTCCACGCCCTCGTAGCCGTACTGCTTCGCCCGTTGGACGACCTGCTCCAAGGTCAGGGCGCCCCCGCGGTACCACACCCCGAGGTAGGTGATGCTGTAGAGGCCGACCTTCACCTCAACCTCGGCGGCGCCGAGCATGTCTGCCGCGCCCAGCGCTCCGGCCGCGAGGGCGGCGGTCCGCGCGAAGTCGCGGCGGCTCAGCTGGCGAATTCCCTTCTTCATTGGCCTCTCCATGGACTCGTGGCCGGAAGTCGACTGTGCGGCAGCTACGCTACGCCCCTTCCCGAGGGATGGTCAATCCGCTTCTCGCTGCGATGCGGCTATCATTCGACGATCGCGACCTTCGAGCCAAGGGGATGTCCCCGGAAAGGCAGCGCCATGGATCTCGCCGCCCTCTTCTCCCGGCACCAGGAGCGCCTCCAGGCCGAGACGGAGAAGGCGCTCGGCGCGAGCGGGTTCGACTCGCTCGTCGTCTCGAGCGGAGCCCCCTTCACGTACTTCGCCGACGACCGGGACGCGCCCTTCGAGCCGGGGCCGCACTTCGCCCACTGGTGCCCCCTGGACGGTCCCGCACCACCTGCTGCACGTCGTCCCCGGGCGGACCCCGCGCCTCATCCGGCACGCACCCGAGGACTACTGGTACGAGCAGGGCGGGGTGACAGATCCCTTCTGGCTGGGGGCCTTCCAGTTCGAGGAGGCGGGCTCGATCGAAGCCGCGTGGAAGGCGCTCGGCCGGCCCGCGCGGGCCGCCTACGTCGGGAACGAGACGGACCGGGCGCTCGCCGCGGGCCTCGCCGCGAACCCCCCCGCGCTCACCCCGCGGCTCGACTGGGTGCGCAGCTACAAGGACGACTACGAGGTCCACTGCCTCGAGCAGGCGACCGTGCTCGGGGCGAGAGGCCACCGCGCGGCGCGCGAGGCGTTTCGCGGCCGGCGCCTCCGAGCTCGAGATCCACCAGGCGTTCGTCCGCGCCGTGGGCTGCACCGACGCCCAGCTGCCCTACACGACGATCGTCGCCCTCGACGAGAAGGGCGCGACCCTCCACTACGAGAGCAAGCGGACGGTGGGCCACGGCCGGGTGCTGCTGCTCGACGCGGGGGCGCAGGTGCGGCGCTACGCCTGCGACATCACGCGCACGACACCCGCCCCCGGCGGTGACTCCCGCTTCGCCGCACTCGTCGCGGCGATGAACGCCCTCGAGCAGGAGCTGGCCCGCGCCGCCACCCCCGGCCGCCCCTACCTCGACCTGCACCTCCAGGCCCACCGGGGCGTGGCCCGGATCCTCTCCGAGCTGCGCCTCGTGCGGGTCTCCGCGGAGGAGGCCTTCGCGAAGGGCTACACTCACCCCTTCTTCCCCCACGGAGTCGGGCACCACCTCGGGATCCAGGTGCACGACGTGGCCGGCCGGCAGTCCGACCCCTCGGGCACCCCGGCCCCGCCGCCGAAGGAGCACCCCTACCTGCGCAACACGCGCACGATCGAGCCGGGGCACGTCTTCACGATCGAGCCCGGGATCTACTTCATCCCGATGCTGCTGCGCCCCTTCCGCTCCGGGTCCGACGCGGCGGCCTTCGACTGGGAGTCGATCGACGCCCTCACCGCCCTCGGCGGCGTGCGCGTGGAGGACAACGTCGTCGTCACCGTCTCCGGCCCGCGCAACCTCACGCGCGAGCACCTCGCGGACTGAGGGCCGCTCTCAGATCCCGGCCGCCGCCCGGAGCTCGGCGACGAGCTCCTCCGGCTTCCACTCGTTGCCGCGGAAGAGCCGGCGGAGCTTCCCCTCGCGGTCGAGGACGGCGGTGCGGAGGTTGTGGGTGAAGGAGCGGTCCTCCTCGACGTAGTCGAGCTCGAGCGCCCCGCCGAGCGCGCGAATCGCCTCCTCCTTGCCGGTGGCGAGCGTCCAGTGAGCGAAGGGCGGGGTCGTCCTCTGGAAGGGCCGGCCGAAGGCTCGCAGCACGTCGGGCGTGTCGTGCGCCGGGTCGAAGCGTCACCGTGAGGAGGTGCGCGCGCGCCGCGAGGGTCGCGTCCCTCGCGAGGGCCGCGTCGGCGGCGGCGAAGTTCGTCATCATGAGGGGACAGAAGTCGGGCAGCGGGCACCGCGTGTAGACGAAGGTGAGCGCCACCGCCTTACCCCGGAAGTCGGCGAGGCGCACGGCCTTCCCGTCCTGGTCCACGAGGGCGACGTCCGGCATCGCGTCTCCCGGGTGAGGCTCGCGGGCCTTGGGTCCCAGTTTCGCGCTCGGGTCGGGGGTGCCCTTCTTCACCACCACGAGGTCCTCGAGCCAGTAGCGCGAGTCGCGCGCGACGAGGGTCGCGGTCACCTCGTCCCCGGGCCCCGCGGCCCGCAGGACGGCGGCGTCCTTCTCGAGGACGACGAACGGCATGGTCATCGCCGGCATCAGGCCGGGGATGTCGCCGTGGGCGATCGTGATCTTCCGGTTCGCGGCATCGACCTCGACCACCTTCCCCTCGAGCGGGTAGCGCGGCCCGGCGGCGGGCTGGGCCTCGCGCCGGCACGCGGGACTCGCGAGGGCGGCGAGGAGAACGAGCGGAAGAACGGGGCGGCCCCTGGTCATCGACACACTCTAGCAGCGGTCGCGGGGCCCGAGGCTCCCGGAGCTTCTCCTGATAGGATCGGTGGCTCGGCCGTCACCCGAAGGGGAGAGAATGGACCTCGTCCACTGGTTCGCCGACCTCGTCCGCTGGCTCCTCGACTTCTTCATGCACCTCGACCGGCACCTGGCCGAGGTGATCCAGGCGTACGGCACCTGGACCTACGCCCTCCTCTTCACGATCGTCTTCATGGAGACGGGTCTCGTGGTGACGCCTTTCCTCCCCGGCGACTCGCTCCTCTTCGCGGCGGGGAGCTTCGCCGCCCTGGGGGCGCTCGACGTGAGGCTCCTTTTCGTTCTCCTCGTCGCGGCGGCGGTCCTGGGCGACAACGTCAACTACGCGATCGGCCACTACCTGGGACCGAAGGTCTTCCACTACGAGCGCTCCCGCTTCTTCAACCCCGACCACCTGCGCAAGACGCATCAGTTCTACGAGAAGTACGGGGTCAAGACGATCATCATCGCCCGCTTCGTCCCGATCGTGCGGACGTTCTCACCGTTCGTGGCCGGCATCGGGGCGATGAGCTACCTGCGCTTCCTGGCCTACGACGTGGTGGGCGGGATCCTGTGGGTGGGGGTCTGCACCTTCGCCGGCTACTTCTTCGGGAACCTGCCCTTCGTGAAGAGGAACTTCAGCCTCGTCATCGTCGCGATCGTGCTCGTCTCGGTCCTGCCGGCGGTCGTCGAGTACGTGCGCCACCGGGGGGAGGCGAAGCGCGCCGCGGCGGCGTAGGATGGCCGGGACACCATGGAGCCGCTGAAGATCGGCATCACCGGCGTGCGGGGCGTGGTCGGCCAGACGCTGACCCCGGAGCTCGTCGTGCGCTTCGCCGAGGCGTTCGGGTCCTACCTGGACGGCGGCCGCGTGCTCGTCTGCCGCGACCCGCGGCCCTCCGGGCCGATGGTGCAGGCCGCCGTCACCGCCGGCCTCCTCTCCGTGGGGTGCGAGGTGGTGGACCTCGGCATCTGCCCGACCCCGACCCTGCAGCTCGCGGTCGCCTGGCTCGGGGCGAAGGGCGGCGTCTCGATCACCGGCGGCCACAACCCGCCCGAGTGGAACGCGCTCAAGTTCGTGCGCGGCGACGGGCTCTACCTGAGCGCGATCCAGGGCGAGGAGCTCCTCGACATCTTCCACCAGGGGGCGGTCGAGCGCGCGGGCTGGGACCGGATCGAGCACGCGCGTCCTCGAGCAGGACGCGATCGACCACCATCTCGCCGCTCTCGCCGCCCGGTTCGACGCGTCGGCCGTGCGGGCGCGACGGCTGCGGGTGGCGGTGGACTGCGGCAACGGCTCCTGCGCGCGCCTCGTCCCCCGCTGGCTCGAAGCCCTCGGCTGCGAGGTGCTGCCGATCAACGACGACCCGTCGCTGCCCTTCCCCCGGCTCCCCGAGCCCGCGGTCGCGACCGCGGCGCAGGCGCGGGCGATCGTGCTCGCCGGCCACGCCGACCTCGGCCTCGTGCTCGACGCCGACGGCGAGCGCCTGAGCCTCGTGGACGAGAAGGGCCGGCCCCTCTCCGAGGAGCGGACCCTGCCGCTCGCCGTCGAGGCCGCCCTCGCGCGGCGGAAGGGCCCGATCGTCACCAACGTGTCCACCACCGGCCTGGTCGAGAGGGTGGCGGCCCGGCACGGGGTGAAGGTGATCCGCACGCCGGTCGGGCAGGCCTTCATCTCCGAGGCGATCCTCGAGCACGGCGCCGTCCTCGGCGGCGAGGGCAACGGCGCGGTGGCGGTGCCCGAGGTCCAGGCCACCCACGACAGCGCGGCGGCGATCGGGCTCCTGCTCGAGCACCTCGCCCGCGAGGGCCTTTCGCTCTCCGCGCTCGTCGCCGACCTGCCGACGCTCGTGGTGCGCAAGCTCGCGCTGCCCCTGGCCCCGCGGCTCCTCTTCTCCGCCCTGCAGGAGTTCCGCGAGGCGGTCGGGGAAGTCGAGGGGGCGACGGTGGACCATACGGACGGGGTCAAGATCGTCTGGCCCGACGGCTGGGTGCACGTGCGGGCCTCGAACACGCAGTCGCTCGTGCGCGTGATCGCGGAGGCGGACGACGCGGGGCGTGCGCAGGAGCTCGCCGACTGGGCGCGCGAGCGCCTGCGGATCTGAGGGAGAGATGCGGGCCATCCCCACGTTGAAGATCAGCATCTCGGGCGTGCGCGGGGTGGTGGGCGACTCGCTCACCCCGGAGCTCGTGGCCCGCTTCGCCCAGGCCTTCGGCACCTGGGTGGGCGGCGGGCGCGTCGTCATCGGGCGCGACCCGCGCACGTCGGGCGAGATGGTGCGCCAGGCCGTGGTGGCCGGCCTCGCCTCGAGCGGCTGCCGGGTGAGCGACCTCGGCGTCGTGCCCACCCCGACCGTCCAGCTTCTCGTGCGGCAGCTCGCGGCGCAGGGCGGCATCGCCATCACCGCCAGCCACAACCCCCCCGAGTGGAACGCCCTCAAGTTCGTGGGAGGAGACGGCCTCTTCCTGAGCGCGGCCCGCGGGAGGGAGCTCCTCGACATCTACCACCAGGGCGACTACGCCAAGGCGAAGGGCGCCGACCAGCGCACGCCCGAGACGATCGCGGACGCGGTGGAGCGCCACGTGCGCGCGGTGCTCGAAGGCGTAGGCCCGCTGCCGGAGGGACGCCGTCTCCGGGTGGTCGTGGACCCCGGCGGCGGCGCCGCCTCGCTCGCCGCGCCGCGCCTCGTCGAAGCGCTGGGCGCCGAGGTCTCGGCGATCCACGCGACCGCCGACGGCCGCTTCCCGCGCCCGGCCGAGCCGGTGGCCGAGAACCTCGGCGCCCTCGCCGAAGCCGTCCGCGCGCGACGGGCCGACGTGGGCTTCGCCCAGGACATGGACGGCGACCGCCTCGCCATCGTGGACGCGTCGGGCCGCCCGATCGGCGAGGAGCTGACCCTCGTCCTCGCCGCCGACGAGGTGCTGCGGCGGACGAAGGGCCCGGTCGTCGCGAACCTCGCCACGACCGACGCCGTCGACGCCATGGCCGCCCGCCACGGCTCACCCGTCTTCCGCACGCGGGTGGGCGAGGCGAACGTCGCCGAGGGCATGCGCCTGCACCACGCCGTGATCGGCGGTGAGGGCAACGGCGGCGTCATCTGGCCCGCCGTCAACTTCGCCCGCGACAGCCTGGTCGGCATGGGGCTCGTGCTGCACCGCCTCGCCGGGTCCGGTCTTTCCGTGTCGGCGCTCGCCTCGGAGTACGACCGCTTCCGCGTGGTGAAGCTCCAGAGGCACTGCCCGGCCGAGCAGGGACGGACGATGCTCGCGCGCGCCCGGGAGGCGTGGGCGGGCCGGCCGGTCGACCTCACGGACGGCGTGAAGGTGCGGCTCGAGGACGGCTGGTTCATCCTGCGCGCGTCGAACACCGAGCCGATCGTGCGCGTGATCGCCGAGTCGAAGACCGAGGAGCGCGCTCGGGCCATCGCCGAGAGCGTGCTCGCGGACGTCGCGTCCTGGCTGGTCTGAGACCCTATCTCTGGGCGCGCACGTCGTCTTCGCGCGCGGCGATCACGCCCCGCACCCCGTCCACCGCGGCCTCGAACTGCGCGTTCGTGAACGGCTTGCGCGCGTCGGACTGGGCCGCCGAGCGGATCTGCTGGTAGGCGGTCTCGAGCTGCGGGGTGAGCCAGCGGGGGTTGACGAAGGACGAGACCGCCCGCGACACCGCGTCCGCGTAGACCTGGCGCCGGACGGGATCGGCGGTCAGACGGCGGGTGAGGACGTTCGTCTCCAGGTTGCGGTAGAGAGGCCAGGAGCCGCTGCGGAACGTGTTGTCCTTGTCCCAGGGGATGAACACGAAGCGGTTCCTGCGCGCCGTACTCGTAGAGGTAGAAGTTGTTGAGGCCCTGGTCGCCCACGATGCCGTCGCCCTCGGCGATGGCGTTCTCGACCGCGACGTGGGTGAGGAAGCGGTCGACGTCGAGGCGCGTCTCCATCGTCGGTGACGAACGAGGCGTCGGGGGTGTCGTTGATCGCCTGCACGAACGCGACGAGGCCGGCGGCCACGTCCGGCTTCGTCCTCGTTCGTCTCCGGCTGGAAGGGCAGGGGGACGTAGCGCGTCGGCCTGCGGCCCCAGCGAAGAGAAGTCGTAGGGGAAGATCCACTCGTAGTCGAAGAGCGTCCCGCTCTTCTCGCCGAGGCGCGCCTCGAGGAAGGGCTTGCTCACCGGCTCCACGAGGGTGTAGAGACCCCAGTACTGGCCGTTCACGGTGAGGCGGGCGAAGGCGTTCCGGGGGGCGGGAATCCCCATGGCCTCGAACACGAGGAAGGAGAGCCGCTCGCGGAGCATGCTCGCGTCCTGGACCTGGTTGTCGCAGGACGAGGCTCTTGTAGCCGTAGAACTCCTGGGTGGGGACGTACTTGTTGAAATCGACCTTGAGCCCCGGCTTCTCCTCGTTGCGCGAGCCCGTCGCCGCGCGAGCGGATGCCGACCTGCTGGACCGACAGCGCCGTCGATCGTCAGGTTGGCCGCGTAGTACTGGTTGTCGAGGTAGTTGTCGCGCAGCGCCTGCCAGGCGGCGGGGTCGAGGTCGAAGCCGCACCTCGTGCAGCCGCGAGGCGTCGAAGATGGGGGCGCCGGCGGGAGCCGAGCCCTCCGTCGGGGTTTCGGAAGGGCCGGTCGGCGAGCTGCCTCCCCCGCACGCGGACAAGGAGGACGAGGGCGGCGAGCGTCGCCGCTCCCGCCTTTCCTCTCCGCCACTCCCGCATCACCCTCCTCACGGCAGGTGGACCTGCACGCGCCCGAGCAGGGACACGTAGTTGCCCGTCTTCCCGGGCTCCGGGGCGCGGAGAGCGTCGTCGTAGCGCTCGACGACCACGTCGCCCACGAGGCGCAGGAAGGGGCCGGGCCACCAGCTGAGCCCGCCCGTGAACGCCCGGAGTCCCGCGGGGCGGATGTTCGCGGCCCGGCTGCCCGCCGACTCGAAGCCCTCGTTCTTCACGTCGTCGAAGCGCAGCTCCTCGTAGCGGACGGCGAGCTCGACGGCGCCCGGCCCGCCGAAGAGCGACCGCCGCGGGCGGATGGTGCGTTTCTTCTTCTCGCCGGTCACGAGCCAGGTGGCGGTCGCCGACCAGCCGTCGCCCCGGACGTCGGGCAGGTCCTCGAGCGTCGGGCCCTGGCCGTGGCGCTCCTCGCGCGCCTCGAGGAACTCGCCCCAGAGCGACGACGGGCCCGGCCTGGATTCGCGCGTCGGCGCCCCACCGGAGCCGCCGGCCGTCGACGAACACCGAGGGAAAGAAGACGTAGCCGGTGACGCTCTTCCCCGAGAGGCCCTTCGGCTCGGGGTCGAGGCCCGGGCCGGCGGTGTTCGCCTACGACGTCGCCCTGCGAGAACGAGCCGCCGAGGTCGAGCCACCGCGCCGGCTTGAGGACGAGCCGGGCGCCCGCCGTCGTGCCGGCCCGGCCGTCGCTCGCGCGCGCGTCCCCGGTGAAGACCCCCGCCTGGTACTCGACGGCGCGGGAGATCTCCCCGTGGAGAAGCGCGCCCCAGTCGCGGTTGGGTCCGAGAGAGTCGACGGCGGCGGCACGCTCGACGAAGTCCGTCTTCGCGGGCGAGGTCAGGAACTCCGGGCTCACCGGCACCTTGATGTACCCGCCACGCACCTGGAGACGCCTTGGCGAGCCGCAGGCTGACCCACGTGTCCTTCAGCATCGTCTCCCTTGTCGAACGCGGGGTCGACGGTCGCCTCGAACGAGAGCCGCTTCCACTCGCCCTCGACGCCGATGCGCGCCCGCCGCCACTCGAACTCGTCGGCGCGGAGGTTGCCGGTGTCCTCGTCCCCGGCCGTCCAGTCCTGAAAGGAGCGGAAGTCCGCCTGGATGTAGCCCTTGAGGGCGATCTTGAAGCCGGCCGAGGGGTTCTCGAGCGAGAAGGGCTTGGTCTGCCAGCCGGGCGGCGGCTCTGTCTTCTTCTTCCCCTGCGCGCGGGCCCCGCTCGCGGCGAGAGCCGACACCGCGAGAGCGGCGAGGCACCGGGCCCTCACTCGGCGGTTCCCGCTTCGGCCGCCCGTCTCGGCGGCGAGTGCCGCGTCGAGCGCGTCGGCGGCGCCCGGGAAGCGCAGCAGCCCCATGCCTCTCGTCGGCGACCCAGAGCGTGCCGTCGGGGCCGAGGGCCAGGCCCTCCTGCTGGCCTCCCGGCAGGGGCTCGTCCGCGTCGATCGCCCCGTCGGGCGAGACGACGAGGAGTCGGTCGGCGCTCTCGGCGATCACGAGGAGCCGCCCGAGCCGCTCGCTCCACGTGACGGCGGTCAGGTCCTCGTAGGGCTTCAGGGGGTGACGGGAGAGGACGTCCGAAGCACCGAGCGTGCGCGCGGGCCCCGCGGGATCGAAGGCCAGCGTGACGAGGCGCGCCGGCTTCCGCTGGTGCACGAGGTGGAAGACGCCGCCGCCGGGCCGCCCGGCCTCCGCGCGGAAGACGATCCCCTCGAAGCCCTGGTTCCGGTCGGCCGGCTCGCGGCCGAGGATCCCCGCCACGTCGAGGGCGAAGCGCGCCGTCTCGGAGGAGGTGGCCGGGTCCCACACCACGAGCTCCCCCTTCTTCTCCGCGAGGAGGACGAGCCTCCCGCTCGGCGCGTGGACGGTCACGTCCTCCAGGTTGCCCCTCACCCGGTGCCTCGCCACCACGGCGCCCGAGGGCTCGATCTCGGCGAGCGATCCGCGGTCGCCGACCGACGAAGAAGCGCCCCAGGGCCGGGTGCCAGGCGATCCCCGAGGCCTCGCGCACGCCCGGGGCCGACACCGCCTCGGGCGGGCCGAGGCCGGCGGCCGCCGCGCCCGGCTCCGCCCGGGTCGCGCGAAGCCGACGCGGAAGCGCTTCCGGCCCGGCTGGAAGAAGAGCATCGACAGGGCGAGGACGGCGAGCAGCCCGCCGGCCAGGATGGTCAGCACGCGCAGCCCCCCGTACAGCCGCCGCAGCGAGCGGTACTTGTCGTGGTTGATGCGCGCCATGATGTGGTTCTGCACGGTGAGCTCGGCGTTCAGCTGCCCGAAGCGCACGCTCGCGCCACGCGCGCCGGTAGGCCTCGAGGTCGCGCTGCACGATGTCCTCGTAGTAGCGCAGGCCCTCGGGGTAGTGCTCGGGGCCGCCCTCGCCCGGGTAGGGCAGGTGCGGGCGGAAGCGCCGGGGCCGGAGGGCCTCGATCGCCTCGAGGAAGAAGAAGAGGGCGACGCCGGCGTAGACGAGGAGGTAGAAGCCGAGGAAGGGCCGCAACCACTGCGGCAGGTAGTCGACGATGTCGGAGCGGGTGGCGAGGAAGAAGAAGGCGACGTTCAGCGCGCCCATGATCACGAGGGCGAAGCGTGCCTTGCGGTCGGCGAGCTCGACGAGGTCCTGGGCCTCCTCGAGCGTGTCCACGAGGGCCCGGTAGCGCTCCCGGGGGTCGAGCGGCCGGACGGCCTCGGCCTGGAGCTTGGCCTCCTTCCTGCGCCGTTTCGAGTCGTCTGCCTCCGGCCCGGCCACGCCGGCCGCGAGAGAAGCCGGCGATTCCTCCTCGGCCATCGGGAGAGTATAGCCGGACCGACTCAGATGAAGCCCTTGACCCGGGGCCAGATCTCGAGAAGCGAGCGCTTCGGGCCGCGGGCGATCCAGATCGAGCGGCCGTTCTCGTAGGGCATGCAGTCGGCGCATCGCGTGACGCCGGCGAGCCGCACGTCCGCGAACAGCTCGTCGAGCCGCTCACGCCGGCTGCCGATGGCGACGATCACCTCGCCGGTGCAGCGCCCGGGGCCCCACAGCCAGTAGCTGTTGTGGCCCGAAATCGCCGGGGGCAGGTCGAGCTCGCGGGCGAAGTACTCGACCGCCCCCGCCTCCCCGTAGTTCTGGCCGAAGACGCAGGCCCGCGCCCGGTCCTCGGCGGACAGGGTGCGGACGACGCCGGCCACCGCTTCCGCCATCGCGCGCCAGCCGTGCATGTCGGCGTAGAACTGGGGGAGGCGGCCGAGCGCCTGACGCTCGTCGGTGCCCGGCTTCTGGCCCAGTGCTTCGGCGTAGCGCACGAACGCGTCCACCGGCAGCACCGGGCGGCCGAGCGGCGAGACCGCGAGACCCACGCCGACCATGAGCAGGCGAGGATCGGGCGGAGGGCGCGTACGCGTTCTTCCGTACCGGCTTCCACGGCCACCGCGCCGGCGGCGAACGCCAGCGAGTAGGCCGCCGCGAGGTAGTACGGCTTGCCGCCGCCGAACGCGAGCACCCCGAGCACGACGAGGAACGCGAAGCCGAGGGCGCGCCATGGCACCGCCTTCCGGGACAGGAGGAGCCACGCCACGCCGAGGACCCAGAGCCAGGCCGAAGGCGCCGTCTGGAGGAGCGCCTCCTTCACGAAGCCCGGCGCCGAGAGCGGCGCCATCTTCTCCCGGCGGGCGTTCGCCATGAACTCGAGCGTCGGCCAGCCGTGGGCGTGCTGCCAGAGGAGGTGGGGCAGGAAGATGGCGAAGGCCAGGACCCCTCCCGCCCAGAAGTAGGCGCGAACGGAAGACGTCCCACCGGCGAGCGAGGACGAGCCCCACGACGAGACCGAAGCCGAGATAGAGGATGCTGATCTTGTTCAAGAGACCGACCCCGGCCACCAGGCCGAAGGCGAGCCAGAGCCGCTCGGGGCCACCGGAGAGCGCCCGCGCGAGGATCCAGCCGATGAGCGCCCAGAACAGGAGGTCGAAGACGTTCATCGAGTAGATGCTGGCGAGGGACAGGACGACCGGAGCGAGGCCGGTGGCGAGGCCGGCAAGAGCGCGCGCGAAGGGGCCGCCGCCGAGCGCAGCGGCGATCCGGCCGGCCAGGAAGACCGTCGCCGCCATGGCCAGGGCCGCCACCACGCGCAGCGCGAGGTGCGATTCCCCGGCGACCCGCGCCACGAGCCACGCGACCCAGGCCACGAGCGGCGGGTGATCGACGTATCCCCAGCCGGGCCGCCGGCCGCAGGCCATGTAGTAGAGCTCGTCGCGGAAGACGCCGTAGCCGCGCAGGAAGGCCAGGTGGAAGAGGAGGATGGCCATGGCAGGCGCCCAGTCCGCGAGTCGCTCCGTGCGCCGCTCGCGACCGGCGACGCCCGTTTCCCGTTCCATGTTCCCCTCCTCTCCGTTAGCTGCGGCGTCGGGTGCCGGCTCTCGTTCCCGCTCAGCGCCGCCGTGTGACGGGCCAGGCCAGCTCGCCGACGAGCCCCTGCGGCATCTCCTCGATCCCGGGATAGCCGAGCGTCCGCGGGCCGCGGTCCCGTGGCCAGTACGCCGTGCGGAAGACGAAGTCCCAGAGGCTGAGCACGATCCCGAAGTTCTTGGCGACCCCGCCTTCGTCCGAGGCGTCGTGGTGCCACAGGTGCATCCGGGGGCTGTTGAGGACGTAGCCGAGCGGGCCCAGGCCCACGTCCAGGTTCGCGTGGTTGAGGTCGCCCCAGAACGTGCCGAGGACCGCGACCACGAAGGCCGCCTCGCCCGACGCCCCGAGGAGAGCGAGCGGGAGCCACTGCACTAACTTGTAGACGACGATCTCCATCCAGTGGAAGCGGAAGTTCCCGACGAAGTCCATGACGGTGATCGCGTGGTGGACCTTGTGGAAGGTCCACAGGAACGGCACTCGGTGCAGCGCATTGTGCACGCACCACTGCAGGAAGTCGGAGACGACGAGGAAGGCGACGACCTGGGTCCACAAGGGCCAGCGCGGGACCGGCGAGGCGTCGAATCGGATCCCCGCCCGCTGGAGAAGCTCCGTGGCCTGGAGCGCGACCCAGCCGTTCCAGCCAGCCATCAGCAGCGAGAACAGGTGGCCGTTGACCGCGAGGAACCCGAGATCCCGGAGCCAGCCTGGCCGAAGCAGCGCCTGCCCCTTGCGCCAGGGAAAGAGCCGCTCGAGGACGACGAAGAGGACGCTGATCCCGACGAGCCAGTGCACGTAGCTCGAGGGCGGGAACCGCATGGACGAGTGTCGCTCCCGCTCCCGGCCGGACGCAAGGCGAGGCACCCCGTCCTCGCGTACCATGTTGAGCACCACGAGGGAGATATGGCCCGCTATCGACGGATGGACGTGCTCAACGCGATGTACTCCACCGGCATCGTGCCGGTCTTCTACCACTCGGACACGGACGTGGTGACGAGCGTCGCCCGCGCGTGCGCCCGCGGCGGCGCACGGCTCCTCGAGTTCACGAACCGCGGCGACTTCGCGTGGGAGGTCTTCCGCGACCTCGAGAAGTTCTGCGCGAAGGAGGTCCCCGAGCTGATCACGGGGGTCGGGTCGGTCGTGGATCCCGGGACGGCGACGCTCTACATCAACAACGGTGCCTGCTTCGTGGTCGGCCCCGTGCTCAACGCCGAGGTCGCCCGCGCGTGCAACCGCCGCAAGATACCGTACTCGCCCGGCTGCGGGACGGCGTCGGAGATACAGGCGGCGGAGGAGCTCGGCTGCGAGATCGTGAAGATCTTCCCGGGCGCCGAGGTGGGCGGCCCGCCGTTCGTGAAGGCGGTCAGCGGTCCCTGCCCCTGGACGTCGATCATGCCCACCGGCGGAGTCGAGCCGACCGAGGCGTCGCTCTCCGCGTGGTTCAATGCGGGCGTCGCTTGCGTCGGCATCGGCTCGAACCTCATCACGAAGGAGATCCTCGCCGCGAAAGACTGGGCCGGCCTGACGAAGAAGGTCGCGGAGACTCTCGCGATCGTGCAGAAGGTCCGCGGGAAGTAGCCCCCGCCTCCGCTCGGTGCCCTACCGAGCGCGCCGGGGCGCAGGATCGGTGGCGCCGCCGACTGGGCGAAGACGGGAGCGGCAGCTCCCGCGACGAGCGACGCCAAACCGAGCCGCCACGCGCCGGCGTGGCGCCAGCGACCCCGGTCGCCGCCCGGCCTCAAGCGCGCGCGGCCTTTCGCGCCCAGTCCGCCCGCCGGCCGACCTCCTCCCAGTTCAAGTTCTCCATGAACGCGTCGACGTAGCGAGCGGCAGCGGCGCCGAAGTCGATGTGGTAGGCGTGCTCGTACATGTCCAGCACGAGGAGCGGCGCCCCGAGCACGGCGTTGTGCATGTGGTCCCACGCCCAGTAGTTGTGGACCTCCCCCGTGTGGAGGTTGAGGGCGAGCACGACCCAGCCGGAGCCCCCGGCCAGCGCGTTCGCGGTGCGTCGGAACTCCGCCTCCCACGTCTCGTAGCCGCCGAAGCCCTGCTTGATCAGGTCGAGGATCGAGCCGGAGGCCTTCCCGTCGCCACCGAGGTTGCCAAAGTAGTGCTCGTGGAGAACAACGGAGCCCGTGCGCACCAGCTCTTCGCGCTTGAGGTCGCCGTAGACGAATGCGGGCGGCTCCTTGTCCGCGAGCATTGAGCCGAGCCGTTGCTCGACATCGTTCAGGGCACGAACCGCGCCGCCGTAGTTGTTCTCCCAGTGCGACCGGACGAGCTTCTCCGAGATCCCCTTCAGCTTCGCCGGGTCGAACGGGAGCGGCCGCGGCTCGTGCCGTCCGCGGAAGGCCGGCGGCCGCGCCGCCGCCGGCGCGACGGCGGCCGGGGCCTGACCGAGGGCGTCTCGACCGAGGGCCAGCGCGGCTCCACCGACGCCCAGGGCACCGAGCAGGGTGCGACGGGAAGGGTTCGATGACATGGCGACCTCCACAGTTTCGGCGTGCTTCGCTACCGGACGACCGTAACCCGGAGGTCATCGAACTGCGTGACCGAATCGGCCTTCGTCCAGACGCCGACCCGGCCGGGACCCGTAAACGTGGCGTCCTCAACCTCGTAGAGCTTCGCACCGTTGAAGACCACTTCGAACAGGTCCCCCCTCACGTTGACGCCGAGGGTGCTCCAGACGCCCGACGGGACGGTCGTCTTCTTGCCGTAGGTCCGTCCCTCACCCTTGAGCGGCAGATCCGTGCGCCGCCCGCCCTCGACCTTGTAGAGGACCACGTTGCTCTCGAGGGCGTTGGCGCGGACGACGTAGTAGTTGTTCGCATCGCGATAGCGCACAACGAGCCCACCCGCCCGATCCCCCCCGCCCGAAACTGGCTTGAAGCGGACGCTCAACGTCAGGTCCCGGGCCAGGAGCCCGTCCACGACACAGTGCGGAAACCGATAGCCCGTCGTGTCGGCGTCGGTCTGCGCGAGGACGAGCGGCCGGCTGGGGGCTCCCTCGTCCGACTGGATCACCCACTTGCCGGGCCGCCCCTTGCCGGTGAGCGCGCACGTCATTCCCTTGGGCGCTTCCCCGGCCTTCTGGTCGTCGAACGTCAGGTTCTGCGCAAGGGCCACCGTCGCGCCGGCCAACGTGATGATCATGAGCGTCGCTATTCCGGACTTCATTCCCACCTCTCGCGGACGCGCTTCTCTTGCTCCTCGGCCGGAGGTCGTAGGCCCGCCTCGACGCCGGCCAACGAGCCCTCGACTGTCCCGCGGACGGCGGCATCTTTCGACTGATACGGTTGCGACAAACCTCACTGGCCTCGAACGCGCCTGAACCGAGCCCGGCTGTAGACCTCGTAGGGTTTGCCGCTCTGAGAGAGCTCGAACGTCTCGATGAACTCGTCCGGAGATACGACTTCGTACGTCTCGCGGGCTTTCCAGCTGGGTGGAACGTTCTCGAGCGCCTCGCTCTCGAAGACGACGTTCCCGCCGACGGCGACAGGCAGCATCGCGTACTGGTTCACGAACCCTTCCTGGTGGAACTGCCGTAGGACGAGCGTATTTCGTGCCCGATCGTTGCTGAAGAAGGACCAATGCTCGTGGACTTCTCCCTTTTCGTTCTTGGGCTGCGGCAGATAGGTTGAGACGTTCTGCTCCTGAAGGAACTTGTCTCCAAGTACGAAGCGATACGAGCGCTTGACGGTGCCCTTGCCGGGCTCGCCCTCCGACTCACCCTTCCACTCGCCGACCATGAACTGCACCGCGGACCAGACGTCGGGACGCTCCACCTGTTCGCCGGGGGTTCCAGGGGCAAGTAGCAGCAAAGTGAGCAGGATCGACAAGTCCACCTCCGTGGCGCGCCTGACCGCCGGGCTCAGCCTGTCGTGAAGGTGAACACCATGCCGTAGCTGCCGTTGGCATTCCGCCAGCCGCCACCCATCATCCCCCAACCCATACCCCCGTGGCTGCCCGTCATCATGCTGCCCATGATCGACTGGCCGCCCATCGCCGGGCCGTAGGTCGTGTAGTCGATTGGCAAGCCGCTGGCGTTCGTCATGCCGCCGCCCAGGTGGATCGCGTAGCTCGTGCGCGGCGTGAGGGGCGAGCCCGGCGTGCACGTGAGTGCCGTGTGGTCCGCCGACCAGGCACAGCTCATCGGCACCTCTGGTCCGGAGAGGCCTCCCACGTGGAGGTCGACGTACTGTTCCATCCCCGCGCCCATCGCAGCGCTGAAACGGAACAGGATAGGCGAACCGACCGGAACGCCGGCGGCCCCTGCCGCGGGCGATACGGAGAGAAAGGCCGCGCCTTTGGAGTTGCCGCCAGAACCCATCATGCCGGAGCCCATCATGTCGTGGCCGCCACCGCACGCGCCGACGACCGTCGCGGCGAACAACGCTGCCCAGATACCGATCTGTCTCGTCATGTCGTCCCCCCGCCCCGCATGAGGTCCATTTCATCCTGTCACGCTCTCGCCCCATCGTCACAGCGCAAGGCGAACGCCATAGGCCCGGGCACCCGACTTGAGAGCGAGCTCCAGTGCCCGCCGGCGCAGCCCGGCTGGGGTGAGCCACCACTGCTCGAAGAGCAGCTTCCCGAGATGCCATGCTCTCCCCACGCGCTGGAGCCGGATCTCGGGTGAGGGCTCGGCGAAGAAGTTGCCGGACGCGAACCCCGCGAGGTCCTCGCCGGCCTCCAGCATGCAGTACCCGTCGCCGCAGAAGTGCGGCTGAACGGCCGCTCCCGTGATCTCCGCCGCTATCCGCTGCGCGACGACCCGCGCCTGCTCGTGGGCGAAGACGCCAGCCTTCGGGAGCATCAGCGGTACGTCCGGCTTCCAGCGGCCCGGGATCGGAATCGTCGTCACGTCCCCGATGGCGTAGACGCGTTCACGCGCCGTAGCGAGCGTGCGGCGGTCGACGGGCACCCAGCCCGCCTCGTTGGTCAGGCCCGACTCGTGGACAAGGCGTGGCCCGCGATGCGGCGGTATCGCAACGAGGAAGTCGTACCCGACGGCCGGTTTGCCTTCGAAGGCGAGCTCGCGAGCCTCGGGATGCACACTCGTGAGCTTGTGCGAGGGGTGGAACGCAATGCCTCGGGCCTCGAGCATCCCTCCGACCGCCGCCCCCAGCTCCGGCCCCGCGACCGGCATCGCCTGAGGCTCAGGGGTGAACAGGTGCAGCTCGACCTTGTCCCGCAGCCCCCGCCGCCGGAAGTAGTCGCCTAGGAGCATCGCCCCCTCGTGCGGCGCGCCCGGGCACTTGTAGGGCATCGCGCTCACGACGACGGTCACGGTCCCGCCGGCGAAGTCGCGCAGCGCGCCCTGGAGCCGTTCCGCTCCATCGAGGGTGTAGAACGTGTGCGCCGCCTCCGCCAGCCCCGGGATCGCCTCCGGCGCCAGCTCCGCGCCGAGCGCGATGACGAGGTGGTCGTAGGAGACCGCTCGTTCCTCGGTCTCGACCCGTCGGTTCGCCCAGTCGATCGATCGCGCCTCGGCCTGTACGAACCTCGACGCGGCGAGGGACGAGAGTGCGCAGGTCACGCGTGATCTGTGCCGGCTGTCGGTCGCCGGTCATCAGCCACAGGAAGGACGGCGCAAACGCGTGGCGCCTTGCTCTCTCGACGAGGAGATGCGATGCGCCTCCGGCAGCCGTCGCGCCAACTCGTTCGCGGCGACGAGTCCTCCGACGCCGCCACCCAGAATCGCGACGGTCTGCGCGCTCATCGGCTCCTCAGAAGACCAGGACCTTGTCCGCTTCGAGGGTCCAGGCGGTCAGCTCGTCGATAGAGCTGCGACGGGCGCCGGCGACGAGCTCAGCCTCGCTGATGCCGCGCGCGTCGATACACGAGCCGCAGATGCCCACGACCCCGCCATGTCGGATGAGGCCATCGAGCATGTCACCGACGTTGTAGTAGCCGGTGGGGACCTTCTGGCCGGCCTTGGCGGACGCAACGGCATCGCCGATCAGGAAGACCTTGGTCTCCACTCCCGATTTGTGGGCGGCCGTCCGTGCGAGCCGGAGGCCGTTGTACGTGCGCTCGCTGCCGTATGGCGCGTCGTTGAGGAGGAAGAGCAGTTTCATGGTTCACCTCTCAGTCGAGGCCACGAGCGACGTCACGGTTCTGGTCGCTTCCCCGCCTTCCACCGGCAGGCCGGCGGCCCGCCATTCGGGGAACCCCTCCACGAGCCGGCGGGCGCGCCGCCCCTGTCGGCGCAGGGTTTTCACGGCGTCGAACGCCATGAGGCAGTAGGGGCCGCGGCAGTAGGCGACGACCTCCTTCCGCATCGGCAGATCCCGGAGGCGCCGGGGCAGCTCGTCGACGGGAATCGACACCGCTCCCGCGATGTGGCCGGCGCGATACTCGTCGCGAGGTCGCACGTCCACGACGACCGCTGATCCCGAGCGCACGCGCGCGAGGAGCTCCTCCCGGCCGACCGGCTCGAGATCATCCCGTCCGGCGAGGTAGCCCCGGACCAGCCGCTCCACGTCGCCGAGCCTGCGTTCGGCGATCTCTCGCAGCATGCGCAGCAGCTCGAAGACCTCGGCTTCCGCGAGCCGGTACTCGACGAACGTCCCCTGCTTCCGGCCCTCGACGAGGCCGGCCTGCCGCAGAACCTGCAGGTGCCGAGAGGCGTTCGCCATGGAGAGGGCCGTCTCCTTGGCGAGCGACTCGACGGTCCGCGGGCCCTGGGCCAGCACCTCCAGGATCTCGAGCCTCCGGGGGCTGTCGGCTGCCTTGGCGATCCGCGCCACCATCTCGTAGACCTGCTCCTTGAAGCGGCGCTCCTTCACGGCCCTATTCAACTACTCAATTGAGTACTGTGTCAAGCGCCTCGCTCGGCAGGCACCGGCGGCCTCGCCCGCTCTGGACCCCTCCCACCGCGCCGGCTATTCGACTGACGGCTCGCGGCGGCCCCGGAAGAGGCTGTAGACCGTCGGCAGGACGAAGAGCGTCAGCAGGGTCGAGGTCACGAGGCCTCCGATGACGACCGTGGCGAGCGGCCGCTGGACCTCGGCGCCCGAGCCCGTGGCGAGCGCCATCGGGACGAAGCCGAGGGAAGCCACGAGCGCGGTCATGAGCACCGGCCTCATCCGCAGGCCGCAGGCGCGCCGCAGCACCTCGAGGAGCGGCAAGTCGGTCGTCTCCTCGAGGTCGCGGATCTGCGTCATCAGGACGACGCCGTTGAGGACGGCCACGCCGAAGAGCGCGATGAAGCCCACTCCCGCCGAGATCGAGAACGGCAGCCCGCGCAGTGCCAGCGCGACGACGCCGCCCGTGGCGGCGAAGGGGACGTTCAGGTAGATGAGAGCCGCGGGCTTCACGGCGCCGAAGGTGAAGTACAGCATCGCGAAGATGAGCCCGAGGGCCAGGGGCACGACCACGAGGAGCCGGTCGGTGGCCGCCTGCAGGTTCTCGAACTGCCCTCCCCAGCGGATGTAGTAGCCGGCGGGGAGCTGCACCTCGCGCGCCAGCCGCTCGCGGGCCTCGGCCACGAACGAGGCCACGTCACGGCCGCGCACGTTCGTCTCGACGACGATCCGGCGGCGGACCGCCTCCCGGCTGATCTGCGCCGGCCCGCTGTCGAGCGTGATCTCGGCGAGCTGCCCCAGCGGGAGGCTCGCGCCCGAGGGCGACGCGACGGGGACGTTGCCGAGCGCGTCGAGGGTCCGGGTGGCCTCGTCGTCGAGGCGCACGGTGAGCGAGAAGCGTCGCTGGCCCTCGAACACGGTCCCCACGACCTTGCCGGCCCGGGCGGCCTCGACGGTGTCGAGCACGTCGCCCACCGAGATGCCGTAGCGGGCGCAGCGGTCGCGGTCCACGCGGACGCGGATCACCGGCAGTCCCGCCGTCTGCTCCAGCTTCACGTCGGCCGCGCCGCGGACGCCGGCCACGACCCGCGCGATCTCCTCGCCCTTCGCGCGCAGCGTGTCGAGGTCGTCGCCGAAGAGCTTGACCCCCACGTCGGAGCGGACCCCCGCGATCAGCTCGTTGAAGCGCATCTCGATCGGCTGGGTGAACGAGAAGCCGATCCCGGGCACGGCCTCCTCGAGAGCCTCGCTCATCTTCTCGACGAGCTCTCCCTTCGTGCGGGCCGTCGTCCACTCCGAGCGGGGCTTCAGCATCACGAACACGTCTCCGAGCTCGATGCCCATGACGTCGGTGGCGAGCTCCGGGCTGCCCGAGCGGCTGACCACGGTGGTCACCTCCGGGAAGCGCTTCAGGACGCGCTCCATGCGCCCCGTGCCCGCCGCCACCTCGGAGATCGCGACCGAGGCCGGCCGGATGGCGCTGATCGAGATGTCGCCCTCGTCGAGCCGCGGGATGAACTCCCCGCCGAGCCGGGTGGCGAGAACGGCGCCCGCCGCGACCGCCACGAGCCCGGTGGAGAGAACGAGCGCACGGTGCGAGAGGCAGGACTCGAGCGCGCGGAGGTAGAGCCCGCGGAGCCGTCCCACGAAGCGCGGCTCGTGCTCGTGGCCGGTCTTCCGGAGGAAGAGCGAGGCGAGGACGGGCGTGAGGGTGAGGGTCAGGAGGAGCGACGCCGGCCAGGGCGAAGACCACCGTCCAGGCCATCGGCTTGAACATCTTCCCCTCGATGCCGCCGAGGGAGAGGATCGGGAGGTAGACGACGATGATGATGCCGATCCCGAACGTGATGGGCCGGACGACCTCGTGGGCGGCCTCGGCCGTGAGCTGCCGCACCGTCTTGTCGCGCCCCTCCGGCTCGCCGAGCCGCCGGACGACGTTCTCCACCAGCACCACCGCCCCGTCCACGATCAGACCGAAGTCGATCGCCCCCAGGCTCATGAGGTTGGCGGAGATGCGAGACTCCACCATCCCGGTGAAGGCGAGCAGCATCGAGAGCGGGATGGCCGAGGCCACGATCAGCCCCGCCCGGATGTTGCCCAGGAACGCGAACAGGACGGCCACGACGAGGAGCGCCCCCTCGAGGAGGTTCGTCTCCACGGTGCGGATGACGCGACGGACGAAGACCGCGCGGTCGTAGTACGGGACGATCCGCACCCCCGGGGGCAGCGACGGCTGCAGCTCCGCCACCGCCTGGCGGGCGCGGGTCGCGACCTGCAGGGCGTTCTCGCCGGCCAGCATCTGGACGAGGCCGATCACGGTCTCGCCCCGGCCGTCGATGGTGGCGACGCCGATGCGCAGCATCGCCCCCTCGCGGACCTGGGCGACGCTCCCGACCGTCACCGGCGTGCCGTCCTCGCCGGCCTTGAGGACGATCTTCTCGATGTCGGCGAGCGACCCGACGAGCCCCTCGCCGCGCAGGATGTACTGCTCCCGGTTGTGCTCGATGTAGCCGCCGCCGGCGTTGCGCGTGCCCCGTCTCGACGGCCTCGAAGACGTCCTTGAGCGCGATCCGGTAGGCCAGGAGCTTGGCGGGGTCCACGACCACCTGGTACTGCTTGGGAAGCCCGCCCCACGCGTTCACCTCGGTGACGCCGGGCACCGCGCGCAGCCGCGGGGCGATCAGCCAGTCGAGGATCGTGCGGCGCTCCATCGCGGAGACGCCGTCGCCCTCGACCGTGAACTGGAAGACGTCGCCGAGACCGGTCGTCACCGGACCCATCTCGGGGCTGCCGAGGCCGGGCGGGATGGCCTCCCGCGCCTGCGACAGCCGCTCGCTCACGAGCTGGCGGGCGAAGTAGACGTCGACGCCGTCCTCGAAGACGACGGTCACCGCCGAGAGGCCGTAGCGCGAGATGGAGCGGATCTCGTGGAGCCGCGGCAGCCCGTTCATGGCCGCCTCGATCGGGTACGTGATGAACTGCTCCATCTCCACCGGGCCGAGAGCCGGGGCCTTGGTCAGGACCTGGACCTGCACGTTCGTGATGTCGGGCACGGCGTCGATCGGGAGCTGGGTCAGGGCGTAGCCGCCCCCGAGGATCGTCAGGACGGCCGCGATCAGGACGAGCGGCCGGTTCTCCAGGCTGAAGTCGACGATGCGCCTCAGCACGTCACTCCTCCTCCACGAGCGACGCCTTGGCGAACTCCGACTTCAGGACGAAGCTGCCCTCGGTGACGATGAGGTCGCCGGGCCTGACCCCGGAGAGGATCTCGGTGAAGCCCTCGAAGGTGTGCCCGGTCTCGACGAAGTGGCGCACGAAGACGCCCGGCTCGGTCTGGACGAACACCGTCGTCCGGCCCTCCAGCGTCTGCAGCGCCGCCTGCGGCACGGCCACGGTCGCGTTCGCCTCGGCCGCCGGCCTGGGCACGTGGACCTGCGCCTTGACGAACATCCCGGGGCGTAGCTTCTCGGCGCGGTTGCCCACGGTGGCCCTCACGCGCGCGGTGCGCGTCGCCTTGTCCACGACGCTGCCGAGGAAGTCCAGCCGCCCCTCGAAGGCCTCCTGCGGGTACGCCTCCGTCCGGATGGTGACGGGCACGCCCTCGTGCAGCAGCGCCAGGTCCTTCTCGTAGACCTGCAGGAAGACCCAGACCGAGGAGAGGTCCGCCACCGTCACCAGGGGCTGCAGGGCCTCGAAGAGCGACCCCGGCGTGACCTTGCGGTCGATCACCCGACCGTCGAACGGAGCCCGAAGGACGAGCCGCGGCGCGTCGTGCCCGGAGGCGAGCGTGCCGTTCGACTCGACCGAGGCCCGCAGCGCGGCGATCTCCTCGTCGCCCACGCCGTAGAGGTGGAGCGCCCGCTCCGCCGCCTGCGCCGCCGCCTTCTTCGCCAGGTAGTCCCCCTCCCGCGCCTGGAACTCCCCCGCGCTGATGGCCTTCGCCTCGACCAGGGTCTTCGCGCGCTCGTAGGCGCGCGCCGAGACGCGGAGGCCCGACAGCTCCCGCAGCAGATCCTCCCGCGCGCGGCCCAGCTCCACGCTCTCGATCTCGAGGATCGCCTCGCCCTTGCGCACGCGCGCGCCCAGGTCCACGCGGATCAAAGCCGCCCGGCCCCTCACGTTCGCGGCGAGCTGGAGCAGGCGGTTCTCGTCGTAGTCCACGCTGCCGGTGAGGACGAGCATGTGCTCGAGGTCCACCGGCTGGACCTTCCAGGTCGTGATCCCCGCCTCGGAGATGGCGGCCGGGGTGAGGCGCACGGTCTCCGGAAGGGCCTCGTCCCCGGCGGGCGCCTCGGGGGCCCCCTTCGGGGCCACGGTCTCGGCCTCGGACGCCGGCGGCTTGCGGCACGCGGCGCCGGCCGTGCCGGCGACCAGGATGAGCAGCAGGGTTCTTGGGCTCGGCGCGGTCATGTGTCCTATCTCCAGGGGTCGAAGTCGGGCCCGGCGAGCCGCTGCACGTCGGCGACCGCCAAGGCCCGGGCCAGGTGCGACTCGAGGCGTTCCCGCTGCGCCTCACGGAAGGTGCGCTGCGCGTCGAGGAGGTCGAGGAGCGAGGTCTCCCCTTCCTCGTAGAGGAGCCGCGCGAGCTCCAGGCTGCGCGTGGCCTGGGGCAGGATCTCGCGCTCGAGGAGGGCCGTCTGGTCCGCCGCGACGACCAGGTCCGTGAGGCGCGCCGTGCAGCTCGGTGAGGACGTCGATCCGCTCCCTCGCCGCCGACGCCGCCGCGACGCGCTCCTCGGCCTCCGCGCGCGCGATCTCGCCCCGGTTGGCGTTCCAGAGTGGCAGCTTGATCCCGACGGAGAAGCCGTTCGCCTCCTTGTCCAGCTCGCGCTGGCGGAAGACGCTGACATCGAGGTCGGGGATGCGGGCGCGGCGCGCCACGGAGGAGAGCGCCTCCCGCCGCGCCCCTTCCGCCCGGGCCGCACGCAGGCGGGGGTTCGTCTCGGCGAGGCGCGCGGCGAGGGTCGCGGGGTCGAGTGGCGGCAACGGCGGGTGATCGGTCGGCTCGAGGACCAGCGGTTGGGGCAACGGCTCGACCGCGAGCGCCCGCAGAATCGTTTCGGCCACCTGAGCCTCGCGTGAGACGGCCGCGACCTGGCGCTGCTGCCGGAGCCACTCGACGGAGACCTTGATGCGATCGGACTCGCGCGACTCGCCGAGATCCGCCCGCCGCGCGACGAGGTCGCGCAGGGAGCGCGCGTCCTCCTCGGCGCCCCGGGCGACCTCCAGCAGCCCCCGCGCCGCCTCGAGCCGTGCGAAGGCGAGCCTCGCCCGCGCCTCGATCGCCCAGGCGACGCCCTCGGCGCCGGCCCGCAGGACGTCGGCGGCCCGGTCGCCGGCGGCGACGCCGGCTCGCCGTGTCCCGGGCCAGGGCAGGGTCTGCGAGAGCGCGTAGCCGGTCTCGTCCCCCGTCGCCCGCGGCAGTTCGCTCGGGCGGGCGCGGTCCCACGAGAAGTCGAACACCGGGTCAGGCAGGACGCGGGCCGCACGCTTCTCGGCTTCTGCGGCCTGCTCCAGGCCGGCGCGCTCGGCCGCCGCGGGGTGGGAGCGCTTGACGATCTCGACGTAGCGGCCCACGTCGAGCGCTTCCTGTGCGGACGACGACGGGCCGAGGACGGCGAGACCGGCCGCCAGCCCTGCGGGACGGATCCTGGGAATCGACAGCCGCACGCGAACCTCCTGGACACGGGCTCCGAATGACGCACCTCTCGCGGGCGACAGGCCCGGAGGGCCATCGGGACGGATGGCTCAGGAGAGGGCGAGCGGAGGGGGTTCGGGGACGGGCCGGACGACCGAGGGCACGGAGGCCGGGCTCGGGGACGGGCTTTGCGCCAGCGCGGTGAGCGGCGGCAGTGTCAGCGCCGGGCCGGCCGTCTCGCTGCGGGAGCAGCAGAAGCAGTCGGGGACGCACGACTCGGCACACGCATCGGCGGCTACTGTGTCGGCGAAGAATGCCGCCGCGCTCGCCGCGGGAGCCGGGAGCCGAATCGGGTCGCAGGCCGTGTCCAGGGTCATGTCGCCGCAGACGACGGCGGCCAGCAGCAACGCCACGAGGCGTGGGCCGGTTGCGCGGCAGGCACTCATCGACGACAGCGTAGCATGGAGCGGCTCCGGACGGTCGCACCCGGGCCCGCCTCGGGTACCATCAACGGCCATGCGCCATCTATTGATGCTCGTCTCGTTCCTGATCGCCCTCCCGGCGGCGGCCGTGGAGAAGCCGGCCAAGGGCGACGCCCCCTGGGTCGCTCTCCACCTGCTCGGATACCAGAGCGACGCCGATCTCGAGTCGATCGAGAGCCAGCTCCCCGACCTCGCCGCGCGAGGCGTGAACGTCCTCGTCCTCGAGGTCGACTACGGCTTCGAGTTTCGCTCGCACCCCGAGCTGCGGATCGCGGAGAAGGTGATCACCCGCGCCGGGGCCCGGCGCTTCGTGACGGCCTGCCGGAAGCGCGGGATCAGGGTCATCCCGCAGTTCCAGAGCTTCGGCCACCAGTCGTGGGCCAAGGAGACGTGGCCGCTCCTCACGAAGTACCCGGCTTTCGACCTGACTCCGGGTGCTTTCCCCCAGAACGAGGGGATCTACTGCCGCGAATGGGACCCCCTGAACCCGCGCGTCTACGAGATCGTCTACGCGCTCATCGACGAGATCGTCGACGCCTTCGACGCCGACGCGCTGCACGTGGGGATGGACGAGGTCTTCCTCATCGGCAACGACGCCGCGCCGTCGACGAAGGGGAAGGACCCCGCCGAGGTCTTCGCGAAGGCCGTGAACGACCTGTACGCGCACGTCGTCAGGAAGCGCCGGCTGCAGATGATCATGTGGGGCGACCGGCTCATCGACGCCGAGCGCTACGACTACGGGGAGTGGGAGGCCTCGAAGAACAACACGTGGCCGGCGATCTACATGATCCCGAAGGACATCATCATCGCCGACTGGCACTACGAGCCGCGCGACTCCTACCCGTCGCTGCCCCTCTTTCTCGACAAGGGCTTCCGCGTGCTGCCCACGAGCTTCAAGGACGTCGAGGCCAGCCGGAGGCTCATCGAGTACGGCCAGGGGCTGAACCACCCGCGCCTCCTCGGTCACCTCTTCACGAGCTGGACGAAGCTCGAGAAGCTCGCCGAGTGGCCGCCGCTGGCGGCGAACGCCGGCTTCGTGAAACCACGAGCCACGGCCGCCGCGACGGCAGAATCCAGGAGCAGGTAGCCGGCGGCTTTCGCCCGCGGCGGGTGAGCCAGTCGCCTCAGCGCAGCTCAGTCAACCCCTCGGCCCTCGCCGCCTGGCTCAGGTGATCGTCGAAGGCGGCGAACGCGACGGGGCCGCGCGCGCTGTCCCGGAGCAGCAGGCAGGACGCGAGCTGAAGCGCGTCACCCGCGCGGAGAGGATGGCGTTCGAGCAGTGACCGCGCTCGGGCGGTGACGGGAGGTGTTACCTCCACGATAGTGAGGGCATCCAGGTCTCCGGCCAGGGCCGCGAGCGCCCGGTCGCGCGCGGCGGTGCTGAAGCTTCCCTCGCGCCACCGACGCATGAGGGCCGAGGCGACCTCCACCTCGGTGAGCCGGCTCGTGGCCGGCGTGCCCGAGGCCAGCCAGCGGCGTACGCGGTCGCTGCCCGCCTCCTGCACGTAGCGCTTCACCAGGGCGCTGGCGTCGCAGTAGTGGATCAGAACCGGTCCTCGCGTCCCTCGATCACCGCTTCCGACGCCGGTTGGCCGGACGACCGGACCGGCCGGAAGGGGGCGAGGCGTGCCTTCGGGTTGCGGGTGACCACGCCGAGCGCCTCGAGCGCGAGCAGGCCAGCATCATGGCCCGAGCCCCTGGTCTCGAGCGGACGCAGCTCCGCGACGGGCTCGCCCCGGTCGGTGACGACCAGGGTGGCCCCACCGCGAACCCTCCGCAGGTAGGCACCCAGGCGTGTCTTGAGCTCTCGCGAACCCACGCTTCCCCTCATGTGACCATTGTGACCACAGTAGGTGCTCCCGTCAAGGTCCGGTGGCGTGCCGCACCTCGGTGTGCCAGCGCCAGAGCAGGTAGATCGCGGGGTAGACGACGAGCTCCAGCGCGAAGGACGTGGCCAAGCCGCCCACCATGGGCGCGGCCACCCGCTTCATGACGTCCGAGCCCGTCCCGATCGACCACATGATCGGCATGAGGCCGATCATGGCGGCGGTCACGGTCATCATCTTCGGGCGCAGGCGCTTCACCGCGCCGTGGACGATCGCCTCGTGGAGGTCGGCCATCGAGCGCAGGCGTCCCTTCGCCTTCGCCTCGGCGTAGGCGAGGTCGAGGAAGAGCAGCATGAAGACGCCCGTCTCCGCGTCGAGCCCCATGAGGGCGATCAGGCCCACCCACACCGCGATCGAGACGTTGTAGTCGAGCGCCCAGAGCAGCCACACCGCGCCCACGACGGAGAAGGGCACGGCGAGGACGACGATGAGCGTCTTCGCCAGCGACTTGGTGTTGGCGTAGAGGAGGAAGAGGATCAGGAAGAGCGTGAACGGCACCACGAGCCTCAGCCGCTCCCCGACCCGCTGCATGTTCTCGTACTGGCCGCTCCACTCGAGGGCGTAGCCGGCGGGGAGCTTCACCGCTCGCGCGACGACCTGCTTGGCCTCCTCCACGTAGCCACCCACGTCGCGGCCGGTGATGTCGACGTACACGTAGCCCACCAGCAGGCCGTTCTCGTTGCGGATCATGGAGGGCCCGGTGACGGTACGAACGTCCGCGAGCTGGACGAGCGGGACCTGCGCTCCCGAAGGCGTCATGACCAGGACGCGGCCGAGCGTCTCGAGGTCGCTCCGCAGGTCTCGCGGGTAGCGGACGTTGACGGGAAAGCGGGCCCGGCCCTCGACGGTGGTGGTGACGTTCTCGCCGCCGATCGCGGACATCACGACGTCCTGAACGGCGCCGACGCTGAGGCCGTACCGGGCGATCTCGTCCCGCCGCAGGTCGAGGTCGACGAAGTACCCGCCGGCGGCGCGCTCCGCGAACGCGCTGCGCGTCCCGGGCACGTCGCGGAGCGCGGCCTCGACCTGCGCGCCGAGACGCTCGATCTCGGTGAGATCGGAGCCGTAGATCTTGACGCCCACCGGCGTGCGCACGCCGGTGGTGAGCATGTCGATGCGCGCCTTGATGGGCATCGTCCACGCGTTCGTCTGGCCCGGGAGCCGCAGCGCCCGGTCCATCTCGGCCACGAGCTCTTCCCAGGTGATCCGGTCGCGCCAGATCCTCCGTAGAACCGTGTCTTTCAGCCACTCCGGAGCCCAGTACGAGAACCACCGGTCCTTCGGGCGCCATTCGGAGTCGGGTTTGAGCTGGACGACAGTCTCCATCATCGAGAACGGCGCGGGGTCCGTGGAGGTCTCCGCGCGGCCCGCCTTGCCGTGCACGCTCACGACCTCGGGAAAGGCCTTCAGGATCCGGTCCTGGACCTGGAGGAGGCGCGAGGCCTCGGTGACGCTGATCCCGGGGAGGGTGGTGGGCATGTAGAGGATCGTGCCTTCGTTGAGCGGCGGCATGAACTCGTGGCCGAGCCGCAAGTAGACGGGGACGGTGGCCGCCATCACCGAGAGGGCGGCCGCGATCGTGGCTTTCGGCCAGCGGAGCACGAGGCGACAGACCGGCTCGTAGACGGCGAAGAGGACGCGGCTCACCGGGTGTCGCTCTTCCGGATAGTAGTGTCCGACCGTCAACTGGTTCCAGGCCCACGACAGCCACCGGGGGCGGAAGTGCGCCCAGTCCATGCGCGTGAAGAGCATACGCATCGCCGGATCCAGGGTGAGGGCCAGGAGGGCGGCCATGAGGATGGTCAGGTTCTTCGTCCACGCGAGCGGCTTGAAGAGCCGCCCCTCCTGGTCGACCAGGGTGAAGACGGGAATGAAGGCGACCGCGATGAGGAGGAGGGAGAAGAAGACGGACGGCCCGACCTCCATGAGCGCCTCGAGGCGCACGTGGTGGTAGTCGCCCTGGCGCCCCTCGGTGTTCCAGATCTCGAGCTTCTTGTACGCGTTCTCGACCTCGACGATGGCCCCGTCGACGAGGACGCCGATCGAGATGGCGATGCCGGCGAGCGACATGATGTTCGAGGAGATGCCGAGGAGCCACATGGGGATGAAGGCGAGGACTACCGAGATGGGGATGGTGAGGATGGGCACGATCGCCGAGGGGAGGTGCCAGAGGAAGAGGAGGATCACGAGGCTCACGATCACCATCTGCAGGACGAGCTCGTGCTTCAGGGTGTCGATCGCCCGCTGGATGAGGTCCGATCGGTCGTAGGTCGTCACGATGCGCACGCCCTCGGGGAGGGAGGGCTCGACCTCCCGGAGCCGCTCGCGCACTCTCTCGATCACGGCGCGGGCGTTCTCGCCGTGGCGCATGACCACGATCCCCCCCACGGCGTCGCCGCGGCCGTCGAGGTCGCCCACGCCGCGGCGGATCTCGGGGCCGAGCGCCACCGCGGCCACGTCGCGCAACAGCACCGGCGTTCCCAGCGGGTCCGTGCGGAGCACGATCTTCTCGAGGTCGGCCGTGGAGCGGACGTACCCCCGTCCGCGGACCATGTACTCCTTGCCCTCCATCTCGATCGTCCGCCCGCCCACCTCGACGTTGGCGCGGCGCACGGCCTCGCTGACCTCCATGATCCCGACGCCGTAGGCCTTGAGCCGGTTCGGGTCCACCGTGATCTGGTACTGCTGCTGGAAGCCCCCGAAGGTGGCGACCTCCGCCACGCCCGGCACCGACTGCAGGCGATAGCGCAGCGTCCAGTCCTGGAACGCGCGCAGGTCGGCGAGGTTGTGCTTCCCCGAGTCGTCGACGAAGGCGTACTGGAAGACCCAGCCGACCCCGGTGGCGTCGGGACCGAGCTCGGTGTGGACGCCCTCCGGGAGGTTGGCCTGGATCTTCGACAGGGACTCGACGACACGGCTGCGGGCCCAGTAGATGTCGGTCCCGTCCTCGAAGATCACGTAGACGTAGCTGTAGCCGAAGTCGGAGAAGCCGCGGATCGTCTTCACCCTGGCCGCCCCGAGAAGCGCGGTCACGATCGGGTACGTGACCTGGTCCTCGACGATGTCGGGGCTCCGGTCCCAGCGGGAGTAGACGATCACCTGGGTGTCCGAGAGGTCGGGGATCGCGTCGACGGGGATCGTGCGGAGCGCGTAGACGGCGAAGAGAACGACGGCCGCCGTGGCCAGCAGGACGACCCAGCGGTTCTCGGCGCTCCACTTGATGATGGCGCGGGTCATGGCCGCCTCAGGTGCCCGAGGGCCATGCCGCAGATGCGGCAGAAGCCCGGCCGGTCGGACGTCACCTCCGGGTGCATCGGGCAGGCGTAAGCGGGCTTCGGGCCGGGCGCGGCTCTCGCCTTCGGCGGCGCCGCCGGCGCGGGGGCGGCATGCGGTGCCGGGCTGGGGGTCGAGGCGCCAATCGACGAAAGGGCCGCCTTGAGGCTCGACTCCGAGTCGATCAGGAAGTTGGCCGAGGTGACGACCTTGTCGCCTTCGCTGACGCCGGACAGGACGGCGTATCCGCCCTCGACGCGGGCGCCGGTCTCGATCTCGCGCGGCTCGAGCCGGCCGTCCCCGCGGTCGACGAAGACGATCTGGCGGTCGCCCGGCTTCAGCACCGCGCTCTCCGGCACGAAGAGCGCGTCGCCCAGCTCGCGACGCAGGACGACGTCCGCGAACATGTCGGGCTTGAGCGCGTAGTCCCCGTTCGCCACCTCGATGCGCACCTTCACCGTGCGCGTCCCCGGCTCCACGATCGGGTTGACGAAGGCGACCGTGCCGCGCCAGGTCCGGCCCGGCTGGTACGGGAGGGTCACCTCGGCCGCCATTCCCAGCTCGACCGTGGCGAGGTCGGCCTCGTAGACGTCGGCGAGGATCCACACCGCCGAGAGGTCGGCGATGTCGAAGAGGATGTCGGCGGGCGTCACGCGCATGCCGTGCACCGCGCTCTTCTGAAGGACGTAGCCGGGCAGCTCCGCGTGGAGGTCCACCGTGCGTTGGACCTTCCCGGTGCGCTCGAGCGCCGCGATGTCCTCGGGGCTCACGTCCCAGAACAGGAGGCGCTGCCGCGCCGCTTCCAGGAGGTCGGCGCCTCCCTTCGCGACCGAGGCGATTCCGCTCTGCCCCAGCCGCTCCTGCGCGCGGTAGGCGAGGAGGTACTCCTGCTGCGTCGCCACGAGCTCGGGCGAGTAGAGGGCCGCGAGGTGGTCGCCCTTGCGGACCAGCTGCCCGACGAAGTTGACGTAGAGCTTCTCCACGTAGGCCTCGTACTTCGTGTGGACGTGGTGCACGCGGCGCTCGTCCATCGCCACCCGGCCGACGGTGCGGATCGTCCGGTCGAGGTGGCGGCGGGTGACCGTCTCGCTGCGGACGCCCAGGAGCTGCCGACGCTCCGGCGAGAGCGCCACCATGGCCCGCCCGGCTACGACCGGGGCGGTGGCCTCGTCCTCGTACACGGGGACGAAGTCCATGCCCATCTCGTCCTTCCGGGGCACGTCGGCGCGGACCGACGGGTCCATGGGCGATCGGTAGTAGAGGATCCTTCGCTCCCCGCCCGGGCCGGGGGCGGACGACATCGGCACGAGGTCCATCTTGCAGATGGGACACTGGCCCGGCCGGTCGGAGACGTAGGTCGGGTGCATGGGGCACTGGTACTGCGGCTTCGCCGCCTGCGCCTTCGGGGAGGGGTTGCCGCTGCGCCGGCAGGCGGCGAGCCCGCCGCCGACCAGCAGGAGAGCCGCCACCAGGACCGGGATCGTCCGCGCCAGGGTCGTTCTCATCGGATCTCCCCTCAGTTCCCCATCGAGCCCGACATCGTGGCCGGGCCGGCGGGTGCCGGCCCGGAGTCCCCGCCCGCCATCTCCCCCGCCCCGCCGAACCCGCCGGCGAGCGAGCTCATGCTCGCGACGCCGACCGACGGCATCTCCGAGGTGGCGTCGAGGCTCGCCTCGGCGATCGAGGCCTTGATCCGCTCGTGGGCCGCGAGAAGACGCAGGTGGTCGATCGCGGTCGCGGTAGAGCGTCGAGAGCGCCTCGAGCACGGTGAGGAACGGGACCTTTCCCGCCTGGTAGCTGGCGATCGAGGCCTCGTAGGAGAGCCGCGCCTGCGGGATGAGCCCGTCGGCGTAGACGGTGGCCATGCGCTCGGCGGCACGGAGCTGCGCCTCGCGTTCTCGCGTGCGGAACCGGATCTGCGCGCGCACCGCCTCCACCTGGAGCGCGACCGCGCGGCGACCGGCCTCCGCCTCCGCGACCGCGGCGTGGCGTCGCCCGCGGTAGAGAGGAAGGGTGACGCCGACGCCGGCCTGCCACATGGGATCGAGCCCGCCGCGGTTCATGTAGCCGGCCTGGACGGTGAAGTCGGGCTTGAAGTCGCGCCGGGCCAGGTCGAACGCGAGCTGCCCGCGCTCGACGCCGGCGGCGGCGGCGCGCAGCTCGGGAAGCGGTGGTCTCGGCCTCCGCCTGCAGCGTGGCGAGATCGCGCGGCTCGGGCCGCAGGGCGAGGCGGGCGCCGCGGACGACGTCCCGCGGCACGTCGCGCCCGACGAGGCGGGAGAGCTCGGCGAGCGCGAGTCTCGATCTCCGCCTCCTGCTCCGCCCGGAGCTGCTCGAAGCGGGTGATCTCGACCTGCGCACGGAGCACGTCCTGCTGAGCGCCCTGGCCCACGGCGTAGCGCGCCCGCGCGACGCCTTCGGCCTCCTTCCAGACCTCCTCCTGCTCGCGGAGCACTCCGAGCGACTCCTCGTCGAAGACCAGGCTCCAGAAGGCCCGGCGCACGCCGGCCGCGACCGCGAGGCGCCGCCGCTCGAGGCGCTCGGCCGGAAAGACCGCGTCCAGCGCGGCGATCTGCTGGCGGAGGTCGCGCTTGCCGGGCCAGGGCAGGGTCTGGCTGCCCATGACGCCAAGGGTCGTCATGTCGCGCTCTCCGAGGCTCGGGCTCCAGCCGTCGTTGACGTAGAGGAGCGAAACCATCGGGTCGGGCAGGGCGCTGGCCTGCTGCGGGCCGCGTGCACGCGGCCTCGAGCGCCTCCTGGAGCGCCCGCACGTCGGGGTTCTGCGCGAGGGCCTCGGCGACGAGGGCCTCCAGGGCGGGTTCGGGGGCGGGCGGCGCTGCGTCCTGAGCGATGGCCGGCCTGGCCGCGAGCGCGGTCGCGACAATCGACACGATTCGAAGAAACCTCACGATTCCACCTCACTGCGAGCGAACCCATGGTCGAGGGCGTGCGGACGGACCCCCGGCGGGGGACGCGTCCGGCACAGGTCGCGGCGCGCGCGGGGACACCTCACCCGCGCGACGCGGAGTCAGATGCGCAGGACGGTGGGAGGAGGCGAGGGGGCGAAGGAGGCCGCGGGTTCGGGAAGCGCGCGGAGGCCCACCGGCGTTTCGATGCGAAGAGCGGCGATCGCGACCGGCGTGCCGGCAGCCGGGCCGGCGGGCGACGGCACCGCCGAGGCGGTCGCGGGGGCTTCGTCGCAGCAGCCCCGGTCGGCGGCGCGCACGCCGACGGGGGGCGCGCAGCACGCGTGCTCGTCCGCGTGTCTCGACGCCATCCGCTCCGGCCCGCAGGCGCACGGCCCCGGCAGCGCGGCCACGAGGGCCAAGCCGGCGAGCGCGGCGGCGAGCGTCCGGCGCGTGCGTCCCATCCCCCTCATGGAAGCACGCCGCAGGGGAAGGGTCAAGCCGAGAGGTTGCCCTGTCATCGCGGTGCCTTCCTCGTTCGCCGCCGCTCGAGCTCGCCCTCCTCCCGGGCTTGCGCCCGGGTTCGCGGGTCGAGGAGCCAGGTCTCGAACCGGTCGAGCACGCGGTACGCCGTTGCCAGCTCCCGCGCTCGCGCCTCGGTCTCGGGGTGCAGCAGGACCAGGATGGCGGCATCCATGAGGTCCTTCGGGCCTTGCGCTTTGAGCTTGAGGGCCAGCAGGTCACCCAGGGGGACGACGCGCAGCGAGCCCGATCCCCTGCCCTCGACGCGCGGCGCCGCCTCCCAGTGAACGGGCACGATCTGCGGGAGAACGTCGAACGGCAGGCCGTCGCACTCGCCTTTCAGGCACGAGAACCCGCCCTCGAGCGGGTCGCCTCTGAGGAGACGGGTGGGCAGGCCGCTCGCCTCGAGGCGGGCCCTGGCCTCCGACAGGGGGAGGCGGGTGAGCAGATCCACGTCGCGCGTGCCCCGGACGAAGCCGTGGGCCATGACCGCGAGACCGCCCGCCAGAAGGCAGTCCTCGGGCCCGAGAGCCTCGGCGACCTTGCGGGCCACCCGGAGGAAGCGTGTCGACCTCCCTCTCATGCGGCCCGACCCCCGCGGGAACGCGGAACCCGCAGCGAGAGCCGGCCCCCCGTCTCGCTGAGCTCCGCGCCCAGCTCGATGCGCTCGAGCATCCGCCGGCACCCCTCGGGATCCGGCAGGCGAGGGCCCTCTGGGGTGGCGAGCCGGAGGAGGGCCGCCCGGTCTGCCTCCGAGGCCCTCACCCCCCGCTCGGTCAGCTCGTAGTAGATCCGGGCCCGCCCGCCCCGCCGGCGGCCGGGCACGACGCCCCAGCTCCGCACGAGCCGGGCGGCCTGCAGGCGCCGCAGTGCCGGGTAGATCGAGCCCTCGGCGAACCGCAGCCGGCCGGCGCTCGCCCGACCGATGCGACGAACGAGCTCGCGCCCGTAGCCGGGGCCCTCCCGGAGGGCCTGCAGCAGTGCGACCCGCGCCGTGACCATGCCTCATTATACTCGGTTGCTGTTAGAAATGGCGGCGCGGGGGAGCGAGCCACCACCTCCGGTCTACAGCCGGACCCCGCGGAGCCGCAGCGCGTTCGTGATGACGGTGACCGAGCTCAGGCTCATGGCCGCCGCCGCGACCATCGGGGAGAGGAGCCAGCCCAGCCAGGGGTAGAGGACGCCGGCCGCGAGCGGGATGCCGAGGGCGTTGTAGAAGAAGGCCCAGAAGAGGTTCTGGCGGATGTTGCGCAGGGTGGCGCGGGCGAGCCGCCGGGCGCGCACGATCCCGCCGAGGTCGCCCTTCACGAGCGTGATGCCGGCGCTCTGCATGGCCACGTCGGTGCCCGTTCCCATCGCGATGCCGACCTGGGCCGCGGCCAGGGCGGGCGCGTCGTTGATGCCGTCGCCGGCCATGGCCACGACCCGGCCCCCGGACTGGAGGCTGCGCACCACCTCGGCCTTCCGCTCCGGCAGAACGTCGGCCTCGATGCGGTCGATGCCGAGGGCGCGGCCCACCGTCTCCGCCGCCGTGCGGTTGTCGCCGGTGAGCATCACGACGTCGAGCCCCTCGGCACGCAGGTCGCGGATGGCGTCGTGCGCCGAGCCCTTGATCGGGTCGGCGACGGAGAGGAGGGCCCGCGGCGTGCCGTCCACGGCGAGGAAGACGACGGTCCGCCCCTCCCGACGCTCGGCGTCGGCTCGCTCGGCGAGGGCCGAGACGTCGATCCCCCGCTCGACGAAGAAAGCGCGGTTCCCGAGGCCGACCGTGCGGCCCTCGACGGTGCCGCGCACGCCGCGGCCGGTCTCGGAGACGAAGCCTCCGACCGGGGCCAGGACCAGGCCGCGTTCCTCGGCCGCCCTCACGATCGCCGCCGCCAGCGGGTGCTCGCTCGCCCGCTCGAGGCTCGCCGCGAGGCGAAGCGCCTCGGGATCGTCGCTGCCGTCCGGGCCCGAGACGACGACGAGATGCGGGCGGCCCTCGGTGAGCGTACCCGTCTTGTCCACGACCAGGGTGTCGACGCGGGCGAGCGTCTCGAGGCTCTCGGCGTTCTTCACGAGGACGCCCGCAGCGGCACCGCGGCCCACCCCGACCATGATCGACATCGGGGTCGCAAGCCCCAGGGCGCAGGGGCAGGCGATGATGAGCACCGAGACCGCGGCCACGAGCGCGTAGGCGAAGCGCGGCTCGGGCCCGACCAGCGCCCAGACCGCGAACGCGAGGGCGGCCGTGGCCACGACCGCCGGCACGAACCAGGCCGCCACCGAGTCGGCGAGCCGCTGGATGGGAGCGCGGCTCCTCTGGGCCTCGGCGACGAGCTGCACGATGCGGGCGAGAAGCGTCTCCCGGCCCACCTTGTCGGCCCGCATCACGAAGCCGCCGGTGCCGTTCTGGGTGGCGCCCGTCACGCGGGAGCCTGCGGTCTTCTCGACGGGGATGGGCTCGCCCGTGATCATCGACTCGTCGACGCTGCTCGTGCCCTCGAGGACGACGCCGTCCACCGGGACCTTCTCCCCGGGCCGAACCCGCAGCCGGTCGCCGGGCCGGACGTCCTCGAGGGGGACGTCGTGCTCCGCTCCACCTTCGCCCAGGCGTCGGGCCGTCTTCGGCGCCAGGCCGAGCAGCGCCTTGATGGCGCCGCTCGTCCGCTGCCGCGCCCGGAGCTCGAGCACCTGGCCCATCAGGACGAGCGTCACGATCACGGCCGCCGACTCGAAGTAGCGCCCCACCTCGCCGTCGTGCCCGCGGAACGACGCCGGGAAGACGCCGGGCACGAGCACGGCGGCCAGGCTGTAGAGCCAGGCGATGCCGGTGCCGATGCCGATGAGGGTGAACATGTTCAGGTGGCCGGTTCGGAAGCTGCGCCACATCCTCTGGAAGAACGGCCACCCGCCCCACAGCACGACCGGCGTCGCCAGCAGCAGCTCGAGCCCGCCCTGGAGCCCGGGGGGAACGAAGCGGTCGACGAGGTGGCCGGGCAGCATCGCGGTCATGGCGAGGAGCAGAAGGGGCACGGTGAGGGCGAAGGAGACCCGGAAGCGGCGGCTCATGTCCTCGAGCTCCGGGTTTCTCTCGTCGGAGAGCGTCACGGTGCGCGGCTCGAGGGCCATTCCGCAGATGGGGCAGGGTCCCGGCTTCGTCTCGAGGACCTCGGGGTCCATGGGACAGACGTACTCGGCTCGCCCGCTCGCAGGGCGGGACTCGACCCGCTCGCCCGGTGCGGACGCGGGCCCCGGGGCGGCCATCGCGGCCATCGAAGGGCCCGCCTTCAGCCAGTGCCCGGGGTCCGCGGCAAAACGTTCCCGGCAGCGCGGGTTGCAGAACCAGTAGGTGCTCCCCGCGTGCTCGTGCGAGCCACCGCGCGCGGTCGCGGGGTCCACCTTCATCCCGCACACCGGGTCCGTCGCGAGCCTCACCGAGCCGGCGCGCCCGAGAGTGATCTTCACCGCCCCGTCGCTCATTCGTCCTCCGCGCTCGTCGACCAGTGTATCTTCACCGGAGCGGGAGCCTCCCATGAGCACGTTGCTGGCGAAGAACGCCGACCTCCTGGTCACCATGGACCCGAAGCGGCGGGAGCTGCGGGGGGCCGGCCTCTACGCCGTGGACGGGTTCATCCGGCAGGTCGGCGCCGCGGGCGTGCTCCCGGCCACCGCCGACGTGGTCCTCGACCTCGCGGGCCAGATCGTGCTCCCGGGCTTCGTCAACACGCACCACCACCTCAACCAGACCCTGACCCGCGCCTTCCCCGCCGCCCAGGATGCCGACCTCTTCGCGTGGCTCACCGCCCAGTACCCGGCCTGGACCCGCATCGACGCGGAGGCCTCGCGCGCCAGCACGCTCGTGGGCCTCGCGGAGCTCGTCCTCTCCGGCTGTACGACGGTCTTCGACCACACCTACCTCTACAAGAGCGGCAACTCGGTGGACGTGCAGGTCGAGGCGGCGCGGGAGATCGGGGTGCGCTTCCACGCGAGCCGCGGGTCGATGTCGGTCGGGCGGTCGAAGGGGGGCCTGCCGCCGGACGAGGCGGTCGAGGACGAGGCGGCCATCCTCGCCGACTCCGAGCGCGTGATCGACCGCTACCACGACCCGCGGCCCGGGGCGCTGACGAGGATCGTGCTCGCCCCCTGCGCGCCCTTCTCTGTGAGCGCCGACCTGCTGCGCGAGGCCGCCGTCCTCGCCCGCGCGCGTGGCGTGCGCCTCCACACCCATCTCGCGGAGACCAGGGACGAGGAGCGCTACACGCTCGAGCGGTTCGGCGTGCGGCCCGTCGCGTGGATGGACGCGCTCTCCTGGGTGGCGGACGACGTCTGGTTCGCCCACGCCGTCCACGTGAGCGACGGGGAGATCGCCCTCTTCGCCCGCGCCGGGTGCGGCGTCGCGCACTGCCCCAGCTCGAACATGCGGCTCGCTTCAGGCATCGCGCCGGTGAAGAAGTACCTGCACGCGGGAGTGAAGGTGGGCCTGGCCGTGGACGGCTCGGCCAGCAACGATGCTTCGAACATGCTGCTCGAGGCGCGCCAGGCGATGCTCGTCGCCCGCCTCGAGCTCGGGCCTGCGCCGGGATGGCGGGAGCCAGCCCGGGGACTGGATGACCGCCCGCGAGGCGCTGGAGCTCGCGACGATCGGCGGCGCGCGCGTGCTGGGCCGCGACGACGTGGGATCGCTCGAGCCCGGAAAGTGCGCGGACTTCTTCTCCCTCGACCTCGGCGCGGTCGACTACGCCGGCGCTCTCCACGACCCGGTGGCGGCCACCGTCTTCTGCGCGCCGACGCGGGCCCGCGTCACCGTGGTCCACGGCCGGGTGGTGGTCCAGGACGGCCGCGTCGCGACCCTCGACATGGGGCCGGTGATCGCCCGCCACAACCGCCTCGCAGCGGCGCTCGCCAAGGGGTCCGCGGGGGCTACTTCAGCTCGATGACCTGCCGGTCGAGGAGCCGGGAGAAGATGAGGAGCGCCTCCTCCTCCGGCATCGGGCACAGCTTCAGCAGCGAGCGGACGTCCCATTGCCCGTTGATCCGGGAGAGCACGAACCCCTCGTGGGGGTCGAAGCTCTGCTGGGCGAGGACCATCGCGGTCAAGCGGAGGACCGGCACCTTGTCGAGCGGGATCTTCTTGGCCGCCTTCGCGTTCTGGCGCGCCGCCGCCACGGCGACGAGGCCCTTCTTCGCGGCCTGGTTGACGCCGTCCAGGCTGAGCACCCTCTCGTAGGCCTCGAGCGCGGCGTCGAAGCGCCCTTCGTTGAGCCGCATCTCCGCCCCCGCGAGGAGAGTGGTGATGATCCCCACCGGGTCCCCTTCCGGGGCCCCTTCCTCGACCTGGCCCACGGCGAGGATCCCCTGGTCGCACAGACCCGCGATGAGCAGCGTCGTCTCGTACTCCGAGCGACGGGACTCGAGGCTGATGCCGGCGAGGGTCTTGCCCCACGCGGCGAGGTCGATGATCTGGCGCAGCGCCGGGTCGTTGACCGACACCGGGTCGGCGGTCAGGTGGAACGTGACCTCGTTCGACGAGAAGCGCCGACGGAGCTGGGTCCAGAGCTCGCGACGGTGGCGACCCTCCTCGAGCACCGGCTTCAGCTCGATCTTCAGGTCCGAGGGCTCGGGCGAGGGCTGGCCGTTCGTCGTCGAACTCGAAGCGCCCGTCCCCCCAGAGGAACAGGTCGTGGAGATGCGCCTCCGCGTTCGACCGCAGGGTCTTCATGAGCTGCGGCTCGGTCAGGTGACCGTCGGCGATCAGCAGCTCGCCCAGGCGGCGCTTGTCGGTCTCCTGCTTCAGGAGCGCCCGGAAGAGGGCTTCCTCGGTGATGAGGCTCTCGCGCACCAGGGCCTGGCCGATCGTCTCGCGGGGATCGTTGGAGCTCGTCCACTGCACGGCGCCGTCGCGGAAGGCGAGGCGCTTCTTCGTGGAGCGGCGGGTCATCTGGAGGACGCCCGCCTTCTTCCGCCCCATGAGCCAGCCGAGGAGGTCGAAGAGGTCGAACGTGTGGAGGTCGCCGGCGAAGCTCATGCGGTCAGGGCTCCACGATGAGGCCGGACCGCGGGCGCGCCCGGAAGCGGCGGGCCGAGGCGGCCGGCCAGGCGCGTGGCGGTGTCGAGGAAGGCGTGAGCGGACTCCCCCTCGCCCAGGGTGGCCTCGATCGCCCGCTCGAGCCGCGAGAGCGCTTCCGCCAGGTCACGGTCGGCCGGGACGTGGCTCCGCCCTTCGGCGTCCTGCGCCTCGAAGACCCCGCGCGAGCTCGTGGGCCAGGCCCTGGGCCCGCGCGTCCCCCGCCTGGTGCTCGTAGAGGATTCCCTTCTCCCGGGTCTCGACCGTCCGGCGCAGGGCCGAGACGGCCTCCCGCAGGAGCCGGTCGTCGATCTCGCGTCGCCGCGCGCGGATGGCGGTGATGCCGACGAGCGAGAGGAGGACGAGGCGGCCCTGCGCCTCGGAGAGGCCTTCGAGGAACGGGCCCAGGCGACGCGCGTCGCGATCCCGGTCCGCCGTGCGTCCCTCCCACGCCCCGGCGTGGGCGCCGTCGAGGAAGACGCAGTCCGGGGGGCAGTCGATCTCGACCCGGCGCTTCGTCCCGCAGCACTGCGAGCAGATGGCTTCCCCCTTCGCGGGGCAGGAGCGCTTGCCCCGCCGCTTCCGGCACAGGGGACAGCATCATCCGATCTTCACCATCTCGCGCAGCTCGCGCCACGAGGTCCGCCGCGCTCGCGAGGCGCAGCTCCGGCCGCGGGTGAAGACCGCGCAGGAGCAGCTTGTCCATCGCCTCGGGCACGCCGGGAGCGAGCTGCGACGGCAGGGGCAGGCCGACCCCCTGCGGCTGCGAGAGCGGGTGCGTTCCCGTGAGGAGGTGGTACATCACGGCGGAGAGGGCGTAGAGATCGTCGGCCGGGCTGAGGCCGCCCTCCGGCGCGTGGTAGCCGGGCGCCGCCGGGACCGTCTGCGCGAGCCGCCCCAGCCCGAGGTCGGCGAGCTTGATGACGCCCGAGGCCACCATCACGTTCGAGGGCCGCACCGACCCGTGCACGAGGCCCTTCTCGTGGACGAACCCGAGCACCTGGGCGACGACGCGGCCGAGGGCGTGCACCTGCTGGAAGCTGAGGCGGCGGCCGCTCGCGATCGCCTCGGCGAAGTTGCGGCCCGTCACGAGCTCCGTCACGAGGCAGCGCTCGCCCTTCCAATCCATGAAGGCGATCACCTTCACGAGGTTGGGGTGCGAGATCTGGAAGGCGGCCTTGAGGTCGGCGGCGAGGGCCGGGAGCAGGCCCGCGGGAGCGAGGAGGGCCCGCGGGAACATCCGCATGGCGACGCTGCGCCCGTCGTGCGTGTCCTCGCCGCGCCAGACGGCCCCGAGCGGCCCGCGCGCGATCTCCTCTCTCGGGACGAAGCGGGGAGGCCGGGCGGCGGGAGCCGCGGGCGGAGGCGGGGCGGCCGCGGCGGGGACGGCGGCCGATGCGTTGGGGGGGGGCGCCGGGGCGGGCACGGCGGCGGGCGCCTCGGCCGAGAGGCGTGCCACGCGCTGGTTCACGTCGCGGAACTGCAGGTCCTCTGCCTGCATCTTCTTGTAGAGGGCGAGCGCTTCCGCGGGCGCCCCCGCCGCCTCGTGGGCGAGGGCCATCCAGTAGTAGAGGTCGAGGTTGCCGGCGGAGATGGCCTCGCCGGCGATCGCCTTCCTCACCCGCTCCATCGCCAGCGCGGGCCGGCCGGTCTCGATGAAGAGCCGCGCGAGCAGCTCCGTCGCCGCGCGGTGGTTCTCGTCCCCCGGGACGACCCGCTGCAGGAGGGCGATCGCCTTCTCGCGCTCGCCGGCCCGCGCCGGCGCCTCGCCGCTCTTGAACGACTGGCCGGCGCGGCCGTAGAGGTCGGCCGCGCGGGCGACGTCCCCGAGCTTCTGGTAGAGCGAGGCCGCGGTCTCGAGCTCGCCCGCCTTCTCGTACGCGCCGGCGGCGCGGTCCGCGAGGCCGGCCCGGATGTAGACGCCCCCGGCCGCCGCCCAGCTCTCGCCCGCCTCGTAGGCGCCGGCCGCCTCCGCCATCATCCCGACGGACTCGTAGAGCTCGGCCGCGCGCAGGTAGTCGCGGCCCTTCACGAACCACGCCGCGGCCTCGGCGTGGCGGTCGGTCTTGAAGGCCTGCTCGCCCCGCAAGGGTCGCCGCCCGCACCGCGTCGCCGGCCTGCTCGAACGCGACCGCCGCCTTCTCGTGGTCCTCGGCGCGCAGGAAGAGCTCCGCCGCCTTCGCCGGCTGGCCGAGGCGCAGGAGTGCCTCGGCCGCCTGCTTGTGGTAGCCGCCCTTGGAGTACGCGGCAACGGCCCGGTCGAGCTGACCGGCCTTCTCGTAGAGCCGGCCCGCCTGGGCCGCGCTCTTGTTGTCGGCGGGGGACGCCGTCGAGGAGTAGGTCGTGGAGAACGACACGTTCTCCATGAAGTGCTTCTCGTAGTTCTCGGCCGCCTTCAGCGGCTTGCCGTCCTTCTCCCAGGCCTCGGCGGCCCGCAGCGGGTAGCCGCTCTTCTCGTAGAGCTCGGCCGCCGTGCCCCACTGCCCGCCGAGCGCGAAGAGCCGCGCCGCCTCCAGGTTGTTGCCCTTCTCCAGGAAGAGCGCGGCCGCCCGCGCGGGCTTCCCGGCCGAGGTGAAGAGGGCCGCCCCCTTCTTGTGGTCGCCGGCCTGCAGGTAGAGCTCGGCGGCGCGCTCGGAGCGCCCGAGCTTCTCGAACGTCGAGGCCGCCGCCCAGTGCTCCTGGCCTTCGAGGTACGCCTCGGCCGCCTCGGTCAGCCGGCCGGCCTCCTCGAGCAGCTTGCCGGCGGCGAGGTAGTTGCCCTGCTTCTTGAGGCGGGCGACCTCGCGCGCGACCTTCTTGTCCGCGAAGCCCTTGCCGAGGATCTTCGAGAGGAGGTCCTCGCGGCTCATGGAAGCGCCGGGAACACGGACGCGCACGCGCACGCGGTCCGCGAGGAAGCGGTAGGCGACGAAGAGGGCGCCGAAACCGAGGATCCAGGGTACGTAGGGGTTGTCGAGAAGGCCGAAGAGGAATCCCATCCGAGCCCGTCACCCTCCCGGCTTAGCCTCCGCCGCTCCGGGATTTCGCGCGGGATTATAGCACCCGGCCGACGTGGTATCCTCCGCGGGCTCTGCCGGATACGGCGGGCGGGGAGGCGGAGGGAATGGGCGAGACTCGCGGCGCGGCGGTGCCGCAGCCCGTGGCGCTCGTACGGGGGCTCGGGCTCCTCGACGCGACGCTCCTCATCGTCGGGAGCGTCATCGGCTCCGGCATCTTCTTCGCGCCCTCGATCATGGCGGGCTACCTGCAGAGCCCGGGGCTGCTGCTCGGGCTCTGGGTCGTGGGCGGCCTTCTCACCCTCGCCGGTGCCCTCTCCTACGCCGAGCTCGCGGCCGCGATGCCCCGCGCCGGGGGGCCAGTACGTCTTCCTCTCCGAGGCGTTCTCGCCGCTCTTCGGCTTCCTCTACGGCTGGACGCTGCTCCTCGCGATCAACACCGGCTTCGTGGCCGCGGTGTCGGTGGCCTTTGCCAAGACGCTGGGCTTCTTCGTCCCCGGCGTGGGCGAGGAGCACGTGCTGTTCACGGTGCCTCTCCTCGGCCTCGCCCAGGTGAAGGTCAGCTCCGCGCAGGTGGTGGCGATCGTGGTCATCGCCGTCCTCACCTGGATCAACGTGACGGGCCTCCGGACGGGTGCGGCGGTCCAGAACCTCTTCACCCTCGCCAAGCTCGGGGCGATCGGCGTGCTCGTGGCTCTGGCGGTCGCGACCGGACGAGGCTCGGCCGCGAACTTCCACCCCCTCGTGAGCCTGGCCCTCGGCCCGGAAGGGGCTGCGGCTCGGGCTCTTCGCCGCCCTCGCGGGCGCGATGAGCAAGGCGCTCTTCGCCTACGACTCCTGGTACACCGTCACCTTCGCGGCGGAGGAGGTGAAGGAGCCCGAGCGGAACCTTCCGCGCGCGCTGATCCTGGGGACGGTCGGCCCTCACCCTGACCTACGGCGCGGCCGTCAGCGGCCTACCTCTACGTCGTGCCGATCGGCGACATGGCGGCGATCGTCGAGAACCGCATCGCCACCGAGGCCGCGGTGCGGATGATCGGCGCGGCGGGAGGTGCCTTCATCGCGGTGGCCGTCCTCGTCTCGACCTTCGGCTGCGTGAACGGGCTCACCCTGGCCGGGGCACGGGTCGTCTACGCCATGGCCCGCGACGGCCTCTTCTTCCGCAGCGCGGGACGGGTCCACGCCGGCACCGCACCCCGGCCACCGCGCTCCTTCTCCACGGCCTCGTGGCCGGCGCCCTGACCCTCACCGGCACCTACAGCGACCTGCTGACCCTGACCGCGTTCTCGTCGCTGCTCTTCAACGTGCTGACGGTGGTCGGCCTCTTCGTCCTCCGGCGCCGGCAGCCGGACCTTCCGCGGCCCTACCGGGTCTGGGCCTATCCCGTCGTCCCACTCCTCTTCGTCGCGGTAGCCCTCTTCTTCCTCGTCTACATGCCCGTCGCCGACCCGCGGAACACGGGGCTGGGCCTGCTTCTCACTGCCGCGGGTGTGCCCGCCTACATGTACTGGCGGCGGCACCGGTAAGTCGTACTATCTTTTGACCTAAGGTCCAAGGTGGGCATATGCTTCCAAGGAGCGGGGATCCGGGGCATGGCGATGAGCGGCGGCGGCGGCAAGAAGACGGACCCGCCCGTGCCCCCGGGGCGCGGGACCGGCGCTGACGACAAGCTCCTGACGTCGGAAGATCTGTTCGGGAGCCTCGTGGACTCGCCGCTGCCCCCCGGGCGAGGCCAGCCGGGCTTCGCGCAAGGACCCGATCCGGGTGCAGGTGGGCGACCCGGTCGCGCCGGGCCCGTTCGCCGTCGCCTCGGAGAACCCGCCCGGCCCGTCGGCCGCGGCCCCGGAGGAGGCGCCTAGCCCGTTCGACCCGGCGCCGACGGAGCCCTCCGCCGGCGCGGACGACGATGTCGACGACGCGTTCCAGCGCCTCGGCGAGCTCGTCGCGGAGTCGATCTTCCGGCCGGCGGGCCCGGTCGTGGACGACGAGGAGGCCCGCCTCCCGCCCGCCGCCATAAGGACCGACGCGAAGCTCTCGATCACCGACGCCCGGATCCCGATCGGAGGGCAGGGGCTCGACCTCGCCTCGGTGGCGGAGAAGGCGATCGAGGAGAAGGCCGCCGAGCCGGCGGAGCCAGCCCGGCCCGCCGCCACCCCCTCCCGCGAGCCGTCCTGGCGGGACGACCGGTTCGGGTCCTACCAGCTCCTCGACCGGGTGGCGATCGGCGGCATGGCCGAGGTCTTCAAGGCCAGGCAGAGCGGGATCGAGGGCTTCGAGAAGATCGTGGCCCTGAAGCGCATCCTGCCCCACCTCGCGGACAACAAGGAGTTCACGGACATGTTCGTGGACGAGGCCAAGATGGTCGCGGGTCTCGCCCACCCGAACATCGTGCAGATCTTCGACCTCGGGCCGGATCGACAAGAGCTACTACATCGCGATGGAGTACGTCCACGGGCGCGACCTGCGCACGATCATGAGGCGCGCGCGGGAGAAGGGCCTGCGCATGCCCCTCGACCTGAGCCTGCGCGTGGTGAGCCAGGTCTGCGCCGCTCTCGAGTACGCCCACCGCAAGAAGGACGATCGCGGGCGGCCGATGGAGATCGTGCACCGCGACGTCAGCCCCCAGAACATCCTCATCTCGTTCGAGGGCGAGGTGAAGCTCGTGGACTTCGGCATCGCCAAGGCGGCGACCAAGGCCTCGAACACCGACCGGGGGGCGCTGCGCGGCAAGCTCCTCTACATGAGCCCGGAGCAGGCGTGGGGCCGGGCGATCGACCGTCGCAGCGACGTCTTCTCTCTCGGCATCGTGCTCTACGAGATGGTGACCGAGACGAAGCCGTTCATCGGGGCGGGCACCGAGCTCACCATCCTCGAGCTCGTGCGCCAGTGCGTGATCACCCCGGCCCGCGAGGTCAACCCCCGGGTGCCGGAGGCGCTCGACCGGGTGATCATGAAGGCCCTCGCCCGCGAGCCCGCCGAGCGCTACCAGGACGCCGGGCAGATGCAGCGCGGCCTCGAGCGCTTCCTGCGGGAGCGTCCCCCGGTCACCGCCCGCGACCTCGCCCGCTTCCTCGAGCTGCTCTTCGATCGCGGCGAGCGCGAGGAGGGCGGCGGCGCGGAGGAGCGGCGCGGAGGACGGGAGGGTGCCCCCGACCACACTCCGGACCCGATGTCGCTGGACTCGCTGCTGAAGCGGTTCGGCATCGACGAATGAGGAGAACCAACCGATGAGCCTCACCGACGAGCAGGCCCAGTTCTACCGCCAGACCCTCGAGATCACCAGGAAGTCGATCGAGGAGCTCAACGCCCAGATCGAGGAGGAGCTCGCCAAGGTGAAGGACCGGCTGGCCGAACTCCAGGCGAAGAAGAACGCCGCCAAGCAGATCTACGACGGCGCGTGCAAGATCCTCGGTGTCGAGAACGACCTCGAGAAAGCCGAGGAAGCGGAGGCCTAGGCGGTGGCCTGGTTCCGACGCGAGCCGGCCCCGCTCACCCCGCGCGAGGGCGAGAGCCGCGTGCCCGAGGGCCTGTGGGTGAAGTGCGGCAGCTGCAAGGAGATCCTCTACCGCAAGGACGTCCTCAAGAACCTGTCGGTCTGCCCGAAGTGCGCCTTCCATTTCCGCGTCTCCGCGCGCGAGCGGCTCGACATGCTCTTCGACGGTCCCTGGGAGGAGTTCGACCGGGGCCTGGTGAGCGCCGATCCCCTCGGCTTCCGCGACAGCCGGCCCTATGCCGAGCGGCTGCGGGCGGGCAAGGCCAAGACCGACTCCTGGGACGCGCTCGTCTCCGCCCAGGGGACGATGGGCGGGCGACGGACGATCATCGGGGCGATGGAGTACGGCTTCATCGGCGGCTCGATGGGCGTCGTGGTGGGCGAGAAGGTCACCCGTGGCATCGAGCGGGCGCTCGAGGGGAAGCTGCCCCTCGTGATCGTCTCCTGCTCGGGCGGGGCGCGGATGATGGAGGGGACGCTCTCCCTCATGCAGATGGCGAAGATCTCGGCCGCGCTCGCGCGGCTCCACGAGTCGCGGCTGCCCGTTCCTGAGCGTGCTGACCGACCCCACCACCGGAGGGGTCACCGCGTCCTACGCCATGCTCGGCGACCTCAACATCGCCGAGCCGGGGGCCCTCATCGGCTTCGCCGGCCCGCGCGTCATCGAGCAGACGATCCGGCAGAAGCTCCCCGACGGGTTCCAGCGCTCGGAGTTCCTGCTCGAGCACGGCATGCTCGACCTCGTGGTGGATCGCCGCGAGCTCAAGAAGACGCTGGTGCGCTCGCTCCAGCTGCTTCTTTCCTAGGGGCGACGCTTGTCGGTCCCTTCCGAGACGGGCGGGCGCATCGACCTCAACGCGGACCTCGGCGAGGCCTTCGGCGCCTACCCGATGGGCGCGGACGAGGCGGTGCTGGTCTACGTGACCTCGGCCAACGTGGCGTGCGGCTTCCACGCCGGCGACCCCACCGTCATCGACCGCACGGTGGCGCGGGCGGTGCGGGCGGGGGTGGCGGTGGGCGCGCACCCGAGCCATTTCGACCTGCGGGGCTTCGGACGCCGTGAGATCGCCGCCGATCCCGCCGAGGTCGAGGCCGACGTCATCTACCAGGTGGGAGCGGTGGCGGCCTTCGCTCGCGCCCACGGCGCCCACCTCACCCACGTGAAGCCGCACGGGGCGCTCTACAGCCAGGCCGCCCGTGACGAGGGGCTCGCCTCCGCCATCGCCCGCGGCGTCGCGCGCTTCAGCCGCGACCTCGTTCTCGTCGGCCTCGCCGGTTCGGCGCTCATGCGGCGCGCGGCGGAGACGGAGGGGCTGCGCTTCGCGGCCGAGGCCTTCGCCGACCGCGCCTACGACGCGGAGGGCCGTCTCGTCCCCCGCTCGCGGCCCGGGGCTCTCATCACCGACCCCGCCTCCGCCGCGGCGAAGGCCCTGCGCATCGTGCGCGACCACGTCGTGACCTCGATAGACGGGGCCGAGGTGCCGATGCAGGCGGACACCCTGTGCCTGCACGGCGACAACCCCCACGCCCTCGCCATCGCCCGCGCGGTGCGCGAGGCGCTCGAGGGGGCAGGGGTGGGCGTGCAGGCGCTCGCCCGTTGACGTTCCCGCGGGTCCTGCCGGTCGGCGACGCGGCCGTCACCGTCGAGCTGGGCGACGCGCTCGACCCCGGCACGAGCGCGCGCGTGCGCGCGCTCGATCTCGCCCTGGCCCACGCGCCGTTCGACGGGTTCCGCGAGTCGGTCCCCACCCTCCGCTCGCTGCTCGTCCTCTACGACGCCACGGTCGCCCGCTTCTCTTCCGTCGCTCGGATCCTCCTTTCCCTCGCCGCCTCACCGGCGCCCCCACCGCCCCACGCTCGCCTCCACGAGGTCCCGGCCGTGTACGGCGACGAGGACGGCCCCGACCTCGCACCGCTCGCGCGCGAGCGCGGGCTCGCCGCGGGAGACGTGGTGCGCCTGCACGCGGGAACCGAGTACACCGCGTTCATGCTCGGCTTCACCCCGGGTTTCGCCTACCTCGGGCTGCTCCCCGACGCCCTCCAGTCTCCGCGGCAGGCGACGCCGCGCGTCCGCGTCCCCGCGGGATCGGTGGCCGTCGCCGGACGGCTGACCGCCATCTACCCCGTCGCCTCGCCGGGTGGCTGGCAGCTCATCGCGCGGACCTCGCTGCGCCTCTTCGACCCCCTCCGCGCGGAGCCCGCCCTCTTCGCCCCCGGCGACCGCGTGCGCTTCTCACCCGTCGTGGATCTGCCCCCGCCGGCGCCGGCGTCGCCGCCGCCCGCTCCCACCGCCACGCCGGTCGTCGAGGTGCTCGACCCCGGCCTCCTGACGACGGTGCAGGACGCAGGACGCGCGGGACACCGCCGGTCGGGGGTGGGCGGCGCCGGGCCGATGGACGCGCACGCCCACGCGGCCGCGAACCGCGCGGCCGGCAACCGTATGGACGCCGCCGGGCTCGAGTGCACCGTGGCCGGACCGACTCTCGCCTTCCTGGCGCCGTTGCGCTTCGCCGTGGCGGGGGCCGACCTGGACGCGGTGCTCGAGCGGGCCGACCTCGGTGCCTGGCCCGTCCCCCTCGGAGCGGGCGTCCTCGCCCGGCCCGGCAACGTCTTGCGTTTCGCGGGCCGGCGTTCGGGCTGCCGGGCGTACGTGGCGCTTCGCGGGGGCATCGACGTGCCTGCCGTTCTCGGCTCGCGCGCGACCGACCTGCAGTCGGGATTCGGCGGCGGCGCGGGACGGGCGCTGGCCTCCGGCGACCGCCTCGCCGTCTGCGACGCCCTGGGCGAGGACCGCGCCCCCCGCGATTCGCCGCGTGAGCGGCACGCTCCGTCCCCGACCGTGCGCGTGGTGCTCGGTCCGCAGGCGGACCGCTTCGACGCAGCGGACGATCGCGCGCTTCCTCGCGGGGCCCTGGCGCCTGGGCACGGCGTCCGACCGCGTGGGCTGTCGGCTGGAGGGCGAGCCGCTCCGGCACCACGGGCCCGCGGAGATCCTGTCCGACGGTATCGTGCCCGGCTCGATCCAGGTGCCTCCCGACGGCCGGCCGATCGTCATGATGGCCGACGCCCCGACGACCGGCGGCTACCCGAAGATCGCCAACGTCGTCACCGCCGACCTCCCACTACTCGCGCAGCTCGTCCCCGGCGAGGGCACGGTGCGATTCGAGGCCGTGCGAATCGAAGACCTGTAGGCTCACGGGCGACCCAGGCCTCGCCAGTCCCCGGGCGCTGGTTCCACCCACACATGGCCGAGGACGACACCGTGACCGGTTATAGCTGCTCGATCGGCCTCGGGCGGCCGATGTGGAAGCCCTGGGCGTGGGTGAAGCCGAGCTCGGCGCACGCGCGGGCTTCGGCCGCGGTCTCGATGCCCTCCGCCACCGTCTTCACGAGCAGCTCCCGCGCGAGGGCGAGGAGCGAGTGGAGGATGCGCCGCCTGGCCGCGGGCGCCTGGTCGAGCGCGGAGACGAAGCGCCGGTCGAACTTCAGGTAGTGCGGCGGCGCCTCCGTGAGCTCGAGGAGGCGCGCCTGCCCCGCTCCGAAGTCGTCGTAGGCGAGGGCGATGTTGCGCTCGAGCAGCAGCGCCCGCAGCTCCGCGATCGCGGCCGGGCGCGTGAGGACGCGCTCGTGGATCTCGAGGGCGAGGTCGAGCTGGGGGGAGATCGCCCGCAGCTCCTCGAGCGATTCCAGGAGCCCCGGGCGAGCGAGCTCGACCGGGTGGGTGTTCAGGAAGATCGTCGGGAGGTCGGTGCGCCGGGCGGTGAGCTCGACGGCCTTCCGGCGAAAGAGGCGGCTGAGCTCGGCCTCGGCGCCGATGCTCTCCGCGATGCGGAGCAGCTCCAGCGGGCTCTCGTCCAGCTGCGGGTGACGGCCGCGGCCGAGCGCCTCGTAGGCGGCGACCGTGCCCCGGGACAGGAGGACGATCGGCTGGAAGACCATCGTCACCTGACCGTCGCGCAGCAGCTCGCGCAGCTCGCGGGTGCCCTTCTCGAAGCGGTGCGGCCGCGGGCCCGTGTTGGCGACGGTCGTGGGCCGTTCCTCGCTGGCCGGCGGCGGGGACGACGTCCGCCACGTCGGAGCGGCCGAGACGGAACTCGAAGTCGGCGAAGTGGAGCACGTCGCCCTCGACGAGGGCGTCGTCCTCGACGAGCTTCCGGTTCAGGAAGGTGCCGTTCTTGCTGCCGAGGTCCCGCAGCCGCAGGCCCGACCCGCGGGCGTAGATCTCGGCGTGGGCCTTGGAGACGGAGTCGGCGGGCAGGACCAGCTCGAGGCCCTGGCGGCGGCCGACGCGGAAGGGCAGGGTGTGGATCCGGAGGCGCCGGAGCGTGCCGCCCTCGGCGACGGTCTCCAGGTACCAGCCCGCCTCGCTGATCGGAGGGCCAGCGTCGCCGTTCCGCTGCTCCTCGCTCACGCCCGGGCTTCCCTGCCTGCCTTCGTCACGCCCCAAGTATCGCCGAACAGGCAAGCGCGCGGTCGGCCCGGAGGAGCCGGGTCGCCGCCGGCACGAGGGCAGGGGCGGCGGGGCGCTAGAGCAGCCGTCGGGGCTCTTCGGCCCCGGGCTCGCTCATCTCGTGGGTCGCGCGCCGCTGGCGCAGGAGGAGCCCCTCGGTCTCGGCGGCGGTGGCCGGGGGACCGCAGAGGTTGCCCTGCATGCGGTCGCACTGCCAGCGGACGAGGTGGACGCGCTGCTCCTCGGTCTCGACGCCCTCCGCCACCACCTTGAGCCGCCGCGAGCGCGCGAGGGCGACGGCGGCGGTGATCACCGCCTCGTGGTCCCGGTTGACGGCGGCGTCCTTCACCACGGAGCCGTCGATCTTGAGGGTGTCGATCGGGTAGCGGTAGAGGTGGGCCAGGCGGCTCTCGCCGGTGCCGAAGTCGTCGAGGGCGATGCGCACCCCGAGCCGCCGCAGCTCGGTGAGCCGCTCGATGGCGAGCTCGGGGCCGCGCACGAGCTCCACCTCCGAGACCTCGAGCTCGAGGCTCTCGGGAGGGAGCCCGGTCTCGTCGAGCACGCGCCGCACGAGCTTGACGAGGGCGGCGTGGGAGAGCTGGCGCGCGGAGACGTTGACGGACACGACGAGGCCGCGGTGGCCCGCTTCGTGCCACTTCCGTCCCTGCACGCAGGCGGCGCGCAGCGTCCACTGCCCGAGCGGCACCGCGAGCCCGCTCACGTCGGCGAGGGAGACGAAGTCGGCCGCGCTCTCCAGCCCCTGGTCGCGGCGCCACCGCAGGAGCGACTCGAGGCCCACGATGGCGCCGGTCTCGCACTCGACGACGGGCTGCCAGTAGAGCTCCAGCTCTCCCTGCACGAGGGCCCGCCGCAGCGCGGTCTCCTTCGCCTGCCGCTCGGCGGCGAGGGCGCGCGAGCGCGGGGCGTGCACGTCCCAGGCGTCGCCGCCCTTCTCCTTGGCCCGCTGCATCGACACCGTCGCGCTCTGGAGGAGCGACTCGGTGTCCGGCCCGTCGTCCGGGAAGAGCGCGATCCCGAGGCTCGCGGTCACGAGGAGGTCGTGGCCGCCGATGCTGAAGGGGCTGCGCAGCGCGAGGCGCAGCTTGTCCGCGACGACCGTCACGTCCTCGTCCCGCTTGATGCCGGGAAGGAGGAGGGTGAACACGTCGCCGGAGATGCGCGCGATCGTGTCGCCCTGCCGCAGGGTGCTCTCGAGGGCGAGGGCGACGCTGCGCAGGAGATCGTCCCCGTGGCTGCGGCCGAGCCGGTCGTTCACCTTGGCGAAGCGGTCGAGGCCGAGCTGGACGACGGCGAGCTTCTGGCGGTAGCGCTGCGCGTGGATGACCGCCACCGCCAGGCGGTCGCCGAGGCGGCGGGCGCTCGCGAGCCCGGTGAGCGGGTCCTGGTCGGCGAGGGCGCGGATCTCCTCCTCCGAGCGCACGCGGGCCGCGCGCTCGCGGGCGAGCGCTTCCTCGAGCCGCGCGACGCTCGGTGCGCAGCGTGCGGATCTCCTCCTCGAGCTGGACCTCGCGGGAGGGAGGCGCAGCGGGCGGCCTCTCCGGCGCGGGAGCGTCCGAGCGGCTCCGCGACGGGAGGCGTCGGCGGCTTCAGCCGGGGCCGGCGGCGGAGCCGGAGCTGCCGGCGGCGGAGCCGGCGGCCCGACGTCGCGACGTGCGAGCCCGACGAGGGACCGCCAGCGGCTCTTCCAGTTGGTCATGAGCGGCGAGGCAGACGCTATCCGACCCCGGCGCTCGCGGTCAAGGCGGTCCCGCCGGGCGGCGCCGAGGCGTGCCCGCGGCCTCGGCGAGCCCGGGCCGCCCCGGGTCGAGCCAGGCGGCGTGCCGGGCGAGGGCCGCCCCCGCGGTCGCGTCGCCGAGTGCTCGCCGCGTGCCGGCCAGGAGGAGCCACGACTCCGCCTGCGCGGGGCGCCGCCCGAGGAGCCGGACGAGGGCCGCCTCGGCCCGCTCGAGCCTCAGCCGCCGGACGGCGGGCACGGCCGGAGGCGGCGGCCTGGACCGCTTCCTGCCGCGGCACGAGCCACGGTCGGTCCGGCAGGGACGCCGTGGCCAGGAGCGAGCGCCAGCGCGACGGCGGCGAGGCCCAGCGCGCCGGCCCGGGACAGCGGACGGGACCGCACGCCGGCGGCGCCGGCGGCGGCGGCGGCGGCGAGCGCGGCGAGCGCGGCGTTCGACGGGATGCGGAGGTTGAAGTCCACCGCCGAGTGGACGGCGAGCGCGGCGAGCGCGGCGAGGGCGCCGGCGCCGATCCCGCGCACGGTGCGGTCGGGTCCCCTGGCGACGCCCCTCGCCGCGGCGGCGAGGACGAGCGCGAGGCCCGCGAGGGCGAGGCCGAGGCCGAGACCGCCCGTCTCGGCCAGGGTCTCGACGTAGTCGTTCTCGGCGTGCTCGACGCGGACGACGCCGTGGCCGCGCTTGAAGCGCGGGTAGGCGTCGTGGAAGGCGCCCAGGCCGTGGCCGAGCAACGGGGCTCGACGCCGCGAGGCGGAGCGAGTCGCGCCAGGTGTCGAGGCGGAAGGAAGCGCCGCTCAGCGTGCGCACCCGCTCGTGGGCTTCGGGCGGCACGAGCGCCACCAGGATCGATCCCAGGACGCCGGCGAGGACGAGGGGCAGGACCATGGCCGCCGGCTTTCCCCGCGGAAGAGGCGCAGGGCGACGAGGCAGGCGCCGCCCACGGCGAGAGCGAAGGCGCCCCCGCGCGACAGCGAGGCGAGCCCGGCCAGCGCCATGGCGAGAGCGGCCACGATCGCGAGGATGACGGCGCCCGCGCGCGGGTCGGCCGTCCAGTCGCCGCCGCGGCCGCGGGCGCGGTCGGCGAGGCCGAGGGCGAGGCCGGCGACGAGCAGCGTGGCCATCGCGACCCAGCCGGCGAAGTGGTTCTTGCTCACGAAGGGGCCGAAGGGGCTCACGGTCGGGACGGCGATCGTCCCGTAGAGCAGCGCGCCGAAGCGGGCCCGGGCGAAGATCGCGTAGGCGGAGAGGGCGAACCCGAAGGCGCCCACCACCGCCACCGCGCGCACGGCGCGGTCGGGCCGCGAGAGGGCCGGCGCCGCGAGCAGGGCGAGGAGGGCGAGCCCTCCCGCGAGCGCCACGCCGCGCAGCGTCGAGTCGGGGTCCACCGAGACGGGGCGCGCCGCCGTCCCCAGCACCGCCGTCACCTCGGGCGCCGCGGGATGCCACACCGCGTGCGATCCCGGCGCGAGGAGCGCGTGGAGGGCGTCGGGCAGCGGCACGAGCTGCAGGAGGGCGAGCGCCGCGAAGCCCGCGAGCGGCCAGAGCGGCACCGCGGGAAGCGCGACGCCGCCCGCGCCAGGCGCCGACGGCGAGGGCGAGCGCTCCGGCGAGGAGCGAGACGGCGGCCACGGCGAAGAGCGGCCCCGGGCAGGACGGCGCCGAACGGCCAGGGCGCGAGGACGGCGATCGCGACGAGAACGCCGAGGGCGAGGCTCGCGGGGAGGCCGGGCTCGGCCGGGGGGCGCACCGGCGCGATTGTACGCCCGCGTCTTCAGCTGGCGGCGGCGACCGTCGAGGCGAGGGCGGGGGGCAGGAACGCGGCGGCGGGGCGGCCGAGCAGGAACCCCTGGCCGTACTCGATGCCGAGCTCGAGCAGCGTCCGCAGCTCGCCGTCGCGCTCGATCCCCTCGGCGATGATCGTGGACCCGATCCGGTCGGCGAAGGCCTTGAGCGCGCGCGTCATCTCGCGGCGGATGTAGCTCGAGTCGATGTTGCGGATGAGCTCGCGGTCGAACTTCAGGTAGCGCGGGTTGAGGTGGGCGATCTTCTCGAGCCCGGAGTAGCCCGCCCCCACGTCGTCGACCGCGATCGAGAAGCCGAAGCGGGTGAGCTCGGCGAGCGCCTCCGCGAAGAGGTCGTAGTTCTCGATGGCCGACTTCTCGGTGATCTCGAGCACGACCCGGTCGGGGCTCAGGCCCTGGTCCTCGGCGAGACGGACGAGGGCCTCGCCCTGGAACTCGGGGTCGTACATCGCCGAGGGGAACACGTTCACGAACAGCTTCGCCCGCGACGGGCAGGGAGATCGCGGCGGCGAGCGCCCGGCGGCGGCACTTCCTGTCCAGCTCGAACACGAGGTCCGCCTCCTCCGCCATCTCGAACAGGCGCAGCGGCATCTGGTAGACGCTGCCCGCGGGCCCGCGCGAGAGCGCCTCGTAGCCCAGCACCTGGCGGCGTCCGCAGGTCGACGATCGGCTGGAAGACCGTGCTGAGCTGGTCGGCCAGGAGCACCTCCTGCAGGTCGCAGCGGTTCTGCAGGTCGCGCTGGGCGCGCTGCACGTGGACGCAGGACCACGCCTCCTCCACGAGGCGGGAGACGAGCCGCTCCGGCATGACGAGCGGGTTGAAGAACGCGAGGGCGAAGCCCACCGTGACCCGGCGGAGGGTGCCGAGGTAGGGGCTGGCGAGGCGCACCAGCTTGCGGTTGAGGTGCCCCTCCACGCGGTCCGCCGCCGCCTTGAGGTCGGCCATCTTCAGCGGGCCCTCGCGGCGCTTCGGGGAGAAGAACACCAGGAAGGCGTCGCCGCCCCGGTCGTTGATGCAGATGATGTCCTCGTGGCGGACCTCGTGGCCCTTCAGCTCGAGGACGAGGTCGCGGGCCATGCCCATGACCTTCTCGAACGCCGACGTGCCGTACTGGTGCTCGATCTGGGCGAGCGAGGACGTGTCGATCAGGAGGAGGCCCAGGCTGCCGTGGTGGGCGAGCACCTGGCGCAGGTCCTCGACCCGCTCCCGGTAGGGGACGGGGGCCTCGAGGAGCGTGGCCCTCGTCGTCGGGGTGGGGAGCGAGGGTCACGGCCGCGCCGTCCCGGAGTCGGGGGTCGAGGCCCGCGCGGCGGCGCCGGCGGCCGCCTTCGCCGGGAGCACGCGGTTGCGCCCGCCGCGCTTGGCCTCGTAGAGCGCCTCGTCCGCCGCGTGGAGGAGCCCCGCCGCGTCGAGCCCGTGGACCGGGTACTCGGCCACCCCGCCGCTGACGCTGATGCGCCCGAGAGGCTGCTTCTCCGCGAAGGGGAAGGGGTGGCTGGCGAGGAGGTTGCGGATCTTCTCCGCCGCCGCCATGCCCTGGGTGGCGTTCGTGTGGGGCAGCACGAGCAGGAACTCCTCGCCCCCGAAGCGGCCGAAGATGTCGTCCTTGCGCACGCTCTTGTTGACCATGCCCGCCAGCTCCTGCAGCAGCTTGTCGCCGGCGAGGTGGCCGTTCGTGTCGTTGTAGTTCTTGAAGTTGTCGATGTCGAACAGGAAGACCGAGAGCGACCTGCGCGGGCGCCTGCCCCGCCGAGCGCTGGTCGTACGCGGCGCACGCCGCGCGGTAGACGAGCTCGTTCAGCGCCTGCTCCATGTGCTTCTTGTTGTAGATCCGGGTGAGCCCGTCCATCTCCGCCGTGATCTTCATCCGGCTCACCTGGTTGGCGGTGTGGAGCACCTGCGCTCCGGTCTGGGCCACGAGCCGGAGGGCCGCCTTGGGGTCGCCGCTCTTCCGCGGCTTCGCGACCACGATGACGCCGAGCGTTTCCTGGTCGAAGACCAGGGGGGCGATGAGGTCCGGCGGCGGCATTCCCGGCAGCCCCGGGCCCGGCTTGATCCGGCTCTGGGCGGTCTCGGCCTGCAGGTCCTGGCGGTTCACGTCGATCTGGGACTCGGCGGCGAAGCCGATCTCGCCCGTGTCGAGCGGCACCTCGGTCCCCACCTTGACCGCCGCGCCGTCCGGGTAGGCCGCGGCCACCACCAGCCGCGGCGGCCGGGCCTTTTCGGCCTTGCCATCCGCGCGCGTCACCAGGACCGCGATCTGCTGCGGGTCGAGGCTCTTCTGGATGATGCTCAGCAGGGTGCCGGGGATCTGGCGCTCGGTGAGACCGCTGTAGAGCTCGCGGGCGAGGCGCGGGTAGTCCTTCAGGAACTGGGTGAGGAAGCGGAGGTCCTCCTCGAGCACGGCGTTGGCCTTCTTGAGCTGCGAGACCCCCTGGCCGGCGGAGGCCTTGGAAGCGCGCGCCTCGCCGACGGCATTGCGCAGGCGCAGGACGATGGGCACCAGGACTCCCGCGGTGATGGCCAGGCCCAGAAAGAAGGCGACGAATTGAGACGCGCCCGACTCCAAAGTCACCTCCGGTCGGCGTATCAAGCAACGCCCGTGCCGCCCGCCGGTACGCCAAAGCGGTCACTTATTGTCCACGGGCCGGCCGTCCCGTCCAGCCGGGCGTCAGGCCAGTCCGAAAACCGGCCGCCGGCCCCTTCCCGGGTGGTCTACAATCATGGGAAACCGCTGGCCCTCGTCTTGCTTTCCAGACGAGTGGAGGGGTCCATGAGGGGCAGGCTGAAGACGCTCGTCCTCGCGGCGGTGGTGGGAGTGGCAGCCCTGGTACCGCTCTTCGGAGACCCGCGCTCGACGCCGGTGACTCACGCTCTCTGGGCGCGGATGCTGCTGCGCTCGCTGGACATGACCGACGCGGTCCGCGCCAGCACGCAGGCTTCCCAGGTCTTCGCGACCCTGGCGTGGCGCGACAGCCTCTCCTACCCGGCGGACCGGTACTTCCGGGAGGAGGGGGCGGTCGCGCGCGAGGAGGGTGGCCGTCCGGTCCTGACCGCCTCGGCGGGACCGGCCGAGGTGTCCTACGCCGTGGCCGTGGCTCAGCCGGGCGACTACCAGCTGCGAGCCAGGCTCGCGGGCCAGCCGGGAACGTCCGCGACCGCCGAGATCCTGCCGATGGCGGGCGGGAAGGCGATCCGATCCTTCACCCTGCGGCCGGCCACCGAGACCGGCTGGGTGTTCGCGGGATCGACTCACCTCGACCCGGGCGCCTACACGGCCCAGTTCCTCCTGCCCGTCGGCTGCACGCTCAGCCAGGTCGAGATCGCGCCTCCCTGCGTCAACTCGATCGAGCCTCCGGGCGGCTGGAAGCCGACCGCCGTGACCACCAGCCAGGACCTCGCGGTGACCGCGCTCAAGGCGATCGACGTCGAGTACGAGCTGCCCCCGGCGGCGACGCCGATCGAGATCACGGGCGACCAGTTCCAGATCGAGGCGCCCGCGCAGGCCATCGAGGACCGCGCGAAGGCCACGGGCCTCGACGTCATGACGCTGCGCGCCACCCACTCGGGTCTGCGCGCCATCGTCGCGTTCGAGCTGCCCGAGGCGGGCCTCTACTCCGTCAGTGGCTTCGTCTCGCCGGGCGCGGGCCAGCGCTGGCTGGCGGACGGCTGCCGCAAGGCAGTGGTGTGCCCCGGCCCGGGAACGGGGTGGCGGCCCATCCTGAGCCAGACCTTCGCGGCGGGCCGGCACACGCTCGTGCTGACACTCGGCGACGGCGCCACTCTCGAGCGGGTGCGCATCGAGAGGAAGAAGAGCGAGCCCCTGGACTACGTGGCGACGCTCAGGCGCCTCGGCTTCGACCCGGGCCCGGACGGGCCGGTCGCGCGCAGCCGGGCGCTCGACGCGATCGGGTTCGTTCGTGAGCAGCACCGCCGCCTGATCGCGGCCCTCTGCGGCGACCAGGTGCCCTTCGACGAGACGCCGACCGCTTTGCCGACGCAGGTGGCGGCCGGCACGGGGGCGACCCAGCCGCCCAGCCACCCGCCCAGCCGCCTGGAGCCGCCCATCGGCCCGCCGATCCTGCCGCCGCAGCCGCCGGCGTCGGGGACGAGCCCGGGGGGCGGCCTCTAGGCGATGGCGCTCTTCAACCACGCGACGAAGGAGGTCACGGCCAAGCTCGTCTACTACGGGCCGGGCCTGTGCGGGAAGACCACCAACCTCCAGTGGATCCACGACAACCTGTCCTTCAAGTCGAAGGGCAAGCTGGTGTCGCTCGCCACCCAGACCGACCGCACCCTCTTCTTCGACTTCCTCCCTATCGAGCTCGGGACGATCCGCGGGATGCGCACCCGCATGCAGATCTACACCGTGCCGGGGCAGGTCTTCTACGAGTCCACGCGGCGGATGGTGCTGAAGGGCTGCGACGCGGTGGTGTTCGTCGCGGACAGCCAGGCCGCGATGCTCGACGCGAACGCGGAGAGCCAGCGGAGCCTGCGCCAGAACCTGCTGGTGAACGAGATCGACCCGACGATCCCGCAGGTCATCCAGTACAACAAGCGCGACCTGCCGACGGCGCTGCCCGTGTCCGTCCTCAACGCGCGGCTCAACCCGCGCAACCTGCCCTACTTCGAGGCGGTGGCGTTCAAGGGCATGGGCGTCGAGGAGACGCTGAAGGGCATCACGAAGCAGCTCTTCCAGTGGCTGTCGCGCTACTACGGCGAGAGTGACACGGCCGCCACGGCCGTGGCCGAGGGCATCGAGGTGGCCGCCGCCGCGCCGGAGCCGCCCGACCCGTCCGTGAAGGTGACGGTTCGCGTCCAGCACGCGACGCTCAAGGTCCAGCCGGAGGATCTGCCGCCGCCGTCGGTCGCGCCCTCCGCAGTGAAGCCGACCGCCCCGCCAGTGGCGACTGCGCCACCTCCGACCCCGCCTCCGGCACCCCGGCCCCCCAACCCGGCCCCCGCGTCGCTCGCACCCGCGCCCCCCACCGCTCCGCCGACACCCCCACCCGAGCCCCCGACGGTGGCCGCGCCACGGCCGGCCGCGCCGCCGGCGGCGACACCGCAGCCGCCTCCGACCCGGCCGGCCGCACCGGTCGTTCCGCCGCCCGTGGAGGAGCCGTCGCCGGCACCCGCTCGTCCAGCTCCGCCGCCGCCGACGATCCCGCCGGCCGTTCCTCCGGTCGTGACGGCGCGACCGCCGCAGGCGACGGTGGCTCCTCCTCCCGCGGCCCCGCCGGCGCCGGCCCGGCCAGCAGCACCGGAAGCTCCGCTGCTGACCAAGGACGAGATGGCGACGACGATCGTCATCGCCAGGCAGAAAGCGGCGGCGCCGCCCACGACGCCGCCCCCGGTCGTGATCCCCGCCCCGCCCGCGCCGAAGCCGCCCGCCACCGGCTCCCCCGCGGAGACGGTGCTGATGAAGCCGCAGCCTGTCGTCATCCCAAGTGCTCCCCCGGTGAAGGCGGCTCCGCCCGCCGCGCCGGCGGCCATGAACGTGCCGCCCCCGATCCCGGCTGGAGCGAAGTTCGAGGCGCCGAGGCCACCGGCGGCCGAGCCGCCGGTGTTCCGCGAGCCGGAGCGCCAGCCGGAGAAGCCGGCGGCGCCGGCGCCTCCGAAGCCGGCCGCGCCCGCGGAGCCGCTCCCCAAAGGCGACGGCCTGCGAAAGGACCAGTGGCTGTACCTCCTCGACGGCAGCGCAACGGGGCCCGATCGACGTCGAGAACCTCATCGACCTCGTCCTCACCTCGATCCCCGAGAACACGAAGGTGTGGCACCCCGGCCTCGAGGGCTGGGTGCACGCCAACCAGATCCGCGAGCTCGCCGACGAGATCCCCCCGCCGCTTCCGATCCCGGGCGCCCAGCGGGGCGGCTACGTCGAGGAAGACATGCCCGACTTCAACACCGTGCCGCCGATGCTGCGGACGGTGCTGATCGCGGACGAGGACGCCGCGTTCCGCAAGTACCTCGCCATGCCCCTCGCCGCGCAGGGCTTCTCGATCTACGAGGCGGCGGACGGCTCGGCGGCCTGGCAGCTCGCCGTGCAGAACCGCCCCTGGATGATCCTCGCCGACATCTCAATGCCCGAGGTGGACGGCTTCGAGTTTTGCCGGCGTGTGCGGAACCATCCGCTGCTCGCCCGCAAGCCCCTCCTCTTCATCTCGGGCTCGGACAAGTACAAGGAGCGCTATCGGGCCCTGCAGATCGGCGCCGACGACTTCCTCTCCAAGAACATGCCGATCCGCGAGCTGCTGATGCGGATACAGCTGCTCATGACCCGGTACTCCGACCTCTCCGCCTCGGGCGAGCACAAGCCGGGGACGACCGAGGTCGCCGGCGCCTTCCAGGGCCGGATCGAGGTCTTCGGCGCCCCCGCGCTCCTCCAGATGTGCGCCCAGGGCCGGCTCACCGGCCTCTTCAGGGCTCACGCCGAGGACGGGGCGAACACGGCGACGATGATGGGCTTCCGCGAGGGCGACATCATCTCCGCCGCCGCGGGGACGGCGTCGGGCGCCGACGGTGTCTATGCCTTCCTCGCGTGGGAGAAGGGCAGCTTCAAGTTCACCCCGGGCGACCCTGGTCCGGGCGCGCCGCTCGCCCAGAGCGTCGAGCACCTCCTCCTGGAGGGCTGCCGCATTCTGGACGAGTCGCGGAAGGACGGAGACGAGGGCGGCTCGGCCTTCGCCTAGTCCTGGCCGGAGGCCCCCCGGCTTCTTCGCGCTTGCCTGACCGCCCTCTTGCGTCGGTCAGCGGTCTTCGTCGGGTTGCCGGGTGTCGCTTCGATGGTCTTTCCGGTGATCGTCGTCCCCGTCGTCGTCGTCCCCGCCGTGTCCCCGCCCCGAAGTGGCGCCACGCCAGAGCAGGCCGCCGGACGAGCCGGGCAACGGGAGAGGCGCACTGCCCACGGCGTCGCCGCGATCGTTGAGGTGCGCACCCACCGCGAGGGTGGTACCGGGCGGGTTGGCGAGCAGTGAGACGTCCTGGTCACGTCGGTGACACCGCCGCCAGACGACCGCCCGTGACGCAAGGGTGGCGCCGGTCGACGAGCGGACCATGGCCGTGCCGAGCACGCGCCCGCTCGCGTTCACGTCCGTGGCGAAGGCGTCCGTGAAGCCCTCGGGAATCGGAAGCTCGACAGGCTCGGCGTAGTCCCCGTCGGAGCGCCTCCAGAGGAGCGGACGGCTCACGACGGGCTGACCCGTCACGCGCCGGTCGGCCTGGGCGACGACATCGCCCCGGTCGTTGATCGCCGGGTTCTGATTGAAGGGCAGCTCCGGCCGGGACGGCAGCACGATCGGATCGCTGTCGCAGCGCCGGTGGTGCCGCCAGGGGTTGCGCCAGACGACCACGGCGGCGCGCAGGAGGAGCCCACCGCTGCCGTCGCTCTCGAGACGCCGTGCGGTGCCTACGACGTCTCCAGTTCCGTTGATGCCGGAAGCGCCGCTGGTGTCGAAGCCGTCGGGGACCCCGAGGTCGCAGACCTCGTACTCGGGCGTATCGTCGGCTCGGTTGGGATCGCCGTGCAGGGGCTGCCAGAGAACGGCATGCCGAACCGTCGAGCCGTTGATCACCTCAAGAGGGTTCGTCGCCTCGCCCGCGACCTGGCCTCGCGCGTTGGCCGCCAGGGCGGCGGCGTCGGTCAAGCCCGGGGGGGGCATGAGGTCGAGCGGGACGTGCTCCCCGGACGGATCCTCGCGCCAGACGACGGCGCGAAATATGGAGAAGCCCGGACCGATCAGGTAGGAGAAGCCGATGGGCGCGCGCTCGTTGGCGAAGCCTCGAGCGTCGCCCCGGACGAGACCGGGTAGCGCCGGAAGGAGTTCGAGGACGTAGCGGCCTTTGCGCGTGCGGTCCCAGAGCACGGCCTGCTCGACGGGTTCGGCGCCGGGGCGCACCGTCTGGCCCACGATGTCGCCTCGTTCGTTGATATCCTTGGCTCGGCTGGCTGTGTATCCCGGCAGCGTGCCGAGGTCGATCGGATCGTTCGCGGTCGCGACGCCTGCCAGGGCGCTCGAGAGAACAGCCAGGAGCGACGCCCGTAGAATGCGGCTGGCCATGGGTCCGCCTCCAGACTCCTCGCCCCCGGGAGGGATCCGGGTCGATAACAAGCCCGCCGTCGAAGGGCTATGGCGCACAGTATACGCCGGTGATGCGGTCAGCGGTAGGGGGCGTCACTCGCCTGGGTGGGGCCCGGCGCCGGCGACGGCGTCACTCAGCAGCCGCCACCGTCCGAGCAGGAATTCGTGACGCAGGTGGCGGTGCATGGGTTGGCACTAAAGCACGTGCAGGGGGTGCCGTCCGGCTTGGTCGCGCAGCTGATCGCGCACGTAGCCGCGGCTTCGGCCGGAGTGGGGGCGACGACCGAGGCGACCACCGGCAGCAGGATGGCCGCCCCGATGCCGACGCGGCGGACCACCTCCCGGCGCGACCAGCCGGGCGCCGCCGGCCCGCTTTCGAGAAGCCCGGCCTCGGCCAGTCGGGCGAGAGCCTCGGCCACGACCGACTCACCCGCGGCCCGGTCGCCCTCGGGTGCGAGGAGGAGCGCGAGGTCGGAGACGGTCCTTGTCCCGTCGGCGTGGCGGAACACCACGGCCGCGGTGCGGTTGAGACAGTGGGCCCGGTGCTCGTCCCGTTCGTAGACCAGCAGCTCGTCCTTGAGCTCGCGGGTCAGGAGTCCGTCGCGGCGCGCCACAGGCTTCATGTCGTCCCCCTCTCTCCCGTCCCACGCCGGGAGACCGGTCCCTCGTCCTCGACGGACCGCAGCAGGAGCGCGGCCACCTCGCGAGCCTCGCCCCGCACGCCCCTGAGCACCGTGGCCCTCGCCACGGCGCGCTCGAGCGCCACGAGCGAGGCCTCCGGCCGCAGGCGGGCCGGGACGGTGTGGGCGAGCATCTCGAGCACGGCCCGGCCCGGGGTGAGGCGCTCCGGCCGCCAGACCGCGCCCGGCCGGTGCTCCGCGAGCACGACGAGCCCCACCGGGAAAGGTCGCGTCGCGCAGGAGCCGCCCAGCTCCTCCGGGCGACGCGACTGCACGTGCACGTCGCACCCGCCCGCCCCGCGGATCGAGAGCGGCTTGGCAAAGGGGTGCACACGGCCGCGCCCGTCGAGAACCGCGAACTCGTCCGACAGGTAGAGGGCGCCCGCCTTCACCAGCTCGGCCACTAGCGTCGTCTTGCCGCTGCGGCTCCGGCCCGGGACCACGATCGCCCGTCCGCGCCAGCCGACGACGCCGGCGTGCACGAACGTCCGGTGCTCCGCGCCGGCGGCGACGCACTGCCGGATCTCGGATTCCAGAACCGCGAAGGCGTGGGCGAGATCCGCGGTGCGCGCGCGGCGGCTTTCGCCCGCATAGACGCGGCTCGGGCGGCGGGCGCCGCCGCCACCGGGGTCGACCCAGACCGAGAAGATCTGGTCCACGACCGGCGACGCAGAGGCCCGCCAGCCCGGCGGGAGGTGAGGGGCCAGTCGATCGAGGAGCGCAGGAGTGTTCGTGCGTACCCCGACGCGCAGGCCGTAGGCGTCGAAGCACGTGCCCGCCCTCCACCCCAGTCGGTCGATTCGACCTATTCGCACCGAGCCCGGCCGCAGGCGCGGCATCATGCTCGGCAGGCTTCCCATCGCCGCGTTCCTCCCGCGCCCCCCGCAGTCTAGCAGACAGCGCTAGCAGACATCCTCGGCACAACTCGTGCCCGGCTGGCGGCGTGGTCGTCCGACACGCTCTAGATCAGATTCTCACGCCTCAAGAGGCACTTGCATCTGTTTTCTTCAAGCGTTACACTCGGCCGCGATTGACACACGCTTCGTGCCGCGTGTGGCCGATCGAGGTGTGGGTTGCTTAGCCTGTCTGGTTTGCGGACAGGCGGGAGGGACATGGCCGGGGGCGACGGTGATGAGCGTGGGTCTCTGCCGTGCTTTCCGCGCGGACGGAGGGGCGGACACGAGGCACGTTCCTTGCTTTGCTTGTATCCGGCGAGGGCACATGTCCGGGAACACGCGGCCGACGAAGACGAAGCGCACCTCTGAGCATCGGGGTCGGCACGGAGGCCTGGCGTCATGAGCCTGCTGGCGGCTCTCTTCCTCACCGTCGCCTCTGCGCGTGTGGAGTCGGTCAGCCTGACCACCCTGGACTCGCGTCTGGCAGTCCGGGTGCTGGTGTCCGGCACCCCCGGCATGGTGGCGATCCACCGCGAGGGCGACGTCGCGCGCGTCTCCATCATGGACGCCGACCTCGGCCTGCGCTTCGCCGGCGGACGGCGCTTCGCGTGGACGCCTTCGGATAGCTACGACTCTGCCAGGCTCGCCGCCACCCCGGCGAAGCTCGATCGTCTCGAAATCGCGGCCGGTGCGTCCGAGGTCAGCGTGCTCCTGCACGTGCCCCCCGAGGTGTCGGTGGACGTGGTCCGCGATTCGCACGGACTGCTCCTGGTGTTTCGCGCGGCCGCCACCCAGGCGGAGCCGGATCGGGTCGCACGAGCAGCGCCGGAGCCGGTCGCGCCCGGGCCCGCACCGGTCGCCCCGGCGCCGCCACCACTCGTCTCGGCGCCACCGCCGGTCGTCTCGGCGTCACCGCCGGTCGTCTCGGCGCCCGCGCTCGCTGTCCCGGTGCCCACCTCCGCCGCGGCCCTGCCGGCCGCGACTCCGCCCGCGGCGACTCCATCGACGGCCGTCGCACCGACGACCGACACGGCGGAGCTGGCCCGGCGGCTCTTCACCGCACCCGATGCCCAGACCGCGACGACCGGCCAGGTCTCCGAGCTCTATCCTCGGCTCTTCCCGACCGGCGCCCTCGAGGCGCCGAAGGAGGAGTCGGTACCGCTGCCGGAGGTCATCGAGCCGGCACAGGACACGGGCGTCGCGGTGGGCCCCTTCCGCGTGCGCGCCGCGGCGGACGCGCGCTACGTGGACGCCGACACCTTCGTCGAGAGCACTGCGGTGCCGACGAAGGACCGCTACCTCGAGGTGCAGCCGCGCGTCGCGGCGGTGGCGCCGGTCGGCGAGGGCCACTTCACTGTCGACTACGCCCCGGTCTTCCGCGCCTTCGCCACCTACGCGGACGTCAACAGCAGCAGCCAGGCGATCGGCGCCCGGCTCGATCTCCCCGTCGGCGCCCGGGTGACGATTCGCGCCGAGGACCGCTTCCGCAGTGGCGTCCTCGACACGCGGGTGGTGGACCCCGGGGGGGAGTACTTCTTCGGGCTCGGCCACTTCCGCCGGAACGACGCCAACGCGAACGCGAGCATCATGGTCGGCCCGCGGCTGAGCGTCGAGCTCGGCGGCGCCCTCGGGACGGTCCAGTTCCAGGAGACGTCGACCTTCTTCGGCTACGACACCCGGGCCGCCTCCGCGGGCTTCGGGTACGAGGTGACCCCGAGCCTCAAGGCGGTGGCCTCGTACGTGTACGACACGGTGCCGCGGCCCGACGAGCGGCCGGAGGCCGAGGCCACGGCGCACTCGGGACGGCTCGCCCTGACCGGGGACATCCTGCCCCTCCTGAGCGGCGAGCTGAGCGTCGGCTACCGGAGCCAGGACAGCCCGAACGCCGGTCCGGGCGGGACGAGCTACTCGGGCATCACGCTGGGGGCGGCGCTCTCGCGCCAGATCGGCCGCGACTCGATCCTGGCCGTCTACGCGAGCCGATCGACCCCGGTCTCCGCCTTCGAGGAGAACGCCTTCTACGTCTCCACCGGCCTGCAGGGCACCCTGCAGGTGCCGTTGCCCGCCCGGCTCCAGCTGCGGGGCGGGCTCGGCTACCAGTGGAACGACTACCGCACCGTGGCGAGCGCGATCGGCCAGCCGCGCGAGGACCGCATCCTCGGCTGGTACGTCGGTCTGCGGCGCCCAGTGCGGCCGAACCTCTTCCTGAGCGGCGCCTATCGCAGCGAGGACCGCCGGTCCAACCTCGACAACTTCGACACCAACGCCGACGCGTTCTACTTCCAGGTGGAGTGGAACATCATCGGCGCCGCTCCCCGATGAGCCCCGTTGCCGCCGTCGCTCTGCTGCTGCTGGCGCAGGCCGCGGCCGCCGACGCGCCCTTCCCGTACCGCGTCGGTCCGGGCGACGTGCTCGAGGTGGTGGTGGACGGCCGGCCGGACCTCTCGCGGCTCCCCACCGTGCAGACCACGGGGAGCGTGTGGCTTCCCCGGGCGGGCCAGGTGGAGGTGCGAGGGCTCACGACCGGCGAGATCGCCTCCCGGTTGGCGCCCCTGCTCGCCGGCGAGGACCTCGCCTCGCCTCGCGTCGCGGTCCGCGTGAGGGAGTACCAGAGCCAGTTCGTCTGGGTGCTGGGCGCGGTACACCGCCCGGGACGAAAGCCCCTTCGCAGCGGCACGCGCCTGGTGGACGCGCTGCTCGACGCCGGCGGCTTCCAGGACGGCGCCTCGGGCGAGGTGGCCGTCGAGAGATCGGCGGGGGCGTTCGCGGACGGCGCGCACGCGGTGCGCTTCCGCTTCGCGGGGACGAGCCCGACGCCGGAGGAGCTCCAGCAGCTCGGCCTGCCCCTCCTCGCCGGGGACGTGATCACCGCCGGGATCCAGCTCTGGGTCACGGTGAGCGGCGCCGTCAAGCGGCCGGGCCGGCACGCGTTCGAGGACGCGCCGACCCTGGGCCGGGCCGTCGAGGCGGCGGGAGGGATGCTCCGCAACGGCAGCGAGCACGTCCTCGTGCGGCGCAAGAGCGGCGAGACAGAGGTCGACCTCGGGGCCGTTCGCGACGGCAAGGCGGAAGACGTCCAGCTCGCGCCGGGCGACGAGGTGGTGGTCAGGGCCCGCCGGCTGTGAGCACCAGCGTCTACGTATCCCGGCCGGGAGACGTCGACCCCGGCGGCGCTCCGCGGGACTTCGAGGTCCGGTACTACGCGGAGCTGCTCTGGCGTCGGCGCATCCTCCTCGCCGCCGCCGCGATCGGCGGCCTCGGCCTCGGCATCCTCGCCGGGGAGCTGCAGGTGCCGCGCTACCAGGCGCGCACCCTCCTGCAGGTGATGCCGCCGAACCCCACGTCGCTCAGCGTCACCGACGCCCTCGTCCAGACGGGCAACCCGATGCGGGACCGCCAGTTCTTCAACACCCAGCTCAACGTGCTCCACTCCCGCGCGATCGCGGAGCGCGTGGTGAACAAGCTGAAGCTCACCGACCAGCCGGCCTTCCAGGCCGCGGGCGACCCGGTGGGCCTGCTCCTCTCCGCGGTGGCGGTCGAGCCGGTGCCCGACACCTACGTGGTCGAGGTGCGGGTCACCGACAACGACCCCAAGGACGCGGCGCTCTGGGCCAACACGCTGTCCGACGTCTACATGGACTACAGCCTCGAGGGACAGGTGGAGGCGGCGAAGCGGGCCTACAAGTGGGTCACCGAGCGGCTGGCCGAGACCGAGACCGGGATGCAGGAGGCGCAGAACAAGCTCCTGAAGACGTACCAGGGGCAGGACCTCTTCGTGCCCGAGGGCAGCGTCTCCGCGATCACCACCTCGATCACCAAGCTCAACGAGGACCACATCCAGGCCCAGGCCCGACGGATCGAGCTCGAGGCCCAGATCGGCGAGTTCGCGGAGGCGCGCCGACGAGGGCGCGGCCTGGACGCGATCCCGCAGGTGGCGGACGACGTGGCGGCCTCGGAGATCAACGGGAAGATCCGGTCCCTCACCCTCGAGCTCGCGAAGCTGCGCGAGAAGTACAAGGAGGGCCACCCCGAGGTCCAGAAGATCCAGGTCCAGATGCAGCAGCTGCGCAAGGACCGTGACGCCCGGGTCGCCCAGATCGAGGAGGGCCTGCGCGCCGAGTACCGCCAGCTCCAGCGCAAGGAGTCCGAGCTCCGGTCGGCGATCGACGATCACAAGGGCAGGGCCGCCGAGCAGAGCCAGAAGCTCACCGAGCTCGAGTCGCTCAAGAAGAAGGCGGACGCCCAGGGCGGGCTCTACGGGGTCCTGCTGCAGAAGCTGAACGAGACGAACATAGCCGCGTCGCTCCAGAACAACAACATCCGCCTCCTCGACCGCGCGGTGGTTCCGGTGAGCCCGGTGTGGCCGCGCAAGCGCCAGATCGCCCTCGTGGCGTTCCTCGCCGGCCTGCTGCTGGGCGCCGGCTTCGTGCTGCTGCGCGACGCGCTCGACAACACGCTGAAGGACGCCGAGGACGTGGAGCGCCACCTCCATCTGGAGCTCCTCGCGGCGATCCCGCGGTACGGCAAGGAGGACGCCACCCTCGCCACCGAGGCCTACCAGAACCTGCGCACCGCCCTCCTCTTCTCGCGGCGAGGCGAAGCCGGCCAGGTGGTGCTCATCACCGGCACCGCCCCCGGCGAAGGCAAGACCACGACCCTCCTCAACGTGGCCAAGCTCCTCGCGGTTTCCGGGGAGACCGTGGTGGTGGTGGACTGCGACCTGCGCCGCGCCAACCTCCACCTGCGCCTGAACGTGCCCCGCGAGCCGGGCTTCACGGACTTCTTCGTCAAGAACGTCGACCTCTCGGGGCTCGTGCGGACGACCCGCGTCCCCAACCTCTGGGCGATCCCCGCCGGCACGCTCCCCCCGAACCCGCCGGCGCTGCTCGCTCGGGCCGACCTTCCCGCCGCCCTCGCCCAGCTGAAGCGGCACTACCGCTGGGTGCTCGTGGACTCGCCCCCCGTGGCGGCGGTGACCGACGCCCTGCTGCTGGCCCAGTGCGCCGACGCGACCGTCCTCGTCGTGCAGCAGAACAAGGTGGACCGCGCCATGGTCAAGCGCGCCCTCGCCGCGCTGCGCAAGGTGACCCCCAACGTCATCGGGGCGGTCCTGAACGCGGTGGACGTGAAGACCAAGGGGTACTACGGCTACCAGTACTACGGCTCCCGGAAGGAACGCCTGGAGAAGGGCGCGGCCCGCAGCCCCTCGGCTCGGCGCCAGCTCCCGGAGTCCGCGCCGCCCGCGGCGGAGGTGACCAATGCGCCCATCGGCTAGGCCACGCCTGGCCTGGGCCGCGCTCCTCGCGATCCTCGCCGCCCCCGCGGCGACGAGCGCGCAGGGCGCGCTCTCGCTCGCCCGCCTCAGCCTCGTGGAGCGGAAGGTCGAGCTCACGAAGAAGGGAGCCACGTGGCAGGCGGCGGTCGAGGGCGGCCCCCTGCAGATCGGGGACGCCCTCCGCACCGGACCCGACGCGGTCGCGCGGCTCGACCTGCCCTGGATGGCGCTCACCCTCGGCCCGGGCTCGATCCTCCGCTTCCCCGACGGGTTCCTCCTGTCCGCATCCCTCGAGCGCGGCCGCGCGCTCGTCGAGGCACAGGGCCACGACGCGCTCAAGGTCGTGACCGGGGAGGCCGAGGTCCGGGGCCAGGGCCGCGCCGTGGTGCGGCGCCAGGGCAAGGAGACGCTCGTCACCTGCCTCGCCGGGCGCTTCTTCGTCCAGGGCGGCGAGTCCACGGTCACACTCGCCCCGGGTCACGGCACGGTCGTGCGCAGCGGTCGCGCGCCGTCCGCGCCCGAGGCCGTGCCGGCGGCGCCGGCCCAGGGCCTGTGGCCCGGGAAGGACCCGGTCTACGTGACTCCCGGGGAGCCCCTGGATCTGCGATGGAAGGGCGACGCCTCGGGTTACCAGCTCGAGCTGCTGCCCATGGGCTCGGACGTCGTGCTCCTGCAGCGCGACGTCGCCGCCTCGCCCGCGCGCATCGAGGTGCCGTGGGAGGGCGCCTTCCGCTGGCGCGTCTCGGCCCGGGACGAGCGCGGCCTCGAGGGCGTGCCCTCCGAGGACGGGTTCATCGCCGTCGACGCGAAGTAATGTCATCGCGCCCGCCATGGCGGGCGCGATCGCCGATGACCCGGGAGCGCGCCTCGCAGGCGCCAGTCACCAAGCATCCCGGGCTCACCTGCCCACAACGCGTCCAGCGCCACTGGCGAGGCAACGAACACCGGTCATCCAGCATCACGGGGACTGGCCTACCGATACGGCTTCGCCTGTTACTGGCGTCCCCTGAGATGGGGGGCTCCGCCCCCCAAACCCCCCGGGTGGCCATACCCGCGCCTACTTGGGAGCGTAGCCTCTGGCTGATTCGATCTCCCAGCGGAAGTTCTCGGGCTGCTGGCCTGCCTTGCCTGCGAACGGCCCCGTGTCCGCGGGGTTGAGGCCTGGCTTCTTGCGGTCGGGCGCAACGCGGCTCAGGAGGTCGGCGACGCCGGCGTCCACCTGTCCCGCGGGCGGCGTGAGCAGGATCGGCCGCGGGTCCTCGACGAAGTCGTCGTTGACGAAGCGGCCTACGCGAACGTACAGCTCGGTGACCCGCTAGGTGGTGCCGTTGTAGACCGTGAGCTTCAGCGAGTCGCCGGCCCACGCCGCGACGCCTCGCAGCTTGCGCAGGTCGGCCTTCGGAATCTCGCTCTCACGATCGGCCAGTCCCGTGGACGCGGGGGGCGGGGTCGCGGTGGGGCGTGTCGGGGGGGGTGTCGCGGGAGCGGGCGTCGGGGACGCGCCGGCGGCGGTGGCAGGGGGCGCGGGGATGACGACCGCCGGGGCGTTCTCCGCGGTGGTACCACCGAGAGGGACAGGGGCGGACGGAGGGGCCGGAGACTGTGGGCGCGGCCAGAAGAGCCAGCCCAGGAGGACCAGGACCGCGATTCCAGCGGCGATGCCACCGTAGACGAGAGCGGGGCTTCCCGGCTTCGCTTCGTCGACGACCCGCGCGGGGGGCGGGGGAGCCGCGACCGGCGGGGGCGGCCGGCGCACGCTTCGCCGCCTCCTCGGCGGCCTTCCTCGCCAGGAATGGCGCGAGCCGGCGCTCGACCTCCGGCACGTCCTCCGCCCGCGTCCAGTCGGCGAAGCCCTTGCGCCACACGAGCACCGCGCGCGGATCGGGCTGCCCGCAGCAACGACTCCACCAGCTGGTTGAGGGCGGTCGGCCCCCTTCTCTGGTGGCCCTGGGCGAAGAACCAGCGCTCGCGCGCCATCTACCGCTTCGAGACGGCGCGCGACTGCTCGGTGAACTGGCCGTCCGCGCCGGTGGCGCGGACGACGAGCTCGCCCGGCCCGCTGCGCCGCACGTACTCGCTGAAGGAGCCGTCGGCCAGGACCTTGACCGCGGTGCCATCCACCGTGACCGTGGCTCCGGGGTCGGTCCGGCCGCCGACGTGGACGATGCCGGGAGCGACCTCGTCGAGCGCCTGCAGCACGAGGGCCGGCGGCTTCTCGCCCGGCGTGGGCGCGGGCGCCGGCTGCTTCACCTCGGGCTCGACGACCGCGAAGAACGAGACGCGGGAGGATGCGCCCTCGAGGCCGTCCTTGTTGACGGCGGACACCCGCCAGAAGTAGCGCCCGAGGTTGAGGCCCTTGATGTCGTGGGACGTGGTGGTGAGCCCTGGCTCGTCGAGCGCGGCCGAGAGCAGCAGGTTGGCCTGGGTCACGTTGTAGTCCATCGCCACCCGGTACGTGACGCCGTTCTTCACCGCGTTCCACGAGAGCTTCGCGCTGCGCCTCCGGAGGGGCCACGAGCGGCAGCCTCGCCTTCGGGGCGGGGGCGACGAGCGTCGGCGGCGGCGGCAGGTCCAGCGTGGCGCCGGCCTTGCCCGCGGCGTCCACCTGCACGGCCTGGTTCTCGCTCAGGGTGATCTTCTGGCCCTGCGTCGTCTCGACCTCGGCCTGGCCACGGAAGATCTTGACGCCCGTGTCGCCGGCGTCGGTCACGTCGATGTTCCCGGAGGCGTTCTGCAGCGCGGTCGTCCGGACGGTGGGGGTCACGATCTCCGTGGCCTCGTCACCCGTCGAGAAGTTCACGCGGCCGGACTGCACGCGCCAGGCCGCGGTGGAGGCCTCGGCGGAGCCGCCGATGTACACCACGCTGTCGGGCCGCACGCTCACGACGCTGCCCGAGTTGAAGGAGATCTGGGCGCCGGCGCGGGTCTCGGTCTGCACGACGTCGCCGACGTGCAGCTGGTCGGAGAGGCGCGCGTCCCCCCAGGCCTCCTTCTCGTTCGGCTTGACCTTGACCTTGCCCTCGACCGCGGTGAGGCGGGCGATCTGCTGGCCGGGCTTCGGCACCGGCTTGCGGACGAAGAAGTACCAGTACGCCACGACCGAGGCGAGGGCGATGCCCCATCCGATGATGCTGAGCGGGTCCTTGTAGAAGGGGCGGCGCGGAGGACGACCGACCTCGGTCGCGGTGAGGACCTCGGTGTCGGAGTCCACGGGTTCCTCGCTAGCCATAGTTCCTAGAGCCCGTGCGACTTAGGGCCGAGGCAAGTGTAGGGCCGCGGGGAGGCGACTGCAAGCGCGCCGTGGGTTTCTCGCGGCAGCATCACCCGGATGTTTTGGGCCCGGGCGGGTTAGTATCGAGCCGTCCGCGCGCTCCCGCGCCGCTCACCCGACCGGAGACCCGAATGAAGACGCTCGTGAAGGTCGCTCTCCTCCTCCTCGCCCTGCTCCTCGTCGTCGCCCTTCTCGTGGTGACGATGCGCGTCGGGCCCGCCCCCTCGATCGAGATCCGCGCGAACGCGAAGGCCATCGGCGCGCGAACGGCCGTGACGGTGGTCGCCGTCCGCCCCGGGCCGCGGCCTCGCCGGCCTGCGGGTCGAGGTGGAGCAGGCGGGAGTGGCGCGCGTCGTGGCGCAGAGGTCGCACCGCCCCCTCGCTCCCTGGGCGTTTTCCGGCGAGCCGAGCGGCCGGGACGAGCTCCGGGTCGAGGTGGGGCGCTCCGCCCTCCCGGACCTGAAGGAGGGCGAGGCGATCGTACGGGTGGTGGCCGAGCGCGCCCCGACCTGGCTGCGCCATCCCGGCCCCGTGGTGAAGGAGCTCCGGCTGCCGGTGCGTCTCGTCCCCCCCGCTCTCGCGCTCCTCTCCTCCCAGCACTACGTCTCCCAGGGTGGCTCGGGCGTCGTGGTCTACCGGGTCGGGGCCCAGGCGGTGCGCGACGGTGTGCGCGCCGGCACGTGGTTCTTCCCGGGCGCGCCGCTGCCGGGGGGCGGGAAGGAGGACCGCCTCGCCCTCTTCGGGGTGCCGTGGGACCTCTCGGACGAAGCCGCGCTGCGCGTGGTGGCCGAGGACGACGCCGGCAACGAGGCCGAGCTCGCCTTCGTGGACCGTTTCTTCCCGAAGCCCCCCGCCCGGGACCGGATCGCTCTCGACGACGCCTTCCTCGCGAAGGTCGTGACGGAGATCCGGCAGCAGACGCCCGGCCTCGAGGACCGGGGGAGCCTCATCCTGAACTACCTCGAGATCAACCGCGACCTGCGGAAGCGGAACGCGGACGAGCTGGTGGCGCTCGCGCCGCGCTCCGCCGGCGCCTTCCTCTGGACGGAGCCGTTCGCGCCGCTGCGCAACGCCCAGGTCATGTCCCACTTCGCCGACCAGCGCACGTACGTCTACCAGGGACGCGAGGTGGACGCAGCAGACGCACCTCGGCTTCGACCTCGCCGTCGTCGCGCACACGAGGTGCCCGCGGCCAACCCGGGCGTCGTCGTCCTCGCGCGCTACTTCGGGATCTACGGCAACACCGTGGTCGTGGACCACGGGCGCGGGCTCGCGACCCTCTACGCGCACCTCTCCTCGATCGAGGCGAAGGAGGGCCAGAAGGTGGAGCGCGGAGAGGTCCTCGGACGGACCGGCGCCACCGGTCTCGCCGGCGGCGACCACCTGCACTTCACGACGCTCGTGCGGGGGCTGCCCGTCGACGGCCACGGAGTGGTGGGACGGGGCGTGGATCCGCGACCGCGTGGCGTCCAAGGTGGGGCCGGCCGTCCTCGCCTTCGCCGCCCCCGCGGCGGAGGCGGCGCCGCGTCACGGCCGCCGCGGGCCTCGCCGCTAGAGCGCGCTCAGCTGGCGGTCGATCTCGGCGAGGGCCTGGCGGATCTGCTCGCGGCGGATCTCGCTCGTGGTCACCGCCTGCTGCCGTTCCATCTCGGCTCTCGCGAGACGCAGGGAGTTGATCCTGCGCTCGCGCTCCGGATCGGCCGACGCGACGCCCTTCCGCTGCTTCTGCTGCTCGCGCTCGGCCACCCACTGCTGGAAGCGGTCTTCGGCGTCGATCAGTCCTTCACCGGCGTCACCCATCGGGCCTCCTGACGGAACGGCAAGACCCTCATCATATCCCGAAGCTCGGGAATGGAAACGCCGCTTCGGCGGTATCCTCGTCGACAGATGGGAGGTCGGCGATGTCCCGCAGTCGACTGGCGGTCCTCGGGCTCGTCCTCGCCGTCACATCGGCCCTCGGCGTGGCCGACGCCCGCCGCGGCGCCGTGACCGACGCGGCCCTGGCGACGAGCGAGACGCCCGGTCTCGTGTTCCGCCTGAGCGAGGGATCGGCGAGCGGCGAGGGGCAAGCGCTCGTGGCGCGGCCCGCGGCGGAGCGGCTCGCCGACGCCGAGGCGCTTCGCGTGCTCGACCGTCTGCCGCCCCTCGCCGCCGAGCCTCGCGAGGAGCCGTTCGCGATGCGCGAGGCCTCCCTGCCTCCTCCCCGCGCCGGGCGCAGCGTGCGTGCGTCCTTTCCCCCGGCGGAAACGTCGGCTCCGCCGGACAGAGCGCCGGCGGGCCCGCTCGAGGTCGTGCGTCGCATGCCCGAGGGCGACGTGCCGCTCGCGCCGCATCTCTCGATCACCTTTTCGCAGCCGATGGTCGCGCTCGATTCGCACGAGTCCCTCGCGCGCGCGGCGGTCCCCGCCCGCCTCTCGCCGGAGCCCCCCGGCGAATGGCGGTGGGTGGGCACGCGGACCCTCGTCTTCGAGCCCGAGGGTCGGTTCCCGATGGCCACGGACTACCGCGTCGAGGTGCCGGCCGGCACGCGGAGCGCGACCGGCGGGACGCTGCCGGGCGCGTCCACCTGGTCGTTCTCGACCCCGCCACCACGCCTCCTGGCCCGCCACCCGCAGGGCGGGCCGGCGAGGCGCGACGCGCTGATGTTCGCGGCCTTCGACCAGCGCGTCGATCCGGCCGCGGTGCTCGCCTCGCTGCGTCGTTCGCGCGGGCGGAGCCGGGGTGCCGGTGCGTCTCGCCACCGGGGCGGAGGTCGAGGCGGACGCGGCGGTCGCGCGCCTCGCGAAGGACGCGCCGCCCGGCCGCTGGCTCGCCTTCCGGACCGAGCGCGCGCTGCCGCCCGACGCGGCGGTCACCGTGACGCTCGCCGCCGGCACGCCCTCGGCCGAGGGCCCGCGGCGCACGGCGGCGGACCAGGACTGGGGATTCCGCACCTACGGTCCCTTTCGCGTGCGCCGGCACGAGTGCGGGTGGAACGGCCGCTGCACGCCCTTCGACCCGTGGCGGGTCGAGCTCTCGAACCCCGTCGACGCGAAGAGCCTCCGCAAGGACCTCGTGCGCGTGGAGCCGGATCTGCCGGGGAGGAAGGTGGAGGCCTGGGGCGACACCCTGGCGGTGCGTGGCGCCGCGCGCGGCCGCACGACGTACCGCGTCACGCTCTCGAGCGGGATCGTGGACGTCTTCGGGCAGTCGCTCGAGCCGGGGCCCGCCCTCGCGTTCACGGTGGGCCCGGCGCCGGCGGCGCTCTTCGCCCCCGGCGGCGACTTCGTGGTCCTCGACCCCGCGGGCGGGCCTCGCTTCCCGGTCCACTCGATCAACCACGACTCGCTGCACGTCGAGGCCTACGCCGTGGGCCCTGAGGACTGGGCCGCGTGGCACGCGTACCGGCAGGGGAGCTTCCGCAACGAGGCGGCGACGCCCCCGGGTCGCCGTGTCCTCGACACCACCGTCCGCGTGGCGGGCGAGCCGGACGCGCTCACCGAGACGCGCCTCGACCTCGCGCCGGCGCTCGCCGGCGGGCCTCGGCCAGGTGGTCCTGGTCGTGCGACCCACGTCGCCGTCGAAGGAGCGGGGCCGTGAGCGTCGTCCAGGCGTGGGTCCAGGCGACCCGCATCGGCCTCGACGCGTTCGCCGATCAGGAGACCCTCGTCGCGTGGGCCAGTGACCTCACCGACGGGCGGCCGCTCGGCGGCGTCGAGCTGCGCCTCCAGGCCGGGGTCGGGGGCTCGCCCACCGCGCGGACGGACGCGAGCGGCCTCGCCCGGCTCGCCCTCGGCGACTCGGCGGCGCCGCTCCTCGTGGCGCGGCGCGGTGCGGACATCGCGATCCTCCCCGCCCAGACCGGCTGGTGGAGCGAGGGCGCGGGCTGGCGCAAGGCGGCGCGAACCGAGACCTTGCGCTTCCTGCGTGTTCGACGACCGCAAGATGTATCGCCCGGGCGAAGAGGTGCGCGTGAAGGGCTGGCTGCGGCGGATCGGGGCCGGCCCGCGAGGCGACGTCGAGGCCCTCCCGCCGTCGGTGACCGCAGTGGCGTGGACGCTCCGCGACTCGCAGGGGAACGAGGTCGGGAAGGGCGACGCCCGCGTGGGCGGCCTCGGCGGATTCGACCTCGCGCTCGAGCTCCCCGCGACGATGAACCTCGGCGCCGCGACCCTGCAGCTCGAGGCCGGGGGCACCGCGCTCGAAGGACGCCGGCACGACCACGTCTTCGAGGTCCAGGAGTTCCGCCGGCCCGAGTTCGAGGTGAAGGCGCGTGGCGAGCGAGGGCCCGCACCTCGTGGGAGGCGCCGCCACCGTGGCGGTGTCCGCGGCCTACTACGCGGGGGGCGCCCTGCCGGGCGCGGAGGTCGATCTGGCGCGTCACGGCGACGCCGGGCCACTTCCGCCCGCCGAACCGCGACGACTACGTCTTCGGCACGTTCGTCCCCTGGTGGCAGCCGGGGCCGGGCGAGGCCGAGCCGGAGCGCGTGGAGACGATGTCGGCCCGCACGGACGGCGCGGGCGTTCACCGCCTGCGGATCGACTTCGATCGTGGTGATCCGCCGCGGCCGCGGGTCGTGCACGCCGAGGCCACGGTCGTGGACGTGAACCGGCAGGCGTGGACGGCGGGCGCCTTCCTCCTCGTCCACCCCTCGGAGCGCTACGTGGGCCTCCGGGCGGAGCGGGCCTTCGTGCAGAAGGGCGAGCCCATCGCGCTCGACGTGATCGCGACCGACCTCGAGGGCCGCGCGATCGCCGGCCGCCCCGTGCGGCTCCGCGCCGAGCGGCTCGACTGGGAGCAGGTCGAGGGGGAGTGGAAGGAGGTGCCGAAGGACGCCCAGGAGCGGACGCTCGACTCCGGCGCCGAGCCCGTGCGTGTGCGCTTCGAGGCGAAAGAGGGAGGACCGTGGCGCGTCGTGGCCCGGGTCGCCGACGAGCGGGGCCGTGAGAACGAGACCGAGCTCCGGGTCTGGGTGGCCGGGGGAAGGGTGCCGCCCCGCCGCGACCTGGAGGAGGAGAAGGTCACGCTCGTCCCGGACCGGAAGGAATACCGGGCGGGCGACACGGCGAAGATCCTCGTCCTGGCGCCGTTCGCCCCGGCCGAGGGAGTCCTGACCCTGCGGCGCAGCGGGCTCGTGCGCGAGGAGCGCTTCACGATCGCCGGCGGCTCGCACACCCTCGAGATCCCCGTCCTGGAGGGCTTCACGCCCAACGTACACGTCCAGGTCGACCTCGTGGGCGGCGCGCCGCGCGAGGAGACGGGGGCGAAGACGAGCAGCGCGCTCCCGACGCGCCCGGCCTTCGCGAGCGGCAGCATCGACCTCCCCGTCCCGCCCGTCTCGCGAACGCTCGCCCTCGCGGTCGACGCCGCGGGAGAAGGCGCTCGCCCCCGGGGGCGAGACCGTCCTCGACGTGATGCTACGCGACGCCGCCGGCCGCCCGGTGGCGAACGGCGAGGCGGCGGTCGTGGTGGTGGACGAGGCGGTCCTCGCCCTCACCGGCTACCGGCTCCCGGATCCGCTCGACGTCTTCTACGCGCGGCGCGGGCCCGACGTCTCGGACCACCGCCTCCGGGCGCACGTCCTGCTGGCGCGGCCGGAGGACTTCGCCCCGCCCACGCAGGTCGCCGACGCCCTCAGCGTGGGCGGGGTTATGGAGATGGTCGCGGCGCCGGCCCCGGCGGGGGCCGCCCCTCAGCGAATGGCGCGGGGCAAGGCGATGTCGGCCGAGGAAGACAAGGCGGCCGAGCCCATCCGCGCGCGCACCGACTTCTCGGCGCTCGCGCTCTTCGCGGCGAGCGTCCCCACCGACGCCGAGGGCCGGGCCCACGTGCCGGTGAAGCTGCCCGACAGCCTCACCCGCTACCGCGTGATGGCGGTCGCGGTCGAGGGGGAGCGACGCTTCGGCTCGGGCGAGGCGACGATCGTGGCCCGTCTGCCGCTCATGGTCCGCCCGTCGGCGCCGCGCTTCCTGAACTTCGGCGACCGCTTCGAGCTGCCGGTGGTGGTGCAGAACCAGACCGACGCAGAGATGACGGTGGACGTCGCGGTGCGGGCGCGCAACGCCGCGCTCACCGCCGGCGCCGGCCGCCGCCTCGTCGTGGCCGCGAACGACCGCGCCGAGGTGCGCTTCCCCATGGCCGCGGTGCGCGCGGGCTCGGCGCGGATCCAGGTCGGGCGCCGCCTCGGGGCCCGCCGCCGACGCGGCCGAGGTCGAGCTGCCCGTGTGGACGCCGGCCACCACCGAGGCCTTCGCCACGTACGGGCAGATCGACGACGGGTCGGTCGTGCAGCCCGTGAAGGCGCCGGCCGGTGTCGTGCCGGACTTCGGCGGGCTCGAGGTCACGACCTCCTCGACCGCGCTCCAGGCCCTCACCGACGCCGTCCTCTACCTCGTGGCCTACCCCTTCGAGTGCGCCGAGCAGCTCTCCTCGCGCGTCCTCGCGGTGGCGGCACTGCGCGACGTGCTGACCGCCTTCCAGGCCGAGGGCCTGCCGAAGCCCGAGGAGATGCGAGGCGGCGGTGAAGCGCGACGTCGACCGCCTGCGTGCGCTCCAGAACGACGACGGCGGCTTCGGCTTCTGGCGGCGGGGCGACGAATCCTGGCCCTACGTCTCGATCCACGTGGCCCACGCCCTCGCCCGGGCGAAGGCGAAGGGCTTCGCCGTGCCCGACGACGCCCTGGAGCGCTCGCGGCGCTACCTGCGCGAGATCGAGCGCCACATCCCGTCCGACCTACGGCAGCGACGTGCGCCGCACGCTCCAGGCCTACGCCCTCTCCGTGCGCGCGCTCTCCGGCGACGCCGACCCCGCCCGCGCCCGCTCTCTCGTGCGCGAGGCCGGGGTCGACGGCCTGTCGTTCGAGGCCCTCGGCTGGGTGCTGCCGGTCCTGTCGAAGGACGCGGCCTCGACGGCGGAGGTCGCCGCGATTCGCCGTCGCCTCGCCAACAACGTGGCGGAGACCGCCGCCGCCGCCCACTTCGCCGTCTCGTACGGCGACGGCGCGCACCTGCTGCTCCACTCCGACCGGCGCGCCGACGCGATCCTGCTGGAGGCGCTCATCGCGGATCAACCCCGAAGCGACCTCATCCCCAAGCTCGTGGAGGGGCTGCTCGCCCACCGCACGGCGGGGCGCTGGTCGAACACGCAGGAGAACGTCTTCGTCCTCCTCGCCCTCGACCGCTACTTCCAGGCCTACGAGAAGACGACCCCGGACTTCGTGGCCCGGGCCTGGCTCGGCGAGCGCTACGCCGGCTCGCACGAGTTCCGCGGGCGCACGACCGAACGCGATCACGTCTCGCGATCCCGATGGCGTACCTGCGGGAAGCGAAGGGCGCGTCCGACCTGGTGCTCGCCAAGGAGGGCCCGGGCCGGCTCTACTACCGGATCGGCCTGCGCTACGCGCCGGAGAGCCTCGTGCTCGAGCCGCTCGACCGCGGCTTCACCGTCGAGCGCGCCTACGAGGGAGTGGACGACCCGAAGGACGTTCGGCGCGACGACGACGGCACCTGGCGGATCCGCGCCGGCGCCCGCGTCCGCGTGCGGCTGACGATGGTCGCGCCCGTCCGGCGCTACCACGTCGCCCTCGTCGACCCGCTGCCCGCCGGGCTCGAGCCGACTGAACCCGGCGCTGGCCGTGACCGGCACGGTGCCGGAGCGACGGCGGCAGCGAGGTGACGCCGATCGGCGCGCCGGGGCTCGGCGGGCCTCGCTCGCCCGGGCACTGGTGGTGGTGGTCGCGACCGTGGTTCGACCACCAGAACCTGCGCGACGAGCGCGTGGAGGCGTTCTCCTCCCTGCTGTGGGAGGGCGTCCACACCTACCGCTACGTCGCGCGCGCCACCACGCCGGGCACGTTCGTCGTCCCGCCCCCGAAGGCCGAGGAGATGTACGCCCCCGAGACCTTCGGCCGCGGCGCGCACCGACCGGGTCATCGTCGAGTAGCCCGTTCTGCTGAAGGCAACCCAGGGGGTCCCAGGGGGACGGAGTCCCCTTGGCTCAAAGGAAGCTGGACACATGCTTGCCGTTGCGGTTGGCCAGTCCCCGGGATGCTGGACGACGAGGCCCGGGGCTACCCGCCGCCCGGGGTTCATGAAGTGTTCGCTTCCCCCCCGCGCCGCGCTAGACTCGTCCCACCGGCAACCCCAGCGTCTGGTCCAGGTGCGGCTTCGTGCGGCCGACCGCGCGCAGGTCTGCCCGGTGTGAAGGAGGTCGTGATGCGAGCGGCGCCGGCGGTCGCGGGAACGCGCGTGCCACTGCTGGCCCTGGCGACCCTCGCCGCCGTCCTCGCCCCCGCGTCGTCGTTCCCCTGCGACTCGACGTGCTGCCTGATGCTGACCCGCGGCACGTCCGGACTCATGGGGCGGGGCTCCTTCCAGGTCGACTTCTCCTACCGCTACACCGACATGTCCGCCAAGTTCGCGGGAGCCAGCCCGACCGACCTCGTGATCCGGCCGAAGGTCCTCCTGGAGACCGGACAGATCATCCCCGGGTACCACGAGGACCGGGAAGGGAACGAGAGCTACCTCCAGCTCGACGCGGCCTGGGGTGTCGCGTCGGCCACGACGCTCTTCGCGTCATGGCCCCTGCTCACCCACAAGTACTACGTGATCGGCCACGGTGGCATCCAGACGACCTACAACATCCGCGGCCTTGGCGACATGGTCGTCGGCGCACGTCAGGCTTTCCTCCGCGCCCCGGGACGCATGCTCGTGGCGAGCGTCGGCATCCAGCTTCCGTTCGGCACGGACGACACCCTCGACGAGTACGACTCGACGATCCTCGACCCGACGATGCAGCCGGGAACCGGGTCGGGCGACCTGATCACCGCCCTCCAGTGGAGCAGCGTCGGCCCCGGCCGGACGGAGATCTCGCTCTCGGGAACCTACCAGATCAACACCACTAACCCGCACGACTACCGCTTCGCCAACCAGGCGATCGCCGCGGTCACGGTCGGCCGCCCCCTGGGCCCTGTCACGCCTTCGCTGCAGGTCAAGCTCTTCAACCAGGGCCGAAGCGATCTCGGCGACACTCCCGTGCCGTCGACAGGGGCCACGATCGTCTACCTGAACGCGGGCCTCCGGTACCGCTCGGTCGAGGGGGTGGGCCTCTACGGCCACGTCCTCGTGCCGGTGTACCGGCAAACGAACGATGCCCAGCTCGCCCCGCGCTTCTCGGTGCTCTTCGGCCTGTCGAAGGCGTTCTGAGCGCGATCAGCGCGGAGCGGGGAACTTGGCGAGCTTCCGCTGGAGCGATCGGCGGTGGAGCCGCCACGCCACTGCGATCGTCGCCGCCTGGCCGGCCACCGCGCCCCAGCGGAGCCGGATCAGCCAGTCCAGGCTGATCTCGGCCCGATGGTCGGCCGGCCTCGGTGACGTCATGACGCATTGTCGCAGGTGGCGGCACCCGGCGGGATCGTCCGTCAGCGGTTGAACAGGTAAGTCAGGCCGACGTTCGCCACGACTCGCTCCTTCTGGTAGCCGTTGAGGTCCTTGATCGTCGGAATCTGCGCGCTGGCCCGCAGCACGAAGCCGCCGCCGAGATGGACGAGCAGCCGCGGCGTGAGGTAGAGGAGCGCGCCGCCGGTGTCGTCGTCGAGGGTGCCGTCCGCGTCCACCCGATCACGGCTCGCGTGACGGAAGTTCAGCTCCAGGACTCCGTCGAGCCGGCTCCCGAGCTTGTGCTCGTAGGCCAGGTTGGCCGTGAAGCTGCTCCCGTACCGGTAACCGAAGTCGTTCGCCCCGGTGCCTCGGTAGCCGGTCGAGGCGAAGAGGGCCGACTTCCCGTCGATGAGATAGAGGAGCGCCAGGCTGCCGAAGGCGTCCGTGGAGCCCGTGCCCGGCTGCGCGTGCTCGTCCACCCGCCCGCCGTCCTCCTGCACGTCGTTCTCGCCCCAGGGCGTCTTCACGCCCGCCACGAGCGAGAGCGAGGCCCGGCGCCCGAGCGGCCCGGTCAGCGGCGAGGCCCACAGGCGCAGCTGGGCGTAGATCTCCGGGTCGGAGAGACCGCTCGTGTGGACGGTCTCGGTCTCCTCTCCGGGCATGCTCATCTCCAGATCGCGGACGCTCACGGGCACGCGGGCGTTCAGCATGAACCGCTCGCTGAAGCCGTAAGAGACGAGGCCGGTGAAGCGGTTCTCGACCTGCGATTCGCTCTCCCCCGCCGGGTTGCCCTCGTCCTTGTCGAAGCGCTCCCAGTCGAGCGCCAGGCGGAAGCCGCGAGCGTTGAAGCCCGCCTTGCCGAGGGCGTTGAAGGTGGGGTCGCCGCACCGGCAGATAGAGCAGGCGAGCACGGCCGCGGGCGAGCCTGTGACGGCGAGCAGCGTTGCGGCGACAATACCGGCGGCGACGCGTGCACGGACAGTCAGGACCAAGGCCAAGCTCCTTTTCGAGTAATCCGAGGGATGGCCTATCGTACCGGACGGCCGTGGCGGTGGGCCCGCAGGGGGTGCGGCTTATTGTCGCACCCGCCCTCGGGGCGAACGGCGGGTCGGGGGCGCTCAGGATGCACAGGGTTCTCAGAACGAGGCAACGAGGCTGATCCGGAGCGTGCGCGGCGCGGACGGGTGGGTGTGGATGTCGTCGACTCCCTCGAGCGGTTCGCCGGGCAGGCGAGACGTGTAGAAGTAGTCGATGTCCGACACCCTCGCGTCGAGGAAATTGAAGGCGCTGGCCTGGATCGCCCATCCCGGCCGCAGGGCGAACGAGAGGTCCGCGTTCACGAGCGTCGAGGCCTTCGAGCGCACGCTGTCGTCCTCGATCAGCGGCCTCGGCCCGAACCAACGCACGCGCAGGCTGCCCGACCAGTGGCGCAGGTCGTGCACGGCCAGGCCGGCGGCGAAGACGCCCTCGATGGCACCCGGTATCCGGTTGCCGGCGGGGTCGTCGTCCGTGAAGCGAGCGCTCGAGTAGGCGTAGCTCGCGTCTAGGTTGAGCCAGGGGCGAGGGGCGTAGTCGGCGGTCAGCTCGATGCCGCGCCGCCGGCTCGGGCGGCTCGGTTCGGTCGTGCCCGCGTCGCCGACGAAGAGCAGCTCCGAGTCGAGGTCGAGGCCCCAATACGCGGCCGTCGCGTGCAGCCCGGGCCGGGCCAGTGTGCGAATGCCCAGCTCCGCGCCCCTTGCGCGCACGAGGGGGTCGACGGGCTGCGCCGGCTCGCCCGTCGTCGGATCGCGCGTGATTGTGGCCCCGCGCGCGTCGTTGCTGTGAAAGCCCCAGCCGTAGTTGGCGTAGAACTCGGTGCGTGCCCAGGGTCCGAGGGCCAGCGTGAGCTTGGGGCTTGGGCGCGTGGCCGTCTCTCTCCCCGAGTTCCGGGGATCGCTCGAGTTCACGTCGAACCGGTAGAGGTCGCCCCGCATCCCGACCACCGTGCGGACTTTGCTCGTCCATTGGGTGTCCGCCTGCACGTAGAGGGCCGCGCTTGCCTGGCGAACGTCGTCCTCCCGAGTGGTGGAGAGACGGTGGCGCGCCTTCGTCGAGTAGAGACCGACCGGCGCGATGTCGTCGTAGCGGAGCTGCGTTCCGACGGTCAGCTCGGTGGGTCGGTCCGTGCCCCCCAGCACCCAGAGCCGGCTCGCCTGCAGGCCCGTGATCCAGCGGTCGTCCCGCTGCTCGAACTGGTCGCCGCTCTCGGGGTCGGAGAGGAAGTAGGTGAAGTTCGAGAACAGATCCAGGCCGTACTCAGAGACGAAGCCCTCGACGCGCGTGACGGAGCGCGCGTCCCCGCGCTGCCATGCGGCGATCAGGGAGTGGCGGTGCGAACGGCCACCGTCGGTAGGGTCGATGCAGCCGAAGCGCGAGATCGCGCCGCTTTCGATGGCGCGCAACGGGACCTGGTCGGTCGAGTTCCACTTGGCGTCATAGAAGAGGCCCGTCAGGCTGAGCCCGCTCTGTGCCGTGCCCTGGCTGTACCGCAGGACGCCGTTGACCTTCCGGTAGTCGTCCGGGTGGACCCACGGCCCGTCGTTCGTGCCCAGCTCGAACGCGGCGAGCAGGTGGCCGCTTCCGAGTCGAGGTGATGCGGCCAGAGGGCCCGGCGGTACCCGAACTCGCCGGCCTCGACCTTCGACGATCGGCCTCTCCAAGACGTTGAGGTAGTTCATGTGGACGGCGCCGGCCGCGGAGAAATCCCCTTCCTCGGCGAAGTAGGTGCCCTTCTTGAACTGGATCCCGCCCACGAGCTCGGGAACGACGAAGTTGAGGTCGGCGTAGCCCTGGCCGTGCCCGTTCGTGGGGAGGTTGACCGGCATGCCGGCCACCGACAGCGCGAGGTCGGTGCCGTGGTCGATGTTGAAGCCCCGGACGTAGTACTGGTTCGCCTTCCCCTCGCCGCTGTGCTGGCTGATGATGACGCCGGGCACGCGCTCGGCGAGGTCGCCGGGGCGGGCCACCGGTCGGTCCTCGATCTCCGACGCCGCCACGACACCGCTCGAGGCGGTGCTGGCGATGCCGATCAGCTCCGCGTCGCTCGTCGCGGCCGAAAGGTCGCGAAACGTCGCCCGCGCCGTCACTAGCACCTGCGCGGTCAGCTTGATCGCGAGAGTCATGTCAAGGCGGGTCTTCGCACCCGGGCGCACTACAACCTCGTGGGACACCGAGGAGGCGAAGTTCGGCAGGTGGAACGAGACCTCCCAGCGGCCCGGAGTGAGCCCAGCGATGCGGTAGTCGCCCGCGGCTGCCGTCGCCGTGGATACCCCCGCTCCTCCGCCCGCCGGTCGTGCTTCGACGCTCACCCCCAGAAGGACCGCCCCCGTCGGGTCGAAGACCGTCCCCGCGAGCGACCCTGCTGCGGAGTCCTCGGCACGAACGAGCGCCGACCATCCCGACAGGAAGACCCCGAGCGCCAGACACACCCTCGCCAGCATTCTTCCCACCCTCGCTGCCATGAGCGCCTCTATCGGACAGACCTGGGCCATCGATCCGAGCGCCGACGGGTAGAGAGTATTACAAATCGCTCAGTCTTCCTACCTGGAGCCGCATGCAACGCAGCATGGATCAACCGGGCCAAGCCGGGCCACGGTCCGACTGGCCTTCACCCGGCGGGGAGCCGGGACGGCGCGATGGCGAGCTGTCGCCGGATTGACGCATCCGGGGGGGATCGACTGCGGCCGGGACCGGGTGCTTGCGCCGGCCCGCCATCGGTATCAGCATCTCCTGCGGCGCAACAACGGAGGGCCGATGGATCTGGAGCGCGTCAGCCTGGCGATAGAGAAGCAGTTGCTGCGGCGCTTCGACGCGCTGCTGAAGCGGGGCAACCTCGGCAACCGCTCGGAGGCGGTGCGCGACCTGATCCGCCGCCGCCTGGTCGAGGACGCGGCGGGCGGAGAGGGAGAGCTCGTGGGCACTCTCACCCTCGTCTACGACCACGGCCAGCGGGAGCTGACCGATCGCCTCGTGGAGACCGGGCACCACCACCACGCGCGCGTGCTGTCGACCCTCCACGTGCATCTCGACGACCGGCTGTGCCTCGAGGTGCAGGCCCTGCGGGGCACCCACGCGGAGCTGCGGCACCTGGCCGACCACGTTCTCGGCCTCAAGGGCGTAAAGCACGGCCAGCTGGTCGTGAGCTCGGCGCGCCTGTGGCACGCCACGGCGCGGCTCCCGCACCGCCATGCCCACGGTCACGGCGAGCCCCGCGGGACCTCCGGCCGCCGCCCGACTCGTCCGAGGAAGTGAGAGCGGTCACTCGCGTCCCGCCCTCGATCGGGTGGGTGGGAATGGCCGAGCTGCCTCACGGGGACCGCCTCATCTTCCCTTGCGCACCGCCTCCGCCGCCATCCGGTCCACGAGGCCCGGGGCGACGAGCTTCGCCCACCGCCCGAGCTTGCCCTTGAGGCTCATGACGAGCATCCGCTGCCGCCGCTCCATCGCTCGCACCATGAGTCGCGCGCACTCGTCGGCGCTCATGATCTCGGCTTCCTTGACCGGGGAGGCCTCGACCGTGTGCCCGTCCGGCCCCGGCGCGCGCCGGCGGATCTCCGACTGCACGAAGTACGGGGCGATCACCGTGACCGAGACGCCCGTGTCCGCGAGCTCGATGCGCAGCGAGTCGAAGAAGCCCACCTGGGCGTGCTTGGTCGCGGCGTAGGCCGTCCTCATCGGGACGCCCGAGAGGCCGGCCAGGCTCGAGACCGCGACGATCTGACCGCGGCTCCGCTCGAGGTGCGGCAGGGCGTACCAGGTCGGGTAGACGCTGCCGAGGTAGTTGACGCGCATGAGCCGCTCGTAGAGCGAGAGGTCGGTGACGTCCCGGAAGCGGGCCAGCATGCCCATGCCCGCGTTGTTGACGAGCACGTCCATGCCAGAGAAGCGCTCGACCGCCCTCAGGACGAGGGAGCGGCAGGAGGCCTCGTCCGCCACGTCGGTGGGCACGACGAGCGCCTCCGCGCCGCGGGCCCGGCACTCCGCGGCGACCCCCTCCAGGGCCGCCGCGTCGCGCGCGGCGAGGACGAGCCTCGGCCGCTGCGCGGCCAGGGCGAGGCAGAGCGCCTTCCCGATGCCCTGCGAGGCGCCGGTGACGGCGATCACCTTGCCGTCGTAGACCGCCATCAGAACTCCTTCGCCCGGAAGGTGTCCTGCCCGCCGAGAACGGTCAGGAGCACCTTCGCGTCCTTGATCCGCTCCGGGGGAACGGCGAGGAGGTCCTGGGAGAGGACGACGAAGTCCGCGAGCTTGCCCGGCTCGAGCGTGCCCTTCTCCTTCTCGGCGTGCTCGGCGAACGCCGCGTCGCGGGTGAAATGGCGGAGCGCCGCCTCGACCGTGAGCCTCTGCTCCGGCTCCCAGCCCCCGGGCGGCGTCCCCTCGACAGTGGTGCGGGTGACGGCGCAGGCGATCCCCCGCACCACCTCGGCGGTGAAGACCGGCCAGTCGCTGCCGAAGGCCTGGACGGCACCGGCATCGTCGATGGCCTTGAAGGCGAGGGCCCGCCGCGCGCGCTCGGGGCCGAGGGTCGGCACGTAGACGTCGAGGTGGTTCCGGTTCGGGTAGGGGAACATCGCCTGCGTGGACGCCACGATCCCGCCCGCCTTGAAGCGCGGCAGGTCGGCCCGGCGCGGCACCTCGACGTGCTCGACCCGGTGACGGCGGCCGGTCGTGCCGTTCACGCGAGCGGCCCGCTCGAACGCGGTCAAGGCCATGTCGATCCCCCGGTCGCCGATCGCGTGGAGCATCACCGGCCAGCCGGCCTTGTCGTAGGCCGCCACCGTGCGGTCGAGCTCCTCCTGCGTCCAGGTCGGGAGGCCCGTGCCCCCTCCCGGATAGGGCTCGAACATGGCCGCCGTCTTCGCCTCGACGACGCCGTCCACGTAGCCCTTCACCGCGCCGACGCGCAGGCGGTCCGGAGGAGAAACGCCGGCGCAGCTCCTCCTGCCGGGCGAGGGCTTCGGGGGTCGGGTCCCGCTCCATCGCGAGGGCCGCGTAGACGCGCAGGCGCGGGACGGCCTCGAGGGCGCGGGTGAGGATCTCCAGCTCCTCCTCGTCGATGCCGGCCTGGTGCACGCGTGGTGAGGCCCCACGCCGCGGCCTGGGTGATCCCCCGCCGGAGCGCGCGCTCCTTCTCGTGGGGCAGGAGCTTCGGGACGAGCCTCCCGACGAGGTCCATGGCGCTCTCCTTCAGGGCTCCGGTGGGCTCGCCCCTCGTCGTCGCGCACGACGGCACCGCCGGGGGGATCCTTCGTCTCGCGGGTGACGTTCGCGAGGCGCAGCGCCATCGAGTTGGCCCAGCCGGTGTGGCCGTCATAGGAGACGAGCCAGGCCGGGCGGCTCGGGACGACGGCGTCGAGCTGCGCGCGGGAGGGAAGGCCGTCCGGGAAGGCGGCGTAGGTCCACCCCTCGCCGGTCACCCAGTGGGCGTCGGGGTGGGCCGCCGCCCAGTCCTTCACGCGCTGGGTGAGGGCACCAAAGGTCTCCGCGTCGTCGAGGCGCAGCTCCTCGAGCGACTGGCTCCCGCCCAGGAGGTGCAGGTGGCCGTCGATGAAGCCGGGCGCCACGAAGCGCCCGCGCAGGTCGACGACCTCGGTCCCGTTCGCCGAGTGCCTCCGCACGTCCCCGCTGGTGCCCACCGCGAGGATCGTCGTGCCGCGCACGGCGAGGCCCTCGGCCAGCGGTCGGCCCGGATCGCCCGTCCAGACCCGGCCGTTGACGAAGATCCGGTCGGCTTGTCCCGCTCGGGCGTTGCCTTTCGGGGCCTGTCCCGCCTCGTCCGGGGCCGCGCCCCCCGCGAGCGACGCCGCGAAAGCCGCGGCGCCGAGGACCGTCACGCGACGCGTCATGGCCGTCCTCCGTCCGAAGAGCCGGGCCGTCAGGGGCCCGGGACGAGCGTCAGCACGTTCACGGCCGGCCCCGGGAGGAACGGCGTCTTCTCTCCCCTCACCCACGCCGCGTGGCCGTCCGCGTAGTGCGGCGAGAGCGGGTGTCCGCTCTCCCCGCACGGCATGTGGAAATAGCCTTGCTCCTCGCGCCCGGGGGAGACGGCGAAGCGCTCGGAGGCTCCCGCCGAAGGCGACTGGAAGCGCGGCATGTGGTTGTCGCCGGGCAGCGGCTCCCGCGGCATGTCCAGCCAGGCTCCGAGCTGGGGCACCGCGCGCGAGAGCGGGTGGCGGATGAGCGCGGTGTTGCGCTCGCCCCAGGTGTGATCGCCGAGCGGGCGCCCGTCGCTCGTCAGCTCGAGGACGGTGGCGTCGAGCGCGTCGAGGAGAAGCGCGTCCCAGCTCTCGTAGCGCCGGTCGAGAAGGTGCGCGGGCCGCTCGGTCACGAGCGCCCAGACCGGCCCTTCCCACCGCGCGTTGGGGGCCGTGCCCGGGCGGAGCCGCTTCCCGTCCTTCGCCCGCGCCGGGGCGAGGAGCGGGTCGAGGACGAGGCCCCTCACGCGCTCGCGGAACGCCCGGACGACGCGGTAGCTCGCCGAGTCGATCGAGGCGTGCCCGCCCCACCCCTCCACGAGCTCGCCGAGCCTCGGCGCGACGCGGGTCCTTCGCGACGGCGTCCGGGGTCAGGACGCCGAGAATGAGCCTCTGCCAGCGCGCGAGGAAGAGAGCGCGGTCGTCGAGCTGCACGCGCAGCATGTCGCTCTCGGTCGCCTTGTCGATGGCGAGCAGGTCGTCCCGGATCTGCCCCTGCCGCGCCCCGAGGTCGTAGCCGCCCACGCCCACCTTCGCGAGCTTCTCCCCGCCGACGACGCGCGCGTTGGCCGTCCAGATGCGGCCGCCCGGCGGGTCCACGACGCGAGGGTAGTCCGCGGGAGCGAGCCAGCCGTCCCAGCCCCGCGTCCCGTCCGCCCACGAGGTGGGGACCCTCCCGTCGTGGCCCACGCGGCGCGGGATGCGGCCGATGATCGTCCAGCCGACGTGCCCGGCGGCGTCGGCGACGACGAAGTTCTGGTTCGGGATCCCGACCTCGGGGGCGAGCGCCTGCGCCTCGTCGAGGTCGCGGGCCGACTCCATGCGGACGAGCGCGGCGTTGAGGCCGCCGTCCCGGAGCGCCACCCACGCGAGCGCCCGCCGGCGCCCCAGCGTGGTCGGTGTCGATCACCGGCCCCCAGATCGTGGACGCGACGGCGAGCGTCTCTCGCCTTCTCCCCCTTCACCTCGATCGTCTCGGTCTCGCGCTCGAGCTGCCGCGGGCCCTCGGGCGTGAGGTAGGCGTCGGGGTTCTGCGGGTCGGGCTCGAGGAGGACGAGGTCGGCCCAGTCGCCCTCGCTGTTCGTGAAGCCCCAGGCCACGTGGCCGTTGCTGCCCGCGACCACGAACGGCGCGCCGGGAAGCGTCACGCCCGTGACGCGCCTCTCGCCCTCGACGCCGGGGAAGACGAGCGACAGCCGGTACCAGGTGTTGGGAACCGAGATGCCGAGGTGCATGTCGTTGGCGAGGAGGGCGCCGCCGTGCGCGGTGTGCGCTCCCGACACCGCCCAGTTGTTGCTGCCGCGGGCGAAGGCGTCGTCGTCGGACCCTCTCGGCTCGAAGCCGATCGGCGCGCCGAGAAGGGCGAGGACGCCCGGCTCGGACGGCCGGACCGCCAGGGCCGCCGCCGGCTTCGCCTTCCGCAGGTCGACGACGTCCGGCCCCGGGACCGCGGGCATCGGGATCGGCCCTCCCTCGATCGGCGCGTCCCACTCGGTGCCGACGGGAGCGAGGAAGTCGGCCAGAGCCGGCGGGAGCGTCTCCCGCATCAGGCCGAGCACGGACTCCTGCCACGGCTGACGGCCCTGGAGGTCGCGGTACATGGCGAGGGCGCAGAGGAGCGAGTCCTCGTCCCGCCACGGCGCGGGCTCGGCACGGAGGGCCAGGTACTCGAAGGGCGGGGCCCCGAGCGCGCCGAGGCCGGCGTTCGCTCCACCGGTGTAGGCGGCGAGGAGGTCCCGCTCGTCTGCTCGCAGGGCCCGAACCGCGCGGCGGGCGACGAGCCGGAGCCGCAGGAGGCGCGCCTCGCGGTCCATCTCGAGCGCGGGACGGCCGATGAGCGCGGCGAGCTCGCCGGCGGCGCTGCGCCGCAGCAGGTCCATCTGGAAGAAGCGCTCCTGCGCGTGGAGGAAGCCCGTGGCCCGCGCCACGTCCAGCCGGCTCCCCCCGCGCACCACCGGCACCCCGAGCGCGTCTCGCTCGATCCGCACCGGCGCGCCGAGGCCGCGGACCGCGCGCTCGCCCTCCATCTGGGGGAGGCTCGCCCGCAGCCGGGCGTGGAGGTATGCCCCGCCGCCGCCCGCGGCGAGGGCGAGGGCGGCGGCCGTGACGCCGAGAACAAGTGGCCAGCGCCTACGCCGGGGACGGGCGGTGACAGTCGTCGCGGCGCTGACGTTCGTCATCCCGAGTCACGACCGGCAAAACGCCGATCGCCTTGGTGTTCTGTCACCCCGAGGAGCCCGGTCATGCAATGCGACGAGGGGTCCGCAAGTCCCGGCGGATCCTTCGGGACCGGGCAGACAGAAGTCCCTCGGGATGACAACTCAGGCCTTCGCCTTCGACTGGTTGGCGACGGCCTCGGCCGCCTTCTTCGCCGCCTCGGGGTCGCCGAGGTAGTAGTGGCGGATCGGCGTCAGGTCGTCGGTCAGCTCGTAGACGAGCGGGATGCCGGTGGGGATGTTGAGGCTCACGATCTCGTCCTCCGAGATCCCGTCGAGGTGCTTCACGAGCGCGCGCAGGCTGTTGCCGTGGGCGGCGATCAGCACGCGCTTCCTCGCCTTGAGGTCCGGCACGATCGCGTCGTGCCAGTACGGCAGGAAGCGCGCCACCGTGTCCTTGAGCGACTCCGTGAGGGGGATCAGATCCTTCGTGAGGCCCGCATAGCGCGGGTCTCGCCCGGCGTAACGCTCGTCGTCGCGGGTGAGCGCGGGCGGCGGCGTCGCGTAGGCCCGGCGCCAGATCTTCACCTGCTCGTCGCCGAACTTCTTCGCGGTCTCGGCCTTGTTGAGGCCCTGGAGCGCCCCGTAGTGCCGCTCGTTGAGGCGCCAGGTGTTCTTCACCGGGATCCACATGAGGTCCATGCCCTCGAGCGTGATCCACAGCGTCCGGATCGCCCGCCGGAGGAGCGAGGTGTGCGCCACGTCGAAGACGTAGCCGCCTTCCTTCAGGAGCCTCGCGCCGGCGATCGCCTCCTCGACACCCTTCGGCGAGAGGTCCACGTCGGTCCAGCCCGTGAAGCGGTTCTCCAGGTTCCAGGTGCTCTCGCCGTGCCGCAGCAGGACCAGCTTGTGCATGTCGTTCCCTCCGGTGTGGAGGCCCATTATAGAGTGGGCCGTCCGGCCCATGCTCGAGAGCCCACTCCGGATCGTCGGGCGCTTCCCGCGACCCGTGCGCCTGCTGCTCGTGGGGACGCTCGTCAACAAGCTGGGGACGTTCATCGTCCCGTACCTGACCCTCGTCCTGCTTCGCGACTTCCACATGCGGGAGGGAGAGGCGGCGCGGCTCCTCTTCGCGTACGGCTTCGGCTCCGTCGTCTCCATCCTCGCCGGCGGCGTGATCACGGACCGCTTCGGCCGGCGGCGCACGCTGCTCGTCAGCCTCTTCGGCTCCGGCGTCCTCGCGGTGGCGATGGGCCTCGCCCCTTCGGCCGACTTCTTCGTGCCGCTTCTCGTGGCCTTCGGCTTCATCGCCGACCTCTACCGCCCCGCCGCTTCCGCGATCATCGGCGACCTGCTGCCGTCCGTCCGACCGGGCCACCGGCTTCGCCGGCCTCCGCATGGCCGTGAACCTGGGATGGGCTTCGGGCACCGTGATCGGCGGGCTCCTCGCCGACTGGGACTGGCGGTGGCTCTTCCTCGGCGACGGCCTCACGACGCTGGCCTATGGCGTCCTCGTCTACTTCACGATCCCGGAGACGCGCCCCGAGACCGGCGTCGAATCCGCCGACCCCGCGCGGCGGCGTCCTGCCCGGCGCCGGCGGCGCTGCTCGAGGGCCGGTCTTCGGCCGGGGCCCGACCAACCCGCTGCGGGACGGCGTCTTCCTCGCCACGACGTTCACGGGCCTCCTCTTCACGCTCATCTTCTGCTGCAACCTCTCGATCTTTCCCCTCACCGTGACGCAGTCCGCCGGGTACCCGGCCGTCGTCTTCGGCCTGCTGGCGGCGGTCAACGGCATGCTCGTCGCCTTCTTCGAGATCTCGATCACCGCGCGCCTCGCGCGGTTCCGCCGGCTCCGCCTCGCCGCCCTCGGCTGCTTCCTCGCCGCCGCGGGCTTCGGCATGATCGGCCTCGTCATGCACTGGGCGCTGGTTCCTGCTCGCGGTCTTCGTCTTCACCGCCGGCGAGATCCTGGCCTCGCCGCAGCAGATGGCCTTCATCGCCGACTGGTCTCCGCCCGAGGCCCGCGGCCGCTACCTGAGCCTCTACCAGGCGACGTGGTCGGTCGCCTTCGCCGTGAATCCCGCGATCGCGCTGCCCCTCCACGCCGCCCTCGGCGAGCGTGCGTTCTGGGGGCTCATGCCGCTCGTGGCGGTGCCGGGCGTCCTCGTCCTGCTGCACCTCGACCGGACGGCGGACCGGCCGGAGAGGCTCCGGGGGGTCTGGGGGGGTGGGATACCCCCCCAGGGCCCGTCCCGAAGTGCTACGGACGGCCCGAGGTCCTAAGCCATTCCGTCGTCCCTGGGGAGGCTGATCGACCAGTCGATGGACTCCCCCATGCTCGCGAGCGCCGCGAGCCAGAACGCGGGGTACGGCAGCGGGACGTGCCGAACGACCCCGAGGATTCGACGACGCAGAATCCCGTCGGCCGAGGCGAGCTGGTACAGCTCGCGCCAGGCCTCGATGTCGCCTCGGTCGAGGACCTGGGCCAGCACCTCGTCGCTCGCGAGATCGAGATGGCTGCGGTTCCAGCCGACTACGACCCGCTCGAGGGCACTCGGGCTCATGACACGCCCTCGCCCAGCAGGCCCACGGCGAGCACGCTGGCCCAATGCCCGTCTCGAGTCGCGACCTCGAGATCTCGAAGGCCGTCTTCGGGATTTCGAGGTCACGGCTCTTGCCTACTTCCCCATCTTGCGGAGGTTCTTCAGGCAGTGGTCGACCGCGGGCAGGGCCGGCTGCTTCTCGTGCTCGTACTCGACGATGTACCACTCGGTCCCGCCCACCGTCTCGCAGGCCTCGAAGAGGGCCTTCCACGGCATGTCGCCGTCGCCGACGAACGCGTCCGGCTTCGTCTTCGAGTACTCCTTGATGTGGATCGTGACGGTGCGGCCCGGGAAGCGCTTGATCAGGGCGACGGGGTCGCCCCCGCCTTCGATGCAGTTGCCGGTGTCGACCTGCTGGATGACCGCCTTCTTCGTCCCGCCGAAGAAGAGGTCCCACGGCGTCGAGCCGCCGAGGGGACCGAATTCGACGTTGTGGTTGTGGTAGCCGACCCGCATCCCCGCCGGCGCGACCTTGTCCGCCATCGCGTCGAATTCGGTGGCGAGCTTCTTCCAGTCGTCGGCGGTCTTCCGGCGCTCCTCGGGGATCCAGGGGCAGATGAGGAACTTGTTGCCGATCGTCTTGTTGTACTCGACCGTCTTCGCGAGGGCGTCGCCCTCGAGAGTGTCGAGAGCGGCGTGGGTGCCGCAGCACTTGAGCCCGTTGTCGTCGAGGAGCTTCCGCATGTCGGCCGCGCTCCGGCCGTAGTAGCCCGCGAACTCCACCGCCTCGTAGCCGAACCCCTTGAGCGCCTTCAGAGTGCCCGGCAGGTCCCTCTCGCAGTCGTGCCGCACGGAATAGAGCTGCACGCCGATCGGCACCTTCGAGGCGGCGAGCCCCAGCTTCGACCGCGTGGCCGCCCACGCCGCCGCGGCACCGGCCGCACCCATCCGCAGCACGTCGCGCCGCGCCATCGACTTCTTCAAGGTCATGATGTCCTCCTCGTCGGCAGGGATGCCGAGATGATGCGGCGATTCTACGTCCGCCGGGCGCGGTTGCGGCAGGCCGGCGCGGGTCACTGAGGATCGAAGGCGAAAAGAGCGGGCAGCCCGCCGGTGTGCAGGAAGATGACCGGCTCGCTGCGCCCGAAACGGCCCACCGCCGTTTCGCCGAGGAGGCCCGCGAACGCCTTGGCCGTGTAGACAGGGTCGAGGAGGATGCCCTCCGCCCGGGCGAGGCGCTCGAGCGCCGCGCGGCCGGCCTCGGACGGCTGGCCGTAGGCTTCGCCGACGTAGGTCGCCTCGACGAGCGGCACGTCGGCGGGAGCGAGCGTATGCGGTTCCCCCAGACGGGCGCACACCTCGCTCGCGAGGTGGGCGACGGCGGCGGGGAAGGCCTTCCAGAGCCGCCCCACGTCGATCCCGAGCGGACGCAGGCGCGAGCCGCGAGGCGCAGGCCGGCGAGGAGTCCGGCGAGCGTCCCTCCCGAGCCGGCGCCCACGACCAGCCACGCGTCGCCGCAGCCGAGGCTCCGCGCCTGCTCGTCGATCTCGACGGCGGCTCGCACGTAGCCGAGGGCGCCGAGCCAGGTGTGGCCACCCACCGGGATGAAGTAGTGGGGCCCGACGCGCAGGCGGGCGAGCAGCCGGGCGAGGCGGTTGATCGCCTGGATCGGCCGCGGGCGATGTCGCTTCGACGCGAGCGGGAAGAAGTGCATCCGCGCGCCCAGGACCTCGTTCACCAGCAGGTTGCCCGCGAGCCGCTGCGGGCGCCGCGCGAAGTACAGGAGGTGCGCCTCCATCCCCAGAATGCTCGCCGCCGCCGCGGTCAGGCGGGCGTGGTTCGACTGCAGCCCGCCGAAGGTCACGACCCGCGTCGCCCCCTGGCGCTGCGCCTCCGCCATCAGGTACTCGAGCTTGCGCGTCTTGTTGCCGCCGAGGGCCGGGCCGAGAAGATCGTCGCGCTTCACGAAGACGGGTCGGCCCAGCTCGACCGAGAGGCGTGGCAGCCGCAAGAGGGGTGTCGGGGTCTCGCCGAGAACGACCCGCGGGTGGGCGGCGAGACGCGCGAGGAGCTCGGCGGAGGTCAAGGCCGGCTCGAGGCGAGGTGCTTCGCCAGGCGCTTCCCGAAGGCGACGATCGTGAGGACGGTCGGGCGGTCGAGCGCCTCGGGGAAGACGCTGGCGTCGCAGACGTAGAGGCCGCGCACCGGTGTCGCGAGGTCGGTAGTGACGTGCGTCCCGATGCGGACCGTCCCGCTCGGGTGCGTGCCGCGCAGCGGCGTCCTGAAGATCGACGAGGGCTCGGCCCCGGCGCGGACGAGGATCTTCCGGCAGGCCTCCTCGGCGTGGGCCAGCCGCTCGCGGTCGCCCGACGTGAGCGGCTTGCGGATGCGTCCGTCCGGAAAGACCCCGCCGGAGACCTCGTCCTTGAGCTTGATCATCACGCCGAGGACGTTGCTCCAACGCGGCCAGGTGAGCGCGTGCCGTGGGCTCTCGAGGGCGGCCATGATCGGGTAGAGCAGCCAGGGATCGACGAGGGTGCTGAGCATGTAGCCGGCGCAGGTGTCCTCGTACGACCAGGTCATCGGCGGCTCGCGGCCGATCCCCGCCTCGCGCACGAAGCCGTAGACCATGAGCGTTGCGTCCATGGTCAGGCCCTCGCCCGCCTCGCGCAGGCCCGAGGCCTGGAGAAGGCGCGGGGTGCCGATGCCGCCGGCGGCGACGACGACGGTCCCCGCCCGCGCCCGGAACGGCCGGCCCGCCATCCGGCCCTCGACGCCCACCGCCTGACCGCCGTCGATCGTGACGCGGTCGACGCGGGCCCGGGTGCGGAGCGCGGCCCCGCCGGCGACCGCCTCGTCCACCCACTCGGCGGCGTTCCACTTGGCTCCGCACCGGCAGCCGAGCATGCAGCGGGCCCCGCAGGCTTCCGGAAAGTGCTTTGCCCGGGCCGGGCTCATGAACTTCGGCTGGGGGAAGAAGGAGTAGCCGACCTCGCCCGCGGCCTGGGCGAGGCGCGTGGAGGCTGTCCCCCGCATCTCCGGGGGCAGCGGGGCGACGCCCAGCTCCGCCTCCGCCTCGGCCGTCTCGGCATCGAGGTCGACCCCGTAGCGCGCCTTCATCCAGGCGGGAGGCGGCGCGGAGCAGCCGCAGTACATGCTCGTGGCGCCGCCGAGCATCAGGGGGCGAACGACGTTGAGGCCCTCCGCCGTGAAGAGCAGGCTCGCGTGGTCGGTGTAGAGGAGCGCCCCGAGGTAGGTGCCGTAGTAGAAGCGCCGCCGCTCGTCGATCCCCCGCTCGAGGAGCAGGACGCGCCGGCCCCGCCGGACGAGCTCGCGGGCGACGGTCGCCCCGCCGGGGCCGGAGCCCACCACCACGACGTCGGCGTCGAGGAGGAGCGTCATGGCTGGCCGGAAGCATAGCGCCGCGCGCGCCGTGACAGAATCCCCCCATGTCACGCACCGCTCGCCCCCTCGAGCCCAGTCCACTGGAGCTCGAGGCGCAGACCCGGGCAGTGGCCGAGTTCGTGCTCGAGCACGTGCGCAGCCTCGACCGGCAGCCCTCCTTCGACCTCGACGGGGTGGAGGAGCTGCGGGCCTCGTTCCGCGAGGCCGTCCCGGAGGAGGGCCGGCCCCTCGCGGGCCTCCTCGAGCGACTTGAAGCCCGCGATCGCGAAGAGCTACAACGCCGCCGGCCCCGGCTACCTCGCCTACATTCCCGGCGGGGGGCGTCTACGCGTCGGCCCTCGCGGACTTCGTCGCCACGGCCACGAACCGGTACGTGGGCGTCACGGGGGCGGCGCCGGCCCTGGCGCAGATCGAGGAGACGGCGGTCGGGTGGCTCGCGCGAGCTGATGGGCCTGCCCGCCGGGGCGCGGGGGATCCTCACGTCCGGCGGCTCCCTCTCGACCTTCAGCGCGCTCGTCACCGCCCGCGAGGAGCGCCTCGGCGAGGACTTCCAGGACGCGGCGATCTACTTCTCGGAGGAGACGCACCACTGCGTCGCGAAGGCGGCGCGCCTCGCCGGCTTCCCGCGCGCCAGCCTGCGCGCGCTGCCGACGGACGCGCGGTTCCGCCTGGTGCCGGAGGCGCTGGAGGAGGCCATCCGCGAGGACCGGTCGCGGGGCCGCCGGCCGTTCCTCGTCGTCGCCAACGTCGGGCACCACGAACACCGGCGCCGTCGATCCCCTGCCCGAGATCGCTCGCGATCGCGCGGGAGCACGGCCTCTGGGTCCACGCCGACGCCGCCTACGGCGGCTTCTTCCGGCTGGCCCCGGGGGGCGAGGCGCTCCTGCGGGGGATCGAGGACTGCGACTCGATCACCCTCGACCCGCACAAGGGCCTCTTCCTCCCCTACGGCCTCGGGGCCCTCCTCGTGCGCGACGGCGCGGCGCTCGCCCGCGCCCACCGCGGGACGCGCGAGCTACGTGCAGGACGTGGCCGAGGAGGGCTCGCTCGGCTTCGCCGACCTCTCGCCCGAGCTGTCTCGCGACTTCCGCGGCCTGCGCCTCTGGCTGCCCCTCATGCTCCACGGCGTCGCCGCCTTCCGCGAGCAGCTCGCCGAGAAGCTCGCCCTCGCCCGCTGGGCCTACGAGATGCTGCGGGACGACCCGCGGTTCGAGATGCTCGACGAGCCGCAGCTCTCGGTGGTGGCCTTCCGCCTGCGAGCGCCGGAGGCGGAGGCCGATCGCCTCGGCCCCGAGCTGCTGCGCCGGGTCAACGAGCGCCGGCGCGTCTTCCTCTCCAGCACCCGCATCCGCGGCCGCTACGCCCTCCGCATCTGCGTCCTGAGCTTCCGCACCCACGCGGACCGTGTGCGGGACGCGGTCGAGGCGCTCCAGGAGGAGGCGGGCGCCCTCCTCGGCTGAGGTGGAGCCTCAGGCGCTCTCGAGCGCCCCCATCGCCCGCAGCCGCTCGAGGAGCGGCGGGTGCGAGTGGTAGATCCGCGAGTAGAGCGGGTGGGTGACGGGCAGGTGCCGGCTCTTCTCGCTGAGCTTCCGGAGCGCGTCCCCCAGCTCGGTCGCGGTCGCGCCGTTCCGCAGCGCGAACGCGTCGGCCGCGAACTCGTGCCGTCGCGAGAGGGCGTTCTCGAGGGGCTGCAGCAGGAAGCTCACCAGGCCGAACCAGAGGCCGAAGACCGCGAGCGCGGCGTAGGCGGTCCTCCCGACGGAGAAGGCCGAGTAGAACGCCTCGAGGGGGAGGCAGAGGCTCAGGACGAAGAAGACGAGGCCGCTCGTCGCGATGCCGCGGGCCATCCCCCAGCGCACGTGGTGCAGCTTGAAGTGCCCGAGCTCGTGGGCCAGCACCGCCACCACCTCGCGCGGGCCCATCGCTTCGAGGAGGGTGTCGAAGAGGACGATGCGCTTCTGGCCGAAGACGCCGGTGAAGTAGGCGTTGCCGTGGGCGGTGCGCCGCGAGGCGTCCATGACCGAGATGCCGCCGGCGCGGAAGCCGGTGCGACGGGCGAGGTCGAGGATCGCGTCCTTGAGCTCGCCGTCCGGCAGCGGGGTGAACTTGTTGAAGAGGGGCGCGAGGACGGTCGGGTAGATCCAGGCGGCGAAGAGGCTGAAGGCCGTCGTGACGCCCCAGGCCCAGAGCCACCAGGAAGGACCCATCCGCTCCATCAGCCAGAGCACCGCGGCGAGCACCGGCCCGCCGAGGGCGATCGCGATGGCGACGCCCTTCAGCGCGGTCGAGGAAGAAGCCGCCGAGCGTCTGGCGGTTGAAGCCGTGCTTCTCCTCGATGCGGAAGGTGGCGTAGAGGTCGAAGGGCAGCTCGAAGAGAGACGTGAGCGTCGCCGAGGATCGCGAAGAAGGCGAGGCCGGTGGCGATCGTGCCGAGACCGGGCGGCCGCCGCGATCCGGTGCGCTCCGCCCGCGACGACGCCCAGCCCGCCCGCGGCCAGGAACGCGAGCCCGACCAGGACCTCCGCCCAGCCGTAGACGAGCCCGAAGCGGTGGCGGTCGCCCGAGTAGGCGACCGCCTTCGCCATCTCGTCCTGGCCGATGCCGAGAGCGCGGCCGGCCTCGGCGAGGCGGGCCGGGTCGAGGGCGTGGCGGCGGTTCAGGCGCGCGAGCGCGGTCTCGACGACCTGCTGCGCCAGGCGGAGGAGAAGAAAGAGGATGAGGAGGGCGGGCATGAGGACGGCATTATCTTGTCATCCCGAGGGACTTCGATGGGCCGGGTCCCGAGGGATCCGCCGAGATTGCGGATCCCTCGTCGCACGGCCGGACGGTGCTCCTCGGGATGACAGGTCATGGTTCAAAGCGACCGGCGTACCGCCGGTCGTGACTCGGGATGACAGGGCGAGGGTAAGATCACCGCCGATGGCGGACACTCCCCTGACGATCGTGGGCGCCGGCGTGGTAGGCCTCGCGGTGGCGGCCCGGCTCGCCCCGCGCTTTCCGGAGCTCGTCGTCCTCGAGCGCCGCGAGCGCCACGGCACCGAGACCTCGAGCCGCAACAGCGAGGTGATCCACGCCGGGATGTACTACCCGGCCGGCACGCTGAAGGCTCGGCTGTGCGTGCGCGGCAACCGGCTGCTCTACGAGCTCTGCGAGCGGCTGCAGGTTCCCCACCGGCGCATCACGAAGCTCATCGTGGCCACGGCGCCGGGCGAGACGGGCGACCTGGAGCGCCTCCTCGCCCTCGGGCACGCGAACGGGGCGGAGCTCACGATGCTGACCGCCGAGGAGTGCCGGCGCCTCGAGCCGGCGGTCCCGGCGGTGGCCGGCCTCTTCTCCCCGACGACCGGGATCGTGAGCGCGCACGGCCTGATGGACGCGCTCCTGCACGAGGCCCGGCGCCACGGGGCGATCCTCCAGCCGCGGGCCGAGCTCGTCGCCGTCGAGCGGCGGCGACCGCGAATACCGGCTCGAGATCCGGACGCCCGACGGCGTCGAGTCGCTCACCAGCGAGCGCGTGGTGAACGCCGCCGGGCCTCGACGCCGACACGGTGGCCGCCCTCGCCGGGATCGACGTGGCGGCCGCCGGCTACCGCCTCCACTGGTGGAAGGGCAGCTACTTCGCGGTCTCGGGCCCGAAGGCGAGGATCGTCTCCCGGCTCGTCTACCCGGTCCCCACCCACGTGAGCCTGGGGGTCCACGCCGTCCTCGGCCTCGACGGCCGCCTGCGCTTCGGGCCGGACGCCGATCACCTGCCGGACCGCCGTCAGGACTACTCCGTGGACGAGGCGAAGCGCGCGGAGTTCGGCGCGGCCGTCCGCCACCTCTTCCCGCAGATCGCGGACGAGGACCTCGCGCCCGACATCGCCGGGATCCGCGCGAAGCTGCAGGGCCCGGGCGAGGGCTTCCGCGACTTCGTGATCGCGGAGGAGTCGGCGCGCGGCCGGCCCGGCTTCGTGAGCCTCGTGGGCATCGACTCGCCGGGCCTCACCTCGGCCCTCGCCATCGCGGAAGAGGTCGATCGGCTTCTTCCCGCCTGACGTCGAGCACGAAGTGATCCCCGGCACACCGCTGTGCGCCCGATCACCGGCCACCCGGGAGGGGCGGCGCTCATCATCATCGGAAGCGGGTGCGGTTCCGCGCACGACGGGCGGCTCGCCCTCCTCGGGCCCCCGCGTGAGAGACGGCTCCCTCCAGGTCGGGACCGCCACCTGAGACGCAGAGGGGGCGGGCGGCCTCCCCGGCCGTCCGCCCCCTGTCGCCCGAGGTGCTCCGTTCGTGTCGGGCACCGAGGGATCTACGTTCTGACCAGATTCCCTCGGGACCTGTCCACGCGAGGTCCCTCGGGAGGCATTACTTCAGCGCCGCGTAGCGCGGGTCCCCGATCAGGTTCACGAAGTCGTTGTCCTTCTCGATCTTCGCGAAGTCGTTGAAGCCCGCGGCGTGCGCCTTCACCAGGTACTCGAGCGCCTTCTCGGTCTCGCCGCGGGCGGCGAGCAGCTTGGCGTAGAGGTAGTACTGCCGGGCGAGGCTGACGCCGGCGGCCGGCACCTTGACCGCGTCGCCCTCGAAACCGCTCGGGTCGAGGCGGAAGGCCTCGGTCCAGGCCTCGAGCGCCCGATCCACGTCGCCGCGCGCGAGCCAGGCCGCGCCCAGGTTCTTGTGGAAGACGGCGTCCTGCGGGTTGATCTGGATCGCCTTGCTGTAGGCGGCGATCGCCTGCTTGTACTTCCCCCGGGCGTGGTCGATCGTCCCGAGGTTGTTCCAGGCCTCCGCGTAGTCCTTCCGGAGGTCGACGGCCTTCTTGTAGGCCGCGCGGGCCGCCTTGGCGTCGCCCTTCCTCTGGTAGCAGATGCCCAGGCGGTTGCGCAGCGCCGGGTCGTTGGGGCTCGCCGCGATCGCCTCGCGGTAGGCGGCGATCGGCACCGTCCCACGACTGGCGCGCGGCGAGGAGCTCGGCCTTCTTCAGGGTCTCCTGCAGCGTCGCGCCCTGCGCCTGCGCGGGCAGGTCGGCGGCGGCGGCGGAAGAGGCGGCCAGGGCCGCCATCGCGAACAGCGCCAGGGTTCTCGTTCTCATCGCTTCCTCCTCGTTTGCTCTCATGACCGTTGTTGCCCGGGGAGGGGCGAGGGATACGGCCTACTTCGGCGCGAGCTCCTTGTAGCGCGGATCGGCGACGACCGCGCTTGAAGTCCGGGTCGGACGCGACGCGCGCGAAGTCGCGGAAGCCCGCCTCCTTCGCGCGGCGCAGGAACTCGATCGCCGCGTCCTTCTGGCCGTTCGCGGCGAGGAGCTTGGCGAGGTAGAAGCTCTGGGTGGCGGCGTCGATGCCGGCGGCGGGGATGCCCGGCCCCTGGCTCTCGAGGATCGTCGGGTCGAGGCGGAAGGCCTCCTGGTAGGCCTCGAAGGCCTCCTGCACCTTGTCCGAGGGACGAGGTAGGCGTTGCCGAGGTTCTTCCAGGGCGTGGCGAGGCCGGGCTTCGTCTCGATCGCCTTCTTGTACGCGCGCACCGCCGGCTTGAAGCGCTTGCGCGCCTGCTCGAGGGTGCCGATGTTGTTCCAGACCTCGGCGTAGCCGGGGTCGAGCGCGAGCGCGCGGTCGTACTCGCGGCGCGCCTCGGTGTCGTCCTTGAGCTGCTGGTAGCAGATGCCGAGCTTGTTGTGGACGGACGGCGTCGTTCGGCTGCACCTCGAGCGCCTTGCTTGTACTCCTCGGCGGCGGCGGCGTAGCGGCCGCGCGCGACGTGGACCGCGGCGCGGCGCACCGCCTGCTGCCCCTCGAGCGCCCGCGCCGCCGCCGCGCGCATGGCCTCGGGGGTGACCGGCCGCGCCGAGAGCCGGACGACGTCGAGGATCCGCTCGCCGGTCGCCGGGTTCGCGAGGAGCTCGAGGGTGAGGGCCTCGCCCTCGGCGAGAAGCTGCGGCGCCGGGAAGCGCGGGCCCGCCCCGAGCGGCGCGGGCGGGGGGCAGCCGGGGCAGTCGCCCGCGCTGCTTCAGCTCGCGCTCGACGGCCGGGCGGTCGAGCGGCTTGAACGACACGCGGAAGGGCCGGGGGCCGTCCTTCCTCTCCACCTCCACGCGGTAGCCGAAGTAGGCGCCGCTCTCGCGGTCCCACAGCACGCGGCTCACCGAGTTCGAGCGCGGCAGCGCCGCCTCGCCCATCGCCTCCGAGGGCCCCGCCTCGCCCGTGCGCACGAGGGCGAAGCCGATCGAGGCCCCGTTCTCGAGCGTCGCGAACGCGAAGCGCTCGTCCGCGCGCGCGGCGGCCGCGGCGAGGACCGCCGCCGCCAGCAAGCGCCGCCGCCGTCGTCTTCATGGCCGGCTCTCCGTCCCGGCGGTGACCACCGTGGCCGTCACCTCGGTCGACCGGCTGGAAGCCGGCGAGGCTCGTCCGGGACACGACCGGCACGTCGGCGCGGCGAGCCGTCTGCACCGGCTCGGACGGCCCGGTCGTGCCGGCCGTCGGCGGCGGCGCCGGGGGCCGCAGCGCCAGGGCCGCCGTCACGATCAGGAGCATCAGGACGCCCACCGCCACCGGCAGCGGCACGCGGACGCTCGCGGTGAAGAGCCGCGACCACCAGGGCTCGCGGCCCCCGTCTGGCGGCGGTACGCGGCGAGCACGCGCTCGTCCAGGCCGTCGGGCACCACGGGGGCGCTCCACCGCTCGAGCAGCCGGGAGAGCTCGTCGTCCCGCTCGGGGTCCATCTCGTCGCGCGTCATGGTCTCGTCTCCCTTCCTTCCGGCGCCAACGGCGACGCCCCGGCCCGACAGTAGCGGAGTCGAGCGTCCTCCGCAGGCGCTCGCGCGCCCGGTGGAGGCGCGACTTCACCGTCCCCACGTCGGTGTCGCACACCGCCGCCACGTCGGCCAGGCTCATCTCCTGGTACTCGAACAGCACGACCGCCTCCCGCTGCAGCGGCGGCAGCGCGAGGACCGCCGTCCGCACCGCCTCCGCCGCCTCCGCCGCGATCGCCGCGCTCAGGGGATCGCGCCCGCCGCCGCTCGCGCCCGCCCGGGGACCTCCTCGGGAGGGTCGTCCACCAGCGTCTCCTGGCCCCGCTTGCGCAGCTGCTTCAGGGCCAGGTGCCGCGCGATGGCGCACAGGTACGTCCGGAGCGAGGCCCGCTCCGCCCGGAACGCCTCCGGCCGCCGGAGGATCGACAGGAAGCACTCCTGCGTCACGTCCTCGGCCTGCTGCGCGGAGCCGAGCATCCGGCAGGCGAACCGGAAGACCGGGCGTCCGGTGCCGCTCGTAGAGCAGCAGGAACGCGGCCTCGTCCCCTCGGCCCGCCCTCAGGAGCAGCTCGGCTTCCGCGACGCCATCCTGCATGTGCCCCCACCCGGGGACGTCCAATCCCTTATTCCCGGGGACGCGGCCGGGGATACGGCCTCGCGAATGGCTCGCGTCCAGAATCGAGACGACCCCGAGGCTCCTGCGGAAGGCGTCGACCTCGACTGCCCCCAATGGGAGCGTCACGGAGCGGTGGCACCGGGGAAGCCTGCCGCTGGCGGGGATTATAGGCAGGGCTAGCGTTGAACAGGGTTGCCGGAGGCCACGGAGGCTCTCCGGCCCGTTCTCGAGACAGACGTTCCGGCGCAGCGGGCTCGGTGAGCGAGGTCGTGGCGCGCTCTCAGGCGCTGCACTCCCCTTCCATCGTCTCGACCTTGAACTCGCTCGCGTCACCTATGTCCACGAAGTCGGCGGGGGCGGCATCCTCGGCGGTGAGGGCCTCGAGGTCGAGGAGCGTCTCCTTCACGCGCGCGAGCTCCACCCGTCTGAAGAACTCCTTCGCCGGCTCGCCCTCTCGCGCTTCTCTCTCGTAGAGGGCGACGAGGCGCTCGAGGGCCTCGCCCGCCCGCCGCACCGGGACCTTGGCCGCGAGACGGGCGAAGTGGGCGCGGCCGTCCGTGACCCCTCCGCCCACCATCACGAAGTACTGGGGAACCGCGCGGCCTCCCACCTTGCGGACGCTGCCCTGGAATCCGAGGCCCGCCACGTGGTGCTGGCCGCAGCCGTTGGGGCAGCCGCTGATCTTGATGCTCAGGTCGCCCGCGGCTTCCGCGAGCCCGGGGCGGGCCGCCACGTGCTCGTGGAGAAGGCGGGCCAGCCCCCGCGACTGCGTGACGGCGAGCCGGCAGGCCTCGGCCCCGGGGCAGCTGACGGGATCGGCGATCGTCCCCGACCGGCCCTGGCCGAGGCCGGCCGCGGCGAGCCGTCGGTGGAGCTCCTCGATCGCTGGCTCGGGCACCCAGCGCAGCAGCAGGTTCTGGTCGTGGGTGGTGCGCACGGTGCCGTCCGAGTACGAGGCGGCGAGATCGGCCAGCACCCGGAGCTGGGCGCTGGTGAGGTCACCGAGAGGAACGGTCACCGTCGCGATCACGTAGCCCGCCTGCTTCTGTGGACGGACATTGCCGCTCGTCCAGCGCACGAAACCGGCGGTGGGCAGGGTGAGAGCGGGCTCGACTCGGGGGGTGAAGCCGGGACCGCGCACCTCGGTCGCCACCGCCCGTGCCGCCGTCTCCTCGACGGAAGGCGGCTCTCTCCGCACCCACTCCGGTGCGGTCTCGACCGGCGGGTCCTCGGGATCGAACGGAAGGCGGGCTCCTCCTTCGGCGCGCACCTCGTCGAGCGTGCGCACGAGCTCCGCCTTCCAGGCCTCGAAGCCCATCTCGCGGATCAGGAACTTCATCCGGTTCCGCTGCTTGTGCTTGTAGTCCCCACGGGCCGCGTAGAGGCGCAGGATCGCCTCGGCCAGGTCCAGGATGTCGCCGGCCGGCAGGAACTCGAAGAGGAGATGGCCGGACGTAGGCAGGATGGACGTGCCGCCGCCCACCGAGACCCGGAAGCCGCGGTGCGCGGAGCCGTTCACCTCGAGGAGGGCCCGGAAGCCGATGTCGTTGATCGCGGCGAAGGCGTGGTCCTCGGGGCAGCCCTCGAAGGCGATCTTGAACTTGCGGGGCAGGCGCGCGCTCAGGGGGTGGCGCAGCAGGTAACGGGTGAGCGCCTCCGCGTAGGGCGTGACGTCGAAGACCTCGTCCGCCGCCACCCCGGCGTAGGGGCAGGCGGTGATGTTGCGGACGGAGCTGCCGCAAGCCTCGCGAGTGGTGAGCCCGGCCTCGGCCAGGTGGCGCATGACGAGCTCCACGTCGTGGAGGCGGAGGAAGTGGAGCTGGACGTTCTGCCGAGTGGTGAGGTGCCCGAAGCCGCGCGAGTAGCGCTCGGCCACGTCGGCGAGCGCGCGCAGCTGCGCCCCGTCGAGGATCCCCTGGGGGATCTTGATGCGCAGCATCTGGGCGTCCCCCGTCTGGCGCTGGCCGTAGGTGCCGCGTACCAGCCGGAAAGCCCGCCATTCGTCCGGGGTGAGCTCGCCGCGCTCGTAGCGGTCGAGGGTAGAGACGAACTCGTCGATGTCGGCCTCGTCCGCGAACGACAGGCGGGTTCGGCCGTAGGTCCGGGTCTCATCGAGTGAGTGCATGAGCGACTCCTTCCTGCTGCTGGACGGCGGAAGTGGCGAGCGTCACCACGTCGCCGACCACGATCGTTCCCGGCGCGTCGCCGAGCCCGTCCGGGACGTCGAAGCGGCCCAGCGCCCCGAGAGGGCCCGTCCACGTGTGGGCCCGAGCGGTCCCGGCGGCTAGAAGCAGGGCGGTGGGTGTCGAAGCGGCCCAGCCCCGCTCGAGGAGGAAGGCCGCGATCGCGGCCCGCGTGCCCAGCCCCATCAGCACGACCACGGTCAGTCCGTTCGGAGGCAGGCCGGAGAGGACGGGCTGCCAGGCCGATTCGGCGTGGCCGGAGACGACGGTGAACGCCGAGGAGAGCCCCCGGTGCGTGACCGGGATCCCGGCCAGGGCCGGAGCGGCGAGAGCGGAGCTGATGCCCGGCACCACCTCGCAGGGGACGCCCGCCGCCCGCAGCGCGAGCACCTCCTCGCCTCCGCGTCCGAAGACGAAGGGATCTCCGCCCTTGAGGCGCACCACCCGCTTGCCGCGCCGGGCGGCGCGGATCATCAGGCTGTGGATCGCCTCCTGGCGCATCGAGGCCCGCCCGGCGCGCTTCCCCACGGAGAAACGCTGGGCCCGGGGAGCGAGGGCCAGGACTTCGAGAGACACGAGCGAGTCGTAGAGAACGAGGTCGGCCTCGGAGAGAACGTGCACCGCGCGCACGGTGAGAAGCTCCGGGTCGCCCGGCCCGGCGCCGACGAGCGAGACGTGGCCGCTCACCCGCGCGCCTCGGCGGGAGCGTAGAGGCGGTTCAGCTCATCGAGCAGCGCCGGACGGCGGCGCTCGATGGGCAGCCCCGCCGCCTTCTGCCGCGCTCGGAGCGCGGCCGCCGTCTCCACCCACTCCTCGAGGTCCTCGGGCAGCGTCGCCTCGAGCGCCTCGCGCATGAGGCCGGCGAGGGCCGGGGCCCGGCCCTCGGTGGAGACGGCGACGACCACCCCGCCCTTTTGCACGACCCCGCCCAGGTAGGCCGAGGCCGAGGCTGGATCGTCGACCGCGTTGACGAACACGCGCCGCGGCTCGGCGGCCCGCGCCACCGCCTGGTTCACTTCGGGGGTCGCCGCGGCCACGGCGAGCCAGACCCCGTCGAGATCGGCGGGAGAGAAGCCGCGGCGCTCGAGGGCGACAGCTGCGACCGCGATCTGGGGATCGATCTCGGGGGCCACGACCCGCACCCGCGCTCCGGCGGCGAGGAGCGAAGGCAGCTTGGCCCGGGCCACCCTCCCCCCTCCCACGAGGAGCACGTTTCTTCCGTCGAGCTTCAGGAAGACGGGGAAGAGGGCGCTCACGACGCCGCCTCCAGTGCCTCGGGCTCGAGCAGCCCTCGCTCCTCCAGCGTGGCCAGGATTCGTCCCAGGCTCTCGGTGATTGACTCGCGGTCGGTGCGGACGACGACATCGGGCGCGTCCGGTGGCTCGTAGGGGTCGGAGACTCCCGTGAAGTGGGCGATCTCGCCGGCCAGGGCCTTCGCGTAGAGGCCCTTCACGTCTCGGGCGGCCAGGTTCTCGATCCTCGCCTCGGCGTAGACCTCGACGAACGGCACCCCGTCTTCCTCGGCGAGCCGCCGCACCTCGGCGCGGGTCTCGGCGTACGGCGAGATGGCCGCTCCGATCGCGACGACACCGTTCCTGGCCAGGAGGCGAGCCACGTATCCGATCCTCCGGACGTTCGTGTCGCGATCCTCCCGGGAGAAGCCGAGGCCTTTCGAGAGGTAGGTCCGCACCTCGTCCCCGTCCAGGATCTCCACCCTCCGCTCGTCCCCCAGCTCGTCGCGCAGCCCCTGGGCCAGCGTGGACTTGCCGGCGCCGGAGAGCCCGGTGAACCAGACGACGAAGCCCGCCGGCGTGGGGCGGGGTGGTGCCGCGGCGGCGGTTTCGGAAACGACCCGGTCCACGGTGGCGCCCCCGTGGGGGCGGACGGTGCTCGTCTCGGCGAGAGACATGTCTCAGGCTCCTTCGGGTCGGGCGAGGCGCAAGGTGCAGGCCTGGCCCTGGGCTCGTGCGTGCAGGCCGCACTCGGTCTTCGCGCGGGCGCGCCAGCGTCCGGCGCGGGGGTCTTCGTCGGGGCGGACGGGGCTCGTGCAAGGCTCGCAGCCGATGCTGGGATAGCCCCGGGCGTGCAGGGGATTGACGGGGACGCGGTGGGCTCGGAGGTAGGACCACACCTCCTCGTGCGTCCAGGCCACGAGGGGGTTCACCTTCACGAGGCCGAAGCGCCTGTCCCACTCCACGACCCGGGCCGAGGCCCGATCGGCCGTCTGCTCGCGGCGGACGGCGCTGATCCAGGCTTCCAGGCCACCCAGGGCTTCTCGCAGGGGCTCGACCTTCCGTAGCGCGCAGCAGCGGTCGGGGTCGCGCTGCCAGAGCCGCTCGCCGTGCGTCGCGGCCTGCTCGGGCACGGTTTGCGCCGGGCGCACCGCCCGGATCGTGAGGCGGTAGTGCTCCTCGAGCCGGCGCCAGAGCGCGTAGGTCTCGGGGAAGAGGAGACCCGTGTCGAGGGTGAAGACATCGATGGGAAGCCCGTGGCGCGCGATGAGGTCGATGACGAGGCAGCCCTCGGCCCCGAAACCCGTGGCGAACGCGATCCGCGGCGCGAACCGCTCGGCGGCCCAGGCGAGCGCCTCGGCGGGCGGTCGCCCCTCGAGCCGCCGCGCGGCGCTCCCGATGTCGTCTGCGTGCAAGGCCTCCGTCGCCAAGAACCCGCTCCTCACTACGGGCGCGTACCGCCACGGGGAATCCCGGCCTCACGCGCCCGCAGGAGGGGGCCGGGAAATGAAAAGGCCCGGGGGACCTTCCCGGGCCTTCGTGGCGGCGTCTCTGGTTGGGGTTCTAGGAGGGGAGCGCGCGCACGCGAGCGCCGGGGGTGACCCGGGCCTGGCTACAACAACACATGCAGCGCGCGTGCATCGTGTCTACAACGTTAGGGACGTGGACGGACGGTGTCAAGCGATTTCCTGCTGAGGACGATTCGATGGACTCATGGAGGGCATGCGGGGGGGGCGATTGGATGGGCGCCCGTCGGGTCAGAGCCGCCGGCGATGGCGGGGACGAGCATCACGCCGTCGCCGTCCTTGACCGGCGTGTCCAGGCTCTGCAGGAAGCGCACGTCCTCGTTGTTGAGGAAGACGTTGACGAAGCGATTGAGCTCGTCCCGCTCGTCGAAGAGGCGGCCGCGGAGCTTCGGGTAGCGATCGGCCAGCCCCTTCAGGACCTCGCGGACCGTCGCTCCGGCCAGCTCGAGCTTCGCCTGGCCGTCCACCTGGCCGCGCAGCGCAGTGGGAATGAGAACGGTCACCTTGTCGGCCATCCCGCCTGCCTCCTCCTACAGTGCCCTCGTTTCCAGTCTCCGTGCCGGGGCGAGCCGCCCGACGACCTCGGCGAACGCCTCGAGGCGCGCCTCGATCACGGGCACCGGCGGGAGCCGTCCCGCCTGCGCCTCGACCGTCTTCAGCCCGTTCCCGGTGATCGACACGCAGATCGACTCGTCCCTCGGTATGCGCCCGCTCTCGATCAGCTTGATTGTCGCGGCGAGAGTCGTGCCGCCCGCCGGCTCCGTGAAGATCCCCTCCGTGCGCGCGAGGAGTTCGATCGCCTCGAGGATCTCGAGATCGGAGGCCGAGGCGCCGAAGCCGGAGGACTCGCGGACGACCTGGATCGCGTAGTACCCGTCGGCGGGGTTCCCGATCGCGATGCTCTTGGCGAGGGTGGCGGGTTTCTGGGGCTCGATGGTGTCCCTTCCGTCTTCGATCGCGCGCACGACCGGATTGCAGCCGGCCGCCTGGGCGGCGTGGATGCGCGGGGCGTCGTCTTCGACGAGGCCGAGGGTGACGAGCTCGCGGTACGCCTTCCAGATCTTGGGCAGGATGGTCCCTCCCGCCACCGGCACGACCGTGTGGCGGGGGAGGCGCCACCCCAGCTGCTCCGCGATCTCGAAGCCGTGGGTCTTGGCCCCCTCCGTGTAGTACGGCCGCAGGCTGACGTTCACGATCGCCCAGCCGTACTCGTCGGCGACCTGCGTGCAGAGGCGGTTGACGTCGTCGTAGCTGCCTCGGACCTTGACCATCTCCGGGCCGAACACGAGGGTCCCGGTGACCTTGCCCTCCTCGAGGTCGTGGGGAATGACTACCACCGCCCGCAGCCCGGCGGCGGCAGCGTGGGCGGCGACGCTGTGCGCGAGGTTGCCGGTGGAGGCGCAGCCCACGGTGTCGAAGCCGAACTCGACGGCCCGGGTGAGGGCGACGGAGACGACGCGGTCCTTGTAGCTGAAGGTCGGGTGGTTCGCGCCGTCGTCCTTGATGTAGAGCTCCTTCACCCCCAGCTCGCGCGCCAGCCGCTCCGCGCGGACGAGCGGCGTCATGCCCGAGCGGAGCCCGATCCGGGGCTCACCCTCGACCGGCAGCAGGTCCCGGTAGCGCCAGAGCGACCGCGGGCCGGCGGCGATCGATTCCCGGGTGACGACCCCGGCCATCGCGTCGTAGTCGTAGCGGACCTCGACCGGGCCGAAGCACTCGTCGCAGATCATGCGCGGCAGGGCGGCGTACTCCGTCCCGCACTCCTTGCACGCGAGCCCTCGCACGAAGCTCATCGCCGCCTCCCGCCCGAAAAAAGGAAAAGCCCGGTGAGCTTGCCGCTCCCGGGCCTTCCGTCTCCGCCCTGGTCTCGTGCTAGCCGCTCGAGAACGCATGCGGAGCCGCAGGCCCCGGACACATCCGCATGATCGAGCGCCGCCACGTCACCATGACCGGTTTATACCGGACCGGGCGGCCTTTCGTCAAGGGGCACCGGGTTCAACTCATTGTACGAAGGTTTTCGTTGACACGACGAAGACCTTCGTACTAGTTTCTCTCGCATGCCCCCCGCTCCCCGACCGACCCCGGCCGAGCTCGAGATCCTGCGCGTCCTGTGGGAGCACGGGCCCGGCACGGTGCGGGACGTCCAGGAACGCCTCGACGAGCGGCGGCCCACCGGCTACACGACGGTGCTCAAGCTGCTCCAGATCATGACGGACAAGGGGCTGGTGCGCCGCGACGAGAGCGCCCGGGCTCACGTCTACGCGGCGCGGGAGCCGCGGGACCAGACACAGCGCCAGCTCGTCCGCGACCTGCTGGACCGCGCCTTCGGAGGCTCGGCCAGCCAGCTCGTGATGCACGCGCTCTCCGCGCGCCGCACCTCCCGGGAGGAGCTCGCGCGGATCCGGGAGGTCCTCGATCGGATGGACGGAGGTGAGCGATGACCCTGCTCCTCGGCTGGACCCTCTTGCACTTCGTCTGGCAGGGCCTGGCGGTGGCCGCTCTCCTCGCGAGCCTGAACGTGCTCCTGCGACACGCCGACCCGCTCGTCCGCTACCGCCTCGCCTCGGCGACGCTCGTCGCCATGCTCCTCCTGCCGGTCGGGACGCTCCAGGCGCTGAAGGCGTCGCCGGGGTCGGCGGCCGCCGACTTCTCGCCGAGCGCGTTGCCCGCGCTGGCCGGGGGCCGGTCCGCCTCGCTCGCGACGTCGTCCCCGGTGTCGCGGCCGACCGGTCCGGAATCCTCGCCCGGCACGTGGAAGCGCCGGCTGGAGCCGCTGCTGCCCGCCTTCGTCGGCCTGTGGGCGGCTGGTGTCGTCCTTCTGTCGCTGCGCTCGCTCGGCGGCTTCGCCCTCGTCCAGCGCTTGCGGCGCTCCTCTCTCGCCGCCCCTCCGCCCGGGGTCGAAGCGGCGCTCGGGCGGCTCGTGGAGAGACTCCGCATCGCCGCACCTGTGCGGCTGTACGAGTCCGCGCTCGTCCGCGTGCCGACGGTCGTCGGCTGGCTGCGGCCCGTCATCCTCCTGCCGGCGAGCGCCCTCACCGGGCTTTCCCTGCCGCAGCTCGAGCTCGTCCTGGCCCACGAGCTGGCGCACGTGCGCCGCCTCGACTACCTGGTGAACCTCCTGCAGACGGTGGCGGAGACTCTGCTCTTCTACCACCCGGCCGTCTGGTGGGTGTCGGAGCGGATGCGCATCGAGCGCGAGCACTGCTGCGACGACCTCGCGGTCGCCGCCTGCGGGAACCCGTTGCGCTACGCGAGGACCCTGGCCGACCTCGGAGAGCTGTGCGCGGACACGCCGGCGCTGGCGATGGCGGCCTCGGGCGGCTCGCTCCTCGAGCGCGTCTCCCGGCTGGTGGCGGCACCTCCGCGGCTCTCGGCGGCGTCGCGCGGTCTCGGCGTGGCGCTCACCGCGAGCTCGCTGGGGCTGCTGCTCGGGCTCGGCTCGCAGCTCGTGGCGCGCCCGGCCCCGGCCATGGCCGCCATCGCGCAGGACCCGGTCTCCCAGGCCAAGCCGAGCTCGCAGCCGCAGGCCAAGCCGGTCGTCACGCCCCCGGCCAGGCCGGTCGCCGCGCCGCAAGCAAGGCCTGCCATTCGGCCGCAGGCCGGCGAGCCGCAGAGACGCGCGCTCCCCTTGGACCGGGTGCTCGAGCTGGCCAACGCGGGAGTGACGCCCGAGTACGTGGACGAGATGGACGCGCTCGGCTACGCCTCGCTAACGGCCGACCAGCTCATCGCCCTGCGCCACCAGGGGGTCTCACCCGAGTACGTGCGGGAGCTCGCGGCCGAGGGCTACCGGAGCCTCACCGTGGAGGACCTCCTGTCGCTTCGGTCGCAGGGCGTCTCCGCCCCTTACGCGCACGAGCTCAAGGAGCAGGGCCTCTCCGACCTCTCGATCTCCAACCTGATCGAGCTGCGGGCCCAGGGGGTCACGCCGAAATACGTGGCCGAGCTGAAGGCGGCTGGTCAGACCGACCTATCGGTCACCTCCCTTCTGATGCTGCGGAGCCAGGGGGTGAGCGGCCAGTACGTCTCCGAGCTCGTGGGCCTCGGCTACGACAAGATGTCGCAGTCCCGCCTGCTCGCCCTCCGGGCCCAAGGGGTCACGCCGGAGTACGTCAGGAGCCTGGCCGAGCTCGGCTATCAGGGGATCGACACGAAGGTGCTGCTCGCACTGCGCGCCCAGGGAGTGACGCCCGAGTACGTGCGCGAGCTGAAGGAGGCGGGGTACGCGGGCCTGCCCGCCGGGTCGCTCATCGAGCTGCGCGCGACCGGCGTCACCCCAGAGTTCGTGCGCGAGCTGAAGGCGGCCGGCTACGAGAAGCTGAGCACGGAGGAGCTCGTCCGGCTGCGAAGCTCCGGCTCGTCGAGCAAGCGGCTGAAGCGATCGGAAGGGCCGAGCGCGGGGGAGAAGCCATGACGATGCGGGGGATCCGGATCCTGGTGTCCGCGGGTGTCGCGTGCGCGGCCGGCCTCGGCCTCGCGCTGACCACCGGACGGGGGGCGGTCTCGGCAGTGGCGACGATCCCGACGGCCGTGGAACAGGCGTCGGCCGGACCGGCGGCGGAGGGCGGGATCCGCGGCGTCTGGACGGCGGAGCGGTCCCGATGGCGCGTGGAGAACGGGCAGACCGCGACTCTCGTCCAGCTCTCGCTCCGCCGGGTCGGCCCCAAGGGGGAATGGAACTCCGGCGAGACGGTGCCTCTCGTCGAGCTTCCCGGCCTGACCGCGACGATGCTCGATGCCCCCTCCGCCGACGTCCGCTTCGAGTGGGTGCGCGACGCCGGCCGCTTCGCCTTGCAGGGCCGGTTCGAGGCGGGCGCGGGGGCCGGCCACTTCACCTTCGCCGCCAACCGGGAGTACGTCGCGGACATGAAGCGCCGCGGGTACGGGGAGATCGACGACGAGAAGGCCCTGCGGCTGGCCCTCCACGACGTGAGCCGGGCTTTCGTCGGCGAGCTGGCTGCGCTGGGGTACGAGCGACTGCCGCTCGACGAGCTCTTCTCGCTGCGCATCCACGGCGCGAGCCCGGAGTTCATCCGGGGCTTGTCCGCTCTCGGCTACCGCAAGGTGCCGGTCGACGACCTCGTCAGCCTGCGCATCCACGGCGCTTCCCTGGACTTCATCCGCGACATGCAGGGCCTCGGCTTCAAGGGGCTTCCCGTGGAGACGCTGGTCAGCTTCCGGATCCACGGGGTGAGCCCCGAGTACGTGCAGGCCTTCCGGGGTCACGGCTACGCGAGCCTCACCGGCGACCAGCTCGTCTCGATGCGCATCCACGGGGTGAGCCCCGAGTTCGTGAAGGAGCTGAGCCGCCTCGGCTACTCGGGGGTCGCGGTGGACGACCTGGTCAGCCTCCGCATTCACGGGGTGACCGGCGACTTCATCCGGCGCGTCCAGGGCCGGTCCGGCAAGGACGTTAGCGTGGATCGCCTCGTCTCGATGCGCATCCACGGCGAGGGCAGCGAGTAACCATCGAACCGATCGGATCGATCACTCTCCCGAATCGGCGCCGGTATCTTGAGACCCCCTTGACGCCCCCACGCCGCGTCTTGACACCATCCTGACGGCGGGCGGCGTACGTTCTCTCGCATGCATGACGAGTCGAGCCGAGGCCGTGCCCGCCTGCGCCCGGACGGCGGTCGGTGGACGACCCCGAGGTCCCTTTTCCCCGCGGTCTGTCTGCTTCTCCTGGCCGCGCTTCCGGCCGGGGCGCAGGAAGCGGCGGCGCCGACGCCGCCGCCCGAGCCCCCGAAGATCGACGTCACCGGCTTCGTCGACGTCTACTACCTGTACGACTTCAACAAAGTCGACCCGGCTCTCCGCACCTTCGACGTGCAGCACAACGCCTTCTCCCTGAGCCTGGCCGAGATCGCCTTCGCGAAGGGCGTTACGACGGACAGCCGCGTAGGCTTCCGCATCGACCTCGACTTCGGCAAGACCGCCGACCTCGTCGCGGCCTACGAGCCCGAGGCGGACGGCAAGGAGATCTACAAGCACGTCCAGCAGGCCTACCTGAGCGTGCTGGCCGGAAGCAAGCTGCAGCTCGACGCCGGCAAGTTCGTGACGCCGCTCGGGGCCGAGGTGATCGAGTCGCAGGACAACTGGAACTACAGCCGGTCGGTCCTCTTCGGCTACGCGATCCCCTTCTACCACACGGGGCTACGGGCCACGGCTCCCGGTGAACGACAAGCTCACCTTCGCCGGCTACCTCGTCAACGGCTGGAACAACAGCAGCGAGATCCACGGCGACTTCCCGTGCGTCGGCGTCACCGCCACCGTGAAGCCGAGCGCCAAGCTGACCTGGATCGCCAACTACATGGGCGGAACGGAGACCGAGGGCGGGGACACGCGCCACATCTTCGACACGACGCTCACCGTGAGCCCGACGTCGAAGCTCAGCCTCCAGGCCAACTACGACTACGGCAAGGAAGGCTCGACGAGCTGGTGGGGCGTCGCGGCCTACGCGAAGGTGCCAGGTCAAGCCGAGCTGGTCGCTCGTCGGCCGCTACGAGTACCTCGACGACACGGACGGCGGCTTCATGACGTTCGGCCAGAAGGCGCAGACGCTCACCATCACCTCCGACCACCTGGTGGCCGGCGCGCTGAAGCTGCGCCTCGAGTACCGCGGCGACTTCACGCAGGATCCCTTCTTCGCGGACGACAGCGGCAAGCTGAAGGACTCGCAGCACGCGATCCTCGCCGGCGTCGTCTACACGTTCGGCGGAAAGATCTGAGGATTCGGACATGCTGCTCTTGGGAATGATCGTGCTCGGGCTCGTCACGTTCGGGGCCATGTGGGCGTTCATCGATCTCTGTGATCGGGTGTAGGTGAAACCATGTTCCTGCTGCTACTGAGCATCGCGGCCGGCGCGTACCTCGTGTACGCGATGCTGCGCCCCGAGCGCTTCTGAGGGATCGTCATGACCACTGAATACGTCGCGGTCGCTTTCACGATCCTCTTCACCATCGCTCACCAGCATCCCGCTGGGCCGGTACATGGCCCGCGTGTTCCAGGGCGAGCGCACGCTGGCTCGACCCGATCTTCGTCCCGATCGAGCGGCTGGTCCTGCGGCTCACCGGGGTCGACCCGACCGAGAACCAGGACTGGAAGCAGTACGCGCGCTCGCTCACGATCTCCAACGTGTTCATGTGGCTGGCGACGCTTCGCGATCGTCACGCTCCAGAAGTGGCTGCCGCTCAACCCGGACGGCATCGGCAACATGGAGCCGACGCTCGCCTTCAACACGATCTCGAGCTTCACCACGAACACCAACCTCCAGCACTACAGCGGCGAGACCGGGCTCTCGTACCTCAGCCAGATCCTCGCCGATCACGTTCCTGCAGTTCGTGACGGCGGCCACCGGCGTCGCCGCCTGCATCGCGATCATCCGCGGGCTCGGCGGCAACCGCCTGAAGCAGCTCGGCAACTTCTACGTCGACCTGACGCGGGCGACGGTGCGGCTGTTCCTGCCGCTGGCGATCCTCGTGGGCGTCGTCCTGATGTGGCAGGGCTCGCCGATGACGTTCGAGCCCGCGGCGAAGGCGACGACCGCTCGAAGGGCAGGAGCAGACCATCGCGCGCGGCGTGGTCGCGCCGATGGTCGCCATCAAGCAGCTCGGCACGAACGGCGGCGGCTACTTCGGCCCGAACTCGGCGCATCCGTACGAGAACCCGACGCCGATCTCGAACCTCGCCGAGACCTGGTCGATCACGATCATCCCGATGGCGATGGTCTGGACGCTCGGGCCACATGGTGCGCCGGCGCCGGCTGGCGGTCGTCGATCTTCCTCACCATGCTGGCGCTCTACGTGCCGATGGTGGTCGTTCGGCGTCGCCCAGGACGCGGGCGGCAATCCGGCCATCGCCGCGATGGGCGTCGACCAGTCGACGGGGTCGATGGAAGGCAAGGAGGTCCGCTTCGGCTCCGGGCTCTCCGCGCTCTGGTCCGTGACGACCACCGTGACCTCGAACGGCTCCGTCAACGCGATGCACGACTCGCTGACGCCGCTCGGCGGCCTGATGCCGATGATCGGCATGTGGCTGAACAACATCTTCGGCGGCGTCGGCGTCGGCTTCATCAACATGCTGATCTTCATCATCGTCGCGGTGTTCGTGGCGGGGATGATGATCGGGCGCACGCCGGAGTTCCTGGGCAAGAAGGTCGAAGCCAAGGAGATGAAGCTCGCGAGCCTCGCGCTGCTGTGGCATCCGCTGGCGATCCTCGTCGGCACCGGCGATCGCCTGCTACGTCTGGGCCACGACCGCCGAATCCCGGACACGGCGCTCGCCTGGCTCAAGAACCCGGGGCCGCACGGCTTCTCGGAGATGCTCTACGAGTTCAGCTCGTCGGCCGCCAACAACGGCTCCGGCTTCGAGGGCCTGGGCGACAACACGCCCTTCTGGAACATCGCGACGCGGCCTGGTGATGCTGCTGTCGCGCTACATCCCGATCATCGCGCCGCTCGCGCTCGCCGGCTTCCTCGGCGCCAAGCCGGCGGCGCCGGAGACCGCCGGATCGCTGCGGGCCGAGAGCGCGACCTTCGGATTCACGTTGTGGGCCGTCGTCGTCATCCTCGGCCTGCTGATGTTCATGCCGGTCGCGGTGCTCGGCCCGATCGCCGAGCACCTGGCGCTGCGGTAGCGGCGGAGGGCAGCCATGGCGACAGAGCTGAAGCGAGGTCTGCTGTTCACGGTCGTCTCGATGGTGCTGGTCCTGGCCTACCACGGCTTCATGTGGGGCGTCGGCCAGGTGGCCTTCCGCTCCCAGGCCGAGGGCAGCCTGATCCGGCGGGCGGACGGCACGATCGTCGGATCGCGCCTGATCGCCCAGAAGTTCACCCGGCCCGAGTACTTCCAGCCGCGGCCGTCGGCGGTCGACTACAACGCCGCCTCGACCGGCGGCAGCAACTACGGGCCGTCGAACCCGGATCACCTGAAGGCCGTCCGCGAGCGCCTCGACGCCGTGACGAAGCAGGAAGGCGTGTCGCCCGACCAGGTGCCGTCGGAGATGGTGACGGCGAGCGGCGGCGGCATGGATCCCCACATCCCGCCCGCGGCGGCCGAGCTGCAGGCGACGCGCGTGGCCGCGGGCGCGGGGCGTGCCGCTCGAGCGGGTGCGAGAGCTGATCGCGTCGCACACCGAGGGCCCGACGTTCGGGTTCCTCGGGCGGGCTCGCGTCAACGTGCTGGAGCTGAACCTGGCGCTGGACGAGGCGCTCGGAAAGGCGCCCGCCGCCGGTCGCTAACGAAGGGACGATCTCCATGTCAGAACGCGCGCGTCAGATCTCGATCTGGGACCCGAGCGATCGTCCGGCAGGCGATCGTCGATTCGTTCCGCAAGCTCGATCCGCGGATCCAGGTCAAGAACCCGGTCATGTTCATCGTCGAGGTGGGCAGCCTGATCACGACGGTGATCTGGCTCCGGGAGCTGCTGCTCGGGCACCGGGCATCCGCTCTTCACCGGCCAGGTCGCCTTCTGGCTCTGGTTCACCGTGCTCTTCGCGAACTTCGCGGAGGCGATGGCCGAGGGCCGCGGCAAGGCGCAGGCCGCCACGCTGCGCAGGACGCGGGCGGAGACGATGGCCGTGCGAATCCGCGACGGCGTGAAGGAGACCGTGCCGGCGAGCGAGCTGCGCGAGGGCGACGTGGTGCGCGTGGAGGCCGGCCAGATCATCCCCGGCGACGGCGAGGTCATCGAGGGCGTCGCGAGCGTCGACGAGTCGGCCATCACCGGCGAGTCGGCGCCCGTGATCCGCGAGTCGGGCGGCGACCGCTCGGCGGTCACCGGCGGCACGCGCGTGCTCTCGGACTGGATCCTCGTGCGCATCACCTCCAACCCGGGCAGCACGTTCCTCGACCGCATGATCGCGCTCGTCGAGGGCGCGGTGCGGCAGAAGACGCCGAACGAGATCGCGCTCAACATCCTGCTGGCCGTGCTGACGCTGGTCTTCCTGCTCGTCGTCGTCACGCTCCAGCCGTTCGCCGCCTACGCGGGCACGTCCGTCCCGGTCCCGGTGCTGATCTCGCTGCTCGTGTGCCTGATCCCGACCACGATCGGGGCGCTGATCTCGGCGATCGGCATCGCGGGCATGGACCGGCTCGTCCAGCACAACGTGCTCGCGATGTCGGGCCGCGCGGTCGAGGCCGCCGGCGACGTCGACACGCTGCTGCTCGACAAGACCGGCACGATCACGCTCGGCAACCGCCAGGCGGTCGCGTTCGTGCCCGCGCCCGGCGTCACCGAGCAGGCGCTCGCCGACGCGGCGCAGCTGTCCTCGCTCGCCGACGAGACGCCGGAGGGCCGCTCGATCGTCGTGCTCGCCAAGCAGTTCGGCATCCGCGGGCGCGAGCTCGCACAGCACCAGGCCCAGCTCGTGCCCTTCTCCGCGCAGACCCGGATGTCGGGCATCAAGCTCGACGGGCGCGACATCCGCAAGGGGGCGGTCGACGCCATCGAGCAGTGGGTCGCGGAGCGCGGCGCGACGCCTGCCGGCCGAGCTCGTGACCCAGGTCGACGCGATCGCGCGCGAGGGCGGCACCCCGCTCGCCGTCGCGGAGAACGGACGGGCGCTCGGGGTGGTCGCAGCTCAAGGACATCGTCAAGGGCGGGATCCGGATCGCTTCGCGCAGCTGCGCGACGATGGGGATCAAGACCGTCATGATCACCGGCGACAACCCGCTGACGGCGGCCGCGATCGCGGCGGAGGCGGGCGTCGACGACTTCATGGCGCAGGCGACGCCCGAGGACAAGCTGAAGCTGATCCGCAGCGAGCAGGCCGGCGGGCGCATGGTGGCGATGACGGGCGACGGCACCAACGACGCGCCGGCGCTCGCCCAGGCCGACGTCGGCGTCGCGATGAACACCGGCACCAGCGCCGCGAAGGAAGCCGGCAACATGGTCGACCTCGACTCGAACCCGACCAAGCTGCTCGAGATCGTGGAGATCGGCAAGCAGCTGCTGATGACGCGCGGGGCGCTCACCACCTTCTCGATCGCCAACGACGTCGCCAAGTACTTCGCGATCATCCCGGCGATGTTCATCCTGGCGCTGCCCCAGCTCGCCCCGCTCAACGTGATGCGGCTTCGCGACGCCGCAGTCGGCGATCCTGTCGGCGGTGATCTTCAACGCGCTGATCATCATCGCGCTGATCCCGCTCGCGCTGCGCGGCATCGCCTACAAGCCGCTGGGAGCGGCGGCGATCCTGCGTCGCAACCTGCTGATCTACGGCGTCGGCGGCGTGATCCTGCCGTTCGTCGGGATCAAGCTGCTCGACATGCTGCTCGTCGCGCTGCGGCTCGCCTGAATGGCCTCCGGCCCGAAGCCATGAAGCTGATCGTGGCCGTGATCCGTCCGGAGAAGCTGGAGGCGGTCCAGGAGGCGCTGGACGAGCCGGGAGTCGGCCTCGTGGCCGTGAGCCAGGCGGTCGACCCCCGTGAGCCGTGTCCGCGGTCGTACTATCGCGGACTGCCGATCCGCCTCCCTCGGCCGAGGCTCCGCATCGAGGTCGTCGTGGTCAACGAGGCGCTTCTCGGGTGGGCGAAGGGCGCGATCGCCCGCGCTTCGACCTCGAACGAGCGGGACCGCAACGGCGACGGCGACATCCTGGTGATGCCGCTGGACGAGCACGTCCGGATCTCCGGGCAGGCCCGCGACGAGCCGGTGGCGGACGACGCGGAGGCGGCGACGCTGCCTCCCCTCCAGCTGGGTCGACTGCGCCCTTGACCCGCCGTGACTTTCGCCCTGCCGGAGGGAAGCCCGGGGGAGGCGGAAGACGGATCCGGAGTGGGACAATGCGTTCGAGGAGCAAGCCATGGAAGACGACGACGACCGCCTGATCTACCTGGCCGGGGGCCCGCTCGTCGCCGTCCTGCTCGGCATGGCCCTCGTCCCCGTGCGCGGCTTCACCACCGCGTCCAACTTCACCTTCCTGTTCATGGCCCTCACCATCCTCGTGGCGGAGCTGGGCGGCCGCGCTGCCGCCGTGGCTACGGCCCTCGTCTCGGCCCTCAGCCTCGACTTCTTCCTGACCCAGCCTTACCTGAGGCTCTCGATCGCGGACAAGCACGACGTGATCGCGTTCCTCGGGCTGACCGCGTGCGGGCTCATCGCCGCCGCGGTCGGCTCGCAGAGAGGCGATAGGGTGAGGTCGCTGCGGGCGAGCCGGGAGCAGCTCGAGCTCGTCCACTCCGGCCTCGAACAGCTCGAGAAGGGCGTCGCCACCGAGCTCGGCCTCACGCGGGTGCTCGAGGCCTCTCGAGGCGTCCTCCCTGTCTCCGCCGCCGTCGTCCGCGACACCCGGGGCAACCTCGTCGCGGCCACCGAGCGGGCTCACGGCATGCCGGTGCCCGTCCGGAGCCTGGGGTTCGACGCGCTGACGGCGGCGGGGGCCCCGGGCCGGAGCGGCCCGCCGCTGCCGGAGGAAGGGGCGCGGCTCGCGCTCGTGGCCGGGGGCCGTCACGTCGGCTGGCTCGACATCTGGGGAAACGGGAGACCCGCGAGCGCCCAGGCGCGACGAACCCTCTCCGGCGTGGCCCGCCTGCTGGCGGTGATCCTCGGCCGGGCGGGCTCGGCGCCCACGCCCGGGGCACCCGTCCCTTGACCCCGTGACCACGGGGCTTCCCGATGTGCCTCCCTCGGAGTAGTCTGGCGGCGACCCGAGGATGAGCCACGAACGGCCGGACCCCGATGCCCTCCTGCGGCGTGTGGCGGCCGAGGAGTCGCGCACCTCGCGCGGCCGCCTGAAGATCTTCTTCGGGGCCGCCCCCGGCGTCGGGAAGACGTACGCCATGCTCGAGGAGGCGCGGGCCAAGCTGGCGGCGGGAGTGGACGTCGTCGTCGGCTGGGTGGAGACGCATCGCCGGGCCGAGACGGCGGCGCTCGCCGAGGGATTCGAGCGCCTTCCTCCGCGCGAGGTCGAGCACCGCGACGTCCGGCTGCAGGAGTTCGACATCGACGGCGCCCTCGCCCGCCGGCCCGGCCTCCTCCTGCTCGACGAGCTCGCCCACACGAACGCGCCCGGCTCGCGCCACCCGAAGCGGTGGCAGGACGCGCGCGAGCTGCTCGAGGCCGGCATCGACGTGTGGACGACCCTCAACGTCCAGCACCTCGAGAGCGTCAACGACCTCGTCGAGCGTGTCACCGGCGTCGTCGTGCGCGAGACCCTCCCCGACCAGCTGCTCGACGAGGCGGACGAGGTCGAGTTCGTGGACCTGCCGCCGGAGGACCTCCTGCGCCGCCTGGCCGAGGGCAAGGTGTACCTGCCCGACCAGGCCGCGCGCGCGGCGAAGCGGTTCTTCCGGAAGGGGAACCTCACGGCCCTGCGGGAGCTGGCCCTGCGGCGCACCGCCGAGCACGTGGACGCCGACGTCCAGGACTACCGCCGGGACCACGCGATCGAGGCGACCTGGCCCGTCACCGAGCGCGTCCTCGTCTCCATCCGGCCGAACCCCGAGAGCGGACGCCTGGTGCGCGCCGCGCGACGCCTCGCGGCGCGGCTGCGCGCCGAGTGGATCGCGGTCTGGGTGGAGAGCCCCGGCCAGCCGCCGCTCTCCGCCGCCGAGCGGAGCGACCTCGCCGCCGCGTTCTCGCTCGCCGAGCAGCTCGGGGCCGAGACCGCGACGATCTCCGGGCCGAGCGTGAGCGAGGCCCTGCTCTCGTTCGCCCGGCAGCGCAACATCAGCAAGATCGTGGTGGGCAAGCCGGCCCACGGCCGCTGGCGCGATCGCGTGCGGGGGTCGCTGGTGGACGCGATCGTGCGGGCGAGCGGCGACGTCGACGTCTTCATCGTCTCCGGCGAGAGGGCCGAGGAGCCCCCGCCGGCACGGGGTGCGGCCGGACCTCTCTCGGCCCGGCCGCTGCACTACGTCTGGTCGGCCGCGGTCCGTCCTCGTGTGCACCCTCGTGTGCTGGTCCATGGTCGGGCGCTTCGACCGCTCGAACCTGGTCATGGTGTACCTGCTGGGGGTGGCCTTCGTCGCGTCCCGCTACGGCCGGGGGCCGTCCGCCGTGGCCGCCGTCCTGAGCGTCGCCGCGTTCGACTTCTTCTTCGTGCCGCCGCACCTGACGTTCGCCGTCTCCGACAGCCAGTACGTGGTCACCTTCGCGGTGATGCTGGTGGTGAGCCTGGTGATCAGCACGCTCGCCGCCCAGGTCCGCGCGCAGGCGGATGCGGCGCGGAAGCGGGAGCAGCGGACGCAGGTGCTCTACGCGATGAGCCGGGACCTCGCGGCCGCGCGGACGGTGGAGGAGGTCGCAAGCACCGCCTCGCGGCACCTGTCGGAGGTGTTCGGCGGAAGCGCGACCGTCCGCGTGCCGGGCCCCGGGGGTGCGCTCGTCCCGGGGAGCGGCGACGAGACGGCGGGCGACGCCCGCGAGGGGGCCGTGGCCCAGTGGGCCTTCGACCACGGCCAGATGGCCGGCCTCGGCACCGACACCCTCCCCGGCGCCTCCGCCACCTGGGTGCCTCTGCGCGGCACGCAGACCGTCCTCGGGGTCCTGGGCATCCGCCCCGATCCGGGGCTCCTCCCGCTCCGGCGGGACCAGGTCGACCTCCTGGAGGCGCTGAGCCGGCAGGCCGCCTCCGGGCTGGAGCGGGCCCGCCTCGCCGAGGAGGCGCAGCAGGCCCGCATCGCCGTGGAGGCCGAGCGGCTGCGCAGCACGCTCCTGAGCTCGGTCTCCCACGACCTGCGGACGCCGCTCGCCACGATCACCGGCGCCGCGAGCTCTCTCCTCCAGGACGCTTCGCTCGGCGCCGAGGGCCGGCGCGAGCTCGAGGCCGCGATCTACGAGGAGGCGGTGCGGCTCAACCGCCTCGTGACCAACCTCCTCGACATGACGCGCCTCGAGTCCGGCTCGCTTCAGCTCAACCGCGACTGGCACTCCGTGGAGGAGCTGGTCGGGTCGGCCCTGGCGCGCCTCGAGACCACCCTGAAGGGCCGCGCGGTCCGGGTCCGGGTCCCCGAGGACCTCCCTCTCGTGCCCGTCGACGGCGTTCTCGTCGAGCAGGCGCTCGTGAACCTCCTGGAGAACGCCGCGAAGTACACCGACCTTCCGGGCGCGATCGACGTCACGGCGAAGGTCGAGGCCGGCTCGATCGTGGTGGAGGTGGCGGACGAGGGGCCGGGCCTCCCGCCGGGGACGGAGGAGCGGGTCTTCGAGAAGTTCTACCGCGCCGAGTCGGCCCCGCGTGGCTTCGGTCTCGGCCTTCCCATCTGCCGGGCGATCGTGACGGCTCACGGCGGCCGCATCTGGGCGGAGAGGCGGGAGCCGCGGGGGACGCGGTTCCGCTTCACGCTCCCCCTGGGCGCGACTCCCCCGCCCGCACGAGAGGACGAAGGTGAGCGAGCACCCGAGTGAAGGCTCGGGCGAGGGCTCGGGTCGGCTGGTCCTCGTCGTCGAGGACGAGCCACAGGTCCTGCGATTCCTGCGCGACGAGCCTCTCCGCGCACGGCTACCGGCTCGCGGAGGCGACGACCGGCGAGCAGGCCCTCGTGGAGGCGGCCACGCGCACGCCCGATCTGGTGCTGCTGGACCTGGGCCTTCCGGACGTGGACGGCGTCGAGGTGGCGCGGCGTCTCCGCGAGTGGTCGACCGTCCCCATCGTCGTGCTCTCCGCCCGGGGCCAGGAGAGCGACAAGATCCGGGCCCTCGACGCCGGCGCGGACGACTACCTGACGAAGCCGTTCGGGGTCGGCGAGCTCCTCGCCCGGATGCGGGTGGCTCTCCGTCACGCGAGCCGTATCGCGGCCGGCCTCGGCGAGTCGGCGTTCGAGACGGGCGACCTGCGCGTGGACCTCGCCGCGCGGCAGGTGGTCGTCCGGGGCCAGGAGGTCCGCCTGACCCGGACCGAGTTCAACCTGCTCGCGACCCTCGCGAAGCACGCGGGCAAGGTGGTCACCCACCGCCAGCTGCTGCAGGAGGTCTGGGGCCCGGGCTCGACCGGCCAGTCGCACTACCTGCGCGTCTACATGGGCCAGCTCCGGCACAAGCTCGAGGAGGACGCGGCGCGGCCGCGGTACCTCGTGACCGAGACCGGGGTCGGCTACCGCCTGGCCGTCGAGTGATCCTTCACTCGGTGCGGACGGTGCCGACGAGGAGCGCGGCCAGGACCATGACCGCGGCCGCGACGGCGTAGGGCGCCGCCGCCGCCCGGTCGTAGAGCCAGCCGGCGCCGATCGGCCCCACCGCCCGCGCCGCCGCCGCCAGGGATTGGCCGAGCCCGAGCGTGCCGCCCTGCTCGTCCGCGTCCGTGGCGCGCGAGAGCAGCGTCGCCAGCATCGGTGTCGTCAGCCCCTGGCCGACCGCGAGCGCCGCGAGCACGACTAGCGCGATTCCGAACGAGGGTACGAACGGCAGGGCGCCCAGGCTCGCCGCCATGATGAGGGCACCGGCGGTGGCGAGAGCGCGCTCTCCGAAACGTGGGGCGAGACGCCCGACGAGCCCGCCCTGCACGATCACCATCACGACGCCCACGTAAGTGAAGACGAGCCCCAGCCGGCCCGTGTCGAGGCCGAAGCGGGCCTGCCCGAGGAGCGCGAAGGTGGCCTCCATGGCCACGAAGGCGAGGGTGGAGAGGAAGGTGGCGGCGAGCAGGCGTCCGATCGACGGGTGGTGGAGCGCGTCTGCGAAGCCCGACCAGGCGAAGCGCGCGCGGGTGCGGATCCGCTGGTCGGCCATCCGCGTCTCGGGCAGGCGGAAGAAGGCGAACACGAGGTTCAGCGCGGCGAGCCCGGCGGCGGCGAACGCGGCCGCCCCGAATCCGAAGCGCGAGAGCCCGGCGCCGATGGCGGGGCCGAAGACGAAGCCGAGGCCGACCGACGCCCCGAGCAGGCCCATGTACTTCGCCCGCTCCCCGGGCGCCGTCACGTCCGCGATCACGGCCTGGGCCGCGGCGATGCTGCCCCCGAAGAGGCCGGCGAGGGCGCGCGCGACGAGAAGCAGCCACAGCGAGCCCGCGAGGCCGGAGAGGACGAGCGACGCCGCGGAGCCGGCCAGGCTCAGGAGGAGGATCGGCCGGCGGCCGACGCGGTCCGAGAGCCGTCCCAGCAGCGACGCGCCCACCAGCTGCGCCGCCGAGTACGCGGCGAGGATCGCCCCGATCCACACGCCCGTGGCGCCGAACGCCTCGGCGTAGTACGGCAGGGCGGGGAGGATGATCCCGAAGCCGACGAGGTCGACGAAGACGGTGAGGTAGACGACGGGGAGGCCGGGTTTCACGGAGCGGCCATTCTAGTCGAGGCCCGCGCGGTGTTCTCGGCCTGCCGGGTCGAATCTCGGATACTTCGAGTAGGCGCCCCGCCGCGGCCCAAGAGCCTCCCGTTCCTGCCGATCACGCGGGTCGGGCCCCGGGGGCTACGGGTTCAGCGCGCTGAAGATCGCAGCGAGGAGCGAGGTCGAGTCGTGCGTGTCCTGGCTCAGCTCCCAGATCATGACCCCTAACGCTCGCTCCTGAGCGAGGCAGGCCTTCCTCCTCATCGTCTCGATGCCGTTGTAGTGCTCGCCTCCGACCTCGTCGTGGTTCGGAGCATCGGGGTGGTTCTGGACGAGCCAGGCGTAGCTCCGCCAGCCGGGGCGCGAGTAGAAAGGCACGCCGAGGACGGTCTTGTCGCGGGGCAGGCCGCGTCCCGCCCAGTAGTCCAGCCCGCTCACGGCGTAGGAGTACGGCGAGTGGTCGGCGCCGCTGCCGCCGTCGTAGGCCATGATGCTGAGCCAGTCGAAGTCCGGGAACGTCGCGGGAGTGATGCCGCCGCTGCCCCAGCTCGAGGCGGTGACGGCGGCGGTGAGGAGCTTCCCGGCGGGCCGCAGGCGCCCCGAGAGCTCGCGGATGAGCGCGGCGTAGCTCCCGCTGTCCTCGGGCTCGGGATACTCCCAGTCGATGTCGGCTCCGTCGAGCCCCTGCTCGGACACGAAGGAGGCCACGGCCTCGGCGAAGGCCCGCCTTCCCGCCGGGGACGAGGCCAGCACGGTGAAGGCGTGGTCGTCGCCGTCGTTCCAGCCGCCGATCGATATGAGCGCCCGGACGCCACGCTGGTGGGCTCGCGTCACGAGGCTGTGCAGCTTGGGCAGGTCCTCGACGGGGAGGAGGCCCCCCTGCGCCGTCGGCAGTGCGAACGCGTAGTTGACGTGAGTCAGCCGGGCGAAGTCGACGTCGTCCACGCTCCCCTGCCAGGAGGGCAGGTAGCCTACGATGCGGAAGCCCGCGGGGGTCACCCCTCTGCACGTGGTGGGCCCCGGCGTGCCGCCGCCTTCCCCGCCCGGGTCGCCGCCACTCGAGCCACACGCGGCCAGGGCCGCTGTCGCCAGCGTTGCCGCCACGACCGTCGCGACGCGCGCTCTGGAATGGCTCGTGATAGGGAGCGTCCTCAGCCCATGGCGGGCGGGAGGCGGGGCGACGATCCTACCCCGCAGGCTCGACGAGGTCCTTGAACTGCGACTTGTCGATCGCCTTGTCGAGGGCGGCGCGGGCGCTGATCTTCTTGTCGTCGTAGAGCTGCCGGATCGACGAGTCCATGTCGATCATGCCGTCCTTCGAGCCGGTCTGGATGGCGGAGGTGATCTGCGGGGTCTTGCCCTCGCGGATCATGTTGCCGATGGCCGGCGACGAGAAGAGGATCTCGATCGCCGCCACCCGGCCCCCGCCGATCTTCGGGATGAGCTGCTGGGCCACCACCGCCCGCAGCGTCTCCCCGAGCACGTTCCTGATCCCCTCCTGCTCGCTCGCCGGGAAGACGCTGATGATCCGGTCCACCGTCTTCGCCGCGTTGTTCGTGTGCAAAGTGCCGAAGACGATCGTGCCCTTCTCGGCGGCGGAGAGCGCCATCGAGATCGTCTCCAGGTCGCGCATCTCCCCGACCAGGATGAGGTCGGGGTCCTCGCGCCCCGCCGCCTTGAGGGCCTCCGCGAAGGTCGTGGCGTGGGTCCCGATCTCCCGCTGGTGGACGAGGCACTTCTTGTTCGGGTGCACGAACTCGATCGGGTCCTCGATCGTGATGACGTGGTAGTTCTTCGTCTCGTTGATGAGGTTGATGATGGCGGCGAGCGTCGTCGACTTGCCGGAGCCGGTGGGGCCGGTCACCAGCACGAGGCCGCTCTCCATCGCGGCCAGCTTTCGGACCGGCTCCGGCATCCCGAGCTGCTCGAGCGTCATGATCTTGGTCGGGATGATGCGGAAGACCGCGCCCGAGCCCCGCTGCTGGCGGAAGAGGTTCACACGGAAGCGGGCGAGGCCCGGGATCTCGTAGGAGAGATCCACGTCCCCGCTCGCCACGAACTCGTCCCAGAGGCGGGGGGGCACGATGGGCCGGACGAGATCGACGTAGTCGGCCTCGATCAGCGTGCGGTAGCGGATGGGCTCCATGGTCCCGCTCACCCGGAGCATGGGCGGCCGGCCCACGGTGAGGTGGAAGTCGGAGGCTCCCCGGCTCGTCATGAGGCGCAGGAAGCGGTCGATCTTGGGGGCGACCTTCGGCGCTTCGGCGCTCATGCCTTCCTCCCCTCGGGGGCCCCGCCGGGCAGGAACGCCTCGAAGTCCTCCTTCTTCGCGGCCGCCCGGTAGGCGGCCTCTCCGGTGATGCGGGCGGCGGCGAGGAGCGCCTTGAGCGCGTCGTCGAAGGTCTGCATGCCCTGGGACCTGCCGATCTGCATGGCGGAGGTGATCTGGTAGGTCTTCTCCTCCCGGATCATGTTGGCGACGGCCACCGTGTTCCGGAGCACCTCGAAGGCGGCCACCTGCTTGCGCGCCTCCTTCGCCGGGAGCAGGCGCTGCGCGATCACGAACTTGAGCGACTCGCTGAGGGCGGCCCGCACCTGCCCCTGCTCGTCCACCGGGAAGGAGGAGAGGATGCGGTCGACCGCCTTCGGCGCCGAGGTGGAGTTGAGGGTGCCGAGGACGATGTGGCCGGTCTCGGCCGCGGTGAGGGCGAGCGAGACGCTCTCGTTGTCGCGCAGCTCGCCGATCACGATCACGTCGGGGTCCTCGCGCAGGGCCGCGCGCAAGGCGCGGGCGAAGGACTGGGTGTCCTTCCCCACCTCGCGCTGGTTCACGAGGCAGTTCTTGAACGGGTGGACGAACTCGACCGGGTCCTCCATGGTGATCACGTGGTCGTGGCGAGTCTCGTTGAAGAGGTTGACGAGGGCGGCGAGGGTCGTGGACTTGCCCGAGCCCGACGGCCCGCAGACGATGACCAGCCCCTGGTGGTACTCCGCGATCTCGGCGAGGTGGGCGGGCAGGCCGATCTCGGCGATGGTGGGCGGGCGCTCCGGGATCACGCGGAAGACGCCGTTCGTGCCCTTCTGGTCCACGAAGACGTTGGCGCGGTAGCGGCCGGCGGTGGGGATGTAGTGGCAGAAGTCGAGCTGCTTCTCCCGCTCCAGCCTCTCCCACTGCGCGTCGCTCAGGATCTCGCGCACCATGGCCTCGGTCGCCTCGGCGGTGAACGGCTCGCCCTGGGCGCGGACGAGGTCGGCGGCGAGCCGGATCACCGGCGGCTGGCCCACGGAGAGGTGCAGGTCCGAGGCCCCGTTGTTGCGCGTGGCGACGAGGAGCGCGTTGAGCTTCGGCTCGCCGGCGCCCGACTTCGCCGCGAGTGCCGCCTGCTTGAGGGCGTCCTCGTCGGCGAGCTTCGTCTGGGTGCGGGCCGCCATCTGGCAGGTGATCTCGAAGGCCCGGGCGCGGACGGCGCGAGACGGGTCCTGCCTCGCCACGTTGCGGACGAAGTCGAGCATCTGCGGGTGCTCGAAGTGGCTGAGGGCCTGGATGACCTCGATCCGCACCTCGGGAGCGGGGTCCTGCAGCAGCTCGGAGAGGGCGGGGACGGCCCGCAGGTCGCCGATGCGGCCGAGGGCCTCGACGGCGCTCCAGCGCGTCTCGGGATCGGAGAGGGCCTCGACGAGGGGCGGGACTCCGCGCGGGTCCTTCAGCCGCCCGAGGGTCTCGGCCGCGGTGATCCGGATCCACCAGTCGGGGTCCTTCAGGAGGCCGAGGGTGGCGGGGACGATGCGCGCGTCCTCGAAGGACTGGGCCACGAGCATCGCCGAGGCGCGCACCTCCTGGTCGGGGTCGGCGAGGAGCTCGATGGTGGGCTCGAGGAGGTCGTTCCCGAACGCCCGCATCGACTCGAGCGCCCGGTCGCGGGCCCAGCCGGCGAGGGTCTTCGAGAACACGATGTAGCGCCGGACGACGTCGCGACGGTCCGGCATCCCGAGCAGGATCTTGAGGACGACGGAGCGGGTGCCCGCGTCGCCCGCGGCCATGAGCGGCAGGATGCGGTCGGCGAAGGCGGCCCCCTGCCCCGCCGCGGAGCGGGTGAGGGCGCCGACGAGGACCTGCTGGGTCGAGTAGTCGACGAGGGGGAGCTGGTCCACGAAGAGGTCGACCGAGCCCGCCGCGTCGTGCTGGGCGAGGACGGCGAGCGCCTTCTCGCGGATCGCCTTTCTCGGGGTCGCGGGCGAGTCGGTGCCAGCGGGGCAGCGACTTTGCGTCGATCGCCGAGGCCAGCCGGGTGAGGAACGCGATGCGGTCCTCGACGCGGCCGGCGGCGGCGAGGTGCCAGAGCACCGGCGCGAGCGCCGGGGAGACCGGGGCGTCGAGGAGGAGCCGCCTCACGATCTCCTGCGTCTCGCCCTTGCCGTGGACCGCGAGATCGGCGAGGCGCTGCTCGGTGCCGGGGACGCCGAGCGTGAAGAGGGTCCCGGCGGCGGCCCGGACCGCGGCCTCCGGCTTGCCCTTGCACTCGGCGATGACGACGTCGGCGGTCTCGGGGTCGGCGAGACGCTTCAGCACCCCCACGACCGCGTCGCGGTAGGCCCGGTCGGGCCGGAAGAGCATCCAGGCGACGTCCTTCGCCTTGAGGCCCTCGCCGGCCGCGAGCTGGGCGAGGAGCTGGTCGCGCTCCTGGCTCGTCTCGTAGGCCTTGTCGGCGAGGCGCTTCAGGACGGCCCGGGCGTCCGACTGGAAGATCGCCATACCGGGGCGAGTATAGCCGGCGCCGGGCCGGCCGGCTCCGACGCGGACTCCGGTTCCTCAGGCCGACGAGTTGTGGCTTCTTCTCACAGGCGGCCGGTTCTGGCAGGGGCGTCTGGCGGGGTAGAGCCGGAGATTCCCCTGCGCCGTCGGCTGCGCCACCGTCAGGTTGACGGAAACGGCCCTCGCCGTGGCGGGATGAAGCCTGCCGAAGGCCGGAACACCCGGTCGCACCCAGCGCCACGGCGGGCAGCTCGTAGGTGCCGTCCGGACCGCGTCTGTCCCACGAGCCGGCAGGGAGTCAGGCTCGCAGAAATCGCTGGTCGGCGAAGCCATTGACGAAACGCGTAGGGTCGCTCGCGCCCGGATCGCCGGGAGCGTCCGTCAGCACGCTCGGGCTCGTTGGCAGCCGAGCGCCTGCATCTGCCGAACGGTCCGGCGACACGTCGCCCGAGCGCCGTCGCGGCTGGGCCGTGGCGTCGTCCCGATCGTGACGGAGCCGCCGCTGCGAGGACGCCGTTCCAAGTGACGGTGTCGGTCGGAGGTAGGCCGCCACCGCACACGAGTGCGCACGCGGGGCGGGGCGACGATGAGCGCACGGTTTCGTGTGATCGATCTCATGCCTCCAACGAGCATCTCGGCCAAGAGGATGGACCATCCGGCCTCGGCGAGATAGAGATAGCGTGAGCCACCCAGCTCGGGGCTCACGAAAAGGAGGCCGTAGACAGGTGCGGTCGACAATAGGATCCAGGCGGTCAAGCGTATCGCTCGGCCGAAGGCGGCCCGGTCTTTGCGCCAGACGCGGACGTTGAGGACCAGAAGAAGCGGCAGGAGGACACCGGCCCCGGCGCCGAGCACGATGGCCACTGGGCCTAGGTCTCGGTGCCACGGCACCGCCAGCGTGTCGAACGTCCGGACGACCATTTCCTTCACTAGCCGACGCGCGAGAGGTTGGGCGTAGCCTTGTACGACACCGGGGCCGGTGAGGCGCCACATGGCGTAGATGCCGGCGGCGCACCCGGTGACGACCGCGAGCGCGAGCCCTTCCCGGTTCGGTAACCGCGGCGACGAGAACCACACCGCCAAAGCTAGCGCCGGGAACACGACGGCCGTCTCCTTGCTGCCAATGCCCACGAGGAGCGCCGCCAGCGCGAGCACCGTCCGCTGCCATAGCGGACGCTCGTTGCCCCAGGCGACAACGAAGAGCAGGCCGGCGGTTGCATCAATACATCCTGATCCCGGCACCGAGCACCGCCTCGACTGCGGCGGGGAAGGTCCGACGAAGAGGGCCGCCGCGCGAAAGCGCGCATGACCGCGGCGCCGTTCAGTGCGCGCGCGAGCCGAACCAGGAAGGCATTCAGGCCGTGGAGGGCTACGTTGGCGCAGTGCAGGACGGTCGGCGAGGGGCACGTAGGACCACGAGGCCAGCCGCGACGAGAACCGCGAGCCGGGCGCGAAGAAGCGCCCCGCTCGGGCACGAGGCCACCGTTCCGTCACGGCCTGATTGGGCCACGTGCACGAAGTCGTCCGAGAGCAGGCCGATCTGCAGCGTGGGACTTGCGTAGAGCACGAGGGCGGCGCCGCCACGCGTGAACGAGCGCGAGCCATACCCTCATCTGTGAAGACTGCGGGCGTGACGGCTCCGATTCCCGCGCGCTCCTGCCCCAGAGCGCCGCCACGACACACCCGGCCACGAGGATCAGCAACTCGCTCTCGACATGGAAGCGGCCGCGTGAACCCATGAAATAGCGCACGGCGTCCCACGCGGCATAGCAGGCCCAGAGTGCCAGCAAGGCATCGATCCAATCGTGCCGATCTGTCCACGGGCTGGTCTCATTCATGGTCGGCAGTCCCAAGGACCGCGTAGCCATTCTCGCGCGAATCGCGCGAGGATCGTCTGGATCGAGACCTGCTCAGCCCCGGCGGCGGCGCCTCTCCCAGAAGACACCCAGCGCCGCCACCATGCCCGTGCGGCCGGCGGGGCTCTGCAGCCCGCTCGCGCCGAACGGGTTCTCGCCCACGAGATACGTCCACGTGGCGGACGGGCCGCGGAGCCCCTCGCGCTCCCAGGCCTCGACGCCGTCGGGCGTGACCTCGATGCCGCTCGAAGTCTCGAACGACCTCGTCCTCGATCCGGTCCTCGAGCGCCTGGAAGCTCTCCCCCGCCTGGCGATGGAACTCGGCGAGCGGGAAGCGGCCGGCGAAGGCCAGGAGCACGCTGTCCTCGCGCATCTCCCGCAGCTCCGCGAGGTGGTCGCTCCAGCAGCGGTCGATCGCGAGGAGGAGTGAGCCGGCGCTCGACGTCGTCGAGGACTCGCCTGGCCGACGCGCGGCAGCAGAGCGCGCGTACCGCTCGCCCGCGCGCTCGGCGAGAAGGTGCTGCGGCTCAGCCCGCTCCAGCACCGCCGTTCGCCAGCGCTGGATGGCCCGGCGCTGCTTCTCGACGACGTCGGAGTAGCCGTAGAGCGTGCGCCGCAGCTGGAAGCCCTCGTCCTCGACGATGCGCTGGGCGCGCGCGATCTCGGCGCGCAGCAGGCGGGATCTCGACCGGTGCGTCCTGGCGGGCGGGCAGGTGGCGCGCGGAGACGAGCTGCTCGACGCCGTAGCGCCGGATGAGCGGGTCCTCGAGGCTGACGAAGAAGCGCGAGCAGCCGGGGTCGCCCTGCCGGCCGGCGCGCCCGCGGAGCTGCTGGTCGATGCGCAGGCTGGCGTGGCGGTTCGTCCCGATCACGTAGAGGCCGCCCGTGCGCCACCACCTCGGCGCGGCGCGCCTCGTCGGCGCCGCCGAGCCGGATGTCGGTCCCGCGGCCGGCCATGTTCGTCGAGATGGTGACCGCCGCCGGGCGCGCCGGCCCGCGCGACGATCGCGGCCTCCGCTCTCGTCGTTCCTCGCGTTCAGCACCTGGCAGCGGACCCCCGCCGCGACGAGAGCGGCCGCCAGGTCCTCGGACTCCCCCACGCTCGCGGTGCCGACGAGCACCGGCCGGCCCGACGCGTGGACCCGCGCGATCTCGGCGACGAGCGCCGCGCGCTTCGCCGCCTGGTGGGTGAAGACGACGTCGGGCTCGTCGGTGCGGACCATGGGCCGGTGGGTCGGGATCACGACCGTGCGCAGGCCGTAGAACGCGAGGAGCTCCTCGGCCGCGGTGTGCGGCGGTGGCGGTCATCCCGGCGAGGCGCGGGTAGAGCCCCAGGAAGTGCTGCAGCGTGACCTGAGCCGAGGATCCGGCCCTCGGAGCTGAGGCGCAGGCCCTCCTTGGCCTCGACCGCGGCGTGGAGCCCGTCGGGCCAGTGCCGCTGGTCGGCGACGCGGCCGGTGGACTCGTCCACGAGCTCGACCTGCCCGCCCCGCACGATGTAGTCCACGTCGCGCTGCAGCAGGTGCTCGGCGTGGAGGGCGTGGCGCAGCTGCGCGTGGAGCGAGACGTTCTCGAGCGCGTGGAGGCTGCCGCAGCCGAGGGCCGCCTCCACGCGCGCGGTGCCCGCCTCGGTGAGGGCGATGTTGTGGGCGTGCTCGTCGGTGTCGAAGTCGCGGCCGGGCACGAGGCCGCGCACGAGGGCGGCGAGCCGCTCCGGTCCGGCGAGCGACTCGCCCGTCTCGCCGGCGATGACGAGCGGGATGCGGGCCTCGTCGATCAGGATCGAGTCGGCCTCGTCCACGAGGGCGAAGTGGTACGCGCGCTGCGCGCGCTCGCCCGGCTCGAGCGCGAGCGCGTCGCGCAGGTGATCGAAGCCCGCCTCCTTGGCGGTCAGGTACGTGACGTCGGCGGCGTAGGCCCGCTGGCGCTCGGCGACGCTCATCCGCTCCTGCACGAAGCCGACCGAGAGCCCCAGCCGCTCGTAGACCGGCCCCATCCACGCGGCGTCGCGGCGGGCGAGGTAGTCGTTGAAGGTGAGGACGTGCGCGCCGCGGCCGGCCAGCGCGTGGAGGAAGACGGGGGCGACGGCGGCGAGCGTCTTGCCCTCGCCGGTCGCCATCTCCGCGACCTTCCCCTGCGGCGAGGGCGAGGCCGGCCAGGATCTGCTCGTCGAAGGGCCGCTGCCCGAGGGCGCGCCGGGCCGCCTCGCGCGCGAGGGCGAAGGCCTCGGGGAGCTGCGCGTCGGGCGCGGCCCCGTCCGCGACGCGGACGCGCAGCGCGCGGGCCCGCTCCGCGAGCGCGGCGTCGCCGAGCGGCGCCACCGCGGGCTCGAGGGCGGCGACGCGGGCGAGGCCCTCCCGGTACGCCGAGAGGTCGTGCTCGATCGGCCGACCGCGCAGCCGGTCGAGGAGATGAGCGAGTCGCAACGAGCCCAGTCTACCGCGAGGAGGCGGGTCAGGGCTCTCGGAGCGCGATCATCGGATCGACGCGCGCGGCTCGCATCGCGGGAACGGTCGCGGCGAGAACGACGAGCGGAATGGCGACCAGGAGGACGATCGCGTACGTCCGAGCGTCCATCGGCTCGACGCCGAAGAGCATGGCGGTCAGGATGCGGCTCGTGGCCATCGCCAGGACCAGTCCCAGGGCCGCGCCGGTCGCCAGGAGCCCGGCCGCGCCCCGCAGGACCAGCCCGACCACGTCGCCGACCTTCGCCCCCAGCGCCATTCGCAGCCCGAACTCGGACGTTCGTCGGCTCGTGCCATAGCTCATCACGGCGTACATCCCGGCGACGGCCAGCATGAGCGCAAGCGTCGCGAAGCTCGACACCAGAGCCATCCGAAAGCGGGGGGCGGCGATGGAATCGCCGACCGACGCTTCCAGCGTCGTGAACTTCATCGCGACCTCGGGACTCATCGAACGCACGGCCTCACGCACTTCCCCGATCAGCGACTCGGGAGGGACGCTCGTGCGCACGACGATCTGCACCTCGTTGGCCGCATACGGATGCTGCCGCAGCGGCATGTAGAGCTCGGGACCGGGGGGCGACGCAGGTGAAGCCTGCCGAACGTCGCCGACGACGCCCACGATCGTCATCCACTTGTCGGGCTGGTCGACCTTGCCCTCGACCGCGTGCGAGCCGTCCGAGTCGTACTGACCCGTGGGAAGGCCCATCGCCCCCGCCGAAGAAACCACCCCCGGGATCCGTTGCAGCCGAGCGAACACGTCGTCGAAGAGCTGGCCCGCGCGGAGGTAGTTGTCGAGGCCGCTCTTGTCGTAGAGCGAGCCGCGCGCCGGCGCGTGCGCGTAGGCGACGACGACGCCTTCCGGCCGGAAGCCGAGCGGCATGTTCGTGAGCGCGGCGAACGACCGCAGGAGCAGGCCAGCGTCGATCGCCAGCATGAGCGACAGGGCGACCTGGGCGACGACCAGCCCGTTGCGGAGGCTTGGCGAGCCCGTGCCCAGCGTGCCGCGCGAGCCGGTCCGATTGAGCGCCCCGCTCACGTCCAGCCGCGAGGCCTGCACGGCGGGCACCAGGCCGAACGCGACGGCGGTGATCAGCGAGACGACGGCCGTGAACGCCAGCACGCGCCAGTCCGTGTGCACGTCGTCGAGGCGCGGCAGGGGCACGTAGCGTGAGCCGACCCGTAGGAGGGCGTCCGTGCCGAGCCGGGCGAGCAGCAGGCCCACCGCTCCCGCCATCAGGGCGAGCAGGAGGCTCTCCGCCAGCAGCTGGCCGACGATTCGGCGCCGGCCGGCACCGAGCGCGGCGCGGACCGCCAGCTCGCGGGACCGTCCGGACGCGCGGGCCAGGACCAGGTTGGCGACGTTGGCGCAGGCGATCAGAAGGACGAGCGCGACCGCGCCCATGACGACGAAGAGGGTCGCGCGGACGCGGCTGACCAGGTCGTCGCGGAGCGGTGTCGCCACGAACGTCTTACGCCCGTTGCTGTCGGGGAAGGCCCGAGCGAGCTGCCCGGCCAGCGTCGAGAGTCGGGCGTTCGCGGATTCGACGGACACGCCCGGCGCCAGCCTGCCCACGGCCCGGTAGTTGTGGCCCGAGCGGTTGCGATTGGCCGGCTCGACCGACGCCGCCGCGCATACGTCAGTGCTCGCCGGAAACCGCATGGCGGCCGGCATCACCCCGACGATCTCGTACGACCGGCTCTCGAGGAAGACGGGCCGCCCCAATGCAGGAAGCGCGCCCCCGAAGTTGCGCTCCGCGAAGGAAAGGCTCACCACCGCCGATCGCTCCGCGTCTTCGCGGTCGAAGAGCCGCCCCGAGACCGGGGCAACGCCGAACACCTGAAAGAAATCCGGATGAACGAACCCGGTCCCGACGAACTCGGCGTGATCGGCGAGCTGCACGCCCATCTCCCAGGCGTTGTAGTACGCGAACGCCTCGAACGTCCCCTGGCTCGCCGCGATGTCGATCTCGTCGCCGCCAGGTTGGCCTGTGTCCGGCCGGTATCCGTCCAGCGGTTCAGGACCGCGACGATGCGATCGGCGTCGGGATAGCCGAGGGGCTTCAACACCACGCCGTTGATCACGCTGAACATGGCGGTGTTCGCGCCCATGCCGACCGCGAGCGTCAGGACGATCGCCGCCGTGAATCCGGGCGCCCGGCGGAGCGTCCGCACCGCGTAGTGAAGATCGCGTCGCGCGTCGTCCAGCCAGACGATGGACCGGGCGTCCCGATGGAGCTCCCTCGCCTGCGCCACGCCCCCGAGGGTGCGCCTGGCCGCGAGCCGGGCCTCTTCGGGCGCCATGCCGCGACGGTGGAACTCGTCCTCCAGAAGGGCGAGGTGCGACGCCAGCTCTCGCGCGAGCTCCTTCTCGGTCCGGCCGGGGCGGAGCACGTCATAGAGCCTCAGGAGAAACCGTCGGGCGGCGGACATGGGTTCGCTCTCCCTCGTCTCAGGACTCGTTCAGCAGGAGCTTGTCGACGAGGCCGGCGAGCCGGCGCCAGCGCTCGGCCTGCTTGCCGAGGGCGCGCAGGCCGGCCTTCGTGATGCCGTAGTACTTCGCGTCGCGATTCGCCTCCGTTCTTCGCCAGGCGCCCTTGATCCAGCCCCTTTGCTCCAGCCGGACGAGAGCGGGATAGAGCGTGCCCTGGTTGAGGGTCAGCGACGGCTCGGCCACCTGCTCGAGGCGGGCGGCGAGCCCGTAGGCGTGCTGGGGCCCCATGGTGTCGAGGGCTCGCAGGACGATGAGGTCGAGGGTTCCCTGGAGGAGCTCGACGCGGTCCTTCGGTTCACTGGGCATTCAAGTGGTCTCCGAGCGGAGATTTCCCCAACTGCACTTGAATGTCAAGTAGACAGTCGCTCCCGCCAGGGACGACGGGGCCTTCGGGTGACAGCGAGTCGGCGAGGAGCCGGGCGGGGGTTGGCGGAGCCGCCGTTCAGCGACGCGCAACCGGCAGCAACAGGCTCGAGGGCGAGTCCTTCGAGCGGTAGATCTTCTGCGTGGCCTTGACGTAATCCGCGTCGGTGGCCTTGTAGATGTTGTCCACGAACTTCTGCGGATTGCGGTCGTATACCGGGAACCACGTGCTCTGCACCTGCACCATGATGCGATGTCCCTTGAGGAAGACGTGGTCGGTGGGATGCAGGTCGATCTTGTACTCGGTGACCTGGTCGGGAGTGATCGGTTCCGGCGCCTCCAGGCGGTTGCGATAGCGCCCGCGCAGGATGTCGGCGGCCACCATCAACTCGTAACCGTTCAGCACCGGGCCGGCGCCTTTGGAGGCGTCCTCGTCGGTGATCTTCTGGTAGTCCTCGGGATACACGTCGATCAGCTTCACCACCCAGTCGCTGTCGCTGCCGGAGGTCGAGGCGAAGAGGTCGGCGACGATGTCTCCGGTAACCGTCACGTCTTGTTCCAGTGGATCGGTCTGCCACGTCAACACGTCCGGGCGCTGCGCCACGAAGCGCTGGTCCTGCACCAGCCAGGTGGTCCACGCGGGCGCGGGATACGTCGGCGTGATCGGCCGGTTGCGGTACGGGACCGGGTTCGCCGGATCGGAAACGTAGGAGTCGAAGGCGTCCGTGTCACCGGGTGCGTCGAAGGACAGTCTCCCGTTGGCGTGCAGGTACAACTTCTCTTCCTTCACACCCTCTTTCGGGGGCCATTGGTCGTAGCTCCGCCAGATGTTGGTGCCGGTCTGGAACGTGATGGCTTCCGGTTGGTCGAGCGGCCTGTCGTGGAGCCAGTGAGCGAACCACGGGGCCAGGATGTGTGAGCGGTAGTAGCGCGCAGTGTCGCTGCCCCAATCGACGTCGCCCAGCTTCCGCCCGGTATCCCCGGACCACCCCCCGTGATTCCAGGGGCCGCCCACGAAGCAGTTGAGGTGCTCGGTGTCGGTCTGCTCCAGCGTGGCGTAGATGCGGGTCGGGCCGACGAAGTCCTCCTGGTCGTACCAGCCGGCGACGTTCAAGTTGGGAACGGTCGTGTGCTTGAGGTGGGTCGTGACCGCGTGCTCCTTCCAGAAGCCGTGGTTGGGATGCTCGACGAAGTCGTTCCATGTGGGGAGCTTCTCGTGGAAGTGGCGCGCGTTGGCGTTGGAGAGCGCCCCCAGCGCCAGGTACCAGGAGTACGTGTCGTACTGATCAAACTCGAAGTTGGTGTTCTTCTCCTTGGAGGTCTCCAGGAGCGCCGAGTACTCGAAGGCGTAGCTCAGACGGAACGCGCCGTTGTGATGAAAGTCGTCGTTGACGAACATGTCGTCGGGCGACGCCTGCTCGCAGGCAGCCTTCAGGGCAGCGTGCGGTTCCAGCAGCGCTTGCGTCACCAGCCATCCCGGATAGGATGTGCCGCTGATGCCGACCTTGCCGTTGTTGTCGGGCACGTTCTTGATCAGCCAATCGATGGTGTCGTAGGCGTCGGTGCCTTCGTCGACCGACCGGGGATCGCTCCTGTTGCGCGGCGGCCGCTGCATGACGAACGTCCCTTCGGACTTGAAGCGGCCGCGGATGCTCTGGAACACGAAGATGTACCCGTCGGCAACCAGTGGTTCGTCATAGACGTAGGACGCGGGAACCGCGCTGGCGTTCGCCGGTACGCCATAGGGAGTCCTCTGGAGGAGAATCGGCAGCGGCCCGCTCGCCAGCTTCGGCGTCAAGATCACCGTCTGCAGGTGGATGCCGTCGCGCATCGGGATCATGACTTCCTGGAAGCGGAAGACCTCGGGCTGGTACTGCGGCTGAACCGCGGGCGCCTGCGCTTTGAGGTGCGCGGGAACGGCCAGGACGGGAATCAAGAGCAGCAGCGAGGCTGGCCGGGCGACGTTCATTGGCAGGCTCCTTGGGAAACGATCGCCAGTATACGAGTGGAATGCGAGGCTCCCGAGGCCCGTCGAGTGGGCCGGCGCGGAGCCTTGCCCGCCAGCCGATCATGCGGCATCCCTGGCGGTATTGCCCCTGAAGAACCTCTCCGGCGGGAAGAGAGTCCCTACCATCCCCTTCCGACGGCCGTCCGGGCCGGGCTCGGGCAGGGGGACGAGGTGGGCGCCTGGGTGTTCGACAACGCTCTCCGCCCCATCGCCTCCGCCCCGCGCCGGGCGTCGGCCTCCCGTTGAGAATGATCGAGGGGAGAGGTCAGGCGCCGGCCTCGCCCCCGACGGCCGGCGGTCGCGCCAGCTCGCCGGCGGCGCGCCCACGAGCATCTTGAAAGGCGCGGCCGAACGCCGCCTCCGAGCCGTACCCCACGGCCAGCGCCGAAAACGAAAAGGGACAGTTGAGCGACAGTCCCGGCTCGGCTGGGAAGGTACGACCTCGGCTGCGTGAACTTCGGCGGCAGTGCTGCGGGCGGGGTCCTATGCGGCCCGAAGAGGCTTGTAGTCCTGTTCGGCCAAGGGCGCCAGACCGAGTTCCGCGAGTAGCTGGTTCAGGCGTTCGAGAGGCACGGCCTGTGGGGCGGTAATCTCAATCCCGACTGGGCGGCCGGTGGCCCCGTAGTCGACCACGAGAAGGCCATCCGGCGAGGCCTTCGTCTTCGCGCTCTTCTCACCTGTCGTGTGGGACAGATGCAGGTACGCCGCAAGAGGTCGGCCTTTTCGGTAGGTGACTTGCAGCGACCGCTCGGTCATTCGGACACCTCGTATACGGTCACGACGACAAGCAAGGTGAAGTCGTCATCGGGTTCGACGATCACGATCCACGGACGCTGGGAGTGGCGGGCGTGAATCATGAATCTGCCCTCGACCACGTTCGGTTCGAACCCCGTTGCTCGTTCCAGCATAGCGCGGACTTCGACCTCGGTCACGCCGCGCTGCTCCATGCGCAGTTCGGCGTGGCTGGTGAACGTCAGCTCCCAGCGCCACCATTCGGGAAGCGTTGGCATCCCGGTCTCGCTGGGGCAGATGGTAGCACTCCAGTTCGAAGGAGGCTCGTCGCCGGACGTCCCTCTTCGAGTGGGTCTTAGAGCTTCACGCTGACGCCGTCCGGGGAGATGAAGGTGCTCGATTTCGGCCTCGCCAAACGCGTCGGCACATCAAGTGTGCTCCGGAACCGAGCTGCTCCGCGCGGACGCTTATCTCTCAACCCAACCGACGAGAAGCGAGAACGAAAAGGGACAGTTGAGGGACATTCACGCCGACGGCGGCGGGAAGTCGTTGACGGGTGTGGTGGGGTGGCTCCTCAGGTAGGATTCGAACCAGGGAAGACCCTCCTACGCTAGACGACTCGGACCCACTCGATCCAGGCCACAACCCAGTTTAGCGGGCGCCGCAAGGCCCTATGCGGCGTGCCGCGCCCATTCGAGGATGGCCTGCCGAAGCGCGGCATGTAACGTGAGCCCCTTCGCCTCGGCGCGCTTCTCTAGCAGCGCCCAGATTTCGTCTGGGAACCGCACCGACCGCGGTGTCGTTCCACCCGACTCGAGGAGCCGCTTCGGCCGCCCGCGTCCGACCTGGACGACGAGTCCCCCGGCCGCGATCGGCCGTGCGTAGGGGTTTGGCTTCACCTGCACCCTGCGGAAGTCCACCTCGGGCATTTCGCGCAACGATCGCTTCGACGGCTCCCGCTGTGCCCTCCTATTAGCCTTCCTCATAACGTCTCCTCTCGTGCCGCGTGGCACGCCGCGCGCTGATCAACCTCACGATTTCAAGGTCCCGCCCGATGAAGACCGCGAGCAAGATGCGTGCTGCCAGCGACTCGCCGATGATGCGGGCGTTCGCAGGGTGGCTATCGTCATCGATGATCAGAGCCAGCGGATCGGCGAAGACCGTCGCGGCTTCCTCGAACGTGATTCCGTGCTTCCGTGCGTTTCGCTCGGCCTTGTCCCCGTCCCACTCGCACCGCACGGACTTAGTGTATTACACCTCTGGTCGCGCGCAGCGCATCGGCCCCCACGAGGAGCCCCGGAGGGCGGCTTCGAGGAGACTGCCCGAGACCCTACACCTGCCGGTGCGGGGCGCGCGAACCTATGAGCGGACCCCCGAAGCGGCGGGCGAAGCGGCGATTGCCATCAGCGCGGCTCGCCGCAGTGAACGATTCCCGCAACGGGTCCATCCGTAACGCAGCGTGAGCGGGCTGTTTTCGTCAGCAGTCAGACGACTTCCTGGCCGGCAGGGCGCGACTCGAGTCGGATCGGGAATCCGGAGGCGCTTCGCCCGTCGCAAGATAGAGGGTCAACGTCACAGCCGACGGCTCGCAGATCGTTCGTTCGTCAGCGGCCGACCATCTTCTGCAGATGCTCCGGGTAGCGCGCACCGTGAACCTCGATCGTGGAGACGGCAGCCTGGATGTCTCGCAGGTCCTCGGCCGTCAGCTGGACCGAGGCGGCGCCGAGGTTCTCCTCGAGGCGGTGACGCTTCGTTGTGCCGGGAATCGGAACCATCCAGGGCTTCTGCGCCAGGATCCACGCGAGCGCGATCTGCGCCGGGGTGGCCTGCCTTCGCACCGCAAAGGCCTTCAGCCACTCGACGAACGCGAGGTTGGCCTTGCGGTTTTCCGCCGTGAACCGTGGGACGACGTTCCGGAAGTCGGTGCTGTCGAACGGGGTGGAGTCGTCGATCTTGCCGGTGAGGAAGCCCTTTCCGAGTGGGCTGAAGGCCACGAACCCGATGCCGAGTTCTTCGAGGGTCGGGATGATCTCCGCCTCGGGTTCGCGGAACCAGAGGGAGTACTCGCTCTGCAGGGCCGTAACGGGCTGCACGGCGTGGGCGCGACGGATGGTCTGCGCTCCGGCCTCGGACAGCCCGAAGTGCCTCACCTTGCCGTCCTGAATCAGCTGCTTGACGGCCCCAGCCACATCCTCGATCGGTACGTCCGGATCGACGCGGTGCTGGTAGAGAAGGTCGATGCGGTCCGTCCTCAGTCGCTTCAGCGCCGCGTCGGCGACCGCGCGGATGTGCGCCGGCCGGCTGTCCAATCCGGCCGCCTTCCCGTTCTCGAACCTGAAGCCGAACTTGGTCGCGATCACGACGTCGTCGCGGAACGGGCCGAGGGCTTCACCCACGATCTCCTCGTTGGCGTAGGGGCCGTAGGCTTCGGCCGTGTCGAAGAAGGTGACACCGCTGTCGACAGCGGCCCGAATGATCGCGAGGCCCTCCTCGCGGCTGGTGGCCGGCCCGTAGCCGAAGCTGATGCCCATGCAGCCGAAGCCGATCGCCGACGCCTCGAGTCCGCTCCTGCCCAACGTACGTTTCTGCATCGCTGGTTTCCTTCTCTGTTCGGCCGTCGAACTCATCGCGGGGCCTGGGCCCTCGGCCACGGAGCTCAACGGGCGCCCTCCTCAACCAGGACGCCGTCCTGACGGAGCCTCGCAACGTCCCGCGTCGGCGCACTGCCGAACAGACGCGTGTACTCGCGGCTGAACTGCGACGCACTGAGGTAGCCCACGCGGCGCCCCGCACTGCCCGCGTCCAGCATGCGCGACAGCATCAGGCGTCGCGCTTCGTGGAGGCGGAGCACTTTCTGGTACTGCAACGGACTCATGGACGTGACTGCCTTGAAGTGCTGGTGGAACGAGGACACGCTCATGTGAACCAGATCGGCCAGGGCATCGACCGCCATCGGCTGCGCAAAGTGCTCGCGCACCCACGACACCGCCTCGGCGACGCGCTGGACGCCGGACTCCTGTTGACCGATCAGGGCGACACGTGGGCCGATGGAGCTGCGCAGAAGGCGAATGAGGATCTCGTCGACGACCAGCGGAGCGAGCAGCTCCGCGTCGGTCGGCTGCGCCATCAATTCGACAAGGCGCGACGCCGCGTCGATGATGGCTGTCGTCGTCTGCCCCACGCACACGCCTCGGCTGTCGCGCGTGTTCGGCACGCCGTGCGGGTAGACCTTGAGGGTCAGCTCGGCGATCTTGTACGCATGGAGGTCGAGCTTGAGCGCGAGGAAGGGCTCGCGCCGGCTGGCCCGGACGATCTGGGCGGCGACAGGCAGCTCGACCGAGTACGCAATCATGCGCGAGGGGTCGTAGGCATAGACCTCACGCCCGAGCACGACGACCTTCGCGCCCTGGGCCACGATGCACAGCGCGGGCGTGACTGTAGCCCGCACCATGTCGCGCGTCGCCGTCGAGCGTCGGATCGCGTGGACACCCGGCACGCGGAGCTGGAAGGAGCCGTCGTATGGGGCGTGCGCCGCGAGCAACTCGGCCAGGCGGGCCAGGCTCTGCGGGTGCGGCTCCTCGTCGTGAGCCGGGTGGGTCGGGCGCGACGTCGCACTGGCCAGCATCAGGCTCGCTCGGCTCGACGTATAGGCGCGTCCGTCGGTCTTGGACACGGCTGACCCTTGCACCTTCATGTTCCAGCTCCTGAGACTCTCTTCAGCCACGGTTCGGCACGAGGACCGGGACGCGAGACATTGTCGCCCCCTGCATTGGCGGCGAGCGCCCAACCTGCCAGTACCCAGCGTAGCAGCGCCACCATGCGGTAGTTTGCACGATCCTCCAAGAACCTGCCCTATTCGTCCGAGGCTGTGGCGCCGGGGGGGCCCCCTGTGGTCGGGCCCGGGCGTGCGGGGCGTGCGGCCTTCGCAGCTCGTAGCACCCAGTCCCGTGGGGCTCGGAGGATCAGGCAAACTTTCGAGCCAAACCGGCAACGGCGAGGGCCTGAGCCGATCTATCTTCCGTGAGTGGCGGTCGCCGGGCCGCGGGGCCGACCTGTCGCCCCGCCAAAGAGCGGTTGGCAGGCCAGGGGGTCGATCGATGAGCGACTTCGCCTCGGAGCGAGAGAATTCGGGAACCATGATGCAGTCCGCAGCAGTGCTCGCATCCCTGCTCGTCCTGGCCGGGGCGCCGCTCCACGGACAGCAGGCAGGAGGTTCGGCGATGGCCACACCGCCAGAGGAGAAAGCCATCGTCGTCACGCGAAGCGAGGACCAGGCCTCCCGTCAGGGGCCGGCCGAGAACTTCACCGGGTCCGTGCGCGTGGACCGGCAATTCCAGGCGAGCGCGCCCGGGCGCGCGTTGGGCGCCCGGGTGACGTTCGAACCGGGAGCACGAACGGCATGGCACACCCATCCGCTCGGACAGACACTCATCGTGACGAGCGGCGTGGGCCGCGTCCAGAGGTGGGGCGATCCCGTCGACGAAATCAGGCCGGGTGACCTGGTGTGGATCCCGGCCGGCCAGAAGCACTGGCACGGTGCCTCGCCCACGACGGCAATGTCGCACATCGCGATCGTCGAGCAGCTCGAGGGCAAGAGCGTCGACTGGATGGAGAAGGTCACCGACGAGCAGTACGCCGCCCCCGTCCGCCCGCGACCTGCCGGGGCGGCGGCCCCGGTTCCGGCTCCGAGCGGCCAGCCGACGCCGGCTCATCGCCTCATCGGCGACTTCTCGCCCAAGCTCGTTCAGCTCACCGACGACGTGCTCTTCGGCGACGTGTGGGCGCGCCCGCAGCTCTCCCCGCGCGACCGCAGCCTCGTGACGATCAGCGCGCTGATCGCCATGAACCGGCCCGACCAGCTCCGCTCGCACCTCGTCCGCGCCCGGGACAACGGCGTCACCGAGGACGAGATCGTCGAGTCGATCACGCACCTGGCCTTCTACGCGGGCTGGCCGAGCGCGATCACGGCGGTGACGGTGGCAAAGGAAGTCTTCGGGGAGAAGTCCGAGAAGCAGTAGGCCGTTGACGGTCGGCGCACGGAAGGACCGCGAATCACAGGAGGAATCATGCAAAGGGACATCGCGCTCTCGTTGCTCGGCGCCGTCCTTCTTGCTTCGGCGAGTGCCGCGCAAGAAGCCACGAAGAGCAAGCGCGAGGATGCGCGTTCGCCCGCGACGCCGAAGACGGCTGTCGGTGCCCCGGCTGCGGCGCCGACGGTTCGTACCGTCTCCGGAATCGTGCGCGGCGTGACCGAAGCGGATGTCTCCAGCTTCAGGGGGATTCCCTATGCTGCTGCGCCGGTCGGCGCCAATCGCTGGCGCCCGACCCAACCCTTGTCCGCGTGGCAGGGAGACCGTGATGCGAGCCAGTTCGGCGCGGATTGTGCGCAGGCCGCCTTTCCACGCGGCGCTACGGGGATCCGGGACAACTCATCGGAAGACTGCTTGTTCGTCAACGTGTGGCGACCTGCCGGGGCCGCGCCGGGGGCAAAGCTGCCGGTGATGGTGTGGATCCACGGCGGCGCCTTCGTGTTCGGCAGTGGCTCCTTCTCTTCGGGGGTCCCGTTCGCCAGGCAAGGCGTCATCCTGGTCACCTTCAACTACCGTCTGCAGCGCCTTGGTTTCTTCGCGTTCCCAGCGCTGAGCCGCGAGCATCCGGAAGAGCTAAAGGCCAACTACGCCTACATGGACCAGCTCGCCGCCCTCAAGTGGGTGCAGCAGAACATCGCCGCGTTCGGAGGCGATCCGAACAATGTGACCATCTTCGGCGAGTCCGCGGGCGGCGTCTCGGTGCATACGCACCTGACCTCGCCGCTTTCGCGTGGTCTCTTCCAGAAGGCGATCAGTCAGTCCGGGGGCGGCCGGGACGGCGTGCTCACCGGGCGGCCGATGCGCGAAGACGGCGTCGATCCGAACTATCCGGTGTCGGCGGAGACGATCGGCGTGAACTTCGCGCGCCGGTACGGGATCGAGGGCACGGATTCGGCCGCCCTGGCCAAGCTGCGTGCCCTCAGCGCCGCCGAGATCGTCGACGGGGGTCAGGAAAGCGCAGGCCAAGGAGGTCCGGTCACCTACTCGGGGCCGATTCTCGATGGCCGGCTGATGGTGGAGACCTCCCAGAGCGCCTACGAGGCCGGGAATCAGGCGTGGGTTCCGTTGATGATCGGATCCAATAGCGCCGACTTCGTCGGCTTCATCAGCGCGGACACCAAGGAGGCGCTGTTCTCCCAGTTCGGGGAGGGGAAAGCCCAGGCGATCGCGGCCTATGATCCCGACGGAACCGCAGAGCTCCGTACTCTGCTCACGATGGCCGGCACCGATCGGGTGCAAGCTGAGCCGGCTCGGTTCACCGCGAAGGCCTTCGTCGCCAAGGGCGCGCCGGCCTACGTGTATCGCTTCTCCTACATCCCCGCCTCGATGCGCGAGCAGTGGCGGAACGGAGTGCCGCACGGCGCCGAGGTCCCTTATGCATTCGCGACGTTGGGCGCCAGCCAGGGGCCCCTCCCGACGCCCACCCCGACGCCCGAGGACAAGGCGGTCGCCCGGATGGTCAACGTCTACTGGGCCAACTTCGCCCGGACGGGCGACCCCAACGGTCCGGGCCTGCCGGAATGGCCGCGTTACGATCCGGGCAAGAACGAAATCCTCGAGTTCCGGCCCGACGGCACGCCGGTGGCCGCTCCCGATCCCTGGAGAGCGCGGCTGGACGTGACCGAGCAGGCGGCCAAGGCGGCGAAGCTACGCTAACCCAGATGGGACTCTCCGACGGGAAGAACGGCCCAAACGCGTCCCCCCGCACGTCAACTCGTCGTCTCGTGTGTTCACACGTAACCGGCTGCTCAGGCCAGTAGCCGACTGAAGGAGTAAGCCATGAAAGTCACGCTTCCAGTCCTCGCGCTGTTCCTCGTGCTGATGAGCGTCCAGTCGGCGTTCGCACAAGCGGGCCCTGGGAAGACGGGCAACTCGAGCGCGGAACAGGAGATCATCGCGCTCTCGAAGGACAAGTGGCAGTGGATGGCAGAGCGCAACGTGGAGGCCCTGGACAAGCTCTTCGCCGAAGAGGCGGTCTTCGTGCACATGGGCGGCACCATGACCAAGAGCCAGGAACTCGACACCATCAAGAGCGGAAGAATTCAGTACAAAGACGCGCAGATCCAGGAGGTCTCCGTGCGCTTCGTCGGCACGACGGCCATCCTCCTCAACAGAATCCGGCTGGTGGCGGTGGTGGGCGGCAACGAAGTGGTCAACCCGTTCAACGTCACCGAGGTGTACGTGAAGCTAGACGGGGCGTGGAAGCTCGCCTCGCTCTCGTTCACTCGGCTGATGACCCCTTAGTGCACGCTCGACGCCACGAGCCGCCGGCCGCAGCCGGGGCGGGCGGCGCCGCTTGGGCCGGGGCATCCGCGAATGACGATTGGAGAAGAGAAGTGAACCTGAAGAAGCGCACCCTGGGTCGGGCCGGTCTCGAGGTCTCGGCGATCGGGTACGGATGCATGGGCCTGACCGGCGTCTACGGTCACGCTGCCGACCGAACCGATGCCATCGCGCTCATGCACGCCGCGGTCGAGCGCGGCGTGACGATGTTCGACACCGCTGAAGCCTACGGTCCGTTCACGAACGAAGAGCTCGTCGGCGAGGCGCTGGCGCCCTCCGCGAACGTGTCGTGATTGCGACCAAGTTCGGATTCGGGATCAACCCGGACGGCACACGCTACGGCGTCGACAGCCGACCCGAGCACATTCGTCAGGTCGTCGACGCGATGCTGAAGCGCCTGAACGTGGCAACCATCGACTGCTGTATCAGCACCGCGTCGACCCGAACGTCCCCATCGAGGACGTCGCCGGCACCGTGAAGGAGCTGATTCAGCACGGCAAGGTGAAGCACTTCGGGTTGTCCGAGGCGAGCGCCCAGACGATCCGTCGCGCACATGCCGTCCAGCCCGTTGCCGCCGTCCAGAGCGAGTACTCACTGTGGACTCGCGACGTCGAGCACAACGGCGTGCTGGCCGCCTGCGAGGAGCTCGGAATCGGGTTCGTCCCGTTCAGCCCGCTGGGCGCGGGGTTTCTGACGGGCAAGATCGACACGAGCACGACCTTCAGCGGCACCGACTTTCGCAGCATCTCGCCGCGGTTTGCCGCGGACGCGCGCGCCGCCAACATGGCGATGGTCGACCTGCTGCAAGCGTTCCGCCGAGCGGAAGCGCGCCACGCCGGCGCAGATCGCACTCGCCTGGCTGCTCGCGCAGAAGCCCTGGATCGTGCCGATTCCAGGAACGCGAAAGCTCGAGCGCCTCGAGGAGAACATCGGCGCCGCCTCGGTGGAGCTGACCGACGCGGACCTGCGCGAGATCGACGATGCCGCATCGAAGATCACCGTGCAGGGAGCCCGACTTCCGGAGGAGGTGCTGAAGCTGACGAACCAGTGAAGAGCTGCCGAATTCACCAGTCGACGAGGAGCAGACATGACTGAAGAGCGCAGGCTTGAGACGGGGCGTCGTGGTTTCCTGGCGGCCGTGGGGGGTGTCGCGGCTGTGCCGCTTCTCGGCAGCGGGAACCCGCGGGCCTGAAGCCCGGACAACAGCCCCGGGGAGCAACGCCACGACGCCGGCGACCGGGCGACGACGGCTGGGGGCGCTGGAAGTCTCGAGCGTCGGCCTCGGCGTCCAGAACATGAGCCGCACCTACCAGACGACGATCCCCAGCCGGCCCGAGATGTTCAACATCATCCGGACGGCCTTCGACCGTGGCGTCACGTTCTTCGACGCGGCCGAGGCTTACGGCCCTCACGAAGTCGAGCGGATCCTGGGCGAGGGCGTGGCGCCATTCCGGGACAAGGTGGTCATCGCCTCGAAGTTCGGCTGGAACATCGATCTGGAGACCGGCGAGTGGCGCCCCGGCCTCAACAGCCGCCCGGACCACATCAAGCTCGCGGTCGAGGGCATGCTCAAGCGCCTTCGCACCGACCGTATCGACCTCCTCTATCAGCATCGCGTCGACCCGCAGGTCCCGATCGAAGACGTCGCCGGCGCCGTCAAGGACCTGATGACGCAAGGCAAGGTCCTGCACTGGGGCCTCTCGGAGATGGGGCTGCAGACGCTGCGCCGCGCGCATGCGGCGCTGCCCGTCACCGCCGTTCAGAACGAGTACTCGATGCTGTGGCGCGGGCCGGAAGAGGTGGTCATCCCGCTCTGCGAGGAACTCGGCATCGGCTTCGTCCCGTGGAGCCCGCTCGGGGTGGGGTTCCTGACCGGTGCCATCGACGCGAACACGCGATTCGCCGACGGTGACATCCGCAAGGTCGAGTCCCGCTTCTCGCCCGAGAACCTGCCCCACAACCTGACGCTCGTCGAGCTGGTCAAGACCTGGGCCGAACGGAAGCGTGCCACTCCCGCCCAGATCGCGCTGGCGTGGCTGATGGCGCAGAAGCCCTGGATCGTGCCCATCCCGGGCACGACCCAGATGGCGCACATGCTCGAGAACATCGGCGCGGCTGCCGTTCGATTCACGCCGCCCGAGCTCGCGGAACTGAATGCGTCCGTTTCGGCGATCAAGATCCGAGGGCGCCCGCCTCCGGAGCCGGTGCTGGTCTTCTCGGGCGTGGAGGCCCCTCCGAAGAACTGAAGGGCGACGTGACCCTGGAAACGCCGGCGACTGGACGGTGCGCCGCTGCCATCGAGCTGGCTGAATCGCCTGGCTGCAGCCGTCGTGTCGTGCGGGCTCGTGGGGGCGTCAGCGTCCGCACGGGAGCTCCCGATGACGCGGGACGGGCCACGGCCGTCCCACGCGGCGTCCGCCTGACACAGAAACTCCAAGAGAGAACGTAGCACCGGCAAGGAAGACCGTCGGGGCCCACCTACGCGTCGACGATCGTGTCGGCGACATCCTGGACCACGCGGCGTTCGCGGCATTCGGTCGCCTGCTCCTGCCGTGGGACGACCGACGCTCCGACCCGGCCACGCCGCTCAAAAGCATCGGCGCGCTTCTCCCATACCACAGCGAAGTGGATCCGGTCGTGGTCGTCTCGTCGCTCAACCGCATGATCGACGACGCGAGCGCTGGTCGAACGATCTTCCACGACTTCTACACTAACGCGGAGAAGCGGGCGGAACCGTCCCGCCAAGACACGGGCCTGTTCTTCTTCCCGGAGGCCCTGGCGCTCCGTTTGCGATCATTGCACCGGGTGGCGGGTTTGAGTACGTGGCGTCACTGCATGAGGGCTTCCCGTACGCCGTCGAGATCAGCAACCGCGGATACAACGCATTCGTCCTGAAGTACCGAGCGGGACACGGCGGCCCCGTCGCCACAGAGGATCTGGCAGCGGCAGCGCCTTTGTCTTTCGGAACGCCGGCTCCCTCGGCGTGACGACGGCCGGCTATTCGCTGTGGGGCAGCTCGGCGGGCGCCAGGATGGTCGCGTCGATCGGTTCCCACGGCACCGCACCGTTCGGCGGTGCGACCCTACCCAGGCCATCGGCCCTCGTCCCCTTGTACACCGGTCATTCGGATTTCGCGTCAACGGAACCTCCCACGTTCGTCGCAGTTGGTGATGCCGATGGAATCGCACCTCCATCCATCATGGAACAGCGGGTTGCGGCGTTGCGGAGAGCAGGGACCCGTGTGGAGTATCACAAGTACTCCAGCGTTGGTCATGGCTTCGGACTTGGCGTCGGTACGAATGCCGAGGGGTGGATCGCGGACGCCATTCGCTTTTGGGCGGGGCAGATCCAGCAACAGCGTGAGCACGTGCATGTCACCGACACATAGACCGAAGGAGTTCGAAATGGTCGACGAGATCATCGACCAGAAGAGGCGCGAGTTGCCTCGGAACATGACCGTGGCCCTTTCAGGTGTCGTCGCCGGAGGTGCAGCGATGGCCCAGGCGGGTCCGGCGTCAGCTCAGTCGACCGCGCTCGAGGAGCCGGCGGTGATCCGCTACCCCAATCAGAAAGGGGTGACGATCGAACGAGCCACTTACCCGGCGAAAAGCATCGGCACCGAGATCGTCGCCAATCTCTTCAAGCCGGCCGGCTTCCAGGCGAGCCGCAAGTACGCGGCGATCGTGGTCAACTTCGCCCCGGTTCGGCGGCGTGAAGGAGGCCACGGCCGGCCTCTACGCCCTGCACCTGGCCGAGCAGGGCTTCCTGACGCTCGCCTACGACGCCTCCTACCAGGGGGAGAGCGGCGGCGAGCCACGGCTGATGGAGGTTCCCGGGCAGCGCCTCGACGACATCAGTTGCGCCATCGACTTCCTCGTCAGGCACCCCAGGTCGATGCCGAGCGGATCGGCTCGCTTCGGCATCTGCGCCGGCGGCGGCTATGCCCTGTGCAACGCCGCGACCGAGCTGCGCGTGAAGGCGGTCGCCGCGGTCAGTACCTTCAACCTCGGCGAGGCGCGCCGCGAAGGCATGGGCACGATCTCCTACGAAGAGCGCATGAAGCGCCTGAAGGACGCCAGCGAGGCACGGTCGCGCGAGGCCCGCGGCGGGCCCGTGCGACTGGTACCGGTGGTGCCGGACAGCGCCGCCGGCTTCACCGAGAGCACGCCGGCGCTCTATCGGGAAGGCTATGACTACTACCGCACGGCTCGGGCCCAACACCCTAACTCGCCAAACCGGTACGTCCTCTCGAGCCTCCCGCAGCAGATGGCCTTCTTTCCTTTCGAGCAGCTCGA
>CAVOPG010000006.1:0-264733 GCA_963697835.1 uncultured Acidobacteriota bacterium | reverse complement strand
GTGGACACCTGAAAACCGGCCACTCGTGGACACCTCAAAACCGGCCACCACGAGGTAGCGCCCGAGACTGGGTTTAGTTACACCGGCTGAAGCTCCGAGCGCAAGTGGGGCCTGTGGGCGCTGTGGGAAACCGGCCGTCCGTTTGGCCGGTTTTCCAAGCGGCTTGTGGGCGCCGGCGTCCGTTTGCCGGCGTCCAAGCGGGTGTGGGCGGCGTGCCCCGCGGGCGTCTTCGAAGGGCCGTCCATGCCCGCGTCAGCCGCGGCAGCGTCCACAGGCCACTTCGAAGCTGGGCCCCGACGCGGTGCCGTCGTGATCGGCGGGCGCTCACGGTCTTGCCGTCCTCCTGGCGCAGGTCGGTGTGAGTCTTGGTGCGCCAGCTGCGCGGGCCGCACTTGAGGACGTGGGCGTGGTGGAGCAGGCGGTCGAGCAGCGCGGTGACCGCGGCGGTGTCTCCGAGCAGCTTGCCCCAGTCGTCGACGGGCCGGTTCGAGGTGAGCAGGGTCGAGGCGCGCTCGTAGCGGCGCATGACCAGCTCGAGCAGGTCCTCGGCGGCGGTGTGCGGCAGCTTGCGCATGCCGAGGTCGTCGACGATGAGCAGCGGCACGGAGGCGAGATCGGCGAGGTACTCCTTGCGGGTGCCGTCGAGGGTGGCGTCGGCGATCTCCTCGATGAGGGTGTGGGCCTCGCGGTAGACGACGCGGTAGCCCTGCTGGATGGCGGCGCGGCCGATGGCCTGGGCGAGGTGGCTCTTGCCGGTGCCGGGCGGGCCGAGGAAGAGAGCGTCCTCGCGCTGGGCGACGAAGCGCGCGGTGGCCAGCTCGTAGACGAGGGCGCGGTTCATCTTCTGGTTGAAATCGAAGTCGAAGCTGTCGAGGGAGCGGTCGGGGTCGCGGAAGCGGGCCTGCTTGGTGCGGCGCTCGAAGAGCCGGTCCTGGCGGCGCAGCAGCTCGTCGGAGACGAGCGCCGAGACGAGATCGATGGGGGCCATCTTGTCGGTCTGTGCCTGGCGCAGCCGCGTCTCCAGGACGTCGGCCATGCCGGAGAGGCGGAGCTTCCTGAGCGCGTGATCGAGTTCGACGAGGTTCATGTCGGGTCTCCTGTTCTTCTGGTCGATGAGATCGCGGTAGAGGGTGAGCTGGCGGATGAGCGGGTCCACCTGGCGCAGCGTCACGGGCACCGGCGGCCGGCGCTCGAGGTAGCGGCGGACGAAGCGGTAGCTGGGCGCGCCCAGCTCGAGCGCGGCCTGCGCGGCGTCGTCGACCACGGCGGGGCCGTGCTTCTTGGCCAGCGCGAGCACGCCCAGGATGCGGCGCACGCCCGGCCCGCCGTCGGTGCGGTGGATCTGCTCGCACAGCGTGCCGATGTGGGTGCCGGCGAAGTGTGCGCGGCGCAGCAGCGCCTCGGTGCTGCTCGGCGTGCGCGAGGACCGGTCCCGCTCCTGGATGCGATGGAAGCCGCGGCGTGTCCGCAGGTGCTCGCGCAGCAGCTGGCCCGTCTTGGGATCCACGATCCGCACGTGGAGGCCGTCCCACTGGGCCTGCACCTTGCGGCCGATCCAGCCCGGCGGCGCGCCGTAGTAGGCCGCCTCCACCTCGACGCAGCCGTCCAGGTTCACCGTGCGCTCGCCGTAGCGGTAGTAGCGAAACGGCTCGAGCGGCAGCTCGCGCAGCGCCGGCTTCTCCTCGGCAAACATCACCGCCACCTGGCGCTTGGTGGTGCCGTGGATGCGGGTGTCCGCCCAGCGCTCCTCCCAGCGGTCCAGGTACGCCTGCGCCTGCTCCAGGCTCTCGAAGCGCAGTCCCTTGAGCGGCGTCTTCTGGGCGTGGCCGACGCCCGCCTCGACCTTGCCCTTGCGATCGGGATTCCGGACCCGGCACGGCAGCGCCACGACACCGTAGTGCGCCGAGCACGTCGCGGTAGAGCGGGTTCAGCGTCGGGTCGTAGATGTCCGGCGTGAGCACGCCCTCCTTCAGGTTGTCGAGGACCGTCAGGCGCGTCGTGCCGCCCAGTCGCCGGAAGGCCTGCTCGTGCAGCTCGGCCCACACCTGCGCGCTCGACTTCCAGGCCAGGAGCCGCACCGACTTCCGCGAGTACCCCAGCGTCAGCACGAAGAGCCGCGTCCGCCGGTACTTCCCCGTGGCCGCGTCGCGCACCATCGGCCCGTCGCCGTAGTCGACCTGCGCTTCCTCGCCGGGCGCCGTCGTGATCACCACCCGCGCCTCGACGCGGCGTGCTGCCGCGCAGCTTCGGCACGAAGCGCTTCACGCTCGCGTAGCCCGCGCGGAAGCCGTGGTCGTCGACCAGGTCCTGCCAGATCGCCATCGCGTTGCGCCCGCGAGCGAGCGCCTCCGCGATCACCTCCCGGAAGGGCTCGCACGCGCTCGCGCTCGGCGCCCGCCCGGGCGCCGGCGGCCACGGCGATCGCTCAGGGTCGGTGGACACCTCTCCCGTGGTGGCCGGTTTTGGCACGGCGAGTCGGTGGACACCTCCGCCCGGAATGGCCGGTTTTGCCGGCCCCAGAGTCGGTGGACACCTCCGCCGTGGTGGCCGGTTTTGGCGGCCATACCCCGGGCCGGCCGCCACGGCCGCGGACCGCGATCCCGGCCGCCTTCAGGTACGCGCTCGCCGTCTCGCGCCGGACCCCCGTCGCCTGCTCGATGCGCCGCAGCGACCACCCCAGCCGCCCCAGCGCCAGCACCTGCTGCTTCTTGTCGTCGCTCAAGACGTTGCTCATCCCGGCGATGGATCACGTCCCCATCGCCTCGTCAACGTCTCGGGCCGCTACTCCGTGGTGGCCGGTTTTCAGGTGTCCATCAGTGGCCGGTTTTGGGTGTCCACCGAGGTCTAGAGATAGTCCCGCGCCGGGCCTGTGTTCGGCTTGGAGAAGGACGTAGGGTGCGGAATCGCATGGGGCTGGGTCGCCACAGAAACTCCAGTCTCCAGCGCCACCCCCATCTCCATTGCACGAGGGAGGCAGGGTGAGGGTCATCAACAGCGGTACCCATCGCCGCAACGGGTGCGCCGGCATCGTCAGCTGCAGCCGCTTTCGGTGCGAGCCGCCGACCACCACCATTCCGACACATCCTGTCTGCCGGTCTCGGCGGACGCGCCCAGGGCCTCTTGACACGGGCCGCCTCGCGGCCTATTATATCGTCAATCGATACATCGACAATGGATAGCCCACGCACTCCCGGGTCGTTCCTGCCCCTGCCGGACGCCGAGCTCGAGATCCTCATCGCGCTGGCGGACGGCGAGGCCCACGGGTACGCGATCATGCGGGCGGTGGCCGAGCGCACGGAGGGGCGGAGGCGGCTGGGGCCGGGGACGCTCTACACGGCCCTGAAGCGGCTTCTTGCCGCTCGCCTCATCGAGGAAGTAGGGGCGAGCCGCGATGCGGGGGGTGAGGAGGCGCGCCGCCGCCTCTACCGCCTGAGCCACTTCGGCTCGCGGGTGCTCGAGGCCGAGTTGGACCGGTTGTCCACCCTCGTCCGGCACGGGAGAAAACGGCTGCAGACTCCTGCCTTCGGGGGGGCGGTCGTGAGGCAGGCTTCGCCGGCGGCGCTGCGCCTGTCCGTGTGGGCGTATGCGCACCTGCTGCGGGCCTATCCGGCGTCCTTCCGCGCGGAGTTCGGTGGCGAGATGGCCCTCCTGTTCTCGGACTGCTGCCGGGACGAGTGGCGCTCCGCCGGCCCGGCGGGCGTCTGTCGTCTGCTGGCCCGCGTCGCGCTCGACACTCTCGTCTCGGCCCCGCCCCTGTGGGCCGAGCGACTGGAGGAGACCATGAAGGGACACTCGGCCGATCGTCGATGGGGCTTCTGGCTGGCCGATCACGGGCTCGCCATGGGCGGCCTTGCCCTGCTGGCGGTGGGAGCGGCGACGTCGTGGTGGGCGATGTCGCTGGGCTGGGCCGCACTGGCGATCGCCTTTTTCGCCTGGGTGGCCGAGGCTGACGGCCTCCTCGCCCTGCCCCGTCTGGGGCGGGTGGCGATCCGGACGGGCGGCCTCGAACACACCCTTCGCCTTCAAGCGTCCGGCGCGGGGAGCGGGTGCTCTTCTTCGTCTGCGAGGAGGACCCCGAGCGAGGAGACTGGTCGGACGTGTACACGGTGCTCGACCGGCCGAAGGGCACCGACGGCTTCGAGCCTTGCTCCGAGCCTCCCCCCCACCAACCCCAGCGGGTGGTCGCTCCGTGGCCGTGTCCCGGTCGACGACCTGCGATTCGAGCACCACGAGCGGAGCACCTACGTCACGCGCGGATCGCTCGAGCGCTCGCTGTCCGCGGCCGGGGTGTGAGCCCACAGTGAGCCAGGACGCCAGTCGGATCGGAAAGCTGATCCTCGTGCCGGCTGTGATCACGCTCGCCGTCACGTTGCTGCGTCTCGTCGGGGAGTTGCAGGGCTGGTCTCCTGCTCTGTTCAACCGGGAGGGCAGGGGCCGCGGCGCGCTCGTCGGGATCGTGTGCCTGATCCCGGTGTTGGGCGGACCAGACGCGGATGGGGGTGTGCGCGAGCTTCGGGAAATGCCGACTCCGGCGGTGGCACGCTGAGATGAAGGAGGATTGGATGAAGACGACACTCGGCCTGGCCGTCGCCCTCGTGGCACTGTCGCCGCCGGCCAGGGCCGGCTCCCAGGGGGCCGTTTCCGGCACCGCCACCTCGCCGGACAAGATCCCCATCCGCTATCACGCGGCCGGCAAGGGCGATCCGGCCCTGGTGTTCGTCCACTGCGGGGGCTGCGAGCGGGGCTTCTGGGACGGACAGGTGGCCCACTTCGCCGCGAAGCACCGCGTGGTCGCGCTCGACCTGGCCGGCTACGGCCAGAGCGGACGCGGGCGCAAGGACTGGACGATGCCCGCTTTCGGCCAGGACGTGGTGTCGGTGGTCGAGGCGCTGGACTTGAAGCGGGTGGTGCTCATCGGCCACTCGCTTGGCGGGCCGGCGGTCCTAGAGGCCGCGCGCCGTATCCCGGGCCGGGTGGCCGGCCTGGTGCTGGTGGACACGCTGGTGGACTTTGAGTATAGGTTCCCGGCCGAAGAGATGGAGAAGGCCCTGTCGGCACTGCGGGCCGACTACCGGGCCACGACCACCGCCTTCCTGTCGCAATACATGTTCTCGGCGAGCACGCCCGAGCCCGTCAAGGCGCGCGTGCTGGAAACGATGCTGTCGGTGCCGCAGGAGATTGCCGTGGCCGTCGCCCCGCTCAGCATGTACGACCCGCTGCCGGCGCTGCGCGAGATCAAGGCCCCCATCCGCGCCATCAACTCCGACCTGTTCCTCGCCGCACCGACGCTGGCCGCGCGCATCCCGGTCGCGTTGCTGATGCTCGTGGCCATGCTGGGCAACTGGGGCACCCACTACGACGCCCGGCCGTCGTACCCCCCCCAGATGAGCACGCTCGGGTGGTGGGTCGCGATCGGGCTGGTGCCGCAGCTCTCGTTCTGGATGCTGGTACACGATCGTGTTCGGTGCGCTGTTCGGAATCGTCGCAGCGGCGATCGCGCGGCGGCGGGGAACGGCAGCAGGCTAGACAGCCGGACGCGCCGAGCGAGAGGTGATGTCGAGGTGGGAGGGATCCTCCATGGGACGCGTCACGCTTGAATCCGCGCTGGGGCGGCGCTCGGTCCGCACGGTGCTCGCCGCCGGGCTGATCCCCGCCACGCTGCTGCTGTTCGGCCTTGGCGCCAGTGGTACGCCCCCTCTGGCAGCGGTCGAGTCTGCCGAACAGGGTCCACGGCAGGAAGAACGCCCCCTGACGCGGTCGTATCACGGGGCCGCCGTGGTGAACGGCAAGATCTACGTGATCGGCGGGGCGGGGGAAGACAACAAGCCGTTCGGCAGTGTGCAGGTGTATGACCCCGCTACCGGCACGTGGGCCGCGCGCGCCAACATGCCCACTGCGCGCGGGTTGTTCGGCACCAGCGCCGTAGGCGGGACGATCTACGCCATCGGCGGGACGACCCGTGGGCGCGACAAGCTCGCGGTCGTCGAGGCCTACGATACGGCGACGGACACGTGGACCAGAAGAGCGGACATGCCGACTCCCCGCAACGCCCTCTCGGCGGCCGTGGTCGATGGGAAGATCTATGCGATCGGCGGCTGGGGCTACGACCGGCCGGAAGGCGGCTGGGAGTCTATCGACCCGACGGCGACCGGCCAGGACTTCTCGACCGTGGAAGTCTACGACCCGGAGACCGACACCTGGGCCACCCGGGCGGACATGCCGACGCCGCGCTCCCACATGACGGTCAGCGCCCTCGGCGCGAAGATCTATGCAATCGGCGGCGGGGCGCGGATCGTGGCGGGACGCAGCGGGGAGTACCGTTCGCTGCTGGAGGTGTACGACACCGCGACGAATCGCTGGGCACGGGCTGCGGACCTGCCGACTCCGCGCTCCGTGCTGTCGAGCAGTGTCATCGACGGACGCATCTACGTGATGGGCGGCGCATTCCATCGCGGACCGACTTCGTCGACCGAAGAGCTCATGCGCACCGTGCGCACCCTGTCCGTCGTGGAGGTCTATGATCCCGCGAGCGGCCGATGGACGAGGGGCGCCGATCTTGCCACCGCACGGGGTTGGTTCTCGACGAGCGTCGTGAACGGCAAGGTCTACGTCGTGGGTGGTCGATCTCTGGCCCCCGACGCGGGGACGCTGGGAGTAAAGATCACGTTTCCAGGGATAGAGGTCTACACACCCACCCGCTCGGCGCCATGAAGTGGAATGGAATCGCGCTCATCAACTTGGTCACGGCTTGGTCACGAAACACCAGCACGTACCGTGCATCACCGTGCTGTCTGAAGCCGAGAGTTCGCCAGGATTCAGCACGTTACGTGCTGGTAGGTTCTGCTGTTCGGCTCTGAGGGCTTTTCGTAATCAGCAGGTCCTCGGTTCAATCCCGAGCCACGGTTCCAGTTCCCATCAACTGCCACCACTCTTGTCCACTCACGGGAACCGGTCGGTCCAGGGTCGCGTTGTCTCCCGTGGGCCGCGGAGCCTCAGGGCGAAGAGGCCGGGCCCGAGACCGGGGGGCCGAAGTAGCGATCCAACCAAGCTAGCGATTCCCTGATCAGGTCGATGCGCGGCACGGAATGGCCCCCGGGGAAGACGAGCCGCTTCTTGTGCTCGGGCGGCGTGCCGAGCAGATCGAACATCGGCCGCTGCGACGTTTCCGACGGAAAGAAGAAGTCGAGCTCCCCGTTCAGGATCAACGTGGGCTGCTTGACGTGGCCGACGTAGTTCACCTGGCTCCGCCTCGGGGAGCGCGCGCTGGAAGGCCAGGCCGGCGACGTACAAGACGTTCGCCTTGATGCGCTTCTCCACCGCCGGCAGAATCGCTCCCATCGCTCCTCCCCAGCTCAACCCGTAGTACGAGAGGCGGCCCACGTCGATGTCTTGACGCGTCTCCAAGTAGTCGATCGAGCGGCTCAGGTCCTTGCCCCACATGATGACGTGGTCCTTCCAGAAGGTCGTTTCTGATGGTGTAGTCCGTGTGCAGGTCGTCGCCGCGCTCGTACGTGCCCTTGTAGATCGGGTAGAGCACGGCGCGTCCGGTCCTCTGCAGGAAGTCGAGAAAGCCCAGGTCGAGCGACTCGCTGGAGCGCTTGTCGATCGCGCCCGATCCCGGGAAGAAGACCACGACCTGATACGGAGGCTTGCCGGCCGGGGGCAGGAACAGGTAGGCCATCATCCGCTCGCCGCCGTAGGCCGCGGTGAAGGTGATCTTCTGGCGGGCGCCGCCGGGCGTCGTCTTCTCGTCCTCGATCTTCGCGTCGAGCGGCGTCCTGTCGTAGGCGAACTGCCGCAGGTACTGCTGCGAAGACGGCGTCCGGCACGGGCTTCTCCGCGCGGAAGTCGCGGAACGGCATGTCGATGCTGCGCTGCAAGCGCAGCCAGGTTCGCCTTCCTTGTCGAGGTAGCGGATGCAGCGGAAGCCGTTCGTCGGCGAGCGATCGAAGGGCGGCTGCGCGTAGGCGTCGGCGAAGGCGTACTCGGGATCGTTCCAGCCACCGCCGAGGATGAACCGGCCCTCGTCGCCGCTCGCTCGCGTTCCAGATCCACTCGCGCACGTTGCCCGCGAGGTCCTGGACCCCGAAGCGGTTCATGCTCTTCGTCGCTGCCGACGGGGACCAGGCCTCTTCCGGCCAGGTTGGCCAGCGGGACGATCCTCGAGCTGGCGACGGTGAAGGCCACGCGATTCCAGTGGAAGATCGTGGGCAGGCTCTTCCCGGCCCATTCGGCGTAGGCCGCGGCTTCGTACCAGCTCACGCCGGCTACGGGGAGGTCGCCGGCACCCTCGGGGAACGAGCCGACCTCCCAGGTCGCAGGGCCCAGTCGACCGGTGCGATCGACGAGTCGAGCCGTCGCCTCCTTCCAGGGTATCTCCCGGCCGCGTTCGACGAACGGCTGCCGCCAGTACCTCGGGTCCGTGTAGCCGCCCGCGTCGACGAAGCGCTTGTAGTCGCGATTGGTCACCTCGTAGCGGTCCATCAGGAAGGCCTGGGTCGCCTCAGTCTTCAGGTCATCCAGGCCAGGCAGGTACATCTCGAAGGCGCCGGCGGGTACGAAGACCATCTCGTCCGGTAGCTCGCCCGGGGCGTGGAGTCTGTAGCTCCACGTGTCGCCAACCCAGAAGGCGTTCCGATCATGTCGTTCGCGGGGCGCCGACCGGCGAGCGTGAGCTCGATCCGCGTGAAGCCGCCCGGGTAGCGCACGTTCTGGAGCGGCGTCGTCCCGAGGAAGAGCGGCGCGGCATCCGGCTCGTCGTAGTACCGCGCGTAGACCGAGGCGCCAGGCGGATCGGAGCTGATCGTGATCTCCCGCGTGAACCTCGGCCGGAGCCGCTCGAGCAGCGGATCCCCCGGAGCCGCCGCTTCGATCTCGCGTGCCAGAACGAAGGCATCCCAGCTCTCGCGTCCCTCCTCCCCGAACGCGGTCGACGATGCTCTCGAGCTGCGGCAGCGCCTCAGTCCGGACCCAGCGTTCGCGAGCGCTGTGCTTCCACGCCCACGTCCCGAGCACCGCGAGCAGGATCGCGGCGAGAGCACCGAGCGCGATGAAGTGGCTTCGGGCGCGCGAGGGCGCGACGGGACGGGCTGTGCCCGACACGAGCGTCTCGTGCAGCGCGAGCAGCTCGTCGCGGAGCAGGGACGCGTCTTGGTAGCGCTCGTCGGGGTTCTTCTCGAGGCAGCGGCGGATCGTCTGCTCGAGCGTGGCCGGGGCCGTGGGCTCGAAGGTCGTGATCGGCGCCGGCGTGTCGCGCAGGATCGAGGACAGGATCGAGATGCTGTTGTCCCCGTCGAACGGCCGGCGGCCGGTGGTCATCTCGTAGAGGACGACGCCCAGGGAGAAGATGTCCGAGCGCGCGTCGACGAGCTTCCCCTGGGCCTGCTCGGGAGACATGTAGGCCACCGTCCCGAGCGTTGTGCCGGGGCTCGTCAGGTGCTTCGGCTGAACCTCGGTCTTGAGCTCGGAGCTCGGCGGGTCGGTTCGGGCGGTGGTTTGTTTCGCCAGACCGAAGTCGAGGAGCTTCGCTTCGCCGTGCTCCGTCACGAACACGTTCGCGGGCTTCAAGTCGCGGTGGACGATACCCACCCGGTGCGCCGCATCCAGAGCGTCCGCGATCTGCGCGCCCAACTCGGCGACCTGATCCGCCGGCAGGGCACCGCCGGCCAACCGTTGCTTGAGGGTGGCCCCCCGCATCCGCTCCATCACGATGAAGGGACGGCCCGCGTGCTCGCCGATCTCGTGGATCGTGCAGATGTGAGGATGGTTGAGCGCCGACGCCGAGCGGGCTTCGCGCTTGAAGCGCTCAAAGGTCTCCGCGGTCTTTACGGAATCGTCGGCCAAGAACTTGAGAGCGACCCGGCGACCCAGGCTCAAGTCCTCGGCTTCGTAGACGACTCCCATCCCTCCGCCGCCCAGCCGCTCGAGGATCCGGTAGTGGGAAACCGTCTCGCCGATCACGTCAAGACCTCCCGTCGGCCCCGCTCGCCGTCGAGCTCATGGGATACCTCGGGTGTCCGTGGCTCGGCACCCGCGACGGCGATGGTGATCCAGGTGCGCACCCGAGGCAAGCGGCGGCGGCTCGTCACTCAGCTGGAGACCGTCGCCCAAGCCCGTGCCGGCAGCCTTGGTCACGGCTTGGTCACGAAACACCGTGACGAAACGTGAGCCACCGTGCCGTTCGAGGACGATGAAGCAGGTTACGTTCTGGTAGCTTCCGCTGCTCGGCTCTGGAGGCTTTTCGTAATCAGCAGGTCCTCGGTTCAATCCCGAGCGCCGGCTCCATGACTAACCAGGAAGTCATAGATCTTCTCGGGGATCCTGTCGATCGCCGCTGCGGGGTCCGGTGGCTCGCTCGTGTGATTGCCACCAGACTCCGTCGGTGGTGAAGGTCCGAGACCCGCGCGGGCCGCTGCGGGGTTCGGTGGCTACGCATCGTGTGATAGTCCCGCGCCGGGCCTGTGTTCGGCTTGGAGAAGGACGTAGGGTGCGGAATCGCATGGGGCTGGGTCGCCACAGAAACTCCAGTCTCCAGCGCCACCCCCATCTCCATTGCACGAGGGAGGCAGGGTGAGGGTCATCGACAGCGGTACCCATCGCCGCAACGGGTGCGCCGGCATCGTCAGCTGCAGCCGCTGTTCGGTGCGAGCCGCCGACCACCACCATTCCGACACATCCTGTCTGCCGGTCTCGGCGGACGCGCCCAGGGCCTCTTGACACGGGCCGCCTCGCGGCCTATTATATCGTCAATCGATACATCGACAATGGATAGCCCACGCACTCCCGGGTCGTTCCTGCCCCTGCCGGACGCCGAGCTCGAGATCCTCATCGCGCTGGCGGACGGCGAGGCCCACGGGTACGCGATCATGCGGGCGGTGGCCGAGCGCACGGAGGGGCGGAGGCGGCTGGGGCCGGGGACGCTCTACACGGCCCTGAAGCGGCTTCTTGCCGCTCGCCTCATCGAGGAAGTAGGGGCGAGCCGCGATGCGGGGGGTGAGGAGGCGCGCCGCCGCCTCTACCGCCTGAGCCACTTCGGCTCGCGGGTGCTCGAGGCCGAGTTGGACCGGTTGTCCACCCTCGTCCGGCACGGGAGAAAACGGCTGCACATCCTCCTGCCTTCGGGGGGGCGGTCGTGAGGCAGGCTTCGCCGGCGGCGCTGCGCCTGTCCGTGTGGGCGTATGCGCACCTGCTGCGGGCCTATCCGGCGTCCTTCCGCGCGGAGTTCGGTGGCGAGATGGCCCTCCTGTTCTCGGACTGCTGCCGGGACGAGTGGCGCTCCGCCGGCCCGGCGGGCGTCTGTCGTCTGCTGGCCCGCGCCGCGCTCGACACTCTCGTCTCGGCCCCGCCCCTGTGGGCCGAGCGACTGGAGGAGACCATGAAAGGACACTCGGCCGATCGTCGATGGGGCTTCTGGCTGGCCGATCACGGGCTCGCCATGGGCGGCCTTGCCCTGCTGGCGGTGGGAGCGGCGACGTCGTGGGCGACTCGGGTGGGCGACGTCGCTGGGCTCGGCCGCACTGGCGATCACCTTTTTCGCCTGGGTGGCTGAAGCGGACGGCTTCGCCGTGCCCCGCCCCGGGCGGGTGGCGATCCGGACGGGCGGCTTCGACATACCCCTCGCCTTCACCGTCCGGCGCGGGGAGCGGGTGCTCCTCTTCGTCTGCGAGGAGGACCCCGAGCGAGGAGGCTGGTCGGACGTCTACACGGTGCTCGACCAGCCGAAGGGCACCGACGGCTCCGACGGCTTCGAGCCTCTCTACTGCCTTCCCCCCGCCACCCCCCCCAGCGGGTGGTCGCTCCGTGGCCGTGTCCCGGTCGACGACCTGCGATTTGAGCACCACGAGCGTGTGGTCTACGTCACGCGGGGATCGCTCGAGCGCTCGCTGTCCGCGGCCGGGGTGTGAGCGCGGCGCGGTCGGCGCGCGACCAAGGGCGCCCGTGGCGGCATGAGCCGCTCGACTCAGGAGGCCCACAGTGAGCCAGGACGCCAGTCGGATCGGAAAGCTGATCCTCGTGCCGGCTGTGATCACGCTCGCCGTCACGTTGCTGCGTCTCGTCGGGGAGTTGCAGGGCTGGTCGCCTACTCTATTCAACCGGGGCGACAAGCCGTTTAGCCCCTCGCTTGTCGGGATCGTGTGGCTGGTCCCGGTGTTCGGCGCCTGGTTCGGATGGAAGCTGACCCGCGCCGGGTCGGGGCCGGGGAGCCTCGGCCGCGCGTTCGGGCTGACGTTGGCTGCGCTGGCTGTGATGCCTCTGGCCGCATTCCTCGCACCCAAAGCAGGCATTGTGCCGGAGCACCTGTGGAGACCCAACGTGCCGGTCACTGAGAGCCTCACGATCCTGTCGGTGTTCGTCGTCGTCTTCTTCGTCGGTATCGCGATCGGCATCCTGGCCTGGCCCGCGCTCGGCCGCACCCTTCTCGCCTACGGCCTGGCCGCGCGCATCCCGATCGCGTTGCTGATGCTCGTGGCCATGCTGGGCAACTGGGGCACCCACTACGACGCCCGGCCGTCGTTCCCCGCCATGAGCACGCTCGCGTGGTGGGTCACGCTCGGGCTGGCGCCGCAACTCTCGTTCTGGATGTGGTACACGATCGGGTTCGGTGCGCTGTTCGGAGTCGTCGCAGCGGCGATCGCGCGGCGGCGGGGAACGGCAGCAGGCTAGACCGCCGGACGCGCCGAGCGAGAGGTGATGTCGCGAGCGGTCGCGCCCAGTGCTATCCGCGTCCTGAGACTCGGGCGATCATAGTGCTGGGGCGGCCGGCTCGCGCCGCCGGGGTCTCTAAGTCGCGGTTGACTGGCCGTGCTCGGGAGTCTGTTCGGCAACCGCTGGTCACGGCTTGGTCACCGAATACCAGAACGTACGGTGCTTCACCGTGCTGCCCAAAGCCGTCGATTCGCCAGGATTCAACACGTCACGTGCTGGTAGGTTCTGCTGTTCGGCTCTGAGGGCTTTTCGTAATCAGCAGGTCCTCGGTTCAATCCCGAGCGCCGGCTCCATACTTTCAACGAGTTGCGGATTGGGCCGTTTGTCGTAGCGGCGCCGCTTCGGCGATGCGTGGACCAGTCGGACTCCCAGGCCAGCGATCCCATCGCGCCTAAGCAGTGTCCTGCTACCCGTCGGGACATTCGGGTGAGGCGACTCGCTCCTACTCGGAGCTCCAGCGCTCGAGAACACCTTGCACGACACCCCCAACCGCATGGCGCGCGTCGCCACGGTCCCAGCCCTGCGCGAGAAGCTCGTCGTACTGCGAATGCCGATGTCGGACGTGGGCGGCCACGGCGAGTGAAACCGCCACGGGATCCAGCTGGCGCGCAGCGGCAGACCGGCCGACGCGACCGCTGTACTTCAGACACGCGTGTCCTGCTATAGCGTCGGCTTCCGCAGCCGGGCAGCTCGGGTACACCGCTCGAACCTGATCTGCGAATGCCCGCACAAACTCCGCATCCGCGCGCTCCCGGGCGAGGCCTGCTCGCTCCCGCGCCCGTGCCCGCCGCTCCTCGTCGTTCAGACAGTCCTGCTCCGCCAGCTCAAGCGCAGGGAGCTCGACCAGCAGGCCTTGCCGTTCATACCGCTTGCGGGCGCGGCTGAAGCGAACCACCACGGCCGATAGCGTCGAGTGCTTGCGGCTCCGCCGACTGAGCGCAGGATCACCCGCAGGCAGGTACTCCAAGTGGTCGAGATCCGCGCAGACGAGGCACAACGGCTGTTCCTTCTCCATCCGGAGCAGGTCGCCCTTTGCGATGTCAGCTCCACAGCTGTTGCACACTGAGGCGTTGAGGACGGAGAACACGACTATCTCGCCCGGGCGTTCTGCCTTGGTCGTCCCCTTCACGCGCGCCCCGCCAACGATGTCCAACACCGGGGCGGCGAGGCTCCCAAGTGGGCTTCGTCAGCCTCCATCTCAACTACCTCCGCACGTCCTCCAGCCTCGCCCCGCGGCCCGCAGCGATATCTGCCCTGGCCTTGGCGATACGACGTCGCGTCAGCCGGCACGCCAGGCCTCTCGCCCACCCCTGCTTGCTCGGCGAACACTGCGGATCAGCTGCGAAGCGGTGCGCCCGTCCGTCCTTGCCGCGGGCGCACACGGCGGCACCTCCGCTCGCAGGGCAAGTGCCGCGATGAGCTTCGTCAGCTGCCAGCCGCTTGTTGGGCAGCCCCGTCTTTGAACAGCAAGGTCGTCCCGCGCTTGAGTCAGCCACGTGTCCCTTCGGCAGGACCATGCCGGCCTGCTGTACCGCTACCTGAGCACGCGCCAGAGAATCAGCACGAGTGCTATTCCGTACATCGTGCCGCATATTGGGAAGATCCGATCGGCAAACCACTTCGGGAGGAAAATGTCGGTCACGGAACCCTGTAGCGCCCCCTGACGCTCGGCGAGGATCGTCAGCGGGCATGTCCAGCCCGCTACTACCAGGACGACGCTCTCGACGAGGAGCAGGACGACGGCGACCCAGGTCCACGTGGTGATGCGATCGGCTATGCCACTGAACAGCGCGTAGACCGTGCACAGGCTGAGAATCCAGAAGATGAGGGTGTGGACCAGCTTGATCTGGAAGATCGTGATTCTCACCTCAAGCGCCTCGTCTCCGAGGTCTGCCCAACACGGGATTGAGCTGCGAAACCCTGCTTGCCGGTCATCTTGGATTTCGTCAGCTCCAATCCCTTGTTAGCGGCCGCGCCGGGGCTCCCGGACCCGGTCATGGCTTCAATCGATAGTCCTCGCCGAGCGGCCCCGCGCCCGCCAGGTATCTTCGCGCCCTCACCAGTTCCGCGATCTGCCGGACGTGCCCCAGATCGTGCAGCGCCCATTCGTGCAGCATCTGCGAGAGCGTAATCTCGCCCACCGCCAGATGCCTCGCCTTGCGCGCCCCGGTCTCGGCGGGCAGCCCGCGCAGCAGCTCGATGTTGGTCTCCCGCTGGTCTTCGAAGTGCCCGAAGTCCTCCTCCAGATCGGCGTTCTTGTAGAGCTCAAGATGCATCTGGGCGTCGTCGGGCTCGAGCTCCGGCATCTCCTCGCTCAGGAACTTGTCCACGCGCGCGCGGTAGCAATGTCCCTCGGAGTGCGATAGATGCGCCAGCACCTCCGCGATCGAGAAGCGGTCCGGCGCGGCCTTCCACCGTGCGTCCTCATCGGAGATCTCCGACATCAACCCGCGCAGTATTGCCGGCGTCGCTTCCAGCAGGTCGAGGCACGGCAGCGCGTCGTTCATAGGGACAATCCTACGATGCTCTCGCCGCCGGTCAGCTCCTAACCTCGTCGCTGCACCGCACCCGCCGCAAGGCAGCGGGAGCACCTTGCCCCGAGAGGGGTGCCGCCAACATGAGAACGGAGAAGAAGAGACCCGATCCGTTGTTGAGGAAACTCCTGACGCGCCTTGATGAGCTGCGCGGAGAACCCGCGACGCAGCTTTGCGACACGGCCTGCCCGTGACTCGCGTCATGAGATCGCCGTCACTCCCGACGGAACACGGTCATGCGGCTCTGCGCCGATTCCTCGGCGTAACCCGCGTATTTCAGCGTGACTCGTCGTCGAAGAGCCCTGCCTCGTCCGCAGTCTCGGCTTCCTGTGGGAGACCCGCCTAGCGGCGAAACGTCAACCCTCGGTGGACACCTGAAAACCGGCCATTCGTGGACGGGTCAAAACCGGCCAATCGGCGGGCGGCCGAGACCAGCGATGGTTTACCGCGTTGCCTCCTCGTGGCGCAAGTCGGTCTGGGTCTTGGTGCGCCAGCTGCGCGGCCCGCACTTGAGGACGTGGGCGTGGTGGAGCAGGCGGTCGAGCATCGCGGTGACGGCGGCGGTGTCGCCGAGCAGCTTGCCCCAGTCGTCGACGGGGCGGTTCGAGGTGAGCAGCGTGCTAGGCCCGCTCGTAGCGGCGCATGATCGAGCTCGAGCAGATCCTCGGCGGCGGTGTGCGGCAGCTTGCGCATGCCGAGGTCGTCGATGATGAGCAGCGGCACGGTCGCGAGGTCCGCGAGGTACTCCTTGCGCGTGCCGTCGAGGGTCGCGTCGGCGAGCTCCTCGAGCAGCACGTGGGCCTCGCGGTAGAGGACGCGGTAGCCCTGCTGGATGGCGGCGTGGCCGATGGCCTGGGCGAGGTGGCTCTTGCCGGTGCCGGGCGGGCCGAGGAAGAGCGCGTCCTCGCGCTGGGCGATGAAGCGCGCCGGTGGCGAGCTCGAAGACGAGGGCGCGGTTCATCTTCGGGTTGAAGTCGAAGTCGAAGGTGTCGAGCGTCGTGTCGGGGTCGCGGAAGCCGGCCTGCTTGCGGCGCCGCTCGAGCAGGCGGTCCTGGCGGCGCGGCGAGCTCGTCGGAGACGAGCGCGGAGACGAGATCGATGGGCGCCATGCGGTTCGGCCTGCGCCTGGCGCAGGCGGGTTTCCAGGACGTCGGCCATGCCGCGAGAGCCGGAGCTGGCGCAGCGCGCGGTCGAGTTCGATGAGATTCATGTCGGGTCTCCTTGGTCTTGTCGGTCGATGAGATCGCGGTAGAGGGTGAGCTGGCGGATGAGCGGATCGACCTGCCGCAGCGTCGAGCGGACGCGGCGGGCGGCGCTCGAGGTAGCGGCGGACGAAGCGGTAGGTCGGGCACGCCGAGCTCGAGCGCGGCGGCGCAGGCGTCGTCGACGGCGGCGGCGCCGTGCTTCTTGGCCAGAGCGAGAGCACGCCGAGGATGCGGCGCACGCCGGGCTCGCCGTCGTGGCGATGGATCGTGCTCGCAGAGCGTGCCGATGTGGCGGCCGGCGCTGTGCGGCGCGCGCGCAGCAGCTGCCGTCGTGCTCGGCGGCGTGCGGGCCGGGCGGTCCTCGTCCTGGATGCGGTGGCGGCCGCGCGCCTGGCGCAGATGCTCGCGCAGCAGCTGGCCCGTCTGCGGATCGAGCAGGCGGACGTGCAGCTCGTCCCACTGCACCTGGACGCGCGCGGCCGATCCAGCCCGGCGGCGCGCCGTAGTAGGCGCGCCTCGACCTCGACGCAGCCGTCGAGATGCACGGTGCGCTCGCCGTAGCTGGTAGTAGCGGAAGGCTCGAGCGGCAGCGGCAGCAGCGCGGGCTGCTCCTCGGCAAACATCGCCGCGACCTGGCGCTTGGTCGTGCCGTGGATGCGCGTGTCGGCCCAGCGCTCCTCCCAGCGATCGAGGTACGCCTGCGCCTCCTCCAGGCTCTCGAAGCGCAGTCCCTTGAGCGGCGTCCTCTTGCGCGTGGCCGACGCCCGACTCGACCTTGCCCTTGCGATCGGGATCGCGGACGCGGCACGGCAGAGCGACGACGCCGTAGTGCGCGAGCACGTCGCGGTAGAGCGGATTGAGCGTCGGGTCGTAGACGTCGGGCGTGAGCACGCCTTCGCTCAGGTTGTCGAGCACGACGACCCGCGGTCGCGCCGCCGAGACGGCGGAAGGCGTGCTCGTGCAGCTCGGCCCAGATCCGCGTGCTCGAGCGGCAGGTGAGCAGGCGGACGGACTTGCGGCTGTAGCCGAGCGTCAGCACGAACAGCCGCGTGCGCCGGTACTTGCCCGCTGTCGCGGGTCGCGCACCATCGGGCCGTCGCCGTAGTCGACCTGCGCCTCCTCGCCGGGCGCGGTCTCGATCACGGCGCGCGCCTCCGGCGGCCTGCGCGCCGCGCAGCTTGCGCGACGAAGCGCTTGACGCTCGCGTAGCGCGCCGCGGAAGCCGTGGTCGTCGACCAGGTCCTGCCAGATCGCCATGGCGTTGCGGCCGCGCGCCGAGCGCCTCCTCGATCACCTCGCGGTACGGCTCGCACGCGCTCGCCTCGGGGCTCCGACCGGGCGGCGGCGGCCAGGTCCGCGCCAGGAGTCGGTGGACACCTCTCGTGGCCGGTTTTGCCCGCCCAGGGTCGGTGGACACCTCTGATATGGCCGGTTTTGCCGGGCCGCGCTGGCGGCCCCAGCGCGCCCGGCGGCGCGCACGCGCGATCGCCCGGCCGCCTTGCAGGTAGGCGCTCGCCGTCTCGCGGCGGACGCCGGTCGCGTCCTCGATGCGCCGCAGCGACCAGCCCAGCCGCCCCAGCGCCATCACCTGCTGCTCGCTTCTCGTCGCTCAAGACGTTGGCCATCCCGGCGGAGGGACCACGACCCCCGCGCCGTCGTCAACGTCTCGACCGCTACGTCCTATGGCCGGTTTTCAGGTGTCCATCAATGGCCGGTTTTGGGTGTCCACCGAGGGTCAGCTGCGTCCATTTGTTGGGCAGCCTCGTGGGTCTCTACTTGCTTCGCGACCTGGAGCTGAGCCACTTCTGCAGCGAACTCTGGCTTTCGCCTGAAGCGCGGCCAGCAAGCAAGGCATCGACGGAGACGTCCTCGTCGAGGTCCGGCCAGTGAATTCCATGGCCCCCACCCAACAGCTGCCAGTTCAGACGCTCCTCGCTTGAGCCATTCGCTAGGCGGGGGTACCACGACAGAGGCACCGTGACCGTTCGGCCGTCAACCAACACGACGGTCAGGGAATCCTCCGCCACCCGGACATCCTGGGCCAGCGGCGTGCTCGTTTCAGCCGAGGAAGAAGGCATTCCGGCCATCCATCAATTCTCGCACATGCTCGGTCACGATCGCTTCGACCCTACGGAGTTCGGTGGGGGAGAATCCCCGGCTCCAGACCAGCCGGACGGGTTCCAGCCAGAACTTGGCCTCGCTTGCGTCCCGGGCGACATGTGCGTGGGGCGGTTCATCGCGGTCGCCCGAGTAGAAGTAGAACCGGTACGGGCCGCTGCGGAGCACCGTAGGCATGCCCGATCGTACCGCTGACCGACCCTTCGGTCACTCGCGCTTACGGTCTGTCCAACACCGGAGTTAAGCTGCGAAGCTCCGAAGTTAGCCACGCTTCGTCAGCTTCAACTCCTTGTTGGGCAGCCTCGTCGACCTACGAGGTGCGCGCGACGCGCGAACTACGGTGCGCAATGCCTCGTTGACGGCCTCGTCGGTCGGGAACGCCTTGGCCAGATCGGGCTCGAGACGGACGATGTTGGTGCCGGCCTGGAAGCGACGGTAGTACCTCCCTCGTACACCGCCCTTCAACGACGAAAAGTCGTACTCGGGCCGAAGATCGTCGTCCTGCTTGTTACTCGCCTTCTTCATAGAACCTGCGCTCGCGCGGGGTAGCTCGCCTCGCGCTGATGATGCGAACCGCTGCGCGACGGTCCGCATGTGCCACGACCAAGACGAGGCCGTTGCCCGACACGCCTATGGTGACAAAACGCCGCTCCCCAAGCGAATGCTCGGGATCCGGGAAGGTGGTGGATAGCGGATCCTCGAGTGCGGTAACCGCCTCTCGGAACGAGATGCGGTGCTTCCGGAGGTTGGAATCGGCCTTCGCAGGATCCCATTCAACGATCACGCGCCAAGTATCGCCGAAGTCGCGTTCCGCCTACTGGTCTGCCCAACACTGAGGATCAGCTGCGAAGCTCCCTCGCGTGCGCCGGCTTCGTCAGCTGCATCCGCTTGTTCGACGACACCGCGTTCCTGAGGCACTCACCACGCCCACGCAAGCCTGAGACCGACACCCCGGTTCGGTGTGGCCCCGACTGTGACACGCAGGTTGCCGACTGGCAGCTCCGCCCACCGCTCCGTCTTGACCAGAGCGCCGATGCCCGCGCCCGGCAGCGCTCCCAAGCCGGCGCCAACGACCGCAACGACAAGGTACTCTTGTGTCTCACCGGTCTCAGGGTCTTGAGCGTTGATGAGGGACAGGACCGCAGCGCCAATGGCGCCGCCGATGAGAAGCCCCTTCACTGCGTTCCCGTGGCGACCCTTGCTCCACTCGACGCGGTTCACACTAGCTCGGGGAACAACCGTCCGGTCTGAGGCGGACGGTGCGAGAACGACCTCGCGTTCCGTGATTTGGACTAGATTCCCGACAATGGGCTTGGGCGCCACTGCTGGTGCCGTGATGCGCAGCCGCGTCCCCGGCAGGGGCGACACAGCGTCCTGCCCGCTGGCGCTTGGCGCTGTTAGGACAACCCATGGAAGAAGCCAGCCAAACCTCTTTGAGGTGTGCACGTTCTCCTCCCTCCCAGTTCGTCGAACACCGGGGATAAGCTGCGAGCGTCCAATATGCTCAACGTTCGTCTGCTTCATCCCCTTGTTCGACCGCCTCGTCTTTGAGGAACTGTGCGCTTCCGAGAGCGCCTCGGTACTGCAGCCACGACGGCTCGCAGCTGGGTGTTGACGGCCTTTGAGCTCGGGAACGCAATCGCTACATCGGGCTCAAGGACGACGGCGACGGTTCGACCCTTGAGTCGCGCGGCGTACGGATTCTTCTTGGCCTTGGAGTAGTCGAAGGTGTACTCGGGCCTCAGATCGTCCGAGGAATCACGAACTGCCTTGTTGGCTCTCTTCATAATCTCGACGCTCGCGCCGGGTAACCTCCCGAGCGCTGATCAGACGAATCTTACCCTGCCGGTAGGTGAACGCCACGAGCAACAGACGATGCTGCGCGGAATGACCGATCAGAATCTCACGAGGCTCGGACTCCGAATGGTCGGGGTCGGAATGAACCTTCGCCAAGGGGTCCTGGAATACGGTCGCGGCTTCCTCGAACGACACGCCGTGCGCACGTAGGTTGGCTGCAGCCTTCGCAGGATCCCACTCGAAGGTGGGAGCATCCATAGACCGACGTCAAGCTAGCAGCAGAGCCTGCCCTCGTGGGTCCAGTTCGGTCGGTCGAACACCGTGGATAAGCTGCGAAGCCCCGAAGTCGACCGGGCTTCGTCAGCTTGTACGACCAGAAAGGCTAGCACGCTCGGTGGGAGACAGACCCACCGGGGAAAGAACCAGAAGCCCCGTAGCTTGGATGGCAGCCAGGAGGGAAACCGAATGAGCTGAAGCCCATCGACAAAGCCGCTTTGGGGGCGGCAAGCGAGTCGCCGGGCCGCAACGTGAGTAAACGCGCACGTGGCCTCGACAGAAGCAAATCCGGGGGCCGAGCCCGCAAGCTGAGGGCGAAGGCTGCAGGTTCCGTCCTCCTCTGGTTTCGACGGAACCCTCCGGCGGGGTCGCAGCGGCAGCACGGCGACAAGGGCGTGCGAAGTCAACTGGTGAGACCCTCCTCGCCCCGTCGCGAAATCGGCGGACCAAGGTAGGCCGTGCAACGAACCCAGGGAGGCGGCCGAAGGCGAGAGGGAGTCGGAAGGGCCCATACGAGTGCGGAAGCGGGGTAACGCCCGCGGAGCAAAGGGGCCCTGCTGTACGTGCTTCTTCGTGGAAGGGAGGCAGGGGCGGATGACAAGACCGTCCATCGGTCTGCAAGACCTGAGACGAAGGATATACGCCAAGGCGAAGGCGGAACCGTCGTGGCGTTTCTGGGGCCTTTTCGTCCACGTCTGCAAGGAAGAGACGCTGCACGAAGCCTACCGCTTGGCCAAGAAGAACGACGGAGCCCCGGGAGTTGACGGGGTGAGCTTCGCGGCCATCGAGGAAGGGGGAGTGGACGTCTTCATCGGGCAGATCCGAGACGAACTGGTCTCGCGCCGGTACGTTCCCATGCCGAACCGGAGAAAGGAGATCCCGAAGGACGGCGGCAAGAAGGTCCGCGTGCTCGGGATTCCCACCATCCGCGACCGCGTGGTACAGGGTGCGCTGCAACTCATCCTGGAGCCGATCTTCGAGGCCGACTTCCAGCCGGGGTCGTACGGGTACCGACCGGGGCGGAGGGCACATGAAGCGGTGGACCGGGTGCGCCAGGCGATCAGGGAAGGCAAGACGCGCGTCATCGATCTCGATTTGAGGTCGTACTTCGACAACGTTCGGCACAGCATCCTCCTCGCGAAGCTGGCGAGGCGGATCGAGGACCGTGACGTGATGCACTTGCTGAAGCTGATCCTGGCGGCCACTGGGGCCAAGGGCGTTCCCCAGGGCGGAGTGATCTCCCCCCTGCTCAGCAACGTCTACCTCAACGAGGTGGATGCCATGCTCGAGTGGGCGAAGGAGGTGACCCGCGAGGGCGAGTGGACGCGCATCCAGTACGCGCGCTTCGCCGACGACCTCGTGGTCCTGGTGGACGGCCAGCCGTCGCATGACCGGCTGCTTCGACAGGTAAATGGACGGCTACGCGAGGAGCTGGCCAAGCTCGAGGTCGAGGTCAACGAAGAGAAGAGCCGAGCCGTGGACCTGGCGAGAGGAGGTAGCTTCGGCTTCCTGGGCTTCGACATCCGACGCGTCCGCAGCCGATCTGGCCGCTGGTTTGCATTGGCCATCCCGAAGCTGAAGAAGCGCACGGAGCTGTTGGCGAAGCTGAAGGAAGTCTTCCGCTCCTTCCGCTCCCAGCCGGTGCAAGGGGCGATCGCGCTGATCAACCCGATCCTCCGGGGGTGGGTCAACTACTTTGGACACGGCCACGCCAGTCGATGCTTCTCCTACGTCCGAGACTGGGTGCGTATTCCGCTCATCATGATCACCGAATCCGGGGATCGTGATCACTGATTCCGATGATCGTGATCACGCGGTCGGAGCGGAGCGACGTTTGCGGTTAGGTCGGCACCTCCTTGGCGGCTGGGGCCGCCGGGATGATACGCCGTTTGCCGTTGGGGAGAGACCCCTGGAGTGGCCTGTGGAGCCTGTGGGCGGCGCGCAGCGCCGTCCAAGGAGGCGTGGGAAACGCCTTCGAGGGCCGCGGTCCTTCGGAGAGGGTGGCCGGCGTTTTCCACGCCTCCGGCAGGATCCACAGGTCCCGAGAGCGGCGCGGAGGGCCCAGGATGCCCCAGGATCGACGGGGGGGATCGGGGACGACCCGCAGCATCCCCCCGCGGAGCGGTCGGAGCGAAGCGACGGTGGTCATGACGTTGTCTCGCTTTGCATCTTGGGCGCGGCCTTGGTGTTGCGTATGGTCGGCCCCTTGAGCTCGATGCGGTGGGCGTTGTGGAGGAGGCGGTCGCAGATGGCGTCGGCTTGATTGGGGTCGCCGATGCTGGCGTGCCACTCCTTGGACGGGACCTGGGTGGCGATGAGGGTGGAGCCACGCTCGGTGCGGTCCTCGATGACCTCGATGAGGTCTCGCCGCTCGCCGTCTCGGAGCGGGGCGAGGAGCCAGTCGTCGATGGCGAGCAGATCGAGCTTGGCGAGGCGAGCGAGGAGCCGAGTGTAGGATCCGTCGCCTCGGGAGACGGCGAGCTCGTGGAGGAGCCTGGGCATGCGGACGTAGACGGCGGAGTAGCCGCGGCGACAGGCTCGCTCGGCGAAGGCGCAGGCGAGGTAGGACTTGCCAATTCCGGTGGGCCCGACGATCACGAGGTTGTGGCGGTTCTGGATCCAGGCGCAGCTTCCAAGGCTGAGGACCTGCTGGCGGTCGAGGTGACGAGGGTGCTTGAAGTCGACGTCCTCGAGGGACGCGGGGTGGCGAAGCTTGGCCGCGCTGAGTCGCCGGCCGAGCTTGCGCTCTTCGCGGGCGGTCCACTCGGCGTCGACGAGGAGACCGAGGCGTTCTTCGAAGCTCAGCCGGGCGTACTCATCGGAGCCGAGCTGGTGCTGGAGGGCCTGGACGAGGCCGGTGAGCTTCATGGCGTTGAGCTTCTCGAGGGTCGGTTGGGTCAGCACTTGCGCTCCTCCTGCGCGGCGTAGTACTCGCCGCCGCGGATGTTCTCGTGGGAAGGCCCCGGGGCGGGGGTGGTTGGCTCGTCCTCGAGGGGCAGGCGGTCCTGGGCCGAGGCGAGGATGTTCTTGACGGTGCGGTAGCTGTAGGAGCGCAGCCGCTCGGCCCGGGCACAGGCGGCTTCGAGCCGGTCGTCTCCGTAGCGGCGGCCCAGACGGATGAGCCCCAGGCACGCCCGGTAGCCCTGCTCGGGGTGGGGGCGGCTCCTGAGGATCTCGCTCACCACCCGTCCGGTGGCTGGTCCCGCCTTCTCCGCCCAGCCGATGAGCCGCGAGGGCGTCCACTCGGCGTGCGCCCGGTGGGAGCTGGGCATGTGCTCCGCCAGGGTCGAGGGCTTGCCGTCGTAGCGTCGGCCGTGCGAAGTGATTCGCCGGCCTTTGTAGAAGACCTCGACGATCGAGGCGGTGTAGCGCGCCTCGACCGCCTCGTGGACAAGCTGGTAGGGGACGCTGTAGAGGTGGCGGGCGACGTCGACGTGGTAGTCGATGTTCACCCGACAGGTCTTCCACTGGGCCTGCTCGTAGCGGCCGGCGGGTAGTGCGAGCAGGGCCGGGCGGTCGAGCCTCTCCCACAGCTCACGCCGGCTCACCCCGAGCTTCTGCATCGGACGCGAGTTGAGGTCCTCCAGCAGTTCGGCGACCGCCTCGCTCAGCTCGCCATGCTCGAAGAAGGTTCGGTTCCGGAGCCGGGCGACGATCCATCGCTGTGCAATGAGCACCGCCCCCTCCACTTTCGCCTTGTCCTTGGCCTTGCCCGGCCGCGCCGGCACTACCACCGCGCCGTAGTGACCTGCCAGCTCCTGGTAGGTGCGGTTGAGGTCGGGCTCGTACCGGCACGGCTTCGTCACCGCGCTCTTGAGCTGGTCCGGCACCCACAGCCTCGTCGAGCCGCCGAAGTACTCCGCCATCCGGGTGTGCACGCCCACCCAGTCGCCGAGCTTCTGGCTCGGGATCGCCTCCGCGTACGTGTAGTTACTCGCCCCGAGAACGGCCACGAACAGCTCGAGCGGGATCTCCTCCCCGCTCCGCCGGTCCACGAGGTGAAGCCTCTGGCCCGAGAAGTCGATGAAGGTCTTCTCCCCAGCCCGGTGCTGCTGGCGCATCGAGGGCCGAAGCTTCCGAGCCCAGCGGCGGTAGATCTCGCAGAACTGGCTGTAGCCGTACCCCTCCGCGTGCGCCTCCCGGTACTCCTCCCACAGCAGCTGCAGCGTCACCCCAGGCTTCTTCAGCTCCTGGTGGACCCACGCCAGGTCGGGCGCCTGGCGCTCTCGACTCGGATCGGCCCGGGGGAACAGCCGGGCCTCGATCACCGCCTCCTCGAGGTCGGGGGGCAGCGGCCAGGCCAGGCCCGCCTTCCCCGCCCGCCGGAGGTACTCCGACACCGTCCCTACACCCACCCCGCAGGCCCGGGCAATCGCCCGGTGCGGCAGACCCTCGTGCTTGAGTCGCAGAATCTCGCGCAGCTGTCTCATCAGTAGTCGGCTCATTCCCATCCAGGTCCTCCGTGGAGGACCCAGCGTGTAACAAGTCCGCTACCGACCGCTGATCACGATCGCCGGAATCGGCGATCAGGATGCCGGAATCAGTGATCACGATCGCCGGAACGGGTGATCAGGATGCCGGAATCAGCGATCAGGATCCCCGGAATCGGCGATCACGTTCCGCCGGAATGAGTGATCACGATGGCCCGGAATACGCAACTGGGTGGAGAAGAAGGTGAGACGGCATCTGGCGCGTAACTCGAAACGCCATGGCTTCGGCTGGAAGAGGTGGAGTAAGTCGTGGATCTACCGGACCCTGGGCCTGTTCTCGGCCTACTGGGTCAACTACAAACCCCGGCAGAAAGCCCTTCCAGCTTGATAGGCCACATAACCCTTGGAGTGAAGCGTGCAGGAGAGCCGTGTGCGGGAAATCCGCACGCACGGTTCGATCGGGCGGGGCCGGAAACGGGCTCACGGCAACGACCAAACGGGCACGAAGCTGGAAACGGCGGACACAGCCAAGTCAGCGCCTACGGAGTACCGCGCCGGTCCCCGACCCTACCATCCCCTTGTTATCCGGCGCCGTTCCCTCCTCACGGTCGGTGCCCAACCGACCCTGGGCCTCTGGCCCGTACCTCGCGCTCATGCTCGAGTGCCTTGGCAACAAGGTCGCGGCAGTACTTCACAACTAGTTTCCCGTCTGCCGGGCCGTCGCGCAGCGTCACGACCACCCATACCCGATCGTCCGCGGGGTTCGGTGGGTGCCACGCTCCCGAGTAGCTAAGGAGAAGGGTACTCAGCTGATCCTCTGAAAGCCACGGATACCGAAGTCGCGCCTCGTGAACGAGCCAGGCCGTCCGTGGTTCGGTAACGAACTCCGCCGCAACGCGCAGTCGCTTCTGAACGGTATCGCCTTCGTGAATGAGCACGGCAGCGGACGCGTGCCGCGGGCCACTCCCACATCCCGACATCAAGATGTAACACGCCAAGCCACCGAAGGCTCCCGCTCCCCGGACGGCGGCGTTCAGCGTCCTGTGCTCCGTAGCCCTGCTCCTCACCACTGAGTCCGGATAACACTGGAGTTAAGCTGCGAAGCTCCGAAGTTTGCCGGGCTTCGTCCGCTTCAACTCCTTGTTGGGCCGCTCGTCATACCTCGAGCCGATCCGGAGCGCTCAGTGGCCGTTCTTGCCAAGTGAACGCAACGAACTCAGGCGGCTCGCTCGCCACCCTTGGCTCGTAGTGGATTCCATCATCCTGAAAAGGCCCAACTAGCCCGTCTCTGCTTTCGGAACCACGACGAGAGTGCCGCCTCGATACGACGGCGTAACCGATGGGGGCAGTCGGTAGTTGCCACCAAGAACCGCATGCCCCTTACCGCGCCTCCGTCTGGCCATGGCGCGGGCCTCGTCTGCTGCATCCACTTGTTCGACGGCTCTCCGCTTCCTGGCTTTACGCAGGACAGTACCATGCCCCTTCTTGCGAAGATGCTTCGCACCTTCTCCCTCGTGACCAGTTACTCCGCAAGAATGGAGGCGTGGCGCGGCGCCTGCTGCCCTTGGCAAGGGCTGTGCCGCCGAGCCAGCTCTCCACGCACCGATACTCATGATTGCCTGGTTACCTCGTGGCTCCAGCGCCCACACCATTGCCGCAGGAATCCCCGCTCGCGCGAGACTGCTCGCTGCTCAATCGATGCCCCGCTCACGAAAAAGCGCTGATTGCTCCACCGCGGCGGCGCAGTCCTTGCTGCCACGGCAGGCGACGTGACACGCCGGGTTCTAACGACGGCCGCCCCTCCCGGCACACTTGCTCAGTCATGCATCCGTTGGTCCGTCGAACACGGGGATAAGCTGCGAGCGTCCACGCTCACGCCGTCAGCTCCGTCTCTCGGCACACCTCGTTAAACGGCAGGACCGCCACATCCTTCGTGAAGCTGCGGATGGCGCGACGGATCTTCTGCGACCGCTTCGCCTCAGCACCGAAGCTCAGCTCGGCCAACGTGATCGAACTGATGCAGAGGTCAGACGGCTGATGCTCTAGCAAGCGAGCCGCGACTTGGCCCTGACCCCGTGCGCATAGCTCACCGTGTCGGCATCCAGCATGTACCGAGGCAGTCCCTGAAACAGACCCCAAGACGCCCGGAACTCAGCCGACCATTCGTCCGCTGGCTCAAGAATCCCGGCTTCACGACGCACCAGACTTCCCGCTGGCTAGTGAACCGGCACGCCTTCGGCAGGCGCACAGCCTGACTACCACCGTTCTGAAACAGCTTGGCGCGAGTCGTCTTCATGCAACTAGTCTATATGGTGTATATACTCCAGTCAAGACCCGGCCTGCGACAGTCACGGGGGCACTCGGCACGGTCCGCAGAACACCGGGGATAAGCTGCGAAGCTCCGAAGTTCCTTGCTTGTACGACCAGAAAGGCTAGCACGCTCGGTGGGAGACAGACCCACCGGGGAAAGAACCAGAAGCCCCGTAGCTTGGATGGCAGCCAGGAGGGAAACCGAATGAGCTGAAGCCCATCGACAAAGCCGCTTTGGGGGCGGCAAGCGAGTCGCCGGGCCGCAACGTGAGTAAACGCGCACGTGGCCTCGACAGAAGCAAATCCGGGGGCCGAGCCCGCAAGCTGAGGGCGAAGGCTGCAGGTTCCGTCCTCCTCTGGTTTCGACGGAACCCTCCGGCGGGGTCGCAGCGGCAGCACGGCGACAAGGGCGTGCGAAGTCAACTGGTGAGACCCTCCTCGCCCCGTCGCGAAATCGGCGGACCAAGGTAGGCCGTGCAACGAACCCAGGGAGGCGGCCGAAGGCGAGAGGGAGTCGGAAGGGCCCATACGAGTGCGGAAGCGGGGTAACGCCCGCGGAGCAAAGGGGCCCTGCTGTACGTGCTTCTTCGTGGAAGGGAGGCAGGGGCGGATGACAAGACCGTCCATCGGTCTGCAAGACCTGAGACGAAGGATATACGCCAAGGCGAAGGCGGAACCGTCGTGGCGTTTCTGGGGCCTTTTCGTCCACGTCTGCAAGGAAGAGACGCTGCACGAAGCCTACCGCTTGGCCAAGAAGAACGACGGAGCCCCGGGAGTTGACGGGGTGAGCTTCGCGGCCATCGAGGAAGGGGGAGTGGACGTCTTCATCGGGCAGATCCGAGACGAACTGGTCTCGCGCCGGTACGTTCCCATGCCGAACCGGAGAAAGGAGATCCCGAAGGACGGCGGCAAGAAGGTCCGCGTGCTCGGGATTCCCACCATCCGCGACCGCGTGGTACAGGGTGCGCTGCAACTCATCCTGGAGCCGATCTTCGAGGCCGACTTCCAGCCGGGGTCGTACGGGTACCGACCGGGGCGGAGGGCACATGAAGCGGTGGACCGGGTGCGCCAGGCGATCAGGGAAGGCAAGACGCGCGTCATCGATCTCGATTTGAGGTCGTACTTCGACAACGTTCGGCACAGCATCCTCCTCGCGAAGCTGGCGAGGCGGATCGAGGACCGTGACGTGATGCACTTGCTGAAGCTGATCCTGGCGGCCACTGGGGCCAAGGGCGTTCCCCAGGGCGGAGTGATCTCCCCCCTGCTCAGCAACGTCTACCTCAACGAGGTGGATGCCATGCTCGAGTGGGCGAAGGAGGTGACCCGCGAGGGCGAGTGGACGCGCATCCAGTACGCGCGCTTCGCCGACGACCTCGTGGTCCTGGTGGACGGCCAGCCGTCGCATGACCGGCTGCTTCGACAGGTAAATGGACGGCTACGCGAGGAGCTGGCCAAGCTCGAGGTCGAGGTCAACGAAGAGAAGAGCCGAGCCGTGGACCTGGCGAGAGGAGGTAGCTTCGGCTTCCTGGGCTTCGACATCCGACGCGTCCGCAGCCGATCTGGCCGCTGGTTTGCATTGGCCATCCCGAAGCTGAAGAAGCGCACGGAGCTGTTGGCGAAGCTGAAGGAAGTCTTCCGCTCCTTCCGCTCCCAGCCGGTGCAAGGGGCGATCGCGCTGATCAACCCGATCCTCCGGGGGTGGGTCAACTACTTTGGACACGGCCACGCCAGTCGATGCTTCTCCTACGTCCGAGACTGGGTGGAGAAGAAGGTGAGACGGCATCTGGCGCGTAACTCGAAACGCCATGGCTTCGGCTGGAAGAGGTGGAGTAAGTCGTGGATCTACCGGACCCTGGGCCTGTTCTCGGCCTACTGGGTCAACTACAAACCCCGGCAGAAAGCCCTTCCAGCTTGATAGGCCACATAACCCTTGGAGTGAAGCGTGCAGGAGAGCCGTGTGCGGGAAATCCGCACGCACGGTTCGATCGGGCGGGGCCGGAAACGGGCTCACGGCAACGACCAAACGGGCACGAAGCTGGAAACGGCGGACACAGCCAAGTCAGCGCCTACGGAGTACCGCGCCGGTCCCCGACCCTACCAACTCGTTGTTAGGCCGCCCCTCGCGACACCGAGAGTGCCTTCTTGAGAATAACGATTTGGCCCGCATGGTACAGGTCGTGTTGAGGCGCGCCACAGAACTGAGTGTACGCCGTGTACTCGGAGCCCAACTCCTGCGAAAGGCGCTCCGTGGGGAAGGCGCGCACGGCGCTCTGGAGCTGCTGATTCAGTTGGTCCAAGGTGTGCTGGCTCTTGCGCCAGGCCTCTGAACTAAACTCCCGCACTGGAGGCCACTCTTCCTCCGGCGAGAGCTGCGCACCTTCTCCACGAACACGCCGAAGAACCAAGATATGACCGCCGGTCATGTGAAGGACGATCTCCCAAATGCTGTGAGCGCCGGCTATCGGATGGGCTGCGGCGTCTTCCGCCGAAACACCCGCCAGCACCTCGCGCACGGAGGGCCCATGCCAGGACTCGCCCCAAAAAGCTCGACGGATCTGATCTGCGAGGATCTCCACATCCAGAGGCATCGTCTCTCCCATTCCACAAGGTCGGCGGGCCTAACACCCGGATCAGCGGCGAGGCTCCATTCTAGCCGGCCTCGTCCGCTGCATCCGGTTGTTGGGCCGCTCCTCCGAGTCGGTGTTCACCTTTGGGCTGGCGCCGCGGTACTGGCGGGCCGGGCGCGCACCGTCTGTAACAGCCGGGGCGACCAGAGCGGGAGCCGCTGCTTGTGCTTGCTCACGGTCACCGCGTGGTTGTAGGTGGCCAGCAGCCGGCGCGGGTCGAGCATGCATTCGATTAGCGCTGCGCGGCCATAGCGCTGCTCGACTATGACGGCCATCTTCCAGCCGACGGTATACCACGGACCCTGGACGCCGAAGAAGGCGAAACCCTTCTCCCGGATCCGGTCCTCGCCGGCTAGCCGACCGTCGATGATGTCGAGGAAGAAGCGGTCGAGCGATTGCAGGTCGTGACCAAAGTTGGCCAGGTCGTGGTCCCATCGTGCCCGGTCCTCGGGCGAGCTGTGGGCGTGGGGGTGCACATCGGGACCTCCAGCCGCGGCTAGCATGGCCATTCCCTCGCCAAAGGACCCCATCCACTCGGCCGCCGACCGCGCACGCGCAGGAAGGCCCGCGAGGACGACTTCCATCTCACCGGCCACGCTGGCCAGTCCGATATGGTGCAGCTCATGGCCCACGGTGTTCTCGAACTTCTCAGCGCTGAGCGTGGGGTCCACATAGAGGAAGATGGCCGGGTCCGTCTGCAGCTCGAAGACGAAGCTGTTCGTCTGTTGCTTGATCACCGGAAAGACCTTGGCGCGAACGCGTGCCTGTGGAGGCAGGTAGGCCAGCACATGCCGGGCAGCGGCCTCCAAATCGGCCCGCTTCCAGGCGGCCAGGGTGTGGTCCAGGTCCCGCGCCGCCTCGAGCAGCGAGTCAGAGAGGACGAACCGACGGAACGCGTCGTCCTCGAAGCTCCTCTTCAGCTCCGTCTCACGCTGCTTCAACCGGCGGTAGGGCTCACTTCCGAAGACCCGCGCCCAGTCGGATTCTAGCACCGGCTCGCCGGCGGTCCGGCGGGCCAGGATGGACAGGACGGCATCGGCCTCACTGGTGTCGACCTGAAGCTGTATGCGATCGTCGGCTTGCGCGTTCGCCCCGCAACCGAGGAGTGCCACGACGCATGCGATGCGCCAGCCTCTCAGGCCTGCGCTCCTGCGATCCATGACTCCCCCTTCAGAGTCGGCCCAACACTGGGATAAGCTGCGAGCGTCCAAAATGCTCAACGCTCGTCAGCTTCATCCCCTTGTTCGACCGCTCGCCACATCGGACGACATTGCCCTGGCTACTCCGTCCGTGACCACGGGAGCGTGCGGTTCGCAAACCGTGCCTGCCCACTCACAAGGTGAAACACGTACGAGCCCAGGCAGAAGCGGCCGAAGACTAGCGCCCCGAGAGCCGCCAGCAACACTGCCTCGAAAGACCACGCGAGGCCCCGCAGACTCGACAGCAGAGCGACTCCTATCGCGAGCATGAAACTGCCGGCCATGACCTGGGCGAAGCGCCGAGGACTCGGGGCTGGACCTGGGGATGGGAGGTTCCTGGCCTTCGCCACGATGAGGTTGTAGAAAACGTCGAACGGATTAAGGCGCGGCACAGCCGCGTTCCACCAGAGGAGCACCCACAGGACGAAGAAGTACTCCCAGGATTGGAGCCACACGCCAACCAGAACCAGCGCCCCGATGATGCGGGGCTGCCACATCAGCGCCGGATACTGGTAGGAGCAGGAGCCCGCAGAAGCGTCTCGGAAGCCTTGTTGCCGGATGAAGTTCAGCTCAGCCGTCATGCATCACCCCACCACTTGTCGGTCGAACACTGGGCATAAGCTGCCAGCGTCCAATACGCTCATCGCTGGTCAGCTTCATGCCCTTGTTCGACGGCACGCGACCATGACGCGCTCTCGCATGGTCACCACGTCCTGGTGATCCTGGTACGGACAGCGCGCGGGACTCAGGGCCTGCCGAGCATACTCAACCCTTGCGCTATCCAGGCACACTTGCTGTTGCTCCCGCTGGTCGGTGTCGCCGTGATGGCGCCGCGAGTCCCTGCCGGCGGCGTCCTCGACCAGTTCCTCGAAGCGCGCCGGTCTTTTAGCGGTGTTCAATGAGCGCGATCCGGGCTCCATTGGGATCCTCTACGAAAGCAAGAGACCCGACCTGGGTCGGCACGGGCTCCAGCGTGATCGTGGCGCCTTTGGCCTTGAGACGCTCGACCGTAGCCGCGAGGTCGTCGACGTCCATCCCGACAGAGTACAGCCCGACCTCATAGGCGCCGTTCTCGATGAGCTCGACCATCGCCTCGCCCCGCCCCTTCATCAGCGTGATCACGACGCCGGGCAGCGCCTTGAACTGGCTGTCGACCTCGAATCCCATCACGTCTGAGTAGAACTCGATGGACTCGTTCATGCTCCTGACGATGATGGTCGCGTACTTGACCTTCATGGCTCCCTCGCGATCCGCGTCTCGAAAGACAATCTGGCTGATGCGATACGTGGGCCTGTGGACACGAATGCACTCCAGACCATCGTGGCCGTTCGGCTAGTGCCGGATTCTGAGCTCCACGATTTCCTCTCCAGCCTCTTAGGGTCCGTCGAACACCGGGGATAAGCTGCGAGCGTCCAATATGCTCAACGCTCGTCTGCTTGTACGACCAGGAGGCTAACACGTTCAGTGGGAGACAGACCCACCGGGGCAAGAACCAGAAGCCCCGTAGCTTGGATGGCAGCCAGGAGGGAAACCGAATGAGCTGTAGCCCATCGACAACGCCGCTTTGGGGGCGGCAAGCGAGTTGCCGGGCCGCAACGAGAGTAAACGCACACGTGGCCTCGATAGAGCCAACCCGGGGGTCGAGCCTGCGAGCAGAGGGCGAAGGCAGCAGGTTCCGTCCTCCTCTGGTTACGACGGAACCCTCCGGCGGGGTCGCAGCGGCAGCACGGCGACAAGGGCGTGTGAAGTCAACTGGTGAGACCCTCCTCGCCCCGCCGCGAAATCGGCGGACCAAGGTAGGCCGCGCAACGAACCCAGGGAGGCGGCCGAAGGCGAGAGGGAGTCGGAAGGGCCCATAGGAGTGAGGAAGCGGGGTAACGCCCGTGGAGCAAAGGGGCCCTGCTGTACGTGCTTCTTCGTGGAAGGGAGGCAGGGGCGGATGACAAGACCGTCCATCAGTCTGCAGGACCTGAGACGGAGGATCTACGCCAAGGCGAAGGCGGAACCGTCGTGGCGTTTCTGGGGCCTGTTCGTCCACGTCTGCAAGGAAGAGACGCTGCACGAAGCCTACCGCTTGGCCAAGAAGAACGACGGAGCCCCGGGAGTTGACGGGGTGACCTTCGAGGCCATCGAGGCAGGGGGAGTGGACGTCTTCATCGAGCAGATCCGGGACGAACTGGTCTCGCGTCGGTACGTTCCCATGCCGAACCGGAGGAAGGAGATCCCGAAGGACGGCGGCAAGAAAGTCCGCGTGCTCGGGATTCCTTCGATCCGCGACCGCGTGGTCCAGGGTGCGCTGCAACTCATCCTGGAGCCGATCTTCGAGGCCGACTTCCAGCCGGGGTCGTACGGGTACCGGCCGGGGCGGACGGCACATGAAGCGGTGGACCGGGTGCGCCAGGCGATCAGGGGAGGCAAGACGCGCGTCATCGATCTCGATTTGAGGTCGTACTTCGACAACGTTCGGCACAGCATCCTCCTTGCGAAGCTGGCGAGGCGGATCGAGGACCGTGACGTGATGCACTTGCTGAAGCTGATCCTGGTGGCCACTGGGGCCAAGGGCGTTCCCCAGGGCGGGGTGATCTCTCCGTTGCTCAGCAACGTCTACCTCAACGAGGTGGACTGCATGCTGGAGCGGGCAAAGGAGGTGACCCGCGAGGGCGAGTGGACGCGCATGCAGTACGCGCGCTTCGCCGACGACCTCGTGGTCCTGGTGGACGGCCAGCCGCGGCATGACCGGCTGCTTCGACAGGTGGACGTGCGCCTGCGCGAGGAGCTGGCCAAGCTCGAGGTCGAGGTCAACGAAGAGAAGAGCCGAGCCGTGGACCTGGTGAGAGGAGGTAGCTTCGGCTTCCTGGGTTTCGACATCCGTCGCGTCCGCAGCCGATCTGGCCGCTGGTTCGCATTGGCCATCCCGAAGCTGAAGAAGCGCTACGGAGCTGTTGGCGAAGCTCAAGGTGGCCTTCCGCTCCTTCCGCTCCCAGCCGGTGCAAGGGGTGATCGCGCTGATCAACCCGATCCTCCGGGGGTGGGTCAACTACTTTGGACACGGCCACGCCAGTCGATGCTTCTCTTACGTCCGAGACTGGGTGGAGAAGAAGGTGAGACGGCATCTGGCGCGCAACTCGAAGCGCCATGGCTTCGGCTGGAAGCGGTGGAGTAAGTCGTGGATCTACCGGACCCTGGGGCTGTTCTCGGCTTACCGGGTCAGCTACAGGCCACGGCAGAAAGCCCTTCCCGCTTGATAGGCCACATAACTCTCGGCGTGAAGCGTACGGGAGAGCCGGATGCGGGAAATCTGCACGTCCGGTTCGATCGGGCGGGGACCGGAGACGGGCTCACGGCGACGACTAAACGGGCACGAAGCTGGAAACGGCGGACACGGCCAAGTCAACGCCTACGGAGTACCGCGCCGGCCCCCGACCCTACCATCCCCTTGTTCGGCCGCTCGTGCCTACTTCAGCCACGTAGTCGCAGACAATGTTCTCATCCGTCGCATACATACCCACCATGGGCTCGCCGCTGCAATCGCGGGCAGGCTCAAACTTCCAGCCATTCGCAAGGACTTCCTTCAGAACGCACGCGTCACGATCAGGTGAACGGTTTCCCGGAACATGGGCTGCCGTTGCTTGGCCATGCTCATCAACTTCAACAACCAGAGGGCGAACCTGACCGCATTCTAGTTCCGGCAGTCCACAAGACGAGGCGATCGGAGGTGACACGAGGCCCAAGAAGGGCAGACGCTGCGGTGGTGTACAAGCAAGGCGAAGCCGGACTGGCGTCTTGACTGGAGGCAATTCGACGTCGGTCGGCTGACATGCCGCTAGGCATGCTAGCGCGAGGCTCGCAGGGGCGACTCGGAATGCAAGCTGCCTAGCCATTCACACCGGGCGACCTACGCCATTGTCGGCCGAACACTGCGATAAGCGGCGAAGGGCGCGACCTTCGGATGCCACCCACGATGGCCGCTGTACGGGGATGACGGCCGAGCACTATGCTCGCTCCACGACCAACCGCCCTTCGTCCGCTTCATCGCATTGTTGAGCGGCACTTCACGAGCGCTTCACTCCCAAGCTCGCCGGCTGGCGCGGCGCCTGCCGCCCCCGCAAGGGCTGTGACGCCGAGTGCCTTCGAGACGCCACCACCCACTCCGCTGCCCAGCCAGTTGCACCACGCCCCGGCTGCCTCCGCTGCCGCCAGGTGCATCGTACGCGCGAGGGCTCCCATTGCCCAGCCAGGGATCGCTCGCGCGAGGAGATGATTGCCGCCCCCCTCGGCGGCGCGGCCCTTGCCACCTCAGGCAGGCGCCGTAACAGACGGTCAGTGGCTCCAGATTCCGTGTGCAATCCCACTGCGTCCCTGCGTCCGCCCAACACCGGGGATAAGCTGCGAAGCGGTGCCCGCGTTCGATCTTGCCGGCGCGGGCATGAGGCGGCATGTCGATACTGGCAACCATGCCGCCGAAAGCTTCGTCAGCTTCATCCCCTTGTTGGGCGGCCCGTCTGCACGCGTCGATCACACTCGCCGCTCAAGTATGCGAGAGTCTTCTCTAGCGTAGAGGCCAACAAGCGCTGCATCGGCCCCGAGAAGATCCGTACGATGAGCCCGTCGAATGACTCCTCGGTTCTAACCAGCGTGCCTTCAGCCCGGTCGCTCAGGCTCCATACGTGCACGGCCCGAACCCCGAGGGTGCGGCCCGTCCAGGCGATGTGCTCGGTGCCCTTCACCTCCTGAATCGTTGAGCGAATCGGGGAGCCACCGCTCTTCCAGCGAAACTCGGCGCCCACGACAAGGGCGCCCTTCAGCTCCGACCGGCTGACGTCGGGATTCCAGAGGGTCCAGCCGTTGATGTCCGTGAGTACTGCCCACACGAGATCCCGCGGTGCTTGAATGATCTTCTCGGCCGCAGCCACTGCCGGCGCATCTCGCTTGACGTTCATCCCGTGACCTCCTTCATCAGCCGCGTCCCGCTCGTCTGGGTCCGCCCAACACCGGGGATCAGCTGCGAGGCTCCATTCTGGCCGTGCCTCGTCAGCTGCATCCCCTTGTTCGGCGGCCCGCCATCCTCGCAGCGAAGAGCGGCCTGGCTGATTCTTCCTAGGTTGCTCCTGCGTCTGAGCGGGCGTACTCGGCTTGGAACTCGTGTCGCTGTCTCCAGAAGAGGAAGGCCATAAGCAAGCCAACGACGGCGAAACTGGCACCGTATTCGGTGGTCAGGTACGAGGTGACACTCGTCTCCAGAGTCGCGGCCTGCAAGACGCCCTGGAACGCGTTGCCCGCGGCATGGAACAAGGCCGAGGGCCAGAGGCTCTGCGATCGGATTCGAAGCCACGTGTGCATGAAGCTGATTCCGATGACGGCAAGTGTGAAACAGGCATTCGAGTACCAGAGCGGAACGTTCAGGCGGTACAGAGGAGAGACCGCAATGTTGATGGGATAGTGCCACGCCGCCCAGATCAGACCGACGAGCAGGCTCGTACCGGTGAAGCCCACGAGCGCACGCATCCGTGGGACCAGAAAGCCCCTCCAGCCGATTTCCTCGCCGGCCGCGCTGATGAGCCCGGTGAGGGGCGATACAACCAGCACGACCACGAGCAATCCTGCGCGCCCGCGCAAGGCAGAAGGCAACCCCGCCTTGGAGAGGACCTCGATGAACTGGCTTCGGCTGAATGCGTCGAACGCGAACCAAACGAACAAGTACGGGAGCAGACACACGGTGATCGCGAGACCGTATGCGATCAACAAGTACCGAGTTCGTCCCCATCCCCACCCAAGCCCGCGTAAGCTCCTATCCCGCACGAGCTTGGTGGTGAGAGCCGCCAGCCCCGGACACCACATGAACGGCAGAGCGTAGCTGCCCCACTGCTTCGGGGCGTCCGCCACCAGGAAGACCAGCGCATAGAAGACGCTGCTGAATAGCAGGAGCAGGGCAAGGAAGGTCCAGATGTCCCGTTTGGCCCTCGACGCTGAGACCATGAAGCCTCCTCAACGTTCTACCGCACCAACTGGGTCGTCGTGCATAGCCCTCAGGTTCGCACGCCCGATGGTCCGCCGAACACCAGGGATAAGCTGCGAAGCGGTGCCCGCATGCTGCCGCGGCGGCGCGGGCATGAGGCGGCATGTCCTTGCTGGCAACCATGCCGCCGAAAGCTTCGTCAGCTTCATCCCCTTGTTGGGCGGCCTCGCGTTCCGACGAGCCGCGACCTACTCGTCTTCTCGACCTTTGCCGATTCTGAATACGTGACCATCTGGGTGACGCACGTGCATCTCGCGAACGTTCCAGGGCATATCGGTTGGCGGCCACGTGACGTCCAGACCCTGCTCGACACAGTGCCTGTGCACGGCGTCGACGTCGTCCACCCAGATCGACATCCACACGCCCTTGTCGGCCGTCTGATCACCGTCAGGTCCGAACGTCCTCTTGACACCGCCGTTGCCGCGGCCGCCCTGGGCGCCTTGGCAGAGGAACACCTGGCATACGCCAGACCGAACGCTGCCGAACGTGGGAGGGTCACCCCACACCCACGCCTGCTCCCAACCGAGTTTCTTGAACCAGGCGATGCTCTGCCCAAGATCGGACACGTTCAGGATTGGCGTCAGTCCGTGTGCAAGCATGCCGGTGGCTCCGATCTTACGATAGCGCGGCGCCTTCGACCCCGCGACGCCCATAGGTCCGCCCAACACTAGGGATAAGCTGCGAGCGTCCAATAGGCTCAACGCTCGTCAGCTTCATCCCTTTGTTCGACGCCCTGACCTCCGCCGTTCTACGCCGAAGGCGCCCACTCCATCGCAAGCTTCCGCCCTTGAACAGCGCAGTCCCGAAGATAGAGATTGATCAGCGTCTGGTAACGAATTCCAGTCGCATCCGACAGCGATCGGAAGTAGGTGATCGTGGGCTCGTCGATCCGAAGGGTAATCTGCTTCTTCAGCCGGCGGGCATAGGGGTTCTTCTTCGCCTTGGAAAAGTCGTACCGCTTCCTCATCTTCTCAACCTCTCGTGATACTGCTCCTGCTCGTAACGGTCGGCGCGCCGCGCACTGATGATCCGGATGAGCGAACCGCTCTCCCGTACACAGTGACAGACGAACAGGATCCGCAAGCCTCCACTCACGCCCAGAAGGATGAACCGATCCTCGGCCTCAGAATGGTCTGGGTCATCGATGACCAGGGCTTCTTCGTCAAGAAACGCGGTCTGAGCTTCTTCGAACGACACCCGGTGCTTCCGGAGGTTCGCTGTAGCCTTGCGCGGATCCCAGTCGAACCGGACCTCAGGCATCAACTACATCGTAGCTACAAACGAGCCGGCCTGCAAGCCTCGTGGCTCCGCCCGCAGGTGCGTCGAACACCGGGGATAAGCTGCGAGCGTCCAATACGCTCAACGCTCGTCAGCTTCATCCCCTTGTTCGGCGGCGTCGCCTCCCCGTCTTCAAACGGTTTGCTACGATCGGACGTCATATAGTGAAGCCAAGAGGCAAGAAATGATGCCATCGCTTCGTCCAGCGGTCCTGCTGCTCGCCGGGAGTCTCGTGCCGGCGGCCCAGCCTCCAATGCCCCGTCCGGGGGACATAGCGCCGGAGATACGGGCCACCTTACTCGAAGAGCCGTCGCGGGCAGTGGGCCTCAGCTCCTTGAAAGGGCGCCTTGTAGTCTTGGACTTCTGGGCCAGCTGGTGCGCGCCTTGCCTCCAGTCATTTGCCCACATGAACGCTTTGGCCAGGGAGTTCCGAACTCAGCCGGTCGCCTTCGTCTCGATCACCCACGAATCTGCAACAACCGTCAGGCCCGTTCTCCGGAAGTTCCCCCTGCAGACGACCGTGGCACTCGACACCGGCTGTGCCACCTTTCGTGCCTATCAGGCCTGGGGCTTGCCACGAGTCATCCTCATCGGTGCCGACGGCAGGGTCAAGAGCCTGATCGCTCCTGACACCCTAACCGCCGACGTCATTAGGAAGGCCCTCGCCGGTGACACGCTTGATCTACCGCAGATTCCACCGTGGCCTGATCCGCAGGGAGCCGAGGACTTCATGTGCGGAACCCCAACCAAGTAGGCGCCGGTTGGGCCTCGCCTACGACCACGTCCGCCGAACACTGGGTTAAGCTGCGGGCGCCGCAGGAGCTGGCCGTGCGGCGACCGTCAGCTTCAACCCATTGTTAGCCGGCGCGTCTCAGTCCCCACGAACAACGGCTGCCACAGTGATCGCCACTATGGCGCAGTCGGTGCGACGGAACGCCGAATCGCGACGCCGCTAAACAATGTCACGCGCCCGGCGTCGAGTGCCGGCCCCACCTCGATCTTCGGCCCGAGGATCATCCGCTCGTGCGCATTCGGCTGAAGCGCCGGCCACAGGGGGAGGCCGGCACCATTGGGATCACCGCGCGCGGCGAAGTTCGCCCAATAGGAGGACATCGCGTTGGCGAGTACACGATCGATGTCCGTCCATAACGCGACTGGATCATTGAAAACGTACGGAACCTCGGCAGTGTGTGACGCACCTCGGTTCGGCTGGCCGGGCGCCGCCGGGGGCTCGTGCACGAAATAGTACAGGTATGCCTTGCCGCCTGCCCTCGTCTGTGCCAGAGCCCAATCGCGCGCATTCCACGCAGCTTCGTCGCTGAAGGCCGCACGTTGCGACGCCCGCGCATCGCCGTCTGACAACCCAGCAGGGTACAAAGCCAGAAACGCGGCGGCGTTCGAGCCAAAACGGCGGCGTGCCCCGTCGATGAACTGCTGCGCGGTCGTGTTCTCGAGGCCGAAGAACGACGACGCCGGAAATAGGCTCACGAACGTTGCCTCGTCCTTGTTCGAGCCGACCAACAGGTCGACTCGGTTGTGTCGTCCTTCGGCGATGGTGATCGAGATGTCTTCCGTCACATACCAGCCGTCGACCACGAGCCGACCGGCCTGCATGCCGCGTTGAATCTCATGGGCCGGCGTCGCACGCAGCGCGGCCAATGATGCGGCCCCGATTCTAGCCCCTTCTGCCTGGCCTGCCTTTTCCGCCTCTGCTCGCGTCAACATCCGCTCGATGCGGACTGGGGCGCTCTGAGAGATCGCCCGGTGAAACAGCCCCTTGGCTTGGGCGGATGCGACTGCGGCACGAGTGAGCAGTCCGCCGGCCGATTGGCCCATCAGCGTCACGCGATTCGGGTCGCCACCAAACGCGGTGATGTTCTGCTGAACCCAGCGCAACACGGCAACGAGGTCCATCAGACCGTAATTGCCCGACGCGTTCCGTTCCGATTCCCTGGTCAACTCGGGGTGCGAGAAAAAGCCGAACGGCCCGAGGCGGTAGTTGTACGCAACCACCACCGCGCCCTTTCGGGCCAATGCTTCGCCATCGCGTCCCGATCCCGTGCCGATAGTGAACGCGCCACCGTGCGACCACACGATCACCGGTCGCCGTTCCGAAGCCGACGCGGCTGCGGTCCAGACGTTGAGAGATAAGCAGTCTTCGCTCATCGTCGGCGCCGCGGCGGCCGTACCGCCCTGCCGTCCGCCGGCCGCATCGCCCGGCTGCATGCACCGCGCTCCGAACTGGTTCGCTTGGCGAACTCCAGCCCAGCTCTTAACAGGCTGCGGCGGACGCCAACGCAACGGACCCACTGGCGGTGCGGCAAATGGAATGCCTTTGAACACGCGCATGTCGGCGGTGCCGCCAGCAACGCCCGACACGAGCCCAGCATCGATGCGGACGGTAGCGGGAAAAGTGGCCAACCCAGGGCCGACCGCGAGGACGATGGCTGCCACAACCAGAAGCGAGAACCGCGTCGACAGCATCATCTGATCTACCATCCTTGGCTCAGCGATCGTTCGTCTGGCTAACACTGGGGATAAGCTGCGAGCGTTCAGTATGCTCAACGCTCGTCTAGCTCCGAAGTTCACCACGCTTCGTCAGCTTGTACGACCAGAAAGGCTAGCACGCTCGGTGGGAGACAGACCCACCGGGGAAAGAACCAGAAGCCCCGTAGCTTGGATGGCAGCCAGGAGGGAAACCGAATGAGCTGAAGCCCATCGACAAAGCCGCTTTGGGGGCGGCAAGCGAGTCGCCGGGCCGCAACGTGAGTAAACGCGCACGTGGCCTCGACAGAAGCAAATCCGGGGGCCGAGCCCGCAAGCTGAGGGCGAAGGCTGCAGGTTCCGTCCTCCTCTGGTTTCGACGGAACCCTCCGGCGGGGTCGCAGCGGCAGCACGGCGACAAGGGCGTGCGAAGTCAACTGGTGAGACCCTCCTCGCCCCGTCGCGAAATCGGCGGACCAAGGTAGGCCGTGCAACGAACCCAGGGAGGCGGCCGAAGGCGAGAGGGAGTCGGAAGGGCCCATACGAGTGCGGAAGCGGGGTAACGCCCGCGGAGCAAAGGGGCCCTGCTGTACGTGCTTCTTCGTGGAAGGGAGGCAGGGGCGGATGACAAGACCGTCCATCGGTCTGCAAGACCTGAGACGAAGGATATACGCCAAGGCGAAGGCGGAACCGTCGTGGCGTTTCTGGGGCCTTTTCGTCCACGTCTGCAAGGAAGAGACGCTGCACGAAGCCTACCGCTTGGCCAAGAAGAACGACGGAGCCCCGGGAGTTGACGGGGTGAGCTTCGCGGCCATCGAGGAAGGGGGAGTGGACGTCTTCATCGGGCAGATCCGAGACGAACTGGTCTCGCGCCGGTACGTTCCCATGCCGAACCGGAGAAAGGAGATCCCGAAGGACGGCGGCAAGAAGGTCCGCGTGCTCGGGATTCCCACCATCCGCGACCGCGTGGTACAGGGTGCGCTGCAACTCATCCTGGAGCCGATCTTCGAGGCCGACTTCCAGCCGGGGTCGTACGGGTACCGACCGGGGCGGAGGGCACATGAAGCGGTGGACCGGGTGCGCCAGGCGATCAGGGAAGGCAAGACGCGCGTCATCGATCTCGATTTGAGGTCGTACTTCGACAACGTTCGGCACAGCATCCTCCTCGCGAAGCTGGCGAGGCGGATCGAGGACCGTGACGTGATGCACTTGCTGAAGCTGATCCTGGCGGCCACTGGGGCCAAGGGCGTTCCCCAGGGCGGAGTGATCTCCCCCCTGCTCAGCAACGTCTACCTCAACGAGGTGGATGCCATGCTCGAGTGGGCGAAGGAGGTGACCCGCGAGGGCGAGTGGACGCGCATCCAGTACGCGCGCTTCGCCGACGACCTCGTGGTCCTGGTGGACGGCCAGCCGTCGCATGACCGGCTGCTTCGACAGGTAAATGGACGGCTACGCGAGGAGCTGGCCAAGCTCGAGGTCGAGGTCAACGAAGAGAAGAGCCGAGCCGTGGACCTGGCGAGAGGAGGTAGCTTCGGCTTCCTGGGCTTCGACATCCGACGCGTCCGCAGCCGATCTGGCCGCTGGTTTGCATTGGCCATCCCGAAGCTGAAGAAGCGCACGGAGCTGTTGGCGAAGCTGAAGGAAGTCTTCCGCTCCTTCCGCTCCCAGCCGGTGCAAGGGGCGATCGCGCTGATCAACCCGATCCTCCGGGGGTGGGTCAACTACTTTGGACACGGCCACGCCAGTCGATGCTTCTCCTACGTCCGAGACTGGGTGGAGAAGAAGGTGAGACGGCATCTGGCGCGTAACTCGAAACGCCATGGCTTCGGCTGGAAGAGGTGGAGTAAGTCGTGGATCTACCGGACCCTGGGCCTGTTCTCGGCCTACTGGGTCAACTACAAACCCCGGCAGAAAGCCCTTCCAGCTTGATAGGCCACATAACCCTTGGAGTGAAGCGTGCAGGAGAGCCGTGTGCGGGAAATCCGCACGCACGGTTCGATCGGGCGGGGCCGGAAACGGGCTCACGGCAACGACCAAACGGGCACGAAGCTGGAAACGGCGGACACAGCCAAGTCAGCGCCTACGGAGTACCGCGCCGGTCCCCGACCCTACCAACTCCTTGTTGGGCAGCCTCGTCGACCTACGAGGTGCGCGCGACGCGCGAACTACGGTGCGCAATGCCTCGTTGACGGCCTCGTCGGTCGGGAACGCCTTGGCCAGATCGGGCTCGAGACGGACGATGTTGGTGCCGGCCTGGAAGCGACGGTAGTACCTCCCTCGTACACCGCCCTTCAACGACGAAAAGTCGTACTCGGGCCGAAGATCGTCGTCCTGCTTGTTACTCGCCTTCTTCATAGAACCTGCGCTCGCGCGGGGTAGCTCGCCTCGCGCTGATGATGCGAACCGCTGCGCGACGGTCCGCATGTGCCACGACCAAGACGAGGCCGTTGCCCGACACGCCTATGGTGACAAAACGCCGCTCCCCAAGCGAATGCTCGGGATCCGGGAAGGTGGTGGATAGCGGATCCTCGAGTGCGGTAACCGCCTCTCGGAACGAGATGCGGTGCTTCCGAAGGTTGGAATCGGCCTTCGCAGGATCCCATTCAACGATCACGCGCCAAGTATCGCCGAAGTCGCGTTCCGCCTACTGGTCTGCCCAACAAGTAAGTGAACAGGTCCGTACAGCGGGATCATACCCGCGATGTCCAGACCTGTTCATGTTGGGGGCTTCGTTCGAGGTCGGGGGCCGCAGGGCAGCCGGCTCAACGTGTTGCCCCGGCATTGAGGCTGCCCGTCCTCGGCGCGAGTGGTCATGTGCAGACCGGTTCAGAACGGCGGACTCGGGGGGGCAGGGTGCACGAGGTCCCTCAGAGGGCGTCCGCCGGCGAGCGGACACCCCGGCCACCTCGATTGAGGACGTGGGTGTAGATCATGGTCGTTTGGACGTCGGAGTGGCCCAGGAGCTCCTGGACCGTCCGGATGTCGTAGCCGGAGTCGAGCAGGTGCGTCGCGAACGAGTGTCGTAGCGTGTGGGGGGTGGCCGGCTTCGTCAGGCCGGACCTCCGGAGGGCTTCCGCCATGGCCTTCTGCACCACGGTCTCGTGGAGGTGGTGTCGGTGCTGAAGTCCGGTGTGAGCGTCGGTGTAGTGAGAGGACGCGGGGAACACGTACTGCCAGGCCCATTCCCGATCCGCGTTTCGGTACTTGTGGGCGAGGGCGAAGGGCAGCGACGCGCGGCCCTGGCCGCGTCCGAGGTCCTCTTCGTGGAGCCGGCGGACGCGCTGTAAGTGCTCCTGGAGGTCGTGCCGGCTCGAGGACGGCAGGACGCTCACGCGGTCCTTTGCGCCCTTGCCATCCCGGATGGTGAGCTCGTTCCTTTCGAAGTCGATGTCCTTGACCCGTAGGGACAGGCCTTCGACGAGCCGCAGCCCTCCCCCGTAGAGGATCCGGCAAACGAGTTGGGAGACTCCGTTCATGGCATCGAGAAGCGACCTGACCTCTCCCCGGGTGAGGACCACGGGGAGCCGCTTCGGGGCCTTGGCCCATTCGATGTCCTCGAGGCTCTTCAGGTCGAGACCCAGCACGCGCCCGTAAAGGAAGACCAGGGCGCACAGCGCCTGGTTCTGCGTCGAGGCGCTCACCCTCTCATTGACGGCGAGGTGGGAGAGGTAGGCCCGGATCTCTCCCGCTCCCATTCCCGCCGGGTCCCGGTGGCCGTAGTGAGTGAGGAAGCGTCTCACCCAGTAGACGTAGGCGCGCTCGGTTCGACGGCTGTAGTGCAGCGTCCCGATCCTTCAGGCCGCGCCACGGTCGAGCTGGAGGCCGTCACCCTCCACCCCGCTTGTCCGACCTGAACAACGTCCAGATCGCGCACCTCCTGTCGCAGCACCTGGCGGAGAAGAAGCGCCGTCCTGCCAAACCGTGCGTCAGGCACTGCTGGTGAGCAGTCTGGCGATAAGTGACTGGAGCTCGCTGGGGCTGCAACCCTACGTTCGCGAACGGTTCGTAATCATCAGGTCCTCGGTTCAATCCCGAGCGCCGGCTCCACCTCTTCAACAAGTTAGGGATGAGCCCCGCGATCGTGGCGCACCGTAGGTACGCAGTAAGTACACCGTCGAAACCACAAACCCCGGGCGCCGCTGCGCTGGACGCAACGGGGCCCGGGACGGCCTGACCGCCCGGGCCCCTTGTGTGTGCTCGGCCGCCACCCAGCGGCCGGTCAGTGAGCTCCTGGTGCTAGTAGGCCGGGATCACCGCGGTACCGTCAGCCAGCGCGAGCGCGAAGACGAGGCTGGCGTTGTAGTAGATCGCGTGCTCGGACACCGTCCAGTCGGTGTTCGTGTCCGCGTAGCACTTGCCGAAGAATCGCGAGTAGCGCCAGCCCTGGTACTGGTTCGGGCCCTCGGCCAGGATGCCGGGCGGCAGCGACGGGTAGCGCTCGCTGCTGTAGATGGCCGAGTAGATGCGGCTGGCCGAGTCGGCGCCGAAGCCGGTGACGTAGCTCTTGCGGAGCGGGTTCACGCCCAGCACGTAGTTGAGCTGGGCGCGCGCCGCCTTGACCAGCTCGATGTCGAAGAAGTCGCCGATCGCCCGGTCGGCGGTCGCGATGGTGGCGATCGTCGCGAGGGTGACAGCGTTGCTGCCCCAGTAGTAGTCCGAGCCGAACTCGCCGCTGCCGTCGTCGAGGAAGTTGCGCCAGGTCTTCTGCGCGCGGGCGAACTGCCGCTCGCGCCACGGGCGGTAGAGCGCGCGGAACCACTTGCCGACCCCACGCTCCCCCTGGCCGGGCGTCGCCGAGAGGTAGGCGATGAAGGCCCGCATCTCCGGGTAGCCTGAGTTGTCCGTGGTCGACGTCCAGGTCGAGGCGTAGGCCTGGTAATGGTCGCGGAAGTAGCGGTCGTACACCGGGCCCTTCGTCGCGCGGAACAGCTCCGCCGCCGCCCACAGCCGCTCGGCGCCGTCGGTCGACTGCTCACCGTTGAAGCCGGTGGCCGGGATGTTCTGCGGGTTCGCCTGCAGGTACGCCCAGCCGGCCTCCGCCGCCGCCAGCAGCCGGTCGGCGTACGCACGGTCGTAGTGCTTGTAGGCGCGCACGGCGTGGGCGAGCGCGGCCACCGCCTTGGCGGTGCTCGCCGTCGGGCGCACGTTCGGCACGCCGCCCATCAGGTCCTCGACGTAGCGCTGCTCGGTGATGTCCTCGGGTCGGCAGGAGCCAGAAGACGGGCAGTTGTTCGGGTAGACGAGGTGGTAGAAGCCACCCGACTCGCTGTCCTGCATCTTCAGGAGCCAGTCCAGCTCCCACTTCACCTCGTCGAGCACGTCGGGCTCGCCGTTGCCGCTCTCGGGGATGTTCGTGTCGTCGCCGAAGACGTACGGAAACATGCCGTAGGCGTCGAGCAGGTCCACGATCGGGGCGGCCGCGAACGGCGTGTACTTGCCGTAGTCGCCCGCGTCGTACCAGCCCCGCGACACGTCCCGGACGGCGTCGGTCGAGCGCATGCGGGCGGTCACGTCGGCGGGGTGGCCGAGGCCGCGGGCGAAGCCCTCGGCGAACGGCTCCTCGATGGCGATGCCCTGGCGCTGGTAGAGGAAGTAGCGCATCGCGTTGCGCAGCGCCGGCTTGTAGAGGCGCCAGCCGACCTCGAACGCCGGCGAGGGGTCGATGCCTCCCGCGTTCACCACCACGTAGTACTGGCCGGGCCGCCACAGTCTGCTGAAGTCCGCGCGCAGCACCTTCTCCCCCGAGACGAACTGCTCGAAGGCATCGACCTGCGTCAGCGCGCCGCGGTAGGCGACGGTGTTGTTCACCGCGCTGCGCACCTCGAACCGCGTCCCGACGTCGGCGGTGAGCGCCTCGGGGAAATCGGCGACGTACGCGTACTTCTCGCCGAGCGGCAGGTAGCCGACCTGGTTGACGCGAATGGCGGGCGGGCTCGGCTCGCGGTCGGGAGAGGTGACCTTGATGTCATTCAGCCAGAAGGTCTTCGCGTACGGACCCCAGTAGGCTTCCCCGAACCTCAATACCCGGAACTGTCGTGGGTCGAAGGTGCCGAGAGGTAGCACCGAGCCGTCGGGCATCAGCGCACTGAGCGGGATGCGGACGTGCTGCCAGTCGGTGGTGAGCCACACGTAGTCCCAGCTTCCGACTGAGGGGAGCGTCGTCTCGGCCGGGGTGCGGGCATTGTCGAGGTCACCCACCTGGAGGGTGAACACCTCGCCTCCGGCCGAGCCTTTGACGTTGAACTCGAGGTAGCCGCTCCTGAGATAGTGCTCGATGCTGTAGGGCATCCAGTCCTGTCCGGCGAGGATGGAGGCCCACCACCAGTTGGTCGGACCAAAGACTTCGAAGCGCAGCGACGGCAGCCCGCCGTACGTCTGCGTGGTGTCGATCGGCAGCTGGTCGTTGTAGGTGCCGACCGTGACGATGTCTCCGCCGGACCAGGTGCCGAGCAGCTGGTCCTTGAAGACGGGGATGTCCTGGAGCTGGTTGGTCGCCGGCGGGGTGCCGGCGAGGGCGAAGCCGGCGGAGGCCAGCAGCGCGACGAGGATCGCCGCCAGCCGGACGCCCGCCCGCGCGGTTCTGAGTCTCTCCATCGTTCCTCCTGTGAGTCGGTTCGTGAGCCGTCGCGACAGGCCACCGACTCGTGCCCTCGACCTCCGCTCAGGGGCCGCCGCCCGGGTCCCGGGCGGAGCTCCAGTTCGCGTTCGTGCAAGCTCGGGGCCGGAACCGGCCGTCGGCGCCGTGACAGTGAGCGTCCGGCGCATACAGACGAGGTCGGACGCCGCCGAACGTCGCCCTCGAGAGTGCGGCCGGACGTTACGTCCGTTAACATCCAGGGGTCAAGCGTTTTCGTTCCTTGGGGCTTGGCGGACGGATCATGGCCTCCTCGGTCCTGAGGCGTCCGCTTCGTAGAGCCTGCTGCAGGTGCTGGCATGCCTCTTCACTCCTGCCGCGTCGCCGGAAGAACTCGCACGCGAGACGATGAGCCGGGACGACGGCCTCGAGTGGGTCCTCGAAGAGCGGCTTCAGGATCTCGAGACCCTCGTCCTGGTCGGTCTCGAGCAGGACGCGGGCGAGCGCGAAGCGGAGAGGCACGGAGGACGGGTTCGCGTCGAGGGCGGCCCGGAAGTAGGGAAGAACGGCGGCGGGGCCCAGCAGCTCCTCGCGAAGCGATGCGAGTTCGAAGGCCTTCCGTTCGTCCGAGGTCGGCGGTCCGCCCTCGGAGTCGATGCGAGCGAGGCGCTTGGCCGCACGCTGCATGGACTCGAACCTGTCCCTCCAGTTCTTTCGGACAGCTTCGGCCCAGTCGGCGTCGAGGCGGGCGGCAAGCCGCCCTCGGGCGGCACCCAGCAGAACCTGCGAGGCCGCGGGTTGCGGCGCGGGTGGCAGCCGTGGCGTTTCCCCGAGGGCCTCGAGGCGCTCGCGGAGACAGGGGTGCGTATCGCTGTGGGTCGTCGGCAGCAGCAGTGCCAGCTCGAGAGACGCATGGGCTTCGGGTGTGTCCATCGTGTCCTGGAGTGCAGCCGCCATCTCCGTGAAGGGACGGCCCACAGGCTCGGGCGAGGAGACGGCCTCGCGGAAGATGGCGGGCCAGTACTTCGAGACCAGGGCGTACTCAAGCAGCGCCATTCGTACGAGCGCGTCCGCGGCGGCACGGTGTCCCGCCAGGCGGGCGCTCCAGTCGTCAGCCCTTCGCTCCTGCGCACGCGCGGCCACGAACGAGTAGGCGTCGAAGTACGGTTGGTACCACTTGAGGAATCGACGGAGGACGGCAATTCCGAAGTGCCGCTTGTCTTGCAGCTGCTCGGCTAGCTTCTCCCAGGCCGCCCGGCTGCGGTAGACCCAGCCTCCGAGAACGCCGTCGGCGTTCGACAGGTGGCCTAGTTCGTGGACAACCACCGCGCGCAGCTCCTCGAGTGTCAGGCCATCGAGGAGCGACGACCCGAGTAGCAGGAAGTTCCGTGGCCAGCCGAGAGGGCCCAGCCGAGGTATCTGGACGACGGCCGCGTTCAGGTCCCATGTGAGCAGCATGCGATGGACGCGCGGCGCCCGCAGGGTCGACCTCGCTTCCTCGACGAGACGCGCCAGCGCCGGGTGCTCGGAGGGCTCGAGGGGAATGCCGTTCGGGGTCGGAAAGCGAACCCACAAGCCGCGGAGGAGGGCCGCCACGAAGACAAGGGCCCCGCCGAGCAACTGCAGACCGACCCACGCCAACTTGAGCCACGCGGACGCCACGACGATCGCGCCCACAAGACCGATGGTCAAGACCAGGACGAGCACGATGTAGGCGTAGCCCATGGCGGCCACGAGAGCGACTCGGCGGCGATAGGCGGGCAGGTTGAGCCTCGCCTCTTCCTCGAGACGGGCAATGAGTGCGTCGCGTGCTTCGCGTGCCTCCACGTACCACGATCGATGGGACGAAACCTGATGACACCGGAGGCAGACGGTGACCTCCCACTGCTTTCCACAGCGTGGGCATCTGGCTCGCGTGGCGAAGGTGTCCCACCTGTGGCCGCAGGTACACTCCCAGAGCTCGCCGCCTGCCGGGGTCCAGTCGCAGTGTGGGCAGTGGACGTTCATGCTCCGTATGGCCCGCTCCGCCGGAGCGAGACGCCTACCGCTTCGGCTCGTCCTTCTTGTCGCTCTCCGCGAAGACGGCGTTGCGCGCGAGCGCCTTCGGGTCCCAGGGCGACGGCTCCCCGCCCAGGTACGCGTGGAACCAGTCGAGGTGGGCGGCGTAGTAGAGGACCATGTCGTACCACCCCGGCCAGTGCCCCGAGCCCTCGAAGACCACGAGACGCGAGGGGACGCCCATCTTCTGGAGGTCGGTGAAGAAGGCGAGCGACTGGGTGTAGGGGACGCGGAAGTCCTTCTCGCCCGGTGACGACGAGGGTGGGCGTCTTGAACCGCGGCACGTAGGACGACGGACTCTGCTTCCGGTAGCCCTCGGGGTTCTGCCACGGCGTGCCCTTGAGGTCCCACTCGGGGAACCAGAGCTCCTCCGTCGAGGAGTACATCGTGCGCAGGTCGTAGACGCCCATCATGGAGGCGAGGGCCTTGAAGCGGTCGGTCTGGCCCTCGAGCCACATCATCGCGTAGCCGCCCCACGACCAGCCCATGGCCCCCATCCGGTCGCGGTCGACCCACGGCTGCGCCGCGAGCCAGTCGGTCACCGCCAGCACGTCCTGCATCACCTTGCCGTCCCAGTCCCCGGAGATGGCTGCCGTCATGTCCTGGCCCCAGCCGGTCGACCCGTGGGGATTCGGGAAGGCGACGACATAGCCGGCGCCCGGGTAGACCTGCGCGTCCCCGCGGAAGGAGTCGGCCCACTGCATCTGCGGCCCCCCGTGGACGTTCACGATCGCCGGGTACCTCTTCCCGGGGTCGAAGCCGTGCGGCTTGACGAGGAGGACCTGGATCCTCTTACCGGTCGGGCTGTCGACGAAAACCTCCTCCATGGGGCGGAAGTCCACCTCGTCGAGGAGGGCCTGGTTCTGGCTCGTGAGCGCGCTCTCCGCCCCGGCCGTCGGCCCGGACAGGGCCACCCGGTAAAGCTCGGTCGGCTGGTCCATCCGGCGTCGCGCCACCGCGGCCCAGGTCCCGTCCTTCGACACCTCGAAGGCGTCGACCTGGCCGACGTTCGACACGACGGAGATCCTGCCGGCGGCGAGATCGAGAGCGTGGAGCGGCGTCCGGCCCTTCACGTCCGCGGTGAAGAGGACCCGCTTGCCGTCCGGCGCGAACCGGAACGCCCTCACCCAGGCGTCGAGGCCGTCCGTCAGCGACGCGGCTCGTCCCGGCGGCGCGATCGTGGACCGCGAGCACGGTGCGGTCCGACTCGTAGCCGGGAACGCGCTGCATCGCGTACGCGATCGTCCGGCCGTCCGGGGAGTACCGCGGCGAGCCGTCGAAAGCGTGGTTCGAAGCCGTGAGGTTCCTCGGGGCCGCGAGCGCCTCCTGTCCCGCGTCGATCGGGACGACCCAGAGGTCGGAGTTCGTGGAGGTGGCCGGCTGCGCGTCGCGGTTCGAGGTGAAGACGAGCTCCTTGCCGTCGGGCGAGACGTCGAAGTCCGCGCCGCCGCCCACGACGAAAGCGGGCGAGTCGAAGTCGCCCGGGGTCAGGTCGCGCAGCGGCGCCTTCGCGTCGCCGAGGTCGGTGACCAGCAGGTGAGTCCGCTTGCCGTCCTCCCACGCGTCCCAGTGGCGGAAGAGAAGGCGGTCGGCGACGTGGGCCTTCATCTTCCCCTTCTCCATGGCCTCGTCGTTCCTCCGGTTGCAGGCCATGTCGGCGCCGCACTCCGGCCACACCTCGGCGGTGAAGACGAGCCGCTTCCCGTCGGGAGCGAAGAGGAAGGCGCCCACCCCGCCGGACACGTCCGTCTTCTTCTCCGCCTCGCCGCCGGTCGTCGGAAGGAAGAAGACCTGGGGGTCGCCCGCACGCGTGGAGAGGAAGGCGAGGACCGTCCCGTCCGGGGAGAAGGCGGGGCTCGAGTCGCGCTTGTCGGCGACGGTGAGCGCGCGGGCGTTCTTTCCGTCGGCGTCCACGCGCCAGAGGTTCGTCTGCCGGTGGATGGCCGGGAGGTCGGTCGTGGTCACGCGCGAAGGCGACGCTGCGGCCGTCGGGCGCGATCGCGGGCTCGGCGACGCCCTTCACGCGGCAGAGGTCGGCGATCGTCACGGCGCGGCGTTCCGCCTGTGCGGCGAGCGGGGCGGCGACGAGCACGAGCAGGGCGGCGGTTGGACGGAGGCTCGGATTCATCCTGGTCAGCTCCTCTCCGTGAGGCGGGAGATCGCCCGGGCCGGGCTCCGTGATGTTACCTCCGTCGACGGAGAGGGTGCGTCTCAGAACGCCACGGTGAGGCCGATCGTTAGCGGCACCACGTAGCGCGATTGCGCCGGGTAGGCAGGCTGGCTGTAATAGCGACGCGCGTATTCGTCCCAGTACGACCAGCCCTCCATCGCCTCGCTCCGGAGCGTTCCGGTCGGGAAGTCCGCGCGGACCACGAGAGCGACCCGCCCGCGGTGCAGCCGCAGCATCTCGACGCCCGCCTCGAGGTAGGGCGCGACGCCGGATCGCTCGCCGTCGAAGAAGCCCGAAGCCATGTCCGGATAGCCGCCCTCGGTCGCGTGCACGTTGAGGATGCCGAGCCCGCCGCCGACGAAGGGGCTGACATCCCGCTTCGAGAGGTACCCGCGCCCGCCCAGGCTGGCCGCGAAGAAGCTCAGCCCCGGCTCGCCATTCCGCGAGTCGTCCCACGCGAAGCGCACCTCCATCGGCAGCGCGAAACGGGGCGTCGCGTACATCAACCCGACGGAGAGGCCCGCGGCGCGAGCGCCGTGCCCGAGGGACTCGACGTCGGCCACGCCGAAGGTGAACTTCACCGAGCCCTTCTTCGTCAGCGCGGGCCGCGTCTCGCCTTCGAGCAGGTTGTCGACCCGTTGGGTGGTCTCGAAGGCGTGGCCGAGCACGAGGGCGTCGGCGATCCGGCCGGCGGCCGTCGGCACCTCCTCGATGCTCTCGAGGCGCACGCTCACCGAGCCGGCGGGCTCCTCCCGCGTCGCGGTCACGACGATGCTCCGCCCGAGCGTCGCCAGGTCCACCCTGAAGTTGCCCCCCCGACCGCTCGACGCTCGCCGCAACTGCTCGCAGACGATCTCCGCCGCCGTGGCCGCATCCGCCTCGGATACCCCCCGCGACTCCTTGAGCTCGCAACGGAAGTCCTCGGCGGCGTGGGCGCGGGCTCCGACGCCCGCCACCGGGAAAAACGCCGTCACGCCCAGCGCGACGAGCCACCCGCGTCCTCGAAGCCACCCACCTCGACCTGCTGACTGCCGTGTCATGGGCCCCTCCCGCGCCGTTCGCTGGCGCCTCACACTGCGAAGCTAGGCGCCCGGCGTGGCCGGGGTCCTCAGCGGTCGTCGAGAAAACCCCAAGGGATTCCCAAAGGACCCTTCGGCCAGGCACCCGAGGGCCGCGGGGGTGGGCGAGCGCCTCGGCTGGGGCCAGCTCCCGCCGGCGCTTCCGACAGACACTCGGGCCGGGCACGTCCGAAAACCGGCTCATCGGGCGCCGTCTGCCAGCGGGCCTACCAGGATCTGGTCTATGGCGGCGACAACGCCCGACCCCTTCTGAAATGGGCTGGAATGCGGTATACGGTCGTGATCGCTCCGCTCGCCGAGGAGTGGGCCAGCAGGGAGGCGGAGATAAGGGACCGGCTGAGCGGGGTGTTAGCGGACGTGGCTGCCGCAATGGGACGGTCCGCCGCGAAAAGAGCCATCGCTCTAGCGCTGCTGGCGATCGTGCTGGGGGCGCCGCTCGGCCTTGCCGCCGAGGGGTGGGTGGAGGTCCGGAGCCCTTCCTTCAGCCTGAACTTCGACTCGCTGCCGGTCTGGCTGAACGAGGGGCTCGCCGAATTCTGGGGGAACACGATCATCGATGGCGACCGCGTCTACGAGGGTCACTACGTGCCCTATCACCTCCAGACGCTGAGGCAGCGCAGTCCCCTTTCGCTGGCCGCGCTCTTCGCGGTGAAGCACGGCTCGCCCGAGTACTCCGAGCAGAACCGGGCGACGATCTTCTACGCGCAGTCCTGGGCGCTCGTCCACTACCTCGTACTGGGGTCCGACGAGCGACGGGGCCAGGTCAACCGCTTCGCGGCCCTGATCCAGGCCGGACGGCCGGCGAAGGAGGCCGCCCAGGAAGCCTTCGGCGACATCGGGACCCTGGACAAGGAGCTCCGGTCCTACGTGCAGCGGCCGGTCTTCCGATACCGACGGCGGATGGCCCGCGTAGAGGTGAAGGAGAACGCCTGGGCGGCTCGCATCCTGCCCGACGCGGAGTCGCTCGCTCTCCGCGCCGGCTTCCACGTGGCCATGGGCCGCGGGGCGGAGGCCCGGGACCTGGCCGGACGGTCTCTCTACCTCGATCCCGGGGCGGCAGCGGCCCACGAGGCTCTGGGCCTCCTCGCCTGGAGGGAAGGACGGAGGACCGCGGCGCGGGAGGCGCTCGCCCGGGCCACGTCGCTCCCCGGCGCGAGCGACTACGCTCACTACCTGTACGGCCAGCTGCTGTGGGAGAGCCTCAGCCGCACCGAGGGCCTGGAACGAGTCGAGGCTTCGTTTCGCCGCGCGGTCGAGCTGAATGCGTCCTTCGCCGGCGCCTACGCGAGTCTGGCCCAGGTGATGGCGGAGCGCGGGGCGCCGCTCGCGGAGACGCTCCCCCTCGCCGTGCGTGCCGCCCAGCTCGAACCGGGCGAGATCGAGCACAGCCTGACCGCGCTCCGCCTGGCCGCACGGGGCGGCGGGGTCCAAGAGGCGCGGGCGCGGGCCGAGGCACTCCTCGTGCGGGCCGAGGGCGAGGACCGGAAGAAGGTCGCAGCGCTCCTCCGTGAGCTGTCCGAGGCGCCGCCGCGGCCTCCGCCGCAGCGGCCTCCCGGGGAGGTCGACCTCGAGAAGGCCTGCGAAGCCGGAGACGCCGCCTCTTGCGCATCCTTCGCTCGGGCCCTCGAGCGGGGCGAGGGCGTCGCCGCGAACCCCGCGAAGGCCGCACGGCTGTTCGAGGGAGCGTGCGCGGCCGGAGACAACGACGCCTGCGTTCACCTGGGCTCGATGCTGCGCCTGGGCAGGGGCGTCGCGAAGAACGCCACGAGAGCCGAGACCCTCCTCACGAACGCCTGCGACCGCGGGTCGGCGTGGGCCTGCGGTGAGCTCGGCGTTCTGCTCGCGGAAGGGGGCCAGGGTGTCCCGCGCGACCCGGTGCGTGCCCGTGCACTCCTGAAGAAGGCCTGTGACGGGGGCTACGCCGAGGCCTGCGCGAGGGCCGGCGGCCCGTGAGGCAGAGGGCGATGCCGATCCTGTCTCCCGAAGGGCCCGCCACCCGGCGACCCGCTCCGGGCGGCGTCATGTGAACCACGCCCTCCACTTCGACTGGAACTTCCGCGAGCAGGGCTTCGCGAGCGCCTGGTCGCTCGCCACGCCGGGATGGCGGCCGATGCCGAGCGAACGCGGTCGAATGCCGAGTCGGCGGAACTCCTACGGTTGCTTTGCTCTTCTCCGGTTCGTGCGCGGGCCCGGCGCCTCGATGGCGCGGGCGATCCGCTCCGGGTCGTAGACGCAGCCGGCCCAGATCCCGCCGCTCGCCTCCTGGAGCGCGGCCCAGAGGCGCGTGTCGGCCGGCAGGTCGGGGCGCGGGGCGAGGCCGGGGTGCGGGGGACGGGACTCGAGGAGCCGCGCCGCCTCGGCCGCGGTGAGCGGCCCGTCGCACGTTCCCACGAGGTCCACGCGCCCCTCGTGCGCGCGGCGATCGACGACGATCTCCACCAGGTCGCCGTCGCGCAGCCGGCCGATCGGCCCGCCGGCGAGCGCCTCGGGACTGACGTGGCCGACGCACGCGCCCGTCGAGACGCCGGAGAACCGCGCGTCGGTCAGGACCGCGACCGACTTCCCCCACGGCAGGAACTTGAGGGCCGACGTCACCTGGTAGGTCTCCTCCATGCCGGTGCCGCGCGGCCCGAGCCCCGCCATGACCACGACGTCGCCGGGGCGCACCGGCGGCTCCGCCTGGCCCTTGATCGCGGCCACCGCCGCGGCCTCCGTGGTGAAGACGCGCGCGGGACCGCGGTGCCGGTACACCTCGTCCTCGATCACCGACGGATCGATCGCCGTCGCCTTCACGACCGACCCTCCCGGCGCCAGGTTTCCCACCGGGAAGACGGCGGCCCCCGCGAGCCCGCGCCGCCGGGCGGCGTCCGCGTCCATCACGACCTCGTCCGCGTCGACGCCGTCCGACTCTCGCAGGGTCTCCTTCATCCGCCGCCGCCGCGCGCTCGCCTCCCACCAGTCGAGAGACTCGTCGAGCGTCCCGCCCGTCGCGGTGAGCACGCTCCGGTGCAGCAAGCCCATTCGCCGAAGGTGGAGGAGGACCTCCGGGACGCCGCCCGCGAGGAAGACACGGACGGTGGGATGGTTGCGAGGCCCGTTGGGGAGCGCGTCCACGAGCCGCGGCGTCGCGCGGCTCGCGCGCTGCCAGTCCGCCACGGTCGGCGTCGTCAACCCGGCGGCGTGCGCGATCGCCGGGAGGTGGAGCACGAGGTTCGTGGAGCCGCCGAAAGCCGCGTGGACGAGCATCGCGTTCTCGACGGCCTCGGGCGTCAGGACGCGCGCCAGCGGGATGCGCAGCGCCGCGAGCCGCAGCAGCGCGAGCGCCGACCGGCGAGCCATGTCGAGCCACACCGGCTGGCCCGAAGGGGAGAGCGCGCTGTGGGGGAGCGCGAGGCCGAGCGCCTCGGCCACCACCTGGGCCGTGGCGGCGGTGCCGAGGAACTGGCACCCGCCGCCCGGAGACCCGCAGGCGCGGCACGCGAGGTCCGCCGCCTCGTCGAGGGTCACGATCCCGTGGGCGAACCGCGCGCCGAGCGACTGGACGGCGCCGAGGTCTTCAGCGCCCGCCGCGGGCAGCGTCACCCCGCCGGGCACGATCACGCCGGGAAGGTCGGGGCAACCGGCGAGGGCGAGCATCGTCGCCGGCAGGCCCTTGTCGCAGGTCGCGACGCCGAGAACGCCCGCGCGCCGTGGGAGCGAGCGGATCTGGCGGCGCATCACGATCGCCGCGTCGTTGCGGTACGGCAGGCTGTCCATCATCCCCGGCGTCCCCTGCGTGCGGCCGTCGCAGGGGTCCGCTGCAGTAGGCTGCGAACGGCAGGCCGCCGGCATCGCGGATCGTCTCGGCCGCGGCGCGCACGAGGAGGCCCACCTCCCAGTGGCCGGTGTGATAGCCGAGGGCGATCGGGCGGCCGTCCTCGCCGCGGAGCCCGCCGTGGGTGCTCAGCACGAGATAGGGCGTGCGCGCCGTCTCCGCGGGATCCCAGCCCATGCCCGCGTTCTGGGTGAGGCCGAAGAGATCGCCGCTCGGCTGCGTGCGCAGCATCTCGGCCGTGACCGGCACGCGTCCGGCCGGCCCCTCGCCCCGAGCGCGCACCTTCCCCGGGTCTTCGTCGCTCAGCACCTCCGCGATCCCGGGCGTGCGGCTCGTCAGGCTGGTCACGAGTCGCCGGCGGCGGCGCCCGCCCCCCGCAGCGGGACGCGCAGCCGCTGCCCCACCCGCAGCTGGTTCGCGCGGCGGAGGCCGTTCGCGCGCATCAGGGCGGAGACGCTCGTCCTGTATCGACCGGCGATCTGCGAGAGCGTCTCGCCGCTGCGGACGCGGTGGGTCGTGTACTGCGGGACGGGCGGCGTCCACTCGGGCAGGGAGCCGAGCTGGGTGAGAAGCGTCTCCTCCCGGCCGGCAGGCACGCGGAGGTCGTAGGCCCGCTTGGGCGTCGCCTGGCGCCGGAGCGCCGGGTTGAGGCCGGCCAGCGTGGCTTCCTCCAGCCCCAGCGCCGCGTCGAGGCGGTCGAGCCTCACCGAGCGCTCGACCCGCACGGTGGCGACGTTCGACGGCGGGGTCTCGGCCTCGGGCAGCGTCATGCCGAACTTCGCCGGGTTCTCGATGATCTGGAGAGCGGCGAGGAGGCGCGGCACGTAGCGCCGGGTCTCCGCGGGCAGCATCTCGTACAGGTCCCAGAAGTCCAGGTAGTCGTCGGCCGACTGGTGCGAGAGGCGCAGCACGCGCGCCTCGCCGCAGTTGTAGGCGGCCAGGGCCTTGGGCCAGTCGCCGAAGAGGCCGTGGAGGTCGGTGAGGTAGGCGATCGCGGCGTCGGTGGCCTTCTCGGGGTCGAGCCGCTCGTCCACCCAGGTGTCGCGGTCGAGGCCGTAGCGGACGCCGGTGGAGGAGATGAACTGCCACATCCCGAGGGCGCTCGCGCGCGAGAGCGCCCTCACCTTGAACCAGCTCTCGACGAGGGGCAGCCAGCTGAGCTGGGCGGGCAGCCCCGCCTTCTCGAGGCGGGCGAGGATCATCGGGCGGTAGAGAAAGGAGCGGCGGTAGCCCTCGAGGAAGAGCTCGCGCTCGACCGTCGTGAAGCTCCGGAGCTCGCGCTGCACGTGCTCGTTGTCCACGATGGGCAGGGCGAGGTCCCACGACCGGGAGGTGCCGGCCGCCGCGTGGCGGCCGGCCGCGTAGATGCGGTCGATGACAGAGGCGGCGAGGACGCGGATGTCCTCCTTCGCCTGGAGGTAGGAGTCGTCGTCGTTCCCGGGCAGCTCCAGCATGAGTTTGTAGGCGCGGTCCACCGCGCCGAGCGCCGCCTCGACGTCCCCGCGGCCGAGCAGCTCGTCGGCCAGCTGGCACGCCTCGAGGGCTTCCTTCTGGATCCGCTCCGGCTCGTTGGCCGGCTCCTCCTCCGGCGTCGTCTCCTCGACGGGCGAGGCTTCCTGCGGCGCCGGCATGGGGGCGGGGACCGCCACGAGGGGCGTGACGGGAACGGGAGCGGGCGCCGGCCCCGCCGGCGCGGGGGCCGCCGTTGCGGGCCCGGGCGCACCCGGGGGAGCGAGGCCGGGGGTGGCCGAGCGGCACCCCGAGAGCCCGAGGAGGCACAGGGAGAGAAGGAAGGGCCTGCGGACGCGAGCGGAGAGGACCAGACGCATCCACCCATCATGCCGGCAGGAGGCGGCGAAGGAAAGCCGGGGTGGTTTCATCCCGAGGCACGACCCGCGTGAAACGCGGGTCGCCTTGAGCAAGGACATGTCATCCCTCTCTGAAGCGGCACCCCCTTGTCAAGGGTCTTGCGGTCCGTTGTGAGTCGAGGTTGCTGCGAGTGACCTCACCCTTCTCTTCGCGCTCGTGGGTGGCAGCACATGGCCGCCGGCGCACAGTGGGGGCTTCCGATGGCACGGGGCGCAATCTGACGAGCGGCCCTCCGTATGGGCGGACCAGGGATGACATCGCGCTCACCGGCCGTGTTCTCACAGCAGGATCCTCGGGTTCCTCGACTGGGTTCATGACGTTCGTGGGCTCAGGCGACCGCCTTCTGCGACCGACGAGGGGCAGCGGTGAGCCGAGTAGGGTCGTACGGCTTGTTGTCTCGGAGCATGGCGTAGAGGATGCCGCCCAGACGGCGGGCGAGAGCGACGACGGCGATTTTCTTGCCACGTCGGACGGCGATCTGGAGCGCCCAGTTTCGGAGTTCGGCAGTGTCGACCCGGGGGCGGTTCAAGATCGACCAGCTGGCTTCGACCAGCAGCCAGCGCACGCGCGAGTCGCCACGCTTGGTGATGCCTTCCTTGATCCTCCGCTCGCTCGAGCTCCACTCGCTCGGCACCAAGCCGATGTAGCTCTCGACCTTGTGCGCCTTCGGGAAGCGGGCCACGTCGTCGATCAGCGCCACGAATGCCGTCGAAGTCTGGACGCCGATCATCGGAGCCGTCTGCAGCAGGCGCACTCGGGGATCCTCCTTGCCCAGCGCGGCCATCTCCCGATCGAGCTTGGTGAGCTGCTCGTTCAGCGGATCCATCAACGCCAGCAGCGGCGCGATGAGCTCCCGGAGCTCCCGCGGCAGATCGAGATCTCTCACCCGGTCCCCGAAAGTTTCCGCCGAGCCACTGGGGACGTGGCATCCCTCCCGCCTCAGCAGTGCCCTCGCTCCGAGACGGTTCGCTTCGAACAGAGCATCCGCATCCCGCCCGTCCGTCTTCACCCGGCGGTTGCGCTCCCCGTACATCGCCGCGTAGTTCGGGTCGGCCACCACCACCTCGTGGCCCAGGCTCTCGAGGTGGCGCGCCACCCACTCCGACTCCGTGCTCGACTCGATCAGAACCCGGCAGGCGGCGCGGCCCGAGAAGAGCCGGGTCAGGTTCGCCCGGTCCAGACGAAACCGTCGAAGCACCTTCTTGCCCTCCGAGCCCAGCTCGCACAACACACTATTCGGACGACCCAGGTCTATGGCAACATGCTCCATGGCTAGCCCTCTTCCTGCGCCTTCGAGCGCGTGTTCACTTGTGGGGCAAGCTTGCCACCACGTGAGGGCTAGCCGCTTCATCCCATCTGACGAGGTTTGTTCGGCCCGGGCGGAGGCGAAGCCCAGAGCGTGGTTTCGGGGTGCGCACGCGAAGGGGATCCACCGAGCCGCCGGCAGGACCCTTTGCCCTGGGAATCGTTGTTGGTCTCCCGGGGCTCGCACGCCGACTCGTCCGAACGTGCGCTGGGTGACATTGTCGCTAGCAGTCGCTCACCGGTCGCCGCGAACGGACCGCCATGAAATGCGACAGGCGCCGATGCCGCCAATCCGCGGCGCGAGTTGCTACGAAGAACTTCCCCAGCGAGGCAGTGGAGATCGGCCGGCAGGGCGCATGGGATTCCACTCACAGCCCTCGGCCGTCGTCGCTGGCATTCGACATTGGGCTTCGCTTTTTCTTCACTTTCCCCTTGACAAGTTCCAGAAGCCCACCCGCAAGCCGTACCCGACCTGCTCCAGAGTACGCGCGTACGGCACGCAGACAGGCCACGAGCATCGCCATCGGCCCGTTCCTCTTGGAGCGAGGGTCCGCCGCATGGTGCGCGCCTCACGCGACCCCAGGAGGTCACGAAACGCCTGCCTATATTGTCGGCATGGAACGCACTCCCTCGCTGACGTCGTTCTCCGACGACGAGCTCCTCCGTCGCCTGTCGGATCTGCTCGGTCAGTCCCGTCGCGACGAGGCCGACCTCGTCGCTCACATTGCCGAGGTCGACTCGCGCCGGCTCTACGCCCGGGAAGCCTCGCCCTCGATGTTCGCGTACTGTACCGAGGTCCTCCACCTCTCCGAGGCCGAGGCCTACCTCCGGATCGCCGCCGCCCGCGCCTCGCGAGAGCATCCCCTCCTCCTGACCATGCTGGCCGACGGGCGGCTGCACCTGACGGCCATCGCGAAGCTGGCGCCGCACCTGACCGTGGAGAACCGGGAGGCTCTCCTGAAGCGGGCCTCCCACCGCTCGAGGCGCCAGATCGAGGAGCTCGTGGCGGAGCTTTCGCCGCGTCCGGACGCTCCGGCGGTGATGCGCAAGCTGCCCGGCCCCCGGGACGGGACGACGTCGCCGGGTCTCCAACTCGGCCCGGACGCCGAGGTGCCTTCTCTCGGACTGCGTCCGGAGGGAGGTGCGTCAATCGACTGCCGACTCCGTCCGGACGGAGTTGCCGCGCGCGAGCCCGAACTGCGTCTGGATGGAGGTGCGGCGGCCGGGTTCGAGCTCCGTCCGCGCGGAGCGGCAGCGCTCCCGGGGTCTCGGCTCGCGGTGGTCGAGCCCCTCGGGGCGGCCCGCTACAAGGTCCAGTTCACCGCCTCCGCCGAGCTTTGCGACAAGCTCGAGCGACTACGGGCCCTCATGCGCCCCTCGGTGCCCGACGGCGACCTGGCCGCGATCGTCGAGCAAGCCGTCACCGAGAAGCTCCAGAGGCTCGAGGCTCGGCGTTTCGCCCAGACCCGGGCGCCGAGGAAGACTCTCTCGCAGAGCGAAACATCCCCCAGGACGCGCCGGATCCCGGCCGCGGTGAAGCGGGCCGTGTACTTGCGGGACGGAGGCCGATGCCGCTACGAGGACGAACAGGGGAGACGTTGCACGGCGCGCCAGAGGCTCCAGTTCCACCACCGCCACCCGTTCGGCCGAGGCGGTGACCACTCGGTCGCCAATGTCACCCTCGCGTGTCGATGCCACAACGGTTACCTCGCCGAGGTCGACTACGGCCGGGAAGCCATCGCTCGGCATCGCCGCCCGGGGACCCGTCCGTTGAAGCCCACGCCGTCTCCGTCGCCGTGACGACCGTCGGCCGAGCGAGCGTCGGGTCGCCACCGGCCCGCCGGTCGCCGGGAGCAAGGACGATCACACCGGTCGGGCCCGCCCGGCCGGCATCAGGCGCCCCGAGCGTGACGATGTCGCCAGCCCGCGGCCGGGTTTCTTCATAGCCGCTCACCAGTTCCGAGGGATCCGCCGAAACTGAGGACCCTCTTCGCATCGCAGGACCGGGCTTCTCAGAGGGGTGACAGGTGCTTCAGGCGCGCGGAGTGGCCGGCCGCAACAGGTCGAGGCCCTCGGCCCGGAGCCGCCACCAGTAGGTCCCCGGCCGCCCGGGCCGCCACGCGCTCGTGTGCACGCCGCGGGGCAGGCGGCCCTGCGCCAGGACGCCGACGCGCTCGCCTGACGAGTCGTAGATCTCGAGCGAGGCGGGCCCGTCGGCGGGGAGTCCGTACTCGGCGACGAGCGACGCCCGGCCCGGCGACGACGGGCCCTGGCCGAGCGCGCGCAGGCTCGGCCTTTCACCGCCCGAAAGGCACGCGGCCTTCGGCTCCGCGGGATACGCGAAGGGCTCGTTGCAGAGGTGGAAGTGCTCTTCGCCCGGCCTCTCGAGGTAGGGTGTCGCGAGCGGAACGCGATCGAAGCGGTCGAGCGGGGTGAGCCGGGGCCCGTCGTCCTCCCACGCGTAGACCGGTATGTTCTTCGGGTCGAGGGCGGTCGTGACCCCGCGCTCCTTCCCGAGGTGGAAGAGGCCGAAGTTGCCGGGCTCGTGGCCGCCCAGCCAGTGCCCGACGATGTCCACGCGGAACGCGTCCTTGCCGAACACCAGGACGTTCGTCATGAAGACTTCCGGCAGGCCGCTCGGTCCCGGCCCGCCGTCGAACCCGTCCCCGTTCTGGGCGTAGATGCCCTCGATCACGTGCAGGCCCACGCTCGGCTGGATGAGCGCGTAGTGGTCGATCGTGCGCTGGGCCCACATCTCCATCCACGCGCCCTTCGCGGTCTCCCACCGCGGCAGCCCGGCCTTCAGGTGTCTCTCGTAGAGGGCGTTCACGTGCCGCTCGGCGTCGGGCTGGAAGTCCGCGGCGAGCGCCGGGTTGAGCCCGCCGCAGAAGCGGATGTAGGGCGGGACGTTCGTGCCCTGCAGGTTCTTCACGCAGAGGGTCAGCCCCATCGAGTGGGTCTTGTGCTTGGCGACGTTGATCAGGAAGGTGTCCGCGTAGGCGAACGGGCCGAGGTACTTCGTGCGCCGGAAGACGACGCCGTCGGGGCACTCCCTGGTCGTCGGCGTCCGGGCGACGTCGTCCCCGTAGTGGATGCCGGCCCGGCGGGCGAGCTCGGGGTAGCCGGTGGTGGGCTGCTCCGGGTGCAGGCCCTCACGGACGAAGATGGAACCCGCGTCGACGCCGAGCTCCTTCAGGCCGTCGACGAGGCCTTCGACGGCGTAGGTGTCGGTGATGATCGCGTGGAGGAGGCCGGTTTTCTTCGTCGACGTGAGGTTCGGCTTGATCGCTACGGTCTGGGTGAGGGGGAGGCCGGGGCCCTTCCGGAGCGCGAAGACCTGGCGCGCGAGGGCCAGGGCCTCGCGCCGGATCGCCTCGGCGTCGGTCTTCTTGGCGACCTTCGTCCGGCGGATGAAGACGGCCTCCGGGTGCGCCTCGATGAAGGGGTGCAGGCCCAGGGGGCTCGCAGGTGCGGAGCGAGCCGATGCGAGAACCCAATCGTCGGGCGCGGCCACCGCCGCCAGGCCGAAGCCGCCCAGCTGCCTGAAGAAGCTCCGCCTGCCCATGAGCGCCTCCCGGTCCTGTATCCCAGAGCCTGCTCGCGGAGTCAATGAGTCGAACGTTCGCCGCGTGTCACCCCGAGCACGTTCGGTCGGGCCGGCGTGCGAGGGGTCCGCCGTCGGGGTGACTAGGGGAACTGGAAGCCCAGCGACTGGGCCAGCCCGCGGCACTGGACGCCGACCTGACTCCCGTTGCGGCTGGCGCTCCCGACCCAGACCACGTTGCTCCTGAACTCGACCCCGCGCGAGGTCTCGAGGAGGAGCTTCATCCCCACGTCCAGGTGGTTCCCGGAGACGAGGCAGGCCCCGTGCTTGCTCAAAGTGACGATGCAGGTGCGCTCGTCGAAGGCGGGGCCGTTCCGGCGCGCGCCCCGCACCCGGATCGGCACCTCCACGAAGACCCGCGCGCTCTTGCGGAGGGGAGGCCCACCCATCCCCTTCCGGCCGGTGATCTCCTCGACGAAGGCGGCGATCCAGTCCCGGTCCGGGTCCCAGAGGTCCACGAAGCGGATACCCATCCCGATCCACTCCTGCACGTAGTGCACGTCGGCATCGACGACCATCCGCGGCTCGTCGGCGCGGAGCGCGAAGCGGGCGGTGACGCGTGTCCCCCTGGGGAACGGGGGGCGGGGCAAGTCGATGAACATGCCTCCCACGCTGATGTCCGCCACCTGGCTGCGGGCCTCGACCCCGCCGCTCTCGCAGACGACCTCCTGGAAGAAGTCGACGCGCGGGTGGCGCCGCTTCTCGAAGTTCGGGTCGTCGCTGGGGATCTCGGGCGGCATTGCTTTGCACGGCCCGTGCGGGAGGGACGCACCGGTCGACGGATACTAGCACGGCGGCGCGTTCGGCCCTGTGACCACGCCCACACGACGAACCTTCAGGCGTCCGGAAACGTCTCAAGTCCAGGGACGGCGTAAGCCGCTTGACAAACTACCATGGTAGTTCTACCTTGGTAGTTGAAAGAGGGAGCCCACGATGCCGCGCCCCACCCTCGGCGACCTGCAGCACGCGATCATGGCCGTCCTCTGGGAGCGGGACGAGGCGACCGCCGCCGACGTGCACGAGGCGCTCCGCGAAGAGCGCGGCCTCGCCCCGACCACCATCGCGACGATGCTCCACAAGATGGAGGACAAGGGCGTCGTCACCCATCGGGCCGAGGGCCGGCAGTTCGTCTACCGTCCCACGGTCAGCGAGGACCAGGTTCGCCGCTCGATGGTGGGCGAGCTGGTGGAGCGCCTCTTCGGGGGCGACCCCAAGGCGCTCGTGGCCCACCTGGTGTCCGAGCACGAGATCGCGACCGGCGAGCTCTCCGACCTGCGACGGCGCGTGGGCCGCGGGCGGAAGCGGGGGAGAGGGTGATGGAGCCGCTCGTCCGCTGGCTGCTCACGTACCTCGTCCACAGCACCCTGCTCCTCGGGGCGGCGGGACTCGCTCGTCTCGCCCTTCGCGAGCGGCGGCTGGCGCTGCAGGAGGCCCTGCTTCGCGCGGCGCTCGTCGGCGGGTTCGTGACGGCCGGCCTGCAGGTCGGGCTCGACGTGCGTCCGGTCGGCGGCGCGCTCGCCCTGCCCGACCCACGCCCGGCGGTCACGGCCGTGCGAGGGCCGGCGGCGCTCGCCGGGCCTGGCCGCCCGGCCGCTCCCCACCGCTGGGAAGGGCGCTTGGTCGTCACGTCGGACGTTCCGGCGTGGGCGCGGGCGGCCGTCGACGCCGCCGCCTTGCGCTGGAGGACCGGGCTCGTGCTCGCGTGGGCGGCCCTCGGGGCCCTGGCGCTCGCCCGCCTGGCGGTGGCAGCCGTGCGACTGCGACGGCTCCTGCACGGCCGCCGGGCGATCGCCGCCGGCGAGCTCGCCCCGGAAGCGGCGCTGCTGGGCCGGGCGCTCGGCCTGCGCCGTCCCGTCCGGCTGACCGCGGCGCCGCGACTCTCGGCCCCGCTCGCGACGGGCGTCCTGCGGCCCGAGGTCTGCCTGCCCACGCGGGCGGTGGCCGAGCTCTGCGCCGACGAGCAAGCGGCCCTCTGCGCCCACGAGCTCGCCCACGTGGCGCGGCGCGACCCCGCGTGGATCCTCCTCGCCCGACTCGCCGAGGCGGTGGCGCCTCTGCAGCCCCTCAACGCCTGGGCGCGCCTCCGCCTGCAGGACCTGGCCGAGTGCCTCAGCGACGACCTCGCGGTCGCCGCTTCCGGCCGGCCCCTCGGGCTCGCCCGCTCGCTCGTGAGCGTCGCGTCGTGGACGCTCGGCGAGCGTTCCCTTCTTCCCGTGGCGGCCGCCGGCGCGCTCAGCGCCCGCAGCCGCCTCGGCCACCGAGTGGAGAGACTCATGGACCCCGCCCGCGCCCTCGAGCGTCCCCGCCGCATCCTGCTGCCCGCCGCCGCCGCCGCCGTGCTGGCCACCGCGCTCGTCACGCCGGTCGTCTCGGGCAGCGCAGTACCGCAGGAACCACAGGTGGCGCCGGCCGCCCGGCCCGCGCCGGAGGCCCGGCCCGCGCCGGAGGCCCGGCCCGCACCGGAGGCCCGGCCCGCAGCCGGCAGGCCGCACCCCGCACCGAAGGCCCAGGCGGCACCGGAGGCCGAGGCCCAGCTGCGGATCGAGGAGCTCAGCCAGCGGATCGCCGAGAGCACGCGCCTGCACGAGGCGGAGATGAAGAAGCTCGAGACCGAGATAGGGGCTCTCGCCGCGAAGATCCAGCCCGACCAGGCCGAGATGGAGCGGCTGGGCGAGGACTTGCAGAAGGCGGCGCAGGAGCTCGCGGAGTCGGTGAGCGCGGACTTCCGCGCCGAGGCGGGAAAGAGCGGCGAGAAGACCGCCGAGGCGGCACGACGCATGGCGGAGGCCAGGGTGCGGCTCCAGGCGGCGGCACGCGAGATCCGCATCCCGCACGAGGAGATGCGCGCTCTCGCCGAGAAGGCGCGGGCCCTCGCCGAGTACGCCCGGCCCACCGCCGAGGAGACGCGAGAGATCGGGCAGCTCTCGGCCGACGCCGCCCGGCGGGCCGCCGAGCAGGTTCGCGACGCCATGCGCGTCGCCGCGGAAGCGCTCCGGCGGGCCAGCGAGGACATGCACCGGGCGGGGGAGAAGCCCCGGGACTGACCGGAGCCGCGCTATCATCCGGGTGTGGCTTCCCCTTCTGTCGAGACGTTCCTCGCCAGCCTGAGGCGCTGCCTCGCCGCGCCCGGCTTCCTGGACTCCTTCTACGAGCGATTCATGAGCTCCTCGGAGGAGGTCCGCGAGAAGTTCCGGAACACGGACATGAAGCGCCAGGCGCGGGTCCTCGAGGACTCGCTCTACGTGGTCGCCAACGCCGTGCAGGGTGAGGAGAACAGCCTCGCCCGCGGGGCGCTGCCCTCGCTCGCGGCCCGGCACAGCCGCCAGGGCATGGACATCAGGCCCGGGCTCTACGACCTCTGGATCGACTGCCTCGTCGACACGGCGCGGGCACACGACCCGCAGTTCGACGCCGCGGCCGACAGTGCCTGGCGCGAGACCCTCGTTTTCGGCGCCAACTTCCTCCGCCAGCACTACTGAGCGCCCCCTTGTGACAGTCCGCCAACTGTCACAGTGACAGCCCAGACAGTGTCACAACCGCTCGCCGAGCCACGCCCGCCCGCCCTCATAGTCGCTTCGAGAGCCCTCCGGCCGATTCACGCCGTTCCACCGCACGGGCCCGCGGGGCGAAGAGCCCGCCGTGGGCCGTCGGAAGGGAGGAGCGATGGGAGACAGAGAACGCGTGTCCTGCCCGCGGGAGTCCTCCTGCTCGGCAACTTCCTGCTCGGCGACCCGCTGCTGCGCGCTCGTCCGGAGCGCGAGGGCGGGCGACGGGGCCGTCGCCCGCGAGGCCCTCGCGGCCTTCTGCGACGCCTCGTGGCGCCCGGTCTACGGGCTCGTCCGCCGCCAGGGGTACAGCACCGCCGACGCCGAGGACCTGACCCAGGCCTACTTCACCCGCTTCCTGGAGAAGGACTACTTGGAGGACGTGCGATCGTGGCGGGGCTGCCTGCGCCCGTTCCTGTGGACCTCGGTGCGGCACTTCCTGTCGAACGAGCGAGACCGCGAACGGGCGGCCAAGCGGGGAGGCGGCCGAGCTCCGCTCTCCCTCGACGACGGGGGCGGGCAGCGAAGCCCCCTCGCCGAGCCGGCCGATGCCCTGACCCCGGAGGTGCTCCTCGAGCGGCAGCGCGCCGGAGAGACGCTGGCGCGCGCGGTCAACGCGCTGCGGGCGGAGTTCGAGGCGGCGGGGCGCGCCGAGCGCTTCGCGCGCCTGGAGAACCGCCTGGTCGGCGAGCACACGCCGACGCGCATCGGGCGGATCGCCGCGGAGTGGGGCGTCGGCGAATCCGCGGTCCGCGTGACTCTCCTGCGGCTCCGCCGGCGGCTGGCCGCCATCCTCCGCGAGGAGATCGGCGGCCCGCGATCCACCGAGTCCCAGCGGCCCCGAGTCGCGTGACTCGGGATGACATCAGAACGCGTGGCCGAGGCCGAAGACGAACCGGCCCTTCGGCTCGCCCTCCTTCGGCTTCACCACCCACGCGTACTCCAGGCGGATCGGCCCGAACGGGAACATGAACCGCAGGCCCGCGCCGACGCTCTGGCGCAGGTCCCCGGGGGCGAGACCGCCCGACGTCAGCCAGACGTTGCCCGCATCCCAGAAGACGCCGCCCTGCAGTCGCTTCCAGATCGGGAAGCGCAGCTCCTCGTTGAGCACCACCACCGCCTGCCCGCCGAGCGAGTCGCCCTCGGGCGTGAGCGGGCCGAGAGCGTTCTGGTCGAAGCCGCGAACGGTCGTGGGGCCGCCGGCGCGGAAGCGGTTCTCGATGAGCAGCAGCGGGTCCGTGCCCGGCACCGCCCCCAGGCGGACGCCCTGTGCCCACACCGCCGGCCCCAGGCCCACGTACCCGAAGAGCTGGCCGTAGAGCCGGACGTAGTCGGCGTCGGACCCGAGGGCGCGGCGCGAGAACTCGCTGGTCGCCGTCCAGAAGACGCCGTGGTGCGGGTCGGTCAGGCTGTCGCGCGCGTCGCCGATCAGCGACAGGCTCACGAAGGCGCGGTTCCCGGCGAGGAACACGTTGTTCGTCGCGTTCTCGACGTACACGATGTCCTTGAAGGTGTAGCCCCACTGGAGGCGGAGCCGGTCGTGCCACCGCCGGGACGTCAGGTCGCGGCGGAGCGCCCGCGACTGCTGGAGGGTGAACCCCTTGACGTGGCTGGCGAGCGAGGAGATCACGTCGTCCTGGTCGTTGTCGTCGTAGAGGAGGAGCTGCGTGCGGAGCCGCAGGCCGAACAGGGTGGCCGCGTCGAGGTTCAGCCCGTAGGTCTGCCGATTCGTGGTGAGGAACGAGTACCCGCGCAAGCGCCAGCCCCAGCCGAAGGGGTTCGCGAGCTCGGCGGCGCCCGCGAACTGCAGCCGGCCCCCGTTCGGGGACGACGGCGCGTCGCCCGCGCCCCCCGAGCCCTCGGTGCTGTACTTGACGCCGTACTCCACCGTGACGTCCGGCACCGTAGTCAGGTCCACCTCGATGTCCCGGATCTCCGGCTCGCCCTCGCGCGGCTTGGGGCGGACCTCGACCGAGCGGAAGACGCCGACCTCGGCGAGCCGCTCGCGGCTCTCCGCGAGGGCGGCCGGCCGGACGAGGTCGCCCGGCTCGAGGGTCACCGCCCGGCTCACGATCCTCTCTTGCACCGGCCCGTCCGAGGTGACTCGCACCGTGCCCACTCGCGGGCGCGGGCCCGGCTGGGCCTTGAAGCGGACCGACACGCCGTCGGGGCCCGGCTCGAGGAAGGCCGCGAGGCGCACGTCCGGCCACCCTTCCCGGCGGTACCAGGCGCCGATCGCGTCGCGGTCGGCCACGTAGGCGGACACGTCGAACGGGACCCCCGCCTTCAGGGCGAGCTTGGGGCCGGAGGCCCCGGCGGCCACGATCTCGTCGGGCAGCTCGATCCTGGCGACCGGCGAGACGCGGCGCTCCCGGACCGGGAACGTGACCACCAGCTCGCCGCTCGCCGCGTCGATCTCGGATCGCGGCGGCAGCACCCGGGCGTCCACGTATCCGGCGCGCGCGTAGGCGAGCCGCAGCGGGTTGGTGAGGCCGCTGCTCCGGCCGTTCAGCGCCTCGAAGAACGGCAGCGAGCCCGGCTTCGGCAGGGCGGCGGAGAGCGCGCGGTCGTCGAGTGCTTCGTTGCCGTCGAACTCGAGCCGCACCCCCGGGCCCGCAGCACCGAGCGTCACTCGCAGCTCGACATCGACATCGTCCCCGGTAACGTGCACCTCGGACACCACCCCTGCCGCGTAGTGGCCCCGCGCCTGCAGGGGCACGAGCGCGGCGCGCGCCACCGTCGCTCCCGCGATCTCCGGCGAGGCGTAGGAAGGCCACGCCGCCTCCGCGGCCCGCCGTTCCTTCTCGCCGATCGGGTCGCCCGACCAGCGGAAGGAGACGTGCTGCCCCGGCGTCACCCGCAGGACGAGATCCACCGAGCGGGATCCCGCCGGCACCGACTCCACGTCCACCGTGGCCCCCGGCCAGCCCTTCTTCCCGAGCTCCGCCCGGACCCGCTCGCCCGCCTCCTCGCGCTGCACGGCGCCGTGCCGCCGCCCCGTCCGGAGCTTCGCGGCCTTCCGCAGGTCGTCCTCCGGGACCGGCAGCGTGCCCTCGAACCGCAGGGCGGCGAGGCGGGCGATCTCGCGCCGCTGCCGCGCGGCCTTCCGGCGCCCCCGGTTCCAGAGGTCGAAGGAGAGCCGGTCGGTGACCTCGACGGACAGGCTCTGATCCTTCTCGTCGATGAAGCGGATGCGGAAGCGCCCCCGGCCGGGGTTGAAGTCGAGGATCCACCGCTGCTCGGTCCCGTCGAGCGCGGTCGAGTACATCACGAAGAGGTTGTCGGCCAGGCGGTGGCCGACGTTGAACCGCTGGGTGGGGTCGGTGTCGTCGGCGAGCAGCGAGCGGTCGGGGGAGACGTCGATCATGAGGCTCTCGCCGACGCCCTTCTGCAGGACGCCGCCGAGGGCGGAGGCGAGCTCCTCCGCCACGATCACCCCGCCCTCCGACGCCGCGGCGGAAGCGGTGCGCCCGGTGAGGAGGAGGGTCACGAGGTCGGTCTGCGACAGGTCCGGGCGGTCGGGCGAGGTGAGGGTGAGCTCGAGGTCTTCGACCGTGCCCCGCGCCTGGACGTTTATCCCCACCCCGCCCACCCGGGTCGCGCCCTGGAGTTCCAGCTCGGGGTTGCCGGCGGGGTAGCCGTTCAGCTCCACGAGGCCCCGGGAGATGCGCACTTCGGCCCGGGACAGCGTGAGCCTGCCGCCCTCGCCGAAGCTCACCTGGCCCGTCGCCGTGGGCTGGGCCACGGTGCCCGAGGCGGTCAACGAGCCGAGCACGGTCAGCCTCGCGCGGCTGTTCCGGATGCGCAGAGGGTCCTCGAGCCGCACGTCCACGTCGAGCGGCAGCATCTCGCCGATCGTGCCGCCGCGCAGGGAAGCGAGCTGCCAGTCGAGTCGGCCCAGGGACTGGGTGCCGGCGTCGAACTCGGCGGTGTAGTAGCCCTGCCGGAGGCCGATGTTCCCGGAGATGATGTAGGCGCTCTCGGGGTCGCCGGCGAGCCGGATCGTCCCGCTCGCCCGCCCGCGGAAGCCCTCGGGGTAGTTGATCGGGATCCGCTCGGCCTCGAGCGTCACCTCGGCGGGACCGAAGAAGGCCGGACCGAGCTTCATCCCGCCGTGCGCGTGGAGCTTTCCGTCGCCCGAGGCCGCCGTCGCCTCGAGCGCCACCCGGTCGCCTTCGAAACGCACCTCGCCGTCGAGCTTCGAGAGCGCGAAGGCCAGCTCCTCGAGCACCACCCGCGCGTTCTCCACCTTCAGGCTGCCATCGAGGCGCAGGCCGCCGTCTCCCCAGGTCGCACGTGCGTCGATCCGGGCGGGACCGGAGATCGTCGTGTCCGGCACGAACGGGCTCAGGAAGCGCAGGTCGAAGGGCCCGTTCACCCGGGCCGATCCGCTCGCGGGGCCGCCGGCGAGGTGCGCCTCGGCCCGCGCCTCCAGCGTGCCGAGCGGACCGGTGAGCCGCAGGGGGGAAAGCTCCAGCCGGCCGTTCTCGAGCCGCCACTCGGCGGGTGCGTCGAGAGCGACCGTCCCCTCGGGCGACTTCGACTCGAGCCTCACCACCTGGCCCCGACCGTGCATCGCGGCGACCGTGGGCGCGCCCGCCTCGATGTCGCCCTCGACGGACACCAGGAAGCTCGCTCCCGCCTCCTGCCGCAGGTCCGCATCGAGCATGCGGGCGAGGTCCACGTCCTTCGCCTCGAAGGACAGGCGTGCCGCGACGCCGGCGTCGAGCGCGCGCAGGGGCAGCCGGCCCCGCGCGCTCAGGCTGCCGCCGAGGACGCGCGCCGAGAGCTCCTCGACCTCCGCCTCGCGCCCCAGGAAGCGCGCGCGCATCACGAGGCGGCTCCACCGCGTCCCTTCCCAGCGGCCGCGCGCGTCGTCGATCGTGGCGGTCCCGGTGATCTCGGGCTCCGCGCCGGTGCCCGCGACGCGCAGCCGCAGGGCCGCGTCCCCGGCGAGGCGCTGCTCGGGCAGGGCGGCGTCGAGGTCGTCGAGGTGAACGTTCGCTTCCAGGGCGAGGTCGGACACGGCGGAGGGCGAGAGCGCAAGGCGCCCGTCCACCGCGAGCGTCGTGCCCGGGGCCGTGAGGCGCAGCCCGCCGAGCGAGAGCGCGTCGGCGTCGCCCTCGAAGCGGAAGGGCTCCGTCTTCCACTCGACCGAGCGGACCTTCCCGGCGGCACGGAGCGCCTCGGCCGAGTAGCGGAGGCGCTTCGGCTCGCGGAGGGCCACGTCGACGGCCACCGTGCCCTGAGCGGTCAGCGTCACCTGATTCTGGCGGGCGAGGGGAAACGCCTCGAGGATCGCCGGCACGGGAAGGGCTTCGGTGTCGATGTTGAGGCGGACGGGCCAGTCGCCTTCGAGAGGGCCTCCGCCCTTCAGGAACGCCGTGTCCCCCGCGCGCCCGACGAGCTCGAACCGGCGCCCGTCGGCGCGCGCCTCGAGCGCGAGCGGCGGCAGGGGCGAGCCGTCGAGCGTCGCCTCGGCGAGCGTGGCGTGAGCCTCGCCGGAGGGGTGTGACGACGTGCCGCCGAGCGTGACGTCCGCGGCGAGCTTCCCGCCGAGGCGGCGGACGGCGGCCGGCAGCCGCGGCAGCCGCGCCCACTCGAGGCCGCTCGCCGTCGCCTTCGCCTCGAGGCCGCCGCTCGCCCGGTCGTACGAGCCCGAGCCCTCGACACGGCCGCCGGCGAGGTCGGCCTCGAAGCGGTCCAGCACCAGTCGCGTCCCCTCGCCCGCTCCCTCGAGCGCGATCGCGGCCGTCTCTTCGCTGCCCTCGAGCGCGACCTTGGCCTCGAGCCGCGCGCGTACGGCAGGCGCGCCCCTCGGCCCCAGGACGCGAAGCTCTCCCGTCGCGGGACCGCGCGCCGCGATGCCGAGAGCGGCCAGGACCGGGGCGAGCTCCAGCGACTCGGCTTCGCCCCGCAAGTCCCAGTCCCCGGCGCCGGCGAGCACCGGAAGCGACCCCGTGAACGTCGCCTGGCCCTTGCCCGAGCGGATCGCGAGCGGAGCGAGGGCGAGGCGGCCCGCCGCGTAGCGAGCCTGCGCCTCGAGGGCGCAGGGCCGATCGCGGACGGCCAGCCCCTCGCTCCGGACCGAAGCGCTCGCCTCCGGCGCCTTCAGGGCACCGGAGAGGTCGCCCTCCGCGAGGAGCTGCCCGGCGTACCCTTCCGGCACCAGGCCCTCGACCCCGAGGTCGGCCAGCAGCGGGTCGATCGACGTTACGGGCAGCGTCGCGCTCCACGTCCCGCTCACCTGGCCCCCCGCGAGCCGTGCGTCGCCGGCGATCGAGGCCCCGTGCGCCTCCAGGCGCGCGCCCTCGAGGGCGAGGCTGCGGCCCGCGACCTGCACCCGGCCGGAGCCGGAGATCCCGAGGCTCGGCCTGGCCGGCGGCTCCGTCGGGGGCCGCAGCGACACCCGGCCCTCCCCCCGAGCCGCCCCGACGTCCCAGCCGGTGGTTGCCCAGCGCAGCGTCGCGTCCGCTCGCCCCGCCACAAGCACCTTCTCCGGCGCCAGCACGCGGAGGAGCGCGGCGACGTCGAGGCCCTCGGCCCGCACCCGCAGGTCGGTGAGCGCGGACGGGACGAGCGCCAGCGGGCCGTCGGCCACGAGCCTCCCTCCGAATCCTCCCGCCTCGAGCGACTCGAGGACGAGCCGCGGCCCCTCGAGGTGGCCGCGGCCGTTCACGGCCCAGGGCCCGACGCCCATGACCGTGAGCGCCGGAGACGAGGCGCCGAGCGTGCCGGTGACGACGTCGTTCGCCACTTGCAGGTCGGCGTCGGTCTCGATCCGGCCCGACACGGGGGTGCCGGGTGAAAACGAGCCCACGAGCGCGCCATCGAGGACGACCCGCCCCGAGGCGGTCGCGGTCAGGGGCGAAATCCGATCCAGGCCGCCGTGCAGCTCGAGGGAGGAACCCTCGACCGAGATCCGCGCCCGCTCGACGACGAGCCGGCCACGATCGAGCGCGATCGCGGCCTCGGCCGAGGCCGGCTTCATGCGCAGGCCGCCGTCCGGCCACCCGAGGGCCGCGTCCGTGATCCGGACGGAGAGCGCTCGCCGCCCGCCTTCGGTCTTCATCTCCGCGTCGAGGCGCCCCAGCACGAGCCAGGGTGCGCCTTTCGCGTCGCGCAGCTCGAGCCGCCCCTCGACCACCTCGGCCTCTCCGAGCCTCTCCAGCGCCCGCCACGGCTGCGCCGCGAGGCCGGTGGCCGGCTCCTTCGGCTTCGGCTCGCCGGTGTCGCGCGCCACGACGATCGGGCGGACGAGGCGCACGTGGGCCCCGGCCTTCGACGACCAGTCGACTTCGACCCGCGGCACGTCGACCGTGGTCCCTTCGAACCGCAGGCTCACCGCCGCTGCGCTCGCCTCGCCCTTCCAGAGCCGCACGTCGAGCGACCCGATGGTCAGCGGACGGCCGATCGCGCGCGAGGCCCAGGCCTGGACGAGGACCCGCGCCGCGCTGCGGCCCGGCGGCGTGTGCAGGAACGCGAGGGCGAGAGCAGCGAGCAGGACCGCAAGGAGGGCGAGGCCGAGGAGGGCGCGGAGCACGCGCCGGAGCGGAGAGCGCCGCCGGGCGACGGGTGGCGCCCCGGCGGACGAGTCGCCCGCCTCCTTCTCGCCTTCCGCCTGGCTCACCGACTGATCTTACGCGACGACTCGCGTCATCCCGAGTCACGACCCGCGTGAAACGCGGGTCGCCTTGAGCAATGACCTGTCGTTGTCATCCCGACGAGCTTCGTGAGGCCGAGCGAGGAGGGATCCGCCGGCCCGACGGTGGACCCCTCGTCGCACGGTAGGAATGGAGCTCCTCAGATGGGATGAAGCGGCTAGCCCTCACGTGGTGGCAAGCTTGCCCCACAAGTGAAACACGCGCTCGAAGGCGCAGGAAGAGGGCTAGCCATGGAGCATGTTGCCATAGACCTGGGTCGTCCGAACAGTGTGTTGTGCGAGCTGGGCCCGGAGGGCAAGAAGGTGCTTCGACGGTTTCGTCTGGACCGGCCGAACCTGACCCGGCTTTTCTCGGGCCGCCTCGCCTGCCGGGTTCTGATCGAGTCGAGCACGGAGTCGGAGTGGGTGGCGCGCCACCTCGAGAGCCTGGGCCACGAGGTGGTGGTGGCCGACCCGAACTACGCGGCGATGTACGGGGAGCGCAACCGCCGGGTGAAGACGGACGGACGGGATGCGGATGCTCTGTTCGAAGCGAACCGTCTCGGAGTCTTCCGCCGCGCCCACCGTCGTTCGGACCCTCATCGGCGGGTGATCGCGCAGCACGGGTTGCGGGGCGCTCTGGTGAGAGCGCGGACTCGGTGGATCAACGTCGCGAGGGCACTGCTGAGGCGGGAGGGATGCCACGTCCCCAGTGGCTCGGCGGAAACTTTCGGGGACCGGGTGAGAGATCTCGATCTGCCGCGGGAGCTCCGGGAGCTCATCGCGCCGCTGCTGGCGTTGATGGATCCGCTGAACGAGCAGCTCACCAAGCTCGATCGGGAGATGGCCGCGCTGGGCAAGGAGGATCCCCGAGTGCGCCTGCTGCAGACGGCTCCGATGATCGGCGTCCTGACTTCGACGGCATTCGTGGCGCTGATCGACGACGTGGCCCGCTTCCCGAAGGCGCACAAGGTCGAGAGCTACATCGGCCTGGTGCCGAGCGAGTGGAGCTCGAGCGAGCGGAGGATCAAGGAAGGCATCACCAAGCGTGGCGACTCGCGCGTGCGCTGGCTGCTGATCGAAGCCAGCTGGTCGATCTTGAACCGCCCCCGGGTCGACACCGTCGAGGTGCGAAACTGGGCGCTCCAGATCGCCGTCCGACGTGGCAAGAAAATCGCCGTCGTCGCTCTCGCCCGCCGTCTGGGCGGCATCCTCTACGCCATGCTCCGAGACAACAAGCCGTACGACCCTACTCGGCTCACCGCTGCCCCTCGTCGGTCGCAGAAGGCGGTCGCCTGAGCCCACGAACGTCATGAACCCAGTCGAGGAACCCGAGGATCCTGCTGTGAGAACACGGCCGGTGAGCGCGATGTCATCCCTGGTCCGCCCATACGGAGGGCCGCTCGTCAGATTGCGCCCCGTGCCATCGGATGCCCCCACTGTGCGCCGGCGGCCATGTGCTGCCACCCAAGAGCGCGAAGAGAAGGGTGAGGTCACTCGCAGGAACCTACGACCAACTCAACACACGAAATCCTTGACAAGGGGGTGCCGCTTCAGAGAGGGGTGACATCGCCCCCCCGGGGCGCTACTCGCTCTCGAGGGCCTTCCTGGCCTCGGCCAGCTCCTTCTTCTGGGCCGGGGTGACCTCGGGGAACTCGACGTCCAGCTCCTCCATGGCGTCCGCCACCGCCGCCGCCACCACGAGCCGCGCGAACCACTTCCTGTCCGCCGGCACCACGATCCACGGGGCGTGGGGCGCCGCCGTGCTGCGGATCATGTCCTCGTAGGCCGCCATGTACTCCTTCCAGTGGCCGCGCTCCATCGCGTCCGCGACCGAGAACTTCCAGTTCTTGTCCGCCCGGTCGAGCCGCTCCAGAAAGCGCTTCTTCTGCTCGGCCTTCGAGACGTTCAGGAAGAACTTGCGGATCAGCACCCCGTTGCGCGCGAGGTAGCGCTCGTGCGCGGCGATGTCCTCGTGGCGCTCCTTCCAGATGCGCTTCGTCAGCAGCACCTCCGGCAGCTTCTGCTTCTGGAGGATCTCCGGGTGCACCCGGACGACCAGCACCTCCTCGTAGTACGAGCGGTTGAAGATGCCGATGCGGCCGCGCTCGGGCAGGCTCTTCGCCGTCCGCCAGAGGAAGTCGTGGTCCAGCTCCTCCGAGGTGGGAGCCTTGAACGAGTACACCTGGCAGCCCTGGGGGTTGATGCCGGACATGACGTGCTTGATCGCGCCGTCCTTCCCGGCCGCGTCCATCGCCTGGAAGATGAGCAGCACCGCCCACTTGTCCTGCGCGTAAAGCTTCTCCTGCAGCTCGGCGAGGCGCTCGACGCCCTTCGCGAGGAGCTTCTCCGCCTCCTCCTTCGAGTCGAGGCCGTTGGAGTCCCCGGGGTCGTGGTCCTTCAGCCGGAACGTCCGGCCGTCGTCGACACGGTAGGGCTTCACGAACTTCCGGATGCGGCGGCTGCGGTCCATCACACCCTCCTGCGGCTGGTCTCGGCGCAGCCTAGCACGGGGACGACATGGGGGTCAGATCTTGAATCGAGGCGTTTCAAGGCGCCGGATGAGCAGATTCAAGATCTGACCCCCCCGGGGTGCCGCAGCTGCGCGAGGCCGACGAGGGCCAGGACGACGAGGCCGGCGACGGCGGGGACGAGGCTCCAGGACAGGCCGACGGTCAGGCCCACCCGGTCGCCGACGAGGCCGGTGACGTACGGCCCGGTCGCCACCCCGAGCACGTTCACGATCAGCAGGCTGAAGCCGATGACCGTCGCCCGCAGGCCCGCCGGCGACATCTCGTCGATCGCGGCGACGAGGGGCCCGTACCAGCCCAGGAGCCACGCCTGGGCCAGCCACCAGCACGGGAAGAAGAAGGCCGACGCCGGGGGAAGGCCGTAGAAGAGCGCGGCGGCGGCGAGGCCGATCGGCCCGAGAGCGGCGAGGGCGACGAGCCTCGCCCCGGGGTGGCGTCGCCGCGCATGGTCGGTGACGAGGCCGATCACCACACTGCCCGCCAGGCCCGCGGTGAGGCTCACGATGGCCGAGAGGAGGGCCGCCCGCACGAACGGGAAGGCCCGCTCCTGAACGAGCCAGGTGATCGTGTGCTGCGAAGCCGCGCTCGCGTACACGAGGAGCGTGCCGCCGAGGATGACGAAGCCGATCGCGGGCCGGGCCACGAGCGCCCGCACGAGATCGTCGGCGGCCGCTCCGGGGCCGGACCCTGTGTCGCGCGCGGCCACGCCGCGCCGCGGGGAATCGGCCACGCGCGACGCGAGCACGACCCCCCCGAGGCCGACCACCCCGAGCACCAGGAAGCACGCCCGCCACCCGAGCCACGGGCCGATCAATGCCGCCAGGGCGAAGCTCGCCGCGAAGCCGACGGGCACCCCGGCGTAGAAGATGCCGTTGGCGACGCCGAGACGGTTCGGGGGTACGCGGTCGCCGAGCATGGAGAGGGCGGTCGCGGGAAGCGTCGCCTCGCCGACCCCGACGAGCGCACGGCAGGCGGCGAGGGACGCGAACCCGGCGGCAGCCCCGGTGAGCGCGGTGGCGGCGCTCCACACGCCGAGGCCACACGCGATCAGGCGGGGTCGCGACCAACGGTCCGCGAGAGCGCCCACGATCAGCGTGCCGACCGCGAACACCAGGATGAACGAGAACCCCACCAGGAGCCCGACGTCGGCGCGCGAGAGGCCGAGGTCGGCCATGAGCAGCGGGGCGAGCGCCACCAGCAGCTGGCGGTCCAGGTAGGACAGCAGGTTGAGGCCGGCGAGAGCCGCCACCGTCCGGACGGCGCCGCGGTCCGTCATCCGCCTACTTCGTCGGGGCTGCCGCGCTCGCCCTCGCCACCTCGAGCGTCGAGGGCATGTTCTCCGCGACCGTCCAGCCGCGCGCGGCCATCTCCTTCTTCGCCGCCGCCGACATCGTCCCCGTCATGCGCAGCTCGAGCTTCGTGGCGCCGAGCTCCGCCTTCGCGCGCTTCTCGACCTCGGCGAGCGCCTTCTCGTAGGGCTGGGTCCAGCTCACCCAGTCGAGCGGGAGGAGCGCCACCGCCCGCCCGTCCTTCGTCTTCGCGACGAGGGCGCGCGAGTCGGGTAGGATCGCCGCGACCGGCGTCGTCTTGTGGAAGCGCGCCAGCAGCTCGGCGCTCTCCACGAAGAAGGTGGCCTCGCGCTCGGTGCCCGCCTCGGCCGCGGTCGCGACGTAGTCGCCGCACCCGGGGACGTTCACCTCGCGCAGGTTCGTGGCGAGGCGCGTGTGCAGCGAGAGCGTGAAGCCCTTGCTGAGGTAGAGCTGCTTCAGGGTGTCGGCGCCGACACCCATCTCCTTCAACGTCGCCTCGTTGATCTTCAGGAGCTCCTCGGGGTCCTTGCTCCACACGAGGTTGCCCACCTTCGCCGTGCTGCTCACCACCATCGGGACCGGCACCACGACCTTCGCGGCGATCCCCCCCGCGGCGTCGATCTTTCCGATGTCGGCGAGCGCCTTCTTGAGGATCGGGTTTGTCGTGTAAGGGTCGGCCCCGATCTTCTGCGCCCACTTCCGCGAGGCCCTGCTCACCCCGGTCACCGAGTACGCCATCCCGGTGCCGGGCGCTGCCGCCTTTTCGGTCGTGGATTTGTCCGAGCCCTCCGCTTTCTTCTCGTCCTCGTCCTTCGTCGCCGCGTCCACCGCCTCGTCACCCGTGCGCTTGGCCTTGCGGCCGAGGTTCGTGCCGAAGCGCTTGACGCTCCCGCCCACGCCCTTGGCGGTGGCCCCGGGGTCGTTGACGACGGAGGCGACGCCCTTGCCCACGTTGAGCACCGAGTTGCCCGCCGCCTTCAGGAACACCTCGCTCTTCGACACGTCGTCGAGCTGGGCCAGGCACCCCACCTCCTGCTCGCGCATGAGCAGCATGCTCTTGCCCTCGGCCTCGAGCGGCCCGAAGTCGGTCTTGATCGAGAAGACGTGCAGGTAGCCCGCGGTCGGCACGTCGGGCGCCACCTGGAAGTGCGGCCCCTTGATCTCCGCCGGCTTCAGTATCTCGGAGGCCTTGAAGGTGCGGGGGGCCTCGTAGGCGGCGGCCACCGCCAGGGCGGCCGAAGCCAGGGCGAGGAGAGTGAGGAAGGGACGAGGGCGTACAACTCTCATGACGGCCTCCTGGATTGCCGGGGCAGCTTGACGAGGCGGACGTTCGGGCCCCGCCACGGCCACCGAGCATACTACGGCGCAGAGGGGTCAGATCTTGGATTGAGGCGTTTTCGGCCGGCGGTGCGGCGACGCGCTATTTCAAGATCTGACCCCTGGGGCCGGGCAGCGCGGCGAGGACGACGAAGAGGGCCGGGATCGCCGGGACCTGCAGGTCGAAGTCCACGAACGCGTGCATCAGCAGGCCGGCCAGGGCGGCGAAGAGCCACGGGTCGCGCCGGGCCGCGCCCAGCGCGGCGAGGCCGGCCCAGAGGCCGATCAGCAGACCCGGCACGCCGGTCTCGACCAGCAGCTGCACGTAGTCGTTGTGCGCTTCGCGGTACCACGCCAGGCCCGGCAAGTCGCCGGGTGCGCGGTAGCCCACCCTCTCCCCGGCGAGCATGGCCGCCTCGACCGCCCGCGGCCACGGCGTCGCGCCCGCGGGCAGTGTCCACGCCGGCACCCGCGAGAGCGCCTCGGCGAACGCGTTGAAGCCGTAGCCCGTTGCCCAGCGCGAGCCGTGCATCGATTCGATCGACTCGCGCCATACCACCGTCCGCCCCGGCGCGTCGTCCGAAGCGTGCAGGAAGCGGACCTCCAGGCGCTCGAGCCCGAACCACGTCAGCGCCGTCGCCGCGAAGACGAGCGCCGCCACCCAGGCCGGCGTCCCCCGCCGCGCGCGCACGCCCGCCGCCGCCAGGGCGAGCGCGGCGAAGAAGGCGAGGATCCCCCCGCGCGAGGTCGACGCGAGGAGCGCCCCGATCGCGAGGAGCGGCGGGAGCGCCGCGTAGACGAGGCGCGTCCCTTCCTCCGTCTGCAGGCCGACGAGCGAGCGCCGGGGGTTGGGCCCCTCGCCGACCCGCCGGCTGTAGGCCCGCCACGCGTCGGCGAGCAGCCCGAGCGCGACCGGCAGCACGAGCAGCATGTAGCCCGCGAAGTGGTTGCGGTTGACGAACGGGCCGTACGGCTGCCCGCCTTCGAGCGGCGCGAAGAAGCCGTAGACGAGCCGCGTCCCGCTCGCGAGCTGCGCGAGCGCCAGGAGGGCGAGCGCGGCGCCGAGCCAGGCCAGCATCCTCCGGAAGCGCCGCCGGGCGGGGCGGCGGGCGAAGGCGGCGGCCGCCGCCTCGTGGAGCAGCAGGAAGGCGAGCACGAACGTGATCCCGCGCTGCGTCGCGTCGGAGGCGAGCGTCACCTCTCCGCCGGCGAGAGGGGCGAGCTGCAGCAGGGCGAGGGCGAGGAAGGCGAGGCCGGGAACGAGCAGCGGACCGCGGGGAAACGGCGGCTCGCCGAGGTCGATCGACCAGCCGAGCGCCCGGTCGGCGGGGTGCGGCTCGACGACCATCCACCGCCCCGACACGTGGAAGGCGACGTGGTGCGCGCCGAGGCGCTGCCGCAGGCCCGCGACCGCCGCCGCGCGCGCCAGCGCGATCCCGGCCGCGGCAAAGCACGCGACCCACAGCGCCGAGTAGGCCCACGCGTGAACCGAGCCGAAGGCCAGCACGGAGCCGGCCACGATCGCCCACAGCGCCGCCTCGAGCAGGGCCTGCAGGGTCCGCGCGCCGCGAGCGGCGCGCAGCAAGTCGGGCGAGGAGACGGTGACCCCCGTCGCCTCGACGCTGTCGCTCACGTTTCGCGCAGCCTCACCCCGACGCGGAGCCGGGCCTCTACGAGCCCGACAGCTTCATCGCGAAGCGGATGGCCGCGCGGACTCCCTTGGCCGACCGCAGCTTCTTCACGCGCGCCCTCTGCCTCGGGCTGAGCTTGCGCACGTGCCCGATGTACCGCCCCTGCAGCTGCAGCGCAGCGCGTCGCTCGGCCGAGAGCTTCCGCGGGGGCCGGGGGATCGCCGGGGTCCCGGAAGCGCGGGCCGCCGCTTCGAGCGCGGGGCCCAGACGTTTGATCGTGCGAACGATCGAGGTGAGCGACCGGTTGATCGACTGGAGTTCCTGGCTGACCGACCTGTGACGCGGAGTCCGCAAGAGTGCCCTCCCGGGTTGCTGGGACGCCCGCATCGTACTACGGCGGCCGCCCGGGGAGTCTAGCGGCTCGGGCTCGCCGGCGGGTTCTCGCTACCCGTGACGAGCAGGATGATAGCCACGCCCGCCGCCACGGCGCCCGCCGCGATGATGACGGTCTGGCTCGAGATCCCGCCGGCCCCCGCCGCGGCCGCGCCGGCCGCGGCCGTGCTCGCGCCGGCGCCCGCCGCCACCACCGACGACACACCGGAGAACCCCGGGGGCAGCGCCGTCCCGCCCGTCACCGAGAAGACCCGCACCGGGTCGGCCGGCCCCAGCGCCGCCATCGGCTTGTCGCTGCAGTCGCCCGGCTTTTCCACCACCGTCGCGCGCGCCTCCGGCGACTGGCTCTGTGCGTAGTCGTGCCCCACGCCTTCCACGTAGTACGTGATCGGCCCGGCGTCGAGCCGCGGCTTCGGCAGGACGCCCACGTAGCGGCCGGCTTCGGAAACCATCTCCACGTAGTAGAAGGCGTCGCCCAGGGCCGACTTGAAGTACACCCGGCCCGCCAGCACCTGCGCGTCGGGCGTGATCCCGGCGTCGATCTGCGGGTTCGTCCCCGCTACCATGCAGCTGACGGGGGAGTGCGCCACGGACAGGGGGACCGGAGCCGCCGCCTGGGTAGCCTCCGGCGCCTGCGGCGCCGCGGGTGCGAACGGAGGCGCAGCGAGTAGAATCACGAGCGACGACGCGAACGTCCGCCTCACAAGAAGCCCTCTCTCCCGCCACTGGAGGAGCGTGGCCCAAACAATATAGAGTGTGCAGCTGCCAATGTCAATTTTCAGGGCCGCCAATCGCATCAGCTACCTGGGAGTCACTCTCGGAGCTCTCGCCATCGCCGGCTGCGAGGGCACGGAGTCGCGCCACCGGTTACCAGTTGGCTACCGGCTGATCCAGAAGGACCACTTCCAGGCCCTCTACGGGCCGGAGGGTCGGATCGAGCGGCTCCTCCACGACCGCAATCGCGACGGCCGTGCCGAGGCCGTCGTCGTCTACCGCCCGAACGGCACTCCCGAGCGCGGCGAGCTCGACACCGACGAAGACGGTCGCGTCGATCGGCTGGAGCACTTCCGCCCCGACGGGACGCTGGAGCGGGTCGACGTGGACACGAACCGCGACGGCAGCCTGGACCGCACCGACTACTCGCAGTAGAGCGTCTCTAGGGCCGGTCCGACTCCAGCCGTGCCACCCGCTCCCGCAGGTCGCCTTGAGCACCCGCCACCTGTCGGACCTCGGCGGTCAGCTCCTGACCCATTTGATCGACCTTGGCGTCGAGCCGATCGAACCGGGTCTCGAGCCCGTCGAACCGGTCGGTCAACAACCCCACGCCCTCGGCCACCCGCCTTGATGTCCGAGCGCAGGTCCTCGGCCACGACGCCGAACAGCCGTTTCACCTCGTCCGCTTCCTTCTTCGTCACGATCGACCGGCCCTTTCCAGGAGAGCGAGGACGAGTATATCCCCGGCGCTGTCGCGCGGGGTCCTCTCCGACGCCCCGCCTTGTTTCGCTATACTCGCGGGTTAGGTGCGAGGGCGGGCCACCGCGGCGGCATCGACAGCAGCAGTGGCCCTCGCCCTCTCCCTCGCCGCCGCCGCTGGCGCCCGGGCCCAGTACAACAAGACCGAGCCCCCGAAGACCCGCTTCCGCGTCGGGCCGCTGCGGTTCACGCCGAAGCTCGAGCTCCGGAACGCCGGCCGCGACTCGAACGCCACCCTCGACCCCACGGACCCCCTCGCCGACACGTCCGTCGTCGTGCGCGGCACGGTCGACGGCTTCGTCCCCGTGCGCCGACGCGCGCGCCTCTTCGGCGAGGGCTGGCTCGACTGGAGCTACTTCCGCCGCCTGAGCACCGAGAGCTCCGTCGACCCCGGCGGCCAGGGGCGCGCCGAGGTGGACTTCGGCCCCTTGACGCTCGTCGGGGGAGGGGGCGCCCTCCAGGCCCGCCAGCTCTACTCGATCGACATCGACGAGCGCATCCTGCGCCAGGAGCGCTGGGGGAACGGCGGGGTCGAGTGGCGCCTCACCCGCCGGTTCCTCGTCTCGGGCGGAGCCGAGCGCCGCAGCTACCGCTTCGACCCGAGCGTCCGCACCGGCAGCCTGAGCGCCGCCGCGAGCCTCGACCGCAACAACCTCACCGGCACAGCGGGTCTCCGCTACAAGCTCACCTCGATGACCACCGCCGTCGCCACCGGCGAGCTTCTGGAAGACGAGTTCCGCCTCTCCGCCCCGGGCCTCGGCACCACCCGCTCCTACCGCTACCTCGCCGGCCTGGAGTTCGGAGAGAAGGCGTTCGTCACCGGCCGCTTTCTCGCCGGCCTGCGCGACTTCCCGGCCTCGAGCAGCGGCAGCCTCCCGAGCTACCGTGGCCCCGCGTTCCTGGGCGAGCTCGCCCTGCCCCTTTTCAACCGCCTGCGCCTCGTGGGCACGGCGCAGCGGGACGTCTACGTCTCCGCGACCGCCGTGAGGACCGCCGAGGAGCGCGCCCGAAACGCCTACGTCTTCACTCAGCTCCAGCTCTCGGCCGACATAGACCTGCCGCTCGAGCTGTTCGGCCGCGCGAGCGTCGGCTACAGCCAGGCGAGCTACCTTCTCCCGAGCGTCGTCTCCGGCGTCCCTTTCCCCCGCGTCGAGCACCTCTACAGCGCCGGGGGCAGCCTGATGCGCCGCTTCTCCGACTCCGTCCGCATCGGCGGCACCGTGACCTATTACCGCCGCGTCAGCACCATCCCCTTCAACTCCTACGACCGGTGGGTGTACGGAGTGTCCGCCGCAATCGTCCCCTGAAGCCACATAGTGTGGTCAGATGATTGACAGGAGGGGGAGGAGGGGGCATAGGATTAGCTGTGGCGGGGGATCCTCGTCCCGAGCTCTGAGAGTGTGAAGTGATGTGGAAGAAGGCGACGTGCCTCGTTCTTGGCGCCGGCCTCGCGTTCGTGGGAGTTCCCGGCGCAGCGGAAGTGTTCGGCCTCAACACCGTCTGGGGCTCCGTGCCCCGGGGTGCGTCGGACGCCGCCAACGCTGTCCTGGTGGACGCCGCGGGCAAGACCCGGCTGATGGTGCCCATCATCGACGGCACGTTCGCCTTCCGCGACGTCGCACCGGGCCAGTACACCGTGGCCCTCCCGGGCTCGACGCGCGACCTCGCCCGCAGCCTGCCCGTGGACCTCGCGGCCGGCTCCGCGATCGAGGCCGTGTTCGGCCGCGGCGGTGAACCCGCGGCCGTCGTGACGTCCCGTGCCACGCCGCCCGCGGCGGGCGGTGGCCCCAGCCGGACCGGCTGGATCTTGGTCGGGGCGGCGGCCAAGGGATTCACCACCACTGTCGTCGCCGCGAACACCGGCACCGTGGCGAGCCCCAGCCGCTGAGCTAGCCCGTCGCGCCGCAACCGCGCCCATCGCCCGGCGACGGGCGCAGGCGTCTCCAGAGGGTGTATCTTCTCGGGAATGAGCCGCGCCGCTCTCGCCCTCGCGCTGACGCTCCTCCTTCCGGCGGCAACGCGCGCCCAGGCGCCCGCTGCCACGGCTCCGGTGGCCGCCGCGGAACCGGCGCAGGCCGACTACCAGATCGGGCCGGCGGACATCCTGAGGGTCACGGTCTACGGGCACGAGGACCTCACCCAGACCGTCCTCGTGCAACCCGACGGCACCTTCACCTTTCCCCTCATCGGCCGGGTGAAGGGCTCCGACATGACGCCCGCGGAGCTCGAGAAGAAGATCGTCATCCTCCTCGCGCGCGGCTTCATCCGCAACCCCCAGGTCACCGTCGTCGTGCAGGAGTACCGCAGCAAGACCGTGTACGTCGTGGGGGAGGTGGCGCGACCCGGGCCCTACCCGCTCGCCGGTCGCACGACGCTCGTGGAGGTGCTCGCAAAGGCCGGCCCCACCCCCAACGCGGGCGCCGAGGTGGTGGTGGTGCGCCCGCACCAGGGCGCCGCGGTCGACGGGCCCGTGCTCCCGACCGACGTGGCCGAGGGCGAGGAGGCCCCGCCGGACAAGCCCCGGGCCGACGTCTTCCGCGTGAACGATGAGCGTCATCCAGGCCGGCGACCTCGACAAGAACCTCGTGCTGCAGCCGAACGACACCGTCTTCGTGCCCCAGGCCCCGAAGGTCTTCGTGAGCGGCGAGGTGCGCAACCCCGGCGCCTACGGGTGGTTCCCGGGCATGACCACGCGCCAGCTCATCTCCGTCGCGGGCGGGCTCACTCCGGACGGGTCGGACGGGCGCCTCAAGGTGGTCCGCCAGGCGGACGGCAAGAGCGAGGAAGGCAAGATCAAGCTCGACGAGACCGTGAAGCCCGGCGACACGCGTCGTCGTCCGCCGCCGGCTGTTCTAGCCAGGCGCGTCACTGGGACCGCTGCCGTCGCCGCCGTCATCCGGATCTCCGAACGCAAATCCTCGGCGACCACGCCGAAATGCTGCTTGCTCTCGGCGATATCTGCGTCCATCTCCCCTCGCAGCTCCTCGTCGCCCGACAGGACCAGAGGTCCTCGGGACGACTGCGCGTTTTCTGGTACAATCCCTAACGCCCGCAACGGTTTAGCGCATCAAGACCGCTCGCGCCTCCGACGGGCCGAGGTGTGATGGCGACGCAGACGACCGAGCCCACGTACGAGCCCGCGCCGCAGGGCGAGTCCCACCTCTGGGACTACGTCCACGTCCTCCTGCGCCGCCGGCGCCTGGTCGTCGCCGTCTTCACCGCGATCGTCGCCCTCGCCACGCTGCGCACGCTCCTCACCAAGCCCGTCTACGAGGGCACCGCCCAGCTCCTCATCGAGAAGCAGAACCCGAACGTCCTCAACTTCCAGGGCGTCGCGCGAGGACGACAGGGCGGCTACGGCATCGACGACTACTACCAGACGCAGTACAAGCTGCTGCAGAGCCGCAGCCTGGCGCGGCGCGTCATCGAGCACCTCAACCTGCTGAACGACCCCGAGTACGGCGGCCCGCGGGAGAAGGACCAGATCGACGCCATCCTCGCCCAGCCGCCCGGCCAGAGCCCGGAGATGGAAGGGGCGATCAGCGCCTTCCTCGCGCAGCACCGCCGTCCAGCCCGATCCGCAACAGCCGCCTCGTCAACGTCAGCGTCAGCTCCGGCCGCCCCGACCTCGCCGCCACCGCCACGAACGCCCTCGCCCAGCTCTACATCCAGCAGAGCCTGGACCTGCGCTTCCAGACCTCCTCCGAGGCGGGCCAGTGGCTGGGCACGCAGATCGAGGAGCAGCGGAAGAAGGTCGAGGAGGCCGACCGCGCCTCCAGGCGCTCAAGCGCCAGGAGGGCCTCGTCAACATCGAGGAGCGCCGCACCCTCCTCGACCAGCGCCTCAAGGAGCTCGGCACCGCCCTCAACGAGCGGAAGACCGAGCGCCTGCAGAAGGAGGCCCTCTGGCGCCAGATGGCGAGCGCCTCCAACCCCGAGGAGCTGCCCGAGGTGATGCGGAGCGGCCTCGTGCAGAACCTCCGGATCGAGCTCGCCAACCTCGAGCGCCAGCAGGCGCAGCTCCTCGAGCGCTACCTCGACCAGCACCCCGAGGTCGTGAAGGTCCGGAACCAGATCCAGGAGACGCGCACCAAGATCCGCGGCGAGGCCCAGCACGTCATCCGCGCGGCGGAGAACGACTACAAGGCCGCGGCCGCCCAGGAGGCGAGCGTCTCCGCCGCCCTCGAATCGGCCAAGCAGGAGACCCTGCAGCTCGGCGCCCGCGCGCGTCAGCTACGACTCGCAGAAGCGCGAGGTGGACGCCGCCCGCCAGGTGCTCGACAGCCTCATGTCCCGCTCCAAGCAGACCGACGTGGCCTCCGAGCTCAAGTCCACGAACATCCGCGTCGTGGACCCCGCGGTCGTCCCCCGCGGCCCCGTCCGCCCGCGCACGCTCCGCGACATCCTGCTCGGCATCCTCCTGGGCGCCTTCCTGAGCGTCGGCCTCGCCTTCTTCCTCGAGTACCTCGACAACACCCTCAAGACCCCGGACGACGTGCGCGCAGCACCTCGGCGCGCCCCTCCTGGGCGTCGTCCCGGAGCTGACCGAAGACAAGCACCCGAACCTCGTCGTCCTCAACACGGACCTCGACCAGCGCTTCGTCGAGGGCTACCGCGTCGTCCGCACCGCCCTCAACTACTCCTGGAGCGAGCCCGGCTCGCGCATCATCATCGTCACCTCCACCGCCCCGGGCGAGGGCAAGACCCTCACCGCCGTCAACCTCGCCCTCACCCTCGCCGCGCAGGAGGGGCGGACGCTCCTCATCGACGCCGACCTCCGCAAGCCCACGACGCACGCTGCTCGTACGCGGCAAGAAGACCCCGGGCCTCTCGGACGTCCTCGTGGGCAGGGCCAAGGCCTCCGAGGCCATCCAGCAGAAGCTCAAGGACACGAGCCTCGCCTACCTCCCGAGCGGCACCCACGTCCCGAGCCCCGCGGACCTCCTCACCAACCGCACGATGCGCGGCCTCCTCGAGGGGCTGCGGAAGTTCTACGACTGGATCGTCATCGACACCCCGCCCGTGGGCGCCGTCGTCCGAGCCGCTCATCCTCGCTCCCCTGACGGACGGCGTCATCGTCGTGCGGGCGCGGAGATGGTGCCCCGGAAGGCCGTCCTCCACACCCTCGAGCGCCTCCACGACACCGGCGCCCGCATCCTGGGCGTCGTCCTCAACCGCGCCCAGGTGGACAAGCACTCCTACTACTACAGCCACTACTACGGCCACTACTATGGCAGCGGTTACGGAAGCCAGTCCCACAAGCAATCCGGCCGGCGCCGCGCCCCGGCCGCCCCAAGACAGCTAGCGACGGGAGAGTGGCCCGCGACGGAACGGTGGCCGGCGACGGAAAGGTGGCAAGCATCGATGGAACCCGTGCCCGCGCTTAGCGCTTGTCATCCCGAGCGCGTCCGCCCGGCTGTCGCCCGAGGGATCCGCAATCTCTGCGCCGCGCTGTCGCTGCTTCCGTTGACCCTCTTCGCTGTTTCATGCGAAGACCTCCCCGCCGCCCCCAACATCCCCCCGACGGCCTCTTTCATCTTCAACCCCGTCTCGCCCATCAACGCCGGCGAAACCCCCGTCTCCTTCAACGCCGTCGGCAGCCGCGACTCCGACGGCACCATCGCCAGCTACAGCTGGAACTGGGGCGACGGCACGCCGGAGCAATCGACGACGAGCTCCACGATCGTCCACGTGTTCGCCGACACACCGTCCCGCTGCATCGACGTGACCTACGCCGTGCTCCTGACCGTAGTCGACGACAAGGGCGACACAGCCACGGCCAGCCAACAGGTGAAGGTCACAGAACTGCCGGCGCCGGGCTCGATCGCTTGCCGGTGACCCCCCCCGGGTGGCGAGGGTCCGCGCCCAGACCCGACCACGCGAAGCGAGGTCCCGACGTGGAAATGGACGGCGAAGTGGTGGCCGAGGTGGTCACGCGCCGGCCCCTCACCCGGGCCGAGTTCGACCCGGGGCGTCTTGCCGCGGTCCCTCGGGGCGACCGGGCGGGCTAGCGGACCGGGGCGGCCATGGCCAGCGGCCGGCGCGCCTGGCGTGATCGGGGCATGTCCGGCAGCGGGCCGGTGAGGTTGCCCTGGATGACGTTTTCCGGCTCGAGTTCCTCGGGCGTCAGCGACACGGGCACGTCCATGCCGCGCAGGTCGTTGTAGACGACCGCGTTGGCCGTGAGCTCGATCAGCGACGGGTCGTCGCGGGTGTCGGTGAGCTCGACCCCGGAGACGGTGACGAGCATGGGCGCGGAGCTCGTGATGTAGATGCTGTTCTTCATCACCCGGTTGTTCCGGATCGTGGCCCCGAGGTCGCCCACGAAGCGGAAGTCGGCGTAGAGCACGACCCCGGGAGCGTTGTAGCCGCCGCAGTCGTCGGGGCCCACGCGCACCGCGCCCTGGACCGTGTTCCCTGTGATCAGGTTGTCGCTCACGGTGCCGCCCGCGTAGTCGCCGATCAGGATGCCGAAGCCGCCGCCGCAGCTCGTCCGCAGGCTGGTGATGACGTTGCGCGAGATGTCCCACCCGTTGCCCCACGTGCCGTTGGCCCAGTTGGTGACGCCCTGGACGGGGCCCCACATCTCGTTGTCGGTGACGGTAACGTAGTCGGCTCCCCGGCTGAACACGGGGAACGCGACGCCCACGAAGGTCAGGCCGGCGATGGTGGCGCCGCTTCCCAGCCCGCCGCCGGGGAAGAGGAAACCACCGCTGCCGAGGGCATTGACGAAGGGCCCGCCGACGATCGTCGCGGTGCCCACCCCCCGGATCGTGACCGCTTTGGTGACCGTGGCGCCCAGGCGGCGGCCAGACGCGACGTCGATGACGTCCCCGTCGTGCACGGTGCTGCTGTCGATCGCCGCCTGGATGGTGGGGAATTGGCCCGGCACCTGCCACACGGCCGCGCCTGCGCTCCCCGCGAGAAGCAAGACGCCGACGAGCACGGTCGCCAGGGAGAGGAGTCGTCCGAGCTTCATCAGGCACCTCCTGCCAAACTACGCCAAGACCATGATGACTCTACCGCAGCCGCGACTCAACTGGTTTGTGGAGCCCCGCCCCGGGCCGGACCTGGTGCGGCTCACCAGGTGAGCGTGACGATCGAGTGGGCGGGGCTCTTCGCCTTCGCCGCGCGGCCGTCCACCCAGAGGGCGAAGTCCTTGTCGGCGTCGGTCTTGTTCAGGACGACGGCGACGAGCCGCCCGTCGGGGTGGACGAAGGCGGTCGCCAGGAGGTCGTCGTCGTTCGTCGTGGTGGCGACGCGACGCGCTCCCGGCCGCACGAACTTCGAGACGTGGCCGATGTAGTAGTAAGCGCTCGTGAAGGTGAGCGCCCCGGTGCGGGTGTCGCCGTGCACCGGCGCGAAGCAGAAGTTGCCGACGTGGTTGGGGCCGCCGCGCTCGTCGAGGAGCACGTTCCAGTCGGTCCACCCCGACGCCCAGCCCTGGAGGTCGCGGAGGATCGACGTGGCGTAGACCTCGCCCCACTTCCAGTCGTTCACGGTGGCGGGATCGTAACCGGCCGGGGTCCCCTCGGTGAAGAGGAGATGCTTGTCCGGCCACGCGTCGTGGACCATGCGCACGTTGTCGAAGTGGTCGCCGACGTACCAGTGGAAGGCGGCGCCCCAGACGTAGCGCGCGGCGGCTGGGTCGTCGTAGACCGCCTTCGACCGCTGGTAGAGGATGCCGCGGTTGTGGTCCCAGATCATGAGCTTGAGCCGCTGGAGGCCCGCGCGCTCGAGGGCGGGGCCGAGGTGGTCGCGCACGAAGTCGCGCTCCTCCTCGCCGGTGAAGAGGCAGCTCTCCCAGGTCTGGGTGGCCATGGGCTCGTTCTGGACGGTGAGCCCCCAGATCGGCACGCCCTCCTTCTCGTACTCCTCCACGAAACGCGCGTAGTAGCGGGCCCAGGCGTCGCGGTACTCGGGCTTGAGCTTGCCGCCCTGGAGCATGTTGCCGTTCGTCTTCATCCACGCCGGCGGGCTCCAGGGGGAGGCGAAGATCTTCACGGGCGCCGCCCGCCGCGGCGAGCGCGGCCTTGATGAAGGGCAGGCGGAAGCGGCGGTCGGGGGCGACGGAGAACGTCGCGAGCGCTTCGTCGCCGGGCTCGGCGTAGGCGTAGCTCGAGCTCGAGAAGTCGCAGCTGTTGATGTGGGTGCGGCGCGAGGCTGTAGCCGATGCCCTTGGCGGGGTCGAAGTACGCCTCGAGGACCTCGCGCTGCCGTCTCCTTCGGCAGCTTCGCGAAGGTCTCGGCCGCGGCGTCGGTGAGGGCGCCGCCGATGCCCTCGATCGTCTGGAACGCCTTCGACGGGTCCACCATGACGGTGGGGAAGGCCTCGTCGGGCTGGGGCATCGGCTCGAAGGCCACTGGCTCCTTGCTGGCGAGGCGGTCGCCGGTGCCCTTCGCGGTGACCCAGATCGAGACGCGGGCGGCGCCGGTGTTGGCTGGCGCGGCCAGCGGGGCGGCGGCGAGGAGCGTGACGGCGGCGATGGCGAGCATGGCGTCCTCCTTGGGCTCGGCCGGCAGGCTATCGGTTGGGGGTCGTCCGGGTCAATGAGACGGTGAGACGATGGCGGGTGGCCCGCCTGTAGGAGGTTGTGGGGCTTGGACTTGTGGGACCGGACAGAAAGCGTTCATAATGCGTCCCGTGAGCGGAGGTCAGGAGACGTTTCGGAACGGCATGCGGGTCCTCCTGGTGGAGGACGACCCGGACCACGCCGAGCTCGTGCGCCGCGGGCTGGAGGCGTACCGCTCGCACCTCGAGCTGACCCACCTCGCGGACGGCGAGACGGCGCTCGAGTACCTGAAGGAGCGGGCGCCGCGCGACGCTCCGGGCCGGCCGCATCTCATCCTGCTCGACCTGCGGCTGCCGCGCATGGACGGGCTCGAGGTGCTGCGCGAGATCAAGGCCGCGCCCGACCTCAGCGACATTCCCTGCGTGGTGCTGACCACGTCGCGGGCCGAGGGCGACATGCTGAAGGCGTACCGCCTCCACGCGAACAGCTACCTCGTGAAGCCGGGCGAGTACGAGCGCTTCGTCGAGCTGATCGCCGGTGTCGAGCGTTACTGGCTGCAGGAGAACAGCCCGGTCTCGGACCGCCGCCCGTCGTAGTCGCGCCCGCGGTGCCTGCCTGGTCTCCTTCTTGCGGCAACGCGTGCTTCGAGCCGGCGTCCCGGGTGGCCCGGGCACGCGTGTACTTCCAGGGCGAGGAGGCGGCCGACTGGTATTACGTCGAGATGAAGGCCGAGGCCGCGTGCTTCCACGGCGTCCTGCCTCGGCCGAAGAAGTCGCTCAAGTACCGCTCCTGGCGCGGCCTGGTCATGGGTCTCTACGACGGCCGGCGGCCCGGGCAGCGCATCCTGGTGACGGGAAGCGCCCGGCTCGACTTCTACCGCTTCGGAGGCGACTCGCTCCAGGGGCGCTACCACCTCCTGCGCCTGCACCCCTTCTCGGCCGCGGAGCTGCACCTGCGCACGGCCACGGAGCTGCAGGACCTCCTGCGGCTCGGCGGCTTCCCCGAGCCGTTCCTCGGCGGCTCCGAGGTGGAGGCCCGCCGGTGGTCCCGCGAGTACCGGAGCCGCCTGGTGCACGAGGACGTGGTGGGTCTCGAGCGCGTGCAGGATCTCGGGAACCTGGAGCTTCTCGCCCTGCGGCTGCCAGAGCTCGTCGGCTCGCCGCTCTCCCTGAACGCCGTGCGCGAGGACCTGCAGGTCAGTCACAAGACGGTCTCGGGGTGGCTGAGAGTGCTCGAGCGGCTGTACGCGGTCTTCCGCCTGCCCCCGTTCGGAGCACCGAAGATCCGCGCCGTGAAGAAGGAGCAGAAGCACTACCACTTCGACTGGTCGCTCGTTCCCTCGGAGCCGGCCCGCTTCGAGAACCTCGTGGCCGCCCACCTGCTGAAGTGGGTCCACTTCGAGCAGGACGCCCGGGGCCGTGACGTGGAGCTGCGGTACTTCCGGGACACGGACGGGCGGGAGGTGGACTTCGTGGTCGTCGAGGGCCGTCACCCGATCCTCCTCGTCGAGGCGAAGTGGAGCGACGCCGAGCCCGACCGGAGCCTGCGCTACCTCAAGACCCGCTTCCCGGGCGCCGACGCGTGGCAGGTTTCGGCGGTCGGGCGGAAGGACCTCGTGACGCCCGAAGGCATCCGCGTCGCCCCGGCGCTGGAGCTGCTCTCGACGCTCGTCTGACCGCGGTCAGCGCCCCGGCTCTCCGCCACTGGGCCGAAGCGGCGGTGGCTGCCCTCACGCTCCGGGCGCCGGGGGCGCTGAGCCGCTACTTCGCCGTGGCCTCGGCGACGTTCCAGCCGTCGATCGTCACCACCGGCGCCGCGCCGCCGAGGTCCTTCGCCGCGTACGTGGCGGCGAGCTCGCGCGTCTCGCCCGGCAGCAGCGTGACGTAGTTGTCCTCCCAGAGGACGGGCAGCACCTCCTCGCCGCCCGGGCCCTTGCGGACGGCCAGGTGGACGAGGAAGGCCAGCGCCTTCGACGGGTTCTCGAGGCTGACCCTCGCCCGGCCGCTCTCGAAGCGGGCCGTCGCCTTCACCTCGGCCGGCGGGAGCTGCTGCAGGCCCGTGAGGTCGGCGTACTGCGTCTGCGGCGTGTAGTACCACTCCGACTTGTCCCACGCGAGCACGTCGGGCTTCGTCGAGAGCCAGTAGACGTTGCGGCTGACGGTCCGGCCGGCCGCGTCGTCGAGCGGTCAGGGCGAGGAAGTAGGTCGGGGTGAGCCCCGGCGGCTCCGGCACCGGGAAGACCTTCACGCTGCCGTCCGGGCCGACGTCCACGGGCGCCGTCTCGCGTGAAGAGCTCCTTCGACGCGAGGTCGAGGACGCGGGCGGTGGCCTTCAGGCCCTTGTGCTCCTTCAGCGTGCCGTTCACGACGACGACCGAGCGGTCGTCGTACGCGTACTGCACGTGCAGCGGCTCGCCGGCCTTCTTCGCGCCGAAGTACGAGCCGCCGGGTCGCAGGTAGAAGTCGTAGAGGTGCCAGATCATCCCCGGCCACGCGTTGTTCTGCATCCACTGGATGACGCCGGTGGCCGTGTACTTGCGCTCGGCGAAGGACTCGAGCATGGCGCGGTGCGACTCGTACGCGGTCGCCTGGGCCTTGCGGGCGTACTCCTCGACGCCCTTCGAGGGCCCGTAGCGCGCGTCCATGGCCTTCGTGAAGACGTCCATCGTCTTGAAGGGGCCGCCGCCGCAGTGGTAGCTCCACACCTCGTTGATCGGCCAGAGCTTGTCGGCGGGGATGAAGCGCTTCAGGCTCTCGAGGGGCGGCGGCGCCGGCCCCGGGCTGATCTCGGTGGCGAAGCCGTGCGGGCCGCCGATCTTCGTGTCCGTGTACCAGTAGAGGGGCGGCACCCACTCGTAGGGCCCCCGCATCTTCACCCCGCTCTCCCCCGAGAGCTCGGCCTTCTTGTCCTTGGCCGAGGAGACGACGGGGTTCGGGAAGCCGAGCTCCTTCTCCACGTCGAGGTAGGCCTTCTCGACGTTCGCGGGCGGCGGGCCGTCGGAGCCGTTCAGCCAGGTGAAGACGGACGCGCGCCCGCGAAGGCGCAGGATCTGGTCGCGCAGCGACGCGGTCGCGACGGGCAGGTCCTCCGCGTCCCAGTCCTTCCACTTCTCCCAGTGGTCGCAGCAGCACCAGCCGGGCATGACGAGGATGCCCTCGCGGTCGGTGATGTCGAAGAAGGGCTCGGCCTCGAGCTTGCCCTCGAGACGGATGGTGTTGAGGCCCATGTCCTTGACGTAGGCGATCTCCTGCTCGTAACGCTCCGGTGAGTAGCGCAGCATCATGTCTGGCGTGAAGCCCGCGCCCCGGATGAGGATCTTCCGGCCGTTCACCTTGTAGACGAGCCCGCTCGGCAGGAGCTCGGCCGTGAACTCGCGGATGCCGAACTTCGCGTGCGCGCGGTCGGACCCCGCGCCCTTCACCACGACCTCCAGCTCGAGGTCGTTGAGGACGGGCTCGCCGTACTGGGCGGGCCACCAGAGCTTCGGGTTCGCCACCGCGAGCGCCGGGGCGTCCTTCGGTCCGACCGCGATCTCGCGCGTCTCGCCGGCGGCGAGCGCGACCTCCTTCTGGAAGGAGACGCCCGCGGCCCTGCCCTTCAGCGTGCCGGCGACGGGCGCGGCGCTGGCGTTCGTCGCGAAGACCTTCACCGTCAGCTCGGCCCGGTCGTTGGCCGGAGGGTTCAGCTTCGTGACGACCTGCGGGTGGCGGAGCGCCACCGGGCCCGTCGCGGCGAGGGTGACCGGGCGGTAGAGGCCCATCACCTTGTCGGGCGGCATGGGGTTCCAGTCCACGAAGGTGATGGCGAGGTCGCCCGGCTTCGGGGCGGAGACGAGGACGGCGAGGGCGTTCGGTCCCGGCTTCGCGGCGCCGGTGACGTCGATCTCGTGGACGCGGAAAGCACCCGCCGTCTTCGCGGCGTCGGCGATCTTCTTCCCGTTGAGCCACGCGTCGAACCGGAAGTTGACGCCCTCGAGCCGCAGCCAGAGGGTGCGGCCGGCGACTTCGGGCGGCACGGTGAACTCCGTGCGATACCACCAGGGCACGGCGAACGGGCTGTCCGCGGCCATCGAAACGTTCGAGAAGTTCGTGCCGACCTTGTAGGTCGTGCCCGGGAACTGTCGCAGGTTCATCCCGTAGTACGGGTCGGGGTAGGTTCCGTCCGCCACCAGCGCGGAGACGACGGTGGTCGGCACCGTCGCGCGGTGCCAGCCGGCGGTCGCGAAACCGGGCCGCGACACCGCCTCGCCGCCGGCCGTCACGGTCGCCGACGACTGGATGGCCCAACCCTCGCGCAGGTCGAGGCGCACGTCGGCCGCTTCTAGCGGCCCCGGCCAGGCGCCGAGGGCCGCGCAGAACGCCGCGAGCACTGCCGTGAACGAGATCTTGAGGACGGTCGCCGAGCGCCGCGCCGGATGCATGAGGGCCTCCTTGCTGTCGTGAGCGAGGCTACGCCCCGAGCTGACAAGAGCAAGGAGCAAGGGGGTCAGATCTTGAATCTGCTCACGGGGACGCCTCGATTCAGGGCCTGAAACCAAGCAGAACCGCCGACCGGTCGCCTCGAGCAAGGACATGTAGCCGCTCGAGCTTGTCGTGGAGCTCGGTGGAGGCAGTGAACTGGACCTTGTAGCGGGCCGGGGCCGGCCGGAGACCGGGGGTACTGCAACTCCGTCCAGACGCAGTTCGAGAGCCGATGCTCCTCCGTTCAGGCCGAGCTCGGGCTGGGGCGCCGGGACTCCGACCAGGCCGACCTCGAGGTCGGCCGAGGCTGGTCCGCGTGGACGGAGCCGGCGCTCGGGCAGCTTCCGCACCACCGCCGGAGCATCGGGACGGGGCGCCAGCTCCGCGACCAGCTCCTCGATCTGACGCTTGGACTGGTGGGTGGCCCGCTTCGGCAGCGCCTCCCGGTTCTCCAGCGTCAGGTGCGACGTGGGCGACGAGGTCGGCCTCGGCGCGGCGCGACCGGCGCAAGAGATCCGAAGGACGACGAAGCAGCTCGTCGTCGGAGATGGACTTCAGCTCGTGCAGTGGCCGTCCCCGAACCTTACTCAGGCTCTTCAGATCACGTCGGTCGCCTCGCGCGAACACGCTCCTGGAAGTTGTCAAGGGCAGAATAGAAAAGAGGATCGAGTGCCACCCGGATCGAGGCCCAGATTCAAGATCTGACCCCGCTGCGGGATGGCGGGCAGCGACACACCCCTGGCGGATTCCTCGGCGCACGGCATGACGGAGCTCCTCGGAATGACCGGGACCTGCGCTAGAGTGAGGCCCCATGACCGGCTGGGCGCTCGACCTCGGCACGACGAACTCCGGGATCGCCCGATGGGACGAGGCGACCGGCCAGCCGCAGCTCGTCGAGCTGCCCGACGTCTGCCGCGACCCCGAGCGCGACGACCCGCTCGAGGCGCCGCGCATGGTGCCGTCGGCGGTGCACCTCGTCGAGCGCCCCGGGCTCCTCGACCGGCTGGGGGGCTGGCCGCCGGTCGCGCGGCGGATGTTCCTCGGCCGTCGCGCCCTCATCGGGCGGCCGGCGCTCGAGCGGAACCGCGAGGCCGCGCACCCGGCCTTCGTGCCGACGTTCAAGGCCGCGCTGTCGAGCGAGTCCACGCGGCCCCTCGCGCGCGTCGGCCGGCACGCGGTCACCGCCCGCGAGGTGGCGCGCGCCTTCCTGCGCGAGCTGCTGGTCGCGGTGAAGCACGCGACCGGCGAGCGCATCCGCGACCTCGTGGTCACCTCGCCGGTGTCGGCCTTCGAGACCTACCGCGCCGAGGTGCAGGGCATCCTGCAGGGGCTCGGGCGTCCGGCGGGTGCGCTTCGTGGACGAGCCGGTGGCGGCCGCCCTCGGCTACGGCCTCAGCCTCTCGCACGAGAGGACGGTGCTGGTCGTGGACATCGGCGGCGGCACGATGCACGTGGTGCTCGTCGCCCTCTCGCCGCGGGGGGCGATGGGCGGCGAGGCGCGCGTCCTCGCGAAGCAGGGCCGGCCGCTCGGCGGCAACGCGGTGGACGGCTGGGTGCTGGAGGAGGCGTGCCGGCAGGCGGGCTACCCGCCGCTCGACGCCGAGGGCGACGAGAACGCGCGCTTCTGGCGGCGGCTGATGCTGGCCGAGGCCTGCCGCGTGAAGGAGGCCGTGTACTTCGACGAGACGGCCGTCTTCCGCGTCACGCCGCCCGGCTTCGGCCGGTCCGCCTCCGGCGCGCACCCGGGCTCGTCGCTGCAGACCTTCACCCGCGCCCAGCTCGCCGGGCTCCTCGAGGCGAACGGCTTCTACCGCGGGCTCGACGCGTGCCTCGCCGCGATGTTCGAGGACGGGAAGGCCCGCGTCGAGGACGTGGACGACGTGCTGCTGGTCGGCGGCTCGACGCTGCTGCCCGGCGTCTTCGCCCGCCTCGAGCAGCGCTTCGAGCGGCGGCGGATGCGGGCCTGGCAGCCGTTCGAGGCGGTGGCGTACGGCGGCGCCTGCTTCGCCGCCGACCGCATCGGGACGCTCGACTTCATCGTCCACGACTACGCGTTCGTCACCCACGACGCGAGGACCGGCGAGGCGCAGCACACGGTGATCGTGCCGCGGGGCACGCGCTTCCCGACCGCGCCCGACCTCTGGAAGCGCCAGCTCGTGCCGACCTGCTCGCTCGGCGAGCCGGAGTCGATCTTCCGGCTGGTGATCTGCGAGGTGGCCCGCGGCGAGGGGACGGAGCGGCGCTTCGTGTTCGACGCGGCGGGCGACCTGCACAAGGTGGGCGGGACGTCGGGGAAGGACCAGGTGGTGGTGCCGCTCAACGCCGCGAGCCCGACCCTCGGCTACCTCGACCCGCCGCACGACCCGAAGGACCGGCGCCCGCGGCTCGAGATCGCGTTCGGCGTCAACGCCGAGCGCTGGCTCGTGGCCACCGTGCACGACCTGCTCACGCGCAAGGAGCTGATGCAGCGAGGAGCCGGTCGTGCGGCTCGTCTGAGGGCGCCGTGGAAGCCCTGCTCTCGCTGCTCGCCCTCGCCGTCATAGGCGTGCCCGCCACCCTTCACCTGCTGAGCACGATGGGACTCATCGAGTGGGGGGCCGGGGCCCGCGCGAGGCTGTGGCGCGAGGCCGCCCGCGCCGCGGGCCTCTCGGACGTGGAGGAGTCCCGGAGGACCCTCGCGGGCTGGGCGGGGCCCCTGCGCGTCCAGCTCTCGCGATACGGATCCGGCGAAGTGTTCGGCACGCGGATCACGGTCTCGGGACCGGGGCTGCCGGCCGACCTCACCGTGCGGCCGGAGGGTGCCGTCACCGCGTTCCAGAGCATCCGCGGCGTGCGCGAGATCGAGATCGGCCACGACACGTTCGACAGCGCCGCGTGGGTGCAGGGGAGCACGGCGGTGGCCCGGGCCGTGCTCGACGGCGCCAACCGCAGGGCCTTCCGTGCGCTCTTCGAGGGACGCCTGGAGAGGCCGCGGCTCTCGCCGTTCTGGGCCACCGGGCGCCTCGACCAGGGCGTGCTCCGCGTGGACGTGCCGGAAGTCGTCCCGTTGCACCGGGGCGAGAGGTCCGAGGCCCGGCCGGGAGCCGACCGGGCCGTGGGGAGCGACTACGTGGGGGGGCTCAACCGGCTTTCCGAGGTGCTCCAGGCGATCCTCGCGCTCGCGCGGCGCCTGGAGACGCCCGAAGACGTGCCCCGCCGCCTCGCCGACAACCTGAAGAGCGAGACGGTGGCCGGCGTACGCCAGCGGTGCCTCACGACCCTCGCCCACGAGTTCCCGGGCCACCCGGCGACGCGCGAGGCGCTCCTCGCCGCCCGCGAGGACCCGGACGCGGAGGTTCGGCTGCGGGCCGGGGTGGAGCTCGGGCCCGGAGGGCCGCGACGTGCTGCTCGCCGTCGCGAGAGGGGAGGGGGCGGAGGACGCGACCACGGAGCGGGCGGTCGTCGCCCTGGGCCGGCACCTGACGACCGCCGAGGCCGAGGGCATCCTGAGGAACGCGCTACGCACGCGTCGCGAGGCGCACCGCCCGGGCGTGCCTGGGCGCTCTCGGCCAACGCCGGGAGCCCGAGGCCGTGCACATGCTCGCGAAGGTGCTCGCCGTCGAGAAGCCGGAGCTGGCGGAGGCCGCCGCCGACGCGCTCGGAGCGACCGGCGACCCCTCCGCGGAGCCGGCGCTCCTCGCGGCCCTCGGGCGCCCGCACGCGCCGGTGCGGGCGGCCGCGGCGCGGGCCCTCGGCCGTGTGGGCACCACCGCCGCCGTCCTGCCGCTGCAGGCGGCCGAGGCCCGGGACGCCGCCGTGCGCGCCGTGGCGCGGCAGGCGATCGCCGAGATCCAGTCGCGCGCGAAGGGCGCCGGGCCCGGGCAGCTGTCCCTGGCGGGCGGCGAGTCGGGCCGGCTGTCGCTGGCCGGCGGCGAGGAAGGCCGGCTGTCTCTGGCCCTGTCATCCCGAGGAGCTTCGTCCGGGTCGGGCGACGAGGGATCCGCAATCTCGGCAGATCCCTCGGGACCGAGCGCCCGCGGGTCCCTCGGGATGACATCGGCAGATCCCTCGGGACCGGGCCGACGGAAGTCCCTCGGGACGACGGACGAGAGAGAATAGGCCCCGTGGAGCCGCTCTTCGGGCTCGTGGTCTTCGCGATCACCGGATCGATCGCCTATCTCGTGGCGTCCGAGCGACGGAGGGCCCACCTTCGCGCGTGGCGCTCGGCGGCGGAGCGGGCCGGGCTCGCCGGAGTCGAGGAGACGGAAGGGAGCCTCTTCGGCGGGGAGCGCCTTTCGGGCTCTTCCGGGGACCTGCGCGTCCGCCTCGAGGGGTACCGGCGCGGCAAGTACGAGCGCGGGACGAAGATCGTCGTCACCGGCCTGGGCCACGGCGCGGGCGGGCTGTCGCTCCGGCGCGAGGGCTTCGCGACGGCGATCGAGAAGAACGTCATCGGCGAGCGGGAGATCGAGATCGGCGACCCCGCCTTCGACGACGAGTACTACGTGCAGGGTCAGGCCCCCCTCGCCCTCGCGATCCTCGGGCCCGAGACGCGCGGCAGGGTGGCGGGCCTGCTGCGGGGGCGGGTCGCGATCCCGGGCCGGGAGCCGATCGACGTCCACACGTCCCTGAGCGACGGGGTGCTGGAGGTGCGAATCAAGGAGAGCGGGTTCTCGGCCAACCGCGAGCGGGTTCCCGAGATCCTCGCGGGCGCGCTCGACGTGGCGCGCCTCCTCGTCGCGCCGGACGACGTGGCGGCGCGCATCGCGGCGAACGTGGCTCGGGAGTCGGAAGCGGGTGCCCGGTTGAAGGGCGTGCAGATGCTCGCCCGCGAGTTCCCGCACCACCCCGCCACCCGCGAGGCGCTCCTCGCGGCGCGCGAAGACGCGAGCGAAGAGGTGCGCCTCCGCGCGGCTTCGGCGCTCGGCGAGGAGGGGCGGGAGACGCTCGTCGACCTCGTGACCCGGGCGGAGAGCGACGACTCGTGTGCGGCGAGGGCGATCGGTGCCCTCGGCGACCGGTTGCCGGAAGGGCTCGTCGAGTCGACGCTGCGGCGCGCGCTCGACGGAGCCCCGCGCCGCCAGACGGCCCAGGCGTGTCTCGAGGCGCTGGCCCGCCTGGGGCGCACCGAGGCCGAAGGGCTGATCCTCGACGCGCTGCGGAGCGAGGACGCGCAGGTGTCGGTCGCCGCCGCCCGGGCGCTCGGCCGGGTGGGAACGGTCGCGGCCGTTGCTTCGCTGCGCGAAGCGATGCAGCCGCGGGGCGAGCTGCTGCGCAGCGCGGGCCGCCAGGCGATCGCCGAGATCCAGTCGCGTCTCGCGGGCGCTGGTCCCGGCCAGCTCTCGCTGTCGGGCGGGGAGGCGGGCGCCCTGTCCCTTGCGGACGGCGAGCCCGGCCGCCTCACCCTCTCGGACGCGGAATCGGACGGGACGGCGCCGGAGCTGGCCGGCGTTCCCCGGATCGACAGGACGCGCCAGAGCCAGTGACCTCCGCGAACTGCTACTGCGCCCCCTGTCTCGCCAGGAGGCGGCAGCGCTCGATCGTGGCGCGGGAGAAGGCACCCGCTCAGGGCCCCGGGATCATCCAGGGCACGACGTAGGCCTGCAGCATCGCCAGCAGGCCCATCAGGCTCGTCAGCACGAGGCTGTGGCCGACCACGCGGCGGAAGATCTCGCCCTCGCGCCCGACGGCGCCCACGCCGGCCGCGCCCACCGACAGGTTCTGCGGGCTGATCATCTTGCCCATGACGCCGCCCGAGCTGTTCGTGGCGGCGATCGAGGATCGGGTCGAGGCCCGACACCCTCGCCGTCGTCGCCTGCAGCGGGCCGAAGAGCGTGTTCGACGAGGTGTCGCTGCCGGTCAGGAAGACGCCCAGCATGCCGATGAAGGCCGAGAAGAACGGGAAGAGGACGCCGGTCGCGGCGAGGGCGAGCGCCATCGAGGACGTCATGCCCGAGTAGTTCATGACCGTCGCGATCGAGAGGATGAAGGCGATCGTGACGATCGGCAGCTTCAGCTGGCGCGAGCGTGCGCGCGAACGTGATGCGCGAAGGCGGACGGGCGGAGCGCCGAAGACCAGCATGACCAGGAACGCCACGCGCGGAGGCGGCGAGGACGAGCGTCCCCGCGGAGGTGAGGAAGTCGAGCCGGTAAGACGAGCGGGTACGGGCTCGAGATCGCGGCGATCGGCGGCTCGCGGTGCGACGAGCGGCGCCGTCCGGCCGTCGATCGTCGCGTACGAGCCGGGCCACGGCGTCTCCCACCTCACGTTCTTGAGGCCGGCCGACGCGGCCACCTGGCCGACGAGGACGACGAGCACGAGGATCCCGTAGATGGCGAAGGCCCGCACGACGCGCGCGGGCGGGTCGCGCCGCTCGTCCCTCGTGGCCGCTCCCGCCCGCGCCCCGCCAGACCTCGCGCGGCCGCCAGACGCGCAGCAGAAGCGCCAGCGCCCCGAGCGAGGCGAGCGAGGCGAGGATGTCGGTCAGCTCGGGGCCGACGAAGTTCGAGACCGCGAACTGCGCGAGCGGCGAAGCTCAGGCCCGCGGCGAGGACGGCGGGCAGCACCTCGATCATGCGCCGCCAGCCGGCGAGCAGCACGACGAGGTACGCGGGGACGAGCAGCGAGAAGAAGGGCAGCTGGCGGCCGACCATCGACGAGAGGGCCCGCGTGGTCGAGGCGACGTCCCGGCCGAGGATCGGCGCGAGCAGGCCGCCGAGGGTGGTGACCGGGATGCCGATCGAGCCGAAGGCCACCGGCGCGGTGTTGGCGACGAGGGCGAGGACGGCCGCGGCCACGGGCTCGAAGCCGAGGCCGGCGAGCATCGAGGCGCTGATCGCGACCGGGGCGCCGAAGCCGGCGATGCCCTCGACGAGCGCCCCGAAGCAGAAGGCGACGAGGAGGGCCTGGATGCGCCGGTCCTCGGTGAGCCGCGCCAGCGAGCGGCGGATCACGTCGAAGTCCCCGCTCGCCACGGTCAGGTTGTAGAAGAAGACGGCGTTCAGGCACGACCCAGCTGATCGGCCAGAGGCCGAAGGCCATGCCGTGGGTGGCGGCGGACGAGCGCGAGGCCGAGCGGCATGCCGCCAGACGAGCCACGCGAGGGCGAAGGCGGTCGTCGCTCCCGCCACCGCGGCCTTCCAGGGAGCGGCCCGCACGCACCGCCAGCAGGACGGCGAGGACGACGAGGGGCAGCGCGGCGGCGAGGGCCGAGAGGACGACGCTGCCGGCGACGGGGTCGTAGGGCTGGTGGAAGGCGCCGGTCACGCCGCCGATTCTAGTCCTGCTTCATCTTCGGCTCGCACGGGCTCGAGCTTCCAGCCTCCCCGGACGCTGGTGTTGCCGCAGTAGGCCTTGCCCTGGGACTGGGCGTTGTTCAGGTACTCGAGGATCGAGGCGCAGGTCTCGTCCTTCGCCGGGTCGACCTCGCAGGTGCCCACGTAACGGGGGTTCGTGAAGCAGCAGTGCGGGCGCGGGTCCTGGCCGGTTTCCGCCCAGGCGGCGCAGGCGAGGGATCGCGTGGTGCCGGGCCGGGGGGCGGGATCGAGGGTCGCGGCGAGCAGGAGCGCGGCGACGGCCGCGCCTGCGACACGGGGTCCGGGATGGGACATGGGGACCTCCCGTCCTAGTGTGCCCCTCTCCGCGGCCGGGGGGAAGGGGCCCGACTCTGATATCTTCCGCGCGATGACGAGGGACGGCCGGCTCCGCGCCCTCCGGGACGCGATGGAGCGTGATCTCCGCGGGAACGTGCTCCCGTTCTGGATGCGCGAGGCCGTGGACGAGGCTCACGGCGGCTTCTTCGGCTACGTGAGCGACGAGGGCGTCGCCCGTCCGCTCGCGCCGAAGGGCGGGGTGCTGTGCTCCCGGATCCTCTGGACGTACTCCGCCGCCCTCCGCCGCACCGGGGACGAGGCCTACCGGCGGATGGCCGACCGCGCGTTCGCGTACCTCGTCGAGCGCTTCTGGGACGACGAGCACGGCGGGACCTACTGGATGCTCGACCACGCCGGGCGGCCGCTCTTCGACCGGAAGCAGACCTACGCGCTCGCCTTCAGCCTGTACGGGCTGGCCGAGTACCACCGCGTCACGGGAAGCGGGGAGGCCCTCGCGCGGGCGATCGCGCTCCACCGGGCCATCGAGGCCCACGCCTCGGACCCCCGGCACGGCGGCTACTGGGAGGCACGGGCGGGTGACTGGAGCCCGCTCGAGGACGTGCGCCTCAGCGACAAGGACCTGAACGCGCCGAAGTCGATGAACACGCACCTCCACGTGATGGAGGGCTACGCGAACCTGCTGCGCGCGTGGGACGACCCCGGGCTGCGCGAGAGGCTGCGCGCCGCTCGTGGCCCTGCACCTCGACCGCATCGTGCGACCCTGCGACCTCCCACCTCGTCCTCTTCTTCGACGAGCGGTGGACGCCGGTCTCGCGCATGATCTCGTACGGCCACGACATCGAGGCGGGCTGGCTGCTCGTGGAAGCGGCCGAGACCGCGGGCGACCCGGCGCTCCTCGAGCGGGCGAAGGCGGCGGCGGTGCGGATGGCGCGCGTCACCCTCGCCGAGGGTGTCGACGGCGAGCACGGCGGGGTCTTCGCCGAGCGGCACGAGGACGGGACGGCTCGACGACGACAAGCACTGGTGGATGCAGGCGGAGGCGGTGGTGGGCTTCCTGAACGCCTTCGAGCTCACGGGCGAGGAGCCGTTCCTCGACGCCGCGGAGCGGGCGTGGGCCTTCGTCGAGCGCTTCCTGATCGACCGCGAGCACGGCGAGTGGCGCTGGCGCGTCCGTCGTGACGGCACGCCGATCCCGGGCCTGCCGAAGGTCGAGCCCTGGAAGTGCCCGTACCACAACTCCCGCGCCGCCCTCGAGACCGCGGACCGCGTCGCCCGGCTCACCCTGTCATCCCGAGGAGCACCGTCCGCGCCTTGCGACGAGGGATCTGCCGGTGCCGGCGCCGGCGCTGAGGGACTTGCCAATGACGGCACTGGGGGCTTTGCACATGGCGCCACTGAGATTGCGGATTCCTCGTCGCCCGGCGAACGACGGGGCTCCTCGGAATGACAGCACCCGCCGTGTCATTCCGAGGGCGCCGTCCGGCCATCGCCCGAGGAATCCGCAACCCCGCCGGACCTGCCCTGGATTCGGCGGCATGACGAGACATCCTGACCCGGCCCATTGACCGGGGGACGTATCGTTTCTATGCTCGCGGGTTCATACGAAGGTGGACGCCGACCGACGTGTACGCCGCGCTGGAGACGACGCACCCGACGCGTGCGGGATGGGGTTCCTCGCGTCGCGGCAGGGGGTGGCGGAGCGGCGCCTCGTCGAGATCGCCCTCGACCTCTGCTGCCAGTTCGACCACCGTGGCGCCCCCGGCCACGGGGCCGGGCTCCTCCTCGACATCCCCTGGCCGCTCCTTCTCGACCGGTTCCCCGACCACGTCCGCCTGATCGCCCAGCGCGACGTCGCGCTCGGCATGTTCTTCCTGCCCTGGGACGCGGTGCCGCGCCGCCGCTGCGTGAAGCGCGTGGAGGAGCTGGCCGCCCTCGCCGAGGCCGACGTCCTCGGCTGGGCCGACGTGCCGATCGACCTCGACGCGCTGCCCCCGGGCGCCGCCGCGCGCCGGACGGCGCCCGTCGTGCGCCAGGCCCTCTTCCGCCGGCCGAAGGGCCTGAGCGAGGACGGCTGGCTCGCCTGCCGGTACCTGCTGCGCCTGGCCCTCGACGAGGTCCTGAGCGAGGAGGTCGGCACCGACTTCTCGGTGGCGAGCCTCTCGAACCGCACCGTCGTCTACAAGGGGCTCGCCGAGCTGTCGAAGATCGGCCGGCTCTACCCCGACCTGCGCGACGACGACTTCGCCTCCCGGTTCGTGCTCTTCCACAGCCGCTACAGCACGAACACCACCACCGCCTGGCGGCGGGCCCAGCCGTTCTGGGCCCTCGGCCACAACGGCGAGATCTCGACGATCAAGGGCAACGTGGCGTGGATGGAGGCGATCGGCCCCGACCTCGTGCGGCTGCTCATCGAGCGTCACCCGCGCCTCCGGAAGATCGGCGAGCGCGTGCGCTCGATCATCTGCACCGGCGGGTCCGACACCGCGAACCTGGACGACATGGTGATCGCGCTGCTCGTGGGGGGGCTGTCCCTGCCGCAGGCGATCCTCGCCCTCCTGCCCGAGGCCCCGTCGATGGCGGCGGCGAGCGACCGGCTCTCCGCCTTCCACGAGGCGATGTCCGTCCTCCTGGGAGCGTGCGACGGCCCCGCCGCGATCGTCGCCTGCGACGGCGACGAGGCCGTCGCGCACCTCGACCGCAACGGCCTGCGGCCGCTGTGGCTGCTCACGACGAAGGACTACGCCCTCGCCGCGAGCGAGCTCACCGGCACCGTGGACCTCGGCCACGTCGAGCAGCAGAAGATCTTCGGCCCGGGCGACACCGTGGTGGTGAGCCTCAAGAACGGCGACGTGCTGCTCACGGACGAGGTGCACCGGCTCGTCTCCGTGCAGCGCTTTCCGGTGCCCCGGCGCCGGATGGTGGTGGAGACGCCGCCCGGAGCCCCTGTCGCTCCCCCCGTGGACCTCCGCCGGCTGCAGCTCGCCTTCGGCATGACCCGCGAGGACGAGGACGTGCTGCTCGCGGCCCTCGCCGGGACCGGCAAGGCCGCGGTGGGCTCGATGGGCGACGACACGCCGCCCGCCGCCATGCTGGACCGGCTGCCGCGGCGCCTCGAGGACCACTTCAAGCTCCGCTTCGCGCAGGAGACGAGCCCGCCGATCGATCCGATCCGCGACTCGTGGGTGTTCGAGACGCCAGGTGGCGCTCGGCGACCGCTCGGGCCTCTGGACGAACGGGAAGGCGAGCGGGCCGGTCTACATCCTCCCCGAGCGCATCCTCTCCCTCGCGGAGATGGCCGCCCTCGGCGGGCGCGACGGTGTCGCGACCCTCGAGCTCCTCTTCGACACCACGCGCGGGACGCAGGGGCTCGAGCTCGCGCTCGAGGACGTCGTCTCGCGAGGGCGTCAACCTGGCCGGGCGCGCGGCCGTGATCGTCCTCTCCGACCGCGGGGTGGACGGGGCGCGCGCCGCGGTGCCGGCCCTGCGCGCGGCGAGCCGCCTCCACGACGCGCTGGTGAAGGTTGGGCTGCGGCACCGCGTGGGCCTCGTGGCCGAGGCCGGTGTCTGGGACATCCAGCACTGCGCGCTTCTCGTCGCGGTCGGCGCGGACGCGGTCTCGCCCTGGATCGGCTGCCTGAGCGCGGGGGCGAAGGAAGCGACGTACCTGAAGGGCCTGCGCTCGGGGTTCGTCGAGGCCATGTCGATGATGGGGGTGACCCCGTCCTCGGCCTACTGCGGGGCGAAGCTCGTCGAGGCGGTGGGCCTCGACCCGGCCTGGCTCCGCGAGGAGTTCCCGGGGGTCGCCCGCCACCTCGGCGGGATCGGCCCGGAGGTGCTCGACCGCGAGTGGCTGTCCTTCCACGACGAGGCCTTCCGGCCCGGCGCCCCCTCGGAGCTGCCCGACGCGGGCGAGTTCCGCTACCGCAAGTCGGGCCGCCCCCACGCGAACAACCCCGAGGTCTTCAAGGCGCTCCACGCGGCCTCCGGTTACGCGGCCCGGGGCGCCGAGGAGGCGGGCTCGACGGCCGCGTACGAGGTGTACGCGCGCACGGTGAACGAGCGCGACCCGATCGGCGTCCTCGACCTCCTGCGCGTCGTTCCCCACGGCGAGCCCGTTCCCCTCGACGAGGTCGAGGGGGAGGAGCACGTGCTCTGGCGCTTCATGGCGCCGGGGATGAGCGAGGGCGCCATCTCCGAGCCCGCCCACCGCGTCGATCGCGCGTGCGATGAACGCGCTCCAGCGCTACTGCCGGGCGCGCTTCCGCCGCGCGGGAGTGCCGGTGCCGCCCGGCATCGGCCCGATCGCGAACAGCGGCGAGGGCGGCTTCGACAAGGCCCGCATCGGCCGCCCCGACGGCAACCGCAGCATCCAGTACGCGGGGGCGCGGTTCACGGTGACGCCGATGACCGCGGCCCGGTGCGCCGAGGCCGAGGTGAAGTTCGCCCAGGGCGCGAAGCCGGGGAAGGGCGGCCAGCTCCCGGGCAAGAAGGTCGCCCCCCGCATCGCGCGCCAGCGGGGCTGCGAGCCGGGCTACGAGCTCGTCTCGCCGCCGGTGAACCACAACCTCTACTCGATCGAGGACGTCAAGCTCATGGTCGAGAGCTGGCGCCACCTCAACCCGGACGTGAACGCCGCTCTCAAGTTCGTGGCCACCCACGGGGTCGAGATGGCCTGCATGGGCGGCGTCAACGCCGGCGCCAACCGCCTCCACCTCTCGGACGGCTGCGGCGGCACGGGGGCCGCCAAGCGTGTCGACCAGAAGCACGGCGGCGTCCCGGTGCCGGCGGTACTGCCCGCGGTGCAGGACATGCTCGTCGAGGAGGGCGTCCGCGAGCGGGTCGAGGTGAGCGTCGACGGCGGGGTGCTCACCGGCGAGCACGCGCTCAAGCTGATGCTGCTCGGCGCCGACCGCGTGGGCTACGGGACCGCGCTGCTGATGGCGGTGGGCTGCTCGATGCTGCGGCAGTGCCACCTCGCCGGCCCGCAGCCGGGCGACACGACGGGAAAGCGCCGGCAGGGCTGCACGCTCGGCGTCGCCACGCAGGACCCGGCGCTCGTCGCCCGCTTCGCCGGGAAGAGCCAGAACGTCACGCGGCTGCTGCGCCACGTGTCCGGGGAGGTCCGCGCCCTCATGGCCGCGAACGGCATCCGCCGGCTCTCCGAGGTGATCGGCCGGCGGGACCTGCTCGAGAAGCGGACCGACCTCGTCGGCAAGGCCGCGCTCCTCGACGTGGGGCACATCGTGGGCGCGCCCCCCGCCGGCGTCCCCGGGCGCGACGACGCCGAGCAGCGCCGGCTCTTCGCGCCGAAGCGGCGCGAGCAGGAGGAGGCCGCCGCCCGCCGTGCCGTCTCGGGCGAGGACGTCCTCGTGAAGGAGTCGCTCACCAACGTGGACCGCTGCGTGGGGGTGGGCGCGGCCGGGATCGTCGCCCGCCGCTTCGGGGACGCGGGGCTCCCGAAGGGCCGCCTGGTGCTGCGCCACCGCGGCGCCGCCGGGCACTTCTACGGGGCGTACGCGGTGCACGGGATGGAGCTCTACCTCCAGGGCCTCGCCGCCGACTCCGCCTTCACCGCCGCCTACGGCGGGAAGATCGTGGTGGTGCCGGAGGGCGCCGACACGTCGCTCACCGTGGTCGGGCAACACGTTCGCGTACGGCGCGCGGGCCGGGCGGGCCTACCTCGCGGGCCGGGGCGGGAACCGCTTCGGCATCTGTCTGCGCAAGAGCCACGAGGGCGAGGGGCCGCGGGTGGTCGTCGAGGGGGTCGAGGCGAACGCCTTCCAGTACATGACCGGGGGGATAGCGCTCGTCCTCGGTCCGGTGGGCTTCAACCTCGGCGCCGGGCTCACCGGCGGCCGGGTGTACCTGCTCGAGGCCGACGGCTCCCGGCTCAACCGGCAGTACGTGAAGATGGAGCCGCTCGACGAGGAAGGCGCCGCCGAGGTGCAGCAGCTGCTGCGAGAGCACGTCGCCGAGACCGCGAGCCGGACCGCGGAGCGGCTGCTGCGCGCCTTCGAGCCGGAGCGCTTCGCCCGGGTCGTGACCGCGATCGCCCCCGAGCCGATCGAGTAGCGGCCGGCAGCTCCATGCCTACGCGGGGGGGCCGCGTGCGGTCAGCCATCGATCGGTCCGTCAAGCCAGCTGGTTCACGTGCACGACCTTCGCCGGCGGGAAGCCGTTGAACCAGGTGGACGACGCGTTGCTGTAGGCCCCGATGTTCTCGGAGTAGACGAGGTCGCCGATCTCGAGATCGGGCAGGTCCTCCGCCCGCGAGATGGTGTCGAGCCCGTCGCAGGTCTGGCCGAAGACCGCCGAGATCTCGGTCTGGCCACGCTTGAACGCCTTCAGGTGGTACTGGCAGTGGTCGAAGATGATGCCCGAGAAGGTGTGGTACACGCTGTCGTCGATGTAGTAGCAGACCCGGCCGTCCCGGACGGCCTTGCCGATCACGCGGGCCACGGAGGTCGCGGCGGTGGCCACCAGGTAGCGGCCGGGCTCGGCCAGGATCTCGATGTCCGGGGGGAAGAGCCGGGCGATCTCGGCGTTGATCTTGCGCGCGAGGGCGCTGATGGGCTTGACGTGGCGGTCGTAGGCCACGGGGAAGCCGCCGCCGATGTCGAGGATCTTGATGTCGTGGCCGCGGCCGCGCGCCTCGTTCCGGACGGCCGCCGCCATGTTGAGCGCCTGGACGAAGTTCTCGAAGTTGGTGCACTGGCTGCCCACGTGGAAGCTCAGGCCCTCCACCACGAGCCCGATGCGGAACGCCTCGTCGATCAGCTCCACCGCCTCGCCGGGGTCGCAGCCGAACTTCGAGGACAGCTCCACCATCGAGCCCGTGTTCGGCACACGCAGGCGCAGCGCCAGGCCCGCGTGGGGCGCGTGCGCCTTGATCTTGGCGAGCTCCGCCCGGTTGTCGTAGGTGACGAGCGGGCGGTAGCGGTCGAGGACGCGGAGCGTCTCCTCGGGCTTGATGGGGTTCGCGTAGACGATCTTGTCCCAGACGAAGTCCTGCCGCGCCCGGGCGGGCAGGCGCTTGACGTTCTCGTACACCAGCATGAACTCGGGCAGCGACGCCACGTCGAAGCTGGCGCCGGCCCGGTAGAGCGTGCGCACGATCTCGGGGGCGGGGTTGGCCTTGACCGCGTAGTAGGCCTGCACCTTGGGCAGGTGCCGCCGGAAGCTGGCGTAGTTGCGGCGGATCGTCGTCGTGGTCGATCACGACCACGGGCGTGCCGTGCTTCCGGGCGATCCGCGCCAGCTCGCTTCGGTTCATGGGGGCCTCCGCTCAGACGACGGGGTCGCTGCCGTCGAGCATCTTCACCTTGTTGTACTTGAAGTACTCCCGGGTGAGCGCCTTCATCATCGGCCCGCGCTTGTCGTACAGGCGCCGCAGCTTGCGGGGCTTGTGCCGGGCCAGCGCGTAGTGGGTCAGGAGCGGCATGGCGATCGTGGTGTCCGTGTAGCACACGACCGCGTCCGGCAGCCGCTCCGGGTCGACCTTGCCCCAGCTCACCGCCTCGCTCGGCGTCGCGCCCCGACAGGCCTCCGGTGTCGGGCCGCGCGTCGGTCACCTGGAAGAAGTAGTCCTGGCCGTACTCCTTGATCCGGAGCACCTCCTGGATCTGGGGCTCGGTCTGGAGCATGAAGTTCTTCGGGCTGCCGCCGCCCCACAGCACGACGGCGCTCTTGCCGCCGGCGCGCTTGGCCGCGAGCACGAAGGCCGTCGTCTCGTTGACGTCGATCGACGGGTTCAGGCGCAGCTTGTTGCCGCGCAGCTCGACCCCGGCCACGTTCATGCCGATCGTCGAGTCGCCGGGCGAGGAGGTGTAGCAGGGGACGCCGGCGCGGTACGCCGCGGCGAGCACGGACACGTCCTTGAGCCCCGCCTTGCGCTCCCACTCGGCCGCGTAGCGGCCCAGCAGGTGGTGCAGCTCGGCGGTCCCCATCTCCTTCTGGAACTCCGGCTGCACCAGGATGCCGCGCAGGATCTCGTCGGTCGCCATGAGGCAGTCGCTGTAGCCGAGCAGGACGTCGTAGACCCGCACGATGTCGTTCTTGCGCAGCTCGATGTCGTCGAACGTGAAGCTGCCGGCGCGCACGGGGTAGTTCAGCGCGAAGTGGAGGTCGTGGTAGAGGTTGGCGCCGGTGGCGACGATCCAGTCGACGAAGCCGGCCTTGATGAGCGGCACGATCGAGGAGCAGCCCAGGCCGGCCGGGGTCAAAGCACCCGACAGGGTCATCCCGACCGTCACGTCCGGATCGAGCATCTTCTCGGCGAAGAGCCGGCACCCCTCGCGCAGGCGGGCTGCGTTGTAGGCGAGGAACGTGCTGTCGAGGAGGTCCGCGCGCCTTCTCCTTGCCCGTGATCCCCTTCGGCAGGATGCGTGGGCCGGAGAGGAACTTGTGCCGGTGGGGCAGCTTCTTCTTCTTCAGCCACTCCGGCGTCTTCGACAGGTCCTCGCGGTAGCGGCGCTGGGTCTTCTTCATCGTGCTCCTCTGCAGGCGCTCCCCGCCGGGCGCGCGTCGCGTGATTCTATCGGCGGAAGGCCGATCGCCCAAGCCGGACGGCCCTGTTACTATCGCCGCCTCATGACGAACGTGCGACAGACGGCGAAGCCTACGCCGGCCGACCTGGGGTTCTCGATGCCCGCCGAGTGGGAGCCTCACGAGGCGACCTGGCTGGGCTGGCCCCACCATCCCGCCGACTGGCCCGGCAAGCTCGACACGATCCGCTGGGTCTACGGCGAGATCGTGCGGAAGCTCGCTCCCGGCGAAGAGGTGCGCATCCTGGTCGACTCCAGGGCCGAGGAGAAGCTCGCCCGGCGCCGTCTGGCCGTCGCCGGGGCGGACCTCGAGCGCGTGAGGTTCGTCCTGCACCCGACCAACCGGGGCTGGACGCGCGACAGCGGGCCCGTCTTCGTGAGGAGACGGTCAGGCCGCCGCTCCGAGACGGCGATCGTGCACTTGCACTTCAACGCCTGGGCCAGGTACCGCGACTGGGGGAAGGACCGGCGCGTCCCGGAGACCGCGGCCCGCCTGCTCGGGAAGCGGCTGTTTCAGGCGCGGGTTGGCCGGCGCGACTTCGTGCTCGAAGGGGGCGGCATCGACGTGAACGGCCGCGGCACGCTGCTCACGACCGAGGAGTGCTACCTCTCCCCCAGGACGCAGGTCCGCAACCCCGGCCTGGGGCGCAAGGGCTTCGAGGCGGCGCTCCGGGCGTGGCTGGGCGTCACCAACGTGTTCTGGCTCGGGCGAGGCGTCGCCGGAGACGACACCCACGGGCACGTCGACGACATCTGCCGCTTCGTGAACCCGACGACCGTCGTGCTCGTCGAGGAAACGCGCCGGGCCGAGCGCAACTACCGCCCGCTCGCCGAGAACTGGGAGAGGATCCGGGAACTGCGGCTGGAGGACGGATCGAAGCCCGAGGTCGTGGCCCTGCCCATGCCGGCGCCCCTCTTCCACGACGGCGTGCGCCTGCCGGCGAGCTACGCGAACTTCTACGTCGCCAACGCGGCCGTCATCGTCCCGACGTTCAACGACCCGAACGACCGGACCGCCCTCGGCATCCTCGGCGAGGTGTTCCCGGGGCGCACGGTCGTCGGCATCCACGCGGTCGACCTCGTGCTGGGCTTCGGCACGCTCCACTGCCTCACCCAGCAGCAACCGGCCTAGCCGCCCGCGTCCGGCCTCCTTCCAAAGGGCCGGAAGGGCCCGGGCGGCGGGGCTATGCCCTGGGCAGCGTCCAGCCGTTCTGGTAGCTCGGCACGAGCCGCGCGTTCGCCTCGGCGTCGCCCTTGAAGGACCCGGTGGCCGAGTCCCAGTAGACCTTCCGGCCGACCTTGAAGGCGATGTTCCCCATGTGCGCGTTGATGGCGGCGACGCTGCCGCTCTCCAGCCCGCAGGCCAGGACGGAGGCGTCGCTCTTCCGGATCGCCTCGACGAAGTTCGCCGTGTGAAGGTCCAGCGCCTCGACGTCGCCTGTCCGCCAGGGCGGAAGCGCTTCCATCCGGTACCGGCGCTGTTCGTCGACCTCCGAGGTCTCGGGGAGGAGCTCCCAGCCGCCCCGGTTCACGACGAGGGTGCCGTTGTTGCCTATGAAGGCGATGCCCTCGGTGCGGCCATAGTTGCCGCCGTCGATGCCGGTGGCGTGTTCCCACAGCATGTTGAAGCCGTCGTACTCGAACACGGCCTGGAGCGTGTCGGGGGTCTCGGAGGCGTCGTCGGGGTAGCCGACCTTGCCGCCCGAGGCCAGGACCGACTTCGGCGCCTTCGCGTCCATGACCCAGAGGGCGACGTCTATCTCGTGGACGCCCCAGTCGGTCATCAGCCCGCCGGCGTAGTCCCAGAACCACCGGAAGTTGAAGTGGAAGCGGTTGGGGTTGAAGGGCCGCCTGGTGGCGGGCCCGAGCCACATGTCGTAGTCCACGCCCGCGGGCGGGGCCGAGTCGGGCCGGACGGGCACGGGCTTCATCCAACCCTGGTACGCCCACACCTTCACGAGGCGGATCTTGCCGAGCGTCCCGGAGCGGACCATCTTCAAGGCTTGCTGGTATTGCGGGGCGCTGCGCTGCCACTGGCCCACCTGCACGACGCGGCGTGACTTGCGGGTGGCGGCCAGCATGACCCGCGCCTCCTCGATCGAGTTGGCCACGGGTTTCTCGACGTAGACGTGCTTGCCCGCGGCGAGGGCGTCGACCAGGATCAGGCAGTGCCAGTGGTCGGGGGTGCCGACGATGACGGCGTCGACGTCCCTGTCCTCGAGGAGCTTCCGGTAGTCGCGGTAGAGCCGGGGAGTCTTGCCGCCCGCCTCCAGCGCGTCCTTCGCGCGGCTGTCGAGGACCGACTGGTCGACGTCGGCGAGCGCCACGCACTCGACGCCTTTCGTCTTCAGGGCCGAGCGCATGTCGGCCCAGCCCATGCCATTGCCGCCGATGACGCCGAAACGCACGCGGTCGCTCGGCGCGACTGTCTGGGCTTCGGCACCGGCCTCGCGGCGGGGAGTGAGGCCCGCGGCGATCGCTGCCAGGGACGAGCCCTTGATGAAGAGCCGGCGGGATCCGTTCATGTCGATTCACCTCGCCTCGTAGCGGGACGGTAACACGTCCGGCCACGTCGATCAGCAGGCGGGTGTGCGGCGCTCGGGGCAACCACCCCGGGGGCCGGGCGCCGGCTCACCCGTCGAGCGCCTCGCGCACCCGCCGTCCGAGGAGATCCGCGGTGAAGGGCTTGGAGACGAACAGCGAGGCGTCCTCGGAGAGGCCGTGCCGAAGGAGGTCGTCTCCCGCGTAGCCCGACATGTAGAGGACGCGCGCGTGCGGGCGCACGACCGCGAAGCGTTCGGCGAGGGCGGGTCCGGCGAGCCCGGGCATGACGACGTCGGTGAGCAGGACGTCGATGGGGCCCGCGTGGCGCACCGCGAGACCGAGCGCCTCCTCCCCGCTCCCCGCGCTCAGGGTCTGGTAACCGTGGGCCTGCAGCATCTCGCAGGCGAGCGCGCGGATCGCGGGCTCGTCCTCGACGACGAGGACGGTCTCGCCGCCCCCGACCGGCGGCCGGGCCGGCGAGCTGGGCTCCGCCGCCAGCCCCGGGGGCTCGGCGCGGGGGAGCAGGATGCGGAACGAGGAGCCGAGCCCGGGAGCGCTCTCCACGGCGATCTGCCCCCCGCTCTGCTGCACGATGCCGTAGACCATGGAAAGGCCAAGCCCGGTGCCGCCGCTCTTGGCCTTCGTCGTGAAGAACGGCTCGAACACGTGGGCCTGTGTCTTCTCGTCCATCCCCTGGCCGGTGTCGCGCACGGTCAGGGAGACCCGGCTGCCGGGCGCCGCCCTTCCCTCGGCCGGCGCCTCCACGTTGGCCGTCTCGAGCGAGAGCGTCCCCCCGCCGGGCATCGCCTCGCGCGCGTTCACGGCCAGGTTCATGAGCACCTGGTCGATCTGCGCCGGGTCCACCCGCACGTGGCCGAGCGCGGGGTCGAGCCGCGTCACCACCGCGACGTCCTCGCCGAGGAGCGGCCGGAGCATCCGCGCGGTCTCGGAGACGAGGGCGTTCAGGTTCACGACCTGCGGCTCCATCACCTGCTTGCGGCTGAACGCGAGGAGCTGCCGCACGAGGCGCGCCGCCCGCTCGGAGGCCCCCATGATGTGCTGCACCTTCCGGACGCGCGGGTCCTCGGCCTCGAGGCTCCGCCGCAGCAGCTCGCCGTGCCCCATGATCACCATGAGCAGGTTGTTGAAATCGTGGGCGATGCCGCCGGCGAGCCGGCCCACCGCCTCCATCTTCTGCGACTGCCGGAGCTGCTCCTCGAGCCGGCGGCGCTCCGCCTCGGCCTCGCGCCGCTCCGTGACGTCCAGGAACATGACCGCCATCATGCCGGGCGCCGTCTGGAAGGCGCTCACTTCGTAGATGCCGCGGAAGCGGTGGTCTTCGGACGCGACCTCGGACGCCCAGGCGCCGCCCTCCGCGCAGATGCGGCGGTAACGTCCCGGAACCTCGGTGTCGGTGAGGCTCGGGAAGACCTCTTCGATCGTCCGGCCGACCAGGGGATTCACCGGGAACCCGAGGATGCGATCGCCGGCGGGATTCGAGCCGGTGAAGACGAGGCGATCCCGAGGCTCGAGGCGGTAGAGGTGGATCCCCATCGGGGAGGACTCCACGATCGAGCGGAACCGGCCCTCGGACTCGCGCAGCCGCTCCTCCGCCGAGCGCCTCTCCTGCACTTCCGCGCGGAGGCCGAAGATCGCGCGCCGCAGCTCCGCGGTCGCGTACAGCGCCATCCCCACCAGGCTCAGCAAGCTGGCGAGAAAGACCCCCAGGGCGATCGTCGGCCCTGGAGTCTCCGCCGGCGGGAGCCACTGCCGCAGGTCGGCGAACGCGATGAAGACGCTCGAGACGACGATCACCGTCGTGCTCACCGCGGCCCCGCGCGCCCCGAACAGCAGCGCCGCCCCGAGCGCCACCACCGCGTAGGCGCCCGCCGCGGGGCTGCGGAACGCGCCGAAAAGCCACAGGGAGACGGTCACGAAGAGCCAGAGCCACCCCAGGTAGGCGACGGCGGCGACGCGCGTCCAGCCGTGGCGGCTCAGGACGCGGAGGCCGACGAGCGCCGCGAGCGTGAAGGCGGTGAGCAGGCGGGCCTGAGCCTTCATCACGCCCCACGCCAGCACCAGGAAGACCGCGGTGATTCCCGCGCTCAGGGCGAGGAACACGTGCAGGAGGCGGGACAACCGGGCTTCATCGGACCCTGCCTGCGGCGGGAGGGCGAGCAGGCGGCGGGCGCGGTCGGCGAGCGTCGGATTCCCGGCCACCTCCGGCATTCGCTCGATTCTATGCCGGGGCCGTGTCGACTTTTCCACCGCGGTCGGTGGATATCCTGTGCACCCGCTGTGCGCCGGCGGTCGAATGGTTGTGCATCCGCGGTGCGGCGCCTGTGGATCGCCGGGGCCGGCAAGGAGAGCGACCTCGGGTCGGGTCGGAGCCAGACGTGGACCGGCGCCGAGCCTACTTCGTGACGGTGAACTGCAGGGGCTTCGTCTGGCCGCCGGCCGGGTCTTCGAGGGCGATGGCGTAGACCCCCGGCGTGACGCCCTGGTCGAGCTCGAGAAGAACCGTCACGAGGCTCGCGCTCACCCACTTCTGCCGCGCCACGGTGATGCCGCGGGGCGCGTCGCGCAACGGCAGGACCCGCGCGCGCAGGTCGGAGCGGAGCCCGGTGCCGCGCAGGTCGAGGAGGGCCCGGCCGGGCCGGCGGATCGCGAGAGGAGAGAGCGCGGTGAGCACGACCGGCTCCAGCGCTGCTGCCGCCTGCCCCTCCGCGGGCGGCGGAGCGGGGGCGACGACCGCCGGAGGGGCAGGCGTCGGGACGGGCGTCGGCGTGGGCCGAGGCGTCGGAGTCGGAGCGACGACGGGAGCGGGAGTCGGAGCCGGCGTGGGCGTCGCGGCGGGAGTCGGGGCCGCCGCGGCCGTCGGGGTGGGAGCGGGGAGGCGCCTCGGGCGTCGGAGCCGCGGTGGTCCCCGCGAGCCGTGCCTCCGGAGTCGGGGCGGCGCGCGGGCCCGGCGAGGGCGTCGGGGCCGGCGTCGGCGCGGGTCCCGGGGCGCCCCGCACGGGTGCGCGCGCGGCGGGAGATTCGGGCGGCTCGTCCGGTGACTGGCCGCGGATCCACCAGTAGCTGGCGGCGGCGGCTAAAGCCACGAGCAGGCCCGCCAGCAGCAGGGTCAGGTGGCTCCGGGGCGACCGCCTCGGTGGCGTGCGCGGCGCACCGGCGCTTCGGGGCGGCGGGGAGGGGCGCTCGGGCACGGGCTCGGCTCCCCGGCGCAGGGCCTTCTGCTGAGAGGCCGCGAGCTGGGCGAGGTAGGTCAGGTCCTTGGGGCGCCACTGCGGCGAGCGCTCGAGGCAGCCCATGACCGCGCTCGCGAGCTCGCGCGGCAGGTCAGGCGCGACGTCCGGAAGCGCTCCGGGCAGCTCGCCGCACGGCCGCCCGACGAGCACCTCCCAGGCTATGGCGCCGGCCGAGTAGACGTCGGCCTCCGGCGAGGGCGGGCCGCCCTCGAGGCGCTCCGGAGCAGCGTAGCCTGGCTCGGGGGAGCCGCGCTCGGCCCCCGACAGGTCGCACCGGAGGTCGTTCCCGACATCGACACGCGCGGGCTCGAGAGCGGCGAGGGACTCGCCCCGGTCGTGCACCGCGTTAAGGGCCTGACTCAGCCGCTCGACGAGGCGCAGCCGGTCGGCGAGGGGATGTTCTTGTCGGAGCCACGCGTCGAGCTTCATGCCGCGGAGGGAGGCTAGCCGGGGCGGGCCCCCGGGTCAAGCGCCCAGGCCACAGCGCCCAAGCCACAGCGCCCGAGCCACTGCCGGAGCCCGGGGCCGCCCCGCCCTCGATCGTGGTGCGACTACGGAGCGAGAGGCTTGAAGCCCTTCTTGCGGGCCTCCTTGTCCACCACGGCGACGAAGTCGTTGATGCGCGGCAGCTTCTTGCCGTTGATGTACACGGTCGGCGTGGAGTTCACGCCGAGGCGGTTGCCTTCGGCGACGTGCGCGGCGAGATCGGACTTCGTCTTCGGGTCGTCGAGGCAGCCCTGGATGGCCGCGGTGTTGAGCCCCGCCTCGCCGGCCAGGCGCACGATGTCGGCGGCCTGCGGGTTCCGCAGCTCGGTCGAGGAGAACACGTGGTCGTGATAGGCGTCGAACTTGCCCTGGTAATGGGCGCAGAGGGCGCCCAGGGCGAGATTGCAGGACCCGGGGTGCGTCGAGCCCGGAAGCCGGTCGTTGCAGGCCTTGTCCAGGGGGAAGTTCTTGAAGTAAACGACCACGCGCCCGCTGGCCTGGGGGATGAACTGCGTGAGCGCCATCCCGAGGTTGCGGCAGAACGGGCACATGAAATCCGAGTACTCGACGACCGTCACCGGCGCGCCGGCGGGCCCTCGCGCCGGCGCGTTCCCGAGGTCGATCATCACGGGGGCCGCGGTGTCGTACTCGTGCTGGGCCTTCTCCGCGAAGTAGGCCTCGAGCTTGCGCGGGTCGTCGAGAGTCGCCTGGAGCTTCTGGGCCCGCTCCTGCCAGTACTTCGCGTCCTGCGGCCCGGCGGGAGCCTGCGGGGAGGCCGAAGGCGGCGCGGTCTCCGCCGGCGCCGCCAGCCCGGAGGCCGCAGGGGCGGGAGCCGCGGCGGCGGGGCCGGCGGGCACGGCGGGTGCCGGCGCCCCGAGCAGGGTCGCCTGCCGGTGCGCGCCGCGGGCGGCGAGCGTCGCGTTCGAGGCGAGAACGGCCGCTCCCAATGCGAAGGTCCCGAGCGCCCAGCCCGCGATCGCGAGGCGGCCCTCCGGCCTGGCCGCCGCGGCGCTCGTGCCGCGGGCGGCACGCAGGGCGGGGAAGAGGGCGACGAGCGCGGCCGCGCTCAGCACGTAGGTCAGGATGCAGAGCTTGCAGAAAGCGTGAATCGCGAGGGCCTGCACGCCGAGGAGCAGCAGGTCGACGAGCAGGCCGAGAGCGAGCAGCACCACCACCACACCCGCGAACGCGTCGCGCACGTCGGAGGGAGCGAGGAGCGCCAGGGCCAGGAGCAGGGAGAGCGAGAGGTAGAAAGCCAGGCCGCACGCGGCCACGGGCAGGCCGGCGAACGAGGACCAGGAGCTCCGCGCCACATCCTCGCAGCCGCTCGTCTGGCCGCTGCCGCAGGCCTGGTTCACCGTCGACACCGCCCACGTCTCTCCGTGGTGCTGCCCCAGGAGGACGCCGGACACGGCCGCCCCCGCGAGACACAGGCACAGGGCCGCCACGATCCTCGTTGCCGCGCTCGATCCCACGATGACCTCCTGTCATCCTGAGGGGCGTCCGTCTGTCCGGCCCCGAAGGATCCGCCGTCGCTCGTCGCGAACAAGGCAATCTAGCCGACCGTCAAGCCCCGCGCAATGCAGCCCAGCCGGTCTACAATGGCAGGCCAGCCACATCAGACCATGGCGCTGCAAACGGGGGCGCGTCTCGGCGCGTACGAGATCCGCGGGCCGCTCGGGGCCGGCGGCATGGGCGAGGTCTACCGCGCGTGGGACGCGCGGCTCGGGCGCGAGGTCGCGGTGAAGGTCCTGCCGCAATCGGCGGCGACGGACCCCGAGCGTCTGCGCCGCTTCGAGCAGGAGGCGAAGGCCGCCGGCGCGCTCAATCACCCGAACGTCCTCGCCGTCTACGACGTGGGCTCGCACGAGTCGAGCTCCCTACATCGTCTCGGAGCTGCTGGAGGGCGACACGCTGCGCGTGCAGATCCGTGCCGGCGGGTTGACCCCGCGCAAGGCCGTCGAGAACGCGATCCAGATCGCGCGCGGTCTCGCCGCCGCGCACCAGCGGGGGATCGTCCACCGGGACCTGAAGCCGGAGAACGTCTTCGTCACCCGCGACGGCCAGGTGAAGATCCTGGACTTCGGCCTGGCCAAGCTGCGCGGCGAGTCGGCGAGCGATCCGGAGGGCGAAACGGCCACCCACGAGACCCGGCCCGGCGTGGTCGTGGGGACGGTCCCCTACCTCTCGCCCGAGCAGGTGCGCGGCCTGCCCGCCGACGCCCGCTCCGACATCTTCGCCCTCGGCTCGGTGCTCTACGAGATGCTGGCCCGGCGCCGGGCCTTCACCGGCGAGACGAGATCGGAGGTCGAGACCGCCATCCTCCGGGGAGAGCCGCCCGAGCTCACCGGGATCGACAGCGCGATCCCGGCGACCCTCGACAGGATCGTCCGCCGCTGCCTGGAGAAGCGACCCGAGGACCGGTTTGAATCGGCCCGGGACGTGGCGTTCGCGCTCGAAGCCACGGCGACGGCGAAGAGCCCGGCGGCGACCCCGGACGCAGCAGGGCACGGGCGCTGGCGGGCCACACTCGGTCTCCTCACGGCGGCGCTGCTCGGCGTCGGGGCTGGCGCAATCCTGCTCCACGGCCTGCGCCGGCCCGCCCCCCCGCCCTGCTACACTCAGCTCACGTTCCGGCGCGGCGCCATCATCTCGGCACGCTTCGCCCACGACGGCCAGACCGTCGTGTACTCGGCGGCGTGGGACGGCCAGCCGGCCCAGGTGTTCGCAACACGTATCGGGAGCAATGAGGAGTTGACGGGCAGGGGTCCCCGACCCCTGGGCCTGGAGGGCGTGGTGCTCTCGATCTCCTCCCAGGATGAAGTGGCGGTGAAGCGGGGGCGGTTTCTCGGGAAACGCTCGCAAGGGCGGGGTGAGCCGGGGACGCTCGCCCGCATCTCGCTGGCGGGTGGCCCGCCGCGGGACCTGCTCGAGAACGTGACGGCGGCCGACTGGGACGCTGAAGGTCGGGAGCTCGCCGTCGTGCACCGGGTCGGAGACAAGCAACGCCTCGAGTATCCGATCGGGCACGTCGTCTACGACAATGGCGACAACGTTTTCGGCGTCCGCGTCCTGCCGGGCGGCCGCTTCGCCACCCTCGAGGCCCGGCAGTTGACGGTGGGAACTTGGGAGTTCGATCTGTTGATGATCGACCCCACCGGCCGCAAGACGGTGCTCTCTTCGATGTGGGGTGAGTGGCCGAACTTGAGCTGGTCTGCCGGGACACGCGAGATCCTCTTCGCGTCGCACCGGGACGAGCGGGCCGGCCTGCGCGCGGTGAGCCTCGAGGGGCGCGAGCGTGCGATCGCGCAGCTCCCGGGAGAATTCGAGATAGACGACGTCGATCCGCGTTCTCGCCTGCTCATCGAACGGAAGGCGTGGGCCGGCAGGCTGCTCGGCCTGGCGCCGGGCGAGACCCAGGAACGCGCGCTGTCGTGGCTGGAGGGCGATGTGGCGTCGGGCCTGTCCGCCGACGGAAGTCAGGTCCTCCTGGGCGGCTACACAAACCTCTCCATCATGAAGACGGACGGCTCGCCGGCCGTGTTCCTCGGCGAGTATCGAGGCTTGGCGCTGTCGCCGGACGGCCGCTTCGTCCTCGCCTTGCCCGCAGGGGAGGATTACTCGGATCGCCTCCTGGTCGTCCCTACCGGCGCGGGGGAACGTCGCGAGCTGCGACATGCCTCCCTGCAGAGTTGCGAGGCCGCCGCCTGGTTTCCGGACGGGAGGCGGATCGCGGTCGTGAGCCGCGAGGGGCGCGACCGGGACCGGACACCGCGGCGGCGGCGGCTCTTCGTCTGGGACGTTGACATGAGCGCGCCGCCCCGCGCCTTGTCCCCGCAGGCCGAGCTCTGGAGCCCGGTCGTCTCGCCCGACGGCCGCATCGTGGCGGCCGCGGTCGCCGGCACCGGTCCGGTGCTGTATCCGGTCGAAGGTGGCTCGAGCCGCCGACTGGCAGGAGGCGCAGCGCAAGACGAGCCGCTCCGCTGGAGCGACGACGGTCGGTGGCTGTTCGTGAGACGGACTCCCCAGTACCAGTTCAACACCACGCGAGTGTGGATCGATCGGATCGAGGTCGGCACCGGGAAGCGACAACCCTGGAAGGAGCTGACACCTGGCGACCCGGCGGGAACGTATAGCATCCGGGCCGAGTGCATCACACCGGACGGGAAGAGCTACGCGTATACGGTCGCCGCCTGGCTCGGAGAGCTGTACCTGGCCGAGGGCCTGAGGTAGCCGCGATGTCACCGCTCGCAACGCGCCATGACCCGATCCGTGATCGCGACGCTCTCTGGCGGGTTCTCCCCGAGGCCGAGCGAGTGGAGCATCTCGTGGATGAGGACGGCCTCCTGCTCCCTGCGGGGCAGGACCGTGAATGGCCGCAGGCAGATCGACACCACGGGCGAGCCGATTCGCGTGAAAGCCAGCTGCCCCCCGCGGCAGCCGGGGCGGCCCAGTCCGCTCTCGAGCTCCAGGAGGTCGATCTGCTCCTGGGCCGTGCGGCCGGTCGACCGCAGCACCAGGTCGAGCCGTCCCCCGTTGATGCTCTCGAAATCCGTGAGCACGGCCAGGCACCCCGGGTCTCCGAGACGCTCGCGCGCTCCCTGGCGCGCCACCTTCAGGTCCGGGATCCTGTCCTCGAGCGCGGGGCTTGGGCGCGGCCCACCGGCGGCGTGGCCACCCTCCGGCCCACCCGCATGGGCCGGAACCTCGACGAAGAGCCAGACGACGAGGCTGCAACTCAGGAGGACCCTCCCGGGCCCTCTCCCCCCGACGACTCCGCGCATCGACCGCTCCTTTCGGAAGCGGCCTGGCCAGGCGGCACTCCTTGGTATCGCTGCTCACAACCTCGGCCCGCGGGGGGACGAAGTCCTGCGGGATCGCTGCGCATTCGTTGAAAGGAGGAGACTTAGAGTGAGCGTCCGCTTCGGCCGGTTCGTCTTCGACGAGCCGAGCCGCGAGCTCACGGCCGGGGGCCGGCCCGTGCCGCTCTCGCCGAAGGCCTTCGAGCTTCTGGCCGCGCTCCTCCGCGCGCGGCCCCGCGCGCTCTCGAAGGCCGACCTGCGCGACCGGCTCTGGCCCGACACCTTCGTGGGGGAGACGAGCCTTCCCCGGGTCGTGGGCGAGATCCGGCGGGCTCTCGACGATCGCGCCGGCGAGGCGCGCTTCGTGCGAACGGTCCAGCGATTCGGCTATGCCTTCGTGGGAGCCGTCCGGGACGACACCGGCGGTGCCGGCTCCGAGCGGGTCCGGGGGGATCCGGAGACCGGCTGCGCGCTGCTGTGGGGCGAGCGGATCGTGCCTCTCGCCATCGGCGAGAACCTCGTCGGCCGGGACGCCGGGTGCACCTTGACCATTCCCTCCGGCCTCGTGTCGCGCCAGCACGCGCGCATCGCGGTCACCGGCGAAGGGGCAACGCTCCAGGATCTCGGCAGCAAGAACGGCACCCTCGTCTCCGGTCGACGCGTGGAAGGAGAGAAAACGCTCGCCGACGGGGACGAGATCCGGATCGGCCCGGCGCTCCTCGTGTTCTGCGCCCCGGGCGCCGGATCGACACGGACGCGTCGGTAGTGCGATGACGACGCGCGTGGTGATCGTGGGCGGGGGCTTCGGCGGCCTCTTCGCGGCGCGGGCGCTCGCCCGCGCGCCGGTGGAGGTGTCGCTCCTCGACCGGACGAACCACCACCTCTTCCAGCCGCTGCTCTACCAGGTGGCGACGGCGGGGCTGTCACCCGCCGAGATCGCCTATCCCATACGGCGCATCCTGCGCCGCCAGGCAAACGCCCGGGTGCTACTGGCGGAGGCGGTGTCGATCGATCCCGCGGCGAAGCGCGTCCTCCTCGCGGACGGCGAGGTGCCGTACGACTACCTGATCGTGGCGGCCGGGGCGGGCCACTCGTACTTCGGAAACGACGCGTGGGAGGCCCACGCGCCCGGCCTGAAGACGCTGGAGGACGCGCTCGAGGTCCGCCGCCGCGCTCTCCTCGCGTTCGAGCGGGCGGAGCGGGAGGAGGACCCCGAGGCCCGCCGGCAGTGGCTGACGTTCGTCGTGGTCGGCGGCGGGCCGACCGGCGTCGAGATGGCGGGGGCGTTCGCCGAGGTCGCGCGCCACTCCCTCGCGCGCGACTTCCGCCGGATCGACCCCCGGGCGGCGCGGGTCGTCCTCGTCGAGGCGGGCCCTCGCATCCTCCCCGCCTACCCCGAGGACCTGTCGGAGAAGGCGAAGCTCCAGCTCGAGGCGCTCGGAGCACAGGTGTGGCTGGGAGCACCCGTCACCGCCGTCGACGCCGCGGGGGTCCAGGTCGGGGCCGACCGCCTGGCCGCCCGCACCGTCGTGTGGGCAGCCGGCGTGCAGGCCGCGCCGCTCGCTCGCTCGCTCGGCGTACCGCTCGACCGGGCCGGCCGCGTGCGCGTGGCGCCGGACCTGACGGTTCCGGGGCAGCCGTCCGTCTTCGTGATCGGCGACCTCGCGTCGCTCGAGCAGGACGGCCGGCCGGTCCCCGGGGTCGCCCCGGCGGCGATCCAGATGGGCGAGCACGCGGCGCGGAATGTCGTTCGCGGCCTGCGGGGAGAGCCGCCGCTGCCGTTCCGCTACCGCGACAAGGGTTCGCTCGCCACGGTCGGCCGGAGCCGCGGGGTGGCCGTGCTGGGCAGGCTGCGGCTCTCCGGCCTCGTGGCCTGGCTCGCCTGGCTCGGAGTCCACATCTTCTTCCTGATCGGCTTCCGGAACCGCTTCGTGGTGCTCTTCACCTGGGCGTGGGCGTACCTCACCCACGACCGCAGCGCCCGGCTCATCCTCGGTCGAGGTGGGCGAGATCCGAGTCGCCCATCTCCACGCGGAGCGACGGGAAGTACTCGTTCCACCGGCGGCTGACGAGAGCGGCGGTGTCGGAGTCGCACGAGACCTCCCGCGGGAAGCCGGGCTTCGTGCGGGCGTCGATCAGCACCGGCGCCTCGTGGACGACGTGGTGCCGGACGACGCGCGTCGCCGCGGCGTGGACGTCGGCGGCGGGCTCGAAGCGCGTGAACGTCGTCCACAGGAAGTTGATGGGGCTCGCGGCGGCGCGGGTCGGCTCGTCGGTGAGGACGAGGAGCGGCCAGCCGCGGAAGGCCGGGTGCGCGGCGAGACGCGGCCCCGCGCCCGGGTCGTCGGCGGCCGGCGGTCCGCCGACCACGAGACAGCCGCCGCAGAAGACGCGCACGTCCGTGACCGCCGACGGAACCGGAACCACGGGGCGGAACTCCCGCGGCAGCTCGCGCACCGGGTCGCCGAGGCCGAGCCACACCCCCTTCGATCCCTCGTTGACCGTCGGCCCCGTGTAGTCGAGCGTGTCCATCGACAGGTTCGAGAACACGTAGAGGTCGGTCTCGGGATTCGTGCGCGCGAGGACGTGCTCGAGGGTGGCGCGGAAGTCCCGGAGGTCCACCGGCCGGTCGGTGACGAGAAGGAACTTGGTGAGCGAGAGCTGACCCTCGCCGAGGATGCGGAAGGCGGAAGCCATCGCCTCGCGCTTGTAGCGCTCCTTCACGACCGCGGCGGCGAGGGAGTGGTAGCCGGTCTCACCGTAGGACCATAGGTCCACCACCCCGGGCATGACGAGCGGGAAGAGCGGGGCGAGGAGCTCCTGCAGCAGGTCGCCGATGAAGAAGTCCTCCTGCCTCGGCTTGCCCACGACGGTCGCCGGGTAGATCGCGTCGCGCCGCCGGCAGAGCCTCTCCACGCGGAAGACGGGGTAGTCGTGCCGCCGCGAGTAGTAGCCGTAGTGGTCGCCGAAGGGCCCCTCGGGCTGCCGCACGCTCGGCGGCACGTGGCCGACGAGGGCGATCTCGGCGCTCGCCACGAGCGGGTGCGGGCCGGGCCCGGGGCAGCGCTCGAGGCGGCGCCCCGCGATCAGCGAGGCCAGCATCAGCTCGGGCACGTTCTCGGGCAGGGGTGCGATCGCGGCGAGAACGAGCGCCGGCGGTCCGCCGAGGAAGACGGTGACGGGCAGGCTCTCGCCGCGCGCCTCGGCGGCCGCGTGGTGGAAGCCGCCGCCCTTGCCGATCTGCCAGTGCATCCCGGTCGTCCGCTCGTCGTGGACGTGGAGGCGGTACACGCCCAGATTCGAGCGCCCGGGGGCGTCGGGGTGCTCGGTGTAGACCAGGGGAAGCGTGACGAAAGGGCCGCCGTCGTCGGGCCAGCAGGTGAGGACGGGCAGGCGGTCGAGGCGTACGTCGTCGGTCACCACCTCGGCGACGGGCCCGCTCCCGCGCCTGGCGAGGCCTGTGCGCAGCGCCTCCCGGGCGACGTCGCGCGCCCCCCAGAGCTTCGCGGCCGTCGGCGGCATCAGCGTCTCGGCCAGGTGGACGAGGCGCCGGACGAGACGGCCCGGCCGCTTCCCGAACGCGAGCTCGGCCCGCCGGGCGGTGCCGAAGAGGTTCGTGGCGAGCGGCAGATCGGCGCCGCGGACCCGAGTGAACAGCAGGGCGGGGCCGCCGGCGGCGATGACGCGGCGGTGCACCTCGGCCGCCTCGAGCCGGGGATCGACCTCAGCCTCGACGACCGCGAGGTCGCCGTCGCGCCGGAGCTGGTCGAGGAACGCGCGCAGGTCGGGGAAGGAGAGGTCGCTCACCGGGGTCGCTCTTGCTGCATTCTCCCGTGCCCTCGCGGCGGCGACAAGCCATCGGCCCGTGGTGGCGCGCGCGTAAGCGAGCGGAGGAGACGACCCGGGACGCCCACCGTGCGGGCGCCCGGCGGCCGCAATCGCGGCCGCCGAGCAGCTGGCTTCAGACGGTCGGCTCGGCCTTGCGGGAGGCCGCGTGGCGGGGCGCCGCCGTGGCCGTCCGCGGCGCGGGCTCGAGGCTCTCGCGCCAGGCCCGCAGAACGTCCGGGATGTGCCCGGGGAAGGCCACGTCGGCGGGCAGGTCGTCCGGCGGGAACCAGCCGATCTCCGCCACCTCGTTCAGGTCGGTCCGAGCCTCGGTCGACCCCTCGGCCGCCGCGTGGAAGTAGATGTTGAGGGTGACCTTGTCTGCCTCGGGGCCCTCGGGCGCGTACGTGTCGATCCACATGCCGAGGACGTCCCCCACCCGCACGGAGAGCCCGGTTTCCTCCCGCACCTCGCGGGCCGCGGCGTCGGCCGGGTGCTCCCTCGGCCCGCAGAACCCGCCGGGGATGTCCCAGGACCCACGCCAGGGCTCGTGCGCGCGGCGCACGAGCATCAGCCTCCCGCGACGGGTGACGAGCGCGCCCGCGCAGGGCTTGGCATCGAGCCAGTGGCTGGTGTCGCAGGAGCGGCAGGTGACGGGCGGCGGGGACGGCAGCGGCGCGGCGCAGTTGGAGCAGAACCGCGGCAGGGCCATGGCCTCGAGCCTCCCGGGACCGTGAGGTTACTATACCGCGCGCCGCCCCGGACGCAAGGCTCTGCTACGCTCACGCCCGACCATGCCCGAGCTGCCCGAGGTCGAAACCGCCCGCCGCCGGGCCGAGCGGGCCCTCCGTGGCCGCCGCATCGCGGCGGTGGCCGTCGCCCCCGACCCGATCGTCTACGACGGCGTGGGGCCGTCGCGCTTCGCTGCCGCCCTCCGTGGCCGCCGTGTCCTGGCCGTCCGCCGGAAGGGCAAGCACCTCTGGCTGGAGCTCGACCGCCGCCCCTGGCCGATCTTCCACTTCGGCATGACGGGCTCGTTCGAGATCTACCGCGACGGGGCTCCGCGCCCGCGGTTCTGGAAGGTCGAGATCGCGACCGAGGACGGGACGCACCTGGCGATGAGCGATCCCCGCCGCCTGGGCCGTATTCGGCTGCGCCGGAGCCCGGAGACCGAGGACCCGCTCTGCCGCCTCGGCTTCGACGTCCTGGAGGGGCTGCCGCCGGCGCGCGATCTCGTGTCGCTTCTCGCCCGCCGTGGTGGCGCCGCGAAGTCGGTGCTCCTCGACCAGTCCCTCTTCGCCGGGGTGGGGAACTGGATCGCGGACGAGGCGCTCTACCAGGCGGCGATCGACCCACGCCGCCCCGCGTCCTCGCTGACGCCGGGCGAGGTGGCGCGCCTGCGCGCCAGGCTCCACGCCATCGTGCGCCGCGCGGTGGACGTCGAGGCGGACGACCGGCGGTTCCCGCGGTCCTGGCTCTTCCACGACCGCTGGGGGCGCGCGGCGGGCGCCCGCACCGCGCGCGGGGAGCGGATCGTCCACCTCACGATCGGCGGCCGCACGACGGCCTTCGTCCCGTCGCGGCAGCGGTAGTCAGGCGACCGGTGGGCCGGTGGTGACCCGACACTCGCTCGACCGACCGTCGTCACGGCGACGGAGACGGCGTGGGCTTCAACGGACGGGTCCCCGGGCGGCGATGCCGAGCGATGGCTTCCTGGCCGTAGTCGACCTCGGCGAGGTAACCGTTGTGGCATCGACACGAGAGGGAGACGTTGGCGACCGAGTGGTCACCGCCCCGGCCGAACGGGTGGCGGTGGTGGAACTGGAGCCCCTGGCGCGCCGTGCAACGTCTCCCCTGTTCGTCCTCGTAGCGGCATCGGCCTCCGTCCCGCTCGTACACCGCTCGCTTCACCGCGGCCGGGATCTGGCGCGTCGTGGGGGAGGTTTCGCTCTCCGAGAGCGTCTTCCTCGGCGCCTGGGTCTGGGCGAAACGCCGAGCCTCGAGCCTCTGGAGCTTCTCGGTGACGGCTTGCTCGACGATCGCGGCCAGGTCGCCGTCGGGCACCGAGGGGCGCATGAGGGCCCGTAGTCGCTCGAGCTTGTCGCAAAGCTCGGCGGAGGCGGTGAACTGGACCTTGTAGCGGGCCGCGCCGAGGGGCTCGACCACCGCGGGCCGAGAGCCCGGGAGCGCTGCCGCTCCGTGCGGTCGGAGTTCGAACCCGGCCGCGGCAACTCCGTCCGGACGGAGTTGGCGATCGACTGAAGCACCTCCCTCCGGACGCCGTCCGAGAGAAAGCACCTTGGCGTCCGGGCCGAGTTGGAGACCCGGCGACGCCGTCCCGTCCCGGGGGCCGGGCAGCTTGCGCATCACCGCCGGAGCGTCCGGACGCGGCGAAAGCTCCGCCACGAGCTCCTCGATCTGGCGCCTCGAGCGGTGGGCGGCCCGCTTCAGGAGAGCCTCCCGGTTCTCCACGGTCAGGTGCGGCGCCAGCTTCGCGATGGCCGTCAGGTGCAGCCGCCCGTCGGCCAGCATGGTCAAGAGGAGGGGATGCTCTCGCGAGGCGCGGGCGGCGGCGATCCGGAGGTAGGCCTCGGCCTCGGAGAGGTGGAGGACCTCGGTACAGTACGCGAACATCGAGGGCGAGGCTTCGCGGGCGTAGAGCCGGCGCGAATCGACCTCGGCAATGTGAGCGACGAGATCGGCCTCGTCGCGACGGGACTGACCGAGCAGATCCGACAGGCGACGAAGCAGCTCGTCGTCGGAGAACGACGTCAGCGAGTGAGTGCGTTCCATACCGACAATATAGGCGGGCGCTTCGCGACCTCCTGGGGTCGCGTGAGGCGCGCGCCATGCGGCGGACTCTCGCTCGAAGAGGAACGGGCTGGTGGCGACGCTCGTGGCCTGTCTGCGTGGCGAACACGCGTACTCTGGAGCAGGTCAGGGACGGCTTGCGGATGGGCTTCTGGGACTTGTCAAGGGGAAAGTGAAGAAAAAGGCGAATCTCAATGTCGAGTGCCAGCGACGACGGCCGAGGGCTGTGAGTGGAATCCCATGCGCCCCGCCGGCCGATCTCCACTGCCTCGCCGGGGAAGTTCTTTGTAGCAACTCGCGCCGCGGATTGGCGGCATCGGCGCCTGTCGCATTTCATGGCGGTCCGTTCGCCGCGACCGGTGAACGACTGCTAGGCACGATGTCACCCAGCGCACGTTCAGACGAGTCGCCGTGCGAGCCTCGGGAAACCGACCACGAATCCCGGGGCAAAGAGCCCGCCGGTCGGGACTCAGGTTGACGGTCTGGAGTCAGGAATCCCTTGGGACCCGTCCCGCCGGGGTCCCTCGGGATGACAGCCACGCGTCGGCCATCGAGCCGAGCCAGAGCGCGACGATCCCAAGCGTCGCCCAGAAGAAGAACGACGCGTTCTGGCGGTGCATCTCGGCCGCCAGGCGGAAGGGCAGGGCGGGGTCGAGGAGCGCATCGAGCTCCTGCGGCATGAGCCGTTGCGTCTCGCGCATCACGCGGGCGAGGACCGCCACCAGTAGTGCCACGCTCGGTACGCCGAAGGCCAGGGCGCGCCAGATGTGGCCGCACGTCAGCTGGCCGAGGCCGGGGAAGACCAGGCCGGAGAGCAGCACCGGCCGCCAGCGACCGCGCGGGGGCGCGGCCTTCGTCACGGCGCGGCCAGGGCGAAGGAGCGCAGAGACAGGGTGCCGTAGCGGAAGCCCTCGTAGACGCTCTCCACCTCGTCGCGGCCGTTGCGGGCGCCGAGCACGAAGAAGAGGGGGTCGAGGTGCTCGCTGGTCGGCACCGCGAGGTCCGGGTGCGGCGCACGCGTAGCGTAGGCGCTGAGCCCGGCGAGGTCGCCCGCGAGCAGCCTCTCGTCCACCCAGTTCCCGAACTCCGCGGCCCAGGGCTCGGGCGGCCCCTCCGGGTCGTCCCAGCGCAGCCGGCGCAGGTTGTGGACGATGCCGCCGCTGCCGAAGAGGAGGACGCCCCTCTCCCGCAGCGGTGCTATGGCCCGGCCCATCTCCAGGAGCCGCTCCGGCGTCCGCGGCACGGGCAGCGACACCTCGACCACCGGCACGTCGGCCGCGGGGTAGAGGAGGCGCAGAGGGACCCACACCCCGTGGTCCCAGCCCCGCTGTGCGTCCAGCACGGGGTCGAGCCCGGCCGCCTCGAAGGCCGCCGCGACCTCGCGGGCCAGGTCCGGCGCGCCGGGCGCGGGGTAGCGCAGGTCGTAGAGGGGGGAGGGGAAGCCGTAGAAGTCGTAGATCAGGGACGGCTGCGCTCCCGTGTTCACCCTCACCGGGCCGCGGACCTCGGCATGGGCCGAGACGACGACGATGGCACGGGGCCGCGGCCGCGCCCTCGCCCACCGGCCGAGCGCCTGCGTGTAGGCGTCGTCGTCGAGGGCCGCGCTCGGCGCGCCGTGAGAGACGAAGAGAGCCGGGAAGGCCATCACCAGGTCCCCCGGGTCTCCGACGTGATCCCGCGCACTCGCACCCTCCGCGCGCCGGCACTATGATCGTGTCCGTCGTGCCCACGCTCCCCGCCACTATAGACCGCGGCCCGCGCCCGTACCAGAACGTGTCGCCCGAGGAGGCCGAGGAGCTGCTGGCGCTGGGGGCCGTCGTCCTCGACGTGCGGACGCCGCGCGAGCACGAGGAGCTCGGCCACATCCCCGGCGCGCTGCTGCTGCCGGTCGAGCTCGTCTCCGCCGCCCCCGCCGTGCTCCCGGACGACGGGCGCCCCGTCGTGGTCGTCTGCGAGCACGGCGTGCGCTCGCGCCACGCGGCGGCGCTCCTCGCCGAGGCGGGATTCGAGGCGTGCAACATGGCCGGCGGGATGTCGCGCTGGACGGGGCCGCGCGTGCACGAGCCGTCTCCGGTGAGCGGGCCCTCGCCGTGGCTCCTCGCGAACGCGCACCTGGCGCTCCGGGGCGCCAAGACGCTCGACGTCGCCTGCGGCCGTGGCCGCCACGCCCTCCTTCTCGCGGGGGCCGGCTTCCCGGTGCGCGCGGTGGACCGCGACCCCGGGCAGGTCCAGTGGCTGAACGCGCTCGCGCGCCGGCTGCACCTGCCGCTCGACGCCGCCGTCGTCGACCTCGAGAGCGGCGGAGCGGACCTCGGCGAGGAGGAATGGGAGCTGATCCTCGTCTTCAACTACCTCCACCGCAAGCTCTTCCCCTCGCTCGTCCGCGCGCTCGCGCCGGGCGGGGTGCTGCTCTGTGAGACCTACACGAGGGAGCAGGCGAAGCGGGGTCGGCCGACGAACCCCGATCACCTCCTGGAGCCGGGCGAGCTGCCACGGCTCGTCGCCCCGCTCGAGGTGCTTCGGCAGCGCGAGGGGGAGTTCGACGGCCGCGCGATCGCGTCCGTCGCGGCGCGCAAGCCGCCGTCCCGGCCGTCGCGCAGCGGCCCGGCCACCGGCTCATCCCCGCGAGGCGCGTCCCGGAGGAAGCCGGGAGCGACGAAGGCCAGGAGAGGGTAGCCGCTCGGCCGGGCAGTCCCGCTAGAGGCGCAACAGCCGGATCGAGCCGTCGCCCGTCTCGATCGCGGAGCGGCATCCCGCCCGGCGCCGAGCTTTCCCCGCACGGCGGAACTGCTGATCGCCCCCGTGACCGTCACCGGCTTCTCGAGTGTCGATGCTGCCGTCGCCGGTGTGGGCGTCGAGCTCGGCCCCCAGGTCCTCGGGCAGACGCAGCGTGATGCCGCCGTCCCCGCTGCGGAGCGACCACGCCGCCTCGACCCTGGAGCCCGGCTCCACGTCGGCCTCCAGGCCGCCGTCGCCCGTGCGCAGGTCCAGGACGTCGAACCGCCCCCGGACGTTCATGTGGCCGTCTCCGGTGTCGGCCTGCAGGCGGCCGGCGAGCCCCGTGGCCCGGATCGACCCGTCGCCGGTGTGCAGGCGGATCTCGCCCTGGAGGCCGTCGGCGGTGATGCTCCCGTCGCCCGTCGAGAGGTCGAGGCGGCCCGAGACCGCCTGTGTCTCGATGCTGCCGTCGCCGGTGTGGACGTCGAGGTTGGCCTGCTTCGGCACGCGCAGCGCGACGTCGATCGACCGATGCCCGCTGCCGAAGTCGAGGCCGGTCCTCGGGGAGGCGCACCTCGATGTCGACGCGGTCGCCGGTCTGGCTTTCCGTGATCGTCACCTCTCCGGGCGCGATGCGCCAGCCGTCCGTCTTCACCCGCGCCTCGATCTCGCCCGCGGCCCCGGCCTCGATGTGGACGCTGCCGTCGTCGGTCTTCACGTGGAGGTCCGGCGCTCCCTTGAGAGGGTACCGGTGGGACCAATCGTCACCCGCTGCAGGACTTGCCGTCGCGGCGACGACCGCCAGGCCCGCCAACCATGCCATGCGCATACTTCTCCATCCTTTCCGTATCACCTCCGAGAACGCGCGCCGTGGGATCGAAGTTCCAGGAAGAGCCATGCGACGGACGCGGCCAGCGTCGCGGCGGCGCCGAAGAGCCAGAGGCGCCCCGCCCAGGCGGCAGCGCCCTCCTCGAGGGGCGCGGGGGAGAGGACGCCGGGCGCGAGGAAGAGATAGAAGCCGACGAGCCCGGCGGTCGCTGCCGCGGCGTGGAACACCGCCTGGCGCCCCGGCCGCAGGAGCCCGAAGGGCACCGCCCACAGCAGGTACTGCGCGCTCTGCAGGCCGTAGAACGACGCCGAAGGCGAGCATCGTGGTGAGGGTCGCGCTTTCGGCGCGGAGCCGCAGCCTTCCCGACCTCACCGCGACGACGAGCCCGGCCCAGGCGGCGAGGAAGAGCGCTCTCGAGACGACCGAGGCCACGGGCCAGAAGCGGGCCTCGCTGCGCGGAAGCGATCCGGTGGCGAGCCACGTGGCTCCCCGCAGGACGCCGGTCCAGCCGAAGTCGGCGATGCCGCCGTAGGCGAGGAGCTCGCGGCGGAGGGCGCCCCAGTCGGCGACGGCGAACGGCAGGAGCAGGAGCGCGCCGGGGGCGAGGGCGAGCGCGGCGTACCGCGCGGCCGAGCGCCAGGAGGCCCGCTCGTCGAAGGCGAGGAAGGGGAGCGCCAGGACCGGGAACGACTTCGTGGCGATCGCGGCGGAGAGGGCGAGGGCCGAGGCGTCGCGCCTCTCCCGGGCGAGGGCCTCGACCGCCAACAGGAGGAAGAGCAGCGGGATCGCGTCGAACTGCCCGTGGGCGGAGCCCACGAGAACGCTGACGGGGTGCAAGGCGTAGAGCCAGGGGGCGAGGGGCGACGCGCGGCCGGCGCGGGCGGCCGCCGCGAGGAGAGCCACCAGCAGGAGATCGGCCGCGAGCACGGGGAGCTTGACGTTCACGGGGAACGAGCCCATGCCCCGGCGGGCGAGCCACTCGGCCGTCGCTTCGGCCGCCGCCCACGGCGGGGGGTAGGGGTAGAGCCGCTGCGTCTCGTACGGGTTCCACGAGACGTCGAGCAGGTGGCGGGCCACGCGCTGGTAGCGCTCCACGTCGACTGCCACCCGGTCGAAAGCCAGGACCGCGACGAGCCGCAGCGCGAGAGCGAGGAGGACGGGGCCGAGGAGAGAGCGCCTCACCGCAGGGGCTCGCGCGGGTCGCGGGCGAAGACGACCGGCACGGCCCAGCCGAGCGCGCCCGTCCCGAGGTCGCGGCCCACCGCGACGCGCGCCTCGCGGGCGGCGTCGCCGAGGGTGCTTCCGGCGGCGAGCTGGGCGTACAGCTCGCGCGCGAACGCGGTGGCCGCCGCGTCCTCGACCGGGTACTGGTTCGCGACCACGGCGGGGATGCCCGCGGCCACGAGCGCGGGGGCGACCCCGCGATTCCACTCCACGCGGCCCCCGCGGCCGGTCTCGCAGGCGTTCAGGAAGACGAGGCGCAGCCCGCGCCCGCACACCACCTGCCGCAGCGCGTCGGAGCCGAGCGGCCTCGGCCGTCCGCGCTCGTCCTCGAGGAGGAGCGAGCCCTCGCGCTCCTTCTCGTCGAACTCGCCGTGGCCGACGAAGTGCAGCACGTCGACGCCCCCCGCGGCCAGCCGCCGCTGCAGCCGGCCCGCGGTGGCGTGGGCGAGGACCTCGACCTCGGCCCGGCCCTTCTTCACCAGGTCGGCGAAGGCCTTCCGCAGGTCGGAGGTCTCGGTCTTCGCGTCGAGGGGCGCCGCCCCCCGCGGCTGCGAGACGACCGCGAGGATGCGCAGCCGGCCCCGGCCGCGTGCGGGCGCGTCGGCGGGCACGGCGGTGAAGGCGTTGCGGACGAAGTTCACCGAGGAGGTGGCCAGGAACTCGCGGCGGGAGGGGTCGAAGGCCAGCTCCCACGGCTTGTCCGCCACCCAGTCGAGCATCGAGGTGAAGACGACGTCGAGGGGACGGCCCTTCCCGAGCGCGCGGGCGGTGTCGTAGAGACGCCGCACGTCGCCCGGGAGGAGGGCCTCGAAGAGGTCCCGCCCGAGCTCGCGCAGCTCCCGGCCCGACGGGGCCGCGCCGTCGCGCGCCCGGCCCTCCAGCACGGCGAGCGTCCTCTCGTGAGCGCGGATGATGCGCTGCCAGCGGGCGCCGGCCTCGCCGCCGCGGCGTCGGGAAGGGCGCCACGACGCGAGCGTTGCGGAACGCGGCCAGGACCTGTGCCGCGTCGGACGAAGGGCTTCGGAGGTCCCCCGGGGCGATCCCTGGCCCTCCGGCCAGGGCGAGCACGAAGATCTCGAGGACGTCGCCCGGGGCCGCTCGCCGCGTCGGCACAGGAGCGTCCGCTAGCGCCGCTCGGGCCGGTCGAAGCGCGGGCGGGGGCCCGCCCGGCGCCCGGTCGTGCTCGGCCCGCGGCCGCTCCGTCTTCTCCGGCTTCGGCCGCAGCTCGGCGAAGCGCCGGCAAGCCTGCTCGAAGCGGATCGCGAAGTCGCGCCCCTCCTCCCCCGGCACCGGGCCGAGGCGCTTCCAGGCCGACTGCGCCGACTCGACCTCGACCGCGGCCGAGTGCCACTTCGCCTCGACGGCGGCGTGGCCGCCGATCGTGTTGCTGGCGAGGGCGTCGCGCAGGCGCGCGGCGAGCTCCTCCGCGGTCTGGGGCCGCGCGCCGCCGCCCGGGGCCAGCTCCGCGAGCAGGCCCTCGACGCGGAGGACGAGCTTCTCGGCCTTGCGTCGGCTCGCGTCGGGGTCGAAATCGGTGCCCTCGAAGGCGCTCGGGAAGGCTCGAGACGAGGCGGTCGCGCACCCGGGCGAATCGCTCGTCGAGGACGGCCATCTGCTCGTGGGGCAGGCCGCCGGCCTGGCGCCACGCCGTCTGCGCGGCCTGCAGCCGGGAGACGAGATCGTCGGGCGGCGCGGCCGCCTCGCCCAACGGCGGCAGGAGCGCCTCGAGCTCGGCGCAGATCCCCTCGCGCGCCTGCTGGGCGGCCTGCCGCGCGTGCTCGTCGCGGTTCTTGTAGCGGTCGAAGTAGTGGTCGCACGCCGCGCGGAAGCGCTGCCACACCGCCTCGGAACGGCTCTTCTTCACCGCGCCGATCGTGCGCCACTCGGCCTGCAGCCGCTTCAGCTCGAGCAGAGGCGGCGTCCCAGTCGGTCGAGTCCCGGAGGGCCTCGGCCTTCTCGCAGAGGGCCTCCTTCTTCGCGAGGTTGTCCGCCCACTCGTGGCTGCGCTGGTCGCGGTGCTCCTGCCAGCGGGTGAAGAAGCGGTCGCACGGCCGGCGGAAGCGCTCCCACACCCTCTGCGACGCCGGGCGCGGCACCGGGCCTATCGTCCTTCCACTCGGCCTGGAGCCTCCGCAGATCGTCCGCGGTCTTCAGCCAGTCCGAGGACTCCGCCAGGGCCTCGGCCTTCACGCAGAGGGCCTCCTTCCTCGCGAGGTTGCCGGCGAGCTCCTCGGCCTGCTTCGCGAAGAAGGCGTCGGTCTTCGACTTCACCTGGTCGCGCGCGGCCTTGAAGCGCGTCCAGAGGGCTTCCGCGGTCTCCTTCGGCGCCTCCTTCGCCTGCTTCCAGCGGGAGTCGAGATCGCGGAGGGCGCCGGCCGCCTTCTCGAGGTCCTCCTCGGCGAGGAGGGCCTCCGCCTCGACGCACAGCTCCTCCTGCACGCGTCACATTCGCCCAGCGCTTCCACTCCGCGTCCTCGCGCAGCTGCTGCAGGAGCGGGTAGAGGTGCCTGCGCGCCGCGTCGAGCCGGGCGAGGGCGGCGTCGCGGTCCTTGCGGGTCGGGAAGTGGCCGGGATGCTCGAGGGCTTCGCGGATGTCGCGCAGCACGTGGTCGGCGTCTCGCAGGGACACCCCGGCGCCGCGGGCGACGAGGCGCTCCGCCCGGTCGGCGAGCCGCAGTAGCAGGTCGAGGTGCTCCTGGTCCTTCTGGGCCTGCTCCGCCCGGGCCGCCTGGCCCCGGGAGCGCAGCGCGTGAGCCGACCGCGTCGAAGCGGGCGCGGAGGTCGGGGAGGTCGGCGCTGGCGGTCGCCTCGCGCCACTTCGTCTCGAGGGCGGTGAAGGCGGCGCGGGCGGCACCGACGCTCCTGCCCCGCGAGGGCCTCGGCTTCCTGCACGAGAGACAGAAGCTCCCCGCGCCGGGCGAGGCCGGCGAGGAACGCCGCGTGCCGGTTCGCGGCCGCCGCGAGCGCGGCCTCGATGCGCGCGTCGAGGGTCGCCGCCTCGGCGCCGGAGAGGGGCGGCAGGGCGCCGCGATCGGCGTGCGCGCGCTCGAGGGCGCCCGGGATCGACTCGCCCTCGGCGCTCTCGAGGGAGGCGAGGAGGACGCTCCGCGCCGCCACCGCCGCGGCGCGGGTGGCGGCCTCTCGCTCGTGCGTGGCGCGGGCCTCCTCGTAGGCGCGGCGCTCGGCCTCGTCGTCCAGCGGCGCGCCCGGCGCCGGCGCCACGGAGGAGGGGGGCTCCCCGGTCTCGAGGCGGGCGCGGGCGCGCCGCGCGGCCGCGCCGGCCCTCGCCTTCGCGGCCACCGCACGAAGCGCCTCCGGATCGGCCAGCCGCTCGACCGCGGCCACGGCCACGGCCTTCTGCTCGATCTTGAGGGCGAGGGCGAGGAGCGTGGCCCCGTCCTCGATCCGGCCGAGGGCGAGCAGGCGGGTCGGGGTGTCCTCCGACTCCCGCACGACCGAAGCCAGGGACCTGGCGTCGGCGAGCGCGTTCACGGCGGCCTCGCGTGTCGCCGGCGAGCCGGGCGGCCTTGGCCACCGCCGCCAGGGGCTTCGCGTCCCGGAGCCCGGCCACCGCCACCCGGGCCGCCGCCTCGTCGTGCTCGTTCACCGCGAGGTGGGCGAGGAGCGCCTCCGCCTCGGCCCGCACGCCGGCGTCCGCGTCGGAGGCGGCGATCTCCGTCAGCACGGCGGCGTCCGGCAGCTTCTTGACCGCCGCGCGCCGCACGCGTGCGTCGGCGTCCTCGCGCACGAGGGCGAGGAGGATCTCGCGCTCGGACGAGGGCAGGTGCAGCACGGCTTCCGCCCGGACGGCGGGGTCGGCGTGCTGCCACTCGGGCTTGCTGCGGAACCGTTCGATGAGCGTCTTCAAGGTCGTCTCCACCACGGCGGCCTCCGGACCCCCGACTATACTCCAGGGCCCCTGTCATTCCGAGGAGCTAGCGGCCCGCGGGGCCGTCGAGCGCCTCGATGGTGGCCGTCGAGGCTTCTCGGGTCTTCCGCAGCCGCCGGGCGACCGACTCGGCCTGCCTCATCACCCTGACGATGTTCCCGCTCGCCAGCTTGCCGAGGTCCTCGTCGCTCCAGCCGCGGCGCGCGAGCTCGGCGAGGAGGCGCGGGTAGCCGGACACGTCGGAGAGGCCCTCGGGCCAGGAGTCGTTGCCGTCGAAGTCGCCGCCGAGGCCCACGTGGTCCGCCCCCGCCACCTTCCGCACGTGATCGACGTGGTCCGCCACCTGGGCGATGGTGACGGGGATCTTCGGCATGCGCGCCCCGATCTCCTTCCCGATCCGTCGCCGCTCGGCGGGGTCCGCGAGGCCCTGCGTGCGCTCCTCGTATTCCTTCCAGAGAGGGGCGCTCGCTTTCGCAAACTCGTCCGACACGAAGGCGCTCACGAAGGTGACCATCACGACACCGCCGTTCGCCTTCACCTTCTCGAGGACGGTGTCGGGGACGTTCCGCGGGTGGTTGCAGATCGCCCGCGCCGAGGAGTGGGAGAAGATGACCGGCGCCTCGGAGACCCGCAGCGCGTCCTCCATGGTCTCGTCCGAGACGTGGGAGAGGTCCACGAGCATGCCCAGGCGGTTCATCTCGCGCACCACCTCCTCGCCGAAGCGCGTGAGCCCGCCGTGGCGCGCCGCGTCGGTCGCCGAGTCGACCCAGTCGAGCGTCTTCCCGTGGGTGAGGGTCATGTACCGCGCGCCGAGGTCGTGGTACGCGCGGAGGGCTCCGAGCGAGTTCTCGATCACGTGGCCGCCCTCCAGACCGAGGAGGGACGCGAGGCGTCCCTCCTTCATCGCGCGCTCGACCTCGTCGGCGGTCGTCGCGAAGGCCATCCGGTCGGGGTAGCGGGCGATCACGCGCCGGGCGATGTCGATCTGCTCGAGCTGGGTCCGGGCGAAGCCGCCGGGGAGATCCGCCGGCACGTAGACCGACCAGAACTGCCCGCCCACCCCGCCTTCTCGCAGCCGCTCGAAGTCGGTGTCACCCCTCGTGCGGGACCGGAGGTCGTAGGCGACGACGTCGCGCGGGGCATTCTCGTTCTCCCGGATGGCCCAGGGGAGGTCGTTGTGCCCGTCGAGCACGGGGTGAGCGGCGAGCACGCGCCTCACCCGCGCCAGCGCCGCGTCCTCCGCGTTGGATGCGACGGGCAAGAAGAGAAAATGCACGGCCGCAGTGAACGCAATGGCCCTCTGGTGCGTCATAGGTAACAAGGCTACCTCCACCCGCTTGGGAGCCGGGCGATTATGTACCGAGCGTCCAACCCGTTGAACGACGGCGCCGAGGGACAGCTCGTCGCTCTGCGCTTCGGGCCGTTCGAGCTGGACGTCCGCAGCGGCGAGCTGCGGCGCAACGGGACTACGGTGCGCCTCCAGCCGCAGCCGTTCAAGGTCCTGGTCCTCCTGGCCTGCCGTCCCGGCGAGGTCGTCACCCGCGAAGAGGTGCAGGCCGAGGTCTGGCCCGCGGGCACGTTCGTGGACTTCGAGCAGTCGCTCAACTTCTGCATACGCCAGATCCGCGCCTCGCTCGGCGACAACGCGAACACGCCCCGCTACGTCGAGACGCTGCCGCGACGGGGCTACCGCTGGGTGGGCGGGGCGGTCGAGAAGGTCACCGCCGGCTCGTCGGTGCGCGAGTGGCCGCGGCCGGTCACCGCTGAGCCGCGCGCGCCGGCCGCCGCGGAAGAGCCGCTCGGTCCCGTCGCCGCGCCCGCGCGCGTCTTCCCCGCGCGCGCGTGGTGGTCCCTCGCGGTGATCCTCGTCTTCGCCGCCTTCGCCGCCGGGAAGTGGCTCCCGGTGCGGCGCGCCGCCGCGGAGCCTCCCGCCTTCCAGCGCATCACGTTCAGGCGGGGCGCGGTCCACTCGGCCCGCTTCGGCCCCGACGGGCAGGTCGTCTACTCGGCGGCGTGGGACGGCGGGCCGAGGATGCTCTACGCGTCGCGCTCGGACCCCCGCGACCTGCGGTCGCTCGACATCGCGGGGGGACGCTCGCCGGCGTCTCGGCCGCGGGCGAGGTGGCGTTCGTGCGCGACGGGACCCTGGCCCGCGCGCCGCTCGCGGGGGGACCGCCGAAGGACGTCCTGAAGCCCGTCGCGGTCGCCGACTGGGCCGCGGACGGGAAGGAGTTCGCGGTCGCGCGCAAGACGGAGCAGGGCACTTTCCGCGTCGAGTTCCCGGTGGGCCGCGTCCTGCAGGAGCTCCCGGTGCGGCCCACCCGGCTCAGGCTCTCGCCCGACGGGCGCCACCTCGCGATCGCGGAGCACCCGACGCCGGGCGACGATCGCGGCCTCGTCGTGATCCTCGACCGCGAGGGCCGCCGCACCGCCGCCACTCAGGAGTGGGCGAGCCTCGACGGCCTCGCCTGGGCCCCCGACGGGCGCGAGGTGTGGTTCACCGCGTCCGAGGTCGGGGCGGACAACTCGCTGCGCGCACTCTCCCTCGACGGACGCGTGCGCTCCGTCCTCTCCGGCATGGGCCGCCTGGTGCTCCACGACGTGGCCCCCGACGGGCGCGTCCTCCTCGAGCGGGCGACGCAGCGCGCCGAGATCCTCTTCCGCCGGGCCGGCGAGATGGCCGACCGCGAGCTCTCGTGGCTGGACTACTCGGCGGCGGAGGGGCTGTCCGCCGACGGCGGGTCGGTGCTGTTCTACGAGAGCGGCCAGGGCGGCGGTCCCGAGTACTCGACGTTCCTCCGAAAGACCGACGGATCGCCCCCCGTGCGCGTCGGCTCCGGCCGGGCCCTCGGCCTCTCGCCCGACGGACGCTGGGTGCTGTCCGTGGACCTGCGCAAGCCCGACCACCTCGACCTCACGCCCACCGGGCCGGGGGAAAACCGCAGCGTCCGAGTGCCTTCTCTCGCGCTGCACGAGTCGGCCGGCTTCGTGGGAAACGACGGCCGCCTGTTCGTGACGGGACGGGATGCCGCCGGGCGGAGGGGGACCTGGCTCACCGACCTCTCCGGTGCCCTGCCCCGCGCGCTGCCGTTGCCCGAGGGCCGGTACCTGGGCCAGAGCTCGTTCTCGCCGGACGGCTCGCGCTTCGTGAGCTCGTGTCCGGAGGGCGGAAAACCCTGTTTGTACGACACCGCCGCCGGGAACCCCGTCCCGGTGCCCGGCGCGAAGTTGGAGTGGTCCGCGTGCGGCTGGGACGCGCGGGGGAACATCTACTTCCGCGACGCCGCGAAGCTGTTTCCGCAGACGCTGTGGAAAGTGGACCCCGTCTCGGGCCGCGCCACCCACGTGGCCGACCTCATGCCCGCGGACCGCGCGGGACTGCTCTACATCCTGGACGTGAACGTCTCCCGCGACGGCGGGGCCTGGGCCTACAACGTCGTGCGCCGCCTCTCCGACCTCCACGTCGTCACCGGCGTGAAGTGAAGCGTCTCCCGTCCATCCGTCTGGACTCGCGCAGGGAGCCACGTTGAGCGCGCGCTAGGCGCGATCCGGAATCCCCCCCGGCTCCACCCTCGGCTCCTCCTCACCGCGACCCGCAAGCCCTTTTCCGCGAAATGCTTCGCGGCTCATCCACTCTTCGCTCCCATCTCCGCGCAACTCACGCAACCCCTTGCCATCCGAATGCGTCCATTCGCGCAAGAGCACACCGTGACAGACGGAACGGCCGGCAGAGGAGCGCCGGCCCCGGGGGCAGGGGGAGGGGCACGTGTCGACACGGTTCGTGGCCGCCGTCGTGACTCTGGCCTGGGTCGTGGCTTCCGCCGCCGCGGAGGACAGGAGCCCGCTCGACCTCGAGGGCGTCCTCGCTCCGCGCTTCCCTCCCTCCGCTCCCGCCCCGGCGTCCGCCCTGGCACTCGTCTGGATGGACCCGGCCGGGGTCGCGGTCGGGGTGGAGAGCCCGGCGCGCGACGAGGCGCGGGCCCTTCTCCGGGGGATGGGTGTTTCCGTCTCCTGGCGGCGGGGCGAAGCGGGGGAGCTCACGAGGACCGGGGAGGTGCGCGTCATCCTCCTCGACCGCGCCGCCTACCGCGCGCCGGGTGTGCCGGTGCTCGGCGCCACTCCCGAGCGGTTCGAGGCGGCGCCGCTCGTCTGGATCCACGTGCCCAGCGTCCGCGCCGTGCTCGGCCTCCGCCCGGCCGGCTCCCCCGTGATCGCCGACTTCGCCTCGACGCGCGCCCTCGCGATCGCGCTCGGGCGCGTGGTGGCGCACGAGGTGGTGCATGCGCTGGCCCCGTCCCTCTCTCACGGGACGGGACTCATGTCGGCGTCCCTCACCCGCCGTCAGCTGACCGCCCCGACCCTTCCCTTCGATCCGCGGGTCGGGCTCGCCGTCCGCGCCGCCTTGCGGGGCGAACCGTCGCTCCCGCCGGCCGGCACGGGGGTGATCGCCTCGGCCGCCGCCGAAAAGGAGATCGACCGATGAGCACGCCCGTGGGAGTGACGCACCTCCGGTGGCCGGTCGGGCCGTCCGTCGCCCGGCCGCCCGTCCCGGTCGAGCCCGCTCCCCGGGCTCGGCTGCCCATCGAGCGCACTCTCGAGGCGCTCCGGGGCCCGTTCCGGCCCCTCGTCGTGTGGGCGCTCTTCTGGGGCGCCCGGCCCTTCTCCGAGCTGATGCGCCACGTGCCCGACGTGACGAAGAAGGCGCTGCGCCGGGAGCTCGCGGACATGGAGAGGCTCGGGCTCGTGCGCCGGGAAGTGCGCCCCGGCTCTAACCGGCGGGCCGAGTACTCGCTGAGCCCGCTCGGCGAGACGCTGCGCCCGGTGGTGGGCGCGATGTACGAATGGGGGCTGGTCTGCGGTCAGCCTCGGCGCCCGAGCCACGAGCGGATGCGAGCGAGGTCCGGCGCGTAGAGGGCCGCCGGCGCCTCCGCGAGGAATCGCTCGAGGTGGGGCCGCGCCTCGCTGCGCCGGCCCTCGCGCCAGAGCAGCGCGCCGAGGTTGTAGAGGGTGTCGGGGTCGTCCGGGCTGAGCTCGAGCGCCTGGGTCCAGAGGCGCACGGCCTCGTCGATCTTGCCGCCCTCGGCCGCGAGGAGCCCCAGCGAGTTCCAGGCCCGGGCGAACCCGGGCTCCAGCGCGAGCGCGTCCTCGAAGGCCGCCCGCGCCCGCTCGCGCTCCCCGAAGAGCAGGTGGACGGCGCCGAGGTCGTAGGCGGCGAGCGCGTTCGAGCGATCGGCTTCCCGGGCCCGCTGCAGGGCGGCGACGGCGGCGTCGCGATCTCCTGACTGCGCGAGCGCGGCCCCCCACGTCGCGAGCAGATCGACGTCGGCCTCCGGGCTCTTCGCGTAGGGCTCCAGGATCGCCGCCGCCTCGCGGGGCCGCCGAACGTCGGTCAGGGAGCGCCCGAGCTCGGCCGCCGCCTCCGCGCTGCCGGGGTCCGCGGCCAGCGCCCGTCTTCCGGCTTCCACGGCCCCCTGGAGGTCCCCGGCCTTGCGCCGGAGGACGGCGAGGTATCGCAGCGCCAGCGGCACGCGCGGACGTTCCCGGACGAGCCGCTCGCACCTCGCGAGCGAGCCCGCCACGTCTCCGGCCGCGTACCCCTCGACCACCCGCTGCAGGCTCCCCTCGAACTCCACGTTGCGCTTGGGGTCGTCGTCGACGCCGTAGCGCCCGCGCAGCTCCCGGCCCGCGCCCAGGTAGCCGAGGCTCGCCAGCCGCTGCCGGGCTTCGGCGCCCTCCGCGACGCGGGCGACGCCCTCGTCGGTCGCGCGAAGCCGGCCCAGGAGCGCCTGCATCTCGTCGCGCGGGCCGGAGAGCCGGGCGACGAGGTTGGCCGCCTCGCGCGGGTCGGCGGCGAGATCGTAGAGCTCCGGCAGCGGCAGCTCGACGTACTTCAGCCGGTCGCGCAGCACGCCGTGGACCGGCGCCCAGCCCCGCGTGAGCGCGGGGGTCAGGGCCTCGAAGTAGCTGGGGGGCGCGGCGCCTTTCCCGCGGCCCTGGGCGGCGGCGAGGAGGCTCCGCCCGGCGAGGCCGGCGGGGACGGGGAAGCCGAGGGCGTCGAGGACCGTGGGCACGATGTCCACGTGCCGCGCGCTCTCCGCCGCGACCCGGGGCGACAAGAGGCGCGGGGCGTTGAGGATCAAGGGCACACGCAGCGTCCCCTCGTACGCGAAGATGCCGTGGGTGGCCTCCCCGTGCTCGCCGAGCCCCTCGCCGTGGTCGGCGGTGAGGACGACGAGGGTCCGGCCCTCCGCACCCTGCGCGAGGAGCGGGTCGAGGAGGGGGGCGAGCGCGTCGTCCGCGGCCGCGACCTCGCCGTCGTATGCGCTCGGCACCCGGCCTCGCCATTCGAAGGGCGGAGCATAGGGGGAGTGGGGCTCGTAGAGGTGCACCCAGCAGAAGCGCTTTCCCGGCGTGGCGTCGAGCCAGGCGCGGGCGGCCGCCACCGTCCGCGGGCCGGGCCGCTCCTGCATGTGGAAGTCGAGGACGGCACCTTCGTCGCCGAGTCGATCGTCGTACACCTCGAACCCGGCGTCGAGGCCGAAGCGGGAGTCGAGGGGGAAGGCGCTCACGAACGCCCCCGTGTGGTACCCGCGGGCCTTCAGCAGCGTGGCCAGGGTGTCCACTCCGCGCGGGAAGCGGAAGCCGGAGTTCTCCCGCACGCCGTGGTCGAAGGGATACCGTCCCGACAAGATGTTCGCGTGCGACGGCAGCGTGACCACGTTCTGCGCGTGGGCGAAGTCGAAGCGCACGCCGGAGGCCGCGAGGCGGTCCATGCGGGGCGTGTCCGCGCCCTCGCGGCCGTAGCAGCCCAGGGCGTCCGCCCTGAGCGTGTCCACGGTCACGAGGAGCACGTCCTTCTCCGGCTCCCGCCGGACGCCCTCGCGGCCGGTCCGTAGCAGCCGCGACGCTAGGGCAGCGACGAGCACGGCAGCGAGCACGGCGAGGGCGAGGCGGGGGCGGGCGGGCACGCTAGCGGACCTGGTCGAGGGCCTTCTTGGCCAGGTCGCCCTGGGGCGTCTCCGGGGCGAGATCGACCACCTTCTCGAAGTCCGCCCGGCAGGCGGCCGTTTCGCCGAGCTGCAGGTGGGCGAGGGCGCGGCGGTAGTAGCCGTCGACGTGGCGCGCGTCGAGGTCGATCGCGCGGGTGAACCAGGGGACGGCCTCGCGGGTGGCGCCCGCGTTCATGAGATCGATGCCGAAGTTGTAGGCCATGTCGGGGTCTTCGATTCTCCCCGCGGCGACGCCGGCGAGGAGGCCGCGTCCGCGCTCGGGCTGGCCCGTCTCGAAGGCCGCCTGCACCGCCGCGGCGCGCACGGGCACGTTGTCGGGCTCGGCGTCCAGCGCGAGCTGCAGGTGGTCGAGGGCCCGTGCGGCGTCTCCCTCGTGGACGTACGAGAAGCCGATCTGCTGCTCGATCCTCGCCGCGAGGTCCGGCCGCAGGGAGAGGAGCGTCTCGTACTCCCCACGGGCCTCGGCGTAGCGTCCCTCGCGGTAGGCCGACTCCGCCTTGTCCAGCGTCTCGAGGACCTCGCGAGACGGCCCGGCCGAGGGCTCGAGCCGGGTCTCGACGACCGGGCGCCGGACGAGCTCCGATACGGAAGCGGTGAGCCTCCTCGACGTGAAGCCCTCCGCTCCCACCTCGACGGTCCACTCGCCGCCGGTCAGCCCCAGGATGGCCCAGCGGCCCTTGCCGTCCGTGCGCAGCTCCGTGCCTCCACGATCGGCGAGCTGCAGCTTCACCACGGCGCCCGCCACGGGATGGCCCCGGGCGTCGGTGACCTTGCCTTCGAGCCGGCCGGTGCCCGCCCGCCAGTCCTGCGCGAAGGCGGACGATGGTCCCGCCGCGAGGACGATCATCGGGAGCGCGCCCAAGATCTTCATGGATTCCTCTCCAGGCGTGCGCGTCCGCCGGCATTGCCCTCCTCGATGAAGGCAAGGGCCCGCTCCGCGAGGGCGGCGGAGCGGGGCCCGGGGACGGCGCGGCTCATGTCCTCCAGGATGCGGCGGCTCTCCGACACCGGGCGCCCCAGAAGTGCGCTCACGATCGCGAGGCTCGCGTAGGCGCGGGCGTGGCCCGGGAAGGCCCGGATCTCGGCCAGCAGCGCCGCTTCGGCTTCCTCGTGACGCCCGAGGCGGGCGAGCACGTCGCCCCGCACGAACTCGAGGAAGGGCACGGGGCCGAGGTCCGGTTGGCGGCGCACCGCGGCCAGGCGCTCGAGCGCCTGCTCCGGCCGGCCGCGACGGGCCAGGACCTCCGCCGCCACGACGGCCGCGCGGGCCTGGGCCCCCGAGTCGTTCGCCACGAGGGCCGCTTCGCGCTCGGCCTCGTCGAGGTTCCCCTGCGCGAGCGCCACGCTCGCGAGAACCTCGTGGGCCGAATCCGGCTCGAGGGCCAGGGCCTTCTCCGCCGCCGCGCGGGCCTCGGCAAAGGCCCCCATCTCGAGATGGACCCGGGCAATCGTCAGGGACAGCGGAGGGGCGAGCTCGGGTGACCTCCTGACGGCCCTCTCGTAGGCCGCCACCGACTCGCGGTAGCGGCCCAGCCGCCCGAGGGCGGCGGCGCGCTCGGTGAGCACGTCCACGAAGCCGGGGTTCTCTTCGAGCACCGAATCGAAGGCGCGCACCGCTTCCTCGTCCCTGCCCTGCCCGACGAGGCCGAACGCCGCGCGGGCGAGGGCGTAGCTCGCGATGTGATCGCGCGGGTTTGGCAGGCCGGACGTGGACCCGGGTCCCGCCGTCCCGCCCGCGAGGTACCCGAGGCTCGCGAGCCTCTCGCGTTCCTCTCTCGTCGCGGGAGCGGGAGGAACGAAGTCGGACGTCGCGCTCGCGAGCCCCGCGCGGAGAGCCGCCCCGACCTGCGGCTTCTCGGACAGGACGTCGCTCCGCTCTCCCGGGTCGCGGGTGACGTCGTAGAGCTCCGGTCGCGGGCCGTCGATCAAGTGGTAGCGCGCGTCGACCAGCGAGACGAGCTCGCTCCAGCCCAGGTGGATCCGCGGGTAGTAGGTCTCGCTGTACACGCCGGCCTCCGCCGCCCGCGAGGACGCGAGCAGATCGCGGCCCCGGACGGCCGCCGGCACGGAGACGCCGAGGAGCCGCGCGAGCGTGGGCAGGACGTCGCGCAACCCGGCCGGGGCGGACTCGCGTGTCGCGGCGCGCTCGCCCCCTGGCAGCCTCAGCATCAGGGGCACGTGCAGCGTCTCGCGGTAGAGCAGGATCCCGTGCTCGGCCTCGCCGTGGTCGCCGAGCCCTTCTCCGTGGTCCGAGAGCAGCACGACGATCGACTTGTCGTAGACCCCGATCTCGCGCAGTCCCGCGACCAGGGTGCCCACGGCCGCGTCGGCCGCCGCGATCTCGCCGTCGTAGCTCTGCCCGTAGCGGGTTCGGAACGGCTCGGGGGGCGCGTAGGGCGAGTGCGGCTCGAAGAGGTGCACGAAGAGCAGGAAGGGGCGGTCGCGTACGCCTCGAACCCAGTCGAGAGCGAGCCGCACCGTCTCGGGGCCCGGTCGCTGCACCTCGCCCACCGCCTTGGCCCCGGCGGCGGTCTCGACGTCCCCGTAGAAGTCGAAGCCCGCGTCGAGTCCCGTCGTCCGGCGAAGGACGTAGGCGGAGAGGGCCGCGCCGGTGGAATAGCCGCGCGCCTTGAGCAGGCCGGCCAGGGTCGCGTGCTTCGGGTCCAGCCGATAGCCGATGTTGTTCCGGACGCCGTGTTCCGGGGGAAGGAGGCCGGTGAGGAGAGAGGTGTGCGAGGGAAGCGTGAGGGGGCAGTGCGTGTAGGCGTTCTCGAAGAGGACGGACTCTCTCCGCAGCGCATCGATGTGGGGGGTGGCCACGGCCTGGTAACCGTACGCAGGCAGGTGGTCGGCCCGGAGGGTGTCGATGGAGACGATGACGACGGGCGCCGCTGCGGCGGAGCGGGGAAGGGAACGTGGGCTGCCCCCGCAGGCCGCCGCGAGGAGGGCGGGAAGGAGGGCGATCGGGCGACGGCGGCGTGCTGGCCTGTTGTGCTCCATGGATGGCGGAGAGGCGCGGCCCCCGGAGGACCGGAGGCCGCGCCTCGAAAGACCTAGGTTCTGAGGCTCAGAAGGTCAGCCTCATTCCGAAGCGGACCAGCAGCGGGTTCATGATCTGGTCGATCCGGTTGAAGGTGCCGGAATCGGCCGTATCCACCTTCCGCAAGGCGGTCGAGGAGTTGAACAAGTTGAAGACGTCTGCCGAGAGGCCGAGTGTCGTCCGGCCCACCAGGGTGCCGTTCCAGGCCAGCCGCAGGTCCGCGTTCCAGATGTCGGGGAGCCGCTCCGCGCCGACATCGACGGCGAGGACGGAGTCCGCGAAGGTGTTGTCGACGGCCAGGCTGATCGGGCGGATGTACCCCTGCCGGGCGTACAGGTTGCCCGCGACCTCGAAGCCCTTGCCGATCTGGTAGAGGGCGTTCGCCGAGAGCTGCCACTTGGACGGCATCCAATAGAGCGTCCCCGAGCCGGTGCTCAGGTACCCGACCTGACCGCCGCTCTTCTTGGCGTCCGACAGGGCGGTGCTGAGCGGGTAGTAGCCGTAGTTGTCGTAGAGAAGTGGCATGGGGTTCTGGATGCCCCCGGTGCCGTCGAAGGACTCGGTCCAGTTGTTGTAGCCGAAGCCCACCCGGCCCATCCAACGGTTCGAGAGCCGCTTGACCGCGGTCAGCTCGACGCCGCTGTAGGTACGGTGGTAGCCCGGACGGTTGGACAGGCTCTGGCCGAAGCTGGCCGCGTCGGCCGCCGCGGCGTTGGTGGGCCCCAGGTCGAGGCAGGAGGCCGTGTAGCCGTTCCCGCTCACGGAGTCGCAGGGCACCCAGTCGGTCCCGTTCACGCCGATGTAGGACAGGTAGGGGACCCGGGTGGTCCGCCGGTACGTGTAGGTCGCGCCCACCGCGAAGTTCGGCGCGAGCTCGCGCTCGATGCCCACGAGGAACTCCATGTCGCGCGGCGCCTTGTAGTCGGGGTCGATCGCGTTGACCGTGAAGAGCTCGGCGTTCTGGGGAGCCCCGAGCGATCCGGCCGCCAGGTCCACCTCGTCGCGGCTGCTGACGAAGCCGTCGCCGTTCAGGTCGTTCCAGTGGTAGTCGATCTGCGCGACACCGCCCAGGGGGTTGACCACCGTCGCGTCGGGCATGGCGAGCTGCTGGGTGAAGATCGAGAAGTTGCCCCGCAGCAGGGTCTTGCGCCCCTCGTCGAGCGCGTACGTGACGCCCACGCGCGGCGAGATGTCGCTCCACGAGATCTTGGTGCCCGACCCGTCGTAGACGAGGTCGGGGAGGATCTCCGGGAAGAGCGGGTTGGCCTTGGCCGTGGAGGGCGCGTTCTCGGACTTCTGGAGGTCAAAGCGCACCCCGCCCTGCAGGGTCAGCCGCCCCGAGGTGAACGTGTCCTGGAGGTAGAGGGAGTTGTAGCTGCCCTTGTAGCTCGAGACCAGCTCGCGCTGGATGCGGGCGATCGTGCCCCGGGCGGTCTCGGTGCGGGCTTCGACGCCGGTCCCCGGGAGGAGGCTCGAGCTGACCACCGAGGCCCGGCGATACGCGAAGCCGAACTTGAACTCGTGGCTCCCGCGGAAGTAGCTCGCGTCCACGTTGATGGTGTCCTGCGGACGGATGGACTGGTATTGCTTGGACGAGCCGTAGATCGTGGAGGTGACGCTGTTCAGACCCTCGTCGATGCCGATGTCCTGGGGCACGAGGCCGAAGCCGGTGTTGTAGTGGGACAGCTTGACGTTCAGCATGAAGCTCGGGCTGAAGACGTGGTTGTCCTCGATCTTGAGGAAGCCGTGCGGGTAGTTGCTGCCGTCCTCGAAGACGTTGCCCTGGTTGCGGGTGTGGGACGCGGCCTCCGTACCCAGGCCCCGGGGGTTGGGCCGCCCGAGCTTGATCTTGTCGCCCAGGAACCAGTAGGCCGAGAGCATGTTGTCGTGGGAGACCTGGAAGTTCAGCTTGGCGTTGTAGTCCTTGAGGACGGTCTTGTCCTTGTTCTGGTTGAAGCGCACGATGCGCAGATCCTGCTTGCCGTAAGACCCCCAGAACCACAGCCGGTCCTTGAGGATGGGGCCGCCGATGTCGAAGCCGTACTCCGCGATCTGGTCGGCGTGGTCGGCTTTGTCGTTGCCCTTCAGGCGCGGGTCGCCCTCGAGGTCCGCGGGCAGGTTCGAGGCCTGCAGGCTGTCGTTCGCGAAGAAGCCGCTCGCCCCGCCGTGAAACGCGTTGGTGCCGCGCTTGGTGACGAGGTTGATGCCCACCCCGCCGGTGGCGACGCGCACGTCGGCGCCGCCCGTCGTGATCGCGACCTCGTCGAAGGCGTCGAAGTCGTAGTAGTTGGGGCTGGCGCCGACGGCGCCGGGATCGGTGATGACGACGCCGTCGAGGACCCACATCGCGTCGGTCTGGGCCGAGCCCTTGCCGACGAAGCCCGACTGCTGGCCGCTCTCGGTGCCGGACTGGTTGACCCGGTCGATCTGCACCCCCGGGACCGCGCGCATGAAGGCCCACGGATCGCGCGAGTTGGGGAGCCTCTGGAGCTCCTCGCGGCTGACGGTGGTGCCGGTGCCCATCTTCTTGGTGTCGATCACGGGCGTCTCGGCGTCCACGGTGACGGTCTCGGCGACGCCCGCCACCTTCGTGGTGAAGGCCACGTCGACGTTGACCCCGGCAGAGACGATCACCGAGCGCTGCGTGGTGGCGAAGCCCCCCATCGCGACGCTCAGCGTGTATGTGGCAGGGTCGAGGCTCAGGAAGCGGAACTCCCCGTTCGCCCCGGACGTCGTGGTGCGGGCGCCGATGGTGGCGCCGGTGAGCGTGATCGTGGCGCCCGGGAGGGCCCCGCCCTGCTGGTCGGCCACCTTCCCGTAGATGTTGCCCGTGGAGATCTGGGCCCAGGCGGCGGGTGCCCACGCCGCGAGCGTGAGCGCGAGCGCCGAGGCCAGAAGGCATCGTGCGTGTCTCATTCGGTTTCTCCCCTTCTCGTTCGAGTTGCCCGAGACGTCCTTCGTTTCCCGAGGACGTCGCCATCGCCCGCGCGAGCGGGCGCCCTTGCTCGGCGATGGCGGGAGATCCCGCGCCGAATCGCGCCTCGCGGCGCACTTCCCGGGCCGTGCCCCGCTTCGCGGGGCCGGACAGCATCCCTGTCGATTTCGCCTGATGGCGCGGCGGGACGGGTCTCGATACGAAAGGTCGGCAAACGTCCGCAAGCTCCCGGTTTCGCCCGGAGGCGCAGGAGCCTGCCTTGCTTGTTTCCCTCAGTCTCGCGTTGGCGGGCCGGCAGCGCAAGGGGGCGAGGCTGAAGTGCTCCTGAACGTTGGATGAGGCAGCAACAGCCGCGCCTTCAACGGGTTGGAGAGCCGCCTGAGGGTCCGGCCCGGCGTCTCACTTCCACCAGGGGAGCTTGAGAGGCGGGCGGGGCGGGGGCGTGGGCTTCGAGGCCGGCGGCGCCCCCCGGTCCACCCAGCCGAGGACGCGCGGCATCGAGGGCGGCCGGCTCGGGGCGAAGGCCAGCCAGCCGAGGCCGGCCACCACCACGATGGCGCCGGCGACGAAAAGGGCCTTGACTTCTCCCGTCATCGCCGCGATCGCCTCGATCCGCGCGCTGGGGCGGGATGGTCGGGCGGGCCTTGCCGCGACTGCGACCGGAGGGGCGGCGGCCAGCTGCTGGGCACGCTCCCGCGTCATGCCGCAGTGGCAGGACTCCGCGCGCAGCGGCACGCGGCGGCCGCAGGCCGGACACGTCCATGAGTGCGACGTCGTCTCCGCCACGACCACCGATCGTACCGCATTGGAAGGGGTCGGGTCTCGAAGTCCACGCCGGCTGGGGCAGAATGCGGTATGGGCTCCTCTACCCAGCCCGCCTTCGAGGACCTCGGTCACGGCATCACCGCCATCGACACCGGCTACGTCCGCCCGTCCTTCGACGCGAGCCACCTCGTGGTCGAGAACGGCCGGGCGGCGTTCGTGGACGTCGGCACGAGCTTCTCGGTGCCCGGCCTCCTCGCGGTGCTCGAGGCGAAGGGCCTGCCGCCCGAGGCGGTGGACCTCGTGATCGTGACCCACGTCCACCTCGACCACGCGGGCGGGGCGGGCCAGATGATGCGGCGTCTGCCGAAGGCCCGCCTCGTCGTCCATCCCCGCGGGTCGCGGCACATGATCGACCCGTCGAAGCTCTGGGCCGGCACCTCCGCCGTGTACGGGGAAGAGGCGACGCTCCGCAGCTACGGCGCTCTCGTACCCGTGGACGCGTCCCGGATCGTCGAGGCCCCGGACGGCTTCACGCTCGAGCTGGGCGGCCGGCCGCTCCTCTTCCTCGACACTCCGGGCCACGCCCGGCACCACTTCTGCGTCTGGGACGAGGCGTCGCGGTCGATGTTCACCGGCGACACGTTCGGCTTGTCGTACCGCGAGCTCGCCAGCGCCCGGGGAGCGTTCATCTTCCCCACGACGACGCCGGTGCAGTTCGAGCCGGAGGCGCTCCTCGCCTCGATCGACCGGCTGGTGGGCAAGGCGCCGGCGGCGATGCTGCTCACGCACTACTCCCGGGTCGTCGAGATCGAGCGCATGGCGGCGGACCTCCGCCGCCAGACGGGAGAGCTCGCGGCCCTCGGGCGCGCCGCGGACGGCAAGGCCGACCGCTCCGCGCGCCTGCGGCAGGGCGTCCGTGAGCTGCTCCTGGGCTGGGTGGCCGACCACGGCACGCCCCTGCCGCGAGAGCGCGTCCTTCCGCTCCTGGCCCTGGACGTCGAGCTGAACGCCCAGGGCCTCGAGGCGTGGCTCGACCGCGACCGGCGCTGAGATACCATGGCGGTTCGATGTCCCGACGCCTCGCCGCGCTGCGCCGCAGCCTCGACGTGATGCCTTCGCCCGTCGAGGATCGCCCGGGGCTCCTCCTGCGGGACCCGTTCGGCTACACGGAGGCGGTGGTCATCATCCCGCCTCCGCTCGTGCGCTTCCTCCGGTTCTTCGACGGGGAGCACGAGGAGGGCGACCTCGCCGAGGCGCTCCACCGGGCCACCGGCGAGCTCGGCGCTTCGCGCTTCGCCCGGCAGCTCGCCGAGACGCTCGGGGGCGGCGGCTTCCTCGAGGACGAGGAGCTGGAGCGCCGGCGAGCCGCGCGCCACCGGGCGTTCGCCGAGGCGGAGGCCCGGGAGCCTGTGCACGCCGGGGAGGCCTATCCCGGGGACGTCGCCGAGCTGGCCGGGCTCCTCGACGGGTGGCTGCGGCCGCGCCGGGAGGACGAGAAAGCGCCACCGCAGGGCGTCTTCGCCGTCGCCGCGCCGCACGTCAGCCCCGAGGGTGGGTACCGCTCGTACGCCGCCGCCTACCGGGCGCTGCCGGGAGACGCCGCCCTGCGCACGGTCGTCGTCCTCGGCACCTCGCACTACGGCGCTCCGGAGCGCTTCGGCCTCACGCGCAAGCCCTACGTCACGCCCTTCGGCCCGGCGGGGACGGACCAGGACGTCGTGGATCGGCTGATCGCCGGCGGCGGCGAGGCCGTCGTGGTCGAGGACTATTGCCACGCGGTCGAGCACTCGATCGAGTTCCAGGTCGTGTTCCTTCAGCACCAGCTCGGCCCTGCTGCGCGCGTCGTGCCGATCCTCTGCGGCCCGTTCACGGCGGCCACGCACGGGCCCGGCCGCCCCGAGGACGACCCCGGCGTCGCGCGCTTCATCGACGCCCTCGGCGACCTCGACGCCCGCGAGGGGAGCCGCCTCCTCTGGGTGCTCGGGGTCGACATGGCCCATGTCGGTCGCCGCTACGGGGACGATCTCTTGGCCCGGGCGGGCGTGGGGGACCTCGCGGAGGTGGAAGAGCGCGACCGTCGTCGGATCGAAGCTCTCGCCGCGGGGGACCCGGACGGCTTCTGGGAGCAGGTCCGGGAGAACGAGGACGATCTCAAATGGTGTGGAGCGGCGCCGCTCTACGCCTTCCTGAAAGCGACGGGCCCGAAGCGCGGCGCCCTGCTGCGCTACGAGCAGTGGAACATCGATCCCGCGAGCGTCGTGAGCTTCGCCGCCCTGGCCTTCGGCCGGGGCGCGGCGGCACCTCCCGGGGAAGGAGGCGCATGAGCGGACGGATGAGACTCGCCTGGGCACTGGCCCTGGCGCTCGGGGTCGGCGCGTCGGCATCCGCCCTGGGGCAGGAGAAGGCGGAGGGGCCGGCGGGCGCGGTCGCCCTCGTCGCGGGGAAGCCGATCGCGGCGAAGGAGGTGGACGACGCCGTCCGCGCGCAGCTCATGGACCTGCGGGCGCGGGAGTACCAGCTGCGCAGCCAGGCGCTCGACGCGCTCGTCGTCCGGGCCCTGATCGAGAAGGAAGCCGGGGCGCGCGGCACGACGCCCGAGGCCCTCCACAAGGCGGAGGTCGAGGACAAGGCGGTCGTGACCGACGCCGACGCGAAGGCCTACTACGAGGCCAACAAGGCCCGCTTCGGCACGACGGCCGAAGCGGACGCGCTCCGGCAGACCAAGGCCGGCCTCAGCCAGCAGCGCCAGGGCGAAAGGCGCGCCGCTTTCGCCCGCGAGCTGCGGGCGAAGTACACCGTCAAGGTCCTGCTCGAGCCCTACCGCGTCCCGGTCGAGATCGGCAGCGCCCCGATGCGGGGCAACCCGAAGGCGCCGGTCACCGTCGTCGAGTTCTCGGACTTCCAGTGCCCGTACTGCGTGCGCGCGCGGCCCACCGTGACCCGCGTGCGCGAGGCGTACGGCGACAGGGTGCGATGGGTCTTCCGCCACTTCCCGCTCGACTTCCACGCCCAGGCGGAGAAGGCGGGGGAGGCCGCGGCCTGCGCCGGTGAGCAGGGGAAGTTCTGGGAGATGCACGACCGGCTGTGGGCGAGCACCGGGAAGCTGCAGGTCCCCGACCTCAAGGAGCACGCGACGACGATCGGCCTCGACGGCGCCGCGTTCAGCCAGTGCCTCGACTCCGGGCGGTACGCCGGCCTCGTCGGCGCCGACGCCGAGGCGGGCCAGGGCTACGGCGTCTCGGGGACACCCGCGTTCTTCGTCAACGGGCGGCCGCTCGTCGGCGCCCAGCCCTTCGACACCTTCGCGCAGGTGATCGACGACGAGCTGCAGCGCCAGGGGATCGCGTCCCCCGCGGCCGCGAAGTGAGCGCGGGCCCCGACCGGCGCCCCCCCTGGCTCCGCTGGGCGCAGCGGATCCAGGCGATCGCGCAGACGGGGCTCACCTACGCGCACGACCCCTTCGACCGCGAGCGATACGAGGAGCTGCGGAAGATCGCGGTGGAGATGGCCGCCTCCGGCTTCTCCGCCCCGGCGGAAGAGGTCCGCGCGGCCTTCGCCTCGAGCCTCGGCTACCCGACCCCGAAGGTGGACGTGCGCGCCGTCGTCTTCCGCGGCGCGGAGCTCTTGCTCGTGCGCGAGCGGAGGAGCGGCCGCTGGACGTTCCCCGGCGGCTGGGCCGACGCCGGCGACACGCCGTCGCTCGCCGCCGAGAGGGAGACGCTCGAGGAGAGCGGTTACCGCGTCCGGGCGGGTAAGCTGCTCGCGCTCCTCGACAAGTCCCGCCACGAGCACCCGCCCTCGATCGACTACACGTACAAGGTGCTCGTCGGCTGCCGCCTCGAGGGCGGCGAGCCGGTCACGAGCCACGAGATCGACGAGGTCGGCTTCTTCGCGCGCTCCGCCATCCCCGACCTCGACCTCGACCGCACGACGCCCGGCCAGATCGAGCTGGCCTGGGCCCACCTCGCCGATCCGTCACGGCCGACGGATTTCGATTAGCGTCACGGAAGGCCGAACGCGCAACCCGGGGGGTCTGGGGGGCCGGAGGTCCCCCAGTTCAAAGGAAGCTGCACGCAGCCTGGCCGTTTCGGCTGGGAGGTCCCCGTCTTGCTGGACTACAAAGACTGCAGCCACTCCCCACGAAGCCGACGAGCCCAGCCCGGATTGCGGACCCCTCGCGCGCCGACTCGTTCGGACGTGCTCGGGGTGACATCAGGTCTCCAGCGAGAACGGCGTGAAGTTGGTGCTGCGATCGAAATAGTCTTCGCTCTCTGCCCGCTTCAGGAAGTTGACGACGCGATAGGTGAAGGGGGTCATGACGACCTCCCAGAGCACCTTCACCGCGTAGTTCGTCGTCATCACCTGCAGCACGAGGTCGGTCGACCACACGCCGAGGAAGGCGAGCGGGTAGAAGACCGCCGAGTCCACCGCCTCGCCCACGATCGTGGAGCCGATCGTGCGGGTCCACAGGAGGTGGCCCGCCGTGACGAGCTTCATCTTCGCGAGGACGTACGAGTTGCAGAATTCCCCGCAGAAGTAGGCGACGAGCGAGGCGAGCACGATGCGCGGCGTCGCGCCGAACACCGTCTCGTAGGCCGCCTGGTGCGGCCAGCCGGGGGCAGGAGGGAACGCGAGGATCGCCCAGCTCATGAACGAAGCGAAGGCGAGGGCAGAGAAGCCCGCCCACACGACCTTGCGGGCCCGAGCGTAGCCGTACACCTCGGTCAGGACGTCGCCGAAGATGTAGCTGATCGGGAAGAAGAGGACGCCCGCCCCGAAGGTGAAGCCCCCGATCCGGGCCACCTTCGCCGCTCCGATGACGTTCGCCGACAGCAGCACCGTGACGAAGGCCGCCATCACCAGGTCGTAGTAACGGTAGCTGCGGTGGGGGTGCGCCGGGGGAGCGGCGGGTAGAGCGGTCATCTCCGGGTCCGGCAAGGGCGTCGAGAAGCCCCTTGAGGGATGCGGCCTGCCGCCGCGCACGACTGGTGGGCGCTGAAGGATTCGAACCTTCGACTTCCACCGGCGTGCCCTCGCGGTCATCGGTGCTGCCCTCGGCCACCGCAACCCTTCGACCACGATGCGCTACGCCCACGTCCGTCCCGAGGCCACCCTCGACGCCGCCGAGCGAGTGCAGGGGGCTATGGGTGCCTGAGCCGAGCCGCGGCAGACCATCGGCCTGCAGGCCCCCCCCGCCCCGGGCTCGCTGTCCCTCACTGGTGATGTGCCACCATGGCGATGTGCCACCACGTATCGCTCCGTGCCTGCCGAACTTAGGTGGTGCCACGGGCAGGCTCCCGGAGCCTCCCTCAGACGGTCCTCCACCGGGGGCTCTTCCCGCCCATGTGCCGCCCCGCCGACTGCATGGGGCAAAGTCACAGCGAATGCTGGGGTTACGCCATGGCGTGGCGCGTTTTGAGGGGGGTGAGGGGTGAGTTGGATGCCACACCCCCAGCCTATTGGTGTACTCGGAGATAACCGGTGCTCTGCCTAGCCGGCGAACGGGACGTGCAGGGTCTCCGCCGCCCTGCGCTTGGCGTCCTCGTCGCTCCGGTCGTACCGGGCCGTGGTGTTGACGCCGTTGAAGCCCGCACCGTCCATGAGCCACGCTAGGTACTCGGGCGGGTCTTCGAGCATGAGCGCCAAGACGCGCCGCTTCTGGACCCGCAGTCGTAGGAACTCCATACCCGTTGAGATGCACCTGATGAGGAGCAGACCGAGGGTCGTCTTGCCGGCCTTCGCCTTCGCAACGAGGAAGCCGATGCCACCGTAGTTCGGGATGATCTTGTCCACTACGAAGGAGATGCCTTCCGTGCGGATCTTGTGTCCGAGGGCGACGAGCGAGTACAGGCTCTCGATCTTGGAGCGGTCGAACGCGAGGCTGTCGGTGGTCATCGCGCACCCCCCTCCTGTGGCCGTCTAGGGCCCTTCCCCAGACCACGCGAGCCGGCAAGCGTCTCGACCGTCATGAAGCGCGGATGGTGCGTCACTTGAAGCACCTTTCGGCAGAGGCCACACGGGCAACGATCCGACCGGGCCCGGATCGCTAGCTTGTCCTCGAGCCGATGCGACGGGAAGGATGCGAGCGGGACACGGCGGCCCCAGGGAAGTTGGCGCGGCAGAGGTCGCGAGCCGGCGAGGTTCGGTGGTACTGTAGGTGTGTCCATCGGAGTGCCCCGATGGCTGCCTGCCGCCGTACCCTTCAGCCGCCACCAACGCGGCCGAAGGCTGTTCAGCAGGCGAGCCGCGTCACGCTACGGCCCCAGCGCCCTCGTCGGGAGACGGGGGTGTAGTCGCGGACGTGGACGTGCGCCGGTTTCGATCAAGAAACGCCAGTAGGTCGCTCTCGAGGTATCCGATCCTCGCGCGCCGGCCGGTGCCGGTGCGGGTGAACACGGGGCCTACGCCGGCGGAGCGCCACATAGCCAAGGTCCGCACCTTCAGGCCGAGAGCAACTGCAGCTTCCGCAGGAGAGAGAATCAATCGACTCATGAAACCGCCTTGCGCAGAACGTAAACCCGCTCAACGTGCGGGAACGTGGCAGCTTGTCTTGCCGGAGGTGCTTACCACTGCCTGCGCTTGTCTCCGGCTCGGCGGTCTGGTCAGTCACCCGCGAGATGCGGTCCGTCGAACGGCGCTTGCCTCTGCGGGCCAGCTTCCTCGCTTGTCGGCGCAGATCCCGGGCGGATTGCTGGGCCGGTGCTTCAGCCAGTTCTACGACACTATTCTAGCATCGAAAGGCCAGGAAAGACTGCCAAGCGGCGATGGTCTTCAACAGAAGCCCGTCCAGAGCCTTTTGAAGCGGACGGCCTTCACGCCGCTGGTGCCTCATCTCGGAAAGAACGAACACCGACTGCCGCGGACCGGCCTGCTCGCCCAGGGCCGGCTCTTCCTCGCGCCGCCCACAGACGCTCCTCACCCATGATCGCATCGCAGATTTCGCGGGCGACTTCTCCCATGCTGTCGGGAATCACCGACACGCCCACGATCTCGAAGCCACGCAGAGTGCCCTCGGCCCCGGGCACCGCATAGAGCCGCCCCGAGGGCCCCGCACAGGATGACGTGCATGGCAGGGGAGCCTACCTGTCGAGTGGGTGCCGGGTGTGTGAGGTGGGACGGTTCCTCGACTGTCACACGGACCCGGGTTGCGGCGCTGTGTCTCCGCTCATGTGTGCCGTACCCACCGGCGTAGCCCAGATGGCTCATCTCACCCGAGGTCCTAGCCCTCTGCCGGCGGGTGTACCCTCGTCCCGCTGACGGGAGGCGGACGACATGAACGGCAGCATCCTGAAGCTGGGCTCGTGTGCGGGCGTCTACTTCGATACCGACCCCAAGAAGACCCAAGAGCAGAAGACTTCGGAGTACGTGGTGCAAGCCCAAGAGCACAAGAAAGCACTGGAAGCCTCCGTGGGGTCAGCCAATGACCATCGAAGTCCACGGTGAGACCCGCCCACAGGAGGGCCGCACTCTCACCCAGAACCAAGACGCTTGGGCCCACGGCCTCACACCCATCCCGTGGGCCGCGGTGTGCGACGGCGCTGAGGCCGCTGCGGGTGTGGCGAAGCGTGCCCTCTTCCTCCTCGACGCCGCGATCCGCGCCATGACCCTCGGCCAAGCTCTCGACCCCGCTGTGTGGGGGCGACTCGCCAAGCAGGTTGATCGCGCACTCGCGGGCGGAGCCGAGACCACTCTCGTAGCCGCCGCCATCCTCGGCGACCAGCTCATCGGCGTGATCTGCGGCGACTCCCGCGCCTACCTTGTCCCCCTCGAAGGCCCCACCACCGTGCTCAGCGACCAACCCTCGAAGCTCCGACTCGGCAGCGGGGAAGTGAGCCCCGTCGTGTTCACCACCGCACTCTCCCCCCGCGACGTCCTCCTGCTGGTGAGCGACGGGGTGTGGGCACCGCTCGGTCTCGCGGGCATCGACCGTGCCACGCGAGCTGGCCTCGCTCGCCCCTTCCACGACATGCCCGGTGCCGTCCTCGACGCCGCCGCCAAGCGGGGCCGCGCCGACGACATGACCGTCGCGGTCATGCGGGTGATGCGATAGCCTCAGGGCCCGAGGAGCTGCGAACCTGTGGACAGCGCCTACGCTCGCGCCATCGCTGGCTTCGAGGGGCTGCGGTCCCGCAGGCTCGCGGACGAGCTGTGACCCGCACCGCCACCCACATCCCGATCCCCACCGATTCCGAGTCCTACTGCGCTCTCGTCAGCCGCTTCATGCGATTCGTGATCGAGGAGGAGAACACCGGGTGCTGGATCTGGATCGGCGCCGTCAACTCGAAGCACTACCCCTGCTTCGGCATTGCGGGTAACCGCAGCGTGCTCGCCCACCGCCTCTCATGGCGGCTCTTCCGCGGCGACATCCCCGCCGGCCTGGAGATCGACCACCGACGGTGCGACCAGAAGGTGTGCGTCAACCCAAACCATCTGGAACTCGCCACTACACGCGACAACGTCCTCCGCTCCTCGGCCCCATCCGCCCGCAACCGCCTGAAGGTCTTCTGCCACCGCGGCCATCCGCTCTCGGGCCCCAACCTCTTCGTCACCAACAAGGGGAGGCGGGAGTGCCTGACGTGTATGCGGACCTACAGGAGGGAGTGGGCTGCGAGGAGGCGGGGGTTGCGGCGGGCTCGCAAGATGGAGTAGCGTTTTGCCACGCCGCTCCGGCCACCGTGTGAAGGTGGCACTCTACCGCTGAGTTAAGCGCCCGCCCGAGACACGAAGAATAGCGGGCCGCCCGGCGGGGGTCAAGGCCGCCGCCGGCCTACTTCTCGACGATCACGTTGCAGCAGGACCCTGTCTGGGCGCACACCGTGAAGGTTCCCGAGACGTAGACGAGCAGGGCGTAGTCGTTCACGGGGTGGTGCTCGCAGCCGCTCTCCTTCCCCGTGCAGTGCTTGCCGTTGAACGTCCAGGTCGGGCCCGGGCGCCCGGTGTCCTTCGCGTTCCCGACTCGCCACTCCTCGCAGGGCCCGCGCTCGGGGCTGCCCTCCATGCGCACCGGGCAGAGCGAGCGGCCGTCGGTGTAGCCGATCTCGTGCGCAGTAGGCCGCGTCCGGCCCGACGATCGCCGTCGAGTCGAGCGTGTAGTACTCCTCGCCCGTACAGGTGGAGCTTGCAGTTCATCCGGCTGACCGGCGCCGGGTAGGGCTTGCCGCAGCCGCTGCCCGCGGGTGGGGCGTCGCCGCGGTCGACCGGGAAGGCCGCCGGCGTGCAGGTCTCGATGTAGGTGCCGCTCGTGCGCATGTATCCGGAGCCGGTGATGACGTCGTAGGTCTCCGAGAAGCCGTTCTCGTTCTTGGCCTGGATGCGCTCGTAGTTGAAGTCGTCGGGGTCGCGCTGGGCGCAGAGGCCCGCCGCGGTCAGGTTGGAGACGATGCCGTTCAGGTAAGCCTCCCTGTCGAGCACCAGGTACTGTCCCGTGCCCGTGCCCGCTTCCTGGGTCGTGTCGAAGATCTGGGGCTTCGTCTGGACCAGGGTGTCCATGGCGACGCGCACGGCGTGGGTCAGGCGTGACGAGCCCTTGCGCGCACTGGGCGTTGACGTCGCCCTTGCCGAGCTGGCAGCTCGAGGAGCCCACCCCGCCTCCGCCCGTGGGCGGAGTGGGGGTGGCCTGGGGGGAGCGTCGGAGGGTGTCGGAGTGGAGGGGGAGCTGCCTCCCCCGCAGGAGAGGGTCAAGAAAGCGATGGCCCCGATCGCGGCGACGGCCGCCGCTACGGGACACCGGCGAGGATTCACGGGCATTGAAAAAGGTCCTTCCTGTTCCATGAGGCCGACACGGACGGCTCAAACGACAAAGAATACTCCCTGGCCGGAGCCAGACAGACCCTTTTCCGCGCCGGTCACAAGCTTTGACGCCGCTGTGACACGGAGCACACCGCCGGCCGCTCAGTGGGCGCCGCAGGGCTCCCGCGGCTCGGTGCCGGCGATGAAGGCCTCGGTGCGGATCTTCGGGCACCCGGGGCGGGCGAGGAGGCCCGTCTCCTGGTCGATGTCCACGAAGACGATGCCCTCCGGCGGGGCGGGGAACGGCGTCGGCTTGCGCCCGCCGAGGGCCGCCTTCATGAAGTCCACCCAGATCGGCAGGGCGGCCTTGGTGCCGGAGAGTCCCACCGGCGTGTTGTCGTCGAAGCCCACCCACACGACGCACAGGAGGTCCGGGGTGAAGCCGGCGAACCAGGCGTCCCGATAGTCGTTCGTGGTCCCCGTCTTGCCCGCGGCCTCGGCGGTGAAGCCCAGGGCCCGGGCGCTGGCCGCCGTGCCCTCGTCGAGGACGCTGTGGAGCATGTCGGTCACGAGGAAGGCCGACTCCTCGTGGACGACCCGCTCCGGCACCGCCGCGCGGTGCTGCTCGAGGACGCGCCGCGTCTCGTCGGCCACCTGCAGGATGGTGACCGGCTCCACCTTGAGGCCGCCGTTCGCCAGCACGTTGTAAGCGGTGGCCATCTCGAAGGGCGTCGCCTCGAAGGACCCGAGGGCGACGGCGGGGTAGGGCTGGATGGGGGCGCCGATCCCGAGCTTCTTCGACCAGAGCGCCGCCACCTTGTCGTATCCCACCATCTCCGCCACCTTGACGGTGGCCACGTTCATGCTCATGGCGAGGGCGTGCCGCAGCGTCACCATGCCGTGGTAGGTGTCCTCGTAGTTGATCGGGATGTACTCCTTGTCCTCGAAGAAGAAGACCGACGGCGCGTCCTCCACGACGGTGGCCGGCGTGATGGGCGGCAGGCTCGGGTCGTCGAAGGTGGCCTCGAAGGCGGTGAGGTACACGAACGGCTTGAAGGTGCTGCCCGGCTGGCGGCGGGCCTGGATCACGCGGTTGTACTGGCTGCGGCCGTAGGAGCGCCCGCCGACGAGCGCCACCACCTTGCCGCTCGCCGGCTCGATGGCGATGAGGCTCCCCTGCACCGGTACGGTCGTGCGCTTCTTGATGAGCTCCTGGACCCGGTCGAGGCCGCGCTCGAGCGCCTGCTGGGCGAGGCCCTGCAGCTGCAGGTCGAGCGTCGTGTAGATCGACAGGTTCTGGGTGGTGAGGTCCTTCTGGTCGTAGCGCTGGCCGAGCTGCTCGCGCACGAGGTCCACGAAGTAGGGGGCGTCGGCCGTGTCGGCGCCGGGCGGCTCGACGAGGAGGGGGGCCGAGAGGGCCTCCTCCATCGTCGCCCGGTCGATGAAGCCCGCGTCCTGCATGGCCCGGATGACCTCGTTCCTCCGCTCGGTCGCGCGCTTCTCGTGGCGGAACGGGTTGTAGGGGTTCGGCGACTGGATCATCCCGGCGATGAGCGCCGACTCGGGCAGGGTCAGGTTGGTCACGTCCTTGCGGAAGTAGATGCGCGCCGCCTCGCCCACCCCGTTCACGCCGAAGGAGCCCGACTGGCCGAGGTAGACGCCGTTCAGGTAGAGCTCGAGGATCGCCTGCTTGCTGGCCCGCCGCTCGAGGACGAAGGCGAGGAGCGCCTCCTGTGCCTTCCTCCGGTAGCTGCGCTCCACCGTGCGGTAGCCCCGCTCGTCCGTACGCGTCAGGAAGAAGTTCTTGCAGAGCTGCTGGGTGATCGTGCTTCCGCCGTGGGGGATCGCGCTGTCGGAGCGGAGGTTGCGAAGGGCGGCGGCCACGAGCCCGATCGGGTCGAGCCCGGGGTGGCTGAAGAAGCGGCGGTCCTCGATGGCGAGCACCGCCTTCACGAGGTGGTCGGGCAGCTCCTCGAAGCTCACGCGGCGCCGCTTCTCGCGGTCCTCGTCGAAGACGTACGTTATGAGCTCGGGCTCGAGGGCCTGCTCCGGGTAGCGCTTCTTCGACGTCGCACCCCGGATGTCCTTGACCCGCGTCGTCCCCTGCTTGTCCTTGGCGAATGACACGAGGAGCGTCTCCGTGGCCCCGGAGTCGACCGGGCGCGGGAAGAGCGTCACCCCGGCCGCGGAGGTTGCGAACTGGCCGGCCTCGGTCGGCGTCCCCCGCGCTCGGCGTAGCGAAGGCCGTTCAGCACGTTCACCAGGCCGTCGGGCGCCAGGACGAGGCCGGGCTGCAGGACCAGCGGCCGCGCGTAGACTCGCGAGGGCAGCCGCCCCTTCTCTCCCGTGAGCCGCTGCCCCACCATCACGCTGAAGCGCATGTACTGGTAGATGAGCACCGAGGCACCGATCACGATCGGCAGGAAGATGAGGGTGAGCAGCGCCACCACGATGCGGAGGCGCTGGGCCGAGTAGACCTTGCGCGCGGTGCCGTTCATTGATGGAGCACGCTCATGCAGGCCGAGTATCGGAGTATAGCGCCCCTGCGCCGGCGGCCGCTCCAGGGGGCATTCGCACACCGGGGGGACTTGAGGTATGATGTGCGCGTCATCTAGACGCGCAGCCTGACATCACAGCTTGAACACACCCCGAGACAACCTGACCCACAGCCTGAGACACCCCGACACGCAGCCTGATACCGGGGCCCCGTCGCGAGACGAGGCCCCTTCTTTTTTCGGCTCGCGAGGCCTCGACGGTTTCGACGACCGGCCCGACGGTCTGGTCGAGCCGAACCGCGACGCGCCTCACCCACTCCGTCGGGGCTCTCGGCAAGCCATTGTCTGGGCGCGTCTTCGAGGCGTCGCGCCGTCGCGCCCCGGGGTGGCCCACCTCTTGCTGCCTCTCGCGGTTGCGGCCCGGTCGGCGGGCCGACGAGCGGCGGAACGACCCCGCGCCGCGAAAACAGGCAGCAGGACAGGAGGACGGCATGCAGACATCTTCGCGGTTCCTGGCGGTTGCGGCGCTCGGTGGGGCGCTCGCTCTCGCCGCGTGCGGCACGTCACCCGCCGCCTCGCCGGTGGCCGCCACGGCCAGCGGCAGGGGAGACGACGCCGTGCTCACGAGCTCCGGCCACGGGCCGGGCGGGCCGTCCAGCCCCTCGCCAGGCACCGGCACGTGCACGCACGACTGCGACGGCACGAGCCAGGGCCCGGGCCCCGGCTCTGGCTCGCAGCCCGGCTCGCAGCCCGGCAACGGTGCTGGCATCGGGCCCGGCCCCGGGCCTGGTCCGAGCGACGGTTTGTGCGGCAACGCTTGCACGGGACCCGTGGGTCCCGATCCCGCGGACGTTCTCACCATGCTCGGCGAAGCCCTCCAGGAGGAATGCAAGGCCCGGTTCCTGTACCAGAGCGTCCTGGGGACGTTCGGCTCCGACACGCTGCCGTTTGCCCCGATCGCCGAATCGGAAGCCCGCCACGTCGACGCGCTGCAGATCCTCTTCACGCGGCGCCAGCTGGCGCCACCGGCCAGCATCTGGACGACCTCGAGCTTCGAGCCCTTCGCGTCGGTGGCCCTGGCCTGCGCGGCGGGCGTGGTGGCCGAGACGGAGGATGCGGCCTTCTACACGCCCTACCTGCAGCGCACCGACCTGCCGGCGGACGTCCGCAACGTGTTCACGAACCTGCAGGCCGCCTCGCTCGACAACCACCTCCCGGTCTTTGCGCGCTGCCGGTAGGAATGAAGGCGTGGCCCGGAAGGTGCCCGCCCGCTTGGGCGGGCGGGCACCTGGCCGAGCGCCACGGCCGGCGCCCCCACTCCGTGATCCTCGCCGGCGCCTGATCGTCTAAGCTCCTCCACGTGACGAGCCCAAGCCGGAGCGTCCCGCTGATCCTGGCCGCGACCGCGGTGGCGCTCGGCCTCGTCGGCCTCGTCTGGCTCGACGACCGCGCGACGAGGGGCGAGCTGGTGGGGCTGCTGCGCGAGCAGGCCCATGCCCTGCGCGAGAGCGTGGCGGCGGCGGCGCGGTCGAACCGCGCGGCGTCCGCATTCGCGGCGGCCCAGCTCGGCGAGCGGCTGCTCGACCAGGCGCGGGCTCTCGCCGTGCTCGACGGGCAGGGGCGCCTCTCGCCGGCCGCCCTCGAGGCGGTCGCGCGCCGCAACCCGCTCTTCCGCGTCGCCGTCTTCGCCGCGGACGGCTCGCGCGAGGGCTGGGGGGCGCCCTCGGCCGAGGCCGGACGCGGCGGGCACGGCCCGCGCGGAGGGTGGGCGCGCGGGGCCGGCGGAGGGCCCGGCGGCGGACCAGGCGTGGGGCCCGGTCGAGGCTTTGGGGGGGGCCGGGGCCCGGGCGGCGGCGGCGCGGTCCTGCGACAGATCCTCGGTGAAGGGAAGCAGGAGGTCGTCACGGGCGCCCACGCCTCGCGCTGGGGCGGCGAGCGCGTCGCTGCCGGCGTGAAGCGCCAGCGGGGCGGCGCCATCGTGGTGACCGTGGACGCGACGGAGATCGCCGCTCTCGAGAAGCCCGCATCGCTCGAGTCCCTGCTCCAGGAAATCACCAGCGGCAGCCCCGAGATCGCGTACACGGTCTTCGAGCACGAGGACGGACGGATCGCCTTCGGCGACGTGCCGACGGACGCGCCGGCGTCTCCGGGCGAGCGCTCGCTCACCGTGGGCGGCCGGCCCGTGCTGGAATTCGCGAGCGACGTTCCCCTCGCCGGGGGCGAGACGGCGCGGCTGCGCCTCGGGATGCGCCTGGACAACGTGCGGCGCGTCGAGAAGCGCATGGCGCTGCGGCTCGTTGCCTCGGTGGCGGCCGCGTCCGTCCTGGTGGCCCTCGCCTTCGGCCTCGCCGGGCTGCGTCGCCGCTACGGGGTCCTCAGCGAGAAGCACGCGCGGGCGGAGGAGGCGCTCCGCCGGCGCGACCGCCTCGCCGCCATGGGCGAGCTCGCCTCGACCGTCGCCCACGAAGTCCGGAACCCCCTGAACGCGGTCGGCATGACGGCCCAGCGCCTGAAGCGCGAGTTCCTGGGCGCGGCTCCCGCGAACGCCGGAGACCGGGCCGAGCTCGAGGAGCTGCTCACGGTCATGACGTCCGAGACGCAGCGGATCGACCAGATCGTGCAGCAGTTCCTCGAGTACGCGCGTCCGCCGCGTCTCGCGCCGGAGCCTGTCGACCTCGGGGCGCTCGTGGGCGACGTCGCCGGCCGGGCACGCTCCCTCGCCGAGGCCCGCGGGGTGAGGCTCGACGAGGGGCCCTCGGAGGCGGTGACCGCCCTCGTGGACCCGGCGCAGCTGCGCGCGGCTCTCGACAACCTCGTCCGCAACGCCATCGAGGCGACGCCTTCGGGGGGGCGAGTGTCCCTCACCGTACGCCGCGAGGGCAGGGGGCACGTCGTCGAGGTACACGACACGGGCCGCGGAATCGAGCCGGGCCACCTGCCGCGGATCTTCGACCTCTACTTCACGACCAAGGCCGAGGGCACGGGCGTCGGCCTCGCCGTCACGCAGCAGATCGTGACCGCCCACGGCGGAACGATCGAGGTGGACTCGCCTCCCGGCGCGGGCACGACCATGACCGTGCGCCTGCCCGCGGGAGAGGAGGCGAGGCGTGGCTGAGCGGCTCATCCTGGTGGTGGACGACGAGGAGCCGCAGCGCCGGGTGCTCGCCGGCTTCCTGCGAAAGGCCGGTTACGAGGTGGAGGCGGTGGGCTCGGCCGACGAGGCGCTCGCCGTAGTCGCCTCGCGCACGGTGGACCTCATCCTCACCGACCTCCGCATGCCGGGCAAGACCGGCGTGGAGCTGCTGGAGGCGATGCGCGGGGTCAATCCCGAGATCCCGGTGGTGATGATGACCGCCTACGGCACGGTGGCGAGCGCGGTTCTCGCCATGAAGCGCGGGGCGGCCGACTACCTGGGCAAGCCCGTGGATCTCGACGAGCTCGAGGTCCTGGTGGCCCGAACCCTCGAGCGGCGGGCCCTCGTGTCCGAGAACCGGGCGCTGCGCGAGCAGGTGGAGTCGCGCTATAGGCTCGCCGGCCTCGAGACCGGCAACGCAGGGATGCAGGAGGCGATCAACGTGGCCGCCCGCGCGGCGGCGAGCCGGGCGACCATCCTGATCCACGGCGAGAGCGGGACGGGGAAGGAGCTCCTCGCCCGGGCCATCCACTACGCGAGCCCGCGCCGTCGCGGGGCCCTCGTGGCGGTGAACGTCGCCGCGCTGCCGGAGACGCTCCTCGAGTCGGAGCTCTTCGGGCACGAGCGGGGGGCCTTCACCGGGGCGGACCACGAGCACCGCGGCCGCTTCGAGCTGGCCGACGGCGGCACCCTCTTCCTCGACGAGATCGGCGACCTGCCCCGCGGCACGCAGGTAAAGCTCCTGCGCGTCCTGCAGGAACAGAGCTTCGAGCGCCTCGGGGGCACGAAGGCGATCAAGGTGGACGTGCGTCTCGTCGCCGCCACCCACCGAGACCTCGAGGCCATGACGCGGACGGGGGACTTCCGCGAGGATCTCTTCTTCCGTCTGAACGTGGTCGCGATCACGCTCCCGCCGCTGCGCGACCGTCGCGAGGACGTGCCGCTCCTGGTGGACCACTTCCTGAGGCGCTTCGCCGACGAAGGGAAGGCCCGCAGCGTCTCCCGGGAGGCAATGGACCTCCTGCTCAAGCACCACTACCCCGGCAACGTGCGGGAGCTCGAGAACCTCGTGCACCGTGCGATGGTGCTGGCCCGCGGCGACGTGATCACGACCGCTGACCTGCCTCTCCACCTCGGCCGCCTCGAGCCCGAGGGGAAGGGCGAGTCGGCCTCGTTCACCGAGCGGGTCGAGGCCTTCGAGAGGGCCCTCATCTTCGAGGCGCTCGAGAAGGCCGGCGGCGTGCAGACCCGGGCCGCGGCCGCCCTCGGCATGAGCGAGCGGCACCTGCGCTACAAGCTGAAGAAGTACGGAACGTCGTAAAGGGCTCTGGCCCGTCCTCTGGCCCTGGAGTGCGAGGCCTCGTCCTGGCTCTGGCCACAGCCCGGTTCGACGTGGCCGTCGAGGATCTCGACCATCAGGTCGAGTCGGGCCGCTCCCGAGTGCACCGGGACCGACCGGACGGCGAGCCAAGTGGAGGCGGCCCATGCTCTTCCGGTGGCCGCAGGGAGGTGGCCTCCCGGTGGTACGCGTCTTGCCCCAGGTGGACCCAGCGGTCGCGGCGACCGCGGGTGGAAGGGAGACCGTATGAGGCAGCTGATGATCGTGGCGGCGGCCGTCGGCGTGATGGTGGTGGCTGGCGCGGCTGGAGCCCAGACCGCGAACCCACCCGCCGCCACTGCACCCACGACCGTGGGTCGGAACTTCGTGGACGCGAACGGCGACGGTGTCTGCGACAACTGCACGGGCACCCCCAGGGGCAGGGGTCAGGGGGCGTGCCGCGGGAGATGCGGGTTCGGTCCGGGTAACGGGACCGGCAACCAGGGCATCGGCCCGCGTGACGGCTCCGGCTACGGCCAGGGAAGCGCCCGCGGCCGCTGCAGCGGAGGCGGCCCTCGGGGCCAAGACCGAGGCCGCCGGTAGCTCGACCGGGGCGGCCGGCCGCCGTCGGCGCGCCGGGAGTCAGGCAGTGGTCAGGGACCGCACCGCGTCGACCGCCGAGCGGTCGGGGCGGAAGGCCAGGTCGAAGGCCGGCACCGCCGCCGCCGCGTCCGAGCAGGCGTCGAGCGCCCCCTCGACCCCTTCGACGTCCCAGGGGGGCGGGAAGCTGCGCGCGAAGAGCCGGGCCGCGGCCTCGGCGCGGGAGAGCCGCTTCAAGCGGGTCCTCTTCCCGCGGCGCAGGAAGAAGAGCGCGGCGAGGGGGGCTTTCGCCGGCGACGCGAAGCCGCCGTCGCCGTGCCAGGGAGTGCCGTGCGCCGTCACGCCGCTCTTCCCCGGCCGCAGGACGACCCGGTCGTCCGAGAGCAGCCGTGCCCCCCGGGCGTGGCGCTTCCAGAGGCGGGCGGTCGTGGACTTGCCGGCGCCGGAGCGGCCGCAGAAAAGGAGCGCCCGGCCATTCCAGACGACGCCGCAGCCGTGCACCTCGATCGCACCCTCGCGGGCCAGGCGGTGCTGGAAGAGGAGCTCGTCGAGGGGGTAGTCGAGCGCGTAGTACGGCCCCCGCGGCGACGGGTCGAAGTGCAGCCGGCCCTCGCGCAGGCCCTCGTCGATCGAGACCACCTTGTAGAGCGGTGGCCGGCGGTTGGCGATGCGGAAGCTGTAGAGGAGGCCGTCCTTCGCCCGCTCGACGCGCCACACGCCGCCGGAGTCGAAGAGCTTCTGCGTTCGCCCCGGAAGGGGCGGCGGCTCTTCCGTGTAACGCAGCCGGATGTCGCCGCCGCGGCCCGCGAGAAACGGGCGTATCGAGGCCGGCGGCTCGAGCGCCTTCGTGGGCCGGTCGGCCTCGACGGCCAGGACGAGGCCGCCGACGCGGAGCCGGAGCGAGCGCCGGGGCAAGCGCTCAGGCCTGCCGCGGCCGGCGCTCGAGGCGGATGAGCTCCGCGCCCGGCTCGGGCACGGCGTTGCCGCACGAGCCGCAGCCGCCGGAGAGGGCGGCCCGGGCCTCGGCGTCAGGCCGTGACGCCAGCTTTCCGTGGCCCAGGCAGCACGTCGCGTCGCGGCGGTGGCCCGAGCCCTCGCCCATGACGGCCCACGCCCGCAGGTGCGCGAGCTCGCAGAACGCGGGCACGATGCCCTCGACGTCGCCCGTCTCCATCTCCGCCGCCCCCGGGCAGCTCCCGCAGAGCGCCATCAGGCTGCAGTTGCGGCAGACCTCGTTCGTCTGCCACGTCCGCGCCCGGAGCTTCGGGAAGAGGCCGTGCCAGCCGTCGGCGAAGCGGCCCGCCTTCAGGTCGTGGAAGCTCTTCCGGGAGAGCTGGCACATCTGCAGCCGCCCGTGGGGGTCCACGGTGAAGGCACTCTGGCCGGCGCCGCACGTGTAGACCTTCTCCGCCCCGTACTCGGCGTCGGGCCGCGTGAAGCGCTCGCAGAACTCGCGGAAGCCCTCCATGCGCTCGGGGCTCCCGAGGTCGAGCTCGAGGGCGCGCTCCGGGTCGAGCTGCAGCTCGGAGTTGCGGTTGGCCCCGCAGTCGACCCGCGGGTTGAGCGAGCTGTCGAAGCGGAAGACGAGGCCGAGGCTCTTCGCGTACGCCTCCATCGCCTCGATCTCGTGGTGGTTCCACGTGAGGGCCATCGTCTTCAGGGTCAGGGGCACCCCGCGCTCGACGAGGCGGCGGATGCCGGCGAGGCACTTCTCGAAAGAGCCCGGCACGCGGGTGACCCGGTCGTACGTCTCCTTCGTCATCCCGTACAGGCTGATCTCGACCTTGTCCGGCCGGTGCTCGGCGAAAAGGTCGGCGATCCGGTCGGTGATCATCGTCCCGTTCGTGAAGATCGTGACGAGGAGGCCCTTCGACCGCGCGTAGAGGTAGAGCGCCGGGAAATCTGGGCGGACGAGCACCTCGCCGCCCGTGAAGAGGACGAAGAGGGTCCCCTCCGCGACGATCTCGTCGACGAGCCCCTTCAGCCGCTCGAGGCTCATCTCCGCGTCCATCTCCTCGCGCGAGCCCGTGGGCTCGTTCACGTAGCAGTGGACGCAGTTCAGGTTGCAGCGGTAGGTCGTCTCGATCGTCCCCTCGATGGGGATCCGGCGCCGGTCGAGGCCGGCCCGGTCGCGGAACTCGAGGAAGGAGACCTCGGGAACGCGGGCTTCGGGCGGAGACGCCACGAGGGCTAGCTGCCGATCGACCGGCAGGCCGTGCGCTGACAGCCGAGGGTGGGGCCCACGTTGCCGTTGCGTACCTTGCAGCCCGTAACGGCCATTTCGCCCGAAACGATCTTCACCCGGATCACCTTCGGGCGCTCGTACGGCTCGCGTGCCGGACGCTTCTTCATGTGCCCACCCCGTCGCCTCCCGCCGGGAGTGGTGGGGGAGGCGACCCCGCACGCTAGTCTATCATGGCCGTCCGATGCGCCCGGCGACGACGCCCTCCTACTCTCTCGCCCGGACCCTCGGGCCGACCGGCCTCCTCGGTCTCGCTTGGACGGCGGCGCCGGCCGTGTGCGGGACGATCCTGCTCGCGAGCCTGGCGCCGGTCTCGGGGTGGCTGCTCTTCCACAGGAGCGTCGGCCTCGTGGTCTTCACCGCCGTCTTCGTTCTGGGCGCCGGGCTCGGCTTCCTCCCGACCTACGCGCAGTCGATCCTCGGCGGCTGGGTCTTCGGCCTCGCGCTCGGCCTGCCCGCCGCGCTCCTCGGCTTCACCGGCGGAAGCTGGCTCGGCTACGCGGTGGCACGCCGCGTCTCGAAGGACCGGGTGGAGGCGCTCATCGAGCAGAGCGCCAGGGCCCGCGCGATCCGGGACGCCCTCGTCGGCCGGGGACCCTGGCGCACGCTCCTCGTCGTGACGCTCCTGCGCTTCCCGCCGAACTCGCCGTTCGCTCTCACCAACCTCGTGATGGCCGCGACCGGCGTGCCGCTGCCGGCCTTCCTCGCCGGGACGTTCCTCGGGATGCTGCCGCGCACCGCGGTGGCCGTCGCGCTCGCCGCCGCGGCCGCTGCGACCGGGGCCGAGGACATCCAGACCTTCGTCCGGCACCGGGGGCCGTGGCTGCTCCTCGCCGGCGTCGCCGGTGGCATGGCCGTGCTCGGCGTCCTCGGTGCGCTCGCGCGCCAGGCCCTCCGGCGGGTCACGGCCTGAGTCGGCGCGCCGGTATGGCAATATCGCCCCAGTATGGCCACGAAGAACCTGGTCGGCGACCGGGCGGTGAGGCTGAGCGAGCGCGAAAAGCAGCGCATGTTTGAGGCGTTCGACAGCCTCGTGCGGGCGATCCCGCCTCGTCCGCTGCGCGATGTGGAGCGGGAGCTCGCGGAACTGCGACGCGCGCGCGGCGCCGCGGGGCGCCGGGCCGGCGTCGGGCGAGGATGATGGTCCTCGACAGAGAGCGTCAAGGGCGGGGGCGCCAGCCGAGATGGCCCGACGCCTCTATGGCATGGTTACCGCCCAGCTGCCATAGCTGAAGGACGATCCCGCGCCGGCGGTGCGTAGGCCGACTGCTGCCCCGAAGGCGCTGCTCGAATCACAGATGCCCGTCGCCGTATTGACTATGCACACGAACGCCCTGTTCGAGCCGAAGGCCTCGTACACACAGAGGTTTCCCGACGCGGCTTGCGGATTCGCAGCCGTCCCCGGGCAGCTCGCGGTGGGCGGGCCTCCCGAAGGGATGAAGTTCACACCAGGTGCGGCCGGAGCCGCGGCCAACGGCGTAACAAAGGAGAAGGTGGCAAGGTAGAGGAGGTCGCCCGCCTCACTGGCGATCCTGAAATCGCCGTAGGTTCCCTTGAGGGTTTGGCGCTGTCCCGGCGACTTGAAGTACCCCACGACATCGGCGACGACGTGAACCGAGCTGCCGTCCGCCTGCAAGCGCAGGTCCCCGGTCGCACAGGAGGTGACCGCGGGATCGCAGATGGGAACGGCTATGCCATTCGCGAGCGCGTGGAGCACCGAGCTGTAGTTCAGCACTGTGGCCAGGGGCGAGGCCGGCTGCGGGTTGGCCACGGCCCAGGCCCTGAGGTTGCCCGGACCGGCGGGGTTGACCGCGGCGAAATTGATGATGACGGAAGTCGCAGGACCAAACGGGATGCCGCACCCCCCGACGTTGCCTCCTTGAGTGGCGAACCCCGTCGTGCCCGTCACCAGGAAGTTCCGCTGGGTGTTCCCGACGAGAATGCCGTCAGCGGCGTTGCGGGTATCGAAGAGGCGACAGGGCGTGACCGGCGTGTACACGAGGTCGGCGCTGGAGTCTCCGAGCGCGTTCGGAGCCAGCGCCTCCCTGAGGTTGACCCCGGAACCCGCGCCCAGGAGCAGCTCGAGTCGGTCCTTGGGCAGCTCGGCAAGGCTGGCCTCGAGCGTCCTGCGATAACGGGCGTCGAACCTACGGCCGGCCTCCGCCTCCCGCTGGCTGAGGATCGTCTCCGCGAGGTCCCCGTTGGGCCCGGCCTCGACAGCCAACGCTTCTCGGACTGAATCGGGGCCCGCCCCGTTGCCGACCCCGAACTGCGCCGACGCATCCGGCGCCAGCCCCAGTACGATCAGGGCCAGACCGCATACCAGAGCCGTACTCCAGGTCCTCATCGTCATTGAGTGCGACACGTTCTTGTCTGGAAGGCCGGCCGCGAGCGCGGCCATCCCCCCGGTCGCTTCCTTCGACATCTCCGACTCCTCCGCCCGACCGCTCCTTCGTGAGGCCCCCCGTCCGCTCCGGCTCTGCGGGTTCGGGCAGCAGGACGTGGCTGCAAGGGAGGTGCCATACAGTCAGGCGGCTGAATGCTGGGAATCCGGCGTGAGTCGACTGCCGCGACCGTTACGGGGCGCGTAAGTGATTACACGCTTCGTCGTGCGGCTTGGGCTGTCATCCCTGTGATGCCGATGGTGACGTCACTGCCCGTGCAGTAGCCCCGGTTTGACACCGTGCCGAAGTCGGTGTTCACGGCGCTCCCGGGCGGGTGAACCAGGCCCTCCTCTGTCCAAGCATGCTGGTATCATCTCGATACGATCCGGGGGTCGAAGATGCGGCCAAAACGTGTGGTGGATTCCCGATCCGTGCCTGCTGAAAGCCTGTACGGCGACCTCGACCCCAGGGAGATGTCCGCCTACAGGCTCAAGGACGTCGCCTACTACCTGCACCTTCCGCCGAGCACCCTGCGGAGTTGGGTGAAGGGCCAGGCATACAAGACGAAGGGCGGGGACAAATGGTTCGCCGCCCTGATCAGTCCACCGCCCGAGGGTGGTCTCTCGTTCATGAATCTCCTAGAGGGGCATGTGCTAGTCGCCTTGCGAAGGCAGCGGTTTGTCCCTATGCAGCGCATTCGCGTTGCGCTCGATGGAATCCTGCTTCGGGACACCGCGGCAAGACACCCTCTCGCGACTCGGACCTTCGCCACGATCGGCAAGACGCTCTTTGTCGAAGAGGCGGGGCGGCACGTCACACACGACGGACAAGCCGCCTTCGGGGAGTATCTGGACCTCTATCTCAAGAGAATCGAACACGACACGGACGGGATGGCTGAGAGGTTCTATCCGTTCCCCAGGTCCTTCGCGGGGCAGGCGAACGCCCCCCGTTCCGTCGTGATAGACGCGAGACTCGCCTTTGGTCGTCCCGTGCTCTCCGGAACCCGCATCCCCACAGCCGTGATCGCTCAGCGGCTGGTTACGGGTGAGAGTCCGGAGGAGATAGCCGAGGACTACAACAGGAAGGTCGGCGAGATCCTTGACGCCATCCGATGGGAACTCGCCCCCGCCGCTTGAGGGGATCACCCTCTTCGTCGAGTACTCAGTCGGCATCCGCGTCGCGCAGGCTCTCAGAACTGCAGGGGTGCGGGTCGTGTGGCACCAGGACGTGCTGCCCGACGATGCGGACGATGTCGAATACCTTGGCCGTTGCGCCCGGGAAGGATGGATTCCCCTCACCGCGGACTCCGATGTCCATAGCCTGCCTCTTCAGAAACTCCTGATCAGAAGGACGAAGCTGCGGGTGTTCAGGTTCACTCGCAACAACTGGTCCTGGAGTGAGAAGCGAGACGCCTTTGTGAGCGCGCTGCCAAAGATCGAGGCGTTACTGCGCAGGCGCGTGCAGGGACCGTTCATCGCCCGAATCAACCGCGACGGGCAGATCTCGAAGGTAGAGTCCCTATAGACCGTTGCGCTGCGGAGACGATTACCACAGCAACATCTCGAGCCTGCGTGATCTCGACCGGAGGTTCGCCTGCAGTCCATCTGCCAGGCTGGCCTACGGGCGGCAACTGCTGTCGAACGTGGGAATCGATGGCCGCGCGGCCACTGACGCCAAGGTTCGGGAGTTCATCGGACGGATGGGTCGACATGTCGTCGCAGGCTACGCCGAGCACAACATCGAAAGCAGCCTCATCCTTGACTGGTTTGCGCCGGCCACCCCACTAGAGACGAGCACGCGACCGCGGAGCGCGGCGCGGGACACCTTGCAGAAGATCGCTGAGTCGGCGGCGAAGCTGGGCTGGACGCGGAGGGAGTCGCGCGGGGGCGGGCTCTCGCGCAAGCCCACGCCTTCGCCTCGCTGCCGAAGCCGTCGAAGAAGTAAGCCGGTCAACGACCGCGGGGGACGGTCGGTCCGGGGTCGTCGTGTCTCTGGGAACTCTATGACGCTTGGCTAGTTCTCCAGCAGGTTCTTCGCCGCTGCGATGCCCGTCATCCCGGGCATCTCGGTGTGGCTGATGACCCTGGTGTTGCGGCCTATGTTGATGTCGATCTTGTCCTCGGCATTCATGTTCGGTCGCGCGACCAGCTTCGTAGCGATTCCGCTACCAACAAAGAGCCTCGCGAGAGCCTTGGCGCCAGGGGTGTCCGCCGCGTGAGAGAACACCCAGACCCCTTCCATCGTTCCACCGTACTCCGCGACGGCGTAGCCGATCGTGACCGAATGCCAATGTGCTCGGTCGAGGATCGCCATGAGACTGACTGACAGCTTCATGGACTCCGGATCCCCCTTCGCAGCGACGACCGAATAGCGATAGGGGTTTGCTGCGAGTTGGTCCAGGTTGACGACTCGCAGCGTCCTATCCTGTGGCGGCACGCGGCCAAACATCTTCTCGGAGGTGCTGATGATCAGCTCCGCGAGTCGCTCGCGTGTAGTGCGTGCCTCTTCCCTCGACAACCGAAGATCTTCTCTCGTCTGGCGGAGTTCACTCGCCACGCGGTCCCTCTCCGCCCGCGAGTCCGCATCGGCGCGCGCGCCTGACTCTCCTGCGCCCGGGTGAGATAGACGATGCCCGCGGACAGCAAGACGAACACGCCGAGACATACCACCTTAGGTAGCGTTCCCTGCGGTGACCAGAACGTTACGACGACGGCGCTAATTCCGAGGAGCGCCGCGAGCGCGGCAATCTTGGTTGCTTCGCCCGAGCCAAGCACCGCATAGACGACCCAGCCCGCGAGAGCCGTGACCAACAGCACAACCGTCGATCGCGCAAGAGACCTTCGCATGCCGCGGGTACGCTACCACACACAGTCGTTCGCGGGCTGTCCCGCACCGGCAAATCTCGGGGTTGAGGTGGGCACCTGCCGGGCGCAACGCGGAGGCAGCGCCCGGAGGAGCTAGCCTCGTAACTGGCGCGCCCGCCGCGACTTGAACGCGGAACCTCCAGGTTCGAAGCCTGGCGCTCTATCCAGTTGAGCTACGGGCGCGACGCTGCATCCGCAACAGTACACCATAGCCCAGTGGCGCAGGAGGCAAGCACAGGACGGGTCGTCCGCGCGGATCGAGGAGCGTCGGGCTTGGCACTCCGGAAGCTGCCAGGTATCGTAGCCATATGTCGAGCTTCACCAAGACGACGGTGTACCTGCCCGAGGCGGATCGTCGACGCCTGAAAGAGCTGGCCCTTCGTGTGGGACGGCCGGCGGCCGAGCTGATCCGAGAGGCCGTGGCCGAATACTCCCGTCGGCGGGGAGCGGCGCGGCTGCTGCCTCGGAGCCTCGGGGCGGGCCGGAGCGGACGCGGGGACGCCTCGGAGCGGGCCGAGGAGATGCTCGGAGGATGGGCCCTCGTGCGCCCGCGGTAGGCTACTCGACGACCTCGAGCCGGACCTGGCCGGTGCCGGGGCCGATAAGGCCGATCGCCTTCGCGGCTCCGCGCGACAGGTCGATCGCGCGGCCCTTGTGCGAGGGGAAGCGGTCGTTGATGCGGACGACGACGCTCTTGCCGGTCGAGAGGAGCGTCACGCGCACGCGGGTGCCGAAGGCCCAGTAGGCGTGGGCCGCGGTCAGCGCGTCCTGGTCGAAGACCTCGCCGCTCGACGTCTTCTTCCCGTGGTAGTCCGGGCCGTACCAGGACGCGATGCCCTCGACGACGGTTCCCACCGCGGGAGCCTCCGGCGGCGGGAAGGCGTAGGTCATGGGTTTCGGGTTGCCGGAGCAGGCGGCGAGGAGAGGCAGGAGGACGACCGCCACTCCTGTCATCCCGAGGATCTCCATCCGAGTCGCGCGACGAGGGACCCGCAATCCCGGCGGATCCCTCCTCGCCGGGCCGAACGAAGCTCGTCGGGATGACATCACGAGACCGTGTGGACGCGCAGCATGTTCGTCGCCGCCGCCGCGATGGAGTGGCCGGAGAGCATGAGGATCGTGTCGCCCTTCTGGACGAGGCCGCGCGCCTTGAGGCGCTCCTCGCCGGCGGCCAGGAGGTCGTCCGTGTTCTCCACGAACTCGGACTTGAGCGGCACGACGCCCCACCACAGCGCGAGCTGGCGGTAGACGCGGTCTTCGTGGGTCACCGCCACCACCGGCATGCGCGGGCGGTGGCCGGCCACGAGACGGGCCGTGAGGCCCGACTCGGTGAACGCGAGGATGAGCTTGCAGCCGAGCTCCTCGGCGACCGACACCGCGACGCGGGTCAGGCTGCGGGTCACCGGCGTCCCCGGTCCCGCGGGCGCGTGGGCCAGGTCGCCGCGCCGCTCGTCGGCGCGGCGGGGGTGGATCGCGCCCATCCCGTGCTCCTCGGTGTAGTCGGCGATCCGCGCCATCGTCTCGACCGTCTCCACCGGGAACTTGCCGATGGCACTCTCGCCGGAGAGCATCACCGCGTCCGTCCCGTCGAGGATGGCGTTGGCGACGTCGGAGGCCTCGGCCCGCGTCGGCCGCGGGTTCTCGATCATGCTCTCGAGCATCTGGGTGGCGGTGATCACGACCTTGCCCGCCGCGTTCGCGAGGGCGATGATCCGCTTCTGGACGATCGGCACGTCCTCGGTCCCGAGCTCGACCCCGAGGTCGCCGCGCGCGACCATCACGCCGTCCGCCGCCGCCAGGATCGCCTCGAGGTTCTCGACCGCCTGCGGCTTCTCGATCTTGGCGATGACCGGGGTCGCCTCGCCCATCGACCGGACGAGGGCCTTCGCCTCCAGGACGTCCTCGGCGCGGCGCACGAACGACATCGCGACGTAGTCCACCTGGTGCTGGATCCCGAACACGAGGTCGCGCCGGTCCTTCTCCGTCAGGGCCGGCGTCGAGAGTGCTATGCCGGGCAGGTTCATACCCTTGTGCGAGCGGAGCGGGCCGCCGTCGACCACCTCGCACTCGACCCGGCCGTCGGAGACGGAGAGGACGCGCAGCTCGAGGTTGCCGTCGTCGAGCAGGATCTGGTCGCCCGCCTTCGTGTCGCGGGGGAGCGGCTCGTAGGTGGTCGAGATCAGCTCGGCGGTGCCCTCGACCGTCGTGTCGGTCGTGATCGCGATGCGGGCGCCCTTCACCAGCTCGACCTGGCCGTCCTTCACCGGCCCGGTCCGGATCTTGGGCCCGGACAGATCCTGGAGGAGGGCGACCGGACGGTGGAGCCGCGCCGCGATCTCCCGGGTCGAGCGGACGACCTGAAGGTGCTCGTCGTGGGTCCCGTGGGAGAAGTTGAGGCGGAAGACGTTCACCCCGGCCTGGATGAGCCTCTCGAGGGTCTGGGGGCTGCGGGAGGCGGGCCCGACCGTGGCCACGATCTTGGTTCGGCGCATCGCTCACTCCATGTCCGTGTTGCTGACGAACGCGAGCATCGTGCCGTCGGGCGACCACGACGGCACGTTGATCGTGCCCTGCCCCCCGTACACGTACGCGACGACCCGCGGGGCGCCGCCCTCGATCGGCATGAGGCGGATGTAGACCTGCTTGTAGTACGGGTGGTCCGACGGGGTCGACCTCCTTCCGGAACGACGATGAACGCGATCCTCTTGCCCGTCCGGGCGAGACGTGCGGGAACCAGTTGTTGAGCTCGTCGCTCGTGACCTGCTCCGGGTCCGCTGCCGTCGGGCTTCATCCGCCAGATCTGCATGGTGCCGCTGCGGGTCGAGTTGAAGTAGATGAAGCTGCCCGTCCGGCGTGTACTCCGGTCCGTCGTCGAGCCCCTTCCAGGAGGTGAGGCGCGTCTCCGTCGCCGCTGCCGTCGGCGGGGATCGAGTAGATGTCGTACTCGCCGTTCCTCCCGCCGGTGTAGACGAGATGACTTCCCGTCCGGCGACCAGCCGTGGAAGTACGAGGGGGCGAGCGGGGTGATGCGCTGCGGGGTCCCGCCGCGCGCCGGCAGCGTGTAGACGGCGGACTGGCCGTCGGGCGCGCTCTGGTCGCTGATGCCGAGCATCGTGCCGTCGAACGAGAGGACGTGGTCGTTGTTGTTCCGGACGGCGAAGCCGGTGTCGATCGAGCGACGAGGTCCGCGTGGCGAGGTCGAAGCGATGGAGCCGTCCCCGCCCCTCGCCCCGCCCGCTGGTGTTGTAGATGAGCGGCGGCGCCGTCGCGCGTCCAGTTCGGCGCCTCGAAGGGCTCGGCCGAGGCGTGGACGACGAGGCTGCCGCTCCGGTCCGCACGTCGAGGATCTCGAGGCGGCTCCCGATGTAGTCGCGGTAGGGGACGAAGCCGTCCCGGGCGGGTCGGACGAAGCGGACGTTGCGGAAGACGGCCTTCTCGACCACGTCCGGGTTGTGCGAGCACAGGAAGAGGCCGACGTAGACCTCGTCGCCCAGAGCGAGATCCGTCACCTGGCTGGTGCGTGAAGGGCTCGCCGAAGCGGGCCGCCGATAGGGTGAGCGGTCGTGCCCTTCCGCTCGAGCTGCAGACGTCCGCGCCGGTCATCTCCGAGCGAACCTCCTCCGTGAGCGCGCCCTTCGCCCGGCGGAACTGGAGCGACGTGAGGCCGTCGCCGTGCACCACCGCGTCGGCGTAGGGAGAGTCGGCGTCGAGGCTGCGGCGCACGATGACGCCGGCCTTGCGGTGCGGGTCGGCGCCGGTGCCCACGAACCTCACCTCCGCCTGGAGGATGAAGTCGCCCTTCAGCCGCTTCCAGGCGAAGTGGAGCTCGTCGCGCGGGCCCCACATGTTGACCCCGGCCGCGGAGAGCCGTACTCCTGGGACACGGCGTTGTACGTCGTTCTTCCCGGCAGCCGGGGCGAGCCGACGTCCCCGTGTCCGTCGAACTGCCCGAGCGCTCCTTCTTCGGCGCCGGCGGGCGAGGCCCACCACGCCGCCGAGACGACGGCGGCGAAGAGAACGACCCTGCGTGCCCTCCTCAGTCGCGTTCCCATGGCCGGCCTCCCGTGGATCGCCCTCCGTGCCGCGCGGGGCATTCTACTGCGTGGGCCGCGCTCGCCGGCCTCCGTTTGTTGACCTCGGTACTGCCCGAAGCTATAGTTCGGCGGCTTACCGCCTCGCGCTTCCGGCGGTCCCCTGACTCACCCGATGCCCAGCTACGCCCCGATCTTCATCCTCGGCACCGTCGCGCTCGGCTTCGGCGTCTTCACCCTCGTGATGTCCCACCTGCTGGGACGACCGCGCCCGAACCCCGCCAAGCTCTCGACCTACGAGTGCGGCATGCCAGCCGGTCGGCACCGCCCGCGAGCGCTTCCCGATCAAGTTCTACCTCGTCTGCATGATCTTCATCCTTCTCGACGTGGACGCCGCCTTCCTCTATCCCTGGGCGCTCGTCTTCCGGGACCTCGGCCTCTTCGGCCTCGTCGAGATGGCCGTCTTCATGGCCCTGCTCGGCGGCGGGTTCGCCTACGCGTGGAAGTCGGGCGCGCTCGACTGGTAGGCAAGACCGCGCGATGCAACTCACGCCCCCGAACAAGGCCCGCTTCGACGAGATCCTGAAGCGCTACCCGGTGAAGCGCTCGGCGCTCCTGCCCGCGCTGCACCTCGTGCAGGAGCAGGAGGGCTGGATCAGCCGGGAGGCGATCGAGTACGTGGCGGGGCTCCTCGACCTCTCCCCGGCCCAGGTCCACGACACCGCGAGCTTCTACACGATGTTCCGGCTGAAGCCGGAGGGGAAGACGCTCATCGAGGTCTGCACGACCCTCTCCTGCGCCCTCGGCGGGGCGGAGGAGCTGCTCGAGCACACCTGCCGGAAGCTCGGCATCAAGCCGGGCGAGACGACCCCCGACGGGAAGTTCACGGTGAAGGGGGTCGAGTGCCTGGCCGCGTGCGGCGGGGCGCCGGCGGTGCAGGTGAACGGCGAGTGGCTCGAGCACGCGACCGCGGCGGACATCGACCGCGTGATCGCCGGCGAGACGGTGCGCCGCAGCTTCGAGTGGCCGAAGAGCCCGGGCGAGCACATCCTCTTCCAGAACGTCTGGAAGGAGGGCTCGACCTCGATCGACGTCTACCGAGGCGTCCGGCGGCTACGCGAAGCTCGGCGAGTGGCTGAAGCTGCCGCCCGAGGAGATCGTCGAGACGGTCAAGAAGTCGGGCCTCCGCGGCCGCGGCGGGGCCGGGTTCCCGACCGGGATGAAGTGGGGCTTCCTCCCCAAGGACAACCCGAAGCCGCGCTACATGTGCGTGAACGCCGACGAGAGCGAGCCCGGCACCTACAAGGACCGGGTCATCGTCGAGCGCGACCCGCACCGCCTCGATCGAGGCGATCGTGGTGAGCTGCCACGCGATCCGCTCGCAGACGGCCTACGTCTACATCCGCGGCGAGTTCCACGTGGGCGCGCGGACGCTCGAGAAGGCGCTCGCCGAGGCGCGGGCGGCGGGCCTACGTCGGGAAGAACATCCTCGGCACCGGGCATCGACGTCGAGATCCACGTGCACCGCGGGGCGGGCTCCTACGAGTGCGGCGAGGAGACGGCCCTCATCGAGTCGCTCGAGGGCAAGCGCGGCCAGCCGCGCATCAAGCCGCCCTTCCCGGCGGTGGTGGGCCTCTACGGCTGCCCGACGATCGTCAACAACGTCGAGACGCTCGTGAACGTGCCGCTCATCCTGACCCGCGGGGCGGAGTGGTTCGCGAGCTACGGCACCGAGAAGAACGGCGGGCCGAAGCTCTACTCGATCAGCGGCCACGTGGCGCGGCCGGGCAGCTACGAGGCGCCGATGGGGAAGATCACCCTGCGCGACCTCATCTACGGCGAGGGCTACGCGCAGGGGATCCGGGGCGGCCGCAAGCTCAAGGCCGTCGTCCCCGGCGGCTCCTCGACCCCCGTCCTCACCGCGGGCGAGATCGACGTCGCGATGGACTTCGACGGGGTGGCGAAGGCGGGCTCGATGCTCGGCTCCGCCGGCACCATCGTGATGGACGACTCGACCTGCATGGTGTGGATGGCGAAGAACCTCATCTACTTCTACAAGCACGAGTCGTGCGGCAAGTGCTCGCCCTGCCGCGAGGGCACGGGCTGGATGCTGCGGCTGCTCGAGCGGATCGAGGCGGGGGTGGCGAAGGCGTCGGACCTCGACCTCCTCTGGAAGGTGACCGACTCGATCGCGGGCAAGACGGTGTGCCCGTTCGGCGACGCGGCCATCGCCCCGCCCGCAGTCGACGCTCAGCAAGTTCCGCGCCGAGTTCGAGTACCACGTCCGCGAGAAGCGCTGCTGGAAGACGGTCGCCCCCACGTTCGACGAGGCCCTCGCGAAGAGCGGGGTGACGGCATGAGCCCCTCCCCGGCGGTCCAGGAGCTGATCCTCGCCGGCGTCAAGATCGCGGTCGTGGTGGGGACGCTCCTCCTCCTCTTCTCGGTCATGACCTGGATCGAGCGCCGGACCCTCGCCTTCATGCAGTTCCGCCTCGGCCCGAACCGCACCGGGCCGTTCGGGATCCTCCAGCCCATCGCCGACGGCATCAAGCTCTTCTTCAAGGAGGAGGTGATGCCGGCGGCGGCGGACAAGTGGGCCTTCCTCGCCGCGCCGGTGCTGGCGGTGAGCACGGCCCTCCTCGCGGTGGCGGTGCTGCCGTACGGCCCGCCGTTCACGCTGCCGCGCCTGGACTTCCTCCGGCGTGGCTGTGGCCGGAGTGGCTGCAGGGCCGCTCGGTGCAGATCCAGATCGCGCACGATCGACGTGGGGCTGCTCTTCATCTTCGCGATCACCGCCCTCGGTGTCTACGGCGTCGTGCTCGCCGGCTGGTCCGCCAACAACAAGTACAGCCTGCTCGGGGGCCTGCGCTCCTCGGCCCAGATGTTCTCCTACGAGCTGGCCCTCGGCCTCAGCTGGGTCGGGGTCATCATGCTGGCCGGCTCCTTCCAGATCACCGACATCGTGAACAACCAGGCCGCGCTTCGGCGGCTGGTTCCTCGGCTGGAACGCCTTCGTGCAGTTCCCCGCCTTCCTCGTCTACTTCCTCGCCGCCACCGCCGAGGTGGCGCGGATCCCCTTCGACCTGCCGGAGGGCGAGGCGGAGCTCGTGGCCGGCTTCCACACCGAGTACTCGTCGATGCGCTTCGCCCTCATCCAGATGGCCGAGTACATCAACATGATCACGGTCGCCGTCCTCGGCACCAACCTCTTCCTCGGCGGCTGGCACGCCGGCATCCCGGGGCTCCCCTCCGAGGGGCTCCCCGGGTTCGTCTGGTGGGGCGCGAAGGTCGCGGTGCTCCTCTTCGTCTTCATCTGGCTGCGGGGGACGCTGCCCCGCGTGCGCTACGACCAGCTGATGCACTTCGGCTGGAAGGTGCTCGTCCCGGTGGCCGCGGTGTGGATCCTGGTCACCGCCGACCGGCGTCGCGCTCTTCCCCGGCCTCCTCCGGGTCGCGAGTCGCTGATGGACGCCATCCTCTTCTACGTCTTCGCCGCGATCGCGGTCGCTCTCCGCCCTGGTGGTGATCGGCCAGCGCAACCCGATGTACTCGGCCTTCGCGCTCATCGTCACGCTGTGCTCGCTGAGCGTCATCTTCGGGCTGCTCGGCTCGCCCTTCATCGCCGTGCTGCAGGTCATCGTCTACGCCGGCGCGATCATGGTGCTCTTCCTCTTCGTCCTCATGCTCCTCAACGTCAAGAGCGAGGAGGACGCGCCCGGCCCGCGGGGGGCGCACCCTGCGGGGGGTGGCCCTCGCCCTCGTGACCCTGCTCGTGCTGGAGGCGGGCGCGGTGCTGCTGCAGTGGCAGCCGGCCCCGGCGGGCGGGTTCGACGCCTCGACACGGAAGATGGCGGCGGTCCTCTTCTCGGCGCACTTCCTCTACGCGTTCGAGGCCACGTCCATCCTGATCCTGGCCGCCCTGGTGGGGGCGGTGGCCCTCGCCCGGAAGGAGCTCTGAGCCGCATGGAGCAGCCGGCCTTCGTCCAGCACGCGGTCCTCCTGAGCCTCGTCCTCTTCGGCCTGGGGACGCTGGGCGTCTTCCTCCGGAGGAACGTCATCACCGTCCTCATGTGCGTGGAGCTGATGCTGAACGGCGTCAACCTCGCGTTCGTGGCCTTCAACCGGGCGGCCCCGGGGGACGCTCGACGGGCAGGTGCTCGTCTTCTTCGTGATGGTGGTGGCGGCGGCGGAGGCGGCGGTCGGCCTCGCCATCGTCATCGCGCTCCACCGGGCGAAGGACACGCTCGACGTGGACGCGTTCAACGTGATGAAGGGGTAGGACCGTGACTCGAGCTCACCGTCCTCGACCGCGTCCTGCCCTTCGCCATCCTGCTCCTCCCCCTCGGGGGCTTCGTGGTCCTCGCGCTCTTCGGGGAGTGGATCAAGAAGGACGGGGAGGACGACGGGGCCGGCTACCTGGCCTGCGCCACGGTGATCGCCGCCTTCGGCCTCGCCGCGTGGACGACCGCGCGGCTCTACGGGACTCGCGGGCCGGTCCGGCGCAGCTCCGCTTCTCGCAGCCCTACCTCGGCTTCGAGTGGATCGAGGTCGGCGGCTTCCGCGTCCCCCTGAGCCTCCTCGTCGACCCGCTGTCGTCGCGTGATGATGCTCGTCGTCACCGGGATCGGCTCGCTGATCCACGTCTACTCGCTCGGCTACATGGCCGAGGACGAGGACCGCGTCCGCTTCTTCTCGTACCTGAACCTCTTCACCTTCTTCATGCTGCTGCTCGTGCTGGGCGGCAGCCTGCCGCGTCCTCTTCGTGGGCTGGGAAGGGGTGGGGCTCTGCTCGTACCTGCTGATCGGCTTCTGGTACCGGAAGGACAGCGCCTCCGCCGCCGGCCTCAAGGCCTTCGTCGTGAACCGCGTCGGCGACGCGGGGCTCATCCTGGGGATGATCTTCATCTACCACGCCTTCGGCAGCCTCGACCTCGTCGACATCGCCGACAACGCCGGCGCGCTCGCCCGCGAGGGCCTCTGGGAGTGGGGCCCGGTGACGATCGCGTGCCTCCTGCTCTTCGTCGGCGCCACCGGCAAGAGCGCGCAGATCCCCCTGCACGTCTGGCTCCCCGACGCGATGGAGGGCCCGACCCCGGTCTCCGCCCTCATCCACGCGGCCACCATGGTGACCGCCGGCGTCTACATGGTCGCCCGCCTCGGCCCGCTCTACCACGTCTCGGAGACGGCGATGCTGGTCGTGGCCACGACCGGCGCCGTGACCGCGCTCATGGCGGGGACGATCGCGATCGTCCAGACCGACATCAAGCGCGTGCTCGCCTACTCCACGGTGAGCCAGCTCGGCTTCATGTTCCTCGCCGCGGGGGTGGGGGCGTTCGGGGTGGCCGTCTTCCACCTCTACACCCACGCCTTCTTCAAGGCGCTCCTCTTCCTCGGCTCCGGCTCCGTCATCCACGCGATGTCGGGCGAGCAGGACATGCGGAAGATGGGCGGCCTGCGGACGAAGATCCCCTGGACCTTCTGGACGTTCGTCGTCGGGCACCGCTCGCCATCGCCGGGATCCCGTTCTTCGCCGGCTTCTACAGCAAGGACGAGATCCTGCTCGGGGCGCTCGGGCTCCGGGCACACGATCCTGTTCGGCCTCGCCCTCTTCACCGCGCTCCTCACCGCCGCCTACATGGCGCGCCTCCTCTTCCTGACCTTCTTCGGCGAGTTCCGGGGAGGCCACGAGGCCGAGCACCACCTCCACGAGTCGCCGTGGTCGATGCTCGGGCCGCTGGTGCTGCTGGCCGCCGGCTCGATCGTGTCGGGGTACGCCCTCTGGCCGGGCCCCGACGGCCATCGCGTCCGGCTCCCGGAGATCCTCCAGCCGGTGTTCCGCCTGCCGGAGGACGCCGCCCCACCACGTGGCCTGGCTGCCGGTGGCGGCGACGCTCGCCGCCGTCGTCGGCATCCTGATCGCCTGGTACCTCTACCTCTCCATGCCCGACGCTGCGCGCCGCGGTCGCGGCGCCCCTCGCGGCCGCTGCTCCGCCTCTTCGAAGCGAAGTACTTCTTCGACGACGTCGTACGACGCCTTCGTCCGCCGCGGGTCGTGGTCGGCGGGAGCGACGCGCTCCTCTGGAAGCGAGTGGACGCCGGCGTCATCGACGGCGCGGTGAACGGGGCGGGGACGATCACCGCGGCGATCGCCGAGACGCTCCGCCCGGTCCAGACCGGCTTCGTCCGGCACTACGCGCTCCTCGTCCTCGCGGGGGCGGTCGCGATCGTCTCCTACCTCCTCTGGTCATGAGCTTCCTGAGCACGCACCTCGTCAGCCTGCTGATCCTCCTCCCGGTGGCGGGGGCCGTCGTCGTGGCCCTCACCCGCCGGGAGTCGGAGTCGCTGCAGAAGACCCTCGGCCTCGCCGTCTCCGGGGCCGTCTTCGCCCTGTCGCTCCGGCTGGTCACCGGCTTCCGCGACGTGGCCGCGATGCAGTTCGCGGAGCGCCGGCCGTGGATCCCGGCCTGGGGCATCAGCTACCACGTGGGCGTCGACGGGCTGTCGCTCTGGCTCGTGATCCTGACCACGTTCCTCACCCCCCTCTGCCTCCTCGGCTCCTGGAGCTCGATCGAGAAGCGGGTGCGCGAGTTCGTCGTCTTCATGCTCCTGCTCGAGGCGGGGATGGTCGGGGTCTTCGTGGCCCAGGACCTCTTCCTCTTCTACGTGTTCTGGGAGGCCATGCTCATCCCGATGTACTTCCTCATCGGGATCTGGGGCCACGAGCGGCGGATCTACGCCGCGGTGAAGTTCTTCCTCTACACCTTCGCGGGCAGCGTGCTGATGCTGGTCGCGTTCCTGGTCCTCTACCGGAAGGCCGGGCTCGGGAGCTTCGACATCCCGGCCCTCGTGGCGGCGCCGCTGGACCCGGCGTCGCAGACCTGGCTCTTCCTGGCCTGCGCCCTCGCCTTCGCGATCAAGGTGCCGATGTGGCCGTTCCACACCTGGCTCCCCGACGCGCACGTCGAGGCGCCGACCGCGGGCTCGGTCATCCTGGCCGGCGTGCTGCTGAAGATGGGCGGCTACGGCTTCCTGCGGCTCGCCATCCCGCTCTTCCCGGACGCGGCGATGCGCTTCGCGCCGCTCGTGGGCGTCCTCGCCGTCGTCGGCATCGTCTACGGCGCGCTCGTCTCGCTGGTGCAGCCCGACCTCAAGAAGCTGGTGGCCTACTCGTCGGTCTCCCACCTCGGCTTCGTGATGCTCGGCATCGCGGCCTTCACGACCACCAGCGTGGTGGGCTCGGTCTACCAGATGCTGAACCACGGCATCTCCACGGGGGCGCTCTTCTTCCTCGTCGGCATGCTGTACGACCGGCGCCACACCCGGCTCATCTCGGAGTTCGGCGGGCTGAAGGCGGTCATGCCCTGGTACTTCGCGGTCTTCCTCCTGATCAGCCTCTCGTCGATCGCGGTGCCCGGCACGAACGGCTTCGTGGGCGAGTTCCTGATCCTGATGGGGTCCTGGACGTTCAGCCCCTGGATGGTGATCGCCTCCTCCCTGGGCGTGATCCTGGCCGCGGGCTACGTCCTCTGGATGGTCAAGCGGGTCTTCTACGGCGAGGTGAAGAACCCGAAGAACCAGGGCCTGCCGGACCTCTCGGCCCGCGAGGCGACCGTGCTCGTGCCTCTCGTCGTGCTCGCGATCGTCATGGGCGTGGCGAGCCCGGCGTTCACGCGGCGGATCGAGCCGTCGGTGGACGCGCTCGTGCGCCAGGTGAGGGAGCAGACCCAGCCGGTCCGGACCGCGACGCTGGCCCGGCCGACCGCGGCGGCGCCGCCCGCCGCCGATGCACCGTCGACGGGGGCGAGGCCCGCCGCCGGGGAAATCGCGGAGGTGCGACGCTGATGGGCGGCGTCCTCGATCTCCGGCCCATCGCTCCCGCCGCCATCGTGGCGGTGACCGGGCCTCGTGGTGCTCCTCGCCCAGGCGTTCACGCCCGAAGGGCAAGGAGTCGCCCTCGGCCGCGCTGTCGCTCGCCGGCCTCGCCGCCGCGTTCGCGTCGGTCTGGCTTCTCGCGACCGGCACCGGGAGGGGCGCGATCATGGCGGGCGCGGTGAGCGCCGACGATCTCTCGCTCTTCCTGCAGGCCCTCGTCCTCGGGGTCGCCGCCGTGAGCGTGCTGCTCTCTCCCTCGTACCTGCGGGCGAACGGGATGGAGCGGGGCGAGTACTACGCGCTGCTGCTCTTCTCCGTGGTCGGCATGCTCGGGCTCGTCTCCAGCCTCGAGCTCGTCTCGATCTTCGTCGCCCTCGAGATCATGTCGATCGCCCTCTACGGGATGGCGGGGATGGACCGCCGCCGCGTGGAGAGCCAGGAGTCGGCCCTGAAGTACTTCGTGACCGGCGCCTTCGCCTCGGCCTTCTTCCTGTACGGGATCGCGCTCCTCTACGGGGTGAGCGGCAGCACCTCGCTCGACAAGGTGGCGCGCGTGGTGAGCGTGCTGTCGCCCGCCTCGTCCACCCTGGCCGTGCTCGGGGCGGCGATGCTGCTGGTCGGCTTCGGCTTCAAGGTCGCGAGCGTGCCCTTCCACATGTGGGCGCCCGACGTCTACGAGGGGGCGCCCACGACGGTCACCGCGTTCATGGCCGCGGGCGTCAAGGCCGCGGCCTTCGGCGCGCTGCTGCGGGTCTTCGACTCCGCGCTGCCCGCCCTCGCCTCCCAGTGGCGGCCGCTCGTGGCCGTGCTCGCGATCGCGACCATGATCGTGGGGAACCTCGCCGCGCTCGCCCAGTCGAACCTGAAGCGCATGCTGGCGTACTCCTCGATCGCGCACGCGGGGTACCTGCTGACCGCGCTTCGTGGCCCTGCCCGTGGCCGCCGGAGAGGCCGTGCTCTTCTACCTCGTGGCCTACGCGGCCGTGAACCTCGGGGCCTTCGGCGCGATCGCCGCCCTCGCGCGCGACGGGAGGGAGCCGCTGTCGCTCCGCGACGTGGCCGGCCTCGCCGAGCGGCGGCCGGCCCTCGCCGGAGCGCTCACCGTGTTCCTCGTCTCGCTCACCGGCATCCCGATCACCGCCGGCTTCGTCGGCAAGTTCTACCTGTTCAACGCGGCGGTGTCGGCGGGCTGGGTGGTGCTCGCCCTCGTGGGTGTCGTCATGAGTGTCGTGTCGGCCTACTACTACCTGCGGGTGGTCGTGGCCATGTACATGCGCGAGCCCGTGGGCGAGGACGACTGGTCGCCCGTCTCGCCGGCGGCGGCGCTCGCGCTGGCCGTCTCGGTCGGCCTGACGCTCCTCCTCGGCGTGTGGCCGGCGCCGCTGCTCACCCTCGCCCGCGTCGCCGCCCGCAGCCTGGTGCTCTAGCTGTCGTCCCGAGGCCGGTTTCGGGACGGCGCCCGAGGGATCCGCCGTCGCTCGAATCATCAGGGTCATTGACAGCCGTTCGGGCCCGCGACCAGACTTCGGCTGCGGAGGCTCGCCATGAACCGCCACTTGCTGCGGGGCTGCGCCACGGTCCTCGCCGCTCTCCTCCCTCTCGCCGCGACGGCGGAAGCTCAGCCGCCCGCGAAGCCGGCGGCGCCGGCCAAGGCAGGCGCGCCGGAGCGGAAAGCCCCGAAGGCCCCGCCCCCACCGGTCACGAGCCTCGACGTAGCCGTCACAGATGGCGCCGGCAAGCCCGTCGGGGGTGCTTTCGTGATGGCCTTGCCGGTCCAGAGAGCCTATCGCCCGTTCGGCGGGATCGCGCCGGAGAAGGTCCGCTCGACGCTGACGGGCCGCGAGGGGAAGGCGAGGCTCGAATCGCTGCCGCCGGGGCCGTGGAACGTCACCGTGCACGCGCGTGGCTTCGTGACGCAGTCGCTCCGACGCGTTGCGTCAGGTCCGCTGGGCGTGCGGCTGGAGAAGGGCGGCTCGATCACGGGGGTGGTGCGCGAGGGGCGAGGGAGCCGGCCGGTGGCGGGCGCCCGGGTGTCCGTGAGCCGGAACCTGCCCGTGACCGGCGGCTGGGAGGACGAAGCGACCCGCAACGAGACCACGACGGACGCGAAGGGTCGCTTCCGCATCGACGGGATCGGCCGGGCGCCGGTGGGGCTCGTCGCGCGCGCGCCGGGGTTCGACGAGGCGCGGAGGGAAGCGCGCGTGGGCGAGACGGTGGAGCTCTTCCTCTTCCCGGGCGCGACCCTCGCCGGGACCGTGCGGGACGACGACGGTCGTCCGGTGAAGGGAGCGTCTGTGCAAGCCGAAGGCGACCGGCCCTGGCGCATTCCGCCCGCCGAGCGCACGGATGCGCGGGGCGAGTTCCGGATGCCGGGTGTCCGGCCGGGCGAGTACACGGTGGTGGCCCGCGAGGGCGGGCGGGCCCCCGGGATCGCCGCGGTCGTGGTCGAGCCCGAGGCCGAGGCCAGCGTGTCGATCCTCCTGTCCGAGGGCGGCTTCGTCACCGGGCGTGTCGTCGATCCCGACGGCCGCCCCCTGGCGGGCCGCCTGCGCGTGGAGGTATTCGACGAGCACGGGCTGCCGTCTTCCGCGAGCGACCGCATGGCCGCGGACGCGAAGGCCGACGGCACGTTCGCCCTCGGCCCCCTTCCCGTCGGCACGCTGGGGATCGGCGTCTCCGCGCCGCGGCACGCGACGCGGAGGCTCGAGGCGACGATCGCGAGGGGCCGGGCGGTGGACCTCGGCGACGTCGCTCTCGAGACCGGCCTCGTCATCCACGGCCGCGTGCGCGACGGGGAAGGCAGCGGGATCGAAGGGGCCTCGGTGCGCGCAAGCATGCGGCGAGCAGTCGAGCGCCACGAGGGCGAAGCCACGAGCGAGGCCGACGGCGCGTACCTCGTCGCGGGGCTGAAGCCGGGGACCTATCAGCTGATCGCCTCCCGGTCCGGGTTCGCCCCGGCGCACGCCACTGCCCAGGCGGGTGGCGACCCCGTGGACCTGGTGATGGAGGCAGGAGGGGAGATCGCCGGCCGGGTGGTGGACGCGGAGGGCCAGCCGGCCGAAGACGCGACCCTCAGTGCCGAGCGGGCGGACGGGGCCGAGGCCGGCGGTCTCGGCGCGTACGCAGCTGCCGATGAGGGTGAGGGCCGCTTCGTGCTGCGCGACCTCGCCGCCGGAGGCTACGTCGTGCAGGCCCGGGCCAGCGACCGAGGCGAAGCGTCGATCGCGGGCGTCCGGGTCGTTGCGGGCAAGAGGACCGAGGTCGGCACCCTCCGGCTCCGGGGCGGCGGCGCCGTCCGGGGCACCGTGGTGGACGCCGACGGCCAGGGCATCGCCGGTGCCACGGTGAGCGCGGAGAGGGACCTGAGCATGCAGTCGGGGGAGCTCGTCGACCAGACCGGTTCGACCGGTGCGTTCGAGATCCGCGGCGTGCCGGCGGGCAGGTTGAGCGTCGGGGCGACGCACCCGGCGTATGCCCCGGCGAAGCCCGTGGTCGCGGAGGTGGAGCCCGGGAAGGAGACCGCGGCGATCCGACTCGTGCTGCTCGGGGGTGCACGTGTCGAAGGCCGCGCCGTGCACCGCGACGGCCGGCCGTTCGCGGGCGGACTGGTCCGCGCCGCGGCCCTCGAGCCGGGGACGGAGGGGATCGTGGACGCGCGGTCCCCGGTCGGGCCGGATGGATCGTTCGTGCTCGACCACCTCGGCGCGGGCCGGACGCGAGTCGAGTTCCTGGCGCCCTCGGCTCCCGGCGCCCTCACCGGCGTCGCGTCGCGCGAGGTGGTCCTGCTCGACGGCGAGACGGCCACGGTCGACTTCTCGGCGCGCGACGTCGTGGTGGCGGGGAGCGTGACCCGCGGCGGCCAGCCCGCCCCCGGCGTACGCGTGAGCCTCCGGAGCCTCGAGGGCGCGTCCACGATCCTGTCCATGAGCTCTGCCGCACGCGCCCTCGTGTCGGCTCCCGGTCCACCCTTCCTGGTGGCGACGACCCAGGAGGACGGCCGCTACGAGCTGATCGTCTTCGCCGCCGGCCGGGCCAGGGTCAGCCTCGAGAGCGGCGCCGGCGACCAGAGGTACCCGGGCCGCGAGGTGGCGGTGCCGGACGTCGATCGCTTCGAGCTGGACCTCGAGATCGCGGAGACGCAGGTTTCCGGCACGGTCGTCGACAAGGACGGCGGCGACCCGGTGTCGGACGCGAGCGTGTGGATCCGGCAGTCGAGCTCGAAGACAGGGCCGGACGGGCGCTTCTCGGTCTCGGTCGAACCGGGAGATTGCCGCCTGGAAGCGCAGGCCCACGGCCGCAAGCAGACGGTTCTCCCGCTGAGCGTCGGCCCGGACGGCCTCTCGGACGTGCGGGTGGAGATGGAGCGGGGCGTTGAGCTGCGGGGCCGCGTGGTCGACACGGCCGGCCGGCCTGCTCCGGGGCTCCAGGTCGTGGCCGCCGACGCCGCGGGTGAGGTCGGCGGCTACGCCGACACGCTCGCCGACGGCTCGTTCCGGATCGACGGCCTCGGGGCGCAGCCCTACACGCTCGTGACCGGCGGCGACCTCCCCGGCTGGGCGGTCCGGGGGGGCGCCACTCCCGGCGACGGGCTGGTCACTCTCGCCCTGCGACCGGGTGGACGGATTGCCGTGCGGGTGCGGGCTGCCGACGGCGGGCCGATCAAGGATGTCTACCCGGAGGTGCAGAAGATCGGCGGCCTGCCGGTCGTGATGCCGGGCGGGTCGGGTTTGACGGATGCGAGCGGCTTCGTCGAGATCGGCGCGCCGACGGGCCTCCTGGAGGTCGAGGCCGGTAACCGTGAGGAGGCCGGCCGGGGCGCCGTGAACGTCCGCGCCGGGGAGATCGTCCCGCTCGAGATCGTCCTGAAGGCCCCGGTCAAGAAGCCCTGAGGCCGGAGACGGGGGACACGGGAGTCAGATCTTGTCGTGAGGCGTCTCGTGCTTCATCAGCAGATTCAAGATCTGACCCCCTCAGAGCAGCGGGCCGAGGACGTTCGGGTCCACCGCCACCCGTGGAGGTAGACCCGCCACTCGAGCATCGGCTCGGGGGCGAGGCCGGTGTCGCCCGAGAGGCCGACGACCGCCGTGGCGGCCACCGCTTCGCCCGCGCGTACGTCCACCCGCGAGAGGTGCTGGAGGACGCTCACGACGCCCTGGCCGTGGTCGATCACCACCGTCTCGCCGGAAAGCGAGAGCGGCCCTGCGAAGAGCACGCTGCCCGCCGCGGGCGCGCGGACGGGCGTGCCCACCGGCACGGCGTAGTCGAGGCCGCGGTGGCGCTCGCCCTGCAAGGCGTCGATCCGGCTCTCGACCTCCGAAGCGCCGGTGTGCGTGCGCGGCTCGCCGAAGCCGCCGCCCGTCGCTCCGACCGGAGGCAGGAGAAGGCCGGGGGCCGGCCTCCGTCGACTCGGTCCGGAGAGCCGCGAGCAGCCGCCGCCCGTCGTGCGCCGCCTCGGGCCGGCCGAGGAGCGCGCGCTTCTCCTCGGGCAGGAAGACGTACCGGGGGCGGTAGTCCCGGGGCGCGATCGTGACCGGGATGGCGATGCGCTGCTCGCCTCCGCGCGCGGCGATCTCGACGCCGAGGGTGGCGGGGCCCGCCTCCGCGGAAGCCGCCACCGGCACCAGCGCCCGAGGCACGCCGCGATCGGAGTAGAACGGGGCGCGGCGTCCGTCGAGGAGCGCCCACGCGGCCCCCAGCCGGCCCCGCGACCCGAGCCGGACCACGACGACGCCGCCGGGAAAGGCCTGCGACGCGTCGACGCGGAACGTGACCCGGCCGACGCGCCGCACGATCTCCTGCGCGGCGAGTGTGCCAGGCGGCGCCGCGGCGAGGAGGAGTGCGCCCGAGCGCGAGCGCCCGGCGTCTCATCCGCGGCGCGGCGGCCGCGCGAGCGCGGCGAGGAGCGCGTCTTCCTCGTCCGGGCGCACGGTGCGCAGATCCACGAGGAGCCGGTCCTCGGCGACGCGCACGACGACCGGCGGGGAGCCGGCGCGCAGAGCGGCGGCGAAGCGGTCCGGTCCGGCGGGGCCGGCGTCGAGGGCGACCGCCACGGTCGGCACGCCGACCGTGGGCGCGGCACCGCCGCCCACCGCCGACTCGCTCTCGACGAGGGCCGGCCGCAGCGGCGGGAGCCGCGGCCGAGAGCGCGCGGGCGAAGGCCTCGGCCCGCGCCCGCAGCTCGCCGATCGGGGCGTGGATCATGCGCAGGACCGGCACGCGCTCCCGCGCCCGCCCGCTCTCGTGCTCGACGAGCGTCGCGTCGAGCGCGGCGAGCGTCATCTTGTCGACGCGCAGCGCGCGGTAGAGCGGGTTCCGGCGCATCGGCTCGACGAAGGCCCGGCGGCCGGCGACGAGGCCGGCCTGCGGGCCGCCGAGCAGCTTGTCGCCGCTGAAGGTCACGACGTCGGCCCCGCCCCGCAGCGCCTGGACCGCCGTCGCCTCGGCGGCGAGGCCTCCCGGGAGCGCCTCGAGAAGGCCGCTGCCCTGGTCCTCGACGAGCGGGATCCCCGCGCCCCGCGCGAGCCCGGCCAGCTCCTCGAGCGAGGGCTGCTCGGTGAAGCCCACGATGCGGAAGTTGCTGGGGTGGACCTTCAGGATCATCCCGGTCTCGGGGGAGAGCGCGGCCTCGAAGTCGGCGCAGGCGGGTCCGGTTGGTGGTCCCGACCTCGCGCAGCCGCGCGCCGCCCTTGCGGAGCACGTCGGGGATGCGGAAGGAGCCCCCGATCTCGACGAGCTCGCCGCGGCTCACGAGCACCTCGCGTCCCTCGGCGAGGGTGTTGACGGCGAGGAGGACGGCGGCGGCGCAGTTGTTGACCACGACCGTGGCCTCGACCGAGAGCAGCTCGCGCAGGCGCGACTCGGCGTGCGCCTCGCGGTCGCCGCGCTCGCCCCGCTCGAGGTCGTACTCGAGGTTCGAGTAGGACGAGGCGATCTCCGCCACCCGCGCGGCGGCCTCGGGGGAGAGCGGCGCGCGGCCGAGGTTCGTGTGCACGACGACGCCGGTCGCGTTGAGGACGCGGCGGAGCGAGGGCCGGCCGGCCGCCTCGATCCGCGCCGCCACCTCGCCGGCGAGGCCGCGACACCGCCTCGTCGAGGCCGACCGGCGACGACGCTGTCGCCGCCGCCGCAGGTCGTCGAGCGCCGGCGCGGAGGGCCCGGAGGACGCGCGGGGCGGCCGTGGGTCCCCACGAGCGCCTGCACGCTCGGGCCGCTGCAGCGCCTGGTCGACGGACGGCAGGCGGCGCCGCGGGTCGACGCCGATCGTCGGGGGCATTCGGCCGAATATACACGCACCCGCCGAGGGCCCGCCCGCGCCCTCGTTCCCGGCGTGCCGCGTGGTATCCTGCCCGCCTATGGGTCGGGAGCGCCCGCCGGACTTCGCGGATCGCCTGCCCCGCGTGGTCCCGAAGGAAGAGACGGACATCTCGCACCTCTCCGACGAGATGGCCGACCTGCTCTACCCGGGCCGCCGGCCGCGGCCGTTCCGCATCGGTGTCACCTTCGGCGCGTTCGAGGGGCCGGGCTACGAGCGGGCGGTGGCCGCTCGCGCGGCGCTCGCCCGTCTACCGCGAGGAGAGCGGGCCCGGACGGAACGGTCCACCACGCGGCCTTCGACGCGGGAGAGGCGCGCGCGCTGCGGGACCTCTTCGAGCTCGTCCGGGGGCGGCCCGGGCACGGAGGTGCTCGTGGACGGCAAGAAGGTGCCCTACGCCCACGAGCTGTGGCTGCCGCTCTTCTGGATCTTCGTCGGCGGCGAGGCGTAGCGCGTGGCCCTCCAGGAAGACCTCGACCGCCTCGACGTCGCGCTCCGCCAGCTGCAGGTGAAGTGGGACCTCTTCTTCAACGGCGCGGAGAAGAAGCCGCCGACGGACCTGCAGACCCAGGTGGAGGCGCTGGTCCGGCGCTACGCCAACACCGAGATCCGCAACAACGGCGAGCGCTTCCGCTACCAGGGCCTCAGCGCCCGCTTCACGACCTTCAACGAGCTCTGGCAGAAGCGGCTGCGGGCCCGCGAGGAGGGCAAGGCCTTCGGGGTAGCACGGCCTGCGGGCCGAGCAGATGCCGCCGCCCGGCCCCGCGGCGCCGCCTCGCCGCCGAGCGCGGCGGCCCCCGCGGCCGGGGAGATCCGGGTGGGCGACCCCTCGCGCGACACCGCGGCGGTGCGGGCGCTCTACGAGCGCTTCGTCGAGGAGCGGAGGCGGGCGGGCGAGACGCGCGCGCCGGTATTCGAGAGCTTCCGCGACCTGATCAGCCAGCAGACCGAGCGCATCCGGGCCGAGAAGGGCGCCCAGGCCGTGGACTTCCGGCTCGAGACCAAGGACGGCAAGGTCTCGCTCAAGGCCCGGATCGTGAAGTGAGGCCGTGAAGCGCGCGCTCCTCGCCGTCCGGCTCCTGGTCCTCGCTCCCCCGTGGGCCGCGGCCTGGCCGGCCGAGACCATGACCGCGCTCTCGCGCGACGCCCGCAAGCTCCTCCCGCGCTCCCTGGCCGGCCTGCTCGGCGAGCGGGAGTCCGAGGTCCTCGACGAGCTGCGGCGCTTCCCGCCCGACGTCTCCCGCGCCCTGGCCGAGGACCTGCCCGGCGGGCGGCTGCGGCCCGAGACCGTCGCCGCGCTCGAGGCGCAGGCCGATCGGGTGATCGAGCTGCTGAAGGACGGGCAGGTCAGCCAGGGCCTGGTGCGGCTGGGCGGGCTCCTGCGGATCCCCGCGGACCTCTCCGACCCCGTCCTCGCGGTCGGCCCGGAGGGCTGGCCGCCCGGCGTCACGCGCGAGTACTACGCCCTCTTCGCCGCGAACCTCGGCCGGATGCCGGTCGTGCTCGACGACCCGGAGGCGCTGAAGCTCACCCGGAAGGACCTGCCGGCGCTCTGGCAGTCGCTCCTCGAGCGCAGCCGCGCCTCAGGCGCCGGTCATCCGGACGGAGCTCTTCCGCGGCGGGCGGGTCGTGGACCACCGCCGCCTCGACTACCGCTCGCCCGCGTGGGCGGTCTCCTCGCTCGCCTACTCCCGCGCGGTCACCGGCGCCGCCGCCACCTGGCTCGCCGTGTGGCGCGAGGCGCGGGGCGACACGACGCGCACGCCGCGCGCCCGCGAGGTGCGGCCCGAGGACGCCGAGGGGCAGCCTCGCCGACGATCGCCGTCCCCCTGCACCGGAGGCACCATGACCAAGAGAGCGCTCCTGTCCGTGTACCGCAAGGAGGGGATCGTGGACCTCGCCCGCGGCCTCGCGGAGCGCGGCTTCGAGATCCTCTCCACCGGCGGCACCGCGGCCGAGCTCGAGAAGGCGGGCGTGAAGGTGACCGGCGTCTCGAAGGCCACCGGGTTCCCGGAGATCCTCGACGGCCGCGTGAAGACGCTGCACCCGGCGATCCACGGCGGCATCCTCGCGCGCCGCGACGCCCCCGAGCACCTGGCCGCCCTCGCGAAGCACGGGATCGCCCCGATCGACGTGGTGGTCGTGAACCTCTACCCCTTCGAGGACAAGGTGGCGAAGGGCTGCCCGTTCGACGAGGCGGTCGAGAACGTGGACGTCGGCGGCCCGACGATGGTGCGGGCGGCGGCCAAGAACTTCCGCCACGTCGCGGTCGTGGTGGACCCCGCCGACTACGGCCTCCTCCTCGAGCAGCTCGACCGCGAGGGCGGCATCGACGCGGCCACCCGCCTCTTCTTCGCGCAGAAGGCCTTCCGCCACACCGGTCGCTACGAGGCGGCCATCGCCGGCTACTTCGCGCAGGTCGAGGAGCGCGAGGGGGCCTACGTGCCGGCCGAGATCGACGAGACCTTCCCCTACCGCCTGGGCCTCACCTTCGAGAAGGTGCAGGACCTGCGCTACGGCGAGAACCCGCACCAGCGGGCGGCCTTCTACAGCGACCTCGGCTCGACCGCTCTACTCCGTGGCGGCGGCGCGCAAGATGCAGGGCAAGGAGCTCTCGTTCAACAACATCCTCGACCTCGACGCCGCCTGGCGGCTCGTGACCGAGATCGACGAGCCGGCCTGCGTGATCGTCAAGCACACGAACCCCTGCGGCACCGGCACCGGCGCGGGCCCGCTCGAGGCCTACGAGCGCGCGTGGGCCTGCGACCCGACCTCGGCCTTCGGCGGGATCATCGCCTTCAACGAGAAGGTCGACGCCGCCACCGCGAGGAAGGTGACCGGCCAGTTCGTCGAGGCGGTGATCGCCCCCGGCTTCGAGGGCGAGGCCTTGAAGGCCCTGGGGAAGAAGGCGAACCTGCGCGTCATGAACATGGACACCACCGGCATCCACAAGGCCGGCGGGTTCGACCTGCGGCGCGTGATGGGGGGGCTCCTCGCCCAGCAGTGGGACCTGCACCGCCTCGAGCGCGAGCGCTGCGAGGTGGTGACGAAGCGCGCGCCGTCGGAAGAGGAGTGGAAGGCGCTCCTCTTCGCGTGGACGGTGGTGAAGCACGTCAAGTCGAACGCGATCGTCTACGCGAACGCGGTCCAGACGGTGGGGGTGGGGGCGGGGCAGATGAGCCGCGTGGACTCGGCCCGCATCGCCGCGCTGAAGGCGGTCCTGCCCCTCGCGGGGACGGTGGTCGCCTCCGACGCCTTCTTCCCGTTCCGCGACGGGATCGACGAGATCGCGAAGACGGGGGCCACCGCGATCATCCAGCCCGGCGGCTCGGTGCGGGACGAGGAGACGATCGCCGCCGCGGACGAGCACGGTCTCGCCATGGTCTTCAGCGGCGTCCGCCACTTCCGCCACTGAAGCACGACCCGCACGAAGCGCGAGTCGATCTTGGGCCGTGGTCGGTCCCGCCGACGAAGGCCGGCGGAGCCTCGCCGTTCCGTTCAGGCCCGCGAGGGCCGGCCCGCGGCGAGGCGCGCCGCCGCGAGCACCTCGTCCGGGGTCGCCTGCGCGGTGCCGACCTTCCCGACGACGACCCCGGCGGCGCAGTTGGCGAGGACCGCCGCCTCGGCGAGGCTCGCCCCCGCGGCCAGGGCGAGGGCCATGGTCGCGATGACGGTGTCGCCCGCGCCCGTCACGTCGAACACCTCGCGCGCCGCGGTGGGCACGTGCAGCGGGGGCCGACCCCTCTCGAAGAGGCTCATGCCGTGCTCGCCGCGCGTCACGAGGGCCGCGCGGCAGCCGAGGAGCGACAGGACGCGCCGCCCGGCCGCGTCGACCTGGGCGGGCACGTCGAGCCGCAGCCCGGTTGCCTGCTCGGTCTCCACCTGGTTCGGGGTCACGACAGTCGCGCCGCGGTACAGGCGGAAGTGGCGCACCTTCGGGTCCACGAGGACGGGCACGCCGCGGCGCCGCGCGAGGGGCAGGACGCGTCTCAGGAGCGAAGCGGTCACGACGCCCTTCTCGTAGTCCGAGACGACGAGGACGCCGCAGGAGGCGAGCTCCCGGCGGAGCCACTCGACGAGCGTCGCCTCCGCCCCCGCGGGCACGTCGGCCGCGTCCTCGCGGTCGGCCCGCACCACCTGCTGGCCGTGGGCCACGATGCGCGTCTTCACCGTCGTGGGCCTGTCCCGGCCGAGCTCGACGAGACGCGAGTCGACGCCGGCGGCGGCGAGGGCCTCCCGCACGCGCCCGCCCGCCGCGTCCTTGCCCACGACCCCGGCGAGGACGGCCGAGGCCCCCAGCGAGCGCACGTTGGCCGCCACGTTTCCCGCGCCGCCGAGGTGGAAGCTCTGCCCCGTCACCTGGACGACCGGCACCGGCGCCTCCGGCGAGATCCGGGACACTCGTCCCCACACGAACTCGTCGAGCATCACGTCGCCGAGCACGAAGACGCGGCGGCCTCGCATCGAGCGCAGCAAGGCCGCGGCGCGCGCGGCGGGGAGGAGGGCCACGAGGCTCAGGCCGCGGCCGCGCGCCCGCGCGACAGGGCGAACGGCACCGCGGTGAGGAGGAGGACGAGCATCAGGACCTCGGAGTCGCCGAGATTGTATTCGAAGAGGCCGGCGGCGAAGACCGCGGCGAGCGCCGCGAGCGCTCCTCCCGCGGCCCAGGCGTGGCCCGGGCCTCGGGGCCGCGTCCCGCCGCGCCTCCCGGAGCGCGGCGGCGAAGACGGCGACCGCCCACCACAGGAAGAAGGCGAGCCCGGGCAGCCCGCGCTCGGCGGCGACCTGCAGCAGGTTGTTGTGCAGGTGGGGCTGCACCGGGTGGGTGGCCTCGGGCCACCGGTAGCGCGGGTACGCGGCGAGGATCATCCCCGGGCCCTGCCCGAAGACCGGCTTGTCGAGCACCATGTCGATCCCCGCCTGCCACATGTAGTAGCGGTCGCGGCTGCTCGCGTCGCCGATGGTCAGGCGCTCCGTGACCGCCGCGGGCGCAGGACGAGGACGGTCGCGGCCGCCGCGCCGACGAGCCACAGGAAGCGCGGGGCGCGCGCAGGACGGCGACCACCGCGAGGCCGATCGCCGTGCCGATCCACGCGCTCCGGGTCTGCGAGACGACGAGCGCCCACGCCGCGACCGGGACGGCCACCACGGCCAGCGCGGCCTCGGCGGCCCGGGCCGCGGGGCTCCCCGAGAGCGACACCGCCGCCGCCACCGCCGCGAGGGCGGCCACGCACACCCGCGTGGCGCCGACCCCGTGCCCCGCCGCGGTCGCCGCCGCGACCGCGCCCACGCCGGCGAGAACGGCCGCGGCCAGCCGAAAGTCGGCAACCCGCGGCCGGGGCGCCGGCCGAACGCGACCGAGCCACGGCGAGCAGGAACACCCCCATGGTCACGCCGGCGGCCGACATGTAGTGGCCCAGGAAGCCGGCCGGCCGCCGATCCAGCCGGTCGTAGCCGAGGAACAGGTGCTGCGCCACCATGAGGCCCGCGAGGGCGAGACCGCCCAGGAGCGCCGCGTGCAGGACGCGCTCGCGGTCGCCCGCGCGGGTCAGCACCTCCACCGCGAGGTAGAAGAGGGCGTAGAGCAGGAGCTTCTTGGAGTCCTCGTGCGAGCGGACAGGATCCTGGGCGAACGACGCGGCGAGCAGCGTCCACACGACGAGGGCCAGGAGAGGCGTGTCGAGCGCGGTTGCGGACGAGCCTGCGCGCGCCGGGTGACGAGGCGTGCGACGAGCACGCCCACCGACAGGACGAGGAGCAGCCTCGCTCGCGAAGATCGAGACGGGAATCGTGGCCGCGAGGGCGGCGAGGAGCGCGAGCTGGGCCCGCTCGAGGTTCAAGGGGGGGCCGCCCTGCGGCGCGCCTACTCCTCGATCGTCGCCTCGTCCACGAGCATCACCGGGATGTCGTCCTGGACGGGGTAGACCCGCCGGCACTTCGCGCAGCGGAGGCCGGCGCCGTCCTTGACGACCTCGACCGGCGTCTTGCACTCCGGGCAGGCGAGGATCTCGAGAAGCTCCGGGTCGATCGGCATGGGCGGAGTCTAGCGCAGCCTCCCGCCTTCGCGGTAGCGGAGCGGACCTCGCCGGGCACGCAGTGTCGGGTAGTCTCGGCGGTGTCGGCCCCTCTCCCGACCGGCTCGAGCCAACCCAAGGAGGTTGCGATGCGCGTGGTGTTCGTGGAGAGGGAAAGCGGCCCGGAGCGTCTCGTCTGCGAGGCGGAGGTCGTCTTCGAGGCCGAGGCCGGCCCACTGGCCGGGATGAAGCTCGTCGGGTTCTCGCTGTGGCGGTCGCCCGAGGGGGAGGTCTACGTGACCTTCCCCTCCCGGGCCTTCGGCGCCGGAAACGAGCGGCGCTTCTTCGACTACCTGCGTTCCGTCGAGGGCCAGGCCGCCGACTGCGAAGCGCGTCAAGGCGTGGATCCTCGAGGAGTTCCGATGCTCCCGAGAGGAGTCACCCGAGCGCACCCCGTCCGAGTCGGGCGCGCGAGGGATGTCGGGAGGCCCGTCGTGAGCTGGGGACGAGGGGCTCGGGGAGACGGCCTGAGCAGAGCCTCGTAGAGGAGCAACCGGGGACGAAGCCGGCCAAGAACGGCTTCGCCTGTACCTGGCTTTCCTTGTTCTTGGGGGGTGCTATGCACCCCCCAAGCCCCCCGTGCCGGCGGTCGCCCACGGGATCGGTCGTTGATCCGTTGTCCGTTGTTGTACTGTCGCACCCGTCCCGGCCGGCTGGCAATGCGGGGACCCCCCGTGGGACAATCGTGGCAGGGGGTTCCTGCTGCCCGTCATGTCGATCCTCGCCTTCGTTCTCGCTCTCGCCGTGTCGCCGCCGCCACCGCGCCGTCGCGCCGGCCGCGCGCTCCGAGGCCTACTACCACTTCAGCCTCGGGCTGCAGGCGCGCTTCGCCGGCGACACCGACGAGGCGCTCGCCGAGTACCGGCGGGCCCAGAAGCTCGACCCGTCCGTCGTCCTCGATCCGGGTCGAGACCGCCCGGCTCCTGCGCGAGATGGTGCCGCCTCGACGAGGCGGCGCAGGAGGCCCGGGCCGCGGTGGCCCTCGACCACGACGACGCCGACGCGCACCTGATCCTCGCCCAGCTCGAGCAGATCCAGGCGTCGGGGCCGGCGGCGGAAGAGGCGTTGCGCCGCGCGGCCGCGCAGTACGAGGAGGTCGCGCGGCTCCGGCCGACCGACGGCCAGTCCCTCCTGAACCTCGCCGGGATCTACGGCCAGCTCCGGCAGAATGCACGACGCGGCCCGGATCTGGGAGATGTACCTCGCCCTCGACCCCGGCAACTTCGAGGCCCACATACAGCGGGGCACCCACCTCCTCCTGGCCGGCGAGTCGGAGAAGGCGGCGGCCGCGCTCAAGACGGCGCTGGAGCTGCAGCCCGACTCGGCCCGGGCGTACCAGATCCTCGGCGACATCTACGCCCGCGCCGAGCAGACGGACCAGGCGGTCCTCCACTACCGGAAGGCCCTCGAGATCGAGCCGGACGACGTCCGCATGCGGCTCGCGCTCGGGGAGGTCCTCGTGCAGGCGAAGCGCCCGCAGGAGGCGCTCGCGGAGGCCGAGGCCGTGCTCGCCGCCGACGCCGCGAACCGGTTCGCGCCTCGACCTCAAGGGGCGGTCCCTCCGGGACCTCCGCCGCTTCGACGAGGCCGAGGCCGCGGCCGAGGCGCTCGTCGCGGCCGACCCCAAGGACGCGAAGGCCGCCTACCTCAAGGTCACGATCGCCGAGTCGCGCCGCGACTTCGCGAGGGCGGCGGCGCTGCTCGAGGAGATCCTGGCCCGGCCGCCGGCCGCCGACGAAGAGGGCGCCGGACAACCAGCGCGTCTTCCTCGTCCACCTCGGCTTCGCCTACCAGCAGCTCGAGCGCTACGCGGACGCGGCGAAGGCCTTCGCGCGGGCCATCGGGACGTAGGCGGCCCGCCCGAGGCCAACCTCCTGAGCTTCCACGCCGAGGCGCTCTACCTCGCGAAGCAGAAGGACGAGGCGCTCGTCGGCGGTGCGCGCGGCCCGCGAGCGCTTCCCGGACGACGTCGACCTCTCCGGCCTCGAGGCCACGCTGCTGCGCGAGAAGGGCGACACCGCCGCCGCGACCGCCATCGTCGAGGCGATGCGCCAGCAGGCGCCGGCCGACCCGAAGGTGCTCGGCCGCGTGGCCGACTTCTACCGGCGTGCCGGGAAGTTCGCCGAGGCGGAGAAGGCGCTGCGCCAGGCCCTCGCCGCCGACCCGAAGAGCCTCGCTGCGCTCTTCCAGCTCGGCGCGGTGCTCGAGCGGCAGAAGCGCCACGACGACGCCGAGGCCGTCTTCCGCCAGGCCCTCGTCCTCGAGCCCGACTCGGCGCCCGTGCTCAACTACCTCGGCTACATGAACGCCGACCGCAACGTGCGGGTGGAGGAGGCGCTCGTCGCTCGTCCAGAAGGCGGTGGAGCTCGACCCGCAGAGCGCCGCCTACCAGGACAGCCTGGGCTGGGCCCTCTACCGGCTGAACCGCCTCGAGGCCGCGGAGCAGGCCGTGCGGCCGCGCGCTCGAGAAGGACGGCGAGAACGCGGTCGTCCTCGACCACCTGGGCGACATCCTCGCCCGGCGGGGCCGGGTGGCCGAGGCCCTGCAGTACTGGCAGAAGGCCCTGAAGGGCGAGGACGAGGAGAGCGAGCTCGACCGCCCGCGCGTGGAGGCGAAGATCCGTGAGGCCCAGGGGGCCCTCCAGGCCCAGCAGCAGCCCGTCGCGCCGCCCACGCCCTGAGCTCGGCGCCGCGCTCCTGCTCTCCGCCGCCTGCGCCTCGGCCCCGCTGCCGCCGCCCGGGGTGGCGGAGAGCGCCGCCGCCGCGGGCTCGTGGTCGGGCAGCGCGCGGGTCTCGGTGAGCGGAAAGGACCTGCGCGGACGCAGCCGGGTGCTCCTGGCGTTCCGGCGGCCCGACGCGGTGCGCATCGAGATCCCGGGGCCGGCCGGGGCGCGGCTCGTCGCGGTCATCCGCGGGGGACGGCTCACCGCCGTCCTTCCCGGCGAGCGGGCCGTCCTCGAGTCCGCGGCGGCGAGCCGCCGACCTCGAAGCGCTGCTGGGGGTGGCGCTCTCGCCCGGGGAGCTGATGGACGTGCTCGTCGGCGTGGCGCCCGCCGGGCCTCCGCGACTACCGCGCGCTCGTGGGGCAGCGACGCTGCCCCGGCGGGTCGACGCGGTCCTCGCGGACGGGACGCGGCTCGTGGCGAAGGTGGACGACGCCGAGACCGGCGTCCGTCCTCCCCGAGGCCGCCTTCGCCCCGCCGCCGCACGAGGGCTACCGTCGCGATCGACGCCGACGAGGCGCGTCGGCTCCTCGGGGGACGCTGATGCCCCGCGCGCTCCGTCTCCGCAGCTACGCCAAGATCAACCTCGGCCTCGAGGTCCTGGGACTGCGCGACGACGGCTACCACGAGCTCCGCACGCTCTTCCAGACGATCGACCTCCACGACGACGTCGTCCTGCGGCTCCGCCCGCGGGACGTCACGGTGCGCTGCGACCACCCGCTCGTGCCCGCCGACGGGACGAACCTCGCGGCGCGAGCCGCGGAGGCGCTGCGCGGCTTCGGCCGCGTGTCGAGCGGCGTCGAGATCGAGATCCGCAAGCGGATCCCGGTCGGCGGTGGCCTCGGCGGGGGCTCGAGCAACGCGGCCACCGTCCTCCTGGGCCTCGACCGGCTGTGGAAGACGGGTCTCGGGCCGGACGGCCTCCATCGGCTCGCCCGCCGCCTGGGCGCGGACGTGCCCTTCTTCCTGCTCGGGGGGACCGCCCTGGGCCTCTCCCGCGGGGACGAGGTGTACCCCCTGCGCCGCCAGCTACGGGCCCACGTCGTCGTCGTGGACCCCGGGATCCACGTCTCGACGGCCCGGGTCTTCGCCCGAGTGGACACCGGATTGACACCCCGTTTGAACAGTAATAGCATCTTCTACTTTGTATCGAGGGAGTTGGAGGGAGCCGGCGGTTTCCGGTTCCTCGTGAACGACCTCGAGGAGGCGGCGCTGGAGGAAGCGCCGGGCCTGCGCGAGCAGGCACGGCGCATTCGAGCCGTTCTCCTGGAGGAGGGAGCCCGTCGCGCTGCCCTCTCCGGGAGCGGCGCGAGCTACTTCGGGCTGTTCGATGGGGCGCGCCCGGCCGAGCGGGCCCGAGCGGTGCTGGCCGGCGAGGGCTTCCGGGCCTTCGTCGCCCAGACGCTGACGCTCGACCAGTACCGGGCGGCGTGGGGCCGGGCGCGGGTTCGCTGAAGGGGGCCGTCGAGGGGTCGAGAGGAGCGGTCAACATGGAGATCACCGACGTCAAGGTCATCCCGGTGGACGACGAGAAGCTCAAGGCGTTCGTGTCGATCGTCTTCGACCACTGCTTCGTGGTGACGGACATCAAGGTCATCAACGGCCCGAAGGGCCTGTTCGTCTCCATGCCGAGCAAGAAGCGGAAGGACGGGACGTTCAAGGACATCGCCCACCCGCTCAACAACCAGATGCGCCAGTACCTCGAGGAGAAGGTCCTCGGGGTCTACAAGCAACAGGTCTCCTCCGGCGCCCCGGCGGCGCCGCCGGCCCCGGCCCCGGCGCCGGGCGGCGAGGCCGCCGGCAAGGAGGTCTCCGAGGGGTAGCACCCCCGCGCGTTGGGGCGTGGCCAAGTGGTAAGGCGCGGGGCTTTGGACCCCGGATCGAAGGTTCGAATCCTTCCGCCCCAGCCACCCCACGGCGTCGAGAGCGTCCGGTCATGCGCAGAGAGCTGAAGATCTTCACCGGGAGCGCGCACCCCGCGCTGGGCGAGTCGATCGCCCGGCACCTCGGGGTGCCGATCGGCCGCGCCCACCTCGCGCGGTTCAGCGACGGCGAGGTGTGGTTCCAGATCCACGACAACGTCCGCGGGGCGGACGTGTTCGTGGTGCAGCCGACCTGCGCGCCGGTGAACGAGAACCTCATGGAGCTGCTGCTGATGCTCGACGCCTTCAAGCGCTCGAGCGCGTCGCGGCTCACCGCGGTCCTGCCCTACTACGGCTACGGCCGGCAGGACCGCAAGGACAAGCCGCGGGTGCCGATCTCGGCCAAGCTCGTGGCCGACCTCCTCTCGACCGCCGGCACCGACCGCGTGCTCACCGTGGACCTGCACGCCGCGCAGATCCAGGGCTTCTTCGACATCCCGGTCGACCACCTGTTCGCCGCGCCCGTCATCATCGAGCACGTGCATGAAGATGGCCCTCGAGGACCTCGTGGTGGTCTCGCCCGACGCCGGCGGCGTCGAGCGCGCCCGCGCGTACGCGAAGCGCCTCGACGCGAGCCTCGCCATCGTGGACAAGCGGCGCGACCAGCCGAACGTGGCCGAGGTGCACCACGTCATCGGCGACGTCGAGGGCCGCACCGCCCTCATCGTGGACGACATCGTGGACACCGCGGGCACCCTCACCAAGGTGGCGGAGGCCATCAAGGCGGCGGGGGCGCGGGAGGTGCTCGCCTCCTGCTCGCACCCCGTGCTGTCCGGGCACGCCATCGAGCGGATCGAGAAGAGCCCGCTCTCCAAGCTCATCGTCACCGACTCCATGCCCCTCGGGAAGGAGAAGCTCGCGAGCGGGAAGATCGTCGTCCTCTCGATCGCGGAGCTCCTGGCGAGGGCGATCAAGAACATCCACGAGGAGACGTCGGTCACCAGCCTCTTCGTCTAGAAACGCAGTATCCGTGGGAGTGCGAGATGCCTGAATTCGTCGTGCCGGCGGAGAGCCGGTGCGAGACCGGAAAGAACGTGAACCGCCGGCTGCGCCGCCGAGGGATGATCCCCGGAGTCCTCTACGGGACGGGGAAGGCCGCGATGGCCGTCGCCGTCTCGCCGCGCGAGATCGGGGCGATCCTGAAGAGCGCCTCCGGCGAGAACACCCTGTTCGACCTCGACCTCGCCGGCACGCGCCGCAAGGTCATCCTCAAGGAGTTCCAGCGCGAGCCGCTGCGCGGGCACCTCCTCCACGCCGACTTCTACGAGGTCGCGCTCGACAAGGTGCTGCAGATCAAGGTCCACGTCGAGCTCTCGGGCGACACCGGTCGGCGTCAAGCTCCAGGGCGGGATCGTGGACTTCGTCACCCGCGAGCTCGAGCTCGAGTGCCTGCCCGCGGACATCCCCGAGAAGATCACGGTGGACATCTCCCACCTCGAGCTCGGCAAGCACCTGCGCGTCTCCGACGTGAAGCTCGGCGACAAGGTGAAGGTGCTGGACGCGCCCGAGCTCGTGATCGCGCACGTCGTGCTGCCGCGGGCCGAGGTCGTGGCCGAGGCGGCGCCGGCCGAGGCCGTGCCCGTCGAGGCGGAAGCGGCGACGGAGCCCGAGGTCATCAAGAAGGGCAAGGCCGAGAAGGGCGAGGGCGAGGCCGAGGAGAAGCCCGAGAAGGGCGGCAAGCCCGAGAAGGGCGGCAAGCCCGAGAAGGGCGAGAAGAAGGAGAAGAAGTAGCCCAGGGGGCGAGCGAAGGGCCGCCGTGCGCTTCGTGGTCGGCCTCGGCAACCCCGGCGAGCGCTACCGCCGGACCCGCCACAACGCCGGCTTCATGGCCGTGGACGTGCTCGCCGCCCGTGCCCGGGCGGCGGGCCGGGTCGAGGGCGACGCCTGGGTGGCGGAGGCGTCCCTCGCCGGGGTGGCGGCGCTCCTCGTCAAGCCCCTCGCGTTCATGAACGCGAGCGGCGCCGCCCGTCGCCGGGGTCCTCGCCGGCCGCGGCGGATCGCCCGCGGACCTCGTGGTCCTCGTCGACGACGTGGCTCTCGATCTCGGCACCCTGCGCGTCCGGGAGCAGGGGAGTCACGGTGGTCACAACGGCCTGCGCTCGCTCGTGGAGGCGCTCGGGACCGAGGACTTCGCCCGCGTTCGGATCGGCGTGCGGCGGGGCGAGCTCCCCGATGATCTTGCGGAGTACGTCCTCTCCGACTTCCCGCCCGAGGAGATGAAGGTGGTCCAGGAGGCGGTGCGGCTCGCGGCCGACGCCGTGCTGTGCCTCCTGGAGGAGGGCCCGGCCGCCGCCATGAACCGCTTCAACCCCCGGCGCCCTTAGGCTATACTGCACTGTTCGTCGCGGCCGGGCGAAAGCCGGCCGTGTCCAGTGACCCTTGCTCCCGGTAGGGCCCCTCGGGCCCCAAAGGAGCTTCCCGCGAGGCGCCCCGGGGGCGGCCGCGGGGATCCAGAAGGAGGATCAGTGAGCGATCGGACCTACGAGATCCTGTTCATCGCCGACCCCAACCTCGGGGAGCCGGAGGTGGACGCCCTCGCCGCGCAGGTGCAGGGCTTCGTCGAGAAGGACGGCGGCAAGCTCCAGAAGATGGAGAAGTGGGGCAAGAAGCGACTCGCCTACACCGTGCGCCGCCACCGCGAGGGCTCCTACGTCCTGCTCGTCGTCGAGGGCAGCGGCGCGATGGTCAAGGAAGTCGAGCGCCGCATCAAGGTGACGGACGGCATCATCCGCTACCTGACCGTGCGGGTGGACGAGGAGCTCCGCAAGGCGGAGCGGCGCAAGGCGAAGCGTGCGCTCGGCGAGGAGAAGCGGCGGGGCCGGCGGAACCTCCCCGTCCGCTCGTGACGCGGAGGTGCAGCAGTGAGCTCCCAGGGGATGAACGGCGACTCGAGGAGCTTCGGCCGGCCCGGCGGCAGGTCGGGCGGCGGGGCGGGGGCAAAGGGGCGGCGCCGGGGGCAAGGACGGAGGCGGCAAGCGCTACTTCTTCCGCCGGCGCAAGGTCTGCAAGTTCTGCGCGGACAAGATCGACTACGTCGACTACAAGGACATCAAGCTCATCTCGCAGTTCGTGCCCGAGCGGGGCAAGATCCTGCCCCGGCGCATGTTCGGGACCTGCGCGGAGCACCAGCGCAAGCTGACCGAGGCCGTCAACCGCGCCCGCCACATCGCCCTGCTGCCGTACGCGGCGGACTGAAGCGCTCTCCAGGCGGGGCGGGATGACGGAGCGGGGACCGGTGTCGGCGGGAACCGGAGTGGGCGCGGAGCCCCGTCTCGGCGGGCTCGTGGGGGCGGGCGCCCTCTCGGCGCGTCCTCTTCGGGTCGGCGGGCCTCGTGCCCGCCCTGGCCCCGCTCTCGCTCGTCGCTCCGTTGCCGCTCGCGGTCCAGCGCCTTCGCGGCGGCGCGGCCGGGGCGTGGCTCGCCGCCGCCCTCGCCGCCGCCCTCGTGGCGGCGTCGAGCGCTTTTCCCGCGGCCGGCTTCTACCTGCTCGTCCTGGCGGTGCCGGGGCTGCTCCTCGGCGAGTCGCTGGCCCGCGGGCGCGGCCTCCTGCGCGGCTGCGCCTGGGCCTTCGCCACGCTCGTCGCGGAGATCGGGGCGGGTCTCGCCTTCGCCTCGCAGGCGATGGCGGAGTTCCTCCTCGCCCCGTTCGACCAGCCTGCGCTCGGAGGCGTTCCTCGCCCAGCTCAAGGCGGGCAGGCATGCCGGCCGAGCAGGTCTCGGACTTCACCGAGCAGGTGGGGGAGTTGCGCGACGCCCTCGCGGTCGTCTTCCCCGCCGTCCTGGGTCATCTTCGCCGCGGTGCTGGTGGCCGCGAACGCCGCGCTCCTTCGCCTCTACCTGCTCCGGCGCGACCCCGGGCTGGCTCGAGGACGGGGAGTTCGAGCGGGTGCGGTGGCCCCTCGCCCTCGTCTTCGTCTTCGTGCTGTTCGGGGCCGCCGTGGCGCTGCCCCTGGCGAGGCCGGCCGCCTACAACGTGCTCCTGGTGACGGCGTTCTTCTTCGCCCTCCAGGGGCTGGCGGTGGTGGCGTTCTACGCCCGGCGCCTGGCCGGCCCGCCCCTGCTGCGGGCCGCGATCGTCGTGCTGGTGCTGGCCAACCCCTGGGCCCCGCAGATCCTCGCCCTGCTGGGGCTGTTCGACAACTGGTTCGACTTCCGCCGCTGGGCCGAGCCCCCGCCCGAGCCGGGCGAGGGGACCCGGCCTGGACGGCAGGCGTGATTCAATCTCGAGGAGAGTCATGGAGCTGATCCTGAGGGACGACGTCGAGAAGGTGGGCCGCCGCGGGGACATCGTGAAGGTCAAGGACGGCTTCGCCCGCAACTTCCTGCTGCCGCGCGGCCTCGGCATGCCGGTCACCGACGCCAACAAGGCGATGATCGAGAAGGAGAAGAAGGCGCACCAGGCGCGCCTCGCCAAGGAGAAGTCCGAGTTCGAGTCCCTCGCCGCGCGCATCTCCGGCCTGCGGTTCGTGGCCCCGCGCAAGGTGGGCGAGAACGAGGTGCTCTACGGCTCGGTGACCGCGGGCGACATCGCGGACTTCCTGAAGTCGAAGGGCATCGAGATCGACAAGCGCAAGGTGCTCCTCGACGAGGCGATCAAGGCCCTCGGCGAGCACGAGGTGAAGATCAAGCTCCACCCCGAGGTGCTGGCTTCGGTCAGGCTGCTCGTCACCAAGGAGGGCTAGGAGGCCCTTCGTGTCCAGCGAGGCCCCCCCGAAGGACCGGACCCTCCCCCACAACCCCGAGGCGGAGAGGACCGTCCTCGGGGCGATCCTCGTGGACAACCTGGCCTTCAACTCCGCGGCGGAGATCCTCACCCGCGAGGACTTCTACCGCGAGGCCCACCGGCGGATCTTCGAGTCGATGGCGGCGCTCGCCGAGCGCAGCCAGCCGATCGACCTCGTCACCCTGAAGGACGAGCTCCTGCGCCAGTCGGCGCTCGAGGCGGTGGGCGGCGCCGCCTACCTGGCCGGGCTCGTCGACGGGGTGCCCCGCATCACGAGCGTCGAGCACTGGAGCCGGATCATCAAGGAGAAGGCGGTCGTCCGGAACCTCATCCACGCCGGCAACCGCATCGTCCACTCCTGCTACGAGGGCGAGGACGAGGCGGCGATCCTCCTCGACCGGGCCGAGAAGGCGATCTTCGACATCGCCGAGCGGCGGATCCGGGCCGGCTTCGTCGGCATGCGGGAGATCGTCAAGGAGAGCTTCCGCACGATCGACCAGCTCTCCCAGTCGAAGGACGTGGTCACCGGGCTCGCCACCGGCTTCGTGGACATCGACGAGATGACGAGCGGGCTGCAGAAGGGCGACCTCGATCCTCGTGGCCGCCCGCCCCGCGATGGGCAAGACCTCCTTCTGCCTCAACATCGCCCAGCACGTCGCCCAGCGGCTGGGCGAGACGGTGGGTCTCTTCTCGCTCGAGATGTCGAAGGAGCAGCTCGCGCTGCGGCTCCTCTGCGCCGACGCCCGGATCGACGCCCACCGCCTGCGCACGGGCAAGCTCAACGAGAAGGACTGGGCGCGGCTGGCCAAGGCCTACGCCGACCTCTCCCAGTCCAAGATCTACATCGACGACTCGGCCACGATCTCGCCGCTCGAGATGCGGGCGAAGTGCCGGAGGCTCAAGGCCGAGTTCGGGCTGGGGCTCGTCATCGTCGACTACCTCCAGCTCGTGACCTCGGCCGGGCGCGTCGAGAACCGCCAGCAGGAGATGTCGGCGATCAGCCGATCGATGAAGGGCCTCGCCAAGGAGCTGGGCTGCCCGGTGCTCGCGCTCTCCCAGCTCTCCCGCGCCCCGGAGGCACGCACCGACCGCCGCCCGCAGCTCTCGGACCTTCGCGAGAGCGGGGCGCTCGAACAGGATGCGGACATCGTGATGTTCATCTACCGCGAGGAGGAGTACAAGCCCTCGGACGAGAACCGGGGGATCGCGGAGATCATCATCGGCAAGCAGAGGAACGGCCCCACCGGCAGCCGCAAGCTCGCCTTCATCAAGGAATTCACCCGCTTCGAGAACCTCGAGTGGCGCGGCGGGCCGTCGTGATGTCTGCCCGAGTCACCACCGACGGGACGCCGGTCGCCTTGAGCCATGACCTGTCATCCTGAGGAGCACCGTTCGGGTAGTGCGACGAGGGATCCGCAATCTCGGCGGACCCCTCGGGGCCGGGCAGACGGGAGCCCCTCGGCGTGACAAAGGTCCGTACCGTCTTCGCCTGCCAGGCCTGCGGCTTCGAGAGCTCGAAGTGGCTCGGCCGCTGCCCCGACTGCGGCGAGTGGAACAGCCTGGTCGAGGAGCGGCAGGAGGTGGCGCCGCCCCCGGGCCGGGGCCGCCCCGACCAGCTGGTCCTCCCCTCCTCTCCCTCGAGCCCGAAGCCCTTCGACGCGGTGGACACGGGCGAGGAGGCGCGCGTCGGCTCGGGCATCGACGAGTTCGACCGCGTGCTCGGCGGCGGCATCGTGCCCGGGTCGCTCGTCCTCATCGGGGGCGAGCCCGGCATCGGGAAGAGCACGCTGCTCCTCCAGGTCGCGCACCTCCTCGGCCGCACGCACGGCACGGTGCTCTACGTCTCGGCCGAGGAGTCCGAGCGCCAGGTGAAGCTGCGCGGCGAGCGGCTCGGCATCACGGGCGGCGGTCTCTTCCTGATGGCCGAGACCTCGCTCGAGCGGATCCTCGAGCAGGTCGAGGCACTGAAGCCCAAAGCGCTCGTCGTCGACTCCGTCCAGACCGTCTTCTCCTCGCGCTTCCCGTCCGCCCCCGGCAGCATCAGCCAGGTGCGCGAGGTGGCGACCCAGCTCCTCTTCCTCGCCAAGGGCCGCGCGATCACGACCTTCCTGATCGGTCACGTGACGAAGGACGGCAGCATCGCCGGGCCCAAGTCCCTCGAGCACATCGTCGACACCGTCCTCTACTTCGAGGGCGAGAAGCGCCAGCACCACCGCATCGTGCGGGCGGTGAAGAACCGCTTCGGCGCCGTCTCCGAGCTCGGCGTCTTCGAGATGACGGGAGCCGGCCTCAAGCCGGTGGCGAACCCGTCGGCCCTCTTCCTCGCCGAGCGGCAGGCGGGGGCCCCGGGGTCGGCGGTGGTGTGCACGATCGAGGGGTCCCGGCCGATGCTGGTCGAGGTCCAGGCGCTCGTGTCGCCCACGTCCTTCGGCACTCCGCGGCGCATGTCGCTCGGGATCGACCCCAACCGCACGAGCCTGCTCCTCGCCGTGCTCGAGAAGAGGGTGGGTCTCGAGCTCCTCGGCGACGACGTGTTCGTGAGCGTGGCCGGCGGGCTCGAGGTCGACGAGCCCGCGGCCGACCTCGGCGTGGCCGCCGCCGTAGCGTCCTCCTTCCGCAACCGCCCGCTGCCCGCCCACACGGTGCTCTTCGGCGAGGTGGGGCTGGGAGGAGAGGTGAGGGGCGCCGGCCAGGCGGCGCTGCGGATCCGCGAGGCCGCGCAGATGGGCTTCACCTGCTGCATCCTGCCCGCCCGCAACATCCCCGACGAAGGCCTCCCCGGTATCCGGCTGATCGGCGTGAACACTCTCGAGGAAGCGCTCGAGCGGCTGGCCGACGGGGCCGACTGACCCCCGCCCCGCGGCGGCGCCGTCAGGGGCGCAGCTGCGGCTGCCGCTTGCCGTCTACCTCGCGCGCCCTCGCCCGGGTCCGCTCGACGTCTTCGGCCCGTCCCGCGAGCGCGTAGGCCCGGGCGAGCGCCAGGTACGTCTCCGGCACCTCCGGGGCGAGCTCCGCGGACCGCTCGAGCTCGGCGATGCCCTGGTCGAGGGCGCCCGTCTCCGCGAGCGCGCGGCCGAGCGCGAGGTGGCACGCGAAATTTCCCGGGCTGAGACGGACCGATTCCCGGGCCGAGGGGAGAGCGTCCAGTGGCCGGCCCTGCGACAGGAGCTCGAGCGCGATCTGGAGGTGGGCGCGAACGTCGTCGGGGAAGAGCGCCACTTCCTGCTGGAGGACGGGGAGAGCCTCCGGTGACCGCATGCGGGACAGCACCAGGCCGTAGGCGTAACGCAGACCCCGCGCGTTCGGGTAACGGGCGAGAGCCTCCTCGAACCGCACCTTGGCCTCCGCATCGTGCCCCGCGAAGGCGGCGTAGACCGCGCGCCCCACCGCGGCGACCTCGTCCCGCTCCGTCTCCTTGATCTCCGCCGGCAGCACGGGCTTCTCGAGGATCACCAGGCCGCACAGGGCCCGCAGATCCGGCGTTTCCGGCTGCGAGCTCGCCAGCCAGGTGAGCGGACGGGTGGCGAGGTCGAACTGCCCGCCCCTGACGAGGAGCATGGCCAGGTGAAGCCCGGCGATCCGGCTCACCTCCTCGCTGCCCGCCGGTCCCAGCGACTGCCACTCCAGGAGGTGCCCGAGCGCGGCGTCGAACTCCCGGAGCCCGTACTCGCTCAGACCCAGGAGGGCCCAGGCCGGGCTCGCCCCGGGCCTTATCTGCGTGACCCGGGCGAACGCGTCCCGGGCCTCGGAGAGGCGATCGGCCTCGTAGTGGATCGAGCCGAGGTACCACCAGCCCTCGTCCCAGGCGGGGTTGCGCTCGACCCCCTCGCGATACCACCGCAGCGCGTCTTCCGTCCGTCCGGCCTTCCAGGCGTCCGCGGCCCGGCGGGCCAGCTCTTCGAAGGGGAGGGGGGCGCCGGAGCGCCACCCTCCTGGGCGACGGAGGTCGTGGCCACGATGGTGATGAGAAAAGCGAGGGTCGGAGGGCCGAGCCGAACGCGACGGATCACTGCAGCGAGATTGTAGCAGCGACTCCCTTTCCCGAGAGGCCACGCGGCGGGGCGAGCAGATCGGGCTTGCCCCGGCCGGGCACGGGGGTATCATTGCCGCACCATAGGACGTACCGATGAAGCCTTCCGCCTCATTCCCGTCATCGATCGCGGGCTCTCCAGCCCGAAAGGCCTTCTCATGTGGCTCATCCTGTTCCGCAGCTTGGTCGTCCTCGCCCTCGGCTGGGCGGGGTGGCACTACATCCCCGTCCCCGGGCAGCCGCTCGTCGGCGCTCGCTCTCGGCGTCGCCTTCGCCTTACTGATCATCGGCCTGGAGCTCCGGCTCCACCGGGTCCCCGCCCACCAGCATGGTCGGGGCCCTGGTGGGCAGCGTCACCGGCCTCCTCGGCGCCCACCTCGTCTGGGGAGTGATCGCCGGCCTCGACCTCGTGGCCCAGCACTTCATCCACTCGGTCCTGATCGTCTTCCTCATCTACATGGGCGTCGTCATCGGGGCCCGCCGGGGCGAGTGGTTCGAGCCGGCGCGGATCGTCGCCGCCTTCAAGGACGCCTCGCGGCTGCACCAGTACAAGGTGCTCGACACCTCCGTGATCATCGACGGCCGCATCGCGGACATCTGCGAGACGGGCTTCCTCGACGGGACGCTCGTGGTGCCCCAGTTCGTGCTGCGCGAGCTGCAGCAGGTGGCCGACTCCTCCGACTCGATGAAGAGGAACCGCGGCCGGCGCGGCCTCGACATCCTGCAGCGCATCCAGAAGATGACGAACGTCCAGGTGCAGATCGTGGAGACCGACTTCCCGGAGGTCAAGGAGGTCGACCTCAAGCTGATCGAGCTCGCCAAGCGGCTCTCCGGCAAGATCGTCACCAACGACTTCAACCTGAACAAGGTCGCCCAGCTGCGCGGGGTGGCCGTGCTCAACATCAACGAGCTCGCCAACTCGCTGAAGCCGGTGGTGCTGCCGGGCGAGGTCCTGCGCGTGTTCGTGCTCAAGGAAGGCAAGGAGTCCGGCCAGGGCGTCGCCTACCTCGACGACGGGACGATGGTCGTGGTGGACCAGGGCAAGCGCGCGATCGGCCGCACGATCGAGGTCACGGTCACGAGCGTCCTGCAGACGACGGCCGGCAAGATGATCTTCTGCCGGTGGCCCGAGGCCAACGCGGCGCCGGCGGAGAACGAGGCGCGGCGCGAGCGCCGCGACGACCGCCGCGACCTGCGTGACGGGCGCGACTACCGTGGCGAGCCGCGGCGCGAGTCCGACCGGCGCGAGACGGGGGAGCGCCACCCGGCCCCCGAGTCGCCGCGCCCCAACGGCGGTTCCGGGTCCGTCGCGTCCCCGGCGGGCAACGGGCCCTCGGTCCGGGAGTAGCCGGGACGCGGTGGGTCGGTCGCTCGTCTTCCGTCTCATCCAGGCGCCTCTCGCCCTCCTTCTGACCGCCGGCTACGCCACGGCCGCCTGCGTGGCCGCGCTCGCGGACCGCAGCGGTCACGCCACCCGCGAGCTCGGCGGAGCGTGGAGCCGCGCCCTCCTACGGCTCTTCCGGGTCGGGGTGCGCGTCTCCGGGCTCGAGCATGCCGTGGCGGGCCCCGCCGTCTACGCCGCCAACCACGCGAGCGCTCTCGACATCCTGATCCTGCTCGGCCACCTGCCCGTCGACCTCCGCTTCATCTACAAGAGCTCGCTCTCGCTCGTGCCGCTCGTCGGCTGGGCGATCTGGCTCGGCGGCCACATCCCGATCGACCGGGGGAACCCGTTCCGGGCGCGGCGCAGCCTCGACGCGGCGGCCCGCCGCATCCGCGGGGGCACGAGCGTCGTCGGTCTTTCCCGAGGGCACCCGCAGCCCGGACGGCAGCATCCGTCGCTTCAAGCGCGGGAGCTTCGGCCTCGCGATCGCGGCCGGCGTGCCGATCGTGCCGGTGTCGCTCGTCGGCGTGAAGCGCCGTCGTGCCGCACGGCCTCTCCAGCGTGCGTCCCGGCACCGTCGCCGTGACGCTTCACCCGTCCGTCCCCGTCGCGGATCGGTCGCCGGACGACGCGGAGGCGCTGGCGGAGGACGTGCGGAAGATCGTGGCGGCGGGGTGCGAGCCTGAAGCCGTGCGTCGGTGAGCGAAGGGGGAGCGGTGGCCGAGAGGCGGCGGGGTCGGCGGGGGTGCTTCGGGTCGGGCCTGGCCCTCGCGTGCGTGCTGTCGTCCTTCGCGCCGGGAGCGGGAGCGGGGGACCCTTCCCCGTCTCGGCTGAAGAAGGCCATCGACCCGATCGTCTCGCGGCGCGGACTTCGCGGCCGCCTTCTGGGGGATCGAGGTGCGGAGCCTCGCGGACCGGCCGCACGCTCTACGCGCGGAACGCGGAGAAGGCCTTCCGCCCGGCCTCCAGCATGAAGCTCGTGACGACGGCGGCGGCGCTCGACGCCTTCGGACAGGACGCGCGGGTCCGCACGACGGTGGAGACGGCGGGGCGGCTCGACGGCCTCGGCCGCATCCTCGGCGACGTCTACCTCGTGGGGCGCGGGGACCCCGACCTCTCGGCCCGCTTCTCGCCCGGCCGCCCGACCGCGGCGTTCGAGGAGATGGCCGACGCGCTCGTGGCGGCCGGGGTGCGGCGGATCGAGGGGCGGCTCGTCGGCGACGAGGGGGCCTTCACCGGCGATCGCCGCGGGTCCGACTGGGCGTGGGAGGACCTCGCCTGGGGCTACGGCGCCGAGGTGTCGGCCCTCTCCTTCGCCGACAACCTGGTCGCGGTGACGCTGAAGCCCGGCGAGCGGGTCGGCGACCCGGCGGTCCTCGACGTGGAGCCGGACGCGGGCTGCCTGGCCGTCTCCTCGTCGGTCGACGACGGTGGAGGCGCGCGACGGCGAGCCGCCGGGGAGCGAGACGTCTCGTCTCGAGCGCGAGCCCGGCTCGAACGAGGCCCGGCTGACCGGCCGATTGCCGATGGGCGGCGCGTGGAGCGGCCGGCTGGCCGTGGCCGACCCCGCGCGCTGCGCCGCGGCGGCCTTTCGCCGCGTCCTCGAGTCGAAGGGCATCCGCGTCATGGGCGGCGTCTCGACGTCGCGCGAGCCGCTGCCCGCCGGCGTGCGCGTCCTCGCCGCGCACGACAGCCCCTCGATGGCGGAGATCGTCCGCGTCGTCAACAAGGAGAGCCAGAACCTCCACGCCGAGATGCTGCTGCGTCTCGTGGGCCTCAAGGTGAAGGGCGAGGGCAGCGCCGCGAAGGGCCACGAGGCCGTGGCCGAGCTCGCGAAGCGGCTCGGCGTGCCCGACGAGGGCTGGGGGCTCGCCGACGGCTCCGGCCTCGCCCGGACCGACCTCCTCACGCCGCGGGGCCTCGTCGCGCTGCTCGCGGCGATGGACCGCCACCCCCACGCGGCCGCCTTTCGCGACTCGCTCCCGATCGCCGGCGTCGACGGCACGCTCGAGAACCGGATGAAGGGCACCCCGGCCGAGGGGCGGGTCGCCGCCAAGACCGGCACGCTCCGCCTGGCCAACGCTCTCGCCGGCTACGTGACCACGTTGCGCGGCGAGCGGCTCGCGTTCGCGATCGTCGTGAACAACCACGAGGGGAAGAGCCGCGAAGCGGTCGCGGCCATCGACGCGATCGCCGCCGCGCTGGCCTCGGCGCGCTGAGCGCCGGGAGCGCCCGCGCCCGCGTGGTCCGTTCGCCCGATTGACACGCCTCGGCCGCCTCCGCCAAGCTCACCTCGTCTTCGCGCGCCGCGGCGCCGCTTTCCGGGAGGCTTCACTTGCGCAACGCCCTCGCCCTCGTCGCCTTTTCCCTCGTTCTCGCCCTGGCTGCCCCCGTTCCCGCGAGCGACGGCGCGGCGGGCGCCGACAAGGTCGTCCTCGGCGTCGTGGTCAAGGACAAGAAGGGCGTCGCCGTACCCGACCTCAAGCCCGAGGAGATCGAGGTCACGGAGAACGGCAGCCGGCGGCCCGTCGAGTCGCTGCGTTTCGTGAACGCCATCGCGGCACCCGCCGCCGGTACCGAGGGCGCCCAGTCCGGGCCAGCTCGTCTCCCTCGTCTTCGACGGCCTCGACCAGAACCAGCAGAAGCTCGCCCAGCAGGCGGCGCGGGACTTCCTCGCCAACGCGCTCGGCCCGGACACGTGGATCGGCGTCTTCCGGATCGGCCTCCAGCTCTGGACGGTCCAGCCCTTCACCCGGGACCTCGACCTCGTCCGCCAGGCCGTGGACAAGGCGGCCAGCACCCAGGACAACACGCTCGCCGAGCCGGACGCCCAGGCCCGCAAGGGTGTGGCGGACGCGCTGGCCCAGCTCTCCCAGGGCAAGGCCAACGACCCCGCCGCGCTGGCCCGGGCGGAAGTGCTCGGCCGGATCATCCGGGCCGGCGACCGCATGCAGCGCCAGCGGCAGAACCAGTCCCCGATCTACCTGCTGCTGGCCCTCGCGAAGGGCCAGGCCACGGCACCCGGCCGCAAGACCGTGATCTACTTCACCACGGGCTTCGAGGTCCCGAACCTCCTCGACGACGTCTTCAAGGGCGCGATGAGCGAGGCCAACCGGGCCCGCGTCGCCTTCTACGCCGTGGACGTGCGGGGGCTCGACACGACGCGCCAGGGAGAGAGCGCGCGATCGCGCCATCGAAGAGGTCGCGGCGGCGAGCCGCGACCAGGCCCAGACGACCTCCGGGCGCGGTCACGACGAGCCAGGCGACGCTCGCCGACCGCACCGAGGCGAGCACCCGGACCGACACGCTCCAGCCGCTGAAGGAGCTCGCCGACAACACGGGGGGCCTCGCCATCCTCAACACCAACGACTTCAAGAAGGCCATGGCGCGCGTGGCCTCCGACGTCACTGGCTACTACGAGGTCGTCTACGTGCCGCAGGTCCTCGAGTACGACGGCAAGTTCCGAAAGCTGGAGATCAAGGTGACGCGGGGCGGGACCCAGGCTCCAGGCCGGCAACGGCTACCTCGCGACCACCCCCGACGACGCGGGGCCGATCCTGGCCTACGAGCTCCCGCTCCTCGAGGCGCTCAAGAGCGAGACGCCGCGGCGCGACTTCGAGATCTCGGCGGGGACCTTCCACTTCGGGTCGGGCGCCGAGGGCCGGGACGTGGTCCTGATCGCGGAGGTGCCCGCCTCGCGCTTCAAGTTCACTCCCGACGAGAAGAACAAGCTCTACCGCATGCACTTCGCCCTTCTCGCGGTGGTGAAGGACCAAGAGGGCAAGGTCGTCGAGCGGGTGAGCCAGGACTACCCGTTCCAGGGACCCGCTCGACAAGATGCCCGCGGTCCAGCAGGGCAACGTGGTCTTCAAGCGGCGGCTCGTGCTGCCCCCGGGCCGGTACGCGGTGGACGTCGTCGCCCAGGATCGGGATGCGGGAGCGACGAGCGTCCACCGCATGCCGCTGGAAGTTCCGGCCGCGGGCGACGGAATCGCTCTCAGCAGCGTCGTGATCATCCGGCGCGTGGAGCCGGCGGGCGCCGCAAGACCGGGGGCTCCCGTGGATTCCTTCCAGGTCGAGGCGGCGCGCATCGTGCCGAGCCTCGACGACCCGATCTCCAAGAGCCTGACCCCGAAGATCTCGGTCTACATGATCGCCTACCCGGCGCCGGGAGCGGCGGCGCCCGTCATGACCATCGAGTTCACCGGCGAGGGCAAGGCCGAGGGCCGTGCCCAGGCTCCGCTGCCGGCGCCCGAGCCGGACGGACGGATCCGGTATCTCGGGACGTTCCCGCTCGACAAGTTCGAGCCGGGACGGCACGAGCTGAAGGTGAGCGTTCGCCAGGGCAGCGCCGAGGCCGAGGAGAAGCTCGCGTTCACGCTGCAACCGTAGGCCGCAGCCGAGCCGACTCGGCACGCGCATCGCGCGCATCTCGCACGACCGTACCTCCTATGCGAGAGGGCGGCGCGAAACCGCTTTCGAAGGGTCTCGAACGAAGGTTCCATCGGTTTGGAGCGCACTCGGCTCAAGGCCCTGGATTCGCCACCTATGTCTTTGGTGAAACGATTGTTATCTGACTTCAACGAGGTGGACTTGGTTCCACTCTGTTGGTTCGTTTTAGGCCCCGTGTGTTTTATGGCTTAGATCCCCGTTTTTCCTTGACACCCTTTTGCGCGCTCTCTAAATTTGCCACGAAGTCGGGTGCTTTTCCGCCAATGAACATTCGCGCCACGACAGACTGGCCCCTTTTCCCGAATCAGTCGACCCCTGCATCCGGAGGTCAAGGAGAACCAATGACGGGCAACTCATTCCTGAGGATGACGAAGGTCGCGGTCCTCGTCATTCCCGCCCTGGCGGTGCTGCTGGCGCTGCCGGGAACCACGTACGCACAGCGCATGACGGGTGACCTGAGCGGCAGCGTCGTCGACGAGTCGGGCGGCGTCATCCCCGGCGCCGACGTCACCGTCATCAACGAGGCCTCGAAGGGCGGTCCGCCGCTCGGTCACCAACGGCGACGGCTTCTTCGCGTTCGCGGCGCTGCCCGCGGCCACCTACACCGTCCAGATCGCGATCGCAGGGCTTCAACACGTACGAGGTCACCGGCATCGAGCTCCGCGGTCGGGTGACAGCCGCTCGCTGCGCCAGATCGCGCTCAAGGTCGCGACCGTCGCCGAGACCGTCTCGGTGAGCGCCGAAGTGGCCCTCACCCCGCTCAACTCGGGCGAGAAGAGCGCGACGCTCACCGCCGAGCAGATCGAGAACATCCCGATCGTGGGCACGAGCGCGGCCGAGGTGCTCCGCATCCTGCCCGGCATGACCGCCGAACACGCGAACGGCACCAACAACACGCCCGAACTTCACGCGGTGAGGTCTACGGCATCAACGGCAACGGCGAGGACACGGCGGCGGCGGCAACAACCAGAGCGCCATCGGCAACTACTCGCGCCAACGGCAACCGCACTCGGGCCCTCGACATCACGATCGACGGCGCCCCCGGCGCCGACCCCGGCTGCAACTGCGCGACCTCCGTCAACCCGAACACCGAGTTCGTCCAGGAGTTCAAGGTCCTGCAGTCGAACTTCGGGGCCGAGCACGCCAAGGGCCCGATCGGCCATGAGCGTCGTCAGCAAGCAGGGCGGCCGCGAGTTCCACGGCTCGGTCTTCGGCTACCTCCGCGACTACCACCTGAACTCGAACGAGTGGTTCGCGAACAAGATCGGCGCAGAGCGGATCAAGAACAAGTTCACCTACCCCGGCTTCACCTCAGCGGTCCGCTCCTCATCCCGGGCACGGGCTTCAACAAGAACCGCGACAAGGTGTTCTTCTTCGTCGGGCTTCGAGTACTTCGGCCAGGCGCTCGACACCGGCTTCGTCAAGTCCTGGGTGCCCACGCGAGGCGATGCGCAACGGCGACTTCAGCAACGCCGCGGCGGTCGGGCAGCGGCAGCTGCGTCAACACCGTCCCGAGGGACTTCCCCGGCGGCATCATCCCGGCGCAGCCTGATCGACCCGGGCGGCCAGGCGCTCGCTCAACGTCTTCCCGATGCCGAACGCCAACCCGGCGCACGACCGGCGGCTACAACTACGTCGACAACCTCCTCGTCGACCAGAACGGCTGGCAGGGCCTCGCCCGCGTCGACTTCAACATCTCCGACAACACGAAGATGTTCGTGCGCTACAACATCCAGCGCGAGACGCAGCCCTTCGTGATCGGCCTCTGGTGGCGCAACGGCGAGCAGCCAGGTCCCCTACCCGTCCTCGATCAGCGGGAAGAACCGCTCCGACTCGGTCACGGTCAGCCTGACCCACGTGTTCAACCCGACGCTGACGAACGAGACGATCTTCGCGGTCACCTACATCAACTTCCCGAACGTGATCGACGACCGCAGCGACGATCTCCCGCTCAGGCCCTCGGCTACCCGTACCAGGGCGTCTTCGGCGAGAGCAACGACCAGATCCCGTCGGTGGACGCCGGGCGGCTGGGGCTCGACGGTCCGATGTATCTTCAACCCCGGCGGCTTCGACCCGATCCTCTTCGCCAAGAAGTGGCAGATCGCCGCCCAGGACAACGTGACCAAGGTCTGGGGCACCGCACACGGTCAAGGTCGGCGCTCTACTACGAGCACGTCACGAACGCCAGCCCGGCAACGGCAACAGAACGGCTACATCGTGCTGGATGCCACCTGGCAAGGCCGGCAGCTCCGGCAACACGTTCGCCGACCTGCTCATGGGCGGCATCAGCACGCACTACAACGAGTCGACGAAGAACGCCGCTCCACGACATCGCGCTACAACCTGTTCGAGGGCTACATCCAGGACTCGCTGGAAGGTGAAGCCCCGCCTGACCGTCGACTTCGGCGTGCGCGTCTCGTACATCGGGCCCTGGTACGACCGCGGCGACGGCAACGGCATGGCGGCCTGGTCGACCGGGACCAGTACGACCGACCAGCGCGGGCACCCAGTACCCGGGCATCACCTGGAACGCGATCAACTCGAGCGTCCCGCTCTCCGGCGTCGACGGCAGCTGGTTCTGCGTGACCCCGCGCGTCGGCTTCGCCTGGGACCTCAAGGGCACCGGTGAGACCGTCGTCCGCGGCGGCGTCGGCATGTACCGCTACCACGAGCCGCAGTCGCTCTGGACCGGCAGCTCGACTTCGCCCAGGGGGTGCGGAGCACCACCATCAGCGACGCGCACGACGCTCAAGGCCCTCGAGGGCCTCGGCGGCGGGAGCGTCAACCTCGACGCGGCAGCGCGCTCGACATCGACGACGACAAGCAGCCGCTCGCCTACACCTGGAGCCTGACGCTCGAACCAGAAGCTGCCCTGGTCGATGAACGTCGAGCTCGGCTACGTCGGCAACAAGAACAGCAGAACATCCTCAACAACGGGATCGCCAACTACAACGCGGTCCCGCTCGGTCGCCATGCTCAACGCATCCGACGGCGGCACCAACCCAGACAGCCTACCGGCCGCTCTCAGCCTACGGCGACCTGAACGTGTACCGCCACAACGTGTACTACAACTACCACGCGCTGCAGGCCCTCCTGAGCCGGCAGCGCGGGCAAGTTCAACTTCACGGCGGCCTACACGTTCTCGAAGGTCCTGGGCATCCGCACGCAGCGAGCCCAACGGCTCCCGGGCCGGCTCCGAGTACATCTGGCGACCGTTCGCACGTACAACTACGGCGTCCTCGGCCAGGACCGCACGCACGTGGCGAGCGTCTCGTTCTCCTGGCTGCTGCCGGAGTTCAAGGACAACAGGCGTGCTGAACGCTGTTCCTCGGCGGCTGGCAGTTCGCCGGCGTCGCGAGCTACGTCAGCGGCGCGCCCCTGCAGGCGTCAACAACGGCAACTTCGACATGCAGGGCACGAACGCGGACGGCGTCACCATCGACGTCGCGCACATCACGGGATCGCACCAGGTGCCGGCCGTTCGCCGGTGCTCACCTGCGACCCGAGCGGCGAACGTGCCGAGACGGCTACATGTTCAACCCGAGCTGCTTCGCGGCGCCGACGCCGTGGGCAGAACGGCAACTACGTGCTTGCCCTACATGAAGGGCAACTCGTACAAGAACCTCGACCTGTCGCTGTTCAAGAACTTCCCGATCGGCAGCAAGGGTCAGAAGATCCAGCTCCGCATCTGCGGGCTACAACGTGCTCAACCACCCGATCGTGGTATCCCGACCAGAGCCACAACCTCACGCTGCACTACACGAACGGCGTCATGGACAGGCCTGACTTCGGGAAGCTGGGGACGTGGACGGAGAACGGCCAGACCACGCAGAACAAGTTCGGACGGCGGATCGTCCAGCTCGTCCTGAGGTTCACCTTCTAGGCGGGCGTTCCCCGTTCGGATGGAGCGGGCGTTGCCCTCGGGCGGCGCCCGCTTTTTCGTTCGAGGCGGTCCCCGCCGCCCGGGGTATCATCAAACAGTCGTGCGTCGATCCCTCGCATCGTCGGTCATTCCCGCCGCCCTGCTCCTCGGCCTCCCGTGGGCGTCGCCCGCGCTCGCCGGCCAGGAGGGGGATTCGAAGCGGGCTCCCGCCGCGCCCGCGCCCAAGGCCCCGGCGGCGGCTCCGCTGACGTTCGAGGACGTGGCGGCGCGAGCCGCGCGGGCCCGGGAGGCCGAGGCGCCGGACGAGGCCATCCGCTGGTACCGCCGGGGCGTCGCGATGCGGCCGAATTGGGACGAGGGCTGGTGGTACGCGGCGGTCCTCCTCTACGACCGCGACCGTTACGCCGAGGCGCGGGACGCCTTCTCCCGCTTCGTCGCCCTGAAGCCCGACTCGGGCCCCGCCTGGGCCCTGCGTGGTCTTTGCGCGTTCCAGACCGGGAACCGGGCGACCTCGCTTCGGGACCTGGCCCGGTGGATGGCGGAGGGCTCGGCGGGCAACGAAGAAACGCGCCAGGTGGCCTGGTATCACCTGTCGATCCTGCAGATCCGCGGAGGCCAGTTCGAGCTGGCGCTCCAGCCGATGACCCAGCTCTGCCGCTCCGGTCCCGAGAGCCCTCGCATCGTTCGGGCCGCCGGCCTCATGCTCCTGCGGATGGCGACTCTTCCCGAAGACGTGCCGACGGAGAAGCAGGAGATCGTCGATGCGGCGGGGCGCGCCGCTATTCCTGGCTCGCCCTCCGGAACGACGAGGCGAGAGCGCGCTTCCACGACCTCCTCGACCGTTTCCCCCGGGCGCCGAACGTGCACTACTGCTACGGCCTCTTCCTGATGGGGCAGGACCCGGAGGCGGCCCTCGCCGAGTTCCGAGAGGAGATGGAGGTCCAGCCCGGGAGCGTCTACCCGCGGCTCGAGACGGCGTTCGAGCTGATCAAGCGCGGGGACTTCGCCGCAGCGCGGCCCTACGCCGAGGCCGCGGTGCAGCTCGCCCCCGGCCTCTTCGCCGCCAGGAACGCGCTCGGGCGGGTCCTTGTGGAGCTGGGCGAGCTCGAGCGCGGCATCGCGGAGCTGGGAGAGGCGGCCCGACTGGCCCCCGACAGCCCCGAGATGTTCTTCGCCCTCGCGCGGGCCTACGAGAAGGCCGGGCGCAAGGACGAGGCGGAGAGGGCCCGGGTCACGTTCCAGAGGCTCGAGAGGATCCGCCGCACCAGGCAGACGCCCGGCCTTGCTCCGGGCGACGCTGCTCCCGGCTCGGGGAGCCCCCGGTGACCGGGGCTTTTGCGCGGACGGGGCGTACCCTCACGGGGCCGGCCGGGAATCACGGTCGAGGGCATCTCGATCGAGCTGGGGGGTGGAGAGTGTGCCGCTCGTTCTCTGGCGGAGCGAAAGGAGGGGCAGGGGCGGGGCTGGCCCTGGCCTTGTCGCTGGCCGCGCCCGCATTCGCCCAGCCGCCGCCCGAGCCCCCGCCCGAGCTCCGGCGCGAGGTCTTCCGGGTGGACACCGAGGTCGTCCTCCTCGACGTGGTCGTCCGCGACAAGAAGGGCCGCACCGTCCGCGACCTGCGCGCCGGACGAGATCGAGGTGCGACGAGGACGGCGTCAAGCAGGAGGTCGGCAACTTCCGCTTCCTCGACTCCCGGGCGATCGGGGAGGCCATCGAGGAGCGCGCAGGCACGGCGACGCCAGAGCGCCCGCGCCCTCCGGCGCCCGGCGAGAGCCGCCACCTCAACCTGGTGACGCTCCTCTTCGACCAGCTCGACGTCGACGGTCGCACGATCGCCCGCAAGGCGGCGCTGTCGTTCCTCGAGCTCGAGAACCGGCCGGACGTCTACGTGTCGGTCTTCCAGATCGGCGAGAGCCTGAAGCTCCTCCAGCAGTTCACCACCGACCGCGAGAGCGTGAGCGCACGCCGTGCTCCGCGCGACCGGCGAGCTCGACACGCAGTACACCGCCGCCACCGACCGCCTCGTGGAGGCGACGCAGCAGGCCAACGCGGCTCCGCGACCAGCGCCTGGACAGCGTCATGCAGGGCGGGCCGAGCTCCACCGACGCCAGCGATCGCCGCCGCCCGCTCGGCCAGGAGGTGGACATGGCGAACATGGTCGTCAACGCCCTGCGCCTGACGGACACGCTGCAGCGCGAGCAGCAGGGCCACTCCGCCCTCTTCGCCATCCTGGCCCTGGCCCGGCAGCAGCAGTCGCTCGCCGGTCGCAAGACGATCCTGTTCTTCTCGCGAGGGCCTCCAGGCTCCGCCCACGCTCGAGCACGTGCTCATGGCCGCGATCAGCGAGGCGAACCGGGCCAACGTCAGCGTCTACGCGGTGGACGCCCGCGGCCTCACCACCGCAGAGCAACGTCGGCGGACGCCCGCAACACCCTCGCAGGAGGCGGTGCTCACCAGCATGCGCCAGCAGACGAGGCGTGGCTTCCGGCCCGTCACCCGCGAGGAGATGCTCGATCGCCGACAACGCCGAGTCCGCGCTGCGCATGGACACCATCGGCACCCTGGGCGAGCTCGCGGAGCAGCACCGGCGGGCTGCTCATCGCGCACACGAACGACGTGCGCGCCGGCATCGCCCGCGCCGTGGGCGACCTGCGCGGCTACTACGAGATCGCCTACTCCCCGCTCGAATCGCTCGTTCGACGGCAAGTTCCGGAAGGTCGAGCTCAAGGTGACGCCGCCCGGGCGTCGCCGTGCAGACCCGGAGCGGCTACTTCGCCATGCCCCCGGGCGAGGGCAACGGCCACCTTCCCCTACGAGGTGCACGCTGCTCGAGGCCATGCGCGCGGCCGACCCACCCCACGACCTCCCGATCCGCGCCCGTGCCTTCCGCTTCGGCCACGAGGACGGCCGGGCAAGCGGTACACGGTGGTGCTGGAGCTGCCGCTCGAGGCCATCCGACTTCGAGCCGGACAAGGATCCCTCGGTGGAGCGGGCCCACTTCTCGTTCATGGGCGTGCTGCGCAGCGCCCGGGGCGCTGGTGGCCGAGAAGTTCAGCCAGGACGCGCCGCTGTGGCTGCCGCGCAAGCGGCACGACGACGCTGCCGCCGGGAAACGCGGTCTTCATGCGCTCGTTCACCCTTCCGGAGGGGCCGCTACCGCCTCGAGACCGCGGTCCTGGACCAGCAGTCGGGGCGGACGAGCGTGGAGCCACAGCCGGCTGGTGCGTGCCCGCGAGATGAACCCGCCCTTCGGCCTGAGCAGCCTCGCGGTCGTGAAGCGCACCGAGCGCGTGCCGAAGGGAGCCCTCGCCTCCGACGATCCCTTCCGGGCCGGCGAGGCGCGCATCGTCCCCTGGGTCGCCGAGGCGGAGCTCGGCGCCGGCGCAGGACGTCGGCCTCTTCTTCGTGGCCTACGTGCCTCCGGGGCCGTCGAGGGTCCTCCCGCAGGTCACGCTCGAGTTCGTCCGCGACGGCCAGGTAGTGGGCCAGGCGGAGCCCGAGCTGCCGCTCGTCCGACGCGAAGGGCCGGATCCCCTACGTCGTCACCCTCCCCGCCGCGCGGTTCCCTCCCGGCCGCTACGAGGTCCGCGCAGAGCTGCAGACGAGGTCCCGACCGGGCCTGGGAGCACTGCTCGTTCCGGGTGAGGTGCGGCCCGCCGTCTTGAAGCGCCTTCCCTTGAGCCCCCCTTGTCAGCGATACCTGTGAGATCAACGATGAAGCTACCGTTCCCCCTCGCCCTCGCTCTTCTCCTCGCCCTGGCCGGATCTCCGACTTCGAGCCCGGGGGACAAGCAGGAGCCCGCGCCGCCGGCCGCCCAGGCCACGCCGTCCCAGACGTTCCCGAGCGCGGTCGAGCTGGTCACCGTCGACGTGGCGGTGGTGGACAGGAAGGGCCAGGCCATGCCGGGCTTCGGCAAGGACGACTTCGTCGTCACCGAGAACGGGAAGCCCCAGACGATCACCAGCTTCGAGGCGGTGGTGGTGCCCGGAGGTGCCGGCGGCCCTCCCCGCGCCACGCGGCTCGCGCCCACCTCCACGCAACCTGGTGGTCGAGCCCCGCCGCGCCCGGACCTTCGTCGTCGTCTTCGACGACATCCACCTCTCGCCGAGCCAGGCCCTGCGAGCCCAGGGCGCGGTGGCCGCGTTCCTCGGACCGGCGTCGCGGAGGGCGACCGGGTCGTGCTCGTCGCCACCGGCGGCGGCGCCTGGTGGAACGCGCGGATGCCCGAGGGCCGCGAGCAGCTCCTCGCCATCCTCAAGCGCCTCGACGGCCGCTACATCCCCGACAGCTCGCCCGACCGCATCACCGAGTACGAGGCCATGCGCATCGAGGAGTACCAGGACGAGCAGATGGCCGACAGGTCCAGCGACGATTCGACAACTACGGGGCGCGGGCTCGCAGAAGGACCAGCGCGGCGTGAAGCCGGCGCGACGCCTACACCTCCGCCCCCGGCATCATTCCCGGACGTCATCCGCAGCCGCGCCCAGGAGGTCCACAACCTCGCCACCTCGCGCAACAAGATCACGCTCAAGGTCATGACCGCGCGCCGATCGAGGCCCTCGCCGACATCAAGGGCCGCAAGTCGATGGTCCTCGTCTCCCAGGGCTTCGTCTACGACGTCCAGGTCGACGAGATGAAGAACGTGGTGGTCGCCTCGACGCCGCGCCAACGTGCCGATCTACTTCATCGACACCCGCGGGCTGCAGGGCCTGCCCGAGGCCTTCACCGCCGCCTTCGGCCGCCCGCTCGAAGCCCAGGACACGGTGGCCGTGCTCGCCGACCTCACTCGCGAGGCCGAGGGCGCGGAGGCGCTCGCCCTCGACACCGGCGGCTTCGTGGTCAAGAACTCGAACGACCTCGCCGGCGGCATCAGCCGCGTGTCGAGCGAGTCGCGGGTGTACTACCTGCTCGGCTACAACCCGACCGACCTGCGCCGGGACGGCAAGTTCCGGAAGATCGAGGTCAAGCTCGGCCGCCGGTAAGGGCAAGGGCCTGAGCGTGCGCGCGCGGCGCGGCTACTACGCGCCCCGCGAGGGCGAGGCGGGGGCCGGGCCGAAGAGCAACGTCGACCCGGTGATCGCCACGGGCCCTCGACTCGCCGTTCGAGATCGCCGACGTGCCCCTGCGGGTGTCGAGCTTCGTCTTCGACGAGGTCATGCTCGAACCAGATGAGCGTGCAACTCGCCATCGAGATCGACGTGCCGGGGCCTCGCCTTCAAGGAGGAGGCCGACGCGTCTCGAACGACGCCCTGGCGTTCCTGATCGAGGCCCAGCACCGCGAGTCCGGCGAGTACTACCGCTACGACCAGAAGATCGAGCTCGCCCTCCTGCCCGAGACCCGCCAGCAGCCTCGAGCGGACGTGGTACCCCGTGGCGCGGGACTTCACCCTGCCGCCCGGCGGCTACCAGGCGAAGGTCGTCGTGCGCGACCTCAACTCGGGGCGCGTGGGCTCGGTCGTCCACGAGTTCGAGGTGCCGGAGGCCGGCTCCCTGCGGGTCTCGAGCCCCGTGCTCAGCGACACGGTGGAGACGGGCGACGGACGGCACGCGGCGGCCCGTCCTGCAGGTGCGCCGGAGCCTTCGCCACGCGACTCCGTGCTCTACTGCCAGTTCAGCGTCTACGGCGCCTCGCGCGACGAGAAGGGCTCGCTCATGCCGCGGGTGACCGCCGGGCTACGAGATCCGCCGGGCGGACGGGAGCGTCTTCAAGCGCAGCCGCCCGACCGCCGATCAACCCGACCTCCGTGGGGGCCCTCCTGCGGCTCCACGGCATCTCGCTCAAGCGGTGCGGCTCCCGGGGAGTACGACCTCGTGCTGACGATCCGCGACGAGCTGGCCGGCAAGACGATCGAGGTCGAAGAGCCGTTCGCCGTCGAAGCCGGCTGAGGCTGGTCCTCAGTTGGCGGTGATCGTGAAGAAGGTGCTCTCCCGGGCCGTGGCCTCCTCTTGCTGGACGAGAGCCAGGGGCGTCACCCGCTACTTCTTCTGGAGGGCGGCCAGCAGGGACTTAGCGACCGCCAGGTCCGGCGCCGTGGGCGGCGCCGCGGCGATGTACTTTTCGAGGCGCGCGACCGCCTCCGCCCTGTCGTTCAAGTTCAGGGCCACCGTGGCGAGCTGGAACTGGGTGTCGACGGTCTGGGGGTCGAGTGACTCGGCCTTGAGGAAGGCCTCCCTGGCCGCGGCGTTGTGGCCCGCGCTCACCTCGAGGACGCCGAGCGCGTACGGCAGCCGGCCGCTCTTCTCGTTCGCCGCCACTCCCTGCCGGACCACCTCGACGGCCTGGTCCTTCTTCCCGCTCTCCGCGAGGAGCGTGGCCAGGCTCACGTACCCGTCCACGAAGCCCGGGTCGAGCTCGATCGACTTGCGGAACGACGCCTCGGCCTTCGCCGTGTCGCCCTTCTTCTTGTAGGCGGCGGCCAGCTTGAAGTGGACGAGCGGGACCTGGGGCGCCGCCGCGGCGATCGCTTCGAAGGCGGCAACTGCCTCGTCGATCCTGCCCTCTCCCGCCAGCGTCGTCGCGGCGTTGAGGTCGGCGGTCAGCTTGCCCAGATCGACGGCGGGTCCCCCGGCGGCGGAACCGGCGGGGGCGAGGCCCGAGCCGGGAGGCGGGGGCGGCGCCGCCGCCGCCTTGACCACGAACTTGAGATCCGGAGGCAGCTGGGTGCTCGGGATCTCCTGGACGACGAAGTCGAAGGAGGCCGTTCCTACCCCGTCCTTGGTGAGGGTGATCCGGTAGAGCCCCTCGTAGACCTTGAGATGGATGAACTTCCCCGTCTTGTCGGTCTTCGTCCGGTACTTCTGGACGACGGGCCCTTTGTAGTCGAGCAGCACCTGGACGTCGGGGATGGGGTTGCCCTGTCCGTCGACCACCCTCCCGACGGCGGTCACCATGCTCTGGGCTCGTGCCCCTGGCGCCGGGGAGAGGAAGCCGCAAGCGAGAACCAGACCGACCGCGACCGCGAAGCGACGTTTCATTGCCCTACCTCCAGGATCGAAGCGGCAGCGAGCCGTATCGTACCCCGCGACCGGCGGGAAGGGACCGAAGGACAGGGGCACGACCCCGGGGCGCGAGAGGGCGGTATAGTCGAGGCGTCGCAACGGGAGGGAAGGGCGGCCAATGGAGTTCTCCATCGAGCACGACCTTTCGGGGCGAGTCCGGGTCGGGCTCATCGTCCTCGAGGGCGTCCTCGTGCGCGAAAGCGATCCCACCCTCGCCGACGAGGTGGACGGGGCCTGCGCGACGTTCCGGGAGCAGATACGGAGACGGCCGGAGCTCGGAGGTGCCCGGCGCCTCGGACGCGCGGACGCTCTACAAGGCGCTGGGCATCGATCCCACGAAGACGCGCCCCTCGAACGAGGCGCTCCTGCGCCGCGCGCTCAAGGGCGAGACGCTGTACCGGATCAACACGCTCGTCGACGCGCTGAACCTCGTCTCGCTGCGCGAGCAACTGCCGTTCGGGCTCTACGACCTCGATCGGCTGAAGCCGCCCGTAGTGCTCCGCAAGGGGACGACCGGCGAGGGCTACGAGGGCATCCGCAAGGGCTTCGTGAACGTGGAGGCGCGCCCCGTGCTGGTGGACGGCGAAGGGCCCTTCGGGAACCCGACCTCCGACTCGCTGCGCGCCGCGATCACGACCGCGACCCGGCGCGCGCTCGTGGTGGCGTACGCGCCGGCCGGGTACGGCGTGCCGCGGCTTCGCGACGTCCTCGACGTGACCGCCCGGACCCTGACCCGCTTCTGCGGCGGGGAGGCCGGACCCGGTCGGATCGTTCCGGAAGCCTGAGCTAGACTGGCTGAGTGGCGCCGTCGCTCGTCCGTCTCGTCTCGTGCGCGCTCGGCCTCGCGCTCGTGCTCGTGACGCCGGTGGCCGCCGCGCCTCCTCCGGAGGACGCGCGCGAGGTACTCGCCCGGGCCGTCGCGCTGCACCAGGCGGGCGACCTCGAGGGAGCGGTGGCCGCGTACCGCGAGAGCCTCGCCCTCGCGCCCGAGCGTCGAGGCCCGGTCGAACCTCGGAGCGGCGCTCGCGGCGCTCGGCCGCTACGGGGAGGCGATCGAGGCCTATCGGGGCGCCCTCGACGCTGGCGCCGGAAGACGGGCGCATCCGCTACAACCTCGCGCTCGCCTACTACAAGTCCGCGGACCTGCCGCGCGCGGCGGAGGAGCTCGCCGCGCTGCACGCGAGGCAGCCGGAGGACACGCGCACGACGCTCCTCCTCGCCGACTGCCGGCTGCAGCTCGGCGAGCCGGCGGCGGTCGAGGAGCTGCTCCGGCCGCTCGCCGCCACCCGGCCCGACGACCGCGCCGTCGACCTACCTGCTCGGGATGGCGCTCGTCCGGGGCGGCAAGGTGCAGGAGGGCCAGCGGCTCGTCGAGGCCCTGATGCGGGACGGCGACTCGGCCGAGGCGCAGTACCTCGTCGGCTCGGCCGCCTTCATGGCCGGCGACTACCCGCAGGCCGTCGAGCGCTTCTCGCGCGCGCTCGTGAAGGACCCGAAGCTGCCGTCGCTGCGCTCGTACTACGGCCGGGCGCTGCTCTTCACCGGGTGACGCGGACGGGGCGGAGCGGGCCTTTCGCGAGGCCCTGGCCGAGAGCCCGAACGACTACGAGGCGAGCTACTTCCTCGCCTCGGTCCTCGCCACGCGCGGCCGGCCGAAGGACGCGCGGCCGTTCGCGGAGCGGGCCGTGCTGCTGCGCCCGCAGTCCGCCCAGGCGAAGGACCTCGTCGCTTCGCTCGACGCGCCCGGGCCGGCGCCGCGACGCCCCCGTGGACGTCTCGCCGCTCGTCGGGCACGCGGCGCCCGACGTCGAGCTTCGCCGGCCCGACGGCAGCGCCTTCCCGCTGTCGTCGCTCCGGGGGCGGCCGCTCGTGCTGGTCCTCGGCAGCTACACCTGCCCGCAGCTGCGGCACGGCGCGCCCGAGGTCAATCGCCTCTACGAGCGCCACCGCGACCACGCGCGCTTCCTGCTGGCCTACATCCGCGAGGCGCACCCCGAGGGAGAGGCGTGGCAGAGCACGGTCAACCGCCGCGAGGGGATCAGCCTCCCCGAGGCGCGCAGCGTGGAGGAGAGGGCCGAGCACGCGGCGCTCTGCCGGCGGGAGCTGAAGATCCCCTACGAGGCCGCGCTCGACGGGCTCGACGGGAAGGCCGAGGCCGCGTTCTCCGCCTTCCCGAGCCGCGTGTTCGTGATCGACGCCGCGCGGGACGGTCACCTTCTCGAGCGCGCTCGACGTGGAGAGCTTCCGGCCCGAGGCGCTCGAGGCCGCGCTCGAGGCGGCCCGCTGAGACCGCCCTTCGGCCCCCGGACCCGCCGCGGCCGACCTGACGCATAGAATCGGGGCGTGAGCGCGATCACCGGGTCCGGCCTGTCGACCGCCGAGGAGCGCATCCTCGAAGGCCTGAACGAGGCCCAGCGGGAGGCGGTCGTCCACGGCGAGGGGCCGCTTCTCATCATCGCGGGGGCCGGCACCGGCAAGACCACCGTCCTCACCCGGAGGATCGCCCACCTCATCGCCACGAAGCGCGCCCGACCCGAGGAGATCCTCGCCCTCACGTTCACCGAGAAGGCCGCGGCCGAGATGGCGGAGCGGGTGGACCAGCTCATCCCCTGGGGCTACGCCGAGACCGCGATCTCCACGTTCCACGCCTTCGGCGACCGGGTGCTGCGCGAGTCGGCGCTCGAGGCCGGGCTCGACCCGCAGTTCCGCGTGCTCTCCCAGCCCGAGCAGGTGATCTTCCTGCGCGAGCGGCTCTTCCGGCTGCCGCTCGACCGCTTCCGCCCGCTCGGCGACCCCACCCGGCACCTCGCCGCCCTCGCGACCCTCGTGAGCCGCGCCAAGGACGAGGACGTCTCGCCCGGCGCAGTACCGCGCGTGGGCCGAGGCGCAGCTCGCCGCCGCCGCCACCGGACGGAGCGAGCGGGACGAGGCCGAGGTCGCACCTCGAGCTCGCGGCCTTCTACGAGGCGCACCAGAGGCTGCTCGGCGAGGCGGGGCTCGTGGACTTCGGCGACCAGATCCACCGGACCCTCGCCCTCCTGCGCGAGCGACCCGCCGTCCTCGCGCGGCTGCGCGGCCGCTACCGCTTCGTCCTGGTGGACGAGTTCCAGGACACGAACCACGCCCAGCTCGAGATGCTCAAGCTGCGTCGCGGGGGAGACCGGCCAACCTCACCGTGGTGGGCGACGACGACCAGGCCATCTACCGCTGGCGCGGCGCCGCCGCCGCCAACCTGCTCGCCTTCCGGCGGCTCTACCCGGGCGCGCGCGAGGTCGTGCTGGTGGAGAACTACCGCTCGACGCAGGTGATCCTCGACACGGCGGCGCGCCTCATCGGCTACAACAACCCCTACCGCCTCGAGGCGATCGCGGGGATCGACAAGCGGCTCCGCTCGCCGCGGCCCGGGCGGTACCCCCGTCCGCCACGCGCACTTCGACACCGTCTCGGCCGAGGCCGACGGCGTCGCGGCGATGATCGAGGAGCGCATCCAGGCGCGGCGCCCGGCCGCGGGACTTCGCCGTCCTCGTCCGCAGCAACGCCGACGCCGACCCCTTCCTGCGGGCGCTCAACGTGAAGGGCCTCCCGCACCGCTTCAGCGGCAGCCGCGGCCTCTACGCGCGCGAGGAGGTGCGGCTCCTCGTCTCGTTCCTCCGCGTGCTCGCGAACCCGGACGACTCGGTCTCGCTCTTCTACCTCGCCGCGTCCGAGGTGTACCGGATGCCGGAGGGCGACCTCCTCCGGCTCAACCACTACGCGAGGCGCAAGACGCGGCCGCTCCTCGAGGTGCTGCGCGGCCTGCCGGAGAACGAGGACCTGGCGAGCGTCTCGGGAAGCGGCGCGCGAGGCCGCCGCGCGGCTCCTCGCCGACCTCGACCGCGCGCTCGCCGAGGTGCCGCGGCGGCGCACGGGCGAGGTGCTCTACGGCTTCCTGCAGTGGTCGGGCCTCCTGGGGCGGCTGGCGAAGGAGTCCTCGGCCGAGGCCGAGGCGAAGGTCAAGAACATCGCCCGCTTCTTCGAGGCGGTGAAGGCGTACGGCGACGTGGCCGAGCACGACCGGGTGCCCGCCTTCGTCGCGCACCTCGACCTGCTGCGCGAGGCGGGGGACGACCCGGCGGTGGCCGAGGCCGACCTCGACGAGGACGCGGTGCACGTCCTGACCGTCCACAAGGCGAAGGGCCTCGAGTTCCCGACCGTCTTCCTCGTGGGCTGCGCCGAGTCGAAGTTCCCCCTGCAGCGGCGGGGCGACCCGCTGTCGCTGCCCGAGGAGCTGGTGAAGGAGGAGCTGACCGGCGGCGGCAACGGTCACCTCCTCGAGGAGCGACGCCTCTTCTACGTCGCCATGACCCGGGCGCGCGACGAGCTGGTGCTCACCTCGGCCAGCGACTACGGCACCTCGCGCGCGCGGAAGGTCTCGCGCTTCGTGGTGGAGGCGCTCGACCTGCCGTCGCCGAGGCCCGTCTCGACGGAAGACGGCGCCCCTCGAGGCGCTCGCGCGGAACGCGCCGGCTCCCGAGCCCGTGCCCCCGGTGGACGTCCCGATCCCCGAGGACGAGCTCCTGCGGCTCTCCTACGGCCAGATCGACGACTACGAGACCTGCCCGCTGAAGTACCGCTACGTCCACGTCCTGCGCGTGCCCCTGCTGACCCACCACGCGGTCGTCTACGGGCACGCCGTCCACGAGGCGGTGCGGCGGCACTTCGAGGCGCGGCTCGCGGGCCGGCCCTTCACCGCCGACGACCTGGTGGCCGCGTTCCGCGCGGCGTGGGTCTCGGAGGGCTTCCTGTCGCGCGAGCACGAGGAGGAGCGCCGGCGCGCGGGAGAGGACGATGCTCCGCCGCTTCCACGAGGAGGAGGCGCGGGCCCGTGGGCGCCGACCGCGGTCGAGGAGGAGTTCGCGTTCATCGCTGGAGAGGAACCGCGTGCAGGGCCGGTACGACCTCGTCATCGAGAAGGACGGCGAGGTCGCGATCGTGGACTTCAAGACGGGGGACGTCCGCGACGAGAAGGCGGCGCAGAAGCGGGCGAAGGAGAGCCTGCAGCTCGACATCTACGCGCTCGCGCACCTGAAGACGAAGGGCCGGCTGCCCGAGCGGGTCGAGCTGCGCTTCCTCGAGTCGGGGCTCGCGGCCGGGCGCCGGCCGACCGCCGAGGAGGCGGCGGCCACCGAGGAGCGCATCCGCGCGGCCTCGGCGGCCATCCGGAGGCGCGAGTTCCCGGCGAAGCCCACGTGGATGGCCTGCGGCCAGTGCCCCTTCCGCGAGATCTGCCCGCACACCGCCTGGGGCGGCGGGGAGGAGCCGTAGCCGCCTACGCCGCGAATGCCCGCTCGTGTCCGGCGCCGGGTCTCGCTGACGCGACCTGAGCAGGCGTGTCTTCCGTGCCGCCGATGCCCGCGAGAAGGGTGCGTGAGCTCGCGACTGCCGGACGCAGCGCGAGGCGGTCGATCGCTCGCTCGCGCGGCCGTCCGGGCAGAGCGGAACGTCTCTCAGGGCCTGACGGGCGTCGGCGGAGTCTCCGGAGCCTTCTTCCCGATGAGCCGGGCCATCCCCTCGCTGACGGTGCTGAAGAAGCGGTCCTCGCTCTGGGCCTGGAGCCGGCCGACGGTCTCGCGCTCGTGCGCGGCGTCCGCCGTCCGGCCGAGCCGGTGGTACGCGACCGCCAGCTGCACGTGAGCCTGGATGTGCTCGGGAACGGCGGCGGCCACCCGCTCGAGGAGCGGCAAGGCCTCTCCCGTCCGGCCCAGCGCCAGGTACAGGGCGCCCCGCGAGAACTGGACGGCGAGATCGTCGCCGTGCAGTCGCGCCGCGTGCTCGACGTAGGGCAGCGCCTCCTCGTAGACGTCCCTCCTGACGGAGCAGCTCCCCCAGGAGGAGGTTCGCCTCGAAGTGGCTGGGGTTGACCGCGAGCTCCCGCCGGAATGCCGTCGGCCGCTCCCTGCCAGTCGTTGACCTCGTTCGCCATGAGGCACTTGCCGTCGAGGTAGTTCACGAAAGGGAGCTGAGGGTTCATCTCGAGGGCCTTGCGGATCTCGGGGCGCGCCTTCCCGCACTCGCCGTCGCGGACGAGCATCGTGGCGAGGACCACGTGGGCCTCGGCCGAGTCCTCCTTGAGGACGCCGTCGAGAACGGCCTGGGCCTCGGCGGAGCGCCCGGCGGCGAGGAGGGCCGTCCCGAGGAGGTAGGCGGCGGCGCGCCCCTCGGGCGGGCGGCCGTCCTCCCGCTGCAGCAGCCTCACCGCGGCGTCGTTCTCGCCGAGGCGCACGTGGCACTCGGCGAGCAGGAGGGTCGCGGCCTCGTTGCCCGGCTCGGCCGCGACGATCCGGGCCGCCTCCTCGGCAGCCTTCCGGAGCTCGCCGGTCTTGTAGAGCGCGAGAGCGAAGTTCTGTCGGATCGGCGTGTCCGAGGGCGATAGCGCGAGCGCCCGCTCGTATCGCTGCACTGCCTCCGGATAGCGGCCCAGTCGCGCATAGGCGGCGCCCAGATTGGAAAGAACGCGGGGCTCGTCGCCGATCGACGCCAGCACGCGCTCGTAGAGCGAGACGGCTTGCTCGAGCTCGCCCGCCTGCTGGGCGGCGACGGCTTTCCCCAGGAGAGCGCGGGGATCGCTCTCGCCGGGAGTCTCCGGGGGCGGGACACCTGGCGGCGTCCGGGCCGGGCCGGCCTGGGCTGCGGCGAGGCAGGACGCGAAGACGACGACCGCAGCCAGCATCGAGAGAGAAGGCCCCTCGGGCATTCTAGCCCAGCCCTGCCGGCGCCCCGGTTCGTCTGATACCCTTCGGCCTTCACCGGCAGCGAGGAGAGCACGAGATGAGCAAGCGGATCGGGTTCGCGGGGCTGGGCCTCATGGGGAGCCGCATGGCCCGGAACCTCCTGAAGAAGGGCTTCCCGACCACCGTCTGGAACCGCACGCCCGAGCGTTGCGAGCCGCTCGTGAAGGAAGGGGCGACGGCCGCGCGGACACCCGTTCGAGCTGGCCGAGCGCTCCGACGTGGTGGTGGCCTGCGTCGCCGACCCACCCGCGGTCGAGCGGCTCGTCTTCGCCGAGGACGGCCTCCTCGGCGCCGCGCGCCCGGGCTTCCGCTACCTCGAGTGCTCGACGGTGAGCCCGGACACGACCCGGCGCGTGCAGGCGGCGCTGCGCGAGCGCGGGGCCGACGCGCTCGAGGCCCCGGTGACGGGCTCGAAGAACGGGGCCGAGAACGGCACGCTCCTCTTCATGACCGGGGGCGACGCGGCCGTCCACGAGGAGCTGCTGCCCGTGATGATGGCCATGGGCACGAAGGCCATCCACTGCGGCGGGATGGGGCAGGGCTCGACGGTGAAGCTCATCGGCAACAGCGTCATCTCGTTCATGCTCGAGGCGCTCTGCGAGGGAATCGTCCTGGGCCGCCGGGCCGGGCTCTCGATCGAGACGATCGTCGAGGTCATCCAGGCCTCGGGCTACGCCTCGCCCTACTACGCGTTCAAGGGCGCCGCGATCGCGAAGCGCGACTTCCAGGAGCACTTCGCGATCGACCTCCTGGTCAAGGACCAGACGCCTGATGCTCGAGCAGGCCTCGGCGCTCAAGGCGCCGATGCCGGGCCTCGCCGCGATCCGCGAGGTCTTCCAGGCCGCCCGCGCGCAGGGCCACGGCCGCGAGGACATCTGCGCGGTCGTGAAGGCGCTGGAACGAGCCGCGGGCCTGTAGTCCGGGAGCAGAAGGCCGTCAGGTCGAAGCCCGCCTGTAGCAGGTGCGGTTTGGCGGGACGGAGTCGGCCTCCGAGACGCTCGCTCCCGAGCCAGGCGCCCGGTCGCTCGCCGGCACCAGTCCGCGCCGCTCGTGAAGGCGTCGGGGCGCGATCGGCCTGCCGGCTCGCGTCGAGCCGGGGGCTCCAGCCCCCGGACCGGGTCGGCGACGACTACGCGGCTCGCCGTCCGGACCGCCCAGGCGACCCGATGAACGCCCCTCCACCAGGGCCGTCGCCACCATGGCCCGCACCACGCTCGAGTCGCCGAAGCCGTACGAGTGGAGGCCCGAGGCGAGGACGAAGTTCACCCCGAGGTAGGTCATCAGGATCGTCTGGAAGGCGACGATGCTCCACGCCGCCACCCCGAAGCTGCCGATGAGCCGCTCCGCCCGCGCGTGCAGGATCGCCATGTAGGCGAGGAAGGCCACGAGCGACCAGACCTCCTTCGGGTCCCAGCCCCAGTAGCGGCCCCACGACGAGGCGGCCCACATCGAGCCGGTGAGGATGCCGGCGACGAGCAGGATCGAGCCGACGTGGATGTACAAGTACTGCAGGTCGGCCATCTGCGAGCGCCGAGCGATCGGCGCGGCCGGGGCGAAGGCCTCGACCCCGATCTGCATGTGGGCCACCACCATGCCGAGGGCCAGGACCGCGTAGCCGACCATGATGATCGGCACGTGGATGGCGAGCCAGTACGTGCCCGAGAGCACCGGCGGCATCGGGTGGATGAAGCGGTCGATCGGCAGGAGGTCGGTGAGGGCCATCGTGAGGGCCGACGCCGGCGGCGGCGTTCAGGACCACGATGCGGTTGCGCAGGAGGACGGTCGCGACGACCGCGAAAGCGCCCACGCCCCAGCCGAGGAAGAGCAGCGACTCGTACATGTTCGACGCGGGGATCCGGCCGGCCACCTGCCACCGCATCCAGATGCCCCAGCTCATGACCGCGAACCCGGCGACGAGCAGGGCGCCCGCCGCGACGTCGAGGGCGCGGCGCGTCGAGGACCATCGCGGCGATCGGAGAGCAGCAGCGAGAGGGTCAGCACCCACCACGCGATGCGCGTGGGGCGGGCGCGGTTGTAGAGGATCTCGCGCTCGAGGCCCGCTTGGGCGGCGAGGCGCCCGGCGGACGCGCCGGAGTCGAGCACCGCGCGCAGGTCGGCGGCGGAGCGCAGGGGCTCGGGCGCGGTCCACGCGTCGCCCGGCTTCGCGGCCGGCACCGCGAGGATCGCCTCGTGCCGGAAGAACTGCTGCATCCAGAACAGCCGGCCCTCGAGCTTCTGGGCGCTCTTCTGCAGCTTCGTGAGCGGGCGCTCCTGCTGCTCGGCCGCCTGCGCTTCGTTCGCGAGCGCTTCGAGCCGCTCGTTCGCCGCGAGGTCGCGGAACGAGGACCAGCGCGTCCCGGGCGGGAGGCCGATCGCCTCGGCCAGGCGCGCGGTCGCCGATCGGCACGATCGGCTGGATCTCCCAGGCCTGCGGGTCGAAGGTCCAGCCGAGGACGATCGCCACCGGGTCGACGCCCCACACCGTGCGGCTTGCCGGTCACGTTCCAGACGGCCTCGCGCGCGAGCGTGTCGAGCGGCATGACGCGCCCGTCGTGCTGCACCGGCAGGCGGCGCAGCGCCTCGACGTCGGCGGCCGACGGCATCGGGGGGACCTGGGCGCGGGCGGGGGCCGAGGCGAGGAGGGCGAGGACGGCGAGGGCCGCCGCGGCGGCGCCGGCCGGCCGCGCCGCTCGCCGCCGCTCGCCGATGCGGGTGGCGAGCACGACGATCATGCCGACCACGAGGCCGTAGTAGCCGAGGAAGACGATCGGCTCGCCGGGGTCCTTCGAGACGGAGAGGATCGTCTGGTCGCGGCCGGGCGTCTCCCGGTAGCTGCTCTGGAAGAACTTGTAGCCGCCGTAGCGCGAGCTCGCGGTTCATCTCGATGACGGCCGGGGTCTCGCGGCCCGGCCGGTCCTTGACCGTCACGCGGCTGCGGAACTGCGCGGGCCGGCGCGTGCCCTCGTAGTAGTCGACCTCGAACGCGTCGAGCCTGCACCGCGAAGGGCAGCGTCGCCACGACCGGAGGCTCCGCCACCGGGCTCGCGGGCCGCCGATCACCGTCGCTCGACTCCTCGCCCTCCCAGACGTGGAGCTGGCCCTCGGTCTTCGCGAGGTCGGTGGTGAGCGCGCCGGCGAGGATCACGAGCATCGAGCCGTGGGTGATCGCGTAGCCGATCCGGCGGCGGCCCCACGGCCAGAGGCTGACGAGCGAGCAGGAGAGGTTGAGAGCGAAGACCGCGAGCAGAGCGCGGAACCAGGGCGCGCCGTACACGGACCGAAGGGCGGCCTCGGCGCCGTGCAGGGACTCGACGATCGTCCCCGCCGCGAGGGCGACGAGGACCAGGACGAGGAGGGAGACGGTGACGCGGAGCGACGCGAAGCGGTCGATGAGGGCTCTCATCCAGGGGACTCCGGGCTGTGGGCGACGCGCCCAGTCTACATGAGGCCCCGCGGGAATGCCGCCGCGCGGCGGACCCGTCGCGGCGGGCCGCCGTGGCACGCTGGGCGGCGATGGACTCCCTCGCCGCCGTCCTCGCCCTCGCCGGCCTCGTCCTCGCCGTCCTCGTCGGCTACGCGCTCGCCGCGGCACGCCGGCCCGCGGGGCCGGCCGCCGAACTCGCCGCCGTCGATCGCCTGCAGGAGACGCTCGACCACGTGGCCCGTGCCCAGGAAGAGCTGCGTCTCGAGGTGCAGCGGGGCCGCGAAGACGCGCTCGTGGGCCTCGCCGGTGCCGCCCAGGACCTGCAGGGCCGGCTCGCGCAGGCGCAGCGCGCCCTGGCCGAGGTGAAGGCCCTCGAGCAGGCCCGCGGCTCGCAGCTCGACCGGGCCACCGACAGCCTCCGGCGGCTCGAGCTGGTCGTGGCCGGCTCCTCGAGCCGCGGGGCGGCGGGGGAGAACGTCCTGGCGCGCGCGTTCGCCCAGCTGCCGCCCGACCTGCTCGAGACGAACGCGGCCTTCGGCGGCCGCGTCGTCGAGTACGCGCTGCGCCTTCCCGGCGGGCGCCTCCTCCCGATCGACAGCAAGTGGACGAGCGTCGCCGAGCTCGAGCGGCTGGAGACGACGGACGACCCGGACGAGCGCCGGCGGCTGCGGGAGCAGGTCGCGCGCGAGGTTCGCCTGCGGGTGCGGGAGATGGCGAAGTACCTCGACCCCGAGCGCACGCTCGCGCTCGCGGTGCTGGCCGTGCCCGACGCCGTGCACGCCGAGGCGCCCGAGGCCCACGCCGAGGGCTGGCGCGAGGGCGTCCTCGTCGTGCCCTACTCCCTCGCGCTGCCGTTCGTGCTGTCCCTCTACCGCCTCACCGTCCGCTTCGCCTCCGCCCCCGACGCGGAGGAGCGTCGCCGCCCGCCTCGCGCGGCTCTCCGGAGTTGCTGCAGCGGATGGACGACGAGGTCGAGGGACGGCTCTCCCGGGCCCTCGTCCAGGCGCGCGAACGCCCGCGACGCGCTGCGCGGCGACCTCGCCGAGGCCCGCCGCACGTCCGGCCGGCTCGCCGGGTTTGACCGGCCTCCGGGCAGGAGGTTAGTCTGGCCGCCAATCGCATGCAGTCGCTCGCCATCCTCGTCGCCGCGGGCCGCGGAGAGCGCATGGGCGCCGAGCCGCCCGAAGGCCTTCCTCGAGCTGGCCGGCCAGCCGCTCGTCCTGCGCGCGGCGCGCGTCTTCGACGAGGCGCCGTCGGTCGGGCAGCATCGTCGCGGTGGTGCCCGAGGCCGAGGTCGAGGCCGCGCGGGTCGCTGCTCGCGCCGGTGCGCAAGCTCGATGGCGGTGGTGCCGGGCGGGGAGCGGCGGCAGGACTCGGTCCTCGAGGGCCTCGAAGCAGGCGCCGGACGGCTTCGACGGCGTCGTGCTCGTGCACGACGCGGCGCGGCCGCTCGTCGACGTCGCCCTCGTCGAGGCGGTGGCCCGCGAGGCGGCGGAAGCGGGGGCCGCCCTCCCGGTCGCTCCCGGTCGTGGACACCGTGAAGCGCGTGCGCGACGGCCTCGTGGTCGAGACGCTCGACCGCGAGGAGCTCGGCGGCGGCGCAGACGCCGCAGGGCTTCCGCTTCGCGCTGCTCGTCGCGGCCTACGAGGCCGCGCTCCGCGACCGGCGTCACGGTGACCGACGAGGCGATGGCGGTCGAGCGGCTGGGGGCGCCGGTGCGTGCCGTGCCCGGCTCGCCGCGCAACCGCAAGATCACGACGCCGGAGGACCTCGCCTGGGCCGAGGGCGTCCTCGCGGGGCTGGTCCGCGCGTGAGCCCGATGCGCATCGGCCACGGCTTCGACGCGCACCGCCTGGTGGCCGGGCGCCCGCTCCGCCTCGGCGGGGTCGAGGTGCCGCACGGCCGCGGCCTCGAGGGCCACTCCGACGGCGACTGCGTCCTGCACGCCGTGTGCGACGCGCTCCTCGGGGCGGCGGGAGAGGGCGACATGGGCCGCCACTTCCCGAGCCGCGAGCCCGCGCTGGCGCGGCGTCGGCGAGCCGCGTCTTCCTCGAGGAGGTCCGCCGGCTCGTGGACCGCGGCGGGGTACGCGCTCGTGAACCTCGACGTCACGATCATCGCCCAGGAGCCGGTCCTCGCGCCGCACCTCGAGCCGATGCGTGCCGCGATCGCGGGCGCCTCGGCGTGGAGGCGGGACAGGTCTCGGTGAAGGCGAAGAGCACCGACCACCTGGGCGCGCTCGGCCGGGGCGAGGGCATCGCCGCGCTCGCGACCGTGCTCCTCGAGAAAGGGCGGCTAGACCGACACGCCATGAACCTCATCTGCGGCATCAACCCCGTGCTCGAGGCGCTCGCCGCCGGCACGCGCCACTTCGACCGCCTGCTGGTCGTCAAGGGCCTGCGCAGCCGGCGGCTCTCCGACGCCATCCGCCGCGCGACCCACCTCGGGATCCCGCTGCGCTTCGAGATGCGCGAGACGCTCGACCGGATGGCCGGCGGCGTGCCCCACCAGGGCATCATCGCCGTCGTCTCCGAGAAGCCGGTCCTGTCGCTCGAGAGCCTCCTCGACACGGCCCGCGAGCCCGGCGCTCGTCGTCGTCCTCGACGGCGTCGAGGACCCGCGCAACCTGGGCGCGATCCTGCGCACCGCCGAGGCGGCGGGCGCCGACGGCGTCGCTGCTGCCCGAGCGGCACAGCGCCGGGCTGTCGGAGACCGTGGCCCGCGCCTCCGCCGGCGCGCTCGAGCACGTGGAGGTGGCGCGCGTCGGCAACCTCGTGCAGGCGCTCGAGGCGCTCAAGGCGCGGGGCGTCTGGGTCGTGGGCTTCGACGCGGCCGGCACCGAGCGCTGGGACGCGGTGGACCTCGCCCGGCCCGTGGCCCTCGTCCTGGGCGGCGAGGGGCGCGGCATCCGGCGCCTCGTGCGCGAGCACTGCGACCACCTCGTCTCGATCCCGCACTTCGGCCACGTCGGCGTCGCTCAACGTCTCGGTGGCCGCCGGGATCGCGCTCTACGAGGCGGTGCGCCAGCGGCGCGCGGTGCCGAGCGTCGTGCGGCCGATCCCGTCGCGGCCCGCCCCGGCGCCGCACATCATCGGCCCGGCGCCCGACGACGACGGAGACGGACCCCGGCGCGCGGCCGATGCCGCCGCCGGACGCGTACGACCACGACCACGACGCCGGACGACGGCATCGATGGCCGACGGCCGCCGGTCACGCACGTCGACCCCCACGACGACGTGGCCTGGGGCCAGGGCCCGACCGTGCTGAAGCCGGTCGGCTTCGACGCGGGCTGCGGCGGCCGCGACGGTCGCCGCGGAACAAGGGCCGCCGCCGGCCGCCGGGTGGACGCCGCGCCTGCGGCCGGCGGCCGCGCCGCGCCGCGGCCCGCCGCCCACGCCGGGAGCCCGACCGGGCCGGCGGCGCGGGCAGGCGATCCCGGCGCGCGTCGCAAGGGACGCCGCCGCCGCCGCGGGCGTCGCGACGGGAGGCCGGCGCCGGCGGCCGCGGCGCGACCGCCGCGGCCCGAGTCGGTCGGGCTCGGCGGGCGCCCGTCGGCGGGCGGCGAGCGGCCGGCCGGGCGAGGGCCAGCCCGTCCGCGCGAGGCGCGCCGGCGAGCGGCCCGGCCGGTGGGCGCAGGCCGACGCCGGCGTCGCCGCGGCGTCGCCGCTGACGCGGTGGACCCGGCACTTGACTTGCACGGCCTCGACCCCTTTGCTACACTCACCGTTTGTCGCTGGCGTAGCTCAGCGGTAGAGCGGCTGATTTGTAATCAGCGGGTCGGGGGTTCAATTCCCTCCGCCAGCTCCAGCCGCCGCCGGAGCCGCGCTGGAGGCGGTCGCGGGGCGGGCGACCGGGCGCGCTCGGGCGACACCGGCGGGGAGGTAGCGAAGCGGTCAAACGCATCAGACTGTAAATCTGACGGCCCACGGCCTTCGAAGGTTCGAATCCTTCCCTCCCCACCAGTCGCAGGGACGTTCCGGGGCGAGAGCGGCCGGGAGGTGGGAGCGAGGCGGGCGTAGCTCAGCTGGTAGAGCTCCAGCCTTCCAAGCTGGATGTCGCGGGTTCGAATCCCGTCGCCCGCTCCACTTCGGAGGAGGCGGCAGGGAGCGAGGCGGCAGAGAAACGGAGAGCGACGACTCGAGCGACGCGGGACAGCACGGGTCGGGGAGCGACGAAGGCGAGGAGCAGTCGAGCGACGAGGGCGCCCACGTAGCTCAGTCGGCAGAGCGCGTCCTTGGTAAGGACGAGGTCATCAGTTCGATTCTGATCGTGGGCTCCAACCTGGCCGTCGGAACGTGAGGGCGGAGCGGGAGACGGCAGGAGAGCGGGCTCGCGAGCGAAGCCGGATTCACTCCGGGGAGGCCGCGGGGGACGTCGGAAAGAGAGCCAGGGGAAAGCGGGATGGCCAAGGAGAAGTTCGACCGGACGAAGCCGCACGTGAACATCGGGACGATCGGTCACGTGGACCACGGGAAGACGTCGCTGACGGCGGCGATCACGAAGTGCCTGGCGGTGGGGAACCCGAAGGTTCAGTTCAAGGCGTACGACCAGATCGACAACGCGCCGGAGGAGCGGGAGCGTGGGGTGACGATCAACGCGTCGCACGTGGAGTACGAGACGCCGAACCGTCACTACGCGCACGTGGACTGCCCTGGCCACGCGGACTACATCAAGAACATGATCACGGGAGCGGCCCAGATGGACGGGTCGATCCTGGTGGTCTCGGCGGCGGACGGGCCGATGCCGCAGACGCGGGAGCACATTCTGCTGGCGCGGCAGGTGGGGGTTCCGTACATCGTGGTCTTCCTGAACAAGGTGGACATGGTGGACGACCCTGAGCTTCTGGACCTGGTGGAGCTGGAGGTGCGGGAGCTTCTGAAGACGTACGAGTTCCCTGGGGACGAGGTGCCGGTGGTGCGGGGCTCGGCGACGAAGGCGCTGGAGGGGTCGGGGTCGGACGAGGCGTCGAAGCCGATCCTGGCGCTGATGGAGGCGGTGGACAAGTACATTCCGATGCCGCAGCGTCAGATCGACAAGCCGTTCCTGATGCCGATCGAGGACATCTTCACGATCTCGGGCCGCGGGACGGTGGCGACGGGACGAGTGGAGCGCGGGAAGGTGAAGGTCGGGGAGGAAGTGCAGCTGGTGGGTCTTCGCCCGGAGAGCCCGAAGAAGGTGGTGACGGGCGTCGAGATGTTCAAGAAGCTGCTGGACGAGGGGACGGCGGGGGACAACATCGGGGTTCTGCTTCGGGGGACGGACCGCGCGGAGATCGAGCGGGGGATGGTCCTGGCGAAGCCGGGATCGATCACGCCGCACACGAAGTTCAAGGGCGAGGTGTACGTGCTGACGAAGGAGGAGGGGGGCCGTCACACGCCCTTCTTCACGGGGTACCGGCCGCAGTTCTACTTCCGCACGACGGACGTGACGGGGGTGGCGCACCTGCCGGAGGGTGTCGAGATGGTGATGCCGGGCGACAACACGCAGATGAACGTGGAGCTGATCACGCCGATCGCGATGGAGAAGGGTCTCCGCTTCGCGATCCGCGAGGGCGGCCGCACCGTCGGCTCCGGCACCGTCACCGAGATCATCGAGTAGGAGCGGGCGGCGGTACCGCGAGGCGAACGCAATGCGCGACAACATCATCCTCCAGTGCCCGGAGTGCAAGCGCCGGAACTACCACACCACGAAGAACAAGAAGAAGACGACGGAGCGGCTGGAGCTCAGCAAGTACTGCCGCTTCTGCCGCAAGCACACTCCACACAAGGAAACGAAGTAGGCGAGGTCAGAACGCACGGTCGGGATCTCCGGAGGACGGTGGGCACCGAAGAGAGTAGGCCAGTAGCTCAATTGGTGGAGCACCGGTCTCCAAAACCGGGGGTTGGGGGTTCGAGTCCCTCCTGGCCTGCCAGCCGCCTGAGGGCGGCGGCGGTCCTCCACGAAGTGGGCGCGAGAACCTGGAGAGTCGATTCCAATGGCCGTGGCTGACGTCGAGAAGGTCGAGAAGGCGAGAAGGCGGAAAGGCCGACGAGGGCCAGGCGGCCCCGGGCGGGCTCGCCGGCGTCCTCGGCTGGCCGGGCCGCAAGCTCGCCGAGGGGCGCGCCTTCCTGGCGGAGGTGCGGAGCGAGCTGAAGAAGGTCACCTGGCCGTCGCCGCAAGGAGGTCTACTCCACCACCCTCGTGGTGATCGCGACCTCCATCTTCTTCGGCTTCTACCTCTGGGGGCTGGACCTCGTCTTCTCCCGGGCGCTGTCCCTCGCGTTCAAGAGGCAGTTCTGATGACCACGAGCACGACCTCGAAGCAGTGGTACATCGTCCACACGTACTCGGGCTTCGAGAAGAAGGTCTCGGAGAGCCTGCGGCAGCGGGCGAAGGCCTACGACCTCGAGGACCAGATCGGCCGCATCGAGATCCCGACCGAGGAGGTCGTGGAGATGAAGGCGGGGCGCAAGGTCCAGACCGCGACCCGCTTCTTCCCCGGCTACATCCTCGTCGAGATCGAGACCGAGGAGGGCGCCGACGGGAAGAAGATCCCGGACGGGACCTGGCACCTCGTCAAGAACACGCCCAAGGTCACGGGCTTCGTCGGCTCCGGCAACCGCCCGGTCCCCCTCTCCCAGGAGGAGGCGGACCAGATCTTCAACCAGGTCAAGGAGTCGATCGAGAAGCCCAAGCCGAAGTACACCTTCGAGCGGGGCGAGAGCGTCCGCATCATCGACGGGCCCTTCTCGAACTTCCAGGGGGTGGTGGAGGAGGTCAACCTCGACCGCAACACCCTCAAGGTCATGGTCACCATCTTCGGCCGGTCGACGCCGGTCGAGCTCGACTTCCTCCAGGTCGAGAAGCTGTAACGGGAAGGCCGTAGCAGGAGACAAGGCTTCATGAAGAAGGTCGTCGGACAGATCAAGCTGCAGATCCCGGCGGGCAAGGCGACGCCGGCGCCTCCCGTGGGGCCCGCCCTCGGCCAGGCCGGGCGTCAACATCATGGACTTCTGCAAGGCCTTCAACGCGAAGACCGCGAAGGACGAGGGCCTCATCATCCCGGTGGTGATCACGGTCTACGCGGACCGCTCGTACACGTTCATCACCAAGACCCCGCCGGTCGCCGTCCTCATCAAGCGCGAGGCCGGCATCGCGAAGGGCAGCGGCGAGCCGAACCGCAACAAGGTCGGCAAGATCACGATGAAGCAGGTCGAGGCGATCGCCAAGCTGAAGATGCCCGACCTCACGGCGGGCGACCTCGCAGGCCGCGGTCCAGACCGTGCTCGGGACCGCCCGCAGCATGGGCGTCGAGGTCTCGGGCTAGCCGTGACGCAGACCGGGACCACCCGCCGGCGGCGACAGGCTCGCCGGGACGACGAGGTGGCAGCGCCCGCGAGACGGCGCGAAAGGAGTGCGATGGGTCGAGTCGGGAAGAAGTACCGGAAGGCCCGGGAGGCGGTGGCGGTCAAGCCGACCTACCCGCTGCCCGAGGCGGTGGCCGCGGTCACGAAGGCCGCGTTCGCGAAGTTCGACGAGACGGTCGAGGTCGCGATGCGCCTGGGGGTGGATCCCAAGCACGCCGACCAGATGGTGCGCGGCACGGTGGTCCTGCCGCACGGCCTCGGCGGCAAGTCGAAGCGCGTGCTGGTGATCGCCTCCGGCGAGAAGCTGAAGGAGGCCCAGGACGCCGGCGCCGACTTCGTGGGCGGCGACGACATGGTCGCGAAGATCCAGGAGGGCTGGCTGGACTTCGACGCCGTGGTGGCGACGCCGGACGATGATGAAGTCCGTCGGGCGCCTCGGGAAGGTGCTCGGTCCCCGCGGCCTGATGCCGAACCCGAAGACGGGCACCGTGACCTTCGAGGTCGGCAAGGCGGTCCGGGAGATCAAGGCGGGCAAGGTCGAGTTCCGCGTCGACAAGACCGCGATCATCCACGCCCCGGTGGGCAAGGTCTCGTTCGGGCCGGACAAGCTGCTCGAGAACGCGAAGACGCTCATCGACAGCGTGATCAAGGCCAGGCCGGCGGCGGCGAAGGGCAGGTACGTGAAGTCCATCGCGCTGTCGTCCACCATGGGCCCCGGAGTGCGGGTGGACCTCGCCTCCGTCGAAGGCCACGCCTGAGGCGGGTGAGAAGATGAACCGCACCGAGAAGCAGCAGCTGATCGACGAGCTCCACAAGGAGCTCGAGTCTTCGCCCCACGCGGTGCTCGTGGACTTCCGGGGGCTCTCCGTCCCCGCCGCCACCGAGTTCCGCAAGCGGATGCGCGCCTCGGGATCGCGCTACCGCGTCGTCAAGAACTCGCTCGCCCTGCGCGCGGCCAAGGGCACCGCCCTCGAGCGGCTCGAGCGAAGTTCGAGGGCACGACGGGCATCGCCTACACCGGCGACGACCCGGTGGCCCTCGCCAAGGTCCTGGTGGACTTCGCCAAGGACCACCCGGCGCTCTCCGTGAAGGCGGGCGTCGTCTCCGGCAGCCAGGTGCTCGACGCGGAGGGCGTGAAGGCCCTCAGCACGATGCCGGGCCTCGCCCGAGCTGCGGGCGCGGCTCCTCGGCCTGCTGCAGGCGCCGGCGACCCAGCTCGTGCGCCTGCTCGGCACGCCGGGCACGCCAGCTCGCCCGCGTGATGAAGGCGCACCAGGAGAAGATCGAAGGCAAGTAGGGGTTCCTTCCGGACGGGAAGGCTCCGTACGTCGTCACTGACGAGAGAGGAAGAAGGAAGAGATGGCTGACATTCAGGCGATCGCGAACGACCTCAGCAACCTCACCGTGCTCCAGGTGGCGGAGCTCGTGAAGACGCTCGAGGAGAAGTGGGGAGTCTCGGCGGCGGCGGCGGCCCCGGTGATGATGGCGGCGGCGGGCGCCCCGGCGCGCCGGCGGCGGCGGCCGAGGAGCAGACCGAGTTCGCGGTCCACCTCACGAGCGCGGGCGACAAGAAGATCAACGTGATCAAGGTCGTGCGCGAGGTCACCAGCCTGGGCCTGAAGGAGGCCAAGGACCTCGTGGACGGCGCCCCCAAGGTCGTGAAGGAGGGCGTCTCCAAGGAGGAGGCGGCCACGATCAAGAAGAAGTTCGAGGAAGTCGGGGCCCAGGTCGAGATCAAGTAACCGTTCTCTGCGAGAGCGCGAGAACGGGTGTTCCGACCCCAGCCAGTCCAGGCGTTCCCGCTCCGGGGGAAGGTGTCTCTCCGGGGCGGAGCGCATTGGCGGGCGGGGGCGGACACGCAGGAAGGACGCCGTCCGTTGAAGACGGGTGCTTTTGACCGCGGCCAGCCGCCGCAAGCCTGAGGGGCGCTGACGAACATGTCTACGGCGACCAAGAACGTGTACCGGGAGCGGATCGACTTCGCGAAGATCAAGACGTCGATCCCGATCCCGAACCTGATCGAGATCCAGAAGAACTCCTACGAGCGCTTCCTGCAGATGCGCGTCCTCGCCCAGGACCGGGAGGACGCGGGGCTGCAGTCGGTCTTCAAGAGCATCTTCCCGATCACCGACCTGCGGGAGAACTGCTCGCTCGAGTTCGTGGACTACTCGATCGGGAACTGGGAGTGCAAGTGCGGGCGCCTGGTCGGGCTGGACAAGCTCGGCAGGCCCTGCACCTTCTGCGCCGCCACCATCATCACGGACCCCCGCGGGGACCGCGAGATCCACTGCCCGAAGTGCGGCCACTTCAACGAGAACCGCCCCGTCACCTGCGAGACCTGCGACGAGCCGGTGGGCCTCAAGCTCAAGTACGACGTGGACGAGTGCCAGGAGCGGGGCATGACGTTCGCCGTCCCCCTCAAGGTCACCATCCGCCTCGTGGTCTGGGACAAGGACCCGGAGACCGGGCGCCAAGACCATCCGCGACATCAAGGAGCAGGAGGTCTACTACGGCGACATCCCGCTGATGACGGAGAACGGCACCTTCATCATCAACGGCACGGAGCGGGTCATCGTCAGCCAGCTCCACCGCTCGCCGGGCGTCTTCTTCTCGCAGCCGGAGAAGGGTCTCTTCGCCGCCCAGATCATCCCCTACCGGGGGAGCTGGGTGGAGTTCGAGTTCGACGCCAAGAACCTCCTCCACGTGCGCATCGACCGCAAGAGGAAGTTCCTCGCCTCCGTCTTCCTGCGGGCGCTCGGGATGAGGTCCGACGCGGAGATCCTGAAGCGCTTCTACAAGGCGGACCGCATCCTCGCCCGCGAGGGGCGCCTCTTCTGGAAGATCTCGCCGAACCTCGTCGGCCTCAAGCTCTCCAAGGCCATCTTCGGGCCCAAGGACGCGAGCGGCAAGCGCGACGAGATCGTCCACGCCGGCAAGAAGATCACCGCCGCCCACCTCGCGGAGATCCAGCGGCTCGACGTGCAGGAGATCGAGATCACCGAGGCCGACCTCGAGGGCGCCTCGACGGTCGCCGACATCGTGGACCCGCGGACGGGCGAGGTGGTGCTGGAGGGCAACGAGCCCCTCTCGCCGCGCGTCCTCTCCGTGGTCCTCGCCGAGGGCAGCCAGATCGACTCGTTCGAGGTCTTCTTCCCCGACCGGGACGAGATCGGCCCGATGCTCTCGATGACGGTGAAGAAGGACACGATCAAGAGCCCCGAGGAGGCGCTCATCGAGATCTACCGGCGGATGCGCCCGGGCGACCCGCCGACCCTCGACTCCTCCCGCAACCTCTTCGAGGGCATGTTCCTGAACGCGCAGAAGTACGACTTCTCGCGGGTGGGCCGGCTCAAGCTCAACACCAAGCTCGGCCTGGGGACGCCGCTCACCGAGAAGATCGTCCACCTCGAGGACATCGTGGCGGTGATCGGCTTCCTGCTGAAGCTGCGCCGCAACCCGCAGGACGTGGACGACATCGACCACCTCGGCAACCGGCGGGTGCGCAGCGTGGGCGAGCTGCTCGAGAACCAGTTCCGCATCGGCCTCGTCCGGATGGAGCGCGCGATCAAGGAGAAGATGAGCGTCTACCAGGAGATGGCCACGGCCATGCCCCACGACCTCATCAACGCCAAGCCGGTCATGGCGTCGATCCGCGAGTTCTTCGGGTCGAGCCAGCTCAGCCAGTTCATGGACCAGACGAACCCGCTCTCCGAGATCACCCACAAGCGGCGCCTCTCCGCCCTCGGCCCGGGCGGCCTCAGCCGCGAGCGGGCCGGGTTCGAGGTGCGCGACGTGCACCCGACCCACTACGGCCGCATCTGCCCGATCGAGACCCCGGAAGGCCCGAACATCGGCCTCATCTCGAGCCTCAGCTGCTTCGCCCGCATCAACGAGTTCGGGTTCATCGAGAGCCCCTACCGCAAGGTGAAGGACGGGCGCGTCCTCGACTACGTGCAGGTCATGGAGTCGGGGGAGAGCCAGTACAAGGTGGGCGACATCGTCGAGCGCGACGAGATGGAGCGCGACAACGAGGCGATGCGGGCCCGCAAGAAGAGGCCGGCCGAGATCGAGCCCTACTGCTTCTACCTCTCCGCCTGGGAGGAGGACAAGTACACGATCGCCCAGGCCAACGCCCGGCTCGACGACGCCGGCAAGCTCCTGGACGAGCGCGTCGAGGCGCGCAAGATCGGCGACTCGATCCTCGCCAAGCGCGAGGAGATCGACTACGTCGACGTCTCGCCGAAGCAGCTCGTCTCGGTCGCCGCGTCGCTCATCCCGTTCCTCGAGCACGACGACGCCAACCGCGCCCTCATGGGCTCGAACATGCAGCGCCAGGCGGTGCCCCTCCTCCGCTCCGAGGCCCCCCTGGTCGGGACCGGCATGGAGCACATCACGGTCAAGGACTCCGGCGCCGCGGTCGTGTGCCGCCGGGCCGGCGTCGTGGACTCGGTGGACTCCCGCCGGGTCATCGTGCGCGTCGAGGCGCAGGACGGCCCCGACAAGGGCAAGGAGATCGGCGCCGACATCTACAACCTGACGAAGTTCAAGTGCTCGAACCAGAACACGAGCATCAACCAGAAGCCGATCGTGAAGGTCGGCCAGCACGTGGTCAAGGGCCAGATCCTCGCCGACGGCCCCTGCACGGACATGGGCGAGCTCGCCCTCGGGCCGCAACGTGCTCGTCGCCTTCATGCCCTGGCGCGGGTACAACTTCGAGGACGCCATCCTGGTCAGCGAGAAGCTGGTCAAGGAGGACATGTACACCTCGATCCACATCGAGGAGTTCGAGATCGAGGCCCGCGACACGAAGCTCGGGCCCGAGGACGTCACCCGCGACATCCCGAACGTGTCGGAGGGCCTCCTCGCCAACCTCGACGAGAGCGGCATCATCCGCATCGGGGCGAGCGTCAAGCCGGGCGACATCCTCGTGGGCAAGGTCACCCCCAAGGGCGAGACCCAGCTCACCCCGGAGGAGAAGCTGCTGCGCGCGATCTTCGGCGAGAAGGCCGGCGACGTCCGCGACGCCTCGCTCTACTGCCCGCCCGGCATCGAGGGCATCGTGGTGGACGTGAAGATCTTCTCCCGGAAGGGCGTCGAGAAGGACGACCGGGCCCGGCAGATCGAGGAAGCCGAGCTCTTCATGATGGAGAAGAACCTGAAGGACGAGATCCGCATCCTTCAGGACGAGCGGGACAAGAGGATCGAGAACCTGCTCGACGGCCAGGCGGCGACCGCGGACCTCGTCAACGCCCGCGGCGACAAGGTGGTGCGGAAGGGCCAGACCCTCACCCGCGACGTCCTCCAGAAGCTGCGGCACTCGGACATCCTGAAGCTGCGGGTCAGCGGCGAGATCGAGGAGCAGCTCAACGAGATCGTCGACAAGACCGAGCGCCAGATCGAGGTCCTGAAGACGCTCTTCGCGGAGAAGGAGAGCCGCCTCAAGCGCGGCGACGAGCTGCCCCCCGGCGTCATCAAGCTGGTCAAGGTGTTCGTGGCCATGAAGCGGAAGCTCTCCGTGGGCGACAAGATGGCCGGCCGCCACGGCAACAAGGGCGTCATCGCCCGGATCCTGCCCGACGAGGACATGCCGTACCTCCCCGACGGCAGCCCGGTCGAGATCGTCCTCAACCCGCTCGGCGTGCCCTCGCGCATGAACGTCGGCCAGATCCTCGAGACCCACCTCGGCTGGGCGGCCAAGGCGCATGGGCCTGCACGTCGCGACCCCCGTCTTCGACGGCGCCGGCGAGAGCGAGATCAAGGCCCTCCTGGCGAAGGCCAACGAGCGGGAGGAGGAGAGGAACCCGCTCCGGCCGAACCTGCTGGAGAGCGGCAAGATGCACCCTCATCGACGGGATGACGGGCGAGCCGTTCGAGCAGAAGGTCACCGTGGGCTACATCTACATGCTCAAGCTCTCCCACCTCGTCGACGACAAGATCCACGCGCGCTCGATCGGCCCCTACTCGCTCATCACCCAGCAGCCGCTCGGGCGGCAAGGCGCAGTTCGGCGGCCAGCGCTTCGGGGAGATGGAGGTGTGGGCCCTCGAGGCGTACGGCGCCGCGCACATCCTCCAGGAGCTCCTCACCGCGAAGTCGGACGACGTCTACGGCCGGGCCAAGATCTACGAGGCCATCGTGAAGGGCGACACCGCCTACACGCCGGGCATCCCCGAGTCGTTCAACGTGCTCATCCGGGAGCTGCAGAGCCTCTGCCTCGACGTCGAGCTGATCAAGACCAAGCACTGAGGGCAAAGCCAAGGAAAGGTCGGTTGGTACGATGAGCGTGATGATTCCGATGAGGCCCAACCTGGAGCCGGGACGGTCCATGCTGGACTTCGACGCGATCCGGATCCGCCTGGCGAGCCCCGAGAAGATCCGGTCCTGGTCCCACGGCGAGGTCACCAAGCCGGAGACCATCAACTACCGGACCTTCAAGCCGGAGCGGGACGGGCTCTTCTGCGCGAAGATCTTCGGCCCGATCACCGACTGGGAGTGCCTGTGCGGCAAGTACAAGCGCATGAAGCACCGCGGCGTCATCTGCGACAAGTGCGGTGTCGAGGTCACCCAGTCCAAGGTGCGGCGCGAGCGGATGGGCCACATCGAGCTCGCCTGCCCGGTGAGCCACGTCTGGTTCTTCAAGGGCCTGCCGAGCCGCATCGGCCACATCCTCGACATCTCGCTGCGCGACCTCGAGCGCATCCTCTACTTCGAGTCCTACGTGGTGATCGACCCCGGGGACTGCCCCGAGGTCAAGCTGCACGAGCTCGTCTCGGACGAGCGCTACCGCGTGCTGCGCGAGAAGCACCCGCGCCTGCGCTGCTCGATGGGGGCGGAGGCGATCAAGGAGCTGCTGCGCCGGGTCGACGTCGACGAGGACTCGCTCGACCTGCGCGAGCGGATGAAGACCGAGACCTCGGTCCAGAAGAAGATCAAGTTCGCCAAGCGGCTGAAGGTCGTGGAGGCGTTCCGCAAGAGCGGCAACAAGCCGGAGTGGATGATCCTCGACGCGATCCCGGTCATCCCGCCCGAGCTGCGGCCGCTGGTGCCGCTCGACGGCGGCCGCTTCGCCACCTCCGACCTCAACGACCTGTACCGGCGCGTCATCAACCGCAACAACCGCCTGAAGAAGCTCATCGAGCTGCGGGCGCCGGACGTCATCGTGCGCAACGAGAAGCGCATGCTCCAGGAGGCGGTGGACGCGCTCTTCGACAACGGCCGCCGCGGCCGCGTGCTGCGCGGGGCCAACAACCGCCCGCTCAAGTCGCTCAGCGACACCCTGAAGGGCAAGCAGGGCCGCTTCCGCCAGAACCTGCTCGGCAAGCGCGTCGACTACTCCGGCCGCTCGGTCATCGTGGTCGGCCCCGAGCTGAAGCTGCACCAGTGCGGCCTGCCGAAGAAGATGGCCCTCGAGCTCTTCAAGCCGTTCATCTACAACAAGCTCGAGAAGGAAGGGCTCGTCACCACCATCAAGGCGGCCAAGGAGATGGTGGAGCAGCAGCGGCCCGAGGTGTGGGACTTCCTCGAGGAGGTCATCCGCGAGCACCCCGTGCTCCTCAACCGCGCGCCCACCCTCCACCGCCTCGGCATCCAGGCCTTCGAGCCGATGCTGGTCGAGGGCAAGGCCATCAGGATCCACCCGCTCGTCTGCACCGCGTTCAACGCCGACTTCGACGGCGACCAGATGGCCGTGCACGTGCCGCTCTCGCCCGAGGCGCAGATCGAGGCCAGCGTCCTCATGCTGTCCTCGAACAACATCCTCTCTCCCGCGAACGGCCAGCCGATCGCGATCCCCAGCCAGGACATCGTCCTCGGCTGCTACTACCTGACCAAGGAGAAGAAGGGGACGAAGGGCGAGGGGCGCGCGTTCGCGTGCCCCGAGGACGTGCTGATCGCCCTCGAGCACAAGGAGGTCGAGACCCTCACCCCGATCCGGCTCCTCTACACCGGCGAGCTGATCGACCTCACCACCGTCTACGACGACCAGGACGTGATGCACACCGAGCCGCAGATGCGTGAAGAACCAGGTCATCAACACCACGGTCGGCCGGGTGATCCTCAACGACGCGCTCCCCGAGGCCACCCCGTACGTCAACGGGCTCCTCCGCAAGAAGGGCCTGCAGCAGCTCGTGCAGTACTGCTACCTGCGCTTCGGCCTCGAGACGACCGTCCACATGCTCGACGCCATCAAGGACCTGGGCTTCTCCTACGCCACCCGGGCCGGCATCTCGATCGGGATCGACGACCTGATCATCCCCGAGGGCAAGGAGAAGATGGTCGGCGGCGCCCAGAAGGAGGTGATCGAGGTCGAGAAGCAGTACCTCGACGGGGCGATCACGAACGGCGAGCGCTACAACAAGGTCATCTCCATCTGGTCCTCGGTCACCGAGAAGGTGGCCGACGCGATGTTCAAGGAGATGGAGCGGCAGGACAAGGAGGGCATCGAGTTCAACCCGATCTACATCATGGCCGACTCGGGCGCCCGCGGCTCGAAGCAGCAGATCCGCCAGCTCGCCGGGATGCGCGGCCTCATGGCCAAGCCCTCGGGCGAGATCATCGAGAACCCGATCACCTCGAACTTCCGCGAGGGCCTCACCGTCCTGCAGTACTTCGTCTCCACCCACGGCGCCCGCAAGGGCCTCGCCGACACCGCGCTCAAGACCGCCGACTCCGGCTACCTGACCCGCCGCCTCGTCGACGTCAGCCAGGACGTGATCATCAGCGAGCACGACTGCGGCACCGTGGACGGCATCGAGATCCGCCCCATCATCGAGTCGGGCGAGGTCATCGAGCCCCTGCGCGACCGCATCATCGGCCGGGTGAGCCTCGACAGCATCAAGGACCCGATCGACGGCAGCGTCATCGTGAAGGGCAACGAGGAGATCGGCGAGGAGACGGCCAACGCGATCCAGGCCGCCGGCATCGAGAGGGTCCGCATCCGCTCGGTGCTCAGCTGCGAGTCGGCGCGGGGGGTCTGCGCCCTCTGCTACGGCCGCGACCTCGCCACCGGCAAGCTCGTCGAGATGGGCCTCGCGGTGGGCGTCATCGCCGCGCAGTCGATCGGCGAGCCGGGCACGCAGCTCACCATGCGGACGTTCCACATCGGCGGCACGGCCAGCCACACCACCCAGCAGACGACGCTCGAGGCCAAGAACGCCGGCCTCGTCAAGTTCCACAACGTGACCACGGTCCGGGACAAGAAGGGCGACCTCGTGGTCATGAACCGCTCGGGCGCGCTCATCATCCACGACCAGAAGGGCCGCGAGAAGGAGCGCCACGCCGTCGTCTACGGCGCCCGCCTCAAGGTCAAGGACGGCCAGGACGTCAAGCAGGGCCAGCTGCTCGTCGAGTGGGACCCGTACTCGTTCACCATCATGACCGAGGACGAGGGCGTCGGCGACTTCAAGGACGTCCTCGACGGCCAGACCGTGCACGAGCAGGTGGACGAGAACACCGGCATGTCGGCGCTCGTCATCATCGAGTCGCCGGACGAGAAGAAGCAGCCGCGCATCGAGGTGCGCGACCAGAAGGGCAAGATCGTCCGCAAGTACCTGCTGCCCTCCGGCGCCCACCTCATGGTCGAGGACGGGCAGGACGTCTCCGCCGGCGACGTGCTCGCCAAGATCCCGCGCGAGACGGCCAAGACGAAGGACATCACGGGCGGCCTCCCGCGCGTGGTGGAGCTCTTCGAGGCGCGGCGGCCGAAGGAGCCCGCGGTCATCACCGAGATCGACGGGAGCGTCAAGTACGGCGACGTGCAGAAGCAGTACCGCAAGATCTTCGTCACCGGCGACGACGGCGAGACCCGCGAGTACCAGCTGCCCCGCGGGTCGCACATCAACGTCCAGGAGGGCGAGCGGGTGAAGGCCGGCGAGCCGCTCATGGACGGCCCGATCGACCCCCACGACATCCTGCGGGTGCGGGGCGAGAAGGAGCTGCAGCGCTACCTGGTCGACGAGATCCAGGAGGTCTACCGGCTGCAGGGCGTCAACATCAACGACAAGCACATCGAGGTGATCTCGCGCCAGATGATGCGGTGGGTGAAGGTCGAGGAGGTGGGGGACAGCGAGTTCCTCATCGACGAGGTCGTGGACCGCTTCCGGTTCATGAACCAGAACAACCGCCTCGCCGCCGACGGCAAGAAGCCGGCGAGCGGCCACCCGCTGCTGCTCGGCATCACCAAGGCCTCGCTCTCGCACCGACTCGTTCATCTCGGCGGCGAGCTTCCAGGAGACGACGCGCGTCCTCACCGAGGCCGCGATCAGCGGCAAGGTGGACCACCTCCGCGGGCTGAAGGAGAACGTCATCATGGGCCGGCTCATCCCCGCCGGCACCGGGATGGAGTTCTACCGGAAGATCAAGATCCCCGAGGAGATCATCGAGCGCGCGGGCGAGGCGGGCCTCGAGGGCGAGTACGCCCCCGAGTACCTCGTCGAGCCCGAGCACATCCGCGAGGGCATGGCCGAGGCGTAGCTCGCCTCCGGGGGGTGCGCGGCGGCACCCCCCGGATCTGGGACGGCGCTCTGCGTCGCTGAAGACCCTCGGGTCCGTGGCGCTCAAGGCCGGAGGCGCACTGCTCCCGGCCCACTGGGTACCTCGGACGGCCCTGGTCCCCGAGCTAGACTTGCCGATGCAGGCTAGGCTTGACTGATCATGCGCAAGGCTGTCCTCTCCCTCCTCGCGGTCCTTCTCGTCGCCCTGCCCGGCTGCCGGGCGAAGGAGAAGCCGCCCGACCCGAAGCAGCTGGTCGCCGACCTGCGCGAGCCCCGACGCGGAGAAGAGCGGCCGCGCGCGCCTCCAGCTCATCACGCTCGGCGAGCCGGCCGTGCCCGCCCTCGCCGAGCTCCTGCGGTCCGGCACGCCGGCCGAGCGGATCGTCGCCGCCAACACGCTGTGGGGCATGGGCGCGCGCGGGCCCGGGCCGCGGTGCCCGACCTCGTCGCCGCTCTCGCCGACCCCGACCCCGCGCTGCGGGTGGCCGCGGCCATGGCCCTCGAGAACATGGGGGCGGCGGCGGAGCCGCGGTGCCGGCCCTGGCGAAGGCGCTCGGCGACCGCGAGGCCGCGCGTGCGGCAGGCCGCGGTGAAGGCCCTCGGCGCGATCGGGCCCGGCGCCCGGGCCGCGCTGCCCGCGCTCACCCGCGCCCTGCGGCGCGGGGTCGTGGCCGGAGGCCGAGGAGGCGGTGCGGCGGATCCGGGGGCTCGAGCCGGGGGCGCCGATCGAGCTCGGCCCCGAGGAGCCCGAGGCGCCGTGAGCCTCGCCGGCCGCCTCGAGGAGATCGAGCTCGCCGAGCTGCTGCACTTCCTCGCGCTCAACAACCGCACCGGCAAGGTGACGCTCAGCCGGCGCGACGCGCACGGGCTGGTCGTGGTGCGGCTGGGGCGGATCGTCTACGCCGCCTCCAGCTCGATCCGCGAGACGTTCGGCAGCATCCTGGTCTGCCGCGGGCTCGTCTCGCCCGAGGCGCTCGCCGCCGCGCTCGAGCGCCAGCACCGTCTGGCCGACGGCCGCAAGCTCGGCGACCTCCTGGTCGAGGCGGGAGCGATCAGCGAGGCCCAGCTGCAGGAGGCCCTGCGGCAGCAGACGGGCCTCGTCGTGCAGGAGCTGTGCCGCTGGCGCAGCGGCTACTTCCGCTTCGAGGTCGCGCCGGTCGCCTCGGCCGGCGACATCGGGGTGGACGCCGAGGAGCTCGTGGTCGCGGCGGGAGTGGCCACCGACCAGATCCTCCTCGAGGCGATGACCCGCATGGACGAGGCGGCGCGGAGCCGCCGATCGCTCGACCCCGCTCGCCATCGCCACGGCGCCCGCTCGCTCCCTCGCTCCGCGGCGAGGTGACGCTCGGCCTGCTGCGACGGGCCTCGGCGGTGGTCAGCCGCGGCCTGCTCCTGCTGCTGCGCGGCGACGAGGCGCAGGGCGCCGGGCAGGTGGGCCTCGACGAGCCTGCCCGAGGCCGACGACCTCGCCCGCAGCGTGCGGCTGCCCCTCGGCGAGCCCTCGGTGGTCTCCGAGGCGGTCGAGCGGCGGGAGTCCTGGAGGGGGCCGGTCCCCCCGACGCCGGCGAACGAGAGGCTGCTGACCCTGCTCGGCGGGCGCGCGGCCCACGGAGGCGCTCGTCGTGCCCATGGTCCTGCGGGACGGCGTGGGCCTCGTCTTCTACGGCGACGACGCGCCGATCGGGACGGCCGCTCGGGCCCGTCGGAGGACCTCGAGTGGGCGCTGCTCGAGGCCGGGCTCGCCATGGAGCGGGACCTCCTCGAGGAGCGCCTGCGCGACTTCGAGCGGGCCCGCGGGCTACAGGCCGTGAGCCGGGAGGCAACGAGCATGCTCGACACGCACACGAGACGCTCGCGTCGCGGCGACGTCCTCGCTGCTCGTCGCCGGCGCCGCGCCTCGCCGGCCGACCGGCGCGACGATCGGCCGGATCGAGCGCGCTCGACCCGCGGCTCGACGCGCTGGTCCCGCGGGACGCCGTCGATCGAGGTCCTGGCCGAGGGCTTCCGCTGGTCCGAGGGCCCGGTCTGGGACCGGGCGCGGGGCCGGCTCCTCTTCTCGGACGTGCCGAACAACGTCGTGCACGCCTGGAGCGAGAAGGACGGGGCCTCGGCGTTCCTGAAGCCGAGCGGCTACACCGGCCCCGAGGGCGGCGGCGGCCGCGAGCCGGGGGCGAACGGCCTCGCCTTCGACGCGCAGGGGCGGCTCGTCCTGTGCCAGCACGGCGACCGGCGCGATCTCGCGGCTCGAGAACGGGCAGTTCGTCACGCTCGTCGACCGCTTCGAGGGCAAGCGCTTCAACAGCCCGAACGACCTCGTGTTCGCCGCGGACGGCGCGCTCTACTTCACCGACCCGCCGTACGGCCTGACGAAGACGTTCGACGACCCCGGCCGGGAGATCGGCTGGAACGGCGTCTACCGCCTCGGCGCCCGACGGCCAGCGTGAGCGTGCTGGTGAAGGACCTGAAGGCGCCGAACGGCATCGGCCTCTCGCCCGACGGCAGGACGCTCTACGTCGGCCAGTCCGACCCGCGACCGGCCCGTCGTGATGGCGTACGACCTGGCGACGGACGGCACGGTCGTCGAACGGCCGCGTCTTCTTCGACACGACGCCGCTGCGGAAGAACGGGCCCGGGCGCGCCCGACGGCCTGAAGGTCGACCGCGACGGCAACGTCTTCACGACGGGCCCCGGCGGCGTCCTGGTGCTGACGCCGAAGGGCGAGTACCTCGGGACGATCGTGACCGGCGTGCCGACCGCCAACTGCGCCTTCGGCGACGACGGCTCGACGCTCTACATCACGGCCAACGACAAGCTCTGCCGGGTCCGGACGACGACGAAGGGCCTGGGGTTCTAGCCGCCCCGGCGGTGGGGGAGCGGGAGCCCGCGCAAGCACTCCGGTTCGTGTCGTCCATCTTCCGCCGTCGTCCGCCGTCCGTTGCCCGTCCTCAGGCCGTGGGGCCGCCCGCCCCATCCCGCGCTTGACACGCCGGTTTCTGTAAACTCGAAAGGTTGCTCTAAGCGAGGGGAACGCGTGCCTGTCTCCAGGCAGACCGTCCCTCGCGATTCGGTTCTCACTCGGAGGCAAAGTGCCCACGGTCAACCAGCTCGTCCGGGTCGGTCGCAGCAGGCTGCGCTCGAAGACCGACAGCCCGGCGCTCCAGGGATCCCCGCAGAAGCGGGGGGTGTGCGTCCGCGTGTTCACCTCGACGCCCAAGAAGCCGAACTCCGCGCTGCGCAAGGTGGCGCGCGTCCGGCTCACGAACCACATCGAGGTGACGGCGTACATCCCCGGCGTGGGCCACAACCTGCAGGAGCACTCGATCGTCCTCATCCGGGGCGGCCGCGTGAAGGACCTGCCGGGCGTGCGCTACCACATCGTGCGCGGAACCCTCGACGCGGTCGGCGTGCAGGGACGCAAGCGGAGCCGGAGCAAGTACGGGGCGAAGCGGCCCAAGGCGTAGGGGCTTCGCCGGGTCGTGAGCGGTCCCGGGGCCGGAAGGGCGCCCGGGGGAGGAGTCGAGAAGAGACGTTCCGGCGGGATCGCCGGAGAGACACGGTCGGGGAGATCGGGCCCGCCTCGCGCAGGGGGTAGGGCCAGGATCCTCGAGGCGGGGCGGTCGTTGGGCCTCAGACGGACGCCGGCCGGGAACGGCAGACGCCGTGGACCCCGGGGGCGCCGTCTGTTGTCGTGCTTCTTCGAGCGAGCGTGGTCGAGAGGAAGGATTATATGCCGCGTCGTGGATTGATCGCGCGTCGTGAGGTTCAGGCGGACCCGCTGTACAACAGCGCGCTCGTGACGAAGTTCATCAACACCATGATGTACGGGGGCAAGCGCGCCACCTCGCAGGGGATCATGTACGACGCCCTCGGCGTCGTGCAGCAGAAGACCCAGGACGACCCGCTCAAGCTCTTCAAGAAGGCCGTCGACAACGTCAAGCCCACCCTCGAGGTGAAGAGCCGCCGCGTGGGCGGCTCGAACTACCAGGTGCCGGTCGAGGTCAAC
>CAVOPG010000005.1:0-245000 GCA_963697835.1 uncultured Acidobacteriota bacterium | reverse complement strand
GTGAAAAGCACCCCTGTGAGGGGAGTGAAATAGTACCTGAAACCGTGCGCCTACAAGCAGTGGGAGGGCGTTGGCCGGGGTTAAACCCGGTACTGCCTGACCGCGTGCCTTTTGCATAATGAGCCGGCTAGTTTTTCTCAGTGGCGAGGTCAAGCGTTAAGCGAGCCGCAGCGAAAGCGAGTCCGAACAGGGCGAATGAGTCGCTGGGAAAAGACGCGAAGCGAGGTGATCTACCCATGGCCAGGGTGAAAGTCGGGTAACACCGACCGGAGGCCCGAACCAGTGTTGGTTGAAAACAGCTTGGATGAGCTGTGGGTAGGAGTGAAAGGCCAATCAAACCTCGTGATTGCCCGTTCTCCTCGAAATAGCTTTAGGGCTAGCCTCGCGGGTTAGCTTCCGGAGGTAAAGTACTGGATGGACTAGGGCCTTTACCCAGGTACCGAATCCAACCAAACTCTGAATGCCGGAAAGCCGCACCGCGGGAGTCAGACAGTGGGGGCTAAGCTTCATTGTCGAGAGGGAAACAGCCCAGACCGCCAGCTAAGGTCCCTAATTCAGGCTCAGTGGTAAAGGATGTGGATCCGCTAAAACAACCAGGAGGTTGGCTTAGAAGCAGCCATCCTTTAAAGAAAGCGTAATAGCTCACTGGTCTAGTGGGTCTGCGCCGATAATTCAACGGGGCTCAAGCCTGATACCGAAGCTGCGGACTCAAAGAGACCTCGGTCTCTTTGATTGGTAGAGGAGCATTCCATGTTCGTTGAAGTCCGACCGACAAGGACGGGTGGAGGACATGGAAGAGACCCTGCCGGCACAAGTAGCGAGAAAACGCGCGAGAACCGCGTTCGCCGAAAGCCTAAGGTTTCCTGAGGAAGGTCAATCCGCTCAGGGTTAGTCGGTCCTAAGGCCAGGCCGAAAGGCGTAGCCGATGGAAAACGGGTCAACATTCCCGTACTGCCGCAAGACGATAAAGACCGATGGGGTGACGCAGAAGGGTAAGCCAGCCCTCTGATGGATGGGGGCTCAAGGGTGTAGGAAGGTTCCGCCGGAAAATCCACGGGACCGCGTTTCCGAGACCTGATGACGAGAGCTTCGGCTCACAAAGTGGCCCACCCCATGCTGCCAAGAAAAGCCTCTAAGGAGTCTTGCGGTGACCGTACCGCAAACCGACACAGGTAGGCGAGGAGAATATCCTAAGGCGCTAGTGAGAACCCTCGTTTAGGAACTCGGCAAAATGACCCCGTAACTTCGGGAGAAGGGGTGCCTCTCCTGGTGATGAGATTCACTCTCTGAGCCTCGAGAGGTCGCAGTGAAACGGCCCAAGCGACTGTTTACTAAAAACACAGGGCTCTGCAAAGTCAAAGAAACGACGTATAGGGCCTGACGCCTGCCCGGTGCCGGAAGGTTAAAGAGAGGGGTTAGCCGCAAGGCAAAGCTCTGAACTGAAGCCCCGGTAAACGGCGGCCGTAACTATAACGGTCCTAAGGTAGCGAAATTCCTTGTCGGGTAAGTTCCGACCTGCACGAATGGCGTAACGATTTGGGCGCTGTCTCAACGAGGGGCACTGCGAATCTGTAGTACCGGTGAAGATGCCGGTTTCCCGCAACTAGACGGAAAGACCCCGTGCACCTTTACTGCACTCTAGCCTTGAACTTGGGTGCGTTCTGCGCAGGATAGGTGGGAGGCTTTGAACTCGGGCTCTCGGGCTCGGGGGAGCCAACGGTGAGATACCACCCTTGACGTTCTTAGGTTCTAACCTACTCCCCTCATCGGGGAGAGGAACATGGCTAGATGGGTAGTTTGACTGGGGCGGTCGCCTCCTAAAGAGTAACGGAGGCGCTCGAAGGTTCCCTCAGGCTGTTTGGAAATCAGCCGTCGAGTGCAAAGGCACAAGGGAGCTTGACTGCGAGACTTACAGGTCGAGCAGGTGCGAAAGCAGGACTTAGTGATCCGGTGGTTCTGTATGGAAGGGCCATCGCTCAACGGATAAAAGGTACGCCGGGGATAACAGGCTGATCTGGTCCAAGAGTTCACATCGACGACCAGGTTTGGCACCTCGATGTCGGCTCATCGCATCCTGGAGCTGTAGCAGGTTCCAAGGGTTGGGCTGTTCGCCCATTAAAGCGGTACGTGAGCTGGGTTTAGAACGTCGCGAGACAGTTCGGTCCCTATCTGTTGTGGGCGCAGGAGACTTGAGAGGGCCTGTCCTTAGTACGAGAGGACCGGGATGGACGAACCTCTAGTGCACCAGTTGTCTCGCCAGAGGCATAGCTGGGTAGCTAAGTTCGGTTGGGATAAACGCTGAAAGCATCTAAGCGTGAAACCCGCCTCGAGATGACGTCTCCCGCAGGGTAACCTGCCTAAAGACCCCTGGTAGACCACCAGGTTGATAGGCCCGGTGTGCAAGAGCTGTGAGGCTCTGAGCTGACGGGTACTAATCGGTCGTGAGGCTTGACCATGGTGTTTATACTGCCCGAAACCGTTGTCGTGTACGACAACCTGAGCGCTTAGACAGCTGCGCGAGCGACGGGATTCAATCCCGGCGCACGCGCCGTGGGGTTCGGGGGGTGCGACGGAGCACCCCCTGACTCAAAGTAGAGTGAGGATCTTCCGGTTGTCCTCGGCTTGATAGTTCATCCCGGTGACCTTGGCGGAGGGGCCACACCCGTTCCCATTCCGAACACGGCCGTTAAGCCCTCCAGCGCCGATGGTACTGTCAGGGCGACCTGGTGGGAGAGTAGGACGTTGCCGGGACTTTATTCTTCGTACGTTCGTGATCAGCCCCGGTCCGCATTGGACCGGGGCTTTTTTGTTGAAACGGCCGGCCGCGGGCCGGTGCTAAACTTCCAGCAAAGACCGCGCAGGAGAAGGCCATGTCCGGACACTCCAAGTGGCACACGATCAAGCACAAGAAGGGCGCCCTCGACGCCAAGCGGGGCAAGCTCTTCACCAAGCTCATCCGCGAGATGACGATCGCCGCCCGCATCGGCGGCGGTGACCCGGACTCGAACCCGCGCCTGCGCACCGCTGTCGACAAGGCCAAGGGCTCGAACATGCCCGCCGACAACATCACACGCGCGATCAAGAAAGGGCACGGGCGAGCTCGAGGGCACGACCTACGAGGACCTGGTGCTCGAGGGATACGGTCCGGGCGGCGTCGCGATCCTCGTCGAGGGCACCACGGACAACCGCAACCGCACGGTCTCCGAGATCCGCCACATCTTCTCCAAGCACGGCGGCAACCTCGGCGGCGCCGGCTCCGTGGCCTACATGTTCAAGCCCAAGGGCGTCATCGCGATTGCCGCCGAGAAGACGACCGAGGACAAGCTGATGGAGCTCGCCCTCGACGCGGGGGCCGACGACATCGTGGCCGAGACGGCCGGCTTCAGCGTCTACACGACGCCGCACGCCTTCGAGGCCGTTCGCGAGGCCCTCAAGAAGGCCGGAATCGAGCCCGACGAGGCCGAGGTCAAGAAGCTGGCCGACAACAACATCGCCCTCGAGGGCACGAAGGCCCAGCAGCTCCTCAAGCTCGTCGAGGCGCTCGACGACCACGAGGACGTCTCGAGCGTGTGGGACAACTCCGACATCTCCGAGGCGGAGATGGAGGCCGCGGCCGCGAGCTAACATGATCGTGCTCGGCGTCGACCCCGGGTCGCTGCGCACCGGATACGGGGCCGTCGAGACCGACGGGCGCCGGCACCGCCTGATCGAGATGGGGACGATCGCCCCCGGCCCGAGGCTCTCCTTTCCCGAGAAGCTCCGGCACGATCCACGCCGGGGTCTCCGCCCTCATCGAGCGGCTTCGAGTCCGACGCCCTCGCGGTCGAGGACGTCTTCCACGCCGCCAACACGCGGACAGCGCTCGTGCTGGGGCACGTGCGCGGGGTCGTCCTCCTGGCCGGCGCCGAGGCCGGCCTCCCCGTCCACGAGTATCCGCCGGCGACGGTCAAGCTGCAGATCACCGGCTTCGGGCGCGCGGAGAAGACCCAGGTCGCCTTCATGGTCACCCGCATGCTGTCCCTGCCCGGGGACGCGGAGCCGGGCGACGCCACCGACGCCCTCGCCGTCGCCCTCTGCCTCGCCTGCCTCGGGCCCGCGGCCGGAGTGCCCTCGTGATCGCCCAGGTCCGGGGACGCCTCCTCCGCAAGGAGCCCCAGGAGGCGATCGTGGACGTGGGCGGGGTCGGCTACCGCGTGGCCATCCCCCTGAGCACCTTCTACCGGATCGGCGAGCCCGGGGACGAGGTCACCCTCCTCACCCACACCCACGTCCGCGAGGACACGCTCGCGCTCTTCGGATTCCTCACCGCGGCCGAGCAGGCCCTCTTCGAGCGCCTGATCGCCGTCTCCGGGGTCGGCCCGAAGCTCGCGGTGTCGATCCTCTCCGGGATCGAGGCCCCGGACCTCGTCGCCGCACTCCGCTCGAACGACCTCGCGCGCCTCACCCGCATCCCGGGGGTCGGCCGGAAGACCGCCGAGCGCCTCGTCCTGGAGCTTCGCGACAAGGTGCAGGGCCTAGCCGCCACCGAGGAGGAGACTCCGGCCGCTCCACGAGCGTCGAGCGCCAAGGAAGACCTCGTCTCCGCGCTCGTCCACCTGGGCTACTCGCGCCCCGAGGCCGAGAAGGGCGTCGACCGCGCCCTCCGGGACGACGGCGCCGGCCGCTTCGAGGACATCCTGAGGCGGACCCTGCGCATCCTGTCGGGGCGATAGACTAGTCCCCGTGAACGACCGCCTCGTCACCGGACGGCCCATCGACGACGACCTCGGGTTCGAGGTCTCCCTCCGCCCGCGCCGGCTCGACGAGTACGTCGGCCAGCCCCAGGTGATCGCGAACCTGCGGGTGGCCATCGAGGCGGCGCGCGGGCGCGGAGAGGCCATCGACCACATCCTCCTCTTCGGCCCGCCCGGCGTCGGCAAGACGAGCCTCGCCCACGTGATCGCGAACGAGCTCGGCGTGCCGATCAAGGGCACCGCGGGGCCGGTCATCGAGCGAGCCGGGGACCTGGCGGCGCTGCTCACGGCCCTCGACGAGCGCGAGATCCTCTTCGTGGACGAGATCCACCGTCTCGACGCGAAGGTCGAGGAGATCCTCTACCCGGCGCTCGAGGACTACAGCCTCGACCTCATGATCGGCACCGGGCCCGGGGCCCGCTCCATGAAGATCCCCCTCAAGCCGTTCACCCTGATCGGGGCGACCACCCGCGCCGGGCTGCTCACGGCGCCGCTCCGCGGCCGCTTCGGGATCGTCCACCGGCTCGACTTCTACACCGAGGCCGACCTCCGCCTCATCCTCACGCGCTCCGCCCGCATCCTCGGCGTCCCGATCGACGAGGCGGGCGCCGCCGAGATCGCGGGCCGCAGCCGCGGGACCCCGCGCGTGGCCAATCGCCTCCTGCGCCGGGTGCGCGACTTCGCCCAGGTCCGGGCGGGGGGCGCGATCGACGCCGCCGTCGCGCGCGACGCGCTCTCTCTCCTCGAGGTCGACGCGCACGGCTTCGACGAGGTGGACCGGCGGCTCCTCCTCACCATCATCCAGAAGTTCGGGGGCGGGCCGGTCGGGGTGAACGCGCTCGCGGCGGCGATCAGCGAGGAGCCCGACGCGATCGAGGACATCTACGAGCCCTACCTCCTCCAGCACGGCTTCCTCGACCGCACGCCGCGTGGCCGCACCGCCACCCGCCGGGCGTACGAGCACCTCGGCCTGGCCGTGCCCGACTCGCGGCCGCCCAACGGCCCCCAGAAGAAGCTCTTCTGACGAAGCTGCCGCTTCATCCCTTGCCGCACGAGATCGCCGCCTACGACTTCGAGCTGCCTCCGGAGCTCGTCGCGCAGGAGCCGCTCGCCGCGCGCGACGCCTCGCGACTGCTCGTCCTCGAGCGCACGTCCGGGTCCATCTCCCACCGGGCCTTCTCGGACCTCCCGGAGCTCCTCCGCCCGGGCGACCTCCTCGTCACCAACCGCAGCCGAGTTCTTCCCGCCCGCCTCCTGGGCCGTCGCGAGGGAGGCGGCGCCGCCGAGATCCTCCTCGTCCGACGGCACGGAAAAGACACGTGGGACGCCCTCGTCCGACCGGGGCGGCGCCTCCGGCCGGGGGCCATCGTCGAGATCGCGGCCGGCTTCCGGGTCCGCGTGGAGCCGCCCGCCACCGGCGCCGAGGCGGCCACGAGCCCGGGACCCACCCGTCGCGTCCGCCTCCTTCTCGACGGTCTCGCGTGGGAGGAGGCGCTCGAGCGCCACGGCCACGTGCCTCTGCCCCCTTACATCCACCGCCCGGACGCGCCTTCGGATCGGGAGCGCTACCAGACCGTCTACGCCCGCGAGCCGGGCTCCGTGGCGGCTCCCACGGCCGGCCTGCACTTCACGCCGGAGCTCCTCGAGCGTCTCCGCGCCCGCGGAATCGAGCGCGCGGAGGTCGTCCTGCACGTGGGCCCCGGCACCTTCCGCCCCGTCGAGGTCGACGACGTGCGCGCGCACCGCGTGGACCCCGAGCGCTTCCTCGTCCCCGAGGACACCGCCGCCGCGGTCGGCCGTGCCCGCGAGGAAGGGCGCCGAGTCGTCGCGATCGGCACCACCGCCACCCGCGCCCTCGAGTCGGCCCTGGACCCCGCGGGCCGCCTCCGGCCCGGCGAAGGGGCGACCGCCCTCGTGATCCTCCCCGGCTTCCGCTTCCGGGCCGTCGACGCCCTGGTCACGAACTTCCACCTGCCCCGCTCGTCGCTCCTCCTCCTGGTGTGCGCCTTCGCCGGGCGCGAGCTCGTCCTCGCCGCCTACGCGGAGGCCGTGCGGAAACGCTACCGCTTCTACTCCTACGGCGACGCGATGCTCCTCGTCTGACGGCTCATTGACACCCGAGGTCGTTGACACGCTCACCGAGGCGGCGATACCGTCGCCGGGCCATGGCCCTGAACCTCAAGCCCGCGTCGGCCTGCCGCTTCGACCTCGTCAGCCTCGGCGAGGTGATGCTCCGCCTCGACCCCGGCGACACCCGCATCCACACCGCCCGCACGTTCCAGGTCTGGGAGGGCGGCGGCGAGTACAACGTCGCCCGCGGCCTGAAGCGCTGCTTCGGCCTGCGCACCGCCGTCGTCACCGCCTTCGTCGACAACCCGGTGGGCCGGCTGCTCCAGGACCTCCTCTACCAGGGCGGCGTCGACCAGAGCTACGTCCGCTTCGTGCCCGACGACGGCGTCGGCCGCACCGTGCGCAACGGGCTCAACTTCACCGAGCGCGGCTTCGGCGTGCGCGCGGCGGTGGGCTGCTCGGACCGCGGCCACACCGCCGCCTCGCAGATGAAGCCGGGCGACGTCGACTGGGACGCCGCTCTTCGGGAGGGAGGGCGCCCGCTGGTTCCACACCGGCGGGATCTTCGCCGCCCTCTCCGAGACGACGCCCCTCGTGGCGAGGGAGGCGATGGCGGCGGCGAAGAAGCACGGCACCATCGTCTCCTACGACCTCAACTACCGCGCGTCGCTCTGGAAGTCGATCGGCGGGAAGAAGCGCGCGCAGGAGGTGAACCGCGAGCTCGCCGCCTACGTCGACGTGATGCTCGGCAACGAGGAGGACTTCACCGCCGCCCTCGGCTTCGAGGTCGAGGGCCTCGACGAGAACCTCTCGGCCCTCGACCCGGCGCAACTTCCAGAAGATGATCGAGAAGGCCGTCGCCGCCTTCCCGAACTTCCAGGTGGTGGCGACCACGCTGCGCAACGTGCGGTCGGCCTCCGTCAACGACTGGGCGGCCGTGCTCTACACGGAAGGGCGTCTCCACCGGTCGCGCGCCCACGACGCGCTCGAGATCTGGGACCGCGTGGGCGGCGGCGACTCCTTCGCCTCCGGCCTCATCTACGGCTTCCTGGCGGGGAAGGACCCGCAGTGGGCGGTCGACTGCGGCGCCGCCCACGGGGCGCTCGCCATGACGACGCCCGGCGACACCACGATGGCGAGCCTCGCCGAGGTGGAGCGGGTGATGAAGGGCGGCTCGGCCCGCGTGCAGCGCTGAGCGGGTGCTCCGGCGGGTTTGTTCCCGGCGCCGGCGTCAACCCGCAGATAGCACGGGACTTCTGCACGGCGGGGGCCGCGGGCCACGCTCCCGCGTCCTTGACAGCATCCGGGGGTGAACGGAGAATCTGAGTCTGATCGCTGCATATGGACCAGACGCTCGTTCTCAACGCCACTTACGAACCCCTGAGGGTCGTACCGTGGCAAAAAGCGATCACCCTCCTCTTCCAGGGCAAGGTCGAGGTCATCGCCGTCTACGACCGGGAGATCCGGGGCGTCACGGTCCGGGTGAGGCTCCCTTCGGTGCTTCGCCTCCTCCGTCACGTCCGTATGAAACGCTCCTTCGCCGACGTGCCGTTCTCCCGTGCGAACGTGTACGCGCGCGACGACCACACCTGCCAGTACTGCGGCGACCGCTTCCCGCCTTCCCAGCTCACCTTCGACCACGTGATCCCGGTCGCCCGGGGCGGGCGCAAGGAGTGGGAGAACATCGTCACGTGCTGCATACCCTGCAACCGCCGCAAGGGCGACCTCCTGCCCGAGCAGGCGGGGCTGCGCCTCGTCCGTCGCCCGCGCCGCCCGCCCTCACTCCCGCACCTGACGCTGAGCCTCGGCGTCCACCGCGCGCCCGAAAGCTGGCGCGACTACCTCTTCTGGGACCTCTCCTGGGACGAGAGCTGAAGCTCTTCCCTCGCCGCTGAACCAATGAGCCTCCGCGGCGACCTGCGGACGATGGCCCTGCCCGACGTCCTGCAATGGATTGCCTCGGGCCGCAAGACGGGCACCCTGCACGTCGAGCGTCGCTCCGTGCAGAAGCGCATCATCCTGCGCGAGGGCAACATCTTCTCCTCCTGGTCGAACGACCCCCGCGAATCGCTCGGCCAGTTCCTGATCCGCCTGCGGCTCGTGACCGAGGAGCAGCTCTTCCGGGTTCTCCTCGCCCAGGAGGAGAAAGGTCGCCTCCTCGGCTCGATCCTCGTCGCGGACGGGGTGCTCGCCGAGGACGACCTCCGGCGCGCGCTCAAGGCCAAGGCCGAGGAGACGGTGTACGACCTCTTCCTCTGGCCCTCCGGCCAGTTCGAGTTCCGGGAGGGCGAGTTTCCCGAGAACATCCTGATCACCTTCGAGTCCCTGGTGACCCCGGTGATCCTCGAGGGCATCCGCCGGGTCGACGAGTGGCAGCGAATCCGTGCCGTCTTCCCCAACATGGCGACGACCTTCAAGGTCAACGGCCCCCCGCCGGCGGGAGCCGACACCGTGGAGAAGCACGTGCTCGGCCTCGCCGCGGCCGGCAAGAGCCTCGCCGAGATGAGCCTGGAGCTGCGGCGCTCCGAGTTCGAGGCCGCCGCCCTCGTCTTCGACCTCCACTCCCGGGGGATCGTCGCGGTCGGCGAGGTGCGGGCGGAGCCCGAGGCCGCGGACCCGGTGGGGGCCATCCAGGCCCTCCTCGCCCTCGCCTACCAGCGCCTGCAGGAGAAGCGCTACGACGGCGCCCTCAAGGCCTACGAGGACGTCCTCGCCGTCGACCGCCTGAACCAGAACGCCAAGAAGGGCCTCATCGCGGCGATGGAGGCGCGGCAACGCGAGCGGCAACTCCACGCCATCCCCCGCGACAAGGTGCCGTCCCTCGCGGTCGACCTCCCCACCCTCACGAAGCAGAACCTCGACCCCCACGAGGGCTTCGTGCTCTCCCGCGTCAACGGGCAGTGGGACGTGCAGTCGATCCTCAAGCTCTGCCCGATGCGCGAGGAGGAGGCGATGCTCATCTTCGCCCGCCTTCTCGAGCGCCAGCTCATCAGGCTCGATTGATCCGGCCGTGGCCATCGAATTCCGCCGCTCCCGCGCGCCCCGCGCCGGTGGCGCCGGGCGGGGTAGCTCTCGGCCGCGACGTCCTGGTCGGCGGGTCGGCGGACGGCTGCTACAGCGTCCGGCCGAGGACCGGGGCGATCTGGCGCAGCTCGCGCACGAGGGCGGCGAAGGCGTCGGGGGTGATCGACTGCGGGCCGTCGGAGAGAGCGGTGTCGGGGTCGTGGTGGACCTCGACGATGAGCCCGTCCGCCCCCACCGCCGCCGCCCCCCGGGACATCGGCGCCACCTTGTCCCGCCGCCCCGTGCCGTGCGAGGGGTCCACCAGGATCGGCAGGTGCGAGAGCACCTTCACCGCCGGCACCACCGCGAGGTCGAGCGTGTTGCGGGAGAAGTCGGAGAAGGTCCGCACCCCGCGCTCGCAGAGGATCACCTGGTAGTTCCCCTCGGCGAGGACGTACTCGGCCGACATCAGGAACTCCTCGAGCGTCGCGGCGAGGCCGCGCTTCAGGAGCACCGGCTTTCGCGCCTTGCCGCAACGCCGGAGGAGCGAGAAGTTCTGCATGTTGCGCGCGCCCACCTGGATCGCGTCGGCGTAGCGCTCCACGAGGTCGACCCCCTCGACGTCGAGGGCCTCGGTCACCACGGGGAGCCCGGTCTCCTCGCGGGCGGCGGCGAGGATCCGGAGCCCCTCCTCGCCGAGGCCCTGGAAGGCGTACGGGCTCGTGCGCGGCTTGAAGGCGCCGCCGCGCAGCAGCCGCGCCCCCGCCGCCTTGACTCCCCGCGCCACGGTGAGCGTCTGCTCGAGCGACTCGACCGCGCACGGGTCCGGCCGCCACCACGAACTCCCGGCCGCCCACCGCCACGTCCCCCACCCGCACGATCGTGTCCTCCGGCTTCACCTCGCGGGAGACGAGCTTGTACGCGTGGGTCACCGGGATGACCTCGAGGACGCCGGGTAGGCTCTCGAAGACCGGCCGGTCCACCGCACTGCGGTTGCCGGTGATGCCGATGGCCGTCCTCTGCGCCCCCGGGATCGGGTGCGCCTTGAAGCCGCGCGCCTCGACCGCGCGCACGACGCCCAGGACGTCGTCTTCCGTCGCCCCCTGACGCATCACCACCAGCATGGCGTGGAGTCGCTCCTCCTCGAGAAAAGTCCCATTCTAGTCGAGTAAAGCTCGCGAGTGCCGCCGGCCCCGCCATGCTAGGATGCGTACTTTCCAGGGAAGCCGCTTCCGGGAGGGCGCTTGAGCTCGCTGCTGCGCACCAAGAGCGTCGCCGACCTGCAGGCCACGCTGGCGGAGGCGGAAGGCGTCCATGGGCTGAAGCGGACCCTGAACGCCTTCGACCTCGTCATGCTCGGCATCGGAGCCGTGATCGGGGCCGGCATCTTCTCGGCCATCGGCACCGCCGCGGTGGGCGAAGTCGCCGCCGACGGCACCGTCACCCGCTACGGCGCCGGCCCCGCGCTCGTGCTCTCCTTCATCCTGCTGGGGGCGGTGTGCGCCCTGGCCGGGCTGTGCTACGCGGAGCTGACCTCGATGATCCCCATCGCCGGCAGCGCTTACACGTACGCCTACGCCACCCTCGGCGAGATCGTGGCCTGGATCATCGGCTGGGACCTGATCCTGGAGTACGCGGTGGGCAACGCCGCGGTGGCCGTCGCCTGGTCCGACTACTTCACCTCGCTCCTGCGCGTCTTCGGGATCCACTTCCCCTACTGGCTCTCCACCAGCTACCGGGACGTCATGATCGCCTACCCCCAGCGCCTCCCGGAGCTGCCGATCGTCCTCGGTCACCACGTCGCGGTCAACGTGCCGGGGGCGGTGATCGTGGGCTTCATCACCTGGCTGCTCGTGATCGGGATCAAGGAGAGCGCCAGGGTGAACAACGCCATGGTGATCCTCAAGCTCGCGGTGCTGGCGGTCTTCGTGGGGGTGGGCGCGTTCTACATCGACCCCCGGAACTGGACGCCCTTCGCCCCGAACGGCTGGACCGGCATCCACCAGGGCGCCGCCATCGTGTTCTTCGCTTACATCGGCTTCGATGCCGTCTCGACCGCGGCCGAGGAGACGAAAGACCCTCAGCGCGCCATGCCGATCGGGATCCTCGGCTCGCTCGGCATCTGCACGGTCGTCTACGCGATCGTGGGGGTGGTGGCGACCGGCCTCGTCCCCTACCAGCAGCTCAAGGGGTCGGACCCCTTGGCCAAGGCCTTCGAGGTGGCCGGCATCACCTGGGGCCAGGCCTTCATCTCCCTCGGCGCCATCATCTCCATGACCGCGGTGCTCCTCGTGTTCCAGCTCGGCCAGCCGAGGATCTTCTTTTCCATGAGCCGGGACGGTCTGCTCCCCGCGTGGTTCCGCTCGGTCCACCCGAGGTACAGGACGCCCCACGTGACCACCATCGCGACCGGGGTGGTCGTGGCGCTCGCCTCCTCGGTGCTCGGCCGCGACGAGGCCTACGACCTCACCAACATCGGGACGCTGTTCGCCTTCCTGATCGTGTGCCTCGGGGTGCTCGCGCTGCGCATCCGGGAGCCGGAGCGGCCGCGGCCCTTCCGCGCTCCGCTGGTGTGGCTGGTGGCGCCGCTCGGGGCGATGGGCTGCCTCTACGTGATGCGCGGCCTGCCGACGACGGCCTGGGTTCGCTTCGGGGTCTGGCTGGTGATCGGGATCGTCCTCTACTTCAGCTACGGCGTCCGGCACAGCCGGCTGCAGGATCGCGGCCGATCCTCCTGACCCTTCAGGGCTGACGGCGCTCCGGCACGAGCCGCTTCACGCGGTCCTTCTGAAGGGCGTCGTTCCGCTCGAGGTAGCCGGCGGCGTCGCGGCGGAAGGCCGTCTCGTCGTCGGGGCGGCCGCTCGACCGCCACGCCTCACGGCCCGCCTCGATCGCCCGGACCCGCGCCTCGTCCGCCCGGAGGCGGTCGGGCTGCGACGCGGCGAACGCGTTCCACGCCTCGCGCAGGCCGCGCCACTCCGCGGCCGATCGGGGCCGCACCGCCTCGAGCCGCCGGAACGCGTCCTCGGACGGTCCCTCCTCCGACACGCCGCCGGCGAGACCCGCCTTACCCGCCGATACCGCCGGTGCTCTGGACTCGTCCGGCGATTCCGCGGTCGCTACACGCGGGCGTTCCCCGGCGCGGGCCGCGACGCCCTCCTCGGCCATGTTGCCCGCCGGAGCCCGCGCGGCTGCGTCTCGCGCGACGACGGCCTGGGCGGGAGCCGGCGACAGGGGCACGGGCTCCCGGGCGAAGTCGGCCTCCGCCTTCTCCGGTGGAGCGGCGGCCGGGACGGGAGCTGGCGCCACGGCTGGGGCGGCGGGGAGTGCCGCCGGCGTGGGCGCGGGAGCCGGCACGCCCTTCCCGCGCGGCAGCGGCCGGAAAGCAGGCGTCGATGGAGGCTCCGACTGGCGCGACCCTTCCGCCCGCTTCGGCTCAGGCAACGGGCCAGGGGGCAGCGGGGCGGTGGACGCCGGGCGGAGCTGCCGCAGCGTCAGCGGCGTGACTACGGCCAGCAACAACGCGGCCGCGGCGGCCCACGTCCAGGCCGGCACGCGGCGCCCCCGGGGTGCGGCCTGGCGAGGCTCGAGCCGGGCCCGCACGCGGGCCGGGAAGGTGTCGAAGTAGCCCACCGGAGGCTCGGCGGGAAGCGAGGCCGCGGCCTCGTCCACCGCCGCCAGCTCGGCGAGGAATGCCGTGCACTCGGGGCAGGCGGCGAGATGCGCTTCGACCGCGGCGCTCTCGTCCGGGGGCAGCTCCCGGTCGAGGTACGCCGAGAGGCGCTCCCGCTCGTGGCCGCTCATCCGCGTCCCGTCCTTCGCCGGGCGCCCGCGGCCCCCAGGTAGGGAGCGAGTGCCGACGCGAGGCGCTCGCGCGCGCGGAAGAGCCGGCTCATCACCGTGCCCGGGCTGATGCCGAGCGCCTCCGCGATCTCCTCGTACGACATCTCCTCCACCGTCCGCAGGACGAAGACCGCGCGCTGCTCGGGACCGAGCGCCGCCACCGCCTCGTCGAGGACGCGCCGCGCCTCCGCGTCGAGCACGGCCCCGAGAGGGCCGGGATCCGGGGACGGCGTCTCCGCGTGGCCGTCGGGCAGGCCCTCCTCGCGCGCGCGCGGGGAGCGCACGTGGTTCACCGCGAGGTTCGCGGCGATGCGGCACACCCAGGGGCCGAACGGCCGCCCGAGCTCGAAGCGGTCGAGCGACCGCCAGGACCGCACGAACGCCTCCTGGGCCACGTCGTCCGCCACGTCGTGGGCGCGCACGATCCGCAGGGCCACCCCGTACACGCGGCGCTGGTACCGCCTCACGACCGTCTCGAAGGCCGCGAGGTCCCCCTGCCGCGCTCGGGCCAGGAGGAACGTCTCGTCCGGCTCCGGGTCGGCCGACGGGGGACGCGCAGAGTGACCCATCACCTCCGGGAATGATACGGCCGGAGGGGTGCCGGCATTCCGGCTGTTCCGCCGACCAGGGGTCCGGGGGCTGGAGGGCCTGTCCCTCGCGAGACAACAAGGGGCCCCGGGACCCGTACTGGCCCCGAGGCCGATACGGCCCTTTCGCCCTACTCCAGGATGCGGATCACGACCCGGCGGTTCTGCGCCCGGTCCTCGCGGGTCTTGTTCTCGGCGACCGGCTTCTCCTCGCCGTAGGAGATGACGTTCAGCCGGTTGAGGGCGATGCCGTGCTTCTTCGCGATGTAGTCGCGCACCGCCATGGCCCGCTCCTCGCCCAGCTTGAAGTTGTAGGCGGCGTCGCCGGTGTTGTCGGTGTGGCCCTCGATCTCGAACCAGACTCCCCGGTTCGCCTGGACGAGCGGAGCCACGGCCTCGTCGATCAGCGCCTTGGCCTCGTCGCTGATCTCGGCCTTGTTCACCGGGAAGCGCACCTTGTCGTTCGACAGGGTGACCGTGTAGATGAGCTTGCCCTTGGCGGCCTTCTCGGCATCCTGGGCCTTCGACATCGCGGCCTGGGCCGAGCCCTTGGCCTCGCTGATCCCGGACTGGGCCGACTTGTCCACGGAGTCGATGCGGACCTCGTTCTGCTGGACGCGCTGCTGGGTCTTCTCCACCTCGACGGAGACGGCGTCCACCTTCTTGTTGACCTCGCTCACCTCGCGCTGCACGTAGGACTTCTTGGCACAGCCCGCGAGAGCGACACTCGCCGCCAGAAGCGGCACGATCACGGTTCTCACTCGATGGCCTCCTTGTCGAAACGGCCGGGGGAGGGACTCCGACCCGGCCGCCGTGAAACGACTCATGACGGCGGCACGTAGCCGCTCCGGGTGCGCACGGTGACCCCCTTGCGGGTCGACTGCACCACGACGCGGCGGAAGCGGGAGGGGCCCGACGGCGGGTCCCACCCGAGACGATACTGGTGCTTGAGCTCGCCGGCAATCCGGTCGGCGGCGAGGCGCAGCGCCGCGGGGTTGCTCACGCGGAACGCGGTGCCCCCGGAGAGCTCGGCGTAGCGGGCGAGCGTCTCGGTGGCGGCGGCCGCCTGCCCGGCCCCCTTCTTCCCGGCGAAGGAGTCGGAGGCCGGGTCGTCGAGCGGGGAGACGACGGAGACCGCGTAGATCGGGACGTCGAGGGCGCGCGAGCGCGCGATCACCTCGTCGGGCGTCTTCTGGCTCGAGGTGTCCACCCCGTCGGTCAGGACGACGACCGCGCGCCGTCCCTTCCCCGTGGCTCGCGATGTCGCGCGCGGCCTTGTCGAGGGCGTCGTGGAGCGCCGTCGAGCCGAACGGCGTGATCGGACTCGAGCCCCTTGCGGATGGCTTCGCGGTCGCGGGTGAAGGCCACGACGCCCCAGTAGCGGCTGTCGAAGCCGGCCAGCGCCACCTGGTCCTCGGGGCCGAGCGCGTCGAGGATCTGCCCGGCCGCCCACCGGGCGTTCGCGACCTTCCCCTCCTCGCTCATGCTGCCGCTCGCGTCCACGAGCAGGAGGACCCGGGCCGGCAGGCCCCGCCCCCCGTGGAAGTGGGCGATCGCCTGGACCCGCCCCTCCTCGAAGACACGGAAATCCTCGCGCCGGAGGTCGGTGACCGGCCGGCCCTTGCCGTCCACCGCGGTGGCGGAAAACACCACGAGGTCGCTCCGCGCCGAGAAGGAGAGCACCTGCCCGGGGACGGAGGCCGGGAGGGCGGCCAGCGCCACGACACCAGCGGTCTTCTTCAACAAATGGGCTCGTTTCGCGCTCGAAACAGGAAGTATAGCGGTCTCCCCGGAACCAATTGTGATCTCGCTCACCTTCGCGCAGAACGGCGGAAGTCATTTGTTCATAGCACCTTGACGACGATGAGGGTGACGTCATCGGCGGGGCTTTCGTCCCCGAGGAAGCCCTCGAGGTCCGAGAGGAGCCTCTCCCCGAGCTCGGTGGCGGGGAGCGCCGCGTGGCTCTCGAGCCCAAGGAGCAGCCGTTCCGGCCCATACTCCTCCCGGCCCCGGCGGGCCTCGACGAGGCCGTCCGTATAGAAAACGACCACATCCCCCTTCGCGAGCTCCACCGTACCTCGTCGTAGTTGACCCCGTCGAAGGTCCCGAGGGGAAGCCCGGAGACGTCGAGCGGCGCCGCCCGCATCGTCAGCCGCCCGGTAGTGGAAGGGGTGCGGCAGGCCGGAGTTCGCGAGGCGCAGCGAGCGGTCCTGGAAGTCGAAGAGTGCGTAGGCGAGGGTGCAGAAGAGGCCCTCGATGCCCCGCCGGCGGAGCGTGCGGTTGACCCGCTGCATCAGGTCGGCGGGCGCCCGTCGCTCGAAGGCGCGCGCGCGGATCGTGCCCGAGGCGAACGCCGCGTAGAGCGCGGCCGGGACTCCCTTTCCGGCCACGTCGCCGGTGGCGACCCCGAGGAGCCCCCCGCCCATGTCGTAGAAGTCGTAGAGGTCGCCCCCGAGCTCTCGGGCGGGGCGGAAGTGGGCCGAGGCCTCCCAGCCGGAGCCCGAGGGGGAGCCCTCCGGGAAGAGAGCGTGCTGGATCTCCTGGGCGATCCGGAGCTCCCGCCCCAGCCGGTCCTCGTTCTTCCGGATCTCGGCGTAGAGCCGCGCGTTCTCGACCGCCCCCGCGACCTGGCTCGCCAGCGGGGTGAGCACCTTCACGTGCCTCTCGGTGAAGCGGTCGAGCACCGGCGACTCGAGGTCGAGGACCCCGATCACCCGGTCCTTGTGGACGAGCGGCACGACGAGCTCGGAGCGGGTCTCGGGCACGAGGCTGACGTAGCGCGGGTCCTTCCGCACGTCGCCCACGAGGACGGGCTGCCCGCGACCGCACCGCGGCGCCGCACAGGCCCTCGGTGACCGCGATGCGGCTCCGCTCCTTGGCGGGGCCGAAGTTGACGGCCTTGCGGAGCACGAGCTCGTCCCGCTCCTCGTCGAGCAGGAGGATGCCGAACATCTCGTAGTCGATCACGCGCTTGACGATCTCGGCCAGCCGCTGCAGCAGCTCGTCGAGGTCGAGGATCGAGGCCGTCTCCTTGCCGATCTCGTAGAGCGTCGCGAGGAGCCCCGCGTACCACCGCGTCTCGCGGTAGAGCGTCGCGTTCTCGATCGCCACCGCGAGGTGCCCGGCCAGGACCTGGAGCGCCGTGCGCGCCGCGGGGGTGAAGGGAGAGGCGGCGGGACCCTCGATGTTGAGGACGCCCACCAGGTGGTCCTTGCTCACGAGCGGGATCGCGAGCTCGGCCACGACCCCCGGGAAGAAGGAGATGTAGCGCGGGTCAGCCGACACGTCGGGCACGAACACCGGCTCCCGCGACGCGGCGGCCGCCCCCACGATCCCCTCGCCCGGACGCACCCGGAAGCGGGAGGCCAGCTCGAGGTCGTAGCCCTCGACGTGGGCGGGGGCCAGGAACCCCTCGGGGTCGGGCAGGAAGATGTCGAGGATCCGGTAGTCCACGATCCGCCGCAGCTTGCGGGCGATCGCGGGAAGGAGCTCGTCGGGATCGAGCACGGCGTTGATCTCCCCGACGAGGGCAAGGAGGTCGGCGAGGAGCTCGCCCGGGAGGGGCGGGCCCGTCTTCACGCCGGGCGGCGCGGGCACGCGGCATGCTAGCACGCCGCCTCCCGCGCGCCCCGTCGCGCGCGGTGTACACTGGCCCATCCATGAGCGACGCCCCGCTGAAGCTGCCCCTCGAGATCGAGGACATCAAGGCGATCCTGCCCCACCGCTCCCCCTTCCTCCTCGTGGACCGCATCCTCGAGCTGGAGACCGACCGGCGCATCGTGGGCGTCAAGAACGTCACCTCGAACGAGCGCTACTTCATCGCCGGCCCCGGCGGCGTGCCGACGATGCCCGCCTCGATCCTGACCGAGGCCATGGCCCAGGCCGGCGCCGTCCTCATCCTGTCGAAGCCCGAGAACCGCTCGCGCCTCGTCTACTTCATGGGCATCGACCGGGTGCGCTACCGCCGCCCGGTCGTCGCCGGGGACCAGGTGATCCTCGAGGGCGAGGTGATCCGCCTGCGCAGCAAGATGGGGAGCCTCCGGGGCCGGGCCCTCGTGGACGGGAAGCTCGCGTGCGAAGGCGAGATGACGTTCGCCCTCGGCGACCGCCCGAGCCCGGCCTGAGGCCGGCGGGCGCCGTCTCGCTCGCCCGCGCCCTCTCCAAGTTCGGGGTGTGCTCGCGCCGCGAGGCGGAGCGGTGGATCGCGGACGGCCGCGTGCGCGTCGACGGCGCCGTCGAGCGCTCGCCTTCCCGCCGGATCGATCCTCGCCGCGACCGGGTCGCGGTGGACGGCCGGCGCGTGGGCGACGGGACGCCCCGTGTCGTCATCGCCTTCCACAAGCCGGTGGGCTTCGTCACCACGCGCGCGGACCCTGGCGGGCGGGCCACCGTCTACGACGCCCTCGGAGACGTGGGCCGGCTCGCCCCGGCGGGTGCCCCGGCGTGCCGGGGTGGGTCTTCCCGGTGGGCCGCCTCGACCGCGACACGTCCGGGCTCCTGATCCTCACCAACGACCACCGCCTCGGGGAGCGCCTGACCTCTCCCGGGCACCACGTCCCGAAGACCTACCACGCGCGTGTGGCCGGCGTTCCGGACGGCGAGGCGCTCCGCGCGCTGCGCGAGGGCGTGCCGCTCGGCGACGGCTCGGTGACGCGGCCGGCGAAGGTTCGCCTCCTCGGCACCCCGCGGGGGGCTTCGCCCGCCCGATCCGCCCCGAAGGGCTCGACCTGGCTCGAGATCGTCCTCACCGAGGGCAAGAACCGCCAGGTGCGCCGCATGGGCGCGGCGGTGGGCCACGAGGTCCTCGAGCTCGTGCGCGTCCGCATCGGGCGGCTCGGTCTCGGCGACCTGGCCCCCGGCGAGTGGCGCGAGCTCGGGCGGGAGGAGGTCCGGCGCCTCCTCGCGACCCAGCCCGGGGCTTCGTAGCGTGCCGTGAAGGGGCTCCAGAGAAGCCTGCCAAGCCTGCAGCCTGCCAGCGGCCATTGACTGCATCGGAATCCGGGCGTAGGGTGAAGCCGCTCGACATCTCGCGAAAAGAGATGAGGAGCCACGTCTCCTCAGCGCAAGAGGGAGGTGTGTGATGTCCAATGCGGCCCAGGTACGGGGCGTGCGCGGCACCTTCGGAGCCGCGACGCGCTCGGCGGGGGCTGTGCTGGCACTGGCCCTGCTCGCTTCGCAGGGTCTGACCGTCCAAGCCGAAGACGCCAAGCGCTTGAAGCTCCGCTTGCGCCCAATCGCCTCCACCAAGGGCATCGATCTCTACCGCGCTTACTGCGTCCAATGCCACGGCAAGGGCGGAAAGGGCGACGGAGAGCTGGCCGCTGGCCTGAAGACGCGTCCCGCCGATCTGACCCGGATCGCGGAGCGAAACAGTGGAAGCTTCTCGCGGCTCGCCGTCACCCGCTACATCATGGGAGATCGGTCCGGTGGCGCGACGCACCTCGACGAGGACTGGAATCCGGTCGTGGTCCGGAAAGGCGTCGCCGACGACATGCCGCTGTGGTCCTATCTGTTCGGGAGCCTCTACCCCGACGACTCCGCGAGCCGCCTGCGCTTCGAAAGTCTCGCCAAGTACGTCGAGTCGCTTCAAGGGAAGTGACCGCGCGCCTCGCAGGACCGGGCGTGGCCGACCTGAGTTCGTCGAGGACGAGTGGAGGAACCCGGTCTAGAATCAAGCGGACTCTCCGGAGGCCCCTCTGACTCTCCCTCCTGGACGACGCCTCGGGCCTTACGAGATCGTGTCACCCCTCGGCGCGGGGGGCATGGGCGAGGTCTTCCGTGCACGGGACACGCGCCTCGGCCGCGACGTCGCTGTCAAGGTCCTCCCCGAAGCCTTCGCTCGCGACCCCGACCGACTGGCACGATTCCAGCGCGAGGCCCGCGCAGTCGCCGCCCTGAGCCACCCGAACATCGTCGCCCTCCACGACTTCGGCGAGGAGGAGGGAACGGTCTACACCGTCACGGAGCTGCTCGAAGGGGAAACCCTGCGCGCGGCGCTGCGGCGGGGACCGCTGCCTGTGCGGAAAGCCATCGAGCAGGCGGTCCAGATCGCCCGGGGCCTCGCCGCTGCCCACGAGAAGGGGATCGTCCACCGGGACCTCAAGCCGGAGAACGTGTTCGTGACGGCCGACGGTCAGGTCAAGATCCTGGATTTCGGCCTCGCCCGCCAGGAGACGCCGAGCGGGCCAGTGGCGAGCGAGGTCCAGACGCTCACGCGCGACACGGCGCCTGGTGTCGTGCTCGGTACGGTCGGCTACATGTCGCCGGAGCAGGTGCAGGGCCTGGCGGCCGACCATCGATCGGACGTGTTCGCCCTCGGCTGCGTCCTCTATGAGATGCTGACGGGACGCCGGGCATTCGAGCGGCCGACGTCGGCGGAGACGCTGACGGCGATCCTGCGGGAGGACCCACCGTCGCTCTCGGGAACGGGCCGGCCGATCCCGGCGGTTCTCGAGCGCACGGTCCGCCGCTGCCTGGAGAAGAGCCCGGCCGAGCGGTTCCAGTCGGCGCGCGACGTGGCCTTCGCGCTCGAGGCGGTGTCAGGAGACTCGAGCACCGCCGTGGCCGCCGAGACGACGAAAGTGGGCCGTCGGCGCTTCCTCTCCTGGGGAGCCGTCGCCCTGCCTGCGGCGGCGGCGGGCGCCCTCGGCTACCTTGCCGGTCGGCGGCGGGGTCTCGATGCGCCGCCCCGGCCGTCCTTCAAGCGCCTGACGTTCCGCCGCGGACCGATCGTCACCGCCCGGTTCGGCCCGGACGGGAAGACGGTGTACTACGGAGCCCCCTGGGAGGGGCAGCCGTTCCGTGTCTACCAGACGCGTCCCGGGGGGAGTGAGCTTCCGCTCCCGCTCGAGAATGCGGACCTTCTCTCCGTGGCCCGGGACGGCCAGATCGCCGTCTTGCTCGTGAAGCGATCGGCCCACAACTCTTCCTGGAAGAAGGGCACCCTGGCCGTGGTTCCTGCGGGCGGGGGCGCGCCGCGGGAGCTGGCCGAAGACGTGTGGGGAGCCGATTTTGCGCCCGATGGGCGTTCGCTCGCCGTGGTGAGGGAAGGGCCAGGCACGCAGCGGCTCGAGTACCCCTTGGGGCGCGTCCTTCACGAGACGGTCGGCAACCTCTGGTTCCCGCGGGTCTCGCCCGACGGTGAAAGGGTGGCCTTCTTCGACTTCCCTGGCATCGGCAGAGTGTCGTTGGCCGTCGTGGACCGCTCGGGCCGGCACTCCGTCCTCGTCGACGAGTGGCAGGACGCTTACGACCTCACGTGGTCCGCGGACGGCCGGGAGATCTGGTTCGCGGCCGTTCGACCCTGCGCGGGAACGACGGGATCCCTCCATGCGGTCGACCTCGGAGGCCGGCGACGCATCCTGTTCGAGGCGCCGGCGGCGATGGACATCCACGACCTCTCCCCGCAGGGCGAGGCCCTCGTGGCCCAGAACCAGGCCCAGGCCGGCATGCGTCGGTGGGGGGCGGGCGGCGAAGCGGAGAGCGAGCTCTCCTGGAGAGGCTACTCGTTTCCGATCGACCTCACCCCGGACGGCCGCGCCCTGCTCTTCGCCGCGCCCACGGAGTGCAGCGGAAGCGAGTCAACGAGCAACGCCACGTATCTCAGGACCGTCGACGGATCGGCTCCGGTGCGGGTGCAGGATGGCTGGGCCAATGCCCTCTCCCCGGATGGCCGCTTCGCGCTGACCGTGGCGGCGAAAGAGGTGCGCCTGATACCCACCGGCGTCGGGGAGCCCCGGGTGATCACGACCGGCCTGCCGCGCGTCGTCGCGGCACGGTGGTTGCGCAACGGCGACAGCGTCCTTCTCATGGCAACCGACGTTCAAGGGAAGGCCGGCTTTCGTCGCTTGGATCTCCGAAGAGGCGGGCCTCCACCAGCGCTCGCGGCATCGGCATCCTTCGCGTGCGATTCCCTTCCTGTGTCGGGGTCGGGGGCCGTGTTCAGGGTCTCTCCGGACGACCGGCTGGCGGCGGTCTCGGGGGCAGACGGCCGGATCCTGCTCGTTCCGCTCGACGGCGGCGCACCGAGGCCGATGCCTGGAGGCGAGGTCAACGAGCAGCCGGTGCAGTGGAGCCCCGACGGACGCTTCCTCTACTGCTACCGTCGCGGCGAGCTGCCCGCGCGGGTGTTCGAGGTGGACGTCGCGGGAGGGCGCAGGAGCCTCTGGGCCACGATCCGGCCCCCCAGTCTCGCCGCGACCGAGATCGTTCTCTTCCTCTCGTACAACCTTCGGATCGGCGTGTACGGCTACGACGACATCTCCTCGGATCTCTACCTCGTCGACGGCCTGCGCTGAACAAGTACAGGGCCGGCGGCTGCCAACGCAACGGTAGCGGCCTCTCCGCGTATCATTACCAGCCTGTCATCCCGAGGGACTCCCGTCTGCCCGGTCCCGAGGGATCCGCAACGCCCCGGAAGAAACCCGATATATCCGCAACGCCCCGGAGGACACCCGATGCTGCTGGCTCTCGCCGTCCTCGCCGCCGCGCCCGCCGCCGCCGCGCCCGCCACTCCCGACGCCGAGATCCGCGCCGCCGCGGAGCGGATCGCGCCCGTCCGTAGTGGCCGTGCGCCGGGATCTCCACACCCACCCCGAGCTCTCCAACCGCGAGGAGCGCACCGGCCACCTGGTGGAGGAGCGCCTGCGCGACCTCGGCCTCGAGGTGCGTCACCCCGTGGCGAAGACCGGCGTCGTGGGCATCCTCCGGGGCGGCCGGTCCGGCCGCGTCGTCGCCCTGCGCGCCGACATGGACGCGCTGCCCATCGAGGAGGCGAACGACCTGCCGTTCCGCAGCCAGGCGAAGGGCGTCATGCACGCCTGCGGCCACGACGCCCACACGGCGATCCTCCTCGGCGCCGCCGAGGTGCTGGCCGGCCTGAGGGCGCGTCTCCCCGGCACCGTCGTCTTCCTCTTCCAGCCCGCCGAGGAGGGAGCGCCGGAGGGCGAGGAGGGCGGGGCGGCCCTCATGGTGAAGGAGGGCGCCCTCGACGACCCGAGGGTCGAGGCGGTCTTCGGCCTGCACGTGGGCAGCTGGACGTCGATGGGCCAGGCCGGCTGGACCGACGGGCCGATCTTCGCCTCGAGCGACACCTTCCGGATCGAGGTCGAGGGCAAGAGCGTCCACGGCGCCCAGCCGCACATGGGCCTCGACCCGATCCCGGTCGCGGCGGAGATCGTCCAGGCGCTCCAGCTCGATCGTCTCGCGGCAGATCGACGGCCGGCAGCCCCGCGTCCTCACCATCGGCCGCATCCAGGGCGGCAACCGCTTCAACATCATCGCCGACCGCGTCACGATGGACGGCACGGTGCGCACCCACGACGCGACCGTGCGGTCGGAGATCAAGGCCCGCATGGCGCGCACCGTGAAGGGCGTGGCCGAGGCGCACGGCACCACCGCCACCCTGCGCTTCCTCGACGAGGGGAACCCGCCCACTGGTGAACGACGCCGCCCTCGCGCGGGCCGTCGGCGTCCCCGCCCTCGAGCGCGTGTTCGGGGCGGGGGCGGTGCGGGTCGAGCCCCAGATGGTGGCCGAGGACTTCCCCTTCTTCGGCCGGAAGGCGCCCTACTTCTACTTCCTGCTCGGCACCCGCAACGACGCGAAGGGCATCGCCTCCGTCAACCACACCGCGCGCTTCGACGTGGACGAGGACGCGCTGCCGCTCGGCGTGCGCGCCATGGCGACCCTCGCCTGGGACTTCCTCGGCGGGGGAGGGGTCAGGCCGTAGCCTCGGCCGCCCCGGGGGCCCGGAGCTCCTGGTCCTTGTACTGGAGCTCGTAGAGCCTCCAGTACATCCCGCGGCGGGCGAGCAGCTCCTGGTGCGTCCCGCGCTCGCGGATCCGCCCCTTGTGGAGGACGAGGATCTCGTCCACGTTCTGCACGGTGGAGAGCCGGTGGGCGATCACGATCGCGGTCCGGCCCCGCAGCAGGACGCGCAGCGCGTCCTGGATGAGCTGCTCGGTCTCGGTGTCCACCGAGGAGGTGGCCTCGTCGAGGATCAGCACGCGCGGGTCGTGGGCGAGGGCGCGGGCGAAGGAGAGGAGCTGCTTCTGGCCCACGGAGAGGGTCGCCCCCCGCTCCTTCACCTCGGTGTCGTAGCCTCTCGGCAGCGGCTCGATGAAGCGGTGGGCGTGGACGGCCTCCGCCGCCGCCCGCACCCGCTCCATCGGGATCGTCGAGCCGAGGCGGATGTTCGAGGCGATCGTCCCGCTGAAGAGGTGCACGTCCTGGAGCACGAGGGCGAGCGAGGAGCGCAGCCGATCGAGGTCCCACTCCCGCACGTCGACGCCGTCGAGGGTCACCCGGCCCTGCTGCGACGTCGTAGAAGCGCATGAGCAGGCTGATGATCGAGCTCTTGCCGGCGCCGGTCGCCCCCACGAGAGCGACGCTCTTCCCCGGCTCCACCGCGAAGTCGATGTCTCGCAGCACCCAGTTCTCTTCTGGTCCCGGCGGAAGCGCCGGGACGGAGTAGGAGAACCACACGTTCTCGAAGCCCACGCCGCCCCGGACCGGCTCCGGGCGCGCCGCCTTTTCCGGGCTCACGACCAGCGCCCTCGTGTCGAGGAGGCCGAAGATGCGCTCCGAGGCCGCCATCGCCGCCTGGAGGATGTTGAACTTCTCCGAGAGGTCCGAGATGGGCCGCCAGAACCGCTCCGAGTACTGGATGAAGGCGACGAGCACGCCGAGGGTGAGCCCGCCGGCCAGCACCTTCCCGCCCCCGTAGACCAGGATGAGCGCGGTGGCGAGCGCGGCGAGGAGCTCGATCACCGGGTAGAAGACCGCGTAGTAGAAGATCGCCTGCATGTTGGCGTCGTAGTGCTTCCGGTTGATCGCGGCGAAGGCCTCGCGGTTCCGCACCTCCCGGCGGAAGAGCTGCACCACCGACATCCCCGACAGGTTCTCCTGGAGGAAGGCGTTGATGCGCGCCACCCACTTCCGCGTCTCCCGGAACGACTGCCGCGCCCCCTTGCGGAACCAGTTCGTGAGGGCGAAGAAGAGCGGGATCACCGCGAAGGTCACGAGGGCGAGCCGCCAGTCGAGGGCCACCATCACCGCCATGATCCCGAGGAGGGTGAACAGGTCGCCGAAGACGGTGACCACCCCGGAGGTGAAGAGCTCGTTCACCGCGTCCACGTCGGTGGTGACGCGGGTCATGAGGCGGCCCACCGGGTTCTGTCGAAGTAGCCCACGTGCAGCCGCTGCAGGTGCGCGAAGATCTCGCGCCGCATGTCCTGCATGATCCGCTGCCCCGCCATCTGCATGATGTAGTTCTGCAGGAAGCGGACCACGAAGGCGGCGGCGAGGGCGAGGAGGTAGAGCCCGGCCACCCGGGCGAGGCCCGCCGCGTCGCCCTTCGCGATGTGGCGGTCGATCGCGACCTTGGTGAGGTAGGGCCCCACCAGGTCGATCCCGGCCTGGGCCACGATCAGGGCGAAGGCCGCCGCCACCGCCGCGAGGTGCGGGCGCAGGTAGCCGAGCAGGCGGCGGAGGAGCCGGAAGTCGTAGCTCGGGGGGGCGAGGGCGTCGTCGTCGGGTGCGCTCACGCCGCGTCCTCGCCGGTCTCGATCTCGGCCTCGAGCAGCTGCCGCCGGTGGAGGTCGGCGTAGAAGCCGCCCTGCGGCCACCAGCTCGTCGTGGGTGCCGCGCTCCACGATCCGGCCCTCGCGCAGCACCACGATGAGGTCCGCCTCCTTCACCGTCGAGACGCGATGGGAGACGAGGAAGGTGGTGCGCGCGCGCATGACCTCGCGCAGCCCGTCGAGGATCTGCTCCTCCGTCTCGGTGTCCACCGCGGAGAGCGCGTCGTCGAGGACGAGGATCCGAGGGTCCACCGCGAGGGCCCGGGCGAGGGCGGTGCGCTGCTTCTGCCCTCCGGAGAGCGTGATGCCCCGCTCGCCGACCGTCGTCTCGAAGCCCCGGGGGAAGTCGCGGACGTCCTTCGCGAGCTGCGCGATCCCGGCGGCCCACTCCGGCGCCGCTCGTCCCCGCCCCGCGCCGAAGGCCACGTTCTCCCGCACGGTGGCCGAGAAGAGGAAGCTCTCCTGAGGCACGAAGCCGACCGCGCCGCGCAGCGTCGCGAGCGGGATCCGCCGCACGTCGTGGCCGTCCACGAACAGGGTGCCCGGCGGGGCGTCGAAGAGACGCGGGAGGAGGCTCACCAGGGTGCTCTTGCCGGAGCCGGTGGGGCCCACGATCGCGACCGTGGTGCCGGCGGGAACCCGGAGGTCGACGTCGCGCAGGACGGCCGCGCCGTCGTAGGCGAAGCTGAGCGAGCGGAACTCCACGTCCCCGCGGATCTCGCCCGACCGGCAGCGGGTCCTCGTCGCGGATCTCGGGCGGGCGCGTCGAGGATCGCGTGGATGCGGCGCATCGAGGCCTCGCCGCGCTCGAAGAGGTTCACCACCCAGCCGAGGGCGATCATCGGCCAGTTGAGCATGGCGAGGTACGACGCCGAAGGCCACGAACTCCCCGAGGGTGATGGTGGAAGCGACCACCATGCGCCCGCCGAGCCAGAGCACGGTGAGCGAGCCGAGGCCCATCAGGAAGCCGATGCCGGGGTGGAGGATCCCGCTGATCCAGACGAGGCGGCGGTTGCGCGAGACGTATTCCTCGTTGGCGACCGCGAAGCGCGCCTCCTCCTGCGCCTCCTGGGTGTAGGCCCGCACCACCCGGGCCCCGGCCAGGTTCTCCTGCACGAGGGCGTTCATCTCCGCGAGCTGCGCCTGCACCTCCTCGTAGCGGTCGTGCACCTGGCGGCCGTAGTGGCGCACGAGCCAGGAGACGAGCACGAGAGGCACGAGGGCGAGGAGGGTGAGCCGCGGGCGAGATGGCGATCATGAGGGTGACCGCCCCCGCGAAGGTGGCCACCGTGCTCGCGGTGTACATGATGCCGGGGCCGAGGACCATGCGCACCGCCGACCATGTCGTTGGTGGCCCGGCTCATCACCTCGCCGATGCGGTTCTCCTGGTAGTAGCGGGGGGCGAGGAGGGTGAGGTGGCGGAAGACGTCGTTCCGGAGGTCGTACTCCATCTCCCGGCTCACTCCGATGAGGACCATCCGCATCTGGTAGCGGAAGAAGCCCTCCACGGCGACGAGGGCGAGAATGACCGCCGGAGTAGAGCCAGAGCTTCTCGCGGGTGACCGCGACGTTGAGGTCGTCGATCGCGAGACGCAGCACCCAGGGGCTCGCCACGGAGAGCCCGGTGGTGGCGAAGAGGGCGAGGAGCCCGAGGAGGAGAGGGCGGCGGTGCCGGGCGAGAGAGGGAAGGAGCCGCCGGAGGTGCGGCAGCGTCATCCGGCGGGGCTAGCGCCCGGACGCGCGCGCGGCGGCCCGTGCCGCCCGGCGCTCTCGGTCGAGCGCGTGGCTCGCACGCAGCAGCTCGGGGAGGTTCGTCCTTCTCCCAGGCCAGCGCCTCCCGGTGGCGGGGGAAGCGCGCCTCCGCCTCGCGGAAGGCCCGCGTGTGGTACACGGTGCGTCCCGCGCGGTCGGGCATGCCGCCCATGTGGTGGTGGAGCATCTCGTGGTGCACGACGCTCTCCAGGAAGTATCGGGGCACGCCGGGACGGTCGAGGACGGGATGGATGCGGATGAGGGCGAGCACCGGGTCGTAGCTCCCGAAGGTGAGCCCACCCCGCCGGGCGCGGCCGACGCCGCGGCCCCACGTGATGGGAACTCGCAGGCGCGAGCCGAAGAACCGGCCGTTGATGTCCGCGTACACCGCGGCGAGGTCGTAGACGCGGCCGCTCGTGACGAGGGGCGGCATCTCGCGGGGCGTCTTGCGCACGCGGTGCATGTTCGCGTTCATGAAGCGCCGCACCTCGCCGCCGGCCGCGCGCCCGCGACGGCGGAGATTCCGGGCCAGCGAGGCCACCACGGCGTCGGGGGCGTGGAGGAACATGCGGTGGAGGCGGAGCAGCAGGCGGCCCGCCTCGCGCTTGAACGAGAGCAGCACCGAGCGGTTGTCGGTGAGCACGAGCCGCAGCGGCCGGCCCGCCTCGCGGGCGAGCGCCGTCTCGAGCGAGGGCTCGTCCCAGCGGGGCGCGTCCTCGAACGCGAACTCGAGCTGCCGTGCGGGGCTCATCTCTCGGAAAACCGGTCGCGATGAGGATGGCGCAGCGACGCCCGCTCGTCAAGCGATCCGCACCCGAGGGACCGCCGTCGGCCCGGGTCCCGAGGAATCTGATCCGTTTCGGAGCCGTCATCGAGACGGCGGATCCTTCGTCGCACGGCCGGACGGAGCTCCTCAGGATGACGAGGCTCGACCGGCAACGACTCCGGGTCCCCCCTCAGGACCGTGACCGCGGCACGTAGTACTGCGTGCCCTTCCCCATGCTCCGGATCTGCTTCAGCAGGTCGTCGGTGTCCTCGGGGTTCTTCACGAAGTCCACGTCCGCGGTGTTCACCACGAGGAGCGGCGTCGCCGAGTAGTGGAAGAAGTAGTGGTTGTACGCCCGGTTCACCTCGGCGAGGTACTCCTCCGAGAAGCTCGCCTCCTCGGGGCGGCCGCGCGCCTCGACCCGGCGCATCAGGACCTCGGTGGGCGCCTGCAAGTACACCACGAGGTCGGGCCGAGGCACGCTCTCCGAGAGCAGCGAGAAGAGCTTGTCGAAGATGAGCAGCTCGCTGTCGTCCAGGTTCAGGTAGGCGAAGAGCCGGCTCTTCTCGAAGACGTAGTCGGAGAGCGTCGCCTGGGCGAAGAGCTGCCGCTGCAGGAGCTCCTGCTGCTGCCGGTAGCGCGAGAGGAGGAAGAAGAGCTCGGTCTGGAAGGCGGCCCCGGGCTTGCCGTCGTAGAACGGGCGGAGGAACGGGTTCTCCGCCCAGTCCTCGAGCACCTTGTTGGCGTCGATCCGCTCCGCCAGCTTGTCGACGACCGTCGTCTTGCCCGCCCCGATCGGCCCGTCGATCGCGATGTAGTGGAACGCCATCAGGACCGCGCTTCCGCCTTTGCGTGGAGCCGGACGAAGGAGGCGTCCGGGCAGCGAGCGAGCAGCTCCCACACGGCGAGGCCGAGCACGGGGTGGACGAGAGCGGGGGCGATCTCGGCGAGGGGGGCGAGGACGAACCGCCGCTCGTGGAGCCGCGGGTGGGGGATGATGAGGCCGGGAGAGTCGCGCCGCTCGTTGCCGAAGAGGAGGACGTCCACGTCGATCGTGCGCGGGCCGTTCCTCTCTGCGCGCACGCGCCCCATCTCGCGCTCGGTGGCGAGGCAGGCCTCGAGGAGCCTCTCGGGTGCGAGCTCCGTCTCCCCTCCCGCCACCGCGTTCAGGAAGAAGCCCTGGGGCGGCCCGCCCACGGGCTCGGTGAGCCAGAGCGAGCTCTTGAGCGTCGGGCGGAAACCGCGCGTGGCGAGACGCGCGAGAGCGCCCTCGATCGCCGACTCACGGTCGCCCAGGTTGGAGCCGAGACCGACGAAGACCGGCGGCGGAGCCATGTCCCCCATTATCCACGGGGCTCCCCCCGGGAGCGACGGGAGTATGATCGGTGGCGATCCGGGAGCCGCGTGGGAGGCGACCATGGCCATCCAGACCATCTGTGACCTCTTCTATCGCTCGGTCGACACCTACCGCAAGCCGGAGCACCTGAAGTACAGGAAGGACGGCGCGTGGCACGCGGTCAGCTCGGAGGCGCTGCGGGCGGCGGTCGAGGAGATCTCGATGGGCCTGCGTCTCCCTCGGGGTCGGCCGCGGTGACAAGGTGGCCATCCTCTCCGAGAACCGCCCGGAGTGGGCGTTCGCCGACCTCGCCACCCTCTGCACGGGGGCGGCGGACGCGACGATCTACCCGACCCTGACCACGGCGCCGGTGCGCTACATCCTCGCCGACTCGGAGTCGAAGGTCGTGTTCGTGTCGAACGCGGCCCAGGCGGCCAAGGTCGCCGAGGTGCGCGGCCGGCTCCCGCACCTCCTTCACGTCGTCCGCTTCGACCCCGCCCCCGTCCCCGGCACCCTCTCGCTCGACGAGCTGCGGGCGAAGGGGAAAGAGGCGCTCGACGCCGAGCGCGACGCGGTGCGCCGCCGCGTCGCCGAGCTCACGAAGGACGACCTCGCCACCCTCATCTACACCTCGGGGACCACCGGCGACCCCAAGGGGGTCATGCTCACCCACGGCAACCTCCTCCACAACGTCCTCGCCGCGGAGAAGGTCTTCCCGATGGTGGACCGCGAGTGGACGGCGCTCAGCTTCCTCCCGCTCTGCCACAGCTTCGAGCGCACCGCCGGCCACAACTTCATGCTCCACGTCGGGGTCACCATCGCCTACGCGGAGAGCGTCGAGAAGGTCCCGGAGAACATGCAGGAGGTGCGGCCGTCGATCATGTGCTCGGTGCCCCGCCTCTACGAGAAGATGTACGCGCGGGTGAACGAGAAGGTGGCCTCCGACCCGCCGCTGCGGCAGAGGATCTTCCGCTGGGCGATCGGGGTGGGACGGAGGACGTTCGCCCACACCGTGGCGCGCACCGAGCCCGGGGCGCTCCTGAAGATCCAGTTCGCCCTCGCGGACAAGCTCGTCTTCTCGAAGATCAAGGCGCGCACGGGGGGCCGGCTGCAGCTCTTCATCTCGGGAGGCGCACCCCTCGCCCGCGAGATCGCCGAGTTCTTCGGCGCCGCGGGGATGCTCGTGTGCGAGGGCTACGGCCTCACCGAGACGAGCCCGGTCATCACCTGCAACCGCCCCGGCCACGTCAAGCCGGGCACGGTGGGACTGCCCCTCGAGCACGTCGAGGTGAAGATCGCGGAGGACGGCGAGATCCTGACCCGCGGCCCCCACGTCATGAAGGGCTACTTCAAGAAGCCGGAGGCCACCGCGGAGGCGATCGACAAGGACGGCTGGTTCCACACCGGCGACATCGGCTTCGTGGACGAGGACGGCTTCCTCGTCATCACCGACCGCAAGAAGGACATCATCGTCACCTCGGGCGGCAAGAACATCGCTCCCCAGCCGATCGAGAACCGCCTGAAGACGAACAAGTTCTTCGCCGAGGTGGTGATGATCGGCAACAAGCGCAACTTCGCCGCCGCCCTCGTGGTGCCGGCGCTTCGAGGCCCTCGAGGCGTGGGCGAAGCAGGGAGGCGTGAGCGTCGCCTCTCGCGAGGAGCTCGTGCGGCGGCCGGAGGTGCTCGCCCACTACCGGGCCTCGTCGACGAGATGACGCGCCGACCTCGCCCAGTTCGAGAAGATCAAGAAGATCGCGCTCCTCACGAGGGAGTTCACCCAGGAGTCGGGCGAGCTCACCCCCACCCTGAAGGTGAAGCGCCGGGTGGTGGAGGAGCGCTACAAGGCGATGATCGACGCGATGTACGAGGGATCCTGAGTGCTCGACCGGCTCTCTCGCGTCCTCTACCTCGCGACGCTCGCCCTCCTCCCGTGGGGGGCGCTCGTCCGCTTCCCGTGGCTGCACGAGAACGCGCAGTGGAGCGACGCCGTCTTCGCGCTCGCCGCCGCCGCCTGGTCGGCGGGGCTCCTCGCCGCCCGTCGCCTCCCGCGCTTCCGCGCCGTCCACGCCGGCCTCGCCCTCTACCTCGGCTGGGCGGCGGTGTCGCTCCTGCTGGCCTCCCCGCGCCCGGCCGCGGGCCCGGCCAAGCTCCTCGGCGTGGCCATGCTCGCCGCGCTCCTCGTCGTCACCTCGGACATGATGGGCCGGCCCGGCATGCCAGCGGCCCTCGGGCGCACGCTCGCCGCTTACCTCACTCCTGACCGCTCTCGCCGCCGTGGCCGGCGTCCTTCTCTCCTACTTCGGCCGGATGACACCGCTCGTCGGCACCTGCGGCGACCTGCTGCCCGGTCCCCTCTCGCGCGCCCAGGCCGGTTTTCCCCACCCGAACCTTCTCGCGAGCTGGTGCGTCTTCGCTTCGGGCGCCCTCGCCCGCGAGGACGCGGGTCTCTCCCGCATCTGGCGGCGCCTGGCCCAGGCGGCCCTCGCGGCTACCGTCGTGCTGACGACCTCGCGCGCGATCCTGGGCTTCGCCCTCGCCGCGGCGATCCGGGGAGCCACGACGCCGGAAAGGCGCCGCCTCGCCGGGGCGCTCGCCGCCGTCCTCGTCCTCGCCATGCTCGGCCTCACCGTCGCCAACCTGACGGTCTATCCGCTGCGGCCGTGGGACCTGCGCGTCCTGCCCGGCCCCTCGCCGCGCCTCGAGGCCGTGGCGACGTCCCTCGACACCCTCGCCGCGCACCCGCTCTTCGGCACCGGCCCCGGCACCTCGCCCGGAAGCCGCGGCGGCCGGCCCTTCGACGCGCACCTCACCCCGCTGAACGTGGCGGCCACGCTGGGGCTCCCCGCGCTCGCCGGTCTCGCCGTCGCGGTCCTCGCCCTCTGGCGTGCGCGCGTCGCGGCCCACCGATCTCGCCACCTGGGGCATGCTGGCCGGCCTCGGCACGGACGGCCTCGGGCAGGACGTCGAGGACTTCCGCCACGTGTGGGTGGCGCTCGGCCTCGCCGACGCCGGCCGCCGGGACGACGGGGAGAACGCCTGATGCGGCAGAGCCGGCGCCTGGGGTTGATGCTCGCCGCGGTCCTCTCCGCCGCCTGCGGCGGCCGCGCCTGCGGTGGGCGCGGCGGCCTGCCCCCCGACGCCCTCCCCGTCGTGAAGCTCGGCGACGGGCGCGAGTACCGCGTCCTCGACAAGGGCGCGTGGAAGGGCTACTACGACGCGCAGGGTCGGATCGCCATCGTCGAGTACGACTGCAACGGCGACGGCCGCCCCGACTACATCGCCCACTACGACGAGCGCCGGCAGATCCGGCTCATCGAGGTGGACGAGGACCACGACGCGTGGGTGGACCGCTTCGAGCACTACGACGCGGCGGGGGTCCTCGAGAAGGTCGGCCGCTGGAGGAAGCAGCGGGGCCGGGCCGACGAGTGGACCTACCGCGCGCCGGACGGGCGGCCCGCCCGGATCGAGTACGACGACGACGGCGACGGCATCCCGGAGCGGGCCGAGGTGCTGAAGGACGGCGCCGTGGTCGGGATCGAGATCGACTCCGACCGCAACGGGAAGCCCGACCGCTGGCAGAAGTGGGAGCGGGGGCGGCTCCGAGCGAGGAGCTCGACACCGACGGCGACGGGAAGCCCGACCGCCGGCTCGTGTTCGGCTCCCGCGCCCGGCTCGTGCGGGTCGAGCGCCTCCCGCGATGAGGCCGCGGGGCCGCGCCGACGGCGCCCGCCCCCTGCGCGTTCTCGTCCTCGTGCTCCTCGGCGCGGGGCCGCTCCTGGCCGGCGCCGTGCACGAGGCCGTCTTCGTCCCGCTCCTCGCGGCCTCGGCCGCCGCCGGGATCGCCGCGCACCGGCGCGCGCGCCACGCCGCCGGCGAGGGCCGCGAACGGTCGCCGCTGCCCGGGGGCGGCCTGCTGCTGGCTCTCCACGCCCTCGTCCTCGTGCAGCTCGTCCCCCTGCCGCCGGCCGTCCTCCGCGTCGTGAGCCCGGGCTCCTTCTCCTTCTACAACGACCCGCTCCTCGTGCCTCTCGCGTCCTGGAAGCCGATCAGCGTCAGCCCCCCCGACACCCTGCGCGGCCTCGCCTTCCTCGCCGGCTTCTCGCTCCTCTACCTCGCGGTCTTCCGCGAGATGGCGGAAGGCGCGTGGCGCCGCCGGCTGCTGCTGACGGTCGTCGGCGCCGGGGTCGCGATCACCGTCGTCGCCTTCCTCCAGGCGGTCTCCCCGGAGCCGCGGAAGATCTACGGTCTCTGGCGGCCGCGCTGGGACTGGGCGGTCTTCGGCCCCTACGTGAACCGCAACCACTTCGCCGGCTACCTCGTGATGGCCGCGCCCCTCGCGTTGGGCTTCGCGCTCGAGGCGATCGCCCGTCTCCTCGGGGCCTGGGAGGGGAGGCGGCGCGGCTGGCTCCTGCTCGGCGAGAGGGAGGGCAACGCGGTCGTGCGCTGGTCGGCGGTGGTCATGGTCATCGTGGCCGGCCTCCTCGCCTCGCAGTCGCGGGGCGGCGTCTCGCGTTCCTTCGCCCTCGCCGCGCTCCTCCTGTCCCTCGCCGCGCGCCGCCGCCGCCGCACGGCGCTCGCGGTGGGCCTCCTCGTCGGGCTCGGCGTCGCTCTGGATCGGGGTCGGGGGCGTCCTCTCCGCCTTCGCGACGCGCGGGATCCAGGGCAGCCGCCTCGACCTGTGGCGCGACATGCTGCCGATGGTCCCGCGCTTCCCGCGTGTTCGGCGTGCGGCTGGAACGCCTTCGCGACCGCGTACCCGTGGTACCAGACCGTCTGGAGGACCGACTGGATCGGCGAGGCGCACAACGACTACCTGCAGGCGCTCATCGACGGCGGGCTCCGTCGGAGCCGCGCTCGTCGCGGGTCTCCTCGCCGTCGTCTTCCGCGGGGCGCTCGCCCGCGCCTCCCGCTCGCCGCTGGATCTCGGGATCCTCGGGGCCCTCCTCGGCTTCGCCGCTCCACGGCCTCGTGGACTTCAACGGGCAGATACCGGCCAACGCCGCGACCGCGATCGCGCTCGCCGCCCTCGCCGTCCTGCCTCTCCGGGATCCCCGCGCCGAAGGCGGCCTTGATGCGAGGCGAGAGCGCCCCTAGAATGGCCGGGTTCGAGGTGCTCTCCGTCTTCCCTCCCGACGGGGCAAGGGTGTGATGTCCGAGAAAGCGGCGTCTTTGACCGTGCTGGGGGGCCCGTTCGCGGGCACGCGCTGCGTTCTGCCGGAGAGCGGGACCGTGACGATCGGCTCGGCGCCGGGCTCCCTCCTGCGCCTCGATCTCCCGACGGTGAGCCCCTTCCACGCCCGGATCGCGGTTGACGCCGGCCGCGTGACTGTCCACGACACCGGCGCCGAACGCACGGTCCACGTCAACGACAACCCGCTCGAGCCCGGCGGCACCGTCCTCCGCAACGGCGACATCCTCTGGCTCGGGGCGCCGGGCGAAGACGACGTGGTGATGCTGCAGTGCATCCTGCCACGCCGGCCCGCCGAGGCGCCCCCCCCGGTCGCCACGCCCGACGCGCCCGCGTTCTCGGCGGAGTCGCCCGGCCCCGCGACGCCCACCCCCGAGATCGAGACGACGGCGCTCTGGACGACAGGGCCGGAGGCACCCGCGGCGGCGCGCGTGGCGGCCGAGCCCGTGCGGGAAGAGGCGACCGGGACCGAAGAGACGATGGCGATCCTGCCGGAGGGCGTCGCCTCCGGCGAGGGGCCGCCCCTCTCCGCGCCGGCGGAGGACGAGGCCCTGATCGTCGCCGAGGCGAGCCTCCCCGGGGCCACCGAGGAGGAGATGGTCGCCGCCGTCGAGGTGGCCGAGCCCGCGGCCTTCGTCGAAGACTCCGACGCAGTCGTCGTCGAGGCGTCCGAGATCGAGCCCGCGCCGTCGCCGACGCTCCTCGTGACGTCGCCCGACGAAGTGGCCGAACCGCAGCCTGTCGCGATCGACTTCAGTGACACGGCGGCCATCGAGCCCGAGGTGGTCCCGCCGCCGCCGCCCGTCGCCGCGCCCGAGCCGCCGGTCTTCGCTCCGGCGCCTCCTCCGCCTCCCGCCGAGCCCGTGGCGCCGCCGGCCGCGGCGAAGCCGTCCGACTCGGCACCCCCCGTGCCCGTGGCGCGCCCGGCGGCGCCGGCTCGTCCCGCCTCCCCGCGCCCGTCGCCGCGCCCGGGGCACCCGTCAGCCAGCACCCCGTCGCCCCGTCGCGATGTGCGGCACCCCGCGCCACCCCCGCGCCCGGCGCCTCCGCCGCCGGCGGAGCCGAAGGGCGTCGCAGGGGAGCCGGCGCCGCCCGCCGGCCGGCCGCGAGCCGCTCTTCTCGCGGTGGGAGGCTTCGCGGCCGTGCTCGTGGTCGCGGGCCTCGGCTGGGTCGCGTGGCGCGTCCTCGCCGGGCGCCCGTCCGGGCCCGCGCCGACGCCGCCGCCCGTCGCCGAGGCGAGCACGGCGCCGGCCACGTTGCCCCCGCCTCTGCCGACCACGGCCGACCAGCCGACACCAGAGCCCGTCGCCGCGCCGACGCCCACTCCGCCGCCCGTCGTCGCCACGCCGCGCCCCGGGACGACACCCACGCCGACTCCCACGCCCAGCGCCACGCCCACCCCCGCCGCCGTGCGGGCCACGCCGACGCCTCCCCCGGCCGCGCCCGGCCCCTCGGCCGAGGCCCTCCGCGCGCAGCAGGCGGCGGCGCAGGTGCCAGGCGCTCCTCGCCCAGGCCGAGACGGCGATCGGCGCGCGGCAGTACGACGCGGCCGTCTCGCACCTCGACGGCGCGCTGCGCGCTCGATCCCGGCGAACGCGCGGGCGACGGGCCTGCGGGCCGACGCCGTGCGGCGCCGGGACCTCGCGAAGCGGCGGTTCGTGCCCGGCCAGACCGCGGTCCAGACCCAGAAGGCGCAGAAGGGAGGCGACCTCGCCGGCTTCGACACCGGAGACGCCGACCTCCGGAAGGCGCCCGACTTCCTGGGCCGCGTCGAGTTCGAGATGAGCCCCGCCTCCGGCCTCGAGGCCGGCGATGCCTGGACGCTGCGCGTCTACGTGGTCAACGAGGGCAAGAAGCCCATCCGCGTCCAGGGTGTCACGGTCGGCACGACCGTCAACGGCGCGGGCGGCGGCGGCCCCGTGGCGCCGCGCGCGCGGGAGATCGCTCCGCAGCAGCGCTCGCTGGTGGCCGAGGCCACGGGCTCGTGGCGCGACGGCACGACGGCGTGGTCGACCGAGGCGACCATCACCGCGGGCAAGGGCGACAGCCTCCGGAACACGCTCACCTGGCGGTAACCCGGCGCCCTGGCTCTTCGGCCGGGACACGCCGGCTCTTCTGTGGGGGGTCGGGCTACCGGAACGTCGTGACCGGCGGCGGCGGGGACACCGTGGGGATCGGCGCCGGGGTCGGGATCGCCGTGGGCTCGACGATGATCGGCGGCGGCGTCCGCCCCTCCGGTCCCCGGGCCCCCCACGACGCCGCCCACGATCCCGGCGGCGGCGGCGCCGCCCGCGATCACGGTGACGGCGCCCACCGCGAGGCCCGACGCGGCCACGGCCGCGAAGCCCGCGGGAGCGAGGATCGGAGACGCCGGTGGAGGCCGAGAAGATCGTGATGGCGCCCGGAGGGCCGAAGGCCGCGATCTTGCGGTCGCCGCACTCGGCCTTGTCCTTCACCACGAGCGCCTCGATCTCGCGGGTCTGGCTCTCCTCGAACTCCGTCGTCGTGGACTGGACGTAGTACGTGATCGGGCTCGCCTCGATCCGCGGCCGCGGCAGCTTGCCGAAGTAGCGTCCCTGGCTCCTGGCTCATCTCGACGTAGTAGAACGACTCGCCGGCGGCGCCCCTGAAGTACACGCGCGCCCGTGCGACGGAGGCGATCGGCTCGATGCCGGCGTCGAGCAGCGGGAACTCGCCGGCCACGAAGCAGGTGACCGGCTCGAACTGGATCTGCGCCCCCGTGCCCGAGGTCTCCGCGAAGACGGGCCCGCTCGGGGGCGCCTGCCGCTTCGGCGGGAGGCGTCGCCAGCGGCTCCGGCGCGGGGGCCTGCCCCCCGGCGGTGGGCTCCTGCAGCACCGCGGAGGCGACCGCCACGAGGTCCACGTCCGCCGTCGCCATCTTGCCGTCGGCCACCGCCACGCGCACCGGAGCCTGCCCGACGGTGAGCCCGGCCTGGCTCTCGGTCGTCACCGCGTACTCGCCCGCCGGAGCGGCGGCGGTGAACGCCCCGTCCCCGCTGCGAGGTCGCGCGGACGACCGCGCCCGACTGCAGCTCGATGAAGGCGACCGTCACGCCGGCGAGCGGGCGGCCCTCGAGCCGCACGACGCCCTGGATCGTCCCGGACGACGGGGCGGAGCGCACGTCCCCGGCGGGGACGGCCAGCAGGAAGCGCGAGAAGGCAGGCGGCGGCGCGGCGCATGGCACTCGACCGGCGCAAGAGTAGCGCCCCCGGGCCCCTGCCGTAAAGCCGTGCCCGCCTCACCTCGCCCCCTCCTCAGGCCCGCCGCGCCGGCCGTGCCTGTGGCCGCGGCGACGTCTTCCGCGGCGCCTCGGCCGCCGCCGGCCGGCGCGACGCTGCCCCCTCGGCGTAGTAGCTCCGGTAGTACTCGCCGTAGTACTGGCTGTAGTAGTACGAGTTCCGCTCCAGGTTGACCTTGTTGAGCACGACGCCCGATCACCTTGCCGCCGACGCTCTGCACCTGGTCGATCGCCCGCATCACCGCCGGCTTCGTGGCCACCTCGGCGGCGAGGACCAGCACGACCCCCTCGACGAGCGAGCAGAGCACCGGCGCGTCGGCCATGGCGAGGAGCGGCGGCGCGTCGATCAGCACCCAGTCGTAGTGCGGCGCGGATCGCGTCGAGGATCTGCTTCATCATCGGCGAGCCGAGGAGCTCCGCCGGGTTGGGCGGCTGGTAGCCGCAGGCCAGCACCTGCAGCCCGTTGACGCGCGTCGACTGGATCGCCTGGGACGCCGCCGACTTGCCGACGATGAGGTCGGAGAGCCCCGGCGTCTTCTGCAGGCCGAAGTGCTGGTTGAGGGTCGGCCGCCGCAGGTCGGCGTCGACCGCCAGCACCTTCGCCCCGTTCTGGGCGAGGGCGGCGGCCAGGTTGGCGACCGTCGTCGTCTTCCCCTCGCCCGGGCTCGCGCTCGTCACCAGGAGCACGCGGCCGGTCGTCTCGGCCGAGGTGAAGATGAGGTTCGTGCGCAGGACGCGGTAGGCGTCGGCCACCGCCGAGTTCGGGCTCTTCAAGACCTGGGAGACGTTCGGCCCGCGCGCCGCGCCGCCCGCCGTCTTCACCCCCACGTCGGGCACCATCCCGAGGAACGGCACCTGGAGATGCGCCTTCACGTCCTCCGGGGTCTTGAACGTGTTGTCGAGGTGCTCGAAGCCGAGGGCGAGGCCGATCCCGACGAGCAGCCCCAGGACGAGCGCCACCTGGTAGTTGCGCATCCGGTTGGGGCTCACCGGGCCCCGCGGCGTCTCCGCCTTCTCCACCACGCGGATGTTCGTCGTCTTGAGCTCGGTCTCGAGCCCGGTCTGCTTGGTCTTGGTGAGCAGGTCCTGGTAGAGCTGGCGGTTCGTCTCCACCTCGCGCTTCAGGACCCCGTACTCGATCGACTTGCGGTTCGTGTCCTGGGCCTCGTGCTTCACCGCCTCGAGGCTCGCGGCGAGGCGGGCCTCCTTGGCGAGCGCGGTGCGGTACTCGCTCTCCGCCGCGCGGGCGACGTTCCGCATCTCGGCGCGGATCTTCTCCTCGGTCGAGCGGATCTGCGCGCGCACGCGGACCATGTCGGGGTGGCGGTCGCCGAGCGTGTCGGCGAGCCGGGCCTCCTCCTTCTGGAGGAGCGCGAGCTCGGCCTTGAGCGCCTGCACCGGCTCGCTGCCGAGCACGAGCGGGAAGCTCTCGATCTGGCCGGGGCCCTGCGAGGCGATCTGGTTGTAGAGCGACTCCTTCGCGATGCGGTCGGTGCGCGCGTCGAGGACGGCCCCGTTCAGCATCTCGAGCTTCTGCTCGACGAGCCCCTGGCGCTCCTCCTGGTTCACGAGCCCCTCGCGCTCGCGGTACTCCTGCAGCGCCTTCTCCGCCGCCTCGACCTTGGCCTGCTGCTCCTTGAGCCGCTCCGAGAGCCAGCCCGTGGCCTCGGTCGAGGTCGTGAAGCGCAGCTCGAGCGACTGCTCGATGTAGAGCTGGGCGAGCATGTTCACCGCGTCGGCGGCCACCTGCGGGTCGTACGCGCGGAAGTGCAGGTTCACGAGGCGCGACCCGGGCAGCGGGTCCACGTCGATGCGCGAGCGGAAGGCGGCGGCCGCCGGGGAGAGGCGGAATGCCGCTCGGGTCCACGACCGCGGAGGGCGGGCGGCCGAAGCAAGCCGCGCACGCGCTCCCACGGGTTCATCATCGGGCCGGTGGCGAGCTCGGGGTGCCGTCTGCAGCTTCAGCCGCTCGACCGCGCGCTCGGCGAGCGAGCGGCCCTTCAGCAGCTGGTACTGCGTCTGGTAGTAGTCCATCCCGCCCTGCACGAGCTCCACGAGCTCCTTGTTCGGGAGCACGTTCGGCGTGTCGCGGTCGATGAGGATCTGCGTCGTCGCCTGGTAGACGGGGCGGGTCGTGTAGTTGTAGAGCACGGCGATCGCGAGGCTCACGCCGAGGCAGGTGAGGACGATGCCGCGCCGCTTGTGCAGCATCGCCATGTAGCGACGGGCGTCCTGCAGGACCGCTTGCTCGGTCACAGAAACCCCTCCCCGGGCCCGACGTAGTTTAGCGGAAAATGCCGCAAAATCAAAGAGTTATGTGATCTTGGGTGATGTAGATCACGAAGTGACGACAAACACAGCCGGTTGCGGCCATTCGGGCTGACTATGCCAGCGGTTGGGTTCCTGGCTCGAGGGGGTCATTTCTCCCCCTAGCCACCCCCGAATGCGTCGAGTGGTGCTCCGCGCGCGAGGGTCCGCCGCGCGTCAGAAGAACCGCTCGGGCACGACGAGCGTGTCCTCGGGCAGGACGAGGTCGGTGGCCTTCGCCTTCTTCTCGACCTTCTTCCCGTTCGACGATGCGGATGACCTTGGTCCGACCCGCCGAGCCGCGCTCCGTCGCGCCCCCCGCGAGCGTGAGCGCCTGCAGCACGCGTCATGCCTTCCTGGAACCGGTAGGGCCCGGGCCGCGCCACGCTGCCCATCACGTACACCTGCGCCGCCCTCGGGAAGTACACCGTGTCGCCGGCGCGCAGCGTGATGTTCTTCTCGGGGTTCCCCGACTGCAGCTCGAGCAGGCTGATGCGGAAGACCTCGGAGCCGGGGGCGACGAACGGCAGGCCGGGGATGCCGCTCGGCGGTGGCGGCCGGCTCGGCCCGCGCGGGCGTCGTCTCGTGGACGGCGTCTCGCCGGCGCGGCCTGCACCCCGGGCTCGTCCGTCAGGCTCAGCGGCACGGCGGGGCCGCTCGCCGTCGGCGCTCCCCGCAGGCGGTCGCACCACGATCACCTCGTGCCCCACGTTCGGGCCCAGGGCGCCGACGTCGCCGAGCAGCGCCAGCAGTGTGCGGTCGGCCTTCAGCGCGTACTGCCCGGGCCGCTGCACCTCGCCGGTGACGAAGACCTTCTGGCTGCCGTACTCGGCGACCGTCACCGTCACCTGCGGCCGCTTCAGGATGCCGTCGGCGAGGAGGATCGTCAGCTTGCGCTCGAGCTCCAGCGTCGTGTTCTCGGAGGCCTTGACCTTCCCGAGGATCGGGAAGCTCACCATGCCCTCCGGGCCGACCGTGAAGCTGCCGGTCATCTCGGCCTGGCCGAGCACGACGACCTTCAGCACGTCGCCCGGCCCGATCTCGTAGTCGGCGGCGGTGGCGCCCGCCGTGATCACGGTCGCCAGGACGGCCAGGGCTACGGGAACCGTCCAACCCCTCGCCCCTGGTCGGCGGCCGGAGACTCTGGCGAGTCGGCTCAGGTCCGTGGCGCGTCCCAGCACAGCGCCATTGTGGCGACGGGGGCGGGGCGGGTCAATCACTCCTGTCCTCCCGAGGCGCTCCGGTCGTCATCTGGCGCCGAGGGATCCGCAATCACTATCGGAAAGCCGGCTGCGGCGGGTTGTACTGGACCGTGAGGCCGGCCAGCAGCCCATCGATTCCGAACGTCTCGAAAGCCGATTGGCGGGTCGTGTACGTCGCCGTCACCCCGATCCGCACCCGCGAGCGGAACTGGTACCCGAGCTCGGCCCCGGCCTCGCGGATCCGGTCGTCCCGCACCGCGGTCTCGATCCCGTCGGAGGTCACGATCGTGATGTCGCCGTCCGAGTTGAGTCGTCCCGATGCGGCCGAAGAGACGAAAGTACACGTTGCCGGCCAGCAGCTTGTCGAGGTAGACCTCAGCCGTCTCGTTCAGGTTGGTGGGCGTCGCTCCCGTCGTCGCGAAAGCGGAGTAGTCGATGTCACGCTCGTACCGTGCACCCAGCTTCGTCTTGGGCGAGAGGCTCCAGGCTGCGTCCACGTTCGCGTAGACGCCGGCTCCGCTCGCCGCCCGTGTCGAGCCGGAACCAGCGGTAGCCCGCCGAGCGCCTGCCCGGCGATGAGAGCCGTCTCGTCCGTGCGGAAGCCGCCGTAGGCCAGCGTCGAGTCCCCGTCGCGCTCGGGCAGGCGCGGGATAGCGGTACCAGTCCTGCTCGCCCCCGCCGACGAGCTGCGTCTTCACCGACAGCGCGATCCGCAGCTCGCCGCCGGCCTGGTAGGTGTCCTCGGTCAGCGTGTCCCCGAGATCGGTGCCGAGGTAGTCCTGGCTGTCGGTCGTTGGTGCGCTCCCGGCTGCCGAAGAGCGCCAGGGCGTACCGCTCGCCCAGGTTGCGTCGCAGGAAGGCCCGCGTGCCCTCCGTCTCCTGCTGGACGCGATCGTTCACCTCGTAGCTCGGCCGGCCGTAGGACGAGGCGTACTGCTCCTCGACCACGAGCCGTGTCTTGACCCCCTGCAGCTCGAGCTGCGCGGTGCCGTAGCCGTTGAGCTTCCGCTGCGAGTCCGTCTTCGCGAAGTAGAGGTAGTCGAGCCCGCCGTCGAGACGCAACCGGCTGCCTCGCCCGAACGGCCGCACGATCTCGAGCCCGGGCCCCCCGCTCGCCGTGAAGTCGGTCTGCCGGTCGGTCGCGGTGTAGAAGACGTTCGTGTCGATGCCCATCGACCCGATGTGGAGGTAAGGGGTCAGGTAGAAGGTGCCCACTCGAAAGAGCCCGGGGCGCGCCGGGCGTCGGCTCGCCAACCGGGATCCCGGAAGGCGGTGTCTCCTGTCCCAAGGCCAGGCCCGTGCCGCCCACGACGAGGCAGAGGGCGAGCACCGCATCTCGCACCGCCCCTGTCCATGACACGGATCTGTCTCGGCGGTGCACGCGTGGGCCGCTCACGCCGGCAAGCATAGCCGATGGCTATGAGCGCTCGTAGTAGTCGTCGGGCATGTCCCTGCGCGTCTTGCGACGGATGCGGGCGAGGTCCTTTTCGTTCAGCGGACGGACGACCTTCGCCGGTACGCCCGCCACGAGCGAGCGGGGTTCCGTGATCTCGCCGGTCAGGACCGACCCAAGTCCGAGGATGCACTCGCTCGGGCAGCTTTGCTCCCGGCGCGAGCCGCACCTCGCTGCCCAGGTAGCAGAAGTCGCCGATCTCGATCGGGGCCGTCTCCTGACGGTTGTGGGTCCAGAGCGACGAGTTGCGCCCGCCGATGATCACGTTCTTGCCGAGCGTCACCTTGTCCGTGAAGTCGATCCGGTGGCCAGAAGTGATGACCGTACCCGCTCCCACCTCGAGCACCGACTCCGGCTCGGTCGTGCAGTCGTGGTCCGGGATGGCGTTCAGCACGTTGAAGCGCATGACCTCGGAGTAGTCGCCGAGAGTGACGCGCTCGCCGCCGCGGATGATGTTGAGCCCTCCAATCCGCACCTCGCAGCCAGTCTCGAGACGGTCGACGCGAGTGATCACGTTGAGGTGGCCGATCCGCGTACCCGCGCCGAGGTCGACGTGCTCGGCGTCGACAACGGCGAAGCCAACCCGGACACCACCCGCGAAGCGGTAGCCGAAGAAGAGGCGATAGAGCGGCTTCTTGAGGACGTTCGGGAGTAGACCTACGAGGGCCAGCACGGTCCAACGAATCCGACGCCGTCCAAGTATCGCGTTCATTCCCGTGCGCTCCTCATTCCCCCTTGCGTCGGCCGAGAAACCCGAAGAAACCCGCAAGCTCCTTCGCCCCCGGAACTACCGCTCGCGGCTCGATCCGGCCGCGCCACGCCAGGTAGGCGAGCTGGATGCCCGCGAGCGTCCAATACGCCAAGCTCGAGGCCACCGCAACCTTCGGGAGGCTGATCTCGAAAGGTGCGTAGAGAGAGGCCGCCCAGAGCACGCCGAGCGCGGCCATGGCCCCGATGGCGCTCACCACGATGCGGCCCTCCAGGAAGAGCAGGGGTGAGATCGCGTAGGAGACTGCGAGCCCGACGACCCCAGGCACGAGACAAGCCAGCACCATCGCGGCCCCGCGATAGGCTTCCCCGAAGACGATCGGTACGACGACCGGCGCGACCAGGGCAAAGGACAAGCCGGCGCCAGCGGTGACCAGCACGGTCATACGCGCCACCTCCCCCGTGTAGGACGAAAGATCGGGCCTCACGGCCCGGGAGACGACCAAGGCCTGCGCGGTCTCGGGCACTCCCCGCAGCATCTCCGACAAGGTCAAGCCGATCGAGTAGACACCGGCGGCGCCGAGCCCGAGCCAGTGACTCACGAGGAACAGATCCGAGCGGTAGGTGAGCGAGAGCGCGAAGCTCGCGAGCTGGGACGGGACTCCGAGACGCAGCAGGGTCCCGAGCAGCCGTGCGTCCCAGAGCGGGCCGGGCGGCACCCGACGTAGCAGCCGGGACCCGGTGAAGAGGAGCGCGGTGACGGCCGCAGCAAGATAACCCCAGAGCGCCCAGGCGGCCACCGAGGGTCCCGTCACGAGCATGGCGGTCAGGACCGCAGGGAGCAAGAGGGACTGGCCAAGGACGCTCGCGTTCGCACCGGCCAAGTCGCCGAGCGCGGTCAAGAGCTGACGGATCAAACCCAGCAGAGCGAGGACCGGGACCACGAGGCCCACGATCGCCACGACGTCGAAGGGTATCCCCAGCAGCCGGGCAAACCCCAAGCCCTTGAAGGACATCACGAGCAAGCCAAGGGCCACGGACGAGACGCACACGATCACGGTGCTCATGGCCGCCGCGGCCCGCACACGATCCGGCCGGCTCCGCATGAGGAAAAGCGCCGAGGTCGAAAGGCCGGCATCGGCGATCTGCGCAAGGAGCGAGGCCAGGAGCAGAGCCAAGCTCCACGTACCGCGCTCGCGCGGCCCGAGCGCACGGGCGACCAGCACGGACACGACCGCGCCCGCGGCGTACGCTAGAATCTTCACGCCCAATGTCTGAGCACCACGCGGCAGCACGCGATCGTTCGGGTCCCCGCCGCTCGCGTCCGTCAGGGTTCCGGCGTTCGACTCTCGCGCGCCGTGCCGCACGGTCATGGGACGCATTATTGCCCCCGCGTGCGCCCAGGCAAGTCACCTTCCTCGGTGCGAGCGGACGTTGACCCTGCGCACCATCCTCTATCGTGCTCTCTTTGCTCTCCGTCATCCTGACGCGGTCGGGATCTGGCGACGTGGCGTCGATTACGACCAATACCGGCGGCTCAACCGCCCTTGGCTGAAGCGAATCCAGATTCGAACGGTCGATCGACATCGGCGCGAACGTGGGGCAGTTCGCGCGCCTCATCCACGCCGTCCTTCCCGAAGCGGCGATATACTCCTTCGAGCCGCTTGCGGACTGCCATCGGGAGCTGTCGGGGGCTCTCGCCGGATTCGACCGGTTCCACGCCATCAACTGCGCCCTCGGAGACACCGCCGGGGAGGTGGACTTCTGCGAAGAGTCCGCACACGCCGTCCTCGTCCTTCCTGCCGATGACGTCCACTCACGAAGCCGCGTATCCCGAGTCGCGGTGCAGCCGCCCGGTCCGGGTCCGGGTGCGCCCGCTCGACGAGATCGGCCGCGAGCTCGACTTCCAGGAGAACCTGTTCGTGAAGATCGACGTTCAGGGCTACGAGGGACCCGTGCTCCGGGGAGGCCAGGCCACGCTGCGAAGGGCAGCCGTCGTCCTGATCGAAACCTCCTTCGCCCCCCTCTATCGGGGGCAACTGCTGTTCGCCGACCTGCTGGGACAGATGGGGGCCCTCGGATTCAACTTCCACGGCAACATGGCGCAGTACGATGATCCACGGAGCGGGTGTCCGCTCTTCGCGGACAGCTTCTTCATCAACGCCAGGTGCGCGGATCGCGTGCTCGGCTGACCGCCTCATGCGCTTCGCTATCGTGGATACGACCCTCACGACACCGCCGACCGGCGGCTGCCAGACGTTCTTGGAGCACCTCGCCCCGGCTCTCGAGAGCCGGGGCCACCAGGTCACCGTCCTGACGGAGCCGGGCGACGAGCCCGGCGTGGCCGACCGGCTCGTGAGCGTCGGAATCCGCGTCCTCGACGACGTCTGGCCCCGCCGCTTCCTGCCGGAGGCTCGCGCGCTCCGTCTGGCTGACTGGTGCAAGCGCGAGCGCATCGAAGCCTTTGTCATCTCCGTCTCACGGGACGTGGGTTGGCTCGCGCTGCCCCACCTCGACCACGTCACCCGAACCGCCGCGGTCATCCAGTCGGACGGACCGGCCTTCTACGGGCCGCTAACTCACTACGGGGTCTTCGTCGATCACGCGATCGGCGTCAGTCTCGAGATTTTCCGGAGAATTCTCGGGTGTTTGTGGAATGCCCGAGAGTCGCACGCGCCGAATTCCCTACGGCGTCGAGCGCCTCTCAGAGGCGGAGTTGGCGGAACGGCTCAAGGTCCCCCAAGAGCGGCGCCCTCTTGAAGTGGCCTACATCGGTCGGCTGGTCCAGAGCCAGAAGCGCGTCCTGGATCTGGCGCCCCTGGTCCGCGAGTTGGCGCGACGGAATCTGCCCTTCGTGCTGCACCTAATCGGAAGCGGAGAGGATGCCCCACGGTTGCGCGAGGAACTGGCTCGCGCCGAAGTCGGCCACCACGTGCGCTGGTGGGGGTGGCTCGCGCGAACCGAAGTGGGAGTCCGCCTGCGGCAACTCGACGCTCTCGTCCTGCCATCGGACGTTGAGGGGCTTCCCCTTGCACTTCTCGAAGCCATGGGTCAGGGCGTCGTTCCCGTTGCCACACGCATTCCCAGCGGCAACACCGAGCTCGTGCGTGACGGGGAGAACGGCTTCCTGGCCGCGGTTGGCGACACCAATGCCTTCGCCAATCGTCTGGAGCAGCTCTACTCTGGACCCGGGGCTGCTGACTCGGCTTCGCCGTGCTGCCTGGGTGACCTCGGAGGACTACTCCGTCGATCACATGGCGTCGGCGTACGAGTCATGCTTCGTGGTGGAAGGAGAGCGTGCCCCGCGCCCATCCGGCGGGCCTTCCCCGTCATGCCGTCATGCCGCTCGCGTTACCCGCTCTGGATGCGCAAGGTGAAATGGCGCCTCTCCGGTGTTCTGCCCGGAGTGCGCCGAGGCCGCGGCTGAAATCCTCCGCACCCGCAGGGGGCGCGTCCCCCGGCACACCGGCCGGGTCCGCCTCATCAAGGCGTGCGCGACTCGGCGGCTGAGCGGCGCGCATCGGCCCCGGCCGCGATCCATGGCCGGAGGACGGTCAGCATCTCCAGCGCGGCCAACGCGTGACCCGTGGCGTTCGGATGGAGCCCGTCGGCGTCCAGGAGCTCCGGTCTCTCACCCGCCGCCGCTCGAAAGACAGGATAGAGGTCCACGAACTCGATGCCGAGCGTCCGTGCGAAGGCACCCAGCACCGCTTGGGGCCGAGCGTCGCGGTTCTTGAGCTGGTCCGCGAGCGGAAAACAGACCACGACGAAACGGGCTCCCGTCGATCGAACGGAGGCGGCGAGGCGAGCGAGGAGGCGGCGGAACCGCTGGCCCTCCGGACTGGCCGCGTAGAGCCGCTCGACCTGATCCAGAGCGGGCAGAGGCTCCGCCCGTAACCCGAGGCTTCGCAGCAACACGTCGTACCGACCCATTGCGAACTCGTAGAGGAGGGTGTGCTCGCGAAGCCACTCCTTGCCGGGTAGCGGCAGACGGCCGGGGCGTGCGCGCTCGGGGCTGAGCTCGACCGTCCCGGCGGCGAGCAGAACGCCCTCGGGGCTCAGGGTGAGTTCCGGTCGGGCGTCGTTCAGACACATGGCATACACGACGGCGTCCGGATGGTAAGGTTGGACCTTCGTCTCCCACAGAATCATGATCCGCTGGATGTTGTAGCCAGGTACGCCAAAGTCAAGGACCTCACCGTGCAGACCTTGCTCGCGCATCATCGCGGCCATGCGGTAGGGGAACGTCTCATCCTCGGCGACGCCATACCCCGCGGCGATCGAGTCGCCGATGACCGCGATTCGCGGCCACTGGCCTCCGACCTCCGCGAAGTCGGGACCCCGGAAGCCCTGTGCGTTCGTCCGGATCTCGCGATCCCCCCATGGAACGCGGACACTCGGCACGAACTCGTAGTCCAGGCCCGGCGTTTGGCTCCTCCGGAACGCAACGTACGTTCGCGGATCCTCTTTCTGGTCGCCGACCCGCAGTAGAAGCTCGGCCATCCCCGCTGCCACGAGCCCGCCCGTCGCCAGGAGGAGCCCTCTGGCCGCCAGCTCCCGGAGGCTCATACGATGGGCCGCCGTCCCCTGGCCAGCGTCATCGTGCACAGATGGGCCCTCAGCGTGGGAGTGAGCTTGACCTCGAACTCCTGCCCAAAGCCGAGCCGTAGCATGAATGCGGAAACGTAGTAGGCCACTCGGGAACGCCGGTGCCACAGGGACCAGAAGAGCCCGTAGCCGTCGCGGCCCATGACGACGATGCCGTGACGTTCCATGAGTCGGGAGAGGCCTTGAGGAGTGTAGCTGCGCTCCGGGCCGAAGCGATAGGAGTCGCCTTCCCGCCACTTGAGCCAGGTGTGGAACGGATTGAAGACGTTGGGAACACTCAGAGCCAGAAGCCCCCCCGGCCTCAGCAATCGCACGTGTTCGGCTACGAGCCGCTCCGACGTGTCGGGCGGGAAGTGCTCGATGAGGCCCTGAGAGTACACGAAGTCGAAAGACCCATCGGCGAACGGCAGCCGCTCTGCCTCTCCCCGAACACGGCCGATCCGAACGTCGAAGGAACCCGCGACTCTCCCCGAAAGTTCGAGCGCCTGCCGATCGTCGTCGACACCGACACCCCAGCCCCGGCAACCAAGGGTGAGCCTGGACAGGACGTAGCCGCAGCCGACGCCGACCTCCAGGATTCGAGCGCCGGCCGGTGGCAGACCACGCATCGAGGCCAGTGCGCGCTCGTAGTAAGCGGGGACGACGGAAGCGTCATCCCACCTCCACTCGATTCCGGGTACCTCTGACGCGCTCCGCATGGCGCTCTCCGCAGGAGCACCCTGGCGTCGCCCCGACCCTTCGTGACGAATCTATGTTGCGAACGTGGCTCCTGCATACTACATTTCGTTCCGCCGCCGAGGAATCGACGAACCAGCCGAAGCGAGCGGGGTCGCGCACCGATGTCCGACACCATCGTAAACCGCGTCTGGCTCTTCTGCCCCGTGTACTTCGACGTCGATGCGTTCCTGGTGCTGCGATCGAAGCTCGTCCTGATCACGAAGGGCCTCCCTCACCTTTCGCCCATCCGCTTCGTGGTGGTCGATGACACCGCCGGTCTCGATCCTGCGGTCAATCGTCTGGGCGAAATGGATGACGTGACCGTCCTCGTGCCCCCCTTCAATCTCGGGCATCAGCGCGCCATCGTGTTCGGCCTTCGGAAAGAGGCCCCCGGGATTCGGGAGACGGACATCGTGGTCACGATGGATAGCGACGGCGAGGACAAGCCGGAGGACCTGCCTCGACTCCTCGACGCCCTCCTGTCGAAGCCCGAAGACGCCCACATGCTGGTCCTGGCCCGGCGCACGAAGCGTCGGGAAACGTTCGCCTTCAAGGTCCTTCATCTGGGCTTCAAGAGCGTGTTTCGGCTCCTGACCGGACGTGTGATAGAAACGGGGAACTACGCGGCGTACCGAGGGTGGGTGGCGAAGCACACGATCTTCCATCCGCACTTCGACCTCTGCTACTCCTCCAGCCTCCTGAGCCTCTCGCTACCCGTCGACTACGTGCCGTGCGAAAGGGGCCGGCGCTACGCGGGGGAGTCCCGCATGGGCTATTTCCGGCTCGCCATCCATGGTATGCGCATGCTGATGCCGTTCATGGACCGTATTGCGGTGCGGGCCCTCGCGGCAGGTGCGGCGGCCGTCTTTCTTGGGCTCGGCGTTGCCGTGGGTATCGGCGTTCGATGGGTCCTCGGCTCGACAGGACAGATGCCTCCCCCTTGGCTGAGCGGAGTCATGCTGCTGCTCGCAGTCCTGATACTCGTACTCCTGGCGTTCAGCAACTGCGTCCTGCTCTTCGCCCTCTTCTCCCAGTCTCAAGGCGTCTCGCTGAGCGCCCTCGATCGAGAGTCCCGGCAGATCGACGCACAGTTCAAGTCCGCCCGATGAAGAGACGGGGGCGAGCGCTGCCGCTTCTCGGCTTCCTTCTCCTGCTGGTGGTCGTGGGGTCGCAGACCGTTCCCCACTATGGCGTGAGCTGGGACGAACCCCACTCTTCGGGCTTCGCCGACTTCAACGCGCAAGAGGCGGCTGTCTTCCTGGGGCTCGGCGCGGTCCAGGATCCGGCGCGGTTCGCCAGTGTCGTCGATGTCACCAGGACCTATCCGCCCGCCATTGAGCTCCTCCACAACGCCGCTTCCTACGCCTGGTTGTGGCTGCGCAGCTCGACCCGGCCCAACCTCGTGGCGCTGAAAGCGTACAACCGCCGGTTTCCTCACTTCGTCGTGCGACATTTCGTCACGTTCGGCCTCAGCGTGGTCGGATACGTGGCGCTCTGGGCCATCGCGCGTCAGCTCGGCCTCGCGGGCTTCTGGGCGCTCGCCCCCCTCTTGCTGCTGGCCTCCGCCCCGACCTACTGGGGTCACTCCCAGTTCAACTCCAAGGACAGCGGTTTCGCATCGGCCTTCATTATTGCCATGTGGAGCGCCTCATCGGCGGTCCCGGCCCTCCTCGGGATGGACCAGAGCCGGCGGAGAAGGCTCGTTGGCATGCTCCTTCTCGGGGTGGCGACAGGGTTGGCGACCGGGGGACGTCTGGCGGGTGGGCTCGTACTCGTCGTCGTCTGGCTGGCGGCCGTATGGACCCGGCCTCCGTGGTCGGAGACCGCGGTTCTGGGCGCTCCTGGCGGTCTCCGGCCTCACTGCCGCCGCGACCATGCTGGTGACTCTGGCCGGCTCTTTGGGCGGATCCGCTGACACGCCTGTGGTCCGCGGCGAGGACCGCCGGACGATTTCCGGGTCCCGAGACCTTTCTCTTCTGGGGAGCGGAGACCTCCACGGCGGACACTCCCGTTCTACTACGTGCCGGCCGTGCTGGCGGTCAAGCTGCCGGAGGCGCTGGTCGGCCTCGGAGGAATAGGTCTCGTCGCGGCGCTCCTTTCCCACCCGTCCGACGCTGCGGAACGAGCGCGCCTCCGCCTCGTTCTCTTGTGGTTCGTCGTACCCGCGGCGTGCATCGCCCTCTTTCACGTCAGGCTCTACAGCAACGAGAGGCACGTGCTCTTCGTTGTGCCCAGCCTGGCGATCCTGAGTGGCTGGGTGCTTTCGAACGTCGCGACGCGATCGTCCATGCTCCGCGTTGTCGCCATCGCGGCCGTTCTGGGCTCCCTGCTCTTGAATGTGAAGACGGCCTCGCACCTTCATCCCTACGAGTACACCTACTTCAACACGTTCGTGGGTGGGCTGCGCGGTGCCGAGGGTCGCTTTGCCACGGACTACTGGGGCTTGAGCATCCGAGAGCTGCTGGAGAAGGTGCCCGAGCCGCCCACAGGGCAGACCACGATCCGAGTGTGCATGGTCACCGCCGCGGCGCGGGTCATGGCGCCCCCCGACTTCGTGGTGGTGCCGGAGACCGCCCCCCGCGCGGATTTCACCATCTGCGGCAGCCTCTGGGGGCTCCACCGGAAGTGGCTCGAGACCGAGGAGCTCGTCGCCGCAACGTCGCGTGATGGCGTCGTCTTCGGAGTCCTGACGCGGCCCAGATGATCCGGGGGAGTGCTGGCGACGGCATCGGAGTAGGCTTGCCCAATCGGGAGTACGTAGGATCGGAGCTCGAGCTGTTCGCTCTGGCAACGCAGTGGAAGTCCTACCTGCTCGAGGTCATTGCTCCCCACCTGGGGTCCGAGGTCCTGGAAGTCGGCGCCGGATTCGGGGCGACGACCGAGTTTCTCTGCCGTCGGCCGGTGCGATGGGCGTGCCTCGAGCCCGACCCGGCCCTGGCGAAGCGTCTGGCTGAGCGTGTCCGTGCCGGCGAGCTCCCTGGCAGCTGCGAGGTGGTCTCCGGCACCCTGGAGGATCTCGATCCCCACCGGCGGTTCGACAGCGTGCTGTATGTGGACGTTCTCGAGCACGTCCAGAACGACGCCGGAGAAGTCGCGGATGCCTCCCGCCGGCTGCTGCCTTCCGGGCGCCTGATCGTCCTCGCGCCGGCCCACCAGTGGCTCTACAGCCCCTTCGACGCGGCGATCGGTCATCATCGGAGGTACTCGAAGGGCAGCCTCGGCCGGCTGATTCCGCCGCCCCTGCGCTGCGTGCGGCTGGTCTACCTGGATGCGGTCGGCCTTTGCGCATCCGTGGCCAACCGGCTGGTCCTTCGCCAGAGCATGCCGACCCGCGGTCAGATCCTCTTCTGGGATCGCGCCCTCGTTCCCATTTCGCGGCGGCTCGACCCCCTCGTTTGCTACCGTGCCGGCAAGTCGGTCCTGGGCGTGTGGGTGCTTCCCGCGGGCGCCTGAAGACGCTTGGCGTTCCGACGGTTCTGACCCCGCGCGCCTCACCAGCGGCTCGGTGGTCTCCGTTCTTCCAAAGGCTCAAGCCCGGATCTTCAACTGCCAGCCTTCAACGATCTGCCCCAAGATCCCCTCCAGGCGGATCGACACACCCCAAGCCGGAAAGTGGGCCCTCATCTTCCGCAGGTCGCTGTAGTAGCAGACGTGGTCGCCCTTGCGGTTCTCGGCCACGTAGCTGTACCGCTGCGGCCGGCCGGTCATTCGCTCGACCAACGCGAACGCCTCGAGAATGCTGCAGGAGTTGCCCTTGCCCCCTCCGAGGTTGTAGACCTCGCCCGATCGGGGGCTCCTCACGAACTCGTGCATGAAGCAGGCCACGTCGTAGCTGTGGATGTTGTCGCGGACCTGCTTCCCGCCATATCCGAACACCCGGTACTCCCGCCCCTCGAGGTTGCACTTCACAAGATAACTCAGGAATCCGTGGAGCTCGACACCGCTGTGGTTGGGTCCGGTCAAACATCCGCCGCGCAAGCAGCACGTGGGCATCCCAAAGTAGCGACCGTACTCCTGTACCATGACGTCGGCTGCAATCTTGCTGGCGCCGAACAGGCTGTGGAGGCTCTGATCGATGGGAAAGGTCTCGGGTATTCCATCGACGAAAGCAGGATCGGCGTAGTCCCAACGGGTCGGCAGCTCCGTGAGAGCAATCGTGTTCGGTCGATCACCATAGACCTTGTTGGTGCTCATGTGGATGAAGGGGCTCTCCGGACAGCTCTGGCGTGCCGCCTCCAGCAGATTCAAGGTCCCCACCGCGTTCGTGTCAAAGTCATCGAAGGGGATTGCCGCCGCCCGGTCATGGGACGGCTGCGCCGCGGCGTGCACGATGACAGCGGGTCTCAATCCGCGGACGAGCGTTACCACCGTATTCCTGTCCCGGACGTCCAGTTCGTGGTGGACGAAGCCTCGGAGCTCCTGCTCCATCCGGCGCTGATTCCAGCGAGTGTCGCCCTGAGGCCCGAAGAACACCGCCCGTTGATTGTTGTCCACACCGTGGACCGCGTACCCCTCGCGAGCGAAGTACGAACACACCTCGCTGCCAATCAGGCCCGAAGACCCGGTCACAAGCACGGTCTTCATTGCCTCGCCAACCCGTTTACCGCGCGAGATCCGAGGCCGTCGCGGGAGTCAGGGAGTCCGCGGCTCCGACCTGCGAATTGAGGCTTCGTGCCGGCGTCCTCAGTCCGGGCCCGCACTGAGCCTCGCACTGAGTCAGAGCTCACGGACTACGGCCCCCTCGCCGGCTTGAGAACGAAGCCGCAAGAGCGAAGCCAGCATCGCCACCGCGTAGACCCCCAGTGCGATCCAGTACATAAAGGCGAAACCAAAGTACATACTGTTGTATTCCAGTAGCCCCCCGACCATGGCGCCGACCAGGTTGGCCGCCATTGCGTCGGAAATGCTGTCGCAACGCCGGAGAGCGGTGGAGAACACGAGGCCCGAAAAGAAGAGCGGTGAGCTGAGCACAAGCAGGGCCTCGAGCCGACCCAAGGAGGACGAGGCAAAACCTCCCCGAAGAGCGACTCCCAGTCCGAGGGTAAGGCTGGCCAGGAGGAGCAAATAGGGACCCGCAGAGCGTATGAGGGCGAGTCTTCCCACCATGCTGTTGGCCACGAAACCCATCGTCAGAATCCCTGCGATGACGATGCCAATCACCTGCCAGGTGTTGCCGAAGGTCAGCCCGAGTTCAGTGATGTTCTTGGTCTCCACCAACATGAAACCTGCCCCGAGTAAGAAGAACTCCAGCTGGCTGCGATGTGGCCTCACGCGGGCGACGATCGTGGTCATACCTAGGCTGAGGAGCACCATCAGCGCAACCACGCCGATATAGGAGACCGGGTAGCTTCGCCTCGGCATGTAGAAGAAGGGCCAGTCATCGGTCGACATGTCGGCGTTGATGAGGGTGTCGGCGTACCTGCTGCTGACATCACTGAACCCGCTCGACTCGATGACGCCAGCGGGGGCCGTCAGTACCTCCCCTTTTCGTTGCAGGAAGATCACGGAACCGTCGTAACCCGCGGACACGCATACCGGGGGCTGCCCGTCGAAGGCACTCTGGAGCATGAGATAGACCTTCCTGCCGATCTCAGGCGACAAGACGCTGAACGACAAACTCAAGAGCCCACCAGCGCGGAGGCGCTCCCGGGCCTCACGGAAGCCCTCGACCGTATACACGAACGAGTCAAGCCGCACGTTGGTCCCGTGGCTCAACATCGTGTGGGAATCGAGTAGGCCGTAGACGATCATGTCGTAGGTGCGGTCGGTCCTTCGCAGATAGCTGCGTGCGTCATTGATGATGGCGCGCACTTTCTGGTCCTGATAGGGCCTTTCGTGGTGGTAGGCCCGACCCAACGCGAGGATCGCAGGGTCAATCTCAACCGCATCGATCGACCGTGCGCCCATTCGGATGGCGGCCGCGACGTCGTTGCCGGTCCCCGCTCCCACAACCGCAATGTCACGTGCCTCCCCAGCGATCCGGTAAGGCAGCTCATAGTACCGTCTTGCGATCCCCAGCCCTTCTCCATCGGGTTCGACAGAGCGTCCGTCAGACAGGTCGAGAATGCGTTGGTAGTAATGGCCGGCTGCCCGCAACGTGAGGTGCCCCTTGTCATCGGGACCCACCTCCAGTAGCTGGTAGGGAGAGTGGATCCTGGACCAAGGGAACTCCAGGGGCCAGCTGAGAATGGCGAGAATGAGAGTGCCGCCGATGGCCGCACCCAGCAACGGGCGCTCGTCGAAAGCCAGGAAGGGCAGGAGGAGAAGAAGGCAGGCTGCAAACCAGACGGCCGGTGGCGTCCAAGCGAAACTGAGCGCCAGAGACAGCGCCACTCCCGCGAGGCTGCCACCCAAGTTGAGGCCGTAGGCACTTAGCCGAGCCGTGCGATTCATCAAGGCGCCGCAGGCCTGGCCGATTGGCAGGAAAGCCAGCGCGGTGAGCATGAACGTCACGGCAAGAAGAAGGAGCAGGGACACGTAGGGATATGCGTGAGAGGCTACCGAGCTGCCCATGTTCAATTGCTCCAACACAGGCGTACTCCTGAGCAAGCCGGCATCCCATCCAGCCGGACCCGAGCGGGTGATTGTCAGCAGGAAGACTTGCCAGGCCAGCGCAGGAATGCTCGCTACCAGCGGTATGCACTCGCTGTGTGAAAGGGCGTAGCCGAGACCGAGGCCGGCAAAGCAGGCCAACAACCCAAAGTTCTTGTAGAAAGCGAAGACCTCGAAGACGGCCCCCTGCCAACGAATCAGCGTCAACTCCAGAAGGAGACTGAGTGCGGCCGAACTGACGATCCCAGCGCCAACCCACGCCCCCGGAAGGAGGTCGAGAAAGGCCCTCTGCTCGCGAGCCAAGCGCTCAAGAGGGAGTGAAGCCCACCGCGGAAGCAAGAAGGCAGCCGCGCCCCCCATGGTCGTCAACACGAGAAGGCCGATCAGCCTATTCGAGAGCCCGTAGTCCCCGCCACGGAGTGTCGTCTCAAAGAACTGAAGGACCACCCCAAGTCGATCACGAGACGCCTCGATCGATGGCCCGGCCGCGCCGACGTGCATGATGCTGTATGCCCAGATGAGCAGGGGGAGGGCACAGCTGAGCGCCACTGTGCCTCCCAGGAGCTGCGAATAACGCCGGATCATCATGGGTCAGCCTCCGTAAGCGGCCGCACTGAGCACACCCTCCTCCTTCGAGGACGTGCGTCTGACCTTGGCAAGACGGCTTGCCCATGCAGCGTCCCGGGACGCACGAGGGAATCGTAGCCCAGGGCGGGCGTCGACGCGACGGGGCCGTGGGGCCCCGTAGCCACGCTTCTCCAGCGAGCACCGCTGGCGGAGAAGCACCCAGGACCGCGCCCCCTTCACACAGGGCGCCCATGACAGAAACCACGCCGGCAAGGCTCTCCCTGATCTCGGCCTGATAGAATCCGCGTGCCGAAACACGAGAGGGACATGAATCCCCGCGTCTCCATCGTCACGCCGACGTTCAACCAGGCGGGCTTCCTGCGCGAGACGATCGAGAGCGTGCTCGGGCAGGACTATCCCGACGTCGAGCATCTGGTCATCGACGACGGCTCGACCGACGAGACCCGATCCGTGCTCGAGTCCTTCGGTTCGCGGCTACGGTGGTGGTCACGACCCAACCGCGGTCAGACCCCCACGATCAACGAGGGTTTCGCCGCATGCCGCGGGGAGATCGTCACCTGGCTCAATTCGGATGACACGCTGCTGCCGGGGGCGGTCTCGTGGGCGGTCTCGGCACTGGCGCGACACGCCGAGGCGGGCATCGTGTTCGGCGACACCCTGTTCACGCGCTCCGACGGGTCCCCGCTGAACCGTACGACGGCGCAGCCCTTCGACTACGAGACGTTCGTCGTAGAGTGCCACAACCCCATCCCCCAGTGCTCCTCGTTCGTCCGCCGGAGCCTGCTCGAGGAGACGGGACCGCTCGATCCCGCCTTCTACTACTTCATGGACTGGGACTTCTGGCTGCGGGCCGGGCTCCGGTGGCTTATCGTCTACGAGCCGGTGTTGCTCTCGACCTACCGCCTGCACTCGCAGTCCAAGACGGTCGCCCAGGCGCGGCGCTCGGCCCCGGAGCTCGAGTACATGTACCGGAAGTACTTCGAGGGCGACCAGGTCCCTCCCGGCATTCGGCGCCGAGAGAGGGAGGCCTTCGCCAACATGTACTTCACGAGCGCCGGCTACTACATCCGCGGTGCAGACCGGAAGACCGCCCGGCGAATGGCCTGGCGGGCGGTGCGATCCGATCCCGGTGGAGCGCTGCGGCCTCGCCAGGTGCGCCGGTTCGTCTACTGCGTGGTGGGGGGACGGCCCCGGCGGGCGGGTGCCTCGTGATCGGAGCCAACGAGCCCCTCGACATCCAGCCGAAGACGCCTGGCGGCTTGCGGCAGGACACGTGGCCATGGGCGATGCTCGCGCTCGGCGTGGCGCTGCGTCTCCTCGTCGCTGGCCAGGCGATGCGAGCGCCCGAGCGTCACCTCGCACCGGACTCGCTGGGCTACCTGACCCTCGCCGGAAACCTCGGCGCGGGACGCGGCTTCTCCACGGCGACGGAGCCGCCGTGGACCCCGAGCAGCTTCAGACCGCCCGGGTACCCGGCCTTTATCGCGCTCATTGCAGCGCTCGTTCCGAGGTGGCCGGTCGACGTCGCGGTGATCATCGTGCAGTCGGGGCTCGTCCTGGCCGCGGGCGCCGCTCTCCTTCGCCTCGCCACGAGGCTCGGGCTCAGTGCCAGGAGCCGTCTCGCGCTGTCGGGCGTCGTGGCCCTGGATCCGGTGGCCGTCGGCCTTTGCTCGATGGTCCTGTCCGAGACGCTCTTTGGCACCCTCCTAGCAATCACCCTGTTTCTCTGGATCGCTGCCCTTCAGGACGGCAAGCCCCTCGCGGCCTTCCTGGTTGGCGTCTCCGTCGGCTGTCTCGCACTCGTACGGCCGGTTGCCGCCTACCTCTGGGCCCTGCCTGTCCTCACCCTGGTGCTCGCGCCCGGACGTCGGTCACGCCGCTGGCTGCTGGCGGGCCTCGTGGTCGCGGGCGCGTTCTGCGCCACTGCACCCTGGGAGCTGCGCAACCACGGTCTGGGCGCGGGCTTCTCCGTCTCGTCGATGTCTCGCAGCCAGATGATCGAGTGGCAGGCGGCGGTGATCGAATCGCGTGCTCGCGGCCTCTCGCGCGCCGAGGTGGCGCTGGAGTACGGGCAGCGCTACGGGAACGAGGTGTCCGGTTCTCGAGTGCTCCTCGACGTCGTCACGCGGTACCCGATCGCCTTCGTCACGTCCAGCCTCGCTTCTCTCGCCTTCTTCTTCGTCGACCCGGGACACCAGGTGCTGCTCCGCCCCCTGGGCGTCTCCTCGACCGGGGTGATCGTGGAGCGACCGACCACGCCCGAGTCGGTCTTGGCACGCGTGCGCAATCGTCCGGGGGGCACCCTGGTGCTGGTGGTGTGTGTGGTCTGGTCCATCCTGTTACTGTCGCTTGCTGTCCGGGGCGCGCTCCGTAGCGGGCGTCAACTCGAGTGGCGGACTCTCGTGCGGCAACCCGCGCTGCTCACGATCGCGTACTTCGCCTGCTTGAGCGTGGAGGTCGTGCTCGTGGAGGGGGGGGCGCGCCTGCGGGCGCCGACCCTGCCCGCTCTCGCACTGCTGGCTGCCGTCGGCATCGGGGCTCTCCCGGGACGGACAGTCGAGCGCCTCCGTAGCTGACCACCTCCGGTTGGGCCATCGCCTACCCGCCATCCGTTACACCCGCGTTGGGGCCGACGCCGTGTCGCGCTGTGCAGTCAAAGAGCAGCACCGTGCGGCGGACGGCCAGCGGGCATCCTGCCAGTGCGGGGATGTCCTGGGCGCCGGCCGGGAAGCCCGGACGGCGCGCCTCTATCAGCACGAAGCGCCCCCCGGTGTCCTGGGGGGTGAGCGCTCGGTACTCGCCACGCTCGCGAAGAAGGAGAGCGTCACCCTCGTAGGTCACCCAAACAGCCCGGATGCGGTAACTCGAGCCGAGGTAGTGCCGCAGGACGTGCGCGCCATCGGCCAGGGTCTCATGGTCGCGGAGGGCGGACTCCAGCCATGAGAGATCCTCGCGTTGGGCGGCGTCCTCCCCATTGCCAATCGGAGTTGCCCACAACGACAAGGCAACAAGCGCGCATGCAGCGCCCCCCACGACCTGCGTTCGCCAACGCGTGGGCTGCGAGTCGACCAACCATCCCACCAGGGGGATAAACGACCCCAATGCCGGGAGCAGGTAGGTAGGGGTCACCATGTGCGGGACCACCGGAATCGCGTAAAGAACGCCGATCACGAAGGCGGGGGCCCAACGGGCCACGGCCGACCGCTGTCGTGCGCATACCCACCAAGACAGCGCCGGCAGTAGCGCGAGGAGCGGCAGCAGCGCGAGCGCGTTCTGGCCGAGAAGCGCGCGGCTGCTCGCCCATTCCTTGCCGATCCTCATCAAGTAGGCATACTGAGCGAAGATCCGGAGGAGAGAGAGCTTGGCCACCGAACCTGGCCATAGCAAGAGGAGCGCGCTCAACACGATTGCGCCTCCTGCCGCCACCTCACGCCAGCGCTCCCGAAGGGGTCGATCGAGTCGGCCGAGCACGAGTACCGCGACTACGGCGCCTCCCAGGACCACAAGACCCGTATGGAGAGTCACTACGGTCAGCGCTAGGAACACCGAGGTCGCAATCCCCCACGCCCTTTCCCGCCCTTGCAGCCACCGACCGAGCGCCACGACCGACGCCAAGGTCCAGATCGTCATCCAACCGTGGCACTCGATGGAGCGAAACAACAGTCGTCCCGCCCACAGGCCCAGGACCCCAACCGTCACCAGGCCCATCCGCGTCGGGCGGTAGGAGGTCCACCGGTGCGCCAGGAAGAGCACACCGAGCAGCGTCCATGCGCCGAGAAGCTGCCCCAGACGGAGCACGCGCTCCGTCAGAGACCAGGCGAAGGGCACCACGAGGAAGACGATGAAAGGGGGATGCAGATTCCTCAGAAGCAGAGGGTCGAGTTCCTCCTCATACCCTTGAGGCAGCGGGGGCGCCTGGTGCTGCCATTTGGCTTCGATGAAGGCGAGAAGGGCGCCCGGGGAAAGCGATCCTTGATCCCATGCGTTCGGCCACCACCCCAGCCGCGCCGCGTTCACGTAGCTCACTTCATCCCAGTTGAGGACGGACTGGTGAGGGCCCCGGAGGATCCAGGCCAGGGTGACGGTAAGGACGATAGCCAGAGAAGCGGTGAACGTTCGGTCCTTCAACTCAGTGCCTCGCTCGCCGAATCATGACGGTGGCATCCTAACAGGCGCCGCCAGCCACGAGGCGCCGCCTCCCCGTGGCCGCCGACCCAAGTGCCAGGAAACTCCCTGCTAGACTCGGACTCAACGGTTGGACCTCGACGCCGTTCCAACTCGCGAGGCCTGATGTCGAAGCCGTACGGAAACGAGCAGGGTAGGCGTTTGGCAACCCTCTATGTCTGCTACTTTGGGATCGCCGAACCCCTGGTGCAGACCCAGGTGCTGCCGTACCTTCGTGCCTTGGCAGAAGCCGGGTACGCGGTGTACCTGCTCACGTTCGAGACGATCCTGCTGGGTGCCGAGGGGAAGGAGAGGCGTCACGCGGAGCTCCTGTCCGAAGGAATCGTCTGGAGCAGCCTTCGCTACCACAAGCGCCCATCCCTTCCCGCCACGCTGTACGACATCGTGATCGGGGCGGCCCACATCGCGAGCCTGACGTTCAGGGAAGGCGTTCACGTTCTTCACGCCCGCTCGCACGTTCCCCTCGTGATGTCCCTGCTGGCCCGTCCCATCGCGAGAGCCCGCATCGTCTTCGACCTCCGAGGCCTCATGGCGGAGGAGTATGTGGAAGGAGGAGTGTGGAGCGAGGGCTCTGCAATCGTGCGCCTCGTCAAGTGGTGCGAGCGCGTCGGTCTCCGGGCGGCTGACCAGGTTGTCGTGCTGACCGAGCGCCAGCGAGAGTCGTTGCTGAAGGAGCGTCTCGTGCCCGCCGAGAGGCTGGAGGTGATCCCCTGCTGCACCGACCTGTCCCTGTATCCCCGCGCCCGCGAGTGGGTCGATCCCCCCACGGCCCCCGGCTCAAGCCTGCAGTTGGTCTATGCCGGATCGATTGTGGGCCTGTACCAGCTCGATGAGATGGCTCGCTTCTTCATCGCTCTTCAGCAAATGGTCCCCGGGTCCTTCTTCCGCGTTCTGACGAACGGTGCCGCGCAGGCCACCCAGGAGAGGCTCAGGGACATCGGGATTCCGGCCTCGGCCTTTTCTGTCGGTTCGGCACCTGCCCGGGAGGTGCCCGCTCTGCTGTCTCAGTCCCATGTCGGAATCTCGTTCCGGAAGCCGACCGCCTCCCAGATCGCCGCATCGCCGACCAAGATCGCCGAGTACCTGGCCGCCGGACTGCCGGTGGTCTCGAACGCCGGCATAGGGGACATGGACCGAATCCTGGCGGAGGACCGCGTGGGAGTCGTCGTCGAGAACTACAGCCATGAAGCCTTCGAGGTTGCGCTGGCGCGCCTGGATGGTCTCTTCAGGGAACCCGGCTTGCGGGCCCGCTGCCAGGAGAGTGCCCGGAGACGGTTTGGCCTCCGGGAAGTGGGATCCATTCGTTATCGGCGTCTCTATGCACGGCTCGAATCGCTAGTCCATCCGACGAGCACGCCGCCCACCGCCCCACCCTCACCCGAGGAGACCCGAGGGTAGGACCGCCCATGGATCCAGCACAGGATGCGGCGCACCCACCGCCGGGTGATGCGAAGCGGGCAGCACTCAGCCTTGGCGGCGGCATCTCGCTGATCATCCCCCTCCAGGATGAAGAGCGTTCCGTCGAGGCCCTGATTCAGTCGATAAGCAAGCAGTCACTGTCGCCGGACGAGGTGGTCATCGTCGATGCAGGGTCTACGGACGAAACGGTCCGTCGCGCCCACGCAGTGCCGATGCGGACCCGCATGCGGATCGTCCCCGGTGGCCGTGTCCACCCAGGCGTCGCGAGGAACATCGGAGCGGCGGCCTCGGGGCTGGAGTGGCTCGCCCTCACGGACGGAGGCGTCGTCCTCGAACGAGACTGGCTGGCCGAGTTGGTGGCAGCCGCCACGGGGCGGACCACTGTCGTCTACGGCAACTATGAACCCATCTGCGACACGTTCTTCAAGGAGTGCGCGGCCCTTGCCTACGTCCCGGGGAGAGGCTCGGAAGGGGCACGGGGGCCGTCAGTTGCGTCGTGCCTCGTGCGGCGGTCAGCCTTCGAGGCGGTCGGCGGGTTTCCGCCATACCGCGCCGCCGAGGACCTGATCTTCATCAAGAGGTTGGAAGATAGGGGCTTCGGCAGAGCCTTCGCGCCGCGCGCGGTCGCCCACTGGCACGTAGCCGCCGACCCTCGCCGAACCTATGCCCGATTTGCGGCCTACTCGTATCACAACCTGATCGCCGGCTGGGGCCGCCACTGGCATCTGGGAGTGGCGAAGCTGTACGGCCTGTTGGGCCTGACTGTGGGAGCTGCTGTGCTTCTGGGTCTGGGCCCGTGGGCCATCCTGCTGCTGCCGGGGTTCTTCATCGGTCGAGCCCTCAAGGCGGCTTGGGTCAAGCGAAGCTCCTTCAGCTTCCGGACGCTGCGTGCGAGCCGTATCGCGGGAACGGCCGCCGTTCTGGTGATTGTCGACGCGGCGACTTTCTCTGGCTGCCTCAAGTGGATTTCCTCCGAGCTTGCGAGGAAGTGGCCGCACTCGGGAGCGGGCGACAGCGATCGGTCGTGACGTCAGGCCCCCTGCGGAAAAGCCGACGCAAACGCGTCCACGACGGCACCTGCCTGGGCCTCAAGCGTGAAGTTCGCCTGCGCCTTCCGCGCCGCACGGTCGGCCATGACCAAGCGCCGCGCGTCGTCGCGGACGAGGGTCTCCAGGCAGGTCGTCCACTCGACGGTGGTCGACGCCAGAAAGCCGTCCACACCGTGCTCGATGACGTCGGGATTGGATCCCAGAGGGCTGGCCACGGGGACGATACCCAGGGCCATGTACTGGGCGAGCTTGAGATTGAACTTGCGCCGGTTCCATTCGTTGTCAGGCAGGGGAACCAAGCCGATGTCCAACCGCTCCAGATCGCTCACTTCCGTCTCGGCGCGCCAAGGCTGGGCCGTGCATTCGACGCCCGGAACCTCGAGGCGTTCCGCGCCGATCAGGTGAAGCCGGTAGCTGGCACGCTTGGCGAGAGCACCAAGGGCTTCCGTGACCAGTCGCAGGTTCGCCGCCGTCGATGGGCTCCCGCTCCAGCCGACGCAAACGGCCGGTCCGCGGGGGCGTCCGGCGCGGTACCGATAGATCCTCTCGTCGACCACGCTGGGTATCTGTCGGACATTGCGACTGTACTTCTCGGCGTAGGCCTGGTGGAAACGCGAGTTCACGATGACGACCCGGCTCAGGCGGCAGATCGTGGCGACCTTGCCGAAGAACTTGAGGTAGGAGAGCCACCCGTTCGAAGGGCTGACATAGGGGATGTAGAGGGGATCATCGAGGGAGTAGATGATCGGACAACCCCGGCGAGCAACCCACCGTTCCAAGAAAGCAGGTCCGATGAGGGCCGCCTCACGGTAGACGTAGACGGCGTCGAATCGGCCAAGGTCACGCAGCAGGCGCACACGGCGGGAATAGGCACGGAGCATCTCCAGCGCCTTCGAGAGGACGCGGCCTCTTTGGCTGAGAACGCGTCGCAGGGCCGGCGTCTCGAACGGTACGTGCTCCAGGACGAAGCCCGCATCCCGAAGTGGCCGTTCCCAGAGCTCGATCGTGCTGCGCTGGCCGGGTGAGTGCCCCAGCTCGCTGGGGACCAGCGAGAGAACCTGCTTCATCGCGTGCTCGAATCCTCCCTCGATCACTCGCGGAGCATGATAGCGGGCGACGCCACCCGATGCCACGCCGGGTTGAGTTATCCTTCCTGCCATGAGGGTCTTCCCGCCTCGAACCCAGGGACAGCAGTGCGAGGGAGACTTGGGCGATTGACGAACTTCCTTGACGGGCTTCTAGCCATCTTCGTTGCCGCGCTCCTGCACCTTGTCGTGGTCCTCCAGGTGCGGAGCCGTGCGGCGCCCGATGAGACCCGGTTCCTTCTCAGCGTGTACTCGTGGACCGTTCTGCTGCGCGGGGGCTTGGCCATCGTCCTCAACGCCTTCGCGGCCAACTCCGCGTTCGCCGCGGCCTTCTGGGGAGACTCGGGCACGTACGACGTGCGGCGGATACCAGCTGGCCGTCAGGTGGAGTGGCGAACCCGTCTCGAGCGTCTACATGTCGACGGCCGTCAGTGGCTATGGATGGGTCTACTTCGTCGGAGCAATCTACTCCCTGGTCGGTCGCAATCAGCTTCTCGTTCAGTTCCTGAACGGGATGATCGGAGTCGGTCACCGTGCTGGTCATCTACGCGATCGCGGCCCGGCTCTTCGATCGCGCCGTGGCCCGTTGGGCCGCGTTGTTCATGGCCTTCTTCCCGCAGATGGTCTTCTGGTCCACGGGCATGTACAAGGACCCGGCGATCCTCCTCTGCATCGCCGTCTCGCATGTACGCGGTGCTTCGAGCTACGCGAGCGCCTTCACCGTCGGCATGATCGCGCTCTTCGTCGTGGCGGAGCTCGCTGTTGGTCACGCTCCGCTTCTACATCGCCTACTTCGTGGGCTTCGCCGCCTTGGCGACCTTCCTCTTCGCCCAGCGGCGAGGCGGCGGGCGGCTGCTCATCACCTACGTGCTTCTCGTCGGCGCCCTGTTCGGGGCCCTGAACCTGGCGGTGAAACGGGAAACTCTCGAGCGACAGGCCTCCTACATGACCCTCGACCGCCTCCAGACGACGCGCGAGGACCAGGCAACGTGGGGCCAGTCCGGCTTTGGCCGAGAGTACGACGTCTCGACGCCCGCGGGGGCGCTGAGCGCTCTCCCCACGGGCCTCGTGTATCTGCTGTTTGCGCCCTTCCCGTGGGCCGTTTCGGGGCTGCGGCAGGCACTCGTCCTGCCCGAGACGCTCGTGTGGTACGCGCTCATGCCGGCCTTCGTCCGCGGGCTCGTCTATGCGGTGAAGAACCGATTGCGCAGCGTCCTGCCCATCCTCGTCTTTGCCGCGAGCCTGACCGCGGCCTATGCCCTGATGCAGGGCAACGTGGGCACGGCCTACCGACAGCGGACACAGGTCACGATGTTCTTCTTCATCTTCATGGGCGTGGGCATCGCCGAGCGCCGACGCCAGCGCGAAGCGAGCGCCGCAGCGGTGGCCAGGCCGGTGTGGCAGCGACAAGCGTGACGAACCTGCGAGCGTGAAGCGCGGTTTCGCCGGCGAGCTTCGATGTCCCGCCTGCCAGGCATCCTATCGCCTCGAGGCATTCGCCGAGAGCGATGCGGTCATCACCGAAGGCGCGCTCGCGTGCGCATGCGGCCTGAGGACGCCGATCATCGCCGGCGTGCCGCGGATCCTGCCTGCGCAAACGACCGGTACGCTCGCGTCCACGCACCCCGGCTTCTTCGCTCGGCATCCAGACATGACACCCCCAGAGGCGGCCGCGGACCATCAAGCCTCGGCGCGGACCCTGCACGCCTTCGGCGACGAGTGGCAGACGGTTTCCGGAGCTGCTCGAAGTCCACCAGAGGATCTTCGATTGGTACTTCGAGGGGCCGGAGCCCGTCCCCTGGAAGGCGCTTCGCGTTCTCGATGCGGGGTGCGGCATGGGCCGCTGGCTGCACTTCGCCCGAAAGGCCGGCGCCGAGATGGTCGGGATGGACGTCAGCCCCGCGATCGACGTCGCCGCGGCCCGGGAAGGAGACGGCGCCGAATTCGTCCAGGCCGACCTGCGCTGGCCGCCGTTCCCGCCAGGGAGCTTCGACCTCGTGTACAGCCTCGGCGTCCTGCATCACCTCGAGGAAACCCTGGCCGGCGTGCGCGCGCTGGCGAAGCTGGTCCGGCCCGGGGGGGAGCTGCGGCTCTACGTCTACCGCACGCTCGAGGACGAGCCCTGGTGGAAGCGGGCGCTCTTCGCCGCGGTGACCGGCCTCAGGCACGTCACCACGCGGCTTCCGTATCCGTCTGTTCACGCGGTCTCGTGGATCGTTGCCGCCGTCGCGAGCTTCCTCTTCCTCTGGCCCCGGCGCCTCCTGCGGCGGTGGGCCTGGGGCGACCAGCTCACGCGCCATCTGCCGCTCGTCCACTACACCGACGTGCCGTTCCGGATGGTCGTGTCGGAGCAGTTCGATCGGCTGGTGGCTCCGATCGAAGGGCGGTTCAGCCGACAGGACGTCGAAGCCTGGCTGCGCGACGTCGGGTTCGAGGTGGTTGCGATCCTGCCCGGCCTCGGGTGGCGGGCCGTCGGCAAGCGTCCCGCCGTCAGCCGCGCCTGAGCTAGCGCTCGGCCGCGCGCAGCGGGCCGGCGGCTCGCACTAGCTCCGGGTGCCGAGGATCCAGCTCCACCCCCCACCGGGCGAGCGCCGATGCCTCCACGGGGCTCTTGGGCAGGCGCAGCCAGGCCAGGTGGACCCACGCCGCAGCCTGCCCCGGGCGTCGCCGCAGGAGCGTCGTGACCTCGCTTTCGAGGGACGACCGGCGGAGGTCCGCCCGAGGCGAGAACGCCGCACGCGCCAGGGCCGCCGGGTCCCATTTCGGCTCGTTCCAGGGGGAGAGAAGGGCGACGAGAAGCGAACCCGCCAGGACGAGAAGGCCCGCCGAGGGCATGACGCCCTTCCGCCCCACGGCCGCGGGTCCGATCGCACTGAGAGTGCCGGTGGTGCAGACCGCTGCGAGAAACGCGGCCATCAGCGCGTTCGACGGGATGCGCAGGTTGAAGTCGAAGGCGCTGTGGACGTAGATCGTGGCGCCCCCGGCGAGGGCGGCGGCGACTAGAGCCCGGGCAAGCCGGTGCTCCTCGCTTCGTAGGATCTTCAGCCCGAAGAGGAAGAGAACCAGGGCCGTCGCCCCGCCCAGCAACGCCCCGAGGCCACCGCCTTCCGCCAGCAACTCCAGGTGGTCGTTCTCGGCGTGCTCGATGCCGAGGTGGGTCGGCGGTCGTCTTGAAGCGGGGGAGGGCATCGGCGTAGGCGCCGAAGCCGGAGCCCACGACTGGGCTCGAGGCGGCGAGGCGGAGCGTGTCGCGCCAGACGCCGAGCCGGTAGGATCCCGACTGATCGGAGGTGACACCGGCCAGGGTGAGGACGCGCGCCCGCGCCTCCGACGGGACGAGCGCGGTGACCGCAGCGGCGGCCATGGCGACCAACGCGAGCGACACGACGAGGCCCCGTGGTGAGAGACGGGATGGCCCCCGGGCCCAGAGGCTCACGATGACGAAGACGACGAGCCCCGCGCACAGGCTGACGACGCCGCCGCGCGACAGCGAGACGGGCACGGCCAGCACGAGAACGAACGCCGCGCCCCAGGCGACGACGACCCACGTCGAGCGACGGCTCTCGATCCAGCTCAGCCAGCCCGAGCCGTGGCGCGCCTCGTCGGCGAGACCCGTGGCCAGGCCCACTGCGAGGAGCGCGGCGAGCTCGACGTAGCCCGCGAAGTGGTTCTTGCTGACGAAGGGGCCGAAGGGGGCGACGGTGGGCACGCTCCAGAGGCCGAAGAGCCTGTCGCCGAAGACGAGGCGCGCCACGAAGCCGTAGACCGCGACGAGGACGGCGCCGGCCACGATCGCGATCGAAGCGCGGAGGAGCGGGCGTCGCTCGCGGAGGGCGGGCGCGGCAGCCAGCGCCAGGGCGACGACGCCGGTGGCGAACGCCAGCCAGCGGCGCGTGGCCTCGGGGTAGAGCGAGATCGGGTGCGGCCCGGGGCCGAGGACGGCGGCCGCGGCCGGCACGTCGGGGTGCCAGACGGCAGCGGAGCCGGGGGCGATCCAGCGGTGGAGAGCCTCCGGCAGGGGAACGAGCTGGACGACGGCCAGGGCCCACAGGCCGAGGAGGGGCCACAAGATGGCCCGCGGCGGGAGTTGCAGCCGGCGATGCCATCCGTCCCACAGCAACGCGCCGAGGGCCGTGGCCAGCGAGACGAGCGCGATCGCCTGCGTCGTCCGGAGGTGCACGCTGCCGAAAGGCCAGGGCGAGAGGACGACGAGCGCCACGAAGACGGCCAAGGCGACGCTCGAGCCAGCGGGGACGACGGTAGCCGGGCCGTCCTTCATCTCTTTGGGCCGCAGCGAGGCGGCGGCAGGAGGGCCGGCTCCTCCCCGAGCCGGCGCAGGTCCGCCAGGAAAACGTCCGGCTCGGGCGCGTCGATCCAGCGGGTGAGCTCCCAATCGGCCCGCGAGGCGCTCAGCAGGCCGCGAAGCACGCGCGTCGTCCACCCGGACCGCGCGTTGAGCTTGTCGATGAAGCGCGCCGCCCACAAGCCGAAGGAAGGATCGTCGTTGACGAACAGGTCGAGGTCTTCCGAGAAGCGATGCTGGAGGTAGCCTCGGGACGCGGCGGTGCCACCGCTCAGGTAAGAACCGGTCTCGGCGGCCGACAAGACCTGGAGCACGTCCTGGAGTGGGTAGAGCCTGTCGAAGAAGAGCGAGCGGTCCACCGGGCCTACAGCAAATCCGGCCGCTCGCGCGGCACCCAGTCGACCAGGAAATCGAGCCCGCGCCTTCGCGTCTGCGAGCGGACCAGGGTCTTGCGGCCCTCGAGCAACGCCCGGGAATCCCCCTCGTCCAGGTCGTAGTCCCAGACGAACGGGAGTCGTGCTGTCGCCATCTGCAGCTCGTTCCTTCCAGGGCCAAGGATCGCACAGGTCGGGCTATGCTTGCCCGGTCATGTGCGGGATCTGCGGGTACTTGTCGCGCGAGGGGCCGGCCACGGCCGAGAGCCGTCCGGGCCATGGCGGGGACGCTCGCGCACCGCGGGCCCGACGGCGAAGGCCTGCACCTCGACGGGCCGATCGCCCTCGGCCACCGGCGGCTCTCGATCATCGACCTCTCCGAGGCGGCCAGCGAGCCGATGACGAACGAGGACGGCTCGCTCTGGCTCATCTTCAACGGCGAGATCTACAACTTCCGCGAGATCCGCCGCGGCCTCGAGGCCCGCCACCGCTTCCGCAGCCGCAGCGACGGCGAGGTGATCCTGCACCTCTACGAGGAGCAGGGCGACGCCGCGGTCGCCGCGCTCGACGGGATGTTCGCGTTCGCGCTCTGGGACGCGAGGCAGAGGCGGCTCCTGCTCGCGCGCGACCGCGCGGGAAAGAAGCCGCTCTTCTACCACGACGGAGCAGAGGGTCTTCGCGTTCGCGTCGGAGACGAAGGCGCTCCTCGCCCACCCGGGCGTGCCGCACGAGCGGGACCCCGAGGCCCTGCCGCTCTTCCTGACCTACGGCTACGTGCCGACGCCGGGCACGTTCTACCGCGGCATCCGGGCGCTGCCGCCGGGGCATTCGATGGCGGTCACCGAGGCCGGGGCCGAGGAGCCGAAGAGGTACTGGCGAGCGCGGTTCGGCGGGCGGCTCGCGACGGACGCCGATGGAGGAGAAACGGGGGCGGGATCGACCGGCACGTCCGCGGTTGGCATGACCGACGCCGAAGCCGAGGAGCGCTTCCGCTCGCTGCTTCGGGAGGCCGTCGAGCGGCGTCTCGTGGCCGACGTCCCGCTCGGCGCCTTCCTCTCCGGCGGCCTCGACTCCTCGACGGTCGTGGCGCTCATGGCGGAGACGGCCGGGGGCCGCGTGAAGACGTTCACGATCGGCTTCGCCGGCCACGCGGAGTACGACGAGCGGGCCCACGCGCGCGTGGTGGCGGAGCGCTTCTCGACCGAGCACACGGAGTTCGTGGTCGAGCCGAAGGCGCTCGACCTCGTCGATCGCCTCGTCTTGCACCACGACGGGCCCTTCGGCGACTCGTCGGCGGTGCCGACGTACCTGCTCTCGGAGCTGACGCGGACGAAGGTGACGGTGGCCCTCAACGGAGACGGGGGCGACGAGGTGTTCGCGGGCTACCTGCGCCTCTACGGAGGTGCTCTCTCGGAGCGGGTGCCGCGCGCGGCGTTCCGAGCGGCGGCGGGGCTCCTGGGCCTCCTGCCGGAGCCCGCCGACCGCAAGCACCCGCTGCGCTTCGCCAAGCGCTTCGCCGAGGCGGGGAGCCTGCCGCTCCTGGAGCGCTACCTGCGCTGGAACGCGTACTTCACGGCGGACCTCCAGGCGCTGCTGAAGCCGGAGCTGGCGGCCGGCCTCGACCGCGAGCGGCTCCTCGAGAGCTTCCGAGCGAGCTTCGCCGCGGGCGAGCGGCTCGACCCTCTCCCGGCTCCTCCAGCTCAACTTCGAGACCTACCTCCTCGACGACCTGCTCGTGAAGATGGACCGGATGTCGATGGCGCACGGGCTCGAGGCGCGCTCGCCTTTCCTCGACACGGCGGTCGTGGAGTTCGGGGCGTCGCTGCCCGACCGCCTGCGGATGCGCTTCGGCAAGGGGAAGATCCTGCTCCGCCGGGCGATGAAGGGGATCCTGCCGGAATCGATCCTGGCCCGGGGGAAGATGGGCTTCGGCGCGCCGCTCGGGGCGTGGTTCCGGAGCGACCTCGACGGCTTCGTGCGCGAGCGGCTGCTCGAGCCGGAGAGCCCGATCTACGAGTACCTGCGACCCGAGCCTGTGGCCGAGCTGCTGCAGCGCCACGGGGCGGCCAAGGCCGACCTGTCCGCGCAGATCTGGGCCCTGCTCACGCTCGAGAGCTGGCTGCGGCAGGAGAAGGGCTGGGGCCGGAAGAGAATCGCGTAGTACCGGCGCGAGGGCGGGAGCGGGGTTCTCGCGGCAACCCATGCCGACGATGCGATCGTCCGCGCGCAGCCGTTCGACGCGATCGAGCTCGACCTGCTGCGGTTCTGCGGCTCTCACCGGCCCGCGGGAGCCGGGACCGCGGCCGTCGGACTGGCCACCATCGCGGTGCCTGCTGGACAATAGGCCGTGCGCGAGGGCCGATCCCGGACGACCGCGACGCTCGTGGCCACGGCGCTCGCCCTGGCCGCGGTGTTCGCGGACGCGCCCGCCCTCTGGCTGGTCGTGGACGACCCGCCACGACCAGCCGACGCCGCGGTCGTGCTGGCCGGCGACCCCGACTACGAACGGACGAAGACGGCCGCGCGCCTGCTGCTCGACGGCGAGGTGCGGCTTCTGATCGTGACCGGCGGCGAGCCGGGGCCGGGCGACAGCGCCTCCAGCCTGCGGGCCGTCGCCATCCGTGCGGGCGTTCCGCCGGAGAGGATCCGCATGGAGCAGGTCTCGCACGGCACGCACGGGTCGATGGAGGCCATCCGGGAGATCCTCGCGCAGGAGGGGATCCGGAGCCTCGCCGTCGTGACCTCGCCCTACCACCAGCGGCGGGCCGTATGGGCCGCGCGTAGAACGCTCCCGGGCGTGGACATCGTGAGCCGGCCGGCGGATCCGTCGGGATGGAAGCCCGCGGGCTGGTGGAAGACGCGATGGAGCCGGAGGATCGTCTTCAGCGAGTACGGGAAGCTGGCCTACTACGTGCTCCGCGGGTGGGCCTGAGGAAGGATCCGACCCACCCAAGGGGCGACGGAAAGGCGTGGCGGGAACTGGCGGGAAACCGTCCGTGGAGTGACGACCAGACGGCCCGAATCTGCCTCAGCCAACACAACTTAGTTTGACGGACCTCAAGCAGAGTGCTACCCTCCCGCGACCGGTCGAAGTGTGCCCGGGCAACGAATGACAGAGGCATCAAGCTGCCGAGAGAGGGAGGAGGACTGCGCGTGCTTCGGATCTTCTCCCGCCTGAACATCGGGGGTCCGTCGGTCCACGTGATCCTCCTGAGCGCCGGCCTTCGTCCCCTGGGCTACGAGACGCGGCTCGTGGTGGGGACGGAATCGCCGCGCGAGGGCAACATGCTCGCGCTCGCGGCGGAGAAGAACGTGACCTGTGAGGCGATGGCCGGGCTCGGCCGCGAGATCGCACCCCTCTCGGACCTTCGCGCGCTCGTCGGGCTGTTTCCGCCTCATGCGGGCCTGGCGGCCGGAGATCGTCCACACCCACACCGCCAAGGCCGGCCTCCTCGGCCGGCTCGCCGCGCGCGCGGCGGGCGTCCCCACGGTCGTGCACACGTACCACGGCCACGTGCTGCGCGGGTACTTCTCGCCCGCGAAGACGGCCTTCTTCCGCTGGCTCGAGACGCGTCTCGCCACCGCCGCGGACGCGCTCGTGGCGGTCTCGGACTCGGTGAAGCAGGACCTCGTGGGCCTCGGCATCGCGCCGGCGTCCAAGATCCACGTGGTGCCGCTCGGCCTCGACCTCGCGCACCTCGCCGCCGCGCTGCCGCGGGGCGCGCTGCGGCGCGAGGCGGGGATCCCCGAGAACGCACCGCTCGTGGGGATGGTGGGCCGCCTCGTGCCGATCAAGGACGTGCCCACCTTCCTCGAGGCCGCCCGGATCGTCCGCGGGAAGCGCGAGGACGTCCGCTTCGCCCTCGTGGGGGACGGCGAGGAGCGGCCCGCGCTCGAGTCGCTCTGCCGCGAGCTGGGCCTCGACGGGAGAGTGACGTTCTTCGGCTGGAGGCGCGACCTCGCCGCGGTCTACGGCGACCTCGACGTGGTGGTGAACGCCTCGCGCAACGAAGGGACGCCGGTCGCGCTCATCGAGGCGCTGGCGGCGGCGCGGCCGGTCGTGGCGACCCGCGTGGGCGGGACGCCGGACCTCCTGGGCGAGGGCGAGCGCGGCCGGCTCGTCCCCCCGGGGAGCCGGAGGCGCTCGCCGAGGCCGTCCTGGAGACGCTCACTGGGTCCGAGGCCGCGCGCCGCCGCGCGCTGGCCGGTCGGGAGCACGTCCTCGCGCGCCACTCGTCGGACCGGCTGGTCCGCGACGTGGACGCCCTCTACCGCGAGCTGCGGGCAGCGAAGAAGGCGGCCTGACGACACCGTGACGACCGCGCTCATCCCCATCGGCGTCCTCGTCGCCGCGTTCGCGCTGTCCGCCGTGCTCGTGCCGGTGGCGGGCTGGATCGCGCGCCGCGGCGGGGTGATGGACGAGCCCGGGCCGCGCAAGGTCCACCGGGCGCCGACCCCGCGCATCGGCGGGATCGCGGTCTGGGCCGCGTTCACCCTCGTCGTCCTCGCCGGCTACTTCGGCGTGCCGGTGCTCTCGAGGCTGCCCTGGGTCGAGACGCATCTCGCCGCCCCGGTGGCCATGCTCCAGGAAGCCTACCGCGTCGAGGCGAAGCTCATCGCCATGCTCGTCGGCGGGGCCCTCGCGTTCGCGGTGGGCCTCCTCGACGACGTGCTCGGCAACCGCTTCAAGGTCGGCTTCAAGCTCGGCGGCCAGGTGCTCGCCGCGGTCGTCCTCGTGGCGGGCGGGATCCGCACCGACTTCCTCTACTACGACGCCCTCAACGTGGCCTTCACCCTCGTCTGGGTGGTGGGCATCACGAACGCGTTCAACCTGCTCGACAACATGGACGGGCTCTCCGCCGGCGTCGCCTTCGTGGCCTCGCTGGTGCTGCTCGTCAACGCCTGGCTCCTCGGCGAGTTCTTCATCAGCCTCGTCCTCGTCGCCCTCATGGGGAGCCTCCTCGGCTTCCTCGTCTACAACTGGCACCCGGCCTCGATCTTCCTCGGCGACTGCGGGAGCCTCTTCGTCGGCTTCACCCTCGCCTCGCTGACCCTCGCTCCAGCGCTACGTCTCCCACGCCTCCAGCACCTACTTCCCCGTGCTGATGCCGGTGCTGGTGCTCGCCCTGCCCATCCTCGACACCGCGACCGTGACGTTCATCCGGATGCGCGAGGGCCGGCCCATCTACGTGGGCGACAGCCGTCACCTCTCCCACCGCCTCGTCTCGCTCGGGATGCGACCCTCCCTCGCCGTCTTCACGATCTACCTGATCGCCCTCGGTGTCGGCCTCGGCGCCGTCGGGCTGGCCCACGCCGACCTCGTCCACGCGCTGCTGATCCTCGTGCAGGCCCTCGCGGTGGTGGCCGTGGTGCTCATCCTGCTCTTCTACGAGCGCCGGGCCGCGCCCCGGCGGGAGGAGCCGTGAGGGTGGCCGTCCACGCACTCGCCGCGCTCGCCCTGGCCGCGAACGCCCGCCGCCGCGGATCCGGAGGTCCGCGCGGTGCGCGTGACGACCCTCGACTTCCGCGCCGCCGTGCGCATCCTCACCTCGGAGGACGTGCCCCCCGGCGAGGTGGTGCGCGAGGGCGGCGAGGTCGTGATCCGCATCCCCGCCGCGGCCCCGGAGAACCTCGCCCTGCCCGCGCTCGAGAAACCGCTCGAGGGCATCCGCGTCGAGCGGGAGCCGGGGCGCACCATCGTGCGCGTCCAGGTGGCCCCGGAGGTGCCGTTCGAGGCCAGCCACGAGCCCGGCATGCTGACCGTGGTCTTCGGCGAGCAGCCGGCGCCGGAGCTGCGGGGGCCGGTGACGCCGGAGCTCTACGGGCGGCTCTTCCCCGCCGGCGCCGCGGGGGCGGCCGCCCCGGCGGAGGAAGGGGCCGGAGTCGGGAGCGCGGGGGGCGAGGGGATCGCGGTCGGGCCCGCTACGCTGCGCCCGTACGTGTCGGCGAGCTGGGTGGACGCCGACGTGCTGGCCTTCGACAACCCCATCCCGGTACGCGACCAGTACCTGCAGGTGGCGCCCGGCGTCACCGCGTCGATGCCGTTTCTCCACGGGCTCCTGGCCGCCGAGTACGAGCCGCGGCTACGCTTCCTCTCCGACATCCCGCAGGTGAACGAGACCTCGCACTTCGCGGGAGTGAAGGTGGAGCTGCCGGTGGGCAGTCCCGGGCCTTCGTCCGCCTGGGGCACCGCTACACGCGCGCGATCCTGGAGACGACGGTCGTCGACCCGGGGCGCGAGTACTTCTTCGACCTCTCCCGCTACACGTTCAACGAGACGATGGCCATGGCGCGGGTCGACCTCGGGGCGCGGCTCTCCGCCGAGGCCGAGGCGGGCTGGCGGTGGGCCCGCTTCGACCAGAAGGGGGAGGGCGGCTTCTTCGACTACGACAGCCGGGCGATCCGGGCCGGCCTGGGCTACGATGTGGGCAGCGACCTGAGGGCCATCGTGAGCTATGCCTTCGAGCGGATCCCGCCCTCGCCGGACCGCGGTCTCGTGGAGTCGAACGCCCACAGCGTCGTCGGCGCGCTCACCGGCACGATCGCGCCGCTCACGTCCGGCTCGGTGACGGTGGGCTTCCGCCGCCAGACGAACCCGCTCGCCGCCGGCGAGAGCGCGTCCTTCCGGGGGGTGACGCTCGGCGGCACGCTGCACCGGGAGCTGGGGCGATCGTCCGCGGTCGAACTCGCGTGGAACCGCGCGACCGAGCCCAGCGCCTACGACACGAACGCGTACTACGTCAACAACTCCGTCGTCGCCTCCCTCAGCGTGCCCGCGCCCTTCGAGGTGTGGGCCCGCGGCTCGGTCGGCCTCTACCGCAACGACTACCCGAACGACGCCCCCGACCTCGGTGCGCCCCGCCGCGACGACATCGTCGGCTGGACGCTCGGCCTCGGGCGGCAGATCGGCTGGCGGGCGTGGGTCCGGGCCGACTACCGCCGCGAGCGCCGCGACTCCAACCTGCCCGGCTTCGACGTGACCACCGAGGGTCTCGTCGTGCAGCTGGGCGTGGGCCTCTTCGGCCCGGGACCTTCCCGCCCATGATCGCAACCCTCCTGGTCCTCGCGCTGCTGCAGGCGCCGGCTCTCCCCGCCGTCCCCGACCCCCAGGCGGTCCCCCCGCCCCCCGCCTCCCCCACGGCCGGAGACTACGAGGTCGGCCCCGGCGACGTCATCGAGGTGGCGGTCTACGGCAACGACGACCTCTCGCGCATCCCCACCGTGCAGACGAACGGCTCCATCTCGCTTCCCCTCCTCGGCGAGGTGCAGGTGGCCGGGCTCACCATCGCGGAGGTGCAGCGGAAGATCACGAACCTCCTGGCCAAGGACTACCTCGTGAACCCGCAGGTGGAGGTGAAGGTCAAGGACTACAACAGCCAGTACGTGTCGGTGGTGGGCGAGGTGAACAGCCCGGGCCGCAAGCCGATCCGCGGGCGCATGCGCCTCATCGACGTGCTCATCGAGGCGGGCAGCTTCAAGACGACCGCGTCGGGCCAGGTCATGATCACGCGGACCGACGGCGCGTTCGAGGGCGGCCAGAGGTCGATCAGCGTCCGCATCTCCAGCTCCGCCTCTCCCTCGGCGCAGGACCTCGTCAACCTCGAGCTTCCGCTCAAGAACGGCGACATCATCACCGCCCTGCCCAAGTCCTTCGTCACCGTGGACGGCGAAGTGAACCGACCCGGCCGCTACGCGATCGAGGCCGACCTCACCGTCACCGGCGCCATCTCCCTCGCCGGCGGGCTCACCCGCTTCGGCAGCGGCGACGTCAAGGTGCGCCGGACCGAGGCGGAGACGGGCAAGGACCACGATCCTCGAGGTGAGCCTCAAGGACGTGCGCAACGGCAAGAAGCCCGACGTGCCGCTCCTTCCCGAACGACGTCATCTCCGTGTCCCGCCGGGTCTTCTGATGGTGAGCGTCCCGGTCGCCTCGACGGATCCCGCCCTCCCCGGCGACCGCGACATCGACCTGCGCTACTACGCGGGGCTCGTCTGGCGCCACCGCGCGTTCCTCGGCGCCTGCGCCCTCGTCGGCCTCCTCCTCGGCCTCGTGGTGGCCCTCGTGCAGACCCCCGAGTACCAGGCCGGGGTGCTCCTCCAGATCGAGCCCCCGCCGCCCCCTTCGCCAGCGTCTCCGACGCGCTCCTCGTGGGGTCGGGGAGCTACTGGCAGAACACCGACTTCTACAACACGCAGTTCAAGGTGCTGCGCTCCAAGGGCCTCGGCGAGAAGGTGGTCACCCGCCTCAAGCTGACCGACCGCGAGCCCTTCAAGACCTCCGGCCGACGCCGCCTCCCTCTTCATGAGCCACGTCGGGGTCGAGCCCGTGCCGGAGAGCCGGCTCGTCTACGTCGCCGTGACCCACCGCGACCCGCGCGACGCCGCGCTCTGGGCCAACACCCTCGCCGACGTCTACATCGAGCAGTCGCTCGCCACGCGGGTCGAGTCGGCCCGGAAGGCGATGGAGTGGCTCCAGGAGCGCCTGGCCGCCACCCAGCAGGGGATGAGGGACGCGCAGGACAAGCTCTTCCAGAGCTATAGGAGCCAGGACCTCTTCGTGCCCGAGGGCAGCGTCTCCGCCGTCTCCACCTCGATCGCCAAGCTGAACGAGGACCACGTCCAGGCCCAGGCGCGGCGGATCGCGATCGAGGCCGCGCTCAAGCAGGCGAGGGAGATGCAGAGTCGCGGCGAGGACCTCGACGCGCTGCCCCAGGTGGCGAGCGACCCCGGGGTGAGCGCCTTCAACACGCAGATCGCGAGCCTCACCGTGGAGCTCGGCCGGCTCGGGGAGAAGTTCAAGGAGGGCCACCCCGAGGTCCAGAAGGTGAAGGCGCAGCTCGAGCAGCTCAAGAAGGCGAAGCAGGTCCGGGCGAAGCAGATCCTCGACGGCCTCGACGCCGAGTACACGCAGCTCCGCAAGCGTGAGGCCGAGCTGCGGGGGGCGATCGACTCGCAGAAGACCCAGGCCGCGAACCAGAGCCGCAAGGCCACCGAGCTCGAGGCGCTCCGGAAGGAGTCCGACTCCGCGAAGGGCCTCTACGAGGTGCTGCTGCAGAAGCTCAACGAGACGGACATCGCCGCCTCGATCCGCAGCAACAACGTCTCGGTGGTGGACCGGGCGAGCCCGCCGCAGTACCCGGTGCGGCCCCAGAAGCGGCGCATCGCCTTGGCGGGGATGCTCCTGGGGCTCCTCGCCGGCCTCGGCCTCGTGCTGGGGCGCGACTACCTCGGCAACACCATCCGCGACCCCGAGGAGATCGAGCGCTACCTGCACCTCGACCTCCTCGCCGCGGTGCCGCGCTACGAGGAGGAGAACGACTCGCTCGCCACCGAGGCCTACCAGAACCTGCGCACCGCCCTCCTCTTCGCGCGGCGCGACGAGCGGCGGCCAGGTGGTGCTCGTCACCGGCACCGCTCCCCAGGAGGGGAAGACGACCACGATCGTCAACCTCGCCCGGCTCCTCGCGGGCTCGGGCGAGAAGACGGTGGTCGTGGACTGCGACCTGCGCCGCGCCCAGATGCACCAGCGGCTGCAGCTGCCGCGCGAGCCGGGCTTCACCGACTTCTTCGTCCGGCACGAGCCGGTCTCGGCGCTCGTGCGGCCGGCCTCGATCGCGAACCTGTTCGTGCTCACCGCGGGCCCCCTTCCTCCCAACCCGCCGGCCCTCCTCGCGCGCAAGTCGCTCGGCGACCTGTTCGACGAGCTCCGGGCCGAGTTCGAGTGGGTGCTCATCGACTCGCCGCCCCTCGCCTCGGTGACCGACGCCCTGCTGCTCGCGCGGCACGCCGACCTCGCCGTGCTCGTCGTGCAGCACAACAAGGTGGACAAGAAGCTCGTGAAGCGCAGCGTGGTCGCCCTGCGCAAGGCGACGCCCAACCTCCTCGGCGCCGTCCTCAACGTGGTCGACGTGCGGGCGCGGAGCTACCAGTACTACTACTACCCCCAGCGCGACGGCGTGGCGGAGGGTCGGCCGAAGCCGTCCCGCCGCGGACGAGGGAAAGGCGGGGAAGCCGGCGGCCCCGGCGGGGAACTGACCGGAATGGCTCGCGCGCGGGCCCGCCTCCGCCTGGCGGCGGCCGTGTCCGCCCTGGGTCTCGTCGCCGTCGCCCGGAACGCGGCCCCGCAGGCGCCGGCCCCGCCGGCGCCGGCGCCGCGCCCGCCCGGCGCCGGCATCGCGATCGGCGAGCTCGCCTGGGCGGACGGCGAGCGTCGAGCGCGCCGAGCTGCCGGCGAAGAGCTCCTGGCGCCGCCTCGGCCCGGGGGACGCGCTTGCGCACCGGCGACACGTTCCGCACCTCGGAAGAGGCGACCGTCCGCCTCGAGTTCCCCTGGATGGTGGTGGGCCTCGGCCCTTCCACCATGCTCACGATTCCCGCGAGCACCGTGCTGTCGACCGTGCTCGAGCAGGGGCGGGCCGAGTTCGCCGGGCCGGGCCGCGACATCGTGAAGATCCGCGTGGGCGACGGCGAGGTGCGCGGGGGCGGCCGGCTCGTGCTGCGCCGGTCCGTCGGGCGCACGAGCCGCTTCGGCGCTCGAGGGGAGCTTCCGCGTGCGCGCCGCCGGGCGTACGGTCGAGATCAAGGCGGGCGAGGGAACGGTGGTGACGGACGGGCAGCCCGCCGGAGGCGCCCGGCGTCCCTCCCGGCCGCCCCGCGCGGCCTCCATCCCGGCCAGGACCCCGTCTACGTGCGCTCCGGGCAGCCGGTGGACTTGCGCTGGACGACGGCCGGACCGTCGCACCACGTCGAGATCCTCGCCCTGGAGAAGGACGACGTGCTGCTCGCGCGCGACGCGGTGGCGCCGCCCCTGCGGCTCGAGATTCCCTGGCTCGGGACCTACCGCTGGCGGGTGTCCGTCCGCGACGCGCGCGGCGTCGAGAGCCGCCCCTCGGCCGAGGGCGTCATCTGCTCTGTGGAGACGCGGCTAGCTTCCGCCCGCGAAACGATCGGGCAGCACCGGGCTCGGCGGCGGCAGCGGCGGGATCACGGGCGGCGGCACCTGGCCCCCGCCTCCCCCCTCGCCGCCTCCGCCCCCGCCGCCTCCGGTCCCACCCGCCGCCCTCTCCGCCCCCCTCGCCGCTCCCCGAGCCGCTCGAACCCGTGGTGGTGGCGAGCTCGGCGACGAGGGTGCCGGGCCGCAGGATGTCGCCGCACAGCTCCATCGCCTCCTGCGCCCGGCGGCGCTCGAGGAAGCGGCGCGCCTCCTCGGTCCTCGTCGCGAGCTGATCGGGCCGCCGGGGCCGAGCTCGAGGCCGAGACGGTCGACGGTGCCGACGTAGTCGGCGGGCTCGTCCTTCTTCTGCTCGAGGCGGATGCGCTCGACGACGGTGTCGGGCCCGAGGCTCGCGGAGAAGAGGTGCGAGCCCTTCTGGAAGTCGCCGGAGAGGACGACGCGCCAGCGCGGCAGCGGGTCGTTCGAGGGGCACACGAGAGCACTGGCGGCAGCCGTCGGCCATCCAGCGCTGGCCGCCGCCCGGGACGCCGAAGATCGAGAGCGTGTAGAGGCCGGACTCGGGGATGTCGACCACGAGGACGACCCGCGAGCCCTTCGCCCCGCTGCGGAAGGTGCTCTCCCGGCCGGCGGCGTCCCCCGCGGGCGAGCCGTCCTCGAGCCGGAGGTCGCTGCCGTGGAGCTCGATCGGCGTCGCCGCCGGCGGCAGCTCCGACTCGAGGTCGAGCGCCTGCAGAACGGTCACCGCCACGTCCTCGGTGGTCGCGATCGCCGAGGCCTTCCAGCCGCCCCTCGGCTCGATCGGGTGCAGGCAGGGCGGGGCGAGCTCGACGTACTCGAGGACGCCGCCCTCGGGCAGGAGCACCGTCGCGTCGTAGGCGCCGGGGTCGAGGTGCAGAGCACCCGCGTCGACCCAGCCCATGACCGGCGCCGCCGGCACCGTGAAGGAGCGGAGGACGTCGTTCGAGCCCGCCTTCGTCACCTCGGCCTCGGCCGTGGCGCGGCGCAGGAGACGTGGAAGCGCAGCCGGTAGTCGCCCTGGCGTGCGATGCCGAGCGCGTAGACCGCCTCGCCGATGCCGCCCGCTCGCCCGGATGCGGTGCACACCGTCCTCCTCGAACGCCTCGACGCGCTGTCCGCGGACGTACTGGTCGGCCGGACCACGCGCGGCTGTCGCGGCCGGAGAGCGTCGCGAAGGCCTGCGCGGCGGTGTCGTTGACGCCGGGGGCGTCCGCCAGGAGGTCGAGGCCGCGCAGCACCATGCGGGCCCACTCGGGGTGCGAGACGGCGGCCGAGGGCCGGACGTCGCCGTACAGGGGGAGGAGAGCGACGACGGCTACGCCGACCAACAGAGCTACCGCCCGGAACACGCGCACCACATCCCCCCCGGCCAGGGTATCGAGGCCGCCCGAGTCCCCTGGTTTGACAACCTCGCCGGCTCAACCCTACGCTCGTTCGATGGCCGAGTCAAAGGCGCGAGCCCTGCTGCGGGACCTCGCCGCCACCGGCGTGCTTCCGCCGCTCCCGGAGAGCCTCCCCGCTCCGGAGCTTCGGCGCAAGCTGCGTGCGATCAGGGGGTTGCCGGGCTCCTGCTCGGCGTGATCGAGCGCGATCGCCCGCCGTGGGCGGCCGCCGATCGTGGAGCCCCTCGCCGCCCGGAGGCGCAGAGACCTCGTCCGCACCCTCGGCCAGGTCGGCCTCGCCGCCCGGGTCCTCGGACTCCTCGAGGCGCGAGGCCTTCGCGGCCTGCCCTTGAAGGGCGCGGTCCTCGCCGAGACCGTCTACGACGTGGAGTCCGACCGCCCGATGTCGGACGTCGACCTTCTCGCCCTCGAGCGCTGGCCGGACGCGGTCGCCGCGCTCCGCGACGCGGGATTCGCCGAGGTGGCGCGCGGCGACCACGCCTGGGCCTTCCGCGACCCCGGTGGCGACGGGATCGTCGAGCTGCACCGCAGCGTCGTCTCCGCCCCCGGCCTCTTCCCCCTCGACGCGGAGGGCCTGTGGGCGCGGAGCCGCGCCGGCCGTGGCCAGCTCCCCCGCCTGCCCTCGGCCGAGGACCTGCTCGTGCAGCTCGCGCTTCACGCCGCCTTCCAGCACGGGCTCGTGCTGTCGCTCGTGCAGTGGCTCGACTTCCGTCGCGTGCTCGAGCGCGAGCCGATCGACGCCGGCCGTCTCCTCGCGCTCGCCGCCTCCGCCCGCGCCGAGGTCGCACTCGCCGCCGCCCTCCTCGCCGCGGGGGCCGTGGTCGACGCTCCGGTCCCTGCGTCCCTCCAAGGGCGCCTGCCGGCCGGCCTGCGGCGCTGGCTCGAGCCCCGCCTGGCCGAGCCGCTCGCCCTCGTCGGCCCGTCCGAGCCCGACCTCGCCCGCGCGCGCTGGGAGCTGCTGGCCGGCCGCCGGGCCGAGCTTCTGTGGAGGACCCTCGTCCTGCCCGAGACGCCGGAGGGCGACGAGCGCCTGCCGGCGCGCGTGGCGTTCGCTCTCGGCCGGGCCCTGCGCCTCGCCCGGCGGCTCCCGCCCGAGGCGCCTCAGGCCGCCGTTCACGACCTCGGCGACCCGGAGAAGGCGGCGGCGGGCGCGGAGGTGCCGTTCGGGGAGGAGCTGCTGCGCGAGTGCCTGGACTCCTTCCCCCACGTGAGGCTGACCGTCACCGGCCGCTGCATGGAGCCGGCTCTTCGCCACGGCGAGAAGGTGCACCTCGTGGGCGCGTCGCGCCGGCGGCCCCGCGTCGGCGACGTCGTGCTCGCACGGCAGAAGGAGGGCCTCCGGCTGCACCGGCTCGTCTGGGGCCCGCCCCTCGCCCCCTCGGGCTCGGCGTGGCGGACGAAGGCCGACCGCGGCCGCAGGCTCGACCCGCCCCTCCAGGCCGACGACGTGCTGGCCTCGGTCGAGGCCGTCGAAGGCCGCCCGCGATCCCGCCCGCGTCGCGCCGGCCGGGCTCTCCTCTCCCTGGCCGGAGGGATCGCGGCGCGACTCCGCATGGGCGCCGGGGCCCGGGCGGAGGCCGTGCCGTGAGCCGCCCGCGGCTCGACGAGGCCTGGACCCGCTCCGATCGCATGGTGGGCCGGAAGATCGGCGACGAGTACGTGCTCGTGCCACTCGCCGGGCGCGGGGCCGACCTCGACTCGATCCTCAACCTCAACCGGGTGGCCGCCTTCGTCTGGGAGCAGCTCGACGGCCAGCGCACGGGCACCGGTGTCGTGGACGCGGTCGTCGAGCGGTTCGACGTCGAGCGGATGCGGGCGGAGGCCGACTACCTCGATCTTCTCGACACGCTCCTCGATCTGAAGGCGATCGAGACGGCCTTTCCGGGAAAGGGGTAGCCCCGTGGGCGGGCCGGCGCGGCCATCGCTCGCCCGGCTACAGGGCTGCCTCGCCTATCACCAGACGCTCCTCGGCGACGCGCGCCGAAACCGGGCCTTCCATCGAGCCCTCGCCGCGCGCGTCGTCCCTGGCTCGACCGTGCTCGATCTCGGCGCCGGGACCGGCGTATGGGCGGTGGCGGCGGCGCGGCTCGGGGCGCGGCGCGTGGTCGCCGTCGAGCACGAGGCGGTGCTCGTGCCGGTCATCGAGGCGCTCGCCCGCGAGAGCGGCGTTGCCGACCGGGTCGAGGTCGTCCGTGCCGACGCGCGGCGCGTTCGGCTCCCACGCGTCTTCGACGTCGTGGTGAGCGAGATGGTCGGGAACGAGGCCTTCGACGAGGGCTTGCTCCCCGTCCTTGATCGGGCCCGCACGCGCTTCCTGCGGCCGGGCGGCGCCCTCGTCCCGGAGTGGGTCGCCCTCGCCGCCGCCCCCGTGCGGGCTCCGCTCGCCCTCGGGCTGACGCCTCCGCTCCTCCCGGCGTCGAGCGTCGCCTCCCTGACGGCGCACGTCCCCCGCAACCTCCACCCGACGGAGCTGCGAGCCCTGGCCCCCGGGCGCGAGCTGCTTCGCTTCGACCTCCACGCCGCGCGCGCGGGCCGGCCGCTCCCTCTCGCCCGCGCTCGCTTCCGCGTGGCGGACGGCCGGTCGGTGGGCGGTATCGCCGTGTGGGTGGTGGTGGGGCTCGCGCCCGGCGTGCGTCTCTCGACCCGGGGCGGGACCCACTGGCTGCCCACGCTCCTGCCCGTCGAGTCCCTGCCGGCCGGGCCGGGCCGCCTCGAGGTCGAGATCGACTGGAACCCGGAGAGGCGCCGCTGGTCCTGCCACTTCGTGGGTAAAGGCGGCGCCCGCGCCAAAGCCGCGCACTCGCCGCTCTTCGCCTGGGGTGCCCTGCGCCCCGCGATCCGGCAGCGTCGTTGACAGCCGTTCCGGCGGGGGACTAGTCTCGTCTCCTCGATGCCCTCCCCGGCCGGACGCGAAGAGCGGAAGGTCCTCACCGCCTACCTCGTGCGCAACCGCCTCAAGCGGAGCGCCCAGCGCGAGGCGATCCTCGACGCCTTCGTGAAGGCGGGCCACCACGTCTCGGTCGAGGACCTCCTCAAGATCGTGCGCCGCCGCCATTCCGACGTCGGCCGAACAACGATCTACCGCACCCTCAAGCTCTTCCAGGAGGCGGGTCTCGCGAGCGAGCTCCTCTTCGGGAGCGAGGCGCGGTTCGAGCCGGTGTGGAAGCGCGACCACCACGACCACTTCGTGTGCGTGGCGTGCGGCGAGATCTTCGAGTTCCAGAGCCCCGAGATCGAGCGGCTGCAGGAGGAGATCGCCGCCGGGATCGGGTTCGAGATCGAGGGCCACCGGCACCACATCTTCGGGCGGTGCCGGAAGTGCGCGGCGAAGCCGCCGCGTGCACCGCGGGCGAAGCGCGAGGTCCGGGCGTAGAGCCGGCCCGGGGCGTCATGAGGATCGACCGGGTCGAGGTCCGCCGGGTCACGCTGCCGCTGCGATTCCCCTTCGAGACGTCGTTCTCCCGCACCACGACCAAGCGGTTCCTGCTCGTCTCCGTCTCCGCCGACGGGGTGAGCGGCCACGCCGAGTGCGTGGCCGACGTCGACCCCTTCTACCTCCCGGAGACGAACGACGACCGCGCTCCACGTCCTGCGCGACTTCCTCGCCCCGATGGCCTTCGCCCTCGAGATCGCCCACCCGCGCGAGCTGCTCCCGGCCTTCTCCCGCGTGCGCGGGCACGAGATGGCGAAGGCCGCGCTCGAGATGGCGGTCTTCGAGCTGTGGGCGAGGCGCGAGGGCGTCCCGCTCTGGCGCGTCCTCGGGGGCCGCGGCGGGGAGATCCAGGCCGGGTGTCTCGGTGGGCCTCCAGGACGACGACGCGGCGCTCCTCGACCGGGTCGAGGCCGAGGTGGCGGCCGGCTACCGGCGGGTGAAGGTCAAGATCAAGCCGGGCCGGGACGTGGGGCTGGTCGACGGCGATCCGGCGCGCGCTTCCCCCGGCTGCCGCTCATGGTGGACGCCAACAGCGCCTACACCCTGGCCGACGCCGATCACCTCGCGGAGCTCGACCGCTTCTCGCTCACGATGATCGAGCAGCCTCTCGGCTGGGACGACGTCGTGGACCACGCCTCCCTGCAGCGGCGCCTCACCACCGCGATCTGCCTCGACGAGTCGATCCGCTCCGCCGACGACGCGCGGCGCGCCCTCGACCTCGGCGCGTGCCGCATCGTCAACGTCAAGGTCGGGCCGCGTGGGAGGCTTCGCCTCCGCCCTCGCCGTCCACGACGCCTGCCTCGCGCGCGGCGCCCCCGTCTGGTGCGGCGGGATGCTGGAGTCGGGGATCGGCCGCCTCGCCAACGTGCACCTGCAGACGCTCCCCGGCTTCACGCTGCCCGGCGACACCGCGGCGAGCGCGCGGTACTTCGAGGAGGACCTCGTGGACCCGCCGGTCGTCGTCTCCCCGACGGGGACCATCGCGGTGCCGGAAGCGCCGGGCATCGGTCACGAGATCCTCTGGCCGCGCGTCGAGCGAGCGACCGACCTCCGCGAGACCTGGCGCCGGGCGTAGCCCGCGCGGCCCCGGAGCCGCATACAATCGAAAGCGCATGGAGAGGGCCCTGCGGACGGCGGGGATCGTGGCGGCCGTGGTGGCGGCGGCCTTCGGCTACGTTCACCTCGCCGAGAACAAGGGCTACGCGCTCCGGGCGGGGAGCGCGGCGCCGGGCTTCCGTCTGCCGTCGCTCGCCGGGCGGGGAGCTGGACCTCGCCTCGCAGCGCGGCAAGATCGTGGTCGTGAACTTCTGGGCGACCTGGTGCCCGCCCTGCGTCGCGGAGATGCCCTCGCTCGAGCGGCTCCACCGCTCTCTCTCTCCGGAGGGGCTCTCCGTGGTCACCGTCTCGATCGACGAGGACGAGGGGGATCTCCGCCGCTTCGTCGCGGAGCACGCCCTGACGCTGCCGGTGCTGAAGGACCCCGGCGGCCGCGTGGCCGCGAGCGAGTACCGCACGACGGGCTAGCCGGAGACGTTCGTGCTCGACCGCGAGGGACGGCTCCTGCAGCACGTCGTGGGCCCGGAGGAGTGGGACTCGGCCGAGAGGCTCGCCGCCCTCCGCCGCCTGCTCGAGAGCCCGGCGACGCGCTGACGCCGCCGGTCAGCGCCGCTCCCGCTCCAGGAGCGCCTTCACCGCCCCGACCAGGTAGAGGCTCCCCGCCACGACGACGACGGTGCCCGGCCCGTCGCGGCGGGCGAGGCGACGGGCGAGAGCCAGGGCACGCGCGACGCTCGGCTCGAGCCGGGCGCGAGCGGCGAGGCGGCCGGCGCGCCGGAGCAAGCTCGTCGGGCGACGCCGCCCGCGAGACGCGCGGCCGCGTGAGGACGATCTCCCGCGCCGGCGGGAAGAGCTCGCGCGCGAGGCCGGGCACGTCCTTGTCGGCCATCGCCCCGAAGACGAGGACGAAGGGCGGGCCGCCGTCGAGGTACGCGGCGAGAGCGCGCGCGCCGGCGGGGTTGTGGGCGCCGTCGAGGAGGAGCGGGGGATCGCCGGGGACGCGCTCGAGCCGGCCCGGCCAGCGCGTGCGGGCCACGGCCGCGGGCACCGCCCGCAGGTCGACCGGGAGGCCCTCCCGTAGCGCCTCCTCCAGCAGGCGGATCGCGACGAGCAGGTTGTCGCGCTGGTGCGCGCCGGGCAGCGGTCGCAGGGCCGGGTAGTCGGCGGTCGGCGTGCGCAGGTCGATCCGCTCGGTCGCGCCGTCGCGGTTCGACGCCGGACGCGGCTCCCGGGAGCGGGCGACACGCGCCCCGTGCCGGGCGAAGACGACGAACGCCCCGGTCTCGCGCGCCCGCGCGAGGACCGCCCGGCGCGCCTCGGCGGACAGCGGGCCGACGACCGTCGCCCGCCCCGCCCGCATCACTCCCGCCTTCTCGCCGGCGATCGCGGCGAGCGTCCGGCCCAGGTACACCTCGTGGTCGAAGTCGACGCTGACGATCGCGGAGGCGACGGGGTCCGCCACGTTCGTGGCGTCGAGCCGGCCCCCGAGACCGACCTCGAGGACGGCCACGTCCACGCGCCGACGGCGGAAGTGGGCGAAGGCCGCGGCGGTCAACACCTCGAAGAAGGTCGGGTGCGCCTGGAGAACGCCGCGGCGGACGAGCCGCTCCGCCGCGTCCCGCACGGCGCGCACCGCGGTCGCGAAGTCGCGGTCGGTGATGTCGCGGCCGTCGACCGTGATCCGCTCGTTCACGCGGACGAGGTGCGGCGACGTGTAGCGCCCGGTGCGAAGGCCCGACGTGCGCAGCGCCGCGTCGCAGTAGGCGGCGACCGAGCCCTTGCCGTTGGTGCCGGCGACGAGCAGCGACGGGCACGCGCGCTCGGGGTGACCCATCTCCGCGACGAGAGCGCGCATCGTCTCGAGCCCGAACTTCATCCCGAACCGCACCCGCCGGGCGAGGTAGAGACCAGCCACCCGGTGTGCGGGCAAGCGAGCCATGGCCGGTGAGCCTATCAGCCAACCTCGCCATCCGGGCAACCGGGGGGGTCTGGGGGGCGCGAGCCCCCCAGATCAAAGGAAGCTGGGCACAGCCTGGGCGTCACGGGTGGCTATTCCCCGGGGCGCTCGATTACGAGCGCGACGCGCGGGCTCAGCGCGCGGGCCATTCGCCGGGACCGTCGTCCAGTCGCTCCGATGGCTCTGAAACGGACAACGGACAGATACTCCTCGCGCGCCGGCCGGGAACCGCACTCGGAGTGGCGTGTGTGGAAAAGTGGAAGAAAGTGTGGAATACTCTCAGCTCGCTGTGTTCAAAGGGACTTATCACCACCGCATCGACGCCAAGGGCCGGGTACCGGTCCCGGCGGCGTTCCGCCGGTCGCTCGGCGACGAGGGCCAGGTCGTGGTGACGCTCCTCGACCAGTGCCTCGCCGCCTACTCGCCGACGGAGTGGGCGAGGCTCGAGGCGCAGCTCGCGGCGTTGCCGGCGTTCAGCAAGCCCGTCAAGGCGCTGACGCGTCTCCTCGCCAGCCGGGCCGCCGACTGCGAGATCGACGTGCAGGGGCGCATCCTCCTGCCCCCCGCCCTCCGCGTGGCGGCGGGCCTCGGCCGCGACGCGGTCGTCGTCGGCGTCCTCAACCGGTTCGAGGTGTGGTCGCCCGAGGCCTGGGACACCTTCGTCCGGGAGTCCGAGCGCCTGCTCGACGACGTCTCCCTCGACATCCAGTGGCCGCTGCCGCCGGCAACCCCCACCGGGACGGTTCCAGCTCCTCCGACCCCCTCCCCAGGAGCCCCGACCGGGAGCAGCGATCCACAGGCGAAACCCAACGGCTAGTTCGGTTTCGCCTTGACAGCCCCCTGGGGCGAGTCTAGACTCCCTGTGGAAATTTGTGGAGTGGAGTGGTCCCTCTGTTGCCCGTGGTGGGCGGCGGGGGTATCAATCCGCACGAAACGGGTGTCGGCATGCTGCGGGGCAACCATCCGGCGCGGATCGACGACAAGGGACGGCTGAAGGTCCCGAACGGCTTCCGCTCCGCTCGTCGAGTCGCAGTGGGGGCAGGAGCTGTTCGTCACGAGCGTGACGGGCGAGTTCGTGCGCCTGTATCCGATGGCGGTGTGGCTCGAGATCGAGCGCCGCCTCGCCGCCGTGCCCTCGACGCACCCCTCGAAGCTGCGCTTCCTCGACCGCGTCAACTTCTTCGGCCAGGTGGCCTCGATGGACCGCCAGGGCCGGATCGTGATCCCGCCGCTGCTGCGCGAGAGCGCGGCCATGGCGGGCGACGTGAGCGTCCTCGGCCTGCAGAACTACCTCGCGGTGTGGAACCAGAAGCGGCTGCAGGAGCGGCTGTTCAAGAAGGAGCCGTTCACCGACGAGGACGGGAGGCTCCTCGCGGAGCATGGGATCTGATGCGGGCCACGTCCCCGTCCTCCTCGCCGAGACGCTGGAGCTCCTCGCGGTGAGGCCGGGCGGGCTCTTCGTCGACGGCACCGTGGGCCTCGGCGGCCACGCCGCGGCGGTGCTGCGCGCGACGCGCCCGACGGGCCGGCTCCTCGGCCTCGACCGGGACGGCGAGACGCTCGAGCGCGCGCGAGAGCGCCTCGCGGAGTTCGGCGAGCGCGTGCGGCTCGAGCAGGCCGACTACCGCGAGATCCCCGAGCGGCTCGGCGGCGAGGAGGCGGACGGCATCCTGCTCGACCTCGGCGATCTCGTCCGCCCAGCTCGACGACGCCGGAGCGCGGCTTCAGCTTCCAGGCCGAGGGCCCGCTCGACATGCGGATGGACCGCACGGTCCGGGCCGACCGCGGCCGACCTCGTGAACCGCATGCGCGAGAGGGACCTCGCCGACCTCCTCTACGAGCTACGGCGAGGAGCCCGCGTCGCGCCGCATCGCCCGCGCGATCGTGTTCGCGCGCGAGCGAGCAGCGGATCACGACCACCACCGAGCTCGCCGACATCGTGCGCCGCGCCGCCCCCCGGCGGCGCCGCCGGCGGCCTCCACCCCGCCACGCGCACCTTCCAGGCCCTGCGCATCCGCGTCAACCGCGAGCTCGACGGCCTCGGCGAGGCCCTCGAGCGGCGCCGCCCGCTGCCTGAAGCCCGGCGGGCGCCTGGCCGTGATCGCGTTCCACTCGCTCGAGGACCGCGCGGCGAAGGAGGCCTTTCGCTCCCTCGCGGCGCGGGGCTTCCGCCTGCTCACCCGGAAGCCGGTGCGGCCCGGGGACGCCGAGGTCCGGACGAAACCCGCGCGCCCGCAGCGCGCGCCTGCGCGCCGTCGCTCGCGAGGAGGCCGCGGCATGAGGGACGAGGGCGTCGTGCGGCTCGGCAAGCCGATCGACAACTCGCGCGTGGTGCGCCAGGTGGACCCGCGCTCGCGTCGCGAGATCTTCCTGCTCATCCTGCTGGTGGCCGTGCTCGCCGCCGGCCTCGGCCTCTACGCCTGGCCCGCCCTCGAGATCCGGCGCGCCGGCCAGGCGGGCGCCCTCCTCGACCGCGAGAGGGAGCGCCTCGTCGAGGAGAACCGCAAGCTCCGCCTCGAGAAGGCCGCGCTCGAGAACCTACGTCCGCGTGGAGGCGATCGCGGGCCGGGAACTCGGCCTCGCCGCCCCCGCCCCGGAGCGCTCGGTCGTGATCGAGGTCGAGAAGCCGCTGCCGCCGGGGGAGAAGGTCGCCGGCGACAAGGCGCCCCGCCGGGAGGCGCGCACGGGGACTCCGCCGGAGGTGAGGCCCTGAGGGAGGACCGCCCGCCCCTCGTGCCCCCGGCCATGGCCGGGGAGGGGCCCACCCCGCGCGAGAGGAAGACGCGCCTGCGGCTGATGCTGCTCGCGCTCTCGATCTCGCTCTGGGCGCTCGTGATCGGCATCCGCCTCGTGCACGTGCAGGTGCTCGGGCGCGAGTTCTTCGAGCAGCAGGGCACGCGGCAGAGCGAGCGCACCCTCAACCTCTACCCCCGCCGCGGCCCCATCCTCGACCGCGCGGGCCGGCCCCTCGCGGTGTCCGTGGACGCCGAGAGCCTCTACGCGGTGCCCCAGGACGTGGCCGATCCCGCCGCCACCGCCGCCGCCCTCGCCCGCGCCCTCTCCCTCGACGCGCGAGGGCCGGCGCGAGGTCCTGGCCAAGCTCCAGAGGAAGTCCGCCTTCGTCTGGATCGAGCGCAAGCTCGACCCCCTCACCGCCCGCCGCGTGCGCGAGCTCTCGCTCGAGGGGATCGGCTTCCTCGCCGAGCACCGCCGCTACTACCCGCAGCGCGAGCTCGCCGCCCACGTGCTCGGCTACGTGGGCCTCGACAACACCGGCATGGGCGGGATCGAGTACGGGCTCGAGAGCCAGATCCGCGGCCGGGCGGCCAAGGTCGTGGTGCACACCGACGCCCGGCGGCGGCCGGTCGCCCAGACCGAGCGGCCCTCGACCGACGGGTCGACCGTCGTCCTCGCCCTCGACGAAGCCATCCAGCACGTGGCCGAGCGCGAGCTCGATCGATCGATGGCGGAGACGCAGGCCGCCGCGGGCATGGTGATCGTCGTCGAGCCCTTCTCGGGCGAGGTCCTGGCCATGGCCGGCCGCCCGACCTTCAACCCGAACCGCTACAACGCCTACCCGAGCTCGCGGTGGAGGAACCGCGCGGTCTCCGACGTCTTCGAGCCGGGCTCGATCTTCAAGATCGTCACCGCCGCCGCCGGGATCCAGGAGAACGTGGTGGCGCCCGGCGAGGTGCTCGACTGCGGCCACGGGAAGATCGAGATCTCCGGCACCGTCATCAACGACCACGCGGTCTTCGACCGGCTCACCTTCACCCAGGCGGTGGTGAAGTCGAGCGACATCGGGATGATCCGGGTCGCCCAGCGGCTCGGCCGCGACAACTTCGCGCGCTACGTGCGCGACTTCGGCTTCGGCGCCGCGACCGGGGTCGACCTCCCCGGCGAGTCGGCGGGGCTCTTCCGTCCCCTCGGGCGGTGGAGCGCCCTCTCGCTGCCGTCGCTGTCGTTCGGCCAGGAGATCGGCGTCACCGGGCTCCAGATCACGATGGCCGCCGGCGCCATCGCGAACGGCGGCTACCTCATGAAGCCGATCGTGGTGAAGCGGGTCGAGGACGCCGAGGGGCGCGTCGTCCTGGAGCGCAAGCCCCTCGTCGTGCGCCGCGTGCTCCAGCCCGGCACCGTGGACACCCTCACCGAGATCCTGCGAGACGTGGTGCGCGAGGGCACCGGGAAGGCGGCCGCGGTCGCCGGGCTACGTCGGTCGCGGGCAAGACCGGCACCGCGCAGAAGGTGGACGCCTCGGGACGCTACTCGATGGTCGACCACGTGGCCTCGTTCGTCGGCTTCGTGCCCGCCGCGCGCCCCGCCCTCGTCGTCCTCGCCTCGCTCGACACCCCACGCGGCCCGAGAAACCAGGGCGGCGACGTCGCGGCCCCGCTCTTCGCCCGCGTGGCGGAGAGCGCCTTGCGCATCCTCGCCGTCCCCCCCGACGACCCGGGCCGCGTCCTGCGCGCGGTGACGACCGCGCCGGAGACGGTGGTGAAGGCGGCCTACCGGCCGCAGGGCCCGCCGGGCCCGGCCGCCCTCCCCCCCGACGACGAGCCGGGCCTCATGCCCGACCTCCGCGGCCGCTCCGCCCGCGAGGCCGCGATCGCCGCGGCGCGGCGCGGGCTCGTGGTGGAGCTGCGCGGCTCCGGCCACGTGGTCGTCCAGAGCCCGGAGCCGGGAGCCGAGATCGAGCCGGGCAACACCTGCGTGCTGACCCTGGGGCGGGAGGAGGTGCAGCCGTGAGGCTCCGGGACCTCCTCGCGCGACTCCCCGGGGCCGAGCTCCACGGCGACCCCGCCCTCGAGATCGCGGACGTCACCCACGACTCGCGCCGCTCGTCTCCCGGCTCGCTGTTCGTGGCCATCCGCGGCCTCGTCACCGACGGCAACCAGTTCGTCGACGCCGCGCGGAAGAAGGGCGCGGTCGCCGTCTGCTCCGAGGCGCCGCCCTCGGGCGAGGGGGCGTGGGTGCGCGTGGCGGACGCGCGCGAGGCCCTCGCCACCCTCGTCCGCCGCGATCCTCGGCGACCCCGCCCGCGCGCTCGACCTCGTGGGCGTCACCGGCACGAACGGCAAGACGACGACGACCTACCTCGTGGACTCCGCCCTGCGCGCCGCCGGCGAGAAGGTGGGCCTCGTCGGCACGGTCGAGTACCGCGTGGGCGACCGCGTCGCCGAGGCGGTGCGCACGACGCCCGAGTCGTCCGACCTCCAGGCCCTCTTCCGCGAGATGGTGGACGCCGGCTGCCGGCGCGCGGTGCTCGAGGTGTCCTCGCACTCGCTCGCCCTGAAGCGCGTCCACGGCCTCGAGTTCCGAGGTCGCCGTCTTCACCAACCTCACCCGGGACCACCTCGACTACCACGGCGACATGGACGCGTACTTCGCGGCCAAGCGCGTGCTCTTCGAGAGGCTCCTCCGCGCGGACGGGCACGCCGTCCTGAACCTCGACGACGACCGCACGGCCGAGCTCGTGCGCGCGAGCCGGGGGACGGTCTGGACCTACTCGCTCGAGAACCCGAAGGCCGACCTCCTCGCCGAGGACGTGCGTCTCTCCCTCGACGGCACGCGCTTCCGCGCGCGGACGCCCGCCGGCGTCCTCGACGTCGAGACCCCGCTCGTCGGCGCCTTCAACGTCGCAGAACGCGCTCGCCGCGCTCGGGGCCGGGCTCGCCCTCGGCCTGCCCCCGGACGCCGTGCAGCGCGGGATCGCCGCGCTCGCGCGGCGTCCCGGGCCGGATGGAGCGCGTGAACGCCGGCCAGGACTTCACCGTCCTCGTGGACTACGCGCACACCGACGACGCGCTCAAGAACCTGCTCGAGACCGTGCGCGAGCTCAAGCCCCGCCGCGTGGTCACCGTCTTCGGCTGCGGGGGGGACCGCGACCGCACCAAGCGGCCGCTCATGGGCGCGGTGGCGGCGCGGCTCTCCGACGTCGTCGTCCTCACCTCGGACAACCCCCGCAGCGAGCCGCCCGAGGCGATCCTCGAGGAGATCCGCCGCGGCATCCCGGCGGCGCGGGCCGCCGACACGCTCGTGGTCCCGGACCGCCGGGACGCGATCGCCCGCGCCCTCGAGATGGGCCGCGAGGGGGTCGTGGTGGTGATCGCGGGCAAGGGTCACGAGCCGTACCAGGTGCTGCGCGACCGCACCGTGCCGTTCGACGACCGCCAGGTGGCGCGCGACGTCCTCGCCCGCCTCGCCGGGGCGGGGGGAAGAGGTGACCGCGGTGGCGCTCCACGCGGCCCTCACCCTCGACGACGTCCTCGCCGCGACCGGCGGCGCGCTCGTGGCGCCGGCGGCGGGCGAGATCGCCTTCACCGGCGTCTCCATCGACTCGCGGACGCTCGAGCCGGGGGCACTCTTCGTCGCCGTCCGGGGCCCGCGGTTCGACGGCCACGACTTCCTCGCCGAGGCCGCGGGGCGGGGGGCCAGAGCCGCCCTCGTGCAGCGCGACGCTTCCGCGCCCACCGGCCTTCGCCTCGTGCGCGTGGCCGACACCACGAAGGGCCTCAAGCGACCTCGCGCGCCACGTGCGGCGGGAGGCGGCGCTCCCCGTCGTCGGCGTCACCGGCTCGGTCGGGAAGACCACGACGAAGGACATGACGGCGCACCTCCTCGCCACCCGCGGGCCGGTGCTCAAGACCGAGGGCAACCTCAACAACCAGTACGGCCTGCCCCTGACCCTGCTGCGCCTCGCGCCGGAGCACACGGCGGCGGTGCTGGAGATGGGCATGTCGGCGCCCGGCGAGATCCGCGCCCTCTCGACCCTGGCCGAGCCCGACGTGGCCACGATCACGCGCGTCGCGCCCGTCCACCTGGAGTTCTTCCCGTCGGTGGACGCGATCGCCGAGGCCAAGGCCGAGATCCTCGAAGGCCTCCGGCCGGGCGGCGCCGCCGTACTGAACGGCGACGACCCGCGGGTGCGGGCGATCGGCGAGCGCTTCCGCGGGAGGGTCGTGTGGTTCGGGCGCGACCGGCGCTTCGACGTCTCCGCCGAGAGGCTGGCGCGGCACCGCCTCCGGGATGCGCTTCCTCCTGCGCCTCGGCGGGCAAACCGTGGACGTGGCGCTGCCCCTCGCCGGCCCGCACTTCGTGACGAGCTTCCTCGCCGCCGCCGCCGCCGCGCACGTGCTCGGCGTCCCGCCCGAGGCGATGGCGGAGGCCGCGACCTCCCTCCGCGCCGGCCCGGCACCGCGGCGAGGTCGTCCGGCTGGGCGAGGGCGTCACCCTCCTCGACGACTGCTACAACTCCTCGCCCGAGGCCCTCGAGGCCGCGGTGGTGGCCTTGTCGCTCCTCCCCGGCCAGAGGCGCGTCGCCGTGCTCGGCGACATGCTCGAGCTCGGCCCGACCGGCCCCGCCCTGCACCACGCGGCCGGCCAGGCTCTCGCCGGCCGCGTGGACGTGGTCGTCGGAGTGGGCGCCCTCGCCAAGGAGATCGTCGAGGGCGCTCGCGAGGCCGGCATCCCGGTGGCCTCTCTCCACCATTTCCCCGTCGGCCGTCGACGCCGTCGCCGTCCTGCCCGAGCCTCGTCCGGCCGGGCGACGCGGTGCTGGTGAAGGCGCTCGCGGGGCGTGAAGCTCGAGACGGTGGTGGACGCGATCGCCGCGCGCTTCGGGGAGGGGAAGGCCTAGCGTGCTCTTCCACCTCCTCTACGCGCTGCGCGGCGAGCTCTCGCTCCTGAACGTCACGCGCTACATCACGTTCCGCACCGCGGTGGCGAGCCTCACCGCGCTCTTCCTCGTCCTGCTGCTCGGGCCGTGGACGATCGAGCGGCTGCGCCGCCTCCAGGTCGGCCAGTACATCCGCGAGGAGGGCCCGCAGGCCCACCAGGCCAAGGCGGGCACGCCCACCATGGGCGGGGTGCTGATCCTCGCCGGGATCCTCGTCCCCACCCTGCTGTGGGCCGACCTCACGAACCGCAACGTCTGGATCCTCGTCCTCTCCACGGTCGCCTTCGGCGCCGTCGGCTTCGCCGACGACTACATCAAGGTCGTGAAGAAGCGGAGCCTGGGCCTCACCGGGCGCCGCAAGCTCTTCTGGCAGTTCGCGATCGGCCTCGCGGTGGGGATCGCGATCTACGCGCTCGCGCAGTCCGAGCCGAAGGAGTACTCGACCCGCATCGTCTTCCCCTTCTTCAAGCAGATCGTGCCCGACCTCGGGCTCCTCTACGTCCTCTTCGCGGTGCTGCTGCTCACTCTGTCGAGCAACGCCGTCAACCTGACCGACGGCCTCGACGGCCTGGCCATCGGCACGACCCTCATCGCCGCCGCCGCCTTCACCGGCCTCGCCTACGTCTCCAGCCACTACCGCTTCGCGGAGTACCTGGACCTCCTCCACCGGCCCGCGGCCGGGGAGGTCACCGTCTTCTGCGGGGCGATGGTCGGGCGCGTCCATGGGCTTCCTGTGGTGGAACTGCTACCCGGCCCAGGTGTTCATGGGCGACGTGGGCAGCCCTCGCCCTCGGGGGGGCGCTCGGCACCGTCGCCATCCTGATCAAGCAGGAGCTGCTGCTCTTCTTCGTGGGGGGCCTCTTCATGATCGAGGCCTTCTCCGTGATGATCCAGGTCGCCTCCTTCCGCCTCACCGGCAAGCGCGTCTTCCGCATGTCGCCGCTGCACCACCACTTCGAGCTCGTGGGCTGGAAGGAGCCGCAGATCATCATCCGGTTCTGGATCGTGGCGTTCATCTTCGCGCTGTTCACGCTCATGACGCTGAAGCTGCGGTGAGGGGGGAGGTGGAGCGCCCGGTGGTGGTCGTGGGTCTCGCGCGATCGGGGGTCGCGGCGGCGGAGTTCCTCGCCCGCCGGGGCGCCGTGGTCGTGGCCGCCGACCGCAAGAGCGAGGCCGAGCTCCCGGAGGACGCGTTGAGGCTGCGCGAGAAGGGAGTCCGGCTCGAGCTGGGCGCGCACCGAGCGGAGACGTTCACCGGCGCCGCCGCTGGTCGTGGTCTCTCCCGGCGTGCCGTGGGAGCTGCCCGGAGCTCGAGGCGGCGCGCGCGGCGGGGGTGCCGGTGATCGCCGAGATCGAGCTCGCGTTCCGCCACCTCGAGGGCCGCGTCGCCGCCGTCACCGGGACGAAGGGCAAGTCCACGACCACCGCCGCCCTCGGCGCCATGCTGCGCGAGGCCGGCTTCGACGCGCGCGTGGGCGGCAACATCGGCTCGCCGCTCGTCGGCCTCGTCGAGGGCTCGACGAAGGCCACGACGTTCGCGGTCGAGGTGTCGAGCTTCCAGCTCGAGGGCACGGTCCGCTTCCGCCCGCACGTGGCGGTCTGGCTCAACCTCTCCCCCGACCACCTCGACCGTCACCCCTCGCTCGGAGGCCTACGTCGCGGCCAAGGCGCGGATCTTCGCGAACCAGGAGGCGGGGGACTGGGCGGTCGTGAACGCCGACGATCCCGTCGTCCTCGCCGAGGCCCGCCGCGCCCGCTCCCGCAAGCTCCTCTTCCGCGTCACCGGAGAGCCGATCGCGTCGGGAGACGGCGCCTTCTTCGAGGGTGGACCGCGCGCAGCTCCGCCTCGACGGACGCCTGGAGACGCTCTTCCGGCGGGACGAGGTGATCCTGCCCGGGGCGCACCTCGCCGGCGACCTCCTGGTCGCGGCGGCGGCGGCGCGGCTCCTCGGGGCCCCGGCGGACGCGATCGCCCGCGCGGTGCGCGGCTTCCGGGGCGTCGAGCACGTGCTCGAGCACGTGGCCGCGATCGACGGGGTCGACTACTACAACGACTCGAAGGCCACGAACGTCGAGGCGGCGCGCCGGAGCCTGGAGGCCTTCGACCGGCCGGTGCTGGTCGTGCTCGGCGGGCGCTACAAGGGCGGGGACTTCGCCGACCTCGTCCCCGCGCTGCGCGCGCGCGGCCGGCGCGTGCTGGCGATCGGCGAGGCGCGCGCGCGCGTCGCGGCGGCCCTCGAGGGCGTCGCTTCCGGTGGACGTCTGCGCCTCGCTGCGGGAGGCGGTCGAGCGCGCCCGCGCCGCGGCGCGGCCCGGCGACGTGGTGCTCCTGGCGCCGGCCTGCTCCTCGTTCGACATGTTCCGCGACTACGCCGACCGCGGCCGCGCCTTCAAGGCCGAGGTGAAGCGCCTCGCCGAGACCGCGGACGCCGAGCGGAGGGCCCGTGGCTAAGAAGCTCAGCACGGACCTCCTGCTCCTCGCCGTGACCGTGGCCCTCCTCGGCTTCGGCCTCGTCATGGTGTGGAGCGCCTCGTCCGCCCTCGCCCAGGAGCGCCACGGCAGCCCCTACTACTTCCTCCTGAAGCAGGTCGCCTGGGGCGCCCTCGGCCTCGTCGGCATGGTGGCGGCCCTGCGGCTCGACTACCGGTCGCTGCGCCGGCCCGCCGTCGTCTACTCGCTCCTCATCGCTCTCGACCGCTCCTCCTCATCGGCGTCCTCTTCCTGAGCCCGGTCAACGAGACCCACCGCTGGATCCGCCTCGGAGCGCTCAGCTTCCAGCCCGCCGAGCTCGCGAAGCTCGCGATCGTCGCTCTTCCTCGCCTACCACGTCGAGCGCCGCGCCGAGCGCGTGAACGAGCTCGCGACGCTCTTCCCGGCGCTCCTCCTCCTCGGCTGGTTCGGCTTCCTCATCCTCATCCAGCCCGACCTCGGGACGGCCTTCTGCCTCGTGCTCACCGGCGCGGTGATGCTCTACGTCGCCGGGGTGCGGCTCAAGTACTTCGCGGCCCTGGCCGTCCCCGCCGTCGTCGTGCTCTACGCCGCGGTCATGACCGTGCCCTGGCGCCGGGTCCGGCTCACGAGCTTCTTCGACCCGTGGTCCGACCCGCAGGGAGCCGGCTACCAGGTCATCCAGAGCCTCATCGCCGTGGGCACCGGCGGGGTGACCGGGGTCGGTCTCATGGAGGGCCGGCAGAAGCTCTTCTACCTGCCCTACCCGTACAGCGACTTCATCTTCGCCGTGATCGGCGAGGAGCTCGGGATGCTCGGCGCCGCTCGCCGTGGTCGCTGGCCTTCGTCGTGCTCCTCTGGCGCGGGCTCCGGGCGGCGTGGAGCGCCCCCGACGACTTCGGGCGCTTCCTCGCCGCCGGGATGACCCTGTCGATCGTGTTCCAGGCCCTGATCAACGTCTCCGTGGTCCTCGGGCTCCTGCCGACCAAGGGCATCCCCCTTCCCTTCATCAGCGCGGGCGGCTCGTCGCTCGTCTTCGCGCTCTTCGGCGTCGGCCTCGTGGCCAACGTGTCGCAGCACGGGGACTGACGATGGCGCGCACGGTCCTCATCGCGGCCGGCGGCACCGGGGGGCACCTCTTCCCGGGGATCGCGGTGGCGGACGAGCTCGTGCGCCGCGACGCGGCGACGCGCGTCGTCTTCGCGGGCACGCCGAGGGGCCTCGAGTCGCGACTCGTGCCGAAGGCGGGCTACGCGCTCGAGCTGCTGCCGATCCTGCCGCTCAACGGCGTCGGCGTCCTGCGGCTGCTGAAGGGCCTCGCGGCCCTGCCCTGGGGCCTCCTGCGCGCGGCCGGGCTCGTCCTCCGGCTGCGCCCGGCCGCCGTCCTCGGCGTCGGCGGCTACGCGGGCGGGCCGGTCACGCTCCTCGCCGCGCTCCTCGGCGTCCGCGCGGTGATCCTCGAGCCGAACGCGAAGCCCGGCTTCACGAACCGCGTGCTCAGGCCGTTCGTCCGGGCCGCGGCCTGCGCGTACGAGGAGGCGCGGGCCGCCTTCGGAGCGAAGGGCGTCCTCACCGGCAACCCCGTGCGCGGCGGCTTCGCGTCGCTGCCCCGGAAGGAGCACCGGCGAGCCGCTCACCCTCCTCGCCTTCGGCGGCAGCCAGGGCTCGCGCGTCCTCAACCACGCCCTCGTGGCCGCCCTGCCGCACCTGCCCGGGCCCGACCGGCTGCGCATCGTCCACCAGACGGGCCCGGCGATGCGCGACGAGGTCGCGGCGGCCTACCGCGCGCGCCGGGCGCGAGGCGGAGGTCGTGGCCTTCCTCGACGACATGGAGCGGCGCTTCGCCGAGGCCGACCTCGTCCTCTCGCGCAGCGGGGCCACGACCTGCGCGGAGCTGACCGTGGCGGGCAAGGCGGCGATCCTCGTGCCGTTCGCGCTCGCCGCCGACGACCACCAGCGGACGAACGCGCGCGCCCTCGAGGCGGCGGGGGCGGCCCGCATGCTCGAGGAGAAGGACCTCTCGGGCGAGTCGCTCGCCGCCGCGGTGCGCGCGCTCGTCGGCGAGCCGGGCCGGATCGCGGCGATGGAGGAGGCGGCGCGCCGGCTCGGCCGGCCCGACGCCGCCGCCCGCGTGGCGGAGCTCCTGCCCGGAACGGAGGACGGGCCCGTGCTTAGGAAGATCCAGCACGTGCACTTCGTCGGGATCGGCGGCTCGGGCATGAGCGGCATCGCCGAGGTGCTGCTGAACCTCGGCTACACGGTGTCGGGCTCCGACCTGAAGCGCTCGGCGACGACCGACCGCCTCGCCTCGCTCGGCGCGCGCGTCTTCGAGGGCCACGCGGCCGAGCACGCGAGCGGCGCGCACGTGGTCGTGACCTCGACCGCGGTGCGGCCGCGACAACCCCGAGGTGGCCGAGGCCCGCCGGCACGGCGTCCCCGTCATCCCGCGCGCCGAGATGCTGGCCGAGCTGATGCGCCTCAAGTACGGGGTCGCGGTGGCGGGCAGCCACGGCAAGACCACGACCACCTCGATGGTGGCGCTCGTGCTCGACCGCGGCGGCCTCGACCCCACGGTGGTGGTGGGCGGGCGGCTCGGCGTCCTCGGCTCCGGCGCGCGGCTCGGGCAAGGGCGAGTTCCTGGTGGCGGAGGCCGACGAGTCGGACCGCTCGTTCCTGAAGCTCACCCCGACCCTGGCCGTGGTCACCAACATCGACCGCGAGCACCTCGACACCTACCGCGACCTCGCCGACATCCAGGAGGCCTTCCTCGGCTTCGTGAACAAGGTCCCGTTCTACGGCGGCGCCGTGCTCTGCCTCGACGACCCGCCGGTGCAGGACATCCTGCCGCGGGTCGAGCGGCGGGTGCGTGACCTACGGCCTCTCGCACCAGGCGAGCGTCTCCGCCCGCGACCTCGAGCTCACGCCGACCGGCGCGCGCTACACCGCGACCCTCGACGGCCGGCCGCTCGGGCCGGTGACCCTGGCCGTGCCCGGCGCCCACAACGTGGCGAACTCCCTCGCCGCGGTGGCGGTGGGCCTCGACCTCGACGTGCCCTTCGACGCGGTCCGGGCCGGGCTCGAGTCGTTCACCGGCGTCGACCGGCGCTTCCAGGTGCGGGGCGAGGCGGGCGGGCGTCCTGGTGATCGACGACTACGGCCACCACCCGACCGAGATCCGCGTCACCCTCGAGGCGCTGCGCCGGCGCGCGGGCGAGCGGCGCACGGTCGTGCTCTTCCAGCCGCACCGCTTCACGCGCACCCAGGCCCTCTGGGACGACTTCTGCAAGGCCTTCCACCAGGCCGACGTGCTGCTGCTGACCGACATCTACCCCGCGTCCGAGGAGCCGATCCCCGGCGTCACGGCGGAGGCGCTCGCGCGGGCGATCGCCGAGCGCGGCCACCGGCAGGTCGCCTGGGCGGGGGACCTGAAGGTCGGCCACCGAGCGCGCTCGCCGCGGAGGTGCGCGAGGGCGACGTGGTGCTCACGCTCGGCGCGGGGAGCGTGTGGACGGCGGGCGAGGAGCTCCTGCGCCGGAGGGGCGCATGACGCGGCGGGGGCTGCCGGTGGGACCGCCGCCCGAGGAGCTCCGGGAGCTCCATGCCCCCGAGGTGGAGCTCGGCCCTCTCGACCTCGGGGTCGAGGAGTCCCCCTTCCTCCGCCCGCGCCGGCGGACGCGGGTGCGCCCCGCCGCCGGGGCGTCGCGGCCCGGGTGCTCCTCGCGGTCCAGGTGGTGGCGGTCGCGCTCCTCGCCGTCGTGGGCGCCTGGACCGCGTGGCAGCGCGTCTTCGCGAGCGATCGGCTGCGGGTGGGCAAGCTCGAGGTGCGCGGGAGCCACTTCCTCTCCGAGGGCGAGGTGCGCGAGCTCGCCTCGGTCCCGCGGTGGGCGAGAACATCCTCGCCCTCGACATCGACGGCCCTCAAGGCGCGGCTGCGCGCCTCGCCCTGGGTGGCGGACGCGACCGTCACCCGCGCCCTGCCCGACACCGTGCGGGTGGAGATCCACGAGCGGGTGCCGCTCGCCCTCGCCGAGCTCGACCGCCTCTACCTGATGGACGAGGACGGCGGCCTCATCGACATCTACGGCCCGCGCACCGGCGCCTTCGACCTGCCGATCGTGCGGGGGCTCCTCGGCGTCGAGGAGGAGTCGCGGCGCGACCGGGCCCGCCGGGCGGGGGCGCTCCTCGCCGACCTCGCCGAGCTCGGCGAGCGAGGTCTCCGAGGTGTACGTCGCTGCCCTCGGGCGACCTGCGCGTCGTGCTGCGCGGGCCGGGCGAGGTGCTGCTCTTCGGCGACGCCGCCCTACCGCCAGCGGCTCGTGACGTTCCTGAGCCTGCGCCGGGACCTCGCGGAGAAGGCTCCCGGACGCCGAGCACTTCGACCTGCGCTTCCGGGGCCGCATCTTCGCGAAGCAGCCCGCCGCCGACGTCCCCGCCTTCCGAGCCGGGAGTCCCTCCCTCCCTCCCGGCGGCGGAGAACCGGCCCATCCGTCCCGCGGCCCTGCCGGCGGTCTCGCCGACCGCCGGCAGGGCCCGGCCGTCCCCGGCCGCCCGCCCGGCGGGCCTGGTGGCGGCGAGCGTGCCGACCCCTGGCCCTCCGGCCAGGACCAGGCCACGGTCGGGTTTCGACGACATCCACTAGGAGGCCTCGCCCTGGGCAAGAAGAAGGATCGCTACATCGTCGGGCTCGACGTCGGGACCCACAAGATCTGCGCGATCGTCGCCGAGCTCACGGACGAGGGCCGCCTCGACGTGATCGGGATCGGGCAGACCGAGTCCAAGGGCCTGCGCAAGGGCGTCGTCATCAACCTCGAGGCCACCGTGGACGCGATCAAGCGCGTCCTCGAGGAGGCGGAGCTCATGGCGGGGGTGGAGATCGGCTCCGCCTACGTCGGCATCGCCGGCACCCACATCAAGGGCTTCAACTCGCGGGGCGTGATCGCGGTCTCGAACAAGAACCGCGTGATCGACAAGCGAGGACGTGCGGCGGGTGATCGACGCCGCCAAGGCCGTCTCCATCCCCCTCGACCGCGAGATCCTCCACGTGCTGCCCCAGGAGTTCGTGGTGGACGACCAGGACGGGATCGGCGACCCCACCGGGCATGACCGGCACCCGGCTCGAGGTGAACGTCCACGTCATCACCTGCTCGACGACCGCCGCCCAGAACACCGTGACCTGCGTGAACCGCGCCGGGCTCGAGGTGGTGGACACCGTGCTCACCCAGATCGCGGCCGCCGAGGCGTGCCTCACCCCGGACGAGAAGGAGCTCGGGGTGGCGATCGTGGACGTCGGCGGCGGCACCACCGACCTCGCCATCTTCGAGAAGGGCTCGCTCTGGCACACCGCGGTGCTGCAGGTGGGCGGCGAGCACTTCACGAACGACGTGGCGGTGGCGCTGCGGACGCCGGTGGGCGAGGCGGAGAAGATCAAGAAGAAGCACGGCTGCGCCCTCACCTCGATGATCCCGGAGGAGGACTCGATCGAGGTGCCGAGCGTCGGCGGCCGCAAGCCCCGCATCATGGCGCGCCAGGTGCTGGGCGACGTGCTGCAGGCGCGGGCGGAGGAGATCTGCCAGCTCGCCATCGACCGAGATCCGCCGCGCCGGCTTCGAGCGGAGCCTCAACAGCGGCGTCGTCCTCACCGGAGGCGGCGCCATCCTCGAGGGGCTGCCCGAGATCGCCGAGCAGATCTTCGACATGCCGGTGCGGCGCGGGACCCCGGCCGGGCATCGGGGGCCTCGTGGACGTGGTGGCCAGCCCCGTCTACGCGACGGCGGTGGGCCTCGTGCTGTGCGGCTACCGGAACCGGGCCGGGCGCGCGCTCGGCTCCTCGCGGCAGGCGGCGACGGGGACCTTCGGCAAGGTCACCGGGCGCCTCATGGGTTGGCTGTCCGACTTCTTCTGATGGAGAGGGACATGGACGAGAAGCGCGAAGGCCTGGCCCTTCCGCCCCTGCCCGTCGCCGACCCGCGCGTCGCGAGGGCCCGGCGGGGGCCCTTCCTCCAGTGCGACACGGGCGAGCTGCCGTGCGAGATGTGCGGCTCCGCCGTGGTCGCTTACCATTGCAAGCGCATCTGCCTCCACTGCGGTTTCATGACCGGCTGTTCCGAGGGGATCTGAGGAGAATGAGCAAAGAGAACGACCGTCCGGGCCGCATCCAGTTCGCCGAGGAGGAGGTCCACGGCGCCCGCATCAAGGTGGTGGGCGTGGGTGGGGGCGGAGGCAACGCGGTCTCCCGCATGATCGCCTCGGGCCTGCAGGGGGTGGAGTTCATCGCGGTGAACACCGACCTCCAGGCGCTGCGGGCGAACCGCGCCCCGGTCAAGATCCAGATGGGCGGCAAGCTCACCAAGGGCCTCGGGGCCGGGGCCAACCCCGACGTCGGCCGCCAGGCCGCGGTCGAGGACACGGAGAAGATCTGCGACGCCCTCGAGGGCTCCGACATGGTCTTCATCACCGCCGGCCTCGGCGGCGGCACCGGCACCGGGGCCGCGCCCGTGGTGGCGTCGATCGCCAGCCAGCTCGGCGGCGACACCGGCAGCGTCCTCACCGTGGCCGTCGTGACCCTGCCCTTCTCGCTCGAGGGCAAGCGGCGCATGGGCCAGGCCATGGACGGGCTCGCCCAGCTCAAGGACTGCGTCGACTCGGTGATCGCCATCCCGAACGACCGGCTCCTCAACTCGGTGGCGCGCAACACCCCGGTGAGCGAGGCGTTCCGCGTGGCCGACGACGTGCTGCGCCAGGCGGTGCAGGGCATCTCCGACATCATCACCGTGCCCGGCCAGATCAACCTCGACTTCGCCGACGTGCGCGCGGTGATGAAGGGGATGGGCCAGGCGGTCATGGGCACCGGCGTCGGCCAGGGCGAGAACCGCGCGGTCGAGGCGGCGCAGCGCGCGATCTCGAACCCGCTGCTCGAGGACTCCTCGATCGAGGGGGCCAAGGGCATCATCGTCAACATCACCGGCGGGGCCGACCTGTCGCTCTCCGAGGCCGTCGGAGGCGACCGCGCTCATCACCAAGGTGGCCGACCCCGACGCCAACGTGATCTACGGCATCGTGACCGACGAGGCGATGGGCAACGCGGTCAAGGTCACGGTCATCGCCACCGGCTTCAGCCGCGGCCCGCGCAAGGCCGTCGCCGACCCCGGTCGACCTCGCCAACTACATGAACACCCCCCAGTCCCAGGCGGCAGCGCCGGGCGCGCGGCCGCCGGGGAGAGCTTCTACCGCAAGACGCCGAACGCGAAGGCGGCGGCGGGCGGGAGCCGGTTCGACCTCGACGTGCCGGCCTTCCTCCGCCGGAAGGGCGGCGGCGACGGCGGCGGGGAGTAGCCGCCGGTGACGCCGTTCGAGCGCGAAGGCCGCTGCCCGGAGTGCGGGCGGGAGTACGTCGTCTCCGGCGTGGCGCTCCACCCGGGGGCGGAGACCGAGGGCCCCACGCGCGTCCGCTGCGCCTGCGGCGGGTGGATGGCGGTCTTCGTCCCCGGCAGCGTCAACACGGAGACGGCTGGTGGTGACGGCCCAAGGCCGAGGAGAAGCCCGCCTAGGTCGCCTGCCCGGTCCGCTCGTCGCGATGGCTACAGCCGCGGTGTGCCGGGGCGGCCGGACACGGCCATCGACAGGACGGAGTCGATGAAGCCGGAGCTCGGGCCGGCCCCGCCGGCCTCGGGCAGGTCCTCGATCATCTCGAGTCTGTTCTGCGTGCCGATGGCGTACGTGCGCAGGCTTCCGTCGCCCTTACTCCCCGCCTGCCGTCGGCGACGGATCGGTCGTTAATCAGTACTAATTGGTATAGAATAGAGGCTTGTCCCGACGGCTCCAGGAACGACACCGGTCCCTTCGCGAGGCCGAGGTGTTCCTCGAGGACGTGCCCCGAGCGGGCTCGTTCCGCGTGGCTCTCGTCTGGCCCAACCTCTACTTCGTCGGGATGTCGAACCTGGGGTTCCAGGCCGTCTACCGGCTGCTCAACCGCACCCCGGACGTCGTGTGCGAGCGGGCCTTCCTGCCCGACGACGAAGACAAGGCTCGAGCTCGAGCGGACGGGCAGCCCGCTCGTGAGCTTCGAGACCGGGACCCCGCTCCGCGACTTCGACGCGATCGCGTTCTCCGTCTCCTTCGAGAACGACTACCCGCACGTGCTGCAGGTGCTGCGTCTCGCCGGCATCCCGCTGCGGGCGAGGGACCGCGGCCCGCGCGATCCCCTCGTGATCCTCGGCGGCGCCGCGATGTTCCTGAACCCGGAGCCGCTCGCGCCGTTCGCCGACCTCGTCGCGGTCGGCGAGGGCGAGCCGATGGTGCCGCGGATGATGGAGGCGCTCCTCGGCGCGGAAAGCCCGAGGCGGGGCCTCGAGGCGCTCCAGCCGAAGGACGGCTTCTACGTCCCGTCGCGCTACGAGGTGCGCTACCACGACGACGGCACGGTGGCGGCATACGACGGGCCGGGTCGCGTCCTCCGCCAGCGCGGCTGGCCGGGCACCATGGGCTTCCCGGAGTCCGTGATCCTCACCCCGCACACCGAGATGTCCATGAAGTACATGGTGGAGATCTCGCGGGGCTGCCCCTGCATGTGCCGCTTCTGCTGGGCGGGGTACAACTACCTGCCGGTGCGGGGCTTCACGAGGAGCGAGCTCGTGTCTCGGGCCCGTGAGGTCCGGAGCGCGACGGACAAGATCGGCCTCGTCTCGACCGCGGTCTGCGACCACCCCGAGATCGACGGCATCGTGGACGACCTCGCGGGGATGGACTACGAGGTCTCGGTCGCCTCGCTCCGTCTCGACGACCTCACGCCGCAGTTCGTGTTCAAGCTGGCCGACACCGGCGTTCAGGGCCTGACCCTCGCCCCCGAGTGCGGCTCGGACCGCATGCGGAAGATCCTGAACAAGCAGTTCACGAACGCCGACATCCTCGACAAAGCCACCTGGATCTTCGAGAACGGCATCCAGAACCTCAAGCTCTACTACATGGTCGGGCTCCCCTGGGAAGAGCACGCCGACGTCGAGGCGATCGTGACGCTCACCGACCAGATCCGCGCCCGGATGCTCTCGGTGGGGCGGGCCCGCGGCCGCATCGGCCGCATCCACCCCTCGGTCAACCCCTTCGTGCCCAAGCCGGGGACGCCCTACCAGTGGCTGCCCATGGAGGACCCGAAGGAGACAGATCGCAAGCTCCAGTACCTGCGACGGGCCTTCGCGCGGATGCCGAACGTGGACGCCATCTGCAAGAGCGCGAGGACCGGGGCCGTGCAGTCGGTCCTCGCCCTCGCCGACCGCCGGGTGGCCGACGCCCTCGAGGCCGCGGTCACTCAGGGGCTCGATCTCAAGCGAGCCCTGCGGGAGACCGGACTCGACCCCGCGTTCTACCTCTTCCGCGGCCGCGAGAAGGACGAGATCCTGCCCTGGGACCTCGTGGACAACGGTGTGAGCAAGGCCTACTTCTGGAAGGAGCTGGAGAAGAGCCGGCACGAGCGGCTCTCGCCCCACTGCCCCGAGGTCCAGGGGTGCATCCGCTGCGGTGTCTGCGTCGAGACGCCGAATCCCCACTACCGTCTGCCGGAGAAGTGGAAGGCGCTCGGGGCACCTCCCCGGTATCTGCAGGGCACGGCCGATCGCACCCACGCCGGCCGGTAGCCAGCGAGCAGCCCGGCCGACCGTGATTCGATCGATCGGATTCAACCGCCTGGTGCGTTGGATCGTGAAGCGGCCGATCGGCTCCCGTAGATCGTAGGACTGGGCCAGGCTCCCGGCCGCCGAACCCTTCGGCCGGCCGCCGAACCCTTCGGATCGCCCTCGAGGCTCGGTGTCTGCCGGCCGTGCCCCGGCGTGCCCCCGGGACATAGGCGCTATGGGAAGGCGACAAGCGATCGCCGGCGAGCGCGATGCCCGGCCCGGAACGCCGCTTGCAGCGCAACACCCAGTCCACCTACCGACAGGGAGACGACCATGCTCTGGCCTCGATCGCAGCCACTGCTGTTTGCCTTGCTGCTCGCGCTCGGCGCCGCGTCTCTTCGCGCCCAGACGATCGACGACAGCCTGATGATGCCCCGCAAGCAGCTGTGCACCGGCTTCGTCTACATGCACGACGCCTGGGACCGCTACTGGGAGGGCACGCTCGAGCGCGGCAACGGGAACATCGGTACGGTCACGACCGAGAGCGTCACCTGGATGGGGACCTACGGCGTCACGGACCGGATCAACGTGATCGCCATGGTGCCCTACGTGTGGACGAAGGCGAGCGCGGGGGTGCTCAGCGGCATGGACGGCGTGCAGGACCTGACGGCCGCGGTGAAGTGGAACGCCCTCGCCACGGCGCTGACGCGCCACGGCACCCTGCGGGCGTTCGTGGTCGCTTCCGCGGGCGTTCCCTTGACCGACTACACGCCGGACTTCCAGCCGCATGTCGATCGGTCTCGCGAGCCAGCGCGCGTCGGGACGCCTGACCCTGAACTTCCAGACGAACCCGGGCTGGTTCGTCGAGGGGACCTCTGCCTACACGTGGCGCGGCAAGGTGAAGCTCGACCGGCCCTACTACTACACGGACGGACAGCTGTTCTTCAGCGACGAGGTCGCGATGCCCGACGTGATCGACTACACGTTCCGCGCCGGCTACTGGAAGCACGGCCTCTACGCGCCCATCTCCTTCTCGCAGCAGATCACTCTCGGAGGTGGCGACATCCGGCGGCAGGACGTGCCGTTCGTGTCGAACCGGATGAACTGGTCCCGCGTCGACGCGCTGGCGATGTACTTCATGCAGAAGCCGAAGAACCTGGTGGTCCGGCTGGGCGCAACCTACACGCGTCAGCGGCCGCAACGTCGGCCAGTCGACGACGCTCGTCGCCGGCCTGTTCTACACGTTCAAGTTCTAGGGCACGGGGGATCGCGATGAGAGCCTTCCGTCTCGCCTCGCCGTTCGTCGCCGCCGCCCTCGCCGCCGGCCTGGTGGCGGCGGGCTGCGACAAGGCCGTTCCGACGCAGGGAGACCTGCCGCCGTCCGTCCCCGGCAGCGCCGACGCCAACGCCGGGAGCTGGCGCATGATCGTGCTCAGCTCGCCGGCCCAGCTCACGGTCCCGCCCCCGGCGCCCACCTCTTCCGCCGCCTACCAGGCGGAGCTGGCCTCGATCAAGACCGCTCAGGCGGCGCTCACGGACGCCCAGCGGCAGACGATCGACTACTGGTCGGGCGGCGGCGTCCTGCGCTGGAACGAGATCCTGCGCGAGCTGGTCGCGCGCGCGGACCTGCCGCCGGCGCCCCGCGACGACGGGACGTACCCCGTGCCGGACTCCGAGAACCCGTTCGCCGACCCGCAGTTTCCCTTCGGCAACCCGCCCTATGCCGCGCGGGCCTACAGCTACGTGAGCGTCGCCCAGTTCGAGGCGCTCAAGGCGGCCTGGTACTACAAGTACGCGTACAACCGCCCGTCGCCGTCCAAGGTCGACAGTGGCATCCAGGCCCTGATGCCGACGAGCGATCTGCCGGCCTACCCGTCGGAGGACGCCGTCCTCTCCGGCGTCACCGCGGAGCTGCTGAAGCTGCTGTTCCCGACCTCCGTGGCCGAGATCACGGAAAAGGCGGCGGCGCAGCGGGAGGCCGCGCTCCTCTCGGGCCGGTCCGCGTCGAGCGACATCGCCGCCGGGCTCGCTCTGGGGAAGGCCGTGGCGCCCCTCTTCGCGGCGCGCGCGGCGGTCGACGGCATGAGGACCGCCGGCGGCACGCCGGCCCTGGTCCAGGCGCTCGCGAACGCCGCGTCGGCGCGCGGGGAGACGCCGTGGAAGAGCCTGGAGGCGCCCCCGAGGCCGCCGATGCTGCCGTTCTTCGGCCAGGTGAAGGCCTGGATGATGACGCCGACCGACGTCGTGAACGAGCGGCCGGGCCCGCCGCCCTCGACGACGTCCTCGCAGATGCAGCAGGAGCTGGCCGAGGTCAAGAGCGCGGTCGCGGACCTCACCCGCGACCAGATCGCGATCGTCTACAAGTGGGCCGACGGCGCCAGCACCCCGACCCCTCCGGGCCACTGGAACGCCATTGCCACGGACTACGTGCGCGATGCCCACTTCAGCGAGGTGCGCGCGGCCAGGGCCTTCGCCCTGCTGAACATGGCGATGCACGACGCCGCCGTCGCCTGTTGGGACGCGAAGTACGCCTACTTCAACCCGCGTCCCTCCCAGCTGGACCCCGGCATCAAGACGGTCATCGGCCTGCCGAACTTCCCCTCGTACACCTCGGGGCACTCGACGTTCTCGGCCGCGGCGGCGGTGGTTCTGTCGTATCTCTTTCCCTCCGGCGTCGTCGTCGTTCGAGACGATGAGGGACGAGGCGGCGATCTCGCGTCTCTACGGCGGCATCCACTACCGCTCGGACATCGAGGTCGGCAAGGCCCACGGCGCGCGCGTCGGAGGCTACACGGTGAGCTTCGCCCGGAGCGACGGGGCCGACTGAGCGCACCGCCGAGCGGCCTCAGTCCGGTCGGTTGCGCCAGTAGCGCTCGTAGACCGCCCACTCCGACTCGTCCGTCGTCCACTCGGCGTAGAGCGCTACACCCTCGAAGGTCCCGCCGGCCCCGAGCCCGCGCAGCCCCGCCACGACGCCGGCGAGCGCGTTCTCCGGGGTCTCGACCCCCCGCCGGTGCATGAAGCCGTACGTGTCGTACGTGGGGATTCCCATGAGCACGCGGGCGTCGGACCCGGACGCGTCGAGCGCGCCCGCCACGGACCGGGCGGCCCAGCGCACGTAGCGGCGGTAGAGCGACGGCGTGGGAAGCGCGGTGTCGTAGGCCATGATCACGATCTGGTCCACGGTCGCCGCCACCCGGGCGTAGTAGTCCGGGCTCCACGCGAAGTTCGGGGCGTGGGGGAGGCCCACCGGCGCCGGCCGGATCGCGCTCACCGAGAGCACGTGGCCGTGGCCGACGGCGGGGCGGAGGGCCCGGAGCAGCGCGAGGAACTCGTCGTTGCCGTCGTCCACGGGCTCCACGTCGAGGTGGACTCCGTCGAAGCCCTCGTCCACGAGACCGCGGGCTTCGGCCACCATGCGCTGCTGCTGCGCCAGGTCGCCGAGCTCGACGGTCCCCGGCCGCTGCCGCTTGTAGCCCCTCCGCAGGCCGCCGATCCACGGCAGCACGCGGAAGTCGGGAGCGACCTTTCGGGCGGCGGCGAGGAGGGCGCGCATCTGCTCGCGGTCGTGCGGGGGGAGCCGGCCCGCCGCGTCGAAGGGGATGACGTGCGGGAAGACGTAGACGATGCCGCGCGCGTGGAGCCTGGCAAAGAGCGCCTCCATCTCGGCATCGGGGTGCCGCCGTTCCAGCCAGCGGTGCTCGATCCAGACGGCGTTGCGGTCGTGGTTGAAAGGGTGGGGCGCCGTGTCCCCCACCGGAGCGTAGGCGAAGTACAGGAGGGAGGCGGCGCCGGCGACGACCGCCAACGCGCCGAGCCGCACGAGGAGAGCGGCGCGCTTCACCGCAAGTCCCGGAGGAGCACCACGAGGGCGGCGGCGTGGCCCCGCTCGTGGGTCAGGCTCACCAGGGCGCGGGAGGCGCCGAGCGACCGCATCCTGTCGCGGGCCGTCCCGGAGAGACGGAGCGCCGGCGGACCGTAAGGGCCCCGGACCACCTCGACCTCGGCTTCCAGGGCACCCCCGCCGAGGAGGCGGCAGGCCGCGCGCTTGGCGGCGAGGCGGGCGGCGAGGCGGCGGCCGGGGTCCACGCGCTCCCGCGCGTAGCGAAGCTCGCCCTCGCTGAAGACGCCTCCGCCGCCGGCCGCGAGGAGCCTCTCGGCTTCCTCGACCCCGACCAGCTCGACCCCGCTCGCCACGACGCCGTCGTCCGGGGGCACCTCGCTCACCGGAAGTAGTGTAGCCCCGGCCCGGCTGCTAGCATGCCGCGATGGCTCTCCGCGCCGCCACCCTCCCCGCGCTTGCCGCGATCCCCGGCCTCGTGCACGGGTTCGAGCAGCGCGGCCCCGGCGAGGGGAGCGGGACCGGGGAGGATGCCCGCGCCCGCGTGGCGCGCGCGCTCGGTGACCGGGGCCGCCTCTTCCTCCTGAAGCAGGTCCACGGGGCGACCGTCCTCGAGGCACCGTGGGACGGGACGCCGGAGGCGGACGCGTCGGTCGCGACCTGTCCCGGCTGGCTCCTCGGCATCAAGACCGCCGACTGCCTGCCCGTCCTCATCGTGGACCCGAAGCGGTGCCTCGTGGCCGCGGCCCACGCGGGCTGGCGCGGCACCGCGGCCGGGGTCGCCGCCCGCTCCGTGGACGCGCTCGTCGCCCGGGGTTCCCGGGTGGAGGACCTCGTCGCCGCGCTCGGCCCCGCCATCGGACCTTGCTGCTACGAGGTCGGGGACGACGTGCGCGCGGCCTTCCCTCCCGCCGCCGCCGCCTTCTTCCAGCCCGGGCCGAACGGCCGCCCTCACCTCGACCTGCGCGCGGCCAACACGCGGCAGCTCGTGGAGACGGGCCTCCGTCCCGAAGCGCTCCACCACTTGGCCGACTGCACCCGCTGCCGCGCCGACCTCTACCCCTCCTACCGACGGGACGGTCAGGGCTGCGGGACGATGATCAGCTTCGTCGGCTTCGGCCGATAGGACGCTCGCCACCCGCTAGAGGTTCGAGGCTCGTTCGTCCACGGCCCGGTTCGCCAGCGCGTCGGCCTCGCGGTTCCGCTCGCGCGGCACGTGGGCCACCCGGGCGCGCTCGAAGCGGGCCAGGAGGCCCTGCGCCTCCCGGTGCAGGGGCTGGAGGCCGGCGTTCTTGACGCGGTAGCGCCCCTCGATCTGCCGGACGAGCAGCTCCGAGTCCGAGTAGACCTCGACCCGCGACGCTCCGCGGGCGAGCGCGAACCGCAGGCCGTGGAGGAGAGCCTGGTACTCGGCCACGTTGTTCGTGGCCTTGCCGAGGTACCCGTAGAGCGCGGCCACCTCGCTTCCGTCCTCGGCCGAGACGTGGACGCCGAAGCCCGCCTCCCCGGGGTTGCCCCGGCTCGCCCCGTCGACGTGGAGTCGCAGGACGGTGGCCGGTCGGAGGGCGCGCCCGGGGGGAGGGGTCACGGCTCGACGACGACGGTCGGCGGGGGCGGCTCGTAGAAGAGGACGCGGCTGCAGGACTCGCACTGGAAGAGCTGCTCGTTCTTCTTGACTTCCACCCAGATCTGCAGCCGCATCCTGACGTGGCAGGCCTGGCACATGCCGTCTCGTGCCTCCGCGACCGCCGTGCCTCGCCCCTTCGCCACCCGCGCGTAGACGGCGAGGGGGTCCTCGGGCACCGACGCGGCCAGCGCGTCGCGCTCCGCCGCGAGCCGCCGCGTCTCCCCCTGCCGGGTCGTCTCTCTCGCGTCGAGGTCGGCCCTTTCCCTCTTCGCGTCGGCCTCGACGTTCCTGAACTCGGTCTCCTCGCGCTTCACCGCCTGGGCGAGCGCCTCCGCCTTCTCCATCTCCTCGAGGATCAGGTCCTCGCGCGCCTTGATGTCCCGCTCCACCCCTTCGATCTCGTGGAGAACCGCGGTGTACTCCTTGTTCGTCTTCACCTCCATCAGCTGGCCCTTGAACTTCGAGCGCTTCGTCTCGAGGTCCTGCACGAAGGCCTCGTTCTGCCGGCGGGCCTTCTGCGAGGCGTCGAGCGCCGCCTTCGCGGCGTCGAGGCGGGAGCGGTCGCCGGCCAGCCGGTCCTCGATCGCCTTGCGGAGGCGGGGGATCTCGGCGAGTTCGGATTCGATGCGCTTCAGCTCGGTGTCGGCGTGGTGAAGGCGGACGAGCTTCTCGAGGTCGGGGCTCATGGGCGGGAAGGAGGCGACGGGGGCACGATGAAGACGCATTCTAGCACCGGGGGACGCGGGGAAACGGCGGGCGGGGGAGTGGGCCTGGAAGGACTCGAACCTTCGACTAACCGGTTATGAGCCGGCCGTTCTAACCAGCTGAACTACAGGCCCGACCGGAAGCGTACCAGAACCGCGCCCACTTCGGCCCACCACCGTGAAACGGCGCCTCACCTCCTGCCGGCGCGAGCGCGCAGAACGCCCTCGAGAAACGCCCGATCGAGGGCATCTTGCGGCCGCGGCGTGTCCTTCAACCGGATGAGTGTGCGCGGGCTCGCGATCGGAATCGCCACTCCCTGGCGCTCGAAAGTCTCGGCGTCGCGCGCCGCCTCCTCGTAGCCGACGCCGCAGGCGCGGCCCATCAGGTCGACGACGACTTCGTCGGCGACCCGTACCACGACGTGCAGTCGGACGTCCTCGTCGCCAACCTCGGCCGCGGCGTTGTCGGCCAGCACCGCAAGGCCGCGCTTGACGCGGGCGACGTTGGCAGGAGAGTCCTCGACGAGGAGATCGATGTCCTTCGTGAAGCGGCCCGCTCCGTGGGCGATCACGGCGAAACCACCGATCAGGAGATACCGCGCCCCGGCCTCGTTCAGCGCCCGGCAGATGCGGACGACGTCGTCGGGCTCCGGCGCTCGTGAGTAGCGATCATCATCCGGGTCATCCACGCGTCCGCCTCATCGAAGCTCGAAAAGCGATAGACCCCGCGGGGAACGAGCCCCGGGTCCCCACGCAGAAAGCGGGCAGTGCGACTCAGGCGAGCCGCGTCTTCCCACCCGTCTCCTTCGACCACTCGGCCGCCCACCACGATCATCGACCTGATTATGTCACTCGCCCCGACCGTCGGCCAGGAAGATGGAGACGCCGAATTGGCGGCGTCTTGTCCTTCGGACCATTCCCTCGTCCTCGATCCCGCGGCCCGGCTCCGCGGGGCCGAGAAACGACAAGAGCTGACGCTCCCTGTTCGACGGAGAGGTGAGCTTCGTCGTTCAGCGGGTCGGACGGTGATCCGCTCGGAGCGCTCCGCGCGGGGTGCGCTGGTCACAGGCTTCCTGAAGGTCGACGTCGGTGGCCTCCAGCGGCCCTCCTCGGAAGGCCTTCCAGGCCGCGACCGTCGCCTCCGTCAGCTCGTCGATGGCCCTGCGGATCCGATCCTCGTTCGTCCGTACGGACTCGAGGAGGACGCTTCTGATGCCTTGCGGGGATGTCCGCCCCGTGCCGCCCTTCGGGTGGGCCCGTCCTAGCTGGACGCCTACGTCGTAGGCCACCTCTCGAAGGTCCCCTGGTCCGGAGAAAGAGGACTCGATCGACAGCTCTACGTAGTCGTCGGTCCAGCCGTGGACCCAGAAGGAGCGGTCCCCGCGGGCGAGGATTCCCGAGAGCGGGAACGACGCATTGGCGATGAGGGACATGCCGAGAGTCACCCTCTGGGGGCCCAGGTCGGTGTGGAAGCACGTCCCGTCGGGGAGGGCATGCACGTCCTTCACCTCCAGGATCTGGTCGTCTTCCTCCGCCGCGGTCCACCCTTCGATGCGGAGGAGGTACTTCTCGTCGAGGGCACTGCCGATGCCCATCTTCAGGCGGCCCGCCTTCTTGATGCGGAAGAAGGCCGGGGGTGTGGCCGGGTTCTCCGTCCTCATCTCGGCGACGTAGCCCTGGAGATCGCGTTCCAGGTCGGACACGGGCACGGGATCGGAATCCATGAGTGCGTCAGCGCGGCGTAGGGCGAGGCCGTGGTCGAACGTGAAGCGCGACCGGGCGTGGCCGATCGTCCGGTAGGGCGGGCGATCCAGGCTCGGGTTCGCGAGCGCGTCGCGGTAACCCTGGAGAAAGGCGTCGAAGGCTCGGCCCCCAACCCGCCATCCCCTCTGACGGGCGGCGAGCTCGAGTGAGACCCCGAAGCGGACGAGGTCGATGACGTACGGTCCCCGTGCGGAGTCGTCGAAGTCGACGAGGCCTCGACCGAGGCTCGTGACCGCGTACTGCTCGATGTGGGCGTCGCCGTGCAGGTTCACGTCGGGCAGTCCTCCCTGGACGTCCTCGAACAGCCTGCACACGGCCTCGGAAAACGGCCGGTTCACGAAGCGGAAGTAGTTGTGCGGCGTCGCCCGCAGCCGGTCGACGAGGGCGGGGCGGGCCTCGAGCTCAGGCACCTCGGGAGAGAGGCGCAGGGCATCGACGACCGCGGTCGGTGTCGCGCGCATCGTCGACCCCGGCACGCCTCGGCTCGGCAGTCGCCGCCCCGAGAGGCGAGACCACGAAGCCGAGGAGGACGCCGATCGAATGGAGCCGCGCGGTACGCATGGTGGCCTTGATGGCAAGAGGCGAGCCACCAGACCTGTTTGACTTACCGCTTGGGGATCAGCGACTTGAGAGCGACAACCGCCGTCCGGATCCCACGAGAAGCGTAAGCCCCTTACGTCGGGCGGTACGCCGAGGAGGGGCGCCGTCGTCCGTGGCCCGCATCCAACTTGCTGTACCAGCAGGCGGGGACTCAACCGCCGAGGCTTCGGGGGCGTCTATGCACAAGAAGGAGTCGTCGATCCGACCTCAGGCGCCACCTTCCGGCCGCTTCGTGCGTCATAGAGAAGAGGGAACGCCGATGCAGACGAGACGGGATTTCGTGGCCTGGCTCTCCGCGATGAGCCTCGCGGGCCTGACGAGTCCGCTGGGGGCCGACGCGGGGGCCGAGGAGCAAGCGGCCGCTGCCGCGCGGGCGTGGCTCGACCTCATGGACGGCGGGCACTACCGGACGAGCTGGGAAGCCGCGGCGCCGGCGTTCAAGAGCGCGGTGACGCCGGAGCAGTGGGATCAGGCGGTCCATTCCGTGCGGACGCCCCTCGGCCGCTGTCTCTCGCGCACGCTGCTTTCCCACAAGCTGGTCGACTCGCCAAACGGAGGCCCCAGGGGACACTACGTCGTCCTCCAGTTCGAGACTGACTTCGAGCACCGCGAGACCGCGGCCGAAACCGTCACGCCCGTGCTCGGAAGGGACGATCGCTGGCGCGTGGCGGGGTACTTCATCAAGTAGACGCCGGAAAGATCCCCGCGGGGGGGCGCCAGCGGGCGGTCTCAGGGCTCCGGCGGCTCGGGCTCGGGCAGCCGGGCCTGGCCCTCCGAGACGTCCACCTCGAAGCGTCTGTGGTTCACGTAATGGGCGGTCGCGCGGATGACCCCGTCGAAGTCGGCGTCCCCGCCCGTCACGTTCTCGTGCCGCTCGTCCATCTCGTCGGGCACCCACAGCCCGAGCTTCGGCTCGGGCCGGTACTGCGTGTCCACCCAGCCGATCGTGTCCGGCCGCAGCGGGCTCTCTCTGGAGTGGAACTCGGTCTCGGTGCGAAGGACACGACCGGTGCCCGGCTCGACCCAGAAGCGCGCCTTCGCCGGCACGTCGGCGTCGTCCAGTGCCCGAACGAGGGTCGGGCGCTCACCTTCCTCGGCCTGCAGCTCGATCCCCTCGTGGCCGAAGAAGCTCCGCCGGCCCTTCTTCTCCCAGCGGAAGCGCCACTGGTTGCGTGGGTGCAGGAAGGCGAGGGCGAGAGTCGGGACGTTCACCGTGCGGTAGACCGGGCCGAGGTTGTAGCGCGCGCTCTCGCGCCCCAGGGCCAGGGCGCGCTCCATCGACGTCTGCTCGGGCCGTGCCAGGAGCGCCACGAGTCGTCCCTCATGGTTGCGCACCTCCTGTCCGTCGACCTCGTACACGTCCCGGAACGTCGTGAACGGCATCTCGCCCGGGAGGGTCACGAAGACGAGGTCGGAGCGCAGCGTGCGGACCCTCCTTCCCGCCCACTGGCGGCAGGTCTCCTCCGCCACGATCCAGCGGAAGGACTCCTGGAAATCGACGACGTAGCGCCCGGCCTTCTCGAGGAGGGCGAGGACGTCGGGAGGGGCCTCGGGCTTGCGGACGGGCCCCGCCGCGCTCGCGGCGACGACCTCGAACGACGTCGCCTGACGCGCCTCGGCCGCTCCCTGTTGCGCGACCGCCCAAAGCTCGTAGCGCCCGGGAGGGAAGCGGTCGGCGGGCAGCTCGCCGAGGTACGCGATCCGGCCGTTCGCGTCGGCTCGCGGCAGCTCGGGCGTCGCCCGGCCGACGACCTGCCCGTCCCGACGCACCTCGAGCGTCGACGGAGACCGGCTCGGCCGAAGGAGTCTGGACGCAGGCTCAGGTAGAAGCCCACGCTACCGTCGACGCCGGCCACGACCGGGTCGCCCATCCGCGGAACGCCTCGCCGGTCGGCCACGTGCAGCGGGTCGTCGTCGGCCGCGTCCGCGGGCGCGGGCTGCGGGCGCACGACGACGAGCCCGCCCAGCTCGAGGCCGTCGCCCGACGGCACCTCGAAGCGAGCGCGGCGGGCTCCGAGCCGGCCCGACACGCGGTCGATGGCCGAGACCTCGAGCGTGTAGCGTCCGGGGGAGAGCGTCAGCGTGCGCCGGACGACGAGCATCTGACGTCGCATGTGCGGCACGTCGCGCGCGGGCCCGTCGAACGGCGCGTCGTGGGTCAGCCTCGTGACGAGACGGCCTTTCTCGTCCCGCACGAGGCCCATCAGCGACACCCGGGCGTGAGCGGTCCGGCCCGCGGCCGAGTCTCGCGCCGTGAACGTCGCCGCCGAGACGGGGACCTCGGCGAGGACGAGCGTGTCGCGATCGGGCCCCGTCCCGGCCACGGTCACCGTCGCCGCCCGCAGCTCGAGCTGGCGGGGAAGCGGGTTCTGGTCGAGAGCGGTCAGGAGGGGCAGCTCGGAAGGGCGCACCACCGGCTTGCCCGCCGGCATGGCGAAATAGCCCTTGCGCGCGCGGACGTGCAGGCCGCGCCGCGTCACCTTCACCTTGATCCCGCGCCAGCGGCCGTCGGGCCTGGGGTTCGGGGGAACGTACGCGATCTCGTAGTACGAGCGGAGGTCGGCGGCCACGCGCTCGAGCCCCGGGCGGAGATCGTTCGTATTGGCCACGAGGAAGCCGCCCGTGCTCTCGGCCAGGCTCTGCAGGTTGCCCTGGACGTTCATGAACGGGGCCTCTGCCACCAGCTCGGCCTCCCGGATGCAGGTCGCCGCCGCTCACGGAGATGAGACGAGCGACCTCCAGGGCCGCCTTCGTGGTCTTGACGGGCGACTCGACTCCGAGCCCTCCCGCGTCGAAGGCGTAGACCGTGGCGTTCGCCCGGTTGACCTCGCTGATCGTGGACAACAGCACCTCCCACAGCGACGAGGTCATGTGGAGCCCCTGGGAGAAGAAGAGGATCGTCTTGCGTCCCTCGAGGCTCGAGAGCGAACGAGCGAGCGCGAGGAGGGGATAGAGCGTGACCTGGCTCCGCTGCTCCCGCGAGAGCGCGTTGGTGAAGAGCAGCATCTGCGCCTGGGCCTGCAGCATCTGTATCTGGGCCGCGGCCATGCCCTGTTCCGCGCTGTCCGTGACCAGCGAACGCCCTCCAAAAGAAGGGGGCCGCGGCAAGGTCTCGGCCGCGGCGAGCGCGGCGCTCAGCGCGTCCTCGGTCGCGCTGTCGAGGCCGGGGTTCCTCGACACCTCTCGTGGGCGCGCGTCGCCTGGCGTGGCCCGGGTGATGGCGTCCGGCAGCGTCGCCGGGTCGGTCGTGAGCGGCTGCAGGATCCGCAGACCGGCGCCGACCTTGAAGACCGTGAACCACGTGCCGGCCGGGAACTGCCGGCCGACCATGTCGAGTGCGGCCTGGCGCGCGCGCTGCGCTGCGTCCGACGTCCAGCAGGTCGAACACCAGGGCGACCACGCTGGCCGGCGGCTCGCCGCCCGCCGTGGGCCACGCGTGGCCGGGCGTCTCCCGCCGTCGCCGCGGGCGTCGAAGCCTCCCCCGGTTCCACGCCGCACGAGGCGGAACGACGAGATCGTGCAGGGCTTGCCCTCCTCGAAAACCTGCACTTCGTCGGCGCGGAGGTCGCGGACGATCCTGCCGCGTGCGTCGTGCACGGCCAGGTCGAGACGGACGACCTCGGCCGCGGCGGGGAACGCGGGTGGCTTCGACTCCTGGGCGGAGGCGGCCGCCGCCAAGCCGAGGAGGGACACAAGAAGCTGGATGGTGGCGAGACCCGCGCGCGCTGCACTCACGCTGCACCTCCGGGCGGAGCACGTGTACGACGGCTCTCAGGCTGAGGCAAGCACGTCCTGTGCCGAAGAGAATTCGCCTCAGCCCTGCCCCCGTGCTGCTGACCGGGCCGTCTTTCGTCGGTCATGATCGGTTTAGCGGATCCGGAGGTTCCCGAGCGGAGGACGCGCTGGCCTCCGCCGAGGCCAGCCGCCTCCACGGGCGCCGATCCGGCCGACGCTCGACGCTGCTCGCCCGCACCCCGCGCTCGCCGAGATCGTGCACGACGTCGACCTCAAGGACGCCAAGTACGGTCGTCCCGACGCGCCGGGCGTGCAGCAGCTCATCCAGGGGCTCATCCAGGCCCACCCTACCGACGAGGACCGGCTGGCCACCGGTTTCAGCCTCTTCGACCACCTCTACGCGTCGTTTCAGCCTCGTCCGGCACCAGCGCGCCGAGGCGCGAAGCGGCGCGGCCGACCGGCGAGGCGCCCGCGGTAGCCGCGAGCACTGGCACCCCCTCCAACCTCCACACGGGCGCCGTGGACGAGATCGCGGCGCACCCGCCGCCCCATCTGGTGAACGGCCGCGTGCAGGTGGCATGACCGGCATGGTGGCGGACATGGTCATGGCAATGGCGTCTTCGCCTCCGCCCACACCTGCGGCATACTCGCGCCGATGAAGGCCCTCGTGGCGGCCCCGACCGCAGTCGGCGAAGGGGTGGTCGTGGCGACGCCCTCGTCGGCGGATCCCCTGGCAACTCCCGCCAAGGCATGGTGGACGCTCTTGGCACTCGCCGGCGGGCACTGCGCCGTCGACTGCTGCTCGGGCATCTGGCCGGTGTTCAAGACGCTGGCGCACCTCGACATCGCCACCGCCGGCCTCATCGCGACGATCGGCAGCATGACCGGCAACGGCCTCCAGCTCGCCTTCGGCGTGCTCGCCGACCGCGGCTGGCGCAAACGGCTGATCGTCACGGGCGTCGCCGTCGCGGGCACCGTCACCGTGGCCCCGTGGGCGGTACGCTCCTACCCGATCATGGGTGCCCTGGTCCTGGTGACGAACGTCGGCTCGGCGGCCTTCCACCCCTCCGCCACCGGAGCCGCGGCCAACCTCTCGCGCCGGCGCGTCGGCTTCATGATCGCCATGTTCCTGTCGGGCGGCTACCTCGGCTATTCCTTGTCGCAGCTCCTGTTCTCGGCCGTCTACCAGTCGGCGCGCACCCTCACGCCGCTCATCGCGCTCTTGCCCCTCACCATGGCCATGGCCATCGCCGCGGGCCTGCCGGCCTCGGGCGAGGCGCGCCAGCCGCGTGGTGTCGAGTGGCGGACGCTGCGCGGCCATCTGGGCTCTCTCGCCCCCCTCTTCGCCGTTCAGACGATGGCGGGGGCGGTCAACATCTCGCTCGTCTTCCTGCTGCCCGACCTGCTGCTCTCGCGTCACGCGGCACCGTGGATCGTGGGCGGCGGCGGCCACTTCGCCTTGATCGCCGGCGGCTGCCTGTCGCTCGTCCCGGCGGGCCAGGCCTCGGATCGCTGGAGTGCGCGCCGCATGCTCGTGTTCGCCAACCTCACCACGGCGCTGGCGCTGGGGCTCCTGCTCCTGCGCGGCAGCACGTCTACGCTCGACCTCCTCGTCGTCATGGCCGTGGGTGCGTTCAACGGCGTCAACAACATCGCCGCCGTCGCCGAGGGCAATCGGCTCCTGCCGGGTCAGGCCAGCGCCGTGAGCGCCCTCCTCATGGGGGTGCCCTGGTGCCTCGCCGCCATGGGCCCGGTCGTCGCGGGCGTCCTGGCCGATCCCGCCCGCGGCGGAACCCCGGCGGGAGCCCTGGGCTGGTTCATGCTGCTCATGCCCCTCGGGCTCGCCGCCGCCGTTCGCGTCCGGTCGAGGAAGGCCTAAAGGGCCGGTCCGGGACGTTGTCGGGGCCCTGAGCCCTCGACGTACCGCGCGCCGCCCACGAGGCCATGCCCGCGACGCGGCGAGAAACGCCACCGCGACGAGCGCGGCCTCGGGGTCCAGCCGCCGTGGCGGGCTCACCTCCCCCGGTAGACGTCCGTGCTCAGGTACTTCAGGCCGGAGTCACACATCAGGGTGACCAGCCTGGCGTCCGGGCCGAGCTGCTCGGCGACCCGGAGGGCGGCGATGAGGTTCGCGCCGGACGATATCCCCGCGAAGAGGGCCTCTTCGCGGGCGAGGCGCCGGGTCATGTCCTTCGCTTCGCTGGTCCCGACCGCGAGCACGTCGTCCACGAGCCCCGGGTCCCACAGGGGAGGCGTGTAGCCGATCCCGACTCCCTCGATCTTGTGGGGCCCGGGTTGGCCTCCCTGCAGCACCGGGGACTCGGCGGGCTCGACGGCGACGATCCGGACGCTTGGCTTGTGCCGCTTCAGGACCGTGGCTACGCCGCGCAGCGAGGCCGCGGTTCCCACTGAGTGCACGAAGGCGTCGATCTCCCCGCGGGTCTGGACCCAGATCTCCTCGCCGAGCGCGTGGTAGCCGGTGATGGCGTCCTGGTTGTTGAGCTGGTCGGTCCAGCAGGTGTGCGGCTGCTGGCTGAGCCCGCGCGCGACCTCGATCATGTCCAGGATGAGCTTCTTGGTGGTGAGGCCGCCCTCGCTGGGGACGAGGGTGAGCTCCGCACCCAGCGCGGCCATGTGGTCCCGCTTCTCTTTACTGAAGGCCTCGGAGGTGACGATCCGGATGCGGTAGCCCTTGGCCGCGCACACCAGGGCGAGCGAGGTCCCCGTGCTGCCGCCGGTGTACTCGACGACGGTGTCGCCGGGCCTGAGGCGGCCGTCCGCCTCCGCCCGGGAGATCACGGCGCGGGCCATCCGGTCCTTCATGCTGCCCGTGGGGTTCTCCCACTCGAGCTTGGCAAGGATGGTCGCCCCATTGCCGGGGACGACCCGGCGGAGCCGGACCATCGAGGTGTTGCCGACGGCGTCGAGGACGTCCATGCCAGGGGCACCTCCAGGCGGGGTGCGGAGTTGGATCTGGGGAGTTCTCAGGCGGCGTGCGTCAGATCCGGCTGCCCTCCAGGAAGGCCTTGAGCTTGCGGCTGCGGCTCGGGTGGCGGAGCTTCCGGAGCGCCTTCGCCTCGATCTGGCGGATGCGCTCACGGGTGACCTGGAAGCTCTGGCCCACCTCCTCGAGGGTGTGCTCGGACCCGTCGCCGATGCCGAAGCGCATCTTGATGACGCGCTCCTCGCGCGGGGTGAGCGTCTTCAGGAGGGCGTCCGTCTGCTCCTTGAGGTTCAGGTTGATGACGTTCTCGGCCGGGGACACGGCGGAGCGGTCCTCGATGAAGTCCCCCAGATGCGAGTCCTCCTCCTCCCCGATCGGCGTCTCGAGCGAGATGGGCTCCTGGGCGATCTTCAGGACCTTCCTGACCTTGGAGACCGGGATGTCCATCCGCTTCGCGATCTCCTCCGAGGTGGGCTCGCGCCCGAGCTCCTGGACGAGGGCGCGCGAGGTGCGGATGAGCTTGTTGATCGTCTCGATCATGTGCACCGGGATGCGGATCGTCCGGGCCTGGTCGGCGATGGCGCGGGTGATGGCCTGACGGATCCACCACGTGGCGTAGGTCGAGAACTTGTAGCCGCGCTTGTACTCGAACTTGTCGACCGCCTTCATGAGGCCGATGTTGCCCTCCTGGATGAGGTCCAGGAACTGCAGGCCCCGGTTCGTGTACTTCTTGGCGATGGAGACGACGAGGCGGAGGTTCGCCTCGACGAGCTCCTTCTTCGCCTGCTCGGCCTGCGCCTCCCCGGTGATGACGGTGTCGAGGGTGCGCTGGATCTCCTCCGGCCGCGCGTCGAAGTCCTCCTGGATCTGGTCGAGGACCAGCTTCTGGTCCCGGATCATCTGGCGGACCTGCTTGCGGTAGTCGTCGCTCACGTCGCGCCTGAGCTTCTGCTCGAGACGCGCGATGCGGTCGTCGGCGTCCCGGATGCGCTCCACCGTCTCGCGGATCCTCTCCACGAGGCGCCGCTTGAACGCCTCCGAGAACTCGACCCGGCGGATGGCGAGCGACATCCGGATCCGCAGCCGCGCCAGGCGCCACTTGCCCTTGACGTACCCGCGCGACTTCTTCTCGAGCTTCTGGAAGTGCTTGCGGTAGCCCAGGTAGTCCTGGTGCGCCTGGTTCACCTTGCCGATGAGCCTCAGGGTCTCCCGGATCTTGGCCTCGAGCTTCTCCTCGGTGACCTCCTCCTCGTTGAAGACCACCGCGTCGCGCACCCCGATCTCGCGGGCCCCCAGCCGCTCGCCGAGCCGTGCCACCTCCTGCGCCGCCATGTTGGTGCGGGAGATGGCCCGGAGCATCGCGTTCTTGCCGCGCTCGATGCGCTTCGCGATCTCGACCTCGCCCTCCCGGGTGAGGAGGGGCACCGTGCCCATCTCGCGCAGGTACATGCGCACGGGGTCGTTCGTCTTGTCGAGCGCGCCGGGAGTGAGGTCGAGCTCGACGCCCTCCTCCTCCGACTTCTCCCGGAACTTCTGCTCGGAGTCCACGACCTCGATGCCCATGGACCCGAACATGGAGAAGATGTCGTCCAGCTCGTCCGACGACCCGAGGTCGGAGGGCAGGAGGTCGTTCACCTCCTCGTAGAGGAGGTAGCCCTTCTCCTTGCCCATCGTGATGAGCTGCCGGACCTCGTCGTACTTTTCCTCGATCGAAAGCGCCATTGCCGTTCCGCCTGCTCCTTGTTTAGCCCTTCGCCTAAAGGCCCGCCATCTGCCGCACGAGGCGCGTCTTCTCCGCGAGGAGCGCTTCCTGCGTGTCCCCGCTCGCCCCGGCCAGCCGTTTCTGGATCTCCGCCATGCGCGCCTTGAGCGGCTGCCGCCGCAGCTCGCGCACGCAGTCTTCGGCCGAGAGGCCCTCCTCGGGCACGCCCTCGACCGCGATCTCCGACATCACCCGCTGCGCGTCCTCGTCGAGCTCCGCGAGGACGGCGGGGAGCGTCACCCTCTCGTCCCGCCGGGCCACCGCCTGCGCCACCCGCAGGAGCGTCGCCGACCGCAGGCCCTCGAGGTCCGCCTCCTGGAGCTCGTCGAGGGCGATCTCGACCCCCGCCGCCCCCTGTGCCACGAGCGCCAGCAACCACCGCTCCGCCGGCAGCAGCACCGCCGCGCGCGGCACCGCCGGGCGCCGGCTCGCCGCCTCCGCCACCGCGGACGTCGTCCGCGTGCGGCCTTGGAGCGCGCGGCGGAGCTCCTCCCGCGCCGCCCCCGCGTCGAGGCCCCCGCGCTCCACGACCCGCGCGAGCCAGGCCTGGCGCTCGACCGCGTTCTCCGTGCGCACGAGCCCGGGCAGGACCGCCGCGAAGAACGCGGCCTTGCCGGCCGGTGACGAGAGATCGCCCACCGCCTCGGCCCGCCGCATGAGCCACTCGACCGCTTCCGGAGCCTGAGAGAGGCGCTCGCGGTAGGCCTCCGCCCCCTCGGCCTTGATGTAGGTGTCCGGGTCGTGGCCCGCGGGCAGCTCCACGATCCGCACGCGGATCCCCTCCTCGAGGAGCACCTCGAGGCTCTTGCGGGCGGCCTTCTGCCCGGCCTCGTCCTGGTCGAAGTTGAGGACCGCCGTCTCCGTGAACCGACGCAGCAGCCGCGCGTGGGAGCCGGTGAGGGCGGTGCCACACGTGGCGACCACCTCGGCGACGCCCTGCTCGATCGCGCGGGCCACGTCGAGGTAGCCCTCCATGAGGACGGCGTGCTTCTCCCGGGCGACGGCGTCGCGCGCCCAGGAGAGCCCGTAGAGGACACGGCTCTTCGAGTACACCGGGGTCTCGGGAGAGTTCAGGTACTTGGGCTCGCTGCCGTCGAGCGCGCGCGCGCCGAAGGCCACCACCTTGCCCGACTCGTTCGTGATCGGGAAGACGGCGCGGTTCCGGAACCGGTCGTAGTGGCCCTCCTTGCCCTGCCGCTCGAGGACGAGGCCGGCCTTGAGCAGGAGCGCGGGCGAGAACCTGCCCCGCAGGGCGCCGAGAAGGTCGTCCCACGCGTCTCGCGCGGCCCCGGCGCGGATCTTCTCCAGCGTCTCCTTCCGGAAGCCGCGGCCGAGGAGGTACTCGCGGGCGGAAGTGCCCGGCGCCGTCCAGAAGGTGCGCGTGAAGTGCTGCGCCGCCGCTTCCATCAGCGCCAGCATCTCCTCGCGCTCCTTGCGGTCGGGGCCGGGCTCGACGCGCCCCTCGGGCACCGCCACGCCGAAGCGGCGGGCCAGCATCTCGATCGCCTCGGGGAAGCTCACCCGCTCGCGCAGCATCACGAACTTGAAGACGTCGCCGCCCTCGCCGCAGCCGAAGCAGTGGAAGACGGCCGGCTCCTGCCGGACGTTGAAGGACGGGGTCTTCTCCTGGTGGAACGGGCACAGGCCCTTCCACGACGTCCCCATCTTCTTGAGGGCCACGTGCTCGGAGATGACGCGCACGATGTCCGCGACGCGCCGCACCTCCTCCACGAAGCTGTCCGGGAACGCCATCGCTAGTCCTTCAGCTCCACGACCGTGGCTCCGCCGCCGCCCTCGCTCGGCCCGCCGAGCCGCCACGAGGCGACGAGCGGATGGCCCTCCAGCATCTCGGCCACGGCCTTCCGGAGCTTGCCGGCGCCGAACCCGTGGACGAGGCGGATCTCCCGGCGGTCGGAGAGCGCCGCGTCGTCGAGCAGCTTGTCGACGCGCTCGCGGGCCTCCTCGACCGTCATGCCGATGAGACTGACCTCCGCCGGCACGCTCTTCACCGCCACGGCGGGGCTTGGGGGGGTGGAGCCCCCCCAGGACGAGGAAAGCCGGGCAGAGCCGCTGGCCCCCCCGGTGCTGTTCCCCGGGGTCGCCGCCCTTCGCGAGAGTCCACGGTCGTTGTTGCGGGAGACCCCCGCGAGGCCGACCAGTTGGTCTTGTGGCAGGCGGAGGCGCTTGCCGGAGATCGCGACCTCCGCGTCGTCACCCTGCAGGCTCAGCAGCTCGCCCGTGATTCCCATTGCCTTGACGCGGACGCGCATGCCGACCGCGAGCGCCTGGGCGGAGGCTTCCTGCTCCTGGGGCAGCCCGAGCCCGGGGTCCTCCAGCACCTCGTCGCGCGCGTCGCGGATCGCCCGGACGGCCTCCGTCCGGATGCGCGGCGCGCTCGCGGCCGCCCTGGGCGCCGCCTCCACCTTCAGGACCGCGTCGCGGATCGCCGCCGCCGCCTTCCGCTCGGACTCCTCGGTCCGCCGCTTCAGGTCCTTGGCGAAGACCTCGACCTCGCGCCGCTTCTTCGCCACGATCTCGCGCTCGGCGAGGAGGGCGCGCGCCTTCGCTCCCTCGGCCTCGGCCTTCATCCCCTCGACCCGCGCGCGTTCCCGGCCGAGCTCGGCCTGGTCACGCTCGAGCCGGGCGAGCAGCGCCTCCGCCTGCTGCTCCTTGTCGTCCCTCCGCGCCCGCGCGTCGTGCACAACCTCGGCGGGCAGGCCCAGCCGCTCCGCCATCTCGAGGGCGAGGCTGCGCCCGGGGGCTCCCAGGGTGAGCCGGTACGTGGGCTCGTACGTCTCGGGGTGGTAGCCGAACGACGCGGTCGTGACGCCGGGGGTGGACTGCGCGTAGGCCTTCATCAGGCCGTGGTGCGTGGTGGCGAGCACCATCGTGCCGCTCTTGCGGAAGTGCTCGACGATCGCGACCCCGAGGGCGCCGCCTTCCGTGGGGTCGGTCCCGGCGCCCACCTCGTCGAGGAGGACGAGGGCGGGCCGCGCGAGGTCCCGCGTCATCTCGACGATCGCGGCGAGGTGGGAGGAGAACGTCGAGAGGTTCTCGGCGATCGACTGCTCGTCGCCGATGTCCGCGTAGACCCGACGGAAGACGGGCAGGCGGCTGCCGGGAGCCGCCGGCACGTGCAGGCCGCACTGGGCCATGAGAGCGAAGAGGCCGACCGTCTTGAGCGCCACCGTCTTGCCGCCGGTGTTCGGGCCGCTGATGACGAGGACCGGCTCGTCGCCTCCGACGCGCAGGCTGACCGCCACGGGCTCGCTCGACCGCTTGATCCCGAGCCGCTCCGCGAGCTTCGGCATGAGCAGCGGATGGCGGGAGTCGACGAGGTCGATGTCCGGCTTCGCCCCCTCGACGATCTCGGGTGGGTGAGCGTCCATGTCGACGGCGAGGAGCGCCATGGCCTGGACCGCGTCGAGCTCGCCGAGGACCGACGACATGAAGGAGAGATCGTCCGCGCGGTATCCGGCCCGCGCGGTGAGGTCCTCCAGGATGCGGAGGACCTCGTTCCGCTCCTCGTCCTGCAGCTCGACGATGTCGTTGTTCAGCTCGACCGCGGGCAGCGGCTCGACGAAGAAGCTCGCCCCCGAGCCCGAGGTGCCGTGGATGATCCCCGGCAGCTCGCCCTTGTTCTCGGCCTTGAGCAGGAGGACGTAGCGGTCGTTGCGGGTCGTGATGATCCGGTCCTGTAGCAGCCGCTCGGCGTCGCGGCTCCGGAGGTAGCCCTCCATGACACTCGTGAGCTGCGACTTCAGGCGAAGGAGGGTCCGCCGGATGTCGGCCAGCTTCGGCGAGGCGTCGTCGGCCACCTCGCCCGAGGGCAGGAGCGCCCGGCGGATGGCCACGGCCACGTCGCCCGTGTCCCGCACCTCGGAAGCCAGGCGCGAGAGGCGAGGGGTGCCGTCCACCCGCGCCACCCGGCGGGAGATCTCGACCCCGCCCTCGATGAACGAGGCGAGGTCCGCAAGCGCCCGGGGATCCAGGTGCGCTCCCCGCACCCGGGCCCCGGCCAGGGCCTCGGCCGGATCGGGGAGGTCGTGATAGGGCTGCCGGCCCACCACCCTGAGAAGCGCCACCCCCTCGCTCGTCCGGACGAGGGCCTCGCGAACGGTGGCCGGCTCGGTGAGCGGCCGGAGCGCCTCCAGGCGAGCGTGTCCCTCGACAGACCCCGCCTGTTGCAGGAGGAGCGCTCGGATGCGGTCGAACTCCAGTGCTTTAAAAGAGTTAGCGTTCACGCGCGTCGGCCCGGCCGTCGAGTTCTGGTCTCCCGCGATGCTCCGTGCGCCCCCAAAGGGCGCCTAGCGCGCACAGCCGAGGCCCTTTCGCGCGTAAAGGGTGGGACACGGCGGGACAAGCCAACTTACAAGATCAGGAGAATCAACGGTTTTGTCAAGGACAGCTGAGTCGCCCCCGGTCGGAGCTCATGCCTGGGCTGCCCCGCGCCCCTTCAGAATCAAGCAGGCCAGGTGGGCCGCGCCAAAGCCGTTGTCGATGTTCACCACCCCCACCCCGGAGGAGCACGAGTTGAGCATCGCGAGCAGGGCGGCCAGGCCGTGGAACGCGGCCCCGTAACCGACGCTCGTGGGCACCGCCACAACCGGTGAATCGACGAGTCCGGCCACGACCGACGGGAGAGCTCCCTCCATCCCCGCCACGACCACGACCACGTCGGCCTGCCGGATCGTCTCGGCCCGGTCGAGCAGTCGGTGGAGACCGGCGACGCCCACGTCGTAGATCCGCTCGACCGTCGCGCCGTGGAAGATCGCGGTCACGGCGGCCTCCTCGGCCACCGGCAGGTCGGACGTGCCCGCCGCGCAGACCGCGATCCGCCCGGGCAGGGCCGGGGCCGGCGACGTCTCCACCGTGATGCAGCGAGCTTCCGCGTGGAATCGGGCCTCGGGCCGGACCGCCGCCACCCTTTCGTGCACCTCGGCAGTCGTCCGGGTGACCAGCACCCGCTGGCCCCGGGCGGCGATCCGGTCGACGATGGCCGTCACCTGGTCCGGCGTCTTGCCGGCCCCGAAGACGGTCTCCGGGAACCCCCGGCGGAGCGCCCGGTGGTGGTCGACCTTGGCGAAGCCCAGGTCCTCGTAGGGGAGGGTGGCCAGGCGGGCGGCGGCGGCGTCGGGGGAGACGGTCCCCTCTTTCACCTTGTCCAGCAGCTCCTTGAGGCTTCGGGGATCCATTGACTTGGGCCGCGGCTCCGGTAAACTACGTCCCTGTGCCCTGAGGCATGAACTCCCTTTCTGGATGAGAGGGGGCACCCGTCGGCGGCACACCGAAACTGGCATCTTCCACCGGTGATTCGGACGTTGTCAAGGGAGGGGCGGTCGTGTCTCCGCGCGCGGCGCGGGGAGCGATGAGCGCGGTCGGAGGCGGCCTCAGGCGGTCATGAGCGCATTCGAGTTCGGGATCCTGGGTCTCTACTTCCTGACCCTCGTCATCCTGGCCATCATGGGGTTCCACCGTTACGTGATGGTGTGGCTCTACTTCAAGCACAAGGACCGGAAGACCCTTCCCGCCCCCCTGCCCGCGGATCTGCCGCGCGTCACCGTCCAGCTCCCGATCTTCAACGAGATGTACGTGATCGAGCGGCTGCTCGAGTCGGTCACCGCGATCCGCTACCCGAAGGACCGCCTGGAGATCCAGATCCTCGACGACTCGACCGACGAGACGACCGCGATCGCGAGCCGGTCGGTCGAGCACTACCGCGAGCTCGGCTTCGACGTCCATTACCTGCACCGTGCCGACCGCACCGGCTACAAGGCGGGAGCCCTCGACGCCGGTCTGCGGACCGCGACCGGCGAGTTCGTCTTCATCTTCGACGCCGACTTCGTGGCCCCGCCCGACTTCCTGGAGAAGACTCTCGGCCACTTCTCCGACCCGAGGGTCGGGATGGTCCAGGCCCGCTGGGGCCACATCAACCGCGACTACTCGCTGCTCACGGAAGTCCAGTCGATCATGCTCGACGGGCACTTCATCATGGAGCACGGGGCGCGCAGCCGCTCCTCTCGCTTCTTCAACTTCAACGGCACCGCCGGCGTCTGGCGCCGCACGGTGATCTCCGACGCGGGCGGCTGGCAGCACGACACCCTGACCGAGGACCTCGACCTCTCCTACCGGGCGCAGATGCGGGGCTGGCGCTTCGTCTACCTGCCCGACCTCGTCTGCCCCGCGGAGCTGCCGGTCGAGATGAACGCCTTCAAGACCCAGCAGCAGCGCTGGGCCAAGGGCTCGGTGCAGGTCTGCAAGAAGCTCCTGCCTCGGGTCCTCGCCTCGGACCTCGCCTGGCGCGAGAAGGTGGAGGCCACATTCCACCTCACCGCGAACCTCGCCTACCCCCTGATGCTGCTCCTCGCCGGTCTCATGTTCCCGGCGATGATCATGCGCTACAACACCGGCTTCGCCGAGATGGTCGTGGTGGACGTGCCGATCTTCCTGGCCGCCACCGCGTCCGTCGTCTCCTTCTACCTGATCTCGCAGAAGGAGCAGTTCCCGACCACCTGGAAGTCGAAGATCAAGTACATCCCCGCCGTGCTCGGGGTCGGGATCGGCCTCAGCGTCAACAACGCGCTCGCGGTGATCGACGGCCTCTTCGGCAAGCCTTCCGAGTTCACCCGCACCCCGAAGTACAGGATCGAGGGCGCTCACGACGCCTGGAAGCAGAAGGTCTACAAGGGCAAGGCCAGCTGGATCCCCTACGCCGAGCTCGGCCTCGCCGGCTACTTCACCTTCGTGTCGCTCTACGCCGTCGCGTACGGGCTCGTCGGCACGCTGCCCTTCATCGCGATCTTCCTGTGGGGCTTCCTCTACACCTCGGGCATGTCCCTCGCCCAGCGCTTCGAGTGGCTCATTCCGCGCGAGCAGGAGGCCTAGAGGCCACCTGGGTTCAGATGGCCTCGATCGACACCGACGTCCAGAGCGCCGGCGTGCGCCGGGTCCTCTGGATCACCCTGGTCCTCAACCTCGCGGTGAGCGCGGGCAAGGTGATCGTCGGCCACCTGTCGGGCAGCCTGGCCATGGTGGCCGACGGCTACCACAGCCTGGTCGACGGCTCGAACAACGTCATCGGCCTCATCGTCGCGGCCTTCGCCTTCGCGCCGCCCGACCGCGCGCACCCGTATGGCCATCGCAAGTTCGAGACGGCGGCGACGCTCGTGATCGGCCTCGCCCTCCTGACGCTGGCCTGGGAAGTCGTCTCGGGGGCCCTCGGGCGCACCTCGAAGGCGGCGCTCCCCGAGATCGGGCTTCTGAACTGGGCGGTGATGACGGCGACCATGGCGGTGAACCTGTTCGTCAGCTGGTACGAGGCGCGCGAGGGCCGGCGGCTGCGGAGCGCCTTCCTCCTGGCCGACTCGACGCACACCCGGGCCGACCTCTACGTTTCCCTCGGCGTCGTTCTCTCGTTCGTGGCGGCCCTCCTCGGCCTCGGCTGGGCCGATCCGGTGGTGGCGGTGGCGATCGCCGCCATCATCGCCTGGCAGGGCGGGCAGATCCTCCTCTCCGCCTTCAACGTCCTCACCGACCGCGCCGTCATCCCGCCGGAGATGCTGGAGCCGCTGGCGGCGGCGGTGCCGGGCGTCCAGCGCGTGCACACCGTGCGCTCGCGCGGCCGGCGCGACGCCGTCTACGTGGACCTCACGGTCCACCTCGACGGGGGGATGAGCCTGCACCAGGCCCACGACGTCGCCGACCGGATCGAAGGCGAGCTGGAGAAGGCCCACCCCGAGATCGTCGACGTGGTCGTCCACCTCGAGCCCGAGGGTCACGAGAGCGAGGCGGAGGCGAAGGCCTGAACCGCAGAGCCCGGCAGCCCGCCGCTGCACGGTTGGGTCGGGGCTACCTCTTCACCCCCCCGCACGCCTCGCAAGGGCAGAGCTGGCGCAGCAGCTTGAAGCTGTAGATGCCCGTGCTGTGGCCGTCGGCCCAGACGAGCGAGACGGCGTAGTTGCCGACGCCGTCCACGTGGACGAGCTCCTGACCCTCGAGGTCGAGGTACCTCGCGGCAGGAGCGTGGCCCTGGCACGCCGCGCAGGGGCACCACGACCGCAGGTAGTCGAGAGGGAAGACCGACTCGTGGCCGTCGTCCCAGAGGACGACGACGCGGCGAGCCGATCGCTCGTGGCGGACCTCGACGGGCTCGGGAAAGCCCGGGGCCGGGCTCACGGCACCCCGATCGTCACGTCGTCGACCTTCCAGGCCCCGCCTTCCTTGAGCAGCTTGACCACGATCGGCTGCGGCGCGCCGCCGCCGGTCAGCACGCCGGTGAGGGTGGCCCGGTCGTTGTCCACGGAGCGCTGGTAGAAGGTCGCGTCCTTCGACCGGGCGATCGCGGTGGTGACCGCGTGGACCTCCTCCGCGGTGGGCCGGGTCCGGTAGGCCTCGGTCATCCCGGCCGCGACCTGCCCGGTCTCACCCTGCCGCACGTGCCCGAGCCACGCGTGGGTCGCATCGGCTGCGCCCTTCGTGGACATGTAGGCCCCGCCGCCGATCACGCCGGCCAGGAGCACCACGAGCAGCAGGCAGCCGCAGCAGCCTATCGCGACCCAGAAGAGCGGGCTCTTGCCCTTCTTCGCGGCGGGCGCGCCCGCGGGCATCTGCGGCACGGGCGCCGCCCCGCCGGCGGACCGGAAGCGCTCCCTCGCGGCGGCGGCGCTCGGGGGCGCGGGGGGTGGCGCCGAGGCGGCGTGCGGCGGAGGCGCGGCGGGCTTCGGGGTTTGCATCGGCAGGGGCGGAGGCGCAGTCGGCGGGATAGGCGGGGGCAAAGGGGTCGCCATCACCGTGGCGGAGTCGGCGAAAATCGGCGTCGAGACGGTGGCTTCCGGGTCCTCGCGGATGTCCACGCGGAAGGCGAGGGCCCCGAAGCGGAGCTCCTGGTTGCTCTTGAGCGCCTGCTCGGCGACCTTGAGGCTGTTGACGTAGGTCCCGTTGGCGCTGCCCTGGTCCACGACCCACCAGGTGCCGCCGCGACTTTCGAGTCTGGCGTGGCGGCGGGAGACGGAGCCGTCGGTCACCACGATCTCGCAGCCCGGGTCGCGCCCGACCATGCTCTGGTCCTTGACGTCGATCGCGGGGCCGGACACGGGCACGAGTCTCAGGCTCGCCATGACGCACACCTCACCGTGCTTCGCGCCCGGAACGGGCGGAAGTTGCCGTCGATTCTAGAGATGCGCGGGCGGGGGGTCAACGCTCGCCGGGTGCGATTGGTCGCTTTGCCGGTTTCATTGACACTGTCCGACGGCCCCCCCTAGAATGGTCGAGTCGGTCGTCACTACTGGAGTTCCATGCACGACAAGACCCTCGGCGGGCGCATGCTGGCTTTTCTCTCCTCGCTCCGCCTCGCCGTGGTGACGATGGTGACCCTGGCTTCCGTGTGCGGGTACGCCACCTTCTACGAGATGAGGAACGGCACCCCGGCCGCGCAGCGCGACATCTACCAGACCCCGGGGTTCGCCTTCCTCCTCGGCCTCCTCGGCCTGTGCGTCTTCTCGGTGATGGTCAGCCGCTACCCCTGGACGAAGCACCACATCGGCTTCCTGACCGCCCACGTCGGCATCCTGCTCGTGCTCGCCGGCTCGGTCGTCTCGCTCTACCGCGGCCTCGACTCGAACATGGCGCTCTACGAGGGCGAGACGTCCGACCGGGTCGCGCTCCTCGAGAAGGCCCTGCAGGTTTCCCTGCCCGGCCTGGGGCTGAGCGGGACGTTCCCGGTGGCCCTGGAGAAGAAGCCTCCGGCGCCGGAGCACGAGTTGCGGGTCCCGGTGGGTGGCGGGGTCGTGCTCGTGGCGGACGAGTACCACCCGCACGTGTCGGTGACGGAGGCCTTCGAGCCCGCCCCCACCGGCGCCGCGGCGCTCCACTTCGTCCTGCAGGCGCCCATGGCGACGCAGGAGCAGTGGCTGGTGGCCGACGACCCTCAGCGCAGCCACCTCGACTTCGGCATGGTCTCGTTCGGTTTCCATGCCGCGGCGAGCGAGGAGCAGGCGGACGCTCAAGTGGCGCAGCCGGAGGGCGCGAGCCACCTGTCGTTCGTGGCGACGCCGGCCGGCCGCCTGCTCTTCGCGGCGGCCGACGCGTCGGGTGCCCTCAAGACCGGTGTCGTCGAGGCGACGAAGCCCCTCTCGACCGGCTGGCCGGCGATGGGCGTGACGGTGGACCGCTTCCTGCCCCGGGCGCACCTCGTGCGGACCGTGAATCCCGAAACCCCGCCGGCCAAGGAGGAGCGACGCCAGGCCGCGGTGCGGCTCCACCTCGAGGGCCCGACGGGGAAGAGCGAGCCCGAGTGGGTGCTGTGGGGCGAGCGCGTCTCCGTCGCCTACGGCGAGCAGTCGGCGAGCCTCGCCTACCGCTCGCCCGAAGCCGCGCTGCCGTTCCGGGTGACGCTGCTCAAGTTCAACAACGAGCCGTACCCGGGCTCGCGCATGGCCTCGACCTTCGAGAGCACCGTCCGGGTGGAGGACCCGGAGAAGGGCACCTTCGAGAGCCTCATCTCGATGAACCACCCGCTGCACCACCGGGGATACATCTTCTTCCAGTCGTCGTTCGTCGAGGGGCGGCCCATGATGTCGATCTTCTCGGTCGCCCGCGCGCCCGGCCTGCCCCTCGTCTACCTCGGCACCACCCTCATCGGCGTCGGCGTCATCTGGATGTTCTACGTCAAGCCCTGGCTCGCCAGGCGCCAGGCCGCGGCGGCCCTTGCGGCCCACCGCGCACGGGAGATTCGGAATGAAGCGAAACCTGCTGACCCTCTTTCTGCTAGCGCCTAGCGCTCCTCTTCTCGCCGCCGGCCCCGAGCTGCAGCCGCTCCGCGAGATCGCGATCCAGGACGGCGGCCGGACGAAGCCGTTCGACAGCTTCGCCCGTGAGCTCGCCAAACGGGTCCAGGGGGCCCGCGCTTTCGGCTTCGACAGCGTGGCCGGCCTCGAGCCGGCCGAGTGGGTGCTGGCCAGCCTCGCCGCGCCGGAGCGCTGGAAGGCGGAGCCCATCGTCAAGGTGACGCACGCGGGACTGCGCCAGGCGGCGGGGCTGTCGTCGGACAAGGACCGCTACAGCTTCCAGGAGCTGGCGGACCACAAAGGCCTCCAGGAGGCGGTGGCGCGGGTCCGGGCGAAGCTCGACCGGAACGAGGACCCCGACCCCGTCGAGCGCGAGGTGCTCGACCTCTACGACACGCTCGTCACCTACCAGGGCGTCATGTCGGGCGAGTCTCTCCACGTCGTGCCCCATCCCGGCGACGCCAAGGCCGCCTGGTACTCGATCGCCGACCTCGCGACCCCGCAGGCGGCGGACGTGCCGCAGGTGCAGCGCGTGCGCGCGCTGGTGAGCGCGCTCGTCGTCGCCTACCGCGAGGGGGACGAGGCTGGGGTCGGGACCGCGGCCTCCGCCCTCGGCAGCCGCCTCGCCGACCTCGCCCCGGGGGTCTACCCCGCGCGGAAGGACCTCGCGCTGGAGGTCCACTACAACCGAGCCAAGCCCTTCCGCACCGCGTGGCTCCTCTACCTCACGGGCTTCCTCGCCCTGCTCGCGAGCTTCCCGCTCGCCTCGCGCCACCTCTCCCGGGCGGGCATGGCGCTGGTGGTGGCGGCCTTCGTGTCGCACGCCTACGGCATGGGCCTCCGCGTGATGATCTCGGGCCGGCCCCCGGTCACCAACATGTACGAGTCGGTCGTCTGGGTGGCCTTCGGCGGGATGCTCTTCGCCCTCATCTTCGAGGCGGTCTACCGGGTGCGGTTCTTCGCCGCCTGCGCGTCCGCCCTCGCCGTCGTCTGCCTGATCCTGGCCGACAACGTGCCCATCCTCAACGGCTCGATCGAGCCGCTCGTGCCCGTGCTCCGCGACAACATGTGGCTCACCGTGCACGTGCTGACCATCACCCTCGGCTACGCCGCCTTCACCCTCGCCATGGGCCTCGGCCACCTGAACCTCGGCCTCTACTTCTTCCGCCCCGGCGAGGTCGTTCTCTTCAAGAGCCTCTCGCTCTTCCTGTATCGCGCGCTGCAGGTGGGGACGCTCTTCCTCGGGGTGGGGACGCTCCTCGGCGGGGTGTGGGCGTCGTACTCGTGGGGCCGCTTCTGGGGCTGGGACCCGAAGGAGACCTGGGCCCTCATCGCCACCCTCGGCTACCTCGCCATCCTCCACGGCCGCTTCGCCGGCTGGGTCAAGGACTTCGGGATGGCGGTGGGGTCGCTGCTCGGCTACCTGCTCGTGCTGATGGCCTGGTACGGCGTCAACTTCGTCCTCGGCACGGGGCTGCACTCCTACGGCTTCGGCTCCGGCGGCTACTGGTACGTCGGCGGGTTCGTGGCCTTCGAGCTTCTCGTCATCACCGCGGCGCTCATGCGCCGCCGCTCCGAGCTGCAGAAGCAGCCGCAGCCCCCGGCGGCGGCTCCGGCGACCGCGCACTGAGGAGGACCGTCACATGAAGAAGGTGTGGGCTTTCGCCGTGGTGGCGCTCCTCGCCGCCGCCGCGGCGCCCGCGGGAGAGCAGACCGTCGGCTTCAAGAGCGGCGACGAGCAGGCCTCGGGCTTCCTCGTCACGCCGGAGGGCAAGGGGCCGTTCCCGGCCACGGTCGTCATCCAGGAGTGGTGGGGGCTCAACGACTGGGTCAAGGACCAGGCCCGCGCCCTCGCGAAGCAGGGCTACGTCGCCCTCGCGGTGGACCTCTACCGCGGCAAGATCGCCACGACGCAGGAGGACGCGCACCAGCTCATGATGGGCACACCACCCGACCGGGCGCTGCGCGACCTGCGGGCGGCTTTCGACTACCTGCAGGCGCACGCGTCGGTCAAGAAGGACCGCATCGGCGCGATCGGGTGGTGCATGGGCGGCCGCTACACCCTGCAGCTGGCCACGGTCGAGCCGAAGCTCGCCGCCGCCGTCGCGTACTACGGCGCGCCCCCGACGGACCCGGCGACGATCGCCGCCATCCAGGCGCCGGTGATGGGCAACTTCGGCGCCGAGGACAAGGGACCGAGCCCCGAGCAGGTGCAGGCCTTCGAGGCGGCAATGAAGAAGGCCGGCAAGACGATCGACGTCAAGGTCTACCCGGGCGCCGGCCACGCCTTCGCGAACGTCAACAACCCCTGGGGCGGCTACCGCAAGGAAGCGGCCGAGGACGCCTGGGTCCGCACGACCGGCTTCCTCGCCAAGCACCTGAAGAAGTGACGCTTCATCGCCCGCCCGCCTCGCTCAGTCGGGCGTGCAGACCGGTCAGGGCCGCGAGGTGCGCCGGGAGCCGCGAGTAGAGCTCCTCCGCGGTCGCCTCGTTGTACGTGTGGCTGGTGCGGTTGCGGTCGTCCAGCATGGTGAGCACGGTCGAGATATCGAGACTAGCGCGGGCTCGAAACGGCCCGTGCGGCGGCGGCACTCTCTCGCGGCACAGCCTTCGGGTCCTCGGCGGGCGGGAAGCAGAGCCTCCGGAAGTTGCAGCGCCGGCAGACCTGGGGCCGATCGATCATCGGGAAGTCCTCGAGGCGGGCGAGGTTCGCCACCGGATCGAGGAGGAGCGACTTCATGTCCCGGGCGCTCCTCGCGATGAAGCTCCGTGCGTGCTCGACCATCTTCCTCGTGACCCCGCGCCGGACCGACTTCGGCACCACGAGATAGCTGAGCTCGGTCGAGATCTCCTCGGGGTCGCCCACCCAGCCGTTCTCGATGGCGTAGAGGGCGTAGCCGGCCACCTGGACCTCGTTGAAGCGGCCCTCGCCCCGGCCCGTCTTCCAGTCCACGATGACGACGCGGCCGTCCTTGTCGCGGTACGCGAGGTCCATGCGCAGGAAGACCTCGACGTCGCCGACGGGGAAGGAGACGAGGTCCTCGAGAGCGAGCCACCGGGCGCGGCCGACCTCGAGCGCCTCGCGGAGCGTCTTCGTCCGGAAGAAGTTCTTGAGCGAGCGCATCACGGTGTTGACGGCGATGCGCTTGTCCTCCTGCTCGACCGGGATCCCGTACTCGTGCTCGAAGAGACGGAACCGGAGCGGTCCCCCTCCGTTCGTCGGATCCTCCTCCGGGAGCCGACCCGCCTCGCTCTCCCGCCAGTCCGTGAGCATGCCCGAGTGGACCACGGACCGGACGAGCGCCTCCTGCTCCTCGGCGGACGGCAGCGCGTCGTTCGTCCGGAGGAACGACTCGATCGCGTCGTGCACGACGCTGCCCGCCCAGAGGGGGAGGGCGGAGAGCTTCTTGAGGCGGTGGATCTCCTCGTCCTCGAGCGAGGCGTAGTAGGAGTAGTAATAGCGGCGGCGGCAAGTGGCGAAGGTGTCGTGGCGAGACGCCGACCACGAGAAGGACCCGGGCATCGCCCCGGACTGTAGCATGCGGCTGGGCAGCGCCAGGACCGAACGCCTCCGCCCGCTCGGCCGACTACCGGCTCCGGCGCGGGCGGAAGCTACGGGCCGGGCGGCGAGGGGGGACGCTGCTGGCCTGAAGGCGGCTCGCCCAGGCGCCTTCCGGCTCGCTGCGGCCGTGGGAGGGGCCGGAGGGGCGCCGCGTGCTTGCCCCCCGAAGGTGATCGGCCCTCCGAGGGGGGCTCGCCCCCCGACGATGATCCGCCACACGAGGGGGGTGACGGGCGGCGTGCGGCGCCTCGGGCGGCGCCTGCCGATAGTCGAAATCCGGCAGCCGCACCCGCGGCAGGGGCTTGCCGATGGCCCGCTCGATCGCGCGCAGCCCCGGCTCGTCCTCCGGGGCCACGAACGTGAACGCCTCGCCGGTGGCTTCGGCCCGCCCGGTGCGGCCGACCCGGTGGATGTAGTCCTCGCTCGCCGCCGGCACGTCGAAGTTGACCACGTGGCCAAGCGCCACCACGTCGATCCCGCGCGCCGCGATGTCCGTGGCCACGAGCACGTCGTGGCGGCCCGCCTTGAAGCCCTCGAGCGCCGCCGTCCTCTGGCTCTGGCTGCGGTTGCCGTGGATCCGGGCCGCGCGCACGCCCTGGCGTTCGAGCCAGTCGGCCAGCCGGTTCGCCCGGTGCTTGGTGCGGGTGAAGACGAGGGCGCTCTTCATGTCGCCCCGCCGCAGGAGGGCGAGGAGGAGCGCCGGCTTCAGCTTCGCGTCCACCGGGTACGCGGCCTGGGTGATGCCCACCGCCGGCGCCGCCTGGCGATGGAGGTGCACCGTCACCGGGTTCTGGAGCATCTCGCGGGTGAGGGCGAGGATGGGCGCGGGCATGGTGGCGGAGAAGAAGAGGGTCTGCCGCTTCGCCGGCAGGTGGCGCAGCACGCGCTTGATGTCGGGAAGGAAGCCCATGTCGAGCATGCGGTCGGCCTCGTCGAGGACGAGCACCTCGAGGCCCTTGAGCGCCGCGTAGGGATGGCGGAAGTGGTCGAGAAGACGCCCGGGCGTCGCCACCACGACGTCGACTCCGGAGCGGAAGGCGTGCTCCTGCGGCGCCATGCCCACGCCGCCGAAGACGGCGGCGCTCGTGACGGGCGTGTGCACGGCCAGCTCGGAGAGGTGCTCGTCGATCTGGGCGCAGAGCTCGCGGGTCGGGGTCAGGATGAGGGCCCGCGTGGTGCGACGGGGCTTCCCCATCAGCCGGTTCAGGATCGGCAGGCCGAAGGCCGCCGTCTTCCCGCTGCCGGTGGCGGCGCAGGCGAGGACGTCCCGGCCCGCCATCGCGGGCGGGATCGACTGCTCCTGGATGGGGGTGGGGCGGGTGAAGCCCAGCTCGCGCACCCCGCGCAGGAGAAGCGGGTCGAGGCCGAACGAGGAGAAGGGCAACGCTCAGGGCCAGGTGCGGAGCGTGCGGGTCTTGCGGTCAGGCGAGCGGCGGAGCTGCGCGTCGCGGTACTCGTCGATCTCGGCGGGGGTGATCACGAGAGCGAGGCCGCCGGGCAGCTCGGCGTTCGAGAGCAGCTCCCGCTGCAGCCGGGCGAAGCAGAGCTCCGGCGCGTCCTGGAAGCGCGCCTTGCGCGACTCGAAGGCGGCGTTCGGGATGGTGACCGTGAAGAGGCGCGGGTCGCCGACGCCCTCCACGCGGAGGCAGTACGCGCGGCCCTCGCTCGTGCACTCGAAGCCCATGTAGCGGATGGACGCGGCGCGGACGGGAACCGGTTTCTTCAGGTGACCCGTGTCGGGGGGCGTGGACGTCATCGCCGGAACCTCCGTGGGAGCGTGGAGGGACCGGGATGGCCCGCGCGGCTCACGGACCAGAATAGCACGCTTACACGGGCACGGTGCGGCCGAGCGCGGTGAAGAGGACGAGGCGCTCGCCCACGGGGAGGCCCGCCGCCTGCGCCAGGCCGCGGCCGTAGAGCTGCAGCTGCGGCGCGTGGTGCGCGGCCTGGGCGAGGGCCTGGTCGGCGGCGATCGCATCGCTCTTGTAGTCCACGACCACGAGACAGCCGTTCTCTTCGAACACGAGGTCCACGATCCCCTCGACGAGGTTCGCCCCGTCGGGGAACCAGAGCGAGAGCTCGCGCCACACGCGGGCGGAGCGCCGGGCCCGGTCGAGGACGGGCAGGCCGAGAGCCCGCTCGGCCTGCTCGGCGGCGCGCCCGGCGGCCTCGGCGTCGAGGCCGAACGAGGGGGCGAGCGCCTCCGCCATCGCGCGCACGCGGTCCCCCCGCCCCGCGTCCACGTCCTCGAGCGGCACCCACTCGAGGAGGCGGTGCACGAGGCTCCCGAAGTCGCGGCCTCCCGCGCCGACGGCGGCGGCGGGCGGGGGCGCGGTTCTCGCGGCGAGGCGGGTGGCGGACGCCGGCGTGAACGGTCGCTCCGCGGCGCGAGCCACGAGGTCCTTCCGCTCGGCCTCCCACCGCGCCGCGACGGCGTCACCCCCCTCGGCGCTCGAGAGGGCCCACAGCTCCCGGCCCCGCCCCGGCACGTCGGGGCGCTCGGCCTCCTCCGCGTCCACCACTCGCACGTCGGCGTCGGACGCCACCGGCAGGCGGTCGACCAGCTCCTTCCAGAACGCGCCCAGATCCGCGTCCACGGGCGGCCGGGGGACGACGAGGACGTCCCGCGCACGGGTGCAGGCGACGTAGAGCAACCGCCGCGACTCCGCCCGCCCCTTCTTCTCTTCCCGCCGCACGAGGGCGTCCCAGTCCGGGGGCTGGCAGCCGCCGCGGAAGCCGATCGCGATCCGGCCCTCCTCCCACAGGGGAACCGTGGTGATCGGCGAGTAGCCGCGGTCGTCGGTGTCGTAGAGGGCCACGATCGGCGACTCGAGGCCTTTCGCCTTGTGGATCGAGAGGAGACGCACCGTGTCGGGGTCACCGGGGCGCGTCGAGGGGAGGTCGGGCTCCTCTCGCGCGTTCTGGATCCGGTCCTCGAGGAGGCTCGCGAAGCCGCGCAGCGTCAGCGCCCCGAGAGCGGAGGCCTCCCGCGCCAGCGCTTCGACCTTCTCGAGGTTGGCGATCTGGGCCTCGCCGCGGCGCGAGCCGGTGAGGGCGGCGAGGACGCGCGTCTCGTCGTAGAGCCGCTCGAGGACGGCCGGTACGCTCGCGTGCCGTCGCATCCGGTGCAGCTCGTCGAGGAGAGCCATCGCCGGGGCGAGAGCGGCGGCCCCCGGCCGCCCCTCGTCGATCGCTCCGGCCCAGAGCGGTCCGCCGGAGAGCGAGTAGGCCACCACGTCGCGGTCGCTCACCCCGAAGAAGGACGAACGCAGCGCGGCCACGAGCGCGATCCGGTCCGAAGGATCGTCCACCGCGCGGAGGACGGCGAGCGCCTCGTGGACTTCCTGCCGGTCGAAGAAGGACTTGCCGCCCTCGACGGTGAAGCGCAAGGCGACGGCCTCGAGGGCCTCCTCGAGCGCCTGCACGCGGGTGAGGCGCCGGGCGAGGACGAGCACGTCGCCGGCCCGGCTCGGGCGCGCGGCGCCGGTCACCGGGTCGCGGACCGCCTCGGAGCCGCGCGCGACGCCGGCGAGGAAGGCGGCGAGGCCCGAGGCCTCCGCGTCGAGGAGCGCCTCGCCGCTCGCGTTCGGGGGCGCCGGGAAGCGCAGGGCCACGACCGAGGGCTCCTCCGAGAGGCCGGGCGGAGGCTCGATCGCCTCGTAGGCGGGCTGGTCGGCCTCGTCCGAGCCCTGGATGAGATCGGCGAAGACCCGGTTCACGAAGCGCAGGATGGCGGGGCGCGAGCGGAAGTTCTGCACGAGATGCAGGACGGCGCCGCCCGGCGAGGACTCCGCGTTCCGGATGAGCTCGCGGAAGAGCCGAACCTCGGCCCGCCGGAAGCGGTAGATCGACTGCTTGGCGTCGCCCACCACCACGAACGCCCCCGGGCGGTCGCCGGCGAGAAGGCGCGCGATCTCGACTTGCAGGGGGTCGGTGTCCTGGAACTCGTCGATCACGAGGAAGAGGAAGCGCCGGCGGAACCACTCGCGCACGCCCGCGTGGTCGCGGAGCGCGTCGCGCGCCCGGAGCAGCAGGTCGAGGAAGTCGAGGACGCCGCGCTCCGCCTTCTTGCGGTCGTAGAGGCTCGCGACGCCGGAGAGCGCCCGGACGAGCCGCCCGTGGAGGTCGGCCCCGTGGGCGGCGGTCCATGTGGTGCGCGCCTCCTTCGTCCACGCCGCGATCGCGCGGCCCTCGGCGAGGGCCTCCGCCGAGGGCCAGTGCGGCTTGTAGCCGAAGTTGGACTGGATGGACTCGAGCGCGAGGAGGTGGTGGACGAGCCCGTCGCCGGAGAGGAAGCGCGAGGCCTCGGCGAACTCGCCGAGCCGCTCCAGGCGGCCGCCCAGGCTGTCGCCCTCCCTCACCGCGGCGGCGAGCTCCCGCCCCCGGGTGCCCTTCGCCACGAGCTCCTGCCGCGCCGCCTCGGGGGAGAAGGCGCCGTCCGCCGCCACCGGGGCGAGGTCGCGCTGGTCGAGGAGCGTCCGGGCGAGGCCGCGGAGCGACGTGCGCTCGCCCCAACCGTCGCCCTCGAGCGGGATGCCCCGGTCGAGGGCGTCCAGCAGCACGTCGTCTCCGCCCACGAGCCGCTCGCCCAGCCACTCCTCCCACGCCTCGGCGAAAAGTGCGTCGGCCTGCGCCTCGTCGGCCATGCGGAAGCCGGGGAGGACGCCGCACTCGAGCGGCCGCTCCTGGAGGATCTGGGCGCAGAGAGCGTGTATGGTCGAGACGCTCGCCCGCTCGAGCACGTCGAGGGCGGCGGCCACGCGCTCGCGCTCTTTGGCCGGCGTCCCGGCCGAGGAGCGCGCCCGCTCCAGACGCTCGCGCAGGCGCAGCTTCATGGTGGTCGCCGCGTTCTCGGTAAAGGTGACGGCCGCGATCTCCTCGAGCCGGGCGGCGCCGGTGCGGACGATCGCCTCTATGCGGTCCACGAGGAGCGTCGTCTTCCCGGTGCCCGCCCCCGCCTCGAGGACGAGGCTCGTGGCGTGGTCGCGCCGGGCCCGCTCGCGGGAGTCCTCGTCGACAGGGCGGAAGCCGCTCACTCGATGTCCCGGAGCCGCAGGTATTCCTGCAGCGAGCGGTCGCGGACCTTGATCGACTGCCGCCGCTGCAGCAGGGCCTTCGGCCCGCACACCGCGGTGAAGTCGCAGTAGTCGCAGGCGGTCGGCTCCTGCGCGAAGACGCCGCGCGCCACGAGGTCCACGAGCCGGCGCAGGAGATCGCGGAACTCCGGGCCCTGGGCGAGGTCGGGCCGGAAGGCGACCTGGCGCCCGCCGTCCACGTAGTCGAGGAAGGCGTCCACCACGCGCTCGCCGGGGAGGAGCTTCGCCGCGGCGAGCACGTAGAACGGGATCTGCAGCTGCTTGCCGCCGCGGAAGACGCCGCCGTCGTCCCTCGGCGCGCGGCCGGTCTTGTAGTCGCGGAGCACGAGGCCGTCCTCCCGCCGGTCGATGCGGTCGATCTTCCCCGCCACTCGCAGCGCGCGGCCGTCGCCGAGGTCGATCTCGAGCGGCTCCGGGCCGTGCGGCTCTTCGGCGTCCGGTTCGCGGCCGAGGCCGAAGCTCAGCTCGAAGTGGGCGGGGGTGGACCTCCCCGCCGCGGCCGCCTCGCGCGCGAGCCACGCCTGGGCGGTCTCGTGGAAGCGGCGCTTCTCGCGCTGCCAGAGGAGCGTGAAGCGGGGCGGGCTGCCGGCCACGAGCCCCTCGAGCGCCTCCTCCGCCATCTCCGCGAGGCGAGCGCGGCCCGCGTCGGTGTCGCGGACGGGCAGCTCTCCGCGGTCGCGCCGCTCGCGGAGGTAGCGCTCGGCCACCCTGTGGAAGAGGTCGCCGCGCTCGAGCGGGTCGATCCGCCGCCGCTCCTCGGGCTCGGGGGCGAGCTGGAGGCGGAGGACGTTCTGCAGGAGGTACAGGAAGCCGCAGCGGGCGTACGTGGCGAGCCGGCTCGCCGAGACGGGGTACCGCGCGGCCAGCGGGTCGAGCCGTGCGCGCAGGTCTTCGTCCCCCTCGCCCACGACGAGGCCGTCGTAGCGGGTGAGGCGCCCCGACCAGCGGGCCTGGCTGGCGAGGCGCGACTGGCGGAAGAACGGCGAACCCGCGGCGATCGCGGTGGCGGCCGTCTCGTCGCGGCGCAGGCGGAGGCGGTCGCGCTCTCCGGCGTCCACCGCGTCCTCGATCGGGAGGCGGTCGGGGTCGTCCTCGACCACGAGGCGGTCGAGCTCCGCGCCGGCGAGCGGACGGCCGGCGAGGGTGGAGGCGGCGGCAGCGAAGAAGAGGGAGGGCAGACGCTCGCGTCCGGTACGCGCATCGGCGCGCGGGTAGGAGAGGACGAGGCGCTCGGTCGCCTGCGACACCGCGCGGTGGAAGAGGCGGCGGGCCTCGAGGAGTCGATCTTGGGTGGTTGGCAATGCACCTGTCGAAGCTGCCCGTCGAAGTCGGCTGGGAAGCGGTGGCCGTCGGGGCCGACTTCGACAGGATCTTCCCAGGGCAGAGAGAGCTGCGAGGGAGAGCCTCTGCGGGAGCGCGAGGCCGATGGCGTGGAGCGTGAGGGAGCCGGCGGATTCCGAGAGCGCCGGCGAGGAAGCCCTCTCGGAATCCCGGGAGCCAGATTCCTCGATTCGGAGCGCTTCGCGCTCCGAATCGAGGAGGAATGGATCCGGCCGAAACACGCCCGGATAGCCGCCCTCGACGAGGCCGGGGATCGCGACCACGCGGAACGGCAGGCCGGCCATGGCGTCGAGGGCGCCCACGTGGACGGCTCCTCCCGCGAGGGGCTCGAGGGGCAGCCTCTCCCATTCGAAGCGCGCCTCGAGGACCTGCTCCACCTCGGTCCACGGGGCGCGGGCCGCGACGGACCCGAGGCCGCCGAGATCGGCAATCACCTCGAGCACCGCCTCGCGGTCGCGCTCGGGGGAGATCCACTGGTCGACGACGGTGCGCAGCCTCTCGACCCACTCCGCCCACGGCGCCTCGCCGGCGAGCCCGTCGAGCGTCGCGTTGAGCAGCTCCACGATCCGGAGCAGCGCCTCCGCGTCGGCCACGTGCCGTCGCCGCCGGTCGCGCCGATCCTCGTCCTTCTCCGCCTCCGCGGCCTCGCGCTCCGCCTCTCCCCACGCGCGCAGGCCGAGGATCCAGCGGCTGAGGCCCGAGACGACGCCGGCCTCGCGGCTCAGCTGGTCCCACCGCGCGGGACGGGCAAGGACGTCGGGGCCGAGGAGCTCGGCGAAGGGGACCGGCGCGAAGGTGAGGAGCTCCATCACCGCCGGCCGCTCGAGGCCGCGGCAGCGGAAGAGGAGGAGGAGCGAGCGGGCGGCGCGGCCGAAGCGCAGGGGCAGCGAGGGGTGCAGGCGATGGGGGATGCCGAGCCGGGAGAGGAGGTCGGTGAAGAGCGGGGCGTAGACCTCGGGCCGGGGAAGAACGACGCCCATCTCCTCGAAGGGCACGCCGCGGGCCGCCTCGCGCAGCAGCCGTCGCACGATCGCGCGCACCTCCGCCGCCTCGCCGGGAGCGGTGACGAGCTCGACCGCGGCGACGTCGCCGTCCCGGCCCTGCCCGGCCGCCGGCATCCCCGCGGGCGGCTCGAAGAGGCCCTCGCGCAGGCGCCGCAGCGACGCCGGCGGATCCGGCGGAGCGAGCCCCGCGAGAGGAGTCTCGCTCCAGTCCGCTTCGGCGACACCGTGCGTGGCGAGGCGCCCGCGGAAGGACACGGGACGGAGCGACGGCGGCAGCGGGCGCCTCAGCACGCGCACGGGAAGGGACGCGGCGAGAGCGGCCACGAACTCGATCTCGGCGGGGTCGAGCTCGAGGTCGTCCGCGACGACGACTTCGGCCCCGAAGAGCCAGCGCGCGCGGGCGAGCCCTTCCCGCGCCGCGGCGAGGAGCGTCACGGGATCGGCGGTTCGGCCCTCGAGAGCCCCGTGAAAGCCGCGGTAGAGGCGCGCGAGCGAGGCGAGGCGCCGGGCATCGTCCGAACCCGGCGTCGCCGACGCGGCGAGGCCGGCGAGACGCGCCGGCGCGATCGCGCCGCGCCGCAGCGCGGTGAGCGTGCGGGCGAGAGCGGCGGCCACCGGCGCCCGCGGCGTCCCCTCGGGGAGGCGCAGGCCGGCGTCGCCGCCCTCCGCGAGGAGCCGCGCCGCGAGAAGAGCGTCGTGGCCGCTCGTCCAGGGGTCGAGGCCCCGGCCGAGGAGGACGGGCTCGGCCAGCGCGCGGGCGAGGTCGAGCGGCTTCATCGGGTAGACACCGGCGATGGCGCGGCCGGTCGAGGCGAGCCGTCGCGGCAGCTCGACGGCCGCGGCGAGGGACGGCGTGAGGAGGACGAGGGGGCGCAGGGTCACGCGGCGCAGCGATTCTAGCACCCGCCTCCACCCCGGCTCGCTCCGCGTGTCGGCCCGTGGGCCATAATCCTCGCGTGGACCCCCTCGTCCGGCTCCAGCGCTACGTCGAGTGGCTGATCGGCCACCCGGTGGCGGAGCTCAACCGCGCGCAACGCTTCCTGCGCTTCGCGGTGGACCTCGTCCGCCACTGCAGCCGCGAGCTGCGGGAGAACGACGCCGGCCAGATGGCGGCCGCGCTCACCTACCGGACGATCTTCGGCCTCGTGCCGCTCCTCATGGTGAGCATGTTGGCCTTCCGGCTGCTCGGGGACATGGACGCCGCCGCGCGGCAGCTGCAGTCCGCCGCCTACGCCTTCTTCAACTACCAGGTGGACCCGGACCGGCCGGAGGCGATGGCCTTCAAGACGGCCCTCGACGAGCGGCTCTTCGACGTCATGAGAACGGTCGGGGGCCTGAGCTTCGAGGCGATCGGCGCGGTGGGGGCGCTCCTCCTCATCTGGGCCGCGCTCGGGCTCCTCATCTCCTTCGAGGACGCGACGAACCGCATCTACCGCGCCCCGCGCGGTCGCGGCTGGCTGACCCGCATCGGCGTGTACTGGACGGTGCTGACGCTCGGGCCCCTCATCCTCCTGGTCGTGCTCTACGCCGCTCAGTTCTGGCTGGGCCGGGCGGAGGCCATGCCCTTCGTGGGTCCGCTCTTCGCCCTCCTCGCCGGGTTCGGCTCACTCGCGGGGAGCTTCTTCGCGCTCACCCTCCTCTACAAGCTGCTCCCGAACACCCTCGTGCGCTTTCGGCCCGCCCTCGCTGGGGCCCTCGTGGCGGCCGGGCTGTGGGAGGCTTCGAAGTGGGCCTTCGGCCTCTACGTGAGCCGCGCCCTGCCCTACCTCAAGCTCTACGGCGCGATCGGCCTCATCCCCCTCTTCCTCTTCTGGCTGTACCTCAACTGGCTCATCGTCCTCTTCGGCCTCGAGATCGCCTTCACCTTGCAGGCCATGAAGGGGCGAGTCTTCGAGCGGAAGGACCCACGGGGCGCGCTCGCCTCGGCCGATCCCCAGTGGCTGCTCCCGGTCGTGGCCGCGATCGCGCGCGGCTTCGCGGAGGGCCAGCCGGTGGGACGGCAGGCCCTCGCCGAAGAGCTCGACCTCAGGCTCGAGTCGGTGGCCGAGCTCGTCGCGCGCCTCGAGGGGGAGGGTCTGGTGCACCAGGTCGCGCGTCGGGCGACGGAGGACGTAGGCCTCACCCTCGCGCTGCCGCCCGATCGGATCCCCCTCGCCCGGATCGCCGAGCTCGCGTCGCGTTGCACCCTCGGGACTCGGCCGCGGGAGGGCGCGGGCTGGGATGCCCTCGCCGCCATCCACGCGAACGCCCGCGCCGCGGCGGGCGACCGGACGCTGGCCGACCTGCTCTAGATCCGCACTGGACTCAGGCGAACGGTCTGGCCCAGGGCCACGGCCAGCACCATGTAGCTCCAGAACGCGGCGGGGAAGACCCCCACGCAGCACAGGATGATCCCGAACTGGGACACGAAGGACGCCAGCAGGTAGATGACGAGCGAGATGAGGTAGTTGCCGAGGTTCGCCCGGATGAAGCCCAGCGTCTCCCGCCACGCGAAGCCGTCCGCTACCGTGCCGCGCAGGGCCACGCGGGCGAGCGCGGCCGGCAGGTAGACGGCGAGGGCCAGGGAGGTGACCATCACGAGGGCGTAGAGGCCCACGATCCCGAGGCCGCCCATGACGCCGAGGACCTCCGAGGGATCTGCGCGGCGGCCGGAGAGGGCCAGGAACGGCAGCATCACCACGCAGCCGAGCGCGGCCACGACGGCCACGACCGCGAGGACGTAGACGAGGTACACCGCGGTGAGGCGCAGGCCCTCGTTGAAGATACCCCCGAGGTCGTCCCACTCCGGCATCGGGCGCGGCTCGCCCGCGACCACGTTCTTGAGCATGCGGGAGAAGTAGCCGAGCACGAACGGCACGCCCACGAGGAGGGCGCAGGCCAGGGTGAAGACCCCGCCGATCAGGATCTTCTTGAGCCACTCCGGGTCCTCGGTGACGAACGTGAATGAGCGGCCGAAGTCGACCGATCCGGCGGGCGCGGGCGACGCGGTGGACATGTCTGCCTCGCTTTCGAGTGACGGAAATGGCGCAAGCTTACTTGAGGCCCCTGCCGCGTCAACTGCCGGGCCCTCCGGCGCACGAGCCCGGGCCTCTCCCCAGGGGTCATGAGGGTGATGGGCGCAGCGAGTCCCGGGAATCGGACACGAGCACCAGCATGCCCAGCGCGGCGAGTGCGGCGAGAGCGCCGCCCGTCCCCAGGGCGACGGGAGCGCCGAAGCGTTGCCACAGTAGACCGGTCATGAGGCTGGCGGGCAGGAGCGCCGCTCCCGTGACCGCATGGAAGAGGCCGAAGGCGCGGCCGCGGGTCGTTTCACCGGCGAGGTCGGCCACGAGGGCGCGCTCCGCTCCCTCGGTGAGGGCGGCGAAGAGGCCGTAGAACGCGAAGAGCCCCACGATCGCGAGCGGTGAACGGGCCACGGCGAAGCCGGCGTAGGCGAGGGCGTAGACGCTCCAGCCGGCGAGGATCACGGAGCGACGGCCGACGCGATCGGAGAGAGAGCCGCCCCAGGTGCTCGCGCCCGCCTTCACGAGGTGGTGGAGCGCCCAGACCGCGGGGATCGCGGCGAGGGCGATCCCCGTTTCCTGGGCGCGGAGCAGCAGGAAGGCGTCCGAGGAGTTGCCGAGGGTGAAGAGGAGAAGGACACCCAGGTAGCGGAGGAGCGCCGGCTCGAGAGGGCCGGGGCCTTGCGCCGCGGCCGAAGTGGCGGCGGTGGCGAGGGGGCGCGGTGCTTCCCGCACGCCGAGGACGAGGGTGGCCACCGCGAGACCGGCCGGCACCGCAGCTAAGGCGAAGACGACGCGCAGGTCGTTCGTGGCGAGCATCGCGGCCGAGGCCAGCAACGGCCCGACCATCGCCCCGGCGTGGTCCATGGCGCGCTGGAAGCCGAAGGCCCGGCCGCGGTCCTCGGGCGCCACGGCCTCGGCCACGAGAGCGTCGCGCGGCGCGCTCCTCACGCCCTTTCCCACGCGGTCGAGGACGCGCACCGCCAGGACATGCGCGGGGAGAGTGGCGATCGCGACCAGGGGGCGCACGAGCGAGGAGAGCGAGTATCCGGCGACGACGAGCGGCTTCCGGCGGGGCAAGCGGTCCGAGGCGCGGCCCGAGACGATCTTGAGCGCCGCGGCGACAGACTCGGCGAGGCCCTCCACGACACCGAGGAAGGCCGGGCTCGCCCGCAGCGTGCCGGTCAGGAACGCCGGCAGCAGCGGGTAGATCATCTCGCTGCTCGCGTCGGTCAGCAGGCTGACGAGCCCGAGCGAACGGACCGTCCGGTGGAGCGGCGCGGACACGCCGGCATTCTACGGTGCTATCGTTCCTCCCGACCCGGAGGAAGGGATGGCGACAGCCCGACGCGGTTTCTTGAAGAGCCTGGCCGTGGCGCCGCTCGTCCCGGCGGCCCTCGTGCCGCAAACGGCGCCCGCGCCGGCGTCGTCGAGCGGCCACGCGGCGGTGGCCGAGGCGCTCGCCGAGGTGGCGAAGCGCGAGTTCGGGGCGAACCTGGACGCGGCCGACCTCGAGGCGGTGAAGAAGGAGCTCACGCGCGGCCTCGAGAGGGCGGAGCGGCTCCGCCGGGCCGCGCGGCTCCGGAACGCCGACGAGCCGGTCAGCCGATTCGAGGCCCGCCCGCGAGAAGTGCCGCCGCGGGGAGGACGGCGATGATCGGCGAGGAGGTCCTCTTCTCGGGAATCCGCGAGATCGGCGCGCACTTGCGCGCGAACCGGGTCTCGGCCGTCGACCTCGCGGAGATGTCCCTGCGCCGCCTCGAGACGGTCGGCCCGAGGCTCGGGGCGGTGGTGACCGTCACCCGGGAGCGCGCGCTCGCCCAGGCCCACCGGGCGAACCAGGAGCTGCTGGCCGGCAAGGACCGCGGGCCGCTTCACGGGATCCCGTACGGGGCGAAGGACCTCCTCGCCACGAAGGGCATCCCCACCACGTGGGGGGCGGAGCCGCTGCGAGGGCAGGTCTTCGACTTCGACGCCACCGTCGTCCAGAGGCTCGAGGAAGCGGGGGCGGTGCTGGTCGCCAAGCTGGCCATGGTCGAGCTCGCCGGGGGCCTGGGGTACAACAACCCCGACGCGAGCTTCACCGGGCCGGGCCGCACCCCCTGGAACCCGGACTACTGGAGCGGCGGCTCCTCGAGCGGCTCGGCGGCGGCGGTGGCGGCGGGCCTCGTGCCATTCGCGATCGGCAGCGAGACCTCCGGCTCGATCCTGACCCCGGCCGCCTTCTGCGCCGTCACGGGCCTGCGGCCGACATACGGCCTCGTCTCCCGCCACGGGGCGATGGCGCTCTGCTGGACCCTCGACAAGCTCGGCCCCCTCGCGCGAAGTGCTCACGACTGCGGCCTCGTGCTCTCAGCGATCGCCGGCTCCGACCCGCTGGATCCGACGACCGGCGAGAGCTTCCGGTACCGGGAGAGGCCGGCGAGACGGGGCCAGCCCGGCCACCGCTTCCGGGTGGGCGTCGTCCGCAACGCCACCGTGGACACCGACCCCGACGTCGAGGCGCACTTCGCGCAGGCCTTGTCCGCGTTGCGCGACGTGGCCGACGTCGAGGCCGACGTGCCGTTCCCGGACCTTCCCTACCGCGAGGCGGTGGGAGTGATCGTCGACGCGGAGGGCGCCTCGGCCTTCCGCGACCTCATCGAGAGCGGGAAGGTGAAGGCGCTGCGGGACGGGGCGGACCGGGTGGGCGGGTACGCGATGATGATGACGCGGGCGGCGGATTACATCGACGCGATGAGGGCGCGCGTCGGCATGCGGGCCGAGCTCGACGCACTGCTCTCCCGGTACGACGCGCTCGTCGCTCCCACGCGCGCCCGGCTCGCCCCGCCGATCGGGCGCGACTTCGACGCGCCCGCGCCGGGTGCGCCGCCCGCGCCGGAGCCGGCGCCCGACGCTCCGCGACCGCCGGCCACCGTCCCCGCCGGGAACCTGGCGGGCCTTCCCGCGATCGCGGTGCCGATGGGCTTTGGCAAGGGCCGTCTGCCGACTTCGCTTCAGCTCCTCGGCCGGGCGTTTTCCGAGGAGACGCTCGTGGCCCTCGCCGATGCGTACCAGGAGATGACGGACTGGCACCGGCAGAGGCCGCCGGGGGTATAGCAAGCGGGACCCGAGGCCCCCGGGGTTACCTCTTGCGGTTGAGAACGAACTCGTTCTGGCCCGCTTCCTTGCCGCCGGAGTACACGGTCCAGGCGCTGTGGAGGGACTCACCCTTCCACTCCACGACGCCCGAGTGGACGTGGGTGTCCTTCGCGGGGTCGAAGTTCGTCCCGCCGTCGAAGGCGAAGACGAGGCGGTCGGGCGTCGAGGCCTTGCCGTCGAGGCGCATGCGCGGCTGGTTTCCCATCGCGCAGTAGTGGGTGAGCACGAGCTCGCCGTTCACCACGTGGTACATCGAGATCATCTCGTGGGGCGTGCCGGGGAACAGGGTCTCCTCGACGACCGACCCGCCCGAGGCGACGCGGTAGGTCACGGTCGCGGCCTGGTCCGCCTGGCCTCGGCCGGCCTGGCCCTCCCACGTCCCGGCGAGCGACTTCAGCCGCTGGAATGCAGCGTTCGCGTCCAGGGGAATGGGCGCCTCGGCGGCGGTGCGGCCGACGAGGTTCGTCGACGCCACGAGGACGGCGATGACGGCCACGCGGGCCGGGGACAACGGAGAGCGGCCTCGAGTCATGGGAACCTCCACTACCTGGGGATTACCCGATTCTAGCCGTTCGTTTCGAGGGGGACGAGGGGGTCGCGATCCCTCGCGCGCGTCGGTTCGGAGCGCGCTCGGGTGACTAGGCCTTGCCGGCGGCCACCACCTGGACGGGCGTCACGGCGGCGGCGTCCTCCTCCCCGGTGCGGATGCGGTAGATCTTCTCCACCGGCAGGACGAAGATCTTCCCGTCGCCGACGTCGCCGGTGCGGGCGACGCCGAGGATGGCCTTCACCGTGGGCTCCACGAAGTGGTCGGAGACGCCGATGTCGAACCGGACCTTCTCCTGCAGCTCCATCTTGACGGTGGTGCCTCGGTAGGTCTCGACCATCTCGGTCTCGCCTCCGTGGCCCTGCACGCGGCTGAGGGTGACGCCCTGCACGTCGGCGCGGAAGAGCGCCTCCAGGACCTCGTTGGCCTTCTCCGGACGGACGATCGCGACCACGAGCTTCACGAGCGGCCTCCTTCCGCCGCCGCGGCGGCGAGGGCGGGGACGGCGGCCGGCGCGTCGGCCCCCGTCCGCTGCAGGATCAGGACCGCGCCCTCGTCGTCGGCGTAGGCCTCCTCGCCGTGCTGGGTCTTGTCGAGGCCGAGGCCCTCCTCCTTGCGGTCGACCTTGAGCGGGGTCACGAGGTCGATGACCTTCAGCAGCAGGAAGCTCGCGAGCGCGCTGTAGGCGATCGTCGCGACCACCCCCACCGCCTGGACGCCGAGCTGGCCCGGGTTGCCGTGGAGGAGGCCGTCCGCGACACCGTTCCAGCCCTTCACGGCGAAGACGCCGGTGAGGAGCGCCCCCACCGTCCCCCCGAGGCCGTGGGCGGCCACCACGTCGAGCGAGTCGTCGAGGCGCGTCCGGGCGCGGTAGACGAGAGCGAAGTAGCTCGGGAAGGTGGCCAGCATGCCGACGAGGAGGCCGGCCCTCGGCCCCACGAAGCCGGCGGCGGGAGTGATCGCGACCAGTCCGACCACGATGGCGGTGGCGGCCCCGACCGCGGTGGCCTTGCGGCTCCGCACGAGATCGAGCAGCGTCCAGACCACGAGCGTTCCCGCGGGAGCGAGCATGGTGTTCGTGAACGCGAGGGCGGCGAGGCCGTTCGCGGCGAGGGCGCTGCCGGCGTTGAAGCCGAACCAGCCGAACCAGAGGAGCCCGGCCCCGAGAAGCGTGAACGGCACGTTGTGGGGGAGGATGGCCTGCCGGGCGTAGTCCTTGCGCTGGCCGATGACCAGGGCGGCGACGAGGGCGGCGGTGGCCGCGTTGATGTGGACCACGGTGCCGCCGGCGAAGTCGAGAGCGCCCATCTTCGCGAGGAAGCCCCCGCCCCAGACCCAGTGCGCGATGGGAGCGTAGACGACGAGGCTCCAGAGGGTGACGAAGGCGAGGTAGGGCCCGAACCGCATCCGCTCCACGATCGCCCCGGAGACGAGCGCGGCGGTGATGATCGCGAACGTGCCCTGGTAGGCCATGAAGAGGAGGTGGGGGATCGTGCCCTGCGGCTCCAGGCCCACCCCGAAGAGGAAGGCCTTCTGCAGCCCGCCCAGGAGGCCGGAGCCCTCGCTGAAGGCGAGGCTGTAGCCGAGGGCGGCCCAGGCCACGCCGACGAAGCCGAGCGCGGCGACACTCATCATCATCGTATTGAGCGCGTTCTTGGAGCGGACGAGCCCGCCGTAGAAGAACGCGAGCGCGGGCGTCATGAGCAGCACCATTGCGGTCGCCGCGAGCATCCAGGCCGTGTCAGCCGGAACGAGAGTCGGTCGGTCCACCTCGGGATCCTCCTAGAGCATGCGAGTGGCGTGCGACTGGCGGAGAGAGCAAGAGCCGTGCGCGGCCGACCGGGAAGGGACAGTCAGGTGGAAGGCGCCGAAGGTCAACGACTTGGAGCCTCGACTCTCGAGCTTGCAGCGTGAAAGCGGGCCGACACAATTGTCGATGACCGGCCGATCGAGCTACAAGTTCGTTTGAGCCGAGACGATCAAGCCCGAACGTCTCCCCAGCGCCCCCGGGTGAAGTCCGGGAACTCGACGGGCACGCTGCCCCCCGCCACCGACTGCTCGCTGAGCGCTGCGGGCGCGCTCCAGGCGGCCGCGTCGTAGACGTCCAGGTCGGGGGCCAGGCCCTCGCGCAGGCACTGGACGAGCCGCCAGCTCATCACGTAGTCCATGCCGCCGTGGCCGCTCTCCTCCGCTTGCTTGGCGAGCCGCTTCCAGAGCGGGTCCTCGTAGCGGTCCTCGATCCCATCCGGGAGGCGCCCTTGCTTCTGGTGCAGCTCCTGCCACTCCTCCCCCTTCTGGCCGTCCTGGAAGATCCGCGGCGGGTAGTCGGCGAACGTCCCGTTGGTGCCGGAAACGAGGTTGATGCGGCTGTAGGGCCGGGGGGAGACGACGGCGTGCTGCAGCACGATCGTGCGGCCGCGGGCGGTGCGGAGAAGGCTCGTGCTCACGTCCCCGCAGGCGTAGGTCTCCTGCCGCTTGGGGTCGCCGGGCGCGAGCGCCCGTTCGCGATACGCCTGGAGGCCCAGCGACGGCGAGCTCATCGAGACGAGGCGCTCGAAGCGGTCCCCGCGGTGGACGCCGAGGTACCGCGCGACCGGCCCCAGGCCGTGGGTCGGGTAGAGGTTGCCGTTGCGGCGGAAGTGCTCGTACCGCCTCCAGAGCCCCTCGCCCCGGTCTTCGAACAGCAACGCGCGCAGGTCGTGGATGTACGCGCACTCCGCGTGGGTGATCTCGCCCAGCATCCCCGCCCGGACGAGGTTCCTGACGAGCATCTCGCTCCAGCCGTAGCAGCAGTTCTCGAGGATGGCGCAGTGCCGCCGCGTGCGCTCGGAAGTGTCCACGAGCCGCCAGCACTCGTCGAGCGTGACCGCGGCCGGGACCTCGACGCCCACGTGGGCCCCGCCCTCCATCCCCGCGACCGCCATCGGCACGTGCCAGCTCCAGGGGGTCGCCACGTACACGAGGTCGAGGTCGGCCCGGCGGCAGAGCTCCTCGAAGTGGCGCTCGCCCTTCGCGTAGCCGTCCGGGCTCTTCTGCCCGGCCTTCGTCACCGCCGCCTGCGCCCGCGCCACCTTCTCCGGCACGATGTCGCACACCGCCTTCACCTCGACCCCCTCGACCCCGAGGATGTCGTGCAACAGGCCCGTGCCCCTCCCGCCGCAGCCGATGAGGGCGAAGCGGACCTTCTCCCGCCGCTCGAAGGGGACGCCGATCATGCCGGGGCCGGGGGACGGCGCGGCCGGCTGGGCGGCGGCGGCCCTGGCCAGGGACAGCGCGGCCGCGGCACCGGTCGCGGTCTTCAGGACGTCGCGGCGTGAGAACGGATGGCTGGGCATCGGCGCCTCCGAGGGTGGGGTGAGCGAGCCTACACCGTCGGCGGCCTCAGCGGAAGCGGTCGGTGTCGATCCCGTGCTTGCGGACGGCGTAGCCGAGGATGCGCTCGGTGGTGTGAAGCAGCCGAGCCGCCTTCGCCCGATTGCCGCGAGCGCTCTTGAGCGCGTCCTGCACGAGGTCCTTCTCGTAGGCGTCGAGGGCTTCCTTCAGCGACTGCCGGGCGAGCGTCCCCGAGACCTCGGCCGTCTGCAGGGTGGGCGGCAGGTGGTGGGCGTGGATCGCCCCCCCGTCGCAGACGAGGACGGCCCGCTCGACGCAGTTCTCCAGCTCGCGCACGTTGCCCGGCCAGTGGTAGCTCATGAGCATGTCGATGGCCGAGGTGGCGATCCGCCGCACGTCCTTGCCGTGGGCGGCGGCGTGCTTCTCCACGAAGTGGTCGGCGAGGAGCGGGATGTCGGTCTTCCGCTCGCGGAGCGGCGGCAGGTAGATCGAGTAGACGTTCAGGCGGTAGTAGAGGTCCTCGCGGAAGGCACCCTCCTTCACCGCCGCCTCGAGGTCCTTGTTGGTGGCGGCGATGACCCGCACGTTCACCTTGATCGCCTGCACGCCCCCCAGCCGCTCGATCTCGCGCTCCTGCAGGACCCGCAGGAGCTTCACCTGGGTGGAGGCGGTGAGCTCGCCGATCTCGTCGAGGAAGATCGTGCCCCCGTGGGCCAGCTCGAAGCGGCCCTTCTTCTGGGCCCGGGCGTCGGTGAAGGCGCCCGGCTCGTAGCCGAAGAGCTCCGACTCGATGAGGCTCTCCGGCAGCGCGGCGCAGCTCACCTTGACGAACGGCTTCTTGGCGCGCGGCGACGAGTAGTGGATGGCGTGCGCCACGAGCTCCTTGCCGGTGCCCGACTCGCCGCGCACGAGCACGGTCGTGCTGGCCGGGGCGACCTGCGCCACCTGCTCGTACACGGACTGCATGGCCCGGCTGCTGCCCACGATGTTGCGGATGTCGTAGCGCTCGGTGAGCTCTCGCCGGAGCTTGGTGTTCTCGTCGAGGAGGCGCCTTCTCTCCGCCTCCACCAGGTGGTGGACGCGCACCGCCTGGCCGATCATCGAGCCCACGACGCCGAAGAGCTTCGCCTCCTGGTCGTAGCCGCGGTCCTTCTGGTAGGGGAGCGCCACCCCGAGGGCGCCGACCGTCCGGTGCTCGGCCCGGATCGGCACGCAGACGTAGGACATCTCGTCCCGCCCGGAGCGCCGGAAGACGCCGGAGCGGTCGAGGAACAGCGGCTCCCGGCTCACCTGCGGCACGACCACCGGCCGCCCGCTCTGGGCCACCCGCCCCACGATCCCCTCGCCGAGGCGGTACCGGGTGTTGCGCCCCGAGGCCCCGCTCCCGCTCGCCGCCTCGACCGCGAGGTCGCCCGTCTCGTCGTCGCGGAGGACGATCGTGGCCGACAGCGTCCCCCGGCTCTCCTCGAGGGTGGCGAGCACCTGCTGGAGCGCGGCGCGCAGGTTCAGGGTGCCCCCGAGGGTCTGGCTGACCTCGAGCAGGTCGGTCAGCTGGCGCGGGTCGGCAGCGCGGGAGGCCACGAGGCATTATGACAGAGATGTCACTCGTGGCGGCTCAGCCAACAAACTTGTCGCTAAGGGCGGCGCCGGGACGGGCGGCCCCCTGCACGTCGGCCCGTACGAGGACCAGCCCCAGAAGAGCTCAGGGGCGGAAGGCGAACCCGAAGCGCGGCGACGCGGACGCGGCGGCCGAGCGGGCGCGGGTGATGGCCTTGAACCAGCCCTGGGCCATCACCTGGTAGCCGGCGTCGTTCGGGTGCACGTCGTCGTCGAAGAGGGCGGTGAGGTTGCCGGCGGCCTTGAAGTCCGCGCTCAGGTCGGCGAGCGTCACGTTCTCCTGCTGGGCGAGCACCTTGATGCGGACGTTCGTCTCGTCGTAGAACGCGTCGCGGCTCGGCGTGCTGTACGCCGGGTTGGCCGGGAGGATGGTCGCGAGCACGGGCAGGCTGTGCCAGTCCTTCACGTCCTCGACGATCGAGCGCAGGGAATCGATCGTGAAGCACGCGGCCGGCCCCTGCTGCTGGCAGGTCTGATCGTGCCAGTCGTTCGTGCCCAGCAGGATCAGGGTGTACGCGGGATCGTAGTCCCTCAGGGTCCGCCGGGTGACCTCCGCCGTCTCGGCGCTGCTGTCCCCCTCGCGCCCCCGCAGTCGTACCTCCGCCCGTCCGAAGTGCGGGCCGAGGAGGTTCTGGAGCTTCAGTCCGTAGCCCTGGCCGTCGCTCGACCCGTCGCCGTTCGTGATGCTGTCGCCGAGCCCGAGGTAGAGATTGGGCCGGTTGTCGCCGATCGGCAGGGTGAGCGGGATCCGGATCTCGGCCGGCCCGGGCACCTGGATCGAGGTCGGAGGCGGCGCCTGGAAATACGCCGGCAGGCTCTCCGTGCGCACCGCCGCCGTGAGCGCCCCCTCGCGGATGCCGGTCACGCTGGCGACGCCGGTCCCGGGCGCGCTCGTTCCGGTGCCCGTCCCGATCACGACCACGACCCCCGGCACCCGGGTCGCCTCGTTCGCGTCGAGCTGGCCGTTGCCGTCCTGGTCGTAGAACACTGTCGCGGCGACCGAGTACGTCGGCACAGGTGGCTCGGTGGGCCCGCCCGGAGTGCTGCTCGCCGCCGCAAGCCACGGCCAGGAGGCCACCGGCCAGCGCGACCAGCCGGCCGGGCTTCATCGAGTCGTTCTGCATATCAAACGAACCAGGGTAGCACACGCGGAGCTCAGGACGGAGGAGTGTCACCACGAGCCCCCCGATCCTTGCTCTGGGCGGCGCCGGCGCGAAGCCGGAGCCTCAGCCGTTCGAGCGGGGGAGAAGCCGCTCGGCCTCGGCCGGGTCGACGAACCGCACGCCCACGTCGAAGGCCGGCTCGGTTGCACCCGGCACCCGCTCGACGCGCACGACCTCGCCGCGCAACCCGACGGGCGCCGCCTCCGCGCGCTCGATGGTGAGGCTCACCGCGCTGCCCACCGCGACCGCCTGGCGCAGGCTGACGAGCAGCCCGCCCTCGGAGAGGTTCTTGACGCTGGCCGGGGCGGGCGCTCCCTCGGTCGCGAGAATGACGCGCTGGGGCGCGGGCAGGCGCCGGAACCGGCGGCGCTCGCCCTGGGGGAGCAGGATGCGGTTCTTGCCCGACGCCTTCGCCCCGTAGAGCCCCGCGTCCGCCTGCACGATCAGGTCGGCCGGGGCGCCCGCGTCGTCGGGGAAGACCGCGATGCCGCCCGAGAGCGTGACCGGGATCCGCCCGCGCGAGAAGCGCTCCTCGATCCGGTGCCTGATCCGCTCCCCCACCACGAACGCCCCGAGGCGCGACGTGTCGGGCAGCAGCACCGCGAACTCCTCGCCGCCGTAGCGGGCGGCCACGTCGATCTCGCGCACGCTGTCGCGCACGACGGCGGCAGCCTTCATCAGCACGCGGTCCCCCTCGACGTGGCCACGCAGGTCGTTCACGCGCTTGAAGTCGTCGAGGTCGAGCAGCAGCAGCGCCGCCCGGAGGCCGTGCCGCTTCGAGCGGAGCAGCTCCTGGCGCAGCGCCTGCAGGAAGTAGGCGTGGTTGTAGAGCCCGGTGAGCCCGTCGCTCACCGCGGAGCGCTCGGTCCTCTCGAAGATCGAGACCTCGATGATCTTCGGGTTGCGCAGCTCGCGGCTCACGTTCACGAAGTAGTCGAGCAGCGCCACCCGGAGCCCCGGGTCGCGGCCGAGCGCGCGTCCCATCTCCTCCCGGTGAGAGGCCACGCGCTTCCAGTGCCGCGCTGCCTGGCGCTCGGTGAAGTCGAGGTGGGTGAGGAGGTAGAGGAGCGAGGAGTAGAGCGGGTCGCCCTCGCCCTTCTTGCGCTCGAACTCCGCGAGCAGGGCCTCCTCGTGGCCGGGACCGGCCTCCAGGAACTCGAGCAGGGACTGCCGGTAGTTGAGAGACTCCGCGGGGCTCTTCACAGCAGGAGGATCATCGACTCGCGAGACTGCGCGAGACTGTATGATAGTCGCCCGCGCTTGTCCATGAATCTCTTGCCGGAGACGAAGCAGACGTGATCCACGCCGCGCTTTTCGCTCTCGCGCTATCCGCCGCCGAGGGTCAGGGGCTCTACTTCGAGCAGACGACGGTGGTGCGCCCGGTCGGGGGCGTCGGGGGAGCCGGCGTGCGCTCGCGGGTGTGGCACGCCGGGAAGCGGCTGCGCCTCGAGGCGGGCGACGCCCCCGGCGGCCCCGCGCTCGTCCTGCGCCTCGACGAGGGGCGGGTGCTGCGCCTCGACCCCGAGGCGCGTGTCGCGGTCGAGCTCGACCCCGCCCGCCTGCGCGCCCGCTCGCACGAGGATGCCTCGGTGGCCGCCTCGTTGATGGGCGGCGATGACCCGCTGCGCACGGTGCCGATCGAGGGCCGCCGGACGATCGCCGGCCACAGCTGCCGCGGCTTCCGCCTCCGTGGCCGCCAGACGAGGGTCGACGTCTGGGTGGCGGAGGACGTCGCGGCGGGGGCGGGCGTCTTCGCGGACTTCCTCGAGTGGTCGGGCGCGGCGCAGGCGCTCCCTGGCCTGCTGGCGGCGGTGCGCGAGCTGCCCGGCTTCCCCCTCGAGACCCGCACCCGGGTGAGCGTCCTCGGCGAGACCCAGGAGACGGTCGCGACCGTCACGAAGGTCCGAGTGGGTCCGCAGCCGATGGAGCTCTTCGAAGTGCCAGCGGGCTGGCGTGTCGAAACCGAGAAACCCTGAACCACGGAGGCTAACCCGTGAAGATCCTGCTCTCGATCGTCGCCAACGCCGTGGCCCTCATCGCCACGGCCTACGTCGTGCCCGGCATCAGCTTCGCCGGGAGCTGGGTGCAGCTCCTCGTCGCGGGCGCCATCTTCGGCCTGCTCAACCTGATCGTGCGGCCGATCGCGCTCTTCCTCTCGCTGCCCCTGCTCGTGCTGACGCTCGGGCTCTTCTACTTCGTCCTCAACGGCCTCCTGCTCTGGGGCTTCTCGACGTTCATGCCCGGCTACCACGTGAACGGCCTCTGGGCCGGGATCCTCGGCAGCCTCGTCATCATGGTCGTGAACTGGGTGATCCACGCCCTGTTCGGGGGGAACGCGAAGTAGTAGCCGTCCGGTCAGGCGCCCAGGCCGCCGGCGACGAGGGCGAGCACCTCGTCGGTCGTCCGCGCCCGCTGCAGGATCGCGAGGTCCTCCGGCCCGATCCTGCCCCGTCGCAGGAGCGAGGAGCTGAGCCACGAGAGCAGCCCCTCCCAGCACTCGTCGTCGCCGGCGAGGATCACCGGGAAGGGCGGGACCTTCTTCGTCTGCACCAGGGTGAGCGCCTCGAACAGCTCGTCGAGCGTGCCGAAGCCGCCGGGCAGGATGACGAAGGCCTTCGTGTACTTCACGAACATGACCTTCCGCACGAAGAAGTAGCGGAAGCTCACGACCCGCGTGAGGTAGGGGTTCGGCTTCTCCTCGTGCGGGAGCTCGATGCAGACGCCGATCGACTCGCCGCCCGCCTCGAAGGCCCCCTTGCTCACGGCCTCCATGTCCCCGGGACCGCCGCCGGTGATCACGGCGTGCCCGCTCTTCGCGAGAGCGCGGCCGAGCTCTTCGGCGCGGCGGTACTCGGGTTCGCCGGGGCGGGTGCGCGCCGAGCCGAAGACGGTCACCGCCCGGGGGATCTTCGACAGAGTCTCGAAGCCCTCCACGAACTCGGCCATGATCCGGAAGATCCGCCAGGTGTCCTCCGTGGTGAAGTCGGACGGGCGGGGCGGTTCCGGCAAGCGTTTCTCCTTCAACGGTTTCTGGATTATGGGCGGGCCGCGTCGCCAAGACAATGGCCGGGGCGGACCCCGCCGGGGGCGGGGGAGGGGAACCCTCGGACCCGCTCGGGCGTTCATGGACCGGAGGAAGGCGATGAGAACCACCTCTTTGGCCGGGGTGCTCGTGGCGGCGGTGCTCGCGGCCGGCTGCCTCGTCGAGATCGAGAAGGTCAAGGACCCGCGGCCGGCCTTCGCGAGCGCGCGCGCCGAGGTGGCCCGCTTCCAGGGCCAGCCGGGGCGGCCCGGGCACCTCGAGGTGCTCGTCTACGACCGCGCCGAGGGCCAGCTCGTCCGGGCGAGCCTCCCGATGTGGCTCGTCCACGAGATGGGCGAGAGCGACGACATCGACTTCGGCGCGGAGGGGGGCGAGGCGGCGAGGCGCGTGAGAGGCCGCCTGCGACTCGAGGACGTCGAGAAGGCCGGTCGGGGGATCCTCGTCGAGGTGGAGGAGGAGGACGGCGACCAGGTACTCGTCTGGCTGCGCTAGCCGTGGCGAGTGGGCCGGGGCCGTGGTCCAATGAAACGATCCACATGCAGCCGTCGCGGGGCGGGACGGGCGACCGGGAGCTCATGGCGCGACTGGCGTCCGGGGATCGTGAGGCCCTCGCCCCGCTCATGGAGCGGCACTACCGGAGGCTCTACCGCATCGCCCTCTCCTACCTGCGGCAGCCGGACGACGCGCTCGACGTCGTGCAGGAGGCCTTCGTGAAGGCCTTCCAGTCGGCGTCGCGGTGGGACGGCTCGGCCGAGGCGGGCCCCTGGCTCGCGCGCATCACCGTGAACCAGGCGATCGACCGCTGGCGCCGCAACCGCCGCCGCGCGCAGACCTTCACTCCCCTCGCCGACAACGACCACGCCGCCTCCCTCGCCGACCTCGGGCCGTCCCCCGACCGCCGCGTGCAGGGGCGGGAGGCGGGCGAGCGCGTGGCGGCGGCGCTCGCGGGGCTGCCCGAGCGGCAGCGCGCGGTGGTCGTGCTGCGCCACTACCAGGACATGAGCCTCGAGGAGATCGCGGGCACGCTCGAGATGAGCCTCGGCACCGTCAAGAGCAGCCTCCACCGCGCGCTCTCCCGGATGCGCGTGGCGCTGGCCGGAGCGCGGCCGTGAGGCTCACCCGCCTGCTCGCAGGTGCGAAGCACCGGCGCCGGCGCCGCCTGGTGAGCCTCCTCGCCGCCGGCGTCCTCGACGGGCGCGAGCGGGAGGAGACGCTCGTCCATCTCGAGGCGTGCCCGCGCTGTCGGGCGGAGCACGACGAGCTGCGGCAGGTCGTCGCCGCGATGGAGCAAGACCCCCTGCGCGAGGCCGAGCCCCCCTTTCCCCTCGCGTTCCTGGTGGGCCGGGTCGAGCGCGAGGTCGAGCGGGCCCAGGTGCCGGACGGGCGGCCGCGGTGGTGGCTCGTGGCCCTGCCGACGGCGGCGGCGATCCTCGCCGTGGCCGTGCTCGGGTCCGTGCTCGTCCTTCGGTTCCGGCCGACGCCGGAGGCGGCGCGGGCGACCATCCCACCCGCCGAGGCGGGCCCGCTCGTGACCGAGGACGCCGTCGCGCGGATCGAGAGGAACCTCGCCCGCGAGCACGCCGTCCGCTACCTGAGCGAGGCGGGCGAGGTGCTGGTGGCGGTGGCCGCCACCGGCACCGACTGCGACCGCGCCGAGGAGAGCCTGGACGTGGGACAGGCGCCGGCGCGCAGCCGCGAGCTGCTGGAGCAGCGGACGATGGTGGTGCGGCACGGGGGCGAAGCGGTGGCGAGCGCGCGGGGCGTCCTCGACGACGTGGAGATGGCGCTGCGGGAGGTGGCGGACCTTCCCTCCTGCGTGAAGCGCCGCGACGTGGAGAGGGTGCGCCAGCAGGTCGAGCGGCGGCAGCTGCTCATGCGCATCCGCCTGATGACGAGGGAGCTCGAGGGATGAGGGAACGACTGGCGGCCCTTCTGCTGGCGGCGCTCCTCCTGCCCGCCGGGGCGCTGGCCCAGGCGGACGCGGAGAAGCTGCGCGCGGCGAAGGCGCTCTTCTTCGACCGGCAGTACGCGGAGGCCCGCGAGGCCTGGCTGGCGGTGCACGCCTCCGGGCGCGGCCCCGACGCGCAGGCCGCCACCTACTGGATCGCCCGCTGCAGCGAGCGGCTCGGGGAGAGCGAGAAGGCGCTTGCCGGGTACGCCGAGTACCTCGCCGCCCGGCCCGCCGACCGCGCTCTCGTCGAGGAGGCCAAGACGAGCCGGATCGCCCTCGCGGTGAAGCTCGCGAAGGACGGGAAGACGCAGCACGCCGCGGTGGCGCGCGAGGCCCTCGACGACCCGAGCCGCACGGTGCGCTACTTCGCGGCGCTGCAGCTGGCGACGCTCGGGCCCGAAGCCGGGAAGCCCGCGGTGCCGGTGCTGAAGGAGATCCTCGCGGAAGAGAAGGACGAGGACCTCGTGGAGCGGGCGAAGCTCGGCCTCATGCGCGTCGACCGCGCCGCGCTCGCCGAAGCCTCTCCCGGCCCCGCCCCGCGCGCGACCGGGAAGAGCCGCGGGGCGACCTGGGTCCGCGTGCGCATCTACGAGAAGGGAGAAGCGAGGGCGAAGGTCGCGATCAACCTGCCGGTCGCCCTCGCCGATCTCGTCTTCAAGAGCCTGCCCGACGACGCGGTGGCGGACCTGAAGCGCGAGGGCTACGACGCGCGCACGTTCTGGGAGGCGCTGAAGAAGACGGGACCGGCGGAGATCCTCACCATCGAGGGAGACGACGGCGAGCGCATCCAGGTCTGGATCGAGTAGGAGGAGCGATGAAGACGAGCCTGTTCGCGATGTTCCTGGTGGCGGTGCTCGCTGCGCCTTTGGCCGCCGACCGTGCCGAGGACGACCTCCAGCTGGTGAAGAAGGCCGTGGCCTCGTCGCCCTCGGGGGCCCAGGCCCGGCCTCCCGCCGAGGAGCCGCCGTCCGCGTCGGCGGAGGCGAAGCCCGCGCCGCGGAAGGGCGAGCCGCACTGGTTCCGCGTCCGCGTGCTCGGAAAGGCGGGCAAGCGCTCCAAGGTCTCGATCAACCTCCCCCTCGACATCGTCCGCGCGCTCGGCGACGAGTGGCCGATCGGCGAGGGCGAGCGGTGCCGGCGGGACCACCACTGTCCCACCCTCGGCGAAGTGCTGCGCGCGCTCGACTCCGGGCAGAGCCTGGTGGAGATCGAGGACGACGAGGCGACCGTCCGCGTCTGGGTGGAGTAGCGTCCTCCGGCGGAGACGCCGGCCCGCCCTCCTCGCCCGCAAGTCGCTGACGCCGAACGGCCGAACGTCCTGGAACGACCCTTGCTCTGAGAAGGGGCGGAGAACGGAGGACCCACATGAAAGCCCGCGCTCTCGTCCCCGCGCTCGCGCTCGCCGCGGCGCTCCTCGCCCCGCCGGTCACCGAGGCCGGCAGCCGGCACCGCTCCGGCGGCGGCCACCGGCCCACGGCCCACGGCTACTACGGCCACCGCTCGAGCCACGGCTCTTACGGCTACGGCTACCGCACGCCCCGCCCCTACCGCTACAACGCGGTGCCGTACGGCTACTACGACGACAGCTACTACGGTTACGGGTACGGTTACGGGGGTGCGGCTTACGGCTACGGGTACGGCTACTACCCGCCGCCGCCCCCGCGCTACTGCCCGCCCCGTCCGCGCATCCACTTCTGGTTCGGGTTCTGATGCAATCCCGAGCCCGGTTCCCGGCCGGCGGGCGAGGGATCCGCCATCTCTTCGGCCCGATCATGACCGTCAGATGGCAGTCCCTCGTCGCTCGGCACGACCGGTGCTCCTCGGGATGTCACCCCCGCGGCGCGTAGTAGCCGAGCTTGTGGCGGACGCTGATGCCCTCCCGGTCGGGCACGCGCACGACGATCCGCCGCCACTTGCCGTCGCGGCGGGTGTTCGCCGAGACGTAGCCGACGCTGTAGAGCGTGCGCAGCTCTTCCGCGATCCGGTCGTAGACGGAGTCGAGCTCGCCGATCGAAGCGGGGAAGTAGGCCCGGCCCCCGGTCTCGCGGGTGAGGGCGTTCACCAGGTACTCCGCCTGGCTGAACGCCTGCCGGTCGCGCTCGTGCGCGCGGCTCGATCGGAGGCTGATCGCGTAGATGTTGATCTCGCTCTTCTTCGCGAGATCCAGCACCTGGTCGTCGGTGACGAGCGAGGCGGTGTCCTCGCCGTCCGTGAGCAGCACGACGGCCCGCCGCCGGAGCTCCGCCGCCTTCTTGTCCCGCATCAGGTCCTTGAGCGCGATGTAGAGGGCGTTGTGGAGGGCGGTCGGGCCCGAGGCCTCCGTCTTCTTGACCGCCACTTCCAGCGCGGCGAGGTCGTTCGTGAAGGGCTGGAGCGTCGTCGCCCGATCGTTGAACTGGACGATCTGGGCGAGGTCCTGCACCCGCAGCGTCTTCGTGAACCGGATCGCGGCCGTCTGGGCCGTGGCGAGCTTCTCCTCCATCGAGGCCGACACGTCGATCATCAGCACAAGGGAGATCGGCAGGTTCTCGTGGGTGAAGAGGCTGAGCTCCTGCCGGATCCCGTCCTCGAATACGGCGAAGTCCCGCTGGCCGAGGTCGGTCACGAAGTTGTTCTGCGGGTCGGTGACGGAGAGGCTCAGGTTGATGATCTCGATGCCGGTGCCGAAGATCGGGGCCTGCGGCCGGGCCTGGGCGCGGAGCGGCGGGGGCGCGGTGGCGGCGCCGAGGGCGAGAGCGAGGAGGAGCGGTGCCTTCTTCGTCTTCATCGGATCAGGTTCATCGGATCAGGCCGGCGGCCGGTCAGGGCTCGCGGGGGAAGCCTCCCGCGACGAGGTGCGCGGGAGGAGGACCCGAGTGCCCACGCGGGCGACGCTCAGGTCGAGGCTGCGCTTCTTGAGATCCGGAACCGTGGCGTAGGCGAGGCGATAGCCGGAACGCAGGTGCGCCGAGAGCTTCCTGAGAGCGCCATCCGTGCCCATGGCCGACAGGATGTTGTCGTAGCGGCCGCCCGTGGCGCGCGCCAGCCGCTCCATCACGTAGCTCAGGCTCACGCGCGCGTCAGCATCGGCGTCGCCCGAGTCGATCTCGACGGAGAGGAAGAGCTCGGCGTTCTTCTCCGCCTCTTCCGCCGCCCGGTACCTGTCGCGGTAGCTGAACTCCGGCCCCGTCCCCGTGACGGCCACCACCGCGGCACGGTCGCCCTCGCGCGAGTTCTTCTTCAGATCGGTCGAGGCCTCGGAGAACGCGTCGAGCATGTAGTTGCCGCCCTGCGGCGCCACGAGCCGGAGCGCCTTGCCGGCGGCCCCCCGGTCGTCCGTAAGGTCCACGAGCTTCGTCGGCCGGTCGCCGGTCGTCCAGAGGGCGTAGCGCGTGCCGTCGGGGAGGCGCGACACCAGGCCCACCACCGCTTCCACGACGTTCAAACGGTAGGACGAGCCCATCGCCGCGCTCGTGTCGACGAGGACAGCCACCGAGAGCGGTCGGCGGTCCGGCTTGAAGGACGTGATGTCGCGCGAGACGCCGTTCTCGACGACGGCGACGTCCGCGGCGGAGACGTCCGTGACCTCGCGGTCCTTCTCGTCGAGGAGGGTCACCGTGAGGGCTCGCACCTCCGTCCCGGGAGCGGTGGCCGGAGCCGCCTGCCCGAGAAGGAACGCCGCCACTGTCAGGGCCGACATGATCGCTCTCCGTTACCCTGCCGGGTTGCGGGACCCCCGCCGGACTGCCTATCCTCCACTATAGGTGCCGCCGTCCGGCACCGTCAAACGAGCGGTGTCATCCCGAGGAGCTCCGGTCTTGCCGGCCGACGAGGAATCCGCAGTCCCGCCGAGGAGGCATTGATGCCCCGCGCCACGGTCATCACGGTGAGCGACTCCTGCGCGCGGGGGGAGCGCGCGGACGCGTCCGGCCCCGAGGCGTGCCAGCTGCTCCGCGAGGCCGGGTTCGAGGTCGATGTGCCCACGGTCGTGCCCGACGTACGCGCAAAGGTCGCCGCCGCCCTGCGCGAGGCGGCGGCCTCCTCGGCGCTCGTCGTGACGACCGGCGGGACCGGTCTCGCCGCCCGCGACGTGACGCCGGAGGCGACGCTCGACGTGCTGGAGCGCGAGGCTCCCGGCATCGCCGAGCACCTCCGCCACCGCGGCCTCGCCGACACTCCCCTCGCCCCGCTCTCCCGCGGCCGCGCCGGGCTCCTCGGCGCGTGCCTGATCGTCAACCTCCCCGGCAGCCCGAAGGGCGTGAGGAGCGGTCTCGCCGCCCTCCTGCCGCTGCTGCCGCACGCCGTGGACCTCCTGGCGGGACGCACGGGGCACTGAGGCGACCCACCCCGTAGCGCCCAAGACGATGCCACCGCTCGGCTTGACGGTCTTCCGAGCCATCAAATATGATCCGCGCGGCTCGTCGGCCTGTGGGGTGACATGCGCCCGTACCTCTTCCTGATCCCTCTCTTGCCGCTCCTCGGCTTCCTGTTCAACTTCACGATAGGGGTCCGCTTCCTCGGTCGGAAGGAGCATCCGAGCCCGGTCATCGGCCTGGTGGCGGCGGGGACGGTCCTCCTGTCGTTCCTCGTCGCGGTCGCGGCGGTCGTCCTGGCCCACGGCGCGCCCGGGCACGCGACCGTGGAGACGCTCTGGACGTGGCTGCCGGGAGGCGCAACCGAGACGGCCGTCCACGGTGCTTCGGGAGCGACCCCCTTCACCATCGAATGGGCGTACCTCGTCGACCCGCTCTCTTCCGTGATGGTCCTCTTCGTCACCTTCGTCGGCTTTCTCATCCACGTCTACTCGATCGGGTACATGGGCCACGACCCGGGCTACGCCCGGTACATGTCGTACCTGAACCTCTTCATGTTCGCGATGCTCACCCTCGTGCTGGGGGCCAACTACGCGGTCCTCTTCGTGGGGTGGGAGGGGGTCGGGCTCTGCTCGTACCTCCTCATCGGCTTCTGGTTCGAGAAGCAGAGCGCGAGCGACGCCGGGAAGAAGGCCTTCATCGTCAACCGCATCGGCGACGCCGGCTTCCTCGCCGGCATGTTCCTCGTCTTCGTCACGTTCGGGACTCTCGACTTCCGGCCGGTGATGGCCGCGGTCTCCGAGATGCCGGTGGACCGGGCCTGGGGCGGGACGTTGACGCTCATCGGCCTCCTCCTGTTCGTCGGCGCCGTGGGCAAGAGCGCCCAGATCCCGCTCTTCGTCTGGCTCCCCGACGCGATGGAGGGCCCGACTCCGGTCTCTGCCCTCATCCACGCGGCCACCATGGTGACGGCCGGTGTGTACATGGTGGCGCGCTCGGCCCCGATCTACGCCCACGCCCCGAACGCCATGGCCACCGTGGCGGTCGTCGGCGCCGCCACCGCGATCTTCGCGGCCACGATCGGCCTCGTGCAGAACGACATCAAGCGCGTGCTGGCCTACTCGACGGTCAGCCAGCTCGGCTACATGTTCCTCGCCTGCGGGGTGGGGGCCTTCGGCGCCGGGATCTTCCACGTCTTCACCCACGCCTTCTTCAAGGCCCTCCTCTTCCTCGGCTCGGGCTCGGTCATCCACGCGATGTCGGGCGAGCAGGACATGAGGAGGATGGGCGGCCTCAAGGCGAAGCTGCCGTGGACGCACCTCACCATGCTCGTCGGCTGCATCGCGATCGCCGGCATCCCGCCCCTCGCCGGGTTCTTCTCGAAGGACGAGATCCTCTGGTCGGCCTACCGCGTCGGCGGCTACGGGCGGTGGGTGTGGGGGGCAGGTGCTTTGGCGGCGGCCCTCACCGCCTTCTACATGTTCCGGCTCTACTGGATGACGTTCGGCGGCGGCTTCCGGGGCACCGAGGAACAGGCGAAGCACGTCCACGAGTCGCCGAAGACGATGATCGTGCCGCTCCAGGTGCTGGCGGCGGGCTCGATCCTGGCCGGCTTCCTCGGCGTGCCCGCCGTGATCGGCCACCTCGTGGGGGTGCCGAACGTCATCGAGGGCTTCATGGAGCCTGCGTTCGAGCACGCGCACATAGCACTCGACGAGGTGTTCAAGGCACCCGTCCCCGGCCACGGCATGGAGCTCGCCCTCATGGGCCTGAGCGTCCTCGTCGCCCTCGCCGGGATCCTCGTGGCGATGCGCCTCTACCGGGGTGCCTTCGAGATCCCGAACCGCCTGGCCGAGTCCTTTCCCGGCGCCTACCGGACGCTGCTGAACAAGTACTGGGTGGACGAGGTCTACGGAGCCGTCTTCGTCCGCGGCCTCGCCATCGGCGGCGGCAACGCGCTCTTCGCGAACGACCGCTTCGTCGTGGACGGGGGCGACGGCGAGGTGCGCCCGGGTCTCGGCGTCAACGGAGTGGCCTGGAGCGTGCGCGACGTCATCGGGAAAGCGTCCAACCTCGGGGACCGCTTCGTGGTGGACGGCGCCGTCAACTTCGCCGCGTTCCTGCTCGACAACCTGAGCTACGCGTTCCGGGCCGTGCAGAACGGCCTCGTCCAGCACTACGCGCTCAGCATGCTGATCGGCCTCTTCCTGCTGATCGCCGCCGGCCGCTTCTTCCTCGGGCTGTACTAAGGGGCATCGAACCGCATGGATCTCTATCGGGAGCACCTCCTCTCCGTCATCACGTACACGCCCCTCGTGGGCGCCCTCGTCCTCCTCCTGCCCGTCTTCTCCGGGAAGGGCAGGGAGAGCGCGGTGCGCTGGGTGGCGAACGGCTTCGGCCTGCTGGGATTCGTGGTGAGCCTGCCCCTCTGGTTCTGGTTCGACCGCGGGAAAGAGGGCTTCCAGTTCGTCGAGAAAGGCCCGTGGATCCCGTCGATCGGAGTCCAGTACTTCCTCGGGGTGGACGGGATCAGCACGCTCCTCATCCTGCTCACGACGCTCCTCGGCGCGATCGCCATCCTCTCCTCGTGGACCGCGATCACCGAGCGCGTGCGCGCGTACTACGTGTTCCTCCTCCTCCTCCAGGTCGGGATGATCGGCGTCTTCTGCTCCCTCGACATGTTCCTCTTCTACGTGTTCTGGGAGGTGATGCTCGTCCCGATGTACTTCCTCATCGGGATCTGGGGCGGCGCGCGGCGGCTGTACGCGGCGATCAAGTTCTTCCTGTACACGCTCCTTGGATCCGTGGTGATGCTGCTCGGCATCCTCGCCCTCTACTTCCAGGCGAAGAAGCTGCCGGGGTTCGAGTCGACCGGCAGCTTCGACTACACGGTCTGGGTGCAGATGGGGATCCCGCCGGGTCTGCAGTTCTGGGTCTTCCTCGCCTTCTTCCTCGGCTTCGCGATCAAGGTGCCGATGTTCCCGTTCCACACCTGGCTCCCCGACGCCCACGTCGAAGCCCCCACCGCGGGCTCCGTCATCCTCGCCGGCGTCCTCCTGAAGATGGGGACCTACGGCTTCGTCCGCTTCTCGCTGCCCCTCCTGCCCCAGGCGACCCTCGAGGCGGTGCCGTGGATGGTGACGCTCGCCATCATCAGCATCGTCTACGCCGCCCTCGTGACCCTCGTCCAGAAGGACATGAAGAAGCTCATCGCCTACTCGTCGGTGAGCCACCTCGGCTTCGTGATGCTCGGGATGTTCGCGCTCAACCCGCTCGGGCTCGAGGGCAGCGTCCTCCAGATGGTCAACCACGGGCTCTCCACCGGCGGGCTCTTCCTCATCGTGGGGCTCATCTACGAGCGCCGGCACACGAAGGAGATCGCGGCGTTCGGGGGCCTCGCCCACGTGATGCCGGTCTACGCGACCTTCACCCTCGTCATCTTCCTCGCCTCGATGGGGTTGCCGCTCCTGAACGGCTTCGTTGGCGAGTTCATGATCCTGCAAGGGGCGTTCGCCGCGAACCGGGTCTGGGCCTACTGGGCGGTGTCCGGCGTCGTGCTCGGCGCGGCGTACCTGCTGTGGCTCTATCAGCGCGTCTTCTGGGGCAAGGTGACCCACGAGGAGAACAAGGGCCTCGCCGACCTGAACGGCCGGGAGCTCGCGACGCTCGTGCCGCTCGTCGTGCTCTGCTTCTGGATCGGCATCTACCCGAAGCCCTTCCTGGATTTCCTGCACAAGCCGGCGGCGAGGGTGGCGGCGCTCGTCCAGCCCGCGAAGTTCGGGCCGGGGACGGCGCTCGCCGCGACTCCCAAGGCGGAGCCCGACCCGGCCGTCGCCCCCGCGCCGGCCCGCTGACGGCCAGCCCCCCACACCCGGAAGATTGGACGGCCATCGGGGGATGGGCTAGGCTGCCCTCAAGGAGGAGCTCCCATGATGAAGTGGCTCGGGCTCGGGTGCCTCGGGTGCTGGTCGTCGTCGCCCTCGTCGTGGGCATGATGGCGATGGGCACCTACAACAACCTCGTGGGCCTCGGCCAGGCCGTCGACGCGCAGTGGGCGCAGGTCGAGAGCCAGTACCAGCGCCGCGCCGACCTCATCCCCAACCTCGTCTCCACCGTGCAGGGCGCGGCCAACTTCGAGAAGTCCACTCTCGAGGAGGTCATCAAGGCGCGGGCCAGCGTGGGCCAGGTCAACCTCGGCAACCTGCCGAACGACCCCGCCGCCTTCGCCCGCTTCCAGCAGGCGCAGGACGCTCTCTCGAGCGCCCTCTCGCGCCTCATGGTGGTGGTGGAGCGCTACCCGGAGCTCAAGGCCACCCAGAACTTCCGCGACCTGCAGGTCGCCCTCGAGGGCACCGAGAACCGCATCGCGGTCGAGCGGGGCCGGTACAACGAGAAGGCGCAAGACTACAACACGGGCCGCCTGCGCTTCCCGGCGGTCGTCTTCGCGAACCTCCTCGGAATGAAGGAGAAGGCCTACTTCAAGGGGGCGGTCGGCTCCGAAAAAGCCCCGAGCGTGAACTTCAACTTCGGTGCGTCGCCGGCGCCGGCCGAGCAGCGGTAGGGCGTCCCCGGGAGCCGTGGTGCGCGCTGGCCTGAGCGCGCTCGTCGTCTCCGGCCTCCTGGCCGGAGTGGTGGCCGGCGTGTCGGCGGAGACGCTGCCGCCCCCGCCGGCGGCGTACTTCAACGACTACGCGGGCGTCGTCTCCGCCGCCGACGCGCAGCGGCTCGACGCGAAGCTCCGGCAGCTCGCCGACGAGACCTCCACCCAGGTGGTGGTGGCGGTCTTCAGGAACCTGCCCTCGCCGTCGCTCGAGGACTTCACCGTCCGCACCGCGCAGTCGTGGCGGGTGGGGCGGAAGGACTGGGACAACGGTGCCATCCTCTTCGTCTTCGTCGACGACCGGAAGATGCGGATCGAGACCGGCTACGGGCTGGAAGGCGCGCTGCCCGACCAGCTCGCCGGCCGGATCCTCGACGAGCAGGTCCGCCCGCGCTTCCGCGCCGGGGACTGGACGGGTGGCCTCGAGGCCGGCATCGACGGCATCGTCGCCGCCACCCGCGGGGAGTACAAGGCTCCGCCCAAGCCGAAGCCGGGGCGTCCCCATCGTCCCCCTCCTCCTCATCGCGTTCTTCGTGATCCTCCTCGTCTGGCTCGCCTCGCAGGCCTCGCGAAACGCCCAGGCGGGGCGGACCTACGGCTCCCGCGGGTGGCGCGGGGGCGGGGGCGGCTGGGGCGGCGGAAGCTCGTGGGGCGGGGGCGGCTGGTCGGGCGGCGGCGGTGGTGGTGGCGGCGGTGGCGGCTTCTCGGGGGGCGGAGGCTCCTTCGGGGGGGGCGGCGCCTCGAGCAGCTGGTGAGAGGGGGAGCATGAAGCCCGACGCGTTCGTGGCGTCTCTCGACGACGAGCGGATCGTGGCCGCCATCCGCGAGGCGGAGGGCCGCTCGCGCGGCGAGATCCGCGTCCACGTGGCCGAGCGCGAGGTAGAGGACCCGCGAGCCGAGGCGGCCGTCGTGTTCGTGCGGCTGGGGATGACGAAGACGGACGAGCGCAACGGCGTCCTCCTCTTCGTCGCGCCGGAGAGCCGGGCGATCGCCGTGATCGGCGACCGCGACATCCACTCCCGCTGCGGGGAGGAGTTCTGGGCGGGGGTGGCGCAGACGGTTCGCGACGAGTTCCGGGCCGGCCGGTTCACCGAGGGCATCGTCGCCGGCGTTCGCGCGATCGGCGACGAGCTGGCCCGCCACTTCCCGCGCCGGCCGGGGGAGACCGACCGGAACGAGCTGCCCGACGGTGTGAGCCGCGGCTGATGCCCGAGAGACGTCGCCGCGACCTCCTCATCCCGCTCCTCCTGGCCCTCGCCGTCATCCTGCTGCTCGCGTTCTGGGTCTTCCGGCCGTTCCTCCTCGTCTTCGCGGTGGCCTCCTGCGTGTCCCTCCTCCTCGCCCCGCTCCAGAAGCGCCTCGCCGCCGCCCTCGGCGGCCGGCCCAGCCTCGCCGCGGTCCTGCTCGTCCTCGTGACGACGGTCGTGATCCTCGTGCCGGTGCTCACCTCGCTCTTCCTGCTGGCGCGCCAGACCGCGGTCTTCCTCGAGTGGATCCGCGTGCAGCCGCTCCTCGGCCCCGAGGAGCTGCAGCGCTTCTGGGACCAGCTGCCCCATCGCTACCCGGGCCTGCGCACGTGGATCGCCTGGCTCCAGGCCCAGGTCGCGCCCGTCCTGTCGGGCGGCCTCGCGCAGCTCGCGGGCGGGGCCAACGGCCTCCTCCAGAACGTCCTCGGCCGGGTGACCCACGCCGTGGTGGATCTCGGCCTCTTCCTGCTGATGCTCTTCTTCCTCCTGCGCGACGGCGGGCGGCTGAAGGCCGAGCTGCGCCCCGTGTCGCCATTCTCGGAGGAGCAGGAGCACCAGATCTTCGACCACCTCGAGCGGACGATCAAGGGCGCGCTCCAGGCGGTGATCGTCGTCCCGGTCCTCCAGGGGATCCTGGCCGGGATCGGCTTCATGATGTTCGGCGTGCCGTCGCCCTTCGTCTGGGGGACGGCCGTCATCCTCGCGGCCACGGTCCCGCTCGTCGGCTCGCCTCTCGGCTGGATCCCCGCCTGCGTGTACCTGGCGCTGCAGGGCCGGACCGGCCCCGCGATCGGGCTTCTCGTCTACAGCGCCGTGATCGTGAGCGGCAGCGACAACGTCGTCAAGCCCATGCTGCTCCGCGGGTCGGCCGCGCATCCACCCGCTCCTCGGCTTCCTGTCGATCATCGGCGGCGTGCTGGCGTTCGGCGTCTTCGGCTTCCTGATCGGGCCCGTGGTCCTCTCGCTCGTCCTCTCCGCGATCCGGATCTACCGACTGGACGTCCTCCGCGTGGCGGCCACAGGGCCTCCCACCGTCCCGCCGCCCACCAGCGAGTGATCCGTAACTGACTCAGCCGCTTAGGGCTTCTTGCCGGGTCTCGGGGCGTGTGATACCGTTTCGGGCTGTTGCCGTCCCGATCGAACCCGCCTGAGCGGCCTCGAGCCTCCGGGGGAGACGCTCGGGACTGGACGCGCGCCCTGCGCGAAGCGGCGCCCTTCCTGGGGCTCGGGACGACCCTCGCGGTCACCGTGCTCGCGGGCCTGGGCGGGGGCTACTGGCTGGACCGCCGGCTGGGGACCCGCCCGGCGTTCCTGCTCCTCGGGGGAGCGTTCGGGGTGGGCGCGGCGCTCTATCACTTCTTCAAGACCGTTGCGGTACTAGACAAGCGACCAGCGGACCCCAAGCATTGAGCCTCGCCCGGTACTCGATCCTCGTTCTCGGCGTCGCGGCGGCCACCTTCGCCCTCGCGTGGGCGGTGGCGCTCCGCCGGGCGGACGCCCCCACGCGCTGGGCCGCGGCCTTCGGCGGAGCATTGGCGATCGCCAACACTCTCGCCGCTCACGCCCTCGTCCGGTGGTCTTCTCGCCGGTCCACGAACGCGTTCCTCGGCGCCGTCCTCGGCGGCATGGTCGGCCGCATGGCGCTGATGCTCGCCGCGGTCGTGGCGGGCGTCCTGTGGCTGGGCCTGCCGAAGCTGCCGCTCGCCGCCTCACTCCTCTCCTACTTCGTCCTCTTCCTGACCATGGAGCTCTCGATCCTCCACCGGCAGACGGGTGCGGTCGCCGCCCCATCCGGGGCCGGGGAGGTGGGCCGATGAGCGCTCTGCTGCTGGCCCTGCTGCTGCAGGCCGCTCCCGTTCCGGTGGCGAGCCCGGCTCCCACCGTGACCGAAGCGAGACGAGGCGCCGGCGTCGGAGGCGGCGGGAGAGCCTGGCCACGGGGCGGAGACCGGGCACGAGGGCCCCTCGGCCGTCATCATGCACCACGTGACGGACGTGCCCCTGAAGATCGGGCCGCTCGTCCTGCCCTCGAAGCACCTCGTCTTCCTCCTGCTCGCGGCCGTGCTCGTGATCCTCCTCGCGCAGCTCGCGGTGCGGAGCTACCGCGGGGGGAAGATCCCGCGCGGGCTCGGTGCCGCCGTCGAGGGCCTGGTGCTCTTCGTCCGCGACGAGATCGCCGAGCCCAACATCGGCCACGGGGACGGGCGCCGGTTCACGCCGCTCCTCTGCAGCTTCTTCTTCTTCATCCTGGTGGCCGCGCTCCTGGGCCTCATGCCCTTCGCCGCCACCTCGACCGGCAACCTCGCGGTGACCATGGGCCTCGCCCTCGTCTCCTTCGCGGCCCAGCAGTACGCGGGGATCTCGAGGTACGGGGTGGCCGGGCACTTCCGGAACCTCATCCCGCCCGGTCTTCCCGCTGTGGCTCCTGCCCATCATGGTCCCGGTCGAGATCCTGAGCATGTTCACGAAGCCCTTCGCCCTCATGATCCGGCTCTTCGCGAACATGCTGGCCGGGCACATGGTGATCACCACCCTCCTCCTGCTCATCTCGCTGATGGGCGAGATCAGCTGGATGGGCGGGGTGGCGATGGCGCCGGTCTCCATCCTGCTCTCGCTCTTCATCATGCTGCTCGAGGTCCTGGTCGCCTTCATCCAGGCCTACATCTTCACCCTGCTCTCCGCCATCTTCATCGGCATGTACGCGCATCCCGCGCACTGATTCCCGTGAGACATCTCGCACACGCTTAGGAGGAAGCCACAATGGATCCCAAGGTCATGGCGTACTTCGCCGCCGGCATCGGGGCGGGCCTCACCATCATCGGCGGCGCCGCCGGCATCGGCCGGCTGGCCGCCGCGGCCATGGAGGGCATCGCCCGCCAGCCCAACGCCGCCGGCGACATCCGCGGCGCGATGATCGTGGCCGCCGGCCTCATCGAGGGCGTCACCTTCTTCTCGCTCATCGTCACCATCCTGCTCGCGATCAAGTAGGCTGCCCATGCTCACGCCGATTGCGCCTCCCCTCGTCCTGGCCGCGGCCGGGGGGGGCGGGCTCCTGAGCGTCGACGTCGACGCTCCTGTGGGCCACCGTGGTCGTCTTCGTGCTCTTCGCCTGGATCCTCGGCAAGTTCGCCTGGGGCCCCCTCCTCAAGATCGTCGACGAGCGCGAGAAGACGATCCGCGAGCAGGTCGACTCCGCGCAGCTGGCGGCGGCGGAGGCGAAGGACCTCCTCGCCCAGCACCAGGAGATGCTGCAAGGGCGCGGGCCGCGAGCGCGAGGAGATCCTCAAGAAGGCGGTCAAGGAGGCCGAGCAGGTGCGCGCCGATCTCGCCGGCCAAGGCGCGGGCCGAGGCCGAGCAGGCCCTGGCTCGCGCCAAGCGAGCAGATCGGGCGCGAGAAGGACCAGGCGATCGCGGAGCTGCGAGCCGAGGTGGCCGACATCGCGGTCGAGGCCGCCTCCCGCATCGTGAAGTCCTCCCTCACCGAGGAGGCCCAGCGGAAGCTCGTGGACGACTACATCCGGGAGCTGCCACGCGCGCAGAAGGAGGGGCGGGCGTGAGCGAGGTCGAGAAGATCTTCAAGGGCCTCTGCAAGCGGTTCAACAAGGCCAACGTCAAGGCCGAGCGCAGCTACTACTTCTCGCTCGGCGACGACGAGAAGTGGACCGTTCGCATCACGAAGGAGAAGTGCGACGTCAAGAAGGGGAAGAACGAGGAGGCCGACTGCTTCTTCAAGGGGCCGGCCGAGCTCTTCCTCGACGTCTGGAACGGGGAGCACGACCTCGGTCCGACGGACTTCCTCACCGGCAAGGTCAAGAGCAACAACCCCCTGTTGCTGAAGGATTTCGTAAAGGCCTTCCAGAAGTAAACCGGTCTTGCCGTTCGCATCCCTGTAGCTGTAGATAGGCAACCCGGGGGGGTTAGGGGGGGCGGAGCCCCCCCTGAACAGGAAAGCTGGACTCAGCCTGGCCGTTGAGGGCGCTCCAGTCCCCGGGCGCTCCCCCTCTCACAGTCCCCGGTGCCTACTCCCCGGGGCCGCGTCCCTCCTTCAAGAGTGTGCGCGCGCGTCTCGGCCCTACTTGGCCTTCATCGTCATCGGGTCGCGGAGCGGCAGCACCGTGACCTTGCCCCCGGGGGCGAGCGCCTTCGAGCGTCACCGGGTGCTTCTCGTCCCCGAGGTCGATCTCGGCCTGCTTGCCCACCACGAGCACGATCATCTTCTCGGGGATGAGGTGCTCCCGCGCGACCCGCTGCACGTCGGCCGCGGTGACGGCCCGGATGCGGTCGCGGTAGGTCGCCCAGTAGGCCGGGTCCCGCTTCGTGTACTCGTCGGAGGCGAAGATGGCCATGGACTGCGCCTTCGACGCGAAGCTCGAGGGGAAGGTCTGGACGAGGCTGTTCTTGATGGTGTCCAGCTCCTCCGCGGTCACGCCTCCTCGCGCATCTTCCGGATCTCCCCCACCACGAGCGACGTGGCGTACGGCACCGAGCGGCTCTTCGACTGGAAGGAGGCCCGGAAGCGGCCCGGGTAGAAGACGCCGGGAGCGAGGCCGGAGCCGGCGGAGTAGGCGAGCCCCTCGTCCGACCGGACGGTCTTCGTGATGCGCGAGGTGAACCCGCTCCCGCCGAGGATCTCGTTCATGACCTCGAGCGCGTAGACGTCGGGGTGATCGCGCCTCACCGTGGGCAGCCCGATCGAGACCCGTCCCTGGTTGACGTCCTTCTCCACCCGGTAGACGCCGGGCGCGGCGGGGGTGATCGTCGACGGGATGGGCGGGACCCTGGTCTTCGGCGACGGCCATCCGGCGAAGGCCGCCTCGAGCTTGCGGACGATCTCCGCCCGCGAGAACGAGCCCGACACCGCCGCGATCATGTTGGCGGGGTAGTAGTACTGCCGGTGGAAGGCCACGAGGTCGTCCCGGGAGACCGACCTCACCGAGGCCTCGGTCGTGAAGCGGTTCGTGAAGAACCCCTCCGCCGTAGAGCAGCACCCCCCACTCGCGCGCCTCGATGTCGGCGGAGTCGTCGTTCCGCTTCTTCATCTCCTGGAGGGCCTGCTCCTTCGCGAGGGCGAGGCGGTCCTCCTGGAAGCGCGGCTCGCGCAGCATCTCCACGAAGATCCGGAGCGCCTCGTCGAGGTTGTCGGAGAGGCAGTTGAGGCCGGCGGAGCCGGAGACGGGCCCGATCCCGGCCGAGACCTGGGCGGCGAGGAAGTCGAGCTTCTCGTCGAGCTCCTCGGCGGTCAGGCTCTTCGTCCCGCCCCGGCGCATCTGCGAGCCGACGAAGCCGGCGAGGCCCTCCTTGCCGGCGGGCTCGAGCCAGCTCCCGACGCGCACCGTGAGCGCGATGTTCACGAGGGGAAGCGCCCGGTCCTCGGCGATGTAGACGACCATGCCGTTCTTCAAGCACGACGCGGTAGTCCTTCGCCACCGGTGGCTGGAACGCGATCGGCTGGAAGACGAGCTTGTCGGGATGGTCGGGGATGGCCTGGGCGGCGGCGGGCGCCGCCGGCAGGAGGCCAGCGAGAAGCAGGGCAGCAGTCACGGCTGCGGGTCATGGCGGTCCTCACTTCTTCTCGCCCGAGAGGGCCGAGAGGCGCTCCCCGGCCTTCTTCAGGATGAGGTCGAACGCCGGCTTCATCTCGGCCGGGGCCTGGGAAGCCATCTGCTGCATCTGCGCCGCCATCTGCTGCAGCTTGGCGGCGTCGGTCTCGCCCTCGATCTGCTTCGTGGCCTGGCGGACCATGGCCTGCGCCTCGGGCGGGAGCCTCGCCATCTCCGGGTCCTCGGGCGCCGCCCCCTCCTTGCGGAGGAAGGTGGCGACCGTGCGGTTCTCCTTCGTCAGGTACTCCTTGGCCACGCGCTGGACGTCGCCGGCGGTGACGGCGTCCACCCGGTCCGCGTAGGTGTTGATGCGTCCGCCAGTCGCCGGCGGCGTCGTACGCGAGGAGCTGGTACATGATGAAGGTGGGGTTCGAGAGCCGTCGGTACGCGTTGGCCTTCTCCTGGTTCTTGACCTTCTGGAGCTCCTCGGGAGGGACCGCCTCCTTCTGGAGTCGTCTCGAGCTCCTCGTACACTGCGGCCTCGGCCGCGGCCGGCTCCTTGCCGTCCTTGACCGTCACCTCGGTCTCGAAGATGCCGCCGTACTTCTTCTGATCGTGCGAGGCGGAGGCCTGGTTGGCGACCTGGCGTCCCAGCACGAGGCCCTTGTAGAGCCGGCCGGTGCGCCCGCTGAGGACGTCCGCGAGGAGGTCGAGGGCCGGCCCGTCCCGGTGCACGAAGGGCACCCCCTTCCACCAGATGCGCACGGTAGGGGAGGTCTCGGCCTCGGCGTTGAAGCGCTTCTCGCCGAGCTGCTTCGGCTCGAGCGTCACGACCGGCGCCGGGTCGACCGTCCCCCGCGGGATCCGCCCGAAGTAGCGCTCGAGCAGGGGCTTCACCTCCGTCGCCTTGAAGTCGCCGCACAGAACCCCGGTGATGTTGTTGGGGGCGTAGTACGTGGCGAAGTAGCCATTCGCCTGGGCCAGGGTGTACATCGGGATGTCCGAGGCCCAGCCCACCACCGGCCACTTGTAGGGGCTCGCCTCCCAGAAGAGCGCGTTGAACGCCTCGTCGTACTTGCCGAGGGGGGTGGACTCCGTGCGGAGCCGCCGCTCCTCGAAGACCACGTCCCGCTCCGAGTAGAACTCGCGGAAGACGGGGTTCAGCAGACGGTCGGACTCGAGCCACGCCCACAGCTCCAGCTTGTTCGCGGGAACCCGCACGAAGTAGGCGGTCTGGTCCTCGTTCGTGAAGGCGTTCAGGAACTCCCCGCCGTTCTTCGTGTAGATCTGGTCCAGCTGGTCCTTGACGATGATCTCGCGCTGCTTCTGGACGAGCGCGTCGAACTGCTTGTCGAGCTCGCGGTAGCGATCCGTCCAGCTCTCCGGCTTCTGGAGGTCGTCGATCTCGCCCCGGCGGAGCCTCTCCCGCATCACCTCCATCTCGGCCCGCATCGCCTCGCGGACCTTCTCCTGCTCCTCGATCAGCCGGAGGTCCTCGTCGATGTTCTTCGTGCCGATCGTCCTCGTGCCCTTGAACATCATGTGCTCGAAGAAGTGGCTGATCCCGGTGATCCCCGGCCGCTCGTTCACCGAGCCCACATGGGCGGTCCAGCCGGCGGCGACGGTGGGGGAGTCGTGCTGCTCGTAGAGCAGCCACTTCATCCCGTTGGCGAGGGTGTGCTCCTCGACCGTGATCTGCGGCTTGTCGGCGGCGACGGCGGCGGCCGCCAGGAGAAAGGCGGCGGCACCGGACGCGCCGCGGGCGACGTTCAGGTTCCTGGATCTCATTCGTAGGCTCCGGCCGAAGAGCCTATCAGGCCCGGCGCGGCGCTGCCAAACCCGCCATTTGACGGCCCGCCGGAGAGCCCGCTAACCTCATCGCGACGTGAGAACCGCCCGCCTCGCCGCAATCGTCGCTGCTCCTCGCGGGCGGAAGCGTGCTCGCGCAGGAGCCGTTGCCCCCCGAGACGGGCGCCCCCACGCCGCCGGCTCTCGCCGCGGAGCCGGGGCCCGTGCCCCCGGCGCAGGAGGTCCCGCCCCCGCCGGACCTCGCGGAGGGGGACGCCCCGGAGCGGATCGTGGGCCCGACCGAAGGGGCCCCGACCATGAGCCTCGGCGCGGCCGTGCGCCTCGCCCTCGAGCGGAACTTCGCTCTTCTCGACTCCGTGGACGCGTTCCTCGCCTCGCGCTGGCAGGAGAAGGCCGCCGTCGGCCAGTTCTATCCGACCGTCACCCCGATCTACCAGCGCTCGGACGAGCGGACGGTCTTGGGCGTCGACCTCGCGCAGAAGCTGCCGTGGACGGGCGGCACCTTGAGCGCGACCGGGCGCTACCTCTCCGAGCCCACGGCCGACGCCCCTTTCCCGAAGACGACCGACCTTCGGCTCCTGCTCAGCCAGCCGCTCCTCCGCGGCGTCGGGCCGAACGCCACCTTCTTCGAGCTCACGAACGCCCGGCGCGCGGTGCAGGGGCAGCAGCGCTCGCTCGCCCTCGCGCAGCAGCGCCTCGCCGTCGAGGTGGCGGCGGCCTTCTACGGCGTCATCGCCCAGCGCCAGCTCCTCGAGGTGGCGCGGCAGAGCCTGCGAGCGCACCGAGGCGCTGCTGAAGTCCTCCGAGGCGCGCCTCCAGGTGGGCCTCGCCAGCAAGCTCGACGTGTTCCGGGCGGAGCTGCAGGCGGCGCAGGCGCGCGACGCCATGGTCCGCTCGGAGGCCGCCCTCGCCTCCGCCCTCGAGCGCTTCCGCGGGCTCCTCGCCCTGCCCCCCGCCGACCCCGTCGAGCCCGAGGCCGCCCCCCTGCCCGCCCCCGCCGACGACTTCGAGCCGGTCCAGGCGCTCGTGCGCCGGGCGCTCGACGCCCGCCTCGAGCTCGCGGAGGCGCGCGACCAGGTGAGCGACGCCCAGCGCGCGGCCTCGCTCGCCACCCAGAACCTCCTGCCCCAGCTCGACCTCAACGTGGGCGTGACCCAGCTCGGCTACGGTGGCTCCTTCGGCGACGCCTGGACCGCCGGCGACCGTCGCGTCGAGGTCTTCCTGAGCGCGTCCTACCCGATCCAGCAGTCCACCCAGCGCGCGAGCCGCGCCGTCGCCCAGCATCCAGGTGGGCTCGCGGGAGCGGGCGGTGCGCCAGACGGAGCTCGACGTCGAGCAGCAGGTCCGGCAGGCGCTGCGCGACCTCGACCAGGTCGCGCAGAGCGTCGCGCTGCAGCGCCAGGCGGTGGACGTGGCGGCCCAGCAGCGCCGCCTCGCCGTGCTGCGCTACCAGCGCGGCCTCGGCAGCAACTTCGACGTGGTGGACGCCGAGAGCAGCCTCGTCACCGCCCGCTGCGCGCTCGTGCAGCTCCTCACCACCTACGCCGTCGCCCGCCTCGACCTCAAGCGGACGACCGGCACCCTCGACGTCCTGACGGAGTTCGCCCCGTGACGACCGCATCGCCCCCTCCCTTCGCCGCCCGGCCAAAGCCGCCGCGCGCGCGGCGGGCGAGATCGCCCGGCTCGGGCGCGAGGCGCGGCCCTGGCTGCGCCGCGAGCAGTGGACGCGGGAGAACCTCTCCGCCCTCGCCGCCGCCGCCTACGCTGCCGTCCCCGGCGCGCTCTCGCGGTCGTCGGCGGGGCGGGCGCGGTTGCTCGCTCCTGCTCGCGTGGGCTCTCGGGGGCGCCCACGCGGACCTGACCTCCGCGGAGGTGCGCGAGGGGCCGTTCCGGGTCTCGATCACGGAAGCGGGGACCCTCCAGGCCCTGCGCTCGGTGACGTACGCCTCGACCATCCAGAGCAACCAGGCCAAGATCGTCGCCTTCGCCCCCGAGGGCAAGCTCGTGCAGAAGGGGGACCTCCTCATCCTCTTCGACGCCGCCCCCTTCGAGGAGGAGATCCGGAAGAACCAGGCTCTCCTCGCCCAGGCGGAGGCGGACGTCGTGAAGACCCGCGAGGACCTCAAGCTCCAGGCGCTCCAGAACCAGGAGGAGCTGCTCGCGGCGCGCCTCCGGGTCGAGAAGAGCGACCTCGAGATGAAGGACGTGCAGGAGGGCAAGGGCCGGGTGAAGGAGGAAGAGGCGGCCTCGGCGGTGACCAACGCCGAGCGGGAGCTGCAGAAGGCGGAGACGGCGCTCGCGGACCTCCGGCCGCTCCTCGCCGAGGGGTTCATCACCCGCACCGAGCTCGAGCGGGCCGAGCAGCAGGTGGCGCGCTCGCGCGAGGACCTCGACCTCGCGAAGCGCCGGCGGGACGCCCTCGCGAACTTCGGCCGCCCGCTCGAGCTCTCCCAGGCCCGCTCCGACGCCCAGTCGAGCCGCGAGACCCTGCGGCAGCTCGAGAGCGCCGCCGCCTACCGGGTGGCCCAGAAGCAGGCGGCCATCGACGCCGCCCAGAGCCGCATCCAGGAAGCGGAGGCCCGGCTCGAGCTCGCGAAGCAGCAGCTCGCGCGCTGCGAGGTGCGGGCGGAGGTGCCGGGGATCGTGGTGTACAAGGAGGTCTTCTTCGGCTCCGAGCAGAGGAAGCCCCAGGTGGGCGACCAGGTCTGGGCCAACCAGCCCCTCATCATCCTCCCCGACATCTCGCGCATGGTCGTGGAGACGAAGGTGCGGGAGACCGACATCCACAAGGTCGAGAAGCAACCAGAAGGTCGGCGTGCGCGTGGAGGCCTACCCCGACCTGCGACTCACCGGCGCCGTGACCCTCGTCGGCACCCTCGCCCAGGAGGAGAAGGAGCGCCGCGGCGCGAAGTTCTTCTCGGTGACCGTGCAGGTGAAGGAGTCGGAGCCGCGCCTGCGGCCGGGCATGACCGCGCGGGTCGAGATCGAGGTGGAGGAGCGGGCGAAGGCGCTCTTCGTGCCCATCGAGGCGGTCTTCGAGCGCGAGGGCCGCACCGTCGTCTACCTCGCCGGCCGCCGCCCGCGCCCGCGCGAGGTCGTGCTCGGCCCCTCGAGCGCGGACTTCGTGGTGGTCGAGAAGGGCCTCTCCCGCGGCGACCGGGTCCTCCTGCGCGACCCCGAGACCGCCCTCCCGGACTTCAGCGGTGCGCCCGGGTCCTGACGCCCCTCCGCTCGTCGCCCTCCGCGACGTGGCCCGCGTCTACCCGCGCGGGGCCACGGAGGTGGTGGCGCTCGCCGGGGTGAGCCTCGAGGTCCGCGAGGGAGAGAAGCTCGCCATCATGGGTCCCTCGGGCTCGGGCAAGACGACGCTCCTCTCGATCCTGGGCTGCCTCGACCGCCCGACGCGGGGCGAGCACCTCTTCGACGGACGCCGCGTCGAGGCTCTCGGGGACGACGAGCTCTCGCGCCTGCGCAACCGGTCGATCGGGTTCGTCTTCCAGGCCTTCCACCTCATCCCGCAGCTCACGGTGGCGGAGAACGTCGAGACGCCGCTCCTCTACGGGGGCGCCTCGCCCGCCGAGTGGCGCCCGCGGGCCCTCCGCGCCCTCGAGCGCGTGGGCCTCGCCGCCCGCGCCGACCACCGGCCGTCGGAGCTCTCCGGGGGCGAGGCGCAGCGGGCGGCCATCGCGCGTGCCCTCGTCACCGAGCCCCGCCTCGTCCTCGCCGACGAGCCGACGGGGAACCTCGACACCGCGACCGGCGAGGAGATCGCGGCGCTCCTCGACGACCTGCACGCGCGCGGGCGCACCGTGGTCATCGTCACCCACAACGAGTCCCTCGCCCGCCGTGCGGAGCGCGTGGTGCGCCTCCGCGACGGGCGCATCGAAGCGGAGGAGCGGCCGTGCGTGAGCGCGTTCCTGGCCCGGATCCTCGTCGTCCTCGCCCTCGCCCTCGTGCCGCTGCGCATCGTGGCCCAGGGCTTCCTGCCCGACGACGACGCGCTGCGCCACGCGGCGAAGGCGGTCTCGGGGCGCGCGTGGGGCGAGGTGCTCGTCCTGCGCCCCGAGGTCACGATGGACAGCCACCCCGGCTGGCACGCCCTGCTCTCCCTCGTGCACCGCGCGACGGGGGCCGACGCCCACGCGCTCGTCCTGTTCTCGATCACTTCCCTTCTCCTGGCACTTCTCCTGCCCGCCGCCTTCCTCATGCGGCGACCCGAGGCGTGGGCCCTCGCCCTCGTGGCCTTCGGCGCCCTGGAGCCGCGCCTCCCCACGCGCTTCGCTTCGGGAAGGCCGTTCCTGCTCGCCGCGGCGCTGCTGGTGGTCCTGTGCCTCCTCGCCGCGCGTCCCGGCTCGGGGGAGCCAGGCCGCCGCGCCCCTTTCTTCCTCGCCGCCCTCCTCGGCGTCACCGCGTGGATGCACCCGAGCTGGCACCTCTTCCTGCTGCCGGTGGCCGCCTGCCTCCTCGCCGGGCGTTTCCGCCTCGGGGCGACACTCCTCGCCGGCCTCGGCCTCGGGGTCGTGGTCGCCGGCCTCCTGCACGGGAACCCTCTCGAGTTCGTCGGGCAGAGCCTCCTCCACACCGTGCTCGCCTTCGGCACGCCGGCCCCGCCGGGAACGCTCGCCATCGAGTTCCTGCCGGGCGACGGCTCGCCGCTCCTGGTGCTCGGGGCGGTGGCGCTCCTCCTGTGGCGACAGCTCCGCGGCGAGTGGGCGGCGGGTACCTTGACGAGCCCCCTTCTCGCCCTCGCCGTCCTCGGCTGGCTTCTCGGCTGGCTCGTGATCCGCTTCTGGTCGGACTGGGGAGCGATCGCCCTCCTCGTCTGGATGGCGCTCGAGGTCGAAGCCGTGCTCGAGAAACGGATCGAGACGGGGGCGCCGGCGCGGGTGGCGCTGGCGGCGGTCGCGGGCGTCGCGGCGGTGCTCGTCCTCTCAGCGAACGCCCGGGCCCGCGCCTCTCCGCCTCGGAGCGCCCCTTCCTCTCCCTGACCGCCCCGGGGGCGGAGCCCTTCCTGCCCGGAGCCGGGAGGCGTCCTCTACACCGACGACATGCGGCTCTTCTTCCAGCTCTTCTACAGCCGGCCCACGGCCCCGTGGCGGTACGTGGTCGGTTACGAGCCCGCGCTCATGCCGCCGGACGACCTCGCCACCTTCCGCCGGGTCCTTGCCGCGCGCACCCCGGAGAGCTTCGCCCCTTGGGTCGGCAAGATGCGGCATGCCGACCGGCTCGTCCTGCGGAGCACGGAGGGCCGGCCCCTGATCCCCGAGCTGGAGTGGGCGCAGGTGAGCCAGACCGTGTGGAGCGGCCGGGTGCCCCGCCCGCCCGCGCGCTGAGGGGAGAGCGTGCCCCTCCTCGTCCTCCTCCGCCTCGGTGCCCGCAGCCTGAAGCTCCACAAGCTGCGCTCGAGCCTCTCCATCCTCGGCGTCGTCTTCGGGGTGGCCGCGGTCGTGGCGATGTCGTCGGTGGGCGAAGGGGCGCGCCGCGAGACGCTGGCGCAGATCGCTTCCCTCGGCATCGACACCGTGACGGTGCGCCCCCGCCCCCCGGAGCCCGGCGAGAAGGCGCCCGCCGCCCTGCCCGTGGCCGCTCGCCTCCTCGCTCGAGCGCGTGGTGCCGGCGGTGCGGGCGGTGGCGCCGCTGCGGGTGGCGGAGCTCCCGGCGGAGGCCGGGGGCCGGAGCGCCGCCGTGATCGCGATCGGCACCTTCCCCGCCTACCGGGAGGCGACGCGGCTCGAGCTCGCCGGCGGGCGCTTCCTCGCCGACGTCGACGTGGCCGACCGCAAGCGCGTGGCCGTGCTCGGCGCGGCGGTGGCGCGGGCCCTCTTCCCGCTGGGGAGCCCCCTCGGGGAGACCGCTGCGGCTCGGCGGCGACTGGTACCAGGTCGTGGGCGTCCTCGAGGGGCGGGCGTCGCCGCGCGGACGCGGGGCCGCCATCCGCGGGCGCGACGTCAACCGCTCGGTGCTCGTCCCCCTCCCCGCCCTCGACCGCGGCGCCGACCGGCGGCCGGACGGCGTCGACGAGATCGTCTTCCGCGTCGCGACGCCCGAGGCCGTCGTGCCGGCGGCCGGCGTCGCCCAGGCCCTCGTCCGGCGCGCGACGGGCGGGGAGCCGCTCGAGGTGATCGTGCCGCGCGAGATCCTGCGCCAGCGCGAGCGCACCCAGCGCGTCTTCAACGTCGTGACCGGCGCGGTCGCCGCGATCAGCCTGCTGGTGGGCGGGATCGGGATCATGAACATCATGCTGGCGAGCGTCGCCGAGCGCACGCGCGAGGTGGGCGTCCGCCGCGCCCTCGGGGCGCGCCGCCGGGACGTGGCCGCCCAGTTCCTCGTCGAGAGCTCGCTCCTCACCGTCACCGGAGGAGTGCTCGGCAGCGTCCTCGGCCTCGTGGGCGCGGCTCTCATCCAGGCCTTCGCGAGCTGGCCGACTGCCGTCCACCCGATGATGCTGGTGGCCGCCCTGGTCGTCGCCCTCGGCGTCGGGATCGGCTTCGGTCTCTACCCGGCCTGGCACGCCGCCGGCCTCGACCCCGTGGAGGCCCTGCGGCGGGAGTAGACCTACCGCGGCCAGAGCCAGCCGAAGCAGCCGGCGGTCAAGAGCGCGTAGAGGATCCCGTCGGCGAACTCCTTCCCGGCGCTCTTCCAGGGGCGACCCCACCAGATGGCGTTGGGGATCTGGCTCACGGAGTATCCGGCGAAGGCCACCGTCCCCGCCACCTTGAAGACCTGCAGGTACTCCGTTCCGACGTGCAGGGCCTGCCCGCACACGAAGGCGACGACATAGGAGACGAACAGCAGGTAGGCGAACCACGCCCCGAGGAACTGGCCCATGTTGGGCCGACCCGACCGGCGAACCACGAGGACGGCCACGGGTCCCTTCTCGAGCTTCTCCAGGAACGCCGGGTCCTTCATCGCTCCGGATCCGGCCGCGTAGGGGATCGCGTACTGGCCGGGGGAGAGGCCCTGTCGAGAGAGAGCCTCCCGTGCCCCGGCCTCGTCGGGGAGACTCTTGATGTGCCACTTGTGGGCGCCGAGGACGTTCCAGATGAGCGAGCTCGCCACGAAGACGAGCACCGCGGAAAGGATGATCGGCTGCCAGAGCCCGGCGAGCGTCTCCATGGCGACCTCCTGTGGGGATGACGCCGAATCTTAAGAGCGGGCCGCCCCGCCCGTCAACGTTTCCCGCTACCGGGGCTACAGGGCGCGGAGGGTGTGGGCCACGTTCGCGCGGGCGGCGCGGATGGCCGGGGGCAGGCCCCCCAGGGCGCCCATGATCAGGGCGAAGACCATCCCCATCGCCAGCAGCTCCGGCGTGATGCGGAACGCGAAGGCGAGGTGGGAGAAGGTCTGCCAGTTGATGGTGCCGGTGGTGATGCCGTTCACCGGAAGCACGGCGAGGCAGCCCAGGAGCCCGCCCACGAACGCGATGATCAGCCCCTCCACGAAGAACGACAGCACGATCGCGCCGCCGCCGAACCCGATCGCCCGCAGGACCGCGATCTCGCGGGACCGCTCCGACACCGCCGAGTACATGGTGTTGAGGGCGCCGAAGACCGCGCCCAGGCCCATGATCACGGCGATGAGGCTGCCGACGGCGGTGATGAGGGTGGTGACGACCACCGACTGGTTCTCGTAGTACTCGCGTTCCCGCAGCGCCTGCACGTTCAGGCGGGGGTCGCCCTTGAGGGTCGCCTCGAAGGCGGCGAAGTCGTCCGGCGGATCGCAGGCGCACGGTGGCCGACTGGAAGATGTTCACCGGCCGCTGGTAGAAGCCGTCGAGCACGTTCGCGTCGGCCCAGACCTCGGAGTCGAAGGCGGTGCCCTTCCCGTCGAAGACGCCGACGATCGTCCACGTCCCGGCCCCGATCCGGACCGTGGCGCCGAGGTCGAGGCCGGCGTAGGCGTGGCGGGCGCCCTTGCCCACCACCGCCTCGGCCAGGCCGGGCCGGAGGAAGCGGCCCTCGACGAGCTTCACGTTGTCGCGCACGCCGAGGACGCGGGGGGTGACCCCGCGGACCTGGACGTTGGCGTCGGTGCCGGTGTCGCGCAGGGGCAGCGCCGCGATCACGACGATCTCGGGGCTCACCAGGGGCCCGCTCGCGTCGCGGGCGATCTGCGGCGCGTCCTCCACGATGCGCACGTCGTCGAGAGTCACGATGCTGGTCATCTCGGTGTCGGCGCCGCTCCGCTGGACGATGACGTTCTGGGGAAGCCCGGAGGAGGTGAGGGTGGCCTTGAAGCCGCGCGCGAGGGCGAGCATGGCGATGAAGACGCCCACCGTGCCCGCGATCCCGAGCACCGCCACCACGGACGAGGTCCAGCGCTCCTTGGCGCTGCGCAGGTTGTAGGCGACCGGGATGGCCATGGTCAGACCCTCCGGAGGGCGTCCACCACGCTCAGGCGCATGGCGGAGACGGCGGGGAGCACCCCGGCGAGGACGCCGGTGACCAGGGCGACCCCCACGCCGGCGAAGATCGCCGCCCACGGGAAGGTACATGAGGATGATGCCGTTCGTGAGGTCCTTCCCGGTGATCCAGTATCCGGCGAGCGAGGCCGAGGCTCCCCCCCACCGCCGCGATGAGGAGCGACTCCGCGAGGACGAGGGAGAGCACGAAGCGGTCCGAGTAGCCGATGGCCTTGAGCACGGCCAGCTCGCTCGTGCGCTCGCGCACCGCGATCGCCATGGTGTTCCCGGTGACGAGGAGCAGGGTGAAGAAGACGATCGAGCCGATGACCCGGATGAGGAACTCGATGTTGCCCATCTGCTTCACGAACGAGGCGGCGAAGGCCGACTCGGTCTGGGTGCGCGTCTCCGAGGTGGAGTTCGCGAACTCCGTGTCGATCGCCTTCACCACGCCGCATCGCCTCGTCCGGGTCGGCCACCCGGACCACGTACCAGCCCACGAGCCCCTGCCAGTACTGTGGCGCCTTCTCGTAGAAGTACTTGTGCTGGATCCACATCTGGGTCTCGTCGTCCTGGCGTCTCGTGCCGCGGTAGATCGCCCGCACGTTGAAGTCCCAGCTGCCGCCGCCCAGGTACCCCGGGGGCTTCAGCGGGATGCGGTCGCCGATCTTCCAGCCGAAGCGCTGGGCGAGCTTGGCCCCGATCACGACGCCTTGCCGGTCGGCCAGGAAGTCGCGCCACTGGTCGTCCGGGACCTTGAACTCGGGGTACATCGCGCGCCACGGCTCGGGGTCGACCACGAACTGCGCGAAGAAGTTCTTCGGCTCCTGGTAGACCCCGCCGAACCACGTGGCGTGGGTGACCTCCTTGACCCCCGGGAGCCGGCGGATGCGCTCCTCGTAGGGCAGGGGGAGGGGCTGGATGAGGCCGGTGCGGCCGATGACCACGAGCCGGTCGGCGCCGGCCACGTCGATGCCCTGGTTGAATCCGGCTCGCACCGCGGCGAGGAGGGCGAAGAGGAAGAGGGCCACGAAGAACGAGCCGATGGTGAGCGTCGTGCGGATCTTCTTCCGCAGGAGGTTCGCGAGGAGAAGCGGCAGGAACCTCATGCCGTCACCCCCTCGGCTCGCTTCGCCTCCATCGCCCGCGCCGGCCTCGACCAGCACGCCCTTGTCGAGGTGGAGGAGGGCGCTCGCCCGCTCCGCCGCGCGCGGGTCGTGGGTCACCATCAGGATCGTCTTCTTCCGCTCGGAGATGAGCAGGCCCAGGAGGTCCAGGATCTCCTCGGCGCTCCGGCGGTCGAGGTCGCCGGTGGGCTCGTCGCACAGCAGGAAGGTGGCGTCGGCCACGATCGCCCGGGCGATCGCGACGCGCTGCTCCTGCCCGCCGGAGAGCTGGCGCGGGAGGTGGTGCATGCGGTCCTGGAGCCCCACGATCCGGAGCGCCGACTCCACGTGCTCGCGCCGCTCCCGCGCGGGAGAGCGGGGTCAGGAGGAGCGGCAGCTCGACGTTGCGGTAGGCGGTGAGGACCGGGATCAGGTTGTAGGCCTGGAAGACGAAGCCGACGTGTCGCGCCCGCCAGGCGGTGAGCTTGCGTCGCGACATGGCGGTGATCTCGTCCCCGGCCACCGTCACCGTGCCGGCGGAGGGCACGTCGAGCCCGCCCAGGAGGTTCAGGAGCGTCGTCTTGCCCGAACCGCTCGGGCCCATGAAGGCGATGAACTCGCCCGCGTCCACGTCGAGATTCAAGCCCTGGAGGACGTGGATCTCCTCGCCGCCCCGCCTGTAGCTCTTGTCGAGCCCCCGCGCGCGGATGAGCCCCTCGCCGTTGCCGTTGCCGTCGACCCTGACCATGCGCGTCCTCCGCCTCTCGTCCGACGCCGTGACCGTCTTCGGAAGGAGCCTACGGGGCTCCCGCCGGCTCCCGTTCCCCGCCGATCGGTGAGCCTCCGGTGGCCGCCGGCGGGCGCCGGTGCTCAGCCCCGGTCGCGGAAAGCGAAAGCCGCGAGCCGCGCCGCCTCGATCTGCTCCGGGTTGGGCCGGACGATCGGCCGCCGCGCGGTCAGGAAGTCGAGGGCGGCCTCGAGGCCCTCCTCCTCGAAGCGACCGGCCAGGAGGTGCGCGAGGACGAGCGTCGAGGAGCGCCCGACCCCGGCCAGGCAGGCCACGAAGACCGGCATCCCCGCCGCTTCGCACTCGCGCAGGAAGGCGAGGCCGATCCGCAGGTGCGCCTGGGTCGGAGCCTCGTGGTCGGGGGTGGGGAGCCAGAGGAAGGCCTCGAAGCCCCAGGGGTCGGCGCCTTCCTGCTTCATGTCCACGCAGGCCCGGATTCCCTCGGCGCGGAGGCGGCGGTAGTCGTCGAAGCTCGCGATCCGCGAGCCGATCCAGACGAGGTCGGTGACCCGGTCGAAGCTCGTTCGCTCAGGCGAGAGGATCACGGAAGCGCTCGCAGAGGTCCACGAGGGTCTTCACCCCGAAGCCGATGGCGCCGGCGTCGAAGTACTTCCACTCCTTGTCCTTGAACATCGGCCCCGCGATGTCGAGGTGGGCCCAGGCCGCCCCGTTCGGCACGAACTCGCGCAGGAAGAGGCCCGCGGTGATGGCGCCGGCGAGACCGCCGGCCGCGATGTTGTTGAGGTCGGCGTACGGCGTCTTGAGCGACTCCTTGTACTCCTCGACGAGGGGCAGCTCCCAGAAGGGCTCGCCGTGGTTCTCGCCGGAGCGGATGACCCGGCGGACGAGGTCGCGGTCGGTGCCCATGACCCCGGCGACGCTCGGGCCGAGCGCGCGCACCACGGCCCCGGTGAGGGTGGCGATGTCCACGACGTGGGTCGCGCCCTCCTCGCCCGCCCGGGCCAGGCCGTCGAGGAGGACGAGCCGGCCCTCGGCGTCGGTGTTGTCCACCATCACCGACTTGCCGTTCTTCGCCGTGAAGATGTCGCCGGGCCGCTGGGCGTTCGCGTCGGGCAGGTTCTCGGCGCAGCAGAGGACGCCCACCACCTTCACGTCGGGGCGGATCTTGCCGAGGGCGCGCATGGCGTAGAGAACGGCGGCGGCCCCCGCCATGTCGCCCTTCATCTCCCACATCTTGTCGCCGGGCTTCAGGCTGATGCCGCCGGAGTCGAACGTGATGCCCTTGCCGACGAGGGCGAGCGTCTCCTTCGAGGCCTTGCGGGGCACGTGGCGCAGAACGACCATGCGGCCCGGGTTGGCGCTGCCCGCCCCGACCCGCAGGATGCCGTTGTAGCCCTTCGCGCGGAGGGCGGCGGGGTCGAGCACCTCGATCTCGAGCTCCACCTCGCGGGCGAGCTCGCCGGCCGCGGCCGCGATCGACTCCGGCGTCACCACGTTGCCGGGCTCGTTGATGAGGTCGCGCGCGCGGTTGACGTTCTCGGCGACCCACGCGTAGCGGGCCTTGCGCGCCTCGGCGTCGGCCTGGTGGTCGGGGTGGGCGAGGATGGTGAGCGAGACCTCCTTCGCGAAGAAGTCGTCCTTCTCCTGCCGGTACTTGTCGAAGACGTACGCGCCGAGGACCGCGCCCTCCACCGCCTTCCCCACGAGAGGGGCGGCGTCCTTCGTGTTGAGCACGAGGCCCACGCGGGCCAGCCGGTAGTCGCGGGCCAGGCGAAGCGCCCGCGCCGTGAAGGTCTTCACGTTCTCCCAGAGGTTCCAGCTCTTGAGCTGCGGGCTCCAGTAGACGACCACGGCCTTCGCCACCGTCGATCCCTCGAGGGTGGCGTAGTACTCGCGCTTCAGGCTCTTGTCGCGGAAGGCGGCGGCGGCCCGCTGCACGTGGGCGGAGATCGCGGCGTCGTCGATCTCGTGGAGCGTCGTCTCGTCGTCGAGCACGACGGCGAGGAGGTCGACCGGGTTCCGGGAGACGGGGGTGAAGGAGAGCTTGACGTTCATGGGGACCTCGCGCGGGAAGGGGGGCGGTAGCGACGGGGGATTATACGACGCGGGCGCCCCCCGCCGGCGTCAGGCCGCGCGCCCGAGGTCCTTCCGGCCCTGCCGCACCACCGCCCACAGCGCGAGGGCGAGGAGCACGACCGCGAGGACCACCGCCCCCGCGAAGAGCATCACCGTCGAGGAGAGGATGCTCCGCTCGTCCATGTCCGCCCCGAACTCGAGGCGCCCGCCGTCGAGGGCCTCCGCGGTCTCCTGCCGCCAGCCGAGGATGTTGCCGCGCTCGACGCCGTCGGCCGCCCGCCGGTGACCGTAGACCTTGCTCGGCAGGTGGAAGCGCACGGCCATCAGGCCCTCGCGGTCCCGCTCCCCGCCGGGCAGGGCCTCGATCGGCCTCTGCCAGCTGCCGTCGAGCATGAGCCGGCCCCCCTCGCGGCGGAGCCCCACGCGCAGGTCGGGGAAGGCGGGGCTGTAGGAGATGCGGTTCACGTCCTTGAACTCGGCCGAGACGAAGAGGTATGGGTGACCGTGCCGCTTCGTGACCGTAATCCGCTTGACCTGGAGGCCCGACCGCTCGAAGAGCTCGCGGGCCGCCTTCTTCATCCGCGTCGGGATCGCTCTCGTCGAGAGGCAGGCTCTTGAAGGCGGTCCACAGGGCCGGCCGCCCCGTGACGTTCACGGCGCCGGAGCCGTCCACCCGGAGCCAGACCTCGTGCTCGTACTCGTAGGTGAGGCAGCCGCGCAGCGCGGTGACGAGGAAGAGCGCCGCCGCCAGACGGGGGAGCATCGCCCGGGGATTCTAGCCGAACCGGCGCAGTCCGACCCTGCGGACGGGTGCGGCGACCCAGGGCACGCGCCCGGCCCGAGGGTGTCCTTGCAAATTGAGCATGCCACGCACACAATGCAGCTCGATGAAGACTCTGCAGCGGCCCGGCCTGCTGGAGCTCGTCGAAGGCCGGCTCCGCGCCAACCCCGCGGTGCTCTTGCTCGGCCCCCGCCAGTGCGGCAAGACGACCCTGGCCAGGACCTTCGCCGCCCGGCACCGCGCCGAGTACTTCGACCTCGAGGCGCCGGCGGACCAGAGCCGCCTCGCCCAGCCCGCCACCACGCTCGGTCCCTTGCGCGGGCCCGTCGTGATCGACGAGGCCCAGCTGCAGCCGGAGCTGTTCCCGGTCCTGCGGGTCCTCGCGGATCGCCGCCCCCTTCCCGCCCGCTTCCTGCTGCTGGGCAGCGCCTCCCCGGACCTCGTCCGAGGCATCTCCGAGTCTCTCGCGGGGCGTGTCGCCCTCGTGCCGATGGGCGGCTTCGGTTTGGAGGAGGTGGGCGACGTTGCCCTCCGCAGGCTGTGGTGGCGCGGCGGATTCCCGCGTTCCTTCCTGGCTCGCTCGGACGAAGAGAGCCGGGTGTGGCGGGCGGACTTCGTCCAGACGTTCCTCGAGCGCGACCTGGGTCGCTTCGGCGTGCAGGTGCCGGCCCCGACGCTCCGGCGGTTCTGGAGCATGGTGGCGCACTACCACGGGCAGATCTGGAACGCGTCGGAAATCGGCCGTTCCCTCGGCGAGGCCCACACGACGGTAAGACGGCACCTCGACATCCTGTGCGGGGCGTTCGTCATGCGGCAGCTGCCGCCGTGGTTCGAGAACCTCGGAAAGCGGCAGGTCAAGTCCTCGAAGGTCTACGTGCGCGACAGCGGGCTCCTGCACACGCTCCTCGGCATCCCGTCGTTCGCCGCGCTCGAGGGCCACCCGAAGCTCGGCGCCTCCTGGGAGGGCTTCGCGCTCGAGGAGGTGCTGCGCGCGACGGGAGACCGTGAGGCGTACTTCTGGAACACGCAGGGAGGAGCTGAGCTGGACCTCCTCGTGTTCGCGCGCGGCCAGCGCCTCGGATTCGAGTTCAAGTACGCGGACGCGCCGGCCGTGACGAAGAGCCTTCGCGTCTCGCGGGAGGACCTGAAGCTGCGGCGGACGCTGATCGTGCATCCGGGCGCGAAGTCGTACCCACTGGAGGACTGGGTCGAGGCCGTGGCGATCGGCGACCTGCACGACCGCCTGCGCGAGTTCGTCGGGCCGCGCCGCCGCGGTCGCGGCCGCCCCCGGCGGGGGGCGACGTCCCGCTCGAAACCCTGAGGAGCGCCGGCCCCACCACCTCGTACGGCATCGTCAGCCCCGCCTCCTCGTCAGCCCCGCCGGCTCGGCGCCGTGCGGAAGACCTCCGCGGTTGGACTTGGCCGGCCGCGCCGGACCAGAATCGCCTTTCGGGATGCCTCTCGCGAAGACGATCTACCTCGTCGACGGGTCCGGCCAGTTCCACCGCGCCTTCCACGCGATCCGCGGCCTCGCCACCAGCAAGGGCCTGCCCACGAACGCCACGTACGGCTTCACCACCATGCTGCGGAAGCTCCTCGAGGACGAGCGTCCGGAGCACATCGCCGTCCTCTTCGACCCGCCGGGGAAGACGTTCCGCCACGAGCAGTACGCGGAGTACAAGGCCAACCGCCCGAAGATGGACGACGACCTCGCGGTGCAGGTGCCCTTCATCCGGCGGGTGTGCGAGGCGCTCCGGATGCCGGTCGTCGAGGTGCCGCGGCTACGAGGCCGACGACACGATCGCGACCCTGGCCCGGCAGGCGGTGGCGCGGGGCCTGAAGGTCGTGGTCGTCTCCGCGGACAAGGACCTCCTGCAGCTCGTGACCGACGACGTCGTGGTGCTGAACCCCGGCCGCGAGGGCAGCGGCTCGACGCGCTTCGACCGGAAGGCGGTCGAGGAGAAGTGGGGCGTGCCGCCCGAGCGCATCGTCGACGTGCTCGCCCTCGTCGGGGACGCGGTCGACAACGTGCCGGGCGTCCCCGGGATCGGCGACAAGGGCGCGCGCGACCTCGTCCGCGAGTTCGGCTCCGTCGAGTCGGTGCTCGAGCACGCCGACGAGGTGAAGCGCGCCGCCTACCGCGAGGGGCTGAAGAGCCACCGCGAGGACGCCCTCCTCTCGAAGCAGCTCGTCACGCTGCGCACCGACGCCCCCGTCGAGCTGGACCTGGAAGCGCTGCGGCGTCAAGGAGCCCGACCGGGCCGCGGCCCACGCCCTCTTCAAGGAGCTCGAGTTCCAGGCCCTCGCGCGCGAGTACGCGCCCGACGCGACTCCGGCGGTGGCGGCCGAGCACCGGCTGCTCGACGACTCGGGAGGAGGTCGAGGCCGTCGTGGCCGAGGCCCGGAAGGCGGAGCGGGTGGCGCTCGGCGTCGTGGTGACGAGCGAACAGGCCATGCGGGCGGAGGCCCTCGGGATCGCCCTGTCGTGGGCGCCCGGGCGCTCCGCCTACGTGCCCCTCGCGCACTCGTCGATCGACCTCCCGCAGGCCCTCGGCCGCCGGGAGGCGCTCGATGCGCTCCGGCCGCTCCTCGAGGACGCCGTCTGTCCGCAAGGCGTCGGCCCACGCCAAGCGCGACCGGGTCGTGCTCGAGCGCCTCGGCGTGCGGGTGACCGGCCTTCGCCTTCGACGCGCTCATCGCGTCCTACCTCCTCGATCCCGGGCCGCCGCGCCTACGCGCTCGAGGACCTGGCCATGGAGCACCTCGGCGAGCGTCGCGCCGCCGGCACGGACGGGGTCGCGGCGGCCGACGCGGCGGCGATCCCCACCGGCCCAGGCCGCGGGCGCCGAGGCCGAGCTCGTGCGGCGCCTCGACCGAGCCGATGACGGAGAGGCTCGGAGACGGAGGGGCTCCTCTCCGATCTACGAGTCGATGGAGATGCCGCTCGTCGAGGTGCTGGCCGACCTCGAGCGGGCCGGGGTGAAGGTGGACACCGCGCCTTCTCGCGACGATGAGCCGGGACATGGAAGCGCAGCTCGCGAGCCTCACGAAGGAGATCCACACGCTCGCGAAGGGCGAGTTCAACATCAACTCCCCGCCGCAGCTGCGCGAGGTGCTCTTCGACCGGCTGGGGCTGGCAGAGCGGGAAGAAGACGGCCAAGACGAAGGCCGCCTCCACGGCGGAGGACGTGCTCGAGGAGCTGGCCCTCGTGCACGAGCTGCCGCGGAAGATCCTGGAGTACCGCGGCGATCCAGAAGCTCAAGAGCACGTACGTGGACGCACTGCCCGAGATGGTGAACCCCGAGACCGGCCGCATCCACGCCACCTTCAACCAGACGGTGGCGGCCACCGGCCGGCTCTCCGCCACCGACCCGAACCTGCAGAACATCCCCATCCGCACCCCCGAGGGCCGGCGCATCCGCGAGGCCTTCGTGGCCGAGCCCGGGCACCTCCTCCTCTCCGCCGACTACAGCCAGATCGAGCTGCGGGTCCTCGCCCACCTCTCGGGAGACCCGACCCTCATCGACACCTTCCGGCGGGGCGAGGACGTGCACGACCGCACGTCGCGCGAGATCTTCGGCCCGCTCTCCGCGGTCCCGCCGGCCGAGCAGCGGCGGATCTCCAAGATGGTCAACTACGCGCTCCTCTACGGGAAGACGGCGTTCACCCTGGCCAAGGACATCGGCGTCTCGCGCAAGGAGGCGGAGACGCTTCATCGAGGCCTACTTCGCCCGCTACCCGAAGGTCCGCGCCTTCATCGACGAGACGATCGCGAAGGCGCGCGAGACCGGCCACGTGCGGACGCTCCTCGGGCGGCTGCGACGACTCCCCGATCTCCGCGCGAAGAACTTCCCGGTGCGCATGGAGGCCGAGCGGCAGGCCATGAACACGCCGGTCCAGGGCTCGGCCGCCGACCTCATCAAGCAGGCCATGATCGACCTGCACCGGGAGCTCCGCCGCGCGGAAGATGCGCTCTCGCCTCATCCTCCAGATCCACGACGAGCTGCTGCTCGAGGTGCCGGAGGCGGAGGCGGAGAGAGGCCCGCGCGCTCGTGACGGAGGTGATGGAGGGGGCCCTGAAGCTCGACGTGCCCCTCGTCGCCGACGCGCGCCTCGGCAAGAGCTGGGCCGAGGTGCACTGAGCCGCCGGCCTTTGACCGGCCCGCCCGGCGGATGCTAGAAAGGACTCTTCGGAGGTTCCCCGAGTTGCCGCTCTACGAGTACGAGTGCCCGAAGGACGGGACGTTCGAGCTGGTGCGCAAGTTCTCGGACGCACCGCTGGAGCGCTGCCCCACCTGCGGCGGGCCGATCGAGAAGCTGGCTTCCGCCCCCGCCATCCAGTTCAAGGGCACGGGCTGGTACATCACCGACTACGCCCGCAAGTCCACGGGCGGCGAGGGCGGCAAGGACAAGGGCGGCGCCGGGGATGCGGCCAAGGACAAGGGCGAGCCCTCCGCGGCGAAGGACAGCGGCGGGGGGGCGAAGGACGGCGGCGGAGCGAAGGACGGCGGCGGAGCGAAGGAGTCCACCTCCGGAACCTCCAAGAGCTCCGAGAAGAAGTAGGGCCGCCCGCGCTTCGAGCGGGCGGCCCAGACCAGGGCCCCGCGCTGCGGAACGAGCGCCGACACCAGGTGCCAGGGCAGCCGTCTCCCGAAGGCGCGCACGGGATGCGACAGGAGCTGGCTCACGCGCGTCTCGTACGCGAACACCCCCCCTTCGGCCAGGACCCGCGCGATCTCGGCGAGGGCCTGCCGCGAACGGGCAATGTGGTAGCAGGTGCCGAAATCGACGACGACGTCGAACGACGAGTCGGGAAAGGGCATCGCGCGCACGTCGCCCACGACGAGCTCGGCCCGCGTCTTTCGGGCGCGGAGCCTGGCCGCGGCCTCTTCCAGGAGCGCCCCGTCGATGTCGAGGCCGGCGAGTCGAGCCGGTCGCAGGAGCCTGGCGAGGGGCGGTAGAGCGACGCCGCGACCGCACCCCACCTCGAGCACCCTCTTGCCCGTCGGCAGGCTCAACGCGCGCACCATCGCCGGGACCTCCAGAGGCTCCTGCCAGGCGTTGCGCCGGCGGACGTCGGGAAACGGCCGGTAGTCCCGTTCCTCCGCCCGGGGCTCCCGCCCGGCCACCACGTCCACGAGCTCGCCCAGGACCGCCGTTCGTTCCATGGCCTGGCTCCCCGGTGAAGCCCCAGACGGTGGAGAGGGCCCCACCCCCACTCGTTCATGAAGAAGAAGGGCGGTTGCGGTTTCGCGCTTGGGCCGGTGCACCCGGAGCGGCCAATCCCTGAAGCGGAGGAGCGCCCGCTCCTTCATACAGGGGTGAGGGTCGAAACCGACCCCCGCAAGCGCAAGGGAGGGTTCTCGTGGAAAGCACCCCGCCGACAAGCCTGGCGAGGCTCTCGATCCTCGCCTTCGCCGTCACCGTCTTAGCTGGTGAGCTGTGCGCCCAGGAGACTACGCCGGCAAGGCGACCGTCCCCGGCCAGCCCGGTCCTTACGGCCGAGTCAACGCCGGCGAAGACCGACGACATCGGCCCGACGCGGCTCTTCTTCGCGCCCACCGCGCGATCCCTGCCACGCGGGAAGGGCTCCCTGGGCCTCACCGAGGTCGTCTTCCCTTCGGTCGAGGTGGGGCTGACGGATCGCGTCAGCGTCGGAGGCTTCGGCGTCCTTCCGCTGGAGGATCTCAGCGACGGCGGTGTCGTCCTGGCCCCCAAGATCCAGCTTCTGTCTCGCACCCGTGTCCAAGGCGCGGTCGGCGTCGTCCAGCTCTTTGGCCCGGGGGAGACGGGCGGGATCGCCTACGGTGTCGTCACCCTGGGGGGTGCCGATGCAGGCGTGACGGTCGGCTGCGGCTACGGTTACGGTGGCGTGGCGGATTCGGGAGGCTCCCGCAGCGTGCTGTTCCTCGGCGGGGAGAAGGCCATCGGCCGGAGCTGGCGTCTCATCTTCGAAGGCTACGTCGGGGGGGCGGCACTGGGCCTCCCGGAGCAGACGCTCATCGGAGGCTTCCGCTTCAGCCGCGGGCGATGGTCGCTGGATCTCGGCGCTGTCGTTCCTGTCTACGAGTCGGGCAGCGGCACGCCATTCCCCTTCTTCACGATCGCCCGGGCATTCTGAGGGCGAGCGGGCTAGGTTGCGGTCCTCCCGGTTTCGGCCGGCTTGAGAGCGGTCGGGGTGCTTGTCGTGGGTACTCCATTGTCTCTGCGCGAGGCCGGGGCCGCTCCGGCCCGACTCGTCTCCCACCAGGTGCGCGCGCGCCCAGGCGTCCATTCCCCCGCGGTCTCGCACCCGGCCAGGCGCTCAGCGAGCCACTCCGCGGACTCCGGACGCTCGTCCGGGTCCTTGCCGAGGCACGAGAGCACGAGCGCCTCGAGCGACGAAGGGATCGGCCTTCCTGCCCGCTCGGAGGGCGGGACCGGGGTCGTCTTGACGTGGTGGAGCAGGACCTCGACGGGAGTGCGGCCGACGAAGACGCGCTCTCCCGTCAGCAGCCAGTACGCGACGCACCCGAGCCCGTAGAGGTCGACCCGGGAGTCCAGGGCCTGCCCCCCGAGCACCGCCTCCGGGGCCATGTAGGCCGGCGTCCCGGTGATGACCCCGTCGGAGGTCAGGTGGTCGTCGTCGCCCATGCTCCAGGTCGCCTTGACGAGGCCGAAGTCCAGGACCTTGACGAAGTCCCACTTGAGGCCCCAGTGGCAGGCCACGATGTTCGCGGGCTTGACGTCCCGGTGGATGAGACCGACGGCGTGCGCCTCGGCGAGCGAGTCGCAGGCCTGGACCAGGAGGTGGATGGCGCGCTCGGGCGGCACCGGCCCGAAGCGCCGGACCAGGGTCTCGAGGTCGAGCCCCTCCAGCAGCTCCATGACGTAGTAGAAGGCCCCCTCCGGAGTCACGCCGAAGTCGTGCAGGGCGACCGTGTGGGCGGAGTGGAGGACGGCCGTCGCCTGCGCCTCGCGCTGGAAGCGGCTGACGAGGGCGGCGGCCTCGACCGGCGATTTGAGCCCCAAAAGCTCGGGCCGGATCAGCTTGACGGCCACCGGCCGGGCCAGCATGCGGTGCCGCGCCCTCCAGATCTCGCCCATGCCGCCGTGGTCCAGCTTCTCGACGAGCTGGTAGCAGCCCAGCTCCTGGAGCCCCCGGATCACGATCGTCGTGAACATGGCGACCGCGGCGGCGATGTAGTTCGAGAGGAAGGCGAAGACCATGGTCGACCCGGCGGCCGGCGGGTTGCCGAGGGCGCGGCCGACGAGGTACCCCACCGGCCACATGGAGGCCGACGCCAACCCGGCGACGAGCGCCCACCGTGCGGATGCGGGGACGACGAGCGGGAAGATCACGATCCACACGCAGAGCCAGGAGATGCGGGCGAACGGCACTCCGCTCTCGAGGGGCGCGAGGTTGTCGCTGATGGAGATCACGAGCGCCACGACGATCTCGTAGCCGAGGCTCACCCTCAGGAGTCGGGCCGGAATGAGACGCCCGGAATGGGCGAACCACACCATGGCGGTCGAGGCCGCGACCATGAATGCGAGAAGCACGTTCTTGATGGCCAGGTTCGAAAAGGAGTACCCGCCGACGGCTTCGATAAGGTTGTTGAGGACGATGCTGACCGCGCACGCGAGGCCCAATCCGAGGGCGGCGAGCCGCAGCCGCCGCGCGGCCTGGCGCATCAGCTCCGCCGGCATGGCCCAGGCCGGTGCGACGACACCCGTGGCGACCGGGCTCAGAGTGCGTTGGCTGCCGACCCGGGTCCCGACGGCCCCGGCCGTTGGCCGTGGGGGTGGCGTGGCCTCGGTCGGCTCCCCCTCTTCCGACAGCGCCAGCGACAGCAGACAGGCCGAGCACAGGCCCTCCACGGCAGACGCCCCGTCGAGGCGCGTCCCGCACTGCGGACAGGTTGTCGTGGTAGGCGGGACCATCTCCGCTCCCCGGGCTCTATTGCCCTCCGCGAACGGTCTCGAGCATCCACCTGATCTCGGCGTCCACGTCGGCCGGGCTTCCCACGGTGCGCCCCACTTCCTCGCGCAGCACGGCGCAGAACCGCTTTCGCAGCCGGTGGACCGCCACCCGCACCGCCGATTCGGTCAGCCCGAGCTGGTGGGCGGTCTTCTCGTAGCCCGAACCCGCCCCGTCACCGCCGAGGAACGGCTTGAGCCGAAGGAAGCGCTCGCGTCCCCCGGGGCCGGTCTGCTCGTCACGCAAGCGCTCCAGGCAGCGGGCGAGCACGGCCGCCGCCCACTGCCGCTCGAAGATCAACTCGGGGGTGAGGCGGTCGACCGGCTCGAGGCGCAAACGCTCCTCCGCCGTCGCGGCGTCGATCGAAACCGGGGTCTGTCCGCCGCCCCGCTTCTGCGCCTTCGCGCGGTCCCACTCGTTGGCCAGGAAGTGCGAGACCGAGGCCCGCAGGAACGTCCGAAAGCGGCCTGCCTCCGGACGGAAGTCGCCGAGGTAGTCCTTCTCGAAGAAGCGGGCGAAGTAGGCCTGGGTCAGGTCCTCGGCGTCCACCGCGGAGTGGCCCTTCCTCCTGATGAAGGCGTAGACCGGCGGCCAGTACGTTTCGAACAGGCGAGCCAGCGCTCCCCGCGCGGCCGCGGACGAGTCGGCGGTCGCCTCGAGAATGAGGCTCCAATTCGTGGTCTCGAAGCGCAAGCGGGCCCCCCACGCACCTGACCGGGGTTGTTCCTGGTGTGTTGGCCACGGATGCTAGGCCAATCGGCCACGTCGAGCAAGCCTGCCGCCGGCCGCGGGGGCGAAGGAGCTCGCGGCTACAGGTTCAGCGACTTCAGGTACTCGCGGAAGGGGCCGCCGAGGTCTTCGCGCTTGAGGGCGAACTCCACGGTCGCCTTCAGGAAGCCGAGCTTGTTGCCGGCGTCGTGGCGCACGCCCTCGAACTGGTAGCCGTAGAGGGTCCGGCGCTGCTTCAGCCGCCGCAGGCCGTCGGTGAGCTGGATCTCGCCGCCCGTGCCGCGGGGCGTGCTCTCGAGCTCCTCGAAGATCTCCGGGGTCAGGATGTAGCGGCCGATGATGGCGAGGTCGCTCGGGGCGTCCTCGGCATTCGGCTTCTCCACCATGTCCCGGATCCGGAAGAGCCGCCCGCTGTCGCCCTCGGGCAGGCCGTCGATGACACCGTAGGCGGAGATCTCGCTCCGCGGCACCTGCTGCACCGCGACCACCGGGCCGCCGTAGCTCTCGTAGACGTTCAGCATCTGGCGCATGCAGGGGACGGGGGCGTCGATGATGTCGTCGCCCAGCATCACCGCGAAGGGCTCGTCGCCCACGAGGTCGCGCGCCTGGAGCACGGCGTGCCCGAGGCCGAGCTGCTCGCCCTGCCGCACGTAGGACACGTTGATCATGCTGGAGATCGCCCGCACCTGCTCGAGCACGTCCGTCTGCCCGCGCTGGGCGAGGTGCCGCTCGAGCTCGTAGGACACGTCGAAGTGGTCCTCGATCGCGTTCTTGCCCTTGCCGGTGACGATGATGATGGAGGTGAGGCCCGAGGCCACCGCCTCCTCGATCACGTACTGGATGATGGGCTTGTCCACGAGGGGCAGCATCTCCTTGGGCTGCGCCTTCGTGGCGGGCAGGAAGCGGGTCCCGAGGCCGGCCGCCGGGAACACGGCCTTGCGGATCTTCTGGTGCGTGACCATGCGGGCAAAATGCTACCACGCGCGCCCCGGAGCCCGAGAGCCGCCGTGCTATCCTGCGCGGTCATGCTGGACCTGAAGTTCGTCGTGGAGAACCGCGAGGCCGTCCTCGCCATGCTGGCGGCCGCGGGCAGGGCCTCGCCGACGTGCAGGCCTTCCCCGGCCTCGCCGGCGTCGACCCCTGGGTCCTCGACGCCGAGCGCCGCGCCCTCATCCAGGAGGTGGAGGCAGCTCCGCCACCGCCAGCGCGTCACCGGCGAGGAGATCGCCCGGCGCGGCAAGGCGAAGGAGGACGCCTCGGAGCTGAAGGCCGAGATGAAGGGCGTCGCCGACCGCATCAAGAAGGGCGACGCGCGGCTCGAGGAGGTGAAGGCGGCGATCGAGCGCTTCCTGCTCGTCGTGCCGAACGTGCCCGACGCGAGCGTGCCGGTCGGGAAGGACGCCGCGGCGAACGTCGAGGTCCGGCGGGTCGGCGAGCCGCGCGCCTTCGACTTCGAGCCGAAGTCGCACTGGGACCTCGGGCCCGAGCTCGGCATCCTCGACTTCGAGAGGGCGGCCCGGATCTCCGGGGCGCGCTTCGCCGTCTACTGGGACCTGGGGGCGCGCCTCGAGCGGGCGCTCATCCAGTTCATGCTGGACCTGCACGGCTCGCGAGGCTACCGGGAGATCATCCCGCCCTACCTCGTCACCGCGGAGACGCTCACCGGGACCGGCCAGCTGCCCAAGTTCGAGGGCGACCTCTTCAAGACGTCGGCGGGGGACCGCGACCTCTACCTGATCCCGACCGCCGAGGTGCCCCTCACCTCCTCCACCGCGACGAGATCCTCGACGCGGCGGAGCTGCCGAAGAAGTACGTCGCCTTCACCCCCTGCTTCCGCTCGGAGGCGGGCTCGTACGGCAAGGACGTGCGCGGCCTCATCCGGCAGCACCAGTTCCACAAGGTGGAGCTCGTCAAGCTCACCACCGCCGAGTCGTCGATGGACGAGCTCGAGGGGATGGTGGCGGACGCCGAGGAGGTGCTGAAGCGCCTCGGCCTTCCCTACCGCGTCGTCGTCCTCTCGACGGGCGACATGGGCTTCGCGGCGGCGAAGACCTACGACATCGAGGTCTGGCTGCCGGGGCAGCAGGCCTACCGCGAGATCTCGTCCTGCTCGAACTGCACCGACTTCCAGGCGCGGCGGGCGAGCCTGCGCTACCGGCCGGAGACCGGGGCGAAGCCCCGCTTCCTGCACACGCTCAACGGCAGCGGCCTCGCGGTGGGGCGGACGCTGATCGCCGTGCTCGAGAACTACCAGCAGAAGGACGGCTCGGTCGTCGTCCCCGAGGCGCTCGTCCCCTACATGGGCGGCGTGGAGCGGATCACGAAGCGGTAGCGGGTGCTGGTGGTCGAGTTCGGGGTGGCCCCTCCGGGCGCACCCAGCGGTCGACCGCGATCGAGACGGCGAGGAAGAGCAGGAGCGGCAAGGCGAAGCCGCGGAACCAGCGGTCCACGCGGTCGCGCGAGCAGGCGAGGCGGTCGAGCAGCAGGAGCGCGCCGAGGGCCGCGATCCACAAGGCCGCCACCCGCGCCTCGCTCGCCGGCGGCTCCCACGGCGGGGCCGCGGAGCTCGCGCGGGAGCTGAGGTACGGCAGGTAGCGCGACAGCGACACCTCGCCGGCCAGGAGGTCGAGCACCAGGGGCGGCCCGTCGCGGCCGTTCACCATCCGCATCTCCCGCGGCTCCGCGAACATGAGGAGGGCCAGCCCGAGGCCCGCCGCGACGAGCCCCCATCGCCACCGGGCGAGGCCACGGCCCGGAGCCGCCGAGAGGCGCGCCGCGATCGCCGCCGCGAGGACCGGTACGAGAGGGATCGTGAAGCGGGCCGGGGGCGAGAAGCCCCACCAGTTGCGCCATCCGAGAACGGGGAGGATGACACCGAGGCCGACGAGGGCGAGGGCCCAGCGCTCGCGTCCGACGCGGCCGAGGAGGAGGGGCAGGCCGGCGAGGGCGATGAGGAAGACGGGGGCGTACGGCAGGAGCCCGTACGCGCCGTCGACGAAGAGGCCGACGAGGGTGCGCATCGGGGTCGCCCGCGCCATCGGGGTCGGCACCGCGCCGGCGTACCGGGCGAAGGGCGAGAAGGTGCCGAAGACCGAGTACTGGTAGCCCGCGTAGGCGGCGGCCATCGCCGCCGCCGTGAGGAGGAAGGCGAGGCGCCCGCGGCCGCGCAGCCGCAGGACGGCGAAGGCCCCGAGGGCCGCCGCCGCCAGCGTCATCCGCACGTGGAGCCACGGCAGCGCCGAGAGGGCGAGCGCGGCCGCCGCCGCGGCACCGGGGCCCGGTGAGAAGAGAAGGAGCCGCAGAGCGAGGGCGATCGCGAAAGCGACGGGGACCTCGGTGTAGAGAAAGGCCGTGTAGAAGAGGACGGGCGGGCCCACGGAGGCCGCCCAGGCCACGAGCGCCGAGGCTTCGTCCGCGCCGCCGCGGCGAGCGAGATCGCGCACGAGGAGGCCGAGCCCGGCGGCGAGGAGCGCCAGCAGGACGACGCAGGCCCGGCGCCCGCCGAGCGCGTAGGCCGGGGCGAGGAGGACCGAGAGCCCGGCGCTGTGCGTCGGGTAGGAGCGCCCGTCCGCGCGCCGGGTCCCCCCGGGCATGTGGTCGAAACCCCCCAGGTACTCGAGGTGGTCGCCGCGCGCGAAGTTGTCTCGCAGGTCGAGATCCCCCTCGCGCCACACGCTCTGGGCCATCATCAGGTAGTCGATCTCGTCCCCGGACGGCTCCACCGCCTGGACGTAGTGGAGAGAGACGGCCGAGGCGACCGCCGCGGCGAGGGCGAAGAGGACCCTCGCCGGGGGCACGTCGAGCCGCGGCCACCGGATGACGCGGCCGAGACACGCGATCGCCCCCAGGACGACGAGTCCCACCCCGAGCGGCCCCGCGAAGACCCCGAGGCCGGGCACGATCGCGCGCGCCGCGGAGACGTGAGCGAGAGCGAGCACGGCTCCCGCCTGCAGGAGCGGCGCGACACGGCGGAGGGCCGTGGAGCGCCCCGGCGGGGGGACGCCCCCCGGAGGAGGGGAGCTCATGCCGACTCAGGAACGGCCGTGGTGGAGCGTGGCGTGACGCCAGGCCGCGGCCGCGCGCGAGGCGTAGGCCTCGAGCAGGCGGTCCTCGGGGGACTCCCCGTTCGGGTCGAGGAGCGCCAGGCATCCCACCCAGCCGTCGGCGGTCGCGAGAGGCACGAGGTAGACCTGCTCGTCCGGCCGCTCCACGCCGAGCGCCTCGGCGACGTCCTGCAGCTCGGCCGCGGGGAGACGGCAGCGTGGCCGCGGAGGCCAGGTCCGCGGGCGCCGGGCGGCCGAGGGCCCGCGCGAAGGCGTCTCCCGACGTCGCGGCCACGACGGGCCCGCGCGGCGTCTGCAGCACGAGCACCCCCCCAGGGTAGGCGCCGACGCGGCACGCGCCCTCGAGGATCGCCGGGCAGAGCGCGTCGGGGCCCTCGCCGCGGAAGACCCGCTGGTCCACCTCCACCACCTGCTCGAGAAGGGTCGCGTAGCGACGCAGCTGCTCGACCTGGCGGACCCGGACGCAGCGCCGCCGCGGCCCAGAAGGCCACCGCCTTGGTGCGCAGCAGCTCCTCGTCGGTGAAGGTGTCGAGGGCGCTCCGGCCGGCCACGAGCATCCCCACGACCTCGCCCTCGAGAAGCAGCGGCAAGGCCATCCACGAGCGCAGGGTCGGCGCGCCGGCGAGGGCCAGCGGCCCCTTCCGCCTCGGCGTCCGCGCACCCGCACGGCCCGGCGCTCCTCCCGGGCCGCGTCCAGGCGGGGGTCGGCGAGAAGCGCGCCCACGAGACCGTGCGCTTCCGCTCCTCGCACGGCGGCGACGCGCAGGGCGCCCCCGGGCTCGGCGACCGCCACCAGGGCGAAGTCCGCGTGCACGACCCGCCCGAGTTGCTTCAGCACCTCGTCGAGCGCCTCGTCGGGACGCACGGAGCCGTGGACGGCCTCGAGGGCGCTGCGCAGCTCCTCGGCGAGCTGCCGCCGCTCGCGCTCCCGCTCCACGGTCGATGTCGGGGTCGAGCCGCCGGCGCTCGAGGGCGATCGCCTCGCGCAGAATGTCCATGACCTCCCGTCGGAGACCCTCGTCCCGGCCGGGCACGCCGTCCATGGCGGTGAGCCGGCCCTCGACGTCGCGCAGCAGGCGGTCGATGTTCAACTCGACGTGAGTGTACACCGGCGCGGCCTTAGAATGAGCCGTCGGTGGCCATCGATCCCGCTCCCCGCGAGCGCATCCTCTTCGTCTGCACCGCGAACGTCGACCGCAGCCGGACCGCCGAGGACCTCTACCGCGCCGACGAGCGGTACGAGGTCCGCTCCGCGGGCGTCGCGCCCTTCGCCACCGTGCGTCTCACCCGGGACCTGCTCCTGTGGGCCGACCGGGTCTTCGTGATGAACGAGCGCGAGGACCAGCACCGCACCCTCATCCGCATCCGCTTCCCGGACGTGGACCGGCCGCTCGTGGACCTCGACATCGAGGACCGCTGGCCGCGGGGCGACCCCGAGCTCGTGGCGCTCGTCCTGCGCCGCCTCCGCCCCCACCTCGGCGCGCCGCGCGGGGGCCGGGGAGGCGCATAATGGCCGGAGGCCGACCGCGGAGGGCTAGTCCTAACTGGTAAGGCAGGAGCCTTGAAAGCTCCCGGGCCTCGCGGCCCTTGGGGGTTCGAGTCCCCCGCCCTCCGCCACCGCCGCTCGCGTCGTGTAGTAGACTCCCGCCACTCGGCTGCGTGGTTGACCCGTTCTTCCGCTCAAAATGACTGCGCCTGGCAGTCGTCCGGAAGCGCCCGGCGGTGTGGGTCGCCCGCCCAATGGGGTCCGCTCGACCGAACACGAGGAGGTCAGACCGGTGTCGATCTCGACGCGCGTCCTTCGCTCGTTCCTCCTTCTTGCTCTCGTCGTTTCCGCCGCACCCGCTCATCGCCCAGCAGACCGGGTCGATCAGCGGAAGAGTGACGGCCACGGACGGCTCGCTCCTCCCCGGCGTGACCGTCGAGGCCCGCTCCGACGTTCTGCCCGGGCCCCGCGTGACGGTGACCGGCGCCAACGGTGAGTACCGGCTGCCCGCCCTGCCCCCGGGCAGCTACACGGTGAAGTTCGACCTCTCCGGCATGCAGAGCGTGACCCGGAAGGCCCAGGTCCAGCTCGCCCAGGACGTCGTCGCCGACGCCACCCTCGGCCCGGGCATCACGGAGAACGTCACGGTCACCGCCGAGTCGTCCATCATCGACAAGGACTCCGCCAGCATCGCGAGCGCGCTGTCGAACGACCAGATCCTGGGTCTGCCCGCTGGCGCAGGAGTACCGCGACCTGCAGAAGCTCATCCCCGGCGTGCAGTACACGCAGGACACGACCCGCGGTCCGAGCGCCGGGCGGCAGCGGTCAGGACAACGTCTACCAGTTCGACGGCGTCAACGTGACGCTGCCGCTGTACGGCACGCTCTCCGCCGAGCCCGCCTCCCACGACATCGCCCAGGTGACCGTCATCAAGGGCGGCGCCCGGGCGGTGGACTTCGACCGGGCGGGCGGCTTCTCGATCGACTCGGTCAGCAAGTCGGGCACGAGCCAGTACCACGGCCAGCTCAGCTATCAGTTCCAGACGAAGGGCATGGCGGCGGACCTGACGAGCGGCATCCAGTCCCGGTACGAGCAGGATCGGGACTGGATGAACGCGAACCTCGGGGGTCCGATCCTCAAGGACCGCCTCTACTTCTACGGCTCCTACTACCGCCCGACGAACACGCAGGACCAACGCGGCCAACCTCTACGGCGAGCTGCCCGGGCTACGACAGCACGCGGAACGAGGGCTTCGGCAAGCTGACCTTCACGCCCACCAGATCGATCCTGCTGAACGCCAGCTACCGGGAGTCGAAGCGCGTCGAGACCGGGCGCCCAGTTCGCTGTCGAACGCCTCCGCGACCACGGGCACGGGCTACGAGGCGCGCCTGAAGATCTTCACCGCCGACGGCTCGTGGGTCATCAACCCGAAGAGCTTCGCTCACCTTCAAGTACACGCACTTCGCGAACCCGACGCAGGGGCGGCCCGACCACACGGCCGACGTCGACGTCTCCACCGCCCCGGGCACGCAGCTCGACATCAACAGCCTCGACACCCAGGGCCGGTTCACGGTCCCGGTGCCGGTGAGCGGGGCGACCGCCTACAACGCGTTCATCCAGCCGCTCATCGACCGGTACGGCTACGTCCAGAACGGGGTGAGCGTCGGCGGCGGCACCGTGGGCTACGGCCTCCAGTTCGACAACGACGACTTCTTCCGCGACGCGGCGCAGGTCGCCTACAACCTGACCCTCGGCACGAGCGTCATCCACGAGATCCACGTCGGGCTACCAGTGGCTCAAGGAATCGGAGGACCTCCTGCGGACCTCGAACGGGTGGGGCGCGATCTCCGTGCCGGGGGGCCGGCTGGCGCCCGTGCGAGGGGCAGAGGGCCTACTACACCGCGCGGATCCAGCAGCAGCTCGACCGGCCAGGCGGCGGTCATCCACTCGGAGTCCCGGACCCACAACTTCGAGCTGAACGACACGATCAAGTGGAGGAACCTGACCTTCAACGTCGGCGCGCGTCGTGAGCCGGGACACCCTCTACGGCCAGGGCCTGCGCGAGGACTCCTCGACCCTGTCCGGATACGTCTCGGCGCCCGGGAACAAGTACAAGATGTACGAGATCCCGTTCAGCAAGATGATCCAGCCCCGCGTCGGCGCGACCTGGGCCTACAACGGGAAGGACACCGTCTACGCGAGCTACGCGAGGTACAACCCGGCGGCGAGCTCCCTGCCCCGCGCCGCCTCCTGGGACCGCAACCTCACCGGGACGTTCGTGGACGCCCAGTTCGACGAGAACGGCGTCCTCTTCGCGGCGGTGCCGGTGGGCTCCTCGTCGGGCAAGCTCTTCGTCCCCGACATGACGCCGCGCACGGTCAACGAGTTCCTGGTCGGCACCGCCCGCGAGCTCGCCCCCCGCTGGACCGCCCGGCTCTACGGCCGGTATCGCAAGGGCACGCACTTCTGGGAGGACACCAACAACAACGCCCGCGTCGCCTTCAACCCGCCGGCGGGGATCCCCCAGGAGCTCTACATCCCGGATCTCGCGGCGCAGCTCGCGCAGATCGGCAGCGGATCGACGCTACGTCATCGCCGATCTCGACGGGGCCTACACCAAGTACTACGAGGCCACCGTGGAGTCGGAGTGGCGGGGCGAGAAGACCTTCGTCCGCGGCTCGTACACCTGGAGCCACTACTACGGCAACTTCGACCAGGACAACACCACGGCGGTCAACGACGCGAACATCGTTCATCGGCTCGTCCTTCATCGCCGACGGCGCGGGCCGCCAGCTCTGGAACTTCAAGGACGGCGACCTGCGCGGCGACCGGCCCCACCTGCTGAAGGTCTACGGCTACCGCCAGCTGCCCTGGAACGCGAGCGTCGGCGCCTACTTCGTCGCCCAGTCCGGCCAGCCGTGGGAGACGTGGAGCTACGAGCCGTACCGGAGCCCTGACGACGTCCACGAGCGACACCAACCGCTACGCCGAGCCGGCCGGCTCGCGCCGGACGGACTCGCACTGGCAGCTCGACCTCAACTACACCCAGAACTTCCGGCTGAAGGGGCGGCTCAACCTCCAGCTCGCCGGCGACCTGTTCAACGTCTTCAACAAGCAGACCGGGTACAACATCGAGCCGCCGTTCCACAACTCGACCTTCGGGAAGCCGAGGACCTACTACGACCCGCGGCGCTTCCAGCTGGCGGCCCGGCTGCAGTTCTGACGTCCCGGGGGCGCGGGGGGCGGGATGCCCCCCGCTTGCCCGATCAAGTCCGTCGTGCTGTCGGCTGGTTGTTCGTTTCCGTTGTCCGTTCCCGTGGTTCGTCGCTCGTTCGGCTCTTCAAGTTCGATGGTCCCCGGCTACTGGAACAGCCGCTCGCTGGCGATGAGCGCGCGGGTCGTCGCGTCGGCCCGCGCCGCGCGCTGCCTCGATCCGCGCGGCCTGGTCGGGCTCGTGCAGCAGCACGCTCACCTGGGCCCGCTTGAAGAGCGCCATCGGGTAGGCCGGGTGCGAGGGCGGGACGCGGTCGAGCGCGTCTCGCGCCTCGGCGAAGCGCCGGGCGGCGAGATAGAGGACGCCGAGCTCGAGGTCGTGCGCGAAGGCGCCGCCCTGGGCCGCGCGCGCCTGCTCGAACGACTCGATGGCGAGGTCGGTCTGCCCGGCGCCCATCGCCAGCTCCCCGAGCCGCACGAGCTCCGCCGGCGACGGCGTGCGCACGGCGTAGACCCTCTGGCGCAGGGAGAGAGCCTCCTCGAGCCGTCCCTGCCGCTCCCGCACCCGCGCCAGCGCCTCGAGCGGCGGGCAGCCGATCGGGCGTCTCGGCGACGATCTGCTCGAGCAGGGGCACCGCCTTCTCCCACTGCCGTCCCCGCGCGTAGTGCAGCGCGAGGTAGGTGCGGACGTCCTGCGAGCCGGGAGCGATCTCCCCGGCCTTCTCGAACGCCGCGAGGGCCTGCGCGTCGTGTCCGAGGGCCGAGTGCGCGGTCGCCAGGCGCAGCGCGGCGTCGAGGTTCCTGGGATCCTCGGCCAGGATCTTCTCGAGGAGCGGGATGACCCGGGCGTACTCCTCGCGCACGAAGAGGCCGGACGCCTGCGTCGAGGACGTCGAAGAGACGCACCATGTCGGCCGGCCGCGGCGCGTCCTTCCGCACCGCGGGCGCCGCCCCCGCGCTGACGTAGCCGAGGCTCGCCAGCTTCCGGCGCTCGTCCTCGCCGAGGCTGTCCGGCGGGCGCGGCGCCGTCGAGCGACGGGACCGGGTAGTCGCGAAGGGCCGCGCGCGGTCGGCCGCGACAGGTTCGGCGGTGGCCGCGAGGTCGCGGGTCTCCGCCGGATCGGCGACGACGTCGTAGACCTCGACCCTTCCGGCGAGGATCGCCTTCGTCCGGCCCTCGACCGCCATCACCTGCGGCTGCCACCCGTAGGAGAGGAACGGCTTCATGGCCTCGCCGAGAACGACCTCCGGCCCCGCGCCCCGAAGGCTGTCCGCCGCTCCGAGGCCGGCCCAGTCCAGGATCGTGTGGAAGACCCGCCGGGTGCTGACCGGCGAGTCGCTCACGCCCGGGCGCGACGCCCGGCCCCACGAGCAGGAGCGGAACGTGCATCGTGGACTGGTAGACGAGGTTCCCGTGCTGGGCCTCGCCGTGGTCGCCGAGGCCCTCGCCGTGATCGCCGACGACGACGATCGCGGCTCGGTCCCGCCGGCTCGCTGCTCGAACGCGCCGCACGAGGCGCCCGAGCTGCTCGTCCATCGCCGCGACCTCGCCGAGGTAGGGAGCCTTCGCGTAGCGGCTGCGGAAGGGCTCGGGCGGGGCGTAGGGCGCGTGCGGGTCGAAGTAGTGGACCCACAGGAAGAGGGGCTGGCCCTGACTCGTGGTCGAGATACGCGAGGGCGCGCGTCGGTCGTCTCCCGGGCCGTTCGCTCGGCGTGCCCGGCCGGGCAGCTCGTCGTCGTAGACGTCGAACCCGCGCGCGAGACCGAAGCGCCGCGCCAGCACGAAGCTCGAGACGAAGGCGGCGGTGCGATAGCCGGCCTCGCGGAGCCGCTCGGCGAGGACCGGGCGATCGCGGGAAAGGTAGCGGGCGTTCTCGTGGACGCCGTGCCCGGCCGGATAGAGCCCCGTCATCATCGAGCTGTGCGAGGGGAGCGTCTCGGGAACGGTCGCGTACGCCTGGCGGAAGCGCCGGCCGCGGGCCGCGAGCGCGTTGAAGGCCGGCGTCTCGATGCCGCTGGCCTCCGGGCCGATCGCGTCGGCACGGGTCGTGTCGAGCGTCACCAGCAGGATCGACGGGCGAGGCGCAGACGCGCTGGCCGCGCTCGACTCCGGCCTTTCGGCCCTCCCACAACCGCCGATGAGCCACACGAAGGCGAGGGCCACGGTCCGTCCCGCCATCGCGTTGGAGCCACCAGTCATCGATCGCACCGGCGTCCGCCGAGGGAAGCCTCCGTCGCTAGTGTAGGGCGTCCTTCGCCCGGCATTCGTGCTAGGCTAGCGAATCCGGGCCCTCCTCAGTCGCCTGAGGGGGAAGATGCCACGAGCGGAGAGGTGCTGGAGTGGCTGAACAGGGCAGATTGCTAATCTGTTGTAGGGGATTAAAGCCTCTACCGGGGGTTCGAATCCCCCCCTCTCCGCCAAGCTGCTGGTCCTCAGCAAGTAAGCACGACGGCAGCCGCCCGCCTCCCGAAGCGTTTGCGGCAGGCGCGCGAGCTGATCCTGCCGATCGTCACATCTCGCAGCGGGTGTGACGCCTCGCCCGCCCCTTCGCAATGAACACCGTACTGTACGGTACTGACGGCCCAAGACAGGATGATATGGAATAGTGCTGCGCTGCGGATGTCCTCGCCGACGTGACCGTGCGCCGAGCCTCCTCCGCGGCCTTCCGTTCGCGTTCCCGCAACTCGACAGGGTCGGAGCCCTTCGTTGCGTCGGCGAGCGTCTCTCGACCTTCTGGCGCGCTTCCGCAAGGGTCAGAACGCGAGCGTCGCCGGTAGGGAGTCGCCGCGGCTGGCCGGCGAAGCGATGGCGCAGCAGCACGACGTTGCCGGAGTTGCGGGGCTGGTATCCGCAGTACGGTGCGGCGTACGTTGCCCGCACGGGGCGCGCGTCGGCCGTGCGCAACCCAGGCGAGAGAAGCGGGACTATTGACAGCGGACGGCAGTCATCGGATCGACCGCGACGGCCCGCCTCGCCGGCCAGTAGCTGGCCAGCAGGGTCACTGCCAGGAGGAACAGCGCCGAGGCGCCGAAGGTCAACGGATCCGCGGCGTCGACTCCGACCAGCATGCCGCCGACCGCTCTCGCGGCCGCGAGCGCCGCCGCGGTCCCCACCAACAACCCCGGGGCGGCGAGCCGCAGGCTCTCGGCGGCCACCATGCGCGCCACGTCCCACGGGCTGGCGCCCAGTGCCATCCTGATCCCGAACTCCTGCGTCCGCTGGCTCACCGCATAGCTGACGACGCTGTAGAGCCCTACCGCCGCCAGCAGGAGACAGACGAGGCCGACCACGGTCAGGAGGGTGGCGGCCGTCATCTGCGCGTAGAGCGAGTAGCCGATCGCATCCGTCAGCCGCATCGAGCGGAAGACCGCATCCTGGTTCAGCGTCAGCGCCTCACGCCGGAGCTTCGCCACGGCGAGCATCGGATCGCCCGCGGTCTTGACCAGGAAGGCGAAATTGAGCCCAGGCTGGAACCATTGCCGGAAGGGGAGATAGAAGTACGCCTGCTTCCCCTCGATCGGCGTGTCGTACTTGCTGTCCTTCACCACGGCGACGATCGTCGCCGGCACCGGCGCTCGACCGATCCGAACCGTCCGCCCGACGGGGCTAAGGTCGCCGAAGAAACGCCGAGCGAACGTCTCGTTCACGATCATCACCGGGGGCGCCTTCCCCTCGTCGCGCTCGGTGAAGTCGCGGCCTTCGAGCCGGGGGATGCCCATGAGCTGGAAGTACCCCGGGGGCACGGTGGCGCGGTGGACCCACGTCTGCTCGCCGGGCGCAGGGACGTAGCCTTCCACGGTGAGCTGATCCCTAGGGCTCGAGGCGGGGGATGTGAGCGGCACGAAGTCGGAGTAGGTCACGCCGATCACTCCCGGCGCCGCCTCCATCCGCTCGCGGAGCGTGCGGCAGAAGGCCCACTGCTCCTCCGCGGTGTAGCCCGCATTCGACAGGTAGAACTGGGAGACGACGACGTTGCCGGTCTCGAACCCGGGCTCGATGCGACTGGCGTTTTGGAAGCTGTGCAGGAAGAGCCCGGAGCCGACGACGGCGACCACGGCCAGCGCGACCTCGATTCCGACCAGCAGAGCCCGCAGCCGGTGCGAACGAGAACCGCCGATCCCGCTGCGCCCACCTTCGTTCAAGACGCCGCTCAGGTCCCCGCGCGCCGAGAGCAGGGCCGGAGGCAGCCCGGAGGCGACCGTCGCCGCGACGACGACGGCGAGGGTGAAGCCGAGCGTCGGCCCGTTGAGGCCGCCGCCGAGGTCGAAGGGGAAGTCCACCGGGGGCAGCAGACGGTTCAGCCCCTGTCCCATCCAGGCGACCGTCAGCAGGCCGACCGCGGCTCCCGCGGCAGCCAGCAACAGCGTCTCGGTGAGCATCTGCCGGACGAGACGGCTGCGGCTCGCTCCGTGGGCGAGCCGGATGGCGAACTCCTTCTGCCGGGAGACCGCACGGGCCAACAGCAGGTTGGCGACGTTGGCGCACACGATCATCAGCAGCAACGCGCTCGCCGCCATCAGGATCCAGAGCGGCTTCGACAGCATGCCCTGTGCGGCCCACTGCGCGTGTCCGGCCCAGAGCGGCAGCACGGTGGCATCCACCCCGCGGTTGGTCTCCGGATAGGCGGCCGCCAGCCTCTTCGCCAGGTCACTGACCTCTGCACGTGCCTGATCGAGGGTGACACCCGGCTTGAGCCGCACGAGGGTCGACGTGAGGTCGCGGCAGGCGCGGTAGTGCAGCGTGGGCCCGCCGGCCATCTCGCCGGCCATGGTGATCGGCATCCACACGTCGTGGACGACGCCGACGGTGGTCCCGCGGAACTCCGGAGGCGCGACTCCGACGATCGTCAACAGATGCCGGTTCAGGCGAATCACGGTCCCCAGCACGTTGGGATCGCCGTGGTAGCGGTTCTGCCACATCCGGTAGCTGATCACCGCGACTGGGAAGGCGCCCGGCTTGTCTTGTCCTTCCTCCGGGAGGAAGGAGCGGCCGAGGACGGGCCTTACTCGGAGCACGTCGAAGTAGTTGGACGAGACGAGCTCCGCCCAGGCGCGCTCGGCGTTACCATCCGCGCCCACGCTCAAGGGTGTGAAGCGACCGATGGCCACCGCGGACACGAGCTTCAGGTTGTCGCGATAGTCGCGGTAGTCGAGGTAGGACGAGGCGACCAGGGCCTCGCCGCTGGCGGAGACGGTCTCGATGAGGGCGAGGCCCCGGGTGTCGGTGACGCCGGGATAGGGGTGCAGCAGCACGCCGTCGACCCAACTGAAGACGGTGGAGCTGATCGCGATGCCGAGAGCCAGGGTCAGCACCGCTACCACCGTGAAGGCCGGCTTGGCGGCGAATACCCTGAGGCTGAACCGAGCGTCCTGCCACAGGGTCTGCAGGAACGGCCCGATCGAGAAGAGCCGCGGCTCGTTCGTGGACATGGTCCCGCAAGTCACTACGCAAGCGGCCTGCCACCTCTGAGCACGACCCGAGGCCAGGCCGCAAGTCAAGGCGGCCCGGCGACTTCGATGGACGTCGGGCGTGTCCGTCGCTATCCGCGGGCAGGCGAGGTCGTCGGGGTTTCCCGCGCGCGGGACATGCCGTTCCGATCGTGGGACGTCGGGGAATCGAGAGTCCCTGCGAACGCGTTCGATTCGCCGGCCCTGATCGCTTTGAAGCGGACGGACAGTGAGGCGCAAGCCGTCGAGGCGTCGTCTATCGCCGAAGGTCCTCGACCTTGCAGCCCACCGAGCGCCTGGTCAGCTCGGGATCGCCGGTGAGCAGCACGGCGCCGTGTGCCGCCGCCGTGGCCACCGCGAAGGCGTCCCCGTACGCCAGAGGGTGCAGCGCCTTGATCCGGGCAGCGGCCATGACGCGTTCCGACGTCGCCGCGTCGAGTGTCAGGAGTGGACGGAGCTGGGCGATCGTCGCATCGGCCTCGGCCGCGCCGGCCGTGCGGTGGACCGTGTAGTACACCTCGGCGACCGAGGTCGGCCATCAGCGCCGTCGCTCGGCCTGACGGTCCTTCTCCAGCGCCTCCACGAGCCGATGGCCGGCGAGCCGCCCCATCAGGGCGTCGGGCGAGACCACGCGTTCCATGCGGATGGCGTTGCCCTCTTGCGAGAACGTGACCTCGTCGCCCGGTTCGAGGCGAGCCTCGCGCTGGGCATGCCCCTGCACGGGTGCCACCGTTCGAGAGGATACGGTTATAGGATATGTAGCAGTCGTTCAATGATCATTTCTATAGTATATCGATAATTCTATAGTCGATTCTATTGACTTCGCCGGCCAAGAGCGTATATTCATGGCACGACGTGGAGGTGAGCGATGGTGCGGCGAGTGGACCTGATCGACCAGTTCACGGAGCTGGTGGTGGGTGCGGACGACCCCCGACGCCTCGCCGAGCGGACCCTCGAGGTGGTGATGTCGCTCCTCAACGGTCGAGCCGGCGCCGTCTTCACCTGCGACGGTGACGAGGTGACGCTCTTTGCCTCGCGCGGGATCGACCAGGCGGTGCTCGAGATCGTCCCCGCGGCCTGGGGGTCGCAGAAGGACGCCTTGCGACGGGGCGACGACGTTCTACGTGCCCGACCGCGCGGCGGAGCGCCGGCTTCCCGCCTCGGTGGTCGAGCGCCCCGGCCCGGCGAGCTTCGCGATCGCCCCCGTCCTCGAGGAGGAGGCGCTCGTCGCGCTCCTCTACGTCGACAGCCAGGAGCCGCACTTCTGCGACGCCCACGACCTCGACCGCCTCTCGAAGTTCTCGCGCATCGTGGCCAAGTCCGTCAACGACACCGACTCGCCGAGGCGCGGCAGCGGCCCCGGCGACTCGTGGGAGGCCTACCTCGAGCGCACCCCGGTCGAGGACATGGAGCGCGAGAAGCTCCTCCTGCTGCTGAACCGCAACGAGTGGAACATCGCCCGGGTGGCCCGGATGATGGGCGTCACGCGCCGCACCGTCTACCTCCGGCTGCAGCGCTACAACATCCCGCGCGAGCGCGTGCCCAAGTCGCGGTCGAAGACGATCTCCTGACCGGGGCGGCGGACGCTACAATCCCCGGTGACCGCCGGCGGACGACCGCGGCGGCTCCCCGGAGGTGGCGCGATGAAGGGTGCAGGCGGGACCGAGGGCGGCGTCGTCCTGTTCTTCGTCGGCCTCGCGATGGCGGTGGGCGGCGCGTACCTGCTCACCGAGCGCGTGACCGTCACCTCGGGCTTCTGGAGCTTCTTCGGCGGGCACACGTTCGGCCTTTCGCTGCTGCCGCTGGTCGTGGGGGCGGGGGTCCTCTTCTACGACGGGAAGAGCCCCCTCGGCTGGGTCCTCACGCTCGGCGGCGCCCTGATCGTGTTCCTCGGGATCCTGATGAACCTGCGGATCTACTTCGAGCCCACGAGCCTCTTCGACACGCTCGTCATGCTGGTGCTGCTGGCCGGAGGTCTCGGCCTCCTGGCCCGCTCGCTCAAGCCGCGGGACGCGACGCGAGAGTAGGCCTATTCGTTCTGTTGCCCTTTGGCCTGGATCCGGACCCAGGTGTCCTTGAGAGTGAGAGTGCGGTTGAAGACGGGGTGTCCGGGCTTCGAGTCGGGGTCGGGGCAGAAGTAGCCGAGACGCTCGAACTGGACCGTCTCGCCCACCGGCGAGCTCGGCCAGGCTCGGCTCGACGAGACAGCCCGGGAGCACCTCCTCCGAGCGCGGGTTGAGGTCGGCGAGGAGGTCGCCGTCGGCGCCCGGGTCCGGTCGCGTGAAGAGGTGGTCGTAGAGCCGCACCTCCGCCCGCGCCGCGTGGGCGGCGGAGACCCAGTGGAGCGTCGCCTTCGGGCGTCGCCCGTCCGGCGCGTCGCCGCCGCGCGTGGCCGGGTCGTAGGTGCAGCGCAGCTCGACGACCTCGCCGGCCGCGTCCTTCACGACCTCGCGGCAGGTGACGAAGTACGCGTAGCGGAGGCGCACCTCGCGGCCCGGGGCCAGCCGGAAGAACTTCTTCGGCGGGTCCTCCATGAAGTCCTCGCGCTCGATCCACAGCTCGCGCGAGAAGGGCACCTTCCGCGTGCCGGCCGAGGGGTCCTCGGGGTTGTTGACCGCGTCGAGCTCCTCGACCTGGCCCTCGGGGTAGTTCTCGATCACCACCTTGAGCGGGCGCAGCACCGCGAAGCGCCGCGGCGCCGTGCGGTTCAGCACGTCGCGCACGCAGTGCTCGAGCATGGCCACGTCCACGACGCCGTCGTGCCGGGCGACGCCGATCATGGCCGCGAAGTCGCGGATGGCCTCGGCCGGGTAGCCGCGCCGGCGGATGCCGGAGATCGTGGGCATGCGCGGGTCGTCCCAGCCGCGCACCCGGCCGTCGTTCACGAGCTTCAGCAGGAAGCGCTTGGAGAGGACGGTGTAGCTGAGGTTGAGCCGCGCGAACTCGTACTGCCGCGGCCGCGAGGGCACGGGCAGGTTCTCGATGAACCAGTCGTAGAGCGGCCGGTGGTCCTCGAACTCGAGGGTGCAGATCGAGTGGGTGATGCCCTCGATGGCGTCCGACTGGCCGTGGGCGAAGTCGTAGGTGGGGTAGACGCACCAGGCGTCGCCGGTGCGCGGGTGCGAGGCGTGCAGGATCCGGTAGAGCACCGGGTCGCGCAGGTTGATGTTGCCCGAGGCCATGTCGATCTTCGCGCGCAGCACGCGGGCCCCGTCGGGGAACTCGCCCTTCCGCATCCGCTCGAAGAGGTCGAGGTTCTCCTCGACCGGCCGGGTCCGGTACGGGCTGTCCTTCCCGGGCTCGGTGAGCGTGCCGCGGTGCTCGCGGATCTCGTCGGCCGAGAGGTCGTCCACGTAGGCCTTGCCCGCCCGGACCAGGTGGACCGCCCACTCGTAGAGCTGCTCGAAGTAGTCGGAGGCGTGGTAGAGGTGCTCGCCCCAGTCGAAGCCCAGCCAGCGCACGTCCGCCTCGATGGCGTCGATGTACTCCTGCTCCTCCTTGGTGGGGTTCGTGTCGTCGAAGCGGAGGTGGCAGCGGCCGCCGAACTCCCGGGCGATGCCGAAGTTCAGGCAGATCGACTTGGCGTGGCCGACGTGGAGGTAGCCGTTCGGCTCCGGGGGGAAGCGGGTGACCACGGTGCGGTGCTTCCCGCTCCGGAGGTCCTCGGCGACGATCTCGCGGACGAAGTCCGCGCGCTCGCGGTCCGCCCCGGTGGGTGCGTTCGTGGTCATCTGGCGCGGCTCCAGTCTTCAGCACGTCGGCGGCGCGGCGCAGGCGGCGGCGGCAGGTCTCCTTGCCGAGCACGGCGAGGGTCTCGAAGAGCGGCGGCGAGGCGGCCCGTCCGGTCGTGGCCACGCGCACGGCCATGAAGAGCTCGTTCGGGGCCCAGCCCGCCTTCTCCGCGAAGCGGCGGATCGCCGCCTCGACCGTCTCCTGCTCCCACTCGAGGATCGGGTCGACCTCCTCCTCGAGGAGCGCCCGCAGCGCCTTGGCGGTCTCGGCCGGCGTGCGTCCCTTCGGCGACCATGGCCTTGAGCGCCGCCTCGTCGTAGGGGACCTCGCCCACGAAGAAGAAGGACGCGTACTCGAAGAAGCCCTCGAGGGTGTCGATCCGCTCCTGCACGAGGGGGAGCACCTCGAGGAGGTGGTCGTCGGAGAGGAGCTGCGGCCCGCAGCCGCTCGAGGAGCTCCTTCGGCGAGAGGCGCCGCAGGTACTTCCCGTTCAGCCACTTCAGCTTCTCGACGTCGAAGACCGGGCCCCCGAGCGAGATGCGCTCGAGCGTGAACGTCTGCGACGAACTCCTCGAGCGTGAACTCCTCGCGCTCGTCGGGCATGGCCCAGCCCATGAGGGCGAGGTAGTTGAGCATCGCCTCCGGGAGGTAGCCCGCGCGCCGGTAGAAGTTGAGGCTCACCGGGTTCTTGCGCTTCGAGATCTTCGAGCGGTCGGCGTTGCGCAGCAGCGGCAGGTGGCAGAAGACCGGCTCTCCCAGCCGAAGCCCCGGTAGAGCTCCACGTGCTTCGGCAGCGACGAGAGCCACTCCTCGGCCCGGACGACGTGGGTGATGCCCATCAGGTGGTCGTCCACCACGTTCGCGAGGTGGTAGGTGGGGAAGCCGTCGCTCTTCAGCAGGACCTGGTCGTCCACCTGGGCGTTGTCGAAGCGCACCTCGCCGCGCAGGAGGTCCCGCACGACGGTCTCGCCCCCCCGCGGCATCGCCAGGCGGACGACGTGCGGCTCGCCCGCCGCCCGCCGCCGCTCGGCCTCGTCGCGCGGCAGGGCGCGGCAGTGGCCGTCGTAGCCGAAGTTCGCCTTCCTCGCCTTCTGCTCCTCGCGCAGCGCGTCGAGCCGCTCGCGCGTGCAGAAGCAGGGGTAGGCGGCGCCGCGGCGGACGAGCTCCTCGGCGTGCTCGCGGTAGATCGCGCGTCCGCTCGCTCTGGCGGTAGGGCCCGTGGGGCCCGCCGACGTCCGGCCCCTCGTCCCAGCGGAGGCCCAGCCAGCGCAGCGCCTCGAAGATCATCGCCTCGCTCGCCGGGGAGCTGCGCTCGCGGTCGGTGTCCTCGATCCGCAGGATGAACTGCCCGCCGTGCTTCCGGGCGAGGGCGTAGTTGAAGAGGGCGACGTAGGCGGTCCCCACGTGGGGGTCGCCGGTGGGGCTGGGGGCGATGCGCGTCCTGACCGTCATGGCAGCCGCCGAGGCTATCACAAGGGAGCCAGGGTCGCCCGGAACCGCTCAGTGGACGAGCCTTCGCTCCGGAGGAGAGGTCCACGAACCGCCGGCCGCGGCGCGACCGACAAAGTGAGCGTGGCGGTGGCCGAGTCGGGCGCCTTCCCCGCCCCCGCGCCCCCGCCAGTCGGCTTGACTTGCCCCGGGGCCGCTTCGTAGACTGGCCGAGTGGCGCTATCGTCTAGGGGTTAGGACGGATGGTTCTCAGCCATCAAACCGGGGTTCGAATCCCCGTAGCGCTACCATCGCCTCTCCCCTGCTGAAGACCATCGCTTTCGCCGACCCGCGGCGCAGACAAGGCTCCGAGCAGCACCCGTCAGTGCGACCACGTGGTGGGCGGAGGCTCCGTGCCTCTGCCGTGAGGGCGTTCGCGACTCCAGACCGCGGCCCCCTGCCGGCCAAGCACGCTCGTCCCGCCCTCCTCGCCCCGTGGTGACAGGGTCTGCCGACTGCGGGTACACTCGGCGCGTCCGAGCGGGCCCCGGCCATGGTCGAGCTGAATCACCGCGAACGCACGATCAAGGTCAAGCTGGTCTACTACGGCCCGCCGGTCGGCGGCAAGACCACCAACCTGCAGATCCTGCACCGCTGCGCCGACGCGAAGCGCCGCGGTGAGCTCATCTCCATCAACTCCGCGCAGGACCGGACGATCCTCTTCGACCTCCTGCCCCTGAAGACGCCGGGCTTCCGGGGCTTCGACCTGCGGCTGCAGGTCCTCGCGGTACCCGGCCAGGCCATGTACTCGGCCACGCGTCGCCTGGTGCTGAAGGGCGCCGACTCGCTCGTCTTCGTCGCGAACTCCGCCCTCGACCGCTGGGAAGAGAACATCCAGAGCTACCGGGAGATGACGCAGAACCTCCTCTTCCACCACCTGGACCCGGCGGCGATGCCCCTCGTCTTCCAGTACAACAAGCGCGACCTGCCGCAGGTGCTGGAGATCGAGGCGCTCGACCGCGCGCTCAACGGCGCGGCGGGCCGAGGTGATCCCGGCCGTGGCGGTGCGGGGCGAGGGCGTCCTCGAGACCTTCGGCACCGCCCTCGCCCGCACGGTCCAGGACCTGGCCAGCCGCTACGCGATCCTGGACGTCAAGGAAGGGGCGCCCGCCCGGCAGTGGGCGGAGCAGGCCCTCCTGGAGCTCTTCGGCCGGACGCGCCTCGCGTTCGACCCGCAGGCCCCGCCCGACGACGCAGCCGATGCCACGGGCCATGGCCCCGCCGCTTGCCCCTCCCGCGGTCGCTCCCCGTCCCGCCGTCGTGACGACCCACGCTGCCGCTTCGCCTCTCGCTCCGCCTCCGCCCCAGGCGGGCCACACCGTGGTCCGGGTCGCGCCGCCGCCCGCCCCGCCCGAGGAGGGGCCCCGTCCTCCGGGGGCGGACGCGAGGGCGAGCGAGCTCGTCGAGACCTACGCCGAGGCCTCGGCCCAGCTCGGCTCCGCCCTCACCGAGCTGCGCGAGGAGCGCGACCTCGCGCGCCAGCGCCTCGAGGACCTCCGGCAGACCATGGCGGCGGCCCAGGACCTGCTCGCCGGCACGCCGCTCGAGACGGCGCTCGAGCCCGTCCTCGCGCGCATGGCGCGCATCGCCGGCGTCGCGCCACGCGGCCTTCTGGGTCCCGCAGGCCGGGGCATCCGCCCCGCGCGGCGACGCTCCTCGCGCTGCCGAGCGACCCCGTGCTCGCCTCGCCCGCGGCGCTGCGCCACGTGACGGAGAGCGCCGCGCGCGGCGCGAAGCCCGCCTTCGCCTTCGCCGCGGAGAACCTCGACCTCGGCCAGGCGCTCGACCGCCCGGAGCACCGCTTCGCGGCGCTCCTCGCCGTGCCCTTCCGCACCCCGGGCGGGCTGCAGGGTCTCGGTGTCTTCTACTACGGGCCGGACACCGCGCGGCCGGGCCCGGAGGCGCTCGAGCACCTCGCCGAGATCCCGCGCTCCCTCGCGGTCGCGCTCGAGCTGGCGGCGACGCTCACCACGGTGAAGGCCGCCGAGCGAGCGCTCGAGCTCGCCCTCGCCGGCACCGCCTCGCTCCGCGGCCTCGAGCACCTCGTGGGCTCGGTCGAGACGCTGCGCGACCGGCTGGGGGAGATCCGCAACCGCCCCGACGCCCCGCCGTGGTTCACCGAGCAGTACGTCCGGCTCGCGCCCGCCCTGGCCTCCGCCCTCGACGACGGCCGCTCGCTCCTCGCCTTCAGCCGGGGCGAGATCCGGCGCGAGGCCGTCTACCTGGAGGACCTGCTCGCGGAGCTGCGCACGCCCGAGGTGACGGTGGAGCTCGAGCCGGCCGCGGAGACGGTGCAGGCCGACGCGGCGCTGCTGCGGGTGGCGCTGCGCGCGATCGTCGACGAGGTGCGCTCGCGCGTCGGGCGCCAACACCGCGCCCGCTCGCCATCCGGGCCGGCGCCTGGTCCGACGGCGTGCGCGTCAGCGTGCGCTCGCCGGCGGCGAGCCGCCCGCCGAGCGCGGCGCCGCGGGACGCTCACCGCGGGCCTGGGCCTCGGCCTCGCCCGGCGCATCGCCGAGCTGCACGGGGGCGCGCTCGAGGACGGCGGCGCCGCGGGCGAGGTGGTCCTGACCCTGCCCGCGGCCTGAGGCCTACTCCGTTCGCCTTCTTGTCCTCGCCGTCCCGCTTGAGCCAGGAGAAGAGCGAGAAGGACGGGCGCTCCGCGGGCGGCCGCCGCGCGGGGCCTCGACGCGGGCGCGTGCGCCGCGCTGCGAGCGGCTCCGCCTCCTCGGCGCTCACGGTGTCCTCGGCGTCGTCGTCGCCCTCTTCGTCCCCGTCGTCCGCCCCGGACGCGCCCGCCTCCGGGCGCGCCCCCGGCGCCGCCGGCACGCCCGGCGCGGCGGCCTCGGCCGCCGCGCCCGCGCCGCCGCCGCGGTCGAGCGTGCGCCGTTCGCGCCCTCGGCCTCGGCCGTGGCCTCGGCCTTGCGCTCCGCCGCCGGCTCCGCGGCGCTCGCCGCGTCCGTCCTGGCCGCCGCCGCCGCGCCGAGGTCCTCGATGATGTAGCTGCCCGACTTCTGGTCGCGGCGCAGGGTCACGATGCCCCGGCGCTGCGCGTCCTCCAGGAGGTGCGAGAAGGAGCGGAAGCCGTAGTAGGTCTCGTTGAAGGACGGCTTCTTGCGCTTCATGGTCTCCTTGACCATGGAGCCCCACAGCACCTCCTTGTTCTCGCGCTGCAGCGCGGAGACGGAGTCCACGAGCAGGTTGAAGCAGTCCTGCAGCTTCTCCGGCAGCGCCCCTCCCGCGAGGACCGGCATCGGCCGCTGCTGCACGCGGACGAGGTCCTCGTAGAAGATGAACTCGTCGCAGTTCTCGATCAGCAGCTCGGAGGTGGAGTTCTTCACCCCGAGCCCGATCACGTACTTGTTGTTCTCCTTGAGCTTCGAGACGAGCGGCGAGAAATCGGAGTCCCCCGAGCAGACCACGAAGCAGTTGATGTGCTCTTTCTGGAAGGACATGTCCATCGCGTCGACGACGAGCCGGATGTCCGCGGAGTTCTTTCCCCCGACGGACTTCTGCGGCACCTCGATGAGCTCGATCGCGGCCTCGTGGAAGGAGCGCTTGTAGTCGGAGTAGCGGCTCCAGTCGGCGTAGGCCTTCTTGCTGAGCAGCTTGCCCTTGTCGAGCAGGCGCTCGAGCACGAGGTTGATGTCGAACTTGCGGTAGTGGGCGTCGCGGACGCCGATGGCGATGTTCTCGAAATCGATGAAGAGGGCGAGCCGCTGCTCGTCCTGCGCGCTGACTGCCAAACTCCCTCCTGTGTGGGGGTTGCCGTCGTGCGACATCCCCCCTCCAAGGACCGGGGTCCCGGGCGGAGGCGCCCGGGTGGCACACCCGAGGCCTCGGGGATTCGACAGAGTAGCACACGGGGTTCATGGCGGAAAGGACGGAACCAGTGTACCGTCCGGTACGTACAGGTACACGGTGGCCACGAGCTCCGCTTCGCAGCAACGACCGTATCCTCCAGAAAGCGCTGGAGTTGTTCTCGGAGAAGGGCTACGACGCGACCTCCGTCCGCGAGATCTGCGAGGCCGCAGGAATCACGAAGCCCACTCTCTACCACTTCTACGGCAGCAAGGAAGGCGTCTACCGGGCCATCGTCGAGGGAGCCCTCGAGCGATTTCGAGACAGACCTCGTCCGTGCGCTGGCGGGCGGAGGGGCCCTTCGCGACCGCCTCGTCCGCATGGCCCGCTCCTACGTCGAGGCGACGGTGCGGGAGCCCGACCTCGCCCGCTTCATCATGGCCCTCATCCACAACCCGCCGCGATCGGCGCCGGCCACCGACTTCGTCGGCTTCTACGAGGCCATCCTCGCCGAGGTCGCGCGAGCCGTGGACGGCGCGGTCGCTGCGAGGAGAGATCCGCCCGGGGCCGACCGACGTCCGCCTCCTCGTCTTCATGGGCGCCCTGGGCGAGGCCATGCACGGCCACCTCCTCGTGGGCCGTCCCGACCTCACGCCCGAGCTCGCCGACACGCTCGTCGACACCATCCTCGGGGGCTGGACCCTCCCGTGCCACGAGCCCGGCGACGCCGCGCCGACCCCGACTTCTCCCTGATCACTGGAATGCCGAGATGAACCGACGCGCTCTCGTCGCCGCCCTGCTCGTCCTCGCCGCCGCCCTTCCGGCCGCCGCCGAGCCGCTCTCCCGGAGCCGAGGCGGTCGTCCGCGCCCTCGAGAGGAACCCGACCGTGCGGCGCAGCCTCGCCGACCGCGACGGACTGCGCGGCCGCGCCAAGCAGGCGCGAGCCGACGCGCTGCCCGAGGTCAGCGTCTACGGCACGTTCCTCCGCTACCAGGATCCCGGGTTCTTCAACAGCCCCAACATCGACGAGTTCCCTCCCGAGATCCTGCAGGCCTTCCGGCCGATCGCGTCGAACCTGTGGGACGGCTACGGGACGATCCGCCAGACGCTCTGGAGCTTCAGCCTCGGCAAGGCGATCCGGGCCGCCGGCTACGCCGAGCACCTCGGCGAGGAGAACGTCCGCTCCGCACGCCAGGACGTCGCGCTGCGCGCGATCTTCGCCTACAACGCCCACCTCCTCGCCCTCGAGCAGGTGAAGGTCGCGGAGAAGGTCGTTCACCAGAAGGAGAAGCAGCTCGAGATGGCGCGAAACCGGCGCGGGGCCGGGGTCGCCACCGACCTCGAGGTGCTGCGCTTCGACGTCGACCTCGCCAACGCCCGGACGACGCTGCTGCGCCTTCGGGGGCGGCCGACCTCGCCCGGGGCGACCTCAACGCGGTGATGGTGGAGCCGACCGACCGGCCGATCGAGCCCACGGACTCGCTGGAGTTCGTGGAGACGGCCGCGGACCAGGAGCAGGTGGTGCGCGAGGCGGTGGCGAGCCGGCCGGAGATCCAGGCCGTGTCGTGGAACGAGAAGATCTACGACGAGGTGATCGGCATCTACAAGGCCGACATGCAGCCCCGGCTCGACTTCAACGGCGCCTTCGGCTGGTCGGTGCGGGAGACGCCCAACTTCTTCGAGCCCAACTACAAGAAGTGGAACCTCTCGGTCACGCTCAAGGTGCCGGTCTTCGACGGCTGGCGGACCGCGGGCAAGGTCGCGCAGGCCCGGGCCGATCGCGCGAGGGTGGGCCAGGACCGCGTGGCCCTCGAGACCCAGATCGACCTCGAGGCGAAGCAGGCGGTGGACCGGCTGCGGGTGGCGGCGAGCGTCCTCCGCGCCACCGAGCTCAACGTGACCCAGGCCAGGAAGGCCCTCGAGATGACCGAGGCCAACTACCGCCTCGGCGCCGCCACCCCCCTCGACGTGATCGACGCCCAGGCGGCCTCCACCCAGGCCGAGTGGAGCCGCATCGAGGCGCTGCACGCCCACGCGAACGCCCGGGCGGGCCTCCGCTACGTCATGGGCCAGGACCCGCTGGAAGAGAACGCCGGACCGACGGTGCCCGCCCCGGCCGGGGACGGGATCGCCGTGCCTGCCGCCGGCCGAGACCCCGAGGAAGCGCAAACGCCATGAACACCCGAGCTGTCGCCCTCGTCACGGCCGCCCTCTCTCCCCTGGCCGCCTGCGGAGGAGGGCAGGCCGCCGATCCTGCCGCCACGGCACCGCGCGGGGTGGCGGTGCGGACCGCTGCCGTCGAGAAGAGGAACCTCGCCGACGAGATCGTCCTCACCGGCACGCTGAAGCCCAAGGCCCAGGTGCAGGTCGTGGCCGAGGTGCCGGCGCGCCTCCTGCGCGTCCTGAAGGACGAGGGCGCGCGCGTCGGCACCGGCGAAACGCTCGCCCTGCTCGACGACACCGACTACCGTCTCGCCGCCGACCGCTCGCGGGCCGCGCTCGCCGTGGCCGAGGCCAACCGCGCCCACGCGCAGACCGAGAAGGAGCGGGCCGACAACCTGCTGAAGACGGGCGGGATCACCGACCGCGACCACCTCTCGGCGCAGGTCGCCCTCCAGGTCGCGGAGGCCTCGCTCGCCCAGGCGAAGGTCGAAGCTGGCGATCGCCGGGCAGCAGCTCTCCCGCACCCGGGTGGCGGCGCCCTTCGCCGGCCGGGTCGCCCGGCGCTTCTCCGACCCCGGGGCGATGCTGGCGGGCGGCGCGCCGCTCTTCACGCTCGTGGACGACTCCGTGCTCGAGTTCAAGGCCCCGGTCGCCTCGCGCGACCTCGCCCGCGTGAAGCGTGGGGGCGACCGCGCAGCTGACCGTGGACGCCCTCCCCGGCACCCGGATCGACGGCCGCCTGGCCCGGATCGAGCCGCTCGTCGACGAGCGCTCGCGCTCGTTCCAGGTCGTGGTCGAGATCCCGGGGCGCGACCGCCTCGTCGGCGGCCTCTTCGCCCGCGCCACCGTGCGGGTCGGCGAGGTGGCGGACGCGCTCGTCGTCCCCCCCGCCGCGCTGCTGCGCGACGGCTCGGACCCAAGCGAAGGCGGACGTCTTCGTGGTGCGCCAGGGGAAGGCCGAGAAGGTGACGGTCGTGCTCGGGGTCGAGGCCCCGGACGGGATCCAGGTGGCGAGCGGTCTCGCGGCGGGCGACAGGGTCGTCCTCGACCCGCCGAACGCGCTCGCCTCCGGAGCCCCGGTCGACGTGCAGAACGAGCGCGGCGGCGCCGCGAAGTCGGCCGCCAGGTAGGAGCGAACGGAGCGCGGCATGTTCCTGAGCAACCTGTCGATCAAGCACCCGGTCTTCGCGACCATGATGATGGCCGCGCTGGCCGTCCTCGGGATCGCCTCCTACAGCCAGCTCAAGGTCGACATGTTCCCGAAGGTCGAGATCCCCGTAGTCACCGTGACCACGATCTACCCCGGGGCCGGCCCCGAGACCGTCGAGCGCGAGGTCACCAAGAAGATCGAGGAGGAGATCAACACAGTCGAGGGCGTGAAGCACATCGAGTCGATCTCCCAGGAGGGGCTCTCGAACATCGTGGTCGAGTTCCAGCTCGAGGTCTCCGCGATCAACGCGTCGCAGGACGTGCGCGGCAAGATCGCGGCGATCCGGGGCGACCTGCCACGCGAGATCGAGGAGCCGATCATCCAGCGCATCGACTTCGGGCAGATGCCCGTGCTCTCGATCGGTGTCGACTCTCCCGGCCTCTCGCCCCAGGCCGCGACCAGCTTCGCGGACAAGGTGGTGAAGAAGCGGCTGGAGAGCGTGCGCGGGGTGGGGGCGGTCGCCCTCGTCGGCGAGTCGACGCGCGAGATCCAGGTCGTGGTCGACCGCCTGAAGCTCGAGGCGTACCACGTCTCGCTGAACGAGGTCGTGAGCGCCCTCCGGCGCGAGAACGTCGACGTGCCGGCAGGAAACGCCGACCGCGGAAGCACGGAGGCCCTCGTGCGCGTGGCCGCCCGCGGCCGCACCGCCGAGGACATCGGGACGATCCCGGTGAAGCGGCCGGAGGGGATGCCGGTCTACGTGAGCGACGTCGCCCAGGTCACGGACGGCATCGAGGAGCCGCGCAACGCGGCCTTCCTCGACGAGCGGCCCGCCCTCGCCCTCGAGATCCAGAAGCAGTCGGGCGCCAACACGGTGGCGGTGGCGGACGGGGTCCTCGCCGAGCTCGAGCGCCTGAAGAAGGACATACCCCCCGGCATCGCTCTCTCGGTGATCAAGGACGACTCGGGGTTCATCCGCGACTCGATCGAGGACGTGAACACGACGATGATTATCGGCGGCCTCCTCACCGTCTTCATCGTCTACCTGTTCCTCAACTCGTGGCGGTCCACGATCATCACCGGCGTCACCCTGCCCATCTCGGTCGTCTCCGGCTTCATCGCCATGCGGGTCTTCGGCTTCACCCTCAATGTCATCACCCTCATGGGCCTCTCCCTCGCGATCGGCATGCTCATCGACGACGCGATCGTCGTCCGCGAGAACATCGTCCGCCACCTGCAGCGGGGGAAGGACCACTTCGACGCCGCCCGCGACGGCACCGCCGAGATCGGTCTCGCGGTCATGGCCACCACGTTCACGATCCTCGCCGTGTTCGTGCCGGTCTCGTTCATGAGCGGCATGGTCGGCCGTTTCTTCTACGAGTTCGGCATCACGGTGGCGGCCGCGGTGGTCGCCTCCCTGTTCGTGAGCTTCACCCTCGACCCGATGCTCTCCTCGCGCTGGGTGGACCCCGACATCGAGAGGGGCTACCACCCGCACTTCGTCGGCCGGACGCTCGCCCGGTTCAACCAGTGGTTCGAGGACCTGCACGCGAAGTACGAGCGGCTCCTCGCCTGGTGCCTTCGCCACCGGCTGGCCGTGCTCGCCATCGCGGCCGCCGCCTTCCTCGCGAGCTTCCCGATCCTCGCGATCCTCGGCGGCGACTTCATGCCGGACTTCAACCGCGGCGAGTACCAGGTGACCTTCAAGGCGACCCCCGGGGCCACCCTCGCCGAGACGAAGGAGCGCGCGCTCGCCGTCGTGCGCGAACTGCGGAAGCTGCCCGGCGTGGACTACACCTACACCACGATCGGCGAGTCCGGCATCACCCGCCGGGGCCCCACCGAGGGCGTCGTCTTCGTCAAGCTGAAGTCCTCGCGGGGCAAGACGTTCACGCAGGTCCTCTCCGAGGCGCGCCGTGCGGTGTCGGTGGTGCCGGGGCTGATCTACGGCTTCACCGAGGCGGGGCCCTTCGGCCAGAAGCCGCTGCAGTACTCCGTCCGCGGCCCGGAGGTGGACGAGCTCGACCGGCTCTCCCGCCAGCTCGCGCAGGACATGTCGAAGATCCCGGGCCTCGTCGACGTCGAGTCGAGCCTCGAGAAGACCAAGCCCGAGCTGCGCGTCACCTTCGACCGCGACCGCGCGGGCGACCTCGGCCTCAACGTCGGCCCGGTCGCGATGACGCTGCGGGCGGCGGTGGCGGGCGAGGTGGCGACCACGATTGAGGACGCGGCGGGGGACAGCCACGACGTGCGCGTGCGCCTGCGCGGGGACCAGCGGCGCTACGCCGCCGACCTGCTCGCCCTGCGCGTGCCGACCGACAAGGACGACGCCTTCGGCGACAAGATCCTCGTCCCCGTGTCGGAGGTCGCGACCGCGACACCGGCGAGCGGCCCGTCGACGATCCGCCACAAGGACCTGCAACGCGAGGTGCGCCTGTCCGCCTCGAACTCGGACCGCAGCGTCGGGGAGGTGATGGGCGACGTGAACGCGGCCATCGCGCGGATGAACCCGCCCCCGGGTTACGACGTCCTGCCGGGCGGCGACGCCGAGGAGCTCGTCACCATGTTCAAGAGCATGCTCCAGACCCTCGGCCTCGCGATCATCCTCATCTACCTGATCCTCGGCTCGCAGTTCGGGTCGTTCCTCCACCCGCTCGCGATCATGCTCTCGCTGCCTCTCTCGCTCGTGGGTGTCGCTCTCGCGCTCCTCGCCACCGGCGACACCCTCAACATGATGAGCATGATCGGGCTAATCATGCTGATGGGCCTCGTCACCAAGAACGCCATCCTCCTCATCGACTTCACGAACCAGGCCCGCGCGAAGGGCGCCCCGCGGGACCAGGCGCTCGTCAAGGCCGGCTCGACGCGGCTCCGGCCCATCGTCATGACGACCCTCGCCATGATCTTCGGCATGCTGCCCCTCGCGTTCGCGATCGGGGCGGGGGCCGAGATGCGGGCGCCGATGGCCCGCGCCGTGATCGGCGGGCTCATCACCTCGACGCTTCTCACCCTCGTGGTGGTGCCGGTCGTCTACACGTACCTCGACGGCCTGCGGCCGGAGGCGGTGCGGGAGTGGGCCGCCGCGCGGCGCCGCCGCAAGGCCGGGGCGCCCGTCGCCGTGCCCGAGGGAGCCGTCCCCGCCGGGGAGTGAAGTCGGGCCGCGCTACGACGTCGGGCTAACGGATCGGCTCTCCCACCGGGGGGGCATCCCGCCCCCCGGGGCCCCCCGGAGCGGCGGTGCAGGAACCAGCGGTCGAGGACCACGTGGCGGGCGAACCACGGCGAGGAAAGCAGGACCGCTCCGACGGCCGTGGCCAGCAATCCGGGCGGACGGTTCGCCGAGGGGCGTGGGCCGAGCTCGTCGGTGAGGCGCCGGGCGTACGGTTGGCCGAGGAGGCTCGAATCGGTCTCTCCACGCGCCTCGAGGATCGCCTCGGCCGCGAGATGGCCGGAAAGGATCGCGGGCAGGATGCCCTCTCCGCTCGCGGCGAAGGCGAGCCCGGCCGCGTCGCCGACGAGCAGGACACCGTCCGCCGCCACCCGGCGCGCCGCCGCCTCGCGCACGAGGTAGGCGTGGCCGCGCCAGCCGGCCTTCGGGGCGGGGGCGATCCTTCCCTCCCGCACGAGCCAGCCGAGAAACGCCTCGACGTGCTGCGGGAGCGCCTGCCGGTCGCGGCGGCCGAGGCCGACGTTGAGGTGGGCGCCCTTGCGGAAGCACCAGCCGTACCCGCGCAGGTCGGGACTGAAGTAGAGCTCCGGCCGCTCGGGCTCCACCCGGCAGCCGTCGAGCGCCGGTCCCTCCAGCCTGAACTCCACCTCCTGCGCCACCACCGGGGCCTCGCGAGGCAAGGGACCATTCACGAGCCGCGCTACCGGGCAGAAGTGCCCTCCGGCCCCCACCAGGGTCGGGGCGGCGAAGCGCCCGTTCACGGTCCACTCCCGCCGCTCGCGCCGGATGTCGTCGACCCCTTCGCCGAGCCGCGTCCGCGCCCCGGAACGCCGGAGCAGCTCGGTGTCGAACTCGCAGCGGCGGATGCCGTAGCTGACCGGCGTGCCGTAGTCCACGTCCACGGCTCGGCCCCCGACCCGCCCGATCCGGAAGCGGGAGATCGGCTGCAGGGTGTGGGCCCGGGCATACTCGTCGAGCGGCAGCCCCAGCCGGGCGACCACCTCGGGCGTGATCCACCCCGCGCAGGGCTTGTCCCGCGGGAAGCCGTGCCGGTCGAGGACGAGCACGTCCCGCCCCGCGGCCACGAGCGCCGCCGCGCAGGACGAGCCCGCCGGCCCGCCGCCGACGATCAGGACATCGGCTCGTTCCACTTGAGCCCCGCCGCCTCGGAGTAGAGCCCGCGGCGTGTCCACGGCGCCGCACTCGACCCCCCGGGCGCGAAGACAACCTGGAAGAGCTGCAGCGAGCCCGTGCGGAAAGCGGCCTCCGAGCCGGCCAGGTAGAGCCGCCAGGTGCGGCGGAAGCGCTCGTCCTTCCCCACCCGCCCCTCGGCCGCCGCGCGCTCGTAGCGCTGCCGCCAGTGGCGCAGGGTGAGGGCGTAGTGGCCGCGCAGGTTCTCGACGTCGACCACGGACAGACCGGCGGCCTCGAGGACGCCGCCGCCAACCTCCGTCAATGCCGGCGGATAGGCCCCAGGGAAGATGCGGCGGCGGATCCAGGCGTTCAAAGGACGCGGCTGGTCGCGCCCGATGAAGTGCAGCAGCCCGCGCCCGCGGGCCCGATCGAGCGAGCGGGCGATGACCCGGCCGAGCTCGCCGTAGCTCCGGCGACCCACGTGCTCGAGCATGCCGACGGACACGAACACGTCGCAGCGGTCGCGAATCGCACGGTAGTCCTCCTCGACGAAGTCGACGCAGCCGTCGAGCCCTTCGCGCCGCGCCCGCTCGCGGGCCCACGCGATCTGCTCCCGCGAGAGGTTGTAGGCCCGGACGCGGACGCCGTAGCGCCGGGCCATGTGGAGAGCCAGGGCTCCCCAGCCGCAGCCGGCCTCCACCACCGTCTCCCCGGGACGCAGGCCGAGCTTGCGGCACACGTGGTCCATCTTCGCGACCTGGGCGTCCTCGAGCGACTGGTCCGGGGACTCGAAGTAGGCGCCGGTGTAGAGGAGCTGCTCGTCGAGCCAGAGCGCGTAGAAGTCGTTGCCGAGGTCGTAGTGGCGGTGGACGTTGGCGCGCGCACGGAGGAGTGAGTGACGCCGCCAGGTCCCGAGCCAGGCGAGCGGATTCGCTCTCCCCCTGGCGTCGAGGGCACGGTACGCCGCCTCGATCGCCGCCACCAGGTCGCCCTCGATCTCGATCCGCCCGTCGGCGTAGGCGTCGCCGAAGTGGACCTCGGGGTCCAGCAGGAGGCCGAGCAAGGCCCGCCGGTCGCGGAAGCGCAGGGTGGCAACCGGAGGCCCGGCAGGGGCGGCGAACGTGGAGCGTCCCAGCGCGTAGCGCAGAGGGGCGAATCCCATGCGCACGGCGAGGCGCCGCAGCAACAGGTTGTCGAGCCTTTCCCCCACCGGCGGTCCGGTGAGAGAGGGATCGGGCACAAAGCGGGCCGTCGCCTTCATGACGCCCTCCTCGTTTCGTGGAGCACCACCATCCTATCGCCCCGAGGCCGGTCCTGGGAATCCGTGTTCTTGCGGTCGCTCCGCGGGGAAGGCGGAGTCGAGGGATTGTGGTCGGCGGCCTCCCTGCCCCAAGGTCTTCGGGATTGACGACCAACGCGCCCCGGCCCATCATGATGGCGAAGAAAAAGCGAAAGACATGAGCGCCGCCTCTCTCCCGTCCGCGACACTCGCGCCGCCCCTGGCCGAGCGCAAGCGCGCCCTCGAAGACCTGCTGAAGGCCCGTCGCCTGCAGTCCGACGCCCCGCCGCTGCGGGGTGAGGACCGGCGGCTGCGGCCGCTCTCGACCGGCATCGGCGCGGTGGACGCGCTCGTCGACGGCGGCTTTCCGCGCGGCGCCCTCTCCGAGATCCACGGTCCCGCCTCCTCGGGCCGCACCGGCGTACTCCTCGCGCTCCTCGCGCGGACGACGCGCGGCGGGGCGCTCGCCGCCCTCGTGGACCCGCTCGACCGCCTCGACCCCGCCTCGGCCGCCGCCGCGGGAGCCGACCTCTCGCGGCTTCTCTGGCTGCGCGGGCCGCGGAGCGCCTCGGAGGAGCCGGACGCGAAGGCGCTCGCCGACGCCACGGCCGCGGTGGCGACGCTCGCCGGCTCGGGGCTCTTCGACGTGGTGGCCCTCGACCTCGCCGGCGCCGACCGCGAGCGAATGGGCCGCCTGCCCGCCACCACCTGGCTGCGCCTGCAGCGCCTCGTCGAGGGCGCGACCACGGCCGTGGTGCTCCTCGCCGACGGCCACGTGGCCAGCGGCCCGGGCGGCGTGGCGCTCGCCCTCGAGCCCATGGCGCCGCGCTGGTCGGGGCCGCCCGGCCCCGCGCGGCTCCTCGAAGCGCTCGCGGCGCGGGCGCGGGCCGGGCGCCACGGCCTGCGCTCGGCCGACCTCGCCCTCGCGGCTCTCTGAGGCCAGGCGATCGTGTTCGGCGGGCTGCACTCTCCACGACCTCTTCCCCGGGAAGACGCGCTCCTCGCCCTCGCCCGCGAGTTCACGCCGCGCGTCGAGGCTCCCTCGCCGACGCCCGTGCTCCTCGACCTCTCCGGCCTCGGCCGCCTGTGGCCGACGCCGCACGAGCTCGGCCGGGCGCTTCTCGGCGCGGCCGCGGCGCGCGCGATCGAGGCCCAGGCGGCGCTCGCTTTCTCTCGCACGGTGGCGCTCACTCTCGCGCGGGCGCGCCCCGGCCTCACCGTCGTCCCCGCGGGAGGGGAGGCGGCGGCGCTCGCCCCGCTGCCGCTCGACCTCCTCGGCCTCCCGGCGGACCGGCAGGAGCTCTTCCGGCGCTGGGGCCTGCGCACGATCGGCGACCTCGCGCGGCTGCCGCCCGTTTCCCTCGCCGAGCGCCTCGGTCCCGACGGCCCGCGCCTTCTCCGCCTCGCCCGCGGCGAGGACGAGGGCCTCCTCGTCCCCGCGACGCTCCCCGAGCGCTTCGAGACGACGCTCGAGCTGGACTGGCCGGTGGACGGCCTCGAGCCGCTCGCGTTCCTGCTCTCGCGCGTGCTCGAGCCGCTCTGCTTCGCCCTCGCCGCGCGCGGGGCGAAGGCGGCATCGCTCGCGGTCGACCTCGGTCTCGTGGACGGCACGACCCACGCTCGCGTGCTGAAGCCCGCCGCGCCCTCGGGGGAGGCGCGCACCTGGCGCACGCTCGTCCTCCTCGACCTCGAGGCGCACCCCCCGCGGGACGCCATCGCGCGGATCACGGCGCGCGCCGAGCCCACCCCCGCGCGGCCCGCGCAGTTTTCGCTCCTCGATCCGGCCCTGCCCTCGCCGGAGCGCCTCGCGGAGACGATGGCGCGGCTCCACGCGTGGACGGCGGAGGGGCGGGGGGGCTCGCCGCAGCTCGTCGACACCCACCGCCCCGGCGCCTTCGCCGTCTCGACCTTCGCCCCCCCGGCGATCCCGCGGGGGAGGCGGGAAGAAGCGCCCCCGGCGCCCCGCGTGGCCCTGCGCGCCTACCGCCCGCCACGTCTCGCCCACGTCCTCACGAAGGGCGGGGCGCCCGTGTTCGTGTCGGCCCCCGGCGTGCGCGGCGCGGTCGCGGCCTGCGCCGGCCCGTGGCGCGCCTCCGGGGACTGGTGGGACGTCGCCTGGAGCCGCGAGGAGTGGGACGTGGTCCTGGCCGGCGGGGGGGTGCTCCGCCTCTTCCTCGACCGCCTGCGCGAAGAGTGGTTCGTCGGGGGAGAGCTCGACTAGCCGGGACCGGGCGGGGCCCCGCCGCGGGCGGGTGTCGGGGGGCTCACGTGCAGGACGCGCGTCTCGTGCGGCCCGAGCTCCAGCCGTCGGCCGTCGGCGTCCTCGAGCGCTGTGCCCCGCCAGGGGTCGAGCCACTGCCGCGGTCCAAGGACCGCGACCTGCAGGTCGCCGCGGATCTCACCGCTGCCCTCGTTGAAGAACAGGTAGTCGTGGGCTCCGTCCCGGACCACGTGGCGGAAGCGCAGGTCCGCGTGAGCCGGCGCCAGGCGCACGTCGCGGTCGGCCAGCCGCTCGATCGCGGCGAGGACGTCCCCGGGCCAGCGCACGAGGCGCCGCGCGCGCTCCAGCGTCGCGATCGCCGCCGCGGCTCGCGACGGCGGCTCCACTTCGTCCAGCACCAGCGCCCGATAGTGCATCCCGCGGATCCGGATGCCGTCGCCCGTGACCTCCGCGTCCTCCCAGAGGTGGCGAGCCTCGAGGTAGTTGAAGTCGACCTGGGCCTCGAAGAGGGCGCGGGCGGCGCGCCACGGCAGCAAGTCGGCGAGGCCGAGCACGGCCACCTCGCACACGTGCCGGCCTTCCGCGTTCATCGCGCAGAGGCGCGCGGCGTAGTCGGCGAAGGCGCCGAAGCGGTCCCACCAGGGGCTGTGGGGCCCCACGTCGGGCGGCCGCTCGTCGATGCGCGGCCCCCGGACGGAATAGTAGAACGCGTGCGGGATGAGCAGGTTCACCCCGCGCACGAGCAGCCAGTCCGCGAGCCACTTCATCTCGTCGAACGTGAGCTGGCGGCCGAAAGCGCCGCAGAACTCGTTCGAGTTGCGCCGCCGGCCGAGGTGGATCATCGCGGAGGACGAGCACTTCGCCTGCGTGGATTCCGCGCCTTCGAGCGCCGAGGGCGTGCCGGGGAGGACCTGCCGCCACACGACGTCCTGGCCCGGGATGTGGAAGTGGCGCAGGTGTCCGAGGTCGTCGGGGCGCGCGGGGTGGCCGGTGAGGGAGACGTCGTGGGCCGTGCACCAACGGTGGAGGGGCTCGTAGTACGTCGTCTCGAGCCGCGCCTGGACCGCGCGGTGGAAGGCGCTCCGGCGGCGGGGCGCCTCCTCTTCGTCGTCGTAGAAGAGAGCCGGGAGGTACGGTGTGAAGTCGTAGCCGAGGTGCGCGCTCACGTGCGCGAGGATCCCGGTCGTGCCCGGCACGAGCGCCGTCTTCTCCCGCAGGCGCCCGAGCAGCATGGGCTCGTCGGTGAAGATGGCCGCGATCGTGCGACCGAAGTGCGCGCCGAACGCCTCGTGGTAGCGGTCGTAGACGAGGCGGATGAAGCAGGCCACGGCGTCGGGGTTCAGGAGGTCGGCCGCGGGCGGCGAGTCCTCGGGCGGGTCCCCTCGCGGCGAGCCCGGCCGCGAGAGATCGTCGGGTCCCGGGCGCCTCGAGGGGTCGTCCTCGACGTAGTGGAGCCCCCGGATGACGGAGTCGACGGGACGGTCGAAGACGGCGACGCGGCGGCCGTCGCGACGGCGCACGACGGCGACGAGGTTGTGGTCCGCGCCCAGCTCCGGCGGCGCGTCGCCGTCGAGGGCGCGGTGGTCGAGGCCGCGGCAGCGAAAGCGCGAGTCGGCCGCCACCACCTGGCCGCTCGACGAGCCGCTCGGGTACATGCCCTCGTCGTAGAGGAAGACCGTCATCGCCCGGCGCGCGGCCTCCTCGATCGCCACGCGCATGAAGCCCAGCAGGCGGGGCGACATCCAGCCCGTGTCGCGCGGCAGGCCCACGCGCGGGTGGAGCACGAAGCCGTGGACCCCGTGCGCCTCGAAGTCGGCGACCTGCCGGAGGATCTCCGCCTCCTCCAGCCGGTCGTTCCAGAACCAGAACGGGACCAGGGTGTGCTCGTGCCGCGGCCCGGGGTGGGCGGCGGGGGGTGGACCCGAGGCCGCCCGGGCCGACACGCGGGGCGCGAGGGTGGCCGCTCCCGCCACGGCCAGGAATCGTCTTCGGCCGAGCGGCCGGCTCGTCAACCCCCGCTCCGGATGTAGCCCTCCAGCTGCCGGATCGAGAAGCGCAGGTCCTCGATCACCGAGCGCACCACGTCGCCTATCGAGATGACCCCGATCACGAGCCCCCCCTCGAGCACCGGCAGGTGCCGGATGTGCCGGTCGGTCATGTGCACCATGCACTCGCCCGCCGTGACGTCCGGGGCGATCGTGAAGACCTCCCGGGTCATCACCTCGCGGACGGCCGTCTCCTTCGAGGAGCGGCCGTGGAGGATCATGCGCCGCGCGTAGTCGCGCTCCGAGAAGATGCCCACGAGCGAGGGGCCCTTCATGACCAGGAGCGCCCCCACGTTCTTCTCCTCGAGGCGCCGCAGGGCGTCGAGGACAGTCGCGTCAGGATCGATCGAGTAGACGTCGGACTTGCGAGCCAGGATCTGCCGAATGGTCGTCATCGCTCCTCCTTCGTCGAGGTCGACGGGCACCGGGATGACGGCGGGGACGTAGGGGCCATTCTAATCCTCGTTCCGTGCCGCGGAGCCCCCTGCGCTCGGCGGGGGTCGGGTCGAGCGGTTTCGCGCAGTCTCGCGCCACCCGCTCAGACCGCCAGGATGGACTCGATGCGCTCGAGGACCAGCGGCCACCGGTACTCGCGCTCGACGTAGGCCAGGCCCTGGCGGCCGAAGGCCCGTGCGGTGCCGGGGTCGTCGGCCAGCCGCCGGGCGGCCCCGGCGAAGTCGTCGCCCGTGCGGTAGTACAGCCCGCCGTCGGCCCGGCGGACCTGTCCGAGCAGCACGTCGCAGCGCGCGTTGACGAGGACGGGCGTCTCGCGATTCCAGGCCTCGAGCACGACGAGGCTCAGGCTCTCGAGGAGGGACGGCATGACGAGCGCCCGCGCGTGGACGAGGAGCGCGTCGAGGAGGTCGTCGTCCACGCGGCCGAGCAGGTAGAGGCCGGGCCGCGGGGGCACCGGCAGCACGACGGGCCCGGCCAGGACGAGCGGCAGCACGGCCTCGCCCGGCGCGGCGTTCCCGGCGTAGGCGGCGTGGTGGCGAACGAGCGCGTCGCAGCCCTTGTTGCGATCGACGCGTCCGACGTAGAGCAGGTAGTCGCGCGGGATGCCGCGGGCGTCGAGGAGCGCGCGCGGCGGTCGCGCGCCGGCCGGATCGAGGCCGCAGCCGATCGTCACCGACGGCGGGAGCCTCCCGCCGACGATGCGACCGATGAGCGCCTTCTCCTCGGGCGTGTTGAAGAAGTACCCGCGCGGCGAGGCGAAGTACGGCGCGAGGATCGTGCAGGAGCGGATGAGAGCGTCGTCCTCGGCGGTCGGCATGAGGATGGCGCGTTCGGCGACGATCGGCAGTCCGAACCACGACGGCGCGTAGCGGAACGCGAAGAATATGACGCGGTCGTATTCGTGCCCGCGCCGGGCGAGGTGGTCGAGGAGCCCGGGCACGTCGGGACCGTTCAGCCTGAACCAGCGGCGCTGCTCGTCTTCCGTCGCCCGCCCGTCGAACAGGCGCTCGCCGAGCGCCCAGAACTCGTGAAGCGGCCGTCGGCGTACCGTGGGGAAGCGCCGCACCGTGACCGCCCCGTCGCGCGAGGTGCCGGGCGAGAGTGCGTTGGCCCACGTCACGTAGTCGATCGCGCAGCTCGTCGCCACCGCGACTTCGTGGCGCGCGGCGAGGCGCTGCGCGATGGCGCGGCAGTGGGCTTCCGATCCCCCGGTGACCCCCGCACCGTAGCGCTGGACGACGAACAGGAGCTTCATCGTGACGCGAAGGGCGACCGCGTCACCGCGACGATCCGCCGAGGCCCCGCTCGACCTCGGCGAGGCGGGCCTTGAGTCGCGCCTGGTCGGCGGCGAGCGCCTGCAGGCAGGCCATGAGCGCGACGTCGACCTGCTGCTGGCGCCGGAAGTTCTCGTTCGCGTACTCGTAGAGCCAGCGCACGACCGGCAGCACGAGGCGCGCCTTCGTGAAGCGGATGACGCGGCCGGCGAGGCCGCGGCGATGCCCCGCGAAGTCGAGCGACAGGGCCGGCCGCCAGGGGTCGGCGAGGCGCGCGGGGAAGAGGAGCGCCCCCGGGTCCTCGTGGGCCAGGGCCCTGGCGAAGAGCCGCTCCACCTCGTCGAACACGTCGCGGTCTTCGAAGTCGTCGCCGGCGCCCCGGGCCACGAGGCGCGCATGCAGCTCGTCGCGCACGCGGCCGCGCACCTCGTCCATCACCGCCTCGGTCGAGACGGAGGGGGGTCCGCTCACGCCGGGATTCTAGCAGGCCGGGAGAGGACGGCGATCGCGACCGTGGCCACGGCGTGTCGATCTCGCCCTGGCCCGTTCCTGGCAGTCACGGAGCCGGCGCTCGGGATTGAAGCGGCCTCGCGTTGGGAGTCGAAGAGGCTCTCGATCGGGCGCAACGGAAGCCGGAATCGTCGCGGCGAAAATCCGCCTTGAAGTTCTGGTGAGGGAAGGTGTGGAACGGCACCGACAGGCTGATCTGGCGGCTGCGGACTCCGTTCACGGGAGGGTACGGCTCGGGGCAGGTGAGCCATCCTCCGCCGCGAATCGTGCCGTGGTCCGGAAGGGTCACGCTCGTATGGGCGCCCGTGCCGGTGGCCCATTCCCAGGCGTTGCCCTCCACATCGAAGAGTCCCCAGCGGTTGGGCAGCCTCGTTCCCACCGGCTGCGGATGCGTCCCCAGCAGGTGCACTGCACCGTGTGGTGCTTCGGCTTGTAGGCGACCGGTGCCTGCTGGGGCTGGGCCTGGGGGCGCTCGGCGGCTTCGGGCTCAGCCGCGGCCTGAACGCCCTCTTCTTCCGCATGACCGCCGCCGAACCGGTGGTCTTCGTCGCGATCGCGATCCTCGTGATGGCGGTGGCGCTCGGGGCGGCGTGGGTCCCGGCACGACGGGTCACCCGGATCGATCCCCAGCAGGCCCTGCGCTACGAGTAGCTCCCGGGCCGCCCAGCTCGCCCGCGCGAACGCTCGCCACCTCCACCGCCCGCGACAGCACGGACCGGATCCGTCCGTCCTCCAGGGCGAGGACGCCGGCGATCGTGCAGCCGGCCGGGGTCGTCACGTCGTCCTTCAGGGCCGCCGGATGCCGGCCGGACTCGAGCACCATGGCCGCGGCCCCGAAGACCATCTGCGCCGCCATCTCGATCGCGACCTGGCGTGGCAGCCCGCGCGCCACCCCGCCGTCCGCCAGGGCCTCGATCATCACGAACACGAACGCGGGGCCCGAGGCGCTGAGGCCGGTCACCGTGTCCATGTGCTTCTCTTCGAGCTCCAGGGCACGACCGAGGGGGGCGAACACCTTCAGGGCCAGGGCCGCGTGGCTCTCCGAGGCCCGGGACCCCCGGGCGAGGGCCGTCATGCCCCGTCCGATGGCGCAGGGCGTGTTGGGCATGGCGCGTATGATCGGCACGCCCTCGCCGAGCGCTTCGGCAATGGCCTCCGTCTTGACCCCCGCCGCGATGGAGATGACGAGGCAGCCGCGCTTCAGGGCCTTCGCCTGCGCCAGCGCCCGGCAGACCGGAACCACGTTCATGGGCTTGAGGCACAGGACGATCACGTCGGCGCCGGAGGCGGCCACGACGTTGTCCGTCCCGACGCGCACTCCTCGCTCGCGGGTGAGCGCATCGGCGGCGGCTCGGGTGCGAGTGGTGGCGCGGATGCGCGCCTTCGGGTGACCGTGGTCCACCAGACCCCCGAGGATGGCCCGGCCCATGGTCCCGGCCCCGAGGATGGCGACCGTCTTCTTCTGCAGCATCTCGCTCTCCAAGGATGCGGGAGACTGTAGCTCAAGTCGGGTCCGCCCACGGCGAGACGCTCCGGTCAGACGGGACGAGAACGCCGAGCTCGATGCGGCGGAATCGAGGCGCGCGTATAGTCGGCGGCGCTGGCCTCCGAAGGCCGAGGTGCAACCGGCATGAGCGAGCCCTACCCCGACGTCGTCGCCCGCTTCTACGACGCCGTCTACGCGCAGGTGCGTGACGGCACGGACAACGACTTCTACCTCGCCCGCATGGCGGCGGCGGGCGGCCCGGTGCTCGAGATCGGCGCCGGCACGGGACGCCTCTTGCGGGAGGCGCTGCGGCGGGGGATGGACGCGTGGGGACTCGACGTGAGCCCGGCCATGGTCGAGCGGTGCCGGGCGCAGCTCCCCCCGAGCCGGCGCGACCGGGTGAGCGTCGCCGACGCCGTGACGATGCGTCTCGGCCGCTTCTTCGCCCAGATCGTGGCGCCCTTCCGCGTGCTCTCGCACGTGGCCTCGGTCGAGGACCAGCTCCGCCTCCTCGACTCGGTGCACGAGCACCTCGTCCCCGGCGGGACGTTCGTCTTCGACCTCTACGTCCCGAACCTCCAGTTGCTCCACGAGGGCCTTCCCGAGCGCTGCGACTTCGACGGCGAGTGGGTCCCGGGCCGGCGGCTCCGCCGCTTCGTCTCCTCGGCTCCCGCCGACCTCGCGCGGCAGACGAACCACGTTCGGATGACCTTCGTCTGGGACGAGGAGGAGGGCGAGCGCCGGGACACCTGGGAGTTCGACATGCGCTTCTTCTTCCGCTTCGAGATCGAGCACCTCGTGGCGCGCTCGAAGCTGCGGGTCGCCGCGCTCCACGGCGACTTCGCCGGAGGCCCGCTCACCGCGGAGTCGCGGGACCTCGTGGTGGTTTGCCGCCGGCCGGAGTGATGCCGCGACGGCACCGGCTCGCCCAGCGGCCCTGAGCCGGCGGGCCCTCGTCCTTCAGCCGTCCGCGGACCGTGCCACGACCACGTACCGCAGCGGTCCCCCGGGCCGGATCGCGTCGAACGGGTAGCACGTGACCAGGGTCAGCCGCGTGTCGCCGGAGTCCGCCGTGATCGAGAGATCGCGCCGGTCCACCACTCGCGTGCTCGTCACGAGGTAGCGGTGCCGGCGCCCGTCGCGCCCCTCGACCACGACCTCGTCGCCCCTCCCCAGCCGCCGCAGGAAAGCGAAGTGCGTGTCGCGATGGCCGCTGATCACCGCGTTGCCGCGCTCACCCGGGCGCGGCGTCCCGTCCAGGTGCCCGGGGCCGAAGGCCAGGGTGCGGCCGCTGGCCCCGGCGAGGACGAACGTCTCGACACTCCGGCCGGGGACCAGGAGGCGTGCGACCGGGTAGGTGTCGGCCCAGGGCCAGGGACGCGCGTCCCTGGCCCCGGCTGCCGTCTGGCGCCACGCCCGCCGCATCAGGATCTGGGCCAGGTGCGCCTTCGCCTCGATCCACGCCGCCCGTCCCCCGTGCCACGCCGCGAGCCCCAGGAGTGCGGCGACTCCCGCCCGTCGAAGCGCCTGTCGGACACGGGCGAGGCCTACGCGGCCGGAGCGGGTGGTCACGAGCGGCATCCCGTTCGCCGCGAGCGGTCGGCCGTCCACAACGCCGCCGCCGCGAGGAGCGCGAGGAGCGCGAGGAGCGCGTGCAGGGGTGCGGCCGTCGCCGTCTGGGGCAGCTGGCCGAAGACGGCCTCGTAGCTCCAGCCGTGCGGCAGGTTCGTGGGGACGGCGCCCGTCTGGAGGGCCGCGTCGCCCGGCCGGGACGGGGTGACGTCCACCGCCACGAGGCTCGTGTGCTTC
>CAVOPG010000004.1:0-443241 GCA_963697835.1 uncultured Acidobacteriota bacterium | reverse complement strand
GCCTGGACCACGAGGAGGTGGGGCTTGATGCCGCCGGCCGCGAGTCGCACGACGCGCAGGCCGCTCGGGGCCTGGCGCTCCTGGTGGACGCGCCGCCACTCCTCCTCGGCGGCGGCGGCCGAGGCTTCGCCGTGGAAGTCGGCGACGATCCTCCGGCCGAGCGCCATCTTCGAGGCCATGGGCCGGAGAGCCGCCTTCTCGCTCCCGATCTGGTCGGGGGCGAGGTCGGTGAGGAGCGTGTAGTAGCGCCACATGAGCTCGTCCGAGACGCTCATGAGCTTCGAGTACATGACGTCGGGCGGCTCGGTCACGCCGATGTAGTTGCCGAGGCTCTTCGACATCTTCTCGATGCCGTCCGTCCCCTCGAGGAGCGGCGTCGTGAGCACGACCTGCGGCTCGAGACCGAAGGCGGGCATGATGTCGCGCCCGACGTTCAGGTTGAAGAGCTGATCGGTGCCCCCGAGCTCGACGTCGGCCTTGAGGGCGACGGAGTCGTAGGCCTGGGCGAGGGGGTAGAGGAACTCGTGGATGGAGATCGGCTGACCGGCGTCGTAGCGCTGGCGGAAGTCGCGCCGCTCGAGCATCCGGGCCACGTTGTAGGTGGCGGCCAGACGGACGAAACCCTCGGAGCCGAGGGCCCCCAGCCACTCGCTGTTGAAGCGGACCTCGGTCTTCCCCGGATCGAGGATCTTGAAGGCCTGCCTCTTGTAGGTCTCGGCGTTTCGCTCGATCTCCTCGCGGGAGAGGGGGGGCCGCGTCTTCGACTTCCCGGTCGGGTCGCCGATCATCCCCGTGAAGTCCCCGATCAGGAAGACGACACGGTGCCCGAGGTCCTGGAAGTGCTTCATCTTCCGCATGAGGACCGTATGGCCTATGTGGATGTCGGGGGCGGTGGGGTCGAAGCCGACCTTCACCGTGAGCGGCCGGCCGAGGGCCAGCTTGGCACGGAGCGCGTCGGCGGTCATGACGTCGACCGCGCCCTTGGTGAGGTAGGCGAAGGCGTCTATCGCGGTCACTCTCCCTCCACGATCACGCGGCGGCCCTCGACACGGCAGCGGCCTTCGAGGAGGAGGCGCACCGCCCTCGGGTAGAGCCGGTGCTCGGCTTCGAGGATGCGCTCGGCGAGAGTCCCGGCGGTGTCGCGGGAAAGGACCTTTACCGCCTCCTGGGCCACGATCGGGCCCGAGTCGAGACCCTCGTCCACGAGGTGCACCGTCGCCCCGCTCACCTTCGCCCCGTGCTGCCACGCCTGGCGCTGGGCCTCGAGCCCCGGAAACGCTGGAAGGAGGGCGGGGTGGATGTTCACCACACGGCCGGGAAAGGCGCGCACGAACACGGGGGACAGGAGCCGCATGAACCCGGCCAGGCAGACGAGGTCCACCTCGTGGGCGCGAAGGACCGCGACGAGCTCCGCGTCGAAGTCCTCGCGCTTCTTGCCTCGGTGGTCGCGGAAGACCGCCGGGATTCCGGCCTCGCGGGCGCGCTCGAGTCCGAGGGCGCCCTCGACGTTCGAGATGACCACCGCGACCTTGCCGCCCAGCTCGCCCCCGCGCGCCGCGTCGATCAGGGCCTGCAGGTTCGAGCCCCTCCCGCTGACGAGGACGCCGACCTTCTTCACCGGGCCCTCACTCCCAGGAGACACCGGCGCCCCCGACCACGGACCCGATCACGAAGCTCGTCTCCCCTCGCCTCTCGAGCGAGTGCTCGACCTCGTGGAGGTCGCCCGGCGAGACGACGACGACCATGCCGATTCCCATGTTGAAGGTGCGCTCCATCTCCGCGTCGGAGACGCCCCCCCCCTTCTGGATGAGGCGGAAGAGGGGCGGCACTTCCCACGAGCCCCGGCGGAGGCGGGCCCCGAGGCCGTCGGGCAGCACGCGCGGGATGTTGCCGGGCAAGCCACCGCCCGTGATGTGGGCGAGCGCGCGAACCTTGTCCCGCTCGAGGAGCGGCTCGAGGGCGGCGAGGTAGCTGCGGTGCGGGGCGAGGAGCGCCTCGCCCACCGTCGTCCCGACCTCGGCGAGGTGCGTGTCGACGCGGTGGCCGAGGGTCTCGAGGAGGACCTTCCGCGCGAGCGAGTAGCCGTTCGTGTGCAGACCCGAGGAGGGGAGCCCGAGGAGGATGTCGCCCTCGCGCACCCCGCGGGGCAGCGCCTTCTCCTTCTCCACCACCCCGACGATGAACCCGGCGAGGTCGTAGTCGTCCTCGGCGTAGGTGCCCGGCATCTCCGCCGTCTCCCCGCCGATCAGAGGACAGCCGAACTCGGAGCAGGCGCGGGCGAAGCCGGAGACGATCTCCTCGACCTTGGCGGGGTCCATCTTCCCGAGAGCCACGTAGTCGAGGAAGAAGAGGGGGACCGCCCCCTGGACGAGGATGTCGTCGACGCAGTGGGCGACGAGGTCGTAGCCGACGGTGTCGTGGACCCCGGCGAGAATGGCCACCTTGATCTTCGTCCCGACCCCGTCGGTCGACGCCACGAGCACGGGCTCGCGGTAGCGGGAGAGGTCGGGACGGAACATCCCGCCGAAGGAGCCGATCTCGGTGAGGACCGAGGCATTGAAGGTGGCCTTCGCCAGGCCCTTGATGCGAGCCTTGGCCGCGTCCGCCGCGGAGATGTCGACGCCGGCTTCGCGGTAGTCCATGGGACCTCGGAGTTTAGCGCCAAAAGCGCGCCGGCGGGCGCCCCGGGCGGCACCGCGATCGCGTTAAGATGCCCGCGCCATGCCCGTCGCGTCCGAGTTCCTCGACCTCGAGAGGGCGATCGACGTGGCCGGGGGAGAAGAGGCCGGCAAGGACGTGGGGAAAGACCTCAAGAAGACGACCTTCGTCTCGTTCTCCGGCGTAGCGGGCGTGCGCGCCCTCGCGCAGGAGCTGATCGCGGCGAGCCAGGCGGCCCTCCAGCCGTTCGGGCCCCGGGCCGAGCCGCGGCGGGACCTCGCCCGCTACGTGGTGACGCGCAGGAGGTGAGAGCATGAGCCGCTGCCCCGAGTGCGAGATGGACCTGGAGCTGGAGGGCTACGACCTCGACGTGGGGGAGACGATCAACTGCCCCGAGTGCGCGACCGAGCTGCGGGTGACGAGCACCGACCCGATCGCGGTGGCGCCGGCCGAGACCGAGGAATAGGGGCGTGGATCAGGCGGGGCCGAACGAGCGGATGGCCTCCGCCTCGTCCTTGTAGGTCTCGAACGTGGGCAGCAGGCGCGCCATGTCGAGCGTGCTGTAGACCCGGTCGCCCACGTTCAGGAGCTTGAGCTCGGCCCCGAACCGGCGGGCGGTCTTCAGCCCCGCCACGAGCTCTCCCACCCCCGCGCTGTCGACAAAGGCCACCTCCGAGAGGTTCAGGAGGACCCGGCGCCGGCCCTCGGCGAGCAGCTCGTCGATCGCCTCGCGGAGGATCTGGTCGCCGAGGCCCGCGGTGAGCCGGCCCTTCAGGTCGAGGATCACGACGTCCTTCGTCTGCCGGACTTCGACGTGCATGGTGCCCCCCTGGACTCCCGTTCCTACTGGTCCCGCCCGATCGCGCGACGGTAGGCCTTCGCGTCGCGGTCGATCGCGTAGCGGTCGCGGGCCGCCACCACGAAGGCCCGGAAGAGCTCCTGCTGCTTCTGCTGCCGCAGCGAGGCGGCGATCTGCCCCTTCTGCTTCGCGAGCTCCGCGGGGTCGAAGGCCTTCTTCTCGAGGACCCGCAGGACCGCCCAGCCGGAGGCGGTGCGCACGGGATCGCTCGTCGTCTTCTCGGGCAGCGAGAAGGCGGCCTCCTCGAGGGCGGCGCCGGTGCCGAGGTCGCCGAGGGCCTGCCCGCGCCCGGTGAGGGCCGGCGTCTCCTTGCGGACGAGCCCGGCGGCGACCGCCGCCTTCTCGAGGCCGGGCGTCTCCGCCTTCGCCTTGACGCCCGCGGCCGCGGCCCGGGCCTGCGCGAACGCGGTCTCGTCCACGAGGTCGGCCCGCACCTTGTCCCGCACGTCCTTGAGCTCCGGCGCCCGAGCGGGCTGGATCTCGAGGAGCGAGACGAAGGCGGCGCCCTGGGGCAGCGCGAACCCCTCCTTCTCGGCCTGTCCGGGCTTCATCTCGAAGACGCGCGCCACGAGAGAGGGCGAGGCCAGCACGGGCGGGGTCTCGCCGCGGGCGATGGGAGCGCTCTTCTGGACCGCGAGGCCCTGGGCCTTCGCGGCTTCCTCGAGCGACTTGCCGCGGGAGAGGGCGTCCGCCATCGCCTGCGACTTCTCCTCGCCGACGTCGCGCACCTTGCGGTCGGTGACGATCGCCCGGATGCGCTCCTTCACCTGGGCGAGAGGGAGGACCGTGGCCTCGCGCTTCGACGCGAGGCGGATCACGTGGTAGCCGAAGGAGGTCTTGACGAGGTCTGCGACCTGGCCGGGCTGGAGAGCGAAGACCGCGTCGTCGAACTCCGGCACCATCCGCCCCGGGGGGAAGCAGCCGAGGTCGCCGCCGTTCTGGGCCGAGCCCTGATCCTCGGAGGACTTCTTCGCGAGAAGGGCGAGGTCCGCCCCGCCCTTCACCTGGTCGAGGAGCCCCTGGGCGATCTGCTTCGCCTCGGCGTCGGGGTGCCCTTCGCCCGTCTCTCCCGTCTTCACCTTGACGAGGATGTGGCTGGCGCACGCCTCCTCCTCCTGGCGGAACTCCTCCCGGTGGTCCTGGTAGTAGAGCTCGAGGTCGCGGTCGGTGACCGTGACCTGGGGCTGGAGCGTCGCGCGGTCGAGGAGGACGTAGGAGACGATCCTCTTCTCGGGGATGGGGTAGGAGGCCTTCTTCGCCTCGAAGCGGGCCTCGATCTCCGCCTCGGTCGGCTGGACGGCGGCGCGAAAGCGCGCCGCGTCGGCGAGCACGTACTCGATCTTCACCTGCTCCGTGCGCCGGCGGAACTCGCGCTCCACCTCGGCGTCGCTCACCGACACGGGGGCCCCCACGAGCCCCTCCAGGCTCTGACGCAGGAGCTGGCGGCGCAGCGAGCGCTCGAAGTCCTCCTCGGAGAGGCCCTGCAGGTCGAGTCGGCGGCGGATCTCGTCGGTGCCGATGAACCGTCCGTTGTCCTGGTACTCGGGCGAGGTCGCGATCGCGCGCGCCACCGCCTCGTCGGAGACGGTCACCCCGAGCCGCCGGCTCTCGAGCTCGACCAGGCGGTCGGTGACGAGGCCCTCCAGGACCTGCTCCTCGATGCCGAGCTGGCGCAGCGTCCTCTCGTCGAGCCGGCCCTGGTAGAGCCGGTCGTACATCTGCCGCTGACGGTAGTAGGTGCGCTGGAACTCACCCACGGAGACCGGCAGCCCGCCCACGCTCACCACCGTCTCTCCGGGCATGCCCTGCCCCTTGGTCGTCAGGGCGGGGATGTAGAGGATGATGAAGGCGGCGATCACGAGCCAGAGGAAAACGTAGAGCCACCGCTTGTGGCGGCGCATCAGGGCGAGAGCCATGGTGTCTCCTTGACGACCTTCGCAAAGTGGCGATTCTATGCCCCCCACCACCCGCCCGCAAGCCGGGAGCCCCGCTCGCTTGGGCCGCGCTCGGAGTTGATCTATACTCCCTGGCCCGGCTAAGTTGCACGGGCTCAGGGGATTTTGGCCAGGATGGCGTCCGAGGAGAAGCAGCCGCCGCGCGGGAGCGGCGATCGGATCGAATGGTTCACGGTCAGCTACCGGACCCTCGCCCTGGCAACCGGGGCGACCCTTCTCGTCGCCGCGCTCGGCTGGCTCCTCTTCCTGCGCGGCACGCCGCCGCCGCCGCCCTCGACTGCCGCGGTCGAGACGGGCGCCCGCTTCGCGAGGATCGACGGCAGCGTGCAGGTGAAGCGGGCGGGGACGCTCGAGTGGTTCCCGGCGACGCAGGCCGTCGTGCTGCGGCAGAACGACCTCGTGCGCACGGGCTCCGGCGCCACCGCCGAGATCCGCTTCGCGGACGGGACCGTCTTCAACGTGCGTCCGGACAGCCTCATCACGATCGAGGAGAGCTCGCAGAACCCGGTCTCGCGCCAGCAGCGCGTGGCGCTCTCCATCCAGTCCGGGGAGGCCAACTTCCAGACCGCGGCCCGCAACGTCCCCGGGAGCACGACCATCTCGACGCCGACCGTGCGCACCACCGCGGACCGCGACACCGCCGGCAACATCCAGGTGGCGGAGAGCGGCGCCACGGGCGTCCGGATCTTCAAGGGCCAGGGCGCGGCCGAGACCCGGGCCGGCCAGCGGATAGCCCTCGCCTCGAACGAGGGCGTCCGGGTGGACGCGGCGGGCGCGGCGGGTCCCAAGCTGGCGCTGCCCGTGGTCCCGCAGCTCACCGCGCCCTCGAACGGCACGGACATCGCGTACCCGGACCTCGCCCAGGGCACGACACTCCTCCTCTGGAACTCGGTTCCCGGGGCCTCCGCCTACCGCGTGCTGGTGGACTTCAGCCCCTCCTTCGCGCGGCCGCTCTACGACCGGCGGGCCGAGCGCCCGACGCAGATGGAGCTGCGCGCGCTCGAGGCGGGCTCGTACTACTGGAAGGTCTCGGCCATCGGCGCCGACGGCACCGAGGGGAGCTACTCCGACTTGTGGCGCTTCACTCTCTCCAAGGCGGCGCCGAGCGCTGCCCTTCCGCCGCCGCTCGTGTTCGAAGCCGCCGAGCTCAAGGGCAACGTCCTGCACGTGCGCGGCCGCACGGAGCCGGGGGCGAACCTCTCCCTGAGCGGGGTGCGGCTCGAGGTGCAGCCGGACGGCTCCTTCAACGAGTTCGTGACCTTCGCCGACGGGGCCGGCGCCACCGTCGTCCTGAAGGCGACCGGGGTCCGTGGCGGCACCGCCGAGCAGCGCCGCCGGGTCACGGTCGCCAACTGAGGCCGCGCAGGATGGCACGCCTGGCCGTCTTCCCCGGCCCGCTGGTTGCGGGCGCCCGTGCCGGCGGATCGTCGCTCCGGACTCGCCTCAAGGAGGCCCGCGGGGCTCTCGAGTACGAGTTCCTCCCGGCGACGGCCAGCGCCCGGGCGAAGCTCGACCCGGAGCGCTTCGCGGGAGCTCTCCTCCCCGTCGATGCCCGGACATCCCCGGGGGCGGTGGGCGCGGTGCGTCGGGCCCTGCCGGGCCGGCCGGTCGGCGGCCTCGCCGTCGCCCCCGACGCCCGCCTCCTCCGGCGGATCCACCGCCTCGGCCTCGACTTCGTGGTCGAGGCCTGGCGGGCCTCCGACCCTCTCCCCGCGACCGTCCTCGCCCACCTGGAGGGGGCCCGGCGCCCCCCGGCGCGGGGCACGGGGACCTCGCCGCCCCAGACCACGGCCCGGCGCCTCGCCATCCTGACCGACGTGGTGAAGACCGCCAACTCGATCCTCGAGCCGCGCAAGGTCATCGAGCTCGTGGTGGAGAAGATCCGGCAGCTCATCCCCTCCGATGCCTGGTCCCTGATGATGGTGGACGAGGAGAAGCAGGAGCTGGTGTTCGAGGCGGCGCTCGGCGCGAAGGCGCGGGACGTCGCGGCCCTCCGGCTGAAGATCGGGGAAGGGGTGGCGGGCTGGGTCGCCCAGAGCGGCAAGCCCGCGATCGTGAACGACACGACCCGGGACCCCCGCTTCTCGGCCCGGGTGGACACGCGGACGCAGTTCGAGACGCGCTCGATCCTCTGCGCTCCCCTCGTCTCGCGCGGGCGCACGATCGGGGTCCTCGAGATCATCAACAAGCAGGGCGGCTCCTTCACCCGCGCCGACCTCCAGCTCGTGCTGACCCTGGTCGAGCCGTGCGCGATCGCGATCGAGAACGCGATCCTCTTCCAGCGCACCGAGCAGCTCACCATCACCGACGACCTCACCCGCCTCTTCAACTCGCGCTACCTGAACCTCTACCTCGGGCGCGAGATCAAGCGCTGCAAGCGCCACGGGATCCCGCTCAGCGTGATCTTCCTCGACCTCGACGGCTTCAAGGGGATCAACGACCAGTTCGGCCACCTCGCGGGCTCGGGGACGCTCACCGAGGTGGGCACGATCCTCGCCCTGGGGGTGCGCGAGTCCGACATCCTCGCCCGCTACGGCGGCGACGAGTTCGTGGTGGTGCTGCCCGAGACCCCGGCCTCGGGCGCCCTCGTCATCGCCGAGCGCCTCCGCCGGGCGATCGAGGAGCATCGCTTCCTGGAGCCCCTGGGCCTCGCCGCCCGCATCTCGGCGTCCTTCGGGATCTCCACCTACCCCGACCACGCGCTCACCCCGGAGGGGCTCATCCAGAAGGCCGACCAGGCCATGTACCGCGTGAAAGAGCGGGAGAAGAACGGCATCGAGGTCGCGGTCTAGACCGCGGCCGCGCACTTCAGACAGGAGAAGAACCCTGGGCCTCATGAACCTGCGTTCCATCGTCAATCTGAGCTTCCTGTCGAGCGATCTCGCGATCGACCTCGGCACCGCCAATACCCTGGTCTACGCCCGGGGCAAGGGCATCGTCGTCTCGGAGCCGTCGATCGTGGCCGTCAACCGGGTGACGGGCAAGGTGGAGGCGGTGGGCCGCGACGCGAAGGACATGCTCGGCCGCACCCCCGGCAACATCGTGGCCATCCGCCCCATGAAGGACGGGGTCATCGCCGACTTCGAGATCACCGAGAAGATGCTCTCGCACTTCATCCACCGCGCCCACAACCGCTCGACGCTGGTGCGGCCTCGCATCGTGATCGGGATCCCCTCCGAGGTGACCCAGGTCGAGAAGCGCGCGGTCCGGGACTCGGCGCTCAAGGCGAAGGCCTCCGAGGTCTACCTCGTGGACCAGGCCATGGCCGCCGCCATCGGGGCGGGCCTGCCCATCACCGAGCCCTCCGGGAACATGGTGGTGGACATCGGGGGCGGCACCACCGACGTCGCCGTCATCTCGCTGGCGGGGATCGTCTACTCGAAGTCGGTGCGAGTGGCGGGCAACGAGATGGACGAGGCGATCATCCAGTACGCCAAGAAGAAGTACAACCTCCTGATCGGCGAGCGCACCGCCGAGCAGGTCAAGTTCGAGCTCGGCAGCGCCTTCCCCCTCGACGAGCCCATGACCATGGAGATCAAGGGCCGCGACCTCATCGAGGGCATCCCCAAGACGCTCACCGTCACCGACGCGGAGATCCGCGAGGCCCTGCAGGAGCCGGTCGCCGTCATCGTCAACGCCATCCGCGTCGCCCTCGAGCGCACGCCCCCCGAGCTCAGCGCGGACATCGTGGACCGCGGCATCGTGCTCACCGGGGGAGGGGCGCTCCTGAAGAACCTCGACCGCCTGCTGCGCGAGGAGACGGGGCTCCCGGTGTCGGTGGCGGAGGACCCCTTGAGCTCGGTCGTGCTGGGGACGGGGAAGATGCTCTCCGACTTCGACCTCCTCCGCAAGATCAGCCTCGAGTAGGCGCTCCATGGCCCTCGCCGTCTCGGCCCGTCGGAGCCGGCTGCTCCTGGCGGGGCTCGTCCTCGCCCACCTGGCCGCGATCAGCCACCAGGTGGACGGAGGCGGCGGCCTCTCCCTCCTGCAGCGGGGGATCCTCGCCACGCTCTCGCCCTTGCAGCGCGCGGTGGGAGCGATCGTGGGCGGGGCGGGCGAGGCGTGGCGGGGCTGGGCGTTCCATCGCGAGACCTACGCGGAGAACCGTCGGCTCGAGGAGCGCGTGCGGCACCTCGAAGCCGAGCTGCACGCGCGCGGGCCCGGGGCGCAGGAGGCGGCGCGGCTGCGGGAGCTGCTCGACCTGCGCCGGGCGGTCCCCATGGAGACGGTGGCCGCCGAGGTGGTCGGCCGGGACGGCGTGCCGTGGTTCCGGAGCCTCACCATCGACAAGGGCGAGGCGGACGGGGTCGCGCTCGACGCCCCCGTGATGAGCCCGACGGGGGTGGTGGGCCGGGTGTTCGCGGTGGGCCCGCACGCCGCCCGCGTGCAAGTGCTCCTCGACCGCGACGGCGCCGCGGGCGTCCTCGTCGAGCGCAGCCGCGTGCCCGGGGTCGTCTCCGGTCAGGTCTCGGGCCAGGCTTCGGGGGCGGAGGATCTCGTCCTCAAGTACGTGCCGGAGCGGTCGGACGTGGCGGTGGGGGACGTGGTGGTCACCTCTGGCGTCGACCGGATCTACCCCAAGGGCCTGGTGGTCGGCCGCGTGCGGTTCGTGGGGAAGGGATCCGGCCTCTTCCGCGACATCCTGGTGGAGACCTCCGCTCGCTTCGACCGCCTGGAGGAGGTCCTGGTGGTCCGGCACGTGCGGGACCCGCTCCTGACCCCGAGGTCCGTCGAGTGAGCCGCGCGTTCTGGACGGGCCTCGCCATCGCGGGGGCGATCCTCGTCGAGACGGCGCTCGGGTACCTGGTCCCCTCGCCCGGCCGCTTCCTCGATCCCTTCCTCCTCGTGGTCGTCTACTGCGCGCTCGTCGGAGGGGAGACGCACGGAATGCTGGCGGGGGCGGCCGCCGGCTGGATCCAGGACGCGCTCTTCGGGGGCCGTGTTCTCGGGCTGTCGGGGCTCTCGAAGCTCGTCGTCGGCTTCGCGGTCGGGCTCGGCGCCGGGCGCTTCATGATTGCGGGCGCCGCCGCCCGCGCTCTCGTGGTCCTGCTCGCCACCGTGGCGGACGCGCTCCTCGTGCAGTGGCTCGCCTCGGTGTTCTCGCTGGAGGCGACGGGCCTCTCCGCCCTCACTCTCGCCTCGCGCGCTACCCTGAATGCCCTCGCCGGGGGTCTCCTGTTCGCCCTGGTGGACCGGCGGCTGGGCTCCCGCTCATGAGCGGCGTCCCCGGAGAGGGCCGGTGAGGATCTACGAGGACCTGCGGGTCGTCCAGGCCCGCCTCGCCATCCTGCAGGCCGTGGCGGTCGTGTCCGTGGCGCTCCTCGTCATCCAGTTCTGGAACCTCCAGGTGATCCGCGCGCGCCACTTCCGCGACCTGGCGGAGAACAACCGCTCGCGGCTCGTGACCCTTGCCGCCCCCCGCGGCGCCCTCCTCGACCGGGAGGGCCACGTCCTCGTAGGCAACCGCCCCTCGTTCAACGTCGTGCTCGTCCCCGAGCACGCCGTCGACCTCGATCGGCTGGTCACCCGGCTGGCTGCAACTCTGGGCGTGGGGGAGGCGGCGCTGCGGGAGCGACTCGCCCGCCGCCAGCCGTACCGCCCGGTGGTGGTGAAGACCGATGCCACGCTCGCCGACGTCGCCGCCCTGGAGGCGCGGCGGCTCGAGCTCCCGGAGGTCACCGTCGAAGTGGTGCCGCTGCGCTCCTATCCCCTCGCCTCCGCGGCCGCCCACGCGCTCGGGCGGGTGGGCGAGATCACGGAACGCCAGCTGGATCTCGCCGAGTTCAAGGGCAAGGGCCTCGCCCCGGGCTCCCTCGTGGGCCAGGCCGGCATCGAGTCGCGCTACAACCGCGAGCTGATGGGCCGGGACGGCTTCCGCCGCGTGATCGTGAACAGCCGCGGGCTCGAGGTCACCGAGGCGGAGCGGCAGGCGCCGGAGGACGGACCGAGCCTCACCCTCAGCATCGACGCCTCGCTGCAGGCGGCGGTGGAGAAGGCCTTCGAGGGCCGGGCGGGGTCGGCGGTGGCCCTCGACCCGGAGACGGGCGAGGTCCTCGCGATGACCTCCACCCCCGCCTACGACCCGAACGAGTTCACGACCGGGATCGACGCCTCCGCCTGGGCCAGCCTCGCCCAGGACCCCGGGACCCCCCTCATGAACCGCGTCATCCAGGGGACGTACTCGCCGGGCAGCACGTTCAAGGTCATCGCCTCGACGGCTGCGCTCGAGGAGGGCGTCATCACGCCGGCGACGACCTTCTACTGCCCGGGCTACCTCGCCGTCTACAACACGGTCTTCCACTGCAGCAACCCGCGCGGCCACGGGGTCATGGACCTGCGCCGCGCGATCGCGAACTCGTGCAACGTCTACTTCTACCAGGTGGGCATACGGCTCGAGATCGGCCGCCTCGCGAAGTGGGCGAAGCTCATGGGGCTCGGGGCGCCGACGGGCATCGACCTGCCGTCCGAGGTGGGCGGGCTCATGCCGAGCCCGGAGTGGAAGATGCGTGTCTTCAAGACGCCCTGGTACGCGGGGGAGACGGTCTCGGTCGCCATCGGCCAGGGGCAGGTGAGCGCGACACCGCTGCAGATGGCCCGGGTGGCCGCGGTGATCGCGAACGGCGGCCGGCTCGTCCACCCCCACCTGGCCAGGGCCCCGGCCGGGGGCGGGGACGCGCCCGTCCCGCTGGGGATCCGCCCCGAGACGATCGCGGCGATCAGGGAAGGCATGCGCGCGGTGGTGGCCGAGGGCACGGGCTGGCGCGCGCGCCTCTCCAGCATCGAGGTCTGCGGCAAGACGGGCTCGGCGCAGGTGGTGGCGAAGTCGCGGCTCGAGAAGTCGCCGAACGCGTTCGAGATGCAGCCGCACGGTTGGTTCCTCGCCTTTGCCCCCGCCGACCACCCGCGGATCGCCCTGGCCGTCCTCGTTGAGCACGGCCGTAGCGGCGGCGAGTCCGCGGCGCCGGTGGCCCGGCAGATCCTCGCCCACTTCTTCGGGGTCGACCGCCCCGCGTCCCCCGGAGAAGCCGGGGTCGTCGACACCGAGGCGGAGGACTAGGCCGTGGCCGGTGGAATCGACCGCCGCTTCGTCTACAACGTGGACTGGGTGGTCCTGGGCGCGGCCCTCGCGCTCGCTCTCGTCGGGGTGGCGATGGTGTATTCCGCCACCCACTCCGGCCGCAGCCCCGACCTCTACCTGAAGCAGCTCGCTCTCGTCGGGGTGGGCACGCTGGGGCTCGTGGTGGCCGCCACCGTCGACTACCGCCGCCTCGCCGACCGGGCCATGCTCCTCTACGTCCTCTCGGTGGTGGCGCTCCTCTGCGTCCTGCGCTTCGGCCCCGTCATCGCCGGGACGCGCCGGTGGATCGTGATCGGCGGCTTCCAGCTGCAGCCGTCCGAGCTCGTCAAGCTCGCCGCCGCGATGTTCGTGGCCAAGGTGTTCTCCGAGTTCCGGCAGGAGACGCTCGGCCTGCGCGACGTGTTCGTGCCGGGGGCCGCGGTGGCCCTCCTCGCCCTGCTCATCGCGCGCGAGCCCGATCTCGGCACTGCGGCCTGCCTCGTCCCGCTCTTCCTCTCGGTGGCGTTCCTCGCCGGCCTGCGAATGCGCGCGGTGGCCGGCCTCGCCGGAGTCATGCTGCTGACCGCCACCCTCGCCTGGCCTTTCCTCAAGGACTACCAGAAGACCCGCGTCTACACCTTCCTCGACCCTTCGCTCGACCCCCGCGGCGCCGGCTACCAGAAGATCCAGTCCCAGATCGCGGTCGGCTCGGGGGGGCTCGTCGGCCGGGGCTTCCTCGAGGGCAGCCAGGCCCAGCTCGGCTACCTCCCCGCCCGTCACACCGACTTCGTCTTCTCGGTCCTCGCCGAGGAGACGGGCTTCGCGGGCGTCGTCGTGGTCCTCGGTCTCTACCTCCTCGTCCTCTGGCGGATGCTCGAGACCGCGCGCCTCGCCCGCGACCGTCTGGGCGCTTTCCTCGTGGCCGGGATCGCCGGGACCTTCGGCTTCCAAGTTGTGTACAATGTCGCCATGGTCGCGGGGCTCGTGCCCGTCAAGGGGCTCCCGCTTCCCCTCATGAGCTACGGAGGCTCTTCGGTGCTGTCGTCGCTCATGGGCGTCGGCCTCGTCCTCAGCGTCCGCGTGCGGCGCTTCGCGAACTGACGTTGCGCGCCTCCGTCGCTCTCTCCTCTCGCCGGGCGGGCCGCGGCCGCCCCGTGTACTGAATGGCCAGAGACCTCATCGTCAGCACCAACCCGCGCGAGACCCGGGTCGCCCTCCTCGAGGACGGCGTCGTGTCCGAGCTCTTCCTCGAGCGCGAGGCGCACCGCGGCATTGTGGGCAGCATCTACAAGGGCCGCGTGACCCGCGTGCTTCCCGGGATGCAGTCCGCCTTCGTGGACATCGGCCTCGAGCGCGACGCCTTCCTCCACGCCGCCGACGTCTTCGAGGAGCTGCCCGAGAACCTCCTCACCCCGGAGGAGACGGACGCCGCGCGCAGCGCTCCCATCGAGGAGCGTCTCCACGAGGGCGAGGAGGTGGTCGTCCAGGTCCTCAAGGAGCCCATGGGCACCAAGGGGGCGCGGATCACGTCCCACGTCTCGCTGCCCGGCCGCTACATCGTGCTCATGCCCACCGTGGAGCACGTCGGGGTCTCGCGGAAGATCACCGACGAGGAGGAGCGGCGACGTCTGAAGACCATCCTTAAGGAGTTCCGCCAGGAGCGGGGCGGCGGAGGGCTCATCGCCCGCACCGCCGGCCAGGGGCGCGAGGCCGAGGCCTTCCTGCGCGACGGGCGGTACCTCTCCCGCACGTGGGACGAGGTGCGCGCCATCGCCTCCCGCCAGCGGGCCCCCGTGCTCCTCTACCGTGAGCCGTCGCTCCTGGAGCGGCTCCTGCGCGACATCCTCTCCGACGACGTCGCCTCGGTCCGGCTCGACAACGAGCGCGAGTTCCAGCGCACCCTCGAGCTCGTGCGCGCCCTCGAGCCGTCGCTCGCCCCGCGCGTCCGCCTCCACGACGGCGCCTCCGGCATCATGGAGGAGCACGGGGTCTCGGCGGAGCTCGAGCGTGCCCTGCGCTCCAAGGTGTGGCTGCCCGCCGGCGGCTACATCGTGATCAACCAGACCGAGGCCCTCGTGGCGATCGACGTCAACACCGGGCGCTTCGTCGGCAAGAGCCAGCTCGAGGAGACCCTCCTCAAGGCCAACCTCGACGCGGTACGCGAGATCGTCCGCCAGATCCGCCTGCGCGACCTCGGCGGGATCATCGTGATCGATTTCATCGACATGGAGGAGCGAAAGAGCCGCCGCGAGGTCATGCGCGCGCTCGAGCAGGAGCTGCGCCGGGACCGCTCGCCGACGAAGCTCCTCTCGGTGAACGAGTTCGGCCTCGTGATCCTGACCCGGAAGCGGGTCAAGCAGTCGCTCGAGCGCCTCCTCATGCAGCCCTGCCCCTACTGCTCCGGCAGCGGACAGGTGAAGGGCGTCGCGACGGTGTGCTCGGAGATCTACGACGAGGTGAAGAAGCTCGCCGCGGACGTGCAGAGCCGGAAGCTCCTCCTGCGAGTGAACCCCGAGGTGGCCCGCGCCCTCGCCGGCGAGGAGGCGCCGGTCCTCAAGAGCCTCGCCGCGCTCACCGGCGGCGAGGTCTCGGTACAGGCGGACGCCCTCCTCCACCAGGAGCAGTTCGACGTGGTGACGGTGTGACGGGCGAACCCCACCGGGGCGACCCGGGCCTCGAGGCGTTCGTCGAGGCGATAGAGACGACGCTGCGTGCGCGCCGCGGGAAGGACCACGTGCTCTCCCCGCGGGACTTCGTCCTGGCCCGCGGCTGGCACGAGGCCGGGGTGTCCCTCGCCATCGTGCTCGTGGCGATCGATGCCGCTTTCGAGAGAGACCCGACGACCGCCAGCCTCACCCTCTGCCGTCGCCGCGTCGAGGAACTGGCGGCCGGGGCGACGCGGGCGGGGACGACGGCGCCACGCGAGACCGAGCGGGCGAGCCTCCCCGAGGTGGCGGAGCGGCTCGACGCGCTGCGCGAGCGGCTCGAGCAGCTGCCCGGGCGCGCGGCCGCGCTCCCGCTCGCCGAGCTCGCCGAGGTCAGCGACCTCGTGGCGGTGGCGTCGCGACCCAACTGGGACTACCTCCGCGAGCGCCTGCGGCGGATCGACCGTCTGGTGGCGAGCGCGGCGGTGGAGGCGCTGTCTCCGGCAGAAGCAGCCGCTCTGCAGGGCGAGACGGCGCGGGCCACCGAACGCCATCGCGGGAAGATCGACGAGCGCGCGCTCGAGGAGGCCAAGGAGCGCCTCCTCCTCCAGAGGGCCCGCGAGACGCTCCGCCTGCCGAGGGTCTCGATCGACTAGCGGGCATCCCTCCGCGGATGTGCCAACCCCCGCGCGCGGCCCGGGGGGCTTTCGGCGGCCAGCCCCTGCCTGCGGCCCGACGGGTGTTCGGGGGCAAGCCCCCGCGTATGGCCCGACCGGTGTTCGGGGGCAAGCAACCCGTGGCGCCCCATGTCGACGAGGGCGCCGCGGAAGGCGACGCCCTCCGCCCGGAGGCGACGGCGCTGGATCTCGGGCCCGGGCCCGCCCCGCGGCGAGATGCGTCCGCCCGCCCCGACGACGCGATGCCAGGGAACACGTCTGGCCCGCGCCTCGGGCAGCGCCCGCAGCGCCCAGCCCACCGCGCGCGCGCCGCGGGGTACGCCCAGCATCGCCGCGATCTGGCCGTAGGTCACGACCCGGCCCCGCGGGATCTCGCGGACGAGCCCGTACACCCGCTCGAAGAAGGGGTCGCCGTCCCGGATCATGGCTCGGGGGGCGGGGTGTCTTTCGGCGGCGGGACGGCGGCCGGCGGAGGCGGTGCCACCTTCTCCGGGCCAGCCTGGGGGGTCGTGGTGATCTCTTCGTCCGCGGCCGCGGGGGGGACCGGCTTCTTCTCGGTCGGGATGACGGTCGAGTCCGACGCACGGGGCGCCGGGGGCGTCGCTGGAGCGGGGCCGGCCCCGGGAGCGAGCGGCTCGAGTGCCTCGAGCAGGCTGCCCTCGGGGATGGGCCCGGTGAGCTGCAGGGGCACCTCGCGCACGCGCAGCTCCACGGACGCGTTCTTCCGGAGCTCCTGCACGTAGGCCTCGTACGCCGTCTCGAAACGCGCCATCATGAGCCGGTCGCGCACCTTTTCCTTCGCGGCGTCGTAGGGTGTCGTGCTGCCCGAGGTCTTGGCGGTCACCTTGATGACGCGGTAGCCGCCCTCGACGGGCAGCGGGTCGGACACGGCGCCCACCGGGAGGGCAAACGCCACCTTCTCGAGATCGGGGTTGATCTCGCCCTGCGACAGCTGGCCCACGTCGCCGCCGTGGGACCGGGAGGGAGCCGCGGAGTAGGTCTTCGCCAGGGTGGCGAAGTCCTCGCCCGCCTTCGCCTTCTCCGCGATGTCGCGGGCGAGATCCGCTCCGCCCGCGTCCTCCTTGACCAGGATCTCCTGCAGGCTCACCGTCGGGGCCTTCGTGAACTCGGTCGCCTTGAGCTTCTCGTACTCGGCGAGAAGCTCGGCCTCGCTGGCCTCGATCTTCGGCTGGATGTCGCGCTGCATGACGATGCGCCGCAGGACCCCCCGCTCGATGTTCTGCCGCAGCTCGGCGAGGGTCAGGCCCTCGCGCGCCAGGGCGTCCTGGAACTGCTCGTCGGTGGTGATGTTGTTCTCCTTGCGGATGCCGTCGATCGACTCGTCGATCCACTGCGAGGGCGCCTTGATGCCGGCGTCATCGGCCTTCTGCAGGATCAGGATCTCGTCGATCGCGTCCTGGAGGATCTTCGCGTTGTTCTGGCGGAGGAAGGTGCCGACGTTGGCGGGATCGACGCGCGCGTTCTGGGCGGCGGCGACCTGGCGCGACTGGAACTCCGAGAGGGTGATGATCTGGCCGTTCACCTTGGCCACGACCCTCTCGATGATCTCGGCTCCTGCCCCGGAGGGGGCGAGGGCGAGACTAGGAAGGACGAGAAGGGCGAAGTGCCGCCTCATGATTCACCTTGGCGCGGGTCAGGACCTCCGCCACGAAGGCCCGCTCCGCCTCCGTCCGATTGACGCGGGCGAGACGGGCGCGGATCCTCTCGCGCGCCTCCTCGAGGGTGGGCTCGCGGGCCTGCTGGCGGGATTCGACCCTCAGGACATGATACCCGAGGGCGGTCTCCACGGGCTCGCTCGTGCCCCCGTCGGGCAGGGCGAACGCGGCGGCCTCGAGCTCCGTGGGCAGCTGTCCCCGTTCGAACGGGCCCATGTAGCCCCCGGCCGCCGCCTCGACACCCTTGGACTGGCTGCGGGCGATCGCTTCGAAGGCCTTCGGGTCGCGGGCGAGGCGGCGCTTGACGTCGCGCGCCTCGTTGAGCGTCGCCACGAGGATCTGCCGCAGCGAGAGGGTCTCCGGGACCGCGAGCTCGGCCCGGTGGGCGGCGAAGAACGCCGCGATGTCGTGCTCGGTCACCTCGGCAGGGTGGATCGCTTCGGCCAGGAGCCGGGCGACCGCCCGCGGCTCGTCTTCCGCGCTCGCGGCCGCCGCGAGCAGGCCGCGCCGTCGCGCTTCGATCACGAGGGCCCTCTGCTCGAGGAAGGCGTCGAGCAACCCCCGTCGCGCCTCGGGGCCGATCGGCCCGATGTCCCGGGCCTCGACCGAGGCGAGGTAACGCTCGAAATCGCTGCGGCGGACCCGTTCGCCGTTCAGCTTCAGGATGACGGGATCCGCGTCCTGGCAGGCGGAGAGGACGAGCCCCATGACCAGGGGGAATGCGGCGACGGTGCGCGGGAGGGCGGGCATCGAGAGGCGGATCATAGCGCGGCGTGCAGCCGGTCGAGGAGAGAGGCGAGGGCGTCCATCGGCTCCTCGCCTCCGGCGGGCCAGCGCAGGCCGTCGGGCAGGAGCGCGGCGCCCGGGCGCTCCCGCGCCAGGCGCACGAGCGTCTCCGGCTGGAGGGGGGTCCGAGCGTCGAAACGGAGGGCGAGGGAGGACCCGCTGGCGTCCACCTGGGTGATGGCCAGCGCCTCCGCCCGCACGCGGAGGTCAGCGAAGCGGAGGAGCCCCTCCACCTCCGGCGGGGGCGGGCCGTAGCGGTCGCGTAGCTCCTCCCGCAGCGGCTTTACCTCACCCTCCGCCCGGACCTGGCTGACGCGCTTGTACATCGACAGGCGCTGGTGGGTCTCCGGGACGTAGGCGGGCGGGATGCGCATCTCCACCCGCAGGTGGAGCGCCGCGCGCGGGGCTTCCTTGGGCGGCTCGCCGCGCAGCTCGAGGATCGCCTGCTCGAGCAGCTTCACGTACAGGTCGAGGCCCACCGCCTGGATGTGCCCGCTCTGCTGCCCACCGAGGAGGTTCCCGGCCCCGCGGAGCTCGAGGTCGAGGGCGGCGATGCGGAAGCCGGCCCCGAGGTCGGAGAACTCGCGGATCGCGGCGAGCCGCTTCCTCGCGATCTCCGAGAGCGCCGTGTCGGGGGGCACGAGGAGGTAGGCGAAGGCCCGGCGGTCGGAGCGGCCCACCCGGCCGCGCAGCTGGTAGAGCTGGGCGAGGCCATAGCGGTCGGCGCGGTTCACCACGAGGGTGTTCGCGCGGGGGATGTCGAGGCCGTTCTCGACGATGGTGGTCGCGACCAGGGCGTCCGCGCGCCCCTCCACGAACGCGAGCATGACGCGCTCGAGCTCCGCCTCCGGCATCTGCCCGTGCGCTACCGCGACCCGCGCCTCCGGTACCAGGCGCTGGACGAGGCTCGCCAGAGAGTAGATCGACTCGACACGGTTGTGGACGACGAAGACCTGGCCTTCCCGGGCGAGCTCCTGCCGGATCGCGGCCGCGATGACGTCGGTCGAGAACTTCACGATCGCGGTCTGGATGGCGAGGCGATCGCGGGGCGGGGTCTCGATGACGGACATGTCGCGAATGCCGCCGAGGCCCATCTGGAGGGTGCGCGGGATGGGGGTCGCGGAGAGGGTGAGGCAGTCGACGGTAGTCTTGAGGTGCTTGAGCTTCTCCTTGGCGGCGACCCCGAAGCGCTGCTCCTCGTCCACCACGAGGAGGCCGAGGTCGCGGAAGACGACGTCCTTCGACAGGATCCGATGGGTGCCGATGAGCACGTCCACACCGCCGGCGGCGACGCGGGCGAGGACACCCTTGATCTCCTTCGGGGTGCGGAAGCGGGAGATCATCTCGACGGTGACCGGGAAGGGCGCGAAGCGCTTGCGGAAGGTCTTCCAGTGCTGGAAGGCGAGCACGGTGGTGGGGGCGAGGAGCGCGACCTGCTTGCCGTCGAGGACCGCGCGCATGGACGCGCGCATGGCGACCTCGGTCTTCCCGTAGCCCACGTCGCCGCACACGAGGCGGTCCATGGGCACCGGCGACGCCATGTCCCCCGCCACCTCGGCGATGGCCTGGGCCTGGTCCGGGGTCTCCTCGTATTCGAAGGCCTCCTCGAACTCCCTCTGCCACGGGCTCTCGCCGGCGAAGGCGTGTCCGGGGCGGGCCTTGCGCTCGGCGTAGAGGCGCAGGAGCTCCTGGGCCATGTCGCGCATGGCCTTCTTGACGCGTGTCTTCGTCTTCTCCCAGCTCCCGCTGCCCAGCCGGTCCACGGCCGGCCGCGCGCCCTCGGCACTCGCGTACTTCTGGATGCAGTCGAAGCTCTCCACCGGGACCTTGAGCTTGTCGCCCGCCTGGTAGCCGAGGACCATGAGCTCGCGGACGGCGCCCCCGATCTCCAGGGTCTCGAGGCCGAGGAAGCGCCCGATGCCGTGCTCCTCGTGGACGACCAGGTCGCCCGTCTTCAGATCGCGGAAGTCGGAGAGGAAGCTCCGCAGGCCGCGGCGCCGGCCCCGCGCGTGGAGGTGGACCTCCTCCGGGAAGACGTCCCCGTCGGCGAGGACGGTGAGGGACGCCTCGGGCAGCTCGAAGCCGCGGGAGAGGACCCCCACCCGGGTGAGGACCCGCGAGCCCTCGCCGACCGCGACGCCGTCCTCGCGCAGCACGTCGGCGAGACGGTCGGCGCGGCCGGTGTTGCCGAGGAGCACCACGGTGGTGGTGGCCGTGCCCCGGAGGTCGTCGGCGAGGCGGCGGACGTCGCCGGCGTAGGTGGGGGCGGGCCGGCACGCGAACGGGATCGCCGTCCCCCCGGTGTCGACCTCGCGCGCCTCGACGAGGGGCGTCGCCGCGAGGCGCGCGGCGAGGGCGGCGAGGGGGACGAGCGCCTCCTTGGGCTCGGGCGTGAGCCCGTCCGCCCGGCGCGCCTGATCCTCGACGGCCCGGGCCCAGAACCCCTCGGCTTCCTGGGTCACCGCTTCCGGCTCGACGACCGCGATCGGCCCCGGGGGGAGGTGGGCCCAGGGCGGCACCGTCGCTCCGGGTACGAGGGCCACGAGCTCGACCAGCCCCTCGGGCTGGAGCCCTCGCTCGAGCGACTCCAGGAAGGGGGCGAGCTCGCGCCGTCCAAGGAAGCGCTCGGAAAGCACGGCCGGCAGCGCCCCGAGCACGGAACGCGTCGCGAACACGTCGGCGAGGGGCAGGGTGACGAGGGCCTCCACCGGTCCGGTGGCCCGTTGGGTGTCGGGATCGAAGCGACGCAGGCTCTCCACGGTGTCGCCGAAGAACTCGACGCGCACGGGATCCGGACGGTCGGAAGGAAAGACGTCGAGGATGCCTCCTCGGCGCGCCATCTGGCCGGGGGCGGTGACGGGGTCCTCCCGCGCGTAGCCGCCTTCGTCGAGCGCCTCGAGCAGGATCTCCGGCGTCATCTCGTCGCCGACGCGCAGGCCCACGACACGCGTCTCCAGCAGGTGCGGGGCGAGGCTCGGCCGGAGGAGGCTCGCCGGGGAGGCGACGAGGGCGCGCGCGCGCCGGGCCTGGAGGAGCGCCGCCGCGCGTCGTGCCGACGCGTCGGCGTGGCGCGGCAGGCCGCGGAAGGGCGGCGGCCCCGGCGCCGGCAGCGCGAGAACGGCCCCTGGCAGTCCGGCCTCGGCGGCGAGGGTCCGCAGGTCCTGCGCCGCCTCCTCGACGTCGCGCTCGCGCGGCACCACCACGAGGAGCGGAGCCTCGGTGAGCAGCAGGGGGACGAGACCGCGGGCGGAGCCGACGAGGCCGGAGAGCGCGACCTTGCCCGACCCGGCGAGCCGGACGCGGGCCTCGGCCATCGCGGGAAGGTCGGCGAGCGCCGCCAGCCAGGCGGGGCGGGGGGTGCTCACGGCCGGCGGATGCGCGCGACGATCGCGGAGGTCGAGCGGCCGGGCATGAGCGCCACCCGCACCACGCGGCCTCCCGCCACCTCGACCTCGGCGCGGCCGACGATCTCGTCCTTCGCCCAGTCGGCGCCCTTCACCAGCACGTCGGGGAGGAGGGAGCGGACGACCTCGATCGGCGTGGGCTCGTCGTAGAGGACGACGCGGTCCACCGCCTCGAGGGAGAGGAGCAACTCGGCGCGCTCTGCTTCCGGCACGACCGGCCGGCCCTCCCCCTTGAGGCCGCGGACGGAGGCGTCGGAGTTGAGGGCCACCACGAGCCTGTCCCCCTCCCGCCGCGCCGCCTCGAGAAGCACCAGATGGCCGGGGTGCAGGAGGTCGAAGCAGCCGTTCGTCATCACGACGCGCGCTCCCGACTCGCGCCAGGCGAGGCGTTCCCGGGCGAGGTCGGGGAGGGGAGTGGGCCCCTTCATCCTTTCAGCATACTAGGGGGGCGGGCGCTCAGGCGCCCGGCTCGTCCCCCAGATCGAGCTCGCCGCGCGGCTCGGGCGGGAAGACGAGGGCGCCGCCCGCGAACGACCACCGATGGAGCGGGCGGTAGAGGCCCACGTCCTTGACCCGGCTCTTCACGTGGAACGAGTGCTGGCCCCGCAGATAGTCGTAAGGCGTCCCGTCAAGGCGGTGCACGGCGACGTCCAAGAGGTAGGTGCCCTCGACGAGGCTCAGCCCCTCGAGAGAGAGGCGCACCTCCGCGTCGCCTGCCATCCGTGAGGCGCGGAAGCCCTCGAGGTCGGTGTTGGTGCCGTAGACCCTCGTGCCCTCGGCGGAGAAGAGCCCCACCCCGAACACGAAGTCCGTGACGGGCTCCTCGGCGTGGACGGAGAGGGCGAGGGTCACGGTCTCCCCGGGCACGAAGACGTGGCGCTCGCGATCTCGCCCGTCGACGAGGCGCACCGCGCGGATCTCGACCTCGCGGCTGCCCCAGCGGCCGGGCCGATAACCGCCCGCGAGCGCCTCCTCGCCGCCCGCCGTCGCCGCCGGTGCGGCGAAGAGTGACTCCGTCCTCCCGGCTTCGACCGCGGCCGGACCGGACCGCAGCCGCGCCTCCTCGCCGCCGGCGACGTAGGTGAGGTACGCGTCGACCACCCGCTTCGGGTCCCCCCGGTCGGCGGCCCGGCCGTGGCGGAGCCACAGCACGTCGTCGCACATCTTCTCGACGAGCCCGAGGCTGTGGGTCACGAAGAGGATGGTCTTCCCGCGGCGGCGGAACTCCGCGATCTTGTCGAGACACTTGCGGGTGAAGGCCTCGTCGCCCACCGCCAGCACCTCGTCGATGAGCAGCACGTCGGGGTCGACGTGGATGGCCACCGCGAACCCGAGCCGCATGTACATGCCCGAGGAGTACGTCTTCACCGGGGCGTCGATGAAGTCCTCGAGCTCGGCGAAGGCCACGATCTCGTCGAAGCGGCGCTCGATCTCCCGCCGGGTGAGCCCGAGCATGATCCCGTTGATGGAGACGTTCTCGCGCCCGGAGATTTCGGGGTGGAAGCCCGCCCCGAGCTCGATGAGCGCGGAGACGCGCCCGTGCACCACGAGGCTGCCGCGGGTGGGCTTCGTGATGCCGGCCACCAGCTTGAGCAGGGTGGACTTGCCCGAGCCGTTCTCGCCGATGACCCCGAAGGTGGAGCCCGCCTTCACCTCGAACGAGACGGCGTCGAGGGCGGTGAAGGTCTCGTCGGGCCGGAGGTCGGAGAGGAGGCTCCCGGTGAGGAGCGCGCTCTTCAGGGTCTTGAACTGGTTCTTGTGGAGGAAGCGCCGGTAGACCTTGGCCACGTCCGTCAGCACGATGGCCGGCGCGCTCACACTTCCTCCGGGAAGGTGTCGCGCAGGCGGTCGAAGAGGAAGGCCCCGGCGACGAAGGCCGCCACCCCGACGAGGAGGGAGAGGGCGAGCCCGCGCCAGTGGTCGACGTTCCCGTGGAAGAGGACCTGCTGGTACGTGACCACGATGTGGGTCATCGGGTTGAGGCGCAGGGCCAGGCGGAGGGGCGAGCTCTCCGGGATCGCGGCGTAGTTGTAGATGATCGGCGTCGCGAAGAACCAGAGGTGCAGCACGTGGGTGAGGATGTTCTGCAGGTCGCGGAAGTGCACGGTGAGCGCGGCGAGGAAGAGGGCGAGGCCGAGGGTGAGGACGAGCTGCACGAGGATCGGCAGAGGAAGAAAGACGGCGGTCCAGGCGAGCCGACCCTTCCAGGCCAGGAAGACGAGCAGGATCGGCAGGCCGAGCAGGAAGTGGACGAGGTTCGCGAGGACGGTGACCGCCGGGAGCACCTCGGCCGGGAAGAGGACCTTCTTGATCAGGTTGCCGCTCGTGATGAGGACGCCCGAGGCTTCGGCGAGCGACGCGGAGAACCACGTCCAGGGCAGGATGCCGCAGAAGAGGAAGAGGAAGAAGGGCTGGATGTCCGGCTGGCGGTTCGGCAGGATCACGGAGAAGACGAGGGTGTAGGTCAGGAGGAGGAGGAGCGGATTGACGAAGCTCCAGAAGAAGCCGAGCACGCTGCCGCGGTAGCGCGCCTTGAGCTCGCGGGAGACCAGGCTCTCGACGAGCGCCCGGTAGCGGACGAGGGAGCGGATGGCGGCGATCATGGGCGGTGCTCGGCCTGGCTCAGGCCCCGCCTCGCTGCTTGCGGGCGACCGCGAGCCGGGTCACCGCGCGGACGTAGGCGAGGTGGACCTCGTCGTATCCCGCCTCGTCCCGAATGGCCCGGAGGCGCTCCCCGGCGCGCTTCAGGGCCTGCTCGGCGCGGCCCACGTCGATATCGGCGGCACGTTCGCCGATTTCGGCGAGCACGTTCACCCGGTCGGGCAGGACCTCGCACCAGCCGGAGAAGCAGGTGAGCCGGTGCCACGTGCCCTCCTTGCGGTACGACAGCTCGCCGTTGCCGAGGGTCGCCATGAGCGGGGTATGGCCGGGGCGGACCCCGAAGTAGCCCTCCTCGCCGGGGGCGATCACCTCCGCGACCTCGTCGCGGAGGAGGAGGCCCTCCGGGGTCACGATCTCGAGCGCGAGCTTCGAGGGGAGCGGCATGGGATCTCTAGCCCTGCATCGCCTTCGCCTGCTCGTGGACGTCCTCGATGGCGCCCGCCATGTAGAACGCCTGCTCGGGCAGGTCGTCGAGCTCGCCCTTCACGACCATGTCGAAGCCGCGCACGGTGTCCTTGAGGGGCACGTACTTGCCGGGGATGCCGGTGAACTGCTCGGCCACGTGGAAGGGCTGGGAGAGGAACCTCTGGATCTTGCGCGCCCGGGCCACGATGAGCTTGTCCTCCTCGGAGAGCTCGTCGATGCCGAGGATGGCGATGATGTCCTGCAGGTCCTTGTAGCGCTGGAGGACCTGCTTGACCGCCCGCGCGACGTTGTAGTGCTCCTCCCCGATGACCCGGGGGTCGAGGATGCGCGAGGAGGAGGCGAGGGGGTCGACCGCGGGGTAGATTCCGAGCTCCACGATCTGCCGCGAGAGGTTCGTGGTCGCGTCGAGGTGGGCGAAGGTGGTGGCGGGAGCGGGGTCGGTGTAGTCGTCGGCGGGAACGTAGATGGCCTGCACCGACGTGATCGAGCCCTTCTTCGTCGAGGTGATCCGCTCCTGCAGCTCGCCCATCTCCGTCTGGAGGGTCGGCTGGTAGCCGACCGCGGAGGGCATGCGGCCGAGGAGGGCCGAGACCTCGGAGCCCGCCTGGGTGAAGCGGAAGATGTTGTCGATGAACAGGAGGACGTCCTTGCCCTCCTCGTCGCGGAAGTACTCGGCCACGGTCAGGCCGGTCAGGGCCACGCGGGCGCGGGCCCCGGGCGGCTCGGTCATCTGGCCGTAGATGAGCGCCGCCTTCGACTTCTCGAACTCCTTGATGTTGACGACCCCCGACTCCTGCATCTCGAGCCAGAGGTCGTTGCCCTCGCGCGTCCTCTCGCCCACCCCGGCGAAGACCGACACCCCGCCGTGCTTCTTGGCGATGTTGTTGATGAGCTCCATGATGATGACGGTCTTGCCGACCCCGGCCCCGCCGAAGAGCCCGATCTTGCCGCCGCGGAGGTACGGCTCGAGGAGGTCGACGACCTTGATCCCGGTCTCGAACATCTCGAGCCCGGTCGACTGGTCGACGAAGGCGGGCGCCGGGCGGTGGATCGGGTAGCGCTTCTCCGCCACCACCGGGCCGAGCTCGTCCACCGGCTCCCCGACCACGTTGAGCACGCGGCCGAGCGTCGCCTTGCCGACCGGCACCGTGATGGGGCCGCCGGTGTCGATCGCCTTCGTGCCCCGCACCATGCCGTCGGTGGGCTGCATGCTGACGCAGCGCACGCGGTTCTCCCCGAGGTGCTGCTGGACCTCGGCGATCACGTCGATCGGACTCTCGCCCTCCGCGGTGATGTGGAGAGCCTGGTAGATGGGCGGGATGTCGTGGTCGAACTCCACGTCCACCACGGGACCGATGACCTGGACGACGCGTCCGACGTTCGCTTGCGCCATGGGTGCCTGATCTCCTACCCGGGCGCGCCCGCGCCCGAGACGACCTCGATGATCTCCTTGGTGATCGCGGCCTGGCGCACCTTGTTCATGTAGAGGGTCAGCCGGTCGATCATCTCCGAGGCGTTGTTGGTGGCCGAGTCCATCGAGGTCATGCGCGCGCCGTGCTCCGCCGCCTGCGACTCGAGGAGCGCCTTCCACACCTGCACCTCGACGTGCTTGGGGAGGATGGTGGCGAAGATGCCCGCCGGCTCCGGCTCGTAGAGGTAGTCGAGCGACGGCTCCTGCGGGTGGAGCGCGTGGCGCTCGATGGGCAGGAGCCGGTCGATGACCAGCCGCTGCTGGATGACGCTCTTGAACTCGTTGTAGACGAGGAACACCTGGTCCGCCTCGCCGCTCGTGAACGCCTCCATGAGCTCCCCGGCCAGCTCACGCGCCGTCTGGTAGCGCAGGGCCTGGAAGGCCCCCACCCGCTCCGAGCGGACCGTGACCGCGCGGCGGCGGAAGAAGTCCCGGCCCTTCCTTCCGACGAGGGCGAGCGCCGACCCTCGCGTCGTGCCGGTCGGCGAGGAAGCGGCTCGCGGTGCGGATGATGTTCGCGTTGAAGGCGCCGCACAGGCCCTTGTCGGCGGTGATCACGACGAGCAGCACCTTCTCGTGGCCCCGCTCCTCGAGGAGCGGGTGCGCGTCGGGGGTCGCCCGGGAGGCCATCGAGTTCAGGACCTCCATCATCTTCCGGGCGTAGGGCCGGGCCGCGAACATGGCCTCCTGCGCGCGGCGCAGCTTGGCCGCGGAGACCATCTTCATCGCCTTCGTGATCTGCTGCGTGCTCTTGACGCTGCGGATCCGGCGCCGGATGTCGATGAGGGCGGGCATGGGCCTGTTCGCTCTCCCGCCCCTACGCCTGGCCGGCCGGCTGGAACACGGACGAGAACTCGGCGAGGGCGGCCTTCAGCTTGTCGGTGAGCTCGCCCTTGATGTCCTTCTTCTGGGCGATCGCGGCGAGGAGCGGGCGGTGGCTGCGGTCGAGCCAGGCGAGGAGCTCCTTCTCGTACCGGCGGCAGTCGGGGACGGGCGAGCGCGTCGAGGAAGCCGTTCGTGGCCGCGAAGATGAGGGCGATCTGCTTCTCGACCGGCATCGGCTCGTACTGGTCCTGCTTCAGGATCTCCGTCGTCCGCTGGCCGCGGGCGAGGAGCGCCTGGGTGGACTTGTCGAGGTCGGAGGCGAACATCGCGAAGGCGGCCATCTCGCGGTACTGGGCGAGGTCGAGGCGGAGCCGGCCCGCCACCGCCTTCATCGCCTTCACCTGCGCGGAGCCGCCCACGCGGGAGACCGAGTTGCCGACGTTGATCGCCGGGCGGATGCCGGAGTTGAAGAGGTCCGACTCGAGGAAGATCTGGCCGTCGGTGATCGAGATGACGTTCGTCGGGATGTAGGCGGAGAGGTCGCCGGCCTGGGTCTCGATGATGGGCAGAGCGGTGAGCGAGCCGCCGCCGTTCTTGTCGTTGAGCTTGGCCGCGCGCTCGAGGAGCCGGCTGTGGAGGTAGAAGACGTCGCCCGGGAACGCCTCGCGGCCGGGAGGGCGGCGCAGGAGCAGCGAGATCTCGCGGTAGGACGCGGCGTGCTTCGAGAGGTCGTCGTAGATGCAGACCGCGTGCTTGCCGTTGTCGCGGAAGAACTCGCCCATCGCGCAGCCCGCGTAGGGGGCGATGTAGAGAAGGGGGGCGGGCTCGGAGGCGGAGGCGGCGACCACGATCGTGTAGTCCATCGCCCCGAACTCCTCGAGGGTCCGCACCACCTGGGCGATCGTGGACTGCTTCTGGCCGATCGCCACGTAGATGCAGACGACCCCCGCGCCCTTCTGGTTGATGATCGTGTCGACGGCCACCGCGGTCTTGCCGGTCTGGCGGTCGCCGATGATGAGCTCGCGCTGGCCGCGGCCGATCGGCACCATGGCGTCGATCGCCTTGAGCCCGGTCTGCAGCGGCTCCCGGACCGGCTGGCGCGCGACGACGCCGGGGGCCGTCCTCTCGAGTGGGACTGAAGCCGGTCGTCTTGATCTCGCCCTTGCCGTCGATGGGCTGGCCGAGCGCGTTCACCACGCGGCCGACCAGGGCCTCGCCCACCGGGACGGACATGATCCGCTTCGTGCGCTTGACCTCGTCGCCCTGGCGGATCTTCTGCGACTCGCCGAAGAGCACCGCGCCCACCGAGTCCTCCTCGAGGTTGAGGGCGAGACCCATGACCCCGTGGGGCAGCTCGAGGAGCTCGCCCGCCATGCAGCGCTCGAGCCCGTGGATGCGGGCGATGCCGTCGCCCACGCTCAGCACGGTGCCGACCTCGGCCACGTCGATGTCCGCGGTGAACCCCCCGAGCTGTTCGCGGAGGATCTTCGTGATCTCGTCGGCCCGAATCTCCATGCTCGGTCCTTCCCCGGGTCTTCTCGTTAGCTCGCCCTGGCCGAAGAGCCAGGACCGGTGGCGGCGAGCCGCCGCCGGAGAGCGTGAAGCCGCGTGCGCACCGTGCCGTCGTAGGTCCTCCCGCCCGTCCGCAAGAGGACCCCGCCCACGAGCTCCGGGTCGACCCCGGTCACGAGCTCGACGGCTCCGCCGAGGGCGGCGGCCAGGGCCCGGGCCTGCGCCGCGGGCAACGGCACCGCCGAGACGGCCTCGGCGGACACGATGCCCCGCGCCGCGTTCGCGAGCTCCGCGTACGTGTCGACGACGTCGGGGAGGAGGGCCACGCGGTCGCGGGAGGCGAGGACGTCGAGGAGCCGCCGCAGGAGCGTCGACACCCCGGCCCTCTCGGCGACGGCGGCGACGAGCCGCCGTCGCGCCTCGGGGCGAGGGCCGGGGAGGACGAGCGCGCGGCGCAGCGCCGCGTGGCCGGAGACGAGCGGCCAGAATGCGCGCAGCTCGTCCCGCAGGGCGAGGGTGGCGTTCTCCCCCGCGCCTTCCGCCACCTCGAGGAGAGCCCGGGCGTAGCGCCGGGCGAGGGCGCGGGGGATGCCGCTCACGGCCGCGCGCTCCGCGCACGGGGCACGGCCGCGCACACGATGCTGGGGATGGGCCTCAATCTCGCGTCCTTGGTGCGGGTGACCGGCGCCCCGACGGAGGCCGGGCGATCGACGAAAGCGGGGCAGGATACCACGGGCGCGGAGACGGGGTCAAAGACGGGGCCGGGGCGGGAGGGGGCGCTGCTGCGTTCTATATAAAGTACCATTCTAGCCCGGGCTTCCCTCGGGACCGCGGGGGGGCCGGGATCCCGGCTCCGGCGGCTCGCCCATCCGACAGTCTCCCTGGAAGAACGCCCCGTCCTCGATCACCAGCTTCGGGGAGACGAGCGTCGCCTGCACCCGGCAGCCGGAGAGCAGCTCGATGCGCTGGCGTCCGTGCACCTGTCCGCTGACCCGGCCCCGGATCGATACCACCCCGCAGTCGATCTCGGCGTCCACCTGCCCGGTCTCGCCGATGATGAGGGTGTTGTCGGAGACGATCCGCCCCTTGACGCGGCCGTCCACCCGGAGCACGTCGCGAAAGCGCAGCTCCCCCGAGAACTCGGTGCCCTCGTCGAGGAATCCGTTCAGCTCCTCGGCGGCGAAGCCCTTCATCTTGAGCATCCCTGCCTCCCTGCCCCGCTTATCGGCCGCGCCCCGCCCGCACGAGGAGCTCGAACAACCGGTTGAGCTCGGCCTCGCCGGCGAAGAGGACCCGGATCTGCCCGCCCCGCCCCCGGCGCGCGATCTCCACCCGGGCGCCGAGGGCCGCGCGCAGCCGCTCCTCGGCGGCGCGGGTGTTGGCGTCCTTGCGGGGGCCGCTGCGGCCCCCTCGCGGGGCGCGCAGCAGCGCCACGCGCCGCTCCACCTCGCGGACGGAGAGGCCCTTTCGGGCCGTCTCGCGGCCGAGCGCCACCTGGTCCTCGGCCCGATCGAGGGCGAGGATGGCCCGCGCGTGACCCGCGTCGAGCCTCCCCGCGCCGACCATCTCCCGCAGCTCGCGGGGCAGCCGCAGGAGGCGGAGCGTGTTCGCGACCGTGGTGCGGTCGCGCCCCACGCGGCGCGCGATGTCCTCCTGGGTGAGGCGGAACTCCTCCTGCAGCCGGTGGAAGGCCTGCGCCTCCTCGACGGGGTTGAGCTCCTCCCGCTGGATGTTCTCGACGAGAGCCAGCTCGAGGAGCTGCTCGTCGGCCACGTCGCGCACCGTGACGGGGACGGTGGCGAGGCCGGCCAGACCGGCCGCCCGCAAGCGCCTCTCCCCCGCGATGATCTGGTAGCGCTCCCCCCGCCGCCGCACCAGGATCGGCTGCACGATGCCGCTCTCCGGATCGAGGCGGCGAGCTCGGCGAGCCGCGCCGGGTCCATGGCGGCGCGAGGCTGGAACGGGTTCGGGTCGAGGGCGGAGGTCGGGACCTCGGCGGCGGCCGTCGGGCTCGGCGACGGGCGGGGCGTCGGGCTCGGGGATGAGGGCCGAGAGGCCTCGGCCGAGCGCCTTCCTCCTCGTGCTCACTGGGCGAAGAGGGCCATCTGGCCGTGCGACATCAGCTCGCGGGCGAGCTGCAGGTAGGCCTCCGCCCCCTTGGAGCGGATGTCGTAGAGGATGACGGGCTGGCCGAAGCTCGGGGCCTCGGCCAGGCGGACGCTGCGCGGGACCTGGGTCGAGAACACCTTGTCCTTGAAGTGGGCGCGCACCTCGGCGATCACCTGCTGGGTGAGGTTCGTGCGCTCGTCGACCATCGTGAGGAGCACTCCCTCGATCTCGAGCTCGGGGTTGAGCAGCCGTTTCACCCGCTCGAGCGTCGCCGACGAGCTCCGAGATCCCCTCGAGGGCGTAGAACTCGCACTGCATCGGGATCAGCACGCTGTCGGCGGCGGTCAGGGCGTTGACGGTGAGAAGGCCGAGGCTCGGCGGGCAGTCCACGATGACGTAGTCGTAGCGGCCCGCGACCGGCGCCAGGGCCTCCTTGAGCCGGTACTCCCGGGCGAGAACGCTCACGAGCTCGACCTCCGCCCCGGTGAGGTTCCGGTCCGAGGGCACGAGGGTGAGGTGCTCGAGGTCGGTCGGCACCATCAGCTCGTCGAGGGGGCGCTGCTCGATGAGGGCCTCGTAGAGGCTCGGCCGGCTCTCGCGGGTCTTGCGGCCGAGACCCGAGGTCAGGTTCCCCTGGGGGTCGGCGTCGACCGCGAGCACCCGCCGCTCCGCCGCGGCCAGGCTCGCCGCGAGGTTCACGGCGGTCGTGGTCTTGCCCACTCCGCCTTTCTGGTTCGCGATCGAGATCGTGCGTCCCAAGGCTCTTGTCTCTTCGTCTCCCGCCGGAGGGGCGGCAGGATAGCACGGTGGCTCTCCGCCACGTGAAACACCGCCCGCGGCGGTGTGCCACGTGGAACATCCGGAGACGACCGCCCTCAACCGAGGCGGCGAAAGACCGAGACGCCTCGCGACAGGCCCACGCCCTCCCCGGTCGCCTCGAAGGGTCCTCCCAGCCGGGGTCGGCCCCCGAAGACGACGACCTTCCCCCCGGGCGAGACGAGCCCCGCGAGCTCCGCCAGGGGCAGGGCCACGGCACGCACGGTGAGCGTCCGGACGGGCGGGCCCGGGTAGCCGTCGTGGCGCAGCCGCAGGACGCGGACGGTGCGCCCGCCCGCCCGGGCCGCTTCGCGCAGGAACGCCCACCGCCGGGCCCGCGGCTCGAGGAGGGTGACGTCGAGGTCGTCCCGCAGGAGGGCGAAGACGAGGCCCGGGGAGCCGTTCCCCGACCCGACGTCCAGGAGGGTCCCGGGCGCGGGCAGCGGGGCAGCGGCAAGGACGTCGGCGACGAGGAGGCGCACGCGCTCCGCCGGCGTGCGGGCGCCGGTCAGGTTGACCCTTTGGCTCCACGCCGCGAGGGTGTCGAGGTATGCGGCCAGGCGGCCCACCGCCCCCTCCCCGAGGCCGAGCGCCTCGAGGGCTCCGCGGTGCTCACTCGCCGCCGTCGCGCGCCTCCGACGCGGGCTCCCGCGGGCCGGCGGGGGCCACGGTGACGCGGCGGCTCGACCCCTCCCCGACGCTGTAGGTGGTCACCCCGGGCTCGCCCTGGAGGGCGACGTGCACGACCCGCCGCTCGTAGGCGTTCAGCGGCTCCATCGTCCGCGGCTGCCCGTCGACGCGCACGGCCGCGGCCAGGCGGCGCGCCTCCTCCGCGAGCGCCTGGTCCCGGCTCTCGCGGAAGCCTTCGCACGTGAGGCGCAGCGCGCGGGGCTGCAGGGCGGCGCCGTGGAGCCGCAGCAGCAGGTGCTCGGTGGCCCGAAGGACGTCGCCTCGCCCCTCCGGCTCCAGGAAGAACGCCGCGTCGGCCCCGTGGAGTCGCACGACCACGGCCTCCGCGCTCTCCTCGACGTCCGCCTCCACGTCGAGGGCGCCGGCCTCGGCCACGACGCGGACCGTCTCGCGGAGCCGTGCCCTCGGGTCCTCGCGCGTGTCCCGCGGCCCCGCCGGGGCGGCCTCCCGCTCCGGTGCGGGATCGGGGGTGCGGCCCGGCTCCCGAAGGAAGACCGCGATCCGGGCCGGCGTCGGCTTGAGGCCTCGACCCCCGGCCGTCCCCGCGTCGAGCACGACGTAGCGCAGCTCGGTCCTCGGGAGCCCGAGGCTGGCCGCGGCGAGGGCGATCGCCTCCTCGACGTCCGACCCGCTGAAGACCCGGTCCTTCACCTCGTCCTCTTGTCCCGCGCCCTCGCGTCGGCCGGGCGCAGCAGCCTCATCGAGACGCCCTGCTGCAGGATCGACCAGAGGTTCGAGGTCAGCCAGTAGAGATTGAGGCCGGCCGGGGCCCACAGGAACATGCCGGCCAGCATGAGCGGCATCAGCATCATGATCCGCTGCTGCGCGGGGTCCATCGTGCTCGGGGTCATCTTCTGCATCGCGAACATCGAGACCCCCATGAGCACCGGGGTGAGAAAGAGCGGGTCCTTCTGCGCGAGGTCGGAGATCCAGAGGAAGGGCGCCCCGCGCAGCTCCACCGACACGGCCAGGACCCGGTAGAACGCGAAGAGGAACGGCATGGTCAGGAGGAGCGGCAGGCAGCCCACCATCATCTGCGAGCCCATGCTCATCCCGTGCCGCGCGTAGAGGGCGCCGATCTCCTCCTGCATCTGCTGCCGCTTCGGGTCCATGAGCGGCACCTTCCGGTAGCGCTCCTGGATCACCTTCATCTCAGGGGAGAGCTTCGCCATCTTGAGGCCGTTCACGATGCTGTAGTGGCGGAACGGGGCCATCGCGAGGTTGATGAGGACGGTCAGGACGACGATCGACCACCCCCAGTTGCCGACGTGCGACTGCACCCAGCGCAGGAGGCCCATCAGGGCGACCACGATCGGGCCGATCCAGTCGCCCACCGGCACGACCCGCTCGAGCCCGTGCCCGAGCTTTGCCATCGACTGGTAGTCCTTCGCCCCCACGAAGAGCAGCACCGGCTCGGGGCCGCTGGCGTCGACCGCGGCCACTGCCGCCACGGCCGGCTTCTCGTCCGGCTCCGCCGGGCAGGCTGACCGGCCGGATCGCGCCGCCGCGCCGCCCCTCCCGGGGCCACGAAGAGCGCCGCGAAGTACTGGCTCTCGACCCCGACCCAGCGCACGGCGTCGAGCGCCTGGCCCTCGGGCGGCAGCTTGGCCGCGGCGAGCTGCTGGACCCCGCCGGGACCGAGCGCGACGCCGTGCGGCTCCTGGTAGCCGCGGACGTCCCTCTCCTCCGCGGTCGGGTTGCCGATGCCGGGGCCCCAGACGACGCCGGCGCGGCAGCGGCTGGCCGTCGCGCTTGACCGACGCGGTGATCGCCACCAGGCCCCGCGCGCGGAACGTGACCGTCTTCTCGGCTTCGACCCGTCCGTCGGCGAACGCGAAGCGCAGCGTCGCGGGCTCGCCGTCGCCGACCGTGATCGCCTCGGCCGACGGGCGGAAGAGCGCCTCGCGCAGCCGGGCGTCGACGGCGTCGTCGCCGGTCTCGATGTCGAGGGCCCGCACGGCCGTGCGCTGGGCCGGCACCATCTCCTCCGGTCGTCCGCGCCCGTCGCGGTGGTGGGCGAGCGTCCACGAGACGAGGCGGGCGCCTCGGTTCGTGAAGGCGACCGCGTACTCCGGCGCCACGACCTCCACCCGTCGCTCGCGCTCGTCCGCCACCGACCGTGGCGGGCGACGCCTTTCGGGCTTCGGCGGTCGGGGGCACGGCCGTCGGTGCGGCTTCGCGTGGCACCGCCGCGGGCACCACGGCGGGCGAGGCGGACGGCTCGGGCGACACCTTCGGAGGGACGCGGAGCGAAGAGCAGGCTGTATGCCGTCAGCACGACGAGCGAGAGGGCGACGGCGAGGAGCAGGCGGCGTTCTTCCATCACGGCATCCTAGCAGGCGGAGTGGCTACGGTACCGGGTCGACGCCCCCGGCGTGAAACGGGTGGCAACGGAGCACGCGGCGGGCGGCGAGGGCCGCTCCGCGGCGGGCCCCGTGCCGGCGGATCGCCTCCTCCGCGTAGACGCTGCAGCTCGGCCAGAAACGGCAGTGTCCTCCGAGGAGGGGCGCGAGTGCCACGCGGTAGGCCTCAACGAGGAGGAGGAGGAGCTGTGCCGGCCATCGTGGCCGGGCGCTTGATGCGCCGGACTCGCTCTCGGAGCTCACGGTCTACCTCGGCCTGCCCGAGGCCCACGAGGGCGGCTCGGGCCACCACGACGAGATCGACGCCGGGTCCGGAAGGGCGCTCGAGACGGCGGAAGCTCTCCCGCAGGAGCCGTCGGGCCCGGTTCCGCTCGACCGCTCCGCCGACCCGGCGGCTCACGGCGAGGCCGAGGCGATCGAAGGCCCGGCCGTTGGGCGCCGCCACCAGCAGGAACAGCCGGCCGTCGAGGCGGGCACCGCGCTTGAAGGCGGAGTCGAACTCTCTCCCGGTCCGCAGACGCTGCCGGGGCCGCAAGCGCATGCGTCTTCCCGCTGCCGCACGTGCCTCAGGCGGCGATCCGCTTCCGGCCCTTCTGGCGGCGGCGCTTCAGGACGAGCTGGCCTCCCTTCGTCCGCATGCGGACCAGGAAGCCGTGGGTGCGCTTCCGTCGGCGGTTGTTCGGCTGGAACGTCCTCTTCATCGGTGAACCCCATCGGCCGCGGCGGTGTCCGCACCGCCCGGCAGGACAAACTCCAAAGGTTACTGGACGCCGGGCCAGCCTGTCAAACTCGCGATTTCCGAGGCCGCGCCCCCGCCTTGTACGCTCTCCGCGCGTGTGGTACCTTTCCACCGTCACGGACATCCCACGGCTGCGGCTCCCTTTCATGCATCCAAGCCCCGCTTTTCCACACGTGTTGAAATCTCTGTGCAAAAGGGATACGGCGAGACAGCTCGCGCGTACGTCGAGGGTTGTTTGTTTGTAACTTGTTGATATAAAGGAGCTTATCCTGTCGCGGCCGCGTCGTGCGGCAACGACGGACATCGGTCGATGTCGGATACTCTCTGGGACGAGGTTCTCGCGCGCGTCGAGGGCAAGGTCAACCGCCACAGTTTCGCCACTTGGTTCCGGCCCACGACGTTCGTGTCCCTGGACGGCGCCACGCTTCGCATCGGCGTACCGAACGCGCAGTTCCGCGAGTGGCTGAGCAAGAACTACCTCGGGGTCCTTCAGGAGTCGCTCGCCGAGATCGGTCGGCCGGGCCTCTTCGTCGCTTTCGAGGAGCTGGCCGGGGAGGCGGCCTCGCCCGTCGCCTCGCCTGTCGCCACAGACCGCGAGTCCTCGTCCCTCAACCCCAAGTACACGTTCGAGGGCTTCGTGGTCGGCTCCTCGAACCAGTTCGCGCACGCCGCCGCTCGTGCCGTCGCGGAGATCCCCTCGAAGTCCTACAACCCGCTCTTCATCTACGGCGGGGTCGGTCTCGGCAAGACGCACCTCATGCACGCGATCGGCCACTACATCCTGGCCCGGGAGAAGCGGCTGAACGTCGTCTACATCTCGACCGACCGCTTCATCAACGAGATGATCAACGCGATCCGCTTCGATCGGCTTCCCTCCTTCCGCCAGAAGTACCGCGCGATCGACGTGCTCCTGATCGACGACATCCAGTTCATCGCCGGGAAGGACCGGACGCAGGAGGAGTTCTTCCACATCTTCAACGCCCTCCACGACTCGCAGAAGCAGATCGTGGTGAGCTCGGACTGCCCGCCCCGCCAGATCCCCACGATCGAAGAGCGCCTCCACAGCCGCTTCGAGTGGGGCCTCATCGCCGACATCCAGTCCCCCGACATCGAGACGAAGATCGCCATCCTCCGTAAGAAGGCGGAAGCGGAGCGCGTGGAGCTTCCCGAGAACGTGGCCCTCTTCATCGCTTCCAAGGTGAAGACGAACATCCGCGAGCTCGAGGGCAGCCTCATCCGGCTCATCGCCTACGCGAGCCTCACCGGGCGCGACATCGACATCGTCCTCGCCCAGGAGACGCTGCGGGACCTCCTCCACACCGAGGAGAAGCCGATCACGATCGAGATGATCCAGAAGTTCGTGGCCGACCACTACAGCCTGAAGATCAGCGAGATCAAGGCCAAGAACAACTCCAAGTCGATCGCGGTCCCGCGCCAGATCGCGATGTACCTCATCAAGAGCCTGACCGGCGCCTCGCTGCCCGAGATCGGCAAGGAGTTCGGGGGCAAGCACCACTCGACCGTCATCCACTCGATCCGCAAGATCGACGACCTCCGCAAGCAGGATCCGGAGTTCGACAGGCTCATCCACAGCTTCGTGCAAGCCTTCCGATGAACTTGGCGGCTTTTCCACAGGGCGCTGCCCCTCCGCCCCCGCGCGCGGTCCGCGGAGAACGGCTTTCCGCCGCCGGCCCCCGGCTCGGCTTCCTCGCCCCACAGCCCGCCCGTTCGCGCGGGCCCTTTTCCGAGAGAGACATCCGCGGCTTTCCACGGATCCACAGTCCCTCTCTCCAACTCAAGAGAAGTCTCTTCCCTGAGGAATGAGTAGAAGAGGAAGAACAATGGAGATACTCGTCCGGCGGAACGACCTCGTGAAGGAGCTCCAGCTCGTCCAGGGGATCGTCGAGAGGAAGAGCTCGATCCCGATCCTCTCCAACGTCCTCGCCGAGGCGCGCTCGGGGGAGCTGCGCATATCGGCGACCGACCTCGACGTCTCGCTGCGCTGCGGCTGCGCGGCGCAGGTCGTCGAGGAGGGTGCGGTGACGCTCGGGGCCAAGAAGCTCTACGAGATCGTGCGCTCCCTGCCGGAGAGCGACGTCAGCGTGAAGGTCGAGGGCGACGCCTGGGCCCGGATCAAGTGCGAGAGGGTCGAGTTCAGGATGGCCGGCCTCCCCGGGGAGGACTTCCCGACGCTTCCCGAGGCGCGGGCGGGCAAGGCGGTCGAGATCCCCGCCGCCGTCCTGCGGGGCCTCATCCTGCGCACGGCCTTCGCGATCACGGCGGAGGACGCTCGCTACTACCTGGCGGGGGCGCTCCTCGTGCTCGACAAGGACGCGGCGGCCATGGTGGCGACCGACGGCCACCGCCTGGCCTGGGCGCAGAAGAAGACGGCCCTGAAGGTCGCCGAGACGACCCGCGTCCTCGTCCCGCGCAAGGCGATCGCCGAGCTCGCCCGCCTCATCGAGGACATGGGCGGGGAGGAGGCAGTCTCGTTCCAGCAGGGCGACGGGCACTTGATCTTCACCGCCGGGGGCCGCACGCTCGCGTCGAAGATGGTGGAGGCGCAGTTCCCGGCCTACGAGAAGGTGGTCGGGGTGACCGGCGACAAGAAGGTGGCGGTCGGCCGCGAGGTGATGCAAAGCGCGATCCGGCGGGTGAGCCTGCTCTCCTCGGAGCGGGGTCGCGCGGTGCGGCTCAGTCTCGAGGACGGGAGGCTCGAGGTGAGCGCCTCCTCGCCCGAGCTCGGCGAGGCGCGCGAGTCGCTGCCGCTCGAGTACGCGGGAGAGGCCGTCGAGATCGGCTTCAATGCCCAGTACCTGCTCGAGTTCCTCGGGGTGGTGGGCACGGACGACGTGGCGCTCGAGGTGAAGGACGCGGAGAGCCAGGGGCTCTTCCGTCCGGTCGGCGAAGACGGCGGCGACTACCGGTACGTGGTCATGCCGATGCGGTTCTAGAGGCGGCTCGTTGGTCTGGGTGCGGCGGCTTCGGATCCGCGACCTGCGCAACATCGAAGACGAGACGGTGGACCTTCATCCGGGGCTGAACGTGTTCTTCGGCAGCAACGCACAGGGCAAGACGTCGCTCCTCGAGGCGGTGGGCCTCGTCGCGCGGGGCCGTTCGTTCCGCACCGACGACGCCCCGAGCCTGATCCGGCGCGGGGCGGGAGGACTCGTCGCGCGGGCCGACGCCGGCGAGGACGCGGCGTCCGCGCTGGAGGTCGAGCTGCAGCCGGGCCGCCGCGCGTTCCGGGTGGACGGGAAGGACGTGGCGCCCCGCGAGTACCACGGCCGCCTCGAGGTCGTCGTCTACTCGACCGACCGCCTGCGCGTGGTGCGGGGATCGATGCGCGACCGCCGGCAGTTCCTCGACCGGCAGGCGGCGGCTCTCTGGCCGTCCTACCGCGCGGAGCTGCGGGAGTTCGAGCGAGTGCTCGCCCAGAGGAATGCCGCCCTCGAGTCGCGGCGGCGCGACGAGGAGGCGTGGACCGAGCGCTTCGTCCAGTGCGGGGCGCGGCTGCGCCGCCGCCGGAGCGCCTACGCGACGCGGCTCACCGGGGCCCTCGCCGGGGGCTTCCGGCCGGCGGGGGAGAGCTACGAGGTGCGGGTGCGGGGCCGGCCGGAGAGCGACGAGGACGCGCGCCGGGCGCTCAGCGGGGAGATCGCCCAGGCCCTGCCGCGGGAGCGGGCGGCGGGCCGAAGCCTCGCCGGCCCCCACCGGGACGCGATCGAGCTGCTCCTCGACGGGAGGGACGTGGCCGAGGGGGCGTCGTCGGGCCAGGCCCGGAGCCTTCTGCTGGCCCTCGCCCTGGCGAGCCTGCGGGTATACCGCGAGGAGAGCGGGCGTGCCGCGGTGGCCCTCCTCGACGACCTCGACTCGGAGCTGGACGAGGAGCGTGCGGGCGCCCTCTGCGCCGAGGTCGCGCAGAGGGGGCAGGCGCTGGTGACGAGTGCGCATCCGGGCTGGGCGGAGAGCCTCCGCTCCCTGGGCCGTATCTACCACGTGTCCGGCGGCGCAGTGACCTGCGCCTGACGCCACGGAGCGAGCGACGGGAGACATGAACGAGACGCCGCAGAACAAGCCGGACCAGCCGGACGCCGAGTACGGCGTCGACGCCATCCGCATCCTCGAGGGTCTGGAGGCGGTCCGCGTCCGCCCCTCCATGTACATCGGCTCGACCGGAGAGTCGGGGCTCCACCACCTCGTCTACGAGGTGGTCGACAACTCGGTCGACGAGGCGCTCGCCGGCTACTGCACGGAGATCGCCGTCACCATCCACATCGACAACTCCGTGACGGTGGTGGACGACGGTCGGGGCATCCCGGTCGGGCCCCACGAATCGGGCCTCGACGCGGCCGAAGTGGTCCTCACCAAGCTCCATGCCGGCGGCAAGTTCGACAAGGGAGCCTACAAGGTCTCCGGCGGGCTCCACGGGGTCGGGGTCTCGGTGGTGAACGCGCTCTCGGAGAGGCTCGAGGTGGAGATCTGGCGCGACGGCAAGGTCTACCGCCAGTCCTACTCGCGGGGCGAGCCGCAGACCCGGCTCGAGCAGACCGGGAAGACCGATAGGCGCGGCACCAAGGTGACCTTCAAGCCCGACCCCCAGATCTTCGAGACCACGACCTTCAGCTTCGACACCCTGTCGCAGCGGCTGCGCGAGCTCTCCTTCCTGAACCGCGGCATCCTGATCACGCTGGAGGACGAGCGAGACAACAAGAAGCACCGCTTCCAGTACGAGGGGGGGATCTCGTCCTTCGTCGAGCACCTGAACCGCAACAAGGAGACGCTCCCCGCGAAGCCGGTCGAGATCGTCGGCGAGCGCGACGCCGTCGGCGTCGAGATCGCCCTGCAGTGGAACGACGGCTACGCCGAGAGCATCCACTGCTACGCGAACAACATCAACACCCACGACGGAGGCAGCCACCTCGCCGGATTTCGCGGCGCCTTGACCCGCAGCCTCAACGGCTACGGTCTCTCCGCCGGGCTCCTCCGGGAAGGCGAGGGCTTCGAGGGCGAGGACACCCGGGAGGGCCTGACCGCGGTCATCAGCGTCAAGGTCCCGAACCCGCAGTTCGAGGGGCAGACGAAAGCCAAGCTCGGCAACTCCGAGGTGAAGGGCATCGTGGAGAGCCTCATGAACGAGCGGCTCTCCGCCTTTCTCGAGGAGAACCCGCAGGAGGCGAAGCGGATCGCCGGCAAGATCCTGGACGCCTCCCGGGCGCGCGAGGCCGCCCGCAAGGCGCGAGACCTCACCCGCCGGAAGGGGGCCCTCGACGGGGCGGGGCTCCCCGGCAAGCTCGCCGAGTGCCAGGAGAGAAACCCCGAGAAGTGCGAGCTCTACCTCGTGGAGGGCGACTCGGCCGGCGGCTCGGCCAAGCAGGGTCGCGACCGCGCCTTCCAGGCGGTGCTGCCGCTGCGGGGGAAGATCCTGAACGTCGAGAAGGCCCGCCTCGACAAGACCCTCTCCTCGGAGGAGATCCGCAACATCATCGCCGCCCTCGGGACGGGGGTGGGGGCCGACGACTTCGACGCCGGGAAGCTGCGCTACCACCGCATCATCATCATGTGCGACGCCGACGTGGACGGCAGCCACATCCGGACCCTCCTCCTCACCTTCTTCTACCGGCAGATGAAGGAGCTCATCGAGCGGGGCCACCTCCACATCGCGCAGCCGCCCCTCTTCAAGGTGAAGCACGGGAAGGCGGTGACCTATCTCAAGGACGAGCACGCCCTCGACGCCTTCCTGCTCGCGCGCGCGGCGGAGAACCGCAAGGTGCGCCTCGCCTCCGGCCAGGAGTTCGAGGGGGCGCGTCTCGCCCACCTGGTGGGGAAGATGGTGACGGTGCAGAAGCTCATCGAGCGGATCGAGAAGCGCGGGGTGCCGAGGCCGCTCGCCGAGCTCTTCCTGCGCGGGCGGGTGAAGGACGCCGCGATCTTCACCGACAAGGCGCGACTCCTCGAGCTCATCCGGCCGCTGCAGGAGACCGGAGCCGAGGTCTTCCTCGAGTGGGACGAGGAGCACGGCGTCTTCGACGTGAAGCTGCAGGCGGTCGAGAACAGCCACCCCCGCGAGGTCGAGCTCGGCGACGACTTCGTGGCCTCCGCCGAGTACCGGGCCCTCTACTCGGCCTACGAGGAGATCCGCGAGCTCGACCAGCCGCCGCTCACCGTGGTGGACGGCGGCGAGACCACGGTCAAGAGCCGAGACGCCCTCGTCGCCCACATCCTCGCCGAAGGCAAGAAGGGCATGACGGTCTCCCGTTACAAGGGCCTCGGCGAGATGAACGCGGACGAGCTGTGGGAGACGACCATGGACCCCGCCACCCGCACCCTCCTCCAGGTCCGCCTGGAGGACGACGAGGTCGCGGAGAACATCTTCACGACCTTGATGGGCGACGCGGTCGAGCCCCGCCGCCTCTTCATCGAGGAGAACGCGCTCAACGTGAGAAACCTCGACATCTGACATGGCCGAAGAAACGCCTCAAGTCGCCCAGAACCGCATCCCCACCAACATCGCGGACGAGATGCGCCAGTCCTACATGGACTACGCCATGTCCGTGATCATCGGCCGCGCCCTCCCCGACGTGCGCGACGGGCTGAAGCCCGCCAACCGCCGCGTCCTCTACGGGATGCAGCAGATGGGGCTCGCCCCCGGCCGCCCCTACCGGAAGTGCGCCAAGATCGTCGGCGAGGTGATGGGCAACTACCACCCGCACGGCGACCAGGCCATCTACGACACCCTCGTGCGCATGGCGCAGCCCTTCAACATGCGAGCACCGCTCGTGGACGGCCAGGGCAACTTCGGCTCGGTGGACGGGGACCCTCCGGCGGCCCAGCGCTACACCGAAGCCCGGCTCACCCGCCTCGGCGCCTCCATGATGGAGGACATCGAGAAGGACACCGTCGACTACCAGCCGACCTACGACGACAGCTCGGTCGAGCCGACCGTGCTCCCCACCGTGCTCCCCAATCTGCTCGTCAACGGGGCGTCGGGCATCGCGGTGGGCATGGCCACGAACATCCCCCCCCACAACCTGGGCGAGGTGGTGGACGCCCTCACCTTCCTCCTCGACAGCCCCGACCTCACGCCCGACGAGCGGCTCGAGGGACTGATCGCCCGGATCCACGGCCCCGACTTCCCGACCGCCGGCTTCATCATGGGTCGCGAGGGAATCGTACAGGCGTACCGCACCGGCCGCGGCTCGATCGTGATGCGGGCCCGCTCCGAGATCGAGACGAGGAAGGGCGACCGCGAGTCGATCGTCATCAGCGAGATCCCCTACCAGGTCAACAAGGCGCGCCTCATCGAGAAGATCGCCGAGCTCGCGCGCGAGGAGCGGATCAAGGGCATACAGGACGTCCGCGACGAGAGCGACCGCCAGGGCATGCGGATCGTGGTGGACGTCAAGAGGGGCGAGCCCGCCCAGGTAATCCTCAACAACCTCTACAAGCACACCCCGCTCCAGGACACGTTCGGCACGATCTTCCTCGCGATCGTCGACCAGCGGCCGCGGGTGCTGAACCTGCTCGAGGCCTGCGAGCTCTTCCTCGACTTTCGCCGCGACGTGGTGCGGCGCCGGACGGCGTTCGAGCTCAGGAAGGCGGAGGCTCGCGCCCACGTCCTCGAGGGCTTCGTCGTCGCCCTCGACCACCTCGACGAGGTGATCGCCCTCATCCGCGCCTCCAAGACGCCGGAGGTGGCGAAGGTGGGTCTCGTCACCCGCTTCTCGCTCACCGAGATCCAGGCCGACGAGATCCTCAAGCTCCAGCTCCAGAGGCTGACCGGCCTCGAGCGGCAGAAGATCGTGGACGAGCTCGCCGAGCTGCGCGTCAAGATCGCCGACCTCCGGGACATCCTGGCTTCCCCGAAGCGGATCGACACCATCGTGGCCGGGGAGATGAAGGCGCTCCGGGACGCCCACGGCGAGCCACGCCGCACCGAGATCGTGGGCGCGGCCACCGAGATCGCGGTCGAGGACCTGATCGCGGACGAGGACGTTGCCATCTCGATCACCCACAGCGGCTACATCAAGCGCACCACGATCACGAGCTACCGGGCGCAGAAGCGGGGCGGGCGCGGGCGGATGGGGATGAGGACGAAGGACGAGGACTTCGTCTCCGACCTCTTCATCGCCTCCACCCACTCCTACATCCTGATCTTCACCAACCGGGGCCGGATCTACTGGCTCAAGGTCCACGAGGTCCCGGACGTGGGGCCGCAGGGCAAGGGCAAGGCGATCGTCAACCTCGTGCCGCTGCAATCGGGGGAGAAGATCGCCGCCTTGTGCGCGGTCCGCGACTTCGGCTCCGGCGGCTTCGTGCTGCTCGCCACCCGGCGGGGGATCGTCAAGAAGACCGACCTCGCCGCGTTCTCGAACCCGCGTCCCTCGGGCATCATCGCCCTCTCCGTGGAGGAGGACGACCAGCTCATCGCCGCCGTGCTCACGTCGGGGAAGAACGAGATCCTCCTGGGCACGGAGTCCGGCATGGCCATCCACTTCTCCGAGGAGGACGTCCGCCCCATGGGCCGCACCGCATACGGGGTCAAGGGGATAGAGCTGGAGGAGGAGGACGCGGTGGTGAGCCTGGAGGTGGTCCGCGCGGGGGGGACCGTTCTGTCGGTGACGAGGAACGGCTTCGGCAAGCGGACCAACCTCGACGAGTACCGCCTCCAGGGCCGCGGGGGCAAAGGGCTCATCGACATCAAAGCCTCCGACCGGAACGGGCCGGTGGTGGGGGTGAACTTCCTCCGCGGCGAAGAACAGGTGATGCTGATCACCGAAAAGGGTATGATCATCCGGCTGAACACGGCGGAGATCTCGACGATCGGCCGCAATACCCAGGGTGTCCGCCTGATCCAGCTCGAAGAGGGAGACCACCTCGTCTCGGTCGCCCGGCTGGCCGAACGCGAAGACGACGAACTGAGCCTGGGGGACCCGGCGGACGGGGGTCCTGGAGCGTCCAAGGAGGATCCATGAGGGAGCGAGCAACAGCATTCGCGGTGGCGCTGGGCCTGGCGGTAGCTGGGCTGGCCTGCAGCAGCGCCGAGAAGAACGTCGTCAACCAGTACTTCGGTGCCCTCAGGGCCAACGACCAGGGGACCCTCACCTCCTTCGCCATGGTCGCGTTCGACCAGAAGGTTGACGACTTCAGCGTCGTCTCCGTGAGCCCGGGGACGAAAGCCCCCGCCACGTTGCCCGACCTCGTGAAGAAGCAGAAGGACCTCGAGGCCCAGCAGAAGGCGAACGAGAGGGAATACCGGGCGTGGGGCAACGACCTCGCCGTCTACCCCAAGCTCGACCAGGTGCGCGCGGCGCGCGCGAAGGGCGGCAAGCTGCCCGCCCCCCTGCAGCCGGTCGCGGACAAGTTCGACGCCTTCCAGGCGAAGGACCGCGAGCTCAAGAAGGCGGTCGCCGACGCGAAGACCGCCGTCGAGCGCGAGAAGCGCAACGTCGCGCTCTCCGTCGGCCAGGTCGACGACATCGAGACGCTGACCGGCGACATGCTCTCGAAGGACGTGGAGCTCAACCTGACCATCGGCGGCCAGGTGAAGCCCTACGTGATGACCCTGCGCAAGTACGAGCTCACCGGCGGCACCGGCCCCCGGATGGTCGCGCGCTGGGTCGTGGAGAGCCTCGTCCCGAAGGGTAGCTAGACGACCTCGAGCCCGGCGAAGCGGGCGACGAGCTTCTTGGCTCCCACCCCGGGGAACGAGACGGTGACCTTCAGGTCGTCGCCGTCTCCCTCGCGCCTCAGCACCGTCCCCACGCCAAAGAGAGGATGGCGCACCCGCGCGCCCGGCCGCATCTGCCCCGCCGCGACCCCCGCTCGGGCGGGTTCGAGGCCACCCGCGTCCGCCGCGGGGGCCGAAGAGAAGGCCGGCGGCGATGCGCCCTGGCGCCGAGGCAGCCGGAAGAGTCCGCCGGTCCGCTCGAGGCCTTCCTCCGGGATCTCGGCGAGGAAGCGGCTCGGCTCCGTGATGCGCCTCTGGCCGAAGACCTGGCGGCTGCGCGCCCAGGACAGGTGGAGGCTCTCCATCGCGCGGGTCATGCCGACGTAGCAGAGGCGGCGCTCCTCTTCGAGCGCCTCCTCGCCGGAGAGGCTGCGGGAGTGGGGCAGGAGGCCCTCCTCCAGCCCGACCAAGAAGACCGACTCGAACTCCAGCCCCTTGGCGGCGTGGAGGGTCATGAGCAGGACCGGCACGTCGTCGCGCAGGCGGTCGGTCTCGGAGAGGAGTGCCGCCCGGTCGAGGAAGCCGGCGAGGCTCGGCGCCTCCTCGCGCGCCTCGTAGTCGACGGCGGCGGAGAGGAGCTCGGCGAGGTTCTCGAGCCGCTCCTGGCTCTCCTGGGTGTCCTCGCGGGCGAGCGCGGCCCCGTAGCCGGACAGTTCGAGGACGCGCTCCATCAAGCCGCGGAGGCTGCGCCCCGCCGCCTCCTCCCGCAGGGTCAGGACGGTCTCCCGGAATTGCCGCAGCGGAGAGAGCGCTCGCGCGGGGAGGGCGGCCGCGTCGACGAGGCGCACCGTCGCCTCCCACGGGCTCTCTCCCTGCGCCGCCGCCGCGCGATCGACTTCGTCCATGGTCTTCGCTCCGATGCCACGGGGCGGCACGTTCACCACCCGCCGGAAGGCCACGGCGTCCCGCGGGTTCTGCACGAGGCGCAGGTAGGCGAGGACGTCCTTCACCTCCTTGCGCTCGTAGAAGCCGACTCCACCCAGGACCAGGTACGGTAGGCGAAGGCGGAGGAGGCCCTCCTCGAAGAGCCGGCTCTGCGCGTTCATCCGGAAGAGAACCGCCACCCGGCCCCGCGACCGCAGCGCGGCGATTCTCTCCGTGACCCAGGCGGCCTCCTGGAACTCGTCCATCGCCTCGTGGAGGCGCACGGGCTCGCCGGTGCCCTTCACCGCGCGCAGGGTCTTGCCCTTCCGGCGCACGTTGCGGGCGACGAGCGCCCCCGCGGCGTCGAGGATCCGCTGGCTGGAGCGGTAGTTCTCCTCGAGGCGGAAGACGCGCGCTCCCGGGAAGTCGCGCTCGAAGTCGAGGATGTTCGAGATGTCGGCCCCGCGCCAGGAGTAGATCGACTGGTCCTCGTCCCCGACCACGGTGAGGTTGCCGCCCTCGCCGGCCAGGAGCCGCACCAGCTCGTACTGCGGGCGGTTCGTGTCCTGGTATTCGTCGACGAGGACGAAGGGGAAACGCTCCCGCCAGGAGCGCCGCACGGCTTCGTGGCCCTCGAGGAGCGCCACCGAGCGCAGCAGGAGGTCGTCGAAGTCCACCGCCCCCGCCGCCCGCAGCACCTCGTGGTAGCGCTCCATCACCCGAAGGGCGAGGTCGGACCCGTAGCCGTCCTCTTCGAGGCCGGACCGGCCCCGGTTCTTGCGCGCGGAGATGCGGGAGAGGAGCCGGCGCGGCGGGTGGAGTTTCTCGGAGAGGTCGAGGGCCCGCATCGCCTCCCGCACCGCCGCCAGCTGGTCGTCCTCGTCGTAGATCAGGAAGCCGGGGTCGAGGCCGGCCGCCGCCGCCTCCCGGCGCAGGAGGCGCACGCAGAAGCTGTGGAAGGTGGACATCCAGGCGCGGAGCGGACGCCCGGCGAGAAGGGCCTCCGTCCGGGCCTTCATCTCGCCCGCCGCCTTGTTGGTGAACGTGACGGCGAGGATGCGGCCCGAGTCGACCCCGTGGTCGAGCACGAGGTGGGCCACGCGGTGGGTGATGACCCGCGTCTTGCCGCTGCCGGCGCCGGCCAGGATGAGGACGGGGCCCGTGGTCGCGGCCACGGCCTCGCGCTGCTGGGCGTTCAAGCCGGCGAGGACGGGGGATGTCCCGACCAAGAGGGCGGCGTCTCCCTACTCGACGGTGACCGACTTGGCAAGGTTGCGGGGCTGGTCCACGTCGCGTCCCGCGCGCAGCGCCACGTGGTAGGCGAGGAGCTGCAGCGGAATGACCGCGAGGAACGGCGACCACAGCTCCGGGCAGGCGGGTATCTCGAGGATGGCGTCGCCGGGCCCCTCCAGCATCCCGCGGAGGACACGGTCCCCGGCCGAGGCCACCGCGAGCACCCGGCCCCCGCGAGCCTTCGCCTCCTGCACGTTCGAGAGCATCTTCTCGTACACGTGGCCGGACGGGCACAGCGCCACCACCGGGAGGTCCTCGTCCACGAGGGCGATGGGCCCGTGCTTCATCTCCCCGGCGGGGTAGCCCTCGGCGTGAAGGTAGGAGATCTCCTTCAGCTTGAGCGCGCCCTCGAGGGCGATCGGGTAGTTGACCCCGCGCCCGAGGTACAGGAAGTCGCGGCAGTGGTGGAGTCCCCGGGAGAGCTCCTCGAGCTCCTTCTCCCGCTCCAGGGTGAGCTCCATGAGGTGGGGGACGCGGGTGAGGTGGGAGAGGTGCTCACGGCACGCCTCGGGGGAGAGGGTCCCGCGCAGGCGGCCGAGGTGCAAGGCCAGCAACGAGAGCGCCACGAGTTGGGCGGTGAAGGCCTTGGTCGAGGCCACGCCGATCTCGGGGCCGGCGTGGGTGAGGAGCGACCCCGCCGCCTCTCGGGTCAGCATCGAGCCCTGCACGTTGCAGATGGCGATCGGCAGCGCGCCGCGGGCCTTGGCCTCGCGGAAGGCGGCCAGCGTGTCCGCCGTCTCCCCGCTCTGGCTGATCGCGACCGCCACCGTGCCCGGGCCCACGAGGGGGGTGCGGTAGCGGAACTCGCTGCCGTAGTCCACCTCGGCGCTGATCCGGGCGACGTGCTCGATCAGGAACTTGCCCACGAGGGCGGCGTGCCAGCTCGTGCCGCAGGCGAGGAGGACCACCCGCGAGGCCTCTCTCAGTTGCTCGACGGCGGGGCCCAGCTCCTCGAGATGGACCTCACCCTCCTCGAGGCTGATGCGCCCCACGAGCGTGTCCCGCATGGCGCGCGGCTGCTCGTGGATCTCCTTGAGCATGTAGTGGCGGAAGCCACCCTTCTCGGCCTGCACCGGGTCCCACGCGATGCGCTGGGGCGCGCGTTCGACGGGCACTCCCGCGAGCGTCTGGACCCGGAGGCTGTCCGGCGTCAGCGTGGCGAGGTCCCCGTCTTCGAGGAACACGAAGTCGCGGGTGTAGGGCAGGAGGGCGAGGACGTCGGAGGCCACGTAGCGCTCGTGGTCTCCGAGGCCGATGACGAGCGGCGGCCCCATGCGTGCGGCCACCAGGCGGTGCGGCTCGTCACGGTGCAGTAGCACGAGGGCGTAGACCCCCTGGATCTCGGCGAGGGCCGCCCGCGCCGCGGCTTCGAGCGAGCCGCGGTAGAGCGACTCCACGAGGTGGGCCACCACCTCGGTGTCGGTCTGGGTCACGAAGCGGTGACCGGCGGCGGCGAGACCGGACTTGAGCTCAAGGTGGTTCTCGATGATGCCGTTGTGGACGACCACGATGCGCCCCGAGCAGTCCTGGTGCGGGTGGGCGTTTTCTTCGGTGGGGCGGCCGTGGGTGGCCCAGCGGGTGTGCCCGACGCCCCACTCGCCGGAGAGCGGCTCGGCGGCGAGGCGCGCCGCGAGGTTGCCGAGCTTCCCCGCCGAGCGCCGACGCTCGAGCGCGCCGCCTTTCACCACCGCGATGCCGGCCGAGTCGTACCCGCGGTACTCGAGCCGGCGCAGGCCGTCCAGGATGAGCGGCACCGCGTCGCGCCCGCCCACGTACCCGACGATGCCGCACATGCCCCCGCCTTTTCCTCCTCCGCGTCGAGGCCTTCAGCCGACCCGGCCCTCAGCCTCGGTCCTTCAAGGCGGCGAGGCGCTCGCGCCGCTTCGCCGCCCACCCCGGCTTCGTCACCTGGCGGGCGCGGCCGAGGGCGAGCGCGTCCTTCGGGACGTCCTCGGTGATGGTGCTTCCGGCCGCGACGTAGGCGCCCTCGCCCACCGTGACCGGCGCCACGAGCGTCGTGTCGCTGCCCACGAACGCCCCCGCCTCGATGCGGGTCGGGCTCTTCGTGACCCCGTCGTAGTTGCAGGTGATGGTTCCGGCCCCGATGTTGACGTCGGGCCCGACCGTGGCGTCGCCGAGATAGGAGAGGTGCTGCGCCTTCGAGCCCTCCCCGAGGTGCGCTCTTCTTGAGCTCGACGAAATTGCCCACCCTCGCCCTCGCCCCGACCCGGCTCTGCGGGCGCAGGTGCGCGAAGGGCCCGACGCTCGCCCCGGCCTCGACCACGGACTCGCGCAACAGACAGTGGTCGAGGATGCGGGCCTCGGGGCCCACCTCGACGTCGACGAGGCGCACGAAGGGGCCGACGACGGCCCCCGCCCGCACGATCGTACGGCCCTCGAGGATCGTGAAGGGCCTCACGACGGCCCCGGCCTCGATCGCCACGTCGGGGCCGACGTGCGTCGAGCGCGGGTCCTCGATCCTCACCCCGGCCGCCGCGAGATCTTCCGCCCGGCTCACGACAGCGAGGGCGCCACGAGCGCCTGGAACTCGGCCGCCGCCCGCAGGGGGGCGAAGTCGTCGTCCCTTCGGGCCTGGGCGCGACTCGCCGGGTTCGCGTGGATGGCCGAGCGGAGGGCCTTCAAGGCGGCGGGCGTATCGCCGGCCCGCGCCTGGGCGGCGGCGAGGCAGTAGAGCGCGCTTTCGTTGCGGGGATGGATCTCCAGGGCCTGCTGGAGGTAGCGGACGGCCTGGGCGAAATCCCCCCGGTTGTGGAGGACGACCCCGTAGTTGAGGAGCTCCTCGAACGTCCGCGGGCGCGCGGGGCGCCTGGGGCGGTCGCACATGGCCCGGTAGGCGCGGGCCCGCTCCACGAGCTCCCGCTGGTCCGCGTGGCCCTCCAGAAGCTCATCGAGGAGCTCGCGGGCGCGGTCCAAGTCCTTTCGACCCAGCGCCTTGACGGCACGCTCGAAGAGGTCGACCGCCTGCTGGTACCGCCGGTCCACGACCGGCGGCGCTACTACCTTCTTCGGCATGCGTCGCGCTCCCGCGGGATGAGGGGGTCTTCTGAAGCCCTGCACGTTAGCACGGGCCCGGCGGAGCGGCAACGCGGCCGATCTTCGCTAGAATGGGGTTTTGGTCCGACCGTGAGAGACGAAGGCAGGGACGAGCCGATCGCGATCCGCGGGGCCCGGGTTCACAACCTGAAGGGGCTGGACTGCGACATACCGCGGAATCGCCTCGTGGTCGTGACGGGTCCGTCCGGGTCCGGCAAGAGCAGCCTCGCCTTCGACACGCTCTACGCCGAGGGCCAGCGGCGCTACGTCGAGAGCCTCTCGCCCTGGGCGCGCCAGTTCCTCGAGCAGATGGAGCGGCCGGAGGTCGAGTCGGTGACCGGCCTCTCTCCCGCGATCGCGATCGAGCAGCGCACCACGGTGGCCCACCCCCGCTCGACGGTGGGGACGGTGAGCGAGGTCTACGACCACCTGCGGGTCCTCTTCGCGACACTCGGCCGGCCCCACTGCCCGCGCTGCGGCGAGCCGGTCGCCGCCCAGAGCGCGGACGAGATGGCCGGCCGCCTCCTCGAGCAGTCGACGGGCTCCGTCGCAGTCGTCGCCGCCCCCGTCGCACGCGGGAGGAAGGGGGCCTACCGCAAGGAGCTCGCCGCGGCCTGCGCCGCCGGGCTCCGTCGCGCGCGGATCGACGGCCACGCGGTGAGCCTGGCCGACCGCGTCCCGCTCGACCCGCGCCGGGGCCACCGGATCGACGTGCTGGTGGACCGGCTCCCGCTGCGAGAGGAGTCGGGAGACCGCCTGCGCGCGGCCCTGGAGAAGGCTCTCGATCTCGCCGGGGGCGTCGTCCTCGTGTCCGTCGAGGGCCGCGGCGAGCGGCTCATGAGCCGGCACCTCGCCTGCGCCCGCTGCGACGTCGCGGTGCCGGAGCTGAGCCCGCGGGCGTTCTCCTTCAACAGCGTCCAGGGGGCCTGCCCCGCGTGCGACGGCCTCGGCCAGCGCTGGGTGGTGGACGCCGCGCAGGTGATGCCTGACGGCACGAGGAGCGTCCTCGACGGAGCCATCCGTCCCTGGCACCGGCACGGGCCGCGGCTCCTGCGCGAGGCGCTCTTCGAGGTGGCCGAGCGCCATGGCTTCTCGCTCGAGGCCCCCGTCGCGGAGCTGCCCGCCGCGGCGCGGGAGGTCCTCCTCCAGGGGGACGACATGGGGTTCCCCGGGGTCGTCCCCTACCTCCGGCTTCGCGTGGCGAGCCTTCTCCGGCTGGACCCCACCCCGGCCGACGAGGACGGCCACGACGGCGGCGAGGCGTTCGAGGACCTCCGTCCCTACCTCTCCGAGGAGACCTGCCGCGCGTGCCGGGGCACGCGCCTGCGGCCCGAGAGCCTGGCCGTGCGCGTGGGGGGCCTCACCGTCGCCGACCTCGTGCGCCTGCCGCTCGTCCGCGCCCGCGAGGCCGCGGCCGGGCTCTCCTTCACCGAGCGGGAGCGCCCGGTCGGCGAGCGCCTCGTCGGCGAGATCCTCGCCCGGCTCGACGTCCTCGTCTCGCTCGGCCTCGGGTACCTCGCCCTCGACCGGGCGACCACCACCCTCTCGGGGGGCGAGGCGCACCGCCTGCGGCTCGCCACCCAGATCGGCGCGCGGATGCAGGGGCTCCTCTATGTCCTCGACGAGCCGTCGGTGGGCCTGCACCAGCGCGACAACGCGCGGCTCATCGAAACCCTCCTGTCCATCCGGGACGCCGGAAACACGGTGGTGGTCGTAGAGCACGACGAGGAGACGATCCGAGCCGCCGACTGGGTGATCGACCTCGGCGAGGGCGCGGGGGCCCACGGCGGCCGGCTCATGTACGCCGGCCCGCCCGGCTCGATCGACGGGAGCCTGACCGGCCGCTACCTCCGGGGCGAGCTCTCGGTGCCCGTGCCGGCCGCGCGGAGGCCCGCCCGGGGCTGGCTGCGCGTGTTCGGGGCGCGGGCCCACAACCTCCGCGACGTGGACGCGGCGATCCCGCTCGGCGCCCTGACCGCCGTGACCGGGGTCTCGGGCTCGGGCAAGTCCACCCTCGTCGAGGACGTGCTGCATCGCGCTCTCGCGCGACGTCTCTATCGGACCGCGGTCCTGCCCGGCCGGCACCGCGGGCTCGAAGGCGCGGAGGCGATCGACAAGGTGATCGCGATCGACCAGAGCCCGATCGGCCGGACGCCCCGGTCCAACCCCGCGACCTACACCGGCGCCTTCGCCCTCGTCCGCGAGCTCTTCAGTCTCGTGCCCGAGGCGCGGGCGAGGGGCTACCGTCCCGGCCGGTTCTCCTTCAACGTGAAGGGGGGCCGGTGCGAGGCCTGCCAGGGGGACGGCGTGCGCCGGGTGGAAATGCACTTCCTGCCCGACGTCTTCGTGCAGTGTGAAGCCTGCCACGGCCGCCGCTACAACCGCGAGACGCTCGAGGTCCGCTACCGCGGCCACAGCATCGCCGACGTGCTCGAGCTGAGCGTCGACGCCGCACGTGAGATGCTGGCCGCCCACCCGCGCCTCGCCCGCCTGCTCGCGACGCTCAGCGAGGTGGGTCTCGGGTACCTCCGGCTCGGCCAGAGCGCGTCGACTCTCTCGGGCGGCGAGGCGCAGCGGGTGCGGCTTGCGCGCGAGCTGGGGCGACGGGAGACGGGCCGGACGCTCTACCTCCTCGACGAGCCCACCACGGGCCTCCACTTCGACGACGTGCGTCGCCTCCTCGACGTGCTGGGGCGCCTCGTGGACACCGGCAACACCGTCGTCGTGATCGAGCACAACCTCGACGTCGTGAAGTCGGCGGACTGGATCGTCGACCTCGGGCCGGAGGCCGGCGAGCGCGGGGGGCGCGTGGTGGCCCAAGGCACGCCCGAGCAGATCGCGCGGTCGCGCCGGAGCCACACCGCTCGTTACCTGCGGCCGCTGCTCTCCCGGACGGGCGCGCGCCCGTGAGGCGGGAAAAGGTGTGGCCTGCCGGCCACAAGAGAGGCGCCCAGGCCGTGGCGGGAGAGCCACAGCGGCAAGGGCCAGGCACCGTAACCTGCTTAAAACAAAAGGCCGCACGGGTGGCGGCGCGAACGGCACTCCCCTTGCTGAGGGAAGCGGGGGCCTCTTGCGCACGCGTGGTCCCGGGGAGTGCCGGTCAGCATGGCTTATCGACGAACGCTGAGGCGCGAGGTCGCGTGCACGGGCATCGGGCTCCACTCGGGCCGGCCCGTTCGCCTCAGGCTCCTGCCCGCACCGGCCGAGCACGGCATCCGTTTCGCGCGCACTGACGTGGGTGTCGAGATCCCGGCGACGCTCGCCCACATCGGGGGCCAGGACCACGCGACCACCCTCAGGCGCTCCGGGGTGTCGATCGGCACCGTCGAGCACCTGCTCGCGGCGCTCCTCGGGTTGGGCGTAGACGACGTGAGGGTCGAGGTGGACGGCCCCGAAGTCCCCGTCCTCGACGGCAGCGCCGCCCCTTTCGTGATCCTCCTCCACGAGGCGGGGCTGCGGCCTCTCGCCGTGCCGCGGCTGCACATCAGGGTCAAGGAGACGGTCGAGGTCGTGCACGGCTCGAAGCGCGCGCGCCTCTCCCCCGCCGACCACTTCGAGATCGACTACTCGATCGGGTTCGACCACCCCTTGCTGCGCCACCAGGCGCTCTCCCTCCGCCTCACCCCCCGCAGCTTCACCGAGGCGATCGCCCCTGCGCGCACGTTCGGCTTCCTGCGCGAGGTGGAGCTGCTGCGCAAGAGCGGCCTCGCCCTCGGCGGCAGCCTCGAGAACGCGGTGGTGATCGGCGAGACGGGCGTCCTCAACAACAAGCTGCGCTTCGAGGACGAGTTCGTCCGGCACAAGATCCTCGACGCCGTCGGCGACCTCGCGCTTCTCGGCCACCCGCTTCTCGGCCGGCTGGAAGCGACGCGCGCCGGCCACGCCCTCCACGCCGCGGTGGCCCAGAAGCTCCTCGTGACGCCGGGCGCCTTCGAGCTCGTGCCGGCCGGCGTCAGGGAGCCGGTCTCCTCGTCGGCGCCCGACGGCGCTCTCCGCCCGGCCGAAGCCTGATCTACCGCGGCTTCGCCGCTTCGGCCGCAACCGTCGCGCTCACCCGGACCTGGAGCAGCGGCGTCTTCGGGTCGTTGGAGCGGACGAGCACCTGTCTCTCCACCTTGCCCGAGTAGCGGCGGGTCTCCAGCGTGACCCGCAGGGGGGTCGAGCCCCCGGGCTTGACGTGGGTGTCGGCGGCGAGGGCGGCGGTGCAGCCGCAGGTCGTCGAGACCGACTCGATGACCAGCTCCGCGTCCCCGAAGTTGCGGAGCGTGAACTCCTTGCGGAGTGTCTTGCCGGGCAGGGCGTTGCCGAAGTCGAAGCTCTCCGGCTCCACGCGGATGCGCGGCGCCGCTTTTGCCTTCTCCTCCGCCCCCGCCACCACCGTCAGCAGCGTGGCGGCGGCGAGAACCGCCAGTCGCCGTCTCATCGCGCCCTCCCCGCCGCCCGGCCGCGGGCCTTCTTCTTCGTGGTCAGCTTTCGCGCGTAGGCGTCGAGCATCTCGCTCTCGTAGGTATTGTAGTTCAGGAAGAGGCTCTCCACGAGGTAGCGCCTCTGGTCCTGCGGGCTCATCTGCGCCACCAGGCCCTCGATCTCCCGCATCATGTCCTCGAACGTGCCGCTGAACTGCCGCTTGAGGGTCACCTCGCGGTAGAGGCCCTCGAGCACGGCGAGCAGGTCGCCGTCGAGCGGCACCTCGTGGCCGGTCGAGAGGCGCAGCGCGTTCATCGCCCGCCGCTCCGCCGCCCGCCGAAGGCGGCGAGAGCGTCCTCCTCGTCGCGGTGGAGAGGGATGATCTTGTGGACGCCGGTCATGGAGATCATCGTCTCCACCCGGGGCTGCAGGCCGGAGAGGCGGAGCGAGCCGCCCTTCTCCTGAAGCAGGCGGTGGACGTCCATGACGCACCCGATGGAAGCGCTGTCGAGGTAGCTGACCGCAGCGAGGTCGATCACCACGCGCCTCGCCCCCCCCTCGACCCGCTGGCGCACCTCGGAGAAGAACGCGGAGAGCACCGGGTAGGTGAGCTTGGCCTCCTGCACGCGGACGACGGTCACGTCGCCCTTCTCCTCGAACGCGAGCTGCATCACCTCACCTCCCGCCGCCGGCCGATGCGTGGTCCGGGGCCCCGCCGCGATGGCTGCTGGGCGCGGAGCAGCAGCCGCGCGAGCTCCTCGCGGCCCCGGTTGATGCGGCTCTTGACCGTTCCCTCCGGGAGGGCGAGCCGCAGCGCCATCTCCTGGTAGCTGAGACCCTGCAGGTCGCGCAGGACGACCGCCTCGCGCAGCTTCCCGGGCAGCTGCTCGAGCCCCTGACGCACGAGGCTGCGACGGTCCTGGTCCTCGAGGGCGCGGTAGGGGTTTCCCGAGGAAGCGGGGGCGAGGTCGTAGGCGAGGGCGTCCTCCACCACGACCTCCTTCTCGCGCTTGCTGGCGCGGTAGTGGTCGATGCAGTAGTTGCGCGCGACACTCGAAAGCCACGTCGAGAAATCGGCATCACGGTTGAACTTGTCGAGGCTGCGGAAGACCTTCAGGAAGATCTCCTGGGTGAGATCCTCGGCCTCGTCGTGCTTGCCGGTGAACTTGTAGGAAATGTGGAAAACCCTGCGCCGGAAGCGGGCGACCACCAGCTCCCACGCCGTGTTGTCCTTCCGCAGGCATCGCTCGATGAGCTCCGCATCGGAAGGGGAGAGCGTCCCCTCGTCCAAAGGCTCGTTTCCCGCGGCTCTTGCCGCGTCCCCAGACGACCGCCAGAACCCCGATCATAGGGGCGCGGCCGCGCGCGGGTCAACCGCGCGCACCGCGGCCAGAGAGCTCACTTCAGATCGGGACGCCCGGCGACCGACCACGCCGTGTACCAGTAGCTGCCCGCGTCCTCGGCCGCGCGCGAGAGGAGCTCCTTGAGGATCGGCCCCACGCGGCGCCCCAGATCCTCGAAGTAGGGGTCGCCGTACCCCGCCTTGCCCCGCCGCGCCAGCTCCTCGAGGTAGAGCACGTTGTCGAGCCAGACGTAGGTCGCCTCGATCACGGAGAAGACGTACTCCCTCGGGTTGTCGAGGTACCTCGCCGCGTCGGGCGAGGCCTTCAGGCCGTTGCCGAGGGCCTGCGGCAGCTTCTCCACGAGCCGGACCCACAGCCCGTGCTGGCCGGTCTTCTGGCCGTCGAAGTTCTCGGTGAGGTTGAGGGGCGAGCGCAGGTCCACGACGAGCCCGGCGAGGACGTCGGACTCGTTGAGGATCTTCTCCTTGTCCCCCGCCTTCATGGCTTCCACGAGCCGTGCGTAGGACTCCTGTGCGAGCCACGGCAGCCGCCCGATCCCCTCGGCCTTCTCGCCGAACTTCGCCTTGAGCGCGGCCTCGGAGCGCGGCAGCTCGGTGAACGGGAAGGGGAGCAGGCGGTCGACGAGGAAGCGTCGATCCGGCGTGCGGACGGGGAACTCGGGCTCGAGCGCGAGCGACGGCATCTCCATCCGGTGCGCCTTGTAGAAGGCCTTCAGCGGCTTGGGCAGGGTGTCGATCGCGGCCGACGCCGTGACCTGGTGCGCGAGCTCGAGGACCCGCTCCCTCCCCTCCGACCCCTTCGGCCTGCCCCCGGCCTGCCCCGGCGGCGCCACTTGAGCGGTGGCGGCCGCGGCGAGGGACACAAAGGCGGCGCCCAGAGCCGCCCGAACGGACCAGTGTCGCGTCATGGTTCTCGCTTCTCCTCGAAATCAGGCCCCCGCGGCATCGTTCCCCTTCACACGACTCGGGCCACGGTGACGAGCCGGACCTCGCGCGCCCCCGCGTCCGTGAGCTGCCGCGCGCACGCGAGCACGGTCGCCCCGGTGGTGAGCACGTCGTCCACCAGTGTCACCGTGCGCCCGGCCACGGAAGCCTTCCGGCGCACCGCGAACGCGCCCTGCACGTTGCGCCGTCGCGCCGCCGCGGTGAGGCCGGCCTGCGGCACCGTGTCGAGACGACGCACGAGCGCGTCCGGGCACGCCGGGCGCCCGGCCCGCCGGGCGATCTCGTGGGCGAGGAGGGCGGCCTGGTTGAAACCCCGCTCCCGCAGCCGCCGCGGGTGGAGCGGCACCGGCACGATCACGTCGCTCGTCGCCACGAGGGCGCGCACGGCGGGCTCCGCGAGCAGCGCCTCGGCCAGCCGGCCCGCCGCCCGCCGCCGCCCTGCGTACTTGAGCTCGTGGAGGACCACCCGGAGCGTGCCCTCGTAGGGGCCGAGGCTCGCCCCCGCGGAAAAGAGCTGTCGTCCGCGCCGGCACCGGCCGCAGGTGCCTAGACCGGCCGCGAGCGGCAGGCCACAGCGGCAGGCGGCCGCGTGGTGGCGGGGGAGGCTCGCCCAGCACGGCTCGCAGAGGGGACCGCGGCCGGGGTGGGCGAGGAGCCGCCCGCAGGCCGGACAGGCCGACGGAAACACCACCGCGAGGACGGGGTCGACGAGGAGCGCGGTGGCGGCGGAGAGATCCAAGCGAGTCTCTTCCCCTAGAGCTGCCCGGACTCCTGCTTCTCCTGGCAGGAGAGGCACAGACGCGCCCACGGCACCGCCTCGAGGCGCTTCTGGTTCATGTCCTCCTCGCAGGCGGCGCAGGTCCCGAACCGGCGGCCCTCGATGCGGACGATGGCGTCGTCCACCTGCTGCAAGAGGTCCCGCTCCGTGTTCGAGAGGCTGAAGAGGAACTCCTTGGTGTAGGAGTTCGCCGCCTTGTCGGCTATGTCCTGGGTGGCCTCGCCGTCGGCTTCCTTCCCGTAGCTCTTGTTCTTGTTGTAGGCCTCGAGGATCTCCTGCTTCTTGTGGAGCAGACGCTCCCGGAAAGCCTTGAGCTTCTTCTGGTCCATGAGTCCGTCCTTCCCCCTAGCCGATCCCGTAACGACGCCTCTTCTCCCACAGAGCCTTGCGCGAGATGCCCAGCACCGCCGCCGCCCGCGTCTGGCTGCCGCCCACCGCGTCGAGCACCCAGCGGATGTACGCCTGCTCGACGTCCTTGAGGGTGGGGCGGCGGTCGCGGCCGGCCCAGAGCGTCGCGGGCTGCTCGGCGAGCTGTGGCGGCAGCGCCCCCGGCGGCACCTCGCCCGAGCGCACGACGAGGGCGGCTCGCTCCACCACCGAGCGCAGCTCGCGCGCATTGCCCGGCCACAGGTACCCCCGGAGGATCTCCGCCGTCTCCGGCGCGAAGCCGGTGGCCGCGGTCGTCCCCCGCTCGCGCTCGCGCGCCAGGAAGGCCTCCGCGAGCGGAAGCACGTCTTCGCGTCGGTTGCGCAGCGGGACGAGCTGGAGCGGCACCACGTTCAGGCGGTGGAAGAGGTCCTCCCGGAACCGGCCTCCCCGCACCGCCTCCGCGAGGTCCATGTTCGCCGAGGCCACGAAGCGCACGTCCACCTCGAGGGTCGTGACCCCGCCCACCCGCTCGAAGCGCCGTTCCTCGATCACGCGGAGGAGCTTGGCCTGCAGCGGCGGCACGAGGTCCTGCACCTGGTCGAAGTAGAGCGTGCCCCCGCCCGCCATCTCGATCTTGCCCGCCTTCGCGTGGCGGGCGTCGGTGAAGGCGCCCTTCTCGTGGCCGAAGAGCTCCGACTCGAGCAGCTCCCCCGGGATCGATGGGCAGTGCACCTTGATGAACGGGCCTTCGCGCCGCGGGCCGCCGTAGTGCAGCCAGTGCGCGACGAGGTCCTTGCCGGTCCCGCTCTCGCCCTGGAGGAGCACGGGGCTGCGCGTCTCGGCGAGGCGCAGGACGAGGGGCACGAGCTCGCGCATCGCCCGCGACTCGGCCACGACGCCGGAGAGCGACTCGCGCGCGGTCGAGATCACCCCGCGACCTCCACCCGCTTCGCCCCGCCCCAGAGCCGCTCGAGGTCGTAGAAGGCCCGTGAGCGGGGGGTCATGACGTGGACGACGAAGCTCGAGTAGTCGAGCAGGATCCACTCGTGCCGCGGGTAGCCCTCGACGTGGGCGGGGCGACGCCCGAGGGCGCGCAGCGCGTCGACGACGGCGTCCGCGATGGCGACGAGCTGGCGCTGGTTCTGCCCCGAGAGGAGCAGGAAGAAGTCGGTGAAGTCGGCCGAGGAGCGCAGGTCCAGGGCCACCACCTCGTCGGCCTTCTTGGCGAGGCCGGCGTGCGCCGCCGCCGCGACCGGGAGAGGCAGCGTCATGCGTAGAGCCTCCGCGCCGCGATGTAGTCGGCGACCGCGTCGGGCACGAGGTAGCGCACGCTCCGGCCCTGGCGGGCGCAGTCCCGGATCGTGGTGGCGGAGATGGGGAGAGCGGGCCCCTCGACGCGCGTGACGCCGCGGGCGCCCGGAAACGGGACCTCGTTACCGGGTCCGGGGTAACCCGGACGGTCGACCACCGCGACCTCCACTAGCGACAGCAGCCGCTCCGGCTCGCGCCAGGTCGTGATCTCCGGCCAGGTGTCGGCGCCGACCACCAGGACGAAGGAGTCGGAGGGCCGCTCGGCGAGGAGGGAGGAGACGGTTTCCACCGTGTAGCTCGGCCCCGGCCGCCGCAGCTCGGCATCCCAGGCTTCGAAGCGGGGGTGCGGGGCGGTGGCGAGGCGCGCCATCGCGAGCCGGTCGGCGGCGGCACTGAGCGGGGCGCAGCGGTGGGGAGGGACTGCCGAGGGCAGAAAGGCCACCAGGTCGAGCCCCATCCCCTCGCGCGCGTTCTCCGCCGCCCGCAAGTGGCCGAAGTGGACCGGGTCGAACGTGCCGCCGTAGAGGCCGATCCTCAAGCGCGCTCCTCGAGGGGCAGGGCCGCCCGGCTCGCGGCGAGGAGACCCAGCAGCCGGCGCTTCAAGGCCACGAGGCCGTCTCCGGTGGCCGCGGAGACGGGCACCACCTCGAACCCCAGGTCGGCCGCGGCTCGCCGGAGCGCGGGCAGCGGGTCCTCGGCTCCGGCGAGATCGCGCTTCGTGGCCGCCACCAGCTGTGGCCTCTCGGCGAGATCCGGCGCGTAGCGGCGCACCTCCTCGCGGACGAGCGCGAGGTCTTCGGCGGGATCCCGGCCGCTCGTGCCCGAGGCGTCCACGACGTGCAGGAGCACGAGGGTGCGCTCCACGTGGCGGAGGAACTGCAGACCGAGGCCGGCGCCCTCGTGCGCCCCCTCGATGATGCCAGGGATGTCCGCGGCCACGAACGTCTGCTCGTCGGCCGCAACCACCCCGAGCACGGGGGTGAGCGTCGTGAACGGGTAATCGGCCACCTTGGGGCGCGCCGACGACAAGCGAGCGAGGAGGGTGGACTTCCCGGCGTTGGGGAGGCCGAGGAGGCCCACGTCGGCGATGAGCCGCAGGTCGAGCCGGAGTCGAAGCACCTCGCCCGGCTGGCCGGGCTCGCTCTCGCGCGGAGCGCGATTGCGGTTCGAGAGGTAGGAGCGGTTGCCGCGGCCGCCGCGGCCACCGCGAGCCACCACGAGACGGTCTCCGTCGCGCAGCACCTCGCCGATCACCTCGCCGGTCGCCTCGTCGCGCGCCGAGGTCCCGGGGGGAACCAGGACGTCCCGGTCGGAGGCATCACGGCCCGTGCGGTTGCCGGGCCCCCCGTGCCCGCCCCGGTCAGCCCGGTGCTCCGCCTGGTAGCGAAGGGGGAGGAGGGTGTTCTGGTGGGAGACGGCTACCAGCACGACGTCACCGCCCTTGCCCCCGACGCCGCCGTCCGGACCGCCCCGGGGGACGTGGGCCTCGCGGCGGAAGCTCACGCACCCGTTGCCGCCGTCGCCGCCCTTGACGAGAATCCCGACCTGGTCGACGAACATCGGCAGCCGCCCGACCGAGAGGCGGGGAGGCGGGCTTCCGCGCTAGCTCGCAGCCGGCACCACGGTGACGAGCTTGTCCCGCGATCCGTGGTCCTCGAAGCGCACGAACCCGTCCGCGAGGGCGTAGAGAGAGTGATCCCGCGCCAGCCCCACGTTGCGGCCCGGCTTCCAGCGCGTGCCGTGCTGGCGGAGGATGATCGCCCCGCCGCGGATTGCCTGGCCGCCGAACACCTTGACCCCGAGCCGCTGGGAGTTGCTGTCCCGACCGTTCCGGCTCGAACCCTGGCCCTTCTTGTGCGCCATATCGATTGGCTCCTGTCAGGCCCTGACCGCGTCGATCCGCACGGCGGTGAAGGACTGGCGGTGACCCCGCGTGCGCCGGTAGTGCTTCCGCTTCTTGTATTTGAAAACCCGGATCTTCGCGTCGCGGTCCTGCTCGACGACCGTGCCGACGACCGAGGCGCCCTCGAGGCGGGGGCTTCCCACCCGCGGCTCGCCCTCCCCGCCGAGGAGGAGCACGTCTTCGAGGGTCACGGTGGAGCCCACCGCCCCCTCGAGGCGCTCGACGCGCACGACGACGCCCTTCTCGACTCTGTACTGCTTGCCGCCCGTCCTGATGATCGCGTACACGGCGCCTCTCTCCTTCCGGCTCAGTCCACGAAACCCTGAGTCTAGACGGGATTTCGGGCTGGCGTCAACTGCCAAGGGCCCCGCTCTCCTGAGAGAGCCCGCTCAGCGCCGGCCGCCGGCGCCGGCCAGTAGGGGCACGCGTGAGGCGAACCAGGCGACGGCGTAGACGCCTACCAGCACGAGCCAGATGGCTCGCATCCCGACCGCCATCGAGGCGTACTCCACGAGCCCGCCGGCCATGGCGCCTACGAGATTGACGCCGAGAGCGAAGCCGGTATTGGCCTGGCCCTCGAACAGCCGGCTGAAGCAGACCGACGCGCAGAAGACCGGGACGCCGATGAGCAGGCCGCAGAGGATCGCGCGGAGGGACGCCCCCACCCCGAACAGCCAGGTCAGGGGAAAGGCCCAGTTCGCCACGAGCAGGAGCAGCAGGCCCGGCCAGGCCCAGCGCAGAGGCGGGGCGAGTCGCCGGACGACCATCCAGTTCGCGAGGAACACCATCGTCAAGACCGCGGAGAAGACCAGGGCGTTGACGCTCCAGGTGCTCCCGAAGAGCAGCGAGAGGCGCACGATCGCGCTCGACTCCAGCAGGGTGAACCCGATCCCGAGGAAGAGGAAGTGGAGGGGGAACCCGCGCGCGGGCTCGAGTCGGTGGAGGAGCGCCACGACGCCGAGGATCAGGGCGGCGATCGTGGCGACGAGCTTCAGGTAGACCGGCGCGATCGTGGGTCGCTCGAGGTACATGAAGGGCCAGTCGTCCGTGGAGGGAACCCCGCCCCCGAAGCGAAGGGCCGTCGCCTTGTCCTCGTCCCGGGCTGCCACTCCCTGGCCGCCGAGAAGCACGGTGTCGAACAGGAAGCGGTCCCGGGTCAGGATCATCGCCGAGCCCTCGCCGAAGACGGATCGCAGCGTTGCGTAGATCCTGGGCAACATCCACGGCTGGAATACCGAGTAGTACATCGCCACCATGCCGCCGTCGGCCAGGCGGCGGCGGGCGTCCCGGACCGACTCGCTCGTGTGGACGTAATTCTCGAGGCGGAGGTTGGCCTGGGTGCCGACGAGGGCCACGGAGTCGACGGTGCCGAAGACGATCAGGTCGAAGGACTCCCGCGAGGCGTGCAGGTAGTGCCGAGCGTCGTCAACCACGGCCCTGACGCGAGGGTCGGAATACGGGCGGAGGGTGTTGTGGGCCATCCCCAGCTCGAGCACGACCGGGTCGATCTCGACCGCCACGACCGTCTCGGCGCCGTTGCCGAGGGCCACGTTGACGTCGTTCCCGGTCCCCGCGCCGAGGATGAGGACGCGGCGCGGCGAGCGCCCGCCGTGAAGCTCGCGGAACCTCTCGTACGGGAGAGACCACTTGCCCCACGCGCCCTGCAGGAAGGCGCGCGCGGCGGGGTCGGGGTTCGTGTAGTCGATCGCGAGCTGCAGGAAGGTCGAGTTGACCCAGACCTCCATCCCCACCTGCCGGGGTTGCGTCCGCGTCTGCACGTAGTAGTAGGGGCTCCACAGGGAGTGGAAGGGCGAGTGGGACAGGAGGAGAAAGCTCGTTCCGGCGAGGACGATGGCCAGGCGCGCCAGGGGGCGGCGCGCGTGGGTGAAGGCGGCCCCCGTCGCGACGAGCGGCGGCCACAGCCAAGGGGGAACGCGCGCGAAGGCCGACAGGGAGAACGCGAGTGTTCCGGCGAGGCTGCCGGCGATGTCCCAGCCGTAGGCGACGAGGCGTGGATGGAGATCCATCTCCCGGGCCAGCGCCTGGCCGAGCGCGACGAACGGCAGGGCGACCAGCAGGAAGACGGTCGCCGCGGCCGGGAAGAGCGGCAGGTGAGGCGCCGTGGGCGGGAGGTCGACGTACTGGAGCCAGTAGTGGACCTGCCGCGCCTCCTCGTAGATGACGATCCCGCGCGCGAACCAGACGAACAGGAAGACGAGGCCCAGGCCCACCGGGAGGAGCACTCCCACGCGGCGCCAGCGGGAGAGGATGCACCCGGTTCCGAGGCCGAAGAACGAGGCCATGAGGATGAGGTTGGTGAAGTAGGCGACGGCGCGAACCTCGGAAGGCACGATCCGGATGAAGGCCAGCTCGAGGATGAGGATGGCCGCCGAGATCGCGGCCACGCGCGCGGGATGACGAGACCCAGCCATCGTGCCCCTCCGGGAGACAGACGATAGCACTCTCGATCACGACGGGAGGACGCGACTCCGCCCGGGCCGTCGGCAACCCTCGCGCGGCTCGATGGCGACTCACCCCCGCCGCGGCTGGGGGGGTGGGCGCTCCAGCCGCCCGACACCGGAGCCGGCTCGCTCGCGGCTCCTCTAGCGGCTAGAAGTCGTAGCCGATCCAGAAGCCGAAATCCCAGCCCTGGCTGGTGCTCGCGAAGTCCGTGTACTTCGTCCAGTCGAAATGCATCGGGTAGCCGAGGAAGAAGAGCTGCAGGCCGAAGCCCCACGAGGCGCGCCCGTCCTGCAGCCGCCAGCCCGTCACCTGCTCGCCGAAGATGGGGTCGTGGACGTAGGAGTAGCCCGGCTCGCTCGTCGAGAAGTGGTAGTCCTGGCCCTTGAACTTCGCGCCCCCGATGCCGAAGTACACCGTTCCGCGCAAGGGCCCGAGGATGCCGATGGGCGTCGCGGCGAGGTTGATGAGCGGCAGCCGGAGCTCGGCGTTGGCGAAGAAGCCCTGGTTGCCGGCGAACCCGTAGTACGGGTAGCCCCGCATCTCCATGTTGCCGCCGAAGTAGAAGTAGTCGGGGTTGTCACCCGTCGAGTAGAAACCCCGCCCGCGCAGGGCGAGGAGCGCGCTCGTCGGACCGAGACGCAGGTACTTCCGCACGTCCGCGTCCACCGTCTGGCGCTGCAGGAGGCTCCCCGCGCCCGGCGCGTACGTGAAGCCCAGGCTGAACGTGCTCCCGGAGAGCGGACCGTACTCGGCGAAGCGGGTCGTCTCCTGGACGATCCGTGCCGAGATCGGTGTCTGCCAGCCGTTGTTGATGAAGCAGGGCAGGCCGAGGATCGCATTCTGCTGGCAGATCGACTGCTCGAGGTTCTGGTCCTGGAACTGCTCCGAGACCTTGACGACGCCGGCCCCGAACTCCACCCGGCGGAACGTGTCGAGGGGGTACTCCGCGAAGACCATCCCGCCGGTGAAGCGCTGCGTCGCCTGCGCGAGGTCACGGACGTCCTGGCCGTAGTACTGCGCGTACTGGGCGTAGTACGGGTAGAAGAAGTAGGTCTGGTCGAACACGTTGATCCCGTAGTGCAGCCGGGAGGCGAGGTTCGTGTAGCGCCCGTCGTAGACGCGGTAGGAGGCGACGGAGAGCACGGTGAGCGAGAAATCCTGGTCTCCGAGCACGTCGGTGAGGGCGATCGCGGTGCCTCCGTAGAAGTTGCCGCTCGAGGTGACGCCCACGTTGATGGGGGGACGGCCCTGGAGGTACAGCCCCTCGAAGATCTTCTTGCGGCGCTTGTTCTCCGGCACGACCTCGTGGGTGACGTCGGGCTGGAAGTCCACGAGTCCCTCGGCCGCGGCCCGCACCTCCTGCTCGACCTCCTTCACCGGCTCCGCGGTGTCCTTGGTGTGCAGCTTGTACTCGCCCTTGTAATAGGTGATGAACGCCAGGCGGTCCCCGCGGGGCGTCTTGAGGGGGGCGGGCGCCATCGTGCCCCCGAAGACGTCGGTGTACTGGGCGATCGCCCCGGTCTGCAGGTCGAGACTCCGCAGGTTCGGAATGTCGTCGTCCTCGTCCGAGGCGTAGTAGACCTTCTTGCCGTCGGTCGAGAAGTAGGGCGCGGCGTCGTCGAAGGGACCGAAGGTGAGCTGGGTCGTGTGCGCGGGGTCCGCGAGGGGGAAGGCGTAGATCTTGGAGTGGCCGCTGATGCGGCGCTCGTAGGCGACGAGCTTGCCGTCGGGCGACACCTGCGGGTCGTTGTCCGCGTACTCGTCGTTCGTGAGGTTGGAGACGGCCCCCGTCTCGAGGTCGAGCCGCCAGATGTCGGAGATCCCCTCCCTGAGCGCGGCGAAGAGCACCGTCCGGCCGTCGGGGAGGAGGCAGGGGGCCTGGACCTCGTCGAGGGGGACCGGCACCTTCCTCCGGATCTTGCCGTCCATCACGGAGACGAGGAAGAAGCTGCGGCCCTTGCCGGTGCGCGCGAAGAAGCCCACGTTGTCCCCGCGAGGGTCGAAGGCGATCGAGCGGCCGCCCACGAACTCGCTGTTGATGGAGAAGCTCTCCCACGCGGTGTCGAAGCCGCCGGTGAGGTTCTGGATCACCGTTCCGTCCCTCGTGGAGACGAGCACCACGTCCGCCTCGCCCTCGGAGCGGTTGGCGGTGATGACCGCGGCGATCTCGCCCGAGGGGCTCGGGGCGAAGCCGAAGGCCTGGGTGAAGCTCGTCTTCTCGGGGTTCGGCGAGAGGTCCCTCCCGAAGTCGTCCGGCCGCTGCCGGTCGCGGAACGGCTTGAAGCGCTCCTTCAGCCACTTGTCGAAAGCGGCGTCGAACTCCTCGGGCGTCGTGCGGAAGGACTGCTTGAAGAGCTCCTCGGTCGAGCCGCCGAGGATGCCCTTGCGCAGCGTGTAGAGGAACTGCCTGATCCCCTCCTTGCCGTAGCGGGCCTCCATGTACTCGTAGCAGGCGTGGCCCATGTTGTAGACGAGGCGGCCGGAGAAGGCCTCGAACTCCGCCCTCGAGAGCTTCGGCACGTTGTCGGTGAGGGCGGCGTCGCGGATCATCATGAGGTCGAGGGGTTCCCACAGGCCGCGGAAGTAATCGGCCAGCCCCTCGTCCACCCACAGCGGGATGGGGCGCTGGGAGATGCCGAAGCCGAGCCCGCGCGGGATGAGGTCGAACGCGAACGCGTGGGTCATCTCGTGGGTGATGAGGCCCTGGAGCTGGTCCGACGGCTCGTCGATGGGGAGCACCATACGGTTGAGGAGCGGCTCGGTGAACGCGGCCACCTGCTCGGGGACGAACGCGGGGAAGAGGTTCGTCTCCTCGAACTCGGAGTGGGTCTTGTAGAAGATGACCGGGATCGGCTTCGGCATCTCGTGCTTGAGGCCGGTCGAGATCTTCAGGTAGGCGCTCTCCAGGTACGAGACGAGCCGCTCGAGGTGGGGCTCGAACTCCGGGTAGTAGAAGACCTCGAAGTGCGGGCTCTTGTAGACCCGCCAGGCGAAGTTGTCGTACTTCACCTTGTTCTTCCCGAAGTAGGGGATGAACTGGGCCGAGGCGGGTGCCGCGGCGAGGGCGGCGGCGGCGAGAAATAGGAGGGGGCGAAGCCTGCGCATGGGGTCCCCTAGCGGAGCAGAACGCGTGTCCCGCGGATCTTCTGCGGGGTGATCACCCCGAGGAAGTTCGGCAGGAGCCGGTCCATGAGCTCGAAGTACGAGGAGAGCGGCGAGATGCGCTGGTCCTCGGAGTACAGCACCTCCTCGGAGAAGCGCTCCTTGTGGAGGAGCTCGCCCGTCTTGCTGTCGATGAAGAAGAAGTCCGCGCTCAGGGTGAAGCCCTTTCTCTCCATGTAGCGGTTGCCGCGGACCATCGTCGGCGTGCCGTCGGGCCGGCGCACGACGCGCTCGTCCGGCTGGAAGCCGGAGCGGTTCTGGCTCTCGAAGGCGAGCTTGCCGGCCACGATGAGGGGCTGCTGGTACTCCTCTCCCATCTTGCGCCAGAACTCCGGGTCCTGGAGGAGGCGGTCGGCCTCGAGCCGGTACTGCTCCTTCTCCTCCTTGGCGTAGCTGCCGCCCTCCCCGATCTTCTCGAGCGCCTTCTCGAGGGCGTCTTGGAGCGGCGGGCGGTCGGGCTCGAGCACCTGGAGCCGCGTGTTCGAGCGGAGCTGGTTCTGGAGCAGGCGCGAGGTCTCCGCCGAGAGGTCCACGTCGGTGCTCTCGAGATCGGTCACGAAGCCGGCGATGAGGATGCGGCGGAAGGTGGTGACGTCGAGCTTCGACTGCAACGGGGTCTCGACCGCGACCTCCACCATCGACGAGCAGGAAGCGGCGGCCAGGAAGGCGAGCGCGGCCACGGCGCGGGACGGGGCTCTCATGGCCGGGCCGCCTTCTTCCGGCTCTTGCGGTTCCTCTTGTCGTCGGCCTCGCGGAAGAGGTCGTAGTTCTGCTGGATGTAGAGGTCCCCCGGCTTCAGCTCGAGCGCCTTCTCGTAGGCCTTGCGGGCCGCCTCGAACTCGCCCATCTGCTCGAGCGCCACGGCGAGGTCATTGAACGCCGCGGCGTTTTGCGGGTCGAGCTGCACGGCGCGCTCGAAGCGGAAGCGGGCCTCCTGCCAGAGGCCCTTCTGTGCGACCTTGAGGCCGAACTCCACCTGGCGGCCCGGGGATTCCTCATCCGCCAGCGCCGGGCCGGGGCTGAGGAGGAGGAGCAAGAGCAACGCCCGCATGACCGTGAGCCTCCGTTCGGTAGGGAGTCAGAGTGCGATGGTAGCCGTGGGGTCGTGGGCAAAGCAAGGTCGCGGAGCGCCCGCCACGCCCTCGCGACGCCTTTTCACACAATGGCCCCGAGGCCGGACCCGCCGGGGCCGGCCGCCCGCCTAGAATCGGGCCCTCTCCCGCCGGGCTTCCCGTGGACTCGACCCTCGACCTCCTGACGCTCGCCTTCCTTCCGGGGCTAACGCCCCGCGCCGCCCACGAGCTCGCGCTCCGCGGCCCGCAGGCCGGGGTCCTGGCGCGGCCCGCCGATCACGTGGACCTCCTCGCCGCGCCCGCGCTCGAAGCGCTGCGATCGGGGGGGGCGCGTCGCCGGGCGGAGGCCGAGGTCCGCCGGGCCCGGGAGCTCGGCGTGCGCCTCGTCGGGCGTGACGAGGCCGACTATCCCTCGTGGCTGCGGCGCGTCTACGCACCCCCGCCGGTCCTCTGGGTCCGAGGCGCCCTCGTGGCGGGAGAAGGCGAGCGGACGGTGGCGGTCGTCGGCGCGCGCGCGGCGACGGCCCTCGGCATCGCGTTCGCACGGACCCTCGCCCGCGACCTCGTGGCGGCCGGCCTCACGGTCGTCTCGGGCCTCGCCCGCGGCGTCGACACGGCCGCGCACCGGGGCGCCCTCGACGGTCGCGGACGCACGGTCGCCGTCCTGGGCTCGGGCCTCGACCGCCTCTACCCGCCGGAGAACGCGCCTCTCGCGGAGACGGTCCTCGGGGCCGGGGCGGTGGTGAGCGAGTTCCCGCTCGGGACGGGCCCGTGGAGGCAGAACTTCCCCCGCCGAAACCGCGTCATCGCCGGCTGGGCGCGGGCGGTGGTGGTGGTCGAGGCGGGGGCGAAGAGCGGCGCCCTCTCCACGTCCCGCGCCGCGCTCGACGAGGGCCGGGAGGTGATGGCGGTGCCCGGTCACCCTTCGCAACCCGCCGCCGAGGGCACGAACGGCCTCCTGCGCGACGGCGCCGTGCTCGTGCGGGGGGCGCCCGACGTGCTCGCCGAGCTGGGCATCACCCCGCCCGACGCTCCGGGAAAGCCCACGGACGAGGTCCTCGCCGCCCTCGCCCGCGGCGTCCCCGCGAGCGTCGACGAGATCCAGGCCCGCTGCGGCGTCGCTCTCCCCGCGCTGCTCGCTCGTCTCGCCGAGCTGGAGCTCGGCGAGACGGTCGTCCGGCTGCCGGGGGCGCTCTTCGTGAGGACCTGACCGCGGCGGCTATACTGGCCGAGATGGCTCCGCGGGTCACGATCGTCGGGGGAGGCCTCGCCGGCTGCGAGGCCGCGTGGCAGCTCGCCCGCCGCGGATTGCTCGTGGATCTCTTCGAGATGCGTCCCGCGCAGCCGACCGCGGTGCACCAGACGGGCGACCTCGCGGAGCTCGTCTGCTCGAACAGCCTCCGCGGCAACGCCCTCGACCAGGCCGCCGGCCTCCTCAAGGAGGAGATGCGGCGCCTCGGGTCGCTCGTGGTGCGGGTGGCCGACGAGGTCCGGGTGCCCGCGGGGAGCGCCCTCGCCGTGGACCGCGCCCTCTTCGCCCGGCGCATGACGGAGGAGATCGAGTCGCTGCCCCAGGTGACGATCCACCGCCGCGAGGTCCTCCTCATCCCCGACGACCCGCTCACCATCGTCGCGACCGGTCCGCTCACCTCGGACCCCCTGGCCGCGGACGTCGCGGCTTTCGTGGGCCGGACCCACCTGCACTTCTTCGACGCGGTGAGCCCGGTGGTCGAGGCCGACTCGATCGACTTCTCGAAGGCGTTCCGCGCCTCGCGCTACGGCAAGGGAGGTGACGACTACCTGAACTGCCCGCTCGACGAGGCGGAGTACCACGCCTTCCTGCAGGCCCTCACCACCGCCGAGTGCGCGACCCTCCACGACTTCGAGAAGGAGCTCTTCTTCGAGGGCTGCCTCCCCGTCGAGGTCATGGCCTCGCGGGGGGAGGACACCCTCCGCTTCGGGCCCATGAAGCCGGTCGGCCTCTCCGACCCGCGCACGGGGAAGCGGCCGCACGCGGTCGTGCAGCTGCGCCAGGACAACCTGGCCGCGAGCCACTGGTCGATCGTGGGCTTCCAGACCCAGCTCAAGTGGGGCGAGCAGAAACGGGTCTTCCGGATGATCCCCGGCCTCGAGGGCGCCGAGTTCGTCCGCCACGGGATGATCCACCGGAACACCTACGTGAACGCGCCCCTCACCCTCGAGCCCACCTTCGAGACGCGGCGGAGGAAGGGGCTCTTCTTCGCCGGGCAGATGTCCGGCGTCGAGGGCTACGTCGAGTCGTCCGCCTCCGGCCTCCTCGCCGGCCTCGCCGCCTCCTTCCGGGCGCGCGGCGAGGAGCCGCGCGCCTTCCCGGAGACGACCGCGCTGGGCGCGCTCGGCCGCTACATCGCGCGGAGCGACCCCGCGCACTACCAGCCCACGAACATCGCGTTCGGGCTCCTGCCGGAGCTACCGCACCGCGTACGGGACAAGGCGAAGAAGCGCCTCGCCATGGCCCACCGCGCCCTCGAGAGCCTCAGGCACTTCCAGGCCCGGCTCGACGCGCCGGGAGGCCTCCCGAAGGCGGAGGCCGCCGCGCCCGGCTAGGACATGCAAGCCTCCACGGCTGCCTTCCTCCGTCACCTCGAGCGCGAGAGGAACGCCTCGCCGAACACGATCCGGGCCTACGGCGAAGACCTCGCGCAGTTCACCGAGCACCTGCGCCGCGCGCTCGGGCGGGAGCCGCGCCCCGAGGACGCCGACCACCTCGCGATCCGCGGCTTCCTCGCCGAGCTCCACCGGCGCGGGCTCGCGAAGTCGTCCTCGGCCCGCAAGCTCGCGGGGATCCGCACCTTCTTCCGGTACCTGTGCCGGGAGGGGCGGCTCGACACGAACCCGGCCCGCGTCCTCGCCACTCCTCGCCAGGACCGCCGCATCCCCGCCGTCCTCGACGAGACGCAGGTTCTGGCCCTTCTCGACATGCCCGGCCAGGGCCGAGAGGCGGTGCGCGGCCGCGCGATCCTGGAGCTGCTCTACGCCACCGGCATCCGCTGCGCCGAGCTCGTGTCCCTCGACGCGGGGGAGGTGGACCTCGAGGCGCGCATGGTCCGCGTGGTGGGCAAGGGGCGCAAGGAGCGCGTGGTGCTCTTCGGCCACCGCGCGCAGGAGGCGCTCCGCGCGTGGCTCGCCGAGAGGGTGCGACTCCGGCCCCGGAACGACGCGCTCTTCCTGAACGCCCGCGGCGGGCGCCTCACCGACCGAAGCGTGCGCGCGCTGGTCGCGCGGCGGGTGGAGCAGGCGGCCCTCCAGCGGCGCTGCAGCCCCCACACCCTGCGGCACAGCTTCGCGACCCATCTCCTCACCCGGGGGGCCGACCTGCGGGCCATTCAGGAGCTGCTGGGCCACGCGAGCCTCAGCACCACCCAGCGTTACACCCACGTGGACACCCGCCACCTGGTCGAGGTGTACAAGAAGACGCACCCACGGGCTTAGCCACGCGGGGGGCCGGGGGGCGCGACGCCCCCCGGTTGGAGGGCCGGTCCGTTGGCCCAGCATCTCGAATCTTGTTCTTGTCCCTCTTTTTCCCCTCTTGGTTCGGGTCGTTCCCCCCACGAACACCGGTCATCCGGCACCATGGGGAGTATGGGCGGGATACGGCTTCGCCTGAGTCCGGCTTCCTTTGAAATGAGGGGGTTCCACCCCCTCAAACACCCCCGGGGTTGCCGGGAGCTGAGTCCATTTCGGCCCTGGTTTCGTCACAATGGTCAGCAGGCAGCATGGGCCGCAGCGATGAGGAGCTGGTCGAGGCGTGCCAGTCCGGGGACGCGTCCGCCTTCGACGTCCTGGTCGGGCGGTGGGAGGACCGGATCCGGGGGGCGGCGTTCCGGTTCCTCGGGTCCGAGGAGGAGGCGCGCGACGTGGCCCAGGAGGCGTTCTTCAAGGCCTACCGGGCGCTCTCCACCTTCAAGGGGGAGGCGCGCTTCTCTTCGTGGCTCTACCAGATCGCGACCAACCTCTGTCGCGACCGGCTGCGGCGGCGAAAGACGAGGGCGACGGTGAGCCTCGAGGCGCTGGAGGAGACCGGTCCCGTGATGGTCGAGACGCGGCCGGGTGCCCACGAGCGGCTGCTCGAGCGCGACCTCGCCCTGGCGGTGCGGCGGGCGATCCACACGCTGCCCGAGGAGCAGCGCGAGGTGGTCATCCTCAAGGAGTACCAGGAGCTGACGTTTCTCGAGATCGCGCAGGCGCTCGACGTGCCGATCTCGACGGTGAAGACGCGGCTCTACCGCGGGCTGGGCCAGCTGCGGCTGCGGCTAGAGCGTGACGGGGTTCGCGGGGCGGCGCCGCTGCCGGCGCCCGCGCCTTGAAGGGCTTTCGGGAGACGCACGAGATGGACTGCGAAAAGGTCGGAGACGACGGGTTGCAGGGCGACAAGATGGAAGTGCTCTACGGGGAGGCGGACGCGGCGGCGCGGGCCCGGGTCGAAGGGCACCTCGCGGGCTGCGCCGCGTGCCGCGAGGAGATGGCGGCCCTCCGCGGCGTGCGGCGGGACCTCGCCGCGTGGAGGCTTCCCCGAGCTCGGCCCTCGTTCACCCCGCGCGGGATCGTCGTCCCGCGCTGGCTGGCCGCGGCCGCGCTCCTGCTGCTGGGCTTCGGCGCCACGCTCGCCGCCACGGGGTACGCCTCGCTCCGCCGGTCGCTCGTCGCGCAGGAAGCCCGGGCGGCCGAGCTCGAGCGACGGCACCGCGAGACGGTCCAGGCGCTGCAAGCGGCGCTCGAGCGGCGCCCGGCCGCCCTCGACTCTCCCGCGCTCCTGGCGAGCTTCGACGCGCGGATCGACGAGCGGCTTCGCGCGAGCGAGTTGCGCCAGGGCGAGCGGCTCGACCTCCGGCTCGCCGGATGGGAGGAACGCGCCGAGGCGCGGAGGAGGGTCGACCTCGCCCGGGTGGCCGCCAGCCTCAGCTACCTCGACGGCCGCCACGGGCAGCAGCTCGAGCGCACGAACGAGCTCATGGGTTACGTCCTCGAGGCGTCGGCCCGGAAGAGGTGAGGATCATGCCGCCGCGTCACGCGCAGATCGCCCTCGCAGCCGTCCTTCTGGCCCTCGCTTCTCCCGCGGTCACCCAGGAGCGGGGGAAGCCCCGCCTCACCACCCCTCGCGAGGGGATGGAAGCCCTGGAAGCGCACCTCGCCCGGGCCGTGGACCGCGTGAGCCTGCCCCACGCGGCGCGGCTTCTCGGCCGCGTCGAGTCGGCGCGCGGCTATCGCCTGCCCGGCTACGGCGTCGTCTTCGTCCTCACCCCCCGGATGCTGCCGGGAGGCGAGGGCCAGATCTACGTCCTGCACGGCGGCTCGCCGGTGCACCGCCGGGTCCGCGTCGTGCCCCGCCGCCCCGCCACGGATACGGCGGCGGCGGAGGCCGACGACGAGGAGATCGAGACCTTCGAGAAGCAGGTGCTCGTCCTCCAGCAGGAGACCGAGGCCGCGCGGCGGGCCGCCGAGGAGGAGATGGAGCGCATCGTGAGGGACGTACGCGTGCGCGTGGCCTCGCCGTCCGAGATGCACGTCGAGGTGCAGACGGACCCCGAGTTGCCGGAGCCACCCGTCGCTCCGACGGCGCCGAGTGCGCCCACGCCGCCGGCTCCGGCCGTGCCGCCTCTCCCTCCCTCTCCTCCGCCCTGGAAGTTCTGGTTCGAGAACGGGACGCCGGACGAGAAGCGCGACCCCGAAGCGGTGGTCGCCGACGTGCGGGGGGCGGTCATCGACGCGCTGGCCACCCACGGCGTCCGTCTCGCCGGCCTCGGCGCGGACGAGCGGGTCACCGTGACCGTGGACTTCGTGCCCGGGGGGATGTTCGCCGCGTCGGCGCGGCCGGAGAAGACGCTCGTGGTGAGCGCGCGCGTGAAGGACGTGGACGCCCGCGCCCGGGGCGCGATCACTCCGGAGGAGCTCAGGAAGCGCGTCGAGGTGACGGAGTACTGAGTCCGGCGGCGGCGAGGAGCATCGGCGCTCCCAGGCCCAGGTCGTACACGAAGGAGACGAGGGCCGGGGTCCGGAGTCCCATGGCGCTATACTAGCTTCCCGACCCCGCCCCGGGCAGGCCCTCTCCATGCGCCACCAGGCACCTCTTCACGGGACCACGATCCTCGCCGTCCGCCAGGGGAAGACGATCGCCCTCGCCGGCGACGGACAGGTCACCCTCGGCCAGACGGTGGTGAAGCACCACGCCAAGAAGATCCAGCGCCTGCACAACGGGCAGGTGCTGGCCGGCTTCGCCGGCTCGACCGCCGACGCCATGGCCCTCATCCACCGCTTCGAGGCACGGCTCGAGGAGTACCGGGGCAACCTGCAGCGCGCCGCCGTCGAGCTCGCCAAGGAGTGGCGCACCGACCGGAGCCTGCGCCGTCTCGAGGCCTTCCTGGTGGTGGCCGATCGCGAGGCGACCTTCCTCCTCTCCGGGGCCGGGGACGTGATCGCGCCCGACGACGGCATCGTCGCGGTGGGCAGCGGCGGCCCCATGGCCCTCGCCGCCGCGCGCGCCCTCGCCCGCCACACCGCGCTCGATCCCGCCGCCGTCGCCCGCGAGGCGATGCGCGTCACCGCCGAGATCTGCATCTACACGAACGACGCCATCGAGGTGGAGACCCTCGAGGGATGACGGCCGCCCCCGCCGCCGGGCGCGAGGAGCGCCAGCGCCTCGACGCCCTCTCGCCGCGCGAGATCGTGGCCGAGCTCGACCGCTGGGTGGTGGGCCAGGCGGCGGCCAAGCGCGCGGTGGCGATCGCGCTCCGCAGCCGGATCCGCCGCCGCCGGCTCCCCCCGGCGGTCGCCGCCGACATCACCCCGAAGAACATCCTGATGATCGGACCGACCGGGGTGGGCAAGACCGAGATCGCCCGTCGTCTCGCCCAGCTCGCCGGCAGCCCGTTCATCAAGGTCGAGGCCAGCAAGTTCACCGAGGTGGGCTACGTGGGCCGCGACGTGGACGCGATCGTGCGCGACCTCGTGGCGGCGGCCGTCGACATGGTCCGCCGGGAGAAGCAGGCGGAGGTGCGGCGAGAAGGCCGCGGCGCGCGTCGAGGAGCGGCTTCTCGACCTGCTGCTGCCCCCGCGCGCGTCCGTCTGCCGGGCGAGACGCCGGAGGCCCACCCCGCGCCGCGCGAGCCGCTCCTCGCCACGCGGGAGAAGCTGCGCGCGCAGCTCGCGCGCCGGGCAGCTCGACCTTCGCACGGTCGAGGTGGAGGTGCCCGAGCGCACCGTGCCCACCTTCCAGATCCTCGGCGGCCAGGGCGCGGAGGAGATGGACGTCGCGATCCGCGACATGCTGCCCGGTCTCTTCGGGAGCCGCACCAGACGACGGACGGTGACCGTCCCCGAGGCGCGCGAGATCCTGCGGCAGGAGGAGGAGTCGCGGCTCGTCGACCAGGACCAGGTCGCGCGCGAGGCGGTGGAGCGGGCGGAGTCCGCGGGCATCGTGTTCCTCGACGAGATCGACAAGATCGCGGGGCGCGAGAGCGTCCACGGGCCGGACGTCTCGCGCGAGGGCGTTCAGCGGGACCTCCTGCCCGATCGTCGAGGGCACGACCGTCTCGACGAAGTACGGCCCCGTCCGCACCGACCACGTCCTCTTCATCGCGGCGGGGGCCTTCCACGTCAGCAAGCCCACCGACCTCATCCCCGAGCTCCAGGGCCGCTTCCCGATCCGGGTGGAGCTCCAGTCTCTCGGCGAGGCGGACCTCCTGCGGATCCTCACCGAGCCGCGAAACGCCCTCGTCGGCCAGTATCGCGACCTCCTCGCCACCGAGGGGGTCTCGCTCTCGTTCACCGACGACGCGGTCGCCGAGATGGCCCGCTTCGCCGCGCGCGTCAACGACACCACCGAGAACATCGGCGCCCGCCGGCTCGCCACCATCCTCGAGACCGTCCTCGACGAGATCTCCTTCGAGGCCGGCGGCACCTCCCCTTTCGCCGTCGCCGTCGACGCGGCCTACGTGCGCCGTCGCCTGGAGCCGCTGGTCAAGGACCAGGATCTCTCCCGGTTCATCCTGTGATGCGAAAGCCCCCGGCCCTCCTCCTCGTCGCCCTCGCTTCGCTCGTGGCCGCCTGCGGCCACCGCGGAGACCCGCTGCCCGCCGCGGCGCCGGACCCCGCCCGCCCCGCAGGCCTTCCGCCTCGCCCAGCGCGGCGACGCCCTCGAGGTCCGGGCCACGGCGCCCGCGGCCTCGGTGGACGGAGTCGCGTACACGACCCTCACCGTCGAGTTCCTGCACGCGGAGGGGCAGCAGGACCTCGAGAAGGCCGGCCGGCGCCACTCCGTGCCGGCGATCCCGGGCGGCCGGGTCGTGGCGACGCTGCCGCTCCCGGCTCCCGGGACGACCGTTCGCGCCGCCGCGCGCGGGCGTCTATGGCGGGGAGAAGGGGCAGCGGACGCTGACCCTCGCGCTCGTGGCCCAGCCGCCGCTCGAGGCGCCGAGCGAGCTCGCCGCCGCGCTCGCGGAAGACGGCGTCGCGCTCTCGTGGCACGGGGTGCGGCCGAAGGCGGTCGCCCCGCCGGCCGTCGCGCCGAGACCGCCCACGACTCCGGGCGCCGCGGTCCGTCCGCCGAGTCCCGGCTTTCCAGAGCCGCCGCCCGCCGCCTCCCCGCCGGCGCCGCCCGCCGCGCCCGCTCCACCTGCCGACGCACAGCCGACGCCCGCCCCTTCCACGGCGAAGGCAGGGGCCGAGACCGCCGCCGGTACGGAGACCCCCGCGGAGGGGCCCCGGCGCCACGGCTTCGTCGTGTACCGGCGTCTGGGCAACGCGGCCTACGAAGCTCCGCTCGTCGAGGAGCCGCTCGACGCGGCGGAGCCTCCGCGACACGGTCGTGCCGCAGGGCGTGACCGCATGCTACGTCGTCCGGGCGGTGGCCTCCACGGAGCCGCTCATCGAGAGCGCGCCCTCGAACGAGGCCTGCGTCGAGGTGCGGGACGTATCCGCTCCCGCGACGCCGAGCGGGCTCGCCGTCCTGCCGCGGGAGGGCGGACTCGAGATCCTGTGGGGCCCTTCGGCCGAGCCGGACCTCGCCGGCTACCGGGTCTACCGCGCGGCTCCCGGCGGTGCGCCGGAGAAGATCGCGGACGTCGAGGCGAACCACGCGTCGTGGCTCGACACCACGGCCGAGCCGGGCGTCGCCTACCGCTACACGGTCGACCGCCTTCGACCAGGCCGGCAACGAGAGCCCGCCGACCGAGCCCGTCGAGGCGAGCCTGCCGTGAGTGAGCCGTGGCTCCCGCTTCATCCCCCGAGAGGGGGCGAGCTCCGGAGGGCGATATCATGTCGGAAGGCGCTCCCGCCCAGGTCGGAGGGGCGAGGGACCGGCAAACCCGTCATCGAGAGGTAGGTAGGAATCATGAAGATCTTTCTGGACACGGCGAGCCTCAAGGAGATCCGCGAGGCCGCGACCCTGGGCGTCGTGGACGGCATCACCACCAACCCGAGCCTGCTCGCGAAGGAGTCGGGCGACCCCGAGCAGATCCTCGTCGAGATCTGCAAGACGATCGACGGCCCCATCTCCGGCGAGGTCGTGGCGACCGACGCCGAGGGCATGGTGAAGGAAGGCCGGCACCTCGCCTCGCTCCACGAGAACATCGTGGTGAAGGTGCCCTGCATCCCCGAGGGCCTCAAGGCCACCAAGGTGCTGACCGGCGAGGGCAAGCGGGTCAACATGACCCTCATCTTCAGCCCGACCCAGGCCCTTCTCGCCGCCAAGGCGGGCGCGCGCTACGTCTCGCCCTTCGTGGGCCGCCTCGACGACATCGCGACCCCCGGCATGGAGCTGGTCGCCGAAATCATCGAGATCTTCGACCACTACGACTTCGACTGCGAGGTCCTCGCCGCCAGCCTCCGCCACCCGATGCACGTGGTCGAGGCGGCGAAGATGGGCGCCGACATCGGCACGATGCCGACGAGCGTCTTCAATACCCTCCTCAAGCACCCCCTCACGGACATCGGCCTCAAGCGCTTCCTCGACGACTGGGAGAAGGTGAAGGCGCAGCTGGCCGCGAAGGCCGGCCGCTAGCCATGCCGATCTACGAGTACGCCTGCCCCGGCTGCGGGAAGCGCTTCGAGAAGCTGGTGCGACGCTTCGGGGAGGCGGTCGCCTGTCCCGCATGCCTGAGCCCCGACGTCGAGAAGCAGCTCTCCGTCTTCGCGGTGGCCACCGCCGCGCCGTCCACGGACTTCGCCGGGTGCGGGGCACGAGCCTGCTCCCCCGGGGAGGGCGCCTGCGAGAACGGCCCCTGCGGCGGCGGGGGCTGTGGCCTCCCGAGCTAGAGAATGGCCCTCCCCCCCCTCGACGACCTGCGGGAGCGCATCCGGCGCGCCGAGGAGGGGGGCGGCCCGGAGCGTCGCGAGCGCCAGCACCGAGAGGGGAAGCTCACCGCTCGCGAGCGGGTCCTCGCGCTCCTCGACGACGGGCACCTTCGAGGAGCTCGACAAGCTCGTCGAGCACCGCTGCCTCGACTTCGGCATGGCGGAGCAGAAGGTGCCCGGCGACGGCGTCGTCTCCGGCTACGGCCGGGTGGACGGGCGCCTCGTGTGCGTCTTCGCCCAGGACTTCACGGTCTTCGGGGGCAGCCTCTCCGAGACGAACGCCCGGAAGATCTGCAAGGTCATGGACCTCGCGATGAAGATGGGCGCCCCCGTCGTCGGCCTCAACGACTCCGGCGGCGCCCGCATCCAGGAGGGCGTCGCCTCGCTCGGCGGCTACGCCGACATCTTCCTCCGCAACACCCTCGCCTCCGGAGTGGTGCCGCAGATCTCCGCGATCATGGGGCCCTGCGCGGGGGGCGCCGTCTACAGCCCGGCCATCACCGACTTCAACGTGATGGTGAAGGACACCTCCTACATGTTCGTGACCGGCCCCGACGTGATCCGGACGGTCACCCACGAGGAGGTGACCAAGGAGGAGCTGGGCGGCGCCATGACCCACAACCTGCGCTCGGGGGTCGCCCACTTCGCGGCGGACGACGACCGCGCCTGTCTCGCCCTCATCCGGGAGCTCCTGTCCTACCTCCCCTCGAACAACCTCGAGGAGCCTCCGCTCCGAACGACCGAGGATCCACCCGACCGCGAGGAGGCGTCGCTCGACACCCTCGTCCCCGCCGAGCCCGCGAAGCCCTACGACATGAAGGAGCTCGTCCTCGCGGTGGTGGACGACCGCCGGCTTCCTCGAGGTGCACGAGCACTTCGCGCCGAACATCGTCGTGGGCTTCGCCCGCTTCGCCGGGCGGGCGGTCGGGGATCGTGGCGAACCAGCCGGCGGTCCTCGCCGGCTGCCTCGACATCGACGCGTCGGTGAAGGCGGCCCGCTTCGTGCGCTTCTGCGACGCGTTCAACATCCCCCTCGTCACGTTCGAGGACGTGCCCGGCTTCCTGCCCGGCACCGCCCAGGAGTACGGGGGCATCATCCGCCACGGGGCGAAGCTCCTCTACGCCTTCGCCGAGGCCACGGTGCCGAAGGTCACCGTCATCACCCGCAAGGCCTACGGCGGGGCCTACTGCGTGATGTCGAGCAAGCACATCCGGACCGACGTCAACTACGCCTGGCCCAGGCGGAGATCGCGGTGATGGGCCCGGAGGGGGCGGTCAACGTCCTCTACCGGCGCGAGCTCGCAGGCGGCGGCGGACCCCGAGGCGGCTCCGGCAGCAGAAGGTCGCGGAGTTCCGCGAGAAGTTCGCGAACCCGTACGTGGCCGCCGACCGCGGCTTCGTGGACGAGGTCATCGATGCCGCGGCACACGCGGCGGAAGATCGTGGCCGGCGCTCGAGATGGCCCGCAGCAAGCGCGACAAGAACCCCCCGAAGAAGCACGGGAACATCCCCCTGTGAGCGCGCGGGCGTTCCGCAAGATCCTCGTCGCCAACCGCGGCGAGATCGCGGTCCGCGTCATCCGGGCCTGCCGCGAGATGGGCATCACGCCCGGTCGCGGTCTTCTCCGAGGCGGACCGGGCGGCCCTCCACGTGCGCCTCGCCGACGAGGCGTATCCGATCGGGCCCGCGCCCGTCCCGCGAGAGCTACCTCCGCGATCGACCGCGTGCTCGACGCGGCGCGGGCGAGCGGGGCGGAGGCGATCCACCCCGGCTACGGCTTCCTCGCCGAGAACGCGGCCTTCGCCCGCGCCTGCGAGGAGGCGGGGATCGCCTTCATCGGCCCCCGCAGCGCGACGATCGCGCTCATGGGCGAGAAGACCTCGGCCCGGCGCGAGGCGGTGGCGGCGGGCGTCCCGGTGGTGCCGGGGACCGCTCGAGCCGATCGCCGACGACGCAGAGCTCGCGCGGCGAGGCGGAGCGGATCGGCTACCCCGTGATGCTCAAGGCGGCGGCGGGCGGCGGCGGCAAGGGCCTGCGCCTCGTCGCGCGCGCCGGCCGAGCTCGTCCCCGCGCTGCGCCCGGGCGCGCTCGGAGGCGCAGGGGCGCCTTCGGCGACGACCGCGTCTACCTCGAGAAGGCGATCGAGAGGCCGCGGCACGTCGAGATCCAGGTGCTCGGCGACCACCACGGCCACGTCGTCCACCTCTTCGAGCGCGAGTGCTCGATCCAGCGCCGCCACCAGAAGGTGATCGAGGAGAGCCCGTCCCCCTTCCTCACCCCCGCGCTGCGCGCAGAGGATGGGCGAGCTCGCGGTCGCGCTCGCGCGCCGGGTGGGCTACGTGAACGCGGGGACGATCGAGTTCCTGGTGGGCGAGGACCGCGAGCCCTACTTCCTCGAGATGAACACGCGGCTCCAGGTCGAGCACCCGGTGACCGAGATGGTGACGGGCGTCGACCTCGTGAAGGCTGCAGATCCGGATCGCGCAGGGCGAGCCGCTGCCCGTTCCGGCAGGAGGACGCTCGCCCAGCGCGGCCACGCGATCGAGTGCCGCGTCTACGCCGAGGACCCCGACGCCGGGTTCCTGCCGAGCCCCGGCCGCATCGACGGCGCTGCGCGCGCCGGGCGGGCCCGGGCGTGCGCGACGACTCGGGCGTCTACGAGGGGTGCGAGGTCCCCATCCACTACGACCCGCTCGTCTCGAAGCTCGTCGTCTGGGCGGAGAACCGCGAGGAGGCCATCCGCCGCATGCGCCGCGCGGTGACGGAGTACCTGGTGGTCGGGATCAGGACGACGCTCCCCTTCTTCGAGCGGGTGCTCGCGCCATCCCGCCTTCGTGGCCGGGGACTTCGACACGTCGTTCGTGGAGTCGCTGCTCGCCGGGCAGAACGCTCCGCGCCCGCGTTCGGTCGAGATCGCGGTCGCGGCGGCGGCCATCCGCGCGTTCGAGGAACGGCGGGCAGGGCCGGTGCCGCCGGATCGTGCCGGGCCTCCCAGGCGTGGCGCGCGGCCGGACTGCGCGAGGCCCAAGCCAGCCGCCTGGGGAGCGAGGGTGATCTTCGACGCCACCGTCCGGGGCCGCACGATCCGCGTCGAGGTGCGAGGCGGGGGCGGGCGATACACGGTCCGCCTCGACGGCGCGCTCCTCGAGGTCGACCTCGTCGGCACCGGGAGCCACTTCGCGAGCCTCCTCGTCGCCGGCGAGAGCCACGAGGTCGGGCTCGAGAGGCGCACCCGAGGGCTACGCGGTCGTCCTTCCCGGGCGAGGCAGTGACCGTGGACCTCGCCGAGGCCGGGCGGGGGTCCTCCGCTCCCGGTCCGCCACGCCCATGGGCCCTCCGCCTCACCGCGCCGATGCCGGGGCGCGTCGTGCGCGTGCTCGAGGCCCCCGGCGCCGACGTCGTGGCCGGGCAGGGCCTCGTCGTGATCGAGGCGATGAAGATGGAGAACGAGCTCGAGGCGCCGCGCGCCGGGCGCGTCCAGGAGGTGGCGGTCCGGGAGGGCCAGGCGGTCGAGGCGGGGGCGCTGCTGGCGGTCGTCGGCTAGAGGTCGCGAGTGTCCCGCCGCCGCAAGCTCCTCCTGCTCGCGCTCGTCCTCGGCTCGACGGCGATCTACGCCCTGTGGCGCGCACCGGAGTGGGGAGCGCGGCTCGTCGAGCACGCGCTCGGGCGCTACTTCCATCGGCCGGTGCAGGTCGAGGCGATCACCGTGCGCCCGGCGACGCTCGAGTTCGAGATGCACGGCCTGCGAGTGGGCGGGATCACGCCGGAGGCGCCGCCGTTCCTCGAGGTGCCGTCCGCGCGCGTGCGCCCGAGCTTCGCGCCCTTGCGCGGCAACCGCCTCGTCCTCTCCCGCGTGCGCGTCGAGGGGCTGCGCCTCCGCATCAATGCCTTCCCCTCGCCGCCGCTCGGCCCCGGGGGCGACGACATCCCGAAGATGGGCGGCGGGGGGCGGGGAGGCGGGCTGCAGGTGGCCATCGAGCGGTTGGTCATCGTGGGTGGCGAGTTCCTCCTCAACCACGAGCGAGTGCCCGCTCGACCTCGACCTGCCCGACTTCCACGGCCGGCTGTCCAGCCGGCCCGAGGGGGGCCTCGCCGGCCACATCTCCTTCGAGCCCGGGCGGCTGAAGATGGGCGCGGCTCCCGAGCTCCCGGTGGGCACCGAGATCGACGTGGTCGTCCACCGCGGCGTCGTGGACGTCCAGGGAGCGCGCCTCGTGGCGGAGAAGACGAACCTCGCCTACCACGGACGCATCCGTCTCGCCGGCCGGCCGCAGGGGCAGCTGCAGCCTCGAGGGGCCGGTGGACCTCGCCGTTCTCGAGAGGCACGTCTTCCGCTCCGGCCTCGGCCTCGAGGGGGCCGCGCGCTGGAGCGGGCTCCTCTCGATCGACGGGTCGCGGCTGCGGATCGAAGGGCGCATGGAGGGGACGGGCGGGGCCTTCCTGGGCGCCGCCGTCCCGCGCTTCGCGAGCTGGCTCTCCTACGACGGCACGCAGGGGCTCGTCCTGCGCGATCTCGACGTGGACGCGCTCGGCGGCTCCAGCCGGCTGGAGGTCGACGTGCCACCGACCGCGACCCAGCGGCCCGTCCGCATCCGGGGGTCCGTGCGCGAAGCCGACGGCGAAGGGCTCCTGCGGATGATCTTCGGCTGGGGCGAGATGCGTCTCGGGACCGCCGCCACCGGCGAGGTGGACGTGAGCTGGCCGAAAGGGAAGACCCGACTCGTGAGCGGGAGGATCGGGGTAGACCTCGCGGAGCGGGCGGACGGGCGCTTCCCGCTCGCCGGCCGACTCGACTGGCGCGCGGAGGACGGGCGACAGACCTACGAGCGCGCGGCCCTGCGCGGGCCGGGGATGAGCGGGCACGTGAGCGGCGAGGTGGACGCGGAGGATCGCGCCCGCCTCGAGGTCGAGGGGGAGACGGAGGACCTCGCGGCGACGGAGACGGTGCTCACGCGCGTGCGCCGGGCGCTCGGAAACCCGGAGGCGCAGCCCGCGGGCCTGAGCGGCAGCGGGACGATTCCGCGGCTCGTGGCGCGGCACCGTCGACTGGCCGGTCTTCGAGGGCCGCTTCGAGGGCGAGGGCGTCGGCTACGCCGGGGTGGACTGGGGGCGCGCGACATGGACGGGCACCCTGGACACGGCTGTCGAGTCGGTCGATTCGCGCCCCCTCGTCCTGCGCAAGGGCGCAGGGCGAGATCCGCTGGGAGGGCCGGACGGAGATCGGCTGGTTCGGCCTCCGGGATGGGCTCGCCGGCCGGGCCCGCGCCTCCTCGTGGCCGGTCGAGGACCTCGTCAAGTTCATGGAGTGGGACGTGGTCGCCACCGGCGCTCGCGACCGGCGAAGCGGAGGTCCGCGGCCGGCGGAGCGCACCGGAAGGCGAGGCGAAGGGGCGTGGCGCGTGGCGGCCGGTACTACGCCATCCCCTACGACGAGGCCCGCTCGAGTCGCGCTGGAAGGGGCGCGTCGCCGAGGTCACCCGCGGCGAGGCGCTCGTCGGGGGCGGCTCCGTGGCCTTCCGAGGCAGCGTGACCGACGACGGCGTCTACGACGGCTCGGGGGAGATGGACGGGCGTCGATCTCGGCGCGCTCGCCCCGCCGCCCGCTCCCGGGCGTGGCTTTCGGCGGCCGCCTCTCCGGCCGCCTCGAGATGCAGGGCACCCTCACGCGGCCCCGGCTCCGCGCGAGCCTCTCCTCGACCCGCCTCTTCCTCGGCGACGAGGGCATCGGCGCCCTCGAGGCGCGGCTCGTCGGCACGGGCGACGGCCGGGTCGCGGTCGACGGGAGCTGCCGCTCGGCGCGCGTCGACCTGGCGCTCGCCGGGGACGGTGGGCGCCCTCCCGCCGTACGCGGCCGACCTCACCCTCTCCGCGCGCTCGACGAGCCTCGACCCCTTCCTGCGCGCGGCGGCCCGCCGCCCTTCTCCCTGCCGCGCTCGCGCTCGTGGCCTCCGGCGAGGTGCGCCTGCGCGGCCCGCTCGAGACGCCGGCCGAGATCCGGGCGGAGGCGGTGGTCCCCGACCTCCAGGTGCTCCTCCCCGACTTCCCCATCCGGGCTCGCGAGCCCGTGCGGCTCACGTTCTCCGGCGGCCGCCTCGAGCTCGCCGACTTCCACCTGGCCGGAGAGGGGACCGACCTCGCCGTCACCGGCGGGATGGACGTGCTCGGCGAGGGCCCTCTCGCCGTCTCCGCCCGCGGCCAGGCGGACCTGCGCGCGCTCTCTCTCGTCACGCGGCGCCTGCGCGGCGCGGGCGCGGCGCGCCTCGCCGTCGAGGTGTCGGGCACCCGCGCTCGCCCCCCGCGTCCTCGGCACCCTCGACCTCGAGGGCGCCGGGCTGCGCGTGCGCGGCTTCCCGCACGGTGTCGAGGGCCTGCAAGGGCGCGTGCGCTTCACCGAGCGCGCCGCCGAGCTCGACGGGGTGAGCGGGACGCTGGCCGGGGGTCGGCTCACCCTGGAGGGGCAGGCCGCCTACCCGGGCGGGCGGCTCACCTCCTACGACATCCGGCCGACCGGCCGTGGCCTCGCCCTGCGCTACCCCGAGGGCCTGCGGAGCCTCATCGACGCCCAGCTGCGCCTCTTCGGCGACGCGGGGAAGCAGTGGATCACCGGCACCGTCGACGTGCGCCAGGCGCTCTACACGAAGCGCTACGACGTGGCCTCCGAGCTGCTCGGCGCCCGTCGCGTCCTCCCCGCGCCCGACGCCGCCTCGCTCGAGGAGGGCGCGCAGCTCGACCTGCGCGTGCGCGCGCCGGGCACCGTGCGCATCGACAACAACCTCGCCGACTCTCGCCGCGAGCGCCGACCTCTCCATCCAGGGCACGACGCGGGCCCCGGTCGTGACCGGGCGCGCGGAGATCGAGCGCGGGCGGCTCTACTTCCAGGGACGGACCTACGTCATCCAGAGGGGCACCCTGGACTTCGTCAACCCCCAGCGGCTCGACCCCCTCTTCGACATCGAGGCCGAGACCCGCATCCGCTCCTACCGGGTGACGCTGCGCGTCTCCGGCACTCTCGAGCGCGTCACCCCCACCCTCACCTCCGACCCGCCGCTGTCGTCGCTCCAGATCCTCGCCCTCCTCGCCGGGCAGGACGAGACCGAGGTCGCCAACCTGACCCAGACCCAGGCCCGGCAGAACCAGGCGCAGCTCGCCGCGGCGGGCGCGGCCACCCTCGCCGCCGGGCGGCTCTCGGAGTCGGTCGGCCTCGAGCGCGAGGCCGAGCGGCTCTTCGGCCTGAACCGCTTCTCGATCGACCCCTCGCTGCTGCGCGGGGCGGGCACCACGCCCGACCGCGCGCGTCACCGTCGGCAAGCGGCTCACCCCCGACCTCAACGTCCTCTACTCGCAGGACCTGCGCGGCACCGAGGAGCGCATCCTCGCCGTCGAGTACACGCTCACCGACCGCTTCTCGCTCCTGCTCACCCGCACGGACCCCGGCACCGCCAAGACCGGCGTCGAGAAGGGGCTGGGCGTTCGACGTGCGGATCCGCCAGTCCCGCTGATGCTCGCCGGCGCCCTCCTCGCGCTCGCCCTCGGCGCTTCGCAGGAGGCGCCTCCTTCCGCCGCGCCGCGCGGAGGTGGTCGTCCGCGCGGTCCGCGTGGAGGCCGAGCAGCGGGAGCGCCTCCTTCCCTTCGTGGGCCTCGTCCCGGGCCGGCCCCTCGACCGCGAGGCGGTGCGCCGCGCCGTCGAGCTGATGTTCGCGACCGGGCGGTTCGAGGACGTCGTGGTCGAGCTCGTCCGCGAGGAGGGCGTGGCCGGGGTCGAGGTCGTGTTCCGCCCCGTTCCCGCGCCGCTCCTCCGCGCGGTGCGCATCGAGGGCGACCGTGTCGTGTCGGCGCGCCGCGCGGCCCGGACCGCGCGCCTCCGCGCGGGGGAGCCGCTCTGGCCTTCCCGCCTCGAGCGCGCCGCGCGGGACATCGCCCTCGCCCTCGCCCGGCGGGGCCGCCTCGAGGCCCTCGTGGAGCCGGAGGCGGCGCGGGTGCCCGGCGGCGCCGACGCAGTCTTCCGCATCCGCGCGGGGCCGCGCGTCCGCGTGGCCCGCGCCGCCGTCGAAGGAGCCGAGGCGGTCGCCGCGCTGCGCCTCGACGCGCTCGCCCGCCCGCGGCGGGGAGAGGTCGTTCCGCCGGGAGCGGGCGGAGTCCGCGCGCGAGGGAATGCGCCGCCTCCTCGCCGGGGCCGGTCACTGGCGGGCCGCGGTGGAGCTCCGCGAGACCTACGACCCCGGGCGGGGCCTCATGGACCTCGTGTTCCAGGTCGTGCCGGGCCCGCGCATGAGCCTCGAGGCCCGCGGCGCGGACCTGCCGGGAAAGCTCCTCTCCGAGGTGCGCGACCTCGTGCGCGAGGGCGGGGCGACGAGCGACAGCCTCGAGTCCGGCGCCGAGCGCATCGAGAACCACCTCCGCGCCCAGGGGTACCGCGAGGCCGTCGTGCGCACCACGAGCGAGGCTCGTGATTCCGGTGAAGCCGTGGTGTACGAGCTGCAGACCGGGGCCGCGAGCGATGGTGGCGGCGGTCGAGCTGCGGGACGCCGACCCGCTGCTCCTCGCGGGGCTGCGCACGCAGCCCGCGCGCCCGCTCGTGGACGCGTGCGCTCGAGGAGGACGCCCGCACCCTCGTCGCCCGCCTCGAGGAGCGCGGGCACTTCGAGGCGCGCGTCGAGGCCGAGGTGCCGGACGGCGGGGGCAGCCTCACGGTCGTCTTCCTCGCGCGGCCCGGCCCGCGGGCCGTGGTGAAGGGCGTCCTGGTCCAGGGGCCGCCGCTGCCGCCTTCCGGCGACGACAAGGGGCCCGAGGAGCTCGCGCTCCGCCCCGGCATCCCCTACCGACTGCGGGACGTGGCCCGGAGCCGCGACACGCTCCTCGCCGCCTGGCGGCGCGCGGGGTACCTCGACGCCCGCGTCCAGCCCGACGTGGCGCTCTCCGAGGCCCAGGACGAGGCCCGCGTGGCGCTGGTCGTCGAGCCCGGCCCCCGCACGATCGTCGAGCACGTGGTGCTCGCGGGCCTCGGCCGCACCCGCGCGGTCACCGTCGAGCGCGAGATGGTGCTGCGCCCGGGCGAGCCCTTCTCCTTCGAGCGCGTGCTCGAGAGCCAGCGGCGGCTGTCGGGCCTCGGCATCTTCGAGCGGGCGTCGATCGCGGAGCTCGACCCCGGCCGCGAGCGTCGCCGGGACGTCGTGGTGAGCGTGCAGGAGGCGCCGCGCACGAGCTGGTCGTGGGGTGTCGGCTACTCCGAGCAGGACCGCCTGCGGGGCAGCGTCGAGCTCACCCGCCGCAACCTCGGAGGCCTCGGCCGCACCGCGTCCGTGTTCGCCCGCGGGAGCGTCCGGGGCAGCCGCTTCCTCCTCAACCTGCGCGAGCCCTGGCTCTTCGGCCGCCGCCTCGACTCGTTCCTCACCGCCTTCTGGGAGGAGGAGAACCGCACGAGCTTCGACTACAACCGCAAGGGCGGGATCGTGCAGGCCGGCCGCACGCTCAACCCGCGCACCAGCCTGATCCTGCGCTACCTCTACCAGGACACGGACGTCTACAACATCGAGGTGCCGATCGACGAGATCGACCGGCAGTACCGCACCTACACGGTCTCGGGGCCGTCCGCCTCCATCATCTTCGACACCCGCGACGACCCTCTCGAACCGAAGCACGGCCTCTTCCTCGGCGCCGACCTCCAGCTCTCGGCGCAGGCCCTCGGGGGCGTGAGCTACCTGCGCGGGTTCTTCCAGGCCACGAACGTGCGGCGGATGCGCTCCGACCTCGTCTTCGTGCTCTCGGCCCGGCTCGGCCTCGCCTCGACCTACGGCAACGAGTCGCCGCTGCTGCCGCTGCCCGAGCGGTTCTTCGCCGGCGGCGACTACGGCCCGCGCGGCTTCCCGGTGGACGGGGTCGGTCCGCAGGTCGTGGGCACCGACGGGAAGCTCTACCCGACCGGCGGCAACGCAGTCGTGCTGGGCGGCGCCGAGGTGCGCTACAACCTCACCCGCGCCTTCCAGGTCGCGAGCTTCGTCGACACCGGCAACGTCTACCCCGAGGTGCGGGCGACCTCGCCCTCCCCGAGCTGCGCTGGAGCGCGGGCCTCGGCCTGCGCTACCGGACGCCCATCGGCCCTGTCCGGCTCGACTGGGGCTACGTCCTGGATCCGGAGCCCGGCGAGCCCGCGCTCTCATTTCCACCTCACGATCGGCCATGCGTTCTAGCCTCGCCCTGGCCCTCGCCGCCGCCTTCGTGCCCGCGATGGTCGCGGCCCAGCCGGCGCCGCCCCCGCGGGGCGAGGTCGTGGAGCGCATCGTCGCCGTGGTGGACGAGCGGCCGCTCCTCCTCTCGGACGTGCGTGCTCTCGTGATCGTGCGCGGGCTCGCCGGAGAACGAGGCCCTCGAAGCCGCGATCGACGAGCGGCTCATGCACGCCGAGGCGGCGCGGCTCCCCCAGGCGGACGTCTCGGCCGAGGAGGAGGACCGGGCGCTCGCCCTTCTCCTCGACACTCATCCCGCGCTGCGCGGCGCCGTGCCGGAGCCGGACCTGCGGCGCCTCCTCCGGCGCCAGCTCGCCATCCTGAAGTACGTGGCGTTCCGCTTCCGGCCGCAGGTACGTGTGGGAGACGAGGATGTGCGACGGGCCTGGGAGGAGGAGCAGGCCGGGCGCCCGGCGGGGCCCGCCCTCGAGGACGAGCAGGAGGCGATCCGCACCCGGCTCGAGAGACGGGCCCTCGACGAGCGGGTCGAGGCCTGGGTCAAGGAGCTGCGCGCCCGCGCCGACGTGCGCTACGTGCCGTCCGTCGCGCCGGCGCGGCCGTAGGCCCCGCGGGGCCTCACCGCGCACCCCCGAGGAGCGGGCCCACGAGCGGCTCGAGCCCGAGCGGCAGGCCCACGAGGCCGAGGTCGCGCGCGGCGCCGCGCACCTCCTCGAGAGCCCACCCCAGGAGCGTGCCCTCCGCCGCCCGGTCCGCGGCGAACGCGCGCAGCGCCTCCGGGGCCGTCCGGGAGACATCCCGGGCGAGGGCGAGGAGCGCCGACGCGGCGGGGGCGGGATCGCGTCGCGCGTCGGCGTGGGCCCGGGCGAGCGCACCCACCCGCCGAGAGAGCGTCGTGTCGCCGAGGAGGCGGTCGAGGAGGGCGACGAGTTCCGCCGCCTCGGTGGGACCGGGGGAAACCTTCACCACGACCCCGTCCTCCATCTCGGCGGCGGCCGCGGAGCCGGCCGAGACGAGCGTGGGCAGGCCGGCGGCGAGAGCGCGCGCGAGCGAAGGCGGAAGGCCTCCCCGGGCCGGGTGCTCGAGCGCGACCGCGACGTCGGCCGCGGCGAGGAGGACTGACGCCTCGTCCTCCCTCCAGGGCCGGACGAGGACGCGCGCGCCCGTCCGGGCCCGCGCGACGGCGTCGAGGCTCTTCGGGGTGAGGGCGGCCACGAGGGCTTCGCTCTCGGGGACGCCGAGCGCGGCGCGGGCCGCCTCGCGGCCGGGCCGGGCCTTTCCCGATCCCACGAAGTCGAGGGGGAGGTGGGTGACGGGCCTCCCGGGCAGGCGGGTCGCGGCCCGGGACCGGACGTACTCGGTGAACGCGACGAGACCCAGGCTCGCCTCGAGCACGCGATCGTTGAGGGTCAGGAGAGCCGGCAAGAGCTCGCCGCCGAGCCCGCGCGCCACCTGGCGCGCCACGAACGTGCCCTTCTCGCCGTGGGCACGCCGGGCCTCGGCGAGATACGCCCCCACGTCTCCCTGCGTGCCCGCGCGCACGAGCCGGTGCAGACCCCAGTCGGCGAGAAGCACGAGACCGGGCCGGAGGCGGAGCGCACGGTGTACGAAGACGTGGGCGGGATCGTCCGCCACGTGGTAGAGGTGCAGGTCGGCCTCGGGCGGGCCCGGCTCCGCTCCGGTTACGAGCACGACTTCCGCCTCGCGTCGGAGGAGGGGAAGGAGCGCCACGACCCAGGCCGCGTCGGGGCGCGGCGTCCAGAGCGCGAGCCTCACGAAAGCCCCTCCGTGAGGCGGTCCAGCACCCGGTCCCACGTGATGTCGGCCACCCGCGAGTGCCCCTCCTCGCCCATCGCGCGCAGGCGCGGCCTCGGGCGCGTCCCACAGGCGGTCGATCGCTTCGGCCAGGGCCTCCGGCTCCGGGGGCGAGACGACACCGCTCGCGCCGTCCGTCACGAACTCGAGCGGGCCGCCCGCGTCGGTCGTGGTCAGGACGGGCTTCCGGGAGAGAAAGCTCTCGACCGTCACGTAGCCGTAGTCCTCGTCCACCGGCGTGTACCAGGCCGCGCGGCACGAGGCGTAGAGGGCGACGAGGTCGTCGGCCGGGACGAAGCCGAGGAAGTCCACGCGGTCGTCGACCCCGAGCCGTCGCGCGTGCCGGACGAGGTCTTCCTCGAGGGGGCCGGTGCCGGCGATCTTCAGGCGGGCCCCGCTCCGGCAGCGGGCGAGCGCTTCTATGGCGAGGTCCACCCGCTTCAGCCGCTCCAGCCGGCCGGCGTAGAAGAGGTAGTCCCCGTACGCGTCGGTGCGGTAGCGGCCGATCTCGTGCGGAGGCGGGTAGAGCGGCGTCCCCGGGAGCGAGTTGAAGCGGGAGAGGCGGGCCGCCACGTTGCGCGAGATGGTGAAGAGGGCGCGGCACTCCCCGAGGGCCGCGTCGTCCATGGTGCGGATGGCGTCGCGCACCCTCCGGTCCTCGGGTGAGTCGGTGAACGAGCAGAACTCCGTGCCGAAGAGGTCGTAGGCCTCGCGGTGCTGGTGGAAGAGCCAGGCCACCTTGCTCGGGTGGCGGACGAGGTAGGCCGGGAACTTCGTCGGGATCACGAGGTCCACCGGTCGGCCGGTCGTCTCGCGCAGCTCCAGGAGCCGCCAGGCGAGCGCCTGGCGCACGAGTCTCCGAGGGAGGGTGGCCGTGAAACGGCACGGCCACCACGTCCACGCGGAAGCCGCGGCGCGCGAGGTTCGCGGCCAGCTCGCGGACGAGGATCTCGGCGCCCCCCGTCACGAAGGGCGCCTGCGCGGCGCAGACGAGGACGGTCTTCATCCCCGGCGCACGCCCTCCTCCAGGCGGGCGAGGCGCACCCGAAGGTCCTCGAGCGCGAACTCGAGCGCGAGCCGGCCGCGGTCGGACTCCGCGAGGACGAGGTCGATCCGACGGACCAGGTCCTGCACGTGGGCCACCAGCTCCTCCTGCAGGATCATGTGGCGCTCGTCGGCCTCGCCGAGGTGGCGGCCGTACCCCCCGAGGATGCGGTCGTAGTGCCGGTGGGTGGCGGCGAAGCGCGCCTCGAGGTACGGCAGGATCTCGTTGTCGAGCTGGACCTGCCGGGCGTTGAACGTCCGCTGGGCCTCGAATCGGGGCCCCAGGATGCGCTCGAGAACGCGGCGGATGCGAGAGGCGAGCCCTCCCCGGGCGGGCGCCTCCGCGCGCCAGGACTCGTTGACCGCGGCGGCGTCGGGGGGCGCGGGCGCCGGCTCCGAGGGCAGCGTCTCCTCGGGCCTTGCCGCCGTCGGCGGCCGGACCTCGGGGGTGGGCAGGGCGGGGGCGGGGGCGGCGCCCGGGAGCAGGGCGAGCCGACGGACCTCCTCCCGCACGCGGCGCAGCTCCTCGGCGACGTCGATGCGCTCGTCGGTCATGGCCCCGGCCTTCGCAAACGAGACATTCTACGCGCGCAAGACGAGGGACCCATAGCGCCGCGGGGCTACTTGCGGGCGAGAGCCACGACGCTCGCGCCGACGGGAAACGACAGGCCGCGCCGGACGAGCCCGGCCTCGGCGAGGAGGGCCCGCTTGAAGGCCCACTCGAGCGGGCGGGGGCAGGAAGCCCACGTCGGAGCCCTCGCGGCCGAGCAGGCGGTCGAGCGTCCGTCGCGCCAGGAGCAGCGGGAAGAGGAGCGAGTTGCAGTAGCTGGCCCGCTCGACCCGGAGTCCGCACCGCTCGAGGAGCGCCACGAGCTCGCCGCGCGTGTAGCGGTGGCGCGACTGCACCTCCGTGTCGTGGGCGCCCCAGAGCGCCATGCAGCGCGGGCACGCGCACGAGGAGCAGGCCCCCCGGGCGCACCACGCGCGCCATCTCCGCGACCGCCGCGCGGTCGTCGCTCACCCAGGCGTGGTAGATCACGTCGAACGACGTGACGACGTCGAAGGCGGCGTCCCGGAAGGGAAGGGCGAGAAGGCGCGCGCGCAGCGCGCGCACGCCGCGTTCCCGGCAGAAGACGATCGCCTCCGGTGCGAGGTCGATGCCCGTCGCGCGCCCGAGTCGCCCGAGGGCCAGCAGGTTGAAGCCGGTCCCGCAGCCGGCGTCGAGTATGCGCCTCTCCCGGGGCGGAGCGGGGCCGAGCGCCGGCTCGAGGAGGGCCGCGGCGATCGCCCGCTGGCCGGCGTACCACCACTGGGCCTCCTCCGCCTCGTACATCCGGCGGTACTCGGCCGTCTTCACAGACGGGTCGCGTCGGAGGTGAAGTAGGAGACGACGCGGTCGAGGATCTCGTCGAGCTGCACCTTCGGCTCGTAGCCGGTAAGACCGCGCAGCTTCTGGAGGTCGGGCACGCGGCGCGCCATGTCCTCGAAGCCCTCCTCGTAGGCGCGGTCGTAGGGCACGAGCTCGATCGTGCTCCGGGACGCGGTGCGGGCCACCACCCGCCGCGCGAGCTCGAGGATCGTGATCTCCTCGCGGTCGTTGCCGACGTTCCACACCTCGCCCACCGCCCGCGGCTCCTCCGCGAGGGCCACGAGCTGCCCCACCACGTCGGTCACGTAGGTGAAGCACCGCGTCTGGGTGCCGTCGCCGAAGACGGTCGAGCGGGTGGCCGAGGAGGGCCTGCTTCACGAAGTTCGGGATGACCATCCCGTAGCGGCCGGTCTGGCGCGGCCCCACGGTGTTGAAGAGCCGCGCCACCACCACCGGCAGCCGCTTCTCCTTGTGGTAGGCGAGGCCGAGGAACTCGTCGATCGCCTTGCTGCAGGCGTAGCTCCAGCGCCCCTTCGAGGTCGGGCCCATGACGAGGTCGCCGTCCTCGCGGAACGGCACCGTGTCGGCCTTGCCGTAGACCTCCGAGGTGGAGGTGAGCAGCACCTTCTTCCGCTTCTTGTTGGCGAGCTTCAGCACCATCTCGGTGCCGTGGACGTTCGTCTCGATCGTGTTGACCGGGCTCTCCACGATGAGCCGCACCCCCACCGCCGCCGCGAGGTGGAAGACGACGTCCACCCGGTCCACGAGCTCGGCCAGCACCGGCTCGTTCAGCACCGTGTCGATCGTGTAGTGGAAGCGAGGGTTTCCCTTGAGGTGCTCGATGTTCTCGATCGAGCCCGTCGAGAGGTTGTCGATGACGTGGACCTCCTCGCCCCGCGCGAGGAGCGCCTCCGCGAGGTGGCTTCCCACGAACCCCGCACCGCCGGTGATGAGCGCCTTCATTCGAGCATGTCCTCCCTGATCGTCTCGTCGGCCTGGATGGGGCGCGCCGCCCGCCGGCCGATGACCCGGTGCGCCTCGGCGGGGGAGAGGCCCCGCTCGAAGCGCTCGTCCGTCCGCTTGAAGAGCAGCATCTCGGCGGTCAGGACCTCGCCGCGGCCGACGAGCGAGCGCGGCGACGATCGAGCGCCCGCGGGCGCCTGTGCGCGGCGGCTCGCGGCTCGCCGTCGCCACGCGCCCGCTCGGCCTGGCGCAGCAGCTCCACCATCCGGTAGAACTCCTCCGGCGAGAGGGCGGCGGCCCAGTCGCGGCCCTTGCGGCTGCGGTCGAGGGTGAGGCGCTTCTCGACGAACGTCGGCCCCGTGGGCGGCGGCGAGGGCGGGCACGAGGAGGGCGAAGGCCGACCCGCCGTCGGTCGGGTCGAGGAGACCGACCGGCACGCCGTAGCGCTCGCGGAGCGTCCCGATCTCGGCGAGCCGCAGCTCCTCGGCGGCCGCCGGCGCGCGCCGGCGGGCCGACGAGGAGCGCGACCGGGCCCCCCGCCGCGTCGAGGGCGTCGCGCACGAGCGGCTCTTCCGCCCCGCCGGCGCCGACGAGCAGCGGGCGCCCGGACGAGGCGAGCGACGCGCAGCAGCTCCGGGTGGTCGAGGTCGGTCGGGTGGGCCTGGAAGGCGTCGACACCCGCCTCCGCCGCGAGGTCTCGCGAGGCCGCGTCGAAGGCCTCGACCACCACCGCGAGGCCGGAAGCCCTGGCCGCCTCGAGCACCTTCTTCCACTCCCGCGCGGAGAGCTCCGCCGCCTCGAGCTCCTTCCTCTCCGGGTGGCGCCGCGCGAGGAGGTCCGTCGCCCGGAACACCGGGAACACGATCGCGTCCGCGCCCGCCTGGAAGGCGGCCTCGATGAGCCGCAGAGCCGTGTCCGCCTCGCCCTCGTGGGCGGTGCCGACGTGGGCCACCACGAGGCAGGGCTGGCCCTCGCCGACGAGCCGGCTGCCGAGCGCGAGCGTCGCCGTCTTCATCCGGCCCCCACCCTACCATGCGTGGCCTCGCGCAGCCGAGCCACGACGGGCCCGGGGTCGTCGCCGGGCCGCCAGTCGAGGGCGGCGAGCGGCTGCGGGCCGCCGTCCGCGCGGGCCGCGTCCACGGGCGACGGCGGAGAGAGGCGCACGGCGACGGCGCCCACCCCGGCGGCCGCGCACGCGTGGACGAGCGCCCGCCGCTCGTCGCGGCCGGGCACGGCGACGAGGGCGGCGCCCGCGCGCGCGGCGCCGAGGAGCTCGATCGCGGCCTCGAGCCGCCCGACCGCGTCGGGAAGGTGCCGGAGAAGCAACGCCTCGAGATCGCCTCCGGCGAGGTCGGCGAAGCGGACTCCGCGGTGCGCGTAGGACTCGGCGAGCCCCGGTGTTCCCCGCAGCCGTCGCCCGAGCTCGCGCAGGAAGCGCCTCGGCGTCGGAAGCGGCGCGGCGCGCCCGGCGCGTCTCCCACCGCGGCAGCTCGGCGAGCGTCACCGGGACGACGCTACGCGACAGGTCCGCGGAGATCGCCCGCAGGAGCGGGGCGATCGTGCGGCCGTCCTCGTTCCCCGCCGACGAACGCGACGATGGGAGCGGCGTCCAGCCCCGCCCCTGCCAAAGGTGGCGGCAGCGGCGGTGGCGCAGAGGGCGCGAGGAGCCCGGAGATCGCCCGCCGCAGGCCGCGCCGGGAGATCCGTCGGGCCGGGCCCGGAGGGGCCGCCCCGCCGCCTTCGACTGGCCGTGGAAGAGCACGCCGCGCGCGATCGCAGACGCGGGCGAGAAGGAGCGCGTCGGCGGGGGCGAGGCCCGGCAGCGTCCACCTCGGAGGGGGCGGTCGCCTCGAGGAGGCGCAGCGCGATCTCGACCGTCCGCGCGCAGCGCGGGCCCGCGGTCACCTCGCGCAGGAAGGCCTCCGCGCTCCAGAGAAGAGAGCTCCCGCGCCACTCGACGAGCTCGCGGAAGCTCTTCCCGTCGACGAGGGGCAGGCGGCCCCAGACGCGCGCCCAGGTGCGCGCGGCGCCGTCGGCGGCGGCGAGGCCCTCGGGGCCCAGCAGGTCCTCGACGGCCCGGAAGGGCACGCCCGCGCGCTCGAGCGGCGAGGCGTCGGCGCCCGGCCAGCAGACGACCGCCGCCCCCTCGCGCTGACGGACGCGAGGCCGCGCCCGGCCGAGCCGCCGCCCCAGACGACGAGACCGCCCACCGTCTCAGGCGTCTTCCGGCCCCGGGGCGCGCTTCCGTGGGCCGGAAGCCGTAGCGGAAGCGCAGCAGCGCGAAGTTGAGGAGGGCCATGTAGATCTCCTCCCCGGACAGCTTCGAGGCCGCGCGCGCGCGGTTCCTGAAGTGGATCGGCACCTCGCCGAGGCGGAACCCGTGGACCCAGGCCTGGTAGGCCATCTCCCCGTGGACGACGTAGCCGCGGATCTTGATGCGGTCGAACTCCGTCTCCTCGAGCACGGCCCGGCGGTACGCGCGGAAGCCGCTCGTCGTGTCGCGGATCGGGACGCCGGCCACGAGCGCGATGTACCGGTTGGCGAGCCAGGAGAGGAGCGGCCGCCAGAAGCCCCACTCCGAGCTGCCGCCCCCCTCCACGTAGCGCGAGCCCACCACCATGTCGCAGGTCTCGAGCTTCGCGAGGAACTTCGGCAGCTCGCGCGGGTGGTGCGAGAAGTCGGCGTCCATCTCGAGGAAGACGGTGTAGCCCCTCGGGTCGAGCGAGCCCCTTCTTGAACGCGGCGATCACCGCCGCCCCGCGGCCCGCCTTCTCCTTCCGCAGCAGGAGGTCCACCCGTCCCGGGTGCTCGGCCATCGCCTCGCGCACCGCCTCCGCGGTGCCGTCCGGGCTGCCGTCGTCCGCCACCCACACGTCGACGGCCTCGCCCTGGGCGAGGAGCTGCTCCAGGAGCGGGCGGACGTTCTCCCGCTCGTTGTAGGTGGGGACGACGACGAGGACGCGCTCGGCCACGCTCAGGCCTCCCGGAAGGTGCGCAGCGTCTCGAGGTAGTGCTCGGGGAGCCCGATGTCGAAGCGGCGCCCGTCGACGATGAGGCCGTGGAAGCCGTCCTCCTGCCGCAGGCGGTCGAGCGCGGAGGTGAGCTGGAACTCGCCCCGCTCGCGGACGTTGTTGCGGATGTGCTCCTCGAGGTAGTCGAAGAGCTGCGGCTTGATCACGTACTGGCCGAAGACGGTCAGGTACTCGCCGTCGGGCAGGCCGGGCACGCGCAGGCTCGTGCGGGCGTAGTCGACGGTCGGCTTCTCCGCGAACTCGGTGACGTTCAGGAGCCGGTCCGGCTCGAGCCAGACCCCGGTGGCGGCGCCGAACGCGGCGATCTCGCCCTCCGGGGTGCGGCGCAGGCCCACGACGCTCGTCCCCGACGCGCTGGTAGGCCTCCACCAGCTGCCGCGCGCAGGAAGCCTCGGTCGTCGAGCGGTAGAGGTGGTCGCCCAGCATCAGGAGGAACGGCTCGTCGCCGAGTGCCTGCGCGGGCGCAGAAGACGGCGTGGCCGAAGCCCTCCTGGGCGGTCTGGGTCACGAACGTGACGCGCCGGCCGATCTCGAGGATCCGCCGCGCGTAGTCCTGGAAGTGCCGGGGCAGCTTGTTGTAGTTCTCGATCGAGATCTGCTCCGTGAAGAAGGAGCGGAAGTCCTCGAGGTCCTCCTCCTGGACCACGATCACGACGTCCTCGATCCCGGCCTCGAGAGCCTCCTCGACGATGAGCAGGATCGCCGGCTTCGCGATCCCGTCCCTGTCCACCACCGGGAAGAGCTCCTTCTTGGTGGCCTTGCTCGCCGGGAAGAGGCGCGTGCCGAAGCCCGCGGCGGGGATGAGGGCCCGCGTGACCTTGGGCCCGGTGCCGAGAGTGAGGGGCAGGCCCGTGAGACGCCGAGGTCGCGCTCGAGGATCTCCACGACCGCGCGCTGGTCGGCGGCGCTCCTCGCCACGAACTGGGCCGACCCGTCGCCCTGCGAGCCGACGCCCTTGCCGCCCGCAGACGTGGGGCAGCGAGGGCCCCGTGGGCGAGAACGCGGTGCAGCACCGGCGCCGGGAGCTCCTCGGGGCAGGCGGGGGTGGCGTACCGATCGAAGAAGCGCCTGCGCCTCGCCCATGAGCGCCCCGAGCCGCGCGGCGTCTCCGGCCTCGAGCGCCGCCACCGCCTGGTCGCACGAGCCGCTCGTTGACCGGGCCGAGCAGCTCCTGGACCCCCTTCTCGACCGGTCCCTCCGCGAAGGGGTACGAGCGGTTGAGCCGCTTCAGGATCACGACGGTGTCCTTCTTCGCCTTGAGGTCCACGATGACGAAGTGGAGCTCCTTGGCCGGCCGGATCTCCTCGGTCGCGAGGCGGTCCCCGTCGAACTCCATGAGGACCGCGCGGTCCCCGAAGGCGCAGCCCTGGTCCATCCGCCCGCAGCGCGACGGCGTCGTGATCTCGCCCTGGTAGGCGAGCTCCATCTCGCCGCGGATGGTGAGGCGCAGGTCGTAGACCCGGTTGAACGCGCGGGCGGTGAGCACGCTGATCGCGGCGCTCGAGGAGAGCCCCTTCTTGATCGGCAGGTCGGTCCGGAAGTTGCGGATGACGAGGCCGCGCACGCGGTAGTTCGTCAGCACCTGGTAGGCGACGCCCGCCGCGTAGGAGAAGAACTCCCCGCGCTGCGCCTCCTCGAGGAGGGCCCGCGGCTCGAGCGGGATCTCGTGCGGCCCCTTCGTCTCCCCGGCCGGGGTCGTCGAGGTGAGGACGAGCGCGGTCGGGTGCGGGCTCGACCTCGGCGTGGATGCCCTGGTTCGTGCCGCAGATGAGCGTGTAGCCCTTCTCGATCTCGGCGTTGATGCGCCGGTAGCCGCCGGCCCAGTCCGAGTGCTCGCCGAAGAGGCAGATCCGTCCGGGGACGAAGATCCGCATGGTCCCTAGGCCCGGTGGACTTCCGGCCCCGGGTCCCCCGGCCCGCCGAGGCCGAGGGGCGCCATCAGGTTCCGCGTGTCGACGACGAGCTTCGCCCGGGCGTAGAGCGCCCGGTCCTTGAAGTCGGAGTGGGCGGTCGAGACGATGATCACGTCGTGCCGGGCGAACTCCTCCGCCGTGCAGGGCACCGACGAGAGGCCGATGTCGTGCTCGCGCCCGGGCCGCGCCACCGGAGATGTAGGGGTCGCAGTACGCGACCTCCGCCCCCGCCGCCCGCAGACGCTCGATGATCTCGAAGGACGGCGACTCGCGGTCGTCGTCGATGTCGGCCTTGTAGCTGAGGCCCAGCACCAGGGCCTTCGAGCCCTTGAGGCTCTTGCCGTGGCGGTTCAGGGCCCCGGCGGTGCGGTCGACCACGTAGTCCGGCATCGACGTGTTGATCTCGCCGGCGAGCTCGATGAAGCGCGCCCAGGTCCCGTGCTCGGCCGCCTTCCAGGTCAGGTAGAAGGGGTCGAGCGGGATGCAGTGCCCGCCGAGGCCCGGCCCGGGATAGAAGGGCATGAAGCCGAAGGGCTTCGTCTTGGCCGCCTCGATGACCTCCCACACGTCGATCCCCATCCGGTCGAGGACGAGCTTCATCTCGTTGGCGAGGGCGATGTTCACGGCGCGGAACACGTTCTCGAGGATCTTGGCGGCCTCCGCCACCTCGGGAGAGGAGACCGGGACCACCTTCGCCATGGCCGCCGCGTAGAGGGCGACCGCCACCTCGAGCGACGCCTTGTCGATGCCTCCCACCACCTTTGGGATGTTCTGGGTGTGGAAGCTCTTGTTCCCGGGGTCCTCGCGCTCCGGCGAGAAGGCGAGAAAGAAACCCGTCCCGCACTCGAGCCCGCGCGCCAGGAAGCGGGGGAGGAGCTCCTCGCGGGTCGTCCCGGGGTAGGTGGTGGACTCGAGGACCACGAGCTGCCCCGGGCGCAGGCGCCGGGCCACCTCGTCACCCGTGGCGCGGATGAACGAGAGGTCGGGCTCGCGGTGGCGCCCCAGGGGGGTCGGGACGCAGATGAGGACGGCGTCGCACTCGGAGAGCCGGTCGAAGTCGGGGGTGGCCACGATCCGGCCGCGGGCGAAGGCCTCCGCCACCCGCTCCTTTCCGATGTGCCGGATGTACGACTCGCCGCGATGGAGCGCCTTTGGCTTGGCCGCGTCCACGTCGAAGCCGATCACGGGGAAGCCCGACTCCTCGAAGAGGAGAGCGAGCGGCAGACCGACGTAGCCGAGGCCGATGACGCCGACGCGGGCCGAGCGAAGGTCGATCTTCGAGAGAAGCAGGATGCGGTGGTCGGTCATACGGACGTCGATGCTAGCACCGGCAGGGTGCGGAAACCCCTCTGCCACCTAGACGCTCGCGGCGGCGTCGCGGACGGCGGCGACCACCGAGAGGGCCTGCTCGTCGGTCAGCTCCGGGTAGAGCGGCAGCGAGAGGATCTCGGCGCACGCCTTTTCCGCCACCGGGAGGTCGCCGGTCGCCCGCCGAGAGGGGCGAACGCGGGCTGCAGGTGGAGGGGAATCGGGTAGTGGATGAGCGTGCCCACGCCGCGCTCGGCGAGCGCGGCCATCAGGGCGTCGCGCCGCGGGTGGCGCACCACGAAGAGGTGGAAGACCGCTCGGGCGTAGGGCAGCTCGCCGAGCGGCAGGACCCCCGCCCCCTCGAGCGCTCGCGTGTAGAGAGCCGCGAGCGCCCGGCGCCTGTCGGTCCAGGCGGCGAGGTGCCGGAGCCCCACCCGCAGGAGGGCCGCCTGGATCTCGTCGAGTCGGCTGTTGACGCCCGGCCGCTCGTGGCGGTAGCGGTCGCCCTGCCCGCCGTTGCGGAGCTGGCGGAGCCGGGCGGCGAGGTGACGGTCGTTCACCAGGATGGCCCCGCCGTCGCCGAGGGCCCCGAGGTTCTTGGTCGGGTAGAAGGAGAGCGCGCCTATGCCCTGCTCGCCGGCCAGGGTGCCCACCGGACGGCCGTCGTAGAGCGCGCCGTGCGCCTGGCAGGCGTCCTCGAGGACGGCGAGGCCCCTCTCGCGGGCGAGGGCGAGGATCGGGCCCATGTCCGCGGGATGGCCGTAGAGGTGGACGGGGACGATGGCCCTCGTGCGCGGAGAAACCGCCCGGGCGGCCGCCTCGGGGTCGAGGTTCAGCGTGCGCGGGTCCACGTCCACGAAGACGGGCCGGGCGCCGGCCTGCAGCACGGCGAGCCCGGTGTAGGCGGCGGAGATCGACGTCGTCACGACCTCGTCGCCGGGTCCCACGCCGAGGGCGCGGAGCGCGAGAGAAAGGGCGTCGGTCCCGTTCCCGACCCCTACCGCCTCCTTCGCGCCGAGGGCCGCGGCCAGCTCGCGCTCGAAGGCCTCCCCCTCGGGGCCGAGGATGAACCAGCCCGAGTCGAGAACCCGGGCCACCGCCTCGTCCAGCTCGCCCCGCAGGGCGGTCACGTGGGCCCGGAAATCGACGAACGGCACGGCGAGGGGAGCGCTCAGAGATAGTGCTCCTTGTGGCGGCGATAGAAAGCCACGGTCTCCGCCAGGCCTTCGCGGAGAGGAACGGTGGGCATCCAGCCGAGCACGGCCTTTGCCTTCCCGATGTCGGCGTAGAAGTCGCCGATGTCGATGCGCTTCCTCTCGGGGGGGAAAGGCACGAGCGTGCTGGACCCGCCGCCCGCCACGTCGAGGAGCAGATCCACGAGATCGAGGAGCGACACCGGCCGCTCGTCGCCCAGGTTCAGGACCTGGCCGTCCGCCGCCTCCATCGCCCCCGCCCGCAGGAAGGCGTCCACCACGTCATCGACGTGGTTGAAGTCCCGCTTCTGCCGCCCGTCGCCGTAGACCTGGATCTCCTCGCCGAAAGCGGCCTGGCGGACGAACCAGCCGATGAAGCCCTGCCGGTTGTGCCGGATGAGCTGGCGGGGGCCGTAGGTGTTCGTGAGCCGCAGCGAGGAGGCGCGGATCCCGTAAACCTGGTGGTAGACCATGTGGTAGAACTCGCCCGAGATCTTGTTGATCCCGTTCACGTCCACCGGCTGCAGGAGGTGCTTCTCGTCGACCGGCAGGTAGAGCGGCTTGCCGTAGACCTGGCGCGTGCCGGCGTAGACGACCTTGAGGTCGGGGTTGCCCTTCCGCACCGCCTCCAGCACCCGCAGCTGGCTCGTGCAGTTGATCTCGAGGTCGGTGACCGGGTCGCTCATCGAGTCGATGTGGCTCACCTGGCCGGCCAGGTTGAAGAGCACCTCCTGGCCCCGCACGAGGTACTCCATCCCGTGCCCGCGCACGTCGGCGATGTTGATCCGGACCTTGTCCTCGTAGCCGTCGAGGTTGAACAGGTTGCCGCCGTAGTCGGGGAGCAGGCTGTCCACCGCGGTCACCCGTGCCTCGAGGTCCGCGAGGGTGCGGCTGAGGTTCGAGCCGATGAACCCGAGGCCGCCGGTGACGAGCACCCTCCGGCCGCGGTAGAAGTCCCGGTGGTCGCTCACGGCCGCACCGCGGTGGGCGCGTGCTCCGTGCCGGGCCGGAGGTGCAGCCGCCTGACCACGAGCTCCCACCAGAGCCTGGAGAGGTCGACGAGGGTGCGGGCGACACGGGGGAAGTTGAAGAACTGGCTCTTGCCGTAGCTGCGGTGGAAGTGGTGGACCGGCACCTCGGCGACGCGGAAGCCGTGGTCCTGCACCTTCTTCATGAGCTCGACGCAGATGACGCCCGAGTAGCGCGTGAGGCGGACCTTGGCGAAGACGCTTCGGCGCATCAGCCGGAAGTCGCAGTCCACGTCCCGGAGGCGCAGGCCGAAAGCGATCTTGACGAACCAGTGGTAGAGGCGGCCGATGACGACCCGGTGGAGGGGGTCATTGCGGGAGATCTTGTAGCCGTTCACGAAGTCGACGTCCGGGGAGACGGCCTCCCAGAGCCGCGTCATCTCCCGCGGATCGTACTGCGCGTCTCCGTCCGTGTAGAACACGAGCTCCTTCGACGCGACCAGGAACCCCGTCCGCAGGGCTCCTCCGTACCCCCGGTTCTTCTCGTGGTGCACCACCTTCAGCCAGGGGAAGTGCTTCGCCATCTCGTCGAGGAGGGCGCCGGTGTGGTCGGGGCTGCCGTCCTCGACCACGATCACCTCGTAGTCGTCGGTCAGGGTGCGCGCGGTCATGTGCGCGAGAAGGGCCAGGCTGGCGATGGTGCCGGCGTCGTTGTAGGCGGGGAAGAAGATGCTGAGGCCGGGCTTCTCTGCGGTCATGGGACGCTCGACGCGGAAACGGAGGAAGCTAGCACGCGCCCTCTCGGAGGGTCAAACCGCGCGGGCGGGGCCGGGGGGCCGGGCGAGGAGAGCGCCGGCGAGGGCTACCGCGGCGAGGGCGGCGAGGGCGAGGCCGGCGCCGAGGCCCCGCGCGCGGTGGGTGAGCCCGACGCGGTGCGTCCCCTCCGGGAGCACGATGCCCACGCGGTCTCCGTTCACGCGCAGGACCCGGGCCGGGCGGCCGTCCACCCGGGCCGAGAAGCCGGGATCGAAGCCCTCGCCCAGCACGAGCAGGCCGGGGCCGGCGGCGCGCACGACGATTCTGCCCCCGGCCGCACGCGCGAGGTCGGCGGGCGACGACCGGCTGCCGGGCGGAAGCACGACGCCGCGGGCGTCCTTCTCGGTGGCGAGCGCCTCGCGCCGCGCGTCCACCCCGAGACGCGTGGGCGCGCGCAGGTAGTCCATGAGCCGCGCGTCGTCGGGCAAGAGGCGAAGCGACTCGACCACCCACGCCGGCCCGACCCCGCGCCGCACCTCGAAGAGGCTCACGAGGGGAGTGCCCGCCGCCTCTCCGAGACGCACCTCGTCGCTGACGTAGGCCGAGGCCACCGACAGGCCGACCCCCCGGCCGGTCTCCGCGTCGCGCAGCCCCGCCCGGAGGAGCCAGAGCGGCGGGGAGCCGGGCCAGGCGCGGAAGCGCAGCGAGGCCACCGTGAAGCGGCCGGGCAGCCGCAGCACGCCGAGGTACTGGTGGCCGGAGAAACCCTCGCGCACGGGGAAGCTCGCGTGCACCCGGGCCCTCTCGTGGCGGACGGCCGCTCGCACGTCGGGCCGCTCCCAGGCCCACTCGGCGGTCTCCACCCCGGCGCGCAGGGGGAGCCAGATCTCCCGCCCGGACGCGAGCCGCGCCACGCACTCGGCCACCACGCGCCCCTGCTCCACGTCGGTCGCTCCGGCGAGGAACGTCACCACCCTCACCTCGGTGGCGCGGGTGAACGGGACCGGGAAGAGGTGCGGCCGCGAGGGCTCCACCACGACGTCGAGCGCGTCGCCGAGGCCGTCCGCGTCCGTCGGCATGACGAGCGCGTCGGTCGGGACCTGGAGCCACCGTACCCCGAGCAGCTCGAGCCGGCCCGGGTCCGTCTCGAGGAAGCCGCGGGGAAGGGTGCCGTCAGCGCCCATCCCGTCGAGCACCACGCGGCGCGAGGCGGGGACCATGGGGTCGTAGCCGTTCACGTTGCGCCGGCCGGTGAGGCTCGCGAGATCCGCCCAGGAGAGGTCCCGCTCCCTCTCCCGCGGCCACGAGGTCGAGAGGGTCAGCGTCCACTCCGAGCGCCGCGGCCCCATCGCGAGGTCGAGAGCCTCCCGGGTGGGCGTCGGCCCCACGATCTCGGCCGCGGTGGGCGCTCCCGCCCAGGCTTGCCGGCCCCACGGCTGCATCAGGAAGGACGCCACGAGCGGGAGGAGGAAGACGTGGGCGACCACCGGGTCGCGGCTTTCGGCGAGGGCGAAGTGGAGGACGAGGCCGAGGGCGAGGAGGCCGACCGGCGCCGCCAGATCGGCGACGAGGGGACCCGTGACGGTGGTGGCGATCGAGAGGGCCGCCGCGGCGGAGAGGGCGGCGAGGAGGGCGAGCCGTCGCAGCCGGCGACCGCGCGCCTCGTGCCGCGCCCGCCACTGCGCGGAGAGGGAGAGACCTCCGAGGAGAGCGAGCGCGAGGTCGAAGGCGAGGGCGAGCGCGCTCGAGCCCTCGGGCACACCGCGCGCGACGAACCAGAGGAGGCCGAGGCCCGTCACCACCGCCGCCCCGCGGAGGGAGGGAAGGCCCGCCAGGAGCGGCACCGCGGCCAGCGCGAAGATGGCCGCGGGCGTGTGGGAGACGTAGCGCACCACGAGCCCCGCCAGCCCGGCGAGGGCCGCCAGGCCGGGGCCGGCGGCCCCGGCCCCTCCCGCACCCGCCTCGCGCAACGCGACGAGGGTGGGGACGAGCTGGGGTGCCGCGAGCAGGACGCCGGCGAGGACCGCCGCCGCCGCGGAGAGGGCCACTGCGCCACCCGGCCGCGGGGCGTCCTCCACGCCTCGAGCGACGAGCGGAGGAAGGAAGGCGACGACGAGCCGCGCGACGAGCAGCAGAGCTCCGGCGCCGACCGCCTCGGGCGACCCGGCGAGGAGAAGCAGCGCCACCGCGAGGGCGAGGAAGACCACGGTCGCCGCGCGGGCCCGGGCGAGGTGCGCTTCCGTGGCGAGGAGGACGAGCGGCAGCGCCGGAGCGGCCACGAGCGCCGCGGTGTCGCCGAGGTGAGCGACGAGGCAGGGGCCGAGGGCGAAGCCGAGCCCGGCCACGAGCGCCCCCACGGGATCGGCCCCCAGGCGGCGGGCGTACAGGAACACGAGGGGGCCGCAGAGCGCCAGCGACGTGAGCACGAGCGCCTGGAAGGCGGCGAACGGGGCGAGCGGCGTGAGGGCGACCATGAGGGGGTGGAAGGCCCCGGGGCGGTACGAGGCGAGGAGCGGCGTTCCGGAGAAAAACGAGCCGTTCCAGGAGGGCACCTCCCCACGGTCCCAGGCGCGCCAGACCTCCACGCGCAGAGGAAGGTGGAGCGCCGCGCCGTCGCCGGGGGCGAGGAGGCGTCCCTCTCGCACGGCCGGGGCGTAGGCGACGAGCGGGGCGGCCGCGAGCAGCACGGCGAGGAGCAGGTCACGCCGTCCGGGAGTCACGAGCTCGACCGCCGGCGCTCGACCGCCGCGCGCCAGCCGGAGTAGAAGCGGAACTGCTCGACGTTGTCGAGCACGAGCGGCCGCTCGTCGGACCCGCCCTCCCGGGCGCGCGAGGTGAGAGGGAGCGAGGAGGCCGCGGCGAGCGCTCCCTTCGGCTCCGCCTCGGCCGGGCCCAGCGCGGGCGGCAGGCGACGGAAGCCGTCGTCGCACGGTGCTCCGCCCGCGACCTCCTCCGTCCACGCGTCGAGCTCGAGGCGGGCCGAGCCGGTGGCGGCGAAGCCGAACTCGAAGGTGGCCGCGTCGATCTCCACCGGCCGCGATCCACCTCCGGCGGAGCGCCGGTGCAGGTGCACCCGGTAGCCATCGTCGAGGCGCGCGGTGTCGATGCGGCGCCGCCTTGAGGACGCCTGGTACGCCCTCGTGATGGGGCCCCGCACCACGAGCAGCACGTCCCCGCCGGGAAGATCGACGAGACCCTCCTCGGTGCGGAGAGCGAGCGCGCCCGCCTTCCGGTCGCCGCCGGTGGCTCGCAGCGGGCGCACGCGGGCCTCGGCCTCGGGCACCAGATAGGTGGAGAGGCCACGCGCCCCGAGCCGCCCCGCCTCCGCCTCGGCCGCGGTCGGGTCGAGCAACAAGTGGAGATGAAGCCCCCCGCGCCGGGCGACGAGCCCCGCCTCGTAGGGTGGCAGGTCGAGGGCCGGCGCGAGCGCGTCCGCGCTCACCCCGTCGAGGTCGAGCACGACCAGAGACCGCCGGCCGCCGTCCGTGCGGCCCGTCTCGGGCGCCCCCCCGACCCCCGGGGACTCGAGCACCGCCGCTGCGGGCTCGGCCGGCAACGGGGCCCCGCAGTAGAGGCACGTCGCGCGTGCCACCGCCACCGGTCGCCGGCACGTCGGGCAGCTCGCCATGCGCGTGGGCGGGGCTTTCAGACGTTGAACTTGAACTCGATGACGTCGCCGTCCTTCACCTCGTAGTCGCGGCCTTCGAGCCGCAGGGTGCCGCGCTCGCGACAGGCGGCTATCGAACCGGCGGCGACGAGGTCCTCGAAAGCGACCACCTGGGCGCGGATGAAGCCGCGCTCGATGTCGGAGTGGATGGTGCCGGCGGCGATCTGGGCGCGGGTCCCGCGGCGGATGGTCCACGCGCGGCATTCGTCCTCCCCCGTGGTGAGGAAGGAGACGAGGCCCAGGAGGTCGTAGGTCGACCGGATCACGCGCTCGAGACCCGGCTCGGCGAGAGAGAGGTCCTCGCGGAAGGCCTGGGCGTCCTCGGGCGGGAGATCGGCCATCTCGGCCTCGATGGGAGCGGACACGGCGCAGAGGGCGACCCCCGGCTTGCGGGCGAAGGCGGCGAGCCCCGAGCGCTCGAGGAACGGTACCGCCTCCCGGATCTGGGCCTCGCCGAGGTTGGCCACGAGAAGCAGCGGCTTGCCCGAGAGGAGGGCGTAGCCGCGCAGGCGGTTCCTCTCTTCCTCGGTGAGCTCCATCTCCCGGAGCGGCCGTTCCCCTTCGAGCGTCTCCTTGAGACGCAGGAAGAGGGAGCGCTCGGCCACGTCCTCGGCCTTGCTCGCCTTCTTGATGTTGGCCTCCAGCCGTGCCAGCCGCCGCTCGACGGTGGCGAGGTCGGCGAGTACGAGCTCGAGCTCGAGCATTTCCGCGTCGCGCCGGGGGTCGACCGAGCCGTCGGGGTGCGGTGCCGCTTCCGACTCGAAGGCGCGCACGACGTGCACAAGCGCGTCCACTCCGCGGAGGGCGGGCAGGTCCACGAGCGCCTCGCCCTCCCCCTTGGAGACGCCGGGGACGTCCACGTACTCGACGGTGGCGAGCGTCGTCTTCTTCGGCTGGAAGATCTGGGCCAGGCGGAGGACGCGCGGGTCGGGGACGCGGGCGATGCCCACGCGCGCGTCCGGGCGCCCGCCAGGCGGGGCGGCCGGGGTTCCCGTCAGGAGCTGGAAGAGGGTGCTCTTCCCCGCGAGGGAGAGCCCGAGGATGCCGGCCTTCATGCCGCGATTATACGAGGCAGGGGGGCGAACGCCCGTCGCGGGTGTAGAATCCCGCGTCGGCATGCTGTCCGCCCTGCTCGCTCTCGCGCTCCAGGCGGGTCCCGCGCCGCCGGGCGAAGGCGCCCCCTCCCCGCCGCCCCCGGGCGAGGACCCCGTCATCCTCTTCCTGGTGGACAACTCCGCTTCCCTGCCGCCCCTCGACCCCGACGAGAAGAGGGTGGCGGCCCTCGAGAAGATGTTCGGCTTCCTGCGAGGCCACCGCTACCGCCTGATCCTCTTCGGGGCGAGGGACGAGATCTCGGTCGACGACGTCTCGCGCTACCGCAACGACGGGCAGTGGACCGACTTCTACTACGCATTCCTCCGGACGAAGCAACTGGCCGCCACGTACCCGCGCGGCACCGATCTGCGGATTGTGCTGCTCACGGACGCGATCGCGGACCCCGACCCCAAGGACTGGCCCGACGTGCCCGCGGGCTGGGACGCGCGCTCGCACTCGATCCGCCAGTCGGTGGAGCTCGTCCGCGAGATGGGGATCCCGCTCTACGTCGTGCTCGTGGGGGAGCCCGCGGGGGAGGTGGCAGGGAGGGACCGCGAGCAGTCCCCCGGCTTCGTCCTCGATCTCGTCCAGGCCGCGAACGGATCGGCCGCCGCCCCCCTCGCCCAGACGCTCGCCTCCTTCTTCGGCGACGACGGTCTCCTGCTCCGGAAGTTCGTCTACCGGGTGGCGCCCCACGAGGGCCTGAAGAAGATCGAGACCGTGGTGAGGCGCATCGCCTCACCGCCGCGGGCGGGGATCGAGCTGCGGATCTTCGGCTACTTCGTCCTCCCGCTCCTGGTGATCCTCGTGTCGCTCCTCGGTCTCCTCGTCCACTCCTTCCCCGGCCCGGGCGACCTCGAGGTCCTCGAGCTCGCCCTCGACCAGCCGCTGCACGTGGCCGCCGACCGGATCCACCGTGCCCCGGACGGCACGTGGTCGACCCAGGGCCTGAGCCTCGCCGCCGACGCGCGGAGCGCCGCCGCCACCTTCACCCTGCAAGGAGCGGACCTCGAGCTCACCGGCGCCGGCCTCGACACGAACGGCCTCGACCCGCGAGACGCGGCCCTCCTGCGCCTCGACCTCGACGCGATGCGCCGCGCCCTGGAGGCGGCGACCGACGGCGGGACGCGCGAGGACAAGATCCACGCCCTGAACCTCGACTACGCCGCGCGCGGCCTGGAGCCGCAAGAGGTGGAGCGCACCCTCGCCCGCCCGCCCGCCGAGCGCAGGCACCTCTCCGCGGTGGACTTCGTGCGGGCCAAGGCTCGCCTCGCGTTCGACGAAGCCCTGCGCCGCCGCCTCCTCGAGCCCAGCGTGCAGTGCCTGACCTACGGAAAGGACGCCGGGCGCCACGAGCTCGCGCCCGGCGCCTCGGTCCGCGTCGGCGGCTACGGCTTCCTGGTGCGTGAGCTCGTGCGGGGCGGACGCAAGGACGCCCGGCTCGTGCTCTATTACGACCGCGTGCCGTCGCTCTTCGGCCTCAAGACCATCCTGCCCGACCTCTTCCAGCGCGCCTTCCGCTTCCGGCGTAGTAGCCAGCGGGTCGTCAGCTGAAGCGCCGGCAGGGCCGCATCGTCACCGCCGGGCTCGACGGGCGCGAGCTGCGGCTCGAGGTGCGCTTCCTGCAGCGCGACCCCGAGATGGTGAAGGAGGCTCTCTCCGCGCGGGAGCTCCTCGACTCGGTCGCGAGCGACGGAGCCGCCCTCGTCGTCCTCGGGCCGCGCCTCGCCGACCTGCGCATGGCGGAGACGATCCAGAGCCTCCGCGAGGGAAAGGAGGGCTCGCGGACGTCGATCCTCGCGGTGATCCCCGCCAACGAACCGGTGGGGACGGAGGGTACCGTGCTGGGGGCGGGGGCCAACGCGGTGCTGCGTCGCCCGCTCGAGCGCTTCGTCCTCGAGAGCTGGGTGGCGAAGCTCCTCGACGTGCCGCAGCGCGTGCGCGCGCGCATCCCCGTGCACGTGCAGGTCGTGGGCAGCCGGAAGAGCGCGCCGGGCGAGCACTTCTACGGCCTCAGCCGCAACCTCAGCGTGCACGGGATGCTGCTGGCGAGCCCGGTCCGGATCGAGTCCGAGGACCTCGACCTCGAGATCGATCTCCCCGAGTCCGAGGGCCGCATCCGCGTGCTGGGCCGGATCGCCCGGGAAGCGCCGGAGGTGGGCTGGCCCTACGTGGGGTACGGCATCGAGTTCCTCTTCCTGCCCGAAGCCGGGCAGCGTGCGATCGACCGCCTGGTGAAGCGCGAGACCCCCCCCGAGCCGGCGAAGAGCCTCTGGGCCCCCGGGGCCATCCACTCGACCCTGCGGCGCGACGCGTGGATCTACGAGATCACGGAACCCGCGCGGACGGACAGCGGTTTTCTCGTCGAGGTCCGGCGCGCCGCCCGCGAGGGCTGGCGCCCCGGACAGACGAGCCCCTTCTACGTCGTGCAAGGGGAATCCCCGCGCGAGGCCCTCGAGGCGGCCCGCGAGTTCGTGCGCCGCCACGGCTGATCCCCCTGCCTCGCACGGCAGAGAGGGGCCGGGCGGGTCGGCTCGCTATAATCGGCCATGGTGCGTCGGGTCCGCCTCGTCTGCGCTCTCACCCTCGTCCTCGCCGGTGCCGCCCCGGCCGCGCGGGCCGCGAAGAAGCCCGCGGCGCCGCCGCCGCCGCCCCGCATCGAGAAGCTGGCTCGCCTCCTCCAGATCGAGGACACGCGCTCGGCGGGCGCGGGCGAGATGGAGCATCTCCTCCACGATCCCGACCGTGGGGTGAGGCGGCGGGCCGCCCTCGCGGCGGGCCGCCTGGCCGAGGCCTCGCTCGTTCCCGCCCTCGTGGACCTTCTGAACGACCAGGAGGTGGAGGTGCGCCGGGTGGCCGCATTCGCCCTCGGCCTCGCCGGCGACCGCGCCGCGGTGGACCGCCTCACGGCCGCCCTCGCGGACTCCGACTCCGGGGTGCGGGGGCGCGCGGCTGAGGCTCTGGGCCGGATCGGGGACCCCCGCGCCGCCGCCGCGATCGCGCACCTCGTCGTGGCCGCGCTGCCGAAGACGATCAGCCGGATGACGGTCCGGGGAGACGACCCCGGCAACCCCGCCGACTCGTGGGCGGAGGAGCGCCTCGCCCTCGTCGCGCTCGCCCGCCTCAAGGACGTGCCCGCGGCCCGCCACGCCCTCCTCGACGGCGACCGGCCGCGCTTCGACTGGTGGGCGGCGACGTGGACGGCGATGCGCCTCGAGAGCCCCGAGCTCGTCCCCGTCCTCGTCGCCGCCGCAGGGTCGGACGACCCTCGCTCGCGCGCCCTCGCCGCGCGCGGCCTCGGCGCGCGGAAGGACGCCTCGGCCGTCGACCTGCTGCTCGCCCTCGTCCGCGACCCCGACGAGACGGTGGCGCTCCACGCGCTGCGCGCCCTCGGCGCGATCGGGGACGCTCGCGGGACCGCGGCGGCGGCCTTGATGCTCGCCGCCGCGAGCGACGTCGTGCGCCGCGAGGCGCTCCGCGCCCTCGCCGTCCTCCCCCCTGACCCGTCACTCCGCCCGCGGCTCGTGGGGCTCGTCGCGGAGCGGGACCCCTGGATCCGCGCCGAGGCGCTGGGAGCTCTCGCCCGCACCGATCGCGGCGACTTCGCCCTCGTGCTCTCGGGGATGGACGCCGACCCCGTGTGGTGGGTGCGCTCGGCCCTCGCCGCGGCCCTGGGGGACATCGGGGACGAGATGAGCGTGGGGATCCTGCACGCGATGCTCCAGGACAAGGACGCGCGCGTCCTGCCCGCCGTCCTCGACGCCCTCCGGCGGGCGCGGGGAAAAGACGCGCTCGACACGCTCGTCCGACACCTCGCGCACGCCGATCTCGGGGTGCGCGTGGGGGCGGCGGAGGGGATCGCCGCCCTCGGCGCGGTGGGCGCATCGTCTCCGCTCCTCGCCGCCTGGCGCCGCGGCCTCGGCGACGGGAGGGGCGAGCTCGAGGCGCGGATCGCCGCCGTCAAGGCTCTCGCCACGCAGAAGGACGACGAGGCGAAGGCGGGCCTCGTCGAGATCGCGAAGGCGGACCCCGCGCGCGCGGTGCGCGCCCGCGCGGCTCTCGCCCTCGGCGAGCTCGGCGCCCCGGTCCCCGACCCCGGAAAAGAGGCGGTCGAGCGCCCCGCCCTCGACTACCGCGAGGCCATGGAGCCCTTCGACCCCCGCCCGGGCGTGCCTCTTTACACGCCCCGCGCCTTCCTGCGCACGCGGCACGGCACGATCGAAATCCACCTCGACGTCGTGGAGGCCCCGCTGACCACGGCCTCGTTCATCGACCTCGCGCGGCAGGGCTTCTACGACGGGCTCGTCTTCCACCGCGTCGAGCCGGGCTTCGTCGTGCAGGGGGGCTGCCCGCGGGGCGACGGCAACGGCGGGCCCGGCCACACCCTGCGCTGCGAGATCACGCGTCGCCCCTACGGGCGGGGCGCGGTGGGCATGGCCCTCTCCGGCAAGGACACCGGCGGCAGCCAGTTCTTCATCACCCTCTCGCCGCAGCCGCACCTCGACGGGGGCTTCACCCTCTTCGGCCAGGTGGTGGCGGGGATGGACGCCGTCCTTCGGATCCGGCCCGGCGACGTGATCGAGAAGGTCGAGATCTGGACCGGGGAGTGAGAGCACCTTGGGCCCACTCCGAATCCGCCTCGTCGCCCTGGACATCGACGGCACGCTGCTCCGCGGCGACAAGACGCTCTCCCCGCGGACGCGGCTCGCGATCGACCGCGCTCGCGCGGGCGGCGTGCGCGTCGTGCTGGTGACGGGCCGGCGCCACCCCTCGGCCCGTCGCGTCGCGGACGACCTCGGGGGGGAGCTCCCGCTGGTGCTCCACAACGGGGCGCTCGTGGTCGAGGAGGGGAGCGTCCTCCGTTGCCGCCCGCTCCCCCGCGCGGCGGCGCTCCGAGCCATCCGAACGGGACGCGCGGCGGGGGCGGAGCCCGTCCTGCACTGCGGGTCGGGCGGGGAGGGCTGGCTCCTCGTGGACGCGGCGGCGCGGCCCAAGGGCCTCGTCGGCCACTACCTCGAGCGCTCGCGGGCGGAGGTGAGGTTCGTGCCGGACATCGCCGCCGCAGTTGCGGCCGAGGAGCCGATCCAGATCATGTTCGGGGGAGAGCGAGGGGAGATGGAAGCGCTCCTTTCCGCACTGGGCGCAGCGCTCGGGCGCGACGCGCGAATCGAGCGCACCGTCTACCCCGCGACCGGCGTCGTGCTCCTCGACGTCCTGCATCCCGCGGTCGGCAAGGCGGAAGCGCTCGGCTTCCTGCAGGAGCGCTGGTCGATCGCGGCGTCGGAGACGCTGGCGATCGGCGACAACTGGAACGACCGCGAGATGGTCGAGAGGGCCGGCCTCGGCTTCGTCATGGGCAACGCCGACCCGGAGCTGCTCGCGCTGGGCCTGCCCGTCCTGCCGACGAACGAAGAGGACGGCGTCGCCCGCGCGATCGAAGAGCACGTCCTCGGCTGAGAAAGAAGCGAGGGGGCGATGCGTCAGCCCCCTCGACCACGGCCCGCCGGAAAAAAACTGGGGGGCGAGATCGCTCTCGACCCCCCCAACTTCCCCGGGGCTCTTACTTCTTCTTCTTGGCAGCCTTCTTCTTGGCAGCCTTCTTCTTCGCCGGCATTGATGTAATCCCCCCTTTCAGTCCAAGGTTGGACGGTGGAGGCTCTCTTTCAACCTAGAGGGTCTCAAAGAGCCTCGCATACTAGGGGTAGGGTAGGAACGCCCCACGACCTTGTCAAGCATTTTTTCCCCTCACTCCGACCGATACTCCGCGCTTGGAGTGGCTTAGGCTGTGCATGACGATGTGGAAATCCCCATGCATGGCTCCTGGAGCTACTTTCAGCAATCATATCCCGCGAAGCCACTGTCTTTCAGGGCCTTCCACCGCTGGCGACGAAAATGTGGGGGAGTGGACGAGACGGCCCTTCTTGTACGGTACTTTGAATAGACGAAAATGAGAGCGCCCGGCTCGTCAGCGCTCGAGCGGCGGCGCGTCCTCGAGGCGAGCGCCCGGCTCGAGCCGTCGGATCGCCACTGCCGCCTCGGCGCGGAGCGTCTCGCGTCCGAGCGGCTCGTCCCAGACCCGCCGGTATTGCTCGAGCGCGTCCTTGCGGCTCCCTTCGTCCTCGAGCGCCCGCGCGAGCGCCATGCGCGCGTAGGGCCGAAGGCCGGGGCCTCCTTCCCCGTCGAGCGCGGCGCGCGCGAGCGCGCGCGCGCTCTGCGGCCGGCCCGCGCGCACGCTCTCCCGCGCCGCGCACAGGCGCGCCTCGGCGCTCGCGGGGAAGGCCCGGAACGCCCGGAGGCACGCGGCCTCCGCCGCGGGCTCGTCCCCTTGCTCGCGCAGCCGCCGGGACCGCGCGAGGAGCTCGAGGGCGACCGCCTCCGCGGAGCCCGCGCGCTCCTCGAGGTCGTGGCACCGGGCGAGGACCCTGCGCCCCCGCTCGCCGACCCACGCCGCCCCGGGTACTTCGCCGGCCGCCCGCGCCGTCGCGCACGCTTCCTCGAGACGCAGGTCGCCGAGGAGAGCCTCCGCGAGCTGCACCCGTGCCATCGCCGCGACCGCCGGCTGGTAGTTCGGGTGGCGGCCCTCCTCCGCGGTGGCGAGGATGCCGCGGGCGACCGCGGCGCTCTCGGCCCAGAGGCCCATGGGCTCGCCGAGCAGCTGGGAGAGCTTCAGGCCCCAGATCGGCCACCCCGGGTGGAGCCGCCACATCTCGCGGATCCAGTGGAGGGCGCGGTCGGGCCTCCGCTCGAAGTACGAGTGCACGTCGTACATCTGCACGCGCGCCTCGTCGTCGTGGAAGAGGCTGCCCCCGCGCGCGACCCGGGCCAGGCTCAGCAGGCCCCGCTCCCGGTCGCCGCCGGGGATGCGCAGGACGAGCGCGACGAGCTTGAAGAAGCGCGGCAGGGTGTCCGCGTAGTAGTCGTAGAGGCCGAGGCCGAAGTCGAGGTCGAGCGCGGTAACTCCCGCGGCCCGCGCCGCGGCGAGCGCCTCGCGCATCCGCACCGCCTCCCGCGCGGCCGGGGACTTCTCCCAACGGAAGAGGTGGAGCCGGCTCTTCACGCCGTGCGCGGCCCCGCGGGCGAGGAGGGCGCGGCCGTCCGCGGGGTCGCGGGCGAGCGTGGCAGAGGCGAGGGAGAGCGAGCGGTCCGCGAGAGCGAGCACCTCCTCGTCGTGGGCGCGGCTCGCGGGGTCCTGCTCGAGCCGCCACTCGAGAGCGAGGGCCTGCAGGTAGGGCAGCACGGGGTCGCCGGGGCGTTCCTGCGCGAGGGCGGCGAGGTGCGCTTCGGCCCCGGGGAAGTCCCCGTCGTAGACGAGGCCGAGGGCCGCGCGGGCCTCGGCGTCTCCGGGCCGCGTCAGCGCCGGGGCCGACCCGAGAAGGCGAGCCGGCGCCGCGAGCGCGACGACGACGAAGACGAGGCGCGCCGGAGCGACCGCGATCCGGCTCACGAGGAGCGGTAGTCGGTGCGGAGCCGGGCCCGCGCAGCGTGCCGCTCGATCCCGAGCGCCACGAGGCGGGCGAGGAGATCGGGGTAGGGGAGGCCGCTCGCCTCCCAGAGCTTCGGGTACATGCTGATCGAGGTGAAGCCGGGGATGGTGTTGATCTCGTTCACCAGCAGCCGCCCCGTCTCCCTCTCCAGGAAGAAGTCCACGCGGGCGTAGCCCGCGGCATCCACCGCGCGGAAGGCGGCCACTCCGAGGCCGCGGACCTCCTCCGCGACGGAAGGAGGCAACGGCGCCGGGATGAGGAGCTCGGTGCGGCTCGCCGCCGAGTACTTGGAGTCGTAGTCGTAGAACTCGCGGTCGGGCACGACCTCGCCCAGAACGGAGGCCGTGGGCTCGTCGTTCCCGAGAATTGCGACCTCGATCTCGCGCGCCGCGACCCCCTTCTCGACGATCGCCTTGCGGTCGTAGGCGAGCGCCACGTCGAGCGCGGGCCCGAGCTCGTCCTGCGCCTTCACCTTGGCCACCGCCACGCTCGAGCCCAGGTTCACGGGCTTGACGAAGACGGGGAGCCCGAGGTCGGCGACGACCTTCGACTCCTCCTCGGGATCGCGCCGCCGGAGGACGCGGTGCTCGACCTGGGGCAGGCCGGCTCGCGCGAAGAGCGCCTTCATCATCGCCTTGTCCATCGAGACCGCCGAGGCCGCGACCCCCGCGCCCACGTAGGGCACCCCCGCCAGCTCGAAGAGGCCCTGCACGGTGCCGTCCTCTCCGTACGTGCCGTGCAGCAACGGGAAAGAAGACGTCGGGCCGGGCGAGCTCGTGCGCGTCGGCGAGGCGGCGGAGCCGCCCGCCGTCTCCCGGCACCGGGGCCAGGAAGACCGGCTCGCCCCCCAAAGGGCGTGGCACTTCTCCCTCCTGCAGGAGCCAGCGGCCGGCCTTGTCGATGAGCACGCAGGCGACGTCGTGGCTCGCGCGGAGCCCGGCCGCCACCGAGGCCGCCGAGACGAGGCTCACCTCGTGCTCGCCCGAGCGTCCGCCGAAGAGAAGGGCCACCCGGAGCCGCGCGGTCATGGACTCGAGTCTATACTCGCTCCCCCATGGCCGGGTTCTCGTTCGCGGTCGAGGCGCGGGACGGACGGGCCCGGGCGGGGCGGCTCACGACACCGCACGGCGAGGTGGAAACCCCCGCCTTCATGCCGGTGGGCACCTCCGGCGCGGTCAAAGCCGTCCTCCACCGCGACCTGCGCGAGATGGGCGCCCGCATCCTGCTCGCCAACACCTACCATCTCATGCTCCGCCCGGGCGACGCGCTCGTGGCCGGGCTCGGCGGGCTCCACTCCTTCACCGGCTGGGACGGCCCCTTCCTGACCGACAGCGGCGGCTATCAGGTCTTCTCCCTCGCCGCGCTCAGAAAGCTCGACGAGGAGGGCGTCCGCTTCCAGAGCCACCTCGACGGGTCCGCACATCTCCTCACTCCCGAGCGGTCCATGGAGGTGCAGCAGCACCTCGGGGCGGACATCGCGATGGCCTTCGACGAGTGCCCGCCCGGCGACGCCGCCAGGGAGGTCGTGGCGGAGGCCACCGCGCGCACGACCCGCTGGGCCCGGAGGAGCCGCGACGCGCACCGCCGCCCCGACCAGTGGCTCTTCGGGATCGTGCAGGGCGGCGTCCACCTCGATCTCCGGGAGTCGAGCGCACGGGAGCTCGTGCAGATCGGCTTCCCGGGCTATGCGGTGGGTGGCCTCTCGGTGGGCGAGCCCAAGCCCGGGCGCGACCGGGTCCTCGAGCTCCTCGAGGCGATGCTGCCCGCGGAGAAGCCCCGCTACCTCATGGGGGTGGGCACCCCGGAGGACCTGATCGACTCGGTGGCCCGGGGCGTCGACATGTTCGACTGCGTGCTCCCCACCCGGAACGCCAGGAACGGCCAGCTCTTCACGAGCCGGGGACGCCTCTCGATCAGGAACGCGCGCTACCGGGACGACCCCGGCCCTCCCGACCCCGACTGCCCGTGCCTCACCTGCCGCACCTCGAGCCGCGCCTACCTCCGTCACCTCCACATGGCGAACGAGATGACGGCGGCGACCCTGATGACGATCCACAACCTCTCCTTCTACCTTGACACCATGGAGGCGATGCGGCAAAGTATTCGTTTGTGCCGCTTCGAGGAATGGCGGGGGAAGACCCTCCGGCGCCTCACGGCCGCGGAACAGGACGGGTCGTAGCGCGACGGTCCTCGTGAGCCCCCGCCACCGACCCGGATAGCGACAAGAACCCCGGAAGAGCGGACCGCCCGCAGAAGAGACCATCATGGCCGACTCCCGCCTGCTGCTCGCCCTCGCCGGACCCGCCCGCCCGGGCGAGCCCAACCCCCTCGGCAGCCTCGTGATGATGGGGCTGATCTTCGCGATCTTCTACTTCGTGCTCATCCTTCCGATGCGGAGGAAGCAGAAGAAGCTCGAGGCGCTCGTCAAGGAGCTGAAGGCCGGAGACCACGTGGTCCTGAACGCGGGCATCTTCGGCACCATCGTCGGCGTCGAGGAGAGCGCCTTCCTCGTCCGCATCGACGACAAGACAAGGATCAAGGTCCAGAAGAGCGCCGTGGCCGGACTGGCGCCCGGGGCCGAGAAGACGGAGAAGTGATGCCTCCCGCCCTGCAGAACCCCGTCACCCTCTGGCTGCTGCTCACCGGCGCCCTCGCCGGCCTCGTCTACGCCTTCATGCGCCCGGAGCTGCGCTGGAAGGCGATCGGCTACGGATCGTTCCTCCTCGCCTGCGCGGTCGCGATCTGGCCGCCCTACGAGAGGGAGGGCGTCCCCGGGAGGATCCACCTCGGGCTCGACCTGCGCGGGGGCATCCACCTCGTCCTCCAGGTAGTGGTCGAGGACGCCCTCAACGCCACGGTGGACGACGCGGTGACCACCGCCCGCGACCAGGCGACCCGCAAGGGGATCCAGTACGGGGCCGTCCAGCGCGTCTCGCCCACGTCCTTCTCCGTGGAGGGCACGGAGCCCGCCCGGGTGAAGGACATGCGGGACGTGTTGCGCGACTTCTTCCGAGTCGGCTGGGAGGTCCGGGACGCGGGAGAGGGCAAGTTCACTGTCGCGATGACCGACCTCTACCAGCGCCAGCTGAAGGACCAGACCGTCCAGGAGGCGATCCGCACGCTCGAGCGCCGCGTCAACGCCCTCGGCGTCGCCGAGCCCGTGATCGCCGCCCAGGGCAGCCGCGGGGACCAGATCCTCGTGCAGCTGCCCGGGGTCACCGACGCCGACCAGGCCAAGCGCGTCATCAAGCGCACCGCCCAGCTCTCCTTGAAGCTCGTCGAAAACTCGGCGACCACCCAGGAAACGCTCCTTCAGGGCGTCGGGGGCAAGGTGCCGGACAACATGCAGCTCCTCTCGGGCCAGGGCAATACGCCGGGAGAGCCCGTCTTCTATCTCCTGCGCAAGGAAGCCATGATCACGGGCCGCGACCTCAAGAGCGCCCGGGTGCAGAACAACCCCGAGACGAATACACCCGAGGTCGGCTTCTCGCTGATCGCCACCGCCGTCGACAAGTTCGCGCGGGAGACGGGGAGGAACATCGGCCGTCAGCTCGCGATCGTCCTGGACGACAGCGTGATCTCCGCCCCCGTCATCCAGGGCAAGCTCGGGAGCGAGAACCGCATCACCGCCCGCTTCTCCACCCAGGAGGCCGACGAGCTCGCCAAGGTCCTCAAGGCCGGGGCGCTGCCCGCCACCCTCAAGTACCTCCATCAGCTGACCGTCGGCGCCTCGCTCGGGCGCGACTCGATCCGCGACGGGGTGCGGGCCTCGATCGCCGCCATGGCCTTCATCACGATCTTCATGCTCGTCTACTACCGCCTCTCCGGCCTCAACGCGATCGTGGCCCTCGCCGGCAACATGCTCATCGTGCTCGCGGCGATGGCCTACACGAACGCGACCCTGACCCTTCCCGGCATCGCCGGCATCATCCTGACGGTGGGGGTCGGGGTCGACACGAACGTGCTCGTCTTCGAGCGGATCCGGGAGGAGCTCAGGAACGGCAAGACGGTCCGCGCCGCCGTCCAGAACGGCTTCGACCGCGTGTGGATCACGATCCTCGACACCCACGCGACGGCGCTCATCGCCGCCGCGTTCCTCTTCCAGTTCGGGACCGGTCCCATAAAGGGCTTCGCGGTGACCCTCGTGATCGGCCTGGTGTCCAACGTGTTCGCCTCCTACTTCGTCAGCAAGTTCATCTTCGAGTGGGTGCTCGGCAAGCGCCACGTCGAGAGCCTGAGCATCTAGGGGGCGGCCATGGAGATCATCAGGAACCCGCACTTCGACTTCATCGGCCGGGCGAAGTACTTCATCGCCCTCTCGATCGCCATCATCCTGGCCGGCGTGGCCTGGATCGGTACGGGCCACCTCCGCTACGGTGTCGAGTTCTCCGGCGGCACCCAGCTCATCCTGCACTTCCAGAACTCCCCCGAGATCGACAAGATCCGCGACGCGGTCACGAAGGTCTCGCCGGGCTCGGTGATCCAGACCTACGGGGACATCACGGCCAACAAGGTGCTCGTCCGAATCGGGCAGGAAGCCCCGGAGTCGGACCTCGACGCCCCCGCGCGCGCCGTGCGCCAGGCCCTCGCCGACACCTACGGGCAGAATCCGATCCTCGAGTCCTCCTCCGAGATCGTCGGCCCCATCGTGGGCGCCGAGCTGCGACAGAAGGCCATCCTCCTCACCGTGCTGGGGCTGCTCTTCCAGCTCATCTACATCGCCGCGCGCTTCAGGGGCGGTGTCTGGGGCGTGGGGGCGACCATCGCCGCCTTCCACGACGTCCTCGTCGCCCTGGGCGTCCTCGCCTTCTGCAACTTCGAGATCACCTTGAACGTCATCGCGGCGCTGCTGACGCTCGTCGGCTACAGCGTCAACGACACGATCGTCATCTTCGACCGGGCGCGGGAGAACCTGGCCCACCGCCGGAAGGAACCGATGGCGAAGATCCTCAACGACTCGCTCAACCAGACCCTGACCCGGACCCTCATCTCCAACGGCACCACCTTCCTCACCGTGCTCGGCCTCTTCCTCTTCGGCGGAGAGGTCCTCCGCGGGTTCGGCCTGGCGATGGTGGTGGGCATCGTCGTCGGCACCTACTCGACCCTCTTCATCGCCGTGCCCCTCGTGAGCTGGTGGTACGGCCGGCACGAGGGGGCGGTCGCACCGGCCAGGGCCTCGGCCTGACGGCGGCTTGACGTACTTTCACCCCGGAAGCGGAACTGCGAGCCCCCGCTAGGCGTCCCCGTATCCGGGGACTCCCCTGCGGAAACAACGGGGGGAAGAGGCCCGCTCTGGCGGCCTCGCCCCCGCCGACCGGGTGCTAAGATGACGGTGATGATCACGGGCCTGGGAATCGATCCGGGTGCCGACCGCAGTGCGCCAGCAGCTCGCCGTGCCGAGCCGGCCCGCGGCGAGCCAGGTGCCCACCGGAACCTGGGCGCGATCGACGAAGACCATCTCTTCGCGAGCGGTCTCGTCGAGTCCGACCCGGCCGGCGGCACCCGCCGCACGAGCGTCCTCACCGTGCTGTTCGCGGGGGCCTTTGTGCTCGAGTCCGTCGTCCTCGTCCTCGCCCTGCTCGTCCCCATCTTCCTTCCCGAGGAGATCCCGGACCAGGGCGACCGCCGCATCGTCTTCTTCGACCCGCCGCCGCCCCCGCCCCCGCCGCTGCCGAGGGGCAACCCCCTGCAGCCCGAGAAGGCGAAGCCCGACACTCCCAAGCCGGTCTCCGAGACGGTAAAGCCCAGACCGGAGTTCACGGCCCCGATCGAGACCCCCCAGCCGCAGCAGACGGCGCAGCTCCAGCCCGACGCCGGCATCCGGCCCGAAGACCAGTTCGGCAGCGCGACCGGGAGCGACTTCGGCGACCCCCTGGGGATGGAGGAGGGCGTCGAGGGCGGTGTCGTGGGGGGCGTTCCGGGGGGTGTCCTCGGCGGCGTCCTCGGAGGGACCGGCACCGGCCCCGTCATGGACTACGATTCGGCTCCCCGCCCGATCAAGATCACGCGGCCCCAGTATCCCCAGGAGGCCTTCGTCAAGAAGATCGAGGGGACGGTCGTGGTCGAGATCCTCATCGACTCGCAGGGTCGGGTCGTTCGCGCCCGGGTCATCCAGTCCGTCCCCCTGCTCGACGCGGCGGCCCTCCAGACGGTCTACCAGTGGATCTTCCAGCCCGCCGTGAAACACGGCCGCCCGGTGCCCACCATCGCCCACGCCCCCGTCGCCTTCCGGATCTACTGATTTCTGGGGGGTGCTACGTCGCACCCCCCAGATCCCCCGCTACGCTCGCGGGAGTGGACCCCGAGCGTCAGCGAGGCGAAACCAGGCGGCCTCGGCTCGACGAGGGCGCCTGGTAATCCCGCTCGCTCCGCCGCCCGCTGCCTCTCACCCGGTGCTACCGGCTTGCTCCTCCTGACCCCTCCGGGGGAACCGGCGGCGGCGGCGCGGTGTCCAAGATTGCGGCCGGCTCCACCTGCGGTGCGTCTTCCGCCGGAAAGGCCTGAAGGCACAGAGTCTTGACACCTCGAGAACCCCGGGGATAGAATCCGCGTCTCTCGCCGGGCAGGCGAGGCTCTCAGGAAAATTCTGTAAAGGGGCGGGGAATGCAAAAGAGGCTTTTCGAGGACCTCATCGATTCCGATCGAGTGGCCCACAAGACCCAGCAATCGAAGACGATGCCGGTGTCGCTGCTGCTCCACCTGATCGCCGCGGCACTGGTGGTGATCGTCCCGCTCCTGGCGGGGGACCAGATGCCCGAGCCGGCGTTCGCGGTCAAGGCCTTCTTCGTGGAGCCCATGGCCGCCCCGCCGCCGCCCCCGCCCCCCCCGCCGCCCGCCGCGCGCGCCGCCGTCGCGCCGAGGGTCGCCCCCAAGCCCATCACCCAGGACAATGCCTTCGTCGCGCCGGTCGAGATGCCTCAGGAGATCAAGCCCGAGGAGGGCCTGGACCTGGGCATCGAGGGTGGCGTCGCGGGCGGCGTCGAGGGCGGCGTGCCGGGCGGCGTCGTCGGGGGAGTCGTGGGTGGGCTCCCCGATGCTCCGCCCCCGCCGCCCCAGCAGGCCGTCCGCGTCGGCGGGCAAATCAAGGAGCCCAAGAAACTCAAGACGGTCAACCCGGTGTACCCCGACATCGCCAAGCAGGCCCGGGTGCAGGGCGTCGTCATCCTCGAGTGCACCATCTCTCCGCAGGGCAAGGTGACGGACGTCAAGGTCCTGCGCGGCATCCCGTTGCTCGACCAGGCGGCGACCGAGGCCGTGAGACAATGGGTCTATACGCCGACACTATTGAACGGCGTGCCCGTACCCGTCATCATGACGGTCACGGTCAACTTCAAGCTCTCCTAGGCCCTCGGCCAAGAGCGCGAACGACAGTCCAGGAGGACGCGAAATGCAGTTCGATATAAGGACCATGGCCGAGCACATGGGCGCCGTCGCGTGGGGCGTCGTCTTCGTGCTCTTCATCATGTCCATGTACTCCATCGCGGTGATGATCGAGCGGTACTGGACCTTCCGCCAGGCGACCCAGCAGTCGCGCAAGTACGCGCCCGAGGTGGCCCGCTTCCTCAAGCAGGGGAAGATCAAGGAGGCGATCGAGGTCTCGGACGGCAAGCAGTACAAGCTCAGCCACCTGGCGAAGGTGCTGAAGCCGGGGCTGCAGGAGTGGCAGTACCAGGTCGAGACCGGTGAGGCCGAGCGCGACCGCGACGGCGCCGTCGAGGCGGCCAAGCGCGCCATCCAGCGCGCGACCGCGGTCAACCTCGCCGACCTCAAGCGCGGCCTCAGCGGCCTCGCCACCATCGGTGCCACCGCCCCGTTCGTGGGCCTCTTCGGCACCACCTTCGGCATCATCAACGCGTTCTCGGGCATGGCCCTCACGGGGTCGGGCGGCATCGCCGCGATCTCGGCCGGTATCGCCGAGGCGCTGATCACCACCGCGTTCGGCCTCTTCGTCGCCGTCCCCGCGGTCTGGGCGTTCAACATCTTCAACGGCAAGGTCGAGGGCTTCAACGTCGAGATGGACAACTCCAGCTCCGAGCTCCTCGACTACTTCATCAAGAAGGGCGCCTAGCCGCGCCGGTGCAGCGAGGCCGGGGCTCCTCCCTGGACCCTGGCCTCGACTGACCAAGGAGTACCTCCCATGTCTATGCAGGTCGGCGGCAAGAAGGGCGGGCCGATGGCGGACATCAACGTCACGCCCATGGCCGACATCATGATCGTGCTGCTCATCATCTTCATGGTCATCACCCCGATGCTCCAGAAGGGTGTCGACGTGAAGCTGCCGCAGGCGGTCAACTCCAAGGAGAGGAAGGACGAGCCCAAGTCGATCGTGGTGGCCATCAAGAAGGACTCCACCACATACCTCGGCGGTACCAAGCTCGAGAGCCAGGCGCTGCTCCTCCCTCAGGTCAAGGAACGCCTCCAGGACTTGCCCGAGGGCGCCCGGATGATCTACCTCAAGGCGGACGACGCCCTGCCGTACTCCGAGGTGATGAAGGTGATGGACCTCTGCCGCGAGGCGGGGGTCGAAGAGGTCGCGCTCATCGCCGAGCGCAAGGTGCAGGGGTAGGGCCATGACATACACCGCCGATCCCCAGGCCAAGCACCACCAGGAGATGCAGCGCAAGCGCCGCTTCGCCGAGCACGAGGACGCCCACGCCGCCTCCGGGGCGATGTCCGACATCAACATCACACCGCTCATCGACGTGATGCTCGTGCTCCTCATCATCTTCATGGTCGTCACCCCGCTCGCACAGATGGGTCTCGACATCTCACTCCCGCAGCCTCCGCCCCCCAACCAGCCCGAGCAGAAGACCCCCTCCAACCAGGTCGTGCTGGCCCTGGAGGAGGGCGCCATCACCGTCAACAAGAACCCCGTCAGCGTCGAGGAGCTGGAGGCGCGGCTCCGCGACATCTACCAGGCGCGCTCGGACAAGACGATCTTCGTCCGGGCGACCGGGACGGTCCCCTATGGCCGCGTCGTGCAGGCGATGGACCTCGCGAGAGCGGCGGGCGTCGAGCGGATCGGGATCATCTCCGACAAGATGATCGAGGAGGCGGGTGGAGTCGTCGGCGGGCAGCCGTAGGCCCCGGCCGAGCGACGCCGTGAAGGGGCCCCGCGAGGGGCCCTTTCCATTACCGGCTCCGGGATCCGTGCTTCGCGGCGGAGGGGGCCGACGAGAAAGGGCGCCTCCCCCCGCGGGGAAGGCGCCCTTCGTGGATGACGGGCGGCGAGGTTACTTCGTGGCCGCCGCCGCCTCGGGGGGGATCGCGGTACCCGCGCCCGCGCCTCCCTGCTCCTGCTGCGACTTGCGGAGATCCGCCGCCTGCTTCTGGAGGAGGACCGCCTGGTCGAGATACCGCTTGCGTTCGGCCGGGTTTCGCGCCAGCTGCGCCTTGACCCGGTAGAGCAGACCCTTGCCGACGATCGAGCCCACGTGGTCCGGCTGCGCCTGCAGGGCCACGTCGACGGCTTCGATGCCCTTGTCGGCGAAATCGGCCTTCTGAGCGTCGGTGAGCACCGGGTCCCGGTAGGCCTTGTCCCAGTAGAACATCGCGAGGGTGTAGTGCCCGTTCGGATTGGCAGGGTCGATGTCGGCGCACCGATTGAGCGTGGCGATGGCCTTCTCGAACTTGATGCGTCGGGCACCCGTGCTCGTTCCCTCGACCCAGACCTCGCCTTTCTCGTCCCAGAGCGGCTTGTTGTAGAACGCGGCGAGCGCCCCACAGGCCTTCGCGTCGTTCGGGTTCTGCTCGGCGACCTTCTCGTAGGTCTGTTCGGCCTCCGCCACGCGGTTGAACTTCTCGTAGAGGTTCGCCATGGCGTAGAGGTTCTTGATGTCGTTCGGGTTGTCCTTGACGAGCTGCTCCGCGTAGGAGAGCGCCTTCTCGTAGTTCGAGAGCGGCGGCTCCGAGTAGATGGCGGTCAACGCGCCGAGCGTGTTCAGGCGGATCTGCTGGAGGTTCGGGGTGTTGGCCTTGTTGAGCTCGAGCGCCTTCTCGTAGTGCTCGATGGCTTTCTCGATCCTCAGCTTGTTCTCGTCCCCCTCCTTGCCCGGACGGAAGAGGGACTGGTGGGAGCTGGCCAGGTAGAAGTGCGCCTCGGCGAAGTCGGGCTTGAGCTGGACCGCCCGCTCGTACTCCTCGATGGCACGGCGGTAGTTCTCTTCCTTGTAGAGCCTGTTGCCGTCCTTGAAGGCAGCCTTCGCCCGGACCAGGTTGCATCCGACGCCGGCGAGGACGAGCGGCAGGAGGGCAGCGAGCACAGGTGCGCGATATCGGGTTCTCATCGGCCGTCTCCCGGGAAAGTCGTTGAATACAAAAGGGCTCCGAGGAAGCGGATTATAGGCACGCGGGGAAAGCGGAGTCAAGGAAGCGGACGGCTCATTTGACCCCTCCGCCGGTGGTCCCTAGACTCGCCTTGAGGCCATGATCCGCTTCGAGGACATCCAGGAGACGGTCCAGCGCCACCACCCCGACGCCGACGTCGAGATCCTCCGCAAGGCGTACATCTTCTCGGCAGTCGAGCACAAGGGGCAGGTGCGCGCCTCCGGCGAGCCCTACCTCGTGCACCCCCTCGAGGTGGCCGCGATCCTGGCCGAGATGCGGATGGACCCGATCTGCGTGGCGGTCGGACTCCTCCACGACGTCCTCGAGGACACCCTCACCACCCCGGAGCGGGTGCAGGAGTACTTCGGCTCCGACGTCCTGCACATCGTCGAAGGCGTCACCAAGATCTCGAAGATCCCGTTCGCCACCACCGAGGAACGGCAGGCCGAGACCTACCGGAAGATGCTGCTCGCCATGGTCGACGACATCCGGGTCATCCTGGTGAAGCTCGCCGACCGGCTCCACAACATGAGGACGCTGCAGCACCTGCCCGAGGAGCGGCGGCAGCGCATCTCGCGCGAGACGCTCGACATCTACGCGCCGATCGCCGGGCGGCTCGGGATGGCCAAGGTCAAGAACGAGCTCGAGGACATCGCGTTCCGCCACCTCGACCCCGCCGGCTACGACGCTCTCGCCGCGCGGGTCGAGGAGCGGCGCCAGCGGGCGGCCTCCTTCGTCGAGAAGATCCGGACGACCGTCGCCGACAAGCTGCGGTCGGCGGGAGTCGAGGCGGAGATCGAAGGCCGGATCAAGCGCCTCCACTCGATCCAGCAGAAGCTGAAACGGCAGCGGATCGACCTCGAGCAGGTCTACGACTTCGTGGCCCTCCGGGTCCTGGTGAAGAGCGTGCCCGACTGCTACGCCGCCCTCGGCGTCCTCCACAACACGTGGCGCCCGGTGCCGGGCCGGATCAAGGACTTCATCGCCATGCCCCGGCCGAACGGCTACCAGTCGCTCCACACATCGGTCATCTCCGAGGACGGGCACCCGTTCGAGGTGCAGATCCGGACCCACGAGATGCACCGCATCGCCGAAGAGGGAATCGCCGCGCACTGGAAGTACAAGGAGGGTCGCACCGGCGTCGACAAGGACGACCACGCCTTCTCGTGGCTCCGGCAGCTCCTCGAGTGGCAGCAGGAGGTCAAGGACCCCCACGAGTTCCTGAACTCCCTGAAGCTCGACCTCTACCCCGAGGAGGTGTACTGCTTCACCCCCCGGGGGGAGGTGAAGATGCTGCCCCGCGGCGCCTCGCCCATCGACTTCGCCTACTCCATCCACACCGAGGTGGGCCACCAGTGCGTGGGGGCGCGGGTGAACGGGAAGATGGTGCCCCTCCGCTACAAGCTCAAGAACGGGGACATCGTCGAGATCCTGACCTCGCCCGGCCACAAGCCGAGCCGCGACTGGCTGGGCTTCACCGTCACGAACAAGGCGAAAGCCAAGGTCCGCCACTACCTCAACACCACCGAGAAGCAGCAGGCCCTCGAGATCGGCAGGAAGCACCTCGAGCGCGAGCTGCGGCGCTACGACCTCTCGCTGAAGAAGGTCGTGTCCGAGCCCTCGCCCCTCGAGTCGCTCGCCCAGGAGCTCGGGGTCGGCTCTCGCCTCGACGACCTCTTCGTCGCTCTCGGCTACGGCAAGGTCTCCGCCCGCCAGGTGCTCGCCCGGCTTCTCCCCCCGGAGAGGCTCGAGCAGCCCGCCCCGGAGAAGCAGCGGCCGGTCGTGGATGCGGTCAAGCGCTTCCTGCGCCGCAACGAGGAGCGGATCACGGTCAAGGGCACCGACGACCTCCTCGTCTACCGGGCCAAGTGCTGCAACCCCATCATGGGCGAGCCCATCGTCGGCTACATCACGCGGGGCAAGGGAGTCTCGGTCCACTCGGTCTCCTGCCCGAACGTGACCAGCCTCGCCTACGACCCCGACCGCCGCATCGCGGTCGAGTGGGAGGCCGGGGCGGAGGGAGGTTACGAGGTGCGCCTCGCGGTGGGACTCCAGGACCGGCCCGGGGCGCTCGCCGCGGTCACCGCCGCCCTCGCCGCGGTCAAGACCGACGTGCGGGACGCCCAGGTCCGCACCTTCGACGACAAGACGGCCTCGATCGAGCTCACCGTTCGCATCGACGACCTCAAGCACCTCGACCGGGTGCTGAAGTCCGTGCGCGGCGTCTCCGGGGTGATCGACGTGGCCCGCCAGGCCGTGCCCCGCTAGGTCGGATTCCACATCCCCACGCGCCGGAACGGGGTTTGCGCGCTTGCGCCACACCGGGTAGGCTGCACCCGCTCTCTCCCAGGAGGTCCGACCGTGCCCACAAAGTACGTCTCGACACTCCAGGCGCCCCAGCCGATCGGTCCCTACTCCCAGGGCGTCATCTCGGGGGGGTTCCTGTTCTGCTCCGGGCAGATCGCCATCGACCCCGAGACGGGGGAGCTCGTCGGCGGGGACGTGTCGGCCCAGACCGAGAGGGTGCTGCAGAACCTCGTCGCGGTCCTGCGGGAGGCGAAGATGGGGCCGGAGAACGTGGTCAAGGCCACGGTCTACCTCACCGACATGGCCGACTTCCCGAAGATGAACGAGGTCTACGGCCGCTACCTGGGGGTGAAGCCCCCGGCGAGGACCACCATAGCGGCGGCGGGGCTGCCGCGCGGGGTCAGGGTCGAGATCGACGTCGTGGCGGCGTACTAGGCTGTCGCGGACTTGGCCTTCGGCTGCGGAGCCGCCTTGGCCACCTTGCCCGAGCGCAGGCAGCGAGTGCAGACGCGCACCCGCTTGTGGGTCCCCTTGCCGACCACCGCCCGCACGGTCTGGAGGTTCGGGTTGAAGCGCCGGTGGGTCACGTTGTGGGCGTGGCTGACCCGATTCCCGAACTGAGGGCCCTTGCCACAAACGTCGCACCGCTGAGCCATGACGAACGACCTCCCGTAAGGGCCCGATACCGGCCCGAACCACAAAACCCAAGTCTACTGAGTACCTTCCGCTCCGTCAAGGGAACGGAACGGCTCGAAGACGCCCGGGAGCGGAGGGGCGTGCTATAGTCGCCGCGCCCGAGCCATGGTCCAGTTCAATTTCAGCGAGAGGACCATCAAAGCCAAGGTGGTCTACTACGGGCCACCGCAGTCCGGGAAGACCACCAACCTCGAGCAGATCCACAGGATCAGCGATCCCGAGGGGTCGAACCGCCTGATCTCCCTCAACACGGCGCAGGACCGCACGCTCTTCTTCGACCTCCTGCCCTTCAGCCTCGGCACCGTGTCCGGCTACGACTTCAAGATACAGCTCTACACCGTGCCGGGGCAGGTCCAGTACAACGCCACGCGGCGCGTGGTGCTGGCGGGGGCAGACGCGGTCGTCTTCATCGCGGACAGCCAGAAGTCCATGGCGCGGGAGAACCTCACCGCCTTCGAGAACATGAAGGTCAACCTCCTCGCCAACCGCCTGGTGCCCGAGAAGGTTCCCCTCGTCCTCCAGTACAACAAGCAGGATCTCGAGCCCCTGATCCCGCGGCCGGACCTGGACCGGACCCTGAACTTCTGGGGCCGGAAGGTCTTCCCCGCGGTCGCGGCGCGGGGCGAGGGCGTCATGGAGACGTTCATGGCGGTGGTGCAGGACATGCTCGCCGCGATCGCGCTCAAGTACAACCTCAAGGAGAAGGGGCTCGACCCGGAATCCGTTCCGGAGATCGTCGCCCATGCGTTCGCGGCGATCGTCCGCAAGACGCCCGCCCCCGAACCAGCGGTCCCGCAACCGGCGCCTCCGCGCGTCGTCATCGCGCAGCCCGAGGGCACGGAGCCGGCCTACCCCGGCCAGGTCGGGCCCGAGGTGAGCCCGGTCTCCGAAGAGCTCCTCCATCGCGCCATCCGCTCGAACGTCGAGCTCGCGGAGGCGCTCGGCCAGCTGGTCCGCGACGTGAACCAGGGCCTCGGCACGATCCACGCGCAGGCCGAGCAGCTCGCCCAGGCTCGCGACGACGCGTCGCGCGGCGCTTTGGCCGCGGGCCTCCAGCGCGAGGTCCGTCGCCTCCAGGTCGTGGTCAGGGAGGTCGGCCAGACGGCGCCGACCCGGCCCGCCCTGCCCGGGCGAGCGCCGGCGCCGCCCCACGTGCCACCGACTCCGCCTCGCGGCACTGCCGAGCCGCCTTCCCCGTCGCGCCCCGTGCCCCCGCCCTCCACGCTGCCGGCGTCCCCCCGGCCGGCAGCGATTCCCGCGCCGCCCTTCGTCCCCCCCGCGTCCCCCGCCCGCCCGGGGCCGCCACCGGCCGCGGCCGTGCCACCGCCCCGCCCGGCCGTGGCCCCGGCCGCACCCGCGGTCGCCGTGGCCGCCCTCGACGGCCTGGTGGCGGAGGTTCTGGCCGCCGTTCGCGCCACACTCGTCGCGCGCCCGGTCAGCGTGGAGAGCCGCATCCCCCGCGGCTCCGCGCTGCCGCGCTGCTCGCCGGCCGGGCTGCGCCGCGCGGTGGCCGGGCTGCTGCAGGGGCTCGCGGGTGTCGTCACCCCGGGCACGGGCATCCTGATCCGCGCCGAGAAGAAGCCCGTCCTCCTCCGCGGGAAGGACGGCAGCGAGGCGAAGCGCGACTTCGTCATGCTCGCCCTGACCCACGCGGCCGGGCTCGCCGAGGCGGACCAGCAGCGCGTCCTCAAGGGGGCCTACCCCGGCCCGCTCGGGGAGGCCCATCGCCTCGTCCGTGAGATGGGCGGCTTCGCCCGCTTCGCGCCGCTGCCCGGGGGCGCGCTCGAGACCCGCGTCTTCCTTCCCGCCTAGACCCCGCGCTCGAGCAGCTCCCGGAGCGCGACGGCGTCCTTCACCACGTGGTCGGGCCGGTGGGCGAAGCGCTCGAGGTCCCTCTCGCGCGAGACGCCGGTGAGGACGAGCACCGTCGCCATCCCCGACTGGACGCCGGCGATGATGTCGGTCTCCATGTTGTCCCCGACCATGCACGCCTCGGCGGAGTGAGCCCCCATGTGGCGCAGCCCCGCCCGCATCATGAAGGCCGACGGCTTTCCCACGTAGAAAGGCGACTTGCCGGTGATGCGCTCGATGGGGGCGGCGAAGGCCCCGCAGCTCGGGCGCCCGAAGGGACCCGCCACGTCGGGGTTCGTGGCGACGAAGCGCGCCCCCCTCTGGATGAGGGCGGCCGCCCGCTGGATCATCTCGAAGTTGTAGTGCCGCGTCTCCCCGAGCACCACGAAGTCGGCGTCCGTCTCCGAGATCGTGAAGCCGATCTTGTAGAGCTCGTGCACGAGCGCGCCCTCGCCCACCACGAACGCCCGCCGGCGCGTCCCCGCCTGCTTGTCGAGGAACTCCGCGGTGGCCATGGCCGAGGTGAAGAAGTGGGTCGGGGGGACCACGATCCCCGAACCGGCCATCCGGCTCGCGAGATCGGCGGGGGTCTGCGACGGGTAGTTGGTCAGGAAGAGGAAGCGCCGTCCGGAATCCATGAGCCAAGCCACGAGCTCCGCCGCCCCCGGCAGCGGCTCGTCGTCCTTCAGGACGACCCCGTCGATGTCGATCAGGAAGGCGCTCGCCGGGGGCTCGCTCACAGGACCTCCGGTCCGGGTCCCCCCGCCTCTCCCGGGGCGAGAAGAAAGCGGTCGCCGTGCGCGGGTACCCGTGCCTCGAAGCCGCGCTCGCGCGCGATGCGGGACGCGAGGGCGGCGGCCGCCTCCGCCTCGCCGTGGGTGACGAACACCGCCTTGGGGGCCGTCCGCACGCCGGAGAGCCACCGCATCATCTCGCCCGCGTCGGCGTGTCCGGAGAGGCCCTTCAGGTCGCGGACCTCGGCCAGCACCGGCACGTCCCCCTTGTGGATGCGCACCACGTGGGCGCCGTCGAGAAGGGCCCGCCCCAGCGTCCCCGCCGCCTGGTAGCCGGTGATGAGGAGCGTGTTCTCGGGGTGGGGGAGGCGCACCCGGCAGTGATGGAGGATGCGGCCGCCGGCGAGCATGCCGCTCGAGGAGATGATGACCGCCGGCCCCTTCACCGTGTTGAGGGCCTCGGACTCGGCGCGCGTGCGGTGCAGGTGGATCCACTTGCCGTGGAGGAGGCTGCGTCCGCCGATGTTGTTGAGGCTCACCCTCGAGCCCTCGGGGTGGGCCGCGTAGATGCGGGTGGCGTCGATCGCCATCGGGCTGTCCACGTGGATCGGGAAGGCGCGCACCCGGCCCTCCGTCACCAGCTGGTCCATGAGGTAGATCATCTGCTGCGCCCGGCCCACCGCGAAGGCCGGGATCAGGAGCACGCCGCCCCGGGCGAAGGTCCTCTTGAGCACCCCCTCCAGCTGGTCCAGGACCGGCAGGTCCGGGTGCGTGCGGTTCCCGTACGTGCTCTCGACGACGAGGTAGTCGGCGTCCCCGGCGAGATCGGGGTCCTTGGTCAGGACGGCGTCGAAGCGACCCACGTCGCCGCTGAAGAGGACGCGGGTCTCGCGCCCCTCCTCGCGCACCCGCACCTCGGCGGACGCCGCGCCGAGGAGGTGGCCGGCGTCGCGGTAGGCGAACGAGAACGCGTGGTTCACCTCCTGCGGCCGGCCGAGGGGCACGGGACGGAAGAGCTCCATGGCCTCGTTCACGTCCGTCTCGTCGAAGAGCGGCAGCGCCGGCGTGTGCTTGGTGAGGCCCTTGCGGTTCAGGTAGGCGGCGTCCTCCAGCTGCAGGTGCGCGGCGTCGAGCAGGAGGATCTCGGCCAGCTCCCGCGTGGGCGGCGTGCAGTAGACGGGACCCTGGAAGCCCTGCTTGACGAGGCGCGGCACGCGGCCGATGTGGTCGAGGTGGGTGTGGGTGAGGACCATCGCATCGACCTGCGCCGGGTCGAACTCCGGCTCCGCCCAGTTGCGGAGGCGCAGCTCCTTCTCGCCCTGGAACAGGCCGGAGTCCACGAGGAGCCGCCGCCCGCCCCCCTCGAGGAGGTACTGCGACCCCGTCACCGTCCGCGCGGCGCCGAGGAAGGTCAGCCGTGGCACGCGCTCAGCCCACCATCTTCCTGAGCACGGTCTGCAGGATGCCGCCGTTCCGGTAGTAGTTGATGTCCACCGGCGTGTCGAGGCGGGCGGTCACGGTGAAGGACGACGTCGAGCCGTCCTCGCGCCTCACCTCGACCGTCACGCCCTGCCGCGGCTTGATCTCGCCGGCGAGGCCGCGGATCGTCAGCGTCTCCCGGCCGCTGAGCCCCAGCGACTCGGCGTTCTCGCCCGGCTTGAACTGCAGCGGCAGGATGCCCATGCCCACGAGGTTCGACCGGTGGATGCGCTCGTAGCTCTCCGCGATCACCGCGCGTACCCCGAGGAGGAGCGTCCCCTTGGCCGCCCAGTCGCGCGAGGAGCCGCTGCCGTACTCCTTGCCCGCGATCACCACGAGCGGCGTCTTCTCCGCCTTGTACCGCTCGGCGGCGTCGTAGACGTCCATCCGCTCGCCCGAGGGGACGTGCACCGTCACCCCGCCCTCGACCCCCGGCACCATCGCGTTCTTGAGACGGACGTTCGCGAAGGTACCTCGCACCATGACCCGGTCGTTCCCCCGTCGCGAGCCGTAGGAGTTGAAGTCCTTCTTCTCGACTCCCTTCGCCACGAGGAAGCGCCCGGCGGGGGAGACGAGGGCGATGTCGCCGGCCGGCGAGATGTGGTCGGTCGTCACCGAGTCGCCGAGGACGGCGAGGACGCGCGCGCCCACGATGTCGGTGAGCGGGGGCACTTCCCGGGTCAGCCCCTGGAAGAAGGGAGGCTCCTGGATGTAGGTCGAGTCCTCGCGGAAGCCGAAGAGCTCGCCTCCCGCCACCGGAATCGCGTTCCAGTCGGGGTTGCCGTCGAACACGTTCCCGTAGCTCGCCTGGAACATCTCCGCCCCGATCTCGGCCTCGAGCGCGGCCACCTCCTTCTGGCTCGGCCAGATGTCGGCGAGCCGGACCGGAGCTCCGTCCACCCCGGTGCCGATCGGCTCGGTCGCGAGGTCGACGTCGGTCGTGCCGGCGAGGGCGTACGCCACCACGAGCGGCGGCGACGCGAGGTAGTTGGCCTTCACGTCCGGGTTCACCCGGCCCTCGAAGTTGCGGTTGCCGGAGAGCACGGCCGCGGCCACGAGCTTCCCGTCGTTCACCGCCTTTCGTACCTCGGCCGGGAGCGGGCCGCTGTTGCCGATGCACGTCGTGCATCCGTAGCCCACGACGTGGAACCCCAGCGCCTCGAGGTCGGGCAGCAGACCCGCCTTCCTGAGGTACTCGGTGACGACCTTCGAGCCCGGGGCGAGGCTCGTCTTGACGTGAGCGGGGACGCGCAGGCCGCGGCGGACGGCCTTGCGCGCCAGGAGGCCGGCGCCCAGCATCACCGACGGGTTGGAGGTGTTGGTGCAGCTCGTGATCGCCGCGATCACGACCGAGCCGTGCCGCAGCTCGCCCTTGAGGCCGCGGATCTCGAAGGCCACCGACTTGCCGGTCTCGCCCTCGGGGAGGCCGAACCCGCGCTCCTTCACGGGGGCGGTGAGGGCCTTGCGGAACGACGACCTCATCTGCGAGAGGGCGACGCGGTCCTGGGGGCGCTTCGGCCCGGCAAGGCTCGGCTCGACCGTCGCGAGGTCGAGCTCCAGGGCGTCGGTGAAGACGGGCTCGGGCGTCGCGGCGGTGCGAAAGAGGCCCTGCTCCTTCGTGTAGCGCTCGACGAGGTCCACCTCGGCCGGGCTGCGACCGGTCTTTCGCAGGTAGGCGAGCGTCTCGTCGTCCACCGGGAAGAAGCCGCAGGTGGCCCCGTACTCGGGGGCCATGTTCGCGATCGTGGCGCGGTCGGCCAGGCTCATCTCCGCGAGCCCGGGGCCGAAGAACTCCACGAACTTCTCGACGACGCCCTTCTTCCGGAGCATCTGGGTCACGGTGAGGACGAGGTCGGTCGCGGTCGTGCCCTCGCGGAGCTTCCCGGCGAGGCGGAAGCCCACCACCTGCGGGGTCACCATGTAGAGCGGCTGGCCGAGCATGGCCGCCTCGGCCTCGATCCCGCCCACCCCCCAGCCGAGGACGCCGAGGCCGTTGATCATCGTGGTGTGGGAGTCGGTGCCGACGACCGTGTCGGGCAGGGCGAGGGTAATACCGCCCTCGCTCTTCAGCAGCACGCCCTTCGCCAGGTACTCGAGGTTCACCTGGTGGACGATGCCGGTCGCGGGAGGAACCACCCGGAAGCCGGCGAACGCCTTCTGCCCCCAGCGCAGGAACTCGTACCGCTCGCGGTTCCGCTCGAACTCGATCTCGGCGTTCCTCCGCAGGGCGTCGGGCGAGCCGAACACGTCGACCTGCACCGAGTGGTCCACCACGAGGTCCACGGGGACGAGGGGGTTGATCTTCTTCGGGTCGGCGCCGAGGCGCACGACTGCCGCCCGCATCGAAGCGAGGTCCACCACCGCGGGGACTCCGGTGAAGTCCTGGAGGATCACCCGCGCGGGCAGGAAGGGCAGCTCGACGTCCAGAGGTGCCTTGGCGTTCCAGGCGCCGAGGTTCTTGACGTCGTCCGCGGTGACGAGCTCACCGTCCACGCTCCGCAGCACCGCCTCGAGAAGCACCTTGATCGAGAACGGCAGCCGGGCGAGCCCGGGGGCGACTCCTGCTTCCTCGAGGGCGGCGAGGCGGTAGAGCACGGCCCGGCCGAAGCCGGTGTCGAGGGTCGCACGGGCGCCGAACGCATCGGTCTTCATGGCTTTCCTCTCCGCTGGGCAGCACCAGAGCTTATACCAGCGCGGGGAGCGGCCGAGACGGCGGGGCTATCCGCGTCGTAGAAGCGGAGCCTCCGCTCCGCGGCGTGGCGGATCCCGATCCGGCGCGACACCGCGACCCTCCGGGCCGGTCGCCCTGCCCGCAGCGTCAGCGGGGCCCCCCTCTCGAAGAGGTGTCGCCCCGAGAGCCGCGTGTCGATCGCGAGCGCGCGGCACAGCCTCCCGGGGCCACGGCAGGCGTCAATCGCGAGGCCGCTTCCCGGGAGCGGCTCGGCCGCGCGGATGAGAACGCAGCCCGCGACGCCGGGGCCGTCCACCGCCACGTTGAGGCAGTGGTGCATGCCGTAGACGAAGTACACGTAGAGGGTGCCGGGCGGGCCGAAGAGAGGCTCGGTGCGCGGGGTACGGCCGCGGTAGACGTGGGCCGCGGGATCAGACGCGCCGAGGTAGGCCTCGGTCTCGACGATGCGCGCCGCGAGCGTCCGCCCGCGCCCGCGGCGCAGGAGGATGCAACCGATCAGGCGACGGGCGGCTTCTTCGGCCGGCCGGGAGAGCAGCGCCCGAACGGCGTCCGGGGAACGAGCGGGCACGCGGCGCAGTATAGACGCCGCCGCGGGCCGAGCGCCTCAGACCGGCTTGTCGTTCATCGGGCGGCCGTCTCCCTCGCGCCAGACGACGCGGACCGAGATCGCGCGCACCACGAACCACGCGAGGGTCACCACCGCCGCGGTGGGCAACAGCGACAGCACCAGATAGACGAATCGCATCGGCCCGCCTCCTCTTCTCTCGCCTTCGCGCACCCCGAGCGCCCCACGCGAAGCCGTTACCCGCCCCTCGCGGTCGAAACGCCGCCAGCCGCGAGTGCGGATGCCACCGGTCAAGCCTGGAGGAGGGTCAGCACCGGGGCGAACGGCCCCGAGCTCAGCTAGGGAAGTTCAGGGTGCGAGAACGAAAGGACTATAGCATGGGTCCGGAGCGACGCCAAACACATTCAGTGGTAGTCGGGTGTGGCTGGGAGACAGGGATTCGAACCCCGATTCCATGGTCCAGAGCCATGTGTCCTACCGTTGGACGATCTCCCAACGACGGGCTTCCATCCTAGCCAAAGGCCCGCGGGATTTCAAACCGGGAGCAGAGCAGGATCGCGCGGCGCGACGCCCCTATAATCCGCCAATGTTCCGCGGAACCTGGCGGGAAGCGGCGGCCGAGCTTCTCGGCACCTTCGTCCTCCTCGCGTTCGGCACCGCCTCAGTGGCGCAGTTCGTCCTGAGCGGGGGCAGCGCCGGCTCGCCGCTCGCGATCCACCTCGCGTGGGGCCTCGCCGTGACCATGGGTATCTACGCCTCGGCCGGTGTCTCCGGGGCACACCTCAACCCCGCCGTCACCCTCGCGCTCGCCGCCTTTCGCGGCTTTCCGTGGCGCAAGGTCGGGCCTTTCGTCCTCGCGCAGCTCGTCGGGGCGTTCGCGGGAGCCGCCTTGACCTTCGCGACGTACCGCGAGGCCTTCGACCACTTCGACGGCGGGGCGCGCCACGTCGCGGGGCCCCTCGCCACGGCCGGCATCTTCGCCACGTACCCGCAGCCGTTCCTGAGCGCCGTCCCCGGCGGCTTCGTGGACCAGGTCGTGGGCACCGCGCTCCTGATGCTCGGGATCTTCGCGATCGGCGACCGAAGGAACGCCGGCCCCGCCTCGGCCGGGCCCGTCCTCGTGGGAGCGCTCGTCGTGCTGATCGGAATGACGTTCGGCTTCAACGCGGGCTACGCCATCAACCCCGCGCGCGACCTCGGCCCGAGGCTCTTCACTTTCATCGCCGGGTGGGGCGAGCGAGGTCTTTCGCGCCGGCGGCGGCTGGTGGTGGGTGCCGATCGTGGCCCCGTGCCTCGGAGCGCTCCTGGGCGGATTCGTCTACGACCTGCTGATCACGCGGCACCACCCGCCCGAGAGGGCCTGATCCCGTGCTCGTGCTCGCCGTGCTCGTCGCGGCCGCGTCTCCCGTGCCGGACGAGAGCCGGCAGATGGTCCTCTCGGTGAGCGCGAATTGGGACGCGCCGCGGGCCATGCTGCAGGCATGCGAGCGGCCCTCGAAGGACACCCCGTGGGCGTCGGTCGGCGCGCCCATCGAGGCCTCGCTCGGGCGCACGGGCCTCGCGTGGGGGAGGGGCCTCCATCCGGGCGGGCTCCCGGGCCCCGAGAAGCGCGAGGGCGACGGCAAGTCGCCGGCCGGCGTCTTCGACCTGCGCCTCGTCACCGGCTACGCGAAGGCGGCACCCGCCGGCACCCGCATGCCGTACCGCGAGGCGACGGCCACGCTGCGCTGTGTCGACGACGCGCGCGCCGCCCACTACAACCAGCTCACCGACGAAAGGCGGACGAAGAGAGACTGGTCGTCGGCCGAGGACATGCTTCGGAAGGACGAGCTCTATCGTCTCGTCGTCTGGGTGGGCCACAACGACGCGCCGGTCGTCCCTGGCGGCGGGAGCTGCATCTTCCTGCACCTGCGCGCGGGGCCCGAGGCCACGACCGCGGGCTGCACCGCCTTCGAGCCCCAGCCGATGGAGCGCCTGTTGCGCTGGCTCGACCCCGCGGCGCGACCGGTCCTCGTGCAGCTGCCGGACGCCGAGTACCGCGCCCGCGCCGTCGCGTGGAGCCTGCCCGAGCCCCGGCCTCGCGCTCGCGACCTCGGCCTCGCCCCCGGCGTCTTCCCGCCCGGCCCCCTGGACGCGATCACGGACGTCGCCGGCGTCCGCGTCGGCCAGACGACGCTCGTCGAGGGCGAGAACGTCCGCACCGGAGTCACCGCCGTCCTGCCCCACGGCGGGAACCTCTTCCAGGAGAAGGTCCCGGGAGCCGTGTTCGTCGGCAACGCGTTCGGGAAGCTGGCGGGCTCCACCCAGGTGCGCGAGCTCGGCACGATCGAGACGCCGATCGTCCTCACGAACACGCTCGCGGTGGGGACCGCCGTCGAGGCCGTCGTGGCCTGGACGCTCGCCCAGCCCGGCAACGACGGCGTGCGCTCGGTGAACGCCCTCGTGGGCGAGACGAACGACGGCGGGCTCGACGACATCCGCTCCCTTCCCGTGCGCCGGGAGCACGTCGTCGCCGCGATCCGGTCCGCGACCGGAGGGCCCGTGGCGGAGGGCTCGGTCGGCGCCGGCACCGGCACCGTCGCCTTCGGCTGGAAGGGCGGCATCGGCACCGCGTCGAGGCGCCTGCCCGAGCGGTTCGGGGGCCACACGCTGGGGGTCCTCGTCCAGGCGAACTTCGGCGGCGTCCTCACGATGGACGGCGTACCGGTGGGGCGCGAGCTGGGGCGATACGCCTTCTCTCCGCTGGAGGCCGCGGCCGACACCGCACGCTCCGAAGGTCGCGCCGACGGCTCCTGCATGATCGTGGTCGCGACCGACGCTCCGCTCTGCCGCGCACGACCTCGAGCGGCTCGCGGCCCGGGCCCTCTTCGGCCTCGCCCGCACGGGGTCGTCCTTCAGCAACGGCAGCGGCGACTTCGCGATCGCCTTCTCGACGGCGGAGGGCCTGCGGGTGCGGCACGCCGAGGAGCAGCCCCGCCAGCGGACGCTCCTGCCCTCGGAGGCTCTCTCGCCGCTCTTCCAGGCCGCCCTGGAGGCGACCGAGGAGGCCGTGCTCAACGCCCTCCTGCGCGCCACGACGGTGACCGGCTCCGGTCGGACGGTGGAGGCGATCCCGATCGACCGTGTGCGCAAGGCGCTCGCGAAGTACGGGCGCCCCGCTCCTCAGGGCTCGGCGGCGGAGAGGTAGAGCGCGTTCAGGAGAGCCGCGTAGGTCACGCGGCTCTGCGCGCGGTAGTGCGGCCGGAAGCCGAAGAGGACGACGCGCCCCCTCCCGAGCGGCACCTCCACGAGCGCGGCCTTGCCTTTCAGCCGGTCGCCCCCGAGGAGCCACCCGGAGAGGAGCGGGTCCTCGTCCGCGTAGCGCGCGACGACCGTGCCCCTCTCCACCTCGAAGGCGGGCGACCCCTCGAACCAGACGGGCGTCGTCTCCGGGAGGCCGTGGGCCAGGGGGTGGGCCGCGTCCGTCCGCACCTTCAGGATCGAGCCGGGGCAGAAGAAGGCGGCGGGATCGACGCCGGCGAGGGCGTCCTTCACGGGCAGGCGGAGCTGAGCGATCGCGAAGCCGGACGCCGAGTCGAGCGCCACGAGCGTGCCTCCGGCCTCGACGAAGGCCCGGAGCGCGGCCGTCCCCTCCGCGCCGAGGCCGCCGGTGTACTCCTCCGGCATCGTCCCGTGCGCGTGGCCGTTCAGGAGGGCGCCGGGCGGCTGGTCCGGGAGCACGATGGCGTCGAAGCGCTCGCGCAGACGCCCCGCCCGCACCTCGCGGTCGTGGAGCTCTCCGGTACCGCGACGCCGACCTCCTTCTCGAAGACGAACCGGGTCCAGCCCTCGTCCATCGACGGGACCCAGGACCGGTAGAGGCCCACCCGCGGCCGCCGCAGCCGGAGCGCCCGCGGCTCGGCCCGGACGGCCCGCGCCACGACGCCCAGCTCGCTCGCCAGCGACGCGACGAGGCGACCGTGCCGAGGCGGGAACGAGCAGCGTCCCGGCCGGGAACGAGCGAGCGGCGTCGGTGAACGGCTCGAGCGCCCAGCGCACGTCCACGCTTCGCTCCAGCAGGCGAGACAGGGCGACGAGGTCCCCGCTCGCGTGGCCGAGGGCGAAGCGCGGGCCGCCTCCCTCGACGCGGCCAGGGACGACACGCCACGCTCCTCGACCGGCTCGAGCGCGGCCTCGAACGGCGCCCTGACCGCGTCCACCTCGACGCCGAGGAGCAGCGGCAGCGTGTGGGCGGTGACGTCGTACGGGCGCCGGGGCTGATCGCTCGCGTACTCCCGCAGGTCGGGGTAGCGCTGCCGCTCGAGGAGCGTCTTCGCGAAGCCGCTCGCCGGCTGCTGCATCCGGACGACCCAGCTTCCCGCCTCGTAGCGGCGCCCGCCGGCCGTCGAACGGCGCCCGGGCGCGGTGGACCTCCACCTCGCCCAGCCGCAGCACCTCGACGCAGCCGGGCGACGGCCGAGGGGTCGCGCTGCCCCGCCGGCACGACGAAGGCGAAAGGCTCGGTCCGCAGCGATCGCCCGGCGATTCACGGCGAGGGCCGTGCGCAGCCAGTGCTCCCGGTTCGCCGCCGCGTGCTCGAGGATGGCGAGCGAGGTCTGGAGCTGCGTCTCCACGACGTCGGCCAGCCGCCAGGTCCCTCCCGGCCAGGGCGCCGGGAAGTTCGCGGAGGCGGCGCGGGGATCGTAGCCGGAGCCCGCCGCTCGAGCTCGTCCGGCTTCACCTCGATCGGCGTGGCGAGCCGCGCGGAGGCCGTCTCGGAGAGGAGGCGGACCCCGCCGTGGGTGTGCGGGTAGGCGCGGCCCGGGGTCCAGGCGTCGAAGATCGCCCCGGTGACGACGCCCGTCCGCCCGCCGGTGGTGAGGCGCGAGGCGACGTGCGACCCGAGCGCGTTGGCGGCGGCGACGAGGGCGCCGTCCACGTTCGGCTCCCAGGGGTCCGCGTAGGGCGGGACGAAGAGGCGCGCTCCCCGCGAGCCCATCTGGTGCACGTCGTGGACGATCTGCGGGTGCCAGCGGTGGTACAGGTGCCGGACGGTGAGCCGCGTCTCCGGCTGCGTGAACATGTACCAGTCGCGGTTGTTGTCGTGGCCGACGTAGGGGTGGTACAGCACCGGGGGGGACGTCCCCTCGAACGGCGTTCCGAGCTGCCGGCGGTACCACTCGGCGACGAGGTCGGTCCCGTCGGGGTTGTGCGAGGGCAGCACGAGAAGCACCGTCCCGTCGAGCATCGCCCGCACTCGAGGATCGTCGCTCGACGCGAGGTGGTGGAGGAGGCGCAGCGAGGCGAGCGTGCCCCCCACCTCCGTCGAGTGGATCGAGAAGCGCCATGGCCACGATCGCCTTCCCGTCCCGCGACGAGGCGCTCCGCCTCCTCCTCGCCGAGGCCGCGCGGATCGGCGATCCGCGCGTTCGCCCGCCGGATCTCCTCGAGCCGCGCGTGGTTCGCCTCCGACGTGACGGTGACGATGACGAACGGGCGGCCCTCCGTCGTCTTCCCGACCTCCTCGACGCTCACGCGGTCGGAGGCGGCGTCGAGCGCCCTCAGGTAGGCGAGCACCTGCGCCCAGTCGGCGAGCTTCCGGTCCTCGCCGGGCACGAAGCCGAGCACGGACTCCGGCGTCGGGACCGGCGTCGCCGCGGGGGCCGACGGGCGCGAGGAGGACCGCCGCCGAGAGGGCGAGGGAGACGCCGAGGACCGGCAGCAGCCGTCTCACGGTGTGGCGAGGAGCGCCTGGAGCTTGCCGGCGAGGTCCGCGTACGTCGTCGTCCCGCTCTGCCGCGACACCTCGCGGCCGTCCTTGAAGAAGACGAAGGTCGGGACCGAGCGCACCCCGTAGGCCTGGGTGAGGGAGCCCTGCGTGTTGACGTCGACGGTGCCGACGAGGGCCCGGCCGTCGAAGTCGATGGCGAGCTGCGTGACGATGGGAACCATCGCCTGGCAGTACGGTCAGGTCGGCGACTGGAACTTGACGAGGCTCGGCCGGGTGGCCCCGAGCACGAGAGAGTCGAAGTTGCCCGCGTCGAGGACGACGAGCTTCGCGCTGCCGCCGGACGCCGGCGGGGTGGCCGTCGCGGTGGGGCTCGAGCCGCCGCCGCAGCCGACCGCCACGAGTGCCACCACAGCGACCGCTGCCCCGCGTCTCGCGCTCACGCCGCCTCCCCTTCTCGGGGAGCGAGGGTAGCACGAAGATTCTGCCGAGCGCCGTGGGAAGGCCGACTGGCCCTCTCGTGTCCACTCGCTCCTCTATGATGGGCGAGTGAGCCCCCGCCCGCCCGACCTGCCGTTCCAGCCCGCGGTCCGGGAGTGGTTCGCCGACACCTTCGCCGCCCCCACGAAGGCGCAGCGGCTCGGCTGGGCGGCGATCGCGAAGGGGGAGAGCGCCCTCGTCTTCGCGCCCACCGGCTCGGGCAAGACGCTCGCCGCCTTTCTCGCCGCGATCGACCGGCTGATGTTCGCGCCGGTCCCGCCGAAGGCCGAGCGCTGCCGCGTCGTCTACGTCTCGCCGCTCAAGGCCCTCGCGGTCGACGTCGAGCGCAACCTGCGGACCCCGATCGCCGGCATCGCCCGCGTGGCGGGCCGGCGCGGCGAGGCGGTGCACCTCCCCGAGGTCGCGATCCGCACCGGCGACACGCCGTCCGAGGAGCGGGCGCGGATGCTCCGGCACCCCCCGGACATCCTGATCACGACGCCGGAGTCGCTCTTCCTCGTCCTCACCTCGCGGGCGCGGGCGTTCCTGGAGTCGGTCGACACCGTGATCGTGGACGAGATCCACGCCCTCGTGGGGACGAAGCGCGGGGCGCACCTCGCGCTCTCGCTCGAGCGGCTGGAGGAGGTCGGCGCGGCGGCCGCTCCAGCGGATCGGCCTCTCGGCGACGCAGCGGCCGCTCGAGGAGGTGGCGCGCTACCTCGGCGGCGGCGAGGGCCTGCGGGCCTGGAAGCCGCGGCCGGTGACGATCGTCGACGCCGGGGCGAAGAAGGCCTTCGACCTGCGGGTCGAGGTGCCGGTCGAGGACATGGCCCGCCTCGGGGAGGCCGATCGAGCCCGCGGCCGACGAGATCCCCGAGGGCCCGGCCAGCGTCCTCCCGCGGCGGTCGATCTGGCCCGCCATCCACCCGCGCCTCCTCGAGCTCGTGCGCGCCCACCGCTCGACGATCCTCTTCGTGAACAGCCGGCGCCTCGCCGAGCGCCTGGCCGCCGCCCTCAACGAGCTGGCGGGCGAGGAGATCGCCCGCGCCCACCACGGCTCGATCGCCCGCGACCAGCGCCTCGCTGATCGAGGACGCGCTCAAGGCCGGCCGCCTCCCCGCCCTCGTCGCCACCTCGTCGCTCGAGCTCGGGATCGACATGGGGGCCGTCGACCTCGTGGTCCAGATCGAGACGCCGACCTCGGTCGCGAGCGGGATGCAGCGGATCGGGCGGGCGAGCCACCAGGTGGAGGCGGTCTCGCGCGGCGTCATCTTCCCGAAGTACCGCGGCGACCTCCTCGCGAGCGCCGCGATCACGAAGGCGATGAAGGAGGGCGCGGTCGAGGAGACGCGCGTCCCCCAGAACCCGCTCGACGTCCTCGCCCAGCACCTCGTGGCGATGGTCGCCCTCGGCGAGCGGAAGGTGGACGACCTCTACGCCCTCGTCCGCCGCGCGGCACCCTTCTCCGCGCCTCGGCCGCGCGCCAGTTCGAGGGCGTCCTCGACATGCTCTCCGGCCGCTACCCCTCCGACGAGTTCGCGGAGCTGCGGCCGCGCGTCGTCTGGGACCGCCTCCGCGGGGTCGTGAAGCCCCGCGAGGGCACGCAGCGGCTCGTCGTCCAGAACGCCGGCACCATCCCCGACCGCGGCCTCTACGGCGTCTTCCTCGCCGACGGCGGAGGGCGGCGGCAAGCGCGTGGGCGAGCTCGACGAGGAGATGGTCTTCGAGAGCCGCGCCGGCGAGGTCTTCGTCCTCGGGCGCCTCGAGCTGGCGGATCACCGAGATCACGCGCGACCGCGTGCTCGTCGTGCCCGCCCCCGGCGAGCCGGGGAAGATGCCGTTCTGGAAGGCCGACCGCGGCGGGCGCCCCGTCGAGATGGGCCGCGCGATCGGCCGCCTCACCCGCGAGCTCCTCGCGGCGACGCGGGACGAGGCGACCGAGCGCCTGCAGCGGGACCACGACCTCGACCCGCTGGCCGCGCAGAACCTCCTCGCCTACCTCGAGGACCAGCGCGAGGCGACCGGCGTCCTGCCCGACGACCGCACGATCGTCCTCGAGCGGACGCGCGACGAGATGGGGGACTGGCGGCTCTGCCTCCTCTCGCCCTGGGGCGGGCGCGTCCACGCGCCGTGGGCGACCGCGCTCGAGGCGCGGCTGCGGCAGGCGGGCGAGGCCGAGGTCGAGTCGATCTGGAGCGACGACGGGATCGTCCTCCGCCTGCCCGAGCGCGAGCGCCCGCCGGAGGCCGCGGACCTCCTGCCCGAGCCCGAGGAGATCGAGGACCTCGTGGTGCGCGAGCTGGGCGGGACGAGCCTCTTCGCCGCGCGCTTCCGCGAGGCGGCGGCCCGGGCGCTCCTCCTGCCCGCGCCGCCGGCCGGGGCAGCGGACGCCGCTCTGGATGCAGAGGAAGCGCGCCCACGACCTGCTGCAGGTGGCCGCGCGCTACCCGTCCTTCCCGATCGTGCTCGAGGCCTACCGCGAGTGCCTGCACGACGTCTTCGACCTGCCGGGGCTCGTGGAGATCGCCTCGCGCGTGCGGCGCCGCGAGATCCGCCTCGTCACCGTGGACACGCAGGCCCCGTCGCCCTTCTCGGCGTCGCTCCTCTTCGGCTACGTCGCCAACTACCTCTACGAGGGCGACGCGCCGCTCGCCGAGCGGCGCGCCCAGGCCCTGGCCGTGGACCAGGCCCAGCTGCGCGAGCTGCTCGGCGAGGCGGAGCTGCGGGAGCTCCTCGACCGCCGCGCCCTCGCCGAGCTGGAGATCGCGCTCCAGTGCCTCGACGCGCGCCCACCAGGCCACGAGCCCCGAGCGGCTCCACGACCTGCTGCTGCGCCTCGGCGACCTCTCGCGGACGAGGTGGCGGCCCGCGTGCGGCCGCTCGCCGGACGGCGACGCCGCCGCGGCCGCGCAGGCCTGGCTCGAAGCGCTCGAGCGGGAGCGCCGGGCGATCCGGGTCCACGTCGCCGGCGAGGAGCGCTGGGCCGCCGCCGAGGACGCCGGGCGCCTGCGCGACGCGCTCGGCGTCGCCCCGCCGCCGGGCCTCCCCGCCGCCTTCCTCGAGCCGCAGGCCGCACGCGCTCCGCGACGTCGTCTCGCGCTACGCGCGCACGCACGGGCCGTTCACCGCGGCCGACGTCGCCCGGCGCTTCGCGACGGGCGAGGCGCCGGTCCTCGCCGCCCTCGCCGAGCTCGCGAAGGACGGCCGCGTCCTCGAGGGCGAGTTCCGGCCCGGGGGCAGCGGCCGCGAGTGGTGCGGGGCGGACGTGCTCGCCACGCTCCGCCGCCGCTCGCTCGCCGCGCTGCGCAAGCAGGTCGAGCCGGCCGAGCCGACGGCCCTCGCGCGGCTGCTCGCGGACTGGCAGGGCGTCGCCACCGCGCCCGCCACGCGCCGCGGCCCCGACGCGCTCCTCGACGTGGTCGAGCAGCTGCAGGGCGCGGCGCTCCCCGCGTCGATCCTCGAGCGGGACGTCCTGCCCGCGCGCCTCCCCGGCTACCGGCCCGAGGACCTCGACACGCTCTCCGCGGCCGGCGAGGTGGTCTGGGTCGGCCTCGGCGCGCTCGGGCGATCGCGACGGCCGCCTCGCGCTCTTCCTGGCCGACGACCTCCCGCTCCTCCTGCCGGCCGCGGCCCGAGCCGCCGAAGGCGACGTCCACGAGCGGATCCGCGAGCACCTCGCCCGCCACGGGGCGTCCTTCTTCGGCGAGATCCTCGACGCGGCCGGGGGCGGGCTCGCGCGGCCGGTGCTGGACGCGCTCTGGGACCTGGCCTGGGCGGGCGAGGTCACGAACGACACGCCGGAGGCGCTCCGCGCCTTCCTCGCGGCGCACGCGGTCCGGGCGGAGCGCAGACGCCGCGTGGCGAGCTTCCGCTCGCGCCGGCAGGTCCCGCCCTCGGTCGTGGGCCGCTGGAGCCTGCTGCCCGCCGCCGCGCCGGGCCCCGAGCCCCACCGAGAGGATGAAGGCCCTCGCCGAGCAGCTCCTCAAGCGTCACGGCGTCCTCACGCGCGACGCGGTCGCGTTCGAGGAAGTGCCGGGGGGCTTCTCGGCGGTCTACCCGGTGCTGAAGGCCCTCGAGGAGGCCGGCCGCATCCGCCGCGGCTACTTCGTGGCCGGCCTCGGCGGCCTGCAGTTCGCCGACCCGGGCGCCCTCGACCGGCTGCGGGCGCTGCGCGAGCCCGACCCCGACACGCCGCGGGCCGTCGTCCTCGCCGCGGCCGATCCCGCGAACCCCTACGGCGCGGCGCTCGCGTGGCCGAAGACGGAGGACGCGCGCCTCGCCCGCGCCGCGGGCCCGCACGTCGTCCTCGTGGACGGCGCCGTCGCCGCGGTGGTGAGCCGGGGCGCGCGTCAGGTCACGGCCGCTCCTGCCCGACGACGAGCCGGCGCGGTCGCGTCTGCGGCGCCGCCGCCGCGCGGGCGCTGCGTCCGCTGGTGCGAGGCCACCGGCCGCTCGGCCCTCGGCTGGGCCGTGGGCGAGGGAACGGCCCTCGCCGAGAGCCCGCTCGCGCCGTACCTCGCCGAAGCCGGCTTCGTTCGCTCGGGCCCCGGCTTCCGGCTCTCCGGGGCGCCGGCTCTCGTGCCCGCGGGCGAGGATCGGCATCCGGACGACGGCGAGGACGGAGGCTAGGCGGGAACGCGGGTCACCTCCCCCTGAGGGCCGCCACCGAGCCGTCCACCCCGGCCGGGGGCTGCTCGTCGGCGAAGCGGTCGTCGTCCTGGAGCTCGCTCCGCAGCCGCGCGAGGGTCGCCTTGAGCTCCGCGGTGACCGCCTCCTGGCCCGGCTGGCCGTAGAGGTTGCGCAGCTCCGGCGGGTCGCTCCGCAGGTCGAACAGCTCCCACTGGTCCTTCTTCCAGAAGTAGATGAGCTTGTGGGTGGCCGTCCGGACGCCGTAGTGGGCGCGCGTGTTGTGGTGGCCGGGGTCGTGGTAGTAGCGATAGTAGATCGCCGTCCGCCAGTCCGCGGGCGTCTCGCCGCGGAGGAGCGGCAGGAGGCTGCGGCCCTGCATCGAGGCGGGCACGGCCACCCCGGCCGCCGTCGAGGAAGGTCGGGGCGAAGTCCACGTTGAGGGCCATGGCCTCGGCCCGCGAGCCCGGCGCGGACGACCGCCGGCCAGCGGACGAGGAACGGCATGCGCAGGCTCTCCTCGTACATGAAGCGCTTGTCGTAGAGGCCGTGGTCGCCCAGGAAGAAGCCCTGGTCGGACGTGTAGATGACGATCGTGTCCCGCTCGAGGCCGCTCTCCTTCAGGAAGTCGAGGAGCCGCCCCACGTTGTCGTCGATCGACTGCACGCAGGCGAGATAGTCCTGCATGTAGCGCTGGTACTTCCAGCGGGCGAGGTCCTCGGCCGACGAGCGTCCTCCTCCGACCGTCCACGGTGAGCGTCACCTCGGCCGGCTTGACGGCGAGCCACGCCTCCCGCTCCTGCGCCGTCAGCCCGGGCGGCGGCTCGAGCTTCAAGTCGCGGCGGGTCAGATCGTCGGCCACGCGCTGCTGGTTCTCGTGGAGGGCGTCCGTGCGCGTGGCGTAGTCGTCCCACAGCGTCGCCGGCTCGGGGATCGTCCGCCCCTCGAACATCAGGCGGTGCCGCTCGTCCGGCGTCCACTCCCGGTGCGGGGCCTTGTGGTGGCACATCAGGAAGAAGGGCTGGTCCTTCGGTCGGTTCCGGATGAACTCGATCGCCAGGTCCGTGATCACGTCGGTGACGTAGCGTCCGGAGTAGGTCTTCTCGCCGGTCGCGGTGTAGAGCACCGGATCGTCGTAGACGCCCTGGCCGGGCAGGATCTCCCAGGAGTCGAAGCCGTCGGGATCGCTGCCCAGGTGCCACTTGCCGATCATGCCCGGTGTGGTAGCCGGCGGCCTGGAGCAGCTTCGCCACCGTCGGCTGCGAGCCGTCGAAGCGGTTGAAGACGGGGACGCCGTTCTTGTGGGAGTAGGTGCCGGTCAGGATCGATGCCCGGCTCGGCGTGCAGATCGAGTTCGTGACGAAGGCGTTGTGGAAGAGCGATCCCCTCCCGGGCCAGCCGGTCGAGGTTCGGGGTCTCGTTGACCCGCGAGCCGTAGGCCGAGATCGCGTGGGCGGCGTGGTCGTCCGCCATGATGAAGACGATGTTGGGACGGACGGCAGGCCCGGCCGCCGCCGCGGCGGCCGAGAGGAGGGACGCGGCGAGAGCGGGGATCATGCCGCCGGACCTATCCGGCCTCCGGTCTCGTCCGCGGCTCGAACAGGGGGAGGAGGGGCGGCTCGAGCTCGACGAGGACCTTCCAGTCCCAGCTCCGCCGCGTCTCCCGCGGGAAGCAGCCGTAACGCGCGTGATAGCGACGCAGGAAGTCCTCGGTGGCCGCGTTGACGTAGCCGCCTCCCCTCACCTCGCCGAACTCCTCTCGGTAGTGCTCGGCGATGGCGGCGAAGAGACGGTCGCGGCGGTCCTTCGCCACGATCGAGGCCGCCGCCACCGCCACGTGGGCGGACTCGCCCTCGTCGTAGACCTCGAGATGGACGTACTCGCGGCGCAAGGGGCCGAAGACCTGGATGCCGTCGGCCACGATCCGGCCGGCCGGCGGCGCCCCGGCGATGAGCGCCCGGGCGGCCCGCCGCTCGAGCTCGTTGAGACGGCCCTCGGAGACGTAACGGTCGACCTCGGCGTGCTCGAACACCTCGACCCCCACCCACTCGGCAAGGCGACGGACATGGTCGGCGAGCTCCGCCCTCCGGGCCTGGGCGTCGGGCCCCGCGCCGAACGCCTTGGAATCGCACACGCCCCGCCGGGTCAGGGCCGCGGCCCGCTGCGGCCGCAGGGTCACCGCCGCCACCACGAGCGGCCCGAGGACGGGACCCCGACCGGCCTCGTCGATGCCGAGGATCACGAGGGCAGTCTAGCCAAAGCCGGGGGGCCCGTCCAAGAGCATCCTCAGTAGACCGACCGGCCGCCGCTGATGTCGAACACGGCTCCGGTCGAGAAGGCGTTCTCCTCGGAGGCGAGCCATGTCGCGAGCGACGCCAGCTCCTCGACCTTCAGGAACCGTCCCCGGGGAATCTTGGAGAGCATGAAGTCGATGTGGGCGGACGTCATCTGGTCGAAGATCCGGGTCCGGGCCGCGGCGGGAGTGATGCAGTTGACGGCGACGTCGTGCCGGGCCAGCTCCTTGGCGAGCGACTTGGTCAAGGCGATGACGCCGGCCTTGGCCGCGCTGTAGGCGGAGGCATTGGGGTTGCCCTCCTTCCCCGCGACCGAGGCGATCGTGACGATGCGCCCGTACCGCTGCTCGATCATGACCGGAACGACCGCGCGGCAACAGTAGTAGACGCCCAGCAGGTCGACGTCGATGACCCTTCGCCACTCCTCGACCGGGTACTCCCAGGTCGTGTGGTTCGGGCCGGCGATGCCGGCGTTGGCGACGAGGATGTCGATGCCCGAGAACGCCGCGAGCGTCGCCGCCTTGGCCGCGTCGACGTCGGTCGGGCTCGAAACGTCCATCACCGCCGTGTGGACCGTGCCGCGCCCGGCGAGATCCCCGGCCGTGGCCGCGAGACGCTCGGCGTCGCGATCCCAGAGCGAGACGCTCGCCCCCGACGCGAGAAAGCGCTCGGTGATGGCCCGGCCGAATCCCTCGGCCGCTCCCGTGACGACGGCGCGTCGTCCGACGAGGTCGAAGTCGTGCACGCTCGGTCCTCCTCGATGAGATGGGCGCGCGCACCCCCGGCGAGACGTCTCCCTCCTCCACCAGCGCGACGACGTCGAAGGTCGGCGCCACTCCTCGCCGCTCGTCACCCGCCACTCGGGCTCGACATCGAGCTCGAGCAACGTCCGCTCGCAAACCGTCTTCCCGAGGGTCGGGTTCGCCCCGATCTGGGTCGCCACTCGGGTTGCCGTCCTATCGGGTCTCCTTCACCACGCGGTCGTTGAGCGCCTGGACGGGCCGCGCATTGTCGCGGTAGAGCTTTGAGAACCGCTCGACCTCCTCCGTGGAGACCGACACCGGCTGCTTCAGCACGTACCACGTCACGGACTCGCTGCAGGGAGGTGTCGTGAGCGAGCCCTCGAAGGTGTAGTAGCCGCGGTCGGAGGGCAGGAGCCGTGTCACGTCGATCTGGACGTCGGCGTGAACCTCCTCCTTCCCCTTCTCCGTCGGGAGATCGTTCCACAGCTCGCGGAGCAGGGGTTGCTCCCGGCCATTCTCGAGCAGGATCGCGACCACGGCGAGCTGTCCGGCCGCATCGGCGTGGACGAGGTGGACGCTCATCTCGTAGCGTCTGCCGTGGATCCTCTCTTCGCTCGGCCGGTGGAAGTGGAACTGCTTGAGCGCATACTGTCGGTCGCCCACCCGGAGGAAGCTGCCCGGCGCGTAGTCGACCATGATGGTGTGGCCGTTGTCTACGATGCGGAGTGGCGACGGGTGGTAGTCGAAGGCGAGCGAAGGCAGATCGCCCTTCCGTACCTTCTCCACGTCGATCGGGGACTGGCGATGTCCCGTCTTGCACAGCGCGAACTCGGGCTTCAGCTCTCCCCAATGCCCCGGACCGAGATCGCGCCCGTAGTCCCATTCGTGGGCGGCTTTCGCTTCCTGGGCGGGCGTGCGCGCCGCCCCCACCAGGCTCAGCGCCCCCAGCAATGCGATCCGTCCCGTGAGCCGGCTCGTGACCTTCATCGCAGCCTCCCTTGCCGACCGCAACGGGCGGCGCGCCGACGTCCGCGGGGCGGACGAGCGCGCCAGACCTCTGGCGCTAGCGTGACGCCGGCCGTTCCGAACTTCGGCCCGGCCGAGTCCAGCACCCATCGGAAGGGCTCGTCGCCTCTTCGCAAACGGTACTCCATGCTGTTTGCCTGATTCTACCGTTGTCCGACGGCATGCGCTCGAACCCGGGTTGGGGCCTCGATCGCCTGCCGTAAGTCGTTGATTCATTGTCACGCCCGATAGGGCTCGAACCCATGACCTTCGGCTCCGGAGAAACCTGGCGCACTTGATATGGTCTTCGTCACGTTCACGACACGCGGGCTCTGCGCGGACGTCCTCCGGACCGTCTTGGCCGAGCACGAGCTCTTGCTGTCGACCACTGGACCCCGGGCACCCACAGACGTTCTCCGACCCCTCGCCGCGCACCCGGATGGCGCCCGCGGGATGGCGCTTGGCGGTTCCAGCTCATCGGGGTAGCATCCGCTCTCCTGTCCGGAGAGGACGACCCCTTGGACCTCCCGCCCCCCGAAGGGCTCCCGCGCGTCATCGGCTTCTGGGGCGGCTTCGCCGTGATCGTGGGCATCACGATCGGGGGCGGGGTCTTCCGCAAGCCCGTGACGCTCGCCGTCGACGTCGGCGATCCCGTGTCCATCCTGGGGCTCTGGGTCGCCTTCGGGCTTGTGAGCCTGTGCGGCGCCCTCGCCATCGCCGAGCTCGCCTCGATGCTGCCGCACACCGGGGGCGTCTACGTCTACCTGCGCGCCGCCTACGGCGCCTCCGCGGCCTTCGTGTTCGGCTGGCTCTACCTGCTGGTGGCGACCCCCGCCGCCATCGGCGCGCTCGCCGTGTTCTTCGCCGAGCTCGTCGTGGCGCTCGCCGGGCGCGACCCGGGGCAGGCCCCGGCCTGGCTGCTGGCGGGCATCGCCGGCCTGACCATCCTCCTCCTCACGATCGTCAACGTCCTCGGGGCACGGTTGGGCTCCGCGGTCCAGACGCTCCTTACCGTGATCAAGGTCGCGGCCCTCGCCGCCCTCGTCGTGGCCGCCTTCAGCGTGGACGGGGGTCACTTCGCCCACCTCGCCCCGTCCCCCGGCGGACCCCGGAATCTCGGGCGCGGCGTGGCGTCGGTCATCTGGGCGTACGACGGATGGGTCGCCGTGAGCATGATCGCGGGGGAGGTGATGACCGCGGAACGCCTCATGCGGAGGATCATCGTCGCCGGCATGCTGACGATCGTGCTGCTCTACGTCGGAGCCAACGTGGGCTACTTCTACGCGATGCCGGTCGAGGTCATGGCCCGGCAGACGGCCGGGGTTCCCCAGTGGATCATGGGGAAGCTGCTCGGTCCCGCCGGCTCGGCGGTGATCGGCGCCGCCATCCTGTGCAGCGTCGCCGGGGCGCTGAACGGCAACGTCCTCGCCAAGCCGCGGGTCGTCTACGCCCTCGCGCGCGACGGCCTCACCTTCTCGTTCCTGGGCCGCGCCCACCCGCGATGGGCGACACCTCACGCCGCCATCCTGATCCAGTCGGCGGTGGCGCTCGTCCTCGTCGGGCTCCTGCGGGACTTCGACCGCCTCACGACCTACTTCGTGGTCGTCGAGTGGTGCGCGCTTCTCTTCGCGGTGGCCGCGGTCGTCGTCCTGCGGTGGCGCCTTCCCCACGCGCCGCGGCCGTTCCGCACGCCCGGCCATCCGTGGGTTCCCCTGCTCTTCCTCGCGGCAACGTCCGTCGGTCTCGTGGCGATCGTGCGGGGCGAGCTCGCTCGGGCCGTGCCCAACTACTCGCCGCTCATTGGGCTGCTGATCGCGGCCGCCGGCTTTCCCGTCTACTACGTCTGGAGGCGTCTCGCCGGCCCTGTCTCCCCGGGGGAGCGGCGAGAGGCCGAGAAGGAGGCCTAGATGCGCAACGCCGTGACGACGGACAAGGCGCCGAAGCCCATGGGACCGTACTCGCAGGCCATTGTCGACGGTGATCTCGTCTACCTGGCCGGGATGGGACCCGTCAGCCCCGAGACGGGGAAGCCCGAGCGGGGAGACATTCGCGCCCAGACGACCCTCACGTTCCGGAACGTGAGGGCCGTTCTCGAGGCGGCGGGGTCCTCGCTCGACAGGGTGATCCGGTGCACGGTGTACCTGCAGGACATCGCGGACTTCGCCGCCATGAACGAGGTCTACGCGCGGACCTTCGACCCTCCCTACCCGGCCCGCACGACGATCCAGGCGGCCGCCCTTCCCGCCGGCATCGCCGTCGAGATCGAGTGCACCGCCCGCCGCTGAGCCGCCGCCGGCCCGAGGCCGCCGCCGTCAGACTCGGGCCCTGTCCCGAGCGTCAACGAGATGGCGCCGCCGCCCGGGCGAGCCGGACATCTTCTCCGTTCGGGATCGCCGGGTAGAGCACGTAGCTCGTCCCGTCGTCCCTCACGACCGGCACGCGCCGGGCTCGCTTCCCCTGGCACACGTCCACCGCCTTCCAGTCCGACGGCACCTGGGTCTCGAGGGTGAGGGGGAGGTCGTAGCGCGCGTCCTTTAGGTCGTCGCGAAGCACCACCGAGATCACGTCGTCGCTCACGTAGGAGCGGACGGTGCCGTGCATGCGCTCACGCATGTACTTGGCGACGTCCTGGAACGTCGCGATCCACAGCGCGTCCTCCTTCGACTTCAGGTAGGCGAAGCAGTCCGTCAGGTCGGCGCTCGTCCGGGGCTCCCAGCCGATGCCGTCCACGCCGTGAAAGACGAGCACCAGCCAGACGTCGTCGGCGGCGGCCACGGTGTCGACCCAGGACTTCATCAGGCCCGTCGGCGTGCGCGTCAGCGGTCCGCGCTGCCAGCGCACGTACTCCCTCGTCGACGCGGAGGGGCTCTTGTCGTTCCCGCGGTCGAGGTCCTCCACGAACGGATCGGGCATGCGATTGCGTGCGAGGGGGTAGCGAGCCAGGGCGTACTCCAGGACGCGGTCGTTCTCCGTCCCGTACGGGCATTCGACCGAGAACGTGTGCTTGGCGCCCAGATGGTCGAGGATGTCCTGCCGGCTCTTCTCGAGCTCGTATACGAGGTTGGCCTCGTCGAGGACCGCCAGCCGAGGGTGGGTGACGGTGTGGCTGGCGAGCTCGTATCCCCGCCTCGCCAGCGCGGCGAGATCGTCCCAGCTGGTGGCTTCCGGGCCCGCCTCCGAGCCTCCGTCACCTCCCTGACGCGCGAAGGCACCCGCGCGCACCCGGGCGTAGGCGTCGTCGAGGATCCGCCACGCCTTCTCGGGATCGTCGCCCTCGTCGAAGACCTCACCCGCGCGGGTGTGGAAGTCGAGCGTTCCCCGATAGCCGAGAAACCCGACCGCCGAGGCGCGCTCGAAGAAGTTGGCGGCGCTCGTCGGGATGCTCGCCGTCTCCTGGACGATCGTCTCCGGAGGGCGACCGACGAACGTGCCGTGGTAGCGGGAGCCGGCGATCTCGCCGGTGATGACGAAGAAGGTGGCGGGGAAGCCGAAGCGATCCATGATGGGAACGGCCACGCGGAACTGGTTGAGGGTGCCATCGTCGTAGGTGAGGGAGACCGCGCCCCTCTTGCCCTCCGGCCACTTCGTGATCTCGGTGCGTCCGAACTGGGCGAGGGCCGCGCCGGGCACGCCCCCGACGGAGCCCGCCCCGATCCCGAGGACGAGGAGGACGGCGACGGGTCGCACCGGGCTCATGCTCCGCTCACGCCCGGACGAGCGAGGCCCCCCAGGTCATGCCGGCGCCGAAAGCCACCATGAGCACGAGGTCGCCGGGCGTGAGGCGTCCGTCGCGCACGCACTCGTCCCAGAGGAGGGGGATCGTGGCCGCGGTGGTGTTGCCGTACTTGTGGATGTTGTGGGGCACCTGCTCCTCGCGCAGCCCCAGCGCCTTCGCGCAGTGCTCGTTGATCCGCTTGTTGGCCTGGTGCATGAGCACGAGCTTCAGCCGATCCGGCGCGACGTCGTTCTTCCGGAGGAGCGACGTCGCCACCTCCACCATGCGGGTCGTGGCCATCTTGAAGACGTAGCGGCCGTCCATCACCGGGATGTGGTCGCCCCGCTTGAACTGCTCGGGGTCCGTGTAGGGCCGGTGCTTGAAGCCGGTGCCCGGCACGTAGAGCTTCTCGTAGTCCGCCCCCGCGCCGTGCAGCTCGTGGTCGAGGACCCCCCGGTCGCCGCTCTCGGTGGCCCGCAGGACGACGGCCGCGCCGGCGTCGCCGAAGAGCACCACGAGGTGCCGGAAGCGGGAGTTCCAGTCCCACTCCTCCTTCGTGGGCGGCACGTCGGACTCGCCGAGCGCGTAGGCGTAGTTCGCCTGCGTCCACGGCATGAAGCCGATGTGCACCTCGGCCCCGACGAGGAGCACGGTCTTCGCCAGGCCCGCCCGGACGTGCGCGTCCGCGAGCTGCAGCCCGTAGAGGAAGCCCGAGCACTGCTGGCGGATGTCGAAGCAGGGCACCGGCCGGAGGCCCAGCTTGTGCTGCAGGAGCGTGCCGCAGCCGGGGAAGTAGTGGTCGGGGGTCATGGTGGCGAACACCACGAGGTCCACCTCGTCCTTCGCCACCCCGGCCGCGGCGAGGGCCTTCGCCGGCGGCGGCCACGCCGAGGTCGGAGGTGCGCGACGTCGGGGGTGGCGAAGTGGCGCTCCTCGACCCCGCTCCGCTCCCGGATCCACTCGTCGCTCGTGTCCATGATCCGGGCCATCTGGGCGTTCGTCACCCGGGTGGGGGCGATCTCGCTCCCGCTGCCGACGATGACGGCGCGCGTCATGAAGAACCTCCTGGCGTGCGCCGGCTCACGTCCCGGCCGCCGCGGCGATGATACCCTCCTGGGCCTCCCCGTGACGGTCGCCTTGCCGTGGGGGCGCCGCCCCTGGACAATAGAGCCGCCCGATGCTGACCGACATCGCCAGGAGCCCGATCGCCGAGACCGTCCGCAAGCTCTCCGCCGAGCGGCGCAGCGGCGACCTGCAGGTGCGCTCCGGCCGCATGGTCAAGATCGCCTTCTTCGACCACGGCCGCCTCGTCTTCGCCGCGAGCAACCTCCGCCGGGACCGCCTGGGCGAGGCGCTGGTGGCCGACGGGCGCATCACCCAGCACGAGTTCGACCGCGTCTCCGCCCTCATGCGCGCCGACCGCGGCCGCCGCTTCGGCGAGGCCCTCGTGCAGGCCGGGGTCATGGACCGCTACGAGGTGGGCACCGCCGTCGCGCGCCAGGTGCGGCGCGTGGCTCTCTCGCTCTTCGAGCTCGCCGACGGGGCCGCCCTCTTCGAGGAGCGGGCCTGCTCCATCCCCCTCGAGTACATGGTCAGCCTCTCCGTGCACCGCCTGCTCTACGACGGCATCCGGGGGATGAAGAACCAGGAACTCCTCCTGAAGGGGCTCGGCTACCTCGACCGCGGGGTCGTGCTCGCGGAGGTGCCGCCCTTCCCCTACGAGCCCCGCGGCCGCTCGGCGGAGGAGCTGGAGATCCTCGACCTCGCCCAGCGTCGGGTCACGGTGCGGCGGCTCGGCTGGGCCGAGGGGGGGCTGACCTTCCCGCGTCTGCGGGCGGTCTACGCGCTGCTCGCCGCCGGCATCCTGCGGGAGGCCGACGCCGAGGCCATCGCCCCGCAGCCGGTCGTCCAGACCGAGACCGGCATCGTTCCTGCTGTCGGCGCTGCACAGCCGCCCCGACCCGCTCGCTCCGCGAGGCGATCCGCCAGGAGGTCCAGCTGGAGCTGGAGCACTCGGCCCGCCTCGACCGCGAGGCCTGGCTGAAGCTCGCGCGGGCGGCCCCGCGCGACGAGCTCGTCCGGGCGCTCGAGGAGAAGATGGAGCGCTACCACGCGCTCCGGGACGGCGTCACCGAGGACGACTCGCTGCGCACGGACATCGACGTGATCCTCGGGCGCGCCTCCTCGGCCCTGCGCCTGGCCCGCCAGGCCCCCGAGACCGCGAACGCCGACGCGGTGCTCGCCCGGCACGCGAGCGAGGCGGCGGTGGCCGTCGGCCAGGCCGAGCCCGTCGACATCGTCGCGGAGGCGCCGCTCGAGCCCGAGCTGGCCGCCCCGGCCCCGCTCGAGTCCGCCGACCGTCCGCCCGAGCACACCCGACCACCCGTCCGGCGGGAGAGCCCGGGCGGACCAGACCCATCCGCCCACCGGCCGTCCCGACGACTCCCTGCCCGCCGCTCCGCCCGGGTCGAGCGGCTTCGAGGGCCAGGCGCAGATCGAGCACCTCCTCATGGAGGGCGAGGTGCGCATGACCGTCGCGGACTACGCGAACGCGGTCAAGGTCTACGAGAAGCTGGTGAAGACCGCGCCCCGCGTGGCGGCGTTCCACCTGCGCCTCGCCGTCGCGATGGCCTGCTACCCGCGCACGTCGAAGCTCGCCGAGCGCGAGTTCTACGAGGCGGCGCGGCTCGAGCCCGACAACGCCGAGGTCCACTACCAGTGGGGGCTCTACTACAAGGTCATGAAGATCAAGAGCCGCGCGGTCGCCGAGATGCGCACCGCGGTGCGCCTCAACCCGAAGCACAAGGCGGCCCGCGCCGAGCTCGAGTCCCTCTCCCCCAAGGACTCGGCCCTCACCAGCCTCAAGAAGCTGTTCCGCTAGCCGAGCTACCACGGCCGCACGCGCGAACTCGTACAGGAAGGCGACCGTCACGAACACGAGGGCGAGCTGCGCCTCGTGGGGCGCGCGGTGCTTGGCGGCGCGCCAGAGCCACGGCGGCGGCGAGCAGCACCGGCAGCATGAGGACGAGGACGCCGGAGGCTCCGGCCAGGCCCAGCTGGGCGTGCCACGGCGTGAGGGGCGAGCGCCGAAGACGCCACCGAAGAGCAGGTAGAGATGCAGCACGTAGACGAGGAGCGTCTCGTGGCCGAGGAGTGCGAGGGCGCGGGTGCCCGGCAGCTCCGCGTGGGCGGCCGCCTCGACCAGGCGCAGCAGGAGCAGCAGGCCGCCGAGGCGCACGAGGACGTAGGCCGGCGACGCGCCCCAGTAGTCCACCCTCCCGGCGAGAGCCCAGGCCAGGACCGCCCCGAGGGCGACGAGGCCCAGCCCCCACGCGACCTCCCGCCGGTGGCGCCTCTCCGGCTCGGCCCGGCCGAGGGTCGTCCCCGCGAGCGTCCCCGCCAGCACGAAGGCCGCGAACGGGAAGACCGGGAAGCGCGAGCCCGTGCGTCTCGTCGAGCCAGGGAGCGAGGGCCGGAGGCAGGCGCGCGGAGACACCCGACGACCAGACGAGCGGGGTCGCCGCGATCACCACGACGGCGAGGGCGCCGGCCCACCGGGTCCAGTGCCGCCCGGCGACCCACTGCAGGGCGAGCACGAAGAGCTGCGTCACGGCGATGACCTGGAGCGCGTCGCAGGCGAAGAGCGCCGCGCGCTCGGCCGGGCTCGCGGCGCCGACCGTCTTCCAGAGCGAGAAGTAGGGGCAGGTGCAGGAAGTAGCCGACCCCGAGGACGAAGAGGAGCCGCCGGGCCCGGCGGAGGCTCGCCCGCAGCGACAGCGGCGCGCGGGGGAGCCCCGCCACGAAGCCCGAGGCGAAGAGGAAGCCCGGCGCCGTCGAGCCGTGGAACATCTGCTGGAAGACGTACCAGGGCTGGGCCTGCGCCGCCGCCGTGAGCAGGGTGTCGGTGACGTGGCCCTGCACCATCACGAGCGCCATCAGCCCGCGGAAGGCGTCGATGTAGAGCTCCCTCTTGCCCGGATCGTTCACGAGGCACCCCTGCCGACCGAGTGAATGATCCGATCTGGAGTCAGGCCACGCATGCAGACGCATTCGGACCATTCACGAGGAAGATCAGGGCGGGCCTCATGAATGGTCCGGGCTAGACCCAGGTCGGGAACCAGGTCCAGAGCCCGCCCCCGAGCCACCGGAAGCGGTAACCCCAAAGACCCATGGGCACCGGCATCGCGGTCAGGAAGGGCAGGAAGAGGAGGAAGAGCGCGGCCACCAGCGACCACGTAGCCCCGCGCGAGGAGGGGGTGGCGGCCGTCCCAGGCGCGGTCGAGGAGGATGCCCAGGGAGAGACAGGCGTAGGGGATGGCCTCGAAGAGGTAGTGGCTGAAGTTGAGCGTGCGCGGCGAGAGGCCCCACGGCAGGTACAGGAGGAAGAAGCCCGCGCCCGGCGAAGACGCGCCGCGGGTCGCGCCAGCGCACGCCCGTCGCGACCGCCCACGCCGAGACCGGGACCGAGACCCACCAGACGGCCGGGTTGCCGAGGGCCACGATGCCGCGCACCCACCCGTCGCCCGACCACCAGAAGTACCAGGTCGGCCGGTAGAGCCAGGGCCAGGTCCACCACGCGGCTGAAGTAGGTGTGGGTGGCGTTGAGGTTCGCGTGGTAGCTCCAGATGCGCGCTTCTGCGAGCGTCGCACCGACCTCCCACGGCCGGTGTGGCCCTGCGCGCATCCACGGCACGTAGCTCAGCAGGTAGACGCCGGCGGGGACGACGCGCGAAGGCGAGCGCGCCCGAGCGCGAGCTCGCGCGCGGCGGAAGGCCCGCGCCGCGCGCGCAGGGCGAGGAAGACGAGGCCGAGGAAGCCCCAGGCGAAGAGGCTCGTCCACCGCGTCGAGAGCGCGAGCCCGAGGGCGAGGCCCGCCGCCGCCATCGGCCCGAGCCGGCAGCCGCTCCTCGCTCGCCGCGCGCAGCAGGAGGAGCGCCGACAGCAGCTGGAAGAGCACGGCGAAGACGTTGGTCATCGCCACCCGGCTCTGGACGAGGTAGACGCCGTCGAGGAGGAGCAGCAGGGTGGCGAGGAGCGCCGCGCGCTCGGTCGCGAGCACGCGCCGGGCGAGCAGGAAGAAGACGGGGGCGAGGAGCGTGCCCGCGAGCGCGGGGGCGAGCCGCCAGGCCCAGGGCTCGTAGCCGAAGAGCGCGACCCCGACCGCGATCAGGAGCTTGGCGGTCGGCGGGTGGACCCACTCCGTGGGCGGCTCGCCGCGCAGGTACTGGAGCGCCGTCTTCGCGTGGTAGACCTCGTCGAAGTACTCCTCGCCGGGGTAGCCGAGGCCCGGGAAGCGGAAGAGGGCGGCCGCGAGGGCGATCGCCGCCGAGGAGGACGAGCGTGCGCCGCGGCTCGGCCGGCAGGCGCTCCAGGAGGCGGTCGAGCACGGTGTGCTCAGCGGCCGGCGACGAGGTCCTGCACCCCGGGCGCGCCGATCCGCCGCGCGACGGTCGCCTCGGCCAGCATCGCCCAGTTGGAGGAGCCGATGCGCACGAAGACCTCGACCCGCGGGTCCTTGAACGCGGGCGAGCGCAGGATGTCCTCGGGGTCGGCCGGGGAGTGGTAGCGGCCCGCCGAGCGCACCGTCACCACCGCCTCCTGGCCGGGCTCGAGGGGTCGGCTCCAGGTGCTCACCTGCTCCTGGATCGAGCCCCAGGCCTCGTCCTGGTCCGGGGCGGGGAAGCGCGCGCGGGCCTGGACGGAGCCGAGCGTCTCGCGGGCCGATGTTCTTCAGCCGGAAGCGCACGGCGGGGGCGATGAAGTTCTGCCCCTGCTGCGGCGAGTCCACGATCCAGAAGGTCTCGACGCCGCTCACCGCGAGCTCCTTCGCCGGGTCGTGGCTCCGGCAGGCGGCCGCCGGCGAGGAGCGAGCAGCGGCGAGCGCCGCGCCGCGCAGCGAGGGCATGAGGAGATTCTACCGCGCCGGCTTGTCCCCGTGGGCGGCTGCCCCGGGCGGGGGCCGGCGTCGAGCCGGGGGGAGCGAGGGGCAGGGCGAAGCGGAAGCGCGGCCCCGCGGGCCGGGGGCCCGGGCGGGGGAAGCAGCTCGAGGCGTGCCGCCGTGGTCCTCGACGAAGCGGCGGGCCACCGCGAGGCCGAGGCCGGTGCCCGCGCTTCTTGCCGAGCGTCACGAAGGGCTCGAAGACGCGCTCGCGGATCTCGGGGGAGACGCCCGGGCCCTCGTCGGCGAGCACGAGCTCGAGGTGCTCGGCCGACCCGTCCGGCGCCCGCGAGGACTCGATCCGCGCCGAGAAGCGGAGCCGCCCCTGCCCGCCCATCGCGTCGCGCGCGTTCGCGGCGACGTTCGAGACGGCGCGGCGGATCTTGTCCACGTCGAGGGTCCCCCGTCGGCCGCCGGGCACGTCGAAGTCGCGCTCGACGGCGAGCCCGGGCAGCTCCGCCTCGATCCCCGCGGCGAGCTCGGCGAGGAGGATGCCGAGCGGCACGGAGCGCAGGACGAGCCTCTCCGCCCCGCGCGCGAAGTCGAGCGTCTCGGTCGTCATGCGCTCGAGCCGGTCCACCGCGTCCACGATGAACCGCGCGCGCTCGGCCGCCTCCTCCGGGGGCACGTCGCCCTCGAGGAGGGTCTCCGCCCAGCCGCGGATGAGGGTCATGGGGCCGCGGAAGTCGTGGACCAGCATGCCCGCCATCGTGCCGAGCGCGGCGAGGCGCTCCGAGGCGATCAGCTCCTTCTGGTAGGCGTGGTTCTCGACGGCGAGCGCGGCGCGGGCGGCGATGAGCGACACGAGGCGCGCCTCGGCGTCGCGAGACGGGCCGCTTGCCGCCGGGGCGCGGGGCCGAGCGACCAGCATCCCGGCGAGGCCGCTCCGCGCGAGGAGCGGCACGAGCATGCCCTCCTGGGCCCCCGGCGCCGTCTCGAGGAGCTGGCCGTCGGAGAGCAGCCACCGCGTCCGGGGCCCCCCGGGGCCGGCGGCCTCGGGCGTGAACGTGAGCAGCCGGCCCCCCTCGGCGAGGGCCAGGCCCTCGAAGCTCTCGAGACGGCGGTCCCAGAGGAGGAGGGTCGCCGTCGCGCGCCTCGATCGCGCGCGGGCAGGTCCTCGGTCAGCAGCCGCGTGAGCGACGGCAGGTCGGGCGACTCGAGGACCCGGTCGGCGATCCGCCCGAGGGCGGTGCGGCGGCGGCCGGAGATCAGAGAGGAGACCCGCATGGCGATCTCGTTTGACACCCGAAAAAACCCGTCGCTATGATACTTGGACCGAGAAGGAGGCCGAGCCCCGCACGGGAGCGGCCTCCCGCGGGGCAGGCGTTCCCGACACGCCCTTCGGCCCCGCCGGACCCTGATTGCGGATCGAGCCGCCCTCGCGGCGCCGGTGGGGCCTCCCGACCGGCGCGGGGGCCGGCGCGTCCAACGGATAGAAAACGGAGAAGTGACCAGATGATCGAGGTCGAGAGCCTCACCAAGAGGTACGGCCGCGCGACGGCGGTGGACGGGGTCTCGTTCCGCGTCGAGAAGGGCGAGATCCTCGGCTTCCTGGGCCCGAACGGCGCCGGGAAGACGACGACGATGCGCATCCTCACCTGCTACCTGCCCCCCACCGAGGGCACGGCGCGGGTGGCCGGCTACGACGTCTTCGCGCAGCCGATGGAGGTCAAGAAGCGGGTCGGCTACCTGCCGGAGACCCCGCCCCTCTACCCCGACATGAGCGTCCGGGACTACCTGGACTTCTGCGCGCGGATCAAGGGCGTGCCGGCCAAGGAGCGCAAGGCCCGCGTCGGCGGACGCGATCGAGAAGTGCCGGGTCGGCGACGTGCGGGACAAGCTCATCGCGAAGCTCTCGAAGGGCTACCGCCAGCGGGTGGGCCTCGCCCAGGCGATCCTCCACAACCCGGACGTGCTCATCCTCGACGAGCCGACCGCCGGCCTCGACCCCAAGCAGATCATCGAGACCCGCGAGCTCATCCGCGCCCTCGCCGGCAGCCACACCGTCATCCTCTCCACCCACATCCTCCCCGAGGTCTCGATGACCTGCGGGCGGGTCGTGATCATCAACAAGGGGCGCGTGGTCGCGGAGGACACCCCCGACAACCTGACCCGCCGCCTGAAGGGCGCGGGCACGATCCGCGTCGAGGCGCGGGGCGAGGCGGCGTCCGTCCTGGAGGCGCTGCGGGCCGTCCCCGGCGTCCTCGCCGCGCACCCCCGCGGCGGCCACGACGGCGCCGTGATCGTCGACGTCGAGGCCGAGGCGGGCCAGGACGTGCGCGGCCGAGCTCGCGTGGGCGGTGGTCACGAAGGGCCACGCCCTCCTCGGCCTGCAGCAGATGGGCATGAGCCTGGAGGAGATCTTCCTCCACCTCACCACCACGGACGCCGCCGAGGCGGCGCCCGCCGCCTGACGCGAAGGAGAAAGGCACCGTGACCGCGCTTCGCAACGTCGCCGCGATCGTCGGGAAGGAGTGGCGCCACTACTTCGGCAGCCCCATCGCCTGGGTGGCCCTCTTCGTCTGGACGCTCCTCTTCGGCATCTTCTACTACTTCGCCTTCACCTTCTTCCTCGAGCAGTCGATGCGCGTGGCGCAGCAGGGGATGGAGATGGGCGGCGGAGGGATGAAGCTGTCGCTCAACGAGTACCTGATCCGCCCGCTCTTCCACAACATGGCGGTGGTGGCGCTCTTCCTCGCCCCCATGCTGACCATGCGGCTCTTCGCCGAGGAGAAGCGGCAGGGCACGATCGAGCTCCTCGCCACCTCGCCGGTGAGCGACCTCCAGGTGGTGATGGGGAAGTTCCTGGCCGCGGCCGGCCTCTACGCGCTCATGATCCTGGCCGGGCTCGTCAACGTGGCCCTCATCTGGACCTACGCGCACGAGCCCGCCCGAGTGGAAGCCCGTCGCTGACCGGCGCCCTCGGCCTCTTCCTGCTCGGCAGCTCGCTTCCTGGCCATGGGCACCTTCGTCTCGACCCTCACCAAGAACCAGATCGTGGCCGGCATCCTCTCCTTCTGCCTCTTCCTCGGGATGTGGACGCTCGGCTGGGCGGACGACCCGATGGGCGGGGCCGGTCTCGAAGGTCGTCGCCTACCTCGGGGTCACGACGCACCTCGAGGACCTCGTGAAGGGGGTCGTGGACCTGAAGGACGTCGTCTTCTACCTGAGCGTCGTCACCTTCGGCCTCTTCCTGGCCCACCAGTCGGTGGAGAGCCAGCGGTGGAGGGCGTAGCGCCATGAGCTTCCTGAAGAGACTCGTCGACTTCCTCGCTCCCCTCGGCTTCCTGCTGGCCGTCGGCGCCCTCGCCTGGACGCGCTACGGCAAGACGCTGCCCGGCGGCCTGCGCCCGTACCTGATCGCCGCCCTGGCGCTCGTGCTCGCTCCACCTCGTCCTCCGCTGGGAGGACGTGGCCCGCGGCCTCGGCCGCCGGCAGATGAAGTACGGCACGAACACCCTCGTCCTCGTGGTCGTGGTGCTGGGCATCCTCGGGCGCCGCCAACTACCTCGTCAACCGCCACACGAAGCGCTTCGACCTCACGAAGGACCAGCGCTACAGCCTCTCCGACCAGACGCGCAAGGTGCTGGCCGGCCTGAAGGACGACGTCAAGATCACCTACTTCCAGCGCCAGCGCGACATGGCGCGGGGCCAGGACCGGCTGAAGGAGTACCAGGCCCTCTCGCCGAAGCTGAAGATCGAGTTCGTCGACCCCGTGCAGAGCCCGGCGAAGGCGCAGGCCTACGACGTGCGCGGGCCGTGGCCGATCCTCGTCGTGGAGAAGGGCGACAAGCGCGAGCGCGTCTCGAACGACGGCGAGCAGGACGTCACGAACGCCCTCATCAAGATCACCCGCGAGGGGAAGAAGACCGTGTGCCTGCTCGAGGGAGAGGGCGAGCGCTCCGGCGAGGAGAGCGGCGACCGGGGCTTCTCCGGCGTCAAGTCCTCGCTCACGAAGAGCCTCTACGAGGTGAAGAACGTCTTCCTCATGCGGGAGAAGACGGTTCCCGCCGACTGCACGGTGCTGATCGTCGGCGGGCCGGAGAAGGACCTCCTGCCCGAGACGACCGGTGCCATCCGCGACTTCGTGAAGAAGGGAGGCAAGGCCCTCGTCATGGTCGAGGCCGAGCTCAAGGAGCACTACCCGAACCTCGTGGCCCTCCTCAAGGAGTGGAACATCGAGGCGGGCCAGGACGTGGTGGTGGACGTCTCCGGGATGGGCCAGCTCTTCGGCGTCTCGGAGCTCGCCCCCCTCGCCATCGAGTACCCGTGGCACGCGATCACCAAGGACTTCCGCCTGCCCACCCTCTACGGCGGAGCGCGCAGCGTCGAGGCGGGCAAGGCCACGGTCGAGGGCGTCTCCGCCCAGGACCTCGTGAAGACCTCCGCCCAGTCGTGGGCGGAGAGCGACCTCGCCCTGAAGGGCCCGATCAAGTTCGACGAGGGCAAGGACAGGAAGGGCCCGATCTCGCTCGCCGCGGTGGCGACGGTGAAGGTCCCCGCGCCCGCCCCCACGCCCACCCCGTCTCCCGCGCCGTCTCCCGCACCCTCTCCCTCCCCCGCTCCCGAGGAGCCGAAGACCAAGGAAGGCCGCGTCGTCGCGATCGGCGACGCCGACTTCGCCTCGAACGCCCTCCTCGGCTTCCAGGGCAACCAGGACTTCTTCCTGAACGTGGTGGCCTGGCTCGCCGAGGACGCCGACCTCATCTCGATCCGCCCGAAGGAGCCGGAGAACCAGACGCTCTTCCTGAGCCGCCAGGCCCAGCAGAACGTGGCCTGGGTGGCGCTCGTCCTCCTGCCCGGCCTCTTCGTGATCCTGGGCGTCGCCACCTGGTGGCGGAGGCGGTAGGCCCGTGAAGCTCCCCGAGTTCTGGAAGACGGGCGCCGCCCTGCTGGTCCTCGCCGGTGTCGTCTCCTACATCTGGTTCGTCGAGCGAAAGCACGAGCCGAAGCCGGAAGGCGAGCGGGAGAAGGTGACCGTCCTCGCCGTGGACAAGGCGAAGGCGAAGGAGATCTCCCTCGCCACCGCCGGCGGCGAGACGATCCGGCTGGTGAAGGAGGGCTCCGCCTGGAAGGTCGCGGCCCCCTTCGCCGCTCCCGCCGACACGTCGGCGGTCGAGTCGATCCTGACGAGCCTCGAGAAGCTCGAGGCGGACGAGGTCGTGGTCGAGCAGGCCGCGAGCCTCGCCGAGTACGGCCTCGACAAGCCGAGCCGCACCGTCACCGCCGCGGTCGAGGGTGCGAAGGACCCGCTCACCGTCCAGTTCGGAGCGAAGTCGCCGGACGGCTCGAGCGTCTACGCGCGGACGGTCTCCTCGCCGAAGGTCTTCCTCGTGGCCTCGTGGGTCGAGGGCTCCTTCGACAAGAAGCCCTTCGACCTGCGCGACCGGGACCTCCTGCACGTCAAGCGCGACGACGTGCGCTCCCTCGAGGTCGCCGGCCCGGAGGGGAGCTACGCGCTCGCGCGGACGGACGCCGGCGAGTGGGCCTTCACGAAGCCCGTCGCCACCCGCGCCGGCCGCTGGTCGGTGGACGGCCTCCTCGGCACGGTCGAGAACCTGCGGATGGACTCGGTCGCGGCGGAGGCGGCGACCGACGTCAAGCCCTTCGGCCTCGACAAGCCCGCCCGCTCGGTCGGCCTGGTGCTGAAGGACGGTTCGACCCGGACCCTCGAGATCGGCGGGGCCGCCCCTGACCCCACGGCGACGCCTGTCCCCTCGCCTTCGCCCTCCCCGGCGAAGAAGGGCGAGAAGCCGGCGCCGCCGAAGCCGACCAAGTACTACGCTCGGCAGTCCGGCACCGACCTCGTAGCCGTGGTGCCGGCGACCCTCGCCGACGACCTCGCCAAGGGCATGGGCGAGCTGCGGGCGAAGCGCCTCCTCGAGGTCGCGACCTACGAGACCGAAGGCTTCGAGGCGGCCGCGGCCGGCGCGAAGAAGACCTACGCGAAGACCACGGCCAAGGACAAGGACGGCCTCGACAAGACGCAGTGGAAGCGCACCGCCCCCGACGCGAAGGACCTCGACACGACGAAGGTCGAGGACGCGCTCTTCAAGATGGGCGGGGTCGAGGTGTCCGAGTTCGTGGACCAGCCGCAGGCGCTCGCGGCCTACGGCCTCGACACCCCCGTCCTCAAGGTCACGGTCAAGGCCAAGAGCGAGAGCTGGATCGAGGTCGGGAAGAAGGACGGGGCCGTCTACGCCCGCCGCAACGGCGACTCGGCGGTCCTCAAGCTCGACCCGACGAAGGCCGAGGAGCTCCTGAAGGCGTTCGCCGAGCTGTAGCTACGGCTTCGCCGGCTGGGCCGCGGGCTTCGGGGCGGGGGCGGGCGCCGGGTCCGCCGTCGCCTTGACCTCACGCGCCTTCTTGATGACGACCGCCATCTGGGGGCGTTCTGGTGGGAACCCCGGCTCGTGGTGGGCACGGCCGCGATCTTGTCCACCACGTCCATCCCCTCGATGACCTGGCCGAAGACGGCGTAGCCCGCCCCGCTGATCCCGTAGTCCAGCATGTGGTTGTCCTTCAGGTTGATGAAGAACTGGCTGGTGGCGCTGTCGGGGTCGTTCATCCGAGCCATGGCGACCGTGCCGCGAGAGTTGCGGAGGCCGTTCCTGGCCTCGTTCCGGATCGGGTGGCTGGGTCGGCTTCTCCTCGAGCTCGGGGGTGTACCCGCCCCCCTGGATCATGAAGCCCTGCATGACGCGGTGGAAGACGGTGCCGTCGTAGTGGCCGGCGCGCACGTAGGTCAGGAAGTTGCGGACCGAGATCGGCGCCTTCTCCGGGTCGAGGGCGATCGTGATGGTGCCGAAGACCGTCCGCCCCTGGGCCACCTCGAGGGCCACGACCGGCCCGCCGGGGGCGGGCTGCGGGAGGGGCTCCGCCGCCTTTGGGGCGGCCGGCGCGGCGGCCTGGGCGAGGACGAGGGCGAGAGCGAGCAGATGCATGGAACCTGGCCTCCGGACAGGATTCTAGCAGCCCCCGTTGCGTGGTCACCAAGGGGGCCCTAGAATGCCCGTAACCGCATGGTGCTCTTCAACTACTCGACCAAGGAGCTCACCGCCAAGGTCGTCTACTACGGCCCGGGTCTCTGCGGGAAGACCACCAACCTCCAGTGGGTCCACGAGAAGCTGCCCATCAAGAACAAGGGCAAGATGCTCTCGCTGGCCACCGAGACGGACCGCACGCTCTTCTTCGACTTCCTGCCCATCGAGATCGGGACGATCCGGGGGATGAAGACGAGGATCCAGCTCTACACCGTGCCCGGCCAGGTCTTCTACAACGCCACCCGGCGCATGGTGCTGAAGGGCGCCGACGCCGTCTGCTTCGTGTGCGACTCGCAGGAGGCGATGCTCGACGCCAACCTCGAGAGCTACGAGAACATGCGGCAGAACCTCGAGGCCAACGAGATCGACCCCGACGAGATCCCCGTCGTGCTGCAGTACAACAAGCGGGACCTCCCGAACGCGCTGCCGATCGAGATCCTCAACGAGCGGATGAACCCGCACAACTACCCCTTCTACGAGGCGATCGCGGTGAAGGGGGTTGGTGTCGAGGACACGCTCAAGGCCGTCACGAAGCTCGTCTTCAAGTCGCTCTCGGTCAAGTACGGGGACGGGGCCGCGGCCCCGTCGCCCCCGGGCCGGGCCCCGGGCCCCCCCCGCGGGACGCCTCCGCGAGGCGGGCACCCCCGGGCCGCCGCTCGCCGTCTCGACGGACGACCTCCTGGGCGACCTCGACCTGGGCGAGCCGGAGGGAACCGCGCCGCCCGAGGCCTCCGGTCTGCCCCCGATCGAGTTCGACGAGAACACCCCCGTGGGGTCGGTCTATCCCACGCCAGGGCCGGCGCGGGCCGCCGCTCCGCCCGCGGCGAAGGACACTCCGTCGGCTCCCCCCGCGACACCGGCTCCCGCGGCGTCTCCCGCGCGCGCCGGCCGAGCCCTCCCGCCCGCCGATCGCGGACGCACCGCCCGCAGAACACGCTCGTCTCGAGCCGCGACGAGGCCGACGAGCTGCGCCGGCGGATCGCCTCGCCGGGTTTGACCGAGGTCGAAGTCGAGATGGACCTCGAGGAGATCGACGACTTCGACCATCCGACGCACGCCAAGCTCGAGCCGGGGGGCTCGGCGGAAACAGCGGCGCCGGAGCCCGTGCTGCAGCCCGAGATGGCTGGCGCCACCGAGGTCGAGGTCCCGATCGACATCGAGGTGTCCCCGGGCACCAGCCGGATCAGCCTCAACATCAAGCTGCTGCTGAACCTGCGCCGCCGCTAGCTGCACCCGAGCGTGCGCCCCGTCGAGCGGCGCACGCGAGGGATCTCGAAGGCCCGGTTCTCTACTCCCCTCCCGGCGCCGAGAACACGGACGCCCGCTGCACGTCCTCGTAGCGCACCTTCGCCACGTCGAAGCCGAGGATGGCCGCGGTGAGCCTCGAGAAGGCCTGGTCGAAGGAAGGAACCGTCTTTCGGGCGCGGGTGAGGGGACTCGTCCGGGCGAGGACGTAGTTCTTCACGTAGGGGTGGCTGATGCCGCGCTTCTTCAGGGCGGCGACCGCCTTCGCGAGCGCCTCGTCGGCGGCCTTCACCTTCGCCGCGCGCTCCCGGCGTTCCTCGAGGGTGTCGGGCAGCTTTCCCTTCAGGAACCTGTCCACGCGCTTCAGGATCGGCGCGAAGGCGCCCCCGGCGAAGCGCTTGTTCTCCTCGTAGAGAAGCCCCAGCGTCACGAAGTGCGGCGCCTCGAACTGGAAGGTCCAGTCCTCCTCGCCCGTCTTCGGCTGCTCCTCGACGAGGCCACGGTACATGCGGATGACCTCGAGCGACTTCTCCTTGAGGTTGTGCGCCTTCTCGGTGTTGAGGGCGAGGATCTGGAAGGCGACGTCCGCCTCGGGGACGAGGATCGCGGGGACCCATTCGGCCTTCAGCTTCCCGAGGGCGGAAAGGCGGTGGTGGCCGTTCGGCGTCCAGTAGACGCCGGGCCGCGGCGAGACGACCACGATCGGGTCGACGAAGCGGTCGATCTTCCTCACGACGTCGGTGAGCCGCTTCGCGTGGGTGGGCGAGAGGTCGCGCTGGTACGGCGTGGGGGCGACCGCATCCAGGGGGAGGAGGCAGAAGGCCTGCCAGTGCCCACCCACCGGCTCGCGGTAGACGGCGAGGACGCGGCCGCCATCCCCGTCCACCTGCTCGAGAAGGGCCAGGACCGCCGGCGGGGGCTCCTTCTCGTCGGGGTGCTGGCCAAAGGGCTTCATGCCGCCGAGGCTACTACAATGGCCTCTCCACGCGGAACCACCCGTCCGGAGGCGCCATGACTCCTCGCCGTCGCGCTCAGGTCGCCCTCGTCGTCCTCGGCCTCCTGGCTCCTCTGGCGCCGGCCGAGCCGCCACTCCAGCCGCTCGACTTCGATCGGGGGGCGAGCGGCCTCGCCCTGGCCCTGCGCAAGGTCGGCGTCTCGGGCCGGGTCCTGTACGTCACCGCGCACCCGGACGACGAGCACAACGGAGTGCTCGTGCGCCTCTCGCGCGGCCTCGGGCTGCGCACGGCGCTTCTCACCGTGACCCGCGGCGAGGGCGGACAGAACGCGATCGGGCCGGAGCTGTTCGACGCCCTCGGCGTGCTGCGCACCGGGGAGCTCCTGGCGCTCCACCGGTACGACGGAGTCGAGCAGTACTTCGGTCGCGCGTACGAGTTCGGCTTCTCGTTCAGCGTGGAAGAGACATTCGCGAAGTGGGGACACGAGGAGACGCTGGGCGACGTGGTGCGCGTGGTGCGCGGCTTCCGGCCTGACGTGATCCTCACCCTTCCGCTGCAAGGCGCAGGCGGCGGGCAGCACCACCAGGCGGTCGGCCGGCTCGCGCGTGAGGCGTTCCGTACCGCGGCGGATCCAGAGCGCTTCCCCGAGCAGCTCCAGGAAGGGCTCCGGCCGTGGCAGGCCCGCAAGGTCTACCAGGGAGGGGTGGGCGGCTTCGGCGAGGTGCCCGGGGCGCCGGTCCGCGTGCCCACCGGCGTCTACGACGCCGCTCTCGGGATGACGTGGCAGCAGCTCGGCAGCCGGGCGCGGACGATGCACCGCTGCCAGGGATCGGGCCAGCTCACCGCCGACCCCGGTCCGGCCGAGGGGGTCTTCAGCCTCCTCGACGCGGAGCCGGCGGCGGGCGCGCCCGAGGGCGACATCCTCGACGGCATCGACACGACGCTCACCGGCCTCGCGCGCTTCGCCCCCGCGACGGAAGCGCTCTATCGAGAGCTGGCCGCACTGCAGTCGCAGGCCGCCTCCGCCCGGGCCGGCTTCGACCCGGCGTCGCCCGAGAAGTCCGTGCCGGCGCTCGCCCGGGCCCTCGCCGCCGGCCGCGCGATGGCTCGGGGGCTTGACGGCCGGGTTCCCGATCCCGCCGCCCGCGCCGAGATCGCGGAGCGGTTGCGCGAGGAAGAGGCCGACACCGAGGCCGCGCTCGCTCTCGCCCAGGGCCTCGTGCTCGAGGCGCGCGCCGACGACGGGCTCGTGACCCCGGGACAGACGGCGAGTGTCGACGTCTCTCTCTTCAACAGCTCGGGCCGTGACCTCGACGTGGAGGGGATCGAGACCATCGCCCCGGCCGGCTGGACGGTCGAGAGGCGCGAGGGCGAGGCCGGTCCGCTCCCCGGCGGCGGAGGGCGCCGGGCGCGCTTCGCGGTGACGGTCGCCGCCGACGCCCGCGCGTCGCAGCCCTACTGGCGCCGCGCGAAGGACCGCGACCGCAACGAGCTCCTCGTCGCCGCCGACGAGACGCGGCCGTGGAGCCCGCCCGCCCTGGTGGCGCGCGTGCGCTGCCGGGTGGACGGCATCCTTACGACCCTCGGCGCGCCGGTCGCCTGGCGCTACGAGGGGCCCTTCGTCGGCGGCGAGCGCCGGTACGAAGTGCAGGTCGTGCCCGCGCTGTCGGTGCGCCTGTCTCCCGAGATCGCGGCGGTGCCGCTCGCCGCGCCACGACTGCCGGTCGAGGTGCGCGTCTTCGTGAAGAGCTTCGCGCGGGGCGCGGCCGAGGCGAGCGTCCGTCTCGAGGCTCCGGTGGGGTGGCGGGTCGAGCCGGCGGAGGCACCCGTGCGCTTCGCGTACGAGGGCGAGGAGGTGGGGGTCCGCTTCCGGGTCGCGGCGCCACCCGCGCTCGCGGCAGGGACGCTCGTGCTCCGCGCCCTCGCCCTGCGCGACGGCCGCGAGTACCGCGAGACCGTCCAGGCGGTCGAGTACGACCACGTCGAGCGCCGCCAGCTGCTGCGGCCGGCGGAGGCCCGCATGCTCGTCCTCGACGTTCGTACGGTCCCCGGCGCCTCGGTCGGGTACGTGATGGGCTCGGGCGACGGGGTCGCCGAAGCGATCCGGCAGCTCGGCGTGCCCCTCTCCCTCCTCTCGGCCGACGACCTCGCGTTCGGCGACCTCGGTCGCTTCACCACGATCGTCACCGGCATCCGCGCGTACGAGACGCGCGCCGACTTGCGCTCGTCCCACCCGCGGCTCTTGAGGTGGGTCGAGACGGGCGGCCACCTCGTGGTGCAGTACAACCGCGACGCCTTCAACCGCGTCTCTCCCTCGGCCCCGGCCGGACCTTCCCCGGGCCCGTTCGTGCCGTACCCGGCCGCCGTCACGTCCGAGAGGATCAGCGACGAAACGGCTCCGGTGCAGGTGCTCGTCTCCGGCCACCCGCTTCTGACGACACCCAACCGCATCGGCGCCGGCGACTGGGAAGGCTGGGTGCAGGAGCGCGGGATCCAGCTCCTCGCCGCGCGCGACCCGCGCTACCTCGACCTCCTCGCCGCGACCGACCCCTTCCCGGGAAACCCGGGCGAGAAGCGAGGGATGCTCGTCGAGGCCCCGGTGGGGAAGGGAACGTGGACCTACGTCGGTCTGGCGCTCTTCCGCCAGGTCCCGGCCGGTGTTCCCGGCGGCTGGCGGCTGCTCGCCAACCTCGTCAGCCGCGCGTCCCCCGCGACTACGCCAGTCCGGCCCCGGCGAGGGCCCGCTTGAGGGAGCCGCGCGAGACGTAGCTGACGCGCTCGTGGTGCTCGAAGCGCAGGCCCGCCACCGGCGTCCGGCCGCGGACGGCCCATCCGCTCCCCGCCCCGACGGGCAGGTCCCACACCGGGTCCGCGCCGGCGTGAGCGGGCTGCTCCCGAACTGTGTACTCGCTCGACCAGCCGCCGCGGTCGGCGTCCTCCTCGCGGCTGAAGAGCAGCTGGGCGCCCGCGTGCCGAACGCTGAACGCGAGGGGCGTCTCCCAGCATCCGTACGTCCGGATCGGGGCCCGCCCGGGACGGGGCCGGGCCAGCCCGTCCGCCTCGGCCACCCAGCCGAAGAACGCGAGGCCGAAGGCGGCCCACGCGAGGGCCTGGGCCGGGGGCCACACCGTGACGCCCAGGACGACGAGCACCAGGCCGGCCGCCGGGAGCGCGTGATCGAGCAGCCACAGCGCGGGGCCGGGTCCTACGATTCGAGCCACAAACCACCTCCCCACGGCGAAATACACCGGGACGCAGGAGAAGTTGGTGCGCTCTAGGGGGCCTTCTCGTACCGCACCCGGCCGTCCACGATCGTGGCGAGGACCTCGGTCCTCATGAGAGCGTCGTCGGGCACGGACAGGATGTCCTGCGAGAGGACGACGATGTCGGCGAGCTTCCCGACCTCGATCGAGCCCTTGTCCTTCTCGGCGAAGCTGCCGTAGGCCGCGTCGAGCGTCATCGTGCGGAGCGCCTCCGCCCGCGTGAGCTTCTGGCCGGGGTCGAAGCCGCCGGGCGGCTGGCCGTTCGCGTCCTGCCGCGTCACGGTCGCGTGGAAGTTCTGGATCGGCGAGACGTCCTCGACCGGCGCGTCCGTCCCGTTCAGGATGCGCGCTCCGCTCGCGAGCAGCTTCCGCCAGACGTAGGCGCCTTCTCTGACCCGGGCGTCGCCGAGCCGCATCGGGGCCCACGGCCGGTCCGAGGGGCAGTGGATCCCCTGCATCGCGGCGAGGACGCCCAGCCGGCCGAAACGCGGGATGTCGGCCTCGTCGAGGATCTGCGCGTGCTCGACGCGGAAGCGCGGGTCCTTCACCTCGGGGTGCTCGGCGAACGCCTTCTCGTAGGCGTCGAGGACGACGCGGTTGGCGCGGTCCCCGATCGCGTGCGTCGCGGCCTGGAAGCCGTGCGCCAGGGCGAAGCGCGAGGCCTCGAGAATCTCCGCGGGCGGCGTCACGAGGAGGCCCGAGTTGCCGGGATCGTCCGAGTACGGCTCGAGGAGGGCGGCGCCCCGCGAGCCGAGGGCCCCGTCGGCGTAGAGCTTCACGGCGCGGATCGTGAGCATGCCACGGCCGAGGGGGACCTCCGGCCGGCCGAGCGCCCGCATCGTCGGCAGGCCCGCGGCCATCGCGTAGAGGCGGGTGCGCAGCCGGCCTTCGGCCGCCGCCTCCCGATAGAGCGCGAGCACGTCCGTGTCCGCGCCGGCGTCGGTCAGGCTGGTGACGCCCTTGGCCAGGCACTCTTCCATCGCCAGGTCGAGCGCCCGGCGGACCTCCTCGGGCGTGCGCTCGGGGGGCTCGATCAGGCGCTGCGCGTTGTCCACGAAGACGCCGGTCGGGCTCCCGCTCGCGTCACGGACGACCTCGCCGCCCGACGGGGGTGGCGTCCCGCGCGTGATGCCCTTCAGGGCCATCGCCTTCGCGTTGGCGAGGACCGCGTGGCCGTCGGCGCGCTCGAGCACGACCGGGTTGTCGGGAGAGACGGCGGTGAGCGCCGCGTGCGTGGGGAAGCCGCGGACGGCCCCTGGCGCCGGGGCGTCCCACTTCCCCTCGTGCCAGCCCCGGCCGCGGACCCACTCGCCGGGCTTTCGCGCGCTCACCGCCTGCGCCACCCGATCGACCACCTCGGCGTAGCTCCGCGTCCCCACGAGGTCCACGTCGAGCCGGGCGAAGCCGATCCCGAGGAGGTGCGCGTGAGCGTCGTCGAACCCGGGGACGACGGTGCGACCGGCGAGGTCGAGGACGCGCGTCCCGGGGCCGACGAACGCCTGCACGTCGGCGCTCGAGCCCACGGCGACGATGCGGTTGCCCCGAACCGCCACCGCCTCCGCGCGTGGCCTCCCCGAGCTCACCGTGTGCACCACGGCGTTCTTCAGCACGAGGTCCGCGGGCTCCGAAGCAGGGACGGGGCTCGCGATCGCGAGCACGGCGGAGCCGGCGAGGGACAGAACGGCGCGGCGGGTCATCTCGGGATCCTCCTCGGCGGGGGAGCGGCGAGTATCTCACGCGGGCGCGGTCGGCGGCGCCGTCGGCCTTGACACCCGCTCGCGCCACTCCTAGTGTTCGACATCTCCCGGAGGCCACCATGCCCGAGACCGTTCTCGAGATCCTCGAAGCGACGGCGCGCGCCCACGCGGACCGGCTCGCCATGGCGAGGAAGCGCGGCGGCGTGTGGGAGAAGACGACCTGGCGCCAGTACCGTGACGCCGTGCGTCAAGCGGCCCGGGCCCTGGTGGCCTCGGGCGTCGAGCCGGGCCGGGGCGTCGTCATCCTGGCCTTCAACCGGCCCGAGTGGTACGTCGCGAACCTCGCGGCGATCGCGGTGGGGGCACGGCCGGCCGGGATCTACACGAACAGCACCCCGGAGCAGTGCCGCTACATCGCCGAGCACGCGGAGGCGGCGGTGGCGGTGGTGGAGAACCGCGAGTCGCTCGCGCGGCTCGAGGGAGCGGGCGGGCGCCCCCGGGGCCTGAAGGCGATCGTGCTGATGGACGGTTCCATGGCAGAGCCCGGCGTCCTCGGCTGGGCCGACTTCCTCGCCCTCGGCCAGCCGTCCCACGACGCCGAGGTGGAGCGCCGGATCGCGGCAGCGAAGGGGGCGGACGTGGCGACCCTCATCTACACCTCGGGCACGACGGGCACGCCCAAGGCGGTCATGCTCACCCAGCGCAACCTCGCCTTCATCGCGGAGAAGGCCGGGGAGATCCTGCCCGTCGGCGCCGGGGACCGGCTCATCAGCTACCTGCCGCTCTCCCACATCGCCGAGCAGGTCGTCTCGCACCTCCTCTCCCTCGCCACCGGCGCCTCGGTCTACTTCGCGGAGAGCCTCGAGAAGCTGCCGGAAAACCTGCGCGAGGTGCGGCCCCACCTCTTCCTGGGAGTGCCGCGCGTCTGGGAGAAGATCCAGGCGGGCATCCAGGGCGCGGGGGCACAGGCGAGCCCCCTGCGCCGCCGCGTCGCCGCCTGGGCGAGAGGAGTCGGCCTCGCCGGGGGCTACGCCGACCAGGAGGGCCGGCCGCGGCCGTGGAGCTACGGCCTCGCCGACCGCCTCGTCTTCTCGAAGGTGCGTGAGAGGCTGGGCTTCGACGCGGCCCGCATGCTCGTCGTCTCCGCCGCCCCCATCGCGAAGGAGACACTCGACTACTTCCAGAGCCTCGCCCTCCCGATCATGGAGGTGTACGGCATGAGCGAGTGCACCGGCCCGACCACCATGTCGGTCCCGAAGCGCTATCGCCTGGGCCGCGCCGGCTACGCCATTCCCGGCACCGAGCTCAAGGTGGCCGAAGACGGAGAGATCCTGATGCGCGGGCCCCACGTCTTCCGGGGCTACTACAAGAACGACGCGGCGACCCGGGAGACGGTCGACGCGGAGGGCTTCATCCACTCGGGCGACGTGGGCGAGATCGACGCGGACGGCTTCCTCCGCGTCACCGACCGCAAGAAGGAGCTTCTCATCACGTCGGGCGGGAAGAACATCGCCCCGCAGCACCTCGAGGGCAAGCTCAAGCAGATCGCGGCCGTCTCGCAGGCGGTGGCGATCGGGGATCGCCGGGCGTACGTGGTCGCCCTCCTCACCCTCGACCCCGCCCGGCTCGCCGCGGAGGCGGAGAAGGCCGGGAGCCCCGCCCGCACCCCCGAGGACGCCGCCCGCTGCCCGGTCTTCAAGGCCTACCTGGAGAAGCAGGTCGACGAGATCAACAAGGGCCTGGCCCGCTACGAGTCGATCAAGAAGATCGCGCTGCTGCCGAAGGAGCTGTCGGTCGAGACCGGCGAGCTGACGCCGACGCTGAAGCTCAAGCGCCGGGTGATCCACGAGAGGCACAAGGACACGATCGAAGCGCTCTACGCCTTGACCGCCGTCGGCGCCGGGGCGTAGTCTCACTCCCAGTCCCGAGACACCGAGGCCCACGCGCGCGCCATGCCCCCCTCCGTCGGCATGCGGTTCGGACGCTACGAGCTCCTCTCCAGCCTGGGCGCAGGGGGGATGGGCGAGGTCTGGCGCGCGCGCGACCACGACCTGCGCCGCGACGTCGCGGTCAAGTTCCTGCCCGAGAAGTTCGCCGCCGACCCCGGCCGCATGGGCCGCTTCGAGCAGGAGGCGCGCGCCGCCTCCTCGCTCAACCACCCGAACATCGTCACCATCCACGATTTCGTCCACACCCCCCTGCACTACATCGTCATGGAGCTCGTCCTCGGCCACACGCTGCGCGAGCTGATCCAGGCCCGGGAAGCCCACCCCTTCACCCCGCGCCGCCTTCTGGAGATCGGCGCCCAGATCGCGGACGGACTCGCCAAGGCGCACTCCGTCGGCATCGTCCACCGGGACCTGAAGCCCGAGAACGTGATGGTGACGGCCGACGGCTTCGTCAAGGTCCTCGACTTCGGCCTCGCCAAGCTGCGCTCCGAGGGGTCGGGGGGTCGGGAGCGCTGGTTCGACTCCGGCGCGCCCACCTGGCCGGAGTCGCCCTCGCCGCAAACCGCCGTCGGCGTCGTCCTCGGGACCGCCGGGTACATGTCCCCGGAGCAGGCGCGCGGGCGGCCGGTCGACTACCGCTCCGACCAGTTCACCCTCGGGGCGATCCTCTACGAGATGGCGAGTGGCCGCCAGGCCTTCCGTCGCGAGACCCCCGCCCAGACGATCGCCGCCATCATCGACGACCCGCCCGAGCCCCTCCTCGTGCTGAGCCCGGCCCTGCCCCCGCCCGCCCGCTGGGTCATCGAGCGATGCCTCGCCAAGGACCCCACGGAGCGCTACGCCTCGACGGTCGACCTCGCCCGCGAGCTGCGCACCGTGCGCGAGCACCTGACGGACGCCACGGGCTCGCGCGACACGGAGGGCGGTGCGGCGAGCGCGGAGCGCCGGCCCGCCTGGAGGGCCTCGAAGGGCGAGCGCGTCGCGGCGGCCCTGCTCGTCCTCCTCACCGTCGGCGCCGGCGTACTGGCCATCTCTCCCTCGTTCCGCGACCGGCTCGCGGTCGGCCTCGAGCTGCGCCCCGTGCCGAGGGAGAAGGGGATCGCCGTGCTGCCCTTCCGGACCACGAGCCCCGACACCGGCGACACGTATCGCGCGGACGGGCTCGCGGAGACGCTCGCCGCCCGCCTTTCGCAGCTGGAGCGCTTTCACGGCGCGCTCTGGGTGGTCCCCGCGAGCGAGGTGCGCCAGTCCGGCGTGACGTCGGCGGCGGGGGCTCGCCGCGCTTTCGGCGTCACCCTGGTCTTGACCGGCCACGTCCAGCGCCTCGGCGACCGGCTGCGACTCACGGCCAGCCTCATCAACGCTCTCGACCTGCGCCAGCTGCGTGCCCTCGGTCCGGCCGAGTACGCGCCGGACGACCTCTCGCTCCAGGACCGGGTGGTCGAGGAGGTGGCGCGCATGCTGGACGTCGCGCTCGGCCCCACCGAGCAGGAGACCCTGCGCTCCGGGGGGACGAGCGTGGGCGCGGCCTACCCGCTGTACCTGGAGGCGCGGGGGCATCTCCAGCGCTACGACCAGGCGGAGAGCCTCGGGCGCTCGGTCAGCCTCTTCCAGCAGGCGCTCCAGCGGGACCCCGACTACGCCCTCGCCTACGCCGGCCTCGCCCAGGCCCAGTGGCAGCTCTACCGCCTGACCCGCGCGGCCGAGAGGGTGGAGCTCGCGAAGAAGGCGTGCGAGCGGGCCTTGAAGCTGAACGACCTCCTCGCGCCGGTGCACGTCACCCTCGGCATCATCCGCGCTGGCACCGGAGAGGCTTCGCTGTCCCTCGCCGACTTCGACCGCGCGCTCGCCCTCGACCCCGCCGACGCCGACGCCCTTCGCGAGAAGGCGCGGGCGTACGAGGCGCTCGGTCGCGCCGGGGAGGCCGAGGCGGCTCTCTTGAAGGCGGTCGAGATACGTCCCTCCTACTGGGGCAACCACAGCCAGCTCGGCGCCTTCTACTTCCGGCAGGGCCGCTACGCCGACGCGGAGCGCGCCTTCCGCCGTGCGATCGACCTGACGCCGGACAACGTCCGGGTCTGGGCCAGCCTGGGCGGGGTCCTCCAGACGGCGGGCCGCGCCGAGGAGGCCGCCGCCGCCCTCGAGCGCAGCCTCGCGCTGCAGCCGACCTACCGGGCCGCCTCCAACCTGGGCGTCCTCGAGTTCGAGCGCGGCCGCTACGCCGAGGCCGCGCGCGCGTTCGGGCGCGCCCTCGCCCTCGACGACCGGGACTACCGCGTGTGGCGGAACCTCGGCCTCTCGTACCGCTGGGCCCCCGGCGAGAGGGAGAAGGCCCGCCCCGCCTTCGAGCGGGCGCTCGTCCTGGGCGAGGAGCAGCTCCTGGTCAACCCCCGGGACGCCGAGCTGCTCGCGGATCTCGGCGACTGCCTCGCCATGCTGGGCCGCACCGCCCCCAGCCGCGAGCGGCTCGCCGCGGCGCTGGCCCTCGCGCCCGACGACGTCGAGGTGCAGCAGAGAGCGGCCGCCGCGTACGAGCAACTGGGCGACCGCGAGGCGGCCCTGCGCTGGATCCGCCGCGCGCTCGCCGGCGGGTACCCCCGCGCGCAGGTCGAGATCGACCCCGGGCTCGTGGACCTGCGCGCGGACCCGCGCTTTCCCAAGGCGGGAACGTCGTCCCCGCCGGGCCCGGAAAACCCGCGAGAGAAGGCTCTCGCGAAGACTGGATGAGGAGGTATCGTGAACGCAATGCCGCCGATACGGATCTGGATCGTTCGCCGGGGCAGCGGCCGCGCCGAGGCCACGCCCTCGCCGGCGCACCTGCGGCCGGACGAGACGTTCGGCATCCGGAACCTGACGCGGGAGCAAGCGACGGTCGTGTTCCCGGAGGGGACGATCCGGCTCGACATGCGCTCCATCCCCCCGGGGGGCGTCGCGACGGGAACGGTCATCATCGCGACCCCGGCCTTCTTCGAGTACGACGTGTCGCTGCAGGAGGGCAACTACGTCGACGGCGGCTCGAAGCCGGGCGTCATCGTCGACGGGTAGCCTCTACCGCGGCGGCTTGTCGGAGGGGTTGCGGCGCTCGCGGCGGCCGAGGAGGCTGGCCCGGGTGATCGCTTCGTCGCCGAAGCGCTTCGCGACCTCGTCGCGCACGCGGTCCGCCGGCGAGGGAGCCCTCGGCTCGTCGAAGAGGCCGAGCTGCGGAGTCCCCTCGCCGAAGTGGGAGGCGTAGATCCCGAGGAGGCGCACCTTCTTCCCGCGGTGTACCTCGGCGAAGAGCGCCGCCGCCACGCGGAAGAGCGCGTTGCCGGAGTCGGTGGGCTCCGCGAGCGTGCGGGTGTGCGTCGTGGTGTGGAAGGCCTCGTCCCGGTACTTGAGGGTCACCGTGCGGGCGCGCAGGCCGTGGGCCCGCAGCCGTCCCGCGACACCGTCGGCGATCTGAAGGAGCGTCGCCCGCAGCCGCTCCCGGTCTGAGGTGTCCTGGCCGTAGGTGTGCTCCTGCCCGAGGCTCTTCGCCCCGGCCCCTTCGGCGACTACGTCCCGGTCGTCGTCCCCCCGGGCGAGCTTCTGCAGGTCGAAGCCGTGGGTCCCGAACCGTCGCTCGAGGCGGACGGGGTCGAGCGCGGCCAGGTCGCCAATGGTGACGACGCCCAGCTTCGCCAGCGTCTCCTCCATCTTCGGCCCCACCCCCCACAACCGCCGCACGGGCAGGGGGGCGAGGAAGACCGCTTCCTCTCCCGCGGGGACCACCACGAGCCCGTCGGGCTTCCGCATGTCGGAGGCGATCTTGGCGACCAGCTTCGAGGCCGCGACCCCGACCGAGGCGGTGAGCAGCGTCTCCTCCCGGATCGCCGCCTTGAGCTTCCGCCCGATCACTTCCCCGGTGCCCATCGCCCGGGCGCTGCCGGTCACGTCGAGGAACGCCTCGTCGATCGAGATGGGCTCCACCAGGTCGGTGAAGCGGTGGAAGATCTCCATGATCCGCTCGGACTCGCGGGCGTATTTCTCCATGTCGGGATGGATGTAGACGCCCTGGGGGCAGCGGCGCCACGCCTCGGAGATGGGCATGGCGCTCCCCACGCCGAACCGACGGGCCTCGTAGGAAGCGGTCGAGACGACGCCGCGACCTCGGCCTCCCTTCGGGTCGGCACCCACGATGACGGGCTGGCCGCGCAGCTCCGGGCGGTCGCGCTGCTCGACCGCCGCGAAGAACGCGTCCATGTCGACGTGCAGGATCGTGCGCGGACGCTGAACGGGCCGGTCGGACATGGCGTCCGCGACAGGATACAGGCGACTGGCGGCGGGACGGGTCCGATTCAGTGCAGCGAGGCCCCCGAGAGCTGCTTCACGAGGTCACCCACCACCGCCTTCGCGTCCCCGAACAGCATGTAGGTCCGGTCGGCGAAGTAGAGCTCGTTCTCGATCCCGGCGAAGCCGGGGTTCATCGAGCGCTTGATGGCGAGGCACATGCGGGCCTTGTCCGCGTCGATGATCGGCATCCCGTAGATCGGGCTCGATTTGTCGTGCCGGGCGGCGGGGTTCACGACGTCGTTCGCCCCGATTACGAGCACCACGTCGGTCTGCGGCATCTCCGGGTTGATGTCGTCCATCTCGATGAGCTTGTCGTAGGGGATGTCCGCCTCGGCGAGGAGCACGTTCATGTGGCCCGGCATGCGCCCGGCCACCGGGTGGATGGCGAACTTCACCTCGATCCGCCGCTTCGTCAGCTCGTCGTAGAGCTCGCGCACCCGCTGCTGCGCCTGGGCGACCGCCATGCCGTAGCCGGGGACGATCACCACCCGGCTCGCCATCTCCAGGATCTGGGCGGCGCCCTCCGGCGTCTCCTTCTTGGCGGTCCGGGTCTCGACCGCACCCGCCTTCTTCTGCACCTGCCCGAAGGCCCCGAACAGCACGTTGGCGAAGGAGCGGTTCATGGCCCGGCACATGATGACGGACAGGATGAGGCCGGAGCTCCCGTCGAGGGCGCCGGCGATCACGAGCAGGTTGTTGTCGAGCACGAAGCCCATCGCCACCGCGGAGAGGCCGGCGTAGGAGTTGAGGAGGGAGATCACGGTGGGCATGTCCGCGCCGCCGATCGGGATGATGAGCAGGATCCCGAAGGCGAGGGCGAGGACGACGATCACCGGGAAGAGGTAGGCGAGCTCGAGCGGCTTCCAGACGAGGGCCACCCCGCAGGCCACGGCCACGCCGAGGAGGGCGATGTTGCCGGCGTTCTGGAACGGGTAGGTCACCGGCCGCTGGGGGATCCACTTCACCTCCTGGAGCTTGCCCGCGGCCATGAGGCTGCCGGTGAAGGTGAGGAATCCCAGGATGACCTCGGCCACGAGGGCGAACGTGCGGAAGGCGGTGAAGCTCTCCGGCTCGCCCTGCCACAGGTAGAACTCGGCGGCCCCCACGAGCCCGGCGGCGAGGCCGCCGAAGGCGTGCGAGACGGCGGTCCGCTGGGGCACCGCCGTGAGCGGCACCCAGGAGAGCGGCACCCCGAGGAGGACGCCGGCCAGGACCGCCCCCGCGATCCAGCCCCAGTGGACGATCCCCGGGTTGAAGAGGGTGCCCCCGATCGCGAGCACCATGGCCGCGACACCCGCCCCGACGCCCCGGCGCGCGGTCCGCGGGTCGTTCATCCAGTAGAGCGACATCACGAAAAGGGCGGAGGCGACGAGGTACGCGCCCTCGATGAGCCAGAAGCTCATGGCCGCTTCTCCTCGCCGGGCTTCCGGAACATCTTGAGCATCCGGTCGGTGATCAGGAAGCCGCTCACGATGTTGGTCATCGAGGCGGCGAGCGCGATCGCCCCGAGGAGGTTGATCCAGAACGGGTGTTCCCGCCCGGCGATGACGATCGAGGCCACCACCGCGATCGCGGAGATGGCGTTGGTGAGCGACATGAGCGGCGTGTGCAGCAGGCGCGAGACGCGCGTGATGACGCCCAGCCCGATGAAGCTGGCGAGGAGGAAGACGAACAGCAGGGAGGCGAAGGTCTCCGGCCTCGCTTCCACTGCGCCCGCCCCCGTGGAGAGGAGGAGCGGCCCCATGAGCATCGTGCGTTCTCCAGGTTGGGCCCGCCGGAGCGGCGGGCCGGACTGCCGGTGACTCCGGGGATTCTGATACGGAGCCCAAGCGGAGTCCAACCCCCGAAGCGGGGCCCGCTCAGGAGCGGTCGGCGATGTCGGCCCGGAGCCTGGCCTCGCTCACGACGCGCGGGCGACCGCGGCGAGCGCCTTGTCGCGACAGCCCGGAGAGCAGAAGTGCTCCTCGCGACCCGCCACCGTGGCGACGAGGGCGCGGGAGCGGGGCACGTGCGTGTGGCAGACCCGGTCGAGGACGAGGTCCTCCGGCGCCCGCACCTGTGGGGCTGGGGCCGGCGCTCCCGCGCGGGGCCGGGCCGGCCCCGGCGAAAATGCCCGCGCGACGGTGCGCACGACGAGGCGCAGCAGCAGCAGCCAGAACAGGAACTGCAGGACCCTGAGCAGCACGCGGATCACTTCTCCGCCGGGGCCGTCGCCCGCATCTGGGCGATCCGCCCCCGCAGGCCCTGGAGCTGGGGGTCGTCGGGGTGGCGCTTCAGGAGCTCCTCCCACGCCGCCGCCGCTTCCATCCCGCGGCCCAGCTGCAGGAGCGCGATGCCCTTGTTGTAGAGGGCGTTGCGGTGGCCGGGATCCGCCTGCAGGATCCTGTCGAACTCGGCGAGTCCCTCGGCCGGCCTTCCCGCGCTGACGAGGCAGGCCCCGAGGTCCGTGACGGTGTCGGCCAGCGCGGGGTTCAAGGCCACGGCCTCGCGGTACCAGCGGATGGCCTCGTCCCACCGCTCCGCGTCCATGTAGAGGTTGCCGAGCTCGACGCGCGCGGACGCGTCGCCGGGCTGGCGCGCCGCGAGCAGCTCCAGGGCCTTCACCTCGTCGGGGTTGGTGCGCTTGCCGGCGGGGGCCGCCGGGGCCGGGGCCGCCGCGGGCGAGGCGACCGCCGCGGGGCGCGGCACGACGTCCCAGCTCGCCGCCATGTAGCCGACGACGAGGCCGAAGACGACTCCGGCCCCGGTGAACACGAGGGTGTCACGTCTCATGGAGAGGCCAGGATAGCACCTTCACGCGGACCCGGTCCGGGACTAGAATCCCCCGAGACAGGCTCACGCGGAGGTGGGTCGTGATCAAGATGAAGAGGGTCCTCGTTCCCACCGACTTCTCGGACAGCGCCCGCCACGCCCTCACCTACGGCGTCTCCTTCGCGAAGGAGTACGGCGCCGAGCTCGTGCTCCTGCACGTGGTCGAGAACATCACGGTGGGCTACGCGAGCGACCTCTTCCCGGTGCCGATGGCCGAGGTCTTCCAGGAGATCTCCGGCTACGCGAAGACCGAGCTCGCCAAGCTCGCCGCCGGGGCCCGGGAGAGGGGCGTCTCGGTCACGGAGCTGGTCGTCCAGGGCAAGCCCTCGGCCGAGATCATCCGCCACGCGGCCGAGAACGCGGTGGACATGATCGTGCTCGGCACGCACGGCAAGGGGATGCTCGACCAGGCCCTCTTCGGCTCGACCACCGAGCGGGTGGTGCGGCGCGCCCCCTGCCCCGTGCTCACCGTGCGCATGGCCGAGCACGAGTTCGTCGAGGGCGACGCGTAGGGACGGCGCGCGGCGCGCCCGGGCGGCAGCGGCGGATCAGTCCCAGCTCACCCCGGACCAGCGCAGGAGCACCGAGCCGACGGTGAAGCCCGCCCCGACGGCGGCGACGAGCACGAGGTTCCCCTTCGCGAGCCTTCGCCCGTCGAGCGCCGTCTTGAACGCCAGGGGGATGGTGGCCGCGGTCGTGTTGCCGTACTCGTGGATGTTCTTGACGACCTTGGCGTCGGGCAGCCCCATCCGGTGCTGCGCCGCCTCGATGATGCGGATGTTGGCCTGGTGGGCGACGAAGAGGTCCACGTCGGTGCCGGTGAAGTCGTTCCGGAGCAGGATCTGCTCGCTCGAGTCCGCGAACTTCCGGACCGCGTACTTGAAGACGTGCTGGCCCTGCTGCTTGATGTAGTGCATCTTCCGGTCGACGGTTTCGTGGGTCGCGGGGTGCAGGCTCCCTCCGCCGGGCATGTTCAGGTAGCAGGCACCGGACCCGTCCACCTCGTGTGCGAAGTCGAGGATGCCGGTGCCGTCCTCGCGCGGCTCCAGGATCACCGCCCCCGCGGCGTCGCCGAAGAGGATGCAGGTCGTGCGATCCTGGAAGTCGAGGATCGACGTCATCACGTCGGCGCCGATCACCAGCACCTTCTTGTGCCGTCCGGTCTCGACGAACTGCGCCCCCATGGTGAGGGCGTAGACGAAGCCGGAGCAGGCGGCCGAGACGTCGAAGCCCCAGGCTTTCTTCGCCCCGATCTGCTGCTGGACGAGACAGGCCGTGGCCGGGAAGAGCATGTCGGGGGTGACGGTGGCGACGATGATGAGGTCGAGCTCCTCCGCCCCGATGCCGCGCCGGCGGAGGGCGTCCTGGGCGGCCAGGGTCGCGATCGCGCTCGTGGGCGTTCCCGGCTCGACGAAGTGGCGCCTCTCGATCCCGGTGCGGGTCCTTATCCACTCGTCCGAGGTGTCGACGAACTTCTCGAGGTCGGCGTTCGTCACCACCCGCTCCGGGACGTGCGTCCCGAGAGCAGTGATCGCGGCCCGTCGCTGGCTCATGCGGCTAGAGTCCTCCCGCCCCGGCGCCCGTCCTCTCCGTCGGGGGAAAGGCCTATTAGACTGGTCCCCTCCGGAGGGGTCAAGCCAGTCGTGGCCCCGGTCTTCCCTTCGATGGCTTGCAATATAGAAGCATCGCTTCTATATTATCGGCATGCTGCCTCGGAGCCATCGGACGTCCCTCCTGGGCCTCCTGCGCCGTTTCCCGGCGGTCACCGTGCTCGGGCCGCGACAGTGTGGCAAGACCACGTTCATCCGCCAAGCGCTGCCCGACTGGACCTACCTCGACCTCGAAAGGCCCAGTGACGTAGCCCCCCTCGTGGCAGATCCCGAGGCGCGCCTCGCGCAGCTCGGAGATCGCGTCATCCTCGACGAGGCCCAACGCGTCCCCGAGATCTTCCCTGTCCTGCGCGGGCTCATCGACCGCCGGCGTCCGGCCAAGGGGCGCTTCGTCCTCCTGGGATCGGCTTCCCCTTCCCTCGTTCGGGGGATCTCCGAGTCCCTCGCCGGCCGAACCGCCTTCCTGGACCTGCCCCCCTTTCGCTGGGACGAGGTCCGCCGTCGCCGGACCCGGGGAGGATTCTCGGCCTTGTGGCTCCGGGGAGGCTTCCCCGAGGCGTTCCTCGAACCCGACGACGCGAAACGGCACGACTGGATCGAGGCCTACACTCGCGCCTTCATCGAGCGCGACCTTCCCGGCCTCGGGATCGAGGTGTCGGCCTCGCAGATGCGCAAGCTCTGGACGATGCTCGCCCACGCGAACGGCGGGCTCTGGAACGCCTCCCAGCTGGCGGCGGCGCTCGGCACGAGCTACCACACGGTCAACCGCTACGTGGACATCCTCGAGCATGCGTTCCTGGTGCGGAAGCTGCCACCCTTCTTCGCCGACGTCGGCAAGCGGTTGGTGAAGAGCCCCAAGCTCTACTTCCGTGACTCGGGCCTCCTGCACCACTTCCTCGGCATCCGGTCCGCCGCCGTGCTCGAAACGCATCCCGCTCGCGGCCTGAGCTTCGAGGCCTTCCTGATCGACCAGCTGATCTCGGCCTTCCGGCGCGTGGCCCCCGGCAGCCAGGCGTATTTCTGGCGCACCGCCCAGGGCGACGAAGTCGACCTCTTAATCGATCTGGGCCCGCGGCGCGTGCCGTTCGAGGTGAAGCTGCACTCGGCGCCCGGCCGAGACGACGTGCCTGGCCTGAGACGCTGCCTGCAGGCTCTCGACCTGCGGCGCGGATACGTCCTCTATCCCGGCCGGGAGCGCTACTCGATGGGAGACGGGGTCTTCGCCCTGTCGGCCGAAGCCACCCTCGCCCGGCCGAGCGAGCTGACTCGACTCTAGCGCGGGCCGGCGGCCCGCTACTTCAGCTCCAGCGCGTCGCGCGCAGGCAGCGCCGGGAAGGGGGCGTGCGGCTCGGCCTGGTACCAGTACGCGACCGACGCGATGTCGTCCCGCAGCGGCTGGTAGCGCCCGTCGGCGCGCCAGCCGAGGGCCTGGATCGTGACGCGGAGGTCCGACTCGAACCGCACGGGGTCCATGATGTGCCAGCGGTAGAGGGAGAACCGCTGCTGCGAAGCGTAGAGACCGTCGGGCCGGACCACCTGGGAGAGGCCCGAGTACGGGGTCGAGAACTCCTGGTAGCGGTGCGTCGCCTGGTTCTCGAAGTTGTAGGAGCCGCCGAAGTAGTCCTCGGTGCCGGTCCCGCAGATGGTCGGGAACTCGCGGTCCCCGTCCATGTAGAACTTGATCTCGCCTTCGCCCCACCAACCGTTGCTGTGGACGCCCCAGGCGAGGTAGGTGCCCACGTAGTGCCCGATCCCCCGCACGCCGTCGAGGATCGTGTACGCCTCCTTCTCGGGCAGCGGGTTCACCCGCCGGAACTGCGCGTGGAAGTACCCGGCGTCGGCCGGCACCTCGGTGAGCGTGTAGTCGATCTGGTAGTACAGCGTCATCTCGTCGTCGCCCAGGTTCTCGGCGGTGACGCGGAACGACTTCCGGAACGGCATCTCCCAGTAGCTGTTGAAGGCGCTGCCCGGGTTGACGCACACCGCCAGCGAGGAGATCTGCGCGTAGCCGCCCCAGCCGGAGGCGAAGAAGTCGCCGGCCGGCACCTCGACGGACGGGGTCGTCTCGCCGTCCCAGTAGAAGCGCAGGATCACGTACCGCCACGGTCCGGTCGGCGTCATCCAGACGTGCTGGATCGCACCCTGGCCCGCCACGTCGGCCATCGTGAACGTGGTCTTCGGCTTGATGCGCACCGACGGCGAGACCTTCCACCCCTGGCCGAGGTCGCGGGCGGCCTGGGCGCCCGTCCCCTCCCTGGCCATTCCCGCCCGGCCCTTCTCCCCGGTGAAGCTCTCCGGGCTGATCGAACGGGTTTTCGCGCGCGAGAGCCGGGAGAGGCTGCCGAGGCCGAGGTGCAGGCCGTCGAAGGTCGGCTGGGCGACGAGGGGGGACGCCGCGAGAAGGGCGGCGAGGGGAAGCGCGAGGCGGAGCGGGCGCGGCATTTCAGTCCTCCTTCGGGGCGGGCTCGATGGCCCCGGCCAAGCTTACTCGCATCCCGCCTTTTGCTATCCTGACGAGCGGCAACCCACGAGCCCGGTGCGAGCGGGGGTCGTTCCGAAGGCGAGGATCTGAGCGATGGCCGAAGACAAGCTCCTGGTTGGCGTCCTGATGGGCAGCAAGTCCGACTGGGAGACGATGAAGAACGCGAGCGAGACGCTGGCGCGCTTCGGGGTCCCCCACGAGTGCCGCGTGCTGTCCGCGCACCGCACCCCCGGCGCCACCGTCGAGTACGTGGGCGCGGCCGAGCCGCGGGGCATCGAGGTGATGATCGCGGCGGCGGGCGGAGCCGCACACCTCGCCGGCGTCGTGGCCGCCCACACCCTCCTCCCCGTCCTCGGCGTGCCCATGGAGAGCGAGTCGCTGAAGGGCCTCGACTCGCTCCTTTCCACCGTGCAGATGCCGGGCGGGATACCGGTCGGCACGCTCGCCATCGGCAAGCCGGGGGCCACGAACGCCGCCCTCCTGGCAGTGGCCATCCTCGCCCTGAAGCGCCCCGAGCTGCGGGCGAAGCTCCGCGCCTTCCGGGAGGAGCAGACGGCCAGGATCCTCAAGGAGACGCTCCCCTAGGAGGCCCGTTGCTGAGGGTCCTCGTCGTCGGCGGCACGCGTTTCCTCGGCCACGAGCTCGCGTGGCGCCTTCTCGCGGCCGGCCACGAGGTCGCGCTCTTCAACCGCGGGACCCTCCCCGACCCGTTCGGCTCTCGCGTCGAGCGCCTCCGCGGAGACCGGACGACCCCCGACTTCGAGCGGCTCCTCGCCCGGCGCTCTTTCGACGCGGCCGTCGACTTCGCGGCGTACGACGGGGCGGACGGCCGGCGAGCGGCGGAGGTGCTCGGCGGCCGCGTCTCCCACTACGTCGTCGTCAGCACCGGCCAGGTATACCTCGTGCGCGAGGCCTGCCCGCGCCCGGCCCGCGAGAGCGACTACGACGGCCCGCTGATGCCCGCGCCCGGAGAAGCCTTCGACCGGGGGCAGTGGGACTACGGCGTGAAGAAGCGCGCGCTCGAGGACGCGCTCGCGGAGGCGTGGGAGAAGCGGCGCTTCCCGGCCACGCGGCTCCGCATCCCGATGGTGAGCGGCGAGCGCGACCCTTTCCGCCGCCTCGAGCGCTACCTCTGGCGCATGCTCGACGGCGGCCCGATCCTGCTGCCGGGGGGCGGCGACCGCCCGACCCGCCACGTCTACTCGGGGTCGGTGGTGAAGGCGATCCTCGCCCTGCTGGGCGGCGCGCACGCTCACGGCCAGGCGTACAACCTCGCCCAGGACGAGACGCCGACGCTCCGCGAGCTGCTGACGCTCGTCGCCGATCGCCTCGGGGCGGCGGCATGGCTCGTGGACATCCCGTCGGAGAGCGTACGGGCCGCGGGGCTCGACCCGCTGCTCGTTTCACCCTTCAGCGGGACCTGGATGTCCTTCCTCGACCCCTCGCGCGCCAAGGCCGACCTCGGCTTCCGCCACGAGCCCCTCGGCTCGTACCTCGACAAGATCGTGACCAGCTTCCTTGCCCATCCCCCCCTCGCCCCGCCCCCCGGCTACGAGTCCAGGGCCGTCGAGCTGACGATCGCCGCCGGCCTGCCGTAGCGACGGACCCACGCCATCGATGGGCCGTTGACGCGCCGCCTCCGGCGGAGCAGGATCACGACCATGGCCGACACGTTTGCCGCTCTCGCCCGCCCCGCCCTCGTGGTTGTCCTCGCGGCCCTCGGCGCATCAGCCGTGGCCGCACCGGCGGCGAAGCCGGGTCCCGTCACCGTGTACGTCGGCACGTACACCGACGGCACGAGCCGCGGGATCTACCGCTTCGCGTTCGATCCGGCCACTGGCGCCACGACCGAGCCCGTCCTCGCCGCCGAGGCGAAGAACCCCTCGTTCCTCGCCCTCCACCCGAACGGTCGCTTCCTCTACGCGGTGGGCGAGATCGACCGCTTCGAGGGCGCGAAGACCGGCGTCGTGAGCGCGTTCGCGATCGACCCGAAGACGGGCGACCTGACGCTGCTGAACCGGAAGGCGTCGGAGGGGACGGGCCCGTGCCACCTGGTCGTGGACCGGACGGGCGGCAACGTGCTCGTCGCCAACTACGGCGGGGGCACCGTGGCCGTCCTGCCGACCGAGGCGGACGGCCGACTGAAGCCGGCCTCGTCGGTGCGCGCCCACGAGGGATCGGGCCCGAACAAGGGCCGGCAGGAGAGGCCCCACGCCCACGGCATCTACCTCGACGCCGCCGAGCGCTTCGCCTTCTCTCCCGACCTCGGGGCCGACCGCGTCTTCGTCTACCGCTTCGACGCGGCCAAGGGCACGCTCGAGCCGCACGGCTCCGCCCCCCTCGACCCGGGGTCGGGACCTCGGCACGCGGCGTTCCACCCGACCGGGAAATACCTCTACGCCATCAACGAGCTCCTCTCGACCGTGACCGCCTTCGCCTACGACGCGGAGAAGGGCGCCCTCACGCCGCTGCAGACGACGAGCTCGCTCCCGGAAGGCTTCTCTGGAGAGAGCTGGACCGCCGAGATCGCCGTCTCTCCCGACGGGCGCTTCGTCTACGGGTCGAACCGGGGCGACGACAGCCTCGCCGTCTTCCGCGTGGACGCGGCGACGGGCCGCCTCGCCACGGCGGGCCACGTGGGCGTGGGCGGCAAGACCCCGCGCCACTTCACGATCGACCCGACCGGACGCTTCATCCTCGCCGGCCACCAGGGCTCGGGAACGATCGCCGTCCTGCGCCTGGACCCGAAGACCGGGATGCCCGCGCTCGTCGGCTCGCCGGTGAAGGTGGACAAGCCGGTCTGCCTGCTGCCGGTGCCGAGGCGCTGAGGGGCGGGCCATGCCGACATCCCTCGACCCGCGCCTCGTGTGGGGCCTCGCCGCGGCCCTGATCATCGGCTCGCTGGTCGGGATCGAGCGCGAGAGGAGCAAGGCCCTCTCCGGGAACGTAGGCATCGGAGGCGTCCGCACCTTCATCCTATTCTCGCTGATCGGCGCCGTTTCCGCCTGGCTGTCGCAGGCGCTCGCGAACGCGTGGATCTTCGTGGCGGCGGTCGTGGCCGTCGCCGCGCTCACCGTCGCCGGCTACGTCGTCCAGGCCCGGGTGAAGCCGAACTCGGTGGGCCTCACCACGGAGACGGCGGCGGTCAGCGTGTGCCTGCTCGGCGGGGCGTGCACCGTGGGCTACCCCGAGGTGGCGCTCGCGGTCGGGATCGCCGTCTCCGCCGTCCTCGCCTACAAGGAGTCCATGCACGGGCTCGTGGCGAAGCTCGGCTCCGACGACATCTCGGCCGGGGTGAAGCTCCTCGCCGCCACGTTCATCGTCCTGCCGCTCCTCCCCGCCTCGGCCGTCGACCCCTGGGGGGCGCTCAAGCCCCGCTCGCTCTGGACGCTGGTCATCCTGATCGCCGGCCTCTCGCTCGTCGGCTACGTCGCGGCCCGCGCCCTCGGGTCGCAGCGGGGCACGGCGATCACGGGGCTCTCGGGCGGCCTCGTCTCCTCGACCGCGGTCACCCTCGCCTTCGCGAAGCAGAGTCGTGAGGAGGGGGGGAAGACCGACGACGCGCTCGCCGGGGGCCTGCTCCTCGCGTGGGCCGTGATGAGCGTGCGGATCGTCGTCCTCGCCGCGATCCTCTTCACGCCTCTCGTCCGGCCGCTGCTTCTGCCCTTCGGGGCGATGACGCTGGTCACGCTCGCGTCCGCCGTCGTCTTCCTGCGCCGGGGCCGCTCGGAGGAGACGGCGGCGGCCGGCGAGGTCGTGCTGAAGAACCCGTTCAGCCTGACCTCCGCCATCAAGTTCGGCCTCCTGTTCGCGGCCGTGCTGCTCGTGGTGGCCGCCGTCGAGAGGTACCTGCCGGGCCAGGGCTACTACCTCGTTGCCGCGGTGGCCGGCCTCACCGACGTGGACGCGATCACCCTCTCGATGGCCGGCGTCGCCCGCAGCGGGGGGGCGAGCCTCGCCACGGTCGCCGGGGCACTGGTCGTGGCCGCGCTCGCGAACACCCTCGTGAAGTGCGGGCTCGTCGTGGCCACGGCCGGAGGGAAGCTGCGGCGGTCGATCGTCGCGGTGACCGTGGGCGTCGTGCTGGTCGGGGTCACCGCGATCCTGCTCGCCTGAGGGGCTTCAGTCCACGCGGTAGCCGACGAGGGCGAAGCGACCCTCGCTCTGCTTCTCCTTGACGGGGACGCTCGCCGCGAGCTGCCCGCTCGCCCCGTCGCGCAGGACGAGGTTGTACACGTGGCCCTCGGAGGTCGACCACTCCACGAGGTAGAGGGCGCCGCTCTGGTCGAGGGGCAGGTCCACCCCGCTCGCGTCCGGCGTCAGCTCCACTTCGGCCACGGTGCGGACGTTGCCGGCCTCGACCCGCCGCAGCTTGAGAGAAACGGTGTCGTGGCGCAGGAAGGACTCGACCTCGACCCGCGGGGCGAGGACCGCGGTCTTCGCGACGCCGAGACGGTCGGAGCTCGGAGGCGGCGCGGCCAGGAAGGGCGCGGCCACCGGCTGGGGCCGGTCCTTGAGCTCGCGGAGGCCCTCGCGCGTGCCCACCAGCTCTTCGCGGACGGTGCCGAGGAGCGACTCGCGCTCGCGGACGGCGCCTTGCAGCAGCTCCACCTCGGACCGCAGGCGCATCACCTCGGAGCGCAGGGCGTCCGCTTCCTGGGCGGCGGGGCCGAGCAGGAGCAGCAGGGCGAGGGCGATCATCGGGATGTCCTCCTGTGACGATTCTATCCCCGCGGCTCGCCGGTCCCGACGAGCCGGCCGGCTTGCGGGGGGCGCGCTCGCAGGGCAACATGGGCGCTCCACATGGTCCTTCTCGGGATTGCCTTCTTCTTGAGCGGCGCCGCGGCGCTCGTCTACCAGGTGGTGTGGCAGCGCATCCTGACCCTGCACACCGGCATCGGCGTCGTGTCGGTGGCCATCATCGTGGCCGCCTTCATGGCGGGGCTCGGGATCGGCAGCCAGCTCGGGGGCGTGCTGAGCGCGCGCGTCTCGCCCCGCCGAGCGCTCGGTCTCTTCGCCCTGCTGGAGCTCGCGGTGGGCCTCTTCGCCGCGATCAGCTGCCGCCTCTACTACGACGGCTTCGGGACCCTGGCCGCCGGCCTTTATCGCACGACCCCCGGCACGGCGGCGGCGCACTTCGCCGCGTTCCTGCTGCCCACGACGCTCATGGGCATGTCGCTGCCCTTCCTCGTGCGCGCCACGGTCCGGGAGACCGCCTCGGCCTCCCGCGTCATCGGCGCGCTCTACGGCGTCAACGTGCTGGGGGCGGCGGCGGGAGCGCTGCTCGCGCCCTGGGTGCTCATCCGCTTCCTCGGGATGGAGGGGGCGGCGCTCGTCGGCGCCGGCGCCAACCTCGTGGCCGCGGCCGTGGCCCTGGCGGTGGGCCGCCGCGCCGTGCGCCGGCCCGACCCGACCCGGCTCCACCCTGTCGAGGCCGCTCCCGTCGAAGCCGACCGTTCGGTTTCGTTCGGGCAGTGGACGCTGCTCTACGCCCTCTCGGGCTTCCTCGCCCTGTCGCTCGAGGTCGTCTGGTTCCGGCTGATGGAGGTCGGGGTCAAGAGCACGGCCTTCACCTTCGGGACGGTCCTCTGCGTCTACCTCCTCGGCCTCGGCGCCGGCAGCCTCGTGGGCGGCCGCCGCGCCGCGCGCCTCGCCCGCCCGCTCCCGGTCTTCCTCGACTACCAGCTCCTGCTCCTGGCCAGCGCCGGTGGCGCCGTGGCGCTCCTCGCCAGGCTGCCTCCGGGCACCCCAATCTACCGTTGGTTCTTCGACTACTGGCGGCAGGACTCCTTCTTCCAGCTCGGCGCGGACTGGAACGCCGGCGCCCTCGTGAGGCTCTACGGCCTCCTGCCCCTCGCCCTCTACGGCGCCCCCACCGTCCTCATGGGCCTCTCGTTCGGGGCATTGCAGCGCGCCGTGCAGGACGACCCGGCCACGAGCGGGCGCAAGGTCGGGCTCCTCCAGGCCGCGAACATCGCCGGCTGCGCCGCGGGGAGCCTCGTCACCGGCCTCGTCCTCCTCGAGCGGATCGGCACCGCCGGCACGCTGCGACTGCTCGTCGCCGCCGGAGGGCTTCTCTTCCTCGCCGTCCGCGCCCGCGCGACCGGTGTCTCGCGCGGCCTCGTCGCCCGCGCCGCCTTTGCCCTGCTCGTCCTCGCCGCACTCCCGTCGAACGACCGCCTCTGGAAGCGGCTTCACGGAGTGACCGTGGACAAGCCGCCCTCCTTCATCGGCGAGGACGCGAGCGCCCTGAGCGTGGTCATGCCCGGGGTGGAGTGGCGGTGGCGCGTCACCGTCAACGGCCTGCCCCACAGCTGGCTGCCCTTCGAGGGCATCCACACCCTGCTCGGAGCGGTGCCCGCCCTCATCCACCCCGCGCCGCAGGACATCGCGGTCATCGGGCTCGGGTCGGGGGAGACGGCGTGGGCGGCCTCGTGCCGAGAGGAGACGCGATCGGTCCGGGTCTTCGAGATCGCGGCCTCACAGCCCCGCCTGCTGCGTGCGGTCTCCGTGGTCGCGCCCTTCCCGGGCCTCCTCGAGCTCCTCTCCGACCCCCGGGTGGCCATGGAGGCGGCCGACGGCCGCCAGGCCCTCGCCCGCGACGAGCGGCGCTACGACATCGTGCAGGTGGACGCGCTGTATCGCACGAGCGCGGGCAGCGGCAACCTCTACTCGCTGGAGTTCTTCCGCCTCTGCGCGAGCCGCCTCAAGCCGGGCGGGCTCGTCTGCACCCAGAAGCCGAGCCGCCGCGTCGGCCTCACCTTCGCCGCGGCTCTGCCCCACGCGCTCGACTTCGGGAACATGGTGGTGGGGAGCAACGAGGAGCTGCCGATCGACCCCGCCGCCTGGGAGGCGCGGCTCCTGCGGCCCGAGGTGGCGCGCCGCTTCGACCGGGACATGATCGAGGGGATAAGCGCCCGCCTGCACGAGGCCCGGCCCGCGTGGCGCAACCCCACGGCCCGCGTCGGCCTCAACCGCGACCTCTTTCCCCGCGACGAGTTCTCGACGCCGGCGGGCCGGTGAGCGCGGAAGGGCGTACTACGGCTTCGTAATCCTGCGCCCCGGAGAGTAGCCTACTTGAGCAGAAGCGACTTCCAGTCCGGGGCGCCGGGGGTCGGCTCCTTCGAGAGGGCCTTCTCGATCGCGAAGGTAGCCATCTTCTCGACCGCCCAGGGAAAGTGGGCGTCCTTCAGGCTGCGGTAGTCGAGGTCGGGGGTGTAGTTCGTGAGGTCGATCCCGTAGTACTTCCCGTCCTTCACCGCGAACTCGAGCGCGTTCATGTCGTAGCCGAGGGCCACGTTGAAGAGGAGCGAGAGCTCCTCCGCCTTGTCGCGGAGGGCCCGCGGCAGGATGTCGTAGTCCTGGTTGTAGCCGCCCATCCCGCCGGGGGCGGGGTCGTAGCGGATGGCGCGCGCCCAGCGGCGCCCGATGGTGGGGACGCGGACGTAGGTGTCCCAGGAGATGAACTCCTGCAGCATCAGGGTGAGCGTTCCCGACTCGTTGTAGTGGTGCAGCAGCTCGTCGAGGGAGTGGATCTTGTGGACGTTCTTCCATCCCCCGCCGAAGGCCGGCTTCATGATGCAGGGGCACCCCACGTGGTCGAGATACATCGAGAAGTCGGTGGGCCAGAGGTTCCGGAGGCTCTCCGCGGTGACGTCGTCCACGTAGGAGCGGTTGGGGAGGACGACCGTCTTCGGCTCCGCGATCCCCAGCTTCTCCGCCGCCGCGTAGCCGAAGAACTTGTCGTCGGCGGTACGCCAGAAAGTGTTGTTGATGCAGTAGGTCCCCTGCAGGGCCGCCATCTTCAGGTAGACCGAGTAGTACGGCACCTCGTGGCTCATCCGGTCGAGGATCACCCGGTAGGGCACCGGCTCGTTGAGCTTGGTGCCGCCGAGCTGCACGAACTCGGCGCTCACCCCCTTGCCCATCGAGTTGACCCTCGCGATGAACGCGTCGGGAAAGGAGTTCTCCCGGCCGCGCAGGACGCCGATGCGCACTCCGCTCTCCGCCATGGAGCTCACCTCGTTGGCGCGGATTCTAGCACCCGCCCCGACCGCGGCCCGAGCACCGGCTACAAGTGCTCCTGCACGAGCTTTGCAGCGAGGTCGGCCCCGGTGTCGTTGGGGTCGGGACGGAGGCGTTTGACGCTCACCAGGGGCCGGGCGTAACGTGAGCGTGGGCGCAACCGGGCGTGACACCGAGGAGCGTGGCCTCACGGGGATCGCATGCTCCAGCGCTACAAGGTGAGACTCGGCGACGGCACCGTCGTGACCGTCGACAAGGACGGGCTCGGCACCTGGCTGTCGGACGGCGGAGCCGCGGTGCAGGTCGCTGGGACCCAGGCGTGGCGCCCGCTCCGGGACTTCATGGCGGAGGAAGAGTCCGCGGCGCGACTGGCGCGAGCGCTCATCCCTCCCGAGCCGAAACGGGCGCCGGCGCCATCCCCGGCGCCTACCCCTCTGCCATCCCCGACGCCAACCCCTCCGCCATCCCCGGCGGCTGCCGCTCCGGAGGTCCCGCCGTCGAGCCCCCCGGTCGACATGTCGATCGGCGCGCCCCCAATGGTGCAGGCACTCGCCGAGGAGACGGCGGTCGCGGAGACCCCGGCCGCACCGTGGAGCGACCCGCGGGAGGCCGCCGACGAAGCCCCGATCCTCCGGCTGAAGCCGTCCGACTCGCTGCCCCCCACGCCGTACGTCGCCCCGCGATTCCTGGCGGACGACGACGAGGATGGACAGGAGGAGGACCAAGACCAGCGCCACGACCGGCTGGAGGGTCCGCTCCTCAAGGTGATCTCCACGTTCGGGACTCTCCTCAGCCGGTGCCTGGATCCCCTGACGCCCCTGGTGCGCGGCTGGCCCCCGACTTCCGCGGACGATCGCGCGCCGCGCCGTGCCGTGAGCGTGTCGCCGAACCCGCCGAAGACGGCGTCCCCGGCCGCGGTGGCGCCGCCGCAGGTGCACGTGCTGGCGGAGGACTCCGTCGCCCCGGACGCCGAGCCATGGCCGGGCGTCGCCGATCTCCCCGTCACCCCGCTGAAGCCGCTCGACGACGAGGGGCGACTCGGGGCGACGGAGCTTCGGCGGCTTTCCGACCGGGTCTCCGGGTGGGTCGCCGGCTTGACCGGATGGCTCGGTCGTCTCGGCGCCAGGGGTCGGCCGGAGCCCAGCGTCGCGCCGAGCGAGCCCGCAGCGAAGAGACCCCCGGTCCCGGCCGCGCGGGAGCCGCTCGCGGCTCCCGTCGCCGTCAGCGAGCTGCCCGTCCTGCGTTTCGCCGACGCTCACGAGCTGCCGGAGGTGGAGGACGTCTACGAAGGCGAGAGGGCGGAGAGCCTCTTCCCCGCCCTCTGGCTCTGGACGAAGCGCATCGTGTTGACGGGGAGCCTCGTGACGGGGGCCGTGCTCGCCGCCCTCTACTGGCAGACGTGGTTTCCGCGGGTGGCCGAGCTCGGGCAGGCGGTCTTCACCGAGATCGACCGGCGAGCGCGGTCCAGCGAGCGGAGCGAGGAGCAGCAGCAGGCGCTGCGCGAGGCCACCGCGCGGCTCCCGCAACTCGCGCCCGAGACGATCCGCCTCCTTCTCGCCGCCGGCGACGGCCGTTATCTCGATCCGCCCGAGGTCTTCCAGCTCGCCAACGAAGCGGCGGACCGCGGCCTCCCCGCCCTCACCCCGGCGGAAGCGACGGAGCTCCGGGCGCTGCAACACGAGCTCTTGGGCCATCTGCGGCCACCGGAGAGAGCGCGCGTCGCGGAGTACGACCGCGCCCGCTCTCAGCGGGTCGTCTTTCCGTTCGAAAACCCCCACCCGCTCGAGCTGGTCGGACGCGGCGCTCGCGCGATGCCCTCCCCGAGCCGCGAGCGTCTGCAGGTGCTCCTCGGCAAGGCCGTCGCCGCGGGGCTCGGCGTTCCCGCCGCGTCCCCCTCCGTCGGTCCCGCCGCCGAGCCCGGTCAACGCTGACCCAACGCGTCGGGGGGAGACCGCCGGCCCGGCGCCGATTGACCAGGATCCGCCCGGCCGTTAGGCTACGCGCTCACGTTCCCCACGCGAGGTGCGCATGAGCGAGAAGCAGCGGGCCCTCGAGGCCCTGGCCCGGGCCCAGTGGCGCCTGGCCCTCGTCCTGACCGGGGCCATGATGGCGATCTACTTCGCCTTCATCCTGCTCGTGGCCTGGGCGAAGCCCCTTCTCGCCACCCAGGTCGCCCCCGGCCTGAGCCTGGGCATCCTGCTGGGGGCCCTCGTCATCGTCTCGGCCTGGGCGCTCATCTGGGTCTACGTGCGCTGGGCCAACCGTCACTACGACGCGACGGTCGCCTCGCTGCGAGGAACCCGGCCATGACCACGAGCCTGGGCCAGCCGCACGCCGCGGCCATCTTCTGGTTCTTCCTTTTCGTGGCGGTGACCCTGGGGATCACCTTCTGGGCGGCCCGGCGCACGCGGACGACCGAGCACTTCTACGCGGCCGGGCGCCGCGTCACCGGGCTGCAGAACGGCCTCGCCCTCGCCGGCGACTACATGAGCGCCGCCAGCTTCCTGGGGATCGCGGGCCTCGTGTCGCTCTCCGGCTTCGACGGGCTCATCTACTCGATCGGCTTCCTCGTCGGCTGGCCGGTCGTGATGTTCCTGATCGCGGAACCCCTCCGGAACCTCGGCCGCTACACCTTCGCCGACGTCGTCGCCTTCCGGCTGCGGCAGGTGCCCGTCCGGATCGCCGCCGCCTTCGGGACGCTCGCGGTCGTGACCTTCTACCTGATCGCCCAGATGGTCGGGGCGGGAAACCTCATCAAGCTCCTCTTCGGCATCCCGTACGAGACGGCGATCGTGATCGTCGGCATCGTGATGATGGCCTACGTCCTCTTCGGCGGGATGCTCGCCACCACGTGGGTGCAGATCGTCAAGGCGGTCCTGCTGATCAGCGGAGCCTTCCTCCTCGCCGTCCTCGTCCTCGTGCGCTTCGGCGGCAACCCCCTCGCACTCTTCGCCGCCGCCGCCGACCGTTTCGGCGGCCAGGTACTCGGGCCGGGGCAGCTCGTGGCCGACCCCCTCGACGCGCTCTCCCTCGGCCTCGCCCTCATGCTCGGCACCGCCGGCCTCCCGCACATCCTGATGCGCTTCTACACGGTGCCCGACGCCCGTGCCGCGCGGACGTCGGTGAGCTACGCCACCGCCTTCATCGGCTTCTTCTACCTGCTCACGTTCGTCCTGGGCTTCGGCGCGATGGTGCTCGTCGGCCCCGACGCCATCAAGGCGATCGACAAGGGCGGCAACATGGCGGCCCCCCTGCTCGCGGAGGCGGTAGGGGGGACCGGCTTCCTCGGCTTCATCGCCGCGGTGGCCTTCGCCACCATCCTGGCGGTGGTGGCCGGGCTGACCCTCTCCGGCGCCGCCGCCCTCTCCCACGACGTCTGGGTCAACGTGGTGCGTCGCGGCAAGGCGCCCGAGCGGGAGCAGTTCGTGGTGGCCCGCGTCGCGACCCTCCTGGGCGGGGTGTCCTCGGTGGCTCTGGGCATCGTCTTCAAGGGCGAGAACGTGGCCTACATGGTCGGCCTCGCCTTCGCCATCGCCGCGAGCGCCAACTTCCCGGCCCTGGTGCTCTCGATCTTCTGGCGGCCGTTCACGACCCGGGGCGCCCAGGCCAGCATGATCGCGGGGACCCTCTCGGCCCTCGTGCTGATCTTCCTCTCGCCCACGATCCAGGTGGGCGTCCTCGGCCGCGCCTCGGCGCCCTTCCCCCTCAAGAACCCCGGCCTCGTGACGATCCCCCTCGCCTTCCTCGTCGCGGTCGTGGTCTCGCTCCTGACCCCCGAGCGCGAAGCCGCCGGGCGCTTCCCGGAGGTCCAGCGCCGCGTCCACCTCGGCCCCGAGGCCGAGGTGATCTGAGGCCGGGGGCCGTGCGGCCGTGATCGCTCCCGATCTCGACGAGACGCGGCGACGGCTCCTCGGCGACGAGCGCCGTCTGCTCGGCGAGCTCCGGGAGCGGCTGGCCGGCCTGAACGCCGACGAGGGGCACAGGAAGGCCCTCGCCGCCTCGCTCGAGCAGCTCGAGGAGACGTTCCTGCTCGTGGTGGTCGGGGAGTGGAACGCGGGCAAGAGCGCGTTCATCAACGCGCTCCTCGGCCAGAAGGCGCTCGACGAGGGAGTCACCCCCACCACCGCGCGGATCGGCGTCCTGCGCCACGGGGAGCGGAAGGAACGCCGGGCGATCGCCCCCGGGGTGGACACCCTCACCGCCTCCGCCGAGATCCTGCGCACCCTCGCGATCGTGGACACTCCCGGCACCAACGCGGTCGGGCAAGAGCACGAGGCCCTCACCCGGGACTACGTGCCGCGGGCCGACCTGGTGCTCTTCGTGACCTCCGCCGACCGGCCCTTCACGCAGAGCGAGCGCGCCTTCCTCGAGGCGATCCGCGAGTGGGGCAAGAAGGTGGTGTTCGTCCTCAACAAGGCGGACATCCTCGAGACGGGGGACGAGGTGGCCCGCGTGCTCGAGTACGTCCGCGCCCAGGCCGTGCGCACGCTGGGCTTCGCCCCCGAGGTGTTCCCGGTCTCCGCCCGCCGCGCCCTGCGCGCGCGCCTGGCCGGGGACGAGGCGGCGCTCGCCGGCAGCGGGCTCCCGGCCTTCGAGGCGTGGGCGCGCGAGGCCCTCTCCGACACGGAGCGCTTCCGGCTCAAGCTCCGGAACCCCCTCGGCGTCGGCCGTCGCGCGCGCGAGGCCGCGGCCCTTCTCGTGGACGGGAGGCTGGCCCGCCTGAAGGACGACGTGACGACGCTCGACTCGGTCGAGGCGCAGCTCGCCGCCCGCGCCGCGGACCAGGCCCGCGACTTCCGATTCCGGCTCGCCGACGTGGAGAAGGTGCTCCTCGACTTCGAGCGCCGCGGCAACGCGTTCTTCGAGGAACGGCTCCGCCTCTCGCGCTTCCGGGAGCTCATCCAGCGTGAGCGATTGCAGAACGACTTCGAGCGCACGGTCGTCGCCTTTCTGCCGCAGGACGTGGAGAAGCGGGTCGAGGCCATCGTGGACTGGATGGTCGAGGCCGAGCTCGGGCAATGGCAGGACGTGATGTCGCTTCTTCGCGGCCGGGCCGCCGCCCACGAGGGGCGCATGGTCGGCCACGTGGACGACCGCTTCGAGTACGACCGGCAGCGTGTGCTCGAGGCGGTGCGGGGCGAGACCCAGGGCGCGGTCGCGGGCTACGACTCGGCGGCGGAAGCGAAGCGGCTCGCCGCCAGCGTGCGCGACGCGGTGGCCCAGGCGGCGCTCCTGCAGGTCTCCGCGGTCGGCCTGGGCGCGATCGTGGCCGTGCTCGCCTCCACCACCGTGGCCGACGTGACCGGCATCCTCGCCGCCGGGGCCCTCTCCGTGATCGGGCTCTTCGTCCTCCCCGCGAAGCGGCGGCGCGCGCGGGCCGATCTGGGGACCAAGGTGACGGCCCTCCGCCAGAAGCTCCTCGCCGCGCTCACCCCCGCCTTCGAGCGCGAGCGCGACCGCGGCCAGCACAAGGTCCGCGAGGCCATCGCTCCCTGGGCCCGCTTCGTGCGCACGGAGAACGAGGGCCTCCTCGCCGCGCGCTCGGCCCTCGACCGCCTCGGCACGGGAATGGACGATCTCGCGGCCGGCATCGACGCCCTTCCGGGCGACGCCCCGGCGCTCGGCAATCATCCTCGCTGAGCGGCTATCGGGCGAGGAAGGCGAGGAGGGCGGCGCTTACGGCGGCCGGGTTCTCGAGGTTGGAGAGGTGCCCGGCCTGCAGGACCACGTCGAGTCGCGCCCTCGGGATGGCCGCGGCCATCGTCGCGGCCTCGGAGGGCGGCGTGAGCACGTCCTCTGCGCCCACGAGCACCAGCGTGGGCACCGCGATCGCCGGCAGCGTCTCGCGCGAGTCCGCGCGCGCGGCCAGGCCGTGAAGGGCGTTTGCGATGCCCTGCGGCGAGGTCCCGAGGATCCGCTCGCGGAGGCTCGCGACGAGGTCGGGCCGCTCGCGGTGGCTCGTCTCGCCGACGAGCTTCGGCAGGAAGGCCTCGGCTGCCGCCGAAGCGCCCTCGGCGAGCACCTTCGCGGCGAGCGTGGCGCGGAAGGCCTTCGTCTCGGCGGCGTCGGCCCCCGCCCGTGTGTCCTGGAGGACGAGGCCGGCGAGCTGCTGCGGGTGGCGCCGCACGAAGGCGAAGGCCGCATAGCCCCCCATCGAGCAGCCGCCCACCACCGCCTTCTCGATGCCCAGGACGTCGAGGAGGGCCGCGCCGTCGTCGGCGATCCGCTCCATGGTGAGCGGGCCGTCGCCCGTGGCGCTCTCCCCGAAGCCGCGCGCGTCGAAGCGGACGACCCGGTGCGTCGCGGAGAGCGCCGCCACCTGCGCGTCCCACATGAAGAGGCCGAGGGGAAACGCGTGGAGGAGCAGCACCGCGGGGCCGGAGCCGCGGTCGTCGTACGCGATCTCGACCCCGTCGATCGTGGCCTTCATGCCCGCGCCCTCACTTCTTCGTCCAGCGGTCGAGCCAGCCGACGACCTCTTCGTACCAGCGGACGGAGTTGGCGGGCTTCAGGACCCAGTGGTTCTCGTCGGGGAAGACGAGGAGGCGGGCGGGAACCCCCTGCCGCCGCAGCGCCGTGAACATCGCGAGCCCCTGCTCGACCGGCACGCGGTAGTCCTTCTCTCCGTGCACGACGAGCGTGGGCGTCTTGAAGTTCCTGGCGAAGTCGCGGGGGTTGAACCGCGCGTAGCCCGAGGGGTTCGACCAGTACGGCCCGCCGAACTCCCACTCGGGGAACCAGAGCTCCTCGGTCGAGCCGTACATCGAGACGAGGTCGAAGACGCCGTCGTGGGTGACGAGGGCCTTGAAGCGGTCGGTGTGGCCGGCGATCCAGTCGATCATGTAGCCGCCGTAGCTGGCACCCGCGGCCGCGGTGCGGCCCCGGTCGACGTAGGGGAGCGCCTCGGCGAAGTCGGTACCCTTCATGACGTCCTCGAAGGCCTTCCCGCCCCAGTCGCGGTTGATGTCGTCCGTGAACTCCTGCCCCCACCCGGTCGAGCCGCGCGGGTTCGGCATGAAGACCACGTAGCCGGCGCTCGCGAAGACCTGCGGCGTTCCAGCGGTAGGTCCAGCCGTCCGTCCACGCCCCCTGCGGCCCGCCGTGGACGAGGACGAGCAGCGGGTACTTCCTCGCGGGGTCGAAGCCGGGCGGCTTCACGATCCAGGCCTGGACGCTCTTGCCGGCGGCGCCCGTGTAGGTCACGCTCTCGCCCGGTTGGAGGCGCGAAGCCGGCCGAGGAACGCGTCGTTGACGCGCGTGACCCGCGCGAGGCCCTTCCCGTCCGTGCCGAAGCGCACGATCTCCGCGGGGTACGTGAGGGCGACCTCGGTGCCGACGAGCGTCTTGCCGTCCGGGCAGGACCGAGAGGTCAGCCGAAGGTGCCGCCGTCGAGCACCGTCGCGCACCGTGCCTCCGGCGGAGGGCACGGCGAAGACGGGCGAACGGCCCGCCTCCTCCGCCGTGAAGTAGATCGTCTTCGAGTCCGGCGAGAAGACGAACGACTCCACGGAGCGGTCGAGGTCCGTCGGTGAGACTCCGGCGGGCGCCCGACTGGCGGTCGAGCACCACCAGCTGCCAGCGGTCGGACTCGTAGCCCGCTCGCGACTGCGTCCGCCAGGCGAGGAGGCTCGCCGTCCGGGCTGTAGCGGCAGCCGCCGTCGTAGCCCGGCGCGTCGCCGACCCGCTTCGGCGCGCCGCCCGCGGTCGGCACCACGAACACGTCGGCGTTCGTGCTCCAGGCCTCGTCCTTCCGGTCCTTGCGCGAGAAGCAGGCCTCCTGGCCGTCGGGCGACACCGACCAGTCCTCCCCGCCCGAGGCTGAACGGCGGCACGTCGTCGCCTCCGGGCGTGAGATCGAGGCACGGCCGCGCCCGGGACCGGCACCACGAGAAGGTGGCTGGCGGCGGCCGTCGTCCCACGTGTCCCAGTGCCGGTAGAGGAGGTCGTCGTAGGCGCGGGCGGACGAGGGCTTGCCGGCCTCCGCCGAGCCTCTTCGCGTTGCAGGCGTCGTCGTGCGCCGCAGTCCGGGAAGACCTCGGGTCGCCACGAGCAGTCGCTTGGCGTCGATCCACGCGAACGAGTCCGCGCCGGTGGCGAGCGACGTGAGCTTGCGCGGCTCGCCGCCCGCGAGGTCGAGCACCCACACCTGCGAGCCGCCGTCGCGCGTCGAGAGGAAGGCGACCCGCGTCCCGTCCGGGCTCCAGCGCGGGCGCGAGTCCGAGGCCGGGTTCGTGGTGATCCGCCGCGGCTCGCCCCCCGAGACGGGGACGAGCCAGAGGTCGCGTGTTGCGCTGGCCTTCCGCGAGATCGACCTCGGTGAGGGCGAACGCCACCACGCGACCCGTCCGGCGAGACCTGCGGGTCGGAGAGGCGCTTGAGCTTCATCATCTCCGTGGCGGTGAAGCCGTGGCGCCGGCCTTGCGGCCGGCGCGAGACAGGCGAGACCCAGGGCGAGAGGGCGACGCGGGCTCATGGGCACCTCCGGGGGTCGGCGGGACCGTCGGACGTCTCAGCGACCGCACGCTTCATGAACGCCGCGGTCGAGGGACAGCCGGTGCGGAACTCCCACGACTCGCGGATGGCGGCGGGCGCCTCCTCGCGGGGGCAGTCGGCGAACCCGTGCCGCGCGAAGTAGTCGCGGGCCGTCGTGGTGAGGAGGTACACGGCAGCGCAGCTGGACCCGCTTCGCGCGCTCGAGCGCGGCCTCGACGAGCGCGGCGGCGAGGCCCTGGCCGCGGTAGTCCGTGTCCACCGCCACGCTGCGGAGCAGGCCGTCCTCGCCGTGGATCTCGAGGCCGGCCACCCCCACCACCCGCCCGTCGTCCTCGTGGACGACGAAGTAGTGGCCCCAGCGCTCGGCCACGTCCTGCTCCGTCAGCTCGGAGCGGCCGAGGAGATCGAGGGCCCCGCGCAGGTCGTGGGGCCGGGCCGGCTCGGCGCGCAGCATCATGGCGCCATTCTAGCGCCACTGGCCGTCGTCGCCGAGGATCTCGCGCGGGCGGAAGCCCGACTTGTAGGCCATGCTCGGGCTGCCCGCCACGTGGTAGCCGAGGTAGAGCCAGGGCACGCCGAGCCGGCGGCACTCCGAGACGAGCCAGAGCACGTTCAGCGTGCCGGGAGAGCGGTCTCGCGAGCTCGGGGTCGAAGTAGAAGTAGACGGCGGAGAGGGCCTCTTCGGTCCCGCGTCGTAGATCCCCGCGCCGAGGAGGCGCTCGCCGACCCGGAAGACGACCTCGCGGGCGAACGCGGGGGCCTCGTCCAGGAAGTCGCGGAACTCCTCCCACGACCCGCTCATCGGCCCGTCGTGGCGCGCCTCGAGGTAGCGCCGGTACACCTCGTGCTTCTCCGCCGTCGCCTCCGGCCGCCCCGCCTCGGCGACCACGTCGGCGTTCCTCTTCCCGCACCGCCGCTGCGCGCGGCTGGGGCGGAAGCGGGAGACGTCCACGCGCAGCTGCCGGCACTCGCGGCAGCCGTCGCACGCGGGCCGGTAGACCACCGGTCCGAGGCGGCGGAAGTTCAGGTCCAGGAAGAGCCGGTAGAGCCCGGGCGTGAGCCGCTCCGGGCCGCAGCGCCACGAGGCGCGAGTCGCGCCCGGGCAGGTAGGGACAGGGCGACGGCGGCGGACGGCTCGAGGCCGAGCGAGTCCACGAGCGCGGCGAGCCGCGCCCGGGCCTCGCCGGGGCGGTACGCTCCGCTCACCTCCGCCGCAGGACGAGGGCGAGAAAGAAGATCGCGCCCAGCGTCAGGATGATGGTCGCCCCCGTCGCCACGTTCAGGTGGTAGGAGGCGAAGAGGCCGAAGGCCGTCCCGAGCACGCTGAGCGTCACCGAGAGGATCGCGATGCCGCCGAGCGTCCGGCCGAGGAGGCTCGCGGTGGCGGCGGGGATCACGACGAAGGCCGACACGAGCACGACGCCCACCGTCTTCACTCCGACCACGACGACGAGCGCGGTGAGCGCGAGCAGCAGGTACTCGAGCGCGGCCACCTGCACCCCGGAGAGCGTGGCGAGCTCGGGGTCGAAGGTCGCGTAGGCGAGGCGGGGGCCGACCCAGGCCAGGATCAGCGATCACCAGCGCGGCCACCGCCAGGATCACCCCCAGCGACTCCGGGGACACCGCGAGCAGGCTCCCGAAGAGGAGTCCCTCGACGTTCACGGGCGACGGAGCGCGGCGAGCGCAGGCCGAGGAACAGGATGCCGGCGGCGAAGGAGACGGCGAAGAAGACGCCCGTCGCCACGTCGCCGCCGAGGCGTCGTGCGCCGCCGCACGTACTGGATGCCGAGGGCGATCGCGACCGTGAAGGGCAGCGCCACCCACATCGCGTGGTCCACGGTGGCCCCGAACAGGAGGCCCAGGGCGAGCCCGCCGAACGTGGCGTGGGCGAGCCCGTCGGAGAGGAGCCCCAGCCCGCGCTGGACGATGAAGACGCCGAGGAGAGCTCCCGCCGCGCCGAGGGCGAGGCCGGCGGTGAGGGCGCGGCGCACGAAGCCCTGGGCGAGCGGGGCGAGAAGCGCGTCCAGGATCTCGCCCATCACTCGTCCTCGCAGACGGGAGCGTCGGGAGCGGTCGTGGTCGTGGCCGCTGAAGGCGCCGCCCCGCTCCCACTCGCGGCCGAGCACCTCCGCCGGCGGCCCCCACGCCTGCACCCGGCCGTCGAGGTAGACGACCCGCTTCGCGAGGCGGCGCACCGCGGCGGCGTTGTGGGTCACGAGCACGGCGGCGAGGTCCTCGCGCGCCGCCACCCCGGCCAGGAGATCCAGGAACTCCGCCCGGCCGCGGGCGTCGACGCCCGCGGTCGGCTCGTCGAGGAGGAGGAGCGCGGGGTCGTTCACCAGGGCTCGCGCGAGGTAGGCCCGCTGCAGCTCGCCCCCGGACAGCCCCCGGATGAGCGCGTCGAGGAGCCGTTCGCCCCCCACGCGGGCGAGGGCCGCCCGCGCCGCCTCGCGATCGGCCGCCCCGACGCGGACCGGCCACGCTCCGCGCCGGTTCGCCACGATCACGTCCACGACCCGCGCCGGGAAGGTCGGGTTGAACGACTTCGCCTGCGGCAGGTAGCCGACCGCGCTGCCCGAGGCGCCGGGCCGGGCGCCGAGCACCGCGATCTCTCCCGAGGAGAGCGGCAGGAGACCGAGCGCGGCCTTGAGGAACGTGGTCTTGCCCCCCCCGTTCGGGCCGCACAGGCACGCGAACTCGCCGCGGAGCACCTCGAAGCTCACGTCGTCGAGGATGCGTCGGCCTCCGATGTCGACCGTGACCCCCCGTGCCCGCAGCGCGTCGCTCACCGCAGCCCCTCGTCCATCGCGCGGGCGATCCCGCGCACCAGATCCTCGTAGCTCGCCGCCCGGGGGCCGCCGCCCAGGGGGTCGACCTCGTGGACGTTTCACCCCGGCCTCCCGCGCGAGCGCCGTGGCGAGCTGGGCCTCCATCTGCGGCTCGGTGAAGAGGGCGGCGGGATCCGGCCCGCCGAGCTCCGCCACCAGCCCGGCCATGTGCTGCGCGGTCGGCTCCGTCCCCGGCACCGGCTGCACCACTCCGACCACCTGCAGACCGTACCGCGCGGCGAAGTAGAAGAGCGAGCCGTGGAACGTGACGAGACGCCGGCGGGGCCACGTCTCGCGACTGGCGAAAGACGTTCTCGTGGAGGGCCTGGATCGAGTGCTTCAACTCCCCGCCCCGCTCGCGGTAGAACGGCCCCCCCTCGGGGTCGAGGCCGGAGAGGGCCTCCACGATGACGTCCACGGCCCGCTGCGCCCGCACGGGGTCCGTCCAGAAGTGCGGGTCGATGAGGGGCTCGGGGCGGATGAGCATGGGCGGGGCGAGGATCGGATCCATGAGCGGGCCGAGCTCGAAGACGCGGGCTTCGCCGGCGCCGGCGCTCCGCGCGAGACCCTGCACCCACGGGTCGAGGCCGAGGCCCACCGCGAAGATCAGGCTGGCGTCGGCGAGACCGGCCACGTCCTTCGGCCTCGGCTCGTAGTCGTGGGGGTCGAGGCCGGGGGCGAGGATGAGGCGGACTTCCAGCCGGTCGTCGGCCACGCGGCGGGTCAGGTCGAAGATCGGGAAGACGGTGGCCGCGACCAGGCGCCGCGCCGGCGCGCCGTGCGTGCAGGCGAGCGAGGGGAGACACGCGGAGGCGGCCGCGGCCGCGACCGCAGCCACGGCGGGGACGAAGCGGCGGAGCCGTCCGGTCGTCGTGCTCGCCTCTGTCATTCCGAGGAGCTCCGGTCTCGCCGAGCGACGAGGAATCCGCAACCGCGTCGGCCGCTCACCTCCGAAGCGCGAATGATAGCATCGGCCCCGATGGCATCGCCCGCCGCCTTCGGGCTCGTCCTCCTCGTCGTCTCGTGCACCGTCGCCGCCGCGGAGCCCCCTCCGCCCGCCCCGGGGCCCGCCGAGGCCGTGCGCACGATAGTGCAGAGCTTCCCCGGCCAGGTGCGCCTCTTCGCGAAGAACCTCGACACCGGCGCCTCGGTCGGCCTCGGCGAGGACGAGCTCGTCCGCACCGCCAGCACCATCAAGCTGCCGGTGATGGTCGAGGCCTTCGACCGCGTCGCGCGCGGCGCCGCCCGCTGGGACGAGCCGCTCACCCTGACCGCCGAGTCGACGGTCGGAGGGGCCGGCATCCTCTTCGAGCTCGCCCCGGGGCTGAAGCTGACCCTCCGTGACGCCGTCCGCCTGATGATCGTGATCTCCGACAACACGGCTGCCAACCTGGTGATCGACCGGCTGGGCGCCGATGCCGTCAACGCGCGGATGGACGCCCTCGGCCTCACTCGCACCCGCCTCATGCGGAAGGTCATGGGCGGTGGAGACAGCCGGGCGGGGCTCGACCCGGCCAACAAGCGCTTCGGCCTCGGGGTCTCGACCTCCCGGGAGATGGTCACCCTCCTGGAGAAGATCGAGGGGGGCGAGGTCGTCTCGAAAGAGGCCTCGGCCGAGATGATCGCGATCCTCAAGCGCCAGCAGGTCCACGACGGCATCGGCCGAACGCTCGTGGGAGTGCCGATCGCCAACAAGACGGGCGCCCTCGACCGTCTCCGCGCCGACGTGGCGATCGTCTACTCGGACCGCGGGCGCCTCGCGATGGCGATCACCGTGGACGACATGCCGGAGATCGTCTGGAGCGTCGAGAACCCCGGCCTGCTGATGCTCTCGCGCCTCTCCCTCTCCCTCGTGAACGGTCTCGGCGTCTCTCGCTAGCGCCCCCGGGGCTCCGGGGACCGAGGGGATCGAACGATCCATGGCGGGCCCCCGGCCTGACGGGGGACACTTCGTCCGATTCGTACCGAACGGAGGAGTACCGCCATGACCAGCCCCCGCTCCCGCCGAGAGTTCCTGACCGCGACCGCCCTCACCGGCCTCGCGCTGCCCGCCGCGGCCCACGCGTCGATCGACGCGCCGAAGCCGGCGCCGCCGGCCGCGGTGCCCGCGCCTCCCGCCGCCGTTCCCGGTCATCCGCAAGCGCAAGCTCGGGAAGACCGGCCTCGAGGTCGCCGAGGTGGCCTTCGGCTGCATGATCACGTCGGACCAGAGCGTCATCGAGCGCGCGGCCGACCTCGGCGTGAACCTCTTCGACACCGCGCGCGGCTACCAGGGCGGCAACAACGAGCGGCTCGTCGGCGCGGCGCTCAAGGGCCGGCGCGACAAGGTCCTGATCTCGACCAAGACCGGCGGCGGGACGAAGCCCGAGGCCCTGGCCCACCTCGAGGAGAGCCTGCGGCAGCTCGGCACCGACCACGTGGACATCTGGTACCTGCACGGCAAGAAGGCGGCCGCCGACCTCACCGACGACCTCCTCGACGCCCAGCGCACGGCGAAGGAGCAGGGCAAGATCCGCTTCGCCGGCGTGAGCTGCCACTCCGGGCACGCCGAGGTCGTCCCCGCCGCGATCGAGAAGAAGCTGGACGTCGTCCTCCTGACCTACAACTTCACGATGGGCGACCGCAACGACGCACTCATGAAGTCGCTCCACGACGCCGGGGTCGGCGTCGTGGCCATGAAGGTGATGGCGGGCGGGCGCGGGCCCGAGGCGGTGGCCATGCGGGAGAAGCTCGCCGCGAAGGGCGGGATGCTCTCCGCCCTCAAGTGGACGCTCCGGAAGGAGTTCGTCCACGCCACGATCCCCAGCACCACCGACATGGCCCAGCTCGACGAGAACCTGCGGGCGATGGCCGAGCCGTGGACCCCCGCCGACGAGCAGAAGCTCGTCGCCCGCCTCGAGCGGATCCGGCCGGACTACTGCTCGATGTGCGGCCAGTGCGAGGGGACCTGCCCGAAGGGCCTGCCGGTGGCCGACGTGCTGCGCTACCTGACCTACGCCGAGGGCTACGGGCAGTTCGCCCTCGGGCGCGAGCACTTCCTCGCCCTGCCGGCGGCGCTGCGCGACGTGCGCTGCGGCGACTGCGCGGAGTGCGCCGTCCGCTGCCCGCAGGGCGTCGAGGTCGCGCGGCGGCTCGGCCATGCCCAGGCGCTCTTTGCCTGACCATGTCACCCCGAGGAGCCCGGTCAGGCAATGCGACGAGGGGTCCGCAATCTCGGCGGATCCCTCGGGACCCGACCACTCGAAGTCCCTCGGGATGAAAGGGACGCGGCTACCGAGGCAGCCGGCCGAGGAGCGCCTTCGCGAGCGCCGCCGCGTCCGCGTCCGCGGCGACGTTCGCGACCCCGGCGACGCGCGCGCCCTTGCGGAAGACGAGGAGGCCGCCGAGGTACGGGTCCCGCGCCGCGAACGCCTCGTCGCCGAGGCCGGCGACCGGCTGCGCGCCGGCGAACCGGGCGCGGAGCTTCGCCATCGTGGCGGCGGCCGCCTCGGGGGTCGCCTCGGGAACGACCAATGCGCGGCCGACCGCGTACTGCCCCACGTAAGCCGCTCCGGCAGGGCGCGCAGGCCGAGGACGCTCTCCGGCACGAGGCGGACCGAGTCCGGCACGAGGCCCTCCACCGGGAACCACGCCACCGCGTCCGGCACCCGCCCCTCCCCGGGGATCGCCTTCTCGAGCGCGTCCACGAAGGCCCGCAGCGCCGCGCGGTGGTCCTTGTCGGGGCTGGCCGCGATCTCCGCGTAGTGCCGGCCCTTCGCGAAGGTGGCTCGTCGCGGCAGCACCTGGCCGGCGGAGCCGATCCGCTCCACGGGGGAGCGCTGGTCGCGGTTAGTGACGAAGAAGCCCCACGCCCGGTCCGGGTCGCCCATCTCCGAGACGTCGATCACGAGCTGGTCCTTTGCCGCGTTCACGCAGGTGACGCCCTTCATGACCGTGAAGCCGTAGGCGAAGTAGCCCTCGGAGTTGCCGTCCATGTAGTCGAAGAGCGTCTCGGGGTCGTAGGAGCGCGCCTCACCCTGCTGCGTCCACCCGGGGACGGCGGCGCAGTCGGGGGCGGGGAACGGCACGGCCGCCGCCGGGGCGGCGAAGAGGACGGCGAGGAGTGTCATCATCGGGCCGGAGTATAGGCCGGAGGGGGTCAGGATGGGTCCCGGGGTGTCGCGGCGCGGGTTTCTGAAGCTGGGGGCGGGCGTCGCGGGGGCGGCGGTCGTCTCTCCGAGGGGTCTCCGCGCGGAGACCGCCCCGACGTGCGTCGTCTCGCTCGTGCGCGGCGAGGACCGCCGGAAGAACGTGAGGGAGGCGCTCGTCCTCGTCGAGGACCGGATCCTGCCCGTCCTGCGGCAGAAGAAGTACGTCGTCATCAAGCCCAACCTCGTCTCGCTGATCCAGCCTCTCGCCACCACCCACGCCGACGCGCTCCACGGCATCCTCGACTTCCTCGCCCCGCGCTTCAAGGGACCCGTGGTGATCGCCGAGTCCTCGGCGGACAGCACGCTACGCGCCTACGAGCACTTCGGCTACACGAACGTGCCGGCCGAGCACAAGGAACGAGAGGTCTCGCTCGTCGACCTCAACGTGGAGGGCCGCTACCAGGTCCTGCACATCCTCGACGACCACCTGCACCTCCAGCCGGTGCGCCTCGCCGCGCGGCTGCTCGACCCCGACGCCTACGTCATCTGCGCCGCCGCGATGAAGACGCACAACGCGGTGGTGGCGACCCTCTCCGTCAAGAACATGGCGCTCGGGGCGCCGCTGCACAGCGGACCGAAGGACTCCTCGCGCTGGAGCGACAAGCGCCGCTACCACGTCGGCATCCGCCAGATGCACTACAACATCCTCCTCACCGCCCAGAGGATGCGCCCCTTCTGGGGCGCCACCGTGATCGACGGCTTCGAGGGGATGGAGGGCAACGGGCCGAACTCGGGCCTGCCCGTGCCCTCGCGCCTCGCGATCGCCTCGACCGACTACGTGGCCGCCGACCGGGTGGGCGTCGAGGCGATGGGCATCGACCCGGGGTGGATCGGCTACCTGACCTACTGCGGCGCGATCGGAGTCGGCGAGTACGACCTCGCGAAGATCGACGTGCGCGGCGCGAAGATCGCCGAGGTCAAGCGCCCCTACCAGCTCCACCAGGACATCGAGCGCATGCTCGAGTGGATGGGGCCGATGAGGGACCTCCCCCCGAAGCTGGGCTAGAGCCGCGGGCGCGGCGCACATCTCACCGGGTGCTCACGTCGCCCCTCACCTCTCCGTCACTTCTTTCCCTCCCTCCTGGCCCCAGCTTCACGGCAAGGCTCTTACGCGAGGGCGGGAGGCAGCGGTGGCACGGAACGGAGTGCGCGGTTGAGGGTCGAGCTCTTCCTGCCGGCCCTGACGGAGGCGAAGAGCCCGTTCTTCCGGCCGGTCAAGTACTCCCTCTTCCCCCCGCTCGGGCTCGCCACCCTCGCCGCCTTCCTGAGCCAAACGGACGAGGTCTCCCTCCAGGACGAGCACGTCCAGGACCTGGACCTCGAAGGCGACCCCGAGCTCGTCGGGATCGAGGTCTACGTCACCTCCGCCCGGCGCGCGTACGCCCTGGCCGACCTTTACCGGGCGCGGGGCGCCCACGTGGTGCTCGGCGGGCTCCACGTGACCTCGTGCCCGGACGAAGCGGCGCGCCACGCGGACTCGATCGTCCTCGGGCCCGGGGAGGAGGCCTGGCCGCGGCTGGTGGCCGACTTTCGCGCCGGGCGACCGCGGGCCGTCTACCGGTCGGAGTCTCGGACGCTCACCGGCCTGCCGCGCGTGCGCCGCGACCTCATCCGGCGCGAGCTCTACCTCGTCCCCAACTCTCTCGTCGTCTCGCGCGGGTGCCCTCACGCGTGCGACTTCTGCTACAAGGACGCGTTCTTCTCGGGCGGCCGCTCGTTCTACGTGCAGCCGGTGGACGCGGCGCTCGCGGAGATCGAGCGGCTGCCGGGGAGGCACCTCTACTTCCTCGACGACCACCTCTTCGGCCACCCGGCCTTCGCCGAGGCGCTCTTCCACGGGATGCGGGGAATGGGACGGCTCTGGCAGGCCGCCGGCACCGTGGATGCGGTGCTGCGGCCCGGCCTCCTCGAAAAGGCGGTCGCCTGCGGCCTGCGCAGCCTGTTCGTGGGCTTCGAGACTCTCGGCCCGGAGGGGCTGCGCGCGACCGGCAAGCGGCAGAACCTGGGGCGAGACTACGGGGCGGCGGTCCGCCGCCTGCACGACCTCGGCGTCATGGTCAACGCCAGCTTCGTCTTCGGCTTCGACGGGGACGACACTTCGGTCTTCGAGCGGACGGTGGAGTGGGCCATCCGCCACGGGGTCGAAACCGCGACCTTCCACGTCCTCACGCCCTACCCGGGCACGGCGCTCTTCCGGAGGATGGAAGCGTCGGGGCGCCTCCTGCACCGGGACCTCGACCTCTACGACACGCGCCACGCGGTGTTCCGCCCGTCGGGCATGACCCCGCGGCAGCTCGAAGAAGGCTACTGGCGCGCCTACCGTGACTTCTACCGCTGGGGCTCGATCCTGCGGGGGGCCGCCACGAAGCCCGACCTCGCCGGCCGGCTCCGGCACGCCGCCTACGCCGCGGCGTGGAAGAAGTGCGAGCCCGTCTGGGACCTCCTCATCCGCGCCCGGCGGGTGGGACGCGCGCAGCCGCTCCTGGAGAGGGTTCTGGCCGGGCGCCCTCGCCCCGGAGAAAGCCCGCGGCAACGCCTCACGGTGTCGCCACAGGAGGCGGGCTCGCCGCCGTGAGCAAGGCACCGCAGCGGGCGCAGTTGCGCCAGCCCGGCTCCAGCGGCTGCCGGCACTGCGGGCAGGCCGCCCGTACCGCGGCCCCGCAGCTCGGGCAGTAGGCGTGACCCTTCCGGGCCGGCGTCCCGCAGCTCGGACAGGGGACGGGGACCGGGTCCCGCAGGATGAAGTACAGGATGACCCCGACCGCGGACGGGACGAAGACCGCGAGCAGTGTCCACATGACCTGGTTCATTCCTCGCCGCCGCGCATCGCCGTAGACGTAGCCCACGAGCAGGACGTAGACGGCCATCCCCGCCCCGCCGATCAGGGTCAGGAGGAAGATCGGCACCACGAAGAGCAGGGCCTTGTACTCGCCTTCCACGATGAGGGGCAGGAGGAAGATCGCCGCCATCAGCGCCGCGAAAGCCAGCGCCACCAGTACGGCGATCCACCGCGCCCCGGTCGGAACGAGAGCCCACTCGTGCTCGAAGCGGGTCATGTGATCCTCCCTTCCTCTTGCCGGCGCCGGCCCAGCAGCGCCGCCGCCACGGCTGCCGAAAACCACCCCGCCACCAGGTAGGCCGCGTACCACGCGGCCGGCGGGCCGAACGAGCGCTCGAAGCGCAGTGCCAGCTCGCCCGTCACCAGATCCACGAGCAGCCACGACACGACGGCCATCGTCCAGGCGAAGGCGACGAGGAAGCCGAGCGCTGCCCGGTTCCAGGCACTCTCCCTCCGCTCGGCCAGGAGCCCCTCGACCGCCTCCACCGTGCGCGCCGCGAGCGCGCGCGAGGGCCGCGGTCTCGGCATCCGGCCCAGCGTTTCCGCGAGGCGGCGCCACGCGCCGGCCTCGGCGGCGCAGGCGGCGCAGTCCCGCAGGTGGGCGTCCACGCGGGCCGCCTCCTCCGGGTCGAGCGCGCCCGCCGCCGCGAGCGCCAGCCGATCGGTCACGTGACCGCTCATCGCCATTCCTCCGCCGGGGCGCGGGCGAGGAGCCCCTCGCGCAGGCGCGTCAACGCCCGGTAGAGCCGCGCCTTGGCCGTCGGCAGGGGCACGCCCAGCGCCTCCGCGAGCTGCGGCAGGGCCAGGTCTTCTTCGAAGCGCAGCGACAACACCTCGCGGTCGAGCGGGGCGAGCCCCGCCACGACTTCCGAGAGCCGCGCGCTCTGCTGGCGCGCCACGGCGTGGGCGAAGGGGTCTTTGTCCACCCCGCCCGGCGCCTCGGGCTCGTCGATCTCGTCCAGGCTCTCCGGCCGGTGCCGCCGCAGGTGATCGAGGGCGAGGTTGCGGGCGACCGCGAAGAGCCACGGCCCGAAGGGTCGGGCGGCGTCGTAGCGGCCGATGCGCTCGGCCACGCGCAGCCACGTCTGCTGGAACGCGTCCTCGGCCACGGTCTCCTCGCCCAGGAGCCGCAGCAGGTAGCGGAAGAGGCGGTCCTGGTGGCGGCCCATGAGCCCGGCGAGGCCGGCCGTGTCGCCCCGGCGCAGCCGTGCGGCGTCGTCCCGGTCCGGGTCCACCGCGCCTCCCCTCCCGCTGCGGCTTTCTACTCCAATTACGGGCGGGATGCCCAGGAGGACGCGCCCGCGCGCCGGGACCTTTTTGCAGACCGGGCGGTCTTGCCGGAGAATGAGGGCATACCTGGAGGATGGAGCGTCATGACTGCCCGTCGTCTCGCCCTCGTCGGCGCCCTCGTCGTTCCCCTCGTCCCGGCCGTGCCCGCCGCCGCCGAGAACGCGGCGAAGATCTTCGCGACGAGCTGCGCCCCCTGCCACGGCAAGACGGGCGAGCCCACCCCCGTGTTCGCGAAGCAGGGCGTCAAGAACTTCACGGACGAGGCCTGGCAGAAGGCCACGACCGACGAGCAGATCGAGAAGGCGATCCGCGAGGGGAAGAAGGGGACGATGATGGCCTCGTTCGACAAGCAGTTCTCGGCCGACGAGCTGAAGGCGCTCGTCGCCTACCTCCGCAAGCTCGGCGCCGCCGACAAGAAGTAGGAGCGCTCCGGGGGCCGGGGTCGGGCTACCCGGTCCTCGTCGTCCGTCGTCGGGGCCTTCGGCTCCGCATCACCGCACCGCGGACCGGCGACGAGACGACCATGATTCTCGCCGGCACCCGGCCCTCATTGCGCCACAGACGCAACTCGCCGGGGAGGGCCGCCAGTCTAGCCCACGCCGCCCGGGAGCAGGCGGCGCCCGCTCAGCGGCACGACTCACCGCCGCTCTCCGTGAAGCGACGCGTCAGCTCGGCAACGGCCTCGCCGTACGCGCGGAGCGCTTCGTCCCGGCTCTCGGTGAGCCGGAGTCGCCCGCTCGTGACGAGGCTCTCGAGGTCGAGGACGGCGCGCTGCAGATAGCAGACGTCGCCGGCCGACGCCCGGATCGGCTGCCCTCCCACTAGAACGTACACAGGGCTCGTCAGGACGTACCGGCTGCGCCCTGAGATCCACGAGCTCCGGGTGATCGGCACCCGAGCCTGGGCCATCTGAACGCCGCCCGCGACGGGCACGCGCATGACGGCCTCGCCGTTCACGAGCACCTCGACCTCCGCCGGGGCGGATCCGGCGGTCTCGAGGGTAACGGTCACGTCCTGCGGGCCCGGCACGCGGACCTCGTCGCCGAGTCCGTGTCCCTCGACCCGCAGGTTGAGGTGGTTTCCCGCGCCGAGGGCCGCCGCGGTACGGCCGGCCTTGATCGCCAGGAGCCAGCTCTCGTAGGTCAGAAGGCCGTCGACGATGACGTCGGTCCGCGGCGTGTCGTCGCCGAACTGGTGGGTGAGGCACGACCAGTCGCTACCGCCGGCGATGGCCACCCGAAAGCCCGCGTTCTGCACCGCCTTCCACAAGCGGAACGTGCCGGCGTCCACGGGTCCCGCTCCCGGCGGCACCACCTCCATGGAGAGAAAGTCCAGCCGGCCCCGCGCGACGTGCACGACGGCCTCCCACGGCACGCAGCACCCTCCCGGCGGAACCGGGAACGAACCGTCCTCCGGCCAGTACTGTCCGTGAGCCATGCCGACGACGGCGCGAGGCTGGCGCCGCGCCCACTCGACGACCGGCACCCCGGACCCCGGGGTGTTGAAGACGTCCTCCGAGAACCGGAGCGAGTCGAGCCCGAGCAGGACCAGATGGCCGGTCTTGGCGGCGTTGAAGTGCGAGACTTCCAAGTCGTAGTGGAGAATGAAGCCGGGCCCCGAGAGGGGATGGTCGCGTCCGGTGAAGAAGGCCGCGTCGTCGTCGAAGCCGGTGCCCCAGACGAGTGCGGCACCCACTTGGAGGCCCTGTCGCTTGAGCCGTTCCGCCACCTCGCCCGGACTCGCGTAGCTGCTGCACCCTGTGCTGTGCACGTGCACGTCGCTCGGGATCCAGGTCACCGGTCGCCGGCAGGTCGTCAGGCACCCGTCGGCGTTTCCTGGGTTCGCGTCGTCGCACTCTTCGCCGGCCTCGACCGTCCCGTTCCCGCACACGGCCGAAGGCGGCGGTGTTGCCGGGGAGGGCCCGCTCGGCGTCCCGCAGGCGACGACGGTCGCCACCAGGGTGAGCAGGATGAGCCGCGTTCTGGACACCGTCCCGAGTCTCTCACGGCGAAGGGTGGCCCGCCCGTGGCGGAGGGGCTGGCGGTGTGTTCAGTGACACTGTACACTTGTTCGCCATGGTCGAACGGACGGCCGATCCCGCTGCCCCGGTCCCCCCGGGTAGGTCACCGCTCACCGCACGCTTCCTGCTGGCCATCGGGAGCACCGCCATCGTCCTTCTCGCCATCGTGGGGGCGGAGGGGCTGGCCCGGGTATGGGCACCCGACTACCTGACCCGGACGCGCGGTCTTCACGTCTTCTCGGAAACCTACGGCTGGGCGCCGCGCAAGGGAACCTCGGCGCTGATCGACGGCAACCATGTCAGCTTCAACGCGCGTGGCTACCGCGGGCGCGAGCTGGCCCTTCCGAAGACGGGTGGCCGTACACGCGTGGTCGTCCTCGGGGATTCCGTCGCCTTCGGCCTGGACGTCTCGGACGAGCAGACCTTCACGTACCTGCTCGACTCCCGTGACAACGGGATCGAGGCCGGCAACCTGGCCGTGCAGGGATACGGCCCGGGCCAGGAGCTCCTGGTGCTCCTGCACGAGGGGTTGCGCGCGGATCCCGACGTCGTGGTGCTCGCCTTCTGCCTGTCCAACGACTTCGCCGACTCGGTTCTTCCCGTATCGCTCTACGACGGCACGACGCTCCAGCCACGGTTCCGTCTCGTCGAGAACCGCCTCGTCCTCGACGACTCCTGGCCGCGGCAATCCACCGCCCTCGGCGTCCTGCAATGGCTCGGCGACTACTCGCACGTGTTCAACCGCGTGTCGGCGCTCGCCCCCCGGCGGGAGCCGCCGCCGGAGATTCACTGGAAAGACCGGAAGCGCGGGGCGCTTCGCGACGAAGACTACGCGCTCCGGCTCAGCGTGGCGCTCGTCCGCCGCATGAACACCCTGTGCCAGGAACGCGGCGTCAGGTTTCTCGTGGCTGCTTTTCCGAGCCGGTCGTCCTATGGCGTGAAGCCGGCCCTCGCCGAGCGCTTCGTCGAATCACTGGAGAGTGATGGCATTCCGGTCGTCGACATGGCCGCCCACTTCCGGGCGCTCGGCCTCCGCTTCGACGAGGTCGCCCTCGACTGGATGGGTCATCTCAGCCCGCGCGGGCACTCCATCGCCAGCCAGGTCCTCGAGCGGGAGATCGCCTGGCGGGTCAGCTCCCGCTGAGGGTCATTCGCCGGATGCGGATCGTCGGCGAGGCGGAGCTGCCCCGGAAGACGAGGTCGTTCCCCACGGCGTCCACGTCGCGGAGCATCGCCTTCAGGTTGCCGGCGATCGTGACCTCGTGGACGGCGTGGGTGAGGCGCCCGTTCTCGATCCAGTGGCCGACCGCACCCTGCGAGTAGTCGCCGGTCACCACGTTCACGCCGAAGCCGATGAGGTCCGTGACGTAGAGCCCGCGCGCCACCCCGCCGAGGATCTCCTCCGGCGAGGACGTCCCGGGCTCGAAGAAGAGGTTGCCGGCGCCCACGGACGGGCCGCCGGCGACGCCGCGCCGGGCCGAGCCCGTCGCCTTCGCTCCGGTCTTGCGCGCCGCGTACGCGTCGCACAGCCAGTGCCGCAGCACCCCCCGCTCGACCGGGACGTTCCGGCGGGTGGGCAGCCCCTCGCCGTCGAAGGGACGCGACCCCAGCCCGCGCCGGCGCCGCCCGTCGTCCACGAGAGTGAGCAGCGGAGACGCGACCTCCTCGCCGAGGCGGTCCTTGAGGAACGTGGCGTTACGGAAGACGGCGTAGCCGGAGATCGCCGCGAAGAGGGTGCCGAGGATCTCCGCCGCCGTCTCCGGGTCGAAGACGACCGGGACCTCGCCGGTCGGGACCCGGCGCGCGCCGAGGCGCCGCAGCGTCCGCTCGGCCGCGGTGCGTCCCACCTGCTCGGGCGGCTCGAGGTCGGAGAGGCCGCGCCCCGTCGTGTACCAGTAGTCCCGCTCCATCTGGCCGTCGCGCCCGGCCTGCGGCACGACCGAGAGGGAGACGGACGACGTCCGGTAGCCGCCGAGGAATCCCATCGTGTTGGCGAGGACGACCGAGCCCTCGCCGGAGCTCCACGACGCGCCCTGCGAGTTCACGATGCCGGGCGTCGCGAGCGCCACCGCCTCCGCGCGCCGCGCCCGCTCGATCCGCTCGTCCGTGGGCAGCGCCTGCGGCGATGGGTCGAAGAGCGTCGAGGTCCACGTCCTCGGGCGGGACCATCTCGTCGGGAAGGCCGGCCGCCGGGTCCTCCCCGGTGACCCGCGCCATGCCGACCGTCTCCGCGACCAGCCGCCGCAGCGTCGGCCAAGAGAAGTCCGAAGTGTGGGTCGAGGCGGTGCGCCGGCCGACGAAGACGCGGACGCCGAGGGCCTTGCTGCCCGCCTCGGTGAGCGTCTCCACCTCGCCCTTGCGGACCGTCACCGAGAACTCGGTGCCCTCGGCCACCAGCACGTCGGCCGCGTCCGCCCCCGCGGCGCGGGCGGTCTTCAGCGAGCTCGGTGGCGAGGTCGCGGTGGTCCATGGGAACGGGTCAGGCCGCGGCGCCGCGGGGCGCGACGAAGCGGTCGTAGAGGACCATCAGGATCGTGGAGACGACGCCGTAGGCTCCGACCACGAACCACATCTGCGGGGCGTTCGGGTTGCCGCCCTCGACGTAGTGCTTCACGAGGTAGCCGCTCGACCAGCCCGCGATGAAGGTCCCGATCGCGATGGGGAGGAAGGCGAAGCCCATGTAGGTGCCCACCTGGTCCGGGGGGGCCAGGGCGGCCACGTACTCGTAGTACCGCGGCGACTGGATGCCCTCGCCCACCGCGAAGAGCATCATCGCCGCCACCGCGCCGGCGATGGTCGGGCACCGCGCCCATGACGAACCAGCACGAGGTGGCGAGGGCGAAGCCGAGCACCATGGCGGAGAGCGGCGCCAGGCGCTTCGCGATCGCGGTGGCGGGGATGGTCACCACGATGATCGTCATCGCGTCCACGGTCTCGATCACCTCGAAGCGCCCGAACTTCAGGTAGTCCTTGACGTAGAAGGGCAGGGCGTAGAAGACGTGCCAGAACATCGCCCAGAAGCCCGAGAAGATGACGAGGAAGAGGATGAAGCGGAAGTTGCCGAAGACGAGCACCATGTCGGCGAGGACCTTCGCCATCGAGCGGGCGGGCGGAGCGTCCGCGGGACGGGGCGGCTCCTTGTAGAAGAGCGCCGTGCAGGTGAAGAGGGCGAGGCTGGTCAGCGAGGAGACCACGAGCACGTAGGAGATCCCCACGTTCTCGCGCACCGCGAGCGCGATGAAGGGGCCCACCGCGCCGCCGATGTTCACGAGCGTGTAGTAGATCGAGTAGCCGAGGGCCTTCGTCTCGTCCGTGGTCGTCCGCGCCACCGTGCCCACGATCGAGGGCTTGATGAGCGAGCCGCCGATCGCGGTCACCACGAGAGCCATCACCATCCACGCCTTCGCCCCACCGCCTGGACGAGCGGCTCGTCCCATCGGCAGCCCGCCGAGGCCGATCAGGAAGTAGCCGACCGAGAAGATCCCGAAGCAGGCCATCAGGCTGCGCTTGAAGCCGATAGCGGTCGACGACGGTGCCCGCGAGCACCGGCAGGAAGTAGAGGAGCGTGTTGAAGACCGAGCCCGCGAGGAAGGTCGCGGTCTCCGACCCGAGCCCCACCTGCTCGGCGATGAAGACGGCGAGGATCGCCTTGCTGCTGTAGTAGGCGAAGCGCTCGAAGAGCTCCAGCACGTTCGCGACCCAGAACGTCCGGCTGAAGCCGCGGCGCAGCGCGTCGAGAAGGCTCAAGGTTCCATCCTCCGCGGGGGTTCGGCGATCATGCGTTCCTTTGACCCGGCGGTCAACCGACGGCCCTCGCCAGTTGCGGCGGCCTTCGCGCGGCTGCTAGCCTTGCCGTACCGTGACGAGCTCCGGGTCGAGGGCCGCTCTGGTCGCGGGCGCCGGGCTGCTGCTGACCGCCGCGTGGCTCTCCCCGCGCGTGATCCCCTACAACATGGACGAGTTCGTCCACTACCACGCGCTCGGCTGCGCGAGCGCGCCGCGGGCGCGGGAGCTGCCGGCGATCCGCGACGGCTGCGGCTTCTACGACCTGCGCCTGCCACTCACGACGGTGCCGCTACCTCTGCGCTCCTACTTCTACATCGGGAGCGTGCCCGCCGCTGCCCTTCTACCCGTTCTGGAAGCTCCTCGACGACCCGGTCGCCGTGCGCGTGCAGGGCGCCTTCTTCTTCCTCGCGTGGGCGGGCTCTCGCCGCGTGGCTCCTCCGCGTGCGGGCCTCCGCGATCGTCACGGCGTCGCTCGTCTTCCCGGTGTGGCTCGTGACGTTCGTGGTGGACGAGGGCCCGGTCGGGCTCTCGGCCCTGCTTCTGCTCCTCGCGCTCGCCGCCACGCGGCGGGCCCTCGCCGCGCCGGGGCAGGGCGCCGCCGCCTTGTGGTCCGCCGGAGCCGGGCTCGCCCTCTTCCTCGGGTCTCTGGACCAAGCTCGTCTTCGCCTGGTGGCTCCCGGCCTTCGCGGTCTTCACCGTGGAGGAGGCGCGCCGGCAAGGTCCGCCCCTCGCCACCCTGGCGAGGCGGCGCGCCCCGGCCCTGATGGCGGGAGCCATCGCCCTCCTGCTGCCCACCGCCATCCTGCTCGCCAGTACGGACCGCAAAGGCACGTCCCTACGCGGCGGTGTTGTGGGTCGGGAACCTCTCGGCCGAGCCCGATGACGTGGAGGCCGGGGCCGTCCGGCTCGTCCGCTACGTCACCGACGGCTCGCTCGTCGCCCCCCGCAACCTGACCCTGCCCTCGTGGCCCGTCGACGTGCTGCCTCTCCTGCTGAGCGCCTCCCTCCTCGCCGTGGGCTGGCGCTGGAGCGGGAGGCGGCGCGAGATCGTGACGTGGGCGATCCTCTCGGCCCTGACCTTCGGCTTCGTGGCCTCGAGTGGCTACAGCCGGTGGCCCCATCACTTCGCATTCCCCTTGCTGCTCCTGGTCTTCGCTCTCGCCCTCTCCCTGGACGCCGTGCCCGTCCGCGGGCGCCTTGCCGCCGCGGCCGTGGTCGCGCTGTTCTGGGCGACGCTCGGCGCGCGGTTGCCGTCGGTGGTCTACCCCGTCGACTCCTCGCCCGACAAGGACCGTCTCCTCGCGGTCGTCCGGCAGAGGGGGCTCGACCGCTCGACCCTCCAGCTCCACGCGAGCTGGGGCACGTACTACACCGCCCAGCTCTTCGGCGACCCGGAGAGAATGGTCGTCTACGCGCGCCGGGCCGTGGAAGACCCGGTGCGGCTGCGACAGGTGGCGGACCTGGCCCGCGAGGCCGGGAGGCCCGTCCTCCTCTTCAGCTCGCGACGCTGGGAGCGGCTGCAGACCCCCGAGGTCGAGGCCGCCCTCGGCCACCCCGAGCGCACGTGGCAGTTCGGGAGCTGGTGGGCGGTAGAGTACGTCACCTCGCCGTCGCCGTCCCCCCGACCGTGATCTCCGACACGAGGATCGTGGGGAGCCCCACTCCCACCGGCACGCTCTGGCCCGCCTTCTGGCAGGTGCCGACCCCCTCGTCCAGCTTCAGGTCGTGGCCGATGCGGGTCACCCTGGTCAGCACGTCGGGGCCGTTGCCGACGAGCGTCGCGCCGAAGACGGGCGCGCCGAGCTTCCCGCCCTCGATCAGGTAGGCCTCGGTGGCGGAGAAGACGAACTTGCCGCTCGTGATGTCCACCTGCCCGCCGCCGAAGTGCTTCGCGTAGAGCCCGCGGGGCACCGAGCGGACGATCTCGTCGGGGTCGTCCTGGCCGGCGAGCATGAAGGTGTTGGTCATGCGGGGGAGGGGGATGGACGCGTAGCCCTCGCGCCGCCCGTTGCCGGTCGGCGCCATGTTCATGAGGCCGCCGTTCAGGCGGTCCTGCAGGTAGCCCCGCAGGATCCCGTCCTCGATCAGCACCGTCCGCCCCGGCCGGTTCCCCTCGTCGTCCACGTTCAACGACCCGCGCCGGTCGGCGATCGTGCCGTCGTCCACCACGGTCACGCCGGGCGCCGCCACCCGCTCGCCGATGCGGCCCGAGAAGGCCGAGAGCCCCTTGCGGTTGAAGTCGCCCTCGAGGCCGTGGCCCACCGCCTCGTGCAGCAGGATGCCGGGCCAGCCCGGGGCGAGCACGACCGGCATCGGCCCCGCCGGGGCTTCGACCGCGCCCAGGAGCGTCACCGCCATCCGTGCCGCCTCGCGGGCGAAGTGCTCGGGAGGCCTCGCCTCGAAGAACTCCGGGCCGAGGCGCCCGCCCCCGCCGGCCGAGCCCTCGCGCCGCCTTTCCTTCTCGCTCGCGATCACGCTCACCCGGATCGAGAAGAGCGGCTGCACGTCCTCGACCAGCACCCCCGCCGAGCTCGCGATCCGGACCCGCCGCGTCTCCTCGCCGAGGCCGGCGATCACCTTCTCGACGCGCGGATCGAACGCGCGGGCCGCGCGATCGGCCCGCTCGACGAGGGCGATCCTGCTCCCCGAGCGGCAGGACACCGACGCTCGTCTCGCCGTACCGGCGATCGACGGGCACGCGCGAGACCGGCTGGGGCGGCAGGATCCTCGAGTCGGACGCGATGTGGGCGGCGGTCTCGGCCGCCCGCGCCATCGCCGGCCAGGAGAGATCGTCGGTGTAGGCGTAGCCCGTTCGCTCCCCGCTGACCACCCGCACGCCGAGCCCACAGGTCACCCCGGCCGAGGCGGTGCGGATGATGCCCTCCTCGAGCAGGAGCGAAGACGTGGTCTCGTGCTCGAAGTAGAGGTCGGCGAAGGTGCCGCCGCGGGCGAGGGCGAGCGAGAGAAGCCGCTCCATCTCGGCGACGGGGACATCGGCGGGTGTGCGGGCGCGGTCGTCCTTGGGCATTCCCGGATGGTAGCAGGCCTCCCCGCGACCCCCGAGCCCGGGCGTGGTTGACGGCGGAGGCAGGTGCGCCTAGAGTCGCGCCATGAACAAGAAGGTGCTCATCTGGCTCAGCGTCATCCTGGTCGTCATCTTCGGCGGACGGGCGCTCGTGCAGTACATGAGCCGCACGGCCAACGAGAACGCGGCCACTCAGCGGGTCAAAGGCTTCCTGGGCGGGATGAAGACCGGGGGCGACTTCCAGGAAGCCTTCAACATGTGGGAGACCGGCGCCGTGGGCGCCATCCAGAGGATGACCCAGGACGAGTACAACGCGGAGGTCGCCCGCCTGAACGAGTGGATGGCCGAGCGCGAGCTGGACGAGCGGATCGGGACCTACGAGATCCTGGGCGCGACCGTGGTGGCCCCGGCGCAAGGCGCATGGGGGGCCACCGTGACCGTCACGTGCACGATCGACGGGAAGCGCCTGACGATCAAGGCCGTCAAGGACAAGCGCCTCGAGTGGACCGACTGACCCCGAGCGCCCGCTCCATCCGCTCCACCCACGCCGGGGAGCAGGCGGGGTGGCTGCGGGCGCGGGCGAAGACCTGACCCGCCGCCTTCGGGTCCCCCGCCCGCATCAGCAGCTCCCCTTCGCTCACCAGGGCTCGCAGGACGGCCAGGTCGCCGGGCGGGGCCTCCGCCCCCATCTTTCGGTAGAGCTCGATCGCCTCCCGCCCGTCGCCCGCCCGGGCGAGTAGATCCGCCACCGCCGACAAGAAGCGGCTCGGCATGCGCAGCTGCCGCCACCGCGGGTCGTTGACGATGCCCCAGACCAGGTCCCGGTCTCCGCGGCCGTGGAGCTCGAGGAGCCGGAGGCCGGACTGGCCCGCGCGCTCGCCGTCGGCCGCGTCCAGGGCGATCTCCCAGCTCTCCGTCCACGCGTCGACGTTGCCGGGCTCGGTCCGGAGGACGCCGTCGATGAGCCGCCGGGCCGAGACGCGGTCTCCCGCGACCCGGGCGTCGGCGGCGCGGGTGATGGCCGGGTTCTGCTCGATCGAGATCTCGCGCTCGATGGCGGGGTTGATGAACCGCTCCTCGACGCGCAGGAGGGCCACGGCGCCGGCGAACGCGAGGCCGGCGGCGAAACCACCCACGTGCGCGGAGAACGCCACAGTGGAATCGCCTCCCGCCACCGAGGCGTAGTAGACCTGCTCGGCGGCCCACACCGGAATCACCACGAAGGCTGGGAGCTTCATGTGGAAGCGGAAGGCGGGGATGATCGGGATGGGCATCACCAGGAACTCGATCCGGCGCGTGGCGAGCCGCAGCAGGAACGCCGCCATCACCCCGGCGATCGCCCCGGAGGCGCCCACGAGGGCCACGTCCGAGTGGGCGGCCCCGGCCGCGAAGGCTCCGGCCCCCGCGGCGCCCGAGAGGAAGTACAGCACCGCGAAGAGCGGGCGGCCGTACAGGTCCTCGATGAAGGGGGCGGTCAGGAACAGGAACAGCATGTTGCCGAGGAGGTGGAACCAGCCGGCGTGGACGAAGGTGTACGTCACGAGGTTGACGGGGTTGGGGCGGGCCGGGACGAAGCCCAGCCGATTCGAGGGCAGGCGGCGGATGGACTCGAACGCCTCGTCGGTGAGCTGGTTCAGCTGCTGCTGCTCCCTCTCGGCGATCTCGGGCGGTGCGGCGTCGCGTGCCGCGGCCCACTCCGCCGCCAGCCGCTCGAGGGTGTCTCGCCCCTTGTCTCCGAGGAACTCCAGGACGGCGGGAGGCGGCGAGAGGTACGGGTGCTCGCCGAGGTATTGCAGGGACTGCTCGAGCTGCCGCGAAGCTTCGCGCTCGGCACTCGCCCCCAGCGTGGAGAGCGCCACGTGCACCAGGAAGCAGGACCCGATCACGGCCCAGGTCACCCACGGCGTGCGGCGGACCTCGTTCTTGTCGAGGGCGATGGGCAGGATGAGCATGACGGCGCTACGGTAGCCGGGCCGCCCCGTGCGATCAACAGGGGTCGGGGTCCAGACCCGCGGCAGGCTCGCCGCGCTCGGGAACGCTCGGAACCCCTAATGCCTTACAATCTTAACGCCTTGGGTCTGAGCAATTTCGGCTGAACCTAACGGTCGGTACACCCGTATTTACATGATTGGAGCACCGTGGAGGCCTCATGACCGGTAAGACCAAGAAGATACTGGGGGCGGTCGTCGGTATCGCCGTGATCGGTGCGGTTGTCGGGTTCAGCGTCAACCGCGAGAATCGGAAGAAGACGACCGTCCAGACCGGCAAGGTGGAGAAGAAAGACCTCGTCCAGGTCGTCACCGCCTCGGGAGAGGTCCGGCCCAAGCGCTACGTCAACGTCGGGGCCAACGTCTCCGGCCGCCTCGTCGAGATCACCGTGCTCGAGGGAGACCGGGTCAAGAAAGGCCAGGTGCTCGCCAAGGTCGAATCGGAGCGCTACCAGGCGGTCCAGAGACAGTCCGAGGCAGGGCTTGCCGCGTCCGCCGCCGACCTCCAGCGCGCGGAGGCCGACGTCGCGGCCGCGAAGCTCGCCTACGACCGGGCCAAGCGCATGCAGCAGGACAAGCTCATCGCCGACTCGGCCTACGACCAGGCGGAGGCCGAGTGGAAGATGAAGACGGCCAACGTCGAGTCCGCCCGCCGGCGCGTGGCCCAGCTGCAGGCCCAGACCGACAGCACCCGCGACGACCTCATCAAGACGACCGTGATCTCGCCGATGGACGGGGTGGTGACGAACCTGCCCAAGGAAGCCGGCGAGATGGTGATCGGGGCGATGAGCTTCAGCCCCACCGTCATCATGACCGTGGCCGACCTCTCGATCATGGAGTGCGAGGTCATGGTCGACGAGACCGACTTCCGCAACCTCAAGCTCGGGCAGGAGGCGAAGATCAAGGTGGACGCCCTCGAGGGCCTGGAGCTGAAGGGAGTCGTCACCGAGATCGGCTCCTCCGCCCTCGTCCGAGGCAGCGGCAGCCAGGCCGCGGCGCAGACGGCGCTGGGGGCCAACACCGGCAACCAGCCGAAGGACTTCAAGGTCACGATCACGATCAAGGACCCGCCGGCGAACCTGCGCCCCGGCCTCAACGCCACCGCCGACATCACGACGGCGCGGCGCGAGAAGGTGCTCGCGGTGCCGGTCCAGGCGGTGGTCGTGCGCGAGGTCAACAAGGAAGGCAAGGTCGTGGACCCCGACGCCGCGGCCGCTGCCGGCTCCGAGCGCGAGGGCAACACGGTCGCCCAGATGGCGCGCGAGAAGGGAGTCGAGAAGGACGGCGTCTTCATCGTCGACGGCGAAAAGGCGACGTTCAAGCCGGTCAAGACCGGCATCATGGGCGAGACCGACCTCGAGATCACCGAGGGGCTCGCCGAGGGGCAGTGGATCGTCACCGGCTCCTACCGCACCCTCCGCAACCTCAAGGACCAGACCCGCATCAAGACCGAGGCGAAGGGGAAGAAGTCGTGAGCACTGCCCCGCGCGAGGTCTTCGACGGGCCGATCATCCACGCCGAGGACCTCTGGCGCACCTACCAGATGGGCGCGGAGGAGATCCAGGCCCTCCGCGGCGTCACCTTCGAGATCGAGAAGGGCGAGTACGTCGCCGTCATGGGCCCCTCGGGCTCGGGGAAGTCCACCCTCATGAACCTCATCGGCTGCCTCGACACCCCCACGAAGGGCCGCTACGTGCTGCGCGGGCAAGGTCGTCTCGGAGATGAACGACGACGAGCTCGCCGCGGTCCGGAACCGCGAGATCGGCTTCGTCTTCCAGACCTTCAACCTGCTGCCGCGCGCGACCGCCCTCCACAACGTCGAGCTGCCGCTCGTCTACGCGGGCATCCCCAAGGAGAAGCGGCTCGAGCAGGCGAAGCGGGCGCTCGAGATGGTGGACCTCGCGGACCGCATGACCCACAAGCCGAACGAGCTCTCCGGCGGCCAGCGCCAGAGGGTGGCGGTGGCCCGCGCCCTCGTGATGAACCCGTCGATCCTCCTCGCCGACGAGCCCACCGGCAACCTCGACACCGCCACCGGCGAGGACATCATGCAGCTCTTCGAGCGGCTGCACGAGCAGGGCCACACCATCATCCTGGTCACCCACGAGAAGGACATCGCCGACCACGCCCACCGCACGATCCACATCCGGGACGGGAAGATCGAGAGCGACGAGCCGCGCAGCCGGGCCTGAAGCGGAGAGAAGAAATGCTGTTCGGGGAGGCCATCCGCATCGCGATCGCGTCGCTGCGGGCGAACAAGCTCCGCTCGCTCCTCACCGTGCTCGGCATCCTGATCGGCGTCTCCTCGGTCATCGCGGTGGTGGCCATCACCGAGGGCCTCGACCGCTACATGTCCGAGAAGGTGCTCGAGCTCGGGACGAAGGCCTTCCGCCTCCAGCGCATGCCCGACATCATCACCAGCCACGAGCAGTGGATGGAGATGATGAAGCGGAAGCGCCTCAACATGGACGACTACGAGGCGGTGCAGAAGGCCTGCACGCTGTGCTCGGAGGTGGGGGCGCAGGTCTGGACCGGCAGCAACGTGAAGCGCGGGCGGACCATCCAGAAGAACGTGGGCATCGCCGGGATCACCGAGAACATCTCGCGCATCGGGACGGTGCGCGAGCTCGTGGCCGGGCGCCACATCGTGCAGCAGGACGTCAGCCAGGCGGCGATGGTGGCCGTCATCGGCACCGACCTCGTCGACGCCTTCTTCGGGACGATGGAGCCCATCGGCAAGGAGATCGACGTCGACGGCCACCCCCTCAAGGTCGTCGGTGTCGCGGAGAAGAAGGGGGCCGTCTTCGGCGAGAGCCAGGACAACTTCCTCTGGATGCCGCTCACCACCTTCCAGAAGCTCTACGGCGCGCGCCGCTCGTTCAGCGTCCAGGCCGAGGCGCAGTCGATGGCCGTCTTCGAGGCGGCCCAGGACCAGGTGCGCGTCGCCATGCGGGCGCGGCGGCACCTCACCTACAACAAGCCCGACGACTTCAACATCGAGACCGGCGAGACCGTCATGGAGCTCTGGCAGACCATGACCCGCGGGATCTACGTGGTGACGTTCGTGGTCACCGCGATCAGCCTGCTGGTGGGCGGCATCGTGGTCATGAACATCATGCTCGTCTCGGTCACCGAGCGCATCAAGGAGATCGGGGTCCGCAAGGCCCTCGGGGCCCGGCGGGGCGACATCCTGCGGCAGTTCCTCGTCGAGTCCGTGATCCTCTCCGGCTTCGGCGGCTTCCTCGGCGTCCTCGGGGCCGCCGCCTTCTCCTTCCTGCTCGCGAGCGTCCTCGGCAACATGATGTCGGCCAACTTCTCGGCGCCCGTGCGCCCCTGGGCGGTCGCCCTCGCCCTGGGCGTCTCCTCGATCGTGGGCCTCGTGGCCGGCATCTACCCCGCGAACCGCGCCGCCGCCCTCGACCCCGTCGAGGCCCTGAGGAACGAGTGATGCTCCGCTTCGTCGGCCGGTTCATCGAGCGCCACCCGCTGCTGATGGCGGTGGGCGAGGCCGTCGGCATGGGCTTCCAGGGCATCCGCGCCTACAAGATGCGGGCGTTCCTCACCATCCTCGGCGTCGTGATGGGCATCATGACCGTCACCGGCATGAGCTCGATCGTGGCCGGGCTCAACGCCTCGATGGCGAAGCAGATCGCGACCCTCGGGTCCTCCACGATCTTCATCCGGCCCCAGGCCCCGGGGGAGAACCTCGACGACGACGAGTGGCGGCGCCGCAAGGGGCTGACCATGGACGAGGTCGACCTGATCGCGGCGAAGCCGGCGGTCCAGGCGATCGCCCCCCTCCAGTTCATCCCCATCGAGAACGTGAAGTACGGCACCGAGCGGGCGCGCGAGGCGCAGGTCCTCGGCACCACCGCCGCCTACGAGGAAGTCCACGACAGCTACGTCGAGAAGGGCCGCTTCCTCTCGTCGACCGACGTCGACCGCGCTGCGCACGTGGTGGTGCTCGGGGTGGACATCGCCGACGCCCTCTTCCCGTTCGTCGAGGCCGTGGACAAGGTGATCACCCTCGACGGCCGGCCCTTCACCGTGATCGGGGTCCTCCAGAAGAAGGGCCGGTTCCTCTTCCGCAGCATGGACAACATCGTCCTCGTGCCGGTGAACTCGATCCAGAAGCAGGACCGGCGCTTCAACTTCATGATGGCGGACGTGAAGCCGATCTCCCCCGGCCACATCGAGGCCGCGATCGACCAGACCCGCGAGGCCATGCGCCGCTACCGCAAGCTGAAGTACCTGCAGAAGGACAACTTCGGGATCTTCAGCCAGGACACCCTGACCGACCTCTACCGCCAGATCACCGGCGGCATCTACATGGTCATGATCGCGATCTCGTCGATCGGGCTCCTCGTCGGCGGGGTGGGGGTCATGAACATCATGCTCGTCTCCGTGACGGAGAGGACGCGCGAGATCGGCGTCCGGAAGGCCCTCGGCGCCACCAAGCGCGACATCCTCTGGCAGTTCCTGACCGAGGCCATGACCCTGACCGGCGCCGGCGGGGTCATCGGGATCCTGATCGGCGGGTTCGCGGCGTTCCTGATCAACACCTTCTCGCCCTTCCCCGCCGTCATCCAGCCCACGTGGGTGATCCTCGCTTTCGCCACGTCGATGGCGGTGGGCCTCACCTTCGGTCTCTGGCCCGCGGCCAAGGCCGCCCGCCTCGACCCGATCGAAGCGCTCCGGTACGAGTAGCCGCTGTCATCCCGAATCACGACCCGCGTGAAACGCGGGTCGCCTTGAGCAATGACATGTTCTCTCTTGCCAGTGAGCGGCGGTCGGTACAGGATTCGCCAACCGGAGGTCAGTCATGAGTGAGACGCTCGCCGCCGCCGACGCTTTCGCCCACCCCGGTCCAGCCCGAGATCCCCGGGGGTTTCTTCCAGAACCTGATCGACGTCTACTTCTCCCCCCGCGAGGCCTTCGCGCGCATCGTGCGGAGCCCCCGCTTCCTCGTCCCGCTCGTGGTGTACGTCGTCCTCGTTCTCGGCTTCACCGGCGTCTGGATGCAGAAGATGGACGCCCGCGAGTTCATGAAGGCCCAGATCGAGGAGTCGGGCCGCGCCGACAAGATCCCGGCCGACCAGCGCGAGGCCATCATCGAGCAGCAGGCGCGCTTCATGCCGATATACGCCTGGGTGCTCGGGCCCGTCGGCATCGCCGTCACGCTCCTCGTGATCGCCGGGGCCCTCCTGTTCATCTTCCGCTTCTTCTACTCGAGCGAAGTCGATCTTCAAGCAGGCTCTCGCGATCGTCACCTGGACCTTCTTCGCGGTGGGCCTGGTCACGACGCCGCTGCTGCTCCTCGTCCTGCAGCTGAAGGGGGACTGGAACATCAACCCCCAGGAGGCCATCCAGGCCAACCTGGGCCTCCTCCTCGACAAGTCCACCGCCGCCAAGCCGCTCTGGGCGCTTCTCAGCAGCGTCGACGTCTTCTCCCTCTGGATGATCTTCCTGCTCGCGGTCGGGTTCGGGGTTGCCAGCAAGAAGACGACGGGCTCGGCTCTCTGGGGTGTCGCCATTCCGTGGGTCGTCATCGTCCTCTGCAAGGTGGGCTGGGCGGCGATCTTCTAGAGCCGCCGAATCGCACGTGGGGTCGTCGGTGGTCTCGCTTGCCCGTCCGCCGCGGGCAGGCTATAGTTTTCGTCTCTACGGGGCGCCCCTAGCTCAGCTGGATAGAGCGACAGACTACGAATCTGTAGGTCGGGCGTTCGAATCGCCCGGGGCGCACCACCCCTTCAACGACCGGCCTCTTCCGCAGAGGCCGCCATCCCGCGAGCCCCCGATGCCGCGGGGCTCGATCTGTCGACCACTCCGGCCTCGGCCGCCTGAACCCGCGTTTGACGCTCAATCGCCATCGGCATAGTCTAAGCTCTGACTCAGCCCAGCTTGGAGGTCGGATGAAAGCGCCCGCAGTCGTGTGCCTCGGGATGGCTGCGCTCGTGCCAGCCTGTCGGGAGAACGCCCCGACGGCGAATCAGCCCATCCGCCTCGTCGACCTTTATCGGCCCGAGCCGGGAACGGCCTCCAAGGAAGCGCCCGCAAGAGCCGCACCAGGGAGCGAGTTCCGGTTTGCCGCGGCGACACCCCCGACACCGCACGCTGGCCCGCCCGGTGTCAAGCCAGCGCCGCCCGGGCCGCCCTGGGCGGCCGGTCCCGGCGTTGCGGACCTGAAGGTGAAGGACGGACGCCTCTCCGGCCGCACGGTCGGCCCCGTCGCGATCGTCCACCTGCGCCGGCCGCGCTCGGACGACCGCGACGTCCTCCACGAGGTCCAGGTACGGATGCGCGCCTCGGCCGGCGCGAACCTGTCGGTGCTCTTCCGAAACACCGACGACGTGGACCTGAAGCTCGAGTCCGAGAACCAGCCGATCATTCCCTGGCCGTTGAACACTCCCATCGTGGCCGGACCCGAGATGCGGACGTACGTCCTGCACCCGCCGGCATCGGTCCCGATGGCCTCGCGTCATCTCCTCATCCGCCCCACGGACGCTGCGGGGGCGGCGTTCGAGATCGAGTCGGTGAGGATGGTCTCCCGCCGGGAGAACCTGTCCGGCATCCGTGGGGGCTTGAGCTGGGAGGGTCTGGGCGAGGTCTACCGCGAGACGCTCGTCGCTCGCGCGCCGGATGCGCTGCGGTTCGACGTGGACCTGCCGCGCCGTCCGCGCCTGCAGCTCGCGATCGGCACGCTCGAGCCCGGCCCCGTGACCTTCAAGGTTGCCGTCCACGATGGGGGCGGCTCGGCCGAGGAGGTCGTCGCGCAGCGCACCGTGACGACGCCGTACCGCTGGGACACCGTGAAGGTGGACCTGGACCGATTCGCCGGCCGCAAAGTGGGCCTGTCACTGGCACTCGCGGCGGAAAAGCCCGGGACGCTCGGGTTCTGGGGCGCACCCGTCATCAACGACGCGCTGCCCCCCGCGACCGCTCGCGACGGCGAGCGCCCGCAGGGCGTCATCTTCATCTGGGCGGACACGCTGCGCCGCGATCACCTGCCCTTCTACGGCTACTCGCGCCCGACCGCTCCCGTCCTCGCGCGCCTCGCTTCCGAAGGGACGCTTTTCGAGGACTCCATTGCCCAGGCCTCGTGGACGAAAGCATCGGGGCCCTCGATGATGACTTCGCTCTATCCCACGTCCACCGGAGTCCAGTCGTTCAACGACACCCTGCCCAGCTCGGCCAATACGCTGGCCGAGGCCTTCCGCAAGGAGGGCCGGGCCACTCTCGCGCTGACGTCCATCCTCTTCGTAGGCCAGTTCAGCCACATGCACCAGGGCTTCGAGGAGCTGCACGAGCCGGGCGCGCTCGATCGCGGCGGTCCCATGCGCCTGAAGACCGCTCGCCCGGCGGTGGACCGGCTGCTTCCCTGGCTGGACGATCATCGCGACGTGCCCTTCTACGTGCTCCTGCACGTGGCCGACCCGCATGCCCCGTTCCGGCCCGAGCCGCCGTACGACAGCCTCTTCTCCGACCCCGGCGGACACGCGGAGCACGAGCGCCAGATGGAGCGGGTCAAGCCCCGCATCCGCAACCCGACCATGCGCCCGCGCGTCATGCCGACCCGGGAGGAGCTGGTCGCGGCGGGGATCGATCCGCAAGGGTACATCGCGCGCGAGAAGGACTGGTACGACGGCTCGATCCGCGCCATGGACACCGAGCTCGGCCGCGTCATCGAAAGGCTGCGCGAGCTGGGCCTCGACCGGCGCACCCTCATCGTGTTCACGAGCGACCACGGCGAGGAGTTCCTCGAGCACGGCAAGACGTTCCACCAGCAGACCGTGTACGGCGAGCTGGCCAACGTCCCGCTGTTCTTCTGGTGGCCGGGCCGCGTGCCGGCGGGGAAGCGCGTCCCCGAGATGGTGCAGTCGATCGACATCATGCCGACCCTGCTCGAGCTCAGCGGAGTGCCGGCCCCCGCGGGTATCCAGGGGGCCAGCCTCGTTCCCTTCTTGAAGGGCGAACGCAACCCTGCCTGGCCGCGGCCCGCCGTCACCGAGGCGTCCGGCCGCATGGCCGCGACCGAGGAAGAGGTCGAGGAATCCTTCGCGATCGCCATGGAGAGCTGGAAGCTCGTCCACCACCCCCGGCGTCCCGCCGGGCGCCCGGAGTACGAGCTCTTCGATCGGCGGCAGGATCCGTTGGATCAGGTCGACCTCGCTCCGAAGCATCCCGACGTCGTGGAGCGGCTCGCGAAGGAGCTACAGGCCTGGCGGAAGCGTGCGGAGTCGATGCGGCTCGCGCCCGACTCCCAGCTGGCGGGATCGTTGAACGCCGAGGAGCTGGAACGCCTGCGGTCGCTCGGGTACATCCACTAGGAGCGCCGCGCCGACTCTAGACGTGAACGGCGAAGCGGCAAGCCTGGCCGCCGCGGCGCACCGATTCGAGCACGTCGACGCGCGCAGGCGGCCGGCCGACGTTCTTCTCGAACAGGTACGCGACGTGGCCCGCCGAGCAGTTGCAGTAGGTGGGCGAGAGGTCGGCCGGGCCATCCTCGACCAGCTTGCAGAAGCAATAGCCGTCGGCCATCCGCGGCGCTTCGGCGTGCTGCTTGTAGCCGAAGTACACGACGTCGCCTTCGCGCCGCGCGTTCTCCGGCCCCAGGTGCTTCGCGAGGGCCGCCACGAAGGCATCGAGCGGCATCGTCTTCGAGGGATCGACCGGCCCGTACGCGGCGATCGCGCAGGCGCGGCCGTTCGCTTCCATCAACTCACGTCTCGTCTTCTCGTCGAAGCGCTCGTCCACGACGCGCATGAAGCGGCCGATCCACTTCTTCCCGAACTCGGTGCGCTTCTCGAACGTGGTCGCGCCTGGATGGCCGGGGGCCACCGTCCGCTCCGGCGCGGCCGTGGCCGGCTTCTGATCTCCGCCCGATAGACACGGACAACCCAGGCCGACACCAGCGACCAGCGGCAACGATCTGCCCAGGAACTCCTTTCGGTCCATTTGCACGCCTCCACCCTCAAGTCATGGGCCTGCTGATCAGGCTCCCGTCGACCGTGATTAGACACCATTGCGGTCGCGGCGGTTCCAAAGCCGATGGCCGGTGCGATGCTGGGCGGACCTACGTAGTCCGCCCAGGCTCCTCAGGAGATCCGCTCGCCGCGCTCAATTCCTGGAGGGCCCGGAAGGCCTCTTCGAGCCTGGCGTGGCTGGGCCGGGCGAGCTGACGGACCACCCGGCCGTCGCACAGGAAGACGAGATTCGGCCAGAGGCGTACCTGGAACGACCGCCCGAGTGGCCGGCCCGGTCCGTCCTCGACCTTGACGTGCTTGACCTCGGGATGTCGCTCGAGAAGCTCCGCGATCCGCAGTGCGAGCGCACGGCAGTGGCCGCACCAGGGAGCCCCGAACTCGAGCAGCAAAAGGCCGGTGGAGCGGTCGACCTCGTCCCGCGTAGGGGTCCGGGTTTCGTCTCGGTACTCGGTCTCGGCGGGCATTGGCTCCTCCTAGGCGCGCTCGCTCGGCCGGTAGCCGTCTTCGAGCGGCACAGCGACACGACAACCCTCGTTGAGCTAGAATTCTGCCACTCGTACCCCAAAGAAGCATTGTCGCCGCCGCCTTCGCATGGCCGGGTCTTCCTTCAAAGGAGCGTTCAGTGACAAGCCGAGCATTCGCCGCACAGTCGGCCACGTCGTCCCTGGGGCCATTCACGATCACGCGGCGTGACCCGCTGCCGCGCGACGTCGAGTTGGACATTCTCTACTGCGGCGTGTGCCACACTGACCTGCACTTTGCCCGCAACGACTGGGGATTCACCACCTATCCCGTCGTGCCCGGGCACGAGATTCTCGGGCGCGTCAAACGGGTTGGGAAGGAAGTCACCCGGTTCAAGGTGGGGGACCACGCGGGAGTCGGGTGCCTTGTCGATTCCTGCCGGACCTGCTCGAGTTGCAAGAGTGGACTCGAGCAGTTCTGCCTCGCCGGCCCGGTGCTCTCGTACAACGGGCCCGACAAGCACTCCGGGGGCGTGACCTACGGCGGATACTCGGAGAGCATCGTCTGCGACGAGGCCTTCACTCTCAAGGTCCCCGGGAACCTCGACCCCGCGCGGTCGGCGTCGTTGCTGTGCGCCGGGATCACCACGTATTCCCCGCTGCGCAAGTGGGGAGCGGCCAAGGGGAAGAAGGTGGGCGTCGTCGGGCTCGGCGGGCTGGGGCACATGGGCGTGAAGTTCGCCCACGCCTTCGGCGCGCACACCGTCCTGTTCACGACGTCGGAGAGCAAGGTCGCCGACGGCAAGCGGCTGGGCGCCGACGAAGTCGTCATCACGAAGAACGCGGACGCCATGACCAAGCACGCCGGCAGCTTCGACATGATCCTCGACACCGTCTCCGCCGATCACGACCTCAACGCCCTGATGGCGATGCTCAAGCTCGACGCCACCCTGGTCATGGTCGGGGCGCCGGCCAACCCCCAGGCGGTGAGCGCCTTCAGCCTGATCATGCCCCGGAGGAGCCTCGCCGGCTCGCTGATCGGTGGCATCGCCGAGACGCAGGAGATGCTCGATTTCTGTGGCAAGCACGACGTGGCGTGCGACATCGAGCTGATCCGCATGCAGCAGGTCAACGAGGCCTACGAGCGCATGCTGCGCAGCGACGTGAAGTACCGCTTCGTCATCGACATGGCGTCGTTGAGGGAGTGAAGCGCGCGAAGCGCTAGCCCGGCGGGTCGCTGCCGCCTCGCTCCATGACAGACGACAGGACTTCGCTCTTGCCCACGGCCGGCGGCGACCAGGGCGCGAGGGCGCCGCCGCCCTGCACCCGCTTCCAAAGCAGGGACGGGTCCTCGAGGGGAACGGCAAACGTGAAGTCGACCTCGAACGGCCGCCCGTCCGCCGTGACCGCCCGAACGCGCGCCCGCATGTCCGACAGGACGACTTCGTCGCCGGGGTGAAACGGCCGCGAGAGCCCGCGGACCATGCGCAGGAGCTCGTTGTCGAGGAAGCCCTTCTCCGGTCGCACGCGCAGCGTCGTCGCGTCCAGGCGCGAGACGTGCACCTTGTCGAAACAAGTGGCCAGGACCCGCATGCGGCGAGGGCCAGGCACACCGAGCACCCGCCGCTGCATCCACGGGGGGAAGGTCGTCATCTCCGCGGCGGAGCTGAGGATGACCAGCGTCTTTCCCTGGACGGCCTCGGCCGTGGGGATCGAGGCCTCGAGGCGTTCTCCCATCCCAGCCATGAGCCCGACGGTCAGCACGCGAAGCGGCAGCAGCACGGGCGCCAGGACTACGTGGAGGAGGACCAGCAGCGAGACCGCGAGCGTGGCGACGGACCGGCGAGCGCGCGGGAGTGCGAACGCGCCGCCCTCCAGCCATTCGGCGAAAACGAGGGCGACCACGGCCATCGCGCCCACTCCCGCGAACACCAGGAGCCGATCCATCGGAAACGTCGCGCACACGGGGGGGAGGGAGAGCACGGCTCCGAGCGCCCAGAAACGGCACGTCGGCAGGCGGTGCCAGAGCGGTGCGACGAGGGCCGCCAACCCGGCGAGCATGAGGAGCGCCAGGGTGTAGGCGGCGATCTTGGCGGCCGGCGGCAGCACGAGCCAGATGTCGGCCAGCCCCAAGCCGACCTGAGCCGCGAGCAGGACGGGCAGGCGCTCGGCCAGGGCGCGAAGGTAGGGCAAGGGCTCGTCCAGCGGGTTGAGGTACATGCTCCCGCCGCTCGTGCCGTATCCGAGGACCTTGTACGCCACCAGCCACGCCGCCGCCAGCGTGGCGTAGGGCCACAGCCGCGCCAGCCGTCGTGCGAGCGGCCCCGTGTCGATGAAGAGCGCGTGCGCGAACAGGTAACCCGTCACCGCGAGCGCGGACTCCCCGCCCAGGAGCGCGGCCCCGAACAGCGCCGGCGCGAGCCAGGTTCCCGCCCGCAGCCCGTCGCGACGCGCGCGGTCGTGAGTGAGGAGCGCGGCGAAGGCGAACGTCGCCGCCACGAGCGCGTTGCGGTTGGCCGTCCAGCCCACCACCCAACCGCGAGCGTCGTCGACCGCGTACAGCAGGAGCGCGAGGTGCGCGATCCAGGGGACGTGGAAGCGGCGGTAGAGGGATCCCAGCACCGTAAGGAGCGCGGCGAACCAGAGCATCGACTGGGCGTGGGCCAGGACCGACGAGCGCGGCCATAGCAGGTGGTCGAGGACGTGCGTCAGCGAGGAGAGCGGCCGCCAGAACGACATGCGGAAGTCGGGGGCCATCCACCAGCCGAAGACGCCCTCCTCCATGAGCACCGCGCGCTGCGAGGGGTCGCCGGAGACGAAGGTGAACAGGTCGAACGGGGCGTACGCGAACCCGGGCGCGTGCACTCGAGGATCGACGCGCGCCCGGTGCATGAAATCGTCGCCCATCGGTCCGACGCCGAGGGAGGGGGAGACGAGGAGGAGCGCGAGCAGGATGGTGGCCGGTGGCAGCCACCAGCGGCCGAGGAACACCGGAGCGCGCCTGACCAGCCGGCGCATGGCGGGGTAGATGCTAGACGATCAGGGGCGACTGTGTCGATTCTGGCCTCACGAAGCTTACCTTCCGGGCCGGCGAGGTGTAAACGGGGCCGACTTTCCGGAAGAACCACTTGTCTCCCTTCGTGCCGTGGGCACGAGGGGCGTGGCGTTGGCCCCCGTCCGGAGGTGTTGAATGAACGTCAAGAAGGTGCTGTTGGCAGGTCTCGCCGTCGGCGTGGTGATGAACGTCGTGGACTTCGTGGGTCAAGGCCAGTTGCTGGCGGGCTATTACGCAAACATGCCCGTGTTCCAGAAAGAGGCTCCGATACCGTGGCTGGTCGTCGGAGACTTCGTGACCGCCCTCGTGTTCGTGTGGGTGTACGACCGCGTGCGCTCGAGCTTTGGCGCGGGGCCCAAGGGAGGCGCCACCTACGGCCTCTACGCGGGCATCCTGGTCAACTTCCCCACCTGGATCTTCGCCCACCTCCTCTTCGTCGGCTTCCGGTCGGCCAGGCTCGGTGGGCTTGTGGCGTGAGTGAGCCGGCCGGTCCTGCTTGCTATTCCCGGGCGCATCTGCTATGTTGTCCATGCATTAGTTGGCCGTTGCTCTGGCGTTGCGGAAGGAGCCGCCCACGGTGGGCGGCTTTTGCTTTTTGTGAGCGCGCAGGTGACGAAGCGGCTAGGCACAAGGCTCAGGAGGCCTGCACGTTCATGATCGAAGGCACAGTCAAGTGGTTCAACGAGTCCAAGGGTTTCGGTTTCCTCTCGCACGAGGGTGGTCCGGACGTCTTCGTCCACCACTCCGAGATCCGGGCCGATGGCTTTCGCACCCTCAACGAGGGTGACAAGGTCCAGTTCGAGATCACGGAGAGCCCCAAGGGGCCCCGCGCCTCGAACGTGACCATCGCCCGCTAGACTCCGCGAATCGCACCATCCGCACGCCCGGGGCCGCGAGGCCCCGGGTTTTCTCGTTTCCGGGGCTGCTGACCGCCGAAAGCCGCCTCGACCGATCGATGCCGCGAGACGGACCGTCCGCTTCCGGACGGTGGCGTCCGACGTCGGACGGTCCGCGGTCGTCTCCGAGTGCCGGAAGCCGCTGCTTCAGAGCGAGTTGCCGCGTGGCTCGACGCTTGCAGCGTGCTGCAGGCGTACGGAGCGACACATGGACCGACCGCTCGATACCGGCTACGTGAGGCGACAGAGGACGAGACGCCTCCTCGCAGGCGCGGGGATGGTGCTCGGCTTCGTGGTGCTCGTCGGCGCCGTCCCGCGCTTCATCCGGCCCGCCGTCGACCGCGCGGAGGTCCGCACGGCCAAGGTCGAGACCGGCCCCGTCGAGGCCACGATCAGTGCCACGGGCACCGTGGTGCCCGAGTTCGAGCACGTCCTCTCGAGCCCGATCGACGCCCGGGTGCTGAGGGTCCTGCGCAAGCCCGGGGCCTCGCTCAAGCCCGGCGAGCCGATCCTCGACCTCGACGTCAGCGAGTCCCGCCTCGCCTACGAGAAGCTCGTGGAGCGGGTGGCGCTCAAGCGGAACGAGGAGAAGCAGAAGCGCCTCGGCCTCGCCCGGACGCTGGCCGACCTCAAGGGCCAGGCGGCGGTCGCCGCCATCGACGTGAAGGCCTTCGGCGTCAAGCTCAGCCAGACGAAGCAGCTCCACGACGCAGGCCTCTCCTCGGAGGACCAGCTCCGCCAGGCGCAGGTGGACCTCGAGAAGGCCGAGGTCCAGCTCGCCAAGGTGGAGGAGTCGATCACCAACGCGGCGAGCGCGCACACGGCCGAGCTGGAAGGCCTCGCCCTCGAGACGCAGATGCTGGCCAAGGAGCAGGCCCTCTCCGCGCGCCAGCTCGACCTCGCCATCACGAAGGCCGACCGGGGCGGCGTCCTCACCTGGGTAGTCGCCGAGGAGGGTGCTTCGGTCCGCAAGGGTGACGTGCTCGCCCGCATCGCCGACCTCACCACCTTCCGCGTCCAGGCGACCCTCTCCGACGTCCACGCCCAGCGGGTGGCCGTGGGCATGCCGGCCCGGGTGCGCCTGAGCGAGACCGCCTCGCTCGACGGCACCGTGGCCAGCATCCTGCCCACGATCAAGGACGGCGTGATGACCGTCTACGTCGCCCTCGACGAGAAGGAGAGCCCGCTCCTCCGCGCGAACCTGCGGGCCGACGTCTTCGTGGTGACGGATCGCCGCGCGAGCGCTCTCCGCGTGCGCCGCGGCCCCTTCGCCACCGCCGCCGGCCGCCAGGACGTGTTCGTGGTGCGCGGGGACAAGGCCGTGCGCACCAGCGTCCGCCTGGGCCTCGCCAGCTTCGAGTACGTGGAGGCGGCGGAGGGGCTCTACCCGCGGCGACGAGGTGATCGTGTCCGACATGCGGGAGTACGCGCACGTGAACGAAGTGCGCCTCAAGTAGGGGAAACGACCATGATCCGACTGACGAACGTCGAGAAGGTCTATCGCACCGACCGCCTGGAGACGGTGGCGCTCTCGAACATCAACCTCGAGGTGGAGCCGGCGAGCTTCATCTCGATCATGGGGCCGTCGGGGTCGGGCAAGAGCACGCTCCTGAACGTGCTCGGCCTCCTCGACACCCCGAGCAAGGGCACGGTCCAGCTCAACGGCGCCCCCATCGTGTCCTACCAGGACAAGCACCTGGCCCGACTGCGCAACGAGCAGATCGGCTTCATCTTCCAGACCTTCCACCTGATCCACGACCTGAGCGTGCTCGACAACGTGGAGCTGCCGCTCATCTACCGGAGCCTCTCCGGCGCCGAGCGCAGGCGGCTGGCCCTGGCCGCCCTCGAGCGCGTGGGTCTCGCCTCCCGCGTGCACCACTTCCCCTCCCAGCTCTCCGGCGGGCAGCAGCAGCGGGTCGCGATCGCCCGCGCGATCGTGGGTCGTCCCAAGCTCCTCCTCGCCGACGAGCCCACCGGCAACCTCGACTCCCAGATGGGCGACGAGATCATGGAGATCCTCCGGAGCCTCAACCGGGACGACCAGACGACCGTGGTCATGGTCACCCACGACCAGCGGCTCGGCGAGAAGACGGAGCGCATCGTGCGCCTCTTCGACGGCCGGCAGGTCAGCTGAGGAGGGGAGGCTCGCCATGCTGCGCAACTACCTCAAGGTCGCCCTCAAGGTCCTGCTCCGGAGGCGGTTCTACACCTTCATCAGCCTGTTCGGGATCGCGTTCACCCTCGTGGTGCTCACGGTGGCGGCCGCCTTCCTCGACCACGTCTTCGGCGCCCACCCGCCGGAGACGCGGGCGGAGAGGACGCGCGGCGTCTACATGATCCGCATGAGCGGCGCCGGTCCGCGGATCACGACCTTCCCCGGGTACGCGCTCCTCGACCGCTACGTGCGCACCCTGCCGGGGGTCGAGCGGGTCTCGCTCTTCACGGTCCAGGAGAAGGTCGTCACCTACAAGGACGGCGCGCGCATCGAGGTCTACCGCAAGTACACGGACGGGGCCTTCTGGGAGGTCATGGACTTCCGCTTCCTCGAAGGCGGGCCCTACACGGCGAAAGACGACGAGGAGCGGAGCCGCGTCGCCGTCATCAACGCCACCACCCGCCAGCGCTTCTTCGGCGCCGAGGAGGCGGTCGGGAAGACGATCGAGATCGACGGCCAGGGCTTCCGCGTGGTGGGTGTCGTCGAGGACGTGTCCTACCTGAGGCTCAATCCCTTCGCCGACGTCTGGCTGCCCATCGGCACGATCAGGAACGAGAGCCTACCGCACCGCCCTCGAGGGCAACTTCATGGCCGCGATCCTCGCGCCCCGGGCGAAGGACCTCCCGCGGATCGCCGAGGAGTACCGCTCGGCCCTCGCGCGCATCGAGTCTCCGGACCCGAAGCGCTTCACCCAGATCTCGGGTGGCATCGACACCTCCTTCGGCATGCTCTCGCGCATGCTGTTCAGCCACCAGAAGTTCGACGAGAGCCGGCCCGGAGAGCTGCTCGCCTGGCTGCTCGGCATCGCCTTCCTCTTCATGCTCCTGCCCACCGTCAACCTGGTCAACGTGAGCGTCAGCCGGATCCTCGAGCGCGCCTCCGAGATCGGCGTGCGCAAGGCCTTCGGGGCTTCGTCGTGGACGCTCGTGGGCCAGTTCCTGGTCGAGAACGTCGTCCTGACCCTCATCGGAGGGCTGCTGGGCTTCGTGCTCGCCGCCCTCGTCCTCGGCGGGATCAACGACAGCGGCCTCTTTCCCTACGCCCGCTTCGCCGTCAACGGCCGCGTGTTCCTCTACGGCCTCCTGCTGACCCTCTTCTTCGGCGTGCTGTCGGGGGTGTACCCGGCCTGGAAGATGTCGCGTCTCCACCCGGTGGACGCGCTGAAAGGAGCCCTGCGATGATCCGGCAACTCGTGAAGCTCTGCTGGAACCGGAAGCGCACCCAGGCCCTCGTGGCGGTCGAGGTGTTCTTCTCCTTCCTCGTGGTGTTCGCGGTGATGACGGTGGCGGTCTACAACCTCGACAACTATCGCCGGCCCCTCGGGTTCGACTACCAGGACGTCCTGAACGTCAACCTGACGTCGCTGTCCGAGATGGTGGCCAACGTCACCGGCGCGCCGGTGTCGGCGACCGAGGAGTCGCGGCGCCTGCTGCGCGAGGTTCGCGGCCTCGACGCGGTCGAGGGGGCGGCCGGGATGGCGGTCCCCGCCTTCGACCTCACCGGGATGAGCGACCTCGTGGAGCACGAGGGGCGGCGCATCGATTCGTTCAACAACGAGGTGACCGACGACTTCGCTTCGGTCATGGGCGTCGAGGTCACCCAGGGCCGGTGGTTCGAGCCGGCGGACGATGCCCTCTCCTACGTACCCGTGCTGATCAACGAGCGCTTGAAGCGCGACCTCTTCGGCGCCGAGGATCCGCTCGGCCAGAACATCGCGCCGAAGCCCGACGAGCATTCCCTGGCGCACGACGGGGGCAAGGCGCCGCCGGAGCTCCGCGTGGTCGGCGTCTTCGCCGACTTCCGCGAGGACGGCGAGCTGTCCGGCCCGGAGCCGTACTTCCTCCGGCGCAGCCGCATCGCCGGCGCCGACGCCAAGCCGTACTACAACCTCGTGGTGCGCGTCCGGCCGGGAACCCCGGCGGCCTTCGAGGAGAGCCTCATGGACCGGCTGCGCGCCGTCTCGCCCGGGCACACCTTCCAGGTGGATCCCCTGGCGAGGATGCGCCGCTCGATGATGCGGCTGAAGCTCGTGCCCATGCTCTCCGCGGCCCTGATCGCGGGCTTCATGCTGATCATGGTGGCCCTCGGCATGGTGGGCGTTCTCTGGCAGAGCGTCGCGCGTCGGCGTCGTGAGATCGGCCTCCGGCGCGCCCTGGGCGCCACCGGCCGGGGCGTCTCCCTCCAGGTGCTGGGGGAGCTGCTCGTGGTGACGACCGCCGGGATGTTGCTGGGCGCGGCCCTGGCCGTGCAGTTCCCGCTGCTGGGCGTCATCGGCTGGGTCGGCAACGGTGTCTACGCGAAGGCCATGGCCCTGGCCGCCCTGACGATCTACGGCCTCACGGTGGTGTCCGCTCTCTACCCGAGCTGGCTGGCCACCCAGGTCCAGCCCGCGGAGGCGCTGCACTACGAGTGATCTGCGGCGTTCGAATTCCTCCCGTTGCGGCCGCGGCGACTGGGCGGGCAACGGTCGCGCCGTCCGTGAATCATCCGGCTCATTGACCTGCCGAAGGCGCGAGAGTCCCCTGTCCATGCCGAGACTCCACTGACCGACCCGCTTGCCGGGGGACTGCTGCCAAACCGCGCGGGGGGAGGTGCCCATTGCCGATGCTCGGGAAGAAGATCGGCCACATTCGCGTGACGGAGTTCCTTGCCACCGGCGGCATGGGCGACGTCTACGCCGGATACGACGAGAAGCTCGGCCGGCGCGTGGCCCTGAAGGCCATCCGCTCCGAACACCGCCTCGACGCGGAGGCGAAGACGCGCTTCCTCCGGGAGGCGCGGATCCTCTCTCAGCTCGAGCACCCGCGCATCTGCCGCATCCACGATCTCGTCGAAGGGGAGGACTCCGACGTCCTGGTGCTCGAGCTCATCCAGGGGAAGAGCCTGCGCGAGGCGATCCGGTCCGGCCCCGACCCGGCGCAGCGCATGCGGATGGCCCGCGAGATCGTGGACGTCCTCGCGGTCGCGCACGCGAAGGGTGTCGTCCACCGGGATCTCAAGCCGGACAACGTGATGGTCGAGGCGGATGGCGACGTGAAGGTCCTCGACTTCGGGCTCGCCCGCTCCCTCGAGGAGCTCTCGTCCGCGCCCACGCTCGCCCTGCCCGGCCGCGGGGCCGGAGACGCCGAGATCGACCTCTCCTCGCCCCCGGCCGACGGCGCCGCCCCCGACGTCCGCACTCGGCTCGGCAGCGTGATGGGAACGCTCGGCTACATGAGCCCCGAGCAGGCACGGGGCGAGCCGGCCACGACCGCCAGCGACATGTACTCCTGCGGGCTTCTCCTGCAGGAGATCTTCACGGGCCGCCCGCCGTACGACGCGGGGATCGACCGGCCCACGCTCCTGGCCCGGGCCGCGAAGGGCGAGACCTCGCCGGTGACCGGCCTCAACCCCGACCTCACCGCGCTCGTCAACCGGCTCAAGGCCCTGGCCCCGGCCGAGCGGCCGTCGGCCCGCGACACCGCCGAGCGTCTCGACTGGATCCGCGCGAAGCCGGCGCGCCGCCGCCGACGGGCGGTCGTCGCCGCGGCCATGGTCGGCCTCGCCCTTCTCTCCGCCTTCACGACCGTCCAGACCTTCCGCGCGCGCCGCGAGGCCCGCCGGGCGAACGCGGAGGCGGAGGCCGCGCGCCAGGTCTCGGACTTCCTGGTGGGCCTCTTCAAGGTCTCGGACCCCGGCCAGGCCCGGGGCAACAGCGTGACCGCCCGCGAGATCCTCGACCGGGGCGCCTCGAAGATCGACCAGGACCTGAAGACTCAGCCTCTCGTGCAGGCGCGCCTCATGAACACGATGGGACGCGTCTACGACAGCCTCGGCCTCTATGACCAGGCCGTTCCCCTGCTCGAGTCGGCGCTCGCGACCCGCCGCAAGCTGAGCGGCGAGCAGCACCTCGACGTGGCGGAGAGCCTGAGCAGCCTCGGGGGCGTGCGGTGGCGCAAAGGGCAGTACGATGCCGCGCGGCCGCTGCTGGAGCAGGGCCTGGCCATCCGCGAACGCCTCCTGGGTCCGGACGACCCCCTCGTTGCCGACAGCCTGCACAACCTCGGCAACCTGCTTTGGAGCCACGGCGACTACGACGCCGGGCAACGGGTCCTCGAGCGCGCCCTCGCCATCCGCGAGAGGAACAACCCCGAGAGCGCCGACGTCGCGGCCGCGCTCAACAGCCTGGGCGCCATCGCCTACCGGAGAGGCAACTACGCCGAGGCCGGCCGCCTGTGGGAGCGGACGCTGGCCATCCGCGAGAGGACCCTCGGCCCCGACCATCCGTGGGTCGCCCAGACCCTCAACAACCTCGCGATCGTCCACACTTTCACCAACGACCCCGCGGGCGCGCGGCCCCTGCTGGAACGGGCGATCGCCATCCAGCAGAAGGTGCTGGGGCCGAAGCACCCCGATCTCGCCTCCGGGCTCATGAACCTCGGCGACGTCCTCTCGGCCCTGGGCGACGACACCGCGGCCAGGCCCTACTACGAGCGGGCGGTGGCGATCCTCGAAGAGACGAGCCCCGGCAACCCCGAGCGGGCCCGGTTCCTCGACCGCCTCGCCCGGCTGACCCTGAAGCAGGGCGACACCGCCGCGGCGCGGCGTCTCTACGAACGGTCCCTCGCCCTCCGGGAGAAGGCCCTCGGTTCCGGCAACCACGAGGTGGCGGACAGCCTGGCCGGGCTCGCCGACTGCGCTCGCCACGAGGGCCGCCCGGCGGAGGCGGCGACGCTCTACGAGCACTCGCTCGCGCTCTCCCGCCGGCCGGAGGGGGGTTACTACCCGGGGACTCCCGACGCCCTCGACGGCTACGTCGCCGTCCTCCGGGCGACGGGGCAGAAGGCACGCGCCGACGAGATGGCGGCCCTGGCCGCCACGCTTCGCCAGCCGGGCCCGTAAGCGGGCCGGGCTGCCCGCCGCTGCCGCTGGCGGTGGCCGCAGGACCATCTGCGCCAGCCGCTCGACGTGGGCGGAGGCCTGCACGACGAGTGGCCGCGGCACGAACGCGCCTAGAATTGGGGCGCCGTGGCCCTCGTCCTGATCGTCGACGACGACGCCTCGATCAGGGCGTCGCTCACCCTGCTCCTGAAGCAGGCCGGGCACACGTCGCGGGCGGCGGCGAGCCCGGCCGAGGCTCTCTCCCTCCTGGAGCACGAGAGCTTCGCCCTCGTGCTCCAGGACATGAACTTCTCCCGCCAGACGACGGGCGCCGAGGGGATGGCGCTCCTCACCGAGATCCAGGCGCGCTGGCCGCAGCTGCCGGTGGTGCTCATGACGGCGTGGGGCTCGATCGGCCTCGCCGTCCTCGGCATGAAGGCGGGGGCGGCCGACTTCGTCACCAAGCCCTGGACGAACGCCCAGCTCCTGCAGTCGATCGAGACCGCTCTCGGCCTGCAGGAGGCCCGCGGCGGGCGTGAGCGCCCCCTGCCCACCCGGGACGAGCTGGACACCGCGTTCGACTTCTCCGGCGTCATCGGGAGCGACCCTCGCCTGCTCGAGGTGCTCGACGTCGTGGCCCGGGTGGCGCCGACCGACGCCTCGGTGCTCATCACCGGGGAGAGCGGGACGGGCAAGGAGCTCATCGCCGAGGCCCTCCACCGCAACTCGCGCCGCCTCGAGGGGCCCTTCGTCAAGGTCAACCTGGGGGGCGTCTCCTCGACCCTCTTCGAGAGCGAGATGTTCGGGCACGTGAAGGGCGCCTTCACCGACGCCCGCAGCGACCGCAAGGGGCGCTTCGATCTGGCCGCGGGCGGCACGATCTTCCTCGACGAGATCGGGGAGCTGGAGCCGGGCAGCCAGGTGAAGATGCTGCGCGTCCTGCAGGACCGCACCTACGAGCCGCTCGGCTCGAGCGTGACCCGCAGCGTCGACGTGCGGGTCGTCTCCGCCACCAACCGGGACCTGCCCGCGCTCGTGGCGCGCGGCGAGTTCCGGGAGGACCTGCTCTACCGGCTGAACCTCATCGCGCGTCCACGTGCCGTCGCTGCGCGAGCGCGCGGGGGACGTCCCCGCCCTGGCCCATCACTTCCTCGCCGCGGCCGCCCAGGTCTACCGACGCGCGAGCGTCACGATCAGCCCGAAGGCCGCTGCGCTGGCTCCAGGCCCAGCCCTGGCCGGGGAACGTGCGCCAGCTCAAGCAGCTCGTCGAGCGCACGCTGCTCATGACCGACAGCGCGGTGCTCGAGGCCGAGGACTTCGCGCGGCCGGGGGAGATGGAGGGGCGGGCGGACGAGCCGGGACGCCCTCCCGCCTCCCGGGTCGATGACCATCGACGAGATCGAGAAGGGCATGATCGTGAAGTGCCTCGCGCACTACGACGGCAACCTGAGCAAGGTGGCGGAGGCGCTCGGCCTGAGCCGTCCGGCCCTCTACCGCCGGCTCGAGAAGCACGGGATCACCCCCTGAGCCTGCGCGGCAAGATCGCTCTCTACCTCGTGGCGCTGCACGTCGTGCTGGCGGGCCTGCTCTTCGCCTGGCTGCGTGGCCGGGGTCTGTGGCTTCTCGCCGGGGAGGCGGGGCTCGTGCTGTCGATCCTCCTGGGGGCTCATCTCTTTCGCGCGCTCTTCGGGCCGCTGGAGCTCGTGCGGACGGGAGTCCAGTTCATCGCCGAGAGGGACTTCTCGTCGCGGCTGCGCGAGGTGGGCCAGCCCGAGCTCGACGCCCTCGTCGCGGTCTACAACCGCATGATCGACAGCCTTCGCGAGGAGCGTCTGCGGGCCCAGGAGCAGCACCACTTCCTGGAGGAGGTCGTCCGGGCGTCCCCCGCCGGCATCCTCACCTTCGACTTCGACGGGCGGCTGACCACGGCCAACCCGGGGGCGGAGCGGCTGCTCATGCGTCCGGCCGCGGACCTCCTGGGGCTTCCCCTGGACGAGCTGCCGGTGCCGTTCGTCGCGCGGGTCGTCGAGCCTGGCGCCGGGCGAGTCGGCGGTCCTGCCCCTCCAGGGCAGCCGCCGGGTGCGCTGGCTGAAGTCGCGCTTCCTGGACCGTGGCTTCTCGCGGATGCTGCTCGTCGTCGAGGAGCTGACCGAGGAGCTGCGCCGCTCCGAGCGGGCCGCGTACGAGAAGATCATCCGGACGCTCTCCCACGAGATCGGCAACTCGATCGCGGCGGCGCGTCGCTCCTCGAGTCCGGCCTGCACTACAAGGAGCAGATCCGCCCCGAGGACCGCGCGGACTTCGAGACCGCCCTCTCCGTGGCGAACACGCGCCTGCGTCACCTGAACGCCTTCGTTCGCGAGTACGCGGAGGTGGTCCGCCTGCCGCCGCCCCACCTCACGCCCTGCGACCTCGGGCGGCTCGTCGAGCAGGTGGCGCTCCTCTTTCGGCGTGAGTGCGAGGGGCGGGGCATCGGCCTCTCGGTCGTCGTCGAGGGAAACCCGGAGCCCGTCTCGCTGGACGAGCACCAGATGGAGCAGGTGCTGGTGAACGTCCTCCGCAACGCCGTCGAGGCGGTCGATCATCGGGGCTCGGTTGCCGTCCGCCTCGGCAAGGCCGCGGGACGTCCGGTACTGACGGTCGAGGACAGCGGTCCCGGCATCCCCGCCGACGTCCAGGCGGCGCTCTTCACGCCCTTCTTCAGCACGAAGGCGAACGGGCGCGGGATCGGCCTGACCCTGGCCCAGGAGATCCTCGGCCAGCACGGCGTCGGCTTCTCGCTCGAGAGCCGCGCGGGCGAGCCGACCCGCTTCACGATCCGGTTCTGAGCGACGGGACGGCCGGGGCACCGTCGCGCCCCGGTTGCGACGGTGCCGATATCAACGGGCCGGTGCGTCGGGGACCGGGTCGAACACCCGCTTGACCTTGACCTCGCCGCCGAACGACCGCTTGATCTCGAGCAGCACCGTGAGGCGACGCGGGTCGGCGCCGACGGCCCAGGTCTCCTTCATGCTGCCCCCCTGGGTCTTCGTCTCGACGACGAGTCGGCTCTTCTCCCACTTCGCCTTCACCTCGGTGCCGCGGTCGTCCTTGTAGGCCTTGTCGTCCGCGTGAAGCTGCCGCACCTCGCCCTCGGGGTCGAGCATGGTGACCTCGGGCTCGAGGTTCGTCACCGTGATCTCGGACGCGGTGAAGAGCATCGACCGCGCGCGTCCATCGCTCTCGGGGGGCGTCCCGCTCGGACTGCCTTGACCACCGTGACCGCCGTGACCACCACCACCGCCTCCGTGGCCGTGCCAGCCGCCGCCTCCACCCCCCCCGCCCCAGCCTCCACCGCCCCGACCACCGCCCCCGCCGCCGGGCGGGCCTTCAGGGCGCCCGCTTTCGCCGCGCGCCTGGCGCATCTTCTCTCGCGGGTCTTCGCTCAGCTCGGGGTTGAGCTTCCACCGGCCCACCAGCTGCTGACGCGCAACGACGGCGACCTCGTCGTTCGCCGGCTTCTCGGCTGCCAGGACGCGCGGCCTCGATGCGACAGCGAGGGCCGCCGCAGAAGCCACTCCTACGAGGAGCGCGCACATCACCCCACGGCGCTTCACCGCTCCTCTCCAGGGAGCGGCGTCACCGCGCTGATCTGCATGTTTGTCCCTCCGGATTGTAGGATGGAAAGGAGCCTTTCACTCACAAGGTGGTACGGAAGCAATCCGAAGTCCTCATCATCCCGAAAACTCGACGTAAAGCATGTAAAAAGACCTGGCCTGGGAAGCCTGTGGCAATCCTGGCCGCAGTTGACATAATCGACTCCTATCCTCTTCTTCTCGACCAGGGGCGCTGGCCAGCGCACCGAGGAGGGTGCCAGTGATGTGGACCGAGTTCTTCGCCGCGCAGCTCGAAAGGGAAGCCCCGCTCTCGCGGAAGACGCTGGAGCGGGTGCCCGAGGGACGGCCGGACTGGAGGCCGCACGAGAAGTCCATGCCGCTCGGCTATCTGTCGCAGCTCGTCGCGACGATGCCGAACTGGATCGCCATGACCGTGCTGCAGGACGAGCTCGACCTCAAACCACCGAGCGGATCAGGCTACAAGCCGCCGTCGACGGAAACCAGGGCGAAGCTGCTCGCGGCCCACGACGACTCCGTCGCGAAGGGGCTCGCGGCCCTGCGCAACACCACGGACCAGCACCTTGCGACGTCCTGGAAGCTGCTCGTGGGCGGGCACGTGGCGATGGAGAAGCCCCGCCACGAGGTCATCGCCGACACCTTCACGCACCTCGCGCATCACCGCGGGCAGTTGACGGTCTACCTGCGGCTCAACGGCGTGGCGGTGCCTTCCATCTACGGGCCATCCGCGGACGAAGCCGCGTTCTAGCCGGTGCGCCTCGAGCCGATCCATCGCCGCGTAGGGACCTTGTTCCCCGACCCCGAGCGGGACCGCGAGGCCCACGCTCTCCTCGTCGAGCAGGTCCGCTCCTTCCACGAGCGCGGCTACGTCAAGGGCGGGCGGGTCCTGAGCGAGGCCCAGATCGCGGCCCTGCGGGAGGGGCTCGAGGCCATCCGAACCGGCCGCAACCCGCGCACGGACGAGCTCTACGAGATCGACGAGGACTACCGGCGCGCACCCGAGGCGAACGTATTCCACTTCCTCGGGGCGTGGCTCATCGACGAGACCTTCCACGACCTCCTGTGGCATCCCGCGATCACGGTGAAAGCCGCCCAGCTCCTGGGCGTGCCGCGCGTGCGCTTCTGGCACGACCAGGTCTTCTACAAGCCTCCGCGGCATCCCGGGGTCGTCACCTGGCACCAGGACTACTCGTACTGGACGCGGGCGTATCCGGCCGGGCACGTCACCTGCTGGATGGCCCTCGACGACGCGACTCTGGAGAACGGCTGCGTCCAGTACGTGCCGGGCAGTCACCGCTGGGGCCTGCTGCCGAAGATCTCCCTCACGAGGGACATGGACGCGGTAAAGGATCATCTCGAGCCGGACGAGGCCGAGGCCTTCCGCCCCGAGCCCATGATCGTGAAGGCGGGGGAGTGTCTCTTCCACCACTCGCACACCGTCCACGGCTCCTACGGCAACCGAAGCGATGGCCCGCGGCGGGGCGTGGTGCTGAACTTCATGAGACCCGACACGCGAAGTGGCGACGGCGAGAAACCGCTGCTCACGGGCGTGCCCGTGATCCCACGGGGTGCCGTGATCGAGGGAGACTATTTCCCGATGCTGTGAGCACCCCCACGGCATTGGCTATGATCGGCCCGCCTTCGAGGGAGGTGCCCATGGATCGCCGCTCGGCTCTGGTCACTCTACTCTCGCCCGCGCTCTCTGGCCTGTGGAGAAGCGCCGCTGCCGCCGCGCCCCCGATGCGCATCACCCGCATCGACACCGTGTATTGGGAAAGCCGGGACGACGCGCCGTTCTGGCCGCACTGGACGTGGCTGCGCGTCCACACCGACAACGGCCTCGTCGGCCTGGGCGAGACCTACCCGCGGAACCCGACCGAGGCCGCCCTCGTCCACACCGACGTCGCACGGCGCCTCCTCGGGCGCGACCCTCGGGACGTCGAGCGGATCTGGAGCGAGCTCTTCCGGGCCTTCGACTACCAGATCAGCGGCGGGACCGAGATGCGCGTCCTGTCCGCGGTCGACCTGGCCTTGTGGGACCTGCTCGGCCAGGCGCTCGGCGCGCCCGTCTACCGGCTGATCGGCGGGCGCTCCAACCCCCGCGTGCCGGTCTACAACACCTGCTTCCCGCTGCGCCACGACTTCAACGTCGAGCCCGAGAAGATCATGCGCGAGGTCAAGGAGCGTTACGGGATCAAGGGCATCAAGATCTGGCCCTTCGACGGCGCGGCCGAGCGCAGCCGGCACCAGCTCATCGCTCCCGACGAGCTCGACCGGGCCCTCGTGCCCCTGCGGCGTCTGCGCGACGCCTTCGGCGACGGGATCGAGATCATGCTGGAGTTCCACAGCAACTGGAACCTCCCGTCGGCGCTGCGGATCGCCCGAGCCGTCGAGCCCTACCGGCCGATGTGGCTCGAAGACGTGCTCCTCACCGGGAGCCTCAGGGATTACCGGGAGCTGGCCACGGCTACGCCCGTCCCGATCCTGCTCTCCGAGCGAATGGCCGGGCCCTTCGAGTTCGAGGCGCTTCTCGAGTCGGGGGTCGCCCGCTACGTGTCCTTCGACCTGACGTGGTGTGGCGGCCTCAGCCTGGCCAGGAAGGTCGCCGCCGCGTCCGAGGCCCACCAGCTCCTGGTGGTCCCGCACACGGCCGGAGGACCCCTCCTCTTCTACGCCTCCACTCACCTGACGACGGCGGTCACCAACGTCGCCATCCAGGAGAGCTGCCAGCGCTTCTTCGAGCGCGACTGGCCGGCCATGCTGGAGGACCCGATCGTGCCCGTCGACGGAACGGTCACCGCCCCGGATCTCCCCGGCTTCGGGATGCGGGTGAAACCCGAAGTGTGGCAGCACCCGAAGGCGATCGTCCGGACGAGCGGGACATGATGGGACGGGGAGGAACGACCGTGGATGTCGACAGCTGGGTTCCCCTGCGATGGCCCTGCGGCCCCCTGGAGATCGAGCGGGGGAAGCGTCGCGAGGGCTTCACCGCCCGCGAGGCGGAGGCGCTCTCGCACTGGTGCGACCCTCGGGCCCTGGAGCTCGTGGCGGGCACTCCGGTGAGCTGCCTCGTGGTGACGTGGGCGGAGGGATCGGCGGGGGACGAAGAACACCAGCGAGCCCTGGCCCCGTTGATCGCCGCCGCGCGGCAGCGCGGGCTCGAAGTCGTGGCCTGGGTGTCGGGGACGGCAGACCTCCGGCGGGCGGCCGCCACCGCCCGGGCCGGGGGCCTCGCCGCCCTCGCCACCGAGTCCGCCGACCCCGTGCCGGGCGCCGACGTCCTGCGCTTCCGCGAAGCGGGGCTTCGACCATCGCCCTCCCTCGGACTTCCTGGGCGACCTCGACGCGGTCTGGCCCGGCATGAGGGTGGACCTGAAGGCCGGCGTCGACGCCGTCAGCGGCCCGACGGGCGCGCCCTGGCTGGACTCCAACGGCTGGTACGTTCGCCTGGCCCGCAGCCTCGCGAACCCGAGGACCCTGTGGCTCGCGTTCGATCCGCCCGACCTCGGCCAGCCGCATGCCGGCCACGGCGTACGTGCAGGCCATCGCCGACACCGAGGTCCACGGGGCCCGATGGATGGTCTCGCTCGATCCTCACCTGCGGCTCGGTCTCCTGGACCGGCGGGCCTCGGCCCTGGACACGTGGGCCGCGATCGGCCGCAGCCTCGCCTTCTTCCGCAAGCACCGGGCCTGGACGGGCTACGTCCCGGCTGGTCAGCTCGGGGTGGTGTCCGACTACGACGGGGACGAACGAGTTCCTGTCGTTCGAGGTGCTGAACCTGCTCGCCCGCCAGAGCAGCCTCTACCGCATTCTCGAGAAGAGCACGGCCCCGCAGGCGCCGTTCGACGGCCTGGACGCCGTCGTCTACGTGGACGAGGCCCCTCCCGCGAGGGAACTCGTCCGGAAGCTCTACGCGTTCGCCGAAGGGGGAGGGACCCTGGTCACGCCGCCCGGCTGGGAAGAGCGCGGCGTGCCACGAGGACGACGCGTGGCTCTCCCGGTACCGCATCTTCCGGTACGGCCGCGGGCGGCTCGCGGTGGCCCGGGAGGAGCTCGCGGACCCCCAGGTCCTGGCCGAGGACGCCCAGCTCCTGATGAGCCACCGCAACGACCGGCTGCGGGTCTTCAACGCCGGCACAGGCCTTTTTCACTACGCCACGAGCCGGCGACGGCCGCTCCGGCGTCCTGCACACGCTCCTCTTCCCGACGCCCTACCCCCGACCGCCGATGACCGTGTGGTTCCGCCAGCCCTGGGCACGGGCCCGGGCGTGGATGGTGGATGCCGAGGAGGCGGAGCCCACCGGGCGAACGGCGGTCGAGCCCGGCGTCGAGTTCCACCTGCCGCCGGTGCCGGTATACTGTGCCCTGGAGGTTTCCGCCTGAGCGGAGCGGGAATGCGCACGCTCCACGAGCTCTCTCGAAGGCAGTTCCTGGCCGGCTCCACCGCCGTGCTGGGCCTGGGCGTGGGCCGTCTCGTGCCGTTCGCCCGGGCGGCCCCCGCGGCGACGGTGTCGGTGGCGAAGTGCGACACGTACGGGGCGGAGCTCGTTCCCACGCTCGAACGCATGTTCGACCAGCTCGGCGGCCTCGGGAGGCTGGTCAAGGGCCGGACCGTCGCCGTCAAGCTCAACCTGACCGGCCCGCCCACGATCCGCCTCGGCTCCCGTCCCGCCGGCCTCGCCCACTGGGTCCACCCCCGGATGATCGGCGCCGTCGTGCACCTCATGGACCGGGCGGGCGCCCACCGGATCCGGCTGCTCGAGGGCGGCTACGCGACCGCCATCCCCCTCGACGAGTACATGTACCAGGCGGGATGGGACGCGGCGGAGATCGTCGGCGCCGGCCGGCGGGTGGAGCTCGAGAACACCAACTGGCTCGGCCGCGGGAAGGACTACCACCGGTTCGACGTGCCGGGCGGGGGCCTCCTCTTCCCCTCCTACCACCTCAACCACTCCTACCGCGACTGCGACACGTTCGTCTCGCTGACCAAGCTCAAGGACCACACCACGGCCGGCGTGACCTTGAGCATGAAGAACTGCTTCGGGAACGATCCCGACCACGATCTACGGCGATCGCGTCCCGAAGGACCGGCCGGACGAGCTGCCGCACAGCGGACGCGAGCGGGTGTTCCACGACGGGAAACGGCAGCCGCCGAGCCTCGCCGCGCCGGAGGTGGATCCGGCTTCGCCGCGCCACGACGGCTACCGCATCCCGCGGGTGGTCGTCGACATCTGCGCGGCGCGACCCATCGACCTCGGGATCATCGACGGGATCGAGTCGATGGGCGGCGCCGAAGGACCGTGGGGCGGCGGCGAGGGCTGCCACCCGGGAGTGCTGGTCGCCGGCACGAACTGCGTCAACACCGACGCCGTGGCCGCCGCGGTGATGGGCTTCGACCCGATGGCCCCCGCGGGAGCGCCTCCCTTCTACGCCTGCGACAACTTCCTCGAGCTGGCGGAAGGGGTCGGTCTCGGCAGCCGCGACCTCGGCCGGATCGAGGTCGCGGGCACGCCGATCCGGGAGGCGCGTTTCGACTTCGCCCCGCTCGATCCGCAGCCGCTTCCCCCGCCACATTCCTCCGTACCCCGGGAGAAGCGCGGGTCCTGAACGCATGGCCGGTCCTCCGCCGTTCCGAAAGGAGCCGTGTGACCCATGACGTCCAGACTGCCCCGGCGGAGCTTCATCCACGCCACGGGAGCGTTCGCGCTCGCGCCGACGCTCGCGAGGGCCGCTCCCCGCGACTGGCCGCCGGCCGAGGGGCCGGGCGTACCGAAGCTCTGCCTCGGCGTCGGCGCGAACGCGAGCGAGAAGGAGATGCGCCGACTCAAGCAGATCGGCGTCGACCACGTGCTCATGGGAGGCCCGCCCATCCCGTGGACGGAGGCGGACCTCCGGGCCCTGGTCGAGCGCTTCCGGGCCGCCGGCCTGACGGTCGACAACCTGATGATCGACGGATTCCCGAACACGCTGTACGGCAGGCCCGGCCGCGACGAGGAGATCGACAAGGTCAACGCGTCGATCCGCGCGGCGGGCCGGGCCGGCGTGCCCGTGGTCGAGTACAACTTCTACTCTCACCGGCTGACCGAGGGCTACTACGAGGAGCTCGGGCGGGGCGGGGCCGGGATGACCGCCTACGACTACGACCGCTCGAAGGACCTTCCCCCGCTGCCGGAGGTGGGCGTCCACTCGCTCGACGAGATGTGGGCGAACGTCACGTACTTCCTGAAGGCGGTCGTGCCGGTGGCCGAGGCGGCGGGCGTCCGGCTGGCGCTGCACCCCAGCGACCCGCCCGTCCCCCTGAGCCGCGGCTCCGGGCAGATCATGGCGACCCTCGAGGGCTGGAAGCGCCTCGTCGGGATCGTGGACAGCCCGTCGAACGGCATCACCTACGACTGCGGGGTGACGCGCGAGATCGGCGAGGACCCGGTCGAGGTCTGCCGCTACTTCGGCGAGCGCGACCGCATCAACCACGTGCACTACCGCAACGTCCGCGTGCGGCGGCCGTCCGTCGCGTACACCGAGGTCTTCCCCGACGAGGGCGAGGTCGACATGTTCGCGGTGATGAAGGAGCTGGTGCGGCAGAAGTACTCCCGTGCCGTCTACCCGGAGCACCCGCGGGCCCTCGACGCCGATCGCGAGCTTCCGGGCTTCGCCCCCTACTATCCCGGCGGGGGCGAGTACGCGGGCCTCGTCTACAACGTGGCCTACACGAAAGCGATGCTCCAGGCCGCGCTCGCCGGGTGAGCGCCCGCGGCTATCGCCAGCTCACGGGAGGCGCCGGAGGCGGAACTCGCGCAGCCCCATGAGGCTGAGGACGGCCTCCCGGGCGTCGGCCGTGCCCGTGAACGTGACCTTCACCCCCGGCCCCTCCTTCGCGAAGAAGACGGTCTCCGACTCCGCGAAGATCTCGACCCGGCCCTGCTTGGCGACGACGAAGACGCGATCGCCTTCGCGGCTCATCTCCATCGTCTCCCCCATGACCTCCGCGACCGGCGGGGGGACCTCGAGCCGGTAGCGGCCCACGTAGCGGTCCAGGACGGACGTGGGGAGCGTCACCACGGCCGGCCACTCGGGCCCGAGGCGGTCACCCGCCATCAGCCCGACGATCCGGTGAACGAGGTCTCCGGCGACGGGAACCGGCCCCGGGGGGCGCATGCCCACGTTCGAGAGCACGACCACCGCCAGGCGCTCCTGCGGATAGATCGCGAAGTACGAGTTGAAGCCGCTGATGTCGCCGCCGTGGGCGACCTCGCGCAGGCCGCGGTACGGGACGAGCATGAAGCCGTACCCGTAGACGCCCCTCCGCCCGCCGGACAGGGTGACCGGTGTCGTCATCTTCTCGAACGTCGCGGCCGACACGATCCGACCGCCGACGAGGGCCTGGACCCACCGCGTCATGTCCTCGGCCGTGGAGTAGAGTCCGCCGGCGGCGGGGTCGGCAGAAGTGTCCGTGTACTCGGAGTTGACGAGACCGCCCTCCGGCCCGATCACGTAGCCGGCGGCCCGCCCCTTCTCCAGGGGCGATCGGCGATCCACCCCGGTGTCGTTCATGCCCAGCGGGGCGAAGATCGCCTCCCGCAGGTGGCTCTCGTAGCTCTTCCCGGTCACCTTCTCGATGACCCGGCCCAGGGTTACGTAGCCGATGTTGCTGTAGTTGAGCCGCTCCCCCGGGACCGAGTCCGGCGGCAGCTTCTTCGCCTCGTCGAAGGACATGAAGTCGGGCAGGCCCGCGGTGTGGGTGAGGAGGTGCTGGATCGTGATCCGGTCGCCCCCGGCGAAGTCGGGCACGTACCTGGCGAGCGGGTCGTCGAGGCGGAGGCGAGACTGCTCGACGAGCTGCAGTATGGCGAGGGCGGTGAACGACTTGCTGACCGACGCCAGCCGGAACCGGGTGCGTGTCGTGTTCGGCACGCCGAGCTCGATGCTGGCGAGGCCGTAGGCCTTGGAGTGGACGACGGCCCCGTTCTCGAGGACGACCACGGCGGCGCCGGGCAGGTCCTTGCCCGCGATCGAAGCGAAGAGGCCGTCGATCTTCTCCGCCAGGGCCGGCGGCGGCGGGGGCGCGGCCTTCGCGAGGGCCACGGCCGACGACAGGCCGAGAACCAGAAGGGCACGCCGGAGTGAAGCCATGGGGTCCACCTCCCCGGAAGAGGATCAACAGTATCGGGGCCGTGCCCCGGAACGCGCAATGGTGCCGATGCACCGCTGGACTCCGGCGGAAACGTGCGGGAGGCCGACAACTGCCACACGGGGGCGACCGTTCGGGGTCGGGGATTCGGTCAATCCTGACTTGCCTCCTCCCTCCGGGGGGGGTACGGTAAGTCGCAAACTGAGGTTCATCGGCAAGATGTACAAGATCAGCGCTCGTAATTGGCACTTCCTGACGGGGGCGATGGCCCTCGCCGCGATGGCAGCTTCTTCCTGCGGAGGTGGCGGCTCACCCTCGGGCCCCACCCCTCCCACGCCGACCCCTTCCCCGACACCTCCGACCGGTGGCGTCGGGGCCTCGTGTGCGCTGGGCAAGGGGACGGTGCAGACCGCCTGCGTCCGCAACAGTGGGCCCCTCCTGCTGTCGGAAGTCGATGCCGCGATCGAGCGCGCGGCCCAGCAGACGACCCCCAAGCTCGTCGACGTCAACGACCAGGCCACTCCGGACTCGGGCCAGTACCGCATCCTCGACCAGAAGGGCTTCGTAACCGCGGTCGTGAACAACTTGAGGGCCGCGGGGCTCTGCGCCCAGCCCGACTACGACAACCCGCTGGAGTGGATCAACGTCAAGAACGCCAGCGACTTCTCCGAGGACTACGTGCTCGTCACATCGCAAGGGTACGTGCGGCGGGGAGGCGGATCCTACCGTCAAAGCTGCACCCCGTCGGCCTTCCCGGTCGACCCGGACCCGAGCTGGCCACCCTCGGGGAGCGGCTGCACCAAGCCGTATCCGCCTCCGATCACCCGGTTCGCCTCCAAGATCCACCTGTGGGGGCCGGACTACGTCACGCTCGACTCGACGGGGCTCGTCGGGCCGGACGCGGACTACTGCGCCCTGATCGGGTTCAGCGACGGACGGAGTCTGTGCTCGGTGCGTGTGAACGGCGACCCCCAACGCGCCCCCTGCGAGGAGTGGGCGATCGGGAAGGCGAAGGACACCGGGCGCTACGGACCGACCTGGACTCTCAACGGCGAGTACTGCAAGGGCCTCGCCGTGAACGGGTGCGAGAATCACCCGGACGACCAGCACGCACTGCTCGCGGCCAAGGGGGGCAGGTACGTCATGTGCGCCGAGAACGGCGCCTGTGGCGCCGTCGACGTCGACCGCTGAGGCGTCAACGCGCCCGCCGGCCCGACTGCAGCTCCTTCCAGATCGCCACTTCCGCTGCCTCGGCGGGCACCTCCACCTCACTCGCTAGCCGGGCGAGCACCCTCACCCGTTCCGGGAGCTGCTCATCGGAGCCTCGGCCCCCCGCCCTGAGCACCGTTTCCTTCTCCGTCTCCATCTCGCCCTGAAGCCGCTGGGCGAGACGCGCCCGTTCCGTGTCCGCGAGGTGCCAGACGGCATGGGCGAGCTCGTGCCCGAGCAGCTCGGCGTAACGTTCGCTCTTGCCGAGCCCCGTGAAGGGGATGAAGCCATCGCCTCGAGTGGCCCCAGGTCCCGTCGACACCCTGTCGATCGCTCTGAGGTTCAAGATGAGGATCCCCTCATGGGCCTTCCCTTCGGGATCCACCTTCGTGATGGCGAATCGACCCGCGATGTAGGAACGGCGACCGTTCCGGTCGGGCATCTCGACGTGGATGACGTGATTGCTCGTGTCGACGGCGTCCCAAAGCTGGCGCAGCGTAGGGTGGAGGGGCTGGCCGGCGCCATCGTTGGCCATGACGATCGCGACGATCCTGTTCCAGGCTTGGAGCTGCTTGGGGGACAGCCGGTCGGTGCGGAGACCGCCGGACCTGGCCACGGGCGCTTGGCCCGTACGGGCCTCAGACCCTTGCGGATGGGCCTCGGCTCTCGGGAGGCCCGCGAGGATGAATGCGACGGACGGGACCAGGGCCAGCAGGTGAGTCGGCATTGGATGCCCTCCTCACCGGCTTGGGCGCAAACGGGGCTCGGAAACTCCAACACCGGGCGCAGGGGAGTCGCTTTCCCTGGCGTGCCGGGATGCGGACGGGAGTGCTATCCTCGGGGGGCTTTTTCACCAATCGACGGGAGGGGGGGATGGCCACGGCCTCGTCGCAGGAGGTCACGCGGTTGCTCCGCGCCTGGAACCGGGGGGACGAAGCCGCGCTCGAGAGGCTCATCCCCCTGATCTACAGGGAGCTGCGCCAGCGGGCCCACCGCTACATGGGCCGCGAGCGGCAGGGCCACACCCTGCAGACCACGGCCCTGATCAACGAGGTCTACCTGCGGCTGGTGGGGTCTCCGATCGCCTGGGAGAGCCGCAACCAGTTCTTCGCCATCTCGGCACGCATGATGCGGCGGATCCTGGTGGATCACGCCCGCACCCGGCGCAGCCTCAAGCGAGGAGGTGAAGGCCGCCCGGTCGCCCTGGACGAGGAGCATCTTGCAGCAGGGCAGCCCGACCGTGACCTGGTCTCCCTCGACGACGCGCTCAAGGCCCTGGCGACCCTGGATCCGCGAAAGGTCCGGGTCGTGGAGCTGCGGTTCTTCGGCGGTTTGAGCGTCGAAGAGACGGCGGAGGTCTTGAAAGTCTCCCCCCAGACCGTGTTGCGGGACTGGAAGCTCGCCAAGGTGTGGCTGCTTCGGGAGATGAAGCGCGGTGGGCGAGAGGTTTCGGGAGCGCCTCACTCGTGAGCGAGCCTCGGGACTTCAGCAAGGTCGAGGAGCTGTACCACGCGGCCCTCGCCCGTAGCCCGGACGAACGGGCTGTGTTCCTGAAGCAGGCTTGCGGTGGCGACGAGGGTCTTCTGCGTGAGGTGAAGTCCCTCCTCGGCTACGAGCAGGAGGCGAAGCGCCTCCTGGAAGAACCTGTCGCCGCGGCGGCGACCCACAGGCTCGCGGTCGTCCGCGGAACCCGTCTCGGCCCGTACGAAGTGACCGAGCTGATCGGCGCGGGAGGGATGGGCGAGGTGTACAGGGCGCGGGACACCCGGCTCGGGCGTGACGTCGCCTTGAAGGTCCTGCCGGAGCACGTGGCGAAGGACCCCGAGGCTCTCGCCCGGCTTGCGCGCGAGGCCCGGACGATCGCCGGCCTCAATCACCCCCACATCTGCGCCCTCCACGACGTCGGCCGGGAGGGTGACGTCGACTTCCTGGTGATGGAGCTGCTGGAGGGGGAGACGCTGGCCCAGAGGCTGGCGCGGGGGGCGCTTCCGCTGGATCAGGCTCTGCGCTACGGGATCGAGATCGCGGAAGCCCTCGGAGCGGCCCACGCCCGGGGGATCGTCCACCGCGACCTCAAGCCCGGCAACGTGATGCTGACCCGGTCGGGCGCGAAGCTGCTCGACTTCGGGCTTGCCAAGCTGCGACCGGCGGAAGGAGGGGGCACGGCGAGCGAGGAACGGACCATCACCGCGGACAACGCCCTGGCCGGCACCCCGGCGTACATGGCTCCCGAGCAGATCGACCAACGTGTCGTCGACGCGCGGACCGACATCTTCGCCCTGGGTCTCGTCCTCTACGAGATGCTCACGGGCCAGCGCGCGTTCGCACGTGCCTCCACGGTCGAGACCCTGAACGCCATCCTGAAGGAGAACGCTCCGGAGATGAGCACGGCCTCGGGCGCGGCGCCGGCGGCGCTCGATCGGCTCATTCGACGCTGTCTCGAAAAGGACCCCGACGAGCGGTACCAGGCGGCCCGGGACGTCGCCTTCGCTCTCGAAGAGGTGGGCTCCGGATCGGGAAGCAAGGTCCAGGGCCTGCTTCCGTCCCGGGCGCCTCGCGCCCTGGTCGGGTCCGTCGCCGTGGCGCTCGCCATCGGCGCACTCATCGGCGGCGTCGCGGTCCGGCGGCTGGGCCGGTCGGAACCGCCCGTGCGGCCGGTCGTTCGGTTCGAGATACCGGTCCCGACGGGCTCGACGAGGCGCCTCCAGCGGCCGGCCCTCTCTCCCGACGGCACCCGGCTCGCCTACGTGGCCGGCGGCCCTGAGGGGCTGCAGCTGCACGTTCGCGCCCTGGACAGCGCGGAGGCGGTGCCGCTCCCTGGCACCGGTGGAGCGTGGGAGCCGTTCTTTTCCCCGGACGGTCGGTCGATCGGGTTCCTCGTCGGCGGTGAGCACCTGATGAAGGTCGACCTGGCGACGGGCCATGTGACGAAGCTGTGCCCCGTGGGCTGGCCGCAAGGCGCCACGTGGGGAAAGGACAATCGCATCTACTTCACGCCCGCTCGCTACTCGGGGATCTCGGTGGTATCGGCGAATGGCGGTCAGCCGGAAGTGCTGACGGAAGTGGCGCCCGAAGAGGTCATGCACGGATGGCCAGAGCTGCTGCCGGGGGAGCGCTCGCTCATGTTCACCCGATGGGACACCGAGATCGTCGACGACGGGAAGATCGAGGTTTTGTCGCTCGACAGCCGCGAGCGCCGGACCGTCCTCGAAGGGGGGTACGCGGCGAAGTACGTCCCGACGGGCCATCTCGTGTACTTCCGTCGCGGGGCGCTCATGGCCGTCCCGTTCGATGCGTCGCGCCTGCGGGTCACGGGCACCCCATTCAGGGTCAGGGAGGGAATCGTCCGGAATGCCTACCAGGAGCCACTGTTCGACGTGTCACGTTCGGGCATGCTGGCTTACTTTCCGGGGGCTGAGATCAGCATGCGGTCGGACCTGGCCTGGATCGAGCTCTCCGGCCGGAAGCGCCAAGCCGTCGATGCGCCATCGGGCTTCTACATCGATCCCGTGTTGTCGCCGGACGGCCGGCGCCTCGCGCTCGCACCGAAGCATGGGAGCCAGCAGGACATCTGGGTGACCGATCTGACGCGTGGTACCTGGACCCGCCTGACCGTCGACCCGCGGCAAGACGTCGCCCCGGTCTGGCGCCCCGACGACCCGGCCGCCATCCTGTTCAGCAAGGGACGGGGTGGCAAGAGCACCGCTGACCTCTTCTCCGTTCCGGCAGACGCCAGCCGTCCTCCCGAACTGGTCTACGAGAGCCCCTACCCCAAGTGGGCGTCCTCCTCATCGGCTGCCGCCGGACTCGTCGCCTTCACCGAGCTCAGGCCGGACACGAAGGCCGACATCTGGCTGTTGCAGCTCGGCGCCACGCCGGCGGCGCGACCGTTCCTTCAGACGTCCTTCTGGGAGAGCACTCCGGCCTTCTCCCCGGATGGGGCGTGGCTGGCCTACGAGTCGGACGAGTCCGGGCGGCTCGAGATCTACGCGCGGGCGGTCTCCGGCACGGGCGGCAAGTGGCCGATTTCCAGCGGCGGTGGTGACCACCCGCGCTGGTCGCGGGACGGGCGCCGGATCGTCTACCGGTCCGGCAGGCGCATGATGGCGGCGAGCGTGACCACGGGCGCTTCGCTCACGGTCGAGCGTCCGCGGGTCCTCTTCGAGGGCGAGTTCGAAGAGGGCGGCGGCTGCACGCCGAACTACGACATCGCTCCCGACGGCCGGTTCCTGATGATCGAGCCGTCCCGGGATCAGGACCCGGCGGCGTCGCACCTGGTGGTGATCGACAACTGGTTCGCCGAGCTGCGCCAGAAGCTCGCGCGATGATCAGGGTGCGGGGAAGGTGGTGCTAGAGTCACTTCGCCGCCGTGAGGCGTCCGCGCGGCCACGGAACCAGGAGGCGGAGGCCATGCTGAGACGCACCTTCCTCGCCCTCACCGGGGCGTCAGCCGCTGTCGGATTGAATGGCGCCGAAGCCGCGCCGTCGGTCGGCCGGCCCCCGAGCGATCCTGCCCGCCTCGCCGCCCGCAACCGCGACCGCTCCGCCGTGGTCGCCCAGCGCGGCATGGTCTGCGCGAGCCAGCCCCTCGCCGCCCTCGTCGGCGTCGACGTGCTGAAGGCGGGGGGCACGTGCGTGGACGCCGCGATCGCCACGAACGCCGCCCTCGGTCTCATGGAGCCGGCGAGCTGCGGCATCGGCGGCGACCTCTTCGCTATCGTGTGGATCGAGAAGGACCGACGTCTCTACGGCCTGAACGCGAGCGGTCGCGCCCCCGCCGCCTGGACCCTCGAGAAGGCGCAGCGGCTCGGTCTCCAGCGCATCCCGCGCCTGAGCCCCCTCTCCTGGAGCGTGCCCGGCTGTGTCAGCGGCTGGCAGGCCTTGAGCGAGCGCTTCGGCCGCCTCGGCCTCGCCCGCGTGCTCGAGCCCACGATCGAGTACGCGCGCGCCGGCTTCCCCGTCTCGCCGATCATCGCCTCCCACTTCACGTCCTGGCGCGACGGCGAGTACCCCCATCTGGCCGCGGTCTACCATCCCGGCGGCCGGGTCCCGGACTACGGTGACGTCTTCCAGAACCCGCTACTGGCCGCGTCCTACGAGCGCATCGCCAGGGACGGCGCGGCCGGCTTCTACCAGGGGGAGACTGCCGAGCGCATCGTGGGTAAGTCGCGCGAGCTCGGCGGCCACATGAGCGTCGAGGACCTGCGATCGCACCGCGCGGACTGGGTCGAGCCGGTCTCCTCGAGCTACCGCAGCCACGACGTCTGGGAGATTCCCCCGAACGGCCAGGGGATCTCGGCCCTCCAGATCCTGAACCTCATGGAGGGCTTCGACGTGCCGAGCCTCGGCCACAACTCGGTCGAGCACCTGCACCTCTTCATCGAGGCCAAGAAGCTGGCCTTCGAGGACCGGGCCCGGTACTACGCCGATCCCGCCTTCGCCAAGGTCCCCGTGGCCTGGCTCATCTCGAAGGAGTACGCCCGCGAGCGCGCGAAGCGCATCGACCCGAAGCACGCGGCGCTCCGCGTGGGCCCCGGCGACCCGCCGCTCGACTCGGACACGGTGTACCTGTGCGCGGCGGATGTCGAGGGCAACATGGTCTCGCTCATCCAGAGCAACTACGCGGGCTTCGGCTCGGGCATCTGCCCGGACGGCGTGGGCTTCGCGATGCAGAACCGGGGCCAGGCGTTCTCATTGGACCCTGGTCACCGTAATCGTCTCGAGCCGAAGAAGCGCCCGTTCCACACCATCATTCCGGCCTTCCTCACGCGGCAGGGGGCGCCGGTGATGGCGTTCGGGGTGATGGGCGGCGACATCCAGCCGCAGGGACACACCCAGGTGGTCATGAACATCCTCGACTTTGGCCTCTCGGTCCAACAGGCGACCGACGTGCCCCGCGTCGCCCACGACGGCAGCTCGGCGCCGTGGGGCGGCGAGATGGCGGACGGAGGAGTGGTGATTCCCGAGCTCGGCCTCGATTCCAGGGTGCTCGAGGGCCTCGCCGCCCGAGGCCACCGGATCGGCCAGACACCCGAGGCCCTCGGAGGCTACCAGGCGATCTGGCGCGAGGAGAACCCCCGCCGCTACTTCGGGGGCTCCGACCCGCGGAAGGACGGACAGGCGATCGGGTACTGAGAACGACGCAACGACCCCCCTTCAGGGACTCGCCGGGGCGTCCCGATACACTTCGTCGAGAGGCAGGTCGACCGCGGGCGATCCGAGGGGCGGCCCGAGGGTGGCGCGGAGCAGCAACCCCAGCTCCGCGGGGGGCACCAGGCCCGTCCAGCGCCGCACCGTCCGGCCGTCCGGAGCGATGAGAGACGTCGTCGGGAGGGTCCCGCTCCCCGAGGGGAGCGGCTCGAGCACGCGGATCCCCCCCAGGTTCCAGTCGTGGACGAGGCGGCCCGGGGCCTCGCCGGGAAACGCGACCGCGACCACGAAGCCCTTCTCGCCGTACTGCTCGAGCGCGCTCTGCAGGAAGACGACCTGGCCCCGGGAGATCTCGTCCGTTCCGAGGTGGGAGACGAGGGCCCACTTGCCGGAGAACCCTTCGAGGCGCGGTCCCGATTCCGCCCGAGCCGCCGGCACGTGCTCGACGGCGCCGATGTCCGGCCCTGCTCCCCACGGGACCGCCTGCGCGAACGCATCGCGGTCTCCCGGCTCGGTCGATCGGGTCCCCGCGTCGATGGCCGGGGAACCGGGGCCGAGCCGCATCGTGGCGACGAGCTTCGGGTCGGCGCTCTGGCCCCCGGCGTCCTGGCCGCTGCCGCGCCGGTAGGCGACAAAGCCCTCGTAGTCGCGGCCCGCGTAGCTCCACCTTGGCGCGCGGCTTCCGGCCGACCAGTAGAGGTTGTTGTCGAAGCGAAGGGCGTCGCTGGTGTGGGTCATGCTGGGCACCGCCGAGAGGATCAGGTTGTCGCGGAACTCGTTGGGGCGGCGGCCCGTGAAGTCGGCGTGGTCCATCTGGACGACGGGAGCGTCGATGGGCGGGTTCCAGTAGAAGGTGTTGTGGTGGATCCGGACCCCGTCGAAGAGGCCGCGGTCCCAGGTCGACAGGAAGACGTCTCCCTGGCGGCGGGCCAGCTTGGGGCTGCGGCCGTTGTTGACGCAGACGTTGTAGCGCACGGTGCTGTTGGTGGTGACCTCGCCGCCGGCGGCGAACACCGCGGCACAGTAGCCCATGGCGTCGTGGCCGAAGTTGTGCTGGACGACACCGTCGTCGCACCCCCAGTCGATGTCGTAGACGCCCCCGTCCACCCCTGGCGAGTCGATGAAGAAGCCCTCCGTCCACTCCACCGTGCAGCGGCGGCAGCGCCAGGTCCAGATCCCGTTGGGGGTGCCGATCGTCTCCACTGGCTGGAGCCCCGTGCGCCAGGCCGCGCTCCTCTCGATGAGCCCGTCCTCGACCTGGAAGAGGACGATGCCGTCGCCGTACACGTCGTGCACGATCGAGTTGCGGATGGTCACGTGCCGCGCCCGGAGGTCCTTGTCCTCCCAGGCGGCGCCGTTGACGAGGATGCCCGCCCACTGGGTCGTGTCGTAGGCCGTCACCCCGTCGATGACGACGTCCTCGAAGGTCTGCCCTCCCCCGCCCGCGGCCACGACGACGAGACCGGATGACTTCGTCTTCACCTCGCCCGTGACACCGTGGACGACGACGTTGCGGATGCGGAGGTGGCGCAAGATTCCCCTGTCGCCGGACACGTGGATCCCGTAGGGGTTGCCCCCCACGGCCTCGAGGTCCTCGATGTGCCAGTGCTGCTGGTTGAACAGCCGGATCGCGGCCTCTTTCCCGGCGGCGTCGACGATCGGCAGGGGCCCGTCACCGTAGGCCCCGATGCGGATCGGTCTCTCCGGCTCGCCGGATCCCTCTGGCCAGAGCATGCCCGGGCACCGCGTCCCCCGTTCGAGCAGGATCGAGTCGCCGGGCTGGAACGTCGTCGCGCTCACCTTGGCCAGGCTGCGCCATGCCGTCGCCGGCGCGTGGCCGTCGCGGGCGTCGTCGCCAGCGTCGCAGTCGACGTGGTAGTCCACGGCGAAGGCCGGCAGCGCGACCAAGAACCCGAAAAGAGCCACCGAGGCGGCCGTGCGTCCTGGCTCGCAGCGCATGTTTCGCTCTCCCCTCTCGACCGCGGGTCGGGACGGCAGGCCGGGGCGGGGGCGCCCCGGCGGCCGCCCGAGGTGCGACCGGCCGAGATGTTAGTGGGGTCGAGCGCCGGGGTGGTAGCGCGGCCACACCCCGACGCCCGATCGCCTCGACACCAGCCTGGTCACCGACCCGCCGTCGCCGCTGAAGGGCTGGACCGAAGAGCCGGCGAGAACTACAGGCTGCTGGAGCGGGAGCTGGACTGGATCCGCGCGTTCGAGGTCGACTGCCCGGGCGACGGAAACGAGGACGGTGTCGTGGACGAGGCCGACATCGGCAACTGGGCGGCGCATCCCGTCCACGATCGAGGCGTGGACGAGCCGGGCTGCGTCGGTACAATGGCAGCCGTCACCACTACGCCATTCTCAACCGCGAGCGGGGATGCCGCGATTGTGACGTCCAACAAGAGGTCAGGACCGCCAGTGTGAACCGGATACTGAAGGTGGAGGAACCTACGTGGAAGCACGCCGTGCTGCCGAGCGTCGGGCGGCTCGCTGGACCAGCGGTCTCTCTGCAGTACTACTGGCAGTAACGCACACCTCGGCATCGCAGGTCGAAGGACCGACTGGACCCAAAGCCGGTCCGGTCTACTTCGAGGACATCGTCGAGCGGGCCGGAATCGACTTCGTCCTCAAGAACAGTGTGACCGACCACAAGTTCTCCATCGAGACCATGATCGGGGGCGTCGCTGTCTTCGACTACAACAACGACGGTCTTCTGGATATCTACTTTGCCAATGGAGCACTGATCCCTGGCCGCCAGCGTAGTGAACTCACTCTGGACTCACTGGACAAGTCCGGTCCGTCGTTCTCCAACCGCCTGTATCGCAACAACGGTGACCTGACGTTCACCGACGTGACGAAGAAGGCCGGTGTCGGCGGTCTCGCCTACAGCATGGGAATTGCCTGCGGCGACTACGACAATGACGGTGACATCGACATGTACGTGGCCGGCGTCGACCACAATCAGCTGTTCCGCAACAACGGAGACGGGACTTTCAGCGACGCTACCGCTGAGGCTGGGGTGGCGGCCATTCATCCCAAACTGGGTAAGAGCTGGGCGATAACAGCCGGATGGTTCGACTACGACAACGACGGTGACCTGGATCTCTTCATAGGCAATTACCTCAAGTGGTCCTTCGTGCTGAATCCGGCTTGTACGCTCACGGCTCGGCGCATCACCGCCTACTGCCATCCCAAGTGGTTTGACGGGACTCCCAATATGCTCTATCGCAACAACGGTAACGGCACCTTCACGGACGTCTCCGAGCAGTCTGGAGTGGCCGAGCATATCGGAAAGGCCATGGGAATCGCGTTTGGCGACTACGATGGCGACGGGTTCCCGGACGTCTTCGTCTCCAACGACACCATGCAGAACTTCCTGTTCCACAACCGCGGCAATGGGACCTTCTCTGAGGAGTCCCTCTTTGCGGGGGTGGGGTTTGTCGAGTCGGGCGTCCCGATAGCAGGGATGGGCGCTCACTTTCAGGATATCGACAACGACGGCCGCCCCGACATCTACCAGACCGCAATGTTTCGTGACACGTTCCCACTCTATTGGAATCTGGACGGCACCCAGTTCGCCGACCACACCGACGCGGCGGGCTTGGCGATCCTCACATACGGCTACACCGCATACGGCTTGGGGGTTTTCGACTTCGACAACGACGGTCTGAAGGATCTGTTCGCGGCTTGTGGAGCCATCTTGGACAATGAGGAGGAAGTGGACGGCATGCCCTTCAGGATGCCCGATCTGGTCTTCCGAAACGACGGTGACAGAACGTTCACCGACGTTGGCAAGACCGCCGGCCCAGGCGTCCAGGATGCCAAGGCCCACCGCGGTGCCGCTTTCGGGGATCTCGACAACGACGGCCGCATCGACATCGTCGTCACAGCCCTGAACTCCAAACCCGAGATCCTCTTGAACAAGTCAACCAACCAGAACCACTGGCTCCTGATCGAGCTGGAGGGAACGTCCAGCAACCGGGACGGGTTGGGGGCACGGATCAAGGTCGAGCCTGAGACTGGTCCTGTGCAGTACAACCACGCCACTACCGCGGTGGGATACAACTCTTCCAGCGATAAGCGCGTTCACTTTGGCTTGGGTGACTCGGCGACTGTCAAGCGGATCGAGATCAGATGGCCCAAGGGAACCAGGCAGGTGCTCGAGAACGTCAAGGCCAACCAGATACTTCACGTCCGGGAGGAAACCCGGCCGAGCGCGGGCAAGCTGTCCTCGGCTCTCGACCGGTGAGGAGGCGACGCACAGTGCCGACTCGGTCGGCTGTCGCAGCTGTTGCGCCGTCTCTGAGGAATCACGTGGCCCTTCGCCCGTTCGGCTTCGTCTCGCGGGCGTCGCTCCTGGCCGGTAGTCTGCTCCTGACGGCGGCGTCCGTGAGGGCCCAGGATCCCGGCTCTGGAGAAAGAACGGTGGGCCAGTTGATCGCCCGTTCCAGAGCCGCCATCGAGGCTGAGGACTATCACCCGGCGATCGCGACGCTGGCGGAAGTGCTCAGCCAGCACCCGCGGCGGAGCGACGCGGCGCTGCTGCTCGCTCGCGCCTACCATCTCGCCAGCCAGCACGAAAGCGCCTTGGCTGTGCTCGAGCAGGCCCTGCTCGATGGTTCCGGAAGCGGCGAGCTGCTCTCGCTCCACGTTCGAGTCCTGCTCTCTCTCGGTCAGCGGAACGCTGCCGAGGAAGCCCTCGAGGAGCTGAAGGCTGCAGAGCCCACGAGTCCATGGCTGTCGCCGCTGGCCGGCTTCATCGCCCTGGCCAGCTCCCGACCGCTGGACGCGTTGGAGCGGACTCGCTCGGTCGTGGACGACGCTGAGGCCGAGGCGCTGCGATCGTCCACACACGGGCTGTCCCTGCTCCTGGAGCAGCCGGACGAGCTCAACGGGTATCTGGCGACGCTGGGGCGTCCCCTGCGCCCCGACGTGGTTCTCGCTCGCTACGGCGCGCACCTGGCGGTGCGCCCTGCCCTCGAGCAGGCCATCGCGAGCGTGCCGCCCGGCGTGAGGAGCCATGTCTGGGTCTCGAAAGTGCGGCTCGGCCTGGCCCAGATCGATGGCAAGAGCAGTGAGAAGCGGGCGCTGCTCGAGACTCTGTCGCGCAGCGAGCCGAACCTGCCCCACTGGACGGTCGGACTGGCACAGCTGGACCTCGAGGAGCACCGCTACGATGAGTGTGTCGCCCGCCTGAGGAAGGGCTTTGCCGATCGCCCGATGCCCCAGCCCGCAGCGTTGATCGCCGGCCAGGCCCTCGAGCGAGCGAAGCAGTGCGCCGATTCCGTGGCGATGCTGGAGTCCTACCTGCAATCAGATCCCACGCATCGGGCCGCCCGGACGTCCCTGGCCCACTGCTACGCGAGACAGGGCCGCAGTGAAGACGCCGAGAGCGCGTACCGCCGTGTCTTGACGGTGAAGCCCGACGACTCGGCAGCGGCCATGGGTCTCTCGAGGCTCCTGAGAAGCCAGGGACGAGCCGCGAAGGCTCGGGAAGTGCTGGAGGGTTTCCAGCGTGCGAAGCGCCTTTCCGATGCCCAGGCTCAGGCCGCGTACGCATTGAGCATCGCGAAGGAAGGTTTCGGCCGAGAACAGTGGTCGGAAGCCATCCTCCACGCCCGCCGGGCGCTCGACATCGAGCCTGGTCTCGCGGAAGGTCATGCCATCGTCGGCGCAGCGAGCCTGCGGGCAGGAGACAGCCAAACCGCGCGCGCGGCGTTCGAGCGGGTCCTCGTCCTCGATCCGAACCATGGTAGTGCACGCGTCTACCTCGCCCGCGTTCTCGAGAGCGAAGGCGACTATGCAGGAGCCGTGGCTCTTCTCGAGAAGCACATGGACCTCCATCCGAGCCACGTCCCGGCCCTGTTCGCGCTCTGCTCGCTGTACCAGCGTCAAGGGGCTCTTGCCAAGGCGGAGGACCGGATTCGTGCGGCTCTTTCGTCCAAGCCCCACAACGAGGCCCTGCTCGTGATGCTGAGGGAGGCACTCGCCGGTCTCGGGCGCACTGCCGAAGCGCTCGAGGTGGCGCTTCAGCTTGCGGCCTCGAATCCATCCAGCACCAAGCACTGGTCCCGGGTGGAATCGCTGGCTCTGAGCGTGGGCGATCAGGCCGCTCTGGCCAAAGCGCGCGCGAAGCTCACAGACCTCCACCAATGACACGGGCGGCTGCTCCTCGCCGCCCGTGTGCGAGCTCCTCATGGAGCCGAAGGGCGCGGGGCTCAGTCGACCTGAGCCCGCATGACTCCGGCCCAGAGGTTGTAGATGTCCAGGCGGGCGGCCTGGTCGAACTCCGCCTTCGCCCGGGCCCGGTCCTCCAGCCCGAGGTAACCCAGGCCGAGCAGGTAGTGGGCATTGGACCTGCGGACGTCATCGGTGGTGAGATCGCCGAACTTCGCAAAGAAGCTGATGCCCGTGCTGGTCTCGATCTCCGCCAGCTCGCGCGTTCCTCGCTCGATCAAGGCGTCGAACAGGGGCCTCGCTTCCCGCGCGCGGCCGAGCTTCTCGAGGGCTCGTCCGCGGTAGTAGTGGGGCACGCCGTAGGAGTCGTAGTACTGCCTCTCGGCGACGGCCTTCTCGAAGGCGCGACGGGCCTCGGCTGGCTTGCCGGACGCCTCGTAGAAGACCCCCTGATGGTAGAAGACCTCGCCGGACCGGCCGCTCGCGTAGTCCTTCTTGGCCTCCAGGTTCGGCGGGAACTCCGCCGCCGCCTCGAAGAACGCCTGCGCCCGGGCCGGCTCGCCGGCTCTCAGGAGCTCGAAGCCCCGCAGCACGTTCGCGTCCACGAACGTCGTGTGCAGACCCTCGCCGCCTTCCCAGTTGCGGAAGCGGTGCGACCGCATCAAGGACAGGGCGTCCTCGTAGCGTCCGGTCAGGGCGAGGAGCTCGATCTCGCTCGCGAGCGGCATGGTGTAGACGTCCGCGGCGAGGGTCTCGTGGTGCTGGCGGAGCATTCCGAGCCGGCGCTCCACCGGCACCTGGGCATTCCGGTACGCCGAGTCGAGCTCGTGGATCACCCGGGTGTCGCTGGGGTCCAGCGCGACGGCCTTCTCGTAGAATCCGATGGCCTTCGTCCGGTCGCGCCTCGCGTGCTCGTAGCCGACTCCGAGGTTCCGGTAGACGGTGGCCACCTTCGAGCCGAGGGCGGCGGCCTTCTCCCACTCCGCGATGGCCGCCTCCGGCTGGAGGTCGAACAGCAGGTTGCCGAGGTAGAGCGGAGCCATGGCGTCGCCGGGGTCGTGCTGCATCGCGGCGCGGAGCACGTCGATCATCTCCAGCTGGAAGGGGAAGCAGTTGTCCGGAGGCATCTCCTCGGCGAGCCTGAAGTACCGATCCGCTTCCGCCATTGCGCCCTTCCTCTGCGACGCGTAGGCGGCGTAGTAATAGAGCAACGGGTAGGAGCTCGCGCGCTCGTTCCCGGACCGGATCAGCCGATCGAGCACTCCGAGCGCCTCGTCCCAGGCGCCGAAGTTGCCGTAATCCACGGCGAGCTCGAGATAGGAGCTCACCTCGTCGCGCATGAGCTTCCGCAGGGAAGAGAGGGTCAGGCCGGCCTCGTCCGTCCGGTTCGTCGCCAGCTGCGCCAGGTAGACCTCGTTCCTCGACCAGAAGTCGAGGAGATCCGTCGCCGCCGTCTGCGAGGCCAGCTCCAGGGCTTCCTGCGTCCGGCCCGACGTCCGGAGGAGGGCAGCCTTGAGATTGAGCGCCTCGAGGTCGAGAGCGTTCGTGCGGAGGGCACGGTCCACGTGTCGAAGCGCGTCGGCGTGTCGCCCGCCCTCGGCGGCGATCTCGGCGAGCTGGAAGTAGGCGGGCGAGCTGAAGGCGTCGTCCCACGTCGCGTCGTAGAGCCTGTCGTAGGCTTCCTTGGCCCGGCCGAGGGACCGGAGGGCGAGGCCGTGGTAGTAGAGGGGCTCGGCATCCCGGGGGTGGGTGTAGTTCCAGGTCGCCCGCTTCACGGCCTTGCGGAGGTGCCTCTCGGCTTCCTCGAAGAGGCCCTTCCGGAGCATGAGGATGCCGACGGCGGTGTTCACCCTCAGGTCGTCGGGATCCCGTCGGAGCGCCTCCTCGTAATAGACCATCGGGTCGACGGCGGGGTTGTAGAACTGCTCGAGGCGCATGCCCGCGAGGTAGAGCCCCTCGATCGAGTCGATGTCCTTCGGAGCGGCGGGAGGGGTCACCGGCTCCGGCATCGGTGACTTCCTGCCGGCGGCGACGTCGCCCTCGTACTCGTGCCCGGGGAACGCGCCGGGGGACGTTTTCTTCGCCCGGTAGGTCACGAGCTCGGTTCCGTCCGACGAGAGGAGCGATACCGCGAGGTCCGCCTCTCGCGTGCCCGGCGGCAGGGGGACGTCCCGGGAGTACGGCTTCGCCGGACTGATGTCGATCCGCTCCTCGAGGACGACCTTCTCGCCCGCCCTCACCACGACTCGCGCGCCGTCCCGCCGCGACGTGGCGTTGAAGGCGATGCGCGCGAGATTGGCGCTGGTCACGTCCAGGCCGACGGCGGCGTCGAGGGTGGCTTTCTTCAGCGAGGCGATGTCCCGCAGCGGATAGAAGTAGTGGCTGACCTCCCGCGTGCGGTGCGGCTGCAGCCAGCTGTAGTCCGGCTCGTTGTCGGAGTACCCGCCGGCCATGAGCTCGAGCTCGGGACCGTCGCTGTCGGTGAGCAGCTTGTCCCACGCCTGGCCGTGGTCCCCGCTGCCCCAGGTCCAGAACTTCTTGCCCGGGGCGACGTGGTGGTCCCCGAGGACGAGCGTGCCGGCCTTCTTCCCGTGGTCGTACCCCGCCACCCAGTCGTCCTCGTAGTTGTAGGCGAAGAACGAGATCCACTGCAGGTTGTTCTTCCACCGGCTGATGTCGACGCCGTCGGTCCCGAATTCGCGACCCTGCGCCGTGAAGTCGACGTCGTTGTAGTTCTCGTGCGCGATCGGCCAGGCGGCGAACTCCGCCTTCGCGTGCTGCGTGACCCACTCTGTGCTCGGCGGGAAGACCACCTGGTAGTCGTCGTTCGCGTGGACGCCGGCGTTCGCGAAGTAGAGCATCGAGTGCAGGAACGGCGACCGGTTGTAGGGAATCAGCCTGGCCTCGATGTAGGACCGGCCCGGGAAGAGAGTGATGCCGAGGCGCCACTTCATCCGGTGCCGGATCTCGATCTCGCCGATCCAGGCCGTGACGCTGCCGTCCGCGTTCTCCTGGAGCGCGTGGTCGACCGGCGAGAATGAGGAGGCGCGGTGGTGGTGGAACACGTTCCACTCGATGCCGCCCGAGATCCAGGCGCCGAGCATGCCGATGAGCGCGGGCTTCACGACGGTCTGGCGGTAGATGAAGTCGTAGCTGTCGGTCTTGTCGAGGGCGCTGAAGATCCTGCCCCCGATCTCGGGCAGAATGGTCGTCCGGACGTACTCGTTCTCGAGGAAGACGGCCCTGTAGGTTCTGTCGAACCGTTCCTCCGTCAAGCGCTCCTGCATCCGGTAGGGATAGACGCGTCCCTGGGCCCCCTGGTACGCCCTGCCGAAGTAGAACCCTGGGTTCTTCCCGCCCTGGTCAACCCGGTAGGTGGGCAGCGTGAGGTCCTGCTCCCAGATCCTCGCCCCCGCGCCGGGCTCGCCCGGAGCGGGCAGGGCGTTTCGGGCAGAGGCCAGCGACAACAGCAGGATTGCGGCAAGGCAGGACCTGCTTGCCATGTCAACCTCCCGGTCGAAGTGCTTGGCATCCCAAAGTTGGCGGATTCGCCCCTCTAACGGGGCGCCCGGGGCTCGTGGGCGCCGATCGAGGGCGGGCCCTCGGCCGGCAGCGGATTGCCGTAGAAGTCGACGAGGCCGGGATCGATTCCGAACATCTTCCGGAGGTCGAGTCCGGCGCCTTTGGCCGGCGAGCTCTCGCTCAGCTGATACTCCACGAGCCGATACAGGTCGGCAGGATTCGTCAGCATGGCCGGCCCGTTCCGGGGCAGGGCCGGGTCGGCGAAGATGCCGGCGAGCCGGCCGTCGATCCTCTCCTGGCCCGATGCCGCCGCCCACTCCGGGAGCGACTTGAAGCCGTCTACACGGAAGCCCCGCTCGCCCACGGCCCAGTACAGGTTGCCGCGGAAGAGGCCGATCTTCGCCCGGGCGTCGGCCCGGCGGAGGACCTGCGGCCCCCGGCTCACGAAGATGTTGTTGTAGAAAGTGATCTCGGGGAGCCCGCCCGCGTGCTTCTCGCTGATCCCGTAGGCGACGGCGGAGCCCTTGGTGTTCCAGATCGTGTTGTTGTGGACGAGGGTGCTCTCCATGCCCTCGCCCCCCACCCAGACGAAGATGCCGGCGTCGTGGTCGAAGAGGCCGTCGTCCTGGCTCACGTTGTAGCGGACGACGTTGCTCGCGAACCGGGGCGCACCCTCGTACTGGCAGATCAGGTAGCCCGAGCCGAAGTTGTCGTGCGAGTAGTTGTACTGCAGGACCGAGTTCGTGACGCCGCCGTCGAGGTCGAACCCGCCCCCGTCGTGGGCGGTGCTCCGGTTGTGGTGCGCGACGCAGCGCTGGATCGTCACGCGGTCCGCGTCGTACGCCCAGATCCCCACCGGGCCGTTGCCGGTCCAGGGTTGATCCCACCCGTTGTACGTCGCCTCGCAGAACTCGACGAGAGAAAGCTCCACCCGGCCGACGATGATGCCGCTGCCGCTGTGATTGTCCCGGATGGACGGATCGCCCGGGTTATTCTCGGTCCGGCAGTAGCCGACGTACAGGTTCTTCGACAGCTCGCCGCCCGAGCTTATCCCCGCGAAGCCGTTCTGGTGCGCGTAGACGTTGGTGATCCGCGCGTCCCGAGTGCCACTGATCTCCACGCCGGAATGCCGGAACCCCATGACCTCGATGTCATCGACGGTTGCGCCGGTGGAGTGAGCGAGGTACAGACCGTCGGTGACGTTGCCGGTCTTCCGGCCGGCGCCGACGAGCTTCAGTCGCTGCAGGAGGACGTGATCGCACCCGTCGACGGTGACCGCGCGGCCGTTTCCGCCGTCGATGACCGCCCGCCCGGCGCCGTAGGAAGTGACGACGATGTTCCGGGTGGGCGTCCCCCGGTCGTCGTTCCCGAGCTCCAGCGGGCCGGCGAAGGTGCGGCCTCCTTCCAGGAGGACGCGATCTCCCGGCTGAAGGCTGGTCGCGTTGACTTTCGCCAGCGTCCGCCAGGGCGAAGCGGCGGAGCCGGGCCGGTTGTCGTCGCCCGCGGAGCTGACGAAGTAGTCCCGAGTCACGACCCGCGCGGAGCGCGGGTCGACCTGCGCCATGACCTCCTGTGCCGACGAAAGCCGTGGTTGCGCGGCGGCCGGGAGGATGAGGAGCAGCAACAGCGCTGAACGATGAAGAGGCATGGTCGTCCTTCCGTCTAGCGGCGCGCGGCCGGTGGCCGGCCGGTCGAGTCCCTGATGATCAGCTCCGGCTCGATCACGATCTCCCGACCCCAGAGCGGCGACAACTCGGACATGAGCGCCCCGCTCACCAGGTGCCCGATCCTCGCCCGGGGGATGTTGATCGTGGTCAGCGGAGGGCAGGCAAACTCGGAGAGGCTGATGTTGTCGCATCCCACCACCGAGACGTCCCGGGGAACGGCGAGCCCCATGTCGCGAAGCGCCTTCGCCACCCCGAGGGCCATGAAGTCGTTGACACAGACGATGGCGGTCGGCCTGAAGTCGGAGTTGTAGAGCTGCCGGGTGGCGAGCAGGCCTCCGGAGGGACTGTCCTCCTCGGCCACCACCGTCGTCCGGGCGGCGTCCCCGTAGCAGTCCCGCACCGCGTCGAGGAAGGAGCGCTGCCGGACTTGCTGGGGGGCGAGCGCCGTGTGGTGACCGACGAAGGCCAGGTCCCGGTGCCCCAGTGAATGGAGGTACTCGACGACCCGGCGCGTGCCCCGGGAGTAGTCCGTCCGGATGCTCACGCAGCTGCGGGCCGCCACCCCCACGTCGTAGAAGACGATGGGTATCCTGCTCTCCAGGAGCCCCTCGATCAGGGCGGGCGCCATCTCCGAGACGATGACCGCAAGCCCCGCCACCTGTCGCCCCTGCATCAACCGCGCGTGGGTGAGGAGCTGCTCCGGCCGATAGTCGGTGTTGGCGACCAAGACCTCGAACCCCTTCTCGTGGGCGTCGGCCTCCAGGGCCTGGAAGACGTCGAGGAAGAAGGGGTTCTTCAGGTTGGAGACGATCAGGCCCAGGGTGCGGCTGCTTCCGCGGGCGAGCGTCCTCGCGTGGATGTTCGGATGGTAGTTGAGCTCGTCGACCGCTCGGAGGACGCGGGCGCGCGCGGCCTCCTTGACGCGGGCGGAGTTGTTGAGCACGCGCGAGACCGTGGCCGCTGAGACCTTCGCGCGCTCGGCGACTTTCTGGAGAGTCATTTTCTGTCGCTCGTCCCGGCCCTACCCGAGACCCCGGCCGGAGTTCCCGCAAGAAAGCGCGTGCAGGATAGCAGGAGCGCGAGGGAGTGCCCGGATCAATCGGTCTAGTGCATGTGCATCACTCACTTGGTGAGAAACGTGAGAGTGGGCAAAATCTCGTTGACGCCGGCAGCGGGCCTCATCTAGGCTCCGCTCTGGAAGCGCTTTCGGTCGAGCGCCCGACGCCGGCCGTCGGAGTCCGGAACGGCCGCTGGCAAGCGTTGGGCGAGCCTCGACGGCGACCGATTCGAGAGCTTTTTTCGAGGGAGGTCAGAGGATGCGTGGCAAAGGACCCTCATTGGCCTGGGTCATCCTGGCCGTCGTACTCATCTTGTCGATGGCGAGCCCGGTACTGGCCCAGTCCGGACGCGCGACGATCAGCGGCCTGGTGAAGGACACGAGCGGCTCGGTCGTGCCGGGAGTCACGGTCACGGCGACGAACCGTGGCACGAACGCGGTGACGACGGTGGTGACGAACGCGGACGGGCTCTACTCGACCCGCAACCTGCCCCTCGGCACCTACGTCGTGACGTTCTCGATGCCGGGATTCAAGCCCTTCACGCGGGACGGCATCGAGCTGCACCTGGGCGATGTCATCACCCTGGACCACACGCTGGCCGTCGGCGGCCTGGCCGACGCCGTGACCGTAACGGCGGACGCGAGCATGCTCGGCAAGGGCAACGCCGAGATCGGCACCACCCTGGCCAGCGACATCGTCACCGACCTGCCGGTCGACATGAGCGGCGGCCGCTCCATACTGGCGTGGGCCTATGCGGTCACGCCGAGCGTCGAGGGCGAGGGCAAGGGCAACGCGTGGAACTCGCACGTGGCCGGAGGCGCGGAGTTCACGAACGAGGTGATCCTGGACGGCACGTCCGCCGTGATCCAGATCGGCGGCTGGGTGGGCGAGTCGAGCCCGCCGCTCGAGGCGGTCGACGAGTTCAAGGTGCAGACGAGCGGCATCCCGGCCGAGTACGGGCGCACCGCCGGGGGCGTCTTCAACTACTCGCTCAAGTCGGGCACCAACAAGTTCCACGGCAGCGCGGTCGGGGCCCTGCGCAACGAGGTCTTCAACGCCAACACCTGGCAGAACAACTACCTGAAGGCCACGGACCCGGGCAACAAGGAGCACGACCGCGCGCAGGATCGGCAGTACCTCGGGTCGGTCAGCGTCGGCGGCCCGATCATCAAGGACAAGACCTTCTTCTATGCCGCGTTCGAGGACTACCGGCAGTCGCGGTTCGTGCTCGGCGGCTTCGGACAGACCGTGCCGATCGCGCCTTTCCTGGACGGCGACTTCAGCGCGCTCCTGAACACCGGCGCCGCGCCGCTGGGCGTCGACGCCGCGGGCAACCCCATCTACCCCGGGGCGATCCGGGACCCGCTGACGGGGAACGTCTTCCCCGGCAACGTCATCCCTGCGGACCGCATCAGCTCGACCTCGAGGCAGATCGCCGACATGTACCGGCAGGGTTACGCGCCCCAGGTGGACCGCCTGAGCCAGAACAGCGCTCTGCCCTACTACAACGACCCGAAGTTCGAGCAGCGGCAGTTCTCGATCAAGCTCACGCACCAGCTCTCGACGAAGAGCCAGCTGACCGGCTCGTTCGTCTACAGCAAGCGCCCGCGCACGCTGGTGGACTCAGGTGGCATCTGGGACCCGAGCGACCCCCACCAGATGGGCGGGCCGCTGTCCAGGGCCCGCACCCAGATCGTGAGCTCTCCGCAAGTGCGGTTGAGCCACAGCTACACGTTCTCCTCGAACGTGATGAACGTCGTGAACTTCTCCTGGAGCCAGTACTACAACCCGAGCACCGCCGGCGCCGCCAACGGCGGCTGGCCCGACACGCTGGGCTTCGGGAATACGGGCAGCGGCGCCTTCCCGCAGATCGAGTTCGGCGACGCGGTGAATGGCGTCGGGGAGACCGGGATCGGCTACGGGCTGAACTCCTACTACAGGTCGAACGTGTTCATCCTGGCGGATGCCGTCAGCTGGGTGAAGGGCAAGCACACCTTCAAGTTCGGAGGCGAGGTCCGGTACATGCTGACGACCAGCCGCCCGAACACCGGCAGCATGTACTTCAACTTCACCCCCGACGAGACCCGGTTCATGGGCCAGCCCTGGTCGAACCAGACCGGCTTCGGCTTCGCCAGCTTCCTGCTGGGTGACGTCCACTCGGGGAGCCAGGACACGCCGGGCGATCTCACCGGCCGGCGGAACTACGAGGCCCTCTACGCGCAGGACGACTTCCGCATCAACGACAAGCTGACCGTGAACCTCGGGCTCCGCTGGGACGTGACCGGTCCCTGGAGCGAGAAGAACGGCCACTGGGCCAACTACGACAACACCGCGATCAACCCCACGACGGGGGTGCCGGGCCTGCTCGTGTTCGCGAAGGACGGCAGCACCACCTTCGAGGGGCCGCGCGACTGGAAGCAGTTCGGGCCGCGCGTCGGGTTCAGCTACCAGGTGACCCCCCGCGCCGTGGTCCGGGCGTCGTACGGGATCTTCTACCAGGGCATCGGGATGGACTACTGGAATGGCGTTCCCTACTCGTTCTCCCCGGGCTACAGGAGCACCAATCGCGTCGACCCCGTGGGCGGCGGCGTCCCCGCCTTCAACTGGGACAACGGCTACCCCGGCGTCGAGGTGCCACCGACGCAAGACCCCAACGCTCTCCCGTGGGGCACCACGACCATGAGCCCCGAGGGCCTCAAGGGCGGCCGGATCCAGCAGTGGAACGCCGGCTTCGACATGGAGCTGACGAGGGACCTCGCCGTCGGCGTGAACTACATCGGCAACACAGGCTCGAACCTCCACAGCGGCGAGTTCCAGCGGAACCAGCCGAACATGGCGGCCCTCAGCAGCCTCGTGAAGTCGGGCAAGGAATGGAACTGGGTCTCCGATCCGGCGTCGGCGGCGGATGCCGGTGTGCCCTATCCCTACGCCGGGTTCTCCAACTTCGCCATGATGGCGATGTCGCCGTATGCGCAGGTGGCTCAGACCTGGGGCCCGCAGTTCTACGTCGGGTCGCCGCTCGGACACCAGAGCTACAACGCGCTCCAGCTCACGCTGAACAAGCGCCGGTCGCACGGTGTCACCGCCTACGCGTCCTACACGTACGCGCGCTCGCGCGGCGACATGGACAGCGGGTTCCAGGAGCAGTGGTGGACGGGGCCCATCCAGGACGTGAACAACCTCGGCATGGAAGGCAACGTCATCGCCAAGTTCGACCAGACCCACGTCTTCAAGGGCTACGTGGCCTGGGAGCTGCCCTTCGGCAAGGGCAAGCGCTTCGCGAACAAGGAGGGACTGACCGACGCTCTGCTCGGAGGCTGGGAGCTCAGCCTGATCTTCCGGTACGACACGGGAGCGCCTCTCCGCTTCAACTCGAACGGCTACATCGCCGGATGGTCCGACTTCGGGTACCCGATCTACGTGAACCGAAATGCGAACGTCGCCCTCGGCAACAACTTCGATCCGAGCCAGTTCGACATGGCCAACGCGGCGTCGCCCTCGAACCGCTATTTCGACCCGGCGGCGTTCTCGAACCCGGCCTACGGCGAGTTCGGCACCGGCCCCGGCAAGTTCGAGGAGCTGCGTCAGCCGGGCGGCGCCTACGAAGACCTCGGCATCATGAAGCGCTTCACCGTCGGCCCCGTGCGGGCGCAGCTTAGGCTCGAGCTGCTGAACCTGTTCAACCGGCACTACTTCACCTGGCCCAACACGGACATCGGCAGCGACCTGTTCGGGCAGATGACGAGCCCCAGCGGCACGCCGCGGCAGGGGCAGCTCACGATCCGGTTCGACTGGTAGTCGTTCGGCTCTTCAGTTCCGGGGGGGCCGGCCGCAAGGCCGGCCCCTCGTCATTCCGAGGGCCCTCCGGGAGCCGGGCCCGAGGAATCCGCAGCTCCAGCGGATCCCGCGTCGCCCGGCCTGGGTCGAGCTCCTGCTAGTGAACCGTCATCTCGAGGGACTCTCGTCTGCCCGGTCCCGAGAGATCTGCCGAGATTGCGGATCCCTCGTCGCCCGACTCGGACGGTGCTCCTCGGGATGACAAGTCATGGCTCAAGGCGACCCGCGTTTCACGCGGGTCGTGACTCGGGATGACGAGCCCTCTGGCGGCTCCCGGATCTCCAGGACGCGGTCGATCCGCGGGTTCTCCAGCACCTGCACGCGGCCGCTCGGCCAGGTGATCTCGAGCCTCTCGATCCGGTCCTGACCGCCGAGGCCGAAGTGCACCCGCTTGTCGCTGGAGCCGCCGTAGCCGACGGCGGTGGTCGCGTGTCGGACCAGCGACCGCCCCGAGCCGAGCACGAGGCGCAGGGAGGCGCCCAGACCGTCCCGGTTGGCGCGCGTGCCGACGAGCCTCACCAGGAGATGGTGGCCGGAGGGCTCCGTCCGGTTGAGGAGGACCTCGGCTGGCTCGTTGAGGCGCGTCACCACGGCGTCGATCCGCCCGTCGTCGTCGAGGTCCCCGAAGGCCGCGCCTCGATGCAGCCCCACCTGCAGGAAGTCCGCTCCGCACTCGCCTGTGACGTCCTGGAATGTCCTGTCTCCGAGGTTTCGGAACACCCGGTTGGTCTGTCGCGAGGAGCGGCTCGAGTAGAGCTCCTCGTTGCTCTGGACGTGGCCCCCGGCGACGAAGATATCCAGGAAGCCGTCGTTGTCGAGGTCGACCATTCCCGTGCTCCAGCCGCCCCAGGCCAGGCTCTGTCCGCCCAGGCGGCTCCCGAACGTCTCGTCGCGGAACATGCCGTTGCCCTCGTTCCGGAAGAGGGGGAACGTCTCGTTGGAGAGCGCGGTCACGAAGATGTCCGGCCGCCCGTCGCCGTCGTAGTCCCTGAAGTCGACCCCCATTCCCGAGACGGGCCGCCCCGCGTCGATGTAGCCGACCCCGGCGTAGAGGCCCGTCTCCTCGAAGGTCCCGTCGCCGCGGTTCCGGAAGAGGAAGTTGCGCCACGCATCGTTCGAGACGAAGACGTCCGGCCATCCGTCGGAGTCGTAGTCGGCGAAGGCCAGGCCCATCCCCTTGCCCGGATGCGCGCCGATGCCCGACGCCGACGAGACGTCGGTGAAGGTGCCGTTGCCGTTGTTCCTGTAGAGGATGTTGGGCAGGGGATCGTACACGTCCGGGTGGCAGTAGGCTCGGTAGCCCTCTTTCGGGGCCCCGCACACCTTGTCCTTCCCGATGCTCCAGTCGCAGTAGTTGACGACGAAGAGGTCCAGGTCCCCGTCGCGGTCGTAGTCGAACCAGCCCGCGCCCACCGACCAGGCCTTGCCCCGCCCGGAAAGCTCGCCGGCCACTCCGGCGGAGGCGGTCACGTCCTCGAACGTCCCGTCGCCCCGGTTCCGGTAGAGGATGTTCCGGTTGACCCCCGTCACGTAGAGGTCGGTCCAGCCGTCGTTGTCGTAGTCGCCCGCGGCCACCCCCATCGAGTACCCGGCTCCGGCGACGCCAGCCCGGGCCGTGACATCCTCGAACAAGAGCCCGGGGCCGTTGCGGTAAAGGTGGTTCGAGAAGCTCCCGTCCGTCTTCTCAAGTCCCGGGATCGTCGCCCCGTTGCAGAAGTAGATGTCCAGCCGGCCGTCGTTGTCGTAGTCGAAAAGGGCCACCCCCGCGATCATGGGCTCGATCTGGTAGCGCTCCTTCGTCTCGGAGTTGCGCACGACGTGGTGCACGCCGGAGCGCCGAGCGATGTTCTCGAAGCGGATCTGGGCCGCGGCGGGAGCGGCGAGAGCGACGCCGGCCGCCAGCAGGAGCACCGTCGTGGTCATTGTCCGCATGGCGCGGTCAGCGTCCTCGCTGTCTCTCCGACAGCCTCATGTGCTCGTCTCCGCAGGCGCGGTCGCCCTGCTCGTAGCAGACTCGACCGAGGAGGTAGTGCACGCGGGCGTCGGTCGCGTCCAGGGAGAGGGCCTCGCGCAGGGCTTCGCCGGCCTCCTTCAGCCTCCGCAGCCGGTGCAGGCTCTGGCCCAGCTCGAACCGCGCCTCGACGCTCGAAGCGTCCAGCTGCGCCGCTCGGCGCAGCTCGGCGACGCTCTCCTCCAGGCGGTCGGTGCGCTGGAGGTAGATGCCGTACTCGAGATGGGGGATGGCGTCGGGCGTCTTCGACGCCCGGTTCAAGGCCACGGCTCGCAGGAACGACTCCCGGGCGAGGGACGTCTCTCCGAGGCCGTAGGAGACGGTGCCCAGGAAGGCGTGCGCCCGCACCGAGCTCGGGTCGAGGGCCACGGCCTCCTTCAGGAGGTGCGCCGCCTCCACGAGGCGGTCCTCGGACTGGTAGAGGCGCCCGAGGAGGTATCGGGCCTCCGCATCCTCCGGGCCCAGCCGGGCCGCCTCCACGAACGCCCGCTCGGCAAGGGCCGGCTTCGAGCGGGCCGTCTGGACCCGGCCCAGCATCTTGAAGGCCTGGGGCTGCCGGGCGTCCAGCTCGAGCGACTTCTCCAGGGCGGTCGCCGCCTCGTCGAGGTGCCGCTGCGCGAAGTGAACGAGGCCGAGGTTGAGCCAGGCCTCCGCGCTCCGCGGGAGAGCGACGACGCAGGTCTCGAGGGAGCGCTGGGCGGAAGGCAGGTCTCCGGCCCGGATCGCTGATTTCGCCTCCCGGAGATCGGCACAGGGATCGCTCTCACGGGGTTGGCCGGATCCGAGGTGCGCCCACATCGCCAGCCAGAGTGCGAGAATCATCGCCTCTAGTCTATGCGCCGAACGCTGTGGACTGCGATCCTCGCGCTGCCCCTCGCCGCCTCCGGCGCCGAGAAGTTCGAGCCGGAGGACGGAAAGACCATTCTCATCGTCGGTCAGGAGCGGAGCGAGATCGCGCGCTACTGGAGCGAGGTCGGTCCCGCGGGCGGCTACATGCTGTACGGCAGCCTGCCGGCCCTGGACGGGATTCGGGGCCCCGCGCGGGGCAGCGGCTGCTCGGACAGCGGCTGGATGGACTTCGGGGACTGGGCACGGGGCTACCCCGACACGGTGGCGCAGGTCGGGCTCTACATGGTCGGGGTGACGGAGGCCGTGGCCGCCGGCGAGATGGATCCTGCCGTTGCCGAGCTGGGCCGGATCCTCCGCGAGTCGCGAAAGCCGGTGTTCCTTCGGATCGGCTACGAGTGCGACGGCCCGTGGAATCGCTACGCGCCCGACCCCTACAAGCGTGCATGGCGCCGGATCGCCGACATCCTCCGCGGACACAAGGTGGGGCAGGGGACAGAGGTCGTGCCGGTCACGAACGTAGCCCTGGTGTGGCATTCGGCCGCTCACGCGACGTACGCGGGGCATTCGTTCCGGGAGTGGTATCCGGGAGACGATTCCGTCGACTGGGTCGCGGTCAGCTGGTTTCCGTGGGCACGGCCCGAGGACGAGGCGGTCGCGGCCGCGGCCCGCGGCGAGGTGGCGGCATTCGCGCGGCAGCACCGGAAGCCGCTGATGATCGCCGAGGCCGCGCCGAAGTCGTTCTTCGAGGCGGACGCGCCCGACGCGTGGAAGGGCTGGCACGCCAGGGTCCTCGCCTGGATCGCGCAGAACCACGTCAAGGCGTACAGCTACATCAACCAGGACTGGAACGCCATGCCCCAGTGGCAGGCGGCGTGCGGGGGTGGTGACTGGGGCGACACGCGCGTGCAGAAGCCGGGCAGCGTGATCGTCGAGGCGTGGCGACGCGAGATGAACGGACCCCGCTGGCTGAAGCAGGGGCCGGGGCTCTTCGCGGCGATAGGCTTCGTCCCTGAGAAGCGCCAGTAGCGCGTGGAGGTCACATGCGGCGACATCGCCGGCTCCTTCTCCCCGCCCTTTGCCTCCTCGCGCTCGGGACGCCGTCGGGCGGCGGCGTCGACCGGGGCGAGGAATGGCAGGACCCCATGGTCATTGGCCGCAACAAGCAGCCCGCTCACGCGACGCTCGTGCCGTACGCGACGATCGAGCAGGCGCTCGCCGGCCGGCGCGAGGCGTCGCCGTTCTACCGCTCGTTGAACGGCCGCTGGAGGTTCCACTACGCGTCGAAGCCGGCCGACCGCTCGCGCGATTTCTTCCGCGTCGACTTCGACGACAGCGGCTGGAAGGACATCGCGGTCCCCTCGAACTGGCAGCTGCAAGGCTACGACAAGCCGATCTACCTCAACACGCGCTACCCCTGGGCGCCCGACGACCCGCAGCCCCCGTTCATCCCTCCCGACTACAACCCGGTCGGCTCGTACCGCACGCGGGTCGAGATCCCGGCCGAGTGGGCGGGCCGCCGCGTCTTCCTGCACTTCGCCGGCGTCAACAGCGCGTTCTACCTGTGGGTGAACGGCGAGTCCGTCGGCTACAGCGAGGACAGCATGACGGCGGCCGAGTTCGACGTGACCCCGTACCTGCGGCCGGGGCCGAACGTAATCGCCGCCCAGGTGTTCCGCTGGTCGGACGGCAGCTACCTCGAGGACCAGGACACCTGGCGTCTCAGCGGGATCTACCGCGACGTGTTCCTCTTCTCGACCCCCGCCGTCCACATCGCGGACTTCGCGGTGCGCACGGACCTCGACGACGACTACCGCGACGCCACGCTGCTCGTCCGGCCGCGGCTGCGCGTTTTCGATCGTACGAAGGCGGAAGGCTGGCACGTCGAGGCCCGGCTCTTCGATCCGGACGGCCACGCGGTCTTCGGAGCGCCGCTCGCGAAGGACGCGAAGGCGATCCTCGAAGAGAGCTTCCCGCAGCGGGACACGAACGCGTTCGGCCTCCTGCAGGCGACGGTCGCCAACCCCCGGAAGTGGTCCGCCGAGACGCCCGACCTCTACACGCTGGTTCTCTCGCTCGCCGACGCGAGCGGCCGCGTGGTCGAGACCGAGAGCGCCCGCCTGGGCTTCCGCGAGGTCGAGATCCGGGACGGCCGCTTCCTCGTGAACGGCCGGCCGATCCGCCTCTACGGCGTCGACCGCCACGAGCACGACCCGGACACGGGACAGGCGGTCCCCTACGAGCGCATGGTGCAGGACGTCGAGCTGCTGAAGCGAAGCAACATCAACGCGGTCCGCACCAGCCACTACCCCGACGATCCCAAGTGGTACGACCTCTGCGATCGCTACGGCATCTACCTGGTCGACGAGGCGAACCTCGAGACCCACGGCGTCACCGGACGGCTGACCAACGACCCGCAGTGGCTGCCGGCCTTCGTGGGTCGCGCGGTCGGCATGGTCGAGCGCGACAAGAACCACCCCTCGATCCTCCTCTGGTCCCTCGGCAACGAGTCGGGGATGGGGCCGAACCACGCCGCCATGGCCGGCTGGATCCACGCCCACGACCCCACGCGGCCCGTCCACTACGAGGGAGCGGCGGCGAAGCCGCGCGACCCGGACTGGGTCGACGTGATGAGCCGCATGTACACGCGGATTCCCGAGCTCGATGCGATGGCGAAGGATCCGGGCGACACGCGGCCGATCATGCTCTGCGAGTACGCGTACGCAAGGGGGAACGCGGTCGGGAACCTGAAGGAGTACTGGGACCTCATCGAGTCGCGCGATCGCCTCATGGGGGCCTTCATCTGGGACTGGGTCGACAAGGGTTTCCGGAAACGGGACGCGCAAGGCCGGGAGTTCTGGGCCTACGGGGGCGACTACGGCGACGTGCCCAACGACGGGACCATGGTGTGCAACGGCCTCGTGCTTCCCGACCGCACGCCGGAGCCCGAGCTCTTCGAGGTGCAGAGGGTCTACCAGCGGATCGACACGACCGCCGTCGATGCAGCGTCCGGCCGCCTGCGGGTCCGCAACGACTACGACTTTCGCGGTCTGGACTTCGTCGAGGTGGCCTGGGACGTGACCGAGGACGGGCGGGTCGTGCGCGAGGGCCGCCTCCCCGCGCCGGCCCTCCGGCCGAAGGAGGAGGGCGAACTGCTCATCCCGACGCCGGGACCCACGCCGAAGCCGGGTGCGGAGTCGTTCCTGAACGTCCGCTACGTCCTCACGGCCGACACGCTCTGGGCTAGGCGAGGCCACGTCGTCGCGTGGGAGCAGATCGCGCTGCCACCCGGGCCCGACGCTCCGTCCGTCTCCCTGGCTTCGATTCCACCGGTGGATCTACGGGAATCGACCGACGCCTTCACGCTCAGCGGCCCCGGCTTCAGCGTCGCGATCGGCCGCGCGAGCGGCGCCCTCGAGTCGCTCCGGCTCGGCGACCGCGAGCTGCTCAGGACGCCGCTCGTCCCGAACTTCTGGCGGGTGCCGCTCGACAACGACATCGGCTTCCTGCTCCTCAACGACATGCCCAGACGTTGCGCCGTCTGGAGGACGGCCGGAACGGAGCGCCGCGTGACGACGGTGCGGGCCGAGCGCCTGGCACCGCAGGCGGTTCGCGTCACCGCCGACTCCATTCTGCCCGCCGCGAGCTCGCCGTACTCGACGACGTACACGGTCTACGGCACGCGGAGACGTGGTCGTCGAAGCCCGCTTCACGCCGGGCGGCCCGCTGCCCGAGCTCCCGCGCTTCGGCATGCAGATGGCCGTGCCCGCCGCGCTGGGGACGATGACGTGGCTCGGCCGCGGACCGCACGAGAACTACTGGGATCGGCACTCCGGAGCGCCGGTCGGACGCTACTCCGGCCGCGTCGACGAGCTCATCCACGACTACGTGCGCCCCCAGGAGAACGGCAACCGGACGGACGTGCGCTGGATCGCGCTCACTGACGGGGAGGGGGCGGGCCTCGTCGCGGTGGGTCTTCCCCAACTGAGCGTGAGCGCCTGGCCCTACACGATGCAGGACCTCGAGATCGCCACCCACACCAACGAGCTGCCGCGGCGCGACACGATCACGGTCAACTTCGACTACCGGCAGACGGGGGTGGGCGGCGACGACGGCTGGGGCGCCCGACCCCACGCCGAGTACACGCTCGACCCCCGGCCGTACGCGTATCGCTTCCGCCTGCGCGCGTATGCGCCGGCGATGGGCCCGCTCGACGAGGTCGCGCGTCGCCCGCTGCCGAAGCCGTAGCCCCGACCGCTCACGCTCGGCAGAGGACGAGATCCGGATCAAACGCCCCATTGACATATCGGGAGGCTCGGCGCCTCGTATCGCACAGACCCGGCATTCCGAGGTGACCCATGAAGACGATCCTGATCGGGCCAGAGCTCGAGGAGAACCTAGGGGTGCGCTACCTCGCCGGCACACTCCTCCGGGCGGGCCAGCGCTGCGAGATCCTCCCGTTCAACGGCGCCGCGCAGCTGCGGGAGGTGGTGAGGAAGATCATCCGTGCGAAGCCGGACCTGGTGGGCCTGGCCCTCGTCGCCCAGCGCCGCTTCGGAGAGGTGCAGAGGCTCATTGAGACGCTGCGGCGGAAGGGCTACCGAGGGCACATCACGGCCGGCGGCCACTTCGCCAGCCTGAGGGCCCAGGAGATCCTGCGAGACACGCCGGGCCTGGACACGATCCTGCACCACGACGCCGAGCAGCGCATCCTCGCGCTCACGCGTTGGATCGAATCCGCTCCGGACCGCGAGCCGCCGGAAGAGCTGGACGGCATCACATGGCGCACGGAAGACGGCTTCCGGCACCGGACACCGGTGCGGGTGGCCCCGATCGACAGCCTGCCGTGGCCGTCCCGGCGCCGGCCCGATCGCTCCTTGGGCTACCCCATGGCCCCCATCGTCTCCAGCCGCGGCTGCGCGGGGAGCTGCTCCTTCTGCTCCATCCACGCCTGGCATCGCCAGGTTCCGTCCCGGCGGCTGCGTTTCCGCGCGCCGGCGCTGGTGGCGGATGAGATGGCCGCCCTCTACCGCGAGCTGGGCGTCCGGGTCTTCGTCTTCCACGACGACGACTTCATCCACCCGGACGAGCGCCAAGCCCTGCGCCGGTGCCAGGCAATCCTCGAGACGGCCGAGGCGGCCATCGGCGCCCCCATCGCCTTCTTCATCAAGGCCCGGCCCGACGACGTGACGGAGCCGCTGTTCCGGTACTTGAGATCCAAGGGCCTGGCACGGGTCTACGTGGGCATCGAGACGCACTCGCCGGCCGGGATCCGCGCCCTGAATCGCCGGGTCACGCCGAAGCAGAACGAGCGCGCCCTCGCCATCCTGCAGGATCTGGACGTGTTTGCCTGTTTCAACCTGCTCGTCTTCCACCCGGACTCCACCGCCGAGGACGTGGAGGAGAACCTCGCCTTCCTGGAGCGGCACCTGGACGTTCCGTTTGACGTCGCCCGCACCGAGCTGTACGCCCGCGCGCCCCTGGAAGACCGGATGCTGCGGGAGGGTCGGGCCTTCGGCGACTACCGCGGATTCGACTATCGCATCGAGGATCCCGTCGCGGAAGCCTGTTTCCGTCTCTTCGCCGACATCTTGTGGGACCGGCAGTTCGGGGACGACTCGATCGTGCACCGGGCCCTGGATCTGCGGCTCCGCTTCAGCCTGCTCGAGCGCTTCCACCCGGAGCTGGCGACTCAGGGCCTCGGGGCCCGGACCGAGGCCCTCGCCTTCGAGACCAACTCGGATACGGTGGTCTACCTGCGGCGCCTCCTCGGGCTCGTTCGGCGCCACGAGGGCATGCCCCCGGTCGAGGCCGTGGAGCGTCTCCAGACGGAGATGGGCGGCGAGATCCGGGCGCGCTTGCGGAGCCAAGGCGTCCGCTGGTCGGCTCTTTCCTTCGAGCTGGAGGCCCGGGCCGCACTGGGCCGCTCGGGGCTTGCGAGCCTCTCCCTCGCAAGATCGGCCCCACGCGAGATCAGCCGACTCGCCGGAGTCGTCCCTGGGCTTGCGCTGCTGCTCGGGTCTCTCTCCTGCAGTAACCCCGTGGGGGATCCGCCCGCTCCGTCCCCTTCGCCGTCTCAGCCGCCTCAGCCGTGCACCGAGAGCATCGTCCTCCAGTCCGGGGGGACAGCTCGCGCACAGGCCATCGTGTCCTTGCCGTTCACGACGTCCGTGAGCGGCAGGCTGGACGTCACCGTGGACTGGACTTTCCCATCGAGCGAGATCGGCGTCTACGTGGTGCCCGCGAACAGCTGCACGCCCGACCAACTCCACGCCCGCGCCTGCAACTTCCTGATCCGCTCGGAGCCGACGACCGCCAAGCCGAGGAGAGTCTCCGCGGCCAACGTCGCCCCCGCCAGTTACGATCTTCTCATCGCCAACTTCACCGAAAGGGACGAGTCGGTGGCGGCCCAGGTGGTCCTGAGCATGGGGGGTTGCCCACCGGTGGCGACGGTCGGAAGCCACGTCGAGGGTGCGCTCTGACTCGGCGGCACACTGACCGGCGCCGCGCGACGCTGAGCGCAGGTATTGAGCCCCGACTACTCACGCGCCAGATAGGCGCGGCGGGGCCGGCGGTCCCGGCTCTAGAGCTCGTTGGCGATGGCCTTTGCCAGCTCAGTAGTGGTGGCCTTGCCTCCCATGTCCGGCGTGTGGAGGCCGTTCGCCAGCACCCGCTCCACCGCGCCCAGCACCGACCCCGCCGCCTCGGGCAGCCCCAGGTGCTCGAGCATCATCGCCCCCGCCCAGATGGCGCCGATGGGGTTGGCAATGCCCCGGCCGTAGATGTCCGGAGCCGAGCCGTGCACGGGCTCGAACATGGAGGGGAACTCCCGCTCGGGGTTCAGGTTGGCGCTGGGGGCGACGGCGATCGTCCCGGTGCATCCCGGACCCAGGTCGGAGAGGATGTCGCCGAAGAGGTTGGAGCCCACCACGACGTCGAACCAGTGCGGGTTGCGGACGAAGTGGGCGGTGAGGATGTCGATGTGGTACTGGTCGGTCCGGATCTCGGGGTAGCGCTGCCCCATGGCGCGGAAGCGTTCGTCCCAGTAGGGCATCGTGATGGCGATGCCGTTGGACTTGGTGGCGGAGGTGAGGTGCTTCCGGGGCCGTGACGCGGCCAGCTCGAACGCGTACTTGAGGATCCGGTCCACGCCGCGGCGGGTGAACACGGTCTCCTGCACCACGATTTCGTCCTCGGTGCCCTCGTAGAGGCGACCGCCGATGCTGCTGTACTCGCCCTCGGTGTTCTCCCTCACCACGACGAAGTCGATGTCCCCTGGGTGCCTCCCCGCGAGGGGACAGGGCACGCCGCGCATGAGGCGGACCGGCCGGACGTTCGCGTACTGGCGGAAGCTCCGCCGGATGGGGATGAGCAGACCCCAGAGCGAGACATGGTCGGGGACGCTAGGAAAGCCCACGGCGCCGAGGTAGATGGCGTCGTGGCCCCGGATCTGTGCCAGGCCGTCCTCGGGCATCATCCGGCCGTGGGCCAGGTGGTACTCGCAGCCCCAGGGAAACTCGTCCCACTGGAACGACACGCCGTGCCTGGCGCCGACAGCGTCGAGGACCCGGATCCCCTCGGGAATGACCTCCTTGCCGATGCCGTCCCCAGGGATGACCGCGATCCGAAGCTGGCGCATGGATGCCTCCCGCTGGTCGAATGACGTGCGGATAGACTAACGGCGGGTCCAATCGCCGGCGGAGATTATCCCATGGCGTCAGGCGAAACCACCGAAACGGCGGATCGAGGGAACGCGACGCGGGGCGCCCGCCCGTGGCCTGCCGTTCTCACCCTCCTCCTGGGGACCGTCCTCTTTCTCGGCCTGCCCCTGTCGGTTCCCGTTCCCGATGCCAAGGCCTTTGCCGGCCAACCGGCCGACTGGGTGAGGGGCTTGCACCTCTTCGCCATCTTCGTCACCACGATCGTCGGCATCATCTTCAATCCCCTGCCCATGGGCGCGGTGGCGCTGATCGGGATCGCCTCCACGGTCGTCACCGGAACCCTCCCCATTGCGGACGCCATGAGCGGGTTCTCGGACGTGGTGATCTGGCTCATCGTGCTCGCGTTCTTCATCTCCCGGGGCTTCGTCAAGACGGGTCTCGGCGCACGGGTGGCCTACTCCTTCGTGGCCCTCCTGGGCAGGCGCACCCTCGGCCTGAGCTACGGGCTCGCGGCCACGGACCTCGTGCTCGCTCCCGCCATGCCCAGCAACACCGCCCGGGCCGGCGGCATCGTCATGCCCATCGTGTCCAGCATCGCCCGGGCTTTCGGCAGCCGGCCCGGCGATGGGAGCGAGCGGAAGATCGGGGCCTTTCTCATCCTCACCGCCTACCAGGTGGACTGCGTCACGAGCGCCATGTTCCTCACGGCGATGGCCGCCAACCCTCTCGCGCAGAGGCTGGCCGGGGACCTCGAGGTGAGAATCACCTGGACGGGATGGATGCTGGCGGCCCTCGTGCCGGGCCTCGTCTCCCTGCTCGTCGTTCCCTGGGTGATCTACCGGCTCTTTCCTCCGGAGATCCGGCAGACGCCGGGCGCCGTGGACATCGCCCGGGCCCGGCTCGCCGAGCTCGGGAAGATGACGACAGGCGAGTGGAAGATGGTGGGCGTCCTGGTGTTTCTGCTGGCTCTCTGGATCTTCGCCAAGCAGCTCGGGGACCTGAGCGCGACCACCACGGCGTTGGTCGGTCTCTCGCTGCTGCTCCTCCTCGGCGTCCTGGAATGGGACGACGTGAAGTCCGAGTCCGGAGCCTGGGACACTCTCGTCTGGTTCGCGGCCCTGGTGATGATGGCCGGCTTCCTGAACAAGCTCGGGATGATCCCCTGGTTCAGCCGGGCCGTCGGCGGAATGATGGACGGCAAGGGCTGGGTCTCGGGCTTCGTCCTGATCGGCCTCGTCTACTTCTACAGCCACTACTTCTTCGCCAGCAACACCGCGCACGTGGCGTCCATGTACGGGGCCTTCCTGGGAGTGTCCATCACCCTGGGCGCCCCGCCCATGCTGGCCGCGCTGGTCCTGGCCTTCTTCAGCAATCTCTTCGCCGGGATGACCCACTACGGCACCGGCCCGGCGCCGGTCCTCTTCGGGACCGGCTACGTGGAGGTGGGCGCCTGGTGGCGCTACGGCCTGGTGATCAGCGTCGTGAACATCCTGATCTGGGCCGGCGTCGGAGGCCTGTGGTGGAAGCTGCTCCGGCTCTGGTAGCCACGGAAGCGCCGTCTCATGGGGCGAGGAGGCGACGCCTCAGCGCTTCGCGCGCCTCGCGGTAAACATCCAGCGTCTCCTTCCGGTGGCTTTCTTGCAGGAAGCCGTCGAGGTGCTCCGTGTACGCGATCAGCCGATCGATCTTCTGCAGGAGGTCCTGCACCGACTCCGGCACGACCACGGGCCTGCCTCCGACGAAGAAATAGAGGGGGCTCGTGTGCGCGAAGACCTCGCTTCGGTCCGACCTTTCGAAAGCGCGGACGGCCGCCCACGAGCTCCGATCGAAACGGACGGCCTCCTCCAGGACCAACTCCCGTCCGGCCTGTCCAGCCCGCCGGGCGACGACCTCGCCATTGACGATCAGCTGGAGGCTCTCCAGCTCGCCGCGCGAACGGGCCCTGGCGCGAAACCGGACCTCCTGGCCCCGTCGGATGTCGATCCGGTCACCCGGCCCGTGCTCTCCATCGACTTCGAGCTCCAGGATCGGGCCGTTCGTCGAGAAGCTCCGTCCCCGCTTCAGGGCGCGCATGAAGCCGGGGTAATCGAACGCGTCCTTTCCGAGCCGGACGTAGACGCGGTCGTAGCCGACCGGGGTCGCCTTGACCCCGTTGGCCGACCCCGCCGACAAAGGAAGCTCGATTCCCGAGTTCAGGATGCGGTAGTAGAGGTCCATCATCCAGAGCGCGAAGCCCCGGTTGCCCCGGTAGCCGAACTCGATCGGCCAGTGCGACCAGGGAGCCAGGTCCGTGTCGACCAACCTCGGCAGGAAGTGGTTGCAGTTCAGCTCGATGAAGTCGATCTCGCCGAGGGCGGCATTGACGAAGGTATCGACCCAGAACGGCTTGTCACCTTCGACGAAGCCTCCCATCTCGTGGGCCTTTCGCGTGTAGGCGACCGCCGGAGGATGAAGCTCGTATCCCTCGAACGGGAGAGGCAGCCCCTTGGCCAGGAGAATGACGGCCCCCGGACCTCCCTGGATGCGCTCCACTTCCTGGGAGTTGGCGGTGAAGAGCCGGTCGGGCTCGACCCTCACGGGGAACTCCGACGGCCACTTCCAGGGCTGGCTAACCTCGGTGCTCCAGACGTGGGTCGTGATCGTGGGCACGAAGTTGAGGTCCTCGGCGCGCAGAATCAGGGGAATCTCCGCGGGGTCGCGGTGGACATGCATGTCCGCCGAGTACCAGCCGTCGCCCTTCATGTCGATCCAGCGGCGCAATCGGACCGGAACGGTCGTGCTCCGAGGGCCGGCCAGGTCGAGCTCGATGGGTTCGTATTCCAGCCCACGCTCGATCCTGAGCCTGTACTTCCCGGGGTCGAGGTCGAGCTCGAAATCCCCCGCAACCAGGAAATGCCTTTCGTCGCCCCGGTCGTAGGATGAGAACCCCACGGGCAGGACAGGCGCTCCCTCTCGCCACAGGTAGGCCCGGGCGGCAACCGTCTGACCCGTGGCGTCGTCCACGATCTGGACGTGCACCGGAGCTCCGGCCGCGACTTCGACCGCCGTTACCGCCCAGAACGCCAGAATCCACGCCACGGACCTTCTGACTCTCATGATCTCCATCGGATCATCGAGCAACGCCGTCCGCGCCGCAAGTGCGCGGCGCAGACGCGCACTCGAGGGGTGCGTGGCCGGGCGGTGGTATCCTCGGCGACCATGAGGGCATACGGCTTCGGATGGGTCGCACTCGGGCTCGCCGCGAGCGTCTCGCTGGCCGCGGCCGAGACCCCCGAGATCTATCGGAAGGTGGCGAGCGTCCACTGGGTCGTGCGCGACCTCGACGCGACGAAGGCCGCCTGGTCCCGGCTCGGCTTCCGCGCCGTCCGGGATCTCGGCGAGATCACGGTGGCCGGCTCGTTCCGGGGGCGGTCGGGGACCGCGCGGCTCCGGGTCGCGACGACGCGCCTCGCCGGCCTCGACGTCGTCTGGCTGCAGCCGGTCGAGGGCGAGAACGCGCTCGCCGAGTTCCTGGCGCGGCACGGCGAGGGCGTCTTCAGCCTCAACTACGAGGCTCCGAGCCTCGCCGCGCTCGAGGTCGAGGTGTCGCGGCTCTCGGCGCTGGGAGTAGGCGTCCTCCAGAGGGCGCAGGTGCCCTCCGGGGCCGGCGCGCTGACGATCGTCCACATGGACACGGAGCCGCAGGGCAAGTACGTGCTCGGGCTGGTTCACGGGGAGCCGCCGGCGGCAGTCCCGGCGGAAGCGGCGACGACCGCCGCAGGGCCGCCGTTCCCGGTCAAGCTCTCGCAATACGCGCTCGTCGTCGAGAACCTCCGGCCCGTGTCCGACTACTGGGAGCGCTTCGGCTTCCCGGCGATGGACGTCACGCACCCGCCGCTCAGCGATCTGCGCTACCACGGCGAGCCCGGCCGCTTCGACCAGAAGCTGGGCTGGCACCGGCACGGGACCGTGACCTGGGAGTGGATCGAGCCGCTGCAGGGGCCGACGGTGTACTCGGACTTCCTGAAGGCTCACGGAGAAGGACTCCACCACCTCGCCTTCGACGTGCCCGACATCGACGCGGCGGCCAGGGCGTGGGAGGCGGTCGGCGTTCCGATCGTCCAGTCGGGGGCCTGGGGCGAGAAGGGCAAACCGGGCTCAGGGCGCTTCGCCTACGCCGACACGAGCGCGATCGGCGGCGTGACGATCGAGCTGCTCTGGAATCAACGGTAACCCGGGCGAACGGAGACGGTGACGTTCGCGGTGGGTGGGGCGATCGCGCGGAGACGAGCCGCGCGGAGCGGCTCGGCGCCGGCCAGGGCCTCGCTCACGCGCACTTGAAGCACGACGTCCGGCGGGAAAGCCGCGATCGCGCCGCGGATCTCGCGCTCCAGGCAGGCGGCAGAGGCGTCGGTCACCTCGTGCACGCGCATCGGGCGGGCGGGTAGCGGCCGGAACTCGCAGGCGACGAGACGCCCACCCGGCCTCCCGCTGCCGATCGTGGCCATCACGAAGCCCTTGACCTCGTCCCGCTCCGCGAAGGACGTTCGCTCCACCGAGCCCGCGTAGACGACCGGCACGGGGAGGGGTCGCCCGCGGAGGTCGCGACGGAGGACCTGGTGCCGGTGCACGTGCCCGGAGAGCACCACGGCCGCGTCATCCGGAAGGTCGCCCGCCCGCACCACGTCGTCCCCGTCCCGGAACGTGTACCCGGGCGGCGGCCCGCACGTGGCTCCTTCGACGCACTGGTGGATGCAGACGACCCGCGCGTCCGCCTCTCCCTCGCGGTAGCCCGTGGCGGCGAGCAGCGCCGGGAACGCGCGGCGCACGGCGCGCGCGCAGGGGAAACCGGCGAATGCCACGCGCAGCCCCCGCCGCTCGACCACGACCGTGGACGGGCCATGGAACACGTGAAGGTGCTCATGCGCCGCCAGGAGCGGGTAGGGGATCGCGGCGCGCTCGTGGTTTCCAGGGACGAGCAGGACGGGCACCCCGAGGTCGGCGACTCGCAGCAAAGGCTGCAGCGCGCGGTAGACGAGCGAGGCCGGGACCCGGCTGCGGTACAGCAGATCCCCGCCGTGGACGACGACGTCGGCCTCACCGCGCAGCGCGGGCTCGAGAGCGCGGGCGAAGCAGGCGAAGAAGTCGGGGCCACGGCGGCGCCGCTCGACCCGTGGCCGTGCGGGCAGGTCGAAGCCGAGGTGGGTGTCGGAGACGAACAGCACTCGCACCAGGCCAGTATCCGGCGCACCCCGGCCAGGAGCGGTCCACTCGCTCCGGCGTCCGGCACGAGCTTCGTCCTCAGGGGGACGGGGCGAGGGCGCGCAGGAGCGCCTGGTAGACCGGGGCAACCACGAGGTTGTGCGGGATCACGTGCCACGCGTAGACGCAACCAAGGTAGACGAGGAAGGGCAGGGCCCATCGGCAGGCCCGTTGGGACAGCACGCCGTCGAAGCCGACGAGCAAGGCGAAGGGAGCCAGGGGCAGGAACACACGTGAGAGGTCGGAGTGGAGCACGAAGAGGTTGAAGACGAAGAAGGTGAGGGCAAGGGTGAAGACGGGCCGGTGCTTGACGAGGACCAGGGTGCCCAGCCCGTACACGATGAACAGAGCGAGATGGAGCTCGGCGCTGTGGGCGACTCCCGCGTCGGCGTAGGCGAAGAAGTTGAGCAGCGGACGGCGCGACATGTATCCGGCGTGCACCAGGTTCCGCGTGAAGTACGCGAAGAAGTCGCCGTAGAGGTAGAGGTGCCAGAGGAAGAGGCCCAGGGTCGCGAGGAGGGCGAGGGGGGTGAGCAGCGCCTCCCGGAAGCGCCGCTCGAGAAGAGCGGACGCGACGAAGGCGGGGACGAGCAGCACGCCCATGATCCGCGTGAGCGACGCCAGGGCGATGAACGACACCAACGCCCAGGGGCGACGGGCCCGGTAGCCCAGCAGGGCCAGGAACACGAAACACAAGAAGAGAGGCTCGCTCGCGCCGACCGAGTGGTAGACGACCCACCGGGGCGGCAGCACTGCGAACAGGATGGCCGTCCACAGGGGCGAGCGCACCATTTCGAACCGCACCAGGACCTCGTGGAAGAGGACGGCGGCCGCCATGGAGCTCACGAGGGTCGCAAGCAGCATCGCCGGGAGGTAGTGGCCGAGGGTCACCACCGCCAGGGCCCGGATGAGCAGCGGATAGGCGGGGAGGTGCGTCGCGTAATAGGGCGGCGTGAGGCCGTAGGCCGCGAAGGGATGCTCGGCGGGCACGTCGTACAGGGTCCGTGCCAGATAGACGTAGTGGGGGCCGTCCCAGTAGCCGTAGAGCACCTCGCGCCGGCCGAGGAAGGGCGCCCAGACCAGCAGCGTGGTGGCCAGCATCATGAGGGCCACCGTCAGGCGGGGTGTCCGCCGGGCCGCCTCGCCGACCCGCCGAGCCACTTCAGCTAGCCGACGGATCGTCGACAGGGCCATCGCCGCTCCGTAGCTTGGACGATCGCGCCGGCTCACACAAGTCGGCCCTCACACCCACCGCAGCACCGCCCGCAGCCGCTCCCGGGACAACCGCGCGTGGAGCCCCAGTCGCAGCTCGACGTAGGTGGCCCCGTCCACGAGGACTCGCAGCTCCGTGGTGAGCACGCGGAGTCGGTCGAAGGTGGCCACGTCGAAGGCCGTGCGTCGCTCGGCGGGCGTGCGCGCGTGTCCGGGAGGAGCCGGCACGGGCGTGCCGGGCTCGAGGTCCACGCTGGCGGCCACCGCGCCGCCCTGGATCACCAGCAAGCGGAGCCTCTCCGCCCCCGGCTCGGCCCAGGCGAGCGAGCACTCGCTGAGGCGGACGAGCCAGCGCGCGCGCCGCACGGCGTGGGCGGCGCGAACGACCGTCTCCTCCAGCGCTCGCGTCACACGTTCGTCATCCCAGGCGGGCCGGCGTGGCGTCCGCGGCTCCTCCACGACCGCGTCGTCCGGCCCGGGCTCGGACACGCTCGCGATCGCGGGACGTCGACGCGCCCACAGCCGCCCGCCGAGCCGGAGGAGGTCGCGCGGGCTCGCTACCAATCCGTGGTCGTGCACGAACCGCGCGAGCCCGGCGGCGAAGCACCCCGGATCGGGCCCGTAGGCGGGCTCGACCCCGACGGCACGGGAGCGCACGGAGAGCGGGGCCGAGAAGGGTCTGCCGCCAGCGAGCGCGGCGCGCACCGCCGAAAGCGCCTCGAGGGGTGCCGGCGAGACGAGCGGGCCCATGGCGTGCTCCGGGTCCGGTCCGTCCTGTAGACCACGCAGGTCCGCCGTCGCGAACCAGACTGCCCGACCGCACGCCGCCAGGGCGACGTTGAAAGGCGGGGCCAGCCGCTTGATCTCGTCCGCCTCGAGCAGGGCCGCCTCGAGCGCGGTCTCCGTCTCGGTGCAGGACACGTCGCGGGCCTGCGTGAGCATCTCCAGCGCGCGCTCGCCCTGACCCGCGCGCGCGTGGAAGTGGCCGCTCACGCGGTGGCGCACGGACGCTGCCTTGCCGACGTAGAGCACGGCGCCGCCCGCGCGCAGCAGCCGGTAGACGCCCGGGCGGTCGGGCAGACGGAGGCGTCGCTCGCGCGGCAGCGGGAAGGAGCGAGGGGAGCGGCGGCGGGCCGACCGCGCCAGCCAATCGCGCAGGTCGGTGAGGCCGACGACGCCCTCGCGCTCGGCCAGCAGCGCGACCAGGTGGTGCCACACGAACGCCGTGGCGACCACGTGGTCGGCGCTGCGTCGCAGCGGCGGCACCGCGGCCCCGAAGTAGCCGGCCAGGGCGCGCAGCGTGCGGCGGGGCAGCTCCGGGAGCAGCCGGCAGGCGATGGCGTGCGTGCAGACGAGGTTTAGGGGAAACGCCCCCGCCCCGTGGCGCTCGTGCAGCGCACGCAGGAACGGCTCCTCGAAGCGGGCGAAGTGGATGACGACAGGCACGGGCGGCGGCGCGACCCGCTCCGCCGCGTGCCGGAGGAGAGTCCAGGCCTGGAAAGGCGCAATCCCGCACGCCCACTCCGCGGTGCGCACCCCGGTGAGCCGGGCCACGGCGGGCGGCACGACGGCCCCGGGCGGCGGCGCTACGATGTGGGCGGTCACCTCGGCGGCGGGCAGCTCGCCGGTCCCGCCCGCCGGCCCGCGCGCCCAGCCGATCTCGACGAGCTCCCCGCGTGCCGGATCGGACGCGGTGGCCTGCGCGTCGAGGAGCAGCACCGGAAGCCCGGCCAGTGGTCTCCAAGGGGCGTCTCCCGATCGGTGCACCGGGCCAGTATCCAGGCTACCCCGGCCAGGAGCGGTCCGCTTGTGGTAGCCTCCTCCTTCATCCGACCACGATCAGCCAGCGACTCTCCGGATTTCGCCGCCGAGCCCGGCGGGGCCGCGCGACAGTAGGAGCACGCACGCCATGATCGGCGAGATGGTCTCGCACTATCGCGTCGTCGAGAAGCTGGGCGGCGGCGGGATGGGGGTCGTCTACCGGGCCGAGGACACCCGGCTCGGCCGTTTCGTGGCTCTCAAGTTCCTGCCGGAAGGCCTGGCCGCACAGCCCCAGGCCCTCGAGCGCTTCCAGCGCGAGGCGCGCGCCGCTTCCGCCCTCAGCCATCCCGGCATCTGCACGGTCCACGACATCGACGCGCACGAGGGGCAGTGGTTCATCGCCATGGAGCTTCTCGAGGGGCAGACGCTGCGGGAGAGGATCGGCGGGCGGCCGATCGAGCTCTCGACCCTGCTCGATCTCGGCATCCAGATGGCGGACGCCCTCGACGCCGCGCACGGCAAGGGCGTCGTGCACCGCGACCTGAAGCCGGCGAACGTGTGGGTGACACCCCGCGGGCAGGCGAAGCTCCTGGACTTCGGCCTCGCCAAGCTGAGCCACCAGGGAGCCGTGTCGGACTCCTCAGAGAAACCGACGGAGGCGCCGCCCGAGCTGACCACCGCGGGCTCGGTAATGGGAACGGTCGCGTACATGTCCCCCGAGCAGGTGCGGGGAGAGGCACTCGACGCGCGGACCGACCTCTTCAGCCTGGGGATCGTGCTCTACGAGATGGCGACGGGGCGCCAGGCGTTCTCCGGGACGACCACCGGCGTGGTGTTCGACGCGATCCTAAACCGCGATCCGCCTCCCGCCTCCGAGGCGAATCCCGCCGTGCCCGCCGAGCTGGACCGGATCGTCGCCAAGGCGCTCGAGAAGGACAAGGACATCCGCTACCAGACGGCGCGGGACCTCGAGGCCGATCTCAAGCGGCTCCGCCGTGACACCACGTCGGGTCGGAAGGCGGTGACGACGAGCTCCGTCGCCGTGTCGCCGTCGAGCGGCGCAGCCGCAATGGCCGTACCCGTCCGCGCCGCCGGTAGTCGCCGGCTCATCCTCGGGGGAGTGGCGCTCGCGGCCGTCGTCGGACTCGGCGCGCTGGCTCTCCGCCTCACCTCGGCACCCCCTCCTCTCAAGGTCAAGGAGGTCGTGCAGGTCACGTCCGATCAGGCGACGAAGGGTCGCCCGTTCACCGACGGGACGCGCCTGTACTTCACCGAAGGAGCGGGCGCGCGCGTGCTCACGCAGGTCGCCGTCACCGGCGGAGGCACCGGATCGATCCCGGTTCCGTTCCCGGCGCCCTTCCTCGTCGACGTCTCCCCGGACGGAACCGAGCTGCTGGTCCTGGCGGACCGGCAGATCCTGGGAACCCTCTCGGCTCCGAGCCCGGTCTGGATCGTTCCGTTTCTCGGAGGAACGCCGCGGCCGGTCGGAGATCTCCGCGCGAGCGATGCCGCCTGGTCTCCCGACGGTCGGACGATCGCCTACACGGTCGGAGCTGATCTCTTCCTCGCCGGCACCGACGGGTCCAACCCGCGCAAGATCTGGACCGCAGGAGGCGCCGTCATCCATCCCGCGTGGGCGCCCGACGGGCTGCGGCTGCGGCTGTCGGTCATCGACCCGAAGGATCAGCGCCGGTCCCTCTGGGAGGTTCGAGCAGACGGAGGCACCCCGCACCCCGTCCTGCCCGGCTTCGCGGCCTCGGCGTGCTGCGGACGATGGGCGCCGGACGGCCGGCACTACGTGTTCGAAGCCGGCGCCCGAGATCTAGGAGCTTTGCCGGCGGCGACGCTGGCGCCGGCGGGAAGGGACCTCTGGGTCCTGACGGAGCGCACGGGATGGCTATCGCCCGGGAACGCCGAACCGGTCCGCCTGACCCAGGGTCCCTTGAGCTACCGCGCGCCGGTGTGGAGCCGTGACGGGCGGCGGGTATTCGCCGAGGGCTCGAGACAATCCGGCGAGCTGGTCCGTTGCGCGCTGGGCTCGGGCGAGTGCGCACCCTACCTCGGCGGCATCGACGCCGAGGGCGTGAGCTTCTCCCACGACGGGCAGTGGGTCGCCTGGGTCATGCCGGACGGGGGTCTCTGGCGCAGCCGCGCCGACGGTACGGAGAAGCTGCAGCTCACCTTTCCCCCGCTCCCGGCCGCCTTGCCGCAGTGGTCACCCGACGGGAAGCAGATCATCTTCGCCCGGCTGGGTCCGGGACCGGCCTCGAGACTCCTGCTCGTCCCCGCGAGCGGAGGCACGCCACAGGACGCCGTGCCCGAGGACAAGGGGACCCAGATAGACGGAAGCTGGGCGCCGGACGGCCATCGAATGGCCTTCGGACGCAATCTGACGGCTGGCCCGCAGGATCGCGACATCACGATCCAGGTCGCGGATCTCGAGACCGGCCAGACGGTGGCCTTGCCGGGCTCGAAGGGCCTCTTCAGCCCCCGCTGGTCACCGGATGGCCGATACCTGGCGGCAATGTCCCACGACTCGCTCCGCCTGCTTCTCTACGACTTCGCGTCGCAGCGGTGGCGACCGCTCGTCCCCGCGGGAACGTTGGTGTCGTACCCGGCCTGGGCGCGGGACGGCCAGCATCTCTTTGTCACCGAGGGCAGCGCGCGCGTCCGGTTCCGGATCGCCGACGGCAAGAGGGAGGTGATTCACTCGTTCCAGGGTCTGCGGCAGCTCGCTCGCCAGCTCGGCCCGTGGGTGAACCACGCCCCCGACGATTCGATCCTGGCCTTGCGCGACACGAGCATCGACCAGATCTTCGCCCTCGAGCTGGAGGCGCCGTAGGACGTGATCGAGGAGGACGACGAGCGGCCGCCCGACGCCGCCGAGGACCCGTTCCAGTTTCTCGACGCGGACGACGACGCGGACGACGACGCGGAGAGCCCGGCGCGCGCCGGCAGCCTGCTGGGAGCCATCGGCCAGATCGTCGCTGCCGTCCTGATCGTCGTCGCGCTCGTCGCGCTCTTCATAGGAGGCGTGGTCGCCTTCCGCCTGATCTTCGAGTGATCGCCAGGTTCTTTCTTCATCTTGCGACGCGAGCTCACATCCCTCCGAAAGCTCGCGCCGTCGCGACCGCTCCTGTCGCGACGATCATCACGCCCACGGCGCGAGCCGTGCGCACCGGGTTCGGCCCCAGCCGCTCTGCGGTGATCGCGGCCGCCACCAGAGCCATGACGCCAACATCCATGACGCCGCCGACGAGGAGAGTCGCCATGAGGCCCGAGCAGCACAAGCTGCAATCCAACCCGAGACGGAGGCCGCAGCGCCACGCGCTCGGGGCTCCCTCCCTCGGGGAGCTCGCGCAGGCGGTGGCGTCGCGACAACAGCCGAGCCGGCGGGCCTTCCACGCGCTCAGCTGGACGCAACCGGCGATGAGCAGCGCGACGCCCGTGGCGGCGGGCACGGCGCGGGCGAGGGGCGGCCAACGCATCTCGGCCGCCGCGAGGGCGACGCCCAGCGGGTACACGACCGCGCCGAGCAAAGCCCACACGAAGAAGTAGCCCGCGCCCACGAGCGCCGTGAGCCCGTCCAGACGGCTCGCATCCGGTCCGACCCGGACTCCACGACGGTAGCGGAGCAGCATGGCCACGAGGGACGGAAGCATCATGGCCACCATCATCACGAACCACATTCCCAGGAAAGAGGCGGCCGCGCCGAGCCACGTCTCGTCGGGCATCCGCATCCACGCCATGGACATCGTCCAGCCGCCCGGCATCCGCATGCCGCCCGACATGGATCCACACCAGTAGACCGTCTCCCCCGCGCTCGCGACGAAGAGGAGCGCGCTCGTCCCGAGAAACGCGCGGTCGCGCTTCAGTCCTCGTACCTGTCGTGGTGCCGCACCCACGCCTGCGACGATGCCAGGGCGTCCTCGTCTCGCCCCTTGGGAGCGAGGTCGAGGAAGTTGTAGGCGGTGTTCAGGAGGTCGATCCCCCGCGCGTAGCACGAGTACGTGTGAAAGACCGCGCCCTGGCCGTCTTTGTAGAAGACGCTCACACCCTCGCGGTCCGTCAAGCCCATGTCCGTCTTCGCGTAGTTGTAGAAGACCGCTCCACTGCGGGTCTGCTCGGGGGTGAAGGACGCCTGATAGTCGTAGTTGAAATCAGTCGCGGCAGACGAGACCCACTTGAAGGTCCATCCCATCCTCTTCTTGAACGGCTCGATCCTGGCGAGCGGCGCCCGGGAGACCACGACGAAGGCCAGGTCGCGCTGATCGAGATGAACGCCGATGCCGCTGAAGTTGTCGGCCCAGAACGAGCAGTGCTGGACACCCTTCCTTCCAGTCGGGGCCGAACATGAAGTGGTAGACGGCGAGCTGGCTCCGCTTGCCGAACAGCTGGACGAGGGTCTCCTTGCCGCCGGGCCCGTCGAACACGTACGGCTTGTCGACCCTCTCCCACGGGAGCTCGCGGCGTCGCCGGCTCAAGTCGTCACGCAGGCGCGTGAACTCCTTCTCCTTTGCCAGGAACGCCGTTCGCGCGGACAGCCACTCTTCGTGCGAAACCACCTTGTGGTCACTCATACCCGTGCTGCCGTCGTCTTTCATCTGCCTACCTCACTGGAGGCCGGTCCGCTGGCCTTCTCTCGAGATTGCCCCCGTCACCGACTCAAGTGCCTCTCCAGCTTCTCCAGAATGTCCCCCCAGCCGTTGCGATGTCTGAGAGCAGCGGTCTCGTCGGGAAGGCCCTCGTGAGTGAGCGTCAGCTCGGTCCGTCCCGCCCCGTGCGGACGGATCTCGACCGAGACCGTCGTGACGCGGCCGTGGGTCTCGGCGGAGATCCAGGTGAAGACCAGCCGGCGCGGACGGTCGAGCACGAGGTACTCGCCCGTGTGCTCGTGGTCACAGTCGGGACCCTCCATGACGATCCGGAAGCGACCACCCACCCGCGCGTCCACTTCGACGACGGACCCCTTCACCGAGCCCGGGCACATCCAGACGGCCAGGCTCTCCGGGTCGGTCCAGGCGTCGAACACCTCCTCGGGAGACGCCGACAACACGCGCGCGACGACGATCCGGAGAGGCGTCGAGGTCATCGCTCTCTCTTCTTCATCCGGCGCGACCGAGCCGTCCGCTTCGCCGCCAGCAGATGCTCCAGCGCGTCGAGACGCTTCTCCCAGAACTCGCGGTACGCGGACATCCATTCCGCGGCGTCGCCCAGGGGCCCGGCCTCGAGCGAGCAGTAGTGCTCGCGGCCGCGTACCTCACGCTGGACGAGGCGCGCCCTCTCCAGAGACTTGAGGTGCTTCGACACCGCGTTCAGGGACATGTCGAACGGCGCCGCGATCTCGGTGACGCGGAGGGAGCCGGTCCGGAGCCGGGCCAGGATGGCCCGACGCGTCGGATCGGCGAGAGCGCTGAACGTCCGGCTGAGCCGGACCGCCGAATATTCAACCATTGGGTTGATGAATCATATCGAGCCTCCGGCGCCGGTGTCAAGGGACCCGGCAGGGCGGCCTCGGCAGGGGGCTGAGATCGGCAGGGAGCGGGATCCCCGCCGGTCGGTTGACAACCGCGCTCCGCGGTCGAGAATGGACGCCGTACTCCACAATCAACGGAGACGGATTGGCCCTGGCCTCCGGCACGAAGCTCGGTTCGTACGAGATCGTCGCGCCCCTCGGCGCCGGCGGCATGGGCGAGGTCTACCGCGCCCGGGACGCAAAGCTCGAGCGGGACGTGGCGGTCAAGGTCCTTCCCGCGCACCTTTCGGAGGATCCGGTCGCCCTCGCGCGCTTCGAGCGGGAGGCCAAGGCCGTCGCCGCGACGTCCCATCCGAACATCCTCGCCATCTTCGACTTCGGGGCTGGCGGACGGCGTCGCTTACGCGGTGACCGAGCTGCTGGAGGGCGAGACACTGCGGGCGCGCGATCACCGGCGGCCCGTTGCCGGTCCGCAAGGCCGTCGACTACGGGGCCCAGATCGCCGAGGGCCTCAGCGCGGCCCACGACCACGGGATCGTCCATCGGGACCTCAAGCCCGAGAACCTGTTCGTGACCCGGGAGGGCCGGGTCAAGATCCTGGACTTCGGCCTGGCCCGCCAGACGATCGCCCCGAGCTCCGACGACACCCACTCGCCGACTCTCTCTCCCGGCACCGAGCCGGGGACGGTGATGGGAACGGTCGGCTACATGTCGCCGGAGCAGGTCCGCGGCCTCCCCGCGGACGCGCGATCGGACATCTTCTCGTTCGGAGCGGTCCTCTACGAGATGGTCTCGGGACGCCGGGCCTTCCAGGGGGAGTCGGCCGCCGAGACGATGCACGCGATCCTCAAGGAGGAGCCGCCCGACCTCCAGGAGACGACCCGGGCCCTGCCGCCGGCGCTCGAACGCATCGTGAGCCACTGCCTCGAGAAGCGGCCCGAGCAGCGCTTCCAATCCGCCCACGACCTGGCCTTCGACCTCAAGGCGCTGGCCACGGCCACCGGGACGAGCACGGCGGTGCCGGCCATCCCTGCTGCGGCGCTGCGGGGCCGGCGTGCCGTCTTCGATCGGCGCGCTCCTCGTGGCCGGTGTCGCGCTGGGTGTCCTGGCCGACCGCACGCTCGGCACGAAGGCGCCGGCCGAGCCACCGACCTACCGCCGCCTCACCTTCGACCGCGGCACCCTAGGCCACGCGCGCTTCGCACCGGACGGCAACACGATCGTCTACGACGCGGCCTGGAGGGGCGAACCCTCCGAGGTGTTCACCGCCCGCATCGACAGCCGCGAGTCACGTTCCCTCGGGTTGCGCTGCCGCGGTGGTGCACGCGGTCTCCTCCACCAGCGAGCTGGCGGTGGGTCTCGCCCAGGGCCTCTTCGCGACCCTCGGCCGCGTGCCGCTCGCCGGGGGCGCGCCGCGCGAGGTCCTCGAGAACGTCGCGTGGGCGGACTGGTCTCCCGACGGCGCGGAGCCTCGCCGTGGTGCACCTCGTCGACGGCGTCGATCGCCTGGAGTTCCCGATCGGGAAGATGCTCTACGAGAGCAAGGGGCGAATCACTCACGCCCGGGTGTCACCCCGGGGAGACTGGGTCGCCTTCGTCGACCACGCGGATCCAATCCTGGCCTTCTCCGCGGGCTCCGTCGTCGCTGTCGACCGGACGGGCGCTACGAAGACGCTCTCGACCGGTTGGGCCGACCTGTACGGCCTCGCCTGGCGGCCCGACGGACGGGAAGTCTGGTTCACCGCCGCGAGGGGCGGCGAGTTCAAGGCTCTCCGCGCGGTGACCCTCGGGGGAGAAGAGCGGCTCGTCTTGAGGGTGATGGGACAGCTCGACCTCGAGGACGTCTCGCGCAACGGGAGCGTGCTCGTGGGCCACCCCAACTTTCGTTACGACATGGTCGCGCGGGCCCCCGGCGAATCGAAGGAGCGCGAGCTCACCTGGCTGGGGATGTCGCAGGTGGCGGACCTTTCGAGGGACGGCTCCCGGGTCCTCTTCACGGAGCTCCCGGAGGGCGCGGGCGAGGGTGGCTCGACGTACCTGCGCCCGACCGACGGGTCGCCCGCGGTTCGCCTCGGCGACGGTCGTGGCCCAGGCCCTCTCTCCGGACGGCAAGTGGGCCCTGTCCATCCTCACGTCACCGTCCCGACTGATCCTCCTCCCCACCGGGGCCGGGCAGGCCAAGGACCTGACTCGGCCTGGCCTGACCTATCTGGGGGGCGCGCTGGTTTCCCGACAGCCTCCGCCTCCTCTTTGCCGCCGAGTCGCAAGGCGCCTCCAAGGTCTACGCGCAGGACGTCGACGGCGGTGATCCTCGCGCCATCGGTCCCGAGGGGATGGTCGCAGCGATCGTCTCTCCGAATGGCCGTTCCCTGGTTGCGGTCCTCCGGAGCGGGAAGGCCTTGGTTCAACCCATCGACGGCGGCGAGTCCCGGCCGCTCCCAGGCATCGAGCCGGGAGAGTGGCCCATCGGCTGGAGCACGGACGGACGCTCGCTCCATCTCGCCCGAATGCGGGGGTTGGTCTTACAGGTCCATCGTCTGGATCTCGGCACGGGTCGCCGGGAGCTGCTGCACGAGCTCGTGCCCCCGGACCCGGCCGGCGTCGGACGCCTCCCTTATCTCGCCGTCAGCGCCGACGGGAAGTCGTACGCCTACTCGTTCATCCGGAACCTCTCCGAGCTGTACCTCATCGAGGGCCTGAAGTAACACGGCTCGCCACGGAGGTCACGATGACTCGCTTGTTTCAGCTCCTTGGCCTCGTCGCCGTCTTCACCCTGTCGGGGATCGCGCTCTCGGGTCAGGCGCCCGGCGACACGTCGCCCCCGGCCTACAAGAACCCGCAGCTCACCGCGGAACAGCGCACGGAGGATCTGCTGGGGCGCATGACCCCCGGGGAGAAAGCGCGCATGCTGGCCGGCTCGGGCTGGATGGAGAGCTGCGCCAACGAGCGCCTCGGCATTCCCGCCATCAAGATGGCGGACGGCCCCATGGGTGTGCGCAACTGGGCCGGCTCGTCCGCCGTCACGAGCGCGGCCGCTACGGCCCCGGTCTACGCCACGGCCTTTCCCGCGGGCATCGGAATGGCGTCGAGCTGGGACGTCGACCTGGTCCAGGCCGAGGGCCGCGTCATCGCGCAGCAGGTGAAGGCGCTGGGGCGGGACATGATCCTGGCGCCCACGGTGAACATCAGCCGCACGCCGCTCTGGGGCCGGAACTTCGAGGGCTACGGAGAGGACCCCTACCTGGCCGCACGGATGGGCGTCGCCTACGTCCGGGGCGTTCAGGGCGAGGGTGTCATCCCCTCGGTCAAGCACTTCGCCGCCAACAACCAGGAGTTCGAGCGCCACCGCATCGACGAGAAGATCGACGTCCGCACGCTCAACGAGATCTACTTTCCGGCCTTCCGGGCGGCGGTGGAAGAGGCTGGTGCCTGGGCCGTGATGTCGGCCTACAACAAGGTGAACGGCCAGTGGTGCGCCGAGAATCCGTTCCTGCTCACCGAGACGCTCAGGAAGCGCTGGGGCTTCAAGGGCTTCGTCATCTCCGACTGGGGCAGCACGTACAGCACCGCCGGGACCATCGACGCCGGCATGGACCTGGAGATGCCCGGCGGCGAGAGGATGCGCGGCTGGCTCGCCCGGCCGGCGACGCGGAAGGCGGGCAACGACGGGGGATGGCTGACCGAAGAGAAGGTGCTGGCCGCCGTCGCCTCGGGGGAGGTGAAGCAGAGCGCGGTGGACGAAAGCGTTCGCCGCATCCTGCGCGTCATGTTCACGGCCGGACTCTTCGACCACCCGCACGCCGGCGGGGGGGAAGCGGAAACGCCGGAGCACCGCGCGGTGGCGCGCCGGGCGGCCACCGAGAGCATGGTCCTGCTGAAGAACGAGGGACGCCTGCTCCCGCTCGACTCGGCGAAGATCCGCTCCCTGGCGGTCATCGGACCTGGCGCCGCGGTGGCGCGCACGGGTGGTGGCGGCAGCTCCCTGGTGCGTCCGAAGGACGCCGTGACGCCCCTCGCGGGCATCAAGGAGGCCGCGGGCGCCCGCATCGAAGTGAGCTACGCCCTGGGCGTCGCGATGGAAGGCGAGGACGCGGGCGCCGAGGCGCGAGTCGCGCGCGATGAAGCCGTGGCACTGGCCGCCCGATCGGATGCGGTGGTGATGGTGCTGGGCTACTCGTCCCGGCTGGAATCCGAGGGCTTCGACCGGGCCTCGATGGACCTGCCGGCCGGCCAGGACGATCTCGTCGGAGCGGTGGCGGCCGTGAACAGGAACATCGTGGTGGTGGTCGCCGCCGGCGCACCGATCGCCATGACCCGCTGGATCGAGCACGTTCCGGCCGTCCTCTACGCCTGGTACGGCGGGCAGGAGGCGGGCCACGCGGTGGGCGACCTGCTCTTCGGCATCGCCGTCCCCTCCGGGAAGCTGCCCGGTCACCTTCCCCCGGCGGATCGAGGACGGAACGGCCTACGGCCACTATCCCGGCGAGGACCTGCACGTCGCATACGGGGAAGGCATCTTCGTCGGCTACCGCGGGTTCGCGCAAGGAGGAGCCGCTGTTCCCGTTCGGGTACGGGCTCTCCTACACGACGTTCGAATACAGCGGCCTCACGATCAGCACGCCGACGGTGAAGGCGGGCGGGCACGGTGGAGATCAGCATGCAGGTCCGGAACAGCGGCACCCGTGCCGGGGCCGAAGTGGTCCAGCTCTACCTTCACGACGTGGAGTCGAGCCTGGCTCGCCCGGAGAAGGAGCTGAAGGGACTCCGTCGCGTGATGCTGCAGCCCGGCGAGACCCGGACCCTGACCTTCACTCTGGACCCGTCCGCCATGTCGTTCTTCGACCCCGGCAAGGGGGACTGGGTCGCGGAGGCCGGCGCCTTCGAAGTGCTCGTCGGGGCCTCCTCGCGCGACATCCGCCTCAAGGGAGGCTTCAGCCTCGTCGATTGACCCCCGCCCTCACTGACTTGCTGGCGCGCAGACGAAAGAGGCGGCGTCGTTGGGATCGCCTTGGCCCTTGTACCTTGCGACCTGCGGATAGGGACAGAGCGGCCTCGTCGTCTGCACGCCCCTTGCTGGATCGTCGTTCACGTACTTCGTCGCGACGATCACGGACGGGGCGCTGCCCTTCTCGACCCACTCCTCGAGCGCCAGCAAGACGTCGCGCCGAGGGTCGTTCGATGGCGCCGCGCCAGACTGCCCGAAGGAGCTCGGGCCGGGGCCATCGCCGCAGTGCTGCATCCCCGGGACCATGTAGAGCCGCACGAAGGCATCCGTCTCCGGCCGTCCCAGCCGGCTCACCACGCTGTCGTAGTAGCCGATCGTGTTCAGCGCCGAGATCGCCGGGTCGTTCCAGCCGTGGTAGAGAACCAGCTTCCCCCCTCGTGACTTGAAGGCGGCCAGGTTCGCGTCCGTCGCGTCGAGCTTGTGCGCCGTCTTCTCCTCGGCCGCCTTCAGGGCCTGCTCGATGTTCGCGGTCCGGTAGTCCCAGTCGGCTCGCTCGTAGACCATGTTGGCGAAATAGCCGGTGCCGAAAGCGAACAGCAGGCTCTTGCCCGGCGCCGGGCCCGTGATCCACGGCCCCCAGCCCCCGTCGCCTTCCTCGGCGCCCGGCACGTATCCCGGGAAGATCTCGTGCCCGCGCGAGTCGTGGGGCCCCTCGTACAGCTTCTTGAGGGCCGTCACCTGCGGCGCCGTCAGGCACGCGTCCGAATCGCGTTCCTGGCAGAGGAGTGTCGCCGCATCGAAGCGGCATCGCCTCGGGTCGTTCACCACTCCGTCGGTCACGCCGTCCTGGGCATCGCACGCGGCATTCACCGCCTTCGCGATCGCCGGGAGCTTGCTGGCGGGGATGTAGCTCGCCGGATCGAGGGTTGTCGCCTGCGCGTCCGCGACCGCCTTCGTCAGCAGGTGCGTCCAGAAGTTGGCTGGTGCCCCCGCGAGGATGCCGTCGTAGTCCCCGGGAAAGCGCTGCGCCTCCATCAACGCCTGCCGCCCCCCGTTCGAGCAGCTCGCAAAATAGGAATGCTCCGGACCCTTGCCGTAGAACGCCTTGATCGCCGCGCCGGCGATCTGGGTCATCGAGTGGATCCCGCGGTACCCGAAGTCGGTCACGCTCTCCGGATGACCGAGCGCCCAGCTCGCATCCGTCGCTCCTCCGGAGTGACCCGTGTTCGTTCCCGCCGTCGCGTACCCCTGGGCCACGGCAGCCCCCATCGAGCGAAAGCCGATCTCCCCGGCAAACCCTCCGTTGCCCTGGCCCCGGAACTTCCCATTCCAGCTCTCCAGCGGCATCCACACTTCGATCTGGATGTTGGAATCCGCGCTGGGCGTCGCTCTCACGACGACGCGGCAGAACGCGGCCAGCGTCTTGTAGAAGGAGGGATCGCCCACCAGCCACGGAGTCATGTTCGCCGGCGGCGTGAAAGCTCCGGCGGGAACCGTCCCGGCCGACACGATCTTCGCGTCCGGCAGCTCGATTCGCGCGACGCCCTTGCACGCATCCGTCCCCGATGGCGCCTCTTGTCCGTAGGCTCCGCCTGCGGGCGAGAGCGCGACCAACAATGCAGCGAAGACGACGCCCATGCCGACCTCCCCTGATTCGATCGATCCAGCCCTTCGGTCACACGCAACGCTAGACCAGATTCGAATCAGAGTGCAATCACCCCGGCGCCGACTCGTCGCGTCGAGGGCCTTTGAAACGGGAGCGCCGCAGGTGTCAAATGCAGACCATGCGACAGACTCTATCCGCCATGATCCTCCTGGCTCTCACGGCCTCGCCGGGCTCGGCCCAGACCGCGCTTCAGCTCAAATGGGAGTTGAAGGAGGACGTCTTTCGCGGAGCGAGTGACGAGGGGGCCTCGCGGGCTGCCTTCACGCTCACCAATCGGGCCGCCACCCCCCTGGCCGGCCGCGGCTGGGCCATCTACTTCAGTGCCATGCACGAGCCCCTGCCGGGAACCGTGGAGGGCGGGGTCGTAATCGAGCGCGTCACCGGCGACTTGCAGCGGATCGTTCCCGGCGCCGGCTTCCCGGGGGTGGCGCCGGGGAAGACCGTCCGGTTCGAGTACCTGACGCCCCTTCTCGTCAACATCAGCTTCGCTCCGACGGGCCCCTACGTCGTCTTCGACGAAGCACCGGCCCGGGGACTCCCGCTCGTGGACTACGTCGCGGTCCCGTTCGAGCGCCCTCCCCAGCAGGGCCGGGATCCTCGCGTGGTGACGCCCCAGGCCCAGTACGCGCTCGACGAGGCGGTTCGCGACATCCCCCTCTCGGCCCTGCCTCCCGTCTTCCCGACCCCGCTGTCGCTACGGAAGCGGGAGGGAGAGCTGCGCTTCGAGGCCCTGCCGGCCGTGTCGGCGCCACCGGAGCTGCAGGCGGAGGCCGCCTTCGCCATCGAATACCTGCGTCCGTACCTCGCGAAACCCGCGGCGAAGGTAAGTGCGCCCACGCTGCGTCTCGAGACCGGCGCGGTCGAGGGCCAGAGCTCGCCCGAGGCCTACGAGCTCGTGGTCGATCCCCGGGAAGGCATCCGCATCCGGGGCAAGGCGCCCGCCGGCGTCTTCTACGGCCTCCAGTCGTTGCGGTGCCTGCTGCCTGTGGTTGCCACCCCGGCAAGGGGCCTGGCGTTCCCCGCGATGACGATCGTGGACGCGCCGCGCTTCGGATACCGCGGGTTCTTCCTCGACGTCGCGCGCAACTTCCAGCCCAAGGCGTCGGTGCTCCGGACGCTGGATCTCCTGGCGCGCTACAAGCTCAACGTCTTCCACTTCCACCTCACGGACGACGAAGGCTGGCGCGTGGAGATCCCGAGCCTCCCCGAGCTGACCTCGGTGGGCTCCCGGCGCGGGCACACCCTCGATTCGAGCCGCTTCCTGCCGCCGGCCTATGGCTCCGGCCCGGACGTGGACCGGCCCTACGGGAGCGGGTTCCTGTCCGTGGCCGACTACGGCGAGATCCTCAGATACGCCGCCGCGCGGCACATCGAGGTGATCCCCGAGCTGGAGATGCCGGGTCACGCCCGGGCCGCGATCAAGGCGATGGAGGCCCGCTTCCGGGCGCTAAGCCAGGCCGGGGACACGGAAGGGGCGAAGCGCTTCCTCCTGAGCGACCCCGAGGATCGCTCCTCGTACACCTCGGCGCAGCTCTACCACGACAACGTGATGAACCCGGCCCTTCCCTCCACGTACGCCTTCGTCGAGCGGGTGGTGCAGGACCTCGTGGAGCTCCATCGGGAAGCGGGCGTGCCCCTGCGCAACCTCCACATGGGAGGAGACGAGGTTCCCGGCGGCGTCTGGGAGGGGTCGCCCGCCGTGCGGGCCTACATGAAGGAGCACGGCCTGGGCAGCGTCGACGACTTCTGGTTCCTCTTCTACGGGCGGGCGGCGGAGATCCTGAAGGCGCACGGCATCCCCCTCTCGGGCTGGGAGGAGATCGGCGTGCGGAAGACGCGGCTCGACGGCAAGGCGAAGCTCATCCCCAACCCTGGCTTCGCCGACCGGGGCTGGCGCGCGTACGTCTGGAACAACGTCCCCGGCGGTGGCGCCGAAGACCTGGCCTACCGGCTCGCGAACGGCGGCTACAAGGTGGTCCTGTGTCCCGTGAGCAACCTGTACTTCGACCTGGCCTGGAACCAGAACCCGGAGGAGCCCGGCCTCGATTGGGGCGGCTACGTCGACCTCAAGAAGCCGTTCGAGTTCATCCCCTTCAACTACTACCGCAACGTCCGCCTGGACCAACGGGGCAATCCCCTCGACCGTGCCCTCTTCGTCGGAAAGGACCGCCTGACGGACTACGGTCGATCGAACGTCCTGGGGATCCAGGGCAACCTGTGGTCCGAGACCCTGAGCGCCGACGGACGCCTGGACTACAAGCTGGTGCCGAAGCTCTTCGGCCTGGCCGAACGGGCCTGGGCCGAAGACCCGGCGTGGGCCCGGGAGAGCGACGAGCCCAAGTCGGCGACGCTCTTCCGTGACGCCTGGTCCGAGTTCGTCAACGTCCTCGGGAAGCGGGAGCTGCCCCGGCTGGACCGGGAGAGGTACGGCTATCGCATCCCCAAGCCCGGCCTGAAGACGGTCGACGGCCAGGTGCGCTGCCGCCTCGAGATACCGGGCTTCGTCCTGCGCTACACCACGGACGGCAGCGAGCCCAGCGTGAAGAGCCCCGAGGTCAAGGGACCGATCCCGCTCGGGCGCGTCGTGCGCGTGGCCGCCTTCGACACGACGGGCCGCAAGGGCCCCACGGCCACCGTCACTGTCCCGTGACGTGACCTATCGCCTCTTCGAGCGCCGCTTCATGACCCAGGAGACGCGGCGGATGTTCACCACCGAGCGGCTCTAGCCGATGCCGTAGGGCCAGCGCTGGGGGCGCGACACCATGGCGTTGGCCTCGTCGTCGTTCTTGAAGCGCTCCCGGAGCGGGTCCCAGTAGAGCTTCCTTCTCGTCTTCATCGCCATGTGGTGGAGGAGGCAGGCGGAGCACGAGCGGTGCGCGACCTCCACCGGCGCGATGGGCGTGGCCCGGGACCGCACGCAGTCCAGCCAGTTGCCGTGGTGCTCCTTGCTCTCGTAGAGGTGGATCTCGTCGGGCCCGATGACCGACGCGATGATCTTCGGATCGCTGGCGGACAGGGCCTGGGCGTCCTTCAGCTTCGCCACCGGGTCGCTCGCGGTCACCGACTCGTTGCCGCGGGAGACGAACACCCAGCCCTCGGTCCCCTCGAACTTGATGCCGTTCGGGAAGTCGCCGCTGATGACCATGCGCACGCCGTCCGCGTAGAGGGCCTCGGTCTTGAATGGACCGTGCACGTTCCAGAGGCCCCTCTTCGGGAACTCCGCGGAGCCCGAGATCTCGACCGGCCCCGTGTACTCCGTCCCCATGCCCCAGTGGGCGGAGTCCACGTGGTGGGCCCCCCAGCCGGTGATCATGCCGGCCCCGAACTGCTCGCACCGCAGCCAGCCCGGCCGGTCGTAGCCTTCCTGCGGGTGGACGCGCGTCTCGGTGTAGTAGACGTACGGGGTCGAGCCCAGCCACATCTCGTAGTTCAGGCCCTTCGGGATCGGCATCTCCGGCTCTTCGTCGCCCGAGGGATCGCCGGGCAGGCCGACGTAGACCGTCTTCAGCCGGCCGATGCGCCCGTTGCGCACGAGCTCGGCCGCGTAGCGGAACTGGGGCGAGGATCGCTGCTGGCTGCCGATCTGGAAGATGCGTCCCGTGCGGTGGACCGCGTCGGAGAGGGCTCGGCCCTCGGCGATGGTGAGCGAGGTGGGCTTCTGCAGGTAGACGTCCTTGCCGGCTTCGACCGCCGTGATCGCGATGAGCGCGTGCCAGTGGTCCGGGGTGCTGATCAGGACGGCATCCACGTCCCGGCTCTGGAGCAGCTCCTTGTAGTCGAGGTAGCCCTTGACGCCGTCGAAGGGCTTCCCCGTCTTCTTCGCGTAGTAGCCGTTCACGAGGACCTTCGCGTCCTCCATTCGGCGGCCGTCGAGGTCGCAGACCGCGACGATCTGGGCCGTGTCGTACTGCCAGACGCCGGGCATGTCGTGCGTCCGCGAGATTCGCCCGGTGCCGATTGCGCCGACGTTGACGCGGTTGCTGGGAGCCGTGGCCCCGAAGACCGACGCGGGAACGACCGCCGGGAAGCCGGCGGCGAGAATCGACGTCGCGCCCATCCCCCCCGCCGCCACCTTGAGCGCCTTCCGGCGCGAGATCTCGGTCCTCGTCGTCATGGTCCGCTCCTCCGTGATCGAAGCCCCGGACAAGGGTCCGTCGTGGCGGCGCTCACGCGGCGAAGCTCACCCGCCGGGCCAACTTCTGGGCGGTGAGCGCGAGCTCGGTCGCGAGGAAGCAGTGCGCCTGCGACATCGCGGTCTCGGTCCGGTCGAGGACGTCCGAGACGAGCTGCTCCCCGTACGGCAGCGCCTGGTCGCGGCAGTCCACGTAGCGGGTTTCCTTCGCGTCCACGAGGAAGAGATGGCTGCCGCCCTCGCGAGGCCCGCCGAGGTCGATGTTCTTGCGGATCTCGATGAACCCGTCGGTGCCCAGGATCGTGAGCCGACCGTCGCCCCAGGTGGCGAGGCCGTCGGGAGTGAACCAGTCCACGCGGATGTAGCCCGCCCCGCGGTCGCCGCGCAACATCACGTCGCCGAAGTCCTCGAGGCCCGGGTACTGCGGGTGGTGGACGTTCCCCACCTGCGCCGCCACCACCTCCGCCTTCGTCGACCTGGTGAAGAACAGGAACTGGTCGAACTGGTGGGAAGCGATGTCGCACAGGATCCCGCCGTACTTCTCCCGCTCGAAGAACCAGGCCGGTCGGGTCGGGGCGTTCAGGCGGTGGGGTCCGAGGCCGATCGTCTGGATCACGTCGCCGATCGCCCCCGCCTTCACGAGATCGCCCGCCTTCACCGTGGCGCGGTTCTCGAGGCGCTCGCTGAAGCAGATCGAGTAGATGCGCTTCGTCTCCGCCTGGACCTTCCGCACCTCGGCGAGCTGCTCGAGGGTCGTGACGCCCGGCTTGTCCGCCATGAAGTCCTTGCCGTGGCGCATGACGCGCACGCCGAGCGGCGCGCGCTCGCTGGCGATCGCCGCGCTCAGCACGAGCTTCAGCGACGGGTCCTCCAGGATCTCGCGCTCCTCGCGTGCCCGCTTCGCCTGCGGGAAGCGCTTGGCGTATTCGGCGGCGAGGTCGTCTTCCGGAGCGAAGAAGGAGACGAGCTCGCCGCCTCCCCGGATGACCGCCTCGGTCTGGCCGTAGATGTGGCCGTGATTGAGGCCGATCACGGCGAACTTGATCCGGCTCGACGCGAAGGCCCCCGCCGGCCAGGCCGAGACTGCGGCCAGACCGGCGACCGCCTTGACGAACGCCCGTCGGCCTTCCCCCTCGTTCTCCATGCGAGGACACTATGCTCGTTCCCGAGGCGAGGTCAACCACACCGGACACCACACGGGCTCCTCGTCATCCCGTCGCCACCCGCCGGGCACGACCGGCGTTGGCGATCTTCCGTGAGACAATGGCCGGCGAAGATGTGCACCCGGATTCAGTGCAGCCGCTGCGGCAAGCCCACCTGGGTGGGCTGCGGCCGCCACGTCGAGCAGGTGATGAGCGGCATCCCGGAGGAGAAGCGCTGCAGCTGCCCGCGGCCGAAGTCCCTCCTCGATCGGCTCCTCGGTCGTTGAGCCTCTACGAGATGGCGACGGGGAAGCGGGCCTTCCAGCGAGGCACGACCGCCGAGACCCTGACCGCGAGCCGCTACGTCTCGACGCGCGATCTCGCCGCCTCCTCGTCGAGGAGGGGCGGACGCCGAAGGTCCCCCCCCGTGACGGCGGGCCGGCGTGTCAGCGCCCGGCCGGCGCGGCCTTCATCTGATCGGCGTACTTGCGGAGGTTGCGCGCGAGCTTCTCGGCCTCGACCCGCACGTCCTTGAACGTGTAGTTGAATGGCTTGGTCGTCTTGCCGAGGATCAAGGCGCCGTTCATGACCGGCGTGCCGTCCTGCTCCTTCCCCACCGAGTCGATGCGCACCACGAACTCCGGCTTCTCCCCCGGCCGCGCCGGGCGGAACTCGTCCTTGCGAGCCTCGAGGGCGGCGCGGAGCTCCTTCGCCCAGTTCCGCACCACGGCGTCATCGCTCGCCGCCTGGACCTGGACGGCCATCGGGACGACCTTCGCGGGAGCGGCCGGTGCCGACGCGCGGGGCGCCTGGGAGGCCGACGCCTGGCCGGCGAAGAGGGCGGCAAGAGCGAGCGTCGCGAAGGTCATGGCCCGAACTCCTCCCGCGGCCGCCGCTCCGGGCCGCCGCGCGGTTGAACGTAGCACGAAACGGCGGGGCGGCACCCGGGTCACCGCGGGAGGCGGTTCGGGAGCTCCCACGACTCGGTGACGGCGGGCTCAGGCGACAGGCCGGTCCTCCGGGAGGACGGCGTTCGCCTCCAGCTCGGGGAGCATCGCGAGCTCGCGGTAGAGCGGCGCGAAGTCCGGTCGCGTCGCCTCGAAGAGCCGGTCGAAGCTCTCGATCACGAAGTAGGTCTCCTGGAACGCGTCGATGCGGTAGAGGCTCCGCATGACCCGCCGGAGGTCGAAGGCCAGGCGGCGCGGCCTCGGGCTGTGGACCGCGTGGTCGATCTCGCTGGGGGAGGACAGGATCCCCGCGCCGTAGATGCGCAGGCCCCTCGGCGTGCGGATGAGACCGAACTCGACCGTGTACCAGTAGAGCCGGGCCAGCCACTGGAGCGAGCCGAGCCCCTCCGCCTTCAGCCCGCCCCTCCCGTAGGCCTCCATGTAGTCGGCGAACACCGGGTCGAAGAGCATCGGCACGTGGCCGAAGAAGTCGTGGAACACGTCGGGCTCCACGATGTAGTCGAACTCGTGCTCCTCGCGGATCCACCACGTCACCGGGAAGCGGCGGTTCGCGAGGTGCTCGAAGAACACGAGATCGGGCACGAGCCCGGGAACCGCCACCAGCCGCCAGCGGGTGGCCTCTCCGAGCTGGCGGTTGACGACCTCGAAGCGGGGGATGCCCGCGGCGTAGTCGAGCGCGTGGAGGGACGCCTCGTACTCCCCGCAGGCGCGGCCGGGCACGAGCTCGATCTGCCGGTGATAGAGGCGGCGCCACCTTTCCTGCTGGGCGTCTGTGTAGGCGTCGTAGTCCTGCTCGACCGTGTAGTCCGACCGCATGCGGCGGTAGTCGCCACGCAGCCCGTGGCTGGACTCGCCGTAGTTCGCGGGCCGGTCCGAGCTCATCGCGCCCGTCTCCTCTCGCGGGGAACTCTCGAGGAAATCGTACCCGATCGCGACGCTCGGCCGCCATCCCGGACGAGGAGATTTCACATCCCCCCGGCCCCCCCCTTGCGGAATGACCTGGAGATCGGCGACGTTTATGGCTGGCAGAGGTCCAAACGCATGAAGCTCCGCATGGCCGTCTTCTCCGCTGGCCTGGCGCTGGGGGCGCTCTGGCTCTTCGGCCCCTTCTCCCGGGCCCGGGCCGCGGCGCCGCCCCCGTCGACCCTCGCCCGTGCCACTTTCGCCGGCGGCTGCTTCTGGTGCATGGAGTCTTCGCTGGAGAAGGTGCCCGGCGTCGTGTCGGTCGTATCGGGCTATGCGGGCGGCCGGGTGAAGAACCCGTCCTACGAGCAGGTGTCCGGGGGCACGACCGGTCACGCCGAGTCGGTGCAGGTGAGCTACGACCCCGCCCGGCTGAGCTACGAGCAGCTCGTCGAGATCTTCTGGCGGAACGTCGACCCCGTCGACGGCGGCGGGCAGTTCTGCGACCGCGGGAATCAGTACCGCACGGCGATCTTCTACGACGGCGAGACGCAGAAGCTCGCCGCCGAGGCGTCGAAGCACGCCCTCGAGGCGTCGGGGCGGCTGCCGAAGCCGATCGTGACGGGGATCGTCCCGCTCGAGGCCTTCTACCCCGCGGAGGACTACCACCAGGACTTCTACAAGAAGAGCCCGCTCCGCTACATGACGTACCGCGCGGGATGCGGGCGCGACCGGCGGCTGTCGGCGCTCTGGGGCAAGGAGGCGGAGCACGGCCCGGCAGCGGCCGGGACGAGCGGGACCGCGAACGCGGGGAAGGGGTGGGGGGACGGGAAGGAGGGGAGCTTCGTGAAGCCGACGAAGGACGAGATCAAGAAGACGCTCACGCCGCTGCAGTACAAGGTGACGCAGGAGAACGGGACGGAGATGGCCTTCCGCAACGAGTACTGGGACAACCACGAGCCCGGGATCTACGTGGACGTCGTCTCCGGCGAGCCGCTCTTCTCCTCGCTCGACAAGTTCGACTCGGGCTCCGGGTGGCCGAGCTTCACGCGGCCCCTCGAGAAGAAGAACGTGGCGGAGCGGAGCGACCGCTCGCTCGGGATGGTGCGCGCGGAGGTGCGCTCGCACCACGCCGACTCCCACCTTGGACACGTCTTCGACGACGGCCCGAAGCCCACTGGCCTCCGCTACTGCATCAACTCGGCGGCGTTGCGCTTCATCCCCCTCGCCAAGCTCGAGGAAGCGGGGTACGGAGACTACAAGAAGCTCTTCGACCGGGCCGCGAGCAAGTAGGCAACCGGGGGGCCTGGCGGGGCGGAGCCCCGCGGACTGGTGGCATGGGCACGCTTGTAGGTTTGATGCCGGCCGGGCGGGCCCGACCTGTGTGAGCGTCCTTGCTCCAGGCGACCGGCGGGCCAGTGGCGACCCGGCACTCGCTCGACCGACGGTCGTCACGGCGACGGAGACGGCGTGGGCTTCAACGGACGGGTCTCCGGGCGGCGATGCCGAGCGATGGCCTCCCTGCCGTAGTCGACCTCGGCGAGGTAACCGTTGTGGCATCGACACGCGAGGGTGACATTGGCGACCGAGTGGTCACCGCCCTGGCCGAAGGGGTAGCGGTGGTGGAACTCGAGCCCCCGGCGCGCCGTGCAACGTCTCCCGTGTTCGTCCTCGTAGCGGCATCGGCCTCCGTCCCGCAAGTTCACGGCCCGCTTCACCGCGGCCGGGATCCGGCGCGTCTTGGGGGAGGTTTCGCTCTCCGAGAGAGTCTTCCTCGGCGCCCGGGTCTGGGCGAAACGCCGAGCCTCGAGCCTCTGGAGCTTCTCGGTGACGGCCTGCTCGACGATCGCGGCGAGGTCGCCGTCGGGCACCGAGGAGCGCATGAGGGCCCGCAGTCGCTCGAGCTTGTCGCGAAGCTCGGCGGAGGCGGTGAACTGGACCTTGTAGCGGGCGGCGCCGAGGGGCTCGACCACCGCGGGCCGAGACCCTGGGAGCGCTGCCGCTCCGTGCGGACGGAGTTCGAACCCGGCCGCCGCACCTCCGTCCAGACGCAGCTCGGGCTCGCGCACGCCAACTCGGTCCGGACGGAGTTGGCGATCGACTGAAGCAACTCCCTCCGACGACGTCGTCCCGTCCCGGCGGCCGGGCAGTTTCCGCATCACCGCCGGAACATCCGGACGGGGCGAAAGCTCCGCTACGAGCTCCTCGATCTGGTGCTTCGAGCGGTGGGCGGCCTGCTTCAGGAGAGCCTCCCGATTCTCCACGGTCAGGTGCGGCGCCAGCTTTGCGATGGCCGTCAGGTGCAGCCGCCCGTCGGCCAGCATGGTCAGGAGGAGGGGATGCTCTCGCGAGGCGCGGGCGGCGGCGATCCGGAGGTAGGCCTCGGCCTCGGAGAGGTGGAGGACCTCGGTACAGTACGCGAACATCGAGGGAGAGGCTTCCCGGGCGTAGAGCCGGCGCGAGTCGACTTCGCCGATGTGAGCGACGAGATCGGCCTCGTCGCGACGGGATTGACCGAGCAGATCCGACAGGCGATGGAGCAGCTGGTCGTCGGAGAACGACGTCAGCGAGTGAGTGCGTTCCATACCGACAATATAGGCAGGCGTTTCGTGACCTCCTGGGGTCGCAATAGGCGTGCGCTATGCGGCGGACTTTCGCTCGAAGAGGAACGGGCTGATGGCGACGCTCGTGGTCTATCTGCGTGCCGTACACGCGTACTCTGGAGCAGGTCAGGGACGGCTTGCGGATGGGCTTCTGGAACTTGTCAAGGGGAAAGTGAAGAGAAAGCGAAGCCAATGTCGGGCGAGTGCCGAAAGAGCGTGCCGACCACCGACCACGGCCGAGGGCGGTGAGTGGAACCCCGTGTGAAGTTCAGCAGACCGTCACGACGAGGCCGTGGTCGGCCACCGCGAAGTCGAAGAAGCGGGCTCGCGGGTTGGGCGGCTCGGACGTGAGGCGGCGCCGCACGGCGTCGGCATCGGCGGGCGACCTCGCCACCACGAGGAGGAACCCGCCGCCCCCGGCTCCCAGGAGCTTCGCGCCGGACACGTGCCGGGCGACGCTCTCCAGCATCCCGTCGATCTCGGGTGTCGTCGAGTCGGGGTCGAGCTCCTTGTTGAGGTTCCAGGCCACGTCGACGAGCCGCCCGAAGCGGGAGGCGTCCTTCGCCGCGAGGGCCGCCGCCATCTGCGGCGGGAAGGCGTGCAGCTGCCGGAGCGTCTCCATCCCGGCGCGGTCGCGGTCGAGATAGTTGCCGACCACGGTCTGGAGGATGTTCTTCGCCAGCCGCCGCAGCCCCGTGTAGTAGAGGAGCGTCGCCCCGCCCGAGGCTCGGGGATCGAGGAGATCGCCGGGGACGAAGTGGATCCGCGGGTCGGGGATCATCCCGGGCTCGGTGGTGATCATCTTCACCCCGGGGACGACGCCGCCGATCTGGTCCTGCCAGCCCCCGCCGGTCGTCAGCTCCTGCTCGAGCTGCAGCACGCCGTTGAAGAGCTCGCGCGGTGTCGTCGTCCGGCCGACCAGGCGAGCGAGGACGCCCAGGAGCGCCGCCCCCACGATGCTCGACGTGCCGAGGCCGCTGCCGCTCGGGATGGCCGCCAGGGTCGTCAGCTCGATGCCGCCGCCGAAGAGGCGCAGCATCTCGGGCAGGGTGGAGACCCCGGCCGGCCACGTGGCGTGGGCCGGCGAGAAGCCCGTGAGCGCCAATGCCGCCTTGGCGATGCCGAACTGGCTCGTCGGCTCGCGATAGTCGGCGAGGGCCTCGATCGTGGTCACGACCAGGCGGCTGCCGTGATCGATCGAGACGAGCCGCACCTCGAGCTCGGGGATGACGCGCGCGTAGGCGTGGATGGGCGGCTGACCGTTGAGGTCGACCGCGGCGTTGATCACGCAGCCGCCGTGCTCGAGCGCGTACGGTGGAGTGTCGGTCCAGCCCCCGCCCAGGTCGAGACGGGCGGGGGCGCGTCCCCAGATGATCTCGTCGCTGCGCAGGGCGTTCCGGGGATGGCCGGCCGCCCGCTCCGTGCTGCGGACGATCACCCGGCCGAGGTGGGTGAACGCGGCCTCGCGCGCCGCTTCCGCCCACGCGCCGGGGTGGAGGCCGGGCTCGAGGCCGAGCGACCGCAGCCATTGCCGCTCGGCGGGGCCGAGATGCGCGTCGACGCGCTGGAGGAGATCGGCACCGCAGCCGGGGGCGGCGTCTTCGAGCCGCAGGATGGCCGTGCCGAGGCCGTGCAGGATGCGCGACAGCTCCAGCCGTTCAAGGCCGTCCTCGGCACTCGAGCGGGCGTGCTCCGCATGGGCGGTCAGGATCACGTCGGCGAGCCACCGCTCGCGGCGGGGCGGGTCGAGACGCCGCCACAGGAGCGCCAGCTCGCGAGCCGAGAGCTCGCTCTCCCTCCCGAAGAGGTGCTTCAGGGAGCGGCGCAGCTCCTCGGCCCGGTGGACGAGCCGCCGCTCGTGGAACGAGTCGAGGTCGGCGAGGCCCAGCATCTCGGCGAAGCTGTAGCGATCGGCGGCCCGCCACGCCCGACGCTCCTCGGAACTGGCGCGAGCGGGATCGAGGAGCCAGAGCCAGCGCGCGCCGTCCCGGTTCCGGGCCACGGCGGGGAAGAAGCGTCCGTTCCAGACGGAGCGCGCGTCCGGCGGCTGGGCGGCGTCCCAGACGTCCTCCGCCCGCGCGTCCATCGCCTCGAGCCACTCGCCGAGCGGCCGGCCGGCGAGCGAGCCGCCGGCGTCGATCGGCTTGTGGAGAACGTCGTCGCAGCCGTAGCAGCGGACGAACCAGGTCGGCTCCCCACCGCGAGTGCGGCCGGGCAGGACGTCGAGCACCGCTCCCGCCGGCAGCTTCAACGGCGTCTCGACGTCGACACCGACGACGGCGTTGTCGCCCCCCAGATCGAGGGGGGCCGAGATGCGGCAGCCCTCGATCCAGGAGCTGCGCCCGAGCGTGATCCCACCGTCGACGAGCTCGTTGTTGATCTGCAGGCAGGAGTGGTGGTGTGACGTCCCGCGATCGATGCTCATGAGATCGCTGCCGCTGGTGATCAGCTGCCGGGTGGAGCCGAAGTGGAGGAAGCCGCAGCGGGGCAGGAGATCCAGCCCGAACGGGATGCCCGAGAGGCGTTGGAAGAGGTCCTCGAGCTCAGCCCTCCCGAAGGCGGAGCCGGCGCGCTGGACGGCGCGGATGTAGCTCTCCCGCGTCGCTTCTTCCCCGAGCGCGCAGCAGACCTCGCGGTAGAAGTCGAGCCCCCAGCCTTCGAAGGCGGTGGCCAGGGGACCGCGCCAGCGCAGCTCTCCGCCAGGGGTCGCGAGGACGTCGCAGAGCCCCACGAGCCGGAGCGCCGCCTCGGCGTCGAAGCTCATCACGCCGATGTCGAGAATCGCCTCCCCGTGACGGTTGAGGGCTCCCTGCTCGCCCTGCTCGGCCGGCGTCGGCTTCTGGAGGAACCGAAGCACGCGTCCGGCCGCGCCCGCGCAGAAGACGCCGTGGTCCTTGGCGACGTCGGGGCTCGCGAGGCAGCCCAGGCCCGTGATCCCGGGCCGATCGAACCGCACCCGGGCCGGATCGAAGGTCAGCAGCACGTCGCCGGTGGCGATCACGACCTGTCCCCGGCCTTCCGCGCCGGGAGGGAGCCGGAGGTAGGTGGGCAGCTGGCGGTCGAAGAGGGTCAGCCCCAGCACGCGGTCGGAGTCGCCGGGGACGGGAACGAAGATCTTGCCGCAGGGGGAGTAGGCGGGCAGCCGCCGCGAATCGCCGCCGGCATGGATGATCAGCACGCGCAGGGACCGGAGCGCCTCGCCCCAGGCTTCGGGGGCAGGGAGCCGCTCGCGCCGGTTGCCGAGCTCCCGGCCGAGGATCGTGAGCAGGCAGTGGATCGTGCTCCCGCCGCTGCCCACGCGCCGCCCGTCCGGGTCGGCGATCGTGAGGACGTGGCGCACGTGGGGGATGAAGCCCAGATCGCGCCGCCAGCCCAGCTGCTCGCGGTAGGCCGCGGCCTGGGCCTCGTGCGCGGCGGTGACGATCAGGTAGTCCCAGCCTGGCGCGGTCATTGCGGCCGGTGAGCTCTGACCTGGCCCTCGATCCACGAGTACGTACGCGAGAGGCCCTCGCGCAGGGACACCCTCGACTCCCAGCCGATGGCCCCGATGCGGTCCACACGGAAGTTGCGCGCCTTGACCCCGACCGGGCCCTCGACGTGATGGATGGCGATCTTCTTGCCCGCGATCCCGGCGATCAGTCGGACGAGCTCGTCGACGGAGACGTACTCGCGCCGGCCGATGTTGACGCCGCCCTCCAGATCCGACTGCATCAGGGTGACGATGCCGTCCACCATGTCGTCGACATAGGTGTAGGCCCGCGTCGCCGTCCCGTCGCCCCAGACCTCGATGGTGCCGCCGTCCCCGGTCTCGGCGACCTTGCGGCAGAGGGCGGCGGGAGCCTTCTCGCGGCCTCCCCGCCAGGTCCCTTCCGGCCCGTAGCAGTTCTGGAAGCGGGCCAGGCGCACGACCATGTCGTGACGCCGGCCGTACGCCATGGCCACGCGCTCGGCGTAGAGCTTCTCCCAGCCGTACTCGTTGTCGGGCAGGGCCGGGTACGCTTCCGGCTCGCTCAGCTCCGGCTCGTCGGGGTTCATGTTGCGGTAGACACAGGCCGACGACGAGAAGAAGTAGCGCTTGACCCCGGCCGCCGCCGCCGAGTGGGTCATGTGCACGTTGATGAGATTGCTGTTCCGCATGATCTCGCACTCGGCGGAGTGGATGAAGCCCATGCCGCCCATGTCGGCGGCGAGCTGGTAGACCTCGTCGAAGGTCCCGCCGTCTGGATGCCGGACGGCCGCCTGGCAGCTCCTCTCCTCACGGAGATCGAGGATCTGGAAGTCGTGCGCCGCCGTCGGCGAGAACTCGGCCGGCTTCTGGTCGACGCCGCGGACCCAGTAGCCGTCCTTCCGGAGCCTCTTCACGAGATGGCTGCCGATGAAGCCACCGGCGCCGCACACGGCCGCTCTCTTCTGGCTCGTCTTGGCTGTCTCGCTCATCCATGCCCCCGAAGGCGCGTCATTCACCCTATATATCCCGCTCCACGCAACGGCGCTACTCCGGTTGCCGACGGAGACCCCACGGCGGCATACTGGCGCGGCTCCTGGGTGCCCGATGGCGCCGAGGGGAGGTGGAACATGTCGAGTCCCTCCCGCGTCCTGGTTCTCGCGCTGGCCGTTGCCCTTCGCGGGGCGGGGGCCGCCGCCCAGTACCAGGCCCCCCCTCCGGGCGAGGCCGCGGCCCCCGGCGAGAGCGCCCTCAAGAAGGCCCTCCTCGAGGGGCGGCCGGTCGTGGGCGCGACCGTCACCGTCCCCAACGTGGACACCGCTTTGACCCTCGCGAACGCCGGCTTCGATTTCCTGTGGATCGAGATGGAGCACGGCCCCATCACGCTCGAGAGCCTGCGCGCGATCCTCCTCGCCACCCGGGGAGCTCGGGCCGTCCCCATCACGCGAGTGCCGGCCAACGAGATCTGGCTCGCCAAGCGCGTGCTCGACGAGGGCAGCCTGGGTGTCGTCTTCCCGTTCACGAGCACGCGGGAGCTGGCCGAGCGGGCGGTCGCGTCCTGCCGGTACCCGCCGCTCGGGGTCCGGGGCTTCGGCCCCGCCTTCGCCCTCTCCCGCTACGGCATGGGCGGGCCGGAGTACGTGCGGTTTGCCAACGAGAACGTCCTCGTCGTCGTTATCGTCGAGCAGAAGGAGGCCGTGGAGAACATCGAGGCCATCGCTTCCGTGCCGGGCATCGGCGTCCTCTTCGTGGGCGTGAACGACTTGTCCTTCTCCCTGGGCGTGGGCGGGCGCACCACCGATCCCATCGTCGAGGAGGCGCTCACGAAAGTCCTCGAGGCCGGGCGCCGGCACGGCGTCCCCGTCGGATACCCCACCGGGAATCCGGTCGAGATCAACCGGAGGATCGCCCAGGGCTTCCGGTTCTTCCAGGCTTCGAGCGACATCGGACTCATGGCCGGCGCGGCCCGGGAACTGCTCTCGAAGGTGGACCGGGGCGCCACTCTCCCCCCGCGCCCCTGACCTCGAATGACATCGCTGGCGGTCGGGAGGCCCGTCGTAGAATGGCTCATGACCCGCTCGTGGTACGGCCTCGCGCTCCTCGCCCTCCTCGCGCCGGCCTGCAAGACCGCCGGCCCCAAGGGCCCTCCTTCCGCTCCGACGCCTCTCTCCCCCCTGCTCCGCCCCTACGAGGGTGCGCTGCGCGTGCTTGCGCACCGGGGAAACGAGCGGGCGATCACCCTCAAGGCCGGGGCCGGTCTGACCGGCGACTGCGACGTCGCCGTACGCATACGAAGCGTCGCCTTCGACAATGGAACGGCGCGCTTCGCGCTCGAGAACCTGGGCCTGCCCAGGGTCGGCGAGCGCCGAGTGAAGTGCAAACGCCTCGAGCCGGGGACCAAGCTCGTCCTCACCGGCCTCCCCCCGGGGTCGGTGACCCCCGACGTCACGGCGCGCATCGACGAGGTGCTTCTGACACCGGAAGCCTACCTGCGCGCGAAAGGCACGGCCTTCGACCGCCCCCCGGGCGAGGCGCCGTCCGAGGTGGCGAGCGAGCTGCCGGACGCGAACGACGCCGAGCACAAGCTCGCGCGGAGGGTCGTGGCCTGGCCGCGGCGGCTGCTGTCCGTCGACCCCACCTATCGCGACCCATCGGGACACATGCGCGTCGAGCGGCTGGTCGGGTTCGAAGCGGTCGTCGGCACCGATGGGAGGCTCCACCGCCCGGTGATCAAGGCCTCCCTCGACGCCGCGCACGAGGCCGCGGTCCTGGGCGTCCTGCCCTTCTGGCGGTTCGAGCCCGCGCGGCGCGGCGACGCGCCGGTCGCCGCCCGCGTCCCGCAGGAGCTCGCGTTCCGCCTCTACTGAGGCACTCTCAGTACCCCCGCTCCTTGTCCACCACGTTCAGCATCGCCAGCCCGGTCGAGTAGCGGCGCACGTTCTCGGCCACGAGGGCCACGATGCGCACCTGGCGGACGGGGGCGGCGCTGGAGTTGTGCGGGGTGATGGCCAGGTTCGGGCAATCCCACAGCGGATCTTCCGGCGGAAGGGGCTCGGGGGTGGTCACGTCGAGCCCGGCCCCGCGGATCCAGCCTTCTTTCAGGGCCCGCGCCAGGGCCTCCTGGTCGACGAGCGCGCCCCGCGAGACGTTGATGAAGTAGGCCGTCCTCCGGAGAGCGCGGAACACGGCCTCGCCGAAGAGCTTCACCGTCTCCCGGGTGTGGGGGGCCGAGCTGAGGAGGACGTCCACCTGCGGGACCATCTCGGGGAGCCAGGCCGGCTCCCGCAGCTCGGCGACGAACTCGGGCTTTGGCATGGGCTTGGGGTCGACGGCCAGGACCCTCATGCCGAAGCCGTGGTGGGCCCGGCGGGCGACCTCGGTGCCGATCCCGCCGAGGCCGACGACGCCCAGCGTCTTCCCGTAGAGGTCGTCGAGGGGGACGCTGCCGCCGCGCTCCCACTTGTGGAGCCGGAAGTTCGGGACCGACGCTTGCACGAGGCCGCGGGTCAGACCGAGCAGGAGGCCGAAGGCCGTCTCGGCGATGACGGGGGCGAAGACCCGCTGCATGTTCGTGAGCACGCAGGGGTGCTGCATCAGCTCCCGGGGGAGCCTCTCGACCCCGGCCGCCCAGTGCTGCACCCACTTGAGCCTCCGCGCGGCCCGGATCGCCTCGGCGGGGGGTTCGCCCAGGATCACCTCGGCCTCCGCCGCCGCGGTCAGGGTCTGGGAGTCGTCGCGCGGGACGATGAGCTCCACGTTCCGGCCCGCGCGGCGGATCGTCTCGATCTCGTCGGGAGCGAGCTTCGCCACGAGCAGGATCTTGATCGGTCCCCCCGTGGGCGGGACCTCCACTCGAGGGTGCACCGGCTGCACCACGGCGTCGGCGCCCGCCGCCGTTTCGAGGGCCAACGCCGTTCCTCCGACCGTGAGCCCGGCCAGGAAACCGCGACGCGACATGTCCTCTGACATCGAAACCCTCCTCCGCCTGCCGTCGCTGTCCGAGGCGGCCCGGCGTGGCTACTTTACTGCCGTTGGCCAGCGTCTCCGGGCGGCCGGATACCCGCATGACGCCCGTCATGGCCCCCGGCCGGGTGAACCGCTAGAACTGAACCGTGACGTTTGGAGTCCTGACGGGAAAGGCCTTGCGCGCCCGCCGCCGCCGCATCGAGTGGTCGCGCCACGTGGTGCAGGCCGCCTTCCTGCTCACCGTTCTCTGGATCGGCGGGGAGTTCGTGCGCTGGGTGCACGGCCTCGAGGCCGGGCGGGCCGTGGGCGCGCGCCCGCCCGGGGTCGAGGCCTTCCTGCCGATCGCCGCGCTCCTGAGCCTGCGCCATCTCGTCACCACCGGAGAGGTCCACCCCGTTCACCCCGCCGGCCTCGTCGTCCTCCTCCTCGTCCTGGGGATCTCGTTCCTGGCCAAGAAGGCAGTCTGCTCGTGGGTCTGCCCGGTGGGGACGCTCTCCGAGATGCTGGCCGGGCTCTCGCGGCGCCTCTTCCGCCGCACGCTGAGCCTGCCGCGCCCCCTCGACCTGCCTCTCCGCTCGCTCAAGTACCTGCTGCTCGCCTTCTTCGTGTATGCGGTCTTCTTCCAGATGGGAAGGGCGGCGGTCGCCGACTTCCTCGACTCGCCCTACAACCGCGTGGCCGACGTGAAGATGCTGTACTTCTTCGAGAGGCTCTCGCCGTTCGCCCTGAAGGCGCTCCTCGGCCTTCTCGGCCTCTCGGTCGTCGTCCCGTACTTCTGGTGCCGGTACCTCTGCCCCTACGGGGCGCTCCTCGGGGCGCTCTCTCTCCTCTCGCCGCTGAAGGTCACGCGACATCCCCCCTCCTGCATCGACTGCAACCTCTGCACGAAGGCCTGCCCCTCCCGCCTCCCGGTGGCGAGGCTCGCGCGCGTGAGCTCGGACGAGTGCTTCGGCTGCCTCTCCTGCGTCGCCGCCTGCCCGGTCCCGCGTGCGCTGCGGGTCGAGACGCCGGCGCCGTGGCGACGCGCGGTGCGGCCGGCGGCATACGCCGCCCTCGTCGTGGGCCTCTTCGTCGGCGGCACGCTCCTCGCGCGGACGACCGGCCACTGGAGGAACGCGATCGCGAACGAGGAGTACGGGCGCCGGATCCGCACGATCGACTCCCCCGCCTACGCCCACGACAAGGGCCGCGTTCCGTCTCGCGCGGAGTGGGAGGCGGCCGAGGCCGCGACCGGACCCGGCGCCCGACCGTAGGCCTCCCCCATTCCCGCGGGCTACAATCCGTGGGAAGAGCTCCCTCCCGCCCGCGAGAGGCCGTTCACGTCGGAATGGAGGCGAAGAGCCTTGGCGCGCATCGTCGTCGTGGGATCGGTGGCGCAGGACGACGTCTTCAAGCTGGTGCAGCCCCTCGCTCCGGGCCGCCACCTCGACGCGGCCGCGCGCAGGCTCCGCCTCGGAGGGGGAGGGGCGAACACCGCGATCCCGCTTCGCCACGCCGGCCACGAGGTCACGCTCGTCGCCCCGGTCGGCGCCGACGCGGTCGCGGAGTGGCTGCTGGCGAAGCTGCAGGAGGCGGGGATCGACGTCTCGGCGGTCGTCCGCGTCCCCGGCGACAGCACGCGCTCGCTCGTGTTCGTGGACCCCGGCGGCGAGCGGACGATCGTCAATCTCAACCGGTGCCGCGAGCCCGGCCCGCCGCAGCGCCTCGCCTCTCTCGCCTCCGACGCCGTCTACGTGCGCAGCCGCGATCTCGACGTGCGCGAGCTCCTGTCGGAGGCGGCGGTCCGCAGCCTCGTGGTCGCCCACGTCCCGCCGCTCGAGGCGGGATCGCGGCCGGCCCACGTCCTCGTCGGCTCGGAGTCGGACCTCCCTCCGTCGTTCCTCGCCGACCCCTGGGCGGCGGGACGGGCGATCGCCGGGGAGACGCTGCGGCTGGTGGTCGTCACCCGCGGCCCGCGGGGAGCCGAGGCCTTCGGCAAGTCCGAACGGGTCTCCGTGCCCGCGCCGAAAGTACCCGTCGTGGACTCGACGGCGGCCGGGGACGTCTTCGCCGCGGGCCTCGTCCACGGCCTCACCCTCGGCCGGCCGACGCGGAAGGTCCTCGAGACGGCGGTTTCGTGGGGAGCGGCCACCGTCTCGTGTCCGGGAGTGCCGAGCCGGGAGACGATCGAGGGGCTGCTGTAGACTGGCTCCAATGGACACCGGCCTGCGGGGAAAGGTCGTGATCGTCACCGGGGCGGCCGCCGGCATCGGGCGCGCCACCGCCGTGCGCTTCGCCGGCGAGGGCTGCCGGGTGGCCGGCTTCGACGTGAACGCGGCGGCAGGCCCGGGGCTCGTCGAGGAGATCGGGCAGGCCGGTGGGGAAGGGCTCTTCGCCCGCGTCGACGTCGCGGAGGCCATCTCGGTCGAGACGGGGGTGGCCGCCATCGTCGGCCGATGGGGCCGCATCGACGTGCTCGTCAACAACGCGGGCATCCTGCGCGACGCCCAGCTCGTCCAGTGGAAGGACGGGGCGGTCACGGGCACGATGACCGACGAGGCGTGGGACGCGGTCCTCGGCGTGAACCTCAAGGGCGTCTTCCTCTGCACGCGGGCGGCGGTGCCCCACATGATCCGCGGCGGCGGGGGCGTCGTGCTGAGCGCGTCGTCGGTGGTGGGCCTCTACGGGAATTTCGGCCAGACGAACTACGTGGCTACGAAAGCCGGCGTGATCGGGATGACCCGCACCTGGGCCCGCGAGCTCGGGAAGCACAAGATCCGCGTGAACGCCGTCGCCCCAGGGTTCGTCGCCACCGAGATCCTGAGCTCGATGCCGCCGAAGATCCTCGACTCGATGGTCGGGAGGACGCCGCTCGGGCGGATGGGCCAGCCCGAGGACGTCGCGAACGCCTACTGCTGGCTCGCGTCGGACCAGGCCTCCTTCGTCACCGGCCACTGCCTTTCCGTGGACGGCGGCGTCGTCGTGGGCACGTAGGGGTCAGATCTTGAATCTTGAATCGAGGCGTCCGTGCGGGAGGGTCTCGTGAAGCCCGTCTACATCGCCGCCTACCACCAGTCGGTGTTCGGCAAGCTCATGGGCATGACCGTGCCCGAGATCGTGGCCAACGCCGTCTCCGGGACGTGCCGGGAGATCGGGATCGACGCCTCCGCCCTCGACGTGGCCTCGATCGGCGCGGTCTGCAACATCTCGCTCAACGAGCAGGGCCTCCTCGCCGGCCTCGTGGCCCAGGTGCCCGGCCTCGGCGCGAAGCCCATCGAGTCGGTCGAGAACGCCTGCGCCTCGGGTGGGCAGGCCGTCCTCTCCGTGATCCAGAAGCTGCAGTGCGGCCTCGGCGAGGCCGGCATCGCGGTCGGCTACGAGAAGATGCGCGACGCCGACGGGAAGATGGACGGCAAGCTCGTGGGCAAGGTGCTGGGCTACTTCTCCCACCCGGACGAGCGGCCGGGCAAGGTCTTCGTCTTCCCGCACCTCTTCGCCGAGGTGATGGACGCCTACCTGGGGACCCACGGCTACACCGAGGAGCACCTCGCCGCGATCGCGGTCCAGGAGTACCGGAACGCGAAGCACAACCCCTACGCGCAGATGCGGAACGTGGACCTCACGGTCGAGAAGGCCTGCCAGATCGAGGGCATCAACCGCTACATCGCGGACGGACTGCGGCTGAAGACCTTCGACTGCTCGCAGATCACCGACGGCTACGCCGGCCTGATCGTCGCCACCGAGGAAGGCCTCGCCCGGCTCGGCGTCTCGAAGAAGGACTGCGTGAGGATCGCCGGCTGGGGCCAGGCCACCGACCCCCTGAAGAAGGAAGGCCGCGACGTGCTGCGCCCGAAGGGGGCCTACGCCGCGATGAACGGGGCCTACGCGATGGCCGGCGTCTCGCCGAAGGACGTCAACGTGGCCGAGCTCCACGACTGCTTCACGGTCATGGGCGCGATCGGCACCGAGGTCATCGGCAAGGCGGGCTACGGGAAGGGCGCGCGCTACTGGGTCGACGGCAAGGCGGCGCCCGCCGGCGAGTGCGGCATCAACACCTCGGGCGGCCTCATCGCCAAGGGCCACCCCATCGGGGCCACCGGTGTCGCCATGATCGGCTGGTGCGCCTGGCAGCTGCAGGGTCGGGCGCCGAAAGAGCTGCAGGTGACAGGACGCCCGCGCCGCCGCCACCTTCAACATCGGCGGGCCGATCTGTGCGTCGGTCTGCACTGTCCTCACCCCAGCGTCTTGAGCCTTGACCCTCCCGGGGCCGGGGTGTAGCGTGGCCGTGGTCGCCGCACCCAGGAGACCGTGCATGCGCATCCCGATTCCCGTCGCCGCTCTCGCCCTCGGCCTGCTCGCGGCCCCCGCCGCCGCCGATGGCCCCGAGAAGGTCCTCTCCTTCGTCGCCGACGACTATGCGAAAGCCCTGGCCGAGGCGCGGGCCCAGAAGCTCCCGCTCTTCATCGAAGCCTGGGCCCCCTGGTGACACACCTGCCGCTCGATGAGGGCATTCGTCTTCACCGACCCCGCCCTCACGAGCCGCGCCGGACAGTTCGTCTGGCTCGAACTGAACGTCGACGAAGAGAAGAACGCGGCGCACCTGGAGCGACTCTCCCTGGACGCCCTGCCCACCTTCTACGTGCTGAACGCCGCCGACGAGTCCGTGGTGATGCAGCGGGTGGACGGCATGACCGTCGCCGAGATGGGGGCTTTCCTCGACGAGGCGCGCGCCACCGTCGCGGGCGCCGCTCCTTCTTCCCCGGCGGAGGCCGCCCTCCTGCGGGCCGACCGCCGGAGCGGTGAGGGGAAGGACGCCGAGGCCGCGGCCGCCTACCGCGAGGCCCTCGACCAGGCGCCGAGCGTCTGGCCGCCCTATGGCCGGGCCGTCGGCGCCCTTCTCTTCCTCCACCAGTCGCTCCACGAGGAGGCGAAGTGTCTGGCTCTCGCCCGCGAGGCCCTGCCCCGCCTGTCGGGTTCGCCGGCGTCGGTCATGGTGGCGCGGAGCGGGCTCGCCTGCGCGCTCGACCTCGGGAAGGAGGACGCGGTCCGCGCGGGAGCGCTCGCCGAGATGGAGACGGCGACGCGCGAGACGCTGGCCGACTCCCGGCCTCGGCGCAGCCGCCGACGACGTCTCGACGAGCTACCTCTCCCTGATCCAGGCCCGCAAGGACGCGGGCGACGCGGCCGGCGCCACGAAGGACGCCGAGGGATGGGCGGCCTTCCTCGAGGCGCAGGCCGCCGCGGCGAAGACACCGGAGCAGCGCGCCGTCTTCGACTCGCACCGGCTCTCGGCCTACCTGGAGCTGCGGCAGCCGGAGCGGGCCGTCCCGATGCTGCAGGCATCCGAGAACGACCTGCCCGACGACTACAACCCGCCGGCGCGACTCGCGGTCGCCTACCTCGAGATGAAGAAGGCCGACGAGGCGCTCGCCGCGTCGAACCGTGCGCTGCCGAAGGTCGCCGGCCCGCGCCGCGTCCGCGTGCTCCAGACCCGGTCGGAGATCTTCGCCGCGAAGGGCGACGCCGCGGCCTCGCGCGAGGCCCTCGAGCAGGCGCTCGCGTACGCCGAGTCGCTGCCCCCGGGCCAGCGCTCCGGAAGCCACGATCAAGTCCCTCAGGAAGAAGCTCGAGGCGCCCCCCGCGAAGCCGTCGGCGAGCTGAACGATCGGCGGTACGCCGGTCGCCTCAAGCGAGGACCACGTTCGCTCACCGGCGCTCGTCCCGAGCGAGCGCGCGGGTAGCCCGCTCCCGGATGTCCTTCTGGGCGTCCCTGAGGGCCTCCTCGAGAAGCGGCCGGGCGGTGGGGCCCAGCTTCGAGAGAGTGTCGACCGCCAGGTAGCGCGTGTCCCAGTGGGGTGAATGCAGCGCCTCGGCGAGAAACGGCAGCGCCACCGGGGCGGCCCGGAGCCCGATCTCGCCGAAGCCCGTGAACGCGGACCGGCGAAGGTCGGGGTCGGCGCTCCCGGCGCTCTCGACGTAGAAGGCGAGGGCGGTGTCGATCTCCCCGAGCTGGACGAGAGCGGCCGCGGCGCAGCCCTGGACCCGAGTGTAGCCGGGGTTGCGGACAAGGACCTCGAGGTCGGGGACGGCCTCCCGCCGGCCGCTCCGACCCAGGAGGAGCGCGGCGTCGCAGAGGACCGTGGGGTCCTCCGAGGCGCGCACCGTCGCCAGCGCGTTGCGGACGCGTGCCGCCTGCGCCTCGCTGCGAGCCTGGACGGCAGCAGCGCGCTGGGCGGCAGCGGCCTCGTCCTCCTGCCTCGCGCGGACGCGTGCCGCCTGCGCCTCGCTGCGAGCCTGGTCGGCGGCAGTGCGCTGGGCGGCAGCGGCCTCGTCCTCCTGCCTCGCGCGCTCGGCACGCTCGCTTCGCTCCCATTCCGCCGCCCTTTCGGCGCGCTGGCGGGCGCTCACCCACGCCGTCCCATGGACCAGGACGAGGGTCCCCAGGACCGGCAGGGCCGCGGCGACGAGGACCGGCCGCCACGGAAACGGACCGGCGAACGTCCCCCACCAGAGGTGGAGGCCACGTGCGAAGGCCAGGACGCCGGCGACGACAGGGCCGTAGACCAGGACGAACTGAACGTACGGATCGCCGGCCTTCGCGAAAACGTACGTGGCGCCGGTGACACAGCTGCCCAGCGAGAGCCAGAACGCACCCCAGACCATGGCGCGTCGCCCGCCCGGATACTCCTTCGCGGAGTCGGCCGAGCGCTCTCGGGGTGAAGCGCTCGCGTCCCGCTCCGCCAGTGCGCGGTCGACCAGTCGTTCGGCGGACGGCCCCGAGAGCCCGCCCTTGACCAGATCGGCGACGATCGCGTCACACGACAGGCCGGACGCTAGGCCGTGGTGGATCCGGGTCGTCAGATCACCCTCTCCCGCGCCGGCCATCTGAGCCTCCTCCCGTTCTCGAGACGGCTGGCCGGTAGGGTAGCCGCTCGAAGGTGCGCCCACAACCGGAGCCCCTCGATCTCGATGGCCCTGGGATACGATGCGCGGTGTCGGAGGTGGGTGATGTCCAGCGTGGCGGTGCCGTGCGCCGCGGCTTCCGTTCCGAGGGCGGTGCTCCTCCTGGCCGTCGCGTGGGCGGGCGGATGCTCGGAAGAGCCTCCCCTGCCGCACGAGATGACCTTCGAGGGCGTCCGGCTGGAGGAGGCCACGAGCTGGTCGAGGCAGGGAGTGTCGGGTGTCGTCTTTGTTCCGCCGGGCGAGACCCTTCCGTCGGCCTCGCTGCAGGTCGGGGTCCTGGTGAGCCGAAAGCACGCCTCGGGGGCCGCGCTGCACCGTTGGATCATGGACGAGTACCGGCGGTCGCCCACGGTCCGGTGGCACGTGTCGGCGACTGCGGACGAAGCCTGCAAGATCGGGCGCACCGGGGGCGGCCGCATCCCGCGCCCGTTCGTGGCCCTGCACGTGTGCCGGGCCGCCGCGGGTGTGGCGGCGTGCGCGGAAGTGGACCAGCGCCTCGATGACAGCGACGTCGGGCGCTGCGTGAGCAGCGACTCGACGTGCTGGGAGGAGGTCTGCACGCTGCGCTGGCTGCCGACCCGCGCCTTCCTCGAGCCGGTCCTGGACGGCGTCCTGGGACGCTGAGCCCGCCGATGAGCGCGCTCTTCACTCCGTTGCGGCTGCGCGAGACGACGCTCCGGAATCGCATCGCCGTCTCGCCGATGTGCCAGTACTCGGCCCGAGAGGGCTTCCCGGCCGAGTGGCACCTCGTGCACCTCGGCAGCCGCGCGGTGGGCGGCGCCTGCTCTCGTGATCGCCGAGGCGAGCGCCGTGCGGCCCGAGGGAAGGATCAGCCCCGACGACACCGGGATCTGGTCCGACGCGCACGCGGAAGCGTGGGCGCCCATCGCGCGCTTCATCACGGAGCAGGGCGCCGTGGCCGGCCTCCAGCTCGCCCACGCCGGGCGCAAGGCCTCGACCGACGCGCCGTGGCGCGGGGGCCGGCCCCTGGGCGAGGACGCGCGCGGCTGGCCCCCGGTGGGCCCGAGCCCGCTGCCGTTCGCCGAGGGTCACCCCGTCCCCCGCGAGCTCTCGACCGACGACCTTCCCGGAATCGTCGGCGCCTTCCGCGACGCCGCACGTCGGGCCGAGCAGGCCGGCTTCGAGGTGGTCGAGATCCACATGGCGCACGGCTACCTCCTCCACCAGTTCCTCTCCCCGCTCACGAACCGCCGGACGGACGAGTACGGCGGACCGCTCGAGAACCGCATGAGGCTGCCCCTCGAGGTGGCCCGCGCGGTGCGCGAGGCCTTCCCCGTCGAGCGGCCGGTCCTCGCCCGCATCTCGGCGACGGACTGGATCGAGGGCGGCTGGGACCTCGAGCAGTCGATCGTTCTCGCGCGCGAGCTGGGCGAGGCGGGAGTCGATCTCGTGGACTGCTCGAGCGGGGGGACCGTGCCCGACGCGAAGGTCCCGGTGGCGCCGGGCTACCAGGTGCCGTTCGCGGAAGCGATCCGCGAGCGGGCGGGCATCGCGACCGGCGCCGTGGGGATGATCACCGAGCCCGCGCAGGCCGAGGCCGTCGTGGCCGGCGGGAAGGCCGACCTCGTCCTGCTGGCGCGCGAGATGCTCCGCGACCCGTACTGGCCCCTGCACGCCGCCCGCGCGCTCGGTGCGAAGGCGAGATGGCCCGTCCAGTACCTGCGGGCGCGTCCGGCCGGAGACTGAGGCCCCGGCCGGCCCGGGCTATCATGTTCGCCCGGCGGGCCGCCGCCGGGCAGGAGACGCTACCCCAGATGATCCGGGAGGACCTTCGATGCAACGACTCGCCCTCGCCCTCGTGCTGGCCATGAGCGCGGCCGGAACCGCCGCCGCCGGCGACGCGCCCAAGGCGCCCGCCCCCGAGGACCGCTACCTCTGGCTCGAAGACGTGACGGGTGCGAAGGCCCTCGACTGGGCCCGGGCCCGGAACGCGGAGAGCGCCGCGGTCCTGGAGACGGGCGGCTTCGCGGCCCTCGAGAAGCGGATCCTCGACATCCTGGACTCGGACGCGCGCATTCCCTACGTCGAGAAGCTCGGGCCCTGGTACTACAACTTCTGGCGCGACGCGAAGAACCCGCGCGGCCTCTGGCGGCGCACGACGCTCGCCGAGTACCGCAAGGAGCACCCCGCCTGGGAGACGGTGATCGACCTCGACGCGCTGGCCGCGGCCGAGAAGGAGAACTGGGTCTGGCACGGCGCGGATTGCCTGAAGCCGGAGTACAAGCAGTGCCTCGTGGCGCTGTCCCGGGGCGGGGCCGACGCGAGCGTCGTCCGCGAGTTCGACCTCGAGTCGATGGCGTTCGTGAAGGACGGCTTCTTCCTGCCCGAGGCCAAGAGCGACGTCGGCTGGCTCGACGCCGACACGCTCTACGTCGGGACCGACTTCGGTCCCGGCTCGCTGACCACCTCCGGATACCCGCGCATCGCGAAGGTCTGGAAGCGAGAGACGCCGCTCGAGAAGGCGGAGACCGTCTACGAGGGCCAGGCCGAGGACGTCTCGGTGGTCGCCATCCGCGACCACACGAAGGGCTTCGAGCGCGACTTCGTGCTGCGCAACATCACGTTCTTCACGAACGAGCTGTTCCTGCGCCGCGACGGCAAGCTCGTCAAGATCGAGAAGCCCGACAGCGCGAACGCCTCCGTCTGCCGCGACCTGCTCCTCCTCGCAGCTGCGAGACGACTGGACCGTCGGCGGGACGACCTATCCCGCCGGCGCCCTCCTCGCCGCCGACTTCGAGGGCTTCCTGAAGGGCGAGCGGCGCTTCGACGTGCTGTTCGAGCCGACGGAGAGGACGTCCCTCGCCGGCTTCAGCCCGACCCGGAACCACGTCCTCGTCAACGAGCTCGACAACGTCAAGAACCGCGTCTACGTGCGCACGCGCCAGGACGGCAAGTGGACCCGCGAGGCGCTTCCCGGCATGCCAGCCTTCGGCACGGTGACCGCGAGTGCTGTGGACGACGAGGAGTCGGACGACTACTTCATGACCGTCACCGACTACCTGACCCCGACGAGCCTCTCCTTCGGCACGGTGGGGAAGGGCGCACCCGCGAAGCTCAAGCAGTTGCCGGCGTTCTTCGACGCGACCGGCCTCGAGGTGAGCCAGCACGAGGCCGTCTCGAAGGATGGGACGAAGATCCCCTACTTCCAGGTGGCCCGCGCGAGCCTCGCCCTCGACGGGAAGAACCCGACGCTCCTCTACGGCTACGGCGGGTTCGAGATCCCGATGGTGCCGGGGTACAGCGGAGGTGTCGGCTCGGCGTGGCTCGAGAAGGGCGGTGTCTACGTCGTCGCCAACATCCGCGGCGGCGGCGAGTTCGGCCCGCGGTGGCACAAGGCGGCGCTGAAGGCCGACCGCCACAAGGCCTACGAGGACTTCATCGCGGTGGCGGAGGACCTCGTCCGGCGAAAGGTCACGACGACGCCCCATCTCGGGATCGAGGGCGGCAGCAACGGCGGGCTCCTGATGGGCAACATGCTGACGATGCGGCCCGACCTCTTCGGGGCCGTCGTCTGCCAGGTGCCGCTCCTCGACATGCGGCGCTACAACGTGCTCCTCGCCGGGGCGAGCTGGATGGACGAGTACGGCAACCCCGACGACCCGGAGGAGTGGGAGTTCATCCGGACCTTCTCGCCGTACCACAACCTGAAGGACGGCGTGAAGTACCCGCCGACGCTCTTCATGACCTCGACGCGCGACGACCGCGTCCACCCCGGCCACGCCCGCAAGATGACGGCCCGGATGCTCGACGCGAAGCAGGACGTCCTCTACTACGAGAACATCGAGGGCGGCCACGGCGGCGCCGCCAACAACAAGCAGTCGGCCCACATGAACGCGCTCGCCTACACGTTCCTCTGGCAGAAGCTGCGCTGAAGGCGCCGCCACGGCGCCCTGAGATCGATACGATCCTGGGACGCCCGCGTGCCACAAACGGACGCTCCCGGCGCACCCGCCGCCCCCACCCGGGCCTGAAGTCGTTCCCGATCCGCGGCTTCCCTCGGGGACGGCCCTGGCACGTCCTTTGATCCTCTGGCCCTGGCGTAGACAGGAGCGCCCGCATGCAGACGCTGCTCGACGACCTGCGTCACGCGACACGGCGGCTGGTGCGGAGCCCCGGCTTCACCGCGCTCGCCGTTCTCACCGTCGCCCTCGGCGTCGGCGCCACGACCGCGATGTTCAGCGCGGTGCACGGCGTCCTGCTCAAGCCCCTGTCCTACCCCGAGCCCGACCGGCTGGTCATGATCCGCGGGGCGACGCGAGCCCAGCCCGGCCGGCCCGGCGTGATCTCGTATCCAGACTACCGCGACTGGCGACGCGAGAGCCGGAGCTTCGAGTCGATCGCGGCGCTGCGCGCGGCTGACTTCACCCTGGCTGGGCCCGGCGGTCCGGAGCGCATAGAGGGGGCGCAGGTCACCGCGAGCTTCTTCCAGGCCTTGCGCGTGGCGCCGGGGCGAGGCCAGTTGCTCCGGGAGGATATGGACCGGCCCGGTGGCGAGCGCGCCGCCGTCCTCGGCGACGGCCTGTGGCGGCGCCTCGGCGCCGACCCCACCCTCGTGGGCCGGAGTATCACGCTCAGCGGACAGCCCCACGCCGTCGTCGGCATCCTGCCCCAGGGCTTCCGACCGCCGCGCGAGGTCGAGCGTGCCGAAGTCTTCGCCCCGCTGGCGCTGGACGGTGAAGAGAGCGAGCAGCGCGGCAACCGGTCCCTGGTGGCGATTGGCCGTCTCCGGTCGGGCGTGAGCCTCGCCCAGGCCCGGACCGAGCTGGCCAGGATCGCCCTGCGTCTCGAGAAGGAATACCCCGACCACAACACCGGCGTGGGAGCGATGGTGGAGTCGCTGCATGCGGACACGGTGGGCGAGCTGCGCCGGCCGCTCCTGGTGCTGTTGGGCGCGGTGGCGTTCCTCCTGCTCATCGCCTGCGCCAACGTGGCCAACCTCGTCTTGCCTCGGGCGCTGGCACGCCGGAGGGAGGTGGCGATCCGCGCCGCGCTGGGGGCGAGGCGGTCGCGACTGGTCCAGGCGCTCCTCACGGAGAGCATCTTGCTGGGTGTTGTGGGCGGCGTGGCCGGACTCGCGCTGGCCTATTGGGGCCTCGACGCCTTGCTGTCGCTCGCGCCCGCGAGCACGCCGCGCCTTCGAGACATCGCGCTCGACGGCCGGGTGCTGGGCTTCTCCCTCGCGCTCTCGCTTCTCACCGGGGTGGCCTTCGGCCTCCTCCCTGCCCTCTCCGCGTCGCGCACCGACGTCCACGCGGCCTTGCACGACTGCGGCCGGAGCCCGGCCCTGGCGCGCCATCCCGGCGCCCGCTCCCTGGTCATCGCCGAGATCGCCCTCTCCCTGGTGCTGATGGCGGGTGCCGGCCTGCTGCTCGAGAGCTTCCGTCGCCTCCTGTCGGTCGATCCCGGCTTCGATCCCAGGAACGTCCTGACTCTCGCCGTGTCGTTGCCCGACACCCGGTACCCGCGGCCGGACCAGCGCGCCACCTTCTACGCCGAGCTGCTCGAAGGCGTGCGCCACATGCCCGGGGTGATCTCGGCGGCCGCCATCACCCCGCTGCCGCTCGGAGGCGACATCGCGACGCGCTTCACCGTGGAAGGTCGGTCCGCGCCGGCACCCGGCCAGAGACCGCGCGCGGAGTACCGCGCCGTCACCGCCGGTTATTTCGAGACGATGCGCATCCCGCTCCGGAAGGGCCGCACGTTCGATGCCGGCGACCGTCGAGGGGCGAAGGCCGTGGCGGTCGTGAACGAGACGCTGGCCGCCCAGGTCTTCCCCGGCCAGGACCCGCTGGGTCAACGCCTCCGCATCGGCATCACGACTGATCACAGCGATCCCCTCACCTTCGAGGTCGTGGGCGTGGTGGGCGACGTCCGCAGTTTCGACCGGCGGATCTTCGCCCCTCCCGAGATCTACGTGCCGCACCCGCAGCAGAGCTGGTCCTGGGTGAGCCTGGTCGTGCGCACCTCAGGCGATCCCGTCTCGTTCGCCGGCGTGCTCCGGCGCCAGGCGGCCGCCCTCGACTCCGAACTGGCCGTCTACAACGTGCGGCCCCTGCTGGCGCTCCTCTCCGACTCGATGGCCGCGAGCCGTTTCGTCATGGCTCTTCTCGGCGGGTTCGCCCTGCTCGGGTTGGCCCTGGCCACCGTGGGCGTCTACGGGGTCGTGGCGGGTTCGGTCGAGCGGCGCACGGGGGAGATCGGGCTGCGCCTGGCCGTGGGTGCCGACGCCGGCGACGTCCTGCGCCTGGTGCTGGGCCAGGCGGCGCGGCTGGCCGCGGCGGGCGTGACCCTGGGGCTCCTCGCGGCATTCGCCCTCACCCGGGTCATGCAGGGCCTGCTCTTCGGCGTGAGCGCCACCGATCCCGCTACCTTCGCCGTGGTGGCGGGGCTGCTGTCCATGGCGGCGCTGCTGGCCAGCTACCTGCCCGCCCGGCGCGCCGCGCGCCTGGACCCCGCGGCCGTCCTGCGCGCGGAGTGACCTCCCGCGGCAGGCTCTTTCGGTGCGCTTGGCGCGCCTCTCGACCCTGCCGGTGTCGGCCAGGCGCTACTCCAGGGCGACCCGGGTCGCCTCCTCGAGGATCGTCTTCGGCTGGAAGTTGACGAAGTGCCGCACGATGGTGCCTTTGCGGTCCACGAAGAACAGGGTCGGGAAGACGCTCACCGCGCCGTAGGCCTCCTGCACGTCGGGCGTCATGTGGGCGAGGGTGAAGCCCCAGCCGTTCCGGGCCGCGTAGGCCGCGCGGTCCTCGTCGGTCGTGGGCAGCTCGAGGGCGCGGTCCGCGTTCAGGGCCACGATCCGGAAGCCTCGGGCGGCGTAATCGCGGTCGAGCTCGGCGAGGAGGGGAGCGGTCCGCGTGCAGGGCGGGCAGCCCGTGAACCAGAAGTAGACGAGGTGCGGCTTGCCGGCCAGGGACTCCGAGGTCAGGGGCTTCCCGTCGTAGGTCGTCGTCGCGAACGCGGGGGCGGGCCGGCGCTCCCAGCCGGTGATCGTCCGCTCCAGCGCCTTCCCGAACCGCGGGTGCGCGAGGATCCGGTCGACGTCCACGCTCGTGATCTCGCCCGTCGCCGCGTCGCGCGTGACGAAGCGCGGCATGCGGGGGTCCGACTCCATGATCCGGAGCATGACGTCGGCCTCCCCCGGCACCTCGAAGTGGAACTGCTCCGAGATCTCGCCGAGCGTCGGCGGCTTCCCGGCGGCGGCGAGGTGCTGGGCCAGGTAGAGGGGCATCTTGAAGAAGGTGTTGAAGAGGCGGTTGAGCACCGCCCGCTCCTCGGGCGCGGTGAAGACGGTGTTGTAGAGGTCGGACACCACCACGGGCTGGCCGGGCTTCACGTTGGCCTTGAGGTACTCGACGACCCGCGCCTCGGCCGGCGTGGGCGTGGACAGGGCGGCAGCGAGAACGAGAGCGATCACTCGAAGAACTCCTCCGCCCGATTCTAGCCCGGCGGAGCGCGCCCTCCGGTAGATGCGACTGATTCGGCTGATTGCCTCGGCCACTGGACGCAGAGCGGGGCGCCGAGGCGCCCCGCTCTGGGCCGGCGGGGCCCGCCCCTACTGCGAGCCGTCGCTCTCCGCCCAGTCGATGAAGGCGTGGGCGACGGACTTGCCGAGCGCGACGCCCGCGACGTTGTCCATCGGGTAGTGGATCCCGGCCCAGATCCTCGAGTCGCCGCCCTCCTTGCCGACCGCGCGGATGAAGTCCGCCCGCGTCGGGAAGAGGTACGCGAGGATCTCGGACCGGGTGGCGGAGAAGGTCGAGTGGTTCGAGGGGTAGCTCGGGAAGTTCGGCACCGGGAAGAGGGGCACGATGGCCGGGTCGAGCTGGCTCGGCCGGATGTACCAGTACGTGAACTTCCCGTCCTGGCTCGCGATGAACGCGTCGAAGAGCGAGGCGGCGACGAGGGCGTAGGCCCGCGCGGCGCGGGGCGGATTCCGATCGAGTCCGTCCTCGAAGAGCCACTGGTTGAGGTACCGGTAGGGCCAGTGGTTGATACCTTCCGGGCTCTGCCAGTAGAAGGCCTTGTAGTTGGTCCCGAAGTTCACGGGAGCGCGGGGGAAGTTGCGGACGACCGCCGTCTCGGCCACCACCTCGGGCGAGTGGCAGTCCGGCGGCGTCGGGGGCCTGAACTCGCTCGCAGAGCTCAGCAGGAGGGGCGTCCAGGTCGGGCCCGTGACGTTGCCGGGGTTCGTGCCGATCCAGTTGCACGGGCCGGTCGGAACGGAGCCCGTCCAGGGCGCGCTGGAGCCATCGGCGTCCGCTTTCTCGATGACCTCCTCCGCGACCTTCCGGCCGAGCGCGAGCCCGGCCTGGTAGTCGCTGGGGTACTGGAGGCCGGCCAGCACGCGAGACCAGCCGGCTTCTTCAGCCATGGCCTGGAAGGACGCCGCCTCCGCCGGCAGGAAGTGCGCGAGGACGGTGGCCGCGGCCTGCGCCGCCGCGGCGTGCTCGGACGGGTACGAAGGGCTGTCGGGAACCGGCAGCGCCGTCCGGATGTCGTCGTCCACCTCGCTGGGCCGGGGCCTCCGGTAGTGGTACTTCGATTCCCACGTCGCGATCGTGGCGTCGTACATCGCGAGGGCCACGTACGTGTAGACCCGGTGCGGGTAGGCGCTCGTCGGCGTGCCGGCGAGAAGGCGCGTTGAGATGAGGTCGATCCAGCGGTAGGACGGGGCGCCGGCGTCCCAGAACGCGATCTTCCGTCGGGTCGCGTCGTCTGGGTGGCGGGTCAGGTCTTCGAGGCGCCTCAGCTCGGCCCGCGTGCGGGCTTGCGAGGGCGGCGGCGGGACCCGGAAGTCCTCGCCGGAAGGGATCACCCAGGTCCGCCACCGCCCTGCGTACGGCTCGATCTGTCCATGGTGGCGCCCAGGTCCCTCGTCGGTCGCCCCTGCCCGCAGGGGCAGGGTGGCGGCCAGGGACGCCCACAGCAGCAGCTTCCGCACGGTCATGCGCACCTCCCAGTGTCGGCTCGCTGGTTTTGGCGGGAGTATAGCGACAAACGCGAGGGAAGTCCTGAAGAAATCCTGGAGTTTTCGTGATTCTCCGGGCGCCCTGGAGCCGGATCAGGCGTCGCTTCCCGGACCCGCGGAGGTCTGGGTCGAGGCCGTCGCGGAGACGACCCGGAACACGAGGCGCACCGGGCCCAGGACGATCGCGTCTCCGTCGGCGAGCGCCGCCTTGCCCTTCAGCCGCCGTCCGTTGAGGTGCGTGCCGTTCTTGCTCCCCAGGTCCTCGATCGTGGCGCAACCCGCGGCGAGAACGATCCGCGCATGCCGCCGCGAGACGGCGGCCGACTCGATCCGGGACGAGGCGTCCAGGGCGCGCCCGAGCACGTTCTCGCCGTCGGCAAGGGGGATCTCGCGAGACCCCCATACCAATGAGAAGGTGGCGCCGCGCCCGTTCCGTCCCGCGCCAAGGGACTCCTCGGTAGCCTCGCCGCAGAAGGCGTAGCCGAAGCCGTGCACGGTGCGCAGGAAGCCCGGCCGGCGCGCAGGATCGCCGAGCGCCCTCCGGATCTCCTTGACGAGGCTCGCGAGGCTGGAGTCGGACACGAACGTGCCCGCCCAGAGACGATCGAAGAGCTCCGCCTTGGACAGCGCCCGCGGGCGGCTCTCCAGGAGCGCGCCCAGGAGGTCGAAAGCCTTCGGCGAGAGGTGGACCGCACGCTCCCGCCCCCGCAGCTCCCGGCTCTCGCCGTCGAACACCCAGTCGCCGAACCGCAGGCGTGCCATCACGGCGCACCCGCGGCGAGGAGGGCAGGATGGCTGAGAGCGGGAACCGGCGGCCGCATGGCAGAAAGGGTCGTTCGGGGGATTATAGGCGACTCGCGTTCGCCCGCTGTAAGCTCGGGGCCGCCGCCGGGGAGAGAGCCATGAAGGGCAAGCGACTTCTCTACGCACTGCTCGTGTTCGTACCGGTGAGCCTCTGGCTGGGGCTCACCCACGCCTCGCCGAGCGTCGTCTTCGTCTTCTGCTGCATCGCGATCCTGCCCCTCGCCGGTCTCATGGGCGAGTCCACCGAGCACCTCGCCCACCACGCGGGCCCCGGGGTCGGGGGGCTCCTGAACGCGACCTTCGGCAACGCGGCCGAGCTCATCATCGGCTTCATGGCCTTGCGCGCGGGTGAGATGGAAATAGTCAAGGCATCGCTCACCGGCTCGATCATCGGCAACATGCTCATGGTCCTCGGCCTGGCCATGCTCCTCGGCGGATGGAAGCACAAGGAGCTCCGCTTCAACCGCATGGCCGCGGAGACGGGCGGCAGCATGATGCTCCTGGCGGTGGTGGCGCTCGTCATCCCCGCCATCTACGCGACCGTGACCCATCACCGGGAGCCCGAGCACATCGAGTCGATCAGCCTCGACATCTCCTTCATCCTGATCCTCACCTACGTGGCGAGCCTCGTCTTCCAGTTCAAGACCCACCAGCGCTTCTTCTCGCCGGAAGGCGAGACGGCCGAGGACGTCGGGGCGGGCCGGCCCTGGTCGATCACGCGGAGCTCTCTGGTCCTTCTCGCCGCCGCCGTCCTCACCGGGTTCGTGAGCGAGATCCTCGTGCACGCGATCGACGCGGCCGGCACCACCCTCGGCCTCGGCAAGGTGTTCATGGGCGTCGTGGTGGTGGCGGTGGTCGGTAACGCCGCCGAGCACTCGACCGCGGTGATGGTGGCGATGAAGAACAAGATGGACCTGGCCCTCGGCATCGCGATGGGCTCGTCGATGCAGATCGCCCTCTTCGTGGCCCCGGTCCTCGTCATCGCCGGCCACGTCATCGGCCGGCCCCTCGGCCTCGAGTTCACGATCCTCGAGGTCGCCGCGGTGATGCTCTCCGTCCTCGCGGTGAGCCAGCTCGTGCAGGACGGGCGCACCAACTGGTTCGAGGGCGTGCAGCTCCTCGCCGTCTACGCCATCCTGGCGGTGGCGTTCTACTTCATCTAGGACTGCTTCCCGCCGTGCGGGAAGGGGCGCCTCAGTTCACGATCGCCGCGTAAGCGAGGGTGGAGAAGCGCCAGAAGATCTTGTGCTCGTCGAAGGGGAAGTGCTGCACGAAGAGGAGGGCGACCGTCTTCTCCTGCGGGTCCAGGTTGGCGTAGGTGGTGGCCGCCCCCGCCCAGCCGAACTGGCCGATCGAGCCGAGCGAGGCGCTCCTCGAGGAACTGGCCGAACGTCCAGCCCGAGACCTTCTCCACGAGCGCACCGAGGACGTCGGTGGAGACGCCGTAGGTGAAGCGCTCGCCGGGCTCGTGGGCGAGCGGCAGACGGGAGACGCGCGTCACGAAGTCGGCGAGCGAGGGGGCCTCGGCGAGCTTCGCGTCGTGGTTGATCTTCTCGACGGGGGTGTCGCCGAAGTCGTAGGTGAGCCCCGAGGTGTCCCGATGGGGTCGTCCAGCTTGAAGCGCGCCTCTTCGAGCAGGATGAGGGCGGCGACGCTGGTGACGATCGGCCTCGAGGTCCCGCTTTCCGTAGGTGCGCCAGTCCACGATCTTCCCGTTGCGGGCGACGAGGGAGACGGCGCCGGCGTGCTTGCCCTCGTCGATGAACCTCTGGACTTCGGCGTGCAGACGCTCGAGCCTCTCGGACGACATCCCCTGGGACTCGGGCGTCGCCAGGGGAAGGGGCGAGGCGGGGACGGCGGCGGGGGGCTTTGCCGCCACCGCGGCCGAGAGCGCGAGGGTGGCCAGGAGAGTCGCCGCCAGGGAACGCCGTCGACTTTGCACGAGGGCCTACTTTCCCGTGGGGCCGAGTCTACGGCACCTCGGGGCCCGGCCCGCCTCTTCGTCCGGCACCACGCCCCGGCCCTGGCGGCGGCTGTGGGCGTCGCTCATGGTCGCTTCTTCACGAGATCCCTGTAGGAGACGAGCTCGATGCCCCGGCGGCGGACGGCGTCCTTCGCCGCGCCGCTCGTCCACGCGTCGGTCACGCCCTGTCGGTCGACGGCGACCGTCTCGTATCCCACGTGGCCGACGGCGCGCATCTCCGGCGTGTCGAGGGCCGGGTGATCGACGAACACCCACGTTCCCGGCCCGAGCCGGTCGAGGACGCGGACGAAGCTCTCGACCTTTTGGGCTGAGGTCTCCGGCTTCCCGTCCCAGCCCACCCACTTCGCTCCGTTCGCCTGCGGGTCGATGTCGAGGCCGTACTCGCCGGCGAGCCGCTTCACGAGCGCGCCGACCTCCGGGCCGAGGCTCTCGAAGCCCATGTGGTCGCTGAGGTGGCTGAGCTGCGGCACCTCGCGCCTGGTGAGCTCGATCTGGGCCCGGAGCTCCCGCTCGATCTCGTCGAGCTTCCACGGCTGCTCCTTGAGCGCCCGGTCCTTCCCGTAGTTCGGTCCCGGCCAGATCATGGGGAAGAAGAAGCCGGTGCGCTCGACGAGGCTGGGGGCGGGGGTGAGCGGCCGCCACTTGACGTTCTCCCACTCGCTCGTGAGCGCGAGGTGGAGGCCCACGTCGAGGCCGGGGTTCGCGCGCAGGAGGCGCGCCGCTTCGGAGAACCACGGGCCCACGGCCATCAGCTCGACGTCCCGCATGACTCCGTCCTTGAAGCAGCGGACGGCGGCCTCGTTCGAGGCCTGCGACGAGCCCATGTCGTCTCCGCGGACGACGAGGCGGGTGGTGGGCTCGGCGGCGGGCGCGGGGGCGGCCGGTCCGGCCAGGGCCAGGAGGGCCGCCGAGGGGAGGAGGAAGCGTCGGGGGATTCCAGGCATGGGCCGGATCATGCCGCAGGTGGGCCGGCCGGAGCGAGAGCCGTTCGGCTCACCCCGGAGGCACGCCCAGCGGCCCCGCCAGCACGCCGACCCGGCGGCGCACCCACCACTCGCTCCCGCGATCGGTGAAGCGGTACTCCCACAGGACGAGGCGGACGTACCGGGGCCGGTCACCATCGAACGGTGCGGATCCCAGCAGGTCCAGGACCGGCGGGTCGCCCCGGACGAGCGCCAGCAGGAGCCGCCCCAGCCAGACGTCCTCCTGCTCCAGCCAGAGCCTCGTGTCTTCGGGGTCGCCGGCCAGGCTCTCCGCCCGCAGCGCGGCGAACCACATCTGCCAGTCCAGCCGCGGCATGTGCGTTCCGAGGAAGCGAGGCGCTCGCGAGGGGTCGCCGGGTTTGTAGCGGAACACGAACGCCCGCCAGGTCTCGCCGTCCAGGCTGCCCTCGATCTCGATCTCCGGCCGCGTCGTCGTCATGGTCCGGAAGAGACCGTAGGAGGTGCTCACCAGGAACGGCGACGCGAGCCGCGCGAGGCGCAGCAGGGGGTGGCCCGGGTGCCGGCGCCAGTAGTCGGTGTGGAAGCCGTCGAGGAGAGGGGGGATCGAGAGAAGGACCAGGATCGCCGCCGGCGCCAGGAGCAGCCGGTGCGTGCGGGTCGGCGCCTTTCTCGCCGTGCCCGGTCGCTCGTCGAGGAGGAAGCGTGCCCGCAGGACCGCGGGCCAGCCCCGGTCGTCCAGCAGCGGCACGCACAGCACGACCGCGACCAGGTTGAAGAAGCCGTAGTTGCCGGTGGCCGCGATGAGCGCCTGGAGGGCGAGGAACCCGACGAGCGCGATCTTCCGCGGGCGACGCGGGGCGAACACGAGGAAGGGCAGCCCCAGCTCGACCACGAACATCACGGCGCAGGAGAAGGCCTGGAGCGCGCGTGGGAGATGGCTCGCGTACCAGGCGAGGGGCGTGGGCAGCGGCTGCGTCCAGTAGTGATAGCTGAGGGCGCTCAGGTCGTGCCAGGTCGGGTCGCCCCACGTGAGCTTCGTGAGGCCGGAGCCGAACATCAGCTTGAACAGGAGCAGGCGGAGCAGCCAGATGACGACGGTGGGAGGAGCGGGCTCGTCGCCCGGGCGGCGCGGGCGGACGTGTGCCCACGGCGCGAGGAGCAGGCCGAGGAACCCGGTCTCGGTGAGGAGCACGTCCCACTGGAAGGACAGGAAGTCCTGTCCGAGGTGGACGAGGGAGAGGTAGAAGGCCCAGCAGACGGCGAAGAGCGGTCCCTGGGCGAGGCCCAGAAGGGCCAGCAGCGCCGCCGCCGCCCCACCGTAGCAGAGAACCGACAGCGCGGTGTCGCCCGCGCCCAGCCAGCCCAGCGTGGGCAGCAGCCAGAACGCCTCCGTCCCGCGCGCCTCGCGCGCCGCGAGCAGCAGCTCCCGGGCGGGCAAGAGGCCATGCTCGCCGATCAGGCCGTGGACCTGCGGCCCGAGCGACAGGAACGCCGCGAGGTACGTGAGCGCCAGCAGCCGCAGGAAGACGAAGCGCGTCAGCCGGAAGCGCGGCGGGCCCACGAGGTCGCCGACCAGGAGGTCGACGAGTCGCGCGGCCAAGGGGCGGTGGGCGGCCACCAGGCGGTAGCCCCACTCGGACAGCCCGGCGAACCCGGGCAGCCAGCGGTAGCCGGCGAGCGGCAGCGCGAAGCCCCCGTAGGCGAGGGCGCGATAGACCGCCTCGGCACCCCGGCTGACGCGGCCGTCGGGCTCTACGAGGTGAACGGCCTCGCGGAAAGCCTCCACCGGGACGGCGGGGAAACGCAGGTGGGCCGTCTGGTACGGCTCGAAGGCCAAGCGCTCGCCACACCGCGCACGCAGGTGCTCCACGCTGCGTCGGCAGAAACCGCAGTCGCCGTCCCAGATGAGGCAAGGGCGATCCAAGGAGCTGATTGCAGCACCGAAGAGCCCGGGCTCGCAACCACGCGGCCTCGACCCGATGCCCGGAGTGCCGATCAGGCGCTCGCCGGGCGGGGAGCGGTCATCACCGGCTCCGAGCGGCAGGACTCGCGGCTCCGTCATTGTCGCCGGGCACGGCGAGCTCGAGCGCCGGTCCGTCCGGCGGAAGCGAGGCACCCTCGGTCCAGCCGAAGCGGCTCGGTCCGGGTGTGTCGTCCGGGCGGAGGCCGAAGAGCCGGTTGATGCGCTCGATCTGCGCGGTGCCCCTGCCCTTCGGCAGTGGCGCCTCGCCGCGGCGCGGCGGCCGCGTGTGGGCGCGCAGGCGCAGCGCCTGCACGTCGCCGACCACCGCTCCGGAAGGGAGCGCGACCGCGGCGCGGAAGCAGCCGCTGCGCGCGACGCGGAAGGCCGGGCGACCCGCGTCGGAGGCGTGCCACTGGAGCGTGCCGTCCACGCCCCGGAGGGCGACGTCGAACGCGAGCCGCGTGTCGTCCACGCGGCCACAGGCCTCGAGGAAGGCAAAACGGCGGGGATCCGGAATCCGCTTCGAGCCCGGCCTCGCACCGTCCCTCACCAGGCCCTCGCGCCGCACCTCAGCCGCCGAGACCTGGTGCGTGAACGGATGGGCGTCCATCACCGTCTCGCGCGAGACGCCGTCGAGCGAGAAGGGAACGGGGGCGAGCGCCACGCGCGGCGTGCCGGATCCGTGGTCGCTCACCATGTTGTTCCTGGTCACGACGTAGAGCACGGGGTGTCGGCCCTCGCGTCGCCCGGCGAACGCCGTCGTGACGTGGTCCTTGCCCTGGTACTCGGCCCGGCGCACGCGTCCCCCCGCGTCGAGCTCGACCGCGTAGACGAGCTCGATGTCGGTCGCGCGGCCCCAGGTCGCCATCAGGCGGTCGAGCGGGGTGCCGCCGTCCTCGTGGCTGAACACGATCGAGTAGCGCAGCTCGCGGCCGCCTTCCGGGGCCGGGAACGTCTCCACCCAGGCGACGAGCGGCACGTCCGAGAAGCGGTCGAGCGAGCCCTTCCGCGTGTGGACGATGGGCGCGTGGGCGAGCGCCTCGTGGGCGGGGTCGGCCGCGGCCACGGCCTCTATGCTCACGCTCTCGACGCGAACGGCCCCGATCCCGCCCGCCGAGCGGCGCGCGTCGAGGGCGAGCGCGACGCGGTGCTCACCCTCGGGCAGCGCCCCGAGCAGCACGCGGTATTCCCCCTCCTTGCCGCGGGTCAGGACGAGGTGCTGCTGGAGGGCGCCGTCGACCGAGAGCGCGAGGACCGCGGCCTCGCGGCCTCGGGCACCCCATTCACACCGTTCGCACGACGCGCGGACCACGGCCACGGCCTCCGCCGGGCGCTCCAACCGGAAGGCCTGCTCGCGGAGCGGCGCCGGCGGTGCGGAAAGCAGCAAGAGGAGGATGCCGCTCATCGGTGCACGGGATTCTACTGAAGACGGGCGCTTCGGTCGGAAGCGGCGAGCAGAACGCTCTATCATGTGCAGGTGCGGCACGCCGGAGTTTCACCCGCGAAGCGTCTGCTCTTCGTCTGCACCGGCAACATCTGCCGCTCGCCGCTGGCCGAGGCGATCTTCCGCCATCAGGCCGAGCGGGCGGGCCGGGGCTCCGACTTCGAGGTCGAATCGGCCGGGACGCACGGCTATCACGAGGGCGAACCGGCCGACACGCGTGCCCGGCGCGTGGGCGCGGGGCGGGGCGTGGCCGTGACCTCGCTCGCGCGCGCGGTGAGGGACTCCGACTTCCAGCGCTTCGACCTGATCCTCGCGATGGACCGGGGGCACCTCAAGGAGCTTCGGGGACGTTGCCCGGTACCTCTGCGGGACCGGATCCGGCTGATGCGCGAGTTCGGCGAGCCGCCCGGCGGCGACGTGCCCGACCCCTACTACTCGGGTGAAGAGGCCTTCGAGGAGGTCTTCGATCTCCTCGACAGGTGCTGCCGGGGGCTGCTGGCCGAGCTCACGCGGTGAGCGTCTTCGGCCCGCGGCCAGGACCCGCCGCGTTCCTGGAAGACGAGATCGGAAAGGCCGAGGGCGATCCGGCGCCTGCGCGTCCTCGAGCTGCAATCGGTAGCCGGGGGCTGCATCCACCACGCCGCCCGGGTTCGCACGACGCACGGCGACTGGTTCGCGAAGTGGAATCACGACTGCGCGCCCGACCTCTTCCTGAGCGAAGCGCGAGGACTACGCGCCCTGCGCGAGGCCGGGGCCGGCCTCGCCATCCCGGAAGTGCTGGTCGCCCTGGCTCCGGCCGAAGCTCGTCCGGCGTGCATCGTGATGGAGTACCTGGAGCCGAAGACGGGCGCGGCCGGCGACCCCGTCGCGCTGGGCCGGGGGCTCGCCGCGATACACGCGGGGACGCAAGAGGTCTTCGGGTTCCCGGTCACCACGTACTGCGGCCCGACGCCGCAGGACAATCGCCCGAGCCCCTCCTGGGCCGAGTTCTACGCGGAGCGGCGCCTGCGGCCGCTTTCGCGCCGGCTCGAGGAGGAGGGTCGGATCGGGCGCGAGGAGCGCAGGGTCCTCGAGCGCCTGAGCGAGCGCCTGGGCTCCCTCCTCGCGCACGAGGCCCGGCCGGCGCTGATCCACGGCGACCTGTGGTCGGGCAACGTGCTCGTGACGACACGCGGCCCGGCCCTCGTCGATCCAGCCGCGGCCGCGTGCGACCGCGAGATGGAGTTCGGCATCACGACGCTCTTCGGCGGCTTCTCCGAGCGCTTCTTCGCCGGCTATCACGAGGCCTTCCCCCTGCCTGCCGAGTGGCGCGAGCGCAACCCGCTGTATCAGCTCTACCACCTGCTCAACCACCACCTGATCTTCGGCGGACACTACGGACGCGAGGCGCTGTCGCTCGCGCGCCGCTACGCCTGACGCCCTGAAGAGGGGCGCCGAACGTCGGGGCGGCGGTCGGATCGTTTGACCGGGCTCGGCTCCGCCCCCTAGACTCGCGTTCGCCTGGGAGGTGGGATGGAGTGTCCCTCGTGCGGGAAGCCGCTCATGCCCGGCGCGGCCTTCTGCAGCCGCTGCCGGCAGCGCGTGCCGCGGCCCTCGCCGGTGGGCGGCCTCCCCCCGCCCGCGGCCACCGCGGTGGGAGGTCCCATCCCCGGGCGACCCGGGGTCCTGACCGCCCTCGCCGTCCTCGACTTCCTCTCGGCCGCCATCGCTCTCGCTCCCGCGGCGGCGGCGGCGGGCCGGCTGCACCGCGACGGAAACCACGCCGTCATTCTCGCGGTGGCGGGCGCCTGCGCGCTCCTCGCCGGTGTCGCGGTGATGGCCGGCATGGGGCTCTGGCAGCTCGAAGAGTACGGGCGCCGGACGCAGCTCGGCCTCGCAGTGATCGGACTGCCCCTGGTGCCGGTCGGCACCTTCATGTCGATCCTCGTGCTCGCCTACCTGGCGAAGCCAGGGACGCGCCTCCTCTTCTCGGGACGGAGCCGCCTCTCCCCGGATGAAGCAGCCGAGGTGTCCCGCGCCGCCGGGGACCAAGGCCTCGCGATGGCGGCGGCTGTCGTCGGGCTGGTCCTCGCCGGCCTCGTCCTGCTGGGGCTGGCCGCCGCGCTCCTGGTGCGCCTGGTGACGGACTTGGCGAGGACGGGCGGGAGCACGCTTCCGGCATGAGCCCACGGCGACCGCTCGGCGCGCGAGCCCTCGCGGGCGTGGCCGCGCTCGCCTTCGCCGCCGCCGCGCCGGCGGGGGCCTCCGACGCGACTCGGCGCGGCCTCTCCTTCGGGCCGCCGCCTTCGTGGGCGGAGCCGATCGCCGTCGACCTCCGGGCGTCGCCGCCGGCGAGCGAGATCAGCGGCGGGGTGCACTACCTGCTCGTGGACCAGCAAACCCGCGTCTCTCCGCGCGGGGAGGAGCGGTTCGGGCACTTCGCGAAGCGGATCGTCAACGAGGCGGGGCTGGAAGCCGCCTCGCAGCTCTCCGTCGCCTACGACCCCGGCTACGAGACGGTGGAGCTCCACTTCCTGCGGGTGCGGCGCGGGGGCGCCGTCCTGGACCGGCTGGTGCGGGAGCGGGTCGAGCTCGTCCAGCGCGAGAGCGAGCTCGAGGCGCAGGTGTACGACGGGGCGCTGTCGGCGATCGCGTTCATCGAGGACCTTCGTGTCGGCGACGTGGTCGAGTACGCCTACACGCTGCGCGGGGCCAACCCGGTGCTGGGGGGCCGCTTCACCGAGGGCATCGACGTGGAGTGGAGCGTGCCCCTGCGCCACCTCCGCTACCGGCTCCTGTGGCCGCGAGAGCGGACCCTGCTCGTGCGGAACCACGGGACGTCGGTCGCCCCCGTGATCGACGACGCCGGGCCGGCGCGCCAATACGTGTGGGAGCTCGAAGAAGAGGCGCCGGTTGCCGACCCCGGGCCCGTGCCCCCCTGGTACGCGCGCTGGGCCTGGGTGCAGCTCAGCGAGTTCGCAAGGTGGGCCGACGTGGCCGCGTGGGCGCGGCCCCTCTACACGGTCCCCACCGTGCTGCCCCCCGATCTCACGGCGAAGGCCGAGGGGTGGAAGCGGCTGCCCGACGAAAGCGAGCGCGCCCGCGCCGCCCTGCGGTTCGTGCAGGACGAGGTGCGGTACGTCGGGATCGAGATGGGGACGGGGTCGCACCGGCCGACCGCGCCCGGTGTGGTGTTTGCGCGGCGGTTCGGGGACTGCAAGGACAAGTCGCTCCTCCTCTCGACGCTGCTCGGTGCCCTCGGCCTGCGGGCCCGGCCCGCGCTCGTCCACACGAGCCGGGGGCGGGGCCTCGACGACTGGCTTCCGACCCCCTACGCCTTCAACCACGTCGTGACCCGTGCCGAGGTCGGCGGCCGCGTGCTGTGGCTCGACCCGACGCGCACCGCCCAGGGGGGGATGCTCGGGCGGACCTGCTTCCCCGACTACGAGAGGGCCCTCGTCGTGGACGAGGGCGTCCTCGACCTGACCGAGATCGCGCCCGACATCCCCGCCCGGCCGACGGAGACGGTGGAGGAGGAGTACCGCGTGCGGGACGACGGGAAGCCGGTCGAGTACAGCGTGGAGACGCGCTACGAGGGTTGCGACGCCGACCGCGCCCGGGCCGACCTCCGGCGCCGGAGCCGCGACGACGTCGCCAAGGGCTACACGGACTTCTACGCGCAGACCTGGCCGGGCATCCGCTCCCTCGCCGCCCTCGAGGTGCAGGACGACCGGGAGAAGAACGTCCTTCTCGTGCGGGAGCGCTACGCGATCCCAGGCTTCTGGAGCGACGGCCCCTCGCCCGGGCGTCGGCAAAGCGACCTGTGGGCGTCGACGCTAGACGACGAGCTGCGCCGGCCCAAGATCGCCTCGCACGCGCCGCTCGCCGTCGCGTACCCGGTGTTCCTCCGCCACGTCAGCCGCGTGCGTCTGCCCGGCGACTGGGGCCTCGAGCCGGACTCGCTCGACCTCGCCACCCCCGCCGTCCGCTTCTCCTACCGGGCGCGTCCCGCCGGCGACTCCCTGAGCCTGGAGTACGAGTATCAGACGTTTGCCGACGCCGTGCCGGCGGCCTCGGTCGAGGCCCACCTCGCCCGCCTGGACCAGATGCGAGGGCGGCTGGGGTATCGGCTGACGCGCCCCGCCGGTGGGCGCCTGGGCGGCACGAACTGGGTGGCGGTCATGACCGTGGCCCTGGCCCTGGCCCTGGCGGGGCTCGGAGGAGTGACCCTCGTCCGGCTCGTCCCGCACGAGGCGAGGGTCGCCTTGCCCATGAGACCACGCGTCGCCACCGTCGTCCTCGGGGCGCTCGTCGCCGGCGCGGTCGTCGTCCACGGGGCGGCGTTCGTCCGCGCCTGGCGGCTCTGCCGGCCCGCGTCCTGGGCGCAGCGCACTCTCCCGGACGGAACGCTGCACCATGCGCTGTGGGCGCCGCTCCTCCTGTCCCAGCTCGTCGTCGCGGTGCTGCTCCTCGCGGCCGCGGCGGCGCTGCTGGTGCCGCTGGCGCGCGGCCGCCGGGCGAGCCGTTTCGCCTTCGTCGCCTGGGCCTTCGTGCAGACCGGGCTCCTCTTCGCCGCCGCGGCCGCGCTCGCGGCACTCCCCGGGGCGCGCGCGTCCGGCCTCGGCCCGGCGGCCCGGGACGCGTTCCTGAGCCTCGTCCCCCTCGTGCCGGGGACGGCCATGGCACTCGCCCGCGGGCGGGCACCCGTCAGCGCGGGGGCGTCTTCGTCTCGTCCATGAGCCGGCCGCGGGCGTCGAAGCGCCGGCGATTGATGCTCCCGTCGGGTGCCTTGACCTCGGTCGCATTGCAGAAGGTGTCGGGCCGGCGGTAGAGAGTCCGACCGCCCGCGTTCCTCTGCTCGTCCAGACAGCCCTCGCGGTCGTAGGCCCAGGTCTTCGGTTTCCCGTCCGGCCCGTCCTCGCGCAGGAGGTCGCCGGTCTCCGGGTCGAGGGTCCAGGCGCTGCGGCGGCCGTCGGCGTCTTCCTTGTGCACCAGCTTGTTGAAGCGGGGGTCGTAGGCGTAGACGGTCTTGCGGACCGGGGCGCCGGGCCGCGCCACGTCCAGCTCCAGGGTGAGGTTGCCCGCCGGGTCGTGGCCGTACGTCAGGTGGCGCCCGTGGTTGTTGTCCTCGGCCGTCTTCACCACGTGGGCGGGGTCCCACGTGAACTTGGTGACGGTACGGCCCAGGCCCGCTGGCTCGTCGATCTCCAGGGGGTTGCCGTCGCCGTTCAGCACGTAGCGGGTGACGGACCCGCCGGCCGCCCGGACCTCGGTCCGGAAGACGCCTTGCCCGGCCTCGGAAGGGTCGTAGGTAAACGTCGTGGGGTGTCCGCCCGGCGCGGGGTCCGCCGCGCGCACGAGCTCCCGCGGCTCGACCGGGCCCACCGGGCCCCGGGCAGGCGGTGCCGGTCCCGGGGGCGGCCCGTAGGCGTAGGTCGTCCGTGCCTCGCCGTGTGGCGTCACGGCCACGAGCTGGTGCGGGTCACGCGGGTCGGACACCGAGTACTCGTAGCGGTCGGTCGTCATTCCCTTCTCGCGATCGGTCTGCTCGGCCGAGGCCAGGTTGCCGGAAGCGTCGTACCGGAAGTCCACCCGCAGGCCCAGCCCCCACGCTTGGGCCGAGGCGATGCGAAAGGCGCCGCCGGCGCTCGTGTAGCGGAAGACGATCGTGCGCACCGGCCCGAGGCGGGGATGCCGCTCCGACACCTCGTGCAGTCGTCCGACGGCGTCGTAGGCGAGGGCGAGGCGGTCGCCGTGGGGCTCCTCGATCCAGTCCAGGCGGAGGGAGGCCGCCGTGCCCGCCGCGCGTTCCGCGAAGTGGTGGCGGTTCGCCGCCTTGTCGAAGAAGTCGAAGCTGCCGTCGGGGTTGCGCTGCAGACGTGAGTGGTAGCCCCTCTGGGGCCGGAAGCCCGGCCCCGCGGCACTCGAGGTCCCGAGGAACGTCTGGGTGCCGCCGTCGGCCGTCCGCACCAGGGCGAGGCCGCACTCGGGAAGAGGCGTGAGCGCGGACTCGTAGTTGAGACGCCACCCGGCGCCGACGAGCCCGGCCGCGGAACGACCGGCGCTCGAGTAGGTGCGGGTCAGCTCGAGGCCGATGTGCCGGCCCTCGACCTTGAGGTCCGTCGCCTGCAGCACGAGGTGGCCGTCGAGCAGGTCCACGCCCGTCACGAAGGTGCGGCCCACGGGGAGGACGGCCCGGTCGATCCGCTCGTCGCGCAGGGTGCCCGTGACCTCCGCCGGCCTCGCCGCCCCCGGCTCGAGCCCGGCGAGCGTGAACGGCCGCTCGCCGGTGGCGAGGCCGTTGCGCCGCGCCGCCGACACCACGATCTCGTGGACTCCGGCCCGGAGCGGCAGGGCGGTGATCTCTACCGCGGGGCCGCCGTCCACCGTTCCCCCCGCCGCTTCGCCGGCGACGGTCAGCGACACCCGCGCGTCCCGAGCGAGGCGGAAGCGCACGACACCGCCCGCCGCGCAGAGGACGTCGGTGTCGGGGATGCGGGCGAGCTCGAGCTCGACCGGGGTGCCCAGCAGCTCGACGAGCGAACCCTCGCTCCCGCCCTGTGGCGGGGCGAGGGCGAGGACGGCGAGGGACAGGGCCGCGCCGGCCCGGCTCACGGGCTCGGCGCCTCGAACGAGGCGACGACCGTCTCCAGCTCGCTCTCGACGGAGGAGAACTGCCTCCGGCCGGAGAACGCGACGACCTGGAAGATCCAGTGCTCGTGGGTATAGAGGCCGTAGTAGCTCTCGATCGCGATGCCGTTGACCGTGGCCTGGGTGTGCAAGCGCACGCCCCCGTTCGGCAACGGGTCGCGTCCGAGGACCTTCAGGTCCGGGGACCCCTTGCGGGCGTTGCCGAGGACGACCTCGGCGAAGCGGTCCATGTCCACCTCGATGCTCGCATCGAGGTGCTCCGCGATCACGAGGACGTGGGCGTCCCTCTCGGGCCACACGATCCAGCGGTCGGCGAGCGCGTTGTCCTTCCGCGCCGCCTCCGCCTTGCGCAGGTACCAGTGATCCCCGCCGGCGGTCAGGTGGTAGGGACACGCCTCGCCCTCCACGGTCTGGACCGGCTCGCGTTCGAGGCCGGGCGCCATCGTGAGATGGGCGAGCGGGGTGGTTCCGGTCGCGATGCCGAAGAGGCCCACCGTCTCGAGCGCGAGGCCGGAGCCCGTCGCGAGGAGGCCGGCCGCGATGCGGAGCCGTCCGGCATTCCCGAAGAGGAGGAGGGCGAGCCCGAGCGAGAAGGCGAGCTGCAGGCCGCCGAGGAAGGTCTGGCCTTGCCAGAAGAACACGGCCGGCAGGATGAGACCTCCCGCGACGACCCGGAACTTCGCCCAGGGCAGGCCTTTCGGGTTGCCGGTGACCAGCCATCCGCCCAGCGCGAGGTCGATCAGCATCGCGACGGGCGAGGGCCGAAAGACGGTGGGCGCGTCCCCGCCCTGGCCCATCGTGACGTTCAGCCCGGACTCGATCAGGAGGGCGAGACCGTTCGCCACCAGGATCGCGCCGCCGATCCGGGCTCCGAGGCTGAGCTCGCCGTGATCGGCAGGCTTCGCCGGCCGGAAGAGGGTCGAGCTGCCGAGAGGACGCCCGTCGTACACGTTGGGGAGCGCGCCGCCCTCGACGGGCGGCGCTTCGGAGGCCGCCGGCGCGGGCCCGGACCCGGCCACGGGCTCCCGGCACCGCGGGCAGAGACCGTCGGGACGCCGGCTGTGCTTGAGACTGCAGTGGGGGCAGACCGACCACTCCGGCAAGGGGCGACCTCCTTCCGCCACGAAGAGCCCGCGGCGGCAACCGCCACACCGGCGACCGAGCGAGAGAGTAGCACCTCGAGTGCCGACCGCGTGTCTATACTGGGGCCTTCCGAGGGTCGCATGAGGCCTCTTCTCCTGCTGCTGGTTCTCGCCCCGCCGGCCGCGGCGCCTCTACCCGCCGCCCCCGGCCTCGTGTTCGGCTTCGCGAAGGCGACGATCACGCCGGCGATCGGGGCGACCCCCGTCTACCTGGCCGGCTTCGACACGAACCGCAAGGCCACCGGCGTCCACGACGAGCTGTGGGCCCGTGCGGTCGCGGTCAGCGACGGCCGACAGAAGATCGTGATCGTCGCGGTGGACCTGATCGGCGTCTTCCACGCCGACGTTCTCGAGGCCCGCGAGCTCCTGCGGCAGGAGGTACCCGGGGCAGTGCTCATCGTCACGAGCACCCACGACCACGAGGGACCGGACACCCTCGGCCTCTGGGGACCGGGACGCTTCACCTCCGGCGTCGATCCCCGGTATCTCGACCGCGTGCGGCGGACGATCGCGGAGACGGCGGACGAGGCGCTCTCTCGGATGAAGCCCGGGCGTCTCGTCCTCGGGAGAGCGCGCACGCCCGGCCTCGTCGAGGACGGCCGGCTGCCGAGGGTGATCGACGACACGCTCGTCGCGATGCAGGTGGTGGGCGAGGACGGGGCGACGCTCGGCACCGTCGTGGACTGGAGCAGCCACCCCGAGGCGCTCGGCGGGAAGAACACGCTCGTCACGTCGGACTTTCCCCACTACCTCCGGGCCCGCATGGAGGAACGGCTCGGAGGGACGTGTGTCTTCCTCGTGGGCTCGATCGGCGGGCTGATGACACCGCTCGGGCTCCGGCTCGTCGGCGCCGACGGCCGGCCCGTCCCGGCTGACACTTTTTCCCTCGCGCAGGCGGTGGGGGAGCGCGCGGCCGACGCCGCCCTCGAGGCGCTGAAGACGGGTCGGCCCTCCGCCTCTTCGGCCATCGAGCACCGGAGCGCCGCCGTCTTCGTCCCGCTCGAGAACAGGCTCTTCCGGCTGGCGATGTTCCTCGGCGTCCTCGACCGGCAGGTGTGGAGCGGCGGCCGGCCGGCCACCAGTCTCTTTGGCGACGACTTCCGCACCGAGGTCGGATACCTTCGCCTCGGCGACGCGGAGGCTCTCCTCGTCCCCGCGGAGATCTACCCGGAGCTGGTGCTCGGGAAGATCCAGGACCCGCAGGACGCCGGCGCGGACTTTCCGGGCGCGCCGCGCGAGCGGGCGCTCTTCACGCTGCTGACGTCGGAATACAAGCTCGTCCTCGGCCTCGCCAACGACGAGATCGGCTACATCGTTCCGCGCTCGCAGTGGGATGCGAAGGCGCCCTTCGCCTACGGTCGGAAGGAAGCCCAGTACGGCGAGATCAACTCGGTCGGCCCGGGCGCGGCCGCCCGCCTCGCCGAGGCGTTCACTCGCCTGCTCGCGAGATAGCGGCGCGACTCTGCTACCCTTCTTCCCAGGGCCATGCCCGGCAAGCCGACGAGTCTGTCCCTCCAATCCGACGAGCCGAAGGCGCCTCCCCGAAGCGCCCGTAGAGCACTCGTCGTACTCGTGGCACTCCTCGTCGTCCTGCTCGCCGGTCTGGGCTTCCTCGGCTACGAGATCCAGCGGCGGGCGGACGCGATCGAGCGAGAGCTCGCCAGCCTGTCCGCCAAGGCGGATCAAGCGGCGGCTCTCTCCCGGCAGGCGATGGACCGCGCAATCGCCGCCGAGGCTTCGGCCGGGGCGGCCGCGCAGGGACGGCAGGTGGCGGAGGAACAGAAGCAGGTGGCGGAGGAACAGAAGACGCTCGCGCGCCAGGAGGCCGATTCGGCCCGCCGGCAGACCGCGAGCGCTCTCGAGGCGGCGGCCCAAGCCCAGGTCGAGGCCGACCACATTCGAGAGCAGGCGGAGGCCGAGGTCAACCGGCTGGAGCAGGCCCTCGGTCAGATCGCGGAAACGCGACGCACCGCGCTCGGACTGGTCATGAACCTCGGGAGCGACTACCTGAAGTTCGAGTTCGACAAGGCCGAGCTGCGGCCCGAGGATCGGGAGCTGCTGAGCCGCATCGCCGGCATCCTCGTGACGTCGCAGGACTACACCGTCTCCGTCAACGGCCACACCGACGACGTGGGGACGGAGGAGTACAACCAGAAGCTCTCGGAACGTCGCGCCGAAGCGGTGCGCGACTACCTCGTCAAGGCCGGGCTGCCGCCGGGCATCCTGAGCGTCACCGGGCACGGCAAGACGCGTCCCCTGGTGCCGGGCACCTCCGAGCGAGCCCGCGCCAAGAACCGGCGCGTGGAGCTCGGCATCGTCAATACACGAATCCTCTATGGGCGGCCCGGCGCGTCGACGGCACCCTCCCCGCCCTGAGAGGCGGAAGAAGGAGCTCCCCCGGTGACCGCCTCCAGGCTCTCGCCGCCGATCGTCTTCGGAGCCAGTTCGTGATGGAGGCGTTCGCGGTGACGGTGACCGGAGGCCTTCTCGGCATCGCGATGGGCCTCGCCATCGCGAAAGGCGTCGCCGCGTACGCCGGCTGGAAGACGATCGTGACGGTCTGGTCGATCGCCCTCTCGGTCGGCGTCTCGGCCGCGGTGGGCCTGGTGTTCGGGAGCTACCCGGCGATGCGGGCCGCGCGGCTCGACCCGGTGGAGGCGCTGCGGTACGAGTAGACCCGTCCCCCCGCGTGTGACAATCGCGGCAGGAGCAGGTCGAAGGGAGGACAGCCGGTGTCCAAGAGCCCCAAGCAGCAGTTCCTCGAGGCCTTCGAGCGCGAGCACGAGCGGACCATGCGCGTCCTGCGCGCCTACCCCGACGAGCAGTCGGACTTCCGGCCACACGAGCGCGCCCGGCGCGCGATCGACGTCGCCTGGCCCCTGGCCCTGGGTCAAGAGCGCCTGATGGTGAAGGCGGCGACCACGGGCTTCGACTGGTCCAAGCCGGGGAGCCCACCGGCGATGCCGGCGAAGATGAGCCAGGTCGCCGACGCGGTCGAGCAGGCCCACCGCCATGCCGTGGAGGCCATCCGCGGCGCCGACGACGCCCGCCTGGAAGGCGGGACGGTGCAGTTCTTCGTGGCCCCCAAGACGCTCGGCGACCACCCGATCATGGACTTCCTGTGGTTCCTGCTCTTCGACCACGTCCACCACCGCGGGCAGCTCTCGGTGTACCTCCGCATGGTGGGCAAGGTGCCGTCGATCTACGGTCCCTCCGGCGACCAGCCCTGGAACTGAGGAGGGGCGGGCCGGAGCGCTGATCCCCGGGGTCAGGCGACGCGGACCACCACCAGCGCGGGCGCCGCTCAAGGCGAGCGGGGTGGTCGGCGCGTGCGGCTGGGCCTGGGCATCGAGCGGCTGCCGATCGCCTGGCTATCCCCGGTCGGCCTCCTGCGCGCGCTGGCCCGGCTAAGGGAGCGACTCCGCTTCTGAACGCAGCCTGCCCTGGCCTCCACGAATGGACCGGGGTGCCACCGCTCCCTATACTGCTCGACGTGGCCTTTCGCGACCGCTTGATCGCGACGATCCGCGCAGCGCGTCCGGTACTCGAGTCCCCCGGTGTGCTGGTGGTCGGCTCCGAGGTCCCGAACCTGCTCGAGAAGGGCGCCGCCGCGACCCTGGTCGTGTCCCAGGACCTGGACGTCGGCGTTCCCGTCGATCGCCACGCGGCGCTGAAGGAGCGGCTGGAGGACCTTCTCGAGTTCCAGCCGTCCGCCGAAGAGCCATCGGTGTGGACGCCGCGCTCACCCGGGCTCCTCGAGCTGAACTTCGTCGGCATGGACGCGGCGCAGGACCCGGCGGAGGCGTACGTCTTCGAGGACGAGCGCCTTCCTCTGCTCGTGTTCGGGGCCCTGTCGCTCGTGTCTCGCGGAGCCGAGGTCGAGATCGGGGGTACCCGGCTGGCCCTGCCCCGGCCCGGGGGCCTGCTGCTCGAGAAGCTCGTCACCGATCGCACCGGCGAGAAAGGGGAGCGGGACCTGCTCGTCGCGCTGGGCGTGCTCGCCACGTCGGCCCCCGAGGACCTCGACGAGCTCGAGAGGCTCTATCGGGGACTGCGGCCCGAGCTGCGCCACGCGGTCCGCTCCAACCTCACGGTCCTTTCCCTGCTCGCTCCGAGGTCCGGCATGCCGGACCCGCTACCGCGCCGGGCGGAGGTGGCCGTGCTGCTGCGCCGCCTCGAAGCAGGCGAGCCGGGGAGCCTGTGACACCGGTCCAGGAGCGTCGCCTCCGCGAGCTGCGCTCACGGATGCTCGTGCGCACCTTCGATCACCGGCAGCGCCAGCATGCGCGGGGCGTCTGGTTCCGTCTCCGGCGGGTGCTGGCCTTTGCGAGAGAGGCCTACGCCCTTCCCCTCGACGAGGCGGAGCGACTCATCGCAGAAGGTCATCGAGCCGAGCCCGTGGGTCGAGAGCTCGAGCCACCGCGGGTCATCCTCTTCGTTCCGGCAGAGCGCGTGGCGAGGATCGGCACGGCTCGCCCCCTCGCCGTGCGACTCAGCGCCGAAGTGCTTTCCGCGGAATGCCTGGCCCTCGTACCGTTCGAAGCCGAGGCGAACGCGGTTCGCTGACGTGCGCTCCCTGGGTGGGCGAGCGGACCTCTACCGGGCGGCCTCGATCGTCACCTCCGCCTCGACGACCTCGCCGCTCTGCGGGTCGACGCCCGATGCGACCAACACCGTCTCCCCCTCCCGCATATAGAGCCGCGACTCGGCCTCGAACGCCTGCACGCGAGGGGAGCCGTTCGTGGTGCCGAGCGACCCGTCGCTGACGGACAGGTCGAGGCGATAGCGCCCGTCGCCGATGCGCTGCGCGCCCAGCCGCACGCCGGCGCCGACGTCCTTGAGCATCACCGTCGGGTGCCCCTCGTAGCTGACCTCGAGGGGCAGCATGGCGCCGCTGAAGACGTTGGCCGGCTTCTCCTCGCCGGCCTGCACGATCACCGAGTAGGGCCGGCTGGCGACCTTCCTCTCGCCTTGCCGCCGGTTCAGGACGAGCCGCACGCGCAGCCGCGCATCCTCGCTCCCGGCCACCGGTGCCGACTGTGGCCCCGGCACCGCGTCGACAGCGACGTCGAAGCGCACGACCTCGCCGGTCAGGGAATCCACCGCGCTCGCGAACGGAACTGTCTCGCCCTCGCGAAGGACGATTCGGGACTCGCCCTTCACCACCTGGAGGGCCGGGTTGTCTCCGTTCGAGGGCGTGGAGGTCCCGCCGCTGGCGGCGAGGGCGGAGGCTCTCTCGAAGCTCGCCTCGAGTCGGTAGCGGCTGCCCGGCAGCGCCTGCACGCTCACCTGCGCCTGGACGCCCGCGTTCTTGAAGGTGACCGTGGGTGTTTCCTTGTCGCTCGTGCGGAGAGCGACCTGGGTGCCGACGAACACGTTTGCCGGCTTGTCGCCCGTGTGAAGCGACAGGAGGGCCAGCTGGACGGTCGTCGCCTTGTCCCCGACAAGACGCGACTCCAGGAACCGGACCCGCAGGCGAGGCCCTGCGGTCTCCTCGACACCGGCCGGTTTCGCGTCCTTCGCCTCCTGCGCCATCGTGCCGGTGCCGGCCGCGAGCAGGGCGCCCACCGTCCACGCGCACGTCCCGAAGGTCTTCTTCATGGCTCTTGCCTCCACGGTTTCTAGAGCGATCGATGCAGGAACGGCCACTCGTTTCCGACCTTCTCCCAGTGAGCGTGGTACTGGAGCAGGGTGTCCCCCTCCTGCACGGCCCGGACCCGAGGGGGCGGCCCGCCCGCGGGCACCGCCTCGATGCGCGGCAGCGACACGCCGGGCAGCGCCTGTCGCGCGCCCTTCAGCTGGCGGGCGAGCTGTGCGAGGAGCTCCGCCTGCCGGGGCTCGACGATGACAGCGTCTTCGACGGGAGGCGCCACGGCTGCCCGCTGCGTGCGGGCCGCAGGGACTGGAGTGGCGGGCGTTTCGTGCCGGTGCGTCTCGGCCACCACCGGTGGCGGAGGCGGGGTCCTCGGCATGGGTCGCTCGGCGACAACGGGCGGGGACGGCCGCCCGGGCGGCTTCACCTGGTACGCGAGCAGCAACGCGAGGCTTGCCGCGACGACCAGCCAGAGGACGGGCCGCCTCCGGCCTCGCCTCCTCCGGAAGGTCCGACGGAGGTCGTCCTCGATCTCGTGTGGCGGCCCCGGCACCCTCCATTGCCTGAGGATTGCTCGAAGCTCCTCCGGCTCACGCCCGCTGCCCGAGCCCCACCTTCCATCCACCTTCATCAGGACCTCACTTCGCGCGCGTCAGGGCGCCACTTCCCATGTAGCCCTCGAGAGCGCTGCGCAGCTTCTGGCGCGCCCGGTGCAGCCGCACCTTCACCGCTCCCACCCCGGCGCCCACCACCTCGGCGATCGTCGCCAGGTCGAGCTCCTCGTACTCGGCGAGTATCAGGACTTCTCGATGCAGCGGGGCCAGGGCGGCGAGCGCGTCCCGGACGACCCGGGCCTTCTCCTCCTCGAGCATGGCCTCCAGCGGTCCCGCCCCGCGGCCGGGTTTGAGGTCCGCCGAGCCACCGCCCGAGGACTCGCGCCAGGCCCGGCTCGCGTGGCGCAGACTCTGGTTGCGCGCGGCCGTGCACAGGTAGGTGCCGAGGCTCGCGCGGTGTCCGTCGTACCGGCGCGGGTTCTCGAGGAGGCTCGCGAAGCAGCTCTGTGTCACGTCGCGTGCCACCTCGGGCGAGCCCGTCATGCGGTACGCGAATCGATGGACCCGGTCTCGATGGCGCCGGTAGATCTCCAGGAACGCCTCCTCGTCGCCGTCCGAGGTCGCTTCGAGGAGCTCCGCATCCGTCCGCATCGGTAGATCGACGACCACGCCCCTTATTACACCCAGGGGCCAGAAGGTTACAGGCCGGCGAGCGGCCGTTCGATCCTCGAACGGCGCTTCGATCGCTGAACACTCCGCGAGGCCTGATGCGCTGAAAGAGCGTGAGTTGCGTCGGCCGAGCCGCGGCACCGCCCTTGCTTCCTGGAGGGACGTTCTGAAGCGAGGTGTCATGATGCCTGGAAAGACGCAGCGCGCCGCCGCCCTGGCCCTCGGGATCGTCCTCGGCGCTTGCGACGGAGACAGCAGCAGCCCCACGTCGCCGGTCGTCGCGCCGCCCGACGTCTCGGGCGGGTACTACCTGGGCTGGACGCTGCAGGTGCTCCGCAAGAGCGACGGCTTCCAGAAGGAGTTCCAGTGCTCCGGCCGGGTGACGCTGAGCCAGGGCGCTACATCCGGCGGGACCGCCGCGCTGTCCGGCTTCGCCCTGGTGGGCGCGCCCTGCGCGCCGGAGTCGTACGACCTCACGGGGACGGTCGTGGCCGGTGGCGCCGTCGAGTTCGCCACGCAGGGCCCTCGGCCCACCGAGGGGCCCTGCCCGGGCGGCACGAACGTGCGGTTCTCCGGACAGGTGACGTTTCGGGACAGCAGATGGCGCACCCTCTCCGCCCGCGGTGTCACCACCGTCCAGTGTCCGCAGTTCGGCGAGCACGAGTTCACGTACTTGATCCAGGGCTCCGGACAATGATGACGCACACCCGCCGCGGAGGGATGTGTATGCGGCTACGGACTCTCGTCGCCGTCGAACTCCTCGCGTGTGGATGCGGAGGCTCGCCTCCCACCATCCCCGAGGACAGCCGCATGGTCATTGCCGCGGTGTCCCCCCCTTCGCCGGGTATGATCGTCCTGCCCACCGAGTACCCCTACAACGTCGTCGGCGGGTTGGTGATCCCGCCCAACTCTGGCCACATTGCCGTGAGCCTCTCCATGCGATCGGCTCACGAGGTTCCCTGGGCCAAGCTCAGTGTCTACCTCCTGACGGGCGGGGAGAGCTCGCAGTTCTGCGGAGAGAACGGTCCGGATGCGCCGACCTGGAGCTTCCTGCCGTCGGGATGGACCGCGAACTACACCGTTACGGGATTTCGGATCTTCCGGCTGCCCTGTGACGTGACGGGCATCCGCGCCATGCTCCACATGCGGAACAACGGTCTCGCGGCGCCGCCCATCACCAGCGAGACGATCGCCGAGGCGACGGTGCCGGTGAGCCTTCGGATCCTTCGCTAGAGAGGCGGCACCCCGGCTACCGCCCGGCGCTCGGACCTGGAGACGGACGCCGGCCAGGGTGACCTCGGCGGCAGGCGCCCCCTGCCTAGGTTCTGCAAACTTGAGTGGCGGGCTGGTTGCCCCGGGTCGCGCGCTTGGGTTGACGACAATTTACGAAACCATTCCTCGCCGCAGCGCGTCATGGGCTCTTGGACACCTTTCGGCTTTCCGCCGAGGACTTCACATCCCCGGGCTCGACGTGCCGCGAAGCGGCCTCGGCGTCGAGAGCCGGTCCAACCCGAGGAAGGCCGAGACCTGAGACCCCGGATGGCGAACGATCGCAGCTATGCCCACACCTGGTTGTCCAAGGGTCTGCGCAGCTTGTTCAATCGGCAGCAGGGCCACGACGGGGAAACGGCCCGCCTCGACGCTTTCCTGGTCGAAGCGTTCGAGGCGCTTCGTCCCGATCTGCCGTTCGAAGGCATGCTCGTCTATGCGGAACGCCGCGACGGCTTCGAGCTGCGCAAGCGTCTCGGAGAGTTCTCGGAGGTCCCGGCGGCATCCTTGCCTTCAGATTGTCCTTCGGTCGAGGCGGTGCTCCGGCATCGTGTCTACATCTTCCCCGACCCCCACGAGGAAGGGTCGCCCTGGAAAGACCACATCCTCCCACCCCGTCCCGCGGCGGGGGTCGTGGTGGGCCGCCTTCCCCATCGCCACATCCTGTTCTTCCTGATGGACGGTGCCTGGAGCCACGAGGAGATCGACTCCTCCCTCAACGTACTGCGCGCGGCGGTCGGTCTGGAACTCCTCGAAGAGCGGGTGCGGCTCAGCTTGCGTCAGGCGGCGGAGATCCAGCACAGCTTGCTCCGCGAGGGGACGGCGAGCCTGGCCGGTTTCGAGATCGCCTGCCGATCGATCCCGGCCGAGGACCTCAGCGGGGACTTCTACGACTTCGCGCACGCGGGCGACGACTTCCTGGGGCTGGCGGTGGGCGACGCCAGCGGCCACGGGCTGCCGGCCGCCCTCCTGGTGCGCGACGTGGTGATCGGCCTGCGGATGGGCTTCGAGAAGCACTTGCGCATGGAGCACGTGTTCTCCAAGCTGAACCGCGTCATCCATCGCAGCCACCCCTCGAGCCGATACATCTCAGCCGTCTACGGCGAGCTCGAGCCCAGCGGGAACTTCAGCTACGTCAACGCGGGGCACCAGCCGCCCCTCCTCTTCCAGCCGGGGCGCATCCAGGAGCTGCGCGAGGGGGGAACGGTGATTGGCGCATTCCCGCGAGCGAGCTACCAGCGCGGGTACGTCCAGCTCCTGCCGGGCGACGTGCTCGTCCTCTTGACCGATGGGGTGGTGGAGCGCGAGGGGCGCAACGGCGAGCTCTTCGGGAACGACCGGCTCTGCAAGGTCGTCCGTGACAACCCGCGAGGCAACGCGCGGGACCTCGTGGACCTCATCGTGGACAAGACGCTCGCCTATGGCGGCGGCCGGCCCTGGGACGACGACGCGACGGTCATGGTCGTGCGCAAGCTCGGAAAGTGATCAACCCGGCCCGCAGCACGGATCTCTAGGTATCACCATGCCGGCCAGGCCACGCCCAACTCGAAAGCCGAGCTGCTGTAGGGCACCCTCGACCTGCTGATCCCTGAAAACGGTCGCGCTCGGGCCCCTCCCGCGAGCGACGATACCACCTATCTGGAGCCCGGTGGTGGCGATGGCCTCTCCAGCGTAACGTCTCCCCCCCGTTGCTTCTCTCCCTGACAACGACCCTCGACTTGGAGGAATCCCATGGCTGAAGGGAGACGCGTCTTCTCGTACCTGGCGAGCGGGCCCCTGCCGGCTGCGCTCGCGGCTTGTGGCGGGGGGTCCGACGTGATGACCGGGCCGTCGCCCACGCCGGCTCCGACCCCGACGCCGCCCCAGATCGTGGCCTCGACGTGGCCGTGGTGAGGACAAACTGCTCGTTCGAGGATGTCGTTCCAGGTCGTGCTCACGCCGAGCGGTACCGGTGGCGCCCCGCCCTCGGCCTGAAGCGCAAGTCGCGGGGCGTCGTCGACTTTCGCTAGCCGCAGTTGCACAGAAGAGGGGAGCAAACCATGGGCCGTCACGCCGACAAGCGGGTTGCCCGCCGATTCGGCAGGGTGGCAGTCGCGACCGCTCGCATGCGGGTTGCCGGAATGGCCTTGGCGGCAGCTCTCACGCTGCTCGCGGCCTGTGGAGGAGGCAGCTCCGAGTCGCCCTCCACGGACGACTGCGGGGGCGTGATCGGAATGCAGGCGCCTCCCTGCACGTGCACGTCCTGGACCAACCACGTGATCCCGACGAGCGAGCTCCTTTCCGGGGGCGTGCCCGTCCTGATACCCGACTGGTCCGGCTTCCCTCCCCGGGCGGACGTGAAGGCCGGGCAGCGGGTCTCGGTCAGCGCGGTGACAATCGGGAAGCGGCCGTTCGACTGCAACCAGGGCTACACGAGCAACAGCGTTGTGTGGTCCTCCACGGATCGCTCGGTCCTGTCTCTCGAGAGCGTGGGAACCGGCGCGCGACAGGACGCCTCCTTCGTCGCGGCTGCTCCGGGAACGGCTACGGTGGCGGCCGACAGCCTCCTGATGCCCGGGGGCCTCGTTGGACGGGCCGAGCTGACCGTGTGCAACCGAGGAGCGACCGGCAGCCTCCAGGACGGCTTCGTCTGCGCCGACCGCGTGCCGCTGGTGATCCGAGTCGTTCCGTAGCGGCCCCCGGGACGAAGCCGCGGTAGAGGCCGCCGAAGAAGACCTCGAGCTCGGAGCGCTCGGGAACGTGGTGCGCGCCGAAGGCCCAGTGCAGCATCACGAGCACGAACACGTAGAGACCGAGGCGGAACGCGAGCTTGGTGTCGCCCCGACCGAGGCGAAGGTTGCGACGTGCCAGGAACGCGAGCCCGAGCATGAAGAGCAGGTGGAAGCCCATGTGGGCGAGGCGCGCCCAGGCTGACGGCACGACTTCTTCCGGGCGCACCCAGTGGCTCGCTCCGGCTGCGTCGAGCGGCCTCGTCCACGGCTCGATCAGGCGAAGCGCACGATCCCTCCCCGGAAGGCGGGGCGGAGTGGCTCCAGAAGGAGGTGCTCGCGCCCGTTCAGGATGAGCAGCCGCTTCTCGAGGAGCGCGTCCAGGAGCATTCCGGGGGAGCCTGGCACGCCCGGGCGGCTCCTGGCCGCCCGCCCGCTGGTGTCGGCCGTCACAGATATGCGAACCTCCGGCTGCCACCTTGACGTCGTTCCAGGAGGACGCGTTCCCACCGAGCCCCGGGTCCGTGCTATCCAGGGAGTCGGGCGATCAACCCACGCTCTCGCGGTTCGGGGTAGTCATGAGGCTCAGCGTCCATGCGCGTCGTCCCTGGGTACGGCCACTTCCGACAGTGTTGGCGATCCTGGCCCTGCCCGCACCAGCGCGGGGTGGCGGGCCCGTCATCGTGCCCCTGACCTTCGTACCTAACGCCGGCCAGACCGATCCTGCCGTGCGCTTCCAGGCGCACACCCTGGGAGGCACGCTGTTCTTCACGCCGTCCGAGGTGATTCTCGCCTTGCCGCAAACGGTGTCCGCCACGCGGCCGCCCGCACCGGGGCGCGATCTGTCCGTTGGAATCCCGCGTGACGGCTCCGCGGAGCGCGGGGTTCCCGTCAGCATCCTGCGTCTTCACTTCCCTGGCGCGGCGGCGCGGCCGGAGATCGTGGGGGCCGAGCGCCGCCCCGGCGCCTTCAATTCCTTCCGGGGCCGCGACCCGGCCGGCTGGCGTTCGCATCTTCCGACGTATGCGGCCATCGTCTACCGAGGCCTGCACCCCGGCATCGACCTGCGCTACGAGGGGGTCGAGGGCCGGATCAAGGGCACCTGGCGCGTCGAGCCCGGCGCGGATCCGTCGCGCATTCGCTGGGCCTATGCGGGTGCCAGGACGACCCGCATCGACCGCGCCGGCAACCTGCACATCGCAGCGCGGCCGGCGACCGTGGTGATCGAGAAGGCTCCCACGGCCTGGCAGGAGGTAGCCGGCCGTCGCGTGCCGGTTCCCACGCGCTACGCCAGGGCTGCGGACGGGAGCATCAGCTTCGCTCTCCCGAGCGGCTACGACCGCACCCGGCCGCTCATCCTCGACCCCACGCTGACCTACTCCACGTTCCTTGCCGGAGGCGCCGAGGACGTCGGCTACAGCATCGCCGTGGACGCGGCCGGGGCGGCCTACGTCGCGGGCTACACGTTCTCGACGGACTTCCCGACCAAGGGCGCGCTCGACCCTGGCTGCGGTACCGACGGCAATTGCGACGGTTTCGCGTTCGCGGACGCCTTCGTGGTGAAGCTGAACCCGTCGGTTTCCGGGGCGGCCTCGCTCGTCTTCTCTACCTACCTGGGGGGCAGTGGCAACGACTTCGGCGTGCGCATCGCGGTCGACGGTGCAGGCGCATCCTACGTGGCCGGCATTGCCCGCGCGGACTTTCCCACGACCGCCAACGCCTTCCAACGGACCTACGGAGGGACGCCAGGCGCCGATGCCTTCCTGACGAAGCTGAGCGCCGATGGCTCGCAGCTCCTCTACTCGACCTACCTCGGCGGGAGCGACGGCGACGGCGCCTGGGGCATCGCCCTCGACGCTTCGGGCAACGCGTGCGTGACGGGCCAGACCTACTCGACGAACTTCCCCACGACCGCCGGGGCCCTCGACACGAGCTGCGGCACCGACGGCGCCTGCAACGGCGTGAGCGTGAGCGACGCTTTCGTGGCCAAGCTCAACCCCGGGGCTTCGGGCGCCGCCTCCCTCGTCTACTCGACGTACCTCGGGGGGAGCGGCGACGACCAGGGCTTCGGCATCGCGCTGGACGCCGCCAGCAACGCCTACATCACGGGCCGCACGAGCTCGGCTGACTTCCCGATCGCGGGACCTCCGTATCAATCCTCAAATGCCGGCGACTTCGATGCGTTCGTCGCGAAGCTCAACACCACCGGAACGGCGCTGAGCTACTCGACCTACCTGGGCGGAAACGCCTACGACGACGGCTACAGCCTCGCCTTGGGTTCGTCCAACCGAGCCCACGTGGTGGGAACGACGTTCTCCATCAACCTGCCGACCACCGCCGGGGCATTACAGCCTTCCTTCGGCGGCTACGACGACGCCTACCTGGCGAAGGTGGACCCCGCAGCCGCCGGCGCCGCGTCGCTGGCCTACTCCTCTTACGTGGGCGGCACCGGCGACGACCAGGGTTACGGCCTGGCGGTGGACGGCTCCGACGTCGCATACGTTACGGGCTTCGCGTCTTCCACGGAGCTCCCGACCGCAGGAGGTCCCTTCCAGCCCTCGAACGGCGGGTCCTGGGACGCTTTCGTCATGAAGGTGGATCCCGCTCGGTCCGGAGCCGCGTCGCTGGTCTACTCGACGTTCCTGGGGGGCCTCAGCACGGACTCCGGCTTCGGCCTCGCTCTCGACACTTCCCGGAACATCTATGTCACCGGGCAGACCTACTCGTCCACGAGCTTCCCGACGGTGAATCCGTCTCAGGCCGCCGCCGGTGGAGCTAGCGACGCCTTCGTCGTCAAGATCGACAACGCGACCACCTCCGCGAACGTGGGCGTGGGGCAGACCGACTCACCCGACCCCGTCGCGGCCGGGAGCAACCTCACCTACACGATCACGGTGAACAACGGCGGACCGGGAGCGGCGGCCGGCGTGAGGCTGACCGACGTGGTGCTCGGGAACACGACCCTGGTGTCGGCAACGCCCACGCAAGGGAGCTGCACGACGATCAGCCTCTTCGGGGAACAGGACGTGAGCTGCGACCTCGGCTCCCTGGCGAGCGCCGCCACCGCGACCCTGAGCCTCGTCGTGACCCCCACCGCCGAGGGAACGATCACCAGCACGGCGCGGGTGTCGTCGAACGTCTCGGATCCCAACGCCCCTGACAACACCGCCTCGGAGAGCACCACGGTCACGCCCACCGCCGATCTCTCGATCACCAAGACCGACGGCCAGGCGGCGGCGGTGCCGGGCACACCGATCACGTACACGATCGTGGCGTCGAACGCGGGGCCGAGCAACGTGACCGGGGCGACCGTGGCGGACACGCTGCCGGGCACCATTACGGGCGCGACCTGGACCTGTGTCGGGGACGGGGGTGGCACCTGCGCGACGAACGGGTCGGGGAGCATCAACGACACGGTGGATCTGCCGGTGGGCGGGACCGCGACCTACACTCTCACGGGGACGATCAGTGCCTCGGCCACGGGCAGCCTGAGCAACACGGCCACGGTGGCGGCCCCGGGCGCGGTCCCAGATCCGAACGCGGCCAACAACTCCGCCACGGACGCGGAAACCCTGACGCCGGTGGTGAGCCTGGACTACTTCACCCTCGCTCCGTGCCGCCTGGTCGACACGCGCGGCGGCGCTCCCATCGGTGGCCCCGCCCTGCAAGGCCAGCAGATTCGCACTCTCGCCGTGACCGGCAAGTGCGGCATCCCGTTGACCGCGAAGGCGATCTCGATCAACGTGGTCGTGACCCAGCCCGGCGCCGCTGGGCACGTCCGGCTCTTCCCGGCGGGGCAGCCGGTGCCCATCGCTTCCAGCCTCAACTACGGAGCGGGGCAGACCCGGGCCAACAACGCCATCATCCAGCTCAACGCCAGCGGCGCCATGGCTGCCTTTGTCGGACAGGGGACGGGCACGACGGTCCACCTGATCATCGACGTCAACGGGTACTTCGAATAGACGATGCCCTTTGGGTTACATGCGTGCCCACGCTCATGCGCGTGCGCAAGGAGATCGACAAGCTCATCGTCAACTGGAACACGCACCCGCGGCGCGCGTCAGGGCCAGGAGGCCCCCCTGCCCTTGCGGAGACAACTTGGGCACCCTGGAGTGCGCCCGGTCACCGACACGCGGCCGAGTCCCTCCTAACCTCGCGATCGAGTAAACTGGGCCCGCAGGCCACCGGTCAGACCCTCCTCTGACCTGAGGGGCGCCCAAGACGCCACGGGAACGTGTCCCGGCCCTGCCTCGCGCTGCGGCGCTCGCCGGGGTGCACGCCCCGAGAAAACGGAAAGACTCGACAAATGAAAGCCCGAGGTTTGTCTGTCTTCGCATGCATCGCCGCGCTGGCGGCCTTCGGGCCGTTGGCTCGAACCGACACCCCGCTCGCCCCGACCGAGGCCCCGACGGGGTTCAGCGACGCAACCAACGGTGTCGCCGATCAGGCAACCCACGACCAGGACCGCGACGTGTTTGGGGAAGCCGAGTTGATCGCCGACGGTCTCGGACCCGTCTACAACGCCCAGTCGTGCCGCGAGTGTCACCAGAACCCCGTCACCGGCGGCATCAGCCAGGTGAACGAGCTTCGCGCCGGGCACTTCGACGGTCTCACCTTCTTCGATCACCCCGGCAACTCGCTGATCAACGACCGCGCGATCGACGCCAGCATCCAGGAACACGTGCTCGCGGGAAACGAGGTCCGCGCCTTGCGGGCTTCGCTCAACGTGCTCGGCGACGGCTTCGTCGAGGCGATCCCCGACCTCACCCTGATCGTGATCTCACGCAGCCAGCCGCCGAACATGCGCGGTCAAGTGATACGCGTTCCGGTCCTCGAAGCCCCCGGTGTTCTCCGGGTGGGACGCTTCGGCTGGAAGAACCAGCACGCCAGTCTGGTTTCGTTCGCCGCGGATGCGTACCTCAACGAGATGGGGATCACTTCCCCGCTTCAACCCACCGAGAACACCTCGAACGGCAATTCGGTGGCGGCGTTCGACACCGTGGACGACCCCGACGACGACGGCGAGGACGTCTTGACCTTCGCTCGGTTCATGCGCTCGACGCTAGCGCCCCCGCGCGATGAAGCGCTGGCCTCAACGCCGGACGCCCAGGCGGGGAGCGACACGTTCAACCAGATCGGCTGCGCCATCTGCCACGTTCGCAACATCCGGACGGCAGACGTCGGCACGACCATCAACGGCGGCGCCTTCATCGTTCCCGAGGCGCTGGGCAACAAGGTGATTCATCCGTTCAGCGACTTCCTGCTGCACGACGTCGGGACCGGCGACGGCATCGTCCAGAACGGCGGTGCCGAGACCCTCAACAAGCTGCGCACGCCGCCGCTCTGGGGCCTGCGCACGCACGATCGCCTGCTGCACGACGGGGCCAGCCTGACCCTTCGCGCGGCGATCCTGCGACACGACAACGAAGCCGCTCGCGTGGTCGATCGTTTTCGGATCTTGAACGCTCGCGAGACGCGTGAGCTTCTCGCGTTCTTGAGCTCGCTGTGACATCAGGGCTGGCCGCTCCCTCGCTCGTTGGGGGCGGCCAGCCCCCCTCGCGCCGTTCCAACTCAAGTGACCCAGGCTGCGGGAACCGCGGATCCGCCTCGCGTCGAGATGCCAGCTCTCTCGCTCGAGCTCGTGGCGCTCTGGGGCGCGCTCGTTCTCACCATCCTCGCCGCCGCCGCTGGCGGCCGACCACCCCAGTGAGTCGCGAGCCGGAGTAAACGTAGGAACGCTCCTGGGCGCTGCCCGGCTACCGGGCCGTCCACCCGCCGTCGATGAGGATCGTGTCACCCGTGATGAGAGAGGCGGCGGGTGAAGCCAGGAACACGACGGCCCCGGCGACGTCCATCGGTCGTCCGATGCGGTGCAGGGCGGCGATGCGCTCGATCACGTCGGCGCGCATCTGCGGGTCGGCGAGCGCCGCCTCGGTTCCGGGAGTGGCGATGAAGGTGGGTGCGACCGCGTTGACCGTGATGTTGTGCCGGCCCCACTCGACGGCGAGGCACCGGGTCAGGTGCGAGATCGCCGCCTTGGTCATGCAGTAGACCGACTCGCCCGGCAAGGCAACGAAGCCCGCTTGCGAGCCCAGGTTGATGATGCGCCCCCGGCCCTGGCGGATCATCACGCGCCCCGCGGCCTGGCTGGCGAAGAAGGTCCCTTTCAGGTTCACGGCGAGGGTGAGGTCGAAGTCGGCCTCGCGCACGGCTTCCGCGGGATTCTCCGGCCCCAGCCCGGCGTTGTTCACCAGGATGTCGAGCCGTCCGAATCGCTCGACCGTCTCCTCGACGGCACGAAACACCTGGTCCAGTCGGGTCAGGTCCATCTGGACCGGGAAGGCGCGCCGGCCCAGGGCCTCGATCTCGCGCGTGAGATCGCCGCCGGTCGAGACGTCGCGCAGGCCGAGGGCGACGTCGGCGCCGGCGTGGGCGAGCGCCCGCGAGATCGCGTTCCCCAGGCCGCGCGCGGCCCCGGTCACCAGGGCGACCTGACCGCTCAAGTCGAAGCTGGGGTATTCGCCCATCGATGTTGGAACGATTATGCACCCGGCGAGCGCGTCTCACGGGCGAGTCGCCCGTCGCCGTGCCCGCCGCGCGCGCCCTGCTCGTCGGCGGCGCCGACAACCGCCCTGCTAACCTTCAACCGCCAGCCGGGCGAACACGCGCGTCATCGCATTGACCCGAGTGAGATAGCCGCGGACGCGGTGGTCGCCGCACCGCTGGCCGGCGGTCAACCGGAAGCCGCGCCGCGCGTAGGAGTCCCCCGCCCCCGCGCCGCACAAGTGGATCACGGCGGCGAGGTCCTGCTTCTGCCGAAGGGTCGCGGTGGTCATCCGCCAGCGTTCCAGGGTGCGCGCGACCTGGCGATCCAGGAGAGCCGAGGTCATTTCGACGGCGTGGCTCGGCACGACGCGTGCGTAGACGCCGTTGAACCAGCACGATCCCAGGTCGTGCCAGGGCCCCTCCTCGACCACGGTGTGGTCGTGGATGCAGTAGCGCTTCGCCTCGCGGAACGTCCCGTCGGTGATCTGGTACATGCCGACCGCGCTCGACGCCGGGCGGTACAGCTCGAAGGGATTCCACGCCGGCCGCCACCGCCAATACGTCCGGGCCACCGGGTTGCCCGCTCCCTCCACCTGGGCGAGCGCCGCCAGGAGACTGGGCGTGATGACGGCGGTGGCGTGGGCGCGGAATGTCGGCTCGTACTGCCGCCACGTCTCGGGCGGCGTCTTGGAGAGCGTCCCGCTCACCGGAAAGAGAAGCTCGGTGGGCTTGTGGACGACCTGATACACGGCGTTGGCGGCGAACCAGGACGCGACGAGCATCACGGCGCCGAAGAGAAGCTGGACCGCGGGCGGCGTGGCGAAGAGCGCCCGGAGCGCACGGCGGCCCCACCGGGCGCACTGCGAGCTGGCCGCGACGCGGAAGTGACGCCCGCGCGACCCCCGTGAAGTGCTCCTGACGGCGTGTGTGTGCGACATGGGACCGTGTCTTCATTATGCGCGCGGATCGGTGGCCGTGAGCCGCCGCGTCGCGGATTTCACCCTCACCACGAGTAGGAAGAACTTGAACCTTCTACAAACGGGCACACGGACCGCGCGCCCTTGGCACCGCCCGGCACTCGCATCCGTCGAAGAATGAGCACTTGGCGGGCGGCGTGCGCTTTCCCGTCATGCCTGGCATCGGGCTTGCCATTTGTGGAGGTCGACGGGGGCCATGGCCCTCGAAGCGGAGAGAAGGTGAACGATGACTACGCGTGACGTTCGCCTGCTGTCCGACGGCGACGAGCCGGATACCCTCCATCCGGCCGTGGTCCCCGTCGCGTCCTCGATCGGCAGGCTGAAGCGCTCCGCGCCCGAGGCGGAGAGCCGACTCGATCGGGACCGGGCGGCGTCCTTCGCCGACGAAGGCGGAGCGTCGGCCGCCCGCTACGAGGCTCGGGACGTCGCTTCGGCCGAGCCCGTGGCCGGAGACGACCGGATGAGGCTGCTGGCGGCCCTGATCGTCCTCAGTGCCCTGGTCATCTGGATCCTGTTCCTGAACGACTGACGGATTCCGGATGGCCTCATTGAACGGGAGGTGGACCGTGACACGCGCAAGTCAGCCGCAACCATCGGCGAAGCCGAGGGAATGGCCACGCGTCTTCCCGGACACACCGGACGGCGCAATCGGTTGGGAACCGATCGACCTGCCGACGGACGATTCCGACTCCGACGACACGCCCCCGATGCCCAGACCGGCCGTGAAGATCGAAGAACGTGCTCGCACGATCGCGATCCGCGCAGCTACCGCAGAGTACGGGGGCTTGGAGGAGACGTCGTGACCGACCACAGCCTGCCGAAAACCGAGTTCACGTGCTTCGTGACCGGCGTGCTCATCGGGAGCGTGCTCGGGCTGCTGCTCGCGCCGGCCTCAGGGCGAACGACTCGCGCGCGGGCGAGCTACCGCCTCCGCGAGACGGCGGAAACCGCGCGCGAGCTCAAGGAGCGGATGAACCACCGCCTCCGCGAAGCGGCGGGATCCGCGCGGGGGCTGAAGGAGAGGCTGCGGAATCGACTGCGACCCGCCACCGCGACCGCCGTCGGGCCGACGGCCTCGTAGCCACTGTCCGCAATCCCGGCGGATCCCTCGGGACCCGGCCCCCGGAGGTCCCTCGGGTGACAGGCGGCAGCTCTTGACCATGCCACTCAGTAGTGCTTGAGTAGGCCATGACCGCGGCGGCCGGCTCGGCCACGGCGAGCGAGCCTCGGCGCATCGCCGTGGTGGCCGTTCACGGAGTCGCGGACCCCGAGCCCGGTGCTTCGGCCCGCGCCGTCGCCGACCTCCTGCTGCGGCGGCCGGAAGGCGCTTGGCGCAAGGCCGAGGAAGTCGGGCTTCGCATTCCGATCCCGGGCCTGCCGGGGGCAGCCGCCGGCCGCGCCGAGCCCGCGCCGACCCTGCGCGTCGACGAGCGCAGCCAGCGCTTTCACGAGGCCCTCGAGGGAAACCGGCGTCCGGAGCAGAGAGCGCAAGCGTTCGACCCCTCCCTGGAGTTCGCCCTGGGCCTCTTCGAAGGGTACGCGGCGCCCCAGCCGCAGACGTACGGCACGCCGCGCATCCGCCTTCGCCACGCCGGTCCCGGCGGCGCTGCCCTCGAAGTGGACGTGATCGAGCTCTATTGGGCCGACCTCTCTCGAGCCGGACGGGGACTCGTCCGCTTCCTCGGTGAGCTCTATCAGCTGCTGCTCCACCTGCCGAGCCTCGGCCGTCACGCCACGGACGCCGAGTCCTTGAGGCACCCCGGCGACCGGCGCTGGGCGTGGTTCGGCTCGCTGCAGGCCTGGACGATTCGCGTCCTCGTCCTGTGGATCCCCGTTCTCAACCTGTTGATGCTTCCACCCGCGGCCGCCCTGGCCTCGACCATCGTGCCCGCCGAGTGGCGCGGCGTCGCAGCGGGAATGGTCCTCGCGCTGGCCGGTGGCCTGCTCCTCGCGCTTCTGGGGTTGCGCGAGAGTTGGAGGCACGGTCTCGCGGGAGCCCTGGTCGGCCTCGTCGCGGGTGCTGCTCTCTTCTTGGCGCTCGCGTGGCTCCTGGACGCGACGAGCGTCCTCGCCGCCCTGGCGTGGGCGCTCTTCTCGGTGGGGGCGCTCTTTCTCGGGCGCTTCTACGATCAGGTGCGTGCCGGCGCTTACCACTGGGCGCGGCTCGGCCTCGTCTTTCTGGGCACGGGCGCGCTCCTGCTCCTCGCGGGCGGCGTCGAGGGAGGGAACGTCCCCCGCCTCGGTCTGCAGCTCCTGACCACGATCTTCGTCGCCTTGCGCGGCGTGTGGTTCCTCTTCTTCGTGCTCGCCAGCGTCCAGGTCGTGGTCGGTCTATGGCTGGCCCGGCAGGGTCAGGCTCCGGCTCGAACCGCCTGGATCGCCCGCTTCTCCGTGGCCCTTGCCGCCCTCGCCATCCTCGTCGTCACGCTGTCGGTCTGGGCCTTCGTCGCCCGGTCCGTCGCTCCCCTCCTGCCCAAGGAGCTCGTGGACCCCTGGGACTTCCAGGCTCCCTGGCTCGCGTTCCCGAACCTCCTCCCCCCGGAGGTCACGAAGCCCGGCCAGCTCCTCGGCGACTTCGTGAAGTCATTGCTCACGGCGGGCGGCGGGATCTTCCTCGGCTCGCTGGTCTTGCTCGTCTCCTTGCTCCTTGCCGTGGCCCTCGGGGTAGCCCCGTCGATCGTCCAGGAGGTGGCGCCGCCGCGGGACGCGACGCGTCGGGAGAGGGAGAAGCAGCACCAGCGCATCACCAACGGGCTCGAGTTCTTCTTCCAAAGCGCCGACCTGCTGAGCCTGGGCCTCGTCCTGGCGGTGGCGACGTCCATTCTGGCGGGGGCCGGCCGGGCCCTGCCCGACACCGCGGCGTGGGCCGCGGGCGGGCTGCTCGTCACCGCCTTCGTGGCTCGGGGCTGGCTGGGGAGCGCCCGGAGCCTGCTGGACGTCCTCCTCGACGTCGACAATTACATGCGCGAGCACCCCCGCGGGGCCGGGCCTCGTGTGCGGATGTTCGAGCGCACCCACGCCGTCCTGCAGCATCTGGGAGCGGGGCCGACCTATGACGCCGTTGTGTTCGTCGCGCACAGCCAAGGGACGGTGATCGTCGCGGACTACCTGAGGCTCGCACGACATCGCGGGTGGCTGGCGAACCCGGGCATCCCGGTTCACCTCATGACGATGGGCACGCCCCTGCGCCAGCTCTACGAGCGCTGCTTTCCGGCCCTTTACGACTGGGTCGCTCGCGAGCCGCTCGCGGACCGCCTCGCGGAGCTGCACCTCGCCTCCTGGACGAACCTCTATCGATCGGGCGACTACATCGGGCGCGCGCTCGGCTTCGCCCCCGGCGCCGAAGGAACGAGCGAGGCCTGCATCGGAATCGGCGCCCACACGCACTACTGGGACGAAACCGCGCCCGCGGTGGGCGAGGAGCTCGATCGACGGCTACTGGGCCGGCAACCCTGACCGGACGGACGAGGGATCAGGGAGCGACGGCAAGCGCGTTCACGGTCGCGGCCGCGACGAAGAACGGCGATCCGGAAACCTCGCTCAGCCGGCCCGTGACGGCGTCGGCGGCGTACACGGACACGCTGGCGCCGGTCGCGCCGGAGCGCGGGTCGCGGGCAAAGCCGTTGCCGACCAGGACGAACCCGCTCTCCGGGTCTACGGCGACGGCCTTCGGTGCGATCCCTCCGACGTACGGGCTTCCCGGCACTGGCCCCAGCATTCCCGCGGCCCCGATCTCGAAGCCGGCCAACACCCCGGGCCCCTGCATGGAAACACCGGTATGGTCGAACGGCCGTGTCGTCGATCCGTAGAGGAAGCGCCCGCGCCGGTCCGTAGCTAGGTCGTTGAGGACGAACTCCCCGGATGCGGCCACGGACTCGGGAAGCGCGGTCGGCCGACCCGTGATCGGGTCGAGGACGTACGACCACACCACCCCGACCGTCGTCAGGGTGAGCCCGGCCGCGGCCACGAACAGGAACGACCCGTCGGTGGTCACGAGCCCAGCGGTGGGGAGCTGGTCGCGTGATGGAAACGGCGCCGGCGTGCCGGGCACGCGCGCGAGGCCGCCGCTCGTCGTGTCGACAGAGAAGGCCAGGACTCCTGCGGGTTCGGCCACGTAGACGACGCGCCCTGACGGGTTGATGGCGAGGGCGGTGCCGTCGTCCACCGCCACGGAGGCCGCCGCCGGCTCGACGGTCGCGCCCGTCGCGGGATCGAGCCGGTAGGCACGCAGCTCGTTGCCGTTCGCCGCGAGCGCCAGCAGAAGCCCGCCCGACGGGTGCACGACGATTTGGGAGACGCACGTACCCGCAGCCACGGTACCGAACGGCGAGAGCGCTCCCGTTGTCGTGTCCACGCGCAGCGACACGAGACCGCCGATCCCTCCGCAGCCGCCCAGGTACGCAGCGTTTCCGGCGGGTGCTTTGGCCAGCGTCCGTGCGCCGAGCGACGCGGGCAGGGCGACCTGCGAGAGGGTCGTCACGGCGCCCGTGTGAGTGTCCAGGGCCAGCGTTGCCACGCCGTCGTACGTCGACGCAAACACGATCCTCTGCGGCGAGGGTGCCGGGCCGCTCGCCTGCGGTTCGCCACAGCCGACGGTCCCGGCGAGCAGGACGAGGCCGAACGCCGCGCGTCCGCTTCTCGAACGGACGTTTCGATTCCCGAACGCACCGCAGCCTCGATACCTCATGCTCGGCTCGCCTCCCGCGCGCTTCCTCGCGCCCGACGCCCTGACCCAGCAAGCGCGATGCCACGCCGGCGGGCTGCACGGTACAATCCCGGCAGCCGCGACGGCCCCGTTTCCACTCGGGCGCCTGACCGCGCGTGGTCGGAGGGCGAGATGAGGAAGGCCGCCCGCGTCACCGTCGTGTTCTCCGCGGTCCTGCTCGGAGCGGTGTCAGCCGCTTCCCCGGCCCCGGGCGGCGAGGCCGCGTCCCCGAATCCTCGATCGCGATCGCTTCTGAGCGCGCAGCAGCGCGACTTCATGAAGTGGCGATTCGGCATGTTCATCCACTTCAACCTCGGCACCTTCGCCGACCGGGACTGGGCGGGCGGCTACGAGGACCCCGCGCTCTTCCGGCCCGAGAAGCTCGACTGCGGTCAGTGGGCCGACGTCGCGCGGGAGGCGGGAATGACCTACCTGGTGCTGACGGTGAAGCACACGGAAGGCATCGCCCTCTACGACAGCGCCCTGACCACGCACGACGCCACGATGTTCAAGAACTTCAGGGAGGGCCGGGGCGACGTCGTGCGCGACTTCGTGGACGCGTGCCGGTCGCGCGGGTTGAAGACGGGGCTCTACTACTGCCTTCCCGGCGACTACGCCGACGCGGGGCACCGGAACGCGCCGCCGCCGGGCCGGCGCGACCTCCACGGCCTGCCGCCGGAGGCGGCGGGAGACTACGCGGGCTTCGTGAAGAAGCAGCTCGCCGAGCTGCTCACGGCCTACGGGCCGATCGACCTCGTCTGGATCGACCAGTACGCGAACAAGTACACCAGGGCGCGGTGGCCGGAGATCAGGGCGCACGTCAAGTCGCTGCAGCCGCGCTGCCTCGTGCTGGCGAACAACGCGCACGACCTGCGGGCGACCGACGTGCTCAGCTACGAGTACCCCTGGCAGCAGACCCTGCCCGCGCCGGACAACGCCTCGCCGGCCGAAGTGTGCGACACCATCCAGACGGGGGCGCGCTGGTTCTGGCGCGAGGTAACGCAGCCCTCGGACCTTCGATCGGCCGAGGACGTCGTGGCGCGACTCCGTCTGTGCAACGCGCGGAACGCGAACTACCTCCTCGACGTTCCTCCCGATCCTGACGGCCTGATCTCCGGTCCCCAGCTCCAGAGGCTGCGCGAGATCGGCACGCTCCTGCGCGCCGCCCGCCCGGCCGGGGCCGGCGACTCGCCCGCTGCTCCCGGAGGAATCGCTGCGCCATGAAGAAGCCACCCGATGAACAACCCATCACGGACCGGAAGGGTGTGGTGAGACGGCGCGAGGTCCTCAAGGCGTCGGCGGTTCTCCTCGGGGGAGCGGCCCTCCCGGCGGCCCTCGCCTCCGGAGAGACGACCCGGCCGGCCTTGGGCACCCGACCGGGGCGGATGCCTGCGGGCGCTGCGTCGGGGGCTGGCTCGGCCTCGGCTTTCCCTCCGCTCTTCGAGAAGTCGTCCTGGGACGTCCGCGGCCTGTGGACTGCGTCCTGGGTGGGGTGCGCCGGCGAAGCCGACCCGCCGTTCGTCGCCGCCTACCGCCTGCTCTTCGACTGGCCGGATGCGTCGAGCATCCGCCTGCACGTCAGCGCCGACGAGCGGTACGAGCTCTTCCTCGACGGCCGGCGCATCGGCCGCGGCAGCGAGCGCGGGAACCTGGAGCACTGGTTCTACGAGAGCCACGACGTTTCCCTGTCGGCGGGGGCGCACGTGCTCGTCGCCCGCGTCTTCTCCCTCGGCCCGTTCGCACCGCTGGCGCAGTTCCGCGTGCGGCCCGCGTTCCTGCTCGGCGCCGAGGGCGAGAACGCCAAGCGCCTCGAGACCGGCGTCGCCCCCTGGGAGGCCAAGCCCCTGGCGGGGTACTCCTTCGAGCCGCCCGTCTACGTGTGGGGGCTCTCCGCGCCGGCGACGGTCGACGGCCGCGCGTTCGGGTGGGGCTTCGAGCGCGGCGAGGGAGACGGCTGGCGTCCCGTGGTCGTCCACGAGCAGGCGGCGAGCGCGCTTCTCGCGTATGGCATAGCCCCCGCGCGCTACCTCCAGTCGGGCACGCTCCCCGCCATGATCGACCGGCCCTGGACGCGCGGCCGCGTGCGCCACGTGGCCGCCGCCGCTTCGCTCGACACGCTCCGCGTCCCCGTGCGGGCGAGCGACCACCTGGCGGACGAGGTCGCGCCCTGGCGGGAGCTCCTCGGCGGCCGGGCCCCGCTCGCCGTGCCCGCGAACACGAGGAGGCGCGTCGTCGTCGACCTCGAGGACTACGTCTGCGCGTATCCCGAGCTCGTCACGTCGGAGGGTGCCGAGAGCGTCGTCCGCCTGCTCTTCGCCGAGGCGCTGCGCGAGAAGCCGGAGAAGTGGGATTTCGCCAAGGGCAACCGGGACGAGGTCGAGGGCCGCTTCTTCCTGGGCATGGGTGACACCTTCCGGCCCGACGGCGGGCGGCAGCGCCGCTTCGACACGCTCTGGTTCGGGAGCGGCCGGTATCTGGAGGTCGTCGTCCTGACCGGCGCCCAGCCGCTCCGGATCGAGGCCTTGAGGCTGCGCGAGACGCGCTATCCCCTGGAGCTCGAGAGCGCCTTCACGGCCAGCGACCCGGAGATCACGGCCCTCCAGCCGATGCTCGTGCGCGGCATGCAGGCGTGCGCGCACGAGACCTTCTTCGACTGCCCGTACTTCGAGCAGATGCAGTACGTCGCCGACGCCCGCATCGAGTCCCTCTGCCAGTACGTGATGACGCGCGACGACCGGCTCTCCCGAAAGGCGCTCTACCTGGTCGACGCGTCGCGCCACGCCTCGGGGCTGACGGAGTCGCGTCACCCGGTGCGCGAGCCGCAGTTCATCCCGTGGTTCTCCCTCGTCTGGATAGGCGCCGTTCACGACTACGCGCGCTGGCGCGACGACGCCGGCTTCGTGCGCGAGCTCTTGCCGGGCGTGCGGGGCGTGCTCGAGTCGTTCCTCGCGCGGCGGGGGAAAGACGGCCTCGTCTCGACGCCCGAGGGCTGGAACGACAGCGAGGGCACGCGCGAGCGGCCGCAGAGCGGGCTCTCGCACTGGCTCCTCGTCTGGACGCTTCGCCTCGCCGCCGAGCTCGAAGACGGGTTCGGCGAGCCGGAGCCGGCGACGCGGTGGCGGCGGCTCTCGGCCGAGCTGGCGCGCGGCAGCGACGCGGCGTTCTGGGACGAGGGGCACGGGCTCTACGCCGACAACGTCGGCCGCGACGGGTTCAGCGAGCTCGTGCAGTGCCTGGCGCTGCTGAGCGGGGGGGTACCGGAAGCGCGCCGGGCGCGCGTAGCCGAACAGCTTCTGGGCAACCGGATGGCCGACCCGTCCACGGTCCACACCTCTCACTACCTGTTCGAGGTCTGCCGCCGGCTCGGCCGCCCCGACGTCGTTCTCGAACGTCTCGGCTTCTGGGTGGAGCGGAAGCGCCAGGGCTTGAAGACGCCGGTCGAGAGCGCCGAGCCCGCGCGTTCCGATTGCCACGCGTGGGGCTCTCATCCCCTGTACCACTTCTTCGCCACGCTCCTGGGGATTCGGCCCGCGGGCTGGGGCTTTCGCGAGGTGGAGATGGCGCCGCTCCTCGGCCGGCTCGAGCACGCCGGCGGCCGCCTCGTCCACCCCGCGGGGGGCGAGATCGTGGCGGAGGTCGAGCAGAAGGCGGGAGCGCTCCGCGGCCGGGTCGTCCTCCCGTCCGGACTGACGGGCACGCTGCGGCTGCCGTCCGGCGTTCGGCCGCTGCCGTCGGGCGAGACGCGCTTCTAGGCTAGGCTTAGGCTAATACCATGGACCCCGGCATCAGGAGCCTCGTGCTGTCGCGGCTCGAGGCCGACGCCTCCGTCGACGAAGCCTGGGGCGGCCTCGTCCTCGCGGCCCTCGAAGGCCAGGGCGCGCTGGAGGCGGAGCTCCTGGGCAACGCCGCCTCGCCGCGAGCGTCCGCGGCGCGAACGTCCCCGTCGCTGGTGGGCGCCTTCCTCCGATCGATCACCGTCGAGGGGTTCCGCGGGATCGGTCCCGCCCAGACGCTGGAGCTGCGCCCGGGCCCCGGGCTGACGCTCGTCGTCGGACGCAACGGCTCCGGCAAGTCGAGCCTCGCCGAGGGGCTCGAGGTCCTCCTCACCGGCGACAGCCTGCGCTGGAAGGAGCGTGCCGCCGTCTGGCGCGAGGGCTGGCGGAACCTCCATCATTCCCGCGGCGTCGCTCGGCGCCACGTTCCTCCTCGAGGGCGAGCGGGGACCGTGCGTGGTGTCGCGCCGGTGGGAGAAGGAGGCGGCGTTCGAAGCCGCCGAGGTGGCGGCCCGGCTCCACGACAAGCCGACGTCCGACCTCGCCTCTCTCGGCTGGACCGCCGCTCTGCGCACCCATCGCCCGTTCCTGTCGTACAACGAGCTGGGCTCGCTCCTCGACGAGGGGCCCTCGAAGCTCTACGACGCGCTCTCCTCGATCCTGGGCCTCGAGGATCTCGTCGAGGCCCTGGGCGCTCTTCAGGAGGCGCGGCGCTCCCGCGAGAAGGCCCTCAAGGACGCCACCGACGAACGGGGTCGCCTCGCTCGAGCGGCTGCGCGGCGTCGACGACGCGCGGGCGCTTCAGGTGGCGGCGGCCATCGAAGGCAAGGAGTGGGACCTCGGCGCGGTCGAGGCGGTGCTCGGAGGGCTCGCGTCCTCGGCGGGCGGTGCGGCCGAGGCCGACGTGCTCCGGGGGATCGCGAGCCTCGAGCCGCCCGACCCGGCGCGGGTGGCGGCGGCCGTGGCGGAGATGCGCGGAGCGGCGGCGGCCGTCCGGTCCGCCCAGGAGACGGCCGCGGCCCGGTCTCGCGACGCGGCGGCGCTTCTCGAGAGCGCTCTGCTGTACCACGCCGCCCACGGCGACGGCGATTGCCCGGTGTGCGGCCGCAAGGGCGCCCTCGACGGCGCGTGGAGCAAGAAGCAGCGCGAAGCCGCGGCGCGCCTCCGCGAGGCGGCGCGGGAGGCGGACGCCGTCCACCAACGGGCGGAAGCCGCGCGGCGCCAGTGGGAGGGCCTGGCGACCCTGAAGGCCGACGCCTTCGCGCGGGCGGCCGAAGTGGGGCTGGACCTGGGCGAGCTCGTCGAGGCGCTCGGGGCCTGGGTCAAGGCGGGATCGATCAGCGATCTCGGCGCGCTCGCCGACCATGTCGAGTCGGCAGCGGACCGCTGCGGGAAGCGGTCTCCCGCCTGCGAGACTCCGCGCGGGCCGAGCTCGGGACGCAAGGAGGACGCGTGGCGTCCTGTGGCCGTCGAGATCGCGGCCTGGCTGACGGGCGCCCGCGAGGCCGTGCGCGGGGCCTCCGACCTGAAGCGCCTCAAGCCGGCGGAGGCCTGGTTCAAGAAGGCGGCGGCCGGGATCCGCGACGACCGCTTCCTCCCATCGCCGAGAAGGCGGCCGGGATCTGGGAGCACCTCCGCCAGCAGAGCCACGTCGAGCTGGGGCGGATCCAGCTCACCGGCGAGGGCACGCGGCGGCGCGTGGCGCTCGACGTCACCGTCGACGGCGTCGAGGGCGCGGCCCTGGGGGTCATGAGCCAGGGCGAGCTGCACTCGCTCGCCCTCAGCCTCTTCGTCCCCCGGGCCACGCTCCCCGAGAGCCCCTTCCGCTTCATCGTCATCGACGACCCGGTGCAGTCGATGGACCCGGCCCGGGTCGACGGCCTGGCCCGCGTCCTCGAGAACGCGTCCGCGGACCGGCAGGTCGTGGTCTTCACCCACGACGACCGGCTCCCGGAAGCCGTGCGCCGCCTCGACATCGCGGCCGAGATCATCGAGGTGACGCGGAGGGACGCGTCGGTGGTGGAGCTGCGCCGGGCCCTCGATCCCGTGGGACGCTACCTCGAGGACGCCCTCGCGGTCGCCGGCACCGCCGATCTCCCGTCGTCGGCCGCCGCCCGGGTCGTGCCGGGGCTGTGTCGCCTCGGCCTCGAGGCCGCGTGCATGGAGGTGGTGCGCCGGCGGCGGCTCGGCCGCGGAGAGCCCCACGGCGAGGTCGAGCGGGTCCTGGGCGACGCGGGGCGCCTCGTCCAGCTGGCGGCCCTCGCTCTCTTCGACGACGTCGCAGCGCAGCGGGGACGTGCTCCCCCGCCTGGAGCGCGAGGCCGGGCCGCCCTTGGCCGAGACCTTGAAGGCAGTGCGACGAAGGGGTCCGCGAGGTCCAGGCGCCGGCCGCCGTCGAGCTCGTCCGTCAGTCCAGCAAGCTCGCGGCGTGGCTCCGGGGGCTGGCTTGAGGAGGGACGACGCAGACCCCCGCGACCTCCTGGACATGGCCGACGGTCTCCTCCGCCGCGCCGACCCGGCCACGGCCGGCCTGTGGCCGCGCGCCTCGGCTCTCCTCGCGCTTCAGGCCCTGGAGGCGAGCTTGCTCCGGCTGTGGGAGCGCCGCACGCTCGATCTCCAGGGCTGCTCGATGCGGACGCAGCTCATCTGCCTGCGGAGCTACCTGGAGGACGCGAAGCTCGCCGCCCGCACCGGCCACGCCTGGTCGGCCCTGAGCCGCGCCTGCCACCACCACGCGTACGAGCTGGCGCCGACGGCCGGAGAGCTCCAGTCCTGGTTCTCGGTGGTGAGCGAGCTCGTCCAGAGAGTCGGACGGGCCTGACGACTCGCAGCGAGCGAAGCGTCTCGCGCGAGATCCTCCCTGCTACCATGCTCTGGCCATGCCACTTCGGGACAACCCGGAAGCGTCGACGCCAGACCGCTCGGTTCCTTGGCGGAATCCACGGCTATCGGCGCGAGTCCCCGAACTGGACGGCATTCGGGGGCTCGCCATCCTCCAGGTCCTGGTCTGGCACTATCTGGTGTGCGCAGTCCATCCAGAGAGCGGGTCCTGGCAAGAGCGGGCCCTCCTCCCGGTTCGTCTCACGTGGAGCGGAGTCGATCTGTTCTTCGTCTTGTCCGGATTCCTGATCGGCGGAATCCTCTACGACGCGAAGGACTCCAGCAGCTACTACCACACGTTCTATCTCCGGCGAGTGCATCGCATCATCCCTGTCTACTTCCTGTGGTTGGGGCTCTTCCTCGTGGGTCTGGGCCTCGTCGGCCCCAACAGCCCGATTCCGCTTCGGGAGCTCTTCAATCGCGACTTGCCGACGTGGTCGTTCGTCCTGTTCATTCAGAACTTCTTCATGTCCTCGCGCCAGATCTTCGGGCCACAGTGGTTGGCGGTCACGTGGTCGCTGGCCATCGAAGAGCAGTTCTACCTTCTGCTTCCGTTCCTCGTCCGCAAGCTGAGCTACCGCGGAATGATATGGCTGGCCGTGGCTTCGATCTTCGGCGCTCCGGCGGTCCGGCTCACGCTGCGCCTGGCCGGGAACGCGGGGATGGCGGGATACACGTTGCTGCCATCTCGTGCAGACGCGCTCGGTTTCGGCGTGCTGATCGCCCTTGCCTGTCGGAGCGAGGGGGCGTGGACATGGCTCGTCTGCCACCGTAGACATGTCTATGTGGCGTTTTCTCTGCTCGGAGGTGTAGTGGCCTTCATGGCCCTGACCTCGCGAGATGTCTACGTCCTCGGCCTCACCTGGATCGCCGCGTTCTACGCCTTGCTGTTGGTGCTCGTCGTCGTGAATCCAGGGCGAGTGGAGAAAGGCCTGTTCCGCAGCTATCCGTTGGGGAAGCTCGGGACCGTCGCCTATGCCGTCTACCTCTTCCACCAAGGCACCAACGCGCTGTTCCACTTTGCGATGTTCGGTAGGGAGCCGATCATCACCGACTCCCTGTCCCTGACGGTCACGCTCCTTTCCTTGATGGCTGTCTTGTTGCTGTCAGCGCTGTCGTGGCGAGTGCTCGAGAATCCGCTGATGCGCCGCGGTCATTCCAGGTACCGCTACGCGGGCGGCACGGAAGCGGCGGCCGCCGCCGCGGTGCCCTGACCCGATTCGCTACGTCTCGTCGTAGGCCCGCTCCAGGGCCGCGATGTCGATCTCGTCACTGCGCCTTGAGGATCAACGCGGTCAAGTCGTCGCTGAAGCCCCCGGGGCCCGCCCAGTCGTTGACGGCCGCGACGAGGCCCAGAAGGACGGCGGAGGCGCTGCCACCCGACAGCCCTTGCAGGACCTCTCTGACCCGGTCGTCCCCGAACTCGCGGTCGTCGGGCGACATGGCCTCGGTCACGCCGTCCGTGACCATGGCGACCAGATCCCCCGGCTCGAGCCCTGTCTCGCCCACCTCGTAGGACCCCTCGGCGATGAGGCCGAGGGCGGGGCCGCCTTCCACGAGCCGGCTCACCGTCCCGTCCCGGGCGACGCGGTAGGGCGGAACGTGGCCGGCGTTCACGTAGGCGAGCCGGTGCTCGGCCACGTCGAGCTCCCCGTAGAAGAGCGTCACGAACCGGCTCGCCTGCGTTCGTGCGAAGAGGAAGCGGTTGAGCCGCTCGATCAGCTGGGGGAGCGCCGCCGTCCCCGCGCGCGCGTGCACGAACGCGTGGACGGTGGCCATCAGGAGGCTGGCCGGCGTCCCCTTTCCCGCGACGTCGGCGATGACGAGAGCGAGGCGTTCGCCCTCCAATGGGATCCAATCGTAGGAGTCGCCGCCCACCTCGTAACAGGAGCGGCTCTCGGCGGCCACTTCGAAGCCGCGCACCTCGGGCTTCTGCGGCGGGAGAAGGCTGTGCTGGATCTCGCGGGCGATCTGCAGCTCGCGGTCCTGGCGCAGCTTCTCCTCCCGGACCCGTTGCAGGCGGGCGTTCTCCAGCGCGGCCAGGGCCTGGCGGGCCAGGGCCTGGGCAATGTCCCGATCCCCTTCCGAGAACGGCATCCCGGACGCGCGCTCGCCGATCGCCAGGATCCCTTCCACCCGCGCACCTGCGGCCAGCGGCACCACGAGGGCCAGGCGGGCCTCGGCAAGCCGCCGGCGGAGCGGGCCGTCGGGCAGCTCGGCCACCGCCTTCGGCCTGGTGAGGCCCTCGAGTGCCTCACGTGCCTCTTCGAGGGGGATCGGCGCCATCTCGACCCCGCGCCGCAGCCCGCGCCCGCGGACGAGGGAGAGTCCTCGCGGCCCGTCGAGGTAAACGGCGCACCGCGAAACGACGAAGTGCCCCATCACGGTCGTGATGAGGAGGTTCTGGATCGCCTCTACCGCGGAGCTCCCCGTGAGGTCACGGCTGAAGTCGAACAGGTTGTTGAGCTCGAACCCCTTCTTGGACAGCTCGTGGTGGACCCGTCGCAGCTCGTCGTAGATGAGGCTGTTCTCGATCGGGGCGGCGACGCCGGCGGCTACGCTCCGCAGGAAGACGCTCGTCCTCCGCCCCGTACGATCGCCCGTGTTCGCGGGGTCCCAGACCGAGCAAGGCGATCGGGCGGCCGCGGCGGCAGATCGGCACCAGCAGCACGAGGCCCTGGCGGTCGTGAGCCTCGTCCCCCGCCCCCAGGGTCATGAAGTCATCCCGCGGCGACGCCCCGACGAGTGTGGACGGCGCCCCCGGCGGGAGCCCGCGCGACGCCCGCAGCACGAAGGCGCCGTCCTCGGTCCGCACGAAGACGGCTCCCCGCTCCGACTTCAGCTCTCGCGTGACGATCAGGAGGGCCCCGTCGAGCGCCTCCTCGCTGGCAGAGCCCGCGCTGAGCGTGGTCGTGATCTCCTGGAGCGAGACCAGCTCCGACACCTTCTTGAGGAGCGGAGTCTTCCTGCCCTTGCCTCGAAGCCGGTCGAGGGCCTGCTGGTACGGGGACACGAAAGCGGGCTCTCCCGCCTCGACCTGGCGCTTGCGCATGGGGATGAAGGGCCTTCGGCCCACGCCCGACTATAGCGTGGACCCGTCCGGTCGGGTGGCGTGGATCCCGTGGTTGTTCAGCATCAGGCGAGATCGCGCAGGATCTCGCGGGCGGCGTTCGCGCCCGGACCGCCCGTGACGCCGCCGCCCGGATGCGTACCGGCGCTGCACAGGTAGAGGCCAGGGACCGGCGTGCGGTAGCGGCCGAAGCCGAGGAACGGCCGGGCCAGGAACAGCTGATCGAGCGAGGGCTCGCCGTGCGACGGGTGGCCGCCGGTCGTGCCGTACGTCGACTCGAGGTGCCACGGGGTCAACACCTGCCGGCCGACGACGAGGCTTCGCAGGCCGGGCGCGTACTCCTCGAGCGTGGCGAGCACCGCCTCCGCGACCTCCCCGGCTCGGTCCGGCCACGAGCCGTTCTTCAGGCGGTAGGGCGTGTACTGCACGTATACCGACATGACGTGCCGTCGGGGGGGCGCGAGCGACGGGTCGGCGAGGGTCGGGATCGTGATGTCGAGATACGGACGCCGCGAGATCCCGCCGTACTTGGCGTCGTCGAAGGCGCGCTCGAGGGCGTCGATCTCGGGGCCGACGTGGATGCGGCCGCGGAGGGATGTCTCGTCGGGCGCCGCCTCGAATCGCGGCAGACCCGAGAGGGCGAGGTTCACCTTGGACGCCATCCCGGCCGTGCGGAAGTGGCGGATGCGCTGGACGTCCTCGGGGTCGAGCGCCATGGGGTCGAGCAGCTGGAGCAGCGTCCGCTGCGGATCGACCGCCGATGCGACGGCCCGCGCTTCGATCTCCTCGCCGCCGGCGAGCACGACGCCCGCCACGCGGCCGTCGCGCTGCCGCAGCCGCTCGACGGTGGCGCCCGTGCGGACGACAGCTCCCAGGCCACGCGCGGCGCTCGCGAGAGCCGCCGTGAGCGCCCCGAGGCCGCCCTTCACCAGCACCGTCGAGCCCGCTCCGTTGCCCTCACCGGCGGCGGCCTGGAGCAGCAGGTTCGCCGTCGTTCCCGCCGACCACGGGCCCGCCATCATTCCGTGAATGCCGCGAGCGGCGATCACGGCGGCGAGGAGCGGCGTCTCGAACCACTCCTGCGCGAAGTCGGCCACGGCCATCGGCCCCCAGCGCAGCAGGCTCTGGCCGTCTTCACGGCCGAGCCGCCGCAGCGCCCAGCCGAAGCCGGCCAGGGGAAAGAGGTCGCGCAGGGCGGGGCGCTCGACGTCGGGCGGCGTGAGCTCGAGCAGGCGGCCGAGGACCGCGGCCAGTCGCCCCAGCGAGGCATGGAACTCGGGATACCGGGCCGCGTCCCGCGCCGAGAAGCGGCCGAGCTCCGCGGCCGTGCGCGACGGATCGCCGAACAGGCCGAGGCCGCGTCCGTCCGGGTGCGGGGCGAAGAGGCGCGGCTCCGGCTGCGTCCACTCGAGGCCGTGACCGTGGAGGTCGAGGGCCGCGACCAGCTTCGGGCGCAGCGGGCCCGCGGTGTGGGCGACCGTCGAGGCTCGGAAGCCGGGGTGGAACTCCTCGGTGACCGCGGCGCCGCCGACGACCTCGCGCCGCTCGAGGACGATCGCCTTCAGGCCGCCCTTCGCGAGGAGCGCCGCCGCGGCTAGCCCGTTCGGCCCGCCTCCGATGACGACGACGTCGGCCGTCACCGTGCGCCTCCGTGGCCGAGGTCCTTGAGCACCTCGAGCGCCGCGAGCCGGCCCGGAGCCCCCATGATCCCTCCGCCGGGGTGGGTGGCCGACCCGCACATGTAGAGGCCGGCGAGCGGGGTGCGGTAGCGCGCCCATCCCGGCACCGGCCGAAGGAAGAAGAGCTGCTCGAGGCTCAGCTCGCCCTGGAAGATGTTGCCCTCCGAGAGGCTCCATTCGCGCTCGAGGTCGAGCGGGGTCAGCACCTGGCGGTCCCGGATGATCTTCCTGAGGTTCGGGGCGTACTCGGCGACCGTGTCGACGACCGCGTCGCCGAAGGCCTCGCGCTTCTCGTCCCAGGTGCCCTCGCGCAGCTTGTAGGGAGCGTACTGGACGAAGCACGACAGCACGTGCTTGCCGGGCGGCGCGACCGACGGGTCGGTGAGCGACGGGATCACGATGTCGATGTACGGCCGCCGCGAGAAGTCGCCGTACTTGGCGTCGTCGTAGGCGCGCTCCATGTACTCGACGCTCGGCGAGATCGAGATGGCGCCGCGCAGGTGCGCGCCGGGTCCGGGCAGGCACGTGAACTCCGGCAGCGCGTCGAGGGCGAGGTTTACCTTGCCGGAAGACCCCCTGAACTTGTACCGGCCCACATCCTCGAGGAACGAGGCGGGGAGCGCTCCCGGCTCGAGGAGCTTCTGGAACGTGATGCGCGGGTCGGCGCTCGAGAGCACGACCCCCGCTTCCACCTCCTCTCCGCCGGGAAGCACGACCCCCGTCGCGCGGCCGGCGCTCGCCTTGATCCGCGCGACCGGAGCCTCGGTGCGGATCTCGGCTCCCGCCTCGCGCGCGGCCCCGGCGATGGCGAGGCTGATCGCGCCCGTGCCGCCGCGCGAGAAGCCCCACGAGCGGAACGCCCCGTCGATCTCGCCCATGTAGTGGTGCAGCAGCACGTAGGCGGTGCCCGGCGAGCGCACGCCGAGGAACGTGCCGATGATCCCGCTCGCCGACATCGTGGCCTTCAGCACGTCGGTCTCGAACCACTGGTCGAGGAGATCCGCGGCGCTCATCGTCATGAGCTGGAGGAGGCTCTGCTGCTGGCCGCGCGAGAGCCGGCGGAAGCGCTGGCCGAGGCCGCCGAGGCGCGCGAGCCCCTTGACGTCGTACGAGAACGGGTCCGGCGGCACCATCGACAGGATCGGCTTGACGAAGCGCGCCATGTCGACCATCGCCTTGGCGTACTCGTCGTACGCCTCGGCGTCGGTCGGCGAGTGGCGGTAGATCTCGCGCCGCGTCTTCGCGTGGTCGCTCATGCGCCACAGGTGGTCGCCGTTCGGCATCGGGGTGAAGGTGCCGTCGAGCGGCAGGATCTCGAGCCCGTGGCGGGGCAGGTCCAGCTCGCGGATGATCTCGGGCCGCAGCAGCGAGACGACGTACGAGCAGACCGAGAAGCGGAAGCCCGGGAAGACCTCCTCGGTGACCGCCGCCCCGCCCAGCACGGGCCGGCGCTCGAGGACCACGACCTTCTTCCCGGCGCGCGCGAGGTAAGCCGCGCTCACGAGGCCGTTGTGGCCCCCGCCGATCACGATCGCGTCGTAGCTGACGGGCATCGGGCGGCCATTCTACAGGAGGGACGCGGTGCTATCATCCGGCTCCGATGCCGATCGGGACGCCTTTCCATCCGCGGACCTCCGCCCTCTGCGAGAGCATGAGCTGGCGCGAGTGGGCCGGCTACTTCGCGGTGAGTGCGTTCGAGGCGAGCCACGAGCGCGAGTACAACGCGATCCGCAACGCCGCCGCCCTGATCGACGTCTCGCCGCTCTTCAAGTACCGCGTCTCGGGACGGGACGCGACGCGCCTCGTCGACCGCGTCGTGACGCGCGACGTCCCGAAGATGGCCGTGGGCCAGGTGGCCTACACGAACTGGTGCGACGGGGACGGCAAGGTGATCGACGACGGGACCGTGTCGCGGCTCGGGCCCGAGCTCTACCGCTGGACCGCCGCCGAGCCCAACCTCCGCTGGATCCGACAGAACGCCCACGGCCTCGAGGTGGAGATCGAGGACGTGTCGGACAAGCTGGCCGCCCTCGCCCTCCAGGGGCCGACGAGCCGCGAGATCCTGAGGAGCTGCACCGATGGCGACGTGGCGGCGCTCAAGTACTTCCGCATGATGCCGGCGCGGATCCGCGGCATCGCGGTCGAGATCTCGCGCACCGGGTACACCGGCGACCTGGGCTACGAGATCTGGGTGGCGGCGGGGCAGGCTCTGCCGCTGTGGGACGCGCTCGTCGACGCCGGGCGCGCGTACGACATCACTCCCACTGGCATGCTGGCGCTCGACGTCGCGCGCATCGAGGCGGGACTGATCCTGCTCGACGTCGACTACACGAGCGCCAAGAGGGCTCTCATCCCGTCGCAGAAGTACTCGCCCTACGAGATCGGCCTCGGCCGGCTCGTGAACCTGCAGAAGGCGCCCTACGTCGGCCAGGCGGCGCTCCGGCGCGAGGCGGCGGCGGGCGCGCCCCGCGAGCTCGTCGGCCTCGACGTGAGCTGGGACGGCATCGAGCGGCTCTACGAGGAGGCCGGGCTCGCGCCGCAGCTGCCGGCCACGGCTTCGCGCGTGTCGGTGCCGGTTTTTCGCGACGGCGTGCAGGTGGGCCGCGCCTCGAGCAGCACCTGGTCGCCCACCCTCAAGAAGATGATCGCGCTCGCCACGGTCGGCGCGCGACGCCGCCCGGCCGGGCACGACGCTGCAGATGGAGATGACCGTCGACCACCGCCGGCGCGAGGTCGGAGTGACGGTGGCGAAGCTGCCCTTCTTCGATCCCCCCCGCAAGCGCGCGTAGGCAGTCTGATCTTGACCTCCGCTCGCCGGGTGCCTTAGCCTTGACGGCACCACAATCCATCACTCGTGCGGGCCGGGTTCGGCCGGCCCCGGGGTGCGACGGGGGCAAGCGAGGGCGGTAGTCATGACGAGACTCAGTCGTCTCGGAGCACTCGTGGCCTTGGTGTGGCTCTTCCACACGGGGCCGGCGCGGGCGGCCTTTCACCTGATGATGGTGGTGGAGGTCTTCCCGGGTTACGCCGCGAGCCCGAACGCCCAGTACGTCGAGCTGCAGATGTACAGCCCGGGACAGAATTTCGTCGCCGGCCACTCGGTGCAGGTCTTCAATGCGGCGGGCACCGCGGTCGGGACGTTCACCTTCCCCGGCAACCTGCCGAACGGCGCGGACCAGGCGCACATCCTGGTCGCGACGGCCGAGGCGCAGACCCTCTTCGGCGTCACCCCGGACCTGATCATGACCCCCGCGATCAGCGCGTCCGGAGGCAAGGTCTGCTTCGACGGCCCGACGCCTCCCGACTGTGTGGCCTGGGGGAACTACAGCGGCTCCGCGACCGGAGTCGGCAATCCGTTCAGCCCCGGGGGGCTGTCGCTGGGCCAGGCGGCCCAGCGGAGGCTCGACCGGGGAATCCCCGGTGTCCTCGATTACCCTGCCGACGACACGAACGACTCGGCCACCGACTTCGTAGCCGCCGCGCCGACGCCCCGCCCGCGACGGGCGCGTCGCCGGCTACGCTCACGCCGCCTCCGGTCCATCGCGTTCGGCGATCGTCGTAGGCTTCGACTGGCCGGCGCTCGTCCGGTGGGCGACACGCTCGTGAACCCGGGCGATTTCTCGGTGGACACGACCTTTCCTCTCGACATCCTGGACGGGGCGGCGGCGCGGACGGTCCAGCTCGGATGTACGCCCCAGGCGGAGGGTGCTCGCACTGCGACGCTGACGCTCTCCACCAACGACCCGACCCGGCCGACGGTGGCCTACGACCTCACCTGTACCGGCCTCCCCGCGCCCCCGAGCCTCAGCTTCTTCACCGTGAATCCGTGTCGCGTGGTCGACACCCGCCTGGGGGGCGGACCCTTGGTGGCGGGCACGGACCGGACGTTCACGATGGTTTCGGGAGCCTGCGGCGTTCCCGCCGGCGCCAAGGCGGTTTCGATCAACGTGACGGTGACGCAGCCGACCGGACCGGGGAACCTCCGGCTCTTCCCGGCGGGGGGGGCGGTGCCGACCGCCTCCGCGATCAACTACACAGCCGGCCAGACGCGAGCGAACAACGCCATCATCGGCCTGAGCGCAGCCGGCGAGCTCACCGCTCACTGCCAGTCTTCGGGCTCGACGCACCTCATTCTGGACGTGAACGGCTACTTCGCCGAGTAGGGGCGCTCACCACACCCGGACGCGTTCCGCCGGAGCGAGGTACAGCCGGTGGGCGGCCTTCACGTCGAACGCGTCGTACCAGGCGTCCAGGTTGCGCACGGTGTCGGCACGGTACTCGTCCGGGGCGTGGCCGTCTCCGAGGAGCTGCTGCCGCAGCGCCGGCTCGCGGGTCTTGTCCCGCCAGCTCTGGGCGAAGCTCAGGAAGAACTGCTGGTCTCCGGACAACCCGTCCACGACCGGCGCCGGCTGGCCGCCCAGGGACAAGCGGTAGGCATCGTACGCGGCGGACAGCCCGGCCACGTCGGCGATGTTCTCGCTCAAGGTCAGCCTGCCGTTGACCGCCAGATCGGGAAACGGCCGGTAGGCGCCGTACTGCTCGACCAGCCTGGCCGCGGCCGCCTCGAAGTGGGCGAGATCCTCCTTCGTCCACCAGTTCTGGAGTCGGCCGGCGGCGTCGAACTGCGCGCCCTGGTCGTCGAAGCTGTGGCTGATCTCGTGGCCGATGGTGGCCCCGATGGCGCCGTAGTCCATGGCCAGCGGTCGCTCGGGATCGAAGAATGGCGGCTGCAGGATGGCCGCGGGGAAGTTCATCGCGTTCATCACGGGCAGGTTGACGGCGTTGACGGTCTGCGGCGTCATGACCCACTCGGAGCGATCGACGCTCTGGCCGAGCTTCCTCAGGCTGCGGTGGTACTCGTCGAGCTCCGCCCGTTGCGCATTGCCGAAGGCGTCACCCCGCACGACTTCCAGGCCCGCGTAGTCGCGCCAACGATCGGGATACCCGACGCCCACCTTGAGCACGGCCAGCTTCGCCTTCGCCTTCGTCTTGGTGGCGGCCGCCATCCAGTCGAGGGTGTCGATCCTCTGGCCGAACGCGGTCAGGAGATTGGCGACCATCGTCTCCACCCGCGCCTTCGCGGCGGGCGGGAAGTACTTCTGGACGTAGATCCGGCCGACGGCCTCTCCCAACGCGAGGCCGGTGGCGTCCACCGCCCGCTTCCAGCGATCGCGCCGCTGCGGCGTGCCCGCGAGCACCGTGCCGTGGAACGCGAAGCGCTCGAGGCCGAAGGCGTTGGGCAGCACGGCCGCCCAGTGCTCGATGGCGTGGAACCGCAGGTAGTCCTTCCACGCGTCGATCGGCTGGCTCGCCACGAGGGCCGAGATGCCGGTCACCGCGCCCGGCTGCCAAACCACGAGCTCTCCCTGCCCGCCGAGGCCAGCCGCGGCGAAGAACTCCTGCCAATCCAGGCCGGGGGCCCGGGTCAGGAAGTCCTGCCGGGTCCAGTGGTTGTTGGCCTTCTTGACGTCCGCGGAGTCCTCCCGGCTCGCGTGCGCCTCGGCGATGCGCCGTTCCAGGTCGAAGATGCGCCCGGCCCTGGCCGGCGCGTCCGCGATCTGGGCGAGGGAGAGCACCGAGGCGATGTGGGCCTGGCACCGGGTTCGGATCTCCGCCATGCGAGGGGAAGGGTCGACGTAGTATGCGCGGTCGGGCATGTCGAGCCCGCCCTGCAGGAGGAACGCCGTGTAGCGGCTCGGATCGTCTAGGTCCTGCGCGACCCACAGCCCGAACACGTTGTCGGTGTAGAAGTTCGTGGCGTTCAGGGCGTCGACGTCGGCCCGCAAGGTGGCGGCCAGCGCGCGGGCGAGCGCCTTTCGGTCGGTGACCGCCGCGATGCGGTCGAGCGTCGGCTGCAGCGGTCGCAGTCCCCTCGCCTCGATGCCCGCCTCGTCCATGAAGCTCGCGTAGTAGTCGCTGATCTTGAGCGCCTCCGAGCCGGCCGGCGGGTTTCCGATTCCCGCCTGCTGGATGAGCTCGGCGGTCCGCTTGCTGGTCAGCTCGAACAACACCGAACCCGCCCCGTAGGAAGCGCGATCGGGGGGATCTCGGTCGCCTTCAGCCAGCTCCCGTTGGCATGGGCGAAGAAATCGTCGCCGGGCGCGACCGAGCGATCCTGGCCAGCCAGGTCGATGCCGACGCCGGTCGAGGTGGTCGGGGTCTCGTCCAGCGCCGGAGAGGCCGAGGACAGCCAGAAAAGGCCGAGAGCGACGACGACTGTGCTACGGGCGATCGGACGGGCAAAGGCGGTCATGCCAACTCCCTGTCTTGTCTGCGATACAAGAGCCGTAGGACAGTCCATTCTCCCCGCGAGCGCGGGCGCCTACAACCTCTCCAAACCGGCACGTGGTTCATCAGGGAGACGATCGACATCCATTGTCCTGGCCGAGGTCGACGACGAGCGGGCGAGCGGCCTCACCGCCGCGCCGTCGCGGAAAGCCTCTCGCCGACCGTCATTGACTCCGGCGGGGCTTCGGGGAAGACTGCGGCAGCTTCCGTAGCAGGGGAGGGTTCATGGCCTCATCGTCCACCGCGGCGCCGGGCAAGCCCGGCCTCGTGCGCGTCCTCGGCCTCTGGTCGCTGGTCATCTACGGGATCGTCCTCATCCAGCCCACCGCGCCGATGTCGCCGTTCGGGGTGGTGAGCGTCAAGGCCGAGGGCCACGTCGTCACCACCATCCTGATCGGCATGGTGGCCATGCTCTTCACCGCCATCAGCTACGGCCGGATGGCGGCCGTCTACCCGAGCGCGGGCTCCGCCTACGCGTACGTGGGCCACACCATCCACCCCTCGCTCGGCTACGTGACGGGATGGAGCATGCTCTTCGACTACGTGATGAACCCCATCATCTGCGTGATCTGGTGCAGCAAGGCCGCCGCCAACTTCCTGCCCCTCCCGTTCCCGGTGTGGGCCACCTTCTTCGCGCTCCTCTTCACCGTCCTCAACCTGCAGGGCGTGAAGACGAGCGCCCGGACGAACGCGGTCATCGCCTTCGGCCTGGGGCTCGTGATCCTCCTCTTCCTCTTCGACGCGTTCCGCTACCTGTCGGGCGTCGCCCTGGGCGCCGCGGCCCTCACCCGGCCGTTCTACGACCCCGCCACCTTCTCGTGGGACAAGGTGTCGACGGGCACCAGCCTGGCCGTGCTGACGTACATCGGCTTCGACGGGATCTCGACGCTGTCGGAGGAGGCGAAGAACCCGCGCCGCAACATCCTGCTCGCGACCGTGATCGTGTGCCTCTTCACGGGCATCGTCGGCAGCCTCCAGGTCTACCTGGCCCAGCTCATCTGGCCCGACTGGTCGAGCTACCCGGACGTGGACACCGCGTTCGTCCACGTGGCCGGCCGCGCCGGCGGGCCGATCCTCTTCGCGATCCTGAACATGTCCCTGCTCGTGGCCAACGTGGGCTCCGGCATGGGGGCGCACCTGGGGGCGAGCCGCCTGCTGTACGGCATGGGCCGCGACGACGCGATCCCGCGCCGCTTCTTCGGCGCCGTGAACCCGAGGACGCACGTGCCGAGCAACAACGTCATCCTCGTCGGGGCGATCGCCCTGGCGGGCGCCTTCACGGTGAGCTACGGCCTCGGGGCGGAGCTCCTGAACTTCGGGGCCTTCATCGCCTTCATGGGCGTGAACCTCTCGGCGCTCCTCCACTACTGGTGGCGGGCGGAGAGGAAGACCGTCCTCAACCTGCTCCCGCCGCTCCTCGGGTTCGTGATCTGCGCCTATCTCTGGTGGAGCCTCAGCTGGCCGGCGCGCGTCGCCGGCTTCGCGTGGCTCGCCACCGGCGTCGCCTACGGGGCCTGGAAGACGCAGGGCTTCCGGAAGCCGATCGAGTTCCGCGAGTCGAGCGACGAGAACGGGCGATGAGCCCTCGTCCAGGTGATCGAGAGCTCGAGTGGTCCGCGCTTGCCTCGTGGCCCTGCTGGCCGCCGTCGTGGCCCACCCGTTACCGACGCGGCGGCGCTCCTCGACCGAGCCTCTCGGTAGCCCGGGGGCTCAGGCGAGGTCGAGGGCGACGGCTAGGGCCTGGTTCAGCTCCTCGACCTTGCGCGGGGGCAGCGAGGCTACGAACGTCGTCAGCCTGCGCTTGAACATCAGTGCCAGAAAGTCACAGCGTACGGACGACACTCGGGGGAGACCCTCCTCTGGACCGACGACGACTTCCGTGGAGAGCCCGAGCACCTGGCTGTAGACCGGAGCACAAACCACGGTCGAGACGTCTTCATTCTCGGCGATGAACGACCGGGATACCACGACGTAGAAGCCGGGCTTGCCCCCGCGCTCCGGAGCCCGCTCCTGAGTGCGGTAGATCTCCCCTCGGGTCACAGATCGGCCTGCTCAGCCACGAGCGAAGCGGCCTGACGCTCGATCCGATCCCGATGGGCGCTCAGGATCCGCCGGTCCCGCTCCTCGCGTTCGTGCCTCCGGCGGTGGGCGAGGAACTCCCGCACCGCCTGGCGCACCACCTCCGAACGGTTTGCCTTCTTCGCCCCGCCCTGGCGACGGCCAGCCGCTTGGGCCAGGCGATCGACGGCGGCGAGACTGGCTTCGTCAATAGAGATTGCAATGGTCTTCATATCAGGTCCATGATAGCAGGAGAAGCCACCCTCGGAATGACGGAAGGGTTTCGTGCGATTCTCGAGTAGCGGGGCTGCCGCCCCAATCCCCACCCCGAGGTGAAGCCATGTGGTCGTCCGTGAACAAGCTCAAGATGCCGTCGCCGGAGGAGGCGCTGCCGGGTCGGACGGAGCGCATGCGTGTGCCGAGGACCCACTTCGTGAACGGCGCGCCGCTCGAGCCGCCGTTTCCCGCAGGGACCGAGCTGGCCCTCTTCGGCCTCGGCTGCTTCTGGGGGGCGGAGCGGAAGTTCTGGAAGACGCCCGGCGTCGTCTCCACCTCGGTCGGCTACGCGGGCGGCATCACGCCCAACCCGACCTACGAAGAAGTCTGCTCCGGCCGCACCGGCCACGCCGAGGTGGTGCGGGTGGTCTTCGACCCGGGCAGAGTCAGCTACGAGGACCTGCTGCGCGTCTTCTGGGAGAGCCACGACCCCACGCAGGGGATGCGGCAGGGCAACGACGTGGGCACCCAGTACCGCTCCGCCATCTACACCTGCGGCGAGGAGCAGCGGAAGAAGGCCGAAGCGTCGCGCGACGCCTACCAGAAGGCTCTCGATGCGGCCGGGCACGGAGCCATCACCACCGAGATCCGGGAAGCCCCCGACTTCTACTACGCCGAGGACTACCACCAGCAGTACCTCGCGAAGAACCCGAACGGCTACTGCGGGCTGGGCGGCACCGGGGTCGCGTGCCCGATCGGCCTCGCCGCAGCGAAAGCCCCCGTGACGTCCTGACCCCTGGTCCTCCGCAAGATCCCTCTTGAAGCCGTGCGCCTATCGGGCTACGTTTGCGGCGTCTCCAGGGGGAACCCGAGTGAAGATCCTCGTCGTTGACATCGGCGGCAACAACGTCAAGCTCCTCGTGAGCGGCCAGCAGGCGCCGCGCAAGGTCCCGTCGGGGCCCGCTCTCACGGCCGCGCGCATGGCGTCGTCGGTCCGGAAGGCGGTGGCCGGCTGGAAGTACGACGCGGTCACCATCGGTTTCCCGGGGCCGGTCAAGGGAGGCCGACCCGCCGCCGAGCCGGTGAACCTCGGCCGAGGCTGGGTCCGCTTCGATTACGCCCGCGCCTTCGGCAAGCCGGTCCGCGTCATCAACGACGCCGTCATGCAGGCGCTCGGCAGCTACCGCGGCGGACGGATGCTCTTCCTCGGCCTCGGCACCGGCCTCGGGGCGGCGCTCGTGCTCGAGGGGCTCGTGCAGCCGCTGGAGATCGCCCACCTGCCCTACCGCAGCGCGAGAACGTACGAGGACTTCCTGGGCAAGCGCGGCCTGGATCGGATGGGCAAGAAGAGGTGGCGCCGGCTCGTGGGGGAGATCGTCCCCCGGCTTCTCCACGCCTTCCAGGTGGACGAGGTCGTGCTCGGCGGAGGCAACGTGAAGCACCTCAAGGTGCTCCCGCCGAAGACGCGCCTCGGCAGCAACGTCCACGCTTTCGCCGGCGGCTTCCGGCTCTGGGAGCGCAGGAAGTAGCCGGGGGTGCGGCCATGACCCTTGGCAGAACCGCGCTCGTCCTGACGACCCTGCTGTCCCCGGCCGCCTTGGACGCTTCTCCGCCGGCGACCGTCGCCTACGGCAACGGGCCGGCGCGGCCCTTGACCGAACACGTTCACGGTGCTCCCGGCCGTGGCGTCGTGGTCGGGAACACCGTGCGGCGCGCTGAGCCCGTGCGCGCGTGGCGGCGCAACGCCGCGGGAACGCCGAGAAGCGTCGCCCGCGCCGTCGTTTTCGCGCAGTCGTCGGCCAACGAGTCCTTCGGCGAGCTCCAGCAGTCGGTCGTCGCACTGGCGGGAGGCGGCTTCGGTGTCGTGTGGGGGGAGGGTGCCTACCCCGACTTCGACGTCCGGATGCAGTGGCTCGACCCTGTCGGACAGGCGGTGTTTCCGGCGGGCGGTCTGCTCGTGGCCGGAGGTCCAGCCAGCCAAGCCGATGCCGTGATCGCCGCTCATCCGACGGCGGGCGCCTTCGTCGCCTTCACCGAGGACAACGAGGTCTTCGTCCAGTCCTTCGACGGCGCGGGCTCCCCCCGGTGGCCCGGCTCAGGAGTGGCGGTCGTGGACAGCACTCCCTTCGAAGTGCTCCAAACGCCGTCCGTCGTCGCCAGTCCGGACGACGGGGTCTTCGTCTGCTTCACGTACAGCACCGGGGGGCCCATCAACGACATCCGCTGCCAGCACGTGGACGAGACGGGATCGCGCCGTTGGGGCGACGCCGGCGTCTCCGTCGGCGACGGTGGCGATGCGGATCTCCGCGTCCTACCGCGCGGCGTCGCCGACGGCGCCGGGGGCCTCCTTCTCTTCTGGCGCAACCAGCGACGGGCGTACATGGAGCCGGACACGTCGCCCATGCTGATGGAGGGCCAGCACTTCGACAGCCAGGGGTCCCGTCTCTGGGGATCGACGCCCAAGGTGGTGCGCACCACTGGGCTCGCCTCGTCCAACAACTACGGCTACTGGTTCTTCCAGGTCGCGGGCGACGGGAGCGGGGGGGCCGTGCTGGCCTTCAACGACTCGACAGGAGGGCTCGCCGGGGGGCTCGACGTGATGGCACAGCGCGTGTCGTCGGCCGGCGACCTGCTGTGGGGGGACGGCGCCGTCGTGACCGCCGCGATCGGCCACCAGCAGCACGAGCAGACGATCGGGGCTCCCGACGGCGGTGCTTTCGTGGCGGTCTGGGAGGATGCCGGCCGGGATCACAACCGGCTCCGGCTCTTCCGTCTCGCCCCGGACGGCTCTCCGGCCTGGGCGGCGGGGGGACTCCTGCTCTCGGACCCGGCGGCCAGCGCGCTCGACTACTCGGTGTGCGGCTCCTTCGACGACGGCTCGCTCCGCCTGGCCTGGACCCACCAGCGCTCCCCGAACTCCCTCGAGATGGACGTGCAGCTCGCCGGCTACACCCTCGCCGGCCAGCGGCGCGGCGGAGCCGCGGGCATCTCGCTCACCCCGGCCCAGGACGCCCAGTTCGTGCGGGGCCTCGCGTTTTCTGCCGGCGCGGCCGAGGTCCTGGCCGTCTGGGACGACCGGCGCAAGGGCTCGTGGACCGACATGGACGTCGCGGGGGCGACCCTGAAGGACCGCTTCTGGCACTGGAGCGTCCCCTTTATTCTGGCCGAAGGGCCAGGGTTTCTCCTGGCGGGAGAGCCAGGGTCCACCCCGTCTCGAGGGCAAGGGCGCTAGCGAACGCGGAAGCCCGCCGCGAGACGACGCGGAGCGGCATGTTAGGCTACGGCTCCGGTCAGGTACCGAACGAAAGGCCATCTTCTTGTTCCTGCCCGTCGGTGACGCCCCGAACCCGAAAGGGACTCCCTTCGTCACCTACGCCCTCGTCGCGCTGAACGTCGCCGTCTTCCTGCTCTTCAACGTCCCGCTCGGCTCGCGCCGCGCCGACGTGAGCGACCCGGCGTTCCGGGAGTACGTCGAGGTGATGACCCGCGAGCTGGAGGGCCGGGTGGACGTCCGGGAGCTCGTGGCCCGGACGAGTGCTTACGACCTCTTCTCGTTCGAGCACGGGTACAGGCCCGCCGCCCCGCAACTCGCGGACCTCCTGAGCTGCATGTTCCTCCACGGAGGCTTCATGCACCTCTTCGGGAACATGCTCTTCCTCTGGATCTACGGAGACAACGTCGAGGTGCGCCTCGGCGCGATCCCGTATCTCCTCTGGTACCTCGCCACCGGGGCCGCGGCCACCCTGACGCACGCGCTCGTCTTCTCCTCGTCCGACGTGCCGCTCGTGGGGGCCTCGGGGGCGATCTCCGGCGTCCTCGGGTTCTACTTCGTGTGGTTCCCGCGAAACACCGTCCGGGTGCTGGCCTTCCTGCCCCCCTTCCTCATGCAGGTCTTCGAGATTCCCGCCCGCTACGTGCTCGGCATGTACCTGCTCGTCGACAACCTGCTGCCGTTCTTCCTTGCCGGCGAGGGCGGAGTGGCGCACGGAGCGCACATCGGAGGGTTCGTCGCCGGTGGGTTCGTTGCCTGGGTCATGGACCGGCGAGTCCTCGCGGTGCGGCCCGAAGGCGTCGAGGAGCCGGAAGCCACGCTGACCGGGGCCGGCGCGGTGCAGGCGGCGATCGCCGACGGCCGCTACGACGACGCGATCCGGGCCTACTTCGCCCTGCCCACGCCGGCGGCCCGGGGCGCCTTGTCGGCCGACGAGGCGGTGACTCTCGCGTCCCGGCTGCGCGAGGACGGCCACTCGGACGCCGCGCTCCAGCTGCTGCGGCGCGTGGTGCGCGACGTGCCGGGGGGCGAAGGGCTGGCCGAGGTCTTCGCCCTCGCCGGCACGATCCTGCTCGAGGACCGGGGCGAGCCCACTGCCGCCTACCAGTACCTGCTCACGGCCCTCGAGCTCGGGCCCCGGTCCGAGACCGCGGCCGCCGTGCGTCAGGGGCTGGCGGCCATCGAGAGGCTGCAGAAGCGGCAAGTCGGGCGGCTGCACACGCCGTCGCGCTGGTAGGCGAGGCGTGCCAGAGCCAGCCCCCACGATCGGCCGGTACGAGATTCTCCGCGAGATCGGTCGCGGCGCCATGGGGGTCGTCTACGAGGCGCACGACCCGGTCCTCGACCGGACCATCGCGCTCAAGGTCATCCAGCCGCCCGGCGAGGGGGAGGCGGCGCGGGTGTTCGAGGAGCGCTTCCTGGCCGAGGCCCGCATCGTCGCCGCTCTGCAGCACCCGGGCATCGTCGTCGTCCACGACGTGGGCCGCGACTCGTCCACCGGGGCGCTCTACATCGCGCTCGAGCTGTTGCGGGGGCGGACCCTGGCCGACCTGGGCGCGGACGGTCCCCTCGACTGGCGCACCGTGCTGCAGCTTCTCGCGCAGGTGGCGCGCGCGCTCCACCACGCCCATCGCCACGGCGTCGTGCACCGCGACGTCAAGCCGGCCAACGTGGTGGTCCTCTCCTCAGGCGAAGTGAAGGTCACGGACTTCGGCATCGCCCGACTGGAGACCGCGCGCCAGCGCCTGACCACCACCGGCGAGTTCATCGGCACGCCCCTCTACACGGCTCCGGAGCAGGCGAAGACCGAGGAGGTCGACGGCCGGGCGGACGTCTTCTCGCTGGCTTCCGTCGCCTACACGCTGCTCACCGGGCGGGCCGCGTTCTTCGCGCCCACGATCCCCGGAATCGTCCATCGCGTCGTCTACGAGGACCCCGAGCCCCCGTCGCTCTTGGTGCGGGGTCTCCCGCCCGCCGTCGAGCACGTTCTCACCCGCGCCCTGGCGAAAGACCCCGCCCACCGGTACCCGACGGCCGAAGCGTTCGCCGAGGACGCCGAGGACGTTCTCGCCGGGCAGCCTCCGCGCCACGCGGCCAGCGACGACTTCGTGGTCGTCGAGGGACCCGACTCGGTTCTGTCCGCGCTCCTCGATCCCACCACGGTGCCCCCGGCGCCGACGCCGAAACCGCCGCTCCCGCCCGGCGACGCGGCTCGTGCCGTGCCTGCCGATCGGCCGCGCCGCCGGGTGCGGCGCAGCGTCGTGCTCGCGGGTGTCGCACTCGGCCTCGGAATCCTGTGGGGCCTGTGGCGTCTCGACCTCCCCTGGTCCGGTGCCCTCCCCCCACGGGGCCCCGTCGCGCGCTCGCCCGCACCGCCGGCCTCGCGGGGGGCCGGGTCCGGCCCGGCAAGCTCGCGCACCCCGGACAGCCCGGGGCGTCTGCGGATCGACTTCGACCACCCGCTCCAGAGCGGTACCCTCCGGATCTTCGTGGACGACAAGCTGGCTCTCGAAGAGCGCCTCGCCGGGCAGAAGAAGAACAAGGCCCTGTTGTTCAAGCTGCACGAGGGCTCGTTCCAGGACGAGCTCGAGGTCTCGTCCGGCCTTCACGAGGTGCGGGTGGAGGTCCTCTGGGAGGACAACATGAGACGGGAGCGCATCGTCGGGAACTTCCGGCCCGGCGCCACGCGGCGGCTGGAGGTGAGCCTCGGCCGCATCCGCCGCGACCTCCAGCTCGAGTGGAAGTGATCCCCGACCACGAGCCGTACATGCGCCTGGCCCTCGCCCAGGCCGCCCTCGGGCAGGCCGCGGGCGAGGTGCCGGTGGGCGCCGTCGTCGTCCTCGACGGCGTCGTCGTAGGTCGTGGCTACAACCGCTCCATCGGCGCCTCCGACCCCACCGCGCACGCGGAGGTCCTGGCGCTGAGGGAGGCCGGGCGGGCGACGTCCAACTACCGCCTGACCGGGGCGACCCTCTACGTCACCGTCGAGCCATGTCTCATGTGCGTGGGGGCGCTCGTGCACGCCCGCGTCGCGACCGTCGTGTACGGCGTGGCCGACCCGAAGGGCGGCGCGGTGCGCTCGCTCCTCGACCCCAACCTCCTTCCCCTCAATCACCGGTTCGACGTGGTCGAAGGGGTGCTGGCGGACGAGTGCCGGCTGGTCCTGCAGGAGTTCTTCCGCCGGCGCCGGGACTAGCTCGGGCCACCCCCGGTGCTGGCACCGGGATCGCGGCAGGCGCCCGGCGTTCATTCGCGATCCCGCCGCCCGGGTTAGAATGAGGGGCTGTTTCTCAGCCACGGCCGGCCGCGCGGAGAGGTGCGAGAGTGGTTGAATCGGGCGGTCTCGAAAACCGTTGTGCTCAAAAGGCACCGTGGGTTCGAATCCCACCCTCTCCGCCAGTACGCCGAGGCAGGCCACCACCAACGGGCTCCGAGCGAGCGGGATTCACCCCGGGAGCGAGGAGGGGGTCTGAGGGGATGCGGCGCAGCATCCCCCAGAACGAAGACGGAGAGATGCGAGAGCGGTTGAATCGGCGTGACTGGAAATCACGTGTAGGGGTAACCCCTCTACCGAGGGTTCGAATCCCTCTCTCTCCGCCAGCTCCGTAATCTGAGGACTTCCACCGGCCCCGTCCGAAGCGTCGCTGGCAGGTTCGCCTGGGACAGGTGAGCACGGGACGGGTCAACCTCGGCGTGATCGTCACCGGCAACAGGCCTAGCTAGCGGCGCCGAGGGAATCCGTGACCCCGGCGTCGTCGTGCTGAGGGGTGGCGCGTCGCTGGACGCGGCACGTGAACGCGCGCTTGCTGGTTGGGTTCGAGGTGGGGGGGGCCTACGACGCGAGCCCGCGAGCAGGCGCGCAGGTCGGCTTCTCTCTCGATCTGTGACCGGCCGATTCGACGCCGCCGTCGCCCGGCCAAGACGCCGAGCGGATCTTCGACACCATGGTCGGATGGGCGCCGCGCTCGAAGAAAGCACCTGACCGACCAAGAAGGGCGGACCGCCTTCTTCACCCCGCCGGCGCGTAGTAGCCGAGGCGGTGCCGCACCGTGAGACCCTCGCGGTGGCGGACCCGGACCACGATCCGGCGCCACTTCCCGTCACGCCGTCCGTTCGAGGAGGCGTAGCCGACGGCGTACAGGGTCCGCAGCTCCAGGGCGATGCGGTCGTAGACCGAGTCGAGTTCCGAGAGCGCCGTCGGGAAGTAGGCGTGCCCGCCCGTCTCCCGACCGAGAGCGTTCATCAGGTATTCCGCCTGGCTGAAGGCCTGCCGCATGCGGTCCTGGGGACGCTGGGAGCGCAGGGTGATCGCGTAGATGGCGACCTCGCTCTTCTTGGCGATGTCGAGAACCTGGTCGTCGGTCACGAGCGACGCGGTGTCCTCACCGTCGGTGAAGAGGACGATCGCACGCCGGCGAAGCTGCCCCGATCGAGCGTCGCGCTGCAGCTCCTTGATGGCGACGTAGAGGGCGGTGTGCATGGCGGTCGGCCCTGCGGAGTCGGTCGACCGGATGGCGGCCTCGATTGCCACGGCATCGTGCGTGAACGGCTGGAGCACCGTCGCCCGGTCGTTGAACTGCACGACCTGGGCGACGTCCTGGGCGCGCAGCGTACGCGCGAGACGAAGCGCGGCCTCCTGCGCCGTCTGGCGCTTGTCCTCCATCGAGCCCGAGCCGTCCATCATCAGCACGAGAGATATCGGGAGGTCCTCGTGAGTGAAGAGGCTCAGCTCCTGGGGGATGCCGTCCTCATACACGGCGAAGTCGCCCGCGTCGAGGTCCGTCACGAAGGCATTGGTGAGGTCGGTGACCGAGAGGTTGAGGTTGATGATCTCGACCCCGGTGCCGAACGTGGGCGGACGCGCCGGGGCCTGAGCCAGCGTCACCGCCGGTCCGGCGACCCCGCACAGCAGCGCCAGCACGACGGCAAGTGTCAGGGCGGAGGCACGCGTTCCCCGCACCGGTCCGCTGCCTTGTCCGCCCGTCGATGATCGATGCGGAGAGCGACTCCGCACGGAGACACCGGTCTCGGGAGCCTGCCGCCGAGTGTTCTTCATGCTCGCTTGGGTGCGGCGGAGAATGATGGCACATCGGCTGGGCGACCGGGAACGCCGCCTGCCGCGGTTCGATTCGGTCCGTCGACCTGCGCGCGCGTCGATATTGCTCCAGATCCCGCGCCCCGTACGGCGGCACCCTGACCGTCCGATGCGAAGGGAGTCGGCCGCAACGGCCGTCGGCTACCTCCTCTTGCGCTTGGGCAGCTCGACCCTAGCAACGGCATACCCAGGCCGATAGCGCAGCTTCACCCCTGACCGCTTCACCTCGAGTGCGATCTTGCGGAACTTGCCGTCGCGTGCCGGGTTGTCGGACTTGTAGCCGATCACGTACTGGCAGCCCAGCTCGTCGAGGATCGACCGGTAGATCGCGGCAAGCTCCTTCGAAGCGCGCGGCTCGAAGACGCGCCCGCCCGTCGCTTGAGCGATCCCGGCGAGAAAAGCCCGGGCCCGCAGCGCCTCGATCGTGCCGGGCCGGTGGGGGCTGGCGAAGGCGACGGGGTAGACGGTCACCGAGCTCGCTCGCAGCATGCGGATGACCTCCTCCGGGCTCGTACCGCTCGCCGTGTCGTCGCCGTCCGTGAAGACGATCAGCACCTTGCGACCCGGGGTGACGGCCACTCTGGAGAGGTAGACCGCGATCGCGTCGTAGAGGGCGGTGTAGCCCTCGCCCCTGGTCTCGAGGATGCGGCCGAATATGCCCTGCTGGTTCTCCGACGTGTAGCGGGAGAGGCGGATGTCGCGGTCGAAGAAGACGAGGAGAAGGTCACGCGCGCGCGGGATCGCTTCCAGGAAGCGGATCGCCGACTCCTGGCTGAGCCGAAGGTTCTCGCGCATGCTCTCACTGGTGTCGAACAGCAGGCCGAGGTTGAGGGCGAGTTCCTCACGCTCCTCGGGCCGCGACGCGGGCGCGAAGATCAGCATCTCCTGCTCCCGACCGTCTTCGCGGAGAGCGAAGTCCTCGGGCCGCAGGTCGCTCACGAGCCTGCCCCCTTCGTCGCGGGCCGTCACAGTCACCTCGACGACGTCGAGCCCGACCGGGAACACTGGGGGCTGCTGCGCCGGGGCGGGCGCCGACCGAGTGGCCGCGATTCCCGTGGCGGCAGCCACAGCGAGGCCGGCGAGCGCGCGAGTCACGGCGTCTTCGTTCCTCCGGGAGCGGTTCACCCAGTCTAGCCCAGGACTCCGGTGTGGGGTCAAGAGCTGTGACCGCGTCGGACTGGAAATCAGTGTAGGGGTAACCCCTCTACCGAGGGTTCGAATCCCTCTCTCTCCGCCAGCTCGGTAGCGTGCGGCCCTTGGCCCGCACCGCGCCGGCTCTCGCTTCACCCCGGTCGTGGTCGTCCAGGTCCAAGGCCCCCGGAGCCAGCGCCAGATTACACCGTCTGCGAGATCGACCGATCCGGTGCCCTTCCGAAGGCTGTCCCGACGTGGACGTCGCCCGGCGCGCGAATCCCGAATGTCCGAAGGCGCTGCGGTGTCCCGAGGTCGCTCCACCCGCACCGGGGAACCTGGACGACCGAGAGATGACGAACCGATCGCTCCAGGACGTCGCGCGAGAAATCCGAGGTCGGGATCGCCGCGTAGACCTCGTCGAGATGCTCGCGGCCGACCGCGTCGCTCAGGCCGTCGAGGAACGCGCCGACGAGCCCCGGAAGGGCCTCCTCATAGAGCCGCAGAATCAGCTCGACCTGCGCGACGAGCATCAGGCTGTTCACGAGGGCTCCACGCTGCACGAGCCCCCGGGCCGCTGCGAGGCCAGGTTTCTCGGCAAAGTGCGCGACGCGGCGGATTCCACGGGAAGCCCGGGACGCTGGCACGATCCAGCCGAAGTCGTGATCGAGATCTCTCGGCGTCATTCCCAGCAGCAGCAGGCGGCCGCTCTCGCGCCCGCGTACATCGAGCGCCAGATCGAGGCTCTCGCGGAGCGTCTGTTCGTCTTCCACGTAGTGATCGGAGGCCAGGACGAGGACACGGGCCGCTGCGTCGCGGTGCAGGCACAGGTCCAACAAGGGGAGCAGGAGTCCGGCGCCCGTGCCCCGGTTCCGCGGCTGCACGAGGACGTTGCCGACGGGAAAGTCCGAGAGCTCGCGCTCCCAGAAGCGCCGATGTTGCTCCGCCACCACGGTCACGACGTGTTCCTTCGGAACGACGCTGCACGCGCGGTCGAGAGCCCAGCGGAGCATGGATCTCGGCCGCCCGAACGAGCAGTACTGCTTTGGCACGGCCCGACCGGAGCGATCCGCGGTCCACTCGGATAGCCTCAGTCCGTCTCCTGCCGCCAGCACGATGGCCCAGGCATGTTCCCGGCCCTTCACGTGAGACGCCCCTTCCTCCTTGCCGGCCGCCGAGCCGGGCGAACGTCGGGCCCCGCGCGGGGCCCGGTGTCGTCGACCGCAGCCCACCTCGGGACCGAAGCCCGACCCTCCGGCCGACCCTCGCCAACGGCTGTCGCGGGAAGGCCGGGAGCCGGTCGACTGCGCGCCTACTGCCGGTCGTACACCGCGACGGAGCCGGCCGCCGCCGCACCCTTCGCGTCGGTCGGAGTCTGCGTGACCGTCAGCGTCTTGTTGTTGTTCGAAACCACGACCCTCGCCGTCATCGTCTGCTTTCCGCCGTTCTTCCAGACGTTCTCGTAGCTGTTGTCATCGATCCGCTTCGGGCAAGCCATGTCGGCCAGCGGGTTGCCGGTCCAGACGACGTCCTTGCCGTCGAACTTCGAGGTGTACTCGCCCTGCATGGGCTTGCCCTGAGGGTCGGTTCCTTCCGACGTGAGCTTGATCCCAGCTGGCGTAGCCTCGAACTTCAGCGTCTGGGCACGGGTGACGGCCGCCGAGCCGAAGTTCGACTTTGCTGCGTTCAGCTTCCAGGAGCCGATCCAGTTCTCACTGGCGAAAACCGGCTGGCCCCAGATCGACGCCGCGGCGCAGAGCAGCAGGGACGACACGAGCAGATTCTTCCGCATCAATTTCCACCTCTTGGGTTGTTGGGGGTTTGTCGCGGCCCCCAAACGGGGCGCGCGTTCCACCTCCGACTCTACGCGGATCGCAGAGGGGAGCACCAATCGGTTCTTCGGTCGCGGTCCATCGGGCCAGGCCGATGCTCGCGCAGCCTCTGGCGAGCAGCGCGGGGCAGGACCTTGAGCGCTTCCTTCGGCTCTCCGTGCGACAGCATTTACCGGCCCGGGGCGGCTATACTCCCACCAGCACCCCATGTCGGAACCGGTCCCGCCCCGTCGCGGAGGGCTCAGCACCGCCGTCGATCTCGAGACCGAGGAGGGCCGGGCCTTCCTCCAGGAGCGCCTCGCCCTCTTCGGCAGGATCGGCCTCACCCTCTCCTTCGGAGCCTTCTGCGTGACGAACCTGTCCTGGGGGCTCGCTCGTCCGGCCGGATTCCTCACCTTGCCCGTGGGGACGGGGAACCCCCTGACCCTGGGCTGCTCCCTTCTTTTCCTCGGTGCCTGGCTGGCCTGCCGCCGGGGGCGACTCCCGCGTCGTGCGCTCTACTTGGTCGACGCCGGACTCATCGTGGCCGTGTGCGCGATCCCCGCCCTGATCATCCTCCTCCTTGGCTGGCGCCTTCCCCGCCAGGCCTACACGATGCTGCTCCTCGTCACCAACGTGCTCGTCGCCCGATCCCTCTACGTCCCCAGCCCTCCGTTGCGGACGCTCTGGATCAGCCTGGCCGCGGTGGTGTCTCCGCTCGTCGCGGCCTCCTCTCGCCTGGGCGCCGAGGCTCCGGCGTCGACCACGCTGGGCACGCCCCTCTTCGTGGTCGAGGCCTCGATCTGGTTCGCCGCCGCGGTGGCCACGTGTACCCTCGCCTCGAGGCTCATCTTCGGGCTGCGCCAGAAGGTGCGCGAGGCCCGGAGCCTCGGCCAGTACACGCTCGAAGAGAAGATCGGCGAGGGCGGCATGGGGGTCGTCTACCGGGCCCGCCATTCGTTGCTCCGCCGCCCCACCGCGGTGAAGCTCCTGCCCCGCGAGAAGGCGGGGGAGCACAGCATCCAGCGCTTCGAGCGCGAGGTCCAGCTCACCTCCCAGCTCAGCCACCCCAACACGGTCTCGATCTACGACTACGGGCGGACCCCCGACGGGGTCTTCTACTACGCGATGGAGTACCTCGACGGCATCAACCTGGAGGCACTGGTCCGGGAGTTCGGCCCGCAGCCGCCGGCGCGGGTCGTCCACGTGATGCGCCAGGTGGCCGGGGCCCTCGGCGAGGCCCACGGGGTCGGCCTCATCCACCGCGACATCAAGCCCGCGAACATCATCCTCTGCCGCCGAGGGGGCACTCCCGACGTGGCCAAGGTGGTGGACTTCGGCCTCGTGAGAGAGCTCGAAGGCGCGTCCGACGCGTCGCTCGCCGGCCTCGGCACGATCGCCGGCAGTCCTCTCTACCTGTCCCCCGAGGCCATCATCCGACCCGACAAGGTCGACGGGCGCAGCGATCTCTACGCCCTCGGCGCGGTCGGCTACTTCCTGCTGGCCGGGCACAACGTGTTCACGGGGACTCTCGTCGAGGTGTGCAGCCATCACCTCCACACCGCGCCGGAGCCGCCGTCGCGGAAGCTCGGCCAGCCGATCCCCGCGAAGCTCGAGGCGCTCGTCCAGGCCTGCCTCGAGAAGGATCCGGCTCGGCGTCCGCAGACGGCCGAGGCGCTGGCCGAGTCGCTGGACGAAAGCGACTCTGGCGGATGGGCCGGGCCGGAAGCGCAGGAGTGGTGGGCCCGTAACGGCATGCGGCTGAGCGCGCTCAGGGCGGGGACGCACCCGAAGGGCGTGGCCGGCTTGCCGACACTGAGCGTGGATCTGGCGGAACGCCACGCGACCGGGCACGACCCCGAGACTCCCATCCGCTTGCCAACGGCCGGGGGGAGTCAGTAGGAGGATGCTCGCGAGCACGGCGTCCATCGAGGAGCGTCGGGTCGGCAGGGGCGGGCAACCGAACCTTCTCGAACACCTACCATGAAAATCAAACACTGCGCATTCGATTTTCATGATAGAGTCGAGCCGTGGTCAAGCGTACCGAGGAGCTCGCTCGCATCCGCCAGGCCCTCCGCCGGAGCCGGGTGGTCGCCCTCGTGGGCCCGCGCCAGTGTGGCAAGACGACCCTTGCCCGCGAGATCGTCTCGGCCGGCTCTCTCAACTACTTCGACCTCGAGGACCCGCTCAGCCTGATCCGCCTGGGAGAGCCGATGACCGCCCTCTCGCGCCTCCGGGGGGTCGTCGTGATCGACGAGGTCCAGCGGCGGCCCGACCTCTTTCCCGTTCTGCGGGTGCTAGTCGACCGCCGGCCGCTGCCGGCGAGGTTCCTCGTCCTCGGCAGCGCCTCGCCCGGTTTGCAGCGTCAGTCCGCGGAGTCGCTGGCCGGGCGGCTCGAGGTCGTCTCGCTTTCCGGCTTCTCCCTGGGCGAGATCGGGGCGAGCGCGATGAGTCGCCTGTGGCTGCGCGGCGGCTTCCCGCCCGCCTACCTCGCTCGCTCCCGCGGAGACAGCTTCGCCTGGCGGCGTGAGCTCGTGCGGACGTTCCTCGAGCGCGACGTGCCCGAGCTGGGGATCAGGGTCCCGGCCGCCGCGCTGCTGCGCTTCTGGAGCATGCTCTCTCACTACCACGGCGGAGTCTGGAACGCGGCGGAGTTCGCGCGGGCCCTCGGTGTCAGCGAGCCGACGGTGCGACGGTATCTGGATCTCCTGAGCGGGCTCTACTTGGTGCGCCAGCTGCAGCCCTGGCACGAGAACATCGGGAAGCGGCAAGTGAAGTCCCCCAAGGTCTACGTGCGGGACAGCGGGTTGCTGCACCAGCTCCTGGGCGTGAAGAGCGAGGAAGAGCTGTTGCTGCACCCGCGATGCGGGGCCTCCTGGGAGGGCTTCGCCATCGAGGAGACGCTCAAGGCGGTGCGGCCTGACGACGCTCACTTCTGGGCGACACACACCGGCGCCGAGCTCGACCTCCTCCTGCTGAAGGACGGGCGTCGGCTCGGCGTGGAAGTGAAGAGGGCGGACGCTCCCCGGTTGACACCCTCGATGCGCGCGGCTCTGCACGACCTGCGGCTCGAGCAGCTCACCGTGCTCTATCCGGGCGAGACCAGCTACCCGCTCGCCGAGCGTGTCACGGTGCGTCCCCTCGCGACGGTCGCGGCGGGAGCAAAGGGGCTCTTCCCGCCGCGGCGGCGCTCGCGGTAGGTCTTGCCGGCCCGATCGGCCGACGGCTCTTGCCGGCAGCCAGCCCTAAGGTCTCGCCATGTTCGCGTGGAGGTGCCCCACTCGCCGGCGGAAAAATGAGGTAACCTAGCCTCGGGTCGGCCGCACGTGGGCCCCGGCCCTGCGCAACGCGAGTCGTCGAACCCCGCCAGGCCCGGAAGGGAGCAACGGTTAGACGAGCCTCGCGTGTGCCGCAGCCAGCCGGGGTTCACGTGGGGCCGGCCACGATCGACCCTCCGGCACGGAAACCCCTTGAGCTACAAGGTCCTCGCCCTCAAGTACCGGCCCACCTCGTTCGACGAGGTGGTCGGGCAGACGAACGTCACTCGCACCCTGCGGAACGCGCTCGAGCGGGGGAAGATCGGTCACGCCTTCCTGCTCTCGGGCGCGCGGGGCGTCGGCAAGACGACGACCGCCCGCATCCTCGCCAAGGCGCTCAACTGCGCGAAGGCCGAGGCGCCGACCGCGAGCCCCTGCTCCACCCGCACCGACGAGGAGCGGGCGCGGGCCTGCGACTCCTGCCGGGAGATCGCGGACGGCAAGAGCCTCGACGTCCAGGAGATCGACGGGGCCTCGAACAACTCCGTCGACCAGGTGCGGGAGCTGCGCGAGAGCGCGCGCTACAGCCCCGCCCGGGACCGCTTCAAGATCTGGATCATCGACGAGGTCCACATGCTCTCGACGGGGGCGTTCAACGCGCTCCTGAAGACGCTCGAGGAGCCGCCGCCCAAGGTGAAGTTCGTCTTCGCCACCACCGAGTACCACAAGATCCCGGAGACGATCCTCTCCCGCTGCCAGCAGTACGACTTCCGCATGATCCCGGCGCGGGAGCTGCAGCTGCACCTGCGGAACGTGGCCGACCAGGAGAGGAATCCGCGTCTCCGACGCGGCGCTCGCCCTCATCGCGCGCGCCGCCGAGGGCAGCGTGCGCGACGCCCTCTCGCTCTTCGACCAGGTGCTCGCCTTCACCGGGGACGAGATCCCGGACGCCGACGTGGCCGGGCTCCTCGGCCTCGTGGACCGCGAGCTGCTGCACCGCGCCTCGAAGGCCATCGTCGAGGGCGACAGCCTGGCCATGCTCGACCTCGTGGAGAGCCTCGCCGACTACGGGGCCGACTACCGCAACTTCGTGCGCGAGCTGCTCCTGCACCTGCGCGAGATCCTCCTCGTGAAGCTCGCCCCCGCGGAGAGCCCGCTCCTCGCCCCGATCCTGCCCGAGGAGCTCGAGCGGCTGCGCGCTCTCGCCGGCGCGCTCTCCGAGGAGGACCTCCTGCGGGGCCTCGACGTGCTGACTCGAGCCGAGGGCGAGCTGCGCGGCGCCGCCGACCCGCGCGTGGCCCTCGACCTCGTGCTGCTGAAGCTCGTGCAGATGCGCCGGCTGGTGCCGTTCGCGGAGCTCGTGGCCCGCGTCGAGCGTCTGATCGGCGGCGCCCCCGCGGCCCTGCCCGCGGCGCGGCCGGCTCTCGCCCGGGCGACAGCGCTCTTCGAGCCCGCGGCGACCCGGCCTCCGGAGCCGGCGGCCCCCAAGCGCCCCGTATCCCCGGCCGTCTTCCGCCGTCCCGAGCCGCTTCCGGACGATCCGGCCCCGGCGGCGCCGCCCCCCGCCGGCCCGGCGGAAGCCCTCATCCTCGCGACGATGATCGGCCTCTGCCACGAGCGCCCGTCGCTCGCCGCCCCGCTGCGGTCCGCGACGGCCCGGCTCGAGGGGGACACGCTCACGATCGAGGTGCCGGCGGACTTCGTGGCCTTCGGCACGATGCACGCGGACGAGTACCGCGACCTCGCGAAGAAGGCGGCGGGCCGCAGCCTCCACCTGAAGATCGTGTCGGGGGCGGCCAGCGCACCCGGGGCGGCGGCTCCGGAGGACGGGCGCCTCAAGAAGCTCCGCGAGGACGCCGAGAACGAGCCGGCCGTCCAGGAGGCGCTCGACCTGTTCGACGGCCGCGTGGTGGACGTGCGGGAGGCGAAGACCTCCAGGGAGGACGCGTGAACCCCTTCGGTGATCCCCGCAAGCTGATGAAGCAGCTCCAGCAGGCGCAGGAGCGCATCCAGGCCGAGATCGCGGCCCTCGTGATCGAGGCGAGCTCCGGCGGCGGCATGGTGAAGGTCGAGATGGACGGCCAGAAGCAGGTCCGCAGCCTGAAGATCGACCCCGAGGTCGTCAACAAGGACGACGTCGAGATGCTCCAGGACCTCGTGCTCGCCGCGGTCAACGAGGCGGGCCGCAAGGTGGACGAGGCCGTCCAGGAGAAGGTCGGCGGGCTCACCGGCGGGATGAAGATCCCGGGGATGTAGCTCCGGGGGTGTGGGGGGCGGGATGCCCCCCACGACACAAGTAACTGTCCGTTGTCCGTTTCCCGTCAGCGCCCCGTATAGTCGAGGACGAAGAGGTCGGAGAGCCCGGCGCTGCGCAGCACGAGCGGCGCGTCGTCCGGATCCAGCCCCATCCAGGCATCGAGCCAGGGGGCCGTGGGCTGGACGGATCCGAGGTCGGTGACCTTCTCGCGCCCGGGCTGGGCGACCCGGAACCGGTAGATCGCGCGCTGGTCGAGGGAGAGGCCGTAGATCGTCTCGCCGTCCCGCGCCCAAGTCGGGTACCAGAGGTTCGAGGGCTGGTGCAGGTCCTCCCACCTCGCGGCCTGCGGGCGGTAGAGCCAGTAGCCCAGCGACCATGCGCGGGCGGCGAGGATGCGCCCGTCGGGAGCACACTTGGCCCCCATCATCCCGTCCGATCCCGGCAGCTTCACCACCCGGTGGGACGAGAGGTCCGCCGTCCAGACCGCCGCTCCGTCGCCACGGAGGTTGCCCCACGCGATCGCGCCTGTGCCAAGCCAGCAGGGGTCCCAGACCGGGTTCAGGGCGGGGTCGGAGAAGCTCTCGAGCGTGCCGCCGTCGCGCGAGACCACGTGCACGGCGCCGGGCTCGCGCCCCCCGGCATTGTCGGCCACGAACACGAGGCGGCGGCTGTCCGGCGACCACTTGAAGAGACCCACCGCCATCGGGGGGACCGTGAGCTGGAGGCGCCCGGCGCCGCCCTTGCGGCTGCGCCAGAGCGTGAGGCTCGACGGGTCGACCCACGCGACCCACTCGCCGTCCGGCGAGAACTCCACGAAGCCCCCCGGCACGTCCGTCGCCCGCTCGAAGCGCGAGCGTGCGGAGACGTAGCGCAGGAGCTCCATGCGGCGGAGCGTGCCCGCGGCGACGATCCTCCGGCCGTCCGGGGTGAAGACGGGGCCGGCGAAATCGAAGGGGCCGAAGGTCAGCGGCGCGCTCTCGCCCTCGCGCCACGCCTCGCGGCCGGACGCCGCGTGCAGGTCGAACCGGGGCCCGGCGATCGCCTCGGCCGCGCCCGTGTCGCCCCACCGGCCGAACACGAAGCGCTCCCCGTCCGCCGTCCACGCGCCGCTCTGCCCGCGGCCCATCCGCTTCGGAGGAGCGCTGCCGTCGCTCGCCATCTCCAGGCACCACCACTCGGACGCGGCGCGGTCGAAGGCGCCGAAGCGGAGCCGCCGGCCGTCGGGCGACCAGCGAATCCACGGGATCCCGGCCTCGCCCCGGTAGATCTCGCGGGCCGAGGACCCATCGGCCCGCGCCACGGACACCGCCGCCGGCGCCTTCCAGTTGTAGTCGTCCGAGCCGCCCGTGTAGGCGAGCCTCTCGCCGTCGGGGGACCACGTGGCCGCGCGAACGCGCAGACCGGTGTTGCGTGCGGCGCCCGCCGGCACCGGGACGATCCACAGCGGGAGGTCCCGCTCCTCGTTCTCGGTTAGCCCGCCGTCCCAGCCGATGACGAGGATCGCGGACTGGCTCGGCGACGCGTCCGCCACGAGGGCCTGCTGGAAGGGCACGTCCAGGCGCGCGGGCTCGCCGCCGGCGAGCGGCGCCTGCCAGGCCTCGTACCGCCCCTCGCGGTCGACCGTGTAGTAGACCCGCTGCCCGTCGGTGGCCCACGCGGCCGGAGGCCGGGGGAGGCCTCCGAGGAGCGGGCGGTAGCCCGTGATGCGGGGCCGCGCATCGGGTCCGAGAGCGCGCCCTCCGACGAGGGTGGCGAGCACGCCGAAGCCGACCAGGGCGAGGCCGCTCGCCACGGAGGCGAGCCGCCCCGGGCGATGGGCGGGCGCGCCGAAGCCCCGCCAGATCGCGCTCGCCCCCGCCGGAGCGCCGCCCTCGAGCCCTCCGCCCACCGCCTCGAGGGCGAAGGCGAGGTCCCGCGCGGAGAAGAAGCGCGCGTCGGGGTCCTTCTCCAGGCAGTGCCTGATCACGCCCACCAACGACGCCGGGACGCCCTCGGGTGAGAGCCCCGCCAGCGGGTCCTCGCGGAGGATGGCGCTCATCGTCTCGACCCGCGAGGCGCCCGCGAAGGCGCGGCGTCCCCAGAGCATCTCGAAGAGGATGACCCCCAGCGAGAAGACGTCGCTGCGGGCGTCGGCTTCCTGTCCGCGGACCTGCTCGGGCGACATGTAGCCGACCGTGCCGAGCAGCATCCCCGGCGTCGTCTCCACGCGCGGCGGCGAGAGGAGCGTGTCGGCTTCGGTGTCGACGCCCGGGGGGCCGGTGATCTTGGCGAGGCCGAAGTCCAGGATCTTGACCCTCCAGTCGCGCGTCAGGAACACGTTCTCGGGCTTGAGGTCGCGGTGCACGATGCCCCGGTCGTGCGCCGCGGCGAGGCCGGCCGCGATCTCCGCCCCGATCTCGGCCGAGCGGAGGGCGGGGAGGGCGCCCGCGGAGATCCGCTCCCGCAGGGTCTGGCCCTCGAGCAGCTCCGTGACGAGGTAGGGCGCGCCCTCGTGGGTCCCCACGTCGTGCACGACGAGGACGCTCGGGTGGTTGAGGGCCCCGGCCGCCCGCGCCTCCTGCTCGAACCGCAGGAGCCGCTCCTCGTCGCCGGAGAGCGAGGCGGGCAGGATCTTCACCGCCACCTCGCGCCCCAGACGCACGTCGCGGGCCTTGTAGACCTCGCCCATCCCGCCCACGGCGAGCGGGGCGACGATCTCGTACGGCCCGACACGCTGACCCGCGGCCAGGCGGCCGGCGGGCGGAGCGAGATCGTTCAACTCGGGGCTCTCCTCCCTCCTCAGAACCCCGTCAAGGTAAGCGTTCGGCGGTGCCGAGGCAAGCGCGCCCACGCGGGTTGGCCTACACTCGATGGGTCCATGGACTATCCCGCGCCCGTCACGCGTCTGATCGACGAGCTGCGCAAGCTCCCCGGGATCGGGCCGAAGTCGGCCCAGCGGATCGCCTTCCACCTCCTGCGGGGGACTCGCGAGGACGCCTCCCGGCTCTCGGAGTCGATCGCGACGCTCCTCGACGGCATCCGCACCTGCTCGATCTGCCACGCCGTGACCGACCAGGAGCTCTGCGCCCACTGCTCGAACCCGGCGCGCAGCGAGAAGACGATCTGCGTCGTCGAGGAGCCGCACGACGTGATCGCGGTCGAGAAGACCCGCGACTTCCGCGGCCGCTACCACGTTCTCCACGGGGCGCTCTCGCCCCTCCAGGGGGTCGGCCCGGACGAGCTGCGCATCCAGGGACTCCTCGACCGGGTCCGCGGCGGGGGCGTGGAGGAGGTCATCCTCGCCACGAGCCCCACCGTGGAGGGGGAGGCGACGGCAGTCTACCTCGCCCGCCTCCTCAAGCCCCTCGGAGTCCGGGTCACCCGGATCGCCATGGGCGTCCCCGTAGGCTCGGACCTGGAGTGGGCCGACGAGGTGACGATGGCGAAGGCCCTGGAGGGCCGCCGGGAGTACTGATCGCCGTCCCCCTAACCCCCGGACTTCGTTTGATTTCGCTTGACCCGCGGGCTACCCTATTGCGTTCTCCGGCGGCCCGTCCGCTGTTTGAGCGGAGACCCTTCGATCGGGGCCCCTGGGAGGAGGATCACGGCATGGCGGCGCCCGACATCGTGATGTACGAGGAGGAGTTCAACCAGATCAAGCGCGTCATCTCGAAGCTCCGGATCGACGCCAACGCCAAGGTCGTGTTCCTCGTCGACAAGAACGGCCAGCAGATCGCCGCCCAGGGCGAGATCGAGAACCTCGACACGACCTCCCTCGCCTCCCTCACCGCCGGCAACGTGGCCGCCACCGACGGGCTCGCCCGCCTCATCGGCGAGAAGGAGTTCTCGATCCTCTTCCACGAGGGGGAGCGGGACAACATCCACATCTCGATCGTGGCCCAGCGCGTCATCCTGGTCGTCATCTTCGACGAGCGCAGCTCGCTCGGCCTCGTGCGCCTCCGCGTGAAGAAGGCCTCGGGAGAGCTCAACGACGTCTTCGCCCGCATCATGAGCAAGGTCGAGAAGGAGCGGGCGGCGGCGGGAGCGGCCTTCGAGAGCCCCTTCGCCGAGATCACGGACGACGACATCGACAGCCTGTTCAGCGAGTAGACCCGGCGACCGATGACGTTCATCAACTACGCCTCACGCGAGATCAACTGCAAGATCGTCTACTACGGCCCCGGCCTCTGCGGGAAGACGACGAACCTGCAGTGGATCTACGACAAGACGAACCCGAACGCGAAGGGCAAGCTGATCTCGCTGGCGACGGAGACCGACCGGACCCTCTTCTTCGACTTCCTGCCCCTCGAGCTCGGCACCGTCCGGGGCTTCAAGACCCGCTTCCACCTCTACACCGTCCCCGGCCAGGTCTTCTACGACGCGAGCCGGAAGCTCATCCTGAAGGGCGTCGACGGGGTGATCTTCGTGGCCGACAGCCAGGTCGAGCGCATGGACGCCAACGTCGAGTCGATCGACAACCTGCAGATCAACCTGAAGGCGCAGGGCTACGACCTGATGGCCATCCCCTACATCCTGCAGCTCAACAAGCGGGACCTGCCGAACGTCGCGCCGGTGGACGAGATGGTGAGGCTGCTGCGCCGGAAGGGCGAGCCGGTCGTCGAGGCGGTGGCCGCGAAGGGCGGCGGCGTCTTCGAGACGCTGAAGGGCGTCGCCAAGCTCGTGCTGCAGGAGCTGACCAAGACCGGCTGACCACGCGACGATCCGGCCCTCGCCAAGGGTGCGGCTCGGGCGCGGTGGTCGAGATGTCGGAGCGGGGGGCCGGCCTACTCCCCGGCGCCCTTCTTCGGCGCGTCCGCGGGGCCGCTCATGGCCTGCAGGGCCAGGTAGCTCGGGCCGAAGCGGCGGATGTTGTCCATCTGCTTCTCGTACTGGTTCTGGTGCCGCTCCTCGTCCGCGATCAGCGACTCGAAGAGCTGCTTCGACTGGGCGTCCGATTGCGCCGCGCAGACCTTCGCCGCCTCGTTGTAGTCGACGATGCTCTGCCCCTCCATCGCGACGGCCTTGGCGAGCACCCTCTCCGGCTCGGTGATCCTCTCCACCGGCAGGCTCGGCGCCAGCTCGACCTCGCCCTTCAGGAAGAGGATGCGCTCGGCCAGCCGCTCGATGTGCATCATCTCCTCGATGGCCGTCCTCTTGTAGAGGAGAGCGAGCGGCCCGAAGCCCTGGTCGTCCAGGTGGAAGTGGAAGTACATGTACTGGTGGACCGCGCTGAGCTCGTCGGCCACCGCGCGGTTCAGGAGATCGATGCTCTTCGTCCGGTCCATGGCGTCCTCCCGTGCCTGGGCGACGGCCTCAGGCGACCGTCACCTTGAACGTCTCCGGGTCCCAGCCGACCGGCCGGCCCTTGTCGTAGCTCAGGTTGCACAGCAGCGACGGGGCCGCCGCGCGCAGGCCGAAGAGCGCGTCCTCGACGACCGGCTTGCGGCTGCGCACCGACGCGAAGAAGTGCTGGAAGTGGTCGAGCCGGTCGTCGTAGCCGTCGGGGGCGGCGAAGCGGTGCCGCGTGGCGTCGGTGAGGGCCGCCTCCTTCGGGGGCTCCGCGTCCCAGTCCTTCGGGAGGGGCGGGCGGCGGGCGACGGTGACGGCTCCGCCGCCGAGCTCCATGAGACCCTCGTTCCCGACGAAGCGGAAGCCCGAGTCGCCCCACTCGTTCGTCACGCCGCCGTCCACGAAGTTGACCTTGAGGGTGAGGTTGAAGGCCGGCGTCGCGCCGCGGGCGGGGTAGTCGAAGACCGCGACCAGGACGTCCGGGATCTCGCGGCCGTCCGTCCAGTAGCGCAGGCCGCCCGAGCAGAAGACGCGGCGCGGGCCGAAGGCGCCGGTCACGAGGTGCATCCCCGAGAAGAGGTGCACGAAGAGGTCGCCGGTGATGCTGGTGCCGTAGTCGTTGTAGAGCCGCCAGCGGAAGAGGCGCGCCGGCTCGAACGGCCGCTTCGGTGCCTTGCCGAGGAAGCGGTCCCAGTCGATCGTCTGCGGCGACGCGTCCTTCGGGATCGGCCAGTGGAGCGCGCCCATCACCGAGTTGCGGTTCGTCCAGCCCTCGATCAGGTTGACCTTGCCGATGGCGCCCGAGGCGAAGAGCTCGCGCGCCTTCTCGTAGACGATCGAGCTCACGCACTGGCTGCCCACCTGCAGGATGCGCCCGGTCTTCTTCTGCGCCGCGAGCATCGAGACGCCCTCGTCGATCGAGTGCATCATCGGCTTCTCGCAGTAGACGTCCTTGCCCGCCTCCATGGCGTCGATCGTCATCTGCGCGTGCCAGTGGTCGGGGCTCGCCACGATCACCGCGTCCACGTCCTTGCGGGCGAGGATCTCGCGGTAGTCGCGCGTCGTCTGGAGGTCCTTGCCGAACTTCTTCCGGCACTCCTCGAAGCGACCGTCGTAGATGTCGGCGGCGGCCACGAGCTCGACCCCGGGAACCTTCAGCGCCGTCTCGGTGTCGCCCTGGCCCATGCCGCCCGCCGCCGAGGAGCGCGATCCGGATGCGGTCGTTCGGCGACACGGGCTTCGCCGCTCCTGGGCGAACGGCGGACGCGCGGTGCGTGCGAGCACCGTGGTCGCCCCCGCGAGCTGCAGGAACTGCCGCCGGGTCGGCTGCCGGAACGTGGACATGGGACTCCCTCCCCTGACGACGCGAGACTAGGTCCGCGGCGGTGGGCTCGTCAATGAGCTACAAGACCACCGCCTCCCTGAAAATTGACAGCCCGGCGACCCGGCTCCTATACTCGTCATTTGCCGAAACCACCGCTTTCGGCGACGGATCCTCAGTAGCTCAGCGGTAGAGCATCCGGCTGTTAACCGGAGGGTCGTAGGTTCGAATCCTACCTGAGGAGCCAACCGCTCTCTGGCGCGTCAACGACTTGCCGGCGCCCTCGCCGTGAATGTCCCTCAACTGTTCCGGTGCCTGTCGCCGGCCTGCCCTGCCCGGTTCTGTCCACCACGTTAGGCAGACGCGGTCGGTCATGGTAGCTTGCCACCGGTGACCTGCATCGGCGACCGCGCGTGACCTGGAGCCACTCGCACGGCGAACGACGCGAGACGCTCATGAGGAAGGCGGATGCAACATCTTAATGGGGGCGTCTTCGCGGTCGCAGCGCGAGATGGCCGACGTAGACTTCTTCAAGCCATCCGCGGTGCGGCGCAACAGAAGTGAAGACAGGCGGGCATGAAGACAGAACGGAACGAGGGGGACTGACATGAAGTCAACGCGCAACAGGATTCTGGGCCTGGCCCTCGGTCTGGTGCTGGTCGGCTTGGTGGGAGCCAAAGCCCAGGACAAGAAGCCGGCCAGCCCCGCTCCGCCGAAGAGCGCCGAGGACCAACCCGTGGGGCCGTACAAGGACTTCAAGGGCGTCATCAAGCTCGACGTCCGCGATTCGAGTCGCCGACTGGGGCCCGTTCACGCCGAAGAAGGCGCCTGCGGGAGCTCCGAACATCCTGTTCGTCCTGTACGACGACACCGGGCTCTCCGCCTGGTCGCCTTACGGCGGTCGCGATCAACATGCCGACTCTGGACCGCCTGGCGAAGCCAGGGCCTGACGTACACGCAATGGCACACCGTGGCGCTCTGTTCGCCGACGCGGTCCACGCTCCTGACGGGACGCAACCACACCTTGAACGGCATGGCCGCGATCACGGAGGCGTCAAATGGGTTTCCGGGCTGGAGCGGCCGTATCCCGCCGCAAGCCGCCACCGTCGCGCAGGTCCTCCAGGACAACGGCTACAGCACCTTCTGGCTGGGCAAGAACCACAACGTTCCCGAGCAGGATGTCGCCGAGGGTGGCGACCGCAAGACGTGGCCGCTCGGCCAGGGGTTCGAGCGCTACTACGGATTCATCGGCGGCGAGACCAACCAGTGGTATCCGGACCTCGTCGAGGACAACCACTTCATCGAGCCGCCGTCCGCGCCGGAGCAGGGCTACCACCTCTCGAAGGACCTGGCCGATCAGGCGATCAGGATGATCCGGAACCAGAAGGCCACCAGCCCCTCGAAGCCGTGGTTCATGTTCTACAACCCGGGCGCCAATCACGCCCCGCACCACGCTCCGCAGGAATACATCGACAAGTACAAGGGCAAGTTCGACGACGGCTACGAGGCGTACCGCACCTGGGTGCTGGCGCGCATGATCGAGAAGGGCGTCCTGCCGAAAGGCACCAAGCTGACGCCGATCAACCCGCTGCCGGAATCGCAGGCGAACCCGGCCGACGCTGTCCGCCCGTGGAACACGCTCAACGCGGACGAGAAGAAGCTCTTCTCGCACATGGCCGAGGTCTGGGCCGGCTTCTCGGAGTACACCGACGCGCAGGTCGGCCGCGTCATCGACTACCTGGAGGCATCCGGGCAGCTCGAGAACACGATCGTCTTCTACGCCGCCGACAACGGCACCTCCGGCGAAGGCACGCCGAACGGCTCCGTCAACGAGAACAAGTTCTTCAACGGCTACCCGGACGACCTGGCCGAGAACATGAAGCTGATGGACAAGCTCGGTTCGCCGGATACCTACAGCCACTTCCCGACCGGATGGGCGGTTGCGTTCTCGACGCCGTTCCAGATGTTCAAGCGCTACTCGCAGTACTCCGGCGGCACGGCCTGTCCGCTCGTCATCTCCTGGCCGAAGGGCATCAAGGCGCGCGGCGAGATTCGCAACCAGTACCACCATTCGGTCGACATCGTGCCGACGATCCTCGACATCGTCGGCATCGAGATGCCCAAGGTCTACCGCGGCGTCGAGCAGTTCCCGCTCTCGGGCGTGTCGATGAAGTACACGTTCGATGCGACGCCGGATGCGCCGACGCAGAAGAAGCGCCAGTTCTACTCCATGCTCGGCACTCGTGGGATCTGGGAGGACGGCTGGCAGGCCGCCGCCGTGCACGCCCCGTTCACCGGCAAGGGCCATTTCGACCAGGACCAGTGGCAGCTCTACCACGTGGATGCGGACCGTTCGGAATCGACGGACCTGGCGAAGCAGTATCCCGAGAAGCTGGAGGCGCTGAAGAAGGCGTGGGACGAGGAAGCCAGGATCAACCTGGCATTGCCGCTCGACGACCGCATCGCACCCGAAATACTGGCGATCGAGCGCCCTTCGGCGGAGCCGACGCGCGACCGTTACATCTACTACCCCGGCACGGCTCCGGTTCCGGAAGGTGTCGCCGTCAGCGTGCGCAATCGCTCGTACAAGATCTCGCCAACGTCGAGATCACCGATGCCGATGCCGGCGGCGTGATCTTCGCGCACGGCTCGCGCTTCGGCGGACACGCGTCTGTTCATCAAGGACCACAAGCTCCACTACGTCTACAACTTCCTCGGCATCAAGCCCGAGCAGCACTTCGTCTCGACGCAGGAGCTGAAGCCCGGCAAGTACACGCTCGGCATGGAGTTCACGCGGACCGGAGCCGGCCCGCACCAGGAGTCGCTCGGGACGATGAAGCTCTACGTGAACGACCAGGTCGCTGCCGAAGGCCCGATGAAGACGCAGCCGGCGCAAGTTCACCCTCTCGGGTGACGGGCTCTGCGTCGGCTTCGACAGCGGCGACGCCGTCAGCGCGGAATACAAGACGCCCGGCGCGTTCCATGGCGGGACGATCCAGGCCGTCGGTGTCACGGTCGAGAAGGCGTCGTACGAGGCACTCGAGCTGGAAGCGCAGAGAGCCCTCATGCGCCAGTAGGTGGACGCCAGCCAGGGTTGATCACCGACCCCATCAGCGTGAACGCGCGAGGCCCACGCCCGGTGGCGGTGTCCCTCTGCCTAGGAACGCATCTGGTGGCTTGAGACGGCTGGAATCGGACCTCCGCGAGCAGATCCTGTCGCTCGAGGCTGAAGCGGGACGGGCCTTCGCCCTACGGGCAGATGTATGAGATCCTTGGGCCGCTGACTGGACCGAATGGCAATATGGCCTGGGTCTGCACGATCCGGATCATTCTCACCGGCGAGACGGCCCCCCAGGTTGGTGACGCTCACCCGGCGGAGAGACCATGACTCTCGCGCTCTTCCAGCGTGTGGTGCTGACGCAGGACCTGCCCAGGGAAGGTCTTCGCGCAGGCGACGTCGGAGTGATCGTCGAGCACTATCCGCCGCGCGCCGATGTGCCCGAGGGCTACGAGCTCGAGGTGTTCGCCGCGAGTGGCCAGACGATCGCCGTTGTCTCGGTTCCCGCCTCCGCCGTCCGTGAGGCTACGGAGCACGAGGTCCTGAGTGTCCGCGAAATGGCGCGGGCGTGACTGTCCCTCAACTGTCCCTCTTCTTGGTGAGAATCGGGCCAAGCTGACCCAGCACGGCCGTCGTCAAAGTGGGCTTCCGATCTGGATCGAGTGGGTCCGAGTCGGCTGGCGTCGGAGGGTCTTCCTCCGTTCGAATCCTACCTGAGGAGCCAATCCCTGGCCGAGGCGTCAACGACTGGCCGGCGCCCCTCGCCGCGAATGTCCCTCAACTGTCCCGTTTCGGTATCAGCCTGCGTCGGCTGGGCGAGATAGGCGTCGGCGCGACCAGCGCGTTCAGTCGCGCGATCTCGCCCTTCCGCATGCCCGTGCGGAAGCCCCAGGCGATGAAATCGTGGACCCCGTCGTCGGCGACGTGCTGGAGTAGCGCCTCGACCTCGGCGCGCTCGAAGAAGCCGCTGCGGACGTTGTCTGCCCCTCGAGAGGAAGATCTCGGCGGACCGAACGGGCATAATGCCTCTCGTAGTGAGGCTTTCGGCTCGCGACGCTCTCATTCCCTCAGACAAGCTACGGGACTACCTCCTGTCGCTGACGCACCCCGATGGCCGTGGCAAGGCCGAATACCTGGGCCGACTCGGCTACTCCGAAGACGCATTCCAGCAGCTGGATGCGGACCTTCGCGAGCAGATCCTATCTCGTGAGGCTCAGCCTGGACGCGCGTCGCGCTACGGGCAGAAGTATGAGATCCTCGGACCACTGACGGGACCGAACGGCAACACGGCCTGGGTCCGCACCATCTGGATCATCCTCACGGGCGAAACGGCCCCGAGGCTAGTGACGCTGATCCCGGCGGAGAAGCCATGACTCTCGCGCCGTACCAGCGTGTGGTGCTGACGCAGGACCTGCCCGAGGAAGGGCTACGCGCAGGCGACGTCGGAGTGATCGTCGATCACTATCCGGCGCGTGCCGACGTGCCCGAGGGCTACGAGCTCGAGGTATTCGCTGCGAACGGCCAGACGATCGCCGTCGTCTCGGTTCCCGTGTCTGCCGTCCGGGAAGCGACGGAGCGCGAAGTCTTGAGTGTCCGCGAGCTGGCGCAGGCTTGAGGACTGTCCCTCAGGGGTCCCAGGACGGCGCGATCGGACAAGTCGAGCGATGAGCGGGCCACGGAGTAGCGGAGCGGTCTCGAGGCACCGAGGGTCCCGAGCAGGGCGAACGCAAGACCCGCATCGTTTCCGCCGAAGAGCCCGAATCTGTCACGTTGGAGGGAGAAGCGGATTCTGGATGGCGGCGGCCAGCGTGGCGGGAGCCCACTGCCTGGCGACCGTCGCGCGACGCCAGAGGCCCGCGGCTGCGGGAAAGGCAGGGCAGTAATAGCGTCCCTGACGGTCACCGCGACCTGTGACCAGGATCGACCACCACCAGACGCGGGAGGTCACGCTCAGGGCAGACGATCCTACGCCGAGGCGCAACGTCGTCCCAGAACCAGACTCAGCGGCGATTTCCATCCGGCGAGTCGCGAGATCAAGCAGGAACGTAGGCCAACCTGATCACATCCTCGCCAATCCGATCATTAGCCATAAGGTGGAGCGGCGGCCGGGGCCCGGCGAAATATGGCTTGCCGTGACCAAGCACGACGGGGTGCAGGTAGATTCGATACTCATCGACCAGGCCAAGTTCGGTCAGGCTTTGCGCCAAGTCCGGGCCAGCAACTTCGATCTCCCCGTCGCGCTCGGCCTTCAGCTCGCGGATCGCGCCCTCAAGATCGCCCTCAACAAGCCTGGCGTTGGGGCCGACCGCCGCTTCAACGAGCGCGAGACGACCCATTTCGGCTGGTTCCGCCACGCCGCCGCGAAGGCGTGTTCCTCTGCATCCCATTCAGGATGATCGTCGTCCCAGTAACGCATGACCTCATACATTTGGCGACCGTAGACACTGCCCGCCTGCCCCTGAGCCTCCTCGATGAAGTGGCGGAAGAGCGTGGCGGGACTGGCGCAAACGCCATATGGTCGACGTAGCCGTCCAGGGACTGGTTCATTCCGAACACGAGCCTAGCCATCCACTTCCTTTCCTCACGCGGCACATCCGCGCGGTTCTGATTGCGTTATGCAATGGGTTGTAAGCTAGATCGACTGATTTCATATCGCAATTGGTTCTTGGAGTGCGCATGAGCGCCCACGCTGGGCTGCCCGATCAATCTGACTCTCGAGGCGCTGGGGGATCGCTGGAGCCTGATCGTCATCCGCGACCTGATGTTCGGCAACCGCCGTCACTTCCGCGAGTTGCTGACCCGGTCGGAAAAGCGGATAGCCTCGAACATTCTGGCCGACCGGCTGACGCGCCTGGAGAAAGCCCGATTGGGCGAGGATCCGGGCGATACGCGCCCAGCGCGGGCAGAGCCCCGCGCTGGGCATGCAACGCTCTAGCGAACCCTGGTCCCCGTGCTGCCGGTCGCGTTGCCGATGACGACCGTCCAGAGCTGCCGCCCACGATCTCCCACCACCAGGCGCAGGTTCAGCGGAGGAGCCCCGCAGGGATGATCTGCGCCTTTCCCGTGCAGTCCGGATTGATCTCGTAGGTCCCGGTGGCGGGCCTCCAGTCCGGGCCGCCGGCGACGCCGTTGAGCGTCACGAAGTCGACCTGGCTCAGGTTCCCATGGCCGTCGAAATGAGTCATGGCGACGCCACGGAGCAGGAGGGGACTGGGTGCGGTGAGGATCGTCCCGTCGATGGCGAACGCATAGTCGCCGCGCAGCGTGTGATCCGAGCACTCCGCGTCCGATACGGAGAAGGCGTCGGCATCCGTGACCTCCGCCTCGCCCCTGGGCTCATCGGCGCTCGCGCGCTGCGGGCCACTCAGGGTCAGGATCACTGCGAAGCCAACGGTCATCGCGACGTCGAAAGCGGTCTTGATCTGCATGATCGATCTCCTTTCGGGTGGCCGTGCCGGCGGCGACCGCCGCGCGCCAACCGTGCGCCAACCTGGGGCTCCGCATCGTCGCGCGCCGTAGAGAGAAGCCTGGAGGACTCCTGGATCCTCCCTGACGCGGTAAGTGGCACGGCCGAAGCCAGTTATGGCACTGTAGAGGGCCTGACGACAGCCATGCCCGCGACCGATTCGCGCGAGACACTCCGCTTCCGCGATTTCGAGCTCGACCTGGCCGCCTACCAGCTGCGCCGCAACGGCCACCCGGTGCGGCTCGAGCGGCAGCCGATGGACCTCCTGATCCTGCTGGTGGAGCGTCGATCCCAGCTCCTCTCGCACAGCGACATCGTCGATCGCCTGTGGGGAAAGGACGTGTTCGTCGACGTCGAAACGGGTGTCCACACGGCCATCCGCAAGGTGCGTCAGGCCCTGAGCGATTCGCCGGAGGCCCCGACGTGCGTCGAGACGGTGCCGGGGAAGGGCTATCGCTTCATCGCGCCCGTGGAGATCCTGCCGACGCTCAGAACCGGCGCCCGCCGTTTCCGCGGCGCGCGAGCGACGTCGACGCGACGTCGTTCCTCTCGGCCGGGGACTGCTCGCGGCCGCGCTGCTGCGCCGGCGTCGGCGCGTGGCTCGGGCGCCGCGCGCCGGCCGAGCCCGCCCCGGGTGACGGTGGCCGTGCTGCCCTTCGAGAACCTGAGCGGCGACGCCGAGCGTCGAGTACCTCGCCGACGGCCTGGCCGAGGAGACCATCGCGTCGTTCGGACAGATCGATCCCGACCACCTCAGCGTCATCGGCCGCACCTCGACCCTGGCCTACAAGCGCACCCGGAAGTCGCTGGCCGAGATCGGCCACGAGCTGGGCGCCGACTACCTGATGGAGGGGTCGATCCGAGCGGAGGGTACGGGGCTGCGCATCACGTCGCGCCTGGTGCGCGTGCGCGACCAGACGCAGGTGTGGTCGGCGTTCTACGATCGGCAGCCGACCAGCCGTGCTCGGACTGCAAAGGGAGATCAGCACGGCGATCGCCGAGCAAGATCCAGCTTCGCCTGTCTCCCGAACGCCTCGACGCCCTGGCGCGCCGCCACACGCGACAATGCCGATGCGTACGACCTGTACCTGCGGGGCCGGTTCCTGTGGAATCAGCTCAAGCCCGCGACCAACGGCCGGGCGATCGAGTACTACGAGCGGGCGATCGCGCTCGACCCGGACTACGCGCTCGCGTGGTCCGGCATCGCCAACGCCCTGGCGGCCAGCCCGATCAACAGCGACGTGCCCCCCCGAGGTCGCGCGCGCGCGCCCGCGAGGCGGCCGCGCGCGCCGTACGGGCCGACCCGCGCCTGGCCGAGGCGCAGACCTCGCTGGGGATCATCGCCTTCTACCTCGACTGGGACTGGCCGGCAGCGGAGGCGGCGTTGCGGCGGGCGATCGCCCTCGATCCCGGCTACGACGTCGCGCACCGCTACCTGGCGCACGTCCTCTCGCAGAGTGGCCGGCAGGACGAGGCCCGGGCCATCATTCTTCGCGCGCGCGGGCTGGACCCGTTCTACGCGATGAACCACGCGATGTCGTCGCAGGTCGCGTTCCAGGCCCGCGACTACCCGGCGGCCGTCCAGCACGCGCGGCAGGCCATCGTCGTCGATCCCGGGTTCTGGATCGGCCACATCGTGCTGGGACAGGCGGAAGAGCAGCTGGGCCAGGCTCGACCTTGCGTTCGAAGCGTTCCAGGATGCGGCCCGCCTCTCGAGCGGCAACACCAAGACGATGGCCTTCAGGGGCCACGTCCTCGCCCGGCTGGGGCGCACGGCCGAGGCCCGCGACGTCCTGAGGACGCTCGAATCCCTGTCGAGAGAGCGGTACGTCCCCGTATACCATCGCGCTCGTGCACGCGGGCCTGGGCGAGCGGGACGCGGCCTTTGTCTCGCTCGACCGCGCCTACGAGGCGCGCGACGTCCATCTGGTCTTCCTGCCCGTCGATCCCAGATGGGACGCCTACCGGTCGATCCCCGGTTCAGGGCTCTCGTGGAGCGCTGCGGCTTCGCGAGAGTGGAACGGTAGTGAACGCCGGCGATCTCCTCGTGCCGCGGGGCGGTCAGCGGATTCGTCCGCGCCGGGCCATGCGGGCACCCCCGTCGCCAGTACGATGGCGGCGAGCACGACGCCGAGCCCGCGTATGAACGACTGTCCCTGTTCGCATAGCCCGCGGCTGGCCGCCGTGTCGGTGAGACCCTGGACGCCCCCGCGAGCCGGCGCCGACCACGACCGTGAACGGCATCGGGCCCGTCGAGTCCCAGTCGCTGCGCGGCGTGGCGGTGGTGAGGGTCTGGACATGCTCGGAGCCCTCGGCCGAGCCGGTCGTGCGTGCGACCGACACCACCTGGGCGCGACGCCTCAGTCCAGCTTCTTCTCCGCCAGGTACCGCGACAGGAGGTCTGCGATCTGGACGTTGTTCAGGTCGGACATCGGGAAGTGGGTGTTCCCGCGGATGCCCAGCTCGGGCAGATGGACGAGGGTGACGTCGCCGCCCGTGCTTGTTCACCGCATCCCGCCACTGCCTGGCCACGCCCAGGAACACCCGCCACTGCTCCGGACCCGGCTCCGCGGCGGGCTTCTCCGGAATGTTGTCGCCGTAGTAGATGACGATGGGGATCTTCGTGAGGAGCATGAAGTCGGCGAGAGGCACGCCGCGGCCGGCGCTTGCCGCCGGCCCTTCACCTTCCGGGAAGGGGAAGTTGCTGCCGGGCTCGTACGACACGATGGCGCGGACGTTCCGGTTCTTGATGGCCGTGCGCCAGCCGAGGCCGCCGCTCTGCGAGTGCGTGACGAGGATCCCGGGGCCGATCTTGTCGAAGAGTGCAGCGACCGCGGCGACGTTCACCTCCGCGTCGAACGGGCCGGTGTTCGGCACCATCTGCCGGAAGAACTGGTCGAGAGCTTCCGGCTGCTGCGAGAACTGCACGCCCGGGAAGAAGTTCGGCCACACGCCGAGGCGGAAGATCCCGAACCAGAGTTGTTCGTCGGGCGCCGCAGTGAGGTTCATCGGCACCGTGCTGCGAGACGCGCGCCCACGTCGCGGCTGATCGACGAGATACACCGGGAAGCGGCGCCTCAGGAAGATGTTCTGGAATCCCTCGCGTCCGTCGGGTGTCGTCTCCCACGTCTTCGCGGACTGCCCGTGACCGTGCCACATCACGAGCGGCAGCCGGCGCGCGTTGGCCGGGACCTGGTAGAAGACGTAGGCGTGGTCGCCGTGGAGGGTCTGCCCCGCCACGCTCTGGTCGGCGGGGTTGTAACGCGCCGTGGCGGATCGGATCGAAGGTGCCGGGCGCGGTGACGACCGTCCCGCCGACGGCGAAGCTGCCCTGCTCCTGGATGACCAACGGGGCAGGCTTCTCGCTCGCGCCCCCTGCGGCAGCCGTGAACCCCAGGATGGCGACGGTCACCAACGCGAACGTGTTACGCCGTGTCCAATTCATCGGCTTCCTCCCATCACGTGGTGCTCGTCGGCCGTCTCGATTACCGCTTTCCCGACTCGGTGGCCTTCTCCGTCACGTCCAGCCGTGCTTTCCGGGGATCGGGGCCGGCGCCCGCAGAGCCATCGGGCCGGAAATCGAAGATCAGGTCCTTGCCGGGCTCGTGACGTGGCCAGGTCGGCAAGCCCGGACCGTTCGGATCGCCGGTCTTGGCGAAATTGACCCAATAGCTTTGGGCCATCCGCACCACCGCCTGATCCTCGGGCGAGAGCGTCGAACCCGGACCAGCCGTCAGCGTACCGAACACATAGGAGATCTCGCCGCCGTGCGGGGCGCCGGCCCGCACCTGTTCCCGCCTCGCACTCTGGACGTACGAGAACCGGTACAGATAGACGGGCGAGCCGTTGGCAGCGAACGCGTTTGCGGCGAAGCGCGCTGCCTCGGCCTGGCCGTAGTCGTCATTGGCCCGCGACACCAGCGTAGCGAGCTCGGTCGATCCGTCAGGATCGTAGGCCGCCTTCGCCTCGGCGCTCCACTGGCCGTACCGGGCGAACAACTCGTCCTTGGTGCGAGCGCTGATCCGGTTGCCTGCGGTATCGGCGCTGTTGCTTCCGAGCAGCACCGGAACGCGTGCCTGTCGGCGGGCCTTGTAGGCACTCTCGGCCGTCTCGGTGATCAGTTTGCCGTCGAGGATCGGCGTCGTCTCGATGGGCCGGGCGTTCGCCTCCGCCGGGGCGGGAGCGCCACGGAGGACCTGGTCGGCGCTGAGGCCGCGCAACTTGGCCAGAGCGGCCTCGTCCGTGCCTTCGATTCCCATCGACTTGGCGAAGTTCACCCCGATCGTCTCGGCCGACACCGGGTAGTTCGGATCGACGCCGTCACCGCGGAGCGGCCGGGCGGTCAGCACCCCGTCCCTGGAGCCGCCGGACTCGACGATCGCCTTGTGAAACAGGCCACGCGCCAGCGGCGAAGCCAGCATGCTGTGAACGGAGACGCCACCCGCGGAGAACCCGAAGATCGTGACGTTCTTCGGATTGCCTCCGAAGGCGGCGATGTTCCGTTGCACCCATTGCAGGGCGGCGATCTGGTCCATGTAGGCGTAGTTGCCCTTCGTCTCGTCGGGACGCTCCCGGCTCAGCGCTGGGAAGGCGAAGAAGCCGAAGCGCCCCACGCGGTAGTTGAGACTGACGAGGATGACGCCCTGCTTGGCGAACTGGGTCCCCGAAGTGTTGGGCGAGGCGCTCGAGCCGCCCATGAACCCGCCCCCGTAGATCCAAACCATCACGGGCAGCTTGCGGGCCGCCGGATCGGCAGGGCGCCAGACGTTCAGGACGAGGCAATCCTCCGATGGAACACGAGCCGGCGGCGCGCCTGCGGCCGCAGCCGGGGGCGGCGGGCCGAACCGTCCCTGCATACAGTCCGCTCCGAATTCCGCCGCCTGGCGCACGCCGCTCCAGTGCGACGCCGGCTGGGGGGGCCGCCACCGCAGCTCGCCCACGGGGGGCGCCGCGAACGGGATGCCCTTGAAGGAGACGACTCCGTCGTCGACCACCCCCTGCAACTCGCCGCCATCCACCCGCACGAGAGGCGGCGTCTGCGCAAACGCGACGGTGCCGACGCCCATCGCCGCCGCCAGCCCCGCCAGCGAGCACAACACGAGCCTGTTCACCCTCGAAGCCGCCCTGGTTCTGTCGCCACGTTCTGCGCGCATACCTCACCCCTATCGCTCAAGCTGCTCCAAGATGCCGGCCGAAGAAGTCGGCCAGCTTCTGACGGCCGGCGTCACGAACTGCGGACGGTCGTACATGTCGATGTGCGTCGCGCCTTCGATGACGTGCAGCTCCTTCGGCTCCCTGGCCTTCTCGTACACTTCCCGGCTCCAGAAGAGCGTGTCGGCCTTGGAGCCAGCGATGACGAGCAGCGGCCGGGGCGAGATCGTGTCGAGCTGCTCGAAAGGAAAGAAGGCCATCTGCTGCGGGAGGCTCGAGAAGACGTACCGGTTCGGCGAGTTGGGATGTTGCGCCCGCGCCGTGCGGTAGTACTCGTAGCCTTCCCGATAGAGCGCCGGCGTCTGCTCGGTGAAGCTCGCCGCGCTGTCCGGCACCACCGGCACCAGTCGCACGGGCTCGCCGCGGGCCTCGCGAGACCGCGCCTCGCCGGCGTCCTTCAGGCGCTTCATGCGCTCCTCGTAGGAGATCGTGCCCATGCCTTCGCGGCGCGCCTCGCCGAGGTTGAAGGTACTGACGGCGGCGACCGCCTTCACGCGCTGCTCGGTCGCCGCGTTGCACAGGGCATAGCCGCCGCCGGCGCAGATGCCGAGCGAGCCGATCCGCTCGGCATCGACCTGGGGATGCCTGACGAGGAAGTCGATGGCGCAGCTGATGTCGTCGAGACGCTGCGCCGGGAACCTCCATCAGCCGCGGCTCGCCGCCGCTCTCCCCCTGGTAGGACGCGTCGTAGGCGAGCGTCAGGAAGCCCTGCTCGGCCAGGTGCAGGGCGTAGAGGCCGGCCGTCTGCTCCTTCACGCCGCCGAACGGGTGAGTCACGACGATCGCCGCGTACTTGCGGCTCGCCTGGAAGCCGGCCGGCCTGAAGAGATTGGCGACGATCGTGGTGCCGATGTTCCTGGCCGGGTAGGTGACTCGTTCGATCGTCACCCCTTCTCTGGTTGGGGTATCCGATCACCGCCGGCTCCTTGACCGCGGTCGACGGAGTCGACGTCGTACCGGGCATGGCCATCGCTGGCCCTCCCGCAACGACACCTGAAAGGGCCACGGCGGACGTCCGAGGAACTCGCGCCTCTTCTGGTCGATGATCTCGTCAACCATTCGAACTCCGTCGGTAGTGTCGGTGACAGCACGTGCTCGCGCTGTTGCTCAATGTGCTTCGCCCAGAAGCGAACCGCTTCCGCGATCCATCCCTCGGCGCTCGTACCCACGCCCACGCCAAAGCCGTGACCAACGCCCGGGTACTCGTGGTACTCCACTTCGGTCCCTGCTCTCCGCAACGCCGCAACCCGCCCTTCCACGATGGCGGGAGGTGCAATTCCATCGGCGTCACCGACGGCAACGAACGTGGGAGGTTCCGCGGCCGTGACGTCGGAATGACCGGTGTACAAGAGGACGACGGCCGATGGACCCGGGAGGGTCGCACCGCCGAACGGTGCGGTGCCGTGGGAACCGATGGACGCGGCCATCCTCGCGCCGGCCGAGCTGCCCCATAGCGAATAGTCGGCCGTCGAAACGCCGAGGGAGCCGGCGTTCCGGAAGATGTAGGCCAGTGCCGCCGCCGAATCCTCCGTGGCGACCCGGCCGCCATGCCCGGCGCGGTACTTGAGGACGAAAGCGTTGTAGCCGCGGTTGCTGATCTCGACGGCGTACGGGAAGCCCTCAGCAGGGACGCCACGTAGGCAAACCCGCCACCCGGCGCAATGACCGCAAACGGAGCGCCGGGCCTTCCGGGGAAGAAGAACAGGCCCGTGTGCCGACGCGATGGTTCCGCCCTCTTCTCGGCGTCAGTGTAGAAGTCGTGGATAACCGTTCGACCAGCGTCGCGTCATCGATCATGCGATTGAGCGACGAGACGACCACGACCGGATCCACATGGCTGTGGTATGGGAGAAGCGACCCGATGCTCCTGAGCGGCGTGGCCGGGTCGCAGGGTCGGTCGTCCCACGGCAATAGCAGGTGACCGAAGCCGCGGAATGCCGGATGATTCAGGATGTCGCCGACACGATCGCCGACACGTAAGTGTGCCCGAGGGTCTTCCTTGCTGTCTCCACGTTCTCACTTGTAGCTTCTGGTGCTTGGCGGACGCGGCCTGGAACGGCCGCGGCCCGTCTGGCGGATCGGGATCTCCTGTGCCGACGCTGCAAGCCCCCGCGATCGAGCATGAGACGACGCCTGCAGCCAAGCGGCTCAGCCAGTTCATAGAGCGGCGCACCGTCCAGTCGCCCGGCGTTTCCAGTTCGCTCCGCACATCAGTTCTTCGGAGGGGCCTCCACGCCCGACAAGGCCAGCACCGGCTCCGGGAGGCGGGCGCCCTGCGATTCTGATCGCCGAAACGGACGCATTCAGCTCCGCGAGCTCCGCCGGTGTGAATCGAACGGCAGCCGCGCCGATGTTCTCGAGCATGTGCGCCATCTGTGTCGTGCCCGGGATGGGCACGATCCAGGGCTTCTGCGCCATGAGCCACGCCAGCGCGATCTGGGCGGGAGTGGCGCGCTTCCGTTCGGCCCACGTCTTGACCAGCTCGACGAGCTTCAGGTTCTGGGGCAGATTCTCCGGCGAGAACCGGGACTCGACCTTGCGGATGTCACCGTCGGCGAACCGCGTCTTCGCGTCGATGGCACCGGTCAGGAACCCCACCCCGAGCGGGCTCCACGGGACGAAGCCGATGCCGAGTTCCTCGCAGAGCGGGATGACCACCTCCTCCGGCCCGCGCCACAGCATCGAATACTCGTTCTGAACGGCGCTGACGCGCAGCGCCGCATGAGCGCGGCGCAGCGTGTTCGGCCCCATCTCCGAGAGGCCCCAGTGCAGGACCTTGCCTTGCGTCATCAGCTCCTTGACCGCGCCGGCGACGTCTTCGATCGGGACCTGCGGGTCGACGCGATGCTGGTAGAGGAGATCGATGCGATCGGTGCGAAGACGCTTGAGCATGCCCTCGACCGCGAGCTTGATGTGGTCCGGGCGGCTGTTGAGACCCGGCGCGCCAGGCGCCGGTCTCCGGATCGATGTTCCAGCCGAACTTGGAGGTCGATCACCACCTTGTCCCGGAATGGCGCGACGCCTTCGCCCAGGATCCGCTCGACTTCATGAGGGCCGTAAGCCTCGGCGGCGTCGAAGAACGTGACGCCACGGTCGAAGGCCGTCCGGATGATGTTGAACATCTCGGGCCGGTTGGGGATCGTCGTCTGGTAGGTGCGGCTCATGTTCTGGACGCCGAGGCCGACGCTCGAGACTTCCAGCGTCCCCAGCCGTCGTCGCGCGGTCGCCGGCGCTCGTCGCCTTGCTCCCCGGGCCTGTTGTCCGGGCTACGGCCGGGGTTCCCGCCGCCGAGAAGCGACACAGCCGCGACACTCCCCACTGCTCCCAGGAACCCACGACGCCCCGTTTCAAGTCTGCGCTCTTCAGTCATGTCTGCTCCTCGCCTACTGGTGACGTTCCGGCAGCTCTTTACCGGTTCGTCAGCTTCAGCACCTCCTCCGGAAGCCGGGCTCCCTGCACGGTGATCCTCGATGCGGCGTCGTCGATCTCGCGCAGGTCCGCGTCGGTCAACTCCACGGAGGCGGCGCCGAGGTTCTCCTCGAGGCGCTCGAGCTTTCGCGTTCCGGGAATGGGCACGATCCACGGCTTCTGCGCGAGCAGCCATGCGAGTGCGACCTGCCCTGGCGTCGCGCGCTTCCGCTCGGCGGAACGCTTCAGCAAGTCGACCATCGCCATGTTGGCGGCGCGTGCGTCGGGAGCGAACCGCGGAGAGATGCTGCGAAAGTCGGTGCCGCCGAAGGTCGTGGTCGGGTCGATCTTGCCCGTCAGAAAGCCCGCTCCGAGCGGGCTGAACGGCACGAACCCGATTCCGAGCTCCTCGCAGGCGGCCAGCACGCCGTTCTGCTCGACGTCGCGAGTCCACAGCGAGTACTCGCTCTGGAGGGCCGCAACGGGCTGGACGGCGTGAGCGCGACGGATTGTCTGAGCGCTCGCCTCCGACAGCCCGAAGAACTTCACCTTGCCTTCCTCGATCAGCTCCTTCACGGTACCGGCGACGTCCTCGATGGGGACGTCCGGGTCGACGCGGTGCTGATACAGCAGGTCGATGCGTGCCACCTTCAGCCGCTTCAGCATCGCGTCGACGACCTGCCGGATGTGCTGCGGCCGGCTGTCGACGCCGTAGCGCGTGCCGTCCGGGTTGATCCCGAACCCGAACTTGGTGGCGATCACGACCCGGTCGCGGAACGGCGCCAGCGCCTCGCCCACGAGCTCCTCGTTCGTGAACGGCCCGTAGGCTTCAGCCGTGTCGAAGAGTGTCACGCCCCGCTCGACCGCGGCGCGGATGA
>CAVOPG010000003.1:0-211131 GCA_963697835.1 uncultured Acidobacteriota bacterium | reverse complement strand
CGTGGCTGTCGTGTTCCAGCTGACCGAGTACGGCGCGGTCGCGTCTTCCGCGCCGAGTGCCACGCCGTCCAGCAGGAACTGCACTCCCGCGACGCCGACGTTGTCGGATGCCGTCGCCGAGACCGTCACCGTGCCCGAAACCGTGCTGCCCGCGGCGGGCGCCGTCACCGACGCCGTCGGTGCCGTCGTCGCCGTTCTGCACGGTGACCGACACCGCCGCCGACGTGGTACAGTGGCTCGGCCGCGTCACGAGCGCGGGCACTCAGCGTGTGCGAGCCGTTGGCCGTGGCTGTCGTGCTCCAGGCTCGCAGGTACGGCGCGGTCGCGTCTTCCCGTGCCGGTCCACGCCGTCCAGCAGGAACTGCGCCTCCCGCGACGCCGACGTTGTCGGATGCCGTCGCCGAGACCGTCACCGTGCCGAGACCGTGCTGCCCGCGGCGGGCGCCGTCACCGACGCCGTCGGTGCCGTCGTGTCCGTGCTCTGCACCGTCACGGCAACCGCCGCCGACGTCGTCTGGTTGCCGGCCGCGTCACGAGCGCGGGCGCTCAGCGTGTGCGAGCGAGTTGGCCGTGGCTGTCGTGCTCCAGCTGACCGAGTACGGCGCGGTCGCGTCTTTCGTGCCGAGTGCCACGCCGTCCAGCAGGAACTGCACTCCCGCGACGCCGACGTTGTCGGATGCCGTCGCCGAGACCGTCACCGTGCCCGAGACCGTGCTGCCCGCGGCGGGCGCCGTCACCGACGCCGTCGGTGCCGTCGTGTCCGTGCTCTGCACCGTCACGGCAACCGCCGCCGACGTCGTCTGGTTGCCGGCCGCGTCACGAGCGCGGGCACTCAGCGTGTGCGAGCCGTTGGCCGTGGCTGTCGTGCTCCAGCTGACCGAGTACGGCGCGGTCGCGTCTTCCGTGCCGAGTGCCACGCCGTCCAGCAGGAACTGCACTCCCGCGACGCCGACGTTGTCGGATGCCGTCGCCGAGACCGTCACCGTGCCCGAGACCGTGCTGCCCGCGGCGGGCGCCGTCACCGACGCCGTCGGTGCCGTCGTGTCGCCGTTCTGCACGGTGACCGACACCGCCGCCGACGTCGTCTGGTTGCCGGCCGCGTCACGAGCGCGGGCACTCGTCGTGCTGCGAGCCGTTGCCCGTGGCTGTCGTGCTCCAGCTGACCGAGTACGGCGCGGTCGCGTCTTCCGTGCCGAGTGCCACGCCGTCCAGCAGGAACTGCACTCCCACGACGCCGACGTTGTCGGATGCCGTCGCCGAGACCGTCACCGTGCCCGAGACCGTGCTGCCCGCGGCGGGCGCCGTCACCGACACCGTCGGTGCCGTCGTGTCCGTGCTCTGCACCGTCACGGCAACCGCCGCCGACGTCGTCTGGTTGCCGGCCGCGTCACGAGCCCGGGCCGTCAGTGTGTGAGGGCCGTCCGCCCCTGCCGAGGTGGAGCGAAGCGAGAAGAATGTGTCCGCGGGGATCGAGACGGAGAACGCCTGTCCGGAGACCGCCACGTCGGCGACGCGCTGGAGATTCTGGCTGCCCGAGTTGGTCTCGTAGAGCGCCAGCGCGCTCACCGTGACGGGGAGGTTGCTGAACTGGCCGTTGATCACCGCCGGAGAACCGCCGGTGTTGTGGCCCACGATCGCGACCTGGCCCTTCGCGGCGTCGTAGAAGGCCAGCGCCGTCAGCCCCGTGACGCTCGTGCTCACGGAGACGCGCTTTGCCCCGGGCCGGATGAAGGCGGTCAGCTGCGCGTTGGCGTAGAAGCGCTTGCGCGGCGTGTAGACGCCGGTAGCGGTGTTGTAGGCGAGCAGGCCCCAGGTGCTGTAGCTGTTGTGGTGGTAGTAGAAGCCGTCGTAGGCCTCCCACACCAGCACCGCCGGAAAGCCGTTGGCCACGTCTCTGAGGAAGAAGTCGTTGGTCTCCTTCGCAAAGGCCCACTCCCCCTGCGACGGGGTGCCGTTCTGGTCGCAGGTGCTGCACCACTGGGCGGCTTCCGTCAACCAGTAGTCCTTGCCGCTGTAGGCCGTTCCGGGAGATGTCGATCCTCCGTAGATGTGGAAGGCCAGGTGGTCCACCCGTCCTCTCACCGTGGTGTCGGCCATCATGGCGGAGATGTAGGCGCTGGGGGACCCGGACGTGTCCGGGCCCACGATGCGCACGTCCGTCAGGCCCATGGCGTCGAGCTCCGTGATCAGGGCCTTGAGCACGGTCACGTACTGGGCCGCACCGACCAGCGGGCCCTCCTTGCCGTCCCAGTCCTGCTCGTTCATCGGTGCGAGCAGGGTGAAGTCGAGACCCTTCACCATCCGCCCGTAGTACACCAGGGACGCCACCATCGTGGCGAACTTCGGTTCCTTGCCCGCGGTGATGTGGCTCACGCTGCCGTAGGCGCCGCTGCCCCCCAGCCAGGGAGGCGTCCAGCCCATGAAGTTGAGGATGATCTGGTTGCCGCCGCAGGCCCTTCTGGTTGAGGTAGGCGATGGTGCTCCAGATGTCCTGCATCTTCGGGGCCTCGTAGATCCGCGTCAGCGTGGCGGCGTCGAGGCTGTGCAGCAGCGTAATGTCGGACTCGGCGCTCACCCAGTCCATCGGGTCGCGGACGACACGCAGCAGTGACTCACCGCCCTGGTCGACGAGGGCGTCGAGGGCGGGCTGGAGCTGCCCGCCCTTCCAGCTGTTCACGTTCACGTTCGAGCCCATCCCCGCCATCGTCTGGAAGCTCTGCCCGGCGTCCACCGTGAGGTTCGCCGTGGCCGCCGGCGCGGCGGCCGCGCCGGCGGTGCCGCTCAGAGTGTCCCAATCGACGGAGTACGGCGCCGTGGCGTCCTCCGCGCCGAGGGCGGCGCCATCGAGGAAGAACTGCACTCCCGCGACGCCGACGTTGTCCGATGCGTCTGCCGACACGGTCACCGTGCCGGACACGGTGCTCCCCGCCGCCGGGGCAGTGATGGACACCGTGGGCGCCGTCGGGTCCGCCCCCTGCACCGTGACACCCACCGCGGCCGACGTCGTCTGGTTGCCGGAGCCGTCTCTCGCCCGTGCGGTCAGCGAGTGTGCGCCGTTGGCCGCGGTCGCCGTGTTCCAGCTCACGGAGTACGGCGCGGTCGCGTCTTCGGCGCCGAGCACGGCGCCGTCGAGCAGGAACTGGACGCCCGCCACCCCGACGTCGTCCGCCGCGGTCGCCGACACCGTCACCGTACCCGACAGCGTGCTCCCCGCCGAGGGGGCGGAGAGGGTGACCGTCGGAGGCACGGTGTCCACCCCGGCGCTCACTGGGGCGTTCATGTCCGCCTGGACTTCAGCCGCGGAGAGCGCGCGGTTGTAGATCCTCACTTCGTCGATCACGCCCGCGAAGTACTCGCCCCAGATCGTGTTCCCCCCCAACCGCAGGGGGCTCGTCGACGTCGCGACCGAGCCGCTCACCGCCCGGCTCGTCACCTGGCTGCCGTTGACGTACAGCCTGAATGCCGCGCCGTCGTAGCTCGCGGCCAGGTGGGTCCAGGCGTTCAGTGCGATCGCCGTGGGCCCCGTGGCGTCGATGTCCGCGCCGATGTGGATGAAGCCGGCCGGCCGCGACGAGGCGTTGCTCGCGTAGAGACCGTAGGCGAGCCCGTTCGACGTCGCCTTCATCAGCACCGATCGCCACGACGCCGAGGCGGACGGCCGCACCCAGGCCTCGAGGGTCAGCGCCGTCGTCAGGTGCAGCGCGGCGGTGTCGTTCACGGTGACGAGACTGCTCGTCCCGTTGAAGGAGAGCGCCTTTCCGTACTTGCCGGCCGTCACCCACGTCGCGCCCGAGATCGTCCCCGCGTTTCCGAGGCCGGATGCGTCGGCCACCGCCGAGCCGGTTCCTTCCTCGAAGCCGTACGCCGCGACCAGGCCGCTGGCCCCGGAGGTGATTGCGATCCTGGGGGGTGACAGGCCGGGCTTGCGGCGGGCAGCCCATACGCCTCCCGCCCGGGCGGCTGGCGTCGGATTCGTCGTCCCCGTCAGGGTGAACACCGCGTTCCCCGACACCCTCGCAGTGAAGCGCCCGGTGGAGACGCTCACGTCGGGCGCGCGCTGGAGGTCGGCGGACATCGGGTCGGTCTCGTAGAGCTCGAGGCTCGTCACCAGGGGCAGGCCGGCGAGTGCCCCGGCGACGGTGCGGCTGCCTTTCGACGTGTTGCGGCCGACGACGGTGACCCGGCGGCGTGCCGGGTCGAAGAAGGCGACGACGGGCAGCGACTCGCTCGACGAAGCCGCGCCGATCCGGAGCGCACCGGGGCCGACGAAGCGGCCGACCTGGGCGATCGCCGCCAGGGCCTTGCCCGGCCCGTAGGTGTGTCTCGCCGGGTCGTAGGACAGCGGGCCGACGGAGGTCTGGTCGGCGAGTCGCGAGTCGTCGCCCGGACGGTCTCGGCCGTCGAAGATGGCACCCGTGACCGCGTCGTCCCGCAGCCGCTCCAGGAGTCTCGTGACGGCGTCGAGGGCGGCTCCATCGACCGGCGATCGCTCCGAGAGCCAGAGCTTCCGGCCCGGATCGGCCGATCCGCCGATGAGAGCCCCGGCTTCTCCCACGAACCCGGCATCGCCGTTGAGGGCGAAGGCCTCGAGGTGAGAGCTCAGGAAGCGATCGGCCAGCAGATGCGGGATGTACCGCTCCACGGCGATGCGCGCGGCGGCCGTCCGCGGCGCCACCAGGCGCACGTCGCCGAGGCCGTCCGCGTCCAGGCGGCGTGCGAGCTTGCGCAGGAGCCGCACGGTCTGAAGCTCGTCGACACGCGGTCCCCGGCGTCCGTCTCCGTCGGGCTCGTCGAGCGGGGACAGCCGCGAGAAGTGCAGGTTGCGGTTCACCCTCGCGTAGTGGACGAGCGAGGCGATCATCTCCACCCACTCGTCTTCCGCCGACACGTCGATCCGAGTCCCGCCCATCCACGCCGGGGCCGGCCCTTCCACGGCCAGCACGATGCCCGACGTGACTCCCTTCTGGTTCAGGTAGTCGAGGGTGCTCCACAGCGCCTCCGCGCGGGGGCTCGCGGAGGCACCGCTGTAGTAGGCCCAGTCGAACGTGTTCGGGTCGTCGTTGTCGTTCGTGGCCTCCCAGGCGCTGCCGTCGACGGTGACGCGGAATAGCGTCGCTCCGAGGTCGTCCACCAGGAGGTCGAGCGCCGGAGCGAGCTCGCCGCCGTTCCAGCGGCTCGAGTCGATCCCCACGCCGAAGCCGTCCATGGCCTGGTGCGCCTGGGATCCGTCGATCAGGATCTGGGTCGACGCGAGGGGCGGGTTCGGTAGAGCGGTGAGCCCACGGGCTGCGAGCAGGGTCGACTGGCTGTAGCTCAACGCGCCGGCGAGCGCGAGGACGAACGCCAGGGCCGCGCCCGGTCGGAAAAGGGCAGAGTGGAAGGGAGATTCGCTATGCATGTTGATCCTCCCCCTGACAGGCAAAGGTCATGCCAGTACGGAGGGGGGGCGGCGGCTCCACGGAAAGCCCCGAACCAGGCGATGATACCCTGTCGGCGGCTCACCCTGCTCAGTACGTGAGCGATGCCGCTTTGTAGAATGGGGGTACTCCGGCTGAGGGGGATGCCGAAGATCCGCGTGGCGCAGGGGAGGGTCCCGCGCATGGGGGGCGTACCCAGTCTCCCTCCCGTCGCTAGGATGTCGTGCGCGGGCCTCAGGTCGGCCTGTCCGGGAGGGCGGAAGACCGGCTGCGCCTTGGCGAGAGCGGCCAGGCAGACTCTATCACAACGCCTCGGGCCGAAGAGCCAGATCGGGTCGTCGGTCTCGGCGCTCAGGCCGCCGCGCAGCCTAGGCGGAGGTCCCGTCGGAAGACGGGCCGGGCCCGGGTGGTCTCCGTCGCCGGATGCCTGTATCCTCAGACCGACGTCCGGCGCGCTCCACGTGGGGGTTGGGCCAGGGGAGGGCCATACGTCGGGATGACGAAGTCGATCGAGGCAGCAATGGGTCGTCGAGAATGACGGCGGACTCACCCAAGCGAGAAGCCTCGGCGTGACGAAGCGGCTCTACCTTTCTCCGCCTCACATGGGGAGCCGACGAGCTCGGCCTCCTCGAGGAGGCCTTCCGGTCCAACTGGATCGCTCCCCTCGGGCCGCACGTGGACGCGTTCGAGCGGGAGTTCGCGGCGGCCGTGGGGGCTGCCGCACGCGGCGGCGCTCTCGTCCGGGACGGCGGCTCTCCACCTGGCGCTGCAGATCCTCGGGGTGGGGCCGGGGGACACCGTTCTCTGCTCGACCCTGACCTTCGTCGCGAGCGCCAGCCCGATCCGTTGGGTGGGGGCGGAGCCCGTCTTCGTCGACTGCAGCCGCGAGACCTGGAACCTCGATCCGGCGCTCGTCGCGGAGGAGCTCGAGGCGGCCTGCCCGGAAGGGGAAGGCGCCGAAGGCCGTGGTCGCGGTCGACCTCTACGGGCAGGTGGCCGACCTCGAGCCGATCGGCGAGACCTGCCGCCGTCACGGCGTGGAGCTGATCGAGGACGCCGCCGAGGCGCTCGGGGCGACGTACCGCGGACGACCCGCCGGCTCCTTCGGACGGATCGGCGTCTTCTCCTTCAACGGGAACAAGATCATCACGACCTCGGGCGGCGGCATGCTGGTGTCGGCGGAGGCGGACGCTCGTCCAGAGGGCGCGTTTCCTCGCCCAGCAGGCCCGGGATCCCGGTCCCCACTACGAGCACTCGGTCCTGGGCTACAACTACCGCATGAGCAACCTGCTGGCGGCGGTGGGGCGGGGGCAGCTCCGCGTCCTGCCGCAGCGGGTGGAGCGCAAGCGGGCGATCTTCGAGGCCTACCGGAGCGCCCTCGCCGGCGTGCCGGGGATCGCGTTCATGCCCGAGGCGCCCGTACGGCCGGGCGACGCGCTGGCTGACGGTCATCCTGATCGACCCGGCCGAGTTCGGGGCGACGCGGGAGGAGGTCCGGCTGCACCTCGAGTCCCTGAACATCGAGTCGCGCCCGGTCTGGAAGCCGATGCACCTGCAGCCGGTCTTCCGGGGGTGCCGGGTGGTCGGGGGGGCGGTGGCCGCCGACCTCTTCGACCGTGGGCTGTGCCTGCCCAGTGGGACGCAGATGACCGACGCCGACGTGTCGCGGGTGGTCGAGGCGCTGCTGGCACCCGCGGCGCGCGAGGGCGGTTCGCCGCCACGATGCCCGGCGAGCCGCGGCAGGCGCTGAGCGCCGCATCCCGAGCCGACGCGAGCAGCCACGCCTGCTCGAGTCCGCACGCCTGGCCGACGCCTGCCGACGGCGCCGCGCGCTCGCCGTGGCACCGGCTGCTGAACGCGGCGCACGACCGTCGCGATCGACCTCGTCTGACGATGGTCTTGGCCTTCGGTCTGGCCTACCTGCTGCGGTTCGACTTCGACGTGCCCGCGGAACTGGCGGCTCACCGGCGATCTAGCCCAGCTGCCGCTGGTGCTGGCCGTCCAGTTGGCGGCGCTCTACATGAGCGGGGTGCTGTCGTTCGTGTGGAAGTACGTCGGGATGGCCGAGGTGCCGGCTTTCGTGCGCGCGGCCGCTGGGCTCGGCGGCGGTGCTCGCTCGCGCTTCGCCTGTTCCTGCCCGACGTCCCTGGCCGACCTGCGGATCCCCATCTCGATCATCGTCATGACACGCGTGCTGGCCTTCGGCGGCCTGCTCGGCGTCCGGGTGGCTGCGCCGCGCGCTCTGGGAGCGGGAGCCTGCAGCCGGCGGCGGAGCGGCCCGGAAGCGGCGAGCAGGGGCCGGCCGGCGGTCCTGCTCGTCGGCGCCGGGGCCGCCGGGGTCATGGCGGTGCGCGAGATCCGCAGCCGGGGCGAGCACGACATGGACCTGCGGGGGTTCGTGGACGACGACCCGCTGAAGCAGGGGGCGGTGATCAACGGGCTGAAGGTGCTCGGCGCCGACCGAGGCGCTGCCGCACGCTCGTGCCGGCGCTGGGGATCGACGCAGGTGATCATCACGATCGCCGACGCGCCCGCAGGCGCAGCTGCGGCGCATCGTCAAGATCTGCGAGGGGATCCCGGTGCGGGCGCAGATGATCCCGGCGATGTACGACCTGCTGCAGGGGCGGGTGTCGATCAGCGCAGCTGCGCGAGGTGCGGGTCGAGGACCTGCTGCACCGCGAGACGGTGTCGCTCGAGGAGCACGACCTCGTCGGCGTTCCTGGGCGGCAAGGTGGTGATGGTGACGGGGGCCGGGGGGTCGATCGGCGTCGGAGCTGGCGCGGCAGGTGGCGCGCTTCGCGCCGTCGCGGCTGCTGCTCGTGGAGCGGGCGGAGCCGGCGCTCTACGCGGTGGACCGCGAGCTGCGCGACGCGTGGCCCGGGCTCGACATCGTGCCGGTGGTGGGCGACGTGGGCGACCGGGAGCGGATGCTCGCGGTCTTCCGGGAGCACCGGCCGCAGGTGGTGGTGCACGCGGCGGCGCACAAGCACGTGCCGCTGATGGAGACGAACGCCGACGGAGGCGGTGAAGAACAACGTGTTCGGCTCGCAGACGCTCGGGGAGGTGGCGGGCGAGTGCGGGGCGGAGTCGTTCATCCTGATCTCGACGGACAAGGCGGTGCGGCCGTCGTCGGTGATGGGGGCGACGAAGCGGGTGGCGGAGCTGGTGGTGCAGGACCTGGGGCGCCGGTTCCCGACGCGGTACGTGGCGGTGCGGTTCGGGAACGTGCTGGGGTCGGCGGGGTCGGTGATCCCGCTCTTCCGGGAGCAGATCGCGCGGGGCGGGCCGGTGACGATCACGCACCCGGACATGAAGCGCTACTTCATGACGATCCCGGAGGCGGCGGTGCTGACGCTGCAGGCGGGGGCGATGGGCGCGGGGCGGCGAGATCTTCGTGCTCGACATGGGCGAGCCGGTGCACATCCTGGACCTGGCGAAGCGGATGATCGAGCTGTCGGGCTACCGGCGGTCGGGGGAGATCGACATCGTGTTCACGGGGGTGCGGCCGGGGGAGAAGCTGTTCGAGGAGCTGCAGTACTCGGGCGAGTCGATCGACAAGACGCGGCACCCGAAGATCTACATCGGGAAGATCGCGGGGGTGCCGGCCGACGGAGCTGGCGGCGGCTCTGTCGCGGCTGCGGGAGCTGGCTTCGGCCGGCTCGTCCGACGACATCCGGGCGTTCCTGGGCGCGTTCCTGCCCGAGGCGCAGCTGAACGGGGGCGGGAATCGCGACGGATCCACGGACGAGAAGGCCGAGTTGGGCGCGCGCGTTTCCGGGAGGGCGTAGATTCGCGTTCGGGGGAGAGATGCCGGGCGGTCGGCAGCGGGCACGGGAGATCGTCGAGGCGGTCCTGAGGAGGCCTCGCCTCGTCGTCGGCCCGCTCATCGTCGCGCTGCTGGTCGCCCTGGCGGCCTCCTGGCTGGCGCCCCGGCGGTATCGGGCCTCCGCCCACGTCCGGGCGCAGTGGTCCTCCGCGGGCGGCGTCGAACGCGTCGAGCCTGGCGGCCGAGCTCGCGGAGCGGCGGTTTCGGGCCGTGAGGCAGCGGGTGCTGGCGCGCTCGACGACGGAGGGCGTGACGGTGAGGCCCGGAGAGGCCGACGACTTCTTCATCGAGTGCGTGCACGCCGACCCGGCCATGGCGGCGCGCGTCCCGAACCTCCTCGCCAGCCTCCTCGTCGAGGAGGCCGCGCGCGAACGGCCTCGAGCGGAGCCAAAGCGGATCCCGAGGCCCTGGAGGCGCGCCTTGCCGGCGCACGCGAGGCGATGGAGGGCGGGACGCCGCTATCGTCGAGCCTCCGCCGGGGCCAGGACGTCTCGAATGCCGACGGCGCGAGTCGGGGCGCCGGCCGAGACGGCGACGGAGGAGCTCGACAGGCTGGCCCGCGACTACGAGCGGGCCCGACAGGCCTACCTCGAGCTCGAAGAGCAGTGGCGGGCGGTGGAGGCGGCCTCGCGGAGCGGAGGGAGCGGTCGGGTCCGGTTCACGGTGCTCCAGTCCGCCACGGCTCCGCAGACGCCGTTCTTCCCGAATCCCGTCCTGTTCGCGCTGGCCGGCGCGGTGCTGGGGCTCTCTCGGGTGTGGGCGTGGCTGTCTTCGTCGAGCTTCGAGACCATTCCGTGAAAGGTCCGGAGGACCTCCGCGAGCTGCTCCCGCACCCGCTCCTCGCGGAGATCATGCTCGTGCGAGTCCGGCGCCCCGGCCGGCGCGTCCCCACCCGGCCCGGCTCAGAGCGCGCGTAGAGCGACGCGACCGAGGATCCGCGAGGTCTCGGGCCTGGCGGCGAGGACACGGCGAACCGCCCGTGGCGAGGGGAGGTCCCGGCCGCAGACCGTGACGCGATTCCAGTGTCCCCGGACGTCGAGGGAGACGACCCGGCCGCCGATCGGGCGCATGGCGCGGACGACGTCCGCCGTCTCGTGGATGGTGTTCGAGACGACGAAGCCGCCGGCGCGAAGCCGCTTCCGGATGAGGCGGTAGCCCTCTCCGAGCAGCCAGTCGGGCTTGCGCACGCTGCGCGACGGGCCGACGAAGAGGTCCTCCACGATCAGGTCGAACCGGCGGCGCTCGGTCCGCAGGTACGCGAGGGCGTCGCCGACGACCAGCTCGAGGCGCAGCCGGTCGAGGCCGAAGTGACGGCGCGCCAGGCGCAGGACCTCCCGGTCGCGCTCCACGCCGACGATCTCGGCTTCCGGGTCCAGGGCTCGGACGGCACGGGCCACGCTGCCGGCCGCCAGCCCCAGGAGGAGGACGCGGTGCGGCCGGCTCGGGCGGGAGCAGGAGGACGGGCGAGGCGAGCGCCCACCAGACGACGCCAGTGAGCGCTCCCGCCGGGGCGATAGACGGAGGCCTGGGTGCCGTCGATCCGCAGCTCGAGGCCGCCGCGGACGCGCCGGACCTCGACCCGCCGCGGGGTGTCGCGTCACTTGCGGCGCAGCCGAACGACCGCCCCGCCTCCGGGGGCGAGGTCGAGGCGCAGCGGATCCGCCCCTCCGACGCTCGGACACGCGCCGCCTGTAGTCGGTGCCGACCTTGTCGGCGTTCGCCCCGTCCTCCCAGGCGGTGGCCTCCCAGCTTCCGCCGCCCAGGAACGCGAGCGGCACCTCGACCGTCCGTCGGTCCCAGTCGGTCATCGCGGCCACCCACCAGTCGGCGCCCTTGCGGCGGGCGATGAGCGCCCACTGGCCGATGCGTCCGTCGAGGCCGACCGTCTCGTCCCAGGTCGTCGGCACCGCCTTCAGGAACTCGAGAGCGTCGGGCTGGCGCTCGTAGGCGGTCGGCATGTCGGAGAGCATGGGCAGGGACGTCTCGTACATCACGTACATGGCGAGCTGACGCGCCACGGTGCCCTGGCTGGAGGGCAGGTCGCCCACCGCCTTCCAGTTCGCCCTGCTGAGAGCGCGCATGGCCCCTGGCGTGAAGTCCATGGGACCGGCCAGCATGCGGGTGTAGGGGATCGTCACCTCGTGCGGCGGGGGCGATCCCTGCTCGTTGAACTTGTCGTACTCGAGGCCGCGCACGGCTTCGTAGCCGAGGACGTTCGGGTAGGCGCGCGAGAGCCCGGTGGGCGGCGTCGCCCCGTGGAAGAGGACGAGCATCTTCCGCCTCGCCGCCTCCTCCGCGAAGCGGCGGTAGAGGGCCATCATCCGCTGGTCGTCGCGGTCGAAGAAGTCGATCTTGAGCCCGGCGATGCCCCACTTCTGGAAGCGGTCGAGGGCGGGCTGGAGCTGGCGCTCGAGGGTCCGGGCGAGGCACCAGACGAAGATCCCGACGCCCTTCTCCCGCGCGTAGCGGACGAGGCCGGGCACGTCGACGTCGGGATTCGTGGCGAAGAGGTCGTGCGGGTCCGTCCACATCCAGTCGACGTTCACGTACTCGAAGCCGTTCCGGGCCGCGAAGTCGACGTGGTACCGGAAGGTCGCGTCGTTTCGCCCGGCGGGGAAGTCGACGCCCTCGAGGTTCCAGTTGGCCCAGTAGTCCCACACGACCTTGCCCGGCTTCACCCACGAGAAGTCGGAGCCGGGGGCCGGAGGGGGAGCGAGGCGCGTCACCATGTCGCTCGCGAGGAGATCCGCGTCCCGGCGCGCCACGACGAAGGCCCGCCAGGGGAAGCGCGCGGGTGCCCGCGGTCTCGGCGATGTCGTCGGCCCGCTCGGTGACCACGAGGTCGAAGTCGAGGAACCCGCCGGGCGCCTCGCGCAGGGCACGGCGCGGGAAGACGGCCGTCGAGCTGCCGCGGGTGGCTCGACCGGTAGCCGAGGTACATCGCGGGGTAGTCGTCGACGTCCGCCTGCAGGAGGCCGAGCTTCGTCCCGCCGGCGAGGTCGAACACGAGCGGCAGCGAGGCCGTCGGCGGCTGCGCCGTCCCAGCGACTCGAGCGCGGAGATCGGCTCGTGACGCCACAGGCCCTCGTAGCCGTGGTGCGCGCCCGGCCCGGAGAGGAAGAAGGCCTTCGGCTCCTCCGGGAAGGCGACCGCGAAGCCCTCGTCCCGGACGCGGATGCGGCCGGGCAGTGCCGTCTCCCAGCGGAGGGCGAAGCCGTCGTCGTACGCGCGCGCCCGCAGCGTCGCGCCGTCCGAGAGGACGAGCGCCAGCTCGCGGCAGGCGTTTCGGACCGCCGCTCGCTTGCCGTGCGGGCGTCGGGATCGTCTCGTCGAGCGTCCCTGCGCTCGACGCGCAGGACGCGGCGCGCCGCGGCCGAGGACGCGCCCGTCGGCGAGGGACAGCGACACCGGGGCCGGCAGCGAGCACGGGCTTGCCGTCGATCGCGAGCGCGTAGCGCGATCTCGTCGCCGACGTGAGCGTCGCCACGACGCGGCCGTCGGGCGAGAGCCAGCGTCTCGGTGGCGACGGGCTGGGCGCCGGCCGCGGCGGCGAGCGCCAGCGCGGGACGCAGCACGAGGGACGTCGGTCGAAGCCTCATCGTGTCGTCTCCTGGTGGCGGGCCCGCGGGCCCTGCAGCCTACAGCTCCTTGCAGGCGGCGGCGCCCGGGATCTCGCCGTACTCGCCCTTCCAGGCGCGGTCGCGGATGACGCGGAGCATCCGCAGCAGCTCGTCCACCTCCGCCTCGTCGTTGAAGATGCCGAAGCTGGGGCGGACGGCGCCCGGCAGGTCCACCTCCTCGCCGGCCACGAGCCTTCGGCGCAGCTCGGTCGTGTCCGTCAGGCCGAGGAGCCGGTGCAGGTACGGGTGGGCGCAGAAGCAGCCGTTGCGCACGGCGATGGCCGCCTCGCGGTTGAGGATGCTGGCCGCCAGCTCGTGGGGGATGCCGTCGATCGTCAGCGAGAGCGCGCCGATCCGCTTCGCCGGGTCGGGGTGCCCGAGCACCGTCACTCCGTCCAGCTTCGCGCAACCCGTCCATGGCGCGTTCCACGAGCGCCCGCTCGTGCTCGCGCACCGCCTCCATGCCGGCCTCCTCGAGGAATCGGAGAGCCGCGGCGAGCGCCACGGCGCCCGCGATGTTCGGGGTGCCGCCCTCGTGCCGGTCGGGGGACTTCTTGTAGTACGCCTCGTCCTCGGTCACGTAGACGACCGTGCCACCGGCGGGGATGTAGGGCGGGGCCTCGTCGAAGAGGTCGATCGGGCCGAAGAGGAACGACGAGCCGAAAGGCGCGTAGGCCTTGTGCCCCGCCCCCGCGAAGAAGTCGATATGGCCGGGGTCCTCGTTCGGGAGGAGGTCCACCGGCGCGTGAGCCAGGATCTGCGCCCCGTCGATCAGGACCTTCGCCCCGTGGGCGTGGGCCATGCGGGCGATCCGGTGGATGTCGGGCAGGTATCCGGTGACGTTCGAAGCGCCCGTGACCGCCACGAGCTTGACCTCGTGTCCGCGGAGCTTGGAGTCGAGATCGTCGTAGTCGAGGGTCCCGTCGGCCTTCACCCCGAAATGGACGACCTTCCCCCGAGTGCGGTGAGGCAGGTCGTTCGAGTGATGCTCCATGAGCGAGACGAGAGTGACGCCCTTCCGACGTCGCCATCACGTGGGCGGCGAGGTCGAGGGCCTGGGTCGTGTTGCCGCAGAGGATGACGGTGTTGCCCGGACGCGGCTCCCGCGGATGAAGCGGAAGATGTCGTCCGAGACGTGCTCGAAGCGGTCGGTGGCCATCTCCGAGAGGTAGTGCCGCCCGCGGTGGACGTTCGCGTAGGAGTGCTCGAGGAAGTCCTTGTAGGTCTCGAGCACCGGCGACGGCGGGTGGGTGCTCGCGCCGTGATCCATGTAGATGAGCGGCTTCGGCTCGGCCTGGCCGAGCACCCGGAAGCGCTGGCGGGTGATGGGGAACTGCTCCCGGATCCTGCTGATGTCGAGCATGGGGTCTCCGGGGGCGAGCATATCGCAGCCCGGGCCCCGGTTCTGCCGTACCATGAGCCTCGACATGCCAGGCGACCGTGAGATCGAAGTCGTCCAGTTCGGACCCGTCTGTGCCCATGCCGTGTCGATGGGCGAGGCGATCGACGTGATTGCGCAAAGAGCCGCGAGCGGAGAAGGCGGCTTCGTCCTGACGCCGAACCTCGACCACATCGCCATCGCCCGCAAGAACCCCGAGATGGTCACTGCCTACCGACGGGCCTTCCTCTCGCTCGCGGACGGCGTGCCCCTCGTGGCAGTGTCGAGGCTGCTTCGGCTGCCGGTGAAGGAGAAGGTGAGTGGCAGCGATCTCTTCGAGCCCCTGATGGCCCGATGCGCGGTCGACCATCTGCCCGTGTTCTTCCTGGGAGCGACGCAGGAAACGTGCCGGGCGGCCACCCAGAAGCTCGAGGCAAGCCATCCCGGCATCGAGATCGTCGGCTCCGACTCCTCGGTGTTCGATCTCGACGCTGACCCGAGCGGCGCGGTCGAGGCTCTCCGCCACGCTCGCCAGTCCGCGGCTCGAGTGATCGTGGCGTGCTTGCCGCCCAGAAAGCAGCTTCTCCTGGCTCGCTACGAGGACGAGTACCGTCCAGCCGTCGGGATCGGTGCAGGGTCAGCCCTTTCGTTCTACGTCGGTGAAGTGCGACGAGCGCCGGCCTGGGCCTCGGCGCTCGGGCTCGAGTGGTTGCACCGGCTGACCCGAGAGCCACGCCGCCTTTGGCGCCGGTATCTGATCGAGGACATGGCGGCGTTGCCCGTCCTGGCCCAGATGGTATTTGACCGGCTGCGAGGGCGACCGCTCTCCCGCAGCGCGGGGACGCTTCGACGGCCCGCCGCCGCATCCTGAGGCTCGGTCTCGCGGTTGACCACGGACCGAAACCCCGCACATCGTCGTCCTGGCAGCCAGTGCGGGTCGTCGGCGCCACCGGAAGCCGGCCCGGGCGGCGCGCGTTGGAGAGCCGGCCTACTTCAAGACCGCGAGGGCCGCGTCGTAGTTCGGCTCCTGTCCGATCTCGGGGACGAGCTCGGCGTGGAGGACCGTGTCCTTCTCGTCGAGGACGACGACGGCGCGAGCGGTCACGCCGGCGAGGGGGCCGCTCGTGATCTCGACGCCGTAGGCCTTCATGAACTCGCGGCCGCGCAGGGTCGAGAGGGTCACCACGTTGTTCAGGCCCTCGGCCGCGCAGAAGCGGCTGCTGGCGAAGGGGAGGTCCGCCGAGATGACGAGCACGACGGTGTTGGCGAGGCCCCCCGCCTTCTCGTTGAACTTGCGCGTGGACGTGGCGCAGACGGAGGTGTCGAGGCTGGGGACGATGTTCAGGATCTTGCGCTTGCCCGCGTAGTCGGCGAGCGAGACGTCCTTCAGGTCCTTGGCGACGAGCTTGAACGCGGGGGCCTTCTGGCCCTTCTGCGGGAACGAGCCCGCGACGTCGATGGGGCTGCCCTTGAGCGTGACGGTGGCCATGCAGGTCTCCTCTGGAAAGTACCGGTTGGGGTAGAGAACCACCCAAGCATACCCGACTCCGGGCGGCCGGCTAACATCTCATCGGGCGAACCGGCCAGCCGAAATCACTGGAAGCGCCGGCGGGTGCGACTAGCGGGGACGCGCGGACTTGGCCCGCCGCGATGGCCGAGCTGCGCGACCTCGACTCGCGCGCGGCGGCGGCGCTCTTCGAGACCCGGCCGGTGCCGCCGCTGCCTTGCCCAGTACGAGCCGCACGAATTCATCATCCGACGCCCGGGGGGCCGCCAAAGCCCACTGGTGGAGGAGCCCAGCGTCCGAGCAACTTTCGATGACGGCCGAGACCCGAGGCAAGATCGTTGCGTGGTGCTGTCTTGCGAGATCGGCGCACAGAGACCGGGCCGCAGCAACCTCACCTTGGGCCCGGCCCTCGGCCCGGCCCTCAGCCCGGCCCTCAGCCCGGCTCGCTCTCCTGACTTGGGCAACCAGACTCGATCCCATGACGACCTCTTTCGGGACGACCTGCTCCAACTCCCGAGCAGTGTATCGTCCCTCGGAAAGCATCCGCAATACGGCCGACAGGTCTCTGTATTGCCTTGGCGGCGCCGCGGCCTCGATGCGCCGCGCGGCCGCCTCGACGACCCTGATGTCCGGCCTGCCCATGAGCCCCACGAGCGCCGCGCCGCCGACCCCGAGCCGCATGGCCGACGTCGGCTTCATCCTCCAAAGCCGTACCACCCGGATTCGCCGCCAGCACACCACTCGGCCCCCGACTCGCTCTTCGTACAGGAGCCCGGGCGGCGCGGGCGGCGTCAGGATGATCGCGGTGGACACGACGGGAAGCCCGTGACGTGCGGCAAGGCCGGCGGCGTACTCGAACATGCGTGACGCCAGGTCCCCGCGAAAGCGCATCTCGAACTCGAGATGCCGCAAGTAGACTTCACCGCCACGCTCGAGCTTGATCACGAAGTCGAGTCGTCGGGTGACGGCAGCCAGCTCGGGGACCTGGCGCGCAACCACGCGGGCCCCGCGATCGCCCATCAGGGCCAGCAGATCCCGCGCCCGCAGCTCGAAGAGCTTCTTTAGCGGCCGGTCGGCATCCATGGCTCCAAGGGTACGATGGCGAACGGACAGCGAAGGTCCGGATCCGCCGCGATTGCGGATCCGTCCTCGCCAGGCAGGAGGTGGTATATACTCTCAATATATGGCAGGGACCAAGATGACGAGCGGGAGGCGGCGGGTGGTGCGCGACGGGACGGGGGAGCCCGAAGGGCGGGCGAGAGTCTTCTGGACCGGAAGAAGCCAGGCCATCCGGCTGCCCATGGCCTTTCGCGTGTCGACGTCCGAGGTGTCCATTCACAGGGAGGGCTCGCGTCTCGTGCTCGAGCCGGTCGAGATCGAGCGGGACGAGAAGGGCTGGCCGCGCGCCTTCTGGGAGCTGGCCGGGGCTGCCCCGGACTTCGAGATCGGGGACCGCGCTGCGGGCCACGAGCGCGGCGACGTTCTCGCCTCCCGGCGCCGGCGCTGATGGCGGTTCGGTTTCTCCTCGACACCAACACCGTCAGCTTCCACATCCGTCGGTCGTCGAGGGCGCTGGAACGGCGACTGCGCCGGACACCGGTGACCCACGTCGGCCTGAGCGTCGTCACCGAGATGGAGCTTCGTTATGGGCTGGCGCGCAATCCCCGCCTGCGGGCAGCGCCCCTCGTCGAGGAGTTCCTCGCGGGCATCACCATCCTCCCGCTGACGTCCGAGGTCGCGCGTGTCTACGGCCGGATCCGCGCGGAGCTCGAGGCGAAAGGCACGCCCATCGGGCCCCTGGACCTCATGATCGCAGCGCAGGCCGCTTCGTTGAAGGCCACGCTCGTCTCGAACAACCTGACGGAGTTTCGGCGGATCGCCGGTCTTCGCTGTGTGGACTGGACGGTGTGACACGGCGGATCCCTCGGGACCGGGCAGACGGAAGTCCCTCGGGATGACAGGAGGGATGACAAGGGTCAGACCCGAAAGAGGAGGCTCTTGCAGGTGAGGGCGGCCTCGGCCTTCAGGAACTCGGAGACGTCGAGGGGGCGGACGGCGTAGCCGAGCTCGGCGACGCGGTCGAGAGTGCGCGGGAAGCCGGGGTGGGCGACGACGAGGCCGGCCACGCGGAGGACGTTGGCGGCGCCCGGCTCGTCGGGGGCGACCGGCACCACGCCGAGCCCGGAAAAAGGGCCCGTGTCGATCCAGCTCGGATTGGCCAGGACGCGCTCGTCGTCGAGGGCGGTGACGGCGCTCTTGAGGTGCAGGCAGCCGGTCACCGTCACCGGCAGCACGCGGTAGCCCAGGGGCTCGGCGACGGCGGCGAGGCGGGCGATCCCGGCCTCGTTCGTGCGGGGCGAGCGGCCGACGAAGAGCCTGCGGCCCACGCGCAGGACGTCGCCGCCCTCGAGCGTCGCCGGGAGCGGCGTGCGCTCGAGCGGGCGGAAGCGGGCGAGCGCTTCCTCGACCGCCGACGATCTCGCCCCGCCGCGAGGAGGCGCCCGGCATCGTGAGGAGCGCCACCTCGTCGAGGACGACGGCGACGTCCTCGACGAAGCAGCAGTCCGGGAGAGCGGGATCGGCGGGAAGCTCGATCACGTCGAGCCCCAGCGACCGGAGGAGATGGGCGTAGGCCGCGTGCTGGGCCACCGCGCGGCCGAGGTCGATCGGCTCCCAGCTCCGGAACGTCAGCTCGCAGCGTTCGAGTGTGGGCGGGACGGCTCGCATCAGGGCGACGCCGGCCGCCGCGCCCACGGAGGAGCCCCCAGCCATACGCCCCGATGTTTGCGTCTGGTTGCTCCAAACGCAAGCGTGACGGCGTGAGGAGGGCCGGGCCTGGGCTACCTCGTCTTCACCGGGTCCGCCGGCCGCTTCGGCAGCGGGATGGGCTTCGCGTCCATGAGCTTGACGAGCTCCGCCACGGCGCGCTCGAGCTGCGGGTCGCGGCCGGCGATCACGGCACGGGGCTCGTTCTCGACCACGATGTCGGGGTCGACGCCGTGGCCCTCGATGACCCAGTTGCCGTCGACGTCGTTCGTCCCGTCCTCGGGCACGAAGACCCGACCGCCGTCGATGAGCGGGCCGCGGCCGGAGATGCCGACGACGCCGCCCCACGAGCGCTTGCCGATCGAGCGGCCCGAGGCCGGCCTGGCGGAACATGTACGGGAAGATGTCGCCGTCCGAGGCCGACGTCTCGTTGAGGATGCAGACCTTCGCTCCCCGGACGACGACGTCCGGGTAGGTGCCGGGGAGGCCGTCGATCCGGTCGAAGCGCGTGCCCAGGAGCTTCCGGCTCAGACGCTCGATGACCCACTGCGAGATGTTGCCGCCGCCGTTCGAGCGGACGTCCACCACGAGGCCCTCCTTGACGGCCTCGCGGGTAGAACCACTTCAGGAACTCGTAGCTGCCGGCCGCTCCCATGTCGGGGATGTGGATGTAGCCGGCGCGGCCGTTCGTGAGCGTCGCCGACCTTCGCCCGCGCCGCGCTCACGAACTCCAGGTAGAGCAGGCTCTCCTCGCTCGCGATCGGCCGGTACGTCGTCTTGCGGGCGCCCTCGAGGGTGGGCTTCGCGTTGAGGGTCAGCGTGACGGGGTCGGTCTTGTGTCGCAGCAGGCGGTACGGGTCGTCGTCGGCCCTGAGCTCGACGCCGTCGATCTCGAGGACGTAGTCGCCGACCTTCGCGTCCACGCCGACCTCGGTGAGCGGCGAGCGGTAGGCGTCCTCCTCGTTCTGGCCCGGGCAGGATGCGGGCGATGCGGTAGCGCCCGGCCTTCTCGTCGAGCTCGAAGCGCGCCCCGGGGAGGGCGACCTTCGGCCGCGGCGGGATCTCGTAGTCGCCGCCCTCGATGTAGGCGTGGCCGACGCTCAGCTCCGCCACCATCTCGCCGAGGACGTAGTTGAGGTCGGAGCGGTGGGCCACGTGGGGCAGGAGGGCCCGGTAGCGCTCGCCGATCGCCTTCCAGTCGTAGCCGTGCATGTTCGTCACGTAGAAGAAGTCGCGGTAGCGCCGCCAGACCTCGTCGAAGATCTCCGCCCACTCCTGCGGCGGGCACGCGGTCGACCATCAGGCCCTTCGTGGAGACGGTCTTCTTCTCCTTCGCGTCGGGCTTGGCGTCGAGGAGCTGCAGGGCGTCGTCGATGCGGACGAGGACCTTGCTGCCGTCGCGCGAGACGGCCCAGGCGTCGACGCCCTCGGCGAGGGTCGACTCCTTGCGGTCCTTGATCGAGTAGAGGACGAGCGTCGCCTTCGACCGCGGGTCGCGGCCGTAGAAGGGGGCGTCGGCCTTCAGCGTACAGGAGGTGGCCCTTCACCGCCACGACGCCCTGGTAGTTGTCGGCGTCGACGGGGACCGGCGTCACGCGGGAAGCCGAGGCCGTCGAAGTCGATCCGGAACGGCGTCTCCTTCTTCTCCGGCTCGGCCTTCGCCTTGTCCTTGCCCTCGGCCGCCTTGTCGTCCTTCTTCTCGTCGGCTTCCGCCTTCGCCTCGTCCTTCTTCTCGCCGAACGTGACCTCGTCCGACGGCGGCGGGAACGGGCTCTTGCCGTCCTTCTTCAGGGTGAGGGCGAAGAGGCCGGTCATGCGGGCGCCGGCGAAGTTCCACTCGACCTGGCTGATCTGGGGAGCGAACTGCCGCTCGCTCTGGTAGTAGAGGTACTCGCCCTCGGGGTCCCAGCTCGGAGCCTCCTCGTTGAAGATCTCGTCGGTGACCCGGTGCACCTGCTTGTCCGCGGCGCTCCAGACGTGCAGCGAGCGGGTGCCCGAGGGGTCGTTCATCGAGAAGGCCAGGTAGGCGCCCTTCGGCGACCACGCGTAGTCCCGGATCATGCCGCGGGGATCGTCCGCGATCTCGACCGTCTTCCGGTCGGCCAGGGCCACGACGTAGAGCTTGCCGTCCTTGTCGGAGAAGGCGAGGTGGGTCCCCTCCGCCGACCACTCGGGGGCGTAGCGCATCGCCTGGCCGCCGGTCGTGACCTGCTCGGGCTTGCCCCCGGCCTGGTCGACGAGCCAGACCTCGTCCTCGCCGCTGCGGTCGGAGAGGAACGCGATCCTCTTGCCGTCCGGCGACCAGCGCGCCCACTTGTCGTGGGCGTTCGAGGTGTTCGTCAGGTTGCGGGTGGGGCCCTTCTCGATCGGCACCGTGAAGACGTCGCCGCGGGCCACCACGAGCGCCCGCTCGCCCTTCGGGCTCAGCTCGAAGTCCTCGATCTGCTTCTCCGCGCTGACCCGCGCCGGCCGCATGGCGACGCCGTCGTTGGGGACGAAGATCGAGAGGGGCTGGTCGGCCTTCGACCGCACGTCGAAGACGTGCAGCTCGCCGTCCAGCTCGTAGACGATGCGCGAGACGTTGTCGGACGACGGCCAGCGCACGTCCCAGGTCGTGCTGGTCGTGAGCTTCGCGACGCGCCTCGGTCGCGAGGTCGTAGGAGTAGAGGTTGAGCGTGCCGTCGCGGTCGGACGCGAAGTAGACGGCGTCGCCGATCCACATCGGGTCGCGCTCGGTGCGCTACGCTCGTGGCGAAGGGCTTCGCGTCGTTCGTGGCGAGGTCGTAGACGTAGAGGTCCTGCGCCCAGCCGCCCTCGTAGCGCTTCCAGGTGCGGAAGTCGCGGAAGAGGGGCGAGTAGGCGATCCGCTTCCCGTCGGGCGAGAAGTCGCCGGCGCCCGAGGTCGGCATGGGGAGCGCCTTCGCGAGGCCGCCCTTGGCGGGCACCGTGTAGAGCCGGCCCTCGGAGCGAATGCCGTCCGCGTCGCGGAGCGAGCGGAAGAGGATCGCCGCGCCGTCCGGCGTCCAGCCCATGACCTGGTTGTCGTACCCGTGGCGCGGGGCGAACGGGCCCGCGGGCCGGGTAGTAGGTGAGCTGCCGCGGCGGCCGCCCTCGGCCGGGATCACGTAGACCTGCTCGTCGCCCTCGTACTGGCCGGTGAAGGCGATCCACTTCCCGTCCGGCGAGAACTTCGGGAAGAGCTCGAGGCCGGGGTGGGCGGTGAGCCTGCGTCGCGTTGCCGCCCTTCGCCGGCGCCGTCCAGATGTCGCCGGCGTAGCAGAAGGCGACGCGGTCGCCCGCGATGTCGGGGAAGCGCAGGAGCTTCGTCTGGGCGGTGGTGACGGCGGGCAGGAGACCCACGGCGGAGGCCGCGAGCAGGCCGGCGGCCGCGTTCAATCGAATGGACATTGATGCACCTCGTGAACGCACGAGATGCTACGTCAGGACGAGGGCTGTCATCCGAGCGAGCTTCGTCGGCCCGGCGAGGAGAGTCTGCCGAGATTGCGGACCCCTCGTCGCATTGCCTGACCGGGCTCCTCGAGACGGGTGACAGGCTCCTCGCGAGGCGACCGGCGGCGCCGTCAGGTCTACTTCGCGCCGGGCTTGCGCAGCTCGATGCCGCCGTTCACCGTCTCCATCTCGAGGAGGCGGCCGCCGCTGCCGATCGTGCCCTCGATCTTGCGGCGCGAGATGCGGCCGGTGACGGTGAGCGGGAAGTCGGTCTGGATGTCGCCGTTCACGGTGGACGCCTTCACGTCGGCGCTCAGGCCCTCGGGCATCGACGACGTGGATCCCGCCGTTGACCGTCTTGAGCGCCAGCGTGCCCGTTCCAGTCGGCCCGGCCCAGGCGCGCCGTGATGCCGCCGTTCACCGTCTCGGCGCGGGCCGTGCCCGTCGCGTCGAGCTCGACGCCCGCCGTTGACCGTGTGGGCCTCGGCGTCGGCCGTGATGCCGGTCGCCTCGATGCCGCCGTTGACGGTGCGGCCCGACGAAGCGGACGCCGGCCGGCACCTTCACCCGGAACTCGACGTTGACGTCGTTGTCGCGGACGTTCATCCGCCCGCCCTCGCCGGGCTTGCACTCGTTCGGCGCGCCGCTCGAGGGGTAGACGGCGCAGATCGTGACGCCGCCGGCGTGCTCGACGACCTCGACCTTCACCTCGGCCGGGTCGCTCTTGCGGCCCTTCTTGACCGCGGTGACCTCGACGTCGCCGGCGCTCGCGCCGGTCGCGACGATCCCGCCGTTGACGCCCTTGATCTCGACCGCGGCCCCGGCCGCGACCTTGCCCGCCCAGTGGAACTCCTCCTGGCCCGCCGCCGCCAGGGCCGGGCCCGCGAGGACCGCCGCCACCGCCGCCGCCAGGATCGTCGTGCGCTTCATCTCGCTCTTGCTCCCACGCCTGCACGATTGCGGATCCCTCGGGACTCGGCAGGCGGAAGTCCCTCGGGATGACAGGCCGATTGCGGATTCCTCGGGACCCGTCCAGACGGAGTCCCTCGGAATGACAGGGCGGCCTTACGACCGCTTGCGGATGTTGACGGCGCCCGAGAGCGTCTCCACCGTGATCGTGCGCGCCGCCCGAGCCCACCGTGAACGAGAGCTCCTTCTGGGGCGTCCACTTGCTCGCCTTCTCGGCGGCGGGGCCGAGCTCGTTCGTGATCTCGCCGCTGAAGGTGGACACGGAGAACTCCGCGCCGAAGCCCGCGGGCAGGAAGAGGTCGACCGTGCCGCTGACCGACTCCACCGAGAGGGTCGCGCGGGCGGAGAGGCCCGCCTCGAACCGCACGCCCCCCGACACCGACTCGAGCTTGGCCCGGTCGAACGAGCCGCCGGTCACGAGCAGCTGTGCCGTTGACGGTCGAGGCCTCGAGCTCTCCCGAGGCGTCGCGGACGGTCACGGTGCCGTTGACGGCCTCGGCCTGGACGCGGCCGCCGGCCTTCGTCGACGTCGATCGTCCCGTTGACGCTCTGGAGCTCGACGCTCCTTCGCGGCGCCCGTGTGGGTGATCGAGCCGTTGACGGTCTCGGCCTTCACCGAGCCGGTCACGCCGGCCACCGAGATCGTGGCCTGGAAGCCCTCGATGCTGCACGGAGCTGCCCGCGGGCACGAAGACCTCGAGGTCGCTCTTGATGCCCATCGGGTTGCCGTACTCGGCCTCGACCTCGACTCGCGGTCCGCTTCTCGGAGCCGTCGAACGCCAGCTCGGCGCCGTGGCCGAGCGTGCCCTTGACCTGCACCTCGGCCCGGTCCCAGCCCGTCACCTTGACGGAGCCGGACATGTTCTCGATGTGCACGACGCCGTCCGGGGCCGCGGGCCGCTTCTGGTCCACCGGGGTCTGGGCGGCGAGCCACGCCGGCCCGGCGAGGACGGTGGCGAGAACGAGCGCTGCGCGCTTCATGGTCTTGCTCCTCTTCTTCATCTCAAAGTGCCGTCGAAAGCTTCACGACGCGGCTCAGCACGTCGACCTTCTTCGGTGGGTCGACACCAGCATGCGGCCGAGCTCGGGGTTCGAGGGGTCCTTGGCGAGGGCCTGCCGCACCTCGGCGAGCGCCCGGTCGATCACCTCGAGGTTGGCCTGGACGGCGGCGAAGGCCTCCGGCTGAAGCCGGGCCCGCCGCTGCTGCAGGGCCTCGAGGAGGGCGTTCGTCGCCGCCTCGTAGTCCCGCTCGGCCGCGGCCAGGACGGGGTCGGACACGACCGCCACCCCGGCCAGGAGCCTCGTCTCCGGGCTCGGGGCCGGGATCTCGACCGTCCGCACCCGCGACGGGGACCGACCCGCTCCAGAGGACGGCGCACGAGGCCGACGACGACCGTGGCCGCCGCCGCGAGGGCCACCGGGCTCCACCCGGGCCCAGGACCAGGACCGCTCGCGCTCCACGCGCCGCGCGATGCCCGGCCAGAGGTCCCGGGGCGGGGTCACGGACCGGGGGAGGGAAGCGGCGTGCGCGAGCACCCGCCGCAGCCGGCGCTCCCGCTCCTGGCAGAGGGGGCAGGAGAGAAGGTGCGCCTCGACCTCGGACGCGGCGCCCGCGGCGAGCGTGCCGTCCAGCCAGTCGTCGAGGCGTTCGTCGAGCTCTTGGCACGTCATGATCCGAGTGCCTCCCTGAGCAGCCTCCGGGCGCGGAAGAGCTGCGCCTTCGACGTCCCGGTCGCGAGGTCCAGCATCGCCGCGATCTCCTCGTGAGTCCGGCCCTCCACGTCGTGGAGCACGAACACGGCCCGTGCGCCGGGCGGCAGGGCCGCCATCGCCTTCTGGAGGTCGAAGCCCGCCTCGGGCCGGGGAGCCCGCGGCGCCCGCTCGAGGCTCGCCGGGTCGTCGGTCGCGAAGATCCGGGCGTCGCGGCGCCGCCTCGACCGGCGCTCGCTGAGCGCCACGTTCACCGTCAGCGGGTAGAGCCAGGAAGAGAAGGCGCTCTCGCCGCGGAAGGTGCCGAGCTTGCGCCAGGCGCGCACGAAGACCTCCTGCGTGAGCTCTTCGGCCAGCGCACCGTCGGACGACAGCCTGAGGCACAAGGCGAACACCTTCCGCTCGTTCTCGCGGTAGAGGCGCTCGAAGGCCACGAGATCGCCGTTCTGGGCGTCCTGGACGAGCCGCCTCTCGGTGGCCCGGCGGTCCTCGTCGTCACGCATGTGGATCAGCGTTCCTCCGAGCACCGCTCCTGCAAGCCCCTCCATCTTCTGCTCCGAACCTTGAGATGCCGGAGGGGGGCCAGCGGTTTGGAGCGGTGCCTGGTGGGCAAGAACTTAGACGATTCCGGGGGTCCGGGGAAGATCGCGTGGACTCGCCGCGAGGCAAGGGGAAGAGCGTATCTGAACTGCCTCGCAGCGCACAGGAGCGTCGACACTGGTCGTGCCATAAACGTCCCCTCGCACAGTAGTCGGCATCCTAGGGTTCGGGAGCCGCAGGTTCTGCACCCTTCCGCGAGCCGCATTCCTCCCGCGACCCCGCGGCGCGGGCTGCCTCGTCGAGGAGGGTGCTGAGGTCGTCCTCCCGCGTGCGGAAGTTGACGATCGCCACGCGCATCGCGGTCCGTCTCCTTCAGGATCGTCGGCGCGAGGAAGAAGGCCCCGCTTCCGACGAGCCGGTTGACGATGCTGCCGGTTGAGCCGGTCGAGATCCGCCTCGGCCAGGGCGCCCCCCGGTCGGCCGGTAGCGGAAGCCCGACGATCGACAGCACCGGCTCGGCCAGCAGCTCGAAGTCCTCGCGCGCCCGCGACCGCGTCGGCCAGGAAGCGCGCCATCGCCACGTCGTGCTCGACCGCGGCGGCGTAGCCCTTCCTCCCGTGGTGCTTCAGGCCCACCCACACCTTGAGGGCCTTGAAGCCGCGCGAGAGCTCCGGGCCGCGCTCGTTGAAGAGGACCGGCCCGAGGACCGGGCTGTCGAGGTCGTGGACGAGGTAGGGGGCCGGGCGGCGGAAGGCCTCGGCCATCCGCCCGGGCTCGCGGACGAGGGTGGCGCCGGCCTCGTAGGGCACGTAGAGCCACTTGTGCGGGTCGGCGGCGACGGAGTCGGCCCGCTCGAGGCCGGCGAAGAGCGGCTTCAGCTTCGGCGAGATCGAGGCCATCGCCCCGTAGGCCCCGTCCACGTGGAACCAGAGGTCCTCGCCCGCGCAGAGGTCGGCGAGCTCGTCGAGCGGGTCGATCGCGCCGGTGTTCACGGTGCCCGGCGTTGCCGACCACGATCGCCGGCTTCAGGCCGGCCTTCCGGTCGGCGGCGATCGCCTGCTTCAGCAGGTCCACGCGGATCCGGAAGCGGTCGTCGGTCGGGACCTTCCGCAGCTGCTTCCAGCCGATGCCGAGGAGGTCCACCGCCTTGTCCACGCAGTTGTGGACCTCGTCCGACACGTAGACGACGAGCGGCGGCGTGCCGGCGAAGCCGTCCTCGCGCACGCCCGGCGCCCTCGCGCGCCGTGCCGTCGCGAGGGCGGTGAAGTTCGCCATCGAGCCGCCGGAGGTCAGGAGACCCTCGGCGCTCGCGGGCAGGCCGAGGATCTCGGCGAGCCAGGCCACGACGCCGCTGCTCCACGTGGATGGAGGCGTGGTCGCCGCCCCAGCAGTTGCTGTTCATCGCCGAGGCGAGGTAGTCGGCCACGGTGCCGACGGGATCGGCCGTCGCGTTGATGAAGGCGAAGAAGCGCGGGTGCGAGTTGCCGAAGGGGTGGGCGAGGACGCGGTCGCGCACCGCGTCGAGCACCGCCTCGAGCGGCTCGCCTTCCTCGGGCAGCGGCTCGTCGAAGACCGCGGCCGCGTCGCCCACCTTGCCGAAGACCGGCCGCTCCAGGAGCCCGGCGCGGTGGTCGGCCACCAGGTCCGCCGCCCGGTAGCCCAGCCGGCGCACCGCCTCGGGGTCGAGATCGAAGTCGTCCATGCGCTCCGCCTTGAGACGAGGACGGGGCCGAGCGTAGCATGCCGCGCGCGGAGGCAACGGCGTGGGCAGCAAGGGGAAGGGCTACCGGACGGTCGAGTTCGAGGGATTCGAGATCCTCGTCGGCAAGGCCGACGCGGACAACGACCGGCTCACGTTCGGCATCGCCGAGCCGCGGGACTTCTGGCTGCACGTCGCGGGACCGGCGGGCAGCCACGTGATCGTCCGCAACCCGTTCGACCTCGACGAGCTGCCCCGGCCGGTGGCCGAACGGGCGGCCCAGCTCGCGGCCTGGCACTCCAAGGCCCGGGGGGCGCGGGGCAAGGTGGAGGTCCACCTCTGCCGCGTGGCCGACGTCCGCAAGCCGAGAGGCTTCGCCCCCGGCCAGGTGCTTCTCAAGCGCTGGGACGCGGTGAAGGTCTACCCCAAGGGCCTCGACGAGCCCGAGGAGGAGTGAACCCCCCGTCGGGGCGCGGCGTCTGGCTTTCCGAGGCCAAGAGGTGCTCCTGGATGACACGAATCCGGTCGGCTGGCCCCCCGCGGATGTGCTGGACGGCTCTCGGGGGCGAGCGGCGGCGGTGAGCCTGGACCCGGCGCTCGAGCGCGAGTTCGAGGAACGGGTCGTCGATTCCTCCACCCTGGCCTTCCGGGTCGCCCTCGGGGTCCTTCGGCGGCGCGAGGACGCCGAGGACGTGGCGCAGGACGCGTTCGTCCGCGCGCACCGCTCCTTCGGCTCGCTCCGGGACCGTGACCGGTTCCGGGCCTGGCTGGTCCGCACCGCCTTCCGCCTCGCCCTCGACCGGCTGCGCGGCGAGAAGCGGCGGGTGTCGCGGGAGGACGCGGCGGCTCTCGAGGCGCCGGTGCGGGCCGAGTCCGCGGAGGACGGGGCGGTCCGGGCCGAGCTCCGGGCTCGAGTGGGCGAGGCGGTGGACGCGTTGCCCGACAAGCTGCGGATCGTGACGGTGCTGGCGGCGATCCAGGAGCACGACGTGGCGTCCGTCGCGCGGCTCCTGGACCTGCCGGAGGGGACGGTGAAGTCCCGGCTGTACCTGGCGCGAAGAGCGCTGGCGGAGAGGTTGCGATGGCTTGTGAGCGATTCCGGGACGCGCTAGCGGACGTGGCGGCGGGCGGGCCGGCCGCGGCGGCCTTCGAGGCGCACCTCGCCGCGTGCGAGGCGTGCCGGGCGGAGCTCGCGGTGCTGCGGCAGGCGCTGGCCGTCGCCGACGAGGAGCTGGCCCGCCTGCTCGCCGCCGAGCCTTCGCCCTCACTGGCGGCGGGCATCCGGCGGGCGGTGGCGGAACCGGAGCCTTCGCCGGGATGGCGCTTCGGCTGGCTGTGGCCGACGGTGGCCGCCGCGGCGACGTTGCTGGCGGGGCTCGTCGTCCTGATGGGGCGCGGCACGCCGCAGATGCCCGGACCACGCGTCGCAGTGGATGCGGCTCGCCGGGAAGCGAGGGGCAGCACTCCCGTGGCGCAGCCTTCCGGTGAGGCTGTCATCCCGAGGGATCTCGACCGATCGGGTTCCCCGGCAACGGCTGGCCCGGCGCACCCCTCGCACGGCGACGCGGTCGCGCATGCGCGAGGTGACGTGCCCTCCGCACGCTCGAGGCCCGTTGGCCGTCGAGCGATCCCGGCCGAACCGGACGTCCTCGTCCCGCCGGGCGAGGCCGAGGCGCTGTTGCTCTTCGTGTCGCAGCTGCAGGGACGGCCGGTCGAGCCCGGGTCTCTGCTCGTGGCTGACCTGTCGGCTCCCCTGCCGGAGCCGAGGGCCCTGGAGATCACGCCGATCGAGTTCGTCCCGCTGGACCCGGCGGAGACGTCGGGTACCGACTGAAAGGAGCCCGTTCATGGCACGTCGTTCTCTCGTCGTTCTCGCGGTGACCGTCGCGCTCGCGGCGCCCCTTCGCGCCCAGGACTCGTCGAAGCCGGAGGGCGCGAAGCCGGCGGAGGCCGCGACGCCGCGGCCGAGGAAGGTGCCGGGCCTGCTGCGGGTGCAGATCACGATCGCCCGCTACCAGGGCGAGCAGAGGATCGCTAGCGTGCCCTACACCGTGCTGCTCACGACGGACGAGAAGAGGGTCCGCCTGCGGATGGGCGTCGAAGTGCCCATCTCGGTGACCTCATTCACGAAGTCGGACGACGGGAAGTCGGGCCCGGTCACGTCGTTCCAGTACAAGAACGTGGGCACCAACATCGACTGCTCGGCGGAGGACCGCTCGGGCGACGGGATCTTCCAGCTGGGGCTGAGCGTCGAGAGCTCCTCGATCTACACGGCGACGGAGGCACGCACCACGAGCGGGCTGAACGAGACCGGCCTCGTCCCGGACCGGCCTCTGTTCCGCACGTTCAACGTCAGCCTCAACCCGACGTTGCGCGACGGCCAGACCATCCAGACCGTCGCCTCGACCGACCCCGTCAGCGGCGAGGTCGTGAAGATCGACGTCACGCTGAACGTCGTGAAGTGACACACGGAACCGCGGCCCGGGGGCGGGTGTCCAAGAGGTCAGGAGGTGAACATGGACCTCTGGGCGACGCTGGGCATCTCCCGGCAGGCCGGGCTGGGCGCCGTGGTCGTGGGACTCACGCTCGCGATCGCGGTCGCGGCCCGGCTGTTTCGGCGGTCGCGCGCCGAGCGGCGGGTGTGGGTCGATCTGAGCGGGCGGGGCTGAGGGCCCCTCGAGAACGCCCGCGCCCGCTTGCCTCGAGACGTTCATAGTCATATATTCGTGACTATGATCTCAAAGCGAGTCGTGCCCGCGGGACGCTTCAAGGCCGAGTGCCTGGCCCTCCTGGACCGCGTGGAGCAGACCGGGGAGGCCGTCATCGTGACGAAGCGAGGCCGACCGGTGGCCGAGGTGGTCCCGATCCGTGGCACGAGCCGGCCGCTGAAGGGGAGCGTGACCGTTCGCGGCGACATCGTGGGGCCGATCCTCGACGCCTGGGACCTGGACAGGTGATCGTGCTCGACACCCACGCCTGGCTTTGGTGGGCGAGCCAGGCCTCCGCGCTGAGCCGGAAAGCGGAGAGGGAGATCCGCGCCGCCAAGCGCATCGGCGTCTCGGCCGTGAGCTGCCTCGAAGTGGCGGTGGCCGAAGCGCGAGGCCGGATCGAGCTGGATCGCCCGGCTCTCCTCTGGCTGGAGGAAGCGCTGAGCCTGCCTCGCGTCGAGCTCCTCCCCCTGACTCCGGCCGTCGCGGTCCGAGCCTCCCGCCTCGATCGTGACTTTTCCGGGGACCCTGCCGACCGGGTGATCGTGGCCACCGCGCTCTTGGAGTCCGCGCGGCTCGTCACGCGCGATTCGAGGATCCGCGAGCACCCGGTCGTCGAGACCGTCTGGTGACGGCGGCCGGCGGGTCCCGCCTATAATCACGCAATGTCCACGCCCCCGCGGCGGGCGGGACGCCTGTCGCGGGTCGCGCGAACGGTGGCCCGCGACCTCGGCCGGCGGCGCGCTCCCGTGCGAAGCCTGCTGCTGCCGGCCGTCGCTGTTTCCCTCCTCGCGGCGGTGGCGCGCATCGCCTACGTGGGTGACGTCGCCCCGACGCTCTACACGTGGGAGCAGCCCGCCGTCCGGATGGCCCTGCGCTACTCGGAGGCGGCTTCGGCCATCCTCGAGGGGGACGGCATCCTGTACCCGCGTGTCCGGCCGGACCCTTCGGACACGGGCCTCCTCTCACGCCCGCCGGGCTACTCCGCGTTCGTGGCCGCCGTGCACCGGACCCTGGGCCGCAACTACGCCGACGTGCTCGCCGCCCAGGTCGTCCTGACTTCGATCCTCGCTGCCCTCCTGCTCTTCCTGGTGACGCGCGTCGCCGGGAGCCGTGCCGGCATCGTGGCGGGTGTCCTGGCGGCGCTCTCGCCGCCTCTCGCCTTTTCCGCCGCGCTCGTGACGCCCGACGCGCTGGCGGCGCTCGTCGCCGTGGTCGTCGTCCTCTTCGTATTCTGCGCCCGCGACGCGAGGCCGCGCGCGCGGGCGGTCTGGCTGGTGGCGGCGGGCGTGACGAGCGGCGCCGCGACCTGGCTCCGGCCCAACCTCCTCCCGCTCGCGCCCGTGCTCGCCGTGGCCATCCCTCTCGCGTTCGGGAAGAGGCGGGGGGCGCGCGCGTGGCCGCTGGCGCTGGTAGTCGCCGCGATGGCCGTGGTGGCCCCGATCACGATCCGCAACCTGCGGATCTACGGCGAGCTCGTGCCGGTCAGCATCAACGGCGGCATCGTCCTGTGGGAGGGGATCGCGGACGCCGGCGGCCAGCGATTCGGCGCGCGAAGGCACGACCTGGACGTGGCGGCGGAGGAGGCGGTGCGCTTCGGTGACCCCCGCTATGCGAAGTGGTGGGCCTCGCCCGACGGGATAAGGCGCGACCGTGACCGGGTGAAGCGCAGCCTGGAGGTGATCCGAGCGCAGCCCGGGTGGTACGCGGCCTCCGTCGTCCGGCGCGCCGGGGAGGTGCTCGGCTCGGGCGCCGAGGCCCCGCTCGTCGGCCCGAGCGCTCCGCTTCTCGCCGAGGACTCGACGGTCGTCCACCACCCCGTGGTGCGCGTCGACGCCGCGCTCTCTGCCGCGCGCCCCGCCCTCCGCCTCATGCAGAGGGCCGCCGCCTGGCCGGCCGCCGGCCTGACCGTGGCCGGGCTCGGGCTGCTCGCCGCTCTCGCGCCGCGCCGGGCTCTCCTCGTCGCTCTCGTGCCAGCCTACGTGCTGCTCGTCCAGTCCCTGGTGCACTTCGAGCCGCGCTTCGCCCTCCCCAAGGACGCGTTCGCGCCGGCGCTGCAGGCGACGAGCCTCGTCGCGGTGGTCGGCGCCACCATCCGCCTGGTGCGTCGCTACCGGATCAGGGTGCCAAGCGCCCGCTGAAGCGATAGATCACCGACGCGTAGACGCGGTTGGTCTTGAGCGAGTACTCGATGGGCGGCTGCGACGTGGGCGGCAGGTCGAGATCGCCGCCCCCTGGCGCCTCCATCGCGACGAAGTACTTGCCGAACTCGTACACGTAGGCCACGTCGAGGAGGAGCGAGCCCAGGATGACGCCGGTGCCGACCGTGACCCCGTTGAAGCGGGGCGCGTCCCCGCCGGAGATGGGGATGATCTGGCGGTCGTTGAAGTAGCCGGCCCGGAGCGGGACCTTCAGCCGGCCCTTGATGAGGACCCACTCGACTCCCGCGCGGACCTGCTCCGCGTCCCGCTGGGCGAGGAGCCGCGCCGGGTCCTCGGGGTCGGTCGGATCCGGGACGGACCGCAGGCTCGGGTACTGCAGCGGACCGTAGACGGTCGGCGGGGGAGGCGCGTGGGGCACGCCGTCGTCGCTCCGCCCCGTGGCGGCGAGATCGAAGTATTGGTCGATGCGTCGTCTCGGACCAGCGGGTGCGCGTGTAGTCCGCCGAGAGGGTCAGCGTGTCGCGGGGCCGCCAGGAGACCCCGAAGCCGAAGGAGGAGGGGAACTCGAGCCGGACCGCGTCGCTCGCGTAGGCGTTGGTGGTGACCTCCGTGATGGCGCCCTCCGTGGCCCAGGAGTCGCGCCGGGCCTTGTCGAGACGCACGTCCGCGGTGAACGGCGTCTTGTAGACGGCGGCGAGGTTCAGCTGCTCGATCGGCGAGACGATCAGCCCGACGTTGAAGCTCCAGCCCTGCGGACGGAAGTCCAGGTCGAAGTCGCGGAACGGGCGCTGCGTGTCGATGAGGACGGTGCGCGAGAGGGTCTGACTGTAGCCGTTCAGCCACCGGTTGACGGTGAAGCCCGCCCGAATCCGCCGGGTCAGCCGGACGCCGGTCCCGAAGGCCACGACGTCGAAGCCTCCGTTGCTGTGGCCGTCCTCGGACACCTCGAGCGCGCCGCTCGCCGCGTTGTAGAGCCGGATGCTGCGGGAGCCGTCGAAGGAGATGGCCCGCTGGTAGCTGAGCTGGACGGCCCCGCGCACTTCGCCGACGCCCACCGGCCAGGTGAAGGCGCCGAAGTCGATGGCCTGACCTTCGAAGCTGTCGCTGTCCAGCCCCCGCGTGACGTCGAACGAGTTCGAGGGCCCCGACGAGCGAGACCTCCGGCACGCGCAGGTAGCTCAGGCCCGCGGGGTTCCAGGACGCCGCGGTGGCGTCGTCGGCGCGCGCGAGGAAGGCGCCGCCCATGCCGTACGCGCGCGCTCCCGAGCCGAGGGTCAGGTTCTGCCGGCCCGTGATGTCGATCCGGTCGGTGTCCTTCGGCGCGCCGGTCTGCGCGGCGGCCGGCCTCGCCAGCGCCAGCGCCAGCAGGAGGGCGAGCGAAACCACACCTCCCGCTGCCCGCGCGGGAAGGGACACGAAGCGAGTGGAGGGGCGCGGCGACATCGGACCGAGGGAGCATAGCATGCCCCTTCGGAACGCCTTCGTCGGCGCCGTCACGGCATTATGATGGCCCCGTGCCCCGAACCTCCCGACGCGGCGAGATCGCCCTCCTGGCCGCCTCGCTGGCCGTGGCTCTCGCCCTCGCCGAGGGCGCGGCGCGTCTCCTGGGGCCGGCCGGGACGGCGACCGGCTACGCCCCGGTCCGGACCGACCGGCGGGACCGCCGGCCCGTCAACTCCAGGGGCTACCGCGATTTCGAGCGGGCGATCCCGAAGCCGGAGGGGGTTCGCCGCGCCGTCTGCATCGGCGACTCCTTCACGTGGGGCGCGAGCGTCCTCTTCGACGACGCGTGGCCGCAGAGGGTCGAGCGCGCGCTCACCCGCGAGCGGAGCGAGCGGTGGGAGGCCGTCAACCTCGCCGAGTCGGGGTTGAACGCCGTCCAGGAGGCGAGCCGGCTCGACTCCGAGGGCTTCGCCTACGGGCCGGACGTCGTGGTCGTGGCCTACGTGCTGAACGACAGCGAGGACGAGACGGCGGCCGAGGCGCGCCGGGCCGCGGACTGGGTCGAGGAGCGGCGACAGCCCCCTGCGTTCGCCGCTCGACCGCTCCGCGCTCGTGCGACTCGTGCGCACCCGACTGTGGGCCACGCTCGAGAACCGCCGCCGGGTCGAGGGCTACCGCTCGATGTACGCGGAGGACTACGCGGGCTGGGCGGCCGCCCGCCGCGCCCTCAAGGCGATGGGCGGGATGTGCCGCGAGCGCGGCGTGCCCCTCGTCGTCGCGATCTTCCCGCTCTTCGGCAACCCGCTCGACGACGGCTACCCCTTCGCGGAGATCCACGCGAAGGTCGCCCAGGCGGCGGGCGAGGCGGGGGCCAAGGTCGTGGACCTCCTGCCCCGCTACCGGGGCCTCGACTGGAAGCTGCTCGTGGTGGACGGCGCCGACGACGAGCACCCGAACGAGATCGCCCACCGCATCGCCGCGCAGGCGATCGCGCGGGCGGTGGACGAGGTGGTGAAGCGCCCCGTCGCGCGCCCATGAGCGGACGGCGCTCGGTCGCGCTCGTGGCCCTGGCCGTGGCCCTCCAGGCCGGGCTCGCCGTCCACGCGATGCGCGGCAGCTCGGCCACGTTCGACGAGGGCACGCACCTGCCGGCGGGCTACACGCACCTCGTCCTCGGCGACCACCGCCTGAACCCGGAGCAGCCGCCGCTCGTGAAGCTGCTGGCCGCGATGCCGCTCCTCGCCGTGCGGCCGCAGGTGCGCACGGACGACCGCGCGTGGACGGAGGCGCGCCAGTGGGAGTTCGGGCGGCGCTTCCTGTACCGCTGGAACGACGCCGACCGCCTGCTCTTCCTCGGGCGGCTGCCGGTCGTGGCCCTCGCCTCGTGCCTTCTCGTCGCCGTCTTCCTCGAGGCGCGCCGCCGCTTCGGCGCGGGTGCGGCCGCCGCGGCGCTCGGCCTGGCCGCGCTCTCGCCCGACGTCCTCGCCCACGGCGCGCTCGTCACCACGGACCTCGGCTTCGCGCTCTTCTTCTTCCTGGCGGTCGCGGCCTTCGTGCGCGTCCTCGAGAAGGCGACGCCGGGACGCCTCGCCGCCGCGGGGCTCGCGACCGGCGCCGCCTTCGCCACGAAGTTCTCGGCCCCCATCCTGGTGCCGGTCCTGATCGTGCTGGGTCTCCTGGGGCTGCGGGAGCGCGAGCCCGTGGAGACGGCGCTCTCCGGGCCGGCGCGGCCGGTGACGGGCGCCGGGGCCCGCCTGCGCCACGCGGCCGGGCTGCTGGCGGCGGTCGGCCTCCTGGCGCTGGCCGTCGTCTGGGCGTCCTACGGGTTCCGCCACGCGCTGTCGCCGGACCCCGGCGGTGCGCGCGGCGCAGCGGGCGGCGCTCGACGCGCCGGTCGAGGGCCCGCTGCTGCGCGGCGTGGTGGCCGCCGCGAACGCCGGGCTCGTGCCGGAGGACTACGCGCGCGGGCTCGTCTTCGTGATGGCGCACTCGGAGGCGCGGCCCACGTTCCTTCTCGGCGAGCTGTCCGATCGCGGCTTCCCGCTCTACTTCCTGGTCACGTTCCTCGCTGAAGACGCCGGTCCCGCTGCTCCTGCTGACCGCCCTCGCCCTCGCCCGGACCTCCCGGCTCGACTCCCGCGACGCCGCGTTCCTGTGGCTGCCGGTCGTCGTCTACGTCGCGTTCACCCTCAGCCGCGGCCTGCAGATCGGCCACCGGCACCTCCTGCCGCTCTACCCGTTCCTCTTCGTGGCGGCGGGGGAGGCGGCGGCCCGGCTCTGGTCCTGGCGCCGGCCGGCCGGACTCGCCCTCGCGACCGCGCTCGGGCTCTGGTACGCGGGCGGCACGCTGCGCCAGCACCCGCACCACCTCGCGTACTTCAACGAGATCGCCGGCGGTCCGGCGAACGGCTGGCGGCTGCTCGTCGACTCGAACCTCGACTGGGGGCAGGACCTGAAGCGGCTGGCCGGCTGGATGCGCGAGAACGAGGGTCGCGCGGCTCAAGCTCTCCTACTTCGGCAGCGCCGACCCCGTCGTACTACGGGATCGACGGGGAGGCGCTGCCCGGGTACACCGCGCCGCACGCGGCCCGCCGTCACCCGGGAGATCCAGCCCGGCGACGTGGTGGCGGTGAGCGCCACGAACCTGCAGGGCGTGTACCTGGAGCCCGAGGACCGCGCGCTCATGGCGCGTTTCCGGGAGCGCGAGCCCATCGGCCGGGCCGGGTGGTCGATCCGGATCTACCGCGCCGACTTCGCGTGGCCGGAGGCGGCCCGCGCCGTCGAGCCGCCCGCGATGAACCCGCGCCTTCGCGGCGTCCTCGCGAACGTCGCGCTCGCCGGAGTGGCCCTCGGCGTCGTGCTCGTCGGCCTCGAGGCCGCGCTGCGCTTGACGGGCTTCGCTCCCGAGAAGGAGCAGGCCGTGCGCCGCATGGTGGACGCGCGCTGGACGACGCTCCTCGACTGCTTTCCCTCCAACCCGCGCGGCTACTTCGACCTCGACCTGCGGCGGCCGGAGAACGCGCCCGCTACCGAGCACCTCGCCCCCCAGCGGTTCGACGCGATCGCCCGCCACCACCCGTGGGCGGTCGAGTCCCGCTACAACGACCTTCGCTTCCGCGACGCTCCGCTCGGACAGAAGCCGCCCGGCGTCCGGCGCATCGTGGTCCTCGGCGACTCCTTCGCCGAGGGGCAGGGGGTGAAGGAGGCCGACACCGTCGCCCGGGTCCTGGCGCGGCTCCTCGAGGACCGGGCGCCCGGGCGGTACGAGGTCCGCAACTGCGGCCGCCGGGGCGCGGACATCCCGGAGGTCTTCGGGGCCCTCGAGGACGTCCTCCCCTACGAGCCCGACCTCGTCGTCTACACACTCACCCTGAACGACGCCGTGCAGCCGCCGGAGTTCCGGGCGCGGCAGACCTACCTGAACGACTGGATCCTCGACCGCACGAACGCGCCCGACGATCCCGAGGCACCACGGCCTCTTCTCCGCGCCAGGGTCTTCGACTTCTTCTCGGACCGCGTGGGTGCTTTGATCACGGGCCGGGAGACGACGCGCTGGTACCTGGACATGTGGAGCGACGCGAACCGCGCGGGCTGGGAGCGGACCCGGGACTACCTCCGCGAGATGAAGCGACGGCTCGACCTGACCGGGGCTCGCCTGCTCGTCGCGCCCTGGCCGCTCTTCGTGGGGCTCGACGCGCGACTACCCGTTCGCGCCGGTGCACGAGACGATTCACCGCTTCTGCCTCGGCGCGCGGATCCCGCACCACGACCTTCTGCCCGTCTTTCTCGGCCGCCGGGGCTCCGACTTCTGGGTGCACCCGGTCGACTTCCATCCGAACGAGGTGGCGCACCGGATGGCGGCCGAGTCGCTGCTGCCGGCCGTGCTCGAGCTCACCGGTCCCTGAAGGCATCCTGGCACCGAGGCCCGTACCTGTTGCCAGTGGGCGCCCTCGGCTGTGGGCGGCTCGGGTCGTCTCCTCCGCTCGCTTAATGGCCCGGCTGGTTCATGCGCTCGCTTCGGAGCGCCCGAGCCGCCGGAATCGGCGAGCGCACAGCCCGTACCTGTTGCCAGTGGGCGCCCGCGGCTGTGGGCGGCTCGGGCGTCAGCGCAGGGGCGAGTCCGTGCTCTCCCCGCACTGCAGCGCGAGCGTGGCGCCCTCCTCGGCGAGGCCCAGGCACTCGAAGAGGTTCCGCACGTGCTGGCCGAGCCGGTCGCCGCGGGCGGGCGTCGCGAGGATCGGCCTCGACCAGCGCGCGGGCGAGCTCGGCGGCCTCGTCCGCCGCCCGCAGCGCCTCCTCGGCCGGCGGGTCCTCGTCGAAGCCGCGGAGCCGCTGCTCGAGCGCTGTCGTAGGCGTCGGCGAGCGGGGCGGCGTGGCCGTTGCCCTCCTCCCCGAAAGCCCCGAGCGCCTCGAGCGACCGCCCGATCCGCTGCGTGATCGTGCGCGCGTGGGGCAGGTTGAGGCGCACCCAGCGCCGGTAATGCTCGTCCTTCATGCGGGGGCTCGCGGCGGCGAGTCTAGCATGTGCTAGTCTGGTGGCCCGCGCCGGAGATCGCCGCCGGCGCTCCCCCGCATGATCGTCAAGGAGACCCTCCCGAACGGCCTCACCCTCGTCACCGAGTCCATGCCCGGCGTCCGCAGCGTCGCGGTGGGGGTCTGGCTGAAGCGGGGCAGCCGCCACGAGGCCGACGAGGTGAGCGGGGTCAGCCACTTCATCGAGCACATGGTCTTCAAGGGCACGAAGACCCGCTCGGCGGAGAGGATCGCGGCCGAGGTGGACTCGATCGGCGGCTACATGGACGCCTTCACCTCGAAGGAGTACGCCTCGTTCCACCTCAAGGTGCTCGACGAGCACCTGCCACCTCGCCGTCGAGATCCTCGGCGACATCGTCCTCAACCCGCTCTTCGACCCCGCGGAGATGACCAAGGAGAAGAAGGTCATCTTCGAGGAGATCAACATGGTCGAGGACACCCCGGACGACCTCGTCATGGAGCTCTTCGCGGAGGCGTTCTGGCCGGGCCACCCGCTCGGCCGGCCGATCCTGGGCACCAAGCGGACGGTGGGCCGCTTCCGGCGCGAGGACCTCGCGTCCTACTTCTCGCGCGTCTACCACCCCGCGAACATCCTGATCGCCGCCGCCGGGCACCTGGAGCACGGGGCGGTGGCGGCCCTCGTGGGCCGCCACTTCGCGGGGCTGCACCGGGGCGCCACCCCGAGGAGCGGCCGCGCCCCGGCCGTGGTGGCGCGGACGGTCACGCGCTCGAAGAAGGAGCTGGAGCAGGTGCACGTCTGCCTGGGGACCCGCGGCTACCCGCAGGCGCACCCCGACCGCTACGCCTGCTACGTGCTCAACACCGTCCTCGGCGGCTCGATGTCCTCCCGCCTCTTCCAGAACGTGCGCGAGAAGCGCGGGCTCGTCTACTCGATCTCCTCGGGCATCACCGCGTACTCGGACGCGGGGCTGCTGAGCATCTACGCGGGGACGAGCCTCGACTCGGCGCCCGAGGTGATCCGCCTGACCCTCGAGGAGATCCGGCGCCTGCGCGGCGAGCCGCTCGGCGAAGAGGAGCTGCGGCGGGCGAAGGACCACATCAAGGGCGGCCTCGTGCTCTCCCTGGAGAGCTCGGGCGCCCGGATGAGCCACCTGGCCCGCCAGGAGATCTACTTCGGCCGGCAGTTCCCGCTCGACGAGATCCTCGCCGGGATCGAGGCGGTGAGCGCTTCCGACGTGCAGCGCGTGGCCGCGGACGTCTTCGACGGCCGGCTCGGCGCGAGCGTCCTCGGCAACCTCCGGGGCTGGCGGCCGCGCGAGCGGGAGCTGCGGGTGTGACCGAGCATGCATCCGCCACCGCAACGGGCTGCGAACGATGCGGGATTCACTCCCGCGAAGTGAGCGGGGGGTCTGGGGGGTGCGACGTAGCACCCCCCAGAACGGGATGAGCCTCCGCTTCCGCGTCCTCGGCTCGGGCAGCGCGGGCAACGCCACCCTGGTCGAGGGCGGCGGAGCGCGCGTGCTGCTCGACGCCGGGCTCGGGCCGCGCCAGCTCGCGGAGAGGCTGCAGTCGGCGGGGGTCGACCCCGGAGCGCTCGACGCCGTCTTCGTCTCGCACGAGCACGGCGACCACGCCCGCGGCGCTCGCGGCCTTCTCGGCGAAGTGGGGCGTCCCCCTCGCCCTCACCCGCGGCACGTTCCGCGCGGCCGGCCTCGACGGCGCGAGGCTGCCGGCCTGGGAGACCCTCGCGCCCGGCGAGACCCGCACGATCCGCAACCTCGCCGTCCGCGCGGTGGCCGTCCCCCACGACGCAGCCTCCCCGCTCGCGTTCGTGGTCTCCGCGGGCGCCGTCTCCTTCGGTCACGCCACGGACCTCGGCCACCTGAGCCGGGGCCTCGTCGAGGCCTTCCGCGCCTGCGACGCCGTCCTCGTCGAGTCGAACTACGACCCCGCGATGCTCCGCGACGGGCCGTACCCCTGGTCGCTCAAGGAGCGCATCCTCGGGCCCTTCGGTCACCTCTCGAACGGCGACGTGGGGCGGCTCCTGGAGAAGGGACTCGGGGAGGCCTGCCGGCACGTCGTCCTCGCCCACCTCTCGAGGAAGAACAACCACCCGGAGCTCGCGCTCCAGGCCGCCGAGGAGGCGCTCGTGCGGGCCGGCCGGCGCGACGTGGAGGTGGCGCTCGCCGCGCCCGAGGGGACCGCCTGGATCGCGATCCGCGCGCCCCGCGTGGCCGCGGGCCGGCGCGACGGGCAGCTGCGCCTCTTCTGACGGCCGCCCTCGCCCCCGTGCTACGCTGCCCCGATGGCGCAGCGGGCCTCGGCCGTCGTCCTCCTTGGCTCGGCGCTCGTGTCGCGCGCCTGCCTGCGCGGCAACGGCGAGCGACCCGCCGCGGCCGCGGACCGCGTCGAGCCGGTCGTGCTCGCCCCCGCCGAGATCCGCGCCGGGGGCGCCCTGCCCGTCGCCGCCGTCTTCCCCACCATCGGCCGCTACGCCGTCTCCGGCCTGCAGTCGCTGCAGGGCGCGCACCTCGCGGTCGAGGACCTGAACCGCGCGGGAGGCGTCCACGGGCGCCCGCTGCGGCTCGCGGAGTACCGCACCGGCAGCTACTTCGTGGACGCGCGCCAGGCCGCCGCCCTCGCCGCCCGCGACGGCGCCCTCGCCATCGTCGGGGCGAACTCGAGCGAGCTCTCGGCGCGCGGTGGCCGAGGAGGCCGAGGCGAACGGCAGTGCTGCAGATCACGAACGTCTCCACCGCCGCCGACCTCACCCGGGACCCGCAGACCGGCCGCGGCCGTCCCTTCGTCTTCCGCATGTGCGCCTCGGACGACGTGATGGGCGGCGCTGCTCGCCGGCTTCGCGCGCGATCGGCTCGGGGCGAAGCGGGCGGCGGTGCTCTACGAGGTCGGGCGAACCTACAGCCAGCGGCTCGCGCGCAGCTTCATCGGCCGCTTCCAGCGACGAGGTCGCCGGGCGCGTGGTGGCCGAGTTCTTCTACCTCGCCCTCGAGACCGACTTCCGGCCGCAGCTGCGCCGCGTCAAGGAGTTCCGACCCGGACGTGGTGTTCGTGCCCGGCTCGTTCACCGACGCCACCCTCGTGGCGGCGCAGGCGGGTGCAGGTGGGCCTTCGCGTCGACGCTCCTCGGCGGCGACGCGTGGTCGAGCCCGCTCCTCTTCCAGAAGGGAGGGCCTCCGGGCGAGGCGTACTACGTGGAGCTCTGCTCCCCGGCCCCGGAGTTCGACCGGCGCTACGAGAAGGCCGAGGGCAGCGAGCCGCCCGGCTGCCGCGCCGTCCTCGCCTACGACGCGGTCCGGGTGATCGCGGCCGGGCTGCGGTCGCTCGGGCGGCTTCCGGACGAGGCGCTCGGGCGCCGTCGCTCGCCGCGACCCGCCGGCGCCTCCGCGACGCCGTCGCCCGCAACGAGGTGGACGGGGCGACCGGGCGCATCCGCTTCGACGACGCACGGAGACCGCCGGCAGGGGGTCGCGCTCTACTCCGTGGAGAAGACGCCGCTCGGGCCCCCGCGGGCGCTCGTGCGGGGCTGGCTGGGGGAGCCGTGAAGGCCATCCTGCGCTCGCTGCGCGACCTGAGCCTGCGGCGCCAAGGTCACGCTGACCCTCGCGATCGTCTTCCTCTTCAGCGCTCGCCGCGCTCCTGCTCGTCCTCGTCCCGGTCCTCGGCGAGCAGCGCCAGCGCCTGCTCGAGCAGGACAAGCGGCTGCTCTCCACGCTGCGCCGCAACCACGAGCGCGACTTCATCTACGACAGCTCCTGAGCCGCAACCGCGACTCGCTGGCCGCTGCACCTCGCCGACCTCGCGGGCGCAGGAGGGGATCCTCTGGGCGCGGATCGAGGCCAACGACCTCGACCTCGGCGCGACCGCCGACGCGTCGGTCATCTCGCCGGCTGCTGGGCGCAGGACGCGGCGCCCTTCCTCGGCCGGCCCGGCGTCGTCCTGCTCGTGGACCGCGACGGCGAGGCCGACCTCGTGGGCCCGGGCGGGCGGCCCCTCCTCGCCGGCCGCAGCGTCGACGCGGGAGGAGGCGCTGCCGGCGGGCGGCGGGCCGGCGCCGGGACAGGACGAGTTCCGCGAGGCGCGTCTTCGGCGGCCAGCGGGTGCTGGCCCTCGTGGCGACGCTCTCCGCGGCCGGCGAGCCCTACGGCCGGCTGCACCTGCTCAAGAGCCTGGCCCCCCTCGAGCGGAGCGAGGCGATGACGCGCTCGACTCTTCTACGGAGGCGTCACGCTCTCGTTCGTGCTCGTGCTGCTCCTCCTCAACCTGCTCCTCTCGCGGATGGTGCTCGCCCCGGTGCGGCGGCGTGCACGACGCGATGGCCCGCGCCGCCACCGGCGACCTGCAGGTCCGGCTCCGCGTCCACTCGCGCGACGAGGTGGGCAGCATGGCGGAGTCGTTCGACCGCATGGTGGGCGAGCTCGAGGCGAGCCGCCGCGAGATCGAGGGCTACAGCCGGAACCTCGAGGGCATGGTCGAGGCCCGCACCGGGGAGCTGCGCGACTCGCAGGCGAGCCTCCTCGCCCTGAAGAACCACCTGGCCACCGTCATCGCCAACGTCGGCACCGGCGTCCTCTCGCTCGACGAGGAGGGCCGGATCGAGACGTTCAACGAGAGGGCGAGCGAGATCCTCGGCCTCGCCCCGGAAGGGGCGCGGGGCCGGACGCTGGAGGAGGCGCTCGCCGGCGCCGCGACGGCGCGGCTCGTCGAGGCGGTGGCCGTCGTGCGCGACGGGCGCGAGGACTGCCACGAGGCCCAGATCGTGTGCGAGCTGCCCCAGGGGCGCCGCACGCTCTCCGTCGCGGCCTCGGCCCTGCGCGGCGAGGGCCGGCGGCCCATCGGGACCGTCGTCGTGATCGAGGACCTCACCCAGATCCTGGCCACCCAGCGGCTCACCGCCTGGAAGGAGGCCGTCGAGCGGGTCATCCACGAGGTCAAGAACCCGCTCACCCCGGTGGGGCTGGCCGCGGAGACGCTCAAGACGGCCTGGGCCCGGGACCCGGCCCGCTTCGCCGACCTCTTCCCCTCGGCGATCGACATGATCCTGGGGGCGGTGCGCGACCTCAAGGAGCTGATCGGGGAGTTCTCCCGCTTCTCGCGGCTGCCCCCGATGCGGCCGGAGCGGCTCGACCCGAACGCGCTGGTGCTCGACGCGCTCTCGCCGTACACGCAGGCGCCGGTCGGACCGGCTGAAGGTGCGCGTGGACCTGGCCCCCGACGTGCCCGAGGTCGAGGTGGACGCCGACCAGGTGAAGCGCGTGCTGCTCAACGTCATCAACAACGCGCTCGAGGCGATGGCGGCGAAGGGCGGCGAGCTGCGCCTGCGGACGGCGCGCGAGGACGGGGGAGTGGCGATCCGCGTGGACGACGCCGGCCCGGGCGTCGAGGACGTGGAGCGGATCTTCGAGCCGCACTACACGACGAAGGTCAAGGGCACCGGCCTCGGCCTCGCCATCGCGCGGCAGATCGTCGAGGAGCACGGCGGCACGATCCGCGCCGAGAGCACCCCCGGCAAGGGTACGAGCGTGCGCATACATCTTCCGGGCGCCGTGCCGGCCGACAATAAGGGGGGGCACGGGGGGGCGACGCCTCCCCAGCTGAAGGGAAGCGGCGCGAAGCCCTAGAGAGGCTTTGGGTAGTTGTTCGACCCAAGGATGAAGGACCGCCACAATTCGACCGCGTGGTGTGGGGTCGCAGTGGAACTGAAGACGATCTGCTGGGACACTATTCACGAGGGAGTCTGCGACGTGGAAACAGAACGCCGACAACGAGTGGCGGATCTTCTTCGCGGGCGACGAATTGTCGCCTGCTGACCTCTTCGCAAGGGCGTCCGCATACACACCAGTACGTCTCGCGGTTGTCAGCGGCAAAGGCGGAGTGGGCAAGACGTCGCTGTCCGTCCATCTTGCAGCCGCAATGGCGCGGCGTGGTCGCGGAGTGTTGGTTGTCGACTTGGATCCGCAAGGCAGCGCGACGACATGGCTCATAGGCGCTACGCCACCCACGCGCGCCGGTGGTTCTGCTGCGGCCATCTACGGCCGAATTGGAGAAGGTGGCCCTTGGGCAATCCCCGGAAGGCCAGGCCTGTACATACTCCCCTCAACGCCTGCTCTTGCTGATGCGGAGGCTTGGCTCGCGGCAGACGAAGGGCGCCTGAGTCACCTGAGGGACGCCCTCGAGGTCTTCCACTCTCGCCGCCCGACGGACGTCATCCTCGACTGTCCGCCTGCACTTGGGCCAGTCGTTACCGCGGCTCTAAGAGCTTCCTCTCACAGCCGGAGCCGTAGCTGAGGAGCTCGTCACAGGAGCTGAATACGGCAGAGACCGCCACCCGCGGTCCGACTACGACAGGGCCGAGGAGTGGGCGAGCCGTGGCGGTGAGCTCTCGAACGAGGCCACGCAGGCCAACATCCTCCAAGGGTGGGCGGATGCCGAGCAACACCTCATGAAACGGTGGTCGCACGTGGAGGCGATTGCAGGGGCACTTGTCGCGCGCAAAATCCTGACTGGACCCGAGGTGATCGCCCTCCTAATCGACGTGCCATTGGTGCCCTATTCCGAGTCGGCGAAGTGGCGTATGGGCGAGCGAGCCGCCGAACAAGGGGATGACAAAGCCTGGGTGTATTAGAGCCCTGCAACTTGTCCCCGGCGTTCGGCGACTCCTCGAAGAGCGGATCTATGGCGACCCCACGTGCTAAGATCGCGAAGGTCAACCTATGGGTCAGGTGAAGAAAGCTCTTCTGGATCTGGCCAAGAAGCTCCCAGACGACTGCACGCTGGAAGACGTGCAGTACCAGCTGTACGTCCGCCAGAAGGTCGAGCGCAGCATGCAGGCGGCGGCTGCTGGCCGAGTGACGAGCCACGAGCAGGCGAAGAAGCGCCTCTCCAAGTGGCTCGCCCGATAGTCTGGTCCGATCCCGCTGTCGACGACCTCGAGGCAGCTGTCACCTTCATCGCGAAGGACTCCGAGGCTTATGCACGAAGCCTCGCGCAGCTCGCCGTCGATGCTGCCGAGTCTCTTCAGAGCTTCCCTAGTCGTGGGCATCGGCTGCCCGACCCGAAACTGTCCCGGTTCCGTGAGCTGATCATCGGCTCCTATCGGCTCGTCTACCTTGTCGAGAAGGAGCGAGTCCTGATCGTAGCGGTGCTGCATGGGCACCGGGCGCTCCGCCGAGCTCTGAAGGACCGTCTCTAGAGGGGTTGCGGACGCATGTCCCCCATGGCGCTGGACTACGAAGCCCGCGCGCGGGGCGGGGGCACGCCCCCCAAGCTCCGGTTTGCCGCAGCCGAACGACTCGCCGAGGCCCAGGACGGCCTCAGGTCGCGCCCGCCCGCCGGGCCTTAGGATGCGTCCGGAGGCTCAGGCCACGTCTATTGCCGGGTAGGCCGGGTCCCACATGGCCGCGGCGATCGCCTCGGCCGGGTCGTCCGGCGGGTTTCTGGCGACGCCGTCGCTCACGGCCTGGCGTACCACCGCCTCGGCCACGTGCGCGGTGACGCCGCGCAGCCCGGCGATGCGCGGGAAGAGGGCCCCGGCCTGCCGGTCCTCGTCAGACAGCTGCTCGGCCAGCGCGTCGGCGGCGGCGGCGAACATCCCGTCCGTCACCTCGCGCGCCTCCGAGACGAGGACGCCCAGGCCGACCCCGGGGAACACGAAGACGTTGTTGCCCTGGCCGATGCGGACCGTCCGGCCGGCGATCTCCACCGGCTCGAACGGGCTGCCCGTGGCCATCAAGGCCCGCCCGTCGGTCCAGGCCAGGACGTCGGCCGGCCGCGCCTCGGACTTGGAAGTCGGGTTCGAGAGAGGGAAGACGGCGGGCCGCTCGACCTGCGACGCCATCGTGCGCACCACGTCTTCGCCGAAGAGGCCGGGCACGCCGGAGACGCCGACGAGCACGGTCGGCTTCGCGGCCCGCACCACGTCGAGGAGCGACGACCCCGCGCGCAGGCCGCGGGAGGAGGCCAGCTCGCCGGTCCACGCGAGGTCGCGGCGGTACTCGTCGTCCGCGTCCACCACCAGGCCCTTGGAGTCGAGGAGGGCCACCGAGGACCGCAGCGCCTCGCCGGTCACGCCCTCGCGGCGCAGCGCGCTCTGGAAGAGGCGCGCGATCCCGACCCCGGCGGCGCCGGCGCCGGCGATGACCAGGCGCTCGTCGGTCAGCTTCCGGCCCGCGGCGCGGGAGGCGGCGAACATCCCGGCCACCGCCACCGCGGCCGTGCCCTGGATGTCGTCGTTGAAGGAGGGCAGCTCCTTGCGGTAGCGCTCGAGCAGGCGCAAGGCGTTCCACTGCTTGAAGTCCTCCCACTGCAGGAGGGCCTTCGGGAAGCGCTGCTTCACCGCCCGCACGAACTCGTCCACGACCGCGTCGTAGGCCTCGCCCCGCAGCCGCGGCTGGCGCCAGCCGATGTAGAGGTCGTCCCCCAGCAGCTCCTGGTTGTCGGTGCCGACGTCGAGGCTGACGGGCAGGGTCTGCGCGGGGTGGATCCCGGCCGCGGCCACGTAGAGGGCGAGCTTGCCGATGGGGATGCCCATCCCGCCCGCGCCCTGGTCGCCCAGGCCGAGGATGCGCTCGTTGTCGGTGACCACGATGAGCCGCACGTCCTCGTAGGTGGCGTTGGCGAGCACCTCGGTCATGCGTCCCTTGTGCTCGGGGGTGATCCAGAGGCCGCGCGCCCGCCGGAAGATCCGGCTGTACTGCTGGCAGGCCTGGCCCACGGTGGGGGTGTAGACGATGGGGAGGAACTCCTCGAGGTGGTCCCCGAGCACCCTGTAGAAGAGGTGCTCGTTGCGGTCCTGGATGGCGGCCAGGCCGATGAAGCGCTCGAGCGGCTCCGTCTTGCGGGCGATGTTGCCGTAGGCCCGCCGGGCCTGCTGCTCCATCGAGCTGACCACGTCAGGCAGCAGCCCCTCGAGGCCGAGCTGGCGGCGCTCGTCGCGCGTGAAGGCGGTGGCCCGGTTGTACATCGGGTGGTTGAGGAGCTGCGGCCCGCGCAGCCGCACCTCCGAGCGCTCCCGTCCGTCCGCCCCACGCTTTCTCCGGTACGCCTCCATCCGAATGTCCCTCCCCGGCTTGGCCGTGCCTCGCGGCCGGTCGTGCTCCGGCCCGCCGTCTGGAGGGGACGAGACGGCGAACGCCTCCCCGGCAGGCAACCCCCGGCAGAGGAGCCTCTCGGCTCCATGGGTAAGCCGGCCAAGCTTACTACGGCCGCCGCTTCGCCGGGGGAGGGAGCCTGACCGCAGCTCCTTCCAGGCGCGCCCTTGGCCGGCGAAGTTCCTGCGGCCCCGCCGCCGACGCACCGGGGGCGGACGCCGCCCGCCGCCGGCCGGCCGACCCCTGCAAGCCGTTGAATCGCTTCCGTTAGTGCCAGTCCCGCCCGGAGGGCCTCCTCAGGACGCGGGCGGCGCGAGGCTTGCACCAGAGCCAGCGGAGGGTCTTCCCGAGAGAGGCTTCGACCCGCATCGCGCGGGGCACGGCAGGCCGGGGCGTTCTCGTCGGGCGCCATCCGAGGAGGCTTGAGCCATGAGCACGACCACCGCGGAGCCCGTCCCTTCTCGAGCGGTGCCGGTCCCGATGAGCTTCTGCATCAAGGTCGACCCGTCGACCGGCCAGCAGTACATGGCCGTGTCCCTGAAGGGACGGGGGCTGCTGCTGAACCCGCACACGAACAAGGGCACCGCCTTCACGCGGCGGGAGCGCGACGAGCTCGACATCTTCGGCCTGGTGCCGCCGGCCGTCTGCACCATGCACCAGCAGCTCGACCGGACGTACGAGAACTTCAAGGTGAAGACGACCAACCTCGAGAAGTTCGTCTACCTGTCGAGCCTCCAGGACCGCAACGAGACGCTGTTCTACCGCCTGGTGCTCGAGCACATCGACGAGATGATGCCGATCGTCTACACCCCGGTGGTGGGCGAGGCGTGCCAGAAGTACTCCCACATCTACAGGCGCGGCCGCGGCCTGTACATCGCCTACGAGGACCGGGACCGCATCGAGGAGATCCTGCTGAACGCCGGCATCCCCCACCCGTCGGTGATCGTGGTGACCGACGGCGAGCGGATCCTGGGGCTGGGCGACCAGGGCGCGGGCGGGATGGGCATTCCGATCGGCAAGCTCTGCCTCTACACCCTCTGCGCGGGCATCTCCCCCTACAGCACGCTCCCGATCACGCTCGACGTGGGGACGAACAACCAGGAGCGGCTGAACGACCCCCTGTACCTGGGCATGCGCCACGCGCGCGTGCGCGGGGCGGAGTACCAGGAGTTCATCGACGCGTTCGTGGCCGCGGTCCAGAAGGTCTTCCCCCGCGTGGTGCTGCAGTGGGAGGACTTCCTCAAGGAGAACGCGCTCTTCCAGCTCGCCCGCTTCCGCGACCAGCTCTGCACGTTCAACGACGACATCCAGGGCACGGCCGCCGTCGTCCTCGCCGGGGTTTACGGCGCGCTGCGCATCACCGGCCAGAGGATGCGGGACCAGCGGGTGGTCTTTCGCGGGCGCGGGGGCCTCGACCCAGGGCATCGCGGAGCTGCTGGTGGCGGCGTTCATGGAGGACGGCCTCACCCACGAGGAGGCCGTCCGCTGCATCTGGACCGCCGACAGCCACGGCCTCGTCTCCCGGAGCCGGCCGGGCCTCGAGCAGTACAAGGCGACGTACGCCCGGCCAGCGGAGGAGGTCGCCGGCTACGCCTGCAAAGACCGCTCGGCGATCACGCTCCTCGAGACCGTCCTGAACGCGAAGCCGACCATGCTGATCGGGACTTCGGCGACACCGGGCATCTTCGACGAGGCGGTGGTCCGGGCCATGGCCCGGCTCAACGCCCGGCCCATCGTCTTCCCGCTCTCGAACCCGACCTCGAAAACCGAGGTCACGCCGGAGGACGCCCTCCGCTGGTCGGAGGGGCGGGCGATCGTCGCCACCGGCAGCCCGTTCGATCCCGTCGACGTGGACGGCAAGCGCCACCGCATCGGGCAGTGCAACAACTCCTTCGTCTTCCCCGGCGTTGGGCTGGGGCTGACGGTGAGCGGCGCGCGGCGCGTGTCGAACGGCATGTTCCTCGAGGCCGCCAAGGCGCTCGCCGCCATGGTGACGCCCGAGGACCTCGCCGAGTGCGCCGTCTACCCGCAGCTCGCGCGGATCCGGGACTGCTCGTTCGCCGTGGCCCGCGCGACGATCCGCCGGGCCGTGGCCGAAGGCCACGCGGACCCGGAGATCCTCGAGCACCTCGAGAAGACGGTCGAACGGGCCATGTGGTTCCCGGAGTACCTGCCGCTGCGCTTCGAGCCGTAGCGACGCCCCGCAACCCGGGCCGGGAGCGGCGCGCGAGGGCGCCCGTCGAGTGGCGCGCTGGATGGGCCACGGCGGGCGTGATAGTCTGCCGCCGATCGGCCGAGACGACCTGCCATGATCCCTCGCTACTCGCGTCCCGAGATGGCCCGCCTGTGGTCCGACCAGAACCGCTTCGCGACGTGGCTTGAGGTGGAGATCGCCGCGACCGAGGTCCTCGTCGAGCGCGGGGTCGTGCCGAAGGAGGCCCTCGCCGCGATCAAGGCGAAGGCGCGCTTCGACGTCGCCCGCATCGAGGAGATCGAGAAGGAGGTCCAGCACGACGTCGTCGCCTTCGTCTCCTGCGTGGCGGAGAACGTGGGGCCCGAGGGACGCTGGCTGCACTACGGGCTCACCTCCTCGGACGTGGTGGACACCGCCCTCGCGATCCTGATGCGGGACGCGTGCGACCTCCTCCGCGCCGACCTCCTCGACCTCATGGAGGCGGTGCGGGAGCGGGCCCTGCGGCACAAGCACGCGCCGATGATCGGGCGCACCCACGGCGTCCACGCGGAGCCCATGACGTTCGGCCTGAAGATGGCCCTCTGGTACGCGGAGCTGCAGAGGCAGCTGGCGCGGCTCGATCGCGCCCGGGCGAACATCGCCTTCGGCAAGCTGTCCGGCGCGGTGGGGACGTTCTCCCACCTGCCTCCCGGAGGTCGAGGAGGCGGTGTGCGCCCGCCTGGGCCTCCTCCCCGCCCCCGTCTCCTCCCAGGTCCTGCAGCGCGACCGCCACGCCGACGTCATGACCACCCTCGCCCTGATCGCCGCCAGCCTCGAGAAGTTCGCGACGGAAGTGCGCGCCCTGCAGAAGACGGAGGTGCGCGAGGTGGAGGAGCCGTTCGCCTCAGGCCAGAAGGGCTCCTCGGCGATGCCCCACAAGAGGAACCCGGTCGGCTGCGAGCAGGTGGCCGGGCTCGCCCGCCTCGTGCGCTCGAACGCCCTCGCCTCGATGGAGAACGTCGCCCTCTGGCACGAGCGCGACATCTCGCACTCGTCGGTCGAGCGCGTGATCGTCCCGGACAGCTTCCTCGCCCTCGACCACATGCTCGCCCGGTTCACGCGCATCGTGAAGGGCATGACGGTGAACGAGGCGCGCATGCGCCAGAACCTCGACCTCGGCCGGGGGCTGGTGTTCTCCGGCCGGCTGCTGCTGGAGCTGACCGCGAAGGGGATGCGTCGAGAAGACGCCTACCGCGTCGTGCAGTCGCACGCCACGGAGGTGTGGAAGAGCGAGGGCGACTTCCGCCAGCGGGTCGTGGAAGATCCCCGAGGTGCGGAAGGTGCTGACCGAGGCCGAGATCGAAGGGGTGTTCCGCCTCGAGCGCTACCTCACCCACGTGGACGCGGTGTTCGACCGCGTGTTCGGCCGGGAAGAGCTCGGCTGAAGAGCGCGGGTCAGACCAGGTAGAAAGACGGCGACCGCCGGCGGTTCTCCGCCCGCCGGTCGGCGACGTAGGCGACCGGCCAGCCGTGGTCCTTGCCCCTTCCGTTGCCGCCGTTGCCGCCGCGCCGGTCCGTGGCCCGGCGATCCACGACGATCGCGATCTCGGGCGCGCCGCGCAGGAGCGACTGCAGCATCGGGATGGCCTCGGCGCGGCCAGGGCTGACGACCAGCACCGGCGCCTCGTCGAGCGACTCGCGCGCCACGCAGGCTCCGCAAATGCCGTGGCTCACGGCGGGGTCGTGGAGGGGCTCCTTGGAGCCCATGTACTTCTGGCACCAGGCGCAGACTGTGATCATCGCGGACTTCGTCCGGGGAGGACGCTCCTAACGCAGCAAGCCGCGTGGGGGAGATCCTAGCGCAACCCGGCCGGGAGGGGAAGGCACTTCTTCGACGTGTGACCGCCGTCCCCGCCACGCAGTGATGCGCCCCATGGACGGAAGGGCGGGCTCGGAGCAGGATAGTCGGGACGGGCAGCGGGGAGGTGCTACTTGACGCGGACCGTGCTGGCGGTGGTCGGGCTCCTGGTGACTTCGGCGGTGCCGGGAGCGGCGCAGGTGCTCTTCGGGGAAGCGCCCGCATCCCGTTCCGTCGATTCCGACGCCGGGCTCGGAGTCGTGCGGTCGCGGCCGGTGCGGGTCCGCCTCGGCCGGATTCCCGGCGCATCGGCGCGCGAGGCTACACTCGGCGTCCTCCCCCCGCGGGGCCATCTCCTGGTCCTCAACCTCTTTCCCGGGGTGGTCGTCCGCGCCCGGATGACCCGCTCGGAGAGGGCCGGGAGAGCACTCGTGTGGGCCGGCAGGATCGAGGGCCGGCCGCTCGGCGACGTGGTGCTGGCGATCGTCGACGGTGTGATGAGCGGGAGCGCGGTGTGGCCCGGCGGCGCCTACCGGATCCGCTACGACGGCTCCACCCACGTCGTCGAAGAGCTCGATCACGGCCTGTTTCCGGAAGACGGCTGCTTCGAGGAAGTCCCGGGCGGTGCCGCGGACGTCACGACGGAGCCGATCGTGAACGCCGACGACGGGTCGCTGATCGACGTCCTCGTCGTCTACACGCCGGCGGCCCGCGCCGCGGCGGGCGGGACGCCGGCCATCCAGGCGCTCATCAACACGGCGGTCGCCGAGACGAACACGGGCTACGCGAACAGCGGGGTCATACAGCGCCTGCGACTGGCGGCGGCCCAGGAGATCGGCTACGCGGAGTCCGGCACGACCACCACCGACATGAGCACGGACCTCAGCCGCGTCACCGGAACGGCCGACGGCTACATGGACTCGGTTCACGCGCTGCGCGACGCGTACCACGCCGACCTCGTGTCGCTGATCGTGACCGGGTACAACAACTACTATGGGGCGTGCGGCATCGCGTGGCTGATGGCCGGCAACAACCCCGCCTTCGGGCCGAACGCGTTCAGCGTCATCGATCGGACCTGCGCGACCGGCTACTACAGCTTCGGCCACGAGCTGGGCCACAACATGGGGTTGAACCACGCCCGCACCGACCCGGTCGGGACAGGCGCCTACCCGTACTCGTACGGCTACAAGGACCCCGGCAACGCGTTCCGCACGGTGATGGCCTACAACTGCCCGGTGAACTGCACCCGCATCCTGCACTTCTCGAACCCGAACGTCCTTTTCGGCGGCAACCCCACCGGCATCGCCGAGGCTTCCCCCAGCTCCGCGTACAACGCTCTGAGCCTCAACAACACGCGGGTCACCGTCGCGAACTGGCGGGCGTCCTCGACCGCCGCCATCCGGGTCGACGCTCCGAACGGCGGCCAGAGCTGGCGGTCCGGCACGACTCATACCATAGCCTGGACCGGGACCGATCTTCCCGCAGACGCCGTCGTCTACATCACTTACTCGAACGGGAACCGCTGGTACATGACGAACGGCAGGCCCGGCGGTCTGATCGCGGCCGTGCCGGCGAGCCAGGGCTCCTACAGCTGGACCGTGCCCCTTAACCCGAGCACCTCGTGGCGGGTAGAGCTCTGCGTGCCGATGCCGCCCCCGCTGGTGCGCGGCGCCACCTCCGGCCGCGGCGACTCCTGCCTCGCCCGCGACTCGAGCGACGCCCCCTTCTCGATCACGCCGTAGGGTAACATTCGACGGATGAGCCGACCGGAGGAGCGCGGACCGTCGCCTCTTCGCCGTCTCTCCCTCGAGGACGACCACTTCCACGACCAGTGCGGCCTCGTCGGCGTGTTCGGCCACCCGGAGGCCGCGCACCTCGCCTACATGGGCCTCTACGCGCTCCAGCACCGCGGCCAGGAGTCGGCGGGCATCGCGGCGGGCGACGGGACGACGCTCCGCCTCGAGAAGAGCATGGGCCTGGTGAACGAGGTGTTCACGGAGAGCCGGCTCGGCTCGCTCCCCGGCGACCGGGCCATCGGCCACGTGCGCTACTCGACCTCGGGCGACACCGTGGCCTCGAACGCGCAGCCCTACCTCATCGAGTGCCACCGCGGCCCGATCGCCGTCGGCCACAACGGCAACCTGGTGAACGCCGCCATCCTCCGCCAGGAGCTCGAGGCGGCCGGCTCGATCTTCCAGTCCACCTCCGACACCGAGGTCATCCTCCACCTCTACGCGCGCAGCCACCGCGAGCGGCTGGAGGACGCGATCGCGGCGAGCCTCTACAAGGTGATGGGGGCGTTCTCGCTGGTCTTCCTGACGAGAGAAGCCCTCGTGGCCGCGCGCGACCCCTGGGGCTTCCGGCCGCTCGTGCTGGGCCGTCTCAACGGGGCGACGATCGTGGCGTCGGAGACCTGCGCCCTCGACCTCGTCGACGCCGAGTACGTGCGCGACGTCGAGCCCGGCGAGGTGCTCGTGGCGGACGCGGAAGGGCTCCGCTCCTTCAAGCCCTTCCCGCCGGAGCCCGCCGCCCACTGCGTGTTCGAGCACGTCTACTTCGCCCGCCCGGACAGCCTGGTCTTCGGCCGCAACGTCCTCGAGTCGCGCCTCCGGCTCGGCCGCCAGCTCGCCAGAGAGTCGCCCGCCGACGCCGACGTCGTGTGCCCGATACCCGACAGCGGCATGGGCGCCGCCCTGGGCTTCGCGCGGGAGAGCGGGCAGCCCTTCGAGTGGGGCCTCATCCGCAACCACTACGTCGGCCGCACGTTCATCCAGCCCCGCCAGGGCGAGCGCTCCCTGGGGGTCAAGATCAAGCTCAACCCGGTGCGGCAGGTGATCGAGGGCCGGCGCGTCGTGCTGATCGACGACTCGATCGTGCGCGGCACCACCTCGCGCAAGATCGTGCGGATGGTGCGCGAGTCGGGGGCGCGCGAGGTGCACATGCGCATCTCGAGCCCGCCCACGACCGGCCCCTGCTACTACGGCATCGACACTCCCCTCAAGAGCGAGCTCATCGCCTCGTCGCACTCCATCGACGAGATCCGCCGCTTCATCGGGGCGGACAGCCTCGCCTACCTCTCTCACGAGGGGCTGCTGAAGGCGGTCGGGGACGAGGCGGGGCGCCGGCACTGCACGGCCTGCTTCTCGGGCCGCTACCCGGTGGCGGTGAGCGTGCCCGACGAGTCGCAGCTGCGGCTCTTCGAGAAGACGCGGGCCTGAGCGGCGCGGCCACCATGCCGCGCCTCCTCGCCCTCGGCCACGTCTCGCGCGACCGGCGCCCGGGCGGCGACGTCCTGGGCGGCTCGGTCGCCTACGGCGCCCTCGCCGCGCGGAAGCTCGGGTGGGACGCCGCGATCCTCACCACCGCCGGGCCGGAATTCGAGCCCGAGCGCGAGCTGCCCGGCATCCCGGTCTTCCTGCGCCGGTCGTCCGCGACCACGCGTTTCGTCAACGAGTACGACGAGGAGGGGACGCGCCGCCAGGTCGTCACCGCCCGCGCGGAGGACGTGGACCTCGCGCCGCTCCCCGACACGTGGAGGGCCCCCGACGTGCTCCTGCTCGGGCCGCTGGTGGGGGAGCTGGCCGGGGTCGGCGCCCCGGCGCTGGAGGCCGGCTGCGTGGGCGCGATCGCCCAGGGCTACGTGCGCGCGATCGACGCTGCGGGGCAGGTCTCCGCGCGCGAGTGGGAGCGGCCGGAGCGGGACCTCCTCGGCGTCCACGTCCTCTTCCTCTCCGAGCACGACCTGCCGAGGACGCCGAAAGCCGCGCTCGGGAGCTGCTCGCCCACGTCCCGATGGTCGCGCTGACGCGCGGCTGGCGCGGCCTCACCCTGCTGACCCGGCAGGCGAGCCACGAAGTGCCCTCGCTCCCCCGTCCGGAAGTGGACCCGACCGGCGCCGGAGACGTGTTCGCCGCCTGCTTCCTCGTCCGCTACCAGGAGACGGGCGACCCGCTCGAGGCGGCTGCCTTCGGCGGCCTGCGCGGCGTCCTGCGCGGTCGAGGGCGTCGGGGCCACGAGCCTCGGCGACCGCGACGAAGTGCTCCGCCGCATGGCCCTCCGGGAACGGATGATCGACACCGGCGACTGGGACGAATAGCCCGGGGGCCCTCGGGTGGGTGCCGGAAGAACGAGCCGATCACGCGACCACGGCCGAGGGCTGTGAGTGGAATCCCGTGCGCCCCGCCGGCCGATCTCCATTGCCTGGCGCGGGGGAGGGCTCGAGGGTTCTTGTAGCAACCCGCGCCGCGGATTGGCGGCATCAGCGCGACCGGCGAACGACTGCTACCATGCCTGTGACACCCGGAGGTTGGCCATGAGCAGGAGGCGAGTCGCCGTCTTCCTCACCCTCGCGCTGGCCGCGTCGGCGGCACAGGCGCAGGCCCCGGCCGGGAAGCCGGCCCCGAAGCCGGCCCGGCCTCCCTCGGCCAAGGAGCCACCGGTCGCCCCGGGCACCGAGGCGGTCGTCGAGACGGCCAAGGGGAGCTTCACCATCCGGCTGCTGCCGGAGGTGGCCCCGTCCCACGTCGCCCTCTTCGTCAGGACCGCGAAGGCGGGCGGCTACGACGGCACGACCTTTCATCGCGTCATCGCCGGCGGGATCATCCAGGGCGGCGACCCGCTGACGAAGGACCCGGCGAAGGCGTCGCTCTACGGCACCGGAGGGCTCGATCTCCTGAAGGCCGAGTTCTCCGACCGGCCGTTCGTGCGCGGCACCGTGGCCGCCGCGCGAAAGCCCTCGAGCCCGGACAGCGGCGGCCGACAGTTCTTCATCTGCGTGCGCGAGCAGCCCTCGCTGCAGGGCCAGTACACGATCTTCGGCGAGATCGTCTCCGGGATGGAGGTCGTGGACCAGGTCAGCACGACGCCGGCGGACGGAGACCGGGCGAGGGAGCGGGTCGAGATGAAGGTAAAGGTCCGGGCCCCGTCGCCCGCGCCGTGAGCGCGAGGTGCCGAGGAGCGAAGTGACCCCCGTTCCGGATCCCGCCCCCGCCGAGGTCCCGCGACCGGGGCACCGCTCGCCGGCTGCCCCGGAGTGGGAGAGCTGGGACGACGAGCGTCTACTCGACGTGCGGATGTGCGACCTCGGGGTCCGCATCCGGGGCAGCTTCGTGGAGCCGTTCCTCCGCCAGGTGAGGCGCGAGATGCGGCAGCGGGGCCTGCGGCTGCGTCCCCACTTCTGGCTCTCGGACGAGTGGTTCTGCCCCGACGGCGTCCCCGGCGTCGCGATCCCGTTCTACCTCGCGCACCCGCGCCTCGCCCGCCTCGAGCAGGCGCAGATGCTCGAGGTCGAGGGCGGGACGCCCGACTGGTGCCTGCGCATCCTGCGCCACGAGGTCGGCCACGCCCTCGAGAACGCGTACGGCCTCCGGCGGCGGAAGCGGCGCATCGAGCTCTTCGGCCGGAGCTCCGATGAGTACCCGGAGGACTACGCCCCGCGGCCGTACAGCAAGAGCTTCGTCGTCAACCTCGAGGCGGGCTACGCGCAGAGCCACCCCGACGAGGACTTCGCCGAGACCTTCGCGGTGTGGCTCACCCCCGGCTCCGACTGGGCGCGCCGCTACGCGGGGTGGAAGGCGCTCAGGAAGCTCGAGTACGTGGACGCCCTCATGAAGGAGGTGGCCGGGCAGGAGCCCCGGGTGCGGGGGCGGCGCGAGATCGAGCCGATCGGCTCCCTGATCAAGACGCTGCGCGACCACTACGAGCAGCGCCGCCAGTCCTACGGCGTGAGCGAGCCCGAGCTCTACGACCGGGACCTGCGCCGCCTGTTCTCCGACGCGCCGGAGCACGCCCGGAATCCCTCCGCCGCCCGGTTCCTGTCGCGCCTCCGCAAGGAGGCCCGGCGCCGGGTCCGCCGCTGGACGGGGAGCTACCAGTACCTGGTCGACCGGGTGCTCGGCGAGATGATCCAGCGCTGCCGGGAGCTGGGCCTGCGCCTCGCCTCCCCCGAGGAGCAGGCGAAGCAGGACTTCCTCGTCCTCCTCGCCGTGCGCGTCGTGAACGACCTCCACAGCGGGCGTCTCCGCCTGGCGCTTTGACCGGCGATGGCCATGAAGAAGCAGCGCGTCCTCGCCCTCGTCGACGAGACCCTGGTGCCTCCCGACGACGGCAAGGGCCACGACGTCGTCCACGCCCCCTGGAAGATGGAGTACGACGTGGTCCACACCCTGCGCGAGAAGGGCCACGACGTGCTCCCGGTCGGGGTGGGGAGCGAGCTGGGGGTCATCCGGCGGGCGATCCAGGAGTTCCAGCCGACGATCGCGTTCAACCTGCTCGAGTCCTTCGCCGACGTGGCCACCTGGGACCAGAACGTCGTCGCCTACCTCGAGATGATGCGCGTGCCCTACACGGGCTGCAACTCGCGCGGGCTGCTGCTGGCCCGCGACAAGGCCCTCACCAAGAAGATCCTCGCCTACCACCGGGTCCCCGTGCCGGACTTCGTGATGGTGCCCCGCGGCCGCGCCATCCGCCGCCCGCGCCGGCTGGGCTTCCCGCTCATCGTGAAGTCGCTCACCCTCGACGCCTCGATCGGCATCTCGCAAGCCTCGGTCGTCGAGGACGACGCGCGGCTCGAGGAGCGGGTGCGCTTCATCCACGAGAGCATCGGGACGCCGGCCATCGTCGAGGAGTACGTCGAAGGCCGCGAGCTCTACGTCTGCCTCCTCGGCAACCAGCGCCTGCGGGTGCTGCCGACCTGGGAGCTCGACTTCTCGGGGCTGCCCGAGGAAGCACGCCGTATCGCCACCGAGCGGCTCAAGTGGAGCATGAGCTACCAGAAGAAGCACGGGATAACGAGCGGCGCCGCGAAGGACCTGCCCGACCCGCTCGCGCGGAAGATCGGCGGGCTGTGCAAGCGCGTCTACCGCAACCTGATGCTGAGCGGCTACGCGCGCATCGACCTCCGCCTCGCCGAGGACGGGAGGGTCGTCGTGCTGGAGGCCAACCCCAACCCGCAGCTCGCCAACGGCGAGGACCTCGCGGAGGCCGCCGAGAAGGCCGGCATCGAATACGGGCCGCTCCTCGAGCGGATCATGGCCCTGGGACTCGCCTGGGAGCCGGGGTACCTGGGGTAGCTGTCATCACTCCGCCCGCAGCACCTCGAGGGGCGGTCGGCGCCAGACCTCCGTGCTGCCCGACAGGCCAACCACGACCGTGAGGCCCAGGACCGACACGAGGAGGACGAGGAGCGCGGGGCCGGGGAGCGCGAACGAGACGCCGAACACGAAGCGGGCGAGGGCCCACCCGGCGGCCGTGGAGAGGACGATCCCCGCGAGGGCGGCGAGGGCCCCCAGGACCGCGTACTCCGCGAGCAGGATCCGCAGGAGCTGCGACCGCCGGGCTCCGAGCGTGCGCAGGAGGGCGCCCTCGCGCACGCGCTGGTAGCGGCTCGCGGCCACGGCCCCCGCGAGGACGACCGCCCCCGCGGCGAGGCTGAAGAGGGCCATGAAGCGGATGGCGAGCACCACCTTGTCGAGGACCCCCTCGATCGCGCGCTGGACCTGGGCGAGGTCGAGGGTGGAGACGTTCGGGTGCGCCTCCACCACCGCGCGCTGCAGGCGGGCGCGGCGGACGGGGTCGTCGACGCGCGAGAGCAGGACGAAGGTCTGCGGTGCGGCGTCGAGCGGGCCCTCGGGGAAGACGACGAAGAAGTTGGGCTCGAAGCGCGCCCACTCCACCTCGCGCAGGGCCGCGACGCGCGAGGGCACCGGCACGCCCTGGACGTCCCAGACGATCTCGTCGCCGATCCCCACCCGCAGCTCGCGGGCGAGGTTCGCCTCCACCGCGACGGGTACCGGACCGTCGCCGGCGCGCCCCTTCCACTCGCCGGCGCGCCACCACGAGCCCTGGACGACGCGCTCCGAGGCAGCCACCGCGTCGCGGTAGCTGCTGCGGTACTCGCGGCGGAGCGCCCATCGCTCCGGCCGCTGCTTCTCGTCCTCGATCGCGAGCAGCTCGGCCGCGGGCCGGCCCTTCAGGGACTGGATGCGCATGGGGACGATGGGCACCACGGGAGCGGTGAGCGGGCCCTCCGCTCTCACCCGCTCCCCGACGTCTGTCCGCTCGTCGGGCTGGACGTCGAAGAAGACCACGTTCGGGCGCGAGGCCCCGCGGTCGACGCGCAGCTCGCGGAGGAGGTTGTGCTGGACGAGGACGAGCGTGCTCAGGAGGAAGGCCCCGAACCCGAGGGCGAGGACGACCATCAGCGTCTGGTTGGCGGGGCGATAGAGGTTGGCGAGCCCCTGGCGGTAGAGGTAGGGGAGGCGCCGGGGAAAGAAGCGCCGCAGGCCCCGGACGAGCAGGACCGCGAAGAGCCACAGCGCGGCGACGGCTACGCCGACGCCGGCGGCGAAGCCGAGGCCGTAGGCGAGCCGGCCCGCCTGGATCACGGCCAGTCCCACGAGGCTCGCGCCGAGGGCGAGGGCGGCGACCCAGCGGGCGAGGTCCCGGCGGGGCCCCCGCTCCTCCTCGTAGTCACGCCGCAGCACGGCGAGCGGGGACACGCGGCGCACGGCGAGGAGCGGCAGCAGCGAGAACACGAGGGCCACCCAGACCCCGATGCCGACCCCGCCGAGGACCGAGGGCCAGGAGACGGACCAGGCCACGTCCACCGGCAGGAGTTCCTTCAGCAGCCGGGGCAGCGCCACCTGGACGATCGCGCCGAGCCCCGCCCCGGCCAGGCTGCCGAGGAGGCCCACCGCCGCCGCCTGGACGAGGTAGGCGGCGAGGACGGTCCCCCCGGTCGCACCGAGGCAGCGCAGGACGGCCACCGTGGCCATGCGCCGCTTGATGAAGACGTGCACCGCGCTCGCGACGCCGAGGCCGCCGAGGAGGAGGGCCACCAGGGCGACGAGGCCGAGAAAGTGGCCGAAGCGGGAGAGGGTGTCGGTGAGCCGCCGCTGGTCTTCCGAGACCGTGCGGACGTTGAGGCGCTCGGCGGAGAGCCGGGGGCGAAACCGGTCCGCGATCTTCTGGGGATCCGTGCCCGGGGGCAGGCGCAGGTACGCCTCGTAGCGGGCCCGCGAGCCGCGGGTGAGGAGCCCGGTCTCGAGGACGCGCGCCCGGGGGATGAAGACGCGCGGGCCGAAGGCGCTCCGCACGCCCACGTCGCCGGGCATGTTCTCGACCGTCGCGCGCAGGACGAAGCGTGTCTCGCCGAGGGCGATCTCGTCCCCGACCTGCGCCCCGAGCGCCACGAGGAGCGAGGCGTCGGCGACGGCGCCGCCCGTCTCGGCGAGGCGCGCCCACTCGCCGGGGGGCGTCGTCTCGATCGTCCCGTACCAGGGATAGCCGGGGTCGACGGCCTGCACCTGGGCGAGCCGTGTCGTCTGGCCGCCCGGACGGAGGGCCATCGCGCCGAAGCTCACGACGCGGGCCACCTCGGCCGGCGGGGTGGTCGCGCCGCGGACCTCGGCGAGGAGCGACTCCGCGGCCGGGGAGAACGCCCCGCCGGCGGAGAGCGCGAGGTCCGCGCCGAGGAGCGCCCGGGCCTCCTTCCGCACCGACTCGCGCAGGTTGTCCGTGAACGAGTTGATGGCGACGAGGGCGCCGACCCCGACCGCCACCGCCGTCACGACGAGCAGGCCCCGACGGCGCGAGGCCCGCGACTCGCGCCAGGCGAGCGAGAGGACGAATCTGATCTGAGGGGTGCTGCGCCGCACCCCCCAGACCCCCCGCTCGCCACTCGGGATTGAGTCGCGCTCCGCTCGCAGCCCGACGCGGTTGGCCGGAGGCGCCATCTAGGCTTGCACCTCGTGCCGGGGCGTGTCCTCGACGACGGCCCCGTCGCGGAGGCGGATGACGCGGTGCGCGTGCCGTGCGAGGTCGGGGTCGTGCGTCACGAGCACGAGCGTCGTCCCCAGCTCGCGGTTCAGCTCGCCGAGGAGGGCGATCACGTTCTGCCCGTTCGCGGCGTCGAGGTTGCCGGTGGGCTCGTCGGCGAAGAGGAGCTTCGGCCGGTGGACGAAAGCGCGCGCCAGCGCCACGCGCTGCTGCTCGCCCCCCGAGAGCTGGGCCGGATAGTGGTGCCCGCGGTCGCCGAGGCCCACCCGCGCGAGCAGCTCCGCAGCGCGGGCGCGGGCGTCCTCGCCCCGCAGCTCCAGCGGCACCTGGATGTTCTCGCGCGCGGTCAGGGTCGGGATGAGATGGAAAGACTGGAAGACGAAGCCCACCGCCTCGGCCCGCACCCGGGCCCGCTCGTCCTCGGTGAGCGCTCCGAGGTCGTGGCCGTCGAGCACGACGCGACCCTGCGTCGGCCGATCGAGCCCGGCGAGCAGGCCGAGGAGAGTGCTCTTCCCGCTGCCCGAGGGGCCGGTGACGGCCAGGAAGCCTCCGGGCTCGAGCGCGAACGTGATATCTCTGAGGACGGTGATCTCGCGCCCGCCCGAGGCGTAGCTCCGGGCGAGCGACTCGCAGCGCAGGATGGACATGAACCGGTTCCGGCCTCCTCGAGCCATGATATCGGCAAAGATCGCGGGCCTCGCCCGGCTGGGCCTCGTCGGCCTGGCCCTCGCGGCGTGCCGGGGCGCAGCGGGGCCGGGGCCCTCGCCGACCGCGGCCGCGAGCGCTTCGCCCGCCACGCGCACGCCCGCCGACGACCGGCCCGTGATCCTGTTCGTCGGCACGAGCCTGACCGCCGGCTACGGCCTCGACCCGCAGGAGGCCTTCCCCGCGCTCGTGCAGCAGAAGCTCGACGCGGCGGGGCTGCGGTACAGGGTCGTGAACGCCGGGGTGAGCGGCGAGACGTCGGCCGGCGCGCGGCGGCGCATGGGCTGGCTCCTGCGCCAGCCCGTGGCCGTGCTCGTCCTCGAGACGGGGGCGAACGACGGCCTCCGGGGCCAGGAGCCGGAGGCCACGCGCGCGAACATCCAGGCCGTCTTCGACGAGGCGCGCGGCCAGCCGGCGCCGCCGAAGCTGGTGCTCGCCGCCATGGAAGCGTTGCCGAACTACGGCGAGGAGTATCGGCGGCGCTTCCGCGCGATCTACCCGGCGCTCGCGAGGGCGAACGGGGCGACACTCGTGCCCTTCCTCCTGGACGGCGTGGCGGGCGACCCGAGGCTCAACCAGGCCGACGGGATCCATCCCACCGCGGAGGGCCAGAGGCGAGTCGCCGAGAACGTCTGGAAGGCCCTCCGGCCCCTGCTCTAGCCGGCCGCTTCCAGGAAGTCCATCACCCGCTCCGCGGCCCAGAACCAGCCGGGGGCCGGCGAGCGGGAGACGAAGCCGACGTGACCGCCGGTCGGGACGATCTCGCGGCGCACCGGGTCCGAGACCGGCCAGCGCGCCACCGACGCGGCCGGGATCATGGGGTCGTCGGCCGCGGCGAGGACGAGCGCCGGGCGGTCGATCGAGGCGAGCCACGGCCCCGCGCTCGACCGCTCGTAGTACTGCGAAGCGCTCTCGTAGCCGCCGAAGGGGGCGGTGATCCGGTCGTCGTACTCGCGCACCGTGCGCAGGCCGCGCTCGCGGCCGGCGGCGAAGAGGTCGGGCCGGGCCCGGCTCCGCTGGCGGTAGCTCTCCGCCAGCATCAGCATGAAGCGGCGCTCGTAGAGTCCGTTTCCCGGCGCCTCGAGTGCGTCGGCGCAGGCCGCGAGGTCGAGCGGCGGGGAGACGGCGGCGGCGGCGCTCACCGCCGCCGGCAGTCGCTCGTGACGGCGGCCGAGAGTCAGCAGCACCAGGCTGGCGCCGAGCGAGAAGCCGACCACGGCCAGCCGCGGGACGAGGCCGGAGACGGCGGACAGCGCGGCGAGGAGGTCGGTGTCGAGGCCGGCGTTGTAGAGCAGCGGGCAGAGCGCGAGGCCGTCGCCCGAGCCCCGCATGTTCATGCGGATGACGTTCCAGCCCCGGGCGTGGGCCAGGCGGCCGGTCGACACGACGTACCCGGAGGCGTCCGACCCGCCCAGGCCGTGGACGATCAGGAGCGTCGGATGGCGCTCGCGTGGCGCCTCCTGCCAGCTGGCACGCAGCAGGAGACGGACGCCGTGGCCGGCCTCCACCACCAGGTCCTCGGAGGGCAGGCGCCAGCGCACGAGCCGGCGCAGCCAGTGGCCGAGGAACGTCTGGCGGTGGCCGCCCGCGAGCCACGCAGGCGGGTGGAATCCGTCGGTCGGGATCGCCGAGTGCAGGTCGCTCCTCCGAATGACGAGGGGCCCGTGCCGACCCCCGCTATAATCGCGGGCGGTCCGGGCCCCTCTCGATGATACAGGCCTTCCACGTCTACAAGCAGTACGACCGGGAGTCGATGGCGCTCTCCGACGTGACCCTGAGCGTCGGCAAGGGCGAGTTCTGCTTCCTGACCGGGCCGTCCGGCGCGGGCAAGACGACGTTCCTGAAGCTCGTCTTCCGCGAGGAGCTTCCGTCGCAGGGCCAGATCCTGGTGGGCGGGCGAAACGTCACGGCCATCCCCGACGGGCAGATCCCGGAGCTGCGCCGCTCGATCGGCGTCGTCTTCCAGGACTTCAAGCTCCTCAAGCGGAAGACGATCCTCGAGAACGTGGCCTTCGTCCTGCGCATCCTCGGGGTGCCGCTGCGCGAGCAGAAGCGGCGCGCCTTCGCCGCCCTCAAGGCGGTGGGGCTGCACCACAAGATGCACGCCTACCCGCTGCAGCTCTCGGGCGGCGAGCAGCAGCGGGTGGCGATCGCCCGCGCCCTCATGAACGAGCCGATGCTGCTGCTGGCCGACGAGCCCACCGGCAACCTCGACCCCGAGATGGCGCTCGAGATCATGCGGCTCTTCCTCGAGGTGAACGCCCGGGGCACCACCGTGCTCGTCGCCACCCACGACCGCGACATGATCCAGCGCATGGGCAAGCGCGTGATCGCGCTGGAGAAGGGACGGGTGGCCTCGGCGTGAGCGGCCGCTTCGCCTCGCGCGCGGCGGTGGTGACGGGCGCGGGCCAGGGCATCGGCAGGGAGATCGCGCGACAGCTCGCCCTCGAGGGGGCGAGCGTCCTCCTGAACGACCGCGACCTGGCCCTGGCGGAGGAGGCCGCGCGGGCGATCGTGGCCGAGGGCGGCGTCGCGCGCGCGGCCGGGGGCGACGTCTCCGACGTGGACGAGACCCGCGGCCTCGTGGAGCGGGCCGTCGAGGCCTTCGGCCGGCTGGACGTGGCGGTGGCCAACGCCGGCATCACGATGCACTGCGACTTCCTCGACTACCGCCCCGAGGACTTCGACCGGCTCCTCGCCGTCAACCTGCGCGGGTCGTTCTTCCTGGCCCAGGCGGCGGCCCGCCGCTTCCGCGTGCAGGGCACGCCGGGTCGGATCCTCTTCCTCTCCTCGGTCACCGGCCACATGGCCATCCGCCAGATGGCGCCTTACGGGATGACGAAGGCCGCGCTCGAGTTCCTCGCCCGCAACCTGTCCCTGGAGATGGCGCCGCTCGGGATCACGGTGAACGCGGTCGCGCCGGGCGCGACCGTCACGCCACGCACGGTCTCGGACGCGGGCTGGGAGGAAGCCTGGGCGGAGGCCACCCCGAACGGCAAGGTGGCGACCGACCGCCGACGTGGCGGCGGCGGCGCTCTTCCTGCTCTCGGACGCCGCGGCCCACGTCACCGGGCAGAGCCTGGTCGTGGACGGCGGCTGGACCGCGATGGGCGCGGTCCCCGGGAAGGTGAAGCCGTAGAAGTACTCAGGTCCTTCGCGCGCCCGGGCGGTCCCGAAGCGCGCTCAGGGGACTCGCGACAGGATGGCCCGGATGCGGGCCACGACCGCCTCGAGCGCGACCTCGTTCTCGGCCCCCTCGGGGATGATGAGGTCGGCGTACCGCTTCGAGGGCTCGACGAACTCGAGGTGCATGGGGCGCACCGAGTCGAGGTACTGCCGCTGCACCGACTCGAAGCTGCGGCCCCGCTCGTGGATGTCGCGCTGCAGCCGGCGCAGGATCCGCACGTCGGCGTCGGTGTCGATGAAGAGCTTGATGTCCATCAGCCGCCGCAGGGGCTCCTCGGCCAGGATCAGGATGCCCTCGAGGATCACCACCGGCGTCGGCTTCAGGGGGTCGGAGAGCACGCGCCGCGAGTAGGTCGCGTGGTCGTAGGTGAGGCACGGCACGGGCCGCCCCGACTTGAGGTCGCGCAGGTCCTGCACGAGGAGCGACGTGTCGAAGGCGTCCGGGTGGTCGTAGTTGATCGAGGCCTGGGCGGCGGGCGACGAGGGTGCTGCCGTCCTTGTAGTAGGAGTCCTGGGCGATCAGCAGGCAGCGATCCTCGCCCACCCGGTCGCGGATCTTGACGGCCAGCGAGGTCTTGCCCGACCCGGTACCTCCGGCGATGCCGACCAGCACGGTCATGGCGCGGATTATAATCCCGCCTCGCCGATGGCGTTCCTGCGCGCGATCGCGTACTTCGTGTCCGAGGCCGCCACCAGCCTCTGGCGCAGCCGCCTCGTCAACGCGGTGTCGATCGGGACGATCGCGGTCAGCCTGTTCGTGCTCGGGGCGTTCCTGACCGTGGCGAGCGGCCTCGGCGAGCTGGTCACCCGCTGGACGGAGAAGGTCCAGGTGATCGTCTACCTCGAGGACGGCACCGAGGACCGCGTGCGGGCGAGCCTCGAGAACCGCCTGCGGAGGACCCCGCGGTCGGCTCGGTGGACTTCGTGAGCCGCGAGCAGGCCCTCGCGCGCTTCCGCGAGATGTTCCGCGACCTGAGCTCGCTGCCCGAGGACCTCGGCGAGAACCCGTTCCCCGCCTCGCTCGAGGTGACCCTGAAGGCCGACCACCAGTCGCCGGCCGAGGTCGAGCGCCTGGCGAAGGCGTTCGCCGGGGTGCCGGGCATCCGCGAGATCCAGTACGACCTGCTGTGGATCGAGCGCCTGGCCACCGGCGTGCGGCTGGTGCGGGGGCTGGGGGCCTTCCTCGGGGGCATCCTCGTCCTCGCCGGCGTCTTCACGATCTCGAACGTCATCCGCCTCACCATCTACGCGCGCGAGGACGAGCTCGACATCATGCGCCTCGTGGGCGCGACGCGGGCCTACGTGAAGGGGCCCTTCGTCACCGAGGGCGTCATCCAGGGCGGCCTCGGCGGGCTGGTGGCGGCCGGCCTCCTGTGGGCGGCGCTCGCCTGGCTCTCGCGGGGCCTCGCCTCGTCGGACCTCCTCGGCCGCGCGGCGTTCTCGATGCCCTCCGGCCGTCGCCATGCTGCTGGTCGCCGGCGGCATGGCCGTCGGCCTCGCCGGCAGCCTGATCAGCCTGGCCCGGCTGGAAGTCTAGCCCCTGAGGGGCCCTGCCGGCCCGGGCCCCGAAGGACCTGATCCGTTTCAGAACGGTCAGTCCGTTCCGTCGTCCGAGCCTGCCGATCCTTCGGGCGATGGCCGGGCGACTCGCTAATGAACTTGTCATTCCGAGGGACTCCGGTCTGCCGGGTCCCGAGGGATCCGCCGCGGACTGCGGATCCCTCGTCGCTCTGCGTGACCGAGCTCCTCGGGGTGACGGTCACGGGGGCGGGTGGGGTCGCCGAAGCGAGCGACTGGGAGCGCGCAGTTCCCTGCCGGCGTCGCGACGTTGAGCGAGCGCGCTTGACCGAGTGAGCGCGAGCGGGGATCAAGCGAAGTGCGCATCCCAAGCGTGGCGAATCGGCAGGGGCGCCGAAGCCGGTCGCCGCGGGTCGTGACTCGGGACGACAGGCCAGGACCCAGGTCGGCCCGCGCTTCGCGCGGGCCGTGCATCAGAACTTGTACGTCTTGCCCTGCACCAGGAAGGCCAGCCGGCGTCGCCTGAGGGCGCGGACCTGGGCGCGGATCTTGGCGAGGTGGCGGGGCTTGGCGCCGTAGAGGTAGACCGGCACGTCGCGCTTCAGCTTGCGCAGCTCCGTGTCGAGCGTCTGCGGGGTGAGGTGGCCGGACACGTTCGCGAGGTCCTGCAGCTCGTCCGGGAAGGACGTCTCGACGATCACCGCCTTCAGGTTCCGCGTCTTGTTGACCACCTCCCAGAAGCGGTCGGTGGGGGCGGTGTCGCTCGAGTAGGCGACGGCCCCGTCTTGTCCTCGACCACGAACCCGGTGGTGGGGACGATGTGCGAGACGCGGACCGCGCGGATCGAGAGGCCGTTCACCTTGAAAGGCTGCTCCTCCGGGACCTCGACGAGCTTGAGCACCGGCGTGAGGTCGTTCGGGAGGCAGGTGAAGTCGGGCCACGTGTGGTTGTTGAACAGGTGCGCCTTCATCGACGCGATCACCTCGCGGATCGCGTAGATGCGCAGGGTGAAGCCGGGGGCCGAGAAGTTGTTGTCGATGAGGAAGGGCAGCGAGCAGGTGTGGTCGAGGTGCGAGTGCGAGATGACCACGTCCTTCACCCTGACCTGCTCGCGGAGGGAGAGCGCGCCCGACACGAAGCCCGCGTCGAGGCACACCGTGTCGTTCACGAGGAACGACGTCATCCCGCACTCGGGGACGTTGCCGCCAAAGCAGCCGAGGACCCGGAGCTTCATCGCTTCGCCTCCCCGCAAGTCCCTGTGCCAAAGACGCTTGCGGGAAACCCGTAACAGGGGACCCTAGCACGCGATGCACAATCCGGTCAAGTGAGCCACGTCACTCCCGGCATCCCCCAAGCGGTCGTGTCCTCGGCGCCTTCTGGCCCCAGCACTTGTGCCCTTTCCCTTGACACGCCGCGTGAGGGATCCTTACACTCCCCGCACGCGGGAAAGGAGGTGGTCCAGTGAACAGTCGCCGGATTCAACGCGAGGTGGCTGACGCCTAGGTCGTAGCCGAGCGCTTCAACCGAAGAGCGTCGTTCATCTGGACGCCTCCCAGTGGGAGGCCGCTGGGCCGCGAGACCTGGCGAATCCCAACGGCACACCGGGCCCCGGAGGGCTGTCCGCCCTCCGGGGTTTTTTGTGCCTATACTTCGGCCATGGGCCGTCTCCGCTGCCCCGCCCTCTGCCGCGCCCCGCTCGCTCCGGTCGCGGTACTCGCGTTACTCGCAGGGCTCGCCGCCCCCGCCGCCGCCCAGATGAACGACTACGAGATGCGCTACGGGCAGACGGTCGAGGTGTCGGTCGACAACCTGCTGCAGATGCCGGAGTCCTACGTCGACAAGGCCGTGCGCACGCGGGGCCAGCTCGACATGGTGCCGACGACGGGCCGGATCACCTACTCGCTGCGCGGCACGTTCGGAGGACATCTCTACCTCTACCCCACCGCGGAGGCCGGGGCCGACTTCGAGCAGTTGGCGCGGCAGTGGGTGGGGAAGGAGGTCGAGGTCACCGGCGCGGTGGGGATCAGCAGCCTGAGCGGCCAGGGATCAGCAACCCGACCGGCCAGCAGATCGTCTATCTCCTGGTGTGGGCCTACCTCGGGCCGCCCGACGACAAGCCGGGGCACCGGCCGGACTCCGCGCAGGTGTCGCTCGAGGATCTGGTGACGAAGTCCCAGCAACACGACGGCAAGATGGTGACGGTCCGCGGGCAGTTCCGCGGCGGGAACCTGTTCGGCGACCTGCCCTCGGCGAGCCGCCAGCGCTCCTCGGACTGGGTGCTCAAGGACGACGTCTTCGCGGTGTGGGTGACCGGGAAGAAGGCGAAGGGCCCGGGCTGGAACCTCGACACGGGCCTGAAGCGCGACACCGGCAAGTGGCTGCAGGTGACGGGGCGGGTCCTCGTCAACGGGCCGGTCGTCACGATACAGGCCACGGACGTCGTCCTCTCGAAGCCGCCGTCGGCCGACGCGCCGGCCGCGGCCCAGGCGCAGGCGCCGCCGCCGCCGCCCCCGAGGCCGAAGAAGCCGCCGGTCGTCGTCTTCTCGCTCCCCCTCGACGGAGAGCGCGACGTGCCGCCGGACGCCGTCTTCAAGGTCCAGTTCAGCAAGGACATGGACGAGCAGAGCTTCAAGGACCGCGTGGTGTTCCGCTACGCGGGGCGGCCCCAGCCCGGCGACAACGCGCTCGACGCGAAGCGCATCACCTACGACCTCGGCCTCCGGACCCTGCAGGTCGACCCGGGGGACATGCTGCGGCCCGGCCGTGTCGTCGAGCTCCTGCTGCTTCCGGGCATCGTGGACCTCGACGGCCTGGCCCTCGAGACGCGGCCGGGGAAGAACGCCGGCGCGGCGACGGACGTCCTCCGGTTCCAGGTCGCGGGGGGCGGTCTCCTGAGCGGCCCCTCACCGTGAGGAAGCGGGGGCCCGCCCCGGAGAGCCGGCGGGCACGTCCGCGGGGGTCCTCCTGAGGATCACGATCTCGGGATCGAGGAACTCGGCCTCCGGCCGCAGCCAGCCCTCCTGCCGGAAGCGGGCCGCCACCTCGAAGCCGGCCCGCCCCGCAAGCACGTCGCGGAAGAAGCGGGCGCGCTCGGGCCTCTGGTCGGGGTGGTCGAGGAATCGCTCGTAGAAAGCGCCGGTGAGGACGAGCCACTCCGCGGCCTCGGACGGATAGGCCCGCGCCGCCTCCTCGAAGCGCTCGGGGGGCGCCATCTCGCGCGAGAGCGTGCGCACGACGCGCGCCACGCGGCCCTCCGGGACCCGCGGGACGTAGCCCTCGTGGTTCGTGATGACGTCCACCGTCGCTCCCTGCGGCACGTTCGCCTCCATCCAGCGCTCGGCGAGGAGGCGCGAGTCCACGAAGAAGAGGCGCACGACGAGGGCGGCGGCGAGGAGCGGCCCTGCGCGAGGACGGCGGCGGTGAGCAGACGCCGGGTCCTGGCGGCGGGGACCGCGGCCAGGGCGAGCGCGGCCAGCCAGGCGGCGGCCGGGAGCGCGGGGGCGATGAAGCGCATCGCGCGGTGGCCGGACGAGGCGACGAGCACGTAGGGCGCGACGGCGGCCAGCGCCACGACCAGGCCGGCGCCGGCTCCCGCGCCACGCGCGGGCCAGCGCCAACGCCAGTCCGAAGCAGCGCCGCCGCGAGCACGGGCCAGGTGAGGGCGTCGCCGGCGAGGCCCAGGTAGGCGCCGAAGGACGTCGCCTCGCCGACGAGGCCCTTGTACTCGTGCCGGGTCTGTGCGTTGAAGGCGAGGTCGCTCAGGAAGGCGCGTGGCTCGAGCACGGCGCCCGGGGTCCCGAGGACGAAGCCCGCTGATGGCAGCGAGGCCCATGACGACGACCTCGCGACGGACGAGGGATCCCGCAAGAGCCGCCGCGCGGGGCCAGGCGCCGAGGGCCAGCAGGCCCAGCATTGCGGCGCCGCCGCCGATCCCCGCGCCCGCGAGGCCCCGGACGAAGGCTCGCGCCGACTCGGGGTGGAGGAGTCGCACGTCGGCGAGGCGGAGGCTCGCCGCGAGGCGCTCTCCGGGCCCGCCGGCGAGGGCGAGGCCGACGGCGAGCGCCGCGAGGCCGGCCACGAGCCACGCCGCCCGGTCCTTCCGACCGGGTGGCCCGCGTCGCCGCATCCAGATCGCCGCGAGCACGGGCACGGCGAGCGCCGCCGCCGTGTACTTCGTGGACGCGGCGAGGCCGAGACCGAGGCCCAGCGCCCACGCCGGAGAGGCGCCCTCGACGTGACGCAGGCCGAGGAGCAGCACGAGCGAGGCCGTCGCGAGCACCCAGGCCTCCGGCGTCGCGAAGTGGCAGAGGTTCACCACACCGGGGGCGGCCGCGAGGAGGAAGGAGGCCACGACGCCCGCGCCCGGGTGGACGCGCGCGGCCGCGAGACCGAGCAGCAGCACCGCGCCGGCCCCGGCCAGCGCCGAGAGGACGCGCATGGCGAGCAGGGGATCGGACCACGGCTCCGGGAGCGAGCCGAGAACGCCCTGCTGCACGGCCACGACCGGCGCGGCCAGGGCCAGGGGCAGGGACGGGTTGACGTAGGAGTCGGGCAGGACCCGTCGCTCCCGCACCATCGTGGCCACGACGTCGGCCTTCTCGTCGGGGTGGAAGCGCGAGGGGAGACCCCAGCCGACGCCGGCGAGGTTCAGGGCGAGGGCCAGGCCGGAGGCGGCGAGGACCAGGCGGCGCTCGGGCATGCGCCTGCGGGCGTCGGCCTACGCCTGGCGCGGTCCGTGGAGGCGCGCGAGGGCGCGGGCGCCGATGTCGCGGCGGTAGATCATCCCGTCGAAGTGGACCCGGCCGATGGCCTCGTACGCCCGCGCGATCGCCGACTCGAGGTTGGCGCCGAGCGCGGTCACGCCCAGCACGCGGCCCCCCACGGTCTTCACGTGGCCGTTGTCGCGCTTGGTGGCCGCGTGGTAGACGATCACGTCGCTCCACTCCTTGAGCGAGTCGAGGCCGGTGACGACCTTGCCGGTCTCCGGCGTGTCGGGGTAGCCCTTGCTCGCCACCACCACGCACACGGCCGGCTCCTTGACCCACTCGATGCGCGTCTCGCCCAGCGCGCCGGTCGCCACCTGCTGGAGGATCGGCACGATGTCCGAGCGCATCCGCGCCATGATGACCTGGGTCTCGGGATCGCCGAAGCGGGCGTTGAACTCGAGCACCTTCGGGCCCGGCCTCGGTCATCATGAGGCCCGCGAACAGCACGCCCTGGAACCGGCGGCCCTCGGCGGCGAGGCCCGCCACCGTCGGCAGGACGATCTCCTGCATGATCCGCTTGTGGCCGTCGAGGCTGATGTTCGTGGTCGGGGAGACGGTCCCCATGCCGCCCGTGTTCGGGCCCTGGTCGCCGTCGAGCGCGCGCTTGTGGTCCTGGACCGAGGCCATGGGCACGACGCGGGCCCCGTCGGAGAAGACGAGGAACGACACCTCCTCGCCCTGCAGGAACTCCTCCATCACGACCTTCGCCCCGGCGGAGCCGAACCTCTTCTCCCCCATGATCTGCTCGACGACCGTCTTCGCCTCGGCCACGTCCTGGACGACGACCGTACCCTTGCCGGCGGCGAGGCCGTCCGCCTTCACCACGAACGGGATAGCCGAACGGGGCCTTCTCCACGAACGCGAGCGCGTCGTCGAGCGAGCGAGCACACCTCGTAGCGGGGCGAGGGGATCTTGTGCCGCGTCATGAACTCGCGGGCGAAGGCCTTCGAGCCCTCGATCTCCGCGGCCCCGCGGGAGGGGCAGAAGATCGTGAGGCCGCGGCGGACGAACTCGTCCCCGATCCCGAGCACCATCGGCAGCTCGGGGCCCACGACCGTGAGGTCGGCCTTGATCGTCTGGGCGAAGTCGGCCACCTCCACGATGTTGGACGCGTCGATCGGGACGCAGTCGGCGATCTCCGCGATCCCGGCGTTGCCGGGGGCGCAGTAGAGGTCGGTGACGAGGGGGCTCTGGCGGATCTTCCATGCCAGGGCGTGCTCGCGGCCCCCGTTGCCGACGATCAGGATCCTCATGGGCGAGGAAAGGTGACACGCGACCCGGCCCCTGTCAACCGTCGCTCGACCGCTCGGAAACGGTCGACCTTCGCCCCGGAACCCCCTGCAGAGCCCGGGGATGCGTCCTCGTGCTAGCCTCTGCGCGCCCATGACGGACTTCCCCCCGACGGCGCCGTCTCCACCCCCGCGGGGGAAGCCCGACCGGTCCACCCTCGCCGGTGCGACCGCGGCCCTGCTGTGGGTCGCGTTCTCGGTCCGCTGGTTCGACGTGGCGGCGCGGTGGCGCCCGGCCGCCCTGGCTGCCGTCCCTCCGCTCGTGCTGCTCGCGGCGACGGCCGCGGCCGCGATCGTCTGGTGGCGAGGCCGCCGGGCGACGCTCGCCGGTCCGCCCCTCGGCCCGTCCGCGTCGGCCCTCGCCCTGGTGCTGGCCCTGGCCTTCTTCTCCCGCCTTCCCGTGGTGGTCGGCGGCGCGGCGTCGGCGGTCACGGCCGACGGCGCCCTCTCCGGGATCGTGGCCCTGCACGTCGCGGACGGGAGCGCGCGGGAGGTCTTCGTCCCCCAGGTCCCCTACAGCGGCAGCCTGAAGTCGCACCTGACGGCCCCTCTCGCCCTCGTCATGGACCCGGCGCGCGCCTTTGCCCTCGTCTCGGTCCTCTTCTACGTGGCCTACGTCGCGGGGCTCTTCCGCCTCGGCCTTCTCGTCGCGGGACCCCGAGCAGCCCTCCTCGCCGGCCTCTACGCCGCGTTCAGCCCGGCCTTCGTCACGCGCTACAGCCTCAGCAACGACGGCAACTACGTCGAGGTCCTGGCGCTCGGCACGTGGGCGCTGTGGCTCTGCGCCCGCTGGACGCGGGAAGACGACATGCGTCCACGGCTCGCCTTCGCCGCCGGCCTCCTCCTCGGCCTCGCCTTCTGGTGCCACATCCTCGCCGTCATCCACACCGCGGCGCTCGCGGTGCTCCTCGTGCTGGTCGGACGCCTCGGGGCGACGCGATCGCTGCTCGGGTTCGGGGCAGGGTGGGCGATCGGCTACGTGCCGGGATGGCTCTTCAACCTCGCGAACGACTGGGAGTCCTTCCACTACCTCGTCCCCGGCGAGGCCCGGGCGGTCGAGACGGGTGGGGCAGGGCTCGCCGCCGTGACCTCAGGCCTCGGCGACAAGCTCCGGCTGATGGTGACCGACCACTGGCCGGTGCTGATGGGCTACGACACGGGCTACGGGCCCGCCGTGGACGGCGCGCTCGCCACCTTGTCCTGGCTCGGCGTCGCCGCCGCTCTCGCCGCCGCCGCCGGGACGGCGCGCCGCGCGTGGCGCGAGCGGTCGTGGCCTCTCGCCTCGCTCCTGCTGTTCGGCGCGACGAACCTCGCCATCGCCCTCGTCGCCCTGCCGCACGTCCCCGGCAACCCGCGCTACATCCTGTTCCTGATGTCGGTCGTTCCCGTCCTCCTCGCCGACGCCTTCGCCGATGGCCCGCTGTGGCCCCGGCCGCCCGCGCCCGTCGCCGCAGCCGGCCGGTGGCAGAGACCTCTCGTCCTGGCGGTGCTGATCGCGACCGGCGCCGGGGCCTCGTTCGCCCAGGTGCCGCCCACCGTGCGGCAGGACGCACGGTGGCGGCAGTTCGTGGCGGACATGGAGAGAGAAGGCGTGCGCTTCTGCTACACCGACTTCTTCATGGCGACGCGTGTGAACTTCCTCTCCGCCGAGCGCATCGTCTGCTCGGCCAAGCTCGGGCCGATCACGACCGAGTACTTCTTCGAGTACCGCGAGCGCGTCGAGAAGGCGCCGGAGGCGGCCTTCGTCGCGGTGAACCGCACGTCGGCCGCGCGGCTCGAGAAGAGGCTCAAGGAGCTGGGCGTCGGCTACGAACGCAAGGAGCTGCTGAAGCCGGTCCTGCTGCGCCTCTCCCGCAAGGTCGACCCCGAAGAGCTTTACCCGGGCCGAACGTTTCCGATGCGATAGGCACCGGGGGTGTGGGGGGCGGGATGCCCCCCACGACACAAGTAACTAGTCCGTTTCCGTTGCTCGTCGTCCGTTCCTGTCCGTTCCCCCGACGAGCGGCACGTCCTCGACGACGAGTGAAGACGCATAGCCTCGTGCTGGCTGGAGAGGCCGGCACGAGGCTGTAGTGACGGCGGCTGCGCTGGGGTGTGGGGACGGACAACGGACAACGGAAGGAGTTACTTGCTTCGTGGGGGCTCCGCCCCCACACCCCGGTGCAGCACAACCGTCTTCGGGTCGACGGTGATCTCCTTGAGGCGCGCGGTCACCTCCGGCGTCGCGCCCTCCTGGAAGCGGCCGCCGAGGTACTTCGCGAAGAACTTCTCGCTGGCGGCCCAGAGGGCCATGCTGTTGACGGGACGCGCGAAGCCGTGGCCCTCGTCGGGGGCGAGCATGTACTCGACGGGGAAGCCGCGGTCGCGCAGCGCGATCACGATCTGCTCGGACTCCGCCTTCTTGACGCGCGGGTCGTTGGCGCCCTGGGCCACGAGCAGCGGGGTCTTGATCTTCTTCGCCGAGTTGAGGGGCGACTGCCGCTCGAGCTGGGCCTTGCCCTCGGGGGTCTTCGGGTTGCCCATCCGCTCGTGGAAGATGATCCGGCCGGACTCCCAGTAGGGCGGGATGGAGTCGAGGAGCGTGATGAGGTTGGAGGGACCGACGATCGACACCGCCGCCCCGTAGACGTCGGGCGTGAAGGCCACTCCGGCGAGGGTCGCGTAGCCGCCGTACGAGCCGCCCATGATCCCGACCCGCTTCGGGTCGGCGATGCCCTGGGCGACGAGGTACTTCACGCCCCAGGTGACGTCGTCCTGCATCTTGTCGCCCCACTGCTTGTTGCCGGCGTTCAGGAACTTCTTGCCGTAGCCGGTGGAGCCGCGGAAGTTGGGCTGGAGGACGGCGTAGCCGCGGTTGGCCATGAACTGCGCGAGGTTGTTGAAGCCCCAGCCGTCGCGGGCCCACGGGCCGCCGTGCGGGCAGGAGGATGGCGGGCAGGCCTCTTCGCGGGGACGCCCTTCGGCAGGGTGAGGAAGGCGGGGATCTCGAGCCCGTCCGAGGACGGGTAGCGCACGGCCTTCATCGCCGCCATGTGCTCGCGCGGGATCCGCTCGCGCACCTTGTACTGGAGAGTCAGCTTCTTCGTCTGACGGTCGAAGAGATACCGCTCGCCGGGGTCCGTGTCGCTCGTCGCGGTGATCAGCATGAGCCGGTCGTCGGCGGTCGACGACCCGGCCGTGATGTCCTTGCCGGGGAACTTCGACCTGCAGAAGCTCGTAGTCCGCCTCCCACGCCTTGTCGCGGAAGTAGTACGCGCGTCCTCTCGTCCTGGTAGGAGGTCGCGACGAGCTCGTCGGTGGCCTCGGAGAAGAAGGCATCGCCGAAGTCCACCCGGTTCATCGGGTCGGACTCGACGAGCTCCTCCTTCCCGGTCTCGGGGTCGAAGAGCACGAGACGCGTGAGGTCCACGTCGCCCTTGTTCGTCTCCATGTAGACGCGCGGCCGTCCTTGTGGAAGCGGTCGGGGCCGCACGTCTCGAACACGCTGCAGGTGTAGACCGTCTTGAAGCCCTCCGGCTCGACCTTCAGGACCTCGGTGTCGCCCTTGTCCGTGACGCGCTCGGCGAGCCGGAGGCGACCCTCGAGGTCGAACAGCCAGCCCGGCGATCCGGTCGGTGTTCTTGCGGACGAGCTCGCGCTTCGCGGTCGAGATCGTGACCTTGTAGAGGTCGTGCCAGGCGGCGTCGCGGTCGTTGAGGCCGACGTAGATCGTGTCCGGGGCCTTCTTCGGGACGTCGTAGATGTAGGCGCGGGCGCCCTTCGCGTCGGTGAGGTTCCGCGAGGGCGGGACGTCCTTGCCCTCCGCCTTCGTGGCGCCGGGGTCAACGGCCCAGACGTTGAAGTTCTCGTCCCCGTCGTTGTCCTTCACGTAGAGGATGAGGCGGCTGTCGCGGGTCCAGAAGAAGCCCGGGATCGGCCGCTTCGTCTCCGCGGTCACGCGGCGGGCCGCCTCGAAGGGCTCGGCCGTCTTCTTGACCCAGATGTTGCGGGTGTCGCTCCACGGCTTGAGGAAGGCGACGTACTGCCCGTCGGGAGAGAGCTGTGCCGCCGCAGATCTCCGGGTTGCCGAAGAAGAGCTCGCGGTCGAGGACGGGCGGAGGGCCGGTCTGGGCCGAAGCGCCGGCGGCGAAGCCGAGGGCGAGGGCCAGGCACGCGAGGAGGGCGGTTCGAACGGGTCGATTCATGGGCGAAAAGCCTCCGTCGTCAAAAGGATGCGGCGAGGGCCGCTCGGCGGAAGATGCGAGCGGTCGCGGTGCCGCGCGAGGCGCGGCGCAGTCTCATCGAGCTGGATCACTCCAGTGACGCAATACGGAAGGCGGAGTGCCATACGGGGTTCCATGGACAACCGCCCCGCCCTCCTGTAAGGTCGGCGCGTAACCGGGAGGGGAGGCATGCGAGAAAGCGCCGCCGGCCCCGCGGAAGTCCACTCGGCCCCCGAGCTCGCGATTCCGCTGCGCGCGGGGCCCCTGCGGCTCGTCTTCGACCGCGGCGGGCTGCGCTGGATCCGGCTCGGCGAGCGCGAGGTCCTGCGCGGCATCTACGTGGCCGTGCGCGACCCGAGGGCTGGGCCACCGTGCCGGCCGAGCTCGAGGACCTCGAGATCGAGGCCGAGCCGGAGTCGTTCCGCATCCGCTTCGTGGCCCGCCATCGCCGTGGTCCCGTGCGCTTCGACTGGGAGGGCCGCATCGAGGGCGCTTCCGACGGCCGCCTGACCTTCGCCATGGAAGGTGCCGCCGCCTCCACCTTTCTCCGCAACCGCATCGGGTTCTGCGTGCTCCACCCGATCGAGGAGTGCGCCGGGCGACCCTGCATCATCGAGACCGTGGACGGCGACCGGGCGGAGAGCGCCTTCCCGGCTCTCGTCGCGCCGCACCAGCCGTTCCGCAACCTCAGGGCGATCCTGCACGAGGTGACGCCCGGCGTGGAGGTCGAGGTCCGGATGGACGGGGAGACGTTCGAGACGGAGGACCAGCGCAACTGGTCGGACGCCTCCTTCAAGACCTACGGGACGCCGCTGCACCTCCCGTATCCCGGTCGAGGTCGCGGGAGGGCACCCCCCTCAGCCAGGCCGTCAGGGTGTCGCTCTTCGGGGTGACCGCCGAGCCCGTTCGCGAGGCGGCGGCCACCGTCCCCGGCGCCCTGCCGAAGAAGCGCAACAGCACGGAGCCGGTGATCGTCCGCGTTGACGCGGCCCGGAGCCTTGCCCTCCCGGCGATCGGCCTCGGCGGCGCGGGCCTCGCCGAGCTGACCGAGGCGGAGAGGAGCCGCCTCCGACCGCTGCGGCTCGCCCACGTGCGCGCCGACCTGCATCTCGAGTCGCCGGGCTGGGAGGCAGCGCTCGAGCGCGCTGCCGCGAACGCCCGGGCCCTCGAGGCGCCGCTGGAGGCGGCCCTCTTCCTGCCGGACGACCCGCGCGCGGCGCTCGCGGACCTGGCCGGTCGCGCCGGCCCGCTCCGGCCCCGGGTGGAGTCCTGGCTGCTCTTCCGCGCGTCGGACGGCGTGACCGCCGACGGATCCGCCGCGCTGGCGCGGCAGGCGCTCTGCGGCGTGGACCCCGGGGCGCGGTTCGGCGGCGGCACCGACGGTTCCTTCGTCGAGCTCAACCGGCGGCGGCCCTCGCTACGACGGACTCGACCTCCTCGTCTTCGCCCTCAACCCGCAGGTCCACGCCTTCGACGACGCGACGCTCGTCGAGAACCTCGAGCAGCCTCCGCTGGATCGCCGACACCGCGCGCGACTTCGCGGGCGGGATCCCGCTCGGCATCACCCCCGTCACGCTGCGCTCGCGGGTGGACCCGCGCCCCGCCGCCTCGCGCGAGGCGGGGGAGCGGCCTTTCACCGACGACCCGCGTCAGTCCACCGCGTTCGCGGCCGCCTGGACGCTGGGCTTCGTCGCCGCCGCCGCGGAGGCCGGCTTCGCGAGCCTCACGCTCTTCGAGCTCGCCGGCCCTCGTGGCGTCACGGAAGCGGGGGAGGCGTTCCCCGTGCTCCAGGCCCTCGCCGACCTCGCGGCCCGGCCCGGGGCCGCTGTCCTGCCGCGCGCGCTCGCGGCGCCCGGAGCGCGTACAGGTCCCTCGCGCTGGGCTCTCGTGTGGGGGTGCGGCTCTTCCTCGCCAACGTCACGGCGGAGCCCCACCCCGTGCGCGTCGAGGGCCTCGCTGGGCGCGTTCGTCGCGCTGCCCTCGGCGACGCCCAGCCGGGCGTCGAGGGCGGGCTCGAGCTCGAGCTCGGCCCGCACGAGGTCGTCCGACTCGACGTGGAGCCCGCCGGGGCCTGAAACCGTCCGTCACGTCCTCCTGACGGCCTGCACAACCTCGACGCGCTCTGGGCGGCGGCGGGATGGGGCGCCATCGCCGACATCACGGACGGCCCGCCGCTCGGAGGCTGCTTCCCCCGGGTGGTCGACGCGATCCTGGCGAAGGCCCCGGACATGCGGCTCAAGTGGGGCTTCGAGTCGAGGCTCACCTACTGGCTCGCGGGCAAGGACTGCAAGGGGCTGATCGACCGCCTCAGGGCGTCGCGGTAGCTCGCGGCTCCCGCCCGGCTCGCCGCTCACTCGCCGCCCGGCTCTGCCTCCTGCACGAGCCGGTAGACCTCGCGCGCCGGAAGCCCGAGGCGGCGGGCCGCCTCCTTGACCGCCTCGCGGCGCGTGCGGCCCTCGGTGGCCAGCGCTCGATAGAGAGCGACCGGGTCCTGGTCGGCCGACGGTGCTGCGTCCGTCGCCCCGGCCACGACGAGCACGATCTCGCCCTTGACGGACTCGCGCGCCTCGAGCGAGGCGCGGAGCGCCGACAGGGGGGCGCGCACGTACTCCTCGTGCACCTTCGTGGCCTCGCGGCAGAGGAAGGCGTCGCGGTCGCCGAGCACGGCCACCATGTCGGCGAGCGAGTCCAGGACGCGCACCGGGGACTCGTAGAAGACGAGGGTGGGCGCGGGCGGCGGCGAGCTCCTCGAGGGCCCGGCGTCGCGCCCCCGAGCGCGGGGGCAGGAAGCCGACGAACAGGAACCGGTCGGTCGGGAGGCCCGACACCGACAGGGCCGCGATCGCGGCGCTCGGGCCGGGCACCGGCACGACGGGAAGGCCCCCGGCGCGGGCGTCGCGCACGAGGCGATAGCCCGGGTCGGAGATGCCCGGGGTGCCGGCGTCGGAGACGAGGGCGACGTCGCGGCCCGACGCGCAGCGCGTCGAGGATCCTCTCGCCCTTCCACCGCTCGTTGTGCTCGAAGTAGGAGGTGGTGGGGGTCGAGATCCCGTGCGCGCGGAGGAGCGTCGCCGGTGCGGCGCGTGTCCTCGCAGGCCACGAGGGACGACCTCGCGCAGGACGCGCAGCGCCCGCAGGGTCAGGTCCTCGAGGTGGCCGAGCGGGAGTGGCCACGACGAAGAGCGTGCCGTGAGGAGCCGGGCGGTCGGGCATTTAACTCCTTGCTTTTCCGTTAGATCGCTTGACAGCCACCGGGTGCTGTCCTAGGATCTACCGTTCGAGCGACGGGGGAGGATCACGCATTCCGGCCCCGTCCGCAAGAGCGTGCCCGTTCTCCTTACCAGAGGAAATCCGCGGCGGTCAGGGGGTGTTGACGAGTTGGCCGAGATCAAGCTCCAGGAGGGTGAGTCGATCGAGAACGCCCTCCGACGCTTCAAGCGCAAGGTCCAGCAGGAAGACATCATCAAGGACATCAAGAAGCACAGCTTCTACCTGAAGCCCGGCGACAAACGCCGGGCGAAGCAGGCCCTCGCCCGCAAGCGGAGCCGGAAGAAGCTGCGCCGGGAAGGCGAGTAACAGGCCCCCTTCCGGGGGCTGGCCCCCTCAGGGGGCCAGCCCCCGTCAGCGGGCCAAGTGGAGCCGCGCCAGGAGAGGCCGATGGACTTCAAAGACAAGAGCCTGGTGTGCGTCGAGTGCAATCAGACGTTCGTCTGGACGGCCGGCGAGCAGCTCTTCTACCACGACCGGAACTTCAAGAACGAGCCGAAGCGCTGCAAGGACTGCAAGAGCCGTCGGAGCGAGCGCACGGGACAAGCCCCCCGCGAGCGGGTGGAGACGACGACGACCTGCTCGCAGTGCGGCAGGGAGACGACGGTTCCCTTCCGGCCCACCCAGGGACGGCCGGTCCTCTGCAAGGAGTGCTTCGCCAGCCGGAAGGCTGTCCACCCCTGACCCGGCCGGTCCCGCGTCCCTTCGAGGCGCTGCATTGACTTGCCCGGCGGGCGCGTGGTAGCGTACGCATCTCTTACGTAAAGCCTTATCTGCAGGGAGAAAAGCCGCCATGAAGATCGTCGAGCGTCAGGTTGGTGACGTGGTGATCCTGGATCTCCACGGGAAGATCCTCATCGGCGAGGGGGACGACGCCCTCCGCGAGGCCGTGACCAAGCTGGCCGACTCCGGGAAGACCAAGATCCTGCTGAACCTGGCGGACGTGCCGTACGTGGACTCCGCCGGCCTCGGCGAGATCGTCCGGACCTACACGACGGTGAGCCGCAAGGGCGGCAAGCTGAAGCTGCTCAACCTCACCAAGAAGATCCAGGACCTCCTGTCGATCACCAAGCTCCTCACCGTCTTCGAGACCTACGAGTCCGAGGACGAGGCCGTTCGCAGCTACAAGTCCTAGCCCGGACGATCCAGTGGCGGGCGGGCCTCCGGCCCGCCCGCCCGCCCGGGGCGAGCCCGGGCCGCGCCCCGATGAGCCTTCCGCGCGCCCTCCTCGTCTCGCTTCGGCCCCACCAGTGGACGAAGAACCTGTTCGTTCTCGCCGCCCTCGCGCTTCTCCAAGCACCTCTTCGACGGCGACGCCGACTGCGCGCGGGCGTGGCCTTCGCGGTCTTCTGCGTCCTCTCCGGGGCCGTCTACCTGGTCAACGACCTCGCCGACCTGGAGCGTGACCGCCTCCACCCCTTGAAGCGCTCCCGGCCGATCGCGAGCGGCGCCCTGCGCGTCCCCGCCGCTCGTGTCGCCGCCGGCTCCCTCGTCGCCCTGGGCCTGCCGGCGGCGTGGGTCCTGGGTCCGGGCTTCTTCGTCTGCGCCCTCGCCTACCTCGGCCTGAACCTCGCCTACTCCTTCGGTCTCAAGGACCTCGTCATCCTCGACGTGCTCGCGATCGCGATCGGCTTCGTCGCTGCGCGCGGTGGCGGGAGCCCTGGCCATCCAGGTGCGTGTTCAGCGACTGGCTGCTCGTCTGCACGATCCTGCTCGCGCTCTTCCTCGCGCTCGCCAAGCGCCGGCACGAGCTCGTGACCCTCGAGGACGCCGCCGGCCACCGGCGCATCCTGTCGGAGTACAGCCCCTATCTCCTCGACCAGATGATCGCGGTCGTCACCGCCTCGTGCCTCACCGCGTACGCCTTCTACACGCTCGCTCCGGAGACGGTGGAGAAGTACCGCACCGAGCGGCTGGCCCTGACCATCCCTTTCGTGATCTACGGGATCTTCCGCTATCTTTACCTCGTCCACCGGAAGGAGCAGGGGGGCAGCCCGAGCGACGTGCTGCTCGCCGACCGGCCGCTGCTCACGGCGGTCGCCCTCTGGGCGGTCGCGGTGGTGCTGATCGTCTACACCGCACCCGGCGTTCCGGTGCCCCGGGGGCGGTGAGCGGGGGAGCATGAGCTTCGAGATCAAGGCCGAGGGCGTCGACGTCGAGCGGCTCCTCGCGGAGATCCAGCGACGGGTCGAGGAGCGCCGCGGGACGCTCTACACGGAAGACGAGCTGCGCTTCATCGCGGAGCGCCCCCTCGAGGGCGTCGTCCAGCCCCACGACGTCCGCGCCGATCTCCTCGACGAGTTCCGGAGGCGCGACGCCTCCTGGAACTACTCGTTCGACGCACAGACCCTCTACCGCTCCAGCCACGGCCTGGCCGGGCGGGCCATCGAGGCGGCGCGCCGCCTCCTCGCCCCGGTCCAGAAGCTCTTCTGGAACCCGAACCCCATGATCGCCGCCCTCTCCCGGCAGTCCGACCTCAACCGCTTCTCCGTCGATCTTCTCCACAACCTGGTCCTCGAGCTCACCCGCCTCAACCTCGAGGTGCAGGAGCTGCGGAGCCGCAACCTGGAGCTTCTCTCCCGTCTCGAGGCGCTGGCCCGCCGCGAGAAGACGCTCGAGGGGATGGTCGTCTACCGTGGCGAGGGCGGCCGTCCGGAGCGGGGGGCGTGAAGGTCCACCAGCTGCTCGCGGCCCTGAGCTACGGCGACGCGATCGGCAACGAGGCGCTGGCGATCCAGCGCCAGCTGCGGGCGGCGGGACACGAGTCGGACATCTTCGCGGAGCTGGTGCACCCCCGGGTGGCGCACCTCGCCCGGCCCCTCTTCGAGTACCGCGAGGTCTCGTCGCCGGACACCGTCTGCATCTACCACTTCTCGATCGGGAGCGCCGCCGGCCGGCTCATCCACCAGGCCCCCGACCGGCTGGTGATCGTCTACCACAACATCACGCCGGCCCGGTTCTTCCTGGGCTTCCACCCTCACCTCGCCGGGCTCTGCCACCATGGGCGGCGGGAGCTCGAGGCCTTCGCGTCGCGCACGGAGCTGGCTCTCGGCGACTCCGAGTTCAACCGCGCGGAGCTCCAGGCCGCCGGCTTCGCCCGCACCGGGGTCCTGCCCATCGTTCTCGACCTGTCGCTCTACGACCGGCCGCCGTCGCCGGTCTTCCGCCGGCGCTACGACGACGGCCGGACGAACGTCCTCTTCGTGGGCCGAATCATCCCCAACAAGCGGATCGAGGACCTCGTCCGCAGCTTCGCCGTCTTCCAGAAGTGGCTGCGGCCGACGAGCCGCCTGCTGCTCGTCGGCGACACGCGGGGGTTCGAACGCTACCTCGCGCGGCTGCGCGGGCTCGTGCGAGAGCTGGAGGTGGAGGAGGTCGTCTTCAGCGGCCACGTGGACGACGACGAGCTTTACGCCTGCTATCGCCTGGCCGACGTGTTCCTCTGCCTCTCCGAGCACGAGGGATTCTGCGTGCCGCTGCAGGAGGCCATGCACTTCAACCTGCCCGTGATCGCCTACGACGCCGGCGCCGTCCGGGAGACGCTCCACGGCGGAGGCCTCTTGCTGCAGGACAAGGCGCCGGATCTGGTGGCGGAGATCCTCGACCGGGTGACCCACGGGGGTCCGCTCCGCCGGGCGGTCCTCGAGAGCCAGGCTCGTGCCATCGCGGAGATCAGGGCCACCGACTTCGGCGCGCTGCTCGCCGACTGCCTCGCCCCTGTCATCCCGAGGGACATGCACCCGAGGGATTCTCGTCTAGCCGTGGATCCCGAGGGATCCGGTGTCCAGAACCGCAATGCGTGACTCTCTGACGGCTCTGATCAACCAGATACTTCGGGATCGCCTCAGCTGGAGATCCCCAAGGTGAGGGGGCGATCCCGAAGTCGCATAGACCAATGGGTCCCCGCCCTCCACCGCGGCGACGCGATCGGCGACTCGGCGCGCCTCATGCGCGACGCCTTCCGCTCGTGGGGCCACGAGGCCGACGTCTGGGCCCCCGACATCGACGAGGAGCTGGCCGGCGACGGCCGACCGTACTCCGAGTTCGCCTCCGCCGGCGCCGGCGCGAGCGACGTCGTGATCCTGCACTACGCGCTGCCCTCGCGCATGAGCGACGACCTCCGTCACCATCCCGGCCGCAAGGTGCTTCTCCACCACAACATCACGCCCCCGGAGTACTTCGCGCCGTGGGACCCGGAGATGGTCCGCATCTGCGCCCTCGGCCGCGAGCAGGTCGCCGGGCTGCGGGGGGACGTCGACCTCGCTCTCGCCGACAGCGAGTTCAGCCGGCGGGAGCTCGAGGAGGCGGGGTTCGCCCGGACCGGCGTCCTCCCGATCTTCCTCGACTTCGCGCGCTACCGCGAGCCGCCGAACCCCGTCCTCCTCCGACAGCTCGACGACGAGCGCACCAACCTCCTCTTCGTGGGGCGCCTGGCGCCGAACAAGCGGCCGGAGGACCTCGTCCGCCTCACGTCGTTCTGGAAGCGCTTCGTCTCGCCGGCGGTCCGCCTGGTCCTCGTGGGCCGCTTCCCTCGCCGCGCGACCGGCGAGGGCCTTCCCCTCCGGGCCCACTACTTCGACGCCCTCCAGTCCTTCGCCTACGAGGAGGGGCTGACCCCGGAGGAGGTCGTCTTCACCGGGCACCTCGACCACGCCGATCTCCTCGCCGGCTACGCGGCCGCTTCCGTCTTCGTGTCGATGAGCGAGCACGAGGGCTTCGGCGTGCCCCTGGTGGAGGCCATGATCATGGGGGTGCCCGTGCTCGCCCGGCGCGCCGCCGCGGTGAGCTGGACGCTCGGGGAAGGAGGGGTCAGTTTCGAGGGCCGGGACCTCGCCGAGGTCGCGGAGATGGCGCGCCTCCTCGCGACGGAAGGCGAGGTGCGCTCGAAGGTGCTCGCCGCGCAGGAGCGGCGCCTCTCGGCCTTCGCCCCGGCCGCGATCGAGGCGGACCTGCGGCGCTTCATCGGCTCTCTCTGAGGGACAAGGTGGTCTTCGGCCGCGTCCGGCGCGTGCACCAGGTGCTGGGGGCGCTGCACAACGGCGACGCGGTGGGCAACGAGGCCCTGGCCATCCGCGGCCACCTGCGCTCGGCCGGTCTCGACTCGGAGATCTTCGCGGGCTTCGTCGACTCGCGCCTGAGCGGGGAGGGCCGCCCGCTGCGTGACTACGCCGCGGCCGACGGGCCCGGCACCGCCTGCCTCTACCACTTCTCCCCGGGGAGCCCCGCCGTCGGCAAGGCACTCGCGGCCGAGGGCCCGCTCGTCGTCGTCTACCACAACGTCACCCCCGCGCGGTTCTTTGCCGGCTGGTCGAGCCGGTCGGTGCGGCTCGCGCTGCAGGCCGATCGCGAGCTCGAGGAGCTCGGCTCCCGCGCGGCGCTCGGCCTCGCCAAGAGCACGTTCAGCCTGCGCGATCTCGAGACGGCCGGCTTCGCCACCCGCGGCATACTGCCCTTCGTTCACGACACCGGAGAGCCGGTGCCGCCCTCGCCGGTCTTCGATCGCCTGTACGCCGACGGCCGGGTCCACGTGCTCGCCGTCGGCCGGCTGGCGCCGAACAAGCGGATCGAGGACCTGCTCGGCGCCTTCGCGCTGCTGCAGCGCGGGGTCCCCCGGAGCCGGCTGCTCCTGGTGGGCGACGACGGGCTCCGCGCGTATGCCGACGCCCTCCTGGCGCTCGCCCGGAGACTGCGTCTGCGCGACGTCGTCTTCTGCGGCCACGTCGAGGGGGACGAGCTCCGCTCCGCCTACGGCCTCGCCGACGTCGTCGTCTCGCTCTCCGAGCACGAGGGGTACGGAGTCCCCCTGGTGGAAGCGATGCTGGCCCGCGTGCCCGTCGTCGCCTACGACGCGGGGGCGGTGGCGGAGACGATGGGTGGCGCCGGCGTTCTCCTCGGGGAGAAGCGCCCGGAGCTCGTGGCCGGCGTGATCGAGGGCCTCCTCCAGGACCCCGTCCTGCGCCGCAGGGTGCTCGCCGGACAGGACAAGGTGGCGGCGCGCATCCGTGCCACGGACTTCCGCGCCCTGGTGCTCGGCGCCCTGGCCCCGGTGCTGGAGGCGTCGTGAGCCGGACTCCTGTGGCCTTCGTCGTGCAGCGCTACGGCGCCGACGTCACCGGCGGCTCGGAGGCCCTCGCGCGCGCGGTGGCCGAGCGGCTCGCGCCCTTCCACGAAGTCACGGTCTTCACGACCTGCGCGCGCGACTACGTGACGTGGAGAAACGAGCTGCCCGCGGGCGAGAGCGACGTCTCCGGCGTTCGCGTCCTCCGCTTCCCGGTCGAGGAGGAGCGCGACCTCGCCGCGTTCAACGCCTTCGCCGAGCCACTCTACGCGCGCCCCCGGACGCACGAGGAGGAGATCGAGTTCCTGCGCCGGCAGGGGCCGGTCGCACCCTCGCTCGTCGAGGCGCTCCGCGCCGCGAAGGACCGTTTCGCCGCGGTCGTGTTCTTCACCTACCTCTACTACCCGACGTACTGGGGGCTGCGGGCGGCGGCGGAGCGCTCCGTGCTCGTGCCCACGACCCACGACGAGCCGCCCCTCGCGTTCGGCATCTACCGCGAGGTCTTCGGCCTGCCCCGGGCCTTCGCCTTCCTGACCCCGGCCGAGCAGCAGCTCGTGCGCACCCGCTTCGGGACGGGAGGCCGCCCGGGTGTCGTCGCGGGCATGGGGGTCGATCCGGCCGAGCCCGGGGACCTCGCCGCTTTTCGCGCCCGCCACGAGCTCTCCCTTCCCTACGCTCTCTACGCCGGCCGGATCGACGCCGGCAAGGGCTGCGCCGCGATGCTGGCCCACCACGAGCGCTACCGCCGCGAGAAGAAGGGAGAAGCCGAGCTCGTCCTCATCGGCCGGCTCGCGATGCCCGAGCCCCGTCAGGAAGGGGTGCGCTGGCTCGGCTTCCTCCCCGAGGAGGAGAAGGCGACCGCGATGGCGGGGGCGGTCGCCGCCGTCTGCCCCAGCCCCTACGAGAGCCTCTCCATCGTGCTCCTGGAGGCCCTGGCCCTCGGCACTCCCGGCCTCGTGAACGCCGGCTCCGCGGTGCTCAAGGAGCACTGTCTCCGCTCGAACGCGGGCCTCTTCTACGACGACGGCGACGAATACGCCGAGGCGCTGGATCTCCTCGTACGGCAGGAGGGGCTGCGCAAGGCGCTCGGCGCGAACGGCCGCCGCTACGTGGACGCGGAGTACCGCTGGAGCGTGGTGCTCGACCGCTGGCGGGGGCTGCTGGACGCGGTCGGGCGCCGAGCCTAGATCAGGTTCGATCGGAAGAAGAGCAGCGCCATCGGGTAGGTGAGCACGGCGGCGGCGGCGGCAAGCAGGCCCTGCCAGGCCGGAGGCAGCCGGACCGTCAGCAGCACCAGCGGAAGGAGAGTGGTCTCTCGCCGGTGCAGCCCCTCGGTGATCCCGCCGAGGAACAGGGGTAACAGCCAGAAGGCGGCGGTCTGGAGCGACACGAAGATCTCGAGCGGTCCGAAGGTGCCGGCCCTCGCCGCGCGTGCCACGGCGACGACGGCCGAGGCGACCAGGATCAGCACGAGGAGAGTCTGGGCGCCAGGGACCGCGGTCGTCACGTCGAAAGGTGCTTGGAACGCGGGACGGATGCGCTCCGCAAACGTCGTGCCCGGGTTGTTCAAGCGGGTCTGGTACCCACCCATGACGAGCGCGAAGGCCCTCCAGTTGCCGGTGTCGTGGTGCTGCACGACCACGACGGCGCCGAAACCAGCGACCGTGAGCAGGGCGGATGTGGCGGCGCGGCGAAGCCGCGAGGCCAGGTCGGCGCGTCCCTCGACCAGGAAGCCGGCGGCGAGGACAGGCGCGAGGAGGAGCCCCGGCGGGTAGGTGAACGCCGCGGCCGCGCCCGCGAGCCCCGCGGCCAGCGCTCGACCCTGCGCCGCCAGTACCAGGGACAGCACGGTGGCCAGGCCGAAGGGTCCCAACGGATAGATCGCGTGGGCGTAGAGGCCCCCGGGAAAGAAGGCGGCCAGGCCCAGCGCGAGGAGCGCCGCCGGAACCGTCGGCCTGACCGCGGACTCCGGCTTCGCCGCGGCGCGAAGGAGGACGTTCCACAGGAGGGCGAGGGTCAGGTACGCGAACAGCCCGGACACGAGAAAGGCGGCCCACCGCGGAGGGAGTCCGCAGGCGGTCACGGCCCGGACGAGGAACGGGTACCCGGGCAGCCACGCCGTGTTCCCGCACCACAGCCCGGCCAGCCGCGAGTCCGGCGCGCAAGGGTAGACCTCGTATCCGCGCAGGGCGATCCCCACGTAGTGGGCGCAGTCGAAGCGGCACCACGATCCCGCGCGCAAAGGCGGGACGCCGGCGGCGAGGGCGGCGGCGCCGAGGACGGAGCGGGCGAGGGCGAAAGCCAGGAGAGGCGGCAGGACCGCGCGGGCGAGCGCGACCCGGGTCACGTCAGCGCGGGCCCTTGAGCAGCTGCAGGACCGCGTCCGACGACGGCGCTGCCCTTGAGGATGCCGGCGGCGCGGGCGATCTGCCGCACGGCTTCCTCGATCGCCTCCGCCCCCGCTCCGCGCTCGATCTCGCCCCGCGCGCGCAGGTAGTGCTTCTGCACGACGGTCTCCCCGACCGGGCCGAGGAGCGCCACGCACTCGTCGCGCAGCCGCGTGAGGCGGGTCAGGTTGGGCAGGGGACCGGGCGGAGCCTGGACGGGCTCCGGGGCCGGCCGCGACGCGGCGGGGGCGGACGCAGCCGCGGGGTGGGACTGCGGACGCTCGGTGACGGGCGCGCGCGCCCTTCTCCCTCAGGCGGATGAGGTTGGTGGCGACGAGCCCGTAGAGCAGCTTGGCCGCGTCGAAGACACCCATGCCGGCGGCGCGCGGCGATCTGCCGCACGGAGCGCTGCCCGTCGATCTTCGACAGCAGGAGCCACTCCATCGTGTTCAGGTTGATCTGGCCCTCGCGGTTCTCGAGGATCACGAACTCGGGCACGAGCTCGACCGACGGGATCTTCTTCGAGAGCACCCGCCACTCGTCGAGCCGGCGCGCCGCCTCCATGAGCAGGTTCGTGTTGCTCTTCTGGATCGTCTGGCGCGGGGCGGCGACCGCGGCCTCGAAGCGGAACTCGCCCGAGCGCCAGATGGCGAGGGCGTACACCGCTTCCTCGCCCGACAGGTCCTCGGTCTCGGCGTGGACGATGCGCCCCTCGTGCAGCCAGATCTCGCCGCGGTGCGACGCGTCGTTCAGGTGGAAGACACCGGTCTTCCCGCTCACGCTGACGAGCTGGATGATGTCGGGAAGGTGAAGCTCGGCGAGAGAGCCCTGAAAGGCCATGGGATCGGGGTCCTGGCGGGGACGGTTAAGTCCTGTAATTGCCGCCAATTAGCGCGAGGCTATCAATCCCCCCGTCCGATGTCAAGGTGATGCTACCCGGGGGGCGCCGTCATGCACCCCGAAGGACGCCGTCAGCCCGGTCCTGAGGGGCTGCAGGCACTGTCATCGTCCCCATGATGCTTCGACTACGAAGCCGTTCCTGCTACTCGCTGAGCAGAACCGTCAAAGGCAACGCCCGCGGCCCTTGACGGCTCTGGAGGGAAACGCCGACCACCGGCTCGAGTCCTTCGCGATTCCGCAAGGCGCCCGGACGGAATCGCTCAGGTGCATCAGGCGCCCGGCTTGGCGAGGGGCGCCTCGTCGCGCAGCACGTGGTTGTTGCGCCGCTCGCGGTCGCGCGGCAGCGGGATGCTGTGCCGCTTGATCATCTCGTTGAGCGTCGTCGGCTTGAGGCCGAGGAGGCGCGCCGCGTCCTTCTGCACGCCGCCCGTCGTGTCGAGGGTGGACTCGATGATGCGCCGCTCGAAGCCGGCGATGACCTCGCGGAGGTTGATGCCCTCCGGCGGCACCGAGACGGGCGGGATGTGGAAGAAGCCCGGGCTGCTGCGGACCTGCTCCGGCACCAGCTCCCTGCCGATCATGGGCCCGGTGCTCAGGACCACCCCGCGCTCGATCACGTTCTCGAGCTCGCGGACGTTGCCCGGCCAGTCGTAGTCCATGAGGACCTGGAGGGCCTCCGGGGTCACTCCGTCCACCTGCTTGCCGTTCTCGTGCGCGTACTTGTCCACGAAGTGCTGGGCGAGGGCGGGCACGTCCTCCTTGCGCTGGCGCAGGGGCGGCAGCTGGATGGCGATGACGTTCAGCCGGTAGTAGAGGTCCTCGCGGAAGCGCCCCTCCTCGACCGCCCGCCGCAGGTCCACGTTGGTGGCCGCCACCACGCGCACGTCCACCTTGACCGTCTCCACCCCGCCCAGGCGCATGAACTCGCGCTCCTGGATGACCCGCAGGAGCTTGGCCTGGGTCTCCATCGGGATGTTGCCGATCTCGTCGAAGAAGAGGGTGCCCTTGTCCGCGAGCTCGAAGAGGCCCTTCTTCGCGTAGACGGCGCCGGTGAAGGCCCCCTTCACGTGGCCGAAGAGGTTCGACTCGAGCAGCTCGTGGGGGAGGCTCCCGGAGTTCACCACCACGAAGGGCTTGTCGCGCCGCGGGGAGTTCTGGTGGACGGCCTTGGCCACCAGCTCCTTGCCCGTGCCGCTCTCGCCCGACCACGAGGATCGTCGAGCGCGAGGGAGCGACCTGGGAGACGAGCTGGAAGACCTGGAGCATCTTCTGGCTCTTGCCCACGAGCTCCATGAAGCGGCCCTGGTCCCGCAGCGCGGTGCGCAGCTCGCGGTTCTCGCCCTCGAGGCGCCGCTGGAGGAGCCCGCTCGCCAGGATGTGCAGGAGCTGCTGGTTGTCGAAGGGCTTGGGGACGAAGTAGAAGGCGCCCTTCTTGATGGCGTCGATCGCCATCTCCATCGACGCGAAGGCGGTGATCATCAGGACCACCATCTCGGGGTCGTGCTTCTTGAGCTCCTCGAGGACCTCGAGGCCCCCCATCTCGGGGAGCATGACGTCCACGATGGCGGCGGCGTAGCTGCCCCGCCGGGCGAGCTCCACCCCCTGGAGGCCCGTCTCCGCGAACGAGACGTCGTAGCCCGCCTGGCCGAGCACGCGGCCGAGGACGTCCCTCATCACCTCCTCGTCGTCGACGACGAGGACCTGTTCCTGGCTCATCTCACCCCTGCTGCGCGGCCTCGGCCAGGACCAGGGCGGGCAGGGCCACCTGGAACGTGGTGCCCTGGCCGGGGGCGCTCTCCACGAAGATGGCGCCCCCGTGCTCCTGCACGATGCCGTACGAGACGCTGAGCCCGAGCCCGGTGCCCTTGCCGATGCCCTTGGTGGTGAAGAACGGGTCGTAGATCCGCCGGATGTGCTCGCGGCGGATCCCGTGGCCGGTGTCCCCGACCTCGACGACCACCGTGTCGGCGTCGGCGTAGGTGTGCAGGGTCAGCCAGCCGCCGCTCGGCATGGCGTCGCGGGCGTTCAGGATCAGGTTGAAGAAGACCTGCTGGATGCGGTTCTCGTTGCCCCGGACGGGCGGCACGTGCGGCGCGAGCTCGCGGCGCACGCGGATCTTCGAGCCCTCGAGCTGGTGCTCCACCAGCGAGAGCACGTCGCGCGAGGACCTTGTTGACGTCCACCCGGTCGAACTCGGTGCCGCTCGAGCGCGAGAAGTTGAGCAGGCCGTTGATGATCTTCGCCGCGCGGAAGCTCTGCTTCTCGATCTTCTCGAGCACCTGCTGGCGCGGGTCGCCCTCGTCGAGCTGGCCCCGCAGGAGCTGGGTGTAGGAGGAGATGCCGGCGAGCGGGGTGTTGACCTCGTGGGCGACGCCGGCGGCGAGGAGGCCCACCGAGGCCATCTTCTCCGCGTGCTGCAGCTGCTCCTCGAGGCGCACGCGGGCGGTCACGTCGTCGAGGATGAGGATGGTCCCGTGGCGCTCGCCGGGCGCCGCCTGGAAGGGGGCCACCGAGACGTTCACCATGAGGCTGCGCCCGTCCGCCGAGGGCAGGTGCAGCTTGTAGATGTGGGCGATCTCCTCGTGGTCGCCGAGCACGAGCGCGCCCCGCAGCGCCTCGAGGAAGGACTCCGGGGAAGACGGCGTCGAGCGCGCGACCGAGCACGTCCTGCCGCGCCCGGCCGAAGAGCGCCTCCATGGCGCGGTTCCAGCGCACCACGCGGCTCTCGAGGTCGAGCACCACGATGCCGGAGTCGAGGCTCTCGAGGATGTTCTCGTTGTACTCCTTGAGCCCCCGGAGCTCCTCCGCCTTCTCGCTCAGGCTGCGGAAGAGGCGCCCGTTCATGATCGCGGTGGCCGCCTGCGCGGCCAGCGTCTTCAGGGTGTCGACCTCCTCGCTGTTGAGCGGGTCGAGGCCGTCCTTCCTCCCCACGCCGAGCACCGCGATCACCTCCCCCTTCACCCGGCAGGGGAAGAGCCAGGCGAGGCCGGAGGCGGCGACGTCGGCGCGCTCGGCGGGCGCGGCGTCCACGTCCACGGGCTGGCCCAGCGACAGCCGGGCGAGGAGCGCGCTCCCCGCCGCGATCCGGGGCCGCCCCTCGCCGGTGCGGGGCACGCCGCGGGCGCGGAACGGGGCGAAGTCCCCGCCCTCGTCGGGCAGCAGGAGCGCCATCTCGCGCAGGCCGAGCGCGGCCCCCACGCCCTCGAGGAGCCGCTCGCTCGTCCGCTCGAGGTCGAGGTCCGCGTTCAGGTCCTCGGAGAGGCGCACGAGGGCCTTGCGCGAGCTGTAGCGCTCCCGTAGAAGAGGCGGTCGAGCGTCTCCTGGATGCGCGCCTTGACCGGGGTGAAGAGCAGCACCACCACGAGCGCGCTCAGGAGCGCGATGAAGGTCGTGTGCGGCTCCTCCCAGCAGCACGTCGGTCAGGCCGACGGTCAGGAGCGCGAGCCCCACGATCACGGCCACCGCGAGCACGTAGCCGAGCGCGCGGCGGAAGATGAGCTCGACGTCCATCAGGCGGTGCTTCACCACCGCGTAGGCGAGCGAGAGCGGGATGAGGGCGAGCGGCCCGTAGCCCGCGAGCTGCAGCGCGAGCCCGGGCTCGCGGCCGAGGGCGAAGGGCAGGGCGTAGAAGGCGAGGAAGGGGAAGACGCCGGCGGCGGTGCCCCACAGCAGCCACTTCACCTGCCGGCGCGCGGTGAGCCCCCGCGTGCGCCGATAGGAGTCGAGCAGGACCGCGAAGGCGAGGGTGAAGAAGAGCGGCGAAGTAGAGCGGCTCCGCCCGGTCGAGGGCCTCGACGATGCCCCAGAGCGCCGCCGGGCTCCTCGCCGGCGGCGACGAGCGCGTGGCTCGTCGCCGTCGCCCCGGCGATGACGAGCGCCGGCATGTAGAGCGCGGGGACGAGCCACGTCCGCTGGGCGCGCAGGCGCCGCTCCGGGAAGGTCAGGCAGAAGTGGAGGAAGACCACGGGCAGGAAGAGGGCCGGCGAGCGAGTCGGTCCAGAAGAGGACCCAGTCCGCCGTGCTGAGCTTCCCGGTGTAGGAGATGGAGTAGCAGCAGGAAGAACAGCACGCAGACCGCGTAGAAGTGCAGGGACGTCCGGTCGGCGGGCCGGCGGAGCAGCACCACGGTGCCGACGACGAGGCTGAAGAAGCCGGCCAGCGACAGGTAGTAGAACGCGCTGACGTTGCCCCGTGGGCAGGGGCTGCACGACCACGTCGAGCGCGCGGCGCTCGTCCTCGCGGAGGAGCGAGTAGTGGAGGCGGCTGCCCGACGCGCCGGCCGGCGAGGGCAGCTCTCGAGACGGCGCGGGGCTCAGGGCCTCCTCGCCGTCCACGGCCAGGAGGACGTCTCCCTCGCGCACGCCCGCGCGCAGCGGCCGGGCCGCCGGGCGCGAGCCGCGCCGCCACGAGACCCTGCGGGGCCTGCTTCCAGAAGACGCCGTCGTCCATCGACGTCCACGTGGCCTTGAGGACGATGTTGTAGACGCCCGAGAGCGGCGAAGGCGAGCCCAGCGAGAACGACCAGCGTGTTCTTCAGGGTCCGCCGACTCATGGGTCGCGTGGCCCCCCAGCCACGACACGGCTCCGGCGGCAATCGTAGCAATCGACGTGCCGGAAGACCGGTCGCCGTGCCCCGCGTAACTCGTTCGAGATCAGTCGCTTTTCACCGGCTCTCCCGCCCTTGAATCCAGTCAGCCGGAGTCCGAACCAAGAGCTTGGATGAAGGCAAGGTGCCAAAAAAAGAGGCTCGTTCGAGCCTCGACTTCTCCACCGGCCGGCTCCGTCTCCGCGCTCAGAAGCGGACCGAGATGCCCCCCACGACCCGCGTCGGCGGGTCCTGAACCGCGAGCTCGTCCAGGAAGCCGCCCTGCGACGCCTCGTAGAACATGTTGCGAACGGCCACCAGGAGCTCCCAGTCGGCCCGCGTGAGCGGCTGGAGGAACGGCAGTCCCTGCGTGAGCTGGACGTCGAAGCGGGTCGCCGTGGACGTCCGCGGCGACCCGGGGAGGACCGCCCGGTCGTCGGAGAGCGCGTTCAACCGGTAGAGCGCCGCCACGCGCGTGTCGGACCAGTCGATGACCGTCTCGAGGCGCGCCACGAGGTCGTGGAACTCCGCCTCGTCGTACGAGGTGACCGTGGCGTCCGCGGCGAACGGCATCGCCCCGGAGCGTCGGCTGTGGCCGAAGGTGTAGGTCACCGAGCCGTTGACGACACTCCCGAAGCGTCGGCCGACGGTCACGCCGAAGCCCCGGGCGCGAGGCGCCCCCGGCGTTACGGACGAACGGCGTGCTGCCGTCGAAGGTCGTGAGCAGCAGGTCGCGCGTCGTCTCGTCGAAGATCCGTGCGCCCCGAGGCGGCCGGAGCCGAGGTTGCGGTCGACGCCCAGCTCGTAGCGCACCGAGCGCGCCGGTCGCAGGCCCTCGTCGAGCCGCGCCCAGGTGATGGCCGGCGAGGCCGCCACCGTGGACAGGGTCAGCAGGTCGCCGCCCGGGGTGAGGGTGCGCGCGGCGACCGAGCCGTGCACGAGGGTCCGCTCGGTCCCCGCGCAGCTCGATCTGCACGACCGCGTCGGCGTGGTGCGAGTCGGGCAGGAAGCCGACGTAGGTGTAGCGGGCGCCCGCAGTCGCCGTCAGCCGGTCGCCGAGGCGCCAGCGGTCGCGGACGAAGGCCGCTCCCACCACCCGGTCGGGCTCCGGCAGCACGTCGGCGAGCGCTGGCGCGCGTGTCGCCGGCCCCGTACCCGGCACCGACCTCCACCTCGTGCCCGCCGCCGGGCTCGAGCACGAACTCCGCCGCCGTGCGCCAGGCCCGCCCCTCGTTCTCGGCGACCAGCCCGCCCAGGCTCCAGCGGATCCCGTCGGCGAGCTGGCCCTGCAGACGGAGCGATCCGACCCCTCCGGGCAGTACCCGCGCCGGTGGGATCGGCCGGGGACTGGGCGCCCGCGGTCGCCGCGAACTCCATGCTGGCCGGCCAGGGGCCCGAGGTCGGCCAGCCCGGCGGGCCTGGTGCGGTGTCAGGGCGGCGGCTCGCTCCTCCGTCACGACGTCGTGGTCGGCCGTCTCGAGGACGGAGCGCCGCTTGTGACGCACGAGCCAGCGCCACTCGCGCTCGCCGTCGGAGCCGCGTCCGGGGCTCCTCGGTCGGCCGGCTTCTCGCCCACCGGAGTGAGGCTCAGGGTGAAGAGCGCGTCGCGGTTCGGCAGCACGGTCACGTGCTGGGCCGCCGAGGGCTGGTGGCCGGTGCCGATGGCGCGCAGCGTGTAGGAGCCGGCGGGGAGGGAGGGGAGCACGAACTGCCCCTGGGCGTCGGCGAGAGTGATCAGGCTACCGCCGCGGATGCCCTTTCCGAAGATGGACACGACGGCCCCGGCCACGGGCGCCCCGCGGCTGCTCTCGACCCACCCGACGAGGCCGCCGCCGTCGTCGGCCATTGCCTCGGCGCGGACCGCCGGGAACAAGGACGCTGAAGCGGAGGCGACGACGGCCCACCCGAAACGGCGGCAGGAGCTCAACGCACAGTCCTCCACAGGGATGTACGCCCCGTTGGCACTTTTGACCGTATCAAGCGGCAGGGGGCCTGTCAATACGACGACCCGCGCCCTTCGTCTCATGCGCCTGCCGGGGGGCGTGTGCTATAAGGTGCGGCGTTCCAGCCTGCGGGCCCTGCCGAATGCCGAGAATCCACGACGTGACCGTGCCGCTCGTCCCGGGGATGCTGGCCTATCCCGGGGACCCCCCTTTCGAGCATCGAGCCGGTCCATCGGGTCGGGCGACGCGCCCTTCAGCCTGTCCCGGATGATCCTCACCACCCACTCCGGGACGCACGTCGACGCCCCGGCCCACTTCCTCGCCGGGCGGGGCCACGGTCGACCAGCTCCCCCTCGAGATCCTCCTCGGGAAGGCGCGGGTCGTGGAGCTCCTGGCGCGCGAGCGCGTCGAGCGGGCCGACCTCGAGGCCCTCGACCTGAGCGACGACCTGCGGGTGCTGCTCAAGACGCGCATGTCGGGCCAGATGCTCAAGCCCGGCTACCAGGAGGACCACCTCTACCTCACGGTGGACGCCGCCCACTACCTCGCCCAGGCCGGGCATCAAGCTGGTCGGCTTCGACTACCTGTCGATCGACCGCTCCGGCTCCGCGGACTTTCCCGGCCCACCACGCGCTGCTCGGGGCCGGCGTCGTCGTGATCGAGGGGCTGGACCTCTCGGAGGTCGAGCCGGGGGAGTACGACATGGCCTGCCTGCCCCTTCGCGTGGGCGGGGGGGACGCGGCGCCGGCCCGCGTCGTCCTGCGCTCGCGCGCCTGACGGGGGCGGGAGAGGGGGCCCGGGGATGAACGTCCTGCTCCTCCGGGACGTCGTGGCGATCCTCCTCGCCGGCGGCGCCGGGGAGCGGCTCTACCCGCTCACCCGCGAGCGGGCCAAGCCCGCCGTCCCGTTCGGGGGGCCCTACCGGATCGTGGACTTCACGCTCTCGAACTGCATCAACTCGGGCCTGCGGAAGATCTTCATCGCCACGCAGTACAAGGCGCAGAGCCTGAACCGCCACGTCCGCATGGGCTGGAACGTCGTCAACCGCGAGCTCGGCGAGTTCATCGAGATCCTGCCCCCGCAGAAGCGGATGGGGGAGCACTGGTACCTCGGCACCGCCGACGCGGTGTGGCAGAACATGTACGCGATCGAGCGCGAGCGGCCCGCGCTGGGTGATCGTGCTCGCCGGCGACCACATCTACAAGATGGACTACGGCAAGATGCTGGACGTCCACATCGCGCGCGGGGCGCGGCTCACCGTGGCCGCCATCGAGGTGCCCCTCGAGGACGGCGCGCCGCTTCGGGGTGCTGGAGGTGGACGGCGACGCGCGCGTCGTCGGCTTCCGCGAGAAGCCGGAGGCGGCGCCGCCGGCGCCGTGGAACCCGGCCGCGTGCCTCGGCTCGATGGGCGTCTACATCTTCGACGTCGACGTGCTGGTGCGCGAGCTGCAGCGCGACGCGGAGGCCGACTCCACCCACGACTTCGGCCGCGACATCATCCCGCGCCTGGTGGCGGCGGGGGAGCGGGTCTTCGCCTACCTCTTCTGGGACGAGAACAAGAAGGAGTCCCAGTACTGGCGGGACGTGGGGACGATCGACGCCTACTACGAGGCCTCGATGGACCTCATCCAGGTGGACCCGGTCTTCAACCTGTACGACCCGGACTGGCCGATGCGGACCTACCAGCCGCAGCTGCCCCCGGCCAAGTTCGTCTTCGCCGAGGACGGCCGCCGCGGGCGTCGCCACCGCAGTCGATCGTGTCGATGGGCTGCATCGTCTCCGGCAGCGAGGTGCGCCGCTCGATCCTCTGCCCCGACGTCCGCATCCACTCGTTCTGCGACGTGGAGGACTCGATCCTGCTCCCCGGCGCGGTCGTGCGGCGCCACGCCCGGATCCGCCGCGCCATCGTCGACCGCGGGGTCGAGCTGCCGCCGGGCGCCCTCGTCGGCCACGACCCCGCCGAGGACCGCCGCCGCCACACCGTCTCCGAGGGCGGGCGTGGTGGTGGTCACCCCGGGCGAGGAGTGCTTCGTCCAGCCCGATTTCCGATAGCGCATGGCAGAGGAGTGCATTGATGACGACCATTGATTCCGTTTTCGCCCGCGAGATCCTGGACAGCCGCGGCAACCCGACCGTCGAGGTGGAGGTGGTGCTCGAGGGCGGGGCCATGGGCCGCGCCGCGGTGCCCTCCGGGGCGTCGACCGGCGAGCGCGAGGCGGTGGAGCTGCGCGACGGCGACAAGAAGCGCTTCCTGGGCAAGGGCGTCCAGAAGGCGGTGGCCGCCGTCAACGACCTCCTCTCGACCGAGGTGATCGGCGAGGACGCGCTCGACCAGGCCCTCGTCGACCAGCTGATGATCGACCTCGACGGCACCGACACCAAGAAGAAGCTCGGGGCGAACGCCATCCTCGCGGTGTCGCTGGCGGTGGCCAAGGCCGCGGCGGAGGCGACCGGCCTGCCGCTCTACCGCTACATCGGCGGGGCGAACGCCCGCACCCTGCCCGTGCCCTTCATGAACGTCCTGAACGGCGGCGCCCACGCCGACAACAAGGTGGACTTCCAGGAGTTCATGATCGTCCCCCACGGCTTCGACGTCGCTTCGCCGACGCGCTGCCGCGCGGGGGCGGAGGTCTTCCACGCGCTCAAGGGCGCCCTCAAGAAGAAGGGCTACTCGACCTCGGTCGGCGACGAGGGCGGCTTCGCCCCCAACGTCAAGTCGAACGAGGAGGGGATCGAGACGATCCTCGAGGCGATCACCGCTGGCCGGCTACAAGACCGGCACCCAGGTCGCGATCGCCTTCGACGTGGCCGCCTCCGAGTTCTACGAGAGCAAGAACAAGTACGTCCTCAAGAAGTCGGGCGGGGGCACGAAGACCTCCGACCAGCTCATCGCGATGTACGAGAAGTGGGTGAAGGTCTACCCGCTCGTCTCGATCGAGGACGGCCTCGGCGAGAAGGACTGGGCGGGCTGGGCGGACCTCACGAAGGCGCTCGGCTCGAAGGTCCAGCTCGTGGGCGACGACATCTTCGTCACCAACCCGAAGATCCTCGCCGAGGGCATCCAGAAGGGGATCGCGAACTCGATCCTGATCAAGGTGAACCAGATCGGCTCGCTCACCGAGACGCTCGACTGCATGGCCCTCGCCGGTCGCGCGCCGGCTACACCTGCATGGTGCAGCCACCGCTCGGGCGAGACCGAGGACACGACGATCGCCGACCTCGCGGTGGCCACGAACTGCGGGATGATCAAGACGGGCTCGGCCTCGCGCACCGACCGCATCGCGAAGTACAACCAGCTGCTGCGGATCGAGGAGGAGCTCGGGCCGATGGCCCGCTTCGCCGGCCGCGCGGCGTTCAACCCGCGCGCCTGAGGGGCGCTCGTCGGCCCGCGCCCCGAAGGATCTAGTCCGTCTTCAGAGCCGTCGGCTCGCGGCGCCTCCTCGGACGTCCGTGGGTGCGCCAACGGATTGACGACTCTGAAACGGATGGGACCCACGGTTCCAAACGAACCAGCTCCCTCGGGATTGCGCATACGGGCAATCCCTCGGGTGCGTCACGGATCGACGGGTCTAGAACGGACCAGGTCCCTCGGGACGCGGGCAGACGGACGTCCCTCGAGAGCTACTCTTCCTCGTCGACCGTGATCTTGAGCGAGCGCAGGAACTTCTTGTCGAGGGGCGTCATCCTGAGGGGCAGGGGCTCCGCCTTCTCGACGCGCACGTCGAAGGCGGGGGCGTCGGCGGCGTCGGGCCGCTCGGTGCGGCTGAAGCCGATCGTCGCCTCGAGGACGACGGAGACCTCGTAGCCCTCGGCGCGGATGCGGCTCAGGCAGTGCGCGACCTGCGGGGACTCCGCCAGCACGCGACGCAGCGTGGCGCCCACCTCCTCGCGCCATCCGCGTGACGTCTTCGCCTGTCGCCTGCTCCATCCGCGTGACCTCGCTCTCGCGTGCCGGCGAAAATGATGACAACCCGCGTGGAAGCGTGTCAAGCGACGGCCGTCGCCGCGCCGCGTGCTAACGTGAGCCCTCCATGAGCCAGACCCGCCCAGGACCGCGAGTTCCGGACCGCTTCCCACCTGCCGCGCGAGCGGCTCTACGGGCCGGAGAGCCTCCCCGCCGCCGAGGCCATCGGCGAGCCCGGCGCCTACCCGTTCACCCGCGGGCTGCACGCCACCGGCTACCGCGGGCGGCTGTGGACGATGCGGCAGTACGCCGGCTTCGGCACCGCCGCCGAGTCGAACCGCCGCTACCGCTACCTCCTCGAGCAGGGCACGACCGGGCTCTCCGTGGCCTTCGACCTGCCGACCCAGATCGGCTACGACTCCGACGACCCGCACGCGCTCGGCGAGGTGGGCAAGGTCGGGGTCGCGATCGACAGCCTCGAGGACATGGAGCTGCTCTTCGACGGGATCCCGCTCGACCGGGTCTCCACCTCGATGACGATCAACGCCACGGCGGCGATCCTGCTCGCGCTCTACGTGGCGGTGGCGCGCCGGCGCGGGATCCCCGAGGCGGCGCTCTCCGGCACCGTCCAGAACGACATCCTGAAGGAGTACGTCGCGCGCGGGACCTGGATCTACCCGCCCGCCGCCTCGATGCGGCTCGTCACCGACCTCTTCGCCTACTGCGCGGAGCGCGTGCCGAAGTGGAACACGATCTCGATCTCCGGCTACCACATCCGCGAGGCGGGGGCGACGGCGCCCGCAGGAGCTGGCCTTCACCTTCGCGAACGCGCTCGAGTACGTGCGCGCGGCGAAGTCGGCGGGGCTCGCGCCCGACCGCTTCGGCGAGCGGCTCTCCTTCTTCTTCGCCTGCCACTCCGACTTCCTCGAGGAGGTGGCGAAGTTCCGCTGCGCGCGGCGGCTGTGGGCCCGGCTGATGAAGGAGCGCTTCGACGTCACGAACCCGAAGGCGCAGCAGTGCCGCTTCCACGTGCAGACGGGCGGCGTCACCCTCACCGCCCAGCAGCCCGACAACAACGTGGTGCGAGTGGCCCTGCAGACGCTCGCCGCCGCGCTCGGCGGCTGCCAGAGCCTGCACACGAACGGCCGCGACGAGGCCCTGGCCCTGCCCACCGAGGCCTCGGCCCGGCTCGCCCTGCGCACCCAGCAGGTGGTGGCCTTCGAGTCGGGGGTGGCCGACACCGTGGACCCGCTCGGCGGCAGCTACGCCGTCGAGGCGGCGACCGACGCGCTCGAGCGCGAGGCGCTGCGCCTCATCGACCGGATCGAGGCGCGGGGCGGGGCGCTCGCCGCCATCGAGCGGGGCGACATCCAGCGCGAGATCCAGGAGTCGGCCTACCGCCACCAGCGGCAGGTCGAGTCCGGCGAGCGCGTGATCGTCGGCGTGAACCGCTTCCAGGAGGAGGGGGAGGAGCCGCCCGGCGACATCCTCCGCATCGACGCCGAGGTGGAGCGCGCCCAGGTCGAGAGGGTGCGGGCGCTGCGCGCGCGGCGCGATCCCGGACCCTGGAAGGCGTCGCTCGACGCCTCGAGGCGAAGGCACGCGCCGGAGAGAACCTCGTGCCTCGCGATGGTGGACGCCGTCCTCGCGCTGGGCCACGGTGGGCGAGATCGCGGGCCGCCTGCGCGGCGTCTTCGGCGAGCACCGGGAGACGCTCGTCCTGTGACGGCTGCGGCGCCTCCTCTTCCGCCTGCGGCCCGGAGGAGGCGGTGGCGCTCGCGTTCGTCCTGCCCACGACCTGGCTCACGATCGCGGCGTACCTCTACGCCCGCGAGGCCGGGCGTCCTGGGCGCCGCGCTACCCGGGCGGCGTCGTGCGGCTCGCGGTGGCGGTGGCGCTCCTCGCCGCGCCTCGCCCTGGCCCTGCGCCGCTGGCCCGGCTCGGCGGCTCGTCCGGGGCCTGCGCGAGACGGTGCCGCTCCTCGCCTGCTTCCTCATCTACACGAACCTCCACGACACGATCGGCTTCGTGAACCCGCACGACGTGCACCACTACCTGGTCGCCCTCGACCGGATGATCTTCGGCGTCCAGCCCTGCGTGTGGGCGGAGCGCTTCATCACCCCGGCACGCACCGAGGTCATGCAGTTCCTCTACCTGAACTTCTTCTGGATCGCGCCCTCGACGAGCCTCGTGCTGCTGCTGAAGCGGCGGTGGCCGGAGTTCCGCGCCGCGACCCTCGGTGTCGTCACCTGCTTCTTCATGGGCTACGCGCTCTACGTGGTCTTTCCGGCGGCGCCCCCGCGCCTCGTGCTCGTCTACGAGTTCACGAAGAACCTCCGCGGCTACCCGGTCGGCTTCTCCAGCCTGTCCGCGCAGGCCTTCGCGCTGCTGCCGGTGGACAGCCGGGCCGCGTTCCCGTCGCTGCACGCGGCGGCCTCGCTCGTGGCCCTCGTCTTCGCCTGGCGCTACCTGCCGCTGCTGGTTCTGGGTCCTGCTGCCGTTCGCGCTGGGCCTGTGGGCCTCCACGATCTACCTCCGGCACCACTACTTCGTGGACCTCGTGGCGGGCTGGCTGCTCGCGCCCGCTGGCGGTGTGGGCGGCGCCGCGGGTCGACGCCTGGTGGGCGCGGCAGCAGCGCGCGCTCGGCTACGAGCCGGCGCGAGGGCTGCCATCCTGAGGGACTTCGACAGGCGCGGTCCCGAGGGATCCGCTATGAGGGATCAAGGTGGGACGGACTGACGGCTCTGATCGGACACCCTCGGCGCCGGGCAGACGCGAGCGCCTCGGGTGGCGTCACTTCGCGGGCTGCACGTCGATCAACCAGGCCTCGTTGCCCCAGGCCAGGGTCAGGTCGGCGCCCTTGCCCTTCGGGGCGAACGAGATCGTGAAGAGGTCGGCGGGCGGGCCGGGCTTGGCCGCCTTCATCCTCGCCCGGACGACCTCCTTGTCCCCGATCGCCTTCGTGTAGTCCTCGAGGTGGGGCCAGGGCGCGTTCTTCATGTTCTCGGGCGCCTTGTCCCAGATCTTGCCGAGCGGGACGCCGAGGTCGCGGTTCAGGACGAGGGCCCAGGCGCCCTTCTCGCCGGCGTGCACGTAGAGGGAGTACTTGCCGGCGCGGCACCGTCTTGCCGCCGATGGAGACGGGGGCCTCCGTCGTGAAGGTGGTGACCTCGTTCTCGCCCGCGCGCCAGATGCGATCGGCGGGCAGCTCCTTCATCAGGACGTTGAGGTCCCGCCCCTTGAGGGCCGGGCGGCCGTAGTCGATCGTGACCTTGCCCGTGCCCAGCGTCGCGACGGCGGCTCCGCGCGGGGCCTGCGCCAGGGCGGAGCCGGCGAGGGAGAGCGCGGCGAGGTGGCGAGGGCGGCGAAACGCGTCTTCATGTTCGGATCGCTCCTTGCGATGGAATGAGGCCGATGCGCCCGTCGGCGGGCGCACATCCGCTCGAACCAACTATACGCCTCCGTCCGCCGCCCGGTTCGCCCGCGGACCGCGGCGGCCCTCTAGGAGCCCCCGCCAGGGCCTTGCGGAGGAGGGCGTTGACCCGCTGCGGGTTCGCCCGGCCGCCGGTGCGCCGCATCACCTGGCCCGACGAACCAGCCCGAGGGCCGCCGCCTTCCCGCCGCGGTAGCTCGCCGCCTGCTCGGGGCTCTGCGCCACGATCTCCGCCACGATCGCCTCGAGGGCGGACTCGTCCGAGAGCTGCGTCAGGCCCTCGCGCTCGACGATCGCGGAGGCCTCCTCGCCGGTCGCCCACATCCTCTCGAACACGTCCTTGGCGATCTTGCCGCTGATCGTGCCGGCGTCGATGAGCCTCACCAGCCCGGCGAGGGCGGCGGGGCCGACCGGGCTCGCGGCGAGCGTGCGCTCGTCGTCCTTCAGCTTGCGCAGGACCTCGGTCATCACCCAGTTCGAGACGGCCTTGGCGTTCCCGCTCGCCCGCGCCGCGGCCTCGAAGTAGTCGGCCACCTCGCGCTCCTGGGTGAGAACGCCCGCGTCGTAGTCGGGCAGCGCGTACTCGCGCGCGAAGCGCCGGCGCTTCTCCGCCGGGAGCTCCGGCAGCGAACGCCGCGCCTCCTCGACCCACTCCGGCGTCGACCGACGAGCGGCGGCAGGTCGGGCTCGGGGAAGTAGCGGTAGTCGTGCGCGTCCTCCTTGGAGCGCATCGGGGCCGTCTTCTCCCGGTCGGCGTTCCAGAGGAGCGTCTCCTGGACGACCTCGCCGCCCGACTCGAGGAGCGCCACCTGCCGCGCGATCTCGTGCTCGAGGGCGCGGGCCACGTTGCGGAAGGAGTTGAGGTTCTTGATCTCCGTCGCGCGTTCCGAGGGCCTCCGTGCCCCGACGGCCGCACCGAGACGTTCGCGTCGCAGCGGAGCGAGCCCTCCTCCATGTTGCCGTCGGAGACCTCCGGCGTAGAGGAGGACGGCCCGCAGCGCGGTCAGGTAGGCGTGCGCCTCCTCGGGACCGCGGAGGTCGGGCTCGCTCACGATCTCGATGAGGGGGACGCCCGCGCGGTTGAGGTCCACCCCGCTCTTCTCGCCCGACCAGGGGAAGCCCTCGTGGAGGAGCTTGCCGGCGTCCTCCTCCATGTGGATGCGGGCGAGGCGCACCCGCTTCTCCGCCCCGCCCGCGGCGGCGATCGCCACGAAGCCGCCGGTGGCGAGCGGCTTCTCGTACTGCGAGATCTGGTAGCCCTTGGGCAGGTCCGGGTAGAAGTAGTTCTTCCGCTCGAAGACCGAGACGGGGTGGACGGTGCAGCCGGTGGCGAGCGCCGCCCGCAGGGCCAGGGCGACCGCCTGGCGGTTGAGGACGGGCAGCGCCCCGGGCAGGCCGAGGCACACCGGGCACACGAGCGTGTTCGGGGGCGCCCCGAAGCGGTTCGCGCAGCCGCAGAAGAGCTTGGTGCGGGTCAGGAGCTGCGCGTGCACCTCGAGCCCGATCACGGGCTCGTAGCGGGCGGCGAGCGCCTCGAAGCTCCCCACTACTCCTGCACCCAGACCGACACCGATCCGCCGTTGCAGCGGAACTCGCCCCAGCCGGCGTCGTTCGTGATCACCGGCTCCTTGACGTGCTCGGTCAGATCCGTGAACCTCGCGTTCGCGCGCCCCGCCTCCATCCACTTCGAGCCCTCCTGGCCGTCGCTCATCAGCACCGCCATGGCCTTCGGGTGCCGGTCGTCGCCGAGCCGGACCCAGCCGACGCGATTCCAGTGGTCGAGGTAGTCGACCTGCGGGCCCCAGGCGTAGTGCCTTCGGGCGTGCAGGAACCTGTCGATCAGCCACCGGTGCGACGGCATCACGATGCTGGTGGACGTTCCCGTCCCGGCCCCGGTCCTCGTACTCCGCCCCGTAGTAGTCGGCGTGGAAGACGCACGGGTAGCCTTCGCGGCGCAGGAGGACGAGCGCGTAGGCGAGCGGCTTGAACCAGGGCTCGACCACCGACTCGAGCGCCTGCAGCGGCTGCGAGTCGTGGTTGTCCACGAAGGTCACCAGGTCCCGGCTCCGCTGCTGCATCAGCGTGCCGTCGAGGAGCCGCCGCATGTCGTAGTTGCCGCCGGCCCGGCTCGCGTAGTGGAAGTGGTAGTGGAGGGGCACCCCGAAGACGGTGATCCGGCCGCCCAGGCGGTCCAGGTACCAGCGGAGCGAGCCGACGTCCGCCGTCCAGTACTCCGCGACGATGAAGAGGTCCCGCTTCGCGTGGCTCTCCATCGCGTCGAGCCACTCGGGGAAGAACCAGGCCGACATGTGCTTCACCGCGTCGAGGCGGAAGCCGTCCACCCCCGTCGTGTCGAGATACCACCTGCCCCAGGCGGTGACCTCGTCGCGCACCTCCTGGCTCTCGAAGTCGAGGTCGGCTCCCCATCAGGTACGAGAAGTTCCCGTTCTCGAGCGCGACCTGGTCGTCGAAGTGCTTGCCCTCGATCAGGTAGACCGTGTTCCACTCGCCGGGGTTGCGGTGGTCGTAGTCGACGGCATCGAAGTGCCGGGCATGCCACTCGAACTTCGAATGCCTCCCCCTGCGCCCCGGGAAGCGGAAGTGCGTGTAGGCCTCGATCTCCCGCGGCTCGCCCTTCGGGCGCAGGCGGTCGTCCTGGGGGAAGGGGGTGGCCCGAACGGTCTCGGTCGAGTCTCCCCCCATGCGGTGGTTGAGCACGGTGTCGGCGTAGACCTGGAGGCCGGCCTTCTGCAGCGCCTTGACCGCCGCCAGGTACTGTTTCTTCGTCCCGTACTTGGTGCGGACCGAGCCCTTCTGGTCGAACTCCCCGAGGTCGTACATGTCGTAGACCCCGTAGCCGACGTCGCTCGCTCCGCCGGTGCCCTTGTAGGCGGGGGGGAGCCAGAGGGCGGTGAAACCCGCCCGGGCCAGCTCCGTCGCGCGGGCGGCCGCCTCGTCCCACAGGGTTCCGTCGGACGGGGTGTACCAGTGGAAGTACTGCATCATGACGCCGTTCTGGATCGGCATGGCCCCTCCTGCGGTCGGCTCCTAATCGTACGCGCATGCCGGCTCGTGGCGTGACCTCGGGCGGCCCGCTTGACAGCCTCGCCGCCCGTCGCTAAACGTGAGGCATGAGGTCCCGCGGCCGGGTACCCCCGGAGCAGTTCGAGGAGTTCCAGGCATCCGCGCTCTTCTGTGCGCGCTGCCAGGCGGCCCAGCCGGTGCGCGAGCGGCTCCTCCTCGTGCTGCCGGAAGGGGAGCTCTACGAGTACCTCTGCGCCGCCTGCGGGTCCTCCGTGGGGAAGCGCACCGTCACCGCCCCGCCCTCGCCGCTCCTGCTCTCGGGATAGACCCGAACCCTGGGAATCCCTTGGAGTCCCCTGAGGACGCAGCCCTCGCCCGCCACCTATGCTGTAATTCGAGGGGGAGGCCATGAGGCTCACGGCACCGGTAGGGATCCTGCTCGTGGTGGCGACGGCGGGCGTGGCGGACGAAGCGCCCGCTCCGGGCTCGGCCGGCCTGGCCGTGCCTGGCGAGGGTGCCCGGGTGAAGCTGGAGCTCGCCGGGGGCCTTCGGCCCATCGTCGGGACGCTGCGGCGCATCGAGGCGGATTCGCTGCTCCTCGACGTGCGTGCCCATGCCGAGCCCGTGACCGTCGCCCGCGGCTCCGTGGCGCGGGTCTCGCTCAGCACCGGGACGCGCAACCAGGCGGCAAAAGGGGCGGTTCTGGGGGCCGTGATCGGCCTGGGCGTCACGCTGCTCGCCCTGCAGGCGGCTCCGGGGCTCTGCCCTTCGTGCTCCGACGACTCGTACTGGACGTTCACGACCAGGGCTTCCGTCCTCGTGGGAGCGCCGCTCGGCGCGCTGATCGGGGGCGCGGCGGGGAGGGCCCGGCGGGTCGACGTGTGGAAGCCGGCCCAGCTGCCTTCGGTCAGTCAGGGCCTTCCGGCGGAGACCGGAGTCGCGCCGTACCCGGGGACGCGAGCGGAGGCTCGCCGCGGCGTGGCGATCACGATCCGCTTCTGAGCCTTCGCTCCTTTGACACGCCCGACGGGCGGGCGTTAAGGTCGCCGGTCATGAAACCCATCGACCTGCGCTCCGACACCGTGACCCGCCCCACGCCCGAGATGCGGAAGGCCATGGCCGAGGCCGAGGTCGGCGACGACGTCTACGGCGAGGATCCGACGGTCAACCGCCTCGAGGCGCGGGCCGCCCAGCTTCTCGGCATGGAAGCGGCGCTCTTCGTGCCCTCGGGCACGATGGGGAACGCGATCGCCGTCCGGGTCCTGACCGAGCGCGGCGACGAGGTCCTCGTCGAGCGCCGCAGCCACGTCGCGCGCTACGAGCTCTCGGGGATGAGCGTCCTCTCCGGGGTGATGCCACGCATGGTGGACGCCCCGGGCGGGCACCTGACCCCGGACGACGTGCGCGCGGCGGTCGGGCCGCGCGCCTACTACAAGTCGGACGTGAGCCTCGTCGTGCTCGAGAACACCCACAACCTCGGGGGCGGCACCGTGCAGCGGGTCGAGGAGGTCCAGGCGGTGGTCGCGGCCGCGCGCGAGTGCGGCTTCCGAATCCACCTGGACGGGGCGCGCATCTGGAACGCCGCCATAGCGCTCGGCGTCCCCCCGGCGGCGATCGCGGCGGGCGTGGACACCGTGATGAGCTGCCTCTCGAAGGGCCTGTGCGCTCCCGTCGGCTCGGTCCTGGCCTCCTCCCGCGAGCGGATCGAGAAGGCGCGGCGCGTCCGCAAGCTCCTCGGCGGCGGGATGCGGCAGGCCGGGATCCTGGCCGCCGCGGGCCTCGTGGCCCTGGACGCCCTCGTCCCGCGCCTCGCCGAGGACCACGCGAACGCGCGGCGGCTGGGCGAGGCGCTCGGCCGCGGGAAGGGCGTGCGGGTCGCCCCCGTCGAGACGAACATCGTCGTCGCGACGCTCGAGGGTCGCACCGCTCCGGACGTCGTGGCGGCCCTGCGGCAGGAGGGCGTGCTGGCGACCGCCATGGACGCCCGCACGCTGCGGCTCGTCACGCATCGGGACGTGAGCCGCGAGGACTGCGAGCGCGCGGCGGTCGCGCTCGAGCCGGTCCTGGGCTGAGACGTTCCGAGCCCGCCGGCGGTTAGCAGGCGCCCGGGCCCCGCGTGGTAGGCTGGGCGGGAAATGCGGCAGAGGAGCGAGAGCCTCGCCGTGGCCACGCGGCGAGGCTTGACGGAGCACCGGAGCGGATCGCACCGGCGGCAGGTGGCCGTCCACGTGATGGGCGAGTGAGGCGATGAGGCTCCGCACCCAGCTCGCGATCGCATTCCTGCTCATGGCCGTCCTCCCGCTCCTCGGGGTGTCGCTCTACACGTGGCGCGGCTCGCAGCGGGCCTTCCGCCAGGCGGTGGCGGCCGAGGCGGGCGGCCTCGCGGCGGAGATGTCGACCCGCGTCGACGTGGTCGCGGACCAGCTGAAGGCGCGCCTGCAAAGGATGGGGGAGCGCCCGGAGGGGGGCGAGGAGAGCGCGTACCAGAAAGCGCTCCGCGAGGAACTGGCCGCGGCCGAGGGCGAGGAGCTGCGGCTGCTCCTGCGCGCGATCCTCTCGGGGACGGAGCGGCGCCAGGGCGCCATCCCGTTCGCGCGGGACGCCGAGGGAAGGGTCTACGCGCCCGAGCCCGCCGACGAAGCCGTCCTCGAGGGGCTGGGCCAGGTCCCGGGGAAGCCGGTGACGCGCCGGGACGCGGCGGAGTGGGTGGTGGCGGAGCGGCCCGATCCCGAGACCGGGATCGTGATCGCGGTGGCCCGGCCGGTGGGCCCCGCCCTGCAGGAGATCCGGCGCACGGCGGCCCGCAACCTGGGCCTCGGCCTGGGACTGGCGGCGGTGGCGGCTCTCGGCATCCTCCCGCTCTCACGGCGCATGACGCGGCACCTCGCCTCGCTCACCGAGGGAGCCGAGCGGCTCGGCGCCGGGGACCTCGACGTGCGCGTCCCCGTGCCCCACGGCCGGGAGTTCCGGCACCTCGCGGTGACCTTCAACCGCCTCGCCCGGGACCTGCGCCAGAACCAGGAGCGCCTCCTCGAGCAGGAGCGCCTCCGCAAGGAGCTCGAGATCGGCCGGCGGATCCAGGAAGAGCTGCTGCCGCGCGGGCCGCTCCTCGGGCCGTTTGCCGAGGTGGGCGGCGTCTCCATCCCCGCGCGCGAGGTGGGCGGCGACTTCTTCAACTACTTCCCGCTCGGCGAGGACGAGGTGGCGATCCTCGTGGGCGACGTCTCCGGGAAGGGCGTAGGGGCCGCCCTCCTGATGGCCAGCCTCCAGGCGACCATCCGTGCGCGGCTCGGCCTCGAGCGTGACCTGGCGCGGCTGGTGGCGGCCCTCGACCACGAGATGGGGAGCGACGAGCCCCTCGCGCCGTACTACACGCTCTTTCTCGCGGTCCTGGAAGGCCGGACGGGCGGGCTCCGGTACGTGAACGCCGGGCACAACACGCAGTTCGTGCTGCGGCGGGACGGGGAGGCGGAGAAGCTCCACTCGACCGGGCGGCCGCCGGGCCTCTACCCCGGCGGGGGCTACGAGGAGAGCCGTGTCGAGATGCGGGACCAGGACGCGCTCTTCCTCTTCACGGACGGCCTCGTGGAGACGGAAGACGAGACGGGCGAGCCCTTCGGCATGTCGCGCCTCGAGGCCCTGCTCAAGGTCCACCGGGACCGGGACCTGGTGGCCCTCCTCGCGCAGGTGGACGCCGCAGTCCGGGAGCACCGGGGCCCGGCCGAGGCGGCCGACGACGCCACGATGGTGGCGCTTCGCTTCTCGAGCGGGGCGCTCGCGGGACCCCGCGCTTGAAGCGCGACCTCGGCGCCCTGGCCGCCCGCGAGTGGGACGTCGCGGTCGTCGGCGGGGGGATCTACGGGGCGGCGGTGGCCTGGGACGCGGCGCAGCGGGGCCTCGACGTCGCCCTCGTCGAGCGCGAGGACTTCGGGGCGGGCGCCTCGTGGAACAGCCTCAAGACGATCCACGGCGGGCTGCGCTACCTGCAGAAGCTCGACCTCGGGCGGCTGCGGCAGTCGGCCCGCGAGCGCGCCACCCTGCTCGCCATCGCCCCCGAGATCGTGCGGCCGCTTCCGTTCGTCGCTCCGACGTACGGCCACGGCCCCTCCGGGCGGGAGGCCCTCGCGCTGGGCCTCTGGCTGAACGACTGGCTCACTCGCGACCGCAACCGCGGCCTCGCCGCCGAGCACCGCATCCCCGACGCCCGGACCGTCTCCGCGGCGGAGGCGCTCGGCCTCGTGCCCGGCCTCGAACGGCGCGGCCTCACCGGCGCCGCTCTCTGGCACGACGCGCAGGCGGCGAGCACCGAGCGGCTCACCCTCGCCTTCGTGCTCGCCGCGGCCGGCGCGGGGGCCCTCGCGGCGAACCACGCGGAGGCTGTCTCCTTCCTGCGGGCCGCCGGCAGGGTCGCGGGGATCGCGGTGCGCGACACGCTCGGTGGCGCGACGCTCGAGGTCCGCGCCCGCGTGGTCGTCAACGCTGCCGGGCCCTGGGCCGATGAGCTCCTCGCGCGAGCGGGCCTTCGGCGCGCCCCCGCCCCGCTCCTCCGTGCCCGCAACCTCGTCCTGCGCCGCCCCCCGGCCGTGCCCTTCGCCGTGGGGGCCAGGAGCGAGGGCCGCTTCCTCTTCCTGGTGCCCTGGGCCGGGCGCACGATCGTGGGCACCTCCTACGAGCCGGCCGATGGAGTCCCGAGCGACCCCCTGGCGTTCCTCGACGAGGCGGCGAGGGCGTTCCCCTGGGCGGGGATCGGGAGGGGAGACGTGGCCGTCGTCCACGAAGGGCTCGTCCCGGGCCGGGGCGGCGCCTCGGGCCTCTCGACGCGGCCCCGCCTGCACGATCACGAAGTCGAAGACGGCCTGCCGGGGCTCGTGAGCCTGCAGGGCGTCAAGTACACGACCGCGCGCGCTGGTGGCGGAGCGGGCGGTGGACCTCGTCGTCCGCCGCCTGTCCGCGAGGCGCCCCCCTGCCGGACCGCCATGACGCCCCTCCCGGAGGCGCGGCTCCTCACCGGTCCCGCTCGAGGACACGGCGCGCCACACCGTCCGGCACGAAATGGCCCAGACACTCGCCGACGCCGTGCTGCGTCGCCTCGACCTCGGCACCGCAGGGCCAGCGCCGCCGGAGGAGCTCGATGCCGTCGCCCGCGTCATGGCCGCGGAGCTCGGCTGGGACGCCGGCCGGGAGCGGAGCGAGCGGGCCGCCCTCGACGCGTTCTACGCCCGCTGAAGCGCCCGCCCCCTGCTAGAATGCCGCCCAACCGCCCGCCGGGCGGAAGGCCCGGAGGGCCGCCACCTTTCGCCATGAGTCCCTCGCCCGAGAGCCGATCCCCGCTCCCGCCCCGCGCCGCCCGCACGCCCGCGGAGGACCACGACCGGCTCCTCCGTACGCTGGTCTCGCTCGTGGGCGACCTCACGGTCGAGCGGTGAGGAGGCCGGGCTGCTGCGCTCGACGCTCGAGCACGTCGTGGTCTCGCTCGAGGTCGCGGGCGCCGCCGTGTTCGTGCGAGGGCGAAGACGGCGACCTCGTCGAAGCCTCGCGAGCACCACCTCGCCGCGGACCCCGCCGGCGCCCGCGATCTCGCTCTCGCGGTGCTGGAGCAGGACGGCCCGCTCGTCCAGGATCTCGGCAGGGCGGGCTGGCTCGCCGCGACGCCGCTGCGCGCGCGCCAGCGCTCGCTGGGGGTGCTGGTCCTCCACGAGGGTCCTTCCGATGCGCCCTCGCTCGACGGCGAGCTGCTGGAGGTGCTCGGCAAGCAGGTCGGGACCGGCCTCGAGAACGTGCGCCTCTTCGCGGAGCTGCGGGCGGCGTCGGCCCGCGGCGGAGGTGGTCCGCCGGATCACCGCCGCCGCCACGTCCGGGAGCGAGCTCGCCGCCATCGTCCCCGCGTTCGCCGCGGAGCTGCAGGCCCTCCAGCCGTTCGACCGCCTGGCCTGCGGCTTCGTGAACGACACGGGCGACTACATCGAGATGGTGAGCCACCCCGAGGGCACGTCCTGGGGGCTCGGCGGCGTCCTCCCGGTCGTGGGAAGCGGGCCCGGCTTCGTCGCCCTCAACAACCGGCCCGTGCTGCAGAGGAACCTCGTGCACGAGCACCGCTACCTCGAGGACATGCGCCTCCTCGAGGAGGGGCTGCGCTCGTACGCGCTCTTCCCCCTCAGCTCCCGCGATCGGGCGATCGGCGTCCTCGCCCTCGGTTCCTCCCAGGACGAAGCCTTCGACGAGGGCACCCTCGCCCGGCTCCAGCCGCTCGCCGACGCGGTGGCCCTCGCCTTCGAGAACGTGCGCCTCTACCAGAAGACGCGCCAGCTGTCGATCACCGACGAGGTCACGCCCCTCCACAACTTCCGCTACTTCCACCAGGCGCTCGAGCGCGAGCTGAAGCTCGTCAACCGCTACGGCTCGACGCTGTCGCTTCTCTTCGTGGACCTCGACCGCTTCAAGCCGATCAACGACCAGTACGGGCACCTGCGGGGCAGCCGCACCCTTCGCGAGGTGGGATTCCTGATCCGCGCCGCGGTTCGCGAGACCGACATCCCGGCCCGCTACGGCGGCGACGAGTTCGTGGTCATCCTGCCCCAGACCGACGGCCCCTCGGCCCGGGTGCTCGCGGAGAAGCTCCGCCGCCTCGTCGAGGGCCACACCTTCCTGCAGGAGGAGGGCATCAACGCCCGGCTCGGCGTCTCGCTCGGCGTCGCCACCTACCCGCAGGAGGCCACGACCAAGGAGGCGCTCATCCGGCTCGCGGACAAGCGCATGTACGAGGACAAGGAGTCGCGGAGGACGGGACGGTGATCGAGTCCGCGGGGACGCTGCTCTACCGGCGCAACGGCGGGAAGCTCGAGGTGCTGATCGTGCACCCCTGGGGCCCCTACAACCGCCGCGCCCCGTGGAGCATCCCCAAGGGCCGCACCAACCCCGGCGAGGACCTCGAGACCGCGGCCCGGCGCGAGACCGAGGAGGAAACGGGCGTCACGGCCGGGCCGCTGCACTCGATCGGGAGCGTCGACCTCGCGCGCAGCCGCAAGCGCATCCACGGCTTCACCGGTCCCGCCCCCGAGGACGCGGCCCCCCGCATCGACCAGAAGGAAGTGGACGAGGCGAAGTTCGTGGCGATCGACCGGGCGCGCTTCCTCCTCCACCCGGCGCAGGTGACGTTCCTGGACCGGCTGCTCTCGACGATCGACCAGGTGGGGATCTAGCCCCGGCGACGCCGAGCGGCGGCGATCAGCATGTAGCCCGAGGCGGGGACGAGGGCGTCGAGGCGCGTGATCGCCCACACCAGCGGGTAGACCGCCGAGTAGGCCCGGAACGTCCTACGGTGCCGGGCGAGGTCGTCGCCCGTCACCACCATCCCCTTGGCCGAGGACTTCTTGCCGAGGCGCTCCATGCCCCAGTTGAGGGCGGTGTCCACCGCCTCCGAGAAGAAGCGCGAGTAGGTGCGGTGGCGCTCCAGCGCGAAGGCGGGGGCGAGCAGCTCCCGCAGCCGATCCGGGGTGTAGCCGGGGCGGAGGTGCCCGTGCTTCTCGTCGGTCTGGCCGAGGGCGTGGCGCAGGCGCCGGAGCGCCGTCCGCTTGAGGTGCGGCGTGTTGACGACGAGGAGCCCGCCCGGCTTCGTCACCCGCGCGAGCTCGGCGGCGAAAGCCGCGTCGTCGCTCACGTGCTCGAGCATGTCCACCACGACGACGCGGTCGAAGCTCGCGTCGGCGAAGGGCAGGCGATCCCCGCGGACGAGGTGGACGTCCTCGCCGACGAGGGAGCGGATGGAGGAGACCGCCTCCTCGGTGAGGTCGCCGGAGGCCCACGAGCCGCCTCCCTCCCGCAGGAGCAGGCTCACGACGCCGTTGTCGGAGCCGAGGTCGAGGCAGCGGAGCCCCGCCGTGGGGCCGAGCATCTCCTTCACCTCGGCGAGCTTCCGCTGCTTCAGGACCGAGCGGCGGAAGAGCGCCACCGCCCACTCGCGCGCGGAGGCGGGCTCAGCCACGGCGCTCGAGCCTCAGGATGACGGGGGAGCCGAGAGCCCGGGTCAGGCCGAGCGCCGAGGCCGCGCCCTCGAGGCCCCGGGCGAGTCCCGCCGACCGGAGTCCCCGGTGGAGGGCCATCGGGAAGAAGAACTGCGGCCGTCGTCCGGTGGGTGCGAAGCCGTGCTCGGCGAACGCTCCCTCGATCTCCGCGTCGCGGAAGACGGTGAAGGGTCGCGTGTTCCCTTCGACTCCCTTCTTCAGGCCGAAGAGGAGATCGGCCGCGGCGTTGACGCTGCGCCGCGTCGGGTAGTCGACGACGACCGCGGCGCGGGCGAGGCGGCGAGCGCTCGCCACGAGCTCGGGCCACCGGCGCCACGTGGGGCAGCAGGCGATAGGAGAGGACGACGTCGTAGCGAGCGGTCGGGCAACGGCGGGGCGAGCAGGTCGCCGGAGACGAAGCGCGCGCGGCCCGTCCCCGTCCACTCGCGGACCCGCGCCTCGCACGAAGCGTCGCTGCCGAGGACGGTCACGGCGTGACCGGCGGCCACGAGCGGCCCCGTCACCTGGCCGTGACCGCCGCCCACGTCGAGGACGCGGCGCCGGGGAAGGGCCGAAGCAGGGCCAGCGTCGACTCCGCCTGCCGGTCGAGGAAGAAGCGGCCGACCGGGCCCGCGAAGCGCCGGGCGTACCCCTCGGACGAGGTCTCGACGTCGGCGTCCTCGCGAGCGGCGGACAAGGCGGCTCAGCCCTGCGTGCCCTTCGCCTCCCGCAAGACGTCCACGAGGGCCCGGATGAGGTCGTTGTCCGTCAGGATCCCCACCACGTGGCCGCCGGCCACGACGGGCAGCGCGCCGTACTTGGTGTTGAGCAGGATGTCGGCCGCCTCGAGGAGGGGGGTGTCCGCGGTGGTGGTCACCGGGTTCTGGATCATGATGCGCGAGATCGGGGTCTCCTCCATCACGCGGTTGAAGTCGGCCTCGGAGTCGGTCAGCGTCGAGGGCTCCGCGCGCTTGAGGTCGCCCTCCGTGACGAGGCCGACCAGCATGCCGCCCACGGTCACGGGCAGACGCCTCACGCCCCGCAGCCGGATGATCTCGAGCGCGCGCATGAGAGGGTCCTCGGGCTCGACGACGATCGGGTTCGGCGTCATGTAGTCGGACACGAGCAGGGCGGAGAGCTTCATGCACCGAATGGTACAACCCCCGGACCGCCGATCGGAGCGGTGTCAGCGGGCCGCGGGAGGGGGCGGCGTGGGGGCCTCGGCGGGGACGGGGTCCGGGGGCGCGACGTCCGGGGGGGCGACGGTCGGAGTCGGCAGTGGCTCGACCGGGGTGGCGTCGCCCGGCGCGACAGGAGTCGGCGTCGCCTTTGCCTCCGCGGGAGCCTCCGGGAGAGGCTCCTCGTCCTCGGCCACCGGCTCCGGCGGCGGCTCCGCGCCGAGGCCGGCCACGTCGCGGCCGATGTAGCCGGCCTGTGCCATGAGCCACAGCACCCGGCGCGTGGCCCGCTCGTGCCGGGCGGCGTTCACCTGCGGGTTGAGGCGCCGCGGGTTCGGGATCATCGCCGCGAGCCCGGCGGCCTCGGTCGGCCGACAGATCCGACGCCGGCTTGCCGTACCAGTGAGCGCGCGCCCGCCTCGCACCCGTAGACGCCGTCGCCCCACTCGATCAGGTTGAGGTACAGGGCGAGGATGCGGGCCTTCGGGAGGTCCGCCTCCAGCCACCGCGTCACGACGAGCTCGCGCGCCTTGCGGACGAGGCTCTTCCGCGTGCCGAAGTACAGGTTCTTGGCGAGCTGCTGGGTGATCGTGCTGCCCCCGCGCGCGAAGCGCCCCTTCTCGACGTTCTTCTCGATCGACTCCTCGATGGCCTTCCAGTCGACGCCCTCGTGCCCGAAGAAGCCCTGGTCCTCCGAGGCGAGCACCGCGTGGATGAGGTGGCGCGAGACGCGGGAGAGCGGGACCCACGACTGCACGACCCGCGCCCGGCGCCCCTTCGCCTTGGCCTCCTCCTCCCGCTGCTCCATGAGGCGGGTCCGCGCCGGGGTCTCCGCCGCGAGCGTGCGGACGTCGGAGCGCGCGGGCAGCCCGACCCACACCCAGGCGGCGAGGGCCGCCAGAGCGACCGCGGCGGCGAGAGCGGCACGGAGGGCGAGACGGCGCATGGCAGGGGCGGTATACCATGAACGCCATGGACTTCGAGCTGAGCGAGGAGCAGGCGCTCCTCCGCAAGACGGTGCGCGACTTCGCCGAGAGGGAGCTCGCGCCCCACTCGCGCGAGTGGGACGAGAAGCAGGAGTTCCCGCGCGAGGTGTTCGCGAAGCTCGGGGAGCTGGGGCTCGCCGGCTGCTGCTGGCCCGAGGAGTACGGGGGATCGGGCCTCAAGACCCTCGACTGGGCGATCGTGATGGAGGAGCTCGCCCGGGCGGACGCCGGAGTGGCGCTTTCCCTCGCCGCCCACCACGGCCTGTGCTCGGCCCACATCAACCTCGCCGGCACCGAGGAGCAGAAGCGCCGCTTCCTCCCGCCCCTCGCCCGCGGCGAGAAGGTGGGCTGCTGGGGGCTCACCGAGCCCGGCTCGGGCTCGGACGCGGGCGGCATGCGGACGACCGCGGTGCGCGACGGGGAGCAGCTGGGTCCTGAACGGCTCGAAGAGCTTCATCACCAACGGCCGGATCGCCGACACCGCGGTGGTCATGGCGGTGACCGATCGCGCCGCCGGCAAGAAGGGCATCTCCGCGATCGTGGTCGAGCGGGGGACGCCCGGCTTCCGCGCCGGGAAGAAGGAGGACAAGCTCGGCGTGCGCTCCTCGGACACGTCGGAGCTCGTCTTCGAGGACTGCCGCGTTCCCGCCGCGAACCTGTCGGCCGCGAGGGCATGGGCTTCGTCGACACCCTGAAGATCCTCGACAAGGGGCGCGTGGGCATCGCCGCCTTCTCGGTGGGGATCGCGCGGGCCGCCCTCGAGGCCTCGATGCGCTACGCCCGCGAGCGGAAGCAGTTCGGCCACCCGATCGCCGACTTCCAGGCCATCCAGTTCAAGATCGCCGAGATGGCCACGAAGACCGAGGCGGCGCGGCTCCTCACCTTGCGCGCGGCGGCGATGGCGGACGCGGGGCAAGCCGCACACCGCCGAGTCCTCGATGGCCAAGCTCTTCGCCAGCGAGGCCGCGGTGGAGATAGCGCTCGAGGCGATCCAGATCCACGGCGGCTACGGCTACGTCAAGGACTACCCGGTCGAGCGGTACCTGCGCGACGCGAAGATCGGCACCATCGGCGAGGGCACGAGCGAGGTCCAGCGCCTGGTGATCGCGCGCCAGCTGCTGCACCTGCGGCCGGTGGTGCGCTAGTGGCGGCGGCCGCTCCCGCGCCCGACGTGGCCGGGGTGCGCGCCGGCGACACGCGGGCCGTGGCCCGCGCGATCAGCCTCGTCGAGGACGGCCTTCCCGAGGCGAGGGCGCTCCTCGCCGCGCTCTTTCCCCACGCCGGACGGGCGCTCGTCGTCGGGCGTCACCGGCCCGCCCGGCGCCGGCAAGTCGTCCCTCGTGGACCGCCTGACCGCCCACCTGCGGAGGCAGGGCCGGACGGTGGGCATCGTCGCGGTGGACCCGACCTCGCCCTTCAGCGGCGGGGCCATCCTCGGCGACCGGATCCGCATGCAGGCGCACGCCACCGACCCCGGCGTCTTCATCCGCTCGATGGCCACGCGGGGCCACCTGGGCGGCCTCGCCGCCGCCACCGACCAGGCGCTGACGGTCCTCTCCGCCGCCGGCAAGGACGTGATCCTGGTCGAGACGGTCGGGGTCGGGCAGGACGAGGTCGAGATCGTGGGCACCGCCGACGTGAGCCTGGTCGTGCTCGTCCCCGGCCTCGGCGACGAGGTGCAGGCGCTCAAGGCCGGAATCATGGAGATCGCCGACGTCTTCGTGGTGAACAAGGCCGACCGCGACGGGGTGGAGCGCGTGGTGGCCGAGATCGAGTCGATGCTCTCGCTCGCGGCCACGGACGGCCTCCCTCCCGCCATCGTGAAGACGGTGGCGACGCGCGACGAGGGCACCGACGGCGCTCCTCGAGGCGGTCGAGAGCTTCCGCCGGCACGCATCGGAGTCCGGCGCCCTCGAGGCGAAGCGACGGGCCCGGCTGCGGCGGCAGCTGGAGGACGCGGTGCGCACGAGAGTGATGGGGCACGTGTTCCGCCAGGTGATGGCGCCCGAGGAGCTCGAGCGCACCGTGGAGCGGCTGGCGGAGCGGTGCCCTTGACCCCTTCACCGCCGCCGACGCGATCGTGGAGAGGATGGGGCTCGCATGAAGCACCTCGAGATCGACCACCTCGGCATCGCGGTGCCGCGCTCGACGAGGCGATCGCCGCCTACGAGGCGCTGGGCTTCCGGGTCGAGGAGACCCACGACGTCCCGACCGAGAAGGTGCGGGTCGCGTTCCTGCCGGTCGGCGAGTCGCACCTCGAGCTGCTCGAGCCCACCGACCCGTCGTCGGTGATCGCGCGCTTCCTCGAGAAGCGCTCGGGCCTCCACCACGTCTGCGTCCTCGTGGACGACCTCGACGCGGTCCTCGCCGAGATGAAGGCCCGGGGCGTGCCGCTCCTCGACCAGTCGCCGCGGGTCGGGGCGGGAGGCTGCCGCGTCGCCTTCGTGCACCCGAAGGGCGCGCTCGGCGTGCTCCTCGAGCTCAAGGAGCGGGCGAAGCGGTAGCGGCCAGGGGGGAGGATCGCCGCCGCGCGACGAGCCGGTCGGCGAGGCCGCTCGAGCGGAAGCGCATGGTTCGGATGGTTCGGCCGGCGGTTTGCCCGGCCGGATCGGGACGGCATAGTATCGCGGTTCGGCCCGGAGGCCACGCGGGGCTCCTGTGGCCGCGGCGAGAACGCCGGAGAGGACACGGGCATGGGCGAGCGGGCCGAGATCGGCATCATCGGCGGCACCGGCCTCTACCAGATGGAGGGCTTCACGGACGTCCGCGAGGTCTCCGTTCCTACCCCTTTCGGACCGCCGTCGGACAGCCTGATGGTGGGCTCGCTCGAGAATCGCCGGGTCGCGTTCCTGCCCCGCCACGGCCGGGGACACCGGATCCTGCCCCACGAGCTGAACTTCCGGGCCAACGTCTTCGCGATGAAGACGCTCGGCGTGGAGTGCATCCTCTCGGTCTCCGCGGTGGGCTCGCTCAAGGAGCGCTACGCGCCGCTCCACGTGGTCGTGCCCGACCAGTTCATCGACCGCACCCAGCAGCGGAAGTCGACGTTCTTCGGCCGCGGACTCGTGGCCCACGTGGCGTTCGCGCATCCCTTCTGCCGCAACCTGACGAAGGTGATGGCCGACGCCTGCGCGGACGCGGGGGCGACTCACCACGTGGGCGGGACCTACGTGTGCATGGAGGGGCCGCAGTTCTCGACCCTCGCCGAGTCCGCGCTCTACCGCTCCTGGGGCGCGGACCTCATCGGCATGACGAACCTCCAGGAGGCGAAGCTCGCGCGCGAGGCCGAGATCTGCTACTCGACGCTCGCCATGGTGACGGACTACGACTGCTGGCACCCCGACCACGACGCGGTGACCGCCGAGCAGATCATGGGCGTCCTGGGGAAGAACGCGGAGACGGCGAAAGGCGTGCTGCGGGCGGCGGTCCGGCGCCTGCCCGTCCCCCGCGACTGCGAGTGCGCGACCGCCCTCAAGTTCGCGCTCATCACGCCACCCGAGCTCGTGCCGGAAGCGATCAAGCGCGAGCTCGAGCCGATCGTCGGCCGGTACATGAAGTAGCGGGAGAGACATGTCCATCCTCGTCGTCGGAAGCGTCGCCTACGACACCGTCGAGACGCCCTTCGGCCGGGCCGAGCGCGTGCTCGGCGGCAGCGCGTCCTTCTTCTCGGTGGCCGCTTCCTTCTTCAGCCCGGTCAACGTCGTCGGGGTCGTGGGCCACGACTTCGGGGAGGAGCAGCTCGCCGCCTTCCGGGGCCGGCCCATCGACCTCGAGGGCCTCGAGCGGATGGAGGGGAAGACCTTCCACTGGCAGGGCCGTACTCGCTCGACCTCAACTCCCGCGACACGATCTGCACCGACCTCAACGTCTTCGAGTTCTTCCAGCCGAAGATCCCCGCCCGCTACCGGGGGTCGGAGGTCGTCTTCCTCGGCAACATCGACCCCGTCCTGCAGCGCCAGGTCCTGGACCAGGTCGAGCGGCCCCGGGTCGTGGCCTGCGACACCATGAACTTCTGGATCCACGGCAAGCCGGCCGAGGTGCGGAAGACCCTCGAGCAGGTGCAGATCCTCCTCATCAACGACCAGGAGGCGCGCGATCTCAGCGGGGAGTGGAACCTCGTGAAGGCGGCGCGGGCGATCCGCGCCATGGGTCCGCGCACCCTGGTCGTGAAGAAGGGCGAGCACGGTGTCCTCATGTTCAGCGAGGCGGGCTCCTTCGCCGCGCCCGCGCTGCCACTCGAGGTGGTGTTCGACCCCACCGGGGCCGGCGACACGTTCGCCGGCGGCTTCCTCGGCTACCTCGCGAGCACCGGGCAGGAGGGCGACGCCGACCTGCGCCGCGCCGTGATCATGGGCAGCACCCTGGCCTCCTTCTGCGTCGAGGCCTTCAGCCTCGACCGGCTGCTGAAGCTCACCCGCCCGGAGATCGACGAGCGCTACCGCGCCTTCGAGAAGCTCACGAGGTTCGAGAGCCTTTAACCGATCCGTCGGCTTGAGGCCAGCCAGGGGGTTTGGGGGGCGGGAGCCCCCCATCTCAAAGAACGCCGGCAACTGCCGTAGCCTCGATGCTCGCCAGTCCCCGGGTGGTTCGATGACGAAGCCGGGCGCCACTCGCCAGTCCCCGGGCGCAGGACTACGAAGCCCGCGGGCTCGCCAATCCCCATCGCATGATCAATCTGATCGCGTCCCCTTCAGCCCGTTGCCACCGGGCGCCCGCGGTGTGGGCGTCTCGGGTCGTCGGTCTACTGCGCCGCTTCGGCCTGCTCCAGCATCGTGTTGACGATGGTGAGCAGCTTGTTGGCGGTGAAGGGCTTGTTGATGTACATGACGGCGCCCGACTCGAAGCCCTCGGCGAGCGCTTCGCCGCCGCCCTTCGCGGTCAGGAAGATGACGGGGATCGTCTTCGTGCGCGCGTCCTGCTTGATCAGGCGGCAGACCTCGAATCCGTCCTTGTCCGGCATCATGACGTCGAGGAGCACGAGGTCGAAGGCCTGCTCCTTGAGCAGCTTGAGCGCGTCCTCGCCGCCGGCCGCGGTCGTGACGTGGAAGCCCTTCTGCTCGAGGATCGTGCGCTCGAGGCTCAGGATGTTCTCGTCGTCGTCCACGACCAGGATTCGCTTGGCCATCAACCCCTCCGGCCGGGAGTCGTGCGCGGTGGCCGGGATTCTAGCATCGACTCACGGCAGCGCGATCTGCCCGCAGACCCCGCTCGCGGCGCAGGCCCGGAAGACGCCGGTGCCGTAGGCGAACGCCAGGTACTGGTTGTCCGGGGTGGTTGAGGCACGAGACCCCGCCGTCGGGCCCGTCGCAGCGCTTCCCGTTCGCCGACCAGGTGGGCCCGTACCGACCGGTGTCGTCGGCTTGGCCCACGAGCGCGGCCTCGCAGGCCTGCCGGTCGGGGTATCCCTCCGGCCGCACGGCGCAGAACGATCGGCCGTCGGTGAAGCCGACCAGCCGGCAGTAGGCGGCGTCCGGGCCGACGAGCGGGGTCGCGTCGAGAACGGCGCGGTCGGTCAGACGCGCGTGCACCTTGACGTTGATCCGCGAGACGGGCGGTGGCGGCGGCTCGCCGCACTGCCCGCTGACTTCCCCGTCGTTGCCGCCGTCGGGGGGTGCCGCGATCGGGTCCTCGTCGGGCACGGGCCCGGGAGTGGGCGTCGGCGTCGGCTGCGGCGCGGGCGCAGTGGGGATCAGGGACGCCGCGTCGGGTAGGGGCTCGGATGGCGTGGGCGTCTTCCCGTCGCCGCTGCACGAGGCCACGACGAGTATGGCGGCCACGAGCGGGGCGAGGGCGGCACGCTTCAGCCGGTCGCGTGGCATGCGGGCACGCTCACACATGGGGCCCGCCCTGTCAAGCCGACGGCTACTTGTCGACGTCGACCTGGCCGCAGACGCCGTTCCGGCCGCAGGCCTTGTACTGCCCCCCCCGATAGGCCACGAGCAGGTACTGGTTGTCGGGGTGGTTCTCGCAGCCGCTTGCGCGTCCCGTGCAGAAGCGGTCGTCGAGGGACCAGGTCGGCCCCGGGCGGCCCGTGTCGGCCGCTCGGCCCGTGATGTAGAGCTCGCAGGCCTGGCGTTGCGGGTTGCCCTCGGGCCGGACCGGGCAGACCGAGCGCCCGTCGGTGAAGCCGATCTTCGCGCAGTACGCCGCGTCCGGCCCGACGAGAGGCGTGGAGTCGAGCACCCACGCTTCGCCGACTCGGAGGTGCACCTTGACGTTCATCTTGGAGAGAGCGGGCGGGGTCGGGCTCCCGCACTCGCTGGCGCCCTCCCCCGGGGCGCTCGGGTCCGGCGTCGGGCTGGCGCTCGGGTCGGGGGTCGGCGTAGCGCTGGGTCCGGGCGCGCCGAAGATCGGCGTGGGCGTCGGGTGCGGGTCGGGCGTGGGCACCGGAGCGGCGGTCGGAGAGGTCGGTTCGGGCTGCGTCGGAGTGTCGTTCGACAGCGAACCGCAGGCCCAGGCCAGCAGGCAGGACACGGCGAGCGCGGCCCCGAGCGCCTTCGTCGTGGAACCTCTCGTCACGGGGACACGCTCACACGCGCGGCCGGCGGCTGTCAAGGCCGCCGGTGAGGAGGCTCACTTGTCGACCTGCACCGCGCCGCACACGTCGTCCTTGGTGCACGCCTCGTAGCGGCCGCTCAGGTTCGCCCAGAGCAGGTACTGGTTGTCGGGGTGGTTCTCGCAGTCGGTCCCGTTGCAGAGCGCGCCGTTCCTGTACCAGGTCGGCCCCGGGCGGCCGGTGTCGTCCGCGCTGCCGATGGCGTACGCCTCGCAGGCCGACCGGTCTGGCGAGCCCTCTGGACGGACGGCGCACTCACCGCGACCGTCGGTGAAGCCGACCTGCCGGCAGTAGTCCCGTCCTTGACGAGGGGCGTGGTGTCGAGCGTCCAGTGGGCCGGGCCCCTGAGGTGGATCTTGGTGTTCATCCGCGAGATGCCCGGCGGCAAGGGCTTGCCACACCCGCCGGTGCTCGGGGGTGGCGTGGGGGTGGGTGTCGGCGCGGGCGTGGGGGTGGGCGAGGGCGTGGGCTTCGGGGTCGCCGTCGGGCTCGGAGAGGGTGTGCCCAGCGGGATCTTGGGGATCGGCACTGTGAGGATCGGGGAGGCGGGTGTCGTCGTGGGTTGTGTCGGCAACTCCTCCGTGATGGTGTGGCACCCCACCAGGATGAACGCCAGCGCCACGACTCCGTAGCTGCTCATCTTCATTGCGACCTCTTCAACCTAGAATCCACTTCAGAAAGTCACATATAACCTCTCTTTCTGTCAAGCTTTTTTGCCAGACGACAGCACGCGGGCCACGATCGCGGCCGCCCGGGCCGAGGCGCCCGGCGGGCCGAGGCGCGCACGGACCTCGGCGAGGCCTTCCTTCACGCGATCCCGCCGGCCCGGCTCCTCGAGCAGCGCGAGGACCTCACGGGTCACCGACTCGGGACGGAAGTCGCTCTGAATCAGCTCCTTGACGACCTCCCTTCCAGCGATCAGGTTGGCCATCGCGTAGTGCGGCACCCTGACGAAGGGGCGGCCGAGCGCGTACGTTATCGGCGAGAGCCGGTAGACGACCACCATCGGAAGGTCCATGAGAGCGGCCTCGACCGTCGCGGTACCCGAGGCCACGATGCCGGCCGAAGCGGCGCCCAGGAGGGCGTGCGAGTGGCCGGCGACCCGGGCGACCGGCAGCCCCGCCAGTGCCCGGTCGAAGAGGGCCGGGTCGAGGCTGGGGGCCACCGCGAGAACGAGCTGAAGTTCGGCCCGCCGCGCCCGGAGGAGGCGCAGGGCGCCCGCGATCGGCGGCAGGTTGTGCTCGACCTCCTGCGGCCGGCTGCCCGGCAGCACGGCCACCACCGGTCGCGTGGGGTCGAGCCCCTGCGCGGCGAGGAACGCGGCACGGTCTTCCGCGGGACGCACGAGGTCGACGAGCGGGTGGCCCACGAAGGTGACCGGCACGCCGCGCTCGCGGTAGAGCGGCTCCTCGAAGGGGAAGATGACGACCATGTGCGCGACGTTCTCCCGGATCGCGCGGATCCTCCCGGGGCGCCACGCCCACACCTGCGGCGAGACGTAGTAGACGACGGGGATCCCGCGCCTCCTGAGCTCGCGGGCGAGGCGCAGGTTGAAGTCGGCGTAGTCCACGAGCACCGCAACGCCCGGACGCTCCCGGTCCACTTCCTCGAGGACCGAGCGGAACACCGCGCTCAGGCGGCGGATGTGTCGGAGCACCTCGAGGAGGCCCACCACGGCCAGGTCCCGGACGTGGGCGAGGAGGCGGCCGCCCTCGGCCTCGAGACGGTCGCCACCGAGGCCGAAGACCTCGACGTCCGCAAGGTCGCGGAGGTGGCGGACGAGGTCGCCCGCGTAGAGGTCGCCCGAGGGCTCTCCGCAGGAGACGAGCACTCTCCCCGCAGGGGACTCTCTGGACGCGGTGGTCACGCCGGGGGAGTATATAGGGAGCGTGTCCGCATGACGCTGCGGGTTGTCCCCGGATGGAGACGGTTGCCGGGTGTGGAGCGCCGGCTCACCCTCGGCAACTCGTCTCGGAGCAACGAGTTGTGGACGAGGCCCCTGAAGGGCATCTGGGCACGCGCGTTGCAGGGGTCAAGGGCGGCGTTCTGCCGTACGACCACGGAGGCCACAATGACCGCTCGGCCCACGTATCTGTTCCTCGCGGCGAGCCTGGTGCTCGCCCCGACTCTTCGGGCACAGGATCACGCCGTCCCGCGCGGTGGCGGGGGCGGCGGCTCTTCGGGCGGGGGCGGCAGCCATCCGTCTCCCGGCGTCCAGTCCAGCGGCGGCGGCTCGAGCTCCGGCTCCGACCACAGCGGTGGCTCGAGCTCCGGCACCGGCTCTTACTCGCCCTCGACGGCTGAGCGGCGGCACCCTCGCGCGGGGACCGGTCACGGCTCGGGAGGCGGCTACTACCCCGGCTATCCGGGCTACGGCTGGGGCGGCGGGTACTACCCCGGCTACTACCCCGGGTACTGGGGCTCGTGGTGGCCCTACGGCTCCTACGGCTGGTACGGCGGCTACTACGGCTATCCGTGGGCCTGGGGAGGCGGCGGCGCCGTCTACCACTACGTGGAGCACGAGAGCGGGGCCGTCCGGGTGCTCGTGGATCCGTCCGAGGCGCGCGTCTACGTGGACGGCTACTACGCCGGCGCCGTGGACGACTTCGACGGGCTCTTCCAGCGCCTCAACGTTTCGCCGGGCCGTCACGAGATCGCGCTCAAGCTCGAGGGCTACAAGACGCACCGCGTGAGGGTGTACGTCGCCCCCGAGTCGACGCTGAAGCTGCACTACGACATGCAGAAGGGTCAGGGCGAGTCCTTCGAAGACCTCTCGAAGGACGCCCGCGAGAGCGAGATCAGCCGCGAGCGCGAGCAGGAGCAGCGCTGGACGCAGGACGAGGCGCGCACAGAGAGGGACGACGCGGTCGCCGTGGGTGGCCGGCTCGAGCTGAAGGTTCGTCCGGACGACGCTTCGGTCTACGTGGACGGTGCCTTCCGCGGCTCGGCCCGCGAGGCGACCTCGCTGAAGCTCGCGCCGGGACGGCACCGGATCGAGGTCGTGCGGCCCGGCTTCCGCACAGTCGACCGCGAGGTGGAGATCGCCCCCGGCGAGCCGACCGCCCTCACGATCGAGCTGGAGAAGCCGTCGGTCTAGGGCATGCCGGCGGCGGTCGCTCCGGAACCGCCGCCGAACAGCTCGCGGAAGATGCGGCCGGCCACGGCGGAAGCGCCGTGGCCGCTGCCGCGCTTGAGGAAGACCACTACCACCAGCTCCGGGCTTTCCGCCGGGGCGTAGGACGCGAACCAGCCGAGCGCCGAGCAGGTGCCGGTCTTGCCGGCCACCGCCACCTCGGCGTCGAACGCGGCGCTCGCGCTGCCTTCGTTGACCGCGCCGGCGAAGCCCGCGGCGAGACCCTCGAACCGCGTCGTCGCCGGCAGCCGCCACCGCTCGAGGGCCGCGAAGCCCTCCGGGCCGCTCACCTGCGGCTTCAGGATGACACCGCCGTTGATCGTCGCCGAGATCAGGACGGCGAGCTGCACCGCCGAGGTCGCGATGCCTTCCGCGTGGCTGGAGAGGTGGCCCACCGCCTCCGGCCGGACGAAGGCGGGCACGACCCCCGCGGATTCCCCGGTCAGGTTGATGCCCGAGGGCTCCCCGAGCCCGAGCAGGTGCGCGTAGCGCTGGACCTTGTCGTAGCCGAGCTGCTCGCCGACCCACTCGAAGTACGGGTTGCACGACACGGCGAGCGCGCGCCGCAAGTCGATCGGCCCGTGGCCCGCCCACATCCAGCATCCCTTGTTGCAGCGGTAGACCGTGTCGGGCGTGATCACGCCTTCCGAGAGGCCGGCGATCCCCACGACGATCTTGAAGACCGAGCAGGGCTGGAAGGCCCGCTGGATGCCGAGCGCCGGGTTCACGAGCGCGTGGACGCGGCCGGTGCGCGGGTCCATCGCCACGACCGCTCCCTGCGCGCGGCCGAGCCCGTTGCTCGCGGCCAGGCCGACCGCCTGGTCCCACGCCGACGCGCTCGCGGGCAGGATGACCCGGGGAAGAGCCGGGCGGGTCGCGAGCCGCGTCCGGCGCGCGGCCGCGGCCGCCGGCGGGGCGGCTGTGATGCCGAGCGTCGCGACGAGCGCCGCGACGGTGGATGAGACGAGCCGGGTCGAGATCCGCACGAAGGGAGACACTAGCACGGAGCGTGCCGTCCAGGCACCCCCCTCCCGATCGCCCCCTGGGGGGGGCGTTGTGGGCACACGGGCGGGCGCGTAAAATCAATCCCCTGAAGTAGCAAGGAGACAACGCGATGCGCATCCGCTCGAGCCGTGACGCGATCCTGGCCCTGGTCCTTCTTTCCCCGGGGCTCGCGGCTGCCCAGAAACTGGACAAGGAAGACAAGAAGTGGCTCGACGACGTCCGCCCGATCCTGCTCGCGGACGAGGAGAAGACCTACAAGGGGCTCAAGGAGAAGCCGGACCGGCTCGAGTTCCAGAAGATCTTCTGGGCTCGCCGCGACGCCGATCTCGCGACGCCGGAGAACGAGTTCCAGGCGGACTACGCGAAGGCCCGCGCCGCCGCCGACCAGGCGTACCGTCTCCCCGCCCAGCCGGGCTCGACGTCGGACTGCGGGCGGGTCTTCATCCTGCTCGGCAAGCCCGACGAGGTGCAGCAGGAGGCCAGCCAGACGCCGGGCATCCGCGTGCCCGAGACGTGGACCTACCGGGACAAGCCGGGGCGCACCTTCCAGGGGGGCAAGGCCGTGATCGCGTTCGACGCCGAGTGCCGCGGCGTGGGCGGCCTCACCGCGCAGATGGACCGCATCGCCGCCTCGAAGGTCCTGCAGCCCAACATCGACTACCGCATGGGCAAGGACGGGCGGCTGGTGAAGCTCGCCGACCTCCTGCCGAGGGACACGGCCGCGAGAGCGCTCTTCAAGCAGCCCCGAGAGGACTTCCCGGTGGCGGTGCGGGCGTCCTACCTCAAGGTGGCGGACGGCGGCACGGCGCTCCTGGGGCTGATCCGTGGCGAGGCGGGCGGCCTCGCCGTCGCGGAGAGCGGGGGGGCGAAGAGCGTCAACGTCTCGGTGGCGGCGGGTGCCCTGGCCGAGGACGGGAAGGAGGCGGGCTGGACGGAGCAGACGATGAGCGTGCCGGTCGGCGCGGACGGCGCGTTCGTGGCCTCTTTCAAGCTGGGACTCCGGCCGGGCAGGTACACGCTCAAGGCCGGCGCCGTGGACGTGAAGGGCGGCAAGGCGTCGCTCACGTCGACCCCGGTCGAGGTGCCCGACTTCTCGAAGGTCGAGACGGCACCCGACGGGAGCGTCGCCAAGGTGATGTCGGGCGCCCTCCTCGTCGTGCGTGCGATCGAGGACCTGCCGGGGGGCGCCTCGAGCCCCGAGCACCCCTTCGCCGCGTTCGAGCTCGGCCGCGTGCGGCTGATTCCCACCTTCGGCGGGATCTCCCACAAGGCCGACCAGCTCGAGCTCTTCTACCAGGTCTACGACCTCAGGCTGGACCCCGCGACGGGCAAAGCCGACGCCGTCGCGATGGTCAGCATCCTGAAGGACGGAAAGACTCCGATCGCCAAGGCGCCTCCGAACCCGATCGAGACGGAGTTCGCCGGCTCCTCGGTCGGCCCTCTCGCCCTCGCCGGTTTCGAGGCCGGCAAGTACGTCGTCCAGCTCAAGGTCACGGACAAGATCGCGAAGAAGGACCTCGTCCAGGAGGCCCCGCTCGAGGTCGTGCCCTAGGAGAAGGCGTGAACAAGGCGGAGCTTGTCGCCCGGGTCGCGCGGGACACCGGCCTCACGAAGGCCGACGTCCTGCGCGCCCTCGACGGGATCCTCGAGCAGGTGGTCCGGTCGCTCAAGAAGGGCGAGGCGGTGAAGCTCGTGGACTTCGGAACATTCCTCGTGAGCCGCCGCAAGCCGCGCGCGGCCTACAACCCTCACACCGGGCAGGCCATGAGGGTTCCCGGCCGGCGCTGGCCGCGCTTCGCGGCCGGCAAGGGCTTGAAGAAGCTCGTGCGCTGACCCCCGGATCATTCACGAGGCCGAGCGATGGTCCGAGTGAATGCTACGCGGCGGCCTTCGTCGCCGGGGCCTCGGCCTTCAGGACCTCGAGGGCCTTCTCGAGGATGCGGTCGGGGCGCGGCGCGCTCTCGGGCTCGTCCTCGTCCTCCTCGCGCTCCGTCGCCACCGGCACCGAGGGCTCGAGGCCCTGGCCGTGGATCGACGTCCCCTTTGGCGACGTGTACTTCGCCACGGTCAGCACGAGGCCACCCTCGGGGAGCGGCACCGCCTTCGAGACCGCGGCGCGCCCGAAGGTGCGCTCGCCCACGAGCTTCGCGCGCCCGGCGTCGGCGAGGGCTGCCGCCACGATCTCGCCCGGCCCCGCGGTGCCGTTGTCCACGAGCACCGCGAGCGGCCCGCTCCAGGCGGAGCGCGCCGCATCGGCCTGCAGCAGCCGCTCTTCCGCGCGCCGGCCCACGAGCTTCGCCACCGGACCGCCCTGCAGGAAGAGCTCGGCCACCTTCACTCCGTCGTCCGGCGCGCCCCAGGCCGCGTCGCGCAGGTCCAGCACCAGGCGCGAAGCGCCCCCCCGCTCGAGCGTCTCCACCCGGGTCCGCACGTCCTCGGCGGTCGCGGCGGTGAAATCGGCGATCTTGACGTAGCCCGTCCCTCCCTCGAGCATCCGGCCCTCGGGGGCCGCAGGCAGGATCCGCTCGCGCACGACCGTGGCGTCGAACGGGTCGGCGCCCGCGCGGAGGACCCCGAGCTTCACCGACGACCCGGGGGCGCCCCGCAGCAGCCGCTCGGCCACCACGGCCGGCATCGGTCGGGTGTGCCGCTCGTCGATCGTCTTCAGGATGTCGCCTGGACGCAGGCCCGCCTTGTCGGCGGGCGAGCCGGGGCGGGCCGCCACCACCATGACGAAAGAGAAGCGGCGGGTGAGCACGAGGCCGACCTCGGCGTCGGACTCCCGGGGAGGCTGCTGGTAGAGGCGGAACTCCTCGGCGTCGAGGTAGGAGCTGTCGCCGTCGAGCGCGTCCGCCATCCCGAGGCGGGCCCCCGCCATCGCGCGGTCGACGTTCACCGGCTCGACGTAGGCTTCGAGCACCAGGCTCACCACCTCGTTGAAGATCGCGAGCTGGCCGTAGCTGGTGTCGCCTCGCACCAGCCCGAGCTGCGGAAGCACCCCCACGACGAAGAAGGCGACAAATCCCACGGAGACGAGGGTGACGACGAGGCGCGTGCGGTGGCTCATGGAATCAGGATACCACCCGACCCGCCCGACGGGGCCTGGCCCGGATCATTCACGAGGCCGAGCGATGGTCCGAGTGAATGATCCGTCCTGGGCCGGCTAAGGCAACTTCATGAATAGTCCGGGCTAGGGCCGGCGCAGCCATTCCAGAGGGTCCTCCGGCCGGCCCTGGAAGCGCATCTCGAAGTAGACGCCCGGACCGTCGGCCCCCGCCGCCTCCGCCGTCCCGAGGACCGTACCCGTGGCCACGTCCTGCCCCGGCGCGACCGCGACCTCCGCCAGCTGCGCGTAGAGCGAGTAGTGCTTGGCCCCGTGGTCGACGACCACCATGAGCCCGTAGCCGCGGAAACGCTCCGCGAAGACGACCCTGCCCTCGTGGACGGCGCGGACCTCGGCCCCCGGCGCCACCTCGATCTCGAGGCCGTTGTGGATCGTGTAGGTGTCGAAGCGCGGGTGCTTGCGGCGGCCGAACCCGGCCCGCACGCGCCCCTCCACCGGCCAGGGGAGGCTGCCCCGGAAGGCGCCCAGGGGCACCGCCACCTCGCCCCCGCCGAGGCCGGAGAGCAGCTCCTGCAGGTGCTTTTCGGCCTCGGCGAGCTCCTCGACGTAGGCGGCGTTCAGCTCCTTTCGCTCGACGAGCGAGGTGAGGAGCCCGGTCTTGCGCGCCCGCTGAGCGTCGAGGGCGCGGCGCGCGGCAGAGAGCCTGGTGCGCAGCGCGATCGACTCCTGCGTGCGCCGCTCGAGCTCCGCCTTCTCGGCGGTGAGCGCCTCGAGGTCGGAGCGGAAGGCGGCCACCTGCGCGTTGTCGCGACGGGCGAGGGTGGAGATGAAGCGGTACCCGCGGAAGAAGTCGGAAGGGCGGTCGATGGAGAGGAGCAGTCGGAGGTAGCTCATGTCCCCGAGCTTGTAGAGGGCCCGGGCGTGGGCGGCGAGGGCGGGCCGGGCCGCGGCCAGGCTCGCCTCGAGCTGCCGCACGCGCGCGACGGTCGCGTCAAGGAGGGCCCGGGTGCGCTTCAGCGAGATCTGGATCTCGGTGAGCTCGTCGGTCCGGAGCTGCAGCTCGAGCTCCAGCTGCTCCACCTCGCCGAGGAGGCTCTTCTCCTCGCCGCGCAGCCGCGTGAGCTCCTGCTCGAGGGCCGTGCGGCGCTCCCGGACCTTCGCGAGCCTTTCCTCGTCCGTCGGTCCCACGGCCGGGGACGGGACGGTGGTGGCCGGCGCCGCCGGCGGCTCCTGCGGCGCCGCGGCCAGGGCGAGGAGCAGGAGGAGGGCCGGGCTCACCAGAGGGACTTGCCGTCGTAGTCCGCGGGGATCGGCGCTTCCAGCAGCTTGAGGACGGTGGGCGCGAGATCCATGATGCTCGGCGTGCCGGTCGGGATCTTCCGGTTGCAGAAGAAGACCCCGTGGCTGATCTCGCTCGCGGTCGCGCAGTGGTCGCCCGACCACTTCTTGTTGTTGTTCTCGACGACCGCTCGCCGGATCGTCCCCAGCGTGTCCTGCCAGCCCACCCGGTAGCCGTCGAGGAAGCCCGCCTGCAGGTCGGGCGCCATCTGGATGTACTCGCCCTTGTAGATGTCGTCGCGCCGGTACACGTCGGCGAAGATGCGCTCGCCGGTCTCGGGGTCGGTGAGGGGCAGCAGCTTCTGCCGGATCTCGTCCTGGAGCTCCCGGTACTCCTGGCCCGCGGAGACGATGCCCTGGCCCTCCCGGCCCCGCAGGTTGAAGTAGATCTGGCCGAGGCCCACCGCGTAGGCTTTCGTCTGCGACCAGTCCACCCCCTCGAAGAACTTGCCGCGCCCAAAGAGGTCCTGCAGCGTCTTGTCGCCGCTCTGGCCGTGCACGACCATGTAGCCGTTCTGCACCAGCCAGGTGTTGAGGTTGACCTCGCGGCGGAACGAGTGGAAGCCGTGGTCCGACATCACCATGAAGACCGCGTCCTTCGGCACCTTCTGCCGCAGGCGTCCCACGAAGTCGTCCGCCCGGCGGTACACCTTCTCGATCGAGTCCCCGTACTTCGCGGCGAGGGCGGCGTCGAACATCGGGTGACGCGGGTCGATGAGGCGCCACATCATGTGCGAGATGCGGTCGGTCGTCTCGATCGCGGCCACGAAGAGGTCCCAGTCGTCGCGCTTCAGGTTTTCGAGGATCACCTTCTCGCGGTCGTCCATCGCCCGTTCGGAGTCGTAGAGGAACTCGGCCTCGTCGAGCCGCCCCTCGGTGAGGGGCTTGTCCGCCGACTCCGCCCACCCGAGGGTCCGGTAGAGGCCGATCTTCCCGGCGAGGTCCGCCGAGAACGAGTCCGGCTTCGAGATCGGGAAGGGCGGATCACGGGGGTCCATGTTGACCGGCGAGGCGTAGAGCCGCAGCTCCCGGTCGGCCTGGACCACGTGGAACTGCGTCATGCCGTGCACGCGGACGAGGGCGTTGACCTTGAACGTGAGGGGGATCCACTCGCTCCAGTCCCCGGCCTTGAGGCCCAGGCGGTGGCCCTGGATCTCGACGTCGGCGCGGCCCTCGCCCTCCGTCCAGCGCACCGTCATCGGGATGTTGATGTCCTTGCCGGTCGCGAGCTCGTCGAGCCGCTCCTGCTCCTTCTCGGAGAGGCTCCCCGCCTTCTTCTTATCCCTGAGGTCCTTCTCCTCGTGCCAGAGGATGGGGCTCTGGGGGCCCTTGAGGGTGGTCAGGGAGACGCCGGCGTCGAAGAGGAGGCGCTTCAGGAACCCGTTGAACTCGGTGTTTCCCTCCTCGTACGAGCTGAGGTCGGTGGCCCAGTAGTAGAAGGTGCCCAGGTTCCCGCGCACGTCCGGGAGCGGCAGCCCGCCGAGCATCTCGCCGTGGTGCAGCTCCTCGGGAGGAAACGTCATGGGGACGGTGAGGACGACGCTCCTTATGCCGTCCGCGGAAGCCGTCTTCCAGAAGGAGGTCCCCCCGCGCATCGAGATCATTCTCGGCGTCTCCTTCGGGATGAGCCCGAACAGGAACTCCGGCGGGTCCTTCGGCTCCTTCCGCACCATGTTCAGGTCCGGGAAGTAGGTCTCCAGGTTCCGGATGAGAAAGTCGTAGATGCTGTGCTTGCCCGGGTTGACTCCGGTCGCGAAGCTGGACCAGGCCGTGGGCGACTCGGACGGCTGCGTCGAGGCGAGCTTCGCGAACACCCCTTCGTCCGCGAGCGCCTTCAGGTTCGGGAGCTTGCCTTCGTCCATGAACTTGCGGGCGAGCGTCGGGTCCATCCCGTCGAAGCCCATGACGAAGACGCGCTGCTTCGAGCGACGGAGCGGCTTGCCGCCCTCCAGGGCTTTCCGGCAGTCGACGAGGGGGAGGGAAAGAGCGAGGAGAGCGATTGCGGAGGCGGCCAGGGCCGCACGGCGAGGGAGGGACGCGATCGTCGATGGCACCGAGACAGTTTACCCGACGGCCTGCGTGCGCCGGTAAGCCGCGGCCTTGTCATTCCGAGGAGCCTCGTAATCCTGCACCGGGGACTTGCCTGCCGGGACAGTTTCGCCCGTGCCCGGCTTCCTTTCAGATGGTGGGACTCCATCCCCCTAAACCCCCCTGGGCTGCACGAACGTCTAGAATGGCGTACTGATCATGTCGCGGCCTTCTTCGGTTCTCTGCCCTTCGTGCGGAACGCTCGTCGGGGTCAACGACAAGCAGTGCCTCTCCTGCGGCCGCCGCAACCCGGGGATGTGGGGCTTCGCCCACGTCCTGCGGAACGTCGGCGACGACATGGGCTTCGCCGCGCTGGTGATGTGGGCCTGCGGCGCGCTCTACCTCGCGTCGCTCGCCGCCGACATCGAGGGCGTCCGCACGTCCGGGATGCTGTCCTTTTTCTCCCCGAGCATCGAGAGCCTGTTTCTCTTCGGGGCGAGCGGCGCCGTCCCGGTCTTCGGCTACGGGCGCTGGTGGACGGTCCTGAGCGCCGCGTGGCTCCACGGCGGCGTCCTGCACATCCTCTTCAACATGATGTGCGGTGCGGAACCTGGCCCCGCCGTCGCCCACCTCTACGGCCCGGGCGCACGGTCATCGTCTACACCGTCCGCCGCGGTCACCGGATTCCTCGCGAGCAGCACTCGCCGGCGCCTTCCTGCCGTTCCTTCCCTCGGCCCCTGAGCTGGCGCCGATCACCGTCGGCGCCTCCGCCTCGATCATCGGCCTCGATCGGCGCGCTCCTCCACTACGGGCGCCGCGGCGGCAGCAGCTCGTTCATCGACCAGCAGGCGAAGAGGCTCGCGATCGTGATGGTCATCTTCGGCTTCTCCCTGGCGTCGGCATCGACAACTGGGCCCACCTGGGCGGCCTCGCCGGCGGCTGGCTCGCCGCGAAGGTCCTCGACCCGCTGAAGCCGGAGCGCGGCGACCACATCCTCATCGCGATCGGGTGTCTCTTCCTGTCGCTGCTGTCGGTCGGCTTCTCCGTCGTCGAGGGCCTCAAGCTCTTCCGCGGATGATCGGCGCCGCGGCTCAGTCCTTGGGGCGCTTCGGCGTCCGGGCCGCCCCGGGCCGGGGGGTGACGGCGGGGACGATCACCTTCTTCAGCGGGGACACGATGCGGGTCGGCTCGCCGTCCTCCTGCCGGCGCATCTCGTCGCGGAGGGGTATGAGAGTCGGCTCGTGGGAGCGGGCGTCCGCCGCCGCCTCGTTGTCCAGACCCCGGCCGAAGATCGACGCGAGGTAGTGCTTCAGCGTCAGGTTGGTCGGGCCGTAGCCCTTGTCGTAGAGGTAGTGCTCGCAGGCCTCGCCCATGGCCGAGGCCGAGGCGAAGCGGCGGCTCGGCTGGCGCTCGAGGGCGCGGGCGAGGAGGACGTCGACCGACTCCGGCACCGCCGGGTTGATCGAGCCGGCCTTCGGAATGTCGCCGGCCACCACCTTCTCCAGCACCTCGGGAGTGGTGTCGCCGGCAAAGAGCCGCTCGCCGGTCAGTATCTCGAAGAGGACCGCCCCGAGGGAGAAGATGTCGCTCCTCTGGTCGGCCCGCATCTCGACCACCATCTCGGGAGCCATGTAGGCGGGCTTGCCGGCGAGGTAGCTCTCCCGGATTCCGGTGCGGGCGGCGATGCCGAAGTCGATCAGCTTGACCGTGCCCTCGGTCGTCATCATCACGTTGCTCGGGCTCACGTCTCGATGGACGATGCGGGCCTTCTCGAACACGTACTGCAGGCCGCGGCACACCCGGCTCGCGATGAAGACCGAGAGGTCCACGTCGGGCAGGCAGCCGAGCCCGCGGTGGCGCTCGAGGTACTCGACGAGGCTCCAGCCGTCGATGAACTCGAGCACGATGCAGAGCTCCCCGTCCACGCGCTCGAAGTCGAAGATGCGGCCGATGTTCTCGTGGTCGAGTACGGCGTATCGGCGCGCCTCCTCGACGAAGAGGCGCAGGTGCTCGGGGTCGGGGTTCTTGAGCTGCTTGACGACGATCGGGCGCTGGAACCCCGCCTGGCCGAGGAGCAGCCCCTTGCGGACGGTGCCCATGCCGCCGGCGCCCAGCTCGCGGAGGATGCGGTATTTCGGCTCGGGCAACGCGGCCCTCCAGGATTCCGGCCGGAGGATTGCAGAGCCCCCCGGGGGTGTCAAGGCAAGGGACCGGCGAGGGGGACCGGGACGCTATACTGGCCGCATTGCGAGTCCTGGCTCTCGACGTGGGCGACGTGCGGATCGGGGTCGCCCTCTCCGACGAGACGGGGACGCTCGCCTCGGGCCTCGTCACCCTCCGGTCGGCCGGCCCGAAGAAGGATGCGCAGGCCGTGGCGGCGCTCGTCCGCGAGCACCTGGCGGCGGAGGTCGTCGTGGGCCTGCCCCTGCGGCTCGACGGGACGCTCGGCTCCAGGGGCGAGCAGATCGTGGCCTTCGTCGAGCGGCTCCGGCGCGTGCTGCGCGTCCCCGTCGTCACCCGGGACGAGCGGCTCACCTCCGTCGCCGCCGACGAGCGGCTGGCCGAGGCCGGCGTCAAGCGCCGCGACCGGAAGGCGCGGATCGACCAGGCCGCCGCGGCGCTCATCCTGCAGGAGCACCTCGACGGGCGGAGGCCCGCGCCCCCCGGGCGAAACCCCTCGTGAAGCGCCCTTTCGCCGCCCGGGCCCGCCGCTCCCCGCGCTGGCTCTTTTTCCGCCGGCTCGGCCTCGCCCTCCTCGCGCTCCTCGCCCTCGCCGGCGGCGCCTGGGCGGCGTGGTGGTACGAGACGGCCTGGCCGAGGATCGCCGAGGGTGCGCCTCCGGTGCGGCTCGTCGTGCCGCCCGGGGCGAGCGCCGACGCGATCGCGCGGCAGCTGCACGCTCTCGGTCTCGTGCACCACCCCCTCGTCTTCCGGGCGCTCGCCCGGGCGCGCGGGGCCGGAGCCCGGCTCAAAGCCGGCGAGTACTCCCTGTCCGGACCGCTCTCCGTCGAGGGCGTCCTCGACGCGCTCCTGCGGGGAGACGTCGTCCGCCGCGACCTGACCATCCCCGAGGGCCGCAGCCTCGACGAGGTCGCCGCCCTCGTGATGGGGGAGGGAATCGACCTCGAGGCGTTCCTCGAGGCCGCGCGCGACCCCGCCCCCGTGCGCGACCTGGACCCCATCGCCGTCGACCTCGAGGGCTACCTCTTCCCGGACACCTACGACCTCCCGCAGTCGCCGGAGGCGCCGCGCGTTCTCGTCCGGCGCATGACGCAGCGCTTCCGGGAGGTGATCGGGCCGGAGCTCGCCCGGGTCGAGGAGCGGGGGCTCACCGTCCGTCAGGTCGTCATCCTCGCCTCGATCGTCGAGCTCGAGACCGCGCGAGCCTCCGAGCGGCCGCGCATCGCCGCCGTCTTCCTCAACCGGCTCGAGAAGAGGATGCCCCTACAAACCGACCCTTCGATCATCTACGCGCTCAAGAAGGCGGGCCGCTGGGACGGCGACATCCGCAAGCGCGACTTCGACATCGACTCGCCCTACAACACGTACCGCCGGGCGGGCCTGCCGCCCGGGCCCCTCGGCTCCCCGGGCCGCGAGTCGATCCGGGCCGTGCTCGAGCCGGCCGACACCCGGGATCTCTACTTCGTGAGCCGAAACGACGGTACCCACGAGTTCAGCGAGACGCTCGTCGCGCACAACCGCGCCGTGAGCCGCTACCAGCGGCGGCGCGCGAGCTCCTGAGCCATGGGTGTCCGTGCACACGGGTCAGCCCCGACGCCGCGCGCGCGGCCCTCCGGGCCCGGCCTGGGCGCGACCCTCGTCGTCGTGCTCGTGGCTCTCCTGCTGCTCCTGGCCAATGGCCGGCCCGTCGGCACGCCGGATGCGTCCGGCGTGGCCGGCTGGCTCCTGCGCGGCGCGATCGGGCTCGCCGCGCTCACTCTCCAGATCGACGCCGGCGGCGCGGCGCTCGTCGGCAAGGTCCTCGCCGCGCTCTTCGCCGCCCTCGCCGCGGGCGCCCTCTTCGCGGCGGTCGTCAGACGGCACGGCATCGGCGAGGGGCGTTGGGCCGGGCTGCTCCTGGCGCTCGGCACGACGCTCGCGGCCGCCGCCCAGGCCTGGTCCGGCGAGGCCGCCGCCACCTGCGGCGTAGCCGTCGCCGTGCTGCTGCTCGTCCGGGCCGAGGAGGAGGACGACGCCGGCCCGGCCACGCGCGCCGGCCTGCCGCTCGGCCTCGCCGTCGCGGTCCAGCCATCGACGGCCGCTCTCGCTCTCGTGCTCTTGGGTGCCGTGGTCCTGCGCTGGCGGCGTCACGGCATGTTGGTCCTCGCCTGGGCGGCTCCGGGAGCGCTCCTCGCGGTCGCGTCCCTCGCAACCTCGCCGTCCGTTCCGTCGTCGCCGGCCCCGGGGGCGGCCGTGCTCATCGCGTCGCCGGCCAAGGGAGCACTCGTCTTCGCCCCGGTCGCGCTCGTGGCGATCGTCGGCCTCCTCCGCGCCCTGCGTGCGCCCGCGCGGCGCCTCTGGGACCAACCCCAGCCCGGGCGGCTGCTGCCGATCGCCTGCGGCCTCGCCGCCGTGGCCCACTTCGCCTGGCTCGCCGTCGCCGGCGGCTGGGCGGCCGGCGACTTCTGGGGGCCGCGGTGGGTCGCCCCCGCCTGGCCGCTCCTGCTGCTCTTCCTCCCCGAGGGTTTCGCGATCCTGAAGATCGTGGCCAGCCTGCTGGCCGTGGCTTCGGTCGCCGTGCAAGCCCTCGGGGCGGTGACGTACGACGGCCGGTGGGACCGGCTCCATCGCGGTGCCGCGGGCGAGAGCGCGGTCGCCTGGGACGTCGAGCGCAGCCCGATCGCGTTCCAGATCCAGGAGCGCATCGCGCACGTCGCGCGCCCGGGCCTCGATGGCCGTCGCCTCGTCGTGCGCGAGCGCGTCGTCGTGCCCAGGAGCGGATCCGGGTCGTTTCTCTCTTTCGCGAAGGCGCCGCTCCGGCCGACCGGCGTGGATGCGACGATGTCGGCAGTCCGGCTCGAGGGCGGGGCTCGCGTGAGGGCGGGCCAGCTCGCGCTGGAGACAGCCGGTGACGGTCTCGGCCTCCGCGTCCCCGAAGGGGCACGGCCGAGGCGGCTGGAGGTGCGCATCGCCGGGAGCGGGTCGGGGACGCTCGGACTTGGCGAGAGTGATTCCGGGAAGGAGACGAGGTGGCGCGACCGCGCCGTCTCGGGCTCGTTCCGCTTGCGGCTGCCCTACCACTTCCCGGAGTCGGGCGGCCCCGACCTCCGGGTGTCCTTGAGGTCGGGCGGCCCGATCGCGATCGAGTCCGTGGCCCTCGTTCCCCCGACCGATCCGGAGAACGTCCTACGCGTACCCTGAGGCGGCGATTGGACCGGAACCGGTCTCTGATGCGGGCCGCCTCGCTGCTGTTGATCGCCTCCGGGCTCGTCGCCCACGGCTGCGGGGGCTCGTCGGCGCCGAGCGCGCCGTCCGTAGCCCCGACGCCCACGCCCACGCCGGCGGCGGTCGCGCCGACGGTGCTCGACGGCGTGAGCGAGCAGGCCGTGGCGGCTGACGTGACGCCCGCTAGCGTTCGCGCTGGCGACGCCCTGCTGGCGCGAGCGCCCGGCTACCTGCCGCGCGAGCAGCGCTACGCAGGCGATCCGGTCTTCCTTTGGCCGGCCGATGACGAGGGGTACGTCGAGCAGATCGTCTACTGGGAGTTCGAGGATGGCTCGCTCCGGATGGTGCGCTGGGCAGGGCCCTTCACGCTGACGCTCGACGGCGAGCTGGCCGAGGACGACGCGATCACCGCCAAGGCACGCGAGGTTGCCGACGAGGTCCAGCGCGTGACGGGCCTCCCGATCACCGTCGGCGCCGGCGGAGCGTGCCTCGTGCAGCTGGGCCCGAACATGGAGGACGCGGTCGGCCGGGCACAGTTGCGCTTCTCGGGAGCAACGATCGTCGGGGCGACACTCTCTTTCGCGAGTCGCGCGGAGATCACCGGTGGCCGCGGCTCCGACTGGCGCAACACACTGCTTCACGAGATGGGGCACGCGATCGGTCTCCTTCACTCCCCGACCGACCGTGACGTGATGACGCCGGGTGCCGGGCCGGGCAGCAAGGTCGCCCACTACCAGGAGCATGAGTCCGCGGCGCTCCACATGATGTACCACCACCGCAGCGCCGGTAACCGGTTCCCAGACAAGGATCCGCAGCTAGCCGGCGCGACCGCCGCCACGCCACGCGTGAAGGTGATCGTCGACTGAGGAACCCCTCTGACCTCGGATTCAGCCTGATCTATTCGAAGTAGCCGTTGACGTCGATGATCAAGTGGATCGTGGTCCCCGCAGCCTGCCCGATGAAGGCGGCCAGCGCGCCGCTGACGTTCAGCTTGATGATGGCGTTGTTGGCCCGGGTCTGCCCGGCTGCGTAGTTGATGGCGGAAACGGTGGGCACTGCCTGTCCGGCCGGGAACAGCCGGACGTTGCCCTGGGCGGTGGCCCCGGTCACCGTGATGTTGATCGAGAGGGCCTTCGCCGTCGCCGGGATGCCGCAGTGGCCGGCCATGGCGAAGGAGCGCGTTTCCTGGCCCTGCAGGACCGGACCCTCGATGGGAGCGCCGCCACGCGTGTCGACCACGCGGCACGGGGCGAGCGTGTAGTAACTCAAGGCCACCTGCTCCACGCCGGCACGAATGATCCAGTCGCCGGTGAGACCGAGCAGGTCGGACTGCAACCACCCCAGGAATGGCGGTGAGAAGATGAAGTTGCGCGTCGCGTTGATGGTGCCGTCGAGGTCGCTTGCGACTGACGGAAGACCGGTGTGCTGGAACTCGATCGCGACCCTGAATTGCCCGTTGACCTGGACATTGTTCGATGTGAGATCGATCTCCTGCATCGCGCTATTCGATCCGGTCACGGCAAAGTCGCCCGCGAAGAGCTCGGCTCCCGGGGTCGGCGTGCCCGCCGTGTCGTCATAGACATGCAGCGTGATCGTTTGCGTGGAGGTCGCACCGCCGAACAGGAACTGCACGCGCTTCACGCGCCATGGAGCGGTCCCGGGGGGCATGAACCGCGACCCCGCCATTTCCGTGGCGACGAAGCCACCTTGAAAAGCAACCGATTGTCCGCTCACGTAGCTGTCATTCTGCAGAAGCGTTTCCTGCGCTGTGGCGGCGACCGCCGGCAGCACCAGCATCGGCAGGGAGAATGCGAGCGCGAGCGACCGAATGGCTCTCACGGAGTTCCCTCCAGGGAGGACGACGCAGCTCCCGTTGGTTCGATGGGCCGTCGTACGCGTGGATTGCTCGCAAACATGATAGGCGATTGCTATTCCGCGTTCCAGCGGGGCAGCTGAGCTCGAAGTCCCACTGGTCCATCTTCAACTCGATCGCGTGCAGGCCGGGCGGCCCGATCGCGATCGAGTCCGTGGCCCCCCTTCCCCCGACCGATCCGGAGAACGTCCTCCGCCTTCCCTGAGGCGGCTCAAGTCCTCCGGGGCGGGGCTCCGGCGTCGCCCCACTTGAGCTTCGTGCGCAGGACCTCGTAGTAGTCCCGGCCCGGGGCCTTCACGAGCTTGAGCCGCCGCGGGCTGCCGGTTACCGTCACGTGATCGCCGTCGGCGAAGGCGAACGTCTCCTGTCCGTCCAGGGCCGCGTACACCTCGACGTCGCGTCCCGCGCGGAGGCGCACGTCGATGCGCGCCTCGTCCCCCACCACGAGCGGGCGGTTCGTCAGCATGTGCGGGCAGATGGGCGTCACCACCACGGCGGGCAGGGTCGGGTGCAGGATCGGCCCGCCGGCGGCGAGGTTGTAGGCGGTCGAGCCGGTCGGGGAGGAGACGATGATGCCGTCCGCCCGGAACGACGAGACGAAGTACCCGTCCACGGAGACGTCCACCTCGATGATGCGCGAGGGACCCGCCTTCGTGATGACCACGTCGTTGAGGACGTCGGACGTCACGTCGGGGTGGCCCCGCCGGTGGACGATCGCGCGCAGGAGCCGCCGGTCCTCGTGCTCGTAGCGCCCCTCGATGACCCCCTCGAGGGCGGGGTAGAGGTCGGCGAGGGTGATCTCGGTGAGGAAGCCGAGGCTGCCGAAGTTCACCCCGAGGACCGGGATGGGCTTGTCGAGGAGACGGCTCGCCGCGAGGAGGGTGCCGTCGCCGCCCAGCACGACGAGCGCGTCGGCGAGCCCGGCCATGTCTCGCCCCGAGGCGACGAGGCACTCTCGCGCGAGCGATCCGGTCGCGAGAGTGGCGGTCGCGTCCTCGAGACAGACCCGCACCCCGCGCAGGCACAGCCACGAGACGAGCTCGGTGAGGGCGGGACCCGCGTCCTTGAGGTCGGGCCGGGCCAGGATGCCGATCGTGCTCATGCAGACACCGCCTTTCCGAGAACGGCAAGGAGCGCCTCCGGCGGGAGCGTCACTCCGCCGGGGGCGAGATGGAGGAAGAACTCGCGGTTGCCCGAGGTACCCGGCACCGGGGACGGGCACGCCCCGCGCACCGCGTAGCCGATGCGCTGCGCGTCGCCGGCCACGTCCCGGAGGGCCTGCCGGTGCAGTTCCTCGTCCTTCACGAGGCCGCCGCGGCCCACCTGGAAGCGGCCCACCTCGAACTGGGGCTTGACGAGAACGACCGCCTCCGCCCCGGGGGCGAGCACGGAGAGGAGCGCAGGCAGGATCTTCCGCACCGAGATGAACGAGACGTCCATCACCGCGAGCGAGCAGGGCTCGGGCACGATCTCCGGCGACAGGGCCCGCGCGTTCACGCGGTCGCGGACGACGACGCGAGGGTCGCGGCCCAGCCTCTCGTGGAGCTGGCCGCGCCCCACGTCGACCGCGTAGACGCGGAGAGCACCCCGCTCGAGCAGCGTCTCGGTGAAGCCGCCCGTCGAGGCCCCCACGTCCACCACGATCCGCCCCGCGGGATCGACCGCGAAGGCGTCGAGCGCCCCGGCCAGCTTCAGGGCCCCGCGCCCGACGTGGGCGGGCCCGGCCTCGACCGCCACCACCGCTCCGTCCCGGACCCTCGAGCCCGGCTTCGCCGTGCGCTGACCGTCCACGGTGACACGTCCCGCCATGACGAGCGCCTGCGCCTTCTCGCGCGACTCGGCGAGGCCGTGCCCGGCGAGCCAGGCGTCGAGGCGGGTCATGGCCTCACGAGTGCCGGTCCACGATGAGCCGGGCGATCGCGGCGAGGAGCTCGCCCCGCGGTCCGAGCGGGTCCAGGGCCAGAAGGGCCTCCTGCCGGAGCGCCGCCGCCATCGCCCGCGCCTTCTCGAGCCCGTGGACGCTCACGTACGTGGCTTTCTTCGCCGCCTCGTCCTTCCCCGCCGTCTTGCCCAGCCGCCCCGCGTCCTCCGTCGCGTCGAGCACGTCGTCCACCACCTGGAAGGCCAGGCCGATGGCGGAGGCATAGCGCGAAAGGCGGTCGAGGTCCGCGGTCCCCGCGCCGCCGAGGATCGCCCCGCCGCGGACGCACCCCGAGAGAAGGGCCCCCGTTTTCGCCCGGTGCAATCGCTCGAGCGACGCGGCGTCTATGGGCCGGCCCTCCGACTCGAGGTCCATCACCTGCCCGCCGATGAGACCTGTCGTTCCGCAGGCTTCGCCCAGGGCCGCGGTCGCGCGCAGGCGCCGGCGGACCCGTGCGTCGTCCCAGCCCTCGGGGATCTCGGCCATCAGGTGGAAGGCGCGGGTCAGGAGGGCGTCGCCGGCCAAAATGGCGATCGCATCGCCGAACATCCTGTGCGAGGTGGGCTTGCCGCGCCGCAAGTCGTCGTCGTCCATCGCCGGGAGGTCGTCGTGGACGAGGCTGTACGTGTGGATCATCTCCACCGCGCAGGCGAGCGGCATCAGCTCCTCGCGCGCGCCCCCCACGGCCTCGCCCGCGGCGAGGACGAGCACCGGACGGATGCGCTTGCCCCCGGCGAACAGGCTGTAGCGCACCGCGCGGTGGATGGTGGCCGGCCAGGCGGGCTCGGGAGGCAGGGCCCGGTCGAGCGCCGCGTCCACCTCCTCGCGCATCGCCGCGAGCACGGCCGAGGCGCCTGTCCGGCTCGCCGCGGCGTGGGCGCTCACCGGCCCTCCTCGTCCTCGGGGGGAGCGAGAGGGGTCGTCCTCGGCCGCCCTTCGGCGTCGAGGGCGGGCTCACCTCGCGCGTCCTTCAGGAGCATCTCGATCCTGCCCTCGGCCTCCTCGAGCTTGCCGTGGCACAGCCGCGAGAGGCGGATGCCGTCCTCGTAGAGTGCGAGCGACTCCTCGAGGGGCAGCTCCCCCTTCTCCAGCTTCTGCACGATCTCCTCGAGCTGCTGCAGGGCCAGCTCGAACGTGGGCCCGTCGGTCTTCTTCACTCGGTCTCCCTCGAAAGGACGGTGGCGCGGAGCGCGCCCCGGTGGAGCCGGACGCGGAGGCCCTGGCCGGCCTCGACCTCGGCTGCGTCGCGCACGAGCGTCCGCCCGGCCTCGTCCCAGACGAGCGCGTAGCCGCGGCCCAGGACCGCGAGGGGCGAGAGGCCGTCGAGCGAGGCGGCGAGGCGCGCGAGCGCGGCCCGGCGCCTCTCGGCCTGGGCGCGGAGAACGGCGGTCAGGCGGTCGGAGTGGCGGAGGAGGCGCTCGCGCCGAGCGGCGACCTGCCGGTCGAAGCGGAAGGCCTCGAGCCGCTCGCGCAGGCGCCGGGCGTGCTCGTGGCCGCGCTCGAGCCCCCGGACGAGCCCCGTTTCCGCCCGTCGCGCCAGGTCGTCGACGCGCTGGGCCTGGACGCGGAGGCGGCCCCGCTCGGCGGCGAAGACGCGGTGCGCGGCGGCGGCCTCCACGCGGGAACGAATGCGGGCGAGACGGAGGCGAAGCGCCGCGTCGCGGCGCTCCTCGAGGGCGGCGATCTTCGCCTGGAGGTCCTCCTTGGCCTGCACCACGCGCTCGGCGGCGGCCGACGGCGTGGGCGCCCGCAGGTCGGCCACGAAGTCCGCGATCGTGAAGTCCGTCTCGTGGCCCACCGCCGAGATCGTCGGGATCCGGGAGGCGGCGATCGCGCGGGCGACTCTCTCCTCGTTGAAGGCCCAGAGGTCCTCGAGGCTGCCCCCGCCGCGGGCCAGGAGGATCACGTCCAGGGCCCGTTCCGGATGGGCCCCGATGCGGTTCAGGGCACGGATCCCCTGCACGATCTCGGCGGCGGCGCCCTCGCCCTGGACGAGGGCGGGGTAGACGAGCACCTCGAGGTCGGCGTAGCGGGAGCGCAGCACGCGCAGGATGTCGCGGAGGACGGCCCCCGTGGGGGAGGTCACGACACCGATGCGCCGGGGGAGCATCGGGAGCGGACGCTTCCGCCCCGGGTCGAAGAGGCCCTCCTTCTCCAGCCTGTCCTTCAGCTCCTCGAAGGCCTGCTGGAGCGATCCCTTGCCGAGCGGCTCGAGGACCTGGACGGAGAGCTGGTACTCGCCGCGCGGTGGGTAGACGCGCAGCTGGCCGCGGGCCAGCACCTTCATCCCGTCCTGCGGTCGGAAGCGGATGAGGCGGGCGTCGGTCTTCCACACCACCGCCCGGACCTGCGCCTGCCCGTCCTTCAAGGAGAAGTACCAGTGACCGGAGGCGGCGAGCTTCAGGTTCGAGACCTCCCCTTCCACCCAGACGTCCACGAACTCGGTCTCGAGGACGCCCTGGATCCTCTCCGTGAGCTCGGAGACGGTGAAGGCGCGCCGCCCCGGGGACCGCCCGACGGGCCGGGGCGAGCCTCCGCCCGGTCCCTCCCGCGGCAGGCGTGAATCGACCGCTCCGGCACCGGGTTCCCGGCTCCGCCGCGGCGGCCCGCCGAAATCGAAGCCCTTCTGCCGCATGCGTGACGGCCATTCTGATATGGGCCAGCCGGCCAAGTCCACCGGCTCGGGCGTGGGAGGATATGATCACCGTGTCATCCTGAGGAGCACCGTTCGGCTCATGCGACGAAGGATCCGCAAACGCTGGTGCCGGCGGATCCCTCGGGACCGGCAGACGGAAGGTCCCTCGGGATGACAGGGAGCATCCATGAGAACCCGATCGCGCGTCTTCTTCCTGGGCAGCCTCGTGCTGGGCGTCCTCCTCGGCCTTTTCGTCTCGACCGGCCTCCAGCGGGCGCTCTCGCCCTCGTCGCAGTCCCCCGAAGCGGAGCCCGCCGCGGCCCGGTCCCGGCCGGCCGCCGAGCGCTCCGACCTCGATCCCGAGGAGAAGCACACCATCGCCCTCTTCAAGAATGCCCAGCGCTCGGTGGCGTTCATCACCACCCGGGTCGAGCAGGTGGACTTCTGGACGCGAAACGTGATGGAGGTGCCGGCGGGCAGCGGCTCGGGCTTCGTCTGGGACGACCTCGGGCACGTGGTCACGAACTTCCACGTCGTGCAGGACTCCGACTCGGCGAAGGTGACGATTGGCGACGGCGAGTTCGAGGCCACCATCGTGGGCGCCGCCCACGACCAGGACCTCGCCGTCCTGAAGATCGTCGCCCCCCGCGAGAAGCTCGTCCCGATCCGCGTCGGCACGAGCGCCGACCTGCAGGTCGGCCAGAAGGTCTTCGCCATCGGCAACCCCTTCGGCCTCGACTTCACGCTCACGAACGGCATCGTCAGCGCCCTCGGCCGGACGATCCAGACCGTCAGCAACGCGACGATCTTCGACGTCATCCAGACGGACGCCGCGATCAACCCCGGCAACTCGGGCGGGCCGCTCCTCGACAGCTCGGGGCGGCTGATCGGCGTCAACACCGCGATCTACAGCCCGTCGGGGGCGAGCGCCGGGATCGGCTTCGCGGTGCCGGTGGACACGGTGAGCCGCATCGTGCCGGAGCTCATCGCCCACGGGCGCGTCATCCGGCCGGTGCTCGGGGTCAACCTGGACGACCGCCTGAGCGCCTACGTCACGCGTCGACTCGGGGTCGAGGGCGCGCTCGTCCGCGACGTCTTCCGCGGCACCGGCGCCGCCGAGGCGGGGCTCGAGGGCACGACCGTCGACCGCAAGGGACAGGTGGTCCCCGGCGACGTCGTGCAGGACATCGACGGCAAGCCGGTCAAGAGCGTCTCCGACCTGCTGGGGCGGCTGGGGAGCTACCGCCCCGGCGACACCGTGACTCTCACCGCCTGGCGCGACGGAAAGACCCGCAAGCTCCGCGTCCGCCTCCAGGCTCCTCAGTAGGACCGTCTCGGCTGGTCGGTCCGGCCAGCAAGCGGCCGTGGCCCAAGTCCGGTCCGCGGCCATCCCCCGAGGTGTCCGAGCTGTAAGTCGTTTCGATTCAGGGTGCTGTCGGTGGTACGCGAGTTGCTTTCCCGATCGGCGTGAGACCGGCCCGCGCGATCCTCCTCGTCGAGTCGGACGCCGAGTGCGGCCAGGCGCTCGCGCGCCTCGTCCGCCGCGGCGGCGACCGGGTGCGCCTGGTGCGCACGCCCGGGGCGGCGGTGTCCGCGGCCCAGCGGGAGAGCTACGACCTCGCGGTCGTGGACCTCTTCGTCAAGGGGGGCGGGGTGGATCTCGCGCGCCGGCTCACGCCACGCGTCCCGCGCGTCTACCTGAGCGTCGGGGCGAGGCTCCTGACGGACGAGCTTGTCGAGGCCGCCATCGGCTTCCCCGTCCTGCGAAAGCGGGACCTCCCGGGCCTGGTGGCTCCTACAGCCCGAGCTTCTTGATCCAACGGTAGAGGGTTCGCGGCGAGACCCCCAGGATCTCCGCCGCCCTCTCGCGCCGCCACTTCGCCTTCTCGAGAGCTGCCCGCACCCGCGGCAGGTCGGGCCCCTCCTCGGAATCGTCCACGTCGTCGTCGGACGAAGCCGCCTCGGCCGCCGGCGCCGTCGACGGGGCGGCGGAGGGGACCGAGACAGGCACACGCCCCGTCCTCTCGACGATCTCCGGCGGGAGGTCCCCGATGTCGATCATCTCGCCCTCGGCGAGCAGCCCCGCGCGCTCCACCGCGAAGTGCAGCTCGCGCACGTTGCCCGGCCAGTCGTAGTCCGAGAGCGCCGCCAGCGCGGCCGAGGTGAGGCGCTTCTGGCTGGGCAGCTGCTTCGCGAAGTGGTCCACGAGCAGCGGGATGTCTTCCGGCCGCTCGCGCAGCGGGGGGATCACGACCTTGACCCCGTTGACCCGGTAGAAGAGGTCCTTGCGGAAGCGGCCCTCCGAGACCTCGCTCTTGAGGTCGCGGTTCGTCGCGCAGACGAGACGGAAATCGGCCCGGCGCTTGCGCGTCGCTCCCACACGGTAGAAGGTCCCGGAGTCGAGCACGCGCAGGAACTTCGACTGGATCTCGGGGATCATCTCCCCGACCTCGTCGAGGAAGAGAGTGCCGCCGTCCGCCACCTCCACGAGGCCGGGCTTCTCGTTCCCGGCGCCGGTGAAGGCCCCGCGCTCGTAGCCGAAGAGCTCGCTCTCGAGGAGCGACGAGGGCACCGCCGCGCAGTTGAGGTCGACGAAGCCCTTGCTCGACCGCGGGGAGAGGCGGTGCACGTGCTGGGCCAGGAGCTCCTTGCCGACCCCGCTCTCGCCCTCGATGAGCACCGGGGTGCGAGCCCCCGCCACCATCTCGATCGTGCGCAGGACCTTCTGCAGCGCGGGCGAGCGGGTCAGGATGTCGGAGGAGAGGTTCCTCTGCACCTGGAAGCGCAGGCGGCGGTTCTCCCGCTCGAGGAGCGTCTTCTCGCCCGCCTTCTCCACCCGCATCCCGAGCTCCTCGAAGTTCGGGGGCTTGGTGAGGTAGTCGAAGGCGCCGAGGCGCATGGTGTCGATGGCCGACTGCACGTTGGCGAAGCCGGTGACGATGATCGTCTGCAGCTCGGGGTGCTCCTTGCGCACGCGGGCGAGGATGTCCACCCCGTCGGCGTCGGGCAGCTTGAGGTCGAGCAGCAGGACATCCCACTCGGCGGAGTCGAGCGCCTTGAACGCGCTCTTCCCGGTGGCGCAGATCTTCACCTCGTGGCCCGCCTTCTGGAGGAAGCGGGTCACGGTGAGGCCGAACGTCTGCTCGTCCTCGGCGACGAGCACGCGGAAGCCGGTGGTCATGGTGTACCTGTGGCGACGCGGAGGACGACTCGGAAGGCGTTGCCGCCCTTCCTGGGCCGGTAGAGAAGATCGCCCCCGCGGCTGCGGAGCAGGCTCCGGGCGATGGCGAGCCCGAGGCCGGCCCCCCGCTGGGCATCGGCGGTGGCGTACGGTTCGAAGAGGTGCGGCCGCTGCGCCTCCGGGACGACGGACCCGGTGTCGGCCACGTCGAGGAGGAGGGTGCGGCCCTTCCGCGAGGCGCGTACGGCGAGAGCGCCACCGGAGGGCATGGCCGCGCAGGCGTTCATGGTCAGGGCCATGACCACCTGCTTCAGCGAGTCGGCGTCGATCCGCGCCGGCGGGAGCCCCGTCGGTACGCTCGCCCTCACCCGAAGGCGGGCGAGGGCGGGGTGCCGCTCGAGCAGACGCAGAGCGAGCGAGACGGTCGCGCCGAGATCGGCCCGGTCCCCGGGCGCGGCACGCGAAGAATCCAGGAGAAAGCGCACGATCTTCTCGCTGCGGGCGACCTCCGCGCGGATCAGGTCCCGGAACTGCCTCGCCTCGCGCGCGGAGCGGCGGTCGCCCTTCGCGGCGAGCGAGGCCAGGGCCTCGGCGCAGCCGGCGATGCCGGCGAGGGGGTTCGAGATCTCGTGGGCCACTCCGGAGACGAGCTGGCCGAGGAAGGCGAGCCGGTCGGCGGCGATGAGCCGCATCTCGATCGCGCGGCGGTCGGTGATGTCCTCGAACCAGGAGACGACGTGCGTGACCTCGCGGCCGCGGCGCACCGGCAGGCGCCGCACGTGGAAGAGACCACCCGGCGTCTCGAGAACCTCCTCGTGCGGCCGGCCCGTTCGGAGGATCTCCCGCAGCACGGGCTCGGTGGCGCGGAAGCCGGCTGCCCCGAGCACCGCCCGGAGGGGGCGCCCGACGGCCTGGCTCCTCGGGCGGCCGATCGGCCCCTGCTCCCGCCCCCGGTTCCAGGCGAGGACCGTGAGGCCGCGGTCGACGACGTAGAGCCCAATGGGCAGGGCGTCGAATACGGGCCCGAAGCCTTCGGGCCGGGGGTTGCTCCTGGGGCGAGCCGGCACGCCGAGAGTATAGCCGGGCTCAGAGCTGGCGGATGTCGTTTTCGGTCAGGAGCATCCGGTCGATCGACCGGGCCCGCCCGGTCTGCTCGTCGGCGTCCACCAGGGCGGCGGCGAAGCGGGGGTCCCCCTTGGCCGTCTCGAAGCGGCTGGGCATCCCGGTCAGGAAGCGGTGGAGGACCGCGTCCTTCTCGACGCCGATGATCGAGTCGTAGGGGCCGGTCATGCCGAGGTCGGTGCAGTAGGCCGTGCCCCGGGGCAGGATCCGGTGGTCACAGGTCGGCACGTGGGTGTGGGTGCCGACGACGGCGGAGACGAGCCCGTCGAAGTAGGTGGCGATGGCGGTCTTCTCGGAGCTGGCCTCGCCGTGCATGTCCACGAGGATGACCTTCGCCTCCTCGCGAAGGCGCTCGACCTCGTTCAGGCCGAGGGCGAAGGGGTCGTCCATCGCCCCGTGCATGAAGACGCGGCCGCTCAGGTTGAGCGTCGCCACCGGGACGCCCGAGCGCTTGCCCTTGCCGACGTGCGAGCCGCGGCCGGGCTGACGGGCCGGGTAGTTGAGCGGGCGCAGGAGCTGGGGGATGAGGTCGATGACGCCGAGGATCTCCTTCTTGTCCCAGATGTGGTTGCCCGAGGTGAGGCAGTCGACGCCGGCGTCGAGGATCTCGTCGCAGACCTCCTTGGTGACGCCGAAGCCGCCGGCGGCGTTCTCGACGTTGGCCACGCAGTAGTCCACGTCGTACTTCTTGAACACGACCGGCAGGGCCTTCTTGAGTATCGCGCGCCCGGGGCTGCCCACCACGTCCCCGATCAGCAGGATGTTCATCCGGACAGGCTAACTGCCGGGGCGAGACCGGTCAAACAGCGGTTCCAGCCGCGGTTCCAGCCGTCCCGGCCCGTCCCGGGCCGTCCCGAGCTCCAGCGGCCGCTTCACTCCCGCGACAGGGCGCCGCCGATGCGCTAGAGTTCCGGCGCCATTCCGCCGCGCGCCCCCGCCGTCTCCGGCAACCGGAAGGAGTGAGAACGAGCATGGCGACCACTCGGCGGCATTTCGTCGGGGCCGGCCTTCTCGGCGGCGTGGCCGCCGCGCTGCCGGCGCCCCTTCCCGGTGCGGACGCGGTGCGCCCGGCCCCGGGAGAGGCGAACCCTCGGTACGCGAAGCTGGACGAGGTCCTGCGGCAGCCGGTGCTGAAGCGCGAGCTGTTCCCCGCGCCCGTCGTCATCGAGAGCCTCGAGCTGCTGCGGCACGGAGACAGCTTCCTGTGCCGGGTGCGCTCGCGCGACGGGGCCGAAGGCCTCTCGGTGGGGCACACCGTGCTAGAGGTGCTGCACCCGCTCTTCGTCCGCAACCTGCAGCCCTTCTTCCTCGGCAAGGACGCGCGGGACCTGGACCTCCTCCTGGAGAAGGTCTTCGTCTACAACCTCAACTTCCGATACAACGGCATCTCCATCGGCACGCCGCTCGCCACGATCGAGCACGCGATCCTCGACATGTTGGGGCACGTCGCCGGCAAGCCCTTCGGCCAGCTGGTCGGCGAGGTCCACCACCCGGAGGTGAGCGTCTACCAGGCGACGGAGTACCGCGAGAAGCCGGTCGAGGAGTCCCTGGAGCTGATCCGGCGGGACGTCGCGGAGTACGACGCCCACGCCCTCAAGATCAAGGTCGGCGGGCTCATGTTCATGACGACCGACATCCGGGCCGTCTCTCCCCCGGGCCGCACCGAGGCGATCATCCCGCTCGTCCGGAAGACGTTTGGCGACGGGATGGCCCTGTACGCGGACGCCAACGGGTTCTACTCGGTCGAGGACGCGATCCGGGTGGGCCGCCTGCTGGAGGAGCACCGGTACGGCTTCTTCGAGGAGCCGGTGATGTTCGACTGGCACGAGGAGACCCGGCAGGTCGCCGATGCGCTCGCGCTGCCGATCGCCGGCGGAGAGCAGGAGTACAGCCTTCACGGCTTCCGCTGGCTCATCGCCAGCGACGCGCTCGAGATCGTGCAGCCTGACACCTACTACTTCGGCGGCATGATCCGCTCCCTGCAGGTGGCACGCATGGCCGCGGCCTTCGGAAAGAGCTGCACTCCCCACATGTCCGGGGGCGGCCTCGGGTTCCTCTACATGGCGCACTTCGTGTCCGTGCTTCCGAACGCCATGCCACACCACGAGTTCAAGGGCCTACGAACGAGCGTGCCCTTCGAGTGCCGGACGTCACCTCTGAAGGTCGTCGACGGCAGGCTCAGGGTCCCCACAGGCCCGGGTTTCGGCGTGGACATCGACCCGGCCTACGTGGCGAAGCACCGGGTCGTGACGGCCTGACACGCTGCCGGCGGTTCGGCGAGAGGATCGCGGTCGGCACGAGGCCTGATGTCAGGCAGGGAGGGACCGCTCCTCCAGCTCGCCGAGGCCCAGTCAGGTTCTGCCTGGCGAGAAGGGATTCTCCGCGCGCACCCCGCCGTAGTCCTGGCCGGCGTTCAAGTCTTCGGAGAACACCACCTCACATCCGGCGAGATGCGCGGCGGCCACGACGAGGGCATCGTAGTAGCTGAGCTGGTACCGGCCGGTGAGCTCCAGGGCCAGGTCGACGTGGGGCACGGTGACGGCCTGCACGTCGTGGCGCTTCCAGAGCTGAACCCAGGCGACGGCCTCGTCGTGGGTCAGCGGCTCGGCCCGGCGCCGGCTGGTGACGGCGCGGTAGAACTCCCCCAGCACCTGCGTGGACAGGCACACGTCCTCGCGGCGGGCCAGCGCCAGGGCGGCCGCCGACTTCTCCGGTCGGGGACCGCCGGTTTCGATCGCGTAGACGAGGACGTTGGTGTCGAGGAAGACCCTACCGCTCATTCATCTCCTCCCGCGTGGGCTTGCGACCCATGCGGAAGCGGGCGGTGCGCCGCAAGAGCGACTCCATGAGCCGGTCGCGCTCCTCGATCTCGCGCTGCCGCGCGGCAGCGCCCGGCCGGCTGCTCCCGATGCGCTGGCGGAGGGCTTCCTCGATGAAGCGCGTGAGGGTCAGCCCGAGCCGGGCCGCCTCCGCCTTCGCTTCCCGGTAGGTCGTATCGTCGATGCGGAGGGTGGTCTGCATGAGCTCGATATTACAGAAATCTGTCTATTCTGTCAAATGACAGAAGCGGATGCTCCCAGGCAAGCAGCTTCGCCACGAGCTCTGGCGAGATGGTGTGGCTGTCGACGAGCCTCGCCAGCAGACGCTCTCGGAAGGGACTCATCAGCAGGGTTCCGTTCTCCTCCCGCTCCTACACTGTGACGGGCCGGCGCGGCCGTGCGGGGAACGGACGGGGCGGGCTCTTCGCCCCGGCCGAGGGCTTCGGCTCCGGCGGGGGCACGAGGGCCAGCCGCAGGGCCTCCTCCACGTCGTCCACGAGGTGGAACTCGATGCTGCGCCGCAGGTGGGTCGGGACCTCGTCGAGGTCCTTCTGGTTCAGCTTCGGGCAGACGATGGTCTCGATGCCCGCCCGCCGCGCGGCCAGGATCTTCTCCTTGAGGCCGCCGATCGGCAGCACCTGCCCGCGCAGCGTGATCTCGCCGGTCATGGCCACCGCGGCTCGCACCGGCTGACCCGTGAGCGCGGAGAGGATGGCGGTCGCCATCGTGACGCCCGCCGACGGCCCGTCCTTCGGGATCGCTCCCTCCGGCACGTGGACGTGCAGGTCGTGGGTGGCGAAGATCTCGTCCTTGATGCCGTGATTCCGCGCGTGGCTCCGCGCCCAGGAAAGCGCGGCCTGGGCCGATTCCTTCATCACGTCGCCGAGGTGGCCGGTGAGGGTCAGCCGGCCCTTGCCCTTCATGATCGAGGCCTCGACGAACAGCACGTCGCCGCCGGTGGCGGTCCAGGCCAGGCCGGTGGCGATCCCCACCGCGTCCTTCTTGAGCCGCTCCTCCGGCAGCGTCTTGGGCGCCCCGAGGAACTTCTGCAGGGAGCCGGGGGTCACGCGGACGGTGCCGGCCTCGCCCTCGGCCACCTTGCGCGCCACCTTCCTGGAGATGGCCGCGATCTCCCGCTCGAAGTTCCGGAGTCCCGCCTCGCGGGTGTACGTGTTGATGACCGCCTTCAGCGACTTGTCGGTGAAGACGAGGTTCTCGGGGTTGAGGCCGTGCTCGTCGAGCTGCTTCGGGACGAGGTGCCTCTTCGCGATCTCCAGCTTCTCGTCCTCGGTGTAGCCGGCGAGGCGGATCACCTCCATGCGGTCGAGGAACGCGGGCTGGATGGTGTCGGTGAGGTTCGCCGTGCAGATGAACATCGTGTTCGAGAGGTCGAACGGCACGCCGAGGTAGTGGTCGCGGAAGGAGTTGTTCTGCTCGGGGTCGAGCACCTCGAGGAGCGCCGACGAAGGGTCGCCGCGGAAGTCGGCGCCGATCTTGTCGACCTCGTCCATCATGAAGCCTTGAGGTCGAGGTTGTCCTTCGTGGACTTCCCCCACGGGAGGGTCACCATCCAGTCCAGCCAGTTGCGCAGGGTGGCCGTCTCCGCCGCGTCGGGGTGCATGCGCTCGAGCTTCTTGAGCTGGCGCTCCACCTCCTCCATCACCGGCTTCGGCATCTTGGCCTTCAGCGCCTTGTCGCGGAGCTGGGCGATCTCCTCGCTCGAGCGAGCAGTGAAGGCTGCGGTAGAGCTGGCGAAGAGAGACAGCGGCGGGACGCTTTGACACTCGCAGAACCGTCACACGCCGGGCCCGACCTTCACTCGGCTGGCGCTACTCTCCGCGGCCATGACCTACGCGGTTATGCTGCGCTTCGACGCCGCCGGCGTGTGCGTCAACATCCTCGGCGAGGACTCGAGCCTCTAACGGGCGGCGAGGGCGTGCGGTACCGCCTGGTCGCTCAGACGGATGAACACGGCGAGGCCGTGGCGCTTGCCGACCTACTGCACCGTCGGATCGCCGCGGGGGAGTTCGGCCGATACAGGGGGGGGGCCATACCCTGGGGAGCAGCAGGCCTGACGCACAAAAGGCCGGCCCCAGGCTAGCAGCCAGCCCCGGTGCTAGCATCGCGCCGTCGGGAGGTGTTCGATGCTCGGGGCATTGCTCGCCGCTCTGCTGCTGAACCCGCTGGCGACGGCTGACATTCCCGTCATCTGTCCCGAACAAGCCCGCGCCTACGAGGGCCAGGACGTCGTACTCCGGGGTCGGGTTGACCAGGTGGGCATCTCTGAGGACGGCAAGACGCTGTTCCTCAACTTCGGCGGCCGGTATCCAGGTCACCTGTTCAACGCGGTGATCTTCAACCTCCAGGCCTTTCCCGAGGCCCGCACCTGGGAGGGCAAGACCATCAAGGTCCGGGGGAAGATCCGGCTCTACCAAGACATGCGCATTCGGGAGCCCGTCAAAGGCGAAGGCAAGCCAGAGATCATTCTCGAACGCCCAGAGGAGGCGACGGTTGACTCAACCCTCCCACAGGTTGCCATGCCCCAGGGCATGGAAGCCGCCCCAGGCGCGCTCGGCAGCGGTCTCTGTGAGACGGACATCACTCCTGTAAGGGACTACGACTCGCCGCCCCGGCCGCAGAAAATCATCCACCCGCTGTACTCGACAGAGGCCTTCCTCAAGAAGATCGAGGGAACTGTGATGGTCGAGATGCTCATCGACTCGCAGGGCCGGCCAAGTCGCTCAGGTCGGCAAGTCGAAGGACGGCAAGACGTTGTTCCTCAATTTCGGGCGTCGGTATCCGAATCACCCGTTCAACGCGGTGATCTTCAACCTCCAGGCCTTTCCCGAGGCCCGCACCTGGGAGGGCAAGACCATCAAGGTCCGGGGGAAGATCCAGCTCTACGGAGGAAACGGCAAGGCCGAGATCATCCTCGAACGCCCGGAGCAAGTGATGATCGACTCAACTACTACCGTCCCGCAGGATGCCAGGCCCCAGGGCAGAGAAGTCGCCCAAGGTGAGGTCGGCGGCATCTCCGAAGGAACGGACATCACCCCGGTCATGGACTACGACTCCGCCCCCCGGCCCATCAAGATCACGCGCCCGCAGTACCCGCAAGAGGCGTTCGTGAAGAAGATCGAGGGGACGGTGGTCGTGGAGATCCTGATCGACTCCCAAGGCCGGGTGGAGCGCGCTCGGGTGCTCCAGACTATCCCTCTACTGGATGCGGCGGCTCTCCAGTGTGTCCGCCAGTGGACGTTCGAGCCCGCCATCAAACACGGGCACCCCGTGCCCACGCTCGCCCACGCCCCCGTCGCCTTCCAGATCTATGCGAGACCGGGACAGCAGATCGATTCGAGACCGGCACAGCGGAAGCAGCGGCCAGTAACACCGCCTAGTTGACAGCGGACCCCAGCCGGCCGCCCTGCGGCCTACCCTCCTAGCCTGTGCTCACCGACGACGAGGCCGAGGAGATACGGAAGAAGTTGGCCGCAGGCTGGCGCGGCCCGATACTCCTGCGATGGCTCGAGCAGCTGCTACAGGACCGCGACGAGCGGCGGCAGCGGGAGCGAACACGAGGCCGAGCAAGACCCGGCAAGCCCTAGGCCGAGTGCGTCGTCAGCGGCGAGCGGCCGACTCAGCAATGATGCGCTTGGCGACGGGCACGAATGACGCTCTCAGGCGACGGTGAGCGACCAGGTACTCGAGCAGCGGGAAGCCATAGGCCTTTCGATCTGGGGCTGCCGAGGGGAGGCTGCGGTTCCAGGGCCACCAAAGCGGCCAGACTAGACAATCGGGAGTCGCCACGCCGGGAACGGCGTGAGCCGACTCCGAGCGGCCGCCAACCTCTTTCCCGCCGAGGGCGCGGTCTTTGCGGCGCCTGGCCTCGGGCAGACGACGCCTTCGTGGCGGGTGTGAGCGCACCGAATGGCCCACGGGCTGCGGCAACTCAGGCCGACTCCCACTGCGACGGCACGCCCCAGCCGTCACCGAGCTCGGCGACGCGGAGGACCTCGCGCACCGGCGGTGGCGGCCTTTCCGCCTCCGGGCCCCTGAGGCCCAGGTGGTCGAGGATCTTCCCGATCGCCACCTGGTCGGTGACGAAGGCGAGAAGGCTCATGCGCTGGCCGCAGCGAGTGCACACCAGCGGGTCCACCTGGTAGACCTTGGCGATCAGCCGTGCCCAGCTCGGCGAGGTGCGCGGGCGCGGCCGGTGCTCTTCCCCCGCCGGCGTCTCCGCCCCTGGGGTGCCACGAGCCGTCCGCCGTCTTGGCACCGGCGGTCGTGATCAGGTGGACGTGCGGATGCCACTGGACCAGATCGCCGGCGGTCGCGATCGAGACGACGACGCCGGGGCGAGCGTCGTCGCCGAGGCCCCTGCGGACAAGCTCGCCCACGGCCTCGGCGGCGTCCCGCCCCAGCTCGGTGAGCAGCTCGCGCCGCCTTCGGAAGAGCGGACGCAGCAGCCGCGGGATGGTCAGAACGACGTGGCGGTGGGCGACCTTGGCGAGCACCTCCTCGCACAGCCACTCGGCCCACAGGAGCTGGCGCTTTGGTCACGGTGCGGTTGACCTCGATGCGAGGCCGCCAGAACGCGTCGTCGACGTGCACCGCGGTGAAGGGCACGGGCTGCACCGGGTAGTCGCGCGGTGGATGTGCCGGGGCTTCGCGAGCCTCCACCCGCAACCCTCCGGCCGGGACCACGGCGGAGGCGAGAGCCAGCAAGATCGCGGCCCTGCGTGTACCGTCCCTCATGGGATCGCCTCCCGGGTCTCTCGGACCCTCAGGGGCTTGGGGGTGTCGATCGCCGACGTCCCCGAAGCCGTGGTTGTTCGGCTCCGTGCTTTCCGCGATGATCACACCGATCGCTCCGGATCGGCGTCGATGCCGTCAATCAAGGTCCTCCCGGCATCGGTGGTCATTGTAGAGGGCATGTCAACGCGGCGGCGCTCCCCCCGAGCCCTTCGGGCGCGCGGGGCGGAGGGCCTTCCCGGGAAGGAAGAGGAATGACGTTCCGCCCGGCGGTGCTCGCGATCGGGGTGGCCCTCGGCGGTCTCTGCCTCGTGGGCGGGGCCGCGCCCCCCGCGGGGAGCGCCGGGCCGCGCCGCGACGCCGGCGCTCACGCCACTTTCGCGGGAGGCTGCTTCTGGTGCATGGAGCCGCCCTTCGACAAGGTCTCGGGAGTCCTCTCCACTACGTCGGGCTACGCCGGGGGGACGGTGGTCAACCCGACCTACGAGCAGGTCGCGCGAGGAGGGACCGGGCACGCCGAGGCCGTCCAGGTTTCCTTCGACCCGCGAAGGGTCTCGTACGAGCAGCTGCTCGCGGTGTTCTGGAGGAACGTCGACCCGTTCGACGGTGGAGGGCAGTTCTGCGACCGGGGAAGCCAGTATCGCTCGGCGATCTTCTACGAGGGCGACGACCAGAAGCGGGCCGCGGTCGCGTCCAGGGAGAGCCTCGAGAGGTCGGGCCGGCTCCCCGGACCCATCATGACCGAGATCGTCCCTCTCCAGGCGTTCTACCCGGCGGAGGTGTATCACCAGGACTACTACCAGCGGAGCTTCCGTGAGTACTGGTCCTACCGCACGGGCTGCGGCCGGGACCGCCGCCTGCTGGAGCTCTGGGGCAAGCCCAGGTGATCCTTCACCCTCCGGAGCGGGCGGGCGCCTGAGCGAGGGCGCCTTCGGCCAGCACCGAGAAGGGCTCCCTGATCTCGAGGCGCTTCCCCGAGACGAGGTCGAAGAAGGCCATCACCAGCTCGTACTCCCCCGGCTCCGTCCCCTGCAGGCGGAGGTAGAAGAGCCGCGAGAGCCCGCCCAGCGAGGTGGGACGGATCTCGGCGGGCTCGACGCGCCTCACGATCGTGCCGTCCGCGCGCTTCAGTACGTAGCCCATGAACACCCTCGGCACGCCCGCCGGGTCCACCGCCGCCCGGTAGACGTCGAACCGGCACGAGAGATCCTCCCCCCGCTCGAACGCGCGCCGCGCCACCGGAGCGGGTGGCTCGGCACCCGGGGCGCCGTCGGGGGGGTTGTCGGTGAGCACGGGGGTGGAGACGCGGAACTCGCCGAGCTCCGGTACCTCGAACCGGTGGGCCACCGTCGCCACCCGGCCCGAGCGCATGTCGCGCACCACGATCTTCGCCTCGTAGGGCCCCGTCGGCAGCTCGAACTCGCGGCGGATGGGGAACCAGGTCTTCTCCAGCCGCTCCCGGGATGCCGGGAGGAGCTTGAGCTCGACCTTCTGGTCGTAGCGGTAGAGCTCCCCGCTCTCGCGGTGGACCGCCACGAGCAGGAACTCGACGCCTCCCGCGTAGCGCCCCTCGCGCTCTTCGAGCGCCACGGCACGGAGGTCCACCTCGGTGACCACGTCGACCCGGGCTTTGCCGAGGGTGGTCTCCTCCCCGACGAACTCGGTCATGCGGAGCGGGATGTCCCCGATGTCGTAGGGTGAGTCGAGGGCCTTCTGGAAGACGGGGTCCACCGCCGCCCGGGGAGGGGCGGCGCCGGGGTCGTCGCTCGGCGCGTAGTAGCCCTTGCGGGCCCTGACCTCGAGCCCCTTCCGCCCCGCGAGCTTCACGGTGATCTTGCGGAAGGCACCGTCCCGCGCGGGGTTGGTGGGGTTGTACCCCAGGAGGTAGTAGCTGCTGTTCTCGTCGGCGATCCGCTTGACCCCGCCGGAGAGGTCGTTGGTGTCGCGGACGCTGAAGCCTCCGCTGTCCGAGGCGATCGCCTCCGCCCCCTCGACCTCCCAGGACCCCTCGGTGAGGGCGAAGCCCACGTCCTGGGCCGGGAGGGCCCCGCCGAACTGCGCGGTCAACGAGAACGGCATGCCCTCGAGCCCCTTGGCGTTGACGAAATAGACGGCGGCGTTGGCCCGGCGCGCCGCTTCCGCCACCCACTTGAACTCCCTGAGGCTCGAGTCGTAGATGAAGCCCTCCGAGATCAGGATCAGGGACTTGCGGCCCTTGGTCGCGCCCAGGGCCTCGAGCGAGCGCTCCAGTATCGCGAGCGTCTTCCGGTTGCGGCCGGTGGACTGTGCGTACATTTCGGCGGCCCGGGACTCCACGTAGGGGTCGACGCTCGTCGCCAGGAAGCGGCTCTGGGAGGGCCCCGGGTTCTGCGCCTGCGCCACTCCGAGCTCGGTGAAGCGGCGCTGGACGCGCTGCGCCACCTCTACGTCGCGGTTCACGTGGATGCGCATGGCCTCGTAATCGGTCATCCGCTCGCGGGAGGTGTCGGGGATGTAGAGCCCGTCGAGGCGCTTCACGAGCGCGACCAGCTCGTCGCGCCCGGACTCCATCCGGGCCGAGCACCAGGTGCCCGCCAAGGTGGCCACCAGCGTCACCCGGTCTCCCTCCCGGACGCCGCGGCCGAGGAAGTCGGCCACCGCTCCCTTGGCGAGATGCGCGGTCGAGGCGCTGAGATGGACGTCGTCGAACAGCACCACGAAGGTGCGGCCCACCACGTCCTGCCGCTCCTGGTTCGTCGAGAGCCGGGGGCGGGGCGGGGGAGCGGTGGAGGCGACGGCCGGAACCTGGACGGCCTCGAAGCTCACCACCGTCTGGCGCACGCCGTCCTCGAAGACCTCGAGGTCGTCCTTGCCGAGGCCGGTCAAGGGGACACCCTTCTTGTCGGTGACCACGACGTCCACCGTGACCTGCTCGACCTGCCCGGGGAAGGTGGGCAGGGGCGCCTTCTGCGAGGCCAAGGGCGGCGCCTCCTGGGCCACGAGCATCGCGGCCCCCAGCGGAAAGGCGAGACAGAGACGCAACCTGCGCATGCGGCTCCCGCGTCGCGAGGGGCTCTTTGCCCCTGACCGGCGTTCGGCAACAGAGTCCATATCAGCGGGCCACCTCGGCCCCCGATTCCACTTCGCCGTTGACACGCGCTCGCGAGGTGGGATAGACAGTCGTCCGCTTCCCGCGAGTGAATCCGCGTTCTACCTCCCGGCCCCGCGCGAGCGGGACCGGTGAATGCCGAGAGGAGCTGGACCGATGATACGACATCGAACGTTACTCTGCCTGACCGCGGCCGCCGTGGCCACGCTCGGCCCGCGGCCCCTTTCCGCCCAGCCGGCCCAGGCGCGCATCAAACTCGATCCCGAGCGCGTGATCGGCGAGGTGCACCCGCACGTGTTCGGCAACTTCGTAGAGCAGCTCGGACGGTGCGTGTACGGCGGGGTGTTCGAGGAGAAGAGCCCGCTCGCCGACGCCGACGGCTTCCGCAAGGACGTCATGGACGCCGCGCGCGGCCTCGGCGTCACGCTCCTGCGCTGGCCAGGGGGCAACTTCGCCTCCGGATACAACTGGAAGGACGGCATCGGGCCGCGGGACCTGCGACCGGCGCGCCGGGACCACGCCTGGGGAGCGTTCGAGACGAACCGCTTCGGGACCGACGAGTTCCTCACCTACTGCGAGCGCCTCAAGGTCGAGCCCTACCTCTGCATCAACGCTGGGCTCGGCTCCGTGGAGGACGCGCGGAACTGGGTCGAGTACACGAACGAAGCGGGGAACACGTACTGGGCCCAAGAGCGGCGCAAGAACGGGCGCGACAAGCCGTGGGGCGTCAAGGTCTGGGGCCTGGGCAACGAGATCGACGGGCCCTGGCAGCTCGGCCACAAGAACGCCGAGGACTACGCGAAGTTCGCGCTCGAGGCGGCGAAGGCCATGCGCCGCGAGGACGGGTCGATCCAGCTCATCGCCTCCGGTTCGTCGAACTTCGGGCCGGGCGCGGACTGGGTGGGCTGGAACCGCACCGTGCTCGAGCGGCTCAAGAACGAGATCGACTACATCTCGCTCCACACCTACGTGGGCAACCGGACGAACGACTTCGAGGAGTTCCTGGCCTTCAGCCGCGATCTCGACGACCGCATCGAGGTCGTGAAGGGGCAGATCCAGGCGGTGCGGGTCGGCAACAACGACGCCCGCCCCATCGCGATCGCGTTCGACGAGTGGAACGTCTGGTATCGCACCCTCGTCCCGGGCAGCACGGAGTACGACATCGCCAAGACCGGCCTCGAGGAGAAGTACAACTTCGAGGACGCACTCGGCATGGGCGTGTTCCTGAACGCGTTCTTCCGCCACGCCGACGTGGTGAAGATGGCGAACCTGGCCCAGCTCGTGAACGTGATCGCCCCCATGTTCACGAGCCCGCAGGGCCTCTACCTGCAGACGATCTACTTCCCGATCGCGGAGTACGCCAAGCAGCGCGGCAACCAGTCGCTCGACGTCAGGGTGGACTCGCCCCGGTACCGGCCGGACAAGGGACGGGAGCTCGGGTACCTGGACGTGTCCGCCACCTACGACCCCAAGACCCGGCAGACGTTCCTGAACGTGCTGAACCGGAGCGAGACGACCGACATCACCGCCCGCATCGAGGACGCGGCGGGCGCGCCGTCGGGGCCGGTGAGCGTCTGGGAGCTGAACCACCCCGACCTCAAGGCCACCCACACCTTCGGCAAGGACGCGGTGGTCCGCCCTGCGACGCGCAGCGCGAGCGTGAAGGCGAGCGGGAACGCCTTCGAGCAAACGTTCCCGAAGCACTCCCTGACCATCCTGAGGTGGTGAGGGTCCGCTCCCGCGGCCGCCGTCAGGTGGTGGCCATGTGCACGACGCTGTAGGAGCGCGCGGGGAGCTTGAACGTCATGCGGGACCCGGGCCGGGGCGCCTCGAGGGGACGCGGCGCAACCAGGGTGGGCTGCTCGAACGTGTTCGCCGCCTTGAGGTCGGTCCCGGTCAGCGTCTCGCTGGCCAGGACGCGGGTGGGGGAGAAGTCGCGACACTCGAGGACGAGCTCGCGCTCCGCCCCGAGGTCGCGGTTCAGCACCAGCAGGCACAGCTCGCCGTTCGCGGGGTCGAGGGTGGCCGCGAGGTCGACGAAGGGAACCTGGTCGTCGCGCGCGAAGTCGGGACGCAGGCCCGCCGCCCGGATCGGGTAGGTCTCCGACTCCACCCGCAGATCGAGGACCCGGCCCCGCGCGTACCGGAGCGCCCACGCGTAGGGGTAGTAGATGCTCTGCCGGAGGACGGAGGTCTCGCTCGTCACCAGCGGGGCGATCACGTTGACGATCTGCGCCAGGCAGCCCACCCGCACGCGCTCGGACTGGCGCAGCAGCGTGTTGAGGAAGCCGCCCACGAGGAGAGCGTCCTCGAGGTTGTAGACCTCCTCCAGGAGATGGGGAGCGAACCTCCGCTCGCCGTTCGCGAAGCGGCCGCCCCGCGCGCGGTACCAGACGTTCCACTCGTCGAAGGAGAGCCACAGGCGCTTGCGCGACCTCAGCACCCCCTGCACGTAGTCGCACACGGCGGCGATCTCCTGGATCTGCCGCTCCATGTCCAGGTTCATGGCGAGGTAGCGTGAGCTGTCGTTGCCGGTGAGCTCGGGCGTGTTGCCGTAGTAGTTGTGCAGCGAGAGGCCGTCCACCTGGTCGTAGCACTCCTCGAGGACCTCGCGATCCCAGACCAGGTAGGTGGGCAGGATGGTGTTGCTGGAGCCGCACGCGATGAGCTGGGTGGCGGGGTCGACCACCCGGATCTGCCGCGCGGAGTCCCGGGCCTTGCGCCCGTACTCGCGGGCCGTCATGTGGCCCATCTGCCAGGGGCCGTCCATCTCGTTGCCCAGGCACCAGTACCTCACGCCGTGCGGCGCTTCGTAGCCGTGCTCCCGCCGGAGATCGCTCCACCGGGTGCCCCGGTCGACGTTGCAGTACTCGACGTAGGCCACCGCCTGCTCCGGCGTGCCCGTGCCGAGGTTGAAGCCGAGCAGCGGCTCCGTGCCCACGAGCCGGCACCACTCGATGAACTCGTTGGTGCCGAACTGGTTCGTCTCGAGGGAGTTCCAGGCCCGGTCGAGGACGGTCGGGCGCTTGTCCCTGGGGCCGACGCCGTCGAGCCAGTTGTAGCCGGAGACGAAGTTGCCGCCCGGGTACCGCACGATCGGCACGCCGAGCCCCGTGACCTCCGCGAGCACGTCCTTGCGGAAGCCGGTGGCATCGGCCAGTGGTGATCCCGGCTCGTAGACGCCCGTGTAGATGGCGCGGCCGAGGTGCTCCAGGAAAGCCCCGAGCAGCCGCCGGTCGAGCTCGGCGCGGGTGCGATCGAGCTGGAGCACCGCGCGGGCGGGCCCTGCCGTCTCGGCATGGCCGATGGCGGTCAGCCAGGAGCCGGCCGCGAGGGCGGCTCCCGAACGACAGAGGCCGCCGACGAACTCACGCCGGCTTGCGAGGTCGTTCATGAGCCGATCCTCCTTGCTGGAATCACGTGACAGGCCCCCTCCAGCCCCGGTGCGCTAGACGGTGAGCGGGCCCTCCTGGCTCTCGGGCTCGCCGTGGTTTGCCGGGTCGCGGCCGGGACGGCCCTTGGCCCTGTGCCTGGGCAGGCGGTCCATGAAGAGCTTCAGGTTGCCCTTCATCACGATGTGGGGAGCCATCCGGATCACCGGGCGGGGCCGGACGCCGTCCACGAGGAACCTGTAGAGGGTCTGAAAGGCGAGCTGGCCCTGCATCGAAGGGCGCTGGTACATGGTGGCGGCGACCTGCCCCGACTCGATGAACGGCCCGAGGGCCGGGAAGAGGTCCGAGGTGATGACGGTGACGCGGCCGGCCAGGCCCAGGTCCTCGACGGCCTTCAGCACAGGGATGGAGTTGACGGTGCTCACGTAGACCCCGGCGATGTCCGGGGTCGAGGACAGGACTTCGCGGCTCTTGTCGTGGGCCTCGCCCTCGTGGTCGTGGGCCTCGACGACGGCGTCGATCCGCAGCTGCGGCCACATCTCGGACAGTGCCCGGCGGAAGCCCGCCACCTTCTGCGCGTGGTCGATCGTGCTGAGCTGTCCCGTGACCACCATCACCCGGCCCGTTCCCGCGAGGAACCGGCCCATGAGCTCCCCCGCGAGCAGGCCGGTCGTGAGCGAGTCGACGCAGACCGTCGCGAGGTGCTCCACCTCGGGCGCGTCGGTGTTCACACAGACCACCGGCAGGCCGCGCTCCGCCGCCTTCTTCAGGAGCGGGGCGAGGACCACCGGCTGGCCCGGCACCATGATCAGCCCGTGAAGGTCGTCCGCCACCGCCTCCGCCAGCGCCTCCTCTTCGCCGTCTCCCAGTCCCGGGTAGGAGCGGGGGACGACCTTCACGTGGCTGGTCTCGACCGAGCGCACCTCTCCCTCTATGCCCTCCCTCACCAGGTCGAAGAACGACGCGATCTCACGCGGGAGGTTGACGCCGATCCGGAGCTGCTTTTGCGAGGAGAGGAAGCGGGCTGCCAGGTTCGGTCGATAGCCCAGCGCCTGGGCGCGCTGCAGGACGAGGCGGCGCGTCTCTTCGTTGATCCCGGGGCGGTCGTGGAGCGCGCGGTCGACGGTCCCGATAGAGAGGCCGAGGCTCTCCGCGATCTCGCGGATTCCCGGCGGCTTGTTCCGCCCGGAGAGCTCCTTCCTGGCCCGGCGCATGAGCCTCAGCCCAGCTCAGTCGATCGGTCGTTATCACCCGTTACGACCAAGCCGTGGAAAATCGTAAAAAACTCTTGACAGCCCATAGGCACCATGATTATGTTCGCCGTTAACGTAAACGGTCAAGAACTACTGTACCCGACAGCGAGCTAAACCTCTTTGGGATGTGCGACTTCGGGTCGACGGAGAGGTTTCGCTATCCGCCGGGCTCGCAAGCTTCCACGAGTGTCTGCTGGGCGCATCCGCCTTGACGTTGACGCGATCTCCCGTTGGGGGGTGGATATGGCGAGGTTTCAGATCGTAACGGCCCGTTCCGCACTGGTTGCGCTCGGGTTGGGTCTCTGCCTGAGCAGTCCCCTTCTGGCCCAGAGGTCGGACCGAGGGGTCATCGGCGGCGTCGTCACCGACCCCCAGGCAGCCGCGCTCGTGGGCGCCACCGTCACCGTCCGCAACGAGGCGACCGGCGTCGAGAACGTCCTCACGACCAACAGCGCCGGGGCCTACACGACCGGTCCGCTGGTCCTCGGTCCCTACTCGGTGACCGTCAACCTCACGGGCTTCAAGAAGTCCGTGGTCGTCGGGGATCAACCTCCGCCCGGGCGACGTGCTCCGCCACGACGTCACGCTCCAGATCGGCGAGATGACGGAGTCCGTGGAAGTCTCGGGCGGCGAGCCCCTCGACGTCACCCGCCCCGACGTCACCCACAGCGTCGACGAGAAGTACTACCACGATCTCCCGATCGTGACGGCCGCCGATGTCCGCCTGGCCGAGTCGGTGCTCCTGATGCAGCCCGGGTACCTTCCCATGTCGCCGAACGGCGACCCGATGTTCCGCGGAAGCCAGTTCAACTCCCGCATCAACGGCGGCCAGGCTTTGACCACCGAGAACGTCTTCGACGGCGGGGCTTTCGGCTACGCCTCGGGGCACCAGCAGAGCCAGGAGAGCGCTCCCCCCGTTGAAGCCGTCAAGGAGGTCACGGTCATCACGACGAGCTACTCGGCCCAGTACGGCCACACGAGCGGCGGCTTCATCGAGTACACCACCAAGTCGGGCACCAACAAGTTTCACGGAAGCGCCTACGGCTACCTGGCCAAGGACGCTCTCAACTCCCAGGGCTTCTTCAAGGCGCCCAAGACCCCGCTCGACAACAAGAACTGGGGGTTCACGCTGGGCGGACCCATCATCAAGAACAAGACGTTCTTCTTCGTCAACGCCGACTGGACCAAGTTCCGTTCCGGCACCCTGCAGGGCTTCGGCAACACGATGCCGATCCGACGCATTCAGGAACGGTGACTTCAGCGAGCTCCTGACCGGCCAGCAGATCGGCACCGACGTGCTCGGGCGGCCCATCTTCCAGGGCCAGATCTTCAATCCCGCCACGACGCGCGTGGTCAACGGGGTTTCCGTGCGCGACCCCTATCCGGGCAACATCATCCCGGCGAACGATCCTCTGCGGAGCGCGGTCGCCGCGAACTACGCGTCCCTCATGGCGCAACCCGACCGGCCCGGCCTCCAGAACAACGTGGCCGGCAACCCGGCGGGCGACCAGACCTGGGAGCTGGACGTGCGCAATATCCTCGTCCGGCTGGACCACACGTTCTCGCCCAGCTTCAAGGGGATGTTCAGCGGCTACTACAACAACCGGCCCTCGGTCCGAAACTGCGGCGGGGCCCAGGGCTGCACCGTCGCGAACGACCCCCTGAGCGATTCCGCTTCGAACACGGACTACATCGGGGAGGGCTTCACCCAGCGCATCTACACGACGCACGCCCACACGCAGTGGGACTGGATCATCAGTCCACAAGCTGATGAGCCACTCCGCCGTGGCGTGGGACCGCTGGTACATGGGCGGCGCCAGTCTCTCCTCGGGCGCGAACTGGCCCGAGAGGATGTGGGGTTCCCAGCAACAGAGCGGCCTCGTCGCGGAAGGGGGGCCGCCGCGGATGACCTTCGCCGGTAACATCCCTTACAACACGGTCGGTCTGGATTGGCCGGCCTTCGGGTACGAGAAGAACGACCGCTGGCAGTTCTCCACCGACCTGACGTGGGTCACGGGCAAGAGCACGATCAAGGTGGGCTTCGAGTACCGGCATCACAAGTTCCCGCACAAGGGCTGGGCCGAAGGGGGCGCCGTCGGCAACTTCAACTTCAACCGGCTCGAGACCGGCGGCTACGACGCCGCGGGCAACAACCTCAGCCAGACCGGCGATCCCTTCGCGTCGTTCCTTCTGGGGCAGGTGCACGATGCCAATCAGAGAATCTATCCCCAGCCCATCTGGTACGAGGACTATCTGGCGCCCTGGGTCAACGCCGAGTTCAAGGTCACGAGCAAGCTCACGCTGCAAGCTGGAATGCGCCTGGACTATCAGACCGCCCGCACCGAGCAGAACGACGAATACTCCACGTTCGATCCCAACACGCCCAACCCCGGCGCGGGCAACCGACCCGGGGCCGTGATCTTTGCGGGCACTGGTCCTGGCCGCACCGGAACGCGGACGTTCGAGCACCCGAAATGGGATGCCTGGGGACCGCGGGCGGGGTTCTCCTATCGCCTCAACGAGAAGACGACCATCCGCGGAGGGTACGGGATGTACTACGCCGGGGTGGCGTTCTCCCAGTGGACCGGTGATCCGAACCTAGGATTCTCGACTAACCCTACGGCGGCAAACTTGAGCAACGGGCTGAGTCCCGCCTTCTTGCTCGACGGTGGATTCCCGCAGCAATACGTCGTGTTCCCACCGTTCATCTACCCCACCATCGCCAACGGCGGAGGCGTGACGGCCGTGTCGCCGGCGGAGACGCTGCCGCGCTTCCAGAACTGGTCCGTGACGCTCAAGCGTCGGTTGACCGAGAACATGATGCTCGACGTCTCCTACATCGGGACCCATGGAAGCCGCCTGATCCACAGCGCGCAGCGCGCCGGGCTCGACTTCAACATGAACGATCCCAGCGTCCTGGCGCTCGGGGCCAACGTTCTCAATGCCCCCATCGGCTCGGACATCGCCAATAACGCCGGGATCGTCTCTCCCTACCCGGGCTTCAGCGGAAACGTGGCGCAGGCGCTGCGGAAGTATCCTCAGTACCAGAACATTGACTGGCGAGGTACCTCCCTGGGCAGGAGTCAGTACCACGCCTTCGAGGTCGTTCTCGAGCAGCGCCTCGCGCGCGGGCTCCAGTACCGCGTCGGCTACACCTATTCCAAGCTGAAGAACAACGGCGCGGAGAGCGCCCAGGCCAACGGGTTCAATCAATGGCGGCGTTCAGGATCCGGTCAACTGGGACCAGGCCGACTATGGGCTCAGCCAGGACGACACGCCGCACGTGCTCCTGGTGGGCTTCACCTGGGACATCGCGCAAGGCAGCTCCCAGAACTGGAGCGGAGCCAAGAAGGCCCTCCTCGGCGGCTGGAATCTGAGCGGAATCCTGCGGTACGAGAGCGGCCGACCCCTGCGGATCACCATGGCGAACGACATGGGCGGCTTGCTCTTCAACACCGAGAAGCGCCCCGACCGCACCGGCTCGGAAGGAGTGGGCGCGAGCGGAGACTTCAACCCGGACTCCGACAACTACTTCATGCGCGAAGGCTGGCAGGACCCGGGTCCGCTCACGTTCGGCGACGCGCCGAGGGCCGACGGGTCGGTACGCGGATTCAAGGTGTTCAACGAAGACCTCACCGTCTCCAAGACCTTCGGGCTGAAGGGCGACCTGACCATGCGGTTCGTGGCGTCGGTCGGCAACATCTTCAACCGGACGACCTTCTGCGGCCCGAACACGAACTTCAGCTCCGGCGGGTTCGGCACGGTCAACACGCAGTGCAACCAGGCACGGTCGGTCGCAGTTTGCCTTGCGGCTCGACTACTGATAGAGGTGGCAGCCGTGTCGCCGTGGGGAACGTAAGGAACGACATCCCGCCCTTCCAGGAGACCCTGCCGGTCTCCTGGAGGGGAGCGTCGCCTCCGGCGAACGCGAAGGCGGTGACGGGCGGAAAGGGCAGGGGGGTCTTGCGGCGCCTTGCCTCCGCCGCGGCCATTTGCAGTGTCCTGTCCGCGGCGGCTGCTTTCGGCGCACAGGCGCACGAGGCCCTCCAGAGAGCGGCCGTCCTCGCCCAGGAAGGGCGCCTCCAGGAGGCCGCCCAGCAGGCCCAGCAGGCCCTCTCCGATCCCGAGACGCGGGCGGCGGCGTGCTCGGTTCTGGGCGCCATCCGACTCCAGGAGGACCGGCTCGCGGAAGGCGCCCAGTTGCTCCAGGAAGCCATCCGGCTGGAGCCCCGCCTTCTCGGGGCCCACCTGAGCCTTGCCCAGGTCTACACGCTTCAGGGGAAGCTCGATGATGCCGTCCCTCTCTTCCGGCGAGTCCTCGAGCTGGACCCGAGAACGCCACGGCCCGGATGGCCCTCGCCCGCTCGGAGGCGGAGAAGGGGCACTACGAGCGGTCGCTGGAGCTGGCCCGGCCCGCCCTCGCGGCGTTCAAGCAGTCTCCCGAGGGGTTGCTCATCCTGGCCACGGACTTCTTGAAGACGGGGGATCGGTCCTCCGCCGCCGCGCTGGCCGAGGACTCGAGGCGCCTCCTCGACGTCCCTCCCGCCTGGCTCGCCAGCTTCGCGCAACTGTTCGTCAGGGGCGGTCTCGTCGAGGAGGGCATCGACATCCTCGAGCGTGCCCGAAAGGCCGACCCTTCGTCATACGAGCTGCTCTTCGCCCTCGGCGGTGCGTACCTCGTCAAGGGCGATCCGGCGCGGGCCCTCGCGACCTACGATCTAGCCCTCGTTCTGAAGCCGGACTCGGTCACGGCGCTGCAGCAGGCGGCCGTGGTGGCCGAGCGCCAGGGCGAGCTGGAGCGATCCCTCTCGTACTGGATGCGGGCCAAGAAGCTCGCGACCGACGATCCGCAGGTTCTCCTGGGGTTCGGCCGCGTCTGCCTCAGGATGGATCTCCTGGAGGACGCCGAGCCCGCGTTGACCCGAGCCGCCAGCCTGCGCCCGGGCGAGCTCGCGTATCAGTACACCCTGGTCGTCGCGAAGGTGGGGAAGCTTCAATACGAGGCCGCCCAGGGTCTGCTCGAACCGCTCGTCGAGAAGCAGCCGGACGGCGCGCAGCTTCAGTATGCGCTGGGGTCCGTGCTATACATGCAGGGGCATCTCGCCGAGGCCGCCGCGCGGCTCCGGGAGAGCGTTCGGTTGGAGCCTGGCCAGGTGGCGTCCTACTACTACCTCGCTCTGGTGGCCAGGGACCAGGGTCACGACTGCCGAGGCGATCGAGAGGTTGGAGGAGTTGCTGCGACGCTATCCGGATCACGGCCCATCGTGCGAAGCTCTGGGCGGATTGCTCATGGACGGCCCGCGCTACGCAGAGGCGGAGGGGCTTCTGAGAAGGGCGATCGAGCTCAACCCGAAGTCGGTGAAGGCCAACTACCAGCTCGGCTTGCTCCTGACGCGCATGGGCCGGAGGGACGAGGCGGACAAGCAGCTCGAGATGGCGAAGTCGCTTCGCGAGGAAGACGACGCCACTTCGCGGTTGCAGCTTCGGCTGCTCGATCCCGACGGATAGATGATGAAGGGTCGCCGGATCCTCAGTGGGCACTCGGCCCTCCTTGTTCTCGCTCTGGGCGCGCCGGCCACCACCCAGGAGCAGAAGGGGGGAGGGGCTCCCGCCTCCGTGAGCCAGCTCGAGGCGGCCGTCAAGCGCGATCCGGGAAGTCCCAGTGCCCGTGTAGCGCTCGGCCTGGCGTACTGGGGCCGGAACGAGTATCCCCGCGCCCTTCTCGAGTTTCGGCGCGCCGTGGAGGTCGGACCGCGTTCCGCGGAGGCGCACAACTGGCTCGGCGTCGCTCTCTCGAGGAAGTCGGAGCTCCCCGCCGCCATCGCCGAGTTCAGGAAGGCGATCGAGCTCGACCCGCAGTACGCTCGGGCCTACGCCAACCTGGGATCCGCGCTCGCCACGAGCGGCGACTACGGCGAGGCGGTGGAGGTCTTCCAGAAGGCGCTGGCCCTCGAGCCGAACAGCGTGGCCGCCCACTTCAACCTGGGCATGGCCCTCCGGGAGACGGGCGACCTGGAGACGGCCACCGCGCACCTCCGACGGGTCGCCGAGGCGGACCCGACGAACGCGAGCATCCACTACGAGCTCGGCCAGACCCTGCGCCAGGGGGGCGACCTGCCGGGCGCCGTGGCCTCTCTCGAGAGGGCCCTCGAGATCAACCCCGAGCTGCGCGAGGGGTACTACGCGCTCGGAGTGACCCTGAGGCAGCAGGGCGCGGCCGTCCGCCGACCGCCCCCCGCCCCCGCGAGCCCGGCCGACGACCTCTACGCAGCGCGCCCGCGAAGCCGCCGGGCGGGGCGATCTCGCGGCTGCCCGCGAGCAGCTCACCGAGGCCCTCCGCCTGGACGACGACCCACGCGGACGCGCACAGCCTCCTCGGCTTCGTCCTGGGTCAGCAGAGGGAGCTTGTCTCCGCCCTCGGCCACCTGGAGCGGGCGGTGGCCCTGCGGCCCGAGTCCGCCGAGGCCCGCTACAACCTCGGGGTGGCGCTGTGGTACAGCGGCTGCCAGGGACAGGGCCATAGGCGAGCTGCGGAGGTCCGTGGAGCTCGACCCGGCGGCGGGCGGCAGCCAGGCGTTCCTCGGGACCGCCCTGCGCGAGACGGGCGACCTCGCGGGGGCCCGGGTGAGCCTGCAGCGCGCGATCGCCCTCCTTCCGCCCACCGCCGCCGTCTACGTCGACCTCGCGCATCACCTACCTCCGGGCCGGCGATCTCGACAAGGCGGTCGGACAGCTCGAGGCCGGGCTGAACCTCTCCGGGCCGTGGGTGCCCGCGCCGGACTGGGACTCGGCGAGCGCCGCCCTCCGCAAGGCGCTCGCTCGCGAGCGCGGGCCACGCCGAGGCCCACAACGTGCTCGGTCGCCTGCTCGGCCGCCAGGGCGTCGACAGCGGCAAGGTGGCCGCCGAGTTCCGCGAGGCGATCCGGCTCCAGCCCGGATTACGCCGAGGCCCACAACAACCTCGGCCTCGTCCTCGTCCAGGCCGGCGACGACGCGGCGGGCCATCGCCGCGTTCCGCGAGGCGGTGCGGATCTCGCCGGACTACGCGGACGCCCACGCCAACCTGGGCGCCGCCCTCACTCCGACCGACGCCGAGGAGGCCGTCCGGGAGCTCGAGAAGGCGGTGGCCCTGGCGCCCACCCTGGTGAAGGCGCGGTTCAACCTGGCCTCGGCCTACGGCGCGAGCCCCGGCCACGGACGGGCCAAGGAGATCGCGGAGCTGCGCGAGGTCATCGAGCTCGCCCCGACCTTCGCCCGGGCGCACCTCGCGCTCGGCAAGGCGCTCCTCCAGGACGGCAGCGTGAGCGAGGCGATCTCCGGCGCTCCAGGAGGCCGTGCGGCTCGAGCCCGAGCGCGGAGAAGCCCACTACCAGCTCGGCCTGGCCCTCGCGCGGGCGGGGCGAACCGGCGGAGGCGACGCCCGGAGCTCCAGAAGGGCCGCGCGCTGGTGGCGGAGGACGAGCGCGACCAGACCGCGAGCCTCGACATCGCGGAGGGCCGCTCCGCGCTCGAGAAGGGCGACCTCGAGCAGGCGGCGGCCAAGCTCCGCCACGCGATCCAGGTCCGACCCGACTCATCCGAGGCCACGAGCTCCCTCGGGGAGGTGCTCGAGAAGCAGGGCGACGCGGAAGGCGCCGCCGCCGCCTACCGGAAGGCGCTGGAGCTCAATCCCGCGGACGCGCCCGCGCGAGCAGGGCCTCGAGCGGCTGACGAACCGGGCCGCGGCCTCGGACGACTCCCGACGGGTGGCCGAGCTCGAGGGCTACTTCAGGGAGGGTCGCTACGCGGAGGTCGAGCCTCTCCTCGCCGACTACGTGAAGGAGCGCCCGAAGTCCTCGTGGGGCTGGTACGCACTCGGCTACAGTCGGTTCGCGCAGAAGAAGATCGGCGATGCGATCCAGGCTCTGGCCCGATCCCTCGAGCTCGACGTTCGAAACGCCGAGGCTCACAAGATCCTGGGCCGGACGCTGATGATCATCGGGAGGTTCGACGCGGCGCAGCTCGAGTTCGAGCAGGCCATCCGCTACAAGCCGGACTCCGCCGAGATCCGCTACAACCTCGGCAAGCTGTTCTCGATACAGGACAACTGGGAGCCGGCGCGAAGGGAATTCGAGGCGGCTCTTCGCCTCGACTCCATCCTACGTCGAGGCGCTGGACGCCCTCGGGTTCGCGCTCGAGGCTCTCGGCGACGACCAGGGCGCTGTCGCGCACTACGAAAAGGCGATCGCGGTGAACGAGGCGCGACAGGGCCGCTTCGCCACGGCCCACGTGAACCTGAGCGCGCTCTACAACCGCGCCGGCGACCCGGAGAAGGCCCTCGACTATGCCGACCAGGCGCTCGAGCTCGATCCCAGGTCCGACGGGGCGTGGTTCCAGAAGGCGAGGGCCGACGAGCGCCAGGGACGGCTCGAGGACGCGGTCGAGTGCGCTCAACCAGGCCATCTCGCTCAACTCCCGGGCCTCGTCGTACTACTACGTCCTGGCCGGCCTCTATCGCCGCCTCGGGAAGGACGGACGAGAGCCAGAAGGCGCTCGAATCGTTCAAGCGCCTCGAGCACGAGACCGAACGATCTCGAGAAGATGCGGCGCCGCGAGTACCGCGCCAACGCGGCCGCCCCGGGGCCGGAAGGGTGAGCCACCGCGGCGCCGGCCGCGGCCCATCCCGCCGGGGCTTCCTGCGGATGCTGGGGGCCTCGGCGGCGGCCGCGCTCCTGCCGCGCCGGCCTCCCGGGTCCCTCGCCGGGGACGCGCCCGCGCCCGTTCTCTTCACGGACGTCACCGCGGCGGCCGGCCTCGGTCACGCCCGGAACGTCTCGGGAAGGGCCCAGGACAAAGCAGTTCCTCCTCGAGGAGATGGGCTGCGGCGTCGCCTTCTTCGACTACGACAACGACGGCTGGCTCGACATCTTCCTCGTCAACGGGACGCAGCCTCGACCCGAAGGTCCGGGACGGCAGGCCCACCAGCTACCTCTTCCGCAACAACCGCGACGGCACGTTCACCGACGTCACCGAGAAGGCCGGCCTGACCCGCTCCGGGTGGGGCCAGGCCTGCTGCGTGGGCGACTACGACAACGACGGCTTCGACGACCTCTTCGTCACCTACTGGGGACAGGAACGTCCTCTACCACAACAACGGCGACGGCACGTTCACCGACGTCTCCGAGAAGGCCGGCGTCGCCGGGTCCGGAGACCGCTGGGGCGCCGGCTGCTGCTTCCTCGACTACGACCGTGACGGCCACCTCGACCTGTTCGTCGCGAACTACGTGAACTTCGATCCCGCCCGGGCTCCCCGGCCGGGCTCCTCGGCCTACTGTCGCTACAACGACATTCCCGTCCCCTGCGGTCCGCAGGGATTCGCGGGAGGCACCAACATCCTCTACCGCAACCGCGGGGACGGCACGTTCGCCGACGTCTCGGAGGAGTCGCGGATCGCCCAGCCCGCGCGGGCCGTCCTCCATGGTGTTCGTCAGCGAGCAACTGGCAGCCGACGGGCTCCTACGGCATGGGAGCGGCGGCGGCGGACTTCGACAACGACGGCTGGCCCGACATCTACGTCGCCTGCGACACCGCGCCGAGCCTGCTCTATCGCAACAACCACGACGGCACGTTCCGGGAGATCGCGGTCCCCGCGGGGTGCGCGTTCGACGGGAACGGGGCCGCCCTGGCCGGCGATGGGCGTCGGGCGTGGGCGACTACGACGCCGACGGCTGGCTGGACATCGTCCGGACGAACTTCTCCGAGCAGGTGACGACGCTCTACCGCAACTACGGCAGCGGCTTCGAGGACGCGAGCCTCCGGGCGGGCCTCGGCGTCAACCGGAAGTACGTCGGCTTCGGCGTGGGCTTCCTCGACTTCGACAACGACGGCTGGCTGGACATCCTGATGGCGAACGGCCACGTGTACTCCCAGATCGAGGAGCAAGAACCTCCACGTCAAGTACCGGGAGCCCAAGCTCCTCTACCGCAACCTGGGGAACGGGCGGTTCGAGGACGTCTCCGCGAAGGCGGGTCCGGCGATCCTGGCCGAGAACCTCGGCCGCGGCTGCGCCTTCGGGGACTTCGACAACGACGGCGACGTGGACGTGGTCGTGAACAACCTGGACGGGCCTCCGACGCTGCTCCGCAACGACGGCGGGAGCGGCAACCACTCGATCCTGGTCAAGTGCGTGGGCACCCGCTCGAACCGTTCGGCGATCGGCACCCGCGTGAGGGCTCACCTGCGGCGAGCACCGCCAGATCGACGAGGTCATGAGCGGCTCGAGCTACTATTCGCAGAACGACCTCCGCCTCCACTTCGGGCTGGGTCGGGCCGACACGGCGGACGCCGTCGAGGTCGCCTGGCCTTCCGGGCTCAAGGAGGCGTTTCGGGACCTGCCGGCCGACCACCTCTTCGTCATCCAGGAGGCGAAGGGGATCGTCAGCCGCCGCCCGTTCGGGTAGAAAGGCCATATGCGAAGGTGGCGGCAGGCGGGCCGATGGGCGGTGGCCGTGGGGGCGCTGGGAGTCCTCACGCGAGGGGCGTTCGCTGCCCGGCCTCCCGAGGTCCAGTTCACCGACGTCACCCGGGCGGTCGGGGATCGACTTCAAGCACGAGAGCTCCGCGACCTCGAACAAGTACCTGATCGAGACCATGGGGGGAGGCGTGGCCCTCCTCGACTACGACAACGACGGCCGCCTGGACGTCTTCTTCACCAACGGCGCGCGGCTCGACGGATCCCATGGCCGCCCGGACAGCGGCCCGACAAGTCGGACCCGCGCTTCTGGAACCGGCTCTACCACCAGAACGCCGACGGCACGTTCACCGACGTGACGGAGAAGGCGGGGCTCACGGGGATGCCCCAGGACCGCTACGGCATGGGCGCGGCGGTCGGCGACTACGACAACGACGGCTTCCCGGACCTCTACGTGACCAACTACGGCGGCAACACCCTCTACCACAACAACGGCGACGGCACGTTCACCGACGTCACCGCGCGGGCCGGGGTGGCCGCCGCCGGCTGGAGCGCGAGCGCCGGGTTCTTCGACTGCGACAACGACGGCCGGCTCGACCTCTTCGTCACGCGCTACGTGGACTGGACGTTCGAGAACAACCGCTACTGCGGGGAGAAGAAGCCCGGCTACCGCGCCTACTGCCATCCCGACAACTTCGACGGCGACGACCAACGTCCTCTACCGCAACAACGGCGACGGCACGTTCACCGACGTCTCCGCGAAGGCCGGCGTCGCCGATCCCCGGGGCAAGGGGCTCGGCGTCGCGTTCGCCGACTACGACGGCGACGGCTTCACCGACGTCTACGTGGCCAACGACTCGGTGCAGTGCTTCCTCTACCACAACAACGGCGACGGCACGTTCACCGAGCGTGGGCCTGCTGCTCGGGCGTCGGCTTCAACGAGGACGGCAAGACCTTCGCCGGGATGGGCGTGGACTTCGCCGACTACGACAACGACGGCCGGCCCGACGTCGTGGTCACCGACCTCTCGAACGAGCGCTACCGGCTCTTCCGCCAGGCCGGCGACGGCAGCTTCCAGGACGTGACCCACACCTCCGGGCGTGGGCGGCGCGACGCTCCTCTTCTCGGGCTGGAGCACGCGCTTCTTCGACTACGACAACGACGGCTGGAAGGACCTCTTCGTCGCCCAGGGACACGTGATGGACACGATCGAGAAGACCTCGCCCAACCTGAGGTACCAGCAGCCGCTGCTGCTGCTGCGGAACGAGTCCGGGCGCTTCGCGAGGGTCGCGGCGCGGCGAGGCGTTCACGCGGGACTGGGCCGGCCGCGGCGCCGCCTTCGGCGACCTCGACAACGACGGCGACATCGACGTGGTGGTCAGCAACGTCGGTGAGCGAGCCCTCGTGCTCCGCAACGACGGCGGGAACCGCCGGAACTGGCTGGGGATCCGCGCGGTGGGCCGGACCTCGAACCGCGACGGCATCGGCTGCCGGGTGAAGGTGGTGTCCGCGCTCGGGGCGACCCAGTACGCAACCGTCACCACCGCCGTGGGCTACCTCTCGGCCAGCGACAAGCGGCTGCTCGTCGGCCTGGGCGACGCGACGCGCCGCCAAGCTGGTCGAGATCCGCTGGCCCTCCGGCGTCGTGCAGGAGCTCCGGGACGTGGCGGCCGGGCAGACGCTCGTGGCGAACGAGCCCGCTCGATGATGTCCCGCCGCGAGCTGCTCGCCCTCCTCGCGGCCTCCGCCACCCGCGCCTTCGGACAGGGAATCTCCTCGCGGGGCGTCAAGCCGCAGCCCCGCGGCAAGCCCTCCGGCCGCCCCTTCCGCTCGCCGCCTCACCGACGTCGCCGCGCAGGCCGGCCTCACCCGGCCCGATCGTCTACGGCGGCGACGACACCAAGAGCTACATCGTCGAGGTGGTCGGGTGCGGAGTGGCCTTCCTCGACTACGACAACGACGGCTGGCTCGACATCCTCGTCCTGAACGGCACGCGGCTGGAGGGCGCGCCCCCGGGCACCACGAACCGCCTCTACAAGAACAACCGCGACGGCACGTTCACCGACGTCACGGAGAAGGCCGGGCTGACCCGCACCGGCTGGGCGTCCGCGGTCACCGTGGGCGACTACGACAACGACGGCTTCGACGACCTCTTCATCACCTACTGCGGCCAGAACGTGCTCTACCACAACAACGGCGACGGCACGTTCACCGACGTCACCGAGAAGGCCGGCCTTCGCCAGCGACGCCGTGCGCTACGGCTCCGGCTGCACCTGGGTCGACTACGACCGCGACGGGCGCCTCGACCTGTTCGTCGCCAACTACCTCGACACCACGCTGGAGAAGCTGCCCAGGCCGGGCGAGAACTCGGACTGCCGCTGGAAGGGCGTGCCGGTGAACTGCGGTCCGCGCGGCCTGCCCCCCGGGTTCGTCCGGCTCTACCACAACAACGGCGACGGCACCTTCACCGACGTGAGCCGGGAGGCGGGGTCGCGGCCGCCGGCGGGTCGTATCCCATGACCGCGGTCGCCGCCGACTTCGACAACGACGGCTGGCCCGACATCTACGTCGCCTGCGATTCCACCCCGAGCTTGCTGTTCCGCAACCAGCACGACGGCACGTTCCGCCAGGAGGGCCTGGAGCGCGGGGTGGCGCTGAGCGAAGACGGGATGGAGCAGGCGGGCATGGGCGTCGGCGTCGGCGACTACGATCTCGACGGGAGCCTCGACATCTTCAAGACCCACTTCTCCGACGACACGAACGTGCCTCTACCGCAACGACGGCAAGGGCTACTTCGACGACGTCACGATCCGCGCGGGCCTCGGCGTCGAGACCCGCTACGTCGGCTGGGGGGCGGGGATGGTCGATCTCGACAACGACGGCCTCCCCGACCTGTTCGTGGTGACCGGCAGCGTCTACCCCGAGGTCGAGCGCGTGCTCCCGGCCTATCCCTTCCGCACCCCGCGGCTGGTCTTCCGCAACCTCGGCAACGGGCGGTTCGAGGAGCTGATCGACGAGGCGGGCCCCGGGGTGGCGGCGGTCCACTCGAGCCGCGGCTGCGCGTTCGGCGACTTCGACAACGACGGCGACGTGGACGTGCTGGTGATGAACATGAACGAGCCGCCGTCGCTGCTGCGCAACGACGTCTCGGGCGACGGCCACTGGCTGAAGGTCCTGCTCGTCGGCGTCACGATCGAACCGCAGCGCGATCGGCGCGCGGGTGGTCGCCCGCTACGGAGGCCGGACGCCAGGCGCAGGAAGTGACCGCCCAGTCGAGCTTCTACTCCGTCAACGACCGCCGCCTGCACTTCGGTCTGGGGACGGCGACCTCCGCCGAACTCGTCATCCGATGGCCGAGCGGCGCCACCGAGAAGGTCCCCGGGGTCGAGGCCGACCAGCTGATCGTGGTTCGCGAGGGAGAGGGAATCGTCCGCAGGCAGAGCTTCGCCGGCTAGCTTCGTCTCACGCGCCGACGATTCTCCAATAGAGGTTGTAGTGCTCGTGGGCGATGCGGTAATAGGGGACGAGCGTCACCTCCGCCGGGCGGCCCAGTCCATCGGTCCTGAACGTGAGCGGAGAATCCGTCGGCTTGATCTTCGCCGCCACCTTCGCCAGATCTCCGACGAGCACGGGAACCTCGATCGGATCATTGAACGGCTCGCCGATCGTTCGCTCGTTGACATGCAGGTCCGCGCCCGGGGCAACCTTGTTGCCCAAGGCTCCCGCGAGGACGATCGGCCCATAGACCACGGCGGCATGACTCGTACTGGCGTGCAATGGTTCCATCCGCAACGCCATCGGCACGTCGACCTCGATGACGTCGCCCGCTTTCCACGTCCGCTTCAAAGCGATGTACCCGCCCGGATTCCGCGACGTTGCCGCCATCGTGCCGTTGACCTTCACCGTGGCCACTGCACACCAGCCGGGGTGGCGGATCTTCAATGTGACGTCTCCCGGTCCGGCTGCCGTCACCTCCAGGCGACTCGTTCCGACCTCGGGGAACTTCGTGGTCTGTCTCAGCGCCAGCCCTTTTTCCTTCCAGTTCAGCGTGGAGGCGATGAACAAGTTGACGTACAGGCAATCCGCACCGTCCTCGGTGCCGTGGAAATAGATCGAGTCGCCGTACTTGGCGTGATTCTCGATCCCCGTCCCCGTGCAGCACCAGAAGGAATCGACTGGCGTGCAATAGAGCTTCAAGTATCCGGGGCGCGTCGATTGGAAGTAGGTCATCATCCCCGTATCCGGGTCCTGAGAGGCGAGGATGGTGTTGTAGAGCGTCCGCTCATAGTAGTCGGCGTAACCGGCGGTCGGATCGGTGGTAAAGAGCATCCGCGTGAGCCGGAGCATGTTGTGGCTGCAACAGGTCTCCATGGTCTTGGCGGAGGGGACGTGCCTGTCGAATTCGTTGACCGGAAAGAAGTGCTCGTTGTCCGCGTTTCCTCCGGTGGCAAATGACCGAGTGGTCACCACGGTCTTCCAGAAGAACTGTGCCGCCGCCGAATACTGGGCTGTCCGGTCAGGACGTGGATGCGCTGGAAGCCCACGACCTTCGGGATCTGCGTATTGGAATGGAGTCCATCGAGCGTATCGCGCGATTGCGACAACGGCTCGAGCAGCAGCTTGTGCGAGAACCGCTCCGCCAGCTTCAGGTACTTTGAATCACCGGTGATCTGGGGCTGCCGAGGGGAGGCTGCGGTTCCAGGGCCACCAAAGCGGCCAGACTAGATAATCGGGAGTCGCCACGCCGGGAACGGCGTGAACCGACTCCGAGCGGCCGCCAACCTCTTTCCCGCCGAGGGCGCGGTCTTTGCGGCGCCTGGCCTCGGGCAGACGACGCCTTCGTGGCGGGTGTGAGCGCACCGAATGGCCCACGGGCTGCGGCAACTCAGGCCGACTCCCACTGCGACGGCACGCCCCAGCCGTCACCGTGCTCGGCGACGCGGAGGACCTCGCGCACCGGCGGTGGCGGCTTTTCCGCCTCCGGGCCCGCTGAGGCCGAGGTGGTCGAGGATCTTCCCGATCGCCACCTGGTCGGTGACGAAGGCGATGAGGCTCATGCGCTGGCCGCAGCGAGTGCACACCAGCGGGTCCACCTGGTAGACCTTGGCGATCAGCCGTGCCCAGCTCGGCGAGGTGCGCGGGCGCGGCCGGTGCTCTTCCCCCGCCGGCGTCTCCGCCTCCTGCGGGTTCGACCGCGCCTCGGACGCGGTTGGAGTACTCCCCGTAGAACAGTGTGCGGTGCTGCCCCGGGTCGGGGATGTGGTCGGAGAGGCGGGCCAGCCACTCGAGCGGGTCCATGGCCTCGAAGTTCCGTCCGAGGGAGGGGTTCATGCGCGAGCGGTAGACGACGGCCTTCTCCCCGTCGAGGTAGACGAGCTTCTTGAGCGAAAGGGGGTTTCGGACGAGGTAAGCGGCCGTGTCCTCGAGGCGCTGCCTCTGCTCGGGAGCGAGCTCTTCGCCGACGTGGGCGGAGAAGCCCGGATGCTTCCAGGCAAGCAGCTTCGCCACGAGCTCTGGCGAGATGGCGTGGCTGTCGACGAGCCTCGCCAGCAGACGCTCTCGGAAGAGACTCATCAACAGGGTTCCGTTCCACTCGGGCAGAGGCTGCCACGAGCCGTCCGCCGTCTTGGCACCGGCGGTCGTGATCGCTCGACGAGCTGGAAGAGCGGCGACTCACGAGGCCTCCGCGGCCGGTAGACCCGGCAGGAGATCTCCACGCCCAGCCCCAGGCCGGGGGGAGAGTCGCCGGCAGCAGCGGCAGGCGGACGGCCCGCCTGTCATACGGGCAAGGCTCGCCCAGCTCGCTGCCGGGTCAGGTCCGGACCACTTCGCACCCGGGGGCCGGATCGCCTTCCGCAAAGGCGTCGAGGTCACGCCGTGGTCCCTGCCCCGGACGGGGCCGGTGACCGCTCCCTCGTCTGGGCGCCGCTCAGGGGGGTTGAACTCCCGCGCGAAGCGGACGTTCTTCAGCGTGCCGGGGACCTTGTCCGTCGGCCGCCCGTTGCGGTCGCCCTCGGGCGGGGCGTCCAGCCCGCGAGGAGGCGGCCCCTCGACGGGATCTCCTCCCGCTCCTACACTGTGACGGGCCGGCGCGGCCGTGCGGGGAACGGACGGGGCGGGCTCTTCGCCCCGGCCGAGGGCTTCGGCTCCGGCGGGGGCACGAGGGCCAGCCGCAGGGCCTCCTCCACGTCGTCCACGAGGTGGAACTCGATGCTGCGCCGCAGGTGGGTGGGGACCTCGTCGAGGTCCTTCTGGTTCAGCTTCGGGCAGACGATGGTCTCGATGCCCGCCCGCCGCGCGGCCAGGATCTTCTCCTTGAGGCCGCCGATCGGCAGCACCTGCCCGCGTAGCGTGATCTCGCCGGTCATGGCCACCGCGGCTCGCACCGGCCTGACCCGTGAGCGCGGAGAGGATGGCGGTCGCCATCGTGACGCCCGCCGACGGCCCGTCCTTCGGGATCGCTCCCTCCGGCACGTGGACGTGCAGGTCGTGGGTGGCGAAGATCTCGTCCTTGATGCCGTGATTCCGCGCGTGGCTCCGCGCCCAGGAGAGCGCGGCCTGGGCCGATTCCTTCATCACGTCGCCGAGGTGGCCGGTGAGGGTCAGCCGGCCCTTGCCCTTCATGATCGAGGCCTCGACGAACAGCACGTCGCCGCCGGTGGCGGTCCAGGCCAGGCCGGTGGCGATCCCCACCGCGTCCTTCTTGAGCCGCTCCTCGGGCAGCGTCTTGGGCGCCCCGAGGAACTTCTGCAGGGAGCCGGGGGTCACGCGGACGGTGCCGGCCTCGCCCTCGGCCACCTTGCGCGCCACCTTGCTGGAGATGGCCGCGATCTCCCGCTCGAAGTTCCGGAGTCCCGCCTCGCGGGTGTACGTGTTGATGACCGCCTTCAGCGACTTGTCGGTGAAGACGAGGTTCTCGGGGTTGAGGCCGTGCTCGTCGAGCTGCTTCGGGACGAGGTGTCGCTTCGCGATCTCCAGCTTCTCGTCCTCGGTGTAGCCGGCGAGGCGGATCACCTCCATGCGGTCGAGGAAGGCGGGCTGGATGGTGTCGGTGAGGTTCGCCGTGCAGATGAACATCGTGTTCGAGAGGTCGAACGGCACGCCGAGGTAGTGGTCGCGGAAGGAGTTGTTCTGCTCGGGGTCGAGCACCTCGAGGAGCGCCGACGAAGGGTCGCCGCGGAAGTCGGCGCCGATCTTGTCGACCTCGTCCATCATGAAGACGGGGTTGTTGGCGCCGGCCTGGTGGATGCCCTGGACGATGCGGCCGGGCATCGAGCCCACGTAGGTGCGGCGGTGGCCGCGGATCTCGGCCTCGTCCTTCACCCCGCCGAGGGAGAGGCGCACGAACTTGCGGCCGAGGGCCCGCGCGATGGACTTGCCGAGGCTCGTCTTGCCGACGCCGGGCGGGCCCACGAAGCAGAGGAGAGGCCCCTTCGCCTTCTCCTTGAGCTTGCGCACGGCGAGGTACTCGACGATCCGCTCCTTGACCTTCTCCAGGCCGTAGTGGTCCTCGTCGAGGATCTTCTGCGCCTCCTTGAGGTCGAGGTTGTCCTTCGTGGCCTTTCCCCACGGCAGGGTCACCATCCAGTCCAGCCAGTTGCGCAGGGTGGCCGTCTCCGCCGCGTCGGGGTGCATGCGCTCGAGCTTCTTGAGCTGGCGTTCCACCTCCTCCATCACCGGCTTCGGCATCTTGGCCTTCTGCGCCTTGTCGCGGAGCTGGGCGATCTCCTCGCCGAGCTCGTTGCCCTCGCCGAGCTCGGCCTGGATGGCCTTGAGCTGCTGGCGGAGGAAGAACTCGCGCTGGCTGCGGTCCATCTCCCCCTTGGCCTGGGAGGAGATCTCCTGCTGCATGGTGAGGACCTCGAGCTCCTTGGTCATGAGCTCGTGGACCCGGCGGAGCCGCTCCACCGGGTCGAGGGCCTCGAGGATGGCCTGCGCGCCCTCGACCTTCAGGTCGAGGTTCGAGGCGGTGAGGTCGGCGAGGCGGCCCGGCTCCTCCATGTTGTTCGCGATCACGATGACCTCGGGGGAGATGGGCTTGCCGAGGTTCTGCGACTTCTCGAGGGCGGCCTTGACGTTGCGCATCAGGGCCTCCACCTCGAGCGCGGCCTTCTCCCGCCCCTCCGGCTCGCTGACCGTCTCGACGTGCGCCTGGAGGAAGGAGAGCCCCTCGTCGAAGGGGCCGATGCGGGCCCGGGAGAGGCCCTGCACCAGCACGCGGATCCGACCGTCGGGCAGCTTCAGCATCCGCATGATGAGGGCGGCGGTGCCCACGGGATAGATGTCGTCGGGCCCGGGGTCGTCCTCGTCCTGCTTCTTCTGCGCGGCGAGGAGGATCATGCGGGTCTCAGCCGCCAGCGCCTCTTCCACCGCCTTGATCGAGCGGGCGCGGCTCACGTAGAGAGGGACGATCATGAACGGGAAGATCACGATGTCCCGCAGGGGCAGCACCGGCAGCACGTCGGGGACCTTCGGCGGCTCCTCTTCCTTCCTCTCTTCGTTCATTCCACGGGCTCCCTCTCGATGGGGACGACGGTCTCGCGGCCCCGGCGCTCGCGCAAGCGGGGCAGGGTCACGGTCAGGACGCCGCCGGCGAGGCTGGCGCGCGCGCGGGCCACGTCCACCGGACCCTCGAGCGGGATCGCGCGCTCGAAGCGCCCGTGGGGGCGCTCGAGGCACAGGAACGTGGCGCCGGGGCCCGTGCGCCGGACCCGTCGCTCGCCGCCGAGAACGAGCTCGCGGTCCCGGAACACGACCCGCAGGGACTCGGGCGGCAGCCCGGGAACCTCGATCACGACCACCAGCCGGTCGCGGGACTCGAAGACGTCGACCGCCGGCGACCACTCGGTCCCCGGCAGGCAGTCGGCGCGGTCGAGGACGGAGAGGCGCTGGAAGAGCTCACCCATCTCCTGCTGGAGGAGGGCGAGCGCCGAGATCGAGGGACGCGCCACGCGCCGGGTCACGGCTCTTCCTCAGTCACGCTTCAGTACCACGATCGTGCGGTCGTCGGTGGCCCGGGCGCCGGCCTCGAAGCGCTCGATCTCGCGGAGGATGGCCTCCTGGAGTGCCTCGGCGTCGAGGGTGCGGCTGCGCACCGCCAGCGCGATGAGGCTCTCCTCTCCGAACTCCTCGCCGTCGGGGTCCCACGTCTCGGTGACCCCGTCGGAGTAGACGACGAGCGTGTCGCCCGGGCGCATCTCGACCCGGCCGCCGTCGTAGACGATGTTCTCGAAGATGCCGAGCACGAGGCCGCCGTCCGAGAGCGTCTCCACCCCCCCGTCCTCGTGCACGAGGATCGGCGGGTTGTGGCCGGCGTTCACGAAGTCGAGGTACCCCGTGGCGGGGTCGAGGGCGGCGAGGAAGAAGGTCACGAACTTGCTCGAGGGCACGTTCTGGCAGACGGTGCGGTTGATGCGGGCGACGGCGTCGGCGAGCGACGGGTCCGTCCAGTGTCCCCGCACCGCGGCGCGGAGCACCGTCATCAGGAGGGCCGCCCCCGTCCCCTTTCCGGAGACGTCCCCGAGGGCGAGGAGGAGCCGCCCGTCCTCGATGGCGAAGTCGTAGTAGTCGCCGCCCACCGTGCGGCACGGGCGGTTGCAGCCGGCGAGGTCCCAGCCCGGGACGAGCGGCGCCTCCCGCGGCAGGAGCCCGTTCTGGATCTCCGCCGCCATCCGCATGTCCTCCTCCATGTGGCGCTTCTCCATGCTCTCCTCGAGGAGGCGCACGTTCTCGATCTTGGCGGCGGCCACGTTGGCGAGCGCGGTGAGGACCCGGAGGTCGTCCTCGGTGAAGGCGTGCGAGTGCTGGAGCGAGTCCACGTAGACGAGGCCGATCACGGAGTCACCGCCCTCCCCGGTGGCGGTGAACCACAGGGGCGCGCACATCGCGGTGCGGATGCCGGAGGCGAGGATCGAGTCCTCGCTCTTGAAGCGCACGTCCTCGAGGACGTTCGGCAGGAGGAGCGACACCCGCTCCTCCATGGCCCGCCGCGCGATCGAGCGGCTCACCCGGGTGAGCGGGTCGCCGCTGCGGGAGAGGGAGGCCTTGATCACGGGGTGCGGGGGGCTCCCCTCGAGCAGGAGGATCGCGCCCCGCTCGGCGGCCACCGCCTCGAGGAGAAGGCCGAGGACGAGATCGAAGAGCTCGCCCAGCGGGCGGTGGACGACGAGCTCGCTCGCCGCCTTGCTCAGGATGGTGAGGATGCGGTTCTGGCGCTGCAGCTCGGCGGCGTCGATGGCGGGGCGCGTGTTGATCGCGGAGAGCTCCTTGATCGAGAAGACACGGGTGCCCTCCGGCTCGCGCTCCTCCTCCTCCTCTTCCGCCGCCTCCGTGCGGAAGGTGAGGGTGTGCTCGCCCAGGGTGATCACGTCGCCCGGCCGCAGCCGCCGCCACTCGCGCACGGGCTCGCCGTTCAGTAGTGTGCCGTTCTTGCTCTTGAGGTCGCTCACCCAGTAGCCGTCGCCCCGCTCCTCGATCGCGGCGTGATGGCGAGAGAGCCACTGGTCCGGCAGGAAGATGTCGCTCTCCCGCGAGCGGCCGACCGTCACCCTCCTCTTCGCGAGCGGGTAGCGCTCGCGGGTGCCGCCGGCGGTCTGGATGGCGATCTCGGGCATGGGCGAAAGGTGACCTTGGAATTCTACATCCGGGCCGGGGCGCGATACCCTGACGACGGTTCTGGGGGAACGAGACGGAACATCCCTCGGGTGCCGGCGGGGAAGCGCCCTCGGGATGGAATCAGTCCGTGGCGCGGCGGCGCTTGAGGGCGAAGTAGCCCTTGCGAACGCGGACCTCCGCCCCCGGGCGGTTGACCTTCAGCGAGATCTCCCGCCAGCTCCCGTCGGCGGCCTGCTTCGGGGTGTACGCGAGAAGGTAGTGGTTCTTGAGCTCCTCGGAGATCTCGTTGAAGACCTTGATGAGCTCGCCCACCTTGTCGGGAGCGAAGAACTGGCCCCCGGTCTCCGTCGCGATCTTGCGCAGGAAGCCCCGCGGGCTGGAGGCCATCATTCCCGAGCCCTTGAAGCCGATGCTGTAGACCGTGGCCTCCACCGCGCGGGCGTAGTCCACGACCTCCCGGTCTCCCATCGTGCTCGTGGTGTCGGCCCCGTCCGAGAAGATGATGAGCGCCTTGCGCCCCGGCTGGTCCTTGATGCGGCCGAGCGAGTAGTGGATCGCGTCGTAGAGGCTCGTACCGCCCCAGGCCTGCAGCCCCTCCACGAACCGCTCGAGTCGATCGGTGTCTCCCGTGAACTCCGCGCTGCCCTTGACGCTCTCGTTGAAGCTCACCACGAGGGCGGAGTCGACCTCCTCGAGCTTGTAGACGAAGTTCAGCACCGCCTCCTGCAGGAAGTGCATGTTGGGGGCCATGCTCCCGCTCGTGTCGAGCACCAGCACGACCGAGAGCGGCACGCGCTCCGAGGCGTCGCCCAGGCTCGAGGCCTCGCGGAAGTAGGACACGTCCTGCCTCACGCCGTTCTCGAGCAGCTCCACGTCCTTGGTGCCGAGCCCCCGCACGAACTTCCCCGACTTGTCGAAGACGACCGCGGTCACCGAGACGACGTCCACCTCCACCTCGAGGGTGAAGGGCTTGGGCGGGGGCTGCTGTTCGGCGGGAGCCTGCGCCAGGGCGGGGACGGCGGCGAGGGCGAGGGCGAGGAGCGCGGGGGCTGACCGCATCACGCGCCCTCGGCCACGGTCTTGCGCCGGTGGAGCCAGCGCGAGGCGACGTACAGCGTCAGGCCCAGGAGCGCCACCACCAGCAGCGGCACGAGGACGGCGAGGATGAAGGTCACGATCGCGATCCCGTCCTCGACGAAGCTCAGCAGCGGGTTGGCGAGACCGCCGGTCACCGTGGTCGAGGCCGCGCGCAGCGCCGACTTGGCGGCGTGCGGCACGAGGGCGGTGGGCGCGCCCACCGCGGTGCCGAGCACGACCGAGGTCAGCGGGTCGGTCACGGTGCCGAGCACCGAGGCGGCGAGGAGGGCTCCCGCGGCCGGCCGCAGCGGCGTGCCGATCACGTCGAGCGCGTGATCGACGACGGGTATCTTGTCGCCGACGAATTCGAGGACGGTGGCCGCGCCGAAGAGGACGAGCGCCCGGTTGGAGGAGAGGAACTGGAAGGAGGGGCCGATGTCGAGGACTCCGAGCCGAGCGAGGGCCCCGGCGAGGAGCAGGGGCAGCCAGGCCCGCAGCCCGGCCGACGCGGCGAGGGCGATGGCCAGCGCGAGAACGGGAAGGAACTCCGTGAGCGTCGCGACGTCCATGCCCCGAGCCTAGGACCCCCATCGGGGGGTGTCAAGGAGCGGGAGTCGCGGCCTCCAGCGTCGCCAGCGTGGCGCGGAAGGTCTCCACGTTGTGCATGCGGCGCTTCGAGTACTCCATCGTCCCGCGGTCCTGCTGAAGGCGGACGCGTGTGGCTTTTCCGGGACCGAGAGCGATCTCGCCCGCGGCCAGGACGACGTCGCGCCACCGCGGGGCGGCCGAGCCGGCGTCGTTCACCTGGTAGGCGAGGCGGAGCCGCCGCGGGCCCGCGAGATCCGCGGGCAGCGTTAGCGGGAGCCGGATCTCACCCGAGGCGAGCTCCGGAGGGGCCACCAGGACCCTCGGGGCGGCGGTCACGAAGAGCCGCTCCCTGGAGAAGACGAAGGAGTTGACCACGGCCTTCGGAAGGTCCTCGGGGTCGAGGTTCACGTCCGTGTACGCGGCGATCTCCCGGTCGTCGAGGAGGACCTCGAGGCGCAGGCTCGGGTCTTCGGGAGCCGCCTTCGGGTCCCAGGCCTGCCAGAAGGTGGCGCCGGTCAACACCACCACCAGGGTGGCCGGGGGCGGCTTGGGGACGGGAGCCGGGGCGGGCGCCGGCGGGACGTTCAGCACCTCCTCGTTGCCGTCGTCGCGGCGGATGCGCTCCACCTTGTCGGCGGGGATCACGAGGACGCCGTAGGGCGTCTGCACGCGGACGCGGCGCGTGATCGGGCCGACCACGCGGCCGGTGACGCGGTCCCCGTTCACGAGAACGACGACGTCGGCGCGCACCTGGGTCGCGGCGAGGAGGAGAGCGAGAGTGGTGGCGAGCCCGGCGCGCATCAGCCCTTCTTGAACAGCCGGCCGAGGAGCCCCCCGCCGCCGTCCTCCTCCGTGGGCTCGGGCTCGGGAGCGTTCGCCGCGAGGTACTGCGCCGCCTCTTCGTGGTCGGGCTTGAGCTCGACCGCCTTGCGGTACATCGTCGCCGCGCGAGTGCGCAGGCCCTTCTGGGCGTAGAGGCCGCCGAGCAGGACCCACGCGTCCACGGCCTGCGGGCTCTCGCGGGTCGCGGCGAGCAGCACGCCCTCGGCCTCCTTGGCCCACTTGGGGTTCTTGGCGTAGCAGCGCGACAGGGTCAGCTGGCCGCGCAGGCGCGCTTTGCCCTGCACGGCGTCGATCGCGGGCACGAGGAGCTGGATGGCGTCCCAGTACTTCTCCTGCTCGTAGAGCTTCGCCGCGCGCCGGATGGACTCCTCGGCGAGGCGGGCCTCCTCCTCCGGGTCGCGGACCGGCTCCGGTGCCGGGGGCTCCGGCGCGGAGGGTGCCACGGCGCCGGCCGCCTCGGCGGCCGGAGCGCTCGGCCTTGGGCGCGGCCGTCCCAGCCGCTCCTCGTAGTCGCCCCGCTTCCGCGGGTCGCGGAGCACCTCGTACGCCTCGCCCAGCCGGATGAAGACGGCCTCGAGCTCGTCGCGCAGGTCCCCGAGCGAGGCGCCGTGGTGAACGTCGGGGTGGAAGCGTTTCGCGAGACGGAAGTAGGCATCCTTCACTTCGGCCTCGCCGACGGCGCGGGAGAGGCCGAGCACCTCGAAGTGGTTGCGCGTCTTGAGCCCCTCCGACGCCTCGAGGATCTCGCGGCGGCGCTCCGCCGCCTTCTCGTCGAGAGGCCCGGTGGCAGCGGGCGGCGGCTCCGATGGCGGCGGGGCGACGGGAGCGGCCGGCGGCGGTGCAACGGACGCTCTCGGTGCGGCGGACGGTGGTGGCGCGACAAGTGGCGGGGCGGGCGGCCTCTCGGGCGCCGGGTGCACGGGGGCGCTGGCGTCGCGAGGGCGGCGCACGCCCGCGTACTCGATGACGCCCGTCGAGATCAGGCCGAGGAGGCTCTTCTGCGTCTGCTCCGGCGGCAGGGGGATCATCTGCACGATCTCGCGGGCGCTCGTCACGCCGTCCACGCGCGACAGGACGAAGCCGTCGGCGGGGGACAGGGTCAGCTTCTGGAAGCGCAGCAGCGGGTCGCTCGACAACACCAGCACGCGGTCCATGTCGCCGAGCGCGTAGCGTACCACGTCCGGGTCGCGGACCGCCTGGACCGCCTCGAGGATGAGCTCGCCCGTGGAGAGCTTGAGAGTGAGCTCCTCGCCCGGCCCGCCCTCGGCCTGCTCCTCGAAGGAGTAGGTGCCGTCGTGCCACGCGAAGACCCGGGCCAGCATCTCGTGGACGTGCAGGGCGACGGCGTCCTCGAGGCCGCTCGCGTCGATGAGCCCCATCTCGCCGAGGACCTCGCCCAGCCGCCGCGCGTCCCGCACGACGGTCTCCGTGGCCCGGGCGAGGTCGGCCTCGGAGAGGAGCCCCCGCCGCACGAGCATCTCGCCGAGCCTCTCCTCCTGGACGTTCGTGTGGGCGTTCACGATCGTCCCGCGCCGGAAGCGCAGGCTCTGTCGCTCCTTCCCTCGCACGAGGTTCAGGGTCCCGTGGCGCCGGCCGACGTAGATCTCGCGAAGGAGGTCGGGGACGACGCCTTCGGCGAGATCACCGTTCATGCCGCCGTGCCCGTCACCCTCGCGCCCCTAGCGTTTGCGGGGCAGGGAAGCCGCCAGCTCCTGGTGGTTCAGCGAGTGGACGAGCGGCAGGTCCACCGCGGTCAGGACGCCGGCCGAGGCGGCCAGCAGCTTCGGGAGGCTGTTGAGGAGCACGGCCGCGGCGGCGAGCTCGCCGTTGACCCCGCCCGCGATCGTGGCGTCGACGGGCGGGTCTCCGTCCACGAGCACGTGGTCCCGCGGGGCTTCGGCGCCGACGTACACCTGCAGGTCGAGGCTGATCGCGAGCTCGCCCCCGCGGTAGGCGCGCACCGCCTGCTTGATGCCGGCGGCGGCCCCGGCGGGGATGCGGAGGTACTCGGTGTCGAGGTCGCGAGGAGCGATGGCCGGCTCCAGCGTCTCGTCCACGCGGTCGAGCTTCCACCCGAAGGCACCCGCGATCATGTGCGCCGACTCGACGAGGCCCACGTGGCGCACGCTGCCCTCGGTCACCGCGCGGCGGAACTGGCCGAGGTTCAGCCCGGCGCCCACGCGCCGCTGGAGGGGCAGCTTGCGCGCCGCCGCGTCCACGACCCGGGTCACGGAGACGCGGCGCACCCGGGCGCACGGCGCGGTGAGCGCGAGGGCCAGCGCGTCCATGGCGAAGCCGGGGTTCACCCCGGTCGCCAGCACCGACACCTTCTTCCTCTTCGCGAGGCGGTCGAGCTCCCGGTACGCGGCGGCCCGGGCGGGCACCGGCCAGGCCAGCTCCTCGCAGGTGGTGAGCACGTTGATGCGGCGGGTCACCAGGGCCGCGATCTGGAGCTTGACGTCCTTCAGCAGCGAGGAGGTGCAGACGAAGGCGACGTCGGCGCGGACCTTCTTGAAGAAGCGGTCCGGGTTCCCCTCGACCTTGACCCGGAGCTTGCGGGGCAGGCCCAGGACCGTCCCCACGTCCTTGCCCGCGTGGAGCGGGGCGGGGTCGGCGGCCGCCACCAGCTTCAGCGCCGGGGTCTGCAGCACGGCGCGGGCGACCGCTTGTCCCACCGGACCCAGCCCGGCGATCGCCACCTTCAGACTTCGAGGCATTCTCAAGCCCTCCCCGGCGCCCCGCCCGTTTCTAGCGCTCCACGTCGATCGGCGGGACCTCGGACTCCGGCTTCGTCGCGATGATCGCGGTCGCGGCGATGGGCAAGAGCGTCGTGTAGTTGCCGCCCTGGAGAGCCAGCAAGACCTCGTAGTAGCCCTCCGACGTGATCCTCACGAGCCTCCCGTTGGCGGCCTTTGTTCCGCCCAGCAGGTTCGCGAGGAGGTCGCTGCTGATCTTGACCGTCGCCTCACGCTCGATCATCGCTACAACTCCTTCAGGCTCTTGCGCACGATCTCCAGTGCCGCGTCCGCCTCGGCCGGGGCCAGGTTGAGGGGCGGCCGGAAGCGGATCGACCTCACCCCGCACGGGAGCAGCAGGAGTCCGTTCTCCAGCATCCGGTCCTGGGCCTTGCCGCGCAGCTCCGGGGAGGGGAGATCGAAGGCGATCATCAGTCCCCGCCCGCGGGCGTTCGTCATCACGCCCCCGAGCTCCCGCTCGAGCGCAGAGAGGCCCTCGAGGAGCCGCCGGCCCACCACCCTGGCGTTGTCGACGAGCTTGTCCTCGTGGATCACCTCGAGGAAACGGCCGGCGCGCACCATGTCGGTGAGCCCGCCGCCCCAGGTGGAGTTGATGCGCGAGGACGTCTTGAACACGTTCTGCGGCTCCTCGTCCACCCTCGGCCCGACCATGCAGCCGCAGACCTGCATCTTCTTGCCGAAGGCCATCGCGTCCGGCTCGAGGCCGAAGTGCTCGTGGGCCCACATCTTCCCGGTCACGCCGACGCCAGTCTGCACCTCGTCGAGCACGAAGAACACGTCGTGCTCGCGGGCCTTCCGCTGCAGGGCCCGGAGGAACTCCGGGCGGAAGTGGATGTCGCCGCCCTCGGCCTGGATGGGCTCGATGAGGATGGCCGCGATGTCGTCGGGGTTGTCGGCGAAGGCCTTCTCGACTTGATCGAGGGCCTGCTGCTCGGCCGCGGCCACGTCACTCTCCACCTCGGCGGTGACCGGGAAGCGGAGGCCGGGGTTCGCGACGCGCGGCCAGGAGAACTTCGGGAAGAAGTCGGTCTTGACCGGGTCGGTGTTGGTGAGCGAGAGCGCGTAGCCGGAGCGGCCGTGGAAGGCCTGTCGGAAGTGGAGGACCTGCTGGCCCTTCACCCCGGGGATTCCCCGGGCCCGGTTGCGACGCACCTTCCAGTCGAAAGCGGTCTTGAGCGCGTTCTCGACGCCGAGGGTCCCGCCCTCGATGAAGAAGGCGTACCGCATGTGCGCGGGCATCGCCAGGCGGCCGAAGATGTCCACGAACCAGGCGTACTCCACGCTGTAGATGTCGGACAGCGCCGGCTTGAGCTGCGCCACCCGGTGGAGGACCTTCAGGAACTCGGGGTCCTTCATCTTCGGGTGGTTGTAGCCGATGGGGTTCGAGCCGAAGAAGGTGCAGAAGTCGAGGTAGTCTCGCCCCGCACGGGAGTCGTGGAGCCAGGCGCCGCGGCTCTTCTCGAAGTCGAAGACGAGGTCGTAGCCGTCGGCGAGGGTGTGCCGGGCCAGGATTCCCTGGACCTCCGCCGGGAAGATGGGGGTGAGGGTCGAAACCGTCATGTCGGGAACTCCTTGGGGGAAAGCCATTGGCGAGGGTGGGCAGGGGGCAACTCCGCCCTACGTCATCCCTCGGTCGTCTTGCGACAAGAGCTTTCGCCTCAACGAGTTAGCCACGACAGCGCACCTGGGCGGTAGGGCCCCGCCCCGAGTTTGTCCAATGCTAGCACAGGTTTAGGCCGGCAGGCGGCTCCGTCCCGAGGGCTATAATCCCCCTTCCGCATGGACGAGCCGATCGATCCCGCCTTTCTCCGCAACTCCGAACTGTTCGAGAACCAACCGGCGGAGGTGGTCCGGGCGGTCCTCGCCCAGGGTCAGCTCCTCGACTTCGGCCCCGGGGACGTCGTCTTCCGCCAGGGCGACCAGGGCGACCGGCTGCTCGTCGTCAAGAGCGGGGTCCTCGAGGTGGTAGCCGCTCCCACCGACGGCTCGGAGCCGATCGTGGTGGCGTACCTGGGCACCGGGGAGGTGATCGGCGAGCTGGCCCTGCTGACCGGCTCGCCCCGCAGCGCCACCGTCCGCTCTCCCGAGCACGCCGAGCTGTTCGCGGTGGACAAGACCGTCTTCTTCGACCTCATGGACATCCTGCCGGCTTTCTCGCGCAACCTGTGTGTCGTCCTGGCCCGGCGACTGGAGACGACCACGCTCAAGGTGCCGCGCGCCGCGGGAAAGCAGCTCCAGGGCAACCTGAAGTACTTCGACCTCGCCACCGTCATCCAGACTCTCATCGGCTCGCACCAGACGGGCGCCCTGGTCGTCAGCCACGACAAGCACAGGGTCGCCGACATCTTCTTCTTCCAGGGAAACATCGCGCGCGCCCGCTACCGCCACTTGGTCGGCGACGACGCGGTCTTCCAGCTCTTCCAGAGCCCGGTCGAGGGGGACTTCTCCTTCACGGGCCGGGAGGTGCGGGAGGAGGAGGTCCAGAGCGAGATCTCCATGCCCGCCATCTCCCTCCTCATGGAGTCGGTGAGGCTGCAGGACGAGCTGCCGATGCTCAAGGAGCGCCTGCCCGACCCCCGGCGGGTCTTCCGACAGAAGGCCGCCCACCTCGCCTGGGACGACCCCGACACGATCGAGCTGGCGGCGGCGGTGTGGTCGCGGCTCAAGAGGGGGGCGAGCCTCGAGGACCTGCAGCGCGACGTCCCGCGCTCGTCGTACTCGATCTACCGCACGGTCGCCGGGCTCCTGGAAGGCGGCCAGATCGCGTAGCCGCCCGCGCTCAGATCCGCGTCGCCTCGCGCATCTGCTGGCGGATCCGGGCGCCCTCCGCCCGCGCCTCGTCGAGCTCCCTCGTGACCCGCGTGATCGCGCCCCGCTTCGCGAGGAAAGACCAGTTCGCCGCCTCGAGGAGCAGCCCGGTGACGATCGCGATCCCCGCCGCGTTCAGGAAGAGGTTCGTCGAGAGGGGGGCTCCCCTCCACCCCACCTGGTACACGGCGAAGGCCACGCCGATGCCGAACCCGTTGGCTCCGATCCCGAAGCTCGCGCGGGCGTGGGCAAGCTCGGCCTCGAGCCGGTTGACGAGCTGCTGGTTCTGGCCGAGGGCGTCGCGCAGGGGCCCGACGTCGGCGAGCACGAGCCTCAGTCGGTCTCCCCGCACGACCTTGTGCTTGGTCCGGCAGGCGCCGCACACGACGTGATCCCCGTGCGCGTACTGGTCGGGGACGGAGACAGCCTCACGACAGTGGACGCAGGGGGCCTTCTGGGCCCCGGTCTCGGTCACCATGGCCCGTCCTCCGCTCTCCCGAAGCCTAGCAGACCCGCGCATCCGCGGACAAGAAATGACGGACTTGGGCGTGCCCCTTCCCGTGCTCCTCGACGTCTGGGCGCCGTGGTGCGTGCCCGGCCGGGGCCTGGAATCCGTGATCGGCAAGGGCGACCTGATGCGCGAGACGCCATCAGCGTGCTGAGGGCGAGGGCGAGGAGGAGATGCGGCGCCAACCCGGACCCTCACTCGAAGCGTACGCCGATCCGCTCGCCCTCGCTGCGGACGTGGTCGCGGGCGGCGTCGTAGTCGGCCTCGCCCGGCAGGTGCTCGAGCATGAGGGGGACGCCGGGCGCGTTGCGCGCGTGCTCGGCCAGGAAGACGCCGTAGTCGATCGAGCCCAGGCCGATGCGCACCTCGCGGAAGTGGACCGCCAGCTCGACGTCCCACGCAAGGTCCTTGGCATGGACGCTCGCCACGCGCGGTCCCAGCTTCGCGTAGCACTCGCGCAGGAGGTCGCTCGAGCGGTAGTAGCGCTCGGGGGAGTTGACGAGGTTGCAGGGGTCGAGGTGGACGGCGAACGCCCCGCGGTCCACGGCCTTCAGCATCCGCCGACAGGCGTCGGGGCTGTCCGGGAGCGACCAGGCCATCATCTCGTAGCAGAAAGTCGTGCGCGTCGGCTTCACCGCGTCGAGGATCTTCCGCGCGTTCTCGACGGCGGCGTCGAAGAAGCGGGGGGAGAGGTTGTCGGGGTGCGGCCCGAACCAGCTCGTCGTGCTGAAGGAGCCCGCGATGTCCACGCAGCAGCGCGCGCCGACTGCCTCCGCGAGGGCGAGGCCCTCGGTGACGGTGGCGACGTTCTTCCGGCGCGCGTCGGGGTCGGGGTCGAGGAGGTTCACCCAGCGGCCCACCTCGGCGATCACGACGTCGTGCCGCGCGAAGGCCTCGACGGTCGCGCGGATACGCTCGCGGTCGTCCAGGCGAAGGTCGGGGCAGTAGGCGGCGCGGTAGCCCTTCGCGCGATGGGCCAGCGCGAACGCGTCCGGGTCGTCGCCGGGGCCCGACACCGGCGCGCCCAGGCGGATCCCGCCGGCGGCCGTGGCGGGAGCCCCCGCCGCGCCGGAGGCGGCGCCGGCCGCGGCCACCCCGGCGGCGGCCAGGAAGGAACGGCGATCGAGCGAGAATGGCATGGGCTGCCTCCCGGGTTGCCGGGCTGTTCCGGCGGACGCATTCTACGAGGGAACCCCCGGGGGGGGTCGGGCGTTCCTGCCTGTGTCGGGTCGCGGGGGAGGGTGTATGCAGCGATTGGGATGGATGGCCGTCATCGTATGTCTGGGCGGGCTGGCGGGGGCGGCGGCCGGTCAGGAGCTGCCACCGGCCCCACCGCCGGCCGTAGTGGAGAGGAACCCTCGACCCGACCCGACCCTGCCGGCCGAGACCGAGGTGACGCTCGACAAGGGGACCCAGGTGGCGGCCGGGATCGGCTTTGGCGGCCCCATCGGGGCGGCGGCGAGCTTCCGGATCCTCCATGGGCTCGGAGCGGACGTACGCGACAACGACGGACGGGTGAAGGTCCTGTGCGCCCTCCCCATCCCGCACTGTGCCCAGGGCTTCCTCTTCCAGGCCGACGCCGGGTCCGGAGGGGGGAAGCTGAGCCTCGGCCTCGGCGCACGGGCACGCGTGGACGAGAAGGACTTCCACGGCACGGTCGGCGTGGGCCTGCGGGCTTCGCTCGTGCACACCTGGGGCTCCCCGATCGGCACTGAGCCGGGCCTCACTTATCTGGGTCCCGAGCTCGACTTTTCGGTCGTCCGCGTGAACCTGAGCCTGGGCGTCCTGTGGCGTGTGGCGGGCCAGGGCGGCGCCTCGGCGCTCTTCAGCTGGGGCGTCGGCTTCGGGATCTGAGCGGGCCCGGCCAGGAGCAAGGGACAGTGGCCCGGCGTCAGGGAGCGCGTCTCGCCGGCCGGGCGTCCCACGCCAGGCCGGCGGTCACGCCCCAGGTGCCGTCCGCCGGGGCGAGGCCTCGCCGCAGCGCCGCGTCCCACCGCACGCGGCCGTGGCCGAAGCGGAGGCCGGCGCGGGCCTCGGATCGTGGCTCGGCGCCCGGCTGGCCGTCCCCCGCGCGGCCGTTCACCTCCGCGAGGAGCGCGAGCCGGCCGCTCGCCGGCCATTCGAAAGCGAGCCCGTAGGAGACGAAGTCCCTCTGGTCGTGCCCGCGGTAGACCTCGTCGTGGAGAAAGAGGCCCGCGTTCACGTGGACCCGCCCGCGCCCGACCGGCTGCGTCAGAAGGCCCTCGAGGAAGGCCCGCAGCGTGTTCGGACCGAGACCCAGGGGATTGAAGTCCACGTCCTCGAACGAGGTCTCGGGCAGGACGACGCCGAACCGGGCCCCGATCGTGGGGCGGCCGCCCTCGCCCTCGACGATCCTCCACTTCGCCCGCAGCGTCACGTCGCCCCAGTCGGACGACTGGATGTCGCCCCGCCCCTCCTCGCCGGCCACGCCGACCCGCACCACCCACTCGACGTCGAGCTCGACGTTCCGCGCCGGGGAGTACACGAGGCGGAGGAGGGGGCCGGCCCAGCGGGTGCGCTCGACCCCGGTCACGTAGCTCGGCTCGCCCGCGATCGCGTCGAAGCCGGTCTCGAAGACGAGGGTGCCCGAAGGCGCCGTCATCGCGGGCTCGGTGAGGAGCGGGCGGGTCTGGGCGGCGGCCCGGCCGGCGCCGAACGTGAACGCGAGGACGGGGCCGGAAACCAGGGCGAGGAGGACCTTCACGCGCGCGCGAGTACAGCACAGCGGGCGGGGCGAGACAAGGAGGCAAATGTCATCTCGGGAGGCGTACACTGGGCGATCAGTTCCCCGGGGGGATCATGAAGAGATCGCTCGCCGCGGCGTTGCTGCTCTGGCCCTTGTCGTCGCCGGCCGGCTTCGCCGAGGAGCCTTTCGGCCTGCCGCTGAAAGGCGACGCGGCGGAGGAGTTCCTGCACGCCGCCGGGCTGGTGCGCAAGAAGGCGCTCGGCGTCGGGATCACGCACTCGGAGCAGTACACGCTCAGCGACGGGTCGCGGACGCACAAGGCGGTCTGGAAGACGATCGACGAGTTCAAGCGCGGCATCACGACCTTCGACGACGGCAGGGTGGTGATGGACTTCGCGGACTCCTACAAGCACGAGATCGCGGCCTACGAGCTCGACAAGCTCATCGGGCTCGACCTCGTGCCCCCGACCGTCGAGCGGAGCTTCGGCCGCACGACGGGCTCACTGCAGCTCTGGGTGGAAGGGTCGATGACGGAGGCGGACCGCAAGCAGAAGAAGCTCGCTCCGCCCGACACGCAGGCCTGGAACGAGCAGATGTACAAGGTGCGGCTGCTGCACCAGCTCACGTACGACACCGACTCCCGCAACATCCGCAACGTGCTGATCGACCCGGCGTTCCGGGTCTACGCGATCGACTTCTCACGCTCCTTCACGGGCTACGCGGACCTGCCCTCCGAGAAGGAGCTCCTCCGGTTCCCCCGCTCGGCGCTCGAGGCGCTGAAGATCCTCGAACTGCCCACCCTCGACGCCCGGCTCGGGCGCTGGCTGGGCCGCCCCCAGATCGAGGCGCTCCTCAAGCGGCGGGACAAGATCCTGGCGCTCGCCGCGCGCCGGGTCGCGGAGAGCGGAGAAGCGGCCGTCCTCTACTGAGCCGGCGGCGGCCGGACCACCTGGCCGCCCTTCATCACGAAGCGGACGTCGCGCAGCGCCTTCAGGTCCCGGGTCGGGTCGCCGGCCACCGCGATCAGGTCGGCGAGGAGGCCCGCCCGCACCCATCCCCGGTCGTCGAGATGGAGGATCCTGGCATTGCCGCTCGTGGCGGAGACGATCGCGTCGTTCGGTCGCATCCCGTAGCGAACCAGGATCTCCAGCTCACGCACGTTGTCCCCGTGCGCGAAGACGCCCACGTCGCCGCCAAAGCAGATGGCGACGCCTTTTGCCAGGGCCGCCCGGAAGGCGGCACGGCTCTGCTGGACGCTCGCGGGCTCGGGGTCCGCGTCCCTCTTCCATCCCCGGTACTGCGCGACGGCGTCGGTCGCGGCGACCGTAGGGCAGAAGCCGACCCCGCGCTCGGCCATGAGCCGGAAGACCTCCGGCGTCCCTTCGTCCCCGTGCTCGATCGTGGCGACCCCGGCGAGGGCGGCGCGGCGCATCGCCTCCGGGGTGACCGCGTGGACGGAGACGTAGCGGCCGCTGGCGGACGCCACCTCCACCGCCCGGCGCAGCTCCTCGTCGGTGAGGGTCGGCCGCGCCTCGCCGTGCGGGCCCCACCGGTAGTCCCCGTAGAGCTTGATCCAGTCGGCGCCCCGGCCGATCTGGTCGCGCACGACGCTCTCCATCTCGTCCGCGCTCCCCACCTCCTCCGCGCCGTAGGGCAGATCCCACTCGGGGGCGCCCTTCACGCCGTAGCTGCCGCGGGCCACGATCGCGCGGGTTACGGCGAGGATTCGCGGGCCCGGAACGATGCCGGCGGCGACCGCCTCGCGGAGACCGACGTCGGCGTAGCCGGCACCCTCGGTGCCCAGGTCCCGCTCGGTGGTGATCCCCGCCATGAGCGTCGTCCGCGCGGCGACCGTCGCCCGGGCGATGCGGAGGGCGAGAGGCTCGTAGAGCACCTGGTCGTTCCAGCTCGCCTCGTCGTAGGGATGGAGGAGGAGATGGGAGTGTCCCTCGATCAGGCCGGGCAGCAGGGTCACGTCGCCCAGATCGAGGACGCGAGCGCTGCCGGTCGAGGCAGACCCGCGCGGACCGGCGGCGGTGATCGAGGTTCCCGAGACGGCGACCTCCCACCCGGAGTGCATCGTGGCCCCGTCGAAGACGCGAGACGCCCGGAGCAGCAGGGGGACCGGTGGCTCGCCGCCCCGTGCGACCACGGCGAGCGACAGCAGGACCCACGACAGCCGTGCCGACATTCGGAAGCTCATCCTCCTGAACCTCTCGTGACGTGCCGCGGTGCGAAGGCGGACGCGGATGGAGGGGCGGCCCCCTCCGTGGAGCTCAGCCCCGAGCATGGCTGCCCACCCACGCCGGCTCTTCCTCGGGGGCGTACAGGACCAGGAGGACCCGCGCGTCGCGCCGGCCGGGGTTGTGGCCGCGGTGAGGCTGGCGAGAGTCCACGAGGAGGCTGTCGCCGGGTCCGACCTCGTACTCCCGGCCGGCCACCGTGTACACGCACCGGCCGGCGAGGCCGAACACGAGCTCGTGGCCGGGGTGGGTCATCGCCTCGTCGCCGGTGTCCCCGCCCGGCGCGAGGGTGACGAGGAGACCGCGAAGACGCTGGCCCGGGAGTCCCGCCGCGAGCCGCTCGAGCGACCCGCCCCGCGTCTCGAGCCGGGGACGATCGCCGGCCAGGAGCAGCACGGCCGGGTCCGGGGGAGGAGGCCCGATCTCGAAGAGCGCCGCGAGCGGCACGCCGAGCGCCGAGGCCAGGGCCTGGAGGGTGGCGAGGCTCGGCGAGCCGCGACCGCTCTCGATCTGGTGGACGGTGGTCGGCGAAAGCCCGCTCGCTCCCGCGAGATTGCGGAGCGAGAGCCGCCGACGCCGACGTTCCTCCTTCAGCCGGGAGGCCAGCGTTTCGTGGAGCCGCTCCGTCACGGAGGAGGACTCTAGCAGGTCTCGCGGCTCTCGCGGCTCCCGCGGCCTTTTCGCGAGCGGGGCCGGCCGCTTATACTGGTGTCTCCACACCCGAGACGGACGGACGCCCCTGGGCCGGGGTCGGCCGGCGCAGACAGTGAGGCCGAAGAGGAGGATCGTGTACACACGCCTGAAGTCCGAAGTGGGCCCGTGGCCAGAGCCGACGTTCCCGCAGGGGATCGACCTCGAGCTGGAGGCGTCCCGGTCGCGCCGGCGGATGTGGCCGGTGACCGTGATCTACTCCGTCTACCTGCTGGCTCTCCTCACGCTGGCCTGGCGCTCGTCGCACCTCGTGCGCGCCCTCGCGTTCTCCCTTGTGGGCCTGGCGGCCTGGACCCTGATGGAGTACTTCGTCCACCGCTTCATCCTCCACGTCGCCTTTCCTGCGCGAAAGAACTGGGTCAGCCTGGCCCTGCACCGCCTGTTCGACGCCTCGCACGCCGACCACCACGCGCAGCCGTTTGACGGTTACCACATCAACGGCCACCTCGACACGCTCTTCGCCGCGGTGTGGATGTGGCCGCTCAGTTTCCTCGCCCCGCCGTACACGGCCTCGGTGGCGTTGGCGGCGCTGTTCGTCGGGTACGTCGCGGAGGAGTGGGCGCACCACGCCATGCACTTCTGCAACTATCGGTGGCGGTACTTCCAGTACGTCCGCCGCCGGCACCTGTACCACCACAGCCGCCACGGGGTCGGCGCCGCGTACGGGATCACGAGCGACTTCTGGGACAAGGTGTTCGGCACGCGCATCCCGGCCCCGCAGCGCGACTGGCTCGTCCCGGCCTCCGCGACGCGGCCCCCCGCGACGCCTGCCACCACGCCGCCCGCGCCGATCCGCGCATGAGCGGGCGCCGGGCCCTCGTCACCGGCGCGAGCTCCGGGCTCGGCCGCGAGATGGCGCGGCAGCTGGCCGCCCGTGGCTTTCGCGTCGCGGGAACCGGCCGGCGCGAGCGGGAGCTCCTCGAAACGGTTCGGCTCGTCGAGGCCGCGGGGGGGGAGTGCCTTCCCCTCGTGGGAAGCGTGGGCGACCCCGAGGTCGTGGCGCGCCACTCCGAGGCGATCCGCGAGCGCTGGGGAGGGCTCGACTGGCTCGTCCTCAACGCGGGCATCGGCGACGCCGTCGACGCCCGCCGCTTCAGCGCCGAGCGCTACCACCAGGTGTTCGCGACCAACGTGGGAGGCGCCGTCAACTGGCTGGGCGCGGTCCTGCCCTGGATGATCGCGGCCGGCCGCGGGACCGTGGCGGGGATCTCGAGCCTCGCCGCCTGGCGCGGCCTGCCCGGCGCGGGAGCCTACTCGGCGAGCAAGGCGGCGCTCGCCACGCTCCTCGAGTCCACCCGGGTCGACCTGCGGGGGACCGGCGTCCGGGTGGTGACCGTGTTCCCGGGCTTCATCCGCAACCGCGGCGTCCGCACGGACGCCGACAGGGGCAAGCCGTTCCTGCTCGACCTGGAGGACGGCGTGCGGCGCATCCTCGACGGCATCGAGAGCGGGCGGCCGGTCGTGCACTTCCCGGGGCCGCTCTCGCTGCCGATGCGACACTTCGTCCGCCACCTGCCGGCGCCGGTGTTCGACTGGCTGATGACGCGCCTCCACTTCCCGCGGGCGACCGGCCGCCTTCCCGAATCTCCCTGACGCGGGGAGCGTCCCGCCCGGCCGTCGCCGACGGGTCAGGCCGCGGTCGCTCCCTCGCGGCCGTTGCCGCCCGACCGACCGGGCGCGAGCCGCGCGAGTCGCCCCCACAGCGGGCTCGCGGCCCAGTCGTCGAAGAGGCTGTAGACGACCGGCGTCCCGATGAGCGTCAGCAGCAGCGCCAGCGTCTGGCCGCCCACGATGACGGTGCCGATGGCGCGGTTCGTGCCGGAGCCGGTACCGCTCGACACGACGAGCGGGATCATGCCCGCCACGAACGCGAAGGTCGTCATCAGGATGGGCCGGAGCCGGTCGCGGTTGGCGAGGCGGATCGCCTCGGCCCGGGGCATTCCGTGGGCGCGCAGGCCGTTCATGTGGTCGATCTGCAGGATGCCGTTCTTCTTGACGATGCCGAAGAGCACGAGGATGCCGAGCGACGAGTAGATGTTGATCGACTGGCCGAAGGCCACGATCGAGAGGAGGGCGAACGGCACGGTGAGGGGCAGGGCGAGCAGGATCGTCACCGGGTGGATCCAGCTCTCGAACTGCGCGGCCAGGATCAGGTACATGAAGATGACCGAGGCCAGGAACGCGATCAGGAAGTTGCGGGCCGCCTTGCCCTGCTCGCGGGAGCGGCCGGTGAAGCCGTAGCTGTAGGACGGCGGCATCTTGAGGTCCCGCGCCGCCTGCAGCAGACCGTCCATGACCGTCTGGGCGGAGGAGCCGGGGAGGGTGTTGGCGTAGAGCAGCACCTGCCGCTGCCGCCCGAGCCGGTTGATGAGCGAGGGGCCGGTCGCCTCCTCGAAGCGCACCACGTCCTTGATGCGGACGGGGCCCCGCGGTGACGGCACCTCGGCCTGGGCGATCCCCTCCGCGTCGCGGCGGTAGGACGCCTCGGCCCGGAGATGCACCTCGTACTGCTCGCCGCCCTCGTAGTAGTCCGTCACCTTGAGACCGCCCACGAGGACGTTGAGCGTCGAGGCCAGGTCCTGCACGCGGACGCCGAGGTCGCCGGCCTTGGCCCGGTCGATGCGGACCCCCAGCTCGGGCTTGCCGACCACGAGGTTGGAGTCCGCGTCCACCGCGCCGGGGAAGGCCTTGAGCTTCCGCATGATCGCGTCCGCGTACCGGCCCAGCTGGTCGAGGTCCGGCCCGCCGATCCAGAACTGGATCTCCGCGTTGTTGCCGGCGCCGAAGGCCGCGACCGGCGTCACCTGCGCGCGGAGGTTGAGCCGCGCGTACTGCGGCAGGATCTCCCGGCGGATCTCGTCCATGACCTTGAACTGGTCCTTCTTCCGTTCCTGAACCGGCTGGAGCTTGACGAAGATCGAGCCGAGGTTGAGCGTGTTCTGGGGATCGGCGCCGATGGTCAGGAGCGTGTACTTGACCTCGGGGATCTCGTGCACGCGGCGGGCGATCGAGTCGAGGATGGTCTTCGTCGAGTCCAGGCTCGAGCCCTCGGGGGCGCGCACGATCACCTCGAACTGCGACTCGTCGTCGCGGGGGAGGAAGTTCTTGTTGGCCACGGCGCCGAGGGGAATCGTGGTCGAGGAATACGGCGGCCATGATCAGCACCACCACCCACCGGTGCCGCATCGCCCAGTCCAGGAGGCCGAGGTAGGTCCTCTCGATCCAGGCGTAGAAGCCGTGCTCGCGCGAGGTGTGCTCCGCCGCGATCTCCTTCGGCCGGATCCAGCGCGCGGAGAGCATGGGGGTGAGGGTGAACGCCACCAGCAGCGAGACCGCGATGGCGAAGGCCATGGTCACGCCGAAGGAGCTCATGAAGCGGCCCACGATCCCGCCCATGAAGGCCACGGGGAGGAAGACCGCGATCAGGGAGAGGCTGCTGGCGAGCACGGCGAGGCCGATCTCCCGCGTGCCCTCGACCGCCGCCTGCATGGGCGGCATGTCCTTCTCCTCCATGAAGCGGAAGATGTTCTCGAGCACGATGACCGCGTCGTCGATCACGATCCCCACCACGAGGGTGAGCGCCAGCAGGGTGATGATGTTGAGCGTGAAGCCCATGTACTGCATGGCGGCGAAGGTGGCGATGAGCGAGCTCGGGATGGCGATGGCGGAGATGAGGGTGGGGCGGAAGCGGCGCAGGAAGAACCACACGACCCCGGCCGCGAAGAGCGACCCGAGGACGAGGTGCTCCTGCACCGTGTCCACCGCGGTCACGATGTACTCGGACTGGTCGCGCACCACGTCGAGCCGGTAGCCGCTTCGGCAGCTGGGCCTTCAGCTTCTCCAGGCGGTCCTTGACCCGCTCGACGACCTCGATCGTGTTCGTCCCCGACTGCTTGCGGACCTGGAGGACGACCGCCGGCTCGCCGTTGACGCTCGCCAGCGTCTCGGCGTCCTCGACGCCGTCCTCGACCCGGGCCACGTCGGAGACCCGCACCGGGTAGCCGTCGCGGGTCGTGATCACGATGTCGCCGAAGGCCGCGGGGGTGGCGACGCGGCCGTAGGTGCGCAGGGTCAGGTCGCGCAGGCCCTGCTCGACGCGCCCGCCGGGGAGCTGCGCGTTCTGCGAGGCCAGGGCCCCCGCCACCTCGGCCGCGGTGAGGCCCAGGCCGGCGAGCTTGGCGGGGTCGGCGACGACGTTGATCTGCCGGAGGCGGCCGCCGATCAGCTTGACCTGGCCGACGCCCAGCACCGACTCCATCTGCCGGCGCAGCACCTTGTCGCAGAACTCGGTCACGTCGCGGATGGGGGCGGGCGGCGGAGACCGCCACCGAGAGGACGGGCGCGGCGTCGGGGTCGATCTTCTCGATCACCGGCGGGTCGGCGTCCCGGGGCAGGTCGCGCAGCACGCTGTTGACGCGGTCGCGCACCTCCTGGGCGGCGACGTCGGGGTTCTTCTCCAGGTCGAAGTTGACGATGACCTGGGAGACGCCCTCGGCCGAGATCGAGATCAGCTGGTCGATGCCGCTGATGGTGTTGACCGCCTCCTCGATCTTGTCGGTGACCTCGGTCTCGATCTCCTCGGGCGCCGCGCCCACGAGGCGGGTGCTGATGGTGACGAAGGGGAAGTCGATCTTCGGGAAGCGGTCGACGCCGAGGCGGTCGTAGGCGAAGAGGCCCACCACGACGAGGGAGAGGACGAGCACCCAGGTGAAGACCGGGCGCCGGACGCAGATCTCGGCCAGCCTCTGCATGGCTCAGTCGGCCTTGATGTCGAGGGCGATCCGGGCGAAGAGGCCCGGCCGCAGCCGCCGGTCGCGGTTCGGGAACTCCGCCTCGGCGAGGAACGTGCGGGTGGCGGCGTCCATCGAGCCGCCCACCAGGCTGAGCGTCCCCTCGAACTCGGTGCCCGGGTAGGGATCGACCGTGGCCTTGACCGTCTGGCCGACCTTGACCGCGGCGAGGTAGCGCTCGGGCACGCGGAAGCGGAGCTTCAACGGGGCGGTCTGCTCCACGACGAAGGCCACGCGTGCCCTCGCCGAGCCGCTCGCCGACGTCGGTGCGGCGCGCCGCCACCACCCCGTCCACCGGCGAGGTGAGCACGGCGTCGGCGAGGCGCTGGCGGGCGGTGTCGACGCGCGGCCCGGGCGGCGGCGCGCGCCGGCCGTCGCCTGCTCGGCCCCCGCCTGCGAGCGGTCGTAGGCCGCCTGCGACACCGAGCCCTTCGTCGCGAGGCCCTTCTTCCGCTCGAAGTCGCGCTCCGCGTCCTTGGCCGCGGCCTCGGCCCGGGCGAGGTCGGCCTCGGCCCGCGCCAGGTCCAGCTTCAGGTAGTCGGTCTCCAGCTCGAGGAGCGGCTGGCCCTTGCGCACCAGCTGCCCCTCGTCGACGAGCACCCGCCCGACGCGGCCCCGCGTGCGGGGCACGAGGTCGGAGCGGATCGGCGCCACGAACTCGCCGGTCAGGGCCAGGCGGCCCCCGGCGGTGAGGGCGTCCGCGCCGGGGGCGGCGGCCGCGGGCGGCGAGGCCACGGCCTGCGACCGACTGGACGTCGGCGGGCAGCGGGGGCGGTGTGGCGGAGGTCTCGGCCTTCTGCGGGGCGCGCCCGCAGCCGGCGAGGGCGGCAGGGCGGCGAGGGCGCAGGGCGGCGTCGTCGGGCGGAACGTCACGGCTGGACCTCCTTGAGGACGGCGGACTTGAGATCGCCGGCGGCGAAGTAGACCGCGAGCTCGGAGAAGAGCCGCGCCAGCCGGCTCACCACGACCGCGCGTCGCGCGTCGGACAGGTTCGTCTCCGACGACTGGATGTCGAGCGACGTGGCCTCCTGGCTGCGGTAGAGGTCGGCCACCTGCTCGTACTCGGCCTCGGCCGCCCGCAGCTGGTCCTCGGAGAGGGCGAGGCTGGTCGTCGCGGTCTCGAGGTCGAGCAGCGCCCGCCGGACGTCCTCCTGGACGGTGCGCAGCTGCCTCCTCGAGGGCGAGCCGGGCCTGGCGCTCGCGCTCGCGCGCGAGGGTCACGCGGGAGCTGATCTCCCCCGACTGCCAGATCGGGACGACGAACCGCAGCGCGGCGTAGCCGTAGCGGTCGGTGGGGAAGGCCGTCTTCTGCCAGACGTAGCCGGCGTCGGCGGTGACCGTCGGCAGGTAGGCCCCCTTCTGCTTGGACACCTCCAGCTCGGCGATGCGCAGGGCGCTCCTGGCCTGCCGCACGTCGGCCCGCGTCTCCTCGGCCTGCTGCAGGAGGAGCGCCTCGTCGGGCCGGGCGGGCGAGCGAGAGGCTGGGCTCGCTGACCTCGAAGTCGCCGTCCAGGTTCGAGGTCGATGCGGAGCTGGCCCAGCGCGACCCCCCGGTCGCGGCGCGCGAGGGCGAGGCGGCGCTGCGGCCGCCTTCACCGCCGACTCCGCACGCAGCACGTCCACGCGCGTCGTCTCCCCGGCCGCGAAGAAGTCGCGCGCCTCCCGCAGCCGGTCCCGGGCGAGGGCCAGCGTCTGCTCCTCGACCTTCACGAGCGCGTCGCCGCCCACCACCTGGATGTAGTCCGAGGCCGTGCGCAGCAGGATGCGGTCCTCGGTGGCGCGGACCCCCTGCTCGGCCGCCCGCACCCCTTCCTTGGCCTGCTGGTAGGCGCGCTGCTCTCGCAGCCCGGCGAAGACGGGCTGCTGCACGGTGAGGCGCAGGTTCCAGTCGTTGAGCGGCAGGATCACCCGCTGGAAGTCGGCTGCCCCCGAACGAGACCTCCTCGCTGTTCCGGATGAGGCCGCCCGTCGCCCCGAAGCGGGGGAGGAGGTACGAGAGCGAGGTGCGCCTCTGGGCGTCGGCGACGCCCACCTCGGCCCGGGCCCGGCCGACGCTCGTGTTGGCGTCGAGAGCCCGGCGCAGGGCCTCCTCGAAGGTGAGGGGCGTTCGCGTCGGGGCGACGGCCTCCGCACCGGCCCCTTCCGCCTGGGCGAAAGGAGCGGCGGTCGCCAGCGTGGCGACGAGGGCGGCTTCGAGCACGCGGCGTCTCACGCTCGACGCCGGGGCTAGAGCCCGTTCAGAAGCAGGTCCACGATCCACTCCACGTCCTCCTCCGGGGCCGTCCGGTCTCCTCGAGGCGGCGCTGCCGGAAGGCGCTCGTTCCCTCGGCGAAGAAGCGGGTCAGTGTACGACAGGAGGCAGGCGATTCGTTCGGTCCAGCACCTGCGCGGGCGTCGCCAGGCGCTCGCCCCATCGCTCGAACCACGGCCCGCCCTTGTCCTGTCCGAGGCCGTAGGAGAAGAGCAGCTTGAGGTGGTCGTCGTCGGGTTTGAAATGGCGTTTGTAGAGCGTCTGGCCGTCGTTGGGATCGGCGCCCGGTGACTTGCGGAGATGGCCTGCCCTCGACGCGTTAGAGCTTCAGCTCGATCCTCAGGACGTGCCCTTCCGACTGGCCGACGTTCTCCACGCTGTGCACGATCGCCTCGTTCCAGGCGAACGTCCCCGCCCGGCGCGAGCGCACCTCGGGCGGGCCGCTGTCCGGGGTCACCCTGGCCTCCCAGTCCGTGAAGTAGACGCTCAGCCCGTGCGGGTGCCGGTGGCGCGGCTCGACCTTGCCGGGCGGGAGATGGACGTCCAGCACGCGCACGAAGCGGTTCTCGAACGCCAGCCGGTGCGTGTCGCCCGCGACCTGCACCGGATCGAGGGGATCCTCGCGGGATTGCGAGAGAGCGACGTGACCGGCCGCCAGGGCGACGGCCGCCGCGAGGGTGACGAGCAGGGTCTTTCTGTTCACGAAGTGCTCCCGGACCGGTTCCCAGGCTCCTCGTGCCGAGCGCGCCCCTGTCCTCGCCGCGAGAGCGGCGATGAGCGAACGGGCCGGGCTCGAGCAGGGAACGATGGGTCATCGTACTCCGTTGGCCGCGCTCTCGGGGTCAGTCCTCGCGGAGAGCGAGGTCGAGAAGCGACGGCGCGCCCGTGCGCAGCCGCAACGCGCTCGACGCCCGCTCGAAACGCCGCTCCGCCTGGCGACGCAACCTCCGCATGGCCCGGAACGAGAACGGCCACTGGCCCTCGACGCGGCGACGAAAGCCCCGCGTGAAGCGCCCCTCCTGGTCGGCCGTCGCCCCGACCAGGAGGCTCCGGCAGTTGCGACGGATGAGGTCCTTGCGCTCGTCGAATTCGGCCCCCGCCAGCGTGCCCTCGTCGTCGAGCACGCGGTCGATGTAGCGCGCGAGGCGCGCGGTCGGCTCGTCGAGCGGGCCTCGCGAGGCGGCGCGGGTGAAGAGCGTCTGGTGCCCGGACTCGAGGTCGGACGGGATGTCCTGGAGGTCGTCCAGCATCTGCAGGAAGACACCGTAGCCGAAGGCGAAGCGCTCCTCCCTCGCGCCCGGCCGGCCGCATACGAGGTAGAGGTCGGCGAGCACGGAGGTTCCGCCCTTCTCGCAGGTGATCGCCAGGACTTCTTCGTCCGAGAGCCGCGGGTCGTCCTGCTGGTCGAGGCTTCTCACCTGTCCACCGTGGATGGCGAGGAGGCTCGAGTACACGTCCGCGAACCGCCGGCGCGGGAACTCCTCTTCGATGCAGGACACGAGCGCGAACGCCGCAGCATCGCCCGCGCCGGACGAGCCCACGCGGAGGCCGGCCAGTCGCCGGCCGAAGCGCTCGTTGAAGTTGCGCTTGACGCTGGCCGGGACTTGCGGGTCGTCGAGCAGGTTGTCGGTGAGAGGGTAGAGCATGCTGTAGGCGAAGAGGCCCGGATCGAGACTGACCGGCCGATCGAGGAGCATCTGCAGGCTGTTTCCGATGAGGACGTTCCGGAGAGCCTGCCAGAGGCTGGGCAGGGGCAGCTCCGGGTGGCGAGCACGCGCCTCGCGCACGAAGGCGAGAGCGGCGGCGTAGAAGGCGTCGGCGAAGAGGAGTCGGCGATAGCCGGCGGGCCATCCCAGCCGCTTGGCGCCGAAATCCTGGATCCTCGTGCGGACCGCGGCCTGCCAGGCCGCCCGATCGCTCCGGTCCTCCGGGACCAGCGGAACCTCGGCGGCGAGCGTGTCGATGAGGCGCGCCGCCGCCCGGGCATTGACGAAACGCTGTCGCAAGCCTGTCGCCGGCCCCAGGCACGGAAGCTCCGCCGGCGTCGCCGCCCAGAGCCGGGCGTGGCTTTCGCGGAGGACGGCCACGCGCGCTTCCAAACCGGGTTCGCTGGCGCCGATCCGGAGCGGCCCTGCTACGACCGGTGCCCCCACACTGGAGGATACGCTCGCGCGCGGGGGGGGTTCCGGCGCGGGTGGGCAGGGTCATCCGTCTGCCACTGTCGCGAGCGGGGACGCCCGGCCCGGCATTGGGTTACCCGCCGCGGACCGGCGGCATCGGCGCTCTTGTAGCGTTTGATGCTGGCCGGGCGGGCCCGACCGGTGTGATCGTCCTTGCTCCCGGCGACCGGCGGGCCGGTGGCGACCCGACACTCGCTCGACCGACGGTCGTCACGGCGACGGAGACGGCGTCGGCTCCAACGGACGGGTCCCCGGGCGGCGATGCCGAGCGATGGCTTCCCGGCCGTAGTCGACCTCGGCCAGGTAACCGTTGTGGCATCGACACGCGAGCGAGACGTTGGCGACCGAGTGGTCACCGCCCCGGCCGAACGGGTGGCGGTGGTGGAACTCGAGCCCCTGGCGCGCCGTGCAACGTCTTCCCTGTTCGTCCTCGTAGCGGCATCGGCCTCCGTCCCGCTCGTACACGGCCCGCTTCACCGCGGCCGGGATCTGGCGCGTCGTGGGGGAGGTTTCGCTCTCCGAGAGCGTCTTCCTCGGCGCCTGGGTCCGGGCGAAACGCCGAGCCTCGAGCCTCTGGAGCTTCTCGGTGACGGCCTGCTCGACGATCGCGGCCAGGTCGCCGTCGGGCACCGAGGAGCGCATGAGGGCCCGCAGTCGCTCGAGCTTGTCGTGAAGCTCGGCGGAGGCGGTGAACTGGACCTTGTAGCGGGCCGGCGCGAGGGGCTCGACCACCGCGGGCCGAGAGCCCGGGGGCGCTGCCGCTCCGTGCGGACGGAGTTCGAACCCGGCCGCCACAACTCCGTCCGGACGGAGTTGGCGATCGACTGAAGCACCTCCCTCCGGACGCCGTCCGAGAGAAGGCACCTTGGCGTCCGGGCCGAGTTGGAGACCCGGCGACGCCGTCCCGTCCCGGCGGGCCGGGCAGCTTGCGCATCACCGCCGGAGCATCCGGACGGGGCGAAAGCTCCGCCACGAGCTCCTCGATCTGGCGCTTCGAGCGGTGGGCGGCCCGCTTCAGGAGAGCCTCCCGGTTCTCCACGGTCAGGTGCGGCGCCAGCTTCGCGATGGCCGTCAGGTGCAGCCGCCCGTCGGCCAGCATGGTCAGGAGGAGGGGATGCTCTCGCGAGGCGCGGGCGGCGGCGATCCGGAGGTAGGCCTCGGCCTCGGAGAGGTGGAGGACCTCGGTGCAGTACGCGAACATCGAGGGCGAGGCTTCGCGGGCGTAGAGCCGGCGCGAGTCGACCTCGCCAATGTGAGCGACGAGGTCGGCCTCGTCGCGACGGGACTGACCGAGCAGATCCGACAGGCGACGGAGCAGCTCGTCGTCGGAGAACGACGTCAGCGAGTGAGTGCGTTCCATGCCGACAATATAGGCAGGCGTTTCGTGACCTCCTGGGGTCGCAATAGGCGTGCGCCATGCGGCGGACTTTCGCTCGAAGAGGAACGGGCTGGTGGCGACGCTCGTGGCCTGTCTGCGTGCCGTACGCGCGTACTCTGGAGCAGGTCAGGTACGGCTTGCGGGTGGGCTTCTGGAACTTGTCAAGGGGAAAGTGAAGAAAAAGCGAAGCCCAATGTCGGTGGGTGCCGGAAGAGCGAGCCGATCACGCGACCACGGCCGAGGGCTGTGCCGGCGTAGAGCGTGGCGGGCGTCGTGGGATCGATGGCCAGGGCCCTGAAATGTCCACCGTAAGGCCCGCCGGTCGTCCAGACGCCCGGTCCGGCCGAGGCGACGCTGGAGGAGCGCGACAAGGCGACGGCCAGCAAGAGGCACGATCCCGCGCACCGACATCCAGCTTCCGTCACTCGCATGCTCCTACCTCCTCGTCGGTCGGTGGGAGTTCATCGTGAGCGTCCGTTTCGCCGCACGGTCCGGCACTTCGAACGGGACCGGCAAGTCATTATCAACGCCCAGCCCGAAGCCGGGAGAAAAGGCGCAGTCCGGCTGAGGAGGCGGTGCCGGCGAGGCCGAAGCAGAGGGGGTGGAGCCCCGGCTGGTTCAGCAGCCTTCGCGCTTCTTCTTGGGGCCGCTGCTCGCGCCGGCGGGGAAAGTCGGAGGGGCCACGGCCGGTGCCGCCGCCTGCGTCGGCAGCGCCATCGGCTCTTCGCCCGGTGCCGCGGCGGCCC
>CAVOPG010000002.1:2440000-2473597 GCA_963697835.1 uncultured Acidobacteriota bacterium | reverse complement strand
CGCAGGATCACTCGCCTCACGGTCTGCGCGAACGCGTCCACCTGATCTCCTTTGTACCGGGCGAGCGTCCCGAAATCGTTACGGCGGCGGTTACGGTTTCGGCCGATTCGCGAATCCAGAGCGAGATATGTGACGGTTGCATCGTCTCCTGCACGACGGCGTGCAGCTGGACGCCGAGTGCCTCGAGGTCGACCTCGTCGCGAAGCCGCGCGCTGAACGCCTCGAGCGTCCTGGCCGCGTCGTAGCGGCGCCGGTAGAAGCGCCGATCGACGAAGGCCTGGATGCGGCGCCGCCCCGGCCGGAACAACGCCGCCACGGCGAGAGTGGAGCCGGCGATGGCGAGATCGTTGCCGCGGGTGAAGCCGCTGAACGCAGCCTGCAGCCCGATGACAATGCCGAAGTAGAGGCCGGCGAGCCCGGCGGTGAGCGCGCCGTAGACGAGCGTGCGGTTGACGATCCGGTCGATCTCGTAGGGCGGTACTTGAGGATCGCGATGCCGGCCGCGATCGGGAGGCCGGCGACCGCGATGCCGACCAAGGTCTCGACCACGTCGATCGCACCCGGAGCGAGCCCGTCGGCGATCGTATGGGCGCGATCAGCCCGACGACGATCAGCGCGACCGCCAGCGCGAACCACTCGAACTGCTCGCGCTCGACGCCCCGCGAGCGTCTGAAGCGGACGATCGTCGAGATCGCACTCGCAAGGAAGATGATCCCCGCCACGGCCACGAGAACTCCGTCGAGCGGGGCGTCGAACCTCGAGAGCCCCTCGACGCCGAGCGGGTTCGGCGTAGGCGTCGAAGGGGCGGCCGAGCGGCCCCGACTTCAAAGTGACTGCCACGTACGCACCCGCAAAGGCCGCGAGCCCGATCAGCGCCAGAACCCGCCAACGCGGCGAAGCGAAGCGGCCGCTCGGGGAAGAGCAGGATGAGAAACAGGAGCATGGTGAGCGCGATCAGGTACGCATTCGCCTGCAGCGAGGCCGCCGTGGTGCCCGCAGGGCCGGCGCCGGGCTTGACGACCAGGGCGTAGATGGCCCACCGCTCGAGGACGAGGCCAAGCGCGGTGAGGAGACCCATGACCAGGAAGACCCATCCCGTCGGGTTTCGCGAGCGGCGAGCGGCGGAGCGTCCCGATGACGACGAAGGGCACGACTGCTAGCGCGTTCACGGCATCGTTCGGAACCGAGGCAGTCGTGTCCAGGAGCCAACGTGCCGGGTGAGCACGAGCAGGGCCACGCCGAACGCGTCCACGATCAGCGCGAGCGCCGCCAGCGCGTATGCGACTCGCTCGGCGGTCCCGGCGCGCTCAGCGTTCTGCCTCCGGCGCCCGCAGCCAGAGCGAGACGTGCGCGGGTTGCATCGTCTCATGGACGACGGCGCGGAGGTCGGCGCCGAGCTGTCGAGGTCGACCTCGTCACGGAGCCGCGCGCTGAACGTCTCGAAGCGTTGCTGGGGGTCGTAGCGGCGGCGGTAGAAGCGCCGGTCGACGAGCCTGGATGCGCCGCCGGGCTGGCCGGAAGAGGGCGGCGACGGCGAGGGTGGAGCCGGCGATCGCGAGGTCGTTGCCGCGGGTCAGTCCGCTGAACGCCGCCTGCAGGCCGATCACGATCCCGAAGTAGAGGCCGGCGAGCCCGGCGGTGAGCGCGCCGTAGACGAGCGTGCGGCTGATGATCCGGTCGATCTCGTAGAGGCGGTACTTCAGGATCGCGACCCCGGTCGCGACGGGCACGGATGCGATCCCGAGTGTGACCACGACCCTGGCGAGCCTCGACGAGCCGTAGAACGGCGAGACGGTGGAGACGACGATCCCGAGGAACACCGCAGCCGCCATCACCCACTTGATCTGCGTGCGCCGCTCGGCTCCCGCTCGGCGATACCGCACGACGAGAGCCGCCACCGCCAACAGGACGACGCCGTTGAGCACGATTTGCCAGTTCTGCCACGCGCCGCCGAGTGACGAGCTACCGAACGGATTCGAGAACGCCTCGAGAGGGGCGTCGAAATGGCCCGGACACATCGCCTGCCCGGTCGCCCCGAAAGCGAACACGCAGCCTGCGAGCCACGGCAGGAGGCGCCAGCGTCTCGAAGGGAGACTGCCGTCCGGAAAGAGCATGAGGGCGAACGTCGCCGGAACGAGGAAGCAGGGCAGCCAGAGCCACGTCGAGAGCCAGGTCAGCGCCCTCCGCCCTGCGCCGAGCCTCTCTCGGTCAGGAGGGCGAACAGCGCGTACTGATCCGCGAGGTACGCCGCTGCCCAGCCGATGCCCGCGCAAAGGAAGATCCAGCCGATCGGGTTCGCCGGCCGCCTCGCGCCGACGAGGGCGCCGACGACCGTGAACGCGGCGGCGAAGCAGAGGGAGCTCAACGATCCGAGCGCATCGGATGTGGCGACCCGCCCGCCGCCGAGGTTCAGTGCCATCAGCACGAGCCCGCCCGCGGCCAGCGCAGCGGAGGCGCCGGCGCCGGCCCACGCGAGGCGAGTCGCCCGTGCCCGCGTCACCGTTCCACCTGCGCCGCAAACAGGCGCCGCTCCCCCTCGACGCCTTTGAGGGAGAACGTGCCCCGATCCTCGAACCGCACCCCGGAGCCGTCGACGAGATCGCGCACCGTGCTCGAGACGAGGACCTCGCTGGGCTCGGCCGCAGCCGCGACCCGGGCGCCGACGTGAACGGCGATACCGCCGAGGTCCTCGCCGATCATCTCGCACTCGCCCGTGTGGACGCCGGCCCGCAGCTCGATTCCGAGCGGCCGAACGGCTTCGAGTACGGCCGCGGCGCAGCGGATCGCGCGTGTCGGGCTGTCGAAGCTCGCGAAGAAGCCGTCGCCGACGGTCTTCACCTCGTGGCCCCGGAAGCGCGCCAGCTCGCGCCGGACGAGGACGTAGTGATCCTCGAGGATCTCCCGCCAGCGACGGTCGCCGAGCTCGGACGCGCGCTCCGTCGAGCCGACGATGTCCGTGAAGAGGAGCGTCGTGAGCACGCGCTCGGGCTCGGGCATGCCGCGGGCGCCGGTAACGAGCTCCTGCGTCTCCTGGGCGATCCGCTCGGCGTCGCCGGCCCACGGCCAGTGGTCGTCGCCGGGGAGCTCGTGATACGTCGCGCCGGGGATCCGCGCGGCGAGGTAGCGCGAATGGCCGGCATCCACGAGGAGGTCGCCTTTCCGGTGCAGGACGAGCGCCGGCGCTTGCACGCGCGGCAGGACTTCCCTGACGTCGATCTCGGTGTTCATCTTCAGGAGCGCGGTCGCCTGCCCGGGGACTGGCCGACATGCGGACGAGACGGGCGAACCAGCGCCGGTAGTTGTCGTCCTCGGACAGCCCTGGCGCGAGGAGATCGGCCCTGGCCCGAGCCCCAGCCCTCCTCGGACGCGGCGAGGTAGAGCTGGATCGCGGCGGAGCTCCAGCCCCAGGGGTACTCCGCGTCCTGCGTGAACTTCGCGAGGCTCGCGTAGAGGATGAGCGCCGACGTCCGCTCCGGGTAGGTGGTGGCGAACAGGAGTGACAGCGGCCCCCCCTCGAAGACGCCGAAGAGCGCAGCCCGCTCCGAGCCGCGGCGTCCATGACGGCCCGGATGTCGTCCATCCGCTCGCCGGTCGTCGGCACGCCGGGAACCGGGTCGGACATGCCGGTGCCTCGCTTGTCGAAGAGGATCGGCCTCGAGAACGACGAGAGCCGGCGCAGGAAGCGTCCGAACGGCGGGTGCTCCCAGTCCCACTCGACGTGCGAGAGGAAGCCCGGGACGTCAACGAGATCGACCGGCCCCTCGCCGACGACCTGGTAGGCAACGGTGACATCGCCGCTCCGCGCGTAGCGCGTCGCCGCGTCCCCGTCGACTCGGGCCTCCTGAGCCATAGCGAGACATGCGCGGGCTGCATCGTCTCGTGGACGACGGTGCCGAGGTCGGTCCCGAGGGTGTCTAGGTCGACCTCGTCGCGGAGCCGGCGCTAAAGGCGGCGAGGGTCTGCTCGGCGTCGTAGCGGCGCCGGTAGAAAACGCCGGTCGACGATGCCCTGGATCCGGACACGCGCTGGGCGGAAGAGGGCGGCGACGGCGAGCGTCGAGCCGGCGATGGCGAGGTCGTTCCCGCGGGTGAACCCGCTGAAGGCCGCCTGAAGCCCGATCACGATGCCGAAGTAGAGCCCAGCGAGCCCGGCGGTGAGGACGCCGTAGATCAGCGTGCGGCGGACGACCAGGCCTAGGTCGTACAGGCGGTACCTGAGAATCGCGATCCCCGCTGCGATGGGCAGGCTGGCGACGCCGAGCCCTCCGAGCACGCTCCACAGCACGCCGGACTCCGAGCTGATGACGAGGATCGAAACGATCCAGATCGGGGCAGCCGCCACGAACCACCGCAGCTGTTGGCGCTCCTCCGGGCCGCACCTCCGATACCGGAAGATCACGGAGAGCACCGCGAGCGCCTCGGCGAGCAGCAAGATCCACCAGGCGTACTCGCCCGCCGAGAGGAACGCGATGTCCAGCTGCAACGGCTTCTTCACCGCCAACTGTCGTAGACATCGCCCGGACTGAACAGCATCCCGAGCGCGATCGCACCGAGCGACACGGCCGCGAGCCGCGCCACCGGCCGCCACCGGCGCGATGGAAGCCGGCCGGTCGGGAAGACGAGGAGGAGGAAGGCTCCCATGCCGATCACGACGACCGGGAGGAGGTCGGCGAGCCACGCGGCCCAGGCTCCTCCGGGGAGCGACCCGGGCGCTTTTCGTAGCGCGTACGCCGCGTACTCTTGGGCGAGGAGCGCGAGCTCGGCTGCCAGCCCCGCCGTCAAGAAGAGCCATCCGACTGCATTCCCCGGCCGTCGGGAGAGGATTAGGGAGCCCACCGCCGCATAGGAGAGGAACCCGAGCACCAGGGCGGCGTCGGCTGCACGCGGTGTGGAGGAGATCTCGATCGACCGCGTGAGCGCCCACAAGGTCAGGGCTCCGCCCGCGAGGATGGCCGAGAGGCCGAACAGCAACCAAACGACGCGGCTGCTCACCGCCCGCCCTCAGCATGACGAAGCCGGAGGGACACATGCGCAGGCTGCATCGTCTCCCGGACGAGCGCGCGGAGTCTCACGTCCAGGTTGAGGGTGAGCAGGACGAGGTCGCCGCATGTCAGCATTGCCGAGACCGCCCAGAGGCCCCAGGTGGTCCGTGCAAGGCGCGTGGCGCGAGGCGTCATGTGTCGGATTCTGCCGCGTCAAACGTTCCGAGATCGTTACGGCGAGCTTCACGAGGCTACACTCGTTGCGCCCATGGCCCGGCTGACCATCTCGCTGCTCGGCCCGCCTCGGGCCGAGCTCGACGGCGCGGCCATCGAGGTCGACACGCGCAAGGCGATCGCGCTCCTTGCCTATCTCGCAGTGGCTGGCCGAACGGAAGAGCCGCGACACGCTCGCGACGCTCTTCTGGCCGGAGTACGACGCCGGGCACGCGCGAGCGCCGCGCTCCGCCGTACGCTCTCCGTCCTCAACAAGGCTCTCGACGGGGAGGGGCTCCTTGTCGACCGGTCGACGGTCGCGCTCGACAGAGAGCGCGTGTGGCTCGACGTGGTGGAGTTCAGACGGCTCGTTGGCCAGGGCCGGCTCGCCGAGGCTGTCGCCCTCTACCGGGGCGACTTCCTTGCCGGCTTCGGCCTGCGCGACTCGATCGAGTTCGACGACTGGCAGTTCTTCGAGCTCGAGGAGCTCAAGCGCGCCTACGCCGGTGCGCTCGAGCGGCTCGCCCGCGATGAGGCAGAGCGGGGCGATCTCGATTCCGCCGTCGACTACGCACGCCGCTGGCTCGCCCTCGACTCGTTGCAGGAGCCGGCGCACCGGCTGCTCATGCAGCTCTACGCGTGGAGCGGCCAGCGGGCGGTCGCGCTTCGACAGTACAGGGAGTGCGTTCGCGTGCTGGACGCCGAGCTCGGCGTCGGCCCGCTCGGGGAGACCACGGATCTCTACGAGGCGATCCTCGAGGATCGGGTCCCCCTCTCGAGGTTGCGCCGGCACGCGAGAACGTCCCGGCGTCGGTTGCACGACCCGAGGGGCTGCCCCTCGTCGGCCGGGACACCGAGTTCGCGAAGACTGATCTCCTCGTATGAGCGGATCGGCACGGACGGTCACCTTGTCGTCCTCGAGGGCGAGGCGGGCATCGGTAAGACCCGCCTAGCCGACGAGCTTCTCGCGCACGCGCGCGCGAGCCGCGGCGCGACGGTCGTCGCGCGCTGCAACGAAGGCGAGAGCGGCCTCGCGTTCGGGCTGGTCGCGGAGCTCCTCCGCGCTGCGCTTGCCCGGGACGGCTGGCTGGAGACGGTTCCGGCGCACTGGGCCGCCGAAGGTGGTCGCCTGCTGCCGGAGCTCTCAGGCTCGGCTCCGGTCGCCCCGCTCGACAGCCCCGGCGCGCAGAGCCGCTTCGTCGAGGGTCTGAGCCAGGTACTGCTCGCGGCATGCACCGGCTCCTCGCCGGGGGTGCTTTTCGTCGACGACGTCCACTGGGCCGACGAGTCGTCGCTCGACGTGCTCACGTACCTGGCCCGGAGGCTGCGCGGCCGGCCGGTCTGCGTCGTGCTCACGTGGCGCTCCGAGGACGTGCCGGCCGACCACCGCCTGCGGCGGCTTGCCGGCGAGGCCCAGCGCGGGGCCGCGGCGACGGTTCTGCACCTCGTGCGTCTGGGGTCCGAGGAGGTCGCCGAGCTCGCGCGCGCCGCAAACGCGGAAGAGTTGAGCGCGCGCCTGTTCGAGGAAACGGACGGGCTCCCGCTCTTCGTCATCGAGTACCTCGCGGCGGTCACCGAGCGGGAAGGGGGCGACTGGCCGCTTCCGGGCGGGATCGTCGAGCTCATGCGCGCTCGCTTCGCGGCCGTGACCGAGACCGGCCGCCAGGTGCTCGCGGCGGCCGCTGTGATCGGCCGTCCGTTCGAGCTCGAGACGGTCCGGGAGGCAAGCGGCAGGAGCGACGACGAGGCGGTGGCGGCGCTCGAGGAGCTCACCCGGCGCGGGCTGCTCTGCGAGGCGGCGGACGAGTACGACTTCTGCCACGAGAAGGTTCGGGCGCTCGTCTACGAGCAGACGAGCCTCGCGCGGCGCCGGCTTCTCCACCGCCGCGTCGCCGAGGTGCTCGCCCGCAGCCGCCGCGAGCCCGGCGGCCAAGCGGGCCTCGTCGGGGATCACTACCGGATCTCCGGTCAGGACGCCGAGGCGGCGGCGTACTACCGGGCGGCCGGCGACCACGCCCGGTCGCTCTATGCGAACACCGAGGCTTTGGCGTACTATCGATCATCGCTCGCGCTCGGGTTCCCGGATGCGGCGGCGCTCCACGAGTCGAACGGGGATCTCCTGACCCTCCTCGGCGAGTACGGGGCGGCGGTCGCCAGCTACGAGACAGCGGCCGCGGTGGGCGGGGGGGATCGCCTGGCGATGCTCGAGCACAAGCTCGGGAGCGTCCACCACCGCCGGGGCGACTGGGAGCTCGCGGCGAGCCATTTCGAGGCTGCGGCAGAGGCGCTCGGTGAGGCGGCCGACGTGGCCCCGCGAGCGCGGCTCGAGGCCGACTGGAGCCTGAACGAGCATCGGCGGGGCCGTCCCGTCGAGGCGCTCACCCGAGCCGGACGCGCGCTCGAGCTCGCGGAAGCGGCCGGCGACGCTCACGCGCTTGCCCGGGCGCACAACATCCTCGGCGTCCTCGCGTCGAGTCGCGGCGACCTCGAAGAGGCGCGGCGCCACCTGGAGCAGAGCCTGGCCCTCGCCGTGCGCCTTCACGACCCGAGCGCCCGCATTGCCGCGCTCAACAACCTGGCTCTGGTCGCGCGGGCCGGGGGCGATCTCGAAGACGCGCTCGCCCTCACGGCGACGGCGCTCGAGCTTTGCGTCGCGCAGGGTGACCGCCACCGAGAGGCCGCGCTCCTGAACAACCTAGCGGATCTCGAGCACGCTGCCCGGCGCTCAGAGGAGGCGATGGCCCACTTGAAGCAGGCCGTTGCGATCTTCGCCGAGATCGGCGCGGACGCCGGCGAGACGCAGCCCGAGATCTGGAAGCTGATGGAGTGGTGAGTGGGGTTCGATCCTTCGCCCGAGATGGCAAGCGCCCCCGGGTCCGGGGGCGCGCGTCAGGTGCGCTGGAGAGGACTTGAACCTCCACGGGCCTAAGCCCACAAGGCCCTCAACCTTGCGCGTCTACCAATTCCGCCACCAGCGCAGGCAGGGACTCTCATCTTACCGTTGACGTCGTCCACTCGCCGCGCTACGCTGATACGAACAGACGTTCGCCAGGAGGTGCGGATGCTATCGAAACGCCAGCAGGAGATCTACGACTTCGTCGTCGCGTACGCGCGGAAGCACGGCTACCCGCCGACCGTTCGCGAGATCGGGGCCGAGGTCGGCCTTGCGTCTCCCTCGACCGTCCACGTCCACCTCGCGAAGCTCGAGCAGGCGGGCTACGTCCGCCGCGACCCCACGAAGCCTCGGGCTCTCGAGCTCGTCGGGCGCGAGCACACGCCGGGCCGTCGCGCGGGTGAGGTGTACGTGCTCCCGCTCGTCGGCGAGATCGCGGCCGGTGGGCCGCTCCTCGCGGAGCAGAACGTCGAGGACTACCTCGCCGTTCCGGAGACCCTCTCCCGGGGCGACGACGAGTTCCTGCTCCGAGTCAAGGGTGAGAGCATGATCGAGGCCGGCATCCTGCCTGGCGACATCGTCGTCGTGCGCCGCCAGTCCACCGCCGAGAACGGCGACGTCGTCGCCGCGCTCGCGGGGGACGACGAGTCGGCGAACGAAGCGACGGTGAAGACCTTCTACCGGGAGAATGGTCGTGTCCGCTTGCAGCCCGAGAACTCCGCAATGGACGCTCTCTACCCGGAGCACGTCCAGATTCTGGGCAAGGTGATCGGCCTCTTCCGGCGGCTATGAGAAGCCGATGACGCCAGCCGTGCTCACCCGCACCCTCGACGACGAGCTCGAGGCGCTCCTCGCCGGCGAGACCGGCGAGTGCCTCGTGTGCGGTGAGCGCGTCGAGGCCGAGGACGGGCGGGTCGAGTGCGGAGCGTGCGGATCGATGCTCGAGCGCCCGCCGCCCGAGATCGAGGGGCAGCTAGCCCTCGTCTGACGGCGGGCAGGTGAAGAGGCCTGTGTGGGGCCCGACAGGCCGCGTTGATGCATGCTTCGGCATGCGAAGCGACGAAGGACGTTCCATGAAGGTCGGCGTGTACATGTTCATCACCGCCTCCTCGATCTCGCCGATCGAGCTCGGCGAGGCCCTCGAGGCGCTCGGCTACGAATCTCTGTTCCTACCCGAGCACACGCACATCCCCACGACCCGCAAGACTCCCTACCGGTGGGGCGATGAGCTGCCGCGGTACTACGCCGAGACCTACGACCCGTTCGTCGCTCTCGCCGCCGTCGCCGCGAGGACGGAGCGGCTTCTCCTAGGCTTCGGAATCTGCCTCCTGATCCAGCGCGACCCGATCCTCGTGGCGAAGGAGGTAGCAAGCCTCGACGTGCTCTCGGGCGGCCGCGTCCTGTTCGGCGTCGGCGCGGGCTGGAACCAGGACGAGATCGAGAACCACGGCGTCGATTTCCGCACACGCTGGAAGCTCCTTCGTGAGCAGGTCGAGCTGATGAAGGCGATCTGGACGGAGGAGGAGGCCGAGTATCACGGTGACCTCGTGAACCTCGAGCTTTCCTGGTCGTGGCCGAAGCCTCTCCAGAAGCCGTATCCGCCGATCCTGCTCGGCTCGAACGGGCCGCGAACGAACGAGCGCGTGCTGCGCTACGCCGAGGGCTGGATTCCGAATCGCGCTCTCACTCCAGAGCAAGTCGTCGAGCGAGTCGGCGAGCTGAACACGCTCGCCGACGAGCGGGGCCTGCCGCGCCCGCCGGTGACCATCTTCGGAGTAGCGCCCGACGACCACGCGGTGCTCGAGCGCTACGCCGACGCGGGGATCGAGCGCGTCCTGATCGGGCTCCCGACCGCTCCGGCCGAGGAGGTGCTGCCGCTCCTCGAGCGCGACGCATACCTCATCGAGCGATACCGGTAGCGGCTACGCGGCATACCTCCCGCTCTCGGGATCGAGCTACACTCCAGGTGCAGGCCGGGTGGCCGCGGGCCGCTTCGGTGGCTCGAGGAAAGTCCGGACACCAAAGGGCAGGACGCTGGGGAAATCCCAGGCGGTGAAAGCCGACGGAAAGTGGCACAGAAAAGACACCGCCCGCCGGCGCGTCTCCGGAGGCGCCGATGGGTAAGGGTGAAAAGGTGGGGTAAGAGCCCACCAGCGCCGTGGTGACACGGCGGCTCGCCAAACCCCGTCCGGTGCAAGGCGAACAGGCTCCGCCACCAGGTGGCCCGCCGAGGAGCCGGGTGCGCCGCTCGAGTCGCCGGGAGACCGGCGACCAAGATGGATGGTCACCCTCGACAGGATCCGGCTTACAGGCCTGCTACGGAAAAAGCCCTGGTAACGGGGCTTTTTCTATGGCTCCGATTCGCCGGCGACTCGTCAGGCTCGCCCCGCGACGGGCGGACTGCGGTCTCCGTGGAACCGCTCGGCGCGGTCGCCCGGCGTGGCCTCGGGGGCTGTGCCGGCTACGAGCCGCTCCGCGGTTCGAACGCTAGCACGGCCGCCGCTGGTCGTGCTTGCCTCGTGTCTCGGCCAGTTCGACGGCTCGCCCGTCTCCGCGTCTCCTGCCGCGTCCTGTGACAGCTCCTCGCTGCGGCAAGCGCGCGACGACTGGCTGCGGCGGCTCGAGACCTCGCAAAAGAGCGAGAGCTCGCTCGTGGCGTACCGGGTCGCGATCGACGACCTGCTCGACTGGTCGGAGCGCGAACGGGCGGAGCGTCCTCGAGGAAGCGACGATCGTCGACTACCTGAGCGCCTACCAGCAGCGGGCACACCCGGCGCAGGCGACCTACTACCGGCGCTTCCTCCTCTTGCGCCGCTTCCTCCGCTGGGTCAGCCAACGCGACGGCGCTCCGCGACCCGTTCCGCGACCTCGACCCGCCGCCGAAGCCGCGGCAGGAGCGCGACTGGCTGACGCGCGAGGAGTTCCGGCGGCTGCTCGACGCCGCCGGGAAGCCCGAGCGGAACCTGCCTGGCCTCGCGGAGCGTGACCAGCTCACGCTCCTCGCCCTCGTCACGACCGGCCTTCGTCGCTCCGAGCTGTGCGCGCTCGAGTGGCGGGACCTCGAGCTCGACGGACGCAAGAAGTCGCTGCTCGTCCGCCGCGGGAAGGGCGGCAAGTCCCGGCGTCAACCGATCCCGGCGCGCCTCGCCCGCGAGCTGCGGAAGCTGCGCGACACGCGGCAGCCCAGGCCGACCGATCCGGTCTTCTGCGGGCTCGCCGGCGGACGCCTGCAGGAGACGATCCTCGCCGACATCATCCGGCGCGCCGCGACGCGCGCCGGGATCGAGAAGCACGTCACCGCCCACACGCTGCGCCACACCGCCGCGACCTGGCTGCGCCAGGAGCTCGGCGACACCCGCCTCGTCGCCGAGTACCTCGGCCACGCCGACCTCTCGACCGTGGCTCGCTACGCGCACGTCGACCGCGACGAGCTCTTCGATGCTGCGGGCCGACTCGAGCAGCTCGCCGCTCCTGTCGACGACGAGCCGAAGTCGGAGAACGCTCAGCCGCATGAGTCGTCACCGTCCGACGAACAGCCCGACACATCCAGCGACTCAGAGCGTCCGCGTCGTAGGCGTCGACATCGTCGCAGACGCCGTCGCCGGTGAGTCACTCAACGAAGACAGACGCCGCACCGCGTCGGCGCGGCGCCGACCGTCTTTCCGGTCCACGCGGCAATCTGGAGCTCGTCGTCAGAGCAGACCTTGATGTACGGCCCAGTCCAGGGTCCACCGCGAGTCGGTCGCCCGCTGATCGTGCGGCAGGTGGCTCGGTGAAGGATGAGGTAGTTCGGCCGCGGACTCCGATTCACGTTGAAGACGAAGCCAGCAGGATGCCCGGCGAGCCACGCGAGATAGCCCTCCTCGTCATCGCGGAATTTCTCGACATCGATCCTCTCTGCCGAGTCCGTGTCGGCCACCGAACCGGTGGCGGCTGGCGAGGACGCTCCTGCAGCAGCCGCCGGGACGGGATCGCTGGCCGCGCCCGTCTCGGCACGGCGAAAGAGCGGCGTATACGTGCCCGAGTACGCCCAGAGGAACAAATCGAGCAGGCGGCACTCCGTGAGGTCGATTCCGCGCCGGCGAAGCTGCTCGCGGGCGGCATCGCCGGTGCGCCTCAGTCCGTCTACCCGGCGCAGGTACGCCTCCAGCACAGAGTCGAGGATGGGCATCAACGCAGGACGTTTCTTGTGCAGCACCTTCGTCTGCCGTGCGAGCCTGACCTCAGGGATTCCGTCCATCGCCCTCAACAGTTCCTCGAGGGCCTGCCAGGGGATCGCATCGTCGGCCGCGGCGAGCGATGCAGAGGGCGGAACGTCTGCGAGGGCATCGTTGATGACGGGCGCACGCGCGTAGATGTCCGCGATCACGCGCGGCGACATTCGGGCGATCATCGCGTTCGCCACGCGAATGTCCGACGCCGTCAGGACATCGTCCTGCTCCACGCGTGCGAGGTCGTAGCTCTGATAGCTGCCGTCGTGCTCCACGAACTCGAGCGCCATCCCAAGCGCGTCGTCGATCCGCGTCCCGTTGCGGAGCACGATTGCGGGAATCGCCGCGGCCATCACCGCGAGGAAGTATCCAACCCAGCGCCGCTGATTTCTTGTTCCGAAATCGAGTCCTCGCGACCCTCCGGGCCCAAGGGCACGCGCCCGCTCCCGCCCCAGGCTCCTGACCCTTGTTGGGGTCAGTTGAACCCAATTGAGGTCAAATGACCCCTATTGGGGTCAAAGCCGCTATACTCGTCGCGCTGTGGATCTCTCCTTCCCCTACACCGCCGCCCTCTCGAAGACCGACGGGCAGGTCCTGTCGGTGCTCGCGGGAACAACCAAGCCTCTCGGCGGCCGGGAAGTCGCTCGTCTCGCGGGCGTATCCCAGAACGGCGCCTGGCGAGCGCTACGCCGACTAGTGGATCAGGGCGTCGTCGTCGAGCAGCCCGCGGGCGGCCGATCCTTGCTCTACACGTTAAATCGCGACCACCTCGCCGCGGAGGCGATCATCACGCTTACTCGCCTCCGGTCGATCCTCATCGAGCGGGTCAAGGAGCACCTCGCAGGTTGGGAGGTTCAGGCGATCCATGCGTCGATCTTCGGATCGGCGGCGCGCGGCGACGGGGACACTGGGAGTGACATCGACCTCCTCGTCGTCCGGCCGAGGGACGTGGACGAGGAGGACGAGCGTTGGCGGGCGCAGATCGACTCGCTCGCCGCTGCCATCCATTCCTGGACCGGGAACCACGCGGGCATCGCGGAGATCTCCGAGCGCGATCTCGCGCGCCTGCGCCGCGAACGCCCACCTGTCATCGAGAACGTCCTCGCCGATGGGATCACCCTCGTCGGCGACGAACCGTCGAGCCTCTTCCGTCGCGGGCGATGAGTCTCAGCCCGAGACAGGGGCCGTACCCAGGCCTGCGGGAACCGCGAGGCGCAGGCAAAACTCCGGCGCGCCGAGCAATTCATGGAGGTCGCGAAGCTGATCAAAGACGAGCCCGACCCCGATTGGGCGAGCGCGGCGGCAGCACTCGCCGTCCTCGCAGGCATCTCCGCTTCCGATGCCGCCTGCTGCAAGGCGCTCGGTCGCCGATCGCGCGGTCAGGATCATCACGACGCCGAAGCGCTTCTGGAAATGATCGAGCCAGGCGGGAGGAACGCGGCGAATGCCATGCGTCGACTGATCAATCTCAAGGACGAAGCCCACTACGGCTTCCACAACCTGTCCGCGCAGGATTTGAGATCGGCTTTCGCGCAGGCTGAGAGGCTCATCCGCTTCGCTCGGGAAGTCGTCGTACGCTAGGAGCCCCGGCCGCTACCCGACCCAGCGCAGCCGCTTGATCGCGCCGCGCAGCTCGTGCGCGTTCACGCGCGTGTAGCGCTGCGTCGAGTCGAGGTGCTTGTGGCCGAGGAGCTCCTGGATCTGGCGCAGGTTCGCGCCGGCGTGCAGGAGCTCGGAGGCGAAGACGTGGCGGAGCGTGTGCGGCGTGACGCGCTTGCGCTCGTTGACGCCGGCCGCCTCGACGTAGTGGCGGAAGACCTGGCCGAGCTGGGTGTAGTGGAGCCGGTTGCCCTGCACGCCGACGAAGACCGCCTGCTCGGTCAGCGGGACGCGCGTCGCGTAGTACTCGGCGAAGAGTGGCGCGAGCGCCGGGTGGATCGGGATCGTCCGCTGCCGGCCGCCCTTCGCCTTCCGCACGCGCAGCAGCCGGCGCGAGAGGTCGACGTCGTCCCAGTCGAGCCCGAGCAGCTCGCTCCGCCGCAGGCCTGCGTAGGCCATCAGCGCGAGCAGCAGCCGGTCGCGCTCCGGCTTGCCCGGGAAGTGCCGCTCCCACAGCTCGTCGCGCCCGGGCTGGGCGAGCAGCCGCTCGAGCTCGCCCATCGTCAGCACGTCCGGGAGCGCCTCGCGCTTCTTCGGCGTCCGCAGCGGCAGCGCCGGGTCGCGGAGCGATTCGCTCCTCCTCGACGAGGAAGCGGAAGAAGCACTTGAGCGCCGCCGTCGTCCGCGCCTGGCTCGAGACCGCCGGCCGCCGCTTCTGCTCCTCGGCGAGGAACGCGCGCAGGTGCGTCACCTTCACGTCGGCGAGCCTCGATCCCCTCACCCTGCAGGTAATCCAGGCACGCCGAAACGTCACGCTCGTACGCCGCGCACGTCATCGGGGCAAGCCGCCGCTCCGACCGCAAAAGCGCAGGAAATCGGCCAGTTCCTCGTTCGTCGCTTCTTCATCGATCCTCCTTTGGGCAGCCTTCCGGCCCCCGCTGGAGCGACCCTGAGGACTACTCCGGCTTACAGGCCTGCTACGGAAAAAGCCCCGGTGACGGGGCTTTTTCTATGGACCAGACTTCGCCGGCGACTCGTCCAGCGTGCGGACTCGCCCTGGCCAAGCACGCCGCCGAGAGGCCGGCCGGCGGCCACCACCTCCAAGCCGCCCCTCGACGCATCAGGGTGAGGGCGCCGAGCTATCACCAGCTCGGCAGGGTTCCCTGGAGGGGCTCCTCGATGAACAGGAATCGCCCATTCGTGCCGGCCGCCTCGTCCTTCATCAGACGGAGAACCAGCGCGGCCGCCTTCTCCGGCGGGTCGCCCCCGGTCTCGGCGAGCAATCGCGCCCACTCGCGGTACTCCTCGGCCTCCGGGCCCATCGTCTCGGCGGTGTCACGGATCGCGCGGACCATCGCCGTCACGACGTCGCCCGGGTGGATGACGTTCGCCGTCACCCCGGTCCCCTCGAGCTCGGCCGCGAGGTGGCGCGTGAGCTGGTTCAGCGTCACCTTGCTCGTGACGTAGGCGCTGTCGAGCGGACCCGGCGGGTACAGGGCCCCCGCCGAGCTGACGTTCACGATCCGGCCCCAGCCGCGCTCGACCATGCCGCCGATGAACGTGCGGGCCGTGTAGAAGGAGCCGACGGCGTTGACCATGAGTGGCTCTACCCAGCGCGCCGGGTCGGTGTCCTTGATGAGCGCGAGCGGGCCGAAGGTGCCCGCGGCATTCACCAGGATCGATGGGCTGCCGAGCCGGTGCTCGACCTCGCGCTGCAGCGCGCGAACGTCCTCGAGCCTGGCGACGTCGGTCGGTACGGAGCAGGCGACACCTCCAGCCGCCGCGATCCTCCGCTCCGTCTCGGCCAGCTGCGAGGCCGTCCGCGCGGCGAGGCCGACGCGCGCGCCGTGGCCGGCGAGGGACACGGCGATCTCGCGTCCCAGCCCTCGGCCGGCGCCCGTGACCACGGCCACCTTCCCTCCGAGGTCGACGTCGCCGGTCACTCGACGCGCACGGTAACGAATCCGAACTCGGGGAGCCCCCGTAGAGGACAAGCGCTACCGTGCGTAGATCAGCCTTGTGAAAGGAGGCGCCTTTGTCCCGTCGTCGTGTACTCATTCTCGCCATTACCGCCTTCGTGGCCCTCGGCCTCGCAGTCGCCGGCTGCGGCGGCGGCGGGGGTGGAACCACCGCGGCGCAGCCGACCGCAACACAGCCCGCCGAGACCGGAGGCGGTGGCGCCGGAGCGGCGACGACGCTCGCCGTCGCGGCCGATCCAAGTGGAGCGTTCAAGTTCGACAAGACCTCGCTCGAGGCGTCCGCGGGGCACGTCGTCATCCACTTCACGAACGACTCGTCGGTGGCGCACAACCTGTCGATCACGGGGAACGGCGTCAACGTCCAGGGGGAGACGTTCAGCGGCGGCTCGAAGGACACCATCGTGGACCTCCAGCCCGGCACGTACACGTTCTTCTGCTCGGTGCCCGGCCATGAGCAAGCCGGCATGAAGGGCACGCTCACGGTGGCCGTCTGGGTGTCGGCACGCGACGGGACCGGGCTGCCGGCGCTGCTCGCGCGCATCGAGCACGCGCTCGACGCGGGGCTGGCGCGCGTGCGCTGCGAGCTGCCGTCGACCCGCGGCGACGTGATCGCCTGGCTGCGCCGCAGCGGGCGGGTGATCGAGGAGTACTACTGCGACGGCATCGTCACCGTGACGGCGCTCGTGCCGCCGAAGGTCGCGGGGCGCCTCCACAAGGAGTTCCCCGGCAGCACGCGTGGAGGATGACGTGCTCGACGTGCTCAACGTCCCCAACACCCTCACGCTGCTGCGCCTGGTCGCGATCCCGGTGCTTCCTCATCCTGCTCACCGACTTCCGCTACCGCGAGGCGCTCGGCGTGTTCGTCGCGGCCGGCGTGACCGACGCGCTCGACGGCGCCATCGCGCGGCTGACGCACACGAAGACGACCCTCGGCGCCTACCTCGACCCGGCCGCGGACAAGCTGCTCCTCATGTCGGCCTTCGTCGCGCTCGGCCTTCCTGCAGGAGGTGCCGCGCTGGCTGGCGGTGATCGTGCTGTCGCGCGACGTCATGCTCGTCGCTCGGCTACTTCCTGCTCTTCACCATGACCCAGCACACGATGGAGGTGCGACCGTCCGTCGCGGGGAAGCTCAGCACCTTCCTCCAGCTCAGCGTCGGTGACCGTGGTGCTGGTGTCGCTGGTGTATCCCGGCACCGGTGCCGCCCGATGGCCGAGACGACGCTCTTCCTCGTCACGGGGCTGGTGACCGCGATCGCCGGGCTTCCAGTACATGATCCGCGGGCTGCTCTGGTTGCAGCGCGCAGGGGCCGGCCGCCGGCGGAGCTGGCGGCCGCGGCTTGCGGCCGCGGCGGGCACCTGAGAGAAGGTGGCCGCCGATGCAGGACGCGGGCGTCGGTTGCGTGGCGCTGCGTGGTGCTCGCCGGTCGTCGCCGGCCGCGGCACCGGCGGCCGAGACGGCGCGCCAGATCCTCGATCGCCGCAAGGCGCTCGACGACACGACCCGGCAAGTGGACGCGACCGCCAGGAGCGGCTCGCGATGACCATCCGCGACGCGCCGCGGCGGCGAGCGGCAGCGCGAGCTGCGGCTCTACGAGCGCCGCGCAGCCCGGCGACGAGCGACAGACGATCGTGTTCTTCGAGAGCCCCGGCCGAGGTGAAGGGCATCGGGTTCCTCGTCCAACACCCACAAGGGCACGGCCGGCCGAGCAGTGGCTCTACCTGCCGGAGCTGCAAGCGCGTCCGGCAGATCACCGCCGCGCAGCCGCACGGAGAGCTTCGTCGGCACGGACCTGAGCTACCAGGACCTCGACATCATCCAGGAGATGAGCGCGTGGTCGGAAGAGGACGCGCGCTCGAGCCTGCGGGGCGAGGAGACGGTCGACGGGGTGCCGACCCACGTCATCGAGCTGCGTGCCGCAGCGCGACGACATCGGCTACCAGAAGATCGTCGTCTGGCTCGGCCGCGACGACCTCGTGCCGCGGCGGCTCGAGTTCTTCGGCGACGGCGAGCGAGCCGGTGAAGCGGATCGCGCAGCGCGACCTCCACGACGTCGGTGCCGATCCCGGTCGCCGCGCTCGATCGAGGTCGAGACCCCGGCGAAGGGGTCGAAGACCGTGATCGCGTCGTCGGACGCGGCGTTCGACCTGGGGCTCGAGGACGACCTCTTCACGCAGCGCGCGCTGGAGCGGGGCGAGCGGTGACCGCGGCCGGCGCTCGCCGACCGGCGCCCGCACGCTGCGCGTCGTCCTGGAGTCGATCGCCGTCCGCGCCGGCGAGATCGCGCTGCGGCACTTCCGGCGCGTCACGCCCGAGCGCAAGGCGGACCGGACCCTGGTCACGCAGGCGGACCGCGAGGTGGAGGCCTACGTGGCGGCGGCGCTGGCGCGCCGCGGATCCCGGCGCCGGCATCGTGGGCGAGGAGGGGACGGTGCGGGCAGGGGAGGGCGACCGCTGGTACGTCATCGACCCCATCGACGGCACGTCGGCATTCGTCGCCGGACTGCCGACCTGGTGCGTCTGCATCGGGCTGGTGGCGGGCGGCGGCGGCGGTGGCGGGCGTGGTGCACCTGCCGTGCGCGGGCGGAAACCTACAGCGCCGACGCCGCGGGAGGCGTGGTGGAACGGCGCGCCGCTGCCGCGCCTCGGCGACGCGCCGCCCGCGGGCGATCCGTTCGTCGCCGTGCACTCGAAGGCGCACCGGCGGCACCGGCTGGACGCGCTGGGCAAGGTGCGGTCGCTGGGGTCGGCCGCCTATCACGCCGCGCTGGTCGCGCGCGGCGTGGCCCGCGTGGCGCTGCTCGGGGACGTGCGCGTCTGGGACCTGGCCGGCGTCGGGGCGGTGCTCGCCGCCGTGGGCGGGGGGTTCGAGCTGCTCGACGGCGGCGCCCGTCCCGCTCGGCGACCTGCTCGACGGCCGGCGCGCCGCGGGCGACGTCGTCGCCGGCACGCCCGCGAGCATCGCGGAGCTGCGCGCGCTGCTGCGAGGTCTGACGGTGGTGGCGCGGGCGCCGTGGTTGGCGTCGCCAATGACCCTGTGTTAGCGTCCGCGCCGAACGATGTTCGACAGCATCGACGACGTCATCGAGCGCTTCGCGGAGCAGCACTACATCGCCAACCGCACGATCGCCACGGTCGTCTACCTCGCCAGCCAGCTCGAGAAGCCGATCCTGGTCGAGGGGCCGGCCGGCGTCGGCAAGACCGAGCTGGCCAAGGTGCGTCGCCGGCGCGCTCGGCCGCGAGCTGATCCGCCTGCAGTGCTACGAGGGGCTCGACGAGGCCAAGGCGCTCTACGAGTGGGAGTACGCCAAGCAGCTCCTCTACACGCAGATCCTGCAAGGACAAGATCGGCGAGGTGGTCGGCGGCGCGCGCGTCGCTGCGCGAGGCGGTCGACCGGATCGCCAACGAGGACGACGTCTTCTTCTGCGACCGCTTCCTCCTGCCGCGGCCGCTCCTGCGCGCGATCACGTCGCCGAGCAGCCGTGCGTGCTCCTGATCGACGAGATCGACAAGTCGGACACCGAGTTCGAGGCGTTCCTGCTCGAGGTGCTGTCCGACTTCCAGGTGAGCGTGCCCGAGCTCGGCACGCTGCAGGCGCGCGCACATCCCGCTCGTCGTGCTCACCAGCAACAACGCGCGCGAGATGTCGGACGCGCTCAAGCGCCGCTGCCTGCACCTCTACATCGACTTCCCCGAGCGCGCGCAGGAGCTCGAGATCGTGCGGCTGAAGGTGCCCGGGCGTCGGCGAGCGGCTGGCGGCGGAGGTGGTCGCGCGTCGTGCAGCGCATCCGCAAGCTCGACCTGAAGAAGGTCGCCGAGCATCAGCGAGACGCTCGACTGGGCGCAGGGCGCTGACGCTGCTCAACGTCGACACGCTCGACGAGGAGCTGGTGCACGACACGCTGTCGATCGTCCTCAAGTACGAGGGCGACATCCGCAAGGCGCAGCAGGAGCTGAAGGAGCTACGTCGAGCAGCAGCGGGCGAAGCTCAAGCGGCCGCCGCCGGGCGACAAGGACGTCCTGCACTAGGCGTCGCGGCCGCCATGGACGACAAGATCATCGAGTTCACGGCGCTGCTGCGCCAGAACGGCCTGCGCGTCTCGCTGGCCGAGACGCATGGACGCCTTCCGGGCGCTCGACGCTGCTCGGGCTCGGCGACCGCGAGACGGTCCGCGCGGCGCTGCGCGCCACGCTGGTCAAGCGCGCCGTCGACGTCCCGACCTTCGAGCGGCTCTTCGACCTCTACTTCTCCGGGCCTCGGCGAGGCGATCCGCGAGGTCACCGCGGCGACCGCAGGCGGCGCTCGAGCTCGACGAGGAGGACTTCCAGCGCTTCCTCGAGCGAGCTCGAGCAGCTGCTGGAGGAGCAGGGCATCGAGCTCTCGGAGCTGGCGCAGGCGCTGCTGCGGGCCGACGCCGGGCGCGCTCGAGCAGCTGCTGCGCGAGGCGGCGCGCGCAGGCGCGGCTCGGCGAGATCGAGCACGGCTTCCAGGAGGGGCGCTTCACGCACGCGCATGGCGGCGGCGCTCGGGCTCGGCGAGCTCGGCGGCCGAGCTCGACCGGCTGCGGCGCGACCTGCCGGGCGCGGCGCCCGACGTGGCCCGGCGGCTCGACGAGTACCTCGACGCGCCGGCTGCGCGACCTCCAGGACATGATGAAGGCCATGGTGCGCCAGGAGCTCGAGCGCCAGGACGTGCAGCGCCAGGACCGCCAGGGCCTGCAGACGCTCGCCGAGAAGAGCTTCTACTACCTCACCGAGGACGAGATCCGGCGCATGCAGGAGGCGGTGACGAAGCTCGCGCAGCGCCTGCAAGAACGTGGTCGCGATCCGGCGCCGGCGCGCGCAAGCGCGGCAAGTTCGACTCGAGCGAGACGCTGCGCAAGAACCTGCAGTACGGCGGCGTGCCGTTCCGCATCGTCTTCGACCGCAAGCGCAAGGACAAGCCGCAGGTGATGGTGCTGTGCGACGTCTCCGACTCGGTGCGCAACGTGTCGCGCTTCATGCTGCAGTTCGTCTACTCGCTCCAGGACCTCTACTCGAAGGTGCGCAGCTTCATCTTCGTCGCCGACATCGGCGAGATGACGCAGCTCTTCGAGGAGCACGACGTCAACCAGGCGATCGAGGAGGCGCTGCACGGCAACGTCATCAACGTCTACGCGCACTCCGACTTCGGGCGCGCGTTCCGGAGCTTCCACCGCGACCACCTGGCCGCGGTCAACAAGCGCACCACGGTGATCGTCCTCGGCGACGCGCGCAACAACTACAACCTGCCGCACGAGTGGGTGCTGAAGGACGTCCAGCAGCGCGCCAAGCAGGTCATCTGGCTGAATCCCGAGAACCGCATGACCTGGGGCTTCGGCGACAGCGAGATGGACCGCTACGCGCCGTACTGCACCATCGTCGAGGAGTGCCGCAACCTGAACCAGCTCTACCGCGTCATCGACCGCCTGGTGCAGCTGACGTCGTGCATTGACGTCCCGGGAGGGCTGCTTCACGAATGCGCCGCGACGGGGACCGACGATGAATCGGGAGAACTTCATCCTGATGACCGTCGGCGGGCTGACGCTCGACCCGGTCACCAAGACGCCGATCGTCATCCTGCGCGACCCCGACAACAAGCTGAACCTGCCGATCTGGATCGGGCTCCTCGAGGCGACCGCGATGGCGACCGAGCTCGAGGGCATCAAGATGGCGCGTCCGATGACGCACGACCTGCTGCGCACGCGTGCTCGAGGAGCTCGGGCGCGCGGTCGAGTGGGTCGAGATCACCGACCTGCGGAGAACACCTACTTCGCGCTCATCTACCTGCGCGTCGGCGATCGGCAGCTCACGATCGACGCGCGCCCGTCCGACGCCATCAGCCTGGCGCTGCGCACGAAGAGCCCGATCTACGTCGCCAAGACGGTGCTCGAGGCGTCGAGCGTGCTGCAGCAGATGGAAGAGGGGAAGGAGCAGGACCTCTCCAACGTCTCGCGCGACAAGTGGGCCGAGATCCTCGAGAAGATGTCGCCCGACGACTTCAAGTACAAGATGTAGCGCATGGCGCCGCCCGCACAACGCATCAAGCTCGACCGCAAGGCGCTGCGCGAGCCCGACGAGTTCCAGACGCTCACCAACCAGGCCGCGGCGTGGGCTCAGGCCAATCGGACCCGCGCTGGTCGCCGTCGCCGCTGGCGGCCGTGGCGATCGCCGCCGTCGGGCGCCGGCGTGAGCTGGTACCGCGGCCGCCAGGCCGACGGCCGCCGCCGTCCGCTTCCAGTCCGCGCACGACGAGTTCCAGGCCAGCCGCTGGGCCGAGGCCGCCGAGCCTTCGCCGGCCTCGGCGCGCGACTACGCCGGGCACCGGCTACGGCCGCCTGGCGGCGCTCTACCAGGGGCACGCGCTGTCCCGGAAGCCCGACCCCGCCGGCGCCGCCACGGCCTACGGCGAGTTCCTGGCGGCGTCGCCGCCGACGGACTACCTCCGCCAGGAGGCGCTGGCTGGGTCTGGCGCGCGCACGCGAGGCGTCCGGCGACGCGCCGGGCGCCCGCGAGGCCTACGAGCAGGCGGCCGCGCTCGACGGGCCGTTCCGCATCGACGCGCGTCTCGTCGCTGGCGCGGCTCCACGAGGCCGGCGGCCAGGCCGACAAGGCCAAGGAGCTCTACCTCGCCATGCTGAAGGAATCGCCGAGCGGGTTCGTCCGCACGGTGCTCGAGGCGAAGATTCCCGCCGATCTCGCCGCCGCGGGTGGCGAGGCCCGCTGCAGATTGCCGGGCCGGATCCAGGGCCCGCACGGCCCGATCGGCTGCCGCACCCGGGAGTTCAACGTCTGATAAGATTCGTTATGTTAACTTTCGTTCGGTCGCGCCAGGGCCTGGATTCCTGGCCCTGGCTGGCTGTCCCTGGCGCGCGGCGCCGCCGTCGCCGCCCCGCCGTCGGTCGTCTTCTTCCTCCTCGACACGACACGGGCCGATCGCCTGAGCGCCTGGGGCGGCCCCAATCCGACCAGCCCGCAGCTCGACGCGCTGGCGGCGTCGGGCGTCCGCTTCGCGCGCCACTTCGCCAACTCGCACGCGACGCGGCCGTCGATGCCGCAGCTGATGACCGGGCGCTACTACCACCAGAACATCCTGCGGGCGTTCCGTCCCGACGACCATCCCGCGGGAGTTCCCCTTCAGCCGCCCCGACCCGACCGCCATCCTCCTGCCGCGACGTGCTGCGGACGCGGGCTTCCAGCTGCTCGGCGGTCAGCGCGCACCCCTGGGTGGCCCGTCGAGAGCGCCTTCGGAGAGCCGTTCGAGACCTTCGACCTGCTCGCCGCCGCGCCAGCCGCGGCCACGCCGGCGCCGCGGAGGTCGTCGATCGCGCCCTCGACGCTGTGGCGGGACGCGGGATCGAACGCGCCCCACCTTCCTCTACGTCCACCTCATGGACGCGCACATGCCGCGCTTCCTGCCGCGCGGCGGAGCCGCGCTTCCCCGTGCCCGGGTACGACTGGCGGCAGCGCTTCCGGCCCGACGGCGAGCCGTCGTTCGACCGCGAGCGGCGCGAGCTGGAACCGGTTCGACGCGACCGACTTCACGGCCGACGATCGGCGGTACTTCGCCGCGGTCTACGACACCCTGCTCGCGTTCATGGACGCAGCAGATCGGCCGCCTCGTTGCGGCGCTGCGCGCGGACGATCCGGAGCTGGCGCACACGCTGGTCGTCGTCGTGGCCGATCACGGCGAGGAGCTCGGCGACGACGGGCGCATCGACCACGGCGACTCGCTCGCCGACGCGCGTCCAGCACATCCCGTGGATCATGGCGGGCGCCGGCATCCCGCCGGGCCAGGTCGTCGAGCGCCTCACCGAGAACGTCGACGTCGTGCCGACCGCTGCTCGCCCGGCTCGGCGTCGCCCTGCCGCCCGGGCACGCACGTCGACGGGCGCGCCGCAGCTCGCCGCCGACGGCACCGCCTGCGCCGGCTGCGGGAAGGCCGCCGCCTACTACGCCTGGGAGGACTACCAGGGCATCCGCCGCCGCCGCCATCTGCTGCGCCGTAACCTCCCCGGCTCGCTCCGGGCACGCTGCGACGGTGCGGAGCTCGCCTTCGCCGTGCGCGAGGACGGCGTCCGCACGCCGCTGCGCGCGACGGCCGATCCCGTGACGGCGCTGCGGCGCCGGCTCGGCCACCGCCTCGATCCGCTGGAGCGGACGTTCCTCGCCGCCCGCTACGGCCCGGCCGATCGCCGCGTCGTCGTTCGCTCGGAATTCTGGCGGGTCGACGGCGATCCGCCGCTCGGCTGCGTCCCGGTCGGCGAGGACACCCCGGCCGCGGCGCTCCGCACCCCGGCTGGCTCGCGACGGACGAGACGCTCACCCTCCTCGAGCGCGGCGCCGCGCGGCCCCGTCGAGGCGGCGGTCGACCTGCCCGACGGGTCGTACGGCGTCGAGCTGGCGACGATCCCGGTGCCCCGCATGCCGTGGCTGTTCGGCTTCGCGCGCTGGCGGAAGGACGCCTTCGAGAAGGACGAGCCGACGGCCTTCGTGCCGCTCGGCACGGCGTCGGCGTCGGGCGGGCGCCTCCGCGTCGTCGTGCCTCCCGAATCCGCCCTGCACGCCCGCGTCGTCGGCCTGCGCGTCTCGCCGGCGGGCGTCGCCGCGGCGCCCGGACCCGGCCGCGCCCGACGAGGAGCAGCTCCGGCGCCTGCGCGCGCTCGGCTACGTGCGCTGACGCGTGCGGCACGCCTGGACTTCGCCGGCCGTTCTTCGCTAGAGCGGGCGCGGCCCGCATGCCCGCCGACACGCCCGCGCCGATCATCTCGGTCATCCTGCCGACCTTCAATCGGGCGCACCTGCTCCCGGCGGCCATCGACTCCGTGCTGGCGCAGCGCGGAGTGCCCGCCCTACGAGGTGGTGGTCGCCGACGACGGATCGACCGATGCGACGGCGTCCCTGCTGGCGCGCTACGGTGCGCGCGCTCCGCGTCGTGCGCCTCGCGCGCAACGGCGGCGTCGCGCGAGCGCGCGCGGCGGGCGTCGCGCAGGCGCGCGGCACCCTGCTCGCCTTCCACGACTCCGACGACCTGATGCTGCCCGGCCGTCTCGGGCGGCTGGCGGCCTTTCTCGCCGCGCACCCCGACGTCGACGCCGTCTTCGCCAACGGGATCGTGGAGCGCGCCGGCGGCGGACGCCGGGGCGGCCGTGGTGCCGCGCCCGCTCGCACGGTGCCTCGACGGGCGTGCCTTCGGCGTCCGCGAGATCGTCCGCGACGGCTTCCCGGTGTTCCTCCAGGCAGCGCTCGTCCGCCGGCGCGCGTTCGACGACGCCGGCGGGATCGACGTCACCCTGTCACGGCACGCCGATCTCGACCTCGCTTGTCGCCTGGCGCTCTCGGGACGCGCCGTGTTCCTCGACGTTCCCGTCTTCCGCTACCGCCTGCACGGCGAGAACCAGACGCGGGACCGCCTGAAGCTGCGCGAGGGCATGGTGGCCGTGATGCGGCGGCTGCGCGAGCGTCATCCGGAGGCCCTCGCGCAGCTGGGCGCGACCTGGTTCCGTCGGCGCGAGCGTCGCCACCTCTACCGCATCGCCTGGCGACACTGGATGCGCGCTTGGCGCGACGCGCGGCCGCGCGAGCTGCTCGCGCGCCGGTGCCGCGCTCCGGCGCGCAGGCCCTCGGCCTCGACGACCGCCGACTGCCGGACCGCTGGCGCGCGCGGCAGCCCGTGAGGGCGGGAGATCGGATGCGCGTCCTGGTGCTGGGCGGGGACGGGTACTGCGGCTGGCCGACGGCGCTTCACCTCTCCGCCCGGGGCCATGCGGTCGGCATCCTCGACAGCTTCGTCCGCCGCCTCTGGGACCACGAGCTGGGCGTCGAGAGCCTCACCCCGATTCGCCCGCTGCGCGAGCGCGTCGCGCTCTGGGAGGAGCTGACCGGCGATGCGGCTTCCCGGTGTTCGTCGCCGACCTGCAGGACTACGACTGCGCTCGGCCGCGGCCGCTCGCGGACTTCGAGCCCGACGCCGTCGTGCACTTCGCCGAGCAGCGCGCCGCGCCCTACTCGATGATCGACCGCGCGCACGCCGTCTTCACGCAGGTGAACAACGTCGTCGGCACGCTCAACCTGCTCTTCGCGCTGCACGAGCTGCGGCCCGACTGCCATCTCGTCAAGCTCGGCACCATGGGCGAGTACGGCACGCCCGACATCGACATCGAAGAGGGCTTCCTCGAGGTCCAGCACAAGGGCCGCCGCGACGTGCTGCCCTACCCCAAGCAGCCCGGCTCCTTCTACCACCTGTCCAAGGTCCACGACTCGCACAACATCATGTTCTGCTGCCGCGTGTGGGGGCTGCGCGCGACCGACCTGAACCAGGGCATCGTCTACGGCACGCTCACCGACGAGATCGCGCGCCATCCGGGACTGATCAACCGCTTCGACTACGACGAGGTCTTCGGCACCGCGCTCAACCGCTTCTGCGTCCAGGCCGCGATCGGCCACCCGCTGACGGTCTACGGCGCGCGGCGGTCAGACGCGCGGCTTCCTCGACATCCGCGACACCGTGCGCTGCATCGAGCTCGCGATCCTGCACCCGCCGGCGCCCGGCGAGTACCGCGTCTTCAACCAGTTCACCGAGCAGTTCTCGGTCGGCGAGCTGGCCGAGCGGGTGCGGGCCGCCGCCGCCGGCGTGGCCTGCCGGTCGCGGTGCGAGCACGTGCCGAACCCGCGCGTCGAGCGCGAGGACGCACTACTACCGCGCCGTCCACACCCGCCTGCGCGACCTGGGGCTCGAGCCGCATCTGCTCTCCGACTCGCTGCTGCACTCGCTGCTCGAGATCGCGCTCCGCACCGCGACCGCGTGCGCGCCGGACGTCATCCTGCCGCGCGTCGACTGGCGCCGGCTGCCGAGCACCGCCGCGCGCCGGTGCCGCGCACCGCTACGGCGGGCTCAGACGCGCTCGTAGGGGTCGAAGAGCTTCTTGTACTCCTCGAGCGCGAAGCGGTCGGTCATGCCGGCGATGTAGTCGGCGATCGACGCGCGGCACGGTCTCCCCCTCCTCCGCGCACCCGGCGCATGCACGTGCGGCGGCAGCTGCCGCGGCTCCTGCATGTAGACCTCGAAGAGCGCGCTCATGATGCGATCGGCCTTCTGCGTCATGCGCGTCACGCGATGGTGCGTGTAGAGGCGGTCGTAGAGGAACGCCTTCAGCTCGCGCTTCCGCGTCGGTCATCGCGGGCGAGAACTCGACCAGCCGCGGCTTCACCGCGCGGACGTCGTCGAGGTCGTCGATGCCCTCGTCGCGGATGCCGGGCCAGCAGCGTCTCGACCAGATCGGTCACCATCGCAGTCGATGAGCCGGCGCACCGCCTGGTAGCGCAGGACCGCGGCGGACGCGCCGGGCGCGTCGGCCGACGACGGCGCGCGAGCGCGTCCGCCCAGAGCGGCACGGTCGCGAGGTCGTCCGGGTCGAGCATGCCCGACTTGAGGCCGTCGTCGACGTCGTGGGCGTTGTAGGCGATCTCGTCGGCGAAATCGACGATCTGCGCCTCGAGGCACGGCGCCAGGCTGGCGTCGAACTCGGCGACCTGCGGGCGGTCGTAGCGCGTCGAGTGCTTGACGATGCCCTCGCGCACCTCCCACGAGAGGTTCAGGCCGCGGAAGTCGCGGATAGCGCTCCTCGAGCACGTCGACGATGCGCAGGCTCTGCGCGTTGTGCTCGAAGCCGCCGTGCGGGCTGCATCAGGCGGTCGAGCGTCCGCTCGCCGGCGTGGCCGAACGGCGTGTGGCCGAGGTCGTGCGCGAGCGCGACGGCCTCGGCGAGGTCCTCGTTCAGCCCGAGCGCGCGCGCGAGCGTGCGCGTGACCTGCGCGGCCTCCATCGTGTGCGTGAGGCGCGTCCGGTAGTAGTCGCCCTCGTGGTTGACGAAGACCTGCGTCTTGTACTCGAGGCGGCGGAACGCGCGTCGAGTGGATGATGCGGTCGCGGTCGCGCTGGAACACCATCCGGAACGGGTGCTCCGGCTCCGGATGCCGCCGGCCGCGCGAGTCGCGGCTGCGCATCGCGTACGGGCGCGAGCGCCGCGGCCTCGCGCGCCTCGAGCGCCTGCCGGCTCGACCGCCACCCGACCGACGCCCGCGCGCTACTCCTGCTCGGCGTCGCCCGCCTCGACCGACGACCTGCACCGTGGCCCGCACGTCGCGACCGACCTGCACGACGACGGGATACGTCCCGAGCTGCTTGATCGGCTCGTCGAGCTGCGATGCGGCGCCGGTCGACGGTGACGCCCTTGCTCGGCGAGCAGGCGCTCGACGTCGAGGTTGGTGACCGACCCGAAGAGCCGGCCCTCCTCGCCGGCGCGCGCCTGGACGCGTGAGCTTCGAGCCCGTCGAGCTTGCTTGGCCACGCGCCTCGGCGGTCTTCCGCTCGCGCTCGGCCTTGGCGCGCGATGACGCGCTTCTGGTGCTCGAGGACGCGCAGGTTCTTGCGGTTCGCCTCGATCGGCGAGGCCGCGCGGCAAGAGGTAGTTGCGCGCGTAGCCGGGCTTCACGCGCACCACCTCGCCGATCTTGCCGAGGTTCGGGACGTCGTCGCGCAGGATGACCTCGACGGCCATCGATCGCTCTCCTCAGGGATAGACGCTGGTGTACGGCAGCAGCGCCACCGTGCGCGCCTGCTTGATCGCGACGGTGAGGCGGCGCTGGTGCCGGGCGCAGGTGCCGGTGATGCGGCGCGGGATGATCTTGCCGCGCTCGCGTGAGGAAGGTCCCGAGCGTCCGCGAGTCCTTGTAGTCGATGAGCATGCGTCTTGTCGGCGCAGAAGCGACAGACCTTGCGCCGTCCCATGCCGCGGCGCCGCGGCGGCCGCGGGCCTCCCGTGCGTTCCCGTGCCATGCTCAGGTCATCTCCCCTTCGCCCATCGAGATCGACGTCGCCGCCCTCGTCGTCGGCGCCCTCGGCCTCCTCGCGCTCCGGACGGCGCGCGGGGCGCAGCGGCGGCCGGCGGCGCGTTCTCGGCCTGCCGGACGGAGACGAAGCGCAGCACCGGGTCCATCAGCTTCAGGTTGCGCTCGATCTCCGTGCAGCGCCTTGCGGCGTGGCACGATACTCGAAGAGCACGTAGAACGCCCGCCGCTGCTTGGCGACGAGATACGCGAGGTCGCGCAGACCCCACTCCTGCACCTGGCTCACCGTCCCGCCCTGCTCCTCGATGAGCGTGCGGATGCGGGTGGCCAGCTCCTTCGAGCCCGGCTCCCCCTGCTCCGGATGGATCAGGACGAGCGTCTCATAGCGGCGATCCGCCATGCACTGCCTCCCGTTCGTTGCTGCGGTTCGTGCGGTCATCGACGCTGTCAGCCCTCCGCCCTTCTCCTGGCCCTTCTTGGCGCCGGCGTCCGCCGGCGCCGCGCCCTCGGCCGGCCGCGGCCTCGGCGGCGCGCCTCGGCGCGCCTCGGCCGGCTTCGCCTCGACCGTCGGCGGCAGCACGGTGACGAGCGTCTGGGTCGGCTCGCCGACCGGCGTGCACGCCCTCGGGCAGCTTCAGGTCGGCGAGGTGGATGGCGTCGTGGATGCCGAGCGCGCGTGACGTCGACCTCGATGAACTCCGGGATCTCCGTCGGCAGGCACTCGACCTCGATCTCGCGCAGGATCGGCTGCAGGATGCCGCCCGCGACCACGCCGGCGGCCTTGCCGACGAAGTGCAGCGGGACGGACACGACCAGCCGCTCGGTGAGGTCGACCTCGTAGAAGTCGGCGTGCAGCACGCGCCCGGTCACCGGGTGGCGCTGCATCTCGCGGACGAGCACCATCCGCTCGTGCAGCTCGGCGTCGGCGCCGTCGGCATGCACCAGACGGATCAGGTGCGAGCCCTCGAGGTGCGCGAGCTTGCGCTCGAACTCCTCGGCGCTCGACGCTGACGTGCGCCGGCGTCGCGCTTCGGGCCGTAGAGGACCGCCGGGCACGCTGCCCGGCGCGGCGGAGCCGGCGCGCCGCGCCCTTGCCGGTGTCCGCTGCGGCGCTCGATGGTGATCTCGACGGTTTCCATGCGTGATTCCCTCAGACGAAGAGCGAGCTGATCGAGGCCTCGTCGTGCGTGCGCCGGATCGCCTCGCCGAGCAGCGGGGCGACCGAGAGGACGCGTGATCTTCTCGAGCTCGCGCGCCGTCGGCGCGCAGCGGGATCGTGTCGGTGACGATGAGCTCGTCGATGCGCGGACTCGCGCGAGCCGCTCGATCGGCGGGACCCGAGAGCACGGCGTGCGTCGCGCACGCGAGCACGAGCGGCGCGCCGGCCGCGCGGACGGCCTCGGCCGCGGCGCAGAGCGTGCCGGCCGTGTCGACCATGTCGTCGACGATGACGGCGGCGCGCCCGTCGACCTCGCCGATGATCTGCATCTCGGCGACCTCGTTCGGCGCGGCTGCGGCGCTTGTCGATGATGGCGAGGTTCGCGTCGAGGCGCTTGGCGAACGCGCGCGCGCGCTCGACGCCGCCGGCGTCGGGCGAGATCACCGTGACCTCGCGGCTGCCCGAGCCGCTCGCGCAGGTACTGGAGCAGCACCGGGGTCGCGTAGACGTTGTCGACCGGGATGTCGAAGAAGCCCTGGATCTGGCCGGCGTGCAGGTCGACGGTGAGCACGCGCGAGGCGCCGGCGGTGGTGATCAGGTCGGCGACCAGCTTGGCGCTGATCGGCACGCGCGGCGCCACCTTCCGATCCTGCCGGGCGTAGCCGTAGTACGGGATGACCGCCGTGATGCGCTTGGCCGACGCCCGCTTGAAGGCGTCGAGCATCAGCAGCAGCTCCATCAGGTTGTCGTTCGTCGGCGTGCGAGGTCGACTGGATGACGAAGACGTCGCCGCCGCGGACGTTCTCGGTGATCTCGACCTGCACCTCGCCGTCGCTGAAGCGGCCGATCTCGGCGCCGCCGAGCGGCACGCCGAGGTGCGCGCTGATCGCCTCCGCGAGGGGGCGGTTCGAGTTCCCCGTGAATATCTTGATCTCGTCCTTTCACCGAGCGCGCTGCGCCTCCGTCTCCGTCGAGTTGGGCGGGAAGGAGTCGAACCTTCGCTGCCGGATCCAAAGTCCGGTGCCTTACCAGCTTGGCGACCGCCCAAGGCCTCGTCGTCAGCTCAAGACCGACCCCTCAGAAAACGACGCAGACTAGTTTTCGGTCCCTGGGATGTCAACACGATGCGGCCGATCGCCGCGTGGAACTGTGCTAGAGCACACGCGGCGGCGCGGATCAGGCCGGCGTGCCGACCGGTGCGCTGACGCCCACGATGTCGCCGGCGACGCCTCCGTCGATGCCTGTCTGCGAGCCCGCCGACGACGTGACGCGACGTCCGAGCTCGCGGCCGACCCCGTGCGGGCGGATGCGAGCGTCAGCGGCTGACCGCCGCGGCTCCGGCGTCTGTGGACGGGCCGCGAGCCATGTGATACCGACCGGCCTCCGATCGTCTCGCCCCTCGCCCCCGTGGTGAAATGGATATCACACAGGCCTCCGGAGCCTGGGGTAGAGGTTCGATTCCTCTCGGGGGCACTGCGGGGAGCGGCGGGTCGCCGCCGCTTGCTTTCTCGGCATCCGTTTGTTTAATTCCGGGACCTTGGCGACCACCTGACAGAGCGGGGCCGGTTCGGCGTGAGGAGTGGCTGATGGAGTTTCCCAAATGCCAGAAGTGTCGCGACGGGGTCTTGATCCCGCTCTCCGATTACGGACAGGAAGGCGCGGCCGTCATCTTCAAGGCGTGGGCCTGCACTGATCCGGAATGTGGCTTCTCCCTGCGCGTCGACAAGGGCGAGGTCAGCTACGGCAAGAAGATCGAGCACAAGCGCTGAGCCGGCTCGCCGGACGCAGGCGTTCACTCCTTGCAGGAGCGCCTGCAGCGGCCTTGAACTCCGGCGCCTCCGCCGTCGCGGACGAGTTCGAGCAGCGCCTGCTCGCGCGGTCGTCGGCAGCATGCCGGCGGCGAGCATGCTGGTCCCACGCCGGCTCGACGTCGTCCGGGCGGCGCGACGATGTCGCGTCGCGTGCCAGATGCACCTGGAAGCCGGCCGCCAGCAGGTCGTGGACGGTCTGGTTGACGCAGGCGTGCGCCTCGATGCCCGCGATCAGCACCTGCGATCGCCCGGTGCGCCGCCAGCGCCTCCACGAATGCGCGTCGACCCCATGCAGCTCAGGCTGAGCTTCTCGACGATCGTCGCGTCCGGCGGAGCAGGTGGGCCGCGAGCTCGGCGGGCCGTCGCGCCCGAGGCCCTTCGGATACTGCTCGGTCACGAGCACCGGGAACGCCGAGCAGGCGGCACCCGCGCAGCAGCACCGCGGCACGGTGCGACGACCGCGTCCCAGTCGTGCAGCACGCGCCGGTACGACTCCTGGAGATCGATCAGGAGCAGGACCGTGCGGTCACGCGCGAGCAGGCTCGGCGTGCCGGGGCATCCCGCGCTCGTAGCCCGGCGCCGCCCCGCAGGCTGCAGCTTGCGACCTGGGTGCTTTGCGTCCAGCGCTTGCGGGACGCGGTACGTCGGCCGCGCTACACGACGGCGACGCCACACGAAGGAGGTCGGGATGCGGACGATCGCGCGACGGCTGCTGGCGACGATGCTCGTCGCGTTCGCCGTGGGACACGGCACCGTGGCGTACGCCGTGCCGTTCGAGGAGCTCTCCGGCGGCCGGCGGGCGCTCTACACGGCCGGCGCGGTGGCGGCCAACGTGCTCCCGGGCGCGTCCGTCGCTCGTCGAGCCGAAGTGCCTCCCGGGCTACATCCTGTGCAAGCTCACCTTCGCGGCCTTCAGCGTGGTCGCGGCCGGTGAGTCGCTGGTGCTGTCCGGCGGCAGCGATCTCGCCCAGCCGAAGGCCGTGCTCTACCGCGGCTTCTCCGGCGACTGGGTCGTCACCGCCGCGGGACATCGCCGGCGACACCAGGCCGGAGCTGCTGCCCGAAGCCGCCGCCACCCGCCGAGGGCGAGAAGCAAGAGCGGCGACTTCGTGCCGCCGCCGCTCTGATCCGCGTCCCGGCGCGGAGCGCTCAGCTCTTCAGCTCCTTCGCCGACTTGATGACGACCGCCTCGACCGGCACGTTCTGGTGCATGCCCTTGGTCGTGGTCTGCACCTGCTCGATCTTCTTCACCACGTCCATGCCCGTCGACCACCTTGCCGAAGACGGCATAGCCGACGCCGTCCTGCGCCTTCTCCTTGTTCAGGAAGTCGTTGCTCTTCACGTTGATGAAGAACTGCGACGTGGCGCTGTCGGGGCCGACGTGCGCGCCATGGCGAGCGTGCCGACGTCGTTCTTGAGCCCGTTCGACGACTCGTTCTTGATCGGCGCGCGCTGCCCCTCCCGCTTGTCCTTCATGTCGGCGGTCAGGCCGCCGCCCTGGATCATGAAGCCGGGGATCACGCGGTGGAAGATCGTGTTGTCGTAGTAGCCGGCGTTCACGTAGGCGAGGAAGTTCTTCACCGTCTCCGGCGCCTTGTCGGCGTACAGCTCCACCTTGATGTCACCCATGCGACGTCGAGATCAGCACCATCGGATTTCCTTTCGCGGCCGCCGCGATCGGGGCGACCATCGCGAGCGCGCCGGCACGCGAGCGCGCGCGAGAACCGTGCCGGCGAATCATCCGCTCACCTCCTGTCGAGTTTCGCGCCTGATCTCACACCGCGATCGCGCGCCGCAAGCCCGCGCGCGCGACGTCGCGTCAGTGATGGCCCTCGTGGCCGGCGCGGCGCGGGCAGTCGCACCACGGACGTCGTGCGCACGACGT
>CAVOPG010000002.1:0-2435000 GCA_963697835.1 uncultured Acidobacteriota bacterium | reverse complement strand
GATTACTAGCGATTCCACCTTCACGGAGTCGAGTTGCAGACTCCGATCCGAACTGAGGACGGCTTTTTGGGATTGGCTCCCCCTCGCGGGTTTGCAGCCCTTTGTACCGCCCATTGTAGCACGTGTGTAGCCCTGGACATAAGGGCCATGAGGACTTGACGTCATCCCCACCTTCCTCCCGCTTGACGCGGGCAGTCCCCCTAGAGTGCCCAACTGAAATGCTGGCAACTAGGGGCAGGGGTTGCGCTCGTTGCGGGACTTAACCCAACATCTCACGACACGAGCTGACGACAGCCATGCAGCACCTGAACCGGCGGTCCCCGAAGGGAAAACCCCATCTCTGGGGCGGTCCTCCGTTGTCTAGCCCAGGTAAGGTTCTTCGCGTTGCGTCGAATTGAACCACATGCTCCACCGCTTGTGCGGGCCCCCGTCAATTCCTTTGAGTTTTAACCTTGCGGCCGTAGTCCCCAGGCGGAGCACTTAATGCGTTAGCGGCGGCACCGCAGGGGTCAATACCCGCGACACCTAGTGCTCATCGTTTACAGCGTGGACTACCAGGGTATCTAATCCTGTTTGCTCCCCACGCTTTCGCGTCTCAGCGTCAGTCACCGTCCAGAGGGCCGCCTTCGCCACCGGTGTTCCTCCTGATATCTACGCATTTCACCGCTACACCAGGAATTCCACCCTCCTCTCCGGGACTCCAGTCCGCCAGTTTCCAATGCACTTCCGAGGGTGAGCCCCGGGCTTTCACATCAGACTTAGCAGACCGCCTACACGCGCTTTACGCCCAGTGATTCCGAACAACGCTCGCACCCTCCGTATTACCGCGGCTGCTGGCACGGAGTTAGCCGGTGCTTCCTTTAGGGGTACCGTCAGGGCCGCGACGTATTAGGTCGCGACCGTTTCGTCCCCCTCGACAGGGCTTTACGACCCGAAGGCCTTCATCACCCACGCGGCGTCGCTGCGTCAGGCTTTCGCCCATTGCGCAATATCCCCCACTGCTGCCTCCCGTAGGAGTCTGGGCCGTGTTTCAGTCCCAGTGTGGCTGGCCATCCTCTCAGACCAGCTAGCCATCATCGCCTTGGTGGGCCGTTACCCCGCCAACTAGCTAATGGCGCGCAGGCCCATCCTCGAGTGGTAGCTTGCAAGCAGAGGCCATCTTTCACCGCAGGAGCCGAGACTCCCGTGGTCATATCCGGTATTAGCCCACCTTTCGGTAGGTTATCCCGGGCTCGAGGGTAGGTTACCTACGTGTTACTCACCCGTGCGCCGCTTTACTCAGGGAGTTGCCCCCCTTTTCTCGCTCGACTTGCATGTGTTAGGCACGCCGCCAGCGTTCGTTCTGAGCCAGGATCAAACTCTCCAGTTAAACTCTGGAGCGCCACGCCGCCACGAAGGACGACGGGCGTGACACATCGAACTGATGCGTCCCGACCTGGCCAGCACGACGAGTCGCGCTGTCCGTTCGATCACGCTTGGGACCTTTTCCGCACTGTTGATGGGAAAAGGAGCGCTACTATTTAGTTTTCAAAGACCGGGAGAAACCTCGGGCAGACCGACATGTATACGAGCAGGCGCCCTGGGTTGTCAAGCGACCGGAGCCGACGAGCCGGCGGCATCAGGCCGGCGGCCCGGCGGCGACGACCTCGATCGCCGCCAGGCGCCGACGGCCGACCGCGAGCAGGCGATGCCGCCCCGGCTCGAACCGGAAGTCGAGGCCGACCGGCTGCCCCGTCGACCCGGACGGCACCCTGCGCCACCAGGCGGCGGGCCTCGGACGGTCGAGGTGGCGAAGCCGATCTCCTTCAGCAGCTGGCAGATCCAGACCGTCGGGGCGTCGGCTGACGACCGGACGGCGACCGGGTCGTTGGCCGGCGCGCTCCTGGAAGCGCGCCGCGAAGAAGCGCGCCGCGCTCGTCGGCCTGCCTCGGCCCCGTGGAAGCGCGCGACGAGCTCGTGGGCGAGGGCCTTCTTCGCCTCCATCGGGTGGACGTCGCCCCGGCCGCGGCCGCCCGACTCGCCTCGCCGACTGCGGCTCAGCAGGTCGTAGTAGCGCAGCATCAGGTCGTCGCGAGATCGACATGAGCTTGCCGTACATCTCCTCCGGCGGCTCCGCGACGCCGATGTGATTCCCGAGGCTTTTCGACATCTTCTGCGCGCCGTCGAGTCCCTTCGAGGAGCGGCAGCACGAGCGCGACCTGGCCCGCCTGGCCGGCGTCGCGCTGCAGGTCGCGCCCGACCAGCAGGTTGAAGGTCTGGTCGGTCCCGCCGAGCTCGACGTCGGCCCGGACCACGACCGAGTCGTAGCCCTGCATCAGCGGATAGAGGAACTCGTGGAGGCCGATCGGCGCGCCCGCGCTGGTAGCGCTGCTGGAAGTCGTCGCGCTCGAGCATCCGGGCCACCGTCATCTGCGCCGGCCAGCCGGATCACCTCCTCGAGCGAGAAGCGCGGCGAACCACTCGCCGTTGTAGCGAATCTCGAGTGCGCGTCGCGGTCGAGGACCTTGAAGACCTGCTCGAGGTACGTCGCGCGCGTTGCGCCGTCGACCTCCTCGCCGGTGAGCTGCGGGCCGCGTCGCCGACCGCCCGCTCGGGTCGCCGATCAGCGCCGTGAAGTCGCCGATGATGAGGACCGCCTGGTGGCCCGAGGTCCTGGAACTCGCCGCAGCTTGGTCAGCACGACCGTGTGGCCGAGATGGATGTCGGGCGCCGTCGGGTCGACGCCGAGCTTGACGCGCAGCGGGCGGCCCGTCCGCCAGCCGCGCGCGCAGCTCGTCCTCGGTGTAGACGCGCACCGCGTTCCGGCGTGAGCCACGTCGAACTGCTCGGCGGGCGTCACGCCGTCACCCGCTCGCGAACGCGCGCGGATGGCGGTCGCCCGGCCGGTCGTCGTCGTCGACGTCGATCAACGCCCCCTGCACGAGCACCGGGCCCGCTGGCGACGTCGAAGCGCACCGGCATCTGGCGTCGAGAAGCGATCGCAGCACCTGATCGGTGCGCACGCCGAGGACCGAGTGCTCGGGCCCGCACATGCCGGCGTCGGTCAGGTACGCCGTCCCGCCGGGCAGGATGCGTCTCGTCCGCCGTCTGCACGTGCGTGTGGCTGCCGACGACCGCCGACACCTTGCCGTCGAGGAACCACCCCATGCCCACCTTCTCCGACGTCGCCTCGCCGTGCATGTCGACGAAGATCGACGGGCGCCTCCCGGCGCACGTCGGGCAGCACCTCCTCGACCGCCCGGAACGGGCAGTCCGCCGGCGGCATGAACGTCGCGGCCGATCAGGTTGATCGACGCCGACCGGCGCGCCGTCCGCCGCGCGCCGGACGGACCGTCCAGCCCGACCCCGGGCACGTCCGGCGCGAAGTTCAGCGGGCCGCAGCAGCCGCTGGTTCTCGCGCAGGTACGGGCACGATGTCGCGACTCTGCCAGATGTGGTTGCCCGACGTGAGGACGTCGACGCCGGCATCGCGCAGCTCCTCGGCGCGCTCGCGGGTTGATGCCCTTCCCGCTCGACGCGTTCTCGCCGTTGGCGATGACGAAGTCGATCTCCGCCTCGCGCCGCAGCCGCGGCAGCACGGCCGCGACGGCCCGCCGGCCCGGCCGCCCGACGACGTCGCCGAGAAACAGCAGCCGCATGCGTCAGTGCGCGATCTCGCTGGCCCGCGTCTCGCGGATCACCGTCACCTTGATCTGGCCCGGGATACGTCATCTCCTGCTCGATCCGCCGCGCCACGTCGCGCGCCAGCAGCGACGGCCTGGTCGTCGGGCACGGTGCCCGGGATCGACGATGATGCGGATCTCGCGGCCCGCCTGCACGGCGAACGACTGCTCGACGCCCTTGAAGGAGTTGCTGATGCGCTCGAGGTCCTCGAGGCGCTTGGCGTAGCTCTCGAGCACCTCGCGCCGCGCGCCCGGGCGCGCGCCGGAGAGCGCGTCGGCCGCGTCGACGAGCGGAGCGAGGATGGTCTCCGCCTTCACCTCCTCGTGATGCGCGGCGATCGCATTCACGATCTTCGCCGACTCGCCGTACTTGCGCGCGATCTCGCCGCCGACGATCGCGTGCGAGCCCTCGACCTCGTGCGTCAGCGCCTTGCCGATGTCGTGCAGCAGCGCCGGCGCGCCGCGCCTGCTTCTCGTTGAGCCCGAGCTCGGCCGCCATCGCGCCGGCGATGAAGGCGGTCTCGATCGAGTGCATCGAGGACGTTCTGCGCGTAGCTGTAGCGGTACTTGAGCATGCCGACCAGCTGGACCAGCTCCGGGTGGATGCCGTGCACGCCGAGCTCGATGACGGCCTCTGGCCGGCCTCGCGGATCGACTCCTCGAGCTCCTGCTCGGCCTTGCGCACCACCTCCTCGATCCGCCCGGGATGGATGCGGCCGTCGGAGATCAGCCGCTCGAGCGCGAGGCGCGCCAGCTCGCGGCGGATCGGGTTGTGGCACGAGATGACCACCGCCTCCGGCGTGTCGTCGATGATCAGGTCGACGCCGGTCGCGGCCTCGATGGCGCGGATGTTGCGCCCCTCGCGGCCGATGATGCGGCCCTTCATGTCGTCGCTCGGGCAGCGGCACGACCGAGACGGTGCGCTCGGCGACGAACTCGCCGGCCAGCCGCTCGATGGCGATCGAGACGATCTTCTTCGCCCGCCGATCGGCCTCCTCGCGCGCCTCGCTCTCGATCTGGCGGATCTGCTTGGCGGCCTCGTCGCGCGCCTCCTCGATCATCTGCTCGACGAGCGTCCGCTTGGCCTCGTCGCGCGTCAGCCCGGCCGTCTCCTCGAGCTTCCGGCGGACGGCGTCGACCAGCGCGATCGTCCTCGGCGCGCCGGGCTCTCGATGCCCGCCTCTCGCGCTCCGTGCAGGCCGTCCTCGCGCTTGCGCAGCTCGCCGTCGCGCGCCTCGAGCGCCTCGAGCTTGCGGTCGATGGTCTCCTCCTTCTGCGCGACGCGCTTCTCGATGGCCGCGAGCTCGCGGCGCTGCTCGCGCGCCTCGCGCTCCGCCTCCGCCTTGGCCTGGATGAGCACGTCCTTGGCCCGCAGCTCGGCCTCCTTGCGGAGCGTGTCGCTTCCTTGCGCGCCTCCTCGACGATGCGGGCGGCCGTCTCCGTCGGCCGCGGCCTGCGCGCCGGCGGCCGCGGCCGCGGCGCGCCCGGTCGAGAGAGCACGAAGACGAGGGCGCCCAGGGCGAGCCCCACCACGACCCCGATCGGGGTGATGTCGTCATTCCAGGTTCTCCTTGCACAGCGGCCTCGGGCCGCGCGGCAGACCAGAGCAGACGGCGCTCGGTCACGACGGCGTCCACGCGCTGGTCCCAGGGGTCGCCGGGGACCGTCGGCGACGAGGTCGGCGTCGATCGCGAGGCCGAGCGCGAGCCCGCGCGGATATCCCGGCCAGCGCGCGGTCGTAGTGACCGCCGCCCCGTCCGAGCCGGCCGCCGTTGCGGGTCGAACGCCAGCCCCGGGACGAGGAACAGCGACGCCGCGGGCGTCGCGCGGGCAGCGGCGGGCCCGGACGGTCGGCTCGGGGATGCCGTATGCGCCCGGGTTGCAGGTCGCCGGCGCGGCCGGCCAGGAACTCGAGGCTCGCGCCGACGACGCGGGGAAAGTAGACCGGCTGGCCGCCCGCCAGCGCCGCGACTCGACGAGCGCCGACGGGTCGATCTCGTCCGGGCCGTGCCGCGTAGGCGACCAGGTGGTGCGCCAGACGGAACGCGGTCAGCGCGAGCACCTGCGCGCAGATGGCCCGCGACGCGTCGGCCATCTGCTCGCGGCGACCGCGCGCGGCGCGCGGCCAGGACGCGCCGGCGCAGCTCCGATTTCGGCAGGTGAACGTGCTCCCCCATGGCTGGTCCATGCTCGGGGGAACGGAGATTGGAGATGAACAGGTGGCCGGCGCTACGGCTCTCTCGGCGTCGGACCTCTCACTGGATGGGCCCGAGGCCCAGCGTGGATGCCTGCATCGTGACTCGTCAGCCGAAACGCCCCGGCGGGCGCCAGCATCAGTGTGATCCCACCTCAAACCCCGTCCGTTCCCCGTCGTCGTCGTGCTACACGCGGCTCCCGGCGCGTAGCGCGGCCGGGCGACCCGCGGGATCGTGAATCAGTTGCTCCTCTCGAGTGGCGTCTCGTTGACGCCCGGCACCCGGGTAGCGACGTCCCGGAAACCAGGCGAGAATGCAGGGACTGTAGTCGATCGCCCCCCTGCGCCGCAATCACCGAGCGGCCCGCCGAAGGTCACGACCCGCCGGCCGGCCGGCTCGTCGGCGAACAGCGTCCCGACGAACTCCCCGGCGTCGAAGACGCGCAGGTCCTCGACCGCCTCGCCGACCCCGACGTAGCGGATCGGCAGCCCGAGCTCGTGGCGGAGCGCCACCAGCACGCCGCCACGCGCCGTCCCGTCGAGCTTGGTCAGCACGACCCCGGTCACCGGCACGGCCTCCTGGAAGGTCCGCGCCTGCTGCACCGCGTTCTGCCCCGTCGTGGCATCGACGACCAGCAGCGTCTCGTGCGGCGCCCCCGGCACCTCGCGCCCGATGACGCGGCGCGACCTTGCCGAGCTCCTCCATGAGCGGCGTCCGGGTGTGCAGCCGCCCCGCCGTGTCGATGAGCACGACGTCGACGCGCCGCGCCAGCGCCGCCTTCAGGCCGTCGAACACCACCGCCGACGGGTCGGCGCCCGGCGCGTGACGCACGAGGTCGGCGCCCGCTGCGCTCCGCCCAGACCGCGAGCTGGTCGATGGCCGCGGCCCGGAACGTGTCCGCCGCGACCAGCGAGCACGCGCCGGCCGGCCGCGGCGTGCAGCGCCGCGAGCTTCCCGATGGTCGTGGTCTTGCCGACCCCGTTCACCCCGGTGACCAGGATCACCCAGGGCTTGCTCGTGGGCTCCGGCGCCGGTGGCGCCGCCAGCATGGTCCGCATCGTCTCGCGCGCAGCGCCGTCGCGGACCTGCGTCCGGCGACGCGTCCGCGCCGAGCGACCGCAGCGGCTCGAGCAGCGCCGCCGTGGTCGCGACGCCGACGTCGGCGCCGATCAGCACCTCCTCCAGGTCGCCGAGCGACGGCGTCCAGCGGGCGCGGCCCGCGGCCGAGCACCCCGTCGAGCTGCGCGACCAGCCGCTGGCGCGTGGCGGCCAGCCCGCGCCGCAGCCGCTCCGCCGCGCCGGCGCGTCCGGCTGCGCGCTGGCCGCCCGGCGGCGCCGGCCGGCGCCGGCGCACAGCGCGGCGCCGCCGGACGAGCGAGCGCGATCAGTGCCGCGACCGCGACGACCGCCGCGGCCGCGAGAACGATCCACGGCTCCATCGCGTCCCGGCGATCAGGCCGCTTCGCTCAGGCGCACCGACACCACCTTGGAGACGCCGGCCTGCTCCATCGTGATGCCGTAGAGCGTGTCGGCGACCTCCATCGTGCGCCGGTTGTGCGTGATCAGCACGAACTGCGAGCGCTGCGGCCATCTCCGTGACCAGCGCGTTGAAGCGCCCGATGTTGGCCTCGTCGAGCGGCGCGTCGACCTCGTCCAGGAGGCAGAACGGCGTCGGCCGGATGAGGAAGAGCGAGAACACCAGCGCCGTCGCCGTGAGCGCCTTCTCGCCGCCCGAGAGCAGGCTCAGCGACTGCAGCTTCTTGCCCGGCAGGCGCGACGACGATCTCGACGCCCTCCTCCGCCGCCCTCCTCGGCGCTCCGTGGACTCGAGGCGCGCCGTGCCGCCCGGGAAGAGCTTGGGGAAGACCTCCGCGAGCCGGTCGTTGGCCGCCGCGAACGTCTCCTCGAAGCGGCGGCGCGAGGTGCGGGCGAGCTTGCCGATGGTCTGTCGCAGATCGTCGAGCGAGCGCTCCAGGTCGGCGCGCTGCGCGTCGAGGAACTCGTGGCGCCCGCGGATCTCCTCGAGCTCGGCCAGCGCGCCGGGATTCACGTCGCCGAGACGGACCAGGCGCGCGCGCAGCTCCTCGGCCCGGGCCGCGTCCTCCTCGGCCGGGCTCGCCCTCGACGGCGTCGAGCGCCTCGATGGCGCAGGTCGTAGCGCTCGGCGAGGCGCTCCGCGAGCTGCTCCAGCGCCATCCGCCGCTCCGCGAGCAGCAGGTCGATCTCGGCGCGCCGGGCCCGCAGGCTTTCGAGCGTCTCGCCGACCTCCCGCTGGCGGCGGTCGTCGTCGGACAGCTCCGCCTCGGCCGCTGCCATGTCGGCGACGAGCCGCTCGCGCTCGGCCGCCAGCGCGGTCGCGCGCGCCTCCGCCGTCCGCACGCGCCGACCTCCGCCGCGACGGCGTCGCTCGGCGGCCGCCTGCGCGCCCGCTCGCGCCTCCGCCGCGCCGCGCGTCGGCCGCCTCGACGCGTGCCGTCAGATCGCGCCGCGGTCGCCTGCGAGCCGGCCGCGCTCGGCCTCGGCCGCCCGGCGCCGCTCCGCGACGGCCGTCGCATGCACGGCCGCCGCCGTGCGGGCCTCCTCGGCGGCCGCATACTGCGCCCGCCACGCCGCCAGCGCCTCCTGGCAGCGCGCCAGCGACGCTCCGGCGCTCCTCGAGCGCTCGCGGCCGCCGCGGCGAGCGACTCGTCGAGCGCGGCCAGCTCGCCGGCCACCTGCCCGTCCGCGCCGGCCAGCCCGCTCGCCTCGAGCGCGCCGACCTCGAGATCGGCGGCGACGCGCGCGCGCTCCGCCTCGAGCTGCTCGCGATCCTTCTCGGCCGCCAGCAGGTCGAGCCGGAGCGCCTGCAGGCGTCCGTCCGCCTGCGCGACGTCGCGCTCCGCCCCTGCATGCCGCTGCCGGACCGCGTCGAGCGCCCGCTGCGCGCCGTCGAGACGCCGCTTCCGCCTCGGCACGCTCCGGGCCAGCTCGCGCAGCTCGCGCGCCCGCGCCAGCAGCGTCTCCTCGAGCGGCGGCTCGCTGCCGCCGGTGACCGCCCCGAGCACGTCGACCGCCTCGCCCTGCCGGCGTGACGACCGTGACGGGATGGGCGGCGTCGCGCCACAGCGCGCAGCGCGTCGTCGAGATCGTTCGCCAGCAGGACGTGGCCGAGCACCGCCTCCGCGAGCGCCCAGTGGTCGGGGTCGACCTCGATCTGCTCGACCAGCCGGCGCCCGGCGGCACGATGACGGTCGCGCGCCGCTCGGGATCGTGCGGGAGCACGGTGGCGCTGCCCGCCGCCTCCGGCTCGAGCCAGCGGATGGCATCGACCGCCGCGCTCGGTGTCCGGCAGCGACGATCTGCCCCAGGCGCGCGCCGAGGACCGCGGCCACGGCGCGCTCGAGATGCGCGGGGACCCGCAGGACGCGCGGCCAGCAGCGCGCGCCGTCCGGGCTCGCGGCCGAGCAGGCTCGCGACGCCGCGCGTGCAGCCCTCGTAGCGCGCCTCCAGCTCGCGCAGCGACTCGACCCGCGAACGCAGCTGCGTCACGCGGTCGCGCGCGTCCGCGCACGCCTGCGCCCGGCGCGCCTCCTCCGTCGGCGAGCGTCCGCGGCCGACGTCGACCAGCGACGCGCGCGTCGCCTTCGACGCCGTGCCCGCTCGCCTCCAGCGCCTCGAGGCGCTCGCGCAGCGCGTCGCGCGCGCGCGCGTTCTCGTCGAGCCGCGCGCCGAGCACGCGCTGCTCCTCGTCGAGCTGCCGGCGCTGGCCCTCGATCTCGGCGCGACGCCGGTGCAGCGCCTCCGCCAGGTTGCGCAGCCGGGCCTCCTCGCCGACCGCATCGACCACCGCGTCCTTGGCCTCCTCGACCGCCTGCTCGAGCGGCGCGCCCGCCGCGGCTGAGCTCGTCGAGCACGGCCTGGCTGCGCGTCGCGCTCGGCCTCCGCGGCCGCCTGCTCGCGGACCAGGCCGCTCGAGCGCGCCCTCGAGCGTCCGCGAGCTCCGTCCTGCACGGCGGCCAGCCGCTCGCGCAGCTCGCTCGCCCTCGGCTTCCAGCTGCGTCGGCCCGCTCCTCGAGCTCGCGCGCGGCGCGCGGCGAGCGCCCCGATGCGCGCCGCGGCCTCCGTCGCCGCCACCCGCTGCTCGGTGAGCTCGACCTCGGCGGCCCGCAGCCGCGCCTCGCGCTCGTGGCGGCGGCGGCGCGCATCGTCGCCGGCCTCGCGCGTCGCGCTGCAGCTCGCGCCTGCAGCGCTCCTCCTCCTCGCGCAGCCGGGCCAGCTCGGCGGTCGCGTCGCGACGACCTCGCCGGCCCAGCCCGCGCCGGCGCGCCGCCATCACGCGCAGGTCGAGCTCGCGCAGCGCGCCCTTGATGCGATGGTACTCCTCGGCGCGTCGCGCCTGGCGCTGCAGCGAGCGCCATCTGCCGCTCCAGCTCGTGCAGCACGTCCTGGACGCGCAGCAGGTTGTCGCGCGTGCGCTCCATCTTCCGCTCCGCCGCGAGCTTGCGGGCGCGAAAGCGCGTGATGCCGGCGGCCTCCTCGAGGAACAGCCGCATCTCCTCGGGCTTCGCGTTGACGATCTGCTCGACCCGTCCCTGCTCGATGATCGCGTACGCCCGCGTGCCGACGCCGGTGCCGAGGAAGAGCTCGGTGATGTCCTTCAACCGGCACGGCACCTTGTTGATGAAGTACTCGGAGTCGCCGGAGCGGAAGTAGCGGCGCGTGACCAGGATCTCGGCGCGCCTGCGCCAGCTCGGGCGGCAGGCTCTCGGGTCCGGCCGGCAGCTCGTCGGCGCGTCTCGGCGGCCTGCGGCGAGGTCCTCGTCGCTGCGCTCGAGCAGCAGCGACACCTCGGCCAGCCGAGCGGCCCGTGCTCGGCGTTGCCGGCGAAGATGACGTCTTCCATGGCGCCGCCGCGGAGGTGCTTCGGGCTCTGCTCGCCCAGCACCCAGCGGATGGCGTCGACGACGTTCGACTTGCCGCAGCCGTTCGGACCGACGATGGCCGTCACGCCCGCCGGCAGCTCGAGGACGGTGCGGTCCTTGAACGACTTGAAGCCGATCAGCTCGATCTGCTTGATCCGCATCCCATCCCCCATCCGCCCACGCCGGCGCCGCAGCCCGGCGAGCGTCACCGTTCGACTCATTCCTGGAGCAGCTCCGTGTTCCAGTACGCCGCGTCCACGCCGCTCAGGAACGGCAGCCACTCCTTGTGCCGGCGCGGGCTGAACGCCTCCAGCATGAACGGCGTCCACTGCGGCCGGAACGGGTGCCGGATGAGCTTCATGCCCGCCTCCAGCGGCGTGCGGCCGCCCTTCAGACGGTTGCAGCGATGGCACGAGCAGACGACGTTCTCCCACACCGACGTCCCGCCCTTCGAGCGCGGGACGACGTGGTCGAGGTTCAGCTCGGCGCGCGGGTAGCGGCGCCCGCAGTACTGGCAGCGGTTGTGGTCCCGGGCGTAGATGTTGAAGCGGCTGAAGCGGACGTGCCGGCGCGGCACCCGGTCGTAGGACAGCAGGAGGATCACGCGCGGGACGCGGATGGCCCGGTCGACCAGGCCGATCGCGTCGTCCTCGGCCGCGAGATCCGCCCAGCTCGCGAAGTCGAACGTCCGGTACTGCTCGTCCACGGCGCGCGCGATGTCCTGGTACAGGTGACGGCACCTCGGCCTGGGCGATCCCCTCCGCGTCGCGGCGGTAGGACGCCTCGGCGCGGAGATGCACCTCGTACTGCTCGCCGCCCTCGTAGTCAGTCCGTCACCTTGAGACCGCCCACGAGGACGTTGAGGGTCGAGGCCAGGTCCTGCACGCGCACGCCGAGGTCCCCGGCCTTGGCCCGGTCGATGCGGACCCCCAGCTCGGGCTTGCCGACCACGAGGTTGGAGTCCGCGTCCACCGCGCCGGGGAAGGCCTTGAGCTTCCGCATGATCGCGTCCGCGTACCGGGCCAGCTGGTCGAGGTCCGGCCCGCCGATCCAGAACTGGATCTCCGCGTTGTTGCCGGCGCCGAAGGCCGCGACCGGCGTCACCTGCGCGCGGAGGTTGAGCCGCGCGTACTGCGGCAGGATCTCCCGGCGGATCTCGTCCATGACCTTGAACTGGTCCTTCTTCCGTTCCTGCACCGGCTGGAGCTTGACGAAGATCGAGCCGAGGTTGAGCGTGTTCTGGGGATCGGCGCCGATGGTCAGGAGGGTGTACTTGACCTCGGGGATCTCGTGCACGCGGCGGGCGATGGAGTCGAGGATGGTCTTCGTCGAGTCCAGGCTCGAGCCCTCGGGGGCGCGCACGATCACCTCGAACTGCGACTCGTCGTCGCGGGGGAGGAAGTTCTTGTTGGCCACGGCGCCGAGGGGGATCGTGGCGAGGAATACGGCGGCCATGATCAGGACCACCACCCACCGGTGCCGCATCGCCCGGTCCAGGAGGCCGAGGTAGGTCCTCTCGATCCAGGCGTAGACGCCGTGCTCGCGCGAGGTGTGCTCCGCCGCGATCTCCTTCGCCCGGATCCACCGCGCCGAGAGCATGGGGGTGAGGGTGAAGGCCACCAGCAGCGAGACCGCGATGGCGCAGGCCATGGTCACGCCGAAGGAGCTCATGAAGCGACCCACGATCCCGCCCATGAAGGCCACGGGGAGGAAGACCGCGATCAGGGAGAGGCTGCTGGCGAGCACGGCGAGGCCGATCTCCCGCGTGCCTTCGACCGCCGCCCGCATGGGCGGCATGTCCTTCTCCTCCATGAAGCGGAAGATGTTCTCGAGGACGATGACCGCGTCGTCGATCACGATCCCCACCACGAGGGTGAGCGCCAGCAGGGTGATGATGTTGAGGGTGAAGTTCATGTACTGCATGGCGGCGAAGGTGGCGATGAGCGAGCTCGGGATGGCGATGGCGGAGATGAGGGTGGGGCGGAAGCGGCGGAGGAAGAACCACACGACCCCGGCCGCGAAGAGCGACCCGAGCACGAGGTGCTCGCGCACCGTGTTCACCGCGGTCACGATGTACTCGGACTGGTCGCGCACCACGTCGAGCCGGTAGCCGCTCGGCAGCTGGGCCTTCAGCCTCTCCAGGCGGTCCTTGACCCGCTCGACGACCTCGATCGTGTTGGTCCCCGACTGCTTGCGCACCTGGAGGACGACCGCCGGCTCGCCGTTGACGCTCGCCAGCGTCTCGGCGTCCTCGACGCCGTCCTCGACCCGGGCCACGTCGGAGACCCGCACCGGGTAGCCGGCGCGGTTCGTGATCACGATGTCGCCGAAGGCGGCGGGGGTGGCGACGCGGCCGTACGTGCGCAGGCTCAGGTCCCGCAGGCCCTGCTCGACGCGCCCGCCGGGGAGCTGGGCGTTCTGCGAGGCCAGGGCCCCCGCCACCTCGGCGGCGGTGAGGGAGAGGCCGGCGAGCTTCGCGGGGTCGGCGACGACGTTGACCTGCCGGAGGCGGCCGCCGATCAGCTTGACCTGGCCCACGCCCAGCACCGACTCCACCTGCCGGCGCAGCACCTTGTCGCAGAACTCGGTCACGTCGCGGATGGGGGCGGGGGCGGAGACCGCCACCGACAGGACGGGGGCGGCGTCGGGGTCGATCTTCTCGATCACCGGGGGGTCGGCGTCCCTGGGCAGGTCGCGCAGCACGCTGTTGACGCGGTCGCGCACCTCCTGGGCGGCGACGTCGGGGTTCTTCTCCAGCTCGAAGTTGACGAGCACCTGGGAGACGCCGTCGGCCGAGATGGAGATCAGCTGGTCGATGCCGCTGATGGTGTTGACCGCCTCCTCGATCTTGTCGGTGACCTCGGTCTCGATCTCCTCGGGCGCCGCCCCCACCAGGCGGGTGCTGATGGTGACGAAGGGAAGGTCGATCTTCGGAAAGCGGTCGACGCCGAGGCGGTCGTAGGCGAAGAGGCCCACCACGACGAGGGAGAGGACGAGCACCCAGGTGAAGACCGGGCGCCGGACGCAGATCTCGGCCAGCCTCTGCATGGCTCAGTCGCCTTTGATGTCGAGGGCTATCCGGGCGAAGAGGCCCGGCCGCAGCCGCCGGTCGCGGTTCGGGAACACCGCCTCGGCGAGAAACGTGCGGGTGGCGGCGTCCATCGAGCCGCCCACCAGGCTGAGTGTCCCCTCGAACTCGGTGCCCGGGTAGGGATCGACCGTGGCCTTCACCGTCTGGCCGACCTTGACCGCGGCGAGGTAGCGCTCGGGGACGCGGAAGCGGAGCTTCAACGGGGCGGTCTGCTCCACGACGAAGGCCACGCTGCCGTCGCCCAGCCGCTCGCCGACGTCGGTGCGGCGCGCCGCCACCACTCCGTCCACGGGCGAGGTGAGCACGGCGTCGGCCAGGCGCTGGCGCGCGGTGTCCAGCGCGGCCCGGGCCGCGGCCCGACCGGCCGTCGCCTGCTCGGATCCCGCCTGCGAGCGGTCGTACGCCGCTTGCGACACCGAGCCCTTGCTCGCGAGGCCCTTCTTCCGCTCGAAGTCGCGCTCCGCGTCCTTTGCCGCCGCCTCCGCGCGGGCGAGATCCGCCTCGGCTCGCGCCACGTCCAGCTTCAGGTAGTCGGTCTCCAGCTCGAGGAGCGGCTGGCCCTTGCGCACGAGCTGGCCCTCGTCGACGAGCACCCGCCCGACGCGCCCCGGGGTGCGGGGCACGAGGTCGGAGCGGATCGGCGCGACGAACTCGCCGGTCAGGTCCAGGTGGCCCCCGGCGGTGAGGGCGTCCCCGCCGGGGGCGGCGACCGCGGCCGGCGAGGCCACGGCCTGCACCGACTGAACGTCGGCGGGCAGCGGGGGAGGTGTGGCGGAGGCGGCGGCCTTCGGGGCTCGCCCGCAGCCGGCGAGGGCGGCCAGGGCGGCGAGGGCGGCCAGGGCGGGCGTCGTCGGGCGGAACGTCACGGGTGGACCTCCTTGAGGACGGCGGACTTGAGGTCACCGGCGGCGAAGTAGACCGCGAGCTCGGAGAAGAGCCGCGCCAGCCGGCTCACCACGACCGCGCGTCGCGCTTCGGACAGGTTGGCCTCCGACGACTGGATGTCGAGCGACGTGGCCTCCTGGCTGCGGTAGAGGTCGGCCACCTGCTGATACTCCGCCTCGGCCGACCGCAGCTGGTCCTCGGAGAGGGCGAGGCTGGTCGTGGCGGTCTCGAGGTCGAGCAGCGCCCTCCGCACGTCTTCCTGGACGGTGCGGATCGCCTCGTCGAGGGAGAGGCGGGCCTGGCGCTCGCGCTCGCGCGCCAGGGTCACGCGGGAGCTGATCTCCCCCGACTGCCAGATGGGGACGACGAACCGCAGCGCGGCGTAGCCGTAGCGGTCGGTGGGGAAGCTCGTCTTCTGCCAGACGTAGCCGGCGTCGGCGGTGACCGTAGGCAGGTACGCCCCCTTCTGCTTGGACACCTCCAGCTCGGAGATGCGCAGGGCGCTCGTGGCCTGCCGGACGTCGGCCCGCGTCTCCTCGGCCTGCTGCAGGAGGAGCGCCTCGTCGGGCCGGGACGGGAGCGAGAGGCTGGGCTCGCTGACCTCGAAATCGCCGTCCTGGTCGAGGTCGATGCGGAGCTGGCCCAGCGCGACCCCCCGGTCCCGGTGCGCGAGAGCGAGGCGGCGTGCGGCCGCCTTCACCGAAGACTCGGCACGGAGCACGTCCACGCGCGTCGTCTCCCCGGCCGCGAACCAGTCCCTGGCCTCCCGCAGCCGATCCTGGGCGAGGGCCACCGTCTGCTCCTCGACCTTCACGAGCGCGTCGCCTCCCACCACCTGGATGTAGTCCGACGCGGTGCGCAGCAGGATGCGGTCCTCGGTCGCCCGGACCCCCTGCTCGGCCGCCCGCACCCCTTCCTTGGCCTGCAGGTAGGCCCGCTGCTCTCGCAACCCGGCGAAGACGGGCTGCAGCACGGTGAGGCGCAAGTTCCAGTCGTTGAGCGGCAGGATCACCCGCTGGAAGTCGGCGCCCCCGAAGGAGACCTCTTCGCTGTTCCGGATGAGGCCGCCCGTCGCCCCGAAGCGGGGGAGGAGGTACGAGAGCGAGTTGCGCCTCTGGGCGTCGGCGACGCCCACCTCGGCCCGGGCCCGGCCGACGCTCGCGTTGGCGTCGAGAGCCCGGCGCAGGGCCTCCTCGAAGGTGAGGGGCGTTCGCGTCGGGGCGACGGCCTCCGCACCGGCCCCTTCCGCCTGGGCGAAAGGAGCGGCGGTCGCCAGCGTGGCGACGAGGGCGGCTTCGAGCACGCGGCGTCTCACGCTCGACTCCGGGGCTTGAGCCCATTCAGAAGCAGGTCCAGGGTCCACTCCACGTCCTCCTCCGGGCCGTCCGGTCTCCTCGAGGCGGCGCTTCCGGAAGGCGCGCGTTCCCTCGGCGAAGAAGCGGGTCAGTGTACGACAGGAGGCAGGCGATTCGTTCGGTCCAGCACCTGCGCGGGCGTCGCCAGGCGCTCGCCCCATCGCTCGAACCACGGCCCGCCCTTGTCCTGTCCGAGGCCGTAGGAGAAGAGCAGCTTGAGGTGGTCGTCGTCGGGTTTGAAATGGCGTTTGTAGAGCGTCTGGCCGTCGTTGGGATCGGCGCCCGGTGACTTGCGGAGATGGCCTGCCCTCGACGCGTTAGAGCTTCAGCTCGATCCTCAGGACGTGCCCTTCCGACTGGCCGACATTCTCCACGCTGTGCACGATCGCCTCGTTCCAGGCGAACGTCCCCGCCCGGCGCGAGCGCACCTCGGGCGGGCCGCCGTCCGGGGTCACCCTGGCCTCCCAGTCCGTGAAGTAGACGCTCAGCCCGTGCGGGTGCCGGTGGCGCGGCTCGACCTTGCCGGGCGGGAGATGGACGTCCAGCACGCGCACGAAGCGGTTCTCGAACGCCAGCCGGTGCGTGTCGCCCGCGACCCCCACCGGATCGAGGGGATCCTCGCGGGATTGCGAGAGAGCGACGTGACCGGCCGCCAGGGCGACGGCCGCCGCGAGGGTGACGAGCAGGGTCTTTCTCTTCATGGGTCATCGTACTGCGGGGTGCGGTCTGCGGGTCAGGCCTCGCGGAGGGCGAGGTCGAGGAGCGACGCACCAGGCCGAGGCCGCCCCGGGATTGCGGGCCGCTCGGGTGGCGGCCGGGAACCACCTTCGGGGCGGCAGGGGCTACTCGAAGTAGCCGTTCACGTCCAGGATGAAGTGTGCCGTCCCCGAAGCCTGGGAGCAGCGGATGGCCAGCTCCCCGAGGCCGTTGAGCGGCGCGATCGCGTTGTTCGCGCGCGTCTGTCCGGCGACGTAGTTGATCGCGGAGACGAGGGGCAGAGGCGTACCGGCCGGGTAGAGCCGGAGGTTGCCCTGGGCGGTCGGTTGCGTGACGGTCAGGTTCACAGAGACGGCCCGGGCGGTGGTGGGTATGTCGCACCGGCCGAAGAGGGGCAAGACCCGATCGCCCCCGGCCGCGAGGGCGGGGCCGCCGAAGGTGCCGGTCGCGTCACGGGTGTCGAGGAGGCGGCAGGGCGTCAAAGTGTAGAAGTCGGTGGGGGGCGAGACGACGACGAAGCTCGTGAGATCGTTCGCGCCGGGCTTGTCCGGGTCGTCGGTCAGCGTGGTAGCCTCGTTGGTGCCGTTGCCGTCCGCGTCGTAGTAGACGGTCGCCTGGTTGGCGATGGCGGTGCCCAGGGCGAGTGTGGGCTGGATCGTGGCATGAACGGTGACTGTGACGGAGCTGCCGCTGGGGAGACTGCCGTCCCAGGCAACGCTGTTTCCGAGCAGGTCGGCCACCACGGAGCCCGTGGTGGCGTCTGCGGAGACGAGGGCAAGAGTCGAGGGCAGCGCATCCACGAGCTCGTGACCGGAGTTGTCGGCCTGGGTCGCGGTTCCGGTGTTGGTGAGGGTGATGGTGTAGGTCACGGCCGTGCCGGTGAGGAACTCGCCGGAATCTGCGAGCACTGTCTTGGTCCGCGTCCCTATTGAGACAAAGGGCGCTGCAACGACAGTGGTCGTCTCGGTGTCGGTGTTGTCGGCCGGGTTGGGGTCGTTCTCCGCCGCCGAGACAGTGGCTAAAGAGGAGAGCACGGTGGCGGCCGATCCCGGGGTCACCCGGACCCCGATATCGGGCGCCGCGCCGACGGGCAGGCTCGGGCGCGTGCAGGTGACGATGGCGCTTGAGCGGCTGCAGTACCAGTCGGAGCTGGAGCTGGAGGCGCTCCCGAAGGTCACCCCGGAGGGGAGCGTGTGGGAGACGGACACGGATCTGGCGACGTCGGGTCCACCGTTTGCCACGCTGATCGTGTAGGTGAGCGGGGTAGTGGCGTTCACCGGGTCCGGGGAGTCGGAGAGGGTGATCGTGAGGTCGGAGTCGCCCCGGACGGGGGCGGTGGCCTGCCACACGCCAGCGGTCGTCGTCCCGGCGTACACAGTCGCCGGGTTCGTGGAACCGATGGCCAGTGCGGAGACGCTCAGGCCGGGCAGACCCTTGTTGACGGACACCCAGGTGCCGCCGGAGTCGGTGGACTTGAAGACCCCCGTGTCCGTCCCGGCGTAGAGCGTCCCGGGCGTCGTGGGATCGATGGCTAGGGCGCAGACATTCGAGTACCTCAGGCTAGTCTCGGCCCAGGTGCCGCCGGAGTTGGTGGACTTGAAGACCCCGCCCCACGTCCCGGCATAAAGCGTGGCGGGGGACGTGGGATCGATGGCCAGGGCACAGACGTACAGGCTCGTCAGGCCTGTGTTTGCGGCGGCCCAGGTACTGCCGGAGTCGGTGGATTTGAAGACTCCGTCGCCGTAGTCCTTGCCGGCGTAGAGCGTGGTAGGGGTCATGGGATCGATGGCCAGGGCGCGGATCTCCGGTATCGTTGGCAGGCCGGTGCTGGCCGCGGTCCAGGTGGCTCCGGAGTTGGTGGACTTGAAGACCTCGCCGGAGTCCGTGCCGGCGTAGAGCGTGGTGGGTGTTGTGGGATCGATGGCCAGGGCATAGACGTACGTGAACTTCAGGCCCGTGGGGGCCCAGGTATCGCCCGAGTTGGTGGACCTCTTGACCCCGTTGTCCGTCCCGGCGTAGACCGTGGCGGGTGTCGTGGGATCGACCGCCAAGGTGAAGACCGGTGCCCATAGGTTGCCTCGGGCCCAGGTGCCACCGGAGTTGGTGGACTTGAAGACCCCCGTCTCGATCCCGGCGTAGACCGTGGCGGGGGTCGAGGGACTGACGGCGACGGCCCAGATCTCCAGATTCGTCAGGCCCTCGCTGGCGGCGGTCCACGTGCCTCCGCCGTTGGTGGACTTGAAGACCCCGCGACCGTCGTCGATGCCGGCATAGAGCGTGGCCGAGGCAGTCGGATCGATGGCCAGGGCCCTTGGGATGCCTCCTGGACCCGTGACGGCCCAGGTGCCACCGGAGTTGGTCGACTTGTACAGCCCGCTCTCCGTCCCGGCGTAGACCGTGGAAGGGGACGTGCGATCGATGGCCAGCATGTACGTCATGTAGTTCGAACTGCCCGTGATGGCGCCGGCCCAGGTCCCGCCGGAGTCGGTGGACTTGTAGACCCCGTCGCGCGTGCCGGCGTAGAGCGTGGAAGGGGTCACGGGATCGACGGCCAGGGCCATGACGTACAGGTTCGTCAGTCCGTTGTTGACCGGGGTCCACGTGGCGCCGGAGTCGGTGGACTTGCACACTCCGCCGCTCCCGCCGGCGTAGAGCGTGGCGGGGGACGAGGGATTGATGGCCAGGACTTGGCTCCCGCACGTCAGGCCCGTGTTGGCGGCGGTCCAGGTGCCCCCGGAGTTGGTGGACCTGTAGACTCCACCGCTGGCTGCGTAGAGCGTGGTGGGGGACGTGGGATCGATGACCAGGGCGTCGACCCTGAGGCTCGCCAGACCCGTGTTGGCGGAGGCCCACGTGCCGCCGGAATCCGTGGACTTGAAGACGCCGCCAGAGTACGTGCCGGCGTAGAGCGTGGCGGGCGACGCGGGATCGATGGCCAGGGTCTGGACCCGCCATTCGGTGAGGCCCGTGTTGGCGGCGGTCCATGTGCCGCCGGAGGTGGTGGACTTGAAGACGCCGCCGGAGTACGTGCCCACGTAGAGCGTGGCGGGGTTCGCGGGGTCCATGGCCAGGGCTCTCACAGTCGCGCCATACGGCCCCCTGGTCGTCCAGATGGAGCCGACGATGAAGCTCGAGGGATCGTTCGCGCCTGGCGCGGCGGGGTCGTCCGTCGGCGTAGTGGCCTCGTTGCTGCCGTTGCAGTCCGCGTCGTAGTAGACGGTCGCCTGGTTGGCGATGGTGGTGCCCAGGGCGACCGTGGGCCGGATCGTGGCGTGGATGCTGATAGTCACAGAACCGCCGCTGGGGAGGCTGCCGTCCCAGGTGACGGTGTTGGCGGGCAGATCGGTGGTCGCCGTCCCCGACGTGGCGCTCGCGGAGACGAGGGTGACGGTCGCGGGCAGCGCGTCCACGAGCTCGTGGCCGGGGTTGTCGGCCTGGGTCGCGCTCCCGGTGTTGGTGAGCGTGAGGGTGTAGGTCACGTTGGCGTTGGGCGCGAGCTCGCCAGAGTCCGCGACCATCGTCTTGGTCCGCCTCCCGATCCAGACGAGGGGCGCGTTGACCGTGGTGGCCTCGGTGTCGGAGTTGTTGGCGAGGTTGGGGTCGGTCTCCGTGGCCGAGACCCTGGCCAACGAGGTGAGGACGGTCGCGGCGGGTCCCGGGGTCACCTGGACCGTTATGTCGGGCGCCGCGCCGACGGAGAGGGTGGGGCGGGTGCAAGTGACGACACCTCCCGACTCGCCGCAGGTCCATCCGGGCCCGGCGGCGCTGCTGAAGGCCGCGCCGGAAGGGAGCGTGAGGAAGACGGACAGGGAGGTGGCAGCGCTGGGGCCGGCGTTGGAGACGGCGAGGGTGTACGTGAGCGGAGTGGTTCCGAACACCGGGTCGGGGGAGTCGGAGAGGGTCAGCGCGAGATCGGCCACGACCCCGGTGGGAGGAGTCAGTTGCCACACGCTGCTGCCGTTCATCCCGGCGTAGAGCGTGGCGGGAGACGTGCGAGCGATCGCCAGGGCGTTGACGTACGGGCTCCCAAGGCCAGTATTGGCGGTGGTCCAGGTGCCGCCGGAGTCGGTGGACTTGAAGACCCCGCCGTCGTCCGTCCCGGCGTAGAGCGTGGCGGGGGTCGTGGGATCGATGGCCAGGGCGTAGACGCTCAGGTCCGTCAGGCCCGTGTTGGCGGCGGTCCAGGTGCGCGCCGGAGTTGGTGGACTTGAAGACCCCGCCGCTGGTCGTCCCGGCGTAGAGCGTGGCGGGGGTCGCGGGATCGATGGCCAGGGCGATGACGGCCGAGCGTCAGGCCCGTGCCCGCCGCGGCCCAGGTGCCGCCGGAGTCGGTGGACTTGAAGACCCCGCCGCATCGTCCCGGCGTAGAGCGTGGCGGGGGTCGTGGGATCGATGGCCAGGGCGTGGACGTACAGGTTCGTCAGGCCCGTGTTGGCGGCGGCCCAGGTGCCGCCGGAGTCGGTGGACTTGAAGACCCCGCCGCCGTCCGTCGCCGGCGTAGAGCGTGGCGGGGGTCGCGGGATCGATGGCCAGGGCGTTGACGACGTCCAGGTACGTCAGGCCCGTGTTGGCGGCGGCCCAGGTGCCGCCGGAGTCGGTGGACTTGAAGACCCCGCCGTCATCACGTCCCGGCGTAGAGCGTGGCGGGGGTCGCGGGATCGATGGCCAGGGCGGTGACCCCGCTCACGGCGCGTCAGGCCCGTGTTGGCGGCGGCCCAGGTGCCGCCGGAGTCGGTGGACTTGAAGACCCCGCCGCGCTGGCCGTCCCGGCGTAGAGCGTGGCGGGGGTCGTGGGATCGATGGCCAGGGCGTTGACGGACAGGTCCGTCAGGCCCGTGTTGGCGGCGGCCCAGGTGCCGCCGGAGTCGGTGGACTTGAAGACCCCGCCGGTGTCCGTCCCGGCGTAGAGCGTGGCGGGGGTCGCGGGATCGATGGCCAGGGCCGCAGACGCTCAGGCTACGTCAGGCCCGTGTTGGCGGCGGCCCAGGTGCCGCCGGAGTCGGTGGACTTGAAGACCCCGCCGCTCGAGCGTCCCGGCGTAGAGCGTGGCGGGGGTCGTGGGATCGATGGCCAGGGCGTAGACGTGCAGGCTCGTGCAGGCCCGTGTTGGCGGCGGCCCAGGTGCCGCCGGAGTCGGTGGACTTGAAGACCCCGCCGTAGTCCGTCCCGGCGTAGAGCGTGGCGGGGGTCGTGGGATCGATGGCCAGGGCGTTGACGTGACAGGGCTGCGTCAGGCCCGTGTTGGCCGCGGCCCAGGTGCCGCCGGAGTCGGTGGACTTGAAGACCCCGCCGCTCCACGTCCCGGCGTAGAGCGTGGCGGGGGTCGTGGGATCGATGGCCAGGGCGCGGATCGTCACGGTCCGTCAGGCCCGTGTTGGCGGCGGCCCAGGTGCCGCCGGAGTCGGTGGACTTGAAGACCCCGCCGCCGGACGTCCCGGCGTAGAGCGTGGTGGGGGTCGTGGGATCGATGGCCAGGGCGTTGACGTACCGGTTCGTCAGGCCCGTGTTGGCGGCGGCCCAGGTGCCGCCGGAGTCGGTGGACTTGAAGACCCCGCCGTCCGTACGTCCCGGCGTAGAGCGTGGAGGGGGTCGTGGGATCGATGGCCAGGGCGTAGACGTACAGGTTCGTCAGGCCCGTGCTGGCGGCGGCCCAGGTGCCGCCGGAGTCGGTGGACTTGAAGACGCCGCCGCCGTACGTCGCCGGCGTAGAGCGTGGCGGGGGTCGTGGGATCGATGGCCAGGGCCGTGACGTTTCCGCCATACGGCCCGCCGGTCGTCCAGATGCCCGATCCGGCGTGGACGACGCTGGAGGAGAGCGACAAGGCGACAGCGAGTGAGACACAGGATCCCGCGCGCCGACACCCAACTTTCGTCACTCGCATGCTCCTACCTCCTCGTCGAACGGTTGGAGCTCATCGTGAGGGTCCGTTTCGCCGCGCGGCCCGGCACTTCGAACGGGGATTCTCGCGGCATCGCCACGTCGGGCCACTGTGCTCCTGCCTGTTGGTGTCAGGACGCTAGGCGCCCCCCGCGAGCAGGGTCAATGAGACGGATGCACCAGCGGGGCCGGAGGCCGATCTGTCTGAGGGACTTCGACTTGGCGCGTCCCGAAGGATCCGCCGGGATTGCGGGTCGCTCGGGTGCCGGCCGGGAACCACCCTCGGGGCGGCAGGAGCTACTCGAAGTAGCCGTTCACGTCCAAGATGAAGTGAGCCGTCCCCGAGGCCTGGGAGCAGCGGACGGCCAGCTCCCCGAGGCCGTTGATCGGCGCGATCGCGTTGTTCGCGCGCGTCTGCCCGACGACGAAGTTGATCGAGGACACGAGGGGCAGAGTCGTGCCGGCCGGGTAGAGCCGGAGGTTGCCCTGGGCGGTCGGCTCGGTGACGTGAGATTCACCGAAACGGCCCGGGCGGTCGCGGGTACGCCGCACCGGCCGAAGAGGGGGAAGGCCCGATCGCCAGCAGCCGCGAGGGCAGGGCCACCGAAAATGAGGGGCGCGTCGCGCGTGTCGAGGAGGCGGCAGGGCGTCAAGGTATAGAAGTCCATGGCGGGCGAGACGACGACGAAGCTCGTAGGATCGTTCGCGCCGGGCTTGCCTGGGTCGTCCGTCAGCGTGGTGGCCTCGTTGGCGCCGTTGTCGTCCGCGTCGTAGTAGACGGTCGCCTGGTTGGCGATGGTGGTGCCGAGGGCGGCCGTACGCTGGATCGTGGCGTGGACGGTGATCGTGACGGAGCCGCCGCTCGGGAGGCTGCCGTCCCAAGTCACGGTGTTCGTTGGTGCGTCGGCCACCGCCGTGCCCGACGTGGCGCTCGCGGAGACGAGGGTGAGGGTCGAGGGGAGCGTGTCCACGAACTCGTGGCCCGGATTGTTGGCTTGTGTCGCGTTCCCGGTATTGGCGAGGGTGATGGTGTAGGTTACCTTGCCGTCGGCCGCGAACTCGCCGGAGTCTGCCAGCACCGTCTTGGTCCGTGTCCCGATCGAGACGAAGGGCGCCACGACCGTGGTGGTCTCGGTGTCGGAGTTGTTGGCTGTGTTGGGGTCGTTCTCCGCGGCTGAGACGTTGGCCGAAGAGGTAAGCACCGTGGCAGTGCGTCCCGGGGTCACTCGGACGGGACGGCCGGTGCCGAACCGACGGCGAGGCTGGCGCGGGTGCAGGTCACCACGCCTCCCGACTTGCCGCATGTCCAGCCGGGCCCGGCCGCGCTGCGAAGGTCACGCTGGCGGGGAGGGTGTGGGAGACGGACAGGGAGCTGGCGGCGCTGGGGCCGGCGTTGGAGACGGCGAGGGTGTAGGTGAGCAGAGTGGCTCCGACCACTGGGTCCGGGGAGTCCGACAGGCGCAGCCCACGTCCGCGTCGAGGCTGCCCTCCTCGGACGGAGTCGACTGCCAGACGCTGTCGCCCCCCGACCGGCATAGAGAGTGCCGGGGGACGCGGGATCGATGGCAAAGCGTCGACATTCAGACCGTCAACCCGCGTTGACGGCGGTCCAGCCGTCACCGGAATTGGTGGACCTGAACACCCCGCCGCCGTACGTCCCAGTGTAGAGGGTGCCAGGGGTCCTGGGATCCAGGGCCAGGGCTTGGACGTTCTTGTCCGTCAGGCCCGTGTTGGCGGCGGCCCACGTACCGCCGGAGTTGGTGGACTTGAAGACCCCGCCGTTCCGATCCCGGCGTAGAGCGTGGCGGGGGTCGTGGGATCGATGGCCAGGGCTCTGACGTACTGGTTCGTCAGGCCGGTGTTGGCGGCGGTCCAGGTACCGCCGGAGTTGGTGGACTTGAAGACCCCGAGGGCGTACGTCCCGGCGTAGAGCGTGGAGGGTGTCGTGGGATCGATGGCCAGGGCCCAGATGAAATCACTCGTCACGCCTGTGTTGGCGGCGGTCCAGGTGCCGCCCGAGTTGGTGGACTTGTCGATCCCGCCGCCCCACGTGCCGGCGTAGAGCGTGGAGGGTGTCGTGGGATCGATAGCCAGGGCCATGACAGACCAGCCGGTGAGGCCCACGCTGGCCAATTCCCAGGAGGCGCCGGAGTTGGTGGACTTGAACACCCCGCCGCTCCACGTTGCCGCGTAGATCGTGGCGCGGGACGTGGGATCGACGGCCAGAGCGTTGATGCCCAGGCCTGTCAGGCCCGCGCTGGCGTGCGCCCAGAAGTCGCCGGAGTTGGTGGACTTGAAGACCCCGCCGCCCGTGCCGGCGTAGAGCGTGGCCGGGGTGTTGGGATCGATGGCCAGGGCGTAGACGTCCGCATTCGGCAGGCCGTGCTGGTGGCGGTCCAGGTGTCGCCGGCGTTGGTGGACTTGAAGACCCCGCCGTCGTCCGTTCCGACGTAAAGCGTGCGAGGAGTCGCGGGATCGATGGCCAGAGCGTTGACCTGCCAGTCCGTCAGGCCCGTGTTGGCGACGGTCCAAGTGGTGCCGGAGTTGGTGGACTTGAAGACGCCGCCCATCCACGCGCCGGCGTAGAGCGTGGCGGGGGACGCGGGATCGATGGCGAGGGCGTAGATCTCTCCTCCATAAGGCCCACCGGTCGTCCAGACGCCCGGTCCGGCGTAGGCGACGCAGGAGGAGAGCGAGAAGGCGACGGCCAGTGAGAGACACAATCCCACGCGCCGACACCCGGCCTTCGTCAGTCGCATGCTGTTGCCTCCCTGCTGGTCTTCATGGCCTGAGTCCGTCTGCTACTCGAAGTAGCCGTTCACGTCGAGGATGAAGTGAGCCGTGCCCGAGGCCTGGGAGCAGCGGACGGCCAGCTCCCCGAGGCCGTTGAGCGATGCGATCGCGTTGTTCGCGCGCGTCTGCCCGGCGACGTAGTTGATCGAGGACACGAGGGGCAGAGGCGTGCCGGCCGGATAGAGCCGGAGGTTGCCCTGGGCGGTCGGTGCGGTGACCGTGAGGTTCACGGAGAGGGCCCGGGCGGTCGTGGGGATGCCGCACTGGCCGAAGAGGGGGAAGACCCGATCGGCGTTTGCCGCGAGTGCGGGGCCGCCGAAGGTGTCGGTCGCGTCGCGGGTGTCGAGGAGGCGGCAAGGCGTCAAGGTGTAGAAGTCCATGGCGGGCGAGACGACGACGAAGCTCGTGGGATCGTTCGCGCCGGGCTTGCCCGGGTCGTCCGTCAGCGTGGTGGCCTCGTTCGTGCCGTTGCCGTCCACGTCGTAGTAGACCGTGCCCTGGTTGGCGATGGTGGTGCCCAGGGCGACCGTGGGCTGGATCGTCGCGTGGATGGTGATGGTGACGGAGCCACTGCTAGGGAGGCTGCCGTCCCAGCTGACGGTGTTGGCGGGCAGATCGGCGGCCGCCGTGCCCGACGTGGCGCTCGCGGAGACGAGGGTGAGGGTCGAGGGCAGCGCGTCCACGAGCTCGTGGCCGGGGTTGTCGGCCTGGGCCGCGCTCCCGGCATTCGTGAAGGTGAGCGAGTAGGTCACGTTGCCTTTGGCCGCAAACTCGCCAGAGTCCGCGAGGACGGTCTTGGTCCGCGTCCCCATCCAGACGAGGGGTGCGATCACGGTGGTCGTCTCGGTGTCGGAGTTGTTGGCCGGGTTCGCGTCGGTCTCGGCGGCCGAGACGCTGGCCGAGGAGGTGAGCACCGTGGCGGCAGGTCCCGGGGTTACTTGGACTGTGATCGTGGGTGCCGCGCCGGCGGCCAGCGTCGGGCGAGTGCAGATGACGACGCCTGCCGATTGACTGCAAGTCCATCCGGAGCCGACTGCGCTGTTGAAAGCCACGCCGGCGGGGAGCGTGTGGGAGACGGACAGGGAGCTGGCCGAGTCAGGCCCGAGATTGGAGACAGCGAGGGTGTACGTGAGCGGAGTCGTTCCGGTCACCGGGTCGGGGGAGTCGGAGAGAGTCATCGTGAGGTCGGCATCGGTTAGAGGGAGAGGAGTCAGTTGCCACACGCTGCCGCCGGTGAGCCCGGCGTGAAGGGTCGTCATCCCGGTGGGGTCGAGAGCTAGGGCCTCGACGAACGGATTCCCGAGGCCCGTGTTGGCCGCGGTCCAGGTGCCACCGGAGCTGGTGGACTTGAAGACCCCGCGGTTCCACGGCCCGGCGTAGAGCGTGGCGGGGTTCGTCGGATTGATGGCCAGGGCGGTGACTGACACGTACGGCGGCAGGCCGGTGCTGGCGGCGGCCCATGTGCCGCCCGAGTTGGTGGACTTGAAGACCCCGTCGTACGTCCCAGCGTAGAGGGTGGCCGGCGACGTGGGATCGATGGCCAGGGCGTAGACGCTCCCCACAAGACCCGTGTTGGCTGCGGCCCAAGTACTGGCGGAGTTGGTGGACTTGAAGACCCCGCCGCCCGTCCCGGCGTAGACAGTAGCCGGCGACGTGGGATCGATGGCCAGGGCGTAGACGTTCAAGTCCGTGAGGCCTGTGCTAGCGGGGGTCCAGGAGGCGCCAGCGTCGGTGGACTTGCCGACCCCAGAGTGCGTAGCTCGGTAGAGCGTTGAAGGGGTCGCGGGATCGACGGCCAGGGCGAGGACGTACTGGATCGCCAGGCCGTTGTTGACGGCGGTCCACGTGGCGCCTGAGTTCGTCGACTTGAAGACCCCGCCGCCCCCGCCGGCGTAGAGGGTGGCGGGAGATATTGGATTGACCGCCAGAGCCGATACGTTCGAGTTCGTCAGGCCCGCGTTGGCGGCGGTCCAGGTGCCACCGGAGTTGGTGGACTTGAAGACCCCGCCGCCAAACGTGCCGGCGTAGAGCGTGGCGGGGGATATTGGATCGGTGGCCAGGGCCCGAACCTCCAAGTTCGTCAGGCCCGCGTTGGCGGCGGTCCAGGTGCCACCAGAGTTGGTGGACTTGAAGACCCCGGTAGCGTACGTGCCGGCGAAGAGCGTGGCGGGCGACGTGGGATTGATGGCCAGGGCGTAGACGGTCAGGTTTGTCAGGCCCGTGTTGGCTGCGGTCCAGGTGGCGCCGGAGTTGGTGGACCTAAAGACTCCGTCCCAAGTTCCGGCGTAGAGCGTGGCGGGGGACGCGGGATCGATGGCCAGGGCCCAAACATGCTTGTCCGTCAGGCCAGTGTTCACGGCAATCCAGGATCCGCCGGAGTTGGCGGACTTGAAGACCCCGTCGTACCCCGTCCCAGCGTAGAGCGTGGCAGGGGACGTGGGATCGATGGCCAGCGATCGGATGAACAGGTACGTTGTCGGCGGCACCGGCAGGCCCGAGTTCGCAGCGATCCAGGAAACACCCGAGTTGGTGGATTTGAAGACCCCGCCCTCCGTCCCGGCGTAGAGCGTGGAGGGGGACGTAGGATTGATAGCCAACGCGAGAACGCTCTTGTCCATGTCCAGGCCCGCGCTGGCGGCGGTCCACGTGCCGCCGGAGTCGGTGGACCTGAAGACTCCGTGTCCACCGGCGTAGAGCGTCGCGGGGGTCACGGGATCGACAGCCAGGGCCGTGACGTACGGATATGTCATGCCCGTGCTGGCGGCGGTCCACGTGCCACCGGAGTTGGTGGACCTGAAGACCAGGCCGTTCTCCGTGCCGGCGAAGAGCGTAGCAGGGTTCGTGGGATCGATAGCCAGAGCGTTGACGCTCGAGTCGCCGAGGTACAGGGGGTTCAGGCCCGTGTTGGCAGCAGTCCAAGTGGCACCTGCGTTGGTCGACTTGAAGATCCCGCCGTTTAATGCCCCGGCGTAGAGGGTGGCCGGTGACTTGGGATCGATGACCAGGGCTCTGACACTCCCGCCATAGGGACCCCCGCTCGTCCAGACTCCGGATCCGGCGTGGGCGAGGCTGGAGCAGAGCGACAAGGCGACGGCCAGTGAGAGACACGATCCCGCGCGCCGAGACCCCGCTTTCGTCACTCGCATGCTCATACCTCCTCATCGAACGGTTGGAGCTCGTCGTGAGCGTCCGTTTCGTCGCACGGCCCGGCACCTCGAACGGAATGCTCGCAGCATCGCCACGTCAGCTACGGTGCCCCTGCGTTTTGGTCTCAGGACCCTAGGCGCCGTCCGCGAGCAGGGTCAATGAGGCCGATGCACCAGCCGGGCCGGAGGCCGATCTGTCTGAGGGACTTCGACTTGGCGGGTCCCGAAGGATCAGCCGGGACGGCGGGTCCCCAGGGTGAAGGCCGGGAACCATCCTCGGGATGGCAGGGGCTACTCGAAGTAGCCGTTCACGTCCAGGATGAAGTGAGCCGTGCCCGAGGCCTGGGTGCAGCGGACGGCCAGCTCCCCGAGGCCGTTGAGCGATGCGATCGCGTTGTTCGCGCGCGTCTGCCCGGCGACGTAGTTGATCGAGGACACGAGGGGCAGAGGCGTACCGGCCGGGTAGAGCCGGAGGTTGCCCTGAGCGGTCGGCTGCGTGACCGTGAGGTTCACGGAGAGGGCTCGGGCGGTCGTGGGTATGCCGCACCGGCCGAAGAGGGGGAAGACCCGATCGCCTCCGGCCACGAGCGCGGGGCCGCCGAACGTGCCGGTCGCGTCGCGCGTGTCGAGGAGGCGGCAGGGCGTCCAGGGTGTAGAAGTCCATGGTGGGCGAGACGACGACGAAGCTCGTGGGATCGTTCGCGCCGGGCTTGTCCGGGTCGTCCGTCAGCGTGGTGGCCTCGTTGGTGCCGTTGGCGTCCGCGTCGTAGTAGACCGTGCCCTGGTTGGCGATGGTGGTGCCCAGGGCGACCGTGGGTTGGATCGTGGCGTGGATGGTGACCGTGACGGAGCCGCCGCTCGCGAGGCTGCCGTCCCAGGTGACGGTGTTGGCGGGCAGGTCGGCGGCCGCCGTGCCCGACGTGGCGCTCGCGGAGACGAGGGCGAGGGTCGAGGGCAGCACGTCCACGAGCTCGTGGCCGGGGTTGTCGGCCTGGGTCGCGTTCCCGGTGTTGGTGAGCGTGATCGTGTAGGTCACGTCGCCGTTGACCGCGAACTCGCCGGAGTCGGCGACCACCGTCTTGGTCCGTGTCCCGATCAGACACGAAGGGCGCCACGACCGTGGTGGTCTCGGTGTCGGAGTTGTTGGCCGGGTTGGGGTCGGTCTCCGCGGCCGAGACGCTGGCCGAGGAGGTGAGCACGGTGGCGGCGGGTCCCGGGGTCACCTGGACCGTGATGTCGGGGGCCGCGCCGACGGCCAGGGTGGGGCGGGTGCAGGTGACGACGCCTCCCGACTCGCCGCAGGTCCAGCCGGAGCCGGCGGCGCTGTCGAAGGCCACGCCGGCGGGGAGCGCGTGGGAGACGGACACGGAGCTGGCGGCGCTGGGGCCGGCGTTGGAGACGGCGAGGGTGTAGGTGAGCGGAGTGGTTCCGATCACCGGGTCGGGGGAGTCGGAGAGGGTGAGCGCGAGGTCGGAGGCAGGCTCGGTTGGAGCAGTCCATTGCGACACGGCTGCCCGACCCGGCGTAGAGCGTGGCGGGTGTCGTGGGATCGATGGCCAGCGCCCAGACGGACCCCCAGGATTCCTTAAGCCCGTGTCGGCGACGGCCCAGGTACTGCCGGCGTCGGTGGACCTGAAGACCCAGCCGGGGTACGTCCCGGCGTAGAGGGTGGCGGGGATCGTGGGATCGATGGCCAGGGCGTAGACGTACTGGTTCGTCAGGCCCGCATCGCTGGTGACCCAGGTGTTGCCGGCGTCCGTGGATCTCGAGACCCCGTAGGCCGACCCGGCGTAGAGGGTGGTGGTGGTCGAGGGATCGATGGCGAGGGCGTTGATCTGCATGGACGGCAAGCTCGTGTGGACCCAGCTGCCGCCTGAGTTCGTGGACTTGAAGACCCCGCTGTCCGTGCCGGCGTAGAGCGTGGCGGGGGTCTTGGGATCGATGGCCAGGGCCATGACCTGCAGGGTCGTCAAGCCCGTGTTCGCGGCGGTCCAGGTGCCGCCCGAGTCGGTGGACTTGAAGATCCCGTCGTACAGCGTACCGGCGTAGAGAGTGGTGGGGGCCGTGGGATCGATGGCGAGAGCGTAAACCAGCGGATACTGACTCAAGCCCGTGTTCGCGGCGGCCCAGATGCCGCCGGAGTTGGTGGACTTGAAGACCCCGCCGCCGTAGGTGCCAGCGTAGAGCGTGGCGGGGGTCGTGGGGTCGATGGCCAGCGCGAAGACCCACGGGTTCGTCAGGCCCGCGTTGGCGGCGGCCCAGGTGCCGCCGGAGTCTGTGGACCTGAAGACCCCGCCGCCGTAGGTCCCTGCGTAGAGGGTAGTGGTGGAGGTCGCGGTGGCGATGGCCAGGGCGTTGACGTTCAGGTCCGTCAGGCCCGTGCTCGCGGCGGTCCAGGTGCCGCCGGAGTTGGTGGACTTGAAAACTCCGCCGCCGTACGTCCCGGCGTAGAGCGTAGCGGATGCCGTGGGATCGATGGCCAGAGAGTTGACCTCCAGAGTCGTCAGGCCCGTGTTGGCGGCGGCCCATGTGCCGCCGGAATTGGTGGACTTGAAGACGCCCGCGCTGGTGCCGCCGTACTCCATTCCGACGTAGAGGGTGGCGGGGTCCGTGGGGTCGATGGCCAGGGCCCTGACCCACGGCGTCAGGCCCAGGCCCGTGTTGGCGGCGGCCCAGGTGCCGCCGGAGTTGGTGGACTTGAAGACCCCGCCGCCGTCCGTGCCGGCGTAGAGCGGTGGAGGGAGTCGTGGGATCGATGGCCAGGGCGTAGACGTACAGGTCTCGTCAGGCCCGTGTTGGCGGCGGTCCAGGTAGCGCCGGAGTCGGTGGACTTGAAGACCCCGCCATCCGTCCCGGCGTAGAGCGTGGAGGGGATCGTGGGGTTGATGGCCAGGGCGTGAACGTACAGGTTCGTCAGGCCCGTGTTGGCGGCGACCCAGGTGGCGCCGGAGTCGGTGGACCTGAAGATCCCGCCCCAGGTCCCGGCGTAGAGCGTGGCGGGCGTCGTGGGATCGATGGCCAGGGCGTTGACGCCCAGGTCCGTCAGGCCTGCATTGGTTGCGGTCCAGGTGGCGCCGGAGTCGGTGGACTTGAAGACGCCGCCGAGGGAGGTCCCGGCGTAGAGGGTGGCGGGGGTCGTGGGATGGACCACCACGGCGTTGACGCCCTTGTCCGTCAGACCCATCCTGGCGGCGATCCAGGTGGCGCCAGAGTCGGTGGACTTGAACACCCCGCCGAAGAATGTCCCAGCGTACAGCGTGGCAGGGTTCGTGGGGTCGATGGCGAGCGCCTGGATGATTCCTCCATAGGGCCCACTGGTCGTCCAGACGCCCGGCCCGGCTTCTGCGTCGTCGGAGGAGAGCGACAAGGCGACGGCCAGCGAGATACACGATCCCGCCCATCGACACCGGGCTGTGGTCACCCGCATGCTCTTGCCTCCCTGTTGGCCTTCATGGCCTGAGTCCCTCTGCTACTCGAAGTAGCCGTTCACGTCCAGGATCAAGTGAGCCGTCCCCGAGGCCTGGGAACAGCGGACGGCCAGGTCTCCGAGGCCGTTGAGCGACGCGATCGCGTTGTTCGCGCGCGTCTGCCCGACGACGTAGTTGATCGAGGACACGAGGGGCAGAGTCGTGCCGGCCGGGTAGAGCCGGAGGTTGCCCTGGGCGGTCGGCTGGGTGACGGTTAGGTTCACGGAGAGGGCCCGGGCGGTCGTGGGGATGCCGCACCGGCCGAAGAGGGGGAAGACCCGATCGGCGTCTGCCGCGAGCGCGGGGCCGCCGAAGGTGCCGGTCGCGTCGCGTGTGTCGAGGAGGCGGCAGGGCTCCAGGGTGTAGAAGTCGGTGGGGGGCGAGACGACGGCGAAGCTCGTGGGATCGTTCGCGCCGGGCTTGCCCGGGTCGTCCGTGAGCGTGGTGGCCTCGTTCGTGCCGTTGCCGTCCGCGTCGTAGGAGACGGTCGCTTGGTTGGCGATGGTGGTGCCCAGGCCGACCGTGGGCTGGATTGTGGCGTGGATGGTGATCGTGACGGAGCCGCTGCTCGCGAGGCTGCCGTCCCACGTGACGATGTTGGCGGGTAGATCGGCGACCGCCGTGCCCGATGTGGCGCTCGCGGAGACGAGCGTGAGGGTCGAGGGCAGAACGTCCACAATTTCGTGGCCGGAGTTGTTGGCCTGGGTTGCGCTCCCGGCGTTGGTGAGCGTGAGGGTGTAGGTCACGTTGGCGCTGGCCACGAAACCTTCCGCGTCCGCGAGCACCGTCTTGGTCCGTGTCCCGATCCAGACGAGGGGCGCGATGACCGTGGTGGTCTCGGTGTCGGAGTTGTTCGCCAGGTTGGGGTCGGCCTCCGCGGCCGAGACGCTGGCCGAGGATGTGAGCACGGTGGCGACCGCTCCCGGGGTTACCTGGACCGTGATGTTCGGCGCCGAGCCGACGGCCAGAGCGGGGCGGGTGCAGGTGACGACGCCGCTCGAGTGACCGCAGGTCCAGCCGGACCCGGCAGCGCTGTTGAAGGCCACGCCGGCGGGGAGCGTGTGGGAGACGGACACGGAGCTGGCAGCGTCGGGTCCGGCGTTGGAGACGACGAGGGAGTAGGTAAGCGGAGAGGTTCCGGTCACCGGATCCGGGAAGTCGGAGAGGGCGAGCGCGAGGTCGGCCTTGACCCCGGTGGAAGGACTTGATTGCCAGACGCTGCCGTAGAGAAGGCCGGCATAGAGGATCGTCGCCCCGGTGGGGTCGAGAGCCAGGGCACTCACCCTCAGGTTGCCCGTCAGACCCGAGTTGGCGGCGGTCCAGGTGCCGCCGGAGTTGGCGGTCTTGAAGACCCCTTTGTCCGTGCCGGCGTAGAGCGCAGTGGGGGACGTGGGATCGATGACTAGGGCGTAGACGTATACGGCCGTCAGGCCCGTGTTGGCGGCGGCCCACGTTGCGCCGGCATTCGTGGACTTGAAGACGCCGCCGGCGTACGTCCCTGCGTAGATGGTGGCGGGGGTCGTGGGGTCGATCGCCAGGGCGTAGACCTCCTGATTCGTCAGGCCCGTGTTAACAGCAGTCCAGGTGGCACCGGCGTTGGTGGACTTGTAGATCCCGTTGTAGTAGGTCCCTTGGGCCGTCCCAGCGTAGAGGGTGGCGGGGGTCGTGGGATCGACGGCCAGTGCGAAGATGTGCAAGTTCGCCGCGTTGGCGCCGACCCATGTGGCGCCGGCATTGGTGGACTTGAAGATGCCACCGTACGTTCCGGCGTAGAGTGTGGCGGGGGACTGGGGATCGATGGCCAGCACTTGCACCGGTGTGCCTGTGAGGCCCGTGCTGGCGGTGGTCCAGGTGTCGCCGGAGTTGGTGGACTTGTAGATCCCGTTGTAGCCCGCGCCAGCGTAAAGGGTGGTGGGGGTGGTGGGATCGATGACTAAGGCGGAGACGGGATACCAAAGGGGGCCAGCAGCGGTCCAGGTGCCACCGGAGTTGGTGGACCTGTAGACGCCGCTGCCGTCCGCTCCGTTATAGAGCGTCGCAGGTGCCGTGGGATCGATGGCCAGGGCGTAGCCCCCTCTGTTCGTCAGGCCCGCGTGGACGGCTGTCCAATTGGCGCCGGAGTTGGTGGACTTGTAGATCCCGTCCCCGCCCAATACCCCCGCGTAGAGCGTGGCGGGAGACGCGGGATCGATCGCCAGAGCGTCGACGTTTGGTGGGCCCGTGAGGCCCGTGTTCACGGCCGTCCAGATGCCGCCGGAACTGGTGGACTTGTAGACTCCATAGTGCTGCATCCCCGCGTAGAGCGTGGCGGGGGACGTGGGATCGATAACCAGAGCGTTGACGGGCCAGTTCGGCGGCAGGCCCGTGTTGGCGACGGCCCAGGTGCCGCCCGAGTCGGTCGACTTGAAGACTCCGGCGTCCTGCGTCCCGGCGTAGAGCGTGGCGGGAGACGTGGGATCGATGGCCAAGGCCTCAACATCCTGGTTCGTCAGGCCCGTGTTGGCTGCGGCCCAGGTGGCGCCGGAGTTGGTGGACTTGAAGACCCCGGCGGCGTACGTGCCAGCGTAGATGGTGGCGGGGGATGTGGGATCGATGGCCAAGGTGTAGATGATCTGGTTCGTCAGGCCCGTGTTGGCTGCGGTCCAGGTGGCGCCGGAGTTGGTGGACTTGAAGACCCCCGCGCCGTATATGGCGGCGTAGAGTGTGGCGGGGGTCGTGGGATCGATGGCCAGGGCGACCACCTCCCAGTTCGTCGGCAGCCCCGTGTTGGCGGCGGCCCAGGTGCCGCCGGAGTTGGTGGACTTGAAGACCCCCCCGGCGTACCCGCCGGTGCCGGCGTAGAGCGTGGCCGGGTTCTTGGGATCGATGGCCAGGGCGTTTACCTCCCAGTTCGTCAGGCCCGTGCTGGCGGCGGCCCAGGTGCCGCCGGAGTCTGTGGACTTGAAGACCCCCGCGCCGTCCGTCCCGGCGTAGAGGGTGGCGGGGGTCGTGGGATCCATGGCCAGGGCATGGACAGTCCCACCGTAGGGCCCGCCGCTCGTCCATACGCCCGATCCGGCGTAGGCGAAGCTGGAGAGCGCCAAGGCGACGGCCAGCGCGGCATACGATCCCGCCCATCGACACCCACCTCTTGTCACTCGCATGCTCCTACCTCCTCGAACGGTCGGAGTTCGTGAGGGTCCGTTTTCGCCGCCCGGCCAGGCACTTCGAACGAGATGCTCGCAGCACCGCCACGTCGGGTACGGCTCTACTTCCTGTTGGTGTCGGGACCCTAGCCGCCTAGCGCGAGCAGCGTCAATGAAACCGATGCACCAAGCCCAGCCCGAAGCCGGGGAAGAGGGGGCTGGCTGCCAGGGGCATGACCGGGGAGAGTACTGTGACTCAGGATCGAGAGCCGGCGCGCCCGCTGCGACTGATCGGCGGCCGGCGCCGGCGCCCGGGCTTGCCCGCGCTCAGCAACTCCCCGGGCGTTCCGAAGGTGACCGACAGGTCCCCGTAGCGGCGCTCGAACGGGACGTCGATCCACGGGCCGCAGACGAAGTTCCGGCCCTTCGGGTACAGCGACCGGAAGGTCTTGAGTGCCTCGGGATCGAAGTTGCCGGGGTTGACCTTGCACTCGTACGCGTCGACCCTGCCCTGCGGCCGCCGGACGACGAAGTCCAGCTCGCGGCCCGACTTGTCGCGCCAGTAGCCGATCGTCCGCTCGTCCTCGCGGGCGCGGAGCTCGTCGAGGACGAGGTGCTCCCACAGCATCCCGCGGTCGTCCTCCCGGATGCTCTCCCACCCCTTGACGAAGGTCACGAAGCCCGTGTCGAAGGCGTAGACCTTGGGGCGACTCACGATCTCCCGGCGCCCGCCACCGGCGAAGGGAGGGAGGATGAACACCGCGTGCGCGACGGACAGCGCCTCGAGGTGCGCCATCACCGTCGGCCGGCTCAGCTCGCTGTCGCGGGCGAGCCCGGTCAGGTCGGCCAGGCCTCCGCTCTGCAGGAGCAGCAGCCTGAAGAGCCGCAGGAAGCCGACGCGGTTCCTCACCCGGAAGAGCTCCTGGATGTCCCGGGCGTAGTAGCTGTCGATCCACTCGGCGAAGAACGCGGGGTCCTTCTTGCGCGCGAGAAGGGGCTCGGGCAGTCCCCCGTGGAGGAGGCGCCGGTCGAGGTCGCTGACCCGGAACTCGCGCCGGCACTCGCTCCAGAGAATGGGCGGGAGGTAGACGGTCGACCTGCGCCCGGTGAGGCTGTCCCGGAACTTCCGCGTGGCGGCCAGGGTGGACGAGCCCGTGGCGAGCACCCTCAGGTCACGGTGTTCGTCGGCCGCGATCTTGAGCACCCCGCTCGGGTCCTCGAGCCGGTGGATCTCGTCGAAGACGACCGGGCCGGGCGGATCCACGCCGGCGAAGAAGGCCTCCGGATCGGCGAGCCTCCGGCCGACCGAGGGCAGGTCGCAGTTCAGGAAGGCCGCGGGATCGAGCATCCGGGCGAGCGTCGTCTTCCCGGCCCGGCGGACGCCGGAGAGCCACACGACCGGCCGCCGTTTCCACGCCTCTGCGATCCGCCCGGCCCAGAACGGCCTTTCGGTCACCATAGGCATACTTTACATCTGGACGTCCAGATGTAAAGTATGCCTACGCGGGTTCAGCAGCCTTCGCGCTTCTTCTTCGGGCCGCCGCCGGCGCCGGCGGGGAGCGTCGGCGGGGCCACGGCCGGGGCCGCCGCCTGCGTCGGCAGCGCCATCGGCTCGGCGCCCGGCGCCGCGGCGGCCCGCGGGCTGGCCGCCGAAGAACTTCGCGACCTGCGCCGCCCGCTCGAACCGCGCCTGCTGCTCGGGCGTGGGGCTCTGGGGCATGACCGGGAAGAGCACCTCGTCCTTCCAGGCGTCGAGGCCCTCGAGCAGGGTGTAGACGCGCGTGTAGCCCCGGCCCTTCAGCACCATCCACGCCTGCGCGGCGTGGATGCCGCCGTCGCCGTAGAGGACGATCTTCTCCGTCCGTCCGAGCGCGCCGTCGGCGACGGTCGCGAGCGGGACGTTCTCGGCGGTCGGGATGTGGTACTCGGCGAAGGCCTTCTCGTCGCGGATGTCGACGAGGCGGTAGTCGGTCCGGCCCTCGATGATCCAGGCGGCGAGCTCGGCCGGCGTGACGTGGTCCTCCTGCCGCTCGACGCCCGTCAGCAGCTCCTTGGCGTCGACGGTGACGGTGTGGCCCGGGGCGACGTTCGCGAAGACGGCGAGGGCGCCGAGCGCGAGGGCGAGACCGCCGAGCTTCTGGTTGAGGGTCAGCTTCGAGAGACAGGCGCATGTCGGCTCTCCTACTCCGTCGGCCGCCCTGGCGGCCATCTTCCTCTCGACCCAGGTCGCGCCCATGAAGCCGAAGACCGCCATGAGCACGACGCCGAAGACGAGGATGCCGTACGGGATCCCGAGCACCTGGGGCAGCGTCTTCGTGCCGATGTCGCCCGCCGTGTAGAGCCCCTTCACGAGCGGGAAGGCGAGGGCGAAGCCGAGCGTCCCCGCGGCGAAGCCGAGGACGAAGACGAGGCCGTCGAGCTTGCCGGTGGCGGTCGCGGCGATCGACGTGCCGGGGCAGTAGCCGCCGACCACGAAGCCGACGCCGAGGAGCAGCCCGCCCACGACCTGCGCGACCCAGTAGGTCGGGACGAGGTAGACGAGCGAGAGGTCGAGGAAGCCCGCCCACGAGAGGTACGTCACCCCGAGCATCGCGGTGACGATCGCGGTGAACATCACCTTGAAGACCGAGAGGTCGTTCAGGTAGAACTGCGAGACGAGCTTCTTCGCGCTGCCGAAGCCGGCCCGCTCCAGGAAGAAGCCGAAGCCGATGCCGATCAGGAAGGCGACGATCAGGCTCGCCTCGTCGCCGAACGCGCCGAGCTTGTAGAAGGGGGCGCTCATCGCCACTGCCTCCGGAAGAACCAGGCGACGGCGTAGGCGCCGCCGAAGATGCACATCATGAAGGCCCAGCTCCCGAGGTTGAGGAGCGAGCCGCCGGTGAGGGCCTGGCCGCTCGTGCAGCCGCGGGCGAAGGCCGCGCCGATCGCCATGAGCGCGCCGCCCACGAACGCGAAGGCGAGGCGGGTCCCGACCGAGACGCGCGGGCCCTTCTCGACCGCCGCTCGCGACGCGGCCGGCCAGGAGGCCCGAGAGGAGCGCTCCCACGAAGACGCCCGCGACCTCGAAGACGAGCCACGCCTTGAGCGGGTGCGTGCCCTCCTCGAGGTACGCGGAGAGGAACTCGTTCGACCGCGCGTAGCCGGGGGCCACGAGCGAGACGAGCCAGGCGATCGTCGAGTTGAAGGCCCCGGAGGCCCCGAGCCCGCGGCCGACGAGCACGAAGGCGGCGAGCAGCACGAGGCCGAGGCCGATCCCGGCGAGGTACGGGTTCATGTACGGGCTGGGCCACGCGGGCCTTCTCGGCCGCTTTCTCGTGGACGACGTCGTGGGTGACGGAAGCCATGCGTCCTCCGGTTAGGAGAGCCGCGGCCAGTGGCTGTACTGGCCGGCGTAGACGATGACGAAGCGGAGCGCGAGACCGCCGAGCATGACGAGGATCGGCGCGATGGGCGTGTGGATGATGCGGTGGGTGACGGCGAGGGACTGGATCACGAGGGGCAGGACGATGCCGAGCCCCACGACGCCGACCCAGAAGACGGCGGTGAAGGGCCCGCCCAGGACCAGCCGCGCCGCCTCGGCGTGGGCCTCGGTCGAGGAGGCGAGGCCGATCAGGAGCATGCCGATGAGGGCGAGCTCGATCACGAGGAACAGGTTGTCGAGCCAGGCCATCTGCCGCCGCTCCTCCGGCTCGGGCGAGGCCCAGTGGGCGAAGGCGGCGCTGGACGAGAGCCCGGAGGCCAGGAAGAGCGGGCCGAGGAGGCCGCTCGACCAGAGCGGCCGCGCCCCGAGGGCCGAGAGCAGGATGCCCGTGTAGATGCCGAGCCCGATCCCGGTCGCCATCGAGACGAAGCCGAGAGCGCGTCGAACCCGCATGTCGTCGGCCAGGCGCCGCGACAGCGGGCCGATCGAGGGGACGCAGCCGGACGAGCGGCGCCGGCGGCTCGAGGAGCACGGCCGCGGCGAGCACGGGGTAGACGAGGAGCAGGATCCAGGAGCCCCAGGACATCGGCGACCAGGGCTTCATCGTGAGGTAGAGCCGCCAGACGTACGGCTTGTGGCCGAGGTCGAGGAAGAGGGCCAGCATGCCGAGGGAGATCGTGGCGAGCGCCAGCATGAAGAGGCCGCTCGAGGCGAGGGAGAACGTCGGGTGCGAGCGGGGGTTCCGCCGGCCGCGCCACAGCGCCCAGCCGGAGAGGACCATGATCCCGGCGGTGAAGCCGCCGAGGAAGAGGTAGACCGGGATCTCCCAGCCCCAGACGTGCAGGTGCGGGTCGGTGGCCGGGCTGTGTGCGGTCGAGACGAACTCGGAGAAGGCAGGGCTCATCGCCGCTACTCCAGGTAGAAGATCCGGGGCTTCGTCCCCGCCTCGGGCAGCACCGCGTGGTGCTTGCGCGAGGCGAGGAGGCGGCTCACCTCGGACTCGGGGTGGTCGAGGTCGCCGAAGTGCATGCAGTGGGTGGGGCAGACCGAGACGCAGGCCGGGTCCTGGCCCTTCTCCACGCGGTGGATGCAGAAGGTGCACTTGTCGGCGTAACCGTCGGGGTGCACGTAGCGGGCGTCGTAGGGGCAGGAGGCGAGGCAGGCCTTGCAGCCGATGCACTCCTCCTTCGTGACGAGGACGACCCCGCCCCACTCGTGGACGTGGCTCGCCCCGGTCGGGCAGCAGGTCACGCAGGGCGGGTCGTCGCAGTGGTTGCAGCGCTCGGACTGGATCGTCATCGAGAGGTGCGGGTAGCGGCCCCTCGTCGCGTAGGTGATCCAGTCGCGGTTCATCCCCGTCCGGGCGTCTGGTTCTCCGTCTTGCAGGCGACGACGCAGTCCATGCAGCCGACGCAGCGGCGCGTGTCGATGACCATGCCGAGGCGCGCCACGTCAGGCCTCCGGCTCGAGGGTGACGAAGTTGACGTTCATGCCGGTGCCGCCCATGAGGGGGTCGGTCTCGTAGCGGGTGACGAGCTGGGCGTCGCTCGCGCCCTTCCCGAGCGCGCGCCGGAGCCCCTTCGCGGTGTGGCCGAAGCCGTGGACCATGTAGACGCAGTCGGCGCGGATCGCCTGGGTGGCCTTCACCTTGATCGGGTTCGACAGCGACGCCGTCCTGGTTCTTGAGCCGCACGCGGTCGCCGCTCCGGAGGCCCGGCGCTCGCGGCCACGTCCGCGTTCACCCACACCTCGTTCTCGCTCATCGCCTGGGCGAGGACGGGGTTCGTCTGGGTGCGGCTGAAGGTGTGGACGGGGGAGCGGCCGAAGAGCAGGCGGAAGGAGCCGGGCGGCCCGGCCGCGCGGCCGCTTGAACCTCGGCACCGGGTCGAAGCCCGCGTCCTTGAGCTGGACCGAGTAGAACTCGATCTTCTTCGAGGGCGTCGAGAAGGCGGGCGCGACGCCCTCCTCGTAGTAGATGGGCGGCCGCGGCGCCGTGACGAGGCCCTTCTTCTGGAGTGCGGCGAGGCTCAGGCCCGCGCCCTTCAGCCGGTGCTCGAGGTACTCCTCGATCGTCTTCCAGGGGTAGTAGGCCTCGAGGCCGAGCTTCACCGCGAGCTCGCGGGCGATCCACCAGTTGGGCTTCTGGTCGGCGGGCGGCTCGACGACCGGCTGCCGCAGCGCCACGAACGGCTCGCGGAAGAGCTCGACGTTCAGCTCCTCGTACCGCTCGAGGTACGTGGCCTCGGGCAGCACGACGTCGGCCCAGCCCGCGATCTCGCTGCCCGACCACGTCCACGACCGACGAGCAGGTCGAGGGCCTGGATGGCCTCGATCGTCTCGGCCTCGTTCGGCAGGGCCTGGATGAGGTTCGTCGCGTAGACGACCCAGCCCTTCACCGGGTAGGGCTTGCCGGTGATCGTGGCCTCGCGGATGCCGGTCGTGATGGCCTCGCTCGCGAAGGGGAAGCGGCGGTCGGGATTGTCGACCTTCCCCTTCTCCGGCTTCGGGTAGGGCGGGTACGGGTAGGCGGGCACGTCCATGCTGGCCGGCTGGTAGAAGCCGCCCTTGCGGCCCCAGCTGCCGAGGAGCGCGTTGAGGAGCGCGATCGCGCGGCTGCGCTGCGCGTCGTCGCCGTACCAGGTCGCGTGGCGCCCGGGGTGGACGAGCGTCGCCGGGCGGTACCGCGCCATCTCGCGCGCGGTCTCGCGGATCACGTCCGGCTCGATGCCGGTCTCGGGATACGCCCACTCCGGCGTGAAGGGCAGGACCTCGGCGGCGAAGGCCTCGAAGCCGAAGCCGTGCGCGGCGACGTACTCCTTGTCGTAGAGCCCCTCGCGCACGAGCACGTTCATCCACGCGAGGAGGAGCGCGATGTCGGTCCCCGGCTTGATCGGCAGGTAGTGCTTCGCCTTGCTCGCCGCGACCGAGAAGCGCGGGTCGGCGACGATGATCGTGGCGCCGCTGCCGATCGCCTCGGCGAACTCCTGCACCTGCGTGTTGTGCATGTTCTCGCCGAGGTGCGAGCCGATGAGGACGAGGCAGCGGGCGTTCTCGATGTCGGTGCGCTCGGGAGAGCCGATCGCCTCCCCGAAGGTCAGCTCGAAGCCCACGTCGCGCGGGCCGCGGCACTGGGCGAAGGACGGGGCGGCGGAGTTCGGCGAGCCGAAGGCCTTCATGCGTGTGCTTGAGGAAGGTCCCGCCGAGGCCGTGGCTGAAGAGGGCGACCGCCTCCGGGCCGTGCTCGGCCTTGATCTTCAGCATCTTCTCGGCGACGTGCCCGAGGGCCTCGTCCCAGGTGACCTCGGTCCACTTCTCCTCGCCGCGGACGCTGGCGCGGAGGAGCGGAGCCCGCAGCCGGTCGGTGTCGAAGTGAGCGCCGACGCCGCCCGTGCCGCGCGGGCAGAGGCGGCCGCGGGAGAGCGGGTCCTCGGGGTTGCCCTCGATCTTCCAGAGCACGCCGTCCTTCACGGTCGCGATCGCGTTGCACTTCCAGAAGCAGAGGTCGCAGAAGGTCGGGACGGTGCGGATCCCCTTCTCGATCGGGCCTTTCGCCGCGCGCAGGCCGGGGAGCGATCCGAGGGTCCCGGCGGCGGCCGCGACGCCGGCCCCGGCCCCGGTGATCTTCAGGAAGCGGCGTCGTGAGACGGTGTTCATGAGCGACTCCGTGGTGAAACAGCAGCAGGTCACGTGCCAGGGCCCGCAACTCTTCGTTTCACCCGCCACTGCCACAGCAACCTGGGGGTTTGGGGGGCGAAGCCCCCCAAGGACAAAGAAAGCTGAGTACAGCTTGGCCGTATCCCCTCGCCAGTCCGCGGGCTGTGGGATGACGAAGCCAGCTCGGCCGCATCCCTTCGCAGTCCCCGGGGCTGCAGGATGACGAAGCCGGTCCCGCTCGCCCTTTCCCGAGTGGTTGGATGACGAAGCGGATCCACCGGCAGGTCCCCGAAACGAAAGGTCTGCAACATCTCGTCTTGTTGCAACGAAATGTTTGCCGGGTGTTCCTACTCGAGACCCAGCTCGCGCATGCGGCGCCAGAGGGTCGTGCGGCTGACGCCGAGGACCCGGGCGGCTTCGTGGCGCTTCCAGCGACAGGCCTCGAGGGCCCCGCGGATGCGCGCCGGCGTCGATCGGCGTCCGCCTCGGCGCGGTGCGTGGCCGTTCCGCGCGGCGCGGCACGGACGGGGCGTGCGGGCTCCGTCGACCGGCGCGCGGGAGCGGACCGGCGCCCTTGGCGCCGCCCCGACCTCGCCCGGCAGGTCCTCGGGCAGGATCGTCTGGCCCTTGCACACGGCCACCGCGTACTCGAGCGCGTTCTCGAGCTCGCGCACGTTGCCCGGCCACGCGTGCTCGAGGAGCAGGCGCAGGACGTCGGGCGAGAAGCGCAGGGCGCGGCCCTGTCGCGCGCCCACGCGGGCGAGCAGGAAGGTGGCGAGGGGCTCGATGTCCTCGCGCCGCTCGCGCAGCGGCGGGATCTCGATCGGCACGACGCGCAGGCGGTAGTAGAGGTCCTCGCGGAAGCGGCCCTCCGACACCGCGCGCCGCAGGTCCACGTTCGTGGCGGCGATGATGCGGGCGTCGCTCGTGCGGGGCTGGCTCTCGCCCACGCGCTCGAAGGTGCGCTCCTGCAGGACGCGCAGCAGCTTCACCTGGAGGTGCAGGGGCAGGTCGGCCACCTCGTCGAGGAAGAGCGTGCCCCCGGCGGCCAGCTCGAAGCGCCCCGCGCGGTCGCGGACCGCGCCGGTGAAGGCGCCGCGCACGTGGCCGAAGAGCTCGCTCTCGAGCAGCTCGCCCGGCAGCGCGCCGCAGTTCACGGCCACGAAGGGCCCGGCCCGCCGCGGCGAGCGGGCGTGGATCGCGCGGGCGACGATCTCCTTGCCCGTGCCGCTCTCGCCGCGTCAGGAGCACGGTGGCCTCGCTGTGCTCGAGGTTCTCGATCAGCCGGAAGATGCGCTCCATCGCCGGGGAGCGGCCGATGAGGCCCGGGAAGGGCGAGGCCGTGGCGATCTGGTCCTCCTCCGCCGGCCGCAGGACGACCACGTACGCGACGCGCGGATCGCACACCGCCCCCGGCTCGGCGCAGAAGGGCGCCGCGGTCACGGAGACGAGCCGCGGGGCGGAGCCCGGCACCGTCAGCGACGAGCGCCAGCCCTCGCGCCGCTCGCCGGCGAGGAGCAGCTGCCGCAGCGTGCCGGCCGGGCCGAAGAGCTCGGAGCCCAGCAGGTCCGCGAGGGGGCGCCCCTCGGCCCGTCGCGCCGCGCCGTCTCCCAGGAGATGGTCGAGGTGCGAGGAAGCGTGCAGGACGTGGAACGACGCGTCCACGCAGAAGAAGACCCGGCCGAGCGACGCGAAGGCCGAGCTCACTCCGGCGAGAACGGCGCTGAGGGCTCCCTCGTCCACCGACGGCTCGTTCGGGACGAGGGACAACGGGGTCTCGGACAGGCTCATCGAGGACTCCTCGGGCTCTCCTTCTGCAGAGCCCGTGCCAGCCCGGACCGGGGCTTCAGGCCCGGGCGAGCAGGTCGTCGAAGGCCCGCGACGGCAGGGCGTCGAGAGACGGCACGACCAGGTCGGCCTCCAGGGCCAGGTGGTGGTCGGACAGCACGCCGATCGATCGCATCCCGGCGCGGCGGGCCGCCTCCAGGCCCGCCGGGGCGTCCTCCACGACGACGCACCGCCCGGGGGCGAGGCCGAGCCGCCGCGCGGCCTCCAGGAAGATGGCCGGGTCAGGCTTGCCCCGGCCCACCTCGTCGGCCGACACGACGGCGTCGAGGTACTTCTGGAAGCCGAGGGCCGCGAACACGGCGTCGATGTTGGGCCGGGGGGCGGAGGACGCGAGCGCCTGCTTCCAGCCGGCTTCGCGCAGCCGCAAGAGCCACTCGAGGGCCCCCGGCAGCGGCGCGAGGCCGCGCTCGCGCAGCCTCGGCGGTAGGCCTCCTCCTTCGCCTCGCTCACGCGCTCGATCCACTCGGCGGCGATCGCCGTCCCGAACAGCTCGTGCAGCATCTCGTCGTTGCGCTTGCCGAAGGTGTTGGCGAAGTCGCCCGGCTGGACCGGCCGGCCCTCGGCGAAAAGCGTGTCGCGCCAGGCGATCCAGTGGAGCCCCGCCGAATCGATCAGCGTCCCGTCCAGGTCCCAGAGCGCGCCGCCGGGCGCTCCCGATGCCGCGTCCATCCGGCGAGGATAGCAGGACGCGGGTTTTGGCCGGGGGGTGAGCTACACTCAGCACGCACGACGAGCGCCCGCGGCGTCGCGCGGGGCAAAGGGGGGACGATGAAGGCTCGCACCTGGCTCACGGCGACGCTCCTGGCCGCGCTCCTCGCGCCGGGCGTCGCGCGGGCGGATGGACTCAAGGGGCGCTTCTCGATCGCCTTCCAGGCGGGGACCCAGTCGGAGATATCGGGCGACATCATGAAGGCCGCCGAGGGCACCCTGGTCGGCAAGCCGGTCACCTTCGAGTCGAAGCGCTACCGCGACGTCTACGCCCCGGACCTGCGCCTGCACGGGCTCGTGGGCTACGGCGTCGGCGAGCGGACCGAGATCATCGCCCGCGGCACCTGGTACGAGGCGGACGCAGTCGGGCTGCAGGTCGGCACGCTGGGGGAAAAACCGGTCTACGCGTTCTTCGAACCGTACGAGGAGGTCGGGGTCGAGGTCGGCCTGCGCTACTACATCGCCGCGGCGGGGCGGCTCAAGTCGTACATCGCCCCCGTCGTCGGCGCGCGGTTCCTGACCGAGGTGCTCGTCTCCTTCCACGTGCCCGACGCCGGCACCGTACATCCTCAACATTCCCTGGAGCGAGAAGAGCACCGTGCCGACGTTCGGTCTCGATCTCGGCTTCACCTTCGACCTGGGGTCGCACTTCTTCATCGGCGTCGACACGAGCCTGCGCTACCAGTCCGCTCCCTCGCAGCTCGACGGCCTGCCCGGCTTCACGCAGATCGACGACAGCGACGGCAAGTGGTCGGCCCCGGTGGCGGCGTCGCTCGGCGTCAGGTTCTGATGTCATCCCGAGGGAAATCTCGTCTGCTCGGTCCCGAGGGATCCGCATGTCAATCTTGACTAATCTGTGAAGATTGATAGGCTGGAGTCATGAGCAGCACGCCGCTGGACGAGATCACGAAGGCCGAGTACAAGGCCGGCTTCGTCACCGACATCGAGCAGGAGACGCTTCCGCCCGGTCTCTCCGAGGACGTCGTCCGCCTGATCTCGTCGAAGAAGGGCGAGCCCGCGTGGATGACCGAGTGGCGGCTCAAGGCCTACCGGCACTGGCTCACGATGGTGGAGCCGAGGTGGCCGAACGTCCACTACCCGCCCATCGACTACCAGGCGATCTCGTACTACTCCGCCCCGAAGCGGAGCAAGGACGCGCCGAAGAGCCTGGACGAGGTGGACCCGAAGCTGCTCGAGACGTACGAGAAGCTGGGCGTGCCCCTCCACGAGCGCGCGAAGCTGGCCGGGGTCGCGGTGGACGCGGTCTTCGACAGCGTCTCCGTCGCCACCACCTTCAAGGAGAAGCTGAAGGAGGCGGGCGTCGTCTTCTGCTCCTTCTCCGAGGCGGTGAAGGAGCACCCCGACCTCGTGCGGCAGTACCTGGGGACCGTGGTGCCGTACTCGGACAACTTCTTCGCCGCCCTGAACGCCGCCGTCTTCTCCGACGGCTCCTTCGTCTTCGTGCCGAAGGGCGTGCGCTGCCCGATGGAGCTCAGCACCTACTTCCGCATCAACGCCTCGAACACCGGGCAGTTCGAGCGGACGCTGATCGTCGCCGAGGACGGAGCGTACGTCAGCTACCTCGAGGGATGCACCGCCCCCATGCGCGACGAGAACCAGCTCCACGCGGCGGTGGTCGAGCTCGTCGCGCTCGAGGACGCGCAGATCAAGTACTCGACCGTCCAGAACTGGTACCCGGGCGACAAGGACGGGAAGGGCGGCATCTACAACTTCGTCACCAAGCGCGGCAAGTGCGCCGGCCCGCGCTCGAAGATCTCCTGGACCCAGGTCGAGACCGGCTCCGCCATCACCTGGAAGTACCCCTCCTGCATCCTGCAGGGCGACGACTCGGTGGGCGAGTTCTACTCGGTGGCGGTGACCAACAACCGCCAGCAGGCGGACACCGGCACGAAGATGATCCACGTGGGGAAGAGGACGCGCAGCACCATCGTGTCGAAGGGCATCTCCGCCGGCCGCGGGCAGAACTCCTACCGCGGCCTCGTCCGCATCGGCAAGGGCGCCGACGAGGCCCGCAACTACTCGCAGTGCGACTCGCTCCTCATCGGCGACCAGTGCGGGGCCCACACCTTCCCCTACATCGACGTGCAGAACTCAAGCGCGCAGATGGAGCACGAGGCCACGACCTCGAAGATCAGCGAGGACCAGCTCTTCTACTTCCTCTCCCGCGGGATCGGCTCCGAGGACGCGGTCAGCATGATCGTGAACGGCTTCTGCAAGGAGGTCTTCAAGGAGCTGCCCATGGAGTTCGCGGTCGAGGCGCAGAAGCTCCTGGGGGTGAGCCTGGAAGGCAGCGTCGGCTAGGGCTTCCGGCGCCCCAGGATGTCACGCTGGGCGTTCAGGACGAGGCCGACGATCAGCTCCGGCTGGAGGAGAGCGGCGGCCCGTTGGATCGTCTCGCGCTCGGCGCGGCGCGATCGCACCACGAAGACGAAACCGTCGAGATGATCCGAAAGCCCGGCGCCGCCGCCCTCGAGGAGCGGGGGGCAGTCCGCGACCACGAAGTCGAAGACCCGGTCGGCGGCGCGGAGGAGGGCGGCGAGGCGCGGCGAGGCGAGCGCCCGCTCGTGCGAGCCCGCCCCGGCCCCCGCCGACAGAACCCAGAAGCCGGCGGGCCGGGAGCGTCGCAGCACCGGGACGTCGCCCTTCCCCGCGAGGTACTGGCGCAACCCGACCGCCGGCGGGTCGAGGCCGAGCTCGTCGTCGAGGGCCGGCCGGACCAGGTCGAGCTCCAGGAGCAGGACGCGGAGGTGGCGGTCCACCGACAGGGCCCGGGCCAGGCCGAGCGCCACGGTGGTCGTCCCTTCCCCGGGAGAAGAGCCCACCACGCCGATCCGCCGCAGCCGCTTGTCGCGTCCGAGCGCCCGCAGGCGCGCCCCGAGCAGGCGGCACTGCTCCCCCGGCGCCGAGCGCTCGTCGAGAAGCGTCCTGGCGACGGGCCCCGGCTCGAACCGGGGAGCGCCTTCCTCCTCGAAGGCGGGCAGCAGCTCGAAGACGGGGACCTGAGGCTCGACCGGCGCCGCCGGCGGGTGCGCCGCGCCACCGGCGCCGCCCGGCTTCTCGCTCCTCTGGGCCGCTCGGGCTGGGCGATCGTGCCTTCTCCGGCTCACGCCTTCGCCCGGCGCCGCAGCCGGTCGTAGAAGCCCATCCGCTCGAGCTCGAGCGTGTAGCGGCGGGTGGCCTGGCGGACGGGCTCGACGATCTTATCCGCCTCGGCCTGCAGCGCCGCGCTGGCGAACGCGCAGCACCAGCCCGCCACCGCCCGCACCGCCCGCCTGGGCAGCCGTTCCGCTTGCGCCGGGTCCACCGTCACTCGGCCGAAGGGCGTGACGAGGAAGGCCCGCAGCGCGTCCTCCTCGACGAGGGCGCTCTCGCGGGTGAGGCGCAGCTGTCGCACCGTCTCGTCGGTCCCGGCCTCGGTCTCGGCGAGCTGGGCGACGGCCGACATGGCCCACGCCAGGACGCCCGCCTCGACGCTGCGGCTCTGATCCGACCACACCACGCGCCGCGGCGCGGTGTCGAGAACGAGGTCGTCGAGCCTCCGCAGCGTGTCGTCGTGCTGGAGGTCCAGCTGGCGGCGGACGGTGTCCCGGTCCTCCTCCCGCGCCAGCGGGTACGGGAGCGCGGACTCGATCTTCCGCAGCGGCACGCCCTTCTCGGTGATGACGGTGGTCACGGTGAACTTCGGCTGGGCGACGGCCTCCGTCAGGACCACGAACGAGCGCCCGCGCGCCTCGACCCTCGTGAAGCGGCCGAAGCCCAGGCCGGTGTCGGGGGGGCCGAGCTCGACCCGGCGAACGTCCGCACGCTCAGCCGGCGGTGTCGCGGGGGACGCGGGCGCCCTCGGCGATGGGCTCGGCACGACGATGCGCACCGGCGAGACCCGGACGGAAGTCGGCGCCGTCCTCGCGGGCGATGCGGCGCGCGGCGCAGTGGGGGGTGCCGCGGCCGGCGTTGCCGGCCGTGGTGGCGGCTGAGGTGCGAGCTGAGGTGCGGGCAGCGTTGGCGGCTGCGTTGTCGGCTGGGGTGCCCGCCGGGTCGTCGGCTGCGGAGTGGACGGCAGCGGCGACGGCGACGCGCGCTCCGAGGCCCCCTGGGGTGGCGGCTGTGGAGCGGGCCGCGCGGGCGGCGGCGGGGTCTGTGGCTCTGCGCGCGGGCCGGCCGGCGCTTCGGACGGCGGTTCGGGCCGAGCCGCTGGCTGCCTCCTCCGGATGGCGGCAGTGCTCGTCGTGTGCGGCACGGTGACGACAGGCCTCGTCGGGGAGGTGTAATCGCCCGTCCTCTCCGCCCGCGGCCACGCCGTCCCCGGTGGCGCGGCCGCCGGCCGCTCCACGAGCCCGCGCACCTTCTCGATCAGGTCGCGGAGGGGGAAGGGCTTCAGGAGGAAGGCATCCGCGCCGGCCGCGAGCACCGCCCGGATCCGTGCCTCGGAGCGCACGGCGGAGACGGCGATGAACGGCACGCGCTCGAGCCCGGGCACGGCCCGCACCGCGCGGAGCAGGTTCTCGCCGTCCATGTCGGGCATCAGGATGTCGCTCACCACGCAGTCGGGCCGGATCTCGGCCAAGCTCCGCAGGGCGGCCGCCCCGGTCGGGAAGGCGTGGGTCTCGAACTCGGGCGCCCGGAAGGCGCGCTCGAGCAGAAGCCGCACCTTCGAGTCGTCGTCGACAACGACCAATCGCCGGGGGGGGTTCATTGCGGGGCTCGTGGACCAGGTGGTTCCGGCGGGCATCGTCTCAGACCGCGGTTCGGGGTGTCAACGTCGGCGTGGCCGCGCGTATCATGGGCCGGGATGTTCATCGTCGCCTGGGAAGGGGGGCCGCCCCCGGACAAGGCCGAGTGGATCCAGATCCTCCGCGAGGTCCTGGCCGGCGAGCTCGGCTCCTATCGCGTCGTCTTCAGCAAGGGCGCGCGCGGGCTGGCGCTTCGCCCTGGAGTGGCGGGAGGACGAGCGCCGCTCGCGACGAGGCCCTGATCGCCAACTCGCCCGAGAGCGTCGCCTACAACATCTACGTCAACCTGGCCGGCAGCGGAAAGCCGATCGACGCGACGTGGAAGCCGGGGGCCGCCTAGGGCCTCGTCTTCTTCGCGAGGCGCACCACCGAGCCGCCCCGCCGGGGGAACACGAACGACACGCGGTCGGTGAAGCACCGCATGTAGTAGATGCCGCGGCCGTTCCCCCGCGCGAGGTTCGCGCTCGCCGCAGGGGTCGGGGACGCGGTCGGGATCGAAGCCCGGGCCCCGGTCGCGAACCGTGATCACGAGGCTGTCCGGGGTAAGGTGCAGACCGATGCGCGTCGGAGCGCCGTCGGCGCTGCGCCCGTGGCGGAAGGCGTTCACGACGGCCTCCCGGAGGGCCACCCCGACGAAGACCGCCCCGTCCGGGTCCAGGCCCCCCGCGCGGCCCATGCACACCGCCAGATCCTCGATGTGATCGAGGGCCGCCTCGCCGTCCGGCCCGGGCCCCAGGACGAAGCGGGCGGACCAGGTCCCGCTGCGCGGGTGGCGGCGAAAACGGCCCAGCCGGAGGGCCTCCGCGTCGAGATCGGCCATCGGAACCACGCCATTATGGACGAGCCCGCGCGGCCGAGGTTCCGCAAAACCCTATCTGACGCCGTCTTTTCCGGCCGGAGGCCGTCTGCGGCGAATGTGACAAAAGAGGTATATTCGCCGCCCTCCCGAGGGGGGAAGGGGCGGCATGGCTGGCTGGAAGGTCCGGTTGGGCGACGGCAGCGAGATCGGGCCGATGGACCTCGCGGCCCTGCACACCTGGCTCGCGCAGGGCCTGGTGGACGGGGACAGCCCGGTGATGCGCCCGGGGTCGCGGAAGTGGGTCGCCCTCGCCACGATCCCGGAGCTCAAAGGGGCACTGGGGGCTTCCCGCCCGAAGGCCGACTCGCGCCCCGGCGCGCGGGCGGCTCGGCGCCCCGCCGACACCGAGACGGACGGGGCCGACGAGTCCAGGCCGTCGATCTGTGGCGGGTGCGGCTCGTCGGGATCCTGCTGCTCGTCGCGGCGGCGGCGTTCGGGTACCTGGCCTGGCGCCCCGCCGAGGCGTCCCCGGCCTTCGACGGCGCGCCGTGGCTGCAGCTCGCGCTCGGCAGCGCTCGCGCTCGGTCTGGCGCTGCTGCCCGGCTGGGACCTGGCGCGGCGCGGCGTGCGCGTCGCGCTCCTCCTCGTCGCCTTCGCCCTCTTTCCCCTCGCGGGCATCCTGATCGCGCAGGGCGAGCGTGGCGCGGGGCTCCTGGCCCTCGCCTCCGTGTGGCTCTTCGCCTCCGGCCTCGCCGCGCTCCTGCCCCGGACCCTGGGCTGGGCCGGTGTCACGCTCGCGCTCCTCCCGGTGCTGGCCGCGGGCTACGGCGCCTGGCGCTTCGGGCGGGCGCCGGAGAGCGACGCCTCGAGGCACGTGCGCGAAGTGGGCCTCCGCCGATCGCCGCTACACCGACGACGCGCTCGGCCTCACCCTCGACGTCCCCGAGGGCTGGGTGGCCCTCAAGCCCGGCAACCCGCTCGTGGCCGCGCCCGCCGAGGCGCGGCTCACGCTCGCCCAGCCCCGGCACGGCGGCTTCGGCTACCTCCTCGCCGAGCCCGCGCCGAAGGGCGTGGCGACCGCCGACCAGTACCTGGACCAGCTGGTCGCCCGCCGCGGCGCCGAGCGGCCGGGCCTCGAGCGGGGCCAGCGGGCGAACGCGCTCGTGGGCTCCCTGGCGGGCCGCCGCCACGACTCGGCCTGGCTCGAGGATGGGGTGCGCCAGCGCGAGGTCGCGGTGGCGGGGCTCGACGGCTGGATGGGCTTCGCCCTCGTGGCCTGGATGCCGGAGGCGACGGCCTCCCGCCCCGACGGGCTCGACGCGCTCGCGCGGGGCCTCGCGGCGCGCGGCCTGCTGGCCGTCCGCCTGCAGGCGGCGGTCGACGCGGTGGTGAGCGCGGTGCCGCACCTCTCGACCCCGGCCGCCGAGCAGCTCATGGCCCAGAGCGAGGCGCGCGTCCTCGAGCCCGACCAGGCCTTCCGCCGCTCGCTCGCCGCCCTCGCCCGGCTGCTGCCCTCGCTCTCGAAGGACGAGACGCGGGAGCTCACCGCCCTCACGACCGCGACCTACGCCGGCGTGCCGTGGGCCGATCGGACCCGCCTCGCCGGCGTACGTCGAGCGCGTCCGCAAGACCGCCACGACCCGCCCCGAGGAGGACCGCGAGATGGCGGCGCTCATGAAGACCGCCGAGGAGCAGCTCACCCCTGCCCGGCGGCTCCGGCTGCAGGCCTACTACGAGAAGGCGATCCGCGCCGAAAATTGACTTTTTCGTACGGATTGCCTAATCTCCGAAGTGGCCGGGCGCCGGCCGCTCACCAGGGCCGAGAGAACCACGATGCTCGAGATCAAGAACCTCCACGCGAAGGCCGGGGAGAACGACATCCTGCGCGGCCTCGACCTCGCCGTCCGCGCCGGCGAGGTCCACGCCATCATGGGCCCGAACGGCTCGGGCAAGAGCACCCTCGCCCACGTGCTCGCCGGCCGGCCCGGCTACACCGTCACCGACGGCGAGGTGCTCTACAAGGGCCGGGACCTCCTCGCCCTCGCCCCCGAGGAGCGCGCCCGGGAGGGCGTCTTCCTCGCCTTCCAGTACCCGGTCGAGATCGCGGGCGTGAGCAACGTCTACTTCCTGAAGGCCGCCACGAACGCCATCCGCAAGCACCGCGGCCTTCCCGAGCTCGACGCCCTCGAGTTCCTCGTCGCTCGTGAAGGAGAAGGCGAAGGTGGTCGAGCTCGACGACGAGCTCGTCAAGCGCGCCGTCAACGAGGGCTTCTCCGGCGGCGAGAAGAAGCGGAACGAGATCTTCCAGATGGCGGTGCTCGAGCCCTCGCTCGCCATCCTCGACGAGACCGACTCCGGCCTCGACATCGACGCGCTGCGGATCGTGGCGGGCGGGGTGAACCGCCTGCGCGGCCCGGAGCGGGCGATGATCGTGGTGACCCACTACCAGCGCCTGCTCAACTACATCGTCCCCGACTTCGTGCACGTGCTGGTCGACGGGCGGATCGTGCGCTCCGGCGGCAAGGAGATGGCCCTCGAGCTCGAGGAGAGGGGCTACTCCTGGCTCGAGAAGGAGCCGGCCGCGGTCCCCGCCGGCCGCCCGGCCTAGCGCCATGACCGTCGTCGCCGAGGACAAGGACGCCTACCGGGCGAGCTTCGAGCGCTTCGCCGCCGCCCACGCCGGCTCCGACCCCGCCTGGCTCCGCGAGCGACGCACCGCCGCCATCGCGCGCTTCGTCGAGGAGGGCCTGCCGACCGCGCGGGACGAGGCGTGGCGCCACACGCCGACCGCGCCGCTCGCGAAGGGCCGCTTCGAGCCGGCCGACCCGCCGCCCGTCCGTCGGCGGACGCTCTCGCCCTCGCTGCCCCGCGAGGGCTTCCGGGGCGCGCGCCTCGTCTTCGTGAACGGCCGCTTCTCGCCCGAGCTCTCGGCGCTCGACCCCGGCCAGCCCGGCGTCGAGGTGGCGAGCCTGCGCGAGGTGCTGCGCACCGCAGCCCGCCCGGGTCGAGCCGTGGCTCGGCCGCGTGGCGGCCGGCCAGACCGGCGTCTTCGCCGACCTCAACACGGCCTTCGCCGAGGACGGCGCCTTCGTCTTCCTCGCTCCCGGCACCGTCCTGCAGGAGCCGATCCTCGTCGCGCATCTCTCGGCCGGGAACGGCGCGCCCGCGGTCTCGTACGTGCGCACCCTCGTCGTGGCCGGGCGGGGCAGCGAGTGCCGGGTCGTCGAGAGCCTTCGCCTCGCCGCGGCGGATGTCCCTCGCTCACGAACGCGGTCACCGAGGTGGTGGTCGAGGACAACGCCTTCGTGGACCGCTACAAGCTCCAGCAGGAGGGAGCGGACGCGCTCCACGTGGCGACGCTCGCCGCGCGGCTGGGGCGCGACGCGCGGCTTCTCCGATCACGGGATCGCGCTCGGGGCGGCGCTCTCCCGCAACGACATCGACGTGCGCTTCGACGCCGAGGGCGGGGATTGCGTGCTGAACGGCCTCTTCGTGCTCGACGGCCGGCGCGTCGCCGACACCCACTCCCGGATCGACCACGCGAAGCCGCACTGCTCGAGCCGGCAGCTCTACAAGGGGATCGTGGACGGCCAGGCGCGCGGCGTCTTCAACGGCCTCGTGGTCGTGCGCCCCGGCGCGCAGAAGACCGACGCCTTGCAGATGAACCGGAACCTCCTGCTCTCGCGCGAGGCGCTCGTGCACTCGACCCCGCAGCTCGAGATCCTGGCCGACGACGTCAAGTGCAAGCACGGCTCGACCACCGGCCAGCTCGACCCGGTCGCCCTCTTCTACCTGCGCTCGCGCGGGCTCGGCGAGGCCGCGGCCCGGAGCCTCCTCACCTGGGCCTTCGCCAGCGACCTCGTCCGGAAGATGGAGATCGAGCCGCTGCGCCGGTCGGTGGAGCGGCACCTGCAGGCGCACCTGCCCGGTGTCGCCGACCTCGCGGAGGCGCTGCCATGAGCGAAGCGGCGAGCGCGGCTACCGCCTTCGACGTCGCGCGCGGTGCGCCGGGAGTTCCCGATCCTGCGCGAGACCGTCCACGGCAAGCCCCTCGTCTACCTCGACTCGGCGGCGAGCGCGCAGAAGCCGCAGGCGGTGATCGACGCGGAGCGCGCGGTCTACGAGCGGTCCTACTCGAACATCCACCGCGGCGTCCACCACCTCTCGATGCTCGCCACCGACGCCTACGAGAAGGCGCGGGCGAAGGTGCAGCGCTTCCTGGGCGCCGCGGAGAGCCGGGAGATCGTCCTCCTGCGCGGCACCACCGAGGCCGTCAACCTCGTGGCGCAGACCTACGGGCGCAAGCACGTCGGCGCCGGCGACGAGGTGCTCATCACCGGCCTCGAGCACCACTCGAACATCGTGCCCTGGCAGCTCCTGTGCGAGGAGAAGGGCGCCACGCTACGGGTCGCCCCCATCGACGACACGGGCGAGGTGGACATGGCCGCCTTCGAGCGGCTCCTCTCGCCCCGCACCCGGATCGTCTCGGTGGCCCACGTCTCGAACGCGCTGGGCACGATCAACCCCGTGCGCCGCATGACGGAGCTCGCCCACGCCGCCGGCGCGGTCGTCGTCGTCGACGGGGCACAGGCGGCCCCGCACCTCGCGGTGGACGTGCGGGCGATCGGCTGCGACTTCTACGCCTTCTCCGGCCACAAGGTCTACGGCCCGTCCGGCGTGGGCGCGCTCTACGGGAGGGCCGCGCTCCTCGAGGCCATGCCGCCCTGGCAGGGCGGGGGCGACATGATCGCGTCCGTCACGTTCGAGAAGTCCACCTGGAACGAGCTGCCCTACAAGCTCGAGGCGGGCACCCCGAACATCGCGGGGGGGATCGCGCTCGGGGCCGCGATCGACTGGGTGGAGAGGGTCGGCCTCGACGCGATCGCGGCCCACGAGGACGACCTGCTGCGCTACGGGACGATGCTCCTGGAGGCGATCCCCGGGCTGCGGATCGTCGGCACCGCGCGCGAGAAGGCGGGCGTCCTCTCCTTCGTCCTCGACGGCGTCCACCCCCACGACGTGGGGACGATCCTCGACTACGAGGGGATCGCGGTGCGCACCGGCCACCACTGCGCCCAGCCGGTGATGGACCGCTTCGGCATCCCCGCCACCACGCGGGCCTCGCTCGCCTGCTTCAACACGCGCGGGGAGCTCGACGCCCTCGCCCGCGGCCTCCGCAAGGTGCAGGAGATGTTCCGATGACGACAACGTGCTGCGAGCGCAGCGGGATTCACTCCCGCGAAGCGAGCGGGGGGCGCGGGGGGGTGCGACGCAGCACCCCTCCCGATGAAAGAAGCATGGACGACCTGCGCGAGCTCTACCAGGAGGTGATCCTCGACCACTCCAAGCGTCCGCGGAACTTCCACGGGATGCAGGAGGCGAACCGGAAGGCGAACGGGCACAACCCGCTCTGCGGCGACCGGGCGACCGTCTACCTCCACGTCGAAGGCGACGTGGTGCGCGACGTGAGCTTCGAGGGCTCGGGCTGCTCCATCTCGACCGCCTCGGCGTCGATGATGACGGACGCGCTCAAGGGGAAGACGGTGGCCGAGGTGGAGACGCTCTTCGAGCGCTTCCACGACCTCGTGACCGCGGACCCCTCGAAGGCGGCCACCGCCTCGGCCGAGCTCGGCAAGCTCGCCGTCTTCGCCGGGGTCCACGAGTTCCCGATGCGGGTGAAGTGCGCGTCGCTCCCCTGGCACACCATGAAGGCCGCCCTCGAGGGCGGCGACAAGGCCTCGACGGAGTAGCGCCATGGTGATGCGCGAGGCCCGGACCCTCTCCCGCGACGTCGAGGTGGCGGCGATCCCCTACGGGGACCGGATCACCCTCACCACGGGCACGACCGTCTTCATCACCCAGGCGCTCGGCGGCTCCTACACCGCGATGACGGACCACGGCTACCTCGTCCGCATCGAGGGCCAGGACGCCGACGCGATCGGCGAGAAGCCGGTCCTGCCGATGACGGCCGAGGACACGAAGGGGCGCTCCACCCAGGACCTGGCCTGGGAGCAGCTCAAGACCTGCTTCGACCCCGAGATCCCCGTCAACATCGTGGACCTCGGCCTCGTCTACAAGTGCGAGGTCGAGCCGCTCGACGGCGAGGGGGAGAAGGTCCGGGTCGAGTTCACGCTGACCGCGCCGGGGTGCGGCATGGGCGACTTCCTGCGGCAGGACGTGCAGCAGAAGATCCTCGCCATCCCGGGAGTGAAGGAGGCCGACGTGCAGGTGGTGCTCGACCCGCCCTGGGACCAGAGCATGATGTCGGACGTCGCGCGCCTCCAGCTGGGGTTGATGTAGCCATGAAGCTGAGCTCACAGGAGGAGTACGGCCTCCGCTGCCTGCTGCAGCTCGCCCGCGCCGGCGAGAGGGCGAGCCTCACCATCGCCGAGATGAGCGAGCGGGAGGGCATCTCCGCCCCGAACGTGGCCAAGATCATGCGCATCCTGCGCCGGGCCGGGCTCGTGAAGAGCACCCGCGGGAAGGCGGGGGGCTACACCCTGGCGCGCACGGCGGCGGAGGTGAAGGCGCTCGACGTGCTCGCCGCCCTCGGCGGTCGGCTCTTCGACACCGGCTTCTGCGACCGCCACGCCGGCGTCGAGAGCCACTGCCTCAACACGCGCGACTGCTCGATCCGTCCCGTGCTGCGCGGCCTGCAGCAGGCCGTGGACCAGGTGCTCGGCGAGCTGACCCTGGCGAGCCTGCTGCCGACCGAGAGCGAGGTCACGGTCACCCTCCGGCCGAGGGCCGTGAAGCTCCCGATCGCCCGCCGGGCCAGCTGAGAGGCGGACAGCAACCCGGGCAGCGGCGGCACAGCGCGTCACACGCATCGGCTACAATCGCGAGCCCCATGGTCCGCGACATCCGCGTCGCTCTCGTCGGGTTCGGAAACGTCGGCCGCCGGTTCGCCGAGCGGCTGCGCGGGCCGTACGCGCGGGCCCTGCGCCGCCGAAGGCGCGCGCGTGCGCGTCACCGGCATCGCCACCGCCCGCCACGGCATCGCCGTCGACCCGCGCGGTATCGACCTCGGCCGCGCCCTGCGGCTTGTGGCGAAGGGCCGCTCCCTCGACGCCGCTGCACCGTGGCCGGCGGTGTCGGCGACGTGCGCGCCTTCATCGCCCGCGTGCCGGCCGACGTCCTGATCGAGATCACGACCGCTCGATCCGCGGAGCGGCCGAGCCCGCGATCGACCACGTGCGGCAGGCCCTCGGCCGCGGGATGCACGTCGTCACCGCGAACAAGGGGCCGGTCGCCTTCGCCCACCGCCGGCTGAAGGCCCTCGCCGCCCGCAAGAAGCGCCTCTTCCTCCACGAGGGCGCCGTGATGGACGGCACGCCGGTCTTCAACCTCGTCGAGCGCTGCCTGCGCGGCGCGCGCATCCTCTCCTTCCGGGGCACGCTCAACAGCACGACCAACCTCGTCCTCTCGCGCATGGAGGAGGGCCTCACGGCCAGCGCCGCGCTGAAGGAGGCCCAGGCGCTCGGCATCGCCGAGGCCGACCCGCGGAACGACCTCGAGGGCTGGGACGCGGCGGTGAAGGGCTGCGCGCTCGCCAACGCCCTCATGGGTGCCTCCATCCGGCCGTCGCAGGTGCGACGGCGCGGGATCGCGGGCCTCACCGGGCTCGACGCGCGGCGCGCCGTGCGCGCCGGAGACGCGGCTGCGCCTCGTCGTGCGGGGCGTGCGGCGGAAGGGCCGCGTGCGCGTGAGCGTCGCGCCGGAGCGCATCCCGTTCGGCGACCCGCTCTCCGGCTCCGGGCCCGACGCCGCGCTCGTCCTCGAGACCGACCTCATGGGCGAGATCGGCGTCTTCGAGCGCGGGGCGACCGTGGACCAGACGGCGTATGCTCTCCTCTCCGACCTCCTCCAGGTGGTCCGGGAGGCTTGACACGGAACGCCGTCTCTCGCCGTGGCGCTGACCATCGTGCTCGCCGGCTCGCGGCCGTCCCCCTCCGCCGCGGGCGGGGAGGTCGTGGTGTTCGCGGCGGCGAGCCTCGCGGACGCGCTCGGCGAGATCGGGAGGGACTTCGAAGCGCGCAGCGGGCTCCGGGTCGTCCTGAGCTTCGGGGGCTCGAACGACCTCGCCCGGCAGATCCGGGCCGGGGCTCCGGCGGACGTCTTCGTCTCGGCCAGCGCCGAGAGGATGGACGAGGTGGAGCGGGCCGGGCTCGTCCGCGCGGCGGACCGCGTAGACCTCCTGTCGAACCGCCTCGTGGTCGTCGTCCCCGCGGCGGCTTTGGCGAGGCCGGCCACACCGGAGGACCTCGTCGGCGTGCGCCGGCTCGCCCTCGGCGACCCCCAGGCGGTGCCGGCGGGAATCTACGCCCGGCAGTGGCTCGAGAAACGGGGCCTCTGGGAGCGCGTGCGGGACCGGGTCGTGCCCACCCTCGACGTGCGGGCGGCGCTCGCCGCGGTCGAGTCGGGGAACGCGGACGCAGGGATCGTCTACCGCACGGACGCGGCCATCTCGCGACGCGTGCGCGTCGCGCTGGAGGTGCCCGCGGGGGAGGCGCCGCGCATCGTCTACCCGGCGGCGCTCCTCGCCGGCGCGCGCGGGCCCGCGGCCCGGGCCTTCTACGAGCATCTGCAAACGCGGACGGCGCGCGAGGTGTTCGAGCGGCTCGGGTTCGAGTTCCTCCCGGCACGGTGAAGAGGGTGATGGACGCGGGGGACCTCCAGGTCGTCGTCTTCACCCTGCAGATGGCGGCCACGGCCACGGCCGCCATCCTGGTGCCGGGTGTCGCGGCTGCTTTCTTCCTCGCCGGTTACCGGGGCCCGGGGCGAAGCGCCCTCGAGACCCTCCTCGCCCTGCCCCTCGTCCTGCCCCCGACCGCGGTGGGCCTCCTCCTGCTCGAGCTCCTGGGCCGCAACCGGCCCCTCGGCGCCTGGCTCGCCGCGCACGGGGTGGAGGTCGTGTTCACCTGGAAGGCCGTGGTGCTGGCCACGGCGGTCATGTCCTTCCCCCTCCTGGTGCGCTCGGCGCGCACCGCCTTCGAGGAGGTGGACCCGCGTCTCGTCGGCCTCGCGCGGACGCTCGGCTGCAGCCCGGCCGCTGCCTTCTTCCGCGTCAGCCTGCCCCTCGCCTGGCGCGGTGTCCTGGCCGGCACCGTCCTCGCCTTTTCCCGCGCGCTCGGCGAGTTCGGGGCGACCATCATGGTCGCCGGCAACATCCCGGGCCGCACGCAGACCCTGGCCCTCGCGATCTTCCACGAGACCCAGCTCGGGCGGGACGAGCGCGCCATGGGGCTCGCGGCGGTGACCGTGGCCCTGGCCTTTGCCGCCCTCTGGGCCACGGAGTGGGTCGTTCGCCGGCGGAGCCGGACGGAGGATGCGTGAAGGGCGAGGCGCTTGACAGCGGCAGGTATCTTGACTAGTTTGTCAAGTATGAGGGTGTGCGGAACCCGCCAGCGGCCGTGTTGTCGCGGGCAGGGGCCCGTCTACGCGGGCGCCGGGTAGGTTGTCCCGAGCGTTCCCGTCGCGAGGCCCATCACCCCCCGGTGATGGGCCTTTCGCTTTCTCGGGGGTGGGAGTCGCGAGGTGCACGTCCGGGTCGGAAGCCGACTGGGCTCAGGCGGCCGGAGCGCGGACCTTCTCTGCCATCCCTTGCTCGCGCGCATCGGCCGGACGCCGCTCGTCGAGCTACGGCGCGTCGCCGGCGGGGGCGGTCCGTACGTCTTCGCGAAGGTGGAGAGCGCGAACCCCGGGGGCAGCGTGAAGGACCGCGCGGCGCGCGCCATCGTCATGGAGGCGATCCGGGGGGGCGATCTGCCCTCCCGGCGTCTCCTCGACGCGACGAGCGGGAACACAGGCATCGCCTACGCGATGCTGGGCGCCGCCCTCGGCTTCGGCGTGACCCTCTGCGTGCCGGGCTCCGCGAGCCCCGAGCGTCTTCGGATCCTGCGCGCCTACGGTTGCGACGTCGTCGAGACGGACCCCCTCGAAGGCTCGGACGGAGCGATCCGCCGGGCGCGCGAGATGTTCGCCGAGCGCCCGGACCTCTACTTCCACGCCGACCAGTACGGAAACCCGAGAAACCCCGCCGCCCACGAGCACACCACCGGCCCCGAGATCCTGGATCAGCTCCGGGGCCGACGGCTCGACCTCTTCGTGGCCGGCCTCGGGACGAGCGGGACGTTCGTCGGCACCGGGCGCTTCCTGCGGCGCGCGAGCCCCGCCACGCGCCTCGTCTCCGTCGAGCCCGACGGGCCGTTCCACGGCCTCGAGGGGCTGAAGCACATGGCCACGGCGCTCGTCCCCGCGATCTACGATCCGGCTCTCGCCGACGCCCGGGTCGGAGTCCCTACCGAGGACGCCCACGAGATGACCCGCCGACTCGCTCGTGAGGAGGGCCTCTTCGTGGGACCCTCGAGCGGGGCGGCGGTCGTCGCCGCGCTTTCGGCCGGGCGGGAGATGGGCGCGCGCACGGCGGTCGTGATCCTCCCCGACGGCGGCGAACGCTATCTGTCGGACCGGTTCTGGGGGGAGACGTGAGCGCGAGCGGCGCGCCGGCCATCCGCCTCGCCCGGAACGCCCACGAGGCGATCCGGCGGGAGGCCGCGCGCTCCTATCCCCACGAGGGCTGCGGCGCGCTCCTCGGGCGGGTGGAAGGAGAGGTGAGCGAGACGCTCGCCCTGGCCAACGAAGAGACCGAGAGCCCGCGCACGCGCTTCACCGTGTCGCCCCGCGACTACCTCGCGGTCGAGGAATCGGCCGACGCGCGGGGCCTCAAGCTGCTCGGCTTCTGGCACAGCCACCCGGACCACCCGGCCCGGCCGTCGGTAACCGACCGCGACTACGCCTGGGCCGGCCTGCTGACGCTGGTGATCGCGGTCGAGCACGGGGAGCCGCGCGAGATCACCGCCTGGGACGTGCCGGGGCCCGAGCTGCCCTTCCGGCAGCTCGACCTCGCCATCGCCGTGGAGTGAACGAAAGGAGACTCATGCCCGTCCGAGTCCGGATCCCCACGCCCGCTCCGGCCCTACGCCGGCGGCCGCGCCGAGGTGGCGACGAGCGGCGGGACGGTCGCCGCCGTCCTCGCCGCCCTCGTCGCCGAGTCGCCCGAGCTTCGCCGGCACCTGATGGGAGACGACGGCCGGCTGCGCAGCTTCGTCAACCTCTACCTGAACGGCGAGGACGTGCGCACACGCGCGGGTCTCGACACGTGCCTCGCCGACGGCGACGAGCTCGCGATCGTCCCCGCGATCGCGGGGGGCGCCGATCGCCCGGCGAGCGCGGCGCCGGCGCCGGCGCCGGCCGCCGGCGGAGCCGAGCTCCGAAGGAGGAGATCGCCCGCTACTCGCGCCACCTCATCATGCCCGAGGTGACGATCGAGGGGCAGCGGCGGCTGAAGCGCTCGAGCGTGCTGCTCGTCGGAGCGGGCGGGCTCGGCTCGCCCGGCCGCGCTCTACCTGACCGCCGCCGGCGTGGGGCGGATCGGCATCGTGGACTTCGACGTCGTGGACGAGAGCAACCTGCAGCGCCAGATCCTCCACGACACGAGCTGGGTGGGACGTCCCAAGCTGGAGAGCGCTACGGCGCGGCTCACCGCCCTCAATCCCCACGTGCGCGATCGAGCCGCACGCCGTCGCCCTCACCCGCGAGAACGCGCTCGAGGTGATGGGGGGCTACGACGTCGTGGTCGACGGCACCGACAACTTCGAGACACGCTACCTCACCAACGACGCCTGCTACTTCCTGAAGAAGCCCAACGTCTACGGCTCGATCTTCCGCTTCGAGGGCCAGGCCAGCGTCTTCTGGCCCGACCGCGGGCCGTGCTACCGCTGTCTCTACCCCGAGCCGCCGCCTCCGGGCCTCGTGCCGAGCTGCGCCGAAGGGGGAGTGCTCGGCATCCTTCCCGGGGTCGTGGGCGGCATCCAGGCCACGGAGGCGATCAAGATCCTGCTCGGGATCGGCGAGCCGCTGGTCGGGCGGCTCCTCCTCTACGACGCGCTCGCGATGAGCTTCGAGGAGCTGAAGCTGCGGCGGGACCCTTCGTGCCCGCTGTGCGGAGAAGCGCCCACGATCCGCGAGCTCCAGGACTACCCGGCCTTCTGCGGGACCGGGCGGGGCGAGGACGAAGGGCCGGTCGAGGAGATCACCGCCCGGGAGCTGAAGCGCCGGATGGAATCGGGCGAGAGCCTCGAGCATCGTCGACGTCCGCGAACCGCACGAGTGGGCGATCTGCCGGATCGAGGGAGCCCGCCTCCTGCCCCTGGGCACGCTGGCCGGGCGGCTCCACGAGTTCGATTCCTCGCGCACGTACGTCCTGCACTGCAAGTCCGGGGTGCGCTCGGCGAAGGCGGTGGCGCTCCTCAGGAACGCCGGGTTCCGACGTCTCCTGAACCTGCGGGGCGGAGTGCTGGCCTGGGCCCGCGAGGTGGACCCGTCGATGCCGACCTACTGAAGGTCCTCCTGATCCCGGCGGTGAGCGGGGGGTTGCGCTAGAATCGAGCGCCGTGGGGGCGCCCTCGAGAGCGGGACGCACGTGATCGCCGCCGGTGTCGTCGAGCTCGACCTGACCCTCCCGCTGGCGCGCTTCTCCCTGCGCGTCGAGGCCGCCTTCCCCGCCGGGGTGACCGCGATCCTCGGGCCCTCCGGCGCGGGCAAGACGTCGCTCCTGGAGTCGGTCGCCGGCCTGCGCGGCGCGAAGGGACGCGTCGCGGTGGGTGGCGAGACCCTCCTCGACACGGCGCGCGGGGTGGCTCTTCCGCCCGAGAGGAGGCGCGTGGGCTACGTGCCGCAGGACTCGGGCCTCTTTCCCCACCTGAGCGTCCTCGAGAACGTGCGGTTCGGGGCCCGCGCCGACCCCGGGGCCGTCGACGCCGCGATCGACACGCTCGAGATCCGACCGCTCCTCGACCGCCGGCCGCTCACGCTCTCGGGAGGCGAGCGGCAGCGGGCGGCGCTCGCCCGTGCGCTGGCCACCCGGCCGCGCCTCCTCCTGCTCGACGAGCCTCTCGGCGCGCTCGACGTGCGGCTGCGGGAACGCGTGCTGCCCTGGCTCCTGCGGGTCCGCGACGAGTGGTCCCTGCCTTGCCTCTACGTCACCCACAACGTCGGCGAGGCGCTGGCGGTGGCCTCGCACCTCGTGGTGATGCGCGAAGGCCGGGTGGAGGCGGCGGGGGAGCCTCGCGCCCTCCTGGGCACCCCGGCGCTCGCGGCGGAGGCGGAAGCGGGGATCGAGAACCTGTTCCCCGCGCGCGTCGTCTCGCACGACGAGGCGGGCGGGATCACGCGGGTTCGCACGAAGACGGGCCTGGACGTGGGGGTGACGCTCTCCGCCGAGCGGCCTCCGGGGACGCCGGTGACCCTCGCGATCCGCGCCGAAGACGTGCTCGTTGCGACGGGGCCGGTGACCGGGCTGTCCGCCCGCAACGCGTACGCCGGGCGCCTCCTGGCGATCGCTCGCACCGGAGTGGACGTCACGCTGCGATGCACCCTCGACGCGGGCGGCGGCGAGATCCTCGCGCGGATCACACCCGCCGCCGTGGCGTCGCTCGGTCTTCGGCCGGGAGGCCCGGTCTGGCTCGCCGTGAAGAGCCACTCGGTCCGGCTCCTCTGAGCGGCTCCTCGCCTCGTCACGGCACCCGGTCCGCGTACGTGTACTCCGTTCGATAGGAATAGTGACGGGTTCTCTCGCGCGTCCGCAGGTGCTCCAGCGCCGCCAACGGACTCGTCCTCCCCTGCTCGTCCACGACCGTGCTGACCGGCTTCACCTCGCCAATGAGGGCAAGGTGCTCTTGCAGGTCCTCGGTTCCAGGAACACGTTACGCGATGCGACGACACGGAGCCCAGTTCGGTGTCAAGCCAGGTTGACCGTCTGCAACCACCAATCCCAGGGTCCGGGCGCCTCGAATCCAGGCAAGTCGCACCGGCAGAGAGCCTCGCCCATCGGATCAAATGACGGCGATAATGCCCGCGAGTGGTGGGTGGTTCCCAAGCGCGAGCGGAGGCGCACCGGTCGGCTGACCAGCAATTGACGCCATCCACCCATGTGAAGTTGGGCGTCGATGACACTCGTGGAGATCCTCACTCGTAGAGAAGCTGAGAGACGAAACGCGGCCGAGGGGCGATATGAACTCAACCAAAGCGGTGGCGCGGCGAGCTGGAGCACTCTACTTCCTGTTTCTTATAGTGGGACTCGTCGACATGTACGGCTTTCCCCGCTTCATCGTTCCTGGGGATGCCACAGCTACGGCTCGCAACATCGTTGCTGCCGGGCTGACCTACCGCATTGCCATTCTGACTGACTTTGTCTCTCTCGTCCTCTTTATCTTCCTGGTTGTGAGTCTGTATAGCCTCCTCAAAGGCGTCCACAAGTGGCACGCCATGCTCATGGTGCTCTTGGTGTCAGTCGGGGTCAGCATCGGCCTTGCCACCCTACTGAACAAGATCGCACCGCTAATACTCTTGAGTGGCGCCGACTACTTGGCGGTCTTCACGAAACCTCAGCTCGACGCTCTGGCGCTGGGCTTCCTCACCTTGAACAGCAACGGAAACACCGTCGCCGCTGCATTCTGGGGTCTCTGGCTCTTTCCGTTCGGCGTCCTTGTCGTCAAGTCGGGCTTCTTTCCGCGGGTCCTGGGCATCCTGCTGATCGTTGCCGGCATCGCCTTGGTGACGAGCAGTGTTACATCCATCGTCTTACCTGCGTATGAGCACGTTGTTTCTCAGGCCATGATGCCGCTTTCTCTCGGAGAGTTCCCGATAATCTTCTGGCTTCTCATCAAGGGAGCAGAGGTGCCGCAACCAAGCGGGGGGTCTCGCCATGCCAGCTGACTGCCGGCCCAGAACAGCCTAAGGACGCGTCAGACCTAAGCGCGATGAGCAGGCGGAGGCAACTCGCGCCGGGCGCCAAGGACGCCCCACATGTCACCCATCCATGAGGCCGAGCCGGCGCGGCCGCGGTACCGTCGATTGCTGCGTGGTCCGACCATCCTCTTGGCCGTGGTGATCCTCGGTCGATTCGTGCTGGAAGCCGCCGGCGTTCCGCTGGACGCCACCCGCTTCCTTTCAGCGAGCGTGGTCGGCGCTTTGGCGATCATCTACGTCGGCGCTGTCGCGCCGGTGTGCGGCGTGACGAGATTCAGACAACTTGCATTCCCCGCATTCATCCTGAGCGCTGTGCTGGGCGGGGGGACGGCCCTGACGCTGCTCATTTCGGGGCTACTCCGACTGCCGGGAAGTCATTTCGCCCACGCCTCCGCGCCCCTTTATCCCCGATTCTGGTTTCACGTCTTCGAGCATGTTGCGGTGATCCCCTTCGCTTCCCTCACCACGCTCGGCGCGATGGCCATCCCATACTTGCTTCACCGCTGGCCCGTCACGGTGGCGCCCGCAACCGTCTTGGGCAGTCTGATCATCTTGCGTTCCGCCGCAGAGGCCATGGACCTTTCCCCCACCACAGCCTCGGCATTGAGCTCCAGCGTGGGCCTGGTTCTGAGCAGCCTCTACCTCGGCGGCATCGGGCCGCGAATGGGCGTCACCTCCCCGCGGCAGCTCCTGGCTCCGGCACTCGCTTTGGGTTTGGTCTGGCGGCTATGGATCTTTCTGGCGGCGCTCGTGAGCGTCGTCTTGCGTTACAGGACCCACTTCTTCGATCCCTCGGAAGGCCGTGTGGTATTCCGGCTGCTCGAGTTCCTGGCGGGCGAAGTCATCGTTGTCGGGCTCGCGGCGGGATTGTTGGTCTGGGGGATTGCCTCGTGGCTTTCGCGCGCCACGCGTCCGCTGGGGGAGGGCTAGACTCTTGTTCCCCCGCCCCGTTCATTGGACTGGGCAGGCGGTGCTGCTAGGCTGAACGCTTGCCAATGGACGCTCCGACCTCGAGTGGGATCCAACCAAGGCGGCTGCCAACTTCAGGGCACACGGTGTCTCGTTCGAGGGGTGGTCACCGTATTCCAGGACCCTCTGGCGAAGATCCACACCGACCCTGACCTTTAGCAGTCCGAACGCCGCGAGATCCTGATCGGCCATTCGGCGCAGGCTCGCCCGAACTCGAAGGCCGTCAACACCCAGCTGCGGGCCGTCGTCGCCGCGGTACCGAGGCGCTCCCGGAAGCGCGCGGCTCCCCGAAGGCGAGGCGGCCGAACAATGAAGCAGACGAAGCCCGGTTAACTTCGGACCTTCGCAGCTCACCAGTGTTCGGCGAACATGCGGGGGTGGAGAGGGCGTACGATGATGGCAGCGAGACCGGATGTCTCCCGATTGGGGGATCGCATGGCCCGAATTCAAGTTCGCTCTTGCGCGTATTGAGTGACCAGGTTGCACGCCGTCCGTGTGGCGGCGCGACTGCGGCGCGAACTCAAGGCAGAGGTCGAGCTGGTCGGTGGACCGTACGGGCAGTTCAAGGTACTCATCGACGGCGACACAGTGGTTGACGGTGGGGCCTGGGCCGCTCTGGGCATACTGCCGTCTGGGCCGAAGGTAGTCGAGGCCGTTCGGGCGAGACTGGGCTCCGCTTAGGGAAACGTCAACGGACAGCGGAATGCGGCAACCCAACTTCGAGCTTCGTAGCCTCGGTGTTCGGCGTACACTCAACGTGCGACGGGAGCACGGGCGTGGAGAGAAGTGCAGATGCCGCTGGCCTGATCGCGGCGTGGCGAACGAACGACCGCGCGACGGTGTTCCTCGTCGAGCATCTGCCCCGTGCCCTGTGGTCAAGGCAGGTGCTCACGGTGGCCGTGTACCGCGGGCGACCTGGCAGAACTTCCCGACCGACCTCCATCACTTCCTGAGCTACTTTGCTGCACACGAGGGGCACCACCGTGGCCAGCTATGCATGGTCGCGCGTCAACTTGGGCAGCGGCTCCCGCGCAGCATTGCCGGCGGGGTCTGGCAATGGACGAGGCTATCCCGAGATTGATTCAACCGATCTCGGTTGCCGTACATCCTCGATTCTGGTGGGGTGCATCATGGCCCTGAGCGGCGCCGTGCTTCACGGCATAGGTGGCCAGACACGGAGATGGGAATGCCCGCTCCTGGCGCCTTTTCAGCAGCAGCGGGTGGGGCGGGAGTAGCGGCGGCGCAGCGAGTCGAGGTAGAAGGCCTCGCGGTCGAGGGGCTTTCCGGTTCCTGCCCGCGCAAGGTACGTCTCGTAGGCGGCGTCGCCGCTCCACTCGCGGAACCGGCGCCAGAGCGCGCGCAGTCACGGCCCGCAGCCTCACGACGAGCCCTCCACCCACTTCGTCCTCACGTACGGGCTCTCGGTGAGGAGCGCCGGTCTTCTGCCCGGTCAGGATGCGGTACCACTCGACCACCGCCTCGACGAGGAGGGCCACGATCAGCAGCGCGAAGAACCCGGTCACCGCCGCGTCGAGACGGTTGTTGAAGACGACGCGCCGCGTCCGGGCCGCCTCCGCCTCGGGCACGCGCCCGTCGGCGATCTGCTGCTCCAGCGCGCGGGCCTGCGCGAGGAACCCGATGCGCGGGCTCTCGTGGAAGACCTTCTGCCAGCTGCCCGGTGAGCGTCACCGCCACGAGCCACGCGGTGGGCAGGAGCGTCACCCACACGTAGCGCGTCCGTCCCATCTTGATGAGGATGGTCGTCGCCACCACGAGGGCGACGGAGGCGAGGATCTGGTTGGCGATCCCGAAGAGGGGCCACAGCGAGTTGATGCCGCCGAGCGGGTCGAGGACGCCCTGGTAGAGGAAGTAGCCCCACGCCCCCACGATGATCCCGCTCGTGACGAGAGTGCTCGTCCACGTCCCCGTGCGCGCGATCCGCGGAAAGGCCCGGCCCAGCAGCTCCTGGACCATGAAGCGGCCCACCCGCGTCCCGGCGTCGAGCACGGTCAGGATGAAGAGCGCCTCGAACATGATCGCGAAGTGGTACCAGATGCCGAGGAGGCGCTCGCCGCCGATCGTGCCGCTGAAGATGTGGGCCATGCCCACCGCGAGCGAGGGCGCGCCGCCGGTGCGGTTGAGCAGGGTCTCCTCGCCCACGCTCCGCGCCAGCTGGTGCATGGTCGCGGGGTCGAGGGGGAAGCCCCAGCCCGGAGATGGTCGCCGCCGCCTGCTCCGCGGTCGTCCCCACGATGCCGGCCGGGCTGTTGACCGCGAAGTAGACGCCGGGCTCGAGCGCGCAGGCCGCCACCATCGCCATCACGCCGACGAACGACTCCATGAGCATCGAGCCGTAGCCCACGAGGCGGGCGTCGCTCTCGCGCGTGAGCAGCTTCGGCGTGGTGCCGGAGGCGATGAGGGCGTGGAAGCCGGAGACGGCGCCGCAGGCGATGGTGATGAAGCAGAACGGGAAGATCGTTCCCGCGAAGACGGGGCCGGTGCCGTCCACGAAGCGGGTGAGGGCCGGCATCTGGATGGTCGGGCGGACGAGCAGGATGCCGGCGGCGAGGGCGAGCACCACCCCCACCTTGATGAAGGCCGAGAGGTAGTCGCGGGGGGCGAGGAGCAGCCACACCGGCAGCGCCGACGCGGCGAAGCCGTAGACGATGACGACGATGGCCAGGGTCGTGCCGGTGAGGGTGAAGACGGGCGCCCACTCCGGCGACCGCGCGACCCACTGGCCGGCCACCACGGCGAGGAGGATGAGGACGAAGCCGATGGCGGAAGCCTCCATGACCCGCCCCGGCCGCCAGAAGCGCATGTAGAGGCCCATGAGCATGGCGATCGGGATGGTCATGGCGATGGTGAAGGCGCCCCAGGGCGAGTGCTTGAGCGCGTTCACCACCACGAGGGCCACCACCGCGAGCAGGATGACCATGATCGCGAGGACCGAAGCCATGGCCAGGAGCCCCGCGCGCCGGCCCACCTCGTCGCGCGCCATCTGGCCGAGCGAGCGGCCGTCGCGGCGCAGCGAGAAGAAGAGGATCACGAAGTCCTGCACGCAGCCGCCGAGCACCGCCCCCGCCACGAGCCAGAGCGTCCCCGGCAGGTAGCCGAACTGCGCGGCGAGGGTGGGGCCGACGAGCGGCCCCGGACCCGCGATCGCCGCGAAGTGGTGGCCCAGCACCACCCAGCGGTTCGTGGGCACGAAGTCGCGTCCGTCGTCGAGCCGCTCCGCCGGCGTCGCGCGGGTGGCGTCGAGCGAGAGGACCCGCGCGGCGAGGAAAGCCGAGTAGAAGCGGTAGGCGACGAGGTACGTGCACCCGGCGCCCACCACGAAGAAGAGGCCGTTGACGGGCTCGCCGCGCCGGAGGGCGATGGCGCCGAGGGCGCCCGCCCCTGCGAGAGCGACGGCCAGCCAGGCGAGCAGCGAAACGAGCCGATTCATGAGGGCCCGGGTCCTCCTGGTGAAGTGCGCGTGAGTATAACCGCGAGGACCCGGGCTAGCCTCGCGCCCACCGCCGATACGGGGGGTTTGGGGGGTGCGAAGCACCCCCAAGACCAAGAACGCCGAGTTCAGGCGAAGCCGTCGATGCTTCTCCAGTCCCCGTGGCGCCGCTCCACGAGGCGCGAAGGGCCGCGACTGGTGGCCCCCGCCGCGGCCCAGGATCGGCGTCCGCGTCAGCGCTTGTCCCCCGCGACCTTGGCGGCCAGCACGTACCCCTCGGGCTTGCTCCACCCCTCGACGTACGCCTTGTCACCCGCGACGATCGAATAGGGGTCGAGGGCGCTGCCGTCCGACCACTTGAAGACCGTGGAGCCGTCGGTCTCGACGTAGCGCCCGGCCACCTTCATCCTCAGGACGCACGAGACGTGGCCGCCGGCCGCCGCGTCGGCGGCGCGTCAGAGCAGCGTGCCGCGGAGGATCTGCGCCGCCACCTGGAAGTAGATGACGATGCCGGTGACGTCCACGAGCGTGGCCACGAAGGGGGCGGAGGAGACCGCCGGGTCGAGGCCGACCCTCTTCAGGACGAGCGGGAAGCAGCGAGCCGGACAAGGTGCCCCACATCACCACTCCGATCAGCGACACCCAGATCGTCAACGCCACCAGCGGCCAGTGCGGACCGTAGGTCTGCGGCGCCACCAGGGACCACACCGTGATGCGCAGGAAGCCGACGAAGCCGAGGACGCTGCCGAGCGTGAGCCCGGAGAAGAACTCGCGACGCATCACCAGCCACCAGTCCCGCACGCGGAGCTCGCCCACCGCCAGGGCGCGGATGATGAGAGAGGCGGCCTGGGAGCCGGAGTTGCCGCCGCTCGAGATGATGAGCGGCACGAAGAGGGCGAGCACCACGGCGCGGGCGATCTCCTCCTCGAAGCGGCCCATCGCGGTGGCGGTCAGCATCTCGCTCAGGAAGAGGATGATGAGCCAGCCCGCCCGCTTGCGCACGAGCATCCAGAAGGGAGTGGCCACGTACGGCTCGTCCATGCCGCCGGGCTCGACGGCGCCCATGCGCAGGACGTCCTCCGTGCCCTCCTCGATCATGACGTCGACGACGTCGTCCACGGTGACGAAGCCGACCACGCTGCCGTCCTTCTCGAGGACGGGCACCGCCAGCAGGTTGTACTTGGCGATCTTCGCCGCGACCGCCTCCCGGTCGTCGAGGGCGCTGACCGTCACCGGCTTCTTCCGCATCACCTTCTCGACGGGCTGATCGAGCTCGGCCATCACGAGGTCGCGGAGCGACACCGAGCCGAGGAGGCGCCCGGTCCCCGGCTCCATCACGTAGCCGGCGTAGATCGACTCCTTCTCGCGGGCCACCGAGCGGACGTGCTTCAGGCACTCTCCGACCGTCCATCTCGGCTCGAGCCGGACGAACTCGGTCGTCATGATGCCGCCGGCGCTGTGCGGCGGGTACTGGAGCAGCCGCTCGACCTCGGCCCGGACCTCGGCCGACAGCTTCGGGAGCAGGCGGCGCCGGCCGTATTCGCCCATGCCGCGCACGACGAACGTGCGCTCGTCGGAGGAGAGCCCCTCGAGGATCTGCGCCGCCCGGCCCGGGTCCATCTGCTCGAGGATCGCGCTGCGGCGGTTGAGGGTGGGCTGGTCGAAGACCTCGACCGCCCGGGGCACCGCCAGCATGCTCATCACCGCGGCCGCTTCCTGCCGGGTGAGCTGGTTGACGAGGTCGGCGACGTCGGCGGGCTGCAGCTCCGCCACGACCTCGCCGATCCCGACGAAGCTCTCGTCGAGGCGGAGGCGGATCCTCTCGAGCAGGTCCTCGGGAGCGCTCATGCGGTCTCCTTCTCCTCCTCGCGGCGGCGCGCCTCCCATCGCCGCCGCAGCTCCTCGAGGAGCTCGGCGAAGCGAGGATCGGCGCGGAGGGGGTCGAGCTTCGGGGTGTGGGCGAAGAGGGGGTAGTTCTCGTTGCCGATCCGGACCGCGAGGCGCACCCACTCGAGCGCGTCGTCGGTCATTCCCTCCATCGCGTAGAACGAGGCGAGCCAGAACGCGATGTCGTGGTCGGCGCTCGCGATCTCGCGGACGCGGTCGGTGACGAGGGCCCGGGCCTGCTCGTGCTGGCCGCGGGCGGAGAGGCACCAGCCGAGGAGCGGCAGCAGCCCGTCGAAGTGCGGGTTCTGCCGGAGCACGTCCTCGAGGAGCGCCTGCGCGTCGTCGACCATGCCCTGGTTGAAGAGGGCCACCGCGAGGAAGGTCTTGAGCAGGGGGTGCTCGGGCTCCGCCGCCCGGCCCCTTCTCGATCTCGGCCACCGCCTCCTCGAACCGGCCCTGGTGGGTGAAGATCCGCGCCTTGTTGAAGGCCACGAGGACGACGTCCTTCGGATTGACCGCCAGCAGGCGGTCGTAGAGGCGCAGGGCCCGCTCGTAGAGCCCGTCCAGGCGGTGGACCATGGCGGCCACGAAGAGCACGGACGGGTCGTCCGGGGCCTCCTTCAGCAGCTCCTCCACCCGGGCGTGGGCCTTGTCCTTGTCCCCGTGGTGCATGTCCACGTAGACCATCTGCAGGCGCGCGTTCACGAGGGTGGGGTCGATGGCGAGGGCGTGCTTGAGCGAGCGCTCGGCCAGCACGAAGTTCTCGGAACCGCCCCAGCCCTGCGCGTAGAGCACGTAGCACCGGCCGAGGGTGGCGTGGGCCCGCGCGAACTCCGGGTCGAGGCCGATCGCCTCGTGCATCATCTTGACCGCCTGGTCGAGGTCGACCTCGTCGTGGGTGCGCAGGAGGTAGCGGAAGAGGGCGTCGCGGCCGCGCAGGTAGAACTCGTAGGCCTCCGGGCTGTGGGTGAGCGGCCGGTCGATCTGCTGCTGCTCCTCCGCGGTCAGGCGGAGCCGGAGCCCGGCCAGGAGCCGCTCCGCGATCTCGTCCTGGACGTCGAGGAGGTCGCGGGACAGGAGGTCGACCTTGTCGCTCCAGAGGATGTGGCCGGTCGCCGCCTCGAGGAGCTGGGCGGTGACCCGCATCCGCTCCGGGGTCCGGATGAAGCCGCCGCAGAGCACGAGGCTCGCCGCGAGATCCTCGCCGACCTTCTGGGGATCGACGCTCTGCCCGACGTACGGCGCGATGTAGGCCGAGGGGCGCACCACGAGCGACTTGACGTTGGCGAGCTCGGTGATGACGCCGTCGGCCAGCGAGAACTCGTAGAAGGCGGCGTCGGGGTTCCCGGCGAGGTTGCGGAAGGGGAGGACGGCGAGGGTGGGACGCTTCTCGCTGCCCCAGGTGGGAGGGCGGGAGGGCGAGACCCCGGCCGTCGGTCGGCCCGGAGCGGGGCTCCCTCCCGCGCGCCGCCGCCGGCTGCAGCCGGCCCAGCACGCGGCCGAGCGTGTCGGAGAGCGACCAGGCGGCGCGGGCCCGCTGCGGCTCGAGGAGGGTCGCCGTCGCCTCCGTCGGCACGACACCGGTCTCGCGGGTGAGGCGCCGCATGAGGGCCTTCAGCTCGTCGCGGAAGGCGGCCATCGTCTGGTACCGGTCGCGCGGCGCCTTGGCCATCGCCCGGTCGAGGATCGGCTGGAGGGCGGGGAGGGCGCGCGGGTTCAGGTCGGTGATCGGCCGCGGGGTCGCGTTGATCACCGCGTTCAGGACCTCGACCGCGTGGCGGCCGCGGAAAGGCGCTACGCCGGTGACCATCTCGTAGAGCACGACGCCCAGGCTGAACACGTCGGTGCGGTGGTCGGCGGCCTGGCCCGAGGCCTGCTCCGGGGAGCTGTAGCCCATCGAGCCGTAGGGCACGCCGATGTCGGTCAGGGGGTCGTCGGTCTTCGGCGTCGGCGGCCCGCCGGCCTCGGCGGCGTCCGGCACGAGCATCTTGGCGAGGCCGAAGTCGAGGATCCTCGCCTGCCCCCCGGGCCCGACGATGATGTTGGCGGGCTTCAGGTCGCGGTGGACGATGCCGCACCGCGTGGGCCACCGCGAGGGCGTCGGCGAGCTGGATCGCGATCGAGAGCGCGGAGAGCGTCTCGAGCGGCCGTCCGTCCATGAACTGCTTGAGGGTCGGGCCCTCCACGTACTGCAGCACGATGTAGTAGAGCCCGTCCGTCTCCCCGAAGTCGTAGACGGCCTGGATGTGCGGGTTGTCGAGAGCGGAGCAGAGGACCGCCTCGCGCTCGAAGCGCCGCCGCGCGGTCTCGCTCGAGGCGAGATCGGGCCGGAGGGCCTTGATGACGACGGTGCGGCCGAGCCGCAGGTCGTCGGCCTTGAAGGCGGTGGCCTGGCCTCCCTGGCCCAGCGTGTCGACGATTCGGTAGTGCGAGAACGTGCTGCCGGGGCCGAGGGTCGTCATCGCGAGCGTGGCTATTGTAGCCCGCCGCGTGCGCCATCCTCTCCGACCGTGGGACCTTCAAGGGCCCGCCGGCGAGCGGTCGCCGGCCGGGCGCTCGCGGCGGGGGTGGCCGGCATCAGAGCCGCGCCGCGCCGCACGGTGCGATCGGCTCCGATTCCGGCTAGACTTCGACCGGTGCTCAAGGTCCTCGTCGTCGGCCCGGAGAGCCTCTCCGGCGCGCTCGGCCCCACCGTCCTCGGACGCCCGGACATCGACCGCGTCCACGTCGAGAAGGCCGGACGGGCGATCGAGGCCGCCGAGAAGGCCCGGCCGCACATGATCGTGATCGACCTGCCGCGGGCGGAGGCCGTCGCCCTCGTTCGCGAGCTCCGCGAGAACGAGGTGACCCGGCCCACCGCGATCGTCTGGCTCAACCGGACCGACCCGCCCGAGGCCGAGACCGAGCTCGCCGTCGCCGGCGCCAACGCCGTCATCACGCTCCCCGTGGACCCGTTCCTCTGGGACCGGCGGCTCGAGGAGCTCCTGAGCGTTCCCGCCCGCCGGAACCAGCGCTTCCCGGTGCGGCTGCGCGACTGGTCGCGCTTCGTCAGCGAGCGCCGACGAGGACGACGGCTCGGTCGTCAACATCGGGGCCCGCGGTGTCCTCCTCGAGAGCCCGCGCGAGCTCGAGCTCGGGACGAAGGTGGGGCTGACCCTCGACCTCCCCGGCGAGTCTTCCCCGGTGGCCGTGGTGGGCCAGGTGGTGCGCCTGGCCGGCGAGGAGGAGCGGCCTCTTCCGCGTGGGGATCGAGTTCCTCGTCTACCGGGGCGACGCCCGCGAGCGCATCACCGCGTTCGTCGAGGCCGAGGCCGCAGCCCGACCGCCCCGGCGCCCCGGCCGCCGTCCTTCCCCTCACCGTGCGCCCGTTCGAGGAGGCGCGCGAGTGGGAGGAGGAGCTGCGGGCGAGCGAGATCAGGAAGGCGCTCATCCTCGACTCCGCGCTCGACTGCATCCTCACCGCCGACCACGACGGGCGCGTCATCGAGTTCAACGCCGCGGCCCGGCGGCTGTTCGGCTACACGCGCTCCGAGATCCTCGGCCGCGAAGTCGCCGACACCATCGTGCCCCCCGCCCTGCGCGACGAGCTGCGTCGCCAGCTGCGCGACTTCGTCCTGACCGGGGAGAACGCCGACCTCGGTCGCCGGCGCGAGGCGACCGCGATGCGGGCCGACGGCTCGCTGGTGCCGGTCGAGGTCGGTCGTGGTCCCGGCCTACGTGAAGGGCAGGGTCATCCTCACCGCCTACATCCGCGACCTCACCGACCGCCGACGCGGCGAGCGCCTCGCCGCCGCGCGCCAGCGCGCGACCCAGGCCCTCACCGCCTCGCTGTCGCTGACGGAGGCCGCTCCCACCGTGCTCGACGCCCTCGTGCACGGCCTCGGCTGCACGGAGGCCCGGCTCTGGGTGGCGGAAGGCGATCCGCCCGAGCCGGCTCTCGCCGGGATCTCGTCCAGGGCTTCCGCCGCCCTGTTGCCGGCCCCCCCCGACGACACCCTCGCGCGCCGCACCCTCGAGGACGGGGTCGCGGCCTGGGCAGGACCGCCCGACCGCGGGGCCGGCGTCGACGCTCGCCGTGCCCGTCCGCGTGGGGGGGCAGGTCCTCGGGGTGCTCGAGGTGAGGTGCGAGCGGGCGCGCTCGCGGGAGGCCGACTGGGTCCCGGCCCTCGCCGACATCGGCAGCCTCTTCGCCCTCTTCCTCAAGCGGCAGCGGGCCGAGGCGGACCTCCAGCGCTTCGCCCGCTACGACAGCCTGACCGGCCTCCCCAACCGCTCGTTCTTCCTCGACACCCTGGAGCGCACGCTCTCGCGCGCGGGCCGGCAGCGCACGCGCAGCGCCCTCGTCTTCCTCGACCTCGACGGCTTCAAGGCGGTGAACGACGGGCTCGGCCACGCCGCCGGAGACACCGTCCTGCAGACGATGGCCGAGCGGCTGCGCGGCGGGACGCGCAGCTCCGACCTCGTCGCCCGCATCGGGGGCGACGAGTTCACCGTCCTCGTGCAGAACCTCGCCCGCGCCGACGACGCCGCCCTCGTGGCCCGGGCGCTCCTCGACCGCCTCGCCCGCCCCTGCCGGGCCGACGAACCACGAGGTGGCCTTGAGCGCGAGCGCGGGCATCAGCGTGTACCCGGACGACGGCACCGACGCCGACACGCTGCTCCGGAACGCCGACCTCGCGATGTACCGCTCGAAGCAGGAAGGCAAGAACACCTACCGCTTCTTCACCGCGGAGATGAGCGAGCGCGCCCTCGAGCGCATGCTCCTCCTCGACAACCTGCGGGTGGCCCTGGAGCGGGACGAGTTCGAGATCGTCTACCTGCCGGTGGTGCACCGCGAAGGGCCCCCGTCGCTCGAGGCCCTCCTGCGGTGGCGGCACCCCAAGCTCGGTCTCGTGGCGCCCGCCTCCTTCATCGCCCAGGCCGAGGAGAGCGGGCTCATCCTCCCGATCGGCGCCGGCGTCCTGCGCGGCGCGACCCGCTTCGCCGCCTCGCTCGAGCGCGACGACGTGCGGGTCGTCGTCAACCTCTCGGCCCGGCAGTTCCTCCAGCCGAACCTGGTCGACTCCGTCGAGGAAGCCCTGGAGAAGAGCGGCCTCCAGGCCGCGCGCCTCGAGCTGGACCTCACCGAGTCGACGGTGATGACCGAGGGCGAGGAGACGACGGAGAGGCTGCGCCAGCTGCGCGAGCTCGGCGTGCAGCTGGCCCTCGACGACTTCGGCACCGGGCTACTTCTCGATCCGGCGGATCCGGGACCTCGGCTTCCGCCGCCTCAAGATCGACCGCTCGCTCGTGTCGGGGCTTCCCGGCGACGCCGAGCAGGCCGCCCACGTCGTGGCGATCCTCGGCCTGGGCCGCAGCCTCGGCCTCGAGGTGGTGGCGGAGGGCGTCGAGACCGAGGCGCAGCGCGCGTTCCTCGAGTCGCACGACTGTACCGGCCTGCAGGGCTACCTGCTCAGCCCGCCCCTCGCCGCCGCCGACGTCCCAGCGTTCCTGGCGAAGGCCTAACAGCTAGCGACAGCCTGCCACCGCCTCAGGGCGCGGGAGGCGCGGCTGCGCGCGGCCGCAGGGCCTGGTAGGGCCCCAGGTCGGCCACGGGCTCGTAGCGCCGCTCGAGACACTCGCCGAAGCCGGGGATCTCCCACATGCGGTGCTCGGCCACGACGAGCGGGAAGAGGCCCGCCTCGCAGTCCCGCACCAGGCGGTCGGGCTGGAAGAGGCCGCGCTCGGCGATCAGCTGCACCCCGAACGGTTCGAGGAGCACGGGCCGGCGGTCGAGGACGAGGAGGCTCAGGTTCTCGGAGAGGACGGGCCCCGGCGTCTCGTGCACGAGCCGGGTGAGGGCCACGAACTCCTCGGCGTTCTCCGGGCGGCGCAGCGCGTGGGGCAGCCGGTCGAGAGACGGGTAGGCGTAGTTCGCGACCGCCGCCGCCACCGCGAGGAGGACGGGCCACAAGGTCGTGAGCCGCGGAGTGCGCTCCTCGAGGGAGCGGAGGGCCCAGGCGGCGAGCAGGACGGTGGCGAGCCAGGGTTCGAGGAAGTAGTTCTGGGCGGCGCCGGCCTTCGCGATGGTCGCGAAGCCTGCGACGTTGAGCCCGAAGTAGAGGAGAAGGATCCTCCCCCTGCCCTCCCGGAACGCGGCGGGCGCCAGCGCGAGGCCTGCCGCCGCGAGCAGCAGCAGCGGCCCTGCGATGACCCCGAGCTGCAGGTAGCTCTCCCCCATCCGTTCCCACTCGTAGGAGGCCGCCGCCGTGTACAGCACGAGGTGACGCCACGCCGCGCCGTGAGTCGCCAGCACCAGCAGGCCGAAGAGGGCTCCCAACGGGAGGGCGTACGCGAGAAGAGCGCGGAAGAAGCGCCGGTCGCGCGCGAGAGCGAGGTGGAGCAGCACGGCCGCGGGGGCCACGAGCGCGTTCTGCTTCGTGAAGAAGGCGAGCCAGAAGAGGGGCAGCGCCGGCCAGGCCGACGGCCCCGTGCCCCGGCGCAGGACGATCGACAGACCGGCGAGCGACAGCAGGATGGCCGTCGTGTCCACGCGGGCGAGCGCGGCCCAGGTGGTCACGAACCAGGGCATCACGAAGAGGAAGGCGAAGGCGAGGGCCGGAGCCACCGCCCCGAGCAGCCGGCGCAGCGTGACGAAGAGGACGACCAGGAGCCCGAGGGTCGCGAGAAACGCCAGGAGGCGCGGGAAGAAGAGCGAGGGCCCGAGGACCCTCTGCCCCAGCGCCACGAGGGAGACGAAGACGGGCGGGTAGTTGGCGACGAGGAAGGGATAGTCGGCGAGGTCGGGGAAGTAGCTGCCGCGATCGGCGAGGAGCTGGGCCATCGCGAGCGTGCAGCCCTCGCCGTAGTCGCGGCTCCAGGGCGAGGAGAGCACGGACGAGGCCTGCCTGGCGAACGACCAGGTGCCGTGCGCGAGGAGGACGGCGAGGAGGACGGCCCCGAGCCGCTTCAACCGGTCGACCTCGTGCCCATCGTGTTCATCGGGAGACTAGACGCCGAGCCGGTGGCCGTCAACCGGCCCAACGGCGAGGGGGGTGCATCACGCACGTGTTCGGAGACGACACCCCGAAGACGGACGTGATTGTCAACGGTTAGCGTCCGCCAGCTTGACCATAGGAATGAAGTGTTCACTAATACAGAACACAATGAAGAGAAGTGAAGAGCGTATGCACTTCCTCGGGGATCGCGTCGGGAGGGTGGCCGCTGTCGGCGTGATCGGGTTGACGCTGAGCGCGTGCGGCGGTGGCGGAAAAAGCGACGGGACGAGCCCCACGATCCCGCTGGTTCCCACACCTCCTCCCGTGGCTGCTCCCACTCCGGAGCCGCCGGTGTCGTCGAGCTGCACAAAGCTGCCGCCCGGCTCCGCCACGTATACCTGCCGCGATGAGAGGCCTTCGTTTCTCGATGAGGTCAGCGACGCGATCGACACCCTCATGGCCGAGCATCCCGAGTATTTCCAGGACGACTACGTGACCAACATCGGCGGCTACTACGTCGGTCTGATCAGGATCCTCGACCGCAAGGGCCTCTGCGCCGGCTTCGACGGCGAGGAGCTCGCGGTCAAGAGCACGAACGACTTTAGCGACCAGTACAAGCTCCTGACGTCCTGGAACCAGATCCGTCGTTTCTACATCGGCACGTGCTACCCGGCCGTGTTCCCCCTGGCGCGCAACACGCCACCGCCGTCGCCGTCGGGCTGCACCCTGCCGCCCAGCTCCGACATCGCTTGCGGTCGGCCCGAGCCCCAGTTTCTGGGCGAGATCGATGACGCCATTGAGCAGGTGATAAGCCAGAGGCCCGAGCTCTTCGACGCGGGCCAGAGAGCGCCGGGCAGGGACTGGCCACTCGTGAAGGACATGCCGGCCTACCATCTCGCCGTGATCGACGAGCTGGTCAAGAAGGGCTACTGTGGCAAGTTCGACGGCGAAGAGATCCAGGTCAAGCGGTCGAACGAGTTCACCGAGCACTACGACATCAACTACGCGGACAAGTACATCCGGCGCGGGCCGGGCATCTTCCGGATCGCCTGTTACCCGGCCGCGTTCTGACACGGAAGGGCCCGGCTGCGCTGCTCGCGGGGCCATCCCCTGCCCAGCGCTAGCGTTCACGTCTGCGCTAGACTGACGCAGGTTCTGGATGACGACGCTTCTGAAGCAGCAGGTCGTGGGGGAGCACGGCCAGGTCTCCCCGTCCATCAGCTCGATTGAGAAGATCGCTGCCGCTTTCGGTGTCACCCTCGGCGACCTCTTCGTTACCGCCCCGGCGCGGGTCATGATCACCAGCTCGCAGATCGGGGGGCGGATGATCCGGAGCCGGAAACGAGGTGGCAAGCCCAGATGAGCAAACCCGTCGATCCCCAGGTCATCGGCGATCACATCCGCCGTCTCCGTCTGAAGCGCCACGTGTCCGTCCGCGCGTTCGCCGCCCAGACCGGATTCTCGCCGAGCTTCATGTCGCAGCTCGAGAACGGGCGGGTGTCGCCGTCCCTGGGCTCCATGCAGAAGATCTCGGATGCCCTGGGGGTGACCCTCGGCGAGTTCTTCGCCGCCGCCGGGAGCGACGAGGAGGCCCTCATCGTCCGCCCGGCCGACAGGCGGCGCCTCGACAGCACCTGGACCGACGCTCGCCTCGAGGCCATGAGCCCCATGGGCCAGACCCGGAGGCTGGAGCCGGTGCTGGCGATCTTCGGGCCCGGCGGGAAGAGCGGCAAGCACCTCCACGCCCACTCCCACGAGGAGTTCGCCTTCGTCGTGAAGGGCCGGGTGACTCTCGCCTTCGGGGACGAGGAGAGCGATCTCGGGCCCGGGGATGCGGTCACCTTGCCCGCCCAGTCGCCGCACCGATGGGAGAACCGAGGCCCCGAGACGGTCGAGATCTTGATGGTTGCCTCGCGCGCGCGCGGCTGAGGTGCTCTAGACCACCCAGTACGCGTCGATCGCCAGGCTGAGAGTGGCGAGCAGGACACCCAGGCCCATCGCTTCGTCGGTGGCGGGCTCGGAGCCGCCCTCGGCGACGCTGCTCACGAGAACGAAGGGCATGAGCGGAATCAGGATGCGTCCCACCTCGCCGCGGACGACGCCCATCAGGACGAGCAGCACCACTCCGCCGAAGACCCCGAGGCGAAAGCGCTCGAGGGCCACGAGCGGGCCCGCCACGAGGGCGCGCTCGATCGTGCGGCGCAGAGCCCACAGCCCGGCGACGGCGACGGGCAGGCCGGTGAAGACGGCGAGGTCGAGCGGGTCGAAGAGGAGCCACAGCGCGTAGCTCCGCGGCAGCGTGAACGCGGCGCGGTGGATGGCCAGCGCCGTGCGCATCGCCAGGAGCGGCTGGTGGCCGAGCGCGGCCGGGACGCCGAGGGCGAGGAGAGCGGTGATCGCGGCGGCCAGGGCCGCCGCTGCGACGGCGCGGGCGAGCGCCCGGCGGTCGACGCTCGCCCACGCGACCACGGCGCCACCGGCGATCGCGAGGAAGGCGGCCGACCCGTACGAGGCGAAGAGCGCCACCGCGCCGCATGCCCCCGCCAGGGTCGCCGTAACCACCCGCCTGCGCCCGGACGCGGCCCGGCTCGCCCGCGCCAGCAGCAGAGCGCACGCGGTGACGGGGAGCGCCGTCGCCGCGTCGAGGGCCGGGCTCATCAAGACCAGGCCCGGGACGAGCGTCCACAGCAGACCGACGCGGGCAGCGGAGAGTGGCTCGAGGCCGAGCGTCTCCGACAGCAGGGCGATAGGCCAGAGGGTGAGGACGCCGAGGAGGCCCAGGACGAGCGCGCCGAGGAGCCCGCCCGCGCGCTCGGCGCGCATCACCGCCGTCTGGGAGTCGCGTCGCGAGGCGTTCGCCGTGCGCAGGAGCACGTCGGTGAGTGCCGGCGAGCGCTCGCACAGGGCGACCGCCGCGCCGTAGAAGAGGATCGGGCCGGGCGGGTGGGTCGCGGCGTGTTTTGCCTTCGCCAGCAGCTTCGGGAGCCGGCTGGCATGGGACCGAAGCAGCGCGCGGGCGTCGCGCCCCTCCTCGATCGCGACCGCGTGGTAGGAGCTGATCGAGGTGGAGAGGGCGCGCGACATGAGGGCTCGGAGGGGACCCGCCGGCTCGCGCTCCAGGGCGGCGAGCTGCAGGCACCACCCGGCGGCGGTGGCCACCACCAACACCGAAACCATCGCTGCGCGCGGGCGGCGCCGCGCCCAGCCCCAGCCCGTAGCGGCCAGGAGAGCGAGCACCACCGCAACCAGCATGACCGCCACCGACAGGGGATGGGCCGGACCGCCGGGCCGGTAGCCCCACTGCCACTCGGGCGGGTACGGGGCGGGACCGCGCAGCCAGGGCAGGAGATCGAGGGGGATCGCCACGGTGGCGGCGAGGGAGACGCTCAGGATGGCGAGCCAGCGGACGGAGACACGGCCCCGCGCCCCCTCCCGCGGGCCGGGCACGTCGAGCAGGCCGTCTCCCCTCGTCACCCGATCTCGATCGTCCCGCAGCGGGTGCCGTTGGCGGCGACCGGGACGTCGTCAGCCGCGCAGGCCTCGAGAGTGCCGGGCCCCTTGGCGATGAAGCTCACCATGACATTTTCGGATCAACTCCTCTCGCCCCCTGGACCCGTCTCTGCCCGAGGCGGCGATTCGACCGTCGCAGCCGACGTCTGGGAGCGTCGAATGCCGGAAGCGCAGACAGACTAGGATGGCGCCGCCGCTGCCGTCAACCATCTGAAAATGTAGCGTTTACCTGGACTGAACGTCCTCGACTGCCGCCGAGTCGCTCGCCCCGGTGGTGACGAGGCTCGTCGAGAGCCCCTAGCGCGAGATCTTCCGCAGGACCTTGTCGGCCTGGGCTCGGACGGGCTCGTCCGGGTCGTGCCTCGCGGCTTCGAGCGCGCGGCGAGCGGGTGCCGAGAGGGCCAACCGCCGACCCAGCCCCCGCACGGCGTGGAGCCGGACGCGGCTGTCCGTGTCGCCGAGCGCTCTGACGAAAGCCGCTTCGGCGACCGCGCTCGGCGCCGCGATCGCGACCAGCCCCTCGACGGCGGCCAGCCGCACGTTCTCGGCCGGGTCCCGGACGGCCATCGCTAGGGCCGGCGCCGCCTCGCGCGCTCCGATCGCCCCCAGCGCTTGAGCCGCGCGCCATCGGACGTTGCTCGACGGGTCGGCCAGCAGGGTCACGAGATCGGGCACGGCCTCGACCGCTCCGGGGCCGATGCCGCCGAGGGCCTCGGCCGCGCGCCAGCGCACGTCGGTGTCGGCCAGGGCCTCGCGCAGGACGGGCACGGCCGGCGTCGCCGCGGGCCCGATCCGACCGAGGGCCCAGACCGCGCGCCAGCGCACGTCGGGCCGCGGGTCCGCCGCGGCCGCGATCAGCTCGGGCACCGCCGCGTGGGCTCCCGTGCCCACGCGGCCCAGCGCCTCGGCCGCCAGGCCCCGGCCCCGACCGTTCGTCTCGCGCACCAGCCGCGCGAGCGGCTCCACCGAGTCCCCGTCCAGGCCGATCTTTCCGAGAGCGTTTCCGGAGCACCAGCGCACGCGCTCGTCGGCGTCGTCGAGCCGTTCGACGAGTGCGGGGACGGCGTCCCTCGCGGCGCCGCCGATGCCGCCGAGGCCGAAGGCCGCGCCCGCGCGCACGAACGGGTCGTCGTCGTGCAGCAGGCGGATGAGGGCCGGCTTCGCGGGGGCGGCCGCGGGTCCGATGTCGCCGACCGCCCAGGCCGCGGCGGCGCGCACGGCGTGGCTGGGGTCGCCAAGAGCGGCCACGAGCGCAGGCACGGCGGGGGCGGCGGCCTCACCGAGGGTGGCGAGGCCGTGCGCGGCGGCGGCACGACGCGCCTCGGCCGGGTCCTTCAAGGCTTCGACCAGAGGCCCCGGGTCGTGGCCGCCTCCCGGCCCTCCCCTCGGCGCCACGGCCAGAGGAGGGGTGCTCGTCGCGCCCGGCCCGGCCGCGCTCGTTTCCGCGATGAGGCCGGAGTCCAGCACCTGCTCCGCGACGAGACGGGCCCCCGCCGGGCTGAAGTGGTCGTAGTCGTGGAAGGCCGATTCCCCGACAGACGCGACGGCCGGAAGCAGGTCGAGGAACGGGATGCCCTCGCGCCGGCAGAACTCGGCGATCGTGCGCTGCGCGTGCGGTGGCGGCGCCCCCGGGGTCACCTGGAAGCGGAAGGGGAAGACGAGTATTCCGAAGCGCGCCTCGCCGGCGCGCACCTCGTCCCGCAGCGTGCGCAGGTCCGCGAACATCCTCTCGTAGCCCTGGCGAACGTTCGGCGCGTTAGGCGAGGTGAACAGCTCGTCGACCGCGCCGATTTCCCGCTGCCGCGCGCCCACGATCCGCCGCACGAGGGCGGAGCGCCGGTGCAGGTCGGCGAGGAGCTTCGGCGGGCGGGAGAGGTTGTTCTGCATCTCGGCGACGTCGTTGAGGCAGATGCCGACGAGCACCTGGTCGGGCCGGTAGCGCCGGACGATCCGGCGCCAGGCGATCAGCTCCTGGCGTGTCGACCATCCGCCGAGGGCGACGTTCATCACCTCGAGGTCGCGTCCCGAGGCCGCGGCCAGCTCCTCGAGGACCTGCGGCCAGGCCTGCTGCGGCCGGATGCCCCAGCCGAGGGTCACGCTGTCGCCGAGGCAGGCGACGCGCCAGCTGCCCGGCCGCTTCTCGATCGCGTGCTCACGGTCGCGAAGCCCCTCGGTGTCGTAGTCCTCCCACGGGGGCCAGCCGACGGCGGTGGACTTGACCGTGTAGAAGTCGCCGTCCCACGCCTGCCAGTCCGTGATGTAGTCGGCGGGCGCGGGCGCGGCCGGAGGCTCGATGAGACGGGCCACGAGCTCAGCCCCGCCGAGGACGAGAGCCATCGTGAAGGCGGCGACCAGGAGGTTGACGAGGAGGTCGCGAGCGCGTCTCACGGCACCAGACCCCGCTCCACGAGCGCCCGGGCGATTTCCGCGCCGATCCTCCGGGAGAAGGCCGCGGTGTAGTGGATCTGGTCGACGTAGAGCGGCTCCCGCACCCCTTCCTGCAGGTCGGCCGCCCAGAGGAAGTCCGGCCCCGGCGGCGCGCGGCGGACGCGCTCCGCCATCCGGGGGTAGCCGAAGCCCGCGTAGTGGTTCTTGTCGAAGTCGAGGTCGCCGAAGAGGTGGTAGCGCAGGTCGTACCGGTAGGTCGGCACCGGCTGCCAGACGAAGAGGAGCCGCGTGCCCCACGAGGACGCGGCGGCGGACACGAGCCGGCGGTTGGCGAAGTAGCGCTCGAGGCGGGCGTCGAGGACGGCCGGGTCGTCGAAGCCGGCGGCCAGCTCCGCCTCGCTCCGCCGCGGCGGCCTCGCCGCCTTGCGACGGGCGATGAGCTGCGCCACGGGCAGCTGCTCCGCCAGCGTGAAGAGTGCGGTGCGGACCGGCGCGTTCACCTGGTCACGGAAGCGGCCGGAGAGGAAGGGCGCGCCGAGGGCGAGCTCGTTGAGGCCGTCGACGAACACGGCCACCCGGGGCACCGCACCCTCGCCCAGCAGGTTCTCGAAGAGGATGCGCTCCCCCGTGGAGTAGTAGGCACCGCGGCCGAAGTTGTAGCAGGCGGCCCGCCCCTTCCCCAGCCGCTCGTCGAGGGAGGCCTGGAGCGCGGAGACGATCGTCTCGTCGTCGGCGACGCCGTAGCCGAACGTGGTCGACCCGCCGAAGACGAACACGTTCGCGCGGGTGGGGTCGGGTGGCCAGGGTCCCTGGTCGCGGGAGAGGCGGAAGCCCGCGGCATGGACGTTGACGAAGCGGCCCACGTAGCGGCGCTCGCGCGACTCGGTGAACGGCTCGTAGGCCTCGGCGCGGGTCCAGGTCTCGCGCAGCAGGGCCCGCACCTCCTCCGGGCTCCGCCCCGGGTAGACGAGGCCGAAGGAACGGTTGCCGTACGTCAGGGACACGGGGTCCCGGGGGGAGGCGGTGAGGAAGCCCCAGGCCGCGAGGTTCAACGCCGCGAACAGGACGAGTCCGTGAAACAGGGTGAGGACGGCGGTCGTGTAGAGCCCGCGCTTCACTGCCGTGGAGCGGGCAGGATAGTCGTGCCCCCGGGGGGCGTCAACGCATCGGCCGACCCGGGTCGAGGCCTGGCGATCCTAGCCGCGAACGAAACCAGGGCTCAGCGGTCGACGTCGACGTGGCCGCAGGCGTAGTTCTCCCCGCACATGACGTACCTGCCGCCCTTGGCTGCGAGCAGCGCGTACTGGTCATTGGGGTGGTTCTCGCACCCGTTCACCGCGAGGCCCTTGCAGTACTCACCATTGATGGTCCACGTCGGCCCGTAGCGGCCGGTGTCCTTCGCCTTCCCGACCGCCCACTCCTCGCAGGGGGTGCGCTGGGGGTCACCGGTCACGCGCACCGGACACAGGTCGGAGATGGTGTAGCCGATCAGGGTGCAGTACTCGTGGTCCGGCCCGACGATCGCGGTCGAGTCGAGCGTGACGTACTCCCCTCCCCACAAGTGGATCTTGGCGTTGAACCGGGTGACAGGAGGCGGGTACGGCTTGGTGCAGCCGCTCCCCGAGGGCGGCCAGCTCGGATCCGGGTCGACGGGGAACGCCGACGGGTAGCAGGATTGGCGGTAGGATCCGGGTCCCCGCCGCACGTACCCTGTCGACGTGACGAGCAAGTAGTCCTCGGAGACGTCGCTCGTGTTCTTGACGTTGATCCAGTCCAGCGGGTGGTCGTAGTCGGCCTGGGCGCAGAGGCCCGCGAGCCTCAGGTTGTTGACCACGGCGTCGATGAAGCCCTTCTGGTCGATGATCCGGTACCCCGAGTCGCTGACGTCGAGGACCTTGGGGGTGGTCTGCTGGGCCGTCCGCTCGATCGCGGCGTCGACCTCCGACAACAGGAGGCCCCTGGGGTTGCGGCCGCAGGCGGTCTGAACCGTCCCCATGCCCAGCGCACACGAGGCTCCGACGCCGCCGCCGGTCGGCGGTGTCGGAGAAGGAGGTATCGTCGTGGGAGGGGTGGAGCTCGAGGGTGAGCCGCTGCCTCCGCAGGACAGAGCCATCACCGCCGCGACTGTCGCCGCTGCAGTTAGGCAGGACCAGCTACGCACATTGCTCTTGTACATCTTTCCTGTAAACCTCAAATAAGACTCCCTACCCTACCCCTCGCCGACGGCGGAGGCAAGCGAGGATGGAGCTCCTCGGGAGACCGGCTCAGAACGTCGACGGGAAGCAGGCGCCGACGTACTTGCGTTGCACCCAGTTCGCGGTCGGAGAGCCCCAGCCCGCTCGAGAGGCGATGATCCACTGCTCGTTGAACGAGTTTTCGCTCTTGACCCCGATCTCTCCTTCGGCATCGATGCGGCCGCACACGCCGCCCTCGCCGAGGGCCGCGACCACCGCCGTGTAGTAGGCCTCGAGTTTGAGGATCCTCGGACCGCCGTTCACGTCGTCGAGGTCGAACAGGTCGGGCCGCTCCGTGATCGCGCGATCGATGGCCGCGTTGACGTCGTCCGCCAGCCTCCGCTGCGGCTTCTCGCAGGAGGCGCTCGCCCCCGGGTTGCTCGCCGGAAGCGGGCACGGCGGGATGACGCTCAGAGCCGGGGGGACGGGGGTCGGCTGGGGCGTCGGCGTGGCGGTGGGAACCGGCGCGGGTTGCGCGGGAGACGAGCTCCCCCCGCACGCGGCGAGAACTGACACTGACAGGGTCAGGGGGAGCGCCCCGACCATACGGATGTTCGACATCAAGCCCTCCGGCGGCGACAGGTTGCGCGACGGTCTCGGCTCTGGCGGGCCAGGCACGGGAGCGTCCGGTGCTCGAACACGATCGGTCGTGCCCGTGTGGCGGGCCGGCGTGACGGCCGACCCCGATCGACCCTATGATAACCACCGAAGGGGCGGCCGTCAACTGATTGATCAAGATAGATTTAGCGAGACTGAACACCCGATCGGGAGCACGCCTGCGACCACGACCAAAGCAGTCGCGCCCTCACGGTCCGCCCCACGGCCGCCGTGCCAGGATCGAGTTGAAGTGCCTCGGCGACCTGCTACTGGTGCTTGCTTCGGTACTCGGGGCTCTTGCGCAGCTCGCGAGCCACATCCTGCTCGCTCCAGTGGTCGCGCAGGATCTTGTCCACGTAGGCCCGGCTGCTCGCATCCGGCTCCCGCTGGAGCTCCGAGCGGTAGGCCTGACGCACGATCTCCTCCGCCTTCTGCCGCGTCATCGTGTTCAGTTGCATGTACTCGGGGCTCTTGCGCAGCGCCTCACGCACTTCCTTCTCGGACCAGCCATCGTCGATGATCCGGCTGCGGTAGAGGCGCAGTCCAGCCATGTCCGGCTGGCGCTCGAGTGTGTCCTGGTAGGCACGACGGACGATGCGGTCGGCGTCCTCGGTGGAATGCCCGCCGCCCCCGTGGCCCCTTCTGATACGCAGGGACGAGAGGCGGTCGTTCCACCCCTCGTCCTTGAGGTTCCGAACGTCCCCTCGGAAGTCCGTCGACAGACCCTTGAACTGTGACTCCCGGAAGATCGTGACCTCCGCGTTTCCAAACGTTCGAATCGAAGAGATCTGATCGTCCATGCCGGATGGCAGGGACGAAAACTCCCTGCCGGCATTCACACAAAAAAACTCTCCTTCGAAGTTCGCGTCGCGATAGAAGCAGGCGCCGATTCGAGGGGAATCCGGCCATCCCCATTGCTGCGCCTCGACGACGGGCGACGCGAGCACGGCGAGCGCTCCGACGATCCACGCGGTTGCGACCCGACGCCTCATTCGTCGACGCATCATGGAACTTCCCCCCCGACAGGAATCACATGTCCATGCACGGGACGCGGCCGCTTTCGAGTTCGACCCCGCAGCAGCTGTTCAGGCTGAACAAGAAAGTAGCAACGGCTGTTTCCTTCTGCAACTTGGACCGGAACACCACGGTCGGAACGTTCACGACGATTGAACTCGCGGAACCCGTTGCGTAACCGCCGCCACGATCCGGCGCAGCTCGGGCCCGGCCGTCTCGAGCGACTCGAGGAGGCGCAGCTGCGACCGGGCGCGGTCGAGGTTGTGATCGGGGCGCGAGGTGCGGTAGTAGCGGTCGCCGTCGAGGTGGTCGCCGAGGAAGCGGATGGCCTGCTCGTAGACGATGACTTCGGCGCCCGTGACGAGGAGCGCGCGCTCCGCCGCCGAGAGGGCCTCTCCCGCCCCCTCGACGAAGCCGCGCGCGAGCGCCTCGAAGACGGGGACGCGGACCACGACACGAGAGAGCTCGCGCTCGTCCTCGTCGGAGTCGCTGACGCCGGAGCGGGCGAGGTCGCCGAAGTCGTGGAGGGAAAGGCCCGGCATCACCGTGTCGAGGTCCACCACGCAGAGCGCTTCGCCGGTCGTCTCGTCGAAGAGCACGTTCGCGATCTTGGCGTCGTTGTGGGTGGGGCGCACGGGGATCTCGCCACGCGCCGCGGGCGTCGGCCAGGGCCGAGGCGAGCGAGCGCCGGTCGAGCAGCGCGTCGATCTCGTCGCGACAGCCGCCGGCGCGCGAGACCCGGTCCGCCGCGACCGCTCCGCTCGAACTCGACGAGCCGCGCCGGAGTGTCGTGGAAGGCCACGATCGTCTCGTGGAGCGGCGGCCCCGGGCAGGTCCCGGAGCTGGGCCAGAAAGCGGCCGAACGCGCGGGCCGTCTCGCGGGCCTCGCCCTCGCTGGCCGCGCGCTCGATCGAGCGCGTGCCCTCGATCCACTGCGAGGAGCCGCCAGGTCTCGCCCGCCTCGTCGAGGTGCTGCGAGCCGCCGTCGCGCGTCGGCACGAGCGAGAGAACGCGGCGCCCTGCTTCGGGGGCGCCCTCGCGCGCGAGGTGGAGGGCGACGTGGCGCGTCACCCGCACCATGTTCTCCATGACCTCGTCCGGGTGGTGGAACACGTGGCGGTTGATCTGCTGGAGCAGGTAGCGCCGCGTCCTGCCTGGCGTGTCGCAGCGGGCCGCCCACGAGAAGTTGATGAGGCCGCTCGTGTGCGGCTCGAGGGAGAGGAGCGGGCCGGAGACGGCGAAGCGCGCGAGGACGGCGGCGGCGGCGCCGCGGGACGGCGCCCTCACGCCCACAGGTCCCGGGGGTACTCCCCGCGCGCGGTGAGCGACTCGAGGAGCGCCACGAGGCGGGGCCGGTCGCCGGGGTACGTGAGCCCGCCCCACGGCCCGCCCCCGCCGAGGACGCGCACGCGCGCGCCGCCTTTCTCCACCAGGGACTGGACCGCCGACAACAGGAAGTACTCGGCCTTCGCGCTGTGGGCGTTCGCCTCGAGGAACCGGCGGAAGCAGGCCTCGAGCGCCGGCAGGAGTGCGAGGGTGAAGCCCCAGAAATTCAGCGAGACGGGCGTCGTGCCGGGGATCGGTTGCCACACGCCGGCCTCGTCGAGCTCCCGCGCGTGCTCGCCGTCCTGCTCGACCTTCAGCACCTCGCGGATGGAGACGAGGAAGCCCGCTTCGTCCACCGTGCAGATGCCGCGGCTCACCGGCCCGTCCGGGCTCAGCGTCGTGGCGAGCGGAAAGCCGACGATCGCGAACTCGGGCACGGGGCCGGCCGGCGGCCGCCGGAGGTGCTCGGCCAGCACCCGGTAGCTCGAGGCGCCGTAGAAGTCGTCGGCGTTGATCACCGCGAACGGCCCGTCCAGGAGCGGTGCCGCCGCGAGCGTGGCGTGGCCGGTGCCCCACGGCTTGGCTCGGCCGGGCGGAGGATCGAAGCCGTGCGGCAGCGTGTCGCCCTGCACGGCGTAGCCCACGGGCACGTGGCGGGCGATCCGGTCGCCCACCGCCTCGCGCACGTCCGCCTCCATGCCCTCGCGCACGACGAGAATCACGCGGTCGAACCCTGCCCGCCTCGCGTCGAAGGCGGCGTAGTCGAGGAGGGTGGCCCCGCCGGGGCCGACGCGGTCGATCTGCTTGGGGCCGCCGTAGCGGCTGCCGACGCCGGCGGCGAGGACGACGAGGCAGAGGTCCATCGGCACTCTAGCGCCGGTGGCCCGGGACCAGGGGAGCCCGCTCGCCGATCAAGTGGCCTTTCGCGGGGACGACCTCGCCGAGGAGCGGCGCCGCGGCTAGGGCGAGGATGAAAGGGGCTGGGTGCACGATTCGGGGGCCTCCCGGGCGCGATTATAGGGGACGATCACCGGATCGCCTCGAAGGGGTTAGGATGGACGGCCCATGAGCGAGCGCCCGCGCATCCTCGTCGCGAACGACGACGGCTACCAGTCCGAGGGTCTCAAGGCCCTGGCCGGCGCCATGGGTGAGCTCGGCGAGGTCTGGGTCGTGGCGCCGGAGGTGGAGCAGAGCGCCTCGTCCCACGCCATCTCCATCCACCGCCCGCTGCGGCTACGGGAGGTGCGGCCGCGCTGGTACGCGGTGGACGGGACGCCCACCGACTGCGCCTGGCTCGGCATCCACCACGTGCTCAAGGACCGCCGTCCGGGAATCCTGGTCTCCGGCATCAACCACGGGCCGAACCTGGCCGACGACGTCACCTACTCCGGCACGCTGGCCGCGGCCATGGAGGCCTCGATCATCGGCGTCCCGGCGATCGCGTTCAGCCTCGCCGGCTGGGGCACTCTGGACTTCGGACCCGCGGCCCGCTTCGCCCGCGCCCTCGCGCAGGCGGCCCTCGCCCGCGACCTGCCCCCGAACCTGCTGCTGAACGTGAACGTCCCCCCGGGGGGCGAGCCCGACGGCTACGTGGTCACCCGCCTCGGCAAGCACTCCTACGGGTCGGACGTGGTCGAGAAGAAGGACCCGCGGGGCCGCTCCTACTTCTGGATCGGCGGGAACGAGTACCAGCACGAGGACATCCCGGGCAGCGACTGCAACGTCGTGCTGCGGGAGACGCGGGTCTCGGTGACGCCGCTCAGCCTCGACCTGACCGACGACGCGATGCGGGCGGTCGTGGCCGCCTGGACGGTCGAGGGCTTCGCCCGGCACGGGGCCTGAGCGGACCGCCCCGCACGAGGTCCAGGCAGCGTCTCCAGAACTCGCCGTAGCCGTCCCAGTAGACGAAGTTCAGGCCCCAGTGCGGCGCCGGGTCGGACGTGTAGGCGAGGACTCGGCCCTTGCCGAAGGCCCGGACGGCCAGCAGCGGGTCGCCCGTCTCTGCGACCTCGAGAAGGACCGTGCCGCCGCGGCGTCGATCGGTCTTGTTGTAGCCCAGGAGCGGGGGCATGGTCCCGACGTCGAGGCCCTCGAAGAACGTCCGCCCCGCGGGAGTGGCGGCGAGGTGAGAAGCCTTCGGTGCTCTCGACGAGGTCCTCGACCTCGAGGCAGCGGACGGGCAGCGCTTCGGCGAGAGGGGTGCGGCCCCAGCCGCCCTTTCCCATCTCCCCGGTGAACGAGTACCAGCCGCCGAGGAGCATCAGGCCCTTGCCGGCGCGGACCGCCTCCAGGGTCAGGCGGATCCGGTCGGGGAAGGTGAGCGGCCCCGCGCCGAACCTCGACCGGTCGAAGAAGCTCGGGGCGAGCTGGAAGAGCTTCGCGTCCACGTCGCTGAAGACGAGGACGTCGTGCTCCGCGAGGACCCTCTCGTAGTCGCCGGGCCCGAGCTTGTTGTAGAAGTCCCAGGTCGGCACGGAAGCGACCTCGTGCTCTCCCGTCGCCTCGAGGGCCGACTTCAGCCAGTGACCGTAGTTGAAGATGTCGAGGCCCTTGTGCGAGTAGTGGAACGGCGTCTCGGCGAAGACGGGGCCGGTGAGGACGGCCCAGTCGCCGACGTAGTAGACCCGCGCCACGGTCCGCGGGGCTACTTCCCGCCGGCGAAGGACGGCAGGGCGAGGCTCCGCATCGTGTGCAGGCCCGGGGGTGCGGCGAGCGCCTTCGGGATCGTGTTGACCGTGATCGAGTGGGTGGCCACGTCGCCGTGGTAGCCGCCGGTCGCCTTCACGTCGAGCCGGGGCGAGCCCTCGATCTGCACGCGATCGTAGGTCTCGGGCGCCCCGAGGTAGGCCTCCATGTGGAGGACGATGACCGGCTTGCCCTTCACGGAGCCGACCCCTTCCTGGATGATGCCGCAGACTCTCCCCGCCTCGACCTTCAGGAACTGGCTCTCGACCGGCGCTTCGGCGATCTTCGGCTGGATCTCGTCGGTGATGCGGTCCAGCTTCCACCCCAGCGCGTCCGCGATCATCGCCACCGACTCGGTGAGGCCGACGTGGCGCACGGCGAGCGTCTTCACCTTCTCCGCGAACTGCGCGGAAGTGAGGCCGGAGCCGATCTTCTGCTGGAAGGGCAGGCGCCGGATCCGTGCGTCCTGGACGCGGTCCACGCGCACCGCGTCCACCCGCTCGCAGATCGCGGTGAGCGTGATCGGCAGCGCGTCCATGGCGAAGCCGGGGTTCACCCCGGTGCCGACCACGGCCACCTTCGCCTTCCTCGCCGCGGCGTCGATCTTCCGCGCCAGGGCCTTGTTGGAGAACCACGGGTAGGCGAGCTCCTCCGTGGTCGACACGATCGGGACCTTGAGCTTCAGCACCGCCTCGACCTGCGGCCACACCTTCTTGAGGGCCGAGCTCGTGCAGAGGACCGCCACCTGTGGTCTTGTCCGGCGGATCGCCGCCACGGGATCAGCTTCGACCTCGACCCCGATCTTCCGTCCGAGGCCGACCACCTGGCCGACGTCCTTGCCCGCCTTGGCGGGGTCGATGTCCACGGCGGAAACGATCCGGAAGTTCTTCCGGGCCGCGAGCTGGCGGGCGACGCCCGCCCCGATCGGCCCCAGACCCATGATCAGCACCCTGGTCGGCATGGTTCTCGGCTCCTTGCTGGTCGCGCGCCGCCCCGGGGGACGGCGAGGCGGGACCGATCATAACCCCGGTGCCGGGGCTCAGATCAGGTGCTTGATGAGCAGGACCTCGTTGCCGCGCTCGCTGTGGATCATCTCGTCCACGACCTGCCGCGTGATCAGGAGGCCGAAGCCGCCGGGGCGCAGGCCCCTCGCCTGACGGGTCTCGGCCACGGCGAGGGGCTGGTCGGGCCGGGTCACGGCGGCGTGGGCGAGCGCCGAGAAGTCGAAGCCCGGGCCGGGGTCGCGCAGATAGAAGACCATCGTCCGCGCGGTCCGCACCGCCGTGACCTCGACCACCTGGTCGGGGTCGAAGCCGCCCCCGTGCTCCATCGCGTTCATGAGCACCTCGCGGAACGCGAACATGATGTTGTCGCGAGGGGCTTCGGGCACGTCGGAGCGCAGCTCGGTGAAGAAGTTGACCAGGCGCTCCGCGCTCAGGAGCCGGCAGTTGACGAGCACGTGGATCCACTCCGGGGTCGCCGAGAGGACCTCGATGCCGTTCTTCCACTCGTCGGCCTCGGCGGCGCGGGCCACCATGTCCGCGATCTCGGAAGCGTCGAAGGGCTCGCTGAAGCACGCGAAGACCCGCTTGCGGAGCGCGTCGATCACCAGCTCGGGCGTCGTGTCCGGCGCGAGGAGCACGATCCGCACGCCCGGCCGGACGGCACGGACCTCGTCGAGGATCGCCGCGTCTTCGTCGAGATAGGTGTCCGGGGCGCTGACGAGGACGTCGAAGGCCCGCCGGCGCAGCTGGCGAAGGGCGTCCGTCTCGCCCCTGGCCACCTCGATCGAGTGCCCCTCGAGGAGCGGCGAGGCGCGCAGTGCCGCAAGGAGGCCGTCGTCGGGGGCGATCATCAGTATGCGGGCCATCGGCGACCTCCCGGGGAACCGGGCCGGTATTGTAACCGGCCCCCCACCTCGCCCAGAATCGAGGTGAGGGGAGGGTGCAATGAAGAGGCGCGACTTCGTGGTCGGGGCGGCCGGGACCGGCGCGGCGCTGTCTCTCTTTCCCCCGGGGCTTTCCGGGCTCGAGCGGGAGAAGGGACCGGGCGGGCTCGAGCGCCGGGCGCTCGGGAAGACGGGCGAGAAGCTCTCGATCGTCGGCTTCGGCGGGATCGTCGTGATGAACGCGACCACCGAGCAGGCGGCCGAGCGGGTGCGGGCGGCGATCGAGGCGGGCGTCAACTACTTCGACGTGGCCCCGAGCTACGGGAACGCCGAGGACATGCTGGGCCCCGCGCTCGAGCCCCACCGCAAGGGCGTCTTCCTCGCCTGCAAGACCCAGGGGCGCACGAAGGAGGCGGCGACGAAGGAGCTCGAGAGCTCGCTCCGGAAGATGCGGACCGACCACTTCGACCTCTACCAGCACCACGCGGTGACGAAGAGGAAGGACGTGGAGACGATCCTCGGCCCCGGCGGGGCGATGGAGGCGTTCGAGGCCGCGAAGAAGGCGGGCAAGGTCCGCTTCCTCGGCTTCTCCGCGCACTCGGTCGAGGCGGCGACCGCGCTCCTGGACGGCTTCGCCTTCGACACGATCCTCTTCCCGGTCAACTACGCGACCTGGCACGCCGGCAGCTTCGGCCCCCAGGTGCTCGCGAAGGCGAAGGAGAAGGGGATGGGGATCCTCTGCCTCAAGGCGATGGCGAGGGGACCCTGGCCGGAAGGGGCGACGAAGCGCCACGCGAAGTGCTGGTACGAGCCCTTCGACACGGCCGAGACGGCCGCCATGGGCCTGCGCTTCACCCTGTCCCACCCGGTCACGGCCGCGATCCCGCCCGGAGACGAGAACCTCTTCGCGATGGCCCTGAAGCTCGCCGCCGGCTTCCAGCCGCTCGCGCCCGGCCGAGATCGAGGCCATCAAGGCGAAGGGCCTCGCCGCGAGCCCGCTCTTCCGCTACCCGAGCGCGGAGGCCTGACGGACTAGCCGCGCCGATCGAGCTCCGCGAGCGCGAAGGCGTAGGCGCCGATGGCCACCGCCTTGCTCGTGCCGAGGCGCGAGAGGCCGACCCCGATCCGCTCCAGCGGGTCGTAGGCGACCTTGCGGCCGGAGCCGGGCACCACGACCTCCCTCGCCTCGCCCTTCACGAAGGCCGCCCGCTCGGCCGGGTCCTCGAGGTTGAAGGCCTTCATCTCGAGGCGGGGGATCGGGCCCGAAGGGGTCTCGAAAGGTGCGTCTCATCTCGGCCACGAGCGCGGGCAGGAAGAGCTCGGCCGCGCCGGTGAGGCCGCCGCCGATCACGACGAGGCCGTCGACGAGCGTGATCGCCGAGGCGAGCGCGTCGCCGGCCGCCTCGCCCATGCGGCGGAAGGCCTCGATGGCCCCCTCGCGGCTGCCGGGCTTCTCGCCCCTGCCGATCGCGAAGATGTCCTTCGGCTCCGGGGCCGTCTCGGCCGCGATCCCCGCCTTCTGCGCGTACACCCGCCGGATGGCCCGGATCGACACCGACTCCTCGATGTTCGACTTCGGGTCGAGCTTGTTCCGGAAGAGCCAGATCTCGCCGCCGGCGGAGTTGTCGCCGATCCACAGGCGGCCGTCGTGGACGATGCCGCCGCCGAAGCCGGTGCCGAAGGTGGCCCCGAAGAGGTTCTGGAAGCGCTTGGGGCTGCCGGCGTCCGCCAGGAGGCCGTTCACCCACGGCAGGAAGCCGGCGATCGCCTCGCCGAAGGCGAAGAGGTCGCCGTCGTTGTTGAGGAAGACCGGGATGCCGAAGCGGTCCTCGAGCATGGGCCCGAGGGCGACGCCTCCTTCCTTGAAGGCGGGCAGGTTCCCGAGTCCGCCGATGATCCCGCGCGGATAGTCGGCGGGGCCGGGGAAGGCGAAGCTGATGGCCACCGGCGGGGCGGGCGCCATCTCCTTCACCTTCGTGAAGCCTTCGACGATCGTCTCGAGGCACAGCGTGAGGTCGTGGGCGTTCGACGGCAGCGTGACGGGCTCGACCACCTCGCGGTCGGACTGCACGGCGGAGAAGGCGAACTTCGTGCCCCCGGCGTCGAGGGTCAGGACGACGCGGGGGTCCTTCGCGTAGGACATGGCCGGGCCCCCTACGCCTTGGCCTCGCGCGCTGCGCGCAGGCCCAGGAAGAGGATGTAGAGGCACGAGACGAACGGCACCGCCATCGCGGCGGTGACGGAGCCGAAGGCGTCGTTCACCGCGCCCATGACGAGCGGCATCAAGGCGCCGCCCCCGATCGCCATGCAGAGGAGGCCCGACAGCTCGGCGCTCCGCTCGGGCATCCTGTCGATGAGGATCGAGAAGATGAGCGGGAAGATGTTGCCGAAGCCGAGCCCGGTCAGGAAGATCGACGCGACCGCCACCTCCTTCGAGCCGAGCATGATCCCGAGGGTGCCGAGGACGCTGAGACCCGCCGTCACCACCAGGAACTGGCGGGCGGACATGAAGTTCAGGACCGCGGAGCCGATGAGCCGGCCGATCGAGAGCGCGACGAAGAAGAAGGCGATGCCGCCGGTGGCGAGGCTCCCGAGGTCGAACTGGAACTTCTGGTTCAGGAAGGTGGCGATCCAGGAGTTGACGCCCACCTCGGCGCCGACGTAGAGGAAGAGGCCGAGGATCATCATGAAGACGTAGGGGTGTCCGAGCAGCGCGAAGCTGCTGGCGATGCTGGCCGGCGGCTTGTCGTCGCCCTTCCTCGCGTCGACCTTCAGGAAGGCGACCCCCGCCAGGGTGATCGCCACCACCGCGCCGAAGACGCTGAAGATCGAGTTCCACGGCAGCCCGCGCGAGACGAGGGCGATCGCCACCGCCGGTCCCGCGATCGACCCGAGACCCTTGATGAACTGGGCGAAGGTGAGGTTCCGGGCGAAGCGGCCCTCCTCGGAGACGTCGCGCATGATCGGGTTGCCGGCCACCTGCAGGAGGGTCATGCCGATCCCGATGAAGAAGATGGCGGCCACGAGCATCACGTAGCCGGTCGTCATGGCGGGCAGCGCCTCGCCGACGAGGACGATCGGCGAGCGAGAGCAGCATCAGGAACTTCTTGCCCTTCTTGTCCATCAGCACGCCGCCGGGGACGGAGAAGAGGGCGAAGGCGATGAAGCCGAAGAAGGGGAGGAGCCCCGCCATGAAGCCGGAGAGCTGGTACTCGTCCTTCGCGAAGCCGACGAGGGTGCCGACGGCGTCGACGAAGCCCATGACGAAGAAGGCGAAGAAGATCGGCAGCGTACGCAGTTTCATCGTGTCTCTCCTGGTCCGGGGCGAGACGCCCAGAGGCGGCGGCCCAGGCGGAGCCGCGTGCCGCCGAGGCTATGCGAGACGCGAGGGGCGCGTCAATGGAGGAGCGTCTCGACGGGGTGGCCGCGACGTCTCTCGTCGAGGCGGCGGCAGCCCTCCAGGAGCAGCGCGTTGAAGTCGGCGTCCATCGAGGTTCCCTCGACGAGGGCGCCCCGGTCGAACTCGAACTGGCCGTGCGGCCAGCCGATGAAGTCGTAGACGACGAGCGGCCCCTCGTGATCGGGGCCGGTGGCGGAGACGACCTGCCCGCGCCGGAAGGCGATGCGGACCGACTGGCTGCCCCGGCGGGCGACGAGCACCCCGGTCAGCTGGTTGAGGTGGCAGATCTGCAGGACGGCGGGAGCACCGACCAGCTCCACCGCCCCCCGGAGCCCGGCCCCGGGCTCGGCGGCGGGCTCGATCTCGGCGAAGCGCTTCAGGAGCAGCTCCAGCCGGATCAGCAGCTCGCGGGTGGCGACGGGCTTCGCCAGATAGTCGTCGGCCCCCGCCTTCAGCGCCTGATAGCGAGTGTCGCAGTCGTCCTGCGCGGAGAGGAAGACGACCGGCGTTCGGCGCAGGAGGCTGTGGCCGCGCATCCGGCGGCAGAGGGCGAGGCCGTTCTCGTCGGGAAGGCCGAGCTCGGTCAGGACCAGCCACGGGCGGCGGGCCACGGCCAGGCGCAGGGCCTCGGCCGCGGTCGTCGCCTCGAGCACGGAGAAGCCGTGGCGGACGAGGTCCTCCACGACGGCGCGTCGCCCGGCGTCGTCGGGGTCCACGACGAGCGCGGTGCGCAGGGCCGCGGGTGTCGCTTCGAACGGGCGCGGTCCGCCGGGAGCGGCCGCCGACGCCCCGGCGCCTGCTTCTCTCGCCGCCGGCTCCGGCGGCGGCTCCACCTCGGCAGGAGCGGCCCGCCGAAGGGTCTCGCGGAAGATGGTGTCGAGGCCCTCGACGAGGCCGCTCGCCCTCCACGGCCGCGGCAGGAACTCCACCACGGCGAAGCGGCAGAGCAGCGGCGGCTCCGAGGTCAGGTCGTCCGTCCTCAGCGTCACGACCGGGAAGCGGGCGGAAGCCGGGTCGAGGCGGAGCGGGCGGAGCACCGCGTACCCGTCCGTCAGCGACGGCGGGACACCGTCGGAAGAGGGCGTCCCCGCGGCGGCGCTGCCACTGGGGAACGGCCTCGAGGCGGCCGAGGCCGAGATCGACCAGGACGAGGTCGATGGCGGACACCGACGCCACGCGGATCGCGGCGGCCGGGTCGTGCGTGACGAAGACCCAGTAGTCCGCGCGTCGCAGGATGCGTTCGGTGGAGAAACGGTTGATCGTGTCGCCTTCGAGGACCACGACTCGTCGTGCGTCCGGCAACGTTCGCTCCCGACCGTCATGAGGCTCTCGCTGTCGCGCGCCGGGCGGGCTCGGGAGAGGGAGCCTCGCACGAAGCGAGGTCCCGACCCGCCGCGCAACGTCCCTGCTCAACTGAAGCTAGGGGCGGAATGATGCGAGGTGACCGGGAGGGTGTCAAGGGAAATCTCCCCTGGAAGACCCGCGGCCGCGCGGGATCGACCATGCTGTACCCGATGGCAACGGATTCTGCCCCACGACGAGCCGGGGCATCGCAGGCGTGGAAACGGGCCGGGGGCCGGAGGTCGGACAACGAGCCCCCTCTCGAAGGCGAGCCGAGACCGGGATCGCGGCGCTCGTCAGCAAAAGTCATTTAGAAACAGTTGGTTAGGGCTCCTGGAACGTGAACCTGGCCTTTGTCGCGTAGAGAGCCTCCGGCCTCAGTCCGGGAGGGCGAAGGCCACGTAGGCGTCGCCCGACTTCGTCCCCATCTTCCCGCCGCCGGCCGCGATCACGACGTACTGCTTCCCGCCGGCCTCGTAGGTCGCCGGCGTGGCGTAGCCGCCTGCGGGCAGCGGCGCCTCCCAGAGCACTCGTCCCGTCCGCTTGTCGAAGGCGCGGAACCGCTCGTCCTTCGTCGCCCCGATGAAGACGAGGCCGCCCGCGGTCACGACGGGGCCGCCGTAGTTCTCGGTGCCGGTGGGGCGAAGGCCGCGCTTCGTCAGCTCGGGGAGCTCGCCGAGCGGACAGGACCAGCGGATCTCGCCAAGGTCGAGGTCGATCGCGTTGAGGGTGCCCCAGGGCGGCTTCACCGCCGGGTAGCCCTCGGGGTCGAGGAATCGGTTGTAGCCGAGGTGCGTGTAGGGCCGGCCCGCCTCGGCCGCCTCGCCCTCCGAGTGGTCGGGCTCAGGCTCGCCGAGCACGTGCGAGGCGACGGCCTCCCGCTCGGCCCGGGTCAGGAACGCGAACGCCGGCATCACGCCCTTGCCCTTCAGCAGGAGGGTGACGACATCCGCCTTCTTCGCCCGCTCCGCGAGCGAGGTGAGCGGCGGGAACTGTCCCTGCGGGTCGCCCCGGCGGTCGAGGCCGTGGCACCCCGCGCAGTGCTGCGCGTAGAGGCGCGCCCCGGTCGCCCCGCCCTGGCCGGGCGGCGGCAGCTCCAGCATCTCGAGGATCCACGGCATCTCGTTGGCGTTGACGTAGAGGAGACGCGTCTCGGGGTCGAAGGCGGAGCCGCCCCACTCGGCCCCGCCGTCGAAGCCGGGGAAGATCATCGTTCCCTGCGTGCTCGGCGGCACGAACTGCCCGGCGCTGCGCACCTCGCGCAGCCGGGCGAGGACCGCCTCGTGCGAGGCGGCCGTGAGGTCGGTCGCGTCCGCTTCGGTGAAGGTCTGACGTGCGAAGGCGGGCGGCTTCAGCGGCAGCGGCTGGGTCGGCCACGTCCTCTCGCCCTTCAGGTCCGACGGGGGAAAGGGCCGCTCCTCGATGGGGAAGAGCGGCTCGCCCGTCTCGCGGTCGAAGACGAAGACGTGACCCGACTTCGTGGCCTGGGCCACGGCGTCCTTGACGCGCCCGCCGCGCTTCACGGTGACGAGCACCGGCGCCTGCGGCAGGTCCCGGTCCCAAAGGTCGTGGTGCACCACCTGGTAATGCCAGACGCGCTCGCCGGTCGCGGCCCGCAGCGCGAGCACGCAGTTGCCGAAGAGGCCCGGCGCCCACGCGGTCGCCGCCCCAGAAGTCCCAGGCCGGCGAGCCGGTGGGGAGGAAGACGAGCCCTCGCGCCTCGTCCACGCTGATCCCGCTCCACGCGTTCGCGCCGCCCACGCTCTTCCAGGCCTCGGGGGGCCAGGTCTCGTAGCCGGGCTCGCCCGGCTGGGGGATCGTGTGGAACGACCAGCGGATGGCGCCCGTCCGCACGTCGTAGGCGCGGACGTGCCCGGGGGCGGAGGGACCCGGCCCCTCGGGGACGCGGGAGCCGAGGATGATCAGGTCCCGGTAGATCGCCCCCGGCGTCGTGGCGAGGACGAAGAGGCCGCCCGGGTCGCGGCCGAGCCCCTCGCGCAGGTCCACGCGGCCGCCCCTCCCGAAGGTGGGCACGAGCGTTCCCGTGCCGGCGTCGAGAGCGAACAAGAACTGGCCGGCGCAGTAGAGGACCCGCCGGAGGTCGCCCTCCCGCCAGTAGGCGACCCCGCGATTCACGCCGAGAGCGTTCTCCTCGGCCCCGTTGGCGAAGGGGTCGAATCGCCACCGCTCGCGGCCCGTGGCGGCGTCGAGGGCGAACGCCGAGAGGCCGGCCGACGTTCCGTAGAGGACGCCGTCGACCACGATCGGGTTGCACTGGATCTGTGAGCGGCCGTCGCTCCGGGCGTCGCCGGTGTGGTAGGTCCAGGCCACGCGAAGCCGGGCCACGTTCGCGGGGGTGATCCCGGTGAGGGGCGAGTGCTGCGAGTGGCCGGGGTCTCCGCCGTGGCGGCGCCACTCGCGCTCGGGCGGTACCGGCGCCGTGGAGTCGGCGGCGCGGGCCGTGATCGAGGAAAGGGCGAGCGAGGCGGCGAAGAAGGACACCGCGGCGGCCGGGGGAGAGGGGAGGCTCATGCGCCGAGGATAGAGGCTCGGGGCGACGTGCCGCAACGCGGGCGCCGTGGTCTCAGCGTTCCCCCGGCGGCTTTCTGGCGGCTGGTTCTTGACCTGCCCGAGGGCGCCGGCGTAGCTTCGGCGCGCGAGGAGGGTGCATGCGCGCTCGGGCTCTGGTCGCCGTGGCGGGGTGGGGCGTGCTGGCCGGCGGGGCCGCGTCGACGCCCGCCGCCGAGCCGCGGCCGGGCGCGGTGGCGACCGTGTCCGCCGGCCTCCCACGGCCCGGCAACCTCCACTATCCCGGCAACCGCGAGCCGCTCCTGCCGAGCCCGCTCGTGAAGCTCCCGGTGGGCAGCGTGAAGGCCGAGGGCTGGCTGAAGACGCAGGTCGACCTCATGGTAGAGGGCTTCACGGGCCGGCTGCCCGAGCTCAGCCGCTTCTGCAAGTTCGAGGGCAACGCCTGGACGGACCCCAAGGGCGAAGGCGGCTTCGGCTGGGAGGAAGTGCCGTACTGGCTGAAGGGCTTCGTGGACCTCGGCCACCTCACCGGCGACAAAAGGATCGAGGACGAGTCGCAGCGCTGGCTCGAGGCGGTGATGAGGACGCAGCAGGCGAGCGGCTACTTCGGCAGCCGCACGAACCTCGCCGATGCCGAGTCGGGCACGCGCGTCCTCGACCTCTGGCCCAACATGGTGATGCTCTACCCGCTGCGGTCGCACTTCGAGGCCACCGGCGACCGGCGCGTCCTCGACCTCATGACGCGCTACTTCAAGTGGCAGTCCACGCTGGCTCTCGACGCGATCTACCCCGGCAGCTGGCAGAAGTGGCGCGCCGCGGACAACCTCGACAGCATCTACTGGCTCTACAACCGCACCGGCGAGCGCTGGCTCCTCGACCTCGCCCGGACGAACCACGAGCGCACCGCCGACTGGGAAGGGGACGTCCCGACCTGGCACGGCGTGAACCTCTCGCAGTGCTTCCGGGGTCCGGCGCAGTACTACCAGCAGACCCGCGACCCGCGATACCTGCGGGCGACCGAGCGGGTCTACGACACGGTGATGGGTCTCTACGGCCAGTTCCCGGGCGGAGGGTTCGCCGCCGACGAGAACGCCCGCCCCGGCTTCTCGGGCCCGCGCCAGGGCACCGAGAGCTGCACGTTCGTCGAGCTGATGCACTCGCACGAGATGCTCGTCCGGATCACCGGCGACGCGAAGTGGGCGGACCGCGCCGAAGACGTGGCCTTCAACTCGCTGCCCGCGGCGATGACCCCCGACCTGAAAGGCCTGCACTACCTCACCGCCGCCAACATGGTGCGGCTCGACCGGACCAGCAAGGCCCCGCTCTTCGACAACGCCGGGGACATGCTGTCCTACAGCCCGTGGCAGTACCGCTGCTGCCAGCACAACGTCGCCTTCGGCTGGCCGTACTTCGTCGAGAGCCTCTGGGCGGCCACCGGCGACGAAGGCCTGGCCGCGGTCATCTACGCTCCGGCGCGGGTGAAGGCGAAGGTCGGGCGCGGGGTGGCCGTGGACCTCGAGGTGCAGACGGGCTACCCGTTCGACGACACCGTCGAGATCGCGGTGAAGCCGGCGTCGGCCACGCGCTTCCCGCTCGCGCTGCGGATCCCGGCCTGGGCGAAAGCCCCGACCCTCGCCGTGAACCGCACGCGCCTGGCCCTGCCCCCCGACCCTCGCGGGTGGGTGACGCTCCGCCGCCTCTGGCGGCCGGGCGATCGCGTGCGCCTCACCCTGCCCATGGAGGTGCGCCTCCGGCGCTGGGAGAGGAACGCCAACGCCGTCTCGGTGGACCGGGGGCCGCTCACGTTCTCGCTCGCGATCCCGCAGCGCTGGGACCGCTACAACGACGACGAGCGGTGGCCTGCCTTCGAGGTCTCCCCGCAGTCACCGTGGAACTACGGCCTCGACCTCTCGGCCCCGATCGAGCTGTCGGGAGCCGGCGTCTCGCTCGGAGAGCAGCCGTTCACGCTGGAGACCGCACCGGTAGTGCTCCGAGCCAAGGGCCGCCGGATCCCGCAGTGGCGACTGGAGGCGAACGGCCTCGTGGGCGAGATCCAGGCGAGCCCCGCCCTCAGCACGGAGCCGCTCGAGGACCTGGCCCTCGTGCCGATGGGGTGCGCGCGCCTGCGCATCACCGCGTTCCCGGAGGTGAAGGCGGAGGGGGCGGCGGCCTGGCCGGACGCCCCGCCGCTCGCCGCGGCGTCGAGCGCCTGGCACTTCGCACCCCCTTCCGCGATGAACGACGGGCGGGTCGGCCAGTCCTCGGGCGACCTCGACGTGCCACGCTTCCTCTGGTGGGACCGCTACGGCACGGTCGAGTGGGCCCACTATGCCTTTCCCCGGCCGCGGGAGGTGGCTTGGGTCGAGGTGTACTGGGCCGACGAGGAGGCGACGCGGAGCTCCGGCCGCGTCCCGCACGACGTCCGGCTCTCCGCCCCGACCGACGGGCGCGTGCGCCTCCCCGCGGCGTGGCGCCTCGTGTACTGGGACGGGGCCGGATGGCAGCCGGCCTCGGAGACGGCCGAGTACAGCGTCGCCCGCGACCAATTCAACCGCGTGAGCTTCCGTCCCGTCGTCACGACGGCCCTCCGCATCGAAGTGCAGCTCCGCCCCCACCAGTCCGCCGGCATCGTCGAGTGGCGCGTCGGTCCCTGAGCCTGCTACCGTTCCTCAGAGAAGGGGGAACCATGAAGACCTCGACCGCGGCCGGCGCCGTGATCGGCCTGGCTTTCGCAGGCTCTCTCGCCCTTGCCCAGAGGTCGGCCACCGCCCGCGAGACGACGCCGGACGCCCTCCAGCAGATGCTCGACCGGGGCGAAAAGGTACTGGTGATCGACGTGCGTACCGACGAGGAGGTCAAGACCGGCTCGATCCCGGGGGCCATCCACATCCCCATGGACCAGCTCGAGACGCGGATGAAGGACGTGCCGAGGGACGTCCAGCTCGTCTTCACCTGAAACGGCGGGGGCAGGAGCTCCCGTGCCGCGGAGCTCTTCGAGAAGAAGGGATACGAGACCGCGACGTTCTGCGCACTCGACGCGTGGAAGGCGAAGGGGAAGAAGACCAGCCCGCCCGCGAAGCCGCCCGAGGGACCGATCAAGCCTCGTTGACGGACGAGCCCAGGGGCACCCGACGGAACCGGAAGAAGAGGCTCAGGTCGTAGACGATCTTGAGCCCGCCGGCCAGGAGGAACGGCGCCGGGGTCGCGGCCGCCGCCATCGTCAGCCCGGAGACGAAGGGCGCGCAGGCCTGGGCGAGGGCGCGGGCGCTCGCGGTCAGCCCGGCCGCAGCCGGCCGCTCAGCCGGCGCCACGAGGGCCATCGTGTAGGCCTGACGCGTGGGCACGTCCATCTGCGACAGCACGTGACGGGCGAGAAGCACGGCGGCCGCGGCGACGAACGACGGCATGAACGGCACGGCCAGCAGCAGCACGTTCGACGGCAGGTGGGTGAAGACCATCGTGTTCAGGAGGCCCACCCGGTCCGCCACCCGCGTGGCGACGAGGAAGGACAGCGCCGACAGCAGGCTGGTACCGAAGAAGAGCGCTCCGAGCGCCTCCGGCCCGGCTCCGAAGCGGACGTGGAACCAGTACGCGAGGAGGCTCTGCATGATGAACCCGCCGGCCAGGGCGTCCAGGGACTGCAGGCCCGCGAGCTGGAGCACGACCCCACGGGATGGACCCAGTCCGAGGCGGCCGGCTGACGGCGGACGGGCTTCCGGGCCTCGCGCGGCCTCGAGCCGGGCGAGGCGGTCGTAGAGAACGGTGAGCAGGACGCCGGCGCCGGCGTAGGCGAGGAGCATCGCCCGATGGGCTGCGGCCTCATCCACGCCCCGGCGGAGCGCCCACCCCAGCGTGCCCCCCGCGGCACCCGCGCCCAGCGCCGCGGGCAGGAAGGCGCAGACGTTGTACCAGCCGAAGACGCGCACGGTCGCGCCGGAGCGGACCGTCCCCGGGAGTAGAGCCTGCTCCATCGGGGCGAAGGGGCCGGCTTCCTGCCCGTTCGGGCTGAGCGTGCCCAGCACGGCGCCGGCGAGGATGAGCCACCGGCTCTCCGCCAGGGCGAGCAGCAATCCGCCCACGGCGACGAGGGGTGCGGTCGCCGTCATCACGCGGGCGGGTCCCACCCGCTCCGCGATCGTGGACAGGAACATCGTGAGAACGGCGTCCTCCACCATCGTCGCGGTGAAGACGGCGCCGATCTCCGCCGCGCCGAAGCCCCGGCGTTCGAGGTACAGCGCGAGGATCAGGGACAGCCAGCCGAACGCGAACGACCGGAGGGCGCGCGCGGCGAAGATGATGCGTCCGGCTTCGGACAGCACGCTCGACCTCACTTTGGAGCTATCCTGACCACACTGTACCCGAACGAAGGAGGTAGCCATGAAGAGCTCCCGCCGGAGGTGGCTCGCCGCGGCCCTCGGCGTCGGCGCGAGCACGGCTCTCGCCGGCACCCAGGCACCCGCGCCGGCGCGCGGCGCCTCGCACCCCATCGGGGACGAAGGCGTGGGACCGGGCGAGGACCTGATGCGCGAGCACGGCGTCCTGAACCGCATACTCCTGATCTACGACGAGGGCGTCCGTCGGACCCGGGTCCGCGGGCCCCTGCCCAAGGAGGCCCTCCGCAGCGCGGCCGGCATCATCCGGAAGTTCCTCGAGGAGTACCACGAGAAGCTCGAGGAGGAGCACCTCTTCCCGCGCTTCGAGCGCGCCGGGAAGCACACCGAGCTGGTCGGGGTCCTGCGCGCCCAGCACCTGGCGGGGCGCCGGCTCACCGCCTCGATCCTCGACCTCGCTTCTCCCCACGCCGCCGCCACGGACACGGCGGCCCTCGCGGACCGGTTGAGCCAGTTCGTCCGCATGTACCGGCCCCACGAGGCGCGGGAGGACACCGTGCTCTTCCCGGCATTCCGCGAGCTGGTGTCGCGCGAGGAGTACGAGCGCCTGGGCGAGGAGTTCGAAAGCCGGGAGGACGAGGTCCTCGGCCGTCGGGGGTTCGAGCGGATCGTGGACGAGGTCGCGGCCATCGAGAAGTCCCTCGGCATCTACGATCTCGCATCCTTCACTCCGGCCGCGTGATCCCGAGCTCGAGAGCGGAGCCCGGCGAGCCAGGCACGTTCGAGCGCCTCGTCGATCTCGCCAGGGTCTTCCTGAAGCTCGGTCTCGTCGGCTTCGGCGGCCCCGCCGCGCACGTCGCGATGATGGAGGACGAGCTCGTACGGCGACGCGGCTGGCTGAGCCGTGAGCGCTTCCTGGATCTCCTCGGCGCCACCAACCTGATCCCGGGGCCGAACTCCACCGAGATGGCGATCCACCTCGGCCACCTGCGGGCGGGGTGGCCCGGCCTCGTGGTCGCCGGGACCTGCTTCATCGCTCCCGCGTTCGTCCTCGTTCTCGGCTGCGCCTGGGCCTACGTCCGCTTCGGCGCCCTGCCCGCTGCGACCGGGCTCCTCTACGGAGTGAAGCCCGTCATCATCGCCGTCGTTCTGCAGGCTCTCTGGGGCCTGGGGCGTGCCGCCACACGCACGCCCGCGATCGCCGCGGTCGGCCTCGCGTCGCTCGCCGCCGTCGCCGCCGGTGCCCACGAGCTGGTGGTCCTCTTCGTTGCCGGCGTCGTGCTCGCCGGCGCGCGCTGGGCGACCGAGGCCCGGTCGAGCCGAACGGCCCACGCCCTGCCCCTCCTGCCCATGGCCGTCGCCACTGGCGGCTCCCTCGCCGTGCCGTTCGGCCTCGCCCCGCTCTTCCTCTTCTTCCTGAAGGTGGGCTCCATCCTCTTCGGCAGCGGCTACGTGCTCCTCGCCTTCCTCCGCGCCGACCTCGTGGAGCGCTGGGGCTGGCTGACCGAAGGCCAGCTGCTCGACGCCGTCGCCGTGGGACAGGTGACTCCCGGGCCCGTCTTCACGACCGCCACGTTCATCGGCTACGTGCTGGGCGGCGCGCCCGGGGCGGTCCTGTCCACGGTGGGGATCTTCCTTCCTGCCTTCGTGTTCGTCGCCCTCAGCGGGCCCCTCGTCCCTCGCATCCGCCGCTCGCCGGTGGCCGGGGCCTTCCTCGACGGCGTGAACGTCGCCTCGATCGCGCTCATGGCGCTCGTCACCGCGCAGCTCGCCCGCGCCGCGGTCGTCGACGTCCCCACCCTCGTCCTCGCCTTCGCCAGCGCGGTTCTGCTCTTCCGCTTCCGCGTCAACTCCTCCTGGCTGGTCCTGGCCGCGGCGGCGATAGGCGTCGCCCTGCGGGATTGACCCCCGGGCGGCTCGGGGCGTAGCCTCGATCTGGCGCGCGGGCGGCCACGCGCGGAGGGGCAACATGAAGACGCTCAGCGCTCTGGTGGAGCGGGACTCCTTCGAGGTGCCGGCCTTCGCCCTCGACGACTTCCAGAAGAAGGTGCGCGAGAGCCTTTACCTCGAGTTCTTTCTCGCCCGGGGCCGGCTGATCGTGACCCCTCACCTCTCGCACCTCACCACCGAGGAGGCGAGCCCGGCCGAGGAGGAGCGCGTCCTCTCCATCCTGGACGAGAAGCAGGATCTGCTCGAGCAGTTGAAGCTCTACCTGCTCTACAACCTCTCGCTCTACTCCGCCCTCCTGGAGACGAACTCGTACTTCATCGCGCTCAACGAGCACCGGCTGATCTCCCGCTTCCTGCCCTACGACCCCGGGGTCTGCGAGGTGAAGCTCTACACCCTGCCGCCCGGGGACCACCCCCTCGAGCGCTACGGCGACCGCATCTACCTGGGGCGTGACTGCCTCCCCCTCGACTCCCCGCGCCGTCCTCACCTCGGCCTCGGCTACCTGCGCCAGTCGCTGCCCGAGCAGGTCGGCAAGCTGAAGTCCCGCCTCGAGCGGCACGCCAAGGCCGGGGAGCGCGCCGCGCTCGAGCTCCTGGAGGACCTCGAGGGGCTCGTCGACGAGTTCGCCCAGAAGGCCGACGCCGTTCTCCGCGCCTACCCGCCCGAGATCTCTTCCCGGGCCCTCCGGCCGGCGACGCTCCTCGAGGTGAACCGGGACTTCCGCGAGATCAAGCACGTGCTCTCCGACGCCGAGATCCTCGTGCGTGAGATGGAGGAGGGGATGCTGGCCGCCGGCTCCCACGCCGCGCGCTACGTGACGAAGCTCCGAAAGGACCTCACGAACGACATCAACTACATCATGGTGAAGGTCAACGGCCGCATCAACGACGCGGTGAACGGCATCCGTGTCTGAGGCGCGCCCGGGAGGAAGCCGATGACCAGGACGCACGTGACCACAGTCGTCTTCGCCGCCGGGCTCGTCGCCGGCGCCGTCCTCCTCTTCTCGGTCGCTGCCCGGGAACCGGGGCCTCTTCCCTACCTCGACCCCGACCTCGCCTTCGAGGCCCGGGCCCGCGACCTCGTGTCGCGGATGACCGTCGAGGAGAAGGTCTCGCAGCTCACGAACCAGGCGGCGGCCATCCCGCGCCTGGGCGTGCCCGCCTACGAGTGGTGGAACGAGTGCCTCCACGGCGTGGCCCGGGCCGGCGTCGCCACCGTCTTCCCGCAGGCCATCGGCCTCGCGGCCACCTTCGACGAGCCGCTCCTCCACGAGATGGCGGAGGTCATCGCGGACGAGGCTCGTGCCAAGCACCACCAGTTCGTCCGCCAGGGCAAGCGCGGCCGCTACCAGGGCCTGACCTTCTGGTCGCCCAACATCAACATCTTCCGCGACCCGCGCTGGGGCCGGGGGCAGGAGACCTACGGAGAAGACCCGTTCCTCACGGGCCGCCTGGGCGTCGCCTTCGTGAAGGGCCTGCAGGGCGACGACCCGCGGTACTACGAGGCGATCGCCACCGCCAAGCACTTCGCCGTCCACAGCGGCCCCGAGCCGGACCGCCACCACTTCGACGCGCGGCCCACGCGAGCGCGACCTCCGCGAGACGTACCTCCCCGCGTTCCGGGCCCTCGTGCAGGAGGGCAGGGTGGCGTCCGTGATGGGCGCCTACAACCGCGTCAACGGCGAGTCGGCCTCGGCCAGCCAGCGCCTGCTCCAGGACATCCTGAGGAAGGAGTGGGGCTTCGACGGGTACGTGGTCTCCGACTGCGGCGCCATCGACGACATCTACATGCGCCACAAGCTGGTGGCGACCGCGGAAGAGGCGTCGGCGCTCGGTGTCACGAAGGGCTGCGACCTCGAGTGCGGCAGCGCCTACCGCACCCTGGGAAAGGCCCTCGAGCGCGGCCTCCTCGAGGAAGAGGACCTGGACGTGGCGGTGCGCCGGCTCATGCTCGCGCGGATGAAGCTCGGGATGTTCGATCCGCCGGAGCGCGTGCCGTACGCGCGGATCCCGTACTCCGTCAACGACGCCCCGGAGCACGACCGTCTCGCCCGGCGGGTGGCGCAGGAGTCGATCGTCCTCCTGAAGAACGACGGCGTCCTGCCGCTGCGCAAGGACCTCGGAAGGGTCGCCGTCGTCGGTCCGAACGCCGACGACCTGGTCACGCTCCTCGGCAACTACAACGGGACGCCCTCGCACCCGGTCACCATCCTGGCCGGGATCCGTGGCGCGGTCTCGCCCGCCACCCGCGTCCTCTACGCGCGCGGGGTCGACCTCGTCGAGGGGCGGCAGGACCCGCGCGCCGCGGAGGCGATCGGGCCGGATTTCCTGCGGCCGGCGAAAGGCTCGTCCGAACGTGGGCTCACCGGCGCGTACTTCCGCGGGCGCGACCTCCAGGGCGAGCCGATGCTCACGCGGCTGGACCCGAAGGTGGACTTCCGCTGGGATCGCGGCGCGCCCACGGACGAGCCGGTCGCGCGGGGTGAGATCCCGGCGGAGCGGGCGCTCGCGGGCGACTCCTTCTCGATCCGCTGGACGGGGACGCTCGTGCCGCCCGTCTCGGGCGACTACGAGCTCTCGGTCACGGGCAACGACGGCGTGCGGCTCTTCGTCGACGGGAAGAAGGTCCTCGAGGAGTGGACGGAGACGAGCGTCGCCCGAGCGGCCAGCGCCACGGTGAGCCTCGAGGCGGGCCGGGCTCACGACCTGAAGCTCGAGTACTTCGAGGGCGCTGCGAGACGCCGAGGTGCGGCTGGGGTGGAAGCGCCCCGGGGCGGGCACGCCATTCGACGAGGCCCTGAACGCGGCCCGGGCCGCCGACGCCGTCGTCTTCGTGGGCGGCCTCACCGCCGAGGTCGAGGGCGAGGAGATGAAGGTCTCCTACCCGGGGTTCGCCGGGGGCGACCGGACGGACATCGAGCTGCCCGCCGTCCAGAAGAAGATGCTGGAGGCGCTCCACGCCACGGGGAAGCCGGTGGTGCTGGTGCTGACCACCGGCTCGGCGCTCGGCGTGCGCTGGGCGAAGGAGAAGCTCCCCGCGATCGTGCTCGCCTGGTACCCCGGGCAGCAAGGAGGAAGCGCGGTCGCCGACGTGCTGTTCGGAGACACGAACCCCGCGGGCCGCCTGCCTGTCACCTTCTACGAGTCGGTGGCCCAGCTGCCGCCCTTCGCCGACTACGCGATGGAGGGCCGGACCTACCGCTACTTCCGCGGGGAGCCGCTCTACCCGTTCGGTCACGGCCTGTCGTACACGAGGTTCGAGTACTCGGGCCTGCAGCTCTCGCGCACCCGCCTCGGGGCGGCCGACCGCCTGGAGGTCTCCCTCGACGTGAAGAACGCCGGGGGCCGGGACGGGGACGAGGTGGTGCAGCTCTACGTGCGCGACCTCGCGACGAAGCGGCCCACGCCGATCCGGGAGCTCCGCGGCTTCGTGCGGACGACCTTGAAGGCCGGCGAGCAGCGGCGGGTCCGCTTCTCTCTCGTCCCCGAGCGCGACCTCGCGCACTACGACGAGACGCGGAAGGCCTTCGCGGTCGAGCCGGGCGAGTTCGAGATCGAGGTGGGAGCCTCCAGCCGGGACCTGCGGCTGCGGGGCCGGGTGCGGGTCGAGTAGGACGCAGGGATAGCCGGGCTCTGCGCTGCTGATCGACCGATCGCGAGCGTAACCTACGGACTCGCGATAGGAGCCGGTCGTCCCATCCTGACTATCCACCGGGGGCGATCAATGGCAGGGGACTCCTCCGGGGTAGACTCGCCCGTTGGCCATACCGATCCCCTACGCCCTCGTAAGGTCCCTCGTCCGCGGCCTGCTCGCCCTCTTCTACAGCCGCGTCGACATGGTGGGACGAGAGCGCATCCCCGCCACCGGGCCGCTCATCGTCGCGGCCAACCATCACAACTCCCTGGTGGACGCGATGCTCCTGCTCGCGTTCGTCCCGCGTCGGGTGCGCGCACTGGCCAAGGCCCCTCTCTTCGGGCATCCGCTCGTCGGCCCGTTCCTGCGTCTCGTGGGTGGCCTGCCCGTCCATCGACGGCAGGAGGCGGGGAACGATCCCGCGCGCAACGCCGAGCTGTTCGCCGCGACCACGGCTACCCTGCGCTCGGGCGGTGCGATCCTCATCTTTCCCGAGGGACGCACGCAGCCGGAGCCCGTCCTGATGACCCTGCGCACCGGCGCGGCGCGCATGCTCCTGGCGGCCGCGGACGGCGAGGGGTCCTCGCCCGTCGTGCTCCTCCCCGTCGGTCTCGTCTTCCACGAGCCGGGTACGTTTCGGAGCGGGCGCGCGCTCGTGCTCGTCGGCTCGCCCATCGCCACCGACGACGCCCGGACCCTCGCCGCTCTGGGCTCCCCCGAGGAGGCGGCGCGGCTCCTCACCGATCGTCTGACCGAAGCGCTCCGCACGCTGATCGTCGAGGCCGACGACCTTACGACGCTGCGCCTGCTGGGGCTCGTCGAGGAGCTGTGGCACGAGGAGGGAGGGGAGCTGCCCGGAGACGAGGCCGCGCGGGTCGCCTGGCTTCAGCGGGTGATGCGGACGTACCACTCGGTCGGGGGCCGGGATCCGGCGCGCGTCGCCGCCTTCCGGCAGGCGCTCGAGAGCTTCGCCGGGGAGATCGAGCAGGCGGGGATCGCCGCCCGCCAGCTCTCCCGGGAGTACTCGCCCGGCGCCGTCGTCCGCTTCGCCCTCCGCGAGGGCGTCGCCCTGCTGCTGGGCGCTCCCCTGGCCCTGTGCGGAATCGTCGCCCACGTGATCCCCTACCAGCTCACCGCGCTGGCGGCGCGACTCCTCGATCGCACGGTCGAGGAGGAGGCCACGGACAAGATCGCGGGAGGCCTCATCTTCTTTCCTCTCGCCTGGGCGGGCGAAGCCTGGTGCGTCCTGCGCTTCGGCGGAAGATGGGCGCTCGCCGTCTTCCTGGCCGCCCTCCTTCCCACCGGCTTCTTCGCCCTCGCCTGGCGCGAGCGCCTGGACCGCGTCGGGCTCGAGGCGCGCGCCTTCGTGCGGTTCCTCGGGGACCCTGGCCTGCCCCGGAGGCTCCGCGAGCGGCGGCGGGAGCTCGCGACGGAGCTTCGGGCGCTGGCCCGCTCCGCTCCCGAGCTGTGGCCGGAGCGAAGGGAGGGAGAATGAACCTGCCGCAGTCCGCTTTCCGGGCGCTCCTGGTGGCCCTCGGCCTGGGCGCGTGGTTCTGGACCCAGGCCCTGATCGCGAAGCGAGCCTTCCCGGAGGGCCGGATCGGCGACCGGCTCCACGATCTGACGGCTCCGCTCCACCTCTTCCTTCTGGCGCATCCGGAAACGGCCAACCGCGTCCTGATCGCGACGTCGGCTCTCATCGACCTCCTCGGAGTCTTCCTCGTCCTGCAGGCGGTCTTCGGGCCGACGATCCGCCCCTTCCTGGGGCTCCTCATCCTGTTCGCGCTCCGCCAGCTCTGCCAGGCGCTCTGCGCGCTTCCCTGTCCGGCCGGGATGATCTGGCGGAACCCGGGCTTCCCGTCGCTCCTCGTCACCTACGGCACGGCGTCGGATCTCTTCTTCTCCGGCCACACCGCGGTCGCGGTCTACGGCAGCCTGGAGCTGGCGCACTGGGGCGGGCCCGCCTTTGCCGTGGTCGGCGCCTTCGTCGTCGCCATCGAAGCCACCACGGTGCTCATCCTGCGGGCCCACTACACGATGGACGTCTTCGCGGGAGCGATGGCCGCTCTCTGGGTCTGGACGGTGGCGTCCGTGCTCGCTCCGGGCCTCGACTCCTGGCTGGCCGGCGTCGTCCGCTGACCCGGGCGACCCGGTAGAATCGCGGATCACCGTGACCGATCCGAGCATCACCCGGCGCCAGGCGGCCTTCGCCGTCGCTCTCCTCTTCGGCGTCAACTTCCTGAACTACATCGACCGCTACGTGATCGCGGCGGTGGGCCCTCTCCTCCAGAAGGACTTCGGCCTGGACGACACGCAGCTCGGCCTGGTCGGCTCGATGTTCGTGGTCGCGTACATGGTGGCGTCTCCCTTCACCGGGGTCGTGGGCGACCGCTGGCCGCGGCGCTTCCTGGTGGGCGCCGGCGTCCTTGTGTGGAGCCTGGCCACCGTCCTCTCGGGAATGGCCACGAGCTACCACCACCTGCTCCTCGCGCGCTCGGTGATCGGCGTCGGCGAAGCCGGGTTCGGCGTCGTCTCTCCGACCCTCATCAGCGACCTCTTCTCCCGGGAGGCGCGCGGGCGCATGCTCGCGTTCTTCTACGTGGCGATCCCGGTGGGCAGCGCCCTCGGCTTCCTGCTGGGGGGCTACGTGGGCGAGCACCACGGCTGGCGGGCAGCCTTCTTCCTGGCGGGTGCGCCCGGGATCGTGCTGGGGCTGCTCGCCTTCCGGATGCGCGAGCCCCCGCGGGGGGCGGGCGACGGCGTCTCCATCGCGCAGGAGCACCGCTTCGAGTGGACGGCGGCGCGCACCCTGCTCGGGATCCACTCGTTCCTCTACACGACCCTGGGCATGGCGGCCATGACGTTCGCGCTCGGGGGGATGGCCTACTGGATGCCCACCTTCTTCGTCCGGCTGCGCGGCCTGCCCCTCGAGCGGGCGAACGCCCTCTTCGGTGGCATCACCGTCGCCGCCGGCCTCGTGGGCACGTTCGCGGGCGGCTGGCTCGGGGACTCGCTGCTCCGGCGCACCGACAAGGCCTACCTGCTGGTTTCGGGAGTGGGGATGCTCGCCGGCGTCCCCGCGGCCTACGTCGGCCTCACCGCGACCGACCCTGCGGTCTACCTCCCCGCGCTCTTCGTGGCCGAGGTCATGGTCTTCCTCAACACCGGTCCCGCGAACGCGGTGCTGGTGAGCGTCGTCCTGCCGGAGATCCGCGCGACCGCGATCGCCCTCTCCATCTTCGCTTTCCACCTCCTGGGCGACGTGCCCTCGCCTATCCTCATCGGCCGGTTCTCGGACTGGACGAGCAGCCTGGAGACGGCCCTCCTGCTGTGCACGGCGGCGATGGCCCTCTCCGGCGTGCTCTACCTCCTCGGGGCCCGCACCCTCGGCCGCGACCTGGCTCTCGTCCGTGAGACCATCCGCGCGCGGGAGACGATCACAGCGTCCCGAGCCCCGACTCGAGCGTAGGGTGCACCAGCGTCGGCAGCAGGTGCCTCGCGAGCGCACCGCCCAGGTTGCCGGCAGCGCCGGTGACGAGGACGGTCGGTGCGCTCGGGCTACTTGCCGAGGGGACGGACCGAATTGAAGACGACATTCAGCTGCCCCTCGTACTTGCCCCACAGGGAGGTGACGGCAGACCCTGTCACGAACAACGCCTTGCCGTCGCTGAGCCACAGGACGAGCTCTTTCTCTGTGAGAGGCACTCCCTGGGACGCGTGCGTGTAGACGAGCTCTCCAGCAGCGAGCCCGTTGGCGTGCGTGAACGCTCTTGAACTCTGCAGGGCGAAGCCCTTCTTGTGCTGGCCCAGGTTCTCGGCGAGGGTAGTACGCCAGGTCAGGTCCGCTTCATCCCCTTGATACTCCGACTAGGCCTCGTCAAGCTTCCTCACTCTAGCGACATGGCGACCACCCTCGAAAGGCGTCGCCAGCCAGACATCGACGATGGCCAGAACCTGGTCCTCCGAAACGAGGCGCTGCCCGACGGAGAGAACGTTCGCGTCATTGTGCGCACGCGACAGGCGAGCTGACTCTCGATCCCACGAGACCGCACAGCGCACCCCGCGAACACGATTGGCCGCCATGGCCTCGCCATTACCCGAGCCTCCGAAGACGACCCCGCGATCCAGCTTGCCCTCGGCCACGGCAGTCGCGAGCGGGCGGATGATGTCGGGATAGTCGACCGGCTCCTCCGACCAGGCACCGAAGTCCTGCGTCTCGTGCCCCAAGCCGCGGAGGTGTTGCGCGACTAGAGTCTTGTAGCGGAAGCCAGCGTGGTCGGATGCGACCCCAATGCGCATCGGAGTACCTCAAGTCCGCCGAACACCGGGACATGACCGTATGGAAGGACCGGCTCCCGTTCGTATCATCGCGGGTCAGTGAAGCCTCGACGGCGGCGCCAGAGCCGCATGCGAGAGTGGCCGGTCATGGAAGAGCGTATCACCTTCATGGGACTAGACGCGCACGACGAATCCATCAGAGTGGCGGCGCCCTTGCCGGGCGAGAGCAAGCCTGTCGAGTGGCAACTCGCGAACGACAAGTCGGCGGTGCGCCGGATGGTGAGAAAGCTCGAGCGCCTTTCAGGTAGCGGACTGCTCGTACCAGCTGAGGACACGCAGCGCCCGCAGCGTGTTCCACCGGCTGGGCCGACTGTCGCCCTCCTCGAGCGCAAAGTGGATCTTGCCGGGATGTGTGTTCTCCAGCAGCCAGGTGCCATCGGGCTGCTGCTTGGATCGGAGCAAATCGATCGCTTCGTCCAGCCGCGAGTCCGGCAAATCCCCGACCGAGCGGAAGTACTCGAGGGCACGCAGCACGTCGTAGTGCCAGCGGGTCGGAAACGAGAATTGCAGCCAGGCCGGGTTGACGACTTGGCCGGTGCTCTTACGTCGGACCCACCTCGCAGTTCCACCCGCCGTCCTCGAGCTGCTCACCAAGTAGGCGGGCGACCACGCCATCCACATCTTGACCAAAGTAGGTGCCCAATGTGACGGTCCTGCCGTTGATGCACGGCTCGACCTCGCCGCTGAAGAACGGCTGCCCGGCGTGCTCCCAACGGCAGTGGTCTCTGACCAGCGCCACCGCCCGGCGCACCCGGTCAGAGCACGGGTCGACCCCGAAGTCACGCACCTGCCAGCGGATGGCGGGGTCCGAATCGAGGAGCCAGTCCAGTACGGTGATCCTAGAAGCGTATCGTGAGCGTCAGAGCTACTCGCCTACTCACCGCCACCCTGGGAAGCGGAACGTCGTGCCACGACGGAGCAAGCGCACCGACGCTCAGCCCGATCAGGCCTCCCGCCGGCGCACCAATCAGCGCCCCGATCGCGAAGCTGTCGCCGGTAGAGATTGCATAGTCGTCGTCGGCGTCGAACGCGGCCACAAACACGGTAGTCACGACCACAAAGCCGACCAGGCCGCCAATCAGGGCGCCTCGCTTCAGGTTGCGGCTACGGTGACTGACCTCAAGCCGCGTGATGTTCTTGAAGGGTATGACGACGCCACCGCGAGAGGTCTCCACCGTTACACTCTCGCTTTGTACAGACACAACGCGCCCGACCAGCCGCTTGTTGCCGTTGGCAGCAATCAGAGCGGCCGGATCCTCCGCGATGAGGACCCGCACTCGGGCGCCTTCACGCATGGGCTGCCGTCCATCATCACCCGCAGCGCTGCCGATCGCCGCAACCAGTGCAAGTACAGCGAGCATCTTGAGCTACTCCTCTCCGCTCACTCGTACCACCCGTTCACGTCCAGGATGAAGTGGACGGCTCCCGCCGAGCCGTTGCGGACCTTGATCTCGCCGGAGGTCGAGAGCTGGACGAGCGCGTTGTTCGCCCGGGTCAGCCCCGGCACGAAGTTGATGTTGCTCGTCGGCGGGAGGATCGCCGCGTCCGCCGGGAAGAGCGTCAGGAAGCCCGGAGAAGCAGGCTCGGCGACCGTGAGGTTCACGGACACCGCCTTCGCGGACGCGGGGACGCCGCAGCGGCCGGCGACGACGAACGTCCGAGTCGACCTTCCCGCCAGCATGGGGGCGGCCGCGGCCGTTCCGACGTCGTTCCGCGTGTCCAGGAGCCGGCAGGGAGAGACCGTGTAGAACACCTGCGCCGGGCTCACCGCAAAAGCCACGGTTCCGTACGGGCCGCAGGTCCCCGGGTCGAAACCGCCCGAACACGCTCGCACCGCGAACCGGAAGCTCCCGGCGGGCAGGCTGATCTGCATGGTCGTCGTTCCCCCGCTCGCCGTCCCCGAGAACACGACAGCCCCCGTGCTCCCGTTCAGTACCCGCAGGTCGTAGCCGCCGGCGCCGCCCACGCTGGACCACGCGAAGCCGAAGAGAGCGACGCCGATGGTCTGTCCCGCCGTCGGTGCCGTCACGATCGGCGCCCCGAGCGCCGCCGTGCCATCGTCCACCGTCACCGTGGCCGTTCGCGACACCGTACCCCCGCCGTTGGCGGCGGCGAGAGTGTAGGTGGTCGTCGACCCCGCGTTCACGGTCGTGCTCCCCGCGACCGCAACCACCCCTCCGTCTAGCGTCACCGTCGACGCCCCTGCCGTCGACCACGTCAGCTGCGACGCGCCGCCCGGGGTGACCAGGACCGGGCTCGCCACGAACGTGTCGATCGCCGGCGGCGGCGGTGGCGGCAGGTAGTCCTCGATCACGAACGGGTACGCGACGTTCACGCCGTCTCCTCCGCCGTTCGGCGTGGTCCAGAACGTCACCGACTTCAATCGGGTGTCAGCCATGGCTTCCGCGGCGAACGCCTGGCCGTGCTCGTGACGCTGGGCCGCGTCCTGGAAGTAGTAGGTCTCGGCGGCGGCGTAGGACCGGGCGGCGCCGAGCGAGGGAAGCGTCGCGTCGGCGTCATCGAGCACGCGACCGAGGAGCTGCGGGTAGGTGGCGCCGACCGAGGGCACATAGTACGAGAAGTCGATACGCCCCGGGAGGGGAAGGCCATGATCGACCATGAACCTCATGGTTCGGTAGACGAAGAACATCGAGCGATGGTTGTTCAGGATCGGGTAGTCCGCGTCGACATAGTCATCCTGAAGGACATGGTCCTGGGAGTCGGCCACGATGAAGTACACGGCCGGGGTGAACCCCGCGTGGGTCACCACGGAGAGAAAGCGCGGGTAGTGCGTGGTCATGAACCAGTCTTCGTTCGGCTTGTAGCCCACCATGACTTCGCCGTTCAGGTAGATGATGTTGACTACCGGCACGCCGTCGGGCCGGTTCACGCCCGAGACCGCCGCGAGCACCTTGTCCGTCGTCGTCTGGAGCCGCGAGGTGAATTCCGCACCGCTGATCGAGAAGTACCCCAGTCCCGTGCTCGGCGATCCCATCGTGTAGTCAGCGGCACCCAGCCACAGGAAGCAGATGTCGAGCCGTAGCCGGTTTCCCGCCGAGCCCTGCACGGACGCCACGTCCCCGGCGAAGGTGCGCAGATTGCTCTGCTCCTGGTCCGTCATGGGAAAGGTCGCTCGCCAGGTTTCGCCGAAGCTGGTGGTGCCGGGCTCGGTGACGAACCAGATCCGGGTGGAGATCGTGGTGGCGCCACGGTCGGCCATTCCCTGAAGTTGGGCTCGTACGGTCGGGCGGACGCCCGGCTGGTCATAGATGGTGACGAAGGCGGTGTGCAGGAAGTCGGCGCCATGAGCGTGGTAGTCCACACCGGCGCTATAGCGCGGTTCCTGGCCCTGAGGGACGACGCCGGACGCATTGCCCAATGTGGCAACCAGGGTGGCGAGCAGCACCTTGGTTGAGGCGCTCCTGTGCACGATGCTTGTGTTTCTCCGGGTTCTTGGCCGAACCCTATCACGCTTGCCGCCCTCGCGGATCACCACCGGCTGCGGGGCCGAGGCCGCGTGTTCCCTTGGTCCGGGCTGTCCCGGGAGGGTAGACTGCGTCCCCCGTGCCCGACTCGCATCAGCACGACCTGGCGGAGCTGGCCCGCCTCCGCCCGCGTCCGGACATCCGGCTGATCGCCACGGACATGGACGGCACGCTTGTCGACGACGCGAAGCAGATCCACGACGAACTCTGGCCTCTCATCGACGAGCTGCACTCCCGGGGCATCACGTTCTGCCCGGCCAGCGGCCGCCAGTACTACAACCTGCGGCTGCAGTTCGAGGACGTCGCCGACGAGCTGGTCTTCATCGCCGAGAACGGCAGCTACGTCGTCGCCCAGGGCCGGGAGATCTCCTCGGACTGCCTGGGCCTCGGCGTCGCGCAGCAGGTCGTGGCCGCGGTGCGGAGCATCCCCGAGGCCGGGGCCGTGCTCTGTGGCAAGCGCTCCGCCTACGTCGAGCGGCGCGACCGGCCGTTCGTCGACCGGGCGACGCCCTACTACGCGAGGCTGAAGGTCGTGGAGGACCTGCTGGAGGTCACCGACGACGACGTGCTCAAGGTCGCGATCTACGATTTCGTCTCGGCCGAGCGCAACACGGCGCCGCGGCTGGCCGGGTTCGGCGCGGCCCACCAGGTCGTGGTGTCCGGACCCCACTGGGTGGACGTCATGAGCCCCACCGCGAACAAGGGCCAGGCGGTCCGCCGGGTGCAGAAGGCGCTCGGGGTGACGCCCGACCAGACGATCGTCTTCGGGGACTTCCTCAACGACCTGGAGATGATGGACACGGCTACCTACTCGTTCGCGATGGCGAATGCCCACCCGCGGCTCAAGGAACGGGCCGGCTGGGTCGCTCCCACGAACAACGCGAACGGAGTGGTGCGGACGATTCGCACCGTGCTCGGTCTGGGCTGAACCTACTGCGGCGACCGGGAAGCGCCCTGGCCCCGCACGAGACGCGCGATGAGGCCGAGGAGCACGACCACCGCCACGATCATGAACGCCCAGAAGGCGGCCGGCCGCAGGATCACCGCTTCGGCCGTCGTCGCTTCCTGCTCGGCGGAGAGGGCGCTCTCGAGAGCGGGGCTCGCGAGGACGGTGGGAGCGAGGAGGGCGAGGTCGTAGCGCGGGGGCGCGAGCCGGCTCTGCCCGTAGAGGACGCGCAGCTCCCCCGGCCCGCGAAAGAAACGGACGTGCCAGGACGGCAGGAGCAGCTCCGGGGCGGCGAGGGGCAGCGGTGGGTTGTCGCCCTCGAACACGGCGAGGAGGACCTCGTTGGCGGCGAGAGTGGGCAGAGCCAGGGCGAGCGCGCAGGCGGCGGTGTCGGGCTCGGTATTGCGCCAGTTCGCGGAGGCCACGGTCTGGGCGGCGTCCCGCCTCCGACGTTCGCCGGCGGTGGGTTCGACGAGCACCCGCACTTCCCGATCGAAGACCCGGGCGTTCGTGCGGAGAACGAGCCGGGCCGCGGGCAGAGCCGCATACGGGAGCCGTAGGCGATAGACGCTGGTGTTGGGGCCGAAGCGGGCGACGGTCTCTCCCGCGGGAACGGCCGGCGGGAGCGGAACCACGAGTGGCTCCGCCCGACGGTCGAGAAGATAAGGGAGCTGGCGTCCCGCCGCGTCCACCACCCGCAGGTCGGCGAAGTCGCCCCGGAGCCGACCCGCGCTGTGGGCGAGGACCGCCGCGTCGAGAGGCACCGACACGAGTCCGGGCGGCCCGTCGGAGAGAGTCCGCGTGTAGCGAAATGCCGTGGCATCGAGGGGAGGACCGGAGGGGGGCAGGCCCGCCGGCGCCTCCGACGGACCGGTCTCCGCGGACGGGGCGGGAGCCTCGCCCCAGGTCCCGGCCGGTGGCGCCGGCGACTGGGCCGCTCGCTCGCGTACCGACTCCAGGTCGTAGCGAGGGGCGTCGAGGCCGGCCTGGCCCCAGCGGGCCACCAGGGACGAGGGCTCCGCGACCTCGAGGTAGATCCAGGGCAGCTCGGCGAGCTCCACGTCGACCGCCGAAAGCTCGAGCGGCGGGTTGTCGCCGTCGTCGACCTCGAGCTCGAGCTCGGCGGTGGCGGGCGGCTCGATCGGAATCCGCAGCTCGTCCGCGGTCAGCACGTCGCGCACCGCCCGCCGGAGCGTCGCTTCGCCCAGGGGGAACGGCGCGGCACCGTCGCCGGCGAGCCGCGACTCGCTGACCCGCGCCCGCCGCATGAGGTTCCCGCCGCCGACGGTGAGCCGCAGGGCCACGACGGGCAACGACGGGGCGGGCAGACGCAGGCGGAAGCGGCTCTCTCCGGGCGCGCTGGCCCTTCGGGCGAAGACGACCGGCGCCGAGACGCCCGGGCGGGCCGGGGCGTCGGCCCGCACCGTCCGCGCCGCCGCCCCTCCCGGCAACGGCACCCGGGCGCTCGAGGCGTCGTCCCAGGTGATGCGGAGGTAACGGAAGAGGCCCGGCGGGAACTGGAGCTCGAGCTGACGGAGGCTCGAGTCGGGCAGGTCGAAGAGTGTCGCCTCCGGGACGAGGCGAGTCCAGTTCTGGCGGTCCCCGCTCCCGTCGAGGGCGAGCCGCTTCAGGAAGGGCGCGGGAAGCCCCTCCACGCGCAGTCGGTCGACGGTCGTGGCCACGCCGAGGTCGGCCTCGAAGCCGCTCGCCTTCTTCGTCTCGGGGATGGGCAGAAGCGTCGCCGCCCGCCGCCACTCGGGCTCGGTCGCCGGCGGCTCGACGAGCAGGTACGGCACCTCGCGGCCGCCGGAGTCGTAGAAGCGAAGGTCGTTGAGCCCGCCTCGCGCCACCCGGCGCGTCGGCGTCCCGCGCGGTCCAGGCTTCGTCTCCACGTGGAACGGGGCCGAGCCGACGAGGAGGGGCAAGTCCACCGCGAGACTCTGGGGCCCCGGCTCGTGGAGCACGGCCGGGCGCTCGCGTCGGAACGAAGAGGCCGAGGCCGCCGCCCGGCGGGGGCCGAAGCCAAACGCCGCGAGGGCCGCGACACCCAGCACGGCCGCGCGCTGGCGGGAGCGCGTCACGACTCCTCCTTGGGCGCGCCGAGGACGAACTTCTGGAGAGCCAGCGACACGAGGGCGAGGGCCACCGCCAGACCCACGAACGAGGCGACCCGGTAGAGGCCACCGAGGCGCGCGAGGTCGTAGAGGAAGCCCTTGCAGGCCGTAACCGCCACCAGCGCGAGAGCGGTGAGCCGAGCCCCGCGGCTGTGGGTGACGATCCCCGCCGCGAGGAGGCCGAGGCCGAAGAGGAGCCAGCCGATCGTGTAGGTGAGGTCCTGGTCGAGCCGGGCGCCGAAGCGAAGGGTGAAGGTGGAACCTTCGGCGTAGAAGTCGGCGATCTCGATGTTCAGGAGCAGGAAGAGGAGGACGCCGGCGCCGGCGAAGGCGGCGGTGGACGTGCGCGGCAGCCCGGCCACCGGGCGGTCGTCCTCGCGGCGGAGCAGCAAACCCGCGACGAGAAGCGCGGTCGCGCAGACGAGGTAGGTGTAAAGGTACCAGTTGAAGATGGGGACCGCGCTCCGGGGCGCGTAACGGAAGATCTCGGGATTCAGGGCGAGGCGCACCCACGCGGCGCCGAGGAGGCCGGTCGAGGTCCAGAGAAGCCCGCGGTGGGTGACGCGACGGTAGAGCCAGGCGAGGGCCGCTCCCTCGAGCGCCCAGCCGATGGTGATCCACTGCTTCTCGAGCTGGAGCGGGATCGCGACCGTGACGAAGGCGAGGGCCGCCCCCGCCACGAGGGCCAGACGGCCGGCGTCGCGGCGGTGCTTCGGCTCGATGGCGAGAAGCCGGCGCAGGAGCAGGGCCATGGCCAGGGCCTGCGCGAGGGGCAGAGCGCCGATCACCGACCCGTACCCTCCGGCCACGAGAGCGGGACGGGCGGCGAAGAAGAAGGGAGCCGAGGCCAGGATCGCGCTGAGCCAGGGCTCCCGCGCGCCGATCGCAGCGGCGCCCGCCGCGAAGGGCCAGACCAGGAAGACGACGTAGATCGCAACGGCGAGCCCGAGGCGGGCGCTCCATTCCTCCGGTCGGCCGTGGGCCACGGCGAACACGAAGACTGCGATCGCGCTCGTGAAGACCGCGAGGACGCCGAGGGCGTGCCAGCCGCGGGCAGTAGCGAGGGCGAGGAGCGTGCCCAGAGCCACGACGTGGGCCGCGGCGAGGACGATCGTCGCGGGCGCCGTCCCCCCGCTGACCAGGACCGCCCCGACGTGAAGCGCGAAGAGCGCGGCGACCGCCGCGCCGGGCCAGGCCGGACCGTCGTCGCCCGCCGCCTCCGCCCCGCGGATGGCCAGGAGGCTGAGCACGGCGAAAGCGCCGAGCGCGGCGAGGGCCATCGTGGACCAGCCCGGCGTCGGCGCGTGGGCGGACCAGACGAGGAGGACGATCGCCCCGGCCGCGACGCCGGCGGCCTGGAAGAGGCCTTCCCGGAGGCGGAGGGCGGCGGCAGTGAAGGCGAGGGTCAGCACGAGCAGCACCACGAAGAGCGGCCAGGGCGGGATGCCCAGCCTCGGGTCCGACGCCACCGCCACGAGGAAAAGGTGGGCCACGAGACCGAGCGCGCTGCCGTGACCGAAGCCGTGGCCCTCCGCCGGGCCCACGCGCGCGCCGACCCAGGCGTGGCCGGCGACCATGAGGAGCGCGAGGCCGGTCACCACCGCGAGGGCGGGCAGCAGCGCGACCGTGCCGCTCGCCTCGATCCACCAGGTGCCGAGGACGATCCAGGAGAGGAAGCCGCCGGCGACACTCAGTCCGGAGAGGCGTGTCGAAGCCGCCTCGATGAAGAGCCCGGCGTTCAGGATGGCGAGAAGGAGGGCGAGGCCGAAGAGCGCTCCCGGAGCGACGCGGTGGCCGGCGAGATACAGGAGAAGGACGAGCGCCGCGATCAGCACCAGCCCCCCCGCCCACTTCGGCGCGAGCGACCGATCGAAGACCCGGGCCAGGACCGGGACGCCCAGGTAGGCGAGCCCGAAGGCCGCGTAGAGGGCGAGTGCGGGGCCGAGACGCTCGGGGGCGAGGTAGCGTGCCGACCACGCCGCCTCCGCGATCAGCACGAAGAAGGCGGCGAGGAAGTAGAGGCTCCCGCGCGCCGCGCTGGATCGCGACCGCGGCCAGGAGAGCGAAGAGCGCGAACGCGGCGCCGAAGAGGACGAGAGGCCGCTCGACCGCGGGCTCGAGGAGGACCAGGGCCGGAACCGTCGCCAGGAGGAGCGGCGCCGCGAGGGTGGCGGCGGCGAGGGAGGCGTCCGCCTCGTGGCCCATTCGTCGGGCGAGCGGCTCGGCCACGAGGTAGAGAACGACGAAGGCCCCGAGGGCCCCGAGCAAGGTGGGCCAGGCCTCGCTCGTGTAGGAGCGTGCGAGCCACACCGCGAACGTGAGGAGCGTTCCCAGCCCGCCCGCGAGGTGGAGGAGGAACTCGCGCCGGGCCACGCCGATCGCGAGCAGCGAGGCATCGACGAGGAAGAGGAACCCGAAGAGGATCCCGAAGCGCGCGCCGTAACCGGGGACGGCGGCGAGGTAGACGGTGAAGAGGAGCGGCATCACGGCGCCGAGGAGGGCCGTGTCCTGTAGGGGGCGGTCGGTGGCCGTCCCTGCCCCGCGGCGGCGGGCGAGGACGAGGACCCCCAGCGATGCCGCGGGGAAGACGAGGAAGATGCCGGTCGCCAGCGGCACCTGCCGCGCGTCGAGGAACTTGAAGACCCAGGCCCACTGGTAGAGGGTGGTCAGGGCGAGGCTCAAGCCGGTGAGGAGGGGCCAGCCGCGCGCGCGGGCCACCCAGGCGAGGCCCAGGTTCAGGAGCAGCAGGTAGCCGAAGAGGGGGATGGGCCGGTTCTCCCCGGTCGAGAGAAGGGCGGGCGTCGAGAAGCCGCCGAGGAGGCCGAGGACGGCGATGAAGATCGATTCGTGGCGGATCGAGAGCAGCACCGCCACCGCGGCCACCAGGGCGAGGAGGAGGAACGTCGGCAGGGTGGGGATGAGGTCCCACAGGGCGTGGGCGGCGAAGAACGTGGCGAAGAGGATGGCGACCGCCGCCGCGTCGAGGGCGTTGGCGGTGACCGGGTAGCGGCGCGCGGCCTTTCTCTCGCACACGACGAGCAGCGAGACGCCGGTGAGGACGCCGATCGCGACGCGAACCGGAGGCTGCAGCCAGCCCTGCTCGATGGAGTAGCGAAGGAAGAAGATCGCGGCGATGACGAGCGCGATGCCCGCCACCGCCGAGAAGAGGCGCACGCCGACCAGGCTCTCCCAGTCGAACCCGCCCGGCTCGGGCGGCCGAGGCGGCCGGGGGGGACGCGGGATGCGTGGGGCGGTCGGGCCCGTGGGGACGAGGGGTGGGGAGATGCGTGCGCTCGGCGCGGCGGCGGAGGGAAGCGGGGCAGGGGCGACCGGCAGGCTCGGCGCGGCGGTGACGGGCGGCGGTTCGGCGGGCACGGCGGCGGGCGGCGGGGCCTGTCGGGGAACCGGTGCTTGTGCTCGGCTGGTTCCGGTCTCGGGCTCCGCCGCCTCGGGTGTGACGACGGGTGCCGTGCGCCCCCGCTGGACGCGCGCCGCGAGCGCGTCCAGATCGTCCTGCAGGCGACCGGTGGCGTCCTCGAGCGCCTGAAGCCGTGCCCGCGTCCGGCTCGCCACGACGAGAGAGACGATCGGCAGGATGACCGGGATCGCCGCGAGCGCGAGGAGGACGAGCACGACCAACCCTTCCATGGACGCCGCCTCCACGGCGGCCGCATCTTACCCCGTTATTCCATGGCTACCCTCCGCCGCCGACCTCGCGTAGAATCGGGACAACCGAAACAGGAGGAGCCGATGAACGTTCTTCGCCAGGCTATGTGTCTTGGGCTGCTCGGAGTTGCCGTGCCCGCGATGGCCGGAGAGCACGGTGCCCAGATAGTCGACCAAGCGTGGGCGAAGGCGGCCAACGCCAACGACCTCGCCGCCACGGTGGCGCTCTACGCTCCGGATGCGGTGGCCTACTTCCCTGACGGCAACTTCACGGGCAAGGAGGCGATCCGGAAGTCCTGGACCGACTTCTACGGCATGTTCACGGTCAAGGACGTCAGGGTGGACGCGACCTACGAGACAACGGGGGACACGTCGGTCGGATGGGGCACCTGGTCGTTCACGGCCGTCCCCAAGGCCGGCGGCCAACCGATCCCGATGAACGGTCGGGCGACGGTGGTGGCGAAGAAGATCGACGGCAAGTGGCTCTATGTCGTCGATCACGCCTCGGTAGTGCTGCCTCTGCCTCCGCCGCCGAAGTAGACCTCGACCGCGCTGGCGGCCGTCGGGCAGCGCTACCCGTGAAGGCGGCGAGGCCTCGCGTCAGAGGTCGAAGTATCGGGCCGGAGTCGTGCCCAGCTCGCGGCGGAACGCGGAAATGAAGGCGCTCGGGCTGGCATACCCCACGTCGAGCGCGACGTGCGTGACCGGATTGCCGGCGGCCAGGAGCCGGAGCGCCTCGACGAGGCGCAGCCTTTGTCGCCAGCGCCCCAGCGTCATCTGCGTCTCGATCCGGAAGAGGCGCTCGAGGGTGCGTCGGCTCGCGCCCGCCTCGCGGGCGATCTCGTGCAGGGACGAGGGCTGACCCGGGCTCGCCTGCATGAGCTCCGCCGCTCTCCGCGCTCGGGGGTCTTGCGGCATCGGCAACTGGAGTGGAGCCGCAGGCAGCATCTCCACCTGGTCGAGGATGACCCGGGCGAGACGCGCCTGCGACGGGACGTCCCGGCGAAGCAGACCCTGTCGGACGGCGGCCAGGATCAGCTCCCGCAGCAGCGACGGCACGCTGACGGCCTGGCATTTCCGCGGGAGCCCCCGCGCGAGCCCCCGGGCGAAGAACAGCGTCCGGATCGAGACCTTGCCCGACACCTCGAACTGACGGCGGACGCCCGCCGGGATCCAGACCGCGCGATGGGGAGGCACCACCCACGTCCCCTGGGCCGTGTGCACGCTGAGCACGCCGCGCGACGCATAGGCGAGCTGGTCCCAGTCCACGGACCCCGCCGGGAAGTCGAGGCCTCGCCCACGGCCCGGGTGGGTGACGGCGTAGGTGCGGACCAGGAGACCGTCTCCCTTCGTCTCCCGGGCCCCTTGTCGCTTTTTCGACATCGAATGGCAGTCTAGCGCAGGACAACGCGAGGGCTCCCCGCTAGGATGCGCCCCGAAGGAGGGAGCATGGGCAACGACCTCAGGCACTTCGCGATCAACGCCGACGACGTGGCACGCGCGCGGAGGTTCTACGAGAAGGTGTTCGGATGGCGGATCGAGCCCTGGGGTCCGCCGGGCTTCTTCCAGATCACCACCACGCCCGGACAGGCTGCCGTTCGCGGAGCGCTGCAGGGCCGCCGCGAGCTCCTGCCGGGGCGGCGGGTCGTCGGCTACGAGTGCACGATCGGGGTGGCCGACGTGGACAAGGTGGCGCAGGCCGTCCGCGACAGCGGCGGCCGCATCGTGATGGAGAAGACGACCATCGTGGGCGTCGGCGATCTCATCTTCTTCGAGGACACCGAAGGCAACGTGGCGGGGGCCATGCGCTACGATCCGAACGCGGAGTGAGAGGGGGGAGCCGGAATGAAGAGACTGGTTGTCGGCGCGGTCCTCGGGGGACTCGGCCTTTTCGTGTGGGGGGCGGTCTCCCACGAGCTGCTGCCGCTGGGCAGGGTCGGCCTTCGTGCCATGCCTCCCGAGCAGGAGGCCGCTGTCCTGGCCGCCATGCGCAGCGCGATGAACGAACGGGCCGTCTACGTCTTTCCCGGGCTGGACCCGAGCCGGCCCATGAGCGAATCGGAGCAGGCCGCCTGGACCGCCAGGTGGCAGGCGGGGCCGGGCGGCGTCGTGGCCTTCGACCCCCAGCCCGGGAAACGAGCCTGGGCAGGGTCGCTGTTCGCGACCCTCTTTGCGACCGAGCTGCTGACGAACGTGCTGGCCGCGCTGGTGGCGGGGTTTGTCCTCCTTCACGTTCCCGCTTCCGTGGGCTACGGCCAGCGCGTGCTCGTCACGGCGGCCCTGGGCCTGCTGGTCACGCTGGACGTCGACGCCTCGTACTGGAACTGGTACGGTTTCCCCACGAGCTACTTCCTGGCGCAGCTCGTGGACCACACCGTCGGCTGGTTCCTGGCGGGGCTGGTGCTGGCGCGCTTCGTCCGCTCGACGTCCCTGGCCTAGAAGGTGCGCCGGCGCTACCCGCGGATGTGGAGGTCCTCGTACGCCACCTGCCCGAGGGTGGCGGAGATGGAGAGGCCTTCGACCTCCGGCCGGGCGAAGCGGTACGCCTGCTCGTGGAAGAGGGGAATGAGCAGCGCCTCGCGGGCGACCGTCTCCTCGATCTCGCGGTAGATCGCGTGTCGGGTCGCGGGCGTCGTCTCCGTTCGTCCCAGCCCGACGAGGCGATCGAGCTCGGCCGAGGCGCAGAAGCGGCCGAGAAAGCCCCCCTGCGAGTGCAGCACGTAGGCGAAGGTGTCGGCGTCCGGATAGTCGCCGGTCCATCGGCCCACCAGCAGGTCGACGCTGCCCTGCGTCACCGCCTCCAGGTACTCGTCGTAGGTGCTCGTGGCCGACCGGACCGTCACCCCCGCGCCGGCGATCGCGCTCACGAGCCCGCGCGAGAAGGCGGAGTAGCCGGCGGAGAAGACCGGATGGACGGCCGCGGTCACCTCGACCGCCGCCGGCTGCTCCGTGGGCGCCGCCGGGCGGGTCGGCTCGACCCGGGCGGCGTGCGTCGGGTCGTGGACGAGGAGGCCGGGCGGGATCAGGCTGGCCGCGGGGATGGCCATCCGCCCGAGGTTCTGCCGCACGAGCGCGGGAGCGTCCACGGCGAGGAGGAGGCGCTGGCGCAGCGTCCGGTCGGCGAGCGGGCCGCGCCGGGAGTTGAACGCGACGAAATAGGTGCTGAGGCGAGGGTTCTCGCGGTACCGGGAGGCGAAGCCGGGCTCGCGCCGAAGGGCATCGGCGTCGGCCGGGAAGAGGTCGCCCGCGAGCGAGAAACGACCGGCCCGGAAGCCGGAGAGGATGTCCGCGGGCGGCACTCCGAAGCTGAAGACGAGGCCTTCGCTGCGCGGATACCCCTCCCGCCAGTAGGACCGGTTGCGCTCGAGCTCGAGCCGCCGCCCGGGCTCGAAGGCCACGACGCGAAACGGTCCCGTGCCCACGCATTCCTGTGCCCGCGTGGACGGATCGCTTCCCTCGGGGACGATCGACGCCCCTTCGAAGGCCAGAACGGCCGGGAAGAAGGCGACCGGCTCTTCCAGGTCGATCGTGAACTCGCTCGCCGAGTGGATCCGGAAGCCCTCGAGGTCCTTTCTCTCGCCGCTCAGGACGGCGCGAGCGCCGCGGATCGACGAGAGGAGCCAGCGGGGCTCGCCGCGGGATTGCAGCAGCCGCTCGAACGAGTGGCGCACGTCGCGCGGGCCGAGCCTCCGGCCGTCGTGGAAGCGGACGTCGTCGCGCAGGCGGAGGCGGTAGGTCTGCCCGCCTTCCTCGGCTCGGCACTCGGTGGCGAGCCACGGGACGATCCTCGCCCCTTCGGCGCCGCGGGTCAGCGTCTCGTAGATGCAGGGGAGGGCATCCAGGTAGTCGAGCCCGTAGCCCAGCGCCGGGTCGAGGGTGCTCACGTCCCCGGCGAGGGGCACGTGGAGGATCCCTCCGGCCCCGCGCCGGGGCTCGATGTCGGGCGCGCCGGCTTCGACGCGACCCAGCTCCGAGTAGTTGACGTAGGGCGCCGTGCCCCGCAGGGTGAGCCCCCGCACCTTCGGGCTCGCCAGGCGATAGTCGACGTCGTGGAAGAGCGGGATGAGCGCGTCCGCCTCGACGAGGAGGCTCTCGAACTTCCGGTAGAGGGCCTCCCGGACGGCGGGCCGGCTCTCGGAGCGGGCCTCCTCGAGCAGATGGTCCGCCGCCTCCGAGGAGAACCAGCTCCGGTAGTGGCCCGCCTTCGAGTGGAAGAGCGTGTGGGTGAAGTTGTCGGGATCGTCGTAGTCGGGGTTCCAGCGCCCGATCAGGAGGTCGAGACCCTCGCTCCTCTCGAACGAGTCCAGGAAGGCGGCCATGTCCCCGGTCTCGATCGAGACCTCGACGCCCAGCTCCGCCCAGCTCGCGCGAAGGGCGGCGACGAGCGCGCCGCACCGGTCCTGGAGCACGGGGTGTACGGAGGCCCTGAGCCGCATCCCCGGCGCGTCCGACACCAGCGCTCGCCGCGCGTCCTCCAGGGTCAGCAGCTGACTCCGACGCCCGGGGTCGTGGCCGAGCAGGCCCGGCGGGACGAGACACACGGCGGGCGCGGCGAAGCGTCCGAGCGTGCGCCAGACGAGGTCGCTCGTCCGCACCACTCCCCGGAGAGCGCGGCGCACGGCCTGGTGTCCGGTGTTCGGCCCGCCCCGGCAGTTGAACAGCACGAAGTAGGTGTTCTTCTTGGCCGTCTCGACGAGCCCCTGCCGGAAGCGGCCGTCACGCACGATGCCGTCCAGATCCTGGGGAAGCAGGTCGCGAGCGACGTCGATCTCACCGGCGCGGAAGCCCCGTGCGATCGCGGTGGCGGCGAGCCCGGGCCGGAACTCGACGGCGTCCAGCCGTGGCCAACCGCTCCGCCAGTACGCCGGATTGCGCTCCAGGACGATCCGAGTGGCGTCGCGTGAAGCGACCCGGAAGGGGCCGGTGCCCACCGCCGGACCCGTGGCCCCCTGTCCGGGAGCTCGCGCCACCGCCGTGCGCTGGTGGGTCAGCAGGGCGGGGTAGATGGGAAGGGGCTCGTTCAGCCGAATCTCCAGCGTGTCGTCGCTTCTCACCACGACGCCGTCAATGGCCGGCGCCGTCCAGGCACGATACTGGGCGCTGCCCCGGATGGCGGCGTAGGCGGGGGCGAGGTCGCCTTCCGCCCCCGAGACGCACGCCTCGATCGAGACCTTGACGGCGTCGGCGGTGAAGGGGGTTCCGTCGGAGAAGGAGACGCCCCGGCGCAGCGTCAGGAGGAAGGCGCGGCCGCCCTCGAAGGCCTCCCACTTCTCGCACAGCCCGGGCACGAGGTTGCCCTGCGAGTCGGTGGCGAGGAGGGTCTCGTAGACGTTGGCGGCGATCTCGATCTCCTCGTCGATGCCGATGGCGGCGGGCTCGATGGAGCGGACGGGGCTCGCCAGGCCGACCACGAGCCGGCCGCCCGCGGGGATCGTCTCCTCCCCTGCGGCCTCCCCGGGCGAGGGCGCGAGCCGGGCCGACTCCTTCACGTACTCGTTGGCCTTCGCGTACTCGCCGCGGAGGTTGGCGAGGGTGGCGGCGAGGGACAGGAGCGGCCTCAGGCTCTCGAGCTCGCCCGCCTCCCGCGCCACGGCGAGGCCCCTCTCCACCCACCGGCCCGCCTCCTCGCTCCGCCGCGCCTGCCACGCCGACTCCGCCGCGAGAAGGAGCGCGGCCGCGGCCCGGGCGGGCTGGGCCTGCTCCTCGAAGATCCGCGCCGCGGCCGCCGCCGCCTCGAGCGCCGTCTCGGTGTGCCCCGAGATCCGCTCCGCCCGCGCCAGGAGCATCCGGGCCTCGCCCTCGACCGCCCGCTCGCCGTGCCACTCCTCGTCCAGGCAGTCGAGCACCGTCTTCGCCGCCCGTGCCGCCTCCTCCACACTGAAGGTGTCGAGGAGCGCGCGGGCGAGGCGCAGGCCGTACTCGACCGCCTTCTCGGGAACGTCGCCCTGGTAGAAGTGCTGGACGAGCTGGGGCAGCACGCGGTCGCTTCGGCTGCCGTGGCGCGCCTCCAGGGCCTCCCCGCACTTGCGGTGGAGCGACCGCCGCTTCCGGGGCGAGAGACCCGCGTAGAGCACGTCTCGGACGACGCCGCTCGAGAAGCTGAGCTGCTCCCCGCGCGACTCGCGCTCCTCCTCGATCAATCCCTGCTGCACGAGCCGGTCGATCGCGTCGTCCACGTCCGTGCCTTTCGCCAGCGCCGCGAGGTCGCGCGAGTCGAAGGTCTTGCCGATCACGGCCGCGGTCTGCAGGACCTCGCGCAGCTCCTCCGGAAGGCGACGGATCCGCTTCTCGACCGCCTCCTGGATCGTGGCGGGGAGGGCCTCGGCGCCGATCTCCGTTTCGCCGGAGAGGCGAAAGCGTCCGCTCGCCTCCCGGGAGATGCTCCCGGCGTCCAGCAGCGAGCGCACCAGCTCCTTGGCGAAGAAGGCGTTGCCCTTCGTGGCTTCGAAGAGGCGGTCGACGAGACCGTCGGCGAGCTCGGAGCCGCCCACGAGCGTCTCGATAAGCGAGCGGTGCTCGGAGGGCGAGAAGGGTCCGAGGGTGACGTGGGAGAAGCGGCGGTCGCCGCGGAAGCCGTCGAGGACACGAGTGAGCGGATGGCGCTCGTCCACCTCGGTCGAGCGGTAGGTGCCGAGGATGAGGGTCGGGGTGGGGCTGAGGCGGGTCACGACGTACGAGAGGGCCTCGATCGTCGCCTCCGCCCCGTGCAGGTCTTCGAGGATCAGGACGAGGGGTTTCGAGGCGGCGATCCGGGCGAGGGTGCGGGCGAGGAGCTCGAAGATCTGGGTCTTGTTGTCCAGGGCGGGCGCGGCTTCGGCGCCGCGAGGCGCGTCGCCGGAGGAGGCCCTTCGGATCTCGCCGACCTCGGCCAGCATCGGGAAGAGCGTCAGGAGGTCTCCCGCGAGGTCCGAGAAATCGAGGGCGGGCGAGCTCGCCGTGTCCTTCTGACGGAAGTGCTCCTGGATGATCTCGCAGATGCCCTGGTACGCGAAGGCGCGGTCGCGCTCGAGCGACCGCCCGTGCAGGACCCGGATCTGCCGCGCCGAGGCGAGCTTCTCCAGCTCGTCCAGGAGCCGTGTCTTCCCGATGCCGGGCTCGCCCGACACCACGACGAACTGGCCCTCGCCGTCGAGCGCGGCGTTCATCCGGCGCTGCAGCTCCGCGAACTCCTTCGCGCGCCCCACGAACGGCGCCAGGACCGGCCGGGGAGTCGTGAGCGTGAGCCCCGTGAGCGGCCGTTCCCGGTCGCTGTCGCGCAGCCGGGAGCGGTACCGCTTCAGCCCTTCCGCGACCTCCCCCGCCCGCTGCGGCCGCTTGCCCGGCTCCTTTTCCAGGCAAGACAGGATCATCGCCTCCAGATCCTCGTCGATCTCCGCCCCCAGGGAGCGCGGCGACCGCGGCAGCTCGTGCACGATCCGGTACAGCACCGACTGCGCATCTCCCTGGAAAGGCGGGGCGCCCGTCACGCACTCGTAGAGCACCACCCCCAGCGAGTAGATGTCCGACCGCCCGTCGAGGTCACGTGCCGCCACCTGCTCCGGGCTCAGGTACGCGAGCGTCCCCAGGAGCGCCCCGGTTTTCGTGAGGCGCGTCTCGCTCGAGGCCCGCGCCAGCCCGAAGTCCATCACGCGGACCCGGAGCCCACCCGCTTCCTCCGCCACCATCACGTTGTCGGGCTTGATGTCCCGGTGCACCACTCCCCGAGCGTGGCTGTACTCGAGCGCCTCCGCGATCTGGATGGCGATGTCCACCACGTCGCCCAGGGCCGAGCGCCGGTGCCGGAACTGGTGCAGGTTCATCCCCGGCACGAGCGGCATCACGAAGAAGAGAGACCCCTCGTGACGGCCCAGATCGTGGATCGCCACGATCGAGGGATGGTCCATCTGGGCCACCACCTGGGCCTCGCGCTGGAAGCGCTGCTCGGCCTCCGCGCTGAGCTGGGCGGGCGGGATGAGCTTGACCGCGACCTCCCGGTTCAGCAGCGGGTCGTGGGCCCGATAGACGACCCCCATCCCCCCACGGCCGACCTCCCCCGTCAGCTCGTACCGGCCGGCCAGCTTGCTGCCGATCAATCGAACCTCGAGAGGCGGTCGCCGGAGGAGGGGACCGCACGTGTGGTGATGCCGAACGACCGTCGCTGGATGGGTTTGGGACGAGCGGATGCTAGCACCGGCGGACGCCCACCGGCAATTCCTCGCCCGACCACCGCGCGTTCGGCCCGGGACGAGCCGGCGCCTCCGCTCCCAACCGCTGGACATGCGGTACGCTTGCCCGCATGAAGCGACACGCTCTCGTCCTGCTGCTGCTCCTCGCCCCCGCCCTCGCCTTCTCGGAAGACCCGGACCGGAAGGAGTGGATCCCGCTCTTCAACGGGAAGAATCTCGACGGCTGGGTGCCGAAGATCACCGGCTACGAGGTCGGGGGAGAACTTCGGCAACACGTTCCGGGTCGAAGACGGCGTGCTCCGAAGGTCGCCTACGACCGGTACGACACCTTCGGCAACCGCTTCGGCCACCTCTTCTACCGGACGCCCTTCTCGCACTACGTGATCGCGGTCGAGTACCGCTTCACGGGCGAGCAGACGAAAGGCGGCCCGGACTGGGGCTTCCGCAACAGCGGGATCATGATCCACGGCCAGCCGGTCGAGACGATGAGGAAGGACCAGGACTTCCCGATCTCGATCGAGGTGCAGCTCCTCGGCGGACGGGGCGACGGCAAGCCCCGCCCGACCGCGAACGTCTGCACGCCGGGGACGAACGTGGTGATGAACGGGAAGCTGGAGACGCAGCACTGCGTCAACTCGACCTCGAAGACGTTCGACGGGGACCAGTGGGTTCGCGTCGAGGTCGAGGTCCACGGCGGCGGCGCGATCACCCACAAGGTGAACGGCGAGACCGTGCTCGCGTACGAGAAGCCGCAGATCGGCGGCGGCAACGTCCTGAACCACGACCCGGCGGTGAAGAAGGACGGCCAGCTGCTCACCGGCGGCTCGATCTCGCTCCAGGCCGAGAGCCACCCGGTCGAGTTCCGGAAGGTGGAGCTGCTGAACCTCGTCGGCTGCACGGACAAGAAGGCGAAGAACTACCGGTCGTACTACGAGGAGGCCGACCAGGCTTCGTGCCGCTACCAGTGAGACCGACCATGCGCCGGCGCGCCGCCCTCGTCCTCGCGTTCCTCGCCGCCGGGATGGTCCGGCCACCCGTCCGCGGCGCCGAGAAGAGCCAGTCGCTCGAGATCGCGGTCGGGGACGACGAGAGGTGGTGGGTAGGCGTCGTCAGCGAGTCGCACCGGATGCCCCTCGGCCGCTCCAGCGCCCCCTTCGAGATCGACCTCCTCGGCAACACCGCGGGCAACCAGGTGCAGCCGCTCCTGCTGTCGACCGACGGCCGCTACGTCTGGTCCGAGGAGCCGTTCCGGCTCGCGTCCCGCGACGGCCGGATCCAGGTGATCTCGGACCTCGGCCCGGTAGAGGCCGGTCGACACGGCAGGACGCTGCGGGAAGCAGCCCTCCACGCCGGCCGGACCTTCTTTCCCGCGTCGGGGAAGATCCCAGACCCGATGCTCTTCACGCACCCGCAGTTCAACACCTGGATCGAGCTCACCTACGACCAGAACCAGCGGGACGTCCTCGCCTACGCCCGGGGCATCGTCGCGAACGGCTTTCCCCCGGCGGTCCTGATGATCGACGAGGGCTGGGCGGAGGGCTACGGCGTCTGGGACTTCCACCGCGGCCGCTTCCCCGACCCGAAGGAGATGATCGCGGAGCTCCACCGGATGGGCTTCAAGGTCATGGTGTGGGTCTGCCCGTACATCCAGCCCGACGGGAAGCAGTTCACGGAGCTCCTCCACGACGAGTCCAGCGTCGTCTGGCTCCGCAGCAAGGCGGACCCCCGCCTTCCGGCCCTCGTGCGCTGGTGGGACGGCTTCAGCGCCGTCACCGACCTCACGAACCCCCACGGCCGGGGCTGGCTCCTCGCGCAGTTCGACCGCCTCGTCGACGCGTACGGCGTCGACGGCTTCAAGCTCGACGGCGGCGACGCGGAGCTCTTCAGTGCCGGGGCGATGCTCACCGGCGCCGTCGCCTTCGACGCCGCCGCCACCCCGAACCGCCACACGGAGGCCTTCGCCCAGCTGGGGCTCCGCTACCCGCTCAACGAGTACCGCGCGTGCTGGAAGGCGGGCGGGCAGCCGCTCGCCCAGCGCCTGCGGGACAAGGAGCACACCTGGGAAGACCTGCGGAAGCTCGTCCCCGGCATCGTGAACCTGGGGCTCATGGGGTACCCGTTCGCCTGTCCCGACATGATCGGGGGCGGGGAATACCTGTCCTTCCGGAACCTGTCCGCGATCGACCAGGAGCTCATCGTCCGCGCGGCCGAGGTCCACGCCCTGATGCCCATGATGCAGTTCTCGGTGGCCCCGTGGAGAGTGCTGGGCCAGGACAACCTCGCGATCTGCCGGCGCATGGCGGCCCTGCACACCGAGAGAGGGGCGGAGATCCTGGCCCTCGCCCGGGAGTCGGCGAAGACCGGAGAGCCGATCGTCCGATCCCTGGAGTACGCGTACCCGCACATGGGCTACGCCGACGTCGGCGACCAGTTCCTGCTGGGCCCCGACATCCTGGTGGCCCCGGTGGTGGAGAAGGGGGCGCGGAAGCGCCGCGTCGTGGTCCCGCCCGGGCGCTGGCAGGGGGACGACGGCAGCGTCGTCACCGGCCCGACGTCGGTGGAAGTGAGCGCCCCGCTCGACCGGCTCCCGTGGTACCGGCGCGCGCCAGGCTCGCCCGTTCGTCGCTAGAATCGGCGGCGTCGGGGCCCCCGGCTCCGCGGAGGCGAGACGCCATGGAATACCGACAGCTCGGGAAGACGGACATGAAGGTTTCGGCGATCAGCTTCGGGGCCTGGGCGATCGGCGGCACCTGGGGCCCGGTGGACGACGAGGAGTCGATGCGCGCGCTGCACGCCGCCGTCGACGCCGGCACCAACTTCGTCGACACCGCCGACGTCTACGGGGACGGGCGCAGCGAGCGGCTCGTGGCGCGCCTCCGTCGCGAGCGGAAGGGCGAGACGATCTTCGTCGCCACCAAGGCGGGGCGACGCCTGCCGAAGCAGACGCCCGAGGGCTACGGCCGCGCGAACCTGAACGCCTGGCTGGATCGCAGCCTGAAGAACCTCGAGATGGAGGCAGTGGACCTCCTGCAGCTCCACTGCCCCCACCCCGCGGTGTACGACAGGCCGGAGGTCTTCGGCCTGCTCGACGACCTGGTGCAAGAGGGGAAGATCCGCTACTACGGCGTCAGCGTCGAGACCGTGGAGGAAGCCCACCGCGCGCTCCGCCATCCCCGGGTCCAGACCGTGCAGATCATCTTCAACATGTTCCGCCTGAAGCCCGCCGAGAAGCTCTTCGCCGAGGCGTTGCACCGGCACGCGGGGATCCTGGCCCGGGTGCCGCTCGCGAGCGGAATGCTGACCGGCAAGCTGACGAAGGCCTCGGCGTTCTCGCGAGACGACCACCGCAGCTTCAACCGCGACGGCGAGGCGTTCGACAAGGGCGAGACGTTCTCGGGCGTGCCGTACGAAGTCGGGCTCGAGGCCGTCGAGCGCCTGCGCCCGCTCGTCCCCGACGGCACGACCCTGAGCCAGCTCGCGCTCCGGTGGACGCTCATGTTCGAGGCGGTGAGCTGCGCGATCCCGGGGGCGAGGACGCCCGCGCAGGCCCGCGACAACGCCGCCGCCGCGGACCTGCCGCCGCTCTCACCGGCAACGATGGCGGCGGTGAAGGCCGTCTACGACGAGCGGCTGCGCCCGCTGGTTCACCCGAGCTGGTAAGGGGGGACGTCAGCGCGCCGCCGCGGCTCGGAAGCCCTGGATGCGATCGCCCCAGAGCGGCTGGTGCGCGGCGAGGGTGCGCGAGAGGTTCGAACCGTCTCGGGTGCCGGCGAGGGCCGCCTGCAGGTGCTTGTCGGAGAGGGTGCGTCGGTCGCGGTCGCAGGTGATGAGCGCCGCCGCGTACTGCATCTCCGCGTCCGGGCCGCGGGCCGCGAGCGCCTGGCGCACGAGCGCGTAGCCGTCCTCCGAAGGCTCGGTGGCGATGACGCTGCCCCGCAGGGGCCGCGCCTGGCGGTACGCCTCCACCGCATAGCCGAGGTCGAACTGCGCCAGCGGATCGGCCTTCCCGCCGCTCGCGGGAACGACCCGGCCGCGCAGCGCGTCGAAGAGCCGCTTCGCGGTGGCGGGGTCGCTGGATGCGTAGATCGCCGCCCGCCGCAGCGTCTCCATGCGGACGAGCACCGCCGTCTCCTGGCCGAGGAGGGCGAGCGTGTCCTCGGCGAGCCGCGCGCGATCGTAATCGGGGCGCGGTGTATTCCACCCGCTCCCGGAGCCCCAGGCGAGGGAGCGGGCCTCGCCGATCGACATGGGGAAGCAGACGAGGGGCGGACCCGCCTGCGCGGCGGCGGGGAACAGGGCGAGCAGGGACAGGACGAGGGTGCGGCCGAGTCGGCTGGGCATCGTCAACCTCCAGGGAATGTGCGTTCGTGGAGGAAGACGCCCCCTCGCGCCTCCGCGTTAGCGGGCGGGTCGGCCGGCTCCTGATCCGCCACTCTTCGGGTCGCTCCAATGGGCCGTCCAGTCCCGCCAGAAGTCGGCCGAGCCGAGGCCCAGCTCGTCCCACCACGCGTCCCGCATCGCCCGGTCGCCGGCCAGGATGCCCTCGCGCGTCACCTCGCCGGGCGGGGGCACGAGCACGGCGAGCCGGTCGTGCACGCGTCCGCGCTCGTTGCCGTCGAGACGCGAGAGGAGGTGCCAGAGCGAGAGAGCGTCGCGCTCGCGGGCCGCGCCGAGCACGGTCCCGAGGGCGGCGCGGCTCGCGCTGGTGTCGGCGTCGAAGTCGATCACGGCGAGCTCCCGGCGCAGCGCCTCGGGCGCGGTCTCGAAGTACGGGGTGCCCGGCCCGACGCCGCGCCGGGTGGCGCACGCCGCGCCGGCGGGCACGAGCGATTGCAGCCCGCGGTTCTCGAAACCCACCCAGCCCGCCTCGACCCGCAGGAGTCCGGAGCCGTCGTCGGCCACCTCGAGCGTGTAGCGGCAGCCGAGGTCCACGGCCACCGCCGACGGCGCGTCCACGAGGAACTGCCCCGGGGGCGCCCAGATCATCGCGTGCATCGTGCCGCGAGCGAGGGAGAGGCGGTGCGAGCGGTCGCCGGCGTCGACCAGCCAAACGCGCGTGGCCGGCTCCAGCTCCACCTCCCCGATCTCGCCGACCGAGAGCCGCGCCCGGCCCTCGCGAGTGTCGATCCACTCCCCGACGCCCAGGCGGGTCTGCCGCACGACGCGCGCCTCCGGCCAGGACGCGCCCTCGAGCCAGGCGAGGGGCCAGCCCGCGACCGGTACGGGGGGGCGGGCTCGCGTGATCACCGCGGCCAGGGCGAGGACCACGGCCGCGGCCGCAGCCAGCGCGCGCCAGCCGTGGAACGAGAAGGCCGGCGGTGGCCGCCGCGGAGAGAGCTCCGGCGCCGGCCTCGTCCCGCGCAGCGGGGCGAGCGTCGCCTCGAGCCGTTGGATCTCGGGGTCGGGCGGGCCCTCGCCGTCCCACAGGTAGTCGCCGCTCACGGCCTGTCGCTCCTGCCGAGCGCCTCGCGCAGCATCTTGATGCCGCGGTGCAGGTTCACCCGGACGGACCCGGGCGTGAGCCCCGTGCGCTCGGCAATCTCGGGGCCCGTCATGCCTTCCACGAGGCGCAGCACCAGCGTCTCGCGGTACGCCTCCGGCAGCCGCCGGATCGCCGCGAGCACCGTCATCGCCTCGCCTTCGGGGTGCGGCCTTCCCGGCACGTCGTCCGGCAGCTCGACCGTGTCCTCACCCCGGCGCCAGTGGTCGCGCGCGCGGTTCCTCGCGATCGTGGCCAGCCAGGGGCCGAAAGCCTCGGCGCTCTGCAGCGAGCCCAGGCGCCTCATCGCCTGCAGGAACGCGTCCTGGACGAGGTCGTCCACGTCCGCCCGCGGCACCCGCGCGAGGAGGACGCCGTGCACCATCGGGGCGAAGCGGTCGTACAGCCGGCCGAACGCGGCCCGGTCTCCGTCCCGGGCGGCGGCCACGAGCCGGGCCTCGAGCGAGGGGGCGCGATCGCCGTCCGTTGGCACAAGGCCGTCCATCGCCGGGCTGAAACCGACACCCACCCGCTCCTCCCGAGTCACGACCGGCGGAACGCCGGTCGCCTTGAGCAATGACCTGTCGTTGTCATCCCGACGAGATTCGTGAAGCCGAGCGAGGAGGGATCCGCCGGCCCGACGGTGGACCCCTCGTCGCACGGTAGGAATGGAGCTCCTCGGGCTGACAAGTTCACTTGCCGAAAGCGCCTTCACGGAGACAGGACGCGCACGACGGCCGGAACGTTAGCAAGACGCATGGGCGTGCCAGGCCCCTTGCCGGGCCGGCCGCTCAGAAGCGCACCGAGGCGGAGAGCCGCAGCTGCCGGGACGGAAGCCGGTAGTACTGGGCGTCGCCGAGCTCGCTCTCCGCGACCGGCGGGCGCTCGTCGGTCACGTTGTGGCCGTCGAGGCGCGCTTCGTAGCGGCCGGCCCGCCAGCCGAGAGCGGCGTCGAGCGTCGTGTAGGCGTCGGCAAGGGCGGTGTTCCGCTTGTTCAGGTAGCGCTCGCCGACGTAGCGCACCGTGAGCGACGCGAGGGGGCCCCGCTCGGCCGCCCACTGGAGCCCGGCGCTCGCGATGTGGCTCGGGGACATCTCGAGCCGCTTGCCGGCGAGCTGGGTGGGGACGCCGTCGAACTCGGCCACGTAGTCGCGGAAGCGCGCGTCGTGCCAGCTCCAGGCGCCACGCAGCGAAAGCCCTCTCCGCACGCGCCAGGCCGCCTGCGCCTCGACCCCCTTGAACCGGCTCTGGCCGGCGTTCTCGAGGCCGGGGAGGCCGTTCACCGTCCGCGCCACCACGAGGTTGTCGAAGTCCATCCGGAACGCGCTCAGCTCGACGTCGAGGCGTCCGCCGGCGAAGCGCCCCTTCACGCCCCCGTCGACGCTGTTCGCGGTCTCGGGCTCGAGGAGCCTCTCGCCCTCCTCGCCTTCCGCGTCGCCCACGCCGAAGTCGAAGACCGCGGGCTTGAACGTGCTCCGGTAGCTCGCGTACAGGCGCACGGTGTCCTTCTCCCGCGACCATGCGGTGAGGACGGCGCCCAGGCTTCCGCTCGGGCGCACGTCGGCGCGCTCGTTGTCGCCCTCATCCCCGGCCGGCTCCGCGCCGCGGCCGGCCTCGCGCGCCTCCGCGGTCACGTTGAGCCGCAGCCCTCCCTCGAGACGGAGGGTGGGGAACGGCCGGAAGGCGAGGAGGCCGTAGGCTCCCGCGAAGTCCCGGCGGCTCTCGATCCGGGTGCTGGCGTCGGGCATGAGGCCGCCGCCCTCGGGCGCGCCCGAGCCGTCGAGCCCGACCGTGTAGTCGAAGGTACCGCCCGTCGCCTCGCCGCTCCCGTGGATCCAGTCGACGCCGGCCACCGCCTCCAGCCGGCCCGACCACGCGAGGTGGCTGTCGAGGTACACCTCGTTCAGGTCGAGGTCGCGGCGGTAGCCGGTGGCGTTGTCCGGCACGTCGGCCAGCTCGCTCAGGAAGCCGCGCAGGTCGTGGCCGCGCGTCCCGGCGAACGCCAGGCGCGTCGACCAGAGAGCGCCCGCGGTGGGCCGCTCGTAGCCCGCGCCGACCTGCAGCCGTCTCTCGTCGAGGAACGCGCCCTCGGGGTTGTGGTTGGCGTCGAGCGGGACGAGGGCTGAGAGCGTCGTCCCCTCGCGCGGGTGAGGGCTCCCGGGGGACTGGTCGAGCCACACGCCGTCCACGTCGAAGCGAAGCGAACCCCCGCCGGCGGGCAGGCGGCCGCGCCAGAGGACGTGGCCGCGCCCCCACGACGTGCGCGGGTCGCGAAAGCCCTGGCGCGCCCCGTCGAGGGCGAGCGACGACTGGAGCCGGCCCCAGGCCGGCAGGTCGGCCTCGACGCGGCCGCCCCCGCTGCCCTCGCTTCCGCCGAAGGCCGCGACGCGGCCCCGGGCCGCCTCGGCGTCGCGCCGCAGGACGTGGATCACGCCGTTGAACGAGGTGGCGCCGAACGTTACGGGTGCCGCCCCCCGCAGCACCTCGATGCGCTCCACGTCCGCGAGGTCGATCGACTCGAAGTCGGGGATGAACGCGCCCGTCCTCGGCACGCCGTCCACGACGAAGAGTACGGAGTCGAACTCGCGCAGTCCCCAGATCTCGGGGACGGAGGCGGCGGGGCCGGCGTCGCCCCCGGGGGCCATGTCGACGCCCGCGGCGAGGCTCAGGGCGGTCGGGAGGTCCGTCGCTCCCATGTCCCGCAGCTCCTGCGAGGTCAAGACGGTCATCGAGGCGGGGACGTCGATCGTCTCCTTCCGGACGCGGGTGGCGGTCACCTCGACGTACTCGGCGACGGCGGTCGGGGTCGGAGCAGGCGAGGGCGTCGGGGCGGGCACCTGCGCCAGCGCGGGGGCAGCCGCTAGCGCGGCGGAAAGCGACAGGAATCGCGTTCGGCTCTGCAAGTCGTGGACCTCCGTGGACCGCCGGGTCGTCACGCCGCGGCGGAGGGCATTCATTGTAGGCGGCTCAGGGCTTCGCTCCCTGTAGCTGCCCCTGCTGCGCGCGCTCGATCGACTCGAAGAGCGCCCGGAAGTTCCCGCCCCCGAATCCCTCGTCCCCCTTCCGCTGGATGATCTCGAAGAAGAAGGGGCCCGCGCCGGCGTCGTGGTACATCCCCGAGGACTCCTTCACGAAGATCTGCAGCAGGTACTTCCCGGGCCCGTCCCCGTCCACCAGGATCTCGAGGTCGCGCAGCACCGCGAGGTCCTCGTCGATCGAGCCGATGCCGAGGGTCTTCAAGCGCGCGGGGAGGGCGTCGTAGTAGGTCCCCGGCGTCGGCATGAACTCGAGCCCTCGCTCGCGCAGGAGCCGGACGCAGCCGATGATGTCCTTGACCGTGATGGCGAGGTGCTGGACGCCGGCCCCCCGCAGCTCCTCGTTGAAGACGTTGATCTGCGAGCCGCGGAAGTTCGGACGCCAGGGCTCGTTGTTCGCGAACTTCACTCCCGAGACGGGGTCCCGGTAGACGAGCGAGCGCAGCCCGGAGCCGTGCTCGTGAGCCGGGTCCACGTCGTTCGTGTGGAACTGGATCTCCCAGAACCGCTCGAACCCCATCACGTGCTCGAGCCAGAGGGCGACGTGGCCGAGGGTGGGGAAGTTCGACGTGGTGTGGTCGAAGCCCACGAAGCCGAGGCGGTTCTGCCCGCCCCGGGGGGTCGCGTGGGGCTCGAAGCCGGGGTAGAGCCGCCGGTAGCCGTGCCGCTCGACGAAGCGGAACGTCGTGTCGCCGAAGGGCGTCGTGATCGAGAAGAAGGCGATCTCGTCGCCGCCCTCGTCCTCGAACCGCCGGACGTCGTCGATCGGCGTCCCGCCCCGCCCCTCGAGGAGCCGGAACGTCTTCTCCACGTCCTCCACCTCGAAGTTCAACGTGCCGACGCCGTCCGGGTGCTTGCGCAGCCAGCGCCAGGCGCGCCCGCCCTCGCCCCGGGGCTCGATGCAGACGACCACGCAGTTGCCGGCCTGAAAGGCGAGCGACTTCTGCCGGCCGGCCGTCGTCAGCTCCTCGGAGCTGCCGCCGATCTCGGCGAAGTCCATGACGTCGGTGTAGAAGCGGCGGCTGCGCTCGAGATCGTGGACGTAGTAGTGCACGGACTCGAGCCGCCGGATGCCGAGAGACTCCGCCTTCGCCATGGACTGCCTCCTGGACTGTCCGGGTGCCGATGGCGAATAGGCTACCACGCATCGCCGCGGCGCCGGCCACCGGGGAGGGCGATCCAGCCGGACGAAGGAGTCTTGACGCCTCGGTATGACCACGGTCATACTGAGCCCATGAAGGTCGCGATATCCGTTCCCGACCGCGTCCACCAGGCCGCCGACCGGGTCGCGCGCCGGCTGAGAGTGCCCCGGAGCCGGATCTATGTGAAGGCCATGGAGGCCTTCCTCGCGACGGTCTCGGAGGACGAAATCACGCGACGGCTCGACGAGGTCTATGCGGACACACCCCGCCCCGCCGATCCCTTTCTCGCGGCCTCCGCCCGGGCCACGCTGCGACGGTCGAGATGACGGTCCAGAAAGGTGAGCTGTGGTGGGCCGACCTCGGCGAGCCGCGGGGGTCGGAGCCGGCGCTACGGCGCCCGGTGCTGGTGGTCCAAGCCGACAGCTTCAACCGAAGCAAGCTCCAGACGGTCGTGGTCGTGTCGCTGACGACCAACCTGCGTCTCGCCGAAGCACCCGGCAACGTCGCCTGCCGCCCCCGCGGGACGGGGCTGGCGGAGCCCTCAGTCGTCAACGTGACGCAGATCTCGACTCTCGACCGGCGCTTTCTCGGGGCGAGGATCGGCCGTCTGCCTCCCGCGACGCTACGGCAGGTCGAGGACGGCGTGCGGCTCGTTCTTGGCCTCGCGACGCCGGACTAGCCAGCGTCAGCCGGTCGCCCCCGTCACCACCCCTCGGCACTCGCCGAAGCCGATCCGCGCGAAGCCCTCGCGCTCGCAGTGGCCGCGCAGGATCACCTCGTCGCCGTCCTCCAGGAAGCGCCGCTCCTCCCCCGAAGGGAGCGCCAGGGGCATCGTCCCGCGCCACGTCCTCTCCAGGAGGCAGCCCCGCGCCTCCTCGTCCTCTCCCGACACCGTTCCGCTCGCGATCAGGTCGCCGGGCTGGAGGTTGCAGCCGTTCGACGCGTGGTGCGCCACCATCTGGGCGAGGGTCCAGTACAGGTCGCGGAGGTTGCTCCGGCTCACCGTGATGCGGCGGCAGCCCTCGCTCGCGCATCGTCGGCGTGAGGAGGAGCGCCTCGAGCCGCAGGTCGATCCCGCCGTGCGCCTCGTTCTCCTCGTGCGTGAGGTACGGCAGGGGCCGCGGGTCGCCTTCGGGCCGGGCGAAGGCCGGGCACGCGGTACGGCGCGAGCGCCTCCAGGGTCACCACCCACGGGCTCACCGAGGTCGCGAAGCTCTTGGCGAGGAAGGGCCCGAGCGGCTGGTACTCCCACTTCTGCAGGTCGCGGGCCGACCAGTCGTTCACGAGGCAGAGGCCGAAGATCCGGCCCTCGGCCTCCGCCAGGGGGACCGGCTCCCCGAGCGCGTTGCCCGGGCCCAGGAAGGCGCCGACCTCGAGCTCGTAGTCGAGGGTTGCGGCTCGGGCCGAAGCCAGGCGGCCCGCCGCCGGCCGTCTCCGTCTGGCCGCTCGGCCGCTTGACGGCAGTCCCGCTCACCACGAGCGACGAGGCGCGGCCGTGGTAGCCGATCGGCACCCACTTGTAGTTCGGCAGCAGCGGGTTGTCGGGGCGCAGCATCTTGCCGACGTTCGTCGCGTGGAAGACCGAGGCGTAGAAGTCGGTGTAGTCGCCGACCTTCGCCGGGAGGAGCATCTCGACGTCCGCCTGGCGCACCAGCACCTGCGCCGCGTCGCTGCGGGCGGTCACGAAGCCGCCCTCCGCCCGCAGCAGGTGGCTCAGGCGGTGACGCAGCGTGCCGCGCACCCGCGCCTCGAGGGCCATGAGCGCGTTGAGGCTCGTCCCGCGGCAGGCGTCCTCCACGTCGGACGGCAGCCCGCGCAGGAGACCCCGCTCCGCGCAGGCGGCGAGGTCGAGGACCTGGTCCCCGATGGCGCACCCGATTCGCGCGGGCCGCGCGCCCCCGCGGCGGAAGACGCCGAGGGGCAGGTTCTGGACGGGGAAGTCGGTGGCGGGATCGTTCGCCGACTCGACCCAGCTGCGGAGCGACGCGTCGTGCGTGTCGTCGGTCTTCGGGATCACGGGGTCTCCCGCGCGAGGGCCGCTCCCGGCCCCTCGGCCAGGGCAAGCACCCCGAGCGCGCGCAGGTCGGCCACGGGCTCGGCGAAGGAGCAGGAGCCGAAGGACGTGGCGAAGTCGCGGCGGGCCTCGAGGACGTCGTCCGCCGAGACGCGGAGGTGGCGCCAGGCGAGGCCGTCTTCGTCGAGGCGGAAGGCCGAGGCCTCCTCCTCGCGCAGGACGGCCTCGAGGTCGGCGAGCGCGGCGCCCGCGCGGGCGAAGGCGGCCGCGGCGAACACGTTCAGGAAGCCGTGCATCACCGCGCGCGGGCCCCCCGGCTCGTAGGTGAGCGCCCGCTCGCCGCGGACCGGGTGGTGGAGCCCGGCGGTGGCCTTCCACGGCACCCCCGCCGTGGCGCAGGCGGCGATGAAGCGGGCGAGGTCGGCGGGGTCGGGGATGGCCTCCGGGACGACGCCGCCGGTGCGGACCTTGGCGCGCGCCGGCGACGGCCCAGTGTCGGCGAGCACGCCGGCGAGATCGCCGCCGAGCGGCACCTCGACGAAGGCGGCGAGGCCGGGCGGCAGCGCCTCGAGGGCAGCCTCGGCGTCCTTCGGCGCTCCCCGCCTTCAGCTCGACCGCGTCCACGACCGCACGTCCTGCGTTCGCGCGCGTTGAACGACGTCACGAGCGCCGAGTCGCCGTGCACGTCGGCGCCGAGGAGCGCGCTCAGTCGCCAGGGCTCGCCGGCGCCGGGCTCGGGCAGGTGGGCGTCGGCGGCGCCGCGCGAGCTCGACGAGCCGCGCGGCCGGCAGCACGAAGCGACCGAGCATCCACGCCTCCGGCGACCGTCGCCACCGGGCGTACTCCGCGACCGCCTCCTCCATCGACAGCGCCGCCGGAGGGAAGAGGCCGGCGTAGTCCACGAGCCCGGCCAGCAGGGCCCGTGCCGCGGTCATTTCTCGCCCGCCCGTCCGGCGACTCGCGGGGCTCACTCTCCGCCCGGCAGCTCGCCGGGCTGCGGATCGAGCCAGGAGAGCTGGTACGCAGGCGTCCTCGATCGCGAGCGCCTCGCGGCTCACGAGCAGGGGCCGGAAGGTGTCGACCATCACCGCGAGCTCGTTCGTGCTCGTGGCCCCGATCGACTCCTCGGTCTTGCCCGGCTGCGGGCCGTGCGGCAACCCGTCGGGGTGGAGCGTGATCGAGCCGAGCTCGATGCCCTTGCGGCTCATGAACTCGGCGTTCGCGTAGAAGAGCACCTCGTCGGACATCACGTTCTGGTGGCTGTAGGGCGCCGAGACCGCCTCGGGCTCGAAGTCGTAGGGCCGCGGGCAGAACGAGCAGACGACGAAGCCCTCGCCCTCGAAGGTCTGGTGCACCGGCGGCGGCAGGTGCACGCGGCCGACGCGCGGCTCGAAGTCGTGGATGCTGAAGGCCCAGGGGTAGTAGTAGCCGTCCCAGCCCACGACGTCGAAGGGGTGGTGCGGCATCACCATCTCCACGAGGCGGTTGCCGCTCTTCACCACGATCGGGAACTCGCCGGTCTCGTCGTGCGTCACGAGGCGCTCCGGCCGGCGGATGTCGCGCTCGGAGAAGGGCGCCATCTCGGTGAGCTGGCCGTGCTCGTTGCGGTAGCGCGTCGGCGTGCGGACGTAGCCGGCGCTCTCGATGACGAGGAGCGCGCGTGGGTCCCGGGCCCAGGCGCCACCGGTGCAGGATCCCGCGCGGGATGACGACGTAGTCGCCGGGCCGGTAGGCGAGGTCGCCGAAGGGCGACTCGAGCGACCCCTTCGCCCTCCACCACGAACACGACCTCGTCGCCCTGGCCGTTGCGGTAGAAGAAGGCGTCCTCCTTCCGCGGGCGCGCCATCGAGATCGCGACGTCCGCGTTGAAGAGGAGCGGCACGCGGTCGAGGACCGGGCTCGGCCCGGTCGCGAGGCCGGAGGTGCGGAAGTGGCGGTGGCGCACCACGCGCTCCGGCTTCCGCCACCCAGCCGAGGCCCCGGATCGGGCGAACGCTCGTGACCGCGGTGGGCAGGCGCAGGTGGTAGAGGAGCGACGAGGGTCCGGTGAAGCCCTGGTTGCCGACGAGCTCCTCGTAGTGGAGCGAGCCGTCGTCCTTGCGGAAGGCGACGTGGCGCTTGCGGGGCACGCGCCCCAGCTGGTGGTAGATGGGCATGGGCTCTCCGGGAACGAGAAACCCATTCTATCCCGGTGCCCCCGGATGCGTGATGCGAGATGATACGACAATGAGGACCACCCTCGAGATCGACGACGACATCCTGCAGGCGGCGAAGGACCTCGCGGCCAACCGGGGCACGACCGCCGGGAGGGTGATTTCGGAGCTGGCCCGGAAGGCGCTCGAGCCGAGGCGCCGGTTTCGCGTGCGCAACGGCGTCCCGCTGCTGCCTCGACGTCCCGCGGGAGGGCCCAAGCCGACCCCGGAGCTCGTCAACCGGCTGCGTGACGAGCCGTGAGACGGCCGGCTCTATTGGACGTGAACGTCCTCGTCGCCCTCTTCGATCCCGAGCACGTCGTCGCCGACCACCTCCGGACCTTCCGCGCCAGCGGCCACCACGTCTTCTGGCCCGACGACATCTCTCTCTCGCCGCCGAGCTCTTCAGCCTGGCCGTCAGCCACCGCCAGCTCACGGACGTCTACCTGCTGGGGCTCGCCAGGGCCCACGGCGGCCGGCTGGCCACGTTCGACCGGTCGATTCCCCTGAAAGCCGTCCGGGGGGCAGGACCTGAGCACCTGATCGTGATCGAGGCCTGAAGTTCGCGAGGCTGTCGGCGATTCTACTTCTTGTCCTTCAGCAGGTCGCGGATCTCGGTGAGCAGCTGGACCTCGGCCGCGGGCGGCGCCGGCGCCGCCGCGAGCTTCGCGGCGAAGTTCGCGAACGGCCGGACGATGAAGAAGTAGACGACCCCGGCCTTCAGGAGGAAATTGACGAACGCCGAGAGGACGAGGCCGATGTGGAACGGCCCGAAGACGAGCGCGTTCTGCAGCTCCTTCACCTCGCCGGGCGCGAGCACCGCGATCAGCGGATCGATGACCCCCTTGATGAGCCCGTCCACGACGCCGCCGAAGGCGGCCCCGATGATCACGGCCGTGGCGAGCTCCACCACGTTGCCGCGCATGAGGAAGTCGCGGAAACCCTTGAGCATGTTCTCCTCCGTCGAGGCGCGGAGTCTAGCACGCGGGCGGGCGCCCATGCGCGACGGGAATGGAGCGGATGAGCGCGGCGGGGGGGCACCGGGTACTGGACCGTTTGGCTCTCCCGACGCCGGCCGCCGGGCCATTAGGATGGCCTCATGAACGTACTGGTCCTCAACACCGGCAGCTCCTCCCTCAAGTTCCAGGTCATCGACACGGACCTCGACGCCATCGAGAAGAACGCCGACCGGCAGCTCGCCCGCGGAGTCATCGAGCGGATCGGCAGCGAGTCGCTCGTCACCTTCCGCGTCGAGGGCAAGCCCGCGGTGCGGCGCACGGCGGCGCTCCGCGACCACCGCGCCGCGCTCGACTACGTGCTGCGGTGGCTGGTCTCGCCCGAGGCGGGAGTGCCCGGCATCGCGTCGGTCGGCGACATCCACGCGGTCGGCCACCGCACGGTGCACGGCGGCGAGAAGTTCACGCGCTCGGTCGAGATCACCGACGAGGTGGTGGACCAGATCGAGGACTGCATCGACCTCGCCCCCCTCCACAACCCGGCCAACCTCAAGGGCATCTACGCCGCCCGCGAGCTGCTCGGCCCCGGCGTCCCCCAGGTGGCGGTCTTCGACACCTCGTTCCACTCCACGATGCCCGAGGTCTCGTACCTCTACGCGATCCCCTACCCGCTCTACGTGCGGCACCGCATCCGCCGGTACGGCTTCCACGGCACGTCGCACCGCTACGTCGCGTACCGCTACCGGATCCTGACCGGGAAGTCGTACGAGGACACGAACATCATCACCGTGCACCTCGGCAACGGCTGCTCGGCCTGCGCGATCCAGAAGGGCGAGTCGATCAACACCTCGATGGGACTCACCCCTCTCGAGGGCCTCGTCATGGGCACCCGCGGCGGGAACATCGACCCCTCCGTCCTCGAGTTCCTGCACCACAAGGAGGGGATGTCGTTCCAGGAGATCGACACCCTCCTCAACAAGCAGTCCGGCCTCCTCGGCGTCTCCGGGCTCACCAACGACATGCGGGAGCTCCTCGAGGAGGAGCGCGTCCACCAGGACCGCCGGGCGCGGCTCGCGATCGAGATCTTCTGCCTGCGCGTGAAGCACTACCTCGGCTCCTACCTCGCGCAGATGAACGGCGCGGAGGCGATCGTCTTCACCGGCGGCATCGGGGAGAACTCGGCCGAGATCCGCGCCCGGATCGGCAAGGACATGGACTTCCTGGGCATCGCGATCGACCCCGCGAAGAACCAGGCCGCGGTCGGGGGCAAGGAGGGCGACGTCAGCGCCGAAGGCGCCCGAATCCGCACCTTCGTCATCCCGACGAACGAGGAGCTGCTCATCGCGCGGGACACCGTGCGCTGCGTGAAGAACGCCCCGCGCCGCTGGTAGCGCCGCGTCCGTGGTACCGTCGGCGATCCACGGGAGGGTGTGATGACCACTCGCAGGGACCTGCTGAAGCTCGCCGGCGCCGGGGCGGTGGGGCTCGGCCTTCGGCCGGCGCTCGGCTTCGCGCGCGAGACCCCGGGCAAGGCGCCCGTCGCCGAAGCGCCGAAGCCGCTCCGCATCCTCATCCTCGGCGGCACCGGCTTCACCGGCCCGCACCAGGTCCGCTACGCGCTCGCGCGGGGCCACAAGCTCACCCTCTTCAACCGCGGCCGCCGGCCGAAGGAGTGGCCGGCGCCGGTCGAGGAGCTGGTGGGCGACCGCAACACCGGCGACCTCAAGGCCCTCGCCGGCCGCGAGTGGGACGTGTGCATCGACAACCCGACGTCACTGCCCTTCTGGGTGCGCGACGCGGGGCAGGTGCTGAAGGGCAAGGTCAAGCACTACGTCTTCATCTCGACGCTGTCCGTCTACGCCTCCGACAAGGACCCCGGGCAGGACGAGACGGCGCCCGTCGCCCCCTACAAGGGTGCCGACCCGATGAAGGAGACGCAGGAGACCCTGCGCGCCGACATCGAGGGGCTCTACGGCCCGCTCAAGGCGCTCTCCGAGAAGGAAGGGGAGAAGTGGTTCCCGGGCATCAGCACGGTCGTCCGCCCGGGGCTCATCGTCGGCCCCGGCGACGAGAGCGACCGGTTCACGTACTGGCCGGTGCGCCTCGACCGCGGCGGAGACGTCCTCGCCCCCGGCGACGGGAAGGACCCGGTGCAGTTCATCGACGCCCGCGACCTCGCCGAGTGGACGATCCGGATGGTGGAGGTGCCGACCCTCGGCGTCTTCAACGCCATGGGGCCCGCCTCCGAGCTCGCGATGGGCGGGATGCTCGACGGCATCCAGGGAGGCATCGGCTCGAAGGCCCGTCTCGTGTGGGCGCCTTCGGACTTCCTCGAGCAGCAGAAGGTCAGCTCCCTGGGGCGACATGCCGGTCTGGATCCCCGCCGCTGGCGACACCGCGGGCGCGAGCCGCCGCCGGAACCAGAAGGCGATTGCCGCCGGCCTCTCCTTCCGGCCGCTCGCCGAGACCGCGGCCGACACGCTGGCGTGGTGGAAGGCCCTGCCGTCGGAGCGCCAGTCGAAGCTCCGCGCCGGCATCGCTCCCGACCGGGAGGCGCAGGTCCTCGCCGCCTGGAACGCGAAGAAGGGCTAGCACGCCGCGATCAGCGGCTGGACACCGGCCCGCCGTCGGCGACCGGCTTCTCGGCCGGGCCCAGCGTGTGTCGCAGCGTCTGGCCGGCGGCAGCGGCAGGTAGCGCGACCAGCTCCGAGTAGAGGGCGATCGTCATCGCGCACACCCGGGTGCGGTTCGCGCCGGGGGCCTGGGGCTTCTCGAGGGCATCGACGTCGTCGCCGTGGCGCTCGCGAAGCCGCCCGTACACCGCGTCGAGCTGCTTCGCGGCCGCGCGCCGATCGAGCGGCTCGGCCGACCCGTCGCGGGCGGACACGACGACGTCGCGCAGGGCGGCCAGGAGCTGGTCGTCCCGGGCGGCGGCGCCGCCCCGCGGTGGCCCCGCCACCGCCGGGTAGAGGGAGCGGTAGCACTGCTCCGGGTCGCGCGCCTGCAGGTCGGTGAGGGTCGCGACCAGGGCGCGGCCGAGCCCGAGGGCGGCCGCGTCGGAGGCCTCCGGCACGTACCGCCACAGCCGCGGGCTGAGCAGCCGTTGCCCCACCAGGAGAGCCTCGCCGCGCTCGCCGCTGCGGAAGGCCCTCAGCAGGCCGTCGCGCAGCGGCTCGCGCAGGGAGGGCTCGTCCGCGAGGACCGCCGCGAAGAGCGGCTCGCTCGCGAGCAGGGCCTCGACGTCGCGCTCCTGCTTCCAGGCACGCGCGTGGGGCATGAGCGCCGCGTTGCCGAGCGTGAAGAAGGCGACGAACGACACGAGCAGAACCGCCCGGTGCCGCGGGCTCCCGGCGGGGCCGCTCCGTCGAGCGATCACCCAGGCGAGGCCGCCGGCCAACGCCCCGATCGCTCCGGCGACGAGTGTCTCGAACATCTCAGGCTCGTGCGGCGCGGCGCGGCACGCTCTGCGACTGCCAGCCTTCCCCGGCCAGGTGCTTCGCCAGGAAGAGCATCTGGCCGACGTGAAGCGCGTAGTGGGCGATCTGCCGGTTGATCGCCTCGACGACGGCCATCGACTGGCCGCGGATGACGACCGGCCGGGCGAGGTCGTCCTCGCCGAGGGGCGCGAGCGCGGCGAAGAGGCACGCCCACCCGCGCTCCCAGCGCGCCAGCAGCTCGTCGCGCGACAGGGAGGCGTCCTCGAACTCGGCGTCGCGGTGGCGGTCGGGCTTCTCGCCGTCGGTGCTCAGGAAGTCGGTCCAGCGCGAAACCTGGTTGCCCGAGATGTGCAGCACGAGCGTGACCAGGCTGTTCGAGCCGGGGTCGAGCCGAACCGGCCACCGCTCAAACGGCACCTGCGCCAGCGCCCGGTCGGCCTGCGACTTCGTCTCGCGGAAGCGTCTCGTCGCGTCGGCCAGGTAGATCACGCCCGGCGAGGAGGCGGCGGCGGTCCCGTGGGTCACGGTCCCTTGCCTCCTCTCACCGCTCGCTGTCGAGCGTGCGCATGCCCTGCTCCTGGTACCGCGCGCCCGCGACCGCGGAGGCGGGAACGGCCTCTTCCAGGCGGCGCACGTCGTCGGGCGAGAGATCGACGTCCAGGGCCCCCAGCGACTCGGCGAGCTGGGAGCGCGTGCGCGCGCCGACGACGGGAACGATGGTCCCTCCCTTCGCCAGGACCCACGCGATCGCCATCTGCGGCGCGGTGACTCCCTTCTGGGCGGCGAGCCTCCGGAGCGCCTCGACGAGGACCTGGTTCCGGGCGAGGTTCTCGGCGGTGAAGCGCGGGAGGTGCGCCCGGAAGTCGCCGGACCCGCTGGGCGTCGAGCCGCTGAGGAGCCCTCGCGACAGGACGCCGTAGGCGGTGACGCCGATGGCCAGCTCCTCGAGCACCGGGAAGATCTTGTCTTCCGGTGAGCGGCTCACGAGGGAGTACTCGATCTGCAGGTCGCTGATCGGGTGCACGGCGTGCGCGCGGCGGATCGTGTCGGGCCCCACCTCGGACAGGCCGACGTAACGCACGTATCCCGCCTTCACCATCTCGGCGATCGCCCCGACGGTGTCCTCGATCGGCACCTGGGGATCGAGGCGTGAGGGACGGTAGATGTCCACGTGGTCGACGCCCAGGCGGGTCAGGGTGTGGGCGAGGAAGTTCTTGACCGACGAAGGGCGCGCGTCGAAGCCAATCCACCCGCCGCCGGGGTCGCGCAGTCCGCCGAACTTCACGGACAGGAGGGCGTCTTTCCGTCGACCCGCGAGAGCCCGGCCGAGGAGCAGCTCGTTTCTCCCCGTGCCGTAGAAGTCGCCGGTGTCGATCAGCGTGACGCCCCGGTCGAGCGCGGCGTGGATCGTCGCGATGCTCTCGGCCTCGTCGGCGGGGCCGTACATGGCGGACATTCCCATGCAGCCGAGCGCGAGGGGATGGATGCGCGGTCCGTGCGCTCCGAGCGGCCGGACCCGGGCGTGGCTTTCTGCGTTCATGGCGCGCCTCCCTCTGGCTTCTTCCCCTCTACTGTATCGCTGCGGGGGCGAGGATGACGTGCTTGATCCGCTCGCGCTTCCACGTGTAGGTGACGTGAACGAGGCCGTCGCGCGACTGGATCATGGCGGGGTAGGAGTGCTCGCCCGGCGAGGCCTCGAGGACGACGCCGCGGCGCCACGCCTTGCCGTCGGCCGAGACCGCGACCTCGAGGCGGTCGCGGCCGGTCGTGGTCGGGTTGTAGACGAGCAGGAAACGGCTGTCGGCGAGCCGCAGGGCGTCGATCCCGGCGCTCGGGTTCGGCAGCGCCGTCGCGGTCATCCGCCCCCAGGTTGTCCCGCCGTCTTCGGACCAGGCTTCCGTGACCACCTTCTGCCGGCTGCGGCAGAGGGCCTGGAGCCGCGTCGGCGAGTGCACGAGCAGCGTCGGCTGGATGGCCTCGAGCTCCCGCGGGTCGTTGAGGCGGCCGCTCTTCCGCCATGCGGCGGCAGAGGCCGGGTCCGCCGGCGTCCAGCGCTCCATGTGCACGGCCCAGCCGGCGTCTTCGGTGCTCGACCCGGCGAGCACGTCTCCACCGGGGAGCTCGACGGGCTTGGCGCGGATGGGGCCGAGGATCCCGGCCGGCAAGAGGACCGAGTCCGACCACGAGCGCCCCTCGTCGGTCGAGGTGCGGACGAGGCCCCACCACTCGCGCGGGCTGGGGCCGATCTTGTAGAAGAGGAGCAGGGGGCCGCGCGACGGCTGGAAGAGCACGGGGTTCCAGCAGGGGTGGCGCGTGCCGTCGGGTTGACGGCCGGTCGCGATCTCGACCGGAGGGGACCAGCCCTTTTCGCTTCGCCGCGACAGCCAGATGCCGACGTCCGGCCGCCCCTCCTCCGTTCCCCCGAACCACGCACACAGGAGCCCGTCCCGCGTCTCCACGATCGTGGACGCGTGGGCGGACCGGAAGGGCGCGCGCTCGAAGACGAACTCGGAGTCCACGATCGCGGAGGGAGCGTCCGTCGCGCGAGCGAGGGTGACCCCGGTCAGGACCAGGAACCCCGCGACCATTCAGGCCTCCCGCCCGAACACCTTGACCTCCGGTTCCTTGTCGGACGCCCGGGCCACGCCCTCGAAGCGGAAGCCGAGCTTCGCGAGGAGGCCCATCGAGGCCACGTTGTCCGGCGAGGTGATGGCCACGACCCGCTTCAGGCCCAGGGCGCGCGCGTGGGCGAGGACGCTCGAGGCGGCCTCGAACGCGTACCCCTTCGCGCAGAACCGGGGCAGGAAGGCGAAGCCGATGTCCACGTCCGCGAGCCAGTCGCGCTTGAGCAGGCCGCACATGCCGATGGGCGTCCCGCCCTCCTTCAGGTCCACCCGGTAGAGCCCGAAGCCGAACCGTTCGTAGCTGGCGATCGGTCCTGCCTGGACGTACCGGACCGCATCGGCCCTGGTCCGGACACCCTTGTCACCGATGTGGCGCAGGAAGGACGGGTCGTTGAGCAGGTCCAGGATGAACTCCGCGTCGTCGGTCGTGAATTGGCGAAGCGCCAGGCGGTCGGTCTCGAGCACGGGCACCGCCGCGGCCGCGCGAACGGCGTTCATCCTCTCGCCAGGGACGTCCGGGACAGCTCGTCGTAGAGGTGCACCGCCGCGCGGATCGCGTTCAGGAAGTCCCCGAGATGGACGCTCTCGTTCTCGGAGTGGATGGCCGAGGAAGGGTCCTCGACGCCCATGAGCAGGCACGGCACGCCGCCGAGGGCGTCGGAGAAGGGCTTGACAAAACCGATCGAGCCGCCGGCGCCGATCATGGCCGCCTCGCGCCCGTAGCCCTGCAGCAGCGCGCGCCGCGCCGCCTCGAAGGCCGGGCCCTCGGGGTCGGTCTTCCACCAGAGCGAGGTGCCGCTGACTCGGGCCGTCACCTTCGCGCCGGCCGGCGGGCGGGACGTCAGCTTCTTCACGAGCAGCCGGCCGGCGGCTCGGGCGTCCATGTCGGGCACGGTGCGCATGGATAGCAACGCCCGCGCCGAGTCGATGATCTGGTTGGAGGAGCCGGCGACGGGGTGGGCCTCGAGGGCGATGACGGTGAGCGCGGGCCGCGTCCACAGACGCTCCCACACGGAGTAGGCCTTCTCGCCGACGAAGCGGGTACCCGGCCTCATCGCCGCCGACGCGCGGAACTTCGCCTCGTCGAACGGCAGCGTGCGGATCCTCCGGAGCTGCTTTCCTCCGGTCTTCGCGACGGAGCGGTAGAGCCCGGGGACGTTCAGCGATCCGCCGGGCTTCTCGAGGTCGGCGACGAGGCGGGCGAGGATGCGCACCGCGTCCGGCACCGGCCCGCCCCAGAAGCCGCTGTGGACGGGCTGCGCCAGGCAGCGCACCTCGACGTCGACCTGGCAGATGCCGCGGAGCTGGTAGGTGAGGGCGGGGTGACCCACGTCGAAGTTGCCGGTGTCGGCGAGCACGGCGACGTCGGCGGCGAGGGCCCGGGCGTGCCGCGCCAGGAACGCCTCGAGGCCCGGCGAGCCGATCTCCTCCTCCCCTTCGATGAGGATCTTCACGTTGAGGGGCAGCCGGCCGGAGGTCTCGAGCCACGCGCGGATCGCGGCGACGTGGGTCATGAACGTGCCCTTGTCGTCCACCGCTCCCCGCCCGTAGAGTCGCCCGCCGCGCTCGGCCGGCTCGAAGGCCGGGGTCTTCCACCTCTCCGTCCGTCCCGGGGGCTGGACGTCGTGGTGGCCGTATACGAGCAGGGTGGGCGCGCCGGGGACGTGGAGCCAGTCGGCGTAGACGTAAGGGTGCTGGCCCGGCATCTCGATGAGGCGCACGTTCTCGAGGCCGGCCTCGCGCAGGACGGCCGCGGTCGCCTCGGCCGAGCGGCGCACCTCCCCGGGGGGAAAGCCCGCGGCCGAGACGCTCGGGATCCGAACGAGATCGGCCAGGCGGGCCTTCACCTCGCCGACGTGCGCCTCGGCGTGGCCGAGCGCGGCGCGGACGGCTCGCCCTCGGAGGTCGGGGCGCCGGTCGGAGGGGGCGGACTGCGGCATTGATGCTTCCCGTCGCCGAGTCTAGACGAGCCCGGGCTCCTCTGCGAATGCGCTCCCGCAGGCGCGGGTGTCCTCCTGGGCGATGGGCGGCCCCGAGCTGGCCCGCTCGTTCGGGGACGTGAGCGCGATGCCCACGCTCCTGCTCTTCGACGGCAGGGTCGAACCTCCGGCCTGGGGTACAATCCGCGCGACATCCGGCCCGCCGGCTCCGCCGGCCCGCTCCGCGGGCCCGGCAAGGAGGCTTCATGAGCGACAAGGAACACAAGCCCTACGTCAGCGCGGACTCCACGATGTCGGAGTTCACGCTGCGGGCGCTCCTCCTGGGGCTGGTGATGAGCGTCGTCCTCGGCGCCGCAAACGCCTACCTCGGCCTGCGGGCGGGCATGACGATCGCCGCCACCTACCCGGCCGCGGTCATCGGCATGGCCGTGCTCCGCATGATGAAGGGCTCGCTCCTCGAGGAGAACTTCGCGCGGACCGTCGGTTCCATCGGCGAGTCGGTCGCGGCGGGGGCGATCTTCACGATCCCCGCGTTCGTCATCCTCCGGATCTGGGACTTCCACAGCTTCGACCTGGCCGAGTACCTCACGGCGAGCGCGCTCATGATAGTGGGCGGCATCCTCGGGGTCCTCTTCGTCACGATCCTGCGACGCGTCATGGTGGAGGACCGCTCGCTGCCCTTCCCGGAGTCGGTGGCGGCGTCGGAGATCCACAAGGCGGGCCAGCGCGGGGCGGACGCCGCGGTCCAGCTCTTCAGCGCCATGGGCGTGGGCGCGTTCATCAAGCTCCTCGGCGACTCCGGGATCTTCCGGGCGTCGAACGCGTTGCCGATCGCGGTCGGACGGATCAAGGAGAGCTTCGTGCGGCTCGGGCTCACCAGGGACGCCGCCATGGTCCCCGCCGGGGGGGCCACCACCTTCCAGGCCCCGGGGGTGAGCCCGGCCTACCTGGGTGTGGGCTACATCATCGGCCCCGAGCTGGGGGCCCTGAACTTCGCGGGCGGCCTTCTCGCCTGGGGCCTCTTCGTGCCCCTGCTCGTGTTCTTCCTCGGCCCGCAGCTCGCTCCCGGCTACACCGGGGCCGACGGAGTGACCAACTGGGCCCGTCTCGCCGGCCACGTCTGGGTGTCGATCGTGCGGCCGATCGCGGTGGGGGGGATGCTCGTCGGCGCGAGCTACACGCTCTTCCGGATGCGGAAGAACCTCGCCACGGGTCTGAAGCGAGGGGTCGCCGACGTGCAGAAGTCGGCCGCCGCCCAGACCGCGACGCTACGCACCGACCGCGACCTGTCGTTCCGCACGGTGCTCATGGGTATCGCGGTCGTGTTCGTGCTCATGATCGCCCTCTACTTCTACTTCGCCAAGGTCCTGCCGGGCGCCATCTTCGCCGCGATCGTCATGCTCGTGACCGGGTTCTTCTTCGCCGCGGTTTCCGGCAACCTCGTCGGCATGATCGGCTCCTCCAACAACCCGATCTCCGGCCTGACCCTGGCCACCACGATCGTGGCCGCGCTCACGATGGTCATCGTGAAGGTGAAGGGGGTAGAGGGGGTGGCCGCCGTCCTCGGGGTGGCCGCGGTCGTGTGCGTCTCCTCGGCGGTGGCGGGCGAGATGCTGCAGGACCTCAAGGTCGGGCACATCCTCGGCGGCACGCCGTGGAAGATGCAGGTGGGCGACATCATCGGGGTCGTGGTCGCGGGGCTCGTCCTCTACTTCCCGCTCTACCTGCTTCACACCTCGGATCTCGCGGCCAACCCGCAGACCGGCGGCTTCGGCGGGCCCAATCTCTCGGCGCCCCAGGCCGGGCTCATGGCCGCGCTCTCCCAGGGCATCGTGGGCGGGGAGATGGCCTGGCCCCTGGTGATCGTCGGCATAGCGATGGGCCTCTCCCTCGTCCTGGTGCGGGTCAAGAGCCCGATGCTGTTCGCCGTGGGGATGTACCTGCCGCTGGAGACGACGTTCGCCATCTTCGTCGGCGGCCTCATGCGCGGCCTCGTGGACCGGCTGGCCGACAAGCGCAGCTACAACGTGGCCCAGAAGGCCCGGGTCGAGAACGCCGGCGTCCTCACCGCCTCCGGCCTCATCGCCGGTGAGGCGCTCATGGGCCTCGTGGCGGCCGGCGTCGTGGCGTTCAAGGCCTGGCAGGCGGCGAGCGACCCGAGCGTGCAGATCGCGTTCCCGCAGGTGCCGGGCTTCGCCGGGATCGCCCGCTGGCTGGCCATCCCGGTGATGCTCTTCCTGGTCGTCTACCTCGTGCGTCGTCCGCTGTCGAAGGCGGGCGCTCCCGACGAGCCGGCCCCGCCGACCGCCGTGATGTGAGCCGCCTCTCGCTTCGTGCTCCGGCCCTTCGCAGCGTGGAGAAGCGTTTCCACGAGTTCAAGGAAGCCCTCTGCGAGCTCGTGCGCGTGCCCGGCGTCTCGGCGGCGGGCTTCCCGCCCGACGACCTGCGCCGCTCGGCCGAAGTCACGGCCGGGGTGCTCGGGCGGCTGGGCGTCGAGAACGTCGCGCTCCTCGCCCTGCCGGGCGTGCCACCTTACGTGTACGGCGACTGGCGGCACGCGGCGGGCGCTCCCACCGTCCTCGTCTACGGACACCACGACGTGGTTCCCCCGGGGCCGGCCGAGAAGTGGACGAGCCCGCCGTTTCTCCCCGTCGAGCGGAAGGGCCGCCTCTACGGACGGGGCACGGCCGACGACAAGGGAGGGTTCCTCGCCTGGGTGGCCGCGGCCTCGGCGTGGCTGGGGGCCGCCGGCCGCGTGCCGGTCAACGTCAAGTTCCTGATCGAGGGGGAAGAGGAGACGGGCTCGACGCACCTCCCGGAGCTCCTCGCACGCTCCCGCTCGAAGATCGAAGCCGACGTCCTCGTCCTCTCCGACACCTACAACTTCGCGACCGGCGTCCCGGCCCTGACGTGGCAGCTCCGTGGGCTCGTGCAGGTCGACGTCGAGGTGACCTGCCTCCACCGGCCGGTCCACAGCGGCGACTTCGGGGGCGCCGTGCCCGATCCGGTCCGGATCCTCTGCCGCCTTCTCGACGACCTGCGCGCGAAGGACGGAAGGATCGACGTCCCCGGCCTCTACCGCCGCGTCGCGCGACCGAGCGCCGCCCAGCGCCGGCGACTGCGCCGTCTGCCGTTCTCGGAGGCGGCCTTCCGCCGGGGGGCGGGGATGCTGCCCGGCACCCGCCTCGAGCGCGAGAAGGGCGCGAGCGTCTACGAGCAGGTCTGGATGCGGCCGTCGTTGACCGTGATCGCGATCGAGGCACACCCGATCCACGGCGCCGCCAACCAGATCCTCGACTCCGCGCGGGCGAGGCTCTCGCTGCGCACGGTGCCGAACATGGACGCGCAGGAAGCGGGGGAGCGGATCGTCCGCGAGCTTCTGGCGAAGCCGCCGGCCGGCGCCCGCGTCGCCGCGCGGATCACGCGCACGACGCCCTGGTGGACGACCGAGCCCTCGGGGCCGGCCTTCGAGGCGGCGATGCGCGCGCTCGAGAAGGGCTACGGGCGCAAGCCCGCCCTCATCGGCTCCGGCGCCTCGATCGGCTTCGTGAGGCCGTTCGCGGACGCTTTCTCCGGAGTGCCGTGTCTCCTCACCGGCGTCGAGGACCCGGGCTGCGGCGCCCACTCGGAGGACGAGAGCCTGCACCTCGGGGACTGGAAGAAGGCGATGCGGTCAGCCGTCCACCTCTACGACGAGCTCGCCACGCTCGGTCTGGCCGGGTTGAAGCGCTGACCCTCCGGCGCCGAGCCCGAGGGGCGACTCGAGAGTTACGTGAAGGACGATCAGGTTCCATGAGCAGGCGGTGCAAGCCGTGGGCGCCCGCGCGAGTTCCGGGGAGCTTCGCGCGCGCCGCGGGGTTGGCCCTGTCGGGACTGACCTTTCTATCCGCGCCTTCCTCCGCCGTCGCGCGGGCGCCGACCGGTGAGACGCGGGGGAAGCCCTTCTGGACCGCGCTCGCGAAGGACTGCACCGTGCCGGCGGGGGAGTCGGCGTTCAGCCTCGTGAGCGAAGCCGTCGGCTTCCTCAGCTCGCCCGACACCGAGTGGCGCGACGACGTCGGCTACGGCGTCATCGCGGCCTGCGTTTACGAGAAGAAAGTACTGAAGCCGGAGGAGCGCCGCGCGCTCGTCGCGCGCCTGTCGGAGAACCTGCGGCGCGGCATCGGCGAGACCGGGACCGACACCGTCCTCCTCCGGTCCTTCTCGGCGCTCGACCTCTCGATCCTCGCGGCGCTCGAGAATGCCGACCCCGCGCTCGACGACGCCGGCTACCGGCAGCTGCTCGACGGCGCCCTCGCGTACCTGCGCGACGAGCGCGATCTCCGCGGGCTCGAGCCGCGCGTCGGCTGGATCCACGCCACCGCCCACACCGCCGACCTGCTGAAGTTCCTGGCTCGGAATCAGCGCTTCGCGCCGGCGGACGAGGCCCGACTCCTCGACGCCGTCTGGGCGAAGATGACGGCCCCGGGCACGCCGGTCTTCACCCACGCCGAGGACGAGCGCCTGGCCGCCGCCCTCGTGTCGGTCGTGCGTCGTGCCGACTTCGACCCCGCCACCCTCGATCCCTGGCTCGCTCGGTTCGTCGCTCTCGAGAAGCAGGTCTGGTCGAAGTCGCCGCCGGATCCGGCGACCCTCGACGCGTCGCAGAACGCGCGGAACCTGCTCCGCAGCCTCCACGTCCTGCTCTTGCTGTCTGCCCCGGTGTCCCCCGGGCCAGCGGCGGCTACGGGCGGCGAGGGGACGGCTCAGGAGAAAATGCTCGCGACCCTGGCCGGGATCCGGAGATAGACCGGGCAACGCCGGGCTGACCCCGTGACCCTCCACGCCCTCGACTGGCTCGTCGTCGCCGGCTACCTCGCAACCGTCCTCGTCATCGGCCTCGTGCTCGTGCGCCGCCAGGCCGGCGCGGAAGGCTACTTCCTGGCGGGGCGCCGGCTGCGCTGGCCGTTCATCGGCGCCTCGATGTTCGCGTCGAACATCTCGGCCGAGCACTTCGTCGGCCTCGCCGGCAGCGGCTTCGCGATCGGCATGGCGATCGGCGGCTTCGAGTGGATGGCGGTCTACTGCATCGTACCGCTCGTCGTGCTCTTCCTGCCGTTCTACGTCCGGAACCGCATCTACACCGTGCCCGAGTTCCTCGAGCGGCGCTTCTCGCCCGGCGTGCGACTCCTGTTCTCCGGGCTCATGGTCGCGCTCTCGGTGCTGACGAAGGTCTCGATCTCCCTTTGGGCGTCGTCGATCGTGTTTTCCGGCCTCCTCGGCTGGCCCCCGGCGTCCGTGATCTGGGGCGTCGGCTTCGTGACCTGCCTCTACACGATGAAGGGCGGCCTGCGCGCGGTGGTCTACACCGACGCCCTGCAGACGGCGGTCCTGCTGATCGCTGCGGTCGCGCTGGCCGGCCTCGGCCTGCGCGCGGCCGGCGGCTGGTCGGGCCTCCACGCGAGGCTGCCGGCCGACATGTTCTCGATGGTCCGGCCGGCCACCGACCTCGACGTGCCGTGGCCGGGAATGTTCATCGGCGTCTTCGTCCTGGGCAGCTTCTACTGGTCGATGGACCAGGTGCTCGTCCAGCGCGCGTTCGCGGCGAAGAGCCTCGACGAGGGAAGACTCGGCGCCATCTTCTGCGCGTTCCTCAAGCTCTCGACGCCGTTCCTGCTCGTGCTGCCGGGCCTCGTCGCGAAAGCGCTCCACCCGGACCTCGCCGAGGCCGATCACGCGTTCCCGAAGCTTCTCGAGACGCTGATGCCCACGGGCCTGCGCGGGCTGACCGTGGCCGGCATCGCCGCGGCGCTCATGGGTCACCTCAGCGCGACCTACAACTCGGTCGCGACGCTCGTCACCCGCGACTTCTACCTGTGCTTCCGGCCGCGGGCCGACGCGGTGCGGCAGGTGTGGGTGGGGCGGATCGCGGTGCTGGCCGTGTTCGTGCTCGGCGCGCTGTGGGCGCCGGTGATCGGCCAGTTCCGCTCGCTGTGGATCTACCTGCAGACGGTGCAGGCGTACCTGATGATGCCGATGGCCGGGGTCTTCTTCCTCGGCGTGCTGTGGCGCCGCACCAACACCACCGGGGTCTACGCCTGCCTCGCCACGGCGGCGGTCGTGTGTCCGCTGCTGATCGCCGATTCGCAGGCCTCCTTCCTGCCGTTCATGGCGCACCCGCTGCTGCGGCCGTGGCTGCACGGCGCGTTCGTGGCGTTCCTCGTCTGCATGGGCGCGCTTGTCGCGGCCAGCCTGGCGACCGCGCCGCCTCCCGCCGACCGGCTCGCCACGACCACCCTCGCCGGAATGCGTGCGCAGCCGCGAGACCTGCTCGAGGGGCGCGGCCGCGGGTTACGGGACTACCGGCTGTGGCTCGGCCTCGTCGTGACGATTACGACGGCGCTCTTCTACCTGATGCGTTGAGGTCTACCCGCCGAGCTCCGACGGACGCGAGGAACGGGCTCGCGATCCGGACGCCCGCCAAGTCGTGACCGGCCGGCAGATCCTCGCCTCCACGGGCCAGGGGTAACTCGAGGCTCGTGGCTCTCGTACACCAGGGATCGGGTCGCTACAGCCGCGGCATCCCCGGACGGACCGACACCGCCATGAACGGGGGCTCGGCCTCGTAGTACGGCCAGTCCCGGCCGACGGAAGGCCGTGCAGTGTCGGGCATGTTCTCGATCGGCTCGAGCCGCTTGCCGGGGCTGACAAGGTAGGTCCGGAGGCTGTCATCCTCGTCCGCGACGTACAGGAAGCGGCCGGAGGGATGGAAGAGGAGCTGCCGCACCCGGCTCGGAAGCTCGGCGGTGTCGAGCAGCGCGACGCTCCCGTCGCTTTCCATCGAGAGTAGGCGCAGGTCGGTCCGTTCGTAGACGTTCTGGCGCGTGCGGACGTCGCCCGCCATCGCCAGGAGACCCGCCGTCCATGGAAACGCCATCCATCCGCGGGCGCGCTGGACGTTGGTGTCAACGAAGACCGGAGCGGTCATGAAGGTCGTCTCGCGATGGGTAGGGGCCGCGGCTCAGGATCCGCGACTTCGCACCGACGATGCGCTTCTTCGCGGCGCGATAGCCGCGCTCGGCCTGCATGTGTTCCCTCAGCAGGTCCCCGACCAGGCGCGCGACACTCGTTCTCTCCTTGGCCGCCTTCCCCCGCGCCCAGCGGAGGACGTCCTCTTCGGCCGTGATGGTCAGTTTGGGCACCCCATCAGCTCCACAAGGCTAGTGTGACACGGCCATCGTGGTAGGTGACTCGTCACCCTCCAGCAGATCCGTCGCTGATGCCCGCGCGGACGCAGTCGCTAGTGCCTTCCCGCCTCAGTGCCCCCGGGATTCCGGGATCCGGTCGAGGTGCAGCAGCAGGATGCCGTAGCCGACGCCGGCCTCGTCCGCCGTCCGCGCGACCTGGAACGCCATGAAACGACCGTCGGTGGACACCACGGGGTTGGAGGCTTTCCAGCCCTCGTGGTCGTTGAACGTGGTGAGGCGGGAGAAGCTCTGGCCCGTCCCGTCCAGGCGCAGTTTCCAGATGTCGATGTTGCGGAAGCCGGCCGGATCGCCGTACGCGCGGGCCTGGTGGTCGCTCTCCACGCAGGCGTGCTGGCCGTCCGGGAAGATGCCCTCGACCTCGTTGTAGAACCCGATGGCGGCGGTGTGGTTCACGCGCTCTCCGGTCGCGAGGTCGAGCGTCCAGGCGCTCGCCCTTCCCTCCGGCTCGTAGCAGGAGTAGGTGAGCTTGCGGTCCTCGTCGAAGAAGTCCTGTGCCTCGAGGCTGCAACCGGGGCCTTCGCTCGTGAAAACGACGCGCTCTCCCTTCAGCGAGGGCTTCTCGCCCGACGGGTCGAAGTCGGCCACGACGATCCGCGAGTGGCCCTCCGGGACCGAAGCGTCCTGGGCGTGGTTGACGGCGAACGCGATCTTCGTCGATCGCTTCGAGACCGAAGCACCCTCGGACATCCGGCGGCCGAGCCGCACCGGGCGCGAGCCCGGTTTCCGGCTCAGGAACCACAGCTCGTTGTCCGTGAGCGGCTGCGGCCGACGTCCTCGAACCGCTCCGGGCCGATGAGGAGGTAATCCGAGCTTGCGAGGTGCATGACCCGCAGGAACGCCGCCCCCGGGACGTTGCACGTCAGGCAGCGGATCGCCCGTGTCTCGAGGTCGATCTCGAACGCGTCCCCGAAGCTCTTGGCCATGAAGGCGACGCGCCGGTTGTCGGGGGAGATGTCGGCCCGCTCGCCGAAGCGGGTCAGGACCTCGACGCCCGACGGCAGGTGATCGAGCGGGCTGTCCGTTCGCCGCCGGGCCGTCCCGGGCGCGACGAGCAGCAGCGCGACGAGGAGAGACGCGACGCGCACCGCCGGGCTACTCCCGGTTCGCGCGGCTCGGCTGGTGGCCGGGCACGAACATGTCCTGCCACTTCAGCTCGAGCTTTCTCTGCATCTCGAGCGGGTAGGACCAGTCGCCGAGGTCGTCCGCCCCGCCGTTGTTCGTCCCGAACGTGAACTTCGCCCCCCTCGCCTTGGCGAGGCGCAGGAAGGCCTCGCTCGGGAGCTTGTACCGGGCGTTGATCTCGATCGCGACGCCGTTCTTCACCGCGGCATCGATCACGCGGGCCATCCGCTCCTCGGTCCAGAGCGCGTCGTATCTCGGGGCGATGACCGCCGGCAGGAACGTCGGGTTGACGTAGATGTCGATGGGCTCCGTCTCGAGGATGCCGACGATCTTCGAGACGAGGAGATCCATGAAGGCCTGCTCATCGGGGCCGATCTCGACCTCGTCGGGCATCCACAGGCGCATGCGCTTGCCGGCGGGGTTCGTCCAGGTCATCCCGTCGGTGAAGACGTAGTCGAACTTCGCCCGCGTCTCCTTCGAGAACATCGTGACCCACTCGCGTCCCTCGGCCTGCATGCCGACGAAGGCCGGCTGGCCCTCCATCGTCTTCAGGAACTCGAGGGCCCCGGCGTCGGTCTCGATGGGGAAGCCCTTGCCGCAGTTCACGGCGAGGCCGAGGAACATGCCGGTGCCCCGGGACAGCGCCAGCGCCTGCTCGAGCGTGAGTCCGCCCTTGAGGTGGGCGTGCAGGTCCACGAGCGGGAAGTTGTCGCGGCCGAGGGCGAGCATCTGCGCGTACCGCGCGTCCACGAGGGGCATGGGGGCCGCGACCGCAGGAGGGCTCGGCAGGGGCTTCACCCGCAGGTTCCGGTAGAAGACCTTGCTCTCCGGGTCGTGGCACTGCAGGGCGAACGTGCCGCGGCCGAGGCGGTTCAACTTCGGAGCGCCTTCCGGCAGCGGTCCGGGCGGCTCGATCCAGCTCACGACGAGAGTGCCGTTCACCCGGATCTCGACCCGCGGCCTCCGGACGGTGACGTGGAGCGTGAACCACTCGTCGTCCTTCGCCATCGCTTTGTAGACGTTCCGGATGCCGTAGAGGCTGCCGGTCATCTTGTTCTCGAGGTAGTCCCCGTGACGCTTCTGCGAGTTGTCGACCTGGACCTCGAAGCCCTGGGCCGGCCAGTCCTTCTCCTGGAAGGCCGTGTGGAAGTAGAAGCCGGAGTTGGCCCCGGCCCGGGCCTTGACCTCCACCTCGGCCTCGAAGTTCTCGAACGAGGCCTTGCCGTCCGGCCCCACATAGAAGAGGTGAGCCCGCGGCCCGTCGCAGGCGATGGCACCGTCCACGACGCTGAACGAGGCCGGGCTCTCGGAGGCCCTCCAGCCGGCGAGGGACCGCCCGTCGAAGAGAGACGTCCAGCCCTCGTCGGCGGCCGGCGCCGAGGGGGTGGCGGCGGCGAGCAGGGCCGCTCCGATGACCGCCAGCGGGGCGCGCATCAGCGGTCGTGCAGGTTGACGTCCGCGTCGGCGTCGAACCCGAGGCGTTTGTCGCCGTAGTGGCCCGACGTGTAGAAGTGCCCCTTGACGCGCGCCTTCACCCGGTCCTGGTGCAGCACGTCCTTGATGGCGCCGGGCAGGGCCAGGAAGTTCACGTCGACCCGGCTCTGCACCGTGCCCTCGCCGAAGCCGGCGAGCGGGAGCCCCTTGGAGTCGAATCCCCGCCCGAGCCGGTTGCCGTTCACGAACAGCTCGTACTCCATCCGGTCGATGTTGAGCGGCTCCGGGTTGGGATTCCGCACCCGGAAGCGCACGTCGAGGGCGACTCCCGTGATGCCCATGTCCCCGACCTTCAGGCCGTCCACGGCCAGGATGGGGGCCTTGACGGCGCAGCCCGACGTCACGAGCGCCAGGACGGCAAGGCCCGCCGCCCCCCAGAGTCCCGATCGAAGGTTCCTCATGAATGCACTCCTGCCCGACAACCGAGGGCGCTACCTTAACGCAGGCGCGGGAGCGAGGCCAGCGCGAACCGTCCGTTCGGTCTAGTGCGTTCGCACCACCGGCAGTCCGGCCCGGGTCGGCTATCCTTGGCCGGGTTCCGCCCGCCCGGGCGGACGCATTCCAGGAGACCTCATGAAGACCCTTGCCCGCCTCCTCTTGCTCGCGGCGCTCGTCGTCGGCGCGCTGCCCCTCGCCGCCGACGAGGGGATGTGGATGCCGCAGCAGATCCCCGACCTCGCGCAGAAGCTAAGGGCGATGGGCTTCGAGGGCGACCCCGCGGCCTTCGCCGACCTCACGGGCCAGCCGATGGGCGCGATCGTGTCGCTCGGCGGCTGCACCGCCTCCTTCGTTTCGCCCGAGGGCCTCATCGCGACCAACCACCACTGCGTGCAGGGGTCGCTGCAGTACAACTCGACGCCGCAGAAGAACCTCCTGGTGGACGGCTACCTCGCGAAGACGCGCGAGGAGGAGCTCTCCAACGGCCCGGGCTCCCGCGTGTTCGTCACCGTCTCCGTGAAGGAGGTGACCGACGCGATCACTGCGAAGATCGACTCGAAGCTCGACGACCGCAAGCGCTTCGACGTCGTCGAGCGGCGCACCAAGGAGCGCGTCGCGGCCTGCGAGGCCGGCGGCTACCGCTGCGCCGTCAACGCCTTCTTCGGCGGCCTTCGTTACTTCGAGATCGCGCAGCTCGAGATCCAGGACGTCCGCCTCGTCTACGCCCCGCCGGCCGGGATCGGCAACTTCGGAGGCGAGACCGACAACTGGCGCTGGCCGCGGCACACCGGCGACTGGTCCTTCTACCGCGCGTACGTCGGCAAGGACGGCAAGCCGGCGAGCTTCTCGAAGGAGAACGTCCCGTACAAGCCGACGCGCTGGCTCCCCGTCCAACCCGCGGGGCTGAAGGATGGGGACCTCGTCTTCGTGGTCGGGTACCCCGGACGGACCCAGCGCCACCAGACCTACGCCGAGGTGAGGGACACGACGGAGTGGAGCTTCCCCCGGTTCATCAAGGCCGCCGAGGAGCAGATCGCCATACTCGAGGCCCTGGGGAAGACCGACAAGGAGCTGCAGATCAAGGCGGCCGGGCGCCTGCGCGGCCTCAACAACTCGCTCACCAACCGGAAGGGCCAGCTCGAGGGCCTGGTGAAGGGCGGCATCCTCGCCGAGAAGGAGCAGAACGAGAGGGAGCTCGCTGCCTGGATCGCCGCGGACCCCGCCCGCCAGAAGGAGTACGGAGACGTGCTTCCGGCCCTAGCCGCGCTGCAGGCCGAGGCCGAGAAGACCCGCGAGCGCGACGCGACGTTCAACGGCCTCTTCATGTCGTCCTCGATGCTGAACGCGGCCCACTCGGCCCACCTCCTCTCCGTGGAGAGGGAGAAGAAGAACGACATGGACCGCGAGCCCGAGTACCAGGAGCGCAACTGGACCCGGATCCGCGAGGGCCAGGAGCGGGCGCAGCGCACGATCGACGCCCGGATCGACAAGGCGCTCCTGCGCTGGGCGATGGGCTACGCGGCGGCGCTCCCCGCCGACCAGCGGATCACCGGCCTCGACAAGCTCGTGGGCCTCACCCCCGGGATGACGAAGACCGACTCCGACCGGGCGATCTCCGACTACCTGGAGAAGCTGCTCGGGGGGACGAAGATGGCCGACAAGGACTTCCGCCTGGGCCTCCTCGGCCAGGCGACGGCCGAGATCGCCGCCACGAAGGACCCGATGGTGGACCTCGCGCTCGGCCTCGACCCGCTCTACCAGGCCAACCGCGAGGCGACCAGGCGGCGCCAGGGTGCCTCGACCCGGATACGGCCGCGCTACATGCAGGCCCTCCTCGCGAAGTCGGGCGGCCTGGTGGCGCCCGACGCGAACAGCACGCTGCGGGTCACATTCGGGACCGTGAAGAGCAAGCCCGGCCCGGACGGAATCCAGTGGACGGCGTTCACCACGCTCAAGGGCGTCGAGCAGAAGGCGACCGGCGAGGGCGAGTTCAACGCCCCCGCCCGCGAGCTCGAGGCGATCAAGGCCCTTCGCGCCGGGAAGCAGACCCCGTACGCGAGCCCGGCGCTCGGCGACGTGCCGACCGACTTCCTCTCCACCGTGGACACGACCGGCGGGAACTCCGGCTCGCCGACCCTCAACGGCAAGGGCGAGTTCGTCGGCCTGCTCTTCGACGGCACCTACGACACGATCGCGTCGGACTTCCTGTTCGACACCGTGAACACCCGCTCGATCCACGCGGACGTGCGGTACATGCTGTGGGTCATGGCGGAGGTGGACGGCGCCGCGCACCTCATCCGGGAGATGGGCATCGAGTAGCCGTCAGGTCCAACGCGTTGAACGGTTGCGCCGTCCGCGCGGAGAGCGTAGAACTCCCGGGATCCGCGTCAAAGACAGGGAGGAAACATGCGTGTCGCCCGCCGTTCCGCTGCCGCGCTCGTCGGCCTCCTCGCCGCCCTCGCCTCCGCCGCCGTCGCGGCGGAGCCGCCGGCCCCGGGGACCGCGCCGCCGGACGGCTTCTACCGCTACCCGTCGATCGGCGGCGGGACGATCGTCTTCGCGTCGGAGGGCGACTTGTGGCGCGTCCCGGCCCAGGGCGGCGTGGCCCTGCGCCTGACCACGCACGAGGGCGAGGAGCGCTTCCCGAGGATCTCGCCGGACGGGAGACAGATCGCCTTCACCGCGCAGTACGAGGGGAACGACGAGGTGTACGTCATCCCGGCGAGCGGCGGGGAGCCCCGGCGCCTCACGTTCCACCCCGCGTCCGACCAGGCCCTGGGGTGGACCGCCGACGGCCAGGTGCTCTTCCGCAGCCGGCGGAACCACCCGCACGGCGACTACCGCGTCTACACGATCCCGCCCACGGGCGGGGTTCCCCGCATGATCCCCCTCGAGCCCGCGGCCTGGGTGAGCTTCGAGCCCGGCGGCTCGCGCCTGGCCCTGCAGAAGATCGGGCTCGAGTTCCACAACTGGAAGCGCTACAAGGGCGGCGAGGCCGAGGACATCTGGGTCGGCACCCTCTCCCCGCTGGCCTTCGCCGAGGTCACGAAGTACGACGGCAAGGACGCCTTTCCGATGTGGGCCCCGGACGGGCGCATCTACTTCGTCACCGACCGCTGGGGACGCCCGAACCTCGCGTCGATGCTGCCCGACGGGAGCGACGTGCGGCGGCTGACCCGCTTCGAGGACTACGACGTGCGGTGGCCGTCGATGGGAGACGGGCAGATCGTCTACCAGCACAAGATGGACCTGTGGAGCTACGACCTCGCCTCGGGCCGCAACGAGCAGCTGAAGGTGGAGCTGCCCAGCGACCGGCTGCAGGTGCGGGAGAGATTCGTGGACCCGAACGCCAACCTGCGGGGGTGGGGGCTCTCGAAGGACGGGGCGAGGATCGTGCTCGAGACGCGGGGCGACGTGTTCGTGGCCCGCACGTGGAAGAAGGGCCTGATCCGCCGCATCACCGAGACGAGCCTCGCGCGGACGCGGTTTCCGGCCTTCTCGCCGGACGGGAAGACGATCGCCGCCTGGACCGAGGTGGAAGGCGAGGAGCAGCTGGTCCTCCACGCCGCGGACAACGGCACACCGCCGAGGACGCTCGGCAGGGTCGCGCCCGGCTGGCACTTCGCGCCCGCCTGGTCGCCGGACGGCCGGTCGATCGCGTGGGGCGACGAGAAGCACAAGCTGTACGTGACCGACGTGGCCACCGGCGCGAGCGCTCTCGTCGACAGCAGCGAGTGGGAGATCCGGCGCTACTCCTGGTCGCCCGACAGCCGCTACCTCGCCTACGACGTGCTCCTCCCCAGCCTCTTCGCCCAGGTGCGGATCTGGGACGCGCCGGCCAAGAAGGCGTACCCGGTCACGGACCCGGCCTACGACTCCTTCCGGTCCGCCTGGGACCCGAAGGGCAAGTACCTGTTCTTCCTCTCTGAGCGCGCCATCAACCCCTTCCTGGACGTCTTCGAGGCCCGCTTCATCGTGAACGAGGCGACGCTGCCCTTCGTGGTTGCGCTGCAGGCGGACGGGGCGCTGCCCTTCGCGCCCCGCGGCGACGTGGATCCGGCGAAGCCCGAGGACAAGAAGGACGAGAAGGCCGGTGAGGCGAAGACGAAGGACTCGAAGGCGCCCGAGGCGAAAGCGGCTGCCGCGAAGGCGGAGGAGAAGGTCGAGCCGATCCGGATCGACTTCGAGGGCCTGGCGGACCGTGTCGTCCAGGTGCCCGTGGCACCCGGGAACTACGACGACCTGCGGGCGGTCGAAGGCAAGCTCCACTGGTCGAGGTCCGTCAACCGCGGCATGATGCCGCCGGGCGACGAGCCGGACGACGACCCCGGCGGGGACCTTCTGACCTACGACCTGGAGAAGGAGAAGCTCTCGACCCTGGCCTCCGGCGTGCGGAGCTACGAGGTCTCGATGGACGGCAAGGTCCTCGTCTATCGGACGAAGGACGGCTTCACCCGGGTGGAGGCGGGGGCGACGGAAGCGCCCAAGGACGACGCGGCGAAGGAGGCGAAGGTCGACCTCTCCGGCTGGGCCCTCAGCGTCGTCCCGCGCGACGAGTGGAAGCAGATGCTGCACGAGGCCTGGCGTCTGCAGCGCGACTTCTTCTACGACCCCAAGATGCACGGCGTGGACTGGGACGGCGTGTGGAAGCAGTACGGCCCCCTGGCCGACCGCATCTCCTCGCGCGACGACCTCGCGGACATGCTGGGTGAGATGTTCGGGGAGCTGAACGTCGGCCACGCCTACCAGGGGGGCGGCGACGTGCGGCGCGGCAAGCCGGTGGGCACGGGCCTCCTCGCCGCCGACCTCGAGCTACGACCCCGCGAGCGGCTTCTGGCAGATCCGGAAGATCTACCGCGGCGACTTCCCCGACCCGAAGGTGAGCTCGCCTCTCGCGCGGCCCGACCTGCGCATCAAGCCCGGCCAGTGGCTGGTGGCGATCGACGGCAAGCCCCTCGCGAAGGGCGAGGACTACCTGGTGCGCCTGGCCAACCGCGCCGGCCAGGAGGTCGAGCTGTCGATCTCCGACACGCCGACGCTGGCGGGCGCGCGCCGGGTGGTGGTCAAGACGGTCGACAACGACACACCGATCCGGTACGCGAGCTGGATCCGCGAGACCCGCGAGTACGTGGACCGGAAGAGCAACGGGCAGATCGGCTACATCCACCTCTACGACATGGGGGGCCGGGGCCTGCAGCAGTTCGCGCGCGACTACCCGCCGCAGTGGGGAAAGCGCGGGCTGATCATGGACGACCGCTGGAACCACGGCGGCTTCGTGGCCCCGATGATCCTGGCCCACCTCGACCGGAAGATCCTGGCCGTCGGGGGGACGCGTCACGGCGGCCCATTGGACACGACCCCTTCGCGCGCCTTCCACGGCCACATGGCGACCCTGATCAACCGGCAGGGCGGCAGCGACTGCGAGACCTTCGCCCTGGGCTTCAAGGAGTTCAAGCTGGGGCCGGTGATCGGCACCCGCACCTGGGGCGGCTGGGTGGGCATCCGCGGGGACAAGCCGCTGCGCGACGGGGGGATGATCACCCAGCCCGAGTTCGGCGGCTGGGACCCGAAGGGCAAGGTCTGGATCATCGAAGGCCACGGCGTCGACCCCGACGTCCCCCTCGACCTCGGGCCCGACGGCTTCCTGGGTGGCAAGGACGGGCAGCTCGACTACGCGATCGACCTCCTGCTGAAGGAGATCGCGAAGGACCCGCGGGACCTGGCGCCGGCCCCGCCGATCCCGCCGCGGCCCCTGCAGCCGGTGCCGTAGGCTCCGGGCTTCAGACCTTGAGGTAGATCCCCCGCCGGTCCATCCACCAGGCCACGGCCCACCACAGGACCACGTTCGCGAGGGCAAAGGCGAACGCGGCGAGCGTGGGCGGAAGCCAGCTCGCGAACAGCGCCTGGTGCAGGCGCTCCTGGAGGGTCTTGACGACGCCGCTCGCCTCCGCCCAGCGGATCGTGCCCCAGGCGCCCGACAGCACCTCCGACCCCACGTAGACGGCGATCGCGTTCTTTCCGTACGTGACGAACGGGCCCGTCCAGGCGCGCAGGCCTCGAACGTCCACGAGCCACCACGTCAGCCCGAAGAGCGCCGCTGCCAGACCACCGGTCAGGAGCACGAACGACGGGCTCCAGAGGTTCTTGTTGACGGGGAACACGAGCCAGGGCGGCGCCGCCTCGCCCCACAAGACGCCGAGCACGAAGAGGGCGAGCCCGCCCGCGACGAAGCCCGTGGCCTTCGGCCGCGGCTCGCGGCCCGAGCGCAGCCACGCGCCGGTGAGAAGGCCGAGGAGCGCTGTCGCGATCGCGGGGAACGTGGAGAGGACACCCTCCGGGTCCCACGTCTTCGTCCACCGGTAGAGGTGCCCGCTCAGCACGATCCGATCCACCTGTGCGGAGAGGTTCGTCTGCGGCTCCAGGTTGGGAGCGAACCCCTCGGGGCCGACGACGCGGGTCATCACGGCCCAGTAGCCGACGAGCAAGCCGGCGGCGAGGACGGCCTGGCCGCGGGAGCCGAGCCAGCGCTTCGCCGCCCAGGCGGCGAGATAGCAGAGGCCGATGCGCTGCAGGACGCCGCCCCACCGCAGGGGCAGCGTGAAGCCGCCGGTCGTGAAGTTGACGAGGAGGCCGAGGAGGACGAGCTTGACCGAACGCCAAAGGGCGGCCCGGAAGCCGATCCGGTGGGAGAAGACCAGCGACATCCCGGCCATCCAGAGGAAGAACGGGAAGATGAGATCCGTGGGCGTCCACCCGTGCCACGGCTGGTGCAGGAGCGGCCACCAGGTGTTCGGGTAGTCGCCGGAGTTGTTGACGAGGATCATCCCGGCGATCGTGGCGCCGCGGAAGGCGTCGAGGGAGAGGAGCCGCTCGCCGGCGGGTCTTGTGTCCATGGAGCCGGATCCTACTCTGGCGCCGGACTCCCCGCACGCGACGAGAGAGGACCTCCGTGCGTCCGTCGCGTGATACGGTACCGGGATTCCACGGGCGAAGGGGGAGGAGGCACGCATGCTGCGGAAGGGAGGCGTCGTCATGGTCTTGCTGGCCACGGTGGCCGGAGCGGAGGTGCGCACGGCCGGCTCGCCTGCCGCGGGTGGCCGGCTGCTGGTCGCGAACAAGGGCGACCACACACTCGGGATCATCGACCCGGAAACGGGCCGGCAGGTGGCGACCGTGAAGCAGAGCGGGGTGACCGGCCACGAGGTCGTCGCCTCCCCGGACGGCAGGACGGCCTACGTGCCGATCTACGGCGACTCGGGCGTGGGTCGGCCCGGCTCCGACGGGCGGACGATGGACGTGATCGACCTCGCCTCGCAGCGACGCGTGACCACCATCGACTTCGCGGCCCCCCAGCGGCCTCACGCCGCCGTGTTCGGGCCGGACGGCCGGCTCTACGTGACGACGGAGCTCACCAATTCGGTCAAGGTCGTCGACCCGCGCACGAACACCGTGGTGGACACCCTCCCCACCGGCCAGAAGGAGTCGCACATGCTCGTCCTCTCGCCTGACGGCAGGACGGCCTACACGTCGAACGTAGGCGCGGGAACGGTGAGCGTCATCGACGTCGCCACGCGGAAGGTCGCGGCCGTGGTCACGGTGGCGGCCCGAGCGCAGCGCATCGCGTTGTCCACGGACGGCCGCTGGGCGTTCACCGCCGACCAGGACGCGCCGCGGCTGGCGGTGATCGACACGAAGACGAACAAGCTCGCCCCCGGCGTGGCCCTGCCCGGCGTCGCCTACGGGACGGCGGCCACCCCGGACGGCCGCTGGCTGCTCATGGCGCTGCCCGGCGTGAACCAGGTGGGCGTCCTCGACATCAAGTCGATGGAGGTCGTGCGCACCCTCGACGTGCCGAAGGCGCCGCAGGAGGTCCTGGTGAGGCCCGACGGGCGCGTGGCCTACGTGTCCTGCGACGCCAGCGGCCAGGTGGCGGCGATCGACCTCGCGGATTGGAAGGTCGAGCGGCTCATCCAGGCGGGGCCGATGGCCGACGGTCTGGCCTGGGCGACACAGCCGTAGCGCTCGTCACCGTCGCGAGGCGCGTGAGCAACCCAGCCGTCTCTCGAGACGGGCTCCACAGCCGTCCCGCTCCGGGCGGACCGGGCGGTGGCGGGCTGCCGACGACCCTGCGCGCCCTGAAGCACCGCAACTTCCAGCTCTTCTTCGGCGGACAGCTCATCTCCGTGACCGGCACGTGGATGCAGACCGTGGCGCTGTCCTGGCTGGTCTACCGGCTCACCGGCTCTTCGCTGCTTGCTGGGCACGGTGGGGTTCGTCGAGCCAGATCCCGGTCTTCCTGGTGGCTCCACTGGGCGGGACGGTGGCCGACCGCTACGACCGGCAGCGGATCGTGATCGGGACCCAGACGGCCTCCATGGTGCTGGCCTTCCTGCTCGCGGCGTTGACGCTCTCCGGGAAGGTGCAGGTGTGGCACATCCTGGTGCTGGCGGCGTCCCTCGGCGTGGCGAATGCGTTCGACATCCCGGCCAGACAGGCCTTCCTCGTCGACATGGTCGGCAAGGAAGACCTGATGAACGCCATCGCCCTGAATTCCTCCATGTTCAATGGGGCGCGAATCGTCGGGCCCGCGGTCGCCGGAATCCTGGTGGCGATGATCGGTGAAGGATGGTGCTTCTTCGCGAACGCCGTCAGCTACATCGCGGTGATCGTCGGGCTGACGATGATGCGAGTGCCGCGTCCCTTCCAGAAGCCCGCCCTCCGGCTCGCCACTGACGCAGATCGTCGAGGGCTTCCGCTTCGTGCGGCATACGCGTCCGATCCGGGCGATTCTGCTCCTTCTCGGGCTCGTCAGCCTGGTGGCCATGCCCTACACGGTGCTCATGCCGCTCTTCGCTGACCGGATCCTGCACGGCGGAGCCCGCGGCCTGGGGATCCTGATGAGCGCCACCGGCGTGGGGGCGCTGCTGGCTGCGCTCACGTTGGCCTCGCGGACCGGCGTGCGTGGACTGGGCCGGTGGGTGGCGTACTCGTGTGGTGGGTTCGGGGCCGCGCTGGTCCTCTTCGCGTTCTCGCGCAGCTTCTGGGTCTCCACGGCGCTTCTGGTGCCCGCGGGGTTCTGCATGATGCTGCAGATGGCGTCGTCCAACACGCTGATCCAGACCATGGTGCCGGACCACCTGCGCGGCCGGGTGATGTCCGTGTACTCGATGATGTTCATGGGGATGGCGCCGTTCGGAGCGTTGATGGGAGGAGCGCTGGCTCACCGGCTGGGCGCACCCCTCACGGTTGCCATGGGGGCCGTGGCGTGCCTGGGAGGTGCCGTCTGGTTCGGGCTGACGCTTGCCCAAGATCAGGGTGGAGGCGCGCCGCCTGATCGTGGCCCAGGCAATGGCCGGAGGTGAGCCCTCGGAGGAAATGACGGCGGGCTTGGTGGAAGAGTGAGGATGGCCTTCGGTCTTAAGTGGTCACTCTTCCTGGCTGAGCTTGCGCTCCGTCAGAAGGTGGCCGAAGTCCTCCATCTCATCGGCGGAGTAGGGTCCGGAGGCCGGGCCGGAGTCACGAATCAGCCGGCGGCTCCAGCAGTCATGGCACGCGCACTCTGTCGAGTGCACCAGCTCGGGCATCGCCAACCGCCTTCTCTCTTGCCGGCCGGGACACCGTCGTCCTGGTCGGGCCGATCTCTTCTTCACTCGCGGGGGACGCCCGGTGCGAAGCCCTCGTCAGGGGCCCACCGGCTGAGGGAAGGCGATGCGCGGGCCGGACCTGCGCCTTCTTATGACGATACGATTCCCTCCAGTTTGGACCCTCCCAGGAACTTGTCAATCCCCCCGACAGCTCAAGGGGCGCTCTCATGTCTGGGCCTTTCCGTTGCCCTCTGGCGCCTGGCTGACTCACGACGCCCGTTCCCTTCTCCATCCGCTCGGACTCCTCGTCCCGGAGCACGAAGTTTTGCGGTCTCTTTACGAATCGATGCCGCCGAGTGTCGTCTAATGCTCGGTACCGAGGACGACGCCGGGCCTCCCCGCGGGGCGCGGCGAAGGAGGGTCCGATGACGATGCGAACGGCGTTCCTCTCGTGTGCTCTCGCGTTCTCCCCCGGCGTCGCCCTCGGTCCACCGCTCGCCCAGGCTGACGAGAAGGCGAAAGCTGCCGGCCGTCACCGTGGATCTCTCCGGCCGCTGGGTCTACAACCGCGAGCTGAGCGACGACGCGCGCGAGAAGATGCGCGACGGCCAGGAGGGGCGAGACGGTTCGGGCAGGGGTGGGCCTGGCGGTGGAGCACCCGGCGGTGGGCCTGGCGGCGGCGGGACGGGTGGTCCGGGTGGGGGCGGCATGGGTGGCAGCGGAGGGATGGGTGGTCGAGGTGGCCGGATGAGTCCGCCGCCCGGCGGGATGGACGGGGACGACGACGCACGCGAGTCGATGCACTCGATCTTCGAGCCGGCCGAGGAGCTCGCGATCGTGCAGGAGGCTTCCGAGATCGCCATCGACGAGAAGTTCGGCCGGATGCGCCGGCTCCACCCCGACGGGAAGAAGTACAAGACCGACAACGGCGCGTCGGAGCTCAAGACCTCCTGGAAGGAGGGCAAGCTCCTCGTCGAAACGAGGCAGACCCGCGGGGGCAGCGTGGTCGAGACCTGGGAGATGATCCCCGACGGCAGCCGCCTCATCGTCAACGTCAAGATGGAAGGCGGCCTCGGGCCGGGCGTCGCCCTGAAGCGCATCTACGACCGGGCGAAGGAGGGCCAGCCCCGTTGACGCTCGCGGGCGTGTCCGCGGTCTCGGCGCTCCTGGCGCTCGCGTCGTCCGGCCGGGACCCCCGCGAGGCCGAGACCGCGAGCATCCTCGAGAAGCTCGTGCGCACCGACGAACCCGGCCTCGCGGTCCTCGTGCGGCAAGACGGGAAGACGGTCTTCGAGCGTGGGTACGGCGTCCGCGATCTCCGGTCGCGCGAGCGCATCGATCCCGACACGAGCTTCCGCCTCGCTTCCGTGACCAAGCAGTTCACGGCCATGGCCGTCATGCTGCTCGTGCGCGACGGCAAGCTGCGCTACGGCGACGCGCTCACCGACGTCTTCCCCGCCTTCCCGGCCTACGGCAAGGGGATCACGATCCGCCACCTGCTCACCCACACCTCCGGCCTGCCCGACTACGAGGACCTGATGGCGGCGGCCGAGAAGGGCCGGGCGCCGATCTGGACGGCCGACCGACAGATCCACGACGACGAGGTCCTCGCTCTCCTGCGGGGCGAGACGAAGGGCCGCTTCGCCCCGGGAACGAGCTGGGCCTACAGCAACTCGGGCTACGTCGTGCTGGGCCTCGTCGTCGCGCGCGCCTCGGGGAAGCCGTTCGGCGACTTCCTGCACCAGCGGATCTTCAAACCCCTGGCGATGGGCCACACGCTCGCGTTCGCGAGGGGAAGGAACGAGGTGGAGCGCCGTGCCTTCGGCCACGCGAAGGACGGCGCCGGCTTCCGGGAAACCGACCAGAGCCCCACGTCGGCGACGCTCGGCGACGGCGGCGTCTACTCGAACCTCGAGGACCTCGCGAAGTGGGACGAGGCCCTGCGGGTGAGCGAGCTCCTCTCCCCGGGGGCGATGAAGCCCGCGCTCACGCCGGTGCGGCTCCTCGACGGATCCGAGCCCAGGTGGCCTTCCGAGGCGGGCGGCGACAACCTCGACCCCGGCCGTCCCGTGTCCTACGGGTTCGGCTGGTTCCTCGACCCGTGGCACGGCCGGCCGCGAATGTGGCACCAGGGATCGACCGTCGGCTTCCGCACGGTGATCGAGCGCTTCCCCGACGACGGGCTCACGGTCGTCGTCCTCTGCAACCGCGACGACCTCGACCCGCGCGCGCTCGCCCTCGAGGTCGCGGGGCTGTACATGCCGGGCCGTTGACAGTGAGCCGCCGGCGAAGGAAGCTGGAAAGGGAGGTATCCATGACACTGAAGAAGGTTCTCGCCTGGACGTTCCCTGGAATGCTGTCGTTCGTCCTCACGGTGCCCGCGAGCGCACAGGCGGAGCGGGGCAAGGCGGAGCTGAAGGCGGGATCGGGCGCGATCACGGTCGACTACGGCCGTCCATCGCTCAAGGGGCGGGACATGCTGTCCCAGCTGCAGGAGGGGGCGTTCTGGCGGATGGGCATGAACCAGGCCACGGTCCTGACGACACCCGTCGACCTCTCGTTCGGCGCGACGAAGGTCGCCCAAGGGAGCCTACAGCCTCTGGCTGAAGAAGAGCGGGGACGCGTTCCAGCTGGTCTTCAACTCCCAGACGGGGCAGTGGGGGACGCAGCACGACCCGGCCAAGGACGTCGTGCAGCGTCGCCATGACGAAGACCGCGCTGGCCAGCCCGGTCGAGACGTTCACCATCGACCTCGCGCCCGCGGCGAAGGGCGGCAGCTTCGGCCTGAGCTGGGGTGGGACGAAGCTGGCCGCGCCGTTCGAAGCGGGCAAGTAGGCCGGAAGCCCTGCGACCGCTCGCCGCCGCCGCGCTCCTCGCCCTCGCTTCGTCCGCCCTCGCCGCCGACGTGCCCGCCCGGACGGGCATCGAGACGGGCGACCTGGACCGATCGGTCGCGCCCTGCGTCGACTTCTTCGAGTTCGCGAACGGGGCCTGGCGGGCCGCCAATCCGATCCCGCCGTCGATGGTGCGCTGGAGCCGCCGCTGGGCGGCGGGGGAGACGGCCAAGGACCAGCTGAACGCGATCCTCGACGGGCTCAGTCGGCCCGGACCGACTGGCCGAAGGGGAGCGTCGAGCAGCTGGTCGGCGACCACTACGGCGCGTGCATGGACGAGGCGCGCGTCGAGGCTCTGGGCCTGGAGCCGATCAAACCCCTGCTCGCCGAGATCGACGGCCCTGGCCGACATCGGCGTCGTCGACAAGATGATCGGCCGTTTCCACGAGATGGCGATCCAGGTGCCGTTCGGACTCCGCGCCTCGCCGGACAACCACGCGCCGACGCGGGTGATCGCGGACGTTCTCGCCTCGGGCCTCGGGTTGCCCGACCGCGACTACTACGTGAAGACGGAGCCCCGTTTCCAGGAGGCGCGCGAGAAGTACCGGGTCCACGTGGCGCACCTCGTCGAGCTGAGCGGAAAGAGCACGTGCCGAGTCGCGCCTCGCGGCGGAGGCCGTCTTCCGCATGGAGAAGCAGCTCGCCCTGGCGTCGCTCGACAACGTGGCCCGCCGCGACCCGAGGGCCACCGACCACAAGACGAGCTTCGTGGCCCTCACGGACCTCGCCCCGAACTTCGACTGGCCCGGCTACTTCGCCGCCGCGAAGCTGCCGCGCTCCGCCCTCAATGTCCAGGAACCCGAGTTCCTGAAGGCCATGGACCGGCTCTTCCTGGAGACGCCCCTCGCCTCCTGGAAGGCGTACCTCCGCTGGCACCTCGTCCGGTCCGCCGCCCCGCACCTCTCGTCGCCCTTCGTGAAGGAAGCCTTCGCCTTCGAGGAGCAGTACCTCGGCGGGGCGAAGGAGATGAAGCCCCGCTGGAAACGCTGCGCGGAGTCGACGGACGCCGTTCTCGGCGAGGCGCTCGGCCGGAAGTACGTCGAGAAGCACTTCCCGCCGGAAGCGAAGGCCCGCATGCAGGAGCTCGTGAAGAACCTGCTCCTCGCCATGGGCGACACCATCCGGGGGCTCGGGTGGATGGGACCGGAGACGAAGGCGAAGGCCCTCGAGAAGCTCGCGACCTTCAACCCGAAGATCGGCTATCCCGACAAGTGGAAGGACTACTCCGGAGTGCCCATCGGGCGCGACGCCTACTGGGCGAACGTGGCGGCCGGGACGGAAGTTCAACGTGGACGACGAACGAAGCCAGGTCGGCAAGCCGGTGGACCGCGGCCGGTGGGGGATGACGCCGCCCACCTCGAACGCGTACTACAACCCGCTGCTGAACGAGATCGTGTTCCCGGCGGGGATCCTGCAGCCCCCGGCGTTCAGCGTGGACGCGGCCGACGCCGTGAACTACGGCGCCATCGGAGTGGTCATCGGCCACGAGATCAGCCACGGCTTCGACGACGAGGGCGCGCAGTACGACGCGCAGGGGCGGCTCCGGAACTGGTGGGCGGCGGCGGACCTCGCGAAGTTCCGGGCGCGGGGGCAGTGCGTGGTCGACCAGTTCGAGAGCTACGAGATCGAGCCCGGGATCCACCACAACGGCAAGCTGGTCCTCGGCGAGTCGATCGGCGACCTCGCCGGCGCCAGGATCGCCTACCGCGCGTTCCTGAAGTCGCTCGAGGGCAAGGCGCCCGCGCCCACGGTCGACGGCTTCACGCCGGAGCAGCAGTTCTTCATCGCCTGGGGCCAGTTCCGCGGCGACGCCATCCGTCCCGAGACCCAGCGGCTGATGGTGCAGGGCGACCCGCACCCGACGGGGAAGTACCGCGTCATCGGCCCGCTGTCGAACCTGCCGGAGTTCGAGAAGGCCTTCGGCTGCCCAGCCGGCGCGCCCATGGTCCGTCCGTCCGACAAGCGCTGCGACGTGTGGTGATACGGATACCAGAAGTCAATGATGCCGATGTACTAATCTTAATCCGTATTGAAATCGAACGATGTGAGAGCGATCACTTGAACCGATCGCGCTGAATCGTTCAGCACCTATACTCCACACGGTGTGGCGGGGCCTGGCCCACTTGCAGGTCCCGACTTGTCACCTGTGGAGGAGTCCATGATCTCGCGGCGCTCGATCTTCGCCCCGGCCGTCCTTCTTCTCCTGGCCACGGTCCCCGGCTTCGCCCAGGCCCCGTCGAGCGTCCGGAAGCCCGACGGGCGCGCGTACCTCAAGCAGGACGGCGGGAAGTGGTTCGAGGTCCGGAAGGGGCCAGCGGGCCTGGAGCAGCGTCCCTCCGCCGCTCCACGGGCGGCGGCCGCTGCCACACCCGCGGCCCTCACGTCCCTGTCCGGAGGGCCCTCGGGTCTCTTCGAGCCGTACACCGCCATCGCGACTGGTTCGTGGCCCGAGGCCGTGGCCATCGGCGACGTCACCGGCGATGGGCGGAACGACGTGGTGCTGGTCACGTCGTTCTACTTCGACGCCGCCAACGACTACAAGCTCTTCGTCTTCCCACAACTGCCTGACGGCACCCTCGACGCACCCGTCAAGTACCCCGCGGCCGGGACCTACACCAGCTCGCCGGAGACGGTGGCGATCGGGGACTTGAACGGTGACGGACGCAACGACATCGTCGTGGGGAACACCGGCGACGCCATTGGAGTCTTCTACCAGAACCCGTCGGGGACCCTCGATCCCGTCTCTCTTCACCCGACGATCGACTCGGGCAAGGTCCGGATCGCCGATCTGAACCACGACGGGCGCCTCGACATCGTGGGGGCGGGCTGGGGGACCGACACCGTGACCGTCCTCCTCCAGCAGGCCGACGGGACGCTCGCCACCCCGGTCGTGTACTCGGCGCCCCACGCGGGGTGGGACGACCTCGAGGTCGGCGACCTCAATGGCGATGGCTGGGCGGACGTCGCGGTGACGAGCGACCAGGGGATGGCGACGGTGAGCATTTCCGTGCTCTACCAGCAGGCGGACGGCACGCTTGGCGGACTGGTGAACCGGTCCGTCGGAGGGGGTGAGTGGCCGTCGGGAGTCGCCGTGGGAGACGTCAGTGGCGACGGCCGTAAGGACCTCGTCGCGAGCTTCGGTGGGAACCAGCCGAGCTCCGGGCTGGCGGTCTTCGCGCAGGACGGCAGCGGAGTGCTGGCCGCCAGCCCGACGACGTACGCCTCCTACGACATTCCCGAGCCGGTGGAGGTGGCCGACGTGAACGGCGACGGGAAGCCCGACGTGCTCGTCGCGCACGGCGGCTGGACCGCGCTGGGCGTCTACCTGCAGGCGGCCGGCGTGCTCGGCTCCGAGATGCTGGAGCCGATCCCGTATGCGAGCCACTACAACCCGCACGGGCTCGCCGTCGGGGACATCGACAACGACGGCAGGCCCGACGTGGTGCTCGCCGACTACAACAACGGGCTGGTCATCCTCCGCCATGCTCATCCGCCGACGATCACCGGCTTCAACCCGACGAGCGGCGGCTACTTCGCTTCGGTGCAGTTGACGGGCACGAGCTTCACCGCCGCGACCGACGTGCGGTTCAACGGGACGAGTACCACCTTCTCCGTCGTGACCCCGACCATGATCGTGACGACGGTGCCGCCGGCATCGACTACGGGGCCGATCAGCGTGACGACACCCGGCGGGACGGCGACCAGCGCCTCCAGCTTCACCGTGACCTCGATTCCCGCGCCGACGATCACGAGCTTCACTCCCACGGTCGGCGCCGCCGGCACGGCAGTGACGATCACCGGGACGAACTTCACGGGAGTGACCGCGGTCGCGTTCGCCGGCGCGAGCGCCACCTTCACCGTCGACTCCGCGACCCAGATCTCGACCACCGTTCCGGCCGCGGCCCGGAGCGGCTCGATCTCCGTCACCGGCCCGGGTGGGACCGCAATCAGCGCGTTGTTCACGGTCCCGACGGCTTTCACTGCGGGCAAGATCGCGGAGATCGCCGGGTCGTCGATCTACTTCGGGGCGGACTTCCAGGGGTCGGGTGCCACCGGTTTCACCACGTACCAGGGATACGTCTACTTCTTCGCCAGCGAGAACTGGGACTCGCTCCACACCGCCGACCGGACCGGGCTCTGGAGAACGGACGGCACGACGGTGGAGTTCCGGGAGCCCTTCTTCGACATCGTGGAGATGGCCGTCCTCAACGGCAGGCTGCTCATTTCGGGCACCTACGAGCCCGGGACGCCCTATGGCCGTGAGCTCTGGTCCTACGACGGCACCAGCCCAACCCTCGTCAAGGACGTCTACACCGGCAGCGTCTCCTCGAACCCGTGGCGCTTCTTCGTCGTCCCGGCCGGGGTGGTCGCGCCTGAGGAGCGGCTGCTGTTCTCGGCGAGCCCCGACCAGAACGGCCCGACGCTCCAGGTCACGGACGGGACGACCGCCGGCACGGCGGTCCTCGACACCTTCAAGGACCCGCGGGAGTTCGTCACCTTCAACGGGAGCGTCTTCCTCACCGCCAAGGAGACACAGGCCTCGACGGAGACCAACCTGTGGTCCTGGAGCCCGAGCACGGGCCGGCAGCTGATCGAGGCGCGCGTCGACGGACAGCTGGCGGCCGTCGCCAGCACGCTCTTCATCGCGAAGCGCTCCGGGTCGACCTCGCCCGGCCGGTTGAAGCAGGAGCTGTGGACGACCAACGGCGTACAGGACGCCGCGACTCCGCTCAGCACGCTCTGGCCCAACGGGGACGCCGCCGTCTCCGAGCTGACCACGGTGGGGACGACCGTGTTCTTCGCGGCCTGCGACCCGAAGGTCGGCCGCGGCCTCTACAAGACGGACGGGACCACGGTCACGCTGGTGAAGGACTTCCTCACCCCCGGCGGCGGGTTCGCGACCGGCCCCTCGAACTCCTGCGACCCGGCGAACGGGCCCAACCAGCTGACGGAGATCCACGGCCGCCTCTACTTCGTCGTGGACGACGGAGTGCACGGCCTGGAGCTCTGGACGAGCGACGGCACGACCGGCGGCACCCGGATGGTGCAGGACCTCAACCAGGACCCCTCGGCCCCGCTCGAGTTCCAGCCGGCCGAGCCCTCCGACCCCTCGCTGAACCTCGAGTCCTGCGGGCGCGCGAAGTGCCGGGTCGTGACCTCGAACGGCTTCTTCTTCACGGCGCAGACGGTCGCGACGGGGCGCGAGCTCTGGTACTGCGACGAGACGACGATGACGATCGCCCTGGCCGCCGATCCTCTCCCGGGCGTGATGAGCGGCGTCACCTCGGACTACCTCGCGCGCCTCGGGAGCCAGATCGTCTTCGCGGGCGCCGACGACTACTCGAACTCGGAGCCCTGGGCGCTCGAACTCGGGCCGGCGGCTTTGGCCGCGCGCTCCGCGGCGGCGGCGCCGCGCGCTGACGGTGCCGCAGCGATTTCGGCCGCAGCGAGCCGCTCGACCGACGGCGCCGCGAGACGCGAGGTCACGGGCGGAGGCGACCCTGGAGCGGTGGTGCTAGCCGCCGCCCCCACCCTGTCGATCGATGGCGTGACCCCACCGGCCCAGAATCCCCCGGTCTGCGTCGGTGCCCCCACCTCGGTGTGCGTCCGGGAAGGAAGCAGCATCAGTTTCAAGGTCACCCTGACCAGCGGCACCGGAGGGCACGCCGCCGACATCTACGTCGACTACCGCACGGTCGCGATCACGGCCAAACCGGGCACCGACTACGTCGAAAAGATGACCTTCGCGCCCGGCGTCCACGTGCTCACGCACACGCCCGTGAAGTTCGCCGCGACCACGAGTTCGACACCCCAGACCGTCACCCTCTCCATTGCGACGGTCAACGACCAGGCCTACGAGGACCACTACAAGTCCTTCGCGGTGGAGATCTTCAACCCGACCGAGGGGACCATCGCGGTCCCGACGGCGGCCGCCTGGATCGAGAACGAGGACGTCCCCGGACCCGACGGGCCCTACTGGCCGACGGTCTCGCTCAACAGCGTCACGGTGACCGAGTCCGCCACCAATCCCCCGTTCGCCGTCTTCCAGGCGACGCTCAACAACAAGCCGAGCGAGAAGACGACGCGGCTCTACTGGACGAGCGGCGTGGGCGGAGAGGATCCGCCGGCAGACCCGGCCCTCGACTACCGCGAGACGTCGGGTTTCTTCGTCTTCCGCCCGGGGGACACGACCCACACCATCAGCGTCGAGACGTTCGACGACACGATCGACGAGCCCAACGAGAAGTTCTGGGTCGACCTCGACACGGCCAGCAACTGGGGAGCCTGGGTCGGCGTCGGCCGCGGCGTCGGCCAGATCACCGACAACGACAACTCGACGCTCGCCATTGCCGACGCCGGCAACATCCCCGAAGGCGACACGGGCACCACCAACGCCACGTTCAACATCACCATCTCGACCCCCTACTACCGCGACTTCACGCTCAACTACACGACCGTGGACGGCACCGCGAAGGCCGGACTCGACTACACGGCCGTCCAGGGGACGCTCTTCTTCCCGAAGGGAGCGACCCAGAGGTCGCTCACGGTGCCGCTGCTCGGGGACGTTCTCGACGAGAGCAACGAGGCCTTCACCCTGGTCCTGTCCAACTCGACCGGTCCCGGCATCTCGGACACCAGCGGCCTCGCCACGATCACGGACGACGACACGACGGTTTCGGTGGCCGACGCGAGCACGACCGAGGGCAACACCGGCACCGCCACCGTGACGTTCACCGTGTCGACCGCGGACGTCGCCGGAAACAAGAGCGCGTTCACCGTCGACTACGCGACGGCCGACGGCGGCGCGCAGCCGGCGACGGCCGGAGTCGACTACGTGTCCACTTCGGGCACCCTCAGCTTCCCCCAGGGGACCAGGACCAGGACGTTCACGGTGACCGTCAACAGCGACCTCGTCGACGAGCCGGCGGAGACCTTCCTCGTCCACCTCTCGAACAGCAGCGGGCCGCTCATCCTCGACGGAGACGCGGTGGGGACGATCAACGACAACGACACGGCCACGGTGGCCATCAACAACGTGACGATCCCGGAGGGCAACGCCGGCACGACGGACGCGGTCTTCACCGTCAGCCTCAGCCTCAATACGCCCTACTACCGCGACTTCACCGTCAACTGGGCGACTGCGGCCGGGATTACGAACCCCGCCACGGAGGGAGTCGACTACCTGGCCGCGTCGGGCACGTTGACGTTCACGGCGGGGACCACCACGAGGACCGTGACGGTACCGGTGGTGGGCGACACCCTGGACGAGGCCAACGAGACCTTCGCCGTCGTGCTGTCGAACAGCACCGGGCCCGCGATCTCGGACAGCCGAGGTGACGGCACGATCACGGACGACGACGTGCTGACGATCAACGTGGCGGACGTCTCGGTGACGGAGGGGAACTCCGGCACCACGCCGGCGACGTTCACGCTGACCGTGAGCGGCGATCACGCCCAGCCGGTCACCGTGAACGCGGCGACGAGCCCCGGCGGCCCCACCCCGCCCGCGGCCACCGCGGGGACGGACTTCATGACCCTGTCGACGCTCGTGACCTTCGCCCCCGGCGTGCTGTCCCAGCAGGTGTCGGTGTCCGTCATCGGCGACACCACCGTCGAGGCGGCCAACGAGTCCTTCGGGTTGAGCTTGAGCGGCCCCACCGGGGGTGCGACCCTCGCCCGCACGAAGGCGCTCGGGATCATCCTCGACGACGACTCGCCCCGGACGATCTCGCTCTCGCCCCTCGCCGTCCAGGCGACAGAGCCGCTCAGCGGCAGCGTCAACGCGACCTTCACCGTGACCCTGAGCGGCGCCTCCGGCAGCACCGTCACCGTCGACTACGCGACGGCGAACGGATCGGCCCTGGCCGGCTCGGACTACACCTCGACCTCCGGCACTCTCTCCTTCGACCCCGGGGACCTCACCCGGACGGTCGACGTCGCGGTTCTCTCCGACGCGCTCGTCGAGGGCGCGGAGACCTTCACCCTGACCCTGTCCTCGCCCACGAACGCCACTATCGCCACCGGGGCGGGGATGGCCACCGCCACGATCGGCGACTCGCTCTCCCAGATCGCGATGGGCTTCTACACGGTCGCTCCGTGCCGGCTCGTCGACACCCGGTATCCCGCACCCGGCGCGCCTCTCGTCGCGGGCGTCTCACGGACCTTCACGGTCGTGGGGGGGAACTGCCTCATCCCGCCGACGGCCCGGGCCATCTCGTACAACGTCACCGTGACCGGCTCCACCGCCGGCGGCAACGTGAGGCTGTTCCCGGGCGGGACGCCGGCGCCGGCGACGTCTTCCGTCAACTTCAGCACCGGACAGACCCGCGCGAACAACGGGTTCGTGGCGCTGGGCACCAACGGGGACATCGGAGTCCTCCTGGCGCCGACGGGGACCGGGCACGTCATCATCGACGTCAACGGGTACATGGAGTAGCACGAGCCCCGGGAACCGGCCGATCGATCGCGGGCCCGTGCCGCGTGAGGGCGGCGCGGGCCCGAGCTTCAGAAGCGGAAGGTCAGCGCCAGGGCGGCACGGAAGAGCGAAGGATCGACCCGCACCGGGGCCGGGAGAAGCCCGCTCTCGATGTCGGCCAGCTCGGCGCTGCGGATGACCTCGTCCGCGTTCACGATCTCGCGGAGCGTCACCTCGGCGTCGCGCTCGGGTCCCCAGGTGTAGCGCACGTCGAGGCGCAGGCCCGCGTGCCGGCCGAGGGCCACCTCGGCGAATCCCCCGACGTCCAGACCGAGGGCGCTCGCGGGGAACTCGAACGAGACGAGGTAGTCCTCGGAGAAGGCCACCGAGTGGCCGCCCATGAAGTACGCAGTGTAGACGAGGCTCTCCGCCCGCCCCGTCGTCCGCAGCCAGGCCGGACCGGCGGAGAACCCGAGGCGTCCCCCGGAGCCGAGGTCCGTCCAGGCCGCGACGTCGAAAGCCAAAGCCAGCGTCTTCAGGTGACCGTCGGCCTCGGGCCGAGCCTCGGACCGCTGCAGGCTCACCTCCACGGGCTCGTACGAGGGCGGCTGTAGTGAGGTGAACTGCATGCTGAGGTCGTATTGGCCCGGCGCACCCGAGAGGCTCGCCTTGCCGAAGTGGGCGGAGAGCTGCAGAGCGACGTGTCCGCCCAGCGCGCGCTCGACACCCACCAGTACCCCCGGTGCCGTGCCCGCGTCGAGCGGCATCGTCTGCGTCGCCGTGCTCGTGTGGGGGACGTACTGGAAGGGTGGGGAGTACGTGGATGCGTACGGAGTGTCGAAGGCCGGGAGGCTGATCGACGGGCCCACGATCACGCGCCACGACAGCGGCGGCCCCGCGCCCTTCGCGGCCGGCGCTTGCGCGGTTGCCGACGACGCCGCGACGAGCAGCGCCAGGAGCACGCCGGCGACGGTCCTGCTATTCACGACTCCGCGCCTCTCGACGGCCCGCCCATTCCCGAACCGGGCCATCGGAAGCCTACCACCTCGGGACCTGTCGGGATCAAACATCGCCGTCGAAGTCATCCCCGAGGTTCTGGCCGCCCACAAGGACCGTCTCAGGCGTTTCGAGCAGAAGGCACGGGCGACGGAGCTCGGCCCTCAGTTCTTGAGGACGCTCTCGACCCGGCGGCCCAGCTTCACCACCCACGGTGTCGTGGTGCGCTCGGCCGTCAGCAGCGGGAGATCCTCCAGCTCGGAGCGCATGACGTAGGTCCGGAGCACATTGCCGAACTCCCAGTAGTGCAGGCCCGGCACCACCAGACGGACGCGCCCGTCGAGCAGCCGTGACTGCCAGACCCGTGCCGCGGCCCGGAAGGTCTCCGGCAGGTACCAGGCGATCGCGACGCTCGTGTCGAGTACCAGGGATCTCACGAGCGCTGCCGGTCGTGCCGCAGCAGGCGGGAGGGGCTCTCGCGCAGGCGGAGCGCGCCCAGCCGGGTCTCGAGACGGGTCAGCCGCTCGCGGTACGTCGCGTGCCGGCGCTCGGCGCTCTTCACCGCCACGAACGTCGCCAACGCTTCCTCGACCAGGGCGCGCTTCGAACGGCCCTTCGCGTAGCGAGCCGCCTCGCGCACGAGCTCGTCGTTGAGGACGATGTTCGTTCTCATACACCTCACCGTACACCTTTGGCCGAGGTGTACAAGAGGGTGCTCGCGGGTGACTACAGCTTCCAGCCCTCGCGGTACTCGCCGCGGGCCATGAGCGCGTCGGCCTCGGGAGCGTCGACGAAGCGCGCGTTCGCGGCGTCCCAACGGAGCTTCTTGTCGACGCGCACCGCGATCGTCCCCAGCAGGATCGTCTCGCTGATGGCCGCCACGTTCTCGAAGCTGGCGTCCGACGGGGCGGTGCCGCGGCAGGCGCGGACCCACTGCTCCAGCTCCTCGGCCGGGCGCGGCAGGGTCTTCGGCGGAGGCTGGAAGGCCGTCATCTTCGCCTTCGGGATGAGGCGCGGGTCCCGGCCGGTGAACTCACCCAGGATCTTCCCGCGGTCTCCCACGAAGAGGAGTCCCTCCTCGGGCATCGGCTCGCCGTCTTCCTCCAGCTCGCGGGGCTTCGGAGGGCGCAGGCCGCCGTCGTACCAGTGGAGCGTGACCGGGGGCATCCCCGCCCGCTCCGGGAACTCCCAGCGGATGAGCGAGGCCTGCGGGTAGGAGACCGTGTTGATCTGCTTCTTCCAGAGGAGGTCGTCGATCTTCCAGTACTGGCTCCGGGTGGCCTCGACGGTGAGGGGCGAGCCGAGCTTCAGGATCTTGAAGATCTGGAAGAAGCTGTAGTGCCCCATGTCGCCGAGGGCGCCGGTGCCGAAGTCGTACCAGCCCCGGAAGACCGCGTTCGTGTAGGCGGGGTGATAGGGCCGGTGCGGCACGGGCCCCAGCCAGAGGTCCCAGTCGAGCCCGTCCGGGACCGGCACCGACTCGGCCGGGAGGGTCGTCATGCCCTGCGGCCAGAAGGGCCGAGTGGACCAGTTGTGCACCTCGCGCACGGGGCCGATCGCCCCGGCCTGGATCCACTCGGCGATCTGCGGCGTCGACTCGTTCCCGGCGGCGCAGAACATGTGCGTAGCGGCGCCGGTCTCGCGCGCGGTCTGGACGACGAGGCGCGCCTCGTGGAGGACGTTGCCGAGCGGCTTGTGGACGATGACGTGCTTGCCGGCCCTCATCGCCGCGAGAGCGACCGTGGCGTGGAGGTGATCCGGCGTCATGATGTAGACGGCGTCGAGGTCCTTCTCCTTCGCCAGAAGCTCCCGGAAGTCGGCGTACGCGTGGCAGCCGCCGGCCGAGGACGCGCCGTAGTGCCGGTCCACGAGCTCGCGGCCCACCTCGCGCCCGCAGGGGCAGGCCCTGGCGCCCTCGGCCCAGCCGGGATCGGCCAGGAATTCCCGGATCTTGTCCCGCAGCTCGAAACGGGACCACTCGACGTAGTCCTCGCTCTTGCGATTGGGATCGCAGACCGCGGTGATCCGCAGGTCCGGTCGCTGCAAGGCGGGCATCAGCTGTCGGAGACCCTGCGTGCCGGTTCCGACGTACGCGACGTTGATGCGATCGCTCGGCGGCACGTGCCGCGGCCCCCCCAGGACGTGGCGCGCGACGAGCGTCACGGCGGCGGTGGTGGCGCTCGTCTCCAGGAACGTGCGGCGGCTGACGGAGCCGGACTTGGGCATGAGGGCCTCCTCGTTCATCGGGCGGAAACGGCGCCTGCGGCGTGATCATAGTCCCGGGCGCCCCGGAGGGCGAGGACGAGTCCTGGCTATCCTGGCAGGACGAGCCCTGCCCCTCCGGGCAGGACGAGCGACCGGCCGGTCAGCTCGCGAGCGTCGAGACCGGCGGCCTTCCCGAGGAGGGCGAGGCGGTCGGGCATCGGCGGGCGGAAGCGCCACTCGTCCTCGCGCCCGCCGGCGGTCCTTACGGCCTCTCTCCACTCCGGCCACCAGGGGCTGACGCGTCTCGAGATCGGCTCCACGACGAGAACGGTCGATCCCGACCTGGCCGCATCGACGAGGCGGGCGAGCAGCTGCCGGCGTGGCTCCTCCGCGAGCTCGTTGACGGTGAACGCGGCGAGGACGCCGGCCGGGGGCTTGGGCAGCGGAGCCGTCGTGGCGTCGGCGCGGGTGGCACGCCCGTCGAGGCCGAGGCGCGCGAACGTCCAGCGGGCTTCCGCGACCGCCCATCCGCTGCGGTCGACACCCTCGACCCGCGCCCGGGGCTCGCACTCCAGCGCCCAGGCCGCGCCCGCGGTGCCGGTGCCGCAGCCGAGGTCCAGCAAGCGGCGCGGCGCGCGCAGGCCGGGGCCGAGCGCGCGCACGATCTCGCGCACCAGCAGGAAGTGCATCGGCCCGTAGTAGAGGGCGAACGCGGCACGCTTGCCGGCCCCGTCGAACGCCGCGCCTTCGGCCATGCGCCCGCGCCGCTCGACGTAGACGGACGAGAGCGCCTGTAGCGCCCGGCGCACCTCGGCGAAGGTCAGCTCGGACAGATGACGTGCCTCGAGGAGGGCGTGGAAGGGATCGAACGGATCAGGCGCGTCCATGCTGCCGTCACTATAATGTGCGGGCTTCTGGAGAGGAGCGCGAATGTCCCAAGGCATCACCCGCCGGCAGTTCACGAGGAGCGCTGCCGCCGCGGCGGCCTCCCTGGCCATCGTCCCGCGTCGCGTCCTCGGCGGGCCGGGCTATCTCGCCCCGAGCGACACGCTGACCAAGGCGGTCATCGGCGTCGGCGGCATGGGCCGCGAGCACCTCCGCTATTCCGGGGCCGTCCTGCGGGCCGTCTGCGACGTGGACCGCGCGCACCTCGCCTCGGCCCTGGAGATCGCCGGCCCCGGCGTCACCGGCTACGCGGACTTCCGCGAGGTGCTGGCGCGGCCCGACATCGACATCGTCCACATCGCGACGCCGCCCCACTGGCACGCGCTCATCTCCGTCGCGGCGGCCGAGGCCGGCAAGGACGTCTGGTGCGAGAAGCCCATGACCCGCACGATCGCCGAGGGCCGCGCCGTCGTCGAGGCCGTCCAGCGGAACGGCCGCATCTTCCGCATCAACACCTGGTTCCGCTTCCAGGACCGCTTCTACGGCTTCGGGACGGACGTCAAGCCGATCAAGAAGGTCGTCCAGAGCGGGCTCCTGGGCTGGCCGATCAAGGCGACGGTCAGCGCGACCACGGGCTTCGACTGGAAGTTCTACTGGAGCGGCCTGACCACGCCTGCGCCCGAGCCCGTCCCGCCCGAGCTCGACTACGACTTCTGGCTCGGCCCGGCGCCCTGTGAAGCCCTATCACCCGCACCGCGTCCACGGCACGTTCCGCGGCTACTGGGACTACGACGGCGGCGGCCTCGGGGACATGGGCATGCACTACCTCGACCCCGTGCAGTACCTCCTCGACAAGGACGACACGAGCCCGGTCGAGATCGTGGCCGACTGCCCGCAGCAGCACCCCGACGCCTGCGGCACCTGGCGGCGGATCGAGATGAAGTACGCCGACGGCTGCACGATCGTCCTCGACGGCGAGAACCGCGACAAGAGCGCGCCCTTCCTCGAGGGTCCGAAGGGGAAGCTCTTCCGCGGCTTCCAGTCCGACATCCCCCACCTCCGGGACGCCGTGGCCGCGCTGCCCGATCCAGAGCCGCAGGTCACCGACTTCGCCGAATCCGTCCGGACGAGGCGCCGGTTCGCCCTCAACGAGAGGAACGGCCACCGCTCCTGCACGCTCGTCAACCTGGGGAAGATCGCCGTCCAGCTCGGCCGGACCCTCCGCTTCGACCCGGAGAAGGAGCGCTTCGTCGGCGACGAGGAGGCCAACCGCCTCGTCGACCAGCCCATGCGGGCCCCCTGGCGGCTGCCGGCCTGACAGGAGAACGATGGTGAAGAAGACCTCGGCTGCGGTCCTCGCCCTCGTGGTTTCGTCGGGCTGGGTCTTCGCCGCCGAATCGCCCCCCGCCCGCAACGCGAGCACGGACCTGAACGCCCGCGTCTCGTCGATCCTCGAGCGATTCCCGGCGCGAGACGTCCGCCGCGAGGGACGGCCTCGGCGCGGAGATCCTGAGCCTGGGTGACGGCGGGGATCGCGGAGCCGTCTGCGCGCGAGTCCTGCCGCCGGGGAAGGGAGACGACTCCCGAGCCCGGTTCGCCGTGAACGGCCTGGCCGTCTACGTCACCCGCCCGGGAGCAGAGCCGGAGCGGGCCGTCTTCGTTCACGCTCTCCTCGAGTGCCTGGAGCGACCGTGACGAGCCCCTCGGCGGGAAGGGGACGAGCACGTCGCGGCTTTTCTCATCTCGCAGATCCAGGTCGCCGGGAAGAAGGAGTCCATCCGGCCTCTCGAGAGGTACCTCGTCGACGAGAAGCTCGCCGGGCCGGCCGCGGCCGCGCTTCTCACCATCGGGGGGCCGGAAGCGGCGAAGGCGCTGCTGAAGGCCCTCGACAAGGCGCCTCGGAACGCCCGCCTGACCGCTCATCCAGTCGCTCGGGGAGGCTGCGCAGCCGCGAGGCAGTGAAGAAGATCCTCCCCTTCGCGGACAGCGCGGACGAGGGCCTTCGCCAGGCGGCCCTCTTCGCCCTCGCCAACATCGGCGATCCCGCCGCGGCGCCCGTGCTCTCGAGGTCCCGGGTCGCGTCCTCGTTCCGGGAGAGGTCGCAAGCGCCTTCGCTCTATCTCCTCTACGCCCGACGCCTCATCGAGTCGGGCCGGACGGCGGAGGGACTGGAAGCGGCGCGGGCGCGTTCTCGACCCACTACCGCGGGCCGGGAGAGTCGCAGCACGCGTCCGCGGCCCTGGCCCTCGTCGTCTCGGCCCTCGGGCCGAGGCCCTGCCCGACCTCCTCGCGCGCCGTCGACAGCCCCGACCGGAGCTTCCGCGGCTCGGCCCTCGACCCTGGCCGAGAGGATCCCGGGAAGCGAGGCGACGCTCCGCTGGGTCGAGAAGGCCGCGGCGCCGCACCGCCCGACGTGCGCGCCGACATCGTCGCGATGCTCGGCCGACGCGGGGACGTCGCGGCCCTGCCCTTCGTTCGGGAGAGCCTCGGGAGCGCCGACCGGGCCGTGCGCCTGGCGGCGATTCCCGCCGCGACCCGCCTCGGAGGCGAGCCCGTCCTTCCCGACCTTCTCTCGCTGCTCGCCTCCGCGGACGCGGACGAGAGCGCGGCGTTGAAGACGGCGCTCCTCGGGTACCCCGGCCGGCTCGTCGTGCCCGGAAGCAGCGCGGCGCCTCGACGCGACGCCTCTTCCGGCAAAGGCCGTCCTGATCGAGGTGCTCGGCGAGAAGGGGGCGCGAGAAGAGATCGAGCGCGTCTTCCGTCTGGCCGAAGACCCCGACCCCGCCATCCGCGGGGCCGCGCTCGGGGCCCTGGGCAACCTCGCCGGCGACGCCGACCTCCCGCGCCTCGTTTCGATGCTGGAGAAGGCCAGCGACAGCGACGACGTCGTCCGGCTGCGGGAGGCGATCGCGGCGGCGGTCCTCAGGAACCCGGATCCCGAGAGGCGCGCCGACGGCCTCCTCGACCTGCTGAAGAACGCCCCGGCCTCCGGGAAGATCGCGATCCTGAAGGTCCTGCCGCGGGTCGGGGGGACGAGGCTGCTCCGCGCGGCCGTGGAAGAGACGGCGAGCCGGGACTCCGAGGTCCAGTCCGCCGCCGTCGGCGCGCTCTCCCGGTGGCCCGACGGCGCGGCGGCCGACGAGCTCCTGCGCATCGCCTCGACCACGCAGAACCGGGAGCACTCCCGCGCGGCGGTCCAGGGCTACGTTCGCCTCGTCGGCCGGTCGGACGCGCCGGACGCGAAGAAGCTCGCCGCGTATCGAGAAGCTCCTCGCCCTGCCCGGAGAGGACGCCGACAAGAAGCCCGTGCTCGCCCGGATCGCCGCCGTCCGCGAGCCCGAGTCGCTACGGCTCCTCGCCCGATGTCTCGACAACCCGGCCCTGCGCGACGCGGCCGCCGCGGCCCTCCTGGATCTCGCTTCCCGGCAATCGCCCCAGGAGCGCTGGCTGTCCGGCCACGAGGCCTACTCGGTGCTGCGGCGCGTCGAGGCCGTCTCTCCCCGATCCCGCCGCTCGCGGAGCGGGCCGGCAAGATCATCCTCGAGCGCCTGCGCCAGGGCGGCTTCGTCCCGCTCTTCGACGGCCGCTCCCTCGACGGCTGGAAAGGCCTCGTCGCCGACCCGCCCGCCCGCGCGAAGATGACCCCGCAGGAGCTGGCCAAGGCCCAGGCCGCGGCCGACGAGAGGATGCGGGCCCACTGGAAGGTCGAGGACGGCGCTCTCGCCTTCGACGGGAAGGGCGAGAGCCTCTGCACGACGAGCGACTACGCCGACTTCGAGCTTCTCGCCGACTGGAAGATCGAGAAGGGCGGAGACAGCGGCCTCTACCTCCGCGGCTCGCCGCAGGTGCAGATCTGGGACGCCGAAGCGAACCCGGTCGGCTCGGGCGGTCTCTTCAACAACGAGAAGGGGCCGAGCAAGCCCCTGGAGAAGAGCCGACCGTCCCGTCGGCGAGTGGAACGCGTTCCGGGTCTCATGATCGGCGATCGCGTCACCGTCTATCTCAACGACAAGCGGGTCGTCGACAACACGGTCCTCGAGAACTACTGGGAGAGGGACAAGCCGATCTACCCGTCGGGCCAGATCGAGCTGCAGGCCCACGGCAACCCGCTCTGGTTCCGCAACGTCTTCATCCGGGAGATCCCGCGCGACGTCTCCTCGCCCGCGATCACCGAGGCCGAGGTGGGCGAGGGATTCTCGCCACTCTTCAACGGCCGCGATCTCGAGGGCTGGACGGGCAACGTCGACGGCTATGCGGCGGAGGACGGCAAGATCGTCGTCCATCCCGAGCCGAGCGGCGGGAACCTCTACACGGCGAAGGAGTACACGGACTTCGTCCTCCGCTTCGAGTTCAAGCTCACTCCCGGCCGCCAACAACGGCCTCGGCATCCGCGCCCCGCTCGAGGGCGACGCCGCCTACGTGGGGATGGAGCTCCAGATCCTCGAGGACGGCTCACCCGTCTACTGGGATCTCCAGCCGTACCAGTACCACGGCTCGATCTACGGCGTCGTGCCGGCGCGCCGCGGCGTCCTGCGGCCGATCGGCGAGTGGAACGCGGAAGAGGTCACCGTGAAGGGCCGGCGCGTCACCGTCGTCGTCAACGGGACGACCGTCGTCGACGCCGACATCGACGAGGCGAGCGCCGAGGGGACGATGGACCACCGCGACCATCCTGGCCTGAAGCGGGCGAGCGGCCACATCGGCTTCCTCGGCCACGGCTCGATCGTCGAGTTCCGGAACATCCGGATCAAGGAGATCATGGAGGCCACGCGCTAGAGGAGGGGCCTCGCGTCCGGTGCGGGTCGATCAGTGGTCGAAGGGCCGCCACGGCCCGCACCCGGTTCGGTCCGGCTTGCACGCCCGCACCTGGCCCGCCCCGTGGGCCACGGTGAAGAACCCGGCCATGGGGCCGTAGGCGTCTCTCTGGAGCCCGCACTCGAGGGGCTGTCCCTCGAAGCCCCGGAGCGTCAGAAGCGTGTCGCCCGTCGTCGGGGTTTGCGGGTCGTCCCGGTACTCGACGGACCCGAAATGGTCGCAGCTGCACCGCGCCGCATGGTCGTCGACGCACGGCTCCACGGTCGTCCCGGCGTTCACCGAGAACTGCCAGATGGGGCAACCGTGGATCAGCTCCATCTCGCACTCGACCCGCTTGGGCCAGCCCTCGAGGTGGCAGTCGTTGACCGACACTCCGTGGATGAGCCGGCAGAACTCCGGGTCGCCGTGGACCCGCACCGTGGAGTCGAAGCCGTGGTTGTAGGGCTTGTCGTTCAGGTAGACGTACGTTCCCAGGGCGAGCGCCTTCGGGCAGGAGGTCTTCGAAGGGTGCGGCGCCCGGGTCGCGCACTGGCCGCAGAAGGGCCGCGGCGGGACCGAGTTCGTCCACCCGACGACGCAGTAGCCCTCGGGACAGCCCCCCGGTGTGGGCCGGGCCGCGGGCTCGGCCGTCGCGACCGGCGAGGGGGACGGGTTCGGCCAGACGGCCTGGCACGTCTCTGGGCTCAGCCCCAGCAGGGCCGCGAAGAAACACAGGATCTCGATCATCACGCCTTCCGCCGCCACCATGAGTGGCGTCGAGCACGCCCCCAACGATCTACCCTGGGGTTCTAGCGCCGGACGCCCTCCGAGAGTGTGTCGTCCGCCACAGCGTTCAGGGCGGCGTCGTGATCTCGAACGGCGGCCTGCCGGGGGGGGAACGCGCCAAGGACTAGGCCGGCGCCGTCGGCCCGGAACCGGCGCCCGTCTTGGCGATCGCGGTCGCAATCGCGGCGAGATCGGCGGTGTCGAGACGCAGGGTCGCCGCCGGGAGCCAGCCGTCCACCTGCTCCGGGTTGCGCGCGCCGACGATCGCGCCGGTGACGCCCGGCCACGCGAGCGTCCAGGCCACCGCGATCGCTGCCGTCGACGTGCCGTGCTTCGCCGCGATCGGCTTGAGGGCGTCGCGCAGCGCCAGGTTCTGCTGGAGCTTCGGCGGCTGGTGCTGTGGCGACTTCCGGCGCCAGTCGTCGCCGGCCAGCGCGGTCACGCGCTCGGCGGTGAACGAGTCGGTGAGCAGCCCCGACTGCATCGGGCTGTAGACGACGACGCCCGTGCCGTGGCCGGCGCACCAGGGGATCTGGGCGCCACCGGCGTCGCGCCGGATCATCGAGAAGGGCGGCTGCAGCGACGTGACGTGCCCCTTCTTCTCGCATCGCTCGAGGAGGGCCACGTCGAAGTTCGAGACGCCCGGCCGGCGGACCTTGCCCTCGCCCACGAGCCGCAGCATCTCGCCCCACGACTCCTCGACGGGAGTCCCCGTCTCGTCGGGCCAGTGGAACTGGTAGAGGTCGATCCTCTCGACACCCAGCCGGCGGAGCGACGCCTCGCACTCTTCCCGCACGCGCGCGGGCCGCGAATCCCGGACCGGAGGGGCCATGCGGTCCGCGTCGTTCCAGCGCAGGCCGCACTTCGTGAACACGAGCGGCCGTTCGGAGGCGGGGATCCCGGCGAGGGCACGGCCGACGACCACCTCCGAGTGGCCGTAGCCGTACACCGCGGCCGTGTCGATCCAGCTGACGCCCTTCGTGACCGCGTGGCGGATGGCGGCGATCGATTCGACGTCGTCCTGCGGGCCCCAGCCGAAGGCCCAGCCTCCGCCTCCCGCGGCCCAGGCACCGAATCCGACGGTCGTGATCTCAAGGCCGCCCGTGCCGAGCTGTCGGGTGGGAAGCACGTTCGTCATGGGTAGACGACCCAGGTTTCGAGTGCCGCCCTCAGCCTGTCCGGGTCGTCCCGGAGGCTCTGGAAGGCCCGCTCTTCGGCCCGGGTGAGGGTCACCCGCGAGACCGAGCCGTCCTCGGTCTCGACGACCGTCATCACCGGCATGCCGCAGCTGCCGCACCGCCCCAGGGTGAGGTCGTGGCGAGCCACGGTGCCGAAATCGGCCACCTCGACCCAGCGGAAGTCGTCGCAGCAGCGATTGCGGCTGGTGTCGGTCATTCGCAGGCAATGCTAGAGCCCGGGGACCGCGGGGTCAACGCGGCTCCCGGGCTCCAGCTCCTTCCCTTGACGTAGAATCGGCCGACTCGCAAGGAAGGAGGCTCTCATGCAACGACTCGCCCGAGTCGGCCTGGTCCTGGCGCTCCTCGCACCCGCCGCGGCGTTCGCCGGCGACGGTCTCGCCCTCACTCCCCCCATGGGGTGGAACTCGTGGAACAAGTTCGGCTGCAACGTGAGCGAGAAGCTCATAAAGGGCGCCGCCGACGCCCTCGTGGCCACCGGCATGAAGGACGCCGGCTACCAGTACGTCGTGATCGACGACTGCTGGCAGGTGAGCCGCGACGCGGCGGGGAAGATCGTTATCGACGCGGCGCGCTTCCCTTCCGGCATGAAGGCGCTCGCGGACTACGTCCACTCGAAGGGCCTCAAGTTCGGGATCTACTCCGACGCCGGGACCAAGACCTGCGCGGGCCGTCCCGGGACGAAGGGCCACGAGGAGATCGACGCGAAGACGTACGCCGAGTGGGGCGTCGACTACCTGAAGTTCGACTGGTGCAGCAGCGAGGGCCAGGACACGCGCGACGCCTATGGGCGGATGAGCCGGGCCCTTCGCAGCTCCGGCCGGCCGATCGTCTTCAGCCTCTGCGAGTGGGGCAGCACGAAGCCCTGGACGTGGGCCCAGGGCATAGGCCACCTCTGGCGCGCCACCGGCGACATCCAGGACTGTTGGGACTGCGGGAGGGGCTGGGGCGGCATGGGCGTCACCCACATCATCGACATCATGGCCGACCTCTACCCCTACTCCGGCCCCGGCCACTGGAACGATCCCGACATGCTGGAGGTCGGCAACAGCGGGCTGACCCTAGCCGAGAACCGCGCCCATTTCAGCTTCTGGTGCCTCTTCGCCGCCCCCCTCATGGCCGGCAACGACCTCGAGGCCATGAAGCCCGAGATCCACGACATCCTGACCCACAGCGAGGTCATCGCCGTGAACCAGGACCCGCTGGGGATGCAGGGGCGCAAGGTCTGGGACGACGGCCCCCGCGAGGTGTGGATGAAGCCGCTCGCCGACGGCCCGAAGGCGGTCATCCTCTTCAACCGCGGCACCGAGGAGGGGGTGCTGTCGGTCCGGTGGGAGGACGTCGGCCTCTTCCCGGGCGGCAGCGCGGTGGTGCGCGACCTGTGGGCGAAGAAGGACCTGGGAGCGTTCACCGGCAGGTTCGAGACGAAGGTCGGCGCCCACGACGTCGCGATGCTGAAGATCAGCGCGAAGGACTGAGCCGAAGAGCTCGCGTCAGTCGCTCAGGGGTCAGATCTTGAATCTTGCGGCACGATTCAAGATCTGACCCCCGACCCGTCCGTAACGGGCTAGTTCGGAGGCCGCGGCCCCGCCTGATCGAGAGGGATGCTCACCGAGCCGAGGGCGCCGCTCCCGACGTCGCGCACCAGCACCCGGAGCAGGACCGCTTTCCGGTCGCGCTTCAGGCGTTCCGCGAGCGGCAGCTCGCCCGACTGCCTGACCCGGTCGAACGTGAGCCGGTCGAGGCTCAGGCCGGCGACGTGGGAAACAGTGTCGAGGAGCGCGCCACCCGGACCGAGCTGAACGAGCCAGACGTCCAGCCGGCCCTGCCAGCCGTCCCCGACCGGGAGCAGGGACAGGTCGCGGGCGTCGATCCGGATCTCCAGGTCCAGCGCGTCGGGGGCGGCGGGTAAGGGACGCACCGTCAGGCCGAGCCCGGTGGCGTCTGCCGGGCTCCACATCGCGGCTCCCAGCACACCGCTCCTGTACCAGTCGTCGCTGGGCTCGTCCGGCTGGGCGAAGTAGCCGCGGCGGTGGCGCAGCCGCACTCCGGGACGCTTGACGGCGATCCTGATCTCGCGGAACTTCCCGTTCCACTCGTCGTGTGACGGCTGGTAGCCGAGACGGTAGGCCACGCGCGAATCCTCGGCGGCCCGGCGGAAGGCTCGCCCGAGGTCGTTGTCGTTGTAGAACGCCTTCCCCCCCGTGCGTTCCGCGAGGGTGTCCATGGTCGCGAAGCCTGAGCGGTTGGCGAGCTGCATCTCCCGGCTGATCGTGGCCCGCTCCGGCTGGTAGTCGAGAGGCGCCATCAGCCCTCGCGCGTCCACCGGGTAGACCGCCAGGTTGGCGCTGTTCAGGGCCCGCGCCGCCCGGTCGATCTCGGGCCAGAGATCCTGCTCCCCGGGACCGGGGCGCTCGGGCAGGCGGACGCGGTCGCGGCCGATCCAGACCGGGAAGCTGCCCGAGACCCACACGAGGTTCTTCCGACCCGGGACCTTCTCCAGGTGATTGGCGATGGCCACCAGCGAGCGAAGGGTCCGCAGGGCACGGTCCTTCGCGTAGTGCTCGATCAGGTTCGTCTCGAGCTCGTCCAGCCAGGACCCGAAGCGCTCGAGTCGCGTGCCCGCCGTGTCGAGGCGGGCAACGCCGCTCTCGGGGGACAGTTCGCCTCGGTACTGCTCCAGGGCCCGGACGAGCGGCTGGGGGTCGCGGGTGAGGTCCTGGAGGACGTTCAACCCACGTCCCAGCGTGTAGAGCGCCATCGTGTCCCCGGGCTGGACCTGCTTGAGGAACGCCAGGATCTGCTGCCGCGCGTACGACTGCCGGGCCATCGGGGTGTTCAGGCCGTCGAACAGGATCGCGGTGACGGACGAAGAGCCGTCGGCCTGACGATCGAAGCGGTTGGTGAACGTCCCGGGCGGCGCGGCCGTCGCCGCCGCCGCGGGCAGGGGCTGCGCCGAGAACGAGACGATCCGCTCCGGACGTCCGCCGTCGGACAGGACGAGCTCGCCGGCCTCGAGATCGACCACGGGCCGGCCCTGCTTGTCTTCCGCGACGACGCTCACCTCCACGATGCGCGACGTGACGCGCGGGGCCGAAGGCCCGACCTGAGCGTCGGGCGCCTGGCCGGAAGCGGCGACCCCCGGCAAGCTGGAGGCGACGACAAGACACCCGACGGCCCGGCTCAGCACCGACTCGAAGTCTACCCGGTCAGCTTCCGCAGCGCTCAGCCTTTGCCGTCGTCGGAGCGCCAGACGAGATCGTCCGGATCGGCCTCGCCGGCCCGTTCCCGGGCGGGAAGGACACACCGAAATGGTGAAACCGAGGCCTCAGCCGCCAGGAACCCGGCGGTAGACGTCGCCCCGGTGCGCCACCCGGACGACGAGCACCAGGAGCACCTGGTCCTCGATCCAGTAGACGATGCGGTAGTCGCCGACACGGACGCGGTGGAGATCCTCGGTGCCTTCGAGCTTCTTCGAGCCCGGAGGACGAGGGTTGTCGGCGAGCCGTTCCAGCTTTGCGACAACCTGCCGCTGAGCGTCCCGGCCCAGCTTGCGGATGGCGCGTGCGGCGCCGTCCTCGACGACCACCCGATAGGCCACCTATAGACCCAAGTCCCGCTTCAGCTTCTCGAGCGTCACGGGCTTCTTCCCGGTGCGCCTCATGTGGGCGACTGCCTTTCGCGCCTCCCGCACGTCGGTCGCGTCTTCGATCTTCTCGATGAGGGCCAGGTCCTCCATCGGGACGATGGCAGCGAGATCCCGGCCCCGTCGCCGCAGGACGATCCGCTCCCCTCCGTAGGCCACCCGGTTGAGGGTGTCCGAGAAGTCCTCGCGGGCTCTGCTCGCCGCCAGCCGGGTCATCTTCCCTCCTCGTCAATCTCCGATCAACGTACGTTTCAGGCGATTCGTACGAGACAGTCTACACCCGTACTGCTGGGACACCCGGCGTGAGACGGGGGGATCCGCTTCGGCTCGCCGATCGCCAGGACCTGGTCGGCGGTCACGCCGGTAAGGCCGGGCGATCCCGCTGGCCAGCGGATCTCAATCGATTGGATCGACCTCTCCGGTCCCAGGCCGGGGTGAGCGGCGGACTACTTCGTCGCGGGAGGGAGCGGACCGATCTCGACCTTTCGGAACTCGACCTCGGTGCCCTCGGCCTGGATCGCGATCCGGCCGCGGTCGGCCGTGGCGTTGAAGCCGTCGTTGACCTTGTCGCCGTTGACCCAGACCGTGACGGAACGGCCGCGGGCCTCGATCACCATGGTGTTCCACTGCCCGAGCGGCTTCTCGGAGCCGTCGGTCAGGTTGAGGATCCGCCGGGCGTCGCCCTCGGCGCCGCCCCACTTCTCGCCCTCTTTGCGGGGACGGCGCTTCTCCATGTCGGGGACCTCGATGTTCTCCTGGATGCACCAGAAGTCGCCGGCGTCCCCGCTGTTCATCTGCACCTCGATCGACTGGGGGAACATCTTGTAGAGCGCGCGCGGGCGGGAGGCGTGGACCAGGATCCCGCAGTTCCCACCCTTGCCGGGGAAGCGGTACTCCGCCACGAGCCGGTAGTCCCGATAGGCCGCGGTGGTGACGAGGTGGCCCTCCGGCTTGCCCTTGCTGACGAGCATCCCGTCGCGCACCACGAAGCTGGCCGGCGCGTTCGGGTCCTTGTCCCGGGCGGGCACGTCGGCCACCCACCCGGAGAGGTCCTTGCCGTTGAAGAGCGGGGTGACGCGATCCGGCACGACCACCGTGGCGGCTTCTTCCGCGAGGACGCCACCGGCGGAGAGGGAAGTGAGAGCGGCGAGCAGAAGGGTTGAGCGCATGGTCGACTCCTAACTGAACTGCGGCAAGTGCTCGGCCTGGGCCTTCAGCAGGGCCTCGGTCAGCTTCTCGGCGGTCGAGTAGTCGCTCACCCCGCCGTCGAGAATCAGGGCCTCGGTCATCGTCTTGCGGTTGCCGGTGAGCGCCGCGTCGACCGTCGCTTCGACGGCACCGAGGCGCCGCAGCAGCACGGAGGCGATCGGCACGGGGATCTCCCCGATGTGGGGCGCGACCATCCCCTCCTGCGTGGCGACGGCGGGGACCTCCAGGATCGCGTCCGGAGGCAGGTTCGTCACGATGCCGTCGTTCGGGACGTTGGCCGAGTACCAGCGTCGCCGGTCGTAGAAGAAGCTGTCCACGATCTCGAGCGCCTGCTCGTGCTCGCCGGTCGTGGCGAGGAGCTTCGCCTTGTCGACGGGGCCGGTGTGCTTCGCCATCGTGATCGTCTCGTCGTAGATCCGGTCCCCGACCGCGATCGTCTGCTCGAAGGAGTACGCGTCCACCCCGAGGGTGCTGCCGTAGTACTTGCCAGCGGGGAAGCGCTCGAGGAAGAACTCGCTCACGTGCCGGTCCATCGGGGCGGGGAAGGCGCCGAACTCGTCGAAGAGCTCCCAGCTGAACGGGAACGTGAGCATGTCGGGATGCTGCTCCTGGCCGAACGGAGAGGCCCAGCTCGTCCGGTCGATTCCCTTGGCACGGCGCTCGGCCAGGCGGGCACGGATCACGGGCCACAGGTCACGCCCCTCGGATCGGACTTCCAGGATCCAGGTCAGGTGGTTGAGGCCCGCCCATCGGCCGGTGACGCTCTTCGAGGGCACGCCGGCGAGGCGGGCGAGATCGATGAGCGAGTCCTCGGTTCCCATGCACAGGCCCACTGGCCGGACGTTCGTCTTCCGCCACAGCGCCCGGACGACCGCGGTCATGGGGTTGCCGTAGTTGATGAACCGGGCGTTCGGGCACATCCGGTCGCAGTCGGTGGCGATCGCGACCATGGGCGGGATCATGCGCATGGATCGCGACACGCCGCCCGGCCCCACGGAGTCGCCCACCGGCTGATAGATCCCGAACTGGCGCGGCACGAAGACGTCCTGCTCCCAGGCCCGGCGGCTGCCGACCCCGATGGTGCAGATCACGATCGTGGCCCCGTCGAGGACGTCCTTGCGCTCGACGCTGGCGGTGATCTTCGCCGGCCGGTCGGCGACGCTCATGAAGCGCCGCACCATCTTCTCGGTGGCCTCGAGGATCACGGGGTTGATGTCGACGAGGGCGATCTCCCAGTCCCCTTCGGGCCGCTGCTTGATCCAGTCGATGACGATGCCCTGGGTGAACATGGCGCTGCCGGCGCCCACCAGGACCATCTTCTGCTTCGGAGGCTTCGAGGCGTCGCCGGTGACGGGCACGTACCCCGACCCCGGGCGGGGGGCCCTGCGCCCGGCTGCGGCCGCGAGGCCGCCCAGGGGAGCCGCGGCCGCGGCCGCCATCAGACTCTGGACAGCCCTGCGTCGATCCACGGTCTTCCTCCTGTTGTGTTCCCTGGCTCCCGGCCCAACGACTCGCGGGAACGCGGGGACTCTATCACTCGGGGATCGCCTCGAGGAGCAGGTGGCGCTCGAAGTCCACGGCGAGGCGCGCGAGCGGCCCCTCGACCGTGCCGTGCTCGCGGCCGGTCTCGTAGTCGCGCACTCGATAGCGTTTCGCCTCGAGCCCCCGCAGCTCGACACTCCCCTGGTGGCGCTTCGCGAAGAACGCGTAGTGCATCGCGTCGCCCTTGCGAACGGCGTGGGCCTCGGGCCGGTCGAAGCCGATGTCGTAGAGCTCGCCGAGGTATTCGCCCTCGGAGAGCCTCTTCGCCTGGTACAGCTTCACCCAGAACGCCCACGTTACCTCGCGCTGCGGTGTCAGGAGGAGCTTGGGGTTCTTCTTCCCCGGCGCCCCCGGCCAGGCGAAGTTGGTCCCGACCACGCCGCCGATCCCGAGAGTCGAGGCGAAGTCCTCGCCTCCCTCGCTCATCTCCACGTGGTCGCCGAAGTAGGCGACCCCGTCCCCGAGAAGGGCCTTGAGCGTCTTGCCCTTGAGCCGCACCTGCCACGAGCTTTCGGGGTCGGACGCCACGGTCATGTTGAGGTACGGCATCGTGAAGAACGAGTAGGCGGTCCCGCAGGGACAGATCTCCACGACCGCCTCGGGCTTCGCCGCGAGAGCCGATTCCCACACGGCCCGGAAGAAGCCGGGCACGCCCTCGACCGAAGCCTCGGGGGCGGCGTGGGCGTGGGCGGGGTTGAAGCAGGGAGGGGCTCCGTTGAGGTGCTGGCCGTCGATCTTCAGGCCGTCGAAGCCCCACTCGGCGATCGCCTTGTGGACGAAGGCCCGCGCCTGCGCGCGGACGGGCTCGTAGGCCGGGCACAGGTAGTTCGAGTCCCACCATGTGATCTTCCGGCCCGAGCCGTCCGCGTTGCGCAGGAGCGGGTCGGGGCGCTCCCGCTCCGCCGTGCTGCCGGGGTCGGCCGCGAGCGGAGCCCACCAGAGCTGGGCCTTGAAGCCCGCCGCGTGCACGGCGTCCACGAACGCCTTCATGTCGGCGTCGCCCCGCGGGTACTTCGCGGGGGTGGGCGTCCAGTCGCCTTCCGCCACCTGCCAGCCGTCGTCGAGGGTCACCCAGCCAAAGCCGAGGTTCTTCACCACCGGGAGGCTGGCGAGGACCTGGTCGGTCGTGAACGTGCGACCGTAGCCCCACGCGCACCAGATGGGCTCGAAGGCCGATCGGGGTGCAGCGGAGGGGTGAAGGCCCTGGCGGGCCATGAGCCGGCGGTACGTCGCGAGGGTCCGGAAGTGATCCCCGCGGTGGACCGCGACGAAGGTCCGCAGCGTCGCGAGGCTCTCGCCCGGCCGGAGAGTGCGGTCCGTCGCGAAGCGGACCGCGAGCGATGCGGTGGCGGCGTCTGGTCGCGCGACCGGGAGCGAGACCAGGCGGGGGGACGGCTCCAAGTGGCCCACCGCGATCCCCAGGTCTCGCCGCCACACGTCCACGACCGGCGTGCCCCCTCCGTAGTCGGTGGCGTTCATCCCCTGGTAGTTGTCCTGGGCGAACCCGATCTTGAGCGGCAGGACCCAGTCGGGACGCTTCTCGTACGAGCCGCTCTGGTAGGACCAGAAGGCGGGCTCGGCCCCGCCCGGCGGCGCGGCCACAGAGTAGTGGCCGTTCGTCCAGCTCCGGACGCGGATCTCCCCGCGGCCGTGGTTCGTGTACACGGCCCGCACGACCGCGACTCCCGGGAAGTCGTCGTAGAAGGTCACCTCCACGGTCTTGCCGACGTCGCCCGCACGGCCGTTCAGCCGATGCCGCCGGCCGTTGCCGATCGCGTCGGAGACCGGCTGCTCGTCCTGTCCCTCGAACGCGCACTCCGCGACCTCACCGGCTTCCGTGCCGAGCGACTCCGACATGGAGAAGGGGCCGGCAACGGCCTCCACTCCGCCCGAGGTCGCCACGACGCGGCTTCGGAGGTTCTCGTCGAACTCCAGCCGGATGCCCCGCCCCTCGAGCCTCACGACCGACGCATCGGCCGCGGGCGACTCCAGGGCCAGAAGCGGCGCGAGAGCCACGATGCGCAGCAGGCCTTTCACGGTTCCACCCTCCTTCGAAGCATCGGACGACACCCGTCCACGGGCATCCGAGCCGTCGTCTAGCTCGAGATGCCTTGCATCGGGCGCAGCCGCAGGGCACCGTCCGCTTCCAGCGCCTGCCGGCACGCCCAGCGAACGGGATGGAGCGCTCCCTTCACCTCCAGCTCCGCGCGGAGCCGGAGCCCCTGCCACTCGGTCCTGGCGGGGAGGGGCAGACGAGCCTGCCGAATCCGCCCCGGAAGCGGATAGCCGGGGTCGAGCCCACCGCTCGCGAGCACGCGTCCCTCCGCGGTCTCCACGACCAGGCGCAGAACCCCCGGCACCCCGGCGATGCCGTCGTTCGCGAGGCCGACCACGAGCCCTCCGTCGTACTGCCAGACGAACGACGGGCGAACCCGATACCCGATGCGCCGCGCGATCGTGTCGATCATCCCCGGGTACTGACGGTAGTAGGCGAGGACGTTCTCGGGCCGCTCCCGGTGCCAGTTCCAGAGGGACCAGTAGTTCGCGCCGACGTCCATGACGTGCGCGATCACGTTGTCGGTCCGGGTCACGCCCTCGTAGGTCCGGAGCGACTCGGGCGAGCCGTCGGACATGCCGACCTCGAGCACGGCCGCGACCCACGGCGGGCGGTTCGAGATCGCCTCGATCTGCTCGTTCTCGATGAAGATGGTGTCGGTGCGCAGCCAGTTGTGGGAACGCACGGTGCGGTCCACGAGATCCGAGTTGCCGACCCGGCTCCAGTCCGGCTGGGTGTTGGTGACGAGCGGGGTCTTCTTCCAGTGCTCGAGCTGGACCTCGAACATGCGGACGAAGGTGGCTTCGGCGGTGGCCGCGTCCGGGAACGGGTGGCCGCGGTAGGGCCACGTGTGCCCTTCGCCCCAGAAGCCGTACATGCAGGTGTCCACGTACTCCACGAGCGGGCCGCCGTCGAGCTCCGCCGCGAGGAGGGCGACCAGCTCGCGGAACGCCTCCTGGAAGAACGGGTGGTCGTAGCGGGGCTCCTCGTGCCGCTTGGTGTGGCGCACGCCCGTGGCGCCCGCGCCCGAGCGCTTCCACTCGCCCTCGAGCGGGACCATCGGGACCTTCTCGAGCACGAAGTCGGGCAGCGCCGGCCCCGCGATGTCCGGGTCGCTCATCATCACGCGGAAGCCGAGACGCTTGCCGTGCTGCCGCGCCGCCGCGAGCGCGATCTTCCAGTACTCCTCCGGGTCGAGACGGCCGGGCCCCTTCTGCAGGTCGCGCCAGGTGGGGCGCAAGTAGAGCTTCTGCCCGAGCGGAATTCGCGCGAACTCCTCGATCGTGGCCTCGACGTCCTGGCCCTCGAACGTGGCGGCCGCGAAGTCGCCGGTCAGGTACGTCACGAGGCCCTTTCCGTACCCGGGCACCACGTCGTCGGACGGCGTCGTCGCCATCACGACGTCCGAGCCGGGCAGAACCTCCTCGGGCGGGTACTGCGGGAAGGGGCCCTGGTTCAAGCGATCCCGCACCGGGGGCGCCGTGCCCCAGTCGTAGCGGTCCCAGTTGTGTGCGGGAACGAAGCCGGCGGCCGGCCGGGGAACGAGGCCGGCCCCGCCGAGGGCCGCAGCGCCTGCCAGGAAGGAGCGACGGCCGTGCTTCCGGTTCGATGAAGCCATGGCACCCCTCGGCGCGGAAGACGCGCCCTCTCTCCGCCGTCTTGCGGGACAGGGGAGACTGTAGCACTCGGCGCAAGGGCAGGCGGCCGGCGTCGCCCGGACGCCCCTCCATCGACGGAGTGACGAGGAGGTCCTGGCCACACCATTCGCCGAGCGCGTAGGCGAACTGCGGCTCCCGCATGAACCCGTCCTTGGGGCGGAACTTCGAGGCCCTCGGCCCGCTCGAGTGGCGAGCTAGCCCGGATGAGCGACCACATCCCCGACCCCGGGCAACACCGCACCATCCTCCACCTCGGTGATGATCGGCTGAGCGGGGCGCCTAGCGCGCCGGGCCGAGGTAGCGGTCGAGCCAGCCGCCGATCTCCCGGACCGCTCGGCTGTCGAGCGGCGCGATGTAGCCGCTGTCGGCGAGGACCAGTTTCTTGTCGTCGCGAGAGGCGCCGAACAGGCCGATCATCCGCTGGGCGCAGGACTCGGGACAGGGTTGGTAGTAGCGGCCATTCAGCACCAGGACCGGCGCTTTCATCCTCGGGGCGAAGTTGACCCAGTCGGTCGAAGGGCGGCCCCCGAGCGGTGAGAGGCTGGTGAGGATGAACACGCGGAGCCGCGGCTCGATGGCGCCGAAGATCGGACCGAAGACAGCGCCCATGCTCATGCCGTAGTAGCCCAGCCTGGTGGCATCGATGTCCGGCCGGGTCTCGAGGTAATCGATCGTCCGCGCGAGATCCTTGAAGTGTCTGGCGATCAGATCCTGCCGCTGAAGCGGCGTGCTGTTCGGCGGCTGGGGCCCGCCCCCGCGGTCGAACATGCGCCAGTAAACGGGGAACACCAGCGCACGACCCGACTTGGTGAAGAGCCCGGGTTCCAGGTACGGGTAGTCGGCAAACGACCTCGTGATCATCGCGTCAATACCCGGGTAGTAGATGACCGCCTGGTACGGCGGCTTGCTCCCCTTGGGCAAGTACACGTAGGCGATGACCCGATCGCCGTCGTAGGCCGCGTTGAAGGTCACGCGCTCCCGCACGAAGCTGATGGACTCGGTATCGCTCCTCGTCTCGACTCTCGACTCCAGCGGAGAAGCGTCGTACGAGTAGTACCCGCGCAGCGCTCCGAAGACCTCGTCGTTGACCGGGTCGAGCGCCGACGAAAAGAGAGGGTCAGGGTCCTCTGGAACCGGGGCGGTCGCGGCTGCGGGGATTGCCGCTCCGGCCGCATGCCGCACGAGGCGAAAGCCGTTGACCTCCGCCCGGTCGAACGGTTCGAGTCCCCACCCCAGCAGGAAGTCGAGCGGCGACCCGGTCCAGGCGCCGCCGAGAATCGCGCGTCGGGTGCCGATGCCGTTCCACGCCCACTCCCTGACGTTGCCCGCCAGGTCCTCGGTGCCGTACGGACCCATTCCGGGCTCGCTGCCGCCCGCCACCAGGCCGGACGAGCCGAAATTGCTCGAGGCCGCGATCGGCCGGCCGACGACGAAGGCGTTGTCCCAGCCCGGTTCGAAGAACTCCAGCAAGCCCGCCGCCTTGTTCCACTCGTAGACGGTCGGCAGACGCTTGCCTTCGAAGTCGGCGAACGCGGCGGCCTCGAACCAGCTCACGCCGGCCACGGGATACGCCTGCTGCCCCTCGGGGTAACGCCCGTTCTCCCACGTCGCCGGGCCCTGGCGCCCGGTCCTGTCCACGAACGCCGCCATCGCCTCTTCCCAGGACAGGAGTTGGCCATCCCGAGTGAATGGCTGCGTCCAGTAGCGGCGCTCGCGATACCCCCCGGCGTCGACGAACGCCTGGTATCGTTCGTTCGTCACCTCGAGGGCGTCGATCAGGAACGGCGGAAGGTCGATGGCGGGCAGCCGCCCGCTGCGGAAGAGCTGTGGCGAGATTCGGCCGCCGTCCACCCACACCATCCCCGCCGGAGTTGATCCCCTTCGGGGCAGTGCCCGCACGACCGCAAGCGTCACTCCATGGGGGAACTGGCCCATTCTGAACGTGGTCCCCGTCGTGCCGAGCACCTCGTCGAACCCTGCCTTCACGATCCGGTACTGCTTGAGTCCCCGGGAAACTCGAAGCTGGGCGATCGGGGTGGTGCCGACAGCTCCCAGTTGCCGGGCTTGGGCCCGCCGTAGTCCCTCAGGTAGACCGATGCACCCTCCGGCGCCGATCGAACCGCCAGCCGTACGGCGACGTCCTTGAAGGCCTCCGTCAGAAGGGGATCGCCGGGAATGTACTTCTCAGCCGCGCGCGCGAGGGAGAATGCGGCCGGCCACTCGTCGCGCGAGACGAGCCGCTCGATTTCGGGCAGCGCGGTCTCGCGCGCCCAGCGGACGTGGCGGTCGTGGAGCGCGGATGCGACGGCCGTGTACCCGAGCCACAGGAGCCCGATCGCGAGAGGGACCGCGAGCGCCGCGCGCGGCCAGGCTTTCAGCCAGCGTCTGCGTGCAACCGGGAGGGCAACGGGTTCAGGGATGGCGACGGCTTCGGGCTGCGCGGGGCGCGGCTCGACGATGGCGCCGGTCTCCGCGGGCGAGGTCGGCGGCTCGCCGTTGCCGATCACCTCGACGCGGACGATGAGGCGGTACCCCCGCTTGGGCACCGTCTCGATGTAGCTCGGCTGGCGGACGTTGTCGCCCAGCGCCTCGCGGATCTCGGCGATGCACTGCGTCAGGCCTTCCTCGGCCACGCTGACACCGGGCCAGACGGCAGACAGGACCTCGTCGCGGGTCGCCACCCGTCCCGGCCGCGCCGCCAGGAACGCGAGCACTTCCATGCTCTTCGGGCGCAAGCGCATCTCCTGCCCGTCCCGCTCGACACGGTTCAGGCTGGGCCGTACGACCACGCCGGCAACCCGGAAGTCCTGGTCGAACATGCGAACCAGGCGAAGCCATATTCAACCAGAACTTCCGGTCGATTGCACGCGGATTGTGGGAAACGAGATGACGACCCCGGCCGACGTCGCCGCTCAGCGAACCAGGACGTGGCCCTGAACGTCGAGGAGACGCGGATTGAAAACGGGCCAGTTCCCCATCCACTGGATGAACTCCCTTGGCGTCATGTCCATGAGCTCCTGCACGGTGTAGTTGTGGCCATTCGCCTCCCACTCCACGAACCACAAGGGCCACCCGATGCGATCCGGCTGCTGGCCGGTGCCTTCGGCCACCACGAAGAAGAAGTGGGTGGGGTGCGCGTCGGGGCCGCATATCGCACAGACGAAGTCTGGCGGAAGTTCCGCAAACACCGTCGCCTTGTTGCCCACGACATTCATGTGGGTGACCGTGCCGTCGGTCGTGCCGCCAAAGATGCCGTCCTCGTACACGACCCGCCCGGAAACGGTACCGTCGGCACGCATCACCGCCGAGAACAGGAAGGAGCCGGCCCATGCGGCGGTGGGGGAGTACACGGCAGCGCCCGACACTGAGTGGATAACCTGGGCCTCTCGACGAGAGCCATGTTGGAGTCGAGGCTCTGTTTGCGCTAGGGCTGGAGTGGAACACACTCCTCCCATGAGTACGAGGGTGACCGCGACCAGAAAGATGCTGCGAAACCTCATTGCCTACCTCCCGTGCGGGCGACTTCCGCCCGCCTCACGCGTGACGCGTCCGGCCCGGGGACCGCTCGGTTCGACGGCGGGCCGGGCGCGACCCCACCTTGGGGGTGGACTGCCGAACCGAGGGGACGACGCCTCCCAGGATGCGCCGCGTTCGCCGGAGAGTCATGAAGGAAAGGTCCAAGATTCGTGAATCCTGGCGGCGTGCCGCCGAAAGGGAGGGCGAACGTCGAGCTTCGCCCCCCACACCCTGTCCAGCAAGAGCTGTGTCTCCGGTCACTCCGGACGGGGGCCTCTGGCGCGGTCGCGCCGACGGCACGGACAAGCTGCAGCTCAGCTTCCCGCCGCTCGCTGCGGCCCTGCCCCAATGGTCTCCCGACGGGAGCGATATCTGCTTCGCCCGGGGGGGCTCCGCGGGACAGCCCACGCGGCTCCTGCTCGTCCCCGCCGGCGGCGGCACGCCGCGAGAGGCGGTGCCCGGGGATGAGGGCGTCCAGCAGGACGGAAGCTGGGCGCCGGACGGGCGCCGCATCGCGTTCGGGCGCGGCTTGCCGCCGGACCCCAAGATCCGTAACCTCCTCACGATCCAGGTCGCGAACCTCGCGACTGCGCAGGTCACGACCCTGCCGGGCTCGAACGGCCTCTTCAGCCCCCGCTGGTCCCCGGACGGGCGTCACCTCGTGGCCCTCTCGCACGACTCGCTGCGCCTGCTGTCTCGCCGGTTCGGCCAGTGGGCGGGCCACGCACCCGACGACTCCATCCTGGCGCTCCGCGACACGAGCCTCGACGAGATCTTCGCGCTGGAGCTCGAGTGATCGGCCAGGTCGTCTCGCACTACCGCGTGCTCGAGAAGCTGGGCGGCCGCGGAAGCAGAGTCCTGGAACGGGCGCCGAAGAGTTGCCATGCCGTTCGTCAGCGGGCCTGCTCTTCCTTGTCTTCGTCCCTGTCACGCTGGCAGCGTCGCTGCGGCTTGAGCAGATGCGTCGCCGTGTACTTGCCGACCCTGCTTCCGAGCCTGGTACCCACCTCGGTGCTGTGGCGCCAGTGCATGCCGCCCCACACACGCGCGTTGCCCTCCTCGGCATGGATCTCTGCGATGCTCGTATACTGACGAACCGCGCCGGCATTCCCCTTGAACTCCAGCGGGAACTGATCGGTCTCGAACCACTTCTCGTAGAACCCGAGGGCGCCGGCGCCGACCGTAGTGTGCGCGGCGGGATATTCGGGGTGGGATGGTGTGGTGATGAAGGGTGTCCACGCCGCATCCGGCTCGGTCTCGCTGTTCCCATCGGTATCTCCGGCCCGGATGGCGGTCACCGGGCGCCAGAACATGTACGTGTACTTCGCATCCCAAACTGCGATCAGTGAATTCGTCACCGCCGCAAAGCCAATGGCCTCGAAGCGAGCGGCGGTCAGCAAATCCATCGTGCTGGCCAAGCTGCGAACGTTGGCGCTCCAGAGCGCGGTTGCCGATGGCGACCAGAACAGTGCAGTCGCAGACTGCTCGGCGGTGCGGCTGGTGTCGGTTGCCCGACCGAGGTCCTTGATCTCGTTGTAGTCGGCCGTGTAAGTCCTGCTGTCGAGCGCTGGCGGAGCATGGGGACGGAAGCGCGCTGGGTCGTCATACCCGAAGGGCGTGACGAAGCGAAGGAACGGAGTCTGCGGATTCGCGAATGCAGGTGGAGTCGGGATCCACGCGCCAGGGCCACTGGCCGGCGTGTACCCCTCAAGCTCAGGATCGTTGCGGTGATCTCCGAGACGGGCCGTGAGCACCGCATCGGCGGCGGCTTCGCCGACGACAATGCCATCGGCGATTGCTTCGGGACTCGCGGAAACGGTGGCGATCGACGCGGCGTAGGCGCTGTCGATCGTTGCCGCCTGCGTCGGGAACTCGTTCAGGGCGACGACGTACGCAGCACGGATGGCCGCCGCTTCGGCTGACGCACCGGGCGCCGAAACAGGCTGCGAGGCAAAGGGTCGATACGGTGCTTCGAGGACCGCGTTCACGGCATCGAACATCGCCAGCTGTGCGATCGTGGTGCGGATCTGTGTGCGCAACGGGTTCTCGGGGACCGATGCTCCGAGCGAAGTGAACCGGTTGCCCCAATCGTCGAGCACCGCAGGTCCTGTCAACGTGGCGGGCAACGTATCCGCTGCTGCCTTGGCGCCGAGGTAACGGTCATCGACCACCGCCGCCAACAGGAATGCGGTCAAGCACGCAAAGATCGACTTCATCAGGCACCTCCTACATGCCGGCGTCAGTCCCGCCGGACGCTGGGCAACCTAAGGGGGTCGACACGCGTGCGCCATGGGCGCTGCCTGCTCCGCGCGTGCAATCGATCTCCCAGCGCAAGTCACTGGGAACAGTGGAGATAGAGGGGTTCATGCAAGCGCTGCGGAGGACTCTTCCGTCCGTCCTTGACCTCTACCCGGCCGATGCTAGGCTGGCCTACGACTCTTCATGGACCGTCGGGAGCTCTCTCCGCGCATCGTGCGGTTCGGCGTGTTCGAGCTGGACCGGCTTTCCGGCGAGCTGCGCAAGGACGGCATGCGCGTCCGTCTGCAGGAGCAGCCGCTGCACGATCCTGGATGCCCTGCTCGCCGAGCCAGGTGAGCCCGTCACGCGCGAGGCGCTGCGCCAGCGGCTGTGGCCGGACGACACCTTCGTCGACTTCGACAATGGGCTCAACCGCGCCATCAACCGCCTGCGAGCGGCGCTGGGAGACGAGGCGGACAACCCACGGTTCATCGAGACCCTGGAGCGGCGCGGCTATCGGTTCATCGCGCCGGTGGGCGCACCGGAGGCGAAGCCGCCGGAGGAGGCCGCCGCGGCTCCCGACACCGGCTGCGGCGGTTCGCGCCGCGGGGCCGCCGCCGGGCCATGTGGCTCGGCGGCGCGGTGGCCGTGGCGGTGGCCGCGCTCCTGATCGCGCTGGGGCCGGCGCTTCGACGCACGGCCAACTCCGCCGACCACGCCCCCATCCGTTCACTGGCCGTGCTGCCCCTGGCCAACCTGACCGGAGACCCCGCGCAGGACTACTTCAGCGACGGCATGACCGACGCGCTCATCACGAACCTCGCCTCGCTGCCGGCGCTGCGGGTGATCTCGCGGCAGTCGGTGATGCGCTACAAGGGCAGCGCCAAGCCGCTGCCCGAGATCGCGCGCGAGCTGGGCGTGGAAGGTGTCGTGGAAGGCTCGGTGGTGCGATCGGCCGGGCGCGTGCGCATCACGGCGCAGCTCATCCACGCTCCGACCGATCGCCACCTCTGGGGGCACAGCTACGAGCGCCGTCTGGAGGACGTGCTCGCGCTCCAGGACGAGGTGTCGCGCGCGATCGCCGAGGAGGTCCGCATCACTGTCACCAGCGACAGCGCCCGCGGCCGGCGCGCGCGCGGGCGGTGAATCCGGAGGCGTACGACGCCTACCTGCTCGGCCGCCACCACTGGAGGCAGCGCTCGCCGCAGTCGCTCGAGAAGGCGATCGCATACTTCCAGACCGCCATCGCCAAGGATCCGGGCTTCGCCCCCGCGCATGCAGGTCTGGCGACCACCTACGGTCCTCGGCTCATCTACGGCGACGTCGCTCCCAGCCCGGGACAAGTCGAGATGAAGGCCGCCGCGCTGAAGGCCCTGGAGCTGGACCCCGGCCTCGGCGAAGCGCGCGCAGTGCTGGCCTCTGCGCTGGCGTACGAGTGGGACTGGGACGGGGCGGAGCGCGAATACCGGCGCGCCATCGAGATCGACCCGAATGCGACCGTCGTCTACCAGTCGTACAGCTGGTACCTCTATGCGCTCGGTCGGTTCGAGGAGAGCCTCGCCCAGACGCGGCGGGCGTTCGAGCTGGACCCGCTCGACGTCACGGTGAACCGTGCCATGGCCCGGCGCCTCGACGCCACCGGCCAGGACGAAGCGGCCCTTGCGCAGTGGAACCGGACGCTCGAGCTCGACCCCGATCACTGGCGGTCTCAACTCCCGTTTGCGCTCTTCCTCCTGGAGCACGGACATGCCGATCGCGGCTGGAAGCAGCTCGAGCGCACCCGCGCTCTCCAACCGGACGATCCGGCGGTGCTTGCGAGCCTCGCCGTCGTGTCGGCGGAGAACGGCCACCCGGACCAGGCCCGCCGCCTGCTCGCGGAGCTGAAGGAGGAGTCGGCGCGGCGGTACGTCTCTTCCGTCTATCCCGCCTTCGTTCACGCCACGCTGGGCGAGAAGGACAGCGCCTTCGCGTTGTTGGAGAAGGCCTTCGACGCCAGAGATCCGGTCCTCATCTCGATACAGATCATGGACACGCCGGTCGGGCTGCATCCGCCCCCGGAGCGCGCGGCGGCCCTGCGCGCGGACCCGCGATTCGCTGATCTGGTGCGCCGGATGGGCCTGCCCCCGGCGCCAGCATCGAGTCCGTAGGCGCGGCACGCGCGGCGCCGAGCGTGCCTGCGGCGTCGGATGAGTTCGATCGCGCGCCTCTCGGCCCGCAATGGCAATGGCAGGCGAACCCGGGCGATGGCTGGACGTCGCTGACCGACCGGCCCGGTTGGCTGCGGCCGCAGTTTCGTCGTCGGCGCGACCTCCTGACCGAGCTCGCCGGGCGGGCGCTCTCGATCCGGAAGATCCTCGACCACGCCTCTTGCCTCCCCGAGGGCCACGTGAGTAGGCTTGGCCTGGTTCCGCGGCCACGGACCTGGCCCTCTGGTTTTCGAAAGGAGCAACGGACCATGCGCGTCTCGAGACTCGGGATCCCTGCGACCGCCGTCATCGCCCTTGTCGTCGCCATCCTGCCCGCCCTGGCGGAAGACCACGACCACGACCGCGACCACGACCGCGATCACGACCGCGACCTGGGGCGGGAAGTCCTGGCCATGAACGACGGCTGGGCGTCCTCTTCGACCGGCACCACGGGCGGCTCCGCCGCGACCCCTGACCAGGTGTACGTGGTCCAGAATCGCCAGGAGCTGATCGCCGCGCTCAACAACGGGGTCTACCCGCCGCCCTCCTCCACGCCGTCGAACGTGCCCAAGATCATCTACGTCGACCGCACCATCGACGCGAACGTGGACGATGACGACCTGCCCCTGACCTGCGAGCAGTACTACCGCAACGGCTACACATTGGAGGCGTTCCTCGCGACCTACGACCCCGCGGTCTGGGGCCGCGTCAACCCGACGGGACCGCTGGAAGACGCGCGGGTGGCCTCACGGAACGCGCAGCAGGACCGCGTGCGCATCCGCGTCGGCTCCAACACCACGATCGTGGGCCTCGGCGAGAAGGCGCGAATCCGCGGCGGCTGGCTGGACATCCGGGGCACCGCCGGCGTCTCGGGCAGCCGCACCAACATCATCGTCCGCAACATCACGTTCCAGGACACCACCGACTGCTTCCCGCAGTGGTCGCCCACGGACGGGGCTCTGGGCAGCTGGAACGCCCTCTACGACTCGATCTCGCTGCGCGACAGCGACCACGTGTGGATCGACCACGACGTGTTCGAGGACAAGGAATCGAAGGACGAGACCCTGCCCCAGTATTTCGGCGTGCTCTTCCAGGTGCACGACGGCCTCCTCGACATCACGAACGCCTCCGACTTCGTGACCGTGTCCTGGAACCGCTTCCGCAACCACGACAAGACGATGCTGATCGGCTCTTCCGACAGCGCCACCGCCGACCGCGGCAAGCTGCGGGTGACCCTGCACCACAACCTGTTCGACGAGCTGGGCCAGCGCGCGCCGCGCGTCCGCTTCGGTCAGGTGCACGTCTTCAACAACTACTACAAGATCGAGCACGTCCCGAACTACGGCTACAGCTGGGGCGTGGGCGTGGAGTCGGCGATCTACGCCCAGAACAACTTCTTCAAGACCGACCACACGGTGACTCCCGACCAGTTCATCGACCGGTTCAACGGGACCGCCATCCAGGCGTCGGGAACCCTGGTGAACGGCACCCGCCACCGCAACCGGGTGGACGTGGTGGCGGCATGGAACGCCGTGAACGACCCGGACCTGCTCCCGACCGTTGCCTGGGTCCCGACGCTGTTCACCGAGATCGAGGCGACGCGCAAGGTGCCCTCGTCGGTCCAGAACGACGCGGGCGTCTTCGCCCGGTGCGGAGGTCCGTCGCACTGAGGGCCGGCTTTTCCGCGGCCAACCCACGTTCCACGCGCACTTCGCACGATGGTCCGCGCAGAAGGGCGATGCGCTTCTGGGGAGTGGCGTGAAGCCGGCGCCGGCGTGAAGCGGCCGGCTCGATGAAGCCATGACACCCTCGGCGCGAAACGCCAAGTCCTCGCCGCCTTGCCGGACAGGGAGAATGTAGCACTCGGCGCAGGGGACAGCGCCCGCTACGCCTTCAGGATGCCCTCCCAGCCCTTGCGGTACTCGGGCCGCTTGATGAACGGGGCGGCTTCCGGCGCGTTGCGTGGCGCGCAGGTTCTCGTAGTCCCACTCGATCTTCTTCCCGGTCCGGTAGGCCACGTTGCCGAGGTGGTTCGCTTCGGTCGTCCAACCGGAGTACTGGAAGTTCGAGCCGGGCGCTGGACCGAGGCCCTTGGCGGCGTTGACCCACTCCACCCAGTGGCCGGGCGAGCGGGGCAGCGTCGCGGGTGGCGTCTCGAAGTCCTTGAACCTCTCCTCGGGCAGCAGCTTCCCGTTGCCGAGCAGCATGCCCTTGTCGCCGATGAACAGGTTCGAGCGGCGGCCCCACTCCGGCACCCACCCTGGCGGCTTGCTGTCGCCCTGGTGCCAGACGAGCTTGAGCGCTGGCTGGGAGCCGACGGCCGCGAACTCGAAAGTCACCGTCATGGTCGCCGGAGCGAGTTCCTTGTGGGCCGGTCCGTTGGGCGAGTGGGCCTCGACCGTCAGCGGGGCCAGCACGCGCCCGCCCTTCCCGTCCGGCTGCCACAAGTCCAGCACCGTGAACGGCACGTCGTTGTCGTGGCTGCCGAGGTCGCTCATCGTGCCATTGCCGAAGTCCCACCAGCGGTACCACCGGGGGCCGGGGAGGTACGTCGCATGGAACGGCCGCGCCGGCGCGGGGCCGAGCCACAGGTCCCAGTGGATGTTCGGCGGAACCGGCATCTCTTCCTTGAACCGATCGACGATCTGGACGCCGTTGTAGAACCCGTGCGGCTTGTCGAACTTCTCGGCGGACGCCGCGTCCTGCAGTCCCCACGCGCGATCGGCCCACACGTGGACCTCGCGCACCGGACCGATGACGCCGGTCATGAGGATCTCCCGGATCGTGCGCCGGGCCTCCGAGGCGTGGCCCTGGTTGCCCATCTGCGTCGACAGCTTCGGGTACTTCGCGGCCGTCTCGCGGACGAGGCGGGTCTCCCAGATGTTGTAGGCGAGCGGCTTCTCGCAGTAGACGTGCTTGCCGTGCGTCAGCGCCAGGTAGGTGGCGAACGCGTGCGTCTGCTCGCAGGTGGAGACCACGACGGCGTCGAACTTCTTCGGATTGTCAAAGACGCGCCGGAGGTCCTTGAACTTCCTGGCCTTCGGGTGCCGCACCGCCGCGCTGTCGACCGCGTCCTGATTCACGTCGCAGATGACGACGACGTTCTCGTCGGGATGCGGCGCCACCGGCCCCGGCGCGGCACCCCCGCGCCCGCGGCCCGCGCCGTCCGCCGCCGCTGCGTCGGAGCCACCGCGCCCTGCCCAGATGGTGAGTTCGCTCATGTTGTCGGTGGCGCGACCGCCGGAAGCGATGAACGCGATGTCCAGCTTGCTGTTCAGGTTCTGGCCGCGCAGAAACGCGGGGGCGCCTGTCATCACCCCGGCCGCCGCCACCGCCCCGCCGACGAACTCACGCCGCGTCATCTGACGCGGGCGCGCCTTCTTCGTCGTCCTGCTCATGGCTCTCATGGCTGCGCTCCTCGCCGCGCGGTTCCCCGGCGCGGATCCATACCGAAAAACCCGCTCGGCCGCCCCCGTCTCCCCGGCGCCATCGCAGGTATTCTTGTCGATCCGTCCGGGCACGGCAACGGCGATCGGCGCTGTCAGAAAGGAGGCCCAGATTGAGCGGCCACGACCACCCAAGGCGAGCAAGGGAGTACGTCCTCAGGCAGTGGAAGGAGGCCTGAGGGCCGGGGGCGACGACGTCGTCGCCCTAGATGCCTGCTGCGTCTTTCCTCCTTCCGATGGTGGCGTTTTGGACGAGCGGCCTCGCCCACAGGCCGATGCTCATGACGTAGCCGAGGGTCAGGAACAGCACCAGCATTCCGATGCGGAGACCGAAGAGGTCCCCGAGCTTGCCGATGAGGGGCGGCAGGACGGCCCCTCCGACGGCGATGCCGGTACAGAGGATCCCGGAGAGGGATCCGTGGTGCGTCTCGACGGAGTTGAGGGCCAGGGAGAAGATGATGCCCCACATGATCGAGGCCCAGAGGCCCGTCATGGGGAAGGCGACGACGGACACGCCCCTGGAACCGAAGAGCGCCATCGCCAGGGTGATGGCAGCGAGGACGCCGGAGACGACGAGCAGGCGGCGCGAGTCCCAGAGCTTGAGGAGGACGAGACCCACCGCGCAGCCGAGAGTCAGGAGGCCCCAGAAGCAGGCCACGGCGCGGGCCCCGGCCACCTCGGGATCCAGGCCGTGGTACCTGTGCAGGAACTCGCTCATCCAGTTCGAGAGGCCCTGCTCGGTGCCCACGTAGCACACGATACCGACGAAGAAGAGATGGACGTACCGGTTGCGCAGCAATGCCACGTGGGAGTCCAGAGATCCGGCCTTCTCGTCCTCCAGACGCTCTACCCTGGGGATCTTCACGAAGGCCAGCACGAAGATCATGGACAGGGTGACCGCGGTGAAGATCCAGTACATGGAAAGCCAGGGCATGGAAGCGGGGACCACCTTGGCCAGCCCGCGGATCAGGGCATTCTGGATGCCGCGCGGTTCCCCCAGGTGCCGCACCAGGTAGCTGTAGAGGTACGGGCTGAAGAACGAAGCCGAGCCGAAGACGAGTTGGGCCATGACGCTGAAGAAGGCGTAGTGCTCCTCGCCTCCCGCCACGCGCAGCAAGGGGTTGATGGCCACCTGCAACATGGCCATGCCGGCGCCGATCGTGAAGAGGGAGAAGAGGGCGACGGCGTAGACCGGCTTCAAGACGAGGAGGACGGAGCCCAGGAAGGCCAGGACGAACGAAGCGATGATCACGGGCTTCTCCTCGTACCGCTCGATCAGGAGACCCGCCGGAATGGACAGGAGGTAGGCGAGAAAGAAGGACGAGGGCAGGAAGCCCGCCAGCGCCAGGCTGAGGTTGAAGGAGCCGATGATGTCCGGCAGGAGCGGCCCGGACACGTTGGTCAGCAGCGAGATCACGAAGAAGATCAGGAAGACCAGCAGAACGACGAGGGGGCTGCGTCTCATCGCGTGACCGCTATCTCCACTCCACGACCGCGCCGTCGTAGGGATCGATCTCCATCTGCCAGGTGGAGCCCTGCGCCCTCAGAGGCTTCGCTCCATCGGGAGTGATCTGGCCGAGGTCCTGGATCGGCAAGGTCGTCGTCACCGTGACCTTCTGGCGCTGCGCGGAGTGGTTGACGAGGATCGCATAGCCACGAGTTGCCCCCTTCAAGGCCATCGCTTCCACCGACGGCTGATCCGTACGGAACAGGGGCTTCACGCCGGCCCAGTCCCGGAAGGCCTGGTAGAGGAGGTGCGTCTTCTCGGGTCTCTCGAATGCGGAGGGCATGGTCGCCAGGTAGCTCTCCAGGGGATAGGCGCTGAGCAGGGTCTTGCCGGCGCCCAGTGTGTGGGTCACCAGGGCTGGCCGCCCGTCCTGGTCCACCGCGACGACCTCGCCGCTCTTCACGTCCAGCATGGAACCCCAGTACCGCGCGTTGGCGCCGGGGACGGGGAAGTGGAACGTGTCGCCCGGCTCGAGCGTGCCGAACGAGGCCACCATCTTCACTGTGACTTCGGAGACGGTGGCGGCATCGACGAGGGACGCGCCGAAAAGCCCCTCCATGTCCGGAATCGCGGCATCCGCGGCGACCGAGGCGTAGAGTAACCCTCCCGCTTCGACGTACTTCTTGGCCCGCTCGTAGAAATCCGAATGGACGTGGGCAAGAAAGGGCGTGCCCGTGCTGGTGAGGGGGGAGGGCAGGAACAGCATCGGACGCTTTCCCCAATCGCCGTATTCCCGGGGGAAGTCCGCCCTCAGGCCGGCCCGGCGGGCCAGGATGAAGGAGCTGAGCGCGGAACCCATGAGCCAGGTGTTCTCGCTGCCCGCGCCGCCCTGACCCATGCCGGGAACCGCGTCGCCATCCGCGGTCGAGACGTAGGGGATCACCTCGGGCCCGGTCAATCCCAGACGGGAAAAATCGCCATGGGGTTTCGCCCACTCCTCCGGGATGACGATCGCGACGTCGGCCGGGGCTGGCTGGAGGCTCGTGAGATCCAGTCGGCCGACCACCTGGGAGAACCTCTTGAACTCCCTGGCCAGCGGACGATCCTGGCGGTCCCAGGTCGTCATGCCCCACTGAGTCTCCTGGGGCGTGCGCAGGTAGGGCGCTTTCTTCCACTGCTCGGGAGCGGCATCGGTGTAGCACCACAGATCGACTCCGATGCTTCCCGCCCCCAGACCGGAGTACAGGTTGGCCCGGTCGTACAAGGCGATCCGCTCCGGCGAGTACTGGGCCGACGAAGCGCCCATCTCGTGGATCATGGCGGGCCTTCCCGCCCCACTGGACAGCGCGATCTCGAAGGCCGCGCCGTAGGTCCCGCGCTCCGAAAGCAGGGGATCGGGGAACAGGTCCTGCTTGTAGATCGTGAACGGATGCACGCTGAAGAAGTCGACCTCCTCCGCGATGTCGTCGGAGCGGAAGGGTCCGTGTCCCGTCTCCTGCCCGCTGGTTCCGACGACGATGGGATGCAACGTGTCGTGACGACGGAGACCTCCCGAGATGAGGCGGGTCCAGTTGATCGCCGCGGCATCGGAGGTCCTCTCGCTCACGATCCAGAAGGGCGGTTCGTCCGTCAGGTCCCAGGCGATGATGGCGGTTTCGTTCGCGTAGCGGCGCCCGAGCTCGGCGGCGTGGTTGGTTTCCAGACGTACCATGTCCGGGTCGGTGTGGGGATTGCGCCCATGCCGCCAGGGCACGTCCCAGTAGGCCTCGCCCACCTCCCCCCCGATGAACAGGCTGGGGTGAAGGTAGATCCGGTACTTGTGTGCCAGGGATATCAGGAAGTCGAGCTGCTGGAACGCCGCCGGGTTGTAGTCGCCCGGACGCGGTTCGAACCAGGCCCACAGCAGGTCGAGGCGGACGAGGCTAAACCCCAGCTCGTGCATCTTGGCGAAATCGGCTTCGACGTCCTTGGGGTCCCATTGGATCGGCCATTGCATGGCCGCTTTCGCCGGAACCCAATGGGCCCCCACCGGGATGAACCGCTTCCCCTCGCGCGTGAAATAGGTGCCGTCCAGATGCACCGCAGGGAGCCTGGGCACGCTGGTCGCCTCGGCCGGGGCGGCCCGCAGAGACCGGGGGACCCCTAGACCGCATGGAATCGCGATGACCAGGGCAGCGACGGTACGGCGTCGCCGCTCATTCCTGCGCCGCATGGTCTCCTCCCGCATTCACCGGCTTCCGAGCAACCCTTCGGGCGCATCGTCTTCGCGAAAGCCGCCGGCGGCGCGCCGATACCCGCAGCAGCTCTGGGAGCGCCATGATATCGGGCCTGCCGGGTGCGAGTCAGCCAGGATGAAGGTCCATCGCGGGGGTCGAGGGTCGCGGCCCGGGTGTAGACTCGCGGCGCCTGGCGCCCCTTGCGTGAGGAGGACGCGATGTCGAAGCGCATCACCCGGGCCTGCCCGGAGGCATCGGCGTGAAGGAGCCCGCCGTCGTCAACTACGGACCCGAGCCCGGAGCGGTGGAGCTGCGGGAGATCGAGGTGCCGGCTCACGCGGAGGACGAGGTCCTCCTCGACGTCAGCGCAGTCAGCGTGTGCGGCAGCGACGTCCACCAGTGGCGGGCCCTCAACAGCTGGCCGGTCCGTCACCCCGTCGTGCTCGGTCACGAGTTCTGTGGCACTGTTCGCGAGGTGGGACGGCGGGTCAGGGGCTTCGCTCCCGGAGACAGGGTGGTCTGCGAGACCCACGCGATCGTCGACCCCGACGGGCCGCTCGCCCGAGCCGGGCTCTACCAGCTGGACCCCGGCCGCCGGGGCTACGGGGCCACCGTGGACGGCGCGATGCGGCCCACGATGCCGGTCCCGGCTCGCATCCTCCACCGCCTTCCCGGCCACGTCCCGGACGAGCACGCCGCCCTCACCGAGCCGGCCTGCGTCGCGTACAGCGCGGTGGCGGTCAACAGCGACGTGAAGCCGGGCGACCGCGTGGTCGTCCTCGGCCCCGGGCCGATCGGGATCCTGTGCGCGGCGATGGCCCGGCTCCGCGGGGCCGAGGTGGCGCTCGTGGGACTCGAGGCGGACGAGCGCCGTCTCGAGGTGGGGGTCGCCTACCGGTGCCTGCGCTTCCGCAGCGGCAGCGAGTCGCTCCGGGCCTGGGCCCGAGAGCGCGACGGGGCGGGCGTCGACGGGGTGGTCGACGCCTCGGGCCACTCGGCCGCGCTCGTCGAGGCGATGGAGCTCGTCCGCCCGGCCGGCTTCATCACCAAGGTGGGCTGGGGGCCTCAACCCCTCGGCGTCTCGCTCGACCCGATCGTGCAAAAGGCGGTGCGGCTGCAGGGCAGCTTCAGCCACAACTGGCCGGTCTGGGAGCGGGTGATCGCGCTCCTCACCTCGGGCGCCCTCGACGTCGCGCCGCTCGTGGGCGGCGTCTTCCCGCTCCGGGACTGGAAGACCGCCTTCGCGAAGATGGAGCACGGCGAGATCGTCAAGGCCGTCCTGATCACGAGAAAGGGGTGAGGTCCATGCCCGGCCCCGTCACGACGCAGGTCTCCCTCGACCTCACCACGACCAACGAGGCCCTCGAGCTGGCCCGGGGAGCGCGGCGCGCGGGCGTCGACTGGCTGGAGGCGGGAACACCCCTCATCCTCGGCGAGGGCCTCCACGCGGTGAAGGCGCTGCGGAAGGAGTTTCCCGGCGTCCCGATCGTGGCCGACCTCAAGACGATGGACGGGGCGGGGCTCGAGGCCGAGATGATGCTCGGGGCGGGTGCGACGCACGTGGTCGTGATGAGCCGTGCCCACTGGGCGTCCGTCAAGGAGATGGTCAAGGTGGCGCACGGCATGGGCGGCGAGGTGATGGCCGACGTGCTCGGCGCAGAGGACAAGGCCAAAGACGCGCGGGCGATGCAGGACCTGGGTGTCGACTGGATCATCGTCCACACCGGCTTCGACGAGCGGCGCTACGTCCGCGGGGTCTCGCCGCTCGACGACCTCGACGCCGTCGTCGCCGCGGTCGACCTGCCGGTGCAGGCGGTCGGCGGGCTCTCGATCGAGCAGGCCCTGGAGACCGTCCGCCGCGGGGCCCGCTCGGTCGTGATCGGGGCGCCCCTCGCCATCCAGGCCGACCGCTTCGCCAGCGGGGACGAGTTCGAGGCGATCCTGCGCGACGTCGTGGCGCGGGTGCGCGCGCTCGAAGGGGCCCGGACGTGAGGCTCGAGGGCAAGGTCGTCCTCGTCACCGGCAGCACGAGCGGCATCGGGGAGGCGATCGCCCGCCGCTGCGTGGCGGAGGGCGCGCGCGTCCTCGTCCACGGCCTCGAGCGGGACCTGGGGGAAGCCGTGGCGGGCTCCCTGGGAGAGGCGGCCGCGCTCCACATCGAGGACCTTCTCGATCCCGAGGCGGCGCCCCGGCTCGTCCAGGCCGCGCTCCGCGCCTTCGGCAGGCTCGACGCCCTCGTCAACAACGCGGCCCGGGTGGAGCGGGGCACGATCGAGACGACGGACGCCGCCGCCTTCGACCGGGTGATCGCGGTCAACGTCCGCGCGCCGCTGCTCCTGATCCGGGCCGCGCTGCCGGAGCTCGCCCGCGCGCGGGGCGCGGTGCTCAACATCGGCAGCATCAACGCCTGGTCCGGCGAGCCCACGTTCGTCGCCTACAGCGCGAGCAAGGGCGCGCTCATGACCCTGACCCGCAACCTCGGCGACACGCTGCACCGCGAGCACGGCGTGCGGGTCAACCAGATCAACCCCGACTGGGTGCTCACCGAGAACGAGAAGCGCGTCCAGGAGAAGCAGGGCAACCCCCCGGACTGGTACACGAAGGTCCCGAAGGTCTTCGCGCCCGCCGGCCGCCTCATCCTCCCCGAGGAAGTGGCGGCCGCCGCCGTCTACTGGATCGGGGACGAGAGCCGGCCCATCAGCGGCAGCGTGGTGGAGCTGGCCCAGTTCCCGGTGATCGGCCGCAACCCTCCGAAGGTAATCCGCTGATGCCGAAGCTCGCGGCGTTCCCCAAGGCCTGGATGCAGGGGCTGTGCGTCGACGGCTCGCTTCCCCTCGAGCGCTGGGTCGAGATGGCGGGTGAGCTCGACATCGATGGGCTCGAGTTCTACAGCGGCTTCCTGGACCTGCGGCAGCCCTCCGCGTGGGGACGGTACCGGCGCCTCGTCGAGGACCGCGGGCTGTCGATCCCGATGCTGTGCTGCTCCCCCGACTTCACCCACCCGGACGCCGACTACCGGCGCCAGCAAGTCGACAAGGAGAAGGCCTGGATCGACATGGCGGCAGCCCTGGGGTGCCGCACCTGCCGGGTCCTGTCGGGGCAGCGCCGCCCCGAGCTGTCGCGCGAAGAGGGCCTTCGCTACGCGGCCGACGGCATCGAGGCGTGCCTGCCCCACGCCGCGGCGGCCGGGATCACGCTCGTCATCGAGAACCACTACAAGGACGACTACTGGCAGTACCCGGAGTTCGCCCAGGCCATGGACGTCTTCTGCGAACTCGTCGAGCGGATCGACTCCCCGCATTTCGGGGTGAACTACGACCCGAGCAACACGCTCCTTGCCGGGGAGGACCCGCTCGAGCTGCTGCGCCGCGTGCGCCACCGGGTCGTGAGCATGCACGCCTCCGACCGGTACCTCGCCGCGGGCACGATCGAGGACCTGCGCCGGGAGGAGAACTCGGTGGGCTACGCGAAGCGCCTGTCCCACGGCGAGATCGGCAAGGGCCTGAACGACTACGACGCCATCTTCGCCGAGCTGCGGGCGGCGGGCTTCGACGGGTGGATCAGCATCGAGGACGGCGTCGAGGGGGTGGACCAGCTGAAGCGCAGCGCGGAGTTCCTGCGCGGGAAGATGCGCCTCTTCTGGCCCGAGGGATGAGGGAGGCACCCGGACCCCACAGAACGACGGCACGGGGCTTGACATCGTCTCACGCAGTGGGACATTCTCGCCCAGTCCAGAACTTGGTCGTCATCAGCCCTCAAATCCACAGCCGGCGCGTGCGTTCACGTCGGTATCTCACGAGAGCCGTCAGAAGAACCGGAGGTTCGGGATGCGCAAGGGGTTCGGATCGAGGTGGTGTCTTGCCTTGGGCCTGGGGTTCTTCCCAGTGCTCGGGCTGGGTCCTGCCGAAGCCGCGGGCAAGACCGAGAGGATCATCGTTCGTGTCGCCAAGCCTTACGACTGGTTCCTCGCCGCCGTCGACAACATGGGGGGCGAGGTCACCCGCCAGTACGAGAACGTCGACGCCGTGGCGGCATCGGTGCCTCAGGAGAAGCTGGTGGAACTGCTCGCCCTGCAGGGAATCCAGGTCTACCGGGACAACGTCGTTTCCATTCCGAGGACGGAGACGGGCGGACCCGGGAACAAGCTCTCCGGCTCGGTGGCCTCCGAAGCAGAGGGGGTTGCGGCGGTGGGCGCCGCCAGGGTTCCCGGGGTCGCGCCCGCCGACTACCTCTTCAACAACTCGCTCATCGGCGCCACAGCGCTACAGGCAGCGGGCAACTTCGGCGATGGCGTGATCGTGGGCGTCATCGACAGCGGTACCACGAACTCCCCGGTGGTCGCGGCGCTGCGGCCGGGCACCGTGATCGGCGGCGAGCAACTCGTGACCGACGCGAACGCGCAGAGCCCCACCAGCCGTCTCAACGGCCCTCACGGAACCTGGGTAGGAACCGTGATCGCCGGAAACGCCCTTTTCATCGTCCCGAAGGTCGTCCCGCCGCCGGGAAGCCAGTTCTTCCCGCGGATGGTCGCCTCGCTCAAGATCCACGCCCCGGACAGCGTGTTCGACTGCGCGGCGCCTCCCTTCAACGTGCCGTGCAACCCCGCGACCCAGGCGCTGATCCCGATCGTGGGCGTGGCGCCGGGCGCCAGGATCTATGCGCTCAAGGTGTTCCCTGCCGCCAGCGACTCGACGAGCGAGGCCACGGTCATCGCGGCCATGGATCGAGCCATCACGCTCCGCCACAACTACAACGCGGGCGTGCCCTCTGTGCCCGTGGGGGGCACGGGGACGGAGGACGATCCGTTCCGCTACGACTCGCTGAAGCTGGACGTCGTGAACATGAGCCTTGGCGGCTCCACCCTCTTCGCGGGACGCGACCTCGAGGACGAGCTGACGCGAAAGATGCTGAAGGAAGGCATCACGCTCGTGACCTCCGCCGGCAACGACGGGTTCCCGGCCATGACCGGCGGCAGCCCCGGCACCGGCTTCGGGTCGCTCACGCTGGGCGCGGCCAACACCGCCCCGCACGAGCGCGTCCTGCGCGACGTGCAGTTCGGAGTGGGGACCGGCGATCTCTACCGTCCTTCGACCGCGACCCAGACGGCCTACTTCAGCTCGCGAGGCCCCACGGCGGACGGTCGCTTCGATCCCGAGCTGACCAGCCCGGGATTCGCCAACTTCGCCCAGGGAAGCTGTCGGTTGAGCGCGACCTCGCTGAGCGCAGCCTGTGTCGCCGGGACCGCCCTGGCGCCCTTCTCCATCGTGTCCGGGACGTCGTTCTCGTCCCCCACCGCCGCGGGCGCCGCGGCCCTTCTGCGCAAGGGAGCGCCCCTCGCCTCGGCTACGCACATCCGCAACGCGCTTTCCCAGGGTGCCAACCCCGCGATCCTCGGGGACGGCTCAGGCCGGATCGATCAGGGTAATGGCTTCCTGGACGTCTCGAAGTCCCTCGATCTCCTGCTCACGGGCAAGGTGAACGGCCGGTTGGCCACCGGCATCGGCTCTCCGAGCGTCGTCCTCAACACGCTGTTGCTGGGCTTCCCGCCGATCGCCTTCTGGAACGACAAGTACTCGGCGCACGTGACGAATCTGAAGCCAGGCCAGGTCCGGCAGGTGTTCGTTCCCGTGGACAATCGCACCGACGAGTTCACGATCACCATCAAGAACGTCGCTCCGGAGCAGCCGCCGGCGGGCCAGAACCAGTTGTTCGGCGACGACCTCCTGATCGCGGTCGCCGACGCTCCCACGTCCTTCCTGCGCGAGCGATTCTTCGAATTCGTCGGCACCGACACCACCATCAAGGTGGCCAACCCCCAGTCGGGCCTCCTCCGCCTGGCCATCCAGGGGGACTGGACCAACGCGGGCCGGATCTCGGCCGACCTCGTGATCGAGCGAAAGCGCTCGTTACAGGGCCTGCCAACCGCTGTCGGCACGGTCGCGGAGGGCGAGGTCAAGGTAATCGAGTTCGACGTGCCGACGGCGGCCGCCAACCTGACTGTCGAGACCTTCTGGGACAAGGACTGGGCCAGCTACCCCACCGACGACCTCGACTTGTACCTCGTCGACCCCAACGGGGCCCTCGTCGTCGGTGCCACGGGGGCGCCTCCCGGAGGCACCCTGGACAGTCCCGAGAGGACCGAGGTGGCGACACCCCTGGCGGGAACCTGGACGGCGCTGGTGGCGGGGTTCACCGTCCATGACGACGGCCACGGCACCAGGGGTCACCGGTGCACGAGGCCGAACTTCCTGCTGCGGGCCAAGGCCGACGGAGTGCGTCTGAAAGCCAACTGATCCCGACCGAGGCGCTCTCGCAAGAGGGCCGCACGGCCGCGCCGCGTGCGGCCCTCGCTCGGCTGGGGAGTGCTCGCGACTCAGTCCTTCGGACAGGCCACGGCGCGCTCCGTGTCGGCGTGATACGTGTACTCCTTGTCACGCGCCTTCAGGGTGAGGACGAAGCCCTTCGTCGGGACGGGCTCTCGCGACCCATCAGGGCTCGGGCAACCCAGGCTCCGGTCCGGCCAGGTGATCGGCTTCATCGAGAGGAGTTGCACCTCCCGAGGTTCGACGCCGAGGCGGCCCGCGAGGTCTTTGCGGGCAATTCCGGCCACCTTCAGCCCAGCGGCCAGGAAGTTCCCCGCAGGCCCGGCGCCTCCCGAGCAGATCCGGGCATGCCCCGCGCCCACGTGGACTTCGTACGTCTCGTCAGCGGCCCGGATCGAGAGTCTGTAGCCTGACGTGATCACCGGCTGCGTCACTTCCCCCTTGACCGCACACCCCAGGCCGCTGTCCGGCCAGTCGACGGCCTCGATCGTGTCGACGGAGACGCGCTCCTCGGCAATCGCGAGTTTCTCGGCCACCGCCCTCCGAGCCATCCGGGAAGCCTCCGCGGTGGCGTCGGTGCCCGCGTTCGGGTTCGACACGGCCAATGCAATCAGCAACGCTTCCACCATCGGTCCTCTCCATCCGGAATGGTCCTACGATTCCCGCTCTGGCTCCAAGCGCGGTTGACGATCGACTTGGGGTTGCTCGCCCCCCAGAGCGACCAGATCCCCGATCCAGGCCAGCATCGCACGCTCTTCTGCGGCGAGTACTCGACCCGCGTCACGAGAACCCGCGAGCTCTCGCCCCGGAGGCGACCCGGAGGCCCTTCACGCGCCCGTTGCGCCCGACCGGAGAAACCCGCTAGGCTGATGGCGCCGACGCGGCGGTGCGTCTCGTACCGGAGAGGATGGGCATCATGGGAACCGGTGCTTGTCGCTGGGGCCTTCTCGGAACCGCGGGCATCGCCCGGAAGAACTGGCAGGCCATCGCCCTCTCCGGCAACGCGACGCTGACCGGCGTCGCCAGCCGCAGGATGGATCGCAGCCGGGACTTCATCGCCGAGTGTCAGGCCGCTTGCCCGATGCCGAGCGCGCCCGCGGCCGTCGGCAGCTACGAAGAGCTGCTGAGCCGGCCGGACGTCGACGCAGTCTACCTCCCGCTTCCCACCGGACTGCGGAAGGAATGGGTCCTCAAGGCCGCCGGCGCGGGCAAGCACGTCCTGGTCGAGAAACCGGTTGGCGTCACCGCCGTCGACGTTCGCGAGATGCTCGCCGCCTGCGATCGCCACCGCGTGCAGTTCATGGATGGCGTGATGTTCATGCACAGTCGGAGGCTCGATGCCCTGCGGCGGACGCTCGACGACGGCGAGAGCGTCGGGCGCCTCCGCCGCATCGCCGCGCAGTTCAGCTTCAACGCGCCCGAGGGGTTCCTGCAGGAGAACATCCGCGGCGACAGCCGGCTCGAGCCCCACGGCTGCCTGGGGGACCTCGGCTGGTACACGATTCGCTTCGCCTTGTGGGTGATGAAGTACGAGCTGCCGACCACGGTGAGCGCCCGCCTGCTCGCCGAGGCCGGCCGGCCGGACCGCCCGGACAAGGTCCCGTTCGAGTTCTCCGCCGAGCTCTTCTTCCCGGGCGGGGTGTCGGCGGCCTTGTACTGCTCCTTCCAGACCGAGAACGAGCAGTGGGCCACCGTGAGCGGCACGAAGGGCCTCGTCCACGTCTCCGACTTCGTGCTCCCCTTCTTCGGCGACGAGGTGCGCTTCGACGTCACCAACTCCGTCTTCCAGATCGACGGTTGCGACTTCGACATGCAGCGCCGCACCCGGCAGGTCGTCGTCCCCGAGTACAGCAACAGCCACCCCACCGCCCAGGAAACCAACATGTTCCGCACGTTCTCGGCTCTCGTCGCCAGCGACCGCCGCGACCCGCATTGGGGCGAAGTCGCGCTCCGCACGCAGGTGGTGATGGACGCGTGCCTGCGCTCGGCGAAGTCGGGCCGGACGCTGACCGTCGCCCGATCCGCGTCCGGGTACGAATGAGCGCCGCTGCTCTTGGCCGTAGTAGCCGGAACGTCCTCGATCCACTCGATGGGCTGCGGGCACCGTCCGAGTGTCAGTTGTTCTGGTACCATTATGCCATGAGATCTGCCATCGACTCCGCCGGCCGCGTCGTCATCCCTAAGCCGCTTCGCGTCCGTCTCGGCCTCGAGCAGGGGCGGCTCGTCGAGATCCGGGAACGGGACGGGCGGATCGAGATCGAGCCGGCGTCCGTGCCCATGTCCCTGGCGCGACGCGCCGGAGGCCCGGTCGCGGTGCCGGCGGAGGAGCTGCCACCCCTGACCGACGAGCTCGTGAGGGCCACGATCGAGCGGGCGCGCCGGTGATCGCTGTCGACACGAGCGTGGTCGTGGCCGGCTTCGCGAGCTGGCACGAGGGCCACCGGTCGGCAGCCGCGGCCCTCGCCCGCAAGCCTCGGGTGCCCGCTCACGTCCTCGTCGAGGCATATTCCGTCCTGACGCGCCTTCCGCCGCCCCACCGCGCGCCGGCGGATCTCGTGGCGACCTTTCTCGCCGAGCGCTTCCCGGAAGCCCCGCTGGTCCTTCCGGCACGCGCCCACCTCGAGCTCGTCCTGACGTCGGCCCGAGCCGGCCTGGCCGGGGGAGCCATCTACGATGCGCTCATCGCGGCGACCGCACGACACGCGGGAGCGACGCTCCTCACACGGGACCAGCGAGCCCGATCCGCTTACGACCGCATGAAGGTCCGATACGAATTCGTTGACTGAGGGGACATGTAGTGCGGGGAGAGAGGATGAACGACGGCTACGGCCGGGAGCCCTGAGGGGGATCCGTCTCCGGCTCCGTGACCGTCAGGATCTGGTCAGGGGCGACGTCGGTGAGGCCGTCGCCGTCGAAGTCGGCCATCGCGAAGCCCAGGGACTTTCCCCCGGGGTTGGCGACTCCCGCCTCCTTCGTGACGTCGCGGAAGCGGCCGCCGCCCTCGTTGCGGTAGAGGAGCCCATCGTCTCCGGCAGGTACTTCTGAGAGGTGGCAGAGGACACGTGGCGGAAGTCGACGCCGAGGATGTCCGTCACGTCCACGAGGCGGACCGCCTCGGGGGCGGGCGGCGGGGCGGCCGCCGGGAGCAGCGCGAACGCCAGAAGGGCGAGCCCGAGGCGGCGCACGTGAGGCCTCACCGGCCGACGACCTTGTCATCCCGAGGGACCCCCGGGAGGCGGGTCCCGAGGGATCCGCCGAGATTGCGGACCCCTCGTCGCATTGCATGACCGGGCTCCTCAGGTGACAGATCATTGCTCAAGGCGAACGGCTTTCCGCCGTTCGGGACTCGGGATGACGCCGCGCGCCTGGTCGATGAGGAGCTCCGTGTCGATCGCCGACACCTCGTACGCCACCGTGGGCCCGTTGGCCCAGCGGACCTCCAGGCGATCGACACGAGCGGCCGGGCCGAGCCCGAAGTGCACGCGCCGGTCGGACTGGGACACGACACTCCTCCCGCTTGCAACATCGCCGCGCTGGCGCGCCCCGCCCGAGGTCAGGAAGACCACGGACCCGGTCGCGTCGCGCGGGCAGCGCTGCTTCGGGTCGCCCACGAGGCAGAGCCTCAGCCAGTGGCCCGCGCGGTTTCCCCCGTCGTTGCGCAGGAGGAGGGGCTCGCCGTCGATGGGGTTGACGACGATGTCGAGGTCGCCGTCGTTGTCGAGGTCTCCCGTCGCCGATCCCCGCATGCTCCGAAGGGCCGCGAGGCCGTCGCCGGCCCGACCCACCTCCACGAACTTGCCCTTCACGTTCCGGAAGAGCAGGGCCCGCTCCTCGTACGAGGTGTTCCAGTCGAACCGGTCCACGAACGGGTACACGTGGCCGTTGGCCACGAACAGGTCGAGCCATCCATCGTTGTCGTAGTCGAGGAAGTTCGTGCCCCAGCCCACGAACGGGACGCTGGCGATGCCCAACCCGGCCGGGTAGGTGGCCTCGGAGAAGAGGCCTCTGCCGTCGTTGTGGTAGAGGATGTTCGCGTCGTTCTCGAAGTTCGTGACGTGCAGGTCGTCGCGGCCGTCGCGGTCGTAGTCTCCCACCGCGACTCCCATGTGGGCCTGCTCCTGGCCGGCCTCGTTGAAGGCCGCTCCCGAGGCGAAGCTCACGTCCTGGAACGTGCCGTCGCCGCGGTTGCGGTAGAGGTAGTTGGGGCAGGAGTCGTTGGCCACGAAGAGATCGAGCCGGCCGTCGTCGTCGAAGTCGAAGAACGCCACGCCGAGGCCGTAGTACCCGCTCGGGTCGGCGACGCCGGCCTTGACGCTCGCCTCGCCGAACGTCCCGTCCCCGTTGTTGTGGAAGAGGTGGTCGGGCGCGCCCTTGAGCCCCTTGGGGCCGCACATGGCGGGCACGCCGCGGTACTCGCAGTACGCCATGCCGGGGCGGTAGGGGGCCTGCATGCTCCCGGACGTGGTCTCCGTCTTCGCCTGAGAGGAAGGCGGAACGCCGCCGAAGGCGGCTTGGGACGGCGCCGGCGGGAGGCGGTCGAGGTCGAGAATGATGTTGCCGGCGACGAACAGATCCAGGAGGCCGTCGCCGTCGTAGTCGCCGAAGGCGCAGCCGGTGGACCAGCCACCGAGCGTCACCCCGGATGCGGCGGCGATCTCGGTGAAGCGACTCTGGCCGTCGTTGCGATAGAGCCGGTTGGGCCCGAAGTTCGTGACGTAGAGATCCTCGTCGCCGTCGTTGTCGTAGTCACCCGTGCAGGCGCCCTGTCCCCAGCCGAGGTCGGCGACGCCGGCCGGGGCGGTGACGTCGGTGAAGGTCCCGTCGCGGTTGTTCCGGAAGAGGGCGGCGGGCGGGGCCTCCTCCTGGCCCCGCAGGGCGGCGAAGGTGGCCCCGTTGACGAGGTAGACGTCCGGCCAGCCGTCACCGTCGAAGTCGGTGACTGCCACCCCTCCGCCCTTGGCTTCCAGGATGTAATCCTTGAGCGCGCTGCCCGACCGACGGTGAAAGGAGGCCAGCCCCGCGGCGCGGGTGGCGTCGGCGAAGGTCACGCCGGGCGCGGCGAAGGGCGAGGGCGGGGGTGCGACGAGGGTCGGGGGCAGGGGGTGCCCGTCTGCCAGGAGGAGCAGCAGCGGCAGGCCGAGCGCGCAGAGAACTTTCATGGCACGGAGACTCTAACGGGGGAGGGAGCCCGGGTCGAAGCGGTCCTCGGCGCCCTTCCGCTCCTGCTGGATCAGCTCCTGGACCCTGGCGAACGCCGCTTCCGCCTCGCGGGACCGCCCCAGGGACTGATAGGCCCTTCCGAGCTGGTAGTACGCCTGGCGCATCCGGGGCTCGAGCCTCGCCGCTTCTTGGAGTTCCGTCACCGCCGCCGTCGTTTGGCCCGCTTGCAGCAGCGAGATGCCGAGGGCCAGACGGGCGGGGGCGGAATCGGGCTCTGTCCGCAGCGCGCGACGGAAGAAGTCGACGGCCCTGACGTGCTCTCCGGCGTAGGAATCGCAGGCGCCGATGCCGTAGAGCGCGTCGTAGTTGCCGGGCGACAGCTCGACGGCCCGGGAGTAGTAGGCGCGCGCCTCGGCAAGAGCGAGCTTCGACCGACTGAGGTCGCCGAGCGCGGCCAGCACCTCCGCCGTCGGAGGGCCGGCCTCGAGCGCCGCCTTGAACTCGGCTTCCGCCTCGGTCGCCCGGCCCTGCGCCTGGTAGGACTGCCCCCGGAGCTGGTGCGCGCGGGACGACCCCGGGGCGAGGGCGAGGAGGCGCTCGTACTCGCCCTGAGCGAGCACGCCGGCCGTCACCCCCAGGTAGTAGAGGGCGTCGACGCTGTGGGGGTCGAGGCGGAAGGCCTGGCGGAAGCCCGCGTACGCCGCATCGAAGCGGCCCGTTGCGGCCTCGGCGCGGGCGAGGACGATCTGCGCCTGCACGTCGGACGGTCGAGCCTTCACCTGCGCCGAGGAGAGGGCCATGGCCCGGGCGTAGTCCCCGCGATGAAAGGCGCGGGCGTACTCGGGAAGGTCGGGCGGCTCCAGGGCTCGAAGCTGCGCAGCGGGTGTCGTGAGCGTGAGGAAGCACGCGATAGTGAGCCCACGGGAGATGCCGCTACCGCTGGGGCCGGTGTCAGGCATGCCTGGCGGAACCTCCACTCGCCTCGCAGCGTACCATGCGTCGGCGCCCGCACGCCCGTGCCTCTACACCGCGCCCAGGCCCGGTCCGGTGAGGGTGGAGGTGTCCATGGTGCCGTCGGTGATTCGGAAGAGGCCCGGGAATCGGGCCTCCCAGGCTCGGTTGGCGGCGGGAACGTACTGGCGAGCGTTGGCCTCGATGGCGGCGACTCCGGGGACGTGGGCGGCGAGCCCGGCCGAGTGGACGAGCGAGGCGCCGGGACAGGTGAGGTCCTGGACGCAGAGGAACATCCCGAACTTCTGCGCCGCGGCGGCCATCAGGAGAGCCTGCGACTGGCCCTTGCACGCCTTCAGGGCGGCGCCGGTGTAGCCCATCTCCCGGGCGAGGACCAGGCTCTCCAGGTCGGTCAGCGATTCGTCGATCACCACCGGCCGCAGCTTCGCCGCCTCGTGCATGACGTTCGAGCGGTGCTTTCTGAGGTCGCGGGCCGTGGGCTGCTCGACGTACTGGATCCGCTCGAAACCCAGAGGCGTCTTCTCCCGCACGCGGTGCAGGAAGTCCACCAGGTAGCCCACGTTGGGGCAGCGCTCGTTGAAATCGAGCGAGTAGAACCAGCTCTTCACGCCGCGCCGGCCTTGCGTCTCGCCGGCCACGCGGTCCACGCGCACGACGCGCTCGACGTCCCAGGCGAGATCGTCGCCGTTCAGCTTGACCTTGAGGTGCGTCAAGCCGTCGTGGTAGATCCACTCCGCGAGCGTCTGCGGCAGGCCGTCGCCCAATCGTTGCCCGAGGTCGGATTCGAGGATCGGGTCCACCGCGCCCACCAGGTGATAGACCGGCAGCCGCGGCTTCGGGTCGGCGAGGACGTAGCGGCCGAGGCGCTCCCCCCCGAAACCGGCGCCGAGGTAGTGCTCGAGGTCGTGGGGCAGGTGGTCGGGGCCGTAGGTGCGGTAGCAGTTGAGGCCGTGCGCCTTGCCGTAGGCGTCGTGGACGGCGGCGTCGAAGGGGCTCGCCACGACCAGCGTCGCGAGCTTTGGGATCGGCTCCGGGAGACCGAGCTCCCTGGAGACTTCGTCGGCGGCACGGAGATAGGCGGGCTCCAGCAGGCGGTTGAGCTCGATCGGATGGCCGCGCTCCGGGCAGGCCGCGGTCAGCTTCGCGACGCGTTCGGCCAGGGCCTTCATTGCCGCGAGGGTCGTGTCGTACGGCATCGCCTTCGAAGGGAAGGCCCAGACGTTGCCGAGCGGCATCGATCCGAAGCCCTCCGTGGCGCCGCCCGTCGCGGTGCGTACGACGCAGTCGACGTTCAGGAGCGTGACGCGGTCGACCACCACCCCGCCGAACTTGATGGGGACCCGATAGTGGAAGTCCTCGTAGCCGAAGGAGACGTGCTCGACGCGGATGGGGGAGGGGCGGCCCGGTGAGGCGCTGGCGGCGGCCGAGGCGGCCGACACCGAGAGGAAATGGCGCCGCGTCACGCGTGCCATCGGCTACGCGACTCCGTAGGCTTCGCGGAGGCGCTCCTTCAGGAATCCCAGGTCCCGCTGCGCGGCGGCCAGGATCTTCTCTTCGTGGGCCGTGGTCGTGGGGCCGGGGACCTCGTACTCGAGGTGCAGGGAGATCGGACCCTGGAAGCCGGCCCGGGAGAGCACGCCGCAGACGTACTTCCAGTCCACCATGCCTTCTCCGAGCGGGCAGTTCGCGTCCTGCCAGCCGCCGGCGGTCTTCTCCCAGCGGAAGTCCTTGACCGCCACCATCTTCAAGCGGCTGGCGACCAGATGGGAAGCCGTCTTCCAGGCGCCCGCGCCGCCCTCCGCCACCGCGTGACGCGGGTCGAAGTAGTAGCCTGCCCATCGAGGGTCCAGGGGTTCGATGAAGCTCGCGGCGTCCCACAAAGCCGCGCCCACGTACTCGGAGTGGTTGTGGTAGCCCGCCTGGACCCCGCACCGCGTGGCGAGCTCCACCAGGCGGCCGAACTCGAGGCCGGCCCGTTCCCGCTCCCTGCGCACGTCCGTGAGCGCGTACATGTAGTAACCCGGCTTGAAGAACGGGATCCCGAGCCCAGCCGCCGTCTCCAGGATGGCGCGAGCCGTCGGGTCGTCGGCCGACGTCAGCCCCGTGGTGATCATCGGCACGTCGAGGCCCTCCTCGCGAGCCATCGCGACCGCCCGCGGAAGGTCCTCGGCGGCCCTCTCGGGCGGGACGTGGCCGCCCTTGCGGACGGTGAGGTCGAGTCCGTCGAAGCCCAGGCGCTTCGTGCTCCGGGCCAGGCGTCGCCAGTCCATGTCGGGGAGCGGCTTGGAGAACAAGCAGAGCTTGCCGGCGTAGGGGCCAGGCGCCGGGGCCGCGCTGGGATGGGCCGGCAACGCATGGGCTCCGGCCGGCGAACCGAGGGCCGCGGAGCAGGCCGCCGCGGACGCGGCCCCCAGGAAGCGGCGGCGGGATCGTTGTGCTTCGCGCATGGGGAGACTCCTGGGCAGTCCGGGCCGGCTAGGCACTCGGCAGCTCGTGCGGTGCGCGATAGCGATACGCGAGATGCCGGTTCGCGTCCGGGTTGTTGGTGAAGCGTTCGCTCTCCGCATCCCACTCGAGCCAGGCCCTCGTCTTGTGCGCGATGTTGGCGATCAGGGCGGCGGACGTGCTGCGGTGGCCCGTCTCGATGTCGCAGGTGCAGCGCTGGCGGCTGCGCACGCAGTCGAGGAAGTTGCGGGCGTGGAGAGAGGTGCCGTCGCCGCCTTCGACGCTCCTCCCCTCGATCGAGGGCTTGCGGCCCGACTGGTAGTCCCTGCTCAACGTCCGGTCGAGCGGGGTGAGGGCCGGGAACGTCTTGTCCGTGGTCTCCTCCGGCACGACCTCGTATCTCGCCGTAGTCGAGGTACATCGTGCCCCGGGTGCCGCGGAACTCGAGGTTGGAGTGCCGGCGGTCCGCGGGGGCGGCGTTGGCGTTGAACTGCGAGAAGGTGACCAGGGTCCCGCCGGGATACGAGCAAGAGCGCCTCGAGCGTGTCGGGGATCTCGCGGTTGTCCTCGATCGCCAGCTTGGCGCCCATGGCCGTGACGGCGAGGGGCGCGTCGTGGCCGAGCGCCCAGTGGGTGAAGTCCAGGAAGTGGGCGCCGAAGTTGGTGACCTGCCCGCCGGAGTAATCGTAGAACCACCGGAAGCGGTAGAAAGCGCGATTCCGGTTGTAGGGGACGAAGGGGGCGGGGCCGAGCCAGGCGTCCCAGTCCAGGCCGGCGGGCGGGTCTTCGTCGGGCGGGTTGCCGATGCCCTTCGGCCATTCGTTCTGGATGTGGAACGAACGCACGGCGGTGATCTTCCCGATGGCCCCGCCTCGGAGGAGGTCCGCCGCTTCCTTGCAGAACGGAGTGGAGCGCCGGTTCAGGCCGACCTGGGTCACCCGCCCGTGCTTCCGCGCGGCCGCAACCATCCGGCGCCCTTCCGCAACGCAGAGCGAGAGCGGCTTCTCGACGTACACGTCCTTGCCGGCCTGGAAGGCGTGGATGGTCTGCAGCGCGTGCCAGTGGTCCGGCGTGGAGACGACCACCGCGTCTATGTCCTTCAGGTCGAGCAGCCTCCGATAGTCCTTGAACTGCTTCGGGCCGGACCCGATCTTCTTCCCCGCGAAGTCCACGTACGGTTGCCAGAGGTCACAGATCGCGACGACTTCCGCGTCCGGATGGACGAGGAACGCATCCAGCACCTGGTCTCCGCGGTTGCCGAGCCCGATGAAGCCGAGGCGGACGCGATCGTTCGCGCCGAGAACGCGCGAGGGAGCCAAAGCCGCGGCTGCCCCCGCCACGGCGACGCTCCTCGTGAAGTCTCTTCTGGTCAGCATGAGCACCCTCCCGGCGTGATCCGAGGCGCACACTACTCCCCGCCCACCCGGCCCGGCAAGTGAGCTCCGGGCAGGGCGACCTGCCGGCCCCCAAGCCCCACGTTTCGCCTACAATCCCTGATCGGCCTCGCCAATGCAGGAGATCCCCTACTGGTGGCCTGCGGGCCCGGAGCGAGCCCAGGAACCCCTCCCCCTGCCCGATCACGCCGACGTGGTGGTCATCGGCGGAGGCTACACGGGGCTCGCGGCCGCGCGGCGCCTGTCGCGCTCCGGCGCGTCCGTGGTCGTCCTCGAAAGGGAGTCCATCGGCTGGGGCGCCAGCTCACGCAATGGCGGTCAAGTGCTCACCGGTCTCAAGGTCTCTCCGCTGGACCTCATCCGCCGGTTCGGCCTCCAGCGGGCGCGCGCGCTCTTCGACGCCTCGCTCCACGCCATTGCGTTCCTCGAGAAGCTGATCGCCGAAGAGAGCATCGACTGCGGCTACGAGCGCTGCGGCCACCTGGAGGCGGCCTTCAAACCGGCCCACTTCGAGCGGCTCCGGCGGGAGCAAGAGGTCCTGGCCCGGGATTTCGATCATCCCGTCCGGCTGCTACCACCCTCCGAGCAGAGGGCCGAGGTCGGAACGGACTTCTACCACGGCCTCCTCCTGGACGGGCGCAGTGCCGCCCTGCATCCTTTCCGCTACGTCCGGGGCCTCGCCGAAGCCGCCGCCGGCGCCGGGGCCGATCTGCGGCCTTGGGTGCCGGCGCTCGAGGTCCGACGGGGCCCAGGGGGCTTCCGTGTCGCCACCCCCGGAGGCACCATCCGTGCGGGCGACGTCCTCGTGGCGACCAACGGCTACACGGACGCTGCGGTCCCGGCTCTGCGGCGTCGCGTGGTCCCCGTCGGCTCCTACATCATTGCCAGCGCGCCGCTCGGAGCCGAGCGCGCCGCGGCCCTCCTCCCACACCGGCGTGTGCTCTTCGACTCGAAGCGCTTCCTCTTCTACTTCCGCCTCTCCGCCGACCACCGCCTGATCTTCGGTGGGCGGGCCCAGTGGACGCCGGCGACACCCACGAGCACCCGGGCGAGCGCGGCCATCCTCCGCAAGGCCATGGTCTCGGTCTTCCCCGACCTGGCCGACGTCCGCATCGATTTCGCCTGGAGCGGCAACGTGTGCTTCACGGCCGATCTGCTTCCGCGGGCCGGGCGTCTCGACGGCCTCCACTACGCGCTCGGATACGGGGGCCACGGCGTCGCCATGGCGACGTACCTGGGCGACATCGCCGCCGATCTCGTGCTGGGCCGGGAGGATCGGAATCCTTTCCGCGGTCTGCCCTTCCCCGCGATCCCTCTCTACGACGGCCGCCCGTGGTTCCTGCCCCTCGTCGGCGCCTGGTACCGGTTTCTCGACTGGATCCGCTAGCCCGGAGTTCCCCGAGGATAGCAGGGGGGCCGGCGCCGGCTCAGCGCGAGACCGAAGCGAGGGCCGTCTCCAGCACGTCGAGGCCCTCCTCGAGCTCCTCGTCACGGATGACGAGGGGCATCAGCGCCCGGATCACGTTCCCGTAGGTCCCGGCAGTGATCGTGACGAGGCCCCGCTCGTAGCAGGCCCTGGCGACCGCGGCGGTCTCCTCCCTGGCGGGAGCCTTCGTGAGGCGGTCCTTCACCAGCTCGATTCCCCACATCGCCCCCAGGCCCCGCGCCTCGCCCACGAGGGCGAAGCGCTCCTTCCAGGAAGCCGCGCGCTCCGCGACCCGGCGGCCCACGGCCTCGGCGCGCTCGAGCAGCATTTCCATCTGATCGAGGACGGCGTGGGCGGCGGCCAAGGAGACGGGGTTGCCGCCGAAGGTCCCGCCCAGGCCCGCCAACGCCGGGGGCGTCCATGATCTCGGCGCGGCCCGTGACCGAGGACAGGGGCAGGCCGCCGGCGATGGACTTGGCCGCGATCAGGATGTCGGGGACGACGCCTGTGTGCTCGACGGCGAAGAGCCTGCCCGTGCGCCCGAACCCCGTCTGCACCTCGTCGGCGATGAGCAGGATCCCGTGGCGCGCGGTCAGCTCCCGCAGCCTCGGCAGGTAGTCCGCCGGCGGCACCACGAATCCCCCCTCGCCGAGGACGGGCTCCACCACCACGGCCGCCACCTTCTCGGCCTCCACGTAGCGCTTGAACACGTCTTCGAGAGTGCGGACGCAATGCAGGGCGCAGGAGGGATGAGTGAGGTTGTACGAGCAGCGGTAGCAATACCCGTAGGGGACGCGGTAGATCTCGGGGGCGAAGGGCCCGAAGCCGGCCTTGTAGGGGTGGACCTTGGAGGTGAGGCTCAGGGCGAGCAGCGTCCGGCCGTGGAAGCCGTCCTCGAAGGCGAGGATGGCCGGACGGCCCGTGGCGGCTCGGGCGATCTTGACCGCGTTCTCCACCGCCTCCGCCCCGGTGCTCGTGAACAGCGTCTTCTTGGGGAACTCGCCCGGGACCAGCCGGTTCATCCGCTCGGCGAGGGTCACGTAGGCCTCGTAGGGCGTCACGTGGAAGCAGCCGTGGGTGAGCCTCGCGAGCTGCTCGGCGGCGGCGCGCAGCACGGCTTCGTTCGCATGGCCCACGTTGAGGCAGCCGATGCCCCCCGCGAAGTCGAGGAGCCGGTTCCCGTCGACGTCAGTGAGGACCGCTCCGCGTGCCTCCTCGACGAAGACCGGCGTGGCGCTCGCGGGGCCTCGCGGCACGGACGCTTCCCGCCGCGCCCACAGCTCGCGGGACCGGGGCCCGGGGATCTCCGTCCTCAGATCGATCGCGCTCATGCTCCCTCCGGCCTCACTTCATCTCGCGGGCGATCTCGTCGAAGACCTCGAGCATCCGGTCCACGTCCTTCTCGGTGTGGAGGACCGAGACGGTCCACTGCTCGTCGAAGCTCTGGGCCTGGGGGATGACGCCCCGGTTCAGGTTCATGTGCCAGTAGCGCCAGAAGGCGTCGAAGTCCTGGTCGAGCCATTCGCGGTAGTTGGTGGGAGGCGTCGGGCGCCAGAAGACGGTGCCGTTCACGCCCACGTTCACCGCGCACCACGGGTGGCCGTGCTTCTTGATGATCCTGCCGTGCCCTTCGGCCAGGGCTTCGCCCAGGGCCTTCGCCTTCGGGAACACCTCCGGCGTCAGGATCCTATCGAGCGCGGTCGAGCAGGCGGTGGTGGCCAGGGGGTTGGAGGCGTAGGTCCCCGCGTGGAAGGAGCGGAAGGCGGCGATCTCGTTCATGATCTCCCGCCGGGCCCCGAAGGCGCCGAGGGGCAAGCCGCCGCCGATGGCCTTGGCCAGGCACACGATGTCGGCCTTCACCCGGAAGTGCTCCTGGGCCCCGCCCCAGGCCAGCTTCGCCGCGGTCTTGACCTCGTCGAAGATCAGGAGGCAGCCGAACTCGTCACAGAGCACCCGCAGCTCCTGGAGGAAGCCGTCCCGGGGCGCGATCACGCCCACGTTCATCATGACCGGCTCCAGGATGACGGCCGCCACCTGGCTCTCGTTCCGCTCCAGTATCTCCCGCACGCTGTGGATGTCGTTCCACTGCGCGACGAGCGTGTTCTCGACGGAGCCTTCGGGGATGCCGTGGCCCTACGGGGACGGGGTTCGGGTGGCGCAGGTGGCCGACCTTGGGCCCGGGCGGCTTCACGGACACGAGCACGGTGTCGTGACCGCCGTGGTAGGCCCCCTCGAACTTCAGCACCTTGTCGCGCCCGGTGTAGGCGCGGGCGAGGCGCAAGGCGTGCATGGTGGACTCGGAGCCGGAGTTCGTGAAGCGCATCTGCTCGAGGCCGAACCGCTCGCAGATCGAGCTCCGCGGCGCGCAGCTCGCGGTCGTGGGGCATCCCGTAGAGCGTCCCCTCCGCGGCGGCTCTCGCGAGAGCCTCGACCAGCACGGGGTGGGAGTGGCCCACCATCAGCGCGCCGAAGCACATGGAGAAATCCACGTACTCCCGCCCGTCCACGTCCCACATCCGCGAGCCCTGGGCCCGCTCGATGTAGATGGGGTAGGGCTCGTAGGTGCGGAAGTTGCTCGAGACCCCGAGAGGCAGGACCTTCTCGGCCCTCCGGTACGTCTCGAGGCTCCGGCGGTTCTGCCGGTGATAGCGGTCGAGCTCCTCGGCGTGCGTCGTCATCTTCCGTCCTCCGGCGGGGGCGGGACACTCGCGGCCCACCGCATGGTCGAGCCCTGGAGGGAGGCTCCGCCCGGAGCGAAGCTCTCCCGGTGGCGCGCGGTGCTAGGAGCGGGCGGCGTCGTCCCGCGGCGCGGGACGATAGGGGTGCGAAAATGAGTACGCAGCCATGGAGTTGCGAGCAGCATAAGGCCGCCCGGCCTCCAAGGCAAACGCCTTTCCCTCGCACGCGGCCTCGGGTTAACCTTCTCGCTCCCCAGGAGGCTTTCGATGCAGAGCTATCGGATGCTCGTCGACGGCGAGTGGGTGGAGGCCCGGTCCGGCAAGACCCTCGACGTGATGAACCCCGCGAAGGACGAGGCGCTGGCCCGCGTGCCCGACGCGGGCGCCGGCGACGTGGACCGCGCCGTCCAGGCCGCCCGCCGGGCCTTCGACGGCGGCTGGCGCGACACGACCGCGCAGGAGCGGGGGCGGATCCTGTTCCGCCTGGCCGAGAAGGCGCGGGCTGCTCTCCCCCGGCTGGCCGAGCTGGAGACGCTCAACTCCGGCAAGCCCATCGTCGAGTCGGAGTTCGACATCGGCGACGTCGCCACCTGCTTCGAGTACTACGGCGGCCTCGCCACCAAGCTCCACGGCCACGTCCTGAACGTCCCCGACAACGCGATGTCCCTCGCCCTCAAGGAGCCGGTCGGCGTCGCCGGCCAGATCATCCCGTGGAACTACCCGCTGCTCATGGCCGCCTGGAAGCTGGCCCCCGCCCTCTGCGCCGGCTGCACCATGGTGATCAAGCCGGCGGAGCAGACACCCCTGACGCTGCTCGAGTTCGCCCGTTTCTTCGAGGACGCGGGGCTCCCGAAGGGCGTCGTGAACGTGGTCACCGGCTTCGGGGAGACGGCCGGGGCGCCGCTCGTCGCCCACCGGGACGTGGACAAGATCGCCTTCACGGGGAGCGTCGAGGTGGGCAAGACCATCATGCGCTCCGCCGCCGACACCTTGAAGAAGGTGAGCCTCGAGCTGGGCGGAAAGTCCCCGAACATCTTCTTCGCCGACGCCGACTTCGAAGCGGCTGTCGACGGCGCGCTCTTCGGCGTCTTCATCAACCAGGGCGAGGTCTGCTCGGCGGGCAGCCGGGTCCTCGTCGAGCGGCCCATCTACAAGAAGATGCTCGACGCCATGGTCGAGAAGGCGAAGAGGATCAAGCTCGGCAGCGGCCTCGACCGGGAATCCAAGATGGGACCCGTGGTCTCCCGCGAGCAGATGGAGCGCGTCCTGCGCTACCAGGAGATCGGAAAGAAGGAAGCCAAGGTCGCGGTCGGGGGCGGGAGGCCCAAGGACCCCGCCCTGCAGCGCGGCTACTTCGTGGAGCCCACGATCTTCTTCGACGTGGACAACGCGGCCACGATCGCGCGGGAGGAGATCTTCGGCCCCGTGATGTCCGTGATCCCCTTCGAGGACGAGGCCGAGGCGCTGAGGATCGCCAACGACACCCGCTACGGCCTCGCCGCCGCCGTCTGGAGCCGCGACATCTTCAGGTGCCTGCGGATGGTCAAGCGGCTCGAGGCCGGCATCGTGTGGGTCAACCACATGCAGCCGACCTACGTGGAGGCCCCGTGGGGAGGCTACAAGATGAGCGGCATCGGTCGGGAGCTCGGACCGTGGGGAGCGGAGGAGTACCTGCAGGTCAAGCAGGTCTACGTCAACCTCAACGAACAGCCGATCGGCTGGTACTGAGCCCATGACCGACCGGCGCGATCACACGCTGGGCCTCGACCGAAAGGTCGCCCGCCGCGACGCCCGGAGCTGGGCCCGAACGTGCAGCGCGCCCACGGCCGGTTCGGGCGGTGCGCTTGCTGTTCTTGAGAGCCTGGGGCTGACCGCGTGAGCGAGCGCCTCCACGGGCCGGACCCGTACCTGCTTCTCGCACGCTCGCCGGCTCAGAGGTCCTCTCGCCGGAGACCGGTCCTCTTGGCGATCTGCGCGAGCATCCGGGGCCCGATCTCCTCCCGGTCGTGGAACGCGAGGGGGAAGGGCGGCCAGCCGTCGCGCACGAGGAGCTTGTGCGAGCCCTTGGACCTCGCGTGCGCCCAGCCTATGCGAAGGAGTGCGGCGTAGACGCGGCTGGCCTTCGAGGAAGGCCAGTCAGGCGACAAACCGAACGCCTTCGAACGGCACGGATCGACTGGTCTTGCGGCCTGTCACCGGGGACTCGTCGTGAGCGAGCCGGTCGGCGATGACTTCCAGTGCGACGGCCTTGGCCTTCCGTACCGCTTCGGCGCGAGTCCGACCGTACGCGAGAGCCCCGATCGGGTCGACAGCAGCGATCCAGCGGCCGTCGATCTCCCTTTCGACCTCGATCGTCAGCTGCACATCACAAGCGTAGCACGGCCCTTGCCGGCCGAAGAGCGAGACGACCTCGTACGGACGCGAACGCTCGCCCGACGAGAGCGTGACTGTCCAGACGTGTCGGAAGCGGAGCAGCGAAAGGCCAAGTAGCCCCGAGCACCCCGCCGGACGCGGGCGACGCGACCGAGGTTGTGGCCCCGGCGCCGCTGGGCCAAGATGGTGCGAACCGATGGCTCCCGAGCGACAGACGAGAGAGAGCGGCGGTCAACGAACAGCCGATCGGCTGGTGCTGAGCCCATGAGCGACCGGCGCGATCACACGCTGGGCCTCGACCGAAAGGTCGCCCGCCGCGACTTCCTGAACGGGGTTGCGCTGGGCGCGGGGGGCGTCCTGCTGGCCCCCGATCTCCTGCTGGCCCTCGACCAGCACCGCGCCGCCCGCGAACACTACCCGCCCGGCCTCACCGGTCTGCGCGGGAGCCACGACGGCTCCTACGAGGCCGCCCATGCCCTGAAGGACGGCCAGTTCTGGGAGTCGGCCGGCTCGCCCCTGGACACGGGCGAGAGCTATGACCTGGTCGTGGTGGGAGCGGGGATCAGCGGGCTCGCCGCGGCGCACTTCTTCCGCGAGGTCGCGGGCCGCGCGTCGCGCGTCCTGATCCTCGACAACCACGACGACTTCGGCGGCCACGCGCGGCGCAACGAGTTCACGCTGGACGGCCGCGTCTTGATCGGGTACGGCGGCACCTTCGCCATCGAGAGCGCCGGGCCCTGGAGCCCGGTCGCCAAGTCCCTCGTGCGCGACCTGGGCGTCGACGTGAGCCGCTGGCCATCGGTCGTGGACCGCGGGCTCTATTCCTCCCTGGGGATGAGGCGGGGGGTCTTCTTCGACCGGGAGACGTTCGGCGCGGACCGGCTGCTGCCCGCTCCCCGCCTCGGCTGGCTGGGCGACGACGAGCCTCCGGGAGCGGGGGCGCCGTCGCCGAGCGAGGCCTGGGCGGCCTTTCTCGCTCAAGCCCCGCTCTCGGAGGTGGCCCGGCGGGACCTGCTTCGTCTGCAGCAGGAGCGGGTCGACTACCTGCCCGGGCTCACCTCCGGCGAGAAGAAGGCCCGCCTCGCCCGCATGAGCTACGCGGACTTCCTCACCACGGTGGCCGGCTGCCATTCCGAGGCGCTGGCCTTGTTCGAGGCGGGGCCCCACCCGCTGTACGGCGTGGGCATCGATGCCGTGCCCGCGCAGGACGCCTGGGGCATGGGCTATCCGGGCTTCCAGGGAATGGGCCTCGACGCCGGCCCGGGCCCGGGCATGAACCTCGACGCGGTCCCCTATGGCGAGCAGGAGCCGTACTTCTTCCACTTCCCCGACGGCAACGCGACAATCGCGCGCCTGCTGGTGCGACGGCTGATCCCGGCCGCGATCCCGGGACGGACGGCGGAGGACATCGTCACCGCTCGCGCCGACTACGACCGTCTCGACGAGGCGGGGACACCGGTCCGGCTGCGCCTGGAGAGCACCGCGGTGCGCGTCACGCACCAGGGCGAACCGGCCACCGCTCGCGACGTCCAGGTGGCCTACGTGCGCGGCGGTCGGCTCGAGCGGGTGAGCGCGCGGCGGTGCGTTCTCGCGTGCTGGAACACCGTGATCCCCTACATCTGCCCGGAACTGCCAGAGGAGCAGCGCGAGGCCCTGGCCTACGCCGTCAAGGTCCCGCTCGTCTACACGAGCGTGCTCCTGCGGGACTGGAAGGCCTTCGCGAAGGCGGGCGTTCACGCCATCTACGCCCCCGGGAGCTACCACAGCGTCGTGAACCTGAACCTGCCCGTGAGCGTCGGGGAATACCGCTTCACGCGGAGCCCGGAAGGGCCCATCGTCCTTCACCTGGCGCGCACTCCCTGCCAGCCCGGCTCGGCCGCCCGCGAGCAGCACGCGGCCGGACGGATGGAGCTGCTGGCGACGCCCTTCACGACCTTCGAGCGCAAGATCCGCGAGCAGCTCGTCCGGATGCTCGGGCCTGCCGGCCTCGACCCCGCCCGCGACATCGCCGCCATCACCGTGAACCGCTGGCCCCACGGCTACGCCTACCAGTACAACTCCCTCTGGGACCCGTTCTGGCTCGAGAACGGCGAGACCCCCTGCCGCCGGGCGCGCCGGCCCTTCGGGCTTCTCGCGATCGCGAACTCCGACGCCGCGGCCTACGCCTACACCGACGCCGCCATCGACGAGGCGTTCCGGGCCGTGCTCGAGATCCTCCCGCGGCGGGGCTGACGCGGTGAGCCCCGAGACGGGCGCCGTACCCGAGGCCGGCGCCCGCGCCTTCGCGCGCGTGCTCGGCCGCACGGACCTGCTGCTCTTCTCCGTTTCCGCGGTGCTCACCATCGACACCCTCGCCTCCGCGGCGAGCATGGGGGTGACCTGGTTCACCTGGTGGGCCCTCACGATGGTCTTCTTCTTCTTGCCCTATGGGCTCATGACCGCGGAGATGGGGGCGGCGTGGCCGGGGGAAGGCGGTGTCTACGTGTGGGTGCGCGAGGCGATGGGCCCGAGATGGGCCAGCCTCGCGGCGTGGTTCTACTGGATCAACAACGCCTACTGGACGGCCTCGGTCTACATGGTCTTCGCCGGCACCTTCCACACGATCTTCCTGAAGCAGCACGTCGGACCCGCCCTTCGCGAGGGTTGGGCCGCGACCTGGCTGCAGGCCGCCATCGCGATCCTCCTCACCTGGCTCACCGTGGCGGTCGGCGTCGTGCGCCTGGACGTGTCCAAGTGGCTGCCCAACCTGGGGGCGCTCGTGAAGGCGGCCATCTTCGTCGGCCTGGGGATCCTCGGCCTCTCCTCGCTCCTCTCGGGCCGTCCTCCCGCCAACGACTTCTCCCTCTGGCGCTTCGCCCCGAGCTGGAGCGACTCCCTCACCTTCCTGCCCGTGCTGCTCTACAACGCCTTGGGGTTCGAGCTGATGAGCTCCGCGGGCGACGAGATGAAGGACCCCCAGAAGGACGTGCCCCGGGTGATCCTGCTCTCCGGCCTGGTGATCGCCCTCGTCTACACCCTGGGCGTCCTGGGCATCCTCCGGGCCGTGCCCCTCCCGGAGCTGAGCCTGGTGACAGGCACCTGGGACGCCCTCGAGATCCTGGGGCGGCAGTGGGGCTCCGCGGGCGGGATGCTCGTCCTGCTCCTCGGCGTGGGCTTCCTCTACGCCTGCGTGTCCAACATCGTGACCTGGAGCCTGGGCGTCAACCGCGTGGCGGCGGCGGCTGCGGCCGAAGGCTCGGCCCCCGCCATCCTCGGGCGCCTGCACCCGAGCTACGACACGCCGTACATGGCGTTCGTCATCCAGGGGGTGTTGGCCACCGCCCTCCTCCTGGGGAACGCCGCGCTCTCTTCCCGGGCGGACAACGTCTTCTGGATGGTCTTCAAGCTGTCCGGCGTCTGCTTCCTCGCTTCCTACCTGCTCGTCTTCCCGGCCTTCGTCGTGCTGCGGTACCGCCGGCCCGGCCAGGCCCGCCCCTATCGGATGCCGGGCGGAACGCCCGCGGCCTGGGCGGCCGCGATCCTCTGTACCGGCTTCGTTGCCGGGGCCATCCTTCTCTTCTTCCGTCCCGCCCCCACGGCCGAGAACCCCTCCGCCGCCATGCACGAGACCTGGCTGCTCGTCGCCGAGACACTCGTGACGCTCGCCGTGGGGCTGGCCTTCCTTCCCCGGGTAGGGAAGAGGTGACCGCTCAAGGAGCGGCGTAGACCACCCTGCCCCCCAGGATGGTCGTGACCACTTTCGCCCTCAGGATCGCCTCTGGAGAAGCCTTGAAGAGGTCCTCGGAGAGGACCACGAGATCGGCCAGCTTTCCCGGCGCGATCTGGCCCTTCTCGTCCTCCTCGAAGGATGCGTAGGCGGCGTCCACCGTGTAGTGGCGCAGCGCGCTCTCGAGGCTGACCGCTTGTTCCGGGAGCCAGCCGCCCTCGGGTTTCCCTTCCGGTGTCTTGCGGGTCACCGCGCAGTAAAGGCCCCGGCGGACGTCCGAGGTCACGACCGGCCAGTCGCTGCCGAAGACGAGCCGGGCAAAGGCGCGCTCGAGGTTGCCCCAGCCGAAGCCCCGGCTCGCGCGGTCGGGACCGGCGTTCCGGCTCCAGACGTCGGCGTTGTTCTGGTCGGGGTTTGCGTGCAGCGGCTGCATCGACGCGATCACGCCCAGGGCCTTGAAGCGCGGGTAGTCGGCGGGCGAGATGGTCTCGATGTGCTCGATGCGCCCGCGCCGGTCCCGGCGGCCGTTGGCCTCGAGCGTCGCCGCGTGGGCGTCGAGGGCCATGCGCACGCCGCGGTCGCCGATGGCGTGAAGCCACACCTGGAGGCCGGCCCGGTCGGCGGCCACCACCGCCGCGTTGAGGGCGTCCGGGGTCCAGTTCGGCAGGCCCGTGCCGCCGCCCGGGTAGGGCTCGAGCATGGCCGCCGTCTTCGCCTCCACGACGCCGTCCACGAAAGCCTTGATCGGCCCGAAGCGGAGAAGGCGGTCGTCGTGCCGTGACCGCAGGCGCTGCGCGGCCGCGATCGGAACCTCCACGTCCCCCTGGGACATGCTGAGGGCGGCCGTGAGGCGCACCGTGAGCTTCCCTTCCACAATCGCCCGCTCCAGCAGCGGGACGTCGACGTCGAGGTCGCTCACGGAAAAGCCCGCGTCCTGCATCGACGTGATGCCCTGCGCGTTGAGGAGGGAGAGCGCGCGGAGCAGGAGCGCGTAGCGCGCCTCGGCATCGGGCAGCGGGATCCTCGCCTCGACGAGGGCCGTGGCCGCTTCCTTGAGCGCCCCGGTGGGCTCGCCGGTCGCTGGGTCGCGGACGATCACGCCGCTCTCGGGATCCTTCGTGTCCCTCGTGACGCCGGCCAGCGCGAGCGCCTTGGAGTTGGCCCAGCCGGTGTGGCCGTCGTAGCACTCCATGTAGGCGGGGCGGTCGGACACAACCGTGTCGAGCTGCTCCCTGGTGGGAAGCCCCCCGGGGAAGGACCCGTAGAGCCACCCTCGTCCGAGCACCCACGGCCGCCCGGGATTCGCCGCGGCGAAGGCTCCGATCCGGGCCTGGACCGCCTCCACGGACTGGTCCTCGATCAAGTCGACACGCTCGAGCGACAGGGCTCCGCTCATCAGGTGGAGGTGGGCGTCGTTGAAGCCGGGAAGGACCAGGCGACCGCGGAGATCCACCACTTTGGTCTTCGGCCCTCGGAAGGCCTCGGCCCCCGCCGAGCTGCCGACATAGGCGATCCGCTCACCGCGAAGCGCCACCGCCTCCGCCCACGGCTGCGAGGCCTCGGCGGTCCAGACCCTGCCGCGAACCAGGAGGAGGTCGGCCGGGGCCGCGGCCGCGCCCCCTTCGACGGCGCAGGTGAAGAGCAGGACGAGCAGCGTCGCGGCTCGGCGAATGCGGATCGTCGTTCCTCCCCTTCAGGCTCCGGCGGCTCGCTCGACGGGCGTCCTCGCTCGATTCCACCACGCGATCGCCGGGCGAAGTCTAGCACGCGGGCGCGGCCGGCTCGGCGGCATCACTTCCATCTTGACAACTCGTTCCGACGGGTCATAGAGTTCGCGCTCAAAGCCACAGACCTGAGGCAGGCGACGCGCTCCCGGATCCTCGAGCGGACAGCGGAAGGATCCCCGACGCGGCGCTTTCGAGGAGGGAATGATGCGCCGACCCCTCGCTGGACCGGATTACGTTCTCCCCGTCCTGCTGGTGCTGACCCTGCTCGCCGCCGTTCCCGCGCCGGCACAGCGGGTCACCGGTACCATCCTGGGCACGGTCACGGACGCGAGCGGCGCCGTCCTGCCCGGCGTTACGGTCAAGATCGAGGGGACCGCCATCGTGGGCGTTCAGACCACCACCACCAACGAGCGGGGGCTCTATCGCTTCCCCGCGCTGCCGCCGGGGCTCTACGACCTCGAGTTCGACATACAGGGCTTCACGAAGACGCATCGCCACCAGATCAAGGTCTCCATCGGGGGCACCGCGGAGGAGAACGCCTCGCTGTCGCTCGCGCAGCTCCAGGAGGAGCTGGTCGTCAGCAGCGAGGCGACCGTGGTCGACACGACCTCGAACCAGGTCAGCACCAACTACGACAAGGACTGGGTCCGGAACGCCCCCGTCCCGCGCTTCACGTTCTTCGACCTCATCAACGCGGCCCCCGGCGTCAACCAGGCCGTGACCAACGACTCCCGCTCGACCTCGCTCGGCGCCGCGACCTCGGAAAGCTCGTACCAGCTCGACGGCACCGACTTCACGGCGCCCCTCACGGGGGCCGCCTGGCCCTGGCCCAACACCGACGCCATCGAGGAGATCGAGGTCCTTTCCCTGGGCGCGCCGGCCGAGTACGGCAACCTCCAGGGCGCCGTCTTCAACGTCGTGACCCGCCAGGGCTCGAACGCCTGGAACGGAGACGCGAACTTCTACTTCCAGAGTGATGGCCTCACGGGTCGCAACACGACCGACGAGCAGGACGGCGGCCTGCCTTTCCACCGCCAGAAATACAACGACGCCACCTTCCAGCTCGCCGGTCCCGTCGTCAAGGACAAGCTCTGGTTCTTCGCCTCGTATCAGTACCAGCGGGACTTCTACTCTCCGGTGGGAACCTCGGCGGAATTCCCCCAGAAGTTCGAGGCCAACCGGGTGTTCGGGAAGATCAACTGGCAGATCAACGCGAAGAACAAGGTCATGCTCGCCTACCACGACGACTACTACCGGATCCCCTGCATCGACAACTACTGCAACGAGTTCACGGCCCCCAGCACGATCAAGGTCGAGCACGGCCACAACCCCTCGCCGAACGTGACCTACACCGGCGTCCTTTCCAACAAGACCTACGTCGAGGCCAGGGTCTCGGGCTTCTACGGGAGCGACCACGCCGACCCGTTGCAGGGGGGCGAGCCCCGCGTGAAGCCGCGTTATCTCGACCTCGACACCGGAGAGATCACCGGCGGGATCTACTCGTGGTACGACGGGGACATCTGGAAGACCGCGGCCTCGGTCAAGGTTTCCCATTTCGCCGACAAGTTCCTGGGCGGCAGCCACGACTTCAAGTTCGGCGTGCAGTTCAACGACGGGGGCGGGGACTACGTCGGCGGCTACAACGACTACATCCGCACCTCTGGCGGCGTGCCCTCCTACGCCTACGGGTACCTGAACGCCGGGCACGTCGCTGGCAGCACCCGGGGCGCCGGCGTCTACTTCGACGACGCCTTCCGGGTGAGCGACCGCCTGACCATCAACCTCGGGGTCCGCTACGACTACGGCAAGGCCTTCTTCGGTTCCTACCCGCTCCTCGACGTGGACGGGAACCCGACCGGCGAGACCACCGCGCCAGTGGACAAGCTGTTTGCCTGGAACTCGGTCTCGCCGCGCATCGGCTTCAACTGGAAGCTGACCAAGGACGGCAAGTCGGTGCTGAAGGCCCACTACGGCCGCTACTACCGGGGCATCATCACCGGCGAGTTCGACGACGTGGCCCCCTCGGCGCCGCCCATCGTCTCCTTCTCCGGGGAGTACGACGAAGGCGGCCACCGGATCGGGGAGGAGATCTACTCCGACAACTCGCAGCTCCGGGTCGACCCGAGCTTCAAGAACCCCTACACCGACCAGTTCATCGTCGGCTTCGAGCGCGAGCTCGTCCGCGATCTCGGTCTCTCCGCGACGTACATCTACAAGCGCGCGGAGGAGTACAGCGGCTGGACCGACGTCGGCGCCACCTACACGCCCGTGCTCTTTTCCGACACCGAGGGGGTCGATGCCAGCGGGCGGGACATCACGGTCTTCCGCCAGGACTCCGACCCGTCGGAATCGCTGTTCTTGATGACGAACCCGGACGGGATGTCCACCCGCTTCCACGGCGTCACCGTCCAGCTCCAGAAGCGCATGTCCAACAACTGGCAGGCCGTCGCCTCCCTCGTGTGGTCGAAGGCCACCGGCCGCATCTCCTCGAGCAACCTCGGGCCCATCGACGAGCCCACCTCCGCGCTCGTCGCGGACGCGAAACGCTTCGGCCGGGACCCGAACGACTTCGTGAATACCGACGGGAGGCTCACCTACGACCGGCCCTTCACGGCCAAGCTGCAGCTCGTGTACATGCTGCCGAAGGGCTTCCTGGTCGGCCTCAACTACAACTACCAGAAGGGGCGACCCTGGGCGCGCGTCGCGCAGCTCCCGCAGGAGCTGGTCAACCGCTCCAGCCAGATCCTGGCCGAGCCGATCGACGGCAGCCGGCGGGTCGGCGCCTGGAACCTGCTCGACGTCCGGTTCGAGAAGGAGTTCGCTCTCGGGAAACGCGTGCGGTTCGCGGCGCTGGCCGACGCCCTGAATCTCCTCAACAGCGACGCCAACGACGGGGTCGGCACGCGTCTGGGGACGGCCGATGGCTTCGGCCAGCGCACCGACTTCGTCTACCCGCGGCGTCTGATGCTGGGGGCGAAACTGCGGTTCTAGTCAATGCGCCGGGGGACGCGGCGCCGCGCTACCCAGCTCGGCGAGCCGCTCCCCCGGCGCGCGGAAGTCGGGCTTGAGCTCGAGTGACCGGCGGAAGAAGGCTCCGGCCTCCTCCTTGCGCCCCTGGCGGAGGAGGGCGAGGCCGAGGTTGTAGGCGTATTGGGCGTTGCCGTCGTCGCGGCGGAGGGCCTCTCGGAACGCCTTCTCCGCCTCGATGAGCGCGCCGCGCGCCCCGAGCACCATGCCGAGCGAGTTCCAGTAGGACGCCGGCGCGGGATCCAGGTCAACGGCTTCCCTCATCAAGGTGGCCGCGCGCTCGAGGTCGCCGGTGTCGCGATGGACTTCGCCGAGCTGGACGCGAAGGAGCGCGTCACGTGGAGCCAGCGCCACCGCCGCCTCGTAGGCGCCGATCGACTCCTGGAGCTTCCCCAACTTCCGCAGCATCTGGGCCTCGCGCTCAGGCAGGCGCGGGTCCTTGGGGCTCCTGGCTCGCCCTTCCCGGAGAGCGGCGAGGGCCTTCGCGGGGTCGGCGAGCGCGATCCGGCAGTCGGCCAGCGCAAGGTAGGCGGCGGAGAAGCCCGGCAGGCGGCGGATCGCCTCCTCGAAGTGAGCGGCGGCGTCTTTGTGGCGGCGGAGACCGACGAGGGCCCGCGCCAGGTAGTAGTGGACCTCGAAGCTCGAGACGCCGCGGCGCCTCAGCTCTTCGAAGCTCTGCGCGCTCCCCGCGTAGTCTTTCTGCCGCAGCTTCACGAGGCCCTCGCGCACGAGCCGGTTGAGGACCTTGTACTCCTCGATCCTGTCCTTGGGGTCGGCACCCGGAGCCGCGCCCTCGGGAGATCCTCCCGCTCCCAGGTATCCGAGCGCGCCCAGCTTCTCGAGGAGATCCGGCGGCACGTCGGCCGAGGTCGGCCGGGTGGCGCCCCGTTCCGCCGCCAGCCGCCGCGCGAGGGCGGCCCGGAACGCTTCGGCCCGGGACGGTTGGGTGGCGACCAGGTTCCGGGTCTCCGCCGCGTCGTTCTCGAGGTCGTACAGCTCCGGGCGCGGAGCCTGGATGTACTTCCAGCGTCCCTCCCGCAGCGTCCGCAGGTCGCTCCAGCCGAAGTGCAGGAGCGGCAGCAGCGACTCGGCGTACGCAGGCTCCTCCGCGGGCCGCTCGCCTCTGCGCAGCGCCCCCGCGAGGCTGCGCCCCGAGAAGCCCACGGCCGCGGGCGCCTTTGCCCCGAGCAGCTCCAGCAGCGTCGGTGCGAGGTCGACGCTGCGGGCCGTGACCGCCAGCCGTGTCCCCGGTGTGAGGCCGGGACCGCGGAGGAGCAGCGGGACCCGCAGCGTCGACTGGTAGACGAAGAAGCCGTGGACCGTCTCTCCGTGCTCCCCGAGACCCTCGCCGTGGTCCGACGTCACGACGAGCAGCGTCTCGTCCTTCAGGCCCAGCCTCTCGAGGGCGGCGTCGAGCCGGCCCACCAGCTCGTCGGACCACGCCACCTCCCCGTCATACGGGCGCTCCGCATAGCGGCTGGCGTAAGGCTCGGGCGGCTCGTAGGGGTCGTGGGGATCGTAGAGATGCAGCCAGAGAAACAGCCTCCCCTCCCGGTGGGACTCGAGCCAGGCGATGGCCTCGGCGGTGGGGCCGTCGCCGCGCTTCTGGATCGAGTTCAGGAAGCGCGCGTCGTCTTTGCCGACGTCGAAGCGGTCCGAGTACGTGTCGAACCCGCGGTGCAAGCCTGACTGGGCGGAGAGCACGACGGAGGAGACGAAAGCCGCCGTCCGAAAGCCCGCGCTCTTGAGCATTGTGGCCAGCGTCGGAACCTGCGGCGCGAGCGACGAAGAGACGTTGTCCCGGATCCCGTGCCGGGCGGGGTCGAGGCCGGTGAGGATCGTGACGTGGGACGGACGCGTGAGGGGGACGGCCACCGCCGCCTCGGGGGCCATGGCCCCCTCGCGGGCGATGCGGTCGAGGTGCGGCGTCGCGACGTCGCGGCTGCCGTAGCAGCCCAACCGATCGGCCCGAAGCGTGTCGATGGTGACGAGCACGAGATGGCGAGGCTCCCGGGGCACGCCCGGAGAGCAAGCGGCCAGCAGGAGAGCCGCGCCAAGGGCCCCGCGCCCCCTCATCCCCCGCGTTCCAGTCTCCGTGCGGCGGCCACTTCCCTCGCCGCGTCACGGCTGCGCCCCTGCCGGGCGTACACGTCGGCCAGGACGTAGTGGCCGAGGGGAGCCACGGAGCGCTCCGGCTTCGAGGCCAGGCCTTTCTGGGCCGCCTCGAGGGCCCCCGGGAGGTCGCCGGCGTCGAGGAGCGCCTTGGCCAGATAGAGATGACCCGTGCCGAAGTCGGGCTTGGCCTCGACGCTCTGCCGAAACCTCCGGGCGGCCTCCTGCGCCCGGCCCGCGCTGAGGAGCAGCTTGGCGAGGTTGAAGCTGGCGCGATAGGCCTTGTCGTTGCGGGCGATCTCGGCCTCGTACTCGGCGATGGCCTTCTCCGTCTCGCCCCCGGCCTCGTGGATCAGGGCCATGTCGTAGTGGGCCCCGGCGAGGTCCGGCTTCTCCTGGAGAGCCTCGCGCACGCGGTCTCTGGCCTCCGGGTAGCGCTTCATCTCGATGTAGCACTCGCCGAGCTTCAGCAGCAAGGACGGCCGGTCGGCCTTCAGGGTCAGACCCTCTTTCAGCAGCGCCTCGGCCCGGTCCAGGCGGCCCCGTTGCATCCCGATGTCGGCAAGCTGCCAGATCGTCTTCCCCCGGCGTGGATCCTGCCTCCGCGCGCGCTCGAAGGCTGCCTCGGCGTCCGCAAGCCGCCCCAGCTCCTTGTAAGTGAGGGCGAGGCTGAAGGTCGCGCGCTGGTTCTCGGGGTCCCTGGCCAGGGCCTTGCGGTAGGCGGCGAGCGCGTCCTCGTACCGCTTGGCCTTGGAGTGGACGTTGCCGAGGAGGACGTAGCCTTCGATCACGTCGGGGTCTTTGGCCAGGGCCTCGCTGGCGCGGGCCACGGCGTCGTCGAGCCGACCCTCGATCGCGTCCTGGCCCGCCTGCTTGAGCAGGTTGTAGAGGTCGATCTTGTCCTTGGGATCGCCCCGAGGGCGCTCCTCGAGGTTGCGCGCGCTCGGGGCGCCGCCCACGTAGCCGAGCGCCTGCAGGCGCTCCTCGGCTTCGGGGTCGACGGCCTGGGGAGCGCGGGAGGCGCTCGCGCTGGTGTGGCGGGCCATCAGCTCGCCGAGCGCTCCTCGCAGGGCCGCAACGCGTGCCGGCTCCCGGGCGGAGAGATCGGCCAGCTCCCCGGGATCCTGCTGCAGGTCGAAGAGCTCCGGCCGCGGCGCCTCGATGAGCTTGAAGCGGCCATCCCGCAGGGCGGTGAGCTGGCTCCATCCGTAGTGGTAGCGGGGGTACCAGCTCTCGGTCAAGGCAACGAGCTCCTTCCGCTCGCCTCGCCCCAGGGGCACGAGGCTCTGGCCCTGGACCGCCCGGGGAACGCTCACGCCGAGCAGCTCGAGAGCGGTCGGCATCACGTCCACGATGCGCACCTGGTCGCCGACCACTCGGGGCGCGATGCCGGGCCCGCTCACGAGGAGCGGGATCTGGATGGTGGCGTCATAGACGAAGAAGCCGTGCGTCGCCTCGCGGTGCTCCCCCAGCGACTCGCCGTGGTCGCCCAGGACCACGACCACGGTCCGGTCGAGCCGGCCGTCTCCAGCGAGCCCCTCGAGCAGCCTCCCCACGAGCGCATCCGTCCACGCGATCTCGCCGTCGTAGGCGCCCAACGGCGTCGAGGGAAAGCGGGTCCGGTAGGTCCCGGGGGGCTCGTAGGGCGTGTGCGGGTCGTAGAGGTGGACCCAGGCGAAGAAGGGCTTGCCCTTCTCCTTCTCCAGCCATTCGCGGGCCGGGGCAACGACCTCGTCCCCCGGGCGCTGGATCGCGTCCATCCCCGCCCCCTCGTACTTCGAAAGGTCGAAGTCGTCGAAGTAGCGGTCGAATCCCTGGTCGAGCCCCCAGCGGGAGTCGAGGACGAAGGCGCCCACGAACGCTCCCGTCCGATAGCCCTGCTCGCGCAGGACCTCGGCGAGCGTGATCTGCTCGTCGGCCAGGTAGGACGCGCCGTTGTCACGCACGCCGTGATGAGCCGGGAAGGTCCCGGTGAGCAGCGAAGAGTGGGCGGGCAGCGTGAGGGGGACGACGGTGGTGGCCTGGGCGAAACGCCACCCCCGGGCGGCGAGCGCGTCCAGGTTCGGGGTCTGCGCGGCCGCGTAGCCGTAGCTTCCCAGGTGATCGGCCCGCAGAGTGTCGATGGAGACGAGGAGCAGGTTCGCGCGGCGAGGGCCGAGCGGTGCGGCGCAGGACCGCCAGCTGCGGCCCGCCAGGAGGCCGAGGACGAGCGCCAGCGCGACCAGGGCCACGCCCGCCGCTCTGCGCATGGCCGTATTCTCGCACGGGGTCTCGCGCTACCTCCCCCCGCTCGTTCACTTGCCCGCGAGGCGAGTGATCAGCAGATGGGCGAATCGCTCCGCGTCGATATCCACGGCGACATGCGTGTTGGGCGGAAGGGGTTCAGTCCCCTCGAAAACGAGCCTATCCCCCCGAGGCACTTTCCGATTGAGCGCGTTCTGTCGGTTGGCGACGGTCTCGGCACGCGTGAACTCTCCGCGCAGTTCCACATCGACATGCATGAACTGCGTCTCGATCAAGCTGCGGTCGATCACCGCCCCCATGGCGGTCGGATCATAAAGAGGCGCCCCCTTGAGCCCGTACTTCTTCTCGCACAGGTCTACGAGGTACTCGAGGACTTTGGCGGCAAAGTCGTTCTGGATCCCGTGGGTCTTCTTGAGCAGCGCAAGGTGGTCGCGCCGGAAGAGCGCCTTTCGACCGATCTCCAGCCCGACCATCGTCAGCGGGAAGCCTCCCTGGAACACGACCTGGGCCGCTTCCGGATCCACGTAGATGTTGAACTCGGCGACGGCGTCGACGTTCCCGCCCGAGATCGCTCCGCCCATCAAGACCACTTCCTTCACCAATCCCGCAATGGAGGGATCCTTGGAGAGGGCGAGGGCGACATTCGTGAGCGGCCCCAGCGGAACCAGGGTTATCTCGTGAGGGTACTTGTGAACCAGCTCGATGATGAGATCCGGCGCAAACCGCGGGTCGGGAGCAGAGCGCGCCGGTGGAAGGCTGATATTCGCCAGGCCATCCGCGCCGTGGGTCTCCGCCGTGACCAGCTTCTGGAGCAGCGGCTTCTGGGCGCCGGCGGCCACGGGGATGTCAGGCCGTCCTGCGAGCGAAACGAGCTTGAGCGCATTCTCGAGCCCCTGGGCGGCGGTGGCGTTCCCCGCCACGACGGTGAGGGCTTCGACTCTCAACTCCGGTGAGTTGAGCGCCAAGAGAATCGCCATGGCATCGTCCGTGCCCGGGTCCGTGTCGATGATCACTCGCCTCGGCGCCTCCGGTGAAGCAGCCCAGGTCAGGCTTCCCGCCATCAGGCAAGCTCCGGCTGCGATCCCGCACATCCAAGCCCTCATGACGATCTCCTTCTCAGGCGAGCTCGTCGGCCCGTGTTCGTTCGAGGATTCCCGATCGGCGCTCCGTGCCTGGCGGGGACGCTACTCTCCGTGCCCCCTGCCGCGCAAGGACTCGGGCATCAGCGCTCGTCGCGGAGTTCTTTAAGACTTGACATAGGAATTACGGATGTGATTAGTTCAACTCACACGGGGGTTTACGTTTCTTGGCGTTTCCTCACCTTTCGACGCCCTCAGACGGGCCAGCCGCAACCTGGAATCAAGGCGCGGTTGTCTCCAGCGCCTCGAGCCACATCTCAGTTGGCCTTTCCGTGCTAACCAAGGAGTGCCGAATGCACGACCGACGCTTCAGCCTCTCCACCCTCCTCCTCGCGGCGGCGGTGCTGCTGTTGCCCGTCGCGAGCTATTCCCAGAGCTTCAGCGGCTCTGTCAGCGGAACGGTGTCGGACCCCTCCGGGTCGCCGGTTCCCGGCGCCGCGATGGTCCTGAAGAGCACGGCCACCGGGGTCGAGCTCGAGCGCACCTCCGGAGCCGAGGGCTCGTATGCCTTCCGCAACCTCCAACCCGGCAGCTATGAGCTGAAGGTGACCCTCGCCGGCTTCCAGCCGTACCAGGCGCCCGTCGAGGTGCGGCTGAACGGCAACGTCCGCCTGGACGTCAAGCTGGGCCTCAGCACCCAGACCGAGCAGGTGGAGGTCACGGCGGCGTCGGACTTCAGCTACAGCGGGCAGCGCGAGGACGGCATCGCTCCCGACACGCTGACCCAGCTCCCGCTCCAGATGAACACGAGCGGCCCGCGCTCCTCGGCTGCCTTCGTGATCCTCATGCCCGGCGTCACGACCGGCGGGGACGCCAACCCCTACGACTCCCGGATCAACGGCGGGACGTCGACCTCGGAGGACGAGGCGGTCCTCGACGGGGCGAGCATGCAGGAAGGCTTCCTGAGCCAGGGCGGCATGGTCGCGATCTTCCAGGACTTCCCGTACTCCCCGGACATGGTGAGCGAGGTCAAGGTCGTGACCTCGACCTACGAGCCCCAGTACGGCGCCACCACCTCCGGCCAGGTCACCGCCATCACCAAGTCCGGCACGGACAGGTTCCACGGCGCGGTGTTCGAGTACTTCCAGGACGACTCGCTGAACGCCCGGCAGTGGGGCGCCGAGGAAAAGGGTCTGCTCCGGAAGCACAACTTCGGCGCCAACGCCGGCGGCCCGATGAAGATCCCCGGGCTCTGGTCGAACTCCGTCAAGACCTACTTCTACGTGGACGTCGAGGGCTACCGGCAGAAGGGCGGCGCCACCCGAGGGACCTTCTCCATCCCCTCCCTCAAGGAGAGGGCGGGCGACTTCAGCGACTGGGTCGACGCGAACGGCAACCTCATCCCGATCTACGACCCGGCCACGACGCAGGTGGCGCCCGACGGCACGGTGACGCGGCAGCCCTTCCCTGGCAACATCATCCCGGCCAACCGGATCAGCCCCCTCGCCCAGCAGTGGCTCCAGTACCTGCCCCAACCGACGAACGACGGTCCGCTCAACAACTACCTGGAGCCCACGGCGGTCCCGGACACCATCCTCGGCGACAGCAACTACCTCTTCGGGCGGTTCGACACGTACCTCGGCCAGAAGGACCACATCTCATCTCCCTCTGGTTCCAGCGGGCCCCGGCGAAGTTCTACTCGCCACCTGCCCCACGAGCTCTGCGAGCGACACCTACTCCGACCCCCAGAACTCGTCGGTGCAACCGGTTCAACTGGGACCACACCTTCAGCACCAACCTCCTCAACCACGTCACGTTCGGCTACCTGAACCGGAACGAAGGATACGGCTGCATCAACCAGGACTCCGTGGACAAGCTGCCGAAGATCGCCGGAGTCGCCGGCCACAACGTGCCGTCCGACGTCCAGTTCAGTGACGGCTTCGCCAGACGTGGGGCAGCAACCCGGGCGTCAACGTGGGCAACGTCACCACGCGACCCACCTACGTGGTCAGCGACCTCCTCACCTGGATCACGGGCAGCCACACGATCAAGGTCGGGGCCGAGTACCGCAACATCGGCGGCAACGTCGCACACCGAACGGCAACCAGGCGGGCACCTTCAACTTCGGTCGCGATGCCACCGGGCTCCGCGACGAGATCAGCGGCAACCCCATCGCGAGCTTCCTGCTCGGCGCGGTCGAGAACGGCAACTGGACCTTCCGCACGGCGCCCATCTACTTCCCGCGGCAGACGGCGTGGATCTTCCACGCCGGCGACACCTGGAACGTCAACTCGAAGCTGACCCTGAACTACGGCCTGCGCTGGGACTACTTCACGCCGTCCACGCGAGAAGTACAACCAGCTCTCGTTCTTCGACCCGAACGGCGTCAACCCGTCGGCCGGCGGACGACTCGGGCGGCTGGCCTTCGCCGGCACGGGATGGGGAGCGGCCAGCTACGGGGCGCAGTACCCGGAGAAGAATTGCTACGGAGGCTTCGCCCCCCGCCTCGGGGCGAGCTACTCGCTGAACGACAAGACCGTCGTGCGCGCGGGGTGGGGCATCTTCTACGATCGCATGTACTACCCCGACTGGTACGGCGGGATGAACACCAGTCGGCTTCAACAGCAACGTGGCGTTCAACAGCAGCCTGGGCGGCCTCGAGCCGGCCTTCTACCTGCAGGACGGCTTCCCCCAGGACTTCACGCCCCCGCCGTTCATCCAGTCCGACTTCGCCAACGGCCAGGACGTCTACTACCGAGCCCTGGACGGGAACGAGCGGGCCCGCTCGCAGCAGTGGAACCTGACCGTGGACCGGCAGCTCTCGCCCGGCTTCACGGTGAGCCTGGCCTACGTGGGCACCCACGGCACGCGCCTCTTCTCCAACAACGTTCCCGCTGAACGTCCTCGACCCGAAGTACCTGTCGCTCGGCGACTCGCTCTACGACGAGTTCCAGCCGGGCGACACGTCGCTGCACGGCGTGCCCGTGCCCTACGACGGGTGGGTCGAGCAGATGCAGAGCTGCGCGCCGTCGGTCGCCCAGGCGCTCCTGCCCTACCCCCAGTACTGCGACAGCCTCCAGGCCGTGAACGAGAACCAGGGCAAGTCCACGTACCACTCGTTCCAGGCCAAGGTCGAGAAGCGCCTCTCCGCGGGGCTCGTTCCTCCTCGTCTCCTACACGCTCGTCGAGGACTGGTGACGAGCGGCGTCCGACAACGTCCAGAAGACCGCGACACGTGGACGAGGCGGGCGGCGTCATCTCGCCCTACGAGGTCGACCGCAACTGGTCCCTGTCCGCCGACGACACGTGACACACGTCCTCTCGGCGGCGCTCGTCTGGGACATCCCCGTCGGGAAGGGCAGGAAGTACCTGGACAAGGGCGGCGTCGACCAACGCGATCCTCGGCGGGTGGGAGCTCTCCACGATCTTCCGCTACTCGTCGGGCCTTCCCTTCTACTTCCGGTCCAGCTACTGCAACGTGCCCGGGCGAGTTCCGGGCGCGGCTGCATCCCCTCGAGCAGCGGCAACGTCTTCGCCCAGGACAAGGGGAGCTTCGACCCGAACAAGGGTCCGCTCTTCGACGTGAACGCCTTCACGTCCACCGACGCCTTCAACTTCAACTACGGGCAACGGACCACGCATCAGCGACATCCGCGGCTTCGACTACAAGAACCAGGACCTGCTCCTTGGTCAAGAACACGAAGCTGTGGAAGGACGTCAACCTCCAGCTCCGGGTCGAGGCCTTCAACGTCTGGAACTGGCACAACTTCACCACCTCCGGGAGCATCGACAACCCCTCGGCCTTTCAACACCGACATCGCCGCCGCTGACTTCGGGGTCTGGAACGGGGCGGTTACCGCCCCGCGGGTCATCCAGCTGGCGGCGCGCCTCGAGTTCTAGCGAACCGTCTCGTCGGTCGTGCGGCCAGGCCGGCCCGGTCAGGGCCGGCCTGGCCCAACTCGCGTCTTCTAGAATCGTCCCCAGGAGCACGCCATGGCCGCCACGGCCTCGTCTCTCCCACCTGTCTCGCCCGCCCCCGCGGCTGCCGCCCATCAAGCGCGTCCCCTCGATCGACGCGTTCCGCGGCCTCGTGATGTTCCTGATGCTCGCCGAGGCGATGCGCCTGTGGACGCTCCACGACGCGTTCCCGTCGAGCGGCTTCTGGTCGATCGTCGCCTTCAACACCACCCACGTGCCGTGGCAGGGGTGCTCGCTCCACGACCTCATCCAGCCCGCCTTCTCGTTCCTGGCCGGGGCGTCGCTCCCCTTCTCGATCGCGAGCCGGCAGGCCAAGGGGGAGACCTTCGGGCGCATGCTGGGCCACGCCGTCCGGCGCAGCCTGATCCTCATCCTGCTCGGGATCTTCCTGCGCTCGATGGGCCGCCCCCAGACGTACTGGACGTTCGAGGACACGCTCACCCAGATCGGCCTCGGCTACACGCTCCTCTTCCTCCTCGCCTTCGCGTCGTTCCGCGTCCAGGTCGGGTGTCTTCGTCGCCATCCTCGTCGGCTTCTGGGCGGCGTTCGCGCTCTACCCGCTGCCGCCCGCGACCTTCGACTACGCGGCGGTGGGCGTGCCGGCCGGCTGGCCGCACCTCTACACGGGGTTCCTCGCCCACTTCAACATGAACTCGAACCTGTCGTGGGCGTTCGACACGTGGTTCCTGAACCTCTTCCCGCGCGAGTCGCCGTTCCTCTCAACGACGGCGGGTGGTCGACGCTCAGCTTCATCCCGACCCTCGCCACGATGATGCTCGGCACGTGGGCGGGCGCGTGGCTCAAGGGCCCGCGGACGATGGCGAAGAAGCTGAAGGGCCTCGTCGTCTCGGGCGTCGCCCTCACCCTCGCCGGCCTTCTCCTCCAGTGGCTGCACGTCTGCCCGATCGTGAAGCGCATCTGGACGTCGTCCTACACGCTCTACAGCGGCGGCCTGATCCTGCTCATCCTCGCCGGGCTTCTACGCGGCGATCGAGATGAGGGGGTGGAAGCGCTGGTCGTTCCCGCTGATGGTGATCGGCGCGAACTCCATCGCGATCTACGTGATGAGCTGGACGATGGAGCACTTCGTGTCGGAGAGCCTCGAGCATCCACCTCGGGAGGCGCGCCGTTCCTCCTGCTCGGGCCGCCCTTCGAGCCGGTGCTCCAGGGCATCGCCGTCCTGCTCGTGTTCTGGTGGATCCTCTACTGGATGTACCGGAAGAAGATCTTCATCAAGATCTGATCCTATCGCGGTCCCCGGGCCGCCCCGGCCCTTCTTCGCGTCCGCTTCCTTCTTGATCTGCTCGAACCGCTGCAGGGCGCGGTCGGCCTTCTCCTCGTCGCCGGCGCGGCGGTAGACGCGCGCGAGAGCGTACTGCGCCTCCGGGGAGGCGGGGTCGAGCCGGGCCGCCTCCTCGAGCTCGGCCACGGCCTCGGCGACGCGGCCCTTCTTCTCGAGCGTGAGGCCGAGCTGGTAGTGGGCCAGCGCGAAGCGGGGATCGCAGGCGAGCGACTCGCGGAAGCGCGCCTCGGCCGCGTCGAGCCGGTCGAGGCGGGTCATCAGCAGCCCGAGGTTGAGCGAGGGCCAGGGCGATCGCGTCGCCTGCTCGCTCGTCGAGCCGGATCGCCTCCTCCCAGCTCCGCTGCGCCTCGTCGAAGCGACCGAGCGCCTCGTAGCAGAGGCCGAGGTTGTCGTGGGCCTTCGCGAGGCGCGGGTCGAGCTCGATCGCGCGCCGCAGGCTCTTCACCGCCGTCGCGTACTGCTGGTCGTCGTAGTCCAGCCGCCCGGTCCAGTAGGGGTAGAGGGGGTTGGCGGGGGCCGCCTCGACGAGCTTCGCGAGCTCGGGGCGCGCCCAGTCCCGGCGGCCGAGCGCGACGTAGGCCATGACCAGCGTGAAGCGGCTGCGCTCGTCGAGGGGCGCGATCGCCTCGGCCTTCTTGAGGGCCACCGCGGCGTTCAGCGGGCGGCCCCTCAGGAAGAAGACGCCGCCCAGCAGGCGCAGCACCTCCACCGACTGCGGGTGGGCCTCGGCCGCCTCCAGGAGGAGCGTCTCCGCCCGCTCGTAGTCGCGGGCGCGCAGCGCCTCGGTGATGCGGCCGCTCCGTTCGTCCACGATCCCGGCCGCCGACAGGTCCCCGTCGATCACGCCCAGCTGCTTGCTGTCCCGCGTGCGGGAAGAGCTGCCGCTCCTTGACCGCCGCGGCGCCCTTCTCATCCTTGGGGACGACCTTGTCTTCCTGAGGAGCGTGAGTCGAGCCAGGAGCATCCCTGTCATCCTGAGGAGCTTCAGTCGATCCGGGCGACGAAGGATCCACCGTCTGCGCGCCGGCGGATCCCTCGGGAGGTGTCCTGTCGATGTCCCTCGGGACGACGAGCTCGGTGGCGTGGACCGCCGCCGCGAACAGGGCGAGGGCGAGAGAAGCTCGTGTCAGGACCTGCATCGGACCTCCGCAGGATCTCCGGGCGGACCCGCCTCGAGGGGCGCCAGCGCGATGGCCGCCACGAGAAGGGTCCGGACGGCACGCATGTCGGAACGCAGTATAGTGCCCGAATGGTCCCGTCGCTCCTCTTCCTCCTCCTGGCGGCGCAGCGGGACCGCCGCCTCTCCCCGACATCCTGTCGCGGGCCCTGCAGTACCTCGAGGCCTCCGACCGCTCCGCGGCGCGGGGAGCTGACGGAGGCCCTGCGGCTCTATCCCGCGAGCCCCGCCGTCCACAACTTCCTCGGCGTGGTCGAGGCCGGGCGAGGGGAACTACGCGGAGGCGGAGAAGCGCTTCCGCGAGGCCGTCCTCCGGGCGCCGGACTACACCGACGCGTACCTCAACCTGGGCCGCCTCTACCAGGAGAACGGCGGAAAGGACCCGAAGGCCGCGACGAAGGCCCTCGCCGCGTACCAGGCGATCCTGCGGTACGAGCCGGGCCACGCGGAGGCCCGCTTCCAGAGCGCGGCGCTGCTCCAGGCGATGGGGGAGTTCGGCCGCTCGCTCGACGAGCTGGGCCGCCTCTCTCCCGCCGACCGGGACCGGCCGGCCGCCCTCGCCGTGCGCCTGCGCCGACCACGCCGGAAAGGGCGAGCGCGCGGAGGCCGACGCGGCGGCCGAGAAGCTGCTCGCCCGGGGCGGCTTCGACGAGCTGGACGTGCGGCCGATCCTGCCCGTCCTCCTCGCGCACGGCCGGGAGGACCTGGCGGTGCGGCTGCTCGAGGACCTGCGCCGGCGGGGGCGGGCCTCGTCCGACGACCTGCAGCGCCTCGGCCTCCTCCGGGAGAAGGACGGGCAGCTCGCCGAGGCGCGGGTCCGCCTGGAGGAGGCGGCGCAGGGGCGGCCGGACAGCGTGCCCCTGCTGCTCGACCTCGCTCGCGTGGCCCAGAAGGCGCGGGACCTCCAGGGCGCCCTCGGCTACCTCGCCCACGCCCGCGCCCTCGAGCCCGGGAACGCGCGCGTCCACTTCCTCTTCGGCATGGTCTGCGTGGAGCTGGACCTCGGCGGCGGAGGCCTACAACTCCCTGAAGGAGGCGGTCCGGCTCGACCCGGAGAACGCCGCCGTCAACTACGCCATGGGCGCGGTCGCCCTCCACCGCAAGGACGCCTCCGAGGCCATCCCCTACTTCCGCAAGTACTCGGAGCTCGAGCCCGAACGAGCCCCGCGGGCCGTTCGCGGTCGGCGTGGCCGCCTTCGAGGCCAAGGACTTCGAGACCGCCGCGGGCGCTCCTGCGCCCGGCGGCGGAGCGCCCCGCGACCGCGGCCGCCGCCAACTACTTCCTGGCCCGGATGGCCCGCGCCGAGAACGAGTTCGAGGAGGCGCTGCGTCTCGCCCTGCGGGCCGTCGAGGCCGACCCGGCCTACGCCGACCCCTACTCCGAGCTGGGCCTCCTCTACCTGCGGCTGGGGCAGCCGGAGAAGGCGGAGCAGGCGCTGCGGCGCTGCCTGGAGATCGACCCCGAGCACTACCTCGGCAACCTGCACCTCACGATGCTGTACGCACAGACCCGGGACCCCCGCGAGCCGGAGCAGCGGCAGCGCTTCGACGAGATCAAGAAGCGCCGGGCCGAGAAGGCGGCGGACTTCCTCCGGCCGATCGAGGTCCGTCCCTACTGACTCGTCGGCCGGCCGATCGCGCCGGACCGGCCGCGGCACGGGGAGATGATGGGGGCCCTCGCCGAGGTCGCCGACGAGGTCAGGCGGCGCCCGCCACGTGCGGCAGGACGAGGCTGACGGTGAGGCGAGCGCCGTCGCGGGCGTGCGCGGCGTCCGAGCGCGAGTAGAAGGTGGAGGGCGTCAGGTCCTCGGCGCCGTAGAAGGCGAGCTCGCGGTCGCGGCGCAGGTCCCGGGAGACCCGGGCCAGGCGCTCGACCTCGCTGCGCAGCGGCGCCGGCAGCCGCTCGCGCTCGGCGAGCAGGATGTCCGAGACGTCGTGGATCCGCGGCGCTTCCACCCCGCACGCCCGCAGCAGCCCCTTGAGAGCGAGCTCGACGACCTCCTGCGACTCCCGCACGACGTCGGCCCAGCTCTCGACTTCGAAGAGCACGTCGACGGCCTTCAGCCGCGCCCCGGCCCGCCGCACGTGGTCGGCGGCCAGCTCGCGGTTCCGCATCACGCCACCTCCGTCCAGTAGGGCTGCCCGTGCACGAGCCGCCTCACCAGACGGCCCGCCGCGACGTCCCCGCGAACGCCGGCGAGGCACCGCGAGAGCCGGAGGCCCCGCTCGAAGAGCACGATCCCGTCGAGCGCGACCTCGGCCCAGATCCCGGCGCCGGTGCGTTCGGGCGTGGGGAGGTGGAGGAAGTGAGGCTCGATCGGGCGGCCGCTCCACTCGACCGGCCGTCCGTCCCATTCCCGGTAGAGCTGGCGCGTGATGGGGACGGTCGCCTCGAGGACGACGAGGACGTCTACGTCCGAGCCGCTCGTGGCTTCGCCGCGGGCCCACGACCCGAACGCCACCACGCCGACGAGATCGGTGCCGAAGAGCCCCGCGGCGCGCGCCACCGCCGCGTCCGCCCCCGGAAGCGCCGCCGCGTCCGCCCCCGGGCAGGCGAGCCGGCGCGCACAGTAGTCGTTCAACGACAGCCCGGCCTCTCCGGCGGCGCGCCGCAGGGCCGCGTGCAGCCCGGGGTCGATGCGCAGGACGAAGCGGCCCGACGCCGCCGGCCGGTGTCGCGAAGGCTTAGTATCACTACGCATCGCAGTTGATACTACTACCCGCCCCGTGGCGATGTCAAGGTGGGAGCCGGACATGCCTTCGCCGAGGGCCAGGCGGCCCTTCGGTCACTCCACCCGGAAGAGGCCGACCTGCAGGTAGCGGTCCTCCGGCTGGGCGGGGACGGTGGGGTGGTCCGGGGGAAGGCCGCCCAGCTCCAGGAGCGTCGCGGAGCGCCGGGCGTGACGGAGGCCGTCCTCGGCGAGCGCGAGGAGCGTCGTCGTGCGCGCGTTGCAGGCCAGCCAGAGGAGCCCACCCTCAGGTGCGAGGCGGCACGGCCTTCGCGATCAGGTCCGGGTAGTCGCGGTCGATCGCGAAAGCCGCTCCGCGGGCGGCGGAGAAGGCCGGCGGGTCGAGGAGGATCACGTCGAAGCGTCGCCCGGCCCGAGCCTCCTCGTCGAGGAAGCGCCCGACGTCGCTCGCCTCGAAACGGCAGGCCGGAGCTTCGGGGTCGAGGCCGCTGAGGCGGAAGTTGTCGCGGGCCCAGCCGAGGACGCCGGACGAGAGGTCGACGGTCGTCACCGACGAGGCGCCCGCCCGCGCGGCGACCACGGAAAGCGTGCCGGTGTAGGCGAAGCCGTTCAGGACGTGCTTCTCCGCCACGAAGCGCGCGAGGCCGTGGCGGTGCTCGCGCATGTCGGTGAAGAGGCCGGTGTTGAGGCCGCGGACGAGGTGCACCTCGAAGTGCACTCCACGCTCCTCGACGACGAGCGTCTCCGGGGGGGCCTCGCCGACCGTCTCCTGCTTCACGCCGCTGCTGGCTGGCCGCGCCGCGGCTGCGGACCTTGACGACGACGCCCCGCAAGCCCGCCTGCTCGATCGCGGTCTGGGCGATGAGCTGGCCGTGGGGAACGAAGGCGCGGGAGTACACGTAGAGGACGGCCCACGGGCCGAGGACGTCGGCGGCGAAGCCGGGCAGGCCGTCGCCGGCGCCGTGGACGAGCCGATAGGCGCGACCGCTCGCCCGTGAGCCCGAGCGTCCGGCGCAGGGCCAGCGCGCGCTCGACGCGGGCGGCGAAGAAGGCGGGCCCGATGGCGTCGAACGCCTCGTCGGACCGGCACATCACGCGCAGCCTCTCGTTCTCGGGATCGGCGAGGGCGAGCCCGAGCGCCTGGCCCGGATGGCGTCACGAGGCGCAGCGGGCGCCCGGCCTCGAGCGGCTCCGACACGCCGGCGAGGGCGAGCGGCACGTCCCGCCCGCCCTTCTCGACGAACGACGCGGCCGGCGGCGGGAGGACGAGGCCGCGGTAGCTCACCAGCCGGCCCTCAGACGCCGACGGCCTCGCCGACGCCTCGCGCGTCCAGCCACTCCGCGAGGGCCACGAGGTCGGGGGCGAGGGGCGCCTCGACGACCACGCGGCCCCCGCCGCGCGGGGCGGGCACGTCGATCTTCGAGGCGTGCAGGGCGAGGCGCGCGCACGGCGCGCCGGCGAGGGCCTCCGGCATGAGCCCGCGGCCGTAGAGCGGGTCGAAGAGGATCGGCGTGCCCGCCGAGCGGAGGTGCACCCGGATCTGGTGGTGCCGGCCGGTGTGGGGGTGGGCCTCGATGAGTGACACGGTGGACTGCGACTCGGCGGGTCCCGAGGGATCCGCCGGGACTGTGGATCCCTCGTCGCCCGACTCGAACGGTGCTCCTCGGGATGACAGGCTCCCGGGCAGCCTCCAACGCTTGCGCGTCGCGTACTCGGTCTCTGCCGCCTGCCGCCCGGGCTCGCCGGGCAAGGCCGGGCGCGTCTTGCCCTTGCGCGCGGCGTGGAGGGGGACGTCCAGCCGCCCGCGGGGTGGCTCGGGTGGAGCCGGCCACGAAGGCCGTGTACGTCTTCGCGACCTGCCGGTGCTCGAACGCGAGGCTCAGCTCGCGGTGGGCGTCGGCGTTCAGGGCGAAGACGACGACGCCCGAGGCGTCGCGGTCGATCCGGTGGACGACCCAGAGCCGCCGGCGGAGCCGGCCCTCGAGCCGTTTCTGGAGGCACGCCGAGCGCGGCTCGCCCCGCGCGGCGATGACCGGCTCGCCGGACGGCTTGTCGCACCGCCACGAGGTCGTGGTCCTCGTGGAGCAGCGCGAGGGGCGGGGAAGGCTCGGGCACTACTTCCCCTGCTCGAGAAGCGTGATCACGCCGAGGAGCGCGCCCCAGTGGTAGAAGGCGTCGCTCGACGTGACGTCGTTGCCGGCCCCGGTGATCGCGTTGTAGTTCTCGTAGATGGCGCCGTCCGAGCGCCAGGACCTCATCAGCAGGTCGTTCGAGCGGCGGGCCAGGTCGGCGCGCGCGTCGGGCAGGTCGTAGTTGCGGAGGCCGAGGTACACGAGGAAGTTCATCGGCCCCCAGATCCGCCCGCGCCAGTATTCCTGGTCGTGCGAAGCCGCTCACGTTCCGGGCGATCGAGGGGATCACCCACTCGCCGTGGAGCTCGGCGGGGTTGAAGTAGTGCTCGCGCACCATGCGCTCGGCCTGCGCCGGCGTCGGCACCCTCGCGATGAGCGGGTAGAAGTGCGTGGGCGAGAGCTTCGGGCTCGCCTCGCCGGTGTCGGTGCGGCGGTTCAGGTAGATGCCGCTCTTCTCGTCCCAGAGCCCCGCGCAGCGCCGTCGCGTACTTCTCCCCGCGCGCGCAGCAGCTCGGTGGCGTCGGCCGGCCGGCCGAGGGTCGTCGCGATCTCCGCCAGCGCCCGGCAGTCGGCCACGTAGAGGCCGGTGAGACCGACGTCGGCCATCTGGAGGCGGTTCGTCTTCGCGTCGAACGGCACGCCGTCGTACATCGGCGAGTTGTCGAGCCCGGACTCGTAGAGCGCCGCCTGCCAGCTGTGGGTCGTGCCGTCGAGGGTCTGCGTCTCGGGGTCGGAGCCCCAGCAGAGCGCGCCCTCGGCAGTCCCGCGCCCCCGGCCACCAGCGGTTCCAGGCGAGGAGCTCGTCGTAGACCTCCTCGAGGAACCAGGCCTTCCGGTGCCGCCGGTAGATCTCGAGGGCCATCAGGCTCCCGACCGGAGGCTGCGAGCGGTCCTCGCTCTTCAGGCCGTAGGCGGAAGCGAAGTTCGGGACGAAGCCGCGCCTCGTCCAGCCCTTGGTCACCTCGACCGCGTTCGCGTACGCGAGGTCCTCGTCGAAGAGCGAGTACATGAAGGCGGCGAAGTAGGTGTCCCAGTCGAAGAGCACGTAGCCGCCCCAGTTCGGACGTTCCAGAGCCGGCTCACCGGGGAGATCGCGCGGTCGTTCTCCGGGTCGTAGACGAGGTTCCAGGCGAGGATCGTCTGCATCGCGGTGAAGAGCTCGGTGTCGCTTGCCCCACGCGGCGAGACGCGCACCGTGCTCCGCCTGCCGTCGCGCGACGATGGCCTTCACCTCGTCGAGCGTCTTCGCGGGGGCCGGTGTAGATCGCCAGCTCGCCGTCGAGCGCCGCGGAGAGGTACGGCGTGTTCGTGGTGCCGAAGGGATCGCCGATCTCCGTCGCCGTCTGCCGCACCTCGAAGGCTCGCCCGCCGCCCTCCGCCCGCAGGGCGTCCCCGCGCCGCGTGACGACCCCCGGCCGGTTCCACAGGAACCCCGCCTCGACGTAGAGGTGGGCGGGGCGCAGCGCGGTCGCGCTCCTTCACCGTGACCAGGACGAAGAGCTCGTCACCCTCGGTGGCGGACTGGACGAGGAACAAGTTGCGCGCGCTCGGGCGCCCGGCGTCCCCCGAGCGCCCCGGGTCGGCGTCCCACTCCATCTCGAGCTCGGTGTAGGAGCCGTCGTCGGCGTGCCGGCCGAGGCGGATCCTCTCGTTGCGCTTCGAGGGTCGCGTTCGCCTGGAAGAAGTCCCGCTGGTAGTGGAGGCCCGTCCCGGAGTTCTTGAGGCCCAGCGTGATCGCGAAGCCCGTCCGGCAGGTGGGCATGGCTGAGCACGCTCGTCGTGTTCCAGGTGTTCCAGCCGCGGGCCAGGCGCTTCTGCAGCTCGCGGTACTGCGGCGTGCGCAGGATGCGCTCGCCGGGCGCGGCGATGGCGGTGGCCACGGAAGCCGCCGCCGTCAGGAGGAGAACGAGGGAGACGCGGACGGCTCGGCCCATGTCAGAGCCGGATGCCGGGGCCGAGAACGCCGACGAAGAGCAACACGACCGCGAGGCCCACCGCGAGCCAGGGAACGCTGCGCGCGATCTTCACCTTCGGGCCGTCGTGCGGGGGAAACCGGCGTTCGTCGCGCAGCAGCTGGGCCATCCAGGCCAGGCCCGAGGTGCCGCCGAAGGACGCGGCGGCCGCCGAGATGAGAACCAGTAGAGGGCCGACGGGGTTCAGCAGGCCCGCGGTGGCGTAGAGGATCCCGCCGGCGAGGTAGGGGATCACGGTGAGGGGCACGGCGCGCCGCCATCGGCCAGGCCCCGGACCGAGGAGCGGCGAAAGGACGTGCAGCGAGAACAGGACGACGCCCCAGTAGGCCGCGCCGCCGAACGACGCCAGGCCGAGACGCCACGCCCAGTGGGGCGTCCAGCCCTCGATCACCTTGGCCCAGTCGCCGACCCTCAAGGTGCCGGAGAAGAGCCAATACCCCGCGGCCTGGAGCAGGTTGACCGTCATCGACAGCCACAGAAAGACGCGGGTCCGGTCGGAATGGCCGGGTGAGAAGCAAAGGGCCGCGGCGGCCAGCAGGCCGACGGCGAGGTTGGCGAGCGTGCCGCCCGCGGCCACCCACTTGACGGCGGCCGGGGCGAGCCCGCCGAGATCGCCGTCGAAGTGGACGGCGGACAGCGCCAGGGCGCGCCCCCCCGCGAGCAGGCAGGCCCCTCCGTGACCCACGCCCTCGTGGACGAGGTTGGCCAGCGCGAACGCGACGACGGCGATCGCGACGAGCGTGGGTCGGTCGATCCCGTCCGTCCCGGGCGCGATCACTCCTCACCGGGGGGGCGGTTGAAGCGGGTGACGAGGTAGGCGATCCCGATGGTCATGACGCTCTCCCACGCGTCCTCCACCTCGGCGTTCCAGCCGGGGTCGACCTCGCGCACCGTGGAGAGCAGGCTGTCGAGCCAGAGGTCGTAGAGCTCGGCGCCGATGGCCATCTGGGAGGCGCTGTGTCGTGCCGCCACCGCGTCCAGGTAGGGCGTCGGACGCTTGCCGTCGTCCTGCGCGGCCACGAGCAGCAGCTGGAGGGAGGCCTGGAGCATGCGCTTCTGGCGTACGAAATCGGTGCCCGTGAACTTCTCCCGAACCTTCGAAGACGAGGTGAGGAAGCGCTCGTAGAAGCGGTCGAGGAAGGCCGGGTTGGTGTTGCAGCGACGCAGGCTCTCCTCGACCTGCGTGAGGGCCCTCTGGTCCACTCGAAGCCTCCCTCGCCCGGCCGCTGGCCGGTGCTCGAGGAGTCTACACGGTCTAGGCCGGCTGCGGCAGGGCGCGGCGTTCGCCGACCTGCTGGCGCCACATCGCGTAGTAGAGGCCCTTGCCGTCGATCAGGGCGTCGTGCCCGCCTTCCTCGACGATGCGCCCGCGCTCGAGGACCAGGATGCGGTCGGCGTGCATCACCGTGGACAGGCGGTGGGCGATCACCACCGTCATGCCGCTGTGGCCCCGCGCGACGTCCCGGATCGTGCGGGCGATCTCCTCCTCGGTGAGCGAGTCCAGGGACGACGTGGCCTCGTCGAACACGAGCAGCTGCGGCCGGCGCAGCAGCGCCCGCGCGATCGACAGCCTCTGCTTCTCGCCGCCCGAGACCTTCACTCCGCCCTCGCCGATCACGGTGTCGAGCCCCCGGTCCGCCCGCGCGAGCAGTCCGTCGCACGCCGCGCGCCGCAGGACGTCGAGGCACTCCGCGTCGCTCGCATCCGGGCGGACGAAGAGCAGGTTCTCGCGGATCGTGCCCGAGAAGAGCTGCGTCTCCTGGGTGACGAACCCGATGCGCTCGCGCAGCTCGTCGAGGTCCACGCGGTCGTGCGGCTGGCCGTCGTAGAGGATCCGCCCGCGTGCGGGGTCGGTAGAGCCCGACCAGCAGCTTCACGATCGTCGTCTTGCCCGCGCCCGAGGGCCCGACGAGCGCGACCGTCTGCCCGCGGCGCACCTCGAAGCTGACGTCCTGCACCGCGGGCGGCGGACGCCGACTGGTGGGTGAAGCCGACACCCTCGAAGACGAGGCGGTCGAGCCGCCCCAGGGGCGCCGGGCTCTCCGGCTTCGGCTCGGGCGGGGTGTCGAGGATCGTCTGGAAGCACGCCGAGCGAGACCTCGGTCTCCCGGTAGGTGTTGATGACCGTGCCCAGCTCCTGCAGGGGGCCGAAGATGAAGAACGAGTAGATCCAGAGGGCGAAGAACTGCCCGACCGTGATCTGCCGCGCGAAGATGAGGTACAGCATCAGGAAGAGGATGCTCGTCCGCAGCGCGTTGACGGCCGTGCCCTGCACGAAGCTGAGGCTGCGCAGGTAGCGCACCTTGCGCAGCTCGAGGGCGAGGATGCGGCTCGGTGGCGCCGTTGAGGCGCGCGACCTCCTGCGCGCCCAGCCCCATGCTCTTCACGAGCTCGATGTTGCGGAGCGACTCGGTCGTCGAGCCGGCGAGGGCCGTCGTCTCCGCGACGATCACCTTCTGCACCCGCTTGATCCGCCGCGACAGCGTCGAGCTCAGCCAGCCGAGCAGGGGGACGGTGGCGAAGTAGACCGGCGCGATCAGCCAGTGGACGGTGAAGGCGTACACCACGACGAACACGACGCCGACGATCGTCTGGAAGAGGACGTTGACGGCGGCGGTGATCAGCTTCTCGACGTCGGCGCGCACCTTCTGCAGCTTGCCGAGCGTCTCGCCGCTGCGCTGGTCCTCGAAGAGCTGGTAGGGAAGGTCGAGCGAGTGCCGGATGCCGTCCGAGTACAGCTCGGCCCCGACCCGCTGCGTCACGACGTTCACGAAGTAGTCCTGGAAGTTCTTGGCCACGCGGGAGACGAACGCCACGCCGACGGCGGCGAGCAGCAGGAGGGAGACGCCGCGGAAGAACTGGCCGGTCGTGTACTGGTCGAAGCGTGTGGCGTACTGGTCGATGACGTGCCGGAAGATGAGGGGGTCGAGGAGCGAGAAGACCTGGTTGACGGTGGCGAGGAGCAGGGCCAGGAGGACGAGCCTCCAGTGGGGCCGGAGGTACGACAGCAGGAGGTCCATGGGGCGAGACCTCAGGATAGCAGACGCGGCGCCGCGCGGCGGCGCGAGGCGGCGCCAGGGGGCGGCGGCGTCGTCAGGGTCAAACCTGGGGCAGCTCGGCCACCGCCCGGTCGATCTCGGCCTGGGGCAGCTCGTAGTCCTCGAGCTTCCCGGCGAAGTACCGCTCGTAGGACGACATGTCGAAGTGGCCGTGGCCGCAGAGGTTGAAGGCGATCGTCTCGCTCTTCCCCTCCTCGCGGCAGCGGACCGCCTCGTCGATGGCGCCTCGGACGGCGTGGGCGGCCTCCGGCGCGGGGACGATTCCCTCGGCCCGGGCGAAGAGCACCCCGGCCTCGAACGTGGCCAGCTGCTGGACGGCCCGCGCCTCGATCACCTTCTGGCGAAAGAGCTCGCAGATGCTGCTCGCCATGCCGTGGTAGCGCAGGCCGCCCGCGTGGATGGGCGCCGGCATGAAGCCGTGGCCGAGCGTGAACATCTTGACGAGCGGAGTCATCATGCTCGTGTCGCCGAAGTCGTAGGCGTAGACGCCGCGCGTCAGGCTGGGGGCCGCCGCCGGCTCGATCGCCAGCACCCGCAGACCCTTCGCCTTGCCGGTCAGCTTGTCGGCGACGAACGGGTAGGCGAACCCGGCGAAGTTGCTCCCCCCGCCGATGCAGCCCACCACCACGTCGGGGTAGACGCCGGCCATGTCGAGCTGGCGCTTCGACTCGATCCCGATCACGGTCTGGTGCAGCAGCACGTGGTTGAGGACGGAGCCGAGCGCGTACTTCGTCGGGCGTCGGGCTCGTCACCGCGTCCTCGACCGCCTCGCTGATCGCGAGGCCGAGCGAGCCTGAGCAGCCCGGGTCCTCGGCCAGCCTGCGGCGGCCGGTGTTCGTGTCGGGGCTCGGGGAGGGCACCACCTTCGCCCCCCACGTCTCCATCATGTGGCGGCGGTAGGGCTTCTGGTCGTAGCTCACCCGCACCATGTAGATCTTCACGTCGATGCCGAAGAGCTGCCCGGCGAAGGCCAGCGCGCTGCCCCACTGCCCGGCGCCGGTCTCGGTGGCGAGGCGCTTCACGCCCTCCTGCTGGTTGTAGAAGGCCTGGGCCACCGCGGTGTTCGGCTTGTGGCTGCCGGCCGGGCTCACGCCTTCGTACTTGTAGAAGATCTTCGCCGGCGTCCGGAGGGCCTTCTCCAGCCGGTGCGCGCGGTAGAGCGGCGTCGGGCGCCACAGCCGGTAGACGTCGCGCACGGGCTCCGGGATCTCGACCCAGCGCTCGCGCGTGACCTCCTGCTGGATGAGCGCCATGGGGAAGAGCGGCGCGAGGTCGGCCGGGCCGACGGGCTGCTTCGTCCCAGGGTGCAGCACGGGCGGCAGCTCGAACGGCAGGTCGGCCTGGATGTTGTACCAGGCCTTCGGGATCTCGGACTCGGGCAGGACGAACTTGGTCTGGTCGCTCACGGCTCACCCCCCGGACGATAGAGCGCCGAATTCTATCAGCCCGGCGGCCCCGCGCCGAGCAGCGCCGCGACCCGGAAGCCGAGGTCGTCGCTGCTCAGCTCCGGCTGGAACTCCTCGCGATAGGCGAGCCGCAGGCGCACCGAGCTCGCGCTGTACCACGAGCCCCCGCGGGTCACGCGCATCCCGGCCGTGTCGTCGGCGTTGCGGTCGTCGTCCCGGTACGGGTGGAGGGCGTTGTACAGCCGAAAGACGGACTGCGTCCACTCGCGCGCGTTGCCCGAGGCGTGGAGGACGCCGTAGCGGTTCGCCCGGAAGCCGGTCGCCTCGGGGCTGACCAGGGTGATCGCGGCGCCCGGGTTCTTCTTCCAGTTGTAGAGGGGGGCCTGCGGCTCGGACAGCTCCATGCCGAGGCCGTAGTCGAAGCCGTCGGGCCCGCGTGCCGCCTTCTCCCACTCGGCCTCGGTCGGCATCCGGAAGAGCCACCGGCCCCCGCCGAGGCGCCGGGTGAGCCAATGGCAGTAGGCGTTCGCCTCGTACCACGTCACGAGCATGACCGGCAGCTCGTCGCGTCCGAACCGGGGGTAGCGGGGATCCTCCGGAGCGAGCCGCGCGGTCGCCTGCGAGAGCCCGTTCGTCTTCCACCGCCAGCCGGCCTCCGCCCAGTTCGAGCGGTCGCCGAAGCCCTTGGGGTCGGCGAGGAACCGGCGGAACTCGCCGTTCGTCACCTCGAACGCGGCGAGGTGGAACGAGGGCACCCAGACGGGGTGAGGCTGACCGGGGTTCTGTCCGTCCCCCAACAGGAAGTAGCCTCCGGGGACGAACACGTAGCCCGGTACGCGCTCGTCGAGGAGGGGCGGCGCGTCAGGCGCGGGCCGGCGCACCGTGACCGGCCAGGAGCCGTCGTCGTCGGGCCCCTCGCCCGAGCCGTCTGAAGTGACGGGGAAGAGGAGGTGCCCTTCGCCGACCTTGGCCTCCACGAAGTAGCGCCCCTCCGGCAGCCAGGTCTCTCCCGGCCCGAGGGGGACGGGCGCCGCGTCGTCGAGGGTGGCCCCCGCGCGGCGCAGCGTAAGCGCCGCCCGGGCGGGATTGACGAGGCGCAGCTCGGTTTCGCCCCGAGCGGAGTGACGGACGCGGGCCGCCCGGCGCAGCTCGCTCCGCGCGAGCGACAAAGCACCCGTCGTCACGAGAAGGGCCGCCGCCGCGGCGAGAGCCGCGGCGACGCCGAGGAGCCTCCGCACCGGTGAACGACCGGGCCTACTGCGGCGGCAGGAGGACGGCGTCGATGACGTGGACCATGCCGTTCGAGCAGTCGACGTTCGGCTTGACGATCCTGGCGCCGTTGACCGTCAGGACCCCGCCGCTCGCCCCGAAGGTGACCGACTTGCCCTGGGCGGTCCCGGTCTGCTTCACGAGCTTGATGTCGTCGGTGGTCCACTTCGAGGTCAGCACGTGGTACTTCAGGACCTCCTGCAGCTTCGCCTTGTCCTTCGCCAGGCCGGCGAGGATGTCCGCCGGAACCTGGGCGAACGCTTCGTCCGTCGGCGCGAAGACGGTGTAGGGGCCCGGGCCCTTCATGACCGCGACGAGGTCGGCGTCGGCGAGCAGCTTGGCCAGGGTCTTGAAGCTGCCGGCGGCGACGGCCGTGTCCACGATGTCCTTCGGCTGGGCGAGGGCGGGGCCGGCGAGCCCCACGGCGAGGATCGCCGCGGCCGCCACCGAGAGTCGCGTCCTCATGGACTCCTCCTTTCGAACCCGCGGGTGCGGTTCGGGGAATCGCGAGGAGCTTAGCTCCTTTCGGGCTCCGGCCTATGACCGCCGTCATGCCATTCCGCAGCCAGCGGTGCGGCGACCCCCTGCGCCCACGGCCGTCCGAACGAATCGGGTCTGGTAAGATCCGCGGCCAATGAGCGAGCCGCGGCGGAACGCCGTGCTGTGCCTGCTGTTCTTCCTCTCGGGTGCGGCGGCCCTGCTCTTCGAGACGCTCTGGTTCCGTCTCGCCACCCTCGCGTTCGGCAACAGCGTCTGGGCCTCGAGCCTGGTGCTGTCCAGCTTCATGATGGGGCTCGCCCTGGGCAACGCCTGGGCCGCCCGTCGCCCGCCCTCGAGGAGCGGCCCGGTGAGCCTCTATGCCCGTCTCGAGCTCACGATAGGTCTCACGGGGCTCGCCCTCGTCCTCCTGCTCAAGCACCTCTCGCCCGTGCTGGCCCCCGCTTTCCGCCCCTTCCTCGACCTTCCCTTGATCCTGAACGCGCTCCGGCTGGGTGGCGCGTTCGTCCTCTTCCTCGCCCCGTCGACGGCCATGGGGGCGACCCTCCCCATCCTCGTCAAGGCGTTCTCCGGGTCCGGTCCCGAGTTCGGCCGTGTCCTGGGCCGCCTGTACGGCTGGAATACCCTCGGTGCGGTCGCCGGCGCCCTCGCCGGCGAGGGTCTGCTGATCGAGAGGCTCGGCATCGCCGGTACCGGCCTGGCGGCCGCCGTCCTGAACCTGACGGCGTGGCTGGTCGCGTCGCGCCTGGCGCCGCGGTGGCGCCCGACCGGGGGCGAGGTGGCCCCGGTCGCGACGGCCGGCCCGGCGCGCGGCGGCCGGGCTCTCCTGGCCGCGGCAGGCCTGGCCGGCGCCTCTCTCCTCGCGTTCGAGGTCCTGGCCTTCCGGTTCCTGCTCCTCTTCGTGCAGGGGACGAGCCGCGCCTTCGCGGTGATGCTCGCCGCGGTGCTCGCGGGAATCGCCGTCGGAGGGCTCGCCGCGTCGGCCCTCCTGCGCCGCGAACGGGGAGGCTTCCGGGCGGCGGGGGCGCTCGGCTTCCTCGCGGGGGCGGCTCTCCTGGGCGCCTCCGCGTCCCATGCGCGGATCGCCGGCCTTCGGCCCGAGCATGCGTCGACGATGACGGACGTGGGCCTCCTCGCCCTGCCGCTCGTTTTCCCCGTCTCGTTCCTGTCGGGCCTCCTCTTCACCGCGATCGGCCGCGCTCTCCAGGACCACCTGGGCGACGAGACGCGCACCACCGGGGTGTTGACGCTCGCGAACACGCTGGGCGCGATGCTCGGCTCCCTGATCGCCGGCTTCGTCCTCCTTCCCGGGCTGGGGCTCGAGCGCTCGCTCTTCGCGCTCGGCCTGGCGTACGGCGTCGTGGGCGTCTCGTGCCTGTGGGGAGCGGCGCCCGTCCGCCCCGCGTGGCGCGTGGCGTCGGGGCTCGCCGCGGCATTGCTCGTCGCCTTGCTCGCCACGTTTCCGTTCGGACGCATGGCGAGCCGCCGTCTCGACCGGATCGTGCAACGCTTCGGCGGCGACGGGTCGCGAGTCCTCGTCGCGCGGGAATCGCCCACCGAGACGATCACCTACCTGGGCAAGGACCTCCTCGGCCAGCCGCTCTCGTATCGCCTCGTCACCAACGGCTTCTCGATGGCTTCGACCGACTGGGGCGGTCGTCGCTACATGAAAGCCTTCGTCTACCTGCCTCTCCTCCTGACGAGCACCCCCCGGCGGGCGCTCCTCATCAGCTACGGCGTGGGCGCCACGGCGCAGGCCCTGGTCGACACCCCCGGGCTGCAGTCGATCGACGTGGTCGACATCTCGCGGGACATCCTGGAGGCGAGCCGCGTGACGGTTCTCCGGGGGGAGTCCCACCCTCTCGACGACCCTCGTGTCCGCGTTCACGTCGAGGACGGACGCTTCTTTCTCCTCGCGACTCCCGAGCGCTTCGACCTCATCACCGCCGAGCCGCCGCCGCCCAAGTACGCGGGCATCGGGAATCTCTATAGCCGCGAGTACTTCGCCCTCGTCCGCGCCCGCCTGACCGAGGGGGGAGTGGCGAGCTACTGGCTGCCGATGTTCCTTCTCGGGCCCGGCGATGCGAAGGCGATCGCCCAGGCCTTCTGCGCGGCGTTCGACGACTGCACCCTCTGGACAGGGGCCGGGCTGAACTGGATGCTGGTGGGCACACGTGACGCTCCCTCCCCGGGGCCGGACGTGAACGCGCACGAGTGGAGCGAGGGCAGGGGCGGGGAAGAGCGAAAGCGCCTCGGCTTCGGGACGCCCGCGTGGCTCGCCGCGACTTTTCTCGGCGATGCGGCCTTCGTGCGCGAATGGGCGGCGGGGGCGGCTCCTCTGGAGGACAACTGGCCCTACCGCCTCTCCCCGCACATTCCCCCGCAGGACCGGCCGGCCGCGGAGTACGCCGTGGTCATGGACGGGGCGAGCGCACGGCGACGCTTCCTCGAGAGTCCCTGGGTGAGGCGGGTCTGGGGACAGGCCCTTCGCGATCAGGCGGACGCGCTCTTCGAGCAGCAGCAGATGCTCAACGGTGCGCTCGCCCCCGTGAAGGGCCCCTGGTACGTGGCCTTCGAGAACGCGGCCCACGCGGGCGCGGCCGCGCACGTGCAGGGGCTGCTCCTCGGGGTGACGCCGGACGAGCTGCACGTCGCCGAGCAGGCGCTCGCCCGAGGCGGCTCGGGCCCCGTACTCGAGTACTACCTCGGTGTGCGCGCGCTGTCCGGGGGAGACGCGGGAGAGGCCGTGCGCCAGCTGCGGTCCCCTGCACGATCGCAACCCGGGGGTCGAACGCATCGCCCAGGTTCTCGCGATCGCCCTCTGTCACGACGGCCGTCCCGACGCGGCCGCCGACGTCGCGAGCCGTTTCCGGCCGGGTAGGGATCCCTTCTGGGTCGGATTCGCGAGTCGGTGCGGGGCGAGCTCCTTTCCGGACCGCGAGAAGCCGTAGGAGGCTCTGCTCTTCAAGGCCGCGAGGAGAGCAGGTTCAGCAGGACCGGTGCGTAGAGTCGGACGGTCTTGGGCCCGATGCCGGGCACGGCGAGCAGGGCGTCCTCGCTGGTCGGGTGGGTCTCGGCGAGCGCGAAGAGCGTGCGGTCGCCGAAGATGCGGAAGGCGGGGACGCCGCGACGCCGGGCTTCCGCGAGCCTCCACCCACGGAGCTTCGCGACGAGCTCGACCGGGGCGCGCGTCCCGGCGCGCTCCGGATCGGCGGGGCCGGCGCGGACCGGCGATCGTCGCCTCCGCGGGGCCTCCGGGAGAGGCCGCGGTCCTCGTCCGGCGCGAGGGGCCCCCTCCGAATGGCGCCCCGGCTTCCGGGAACGGCCCGCGACCGGTGCCGCGGCTTCGAGGGGCACGGCCGCGATCTCCGCCTCTCCTGCGGCCCGCCCCTCGGGCGTGAGGGCCGCCCGCTGGAACGTGATCGTCCGGCCGTCCTTCTCGAAGGTGTCGGGCGTCAGCCGGACGAAGTCCGGCCCGCGACAGCCCGCCGAGTAGCGCGCTCGAACTCGCGCCGCACCGGGACCGCATCGGCCACCGCACGGTGGAGCTGGCCGGAGGCCGGCCGGTCGCGCTGCCGCAGCGACTCCAGCACCCGGGCGATCGTCGCGGCTTCGTGCCGTGTCGGCGAGCGCCACCGCCGCACCAGGGTCTCCCGCGGGGCGCAGGCGTCGCACCTGCCGCACGGCCGGGTCCGGTCTTCCTGGTCGCCGAAGTGCCGCAGGAGGTGCAGCATCCGGCAGCCGTGCGACTCGGCGAGGTGCAGCATCTCGTCGAGCTGCTCGCGCTTGTGCTCGCGCTGCCGCACGTAGGGGATCCGCCAGCCCGTGCGCCCCACCCGGGCCGTCTCGCCCTCCACCACCGCCCCGCCGTGGATCCGGAGCTTGTCGAGCGCGGTCTCCGCCTCCGTCGGGGTCGAGGCGGGCGCGCCTTCAGCACGCTCGGCGACCGGACGCGGCTCCGAGGAGAGGGCGCCGAACACTCGCTCGAGGACCTCCGGCTCCGGGTAGTCGCGATCGAGGAAGTACTCGTGGGTGCGACGGTCCGCGTAGGAGTAGAGGAGAACGGCGCGCGAGGGGTTGCCGTCGCGCCCGGCGCGGCCGATCTCCTGGTAGTAGCCCTCGACGCTTCCCGGCATCCCGGTGTGGACGACCGTGCGCACGTCGGGCTTGTCGACGCCCATGCCGAACGCGATCGTGGCCACGATCACGTCGAGCTCGCCGGACAGGAAGGCCGCCTGGACGCGATCGCGCTTCGGCGCGGCCATTCCCGCGTGGTAGGCGGCGGCCTTCCGCCCGTCCGCCGCGAGCGCGATCGCCAGCGCCTCGGCCCCCTTCCGCGTGGGCGCGTACACGATCGCCGGCCGCCGCTCCGGCTCGCGCAGGATCCGGAGAGCGACGTCGGTGCGGTCGTCGCCGGGCTTCACCGTCGCCGCCTCGATCGCGATGTTCGTGCGGCGGAAGCCGTGGATGAAGCGGCGCGGGGCGGCGAGGCGCGAGCTGCTCCGCGATGTCGGCCTGGACGCGCGGGGTGGCGGTGGCGGTGAGGGCCACGATCGGCGCCGGCCGCAGCGCGGGCAGCCGCTCGCCGAGGAGCCGGTAGTCGGGCCGGAAGTCGTGCCCCCACTCGCTGATGCAGTGCGCCTCGTCGACCGCGACCAGGGTCGGGGTGCGGCGGGCCAGCATCTCGGGGAAGCCGGGCGACCCGCAGGCGCTCGGGCGCGATGAACAGGAAGTCGAGCCGCCCCTCGACGTAGGCGCGGCCGACCGCGCGCGAGTCGGCCCGGTCGCGGCCGGAGTGGATGCGCTCCGCCCGCAGGCCCAGCGCCTGGAGCTTCGCGACCTGGTCCTCCATGAGCGCGATCAGGGGGGAGACGACGAGGGTCGTGCCCCCGCGGGCGAGGCCGGGGAGCTGGTAGCAGAGCGACTTGCCGGCGCCGGTGGGCATGACGAGCAGCACGTCCTGGCCCTCCACCACCGCGCGGCACACCGCCTCCTGGTGCGGGCGGAAGGACGGCAGGCGGAACCGCTCGCGAAGGAGGGCGGCGACGTCGCAGTCGGTCTTGTCATTCCGAGGAGCTCGGTTCGAGTCGGGCGACGAGGAATCCGCCGGGACCGGAGGCGTCCGGAGGGACCGAGCCTCTTTCGGTTCTGGGGGATATGCCGGAACGGCAGATCCCTCGGCGCTCGACACGACCGGAGCGCCTCGGGCGAGTGTCTGCCCCACGAGGTCGCGCACGAAGGCCTCGATTCTCTCCATGAACTCCGGCAGGCGGACCTCCTTCCGTCGGATGCGCTCGAGCTGGGCCTCCCACTCGCCGGTGAGGGCGGCGCTCTTCACCGGGGGGGGGACGAGGTCGACGAGCCGGATGCCCGTCTCGGTGGCCGCCAGCGCCTTGCCCTGTCGCTCGGCGTAGCCGCGGCGCAGCAGCGTCTCGATGATCTCGGCGCGGGTCGCGGGCGTCCCGAGGCCGCGCTCCTTCATGGCCTGGGACAGCTCGCGGTCGTCGAGGGCGGCGCCGGCCGTCTCCATGGCCGTCAGCAGCGTCGCGTCGGTGAAGCGCCGGGGCGGCCGGGTCTTCTTCGGGACGGCCTCGACGCCGGCGACGCGCTTCGACTGGCCGGGAGCGAGGCCCGGCGGGAGGTCCTGGTCCGAGCGGCCTCGCCTCCTTCGTCGGCGCGTCGCTCGCCCTCGGCCGCGGGCCGCGGCGGGCGGGCGGGAACCGGGTCGAGGACCTTCCATCCGACCTGCTGCACCGCCGTGCCCGAGCTTGCGAAGCGGTCCACGGTGGCGGGGGTGTCGCGGCTCGTGACGCGCGTGACCACGGTCGTGACCGCGAAGACGTGGTCGTCGTGCCACGCCATCAGCAGTCGCCGGCAAACGAGGTCGTAGACGCGGCGCTCGTCGCGGGTCAGGTCGAGGCCGGCGGCGGACACCGCGGTGGGAACGATGGCGTGGTGGTCGGTCACCTTCGAGTCGTCCACGAAGCGCCGGCCGAGCGGGCGCTCGCCGGTTCCGGGGGCGAGGAGCGACGCGTAGGGCCCGGCGATCGCCGCCACCACCGCGGGCAGTCCGGCCGCCACGTCGCGCGAGAGGTGCCGGCTGTCGGTGCGCGGGTAGGTGAGGAGCTTCCTCGCCTCGTAGAGCGACTGCGCGGCCGCCAGCGTCTCCTTCGCCGACAGGCCGTGGAGCCGGTTGGCGTGGCGCTGCAGCTCGGTGAGGTCGTAGAGGAGGGGCGGAGGAAGGCGGCGCGTCTCCGACTCGACCGACTCCACCTCCGCCCGTCCGCCCCGCACGCGCTCGACGATGGCCTTCGCCTCGTGCCCGTCCTTCGCCAGCCGCCGGGCCTCGGGGGTCGGTCGGTCGCCCCGGAACCACGTTCCCGCGGTAGCGGCCCTCGATCCCCTCTCCCGGCGCGAACGTCGCCACGACCTCGAGGTACTCCTCGGGCACGAAGGTCCGGATCGCCTTCTCCCGCTCGACGAGCAGGGCGAGAGTCGGGGTCTGGACCCGCCCCACCGAGAAGAGCTCGCCGTGCGCGAGCGTCGCCGCCCGCGAGAGGTTCATCCCCACCAGCCAGTCGGCGCGCGCGCGGGCGTGGGCGGAGTCGGCCAGGGGGTCGAAGTCCGAGAGCGGGACGGAGCGAGGCGAAGCCCCGCCGGATCGCCTCCGGCGTGAGCGAGGAGATCCAGAGCCGGCGGACCGGCTTGCGGCATCCGGCCGCCGCGAGGATGTAGCGGAAGATCAGCTCTCCTTCCCGGCCGGCGTCGGTGGCGCACACGACCTCGGTCACGTCGGGGTCGGCGAGCACCTTCTTCACCACGCGGAACTGGTCCGCCGTCCGGTCCGCCACCACGAGCGGCCACTCCGACGGCAGGAGGGGGAGGTCCCCGGCCGCCCAGCGCTTCCACTCCGGCCGGATCTCTGGCGGCTCGGCCAGACGGACGAGGTGACCGATGGCCCAGGTGACGACGTGGCCGCCGCCCACCAGGCGGCCGTCGCCCCGCTCGGACGCGCCGAGGACGCGGGCGATGTCGCGGGCCACGGACGGCTTCTCGGCCACGACGGCGACCGTCACAGGGCGGGCCTCACCCGGCGAGGCTAACCCAGGCCAGGGTCCGGCGGGGTCCGGGCCTGGAGGCGCTACCGGTCGAAGCGCTCGAGAGCCAGCTTGGCGAGGCCGAGCGCCGGCGGCGCGTCGGCCGCCGGACTGCGTGACCCGGTTCAGCTCGGCGTACTCGTTCGCCATGGAGCTCGAACGTCCTCTGGATCGCGCCCGGAACGGGTGGGGGCATACTACGCGGATGGCCGCCACCCCCAGGGTCGTGCACCGCCTCCGCGGCCGCACCTCGGCCCTCGATCTCGACACCGAGGGCGGCCGCGCCTTCCTGCAGGAACGCGTCGCGTTCTTCAACAAGGTCGCCTTCTGCATCTCGGGCTCTTTCTTCGTCGTGGCCGGCCTCGCCGGCCCGTACTACGGCGACCCGAGCCCTCCCCTCCTCCACGCGGCGACGCTCGTCGTGAGCCTGACCGCGTGGCAGGTCTGCGGGCGCGGGCCCGCGCTCTCGACCGGCGTCCTGGAGGTGATCGACGCCGCCGCGGTGACGCTCGTCCTCGTCGGCTTCGCCGCGCAGGCGCTCCTCGTGCCGCCCGCCTTCGCGGGCGAGGTGGCGCACTCCCTGGTCCTGATCCTCACCCAGATGGTCATCGTCCGGGCGGTGCTGGTGCCGAGCACCGGCCGCCCGCACGCGCCGGCCTGAGCCTGCTCGCGGCCCTTCCCGCCCTGGCGGCGATCCTGCTGCTGCCTCCGCCGCCGGGCTCCGCCCCGGTCGTGTCCTGGAACGATCGCTTCTGGTCCGGCCTGTGGACCGCGTCCGCGGTCGTCGTCGCCGCCCTCGTCTCGCACGTGATCTACGGCCTGCGCGCGGAGATCCAGCAGGCGCGCCGTCTCGGCCAGTACACGCTCGAGGAGAAGCTGGGCGAGGGGGGCATGGGCTCGGTCTACCGCGCCCGCCACGCGATGCTGCGGCGGCCGACCGCGATCAAGCTCGTCCCGCCCGAGAAATCGAGCGAGGCCGCGCTCGCGCGCTTCGAGCGGGAGGTACAGCTCACGGCCAGCCTCTCCCACCCCAACACCGTGTCCGTCTTCGACTACGGCCACACGCCCGACGGCATCTTCTACTACGCGATGGAGTACCTCGAGGGGACCGATCTCGACGCTCTCGTGCGGGAGGACGGGCCCCAGCCCCCGGCGCGCGTGGCCCACGTGCTCCGGCAGGTCGCCTCCGCGCTGGTCGAGGCCCACGGGATCGGGCTCATCCACCGCGACATCAAGCCCGAGAACATCATCCTCTGCGAGCGCGGCGGGATCCCCGACGTCGCCAAGGTGGTCGACTTCGGCCTGGTCCGGGACCTCGAGCCCGCCTCGGGGGCGAGGCTGACCCAGGCCAACGTGGTCCAGGGCACGCCGCTCTACCTCTCGCCGGAGGCGATCCGGGCCCCCGACGCCGTCGACGCCCGCAGCGACCTCTACGGCCTGGGCGCGGTGGGCTACTACCTCCTCACCGGGACCCACGTCTTCGGCGGGGCGACCACGGTGGAGGTGTGCAGCCACCACCTCCACACGCGGCCCGTGCCGCCGTCGGAGCGGCTGGGGCACCCGGTGCCCGCCGGCCTCGAGCGGCTTGTCCTCGCCTGTCTGGAGAAGGAGCCGGCGCAACGGCCGGGAAGCGCGGCCGAGCTGCGCGACGCGCTGGGAGACCTCGACGACGTCGGGCGATGGAGCGAGAGCGAGGCCCGTGCGTGGTGGGAGCGCTGGCGCCGGGGCCGCGGGGAGCGGCCCCGTGACGTCGACCGTGCGCCCCACGCGCACCCTCGACGTCGACTTCGACCAGCGGGGCGAAGGATAAGGAGTCACGGGCCCACCCACCGCTCCCGCGCATCGGCGGCGCTCTTGACCGCGCGCGCCAGAGCGGCATAACCTGCGCGCGAGTTGATGGTCGCGCTCGGTCCCGAGAAAGACCATGGCTGCGAGAGACACTCCATCGTTCGATCTGGCCCGCTTTCAGCCACCGGCGATGATCACCAAAGAGGAGCTGGAGGGGAAGCTCGGCCACCTGCGTGCGGTGCTCGATCGCCGGGGCTCCACCATGATCGTCCTGAGCCGCGAGGGCGCCATCCGGTGGCTCACGGGGACCCGCCACCAGATCATCGACATTGCCCCCGATGCGGAGAGCCCGGTCCGTGCCCTCGTCCGCCTGCGCCCGGGGGCCGTGGATGTGACATTCCTCACCACTCGCATCGAGATGCCGAGGATCCAGGACCAGCTGCCGGAGGTCTTCCGCGGCGTCCCGGGGGTGAGCGTCGATTTCCGGGAATCGCTTCTCCCGCCTTCGGAAGCGCTCCTCCCCGGCGGCGCCGGCTACGAGGAGGCCCTCGCCGAGATCGTTCGTCCCCTCCTCGGCGGGCGGGAAGGAAACCAGCTGCGCAAGTTGGAGTGGCTGCACGCGATGACCGCCGCGGTCCTCACGCAGACGGCCCTCCGGCTGAAAGTGGGAATGAACGGCGCAGAGGTGAGGGGGATGGTGTTCAGCGGGCTCGCCTCCCGGGACGTGGAATGCAACCTGATCCTCGTCGCCCTCGCCGGACAGGAGAAGCACTTCCATCCCCTCTACGACTCCCGCTACCGGGCCGAGCGCGGCGGCTGGGTGAAGCTCGTGACCGGCACCCGCTACGCCGAGCTCATCGTCTCGGCTACCGTCATGGCGAAGATCGCCTCCTCGCCCTCGAAGGAGGAGGAACTTGTGTACGCGGCGCTCCAGCGGGGCGTCGTGGAGTACGCCGACCTCTACCGAAACGGGATGAGCGAATCCGACATCCACAAGGAAGTGGGTGAGCGCTTCCTGAAGATCGAGCGGGAAGCGGGGCTCCGGGGCTTCCAGCCTTCGGCCTACTTCCACCACCTGGGCGGGCCGACCAGCCCCCTGGGCAACCGTGACTACATCCTGGAGGCGGGCGGCGCCCGCGGCATGTTCCCGTGGATGCAGTTCGCCATCAACCCTTGTGACGTGCTGCAGCACACCAAGGCGGAGCTTCAGGGGATCGTCATGCCCGAAGGGGCCCCGCTCATGCTGGACGGGTCACGCTTCGTGCCGAAGGACCTCGGGCTGTTCTCCGAGATCCGCGCCCGAGGGGGCACCGTCGCCATGGTGGCCAACGTGATCGAAGCTCCGGGCTGAACGCGCTGCTCCCTGGAGGCCCGCCGGCCCGTCACGGCTCCCGCGGCCCGCTGCGCGCCCCACACGAGGCACGCACGACGAGCTTCGTCTGCAGGATCACCTTTCGGATCGGCCGGTCCGGGTCGCGCAGGCGGCTCAGGAGGATGCGAGCGGCGGTGGCGCCGAGGTCGTGGGCGGGCTGATCGACGACGGTGAGCGCGGGCTGCAGCCAGGCGCCCCAAGGCAAGTCGTCGAAGGACACGATCCCGATGTCCTTCGGGATCTCGAGGCCCGCGTCGCTGATGGCGTGGAGCGCCCCCATGGCCATCAGGTTGTTGGCCACGAAGACCGCGGTCGGGCGCTCGGCCAGCTCCAGGAGGGAGCGCATGGCGTCGTAGCCGCCCTGCTCGCGGAAGTCGGCGCGGCGGACGAGATCCGGGCTCGTGGCCATGCCCGCCTCCTCCAGCGCGCGCACGTAGCCGCGCTCACGCTCGCGCGCGACGTTGACGTGGGAGGGGCCGGCGATCAGGCCGATGCGCTTCCAGCCGGCGCTCAGGAGGTGGGCCACCGCCGAGTGCGCGCCCTCCTCGTTCGTGACCGTGACCAGGTCGACGTCCAGACCGACCGGCGAGCGGTCGATCGCGACCACCGGGATGCCGGCCCGCCGCAGGCTGCGGTATGCGTCTTTCTCCCCGTTGCTGGGGACGAACAGGATGCCCGCCACCCCCTCCCCGCGCAGGGTGTCGAGATAGAGCCGCTCCCGCTCCGTCTGGCCGTCGGAGTTGCCGAGCAGCAGCGTGTAGTCCTCGAGCTGGAGGGCGTCCTCGATCCCGCGGACGACACCGGTGAAGAAGGGGTTCAGGATGTCGGGAATCACGACCCCGATCGTGCGGGTGGTGCGGACCCGAAGGTTGCGGGCCACCCGGTTCGGAAGGTAGTCGAGCTCGCGCGCGGCCCGGACGACCCGGCTGCGCAGCGTGTCGCCGACCTGGCCCGTGCCCGCGATCACCCGGGACACCGTGGCCGTGGAGACGCCCGCCCGGGCGGCGACTTCGCTGATGGTCGCCGAGCGGGCGCCCGAGACGGCGGCGGCCTGACGACGGGCCCCGACCCTCGGACCCGGGCGCATGAGAACTCACGGTAATCGATCACTGCCACACTGTCAATGTCCGTCTTCAGGAGCTCTCCGAGCGAGGCCGTTCCTGCCCTGGTCGAGGAAGTTCGGGACACTGGCCCATCCTCACCTCACTCGTAGGCCGGTTATGTAGTCGATTACATTTCTCTTGACGGAGAGAGACCCGCGGCGTATCTTGGCGCCGCCGATCAGGACGTGGTATTGGGTTGTGCTTGTAATCGATTACCGATACTGGGTTTGCCGAGGAGGACGCATGCGCTCATCCCCCCGCCGCGCCGTCAACGTCGTCGTGGCTCTCCTGTCCCTGTGGCCCATCGCCGCCAGCGCGCAGTTCGCCTTGCGGAGCAAGATCGAGGGGGTCGTCAGCGACACGAGCGGCGCGAGCGTGCCGGGCGCGACGGTCACGCTCACCGAGACGGCCCGCAACCAGAGCCAGGTGGCGATCTCGGACAGCCGAGGGTCCTACGCCTTCTCGAACCTGGCGTCCGGCACCTACACGGTCAGTGCCGAGCTCTCGGGCTTCGTGAAGGCGATCTCGCAACCCATCTCCCTGGGCAGCGCGACCAGCGCCCGGGCCGATCTCGTCCTCAAGGTCGGGGGCAAGACCGAGGACGTCGTGGTGGTGGCGGAGGCGGCGCTCATCCAGACGGACCAGATCGCCGTCGGAGTGGCCGTGGACAAGGCAGTGATCGACACCATCTCCAGCAAGGGACGGAACTTCACGAGCTTCGTGCAGCTCGCCCCGGGGATCAGCACCCGGCCACGCGATGACGTCGCGGGCACGTACTCGGCGGGGTCCCACCACGTGATCGGCGGGATCGACTACGTGGCCGGCGGGGGCGGGAACAACGGCTTCTACGTCGACGGCGTGAATGCCAACGACAACTACGTCGGCGGCCAGAGCTACACGCCGTCCCTGGAAGCGCTGGACGAGATCAAGGTGGACGTCGCGAACTTCTCGGCCGCCAACGGACGGGACATGTCGTCGCTCTCCGCGACCACCCGCGCCGGCTCAAACAAGTTCCACGGCGCGGCCTACGACTACGCCGAGAACTCGGCCCTCAATGCCTGGAACCCGCTGGAGAAGCAGCGCGTCACGCCCGGCACGAAGCAGCCGGAGCTCAATCGCCATCAGTTCGGCGGGAACCTCGGCGGGCCCATCGTCAAGGACAAGCTCTTCTTCTTCGTGAACTACGAGCAGACCTACAACCGCCGTGCCGGCGAACCCCAGTTCTACCGCGTGCCGACGGACGCCGAGCGCAACGGCGACTTCAGCGAGCTGCTGCGGCGCTTCCCGGGCGATCCCAACTACATCCTCTACAACCCCTGGTCCACCGAGATCGGGCCGGACGGCGAGAGCGTTCGCGTTCCGATACCCAACAACGACCTCCGGAACATCACCCGTCCCGACGGCTCGCCCGCCATCGACCCTCGCGCCCAGGACATGTTGAACCTGTTCCCGAGACCCAACTACACGGACCCCAGCAATCCCGACAATCTCGCGAACTACCAGGGGAGCGGGACCACCAAGTTCAAGGCGTACCGGATCGATTCCCGGGTGGATTTCGCCCCGACCCCGAAGGACAACCTCTTCGTCAACTTCGCGTACTCGAGTGGGCGTGACGAGAACTCCGGGAGCCTGCAGCCCGAGATCAACACGGGCAACGTGGATGACACCTCCGTCCGAGCGTCACTCAGCTACGCCCGCGTCTTCACCTCCAACCTGACGAACGAGCTCGTGGTGTCCTACGGGAAAGGGAAGCTCTGCCTGCCCGATCAGGCGAGCGTCGACTACATGCACCAGACCGACACCCTGCGCGCGAAGTACTTCCAGAACCTCGGCTCGGGAGCCGACCAGGGCCTGTACGCCATGGACATCGGGGGTTTCTACGCGTTCGGCTCCTACGAGACCTTCTGCGCCACGAACCCCAGCTTCCAGGTGTCGGACAACCTGAACTGGGCGAAGGGAGCCCACTCGGTCAGGGCCGGCTTCAACTTCTTCCGGAAGGAAGAGGTGGACTTCGACTACATCCGCTTCGTCCAGTTCGACCAGACGTTCACCCGGTCGGGGAGCATCGACGGCCACCTCGGTGGCGACAGCGCGGCGAGCTTCCTGCTCGGGATCCCGACCGCCATGCAGCAGCGCTACAACCTGACCGGCGGGGACGACGGCCTCAATTTCGTGATGCCGTACTGGGGGTTCTACGTCGAGGACAAGTGGCAGATCAACTCGAAATGGACCCTCAACGCCGGCCTGCGCTACGACCTCGGCATCCCGACCTACTCGGGCAACAGCTACGGGAACGCCGTCGTCGACATGGCCTATCCCGGATGGCAGCTCGAGATCCCCGGCCGGGCGGAGGGTCTCGACCTGCACTACCTGCCCGCGGACAAGAACAACTTCGCTCCGCGCGTCAGCCTGGCATACACGCCGCAGCCGGGATGGGTCTTCCGCGGCGGCTACGGGATCTTCTACGATCTCGGCCTGACCACCTCGGCGCATCTCGACTCCGGGTTCGGTGGAGTCCCCGGCTACGTGGGCGACTACTACGCCAACTTCCGCTTCGACGCTCCCGATGACGTGCCCGTCATGAGCATCGACGAGGTCTTTCCGGCTCCCGCCAGCTTCCCGGTGGGCACCTACCCGGTCAGCACCGGCACCGGCACGGGCTACTTCGATTACCAGGCCGACGTGCGTTACCTCGACCAGTCCTCGGCCACGACCCCGTACTACCACCGGTTCGTGGTCGAGATGGAGAAGCAGATCGGGACGAAGACGGTGGTGTCGCTGTCCTACACCGGGAGCCGCGGCCGCCAGCTGCAGTACACCGAGAACCAGAACAAGCCCGCGTACCAGACGGGCTGGCCCTCGGAGGACGTCTTCAACGAGGCGCGCCCGAACAACATCGGCCGCTTCGGCAACGTGTGGGTGTTGCGCCACGGCCTCACCTCGACCTACAACGCGGGCACGGTCCGCATCGACCACCGGGCGAGCCGAGGTCTCCAGTTCCTCGCCCACTACACGTACTCGAAGGCCGTGACCGACCGCAATGCCCTGGACGGCGCAATAGACGAGCAACAGCAGAGCTGGGACTGGAACCGTCAACTCGGGCGCGGCGAGGCTTCCTTCTCGCACCCCCACCGGCTCGTCGCGGCCGCCACCTGGGACATCCCCTTCGGCGAGAGCCTCAAGGGCCTGGCCCGCGGGGTTCTCTACGGATGGCGTCTCTCGGGCGTCTACACGCTGGAATCCGGCGATGCCCTCACGGTGGTCAACAGCCAGAGCAGCGCGCGTGACTTCGAGCCCGACCTTCCCAACGTCGTCGGCGATCCCAACGCGGGGCCCAAGACCACCGAGGAGTACTTCAACGTCAACGCGTTCGCCGACCCCGGGCAAGACGTCAAGGGCAATGCCCGTCCCGGCATCGTTCGCGGCCCCGGCATCAACAACCTCGACTTCTCGGTCGGGAAGAACTTCCAGGCCGGGGGCGGCGTCAACGTGCTCTTCCGAGCCGACTTGTACAACGCGCTGAACCACGCCCAGTGGCGCTACGTCGACACCGCCTTCAGCACGGGCGCCGGGAGCACCTTCGGCCGAGTGACCGGCGCCCGGGAGGGCCGCATCGTGCAGCTCAGCCTGAAGGTGGCGTTCTGAAAGGGCGCCGAGGCGACCCAGGAAATGAACAGCGGCTCGGGTCGTAGACACTTCCTCGAAGCGATGGGCGGCCTGACCGCCCTCTCGCAGGCTCCCGGCTCGAGTCTCCCTCGAGACCTGCCCGTCCCGGAGCCTGCGCCCGTCTCCTGGTGGGAATCGGCCGCGGCCGCCACGCCGATCTTCCTGAGACCCCGGCCGGGGAAGGACGCCGTCTTCCCGCTGGTGCCGGAGGCCGCGGCCTCGAAGCGCCTCGAGGAGATGCGGGAGGCGGGGATCGCCGTGGTCGAGGTCTACGCGCCGGCGGAGGGCGGCGACAGCTTCCTGGGCCTCGACACCATCGACCGCTATCGCGTCGACCCGAGGATCGGCACCCTGGACGACTTTCGACGTCTCGTGGCCCTGGCTCACGCCAAGGGGATGAGGATCGTCAGCATCGACAACCTCGGGTACTCGAGCGTCGACGCGGTGGACTTCCTGAAGGCGTGCGATGACGTGAGGGCGGGCAGGGACACCCGGGAGGCTCGCTTCTACCTCTGGAGCGACAGCCCCGAGGCCCCGCCCCCGGGCCCGGCCCGCGACGACCGCTACTTCATGGTCCGGCCCACCCACTTGCCGGGGAACGGGCCGGGCGGACTCTACGACTCCAGGAAGCACGAGTTCTGGCAGTTCAGCGAGCGCGCCCGCAAGTGCTACTGGACGAAATGGGACGGCGTCGACCGGGCCGGCAAGCCGGTGCGGCTGCCCCAGTACAACTGGGGGAGCTCCGAGTTCCAGGACGAGGTGCGGAAGATCGTCCGCTTCTGGATGGACACCGGCATCGACGGCATGATGATCGATGCCGTGAACTGGTACGTCGGGTGCGACTGGCGCGCGAACCGCAGCTGCATCACCGACGTCATCGCCAGCTACGGCGGCAAGTACTGCCAGCCCGAAGGGGCGGGGGCCTTCCACGAGGATCCGGTGCCCTGGATCACGGAAGGGGGCTGGACCTGCGTGCAGGACTACGGGCTCGGCGTCTTCTGGGAGAAGGGCAGCAACGTCGTGACGAACGCGATCGAGAGCGGCGATCCCCGCCCGATCGAGCGCGCCCTGCGCGACTATCACGACCGCGTCGTCGAGGTCGGAGGAGTCCTCTACTTCAACCCGCCGCGATTCGAGGACCCGCGGAAGACCCGTCTCGCGACCGCCTTCGCCGCCGCCGCCGGGGACCTGGTCGTGCTCGCGAACGTGATCGACGGCCTGTGGTCGCCGGTCTTCCCCGACCCCGAAGAGAGCCGCATCCTGAGGCTGAAGTCCGCGCACGCGGCCCTTCACAGCTCGGGCCGCAGGCAGGCGCTCCCCACCGCCGCTCCCGAGAGGCACTACGCCTTCCTGCGCGCGGCACGCGACGCGAGCGAGCGTCTCATCGTGGTCCTGAACTTCCAGCCGCAGGAGGAAGCGGTGCAGGTCGACCTGAGCGGCGTCGACTTCGAGACCGCCACCGACCTGGAGAGCGGCGCGCGGAACGACCGCGAGTCGCCGTGGCGCCTCCGGCTGCCGGCCTACGGCCATCGGTTCTTCCGCTTGGGCGATCGGAAGCGCGGCCGAGCATGAAGCGAGCGGAGCCGGTGCCACGGACGGAGACGGGGTGGATGCTCGTCATCACCGGGGCCCTGGCCGCCGCCCTCTCGACCGCGGCGGCACCCCCGGGCGACGGGGCGGGGGAGGAGCCTCTCCGGCCACGCTTCCACTTCACCCCGCCGAAGAACTTCATGAACGACCCCAACGGCCTGGTCTTCCTGGACGGGGAGTACCACCTCTTCTACCAGCACAACCCCGAGGGTGACCGCTGGGGGCACATGAGCTGGGGCCACGCGGTCAGCGGAGACCTGCTGCGGTGGTCGCACCTGCCCCTGGCGCTGCGGGAAGAGAACGGAGTCATGGTCTTCTCCGGCAGCGCGGTGGTGGACGCGGCGAACACCAGCGGGCTGTGCGGCGGATCGGGGAGCTCGTGCCTCGTGGCGATCTACACCGGACACGGCCACGGCAAGCAGACCCAGAACCTGGCGGTGAGCCGCGACCGCGGCCGGACCTGGAGCAAGTACGACGGCAACCCGGTCCTGGACCTTTCGCGAAACGACCACCGGGACCCCAAGGTGTTCTGGCATGGACCGTCCGGGCGCTGGATCATGGTGAGCGTCCTGGCCGGCGAGAAGAAGGTCCGGTTCTTCGGCTCGGCCGACCTCAAGCGCTGGGAGATGCTCAGCGACTTCGGCCCCGCGGGGGCGACGGGAGGGGCCTGGGAGTGCCCGGATCTCTTCCCTCTGGCGGTGGACGGCCACCCGGAGGACGTCCGCTGGGTCCTGGACGTCGATCTCAACCCCGGAGGGCGCGTCGGCGGCTCCGGCGCCCAGTACTTCGTCGGCAGCTTCGACGGACGGCGCTTCGTGAGCGAGAACCCGGGGGACTCCACCCTCTGGGTGGATCACGGCAAGGACTTCTACGCCAGCCAGTCCTTCGGCGGCCTGCCGCCGTCGGACGGGCGGCGTCTCTGGATCGGCTGGATGAGCAACTGGCTCTACGCCGACGTCGAGCCGACTTCCCCCTGGCGGGGCGTCCAGTCGTTGCCGAGAGAGCTCGCCCTGCGTCGCACGCCGGATGGCGTGCGTCTCGTCCAGTCGCCCCTGCGCGAGCTTTCGTCGCTGCGCGTGGGGCCCGAGGCACGGCGCGTTTCGGGGGCGACGGATCTGCCGGGGGGGGCCGAGCTCGAGCTCGAGATCGTCCCCGGCGACTGGTCCGATGCGGGCTTTCGGATGACGAACGCGGCGGGGGAGGAAGTGGTCGTCGGGGTGAACGCGCAGCCGCTGGAGGTGTTCGTCGACCGCCGCCGGTCGCGCGCGATCCCCTTCCACGAAGCCTACCCGGAGCGGTACGCCGGCCCCCTGCGCTGGCGGGAGGGGCGAGTTGCGTTGCGCGTGGTCTTCGACCGCACCACCCTCGAGGTCTTCGCGAACCAGGGAGAGACCGTGATCTCCACCCGGCTCTACCCCACGCGGCCGCTCGACCGTCTGGAGCCGCTCCACGGGGGCCGCGGGCTCGCGTGGCCCCTCCGGCTGTGGCCGCTCGAGGCCCCGTGAGAGCCAGGATCCGCACGGTGCTGGCCGCGGTTGCGCTGGCCGGCCTTCTGGCACCGCCGGGAGGCGGCGAGCCGCCGACGGCCGTGAGAGCGGCCGGCGCCGGACGGGAGCGGGTTCCCGAGCGATGGTGGGAGACGACGGCGGGGATCGCGCGGGTCTCGCCGCGCGGCCGGCACGCCTTCCCGATCAAAGACCCGGCCCGGCTGGAGGTGACCCTCGACGACCTTCTCGCCCAGGGCATCACCGCGATCGAGGTCTTCGCGCCGGCGGAGGGCGGTCGGAGCTTCGGCGGGCTCGACACCATCGACCGCTATCGGCTCGAGCCTGCCGCCGGCACGATGGACGACTTCCGTCGGCTCGTCCGTCTCGCTCACGACCGGAGGATGGCGGTGATCAGCTTCGACAATCTCGGCTACTCGAGCGTGGAGGCGGTCGAGTTCCTGAAGTCGGCCGACGACGTCCGGCAGGGCAGGGCCAGCCGCGAGGCCTCCTTCTTCGTTTGGAGCGACTCCGCGGAGGCGACACCGCCCGCCGCGGACGCCGACCGCGTCTTCTTCGTCCGCCCCACCCACCTGCCCGGCGGGAAGCCCGGCACCCGCTACGACTCCGCGAAGCACGAATACTGGCAGTGGAGCGACCGGGCCCGGAAGTTCTACTGGACGAAGTGGGGGGGTGAGGACCGTCAGGGCAAGAGCGTGCGCCTCCCGCAGTACGACTGGCGGAGCCCGGCCTTCCAGGACGAGGCGGAGAAGATCGTCCGCTTCTGGATGGACACCGGGATCGACGGCATGGTGATCGACGCCGTGAACTGGTACGTCGGCTGCACCTGGAAGACTTCGCGTCGGCGATTGACCGACGTGATCGCGAGCTACGGGAACGCCTACGCGCAGCCGGAGGGCGCGGGCGCCTTTCGCGAGGACCCGGTGGCGTGGATAACGGAAGGCGGCTGGAACTCCGTCCAGGACTACGGGCTCGGGATCTGGTGGGAGGACGGCACCAACCTCATACGCAACGCCATCGAGGGCGGCGACCCGCGTCCGATCGAGGCGGCCCTGCGTGCCTATCACGACCGTGTGGTCGAGGCCGGCGGCAGCCTGTATTACCAGCCGACCGGCCTCGATCACGAGGCGAAGCGGAACCTGGCCTTCGCCACGCTGGCCGGCCTCGGTTCGCTGATCCAGGTCGAGTACGAGCCAGAGCGACCCCTGGACGCCGAGCGCACCTGGCTCCTGAAGACCAAGGCGGCGCACCCCGCGCTGCACCAGCGCAGCACGCGGCGGCTGCTCCCGAGCACGCCGGAGGACCGATCCTGGGCCTTTCTCCGAACCGCCCGCGGCGGGGGAGAGCGCGTGATCGTGGTGCTCAACTTCCAGGGGGAGCCCCGGGAGGTCGGCCTCGACGTGAGTGGACTCTCGGCATCCGCGCTCGTCGATCTCCGTACCGGCGAGCGGATCGCCCGGCGGGCCACCCTCCGGTTGCCGATGCCCGACTATGGGTACCGGTTCTTCCTGGTGACGCCGGCGCCGGCGCCTTGAGCAGGGGATGCGCGTGCGGGGCCGCTCATTGCGCCGGGCGGGAGGAGGACTGAGATGCTGATCGTCGAGTCGTATGGCCTGGCCGTCGTCTTGTGTGTCGTCACCATGCTCTGCTGGGGCTCCTGGGCCAACACCCAGAAGCTGGCGAGCAAGGAGTGGCGCTTCCAGCTGTTCTACTGGGACTACGCGATCGGGGTGCTGCTGCTGGCCCTCCTCCTCGCCTTCACCGCCGGCAGCACCGGCTCGGCCGGGCGCGGTTTCCTGGCCGACCTGGGGCAGGCCGAAGGACGCAGCCTCGGCCTCGCCTTCCTGGGCGGGGTCGTCTTCAACCTGTCGAACATCCTCCTCGTGGCCGCGATCGACGTCGCGGGCATGGCCGTGGCCTTTCCCATCGGGGTGGGGCTCGCCCTCGCCCTGGGTGTCGTCACGAACTACCTGGCGACGCCGGTCGGAAACCCCGTGCTCCTCTTCGCCGGGGTGGCGGGGGTCGTGCTGGCCATCCTGCTCTCGGCCGCGGCGTACCGCCGTCTGCCGAGCCAGGGCGCCCGCACGAGCGGGAAGGGGATCGCCCTCTCCGTCGTGGCCGGCCTCCTGATGGGCTACTTCTACCGCTTCGTCGCCGCCTCGATGTCCGCCGACTTCCGCGACCTGGAGCCGGGCAAGCTGGGCCCCTACACGGCGGTCGTGGTCTTCTCGGCCGGGCTGCTGCTGTCCACCTTCCTCTGGAACACGATCGTGATGGTCCGGCCCTTCGTGGGCGAGCCCGTGCCCCTCGGCGACTACTTCACGAGGGGCACGCCGCGGCTGCACCTCGTCGGCATCCTGGGCGGGGTGATCTGGAACCTCGGCATGTCGCTCTCGATCGTCGCCTCGGGCGCCGCGGGCTTCGCCATCTCCTACGGGCTAGGGCAGGGAGCGACGCTCGTGGCCGCCCTGTGGGGCGTCTTCGTCTGGAAGGAGTTCGAGCACGCCCCCGCCGGGACCGGCCGTGCTGCTCGCGCTGATGTTCGCCTCCTTCGTGATCGGGCTCGGCCTGATCGTCTACGCCCGTGTGGCCTGAGGCCCGGCAATGAGCGCGCCGATCACGGTCGTGGGCAGCCTGAACATGGACTTCGTCGTGCAGGTGGACAAGCTTCCGCTGCCCGGGGAGACGGTCCTCGGCGGAGGCTTCCGGACGATCCCGGGCGGCAAGGGCGCCAACCAGGCCTGCGCCGCGGGGAAGCTGTGCGGGCGGGTGCGCATGGTGGGCCGGGTTGGCGACGACGTCTTCGGCGAGCAGCTGCAAGAGAGCCTCGCGGCGGCGGGCGTCGACACCTCCGCCGTGCTCGCCACAGAGGCGACGCCCTCGGGGGTCGCCCTCATCTTCGTTCAGGCCGGGGGGCAGAACCAGATCGTCGTCGCCTCCGGGGCGAATGGCCGGCTCGCGCCGGACGACGTCAGGCTCGCGCTGGAGACGACGGACGGCGGCCTCCTCCTGCTGCAGCTCGAATCGCCGCCGGAGACGGTCGAGGCCGCGGCCTCGGCGGCCTGGAGCCAGGGCATGACGGTGCTCCTCGATCCCGCCCCCGCCCGGCCCCTTCCCGACGCACTCCTCGAGCGTGTCGACATCCTCACGCCCAACGAGACCGAGGCCTTGATCCTGCTCGGCCGGCGGGGAGGCGCGGTGACCCTCGCGGAGGCGCCCGAGGTGGCGCAGGCGCTGCGTCGGCGGGGGCCGCGGGCGGTGATCCTCAAGCTGGGAGAGCAGGGGGCGTTCCTCGACGACGGGAAAGGCGGCCGGCACTTCCCGGGCCTGAGGGTGGAAGCGGTCGACGCCACCGCCGCCGGCGACACGTTCAACGGCGCCCTGGCCGTCGCCCTGGCCGAAGGGAAGCCGATGGCCGAGGCGATCGGCTTCGCCAACGCGGCGGCGGCGCTCTCGGTGACACGCCTCGGCGCGCAGGCCTCGATCCCGGACCGCGGCGAGGTCGAGGCTGCGTTGGAGCGGGGAAGGCAATGACGGGACAGAAGAGGGAAGGGGGACCCATGCGACGGATGGTGGCGGTGCTCGGAGCGACGGCGGCGGCCCTGGCGGCAGCCTTGCCCACGACGACGGGAGAGCCGGCGGCCCGGAAGATGAGCCGCGCGGTGCTCGAGGACAAGATCCGCGGGGGGTGGGCGGGGCAGGTGATCGGCGTCTCGTACGGCGCCCCGACCGAGTTCAAGTCGAACGGGAAGATCAACGAAGGCCGAGATCAAGTGGTCCCCCGAGATGGTCTCGAACGCGATCCACCAGGACGACCTGTACGTCGAGATGACGTTCGCCGAGGTCATGGACCGTGTCGGCCTCGACGCGACGACCGAGCAGTACGGCGACATGTTCGCGACCTCGAAGTACTCGCCTGTGGCACGCGAACGCCGGCGCGCGCCGCAACCTCAACCGCGGCATCAAGGCTCCGATGTCGGGCCACCCGAAGTACAACATCCACGCGAACGACATCGACTTCCAGATCGAGTCGGACTTCATCGGCCTGATGACCCCGGGGCTGCCGCGCGAGTCGAACAAGTACGCGGACCGCGTGGGCCGGGTGATGAACTACGGCGACGGGCTCTACGGCGGGCTGCTGTTCGGCGCCATGTACTCGGCGGCCTTCTTCGAGAACGACCCGCACGAGGTCGTGAAGCAGGGCGCTGCCGTCGATCCCGCCCGGCAGCGGCTACGCGCAGGTGATCGGCGACGTGCTCGCCTGGCACGCGCAGTACCCGAACGACTGGAAGAAGACCTGGGCGCTGCTCGAGGCGAAGTGGAACAAGGACGACGTGTGCCCGGACGGCGCGGGCGTGCCGTTCAACATCGACGCGAGGCTGAACGGCGCGTACGTCGTGCTCGGGCTGCTGTACGGCGACGGCGACATGGGCAAGACGATGGAGGTGGCGACACGGGCCGGGCAGGACTCCGACTGCAATCCCTCGAGCGCGGCCGGCGTCCTCGGCGTGATCCTCGGCTACGCGAAGATCCCCGACGTCTACAAGGGCGGCATCGCCGCGCTCGCGAACGAGAAGTTCGAGTACACGCAGTACTCCTTCAACGACATCGTGGCCTCGACCGTCAAGCGCGCCGAGAAGGTGATCTCCGGCGCCGGCGGGCAGGTGGGCGCGAGCGAGGTGACCATCCCGGCGCAGGCGCCACAGGCACCGCCGCTCGAGCAGTGGGACTCCGGCGTGCCGGTGGCGCGGCTCGAGCTCGACGCGCCCGCGTGGTCGTGGAAGGGCGGATGGCGAGACGACGACGCAGAAGAACGACTGGTCGGAGTGGAAGGCGAAGCAGGCGGGCGCCGCGGGCGACGAGGCCACGCTGAGCTTCGAAGGGACCGGCGTCGCCGTGGTCGGTACGATGAACCAGGAGGGAGGCCGCGCCGACGTGTGGCTAGACGGGCAGAAGCAGGAGTTGCCGCTCGACGCGTGGATTCCCGAACGGACGCACGACAACGACTACTGGCACGTGACCGGCCTCGCGCCGGGCCGCCACACGCTCCGGCTGGTCGTTCGCGCCGACGCCGACTCGCGTTCGTCGGGGCGGAAGGTCCTGATCCAACGCGCCATCGTCTATGGCGCCAGGATGTAGCTTCCTGACGATCAGAGAGGGAGGGGCGGGGCGGAGATCCTCTCTCGCCGGCGCAAGGTGACCGTCCCGGGGACCGCTTCGGGGATGGGCCAGGCCTCGGTCGCCCGCGTGACGGGCGATGCGGATCCCGTAGCCCCGACGACCAGGCAAACGTTCCCGAGTCCTCGCCGTCCCTAGACATCCGCCCGCCGCAGCCGCCGCACCGCGAGCGCCGTCGGAGCCACGAGCCAGAAGAGGAGCGACAGGCCGAGGACGAAGCCGGCGCCCCACGGCGCCCCGCGGTGAAGCGGAAGAGGGCGAGCGAGGCGGCGCCGAACGCGGCGGTGCCCTCGATGCCGAGGAGCGTCCCCGTCCGGACCGCGCCGATCGGGTTCACGATCGTCGAGACCATCAGGACGCGCGAGGCGGTGCCCGAGGGCAGCAGCGAGGCGAGGCCGAGCGCCGCGAGGTCGAAGAGGACGACGGCCACGAACCAGACGACGAGGGCGAGGGCGAGCGCGCGCGTGCGCTTGCGGCCGACCGCCCCCGCGGCGAGGAGCGCGGCGATGCCGAGGAAGACGGCCGTGGTCACGAGCGAGGCGGCCACGAGCAGCAGGAACCCGCCGAGGCCCTCCGAGCCGGACTGCCCGTAGACCACCGCCCCCGCCGCGCCGAAGCCCACCGCCTGCGCGCGCGGCCAGCGCCTGGAAGAGGCCGAGGAGCTTGCCGAGCAGGATCGTCCGGCGCGGGACCGGCTGCGAGAACATCGAGCTCCGCCGCGCCGCGCTCGGGGGCGAGGGAGAGGACGCCGATCACGAGCGCGGTGAGCGGCACGAGGAGCAGCACGAGCTGCACGAGCGAGACGGCGGTGCGCGCGAAGTCCTGGACGCCGTGGCCGCCGGAGAGCACGTAGCCCGCCCCCGCCACCGCGAAGGAGAGCACGCCGAAGACGACGGCGAAGATCTGCGTCCAGCGCGAGCGGAGGGCGAGGACGAGCTCCTCCCGCGCGAAGAGGCGGAGGTGCTTCACTTCGCCGCCTCCGCGCGGGCAGGCCCGCCGGGGCCGAAGAGGTCCGCCGGCGCCACCGGCGCTCCCGCCTCGCGCGTCCGGGTCCTGCGTCGCGCGAGGCCGCGTCGGCGTGGGCGATCACGTGCGAGCCCATCGGCGTCTCGAGGCCGGGCACCCGCGTGTAGACGGCGCGGTCGGCGCGGACCCACGCCTTCGTCCGGTGGTCGGCCACGAAGGCCACGGCCCCCGCCGGAGCCTTGCCCGCCTTCAGGAAGGCGGCGAGGCAGCCGAGGTCGTCGAAGAAGCGCGGCAGCTCCCCGGGCGCCACGAGCTGCGAGGCGAAGCGCGCGTTGGAGACGGCCATCCGGCACGAGGCGCACGCCTCGTTGCGCGTGTCGAGCGCCGCCGGCTCGGGCGCTCCGCCGCCGCAGGCGGTGGCGAGTGACCAGCGCGCCGACGAGCGGCGATCGCCAGACGCGGTGCTCATCCGCACGCTTCTCCCCGTGGCCAGAGCGGGCCTCGGCCTCCGCGACCAGCTCGCGGTAGAGCACGTCGAGGCGCCCCTCGTCGGCCGTGAGGCCCCGCACCTCGACGCCGAGGGCGCGCACCGCGTCGAGCACGCGGGGCCGCAGCGCGGCGGGGCCGGGCACGACCAGCTCCTCGCCCGCCCAGGTCGCGGCCGGGGCCAGCTCGCGGACGGCGGCCAGCAGCCCCTCGGGCCGCGCGGCGAGCCGCAGCCGCATCACGCCGCGCTCGGAGAGCCGGTCCTTGAGCTCGGACGCGGTCAGGCTGGCGACGAGGCGGCCGTCCACGAGCACGGCGAAGCGGTCGGCGAGGCGCTCGACGTCGCCCGAGCTGGTGCGAGGTGAAGAGCACGGCCCGGCCGTCCTCGCGCGCGTGCTCGACGAGCCCGTAGAAGGCGCAGAGGCCGTCGGGGTCGAGAGCGGCGGTCGGCTCGTCGAGCAGGAAGACGGGGGCCTCCGGCAGCATCGCCACCGCGAGGCCGAGGCGCTGCACCATGCCGCCCGAGTACGTCCCGACCGTGCGCTCGCCGGCGCCGTTGAGCGAGGCGAAGCGCAGGACCTTCAGGCTGCGCTCGGCCGGCGCGCCGCGCAGCTCCCGGTAGAACTCCACGACCTCGTTCCCGGTCAGCGCGTCGGGGAAGGACACCTTCTGCGGCAGGTACGAGAGGACGCGCCGCGCCGCGGGCTCGGACGCGGGCCGCGGCGGGTCGCCGAGCGTCACCTCGCCCGAGGTCGGGCAGGATGAGGCCGGCGGCGGCCTTCGAGCGTCGTCGTCTTGCCCGAGCCGTTCGGCCCGAGGAGGGCCACCACCTCGCCGCGGGCCACGTCGAGCGTGAGCGACTCGACGGCCCGGTGCGCGCCGAAGCGCTTCGTGAACGCGCGGTAGGAGATCATCGGCGCGCCCCTCCATCGGAGCGGCGCCGGCCCCGCGACGAGGACGGCGGCGCCGGCGAGGGCGAGCGCCAGGGAGGCCGCGATCCCGCGCGGGCTCGCGGACCGGCGCGCGAGGCGTCGGGCTTCGGGACGTCGGGCAGCGCCGGGCGGCCGCGCGAGCGGCGAGGGGTCCTCCACCGGGACGAGGCGCAGCACCGGGAACGCGCGCTCGGCGGCGCCGATCGCGGCGGCGGCGAAGCTGTCGGACAGGAGGTCGGCGGCGGTCAGGTTGCCGCGGAAGTGGTCGAAGACGCTGGTGAGGCGGTAGGGCCGGTCGCTCCGGCCGTCGCCGTCGAGGTCGGGCTCGTCGTTGCCCGACCAGTAGTTGCCGGCGAAGACCGTGTCGGTGTGCCGCGCCACGAGGTCGAGGGGCGACATGTTGCCGACGAAGGAGTTGCCCTCGAAGCGGTGCCCGCCGTCGGGGTCGTAGAGCACGATCGCCACGTCGGACCCGGCGATCACGTTGCGGCGCAGGGTGATCCGGTGCGAGCCCTCGATGAAGACGCCGCGGGCGTTGTCCGCGACGAGGTTGTCCTCGGCGAGGACGTCGTCGCAGCTCTGGAAGAGGAGGCCCACCGAGGCGAAGCCGCGGTTCCTGAGGAAGCGGTTGCGGCGGAAGACGAGCCGCTCGGAGTACATGATGGCGGTGCCCGCCGCCCCGTTCTCGAACGTGTTGTCCTCGAAGACGTTGTCGTCCGAGAACATGTAGTGGAGCCCGTAGCGCACGTCGCGCGCCACGTTGCCGCCGGATCCGCCCCTTCGAGGCGTTCTGGAGGTAGAGGCCGTCCCGCACGTCCACGACCTCGTTGTCGTCGAAGCGGAAGCCCTCCATGTCGTACGCGTGGATCCCCGAGCCCTTCTCGCCGGGGTCCTTCCCGGGGATGCCGCGGACGCGGCAGCGCTCGACGACCGCCCCGTTCGCCTCGCGCAGGTAGACGCCGAAGAGCGCCTCGCGGATCTCGAGGTCGCGCAGCGTCGTGTCGTGGGCGGCGCTGTGGACGCCGGCGGAGTCGCGGGAGAGATCGCCCCCGCGCCGGCCGTCGATCGCGAAGCCCTCGATCGTCACGCCGTCGGCACGGACGCGGACGACGCTGCCGTTGCCCGAGCCGACGAGGCGCGGCCGTCCCGCGGCCCGCGAGGCGCAGCGGCTTGTCGACGATCAGGTCGCCGACGTACTCGCCCGGCTCGACCTCGACGGTGGCCCCGGGGGCGGCCGCGTCGAGGCGGGCCTGGAGCGGCGACAGCTCGGCCGCCGGCGGGCGGCCCTCGAGGGCGCCCGGCGCGATCGGCGCCATCCCCTGCGCGCGCGCGGGCGACGTCGCGGCGGCGGACAGCAGGAGTCCCGCCGCGAGGGCCGCGGCCCGCCGGGCCCGTCCGCCGCACGCTCGCCGGATCATCCGCCTTCTCCTAGGCCGCCGTCTCCCGCCGCCACTGCCGCCAGGCGAGGACGAGCGCCACCACGAGGACGAGCGCCGCCGCGCCGAGCGCGTAGGAGCCGAGCTGGGGATACGAGTACACCTCGAAGTTCGCGAGCTTCTTGAAGCCGAACATCGGCGGCATGAAGGGGTCCACGCGCACCGCGGCCTTGGGGTCGAGGCTGTGCCCGTACTGGTACATCTTGTAGCCGAACGACCACAGGGCGAACAGCGCCGAAGTAGACGAACAGGACGGTCACGTCCACGAGGTGGGACGTCTTCCCGAGCACGGCCGCCCGCAGGAAGAGGAGGCCGAAGATGCCGATGGCGAAGGGCAGCCACTTGAACTCGGTGAAGTCCTCGGTCACGAGGTCCTTCATGCCGATGTAGTGGTTGAGGACGTTGATCTCCTTGACGTCCTGCCCTCCGTTTCCGCCCACGAGCTTGTAGCTGTAGATGTCGAGCCGCAGGCCGTCCTGGTACTGCGGGGCGAACATCGTCATGTTGTAGAGCGGGGTGAGGTAGGTCGGGACGAGGCAGAGGAACGCGAGGACGAGGAGGATCCTGGGCGCCGACGTCGAGGGGAGCGTCCAGGAAGCGGTTGACGGTCTCGAAGCGACTTCTTCACCGGGTTGGCCTCCGAGAGGAACGGAACGGCGCGGGGGGGGGCCGGACGACGGCGAGCGGACGTGGGGGGCGCTCGCCTCGCGCCCCCCACACCCCCCTGAGGTGCCTATCGGACGATCATGTAGCCCTGCATCTCCTGGTGGAGAGCCGAGCAGAAGTTGGTGCAGTAGTACGGGAAGACGCCCTTCTTCTTCGCCTTGAACGTGACGGTCTTCGTCTCCCCGGGGTCGACCACGATGTTGATGTTGTAGTCGAGCAGGCCGAGGCCGTGCAGCTCGTCGGTCGTCTGCTCGATGTTCGTGATCGCGAGCGTGACCTCGTCGCCTTCCTTGATCTCGAAGTCGGTGGGCGTGATGGTCGAGCGCACCTCGACCATCTTCACCGTCACCTTGTTGCCGTTGCGCGTGACGCCGGCGTCCTTGACGTCCCAGATCGCGAGAGGGTGCTTGTTCTCCTCCTTCGGGTAGACCTCGATCGGGTGCAGCTTGTCGGCCTTGATGATCTGGGCGTAGTGCGGCTCGGGCTCGGTGAAGAAGTCGAGGACGAGCTTCATCTTCTCCTCGGAGATGTCCACGAGCTGCGAGGACTCCGGCTGCGACGGGCCGACCGAGAGGTGGCGGCCGTGGGAGAGCTTGTTGAGGCCGACCAGCCACTTGCCGTCCGGGCTCACCGTGTCGCCCTCGGCCGCGGCCAGGTGGCCGATCGAGTAGGACATCGGCACCTTGTCCACGACCTCCCAGGTCCCGAGCTTCCACTTGGCGATCGCGCTGTCGACGAAGAGCGAGGTGTAGGCGTAGCCGTCGGGGCCGAACTGGGTGTGGAGCGGCCCGAGGCCGACCGGCACCTCGGCGTCCTTGATCGACTCGTACTTCAGCACCGGGATGCCGTCCTCGTCACCGGTGAAGTCCTTGTTCCGGATCGCGGTCTGGACCTTCTCCCAGTTGAAGGCGGTGGTGACGCCCTGCGAGCTTGCCGGAGCCGATCACGTACTTGCCGTCGGGCGAGACGTCGACGCCGTGCGGGGACTTGCCGCAGGGCATGAAGTAGACGAGGCCGGGGTTCTTGGCAGGGTCGATCACCTTGACGCCGCCGATCATCTGCCCCTCGCCCTTCGCCGCGAGCTGCTCGGCCATCTTCCAGTCGACGGCCGCGATGTAGTCCCGGTCGCGCTGGCTGGCGGTGACCTCGAGCTTCCCGGTCGCGCGCTCGGTGTTGTAGGCGGTGAAGAACACCCAGCCGTTCGAGACGAGCTTGCCGGCGTCGCCGAGGTCGTAGTCGAAGGGCGGCATCAGCGATCTGCCAGCCGATCGACATCTCGCCCGTCTTCGGGTCGACCTTGATGCCGGTGACGACGCCCTTGTAGTCGGTCGCGTACTTGGCGACCTCGAGCGGCGTCCCCTTGGGGATCGGGATCGAGAAGCGCGAGGCCATCACCGAGTACTCGGTGTTGGGGGTGACGAACGCCGAGCCGTGGTTGCCGGAGACGTTCGGCACGGGCCCGATGATCTGCCTCGTCTTGAAGTCGCGCAGGTCGATCCGGGCGATGCGGCCGTTCATGTCGTTGATGAAGAGCCAGCGCCCGTCGTAGTCGCCGTTCGTCTCGGAGAGCGCCGGGTGGTGCGCGTCGCCCCAGGTGAGGTCGCCCAGCATCTTCTTCGAGTCGTCGTCGAAGCCGTAGCCGGTGGCCGGGTAGGGCGTGAACACCGGGATGGTCGAGATGTGCCGCCCGGAGGGGAGGCCGTACACGTACATCTGCCCGGAGTGGCCGCCCGAGGCGAACAGGTAGTACTCGTCCAGGTCGCCCGGGGCGACGTAGACCTTCATGGCCGCCGTCGCCGCGTCGGAGACGGTGGCGCCCTTCTTCGCGCCCTTCGGAGCGCTCGGAGCGCAGCGGCCCGCGACGAGCCCCAGGGCGACGATCCCGGCGATGGTCACGAGGATCGTCCCCTTGCCTCTCATCTTCATCACTGCCTCCTTCTGATGCCTTATGAGTACGGCCCGACGGAATGACGAACGGAACGGCCGGCTAGCGCTGCCGGCTCTCGATGACCTGGCCCGGGTTCAGCTTCGCCTCGCCGGTCTTCTGCTTCTGGTGCTCGGCGAACGCCTCGCGGAGCTTCGCCGACCGCGATCGCCTTCTCCTCGGGGGTGAGCACGATCTGCCGGGTGAGCACGACCTGCATCGTGCCGCTCGGCGCCTGGATGAAGTCGTCGAGGGTGCGGCCGAAGCGCGTCTGCACGTCCTCGACCGCGGTCGAGAGGTCGGGGCCGATCTGCGCCGGGCTCTTCACGCCGAGAGCCGAGATCGAGTGGCAGACGAAGCAGCCGGTCTTCACGAACCAGGCCCCGGGACCCTCCTTCATGCGCTGCTCGGCTTCCTTCTCCTCGGTGGTCTGGGGGTCGGTGCGGGGCACGCCCGGGACGAGCGAGGCGGGCACGGGGGCCTTGCGCCAGGACAGGATCAGCATGGCCAGCGCCTGCGCGTCCTTCGTGTTGAAGTTGAAGTTCGGCATGACCGTGTCCTGGACGAGGGCGCGCGGGTCCTTGAGGTGCGCCACGTGCCAGGCGAAGGTGGTCTTCTGCCCGGACAGCCGGCCGTACTCGTACTGCTCGGCCGCCTTGTCGCCCACGAAGGTGAGGTCGGGACCGATCGTCCCGCCGCGGCCGTTGATCACGTGGCAGGCGCGGCAGCCCTTGTCGTGCACCAGCTTCTTCGCGTGGTTGATGAAGTCGGCGCCCTTCGTCTCGCGGTCGTAGCGGTGGCAGACGTTGCAGCTCATCTGCATGAGGGCGGCCTTGTTCTCGACGATCGAGTACGCCTCGCCCATGCCCTTGCCGAGCACGGGCTCCTCCCAGAACTGGACGGGGCCGTGGGCGGGCTCCATGTCCACTGCGAAGCCCTGCCCGCCGTGGCAGGACGTGCAGCCGAAGATCTCCGGCGGGTGCGTGCGCAGGATCTCCGGCGGGTGCGTCTTCCATGGGTTGTCGGCGGACTCGAAGCCCTTCCAGCGCGTGGCCTGGTGGCAGGTGACGCAGCGGTCGGCCCGGCCCATGGCCGGTACCCAGATCTGCTGCATCCCCGACGGCACCGTCCTCGCGAGGTCCTTCCCGTACTTCTCGGTGACCTGCTCCTTGAACTGGGCCTGGTACCAGCGCCACTCGTGCTCGCGGTCGTTCCGCAGGAAGAGGACGGTCGCGACGACGAGCACGAGGCCGATGATCGCCAGGACGGGCCGGTCGAGGCGGGGGTAGGGAGAGTCGGTGCGCTTCTCCATGGTCAGATCCTCGTGGGGAGCTCCGGCCACGCCTGCCAGGGCCAGTAGAACTGCCAGGACGGCCCGCGCAGGAACGTGCCGACGACCGTGAGCAGCACGACGACGAGCACGGCGAGCAGGAAGACGGCGTTCTGCTTGCGCCGGCTGCGGTCGAACCAGACGCCGGCCGCCTCGGCCGGGGACCGGTCGAGCCAGGGCCACGCGGTGAGGAAGGCGAGGATGAGCCCGGGGAGGATCACTCCGCCGAGGAATGCCCCGTTCACCGTGAAGCCGGCGATCGTGAACGTGGTGTCGGTGACGATCTCCTGGAGCCAGAGGAAGTACCAGGGGGCCTTGGCCGGGTTCGGGGTCACGAGGGCGTTGGCGGCTTCCTCGAGCGGCGAGCGGATGAACGAGGCGAGCACGCTGATCACCGCGAACGTGCCGAGCACCGCGACCGCCGCCCGGCGGACGAGGTCGGGCATGGAGTTCACGGTGAGGTCGCGCGCCTCGAGGCTCGCGGCACGGATGGTCGGGGCGGTGCCACGGGCCACCCCGAGCAGCGTGTAGGTCTTCGTCTTGACCGGCTCCTCGGCCAGCTTCTCCCGCAGTGTCGCCACGCGGTCGACGCGGGCGAGGCCGCCGTCCTTGCGGATCCGCCACATGTGATAGGCGAAGAGCGCGGCCAGGAGACCGGGCAGGAAGATCACGTGCAGGACGTAGAACCGGATGAGCGTCGCCTGGTCGATCCCGCGCCCGCCGATCAGGAGCTCCCGGATCCGGGGCCCGGCGTAGGGGATCGACGCGGCGATGTTGGTGCCGACCGTGACCGCCCAGTACGCGAGCTGGTCCCACGGCAGCAGGTAGCCGGTGAAGGAGAGGAAGAGGGTCAGGAGGAGCATGGCGACGCCGATCACCCAGTTCCACTCGCGTCGCTGGCCGCGCCCGGCGCCGTTCTTGTACGCGCCGGTGAGGAAGACCCGCACGAGGTGGAGGAACACGGCGGCGACCATGAGGTGCGCGGAGAGTCGGTGGACGGAGCGGATCCAGGAGCCGAAGGTCACGACCCACTCGATGTCCTTCACCGAGCCGTAGGCCCGCTCCACCGACGGCACGTACAGGAAGAGGAGCGGGAGCCCCGAGACGACGAGCAGGAGCATCAGCGCGGCGCTGATCGTGCCGAGCCAGAACGAGTAGTTCCAGTCGAGGGACGGCTTGAAGACCTTCGCCGGGAACCAGTGGAGCGCGAAGTTCGCGACGATCGCGTCGCCCGCCTCGCGGTCGGATCGTGGCTTGAAGCTCCAGAGTGGCTTCGGGTGGACGCCGGGAGCGCTCGGGGCTTCAGGGGGAGGAGGCGTCTTCGCAGCGGTGGCCATGGCGATGCTCCTCAGGCGACCGTCAGGCGGAAGTCGCGGCCGACTTCCTGGGCGAGGTCCACGACGAGCTGCCCGTCGTCGGCGGACACGGTGAGGTGGTACCAGGCGAGGGCCTTCGGGGCCGGGCCAGAGACGACCTTGCCGTCGCCCGTGTACTTCGAGCCGTGGCAGGGGCAGGCGAAGCGGTGGGTGACGCGCATCGGCGCCCCGCCGACCTCCATCGTCTCCGGCTGGGGGAGGGCCTCGGCGCGAACGGTGCAGCCGAGGTGCGTGCAGACAGCCGACACCGCGTGGAAGACCTTGCCCTCGCGGAAGACGAAGAGCCGCTGCTCGGGCAGGAACTTGAGGCCGTCCGGGAACTCGGTGGGCGCCCCGAGCTTCACCGTGGTCGGGGCGTCGTAGGAGACGTTGGGCAGAAGCGACCGCAGCGAGGCCGCGGCCTGGGTCCCGATGCCGACGACCCCGGCCCCGATCCCCATCTTGACCAGGAAGTCGCGGCGATCCTTCTTCTGTTCGGTCATACGCTCTCCTTGGCCGCCGCGCCGACCGTCGGCGCGGAGCGATCTCGGGCGATCCGCTCCAGGATCTGGAACTTCTCCATGGTCATGGCGTCGGTGGGGCAGCGGACGGCGCACAGGCCGCAGCGGATGCAGCGGTCGTCGTCCTTGAGCATGGCGCTGAGAGGGGAGGCCGTTCGCCTCGGCCCGCGCCGCGAGCTCGGCCCTCTCGGCCTCCGGAAGGTCGAGCGACTCGAAGGGCACGATGGCGAGGCAGTACTCCGGGCAGACGTCCACGCACCGGCTGCAGAGCACGCACTTCTCGGGGTCGTAGATCGTCTGAACGTGGCAGACGAGGCAGCGCGCGGCCTGGCGGACGGCGGCCGCCGGCTCGTAGCCCGTCTCCACCTCGGCGATGCCGGTGCGGCGGCCGATGTCGAGGGTGGGCGGGGTCTCGCGGTCGAGCACCTCGAAGCCGGCCAGCATGCGGTAGTCGCGGGTCGGGATCTTCTCGACCTCGAGCGTCACCTCGAGGCCCGCGTGCTCCTGGGCGAGGTGCTCGTGGATGGAGCGGGCGGCCAGCTTGCCGTTGGCGACCGCCTCGATCAGGTTGCGGGGGCCGAAGGCCACGTCGCCGCCGGCGTAGATGCCTTTCGCCGAGGTGGCGAGCGTCGGCGCGTCCACGCGGATCGTCCCCCCCGGCGTGACCTCGACGCCGTCCCCGGGCTTCAGGAACGAGAGGTCCGGGCGCTGGCCGATGGCGAGCACGCAGGCGTCGGCGTCGAGGGTGAGGACGTCCTCGTCGTCGTAGCGAGGGCTGAAGCGGCCGTTCGTCGTCGAAGACCGACAGCACGCCCCGCAGCTCGATCTGGTGGAGCCGCCCGCGCGCCCCCGCATGGGGGTCGCCCAGGAACTGCTTCGGGCCGCGGCGGGGCAGGAAGGCGACGCCCTCCTTGCTCGCCTCCTCGAACTCCTCGTGCCCCTGGGTCGTCTGGAGCACCGGCATCTCGGCGAAGCTCTCGAGCGAGACGACGGTGACCTCGGTGGCGCCGCCACGGATCGCGGCGCGGGCCGAGTCGAAGGCCTCCTTCATGCGCGCGTCGGTCTCGCCGGCGAGCTCGTGCGTCTCCTCCTCGCGCCCGAGGCGGAGCGCGGTGCGGGCGGCGTCGAAGGCCACGAAGCCGCCGCCGATCACCACCACCCGCCGGCCCAGGTTCATGCGGTAGCCGCGGTTCACGTTGAGCAGGTAGTCCACGGCCTTGACGACCCCGTCGAGCTCGACGCCCGGGACCTGCAGGTCGCGGCCCTTCGAGACGCCGACGGAGAGGAAGACGGACTCGAAGCCCTGCGCGCGAAGCTCGGCCAGGCCGAAGGACGGGGTGAGGGCCGACCCCCGAGCGCAGGGTGACCCCGAGGGCCACGATCTTCTGGATCTCCTCGTGGATGAGGGTGCGGGGAAGGCGGTACTCGGGGATGCCGAAGCGCATCATCCCGCCCGGCTCGGACGAGGCGTCGAAGACGGTGACGTCGTAACCGAGGAGGGCGAGGTCGTGGGCGGCGGAGAGCCCGGCCGGACCCGCCCCGATCACCGCCACCTTGCGGCGCGGGCCGCGGCCCCGTCCGGCCAGGGGGATGAGCGGGAGGTGCCCGCGGTAGACGTTGCCCTCGAGGATGGGTCCCGCGGTGCCGGGTATGGACGGGACGAACAAGCGGTCCTGGGTGTCGGGTCGGCGCGACTCGACCCCGTACCGCTCCGTGACGTAGCGCTTGAGGGCACGGATAGAGATCGGGGCGTCGATGCTGCCGCGCCGGCACGCGTCCTCGCAGGGGGCGGCGCACACGCGCCCGCAGACCGAGGCGAACGGGTTGGGCGCGCGCGCGACGAGGAAGGCCTCCTCGTCGCGTCCCTCGGCGATCAGCTGGACGTAGCGGCCGGCGTCGGTCCGGACGGGGCAACCCGCCTGGCACTTGACCTGGGCCTTCCAGTGCTCGAGGTCGGGAAGCTGCACGCGGACGGGCATGTCACACCTCGCATCGCAACGCATCGACTGTGCTACGGGGAGGGTGGCCGGGGTATGACACGCGTCATGCCCCGGACAACGACAGGGGGGATCGAGGCGGGCCGGGCCCGCCGACATGGGGCGCGAGGATGAAGGCTTCCACGGTGTGCCGCCCGAGTGGACGGCCCGGATGTTACACCCGGAGGCAAGGGCGGGAGGCCCCTGCCGCCGGTCACACCCCCGGACGGAGCCACCTGGGGCGCCGGCTCGGGTTGCGCCAGGGCTGAGGCGCCGGTCTACGCCCCCCGGCTCCCGCGCAGCCGCTCGAGGGCGACGAGCCGCTGGATGGCGTCGAGCGTGAGCTCGTCCTTCGCGAGCTCGCGCAGGCGCGACCACTCGCGCCGCAGCTCGGAGGAGAGCGAGTCGGGGAGCGTCCGCAGCCACCCCTCGATCCGCAGGTCGACGAACTCCCTCTTCTCCTCGATGGTCAGCTCGCGGGCGAGGAGGAGGCGCGAGGCGTCCTCGGCGTCCACCATTGTCTGGAGCACGGGCCAGCGGTCGCCCGGCCGCTCGGCGCAGAGAGCGGCGAAGGCGACGCTCGACGTCTCGCGGATCAGCTCCTCCTCGCGGGTCGTCTGGCTCTCGTGCTCCTTCGTCTCGTCCCAGCACTCCGAGTCCTCGGCCACGTACCGGAGGTACTCCATGGCGAAGAGGCACGTGGGCGCGATCAGCTCCTCGCGGGCGCGGGCGTCGACCCAGAGCGCCGCGGCCGCGCGCTGGCACCGTCGGGCGGCCGTCTCCGCGAGCTTCCGGCCGAAGACGAGCGCCGCCGCCTTCCTTCACGAAGCAGGGCAGCTCGCTCGCCACGATCTCCCGGTACCCGGGCGCGTGGCGGTCGAAGAGGACCGCGGCCCGCCGGTCGAGGACGCCGAGGTCGCTCGTCACGGCCGGGAGGCCGAGGGTGGTGCAGGCGAGGTTGTAGACGATCGCCCGGGGGAGGGTGACCCCCTCCGGCCAGGCGTCGCGCAGGTCGCGGTTGTCGGGGAGCGCCTTGCCCCCGCCCCACTCCTCCGGGTACACGGGGATCGAGCGCCCGTAGCTCACCGAGCCCGTGGCCCGGATGCGGACGCGGGTCTGGGGCACGAGGCTCCCGAAGGGGGCGAGGAGCGGGGCGATCCGCAGCAGCGTCTCGGTGTGGGCCTTCCACGCCCGCTTCCAGCAGCTTCGTCAGGGAATCGGCGTCCACGGCGGAGAGAGCCGGCCCCCGGTCCTTCGCCGCCGCCCTCGCCGCGACCTCCGCGCGGAAGGCGGCGGCGAGGCGCTCGGCCTCCTCCGGCGCGTCGGCTCGGATGCCCTGCAGGGTGACGCCGTCGGCGCGGGCGAACTGTCGGAGAACCCCCGGGTGGGCGGGGTCGAAGCCGCCGCGGAAGCCGGCCCGGCCGGCGCCGATCAGGAACGTGACCGACGGAGCGGGCTCGGAGAGCCGCCGCGCGTGCGCGGCGAGGCGGCGCTCGGCCTCCTCGCGGCCGGCGAGGGCGAGCGTGCAGGCGGCGTCGGTCGCGATCTTGCCGCTCTGCTCGGCGGTGTCCGACATCGCGACGAAGACGCGGACGACGGCCTCAGGGCGGTCGAACGACGTGCGGAAGATCCCCGGCGTCGGCAGGTCCGCAACCCCGACGCCGCGCTCCAGCGCGAGGTAGAAGGCCTCGAGGAGGTCGGGCAGGTGCGCGAGGGCGCCGACGTTCTCGCACAGGGGGACGAGGCGGACCCGGGCGACGCGGGCGAGAAGCTCGGCGCGACGCGCCTTCGGGACCCGCTCGGCCAGGAACGCGTCGGCACGCTCGGGAGGGCCGTCCAAGAGACCCGCGACGGCCTGGAGGTAGAGCGTCCCGACCTTCACGACGGCGCCGATCTCCGCGGTGGAGTTCACCTGGGGGACGGTGATCTCGTAGATGGCGTTCTGCTTCGGCGCGACCCCGACCCGCTCGCACGCGAGGTGGAAGAGGACGTTCGCGCGGGCGACGGAGGCGAGGATCTTCGAGACCTTCTCCTCGTCCTGCTCGATGAAGGGGTTGGGGACGCGGAAGAGGAGGTGGCGGTCCTCGCCGGGGACGATGCCGTGCCGCAGGAGGGCGAGCACGACCTTCTCCGGGACGTCGAGCCAGTCCGGGCTGATCTGCCGTCCCTCGAGGTCGAGCAGCACCTCGCTGCAGGGCCCGAGGAGGTCGGCGATCGACTCCTCGTACTCGAGCCGCGCCTCCATCAGCGGGTTCCACTCGAGGTGGGTGAGGGCGAGGCGGGCGCGGTCCGGGCGCGTCCTCGGGGGCGGCGCGCAGGGCGCGGTCGAGCTGCTCGGCGCGGTGGGCGGTGGAGTCGGGGTGCTTCGTCCCCGTCAGCCGAAGTGCCTCGTGGCGCGGGTTCTCGAGGAAGCGCCGCCGCGCCGCGGCGAACGCGCTCGGGTCGAGGCCGTCGAGCGCGTCGTAGCCCTCCGCCGTGCAGACGCTCTCCCAGACGGCGTCCTGCGACGTGCGCGCCCGCTCGACGGCGGAGGCGGGCGCGCTCGAGCCGAGGCGGCCCTGCTTCGTGATCCGGGCGCGGACGCGGTCCATGAAGACCGCCAGCTCCTTGACGTCCTTCGAGCCGTAGGAGAGGCGCTGCCACGTCCCGTAGCGGGCGGCGCCCTCGCGGCCCCCCGCGAAGGCGGCGAAAGGGATCCCGCCGACGCCGCCCGAGAGGAGGAGCTCGAACGCGTCCACCGAGTCCTTCACCACCGCCTTCTCGTGGATGCCGTTGCGTAGCCGGTCGAACGGCTCGCCCACGAGGCCGGGGAACGCGAGCGGGGAGTAGAACGTCCCGCCGAAGTCGGTCCGCTCGACGCCGAGCGGGGCGAGCTCGTCCGCCGCCTGCGCCATGAAGTCGCGCCGCTCGCGCATGTAGGGCGACGGCCGGCGCAGGGCGGCGAGCGGGCTCTGGAGGGCGGCGAGCGCCCAGTCCTGCGCCAGCGTGGACGGGGTGGCGACGAGCCAGGCCGAGAGGTTCGCGAGGATCTCGCGGGCCCGCACCCCGTTCGCGCGGATCTGGTCGGAGATGACGAGCCAGCAGGCGCGGGCGCCGGTCGAGGCGCCGAACATGTCCATCTTCGACAGGCCGGACAGCGAGACGACCCAGTCGCGCCACTCGGGGCTGGCGAAGGCCGGGTTGACGAACCAGCCGACGTAGTCGAGCCGCTGGTAGACCGAGTCGTAGAGCACGTACGCCGCGGTGCTTCACCGCGACCCGCACCAGGTCCTCGACGAGGGCGCGCGGGTAGACGCGCCCGGTCGGGTTGTGCGGGTTGTTGAGGATGACGGAGGAGATCCCCCCCTGGCCGAGGAGCCGGTCGAGCTCCTCCGGGTCGGGGAGGAACTCGGGCGCCGACGTGGGCAGCTCCACCACGTGCTTGCCGGCGCGCTCGACGAACCAGTCGTACTCCCAGCTCGGGCGCGGCACGACGACGCCCGACCCGTCCGCGCCGAGGACCTCGAGGACGAAGGCGAGGCCCGCCCGCGTGCCCGGCGTGAAGAGGACCTCGTCGGGCTGGAAGCGGACCTCGGAGTCGGGGTAGTCGAGGAGGCCGTCGCGGTTGAAGAACTCCGCGACCTCGCTCCTCACGTCCATCCGCCCGACGGCCGGGCCGTAGCTGTGGACCGTGTTCCGCGTGATCCGCTGCGCGGCGCGGACGACCTCCGGGTGCGGCTTGAAGTCCGCGTTCTTGTAGTCGCCCTGGGTGAGGTCGAGCGCCCCTTCCTGCTGGACCCTCCGCGCGAAGAAGCGGACGAAGGGCTCGGGCGTCGAGAGGGCGCGGGCGGACAGGCTGCTGGCGGACGACGTCCGCGGGGCATGCTTCGGGGTCGGCGTCCGGGTATCCATCGGGCTCCGTGTCTCGGTCTTCAAGCCGACGATTGTCGCACGGAGGACGCCCGCCGAAGAGGGGCCTGTCCGCCGGGGGCGACGAACGCCGAGAAGCCGGTGAGGGGCAGAGCGACGTGATCCGGGCCCCGAACCGGGGCGTCAAGTCGTTTTCGGGTCGCCGACCAGCCGCAGCAGGTACTGGCCGTACTCGCTGTTGCGCATGCCCTCGCCGAGGCGACGCACGTCGTCGGCGCGTGACGTAGCCCATGTTGAGGGCCACCTCCTCGGGGCAGGCGACCTTCAGGTCCTGCCGCTGCTCGATCGCCTGGATGAAGGTCGAGGCCTGCAGGAGCGCCTCGTGCGTGCCGGTGTCGAGCCAGGCCATGCCCCGGCCCAGCACCTCGACGTGGAGGTCGCCCGTCGCGAGGTACGCGCGGTTGACGTCGGTGATCTCGAGCTCGCCGCGAGGCGAGGGCGCGAGCGAGGCGGCGATGTCGAGGACGCGGTTGTCGTAGAAGTAGAGACCGGTCACCGCGTAGGGCGAGCGGGGCGTCTTCGGCTTCTCCTCGAGGCCGATCGCCTTGCCGCCCGCGTCGAACTCCACGACGCCGTAGCGCTGGGGGTCGCGGACGCGGTAGGCGAAGACCGTGGCGCCCGTCGCGCGCCGGGCGGCCTTCTGCAGCAAGTTGCGGCAGGTCGTTGCCGTAGAAGACGTTGTCGCCGAGGGCGAGAGCGGCGCCGTCACCGCCGACGAAGTCGCGCCCGATGAGGAAGGCCTGGGCGAGGCCCTCCGGCCGCGGCTGCGCGGCGTAGGCGAGCCGGATCCCGAACTGCGAGCCGTCGCCCAGGAGCCGCCGGAAGCCGTCCTGCTCGTGCGGGGTCGTGATCACGAGGACGTCGCGGATGCCCGCCAGCATCAGCGTGCTGAGCGGGTAGTAGACCATCGGCTTGTCGTAGATGGGGATGAGCTGCTTCGAGACCCCGAGGGTGATGGGATGGAGCCGCGTCCCCGAGCCGCCCGGCGAGGATGATGCCCTTCATGGGGCGGCAGCATACCACCGGCCCCGAACAGGAAGCGGATCCGCCGTCGTGGCGGGGGGTCGGGCCCTTCGCGTATGCTGCCGGGGTGAGCGAGGCCGTCGACGGACGCGCGCGAGCGCCTGTTCCGCATCGTTCGGGGCGACTTCCGGGTCCGCCGCGGGCACCCGCTGCCGTACGGGGCGCCGGCGCGGCGCGAGGGCGTGAACTTCTCCGTCTTCTCGAAGCACGCGACCGCGGTCAGCCTGGTGCTCTTCGCCCCCGGGGAGAGCGAGCCCGTGCTCGAGCTGCCCCTCGACCCCCGCTACAACAAGACGGGCGACGTCTGGCACGTCTTCGTCGAGGGCATCGACCCCGGCATCGAGTACGGCTTCCGCGCCGACCGCAGCCCCAACCCGACGCCCGAGGTGCTGCGCTTCGACCGCGGCAAGGTGCTCATCGACCCCTTCTCGAAGGCGGTGGTGGGCCTCGAGAGGTGGGGCGAGGTCGCGGCCGAGAAGGGCCGCCTCGAGCGGCTGCGCTCCCGGGTCGTGGACGAGGAGTTCGACTGGGGCCACGAGCACCCGCTCGCCGTCCCCCTCGCCGACTCGGTCATCTACGAGATGCACGTCCGCGGCTTCACCCGCCACCCGACGTCGGGCGTCTCGCATCCCGGGCACCTTCCGCGGGGTCGTCGAGAAGATCCCCTACCTGAAGGAGCTCGGGGTCACCGCGGTCGAGCTGATGCCGGTGACCGAGTTCGAGGAGTGCGACAACACGCGCCGGAACCTCCTCACCGGGGAGCCGCTGCGGAACTTCTGGGGCTACCAGCCGGTCTCCTTCTTCGCCCCGAAGGCCTCCTACGCGGCGAACGGCGCGCCCGGCGAGGCGGTGCGCGAGTTCAAGTCGATGGTGAAGGCGCTGCACGAGGCGGGGATCGAGGTGATCCTCGACATCGTCTTCAACCACACCGGGCGAGGGCGACGAGCGCGGCGCCACCTTCTGCTGGCGCGGCCTCGACAACCCGACCTACTACCTCCTCGAGCCGAAGACCGGGAGGTACCTCAACTACTCGGGCTGCGGGAACACCCTCAACTGCAACCACCCGGTGGTGCGCTTCCAGATCCTGGCCGCCCTCCGCTACTGGGTGACCGAGATGCACGTGGACGGCTTCCGCTTCGACCTCGCCTCGATCCTCGGGCGCGGCCGCGACGGCGAGGTGCTCCCGAACCCGCCGCTCCTCGAGGCGATCGCCGGCGGACCCGGTGATGGCCGACGTGAAGCTCATCGCCGAGGCGTGGGACGCGGCCGGCCTCTACCAGGTGGGCAGCTTCCCGAGCTGGGGCCGCTGGGCCGAGTGGAACGGGCGCTTCCGCGACGAGGTGCGCCGCTTCGTGAAGAGCGACACCGGCATGGCGCGGCTCCTGGCCACGCGCCTCGCGGGCAGCCCCGACCTCTACCGAGGCACGGACCGCGCGCCCTGGCACTCGATCAACTTCCTGACCAGCCACGACGGCTTCACCCTCGCCGACCTCGTCTCCTACAACGACAAGCACAACTGGGCGAACGGAGAGGGCAACACCGACGGCCACTCCGACAACCTCTCCTGGAACTGCGGCGAGGAGGGGCCTTCCGTCGAGCCGCGAGGTGAACGCGCTGCGTCGGCGCCAGCAGAGGAACTTCCTCACCCTCCTGTTCCTCTCCCAGGGCGTCCCGATGCTCCTCGCCGGCGACGAGTTCGGCCGCACGCAGCGCGGCAACAACAACGCCTACTGCCAGGACAACGAGACCTCCTGGGTGGACTGGTCGCTCCTCGAGCGGAACGCGCGACCTCTTCCGCTTCACCCAGCGGCTCATCCGTTTCCGCAAGGCGCACCCCTCGCTGCGGCGGCGGACCTTCTTCGAGGACGAGGCGAAGCCGCCGGTGGCCTGGCACGGCACGAGGCTCGGAAAGCCCGACTGGACCGGCGAGTCGCGGACGCTCGCCATGCACCTCCTCGCCGCGCGGCGACGAGCCGATCTACCTGATCGCGAACGCTCACTGGGAAGCGCGGACGTTCGACCTGCCGAAGCCGCCGGCGGGGAGCCGCCTGGCGCAGGTTCGTGGACACGAGCCTGCCGCCCGGCGAGGACGCGGTCGAGCCCGGCGCCGAGCCGCCCGTCGCGGCGAGTCGCTACGCCGCCGGCCCCCGCTCGGTGGTGGTGCTCGTGGGGCGGTGAGGTGGACTAGGTCTACAAGCCGAGGCGACCGCGGGAGTCGCCGTTGTTCCAGAGTCCTCGGTCATGACCTGGGGCAGGCCAGCCGTGAGCCGTCGAGCTTGCGTGCACTCGCTGTCCAGCATTGACACTATGGACTGAGAGCGATCTAATCCGCTGCGGTTGCACGAACATGAGAGTGGAGCAGGGAGCCTTCGGTCCGCGCGCGCGACGCGCGCCTGTCCTTTGCCTGGCCGCAGCCGGACTCGCGGCCTCGCTGCTCGCCGCACCGGCAGCCCGAGCCGAGGACGCCAAACAACCCTGGCAGCCGAAGGCCCCGGAGGGCCTTCCGGCGGACTTCGACTGGATCCGGCTCCCGTCGGACGAGTGGCTCAAGGGCGAGATCGTCTCGATGTACGACGGGAAGCTCGAGTTCGACAGCGACGAGCTCGGCGTTCACACGTTCGACTTCGCCGACATCAAGGAGCTGCGCTCGTCGCGGGTCCTGGAGGTAGGGCTCTCCGGCCGCCCGCCGGTCACGGGCCGGCTGATCTTGGACGGCGCCGCCGCCCGGATGATCGCAGAGGCGGGCGAGACGGCCTTCGCCCGGTCGGAGATCCTGACCATCGTCGTCGGCGCTAAGAAGGAGATCGACTACTGGTCCGGCTACGCCAACGTGGGCGGCACCATCCGCAGCGGCAACACCGACCAGATCGATTACACGGCACGGCTCGGGACGGTGCGTCGGACGGTTAGGGACCGCACCGGCATCGATTACATCGGCAACATCACTCGCATCGACTCCGAGGACACGTCCAACAACCATCGAGTCACCCTGGGCTGGGACCGCTTCCTGAGCAAGCGGCTGTTCGTCAACCTTATCGGCCTCGAGTGGTACCGCGACCCGTTCCAGAACCTCGCCAACCGCTGGACGGTCACTGCGGGCCTCGGCTACGAGATCGTCGACACCTCCCGCACGACCTGGAGCGCGATGGCCGGTCCTGCCTGGCAGTCGACGGATTGGAAGAGCGTTCCCCCCGGCGACGACAACTCCGCCAGCAGCGTGGCGCTGCGCATCGGCACCCGCTTCGACCACGAGTTCACCGGGTCGATCGACGTCTACGCCTACTACAACGCTTTCTTCACCGACGAGGCGTCCGGCAGCTACACCCACCACTTCGACACGGGATTGAAGATCGAGCTGATCGGCGACCTCGACCTCAACTTCGCCTGGGTGTGGGACCGCGTTCAGGATCCCCGCCCGCTCGAGGACGGCAGCCTTCCCCAGAAGGACGACACCCGGTTGGTCTTGGGCCTCGGCTGGTCGTTCTAGCACATCACCCGACGACCGAGACGACTCAGCCGCTACTTGCCGTCGGCGTGGCGCCACCCCGCACGCGCACCCTCGCGTCTCGGTCGATGGGAGCCGTCGCCGTCCGCCTGGGCGCGCTCGTCTCGGGGAAGGAGGCAGGGTGAGAGGCCGCATTCTCACCGCAGCCGCATGCGTCGCGCTCGCCGCCGGGGTCGCACCCGTGTTCGCACAGCCGGCGGCGCCCATCAACTGGGTCGCGTACGCCGAGGACACGGGCTTGACTCCTTACTGCGATCTGAGCCCTAATACGTCCGCCCGAATGCTCCGTGGCCGTCCGCGCGCGCGGACGACTCAGCCCCTGGGCGGTCTCCATGCATCCAGCCGTCAAGCGTCAGTTGGACCGACGAACCCTCTTCAAGTCGGCGGGGGTCGCCGCGCCCGGTACTTTGCTCCCACCCCGGAATGGAACGACGAGCGGTCTTGGCGACCGCTCGTGGAGCTGAATGCCTGAGCCCCGGGGCACCAGCCCCCGGGACGCTCGTGGCGCCCGGTTGACGACGGTCGCTGGCGACCATCCAGAGGAGATCCCATGAAATCGTTGAAACTCGCGCTCGTCCTGTCCGCGGTGCCGCTCGCAGCGGCCGCACAGGACGCGGTGAAGGTCGATCCGAGACACTACAAGGTGCTGATCGACAACCCCTCCGTGCGCGTGCTCAAGATCGCGTACTCGCCCGGCGCGAAGAGCCCGATGCACTCGCACCCGGACTCCATGCTCGTATCGCTCCAGGACTCGAAGGCGCGTTTCACGCTGCCGGACGGGAAGACCCAGGACATGGAGATCGGCAAGGAGACGGCTTCCTACACGCCCGCCACCACCCACGCGCCGGCCAACGTCGGCACCACTCCGGTCGACGCGCTCCTGGTGGAGTTCAAGGCGAAGGAGCCGGGCACGGCGAGCGTGCCCACCTCGCGCCCGGGGATGCAGGTCAATGTGCTCGCAGAGGGCCCGCGCGCTATCGCGTTCAAGACGATGCCGGCGCCGGACTTCCACGAGGACCCCGGAACCACGCACGACTACGACCAGGTCGTGATCTCGTTGGGAGCCAACGACCTGTCGCTCGCGATCGACGGCAAGCCGACCGTGACCAAGTGGCAGCGCGGCACCGCGCGGTTCGTCGGACGCGGCGTCAAGCACGAGTCGAAGAACATGAGCAACAGGCCGACCGCGTTCGTGATCGTCGCGATCAAATAGGCGGACGGAACGCACACCCACAGACGGACCTGCGGGCGAGCCCGGGGGGGGCATCCCGCCCCCCCTCACACCCGGCTGCGGCGCAGCGTCGCTGAAGCCTTGAGGGTTGGCGACCCGGGACTGTTTCGACCGAGCCCAAAAACCCTTGCGCAACCCCCCCCGGCAACGTAAATTACGTGGCAAGTTGCTTGGCTGTAACTTGACCCGGGCCGGATACGAGCCCACTGTGAGCGGGTCACGGGGGGCGTGACGGAGCGCCGCGGATCACCTCCGCGGCCACGCTAATCGCGCTCCCGGGGATGTTGCCGAGGGCGGTCCCCCCCACCGGCGGCGAGCTCACGAGTGAGCGGGGGGCGGATCAAAGGAGAACACAATGTTGCGAGCCGCTTCCAGGACGTGGCGGGTGTTCGTCATCGGTGCCGCAGCTCTGAGTCTGGCGACGCTCGTCGCTGCGCAAGCGACCCAGACGAAGGAGACGGTGCCGGGGGGACACGCCACCGTGAAGACGACGCAGGTGAAGGGAGAGCTCGTGGCGAAGGGCTCGAACTGGCTCATCGCGAAGGACTCGGCCGGCGACTACAGGCTCTACCACGTCCAGGCGGGGAGGAAGGCCATCATCGACGGCGTGCCGAAGACCCTGGACCAGCTCCAGTTGGGCACGATGCTGACGTCGACCGGCACCACCACCGAGACGCCGCTGGTCGACCGAACCACGACGATCACGAAGGGCACCGTGTTCTGGGCCGCGCCCACGAGCATCATCGTGACCCTCGAGAACGGCGAGAACAAGCAATACGCAGTGCCGCCCGACTTCAAGTTCGACGTCGAAGGCAAGCAGCTCTCGGCGATGGAGCTGCGCAAGGGCATGAGGGTCACCGGGACGAAGATCGTCGAGGAGCCGGTCACTGTGATCACGCACGACGTCGTCGTCACGGGCACCGCCCCGAAGTAGACTCTGGTCGCCCACCCCGGCCGGGGTCCCGGCCGGGGAGCAAGCGAGTGCCGCCGGGTCACCTCCCCACCGGCGGTGAGTCACCCGTCGCTCGGGGATGGATCGAAGGAGACCAAGCATGTTCCGAGCCATCGGCAGGCCGTGGCGGATTCTCGTCATCGTTGCCGCAGCGCTGGGCCTCGCAGCGGGCGCCGCCCACGCTCAATCGACGACGACAGCAGTGAAGTCGTTCGTGATCATCTCGGTGGAAGGCAACGACGTGGTGGTGATGGAGGCGGACGGTGCCCACGAGTACACGCTGCCCGAAGACTTCCGCTTCAACGTGGGCGGCAAGCAGATACCCCTCCACGAGCTCAAGCCGGGAATGAAGGGGAAGGCGACCATCACGACCACCACCACCGTCAAGCCGGTCTACGTGACGGAGGTGAAGAACGGCGTGGTCTACAAGAACCTCGGCGCGGGGAGCGTCCTCGTCCGCACCACGGACGGCATCAAGATGTTCTCGCAGGGCCAGATCGACAAGAGGGGAGTCCGGATCTACAGGGAGGGCAAGCCGGTCCAGCTGTACGACCTGCACGAAGGTGACAAGCTCACCGCGACCATCGTCACCGAGGGCCAGCCCCAGGTCCTGACCCAGAAGCAGGTGGAGGCGACGATCGCCGCGGCAGCCGCGGCCCCGCCAGCCGCGGCCCCGCCAGCCGCGGCCCCGCCAGCCGCAGCCCCGCCAGCCGCAGCCGCAGCAGCCGCAGCCCCGCCAGCCGCCGCCCCAGCGGCCACAGCCGCGCCGGGCGGCGCGCCGGCGACGACTCCGGACACCACGGCGAGCGCCGCAGCGGGAACCGCGGCTCCGACCACTGCGCCGGCGAGCACCGAGACGGGCGGAGGAGGGAGCTCGTGGCTGATCTGGGGCGCCCTGATCGTCGTTGTCGTGATCGTGGTCTTGTTCCTGTTCCGCCGGTCCGGCAACTGATCGTTCGGACGGCTTAGAAGTTGCTGCAGGGAATAGGAACTTCCTTTTCGGGGCGCGACACGGCTCGCGGCGAGCATGGGGGCGGTAGCTAGGGCGCGAGGTCGAACCGCGTCGATTCGGTGACCCGGGCCGTTCCCTGCGTGAGGGTCAGGCGCACCTCGTAGGACCCGGGGGGGAAGCCGCCCGACGGCACGCCGCCGACGTAGGCGATCCCGCCGCTCGCGTCGGGCGGGGGCAGGGGCGGCTCGGCGCGGCCGACGACCTTGCCCTCGCGCACGAGGTCGAGGGTGAGCCTCGGCGGCTCGCCACCGGCCGCCGGGTACACTCGCGCGAAGAACGACAGGGTCGGCGTCGCGGCCTGGCTCACCGGCCCGCCGAGGTGGGGGACGAGGCGCGCGCCCTCGTAGCGGAACGGGTCGTCGGAAGCCGGCGCGTCGGCGGGCAGCGGGTCGGCCCGCCGCAGCAGGCAGAGGCTGCTCAGGTGGGGACCGTCCCCGGCGGCCGGCACCTCGAAGCTCGCCCGCTCGACGCTCGTCTTGCCCGTGCCCTTCACCTGCGAGGCCGACTCGAGGGTGTACCGGCCGGGAGGCAGCGGGACCGTGCGGCGCAGGACCGCGTTCGACTGCTTGAGGGCGTCGAGCTGATCGAGGGGGCCGGAGAGCGGGTACTCGTCGCTGAAGCGGTCGACGACGCGGCGCTCGGCGTCCTTCAGCACGGCGAGCGTCGTGAGCCGCTGCGCGAAGGTCTTCTTCTTCTTGTCGATCACGAAGTCGACCGGGGCGAGCGGGACCTCGACCACGACCGAGGTCAAGGTGCCCTCGGGGCCGGGGGCGAAGTGAAGGGCCGCGGCCTGGTGCGGGAAGTCGTGGGGTGGGTTCGACGCCGAAAGCGCCATGAAGAGCGGCATCTCGTACGGCAGGACGATCTGTTCGCTGGGCGGCAGGGCGAAGTAGCCCCGCCGCGACTGGAGCACCACGTCCTTCCTGGCGACCTTGACGGCGATCCGGCGGAAGGAGCCGTCGAAGCTGACCACGGCGGGCGAGTACTGGATCTCGTAGTAGCCGCGGAGGTCGGCGCCGAGGCGGTCCACCGCCTTGCCGAAGTCGTTCGCGTTCGCGACGAGGAACCCGCCCGTGCCCTCGGCGAGGTCCGCGAGCGTCTGCTGGGCGTTGAGGCGCAGGCTGCTCTCGGCGGTGTCCATGATCTGCATCTCGCCGAGCGTCGTCGCCTCGCCCGGGTCCTTCATCTGCTGGGTCATCGAGGTGGTCGCGGCCTCGCGGAGCGCGGAGGCCGAGTTCTGGGTGTCGCTCTGCGAGGACAGGCCGCGCGTGTCGACGGCGTAGACGCTCACGTTCGAACGGTTGGCCTCGCTGACCACGGTCCGGAACATGTCGTCGAGGTTCGGAGGGACCTGCACCCCCGGCGAGAAGAAGAGAAGCGTCTTGCGGCCGGCGAGCGGCGCCTGCGCCTTCACGAGGGCGAGCAGCGGGTAGAGCGACCACTGGCCCTCCGCCTGCCTCTGCAGGCTGTCCGACATGCGCACCGCGTTGGCCATCGAGTCGCGGATCTTCACGTCCAGGGGATCGGTGGAGGTCGTCACGCGCTCCCCGGTCGGAGTCGCGGCGTCGCCGACGGCGGGAGGCACCTCGCCGACGAGCTGCCCGGCCACCGCCCGCGCGTCGCGCGCCTTCTGCACGGCCTCGGCGGTGAGCGGACGGTCCTTGACGTCCGTGCCGGACGTGGCCAGCGCCACCGCCTTCCGGAGCTCCTCGCGGTCGCTCGTGAAGAGCTGCACGAGGGCGAGCCGGGCGCCGATCGAGAAGACGGCCACGCGAGTCCGTGCGTCGACGCCTCTCTCCACGAAGTCGCGGGCGGCCTTCTCGGCGAGGCGGCTGTCCTCCAGCCGCATGCGATCGAAGACGAAGGTGACGAGGTTCAGGGGGGCGCGCTGGCCCTCGACCGGCGCCGCGGCCGCCGCCGAGGTCGCGAGCGGCGTAACGGGAGCGGCGACGGCCCCGGCCGCACCCGGCTCGAGCGTGCCCTCCGACTCGACGAGGCGGAACGACCGCACCTCGCAGCGCTGGTCGTTCTCGAAGACCTGCAGCTCCTCGGGCTTCAGGTCGCGCACCGGCCGTCCCTTCTTGTCTCGCGCGATCACGTCGAGGATGACGACGGCGGCCCCCGTCCGGAACTCCGGCGGCGCCTGCGCCGAGGCCGGCGGGCTCGTCTGGGCACGGGCACCGGGCACGACCCCGGCCGCGGCGGCGACGAGCCAGGCGGAAGCGACGAGCGCGGCGAACCGTCGCATCAGCGCCGCCCCTGGGCCGCGCGCTTCTCCGCGAACTCGCGGAGCACGTCCCAGACGTGGGGGTGCGCCTTCGTGATCCCGTCGAGGGCGGGCCGGTCCAGCTCCAGCAGCTCGCAGCGGCTCAGGGCGACGACGCTCGCCATGCGCGGCTGGCCGGTGAGGATCGACATCTCGCCGAAGAAGGCGCCCTCGTCGAGGTCGCCGAGCTGGGTCTGCTTCCCGGTCTCGGGGTCCTTCTTGAAGGCGCGTGCGCGTCCCGAGGTGAGGGTGTAGAGGCTGCCGCCGGGCTGGCCCTCGCGGAGGATGACGTTGCCGCGCTCGAAGGTCAGGAGCCTCAGGCCCTGGATGACCGCGACCATCTCGTCCACGGAGAAGTCGCGGAAGAGCGGGCTCACGACGATCTGGCTCCCGCCGCGCGGCGGGCCCTCCGCCGGGACGGGGGCCGCCTTCGCCTGTGCCGCCGGGAACTCCTGGAAGACGTTGTCCACGAGGCCCATCAGCTCGTCCGCGAACTGGCCGGCCGACATGGGCTCGGCCGCCGACTCCGCGACGGCCTCGAGGGGCACGTCGAGCTCCTCCTCGCCTTCGGCGCCGCCGGCGTACAGCAGGTCGTAGTCCTCGATCTCGCCGTCCGGAGGCGCCGCGGAAGGTGGCGCAGGCGGCTCGACGAGCGACGGGACAGGACCGGCGTCGCGCAGCAGCGGGGAGACGAGCGGCGAGTCCACCGGCAACGTCGCGTCGGGCGATTCCTCCGCCGGAGCGGGAGCGCGCGGGGGCAAGGGCGCCCGCCCGACGGGGGGGGTCGGCTCCGCGGGGGCCGCCGGGGCGGAGACCGGGGCCAACGCGAACCCGATCTCGAGCGAGGAGCCGTAGTCGTGGGCCGGCGCCTCGGCGGGGGCAACGCCCACCTCCTCCATCCCGATCATGGCCGACCGGGGCGACACCCCCGCCTCGCGCTGCCTCTCCTCGATCTGGCGGGCCAGGCGCTCCTCGACGTCGCGGCGGCCGGGGTCCACCTTCTGCACCTTCTTCAGGACCGACACCGCCTTCGCCGCGAAGCCGTCGCGAGCGTACTGGTCGGCCAGCGGCAGCAGCAGCGTCACGGCCTCGGCCTTCTTGTCGGCCAGGATCAGCACGTCCGCGAGCTGCATGCGGAGGCTGGGGTTCGCCCCCTTCTTCTGGAGCTGCGCCTTCAGGATCTCGATCGCGCGGGCGTACTTCCTCGCCGCGATGAGAGAGACGACGTCCTCTTCTCTCGGCTTCCCGAAGCTGATGGGCAAGTTGCCTTGGCCTCCGGCTCAGAAGACTAAGGGCGCTTTCGCTCGCGGTCAATCGGGTCCCGGGCGACCGCGCTTGCCGCCGGGGCTAAGATGGGACCGGGTCGCGAGGCCCGCCATGCCCATGCTCGAAGCGGGGGCGGTCATGATCGCCACGACTCTCTCGGCTCTCCCCACGCTGCCCGACGGGGCGGCCGGCTGGAAGGCGGCGGCGCCCGCCGACCGCTACGACGCGCGGACGATCTTCCAGTACATCGACGGCCACGGCGAGGTCTACCTCGCCTACGGGATGACCACCTGTCACGCCCGGCGCTACGCGGGACCCGAGGGCGAGGGCGACGTGGTCGTGGACGTGTTCCTGATGGCCTCGCCCGCCGACGCCTTCGGCGTCTTCACCCATTCGCGCGACGGGGAGGCCGTGGACGTGGGCCAGGGAGCGGCGTTCGGTTACGGCACCCTCGCCTTCTGGAAGGGTCGGCACTTCGTCTCCGTCTACGCGGAGCGGGAGACCGAGCGATCCCGGGTGGCGGTGCTGGCGCTGGGGCGCGCGGTGGCGGCGGCGATCGGCGAGACGGGCGAGCCCCCGACGCTGGTGGCTCGGCTGCCGCGCGCCGGGCTCGAAGAGACGTCGCTCGTGTACCTGCGCCACCCGCGCATCCTCGAGGCCCACGTGCCGGTCGGGCCGGACAACCCCCTCGGAGTCTCTCCCCAGGCGCCGGCCGTCGCGGGCCGCTACCGGACCGGCGGGGGCACGGCGGACCTGGTCGTCGTGGAATACGAGGACGCGGCGGCGGCCGAGGCGGCGGCCACGGGCTTCGCGCGGGCCTTCCTCGACGGAGGGAGACCCGCGCACCGGGACGACGGCTGGTGCGCCGCGGCGGCCCTGTCCCCGCGCACGCGGGCCTTCGTGCTGCGCGCCCCCTCGCGCGAGGCGGCCCTCGACCTGCTCGCGCAAGCGACGAAAGGAGCCCTCCCATGACCGGCTCGTCCCTGGACCGCCGTGGCTTCCTGCACGTGGGCGGCGGCGCGGCCGCCGCGACCCTCCTCGGGGCGGGGCGGGCAGGGACGGCGGACGCGAAAACCCGCGTGGTGCTCGTCCGCCGGCGGGAGGTGCTGGGCGCCGAAGGCCGGGTGAACGGCCCCGTCATCCACGAGATGCTGAACGAGGCCGTGGCCGCCCTCCTCGGAGAGAAGGACGCGGGAGAGGCGTGGCGCCGTCTCGTGAGGCCGAGCGACGTGGTCGGCGTGAAGAGCAACGAGTGGGGCCCGCTCCCCACCCCGCCCGAGCTCGAGCAGGCGATCCGCGACGAGATCGTCCGGGCCGGCGTGCGCCCGGAGAACGTCGCGGTGGACGACCGCGGCGTGCGCTCGAACCCCGTCTTCCAGCGCCTGACCGCCCTCGTCAACGTACGGCCCATGCGGACGCACGCGTGGTCGGGCCTCGGCACGTGCCTGAAGAACGTGATCATGTTCGCGGACAACCCCCCCGACTACCACGGCGACTCCTGCGCCTCCCTCGGGGCGATCTGGCAGCTGCCGCGGCTCGCCGGCAGGGTGCGCCTCAACGTGCTGGTCATGCTGACCCCGCAGTTCCACTCAGTGGGGCCGCACTCGTTCGCACGGGAGCTCACCTGGCCCTACTACGGCCTCATCGTCGGCCTGCAGCCGGTGCCGGTGGACGCGACCGGCGCGCGCATCATCCAGGCGAAGCGGCGGCAGCACTTCGGCGCGGACCGGCCGATCAGCCCGTCGCCGCACCACATCGAGATCGCCGGCTCGCGCTACGGCCTCGGGCCGAGCGACGCGGCCGGGATCGACCTCCTGCGCCTCGGCCTGGCCGAAGACGCGCTCGCCTGACCGGCTCCTCTACGCCGCGGCGCGGGCGGGGACGATCGCGCGCAGCGCGCGGAGGAACGCCTGCGTCTCCTGGGGGGTTCCGATCGTCACCCGGAGCCAGGTGGGCAGTGCGGCGAAGCGGCGGCCCACGCGGATCCCGCGAGCCTCGAAGGCCGCGATCAGGGGCTTCACGTCTCCGCCGACGTCGATCATGACGAAGTTCGCCTCGGACGGGATCGTCCGCCGGCCGTCGCCGGCCAGCTCGGCCAGGAGCCAGCGCCGCGTGCCGTTGAGCCTCTCGCGCTGGCGCGCCACGAGTCCCTCGTCGGCGAGGCTGGCCCGAGCGGCGGCGAGGACGGCCACGTTGGCATTGCTCCACGCCGCCCGGGCCCGGAGCGCCTCCGCGTTCGCGGCGGAGGCGACGGCATAGCCGAGCCGCATGCCCGCCATGCCGTAGACCTTCGAGAAGGTCCGAGCCACGACGACGTTCGGGAAACGATCGATCGTCTCCAGGGCGGACCGGTAGGCCGGGGCCTCGACGAAGTGGTGGTACGCCTCGTCCACGACGACCACGGTCGCCGGCGGGACCTGCGCGAGGAACGCCAGCATCTCGTCGCCGGTCACGATCGTACCCGTGGGGTTGTTCGGGTTGCAGACGTAGACGAGGCCCGCCCGGGCGTCGCACGCGCGGGCCATGGCCGGGAGGTCGTGCCGGAAGTCGGCGGTGAGCGGCACCTTGACCGGCTCGGCCTTCGTGACCTTTGCGTAGTGCAGCACGGCCTCGAACGTCGGCTCGGCCGCCACCACCGTCCGGCCGGGAGAGAGGAACGCCGCGTCGCAGAGGCGCAGGATCTCGCTCGACCCGCAGCCGAGGACGATGCGGTCGGGGCCGACGCCGTGGAGGCGGGCGATCGCCGCGATCGTCTCCCGCTCCGCCGAGTCCGGGTAGCGCCCGGCCACGGCCTGCGACCGGGTCATGGCCCCGAGAGCCGCCGCCGACGGGCCGTAGGGGTTCTCGTTGGAGCTGAGGTCGACGACGATGGTGCCGGCCGGCGCCTCCCGCGCGCCCGCCGCGGACGAGCGGACGGCGGCCAGGCCGAGGGCTCCGCCGAGCGCGCCGGCGAAGTGGCGGCGGGACAGGGAGGGCACGGCGGCGGGAGAGGCTTCCTCCCCGGCGACGCGGAGGGCGGCATGGTTCATCTGGACCTCCCGGGCTGCTGGCTCAACCTACTACAATCCCCGGTCGTCCGACAGGCCGCTCTCGCGGCAAGGAGGCTCCACATGAAGAAGCGCCTGGCCGTACTCCTCCTGGGGACGCTGGCGGCTGCCGGCGCGAGGGCCGCGGACGACGGCAGCCAGCTCGCCTCGCCCTTCCGGGTCGACTACCTCGGCTACTTCCAGCACGGGCCCAAGGTCGCCCTCTACCTGTCGGCAGAGGGCGGGACGAGGGCCTGGTCGCTGAAGGACGCCGCGGGCCTGACGGTGGCCTCCGGGACCTCGCGCGACCACGTGGCGAACGATTTCGCCTCGGGCGACAGCTTCTTCCGGATCGACTTCTCGTCATTCAAGGCCACCGGCACCGGGTTCCGGCTCAGCGTGGACGGCAAGGACTCCGAGCCCTTCGACGTGTCCGCCACGAACCCCTACGGCCGCCTGGCCGAGGAGAGCTTCGACTACTTCCGGGACCACCGCACCGGCGAGACGGTCTTCGAGAAGTTCCTCGGCACCTGGACGAGCGGCCGCATCGTCGGCCCCTTCTGGAACGACGCCGGGGACAAGGGCAGCTACCCGACGAACACGGCGATGACCGCCTGGCTCCTCATGAACCTCTACGAGCGCTACCCGGAAGCGAACGCTTCTCTCGGAAAGACGACGCTCTACGAGGAGGTGAAGCTCGGCGCCGTCCTCATGCACCAGCTCATCCTGCCGGGCCAGAAGCTCGCCGTCGCCAAGCTGCACACGAACGTGCCGTCCTGGGGTCCCTGCCCCCCGCACGAGACGGGGCCGTGCGTCTCGAAGACGGAGACGAAGGCCACCTACGCGATGGCGCGCACCCTCGCCCAGCTGGCGCGGGTCCACTTGCGCGAGAAGCAGCCGGAGGAGGCACGCCGTGCCCTCGCCCTCGCGAAGACCGCCTTCACGAACGCCCGGACCGAGCCGCCGCTCTGCCGCGACTTCCCGGACTTCGGGGGTGAAGGGGGGATCTACCCGGACAACGACGTATACGCCCTCTGGCGCGAACCGGCCTCGCACCGGGAGCCCTGCCACCCCGGCCGGGACAACGTCGAGGACGACGCGTACGCCGCCCTCGTCGAGGTGTTCCTGGCCGGCCGCGCGCTCGGCGATCCCGGCGCCGCCGCGCTCGGGAAGGAGGTGGCCGTCCACCCCCGCTTCGGCGAGATCACGGAATTCTGGTGGATGGCGGTCGCCCCCGCGGCCAACCTCTCGCTACTGGCCCTGCGTCCGGACGGGATCGACCTCGCGCCCATCCGAAAGCGCCTCTACGCGTACGCCGACGAGTGCGCGAAGCACATGGCCGTCGGCTACCCGGGGGTGACGAAGGACGCCCGGTCCGACCGGTGGGACAGCGGGGACAAGGACGGCGTGGACAACAACTGGCGCTGGGGCTCGAACCGCCTGCTCCTGGACGACGCCGTCGTGCTGGCCTACGCCGCGGAGGAGAAGGCACGGGCCGGAGACACGGCCGCGGCAAGCGCATACGCGGGCCACGCCGTACGGGTCATGGACTACATCCTCGGAGAGAACGCGATGGCGCTGTCCATGGTCACGGGCTTCGGCGAGAACGCCGTCGAGCGCCTGCACGATCCGCTCGTCCCGGACACCGAGCCCGGGAAGATGGCCCTCGGCCCGAACGACTGGACGAACGCCGGCGACCCCGACATGCCGGCCTTCGGGTCGCTGCCGGGGATGAAGATGATGCCCGTCAAGGGCCGGGGCTGGGCCGCCCGCGAGGTCGCGATCGACGGCAACGCGCCGCTGGTCTGGATGGCCTGGTGGGCCCAGCACCGGGCGGCGGGCCTCCTGGCGCCCTGAGCCACCCGGTCCCATCCCGGACGCGATCGGCGGCCTTTCCACGCTGAAGGTCATGTGGCTCGAATCGAAACCAGTTGTCCGGTTCGATTCGGTGGATGAGCCAAGCGACCGGCGCCAGCCGAGTTCGTCTGCCGAGTTCGTCTGTTGACACCCTGACGAGCCGGGGACTATGCTCCGCCAGCAACCAAGAAGCGCATGGCCTTCGGCTTCCCTCCGCCGCGGGACCAGCCCGCTCGATCGGTGTCAAACGGGAGCGGATCCACAGGGGCTCGACGCGATCCCCTGACTCCCGGAGTGACGGCGAAGCAGGGAGTTGGGCGGGCCTCATCGGTCCGCGGGAGGTCGAGATGCGCAAGCCGTTCTCGCAGTCTGATCGTCGGCGGGCGGCGTCGGCCGTCGCCGTCGTGCTGTCCGGGATGGTGGCTGTCGCGGCGACGGCGCAGGATGCGCCGGCCCGCCGTGGCCGGGAGCCCGTTTCGCCGGACGGGCTGTGGTTCCCCCTTGCCTCCACGGCGAACGTCGTTCCTACCGCCGCGCTGACGTCGGTTCCCGTCCGGAGCCCGGAGAGGCTGTTCGGCCTGAACCAGGGCCGGCTCCTTCAGATCCTGGAGCCTGGCGCTCCCCCGCAGAGGGGGTTTCCCGGGGGAGAGGCGGGCGTCATGACGGTGCCTTTGCCCGACGGCCGGTTCACGCGCTTTCGCGTCGAGGAAGCCCCGATCCTCTCTCCGGAGCTCGCCCGTCGCTACCCGCGGGTCCGGACCTACCGCGGCCAGGGGATCGACGATCCTGCCGCGACCGCCCGCATCGACAGAACGCCGTGGGGCTTTCACGCCCAGCTGATCACGGGGAAGGGGACCGTCTACGTCGATCCGGTGGACCCCGCGCGGCCCCGCGCCTACCGCAGCTCCTGGAAGAGCGACGCCGTCCGTCCGCCGTTCCGCTGCGGGGTCGGCGATGGAGTGATCGGGGACACGATCGCAGAGATGGCGCTCGCAGTCACGAACCCCTCGGGCGACCAGCTGCGCACCTACCGCCTGGCCGTGACGGCCACCGGCGAGTACACCACGTTCTTCGCCGGGACCGACTGCCCGATGGGCTCCCCGGCGAGCTGTCCCCACGACGCGGCGGTGGCCCGCATCACCACGACCGTCAACCGCGTCACCGGGATCTACGAGCGCGAAGTGGCGGTGCGGTTCAACGTGACCGCCTTCAACATCTACGAGAACGCCGGCACCGATCCCTTCCCGACCGGGACGAGCGTGGACGACGCCTTGCTCAACCAGAACCAGGCCGACCTCGACTCGGTCGTCGGCTCGGCCAACTACGACATCGGTCACATCGTCAGCCAGGGCGGCGACGGCGGTCTGGCCGCCGTCGGTGCGGCCTGCGGCGGGAGCAAGGCGCGCGGGGGAACGTCGCTCGGCAACCCCTCGGGCGACACCTTCGACGTGGACTTCGTCGCCCACGAGATGGGGCACCAGATGGGCGGGCGGCACACGTTCAACGGCAACGTGGGGAGCTGCGGCGGCACCAACCGCTTCGCCTCCTCGGCCTACGAGCCGGGCAGCGGCACGACGATCATGGCCTACGCCGGGATCTGCGGATCCCAGAACGTCCAGGCCCACAGCGACGACTACTTCCACGTCCACAGCTTCGACCAGATCACGGGCTTCCGCGACGGGGGAGGAGCCTGCGGGACCCTGGCGGCGACCGGCAACGGCGCCCCCTCCGTCGACGCCGGCCTCGACTACACGATCCCGCAGGCGACGCCCTTCACCCTGACCGCGGTCGGAGCCAGCGACCCCAACGGCGATTCCGTGACCTACAACTGGGAGCAGTTCGACCTCGGGCCGGCCGGGGTTCCCGCTCCCGGTGACGCCCAGGGGCCGCTCTTCCGGTCACGCCCGGCGACCACGAGCCCGTCGCGCACGCTGCCGCGCTTCCCGGACCTCCTGAGCGGCGTCGCCACTCCCTGGGAGGTCCTGCCCAACGTCGACCGCGACCTCAACTTCCGCGTCACGGTCCGCGACAACCGGGCGAACGGAGGAGGCGTCGACTACGACTCGATGGTCGTACACGTCTCCGGCGCTCCTTTCAAGATCACCTCGCCCCTCTCCGCGGGAGCCCTCGAGTGCGGCGCCTCCGGTTCCATCGCCTGGGACAAGGGCGGCTCCACGGCCGCGTCGGTCCGCGCGCTCCTCTCGACCAACGGGGGAGCGAGCTTCTCCACCCTGCTCGCGAGCACGGCGAACGACGGCTCGGAGCCGATCACGGTCCCGGTTACGCTCACGAGCACCGGGTGGCTCAAGCTCGAGCCGACCGACAACATCTACTTCGCGCTGTCAGGGGCGTTCTCGATCCACGACACCCTGGCGCCGACCGTGGTCGCCCCGGCGCCGCTCCCCGCCGTCGAGTGCACGTCGAGCTCGCCCCAGGGGGCCTCGCCGTTCCTGGGCACGCCGTCGTCGACGGACCTCTGCGACCCGTCGGTTGCCGTGACGAGCGACGCTCCGGGGATCTTCCCCCTGGGGACGACCACCGTCACCTGGTCCGGTACGGACGACAGCGGCAACACCGGCACCGCTTCCCAGGCCGTGACCGTCGTGGACACCACGCCCCCGGCCCTCGCCGCGCCCCCACCCGTCGTCGCCGAGTGCACGTCCCCGCTCGGGACGCCGGTGGCCCTCGGAGCGCCGACGGTCGCCGACGTCTGCTGGGCGAGCGTGCCGGTCACGAACAACGCGCCGCCCCTCTTCCCCCTCGGCATCACCACCGTCACGTGGGCGGCGACCGACGGCAGCAGCAACACCAGCACCGCCACGCAGCCGGTCACCGTCCAAGACACGACCCCGCCCACGCTGCACGTGACCGTTTCGCCGGCGGTGCTCTGGCCGCCGAACCACAAGATGGTGACGATCCGGGCGCAAGTCGAAGTGGCAGACGCGTGCGACGGGACCCCGACGGTGAAGCTCATCTCGATCGGCAGCAACGAGCCCGACAACGGCCTCGGCGACGGCGACACCGTGAACGACATCCAGGGCGCCGCCTTCGGCACCGACGACCGGGAGTTCCAGCTGCGCGCCGAGCGGAGCGGGAGGGGGACGGGCCGCATCTACTCGATCGTCTACGAGGCGAGCGACGGCAGCGGCAACACGACGCTCCAGACGGTCGTGGTGACGGTGCCCCACTCGCACTAGGGGCCCCGACCCTCGGCCCGGGGTGCGAAGATGGCGGTGACGATCTGGCTCGCGGCGATGCTCGTCCTGCCGCCGTCCGCCATCGACCTCTCGTCTCACCTCCGGGCCGGGGGATCGCAACTCGACCTCCGCGGGACGGACGTCTCGGACGCCGATCTCGCCCAGCTCGACGGGCCGGCCTTCCGGAACGTCGACCAGGTCCTCCTGGCGAGGACGAGCGTGGGCGACGCCGGGCTCGCCCATCTCTCCCACCTCCGCCTCCGCGAGCTGGACCTGCAGGGCACGCGCGTGACCGACGCGGGTCTGAAGCATCTCGCCGGCTTGCCCCTGCGGCAGCTCGTGCTCACCGGGACCGGGGTCACGGACGCAGGGCTCGTGGACCTGCGCCTCCCGCGGCTGCAGGCCCTCTTCGCGCGGAGCACCGCGATCGGTGATGCCGGCCTCGAGGCGCTGCGCGGCCTGCCCCTGCTGCGCCTCGACCTCGCCCTGACCCGGATCACCGATGCCGGGCTCGCGACGCTCGCCGCCCTTCCCGATCTCGCCTATCTCGACGTGTCCTCTACCGCGATCACCGACTCCGGCCTGAAGCACCTCGAAGGGGCCGGAAAGCTGTCGGAGCTCCGCCTGACGGGCACCGGAGCCACTCCCGACGGCGTGGGGCGGCTCGAACGAGCCCGGCCGGGGATACGGATCCGAGTGGAAGCGCCCTATCGTTGAGCCGGCCTCCTCGGGTCACTCCACCGCGCCGTGGTCGTCCCGCCCGCTCCTACTCGAAGTACCCGTTCACGTCCACGATGACGTGGACGGTGCCGGACGCCTGGGAGCAGCGGACCGCGGCCTGGCCGAGGGCGCCCAGTGCGGCGATCGCATTGTTGGCGCGGGTCTGGCCAGCCGCGTAGTTGACGGTCGAGGCGAGGGGCAGCGGCGTCCCCGACAGGTAGACCCGCACATTGCCCGGCGCCGTCGCCTGCGTGACGGTCAGGTTCAGCGAGACCGCCTTCGCCGTGAGAGGGATGCCGCAGGTCCCGGCGAGGGCGAACGCCCGGTCCGCGCCTGCCGCCAGCGGGCTCGGCCCGCCGAGCAGCGGGTCGCGCGTGTCCGCGGCGCGGCACGGGGTCACGGTGTAGAAGGAGAGGCCGGGCGACGGACCGGACCACTCGAAAGCGCCCACGTCCGGGCCGGCGCCAGCGTAGCCGTCGTTGATGCCGGCGAGTGCCATGCCGGCGTCGATCAGCGGGCTGCCGGGCTGCGGCTCGAAGTTGCCGCTCGGCGGGGACGCGAGCTGGGGAGGAGCGGAGAGCCCGTTCGCCTCCTGCCCGAGGGCCCGGAACGCGCCGAGAGTGTCGTACCGCGTCCCCATCCAGGACACGAGTTGCGAGGAGTCGGTCGTGTAGAGCAGGTCGCCGTCGCCGCTCCAGGCGACCGGGTTCACCTTGTAGAGCGCGTAGCGCGTGCCCGCGATCACGTTGTTGCGGGCCCGGATGAAGGTCGAGCTGCCCGGGTTCAGGAGCGCGATGGCATCGGTCGCCGGCACGTCGGTGAGGAACGTGTTGTGGTAGAGGAGGAGCGGCCCGACCGGCGTCGGGTAGCCGCTGTTGATCTTGAGGGCGCTCGCGGTGTAGCCGTCCAGGAGGCTCGTCCGCGTGTTCCCGACGCGCCAGGCCACGTTGCGCAGGACGTAGAGCGGCCCCGGGGCGGCCGGGGCCACGGCGAACGCCATGTGGACGTCCTGGAGGCGATTGCCCCACAGGCGCAGGTTGGCGCAGTAGCCCTCGGGCTCGAAGCCGTCGTCGGTGTGCTGGTAGAGGACGTTCTCGTAGACGTCGGTCTCGTTCGTCACTCCCGACGGAGGGGCGGCGGACCCGCACGGCGCGATCCCGTTGAAGGTCCCGTGCACGGTGTTCCGCCGCACCACGTGGCCACGTCCGACGTCGTCGCTGAAGGCGATGGCGTTGTTCTCGGAGCTGCTGCCCTTCGTCTCGCCCCACGGCCAGCCGAATACCGAGGTGTCCCAGATCTCGTTGCCCTCGATGAGGTGGCGCTCGCCTCCCTTCACCCACACCCCCGCCGAGCCCACCTCGTGGATGTGGCAGGACCGGACGGCGCAATCGGACGAGTAGCGCAGGTAGACGCCCTTCCCGTAGTCGCCCGCCCCGTAATGGCGGATCTCGAGTCCCTCGACGCGGACGTACGAGCGCCCGTCCACCACGAAGCCCTCCTCGAGACTGGCCACGTGGACGGTGTGGCTCGACGGCGCGCTGGCGTCGGCGAACTTCAGGAAGAGGGTCGTCCCGTCGAAGTAGAAGCCGCCGGGAGCCCCGGCCGCGAGCGCCTGGAGCGCGGCGAGGCTCGCGTAGCGGTAGAGGCGTCCCGCCTCGGTCACCACGTGCCCGGTCGCGAACCCGGTCACGCGGGACCAGGTCCCGCCCGACGCGGCCGTCCACGTCGCGCCACCCGCGATCGTCGCGTCGGCTCCGTCCAGGATCGCGCCGGTGCCGCTGCCACGGAAGACGATGGGCTGGGCGGCCGTGCCCGAACGTGGGACGCTCACGCTCTCGCGGTAGACCCCGGGCTGGATCAGGACGAGGTCGCCCGCCTGCGCGAGGTTGGCGGCGTGCTGGACGGTCCGTAGCGGAGCCCCGGGGCTCGTGCCGGGGTTGCCGTCGTCCCCGCCCGGTGAGACGTAGAGCGTGCGCAGCGTCGGCTCGGCCAGCGCCTCGGAGCGCGTCGCGAAGCCCGTGGTGACGGGCGAGCCAGCGGCGCCGTCCGGGTCGGCGAGCGTCACCCGCGCCTCGTAGGACGCGCCCGGCGCGAGGTCGAACAAGCTCCCTGCGAAATGCGCGGCGTCGATGCGCTCGAGCGGCTGGGCCGGCCGGAAGCTGCCTCCGGCGGCGCGCCACTCGAGGGCGGCGGCGGCGTTGCCGTTCGCGTCGCCGCTCACGGTGAGGAGGACGCCGCCGGCGTGGAAGTTCCCGTATCCGGACGCGGAGACGACGGTCACCGCGTTCTGCGCCGCGCCCGGAGGCGGCCCGAGAATGGCGAGGGCCGCGAGCGACGCGAAGGTCAGGAGAGCCGGCCGATCGACGCTTCTTTCCCAGGCCATGGTCGCTCCTTGGATTCCGGCTAGATCCGCCGGTCGCATACTGCGACCCGGCCGCGGAGGGGGTCAATGATCCTCCTCACGCGAGGTGGGCGTCGAAGTCCAGGGCGCTCGCCATGGTCCCCAGGATAGAATGCGTGCCCCGCCGACAGGAGGTGGCCGTGCGCGAACTCTATCCACCGATCGAGCCCTTCGACGACGCTTTCCTGAAGGTCTCCGACCTCCACACCGTCCACTACGAGCAGGTCGGAGACCCGAAGGGAAAGAAGGCGCTCTTCCTCCACGGCGGTCCCGGGGGCGGCCTCGAACCCGACTACCGCCGGTACTTCGACCCCGCCCGGTGGCACCTCACGCTCTACGACCAGCGCGGCAGCGGCAAGAGCACGCCCAGCGCCGAGCTCCGCGAGAACACCACCTGGGACCTCGTGGCCGACGCGGAGCGCATCCGCGAGCGGCTCGGCATCGACAAGTGGCTCGTCTTCGGCGGGAGCTGGGGCAGCACCCTCGCCCTGGCCTACGCGCAGAAGCACCCTGAGCGCGTGACCGGCCTCGTCCTGCGCGGCATCTTCCTGCTGCGCCGAAAGGAGCTCCTCTGGTTCTACCAGGAGGGGGCGAGCTGGCTCTTCCCGGACGCCTGGGACGAGTACCTGAAGCCGATCCCGGAGGTCGAGCGGGGCGACCTGATGAGCGCCTACTACCGGCGGCTCACCTCGGAGGACCCGGCCGTGCGCAGCGCGGCCGCGAAGGCCTGGTCGATCTGGGAAGGCACCACGAGCAAGCTGCAAGTGGACCCCGACTACGTCGCCCACTACGGCGGCGACGCGTTCGCCGACGCCTTCGCCCGGATCGAGGCCCACTACTTCGTCCACGGGGCCTGGCTGCGCCGCGACGACCAGCTCCTCGACGACGCCTCGAAGATCGCCCACCTGCCGGGCGTCATCGTGCAGGGCCGCTACGACGTGGTGTGCCCGGCGGCGAGCGCGTGGGCGCTCCACAAGCGGTGGCCGAAGTCGAAGCTCGTGATCGTCCCCGACGCCGGCCACAGCATCAAGGAGCCCGGGATCATGAGCGCGCTCGTCCAGGCGACCGACGACTTCGCGGACCTCTGATCGCGGCTCCGCGGCGCCCCGGAGGAGGGGGGCGGGACGCGCCCTGGTCGGCGGCGCGTCCCGCGGGAAAGACGGCGCGTCAGGGCTTCTTGGCGGGGGCCTTGGCCGGGGCGGCCTTCGGCATCCAAAAGGCCGGGTCCTTCTGCCGCGTCTCCGCCGGGACGTAGCTCTGCCGGGGGTCGAGGCGGTAGCGGTTGGAGACGGAGGTCAGGGTCCCGTCGGCGAAGAACTTCTGCAGCGTGGTGCGCTCGTCGTAGGTGAGGCCCTTCCACGTTGCCTCGCCTTCTTCACCCGACTTGTCGAAGTCGCCGAAGGACGCAACCGACGAGATGAAGAGGTACGTCCCCCCCGGAGCGCCCGCCACGACCTGGTAGGTGCGCCAGGAGGCGTTCGGGGCGGATCGCCCCGCGGCGACGGCATAGGCCTTCACCGCGTTCGCGAACTCCTCGTCGTGGCCCGGCTTGACCCGGAAGGTCTCGATGTCCCAGAAGCGCATCGTCGCGACATCGGGGAACTTGCCGTGGCTCAGCTCCGGGCGGGCCACCGCCTGGATCGCGTTCATCTCGCTCACGAACTCCGCGTCGCCGCGCGCGAGTCGCTCGGTCTCCGCCGTGAGCACCGCGTCGGCGTTCTGCCTGGCCATGCTCTCACCGTAGGCGCCCTGCGAGGCATAAGGCGAGATGTACCAGACCTCGGTCGGTCCGGTCACCGACTCGAGTGCTATGTAGCTGTCGGGGAACTTCGCCTTCTCGAACGCGGCCGGCCACCCGGCCTCCCACCGGGAGTGGTCGGCGGAGCGGCCGGCCTTGATCTGCTCGCGGTAGATGTGGAGGAACTTCGGCTGCGTCGTCGGCAGGCCCTGGGCGATGGCCGTTGCGGCGCTGCCGGCCACGAGGGCCAGCAGGGTGAGGCTCAGATAACTCTTTCTCATGCGCATGCCCCCCTCCCGGAAGGCGGTCACGTCAAGTCGATTTCGCGGGCGACGAGCCCAGACCGGCAAGGGCTTCCACCTCCGGCACAGGGCAGGCGGCCGCACGCGTCAATTGGGACGATTGCGCGGATCGTGCCCGTCCGGATGCCGGCGTGTCAAGGGAAAAGCGCCAACGGCTCACTTGCCGCGGCCTTCGGGCCTACAAGGACCTCAGGAAGGCGATGAGCTGCTGCTTCTCGCGCTCCTTCAGCCCGAGGAACTTCAAGCGCTCCAAGGCCGCCTCCCCCCGGTGGCGGAGGATCGCGGCGGTGAAGGTGAGGGACCGGCCGTCGTGCATCAGCCGGGGGCGCATGCGGACTCCCCACAAGGGAGGCGTGCGCATTCGATTGGCGGTCGTCTCGTAGGTCGGCTGCATGCCGCGAAAGGCGGAGCCGAAGTGCTCCTCGGTGGCGAGCGGGATCCCGTCGCCGGATCCCACGTCGTGGAGGAGGAAGTCGCCGAACGGGTGGAAGGCCTTGCCGCCGAGCGCCGGCGGCACGGTGAGGGCGCCCCCGTTCACCGCCGTGCCGGCGGGCGCCGTCTCCAGCGTGCGCACGTGACAGGCCGCGCAGCCGATGGCGTCGAACAGGCGGGATCCGTTCTGCGCGTCCGCGGTCTCGGCCAGGCGAGTGTCGCGCGGCGGCGCCTTCGTCGCCCGCATGAAGCGGGCGAAGCGGTCGATGTCGGCGAGCCCGTCGTCGCCGGTCGAGTCCTCGGGGTCCTTCACGGCGTCGCAAAGCGTCGTGACCTCGGCGGGCAAGAGGCGGCTGGTGATCCCCATCTCGTTCAGGTAGGCGTCGCCGGAGAAGGAGAGGAGGCTCGCGTGCTGGTCCTTCCAGCCGAAGCGCCCGATCGCGGTCTGACCCGGAGCCTCCAGCACGGGCACGGAGATGGCCTTGCCGCAGATGCGGCCGTGGGTCTTGCGACACTGGCTGGCGGCGAGCGCCTTCAGCGTCTCGTCGGGCACCGCCTCCACGAACCCGTCCCCGAAGAGGCTCAGCGACATGCGGAGGGTGCGGATCGTCTCCGTCTCCGGAACTCGCTCCTGTATCTCGAGGGCGGGAAAGGCGGCGCTCGGGCAGATGGCGCGATCGTTGATGAGGTTGCGGCCGGTGATCACGGTCGTTCCGTCCCCGATGGGAACGGCCGGGTTCACGAAGCGACCCTTCGGGTCCCGGTGCCCCGCGCGCAGCTCGGCGACCTGGCTGGGCCCGGCGGAGTCCGGGTTCTGGTGGCACTCGCGGCACGACTGCGCGTTGTAGAGCGGGCCGAGCCCGTCCGCGACGCGCTCGACGGCGTCGAATTCCTCGCGATCGGCTTCGTGGGTGTCCTGATCCACGAGACCGTTGCTGACGCCGTCGAACGCGGCGGGCGCTTCCTCGGGGCCACTGCCGACGGCGCCACCGACCGACAGACCCAGAGCGAGCGACAGAACGAGGTTCTTCATCGGGACCCCCTGAGATTGCCTTCGCCCTTGATAAGAAAGTCGGACTCTCGTGTCAAGGAGTCGCATCACAAGGTTCTGGGGGTCGCCTGGCCCCCGCAACCTCAGGCGAAACAGGGGAGCATCCAGCGGCGGGCTACGGCGACCAGCTACGGCTTCGCGAATGCTTCCTGGACCACCTGGCCCCCGCAGCCGTCCGGCAGGCGAAGGCCCAGGACGCGAAGAGCGGTGGCGGCGGTGTCGACCTCGTTCACCTCGCTCGACAGCTCGCCGTGGGCGGGGACCTCCGGGCCGGCGATCACCCAGGGGATCGTCCGGTCCTCGGGGATGTCGGTCCCGTGCGTCTTGCCCCTTCCGCCGTGGTCCGCGGTGAGGATCACGGTCGTCTGGGGCGGCAGAGCGGCCACCAGCCGGCCGATCGCGACGTCCGCCGCCTCGACCGCGGCCATGTACGCCGGGGACATCCAGGACTCGGCGTGTCCGGTCAGGTCCACGTCCGGGAAATGCACGAACAGGAGGTCGAAGCCGACGCCGGCCTCGACGATCGCCTGGTTGGCGACCTCGGCGTCTCCGCGCGACACGACGACGAAGCTGTCGATCGTCCCGGGCGCCGCGAGCGTGTTGAGCTTCTCCTTGCCCACGACGGCCACCGTTCGGAGGCCCGAGGCCCGCGCGATCGCGAAGATCGTGGGCACGCTCACGGTGCCCCGGTCGGGCTCAAAGTCGTCCCAGAGGATCCCGTGGGCGCTCGGGTCGAGGCCCGTGAGCATCGAGACGTGCGCGGGCAGCGTCACCGCCGGCAGCACCGTCTTCGCGCGCAACGTGAAGACGCCGCGAGCCATGAGCTTGCGGATCTCCGGCGCCTGGGCCTTCGCCAACACGTCGGCGCGCAGCCCGTCCACGGAGATCACCGCGACCTTGGGCGAGGGGGCGGGCGTCGGCGACGGCGTCGTGGCGGCTGCGACAGGAACGGCCGTCGGAGAGGGGGCCGCGCCGCAGCCGACGGTCAGGAGCACGAGAAGGGCGCTGACGCTCGAGGCGGTCGCCTTTGTCGTGCTCCAGGAGGACAGGGGGCGTGTCCGGGGCCGCCCGACGTTCATCAAACTACCTCACGCTCGGCGAATTCTAGGGAGGGAGGAGGCACAAGGCAATGGTCCGCGGTGAGTCAAACGGACCATTCGCCGCGAGGCGACCGGTCGCACCGATGCGCCCAGGCCGTTCGATCACTCTACTCGATGTCGTCGGGCTCGGCGGGGCCTCGCCGATTTGCCTTATGCTCGACGGAAAGGCGGCCATGGCCCACGTCATCGAGAAGGCCCCGACCGGCCGTGCGAAGTGCCGGGGATGTGGAGGCAAGATCGCCGCTCTCGAGCTGCGGTTCGGGGAGCGACTGCCCAACCCGTTCGCCGACGGCGAGATGACGCACTGGTTCCATCTCGAGTGCGCGGCTTTCAAGCGGCCCGCGCCTTTTCTGGAGGCGCTCGCCGGGACGCCGGAGGCGCTCGTCGACGCGGAGCGACTGGAGTCGGAGGCGAGGCGTGGCCTGGCGCACCGGCGCCTTCCCCGGATCGCCGGCGCCGAGCGCTCGCCCACCGGCCGGGCCCAGTGTCGCTCCTGCCGCGAGCCGATCGCGAAGGACGACTGGCGAATCGCGCTCGTGTTCTACGAGGACGACCGCTTCGTGCCTGCCGGCTACGTCCACGTGCGCTGCTCCCGCGCCTACTTCGAGACGACCGACATCCTCCCGCGCCTGCGGCGCTTCGCCCCCGACCTCCGTGACGAGCACCTGAAGGAGATCCAGCAGGAGCTGGGGCCGTCGGCTCCCGAGTGAAGCTCGGGCTCCGCCGGGCGCTGATCCTCAGCGCGGCTCGAGGCGATGGTACTTCGCGAGGATCTCGCGCAGGCGGTCGTGGGGCAGGCCGAGCACGCGGTGGCCGTCGATGCCGACCATCGTCTCGCCCGCGACCAGGGCGTTCACGACCGCCTCCTCCGTCGCCTGCACGGTGGCAGTGAAGAGGGGGTTCATCGCCTCGTTCGGCAGCACCGCGGCGGTGACCGCGGCCTTCGCGGCCGCCACCCCGGGGTTGGCGGTGGAGAAGGCGACGAAGAGGTCACCCGAGCCGTTCATCGCCACGCTGCCGGTGCGGGCGAGGCCCATCGCCACGCGCCGGGCGAGGCGGTCGAGCTGGTGGGGGAGGAGCGGCGCGTCGGTGGCGAGAACGACGATGATCGAGCCGGCCTCGTCGTCCCGGAAGGTGCCGTCCTTGATCTCGCGCCCGACCGGAACCCCGGCGATCGTGAGCTGCCCCCGCAGGCCGAAGTTCGCCTGCACCAGGACGCCCAGCGTATAGCCGCCGTGCTGCGCGCCGAGGCGGCGGGACGAGGTGCCGATTCCGCCCTTGAACTCGAAGCACACCATGCCGGTGCCGCCGCCGACGCCGCCCTCGTCCACCGGGCCCCCGCGCGCCGAGTCGAGGGCCTCGAACACGTGAGTGTCCTTCACGTGGAAGCCGTTGATGTCGTTCAGCCACCCGTCCCACGTCTCGGCCACGACCGGCAGGCCCCACGGCTGCGCGCCCGGGCCGCGCCGCGCCTGCCAGGCGATGATCGCGTCCCGGGCGATCCCCACGCTGTGGGTGTTGGTGAGGACGACCGGCCCCTCGAGGAAGCCCGATTCCTGGAGCCAGGCGAGGCCGGTCATCTCGCCGTTGCCGTTCAGGGCGAAGCTCCCGGCGAAGACGGGATCGTTCGAGGCCTTCCCGCGCGGGTGGACCGCCGTGACGCCGGTGCGCACCGGCCCCCGGCCCACCTCGAGCCTGCCCTCGCCGGAGACGAGAGTGACGTGCCCGACCTCGACCCCCGCCACGTCGGTGATCGCGTTCAGCGGGCCGGGCGTCCCGTCGAAGGGGACGCCCACGCCTCGGGCGCGAGGCTTCTGCGCGGCCAAGGCCGCGGAAGCGCCGAGGCCCAGCGCCAGCATCGTCAGTAGAGCCAGCAAGTCGTGCATCAGGGGCCGATTCTAGCCGATGGGGCCGGCCCCGGATTCGCCCCGGCGGCCGAGTCGGTGGAGAATGGGCACGTTTTCGGAGGAAAGGCGACATGAAGCCCAGGATCCTCGGCTGGCTGTTTTCGGGCGCGGTCGTGATGGCGGGCGGGGCGGCGACGGCGAGCGCCCTCCCCTGCGACGGCGTCAACACCCTCACCCCGGCGGAGAAGGCCGCGGGGTGGGTGCTGCTCTTCGACGGCAGAAGCACGGGCGGGTGGCACGGGTACAACGGTCAGGCCACGAAGTCGTGGACGATCGAGGACTGCGCCCTCAAGACGGTGGGCACCGAGGGCAACTACGGCAGCGACACCCGCGCCGACCTCGCGACGGACCGCGAGTTCACGAACTTCGAGGTCAGCATCGACTGGAAGGCCTCGAAGGGCGGCAACAGCGGCGTCATGTACGGGGTGGTGGAGGACAAGAAGTACGACACCGCCTGGAAGACCGGGCCGGAGTACCAGTTCATCGACGACGTCGGCTTCCCCGAGAAGCTCGAGGAGTGGCAGAAGGCGGGCGCGAACTACGCCATGCACCTCCCGAACGCGCAGAAGCAGCTGAAGCCGGTGGGGGAGTGGAACAACTCGAGGATCGTGGTCAACGGGACGCACGTCGAGCACTGGCTCAACGGGAAGAAGATCCTCGAGTTCGAGCGCTGGAACGACGCTTGGAAGAAGCTGCGCGACTCCGGCAAGTGGAAGGAAGCGCCGGACTACGGCCTCGCGAAGACCGGGCCGGATCGCGCTCCAGGACCACGGCAGCGTGTTCTGGTTCCGGAACGTCAAGATCCGCCCGATCCCCTGACCCGCGGGCGGCGAAGCGGAGGACGGGCGCAGTCGGGAATTCGACGTCCGCGAACGGAGGCTACAGGGTCATGCGAAAGCAAACCGATGACGAACCTCGTCCCGGCGCAGGTCCGGGCGCGAGCCGACGCGAGTTCCTGACGACTGCCGCGGCGATCGGCGCGCCGCTCCTGGTGTCGGCTCGGACAGCCCGCGGCTCCGAGGCCAACTCGCGACTCACCCTCGGCTTCATCGGGACCGGCGGCCGGGGGACGTGGATCGCCGATCTCTTCCGGAAGCACGGGGGCTACGAGATCCGGGCGGCCGCGGACTACTTCCAGGACCGTGTGGACGAGTTCGGCGGCAAGTTCCAGGTCGCCCCGGAGAGACGGTACGCGGGCCTCTCCGGCTACCGGCGGCTGCTGGAGAGCGACGTCGACGCCGTCGTGATCGAGAGCCCGCCCTGGTTCCATCCCGGCCAGGCGAAAGACGCGGTTGCCGCGGGAAAGCACGTGTACCTCGCCAAGCCGGTCGGCGGTGGACGTGCCCGGCTGCCGCACGGTGGAGGAGAGCGGCGCGCAAGGCCACGGAGAAGAAGAAGTGCTTCCTGGTCGACTTCCAGACCCGCACCGACCCCTTCTACCGTGAGGCCGTCAAGCGCGCGCAGTACGGCGACATCGGCCGCATCGTGTGCGGCGAGGCGACGTACGCCTGTGGCCCGACCTGGGGCGAGCAGGCGAAATGGCTGAAGGACAAGCCCGACGATCCGGAGATGCGCCTCCGGGCCTGGGGGCTGGACCGGGCGCTCTCGGGAGACGTCATCACCGAGCAGAACATCCACGCCCTGGACGTCGCGACGTGGGTGCTCGACGCGGCCCCGCTGCACGCGGTCGGGAGCGGGGGACGAAAGGCGCGCACCGCGGGAACCTGCTGGGATCACTTCTCGGTGACGTTCACGTTTCCCGGGGACGTCCTCGTCACGTTCTCTTCGAAGCAGCTCGGCGACGGGTGGGACGACATCTGCTGCCGCATGTACGGCACCGAGGGCACGCTCGACAGCCACTACTTCGGCGAGGTCTCGATCCGGGGCCGCCTGCCCTACCGGGGCGGGACGATCCCCAACCTGTACATGGACGGCGTCGTCAGCAACATCGCCACCTTCCACGACAGCATCACCCGGGGCGACTTCTCGAATCCCACCGTGGCCGCGAGCGTGCGCAGCAACCTGACCACCATCCTGGGCCGGACCGCCGCCTGGCGCAGCGGCAGGGTGACGTGGGACGAGATGATGAGCGCCAACGAGGAGCTCCCGGCGGACCTCACCGGGCTCCGGACCTGAGGCCGTGACGCGCAGGCTGGTGCTCGCCCTCGGGTCCGCACTGGCCCTTGCGTCGTACGGTCAGGCGACCGACGTCCCGGCGAGTGCCGATGCCGTCGTCAACTCCCTCGGGATGCGGATGGTGCGGGTGCCGGACGGGACCTTCCGCATGGGCAGCCCCCCCGGAGAGCCGCTGCGACAGGAGGAGGAGCTCCCTCGCCGGGTCACGCTCACCCGTGCCTTCCGCATCGCCGCGACGGAGGTCACGCAGCGGCAGTGGCTCGCCCTGATGCCGGCGAACCGCAGCCCGCAGCGGGGAGACGATCTTCCCGTCACGTCCGTCTCCTGGAGGGAGGCGCAGGAGTTCTGCCTCAAGCTCTCACAGAGAGAAGGCGCCACCTACCGCCTGCCCACCGAGGCGGAGTGGGAGTACGCCTGCCGGGCGGGCGCCGCCGATCCGCCGGTCGGCCAGGCGGAGCTCGAGGGCCGTGGCTGGTACGCGAACAACAGCGAAGAGAGCGACTCACCCCGTGGGGCAGAGGAAGCCGAACGCGTGGGGCCTCCACGACATGCTCGGGAACGTGGCCGAGTGGACGCAGGATGCGTACGGCCCCTACCCGCGCGTCGAGGAGGACAAGGGACCCGACGGGGCCCGCGACAGGCTCCACGAAGGTGGTTCGCGGCGGCTCCTGGCGCGGCCTTCCACCGGCCGTGCGCTGCGCCGCCCGGACCGGCACGCCGGAGTCCTACCAGCTCTCGCACGTCGGCCTGCGTGTCGTGCAGGTGATCGAGTAGCCTCCGCCCGCCGCCCGGTCATGACGGTCCGGGTCCGGGGGGGGGACCTTCGGACTTCTCGAGCGGCAGGGTTGGCGGGCCTGCCTGAGCGACCCGCGGGCGCTACCGCGACGCCGCGTGGCATACTCGGGTGTGCTGACGACGCCGCACTTCTCGGTCCTGGGGAACCGATCGATGCCTGAGGCCACTCCCGATCTGCGTCTGTTGGAAGACGTGGTCAGTCCCCGCGTGCTGGCCGCGATGCGGAGCGCCTCTCGAGCGCTGACTTCGCTGGGGGTGCGCCACGCCGTTGCCGGCGGGCTGGCCGTGGGAGCCCATGGCTACCCGCGCAACACGCAGGACGTGGACCTGCTCGTCGGCAACGAGGCGTTCGAGCGTCACGCGGGGGGGCTGGTGACGCTGAAGCCCGGAGTTCCGATCCAGATCGACGGCGTCAGCGTGGACCTGCTCTCGACGAGCGGCAGCGAGGCGTTTCTCGAGAGCGCTCTGGCGCAGCCCGCCCCGGGCGAGGTCCCCGTGGTCGCCGCCGGGACGCTCGTCTACCTCAAGCTGAAGTCGCCGCGTCTCAAGGACCGGGCCGACGTCGTTGAGCTCGTCAAGGTGGGCCTCGAGGTCGTGAGCGTCCGCGAATACCTCGGGCGGCACGCGCCGGCGCTCGTCGCGAAGCTCGACGAGTGCATCGCGCAGGCTCGCGCCGAGGAGGGCTGAAATCAGCCCTTCGCGAGCGGCTCGTACGAGCACCAGGGATCCCTCTCGAACGGGTCGCGGGGACCTGCTGGGATCACCTCTCGGCGACACTCACGTTTCCCGGGGACGTCCTCGTCACGTTTCTTCGGCGAGGTCTCGATCCGCGGCCGCCGCGAGCGTGCGCAGCAACCTGTCGACCATCCTGGGCCGGGCCGCCGCCTGGCGTAGCGGCCTGCGTGTCGTGCAGGTGATCCGGTAGGGCGGACTCACCCGACCGGACCAAGGTACCGGTCCAGCCAGTCCAGGATCTCCTTCATGAGGTCGTGGATCGGAAAACCGGTGGCTCCGCACTCGAACAAGACGTGGCGCTTGTCCTTCGCCGGGGTCGCCAGAAGGCGGAAGAGCGGCCGCTGAGACGTCTCCAGTGGACTCAGGAAGTCGTAGCGGCCGTTCAGCATCAAGACCGGCATCGTCACGCGGGGGGCGAAGTTGAACGGATCCACCTCGGGCAGGGACTTGTCAAGAACCAGACCCCCACCCTGCAGGACGGCGGCCTTGAAGCGCTGCTCGATGGCCAGAAACGGCGGCGCCAGCGCGGCCCCGGAGCTGACCCCGTAGTAGGCGAGCCTCTCGCGGTCGATGTCGGTCCGGGTCTCGAGGTAGTCGATGGAGCGCCCGAGGTCCTTGGCCACCTGGATCAGGACGTCTCGCTCGTTGCTCGGTCCTCCGCCGGTCTCGGGCACGTGGCGCTCGAACGTCGCCTTGTAGATGGGCTGCAGCACCGCCCGGCCGCTCCGGAGGAGGAACTCCAGGTTCTTCATCCGAAGGTCGTCGCTCCTCCTCAGGGCAAAAGCCTCCCCCGTCGGAAAATACACCACGGTCTGGTACGGGGGACTCGCGTTCTTGGGGAGGAACAGATGGGCCGGGACGCGTTCCCCCCCGTAGGCCGCGTCGAACGAAACCTTCTCGCGGCGCCAGTACTCGGACTCGTCCACCGAGTCGACGGTGGACCTGAGCTCCGTCTTGTCGTACGAGTAGAAGCCGCGGTAGATCCGGAAGACCGCGTCGGGCACCGGTTTCTCGGCCGCATAGTCCCGGTTCACGGTCACCAGGTCGATCGCCGCCAACTGCTCCGGCGGGGCGGGGGCCGCGTACTTCGCGCAGCGGAAGCCGTAGCTGGGGGCGCGGTCCCAGGGCGCCCGGGCGTCCGGGTCTCCGAACACGAAGCTCGGCTCGTTCCAGCCGCCGCCGAGGATGTAGCGTTTCTCGCCGGACGCGTTCCAGCACCACTCCTTGACGTTGCCGGCCAGGTCGTAGGCGCCGAAGGGGGACAGGCCCTGGTGGCTGCCCACCGGGGCCGGGGCGCCGCCGAAGTTGCTCAGGACCAGGATGTCGGCGAAGAAGCTCTCCCCCGCGGCCCTCAACCAGTGATGAACGGTGGGCAGCTCCTTCCCGGCGAAGCGGGCGTACGCGGCAGCCTCGAACCAGCTCACGCCCCCCACCGGATGGTCGGCCTGCCCGTCGGGGTACGTCCCGGCCTCCCAGGTGGCGGGACCGGGCCGCCCGGTCGAATCGCGGAAGAGGGCCATGGCCTCCTCCCAGGCGAGGACCCGGCCGCCCTTGACGAAAGGCTCTTTCCAATACCCCGGGGTGCGGTATGCGCCCTGGTCGACGAACTCCTTGTACTGGCGGTTCGTGACCTCGTAGCGGTCGAGCCAGAAGTCGTGGAGCTCGACGGGCGGCAGGCTTCCGTATTCGAGGGTCTCCCCGGGGACGCGGACCATCCCCTTCGGAGCTTTGTCTTTCTCGTCCAGAGTGAAGCGACGGACTCGCATCGCCCCGTTCATGTCCGACTCGACCTCGACCGGCTGGAACCCGTCCTTCTCGATCCGCAGGCGCAGGTTTGCGAAAGGGGCGCGCACCGCCTGGAAGGGGGTCTCGCCGAGAGGCTCCCAGTGCGCACCCAGTTCGCGATAGGGCTTCATCAGCACCGTGGCGCCGGGAGGATTCGTCTCGATGGTGAGAGGGAAGGTGTGGTCGACAGAGAAGCGATGAAGGGCGGCATTCCCGGGGAGGTGGGGCTGCGCCTGCCGCGCGAGGAGGAAGGCGTGGTAGTCGTCTCCCTCTTCGACGAGACGGGCCATCTCGGGGAGGCCTACGTCGCGGGCCCAGCGCGGGCCGGCCCCGCGCATCCACCACGCGGCCAGGCCCGCGATGGCCAGGACCACGGCGGCCGCCGCAACGAGATTGCGCCGCCGGCGCAGGGCCGCGCTCCACCCGGGGGCGAAGGGTCGTGCGGGGCGCGCGGACAGCGCTTCTCCGAGCGCGACGCGTGCGCGACCGACGTCTCGCAGACGCCTCTCGAGGTCCTTCGTCAGGCATCCCTGAAGCAGGCGCCGAATGCCAGGCGGCACCGCTTCCGGCAGCGCGCTCCAATCCGGCTCGTGCTCGAGGACGGCGACCATCGTGTCCGACGGCGTGGCCCGGCCGAACGCCGGCCGGCCGGCCAGCATCTCGTAGAGCACGCAGCCGAACGACCAGACGTCGGTGCGCGCATCCGTCTCGAGCCCGCGCGCCTGCTCCGGCGACATGTAGGCCGTCGTGCCGACGACCGCGCCCGTCTTCGTCTGGACCAGGGCCTCCCGCGCGGTCCGATCACCCGCCGCCTCGCTGTACTTGGCGATGCCGAAGTCGAGGACCTTCACGAGCCCGTCCGGGCGCACCATGATGTTGTCGGGCTTGACGTCGCGGTGGACGATGCCCGCGCCGTGCGCGGCCGAGAGGGCACGCGTGGTCTGCAGCGCGATGTCGAGGGCCTGGGGAAGGGGCAGAGGCCTGCCGTCCATGAGCCGCCGCACCGTCGAGCCTTCGATGAACTCCGTGGCCATGAAGCCGCCCGTGTCGCACGGGCCGACCTCGTGGATCGTGATGATGTTCGGGTGGTTGAGGGAGGAGGCGGCGAGCGCCTCCTGGCGGAACCGGCGCACGCGCTCCTCGTCGTGCGCGAGACTTCCGGGCAGCATCTTGAGGGCCACACGGCGATCGAGGCTCTCGTCGTGCGCGAGGAAGACCTCACCCATGCCGCCCCCGCCGATCCGAGCGACCACGCGGTAACGGCCGATGAGCTGGCCGGCCGCCGCCCGGTCGTCTTCACTCCCGTCGCGCTCGGATTCTGATTCGAAGGCATGGCCTTCCATGAACCCGTCGGCCTGGGCACGGTCGTGGGCGTCGAGCAGCCCCTCGACAGCCCGTCTCAGGTCCGTGTCCGCGGCGCACGCGCGCTCGACGAAGGCCTCCCGCTCCTGGGGGGGAAGGTCGAGCGCCGCCTGGAAGACCTCGTCGACCCGATCTCGTTTGTCGCCCGTCATCCCGGGTCAGGCGCGCGCGAGCTTCTGGTGGAGCCAGGCCCGGGCGTATCTCCAGTCGCGCTCGACGGTGGCGGGCGAGACCTTGAGCACTTCGGCGATCTCTTCGTTCGTCAACCCGCCGAAATAGCGCAGCTCCACCACCTGGCTCCGGCGCGGATAGTCCTGGGCCAGGCCGGCTAGGGCTTCGTCGAGCGCCACCAGGTCCGCGGGTTTCTCGACGGGGGCGACCGCCGTCTCGTCGAGGGTCACCGGACCCAGCCCACCGCCGCGCTTCGCGGAGCCTCGCGACCGCGCGTAATCGATCAGGATGTGGCGCATCGCCTTCGCGGAGACGGCGTAGAAGTGAGCGCGGTCCTGCCAGCTCGAACCCCGCTGGGCAACCAGCCGGACATACGCTTCGTTGACGACGGCGGTGGTCTGGAGGGTCTGGCCACGTCGCCAGCGCACGACGTACCGCCGCGCAATGCGGCGAAGCTCCTGGTGAACGAGGCGGAAGAGATCCTCTTCCGCCTCCTTGTCGCCACCGCTCCACTTCGCAAGCAGGCCCGTCACTTCGTGCGATGACGTCGAGACCAAGCGCTTTTCCGTCGTCCTGACTGATCAGCCTTCGAGCACAGCGATCTTATCACTCTCATGCATCTGGACTTGCGAGCGCTCTGCCGTCCGTCAGCATGGAAACTAGACGGCTGGTGACCAGATCCGCAGGCGATTCCCGTTTATCGAGGTGAGAGCGCCCCAAAGCCTCGAAACGGAGGAGCACATGTCGAGAGTGAACGTCCGCCTTGCCTGGGTGCCGCTGGCCTTCGCGGTCGCGATCCTGTACCCGCCGGCCGCCAAAGCGCAGCCAAGCGGCTGCACGGTTTCGTTGCAGCCGAGCGTGCCTTCCCCCCAGCGCGTCGGGGAACGGATCGTCTGGACGGCGACGGCCGCGAACTGCGGGCCGGCTCCGGTCTACCAGTTCAGCGTCGCCGGTCGATCCCAGGCCAGGGAGCACGAGGAGTCAGGTCATGAACGCTCGCGCCACCGATTCGCGATGGTGCGCGACTACAGCCTCGACGGTTCTTTCGCCTGGGCGCCCATGCAGGAAGGTGCTTTCGACGTCAGGGTCCGGGTCAAGGACGGATTCGATGGTGTGCCGGTGACGTCCGCCGTCGTGTCCGATCAGGTGATCTCGCGGGTGACCACCGTTCACGGCTTGCTCGGCCGCCATCGAGCCGCGGTCGTCACCCCGACCCTGAACCCCCTGGTCGCCCTCTACAGCGCGCCGCCCTGCGACCACGGAAGGCTACGCGTCCTGTTCCGGCCCGCGAACGGCCCCTCCGACGCGAGGTGGACGCCCACCAACGCGCTGGCCTGCGTGCGGGGCCAGAGCCGGAACTTCCTGGTGGCGGGGATGCTGGCCAACACCACGTACGAGATGGTCCACGTTGGCGGCGAGGACGAGCACGCCTCGCCGTTGCCCCTGCTCTTCACGACGGGGACGCCGCCCGCGACCCTGAGCATTCCGCCCTTCACCATCCGCCAGGCGCCGGGTCCGGGCGCCGACCTTCGGCGCGACCTCATCTATCACAACCTCGGGGCAAGGCCCGCCGCCAACGCCGTCAACCTGCTGGCGACCGACCTCGGCGGGAGCCTCGAGTGGTACTACGATCCCCTGGCGTCGGGCCTGATCGCGATCGGGAATCCCGGGAGCGCGCCGCTCCCGAAAGGCACCGTGATGCTGGGCGGCCGCGACAGCCATCGGACCCTGGGCCTGAACGTGATGCGGGAGATCGACCTCGCGGGCAACCCGCTGCGCGAAACCAACATCGACGCGGTGAACGCGCAGCTGACGGCCCGGGGACAGGAGATCATCTACGGATTCCACCACGAGTTCCTGCGCCTGCCCAACGGGAACATCGTGACCCTCGGCTGGACGCAGAAGACGATCGCCGTGGGCGGCACTCCCACCCGGTACGCGGGAGACATGCTCATGGTGCTCGACGAGGACCTCCAGGTAGTGTGGGCCTGGGATGCCTTCGACCATCTCGACGTCACCCGCGCCCCCATCCTGGGCGAGCTCTGCACGGGCGCCCCGTGCCCCCTGACGGGCGCGGTCGACTGGCTCCACGAGAACGCGGTGAGCTGGTCGCCGGCGGATGGCAACCTCCTGGTCTCCGTTCGTCACCAGGACTGGGTGATCAAGATCGATTACGCGCGTGGCAGGGGTGACGGTCACGTGATCTGGCGGCTGGGGGAGGGCGGGGACTTCAGCGTGAGCTCTTCCGACCCGGACCCGTGGTTCTCCCACCAGCACTATCCGCACTATCTCGACGGCTCGACGCTGGTGCTCTTCGACAACGGCAACACGCGCCGGGCCGGCGATCCGAGCGCGCACAGCCGCGGACAGGCCTGGAGGCTCGACGAGGACGCCATGACGGCGACCCTGGTCTTCAACGTGGACCTGGGGAACTACTCGCCCGAGCTGGGGACGGCCGAGCGGATGCCGAACGGGAACTTCGTCTTCGACTCGGGGTCCCAGGGAGCACCCCAGTTCGGTCAGTCGATCGAAGTGCTGCCCGACGGCACCAGGACCTACGTCCAGGAGGTGGCCGCTCGCGACTACCGGTCCTTCCGAATGAGCAGCCTGTACCGGGGAGTCCGCCACTAGCCCGACGTCCGGGGCGGCGAGCCGGCGGTCCCGGCTCCCGCCCCCGGCTCGGCGAGTGTGCCTTGTGCCGTTCAGTGAGGTCGGCGACCCGGGCGTGCAGGCTCGCGACCTGCTGGGCGCAGGACGTGGCCGATCTCTAGACGAGCGGGGTCCTCCCCGGGACGGCGACCTCGAGCGGCGGCAGCTCCTTCAGCTCCATGTGCGGCGGGGTGAGGTCGAGCTTCGAGGCGTTCATGACCCAGTCCCAGCTCAGCGCGCGCCCGGTGTAGGCGCTCATCCGGCCCATGATGGCGGTGAGGCAGCTCTCCGCCACCTGCCGTCCCTCGTTCAGGGGCTTCCCCGCCTTGATGCTCGCGACGAGGTCGGCGTGCTCCTGCGACGTAGGGATTGGGCGACGCCGTGCGGGTTCTCGTAGGCCTTGGCTCCCTTGATGTAGCCGTCCGCGCTGTCGGTGTAGGAGAAGCCCGTGGCGCCCACGACGCGCTCGGAGACGTTCTCCGCCGCCCCCGCCGTCTGCCGGCACATGCTGAGCACGCGGGCCCCGTTCGGGTACTCGTACTCGACGGCGAAGTGGTCGCAGATGTTCCCGTACTGTGGCTCGGTGCGCGCCGCGCGGCCGCCCATGCCGGTGGCCTTGACGGGATGGGTGCCGAAGGCCCAGTTCATCACGTCGAGGTTGTGGACGTGCTGCTCGACGATGTGGTCGCCCGAGCACCAGCCCGTGAAGAGCCAGTTGCGGATCTGCCACTCCATGTCCGACCACTTCTTGGCGGTCCGGTTGGCCCAGTTCTGCGCGGCCCGCTCGACCCACAGGGCGCCCATGTTCCAGTAGCACTGCCCGGACACGAGCTCGCCGATGTCGCCGCCCTGCACGCGCTTCATGATCTCGAGGTAGTGGGCCTGGTGGCGGCGCTGGGTGCCGGCGACGATGGCCAGCCCCTTCCGCGCGGCGAGCTCCGACGTGGCGATGACGGAGCGCACGCCGACGGGATCGACGGCCACCGGCTTCTCCGTGAAGACGTGCTTGCCGGCCTCGATCGCGGCCTCGAGGTGCGCGGGGCGGAAGAAGGGCGGGGAGGCGAGGATCACGAGGTCGACGCCGGTGGCCAGCACCTTCTGGTAGGCGTCGAAGCCGGTGAAGCAGGTCTCGCGCGTGGCGGTGAGCCGGTCGGCCGCGAGCTTCTGCTTCAGCTGTCCGAGCGACCACTCGAGCTGGTCGGGGAACGACGTCGCCGAGGGCGGCGATGACGACGTCGGGCGAGGCCGTGCGCGCAGTTGACGGCGGCGTCCGTGCCTCGGCCGCCGCAGCCGATGAGGCCGACGCGGATCCTCTCGGACGCGGCCGCGGCGAAGAGCCCGCCGGGGAACGCGGTCGCGAGCGAGGCGAGCGAGGCCGTCTTGAGGACGTCCCGACGGCTGAGGCCGGTCGTTTCGATTCCTGCTTCGTCTTTCATGGCTCTTCCCTCTTTTCTTGGCCGACGTGTGCGCCCGGCGATCAGGCTTCGGCGGGACGAGGGCGCTTCCGGAGCAAGCCGTGGATGATGCGGTCGAGCCCGGCGACGCGGCCGCTGCCCGTCACGAGGACGACGGCGAGCGCGGCCAGCTCCACCAGGTTCTTGTTGACGATCAGGTAGCTGCCCTCCGTGGGGATCGAGTAGAAGTAGCCCACGAAGGGGGGATTGCACAGGTAGAACAGCAGGATGATGAGGATGCCCGAGGCGGCGGCCAGTGCGGGTGAAGCAGCCGAGGATCGAGGCCGAGCCCGATGAGCGTGAGCCCCCACATGTTCAGCGGGTTCACGATCGCGAGCACGTTCGGGTTCGCCGGCCATCCAGTGGAAGAGGTCGGCGAACGGGCCGCGCGCCTGCTTGAGGAAGCCCGCGGCCGACCAGGCCGGCGTCGTCAGCTTGGCGATGCCCTCGTAGAGGAAGTGCCAGCCGATCAGCGACCCGCAGCACCACGATCGCGATCATCGGCCAGCGGGAGAGCTTGCCGTCTGTCCATGTCATCGCTGCTCCTCTAGACCTTGAAGTCCTCGGGCCTGAACGACAGCCGCTGACTTCGCCTCGATCGCCTCGTTGACCTTCAGGACGGTCACCGCCGATCTCGTAGCCGACCTCGGCCGGGCAGTTGAGCTTCGCCTTGCCCGCGGACGGCGTCGAAGAAGTTCTGCAGGTGCGGCTGGTGGTAGGGGTCGCGCAGGACGACCGGGACCCGGTGCTGGTCGGGCGACACGGACTCGCGCACGTCCAGCACCGCCTCCTCGTCCTTCTCCTTCACCTCCTGGACCTTCGGCGCCGAGACGTAGCCCTTCTGGACCCACTCGTCCCAGGCGGGGGCGTTCGGGTCGCGGTAGAGCTAGCCCGGGGTAGTTCGCCTCCGACTCGGAGATGACGAGCGTCCCCTGGTCGCCCATGAAGTTCTCGAAGTAGCCCTGGCTGCCGTTGGTGGTCTGCGTCTGGTAGTAGGCCCGCACCGGTGCCCGCCGGCGTCTCGTACTCGTAGACCGCCATCACCGTGTCGTACCACTCGTGCGTCTTCGGGTCGTGGTAGTCGAGGCCGCCGCTCGCCATCACGTGCGACGGGTGTCGCGCCGAGGAACCAGTTGTAGATGTCGATCTGGTGCGAGCCGAGGTCGACGATCGGGCCGCCGCCCGAGCCCCTTGTACCAGCGCCAGTTGCGGAACTGCTCCATGGACTTGAAGCCGTACTGCTTCAGCCGGTCCTGCGGGGATCGCGTAGCGCTCCGGGCCAGCCGAGGTCCGGCGCCACCGCGCGGTTCCACTGGCCGTTGACGGTCACGATCCGCCCGAGCAGCTTCGCCTCCCCGAGCAGCTTCTCGTAGCAGTGCAGGTAGCGCGGGTTGGCTGCGGCGCTGGTGGCCGATCTGGAGGAGCTTGCCGGTCTCGCGGGCGGCGAGCACCATGCTCCGGGCGCCCTCCAGGGTGTTCGACATCTCCTTCTCGCAGTAGACGTGCTTGCCGGCCTTGAGGCAGTCGACGGTGTGCGGGGCGTGCCAGAAGTCGGGCGTGGCGATGACGACCGCGTCGAGGTCCTTCTCCTTGTCGAGCATCTCCCGGTAGTCTTCGTACCCGTTGACCTCGTGCTTGAACTTCTTCAGGGTGTTGACGACCCGCTTCTGGTTGTACTCCGTCCAGATGTCGCACACCGCCCGGAAGCGCAGGCCGGGGATCCGGAGCATGGCGTCGAGCAGCACCTGGCCCTGGGCCCCCGCGCCGAGGAGGGCGACGTTGATCTCGGAGACGTTCGTCGGCGGCCGCGGCCGCCTTGGCGCTCGCGGCCTCCTTCGGCTTCTGCTCGTACTGCGTGCTGCTTCTGCCAGGCGTAGCCGAAGAGGCCCAGCGCGGGGACCGTCGACAGGCCCAGCAGCACGTCGCGCCGATCGAGCCTCTTCCCGGCGGGCCGGCGCCGGGATCGTCCTTGGTGTCTTTCGGGTCTTCCTCAGCCATCGGCTCCTTCTCCTACTTCGCCGGGCGGCCGAAGACCTCGACCTCGACGTAGTGGTTGAGCTCGTTGGCGTTGTTGCCCCGGCTGTACAGCCGGACGTAGCGCGCCCGCGAGCCCTTCGCGTCGACGAGCTTGCCCTCGGCGGTCTCGACGTAGTTCATGTCCTTGCCCGCGCCGAGCCCCGACGTGTTGTCGTGGTCGTTGTCGAAGAGCGTGCGGACGTTCTTCTTGAAGTCGGCGTCGTCGGCGACCTGGACGACGACGTCGAAGTAGACGCGCGGGGTCTTGTGGAAGTGCCAGAAGAGGACGGCGAACACCTCGTGCGGCGCGCCGAGGTCGATCGTGACGTGCTGCACGCCGGGGCCCAGCTCGACGAAGCTGCCCTCGGCCCCCTTCTTGTCGCCGTCGGTGACCTGCTCGATCTCGCCGATCACCGGCTCCATGTCGCTGCTCGTGACCTTCTTGCCCTTCGCGACGTTCGTGACGCCGGCGGGGGCCAGGAAGGGATCGCGCGGCCGGCCGAGGGGCTTCTGCAGGTTGGGGACGGTGAGGTTCTGCGGCGTGCCCTCGAACATCGGCTTCGGGAGCTGGATCGGGATCGGCACCAGCTTCGCGCCGGCGCCCGCGGGGGCGGTGGCCGTCGCCTGGGCGTGCGAGCGTGCCGGGCAGGACGCAGAGGGAGAGGAGCGCCGCGATCCCGAGGGTCGCGACGCGGCAGGGAGGAAGGCCGTGCGTGTTCCGAGTGAGCGCCGTTTGTAGTCTCATGTGCGGGATTATCTCCTTTCGGGCTCCGGCGGCGAGAGCCATCTGATCCAGGCGAGCCGCCTCTTCGCTTCAGCCCGTCCCGGGAGCCGAGGCGGCCAGGTGGACGAGGGCCGGCGCCGCCTCGCCCTCTTCCGTCGGCTCCGGGATGAGCCAGGCCTCCAGTCCCGGGCACCTGCCGACAGAGGCCGGCGATCTCCTCCGCGGGCAGGATCATGAACGCGGTCGAGAGGGCCTCCGCGACCGCCGCCTCGACCGAGCGAGCCCTCGTCGCTCCGGCCCCTCCACGGCTGCCGCTCGCGGCAGGGAGCGCCACCCAGGCCGCTCGTTCGCGCGCCGCCCGGCCGGTGCGCGGGTCGCAGGATGTGGTCGCCCTTCCGCGTGCCCGACGCGCTGAAGGCCTTCTGGCGCGCCGAGACCCGGGCCAGGACCCGGCCGTCGCCGGGTCCCGGGCGCGCTCAGGGTGAGGGGCCACCCGTCCCGATCCGGGGGAGCCTCCAGGGCCAGGACCGAGCTGAACCCCCCGTGCACGAGGGCGTGGGGGATCTCCCACTCCTCCAGCACCTCCGCCATGCGATCGACCGCGTAGCCCTTGCCGATGCCGCCCAGGTCGAGGCGGGCTCCCCCTCTCCGCGCGTGGACGGTGAGCTCGTCCGGGTCGAGCTCGAGGCGGTCGAGCCCCGAGCCGATCGAGACGTCGAAGGCCCCGCCGGTCAGGTCGTACATGCGCCGGGCGATCTCCAGGCACTCCATCGTCGACGGGCTCACCCGCGTGCCTTGGCCTGCGGACAGGTCGTTGATCGCGCGAGATGTCGCTGTTCGCGATGAACCGGCTCAGCTCCTGCTCCAGCCGGTCGACGAGATCGAAGGCGGCCTGCGCGGCCTGGCGCGGCGTATCGCGCGTCGGCGTGGACGCAGTGGACCTCGAACACCGTGGCCATCGCCGCGTGAGAGAAGCGGTGCGCGCCGCGCCCGGGAGCTCGCCTCGCCCGAGCGCCGCCGGCTCGTCGACTCCGCGGGCGCCGCCGGCGTCCGGCGAGTCGGCTTCGAGCCGCCGGAGCGTCCCAGAGGGCTCGCCGCGTAGCCGCGCAGCTCGACCCCGGGGCGCAGCTCGACGGGCCGCTCGAAGATGCTCACGTACAGCTCCCGCTCGCCGGGGGGCGGCAGATCGTAGAGCTTCCTCACCAGGGCCGGCTCCATGTCCGGGGTCACGACGATCACCGGCGCGTTCGGGCCTCCTCGGAAACCCCGTTCCACCAGGCGCACCCGGGAGAACCCGCGCAGGTACCAGGGCAGGGGCCAGAGGTTCTCGCGGCTGATGATCTGGAACGGCATGGACGAGGCCGTCCGGGTGGGCTCGGGCCAGGTCCTTCAGGCGCCCGACGATCTCGAACACGTCGGTCCCGGTGTGGGCATAGACGTACGGGTTCCGGGGATCGGCCGCGAAGCGGAAGCTCCCGGAGAAGGCCTGCCAGCCGAGGTGCGCCGCGGCCGAGACCAGGAGCGCGCACACCAGGGCCTTCATCGCGAGGCCCCGCGATGCCCGCACCAGGAAGACGGCGCCGGCGCCCGCGAGGAGGATCATCCCGTGCAGGAACCCCAGCAGGCACCAGGGGGTCTTGTAGGGGATCGCGGAATAGAGGACGAGCATCAGGAGCGTGTAGAACCCCAGGAAGCGCAGGACCCTCGAATCCGCTCCGGGGACTCCCTTCGCGACCCAGCCGGCCGCGCACCCGACGGCCGCCAGCACGACGATGAGGCCCTCGGTCCAGACGGGTGTTCCCGCGGGCGGGGAAGTGGATCAGCAGGCGCAGGTAGTAGTCCCAGGGGTGGAAGTGCCAGGAGGCGGCGCCGGCCCGGTCCAGGTAGATCCCGTAGGCCCGCACCGAGTCCACGATGCCCCGGGGGTGGCTCAGGAACGAGGAGAAGAGCAGGGAAGACACGAGGACCGCCGCGAGGAGCGCCAGCAGCACGTCCCGGCCCCGCACGAGGCTCCGGATCGGCGGAGCGGCCTCTCCGCGCCAGCGGTCCACGAGCACGGTCAGCGCGAGCGCCAGGAGCATGGAGCCCAGCGCGAGGGGCGCCGTCTCCTTCGTCGCGTGCATGAGCCCCACGCAGGCGCCCGCCAGGAGGGCCGGGGCGGCGCCGGGCTTCCGCAGGTACCGGCAGGCCGCGAGCAGCGCGCCGAAGCTGAAGAGGACGAGCGGGGTCTCGTGGATGTAGTACCGGCTGTAGAAGACCATGGCCGGGGAGATCGCGACGAGCAGGGCCGCGACCGCGGCCCCGGCGGTGCCCAGGAAGGCGCCCGCCCCGAGGTGGGCGGCGACGAGAGCCACGCCGAGCGCGGCGGGGACGGCGCGCAGGGTGACCTCGTCGATCTCGACGTACCGCCGGGCGCCCTGCAGCCAGGCGGAAGGCAGGGTCAGGTAGTAGAGGGTCGGCCCGTGGTACTCGGCGGGATCGTAGGCGTAGCCCCCGCCTTCGAGCAGGGTCCCGAACTTGTCCGCGTGGACGGCCTCGTCGGCGTGCATCGGGCGCGGCGGCGAGGGCCGGGAAAGCGCAGCGCCGCGGCCAGCAGGATCGGGACGAGAAAGACCGCTCTCGAGCGCAAGGGAGGGACGATTCTCGCACAGCCGCGGCGGGGAAGATCTACGCCGGCAGGAACGCCACGCCCGGATACGCCCGGATCAGCGGGTCGCTCGTGACGAGCGTCAGGCCCTCCATCCTCGCCTGCGCGAGCAACAGGCGGTCGAAGGGGTCTCGATGCAGGGGAGGGAGCAAGACGGTCGCTTCGGCGTGCTCGAACGCAATCGGCAGAGGCTCGAATCCCAGACGGGCCACGGCGGCGGAGGCCGGTTCCGGCACCCGCAGGCGGCCGAGCGCCTGTTTGATCGCCATCTGCCAGACGGATGCGGCGCTCAGGAAGACCTCGTTCGCGCCTTCCCGGATGGCCTGCCGCTCGACGTCACCCAGGCGCGGGTCGTCCCCGCACCACCAGAGAAACGCGTGGGTGTCGAGGAGCAGCCTCACCGCCGCCCCTCGAAGGCCGCCAGCACCTCCTCCGGGAGCGGCGCGTCGAAGTCCGGGGTCATCACGACCCGGCCCTTCCAGGCGCCCGGCTTGCGCGGCGGCGCCTTTCCCGCGAGCGGTACCAGGCGGGCCTTGGGCACCCCCGCCTTCGCGATGACGATCTCCGCGCCGCCCGCCGCCCGCTCGACCAGCTCCGAAAGGCGGGTCTTCGCCTCGTACAGGTTCACCGTCTTCGCCGTCTTCGCCATCTTGACCAACCTTGACCAAGTATTGAGGACCGCGTCAGGGGCTGTCAAGCAGGCTCCCTGGCTCGTCTAGACTGCCTTTCTCACCGGGATCAACTCCTTCAGCCGGTGCTCGCGGAGGTAGAGGCCGAGCCAGACCACGAGCCCGAGGATGATCTGGACGACGAACGGATCGCCGACCCGCCAGTGCGTCACGATCGTGCCGCCGACGTATCCGGCCAGGAGGATCGCGCCCAGGACCGACGTCGCCGGAACCAGGTAGAGGACGGTGCACGCGATCTCGAGGATGGCGAGGGGCGTTACCATCGATCCCGGCAATCCCAGATGAGCCATCCCCTTCTCCAGGTCGGGCCCGCCCTTCAGCTTCAGGAAGGCGCTGAACAGGAAGAGGAGGGACGCCAGAACGGAGAGGGTTCGGCCGCCCCACACGATTCTCTTGCTCGCTGCCACCATCTCGAGCCTCCTCGCTTTCAGTGATACGTCGAACGGGAGTCCGTGGAATCGAAACTCCAGAAACCGGGCGTCTCCTCAAGACATACGTCACGCTCACCGTCCTGTCCACTCTTGCCTCGTCGTTCATCTCGTCGCCTCGTCGAGAGGCGTCGTCCTCCAGCCGGGGCTGGGCCGCGTCGCCGATGCCTGGAGCTACGCCACCTCCTACGTCGTGGGCGCTGGCCTCGAGCTGCTGGCCCTCCCGTTCATCGTGCTGGCCGGTCGTCAGAGGGCGTCTTCAGATCCGATCCACACCTCGAAGCCGGCGGGGGCGCGCCGGATGAGGCTTGGGGGAGGTAGGCGATGGCGAAGCCCAGGAAGCGTGCACAAGAGGGGAGCCTGTTGCGCGAGCTGACGTCCAGCGGCGGGTCGCGGGGGGAGGATCGCGAGTCACTCCGGCCGGAGTCGTGGCTGGTCGCGGCGGGAAGGGACCCGCGGCCGGGGGCCCCCCTCAACGTCCCGCCGGTGCCGGCCGCCAACTTCGTCCTCGGTGAGGGCCGCGCCTACGCCCGCGACGACGCGACGCCGACGTGGGAAGCGCTGGAAGCGATCGTCGGCCGCCTCGAAGGCGGCCACGCCGTGGCGTTCGCGTCGGGCATGGCCGCCGTTGCCGCCGTCTTCGACCAGCTCCCTTCCGGGTCGGTCGTGGTCCTTCCCGACGACTGCTACCAGGGCGTCGTCGGACTCGCCGAGGTGGGGCGGGCGAGGGGGCGCTGGTCCGTCGAGCGGGTCGCGGTCGACGACACGAACGCCTGGATCCGAGCCTGCGGGTACGCCGATCTCGTGTGGCTGGAGTCGCCGTCCAACCCCCTCTTGGTGGTCGCCGACCTCGAGACCATCGGCGCGGCGCCCCGCAAGCCCGGAGCCCTCCTCGCCGTCGACAACACGCTCGCAACGCCGCTGAACCAGCGCCCCCTCGACCTCGGCGCGAGCGTGTCCGTCCAGTCGGCGACGAAGCTCATCGGCGGGCATTCCGACCTCCTCGCCGGCCTCGCGACGACGAAGGACTCGGGCCTGCGGACCGCGTTCCGCCGGGCGCGTGAGCTGGCGGGGGCCACGCCCGGCGCGCTCGAGGCCTTCCTGGCGGTCCGCGGGGCGCGGACGCTCGCCCTCCGGCTGGAACGGGCCCAGCGCACGGCGATGACGCTCGCCACCCGGCTGGAGGCTCACCCTCAGGTGACACGGACACGGTATCCCGGGCTGGCGTCGCATCCGACGCACGAGGTTGCGCGTCGTCAGCTTCGGGGGTTTGGGACCATCATCTCCTTCGACGTGCGTGGTGGGGCCGAGGCGGCCGAGACCGTCTGTGCCCTCGTCGCCCTCATCCAGCACGCCACCAGCCTCGGGGCGGTGGAGTCGACGATGGAGCGGCGGGCGGCGATCCCCGGCCAGGAGCACCTGCCGCCGTCGATGCTGCGGTTGAGCGTCGGCATCGAGGACCCCGACGACTTGTGGGCGGACCTCGACCGGGCGCTGCGCCGCGTCGCCACGGCACCGTCGGTGGCGCCCCCTCCCGAACCTCCTTGAGGCCGGACGAGGCCCACCAGGTCGGGTCAGCGCAGGCCCTCCACGACACAAAGCTGGTCGAGCGTGCGGCGGTAGGAGTACACGCAGGCCCGGCCGTCCGCGCTCATGTGCATGAGGCCGATCCCCTGGACCCCGGCCAGGTCAGGCCACGGCGCGGCGGCGAGCGAGGGCGGCGGCGGCGATGCCGAAGAGCCCGCCGATCACCACGGTGAACCACAGCCAGATCGTCAGCTGTGGCAGCACGCCGATGAGCAGCCACTTCGACAGGGGCGCCATCGCCGGGAAGTCGGGCGTCGGAGAGACGTCGTAGTGCGTGCCCCAGCTCCCGAGGATGGCGGCCAGCATGACGAGGACGACCGGGACGCGCGCGGCGATGGCGTAGACGAGGAGCGTCCGGCCGAGGGCGGGCCAGGCACGCAGCGCGAGGAGGAGGCCCACGATGGAGACGACGGCGTAGATCAGGAGCGTGGTGACGCTCACCTCTGCGATGCCGAGCTTCCCGGCGACGAACCCCGAAGCGGGCAGGATCGCGAGCGCGAGGACGGTCAGGCCGAGGGCGCGCCACAGGCTCGCCGGGCGCTCGCCCGAGGTGGCCAGCTTCCAGCCGAACCAGGCGCCGAAGACCAGGACCAGCCAGGAGATGCCGACGAGGGCGCCTCCGCCGCCGGCCTCCCGGCTGAAGAGCCGGGGCGACCAGCCCTGCAGCTCGCCAACGAGCCGCAGCAGCGTGACGGCGAGGGTGATGACGGCCGGCACCAGGATCAGCTTGCCGGTGCGCGCGGACGCTTCGTCGCTCATAGGACCTCCTCGTATGGGCGGGGGCCGGGGCGCCCGTGCCCGGGCGTCGAGGACCGCCGCGAGTCTCCAGGAAAACTAGGGGGCGAGTATACGTGAAGACGCCCGCATTGCCGCTTGTCGGCGCCGATGCGATTGGCCTAGACTCGCGGGCACCGTCTCCCATGAGCCTCGCCCCCGGATCCCGCCTTGGTCCGTACGAGATCGTCGCGCCGCTCGGCGCCGGAGGCATGGGGGAGGTGTACCGCGCCCGCGACCCCAGGCTCGGGCGCGACGTGGCGATCAAGGTCCTGCCCGAGCACTTCGTCGACGACGCGGACTCGCTCGCCCGCTTCCAGGCCGAGGCGAAGGCGATCGCCGCGCTCTCCCACCCCAACATCGTCGCCATACACGACACCGGCGAGCAGGACCGGCACCTCTTCGTGGTGACCGAGATGCTCGAGGGCGAGACCCTGCGCTCGCGACTGCGGCAGGGTCCGCTGGGCGTGCGCAAGGCCGCGGAGCACGCGGCCCGCGTGGCCGAGGGCCTCGCCGCGGCCCACGACAAGGGCATCGTGCACCGGGACATCAAGCCGGAGAACCTGTTCCTCCTCAACGACGGCCGGATCAAGATCCTCGACTTCGGCCTCGCGCGCCAGGACCCGCTGATCGCCGGGTCGGGCGACCTCAGCAGCTCGCCGACGGCGGCCCGTCCGACCAACCCGGGCGCCATGATCGGGACGGTCGGCTACCTGGCCCCGGAGCAGGCCAAGGGCGAGGTGGCCGATCACCGGGCGGACATCTTCGCCCTCGGCACGGTGCTCTACGAGATGCTCGCCGGCCGCCGGGCGTTCCCGGGGACGAGCCCCGCGGAGCTCCTGAGCTCGGTCCTGCGCGACGACCCGCCCTCTCTCTCCGACGCCGACCCGCGCGTCCCCAAGGCCCTCGACCTCATCGTCCAGCACTGCCTCGAGAAGAGCCCCGACGAGCGGTTCCAGTCGGCACGGGACCTCGCCTTCCACCTCGACAGCCTGGGCGGCTCGGTCACGCAGCGGGGCGGGGTCGCCTCCCTTCCGGCGCCGCGCCGGTGGCAGCGACGGGTCCCATTCGTCCTTGGGGCGCTCGCCCTCCTCGCCGTGGCCTTCGAGACCGGGCGGCGGGTCGGTGCGAGTGTCCGCGGTCCTGCCGGCGGGGCGGGGCTGGTCGCGTTCCAGCAACTGACCGACCTCCCCGGGGAGGAGCGGCAGGCCCAGCTGAACCCCAACGGCACGTCCTTCGTGTTCGTGAGCGACGCCGCCGGCAGCGCGGACATCTACCTCCAGCGCGTCGGAGGACGCAACCCGACGAACCTCACTCCCGACAGTCCCTCCGCCGACACCGCCCCGGCCTTCTCGCCCGACGGCGAGCGCATCGCCTTCCGCTCGGAGCGCGACGGCACCGGGGGGATCTTCGTGATGGGCTCGACCGGCGAGTCCGTGAAGCGCCTCACCGACTTCGGCTTCGACCCCGCGTGGTCGCCCGACGGGAAGCAGATCGTGTTCTCGAGCGGCGACGGCCAGGACCCCTGGAACCGCGAGGCGCTGGCGCAGCTCTGGATCGCGCCGTCCTCGGGGCTGGGCGAGGTCGCCCGGCTGACGCACCAGGGTGACGCGGTGCAGCCGAGGTGGTCCCCGGACGGGAAGCGGATCGCGTTCTGGGGCCTCAACAACGGCAGCGGCCAGCGCGACATCTGGACGATCCCCGCCGACGTGAAGGGCGAGGCGGTGCCGGTCGCGGTCACGAACGACCCGGCGATGGACTGGGATCCCGTATGGTCGCCCGATGGCCGGCGCCTCTACTTCGCGAGCGAGCGCGGCGGCTCGATGAACCTCTGGCGCGTGGCGATCGACGAGACGTCGGGCCGCACCCGGGGGGAGCCCGAGCCCATGACGACACCCTCGCGCGTCAGCGGCTCGATCAGCCTGTCGCGCGACGGCCGTCAGCTGATGTTCGTGAGCTCCGACCGGCGGTCCAGCATCCAGAGGATCGGCTTCGATCCCGTGGCGGGCAAGGTCGTCGAGCCGCCGCGGCCGGCCTTCCAGGGCTCCCGCGTCATCTACACGCAGGACATCTCGCCGGACGGCGCGTGGATCGCCTTCAGCACCCTCGGCGGGCAGGAGGACCTGTTCGTCGTCCGCTCCGACGGCACCGGCTACCGCCAGATCACCGACGACGCCTTTCACGATCGGGGCCCCAAGTGGTCGCCGGACGGCACGCGGATCGGCTTCTACAGCGACCGCAGCGGGCGCTACGAGACGTGGGCGATCCGGCCCGACGGCAGGGGGCTCGAGCAGCTGACCAAGACCACCGGCCCCTCGCGGTGGGACTCCGAGTGGTCTCCCGACGGCAAGCGCCTGGCCACGACCGACGGCGTGCAGACCTGGATCGACGACCTGGCGCAGCCGCTCGAGCAGAGGAAGGCCGAGCCGCTGCCTCCGCTGGAGGGAGGCCACGCCCTGACCCCGAGGTCGTGGTCGCCGGACGGCAGCGCGCTGGCCGGGGACCTCGACTTCTACCCGTCGCCGAAGAGCGTGACGATCGTCTACTCCTTCTCCGCCCGCGCGTACCGCGCCTTCCCCGAGGGCCGGGGCACGCCGGCGTGGCTCCACGACAGCCGCCGACTGCTCGTCGCGCGGCAGGACGGGATCGTCCTGCTCGACACGCGGACCGGCCGCGCGAGCCCCGTCCTCGCCGCCGCCGCCCAGGAGCCCAGCCTGTCGCGGGACGACCGGTGGGTGAGCTACATCGAGCCGAACTTCGAAGCGGACGTGTGGATGGCGACCCTCGGGCCGTGAGCGGCTCTGATCAGTCATCCCGAGTCACGACCGGCGGAACGCCGGTCGCTTTGAGCCATGAGGTGTCATCCCGAGGAGCACCGTCCGAGTCGGGCGACGAGGGATCCGCAATTTCGGCAGATCCCTCAGGACCGGGCAGACGGGAGTCCCTCGGGATGACAGGTCATTGGCAGTCACGACCGTCGGGCGACGAGGGATCTGCCGAGGAAGAAGCGATGCGAAGACTGACGACGATCCTGACCCTGCTGTTCCTGGCGGCGGCGCGGCTGCCCGCCCAGCCGCCGTCCGACGATCTCACCCGCCTCGCCTGGCTGGAGGGCCGCTGGGAGGGCACGAGCGGCGGCGTCGCGATGGAGGAGCACTGGACGGCCCCGCGCGGCGGCGCGCTGCTCGGCGTGCACCGGGACGTGAAGGGCGGGCGCATGGTGTCCTTCGAGTTCCTGCGCATCCAGGCGACGCCCGACGGCGTCGTCTACTTCGCGAGCCCCCGCTCGGCTCCGCCGACGCCCTTCAAGCTCGCCGAGCTCGGGGAACGGCGGGTGGTCTTCGAGAATCGCCAGCACGACTTCCCCCAGCGCATCCTGTACTGGATCGACCCGGCAGGGGCGCTGCACGCGCGCGTCGAAGGCCCGCAGGGCGGGCGCCACCGCCTCGGAGGAGTGGACCTGGACCAGGGTCCGGTGAGCGGGGTCTCCCCTTGTCGCCCCAGCGGGAAGTCTCGCCCGTGAAGCCGAGAGGTTGGCTCCAGTCCGGGGCCGGCGTTGACGGTCGCGCCGGGCGGCGACACCATGGGGCGTCATCGAGGAGGGCACGATGCGCGAGCGGGTGCGACGGGATTTCCTGAAGGCTTCGGGCGCGGGGGTGGGAGCGACCCTCTGCGCCGCCGCGCTGCCGGCTCGCGCCGAGCTGCCGATTCCTCCGGCCCGCGGCCGGTCCTGGCGCGACGCGGCGAGCCGTCGAAAGAGCCTCTACGAGCTGCTCGGCGACCTGCCCGACCGGTACCGCCCGATCACGGCCACGAAGCGCGGCGAAGAGGAGCGCGACGGCTACGTGCTCGAGTCGTGGGTCCTCGACCTCAACGGTCTGGAGCCGGTGCCCGCCTTCCTCGCGCGCCCGAAGGGCCTCTGCCACCAGGCGCCGGCCGTCGTCTTCGACCACTCCCACGGCGGCGGCTACGACATCGGCAAGAAGGAGTTCGTGGAAGGCCGGAGCTACATGCAGCCGGTGCCCTACGCGAAGGCGCTCACCGACGAGGGCTACGTCGCCCTCTGCATCGACCACTGGTGCTTCGGCGAGCGCAACCACGCGACGGAGCTCGACACCTTCAAGGCGATGCTCTGGCAGGGGCAGGTGCTCTGGGGAATGATGGTCTACGACTCGATCCGCGCCCTCGACTGGCTGCTGACGCGCGGCGACGTGGACGGCTCGCGGATCGCGACCCTCGGCATGTCGATGGGCAGCTCGATGGCGCAGTGGCTGGGCGCCCTCGACGAACGCGTGAAGGTGACGGTGGACATCTGCTGCCTCACCGAGTACCACGCGCTCCTCGCGGCGAAGGGCCTCGCACCGCCACGGCATCTACTACTACGTGCCCGGCCTCCTGAAGCACTTCACCGCGTCCGACATCAACGCGCTCATCGCCCCCCGCGCGCACCTCGGCCTCGCGGGGACGAAGGACGAGCTCACGCCCCTCGCCGGGCTCGACATCATCGACCGCGAGCTGAAGCAGGTCTACGCCGAGGCCGGTCACCCGGAGCGGTGGAAGCTGCTGCGCTACCCCGTCGCCCACCAGGAGACGCCCGAGGGCCGCCAGGAGATCCTCGCCTTCCTGCGGGCGAACCTGTAGGCGGGATGCGCGGCCGCACCAGGCTGACTCCGCCTGCGCCTGACAAACCCTGTCAGCGACGACAATCCGTGTCGCTCCCAGGCCGGCGAACGTGCGCGGAGCCAGCCGCCTGAGCGGCATCCGAGTCCGCCTCAATTCGCTGAAATCGCAGCACATCCGACGACCACTGTGAGCTGGCTCACATCGCAGGCACGCACGTTGCATTCGGGCCAACCGGCCTCGCAGACGGCTGAGAGCGAGCCGTTCGAAACCCAAAGTCCAGCATCTGTCGGAGGGTCAGGATGCCCATCAAGCTCGGCGAACTGCTCCTGAAGGCGAACATGATCTCTCCTCAGCAGCTCCAGGACACGCTGAACCACCAGAAAGCGAGCGGAGGCAAGCTCAGCAAGGTCCTCGTCAGCCTGGGGTTCGTCACGGACGAGGAGATCACGAGCCTGCTCTCGCGGCAGTACGGCGTCCCCTCGATCGACCTCGACCACTTCGAGGTCGATCCCGCGATCATCAAGATCATCCCTGCCGAAACGGCGCGGAAGTACCAGGTGCTGCCGCTCTCCCGCTCCGGCGCGACGCTCACCATCGCCATGGCGGATCCGACGAACGTGTTCGCCATTGACGACATCAAGTTCATGACCGGCTACAACGTCGAGCCGGTGGTGGCGTCCGAGCGTGCTCTGGAAGAGGGTTGTTGAGGGTAGCTACGTTCGCTGCCACCTCCACACCAATGCATGTCACCGCGGCTGTCTTGACTACAGCGGTGACCGCGAAGAGACGATGCCGAACCTGACCGTGGCTGAAGCGATCAATATCGCCGAGGGATGGCAGCGCGAGGTGGTGGCTGCGAACCTTCCGCATCAGGGTCAGCCCGAGGTGATCGACATCGTCGTCGAGCCATCGGGCGAGCCAGGATCGCCTGCAGGCCCGGGTGAAAGCACGCCCTTGGTGGCCGCGGGCGTCCGCTGCCGGTCCATCTGGCCGGCGTGTCCTCCGGCAGGGCGCCTGGTAGGGCTCCGTCAGCGGCGGCGAAGCCACCTGAGGCAGAGGCCTCGCGATGGCTTTCGATGGTCGCCGGCCACGTCGTCGGCATGGTAGTTGTCACGCTCCTCGCCTGGTTCCTGCTCCTGAGGTGACGTGAAGGGCTACCGGACCCGACGCCGCGGCCTAACGACGCCTGGGACGGGATGGACGGAGCGGGTCGTGTCAGCGAGCGCCGGGGCTCCTGCCCCGGAAGCCCGCGAGCACGCGCTCCGCGTTCTTCGTGTAGACCTTCTCGAGCACGTCCCTCGGCAGGTCGAGGCCCGAGATCCTCCAGCGTCCCTGCCCCGGGTAGTTCCAGTAGTCGAAGTGCTCGTCCGCGGTCTCCAGGAAGCGGAACCAGTTGCGGTACATGCCCTCGTCCGGGGCGGCGTCCGTGCCGAAGAGGATGCGGTCCTGGTACCTGACGAAGAACTCGCGGGCGCGGCGCGGCTGGCGCCCCAGCTCGGCCTCTCGAGCGCCCGTCTCCACGACGACGTTCGGGTACCGGTCGAGAACGGCCGACGCGTCGTCCAGGTCCTCCGGGTGGTTGGCGACGTGAAGGGCGATGAACGTCGTACCCGGGTGCCGCGCGAAGACGCGGTTGCGAGCGTCGAGGAGCGCACGCTTCGGGGGGAACTTCGGTCCGTAGAAGCTCCAATCTGGGTGACGGCCGAGCTCGTCCCAGCGCTCGTTCGTGGCGTCCCGCGGCTCGAAGAAGGCGTCCGGATCGGACGTGTGGATGGCCACCGGGATGCCGAGCCTCTCGCACTCGGCCCACATGGGGTCGAGCCGCGGGTCGTCCACCGCGACCAGCTGGCCGCTGCGGTCACGCACCTCCAGGCCCAGGACCTTCAGGATCTTGAGCCCCCGGGCGCCGCGAGAGGCCGCGTCCCGGATCTGCGCGGCCATCGCCTCGCCGAAGCCGGGTTCGTCGATCCTCTTCCAGTCGGGCTCGGTGAAGACCGTGAAGCGGTCCGGGTGAGGCTTCACCATCCGGTCGATTACGGCCTGCAGCGCATCGCCCCAGCGGCCGGTGAGGATCACGATCCGCTTCACGTTGAGGCGGTCCATGCTCGCGAGGAGATCGGCGACCGGAACCGGCGGGTCGCCGCCTCGCGCGTCGTTGACGTGGTTGTGCACGTCGATGGCGGGGAAGGCGGCACGCTCGACCTCGTGCACGGGGACCTTGAGCATCGAGCGGGGCTTGAAGTCGCTCAGCCGGAGCTCGTCGGCGGCCGCCGCCGCGGTCGCACCCGCCAGGATCGCCGCCAGGGCGAGTCCCGATCTCGCGAAGCGGAATCGTGTCATCTCTGCACCTCGATCACTTCTTCTCCGAGCGTCGCCGCGGCCCGCTGGCCCGGCTGCAGAACCAGGAAGTCCGTCGGGTCCCAGGGACCGTCGACGAGCCTCCGCAGCAGGCCCATGTCCCCGTCGAGCGCCTCGAACTCCCACCCGCGCTCCGCGGCCAGCTCCCGCGTGCGCTCCTCGAACGAGCCGTCGGGCTCGACGCCCATGCGGACGAACGCCAGCCGCCGGTAGTGGCGGGTCATCGTCTCCAGGATGTAGCGCGCGTTGTCCTCGCCGTACTTCTCCTTCAGCACCGCGAAGTCGAAGCCGAGACCGCCCGTCTGGCTGGGGAGACCGTACGGCCCTCCGTCGACACCGCGCTCCAGCCACCCGGTCGTCTCGAAGTACGTCCCCGGGCGCTCGTCGAAGTAGCGGGCGTAGCGCGCCCGGCTGCCCAGGAACGCGGTGACGCAGTCGTGGGCGCGCAGCAGCACGAGCGGGAGGCGGCGGGCCTCGAGGCCGACGAGGCCGTTGTTGCACAGGCCGTAGGCGAGCGCCACCGCATCGTACTTCTCCGGGTCCGTGGCGTCGATCGCCGCCTGCAGCCGCTCGCGCATGGCGCTCCCGCCCTGGTCGTGCAGTCCCTTGGGCAGGAACTCCACGTCCACCTTGCGCGGGCGACCGCGCGGCGAGGTGGCAGATCTCGCGGAAGAAGATCTCGCAGGCGACGATCCGCAGGCGCGTGATGCCGGAGAGGGTCAGCGCGGCAGCTCCTTGACCGCGACGTTGCGGAAGCGGTGGAAGCCGCCGTCCTTCCAGCGCGGCGTCTCCTTGTTCGAGAAGTGCATCTGGAGGGCGATCATCCCCTCGGTGGCGCCGTCCGCGGCGTGGTTGGCGCTGTCGGTCCAGTCGACGAGCGCGACCCCGTTCAGCCACACCCGGATGTGGGGCACGTCGCCCTCGATCCGGGCCCGCAGCGCGTTCCACTCGCCCTTCTTCCAGTGCTTCGCCCAGTCGGGGTTCGTCCTCTCGCCGGTGCCCTTGTCGACGCCCTTGAGGCCCTCGCCGTAGATGCCGCCGACGCTGCCGCCCTCGAGGTAGTCGATCATCACCTGGTAGGCGTCGCCCTTCTCGTTGCTGCGCAGGAAGAGCCCGCCGTCGCAGCCCCAGTCGGGGTTGATCTCGAGCGAGACCTCGAAGTCGCGGTAGCTTGCGGTCGGTCAGCAGGATGCCGCCGTTGCCCGGGCGGTCCTGGGTGGCGAGGACGACGCCGTCCTTCACGCTCCAGCCCTGGCTGTTGCCGTGGTGGTTCACCTGGCTGACGTGCCAGCCGGCGAGGTCCTTTCCGTCGAAGAGCGGCGTGAATCCGGCGGGAACCTCGGCGAGGAGGGCGGGGACGGCGAGCGCGACGAGGGAGAGGAGAGGCAGTTTCACGGTGGGGCTCCTTTCAGGGGGAAGCTCAACGCGTGGCCACGGCGACGGCGAGCGCGAGCGCCAGGACGGTGTTCGTGGCGAGGTTCCAGGCGACGTTTCCGCCGAGGGCGGGGACCGGCACCGGCCTCGCGCGTGTCTCCGAACGCCCAGAGCGAGCGGCTTCGCCAGGAGGAACGACGGCACGACCGCGGCGAGCGCGTGCACGGGGAGCGCCCGCAGGACGACCGCGGCGACGATCGAGAGCAGGCGTCGCGATCGCGGCGGCCGCGTAGACGAGCGCCGCGCCCTTGCGGCCCAGCATCAGGACCAGGTTCTTCCGGCCCCCGGCCTGGTCGGCCTCCTCGTCGGGGAACTCGTTCAGGAGAAGGAGATCGAACGTCATGAAGAAGCCCGGGACGCCGGCCCAGAGCGCGGCCGGTCCGGGGGCGGTCCCTGGACCCACGCCGCGCCCCAGATCGGCAAGGCGCCGAGACCGAGGCCGGCGAAGATCTCGCCGACGCCGGCACGGGCGAAGACGTCCGAGTAGAAGAGGACCGAGGCCGCCCCCGCCGCCATGAGCAGGGCGAACAGCGGGTCGAGCCGGAGCGCGAACCAGCCGCCGATGAGGCCACCGACCACCGCGCACGCATAGGCGAAGACGCGGGTCGCCCGCACCGAGAGGCGTCCCGCCGGCAGCGTGCCGCTGCCGCCCGAGAACGGCGTGCGCGTCGTCTTCAGGTCGATGCCGGTCGTCATGTCGCTCGCCTCGTTGAGCGCGTTGACGGCGGCGTGCAGGAGCACGAGGCCGACGAGGGCGAGGAGCGTCGGGCCCCAGCCGAAGGCGCCCTCGTAGGCCGCGGCGGCGGCGCCGGCGGCGACGAGGGTCACGGGAAGGAGGAGGAAAGGGGCCCGGGCGACCCCGAGCCAGGGGGCGAGGCCGTTCATGGCCGCTATTCTGGCATCCGCGAACCGCGGCCGCGCACTGGCGAATGGCGCGTCCGTCGTCATGCCGACGGCTCCCGCGGCGATGGGCCATCGCCGTCTAGAATCGGGCCCGTGGCCTCCCCTGGCTGTCGCAGGGTATGGCCGACGTGCCGGCCACCGACGCGTGGCTCTCGCCCCGCGAGGCCGCCTGGGTCGCGCGCATGCGTTTCCCGAAGCGGCGGAGCGAGTTCCGGCTCGGGCGGTGGACGGCGAAGACGACGCTCGCCCTCTACCTCGGCCGGGGCCGCTCGCAAGAGGAGCTGCGGTCGATCGAGATCGACCGGCGCCAGGGACGGCGCGCCGGCGCCGCTCGTCGAGGGTCGGCCGGCCGAGGCCTTCGTCACGATGACCGACCGGGCCGACCAGGCCGTGTGCCTCGTCGGTCCGCCGGGCACCGCCCTCGGCTGCGACCTCGAGCTCGTCGAGCCGCGAAGCGACGCGTTCGTGGGCGACTACCTGACGCCGGCGGAGCAGGGGCTCGTCGCCTCGGCTGCCGACCGGGACGCCCGCGACCTCCTCGCCAACCTCATCTGGTGCGGCAAGGAGTCGGCGCTCAAGGTGCTGCGCACCGGCCTGCGGCGCGACACACGCAGTGTCGTCGTGTCGTTCCCGCGAGAGCCGATGCGTCGACGGCTGGGCGCCGCTCCGCGTCCGCGCGGTCGAGGGGACCCTCTTCCCGGGCTGGTGGCAGCGCTTCGGCGCGTTCGTCCTGACGGTGGCCGCGACGGAGCCTTTCGCGCCGCCGCGGCCGCTCGTCGACCCGCCCGGCCTCGCCACCGCCCTCCCCGCCCACGCCTGGCTGCCCGGGCGGACCTGAGCGCTTCCTTGACGGTGGCGGAAGCGCGCGCGCCGCCGGGTCTTGGGGTCAGGGCCGGACCGGCTCGACCTTCCCCCCGCACCGCGAGCATCGGGGCGCTCGCGCCCCCACTCGGCCGACCCAGCCGCACTGGGTGCAGCGTCCCTCGAAGTACCCCTTGCCCACGTCCTCCAGGAGAGGGCGATGGTGGAGGTAGTGGAGGACGAGGGTCCGGTAGCTCTGCAGTCCCTCCGGCGGGGTGGCCTTCCGGTCCACCTCGACCCCCACGCCGTTCGTGACCGGGTCGAAGATGCCGACGACCCGGCCGACGAGGGAGAAGGCGGCGCAGACGCCGGGGTAGCCGTCGAACTCGATCGCGATCCGGTCGCCGACGCCGGCCCCGGCGACCGCCTCCAGGCCCAGCCCTCGCGCGTTCACGTCGCGGACCTTCACGGCCAGCACCGGCCCGTCCCCGGCCTGCGCGCGAACCGTCACCGGCAGCTTCAGCCGCTTTCCGAATCGGCGGTCTGGTCCGCCCGGGGCTTCTTCCACCATCGGGTGCGCCTCCGCGCGCGGCCATTCTAGCGCGGGGCGCCAGGCCCGCGCGGCCGATTTCTGACAGGCCCTGACCGTCTTTCACTTGACCGCCTTCGAGGGCTCACGCTCTACTGCTGGACACGACGTCCAACGCAGGCCGGTGAGGGGGCGGAGCGAATCGATGGGTTCGAGAGACGAGACGCGTCGGCAGTTCTGTGCCCGTACGTGCCGGGTGGCGTCGGCGGTCGCGCTCGGGGGCGCCCTGGCGGCGGCCCTCGAGAGCTGCGGAGGCGGCGGCAGTCCGACCTCGCCGAGCGGCGGTGCGAGCGCCCTCCCGACCGTCTCGGGGACGCTGGCCGGATCGACGATCACCGTCACGATCACGGGCACGGCCCTGGCGACGAACGGGGCGCTCGCGCTGGTGAGGACCTCGGGCGGGGACGTCCTGGTGACCCGCACCGGCGCCGACACCTTCGTCGCGCTCAGCGCCGGCTGCACGCACCAGGCGTGCGAGATCACCGGATACACCGGCCAGACGTTCGTCTGCCCCTGCCACGGGTCGCGGTTCGACACCAGCGGCCGCGTCGTGAACGGCCCCGCCGCCTCCTCGCTGCGGCAGTTCCAGACGCAGTTCGCCAACGACGTGCTCACGATCACGGCGTGAAGTGAGCCCCCGACCCCCGGTACCAGGGCCCTCGGCGAGGCCGCGGACGGCGTGGCTCGTCGCCCTCCTCGTCGCCTTCCCCGCTCCGCGGGTCCTCGCCGCCGAGACCTCGTGGCGAGTCGTGCGCGGCGCCGTGCGAGTCGTCTGCCCGATGACGGTCGGGGGCTCCTTCGAGGCGAGAACCGACGCGATACGGGGAACAGTGACCCCTGGCGGTCCCGGCGCCGCCCTCGGCGGGGATCTGTCGGTCGACCTCGGCACGCTCGACACCGGCATCGGCCTGCGCAACGACCACCTCCGGAACACCTACCTCGAGGTCGCACGGGGCCAGGGATTCGACCGGGCCGTCCTGTCCGGGATCCGCCTCGGCGACGTGGATCCCCTGGGATTCCAGGGCAAGACGCCTTTCACCGGCACCTTCCTCCTGCACGGGACGACGAAGCCGGTCGCCGGCCAGGCCACGGTGCGCCGCGAGGGGCGCACCGTCCGCGTGGAGGCCAGCTTCCCCGTGACGGTCTCCGACTTCGGCATCGCGAAGCCCCAGTACCTGGGAGTGGGCGTCAAGGACCAGGTGAGCGTGGTGGTCTCCCTGGTGGCCGAGCCCGCCGATGGGCCGGAGGCGGCCCGATGAGGCGGCTGGCCCTCGCGACCCTCGCGCTGCTCCTCGGCGCGACGGGCGTCCGTGCCGAGCCGATGTTCCTGTCGAAGCAGTACAACCGCTGCACGAGCTGCCACTACTCGCCCACCGGCGGCGGCCTCCTGACCTCCTACGGCCGCTCGCTCTCGCGCCAGGAGCTCTCGACCACGGGCCGGTCCGACCCGAAGGCGCCCCCGCCGGCCAAAGGCAAGGGCGAGGAGTCGTTCCTTTGGGGGGCGCTCGGCAGCGCGCTCGGTCCCGTGAGCGTCGGGATCGACGTGCGCCCCTCGCACCTGAGCCTCGACCTCGGCGGCCCCACGAGCGACAGCCGGGAATTCCTGATGAACGGCGATCTCCTCGCCGCGTGGCGGGCCCACGGGTTCACGGTGTACGGGGAGGTCGGTCGCAAGCCGCCGATCGGCGAGGACGCGGCGGGGATCTACTCGTACGAGCACTGGGTCGGCTACGAGTCGCCCAAGGGCCTGGGGTTCAGGGTCGGCCGCTTCCTCCCGGCTTACGGGATCAGGCTCGCCGACCACACCGCCTTCACCCGCAGCTTCCTCGGCTTCGACAAGTACGACCAGGACTACGCCCTCGAGGTGAGCCACGGCGGCGAGCGGCACCTCCTGCAGGTCTCGGTCGGGCCCGGCCGCGCCGACGCGATCGTGCACGGCGAGGCGCACGCCTTCACCACCACCGGCCGGTTCCAGTGGGACCTCGGACCGCGGACGGCTCTCGTCTTCTCCGGCCTCTACCGCCACGAGACGACGCTCGAGCCCGCGAGGGGCGCCGGCGGCATCGCGTTCGGCATCGCCCCGACGCGACGGCTCAACATCTGGACCCAGGCGGACGCGCAGTTTCGGGAGGGGAGCTCCGGGGCGCCGGCCTACGTGGTGCTCAACGAGACGGCGTTCGAGGTCTTTCGGGGCCTGTGGCTGAAGTTCTCACCCCAGCTCCGGACGGAGTACGGCGACACGTCGGCCGGCGTCGTCCGTATGGCCCTGGAAGCCGACCTGCTGCCGCGGACCCACTGGAACCTGGGGCTCTCGTACTATCACGACAAGGTGCGCGGCACCGGCTTCACCTACGAGACGCTCCTCGCGCAGCTGCACCTCTATCTCTGATCTCCGAGCCGGATGACGGGGCACGGCCGAGGCCGTGCCCCGTCCACGTCCGGACCGCCCCCTACTGCCCGTTGCCGAGGAGCTGCTCGGCGGGCAAGGAGGTGAGCGTCCCGAAGAGGCCGTGCTCCTCGTCCTCGACGCCCGCGGTGAAGAAGAGAGTGTTGAGCGGCCCGGCGTTCGCTCCGTTGCCGAAGCTCAGCGCCCACAGGCCCTCGATCGCGAGCACGTGGTCGGTCGGGTCCCGCATCGTGCCGAGGAAGGCCCCGGTCGCCACGTCGTAGGCGGCGATCTCGCCGCTGCCGAACTGGCCCACCAGCAGGTTGTGGCTGAACGCGCCGAAGTCGCCCGGCGCCTGGGCCAGGCCCCACGGTCCGTTCAGCCACGGCCCGTGTTCGAGGCGCCGCAGCAGCCGGCCGCTCGGGCTGAAGACGTCCACGTACCCGAAGCCGGGGCCGGCCACGTCGTCGTTGGTCGCGGGATCCCTCTTGGCGAAAGTGACGTAGAGGTCGCCACCGATGTTCTGCACGTTGAAGGGCGAGAAGCTCCTGGGGATCCGCTCGTCCTCGAACCGGTCGCCGTCGTTGTGGTCGTTGCCGTGGTGGTCGCTCCCGCCCAGTCGGACCGGGTGGAAGCCCGAGTCGAAGACCTCGATGCGACGCTTGGCGAAGTTCGTCACGTAGAGGAACCAGGCCCCGCCCCGAGAGGCGATCGCGACTCCCTTGTAGACCGCGCCCGAGCTCGGAGCCCCCGGGCTCGGGTACTTGATGACGGCGTGCGTCGCGTCCACCGCCGGATTCCAGCCTGAGATCGTGCCGTCCTCGGTCACGAACAGGAAGCGGGCCGGGTTGCCGGCGGTGAGCTCGAAGGCCGTCGTCCCGTTGAACACTGTCCCCGTCGGAACGCCGGGGTCGGTCCCCGATGCGGGGGGAATGGTGACGATCAGCGCCGCGGGCGCGCCCGTCGTGCCGTTGTAGAGCGTCGAGGTCCCGGTGCCGTTGTTCGCGACCCACCACGGGCTGCCCGAGCTCCGGGCGAGCCCCCACGGGTTCACGAGATTGGCGTCCATGACCGTCGCGCCCGGCTGATCGGAAACGAGATTCGTCTGCGTGTAATGCTGCGCCTCGGCCCGCGCCCCGAGCAGAACGCAACCGGCGAGCAGCGCGAGTTTGACCGACTGGAGACCGCTCGGCACCATACCCATATTTGCACTCCTAACCCAAGAACGCCCCCATTGACAGGACGCCTCTGCGGATTGCCAGGCAAGCGTGTGAACGAAGCGCCCTGCAACGAGGGTGCCGGCTCGCCGTGGGCCCCAAGGCCTTGCGACTCAGCAAGCCCGCGTCCTCCTGCTTACCGCCGACGTAAGCGGCTTTACGCTTCTCGTGCTATCCGAAGCTGGAGTGGGAGCGCTCTCGTGTGCCCGGCCCTCAGCGCGGCGGGTGGCGGCGGAGCCTCATGCCCGACTCGGCGATGAGCCGGCCGTAGGCCTCCTCGAGCCCGGCGCCGTACTCGTACGGCTCGTCGAACACGATCTCGCGGATGCCGGCCTGGATCGACTCCTTGGCGCAGCCGAAGCACGGGCGGAGCGTCGCGTAGAGGACGCCGCCGTTCGTGGCGTTGCCGTGGCGGGCCGCCATCACGATCGCGTTCTGCTCGGCGTGGACGCACACGCACGTGTCGTAGCCGGCGCCGGGCGGGGCGTCCGAGGCGCAGCGGGGACAGCCGCCGTCGAAGCAGTTCGCGACGCCCAGCGGCGTGCCGTTGTAGCCGGTCGCGATGATCGCCTTCTCGACCACGACGAGCGCGCCCACCCGGCGGCGGATGCAGTTCGAGCGCGCTCCGACCGCGCGCGCGATTCCCATGTAGTACTCGTCCCAGCCCGGCCGCTCGAAGGACATGGCACCCCCGGCGGATCCTCCGTCGCCCGGCGCGACGGAGGCTCCTCAGGATGACTGACAAGGCGAGTGTGCCCTCGCCGGCATCGCGACCGCAACACGTCTCCCCGGCGCGCTTGACCGGCGGCCGGGGCGGGGAGAGGATCGGCGCGGTCCCGCCGCCATGCCGGCCAACCTCTCCCCCGAGTACAAGGACGCGCAGGAGAAGTTCCGCCGGGCGCGCGAGCCGCAGGAGAAGCTCGAGTGCCTGCGGGAGATGCTGCGCACGATCCCGAAGCACAAGGGGACCGAGCACCTCCAGGCCGAGATCAAGACCCGCGTCAAGGAGGTGACCGACGAGCTCGGCGGGCCGAAGAAGGGGGCGGTGCGCGGGGGCCCCGACCTCACCGTCCGCCACGAGGGCGCGGCCCAGGTGGCTCTCGTGGGCCCGCCCAACGCGGGGAAGTCGAGCCTGCACGTCAGGCTCACCGGCTCGCGCGCGGTGGTGGGGCCATACGCGTTCTCGACGAAGCACCCGCTGCCCGGCATGCTCCTCCACGAGGACGTGCAGTTCCAGCTCGTGGACCTTCCGCCCGTGGCCGAGGACTACATGGAGCCCTGGATGAGCGGAACGCTCCACACCGTGGACGCGGTGGCTTTGGTGGTGGACCTCAGGGACCCCGGCTGCGTGGACCAGCTCGCCGCGATCGAGCGCCGGCTCGAGGAGAAGAAGGTGAGCCTGGTGCCGCGTCTCGGCTCTCTCCCCGCCGCCGGGGCGCGCGAGGGCGAGGACGACGTGGACCTCGACCCCTTCCGCGCGCGGCTGCCCACCCTCCTCCTCGCGAACAAGGCCGACTTCTTCGCGGACCCCGAGGCGGAGCTCGCGGTCTTCCGGGAGTTGGCACCCGACCCGTTCGATTCGCTCGCGGTGTCGGCGGAGACCGGGGCGGGCCTCGCCGCGGTCGGCCCCGCCCTCTTCTCGCTTCTCGGGATCGTGCGCGTCTACTCGAAGGTGCCCGGGCATCCCCCGGACATGGGCCGGCCCTTCACGATACGGGGGGCGGGACCGTGCGCGACGTGGCGCTGCAGGTCCACCGGGGGATGGCGGCCGAGCTGAAATTCGCCCGCATCTGGGGCACGAGCGCCGAGTTCGAGGGCCAGCAGGTGAGCGCCGCCCACGCGGTCGCAGACCGCGACGTGGTCGAGCTGCACTGGTAGGCCGTCAAACCGACTGCACCGCTTCCCGCAGCACCGACATGACGGCCTCGTGCTCGTGGGCGAGGCTCGCGATGAGGGCGTCCGCCCCCCTGGTCTGGCCCTCGGCTCCCAGGGACTCGAGCCGCTGGCACAGGCTGGCCATCGCCTCCGCTCCGACGATGCCGGCGCTTCCCTTGACGCTGTGCGCGGCCCCGCGCAACGCCGCGCCGTCGTTCTCTCGCGCCGCCCGTCCCGCTCGAGGGCTTTGAGGCTGGACAGGGCCTGCTGGTCGACGAGCCTCGACCCGCTCTCGGGCGCCGGCTCGACCGGCCTTCCGCCCGTCGTGGACCTCGCGTACCGCTCGAGCGCCTGGTCGAGCGAGCTCTGGTCTGTGGGCTTCGCAAGGTAGTCGTCCATGCCGGCGGCGAGGCACCGCTCCCGGTCTCCGCGAAGGGCGTTCGCGGTGAGGGCCACGATCGGGACGCGCCGGCCCTCCCCCTCGCGGCGGCGGATCTCGCGCGTGGCATCGAAACCGTCCACGTCCGGCATCCAGGTCGACGTCGCAGCCGAGTCGCTTGTCGACTCACACGCGAGGGGCCGCGGACACGGCAAGAGCCAGCAGCATCGCGAGCCGCATCGCGCGCGTCACTTCCGCGTTTCGAGATCGCGTCCGTTCATGACCCGCCCTTCACCCGCAGGATACGGGAAGCCCGATCCCGTTCGTGCCGGGTATGGTCCTGTGCGCGCAGGCGGCGTTCCGGCTGATGAAGAGCCAGGAGCCGCGCGGGGGCCGGATCATCCACAATGCCTCGATCTCGGCGCACTCCCCGCGCGTGCTGCGTCTGGACGCGGTGGTGGAGGAAACCCGCTGCTCATCACGGACGTCATCACGGCGGCCTCGGGCCCGGAGCGTTCCTCCAAGAGGCTTTCAGCGAGGCGGATCTGCTCCGACTCGCCGCCGAGGCCCTCTCGGCGGGCCCAGGGAGTAGCGGCGTCGAGCACGTCCGGTAGATCACACGCCGACACGGCAGCCAGGCGAGGTCCGAGGCGTACACGTCCGCTCCGTCCGGTTCGGGCAGGACTCCCGAGACTATCGGGCAAGACGACACGACATCCCCCGGCATGGCAGCGAAAGGTATCGGAATCAGCCTGATAGCGCCTCCTTCTCCTGGCACGCGATGTGGAGTCGATAGGGTCGAGGAGGGGCTGATGAAGACGCAGTCTCCTGACGCACCGCCCGCCTCCACGGCGGGTGACACCGAAGTCGGGGGCTCCATGACCGCCCGCTTAGGCGGTGCTGTGCTCCTCCTGGCCCTCGTCGCCGGGATCTTGATCAGCACACGGCTCTACCCGCCGGCGGCCGTGGGGGCGCTGGTCGCGGCCATCGCCCTCACGGGCTGCCTCGGCCTCGCCGCATCTGGGACGGTCGACTGATGGCGCAGGGCGATGACGGGCGATCCGCGAGTTTCCTGGGACCAGAGCGAAGGACTTCGCGGGCGCGCTCGACACCCTGCTCTGCAAGGCTGCCCCTTGCACGCGAACCGAAGCACCCCCTGACGCGCGCCGTGTCGAAGCCGAGCTGCGCAAGCTGGCAGCCATCGCTAAGCCCTTCGTGCGGCGCACCGGACCTGTCCTTGCTGAGGGTCCGCGTCGACACGACGGCGACGCGAGACCTCGTGTATTCGCTCAATGCACTCGGGTGTTTGACTCCAGAAGCTCGAGCCGTGAACAAGCTCGCGCGCCAGGGCACCGATCGCGTTCGCGGCGCTCAAACACCGGATTGGGGGGTTCACGCTCGTCTGGCTGGCACTTAGTTAGTTAGTTAGCGACCGGATTTGCGGCAGCTAGAGGCCGGACCAGGTTCAGCCCGAACAAGTAAACCTCGTGCCGCGTCTCGAGGCTCCCCCCGCCGCCGGGGCGGGCGAGAGCGAAGACGCCTTGACCTCGACCCTTTCCGCGCGCGGCGAGATCGCGGTCTTTCGGGAGATAGCACCCGACCCGTTCGACCGCGACGTGGTCGAGCTGCACTGGTAGGCCGTCAAATCGACTGCACCGCTTCCCGCAGCACCGACATGACGGCCTCGTGCTCGTGGGCGAGGCTCGCGATGAGGGCGTCCGCCCCCCTGGTCTGGCCCTCGGCTCCCAGGGACTCGAGCCGCTGGCACAGGCTGGCCATCGCCTCCGCTCCGACGATGCCGGCGCTTCCCTTGACGCTGTGCGCGGCCCCGCGCAACGCCGCGCCGTCGTTCTCTCTCGCCGCGAGCTGCATGTCGCCGAGCCGTTCGCGGAAGCCCTCGTCGAAATCGCGAACCAGCACGGCCAGGAAGCCGGGGCCGTCCCGTTCGAGAGCCTTGAGGGTCGACAGGGCCTGCTGGTCGACGAGTCTCGACCCGCTCTCGTGCGCCGGCTCGACCGGCCTTTCGCCCGTCGTGGACCTCGCGTGCCTCTCGAGCGCCTGGTCGAGCGATCCCAGGTCCGTGGGCTTCGCGAGGTAGTCGTCCATGCCGGCGGCGAGGCACCGCTCGCGGTCGCCGCGAAGGGCGTTCGCGGTGAGAGCCACGATCGGGACCCGCGGGCCCTCCGGCTCGCGGCGGCGGATCTCGCGCGTGGCATCGAAGCCGTCCACGCCCGGCATCTGGCAGTCCATGAAGATGACGTCGTACCGGCGGCGGGCGACGGCGGCGATCGCCTCGTGCCCGTCGCTCGCCAGGTCGACGTCACAGCCGAGGCGCGCCAGCTGGGCGTGGGTGACGCGCTGGTTCACCCGGTTGTCCTCGGCGAGCAGGACCTGGGGGCGTCGCTCCGGCGAGGACCGCGGGCGTGGTGGGTCCGAGGGCGCGTGAGCGCCCCTCTCCAGCCCCGCCGGCTCTTCCTCGGCCGGGGCCTCGCCGAGGCGCACCGTGCACGTGAACTCGCTGCCCTCTCCCGGCTTGCTCGACGCCTCGATGGTGCCGCCCATCAGCTCGACGAGCCGGCGCGTGATGGCGAGCCCGAGGCCGGTGCCACCGTGCCGGCGCCGGGTGGAGCTCTCGCCCTGGGTGAACGGCTCGAAGAGGTGCGGCAGGAAGACCGGCGCGATGCCCACCCCGGTGTCGCGCACGCGCAATCGGAGCGCGATCCCGTCGGCGTCCCGGGCAAGGAGCTCGAAGAGAGCGATGATCTGCCCTCGCTCCGTGAACTTGACGGCGTTCGTCAACAGGTTGAGGAGGACCTGCCGCAGCCGGCCGGGGTCGCCGCACACCCGTCCCGGAACGTCCGGCTCGACCCGGCAGGCGAGTTCCAGCCCCTTGCCCTCCGCCGCCGCCGATACCAGTGCGACGGTGTCCTCCACGACACGCCGCGGATCGAACGCCACCCGCTCGAGGTCCAGCCGGCCCGCCTCGATGCGCGAGAAGTCGAGGAGATCGTCGATGAGGTCGAGCAGCGCCTGTCCCGCGGTACGGATCATCCCGGCCTGCTCGCGCTGCTCGCGGCTCAGCGTGCCGTCGAGGAGGAGACCGGTCGCGCCGAGCACCGCGTGGAGCGGGGTGCGCATCTCGTGGCTCATCACGGCGAGGAACTCCGACTTCGAGTGCGTGCCGGCCTCGGCCGCCTCCTTGGCCTGCCCCAGCGCCTCCAGGCTCCGGCGCGCCTCGCGCTCGGCCGCCTTTCGTTCGGTGATGTCGACCAGGGCGGCGGTGACTCCCACAACGCGATCGCGCTCGTCGCGCACCGCCGATTTCGCCACCAGATACTCGCGTCCGTGGGCGCCGCTGCCCCTGAAGCGGGCCTCGTAGTGCCGCGTGCCGCCGTCTCGCAAGAGCGCGCGGTCGACCTCCGCGTGACGGTCGACTTCCTCCGGGGACAAGAGATCCTCCGCCCGGCGGCCGAGGATGGCCTCGCGTGGGTGTTCCATGAGCCTCTCGAATGCGAGGTTGCACGCCAGGTAGCTGCCGTCCACGCCCTTGAAGAAGATGGGGGTCGGCACGTTGTCGCTCACGAGCTGGAAGAGGGCCAGCTGCTTCCGGGAGTGGCGCTCCGCCGTCCGCCGAGCCTCGATGGAGCGGGCGAGGGCCAGAGCGACGCCACCGCTCACGGCGAGGAGGAGGGCGGCGAGCGCCAGATTGTGCTGCCGGGACACGACACTCTTCCGGTCGTGCCCCGCATCCGGGAAGAGGATGCGCCACGTGCCCGAGGTCGAGCCGTCCGGCGCGGAGAGAGTGACCGTCGCCTCCTCGAGAGGCCCAGGCGTCGCCGACGGCGCCAGGATCCACCGCCCCTGGCGGTCCTGCAGGAAGGGTCCCTCGTCACCCGGAGCCCGGAGGTCGGCGAACAGCTCGGCCGGCTCCGCCTCCGCCACGAGCGCCCATCGGGTTCCGTCCGCGCTCGGCCCCAGCGGCAGGGCCAGGCAGAGGACAGGCGCGCCTTCGGCCGACGGCTGCGCCCGATCGAGCAGCATGGTCCCGCTCGGGAGGGTGGACGCCGGCTCCGCCGAGCGGCCGCAGAGGGACACGTCGGGCTGCGGCTCGGCGCCGGCGTCGCCCGCCGTCGCCACCGTCACGCCGCGACACCAGGGCCGGGTGACGACGAACGCGGAGAGATCGCGCGCGAGAGCCGCCTTCCTTCTCGGGTCGGGGTGCTCGACGTAGTCCCGCACGACGCCGATCGCGCCGAGCATCTGGAGGTCGGAGCGTGCCGACGCGAGGTCACCCCCCAGGACGCGCCCGGCCAGCGCCAGCCGCGAGGCCTGCTCGGCGTCGCGGGTGTTCCGGCGGGCCGTCTCCTCCGCCCGGTCGCGGGAGCCGACCAGCGCTACGACACCCACCGCGGCGGCCAGCCAGTAGAGGAGGGCGCGGAGCAGCAATCGAGCGCTTCCGCGCGAGCCCGGCGGAACCGCCCTGGTCCACATGCGGCTGTTGCCTCTCAGTGCCCGCCCAGGAGCGAACGGACGGCCTTCAGCACGTCGTCCGGATTCCCCGACTTCGGCACGAAGACGAGATCGGGGCCGACCGGCACGAGCTGCTCCACGCGCTCCTTCGAGAGGCCGGAGTACACGACGACGGGGATCTGCATCGTCCCCTGCATGCGGCGAAGGCGGTCGAGGACCGCCGTGCCCCCCCCTGCCGGCATGGCCAGGTCCAGCACGACCAGGTCGGGCTGCGACTGTCGGGCCACCATCGGGCCCTGCAACGCGTCCATGGCGGTGAAGACCCGGTAACCCTCCTTGCCGAGGACCGCCTTCAGGTACGTCAGAACCGTCCGGTCATCGTCGACCACGAGTATCCGCTCACCAGCCATGGCCATCTCCGTCCTCCGATCCAACCACGGCCGCAATGGTGCGGTCCGTGCTCCAGCAGTCCCACGTTCCAGCAAGGAGCCGGCCAGCCGGGCGGAAGCGGCCAAGGGCCTTTGCCCAGAGCAGGATGCGGGGCGTCGTCGCGCGGCTGGCTGGCTCGCCAGGAGGGAAAAGCTCCCGGGGGTCGGGAGGAAATGCGGGGGAGAGACGAGCGGCGGCCAGCTACTGCCGGTCGATCTCCCGGTCCTCGCGCGGGCGGTTCCCGAGAAGGGCTCCCCCGGTGCTGTCGAGGGCCAGGGCGCACTCGAGCACGAACGGCCCGCCGGCCGTGCCGAGGAACGACAGCTGCACGCGCCCGGCCACGTGCGCCCGCCCGCTGCGGACGAGCGCGAGCATGGCCGCCGCGTCCGGGCCGTCCAGCACCTCGCCGAGAGTTGCGCCGGCCACCTCGCCCGCCGCCGTGCCGAGGAGCCGCGCCATTGTGGCGTTGCAGCTCAGGACGCGGCCGTTGCCGTCGAAGCGCAGCGCCCCGAGGATCTCCATCTCCGTGACCAGGCGCTCGAGGGGCAAGACCGCGCTGGCCGTCGTCGCATCGGCGTGGCCATCCCAGAAACCCATGCCTCCCGGAAAGGCAACGCCTGTGCCACCCTCGAGTGGCGCCCACCGGGGTGGGGTCAGGTCGACCTGGAATGGCGGCCGGCTGGCCCCTAGATCGCGGTCGGCGCGCGCCTTCCGCGCCGAGCTCGCCCCGCCCGGCGCGCGCACCGAACCCCCAGCGGCGTCGTTGCCCCCGTGTCGGCAACGGGACGGCAGCTCGGGCGGAAATCCCGAGTCCTCCGGGAGGCGATGCCGAACCTGCGGGGGAAGGGCGGAGGGGAGAGCGGCTCGTACACCCTGTGGTTCAGCGACTTGACTCGTCTGGGGCCTCCCGGCACGGGCCCTGCTCTATGGAGAGGGCGGTACGGGCAGGGCGGCCCGGAACCGGAGAGAGACATGCAGCTGAAGACGGTCGCACTCGAGACGGTCGCCGAGCGATCAGCGGACACGCTCCCCGCGAAGAACCGTGATCGGCTGCGGGCCCGCCGGCGTCGATGGGTCAGGGTCAAGGTCGACACGGACGACGGAGCCTACGTGGGCAGCCTTCGTCTCGATGGCCCGGCGGGAGGTCTGCACGAGCTGGTCGAGGACGACCGCTCGTACCTGGCGCTCTGGAGCGCGACCCACGAGAGCTCCGGCGCCGTCGAGGAGTTCGTGGCCATTCACAAGAGCGCGATCCGCCTCGTCGTGCTGATCGGCGCGAGCGGCCGCCGCGGGGCGGGCGACGGAAAGGAGTGAACCGTGGCAACCGTTGAGGCGGCCGTCCATTCGCACACAACCGCAACCGCGGCGTCGGGTCGTCGGCGGGAGATCCTCGACCTGTACGCAAGCCTCGCGCGGAGCAGCCACGCTCAGTTCCTCGGCGTCCCCTCGGGCGCGAGCCCCGCGAAGGTCCGGGAGGCGTTCGTCGCCCTCGCGCGGCGGCTTCACCCCGACACCCTGGCTCCGGGCGACTCCGACCTGAGGGACCAGGTGCAGGCGATCTTCATCCGCCTGAACGACGCTTACCGAACCCTCGGCGGCGACCACCTTGCGGCGAGGACGGCGCACCGCTGCCCGGAGCCGCCGCGTGAGACCGCCGCCCCGAAGGTCGTGCCACCGCCCAAGCCGCTCGTCGCCCCTCCGCCAAGTGCCGTCGTCGCCGCTCCGCCGCCTCCGGACCCGGAAGAGCGGCGCGCCCGGGTCGACGAGGCGCTGCGCTCCGCCGAAGCCTCGATCGCCCGCCAGGACGTCGAGGAGGCGGTGAGCGGGCTGCACGACGTGCTCAGCCTGGCGAACGCGGGCCAGCGGCGCCGCATCCGCCTCGTCCTCGCCCGCGCCTACGTCGGGGACCCGCGCTGGCGGCGCTACGGCCTCGGCCTGCTGAACGAGATACTGCGAGAGACGCCGGACGATGCGGACGCTCTCGCCACGCTGGGCTTGCTGTACCGCCGCGAGGGGCTGCCGGCCCGCGCGGAGGCGACGCTTCTGCGGGCGCTCGCGGCCGACCCCGGGCATTCGGAAGCCCAGTCACAACTGCGAGCCGTCCGTGCGGCGCGGGAAGGCGACCGGCCAGCCGGTCGGAATGAAGCCCCCGAACGGCGCGGCCTCGTGGCCCGCCTGCTCTCGATGAGACGGCAGTAGGAGGAGGCCATGTTCATGACGTCACGTGAAAACGAAGTCCCGCCGGACGCCGCCAATCCCGAACGCTTCACCCATCCTCCGGGCGCCCCGTGCCACCACGTCCTCGTGGTGGACGACGACACCGCCTTCGCCCGCACGGTGGCCGACGCGCTGAACGACCGGGACATCGAGGCGGTCGCGGTGAGCGACCCCAAGGAGGCGCTCGCCCTCGCCCGACGGACGCTCCTTCTCCGCCGCCGTGGTGGACCTGATCATGCCCGACATGGACGGGCTCGAGCTGGCGCGCGAGCTGCGCCGCGGCAATCCCGCGACCGAGGTCGTGCTGCTGACCGGCCACGCCGACATGCGCTCCGCCATCGAGGGGATCCGCAACGAGCTGTTCGACTACCTGCAGAAGGACTCGCTGCAGACGATCCGTCTGCGCCGGGCGGTCCGGGCCGCCATCGCCCGCAGCGAGCTGCGGGCCGAGAACCGGCGGCTCGTGACCGGGCTGCAGGAGACGACGCGACGGCTCGAGATCCTGAACGAGGTCAGCGCACGGCTCGCCGCCGAGCCCCACCTCGACAGCCTGACCGGGGAGCTGGTGCGGGCGACTCGCCAGCTCGTGGGGGCGGAGTCGGTCCGCGTCGTGATCATGGAGCGGAACGACCTCGGAGACATGACGATCCGCGTCGGCCTTCGGCGACGGCGAGGTGGCCCTCGGCGCGCACTTCGGCCAGGGGGACGGGATCGCCACCGGTGTGGCCGAGAGCGGCGCCCCAGTCCGGGTGGAAGTTCCCCGGGAGCATCCCGCCTACTCGTCCCGCTGCGACGACATGGGCACGGCGCTTCCCGGGATGCTCTGCGTGCCCCTCGTGCGCCCGACCATCTCGGGGGCCCTCACCGCCGCGGGTCGGGCCCGGCCGTTCTCGGACGACGACCTCGCCCTCCTCGCCTCGCTCGCCCGCCAGGGCGCGATCGCCATCGAGAACACCCGAGCCCACGAGGTCAACCGCAACTTCTTCACCCACGCCTCGGAGATGCTCGTCTCGCTGCTCGACTCGCACGACGTCCACTACGAGGGCCACTCGCGCGCGGTGGCGGCCCTGGCCGACATGGTGGCGCGCCGGCTGGGCCTCCCCGAGGACGAGCGTCGCACGATCCACTTCGCCGCTCTCCTCCACGACGTCGGCAAGCTCCGGCTCACCCCGGGCCTCCTCGCGTCGGTCGCCCCGCTCAGCGCCGAAGAGCGAGTCATGGTGCGACAGCACCCGGCCCTGGGAGTCGAGATCCTCCGCCCTGTCGCGAAATGGGGCCTCCTCGCGCCGATCATCCACACGCACCACGAGCGGTGGGACGGCAGCGGGTACCCCCGCGGGCTGGCGGGCAGCGAGATCCCCCTCGGCGGCCGCATCGTGGCCGTCGCCGAGGCCTTCGAGGCCATGACCCGGTCGACTCCGTACGGCACGCGGCGGACGCTGGACGAGGGCCTGGCGGAAATCGAGGCCTGCGCGGGCACGCAGTTCGACCCGGAGATCGCGCGCTTGTTCATCGAAGAGCACCGGCTCAACCGCGAGCGGCTCCGGGGCTGAGTAGGCGGGATGGCCGTGATTGGCGATGATGCTAGACTCGTTGCCGTGCCGGACTCGCCCTGGTTCCCGGGCGACGACGAGAGCGCGCGACTCCTCGAAGCGGCGAGGCTCGCGAGCGTGGGGCGCCTCGTTCCGGCCGTCGCGCACCAGCTGGCGACGCCTCTCGCCTCGATCGCCCTGCGCGCGGAGAGCCTGGAGAGCGACCTTCACGGCTCCGGGGGTGCTATTCCGCGTGAGAAGCTCGAGAGGTACCTCGGGGCCATCTCCGCCGAGACCGAGCGCTGCAAGGCGGTGCTGGCGGCGCTGCGCGTCTTCGCCCGCGCCCCCGACCCGGCCTTCGGGGAGGTGGAAGTGAACGCGCTCTGCCGGAGCGCGGCGACCGTCGTCCTGCACGAGGCCATGCGGCGGCAGGTCGAGGTGCAGCTCGAGCTCGACGAGGCGCTCCCCGTGATCCACGGCTCGGAGGGGCGGCTGGGCCAGGCCATCCTGTCGCTCCTGATGAACGGGCTGGACGCGAGCCCTCCGGCGGGCCGAGTCGTGGTCGAGACCCGGGTCGACGGGCCCGGCCAGGTCGCGGTCACGGTGACCGACGAGGGCCCCGGGGTCTCGGATGACGTCCGAAGCCGGCTCTTCCAGGATGTCTTCTCGACGCAGCCACCCGGCCGCGGGCTCGGCCTGGGGCTCTGCGCCTGCCGAGTGATCGCCGAGCAGCACCGAGGCTCGATCGAATGCTCGACGGGGCACGGCCGGGGCGGCCGGTTCGTCCTGCGGATCTCTTCGGGCTCGGGGCAAGGGGGGCACGATGGCGAGCGCGCCTGAGCGCATCTCGGTGCTGGTCCTCGAGGACGACGCGTCGTTCGCGGCCACGATCGAAGAGGAGCTGCGGGCCCGCGGATGCGAGGTCGAGACGACCTCGTCGGTGGCGGAGGCGCGCGAACGCCTGCGCGACGGGGGGTTCGACGTCGCGCTCCTGGACCTGCAGCTGCCCGACGGGAGCGGCATGGAGGTGCTGCGGGAGATCGGAACCGAGGGCCTGGCCGTCGAGGCCCTCATGCTGACCGGGTTCGCCGAGGTGCCCACCGCCCTGGAGGCGATGCGCCTGGGGGCCTACGACTACCTCTCGAAGCCGCCGCGTCTCGAGGAGCTCCACGTCCTCGTGGCCAAGGCGGCGGAGAAGGCGCGGCTGCGCCGCGAGAACGTCGCGCTTCGGGTGCGCCTCCGCCGGCACGAGCCGCTGCAAGGCTTCGTGACCGACGACCCGGCGACCAAGCAGCTGCTCGCCACCCTCGAGCGGGCCGCCGCCTCGGCCCTGCCGGTCCTGATCCAGGGCGAGACCGGGACCGGCAAGGAGCTGCTCGCGCGGGCGCTGCACGATCGAAGCCCGCGCAGCACCTTCCCGTTCGTGCCCATCAACTGCGCGGCCCTGCCCGAGACCCTGATCGAGAGCGAGCTGTTCGGCCACGAGCGCGGGGCCTTCACGGGGGCGATCGAGCGGAAGACTGGGCTCTTCGAGGTCGCCACCCGGGGCACGGTGTTCCTGGACGAGATCGGCGAGCTGAGCCTGCCCCTCCAGTCGCGCCTGCTGCGCGTCCTCGAGACCCAGGAGTTCTTCCGGGTCGGCGGCACCCGGGCCGTGCGCGTGGACGTGCGCATCGTCTCCGCCACCAACCGGGACCTCCGGGCGGAGGTTGCGGCGGGGCGCTTCCGCGAGGACCTCTTCTACCGGCTGAACGGCGTCGCCTTTCGCGTGCCCCCGCTCCGCGAGCGCCGCGGGGACATCCCGCTCCTGGCCCGGCACTTCCTCGATCGGGGCGGCAGCGGCCGGATGCTGGAGCCGCCGGCGTTCGAAGCGCTCGCGTCCTACGACTGGCCGGGCAACGTCCGGGAGCTCGAGATGGTCATCGGCCGCGCCGCGCTGCTCTGCCCCGGTCCCGCCATCGGCGCCGAGGACCTTCCGCTCGAGGTCCGCCCGCGCGCGGCCCCGCGCGTCCTGCGGACCGATCTCACCCTGGCCGAGATGGAGAAGGAGTACATCCAGACGGTCCTGGACAAGAACCGGGGCCACCGCGCGCGGACCGCGGAGGCGCTGGGGATCGACCCCAAGACCCTCTACAACAAGCTGCGCGGATGGGGTGTGGTGGCGGAGGAGCCCTAGTGCCCTCGATGGCGAGTCGTTCCGGACGATCCTCGCTGGGTCTCGTCGCCGGGATCCTCGCCACGGGCGTGGCCGTGACCCTGCTGCTCGTCTGGTGGGCCCGCCGGGAGCGGGCGGCGCACCTGGAGCACTGGCGCGCCCGGCTCTCGGCGACGGCAGAGGACCGGCGGGCCGGTGTCGACGCCTGGGTCGAAGAGAGGATCGCCGACGCCCTCGTCGTGGCCCACTATCCGTCGACGCTCTCGCTTCTCGATCGGCGCGCGCGTCCCTCGCGACCCCCCTCCGAGGAGAAGAGCGGAGGCGTCCACCTGCGAGACGTGCTGGAGCGCCTTCGCAGCGTCTACCGCTACCGAGCGGTCTGGATCGTCGACGCGTCGGGGAGTGTCGCCGCGAGCAGCGGCTCCAGCCAGCCCGATTCTCGCTGCCTCCAGATCGTGCGCGAAGCGCAGGCGCACCGCGAGCCTCTTGTCGCTTTCCACGAACGATCGGACGGCGTGGTGGTGGTCGGCGCGGCCGCACCCGTTCTCGCTTCCGAGGGCCGTCCTCTGGGAGCCGTCTTGATCGAGAGCGACCCCACGCGGACCGTCTACCCGCTGCTGACGAAGGAGCCCGCCCCGACCCGGAGCGGCGAGACGCTCCTTGTGGAGAAGGAAGGGCCCGACGTGGTCTTCCTCTCCCCGCTGCGTCACGGGGGGGAGGGGCCGCTGCGCACCCGCCGGCCGTTCGCGCCGCCACGACTCGCGGCGGTCGCCGCGCTCTCGGGAGTCGAGACCTTCGGCGAGTTCGTCGACTATCGCGGAGTGAGAGTCCTCGCCGCCACCCGACGCCTCCGCAACGCGCCCTGGGGGATCGTGACGCAGATCGACGCGGACGAGGCCTTCGAGACCTATAAGGAGGAGGTCGGGCAGAGCGCCGCCGCTGCCGCCGGGCTGCTCCTCGCCGCGGCGGGGGTCGGCTTCGGCCTGTGGCGCCAGCGCGCAACCTCGGCCCGCCTCGCCCTCGCCCGGAGCGAGGCCCGCTTCGGCGTCCTGCTGGAGCACGCAGCGGACGCGATCCTCTTCGTGCGGCCGGACGGTCGGATCGCCGACGTCAACCGTCGGGCGGAAGAGCTCTACGGGTACCGCCGCAGCGAGCTGCTCGCCATGCACATCCACGACCTCTGTCCGCCCCAGGGGGGCGCGGATACGGCGGGTGCCGATGTGCGGATGCGGATGGTCGCCGCGGGACACAGCTCCGGTCGGGCTTTCGAAGAGGATCACCTCACCCGTGACGGCCAGCTCGTTCCCGTCGAGGTGTCGGGGCGGCTCGTGGAGCTGGATGGAGAAGGTCTCTTTCTCGCGATCGTCCGCGACGTGCGCGAAAGAAGGGCGGCCGAGAAGCGCATCGCGCTGCTCAACCGCCTCCTGCGCACCCTCTCCGAGGTCAACCGGGCCATGGCCCGGGAGAGCGATCCGGAACGCCTCGTCAGCGAGGCCTGCCGGATCCTGGTGGCGCACGGCGGCTTCCGCATGGCCTGGATCGGCCTCGGCGACCCCGGAACCGGTCAAGTCGTGCCCGCCGCCTGGTCCGGCCACGATGACGGCTACCTCTCCGAGGTCATCGTGGGGAAGGACGAGACGCCGCTCGGGCACGGCCCCGTGTGGACGAGTCTCCACGAAGGGCACACGGTCGTCGTCACCGACGTCGAGAGCGACGAGCAGTTCGCCCCGTGGCGGGAAGCGGCTCGGCGACGGGGTTACCGCTCGCTCGCCGCCGCCCCGGTTCCCACCGGCGGTGGCACGCCGACCGTCCTCGCCCTCTACGCGGCGGAGCCGGGCGTCTTCGACGCGGAGGTGGTGGAGGTCGTCGAGGAGCTGGCGGGCGACGTCGGCTTCGCGCTGCGGTCGATCGACGCCGATCGCGAGCGGACGCAGGCCCTCGAGGACCTGCGCGCCTCCGAGGCGTTCCTGGAGGCCCTGATCAGAGCCTCTCCGATCGCGATCTTCACCCTGGGGCTCGACGGGAGGGTGGGCCAGGTCTGGAACACCGCGGCCGAGGAGATGCTCGGCTGGCCGCGCTCGGAGGCGATCGGCCGGCCGGCCGGCTTCGTGCCGCCCGAGCGGGAGGAGGAGTCCCGCGCGCTGCGCCAGCTCGTCCTCGACGGGCGGTCGTTCTCGAACGTCGAGACGACGCGCCGACGCCGCGACGGTACGCCGATCGAGGTCGTCGTCGCCGCCGCTCCCCTCCGCGACGCCGAGGGGCGCGTCGTCCAGCTCCTCGCCATGGTCGCCGACATCAGCGAGCGGAAGCGGATGGTGGCCGCCTTGCGCGAGAGCGAGGCGCGATTCAAGCGCCTGGCCGACAACGCCCCCGACGTGATCTACCGCCTGCGCCTGTGGCCCTCGCCCGCCGTGGAGTACGTGAACCGCGCCATCGAGGTGATCGGTCACTCGCCTGAGGATTTCCTTGCCGACCCCAGCCTGGCCCTGCGCCTCATCCACCCCGACGACAGGCACGTGATGGAGGCCACGTTCCGCGGCGAGCTCTCCCCGAAGCAGCCATCGCGCGTCCGTTGGGTGCGCGACGACGGGTCGATCGTCTGGACGGAGATCCACAGCGTGGCCGTGCGCGATTCCGAGGGCAGCGTCGTGGCCGTGGAGGGGATCTCGCGCGACGTCACGGAGCGTGTCGCGGCGGAGCAGGTGCTGCGCGAGACTCGCGAGCAGCTCCTCCAGTCGCAAAAGCTCGAGGCGGTGGGCCGCCTGGCGGGCGGGGTGGCTCACGACTTCAACAACATCCTGGGAGTCGTGCTCGGCCACGCGGAGCTCGTCCAGCAGAAGCTCCGTCCTGGAGACGAGAACCGGCCCCGGCTGGAGCAGATCATGACCGCGGCCCGGCGGGCCGCGGACTTGACCCGCCAGCTCCTCGCCTTCTCCCGCCGCCAGGTGCTCCGTTCGCAAGTCGTGGACCTGAACGCCGTGGTCATGGACACGCGAGAGATCCTGGAGCGCCTGATCGGGGAGGACGTCGAGCTGCGGACGCGGCTCGAGCCGGACCTCGGTCGGGTCGAGGTCGATCCCGGGCAGATCGGCCAGGTGCTCATGAACCTGGCCCTGAACGCCAGGGACGCGATGCCCGAGGGGGGCACCCTCGCCATCGAAACCGCGAACGCGACTCTGGACGAGCCGGTCCCCGGGGAGCCGGACACTCTCCTCCCCGGTTCCTACGTGCGGCTCCGGATCTGCGACACGGGCACGGGCATCGAGGAGCTCGTCCGCCCCCACATCTTCGAGCCGTTCTTCACGACCAAGGCGCAGGGCGTCGGGAGCGGCCTCGGCCTCTCCACCGTCTACGGCATCGTCACGCAGAGCGGCGGCACCATACAGCTCGACAGCTCCCCGGGCCGGGGGACGGCCTTCACCATCCACCTGCCGCGCCTGGAAGACGCGGCCGCGGTCGTGTCCGCGCTCCCCGTGGAGGAGGCGCCGCGGGGCGGAGCGGAGACGATCCTGGTCGTCGAGGACCAGCACGAGCTGCGCTCGCTGATCTGCGAGGTCCTCGGCGACGCCGGCCACACCGTGCTCGCCGCCGCGAACGGGCTCGAGGCCCTGGCGCGGGCGGAGTCCCATGCCGGTCCGGTTCAGCTCCTGCTGACCGACGTCGTCATGCCTGGCATGAACGGCCGGGAGCTGGCCCAACGCCTCACCGCCCTGCGGCCCGGCCTGCGGGTCCTCTTCGTCTCCGGGTACGCGAGCGACGTCATCGCCAAGCACGGTGTTCTCGAGGAGCGGGTCAATCTGCTGGAGAAGCCCTTCTCACGTGCCAGCCTCCTCCGACGGGTCCGAGGGGTCCTCGACGGCTAGAGCCGATCAACCCTGGAGCGCCTCCCGGATCTTGGAGGCCAGCGCCTCGCGCGTGAAAGGCTTCTGGATGAAGAAGAGGTCGGCGTCCACGACGCCGCGGTGCGTCACGGTGTTCGCCGTGTACCCGGACATGAAGAGCGTTCGCAGGCCGGGCTTGATCCGCTCCAGGCGCTCTTTCAGCTCCTTGCCATTCATTGTGGGCATCACTACGTCGGTCACGAGCACGTGGATCTCCCCGGCGTGCTTCTCGCAGAGGAGAATCGCGTCCCCCGGCGAGCTGGAGGCGAGGACGGTGTACCCGAGCGACTCCAGGGTCTCCCGGACGATCTGGAGGAGGGCCGGCTCGTCCTCGACGAGCAGGACCGTTTCGGTCCCGGTGAGCGGACGCTGCTCCACCTCTTCGGCCGGCCGCTCCGCTTCCCCAGCGAAACGCGGCAGATAGACCTCGAAGGTCGTGCCGCGACCCGGCTCGCTGCGGACGTCGATGAAGCCACGGTTCTGCTTGACGATGCCGTAGACGGTGGCGAGTCCGAGGCCGGTTCCCTTGCCCTCGGGCTTGGTCGTGAAGAAGGGCTCGAAGACCTGCCCCCGGGTGGTTTCGTCCATCCCCACCCCGGTGTCGCCAACGGCCAGCCGAACGTACTCCCCGGGCGTGAGCCCGGGACGCGTGCGGCAGCCCTCGTCGTCCACGACGACGTTGGAGGTCTCGACCGTGATCACTCCCACGTCCGGGATGGCGTCGCGCGCGTTGGTGACGAGATTGACGAGGATCTGGTCCACCTGGGAGGGATCGATCTTCACGTTCCAAAGGCCCTCGCCGGCCGCGATCCGCAGGTCGATGTCTTCGCCGATCAGCCGGGGCAGCATGTTCGCCACGGATGCGATCACTTCGTTCAGGTCCAGCACACGGGGTGCGACCATCTGCCGGCGGGCGAAGGCCAGGAGCTGTCGCGTGAGGTCGGCCGATCTCTCCACCATGCGGACGATCTCGCCGAGGTCGTGATGCAGCGGATCGAGCGGGTCGAGCCGTCCCCGGGCCCGCTCGGAGAAGCCAAGAATGACCGCCAGGGCGTTGTTGAAGTCGTGAGCCACGCCGCCCGCCAGCCGACCGATGGCGTCCATCTTTTGCGCGGCGCGGAGCTGCTCTTCCAGCCGCCGAGGCTCGGTAACGTCCGACTTGATGGCCGCGAAGTGACCGATTCCGCCCGACTCGTCCGGCACCGGCGTGATTGTCATCTCCTCGGTGTAGAGGGAGCCGTCCTTGCGGCGATTGACGATCTCGCCGCGCCAGACTCTTCCGTCGAGGATCGTGTCCCACAGGCCCGCGTAGAACGCCCGGTCGTGCTGGCCCGACTTGACGAGCTCGCGGGGGTTCTTGCCGAGGGCCTCCTCGGCCGAGTAGCCGGTGAGCGCCTCGAAGGCCGGGTTGACCCACTCGATGCGCCCCTCGGGGTCGGTGATCACGACCGCGTTGGCGGCGGCGTTCAGTGCCGCGCCCTGCACGCGCAGCGCCGCGTCGGCCCGCTTGCGCTCGGTGACGTCGCGAACAATGGCCCACATGCCGGCGGGCTCTCCGGCCTCGTTCCGCAGCAGGAACGTGTGCAGCTCGACCGGGAACACGGTGCCGTCCTTGCGGATGTACTCCTTCTGGTACACCTCGGAGTGGCCCCGCGAGAGGATCTCCTCCGTTGCCAGGCGCGCCTCGAAGGCATGCCATCGCTCGGGAGTCAGATCGGCGTAGGTGAGCCCGGTCAGCTCTTCCGCGTCGTAGCCCAACATCTCCTGGTAGGACCGGTTCGTCTCCAGGATGCGCCCCGACATGTCGACGAGCACGAATGCGTCGCGCATGCTCTCGTGCAGGCGACGGTAGCGTGTCTCGCTCTCCCGCAGCGCGCCTTCCGCCTTCTGGCGCGCGCGGCGCTCTCCGGCCTCCTCGACCGCGCGCTGCACCTTGAGGCGAAGCCTCTCGAGCCGGTCCTTCCGCACGTAGTCCGTGGCGCCCTGCTTGAGCAGCTCCACCGCGCTGTCCTCGCCGATCGCCCCGGAGACGCAGATGAAGGGCGTGCCCGGACGGAGGGCGCCGGCCAGCCGCAGCGCCGCGGGCGCGTCGAAGCCGGGCAGCTCGTAGTCGGCCAGGATGACGTCGTAACCGCCGTGGCGCAGGAAGGACTCGAATTCCTCCTCGTTGGCGGCCCAGTCCACCCGCACCGGCCGTCCCGCGTCGGCCAGCCGCTCGCGTACGATCTCGGCGTCCCGGGGCGAATCCTCGAGGTGCAGGACCGTCAGCGACGCGTCCCCGTTACTCGGCGGGCCCATCGGAGACGCCTTTTTCCGGAGGCAGCTCGTTGAGGATGGCCCACAAGACCCCGATGTGCTTCACCGCTTCGACGAACGCGGCGAACTTCACCGGCTTCACCACGTAGGCGTTGATCCCCAGCTCGTAGCTCCGGACCACGTCCTGCTCCTCGCGCGAGGAGGTCAGCATCACGACCGGCGTCGCCTTCAGGGCCGGGTCGGCGCGGATGGCCTGTAGTACTTCGAGCCCGTCCATGCGCGGCATCTTGATGTCGAGGATCACGACCGCCGGCCGGCCGGGCCGGCGGAGGCGGTACGCCCCCTCGAACCGGAGGTACTCCAGCGCTTCGACGCCGTCGCGGACGACGATCACGGCGTTGGCCAGGTTGTGTTCGGCCAGCGCCGCCAGGGTCAGCTCGACGTCCTTGGGGTTGTCTTCCGCCAACAGGATGGGTCTCAGCTCGGACATGGCCCGTCTCCTCCCGATCGGGGCAGGCTGAAATAGAACGCGGCACCTGCGCCCGGTTCCGCCTCGGCCCACGTGCGGCCGCCGTGCCGCGAGACGATCCGCCGCACGGTGGCCAGGCCGATGCCGGTGCCCTCGAACTCCGCCTCGGAGTGCAGGCGCTGGAACACCCCGAACAGCTTGTGCGCGTACCGCATGTCGAAGCCTACACCGTCGTCGCGCACGACGAAGGTCATCTCGCCGGGCCCTTCGAGGGCCGCGACCTCGATGCGGGCCCGGTCTTTCGCCCGAGTGTACTTGACGGCGTTGCCCAGGAGGTTGGTCCACACCAGGCGCAGCATCGCCCCGTCGCCGCGCACGGGGGGCAAGTCGCCGATCACCCACTCGACGGTGCGGCCCGCGAGCTCGTTCGCGAGCGAGCTCAACGCTTCCCGCACCGTCCGGTTCATGTCCACCCCGGCCTCGTGCATTTCCGCCCGACCGGTCCGGGAGAACTGCAGCAGCTCGTCGATCAGGCGGCCCATCTGGCGGGCGGACTCGGCGACGGTGTCCAGGTAGTGCCGCCCCTGGTCGGTCAGGTCGGCGCGGCAGTGCTCGAGCAGCAGCCCGACGAACCCGTCGATGTGCCGCAACGGGGCCCGCAGGTCGTGCGAGACCGAGTACGAGAAAGCCTCCAGCTCCTGGTTGGCGGCGTTCAGTCGCTCGGTGCGCTCGATCACCCGCTGCTCGAGCTCGGCGTTGAGGCGGCGCACCTCGCTCTCGGCTTTCCTGCGCTCAGTCACGTCCATCGCCATGCTCAGGACCAGCCGGCGCCCGTCCGGCAGGCGGCCCAGCGGCGCGGAGCTGAACTCCCACGTGCGAATGGTGCCGTCCTTGATCCGGATGCTGTAGTCGCCCTCCGCCTTCCGGCGCTCCAGTCCGTAGAGCGCCCCGATGTCGGCCTGGACCCGCTGCTTCCGATCGCCGTAGGCCCGCTCGGTCCAGTCGTCGATGGTCGCAAGCTCCTCGCGCGTGTAGCCGGTGACCTCGCACCACGAGTTGCTGACCCGGAGGACGGCCCCGTCCTCCGCATGAAGCAGGAGCGGGAACGGCGAATCCTCCACCGCGCGACGGAGCCGCTCCTCGCTGTCCCTCAGCGCTTCCTCCGCGCGCTTGCGCTCCGTGACATCGCGCACCGTGCCGACGAAGCTCGTCGCACGTCGTGCGGCGCCTTCGCCCTCGAACAAGGCCGCTCCGTGGGCCTCTACCCAGCGCATCGAGCCATCCGGGTGGCTTATCCGGTACTCGGTGGCGTAGGGCTTGGGGTCCGCGGGGTCGAGGGCCGCCTCGACCTCTGCCCACACGTGCGGAAGGTCGTCGGGGTGCAGGCGGGCGAGGATCTCCTCGTTCGGGCGCTCGTACCCGGCGACTCCGAAGATCTCCTTGTACCGCTCGTCCCACGACGCGATCCTGGTCACCGGGTCGTAGTGCCACCAGCCCATGTGCGCCGAGTCGAGCGCGAGTTGTCGCTGCTGCGCGAGCCGCTCCCGCTCGGCATCCGCCTTCTTGCGCTCGCTGATGTCCTCGATCGCGGCCAACGTGCGCACCGGCTGGCCCGCGGCGTCCCGGAGGACGGTCATGTTGACGCTGACCCAGGTCTCGCTGCCGTCCTTGCGGAGGTAGCGTTTCTCGATTCGATAGCTCGGCGATTCGCCGCGAACCACGCGCTGAAGAGCTTCCCAGTCCGCCTCGCGATCCTCCGGGTGCGTGATGTCGGGAACGCGCAACCCCAGGAGCTCACTCTCGGAGTAGCCGGTGATCGCGCACATCTTCGGATTTGCGCCCAGCCACTTGCCCGTGCGCGGATCCGCCTGCGCCATGCCGATCGGGGCGCTCTCCGCGACGAGTCGGAAGCGCGCTTCGCTCTGGTTCAGGGCTTCCGCTGCCCGGTACTTCTCGCGGGCCGAGCTGAGGGCCTGCTCTCGCGAGACGAGCCCGAACCCGGCGCCGGCGGCGAGAAGGGTGACGCTCACCAGCGCCACCAGCATCCACAGCCGCTCGCGCAGCGGCGCATAGACTTCCGCGGTATCCATGCGCGCCACGAGGGACCAGGGTGAATCGGGCACGACGCGCACCGCGGCCAGCACCGGCACCCCGCGGTAATCCACACCTTCTTCGACTCCCTCCTGCCCGAGTGCCGCCTTCGCCGCAGGCAGGTTCGTGTTGGTGAGAGGGCTTCGCAGTGTGAGGGCCGTGTTCTTGTGGAACCGGAGCTCGTTCAGGAACAGGACGTCGTTGCCGTCCCGGCGCACGAGAAGGGTCTCGGCGGTCCGGCTGGCGATGGGCCAGCGCTGCAGGAAGGGATAGAGATACCGCTCGGGATCGATCCGCAGGACGAGCAGACCCAGGGGGCGGGGGTGCTCCGCTCCCTCGAGGATCGGAACCAGCACCGCCAGGTGGACCGGCCCGCTCGGGGCGTCCCGGTGAAGATCCAGGAACCCCACTCGCCCCGACCGCAGGACCTCGAGAGCGTCGCGCGCGAGGTGCGCCGCCGGCGGCTCGGGCGTTTCGGGGACCGACAAGCGTGGGACGCCTCGAGCATCGAGCAGGAGGACCTGGTCGTACTGATAGCCCTCCTGCACCTTGCCGAGCCAAGCCACGATCTGCGCGCGTGCGAGAGAGTCTTCGGGCGCCTCGAACCACCGCCGTACCAGGCCGGAGAAGACGGCGTTGCCGAAGAAGACGGAGCCATCCGCGAGACGCTCTCTCCGCCACTGCGAAAGCTCGCCCACCTTCAGCTCGGCGACGGCGGAAAGCTGGTGCTCGACCTCGACGCGGGAGTGGCGCTCGTAGTTCCGGTAGGAGAGGTACCCGGCCGCCGTGATGCCCGCCGCCAGGAGGATGAAGAGTGGGATGAGGACGAGGCCTGCGCGGCGTGAGCTGGGCGCGGCAGTCGTCACAGCCTCCTGATGTTACAGAGTGTCCCCCATCCAAGGGCGAAAAGCGAGCCGAATCTATGCGCCTCTAGGCGAGCGCCTCGGCGACGCTGTCCAGCAGCGAGGCCCCGGAGAAGGGCTTCGAGAGGAAGCGCCGGCCGGGGCCGATCTCTCCCTGGCGCGCGAGGGTGTCGGCGGCGAAGCCCGAAACGAACAGAACGCGCAGACCGGGCCGCAAGCCGGCGAGGCGGTGAGCGAGGTCCCTTCCGCCCATGCCGGGCATGACCACGTCCGTCACCAGCAGGTCGAGCGGCTCGCTCGAGCTCTCGGCCCAGGCCAGGGCTTCGGCCGGACTTCCCGCGGCACGGACCGTGTACCCTCTCGCCTCCAGCAGCTCGGCCATCAGCCCCCGCACGCCAGGGTCGTCCTCGACCAGGAGGATCCGCCCCGCCGCGGGCAACGCCGGCGACGGAGGCGGTGCTTCGGCCACCTCGGCCTCCGTCTCGTCCACACGCGGCAGATAGATCGTGAAAGTGGTGCCCCGGCCCTCCTCGCTGGTGACCCAGATGAAGCCGCCGCTCTGCTTCACGATACCGTAGACCGTGGAGAGGCCGAGCCCCGTCCCCACCCCGGGCTTCTTGGTGGTGAAGAAGGGCTCGAACACACGGCGCTGGGTCTCGGCGTCCATCCCCAGCCCGGTGTCGCTCACCGACAGCATCACGAACGGGCCGGTCGTGGAGGGAGGGTGGCTCGCGGCAAAGCGATCGTCCAGCTCCGCATTGGCGAGATCGATCGCCAATGTGCCGCCCCGGGGCATCGCATCACGCGCGTTCACCGCGAGGTTCAGGAGGATCTGCACGATCTGGTTGGGGTCCGCGCGCACGCGCCAGAGTTCCTTCGGCGCCACGACGGCCAGGGTGATGTCCTCGCCGATGACCCGCTCGAGCATGTGCCGGGCCTCGCCGACGGCCCTGTCCAGGCGCAGCACCTTGGGCTCGAGCACCTGCTGGCGGGTGAACGCGAGGAGCTGCCGGGTGAGGGACGCGGCGCGCTCGGCCGCCCAGAGGATCTCCTCGACCCTCTTGCGCCCCGGCGACTCCTTTCCCACCTCGGCGCGAAGCAGCTCCCCGTGGCCCTCGATCACGCTGAGGAGGTTGTTGAAGTCGTGGGCGACACCTCCGGCCAGGCGCCCGATCGCCTCCATCTTTTGCGACTGAAGGAGCTGGTGCTGGGCCTGCCGCCGCGCCTCCTCCTCCACCCGTAGCCGCTGCTCCGCGGCCGCCCTCGCCAGCACGAGCTGTCGGCGTTCCAGGGCGGCGTGGACCGCGGAGGGGAGCCGGCCCAGGCGCTCCTTGAGCAGGTAGTCGACGGCCCCGGCCCTGAGGCTGCGGACGGCCGTCTCCTCGTTGATGGAGCCGGTCACGATGATGACCGGGATCTCCGGGTGGTGCTCGAGCGTCACCTGGACGGCGGCGAGCCCGTCGAAGCGGGGCAGCGTGTAGTCGGAGAGGATCACGTCGGGGCGGAAATCCTCGAGCGCGGAGCGGAACGGGCCTTCCTCCTCGACGCGCCGCAGATCGACGTCGAGGCCGGCCCTCCGCAGCTCTTGCTCGACGAGCTCGGCGTCGGCGGGCACGTCCTCGACGATCAGCACGCGGATCGGGGCGGGCATCACGACGCCTCGGCGGCCGGCGAGAGACCGTCCTTCTCCCGCCACCGCTCAGGGCGGCGGAAGAAGAACCCCTGCATGAGGTCGCAGCCCAGCCCGGCGACCGCGGCGCGCTCGTCGGCGGTCTCGATGCCCTCGGCCACCACCGTGATGCCCAGCTCCCGGCTCACCCCGACGATCGAGGCCACCAGCTTGCGCTTGACCGGCTGGGCGTCGAGGCCCTGCACGAGCCCTCGGTCGAGCTTCACGAACTCCGGCTCGAGCGTGGCGAAGCTCGTGAGACCGGCGTAACCCGAGCCGAGGTCGTCCACGGCCAGGCGGAAGCCGAGCGCCCGCAGCCGGCGGACCCGGTCGCGGATGTCGGGGATGCTGTCGAACGGGCTTTGCTCGGTGATCTCGAGGACGATCTCGGGAGCGAGCGCGGACAGGGGCGAGGACGCCTCGAAGAGCTCCTCGTCGAGGAGCTCGTCGGGGTGCAGGTTGACGAAGAACACCGTGCCCCGGCTCTGGTTGGCCGTGCGGGCGACGCTCGCCCGGACCAGCCGGCCCAGCTCCCCGACGCGGCCCAGCCTCTCCGCCGTCTCGAAGAAGGCGAGGGGACCCGTGACCGCCGGCTCCGTCGTCCGCAGCAGCGCCTCCCACCCGAACACGGACCCGTCCAGGGTCCGCATGATGGGCTGGTAGGCCATGAAGTGGCCACCGAGGGCGCGCGCGAAGACAGCCTCGAGCCCGGCCCGGTCGCCCGCGGGGCGGTCGATGTGCCCCAGGCAGCGCAGCGCCTCGCGCTTGACCGCGGCGAGCTTGCGCAGCCGGGAGGCGTGCTCGACACAGCGGATGAGCTCGTCGCGGCCCACGGGCTTCAAGAGGTAGTGCAGCGCGCCCATCTCGACGGCCTGGACCGCGCTCTCGACCGAGGGGTTGCCGGTCACGAGGACCACGGGCACGTCGAGGTCGCGCTCCCGCACCGCGCGCAGGATGTCCAGGCCGGTGCAGCCCGGCATGACGACGTCGGTGAGCACGACGTCGAACGCGTTCCCGTCGAGGGCGCGAAGGGCACCGGTGCCGTTCGAGGCGGCGGCCACGTCGAACCCCGCCTCCAGCAGAATGTCCGCGTACGCCTCGAGCAGCGCGCGGTCGTCCTCCACGATCAGCACGCGGCCCCGGAAAGATCCGGGCGCGGCTGCCGTCGTCGTCTCCAGCCTGGGTTCCTGCATGGTCCCCTCTTCGCCGTGCGTCTGCTGCAAGGCCCGAGCCAGCGGCCCCACACGCTGCCCCCGCGCGGGCGCTGGCGGCACTTGAGGTTACGGGTGGTCAGGGGACGGAGCGGCGGGCCGGAATCGGGCGATGTTCCCACCCCGTCGGGAGAGGAGCCCGAAAGTCGCCTTCGGGTCTTCATGCCGGCCCGGCGCCGGGCGGATCGCCCGGCAGCCCTGTTGCGACGCGGCGCCGTTCGCACAAGCGACTGATCGGAGACGGCTTGTTCGTGCGGGCCTTCGCGGCTTGCCCTCGGCCCGGATCTTGCTCAGCCTGAGGCCGGAGATCGATGGAGATGCCGATCACGCAAGGCGCGACGCGGGTGCTGGTGGCCGACGACAACTTGGTCGTCCGCCGGCTGGTCTCGGCCCGGCTCCAGTGTGCCGGCTACCAGGTCAGGGAGGCGAACGACGGCGCGGCCGCGCTCGCGGAGTACGAGCGCGAACCGGTACCGGTGGTCGTCACCGACCTCAGCATGCCCGGGCTCGACGGCCTCGGCCTCCTTGCCGCTCTCCGCCGTCGGGAGGAGCCGCCGGAGGTGATCGTGCTGACCGGAACGCGTGCGCGAGACGTCGAGGCCGCGGTCCAGGCCCTGCGCCTCGGGGCACACGACTACATCTCGAAGACCCCCGCCTCTCTCGATGCCGTCGCGCTCGCCGTCGAGCGGGCGGTGGAGAAGTTTCGGCTGCGCGAGGAGAACGCCCGCCTTCTGGGCAATCTCCACCGGCTGAGCCTCACCGATGCACTCACCGGAGTCGGCAACCGACGCGCGTTCGACGAGGCCGTCCCTCAGGAAATCGCTCGCGCCCGCCGGGCAGGGTGCGGCCTCGCGCTCGCCCTTCTCGACATCGACCATTTCAAGCGCATCAACGACACGATGGGGCATCAGGCGGGGGACCTCGCGCTCGTCGCGCTCGTCGAGCGCGTGCGCTCGGTCGCCCGCAGCTCCGATCGCCTCTTCCGGTACGGTGGAGAGGAGTTCGCCCTTCTCCTCTCCGATGCGGGTCTCGTCGGAGCCCTGGCGGTCGCGCGCCGGGTCGACGAGGCGGTGGCGCGCGAGCCGCTGCGGTTTGGCCACCATGTGGCCGTCGTGACCTGCAGCGCCGGAGTGGCGGTGATGGGAGCATCGGACGACGCCCTCGGGGTCGAGCTCGTCGGGCGGGCGGACTCTGCCCTCTACGCGGCCAAACGGGCGGGCCGCAATTGCGTCATCGCGTACACCGAATCGGACATCGGTCGGGACGTCCCTCCCGGCGCGGACGAGACGCTGACCGACAGGCATGTCGGGCCATGCTGAGCACGGAGACGAGCGCGTCCCGGCCGTCGGAGCCAGAGGAGGCGTCGGCTCCGGCCCCGCCGCCGACGCGCGGGCGCGTCCTGATCGTGGACGACGATCGCGCGCTCCAGGAGGTCTACGCGGACACCCTGGTCGACGAGGGGTTCGTCGTGTCCGCCGCCTTCGACAGCGCCAGCGCCCTCCAGGACCTCGAGGCCGACCGCTACGACGTGGTGCTGAGCGACGTCGAGATGCCGGGAGGGAGCGGAGTGGACCTCGTCCGTGCGATCCGGCGGCGGGACCTCGACATTCCCGTGGTGCTGGCGACGGGCAACCCGACGGTGGAGACGGCGGTCCAGGCGCTGGAGATGGGCGTCCTGCACTACCTCGTCAAGCCGGTCTCGGGGGCCGAGCTCGTGCGCTGCGTCTCCCACGCCGCCCAGATCCGGAAGCTCGGGGCGGTCAAGCGCGAGGCGCGGCGCACCCTCGAGCGACCGGAAGGGCTCGTGGGGGACCATTTCCGAGTGGAGGCCGTCTTCGAGCGCGCGCTCGGTTCGCTCTTCATGGCCTACCAGCCCATCGTGCGGACGCGCGACGGATCGGTGTACGCCTGGGAGGCCCTCCTGCGGACGCGCGAGCCGGCGGTCGAGGGCCCCCTCGCGTTCCTCGAGATGGCCGAGCGACTGGGCCGCATCCGGGACCTCGGGCGGGCGATCCGCGCGAGCGTCTCCCAGACGGCCAAGCGCACGAGGGGCGTGATGTTCTTCGTCAATCTCCACCCCGACGACCTGCTGGACGAGGCGCTCTTCGACCCGCGGTCGCCGCTCGCCGCGCTCGCCCCCGAGATCGCGCTCGAGATCACCGAGCGCAGCCCCATCGAGAGCGTTCCCGACGTGCTCGGCCGCGTGCGCCGGCTGCGCGATCTGGGCTTCCGGCTCGCCGTGGACGACCTGGGGGCGGGCTACGCCGGCCTCACCAGCTTCGCTTCTCTCGAGCCGGACTTCGTCAAGATCGACCGCGGACTCATCGCGGGCATCGACCGCGAGCCGGTCAAGCAGAAGCTGGTCGGCTCGATCGTGGACGTGAGCCACGAGATGCGCATCGGGGTCGTGGCCGAGGGCATCGAAACCGCGGCGGAGCGCGCGGCCGCGACGGAGCTGGGTTGCGACTTGATGCAGGGCTTCCTGTTCCGCCGGCCCGAGGAGCTGCGCGGGTCACAGTCCTTCGACCTCGCCACCTTTCCGTAGACCCGGCCCCTTCGGTTCCGTGAGCCCAGCTCCTTCGGTCCGCGCCGGTTCCGGCTGAGCCGCCATCCGGCTCGGGGAGATTCTCCCGGGCCCCCTGCACGTTGCCGATGACGCAGGGTGGCCCGCCCGCCCGCAAGCTGTTCCACCGCCTAAGGTTGTGCGCTTCCACGGAGCGGCTCCGGCCTTGCTCCTCGAGAAGGCGTGCGCCGATTCACCTTCCTGCTCGTTCTCGGTCTCGTGGCACCGGCAGCCGTCTCGCTGGCGGAGACCACCCGGCCCGAGGTATGGAAGCCGGTGGCCCGGACGGCGCACGCGGCCTACTATGCGGCCGGCGGCCAGGGCATCGACGTTCGCCGCTCCGAAGCGTACCTCGGGCAGCTCGGGTCGCTCTTCGGGCCCGCCCCGGCCGGCTGGCGGATCGAGTACTACCGTCACGCCTCGCCCGGCGCGCTCCGCGATCGCGTGGGCTTCGATGCCGTGGGAGTCACGGACCTCGCGACGGGCCGCATCGACTCCGTCCGCGACTTTCACCCCCACGAGCTCGTCCACGCCGTGGCGGGTCGCATCGGGCAGCCGCCGGTCTTCTTCGCCGAGGGTCTGGCGGTGGCCCTCGCCGGCGCGGGGCGCTGGCACGGGCGCGACCTCGACGCGGCGGCCCGGCAGGCGCTCGCGGTGAGCCCGAGCCTCGAGCCTTTCCTGACGCGCTTCACGGAGCAGGACCCCGACACCGCCTACGCCGTCGCCGGATCGCTCGTCGCCTACCTGCTCGAACGCTTCGGGATCGAGCGGATGGTGGCCTTCCTGGGCGGGTGCGGTTCCTCCCCTGAGGGCTATGAACGCGCCTTCCGCCGGGCCTACGGCCGCACGGTGGCCAGCGCCACGCTCGACTGGCAGCGCGCGCTGGTCGAGCCGGCCACGACGTCCAGGGAGTGGTACGACCCCGCCGGCTGGCCCCGCTCGCTGCAGCGTGGCGCGTTGACCACGGAGGCGTCGGCCCGGCCGGCGCCGCCGGTCTCCCGCCCTGAGCACCTCGCCGACGCGGTCGTCCTGGAAGTCGGGCCCTGACTGCCGGGTCCCGTCAGCCTTCCCTCAGCCGAGGCGAACAGTCGGGGCAGAGGGCGGGGCTGATCGCATGAGTTCCAGCTGCCTGACAGGACTGGCTCGGGTCTTGCTCTTACCGGTGTCGGTTGGGCCCGCGGGACCGCAGCGTCAGGACCGGAAGGGGATCCGAGGATGCGTCGAGGCAAGGAGAAGACGGAGCACGAGCCCGGCGGCGAGCCGCCCGCGCCAGTCCCGTTCGGCAAGAGCTCCCGGCGAGCATTCGGGCGTTTGTCCCGACCCACCGGGCGCGGAGGCACGAGGCGGTGCCCGCGACTCTGGCTGCCCTTCCTCGCCGTGGGTTTCTTCCCGATCCCCGTGTGGGGCCAGCCCCCGCCGGCCAGCCCGCGAGCCGTCTCCGAGATGACCCTCGAGGAGCTGATGGAGGTCGAGGTCGTCTTCGCGGCATCGCGTCACGAAGAGAGCCCTCGGGAGGCGCCCTTTCCCGTGTTCATCGTCTCTCGCGACGAGATCCGCCAGTACGGATGCCGCACCCTCGCGGAGGTGCTGGAGCGGGTGCCCGGCTTCTACGTCACGAACGACCGCAACTACCAGTACGTCGGGGTGCGCGGCTTCGGACGCATGGGCGACTACAACGCACACGTCCTGGTGCAGGTCAACGGGACGCGGGTCAACGAGAACGTCTACGACTACGTCGGCATCGGCGGCGACTTCGTGGTGGACATGGACCTAGTCGACCGGGTGGAGGTCGTGGTCGGCCCCAGCGCATCACTCTACGGCAACAGCGCGTTCTTCGCGGTGGTCAACGTCGTGACGCGTCGCGGCCGTGACATCGCCGGCGGCGAGGTGACGGCGAGCGCGGGCAGTTTCCGCAGCCTCGGCAGCGGCGTGACCTACGGCCGACGGCTCGGCGACGGCCTGGAGTTCGTGGCCTCCGCCGGCCTGGCCGACAGCCCAGGCCCGCGCCTGTACTTCCCGGAGTTCGACCGGCCCGAGACGAACCACGGCGTCACCGAGGGGACGGACGACGAGAGCTACCACCACCTGTTCGCACACCTCACGTGGCGTGGCCTCTGCCTGCAGGCGAGCCGGGCCTCTCGGGAAAAGGGCGTTCCGACCGGGGCCTACGGCACCGTCTTCGGCGAGCCGCGGAACCGCACGTGGGACGAAGCGACCATGGTCAACCTGTCCAGCGACCACCGGCTGGGCGCACGCGGCTCGGCCAGGCTCTCCGTCAACTATGGCCGAGTCGGATTCGACGGCGACTACGTCTTCACCGCCAGCCCGTCCGTGGTGAACCGGGACGCAGCACGCGGCGAGTGGTGGGGTCTCGAGGGATCGACGCGTCTCGCCGTCTCCAACCGCCACACCCTCTCGCTCGGTGGCGAGATCCAGGACCACCTGCACCAGGACATGTTCAATCGAGACATCCACCCTGCCGCCGTGTACCTGGACAGCCGGGCCGACGGTGACCGCTGGGCTCTGTACGCCCAGGACCAGTGGAGGCTGCCCGGCCAGGTCACCTTCGACGCGGGTGTGCGCTACGACCGCTATCGGACCTTCGGCGGCACCACCAGCCCCCGCCTGGGGCTGGTCTGGCAGCGCGATGCCGCCCTGACCGTCAAGGCGCTCTACGGCCGCGCCTTCCGTGCCCCCAACGAGTACGAGCTGCACTACACGGTGGAGGATCAGGAGCTCCCCCAGCGCGGGAACCCGGCCCTGCGCCCGGAGACGATCGACACCGGGGAGCTCGTGTTCGAGCGAGGTCTTTCCCCGGACGTCTCGCTCCTCGTCTCGGCCTTTCGCAGCGACATCCGACGACTCATCGGCGTGACCCTGGATCCCGACGAGGGGTTCATGATGTTCCACAACGCCGGGAAGATCCGCTCCACGGGCTTTCAGGTGGGCCTGCAGTTCCGGCAGGCCGGGACGAGCGGACGGGCGAGCTACGAATTCCAGCACACCCGTGACAACGGAAGCGGCGAGCGACTCGTGAACTCACCGTCCCACCTCGCCCGCGCCAGCCTGACCCTCCCCGTCGCGGACCGGCTCTCGGCCGGCGTGGACGGCGAGTACATGAGCTCGCGGCGCACCCTGGCCGGCCGCGAGACGGGCGACGTCTTCCTGGCCAACCTGACCCTGCTCGCCCGGAGGCTGCCCGGCCGGCTCGAGGCCTCGGCCAGCGTCTACAACCTGTTCGACCGTCGCTACGGCGACCCCGGCTCCGAGGAGCACGTCGAGGACGTGCTCGTCCAGGACGGCCGGACCTTCCGGTTCAAGCTGCTCTGGCGGTTCTGAGGTCCACCATGCCCGCGCCGGCGACACCGACCTCCGCACGAAGCGCCCGCCCGAGCCGGCACGCCGCCCTCCTCCTCGCCATGGTCGGCGCCGCCTTCGTCTTCCGCGTGCCGCCGGCGGCGGGCGCCCCGCGGAAGGCGGAGATCCCGCTCGAGCAGGCGGTGAAGGCCGCCTACTTGTACAACTTCACCAAGTTCGTGAACTGGCCCGTCGAGTCGCCTCTCAGCAAGCCGCCCGCCCTCACCATTGGCATCCTCGACGACGACTCTCTCGCCGACGCCGTCGACGCCACCGTGCGCGACAAGCAGGTGGGGGGCCGGCCTCTCGCCGTGCGGCGCTTCCGCAAGGCCGACGAGGTCGTGCCCTGCGCCGTGCTCTTCGTGGGCCGCGAGATGTCGGGGCATCTGCCCCGGCTCCTCGAGCAGCTTCGGGGCTGGCCCGTGCTCACGGTGAGCGACGCCGAGGGCTTCGCCTCCCACGGTGGAGTGATCGGTCTCGTTGTCGAGGACAACCGGGTCCGATTCGAGATCGGGGTCACCGCCGCCCAGGAGGCGGGCCTGCAGATCAGCTCGAAGCTCCTGCGGCTATCCCGACCCGCGCCGGGACGGCCGTGTCCCTCCTGCGCCACAGGCTCGGGCCGGGAGCGCTGACATGCTTCGCCTGGCCGAGCTTCACTTCCGACATCGTCTGACGCTGGTCATGGCTCTCACGAGCAGCCTGGCCTTGATCGTGGCCGGCTCCGGCCTGCTCGTCTTCGAAGCCGCACACTTCTACGGCCAGGCGAGGGGCGACCTCACCTCTCTTGCCGACATGGTGGGGGCCAACAGCGGAGCCGCCCTGGCCTTCCGGGACCGAAGCGCCGCCCAGGAAACTCTGGATGCCCTGCGGACCCGGCCCGACATTCTCTGCGCCGGGCTCTACGACGACGCCGCCCGACCGTTCGCCGGGTACTGTCGCGCAGGCAGCGCTCGCGAGCTGCCCGCAGCGCCGGGGCCGGACCGCCTCTCGCTCGACGGGGAATCGCTCGTCCTCGTCCGTTCGGTCATCTTGGGCGGCGAGCGCGCCGGTACGGTGCTCGTGCAGGCGAGCCTCCAGCCCATGGTCGACCGCCTCCGGGGATACGGCCTCACCGTCTTCCTCGTGACCCTGGCGGCGATGGGGGCGTCCGTCCTCATCTCCGCCCGGCTCCAGCGCAGCCTGTCCCACCCGATCCTCCAGCTCGCCGAGACGGCCCGGGCGGTGACCCGGGATGGGAACTACTCGCTACGCGCGCCCCGCCTGGGGGAAGGAGACCTGGGCGTCCTCACCGAGGATTTCAACGCCATGCTCTCCCGCATCGAGGAGCAGGACGGGGCTCTGCGGGCGGCGCGGGACGAGCTGGGCCTGTGGCTGGCCGCGCAGGGGGAGGACCTCCAGCACGAGAGCCACGAGCGGCGCCGCGCCGAGGAGCTCAACCAGCGGCTCGTGCAGGCCGTGCAGAACTCCCACGAGATGATCTCGATCTCCGACCCCGACGATCGCATCGTCTTCGTCAACCGGGCCTTCCTGGCCGCCTACGGCTTCCGGGAGGAGGAGGTGGTCGGCCAGCCCGCGACCCTCGTCGACTCATCGAACAACCCGCGGGGGCTCCGCCTTCAGATCGACCAGGCCACGCGCAGCGGGGGCTGGCACGGCGAGCTGCTCAACCGCCGGAAGGACGGCTCGGAGTTCCCGATCTCGCTGGGGACGTCGATCGTGCGCGACGAGCTGGGCGCCATGGTGGGGCTCCTCGGCGTGGCTCGGGACATCTCGGAGAAGAAGCAGAGGGAGGAGCGCCTGCGCCTGCAGGAGGCCGCCCTGGCGGCGACCGTGGATGCGGTGGTGATCACCGACCGCGATGGGACGATCGAGTGGGTCAACCCCGCGTTCACCCGTCTCACCGGCTACACGGCGGAGGAGGCGGTGGGCCACAACCCACGGTTCCTGAAGTCCGGGGCCCAGCCGGCCGCCTTCTACCGCGACCTCTGGGAGACGCTCCTCGAGGGCCGAGTTTGGTACGGAGAGCTGAGCAACAGGCGCAAGGACGGATCGCTCTACACGGAGGAGATGACCATCACGCCCGTCAACGACGAGGCGGGCGACGTCGCCCACTTCGCCGCGATCAAGCGCAACATCTCGGAGCGGATCGCGCTCGAGAACAGCCTGCACGGGGCGCGAAAGATGGAGGCGCTAGGACAGCTCGCCGGAGGGGTGGCGCACGACTTCAACAACCTCCTCGGGGTCATCCGCGGCCACGGTGAGCTGCTCGCGGTTCGGATGGGCCAGTCGGACCCGGGGCGAGACAAGCTCGAGCAAATCCTCGAGGCGTCGGACCGGGCGGCGAAGCTGACCCGACAGCTCCTCGCCTTCGGCCGCCGGCAGGTGCTGGAGCCACGGGTGGTGGACCTCAACGCGGTGGTGGCGGAGACGGAGAAGCTGCTCGTCCGCCTCGTCGGCGAAGACGTCGAGGTGATCGTCTCGCCGGGGGCCGACCTGGGCCGGGTCCGCGTGGACCCCACCCAGATCGACCAGGTGCTCCTGAACTTCGCGGCCAACGCGCGTGACGCCATGCCCAAGGGCGGACGCTTCACCATCGCGACCTCGAACGTGGAGGTGAGCGAGGCCGAGTGTCGCACTCGCGCGGGGGCCCAGCCGGGACGGTTCGTGCGGCTCCGGGTGAGCGACACCGGCATCGGTATGGACGAGGCGACCCGCTCCCGCATTTTCGAGCCCTTCTTCACCACCAAGGAGGTGGGCAAGGGGACCGGCCTCGGGCTCGCCACGGTCTACGGCATCGTCAAGCAGAGTGGCGGATATGTGTGGGCCGACAGCGCTCTCGGCAAGGGCGCCTCCTTCGACATCCACCTGCCTCGCGTCGAGGCGGAACTCCAGCCGCGCGAGACGGCTCCACCGCCTCCCGCCCTGCGCACCCCGGCCACGATCCTCCTCGTGGAAGACGAGGCTTCCCTCCGCGACATCGCCAAGGAGCTGCTCGAGGCGAGCGGCTACACGGTGGTTGCGGCGGCGAGCGGGGCCGCGGCCCTGGCGCTGGCCGCACACCCCGCGACGGGCCCGATCCAGCTCCTCCTGACCGACGTAGTGATGCCGGGCATGAGCGGGCCGGCACTGGCCCAGAAGGTCCGGGCGCGGTGGCCCGACGTGAACGTCCTCTACATGTCGGGCTACAGCCACGAGGCCGTGCGGAAGCACGGGCTCCTCGAGGCGGGCGCGCGCATCCTCGCCAAGCCATTCTCTCTTAACACGCTCGTGCGCAGCGTCGAGGAGGCGCTGGCCTGAGTCAGACCCCTCGCAGCGCGAGCGAGCGGTCGGGGCAGATGCCGTGGCTGATCGCCGGCAGCGCCGGCTCCTGGAGGAAACCTAGGGCGTCCACCGCTTCCTCGACGTCGAGCCAGCGCCCGTCCACATCGACGCTCCGGCACCAGCTGCAGACGCAGAGGATCTCGTCGGTCCTTGGGACCCTCGGGTCCAGAAGGGGCTGGGGAGGGCGCTCTTCTTCGGAAAGCAGTGTGGACGAGCATCGGACCGACCCGTCCGGGGACGGCGTCAGCTCGAGGCGGAGGAAGCGGCGGCGGGAGGGTGCGTCGCACCGGAAGGGCGCCGAGATTTCTCGGCCCGAGCGGGCGCGCAGGAGGAGGAGACGCACGATCTCCTGGGTCTCGGGGCCGGAGACATAGTCGAAGAGCGGCCTTCCCGTCACGCTCTCCCGCGTCAGCCCCGGAGCGCCGCTTCGAGCGGCAAACTCGTCCCACGCCCCCTCGATCGCGACGATCTTGTCGCCGGGGTCCACGGTGTAGGACAGCACGCCGGTGGTTCTATCCCCACGTTCCATTGACTCGGGGGCGCCGGCGGTGTATCTCCGCATTCGTTCCCGGGGGGACCCGCATGCTCATCGTCGACTCCTACGCCGTCGCGGTCGGTCTGTGCTTCGTCACCATGCTGTGCTGGGGGTCGTGGGCCAACACCCTCAAGCTCGCCTCGAAGGAGTGGCCCTTCCCGCTCTACTACTGGGACTACGCGATCGGGCTCGTCCTGACCTCGCTCGTCCTCGGCCTCACGATCGGGAGCACCGGCGCCGAGGGCCGCGGCTTCGTGGCCGACCTGCGGCAGGCGAGCGGCGGGGCGATGACGTCGGCCTTCGCGGGCGGCGTCGTCTTCAACCTCGCGAACCTGCTGATCGTGGCCGCCATCGACGTGGCGGGACTGGCCGTGGCCTTTCCCGTCGCGATCGGCCTCGCCCTGGTGATCGGCGTGGTCGTGAACTACGTCGCCACTCCCCTCGGCAAGCCCGGGCTTTCTCTTCGCGCGGCGTCGCGCTCGTGGTGGCCGCGATCCTCGTGGACGCGCGGGCCTACGCGAAGACGGGCGCGGCCAGGGGGGCGAGCGCCAAGGGCCTCGGCCTGTCCGTCCTGTCCGGGCTGCTGATGGGCTTCTTCTACCGGTTCGTGGCGGCGTCGATGATCACCGACTTCCGGAACCCGCAGGCCGGGCGGCTCACGCCCTTCTCCGCGATGCTCGTCTTCACCGTGCGGCATCCTGCTGTCGAACTTCGTCTGGAACACCTTCTTCATGTACCGGCCCGGTGAGCGGCGTGCCCGCACGACCTACGGCGAGTACTTCACGAAGGGCAACCTGCGCCTGCACCTGGTCGGCGTCCTCGGCGGCTTCATCTGGTGCTTCGGCATGACGATGAGCCTCATCGCCTCCGAGCAGGCCGGCTTCGCCATCTCCTACGGCCTCGGCCAGGGGGCGACGATGGTCGCCGCCGCCTGGGGCGTCTTCGTCTGGAAGGAGTTCGAGGGCGCGCCTCCGGGGACGGGCCGGCTCATCACCGCCATGTTCGTGCTCTTCATCACCGGGCTCGCGATGATCATCGCGGCCCGGCTCGTCTAGGAGCGCACCGTGGCCGCCGCGATCGTCGTCGTCGGCAGCTCGAACATCGACCTCGTCATGAAGATGCCCCGCCTGCCGAAGGTGGGGGAGACGGTGACGGACGCCACGTTCGTGCAGGCCTTCGGCGGCAAGGGCGCGAACCAGGCGGTGGGGGCGGCCCGCGCGGGAGGCGACGTCGCCTTCGTCGGCTGCGTGGGCGACGACGCCTACGGCGGCCAGGTGATCGAGAACCTGCAGGCGGACGGGATCGACACCCGCTTCGTCTTCGCCGAGACGGGCGTCGCCTCCGGCACCGCGCTCATCATGGTCGGGCGGCGAGGGCCAGAACTGCATCGCGGTGGCCCCCGGGGCGAACTACCGCCTGACCCCCGCGCACGTGGACCGCGCGCGCGAGGCCCTCGCGCAGGCCGGCGATCATCGAGGCGCAGTGCGAGATCCCGGCGGAGACGCTCGACCACGTGATCGCGCTCGGGGCGGAGCTCGGCAAGCCCGTGATGCTCAACCTCGCCCCGGCGCGAAGGCTGGGCGACGCGTCGCTCGCGAGGCTCGCCTACCTCGCGGTCAACGAGACCGAGGCCGAGTTCCTGACCGGCCTGAAGGTGGCGAGCGACGCGCGACGTCGAGGCGGCGGCCGACGCGCTCCTGGCGAAGGGGCCGAAGACCGTGGTGCTGACCCTCGGCGCGCGCGGCGCCTACGTGGCCGGCGGCGGCGGCAGCGCCCTCGTGCCCGGCTTCGCGGTCGACGGCCGTGGACACGACCGCGGCCGGCGACGTCCACTGCGGCGCGCTCGCGGTGGCCCTCGTCGAGGGCCGGCCGCTGCTCGACGCCGTCCGCTTCGCGAACGCCGCCGCCGCCCTCTCGGTGACGAAGCTGGGCGCGCAGCCCTCGGCCCCGCGTCGGGAGGACATCGAGGCGCTGCTGTCGCCGTCCGCTGAGGCTGTCCGATTTCCGGCAGGCCCTAGAGGCGGCGAAGTCCGGGTAAGCCCTTCTGCCGACTTCGGTTGGTGCCCTCGGTGCCTGCCCTTCTCCGCTGGTCCGGCGCTTGCACAGTCCAACGTGGGTGGAGGCGGAGATGCTTCAGCGCGCGGTGAGGCTGGTCGTGGCCGGGACGGTCGTGGTGTCGGCCCTGGCCGCGAGGGCGGCGGAGCCGACACCGGGGCTGCCGGCGACGCTGCGCGTGCTCGTGGCCGCGGACGAGATGCCCGAGATGTTCTCGTTCGCCGACACGGGACGGCCGGGCTTCGAGCGCGAGCTGCTCGAGGGCTTCTGCCGGATCCACGGGCTGAGGCTGGACGTGGTGGCCGTGCGCAACTTCGATCAGATCATCCCCATGCTGCTGCGGGGCGAGGGCGACGTGATCACGGGCATCGTCGACACCCGCGGCCCGCCGCCAGAAGGTGGCGTTCACCCCCGAGGTTTTCCCGGTGCGCCACCTCGCGGTGACGCGGCGTCCGGCCCTCGCGGTCGCAGCGGGTGGACGACCTGCGCTCGCTCCGCGTCGGCGTCATCCCGGGCACGAGCTGGGAGCAGGCGGCGGTGGACGCGGGCGTGCCGAAGGGAAAGCGGACGGCCTTCCGCGACGCCCAGGCCCTGCTCGCCGGCCTGCGAGCGGGGCAGGTGGACGCGATCGTGATGGCGCTGCTCGACTACGCGCTCGAGTCCAAGCGCGACCCGGACCTCGCCGCCGGGATGTTCGTCGGGTCCGCCACCGCGGCGGCGTGGGCGGTTCGGCCCGAGGACGTCCGGCTTGCTCGAGGCGCTGAACGGCTACCTCCAGGGCATGCGCCAGGCGCGCCACTCGCTCCTGTTCAAGTACCTGAGCGAAGACGCGCTGTCGCTCATCGCGCTGGCCCGGCGCGAGTAGCCCGCGCGGACGGAGGCCAAGGAGGAGATGGCGCGATGGTCAGGAAAGGCGTGACCGCCTGAGGCGGGGCACGGAGGGTGGCAGAATGCGGCAGGACGACGCCGGGGAACAGGCGGGGATGGCCGGAGACGAGGTGGTGGTCGACAGCTCGGGCGCGGAGCGGCGCCGGGCCTTCCGCCGCCGGCTTCCCTTCGGCCGGGGGGCGATCCTCGCCGTCGGCGAGCGGGCCCACATCGTGGGGCTCGCCGACGTGAGCGTCACCGGTGCCTACCTGACCACGCGCGCGCCGGTCTCGGCCGGCGAGACGCACGTCCTCAAGGTGCTCCTCCTGCCCGCGCGGGTGGAGATCGCACTCAAGGTCGAGATCGTGAGGGTCTCCCTCGCCGACCCCGAGTCCCCCGACCACCCGCGCGGCGTGGCCGTCCGCTTCCTCGACCTGGACGAGACGTCGCGCGAGCTCCTGCAGGCCTTCGTGGCCCGCAAGCCGCGGCGGGCGGCTAGCCCGAGAGCCTCGGCCGGGGGCCCCATGCCCCGAGGCCAGCCGGCGGCGAGCGGGGATCAGGGCCGCTGCCGCGGCAGCGACGGGCAGAGCCACTCGAGGCCGCGCTCCCGGAAGAACGCCTCGGCCTCGGGGTCGCGGCGAGTCGGGGAGACGACGTGCGTGCCGAAGGCGCCTCCGCCGCACGCGTACTCGCCGGCCGCTCCGCCTCCCAACGCGATTCGACCGGCCGCCGCGCCGCCCACCGCCGTGCCGCCCACGGCCAGGCCGCCGACGGCGAGCAGCACGCCGAGGGCCAGGCCGCCGAAGCTCGCCAGGCCCAGGGAGACGCCGCCGAGGCAGACGCCGCCGGTGGCGAGGCCGCCGATCGCGACCACTCCCGTCGCCATGTCGCCGATCGCGATGACACCGCGCGCGTGCCCGCGCCACTCGCCCCTCTCGAGATCGGGACCGAGAGCGATCGACACGAGGGGGACGTTGCCGATCGCGGCCGCGCTGCGGTAGCGCACGCGCCCCGGCCGGCGGCCCCGGAGGAGGCGGACCTCCCCCTCCAGCTCGCGAACGCGCTTCTCGAGATCTTCGGGGCCGGCCATCGAACCGCTCCTAGTTCAGCAGGTGGGCCTTCACGAAGGCCACCGTCGCGTAGAGCTGGAAGTCCTGGTTCTTCTTCTTGGCGAAGCCGTGGCCCTCGTCGCTCGCCAGGAGGTACCAGACCGGCGCCGCCGTTCCGCTTCACGGTCGCTACCATCTGCTCCGACTCGGTGTAGGGCACGCGCGGGTCGTTCCGTCCCTGCACGACGAAGAGCGGCTTCGTGATCTTCTGCGCGTTGTTGGCGGGCGAGATCCGCTGCAGGAACTCCCGCATCGCCGGGTCGCGCTCGTCGCCGTACTCCACCCGGCGCAGGTCGCGGCGGTAGGCCTCGGTGTTCTGCAGGAAGGTCACGAAGTTCGAGATGCCGACGACGTCGAGCGAGCAGCGGATCCGCGCGTCGTAGTGGGTGGCGACCGCGAGCGTCATGTAGCCGCCGTAGCTGCCGCCCGTGACCATGACGCGCGACGCGTCGAGGTCCGGGCGCGTGGGGATCCAGTCGAGGAGCGCGCCGATGTCCTTGACCGAGTCCTCGCGGAGCTTCCCGTTGTCGAGCTTCACGAAGGTCTTGCCGAAGCCCGTGGAGCCGCGGACGTTCGGGTAGAGGATGGCGACGCCCAGCTCGTCGAGGTAGTAGTTGCTCCGGCCCTGGAAGCCGGGCCGCGACTGGCCCTCCGGCCCGCCGTGGATGTTGACGATGACCGGACGCGGGCCGGTGAAGCGCGCGGCGGGCTTGTAGAGGAAGCCCGAGATCGTCTTCCCGTCGAAGCTCTTCCAGCGCACGAGCTCGGGCTCGGAGAAGGCGGCGGCGTTCAGCCCGCCCGTCTCGCTCTCCGTCCAGCGCTCGAGCTTGCCGGTCGTGACGTCCACGGAGTAGACGTCGGCGGGCGAGCGGGCCGAGGTCAGAACCGAGGCCGAGGTCGCGGCCGTTGTTGTGCCACTCGAGGCCGCCGATGAGGCCGACCGGCAGCTTGGGCGCCGGCTTCTCCTTCCCGCTCGCGGTGTCGAGCAGGTGCAGGACGCTCAGGCCCTCCTCGTTCGTCTCGAACGCGATCGTCTTCCCGTCGGGCGAGAGGGCGAAGCTCTCCACGTCCCAGGGGATGTGCGACGTCAGGTAGGTGTGCTTCCCGGTGGCGAGGTCGAGGTACGCGAGGCGCTGGAACTCCGACTCGCGGTCGGTCGTGACGTAGAGGCCCTTGCCGTCGGCGCTCCACCGCGCGCCTCGCGTAGGCGACCTTCTCCTCGCCGCCCTTCGGGGTGAGCGAGGGTCTTCGCGCCGTCGCCACGTCCACCATCCAGACGTAGCTCTCGTTGACCGAGATCTCCTCGATCACCAGCGAGCTTCTTGTCGTCGGGCGACCAGTCGGACGGCCCCCAGCCGCCGCCCTTCACCTCGAGGACGAGGCGTGTCGTCGCCGGGTCCCTCGGGTCCACGACGTAGATGTCGCGGTCGGCGCCGTTCCGGCGGGTCGAGCCGAAGGCCATGCGGTCGCCGGAGTGCGACCAGGGGCCGAGGTAGTTCTGCGAGCGGCCGCCGTCGGAGATCATCGTGATCGCGCCGGTGGCGACGTCGAAGCGGAAGATCTGGCTGAACTCGTCGCCTCCGCGGTCCTTCGTCGAAGAGGAAGTAGTCGGCCGAGCGACGGGGCCAGCTCGCGCCGCCCACGCGGTCGGGGAAGAAGGTGAGCTGCCGGCGCGCGCCGCCCGGGAAGCGCACCTCGTGGATCTGCGGCGTGTCGCCGAAGCGCGTGCTGATCAGCATCTCGCGCTTCGTCGGGTGCCAGCCGGCGAGGCCGGCGGAGCGGAACTCGGTGTAGCGGCCGACCGCCTCGGCGATCGCGGCCGGGATCTCGGGGATGCCGTCGGTCGTCGAGGTTGTCGGCGGGCTTGATGACGGCCGGCTTCGCCGGCGCGGCGCGGCGGCGCGGCCGCGCGGGGCGGGCTGGCGAAGCGAGGACGAGGGAGGAGGCGCAGGAGAGTCGAGCGAGGGCGCTCATCGGATTACCTCGGCGGGGAGCGACGCATAGCGCGGGCCTTGGCCAGCGCGCGGCGCAGGCCGTGGTCGGGACCGAGCGGCCGCGACCTCGTCCCACGGCACCCACCGGATCTCGTGCAGCTCCGCGAGGTCGGGGGCGACGACCGCGTCCTCGGGGGCCACGACGAGGTAGCGCAGGTCGAGGTGCTCGTGGGCGGGCTCGCTCGCGCGCGCCGGGATGTCGTGCACGTCGACGTCGAGCGGGCGCGGCGCCGCGGGGTGGAGGGCGAGGCCGGAGATACCGCTCTCCTCGAAGGCCTCGCGCAGCGCGACCTCCTCGCCGGTCGTCTCCCCGGGGTCGCCGTGGCCGCCCGGCTGCAGCCAGCGGTCGAGCTTGCGGTGGTGGAGCAGCAGCACGCGCGCGCCGTCGGCCGAGACCGTGATCGCGCTGCCCGTCAGGTGACCCTCGAGGATCGCGCGGTCGAACGGGTGCTCGTGGCGGAGGACGAAGGCGAGGATGTGGTCGCGATCGCGCGCCTCTTCCTCGTCGGCAGGCTGGAGGCGGCGGAGCGCCGCCGCGAGGGCCTCTCGGGGATCGGGAGCGGGGTGGGGCACGGAAGCGGGATTCTAGCCGATCTGCTAGATTCCGATCCGCACGATGCCTGCCCCGAGGAACGAGCCGTCCGCCGCCCGTACCGCGCGGGCGCTTCCCCTCCTGGTGGCTCTCTCCGGGGCGGCCGCCCTCGTCTACGAGTCGCTCTGGATGCGGTCGTTCGGCCTCATCTTCGGCGGCACCACCTCGGCGGTGGCGATGGTGCTGGCCGTCTTCATGGGCGGGCTCGCCGTCGGGAGCGCCCTCGCCGCGCGCCGGACGGCCAGCGACCCGCTGCGCGCCTACGCGCGGGTGGAGCTGGCCACGGGTGCGGCGGCGCTCCTCACCCTGCCGCTCCTGCGCGCCCTTCCCTGGGCCTACGGCACGCTCGTCGCTCGCGCCGGCCTCACCGGTCCCCTGGAGCACGTCGGCATCGCCCTCCTCGCCGCGCTGGTGCTCGCTCCCGCCGACCGTCCTCCTCGGCGCGACGGTCCCGCTCGCGGTTGCGTTCCTCGCCCGGGCCGGCGCGGACGTGCACGCGGGCTTCGGCCGCCTCTACCTCCTCAACACCCTGGGTGGCGCGCTCGGGGTGGCGCTCGCCCCGTTCGTCCTCGTGCCGGCCCTCGGCGTGCGGGGGACGCTCGTGGTCGCGGCGGCGACGAGCCTCTTCGTGGGAGGCGTGGCGCGGCGCTGGGCGATCGAGATCGGGCCGATGCCCCCGGCGAGGCAACGCTCGACGAGAGAGGGACCGGCCCCGCCGCCGCGCCTCGGCCCGGCGCGGCCCTCGGCCCCGCTCTCGCCTTCGCCTCCGGCGCGGCCACGTTCGGCGTCGAGGTGCTCTGGACGCGCTCGTACGCCCTGGTCATCGGCTCGTCGGTGTACGCCTTCAACGTCATGCTGCTCGCCGTGCTGCTCGGCATCGCGCTCGGCTCGGCGATCTACGGGCGGGTGCGTGGCCGCGTCGTCCGGCCCGCCCGGGCCGTGGGCATCCTCTTCGTGGGAGCAGGCCTCGCCGTGCTCGCCGGCCAGTGGGCGATCGGCGAGCTGCCGATCGCCTACCTCGCCGCCCTCTCCGTGCTGCCCGTCTCGTTCGCGGCGCACCAGGCCGCCGGCCTCGCCCTCTGCCTCGCGACCATGCTGCCGGTCACGCTGGCCCTCGGCCTCACGTTCCCGCTCCTCCTGCACCTCACCGATCCCGGCGACCGCGGGAGCGCAGAGGGCCTCGGGGCGGCTGTACGCCTGGAACACGGCCGGGGCCATCGCCGGCGCGGCGGCCGCCAACCTGCTGCTCGTCCCCCGCCTCGGCCTCCAGCCCCCGTACCTCGCCTTCGCCGGCGTGCTCCTCGCCGGCGGCGCCTGGGCCCTCGCCGCCGCCGCCGGCGCGAGGCCCGTCGCGCAGGCCGCCGTCCTCCTCGGGACGGTCGCGGCAGCGGGCGCGCTCGTCCCGCTCTGGAAGCCCTGGGACCCGGTGCTCGTGACCTCCGGCGTCCACCGCTACGGGCTCGAGTGGGCGCACCAGATCGACTCGCCTCTCCGTCTCGCCGCCTGGCTGCGCGAGGAGCGCACGCTCCTCTTCTATCGGGAGGGGGAAGAGGCGGTCGTCGCGGTCTCGGCGCCCGTGAGCAGCCCGCGGCGCTTCCTCTCCATCAACGGCAAGACCGACGCCGGCAGCGGGGCCGAGGACGTCGTGCAGCAGAAGTTCGTCGCCCACGTGCCGATGCTCCTTCACCCCGCGGCCCGCCGGGTGCTCGTGGTGGGTTGGGGCTCGGGCGCCAGCGCGGCCTCGGCCGCCCTCTACCCGCTTTCGTCCCTCGAGTGCGTGGAGATCGAGCCGGCCACCTGGGAGGCCGCGCCCTTCTTCACCGAGCTCAGCGGCCGGCTGAAGGACGACCCCCGCTTCCGCATCGCCTTCCGCGACGCGCGCAACCACATCCTCCGCTCGCGCGGGAGCTACGACGTCATCGTCTCGGAGCCCTCGAACGCGTGGATCTCCGGGGTTTCCAACCTCTTCACCCGCGAGTTCCACGAGGCGGCGCTCTCGCACCTCGCCCCGGGCGGGATCTTCGCCCAGTGGTTCCACTACTACAGCCTCGAGCCGGCGGACGTGAAGGTGGAGCTCGCCACGTTCGTGTCCGTCTTCCCGCACGTCTCGCTGTGGCTCGCCCCGCCGGTCGGGCCGGAGGCGGGTGTCAAGAACCTCGCGGCCGACCTGCTGCTGGTGGGAAGCCGGGAGCCGCACCGCCTGGACTGGCCGAGGCTCGAGCGGGCCTTCGCCGATCCCGGGATCGGCGGGGACCTGCGGGCGACCGGCGTCTTCGCGGACGCGCCGACGCTCGCCGCCACCTGGACGATGGGGCGCGCCGGGATCTTGCGCCTCGTCGAGGACCGGCAGGCCTTCCCCTCCGGAACGCCGATCAACACCGACGACCACCCCTACATCGAGTTCGTGGCGCCGCGCCGGAACGTGATGGGGCCGGCCCAGGCGGCCCGCCTCGCCGCCGGCTTCTACGCCGAGATGGTCGGGGCGGGGGAGGACGTGCGGTCGGCCCTGTCGGGAGCGCCGTCCGGGGGAGCGGCGGAGGCCGCGTTCCTCCACGCGATGGCCGACCGCTACGTCGCCGCCGTCCAGCCCGAGCGCGTCGCGCGCACGATCGACGCCGCGGTCCTGGCCTTCCCGGGCGACGCGCGGGCGTGGGAGGCCCTCGGGAACTTCGCCCTCGACCGGCGCGACTACCGGCGCGCGGAGGAGGCGCACCAGGCGCTCGTGCGACTGGAGCCGGAAAGCGTCGCCGCGTGGCTGCGGCTCGCCGCCATCCTCGCCCGGGAGCGGCGCTGGAGCGAGGCGCGGGGGGCGATCACGAAGGCCCTGGCCCTCGACCCGAAGGCCCCGGTGGACGCGGAGCTTCTCGCGTTCCTCGACCGACAGGCCGCGGCGCCCGGCGCTCCACGGCCCTGACGCCGACCTTGCCGGTCGCCGGGCGCGATGGCAGACTTGTCGACGTGGACATCGTCGCCGTCAATCCCGCGGGGACCCTCTACGTCTCCGGCCACATCGAGGACTGGGAGGCGCTGCGCGAGCGGGGGATCGACACGATCGTGGACATGGACGGCGAGGTGGACGCCGGGATCCCCGAGGCCCCGAACGGGATCCTCTACGTCTACCACCCGATCCTCGACGAGGACCTGCCGGACCTCGCGAAGATCGAGGCCCTGGGCCGCCTCGTGGCCGGTCTCGTGTCCGACAACCGCCGGGTGCTCGTCCACTGCCGCATGGGCCTCAACCGCTCGGTGCTCGTGATCGCCACCGCGCTCACGTACCTCGGCATGACGGGCGCGCAGGCCGTCGAGCAACTGCGGGACCGGCGCCCGGGCGCCCTCTTCAACGAGACCTTCGCCGCCCACGTGCTCGGCCTGCCGGCACGCCGCATCCGGGTCGACACGCTGTAGACAAGGAAACGGCCACGGCCCCCTCGGGGAAGGCCGTGGCCGCGCGCGAGCGGGGTGGGGAACGATCTCAGCCCTTGTTCCTGAATCGGAAGTTCACCGTCACCGTCATGATGATCGGGCGTCGGCATCGCCGTTGAGCAGCGTGGGCGTGTAGACCCACTGGCGCACTGCCTCGAGCGCGGCCTCGTCGAGGATCGGCACGCCCCGGAGCACGGTGACGTTGGCCACCCGCCCGCGGGGGTCGATCGTGGCCTCGAGGATGATCACGCCTTCGACGTGCGCCCGGAGCGCGATCTCGGAGTAGACGGGCGCCACGTCCACGACCTTGCGCGGCTCGCGGATGTCGCCGCCCACCCGCACCGGCATCGCCTGTGGCGGGGGGGGCGCATCGGGAAGGCCGCCGACGACCCCGCCGACGACGCCGCCCGGCACGCCACCCTCGACTCCCCCGACCACTCCGCCCTCGACGCCGAGGTCGAGGCCTTCCTCGGGCTTGATCTCGGTCGGCACCTCGATGGGCGCGACGAAGCCGGCAGGGGTCGCCGTGGGCGCCTTGGGGACGACGCGCGCCGCGGCGGCCGAGCGTGCCGCGGGCGGCGGGGGAGGAGGCGGCGGCGGCGGGGCCGCGATCGGCTCGCGAAGAATGCCCGGACGCCGGCGTCGGGCTGCGGGAGCGCATCGGCCAGGAGCAGTGGAACGATCACGACGGCCAAAGCGGCCGCGGTGTGCAAGGCCACCGAAGCGGGGAAGGCCACTCCGCGCCGCTTCCGGACGGTGGCGTCCACGTCGGTCAAGCCGTAGTTGCCGAGCGTCAGGATCGGCTCGAGGCCCTTCGGCCGCGGGTTGACGGCGCGGTGCTCGCCGGAGTGACGCTCGCGGCCCTCGCGGCGCGCCTCCTCGATGAGCCCGTCGAAGTGCTGGATCGTCACTGGGCCTGCCATGATGCCGCCTCCTCAAGGGGCGCGTTCTCGCCCGCTCGAGTGGATGTACGTCATAGGAGGCAAAGAGGTTCTCACGGAACATTTTTCTGGCGGGCGAGTTGGGGCGCCTGGTTGTTTTGTCCCCGCTGTCCCCGCGTTTATCGTCTCGCATGAGCCCACGCCGACCTGAGGGTAGGATCTCCGGAAGCGGAACTCCGCGAGTAGGGGGAGCGGACATGAAGGCGCTCGTTCTCAGGGAGTACACGAAGCTCGTCTACGAGGACGTGCCCGCGCCCGGAGATCGCCCCGGACGAGGTCCTCGTCAAGGTCGAGGCCTGCGGGATCTGCGGCAGCGACGTCCACGGCCTCGACGGCAGCACCGGTCGCCGGCGGCCGCCGCTGATCATGGGGCACGAGGCCGCGGGCGTCGTCGCCGAGGCGGGTCCCGCCGTCCGGGGCTGGGCCGCGGGCGACCGGGTGACGTTCGACTCGACCATCTACCGTCTGGACGACTGGTACACGCGTCGGGGGCTCTACAACCTGAGCGACGGCCGCATGGTGCTCGGCGTCTCGCCGGGCGAGTACCGACGGGACGGGGCCTTCGCCGAGCACGTCGCGGTGCCGCAGCACATCCTCTACCGGCTGCCCGCGGGCGTGAGCTTCGAGCAGGCGGCGATGGTGGAGCCGGTGGCGGTGGCGGCGCACGCGGTGGGCCTGACGCCGATCGCCGTGGGCGACACCGCGGTGGTGGTCGGCGCCGGGATGATCGGCCTCTGCCTCGTGCAGGTGCTTCGCGCGGCCGGCTGCGCGCGCGTCTTCGCCGTGGACCTCGAGCCGGAGAGGCGGGAGCTCGCCCGGAAGCTGGGCGCCGACGTGGCCCTCGACCCGCAGAGCGACGACGTCGTGCGAGCGGTGGCGCAGGCGACCGACGGCCGCGGGGCCGACGTCGCCTTCGAGGCGGTGGGGATCGCGGCGACGGTGAGGACCGCGATCGAGGTGGTGCGTCGGGGAGCGACGGTGACGCTCGTCGGCAACCTGTCGCCGTCGGTCGAGATCCCGCTGCAGGCGGTCGTCACGCGGCAGCTGCGGCTGCAGGGCAGCTGCGCGATCGCCGGCGAGTACCCGGCCGCGCTCGCCATGATCGAGCGCGGGGTCGTGAACGTGGACGCGATGCGGTCCGCGGTGGCGCCGCTCGCCGAGGGCGCCGCCTGGTTCGACCGCCTCTATCGCAAGGAGCCGGGCCTCATGAAGGTGATCCTGAGGCCGTAGTGCCGTGCATGGAAAAGCTGAAGACGGCGGTCGTCGGCTGCGGCAAGGTGGCCCACATCCACGCGGAGGCGCTCGCGGCGATCCCGGAGTCCGAGTTCGTGGCGGTGTGCGGGCGCGACGCCGCGAAGGCTCGTGCGTTCGGCGAGCAGTACCGGGTGAGGTCCTTCACCCGCGTCGAGGAGATGGTCGGCGCGGGTGTGCAGGCGGTCGTGGTCGCGACGCCGCACCCGGCCCACGCCTCCGTCACGATCGCCGCGCTGCGGGCCGGCGCCCACGCGATCGTCGAGAAGCCCCTGGCCTCGTCCCTCGAGGACTGCGACGCGATGATCGGCGCCGCGCGCGCGGGCCGCCGCACGCTGGCCATGATCAGCCAGCGGCGCCTGTACGCGCCCGTGCTGCGCGTCCGCCAGGCGATCGACGACGGCAAGATCGGAAGGCCGGTCCTCGGCACGGTCACCCTGCTGGGCTGGCGCGACGAGGCGTACTACCGCAGCGACCCCTGGCGCGGCAGCTGGGACGGCGAGGGCGGCGGCGTCCTCGTCAACCAGGCCCCCCACCAGATCGACCTCCTGCAGTGGTTCATGGGTGAGGTCGACGAGCTCTACGGGGTCTGGGCGAACCTCAACCACCCGACGATCGAGGTCGAGGACACGTCGATCGCCGTCCTCCGCTTCCGGAGCGGGGCCCTCGGCAACATCGTCGTGAGCAACTCCCAGAACCCGGGTCTCTTCGGCAAGGTCTGGGTGCACGGCTCGAACGGCGCCACGGTGGGCGTGCAGACGGACGGCGGGTCGATGTTCATCGCCGGGATGACCACGGTGACCGAGCCGCCGATCAACGACGTCTGGAAGGTGCCGGGCGAGGAGGAGAGGCTCGCGCGCTGGCAGAAGGAGGACGCCGACTTCTTCCAGACGATCGACGCGACGAAGCACTACCACCGCCTGCAGATCCGGGACTTCCTGCAGGCCATCCTCGAGGGGCGCGAGCCCATGGTCCCCGGCGAAGAGGGGCGGAAGACCGTCGAGATCTTCACGGCCATCTACCGCTCGCAGCGGGACGGACGGCCGGTGAAGTTCCCGCTCCGGCCGGAGACGGTTCACCCGCGGGAGTAGGCGGGCGAGGAGACGACCGGGGACGCCCACCATCGTGGAGCCCCGGCACGTACGCGGAAGGAGGCGAACGGTGGCCCGGAGGGTGTCGCGCCGTCTTTTCCTGGGCGTCTCGGCCGGTGCGGCCGCCGCCGCGTCCGCGGTCCGCGTCGGCGGCGTCCGCGGTGGCGCCGACGGATGTCGGCGAGGCGAACGGCTCTCCCGCGCCCTGGTTTCTGCGCACCCGACGCTTCGTGCAGACGAACCTGAACGAGCAGGACCCCGCGACCTACGACGCGGCGCTCTGGGCGGACTACTGGGCGCGCGTGCGGGCCGAGGGCGTGATCGTGAACGCCGGCGGGATCGTCGCGTTCTACCCGATCGCGCCTCCCCTGGCACCATCGCGCCAGGGCACTCGGCGACCGGGACCTCTTCGGAGAGATCCTGGGTGCCGCGCGGCGCGCGGGCCTCACGGTCCTGGCGCGCATGGATTCGACCCGCACGTACGAGGACGTCTTTCGCGACCACCCGGACTGGTTCGCCCGCGACGCCGCCGGCCAGCCGTTCGAGTCGGGCGGCCTGTACACGGTCTGCGTGAACGGTCCGTGGGTCAGGGAGTGCGTGCCCGCCATCCTGCGCGAGATCGGCGAGCGCTACCGTCCCGACGGCTTCACCGACAACAGCTGGAGCGGGCTTGGCCAGCGGGAGGTCTGTTACTGCGACCACTGTCGGGAGGCCTTCCGCCGGACGGCGGCGCGGGATCTCCCGACCCGTGTGGACTGGGACGACTTGGCCTATCGCGACTGGATCCGCTGGAGCTACGTGAGACGGACGGAGATCTGGGACGCGTACAACCGCGTGACGCACGAGTCGGGCGGCCCGGACTGCCACTGGCTCGGGATGTGCCAGGGAGACCCGTCGCAGATGTGCGGGGACTTCCGCGATCCGAAGGCACTGTGGTCGCGGAGCCCGATCGTGATGCTCGACTGGCAGGCACGCCGGACGGGAGAGGGCTTCGAGACGAACTCCAGGGCCGGCAAGATCCTCCACGGCGTCCTCGGCTGGGACAAGCCCGTCGCCGAAAGCACGGCTCTCTACCTGGGCCCGACGCGGCCGATGTTCAGGAAGGCGGCCAAGCCCGAGCCGGAGGCCCGGCTCTGGGCCGCCTGCGGGATGGCCGCCGGCATCCAACCCTGGTGGCACCACCTCGGGGCGAGCCAGGACGACCGGCGCCAGCTGCGAACCGCCGAGCGTCTCTCCCGTTGGCACGCCGAGAACGAAGCGTACCTCTTCGACCGGAGGCCCATCGCCACGGTGGGGGTCGCGTGGTCGGAGGCGAACATCGACTGGTACGGACGAGGCGATTCGGCGACTCGCGCCATGGCGCCGTTCGCCGGCACGGCCGAGGCGTTGACGCTTCACCGCATCCCCTGGCGGGCCGTCCACGCCGACCACGTCGCGCGCGACGCGCCGGAGCTGGACGTGCTCGTCCTGCCGAGCCTCGCCGCGATGTCCGACGCGCAGTGCGCGGCGGTCTCGCGCTTCGTGGAGGCGGGCGGCGGGCTCGTGGCGACGGGCGAGACGAGCCTCTACGACGACGAGGGACGGCGTCGCGCCGATTTCGCGCTGGCGGGGATCCTCGGCGCCCACGCCACCGGCGAGCACCGCGGCTCTGAAGGCGGCCCGGCCGCCTCGCCGTGGGCGAGCGGGGAGGGCCACAGCTACCTGCGCATGGCCTCGGACAAGAGCCGTTCGCCCGCGCTCTCCGGCTTCGAGGACACCGACCTCCTGCCCTTTGGCGGGCGCGTCGAGATCGTGCGGGTGCCGGCGGGAGCCGAGGTCCTGCTCACGCTCGTGCCGGACTCGCCGCAGTCGCCCCCGGAGAACGTCTGGATGCGCGAGCCTCGGACGGCGATTCCCGGCCTCGTGCTCGATGTCGCGGCCGGACGCGGCCGGGTCGCCTACCTGCCCGCGGACCTCGACCGCTGCTTCGGCCGCGACCGCATCCCCGACCACGGCCGGCTGATCGCGAACCTCGTGCGCTGGGCCTCGCGACGGCCCATGCCGCTCTCGGTCGAGGGGCCGGGCTTCCTGGACGTCCACCTCTATCGTCAGCCCGGCCGGCTCGTCCTCCACGTCGTCAACCTCACGAACCCGGCGGCGTTCCGGCCGTACGCCACGGAGGTGTACCCTGTCGGCCCTCTCCGAGTTCGCGTAGCGACGCCGGACCTCGCGCCCACCCGGGCCCGCCGGCTCGTGGCGGGGAGCGAGGCACCGTGCGCCGTCGAGGGCGATTGGATCGGATTCCACCTGGACAGCGTCTCCGACCACGAGGTCGTCGTCCTGGAGTAGTCGCCAACCCGATTGACGCGTCCCGGGTTGGTTGCTAGCCTCCGTTCCGGTGCAACCCCGTCCGGCGGGGTTTCGTACTCTCTCGATGGTGCGGGGACCGGGCCGGCCCGGTCGCCTGGAGGAGAAGCCGCCATGTTCAGCCGTATCGCGAACCTCTTCAAGGGGTTCCTGAGCCTCTTCATCTCCGGCCTCGAGCGCCAGAACCCCAGGGCCCTGATCGAAGCGGAGAAGGAGAACCTGCGCACGCAGATCGCGCGGTTCAACGACAACCTCGCCAACCACGCCGGCTTCTGCGAGCGGCTGCTGCGCCAGGTGAAGAACCTCGAGACGCAGGAGCGCGAGTACGCGGCCAAGGCGGCGGCCAACCTGAAGGTCGGCAACCGCAACGCGGCGGGGCAGTACGCCCTCCAGCTCAAGACGGTCAAGGAGCAGCTCGACGAGAACCGCAAGCAGCTCGAGGCGGCGGAGGACACCTACAAGAAGCTCGTCAAGTCCCGCGACATCTCCGTCCGCGACGCGCAGGAGAAGATCGAGAAGCTCAAGCGCATGATGACGGAGACGGAGATGCTCGAGGCCCAGGCCGAGCTGCAGGAGATGGCGACCGGCATGGTGTCCTCGATCGGCGGCTCCGGCGACACGCTCAACCGGGTCGAGGAGTACCTGACCGAGCGGCGCGACAAGGCGGCCGGGAAGGCGCGGGTGGCCGCCTCCAGCATCGACACGACCAAGTTCGAGCTGCTGGAGGCCGAGCAGCAGGCCCTCGCCGACGCCGCGCTCACAGAGTTCGCCGCCGCCTACGGGATCGACGTGCCGGCCGAGAAGGCCGCCGAAGGGGCGGCTCCGCCGCCGCCCGCGGCGAAGGAGATGGGGCCGGAGAAGCAGGGTTGATCGGGGCCCGCCGCGAGGGCCCGCTGACAGGAGAACGGAGAAGGAGATGGAAGAGCAGCCGAAGGTCGGCCCGACCGTGCTCGGGAAGCTGGTCCTGTTCCTCTTCGTGCTGGCGTGCATCGCCGGCGCCGCGTACTACTTCCGCGACCTCCTGGCCCCCGGCGGCCGGGACGCCGGCAAGCAGGTGAACCTCGACGAGTTCAAGAAGGTCGAGGCGCCCGACGCCAAGGGGATCACCACGGTCAGCGAGTACAAGTACGTCCCCGGCGAGAAGCTCCCGCCGGTGAAAGGCGTCTCCGCCTACAAGTGGGACCCGCAGCAGAAGGTGGTCAACTTCCCGATCAACGTGTGGATCGGGTGGCTCCCCATCGTGGCCGCGAACGGCGGATTCGCCCCGAACGCCGACTCGATCTTCGCGAAGAAGTACGGCTTCAAGGTCAACCTGAAGCTCATCGACGACCCGGTGGTGGCACGCGACGCCTTCGCCGCCGGGGACAGCCACGTGCTCTGGGGCACCCTCGACATGATGGTGCTGTTCGCCCCCGACCTCATGAAGGACTCGCGGAGCGCACCCCGCGTCGTCCAGCAGGTCGACTGGTCCTCGGGCGGGGACGGCATCGTCGTGCGCGGGAAGATCGCCTCCGTCGCCGACCTCAAGGGCAAGACGGTCGTCTACGCCCAGAACTCGCCCTCGCAGTACTTCATCAACAACCTGCTGCTGAACGCGGGCGTCCAGCCCTCGTCGGTCAAGCACAAGTTCACCGCCACCGCTTTCGAGGCGGCCGCCGCTTTCGTGGCCGACAAGTCGATCGACGCCTGCGTGTCGTGGGCCCCCGACATCTACAACATCCCGGAGAAGGTGAAGGGCACGCGCGTCCTCACCACCACCGCGGAGGCCAACAAGCTGATCGCCGACGTGTGGGCGGCTCGCGCCGACTTCGCCAAGGACCACCCCGACGTGATCAAGGGCCTCGTCGCCGGCATCTTCGACGGCATGGACCGCCTGAAGGACGCCACCCAGCGCGAGAAGGCCTACCAGTGGATGGCCGAGGGCTACGGGATGCAGGCCGACGAGGTCCGCGCCATGGCGAACGACGCCCACTCCACGAACTTCGCCGAGAACAAGGCCTTCTTCCTGAACGCCAACGACCCCGCCAACTTCGAGCGGACCTGGAAGAACGTCACCTTCGTCTACCGCGAGCTGGGCCTCCTCGACACCCCGGCCCGATTCGACGAGGTGATGGACTTCTCCGTCGTCCAGGACCTCGACAAGGCCGGCTCCTTCGCCCACCAGAAGGACGAGAGCCGCTCCACCTTCACCCCGACCACCTACAAGAAGATGTCGGCCGAGTCGCCGATCCTCACCCAGACGATCCGCATCAACTTCTACCCGAACTCGGCGAACGTCTTCGAGCCGCAGCACGACGAGAACGGCAAGACGATCGCCAACACGCTCTACGACCCGAGCGTCGCCGCCACCCTCGAGAAGGTGGCCCGCCTGGTGGGCCAGTACGAGCGCGGGGTGGTGGCGGTGGTGGGTCACACCGACTCGTCGATGAAGGGGAAGGGGACCCGCTTCGAGGACGTGAAGCAGCTCTCCACCGACCGCGCCGAGGCGGTGAAGCAGGCCCTCGTGAAGAAGTACAACTTCGAGCCGAACAAGTTCACGGTCGAGGGCAAGGGATGGGACGAGCCCGCCGACCCCGACGACCCGATGAACCAGGCGCTCAACCGGCGCGTGGAGATCTCGGTCTACCCGCCGGAAGCGAAGTGACGACGGGCTCGACCGGCGGCTCCCCGCCCCCGCGGCGGGAGCCGCCGGCCGCCGCCGCCCGGGCGGGGCTCCTGCGGATCCGGGAGGAGCTGCCCGGCTGGCAGTTCTGGGCCCTCGGGCTCCTCCCGGTGGCGGCACTCCTCCTCGCCTGGGTCTTCGTGACGAGCGGGGCGGCCGAGGAGCGGATCATCTCGCCGACCATCCTGCCCTCTCCGGCGGAGGTGGTGGCCTCCTTCCCGCTCCTGTGGTTCGACCGCGCGCTCACGCGCAACTTCGCGGTCTCCTTCGTGCGCGTCGTCGAGGGCTTCCTCCTGGCGGTCGCGGTGACCTTCCCCCTCGGGGTGCTGATGGGGGCGTTCACGAAGATCAAGGCGGCCTTCACCCCGCTCACCATCTTCGGCGCCTACCTGCCGATCCCCACCCTGGTGCCGCTCACCTTGTCGCTCTTCGGCACCGGCGAGCTGCAGAAGGTCATGTTCCTCGCCCTGGCCTTCTCGATCTACCTCACCCCGCTCTTCGTGGCGGCGGTGGACGCGGTGGACGACACGTACCTGAAGACGGCCTACACGCTGGGGGCCACTCGGGGGCAGGCGGTCAGCCACGTGCTGCTGCCGATCTCCTGGCCCGACATCTGGCACGCGATGCGCCTCGGCTTCGGCGTCGGCTGGAGCTACATCCTGCTCGCCGAGATGGTGGACGTCGGCCGCGGGCTCGGCGGGATCATCATCACCTCGCAGCGCCGCGGGCCCCGCGAGCACATCTACCTGGTGCTGGTCCTCATCGTGATGGTGGCCTTCCTGACCGACAAGCTGTGGGCCGTGGTCGGGCGGTTCCTGTTCCCCTACCGGGAGGCGAACCGTTGAGCTCCTTGCCTCCCGTCATCGAGTTCAAGGGCGTCACCAAGACCTTCAACCCCGGCGCGCCCGCGCAATACACCGCGCTCAAGGACATCACCTTCCGCATCGACGACATCCCCGACTACGGGGAGTTCATCGCCATCATCGGCCCCTCGGGCTGCGGCAAGTCCACGATCCTGAACCTCATCCACGGCTTCTCGGACGTCTACCCGCCGACGAGCGGCGAGGTCCTCGTGCGCGGGCGGAAGGTCACCGGGCCCGGGCGCGACCGCGGGATGATCTTCCAGAAGTACAGCTCGTTCCCCCACCGCACGGTGCTCGACAACGTGACCTTCGGCCTCGAGCTGAACCAGGACGAGCTCCGGCTGTCCGGCGGGGAGCGGGAGGCCCGCGCCCACGAGTGGATCAGGAGGGTCGGCCTCGCCGGCCACGAGAAGAAGTACCCGCACCAGCTCTCGGGCGGGCAGCAGCAGCGGGTGGCGATCGCGCGCTCCCTGGTGCTGAAGCCGCAGATCATCCTGATGGACGAGCCGTTCTCCGCGCTCGACGAGCCGACGCGCATCGAGATGCAGCGGCTCATCATGGACCTCTGGCACGAGGTCGAGTCCACGGTGGTCATCGTGACCCACTCCATCGCGGAGGCGGTCTACCTCGGCGACCGGGTGTGGGTGATGGCGGCGGGGCCGGGCCGCATCGCGCACGAGTTCAAGGACGGCATCCCGAAGACGCGCGACGCCGATCCCATGGCCGTCCAGGAGACGGCGGCGTTCAAGGCGGCGGTGGCCGAGGTCGGGAAGGCGTTCCGCGAGGTCGAGGTCCGGCGGTGAGACGGAGCTAGAGCATGGCGGGCGAGCCGCTCTCCTACTGGGACTACGTGAAGTCGGCGTTCTGGCGCCCGATCCGCACGCGGGTCCTGGGGGCGATGCCGCTCACCCAGATGCTGCTCGTCTCCTTCGGCCTCGCCGGGTTCGTCAACCCCGGCTTCTGGCTGCTCGGCCTCGCCGGGATCGTGGCCTTCGTCGGGGGACGCTCGGCGAGCGCGCGCTTCCAGAAGCTCGTCGAGGCCGAGCGGATCGCCGCCCGCGCCGGAAGCGCCGAGGACCGGATGAAGGCCGCCTACGACCGGCTCGAGCCCGCGTCGCAGGCCCGTTACCGGGCGGTCGTGGTCATCTGCCGCGAGGTCCTCGGCCTCGGCGACGCACCGGCCGACAGCGGTGTCGCCGACTTCCGGGCCGGCAACCTGAACCAGATGCTGTGGCTCTTCCTGCGCCTGCTCGCCTCGCGCGAGGCGATCACGGACACCCTCGCCCGGGTGGACCGCCGCCAGCTCGACGCCGGGATCGGCAGCCTGAAGACGCGTCTCGCCGCCGCCGGCGACCCCGACGGGGCGCTCGCCCGCTCGCTCAAGGCGACGCTCGAGATCCAGGAGAAGCGTTTCGCCAACCTCGACACGGCCACCAACAACCTCGCGGTGATCGACGCCGAGCTCGAGCGCATCGAGCAGCAGGTGCGCCTCGTGCGCGAGGAGAGCGCGATCGTCGGCTCGCCGGAGGCGCTCTCGGCGCGGCTCGACTCGGTGTCGGCCACCCTCAGCGAGACCTCGCGCTGGATGGACCAGCATTCGGAGCTCTTCACCGACATGGCCACGGCCGATCTCGACAGCGGCACCGTCCCCTCCCTGCCGCGCGCGCCGGAGGAACCGGAGGAGGAGGCTACCCCGCGCCGGCCGCCGCCGCGGGTCGGCCAGAGGCAGGGATGATGCACCCCGAGGGACTCCGTCGGCCCGATCCCGAGGGGAGGTCTGATCATGTCTGAACCATCGAAAGCCGTCGCCTTGGCGAAAGCCGTCGCCTTGCCCTCCTGGGCCGAGGAGATGCGCCAGGTCTTCAAGGCCGGCGCCACGAGCCAGTTCGTCCTCCACGGCAGCGTCTTCGACCTCGTGCCGGCGCCGGACGGCAAGGGCGGGACCGACTTCGTCTCGCTCTCCGAGTTCCTGAGCGGGACCATGTTCCTGCCGTTCGACGTCGTCATACGTTACGACCGCGGTCGAGGCGTCCGGATCGAGCCGCCCGACCCGAAGCGGCCGGACGCGTACGCGGGCGTCGAGGAGGTACTCCGCTTCCTGAAGGGCGTCGACGCCTTCCGCGGCGCGCCCGCCGCGTTCGACGTGGTCGCCGACAAGGTCGAGAAGCTCGACCTCCGCGACCAGCTGCCGCGCGACCCCAAACGCGCCCTCGAGATCGTAGACCGCATCCTCGCCTTCGCCCGGCGGCGCGCGAAGGTGCAGGACGGCAAGGTGGTGGGGAGCCCGCTCAAGGTCGCGGTCATCCTCGACTACGCCCACTTCATCGCCCCGCAGGGCGACCCCATCTACGTCGCCGACCTCAGCCAGACCCTCATCCAGATCCAGGACTGGGCCGCCAACCCCGAGGTCACGAGCGCCTTCGTGGCGACCGTCCTCGTCACCGAGAACCTCGCCGACCTCAACCGAAGCCTCGTGGAGACGCCGTACAGCGCCAAGATCCGCATCCCGCTGCCCGGGGCCGAGGACATCCACGCGTACGTCCTCGACCTCGTGCCCGACGCGGCCGAGTTCGCCAAGGCTTCGGAGGTGACGCGGGAGGTGCTGGCCGACAAGCTGGTCGGCCTCTCGCGCGTCTCCGTCCGCACCCTCGTGAAGCGGGCGCTCACCAGCGGCGAGCGGATCACCGGGGCCTACCTCACCCGGATGAAGAAGGAGCTCATCGAGAAGGAGGCGGCCGGGCGCCTCGAGTTCCTCGAGTCGGTGCGCACCCTCGACGACGTGGCCGGCCACGACGAGGCCAAGGCGTGGCTGCGCGAGGACGCGGTGCTGCTGAAGCGCGGGCGCACGATGGCGATCCCGATGGGCTACCTACTCACCGGGCGCATCGGCACCGGCAAGACGTACCTCGTCGAGTGCCTGGCCGGAGACATCGGGATCCCCTGCGTCGAGATGAAGAACTTCCGCGAGAAGTGGGTGGGGGCGACCGAGGGCAACCTGGAGAAGGTCTTCTCGATCCTCCACGCGCTGGGGCAGGTCATCGTCTTCGTGGACGAGGCCGACCAGATGACGGGCAAGCGCGGCGGAGGCGACTCCGACTCCGGGCTCTCGGGGCGCGTCTACGGGATGCTCGCCAAGGAGATGTCGGACACGAAGAACCGCGGCAAGATCATCTGGATCTTCGCCACCTCGCGGCCCGACCTCGTCGAGGTGGACCTGAAGCGGCAGGGGCGCCTCGACGTCCACATCCCGCTCTTCCCGCCAGGGGACGCGGCCGGCCGGGCCACGCTCTTCGCGGCCATGGCCCACAAGCTGAAGCTGCCCGTCAAGCCCGAGGAGCTGCCGACGCTCCCCGACAACGACCAGATCGGCGGCAACGAGATGGAGGGCATTCTCGTCCGCGCCCTGCGCGTCTACGAGACGGGGAGGGACGCGGAAGAGCGCGGCCAGGGGAAGGCGACGGCGCTGCCGCAGTGCATTGCGGAGGCGATCTCGGACTTCCGCCCCTCGGCCCACGTCGAGAGGCTCGAGCTCATGGACCTGCTCGCGGTCAAGGAGTGCACCGACACGCGCTTCCTGCCGGAGCGCTTCCGCAAGCTCTCGCTCGCCCAGGTCAACGCCCGCATCGAGACGCTGAAGGTCGCGATCGGGGAATAGGGGCCACAGAAGTGCGCCCGGAGTAGCGCCCGCCCTGGCGACCGCCCTTCGTCTGAACGGCTCTCATTCTCATGTTGCCCGGCAAGGGGATCAGCACCAGGCCGCGCCTAATCGGGAGCAGTCGCGGCCGTGAGCCGCTCGAGCAGCCACTCGCGGAACGCCACGATTGCCTGGGTGTCGGCGTCTCTCCAGCCCAGGGCACGAGCGGCCGGGCGCGGGTCGTAGCTCTTCAGCACCCACGCGAGCGTCAGCGGCGAAAACCCCGCGTCCTTCATCGGTGCGTCGCGCAAGGCCGACTCGAGGTCGCCGCCGGCGTCCAGGAGGGCCTGTACGTCTGCGAGATCGCGGATCTCGGATCTCTCGAGAAGCGTCGCCAGCTTGCTCGCCAGGATCTCGTGCCGGCTGTCCACCGCGATGGACACGCCTTCGATGAGGGCGCGCTCCGGAGGTGCGATGGGCGCGAACGGTTCGGCAACGAGGTCCACCATGCAGGTGTCGTTTCCGTGCGAGACCCGTAGCTCGCCGAAGGAGGGCGCCGTCCGCAGGACCAGCGCGCCGAGGCCGTCGCCCTGCAGTGCTGCCACCGCGTCAGCCAAGAGCGACCCCAGCGCTCCGCGGTTCCTCCAGAAGAGGTCGAGGTCCCGGGTCTCGCGGTGACCCAGGTGGACGCCGGCGAGCGCGCCGCCGCCGGTCAGAGTCCAAGGGGGCGTCAGAGCGGCCAGCACCCTGAGGATCCGCCGCTGTAAAGGGGTCAGCCTATCGCCAGACACGGCCCTGGGTCTCCCAGGTCTCGAAGAGCCACGTCCAGAACTCCCGCGATCGGCCGAGATAGCGCGTCAGCTTCGGCCACAGCTCCCGGATCGTGCGAGGGCGAACGAAGAGAAACACGTCGTCGGGCTTCGCCTGGCGCATGAGCTTCCCGACGAGATAGGCCCGAACCTCGGGATCGGGATCCTGGAGACCCTGCTGGAACTGCGCGAGCGTCAGGTCGCAGTCCCAGAGGAAGTAGGGTCGCCCTTCTGCGTCCGTCAGCTGGTCCGGCGGCGTGAAGCTCAGCACGGGGTCAGGGTAGCAGACCCGAGGCGCACCGGGAGTCGTGGCAAGGCCGATCGAGGATCACTCGCGTTCGGGGGCCTGGGCGGCCTCCCAGAGCTCCTCGTACTTGGCGCGCACCGAGCCGTCGAGGGAAGCGGCCAGGTCCCGCGGCAGCGAGAGGGCCCGGACGAGCTCGAGCACGTCGGCGAGGTCCTTGAGGCGGTGCGGAGCGCTCATTCCGGAAGCCAGCTTCAGCTCGACGAGGGTCGGGAGCGCGAGGAGGGCGACGCGCCGGCCCCTCACCGCGGCCGTTGCCGGGTCGGGAAACGCGACCGGCTTGGGCTTTCCGTCGCCGGGGTACTCGCCGGCGAGGACGACGTCGATGTTCACCCCCGCGACGGTGTCCCGCAACCCCCGGCTGCCCGGGAACTTCTCGGTGTAGCCGCGGCCGAGCACCTCGGCCTTGAGCGCGCGCAGACCCTCCGCCGTCAGCAGCACGTCCACGTCCACGGTGACGCGACGGTACCCCCACTCGTTGAGCGCCATGGCGCCGATGACCGCGTACGGGATGCCCTTGGCGTCGAGCACGTGGGCGAGCCGCTCCAGCGCCTGCTGAACGTCGGCCGTGCCCATGAAGAACCTCCTGGCGTTCTCGACGCCCGACCAGAACGCCTCCTCGCGCTCGACCGGCAGGGATTGGTCCATCGCACGACGATTCTAGCGCCGCCGGGCGTGCGGGGAGGTTCCGGCTGGCCCCCAGGAAAGGGCGCGGGATGCTACGCCGCGGCGGCGGCGGCCTCCGGCTCGGTTTCCGGCCGGATGCGGAAGCGCTCGGCGTTCGTCGGCAGGAGGTGGATCTCCTTCGCCAGGCCCGTCGCGGCCAGCGCGCGGATGACCAGCCACGTCATGTCCAGCTCCCACCCGAAGCCGTGGCGGGCCGAGCGCGGGAAGGCGTGGTGGGTGTTGTGCCAGCCCTCTCCCCAGGCCACGAGCCCCACCCACCAGAGGTTGCGCGAGTCCTCCTTCGTCTGCCAGGTGCGGTAGCCCCAGGTGTGGGAGGCGGAGTTCACGAACCACGTCGCGTGGAGCGTGACCACGAGGCGCAGGAAGACGCCCCACACGACGAGCGACCACCCGCCCCACGCGTAGAACGCGAGGCCGAGGGCGACGTTCGGTACCCAGTGGACGCGGTTGAGGACGCGGTGCACGGGGTCGGCCACGAGCTCGGGGGCCCAGCGCCGCTCCATCTCGCGGTAGTCGACGCCGAGCTTGGTCAGGATCCAGCCGATGTGGCTCCAGATGAAGCCGTCCTTCGGCGAGTGGGGGTCCTCGCGCGAGATGTCGGACTTCGCATGGTGCATTCGGTGGATGGCCACCCACGAGATCGCCCCGCCCTCGCTCGCCAGGGTTCCGAAGAGGGTGCCGAGGTACTCGAGGGGCTTGGGGATGCGGAAGCCGCGGTGGGTGAGCAGGCGGTGGTACGTCAGGCAGATGCCGATGGAGCCCGAGAGCCACCAGAGGAACAGCGCCGTGCCCAGGCCCGTCCAGGTGAACGTCCAGGGGGCGAGGAGCGCTCCCAGGTGCAGGGCGCCGAACCAGCCCACGTTCACCCACTCGATCCGCTTGCCGTTCCAGGTCAGGGTCACCGCTGCCTCCGCGCGGCGCGAGAGAAGGCGCCACGAGCGGAGTTCAGGCTAGCAAAGGCGGTTCGATGGGATTGTCAGAGTTCCGTCAGGAGCGACCACTCCTCGGACAGCGGCCGTCCTGTCGCCTGAGCGGGGAGGGCTAAGTCTCTGGTCCGTCGAGCAAAAGGCTCAGGCCGGTCGCGCCGCCGGGCTGAACGCCTTGAGCGCCAGCCAGACGATCGCCCCCAGCAGGAGGAGCGGTGCCAGGGGGAGCAGGACGAAGACGACGAGCAGGGCGAGCAGGCCGAACACGAGGCCGATCCCGCCTGCGGCCAACGCGAAGAGCCCGCCGACGAGGCCCACCAGCCCCTTGAGCAGCCCGCCCACTATCTTGAACGGCAACAGGATCAGGGCGAACAGAACCTTCAGCGCCACCCCGAGGATCAGGAACGGCACCACCGCGAGCGCCAGCAGCGCGAACAGGGCTCCCATCGCATCCCGCCTTTCACATCCTCTTACGCAGGACGAGGGTGGGGGGTTCCGACCGCGCCTTGGGAGCCGCCCGGGCCCGTGTCAGAATGTCCGGCCCGGCGCCCCGGCGGGCCCCCGACCGGGCAAGGAGGCACCCACCCGCATGCCACAGTTCATCTTCACCATGAAGGACCTGCGCAAGGTCACGCCGCAGGGGAAGGAGATCCTCAAGGGCATCTGGCTGTCGTTCTACGGGGACGCCAAGATCGGCGTCCTCGGCGCGAACGGCGCCGGCAAGTCCACCCTCCTCCGGATCATGGCCGGGGTGGACAAGGACTTCGCGGGCGAGGCGTTCCCCGCCGAGGGCACCCGCGTCGGCTACCTGCCCCAGGAGCCCCAGCTCGACCCGAAGAAGAACGTCCTCCAGCACGTCGAAGAGGCGGTCGCGGAGAAGCGGAAGATCCTGGAGCGTTACGAGGCGATCTCGGCCAACTACTCGGACGACACCGCCGACGAGTTCGCCCGGCTCCAGGACCAGATCGACGCGCAGAACCTCTGGGACCTCGACCGGCAGGTCGAGCTCGCGATGGACGCGCTGCGCCTGCCGCCCGGGCGACGCCGACGTGACGACGCTCTCGGGCGGCGAGAAGCGCCGGGTCGCCCTCTGCCGCCTGTTGCTCCAGCCCGCCGACATGCTTCTCCTCGACGAGCCCACGAACCACCTCGACGCCGAGTCGGTGGCCTGGCTCGAGCGCTTCCTGAAGGAGTTCCCGGGCTGCGTCGTGGCGATCACCCACGACCGCTACTTCCTGGACAACGTGGCCGGCTGGATCCTGGAGCTCGACCGCGGCGCCGGCATCCCCTGGGAGGGCAACTACTCGTCCTGGCTGGAGCAGAAGGACCAGCGGCTGACCCAGGAAGAGAAGGAGACCTCGGCCCGCCGGCGGACGCTCGAGCGCGAGCTTGCGTGGATCCGCCTCGCCCCCCGGGCCCGGCAGGCCAAGGGCAAGGCCCGCATCACCCGGTACGAGGAGATGCTGGCGGAGGAGCAGGCGGCGGAGAAGCGCGACGACAAGCGCGAGATCTCGATACCGCCCGGCCCCCGCCTCGGCGACGTGGTCATCAACGCGCAGGGCCTGCGCAAGGGCTACGGCGACAACATGCTGATGGACGACGTCAGCTTCATGCTGCCGCGCGGCGGCATCGTGGGCGTCATCGGGCCGAACGGGGCGGGGAAGACGACCCTCTTCCGCATGATCCTGGGCCAGGAGAAGCCGGACGCCGGCGAGCTGAGAGTCGGCGAGACGGTCCGCCTGTCCTACGTGGACCAGAGCCGCGACAGCCTGATCGGCGAGCGGTCCGCCTGGGAGGAGATCTCGGACGGTGGCAAGGACCTCGTGATGGTGGGCCGGCGCGAGATGAACTCGCGCGCCTACGCGGCGTCGTTCGGATTCCGGGGGCCCGACCAGCAGAAGAAGGTGAAGGACCTCTCGGGCGGCGAGCGGAACCGATTGCACCTCGCCACGCTCCTCAAGAGCGGCGGCAACCTGCTGCTCCTCGACGAGCCCACGAACGACCTCGACGTGGACACGCTGCGCGCCCTCGAGGAGGCGCTCTTGTCCTTCGCCGGCTGCGCCGTCGTGATCAGCCACGACCGGTGGTTCCTCGACCGCATCGCCACCCACATGCTGGCGTTCGAAGGAGACAGCCAGGTGGCCTGGTTCGAGGGCAACTACCAGGACTACGAGGCCGACCGCAAGCGGCGGCTGGGGGTCGAGGCCGACCAGCCGCACCGGATCAAGTACCGCAAGCTCACGCGGTAGGCCGCCCCGCCAGCCCGTGGGGCCGTCTCAGAAACCGATCGACACGACAAGGCCCACGCCGCGGGGCGCGGGCGTGAGAGTCACCCGCACCCGATCGAGCGGGACGCTCTGCCAGCGGTCGCTCTTCATGAGGGCGCCAATCCCGACACCCACGAGGGCACCCGCCAGGGCGCCGCCCGCGATGGGCGAGGCCCACCCGTCGCAATCGGCATACAGGCCGCAGGCCGTGGCCATCCAAACCCCTCCGATCACCGCCCCGTTCCGCATCCCCTTCAGCGCCTGGCGACGGCGGCCCGTGCTCACCTCGAGCCGGGTGATGGCCTGGCGTGAGATGGTCTGGGGACCGTGGTCGGGCCGGACGACCACCAGGAACTCCTCCCCCAGCTTGCTCACGGTTCCCTCGATCCTCCCCTTGACGACGGTCGGCGCCCGGAGACGGACCTTGCTTCCCACTGTGATCGTCGGCGGCCTTCCGGACTCCGGCTCAGCCCGGGCCTCGCCCACGGGGAGGAGCGACGCGGCGATCACCATACTCGCCGCGATCCTGGCTGTAGTCGGCCCACGCCTCGTCATGAGACACCTCCGCGCTCGACTGTCGCCCACGCATCAGAACGCGATGGACAGGCTGACCGCGACTCCCTTTCCGGGCGTCGGGCCGATGCACAGCGTCGCCCGCTGGTGCTGAGGGACCCTCTTCCAGCGGTCCGTCTTGACCTGCGAGCCGATCAGGGCGCCGAGGAGGGTTCCGGGAATCGCGCCCATCACGGCAACGGTTCCGTACGCCTTGCAGCCCCCGAGATCCTCGTCGCAGACTCCCCGGTCCGCGATCAGCGCGGCCACCAGGACGACCGCGCCGGTGAGAGCGCCGATCGCCGCGCCCTCGACGGTTTTCGAGCGCCGACCTCGCGCGACCTCCAGATGCCGGATGTCGGCAAGGGGGACTTCCACCTCGCGGCCGTCCTCCAGCCTCAAGCGGAGGCCCTCCTCACGCGTGGCGAGCACCTGGCCGACCACTCTCTTCGGGCCCACGGAAGGAGCCGCGAGGCGCACGCGGTCGCCCTCGAGAAGAGGACCCGCGGCGGCGTCTTCGCCGAAGGCGATTGCGGCGGGCGTCGCGAGCACCAGGGCCAGGCAAGCCGTCAGCGCTCTCCTCATGGGATCTCCTCTGGCCCTCAATCTAGGCGCGGACGATCGTGGAGTCCCAAGGCCGACCCAAGTTTCTTCTGAAGCAACCCCTCTCCCGCGGCCCGCGCCGGGCGAGGTGGCCGGGATGCTTCGCCTGAGCCGTTTGGATGGTTCCGCATGGCGCAGCCGGGACTTAGCATTCCTGCGGGCTCCCGCGTGCGAGCCCGCTCCATCGAGGTGACCATGACTCCCCGGGCCCTGCTTCCCTTCCTGGCTGCCGGCGGTCTCGCGTCGTCCCTGCTGGCCGCCGCCCCGCCCGTGGCTCCCTCGGGCGTGGCGCGCGACGTGCCGTTCGACGCCGGCTGGCGGTTCCACCGCGGCGACGCGCCCGGGGCGGACCGGACCGCTTTCGACGACTCGTCCTGGCGGGAGGTGGACCTGCCGCACGACTGGAGCATCGAGGACCTGCCGTCGCCCGACGGGGTGAAGCGATCCGGGCCATTCGACAAGGTGCTCTCGGCGGGCAAGGTCTCCACCGGCTGGGTGGTCGGCGGCACCGGGTGGTACCGGAAGCACTTCCGACTCCCCGCCCTCGACGACCGCCGGGTCGAGGTGCGCTTCGACGGCGTCTACATGGACGCCGACGTGTGGCTGAACGGACGGCTCCTCGGCCACCAGCCGTACGGCTACTCCTCCTTCGCCCTCGACCTCACGCCGTGCGCCGCGGAGGGTGACAACGTCCTGGCCGTACGCGTCAAGAACGAGGGCCAGAACACCCGCTGGTACTCAGGCTCCGGCATCTACCGGCACGTCTGGCTGACCACGACCGGGCCGTTCCGGGTGCCGCTCTGGGGTGTCGTCGTCACGACGCCCGAGGTGTCGGCCGCTGCCGCGACCGTGAGCGTGGCGGTGGACCTGGCGAACGACGGCGAGGCGGCGCCCGACGCACGAGTGCGTGTGCGGCTCGTGGGGCCGGACGGGGAGGCGGCCGGCCAGGGCGAGGTACCCGTCGCCCTTCCGGCGCGGGGCGCCGCTTCGGCGAAGGCGAACGCGGACCTGGCGAAGCCGCGGCTCTGGAGCCCGGCGACACCCGCCCTCTACCGTGCCGTCGTCGAGGTGGTGGCGGGAGGGTCCGTCGTCGACCGCGTCGAGCAGGCGTTCGGCATCCGGAGGATCGAGATCGACGCCGAGAAGGGCCTGCGGGTGAACGGCGAGCCGTACGAGATGAAGGGCGCCTGCGTGCACCACGACAACGGCCCTCTCGGCTCGCGGCCGCGATCGACCGGGCCGAGGAGCGGCGGGTCGAGATCCTGAAGGCCGCCGGCTTCGACGCGATCCGCACCTCGCACAACCCGCCCTCGCCCGGCCTTCCTCGACGCGGCCGACCGGCTCGGGATGCTCGTGATCGACGAGGCCTTCGACATGTGGGAGCGGCCGAAGAACCCTCAGGACTACCACCGCTTCTTCGAGGACTGGTGGGCGAAGGACCTCGCCGCGATGGTGCGGCGCGACCGCAACCACCCGAGCGTCGTGCTCTGGAGCATCGGCAACGAGGTCAACGAGCGTGCCGACCCGTCGGGCCTCGAGATCGCGAAGCGGCTCATCGCCGGCGTGAGGAAGAACGACGCCACCCGGGGCGTGACGAACGCGATCTGCGCCTTCTGGGACCACAAGGGCCGGCCGTGGACCGACACCGACGCCTCGCCTTCGCCCTCCTCGACGTCGGCGGCTACAACTACCAGTGGAAGGAGTACGAGACGGACCACGCGCGGGCGCCGGCGCGGGTGATGGCGGGCACGGAGTCCTTCCCGCTCGAGGCCTTCGAGAGCTGGGACGCGGCCCTCAGGCTGCCGTACGTGATCGGCGACTTCGTGTGGACCGGGCTACGACTACCTCGGCGAGTCGGGCATCGGCCGCGCGTACGTGGAGGGCGAGGAGCCGGGCGATTTCCTCGGCGGCGTGGCCGTGGCACGTCGCGGGCTGCGGCGACATCGACATCCTCGGGCGACCGCAAGCCGCAGTCCTTCTACCGCGAGGCGCTCTGGCGGAAGGGCGTCCTGCAGGTCGCCGTGCACCGGCCGCTGCCCGAAGGCAAGAAGGAGAAGGTCAGCCGTGTGGGGCTGGCCGGACGTGCGGAGCCACTGGACGTGGCCGGGGCAGGAGGGAAAGGTCGCTCAAGGTCGCCGTCTACTCCTCGTGCGATCGGGTCAGCCTGAAGCTGAACGGCCGCGCGATCGGAGAGAAGCCGACGACGAAGGCGGAGAAGCACTGGGCCGAGTTCGAGCTGGCCTATGAGCCCGGCGAGCTCGAGGCTTCCTGCGTGGCGCCCGGCGACCCGAGGGCGCACGTCCGGCTGAAGACCGCGGGGCCCGCGGCGACGCTGCGCCTCGCCGCCGACCGGAGCGAGATCCGCGCCAGCCGGAACGACCTGTCCTACGTACGAATCGAGGTGGTGGACGCGAAGGGCAACGTCGTGCCCGGCGCACGGCCGGAGATCCGGGCGAAGGTGACCGGCCCGGGCGAGCTGGCTGCGCTCGCGAGCGCGGATCCCGTCGATCTCGCGGGCTTCCGCGGGCCGTCGCGCCGGGCGTACCAGGGTGTCGCGCAGGCGATCGTCCGGCCGACCGGCGCCGGCGCGCTGGAGCTGGTGGCCGAGGCCGACGGCCTCCCCCCCGCGCGGCTTCTGATCGAGGCCCGCTGAGGCGGCAGGCTCAGCGCGCCGTGGCCTCGTGCACGTGGTCGACGACCGCCTTCACGGCCTCGACCGGCGTGCCGGGCAGGATGCCGTGGCCGAGGTTGAAGACGTGGCCGGGACGGCCGCCGGCGCGGCGCAGCACGTCGTCCACGCGGGCGAGGAGGCGCTCGCGGGGGGCGAAGAGGAGCGTCGGATCGAGGTTGCCCTGCACGGCCACGCCCTCGCCGGCGCGCCGCCAGCCCTCGTCGAGCGGCGTCCGCCAGTCGACCCCGATCACCGTTCCGCCGGCCTCGCGCTGCACCGCGAGCAGGTGCCCGGTGCCCGTCCCGAAGTGGATCTTGGGGACGTCGAGGTCGGCGACGGCGTCGAAGATGCGCCGGACGTGGGGCAGGACGAACTCGCGGTAGTCGGCCTCGTCGAGGGCGCCGATCCACGAGTCGAAGAGCTGCAGCGCCTGCGCCCCCGCCTCGACCTGGGCGCGGAGGTAGTCGGCCACGACCGTCGGCGAGGAGGCCGGCGAGGCGGTGCCACGTCGCCGGCTCGCCGTACATGAGGCCCTTCGTCTTCGCGAAGTTGCTCGAGTGGCCGCCCTCGATCGCGTAGGAGGCGAGGGTGAAGGGAGCGCCCGCGAAGCCGATGAGGGGCACCTGCAGCTCGCGGCGCAGGAGCCGGACGGCCTCGAGCACCATGCCGAGCTCCTCGCGGGGCTCGAAGCGGCGCAGGGCGGCGACGTCCGCCGCCGTGCGCACCGGCGCCTCGATGACCGGCCCTTCGCCGGCCTGGAAGTCGAACGGGATGCCCATCGGCGCGAGAGGAAGGAGGAGATCGGAGAAGAGGATCGCCGCGTCGAAGCCGAACGCGCGGATCGGCTGGAGGGTCACCTCGACCGCCAGCTCCGGCGTCCGGCACAGCTCGAGGAGAGTGTGCCTCTCCCGCAGCGCGCGGTACTCGGCCATGTACCGCCCGGCCTGTCGCATGAACCACACCGGAGTGCAGTCGACGACCTCCCGCCGACAGGCCCTCAAGAACCGATCATTCATGGCCTCCCTCGATCCGCTTCCTCGCGGCCTCGACGGCCTTCTGGAACGCGAGGAGCGCGTCCGCGCTCTCGGCGGTGAAGTTCCAGGTCTTCCCCCCGCGCTGCTTCACGCGAAGGTTGCGGCTCAGGTAGTCGAGCTGGAGCGGCTCCAGATTCGCGAACGGGGCAGAGAACGAGTCGCCGGCCCTGTCGGCCTCGTAGCGCAGGCCTGTCGCCGTCGCGAGGAGCCGCCCGCCGCAGGAGCCCACCCCGTGCTTGTGGACGACGTCGACGCGCTCGTCGAGGCGTACCTCCTTGAAGCGAATCACGACGTCGCGCGATTCGTCGGCGAGCTCGATCGTCTCGCCGTACATCTCGTAGCCCTCGGCCGACACGTTGAGGCGGTGCGGGCCCGGCGCGAAGTCGCGCGTCTCGACGGGGGTCGTGCCGAGGAACTTGTGGTCGAGGAAGACGTTCGCGCCGGGCACGTCCGCGTCCACGCGCAGGGCAGGGGCCTTGGTCGCGGGTCCGGGCTCGGCCCGCGGGCGAGGTCTCGCGCCGGCCTCGGGGGCGGCCGGGAGCGAGGGCGTCGCCCTCGGCGACGGGGACGAGCGGGCGCGCGGCGCCCCGGAGGGGGCCTTCGGCCCTTCCGCGGGCTGCCGGGAGAAGAGCCACAGGCCGACCGCGATCACGACGACCGAGACCGTTGCGCCGAGCCCGATCACCAGGACGCGGCGGCCACCGCCGTGGCCGTGCCCAGGCTCGCTCCGTGTCTCCATGCGTCGTTCGTCCTCCGCGGCGTCCCAGTCTGACAGAAGGCGCCGGGCGCTCATAATCAGCCATGCGCGCGCCCCTCGCTCTGCTTCTCGCCGCCGTGGCCCTGCCGGCTTGCTCGCGCACCCCGGCTGGCCCCGTCGACGTCCTGCTCGCCGAGCTCCAGGCCGCGGCGGAAGCCCGCGACGCCCACCGCTTCGGCGAGCGGCTGTCTCCCGACTTCCGAGGCGGCCCCGCGCTCGGCCGCTCCGAGGCGATCGCGCAGCTCGGACGCTACTTCGCGGCCTACGAAGCGGTGGGCCTCGAGGTCTACGACGTCACGGCGGAAAGGGACGGCGCGACCGCGCGCGTGCGCTGCGTCGTGGAGTTCTCGGGACGGGCGCGGAAGGCGTTCGGCCTGGACGGGCTGCTGCCGCCTTCGGCCGTGTACCGTTTCGACCTGGGTGTGGCCGACGAGGGCGGAACCTGGCGCGTCCGCGAGGCCACATGGGAGCGCGCCGAGCCCGCCGACACCGGCCGATGAGCGACCTTCCACCCTTCGTCCCCTTCGGCGTCGCGCACCTGGGCGCGCTCGTGTCCGTCGCGCTCCTCGCGCTGCTGCTCGTCCTCCTCGTCCGGGCCCGGCCCCGTGTCGCGCCGGCCGTGCGGTGGGCGCTCGCCGCGGGGATCGTCTCCCTCGTGGCGTTCGAGCTCGCGGTCGGAGCGCGCGAGGGCTGGCTCGGATGGAGGGCCGTTCTCCCCCTCGAGCTGTGCGACGCGGCGCTCGTGCTCGCGGTGGCCACGCTCGTCGCCCCGCGGCGGGCCGCCGCCGAGGTGGTCTACTTCTGGGCGGGCTCCGGCACGCTCCTCGCGATGCTGACCCCCGAGCTGCCGCGGAGCTTCCCCCGGTGGGAGTTCGTCGTCTTCTTCGGCCTGCACGGGCTCGTGCTCGTGGCCGCTCTCGTGCTCGTCTTCGGGCTCGGCTTCCGGCCCCGGCCGGGGGCACCTTGGCGGGTTTTCGTGATCACCGCCCGCTGGGCGGCGTTCGTGGGCGTCGCCGACGTCGCCCTCGGGACGAACTACATGTACCTTCGCCGGAAGCCGGCCGTCGGCACGCCCCTCGACTGGATGGGGCCCTGGCCCGTCTACATCGGGGTCGCCGCGGTCGTGGCGCTGGCGGCATTCCTCGTCCTGGCTTCGCCCTTCCGGCGCGAGTGGCAAGCTCAGAGCAGTGAACAATGATAGAGCGTTTATTGGATTCAGTATACTGGCGTTACCGCCACGCGTGACCACAAGCACAGTGAAGTGACTTCTTTATTTACATAAAGCACCTCCGCCTTCAAGATCCTCGCAGGTTGGGGACCGACCCTGGGGGCCCCGTGGATGGAGGTGACGTATGAGGACCCGAAGGACTTCGACCTCGGCCCTTGTAGTGTTCGCGCTCGTCGCGGCAGGAGGCCTGTGGTCTTGTGGCGGGGGCTACGAGAGCCCGACCGCACCGGTCTTGGTCCAGGAGAACCCGGTCTCTCCGGTGGCGGCGCAGGGCGTTGTCGAGGAGAGCGGGGGCAGCGTGACGTCGTCCTGTGCGCGCCGCAAGATCACGATCTGCCACAAGGGCCACACCATGCAGGTGACGCGCGCGGCGCTCTTCGGCCACCTGCGACACAAGGATCGCCTGGGTGCCTGCGAGCCCACCGCCGCCACCTGTCCGTGCTTCACGTCGACCGGCCTCGCGGACGTGGCGGCACAGTGCGACGCGGCCCCGCTCGCCAGCTGCCCGCAGCAGTATTCGATCAACCTGTTCTGCGCGCCCGGCGGAAGCGGCGGCACCGTCGGCAATCTGGGTCTCTTCGAGGCCCGGCTGGGCGCGGGCACGTGCTCCACGACGACGCAGGACCCCTTGACCGGCGACACGGTCACGAACACGCTCCCCGTCACGTCGTCACAGTTCAACGCGTGCAAGGCGGCGATCGTGGGGAGCAGCTACTACCCGGCTTCCTGCCCGCGGTAGAGCCCGAAGGCCGCGAGCGGGGCGCCGAACGCCTCGCTCGCGTGCTAGCATTCGCGCCGTCCGCGAGTCCCCTCGCCGCGGAGGCCCCATGTCGCACGAGCCGGTCCGCCACCGGTGCCGCAAGGCCTGCCTGAAGAGGCAGGCCTTGCCCTGTCTGAAGCGGGGCTTCCCCCGGCCGAAGCTCGAGCAGGGTGCGCCATGAAGCGCATCGCGGTCACGGGAGCCAACGGTTTCATCGGCCGCCACGTCGTGCGCCAGGCGGTGGCGTCGGGATACGAGGTGGCCGGCATCGTCCGCTCGGAGCCGGCGGCGCAGCTGGTCCGGGAGGCCGGGGGGGACCCGATACAGCTGGTGGGCCGCGACCCCGAGGCCCTCGTGCACGCGCTCGACGGGTGCCTCGCCGCCGTGCACCTCGCGCAGATCGGCGCCGAGCGGGGAGGCCAGACCTACGAGGCCATCAACGTCGGCTACACCGAACGCGTCCTCGAGGACTGTCGCCACGCCGGCGTGCCGCGGGCCGTCTACTTCTCCGGCCTGGGCGTCACCCGCTACGGCATGAGCCCCCGCTGCTCGAACGACTACTTCCTCTCGAAGCTCGCCGCCGAGACGATCCTCTTCCGCTCCGGCCTCGAGGGCGTCGTCTTCCGCCCCTCGTTCGTGGTGGGGCCGGGCGACGCCTTCGTGCCGGCGGTGTTGCGGGCGATGGACGGGGGCGAGGTGGAGCTCCCGGGCGACGGCTCCTACCGCATGCAGCCGATCGCCGTCGCCGACGCCGCGGCCTGCGTGCTGGCCGCGGTCGAGCGCCCCGTGGACGCATTCCCGAGCGTCTTCGACCTCGTGGGACCCGAGCCGGTTCCCTACGCGGCGCTCCTCGAGCGGCTGGCGCGGCTCGCCCGCGCGCAGGGCCGGAGAGCCGACCTGCGCGTGCGCGAGGTGCCGATCGTGGAAGCGGACCGCCGGGCCCGGGCCGGGGGTTTCCTGGGGATGCTGCCCGACGAGCTCGACTGCCTGCTCTGCGACGAGGTCTCCGACCCCGCCCCCCTCGCGGCGCTCCTCGGCCGGCCTCTCGCCGCGCTCGACGAAGCCCTTGCGGCGGCCGTGCGCGCGGCGTGAGAGTCCCCGGCTTCCGGCAGCGGCCCACGCGCCTCGAGGCGGACGTGGCCGTCCTCGGCTCCGGCCTGCCCGCGCTCGCCGCGGCGCTGGAGCTTTCCCGCCGAGGGGCGAGGGTCGCCGTCCTCGGAGCGGCGTCCGCGGGCGAGCGGCCCCGCGGCCTCGGCCTCGCCCTGCTCGGCCCCGGGCGGCCGTACGCCCGCGTGGCCCGCGCTCTCGGCCGCTCCGAGGCCCGCCTCGTCTGGGCGGCGGGGTGCGAGAACCACCTGCGGTTGCGCGCGCTCGTCGACGAAGCGCGGCGCGACTGTGGTTACGCCCCGCGCGGCAGCTTCCTTCTCGCCACCGACCGCGCCGAAGCCGGAGAGCTCGCCGAGAGCGAGGACATGTTGCGCCACGACGGCTTCCCGGGCGAGTTCCTCGACCACTACATGCTGGAGACCCGCTTCGACCTCTCGGGTTTCTCCGGGGCGTACTGGGCCGCCGAGGACGCGGAGGTCGACGCCGCGCTCCTGCTCGGCAGCCTGGGGGAGCGGGCGCTCGCCGCCGGGATCGCCTTCGAGCCCGGCCCCGTCCGCGCGGTGGCCGCCGAATCGTCCGTCGTGTCGTTCGAGACGGAGACTGGCGCCGTCCGCGCGGGCGCGGGGCTCGTGGCCACGGACGGGGCGGCGGGAGACCTCCTCCCCGAGCTGCGGCCGCTCCTGCGGCGGCGGCGCCGGGCCGCCTCCGCACGGTCCCGCTGGCGGGGGCCGTCCTGCCCACCGCCGTCCGAACCGCCGACGGAAGCATCGCCTGGCAGGGCGGGGCGGGGGCGATCCTGCTGTTCCGGATCGGCCCGGCCGGGGATCAGCCCGAAGACGCCCTGCTGGCGTTCGCCACCCGCATTCCCGTCGAGCTCGCCTCCGCCCGCCGATGGGACGAGGCGGGCGAGGTGTCAGCGGACGGCCTGCCGCTCGTGGGCCGGCTCCCCGGCCGCCCGCTCGCGGTGGCCTGCGGCTTCGGCGCGCTCGCGCCCGGCTTCGCCTTCGCCGCGGCGCGCTGGGTGGCGGACGCGCTCCTGACCGGAGCGGATCCGACCCCCGGCCCGCTGCGCGCCACGCGCTCTCCCGCGTCCGTTTGAGCCACTCCGCCGTTCGCTGTAGGCTCTGCGCCATGCGTCTGGGCGTCACCGAGTACATCGACTGCGCGCACCTCCTGCCCGGTCACCCCAAGTGCGGCCAGCTCCACGGCCACACGTATCGCGTCGAGGTGATCGTCGAGGGCGGGATGAAGGACGGCATGGTCCTCGACTTCGCCGACCTCAAGGGCCGGATCCGTGCCGTGCTCGCCCGCTACGACCACCGCCACTGGAACGACTTCATGGACTTCCCGACGGTCGAGAACATCTGCGAGCGCCTGGCCACGGAGATCGCGGAGAGCGTGACGCTCCCCTTCTCCCTCCGCGTGTACGAGGGGCACGCCAAGTGGGCGGAGACCGACCGCGGGAAGAGCCGATGATCCGGGTGGACGAGACGCTCCGACCCGCCGGGCTCGTTCCCGCGATCGCGCGCCTCTGGGCCCTGTCCGCCGGCAAGATCCTCGCTCTCGAGAAGTCCTGGAACCCCAGGGACGGCTCGCCCGTCTTCACGCTGCGCGGCCGCTACACCGCGCGCGGCTGGACGGACTGGACGCAGGGCTTCCAGTTCGGCTCCGCCCTCCTCCAGTTCGACGCGACCGGCGACCGGACCTTCCTCGAGCTCGGCCGCGAGCGCACCTACTCGCGCATGGCCCTCCACGTCAGCGCACATGGGGGTGCACGACCACGGGTTCAACAACGTCAGCACCTGGGGCGCGCTGCGGCGCCTCGCCCTCGAGGGGCGCTACGAGCCCGAGGGCCGCGAGCGGGACCTCTGCGAGCTCGCCCTGAAGGCGAGCGGGGCGGTGCAGGCGCGGCGCTGGACCCGCACCGCCGACGGAGGCGGCTTCGTCTTCTCGTTCAACGGCCCGCACTCGCTCTTCGCCGACACGATGCGCTCGCTGCGCTCGCTCGCCCTGGCACACCGCCTGGGGCACGCGCTCCTCGAGGAGGGGGACCGGCCGGTGTCGCTCCTCGAGCGGCTCGTGCCTCCACGCCCGCACCACCTCGCGCTTCGCGCGTCTACAAGGGCCGGGGGCGCGACGTCTGGGACGAGCGGGGCCGGGTGGCGCACGAGAGCCTCTTCGACGTGGTGGACGGCAGCTACCGCTGCCCCGGGACGCAGCAGGGCTACTCGCCCTTCACGACGTGGACGCGCGGGCAGGCCTGGGTGCTCCTCGGCTTCGCGGAGGAGCTGGAGTTCCTCGAGACCGTTCCGGACGCCGAGCTCGAGCCGCTCGGGGGGCGGGCCGAGGTCGAGGGCTACATGCTCGAGGCGGCGCGCGCGGTCGCCGCCCACTACGTGCAGTCGACCCCCACGGACGGCATCCCCTACTGGGACACCGGGGCCCCCGGGCCTCGCCCGGATGCCGGGCCACCGCGACCGGCCGGCCGACCCGGCGAACGACCACGAGCCGGTGGACGCCTCGGCGGCGCCGATCGCCGCCCAGGGTCTCCTGCGCCTCGGGCGGCTCGCTCGAGCGGCGCGGGGAGGCGGCGGACGGGCGGCTCCTCTTCCAGGCGGGCCTGACGATCACCCGCACGCTCCTCGGGCCGCCCTACCTCAGCGAGGACCCGAACGCACCAGGGCCTGCTGCTGCACTCCGTCTACCACCGGCCGAACGGCTGGGACTACGTGCCGCCCGGCGCGCAAGGTGCCCTGCGGCGAGTCGAGCCAGTGGGGCGACTACCACCTGCGCGAGCTGGCCCTCCACGTCCAGCGGCTCGCCGACGGCGCGCCGTACTACACCTTCTTCGCCCCGGTGGAGCCCCGAGGTGAGGCGGGTCGCCCTCGTCACGGGGGCACGCGCGGCATCGGCCTCGGGATCGCCCGGGCGCTCGCGCGGGACGGCTTCGACCTCGCGCTCTGCGGAGTGCGGGAGGAGAAGGACGTCGCCCCCGTCCTCGCGGAGCTCCGGAGCGGGGGAGCCGCTCACTACTTCCGCGCCGACATCGGGGAGCGTGCCGACCGGGTGCGGCTCGTCTCCGAGGTGCCGCGATCGATTCTCCCGGCTGCACGTCCTCGTCAACAACGCCGGCATGGCACCCCCGGCGCGCGTGGACCTCCTCGAGGCGGGCGAGGACAGCTTCGAGCGGCTGCTGCGCGTCAACCTGCAGGGTCCCTACTTCCTCACCCAGGGCGTCGCGAGGTGGATGCTCGAGCAGAAGCGGGCGGACGAACGTTGGACCGGGCTGCATCGTGAACGTCACCTCGATCTCGGCCACGGTGGTCTCGACGAACCGCGGCGAGTACTGCGTGAGCAAGGCCGGCCTCGCGATGGCCTCGCAGCTCTGGGCCGTCCGGCTCGCCGACGACGGGATACCGGTCTACGAGGTGCGGCCCGGGATCATCCGCACCGACATGACCGCCGGGGTGGCCGAGAAGTACGACCGCCTGATCGGCGACGGGCTCGTTCCCCAGGGTCGCTGGGGCACGCCGGAGGACGTGGGCCGGGTGGTCGCGGCGCTCGCCCGCGGGGACGCGCCCTACTCGACGGGCGCCGTCGTCGTGGTGGACGGCGGCTTGACGATCCCACGGCTGTAGTGCCCATGACCGAGAACGAGCGGAAGATCGTATGGGACGCGTCGGTCCGCCGGGGATACGACCGCTGGGCCGCGATCTACGACCGCGAGGCGAACCCCCTCATCGCCCTCGAGGAGCCGGTCGTGCGGGAAGCGCTCGGCGAGGTCGCGGGCCTCGCGGTCCTCGACCTCGGGTGCGGCACCGGGCGGCACTCGGTGTGGCTGGCGAACGCCGGAGCGGCGGTGACCGCCCTCGACTTCTCGGCGGGGATGCTGGACGAAGCGCGCACGAAGCCCGGGGCCGAGACGGTGCGCTTCGTCGTCCACGACCTGCACGAGCCGCTGCCGTTCGAGGAAGGGTCGTTCGACCGCGTGGTGAGCGGGCTGGTGCTCGAGCACCTGCGCGAGCTCCGGACCTTCTTCGCCGAGGCGCATCGCGTGCTCCGGCCGGGCGGCCGGGCCGTGGTCTCCGCGATGCACCCGGCGATGTTCCTGAAGGGCGTGCAGGCGCGCTTCACCGACCCCTCGACCGGCGAGAAGGTGCAGCCGGGCAGCGTGGCCCACACCCTCGGCGACTTCGTCATGGCGGCGGTGGGCGCGGGCTTCGCCCTCGAGGGGGTGGGCGAGCACGCCGCGGACGCGGCCTTCGCCGCGCGCTACCCGCGGGCGGAGAAGTACGTCGGCTGGCCGATGCTGGTCGTGCTGCAGACGAGGGCGTAGCCCCCGCGGTCAGAGAGACTCGACTTCCCGCCTCACCAGCGCGGCGAAGGCGCGAACGATCGCCCGCGTCTTCTCCCCGGGGCGGCCGTCGCCGACCGGCCGATCGTCGATCCGCACGACCGGCAGCACCTCGCGCGAGACGCTGGTGACGAAGGCCTCGCCGACGCGCGGCAGCTCGTCGCGTCGGACGGCCCGGCGCTCGAGCGGCATCAGCCTCGCCGCCACCTCGAGCACGAGCGAGCGTGTCACGCCGGCGAGGGCGCGGTCCTCCTCGGTGCGCAGCACGCCGTCGAGGACGGCGAAGAAGTTGCTGGAGAGCCCCTCGAGGATCGCCCCGTCGTCACTCACGATCAGCCCTTCCTCGACACTCGCGGGCAGCCGGCCGTAGGCGCCCTGCGCGGTGGCGATGAACCTCGTGTCCTTGGCGTGGGGGTTCTCGCGCCGAACGCTCGAGGGTCACGCAGGCGACGCCCTCCTCGTAGGAGCGCGTCGGCAGGGGAGCGAAAGGCTCGATCGCCACGAAGAGCCGGGGCGGGGCGAAGGTGAGGCGGAGACGCGACTCGGGGTGCCCGGCGTCGTCGAGAGCGGAGCCGATCGCCCGGCGGGTCGCGGCCGGGTCGACGGCCCCCGGCCGCCCCTGGAGCGCGGCCGACTCCTCGAGCCGGCGAGGTGCTGGTCGAGGCGCACGACCCCGCGCCGGCCGTAGGTCCGCAGCGTCGTGTAGGCCCCGTCGGGAAGCTCCGCCGAGGACGCGGCGAGGCTCGGGTGGCGGCCCACGAGGCGGAGTCCATCCGCCCCGGCCTCGTACGTCGACACCTGGAGGCCGCTCACGGTGCCCATCTTCGCACCGGACGGCTCGTCGCGGCGCGCGGGGCTCTGCTAGACTCCGCCCCTGGAGGTGCTCGCACATGACCCGTCCTCGCCGTCTCCTCCCGCTCGGTCTTCTGGTCACCTTCAGCCTCGGAGCCGCCATGACCGCCAACGCCGCGACCCGCATCGATCGCAAGCCCTTCGGGAAGACTCCCGCGGGAGAGTCCGTCGAGCTCTTCACCTTCACTCGCGCGGGCGCCCCGACGGTCGCCATCACCAACCTCGGGCGGCCACATCGTGTCGATCCTCGCCGCGGACCGCGCCGGCCGGGCCGCCGACGTCACGCTCGGCTATCGCGACTTCGCCGGCTACCTCGGCGACACGAGCTACTTCGGCTGCCTGGTCGGCCGCTACGCGAACCGGATCGCGAAGGGCCGGTTCAGCCTCGACGGGAAGAGCTACACGCTCGCGACGAACAACGGGCCGAACTCGCTGCACGGCGGGCCCACCGGCTTCCAGAAGCGGGTGTGGTCGCCGAAGGTGGTGAGCGGACCCGAGGGCGACACGCTCGAGCTGACCTACGTCAGCAAGGACGGCGAGGAGGGCTACCCCGGCACGTTGACCGCGAAGGTCGTCTACTCGCTGCGGGCGGACGGCGGCCTCGTGATCGACTACACGGCCACGACCGACGCGCCGACGATCGTCAACCTCACGAACCACGCCTACTTCAACCTGGCCGGGGAGGGCGAGGGCACGATCCTCGGCCACGAGATGCAGATCGAGGCCGACGCGTACACGCCGGTCGACGCGACGCTCATCCCGACGGGCGAGCGGCGGCCGGTCGAGGGGACGCCCTTCGACTTCCGGAAGCCCGTGGCCATCGGGGCGAGAATCGACGCCGCCGACGAGCAGCTCAAGGCGGGCGGGGGCTACGACCACAACTACGTGCTGCGCGGGGCGAAGGGTGAGCTGCGGCTCGCGCGCCCGGGTCGTCGAGCCGAAGAGCGGGCGCGTGCTAGAGGTGCTCACGACGGAGCCTGGGCTCCAGTTCTACTCCGGCAACTTCCTCGACGGGAAGGTCGTCGGCAAGTCCGGCAAGCCGTACGTCAAGCGCGGGCGCCTTCTGCCTGGAGGCGCAGCACTTCCCGGACTCGCCCAATCAGTCCGGGTTCCCGCCGGTCGTCCTCCGGCCAGGCCAGACCTACCGGCAGACGACGGTGTATCGACTCACCGTGGCGCCGTAGGCGCCACGGAGTTGGCCGTTCCTGGCTGTTTCCGTTCCTGGTTGCTTCATAGCCGTCAACTTCGTAGTCCTGCCCCGTGGGGAAAGGCGCCGGGGGAGGGCTTCGTAGTCCTACGCCGCGGGGAGTAAGAGCCGGGGCAGGCTTCGGAGTCCTACGCCACGGGGAGTAGCGACATCGGGGCCTACAGCTATCACCCGCTTCCTTTGAGATAGGGGGGTTCCACCCCCCTATGACCCCCAGGTTGCCGATCTACAGCAGGCCCACGGATCGGCTAACTTATTGCGGATCAGTAACAAGCAGTCTGCTCACGCAACAGACTTGACAGGAGCCCGCTCAAGTACGCAAGATGAGGGGTGCCGTCGGATGTGGCAGGGAGACCTCGCGTGAGCAAGATCATCGGAATCGACCTCGGGACGACCAACTCGGTCGTCGCCGTCATGGAGGGCGACAGCCCGCTCGTGATCACGAACCCCGAGGGTGGGCGGACGACGCCGTCCGTCGTCGCTTTCGCGAAGGGGAGCGGGGAGCGCCTCGTGGGCCAGGTGGCCAAGCGCCAGGCGGTCACGAACCCCGAGAACACCGTCTTCTCGATCAAGCGCTTCATGGGCCGCAAGTTCTCGGAGGTGTCGGAAGAGCAGAAGATGGTCCCCTACAAGGTCGTCGAGGCTGCGAACGGGGACGCTCGGGTCTCGATCGAGGGCAAGCTCTACCCGCCGCCGGAGATCTCGGCAATCATCCTGCAGAAGATGCGGGACGCGGCCGAGCAGCACCTCGGGGAGAAGGTGACGAAGGCGGTGATCACGGTCCCGGCCTACTTCAACGACTCCCAGCGCCAGGCGACGAAGGACGCGGGCCAGATCGCGGGGCTCGAGGTCCTGCGGATCGTGAACGAGCCGACGGCGGCGGCCCTCGCCTACGGTCTGGACAAGAAGAAGGACGAGACGATCGCGGTCTACGACTTCGGTGGGGGTACGTTCGACATCTCGATTCTCGAGGTGGGCGAGGGAGTGGTGGAGGTGAAGGCGACGAACGGAGACACCCACCTCGGGGGCGACAACCTCGACCAGCGGGTGATGGAGTGGATCGTCTCGGAGTTCAAGCGGGACCAGGGGATCGACCTCTCGAAGGACAAGATGGCGCTGCAGCGGCTGAAGGAGGGGGCGGAGAAGGCGAAGTGCGAGCTGTCGACGACGATGGAGACGGAGATCAACCTTCCCTTCGTGACCGCGGACGCCTCGGGTCCGAAGCACCTCTCGCTGAAGCTGACGCGGGCGAAGCTCGAGCAGCTCACGGGCGACCTCGTCGAGAAGACGATGGGGCCGGTGAAGCAGTGCCTGAAGGACGCGGGGCTCCAGCCGTCGCAGATCGACGAGGTGGTGCTGGTGGGCGGCTCGACCCGCATCCCGAAGGTCCAGCAGCTGGTGAAGGAGTTCTTCGGGAAGGAGCCGCACAAGGGGGTGAACCCCGACGAGGTCGTCGCGGTCGGCGCCGCCATCCAGGCGGGGGTCCTGTCCGGAGAGGTCAAGGACCTGCTCCTGCTCGACGTCACTCCACTCTCCCTCGGCATCGAGACCCTCGGCGGCGTCATGACGACGCTCATCGAGCGCAACACCACGATTCCCAGCCGCAAGAGCGAGACGTTCTCGACCGCCTCCGACAGCCAGACCCAGGTCGAGATCCACGTCCTGCAGGGCGAGCGGCCGATGGCCTCGGACAACCGGACCCTCGGGAAGTTCCACCTCGTGGGCATCCCGCCCGCGCCCCGGGGCGTCCCCCAGATCGAGGTGACCTTCGACATCGACGCCAACGGAATCGTCAACGTGTCGGCGAAGGACCGGGCCACCGCAAAGTCGCAGGCCATCACGATCACCGCGTCCTCCGGCCTCGCCAAGGAGGAGGTCGAGCGGATGGTGAGCGACGCTCAGTCGCACACCGACGAGGACAAGAAACGCCGGGAGGAGATCGAGGCCCGGAACCGGGCCGACTCGCTCGTGTACACGACGGAGAAGACGCTCGCGGAGAACAAGGACAAGCTCCCCGCCGCCGACGTCGAGGCGGCCGAGAAGGCCCTCGAAGCGGCGAAGAAGGCGGTGAAGGAAGGCGGGCGCGAGTCGATCGAGGCCGCGACCGCGGACCTGACGAAGGCGTCCCACAAGCTGGCGGAGGCCCTCTACCGGCAGGCTTCGGCCGGCGCGCCGGGCTCGGGCCCGGGCGAGGCGCCACCGCCGGCGGAGGGTGGGGGGAAGGGAAGCGACGGGGACGTGATCGACGCCGAGGTGGTGGACAAGAAGTAGGCCATGGACCTGTACGAGCGGCTCGGGGTGAGGCGGGGTGCCGGCGCATCCGAGGTCCGGCGCGCGTGGCAGCGGCTGTCCCGCGCACTCCACCCCGCCCTCAACCCCGGCGACCCCGTCGCCGCCGAGAGCTACCGCGAGGCGGCGAAGGCCTTCGAGGTGCTCTCCGACCCCCCGCGCCGGGCGGCCTACGACCGGGGCGAGCTGCCCGCCGTGCCGGCGGAGCCGGCCGCGGAGGGCGGCTTCGAGGGCTTCGACTTCTCGGCTCGCGTGCGCATCGACAGGGTGGGCTTCCGTGAGATCTTCGACTCGGCCCTGCGGCCGGCCGCGCGGAACGACGCCCCGCGCGGGGAGGACCTCGAGCAGTCCACCCGCGTGAGCTTCGCGGAATCGATGGCGGGGGCAACCCGGCGCGTGCACCTCGTGCGCTTCGACCCGTGCGCGGCGTGCCAGGGCGCGGGCGAGGTGGCGTTCGGGCCGGCGCCCTGCCCACGCTGCCAGGGCAGCGGCACCGTGCGCGGCAGCCGGGGGCACATGATCTTCTCCCGGCCCTGCGGCGACTGCGGTGGCGTGGGCGAGATCCGGCGGAAGCCCTGCGCCCGGTGCGGCGGCGAGGGAAGGGCGATCGCGAGCGAGTGGCTCGAGGTGCGGATCCCGCCGGGAGTCGGAAACGGCAGCCAGGTCCGCCTGCCGGGCGCCGGCAATGCCGGCCGCCGCGGCGCCCCGCCCGGCGACTTCCTGCTGACGGTGGACGTCGAGGAGCATCCGGTCTTCCGGCGAGAAGGCGACGACCTCCGCTGCGTCGTCCCGGTGGGCATGGTCGAGGCGGCGATGGGCGGCCACGTCCTCGTCCCGACCCCCGACGGGCCGGTGACGATCGAGTTCCCGGCCGGGACCCAGAACGGCCAGAGCTTCCGCCTCCGGAAGCGCGGCGTTCCCCGCCCCGCGGACGGGGGACGCGGCGACCTGTGGGTCGAGGCGCGAGTGACGATCCCGGCCGCCACCGACGACCGCGCGCGGGCCCTCCTGCGGGAGCTCGCCGCGGTCCTGCCGAGGAGCTGAGCGATGCCGCGAGGACGACGGGCGACGACGGGGCCGGCATCGGCCGAGCCCGGCGCCGGGCGCTTCTACATGATCAGCGTCGTGTCGAAAGCCTACGGGATCCACCCCCAGACGCTCCGCCTCTACGAGCGCGAAGGGCTGCTGAAGCCGTCCCGGACGGAGGGCAACACGCGCCTCTACTCCGAGGAGGACCTGCGCCAGCTCGAGGTCATCCTCAACCTGACGCGGGACCTCGGGGTCAACCTGGCCGGCGTCGAGATCGTCCTCAACATGCGGCGGAAGATGGAGCAGATGCAGGACGAGGTGAGCGAGTTCGTGGCGTGGGTGCGCCAGGAGCTCGCCCGCGCCGCCCTCGAGGGCTGGCAAGAGCGGCTCCAGGAAGCCCTCGTCCGGCTTCCGCCGACGCCGCTCGCCCGGGCCGCGGCGAAGGGCGTACCTCCCCCTCCCGCCCCGCCCCCCGGCGGTCCCCCCGCCTAGCCGGACTATAATCGGCGTTCTCCGGAAAGCGCGATGGCGGAGAGCAGGAAGACCCGGAAGCCGAAGGACCCTCCCGGGGGCGAGGAGCGTCCGCGCGGGCGCGAGGCCTCGCTCGACAGCCTGAACGTCTACATCCGCGAGATCGCCCGCTTCAAGCCGCTGGCGGCCGAGGAGGAGAAGGTGCTCGGCCGTCGCATCCGCGAGGGCGATCAGGAAGCGCTCGACAGCCTGGTCGAGGCCAACCTGCGATTCGTCGTGCACTATGCGAAGCGCTACCGCGGCCTCGGGCTCTCGTACATGGACCTCATCCACGAGGGGAGCCTCGGCCTCATCGAGGCGGCCAAGCGCTTCGACCCCGAGCGCAACGTCAAGTTCATCTCCTACGCGGTCTGGTGGGTGCGCCAGGCCATCTTCCACGCGCTCTCCGAGCACGCCCGCGTCTTCCGCCTTCCCCAGAAGCTGTCCGGCCAGGTGTCGCGCCTGGAGACGGCGCGGGAGAAGCTCAAGACGGAGCTCGAGCGGACCCCCACCACCGAGGAGCTCGCCGCGCGGACGGCGTTCTCGAAGGACGAGGTCGAGCGGCTCCTGCTCGCCGCCGGCGACGACGTGTCGCTCTCGACCGCGGTGGGCGAAGACGGCAGCCTCGAGCTCGGCGACACCCTCGAGCAGGGCACGATCCCGTCCGCCGAGGTCGAGCTCATCCGTTCATCCTTCGAGCAGCGCATCCAGGACATGGTGGGCGGGCTCGACGAGAAGGAGCGCGAGGTCATCCGGATGCGGTTCGGCCTCGACGGCGACGAGCCGAGGACCCTCCAGGAGATCGGGGAGACGATGGGCCTCAGCCGCGAGCGCATCCGGCAGATCGAGAGCCGCGCGAAGGAGAAGCTGCGGCGGAGCCGGGAGGCCCACGGCCTCCGCGGCTACTTGAACTAGGATGGAGCAGTGAGCAATCCCGCGTGCGAGACGTGCGGCGGTACCGGCTTCGAGATCGTGTCCCGCGGGGGACGGGACTACGCGCAGGCCTGCGCGTGCCGGCGGCCGTCGTCCCTGGTCGGCGCCGACCCCGCGTCCGCCTGCCGGATCCCCCCCCGCTACGAGCACTGCACGCTCGGGAGCTTCGAGCCGGGAAGCGCGTCGCTCGCCGCGGCGCTCGAGAAGGCTATGGCCTTCTGCTCGGGCTACCCGCACCTCGGCGCCGACGAGGGGCTGGGGCTGCTATTCAGCGGCGACAACGGGGTCGGCAAGACCCACCTCGCGGTGGCGGTGCTGCGCGAGCTGGTCGAGACGAAGGGCGCGCGCGGGCAGTACTGGGACTTCCACGAGCTGATCCGCGAGATCAAGTCCTCCTACGACCCCGAGACGAAGACCACCGAGCTAATGGTCCTCGAGCCGGTGGTGGAGGCGGACGTGCTGCTCCTCGACGACCTCGGGGCGTGGAAGATGACGGACTGGATGAACGACACCCTCTTCTACATCCTGAACAGCCGCTACATGGCCAAGCGGCCGACGATCATCACCACGAACTACCAGGACGTGACACGGGAGGAAGCGCTCGCCGCCGACCCCCTGCGGCGGCGCGAGTTCCTCGTCGAGCGGATCGGCCAGCGCCTGCGCTCGCGGCTCATGGAGATGTGCCTGGTCGTGCGCCTTTCGGGCAGCGACCACCGGCTGGCGCGCCAGCAGGCGAACCAGGTCGCGCTGCGCCGGCCTTAGCCGTGGGCGCGGACGGACCGCTCGGCTTGCACGTCCACGAGCCGTTGCGCGAGGCGAAGTGCACTTACCGTCACCGGGCCTTCGTGCAGACGGGCGCCGCCCCCGGCTCAGACACGGCCGGAGAGCGTGCCCAGCAGCCGTCCGGCGAGGACGGCCGCGGTGCCGGTGAACTTCACGCCCGCCACCTGCGTGCCGTCCGGAGCCCGGCGTTCCCATCGGACCTCCGCCGCCAGGGAGAGGTCGATCGAACCCTCGACGCCGTGGAGGGTAAGCCTCACCGCGTTGCCCTTCTCGAGGGGCTGCTTGAGCTCGATCCGGCAGCCGCTGCCGCTCGCGTCGATGATCTGGCCGGGGCAGGCTCCGTTGCGCCCGATGATCTCCACGTCCACCCGGAGCAGCAGCGGCCGCCGGAGGCGGCGCCGCTTCTCGGTGCGGTCGCTCGAGCGCAGCCAGCCGGAGATCTTGTGGGCAACGGCCACGATCTCCTCCGCCGCCACCGGCTTCACGAGGTAGGCGGAGGCGCCCCGCGTGATGGCCGTCGAGAAGCTCTCGATGTCCGCGTCGTAGGCGAGGACGACGACGGGCACCCCGGCCAGAGGGCCGTGGGCGCGCAGGTTGGCAAAGCTCGCCATGCGCTCCTCGCGGGAGGCGGAGTCGTCGAGGATGACGATCTGGGGCGGGACGATGTCGGGCATGGCCAGGAGCTCCGCCTCGGTGCAGGCGGCCACCTCGAGCCCCCCCCGCATGAGGACGCTCTCGAGCCAGGCCCGGTCCGGGGAGTCCGGCCCCACCACCAGCGTGTACTGGTAACCGGCGGTCTTGTCGCTCACGCCGTCTCCCTGCCGCCGCGACCCGCTGGGCGGCCTCTCAGGCGCGCAGCCGGTCCCGGAGCCGCCGCAGCGTCTGCTCGACGTCGATGATCAGCGTCTCGGTGGCCGCCTCGAGCTGCTCGAAGACGCGGTGGAGCTCGTTGGCGTCGGTCTGAGCCGGCTCCTGGGCCTCGGCCAGGTTCTCGAGCCCCGCCGCCAGCTTCATCAGGCTCACGAGGCTCGCCTCGCCGTGGGCGTCCATGTGCGAGGTCTCGGTGTGGCCGAGGTCGAGGCCGCGCAGGAAGGCGCCGATCTCGCGCCGGCGCAGCTTCGCCCGCTCGACGACGCCCTGGAAGGTGCGCCGCAGGTTCGGCCGGGGCGGGATCGCGGGCTCGACGGTGCCGTGATCGAACCGCTCGCGGGCCCACGTCAGGATCCGCGCGACCTCGTCGCGGTCGCCCGCGGCCTCGGGCGTCGTCCTCTTCGCCAGGACCTCGGCGATCGCCTCCTCGCCGACCGGGTGCTCGGCGGCCGAGCAGCCCCGGAAGAGGTACAGGATCTCCTCGACGCGCTGGGCACCGGTGGGGAGCAGCAGATCGCCAGGGGCGAGGATCTCGCCGTCCGGGCCGCGCCGGAGGAGCGAGGGCCGGCGCGAGGACTTGCGCCCGCCCGCCCGCGACGGCGCGGGCTTGCCGCCCTCTGGCCCCTTGCCCTTGGCGGGGAGAGACGCCTTCTCCGGCGCCGCCGCCTTGGCCTTCGGCTCGATCTTCGCCTTGGCCGGCGCGGCGCCTTTGGCCGCCGGCTTCGCCTTGCCCTTCGGAACGGCCTTCGGTTGCTGCGGCGGCTTCGCCTTCGCCTTCGCCTTCGCGGCCGCCTTCGGCCGCGCCTTGGCCTTCGCGGGGACTTTCTTCTTGCTCTTCGGGGGCTTCGTCTTCTTGATGGCCATCGCCTTCCTCGCTTCTCGCGCGGTCAGGGCAGCAGCTTCTCGGGGTGCTTCAGCTTTGCCGGGAGGTCTCGTCCATGACGTAGTCCCTCCTCGGTGTGGCAGGAAACCCCAAGGAGTGTATCACTGAGGGGCGGAACGCCCGGGGCGGGCGGGAGGTCTCAGGCGCTCGCGGGGAGGTCGGCGTCGTCCGTGAGCAGATCGGAGCCCATCTCGGCACACCGGAGCAGGCGCTCCTGGTCCTCGATGGAGTAGCGGGCGATGCGTCGCCGGGTTTGTTGCCCCGGTCCAGGGGCCACCAGCAGGCCCACGATGGCTCCGACCACGCCGCCCAGAAGGGCGATTCCGAAGTAGGTGCTCGTCCGACGAGCGCTCGTCATGACTACTCAAGACCTCCTGCCTTCTTTCGGTATGCAAGAGCCGTGCCGTGACGCGATCGATCTCACCGCATCGCGGAATGCCCCAAAACACGGAGAAATCGCGCGCGCGAAGCGCGGGCGTGTTCAACCATCGGGAGTCCTGTGTCCATTCTGTCGGAGCGCCGTGGCAGAACGGCTACATTCGTGACGCCGTCGCGACCTCTCTTCGGTCGCGCCTCGATGTCGTCGCGTGGACTTTAGGCCTTCATTTCAGCACGACGGTTCGTGCGGTGACGAGGTCGGCGACGCGGCGGGCCAGGTCGAGGATCCGCGGCTGGACCTTCTCGAGGTCCGTGAGGATCGCCACGGCCAGCCCCCCGTCTGGCTGGAGGTAGAGGACGGTGCTGACCCGCTCCTGCCCTCCCGTGTGCCAGGCCTCGCGCTTGCCGCCCCTCGAGCCCAGCGCGAGCCCGAGGCCGTATCCGGTTGACCGGCCGTCACGGGTCCTCTGGCGGTCCAGCATCCGCTGCAGCGTCTCGGGCGAGACGAGACGACCCTCGAGAAGCGCGGTGCCGAAGCGGGCCAGGTCCGGGGCCGTGCCGCTGAGTCCGCCGCCGGGCACCTTGTAGCTCATGTCGGCGAGGGCCGAGTTCACCAGGCGGCCGTCCCGGTCGCGCACGTAGCCCTGGGCGCGGTTCGGGATCAGCTCCCGGACATCGTCCACGCGTGTGGCCGTCATCCCCGCCGGGCCGAAGACGGTTTCCTCGAGCAGCGACAGGAAGGGCCGCCCAGCCGCACCCACGGCTACACAGCCGAGCAGTGTGTAGCCGTAAGTCGAGTACAGGACCCGCGTGCCCGGCTCGAAGGCGAGCGGGTCGTCCTTGAAGAGCGCGAGCCCCTCCGCGAGCGACGTGAAGCGGCGGGTCATCGGCTGCTCGTCCGGCCGGTACCACCGCACGCCGCCCTGGTGGCACAGCAGCTGGCGCGCGGTCAGGGGCCACGGTTTCTCCGGGTACCAGGAGCAGTGCCGCCAGACCGGGGCGTCGAGGTCGAGCCGCCCTTCCTCGGCGAGCCTCATCACGGCCACCGCCGTGATCGGCTTCGAAACCGACGCGAAGCGGTACACCGTCTCGGGGGAGGCAGGGACCGAGTTCTCGACGTCCGAAAAACCGAAGGCCGCCTCGTGACGGATAGCACCTCTCTCAGCCACCGCGAGCGACAGGCCGGGGATCCCGAGGCGGGACATCTCGTCGGCGACCGCCTGCCGGATGGCCTCGACGATCGGCGGGGGCAGGCTGTTCGCCGCGGCAACCTGGGGAGTGGGCCGGGCGCGCGGCTCCTCGGCCGGCGCGGCCGCGAGAGGCGCCGCCACGAGGGCCGCGGCGAGGGCGCCGGACGCGAGGAGACGTCGTGCCATCGGCCCGACGCGACGTGGATCACCACCACCGTCGGCCCGCCCGGCAACTCGCCCTTCGAGATCTGCATGCCGTTCCAGTTCGTCCATGGCTGTCTTCGGAGGGCTCCCGCCCGCTCCCCGGGCGCATTGTTCCACGACGGCCCGCCTCCGTGGACCTCCCTCGACCGCCCCCTGCCGCAGAATCGAGAATGCTAGACTTCCTCGCTTCGGGAGGCTCGATTTGGCCAGGTCGTCCGCCCTCAAGAAGACAGCCGTCAGGCCGGGGCGGGAGGTGGTCCACCCGCAGCTCGCCCTGTTCGAGGAGGCGCCGCCTCGGACGGGCGCGAAACGGAGGATCCCTGCGCCCGTGGCCGCCAAGAGAGTGAAGGGGACGGCGGCCGCGGCAAGGGGCGAGTCGACGCGCCTCGAGGCAGTGCCCCCGAGGCGCGAGGAGGAACCTCCGGCGGACGAGGTCGAGAACGTCCCGCCCGTCGAGGCCGACTCGGCGCCGACGCCCCCTCCCCCGCAAGCCCGCCGCGCTACCGCCGAGTCCCTGGCCCAGAAGCAGCGGGAGATCTCGGTCTCCGAGTTCTTCGTCAAGAACCGCCACCTCCTCGGCTTCGACAACCCCTCGAAGGCGCTCCTCACCACGATCAAGGAAGCCGTCGACAACTCGCTCGACGCCTGCGAAGAGGCCGGCATCCTGCCCGAGCTCCGCGTCGAGGTCCACGACCTCGGGCTCGAAGCCATGAAGCAGGACGCGGAGCTCACCAAGGGCGAGGGCCGGTTCCTGGTGGTCGTAGAGGACAACGGTCCGGGGATCGTCAAGGCACAGGTGCCGAAGATCTTCGGCAAGCTGCTCTACGGCTCGAAGTTCCACCGGCTCAAGCAGAGTCGTGGGCAGCAGGGCATCGGGATCTCCGCGGCGGCAATGTACGGGCAGATCACCACCGGCAAGCCGATCCGCGTCACGAGCCGGGTGGGCAGGCGCAAGCCGGCCCACGTCTTCGACATCCAGCTCGATACCCGGAAGAACGAGCCGGTCGTGACCCACGACGAGACGCTCCCCGACTGGCACCAGGAGCACGGCACGCGGGTCGAGCTCGAGATCGTCGCCAACTGGCAGCAGGGGCAGCGCTTCGTCAACCGCTACGTCGAGCACACGGCGCTCGCGAACCCGCATGCCGCGATCCACTACGCGCGGCCCGTCGCCGCGGCCCAGCGCAGCGACCACTCCAACCGGCCGGGCAACGAGACGCTGTCGTTCCCGCGGGCGGCGAGCGAGCTGCCCAAGGAGGCGGTCGAGATCAAGCCGCATCCCCACGGCGTCGAGCTGGGCTCGCTCATGCTCCTGGCGCGCGAGTCGAAGAGCCGGGACGTCCGCGGCTTCCTGCAGACGGCGTTCAGCCGCGTCTCGTCCCAGGCGGCGAGCGACATCCTGGCCAAGGTGCCCTGGGGCAGGAAGGTCGCGAGGCCGCGCGTGCTCGGCGAGAACCGGGCGATGGCCGAGGAGCTGCACAAGGCCATCGCCGCGACCCGGCTCATGAGCCCTCCGACGAACTGCCTGAGCCCGATCGGCGACGAGCTGATGCGGAAGGGGCTCGTCAGCTTCCTGAACGTGATCGAGAGCGAGGGCGAGAGCGGGGACGAGAACACCCAGCTCGACCTCGATTCGGCGGGCATGAAGCCGGCGCGGAAGGCCGGTAAGGCCGCCGGCCCGCCGCCGGGCAGGACGGAGCGCGCGTCCGCGCACGCGGTGCCCGACGCGCCGCCCGAGGAGGGCGTCGAGAGGATCAAGGGCCACAACTACTTCGTCGCCACCGTCACCCGCTCGCCGAAGGTGTACCGTGGCAACCCGTTCCAGGTGGAGGTCGGCCTCGCCTACGGCGGCAGCTGGCCCGCCGACAAGACGATCGAGCTCTTCCGCTTCGCCAACCGCGTCCCGCTGCTGTTCCAGCGCGGCGCCTGCGGCATCACCGAGGCCATCGTGCGCACCGACTGGCGCAACTACCAGCTGAGCCAGCCCAAGGGATCGCTGCCGGTGGGACCGATGGCGCTCCTCGTCCACATCGCCTCGGTCTGGGTGCCGTTCACCAGCGAGTCCAAGGAGGCGGTGGCCCACTACCCGGACATCCTGAAGGAGGTCCAGCTCGCGGCGCAGGAGTGCGGCCGCAAGCTGGCCACCTTCATCAGGAAGCGCAAGGCCGCCGACTACCAGGCGCAGCGGCGCAGCATCTTCGAGCTCTACATCGAGGAGGTCGCCGCCGCGATCGGGAAGATCACGGGAAGGAAGCCCGGCCCGATCAAGCGGGAGTTCCTGCAGGTCGCGCACAAGGTCACGGCGGCGGAGCTCGCGGAGGAAGAGAAGGCGATGGAGCTTCGAGGCGCGCGAGGCGATGTCGAAGGCGAGGGCGCGTTCCGAGGAGGAGGAGTAGTGGCCGCGCGGAAGGCCGCCGTCTCCAGGCAGACGACGGCCAAGATCGAGAGGCTGGCCCAGGGTGTGCTGAAGGCCGTGGCCAAGGGGAAGAACCCGTTCCTCGACATCCCCGTGCGATCCCTCGCCAACGTCAGCTGGAGCGACAAGAGGCGTCTCGTCGAGCTCGGCAACCAGAAGCAGAAGCGCTACTTCTTCAACGTGTCGATGGCGAAGAAGTTCATGCAGACCTTCCTGGTGAGCGAAGCCTGCAAGGAGCTCATCGACTCGGGCAAGACGACCAGCATCCGTGACCTGTACTACGTCACCAAGCACACGATCGGCGACACCCGCCAGAACACGTTCGAGGAGCAGGACGAGTCCGACCCGATCATCGAGGACCTCGAGGTCACCCTGGACGCCCTGCGCGAGGAGCTGCACCTCTTCGCCGCGCGCAAGGGCTCGATGGTGGGCCCCGTCACCATCACCGACAGCGGCGACACCATCGACCTGCGCCGGATGGGCTCCGGCGGCTGGGCCGTGCCGTCGATCGTCGAAGAGAACGTCATCACCTTCCGCAAGCACGAGGCCAGGTACGTGCTGCTGATCGAGAAGGACGCGGTGTGGACGCGCTTCAACGAGGACAAGTTCTGGAAGCGCAACAGCTGCATCATCGTCCAGGGCGGGGGCCAGCCGCCGCGCGGCGTGCGGCGGCTCGTGCAGCGGCTGCACCGGGAGCTCAAGCTGCCGGTCTACGTGCTGGTCGACAACGACCCCTGGGGCTTCTACATCTACAGCGTCATGAAGCAGGGCTCGATCAACCTCGCCTACGAGTCGATGCGCATGGCGGTGCCCGACGCGCGGTTCGTCGGCCTCTCGTCCTTCGACCCGGGCAAGTACCAGCTGCCGGCGCAACGTCGCCATCAAGATGGACGACGGCGACAACAACCGGGCCAAGCAGATGCTCGCCTACCCGTGGTTCAAGAAGGCGCACTGGCAGCGGGAGATCCAGGAGATGGTGCGAAGCGGCACGAAGTTCGAGCTCGAAGCGCTTTCACGGCGTGGTATCAGCTTCATCACCGAGGAATACCTGCCGAGGAAGCTGAAGGACCGGGATTGGCTGGAATAGCCGGGGCCGGGCCCTCGCCGACGGATCGCGCGGCGTGAGCGGCCTCCGAAGGATGGCGGAGGGAGTGGCCACGGCAGCCGTGTCGTGGCCGCTCCTCAGCCGCCTGACCGGGCGACTCTCCGAGCTGCGCCTGCCGCCGGCCGTCCTCGCCCCCGCGATACGAGCCTACGCCCGCGCCTTCGGAGCGGACCTCTCGGAGGCCGCCCTCCCTCCCGAGGCCTTCCCGAGCTTCAACGCGTTCTTCACGCGTCGCCTCCGCGAGGGTGCGCGCCCGATCGCGGGCGGAGAGGGCGTCGTCGTCTCGCCGTCCGATTCGCGGCTCGACTCGATCGGCCCGGTGCCGTCCGACGGCCGGCTCGAGCCGGTGAAGGGAAGGAGCTACTCGATCGAGGCCCTCCTCGGCTCGGCGGAGGACGCGGCGCCATTCCGGGGCGGCGCGCAGGCGACCCTCTACTTGAGCCCCGCCATGTACCACCGGGTGCACTCGCCAGTGGACGGCCGGGTCCGCGCGTGGCGCCACCTGCCGGGGCGCCTCTTCCCGGTGAACGACGCCGGCGTGCGCTCGGTGCCCGGGCTCTTCACCCGGAACGAGCGCGTGGCCCTCCTCGTGGACACCGAGGCCCACGGACCCGTGGCGGTCGTGATGGTCGGCGCCGCCAACGTGGGCCGCATGAGCCTGGCCTTCACCGACATCGTGACGAACCTCGGCCGCCCGGCCGGGCGGATCGTCCCGGAGGAGCCCTTGGCACTCGCGCGGGGCGACGAGATCGGCGTCTTCAACCTCGGCTCCACGGTGGTGCTCCTCGTCGCCGACCCCGGGCTCGTGCGCTCGGCTGGAGCGGGCGACCTCGTCCGCGTGGGCCAGGCCCTGTGGCGACGCGGCTGACCGTCGGCGTCGTTTCCGACACGCACGGTCTCGTCCGGCCGGAGGCGAAAGAGGCGCTGCGGGGTTCCGACGTGATCCTGCACGCGGGCGACATCGGCGGAAGCCACGTCCTGCAGGAGCTCGGCGAGCTCGCGCCCGTCATCCCCGTGCGCGGGAACGTGGACGGCGGCTGGGCGCGGCTCCTGCCGGAGAGGCGTGTCCTCGACCTCGGGGGCGTCCCGGTCCTGATCCTCCACGACCGCGCCCTCCTCGGCCTCGACGCGGCCGCCGAGGGGCTCGGGATCGTGGTCTTCGGCCACTCGCACCAGCCGGTGGCCGAGAAGCGGAAGGGCGTGCTCTGGTTCAACCCCGGCAGCGCCGGGCCGCGGCGGTTCAAGCTGCCGGTGTCCGTGGGCCGCCTCGTGATCGAGGACGGCTGCGTTCGCCACCGGCTGATCACGCTCGAGGCCTGATGCCCGTCTCAGGGCGTCGGGGGCGGCGCGGCCGGGGCGAACACGATCCGGGTCGGGTTCACGAAGTCGGTGAGGCGCGCCCGCTCCTTCCCCGTCGTGCCGTCGAGGATCAGCACCGTGTGCTCGGCCAGGGCCACCGCGAACGCCCCGTCGGGAGAGGGCAGCAGGCCGCGCAGCCCCGGCAGCCGGATCTCGTCGGTCTTCACGTTGCGGGTCGCGTCGATCAGGTGGATCGCGGATCCCACGACGGCGACCGTCGGCCCGCCCAGCAGGAGCACCTCGCGGCCCCCCGCGCCGATCTTCCCGACGGCTGCCGCCGTGTCCGCGTCCACGACGGTGACGTCGCTCGTGTTCGAATTGAGCGCGTAGGCGAACCGGCCGTCCGGGCGCACCTGCATCTGCGGCGGGTCGCCAGGGTTGTGGAAGTTGATGCCGTCCCATGTTCCGGCTGTCAGGCCCGCCGTCATGACGTACGCCATGCTCGCCATCATGCCGTTCAAGAATTTCTTCCCGCCACGGCCCGTCGTCGTCGAGCCTACCGCCTTCTTCTGCTCGAGGTCGAGTACGGCTACTTTCTCTGTGGCGGGGTAGTGGATGAAGGCGCGGCGGCCGTCGGCCGTCACCGCCAGCTCGGTCGGCCGGTCCTCGTCGTGCGCGATGCGCTCCGTTCCTCTTGCGAGCGGGATGGTCGCGGTGACCTGTAGGCTCGCAGGGTCGACCAGCGTCACCGCCCCTGCGCCTACGACGTAGACGACGCCGGCGAGCTCGGCGATATACCTAGGCCGCGGCGCCACGGGCAGCGTGGCGGTCACCTTTCCTTCCCGAAGAAGACGCAGCTCGCCGGCCGCTCCCCCTTTAGGGCCGTCGCTCAAGACCGCCATCAGGCCGCCCTCGGTGAAGATCACCCTGGAAAACGTTCCGATGTCCACATGGTCGACGCGTCCCACCGCGAGCGAGACGATGTCGACCCCAGCGTTCCTGTTCTTCGCGGGGTTCTTGTCCGGCCTCCCGTGATCGAACAGGTATAGCCGGTCGGTGTCCCGTTTGACGAAGTCCCAGCCAGCGGCATCGAGCGTGCCGGTGACGGCCGGCCCGGCGATATCCACGAAGGTCACCTTCGACTGCGGGAACGGGTACTTCGCCGAGCGCGGCAGGCCCTGCAGGAGCGCGAGCGTTCGGCCGTCACGGGTGTACCCCGCCAGGGCCGTGCCGGGCTCGAGCGCGAGCCGCCCCGTCTCGCGGGCCGTCGCGAGATCGACGATGACGAGCTCGCGAACGAGTGACTCCGCCGGGTCCTTGGCCTGGTAGCCGGGGCAGGTCACGACCAGCCTCCCCGGCGGGGGCGTGACGACCGCGTCGAGCCCGAAGCCGAGCTCGACGCGGCCTACGACCTTCAGGCTCGTGGCGTCGACGACCGTCGCCGACGAGCGTCCCGTGGCCTTGTAGCCGCGCTCGTCCTTGTCCTCTCCGGGCCCCGGGTCGAGCACGACGACGTAGCGGCCGTCGTCGCTCTCGTCGATGCGTGTGGGAGCTCCCGAGAGCGGCAGCACAGCGGCGCGCTTCCCGGCGGCGAGGTCGAGCGCCACCAGCGCGCGCGCCCCGGCGTCGAGAACGAACGCTCGGGCCGTCGGCTGAGCCCAAGCAGGTGCGGCGAGGGTTCCCCACGCGAGAAGGGTGACGAGCGGCGTCGGGCGTTTGGTCACGGCAGCCTCCTCCGGAGACCCCCGATGATCGAGAGCCCCGATGAATGCGGAGCGAGTGGAAGCTGGTACGCGGAATCTAGGAGCGCCCGGACCCCCCTGTCAAGGCAAGACACCGATTCCGGCGTACGATCAGGCCTCACATACCCAAAGGCGGGCGGCCCCCGCTCCGGGCCCCGCGCCGAGGAGGAGAAAGACGATGGGCAAGCTGCGGACGGCAAGCTGGGTTCTACTGGCGCTCGTCGGGGGTTTGGTCTTGCTGGGCTCGCTGGCCTCGGCCGGCCTCGCCTACCGCGGCGACTTCCCGATCGCCGGCGTCTCCATCACCGACGTGGCGTCCGGACGCGAGGCAGTGCTGCTGGGACTGCGCGGAGCCCGGGGGACGGCGGCCGCGTGGGGGGCCGCGTGGGCAGTGCTCTTCCTCGCCGTCGTCATCGGCCCGTACCGCCGGGGGGACGTCGCGACGTGGTGGGGCATCCTCGCCTCGGCCATCGTCCTCGCGGCCGTGGCCGGCGCCCGCGTGATCGCCGGAGCCCAGGCAGGCGTGGGGGCGCCGCTCGTCCTCCTCGTGATCGTCCTGATCGCCCTGCTCCTCGACGTCAAGCGACTCGCGGGAGCGCGTTGAACGGTCCGCGGCGCCGGCCCCGAGCGGCCCTCGTCGCGGTGCTCGCGCTCCTCTTCGCCGCGCCTTCCCGCGGCGCCGAGCCTCGCGCCGTCGTGCACCCGGGGACGCTCGTCCGCTGGCCCGGCGAGGGGCTGGAGTGGTGCGCCGTCGGGGACAAGCACTTCGAGCCGCTCGACGGCGCGTGCTACTACCCGGTGGACCTCCTGTGTCGCGCCGGACCGCTGGAGCTCGCCCGCGGGCGAGCCGGCCGGCGCGAGACGACCTCGGTGCGCGTGGGACGCTTCGACTACCCCGTCCAGAAGCTCACCCTCCCGCGCCACATGGTCGAGCTGTCGCCGAAGGACCTCGAGCGCGTCGAGCGCGAGAACCGGGAGATGGCGCGGCTCTGGGTTCTCGAGGGCCCCCGCCGCTTCGGCCTCCCCCTCGGGCGGCCCCTCGATCCGCTTCCCGTGGGCGGCCGCTTCGGCCACCGCCGCATCATCAACGGCAGCCCCCGCAGCCCCCACGGGGGCGCCGACTACTCGGTGGCCGAGGGAACCCCCGTCCTCGCCGCCGCCGACGGGACGGTGGCCATGGTGGCCGACCAGTTCTTCGGCGGCAACGCGGTCTTCGTCGATCACGGGGACCGGCTCGTCACGATGTACATGCACCTGAGCCACGTGGACGTGACGGAGGGGCAGACGGTGCGCCGGGGCGAACGGGTGGGCGCCGTCGGGAGCACCGGCCGCGCGACCGGGCCGCACCTGCACTTCGGCGCGCGCTGGCGCGGCGCGCGGGTGGACCCCGCGCTCCTCCTCGGCGAACCTCGGGCGATCCCCGCGATCGAGTGAGGTTTGCCGAGGAGCCGGACGGCCGGAATGCCACAGGCTTGCCTCGGCCCCGGCACGGGCCTAGGATGCGGCTGACCATGGCGGCGCCGCCGCTCCGACCCGATCGCTACCGGCTCGACACACCCGAGCCGGCCTACCTGGCGCTCCACCGCGACGGGCGGCTCGCGGCGCGCGCCACCTCGGCCCGCCGGGCCCTGGAGAGCTGCCGCCTCTGCCCGCGCGGGTGCGAGGCCCGGCGGCTCGAAGGGCGCGTGGGGACCTGCGGCATCGGCCGGAACGCCGTCGTCTCGAGCGCCTTCCCGCACCTCGGCGAGGAGGACTGCCTGCGGGGCCGGCACGGGTCCGGGACCGTCTTCTTCGCGGGCTGCGGGCTGCGCTGTGCGTTCTGCCAGAACGCCGACGTGTCCTGGCTCCGCCTCGGCGAGGAGCACGACGCGCACGACCTCGCGGCGGTCTTCCTGGGCCTGCAGGAGCGCGGCTGCCACAACCTGAACCTCGTGACCCCACAGCAAGTGGTCCCGCAGGTCCTCGAAGGCGGTGGCGATCGCGGCCGGTCGCGGCCTGCGCCTGCCGATCGTCTACAACTCGAGCGGGTACGACACGGTCGAGACGCTGCGTCTCCTCGCCGGTGTCGTGGACGTCTACATGCCCGACTTCAAGTTCTGGCGCCCGGAGACCGCCGAGCGGTACGCGGCCGCCCCGGACTATCCCGCCCGGGCCCGCGCCGCGGTTCTCGAGATGCACCGGCAGGTCGGGCCGCTGCGGCTCGGGGCGGACGGCCTGGCCCGCCGCGGCGTCCTGGTGCGGCACCTCGTCATGCCGGGCCTGGTCGAGGAGTCGGCGGCGATCTTCGAGTGGCTCGCGCGCGAAGTCTCGCCCGACACGTACGTCAACGTGATGGGGCAGTATCGGCCGCAGTGGCGGGTCGGCGAGCCCGACGGGGCGGGGCGGCCCCTCTTCGCCGAGATCGACCGCCACCCGCGGGCGTGGGAGATGGAGACGGCCCGCGAGGCCGCCCGCCGGGCGGGTCTCCGTCGGCTCGACGCCCGGAGCCCCGCGCCCTTCGAGGGGGGGACCCTTGATCCCGGCCTCGCTGCGACGGCTCCTGCGCAACCTGTCCATCCGGCGCAAGCTGACCGTGATCGTCATGGTGACGAGCGGCTTCGCGGTCACCCTCGCCTCTGCGGGCTTCCTCGCCTGGGAGTACGACAGCTTCCGGCGGCAGATCGTCACCGACCTCGACAGGAACGCCGAGGGGCTGGGCCTCAACGCATACCCGGCGCTCGACGTGGAGAGCGCGGCGAGCGGCGTGGGCACCCAGGCGCAGGCGGCGCTCGCCCTGATCATGGGCTCCCTGCGCGTCTACCCGAGCATCGAGCACGGCGTCATCTTCGACGCCCACGGGCGCGCGGTCGCGGGCCACGAGCGCAACATCCTGGTGCAGCGGCCGACTCCTTCCTTCTCCACCCAGAGCACCCACGCGTTCACCGAGGAGGGCCTCGCCCTCTACCGCCGGGTCACGACTCCCGACGGCCGCTTCGTGGGCGTCATCTACCTCCTCTCGAACACGCGCGAGCTCAACGCCCGGCTCGAGCGCTACCTCGGCATCCTCGCCGGGGTGACGTTCGTCTCCCTCCTCGCCTCGCTGCTCCTCGCCTCGCAGCTCCAGAAGGTGATCTCCCAGCCCATCCTCCACCTCGCCGACGTCGAGACGCGGGTCTCGCGCGAGAAGGACTACTCGGTCCGCGCGGTCAAGGAAGCGGACGACGAGCTCGGCGTCCTCATCGACGGCTTCAACGACATGCTCGGCCAGATCCAGTCCCGCGACGCCGAGCTGACCGTGGCCAAGGAGGTGGCGGAGCAGGCCAACCGCACGAAGAGCACGTTCCTCGCCAACATGAGCCACGAGCTGCGCACGCCGCTCAACGCGATCATCGGCTACAGCGAGATGCTCGAGGAGGAGGCGCAAGAGCGCGGCCTCGACGACCTCGCCCCCGACCTCGGGAAGATCCACGCCGCCGGCAAGCACCTCCTCGCCCTCATCAACGACGTGCTCGACCTCTCGAAGATCGAGGCGGGGAAGATGGAGCTCTTCGTCGAGGACTTCGACGTGCGCGACCTGGTGCAGGACGTGGAGTCGACCATCCGGCGCCTCGTCGAGAAGAACCAGAACGTCCTCGAGGTCCACTGCCCCCCGGACATCGGGACGCTCCACGCCGACCTCACCCGGGTGCGGCAGATCCTCTTCAACCTCCTGAGCAACGCCGCCAAGTTCACCCAGCACGGGAAGGTGAGCCTCGAGGTAATCCCGCTGCGCCTCGGGGGAGAGGGCTGGGTCGAGTTCGCGGTGGCCGACAGCGGGATCGGGCTCACCCCCGAGCAGCAGCGCCGGCTCTTCCAGTCGTTCTCCCAGGCCGACCCCTCCACCTCGCGCAAGTACGGCGGCACCGGCCTCGGCCTCGTCATCAGCCGGCGCTTCGCGCAGATGATGGGGGGCGACATCCAGCTCAAGAGCGAGTTCGGGCGCGGCTCCGTCTTCACCGTCCGCCTGCCCCGGGTGTCGGGCGCGCGTACACCGGGCCGGGCCGCCGCCGCCCCCGCCCCCGCCCCCGCCATCGTCCCCCTAGTGCTGGTGGTGGACGACGAGAAGGCGACGCGCGACCTGATCACGCGCGGCCTGCAGAAGGAGGGCTTCCGTGTCATCGTCGCCGCCTCCGGGGAGGAGGCCCTGCGCCTCGCCCGCGAGAAGCGGCCCGACGCGATCAGCCTCGACGTGCTCATGCCCGGGATGGACGGCTGGACCGTGCTCCGCTCCCTCAAGGGCGACCCGATCACCGCTTCGATCCCGGTAGTGATGGTCTCGATGCTCGACGACCGGGACATCGGTCACGCGCTCGGCGCCGCGGACTACCTCACCAAGCCGTTCGACCGGGAGAAGCTCGTGCTCGCCCTGCGCCGCTTCCGGCATGGCTCGTCACCGCGCCCGGTTCTGGTCGTGGAGGACGACCCTGCCACCCGCGAGGTGGTGCGCCGCGCGCTGGAGCGCGACGGGTGGATCGTCTCCGAAGCCGGCAACGGCCGCAGCGCGCTCGAGAGCCTGGCCCGTGCCGCGCCCGACCTGATCGTTCTCGACCTGATGATGCCGGAGATGGACGGCTTCGAGTTCGTGGCCGAGCTTCGGCGAACCGAGGCCGGCCGGCGGATCCCGGTGGTGGTGGTGACCGCCAAGGAGATCACCGCGGAGGACCGCGCCCGGCTCAACGGGCAGGTCCGGCGGATCTTCAGCAAGGGGTCGTTTTCCCGCGAGGAGCTCACCGCCGAGATCCGCCGAGCCCTCGACGCCGGCGGCCCGAGCCCCCGATCGCGACCTCGGTAGCGCCCGGGCCTTCCGCCCCGCTCAGCCTCGGCGGGCGAGGAGCCGGTCGATCTTGACGAGCAGCTGCGGGAAGTCCACCGGCTTCGTGTCGTAGTCGTCGCAGCCGGCGGCGAGCGCCTTCTCGCGGTCCCCCGCCATCGCATGGGCGGTGAGGGCGACGATCGGCACCCGGGCGGTGGTGACGGAGGCCTTCAGCCGCCGCGCTGCCTCCCAGCCGTCGATCACGGGCAGGCTCATGTCGAGGAGGATGAGGTCGGGGGTCTCGCTCTCGGCCATGAGGATCGCCTGCATGCCGTCGGCGGCCATGAGGACCTCGTGGCCTTTGCGCTGCAGGCGCCGCGACATCATGTCGCGGTTCATGTCGTTGTCCTCGACGAGCAGGATCCTGGCCATCGCCTCGTGGCGCCCCCCAGGGCGCCCGGTCGGGGAAGGGTTATCACACTCCCGAGCGCGGCTCAAACGCCGGGGCTATTTCTTGCGCGCTACGCCCAGCTCGGCGAGCTTCGCGGCGATGTCGGCGCCGGCCGTGTCGACCTTCACTTCCTTGTCGATGTAGGCGACCTTGCCGTCCCTGCCGATGTAGAACGTCCAGCGCTTGGCGATGCCGACGATGGGCATGAGGACGCCGTAGGGCTCGGCCGCCGTCTTCTCGGGATCGGCCAAGATGGGGTAGTCGGCCCCGAGCGACTCCGCGAACTCCTTGTTCTTCTGCGCGGTGTCGGTGCTGGCCGCGAAATACGCGACGTCGAAATCCCGGAGCTCGTCGCCGCTCTCCCGGAGCGACTTGCACTCCTTGGTTCAGCCGCCGGTGAACGCCTTCGGGAACCAGGCCAGCACGACCGCCTGCTTGCCCTTGTAATCCGAGAGCCGGTGGGTCTTCCCGTCGGAGCCGACGAGCGAGAACTCCGGCGCGGGGTCGCCCGGCTTGAGGTCCGCGGCGCGCGCGGCCGCGCAGGCGAGCAGGAAGCCGAGGGCCACGACGAGGCACATCGCCTTCATGTCTGTCGCTCCTTCCCTTGTGACTGGCGGGCTCGATTATGGCCGCCGCATTCCCGCGCGGTCAACGGCCTTAGAATGCCGGGCCTGGTGCGTTTTCTCTCCCTCGCCGGCCGCCTCGGCTTCGCGGTCACGCTCGCGCTCGTGGCGTTGGCCGCGACCCGCTGGTCGCCGACCGGCGCCGAGCCGCCTCTCGACGTGCGGGCGCTGCCGCTCGCCGGGCCCGCTCTCGCGTTCGGCGTGCTCGCCGCCCTCACTGGCCGCGAGCGCCGGCCTGGCCCGTGGCGCCGCGTGGCGCTCGCGCTCGTCGCGGCGGCCCTGGCCCTGGCGGCCGTCGTGGCGTGGCGCGGGCCTTCCGGGCTGCCGGCCGAGGTGTCCGGCCCGTCGGGGCCGCTCGGGAAGACCCCGCCGGCGGCCGTCGACCTGGCCGGCCGCGACCTGCGCGCCCTGCCGACCGGCCGGAGCGTCACGCTGCGCTGGGTCGGAGAGCTGCGAGTGCCCGCGTCCGGACGCTACGAGCTGTGGGCCGAGGGCCGCGGCCACGTCACCGTGTCGCTCGACGGCCATCCGGTGCTCCAGTCCGAAGGGGACCCGCTCCGCGCCCGCGCCCCGATCGGCCTCGCCCGGGGGGCGGTCGGCCTCGACGTGAGGCTCGACCACGCGGGCCCCGGGCCGCGCCTTCGGCTCGGGTGGACGCGGCCGGACGGGCGTCGGGAGGTCGTCCCGCCGCGGCTCCTGGGCCCGCCGCGACCCGCCTGGGTGTGGTGGCTGACGGACGGCCTGGCCCTCGCCGTGGCGGCGCTCCTGGGGCTCCTCGCGTGGACGGCCCCGTGGGAAGTGCCGCGCCTCCCCCCGTCGCCGCGGCCGGTGGGCGCCGGCGAGATCGCCGCCTCGATCGGCGGCTACCTGGTCCTGCTCGCCGTCATGAGCTGGCCGCTCGTGAAGGACCTCGCGCACACCGGGCCGATGGACCGTCCGGACGGCCGCCTCAACGCGTGGATCCTCGCTTACGTGGGAGAGACGGTCTGGTCGGCGCCCGGGCACCTCTTCCAGGCGCCGAACTTCCACCCGCTTCCCGACGCGCTCGCGTTCTCCGAGAACCTGCTGCTCCCCGCCGCCCTCGTCGCGCCGCTGCAGAAGCTCGGAGGCCCGGTCCTGGCCTACAACCTCGCGCTCCTCGGAGGCCTTCTCCTGTCCGGTCTGGGCGCGCAGCTCCTGGCGCGACGGGTAGCGGGCGACCGGCTCGCGGCGTTCGTGGCCGGCGCGTACTTCGCGGCGGGCCCTCACCGTTGGACGCGGCTCTCGCACCTCCACGCGCAGGTGACCGTCTTCCTGCCCTTCGCCCTCCTGGCCCTCGACCGTTTCTGGGAACGCCGGTCGCTGAGGCGGGCGCTCGTCGTCGGCCTGGCTCTCGCCCTGCAGGGCCTTTCTTCGATCTACCTGGGAGCGATCACCGCCGCGGCGCTCGCGGTCGCGACGGCGGTCGCGCTCCTCGGCGGCCTCAAGGCCCGCGAGCTCGGGCGGCTGGGCGCGGGCTTCCTCCTCGCGGCTCTCATCCTGTGGCCAGTGGCCCGGCCGTACCTGCGCATGCGCGCATTCGAGGGGCAGGAGTTCACCCTCGAGACGGTCTCGACCTACGCAGCCTCCCTGCCTTCCTACGCCGCCTCGGGCGTGGCTCTCTGGGGCCCGCTCACCCAGAGGCTCCTCGACCCCGCGCAGATCCGCGACACGCTGTTCCCCGGCCTCGTCGTCCTGGCCCTGGGCATCGCGGGTCTCGCCTCGGCGCCGCGCCGGTATCGGGCGGTCGCCGTCCTCGCCTCGGCGGTGGCGATCGTCTTCTCGCTCGGGCCCGACACCGCGCTCTACCGCTTCCTGCACGAGCACGTCGTTCTGGTGCGCGGCGTCCGCGCCCTGGCCCGCTTCGCCCTCATCCCCACTCTCGCCCTCTCCGTGCTCGCGGGGCTCGCCTTGTCGGGCCGGCGGCGGACAGTCGCCCTCGCGGCGCTCGGCCTGATGATGGTCGAATCGGCGAACCTCCCCCTGCGACTCGACGGGTACCCTGGCCCCTCGCCGGCGTCGCGGTGGCTAGCGGGGCAGCAGGGCGCGGTCCTCGTCCTGCCCCTCGCCGAGAACGACACGCTGGCCATGCTCGACAGCCTCGCCCACGGCCGCCCCCTCGTGAACGGGGACTCGGGCTTCATCCCGCGCCCCTTCGACAGGGCCATGGAGCTGTTCGCGGACGGTATCGACGAGGAGGGCCTGCGGTTCCTGCGCGCGGTCGGCGTACGCCACGTGGTCGCGCCGGCGGCGGCGGAGCCGGGAGCTCCGGCGCTCGAGGGCCTCACCCCCGCGGCGGAGGCAGGGAAAGAACGCGTGCTCGAGGTCACGGCGGGGCCGGCCGCCGCCGTCGTCGCGGCGGGCGACCCCGCGGCGACGCGCTTCACACGGGGGGGGATCGTCGTCGTGTTGCCGGAGGCGCGCCCGATCGGCCGGGTTGCCTTCGAGCTCTCCGACGCGCCGTGGATCGCCCGTCCGTCCGTCGAGGTCTCGCTCGACGGGACGATCTGGGAGCCGGCCGAGGCGACGGCGAGCCTGGCCGATGCGACGCTCTCGCTCTACCGCGACCCGCGCCACGGCCGCGGCGAGGTGAGCTTCACCTCGCGCGAGGTCCGCTTCCTGCGCCTCGACCCACGGCTTCCCGCCCGCCCCGCCGCCCTCGAAGTCGGCCCCTGAGATCGGCCCCGGGAGGCCGGGCTCGCGCGGTCCCCGGGCTATGATTCCCTCGTTCCGATGCTCCTCGAGCAGTGGCTCCACGACCTGCGGCTCGGCGTCCGCGAAGCGGCGCGGGCGAAGGGCCTCGCGCTCACCGCGGTCGTCACCCTGGCGATCGGCATGGCTGGTACGACCGCCATGTTCGCCCTCGTGCAGGGAGTCCTGCTGCGCCCGCTCCCGGTCCGGGACGAGGACCGGCTGCTCGTCGCCTGGAAGGAGCTCCCTTCGGGGGGCATCGGGCACTGGCCGTTCGGGTCGACCGATATCCCCGCCATCGGCCGAGACAGCCTCTCTCTCGGGCGTGTCGGAGGCGTGAGCTATTACGGGGCCGGGCGTGGCGTCGTCTTCGAGGCGGGCTCCGCCGCCTACCTCCGAGGCGCCTCGGTCACCGGCGACTTCTTCGCGGTGCTCGGGGCGGAGCCGCTCCTCGGGCGGACGCTGCAGGCCGCCGACGACGTGGCCGGCGCCGAGAACGTGCTCGTGATCACCCACGCCCTCTGGCAGCGGCGATACGGCGGCTCGCGCGCCGCGATCGGCCGCCGCCTGACGATCGGCGAGCAGCCGTTCCGGATCGTGGGCGTGATGCCGCCCGACTTCGCCTACCCCCGCGGCGTCGAGGCGTGGATGACGTTGAACGCCGACGCTTCGACGGCGACGAACCCCGCCTTCCGCGAGGGCATCCTCCGGGACGTCGACCTCGTGGCCAGGCTCCGCCCGGGCGCCACCCTCGAGCAGGCGCGGAGCGAGCTCGCGGGCCTGGTCGCGAGGTTCGAGGCCGGCGTGCCGGCGGACGCGCCGCGCGGCCTGCGACCGGTCGTGCGCTCCTATCGGGACGCCGTCGTGGGCGACCTGCGCCCGGCGCTGCTCCTCCTGTTCGCCGCGGTCTGCCTCGTGCTCCTGATCGCGAGCGCCAACGTCGCGAACCTGCTGCTCCTGCGCGGCGAGACCCGGCGTACGGAGCTCGCGCTGCGGGCGGCGCTCGGAGCCGGCCGCGGCCGCCTGGCGCGCCAGCGGCTCGCCTTCAGCCTGGTGCTGGGTCTCGCCGCCTCCCTCGTGGCGCTCGCCTCGACCCGGTGGCTGCTGCGGGCCGCGGTGGCCCTCGTTCCCGGAGGGCTGCCGCGCACGGAATCGGTCCGCGTCGACCCCCTGGTGGTCCTCTTCACGTTCGGCGTCGCGCTCCTCGCCGCCGGGCTCTCGGGGATCGCACCCGCCCTCTTCGCGGCGCGCATCGACCTCGCCTCGCAGCTGCGCGGCGGCCGGCAGGCCGGGGGCGCGGTTGCGGCGCGGCGCGGCCGGCGCGCGCTGGTCGTGGCGCAGGTCGCCCTCTCCGTCACGATCGTGGCCGCGGCCGGCCTCCTGACGCGAACGCTCCTGGGGCTTCAGGCCGTGGACATGGGCCTCGCCGCGGATCGGCTGGTGTTCGTGGATCTCGCTCCCGCCGCGTCCCGGCGCGACGTTTCGCCGCGGCCCCTCTTGTCGTTCCTCGACGACGTGGTCGCGCGGCTCGAGGCCACGCCGGGGATCGAGGGAGCGACCCCGGTCAACACGCCGCCGTTCGCGGGCACCGGCGGCTGGGACCTGCCCACCTTCACGGCCGAAAGCCAGAGCCTCGAGCGTGCGAAGGCGAACCCCGCCCTCAACCTGGAGTCCATCCTCCCGAACTACTTCCGCACCTTCGGCGTGCCGCTCGGGCGCGGGCGGGCGTTCACGGAAGACGATCGCGAGGACACGCCCGCGGTCGCGATCGTGAGCGAGGACGTGGCCGCCCGCACGTGGCCGGGGCAGGACCCGATCGGCAAGCGGCTCAAGTTCGGCCGCCCCGATTCCCGGGAAGCGTGGCGCACGGTCGTGGGCGTCGTCGCCCCGACGAGGTACCGCGAGCTCCTCGAGCCGCGGCCGACGCTCTACCTGCCGGCGCCGCAGTTCGTCATGTCGGCGCCGATGCTGGTCGTCCGCACGGGCCTGCCGCCGGCGCGCGTCGCGGCCCTCGCCCGCGCGGAGGTGCGCGCTGCGGATCCGGGCCTGGAGGTGATGCGCGTCGTCCCGTTCGCCGATCTGCTCGAGGGGCCGCTCGCCCGCCCGCGGTTCAACGCCTTCCTGATCGGCGCCTTCGGCCTCGCCGCGCTGCTGCTCGCGGTCGTCGGGGTGCACGCGGTGACTGCCGCTCACGTCCGCCAGCGCCGCGCGGAGATCGCGATACGCGTCGCCCTCGGTGCGACCGCGTCCGACGTGCGCCGGCTCGTGCTCGGGGAGGGGCTGCGGCTTGCAGGCACGGGCGCCGCCATCGGGCTGGTCGGAGCCCTCGCGGCGGCCCGCCTGCTGCGCAGCCTCCTCTTCGGCGTGACTCCGCTGGATCCCGTGTCCGTGCTCGGCGCGGCGGCGCTGCTCGTGGGGGCGTCGTCGCTCGCGAGCTGGCTGCCGGCACGACGGGCCACGCGGGTGGACCCCGTCGTCGTGCTGCGGACGGAGTGAGCTGCGGTTCGGCCGCCAGGTTTTCTGCTAACGTCGGCTTCCCGTCACGATTTGGAGATACCTCATGCGCGCTCGACTCCTCGCCGCCCTCGCCGCCGCCGCGCTCCTCGTGCATCCCGCTCGGGCCGCCGTCGAGGGCCGGCCGGAATCGCCGGCAAGGAAGCCCGCCCCGGCGGCGGACAAGGCCGCGGACAAGAAGGACGCCGGCGGACCCGCAAAGCCGTTCGACGGCCTCAAGCTTCGCGGCATCGGCCCCGCGTTCATGTCCGGCCGCATCGCGGACATCGCCATCGACCCCGCGCACCCGAGCACGTGGTACGTGGCGGTCGGCTCGGGCGGCGTGTGGAAGACGGTGAACGCCGGCACCACCTGGACGCCGGTCTTCGACAAGGAGGCCTCCTACTCGATCGGCTGCGTGACGATCGACCCGTCGAATCCCCACGTGATCTGGGTGGGCACGGGAGAGAACGTGGGCGGCCGCCACGTCGGCTTCGGCGACGGCGTCTACCGCAGCCGCGACGGCGGCGCGAGCTTCGAAAACCTCGGCCTCAAGGACTCGCAGCACATCTCGAAGATCCTCGTGCATCCGAAGGACCCCGACGTGGTCTTCGTAGCCGCTCAGGGGCCGCTGTGGTCGAAGGGGGGAGACCGCGGCCTTTATAGGACGAAGGACGGCGGGAAGACGTGGAGGAAGGTCCTGGGAGCGGGCGAGTGGACGGGAGTCACCGACGTGGCGAGCGACCCCCGCAACCCCGACGTGCTGTACGCCGCGACCTGGCAACGTCACCGCACGGTGGCGGCCTACATGGGCGGTGGCCCGGAGTCAGGGCTCTTCCGCTCGACGAACGGCGGGGAGACGTGGGAGAAGCTGAAGAAGGGACTGCCCGAGGGTCCGCTCGGCAAGATCGGCCTCGCGGTCTCGCCGCACGACCCGGACGTCCTCTACGCCGCCATCGAGACGAACCGCCGCACCGGAGCGGTCTACCGCTCGACCGACCGCGGCTCGTCGTGGGAGAAGCGCTCCGAGGCGGTCTCGGGGGCCACCGGGCCCCACTACTACCAGGAGCTCTACGCGAGCCCGCACGCAGAGGGACGCATCTACCTGGTGGACGTGCGCCTGCAGGTCTCGGACGACGGGGGGAAGACCTTCCGCCGCGTGGAGGAGAAGGACAAGCACTCCGACAACCACGCGATCGCCTTCCGCGGCGACGACCCGAACTACCTCCTCGTCGGAACCGACGGCGGGATCTACGAGAGCTTCGACCTCGCGAAGACGTGGCGCTTCGTCGCGAACCTGCCCGTCACGCAGTTCTACAAGGTGGCGGTCGACGACGCCTCGCCCTTCTACTCCGTCTACGGCGGGACGCAGGACAACAGCACCCAGGGCGGTCCCTCGCGCACCGACAGCGTCAACGGCATCACGAACTCCGACTGGTTCGTGACCCTCTTCGCCGACGGCTACCAGCCGGCCACCGAGCCCGGGAACCCCGACATCCTGTACTCCGAGTGGCAGCAGGGCAACCTCGTGCGGGTCGACCGCGCGACGGGGGAGCGTGTCTACATCCAGCCTCAGCCCGAGGTGGGCGATCCCCCCGAGCGCTTCAACTGGGACGCGCCCATCCTCGTCAGCCCGCACTCGCCGAAGCGCCTCTACTACGCCTCGCAGCGAGTGTGGCGCTCCGACGACCGGGGCGACAGCTGGCGCGCTCTCTCCGGCGACCTGGCCCGGGACCAGGACCGCATGAAGCTGCCCCTCATGGGGCGGCAGTGGAGCTGGGACTCGCCGTGGGACATGACCGCGATGTCCAGCTACGACACGATCACGTCGCTCGCCGAGTCGCCGAAGGCCGAGGGGCTGCTCTACGCCGGGACGGACGACGGGCTCATCCAGGTCTCCGAGGACGGCGGGAAGACCTGGCGGAAGGTCGAGGTGGGTTCGCTGCCCGGCGTGCCGGCGAGCGCGTTCGTCAACGACCTCAAGGCCGATCTCCACGACGCGGACACGGTCTACGTGGCCCTCGACGACCACAAGTCGGGCGACTTCCGTCCCTATCTCCTGAAGAGCACCGACCGCGGGCGCACCTGGCGCTCGATCGCCGGGGACCTGCCCGACCGGCATATCGTCTGGCGAGTCGTGCAGGACCACGTGAAGGCGGACCTCCTCTTCGCGGGCACCGAGTTCGGGATCTTCTTCACGACCGACGGGGGCCGCCGCTGGGTGGAGCTCACGGGCGACGTGCCGACGATCGCGTTCCGGGACCTCGCCATCCAGCGGCGCGAGAACGACCTCGTCGGCGGGTCGTTCGGGCGCGGCATCTTCATCCTCGACGACTACTCGGCGCTGCGCGGGATCACGGAGGAGGCGCTCGCGAAGGAGGGCTCTCTCTTCCCGACCCGCAAGGCGTGGTGGTACGTCGAGCGCGAGCCCTTCGGAGAGGACGGCAAGGCCTCGCAGGGCGCCGCTTACTTCACGGCGCCGAACCCGCCCTTCGGCGCCGTCTTCACGTATCACCTCGCGGAGGAGATCCGGGGCCGGGAGAAGCAGCGGCAGGAGGCGGAAAAGCCCCTCGTCGAGTCGGGGAAGGACACGCCGTATCCCGGCTGGGCGGAGGTGGAAGCGGAGCGCCGCGAGTCGAAGCCGGTGGTCGTGCTGACGGTGAAGGACACCGCCGGCAGCGTCGTCCGGCGTATCGAGAGCGGCGCGGAGAGGGGCTTCCACCGCGTGGCCTGGGACCTTCGGCTGCCGCCCCCGCAGGCCATCGGCGCCCCCTCAGGGTCCGGGGACGAGGACGGCCCGAAGCCACGCGGCGTGCTGGCCGCCCCGGGGACCTACACGGTCTCGCTCGCGAAGCAGGTGGACGGCACGACGACGGAGCTCGCGGGCCCGGTGCCCTTCGAGGTCGCCCGCATGCGGAAGGGCGCGCTGCCGGGCGCCGAACCGAAGGACACCGCGGCGTTCGTGGCCCGGGTCGCCGCGGCCAGCCGGGCGACGACCGCCGCCACCCAGGCAGTGAGCCAGGCACTGAAGCGTGTCGAGGCTCTCGGAACCGCCCTCGAGCGCTCGCGCTCGGGGCCCGACGGGCTCGACTCCGAGCTCCACGCGATCCGGCGGGAGCTCTACTCGATCGAGGAAGCGCTCGTCGGCAACCGCGCGCGCGCCACGATCGAGGACGACGGCCCGCACACGATCGTCCGTCGCGTGCAGGTGGCCCAGATCGGCACCGCGTGGTCCACCTACGGCCCGACGCCGACGCACCGCCGCAGCCTCGAGATCGCGGAGAAGGAGTTCTCCGGGGTGCGCGAGCGCCTGAACGCGATCCTCGAGCAGCGGCTGCCTCTCTTCGAGAAGCGCCTCGAGGAGGCCGGGGCGCCGTGGACGCCGGGCCGTCCGGTGCCGCCGCTGCCCTGAGCCGAAGGCCCGCTACACCCCCGCGAACTGCACGCCCTCGAAGACGAGGGTGGGCGTGCGCGTCGCCGAGTACGGCCAGGGATCGTCACCGCCCGCGCCGCCTCTTCCATCTGCTGCGCGGCGCGCCGGCGCAACGTCGGGAGTGACCGTGGGATACGCCGGGTCCTCGATCTGGAGGTCCACCGCGGCCCGGCCCTCGTAGAGGGCGGGCTCGGGCAGGGAGCGGAAGGGGTCCTCGGCGAGATGATCTGGACGCGTCCTACTTCGGCGCCGGGACGGCTGCGGCGGGCAGGCGTGTCGACTGCCACAGCGCCATCCGCCACCGCCCGGCCTCCTTGACGTACAGCTCCGTGAAGTACAGCTCGATCTCCGTCCGCTTGCCCCCGGGTTCGATCACGAGGTGGCACGGCCCGGAGACGATGGCCGCGTCGCCGTGCACGCGGACCTTCCGGTCGCGCGGGGTGATCTCGCGGTAGACGTACTTGCCGTTCTTGAGGCCGTCGAGGAACTCGGCCTTCGACTCGGAGACGCCGCTCGAGTGCGTGTACGTGAGGTCGTCCGTCATCATCGCGCCGAGGGCGGCGACGTCGCCCGCGAGGGTGGCCGCCACCCGCTTGTCGTGCGCCGCGACGACGGCCTGCTCCACGTCGCCGGCCCGTGCCGTCGCCGCGCCCAGGCCAACCGCCGTCCCCAGAATGACCAGCGCCCATCGCCTCGTCCTCATCGCTCCCTCCTTCTGGCTCACTCCTCGAGCGGTGCTCCGCACCCGCGGCACGCAGGCCCCCCGCGCGTCGGGAGCCGCTCCCCGCACGAGGGGCACTTCCAGTTCACGAGCCGGTAGCCGAGCCCGCCGAGCGCCAAAGCACCCACCGCGGGCACCCACCAGGCCTCGGGCAGCCGCAGCAGCACGCCCGCCGCCACGAGGACGATCAGGGCGATCCCGAAGCCCTGCCCCGCGCGCACCTGGCGCTCCCGTCGCGCGCGCAGGACCTCGCGGTAGGCTCGCCGTCGCTCTTCGTCCCACGTCTCGGGGGAATCGGGATTGGTCATTCGTCTCGCGGCAGGGTTCATTCTAGACTTCCTTCCGTGCCCCGAGTGCAAGTCACCCGCACCCACGTCGAGCTTCCCGACCGGTCCCTTCTCCGGCCCGCGCCCTGCCCCGACCCCCGGGCACGAGTGGAGCGCGTGGAGGGCTGCCCGGCCTCGTTCTTCCGGTACCTCTACGCCGAGGTGGGACGGGGCTACTTCTGGTACGAGCGGATCCGCTGGACGGACGAGCAGATCCGAGCACGGCTCGCGGATCCCGCCGTCACGTTCCACCTGCTGACCGTGGCCGGCGCCCCGGCCGGGTACTTCGAGCTGGAGAAGCACCACGACGGCTCGGTCGAGATCTCCTACTTCGGCCTGCTGCCGGAGTTTCACGGCCGGGGCCTCGGCAAGTTCCTGCTCACCGAGGCGACGGAGGCCGCGTGGGCGCTCGGCGCCTCGCGGGTGTGGCTCCACACCTGCACCCTCGACCACGCGGGAGCGCTCGCCAACTACCTCGGCCGCGGCTTCCGGCCGTTCAGGACCGAGACGTACGAAGCGAACCTGCCGGACTAGTCACCCGAGGGGGTGCCGTCGGCCCGCCCCCCGAGGGATCTGGTGGCACGCCCATCGACGGCGCATTCCTCGGGACCGGATCGAACGACAGTCCCTCGGCAAGGACAGCGTCACTCCGTCGTCGTCACCTTCGTCACCCGCTCGAAGCGGCCGGCCTCGCGGCCGTCGAGCGCCGCGAGGGCGAGAGTGATCATCTCGACCGGCAGGAGCTCCACGACCGGGCGCGCGAGGTCGGGGACGGCGGGGAGCCGCAGGGCCGGCTCGGCCGCGTCCTCCGCCGGCGAGGAAGGCCCGCGCCCCGGCCGCGCGCACGTCCGCGACGAGGGCCTCGTTGAGCGCGCGCGTGCGCGCCGCGCCGGCGAAGGCGAGGAGGAAGACGGCCTCGTCGAGCATCTCCATCGGCCCGTGGCGGAAGGCGGCGCTGCTCATGCCCTCCGACGGGCGGTGCGTCGACTCCTTCGTGATGAGGCCGGCCGAGCCGGCGGCGGCGAGCGAGGGGCCGCGCCCGGTGTAGTAGACCGCGCGCACGCCGTCGAGCCGCTCCGCGAGCCACTCGACGTGCGAGCGCCACGACGCCGAGGTACGCCCGCGCGCCGCGGGATCGTCTCCCCGAGCGCGGCCCGCGCCGCCTCGCGGTCGCCGCCCGCCAGCACCTCGCCCAGCCACGCGAGCGCCATCTGCGTCGCGAGGTAGGTCTTGCACGAGACGGTCGCCTCCTCGCCCGCGTGGGTGAGGACGACCGCCGTCGCCTCGCGCGCGAGCGGGCTCTCGGCCGTGTTCGTGAGGCCGAGCGTGACGACGCCCTGCCCGCGCACCGCCTCGAGCAGCCGCAGGATCTCGGCGCTGCGGCCGGACTGCGAGACGAGCACGAGCAGCGTGCCCGTCGGCGAGCAGCGCGCTGCTGGTAGTGGAGAAGCTCCGAAGACTCCACCGTGAGCGGGGCGAGGCCCGCGTCGACGAGCCGCAGGTGCAGCGGGACGAGGCCGAGGTGCGACGAGCCCATCCCGGTGAGCACGACGCGGCGCAGCTCGCCGTCGCGCAGGCGGCGCGCGACGCCGTCGAGCGCGGCGCGTAGACTCGAGCCGCGGAGCGTGTCGCTCGAGCGCGCGCGGCTGGTCGAGGATGTCGCGCCAGTACGGGCCTTCGACGATGCGGAGTGCCATGGCGCTCCTCACTCGCGTCGCCCTCCGTGACGCTCGTGCGACGGTCAGATGACGGCACGAGCGTGATCGGCAGCCGTGCGGAAGGCGCCAGTGTAGTCCGTTTTCCATCATGAAGGCGCGGAATTGATGGAGTCGTTCTCGACAAGGTCTAAGATGATGCGTCGCAACTAGCGATATAAGAATGATAAACAGATGATTGTAGCGCTCCGGATACGCTCGTACAGAGCGCTCAACTCACTCATGCCGGCTGAGTGCCCACGAGAGGCTCATGACCGTAACTCGCTGAACAGCAATATAATGGTGTCCTTCGGCGCGCAGCCACAACATCTAGTGTTTTTCCCTTGACACCCGGGAGGCGCTTCCCGATAATCGCCGTCGCCGCTTTACGGCACATTCACCGCGCCGGGCGGGCTGGCGGGAGGCGTCGCCGGTCACCGGAGAGCCGTCGCCTTCGAGACGCCGCAGCATCGCGCAGAGAGAGGTATCCCTGATGTCGACCCATCCCGTGGAGAACCCGAGAGGCGAGACCCGCACCGCGCCGCACGCGGAGAAGCGGACGGGCCTGACTTTCCGGCGGCACTTCACGAAGGCGGGAAGACACCCCTACGACGAGGTGACCTGGGAGCTGCGCTCCGCGGTCATCAACGACGAGAGGGGCCAGCCGGTCTTCGAGCAGCACGGCATCGAGGTGCCGGTCACCTGGAGCCAGACGGCGACGAACATCGTCGCGTCCAAGTACTTCCGCGGCCAGATCGGCGCGCCCGACCGCGAGCGGAGCGTGCGCGGCCTCATCTCCCGCGTGGTGGACACGATCCGCAGCTGGGCCGAGGCCCAGGGCTACTTCGCGACGCCCGAGGACCTGCAGGCCTTCAGCGACGAGCTCACCCACCTCCTCGTCCAGCAGAAGGCGGCCTTCAACAGCCCGGTCTGGTTCAACGTCGGGATCGAGAAGCACCCGCAGTCCTCGGCCTGCTTCATCAACGCGGTCCAGGACACGATGGAGTCGATCCTCGGCCTCGCCCGCACCGAGGGGATGCTCTTCAAGTTCGGCTCGGGCACGGGCTCGAACCTCTCGAACATCCGCTCCTCGAAGGAGCCCCTCGCCGGCGGCGGCACCGCCTCCGGTCCCGTCTCCTTCATGCGCGGCTACGACGCCTTCGCCGGCGTCATCAAGAGCGGGGGCAAGACCCGCCGCGCCGCCAAGATGGTCATCCTCAACACCGACCACCCGGACGTCGTCGAGTTCATCAACTGCAAGGCGGACGAGGAGAAGAAGGCCTGGGCGCTCATCGACGCCGGCTACGACGGCGCCTTCAACGTGCGCGGCGGCGCCTACGACTCCGTCTTCTTCCAGAACGCCAACCACTCGGTCCGGGTGACCGACGAGTTCATGCGGGCCGTGATCGAGGACCGGCGAGTGGCAGACGAAGTACGTCCTCTCCGGCGAGCCGTGCGAGACGCTTCCGCGCCCGCGACCTGATGAAGATGATGGCCGAGGCCGCCTGGCAGTGCGGCGACCCCGGCATCCAGTACGACACCACGATCAACGACTGGCACACCTGCCCGAACACGGCGCGGATCAACGGCAGCAACCCCTGCTGCGAGTACATGTTCCTCGACGACACCGCCTGCAACCTCGCCAGCCTCAACCTCATGAAGTTCGTGGGCGAGGACGGCGAGTTCGACGTCGAGGACTTCCGCGCCGCCTGCCGCACCGTGATCACCGCCCAGGAGATCCTGGTCGACAACTCGAGCTACCCGACGCCGGCCATCGACCGCAACAGCCACGACTTCCGGCCCCTCGGCCTCGGCTACGCCAACCTCGGCGTGCTGCTGATGGACCGCGGGCTGCCCTACGACTCGGACGAGGGCCGCGCCTACGCCGCGGCGGTGACCGCGCTCATGCACGGCGAGGCCTACGCCCAGTCGGCGCGGGTGGCCTCGGCGATGGGTCCCTTCGCCGGCCACGCGAAGAACGCGGAGCCGATGCTGCGGGTGATCGACAAGCACCGGAAGCACGCCCACATGATCGACTCGAGCCTGGTGCCGAAGGGGCTCCTGCAGGCCGCCCTCGACGTCTGGGACGAGGCCTACGCCCTCGGCGCGCAGCACGGCTACCGCAACAGCCAGGTGACCGTGCTCGCCCCCACCGGGACGATCGGCTTCATGATGGACTGCGACACCACCGGCATCGAGCCCGACATCGCCCTCGTCAAGTACAAGAAGCTCGTGGGCGGCGGGATGATCAAGATCGTCAACCAGTCGGTGCCGGGCGTCCTCGCGCAAGCTCGGCTACACGCCGGTCCAGGTCGAGGAGATGCTCCGCTACGTCGACGAGAAGGAGATGATCGAGGGGGCGCCGCACCTCAAGGACGAGCACCTCGCGATCTTCGACTGCGCCTTCCCGCCGCGGGACGGCAAGCGCTCCATCCACTGGATGGGCCACATCAAGATGATGGCCGCCGTGCAGCCGTTCCTCTCGGGCGCCATCTCGAAGACCGTCAACATGCCGACCGACGCGACGCCCGAGGACATCCAGGAGGCCTACGTCGAGGGCTGGAGGCTGGGCCTCAAGGCGATCGCGGTCTACCGCGACGGCTGCAAGCGCAGCCAGCCGCTCTCCACCTCCAAGGAGGAGGCGAAGGGCGCGTCCGGCGGCGCCGGCCGTGGCGGCGGCCGCCGTGCCCGCGGCGGCGGAGGGTCGTCCCGCCCGCCGCAAGCTGCCCGACGAGCGCCACGCGATCACCCACAAGTTCCAGATCGCCGGCCACGAGGGCTACATCACGGTGGGGATGTACGAGGACGGCAAGCCCGGCGAGATCTTCCTCGTGATGGCGAAGGAGGGCTCGACGATCTCGGGCCTCATGGACGCCTTCGCGACGTCGATCTCGATGGCGCTGCAGTACGGGGTCCCGCTCGAGGCGCTCGTCGAGAAGTTCTCGCACGTGCGGTTCGAGCCGTCCGGCTTCACCAAGAACCCGGAGATCCCCTACGCGAAGAGCATCACCGACTACATCTTCCGGTGGCTGGCCTCGAAGTTCCTGTCCGCCGAGCACCAGGAGGCGGTGGGGGTGCAGGCGAGCGAGACGTCGCTGAAGCCGCACTCGGGACCGGTCACGCCGGTGTCGGTGCAGCTCGGACCGGGCGCCCGAGGCGCCGGGGCCGGGCGCCGCGATGCGCGCCCAGTCCGACGCGCCGCCCTGCCACTACTGCGGCAGCATCATGATCCGCAACGGCTCCTGCTACCGCTGCGCGAACTGCGGCTCGACGAGCGGCTGCAGCTAGATCGAGGTAGTCTCCCCGCGGAAAGGGGAGCCGCCGTGCCGGACAGCACGCGAGCCCTGACCCGGGGGGCGGCGATGGCCGCCGTGCTGGCGCTCGCGGCGGGACCCGGAGCGGGCCTCCGAGCGCAGCAGGTCTTCCCCCTGCCGAGGAGCGGCGCTTTCTTCTTGCGGCGGTGCCCCTGGTGGCCTAGATTGGTGGCCGGTAAGAGCGTCACTGTCCCACGGAACGTCGTCGAAGGAGGGATGATCATGGTGCGCAGAGTCGCGAGCGTGGCGTTGGCCCTGCTGGTCGCCGGATTCGTCTTCGCCGGCGCCGAGAAGGAGGTCACCGGGACCGTCAAGTCGGTCACCGGCGGCACGTTCGTCGTCACCGACAGCGCGGCCAAGGACTGGACGTTCGCGGTCGACAGCAAGGAGACCCTGGTCGTCGCCAAGGGCGGCAAGCACAAGATGGACAAGCTGAAGGCGGACGGCAAGCCGACCACGATCGGCGAGTTCATCTCCGAGAAGCAGACGGTGGTCGTCAAGTACAGCGAGAAGGACGGCAAGCTGACCGCCAAGGAAGTGCACGTCAAGAAGTAGGCGGCAGCGCGCCCTTCAGCGCGGGGGCCAGCCGGGCGAGGCCCGGCGGCCCCCGTCGCGCGTGAGCACGAGGGCGGCCGTACCCGGGAAGGACGCGAGGAGCGCCAGCCCCGCCTCGGGGCCGAGCGCGAACACCGCGGTGGCGAGGGCGTCGGCCTCCATGGCCGTGGCAGCGCGGACGGAGACGCTGGCGATCGCGTCCGGGGAGCGGCCGGTCGAGGGGACGACGGTGTGGTGGTACTGCCTCTCGACGTCGTGGAAGCGGACGTAGTCGCCCGAAGTGGCCACCGCGGCGTCCGGCGAGGGGGATCACGTCCGTCAGCCTCGGCGGCTCGGCGCGGGTCCTGCACTCCCACCCGCCACGGCCGGCCGTCGGCCCGTCCGCCCAGCGCCCGGATGTCACCCCCGGCGTTGACGAGCGCGTGGCGCACGCCGTGGGCCGCGAGCACCTCCACCATGCGGTCCACGACGTACCCCTTGGCGATGCCGTCGAGGGTGAGGGCCATGCCCTCGCGGCCGAGGCGCAGCCAGCGGTCGTCGAGGTGCACGTGCCCGGCCCCGACGAGCTCCTTCACCTCCCGCAGCTCGGCGGCGTCGGGCGGGCCGCCGTGGGCGGTGAAGTGCACCTGGTAGAGGTCGACGAGGGGCGCCACCGTCGGGTCGAAGGCGCCGCCCGGAGAGCCGGTGGAGCTCGAGCCCACGGCTCAGCACCGCCGCAGCTCCGGGGGCGGGTCGCCCAGGCGGCCGTCGCGGTTCAGCACCCCCACCGCCGACGACTCCTCGAAGCGCGTCAGGAGCGCCGCCACGCGCTCCATCTCCTCGAAGGCGCGGGCGATCGCCTCCTCGATGCGCGCCGCCGAGCGGTCCTCGACCGTGACCGTGACGAGCGTGCCCATGGCCCGGCGCGCTCCTCGAGGGCGCGGCGCGGAGACCAGGGGAGTCGCATCCGGCCGCGCTAGGCCATCCAGGATCGCTGGCGCTGGGGCAGGCCGGAGCCGAGCGCGTCGAGAGCGATGTTCACGTCCTCGACCATCTGGAAGTCGTACATGCCGGCGCACACGAAGTCGGCCCCGCTCTCCCAGGCGTAGCGGAAGGCGTCCTTCGGGTGGATGGCGCCCGCCGCCATCACCTTGAAGGCGATCCACGGCTCCGGGCCGCTCGCGCATCCAGGCCGTCGTCTCGGCCGGCGTGTGGCAGTACATGTTGTCGTGCTCCTCGGGGTGGCGCGCCGACCAGTAGTCGTGGTGGTGCATCGTCTTCATCCAGAAGTCGGGGACCATTCCCGCGGCCACGCAGCCCTGCAGCGTCTCGAGGTGGTGGGCCCCGATGCCCACGATCACCTTGTTCCTCCGGACGAGGTCGATCACCTTCGCGAGGCGGTCCGGCTGGCCGTTCTTGACGTAGTGGTCCGCCGTCTCGCCCTGGATGTAGCAGGCCACCGCCCCGTAGTCGATCGCGCGCTGCACCTTGTCGAGGTACTTGTCGAACGGCATCGGGCTGCGCGCCCTTGTCGTCGTAGTCGAGCCCGGCGCAGTCCGAGATGAACTGGATCTTCCCGATGCGCCGCTTCCAGTACTCGTCGATGAGCGTGCAGAGGATCGGGTTGGTGAGGAGCGTGTTGACCCCGCACTTCTCGGCCACGAGGAGGGTGGCGAAGATCCGGTCCTTGTTGTGGTACGCCTTCACGAGCTGCGAGACGTAGATGAGGTCGCGCGAGTGGGCCCAGCCGGAGAGGAGGTTGCCGCCGAGGATGAGACGGCTGAACTCCCGGCCCCCGATCTTCCCCGTGGGCAGCGTGCCCTTGAGGTCGCGCAGGCTCGCCACGTCGAGCGTCTTCGTGCTGGCCGCGGTGACCGCGTCGACGAGGTTCCTCTCCTCGTAGCTCGACCACTGGCGCTTCTTGAAGAGGGCGTAGGCGAAGGCCCCGAGGAAGGGGAGGCTCGCGAGGTTCGCGAGCATCTCGCGACGGCCGGGGGCGTCGGCGGGAGCCGGCTTCGGCCGGGCCGACGAGCCGGCTCGGCGGCGGCGCCCGCCGGAGCGCCCTCGGCCGCGCGCGCCGTCGGCGAGCGCGGCCTGCCGGCGGCGGACGAACCAGCGGTCGACGCCGGGAAGTGCCGTCACCGGCAGGGCCGCGAGGAAGGCCAGCGTCAGCAGCTCGATCAGGTTGCGGTCCACGACGAGGTAGTGGCCGTCGGCGGGGACGGCGAGGCCCAGGCCCACGAGCGGCGGGTTGGCGAGGTAGTAGAGGAGCAAGCAGCGCGATCGCGGCGAGGCTCGCGGCGCGCGTGAGGGTGCCGGTGATCAGCAGGAGGCCGATCAGGATCTGGCCGCCGATGTTGACCGCGTCCACGAGGGCGATCACGCGCCGGGTGCGAGGCCATCCACTGGAAGGCGCCGCCGAGGACCCAGCGCGACGCGTCGAGGTAGCCGGCCGAGGTCCAGCTGCCCGAGAAGAACTTGGCGTGGCCCTCGTAGAGGAAGTGCCAGCCGATCGCGATGCGCAGGAGCGTGAGAAGGCCCCGCGGCAGCCGGCCCGCCACGCCCAGTTCCGAAGCCTGTTCCGCCATGGCGCCTCCCGTCCGTTGCCACGAATGGTAACGGCCAGGCGTCCCCGGAGCGGTGAGCCATTTGCACTAGAATCGGGCCGATCCTCGTGACGACGCCCGTGTCGGAAGAGACGCCGCCCCATGCCCGCCCCGATCGAGCGCTGCTGGTGCGCTGACGGCGGCCGCCCTCGCCGTGCGGGCTCGCCTGGCTGCTCCTCGAGCCCCGCTGCGCGCTGACCGGCGACGAGCCGAGCTGGATCGAGATCGGCCGCCAGATCGGGCGGCCGGCGGTGGCCTTCTCGCCCCTGCGGAGCGACCTCGTCTTCTACCCTCCCGGTCTATCCGTACTTCGTCGGCGTCGCTCTTCCGGGCGTTCGGCACGATGAGGGCCGTCCTCTGGGCCCAGGTCGTGCTCGGGGCCCTCCTCGTGCCGGCCGTGGGCCGCGCCGGCGCCCTCGCCTTCGGCCGCCGGGTCGGCCTCCTGGCCGCCGCCGTGACGGCCTTCTACCCCGAGCTCGTCTGGTACCCCGCCGCACTACTGGTCGGAGACGGTGTTCCTGCTGCTCCTGTGGTGGGCGATCGAGCGGACGCTCGTGGCCGACGCGCTCCGGTCGCGGCGCCCGGCCGTGGCGGCGGGCCTCCTGTGGGGGCTCGCCACCCTGACCCGCGAGATCTCGCTCTACCTCGTGCCGATCGCCGCCCTCTGGCTGCTGCGGCCCCGGGCCCGGGAGACGCCGCGGCCGGCTCCATCGCTTCCGGCCGTCGTCCGGCGCGGTGCCGATGGCCGCCTCGCTCGTGCTGGCCGCGGCGCTGACCGTCGCGCCGTGGACGATCCGCAACGCCCTCGTCTTCCGCGCCTTCATCCCGGTCTCGACCATGGGCGGGCTCAACCTCTGGCAGGGGAACACCACCCTCACCCACCTCCAGATCTACGAGGTGCTCGCCACGAAGGGCGGGCCGGTCGAGCAGGACCGCTACTGCCGCGAGATGGCCCGGGAGACGATCGCCGCGCGCCAGCCGGGGTGGATCTTCGAGAAGCTGGGCGAGCAGATGCCCGAGTTCTGGAAGGCCGGCAGCGAGGTGCTCGACCACCTCGTCGGGAGGGAGGCCTGCGGCCCGCTGCCGGCCGCACGGCTCGTCCCGATCGAGCTCGCTGCTCGTCCTGCCGTACCTGGCGGTCCTCGGCCTCTTCCTCGTCGGCCTCGTGCGCGCTCCGGTTCTCCGGCCGGGGGGTGGCTGCTGCTCGTGCTCCTCGCCGCCTACAACGCCGCGCACGTCGTCGGCCTACGCGACGACGCGGTTCCGGCTCCCCGTGCTGCCCGTCGTCTTCATGGTGGCGGCGGCGGTGGTGGCGGGGCGGGGCGAGGGCTCGCTCCTGCCCCTGCGCGGGTGGCGCGTCACTCTCCTCGTCCTGCTCGCCGCGATCGCGTTCGTCGTGCTCGCCCCGGGCCGGGACGAGCTCGCGACCTGGCGCCTCCTCACCGGCTGAGGCTCTCGGCATCGCGGCCTCCGTGTCAACCGCGGACCAGGTAGGCGACGCCCACGACGACGCCGACGGTGACGACCACGAGCCGCAGCGTCGCCGGGCGGACGCGGCCGGCGAGGCGGCCGCCGAGGGCGCCCCCGGCGACCGCGCCCACGGCCATGACGAGCCCGGCGGCCCAGTGCACCTGGCCGGAGAAGAGGAAGAGCGGCCGCCGCCGCCCCGTTCGCGGCGAAGCCGATCGCCTGCTTCGTGGCGTTGAGGCGCGTGAGCGAGTCGCTCGACGAGGAGGCCGAGCGCGGCGAGGACGATGACGCTCAGGCCGGCGCCGAAGTAGCCGCCGTAGATCGAGGCGGCGAAGACGGGAAGGACGGCGAGGGCCTCGTGCCACCGCCCGGTGCCGAGCGGCGTCGGAGACGCGGGCGCGCGCGGCGAGCCGGCGGAGGAGCCACGCGCGCACGCGGCTCCTGCACGGCGAGGAGCGCCGACGCGAGCAGGATCAGCCACGGCACGAGCTGCCGGAAGACCCGCTCGCTCGTGAAGAGCAGCAGCAGCCCGCCGACGAGGCCGCCGAGGAGCGCGGCGGGGACGAGCCGACGCACCCGGGCGCGCTGGCCCGTCGAGGTCGCGCTTCTGGGCGAGCGTCGCGCCGAGGTGGCCGGGGGCGAGGGCGATCGTGTTCGTCACGTTGGCGGCCACCGCCGGCAGGCCGAGCGCGGTGAGAGTGGGGAAGGTGATCAGGGTGCCGCCGCCGGCGAGGGCGTTGACCGCGCCGGCGGCGACGGCCGCGAGCGCCGGCCAGGCCGAGGTCGAGCGCCGAGAGGGCCGCCGGCTCCACCTCAGGCCGCCTCGGTCAGCATCGCCTCGACCTTGCGGCGGATCGTCTCCGCCGCCTCGGGCACGTGGAGCACGTCGCACTCGGAGCCGAGGATGAACGGGTGGCCGGTCTCCCGCATCCGCGCGACGAGCTCGCGCGTCATCGCGCGGACGAGCGTCGAGGGGCATCGTGGAGTCGGAGTAGAAGTGCTTCGTGGGCAGGTTGCCGAAGAGGACGACGTCGGGGGGGACGACCGCCGCGTCCTCCCAGAGCCGCCGCGAGCTGCCGAGGCTGAGCACGGCCGGGCGCACGCGGCCGGCGAGCGCCTCGACCATGGTCGTGGTCAGCTCGCCGCAGTCGTGCAGGACGAGGTCGGCCCCGTGCCTCGTCGAGGACGGCCTTCACGCGCGGACGAGCGGCTCCAGCACGAAGCGGTCGAAGACCGGCGAGCCCGTGGCCACCTGTCGTGGCGAGACGAAGAGCGAGCTCGCCGCCGGCTCGCACACGATGACGGCCGCGGCCCCCGCCTCGACCTGGGCGCGCAGCGAGCGGTGGATCGCCGACTCGGCGAGCGACGAGTCCCCGCTCGGCCATCGCCACGAGCGGCTCCTCCTCCGCCGGCACGCCGCGGCCGGCCAGCGCCACCGCGCTGATCGGGTCGGCGAGGAGCTTCGTCATGAGCGAGAACGGTCCGATCGCCATGCCGAGGGGCGTGAGCGCCGGGGCGAGCGGCCACCTCGGCGATCGCGTCGAAGTGCGCGCGGTGGCCGGGGAGGAACGGGGCGCTCGTCCGACGTCGCGGGCGCGCTCGAGGTCCCTGCCGCTCGGGGGCTCCTCGAAGTGGAAGGTGTCGGGCTCGCCGACCTCGGGGCGCACGAGGTGCACGAGGTCGGCCTTCTCGAGCCGCAGGTCCATGAGCGGGATGGCGAGGGGCGTGCGGTAGCGCTCGGCGGCCTCACCCACGACGCCGGCCAGGCGCGCGCCGTCGAGGCGGACGGCCTCCGGGTCGGGACGCTCGTGGAGGACGAGGTCGGTGCCGATCGGAGTGCGCAGCCCGCGGCGCGGCGAGAGCGCGGAAGTGGCCCGGAGACAGGCGGCGCGGAGCGGTCGAGGTCGGCATGCCGGGACCGATTCTAGGCGCCGGAGGCGCGCGTGTCAGGGGGCGGGGGAGCGCGGCGGCGCCGAGGCGGCTACGGCTTCGGAGGGAGCTGGATGGTCTCCGGCTTCGGCGCGGGCTTCGCAGCGGGCGCCTTCGCGCCGGTCGCCTTCGCGGGCGTCGGCTCCTTGTAGTCCCGGAGCCAGGCCATGTCCCACTCCTTCGCGTGGCGGCGGCCCTTCTCCAGCACGAGCCAGTCGCCGCGGTGGTTGAGCGCGGCGGGGATGTTGGCGCCGTGGCAGGCCAGGCAGTTCCCCTCCGCCATGTTGAGATCCTTGGCCTTCTTCTTCATGACCTCGATGGCGTGGGGCGAGGCGTGGCAGTAGAGGCAGTTGCGCACGGCGAAGCCGAGCTTCTTCGCCTGGTTCTGCATCTCGACGGTCGCGTCCGCCCGAGCCGGCGCGAGCGCAATGGCGGCGAGCAGCACCAGGAACACCCGGGATCCGATCATCGGCCCCCCTTCCCCGGCGCCGAGTATGCATCAGAAACGCGGCGATCCGTGGGGCGGCGACGATTCCGCGCGGGTGACACCGGCGCACGGGCCTACGCCGGCTCCTCCACCCGGAGCCGCTGGTCCACCTTGACGTTCTCGAGGGTCTGGGTCTTCCCGCTCGGCCAGCGGACCTCGATCGACCTCACGGCCGAGTCGCCGCCGAGGCCGAAGTGCAGGCGCCGGTCGCTCGAGGACATGAAGCCGGAGCTCACGCGAGACGTGGTTGTAGAGCACGCGCCCGGTGGCGGTCGTCACCTTCACCTTCGCCCCGATCGCGTCGCGGTTGCTCTTCCGGCCGACGAGGTCGAGCCAGAGCCAGTGGTTCCCGTTGTCCGCCGGAGTTCAGCAGGATGCGCGGGCGCTTGTTGAGCGAGGTCACGACGAGGTCGGGGAAGCCGTCGCCGTTCAGGTCGCCGACCGCCGAGCCGCGCTGGTAGCCCTTGCGCGGTGAAGTCCGGCCCGAGGCCCTCCGACACGTCCGCGAACACCTTCCCGTCCACGTTGTGGAACATCGTGTCGTGCTGGGCGGAGTTCGGGCCCGAGGTAGTCCACGTCGCCGTTCGCCGAGTAGATGTCCTTCCAGCCGTCGTTGTCGTAGTCGACGAAGTTGTTGCTCCAGCCGGAGAAGCGGCGGGAGAGGCGGGCGATGCCCGGCGCGCGGGGAGGCGTAGCGGAAGTGCGTGCCCCCCTCGTTCTGGAAGAGGGCCCAGATCTGGGACTGGAGGTTGTTGTAGAAGACGTCGGGCCAGCCGTCGTTGTCGAAGTCGCGGGCGTCGGCCCCCATGCCGGAGACGACCGCGCCCTGCTCGTCGTAGGCGATGCCCCAGGCCCACGACTCCTCCTCGAAGGTGCCGTTGCCCTGGTTCATGAAGAGGAAGTTGGGCTCGGTGTCGTTGGCGACGAAGACGTCCGGCCAGCCGTTGTCGTCGAAGTCGGCGATGGCGATCCCCATGCCCTTGCCCGCCACCTTGCCGAAGCCCGACTTCTCGCTCACGTCCTCGAACTTCCCGTTGCCGAGGTTGTGGTAGAGGCTGTGCGGCACGCTCTTGTAGAGGCCGGGGTAGCAGTAGATCTCGCCGTCCGGGGTCGGGCAGCGCTGGTCGACCTGCGGGTTCCAGTAGGTGTAGTGGGAGACCACGAGGTCGAGGAGGCCGTCCTTGTCGTAGTCGAAGAAGGCGGCGCACACCGACAGGAGGTCCTTCGGCTTGCGGTCGAGCCCCGAGCCGGCGGTGACGTCGGTGAAGGTGCCGTCGCCGTTGTTGCGGTAGAGGGCGTTCGGGCCCGCGTTGGCGACGAAGAGATCGGGGTGGCCGTCGTTGTCGAAGTCGCCGGCGGCGACCCCGAACGAGAAGTCGAGGTTCTTCCCGGCGAGGTTGCGCCTTCGCCGTCACCTCCTCGAACGTGCCGTCCCCGCGCCCGCGCAGCAGGCAGCTGTAGAAGGAGGGGTCGGGCCGCGTGTAGTCGGGGAGCTTCCCGCCGTTCGTGAAGAAGATGTCGATCTTGCCGTCCCCGTCGTAGTCGAGGAGGGCGACCCCGCCGCACATCGGCTGCGGGAAGTACTTGCGGCCGCGGAAGTCGTTGTTCGAGGTGTAGGAGAAGGCGGACTTGCCGGCGACGTCGGTGAAGCGGACGGTCGGGGTCACGGTCGGGAAAGCGGACGACGGCGGCGAGGGCGGCTCGGGCGCCTCGCCCATGCGGCTCCCGCCCGCCCGCGGGTCGCGCACCGGCGCCTGCGCGCGGGCCTCGGGAGCCCGGCCGAGCGCGGCCCAGGAGGCGACGAGGGCCAGGAGCAACGCCGCGAGGAGCAGGCGACGCCGACCGGGCCGGCTCACTTCTCCGGCTCCCGGACCACGAGCACCTGGTTCGACGGCACGTTCTCCAGCACCTGCACGATCGCCGCTCGGCCAGCGGACCTCGAGCTTCGTCACCGTCTCGTCCTTCCCCAGGCCGAAGTGGACCCGGACGTCGGAGGCGCCCCCGTAGCCGACCGCCGTGTTCACGTGGCCGTGGCGCGCGCCGGAGGGCGTCGTGAGCGTGATCTCCGCCCCGATCCCGTCGCGGTTGCTCTTCGTACCGACCGTGCGGACGGCGAGCCAGCGGTTGGGCGTCGGGCTCGACGTTCCGCCACACCTCGAGCGCCCTCGTCGAGGGCGGTCACGATCGCGTCCACCCGCCCGTCGTTGTCGAGGTCCCCGAAGGCGCCCCCGCGGTGGGTGCCCCGCTTGGTCGAGAAATCGGGTCCCGCGCCCGGGGTGGCGTCGGCGAACTTGAAGCTGCCCGAGGTTCGCCATGACGAGGTTCGTCTGCCGGACCTTCTCGCGGAACTCGCCCGTCGGGTCCATCACGTCGCCGCCCGCCACGAACAGGTCCTTCCGCCCGTCGTTGTTGAAGTCCACGATGCCGCAGGACCAGCCCGCCCGCGAGAGGCTCAGCGAGGAGACGCCGGCGCGCGCGGTCAGCTCCAGGAAGGTGTTCTTCCCCTGGTTCCGGAAGACCGGCATCGTCTCGCTCGAGAGCGCGGTGTGGAAGATGTCGGGCTTGCCGTCGTCGTCGATGTCCCGCGCGTCGGCCCCCATGCCGGAGAGGGCGCGCCCGGCCTCGGGGTAGGCGACGCCGGCCACGAAGCCGATCTCCTCGAACTTCCCGTTGCCGAGGTTGCGGAAGAGGTAGTTCGGCTCCGTGTCGTTGGCCACGAAGACGTCGGTCCGGCCGTCCTGGTCGAAGTCGGCGACCCCGAGGCCCATCCCCTTCCCGACCACCGCGCGGATGCCGGAGGGCTTCGACACGTCGGTGAAGGTGCCGTCCCCGTTGTTCCGGAAGAGCGAGTTGGGCAGGCCCTTGTAGTTGTTCGGGTGGCAGTAGTCGTTCATGCCCTTCGGGCCGCAGAGGGGCTCCGTCTTCGGGTCCCAGACGCAGTAGTTCGAGACGAAGAGGTCGAGGTCCCCGTCGTTGTCGTAGTCGAAGAACGCGGCGCCGACCGCCCACAGCGTGCCGTAGTCCGGGTCGGGATTCCTGAGCCCCGCCTTCGCCGTCACGTCCTCGAACGTGCCGTCGCCCCGGTTGCGGTAGAGGACGTTCTCGCGCAGCCCCGCCACGAAGAGATCGGTCCAGCCGTCGTTGTCGTAGTCGGCGGCGGCGACGCCGTTGTCGTAGCCGTGGCCCTTCACCCCGGCCTTCTCGGTCACGTCCTCGAACTTCCAGTCGCCGAGGTTGTGGTAGAGGCGGTTCCAGTAGACGGGATCGGTCTTGTCGAGGTCGGTCATCCTCGCGCCGTTGGTGAGGAAGACGTCGAGCAGCCCGTCGTTGTCGTAGTCGAAGAGGGCGACGCCGGCCACCATCGTCTCGGGCTGGTGGCGGTGGGCGGTGCGGCTCGAGTTCGTGACGAAGCCGATGCCGCTCGTCCTTGACGAGCTCGAACATGATCGGGTCGAACGAGCGGGGCCGGGGCGATGGCGGCGGCGGCAGGGCGAGGGCGGCGAGAAGGGAGGGGAACCTCGGGACATGAACGCGATCAAGGGCGCCGTTTCGACGCACCCACGGCCAAGTTACCACGGCCCCGCGGGCGCGACAACGCGCGCCCGCCGGGACAGAATGGCGGCACGTCGGAGGTGCCGATGCGTTCCACCCACTCCTGTCATTCCGCGGGCGCCGATCGAGCCGGCGCCCGAGGAATCCGCCGTCCGGTCTGCGGGCTTGCCGTGCTCGTCGCGGCGGTCGCCTCGTCCTGTCGCCTCCGTCGCCGCGCCCTCCGATCTCCGCCTCGAGGTCGACCGCCCCCCCGCCGTCGTCCGCCCCCTGCAGGAGGTCGCGGTCGAGGCCTCCCGGCCCGGGGACGGTCTCCGTCCTCGACGGCCGCGGCCGCGAGTACGTCCGCGTGCCGGCGACGGGCCGCGTCACGTTCACCGCCGGCGGAGCCGCCGGCGCGCAGTCGGTGCGCCTCCTCGACCCGGCCGGCAAGGTCGTCGAGTCCGTCGGCCTTCACGCTCGAGGCCGCGCACCGCGATCGAGGACGCGGGCGGCCGCATGAAGGACCTCCTGCGCCTCGGCCGCAAGACGCTCGAGCGGCCGAACGACAGCGGCACCCCGACCGGCGTCGGCACGCTCGAGTGGCGCGGGAGGACCTACGACTACTACGTCCCCTGGCTCCGCGACCACGTGCACACGCTCAAGGGCATGAAGTACTTCGAGCGGCCGCGGCGCCGAGCTTCCTCGACTTCTTCCGCGAGACGCAGCGCGAGGACGGGATGATCTGGGACTTCTTCAGCCGCGGGCAGGAGCCCAGCTTCTACGAGACGGCCTACGGCCCGCTCGGCTACGCGCGGCGGTACGACGGCGTCGAGATGGTCCGCATGCCGGTCGAGGCGGACGTCGAGTACCTGTTCGTCGAGGGCGTCTACTTCGCCTGGAAGTCGACCGCCGACGACGCGTGGATGGCGCGCCAGCTCGACGCGGCGGTCCGCGCGATGGACTACAGCTTCACCGACCGCGCGCGCTTCTCGACGAAGTACGGCCTCGTCAAGCGCGGCTACACGATCGACACCTGGGACTTCCAGATCGACGACGCGACGACCCGGATCTTCCCGCGCTGGGGGACGCTCCTCGTCGATCCCGACCGCTCGAAGTTCGGCGTGATGTTCGGCGACAACACCGGCTACGCGGCCTCCTGCGGCTACCTCGCCGAGATGCTCGAGCGCGCGGGGCGGCCGCAGGAGGCGGCCCGCTTCCGCGCAGCGCGAGAAGGACGTGCGCGAGCGGCTCGACCGCGTGGCCTGGCTCGGCACGCACTTCCGCCACTGGGTCCCGGAGGACGAGACGATCGTGCGCGACGTCGGCGTCGACGAGCGCGAGCAGGTCTCGCTCTCGAACACGTACTCGCTCAACCGTGGGATCACGCCACGAGCAGGCGGCGGCGATCCTCCGCACGTACCAGAAGATCCGCGGCGTCGCTGCCGCCCGGCTCGCCCGGGCGAGTGGTACGCGATCTACCCGCCGTTCGCGAAGGGCTTCGGCGACCACTCCGAGCCGTGGCAGTACGTGAACGGCGGCGTCTCGCCGATCTTCGCCGGCGAGCTGGCGCGCGGGGCCTTCGTCCACGGCTTCGAGGCCTACGGGGCCGACGTCCTCTCGCGCGTCCTCGACCTCTCGAAGTCGAGCGGCGACCAGATCTGGTTCGCCTACACCGGGGCCTACCCGCCCGTCGCCGGAGCCGCGCTTCACGCCGGTCGACCTCTCGAAGCTACGCGAACATGGACCTCGGCGGGACAGGGCGCGCCCGGCGTGCCGCGCTGGATGGCGGCGATGCCCGACGATCACCTCGGCCACCTGCCGACGGGCCGGCAGACGTTCGCCGGCGTGCCGTTCCTCGTGGCCGATCCCGCCGCGAACGGCCGGCGCGGCGCGGTCGCCGTCTCGCGCCGCCCCGGCTTCCCCGAGCGCGTGGAGGTCCCGGTCGGCGCGACGGCCGGCTCGATCTACCTCCTCCACAGCGTCGGCAACGCGGGCAACCAGAAGATCGCCGGCGCGATCACGCTTCGTCTACGAGGACGGCACCGACGCCACGCAGTACGTCGTCCAGGACCGCAACGTCTCCGGCTGGTGGTACCCGTCGCTCGAGGGCTCGTGGCCGGGGGGCTACGGCGCCGCCGCGACACCCGCCCGCTCGTGAAGCTCGCCTGGCGCGGCAGGAGCGACGTCTGCCCGAACGTCGGTATCTACTGGTACGGCCTCGACAACCCGCACCCGGACCGGAGCGCATCCGGTCGGTCGCCTTCATCGAGCACGCTCGACGGCGCGATCTACGCCGTCGTCGGGCCTGACCCTCGCCGACCAGCCGCTCCACCAGAAGCCGCCCGCCGTGTCGTTCGGCGGCCCCGACAACTGGGCGGCGGGGGCGGTCGTCTACGGCCTCGTCGAGGGCCTGGCCGGGGTCGTGGACCGCGACGTCGCCTACCGCGTCGGCCGGCGTCGCGCCGCGGTGGCCGGCGGCCGGGACGAACGAGGCGAGGGTCGTCGTCCACTACCCGGCCTCGGACGGCTACGTGGCCTACGACTACCGCCACGACCCGCAGAAGCGCGAGATCGCGCTGACGCTGACCGGCAGCGGCGAGAGGGCCGAGTGCCACGTGCTGCTGCCCGCGGGCGTCGCCGCGGCGACGGCCGTGGCCGACGGCGCCCGGCGCCGGTCGCGTTCACGACGTCGCGCGTCGAGTCCTCGGCCTACGCCGACTTCGCGCTCGCGCTGCCGGGGCCGAGGAAGGTCCGGGTGCGATACTGAACCCGGACGAGCGGCCATGATCGAGGAAATGATCGTCGACTGCCCGAGCTGCGGAGAGCCCTTCGCGCTCGACGTGGACACGACGGGCGGGGAAGAGCAGAGCTACTTCGAGGACTGCCCGGTCTGCTGCCGGCCGATGGAGGTCTTCGTGCGCAGCCGTCCGGGCGAGATCCTCTCGATCAGCGTCAGCGCCGACTGAGACCCGGGCACGGCGGCCGGGTGCGGGGCCGTGCGGGGCGGAGCGGTAGGAATCGAGAATGTGCCCGCCGCCGCACGCGCCGGCCGACACAGCGGCCCCATTGTCGCCAGGACCGGCCTGGAACCTGGCATCCATCAGATCCCCCCGGCTCCGGTCGCCGTGCCTGATTGTTGTTTCCCGAAGGGCGTGCGCGCGGATACGGTTGGACTCCCCGGGGCACCCATAAGAGAATCCGCGCGGTGAGACGCACCCGCACGGTCCTCCTGGCGCTCGCCCCGGTCCTGCTCCACGCGCTCGCGCGCGAGGCGGACCGGGGGCTCGGCCTCGTGCTGCGCGCGGAGGTCGAGCCGCTCGGCCTGCTCGTCCGAGGTCGGCCGCGCGATGGCCGCGGAGGGCCTCGCGGCGGCGGGCCGGATCGGGCTGTGGCTCGCGGCGGGGCTCGCCGTGTGGCTCGCCCTCGCCGCGTTGGCGCCGCGCGCGACGGCGCCCGGCGGTGGCTCGAGGCCCTCCCGGCGGAGGCCGCGGTCTTCGCGCCGCTGCTGCTCCGCCCGGCGCTGACGCTCGTCGCCCTCCTCTCCGTCGCGATCCGCCCGTCCTACCCCTACGGCTTCACGCTGCCCGTCGCCCTGACGCAGGACTGGGGGATCGGCCAGGACGCCGCCGCGCTCGCGGCCCTCCTCGCCCTGCGCCTGCCGCCGCCGCGCTGCCCGGCGCCGCGCGCGGTGCGAGGTGCTCGCGCTCGCTTCCTGGCCTACGCCGTCGCTCGTGCCCGACTGGGCGTGGCGCTGGGAGGGCCACCCCGGGCAACGAGCCCAAGTACCTCCGGCAGGCGGTGGCGCTCGGCCACGGCCTCACGTTCGACGCCGAGGGCGTGAGCGCGCGCGATGGAGGACCTGCGAGCACGCGGCCGCTCGCGAGTCGCTGCCCGCGGCCGCCGCCGCGCTCGGCCGCGAGTCCTGGGCGCATGGCCGTCGCGCTCGCCCGCGGCGAGGTCGGGCGCGACGCGATCCGCGCGACCCGCGTCACGCGCCAGACGATCCGGGGCAAGGAGGGCGGCGTCTACTACGTGCTCGCGCCGGGTCCGTCGCTGATGCTCGCGCCGGCGCTGCGCCTCGACCGGGCGGTCAACCTCGCTCGCGGGGCGAGCCGGGGCGGGTCGCGGTGAGCGTCCTCGCGTGGTGCGCGCTCGCCGCGCTGCTCGTGGCGGCGCTCTTCCTGCTCGTGCGGGACGCGACGGGCCGCCCGGGCCTGGCCGCCGCTCTCGCCTTCGGCTTCGCGCTCGTGCCGCCCGTTCCTCTTCTACTTCTTCCAGTTCTACCCGGAGATGGTGGGGGCGCTGGTGATGGCCGTGGCCTTCCGGACGCTGGCGCTGCGGCCGGAGGGCCTGCGGCGGCACCCTGGCTCTTCGGCCTGATGCTGGCGACGCTGCCGTGGCTGCACCAGAAGTTCCTGCCGGTCTGGCTCGTGCTCGTGGCGACGGCGCTCTGGGTGGCCTGGCGCGTGTCCGCAGTCCGGCGGACCCTCGGCACCGGGCAGACGGAAGCCCCTCGGGGTGACGAGGTGCGTCGTCGGCGTCGTCGGCCTCGTCGTGCCGACGCTCGTCAGCCTGTACCTGACCGCGCTCTACAACTTCGCGATCACCGGGAGCGTGCGGCCGGACGCGCTCTTCCTGGCGTGGGGGCCGGGCGGCGTGACGAGCGCGCGCGTCGGCCAGGGCGTCCTCGGCCTGCTGCTCGACGCGCGCTACGGGATCCTGCCCTACGTGCCGGTCCTGATGCTCGCGGCCGGCGGCCTCGTCCTCGGCGGCGCGCGGCGCTTCGCCGTGGTGGTGCCCGCGGCCGTCGTCTACTACCTGACCGTCGCCTCGGCCGACAACTGGGCGGGCGCCGTCTGCAACCTCGGTCGCTACTTCATGCCGGTGGCGCCGCTGGCCGTCGCGCTCGTCGGGATCGCGATTCACGAGGTGCTGCCCGTCATCCCGACGCGCTCCAGTCCTGACGGGCGCCGAGGGATCCGCGATCGTCGATGCCGGCGTCGGCGGATCCCTCGGGACCGGGCAGACGGAAGTCCCTCGGGATGACAGGCGCGGCGGCCTCGCCCTCGCGCTGATGCTCGCGGCCTGGACGGGGCTCTTCGCGGTCGCGCTCTGGCAGGACCCGCACGCGGCGAACGACTCGGCGTCTGCTGCTGGCGAAGAGCACGTACGCCGACGGGAACCAGTACGTCCCGAGCCTCTTCATCCGCCACTGGTCGGACGGCGCGCCGGGGCTCTGGGCCCGCATCGCTCGTCTGGCTCGGCGGCCTGGGCGCGATCGCCTGGTGGCTGCGGCGCGTGGCCGCCTCGGCACGGCGAGGCGGCGAGCGGTCGGCGCGTCGCCGCTCGACGCGCTCGCCACCGTGGCCGGCGCTCGTCCTCGCGCTCGGCCTCTTCCTCGAGCGGTGGCCCGGGAAGCGGACGGGGCCGGCGTTCCCGCGGGCGATGGCGTTCGCCCATCGTGGTTGCGCGACGCGGCGGCCGCGACACCGGGCTCCCCGGCCGTGCTGTTCGTGCAGCGGTGCCGCGAGCGTCCGCGACGACGAGGCGATCCTCGGCCCGGGCACGGTCGACGCTCCTCGTGCGCGCCTCGTCACCGGCGCGCGCGCCTGCGGGTCGACGGTCGGAGGCCAGGGGAGCGTCCTGCGGGCGGCGGGCCTGGCCGCCGCTCGTCCTGCGCCCGACCGGGGCGCTCGTCGATCTGCCGCTCGTCCGCGTACCATGAGGTGCGCGGTCGGGACGGTCGACGGGTGGCGTTCTGCCGCACGATGCTGACCGTCGAGGGCGAGGCCGTCCTGCGGCTGGGCGAGGGGCCGGTCCCGGCGCCGCCGGAGCGCGCCGCCGGTCGGCCGGAAGGACGGAAATGGAACCAGAACCGGGCGGCGACTCGTTGAGTCAAGACAGTGAGTGACAACGGGGCGCCGCTCGTCGAGTTCCAGGACCTGGCGGTCTCCTACGGCCTCGTCCAGGCCCTTTCGGGCGTCTCGGGCGTCTTCCGGCCGGGACCGACCGGCCTTCTCGGCCCGAACGGGGCCGGCAAGACGACCCTCCTCAAGACGCTCCTCGGCTTCCTGACGCCCGACCGCGGGAAGATGACGGCCTTCGGCCTCGACCCGACGAAGGAGCCGCTCGAGGTGCGCCGCCGCCTCGGCTACATGCCGGAGCAGGACTGCCACGTGCCGGGCATGACCGCCTCGGCGTTCGTGGCGTTCGCGGGCGAGCTCTCCGGCCTGCCGCGCGACGAGGCGATCAGCCGCGCCCACGAGGTGCTCTACTACGTCGGCCTCGGCGAGGCGCGCTACCGGACCGTCGAGACCTACTCGACGGGCATGAAGCAGCGCGTCAAGCTCGCCCAGGCCCTCGTGCACGACCCGGACCTGCTGCTCCTCGACGAGCCCACGAACGGCCTCGACCCGCAGGGCCGCGAGGAGATGCTGGCCCTCATCCACGACGTCGCGACCCGGCGGGGGATGAGCCTCATCCTCTGCTCGCACCTGCTGCGCGACGTCGAGCGGGTCTGCGACGAACGTGATCGTCTTCAACCAGGGCCAGGTGGCCCGCGCGGGCACGATCCGCGAGCTGACCGGCGCGCGCCGGCAGGTCTTCGACGTGCGCTTCAAGGGCGACGACGCGGCCGTCCTCACCGACCTCAAGGACCTCGGCGCCGAGTGGCACGAGAGCGAGGACGGGGTGCGGCTCTTCCTCCCCGAGGGGCACGGGCCGGAGACGATCTTCCGCCTGGCGAAGGAGTGCGGGGTGCAGGTGCGCCACCTCCGCCCCGGCGCCGAGACGCTCGAGGACGTGTTCCTGCGCGCCCTCGGCCACGAGATCCAGGGCTGATGCCGATCTACGACCAGGGCTACCGGCGCTACGAGGCGCGCTCGCCGCTCCACCAGATCCGCTTCTGGCCGATCACGCGCGAGGCGCTGCGGCTCATCCTCGCGAAGCGCGCGTTCCTCGGCCTCCTCGCCGTCTCCTTCCTGCCCTTCGTCGTGCGCGTGATCCAGATCTACATCGTCACGCGCTTCCCCGAGGCCGGGCGCGTCCTGCCCATCGACGGCCGGCTCTTCGGCGACTTCCTGAACCAGCAGATCGGCTTCACCCTCCTGCTCTCGATCTTCGGCGCCTCCGGCCTCGTCGCGAACGACCTGCGGACGGGCGCCATCCTCGTCTACCTCTCGCGGCCGCTCACCCAGCGGGACTACATCGCCGGCAAGCTCCTCGTGCCCCTCGCCCTGAACCTCGCCGTCACCCTCGTTCCCGGGCTGGTCCTCTACCTGGTGGGCCTCGCGCTCGCCCCCGAGCAGTACCTGAAGTGGGATCTCGCCTGGATCGCTCCCGGCGATCGTCGCCCACGCGGTCGCGGTGAGCCTCGTGGTGAGCCTCGCTCGTGCTCGCCGTCTCGTCGCTCTCGAAGAGCGCGCGCGTGGCCGGGCTCGGCTTCGTGGGCCTCGTCTTCGGGCTCGAGATGGTCCGCCTCGTCCTCCAGAACGGCTTCAACCGCAAGGAGGCCGTGCTGCTCTCCCTGCAGGCCGACCTGCAGGCGCTCGGGGTCGCGCTCTTCGGCGTCGTGGACCAGCCAGCTCGACATCTTCTGGGGATGGCCGCTCCTCGTCCTCGTGGCGGTGTCGCTCGGCTGCCTCGCCATCCTCCGCGCCCGCGTGCGCGCGGTGGAGATCGTCACGTGAGCGCGGAACGCCACGCCGCGGCCGGCCGCCGCTCGCCTTCGCCCGCGCCTCGCGCTGGTACGGGCCGGTCATCGCGCTCAACGACGTGACCGTCTCCATCCCGCCCGGGCGTCACCGGCCTCCTCGGCCCGAACGGGGCCGGCAAGTCCACCTTCCTCAAGCTCGCGGCGGGGCAGCTGCGGCCGAGCCAGGGCGAGGTGCAGCTGCTGGGGCGGCCCGCCTGGGGCTCGCCCGAGGTCTTCCACCGCGTGGGCCTGTGCCCGGAGACGGACGCCTTCTGGGAGAACCTCACCGGTCTGCAGTTCGTCACGACGCTCCTGCGCTTCACCGGCTACGACGAGGCCGAGTGCCGCCACCGGGCGGAGAACGCCCTCCACCAGGTGGACGCTCCTCGACGCCAAGGACCGCAAGATCGGCGGCTACAGCAAGGGCATGCGCCAGCGGGTGAAGCTCGCCCAGTCGATCGCCCACGACCCGGAGGTGCTGCTCCTCGACGAGCCGGTGAGCGGGATGGACCCGGTGAACCGCCGGCGCGTGATCGACCTCGTGCGGAAGCTCGGCCGCGAGGGGAAGACGGTCGTGGTCTCGAGCCACATCCTCTACGAGGTCGAGGCCATGACGAAGCGGGTGCTGCTCGTCCACAACGGGCGCATCCTCGCCGAGGGCGACGTGCGCGAGATCCGCGACCTCCTCGACGAGCACCCGCACACCGTGGCGCTCCGCGCCCGCGAGCCGCGCCGGCTGGCCGCGGCGATCGTGGGCTGGCCGAACGTGCTCTCGGTGACGTTCGGCGGGGAAGGGGAGTGGGTCACGGTGCGAGACCGCGCGCCCGGACGAGTTCTACGGGGCGCTCCACGCGGCCGCGCTCGAGTCGGGGGTCGTCGAGATGTACTCGCCCGACGAGAACCTGGAGTCGGTCTTCAAGTACCTGGTGGCGCGATGAGGGACACGAGCCGGCCGCTCCCGTTCGCGGCGGCGGCGCGGGCGGTCTTCGACCTCTCGCTCGAGGGGATGGTCTGGACGCGCCGCAGCCTCCTCATGGCCCTCCTCGTCGGCGCTGCCCGGTCGCGTTCGCGATCCTCTACCGCGTCGTCCTCGTCGACGCAAGACGCCCGTGCGGCCGGTCACGCCGCCGGACCTCTACGCGGTGATCGTGGCCCTCTACTGGATCCGCAACGTGCTGCCGCTCGCCGCGCTCTTCTACGCCACGTCGCTCGTCGCCGACGAGGTCGAGGGCCGGACCCTCACGTACCTGGTCACCCGTCCCCTGACCCGCGCCTCGATCTTCGCCGGGAAGTTCGCGGCCTACCTCGCCACGACGCTCACCCTCGCCCTGCCCGCCGCCGTGCTGACCTTCTTCGTCCTCCTGAGCGCGCAGCGGCTGGTCCGCGATCGGCCCCGCGGTGGGCGACCTCCTGCGCGACCTCGGCGTGATGGCCCTGACCCTCGTCGCCTACGGAGCGTTCTTCGCCCTCCTCGGCGTGCTCCTGAAGCGGCCGGTCATCCCGGGGCTCCTGTTCCTCTACGGCTGGGAGCTGATGGCCAACCTGCCCGGGTACCTCCCGCGGTTCACGCTCACCGCCTGGCTGCGCTCGCTCATCCACCACCGGCCGGCCCAGGAGGGTCTGGCCGGCCTCTTCCAGCAGGTGCTCCCGGCCGGGCAGGGCCTGGCCGTCCTCGTCGGCGTCTCGGCGGTGTTCCTGGCCGCCGCCGCCTGGATCTTTTCCACCCGCGAATACGTTCTTGAGCAGTGAAGGACGCGTCCAGCCCGCTGCCACTCGGAGGCGTCCCATGACCCGCAGCCGTCTCGCCGTCCTCGTTTCCATGATCGTCGTCGCCCTCGGCGTCGTCGCCGGCCTCGGCGCCCTGTGGCTGAACCAGGCCCGGGCGGCGGTCGGCCCGCTGCCCGGCCGAGGCGCTCGTCCTGCCCGCCGACGCCCGCTTCGTCATGGGCTTCGACGTGAAGCGCTTCACCGCGAGCCCGTTCTACGCCCGCTACGCCTCCGAGCGGGGCATGCAGCCGGAGGCGCTCCGCGAGCTCGAGGAGAAGACGGGTCTCAACCCCGCGCGCGACCTGGACCAGATCGTCGTGGTGGGCACGCCCGACGTCCGGAAGGGGTCTCCGGGCCTCGCCCTGGCCCTCGGGCGCTTCGACCTCTACAAGATCGGCCGGGCCCTGGAGACCGAGGGCAAGGTGACCGGCCACAACGTCGACGGCGTCTCGGTCTACGCCTTCAAGGACGAGGACACGCGGGCGCTGTCGCCCTGGCCTTCCTGGACGAGAGCGTCGCTCCTCTTCGGGCCGCGGAGCCAGGTCGAGGCGGCCGTCGCCAGCCGCTCGCGGGGCGAGGCGCCGCTCAAGAAGAACACGGTCCTCATGGGGCTCGTCGAGAAGGTGCGCCCCGGGTCCACGTTCTGGATGGTCGGAGACCAGAGCCTGCTCGCCGGGATGCCGACGTCCGTTCCCGGCGCCGGGAGCGTCCGGTGACGGGGCGACGATCAGCCTGCCCGCCCTCAAGAGCCTGACCGTCACCGGCGACCTCGACCCGCAGGTCTCGCTTTCGATCACGGGCGAGGCCGCCGACGAGCTCGCGGCGAAGAACCTGGCGGACGTGGTGCGCGGCTTCGTCGCGCTCATGAGCCTGCAGGCGCAGCAGAAGCCGGAGCTCCAGCAGCTGGCCTCGGCCGTCACCGTGGCCACCGAGACGAACCACGTGCTCGTCTCCGCCCGGATCCCCTACGAGCTGCTCGACGCCCTGCAATCGAGGGTGAAGGCGGCCCCGGCGCCGGCGAAGTAGGCCACCGCGGGGACGCGGGACGCGCGGGACGCCGGGGCGAGGCATCCGGGGACTGGAGCAAGCCCCAACGCCGACGGCCTTGCCTGGCTTTCTTTGAACCGGGGGGTTCCATCCCCCGGACCCCCGGGTTGCCTACTGGACTCAGGCCACAGAGTGGCTAGAAGCTGGTGCGCCACTCCAGCCGGTAACGCTTCACCCACTGCTCGCGGACGACCGGGTCCGGGCTGTCCTTGAAGCGCTGCCACTGCGCGATGGCGTGGACCGAGCTGCTCTTCACCGTGCCCGTCGCGAGGTCGGCACGGTGGCCCTCCCAGCCCGTGCCCCAGAAGAAGTCGTCGGTGTTGAAGGCGGCCACCGTCGCGTCCCTGTCGACCTTCGCGTAGGTGTACTCCGCGCGGGCCCGCGACGTGCCGAGGTCCCCCAGGACCGCGGCGAGCCACAGTCCCCGGTTGTTCTCGTCCAGGGCCGTGTTCCAGCAGTAGTCGCCGACCAGCTGGAGCGGCAGCTGTCCGCCCCGGGTGATCCGCCCGATGATGTCCACCACGTGGTAGTCGTTGGACGATGAGCCCCGCGACGCGGGTGTTCTGACGCCGGATGGGCACGTCGAGCTTGTCGAGGTCGTCGAACTGGAGGTACGACCCGACGAGCTGGAGGCTCGAGCCCTGCGCCGGCCGCGAACTGCAGCTCCAGGCCGCCGCCGTACATCACCGACTCGTCCTCGTAGACGTGGCTGCCGGTGGCGTAGATCCCGTGGAGGGCGAAGTGGCTCGTCGAGCCCTGAGAGGCGAAGTCCAGCGTGACCGCGCCGCCCTGCGGCCGCAGGTCCCGGTCCCAGATCATCTCGGTCAAGGGTATCGGCATGAAGAAGCGGCCGCCCTTCGCCACCAACGGCCCGAGCTTCACGCCCCCGTAGGCGAGATCGAGCCGCGCGTCGCGCGAGCGGTAGTTGTCGCGCACGAGGAGGAGCGGTGTCCCCGGCGGCGGGATGTCGTTCTCCTCGTCGCTGTAGTTGAACGCCCCGCCCACCCCCAGCTCCACGGGGCCCATCGTCAGCTCGAGCCGCGGGCGGGCCTGGAGGAAGTAGCGGTCCTGGTCGACGGGGTCGGCCCCGGGGATGTCCCGCGTCCACTCGTAGCGGGCCAGGGCGTCCCCCGTGAACCGGAAGGCCTTCGCCGGCTGTTGCTGGTAGACCGGCGCCGAATCCTGGGCGGCGGCGAGGACCGCGAATGCGAGGACGGCGGGCGGCGCGACGGCGAGGGCGGCGCGTCTCATGCCAGGCGCTCTCCTTTGACAGGGGGTGATCGACACGTCGACCCATTCTAGCCGGCCCTCGCTCCGGCGTGGGCTAGACTGGCCTCTCCAATGGCCGCGCCTCGCATCGCCGTCGTCATCCCCGCCCTCGACGAGGAGGAGGCGATCGGGGCGGTCATCCGCGAGATCCCGGCCGCCGTCCACGACGTGATCGTGGTGGACAACGGCTCACGCGACCGGACGGAGGAGGTCGCCCGGGCGGCGGGAGCGCGGGTGGTGAGCGAGCCGCGCCGGGGCTACGGCCAAGCCTGCCTGGCCGGGATCGCCGCCGCCGGGGGGGCCGACGTCCTCGTCTTCCTCGACGGGGACCACAGCGACTACCCGGCGCAGCTCGTGGACGTGGTGGCGCCCATCCTCGAAGGGCGAGCCGACCTCGTGATCGGCTCGCGCCGCCGCGGCCGTCGCGAGGCGGGGGCGCACCCCTGGCACGCGGTCCTCGGCACACGCGCCTGCGTGGGGCTCATGAACCTGCTGGCGGGATCGCGGGCCACGGACCTCGGACCCTTCCGCGCGATCACCGCCGAGGCGCTGCGGCGGCTCGACATGCGCGACCGCGGCTACGGCTGGACGGTCGAGATGCAGGTGAAGGCCGTGCGGCGGGGCCTGCGGGTGGTCGAGGTGCCGGTGGACTACCGCCCGCGCATCGGGCGCAGCAAGGTCAGCGGGACCGTCCGCGGCACGCTCGGCGCGGGCACGAAGATCGTCGCGACCATCCTGCGGCACGCTGTCACCCCGAGGGACCTCCGTCGGCCCGCTCCCGAGGGGTCCGCCGGGATTGCGGACCCCTCGTCGCCCGACCAGGACGGAGATCCTCGGGAGGACACGTCATCGCTCAGGGCGAGAGGCATCCCGCCGGTCGGAACCCGGAGGGGCTGGCTCGTTTCCGCCGGATTCGTTCTGTCCCTGTGCGTGCTGGCGTGGGCGTTCGGTCCTCCTCCTCCCACGCGGATCGGCCCGCACATGGCGCTCTTCGGGGCGGCGTTCGCCGCGTACCTCGTGGCGCTCGCGGCGTCGCGGGGCCTCTCGCGGCGCGGCCTTTGGCTCTGCCTCGCGGTGGCCCTCGTCTGGCGGGTCCTCCTCGTCGCCGCGCCGCCCCTCCTGAGCAACGACATCAACCGCTACGTCTGGGAGGGGCGGGTACAGCTCCACGGCGGCAACCCCTACGCGTGGGGCGACCGGCCGGAGTCGCCGCGCTGGCTCGCTCTGCGCGACGCGGTCTACGACGGCCTCAACCACAAGGACTACACGGCCGTCTACCCCCCGCTCTTCCTCCTCGCCACGCGTGCCGTGGTCGCCCTCCACGACTCCTTCACCGCCATGAAGGCGTTCCTCGTCGCCTGCGAGCTCGCGACACTCGGGGCGCTGGCCCTCGTCCTCCATCGCCGCCGCCGGCCGCTCGTGCGCCTCCTCGTGCTCGCCTGGAGCCCGCTCGCGCTCGTGGAGATCGCCGGCAGCGGCCACAACGAGGCCTTCGGCATGCTGTGGATGGTGCTCGCGCTTCTCGCCCTGGACGCCGACCGGCCTCTCCTCTCGGCCCTGGCCGCGAGCGCGGGCTTCCTGTCGAAGTACCTGCCGGGCCTCGTGGCCGCGGCGTGGGCGCGACGGTACCGGTGGTGGCACGTGGCTCGCCGGCGGGGCGCTCGCCGCCGCGCTCGTCGCGCTCTACCTCGACGCCGGCTCGAAGAAGACGATGCTGCTGAGCCTCTCGAAGTACGCGCAGTTCTGGCGCTTCAACGAGACGCTCTTCGCGCCGCTCGCCGCCCTCCTCGGCTCGCACGAGGCGGCGGTGCGCGCGGGGGCCTTCCTGTCCCTCGCCCTCGCCCTGGCTCTCGCCGGGCGGCGGACGGAGCCGGTGGCCGCGGCCACCGGCAGTCGTGGTCGCCTCGCTGCTGCTCGCCCCGAACGTCCTGCCCTGGTACGCGCTGTGGCTCCTGCCCCTGCTGGTGGTGCGCGACGAGCCGGCCGCGCTCCTCTTCACCGGTACCGTGTCTCTCGCGTACGTCGTCTACCCGGGCTGGCGCTCCGGCGAGCCGTGGAAGCTCGGCTGGGGCTGGCGCGCGCTCGAGTACGGGCCGTGCGCGCTCGTCGCCGCTCGCTGCTGGATGGACCGGCGCTCCGTGAGACGCGCGAATCGGGTCGGGTGAGGCGGCTCGGGTTAGACTTCGGGCGACAACCGGAGGTCGCCCATGGACTGTTCGGCCCGATCCCTCGCGCTTCTCGTCTTCCTCCTCTCCGGCGGCGTCGCGTCGGCCGGCGTCGCCCCGCGCCCGGCGGTGGCGCCCGACACGATCCTCTACGGCGCCGCCTACTACCACGAGTACATGCCCTACGAGCGGCTCGACAAGGACGTCGAGCTGATGAAGCGGGCCAGCATCACGGTCGTCCGGGTGGGCGAGTCCACCTGGACGAGCTGGGAGCCGCGGGAGGGCGAGTTCCAGTTCGAGTGGATGGACCGCATCGTCGACAAGATGCACGCGGCGGGCATCAAGGTGATCATGGGCACGCCCACCTACTCGATCCCGCCGTGGCTGTACGCGAAGCACCCCGAGATCATGGTCGTCCCGCTCGGCCAGGTGCGCACGCCGCGCGAGTTCTACGGGATGCGCCAGAACATGGACATCACGCACCCCGTCTACCGGCAGTACTCCGAGCGCGTGATCCGGAAGATCGCCGAGCACTACGGCAAGCACCCCGGCGTCATCGGGTGGCAGATCGACAACGAGACGGGCGCCTACGGCACCGCCGGCCCGAACGTGCAGGCGGGCTTCAAGGAGTGGCTGAAGCGGAAGTTCGGGACGGTCGAGGCGATGAACGAGGCCTGGGGCCTCGTCTACTGGGGCCAGCTCGTCGGCAGCTGGGACGAGCTGCCGCCGCGCGACGGCATCCTCAACCCCGGCTGGAAGCTCGAGTGGGAGCGCTACCAGCGCTCGCTGGTGACGGACTTCCTCGCCTGGCAGGCGTGGCCTCGTCCGCGAGTACGCCCGAGCCGCGCCAGTGGGTGACGCAGGACTTCCACGGCGCGACGCGGACCGCCGTCGACTCGCAGGAGATCTCGAAGTTCCTCGACGTCGCCGCGATCAACCCGTACCACGACGACCCAGGACGACCTCGACGGCTGGTGGATCGCTTCATGGGCGACTTCACGCGCTCGATGAAGCGGGCGCCCTACCTCGTCACCGAGACGAACGCGCAGACGATCGGCTGGGACGCGAAGGGCCAGTTCCCGCCCTACGACGGCCAGCTCCGCCTCCAGGCCTGGGCCCACGTGGCGAGCGGGGCCCACATGGTCGAGTACTGGCACTGGCACTCGCTCCACTACGGCCAGGAGACCTACTGGAAGGGGCTCCTCGGCCACGACCTCGAGCCGAACCGCGTCTACGAGGAGGCGACGCGCATCGGCGCGGAGCTGAAGCGCCTCGGCCCGCAGCTCGCGGGCATGATGCCGAAGAACCGCGTCGCCATCCTGCACAGCGTCGACTCGCACTGGGGCCTGCAGTTCATGCCCATCGGAGGGGCCGGGAGGGACGAGCGCGGAAGGGACAAGGCGGACTACACGAGCGTCGAGGACCAGCTGCACAAGGCCCTCTACGACCTGAACGTCGGCGCCGACTTCGTGTTCGCCGAGGAGCCGGACTTCGCCGGCTACGACGTCCTCCTCGTGCCGCCCCTCTACGTGGCGAGCGACGTGCTGCTGCAGAAGATCGCCGACTTCGCGAAGGCCGGCGGCCACGTCCTCCTGACGCTGCAAGAGCGGCTTCACGAACGAGTGGAACACGGTGCGGTGGACGCGCGCGCCGGGGCCGCTCCGCGAGGCGGCCGGGATCTCGTACCAGGAGTTCTCGAGCCTCAAGGAAGCGGTCCCGCTGAAGGGCGACCCGTTCGGCGTCGGGCCGGAGAACAAGGCCTCGGTCTGGGCGGACATGATCCTCGCCGAGACGGCGAAGCCGCTCGCCTTCTACGACCACCCCTTCTTCGGCCGCTACCCGGCGATCACCGCGAACGCGTTCGGGAAGGGCACGGTGACGTACCAGGGCACCGTCCTCTCGGACGCGCTGCAGCAGAAGGCTCGTGGCCGACGTGCTGAAGCAGGCGGGGATCGTCCCCGATGCCGGGCTCCCGGCGAAGGTCCGCATGCGGCAGGCGGTGGCGCGTGACGGGAAGCCCCTGCGCTTCTACCTCAACTTCTCCGGCGAGCCGCAGTCGTTCGCGTACGCCCACGGCGCCGGCACGGAGCTGCTGTCGCAGAAGCCGGTGGCGGCCGCCCAGCGGCTCACCCTCGGTCCCTGGGATCTCGCCGTGGTCCGCGAATGAGGCCGGTCTCGGAGGCGGGCACGGTGGAATGAGCGCGGCCCTCCTCGACGGCACGACCGCGGCGGGGGCGGTCCTCGTCTTGTCGCTCGTGGCGGGACTGGGCCTCGCCCTGGGGAGCGTGCGCGTCCGCGGAGTCGGCCTCGGAATCGCGGGCGTCCTCTTCGTCGGGATCGCGTTCGGCCACTTCGGCGTGCACGTCGAGGAGCGGACGCGCGAGTTCGTGCGCGAGCTGGGCCTCGTCTTCTTCGTGTACTCGATCGGCCTGCAGGTGGGCCCCGGCTTCCTCGCCTCGCTCCGGCGGCACGGCCTGCGCCTGAACCTTCTCGCCGCCTCCGTGGTGGCTCTCGGGGTGCTGACCGCGCTCGTCCTGCGCTTCGCCGGAGGAATCGACGCACCCGCGCTCGTGGGCCTCCTGAGCGGCGCCACGACCAACACGCCGAGCCTCGCCGCCGCTCAGCAGGCGCTCAAGGAGGCTCTGGCCGATCCCGCGGCGCGGGCGGCTTCGGCGAAGCTCCCCGGCCTCGGCTACGCGGTCGCCTACCCCTTCGGCGTGCTGGGCATCATCCTCGTCATGCTGGGGGCGCGCGCGGCATTCCGGGTCTCGCTCAAGAAGGAGGCCGACGACCTCGAGAAGAGCCGCGCCGCCGAGGCGCCGCCCCTCGCCCGCGCGAACCTCGAGGTTGCGAACCCGAACCTCGTGGGCATGGCCCTCGAGAAGGTGCCGACTCTCGACGGGTCCGGGGTCGTGGTGTCGCGCATCTGGCAGGACGGCACGCTCCAGGTGCCGCGGCCGGAGACGCGCCTGCGGCTCGGGGACGTGCTGCTCGCGGTGGGCCCCCGCGAGGAGCTCGACGCGCTCCGGGTGGTGGTCGGGAAGGAGAGCAGCCTCGACCTGCGGAGGTTGCCGAGCGCCATCACCACCAAGCGCCTCATCGTCACCCGCACCGCCGCCACCGGCAAGACGGTCGCCGAGCTCGACTTCGTGCGCCGCTTCGGCGTGCAGATCACGCGGGTGAGCCGGGCCGAGGTGGAGATGTCGGCGACGCCCGGGTTCGAGCTGCAGTACGGCGACACCGTCCTCGCGGTGGGGGAAGCGGGCGACATCCAGAAGGTCGCGGCCGAGCTCGGCGACTCGCCGAAGAGCCTGAACTACCCCCACCTCGTTCCCATGTTCGCGGGCATCGCGCTCGGGATCGTGGTGGGCAGCTGGCCCTTCTCGCTCCCCGGTGTCCCCGCCCCCGTGCGGCTGGGCCTCGCGGGAGGGCCGCTGCTCGTGGCGATCGCCCTCGCCCGGATCGGGAGGATCGGCCCCCTCGTCTGGTACATGCCGATCTCGGCCAACTACGTGCTGCGCGAGACGGGCATCGTGCTCTTCCTGGCCGCGGTGGGCCTCGGCGCCGGCGACGTATTCGTGGAGACCCTCGTCCGCGGCGACGGGCTCTACTGGATGGCGTGCGGCGCCGTCCTCACCGTCTTTCCCCTCGTCGCTGTGGCGGCCGTGGCCCGCCTCGCCCTCGGCCTCAACTACCTGACCCTCTGCGGCTTGCTGGCGGGAAGCATGACCGACCCCCCGGCCCTGTCGTTCGCGACCGCCGTCTCCGGCTCGGAGGCTCCCTCCGTGGCGTACGCCACCGTCTACCCGCTGACCATGATCCTGCGCGTCCTCTCCGCGCAGCTGCTCGTCATGTACCTGGTGCGCTGAGGGTGATGGCCATTGGCCCGCTCGTCGGCCTCTTCGAGGCCTCGCTCGCCCGACGCGCGGCGGAGCCCGCCCTCGACGTCGGCCCGCCGGGAGGGCCCGTCGAGACGTTGTCGTTCGGCCGGGTCGCCGCACGGTCGACCCGGATGGCGCACGTCCTCGCCAGGCGCGGCCTCCGCCCCGGCGACCGGCTCGTCGTCCAGCTCGCCAACCGCCTCGAGCTCCTCGACCTCTTCCTGGCCTGTCTGAAGCTCGGCGCGGTCTTCGTCCCCGTCAACGTCCTCTACCGCGAGCGCGAGGTCGGCCACGTCGTCGGGGACGCCGAGCCCGCGGCGGTCGTCACCACCGGAGATCTCGCGAGGCTCGTTCCCCGAGGAACACCCGCTTGGGATGTGGACGTCCTGGCCGTGGAAGCGGACGTCAGTGTCACCCCGAGGGACTTCCGTCTGCCCGGTCCCGAGGGGTCTGCCGAGACGGCGGATCCCTCGCAACCGGTCCCGTCGGAGTTGCCCGGGATGACGAGCGTGACTCCCGCCGCCATCGTCTACACCTCCGGAACCACCGGGCGCGCGAAGGGGGCGGTGCTCACCCACGGAAACCTGGCCGCCAACGCGCGCACCCTGGTCGACGCGTGGCGCATCACCGCCGAGGACCGTTACCTCGCTGTTCTGCCCCTCTTCCACGTCCACGGTCTCGGCAACGGCGTCTGCTCCTGGCTCGCCAGCGGTTGCCGGATGCGGCTCGTCGAGCGCTTCGAGCACGACACGGCCGAGGCCCTCTTCGAGCTCCTTCCGGCCCACGCTGTTCTTCGGCGTACCGACGATCTACGTGCGCCTCCTCGAGCTGCCCGACGAGACGGCACGACGGATCGGGGCGAGGGCGCGGCTCTTCGTCTCCGGCTCCGCCCCGCTGCCCGCCTACGGTCTTCGAGTCGTTCCGCGTGAAGTTCGGCCACGCCATCCTCGAGCGGTACGGGATGACCGAGACGCTGATGACGATCGGGAACCCGTACGACGGCGAGCGGCAGGCCGGGGACGGTCGGTCTGCCTCTGCCCGGGGTCGAGCTGCGGATCGTCGGAGCGGACGGGCGCGAAGCGACGGACGGCGAGACGGGCGAGCTGCGGGTGCGTGGGCCCGCCGTCTTCGGAGGCTACTGGCGGCAGCCCGAGGCCACCGCGGCCGCGTTCGTGGACGGCTGGTTCCGCACCGGCGACCTCGGCGCGCGCTCGGCCGACGGATACGTGACGCTGCGCGGCCGTGCGAGCGACCTGGTCATCTCCGGCGGCTTCAACATCTACCCGCGCGAGATCGAGGAGGTCCTCCTCGAACAGCCGGGAGTGCGCGAGGCGGCGGTCCTGGGCGTGCCCGACGAGCGTCGGGGCGAGGTGCCGGTCGCCTCCTTCGCCGGCGAGGCCGACCCGGCCGCGCTCGAGGCGGCCTGCCGCCGTCAGCTGGCGTCCTTCAAGGTGCCCCGCGCGTTCGTGCGCGTCGACGCGTTGCCGCGCAACGCCATGGGGAAGGTGGACAAGGGGCGGCTGCGCGAGGCCCTTGTGAAGGGGCGCGCGCCCGGAGGTAGCGGGCGGGGACCGGTGAAGAGAGACGCGCCCGGGGAGCAGGGGACGGGGACTGGCGAAGAGGTCCGCGCCCGGGGAGTAGGGACCGGAGGGGCCTACGGCCGTGTCTGGCTTTCTTTGGCCTGGGGGGGCTCCACCCCACCAGGCCCCGCCGGGTTGCTGGCAACACGAAGGAGTTCGTACTTTCGTGGCTTCGGTGTCACGGACCGTCGCCTCTGCTCGCCTTCGTCGCGCTGGGCGAGGGCCTCGGCGGCGGCCTTCAGCGACGGGTCGTTCGCGGCGGCGACGAGAAGCTCACGCCGCACGCGCTGGGCCTCGTGCCCGCCGCCGATCGACCACTTCACCGAGTAGGCCTGCCAGCGCATCGGCGTGTTGTAGCCGGGCGAGGTTCACGCCCTTCGCCAGCTCGGCGTCGGTGAACGTGCCGATCGACTGCCCGTCGATCTTCAGCTCGAAGCGGCCGGAGACGAAGGCCGGTCACCACGAGCGGCTGCTGGTCCAGGCTCTCCAGGTCGGCCCCGGCCTTCTGCGCGAGCTCGATCTCGCCGTCCTCGAAGCTGAGCGGGAGCGGCAGGGCCCGGTCGCGTCTGCGTCCAGGCGAGGCCGCCGCTCGTCGCCGCGAGACCGCTCACCTCGGAGCTCTCGGCCGCGACCACCGCCTTCGCCGCGGCGTCGATCGCGACGCGGGTCACGAGAGGCAGGCGCGTTCCAGGCCCGCAGCAGCGTCGCGCCCATGACGACGTGGCCGGCGGGGCCGGGGTGCACCCGGTCGGGCAGGACCTGCCGCGCGAGCTCCGGGTTGTCCTTCAGCACGGCGGCGATCCCGGCGTTCACCGGGTCGCGGAAGTCCACGACCGTCACCTTCTCGTTCGCGCCCAGCGTCGTGACGTAGCAGCCGAGCCGCCGGAGCGCGTCGTCGTAGCCGGGTGCGAACTGCGGCGGCCGTGCGACGTCGTCGAACGGCGAGGAGCGGATGAAGGTGAGCCGGACGCCGGGCAGCGCCTGCCGCAGCCTCGCGACGATCGCGCGGTAGCCCTCGCCGAACGCCGCGAGCGTCGTGCGGGTCGAACGGCTTGTAGCCGCCGTCGTTCATGCCGAGCATGATCGTGACGACGGTCGGCCTGAGCGCGATCACGTCCCGCTCCAGCCGAACGTCGATCGGGCCCGCCCAGCCGCCCCGCACCGTGTCCCCGCCGACGCCCGCGTTGTAGAAGCGGACGTCCCACTGCGGGAAGCGGGTGCGGACGTACTCCTCGACGAAGCGGGCGTAGCCGCCGTCCTGCGTGATGCTGTCGCCGTAGAAGACGACGCGGTCCCCGTCGCGGAGGGCGAAGGGCGCGGGCGGCTCGGCGGCGAGAGCGGGGGCGGCGAGGCAGACAAGCAGGAGAGCGGGGCGTTTCATGGCTGGCTCCTTCGTCGGGACGCGGACGGCGCGCCGCGGGAGGGTATCACCGCGAGGGTCGGCGAGTCATCGAGACGAGGCCCCGGCCTCAGCGGTAGGCTTTGGCCATGGAAGACCGCTGCCCGAGGATGCTCGTGCTCGCCGGCCTGGCTTTCCTCGCCGCCGGCACGATGTCCGCCGGCGACCGCTCCGTGGCCGTCACCTTCGACGATCTGCCCGGCCCGCCCGCCGGCCTCGTCTCCAGCGAGGTCGCCGACCTTCGCGAGAACACCCGGAAGCTCCTGGCCACGTTCGCGGAGCTCCACATCCCAGTCGTGGGCTTCGTCAACGAAGGCAAGCTCTTCGTGGAGGGAGAGGAGCCGGCGGACGCCGAGGCCCGCAAATCGATCTTGAAGTCGTGGGTCGACGCGGGATTCGAGCTGGGCAACCACACCTGGTCGCACAAGGACCTCAACACGACGCCGCTCGCCGAGTTCGAAGACGACGTGGTCCGTGGCGAACCGGTCACGCGCGCCCTCCTCGCGGAAAGGGGCAAGAAGCTCCGCTACTTCCGCCATCCGTTTCTGCACGTGGGCCTGGACCTGGAGAAGCGCCGCGCCTTCGAGTCCTTCCTGGCCGACCGCGGCTACACCATAGCACCCGTCACCATCGACAACGACGAGTACGTCTACGCCGCGGTGTACGCGGACGCGCTGCGGCGCGGCGACCGGTCGACCGCGACCGCGGTCGGCGCCGACTACCTCCGCTACATGGAGAGCGTTCTGGCGTTCGTCGAGGACGTCTCCCGCCGCCTCGTCGGCCGCGAGGTCCGCCAGGTCCTCCTCCTTCACGCGAACGCGCTCAACGCGGACTACTTCGGTCGGCTGGCCCGGTCGATGAAGGAGCGAGGGTACGCGTTCATCGCCCTCGAAGACGCCCTCGCGGACGAGGCCTACCGCCTTCCCGACACCTACGTCGGACGCTGGGGCCTGTCGTGGCTCCACCACTGGGAGCTGACCGCCGGCCGCAAGAGATCGCCCTCTCCCGATCCGTCCGGCTGGGTGACGAAAGCCTACGATGCACTCGGTCGTTGAGGCGCCCCGCGTCGCGGAAGATCCGCGCCGTTGACACTGTTTTCCCCCGGCGCGTAGCATGCGCGCACGCGGCGGCCGCTTCGCCCGGGTTCCGCAGGAGGCCTCATGTCCAGCCAACGACTCGATCAACCGCCGGCAGTTCCTCGAGAAGTCCTCGCTCCTCGCCGCGGCGGCCACGGCCGTCGGCGGCGCCCGCAAGGCGAGCGCCCAGATCAACAACTCGGCCGCGGTCGCCACGAAGCCGGTGCGGCTCGGGTTCATCGGCGTCGGCATCCGCGGCACGCTCCTGATGGAGGCGGCCGCCGGCATCGCCGGGGTCGAGATCAAGGCCGTCGCCGACTGCTACAAGGGGCACCTCGACCGCGCCCAGGAGCTCATCACCCCGGCCCCGGCGGTCACCGGCGACTACAAGGAGATCCTCTCCCGCGCCGACGTCGACGCGGTGGTGATCGCGACGCCCGACCACTGGCACCTGAAGATGACCCAGGAGGCGCTCGCCGCCGGCAAGCACGTCTACGTCGAGAAGCCGATGACCCACGCGTGGGAGGAGGGCGAGGCCTTCATCTCGGCCGCGGAGAAGAGCGGCAAGGTGCTGCAGGTGGGCAGCCAGTACGTGAGCATGGGCTGCGCCCAGAAGGCGGTCGAGCTGATCAAGAGCGGGCGGCTCGGGCAGATCACGCTCGTCGAGGGCAAGTTCCACCGCAACACCGCGACCGGCGCCTGGTACTACCCGATCCCGCCCGACGCCTCGCCGGCCACGGTGGACTGGAAGAGCTTCCTCGGCTCGGCCCCGCCGCACGAGTTCGACCTCCGCCGCTTCTTCCAGTGGCGCCTCTTCTGGGACTACTCGGGCGGCCTGCCGACCGACCTCTTCGTGCACCTGGTCACCGCCACCCACCAGCTCATGGGCGTGCAGGAGCCCGAGAGCGTCTTCAGCTTCGGCGACATCTACCACTGGAAGAACTACCGCGAGGTGCCGGACCAGATGACCTCGATGGTGAAGTACCCGGAGGGCTTCGTGCTCCGGCTCTCGAGCACGGCCAGCAACGGCCACCCCGGGCCGGTCCTCACGATCTACGGCAGCGAGGGGACGCTCGAGTACACCGGGGGCTCCTTCAAGTACTTCTACGAGCCGCGCACGGAGGCCTTCGGCTACTCGACCCACTCGTGGCCGAAGGCCACGACGGCGCGGTTCAAGGAGCTCATGAACCTGAACGACGACCTGGGCCCGCTCGACGGGGCCTCGGTGGCGGACCCGGTCGAGTACAAGTCGCCGAACGACGAGGACTCGACCCGGGCGCACGTCCGGAACTGGGTCGAGGCCATCCGCACCGGCGGCAAGCCGATCGAGGACGCGCGCTTCGGGCACCACGCCGCGCTCGTCGGCCACATGTGCAACCTGTCCTACAAGGCCGGCAAGCCCGTGCGCTGGAACAAGGCGACGCGCAAGGTCGAGGTCTGAGGACGACGGGGCAGCCCTGCGGCGGGACTAGCCGACCCCCGCCTCGGCGCGGTCGGCGGACCCCGGGCGGGTGTAACATCCGCGGCGGAAACTCCGCCATGGCCCGTGGAGCGCTGACGCCCGCCGAGCTCGCTCCCTACGCGCGCGACGGCTTCGTCCTCGCCCGGGGTCTCTTCGACGCGCGCGAGATCGAGCTCCTGCGCCGCGCCGCGAAGGAGGACAAGGCCCTCGACGACCACTCGTTCGGCCGCGCAGGACGGCGAGGGCGGCGTCGTCCGGCTCTCGCTCTGGAACCACCCGGGCGACGGGATCTACGGCATGTTCGCGCGGTGCCGGTCGGTCGTGGAGACGTGCGAGCGGATCCTCGACGACGAGGTCTACCACTACCACTCGAAGATGATCATGAAGGAGGCCCGGGTGGGCGGAGCCTGGGCCTGGCACCAGGACTACGGCTACTGGTACCAGAACGGCGTCCTCACCCCCGACCTCGTGAGCGTCTTCATCGCCGTGGACCCGGCCACGCGGGAGAACGGCTGCCTGCAGGTGCTCCGAGGGCTCGCACCGGTGCGGGCGCGTCGACCACGTGCTGACCGGCGACCAGGCCGGGGCCGATCCCGGAGCGCGTCGCCGAGATCGCGAAGCGGCTGCCGCTCGTCCACGTCGAGATGGAGCCGGGCGACGCGCTCTTCTTCCACCCGAACCTGCTGCACCGCTCCGACCAGAACCGCTCGGACGACCCGCGCTGGTCGCTCATCTGCTGCTACAACGCGAGGCGCAACGACCCGTACAAGGAGTCGCACCACCCGCGCTACACGCCGCTCGCCAAGGTCGAGGACGCGGCCATCCTCGAAGCGGGCCAGAAGCGCTTCGCCGAGGCGGGAGACGTGGGCTGGCTCGACCCGAACCGCGACGCGAGCGCCAGCGGCCTCGCCGGCAAGGAGCGCGGGTAGGGAGCGCCCCTCGGGAGGAAACATGCGCGCACTCATCGTCGCCGCCGCCCTCGTGCCGCTCTGCGCCACGACCGGTCCCGTCCCGGGGGAAGAGCCGAGCCCGCCCGGCGCGTCCAAGCGGGGCGTGGCGAGCGAGTGGGAGAGCCGCTTCCTGGCGATCCCGAGCCCCGACGACCATGCGCGAGGCGATGCGGCGGCTGAGCGCGCGCCCGCACCACGTCGGCTCGGCCTACGACAGGGAGAACGCCGAGTGGATCCTGGCGCGCTTCCGGGAGTGGGGGTGGGACGCGCAGCATCGAGATCGTTCGACGTGCTGTTCCCGACCCCGAAGGAGCGGCTCGTCGAGATGATCGAGCCGACGCGGTTCCGGCTCGCGCTCGAGGAGCCGGCCCTGGCGGTCGATCCCACGAGCGGCCAGAAGGCCGAGCAGCTGCCGACCTACAACGCCTACTCGACCGACGGCGACGTCACCGGGCCGCTCGTCTACGTCAACTACGGCCTGCCCGAGGACTACGAGCGAGCTCGACCGGCTGGGGATCTCCGTGAAGGGGGCGATCGTCCTCGCCCGCTACGGGCGCTCGTGGCGCGGCATCAAGCCGAAGGTGGCGGCCGAGCACGGGGCGGTCGGGTGCCTCATCTACTCCGACCCGCGCGACGACGGCTACTTCGACGGCGACGTGTTCCCGAAGGGCCCGATGCGCCCGAAGGACGGCGTGCAGCGCGGCAGCGTGATGGACTTCCCCTCCTCGAACCCCGGCGATCCCGCTGACGCCGGGCGTGGGCGCGACGAAGGACGCGAAGAGGCTCGCCGTCAAGGAGGCGCCGAGCCTCACCCGGATCCCGGTGCTGCCGATCTCCTACGGCGATGCGCAGCCCCTCCTCGCCGCGCTCGAGGGGCCGCTGGCGCCCGAGGACTGGCGCGGCGCGCTCCCGATCCCGTACCACGTGGGCCCGGGCCCGGCGAGGGTCCACCTCAGGGTCGGCCTTCAACTGGGACATCAAGCCGGTCTACGACGTCGTCGCCCGCATTCCCGGGGCGGAGCGAGCCGGACGAGTGGGTCGTGCGCGGGAACCACCACGACGCGTGGGTGAACGGCGCCGAGGACCCGGTCTCCGGCCTCGTCCCCCTGCTCGAGGAGGCGCGGGCCCTCGGCCTCCTCGCTGAAGCAGGGCTGGAAGCCGAAGCGCACGATCGTCTACTGCGCGTGGGACGGCGAGGAGCCGATGCTGCTCGGCTCCACCGAGTGGGCCGAGGCGCACGCCGAGGAGCTGCGGCAGAAGGCCGTCGCCTACGTCAACACCGACGGCAACGGGCGGGGGTTTCTCGGGATGTCCGGCTCCCACACGCTCGAGCACCTCGTCAACGACGTGGCGCGGGACGTCCTGGACCCGGAGGCGAAGGTCCCGGTGTGGAAGCGCGCGCAGGCGAAGGCCCTCGCCGACGCCGCGTCCGCCGAGGATCGCAAGGCGATCCGCGGGCGGCGCCGACCTGCGCCTGGACGCCGCTGGGCTCGGGCAGCGACTACACCGCCTTCATCGACCACCTGGGCGTCGCCAGCCTGAACCTCGGCTACGGCGGCGAGGACGACGGCGGCATCTACCACTCCATCTACGACGACTTCTACTGGTACACGCACTTCGCCGACACCGACTTCGTCTACGGGAAGACGCTCGCGCAGACGGTCGGGCTCGTCGTCCTGCGCCTGGCGGACGCCGACCTCCTGCCCTTCGAGTTCAGCGGCTTCGCCGACACGATGCAGGAATACCTGAAGGACCTGAGGAAGCTCGTCGAGCAGCAAGCAGGAGGAGATCGGCGAGCGCAACCGCCAGATCGACGACGGCGTCTTCCAGGCGACGAACGACCCGCGGCGCCCGACCGTGGCGCCGCCGAAGGAAGAGGTCCCGCCGCACCTCAACTTCGCGCCGCTCGAGAACGCGGTCGATGCGCTGCGGCGCAGCGCCGACCGTTACGCGAAGGCTCGGGCCGCGGCCGAAGGCCGCGCGCTGCCCCGGACGTCCTCGCCCGCGTCGAACGCGATCCTCATCCGGAGCGAGCGCGTCCTCCTCTCGCCGGAGGGCCTGCCGCGCCGGCCGTGGTACAGGCACCTCATCTACGCGCCCGGCGTCTACGCGGGCTACGGCGCCAGGACGATGCCCGGCGCGCGCGAGGCGATCGAGCTGAAGCGCTATTCCGAGGCCGACGGGGAGATCGCCCGCATCGCGAAGGCCCTCCGGGACGAGGCTGCGCTGGCCGACGCGGCGGCCCTGGAGCTGGAGAAGGCGGCCCCTCGCTAGCCCTCCCCGCCGGACGTCCAGACCCTCGCGTGGTCCGCTCCCGGGGGCGGGCGCGCCGCTGGTGTGACCCGCGCCACGCCTTCACAGCGTTTTGCCGACCAGGCACGATTCGAAACGCCTCTCTTGCGTTTACACCAGTGAGCCCGGCGGGATGCGCGGGCGGGAGGGAGCCATGAAGAGGCTGGGTTGGGGAAGAGAGTGGGGTCTTTCGGGTCTGCTGGCCGCCGGGGCGCTGCTGATCGCCGCGCCCGGGATGGCCGGCGACCAGGATCTGCAAAAGCGCGTGGAGGACCGCTTGTCGAGGGCCAGTCTCGAAAAGCGGGGCGACGTCCACGTCTCGGTGAAGGACGGCGTCGTGACGCTCGACGGCTTCACGCTGACCGTGGACGCACGGCGCGACGCGGAGAGGGCCGCCGGCAAGGAATCGAAGCGGGTGGAGAGCCACCTGGTGGTCCGCCCCGAGCCCCTCGCGGACGCGAAGGTGCAGGCGGCGGCAATCCGCGCGGTCCTCCGTGAGCCGCGCTACGGCGTCTTCGACAGCGTCGGGATCGCGGTGCAGGACGGGGTGGTCCTCCTCCAGGGCTCGGTGCGCCAGCCGTGGCTCAAGGACGCCCTCGATGGCCGGGTGGCTGAGGTCGCCGGCGTGCGCGACGTCAAGAACGAGATCCGCGTCGCCCCCACCTCGATCTACGACGACCAGCTGCGGGCCCAGCTGTATCGGCGGATCTACGGCGACGACATGTTCGTCCGCTACTCGAACTGGGCAGAGCCGCCGATCCGGATCGTCGTGGAGAACGGCAAGGTGATCCTCACCGGCCTCGTCAACAGCCGGGTCGAGCAGGTGAAGCTCGGCATGATCGCGCGCAGCACGCTCGCCTTCGGGGTGGACAACCAGGTCGAGGTCGAGAGCGAGCGGCCGACGGAGCCCGGCTCGAAGACGACGCAGAGCTGAGGAGGACGCTGAGGGCGGCCGCCCTCCCGGCCGCCCTCAGTGCCAGTCGCCGCGGGGGCGGCGGATGCGGCCGACGCTCATCGCCCGGGCGGCGGGCGAGTCCTTCATCGGCAGCGTCGTCCGCCGGACGCCGTCGAAGCTTTCGAGCGCCGCTGCCACTGCCGCCGCGGTGGGCACGAGGCCGATCTCGCCGACGCCCTTCGCGCCGAAGGGGCCCTCCGGCTCGGGCTCCTCGACGAGGATCACCTCGGTCTCCGGCATGTCGCGGGCGCGGAGGACGCCGAGCTCGCGCAGCTTCGACGTGACCGGCATCCCGTTCTCGCAGGGCAGGTCCTCGGTGAGGGCGTAGCCGAGTCCCATGTGGATCGAGCCTTCGATCTGCCCCCGGCAGAGGGCCGGGTTCACGACGCGTCCCACGTCGTGCGCGGCCACGATGCGCTCGACGCGCCCGTCGGCATCCAGGATCACGACCTGGGTGGCGAAGCCGTACGACGTGTGGGTCTTGATCCTCGGCACGTCCGCGCCGAGGGCCGTCGTATCGGAGATCACCTCGTCCGCCGCGTAGACGCGGCCGACGAGGTCGGGGAGGGGACGGCCGGCGTCGAGGTCTGCGCGCAGCTTCCGCGCTGCGCTGGTGACCGCGCGCCCGCCGAAGAGGGTCGCCCGCGAGCCGGTCGTCTGGCCGCAGCCCAGCGCGAACGTCGAGTCCACCTTCGGGTGGAAGATGGACGCCGGGAGCCCCGTGACCTCGACCGCGAACTGCACGAGGACGGTCAGCAGCCCCTGGCCCATCTCCGTGTAGCCGTTGTAGAGCGAGACCGTCCCGTCCGGCTCCACCACCAGCCGGCACTTGCCCCACTCGGCCACCCCGTTGCCGATGCCGCTGTTCTTGAGGCCGCACGCGATGCCCACGGCCTTTCCGGCCCCACGGGCACCGTAGTAGGCTTCCTTGACCGCCTCGAGCGTGAGGCGCAGCCCGACCGACTTCTCGAGGACCTGGCCCGTGGTGACCGCGTCGCCGACGCCGACGGCGTTGCGGCTCCGGATCTCCCAGCCGTCGAGGCCGGCCTTCTTCGCCAGGAGGTCGAGGCAGCCCTCGATGGCGAAGGCCGCCTGCGGGACGCCGAACCCGCGCATCGCCCCGCAGGGTGGGTTGTTCGTGTAGACGGCGAGCGCCGCAACGTCCACGGCCGGCACGCGGTACGGGCCGCAGGCGTGGCCGGCCGCTCGCTCGAGCACCTTGCTCCCGACAGAGGCGTAGGCCCCGGAGTCGCCGACGAGCCGCGCCACGAGCGCGGTGAGGCGGCCCTCGGCATCGCAGCCCACGGTGTAGTCCATCCGGATGGGGTGCCGCTTCGGGTGCATCCGCACCGACTCCTCGCGGTTGAGGACGAGCTTGACCGGCCGGCCCGTGACCCGCGCGAGGAGCGCCGTCTGCGCCTGGACCGACATGTCCTCCTTGCCGCCGAAGGCCCCGCCGCTCGGCACCAGCTCCACGTGGATCCGCTCCTCCTCCACGCCGAGAAAGCGCGCGACCTGCCGCCGGTCGTCGAAGACCCCCTGGCCCTGGCTGAAGAGGGCCAGCCGGCCGTCCGGCAGCGGCTCCGCGAGGGCCGCCTCCGGCTCGAGAAAGAGGTGCTCGATCCGCTGCGTGCGCCAGGTGCCGCTGACGACGTGGGCGCTCTTCGCCAGCTCCGCGGCCGCGTCTCCCCGGCGGATCACCGAGCGCGAGAGGAGGTTGGGGTGGGTCGGGTTGACCTGCGGCGCATCCGGGGCGAGCGCTGCCTCGGCGTCGAGGACGGGCGGGAGCGGCTCGTACTCGACCTCGACCGACGCCGCCGCGGCGCGGGCCGCCCGGGCGTCGTCGGCGGCGACCCCGGCGAGGACGTCGCCGACGCAGCGCACCTCTTCCCCCTCCGCCACGAAGCCGGGCCAGTCGTCGTACAGCAGGCCGTACCAGCGCGCGCCGGGGACGTCCGCGGCCGTCACCACGGCGCGCACTCCGGGGAGCGCCCTCGCCTTCGACGTGTCGATGCGCACGACCCGGGCGCGCGGGTGCGCCGACAGGACGAGCGCGCCGTGCAGCAGGCCCTCGCGCTGCATGTCGGCCACGTACGGCCGGATGCCGAGCGCCTGGTCCTTGCCCTGGTAGCGGGCGAGCGGCTTTCCCACCCCGCCGTCCTCCGCCGGCTCCGGCAGCGCGCCGCCGCGCCAGGCTTTCGCCATCAGCTCCACCGCCTCGACGATCTGCGTGTAGCCGGTGCAGCGGCAGAGATGGCCGTCGATCGCCCGCGCGATCTCGTCGTTGCCCGGGTTCGGCTGCCGGTCGAGGAGGTGCTTGGCGCGCAGCGCGATCCCCGGGATGCAGAAGCCGCACTGGACGCCGCCGGCCGCGGCGAACGACTTGGCCGCCACCTCCCGCTCGCGGGGGGCCAGGCCCTCGAGCGTCTGCACCTCGCACCCCTCGGCCCGCTCGGCCGCCACCGCACACGTCACGAGGGGACGGCCGTCGATCAGGGCCAGACAGCAGCCGCACTGCCCCTGCGGCTGGCAGCCGTCCTTGACCGACGTCAGCCCGCAGCGCTCGCGCAGCGCGTCCAGGAGGGACTCCCCGGGCGCGGGCTCGATCGTGCGGGGCTCGCCGTTGAGCGTGAAGCGGACAGTCACTTGCTGTCGATCATACCGCGGTGCATGCGGCGCACCGCGTCCGGGATCGCCCTCTCCTCCAGCAGCAGGCTGATGCGGAAGCTGGAGGTGGCGAGGCCGAGGACCTCCGTGCCGAGCTCGTTCACGAGCCGCACCGCCTCGCGGACGTTCTCGAAGCTCGCGTTGATGCCGGCCCCGATGGCGGACACGGCGCCCACGCGCTCGAGCACGGAGACGCCGGGGACGTGCGTCCGCAGGTCGGCCCGGAGGGCGTCGAAGTCGTGGAGGTTCTCGAGCGAGAGGACGAGGGAGGCCGCCCAGGGGCCCGTCGAAGCGGAGCTGCTTTCCGCCCGCCGGGCGCGCGTCGAGCCGATCCAGCAGGGCGACGAGCTCGCCGAGATCGCCCCCGGCCAGGCGGAGGAGGACGAGACCCGTCTCGCTGGCGACGCCGACCACGCGGCCCGGGGCCCGGGGCGGGTAGCGGCGCACGACGGTCTCGCCGTCGCCGCCCGTGGTGGCGCGGGCGTAGATGGCGATGCCGCGCTCCTTGGCGAACTCGACGGCCTGGGCGTTCAGCACCTGCGCCCCCGACTCGGCCAGCTCCTGCATCTCCTCGTAGGAGATCTCGGCCAGGCGCCGAGCCTCGGGCACGACCCGCGGGTCGGCGGTGAAGACGCCGTCCACGTCGCTGTAGATCTCGCACGCCTCCGCCTCCAGGGCGGCGGCCAGCGCCACCGCGGTGGTGTCGGAGCCGCCGCGGCCCAGGGTCGTGACCTCGCGCTTGTAGGAGACGCCCTGGTAGCCGGCCACGATCACGACCTTGCCCCGCGCCAGCTCGTCCTGGACGCGGAAGGGACGCACCTCGACGATGCGGGCGTTGGCGTGGGCGTCGTTCGTGATGATCCCCGACTGCGAGCCCGGTGAAGCTCACCGCGGGGACGTCGCGCTCGTTGAGGGCCATCGAGAGCAGCGCCATCGAGATCCGCTCGCCCGGCGGAGAGGAGCATGTCCAGCTCGCGCCGGGAGGGGTTCGCGGCTGACCTGGCGGGCCAGGGCCAGGAGCTCGTCGGTGGTGTCGCCCATGGCCGAGACCACCACCACCACGTCGCGGCCCGAGGCCTTCGTGGCCGCCACGCGGTCGGCGACGATCCCGATGCGCTCCACGTCCGCCACCGAGGAGCCGCCGTACTTCTGGACGACGATCGCCACCTCGCACACCTCCCGGGCATTGTAGCCACCTTCGGTGGGGGGCATCTTGAATCCGAAGCCGGGCATGGTCATGCTCTAGCGCGTGATCTACGGCCCCACCTTCGCCGAGATGCGGGATCCCGGGCTCATCGACCCCGCCCTGCGGGAGCGGGCGCACGAGGCCCGCTCCCGCCCTCTCGACCCGCTCAACCTGTGGAACCTCTCGTGGAAGGCCGACGAAACGGTGCCCTTCACCGTCCTGCCCGAAGCGCTGACCGGGGTGCGCGCGCCCGATCGTGGTCCTCTCGGGACGCCACTTCCCGACTGGCTCGCACAAGGTCGGACCGGCCTACTCGATCCTCGTCGAGAAGCAGCTCGACGGCACCTGCGTCCCCGGCGAGCACACGCTCGTCTTCCCCTCGACCGGCAACTTCGGGATCGGCGGCGCCTGGGTCGGCCCCCGCATGGGCTACCGCTCGCGCGTGGTGCTGCCCGAGGAGATGAGCGCCGAGCGCTTCGAGAAGATCCGCGCCTACGGGGCGGACGTGATCGCGACGCCGGGCAGCGAGTCGAACGTCAAGGAGATCTACGACAAGGTCCGCGAGCTGCGCGCGGACCCCGCGAACCGGATCCTGAACCAGTTCGAGGAGATGGGGAACTACCGCTTCCACTTCCACTGCACGGCGGCGGCGGCCGCGGAGGTCGTGGGCTCGCTCGGCCTCGAGGCCGGGGCCTTCGTCTCGGCGATGGGATCGGCGGGGACGATCGCGGCGGGGGAGGGCCTGCGCCAGGACCGGCCCGACCTGCGCATCGTGGCCGTGGAGCCGATGCAGTGCCCCACCCTCCACAGCGTGGGCTTCGGCGCCCACCGCATCGAGGGGATCGGCGACAAGCACGTGACCTGGATCCACAACGTCTGGGCCACGGACCTGCTCGTGTGCGTGGACGACCTCGAGTGCCTGGAGGGCCTGCAGCTCCTGCAGGAGGGACAGGCGACGCTCGAGGCGCGAGGGTGTTGCGCCCGACCGGGCGCGCGGCTTGGGTGGACTTCTTCGGCATCAGCGGGGTCTGCAACGTGCTCGCCGCGATCCGGGCGGCCGCCCACTACGGCTTCTCTCCGCGGCAGGCGGTGGTGACGGTGGCGACCGACGCCTTCGACCGCTACCCGTCGGTCCTGAAGCGGCTCGACGGAGAGCAGGGGAGGATGGAGCGCCGACAAGGCGCGGCGACGGGTCGAGATCTTCCGCTCGCGGCGCACCGGCTGGCTCGTCGAGGGCACGCCCGAGGTGCGCCGCCGGTGGCACAACCAGAAGTACTTCACGTGGGTCGAGCAGCAGGGAAGGACGGTCGACGGAGCTGCGGGCCCAGGAGGACCCGGCGTGGTGGGTCGCCGAACAGGAGCGGGCCGCACGAGATCGACCGCCGCATCCGGGAGCGCCGCGCGTGAGCTTTCCCGGCTGCGTGAGCGGCCTCGTCTGCGTGCGCTGCGGGCGGAGGTACCGGCGCCTCCTCGACGGGCCCTGCGCGGACTGCGGACCCGAGGGCGTCCTCGACGATCGAGTTCGACCTCGCGCGGGCGCGGCGCACGCTCACGCCGCGCGGCATTGCGCTCGCGGCCCCGGAACGCCTGGCGCTACGAGGAGCTGCTGCCGGTCGGCCCAGGGGCCCGGCGCCCGGCGCTCGAGCCCGGGTGGACGCCGATCCTCGACACTCCCCGGCTCGCCGCGTGGGCGGGGGTGAGGAGGCTCCTCGTCAAGGACGAGAGCCGCAACCCCACCGCGTCCTTCAAGGACCGGGCGAGCGCGGTGGGCGTCGCCCGCGCCCTCTCGCGCCGAGCGCGGGTCGTGGCGTGCGCGTCGACCGGCAACGCCGCCACCTCCCTCGCCGGGGCCGCGGCCAGCGTGGGCCTGCCGTGCGTGATCTTCGTCCCGGAGTTCGCGCCGGAGCCGAAGGTGGCGCAGCTCCTCGTCTTCGGGGCGCGGGTCCTCCGCGTGCGCGGCAGCTACGACGCCACGTGGGAGCTCTGCCAGCGCGCGTGCGGGACGTACGGCTGGTACAACCGCAACGCGGCGGTGAACCCGTCCCTCGTCGAGGGGAAGAAGACGGGCGGCCTCGAGATCGCCGAGCAGTGCGGCGCGGGCCTGCCCGACTGGGTGGCGGTCTCGGTGGGAGACGGCTGCACGATCGCCGGCATCTGGAAGGGCCTCGTCGAGATGAAGGCCCTGGGCTTCGTCGAGCACCTGCCGCGGATGCTCGGGGTGCAGGCCGCGGGCGCGCGGCCTCTCGTCGACGCCTTCGCGGCGGGGCGCGACCTCGTGCCCGGCCCCGCCGAGACGATCGCCGACAGCATCTGCGTCGGCCATCCCCGCAACTGGCGGAAGGCCCTGGCCGCCGTGCGCGCGTCGGGTGGCGCCTTCGTGGCCGTCGAGGACGAGGCCATCCTGGAGGCCGAGCGTGAGACGGGACGGCGAGCCGGCCTCTTCGGCGAGCCGGCCGCGGTGGCGGCCGTGGCCGGCCTGCGCCAGGCGGTGGCCGACGGGATCGTGGGCCGCCGCGACTCGGCGCTCGCCGTCCTCACCGGCAGCGGGCTGAAGGACGTCCGCGCCGCGCTCCGCGCCGGAGGCCAGCCCGTGAGCCTCCCCGCCGACGACGCGGCGCTCGCCGACCACCTCCGCGAGCACCCGCTGGGCTGAGGACGGCATGCTGCTGAAGGACGCGACCGTCGCGACCCTCGATCCGCCCCGCGTCGAGCGGGCCGACCTGCGGATCGAGGGCGAGCGGATCGTCGAGCGCGGCCCGTCGCTGGTGCCCGCCGCGGGCGAGGAGGTGCTGGACCTCGAGGGCGCCCTCGTCCTCCCCGGTCTCGTCAACGCCCACACGCACCTCTACAGCGCCCTGGCCCGGGGCATGCCCGGGCCGAAGGAGCCCCCGCGCACCTTCGTCGAGATCCTGGAGCGGGTCTGGTGGCGGCTCGACCGCGCGCTCGACGAGGAGTCGGTCCACGTCTCGGGGCTCGTGGGCGCCATCGAGGCCGCACGCTCGGGGACGACCACGCTGTTCGACCACCACGCCTCGCCGTCGTTCATCGGCGGGATCGCTCGCCACGCTGCGCCGGGCGGTCGAGGAGGTCGGGCTCCGCTCGGTGCTCTGCTACGAGACGACCGACCGGAACGGCATCGAGGGCCGGGACGCCGGAATCGCGGAGAACCGTGCCTTCCTGGCGGCGGGACCCACCGCCCTCGGCCTCGGCATGGTCGGTGCGCACGCGAGCTTCACGCTCTCGGACGCGAGCCTCGATCGCCTGGCCGGAGCGGTCCGGGACGCCAACTCGAGCCTGCACGTCCACGTGGCCGAGGACCGCGCCGACGTCGAGGACAGCCGGCAGCGCGGCGGCGCGGGCGTCGTCGAGCGCCTGCGCCGGCACGGGCTCCTCGTGCGCCGGACCCTCCTCGTCCACGGCGTCCACCTCTCCGAGGCCGAGCTGCGGGACGCGCAGGCCGCGGGGGCCTGGCTCGTGCACTGCCCCCGCTCGAACATGAACAACGGCGTGGGCCACGCGCCGACGGTGGCCTTCCGGCGCGCGGCCCTGGGCACGGACGGCCTCGACGAGGACATGCTGGCCGAGGCGCGGGCCGCGTTCCTGAAGATGCGCGACGCGGGCCGCGCCGACGCTCTCGACGCGGCCGCTGGCCATGCTCGTCGGAGGGCACCGCCTCGCCGCCGCCTTCTTCGGCGTTCCCCTGGGGACGCTGGAAAGAGGCGCCCCGGCCGACCTCGTCGTGCTCGACTATCGGCCGCCGACGCCGCTCACGTCGGAGAACCTCGCCGGCCACCTGCTCTTCGGCCTCGACCGCAGCCACGTCCGCTCGACGATGGTGGCCGGCCGCTTCGTGCTCCGCGACCGGCGGGTGACGACGGTGGACGAGGCGGCCGTCTTCGCCCGCGCCCGCCGCGCGGCCGAGGCGCTCTGGAAGAGGATGGGGTAGACTCCGGACTCGCCGCTCGGGGGCCGACCACCGCGTTGTGCTACGCTCTGCTGTTGATCGTCCCACACAGCCACGTTCGATGAGCGAGCCCGCCCCTTCCACACGGCGGTGTCCCCACTGCGGCGCCGCGCATCCGCTCGAGGCGGTGTCCTGCGCCTCCTGCAAGCACTCGCTCCCCCTCGCCGAGTCCGAGCAGCCGACCGGCTACTCCCGGGCAGGTCCCGCACCCGATTCCGGCGAGGCGCGGCCGGAAGACAGCGAGGCTCCCACTGGATTCCTGACGGCACCGGGGCGGCCGGACGAGGACGAGAGCGAAGCCCCGACCGCATACTCACCTACTTCGGGGCTCGGCGGCGCCCCCCGATCCCTCGGCGACGAAGGTCCCCTGGAAGTCGGGCAGAGGTTCGGGCGCTATCACATCATCAAGCTGCTCGGACTCGGCGGGATGGGCGCCGTCTACCGCGCCTGGGACGAGGAGCTCGGGGTCGCGGTCGCGGTCAAGATCGTGCGCCCCGAGATCGCAACGGACCCGGACAAAGCGCGCGATCTCGAGAAGCGTTTCAAGCGCGAGCTCCTGCTCGCCCGGCAGGTGACTCACCCGAACGTCGTGCGCATTCACGACATGGGAGAGCTCCACGGTATCAAGTACATCACGATGCCGTACGTCGACGGGGTCGAGCTCGCTTCGATCCTGAAGGCGAACGAGCGCGGGCTCCCCGTCGAGCAGGTCGTGGGGGTGGCTCGCGGGGTGGTGTCCGGGCTCGTCGCGGCGCACGGCGCGGGCGTCGTCCACCGGGATCTCAAGCCGGCCAACATCATGGTCGAGACCGGCACCGGCCAGGCCCTGATCATGGACTTCGGGATCGCCCGATCGGCCTCCTCGAGCGATCCCGCCGGAAAGCCCGGGGTGAAAGTCCCCCAGGACGCCCTTGCCGCCGGGCTCACGATGGCGGGCGCCATCGTCGGAACGCTGGAGTACATGGCCCCCGAGCAGTTCCGGGGCGAGGAGGTGGACCACCGCGCCGACATCTACGCCTTCGGCCTGATCCTTTACGACCTGCTCGCCGGGCGGCGGCGGACAGGCAGTGTCCGCACGGCCTTCGAGGAAGCTGCCTGGCGCATGGACAAGCCCCTCTCCCCCCTGGCGCAGGTACGGACCGACGTTCCCGCGCCCCTCGAACGGATCATCGCCCGGTGCATCCAGCCGGATCCCGGCGCGCGTTACGCCACGACCGCGGAGCTGGCGGCCGACCTCGATCGTCTCGACGAGCACGGGCACCTGCGGCCTCTGCCGAAACGGTTCACGAAGACCTTCCTGGCAGTCGCCTCGGCGGCGGTACTCGCGGCGCTCGTGGGCACCTGGCAACTTGCGCGGTCACGGGTGGCGGCGGACCCGCCGGCACCGATGTCGGTGCTGGTGGCGGACTTCGACAACCGGACGGGAGACCCCGTGTTCGACGGCTCGGTCGAGCAGGCCCTGACGGTAGCCATCGAAGGAGCGTCGTTCATCTCCACCTACCGGCGGGCCGATGCGCAGCGCCTGGCGTCCCAGCTCGCCAAGAACGGCAAGCTGGACGAGACGGCGGCGCGGCTCGTCTCGCGGCGGGAGGGCATCAAGGTGGTCCTCGCCGGCGCGATCGAGCCAGCGGGGTCCGGGTATGACGTGTCGGTGCGCGCGATCGATCCGGCCGTCGAGGAGGCGGGCGCCAAGCCCCTCGCCGCCGTCACCGCGAGGGCGAGCGACAGGAACGACGTGCTTCCGGTCGTCGCGCGCCTGGCCAGCCGCCTGAGAAGCGAGCTCGGCGACGCCGCGCCCGAGAGCGCGAGGCTCGCGGCCTCGGAGACGGTCACCGCGAGCTCGCTCGAGGCCCTGAAGGCCTACACGCGCGCCCAGGCGCTCGCCGACGCCAACGAGAACCAGGCGGCGCTCGCCGCGTACCGGAAGACGATCGAGCTCGACCCCAACTTCGGCCGCGCCTACGCGGGGATGGGCGTCATCTACACCATCTCCAAGGACGAGGCCAGGTCGAAGGCGGCCTACGAGCAGGCGCTCAAGCTCGTCGACCGGATGAGCGAGCGCGAGAAGTACCGCACGCTCGGCACCTACTACATGAGCGTCGCCCGGAACTACGAGAAGGCGATCGAGAACTACGAGACCCTCGTGAAGCTCTTTCCCGCGGACGACGGGGGGCACGGGAACCTCGGCCTAGCGTACCTCTACACCGGCAACGTGCCCCGGGCCTACGAAGAGGCGCGCAAGGCGCTCCAGATCTACCCGAGCAGCGGGGCGCAGCGCTACAACTACGCCATGTATGCGATGTACGCCGGGGACTTCGACACCGCGGTGGCCGAGGGCTCGCGAGTCGTGAAGGAGGCGCCTTCCTTCGAGCTCGCGTTCCTGCCCATCGCTCTCTCGAAGCTGGCGGGGAACGACTTCGAGGGGGCGCTCGCCACCTACGGCCAGCTCGAGCAGACGGGGCCATCCGGAGCCTCGCTCGCCCGTTTCGGACGGGCGGACCTCGAGATGTACCGCGGGCGGTACCGCGAGGCGTTGAAGATCCTGGAAGAGGCGACCCTTGTCGACCAGAAGGCGGGAAACACCGGCATCCTGGCCCGGGACCAGGTGGCCGCGGCCGAGGCGTACCTGGCGGTCGGCGACGGGAAGCGGGCGGTCGCCGCCGCCCGGAAGGCCGCGGGGCTCAGCTCCCACGAGAGCGTGCTTCTCCCCGCGGCGCTGGTGCTTCTCCATGCCGGTCAGGAGCAGGAGGCCGAGAAGATCGCCCTGACCCTCGACAACATGCTCCAGAGCCACACCACGGCCTACGCGCGCCTCATCCGGGCGGAGATCCGTGCCCACAAGGAGCGCTACGGCGAGGCGATCGAGCTGTTTCGCGACAGCATCAAGAGACGCGACACCTGGCTCGCGCGCTTCCTGCTCGGCAAGCTCTACGCCGAGACCGAGCACTTCGCCGAGGCGATGGCCGAGCTGGACCTGTGCCTCAAGCGCCGCGGCGAGGTGACCGACGTGTTCTTCTACGACACCCCCAGCCTTCGCTACTTGCCGCAGGCCTACTACTGGCTGGCGCGGGCGCAGCAGGCGATGGGCGTCGCGGACGCGCGCGCCACCTACGAGAAGTTCCTCACGCTGCGCGGCAACGCCGACCCGCCGGACCCGTTGGCTTCCGACGCGCGACGACGGGCTTCCAGGTCGACGCCCTGAACCGAAGAACCGCCCGTCAGTCTACGGCCGGCTCCAAGTGCCAATCTCCTTCCAGAGATTGCCTCCATTGAAATCGATGCCGGCGGAATCCCCGTATTTCGCCGAGGTCGCGGTTGGAGGTGTACCGTCGAGGAAGAAGCTGGAGCCGGTGTTGTGCAGGAACAACGCCGTCAGCGAGGGGGCCGGCGGTATCTGCGTTCCAAACCGTGAGGGTCGGCTCGTCGCGTCGTAGTAGAGACGAAGCCCCTGGGCGTTGTTGTGACTCCCTCCCGGGCCGGAGCACTTGGTGTCGTCAGGATTGGTCCCGATCCTCGTCAGGACCTTCAGGGAAACCGCGCCGGACGCGCCCCCCGCGATCGCCCCGAACGGCACGCCGATCTCCCTCGCGAGACTCGGGTTTCTCGTCACGCCGGTGATGCACCGGCTCTCCCCGGCGGCCACCAGCGTCGTGCCGACATACAGCTCGGTGCGGAGGTCGAACTGGGTGCCCTGATCATCGCTGTTCTTCAGCCCGATCCAGAGCGTGGCCGGTCCCAGCGCCAGGGTGGAAGCCTGAACGGTGATGGGTCCGCCCTGAATGATGTTGTCGTCCTCGTCCAGCTCCGAGACCACTCGCTCCGAATCGACGTAGGCGTACAGGTAGTAGGTGCCCACGGCGGTGTCGGCGGGGATCGTCAACGATGTGGGCGCGACGTCGGTCGTCCCGGTCACCGGCACGGCGGTCAGCAGTTTCGTGTAGGGCGTGCCGTCGGTCCGGATCGTCCCGTCGCCGTTGCGGGGCAGCCCTCCGATCGTGGTCGCGGTGGAGAGGTAGAAGCCGATCTTGTACTCGGTCGGTTCGCGGGTCCCCTTGTTGGTCACGTCGACGACCGCCGACGGGAAGGTCACCGGGGCGCCCCGGTCGACCGTCGTGGGCGTCACACCCGCCGTGGGCGGGGCCGGCACCGCGAGATCGGGCCCCTCGACAATGAAGGTGCAGTTCGGGTTGGAGGAGGGGTCCGTGCAGCTGGTGTCGGCCACGACGAGGCTCGGCGGCGTCGCGGCGCCCTCCTCCCCGTACGGGTCGAACTTCCGGGTGATATCCGCGTCAGCCTTGATCTGATAGGCCCGCAGCGTGGCGATCACCTGGTTCGGATCGCGGGGCGCCGCCTTGGTGCACTCTGCGATCAGCCCGCTCCCGTTCGCGCCACAACCGCCCACGGCGGGCGAACCGAACGTGGTGGTGCGCAAGCTCGATCCTGGCTCGTTCGACCCGAGGGTGAAGGTCGAGTTCTGCACGAGGGCGTCCGACGGAGCCGGGTTCCTCGGGACGGGGTTTCGCGGGACGGGGTTCCTCGGGACGGGGTTCCTCGGGACGGGGTTCCCGGGATCGCTGATGTTGGCGACCAGCGTGCCGAGCGCCCGGTTCTGCGGCTCGCAATCACCAACGACCTCGAAGGCGTACGTGGGCTTCGTGATGAAGACCTGGAATACGTAGGAGTCCTTGTAGGCCTTGTCGATGTTGAACAGGGCCAGGTAGGCGCCAACGTCTCCGGGGACCGCCTCGTCCGCGCTCACGGTCACCGAGTAGTCCCTGACTCCGTAGACCACGGTGTAGGGAATCCCGTCCTCCGGAACGTAGTTTCTGGGCACCGGGTTCCTGGGTACGGGATTCCGCGGGACGGGGTTTCTGGGCACAGGATTCCGGGGCACCGGGTTCTCCGTGACCGTCAGGGCGGTCGCCTGGTTCATGTACGTGCCGCCGCCGCTGGCCGCTCCGGGCGCGTTGAACGTCATGGCCGCGGAGACGACCAGGGCCGGCTTGACCCTCGCGGTGACCGTGAACGGCGCCGGGTCGGTGACGTAGACGTAGATCGAGCTGCTCGAGTAGGCGAAGATCGTGAGATCACCGCCCTTCAGCGGGAATACGTACTCGCCGGACGTCGCGGGGTCCTTGGCAAACGAAGCGGTGGTGTTTCCGGTCAGGCCCAGGTCGACGGTGACGTCCGCCCCGGTGTTGTTCCAGACCGTCATCGGGAAGGCGACCTGCGTCCCGGCGGGCACCGGCTTGAAGTTCGTCGGCGCCGTGACGAGCAGCCCGTAGCTGAGCTGCGCCGTCATGACGCTCTGGTCGCGCGACCCGGGGTTCAGGCACGAGGTCGCGCCCGTGCCCGGAGGCGCGTAGTTCGACCAGCCGCCGGCTGTCGGCCGCACGACGTTGCGGTTGTCGGCCCAGGCCGCGACGAACGCCGAGTCGTACGGCACGTCGGACGCGAGCGTCGGCACCTGCCACTTGCCGCCCCTGAGCACATAGGGGACGACGGGCTGTACGTCGTTGTAGTCGCCCATGAAAGGCACCGTCCCGCCCCCCGTGTGGGGATACCCGCTGTAGTTGAGGCTGGCGTAGCAGGACAGCGGGTCCACGGCGGCCGGGGGCTGGCCCGGGGGGCTTGGGGGGGCCGGGGGGCAGATCCGGGAAGCGTTGGTCAACGGAGTCCCTTCCAGTCCGCCCCCGATCGCCGCGGCGAGCCAGTCGATGACCGGCTGGTTCACCCCGCCGTTCAAGGCGGTTGGCGGCTCGTACCCGTACCGGCTGACCTGGAAGCTGGACGAGAACTGCGGGCCGGGAGTCACGACGACCCCGCGCAGGTCCAGGTGGCGCAGCTCACCCCCGATCCACCCGTTCGTCAGGGGCCCCCGTCCCTCGTAGTAGGTCAGCATGCACCGGTTCCCGGCGGTGCAGCTGATCTTGGGCATCACCTGCGGTCCGGCCGCCCCCGTCGAGCTCGGGCTGAAGAATCCCAGGCCGGGCGGCGAAGGGACCTGGGTCGTTGCGGCAGCGGTCCTCGCCGGTCCGGTGCCCGTGGCCGTGTTGATCTGCTTGACGACGATCCGTGGGAGGCCGTTCCACAGCTCGTGCCACGCGACGAGAATCGACGTGCCGTCGGGCGTGATCGCGGCCGTCGGAAATGCGTTCGAGCGGAAAGCATAGTCCGGTGCACCGAGCGCCGGCTGGTCGAAGGGCACCATCGGGGCCTGCTTGGCCAGGATGTCGGTCGGCTTCGACCAGGTCCCTGTCGAGCTTCTCTTGCTCATGATGATGGTGTGGGGGCTGAACGAGCGCCAGAAGACGTAGACCTGCCGGTTGGTCGGATGAGTCACCAGGGAGGTGCCCTGGTTCTCGTTGTAGCACTCGTCGACCTTGGTCCTCGTGAACGTCAGGCCGCCGTTCGTCGACGACGCCACCGTGATCTTGCTCGTGAACCCGCCCGTGCCCACGAAGGTCGTGTAGCTCACGTGCACGACGAAGTCGCCGCAGGTGCCGCCTCCGGTCAGCTCCACGGCGGCGTGCGGCTTGTCGACGAAGTGGCCGTTGGTCGCGTTCTGCCCGATCTCGACGACGGTCGTCCCTTCGTAGCGGATGGTGTGGCGCTGGTCGCTGTCGTTGAGGTCGGTGAACCGCGAGACGAGGAGCCGGCTCTCCCCCCCGCGGGTGAACGCCATCCAGGCCATGAAGAACTTGCCGCACGGGGCAGAGACGACGACGGGGTCGCTCGCCCCCTCCAGGCCATGTGCCGGCGACGCCAGCGAGGCGGGCGAGTCGTCCTCCGGACCGCCCGGCACGAGGCCTCCCACCCACGTGAGGCCCCCGTCATAGGAGGCCGACATCCCGATCCAGGCTTCGGCCGCGGCCGCGTGCCCGGGCTTGGCCGGTGCGGGCTCTGCTGCCGCACCGCCGGCCAGTCGCCCGAGGAAGCCGTTCAGGCCGTCCCACGCCCTGGCCAACAGGGCTCTCGTGTCGCTGGGGAGGGGAGGCTCGGTCGGACCCAGGTCCACCGCGCGGAAGTCGTTGTAGAAGGCGAGGATGTGGTCCTTGTTCACGCTCGAGACCGCGATCGAGGGCTCGTTCTGGCGCTGTCCGAATAGATCCCCTCTCAGATAGTCGTCGGGCCCAGGTGCTTCTCCCGGCGGGGTGCTCTTGGAGACGGGCAGGACGTTGACGTTGTCCCCGACCCTCACCTGCTGCGCGGAGGCGCCGGGCGGCAGGGGGGCGGTCAGGCACAGAGCGAGAACGACCGCGACCTTCAAGGACTTGCTCACGTTGCTTCTCCTCATGATCGGGGGCGGTCGCGCATCGCAACGAACCTCCTCCCGGCGGCGGCCTCGACCGGCCGCAAGCGAACTCGATCCTGTCGAGCACACGGCTTTGTGGGGGTGGTCTGGGACCGTCATGCTAGTCGTCCCCGGGTATATAGTCAATACGCATCAGAGAATGCAAAGCACGTGCACCAGACCGCGTGTCGGAGCACGGCCTCGCAAAGAAAGCTTCGACGACGAGATACTGGCCGAGGCGGGTACCCCTCGCCTTCTGCAGATCTCCCTCCCGGAGGTTGCGATGCGCCCTTGCACGATCGTTTTCTCGACCCTCGTTGCCGTCGGCCTCGCGGTGGCGGTGGAGTCCGCCCCGCCACGGCTGACCGCCTGGCCCGTGGACGCCCTGGTCAAGGTCTTCCCGGGGGATCGGGCGCCGACGCGGCCGCCGCCCCCACCGGAGCTCCAGGCGGCCCGCGACCAGCACGTCAGCCTGCAGGTGGCCTTGCGCACCGCCACGCGGCTCGAACCGGTCACGGCGGTATGCCGCCCCTTCGAGGGCCCGGCGGGCACGCTCACCGCAGACACCCGGCTGAGCGCGGTGGGCCTCGTCGTCGTGGGCTCGCGCACCGACGACGTCCCGCCCGAGGAGCTCGTGGGTGAGGCTCCCGGCTGGTACCCCGACCCGCTGCTCGATCTGCCGGTCGTGCTGGAGGCCGACCGCACGCGGGCCGTGTGGGCGACGATCCACGTTCCCCGGGACGCCCCGGCCGGGCTCTACGGCTCCGCGCTCGTCGTGCGCCACGAGGGACGGGAGGTCGCGCGCGTTCCCTTCGGGCTGCGCGTGACCGCCGCCGAGGTGCCGGCCGAGCGCACCCTGCGCGTCACCAACTGGTTCCGCGTCGACGACCGCCACACGAAGCAGTTCTACGGCGCGGCGCAGTTCTCCGAGCCCTGGTGGGCGCTCCTCGCGAACCTCGCCCGTGTCATGGCGGAATACCGCCAGAACGTCGTCCTCACGCCCACTCTGGACCTGGTGGAGCTGCTGCCGGGTGAGGGCGAGCCGCGCTTCGGCTTCGACCGCCTCGACCGCTGGGTCGAGACGTTCCAGCGGGCGGGGGCCATCGGCTTCATCGAGGGAGAGCATCTCGTCGGGCGCGCCGGGGGTTACGACGAGCCGCTCGTCATCCCCGTGCTGCAGCGGGAAGGGGAGACGGTCAGGAAGGTCGAGCTGCCGCCGGATGACCCGCGGGCCCAGCGCTTCCTCGACGCCTTTCTCCCGGCCCTGAATCGCCATCTCGAGGAGAAGGGCTGGAAGGGAATCTACCTCCAGCACGTCCTCGACGAGCCCCACGGCAGCGAGCCCGCGGCCTACGCCCGGATCGCGGCCCTCGCGAAGCGGCACCTGCCCGGCGTCCCGACGATCGACGCCATCGACGCCCACGACGTGCCCGAGGCCCTGCGCGAGGCGAGCGACGTCTGGGTCCCGCAGCTCGGCCAATTCGACGAGCAGGTGGCGCTTCTCGCGGAGCGCCAGCGCGCCGGCCACGAGGTCTGGTTCTACACCTGCCTCTTCCCGCGCGGGCGCTACATGAACCGCCTGATGGACCTCCCGCTCCTGAAGGCGCGGCTCCTCCACTGGCTCAACTACCGGTACTCGCTGACCGGCTTCCTGCACTGGGGCTGGAACTTCTGGAGCCCGGAGCCGATGAAGGACACTCAGCCCGTGATCAACATGAACCTGACGCTGCTGCCCGCCGGCGACGCGTTCATCGTCTACCCCGACCGCGCGCGGCTCTCCGTCTTCCCGTCCGTGCGGCTCGAGGCCATGCGTGCGGGGATCGAGGACTACGAGATGCTGGTCGCCTTGGCCCGGCGCGACGGCGCCGCGGCCGACGCCCTCGCCCGCGAGGCCGTGACCTCGTTCACCGACTACGTCCGCGACCCCCTCGCCTTCCGCCGGATCGAGGCGAAGCTGATCGAGGCGCTCGCCGTCCGGTAGGCGGGGCCTGCTTGCGTCCGGGCCGAGGCGGCGCCGGGGGCTGGTCCGTCGGGTCGCGCCCGCGCTTCGCGGATGCCCATCGCCACGAAGAGCGCGGCGAGGATGGCCTGGGGCGGCGGCGGGCAACCAGGCACGTAGACGTCGACCGGCACCAGGCGATCGACGCCACCGACGGACGCGTACTTTCCCTCGCCGAAGAGGCCGCCGCTGCAGCCGCAGGCGCCAACCGCCACCACCACGCGGGGCTCGGGGGTCGCCTCCAGCGTGCGGAGGAGTGCGATCTCCATGTTCCGCGTGACGGGCCCCGTCACGAGGAGCAGGTCCGCGTGCCGGGGGCTGGCCACGAAGTGGATGCCGAAGCGCTCGAGGTCGAAGACGGGGTTGGCGGTCGCCGCGATCTCGAGCTCGCAGCCGTTGCAGCTCCCCGCGTCCACCTGGCGCACGTGGAGCGAGCGGCCGAAGCGGCCCTCTATCCTCGCCGCGAGCTTCTCGGCGGACTCCGCCAGGGAGGGCCCCGGCAGGCTCTCCTCCCGCCGGAACATTGCGCGGCCCGAGGACGGATCGAGGTCGAACGAAGCGCGACGGGTGAGCTGCTCGCGCGTGTACGCGACGAGGTCGAAAGTACTGCCGACCGTGATCGCCCCCTCCGGGCAGGCGGAGAGGCACTCGCGGCAGGAGATGCACTGCCCGTAGGCGACGGACACGGTGCGGGTCGGATCGGCCGCCGTCACCTCGATCGCACCCGTCGGGCAGGCGCGCGCGCAGTCTCCGCACGCGGTGCACCGCGGGAAGTCGATGATCGGGAAGCCGAGGTGCAGGCGGGGAGCGAGCGGCTCCTTCTCGGTCACGATCCCGGTTCGGGCGCTGCGGGCGAGGATCCTGAACATCGCTTCTCCTGGCGGCTACCGGTCGTTCCCCGAGTACGACAGGTTGAAGCTCTTGTTGATCACGGGGAAGTCCGGGATGATGTTGCCCGGCACGGCCAGCGCGAGGCCCGGCCAGTTCTTGAAGCTGGGATCGGTGACCTTCACGCGGGTGAGGGCGCCGTAAGCATCGGTCTCCGCCCAGTGAAGGCACGGCCCGCGCCACCCCTCGGCCCAGCCCAGGGCGGCGGAAAAGGGGGGCAGCTCCGCCGGAGGCGGGGTGCGCAGGACGGATTCGGGCAGCGAGCCCAGCGCCTGTTGCAGGATGGCGAGCGACTGCCCCACCTCTCTCGCCCGCACCATCAGGCGGGCGCGCACGTCACCGCCCTCTTCCACCGGCACCTCGAAGCGGAGATCGCCGTAGGCGTCGTGCGGGTGGTCGCGCCGCAGGTCCTCGTCGAGGCCGGAGGCCCGCGCGGCGAGGCCGACGACGCCGAGATCACGGGCCGCCTCCTTCGGGAGGACGCCCGTACCGTCGACGCGGTCCGTGAAGCTGCCCGAGTCGATGAGCAGCGTCACCAGGGACTCGATGTCGACCTTCAGCCGGTGCAGGTGCGCCTGCAGCTCCTCGCGGCCGGCCGGGGAGAGGTCCGTCTTCACGCCGCCGATCGCCACCGTCCCCCGCAGGAGGCGTGATCCGAAAAGCCGCTCCTGGAGCGAGACGAGCCGCTCGCGCAGGAGCTGGGCGTGCGCCGCGGGGACGGCGAACGCCACGTCGGTGGCGATGGCGCCGATGTCGGAGACGTGATTGTAGACGCGCTCGAGCTCCAGCAGGACGACGCGCAAATGACGTGCCCGGGGCGGGGGCTCGCACCCGGTCATCCTCTCGATCGCGTGGGCGAACGCGAGCGCGTGGCCCACCGCGGAGTCTCCCGAGACCGACTCGGCCAGGAAGATCCCGTGCCGCCACGGCAGCCGCTCGAAGCGCTTCTCCGTTCCCTTGTGCACGTAGAAGAGGCGCAGCTGGAGGTAGAGGACGGGCTCGCCGGCCACCCCGAAGCGGAAGTGGCCCGGCTCGATGATGCCGGCGTGCACGGGACCCACGGGCACCTGGAAGACGCCCTCGCCCGTGACGGGGCGGAACGGGTGGAGGGAGCCCTCGGCCCGTGGCACCTTCGTGTCGTCGGGGAAGTCCTTGCGCAGGGCCCACGCGCCCTCGGGCCAGTCGTCGTGCACGCTGACGCGGGTCGGATTGGGGTGGCCCTCGGGGACGAGGCCGAACGAGTCCATCACCTCCCGCTCGAACCAGTTCGCGGCGGGGTGCTTCGCCGCGATCGACGGGAAGCGCGGATGCGCGGGGTCGACGTGGGAAGACACGCGCAGGAACGTCCGGTGGCGTTGCAGGAACCAGACCTGGTGGAGGGCGTACGCCGCGTTCCACACCCGCTCGTCGGTCGCAAAGAGAGAAGCGAGGCGCGCTCCCAGCCCGGACACGAGCCGATCGGCCACGGCGGGAAGCACGTCGAGATCGACGTCGACGCGCAGCTCGCCGGGCCGCGGCTCGCGGATGGAGCCAGGCGGAAGGGCCAGGGCCTCGGCGATGCCGGTGACGTTCGGGCTCATGCGCCCTCCACGACCCGGACGGCCGCGCGGATGAGCGCCACGAGCGGGCCCGGCAGGTAGAACGCCGAGACGATGGCCAGCACCGCGGCGAGGACCGTGGTGCCCAGGGCCAGGTCGAGCCGCTCCGGCAGGACGCGTCCACGGCCTTCGCCCGGACGAGCCCTGGGCCTTCGCCCAGGACAAGCCCTGGGCCTTCGCCCAGGACAAGCCGTCCCACCTGGTAGATGAAGCCACAGGAGAGGACGACGAGGCCGGCGAGGAACACGGAGATGGCCGCCTGATGTGGCCCCACGAAACCAGCCCTCAGGATCGTGATCTCGCTCCAGAAGAGGCCGAAGGGCGGCGAGCCGGTCACCATCAACGTCGCGAGGAGCAGCAGGCCGCTCGTCACCGGGGTCCGGCCGAGCGTGCCCCGGCCGATCTCGTCGAAGTCGGAGGAACGGTGGAGCTGGGCGAGGGTCCCCGCGGAGAAGAACGCGACCGGCTTCGCGAGCGTGTGGTACGTCATGTGGAGCAATGCTCCGAACACGGCCGCCTCGCCGCCCAGCCCGAACCCAACTGCCATGATCCCCACGTGCTCGATGCTCGAGTACGCGAGGAGGCGCTTGAGGTTCCACTGGATGAGGATGAAAGGTGTCGCGACAAGGACGGAGGCGAGCCCGAGGCCGAGGAGCAGCCGCCCCGAGAACGCCGGCCCGAGGACGGCCGTGGAGACGAGGTGCACGCGCAGGAGGGCGTAGAGCGAGCAGTTCATCATCCCCACCGCCATGAGAACGCCGGCCGGCGACGGGGCCTCGCGATACGCGTCCGGCTTCCAGGTGTGCATCGGGGCGAGGCCCGCCTTGGTGCCGTAGCCGATGAGGGCGAACACCACGGCCAGCTTCACGGTGAAGGGGTGCAGCTCCCCGGCGTGGGCGAGGAGCCGCGTCCAGTCGAGGGCGGACATCTCCTGGCCGAGGACGCCCTGGCCCGAGGCGAACAGCAGCACGGTACCGAGCAGGGCGAAGGCGAGTCCCACGCTGCCGAGGACGAGGAACTTCCAGGCGGCCTCCAGCGACGTGTCCCGGTTCTGGAAGGCCACGAGGAAGACGGAGGCGAGGGTCGTCGCTTCCACCGCGATCCAGAGGACCCCGAGGTTGTTGGACGCGGCGACGAGGAGCATCGCCGCGACGTAGGCCGGCACGAGGGCCACGAGCTCCGTCCTCTTCCTCGCCGACACGAAGCCCGCCCGCTCGTTGCGCTCGAGGTATCCCACGGAGTAGAGGCCCGACAGGAGGCCCACGAAAGCGGTCAGGACGAGGACCAGGGCGGAGAGGCCGTCCACGCGGAGCGCTCCTCCGAAAGCGGCCGGGGTGTCGCCGGCCAGGAACCGCCCGGCGGTGGCGAGGGCCAGGGCGAGGGTCGCCGCGAGGCCGCCGACGAGAGCGGCCTCCTTGGGCCGCCGGGGGCCGGGCAGGGCACCGATGCCGGCGGTCGCGAGGGGGGCGGCGAGCGTCGCGAGGAGGAAGTTCACATCAACCCTTCAGGCGCGAAAGGCGGCTCGTGTCCATCGACTCGAACCGGTCCACGATCCGGCCGACGAGGACACCCAGGACGAGCACGGCGAGGATGACGTCGAACGAGATGCCGAGCTCCACGACCAGCGGCATCCCCGAGGTCGCCCCCACCGCGACCAGGAACACGGCGTTCTCGATCGTCAGCAGGGCCAGGATCTGGGTGAGCGCCTTGCGCCGCGTCGCCATGAGGAAGAGGCCGATGAGGACCATCGACAGGGCGACGCCTGCGACCTGGTGCGGCACGCCCTGCCCGGCCCCGGCCATGCCGAGGCTGACCCGGTATCCGACGACGGTCAGCCCGAGACACAGAAGCAGCGACGCCGGGACGTTGAGGTAGGGCTCGATCTCCCGGCGGATGCCCACCCGGTCGATCACCCGCAGCAGGAACCAGGGAATCAGCACGGTCTTCAGGCCGATGGTGAGAAAGGCGGTGACGAAGAGATGGGTGCGGTGCTCGGCCAGGCCCATCGCGACGCCCACCGCGCCGAGGAGCAACGACTGGAAGCCGTAGAGCCGGATCGCGACGACGAGCGCCTTCTGGCCCACCATGAGGTAGAGGCTGACCAGCATGCCCGCCGCGCACAGGATGACGAAGTCCTGGATCATCTCGCTCCCTCAGTAGAACCGCATGGCCAGGGCGAGGAAGCCCAGTCCCAGCGCCACCGCCATCAGCTCGGGGACGCGGAAGAAGCGCAGCTTGGCGTTCGTCGACTCCACGAGGACGACCACCACCGCGAGGGCGAAGACCTTCGCGGCGAGAGCGAGCGCGCCGATGGCCAGCGCCGGCGGGGCCGGGGTCACCGCGATGCCGAGGGGCAGGAAGAGGCCGGCGAGCAGCGTCATGAAGAGGAGCTCCTTGACGGCGGACGCCCACTCGACGAGGGCGAGGTCGGACCCGCCGTACTCGAGCACCATCGCCTCGTGGATCATGGTCAGCTCGAGGTGGGTGGCGGGGTTGTCCACCGGGATCCGCCCGGCCTCGGCGAGGAGCACGATGAAGAGCGCCGCCGCGGCGAGGATCTCGCTCGGGTGGATGGAGGTCCCGTGCTCCGCCGTGCGGCGCACCAGCTCGCCCAGGTTGAGCGATCCCGCCGCCAGCCCCGCCCCGAGAAGCGCCAGCATCAGGGCGGGCTCGGCGAGGGCGCCGACCGTCATCTCGCGGCTCGCGCCCATGCCCCCGAACGGGCTGCCGGTGTCGAGGGCCGCCGTGGCCAGGGCGAAGCGGCCCAGGGCGAGGAGGCCGACCAGCAGCAGGATGCCTCCCGCGCCCTCGAGCGGCGCCGAGGCGAAGAGCGTCGGAACCAGAGCGGTGGCCGCCAGGGCACTCGCGAAGTAGACGCGCGGCCCGGCCACGAAGATCCAGGACGCGGCGGTCGAGCGCACCGGCTCCTTTCGGAGGAGCTTGGCCAGGTCCGAGTAGGGCTGGAAGAGCCGCGGCCCCTGCCGGAGCTGGAAGGCGGCCTTCATCTTCTTGATGAGCCCGCGCAGCAGGGGAGCGAGCAGGAGGAAGCCGGCGGCCTGCGCGACCGCGAAGAAAGCCTCGCTCATCCCCGCCACCAGAGGTAGACGACGAGCAGGAGGACGAGAGCCATGACGTAGCCGAGGTACGCGTGGAGGCTACCCGCCTGGATGACCCTCATGCGGGCCGCGAGGCCCAGGATCGCGCGGGTGAGCGGGCGATACACGAAGCGCTCGAAGGTAGGCTCGACCTCGGACTTGTAGCGCACCTCGCGGGCGTAGTAGGGCGCCGCCTCGAGGGTGGCAACCTCGCGGGTGGGGCGGTAGATCGCCCCGAAGATCAGCATCAGCGGCTTCGAGAAGGCGGTGGCCGTGTACTCCGTCTCCGCCGTCAGCTCGCCGCCGCAGCCCCACGAGGGAACAGGCCGCCGCCGGAAGGCCGAGCGTGTCGCGAGAAGGGCCGCGAGGCCCAGGGCGAAAGCGAAGGCCAGGGCGGCGATGGGCAGGGACAACGCGTCGAAACCAGCCGGAGCGGGGGCGATCCGGAAGACGCCCGTCTCCAACCCCGGCGCCGGCGGGGCGCCCACCAGCCCTCCCGCGAGGCGCGTGAGCACCGACACCACGGGGCCGGGGAAGAGCCCCAGGCCAAGACAGGCCGCGGCGAGGACGGCCTGCGGCGCCAGCATGAGCCCGTGCGACTCGCGCGCAGAAGCCGCGGCCGCGCTGCGCGGCAGGGCCAGGAACGTGATGCCGAACGCCTTGACGAAGCAGGCGGCAGCGAGGGCGGTCGTCAGCCCGAGGAGCGCGGCGCCGATCGGGAACGCCAGCCGGACGAAGGTGTCGGTCGAGGTGTGGAAGCCGATGAGGAGGGACTGGAAGACGAGCCACTCGCTGACGAAGCCGTTCAGGAAGGGCAGGCCGGATATGGCCATCGCGCCGACGAGGAAGAACCCGGCGGTCCACGGCATGCGGCGGGCGAGACCGCCCATCTGCTCGATGTTCCGGGTCCCGGTCGAGGCGACGACGCCGCCGGCGCCGAGAAAGAGGAGCCCCTTGAAGAGAGCGTGGTTCAACACGTGGAGAAGCGAGGCAGCGAGCGCGAGCACCGCCAGCCCCGGTCGTCCCGTCGCGAGCGCGAGCATCCCGACTCCGGCGGCGGCCAGGATGATGCCGATGTTCTCGATGCTGTGATAGGCGAGCAGTCGCTTGAGGTCGTGCTGCATCAACGCGTAGAGGACCCCCAGCACCATCGAGACGGCGCCCACGGCGAGGACGAGGCCGCCCCACGCCCCGGCCGGCACCCCCAGACCCGCGACGCACACGCGGAAGATCCCGTAGATCCCGACCTTGATCAGGACGGAGGACATGAGCGCGGAGATCGGGCTCGGCGCCGCCGGGTGCGCCTCGGGAAGCCAGACGTGGAGGGGGATCACCCCGGCCTTCACCCCGAATCCGGCGAGGAACAGCAGGAACACGACGTCGCGAGAGGGCGCCGCCGCCGGGCGTCCGAGGATGTCGGCGAAGGCGAGCGAGGGCCCGCCGGAGGCGAGCAGGAAGAAGCCCGCGACGAGGCAGCCCGTACCCACGTGCGACAGGACCAGGTAGAGGAAGGCGGCCCGGCGGGACTGGGCGCGCTCGTGCTCGGTCGCCACCAGGGCGACCGTGGCCAGGGTCATGATCTCCCAGGCGAAGAGGAAGCCGATGGCGTCACCCGCCAGCAGGACCATCTCGACCGACCCCAGGAGCGCGTTGTAGCCGACGCCGACGAAGGCGGTGCGGCCGGGGCTCGACCCGTGGGCGAAGTACGCCACGCTGTAGACGCCGACCGCGACGCCCAGGATGGCGAGGACCACGAGAAAGAAGCCGGAGAGGGAGTCCACGGCGTAGTGGAGCGTCAGCCCCGAGGCGTGGTGGAGGATGAAGGGGCCGCGGACGGCGGCGCCGAGGCCGAGGCCGAAGATCCCGATGCCGCCCGTCAGCAGGGACGCCGCGGCCGACCCGCCGAAGGCCGCGAAGCGACTCACGCGCGGGCGGCGGTGGAAGGCGAGAGTGAAGGCGATCGCCGCCAGACGGACGGCGGCGGCGAGGAGCAGCCAGGCGCCCGGATTCACGCGGAGAGCCAGGCGGGGTCGTACACCAGCCGGAGGCAGTGCGGGCACGCCGCGACCCCTCGGCGCTGGCGGATCTGGTGATCGAGCTTCGAGTGCAGGCGCACGTGGCAGCCCGAGCAGACGCTCGTCACCAGGCGCACGACCGCGGGCCGCCGCCCGGCGCGCAGGGCACGGTGGTAGGTCTCGAGAGTCTCGGCGGAGAGCTTCACGGCGAGCACGTGCCGCTCGTCCGGCCGATCGAGCCGAGTGGCATCCAGCTCAGCCAGGCGGATGAGCGCAGTGATCTCGCCGGCGATCCTGATGCGGTCCGCGGCGGGCGTCTGGGGAACGACCGGTGGCTCGACCGGCTTCGCGCCCTTCCGGCTCGCCCGTCGGGGGGCTCGGGTACCGGCCTCCGTGTCGCTCATGGGCGTGACAATGTCTCCTCTCGACCGCTCCGCAGGGCTTGACGGAACACCTCCGGTGGGGCGGGCCAGGACACGAACGCCGTCGCCCCGCCCTCGAGCGCGTCCTTGAGACCATGGGCCGCGGTCGTGGCGATGACGACGACTGCGGTCGAGGGAGAGATCCTCCGGCACTCCTGAAGCGCGACCTTGCCCTTCAGCCCGAGTCGGTTGGCGTTCACGATCAGCGCCGTCACATCGCTCGAGCTGAGGAATGCTGGGGCTTCACCGAGCTCGGCGAGCCGCGCCACCAACGCGCCGTCCCGTCCAATGAGCTCCCGCGCCACGAAGGCCTCGAAATCGGCGGGCCATTCGTGTTCGTAGCCGGCCAGGACCACGTGCAGCGGACTGTGCTCGGGACTCGTCGCAGGCGCGCCCATGGGAACCACTGCCTGCTGCTGCACGGCTCGTGCCGCGAAGCTGAGTGAGACACCAACTCATGCGTCATGAATAAGTTACAGCGTCGAGCTCCCGGGCGTCTTGGACCCGAGAAAGGTGGGAATATGCTGATTCAGCACTTATCCCTCTCTGTCGCTGGCGATACAGTGCCGTTCCGGCACTCCTGGGGGATCAAGGCTCCGGCTTCGCTGCCGGACTGGCAGACCGCGGCACGGTCCCGGGACCGATCGCGTAGCTCCTGAGCTTGGTGTGGAGGGTGCGCAGCCCGATTCCCAGCACGCGGGCGGCGTCTTTCAGCGTCGGGTAGGCCTCGACGGTGCGACGGATGATCTCGCGTTCCGCGTCCTCCATCCTCGTCCCGACCGGAAGACGGATCTCGGCGGCCGGGGTCGTGTCGCGCACGTTCGCTGGCAGGTCGGCCGCGTCGATCTCCACCTTGGGGCTGGTGAGGGTCAGGCTCTCCATGCAGTTGCGCAGCTCCCGGATGTTGCCCGGCCAGGGGTAGCGGGCGAGCTGGGCCAGGGCGTCCGGAGTCAGCCGCTTCTGGACGAGGCCGGACTGTCTCGCCACGTCTTCGAGAAAGCGCTGGGCGAGCACCGGAATCGCGTCCTTCCGGTCCCGCAGGGGCGGAACGGTGAGCGTGACCACCTTGAGGCGGTAGTAGAGATCGGAGCGGAAGCGCCGGCTCTCGACGAGAGCTTCGAGGTCGGCGTTGCTCGCGGCTAGGAGATGGATGTCGACCGAGATCTTGCGCGTGCCCCCCACGCGCCGGAACTCGCGCCGCTCGAGCGCCCGCAGGAGCTTGGCCTGGCAGCCGAGGCCCATCTCGTTGACCTCGTCGAGGAAGAGGGTGCCCCCGTCGGCGGTCTCCATCACCCCTTCCTTGGGCCGATCCGCGCTCGTGAAGGCCCCTCGCTCGTGGCCGAACAGCTCGCTCTCCAGGAGGGGCTCGGAGAGAGTCGCGCAGTTCACCGCCACGAACGGGCCGTCCCGGCGCGGCCCCAGGGAGTGGAGCGCGCGCGCGATCAGCTCCTTGCCCGTCCCGCTCTCTCCGAGGATGAGGATGGTCGACTGGTGCCGGGCCAGCCTCTTGACGGTGTCGAACAGCTCGAGCATTGCCCGAGAGCGTCCGATGATCCCGAGCCGGTCCATCTCCGCGGCGGCCTGCGACGGAGGCGTCGCCAGGATCCCGCTCGCGCTCGCCCGCTCGATGGCCCGGGCCAGGGTGGCGAGGAGGCTCTCGATGTCGAGGGGCTTGGTCAGGAAGTCCGTGGCCCCGCGCTTCATCGCCTCGACGGCGGCGTCGACGGTCCCGAAGCCGGTGACGACGACTGCCGGCAGCCCGGGGTGCTGCTCGAGCACGGCGTCGAGGACGGCCGCTCCATCCATGTCCGGGCAGCTTCATGTCGAGGATGAGCGCGTGCAGCTTCTCGCGGCGGGCGGCGGCGAGCGCGGCGCGGCCGTTCGGGGCCTGGCGCACCGCGTAGCCGCTCTTCTCGAGGACCCAGGCCAGGCTCGATCGGCTCTCGGCGTGGTCCTCGACGAGGAGGATGGTCTGCATTAGCCGGCCCGCGGCCCCAAAGGCAGCGAGATGCAGGCCACCGTACCTTCGCCTTCGCGGCTTCGGACGGCCAGGCTCCCCCCGTGCGCCTCCACGATGCGGCGTGCGATGGGGAGCCCCAGCCCGGTCCCGCCCTCGCGCGTCGTGAAGAACGCGTCGAACACGCGGGGGAGGATCTCCTCCGCCATGCCCTCGCCGGTGTCGTGCACCGCGATCTCGAGCGTCTGCGCGTCGCCTCCCACCTCGATCGTGATCGAGCCCCCGCCCGCCGTCGCCTGGATCGCGTTCAGCACCAGGTTCAGCACCGCGTGCTTCAGCTGGAAGCCGTCCGCGGCGACGGTCTCGGGCCCGCCGGCGACGGCCAGGGAGAGCAGCACCCCCTTGCGGGCGCACTCCGGGCCGATGAACGTCACGAGGTCCGCGAGGAGAGGGCGCACGGCCACCGGCTCCAGCTTCGGGCGGGGCGGCCGGGCGAAGCGGAGGAACTCCGTCACGAAATTGTCGAGGCTGCGCAGCTCGCCGGCGATCTTCCCGATCACCTGGAACACGTGGCTGTTGCGGTCGGGGACGATCTCCGACAGCTCCTGCTCGAGGATGCCCAGGTTGATCTGCAGGGCGTTCAGCGGGTTCCTGACCTCGTGGGCGATTCCGGCGGCGATCGCCTCGACGAGGGGCGGGTGGGGCTCGCTCACTCTGCGAATGCTAGCCTGTTTGGCGCCCGCCCGCGAAGAGGCCGCGGGCGTCTCTAGCCTTTCGCCGCGAAGGCGCTCGGGAAGCGGGCCAGGAGCGCGATCGCGTGCTGCAGCTCGCGGAGGTCGACGCACTCGCCGACGCGGTGGGTGTTCTGCTCGATGCCGGGGCCGATGCCGAACATGGCCGGGTGCTTCACGTCGCCGGACACGACCCAGCGCTTCGACTCCCGGCACCGCGATCGTGCGGTCGTCGTTGGGCACCGGGGAGCCGACGCCGTCGGTCGAGAAGATCCAGCGGTCGACCCGCGGCTCCCGGCGCAGCGCTCCGCTTCTGCCCGCCGCCGGCTGGCCCGGCGACGTGCGGCGTGACGACCCCCCGGTACGCGTCGACCGCCGCCCGGATCGCCGGGTGGTCCTCGGGCGTCAGCCAGCCCGGGTAGATCTGCGGGTTGTCGGCCTGGTAGCCGCGCCACGTCTTCTCGCGATACGGCGGCATCGCGACCTCGACCTGCAGCCCGGCCGCCCGCGCCGCGCGCACGGCGTCGAGTCCTTCGACGTCGCGCGACCGCCTGCTCCGGCGTCTCGCCGACGGTGAGCCGGCGGTCGAAGCGGAACGTGAACCGCTCGGGCACGGCGCAGTCGCTCGGCGTGTCGAGCCTCGCCCACGAGGCGGTGCGCGTGCCGTGGCCGAGGAACGGGTGGTCGAGGAAGCCCTCGCGCGCGTCGTAGCGCCGCGCCGCCTCGACCACGATCGCGCCGCCGTGCTCGAGCGGGTTCAGGCCTTCCCACGGCATCGAGCCGTGGCAGGAGCGGCCGGTGACCGCCACCTCGATCTGCATCCGGCCGCGCTGGCCGCGGTAGATGCCCGAGCGCGCCCTTCTTCGAGTCGCCGGTGCCCTCGGTGAGGATGACGACGTCGGGGACGAGGTCGGGCGGCGCGCCGGGCAGGACGTGGCCCATCAGGTGGAGCGGGCCGCCGCCGTCGTTGTCCTCCTCGGCGACGGTGGCGTACGAGCGCACGATCACGCCGCGCAGCGCGCCCTCCGGCAGCGAGCTCGAGCAGGATCTTGGTGGCGACGATCTGGGACACGACGCCGGCGAGCTGGTCGGCGGAGCCGCGGCCGAACAGGAGGTGATCCCACTCGTCGTCGGGCGGCAGGTAGCCGAGCTCGAGACCGCAGCACGCCGCGGTCGACCCGGGCGATGTCGACGAGGCCGTCGTACGGGTCGATGCCCGCCGTTCGTCTTCTCGCGCCACTGCGGCGCGCAGCGCCTGGACGGTGTCGGCGTGGCCGTCGATGTAGATGACGCGCTTCTCGCGTGCGGGAATGCCGTCGGCCTCGTCCTGCACGACCCAGACGAGGTTGCCGAACGCGTCGAACGCGACGTCCTCCGGACGGCGAACGGCGCCGATCTCGACGATCGTCCGCTTCAGGTACTCCAGCCGCGGGCCCTCGTGGTTGCTGAGGCCGCACAGCGGGGATCGCCGCCCTCGTCCACAGGCTTGTCCACGTAGTCGGCCGGGATGCGGATGGCCTCCGCGCAGGATGCGGGCGGCCAGCGGACGGTGGCGGGCGGCGAGGGCGGCGACTCTCTCGTCGAGAGGTGGCACTGCGGCTCACTCCTGGGAGGCGGGGCTCCCGAGCCGGGCGGCCAGGTCGGCGACCTTGGCCGCGGCCAGCAGCGCCATGATCACGTACACCTTCTTGTTGGCCTCGCGGGCGACGTCCACGCGGAAGCGGTCCATGACGCCGGGGCTCACCTCCGCCCCGATGTCGGCGGGGAGGCAGTGCAGGTAGAGGGCGTCGCTTCGTGAGGCCCATCCGGCGCTCGTCGCAGATCCAGTCGCGGTGGCGCGCGTTGCCGCTCGAGGGCGCGCCGCTCGATGTCGGCCATCGCCGCCCGTGTCGCCCGGCCGGTTGGCGTCGACCCGCTCCTGCATGAGGTCGCACGGGCCCCACGTCTTCGGGTAGACGGCGTCGGCGCCGGCGAACGCGTCGTCCATCGACGAGACGACCCGGAAGGAGCCGCCGGACGCCTTCGCGTTCGCGGCGGCGGCGGCCATCGGCTCGTCCATCAGGCGGTAGCCCTCGGGCTGGGCGAGCGTGACGTGGGCCCCGAAGCGCGTGAGCAGCGTGACGAGCGCCCTGGGGCACCGACAGCGGCTTGGCGTAGCTCGGCGAGTAGGCCCAGGACACGGCGATCTTCCTTCCCGCGAGGTCGCCGAGCCGCTCGCGCAGCCAGAGCAGGTCGGCCAGCGTCTGCGTCGGGTGGTCGACGTCGCACTGCAGGTTGACGATCGGCACGACGCGGCCGTCGCCGGTCGCGGCGAGGTAGTCGTCGATGCCCTGCTTCACGTCGCGCATGAAGCGGTTGCCCTCGCCCAGGATGAGGTCGTGGCGGATGCCGAGGGCGTGAGCGTTCATGCCGAGCATCGCCCCGGTCTCCTCCGCGGTCTCGCCGTGGGCCACCTGCGTCGAGGCAGCCGTCCACGATGACCGGCTGCATCCCGAGCCGCGCCGCCGCCCCCGCCCAGGCCGACTTGGTGCGGGTCGAGTTGTCGAAGAAGAGGGCGTAGGCGAGCTGGTCGGGCAGGAGGGCGGTTGTCCGGCCGGCACGGTCGAGGGCCTCGAGCCGCGAAGCGAGGGCGAGGAGCGCGTCGAGCTCGCGCGTGGACCAGTCCTGTGTCAGCAGCAGGCTGCGGCCGCGCAGGGCGGCGAGAGGGGAGTCGTCCTTCGGACTCGTCATGACGGTGGCCCATTATGACCCGGCCCGCGTGCTAGGCTGGAAACGGGTTGGGGTTGATCGCCGAGGGTGTCATGCGGGTGTCTCCGTTGCTTCTCGCCGTGGCGTGTGCCGCGAACCCGGGCGGCGCGAGCCGTCTCGACCGCGTTCCGAACGGCGAGTGGGGGGGCGAGCACGTCCGCCTGACCGTCGAGGACGCGGGGGGAAAGATAGAGTTCGACTGCGCTCACGGCAGCCTGGACGGGCCGCTCTCGCTCGACGGCAGCGGCCGCTTCGACGTCGCGGGCCGGCTCGTCGGAGAAGGCGGACCCGTGCAGAAGGACGAGACCGCGAACGCGCGCCCCGCCCGCTACCGCGGCGAGACGGACGGCCAGCACTTGAGCCTCGCGGTGACGCTCGAGAGCGGCGAGAGCGCCGGAGCGTTCTCACTCGCCCGGGGCGGCCGCGCGAAGCTCTTCAAGTGTCGCTGAGCCCGGCTCTCCGCGCGCCGGGCCTGGTTCGCGCGCCGTCGGCGGTGTGATCTACGACACCGACTTTGGCCAGGGACATCTGCTGAATGGTATCCGTATTCCGTTGACAGAAGCACCATCGAAGCCCACCGGAGGGTGTGCATGAGCACCAATACCGGAGTGTTCCTGCTCCTGCTCGGCATGGCCGCGGCCGCTCCCGGAGCGGCCCAGCCCCAGCCACCGTCCGCGCCCGCGGACTCTGCGCAACCCGGAGCTGCATTCCCTCTACCACTCCGACGTCTCCCGCCCGCTGCGTCGAGATGCCGGTCATCCCGCCGGTCGAGGAGGAAGGCGAGTGGCGGCTGCACCCCGTCAAGCTGATCCGGCCACCCCGCGCCGTCCCGCGAGGCTGGGTGGATCCGCTGGAGCAAGCCGGGCGCGCTGCCATGGCTCTGGCGCCCGCGGGTGGCCACGACGCCCGGCTTGAGCTTCGACGGCGTGGGGGTGGGGCTCGGCAGCTTCTCGCCCACCGGTGCGCCGCCGGACACCAACGGGGCGCCCGGCGCGACCCAGTACGTGCAGTGGGTCAACACATCCTTTGCCGTCTTCGACAAGTCGACGGGCGCGCTCGTCTACGGGCCAGCGGCGGGCAACTCGCTCTGGCAGGGATTCGGCGGCCCGTGCGAGACGACCAACAGCGGCGACCCGGTGGTGATGTACGACAAGGCCGCCGGCCGCTGGGTCATGACCCAGTTCTCGATCAACCAGGCGGCGAGCCAGTTCTTCCAGTGCGTGGCCGTGTCGACGACATCCGACGCGACCGGCAGCTATCGCCGCTTCGCCTACAGCTTCACGGGCTTCAACGACTACCCCAAGGGCGGCGTGTGGCCCGACGGCTACTACCTGACCTTCAACATGTTCAACGCCGCGGGCACGGCCTTCACCGGCGCGCGCGTGTGCGCCCTCGACCGCGGCCAGATGATCACGGCGGCCGGCACTCCGGGCCCGATCCAGTGCTTCCAGCTCTCGGCCACGTACGGCGGGCTGCTACCGGCGGACCTGGACGGTGCCTCGCCGCCGCCGGCTGGCGCCCCGAACTACATGGTGGCGTTCGACGACGTCGGCAACGACGGGCTCAACCTCTGGAAGTTCCACGTGGACTGGACGAGCCCGGCCAACTCCACCCTCACCGGCCCCACGAAGATCACCGGCGCCGCCTTCACCCCGGCCTGCGGCGGCGGCACCTGCATCCCGCAGCCGGGCACGACGCAGCAGCTCGACTCGCTCGCCGACCGGCTCATGTTCCGCCTGGCCTACCGCAACTTCGGCTCCCACGAGTCGCTGGTGGTGAACCACTCGGTGTCGGTCGGGTCGACGGCCTCGGGCGTGCGCTGGTACGAGGTCCGCAGCCCGGGCGGCACGCCCACTCTCTTCCAGTCGGGGACGTTCTCGCCCGACACGACCTCGCGCTGGATGGGCTCGATCGCGCAGGACCAGCAGGGCAACATGCTGCTCGGCTACAGCGCCTCGAGCAGCAGCGTCAGGCCCGGCCTCCGCTACACCGGCCGCCTCGCGAGCGACGCCCCGGGCACGATGCAGGCCGAGAGCATCCTCACCACGGGCGTCGGGTCGCAGACGGGGAGTCTCAGCCGCTGGGGCGACTACAGCGCGATGACCATCGACCCGGTCGACGACTGCACGTTCTGGTACACGAACGAGTACCTGAAGGCGACCGGCAGCTTCAACTGGAGCACCCGCATCGGCTCCTTCAAGTTCCCGGGCTGCGGCGGCACGCCCACTCCCGATTTCACCGTCGCGGCCTCGCCGAGCTCGCTCAGCATCGTGCCGGGCACCGGCGGGACGAGCACGGTGACGGTGACGAGCGTCAGCGGCTTCACCTCGGCGGCGAGCCTGTCGTGCACGGGGCTGCCCGCCGGCGTGACGTGCGGCTTCAACCCGATCTCGGTGACGCCGCCGGCCAACGGCAGCACGAGCAGCACCCTCACGGTCAGCGTGTCGGGCTCCACCGCCGCGGGCAGCTACTCGCTCCAGGTCACCGGCGTTTCGGGCGCCCTGACGCACAACGCGCCCGTCTCCCTGACGGTCACCCCGTCGGCTGGTGGCGGCGGTCCGCAGGCCGCCCTCTTCGACGCGACGCTGAAGGCCCCCCGGTGCGCCACGGTGGGCAGCTCGTGCGACTCGGGTCCGTCGCTGCTGCTGGGCCGCGACGCAAGGGGTCCCGAGCCCAACCAGCCCAACACGGTCAACAGCTCGTGCGCCGACGGCGGCTCGGGCACTTTCCACTCCGACGAGTCGAACGACCGCCTCAAGGTCTCGACCCTGGACGGGACCGATTTCGCGGGCGGCAAGACGGTGAGGATCGAGGCCACGGTGTGGGCCTGGACGACGCCGTCGGCGGACCACCTCGACCTCTACTACGCCGCGAACGCGGCGAGCCCGACCTGGACCCTGATCGGGACGCTGACGCCGACCGCGGCCGGCGCGCAGGTGCTGTCGGCCACCTACACGCTGCCGACGGGTGCGCAGCAGGCGGTGAGGGCACGCTTCCGCTACACCGGCAGCGCGGCCGCGTGCGGCACCGGCGGCTACGACGACCACGACGACCTCGTCTTCGCGGTGAGCACGGCGCCGCCGCCGCCCGACTTCACGGTCTCCGTCTCCCCCGGGAGCCTGAACGTCGCCCAGGGAGCGAGCGGGACGAGCACGGCGACCGTGGGCAGCCTGAATGGCTTCGTCTCCGCGGTGAGCCTGTCCTGCACGGGCCTTCCGGCCGGCGCGACGTGCGCCTTCAGCCCGGTCTCGGTGACGCCGCCTTTGAACGGGACCGCGACGAGCGCGCTCACCGTGTCGGTGAGCGCCACCACGGCGGCGGGGACGTACGCTCTCCCCGTCGTGGGGACGAGCGGAGCGACGCACAGCACCCCTCTCTCGCTGACGGTCACGCCGTCGGGCGGTGGCTCCCAGGCCGCGACCTACGACGCCACGCTGAAGGCGCCGAAGTGCGCGGCCGCCTCAGCTCGTGCGACTCCGGGCCTTCCCTCCTTCTGGGGCGCGACGCCAAGGGCCCCGAGCCCAACCAGCCCGACACGGTCAACAGCTCGTGCGCGGACGGGACCTCGGGTACCTTCCACTCCGACGAGTCGAACGACCGTCTCAAGGTGTCGACCGTGGACGGGACGTCGTTCGCGGCGGGCAAGACGGTGCGGATCGACGCGACCGTGTGGGCCTGGACGACCCCGTCGGCGGACCACCTGGACCTCTACTACGCGGCCAACGCCTCGAGCCCGACGTGGACGTTCGTCGCGACGCTCAGCCCGGCGGCGGCGGGAGCGCAGACGCTCTCGGCGACGTACACGCTGCCGGCGGGCTCGCTCCAGGCGGTGCGGGCGCAGTTCCGATACCAGGGGACGGCGTCCGCGTGCACGAGCGGCGGCTACAACGACCGCGACGACCTCGTCTTCGCGGTGCCGTAGGGACCTTCGATCACCGGGAGGTCGCGCTCCAGGCCGGGGCCTCGTGCCCGATGCGCGCGCCCCAGAAGCCGACCCACGGCCAGATCGTCGGGCGGGCGAGGTCCACCTCGGCCACGAGGACGTCGGGGTCTCCCTTGGCGTCGGCGATCCTCTCGCCCCGCCGGTCGAAGATGCCGCTGCGGAAGTCGTACCCGCTCGCCACGATGTGCACCTGGTTCTCGACGGCGCGGGCCTGGACGAGCGACTCCACGCCGCCCGCGATCGGCATCAGGATCACCTCGGCCCCGCCGGCGGCGAGCGCGCGCGCCACCTCCGGATAGCTCGAGTCCCAGCAGATCATGAGGCCCACCCGGCCGAAGTCGGTGTCGAAGACCGGCGTCTCCGAGCCCGGCGTGATCCCGCCCTCGATCTCCTCGTCGGGAAGGCTCATCTTCCGGTAGCGGCCGGCGAGCGTGCCGTCGCGGCCCACGAGCACGGCCGTGTTGTAGAGGCGGGCGCCGGAGCGCTCGTAGACGCCGGCCACGATCCACACGTGGAGCCGGCGCGCGAGGTCGCCGAGGAACGCGGTGGTCGGACCCGGCACCGCCTCGGCGGCCTGGGCGTACGACAGGCCGTTGCCGGCGGCGGTCAGGCCCTCGGGCAGGCAGACGATGTCGGCCCCGCGCGCCGCCGCCTGCTCGACGAGCCGGGTGAAATGCTCGCGGCTCTCCTGCGGCGACGCCGTGTCGCGCGGTCGGTGGTGCACGGTCGCGAGCTTCACGAGGCGCGCCGGCGGCGGGGCGGACTCCCGGAAGTCGACGTCCTTGAAGCGCACCTCGCCGTCGTTGGTCCAGCGAAGATGGAGCTCGAGCCGCGCCCGCGACACGCCGGCCGGCACGCGGTAGACGCCCGCGACCGCCGTCCAGCCGTCGGGGCCCGGCGAAGGCGCCGCGATCGGGTACTCCATCGGGCGCAGCGTCTGCGCCCGCCGCGTCGAGCCAGACGACGCGCGCGAGGACGCTGCGAGCGGCCGAGGCGACCCGCTCCGCGCGGTACGAGGCGCGGAAGGCGTAGTCCTTGCCGGCGATCACCGGCACCTCGCGGGCCCAGCGGCCGTCCACGGCGTCGTCGCCGCGCCCGGCGAGCCCGAGGACGAGCTCGCCCCCGGGTCCTCGCTCGTCCCACGAGCGCGGGGCGATCTCGTCGCGCACCGCGAAGGGATGCCAGCCGTCCGGGACGGGCTCGGCCGCCGTCGCGAGAGCGAGGGCCGGGCCGACGAGAAGGGTGAGCAGGGCCGCCGCGAGTCGTCGCATGAGGGCCTCCCGCTCCAAACTACCACGAGGCACCGGCGATCGGTTCCGCTATCATCCCGGCGGGGGTAAAGCACGTGGCCGAGCTCATCCCGGCGCCCTTCCCGCACCTGCTGCGGCGGATGCTCCGGGAACAAGAGTGCGAGCAGAAGGTCTTCGACCTCCCGGCGCGACGCTTCTGGCGCGGGACCGACGACCTTGACTTCTCGGTACACGTCCACGGCCATCGTGCCGCGAACCCCGTCGGCCCCGCCGCCGGCCCCCACGGGCAGATGGCGCAGAACGTCCTTCTCTCCTGGCTCGCCGGCGGCCGGTTCATCGAGCTCAAGACCGTCCAGGTCAACGACCGCCTGACGATCGCCCGTCCCTGCATCGACATGGAGACGGTGGGCTACAACGTGGAGTGGAGCCAGGAACTGCGCCTCGGCGAGAGCCTTCGCGAGTACGTGAAGGGCTCCATGCTGATCGACGTCGCGCGCGCGGAGCGGCTCCTCGGGCGGCCGGACGACCCCTCGCGCGACGACACGATCCTCGACCTGAGCGTGGGCTACGACCTCGCGGGAATCCGTTCGCCCGCGGTGCGGTCCTGGATCGCGTCGATGAAGGACGCGCGGGACGAAGTCGACGCCCGGCGCCTCGAGATCCCCGACGAGCTCCGCCGCCTGCGCGACCTCGACTTCCGGACGGCGCTCTCCGACCAGGTGACGCTCTCCACCTTCCACGGCTGCCCGGCGGGCGAGATCGAGGCGATGGCCGTCTTCCTGATGGAGGAGATGGGGCTCCACGTCAGCGTGAAGCTCAACCCGACGCTTCTCGGAAAGGAGGCGGTGGACGGCCTCCTTCACGACGTCCTCGGCTACACGGACGTCGAGACGCGCGCGGAGGACTTCGAGAAGGACCTGCAGTGGGCACCGGCGCTGGAGATGACGGACCGGCTCGCCGAGCGGGCGCGGGGTCTCGGCCGCGAGTTCCGGCTCAAGCTCTCGAACACCCTCGTCGTGCGCAACCACCGCCGCTTCTTTCCGGCGGGCGAGGCGGTGATGTACCTCTCGGGGGCGCCGCTCCACGTGATCACCCTCGGCCTCGTGGAGCGCGTGCGCCGCGCGCGGCCGGCGGTGCCGCTCTCCTTCTCCGCCGGCGTCGACAACCGCAACTTCCCGGACTGCGTGGCCCTGGGCCTGGCGCCGGTGACCGTCTGCACGGACCTGCTGAAGCCGGGCGGTTACGGCCGGCTGCCGAAGTACCTCGAGAATCTCGCGGTGCGGATGCGCGGGCTGGGCGTGCGGAACGTGGGCGACTACGTGGTCAAGGCCTGCGGCACGGGCGAGGAGGCGATCGCTCGCGTCGTCTCGCCCTCGCCGCTGAGGGACGAGCTCCTCGCCTCGCTGCGCTCCGGCGAGGTCGATCTGCGGTCGGTGCTCGCGTGGGCCGGGCAGGAGGCCCGCTACGACGAGCTGGTGCGGGCGGCCGCCGTCCTCAACACGCCGGTCGTGGTCGCCCGGGCCACCGCGGATCCCCGCTACCGGAAAGGGGCGCTCGTTCCCCCGCGGCGGATCGGATCGCACCTCGCCCTCTTCGACTGCATCAACTGCGACAAATGCGTGCCCGCCTGCCCGAACGACGCCAACTTCGCGTACGAGGTCGAGCCGCTCGCGAAGGAGTGCGAGAGCTACCGCGTCGCCGACGGCCGGGCCGTGCCCGTCGCCGGCGGCAGGATCGAGGTGCGTGAGCGGCACCAGATCGGCACCTTCCAGGACTTCTGCAACGACTGCGGCAACTGCGACACGTTCTGCCCTGAGGACGGCGGGCCGTACCTGGAGAAGCCCCGCTTCTTCGGCTCGCTCGCCGCCTGGCGCCGGCTGGCCGATCGGGACGGCTACCACGTCGAGCGCCGTGAGACGACCGACGTGATGCGCGGACGGCTCCGCGGCGTGGAGTACCGCCTCGAGGTGGATCGGGACGCCGACCAGGCCGTCTTCACGGACGGCCGCGTCACGCTCGAGCTGCGTCACCGCGAGCGCGTGCCGGTCGGCGCCGTCGGTCGCTCCCGACACGCCCGACGGGCACACGCTCGACGTCGGTGTCTACCTGCGGATGGCCGTGATCCTCGACGGCGTCCTCGACCCGCGCCGGGCGAACCCCGTGAACGCGGCGACCCGCGATGGCGTCTCCGGCTGATCTCTGGCGCTGATCACCGCTTGCGGCCGGTCTCGCTCCAGAACTGAGCCAGGAGGTTCGCCGAGACGCGGCGGCGGTAGGCGGCCGTCGAGCGGAGGTCGTCGATCGGCTGGATCTCGTTCACGAGGACGGCCTGGGCGTCGGTCAGCGAACCGCCGCCCGCGAGCACCGCCTCCGTCTGCGGCAAGCGAACGACGGTGGGGGCCACGCTGCCGAGGGCGATCCGGGGGTGGGGCGCGCGAACGGCGGCCATCACCACCTTCGCGATGGCCTGGGCGGCCCGGGTCCCGACCTTGCGGAACCACTGCCGGCCCTCGACCGGCGGCACCTCCACCGCGACGATCAGCTCGTCGGGGCGCATCACCGTCCGCCGGTAGCCCGTGTAGAAAGAGCCGAAGGGGACGCGGCGCTCGCGGTCCACGCTGCGCAGCACGACGATGGCCTCGGCCACCGCCAGGACGGGCAGCGTGTCGCCCGCGGGCGAGGCGTTGGCGACGTTGCCGGCGAGCGTCCCCCGGTTCTGGATCTGGGGGCTGCCGATCTCGCGCGAGGCCTCGGCGAGGATCGGCACGCGGCGCCGCACGAGCGGCGAGGCGATCAGCTCCGTGTAGGTGGCGAGCGCGCCGATCACGAGCACGTCGCCGCGCCGGCGGATCCCGCGCAGCGCCTGCAGGCCCGAAAGGTCGAGGAAGCGCTGAGCGACCACCGTCCCGAAGTGGAAGCCCACGTAGAGGTCGGTGCACCCGGCGAGGGGCACGAGCGGGCCCTCGTCGCGCAGCCGCCGCAGAGCCTCGTCGAGCGAGCGGGGCTGGACGAGTTCTAGGCGTGACATGGGAGTGGCCACCGGCTCAGCCCCCCGTCCCGCTCCGGCGGCGGGGACCGGTCCTCCGCACCCGCGGGTGCGGCGCCGCGCGCGTGCCCGCCAGCGCCCTCACGATGCCGGCGTAGCCGGTGCACCGGCACAGGTTTCCGGCGAGGGCCTCGCGCACCCGCGCCGGCGAAGGGCGCGGGCCCAGCGCCGCCGCCGCCATCGCGACGCCCGGCGTGCAGATCCCGCATTGCGTCCCGCCCTCGCGCACGAGGGCCTCGGGCAGTCGGCGGCGAAGCCCCTCGATCGTCGTCACCTCGCGCCCGCGCACGTGAGCGAAGGGCACGAGGCAGGAGTTGACGGGAAGGCCGTCGACGAGCACCGTGCACGCCCCGCACTCGCCTTCGCCGCAGCCCTCCTTCGTCCCCGCGAGAGAGCAGTCCTCGCGCAGGACGTCGAGGAGCCGCTTCAGCGGCGCCGCGTCGACGTCGGCTCGCTTGCCGTTGAGGACGAAGCGCATTCCAGGACCTTCTCCGGCGTGATCGGGAGCGAGCGCACGTCCTTTCCGAGGTAAAGCACCGCGTTGGCCACGGCCGGCCCCGGCCCGCTCATCGGCATCTCGCCCACGCCCTTCGCCCCGAAGGGCCCGTGCCGGTACGGGTTCTCGAGAATCGTCACGTCGACGGGCGGCGTGTCGAGGGTGGTGGGGATCAGGTAGTTGGTGAGCTGGGCGTTGGCCATGCGGCCCTCCCGCATGACCACCTCTTCGAGGAGGGCGTAGCCGAGTCCCTGCGCCGTTGCCCCTTCGACCTGCCCCGCCACCATCAGGGGGTTGACCGCGCGGCCGATCTCGACGACCGCCGTCATCCGCGTGGGACGCACCTCGTACGTCACGGGGTCGAGCTCGACCTCGGCCACGTCGCAGCCCCAGCCGTAGGTCGCGTAGGCGTCGCCGCGGTAGGTCGCGTCGTCCCAGGCGATCCCCGGGGGCGGCTCGTACTGCCGCGTCACCCGGAGCGGGCCGTGCCGCTTCAGGTACGTCGCCGGCGAGAGGCCGTCGAGGCGCTCCTTCATCTCTTCGGCGCACGCCTTCAAGAGCCCGCCCACCACCATGCAGGTGCGCGAGGCGACGGTGGGCCCGCTGTCGGGGACGCGAGCCGTGTCCGGATCGGCCACCTCGACTCGCTCGATGGGGAAGCCCAGCGCCTCGGCCACGATCTGCGCGAGGGTCGTCCGCGTGCCCTGGCCCATCTCCGTGCTGCCCACGAGCACGCGCGCGCCCCGCGGGGTCAGCTCGAGGGAGGCCTTCGAGGCCAGCATGACTTCGCCGGAGCCGGTGAAGCCCGCGCCGTGGAAGAAGAGAGAGAGGCCGATCCCGCGATTCGTGCCCCGCCAGGCCCGGCGCTTCCGGTGGAAGTCGGAGCGCTTCACCGCCTCGTCCAGCACGGCGAGGGCGCTCGCGTCCTCGCCCAGCACCTGGCCGGTGGCCATCGTGTCTCCCGGCCGGAGAGCGTTTCTCTCCCGCAGGTGCACGGGGTCCGTGCCGAGCGCCTCGGCCACCCGGTCGATCTGCACCTCGGCGGCGAAGACGGTCTGCGGGGCGCCGAAGCCGCGAAAGGCGCCGGTGGGTGGCGTGTTCGTCCGCACGACGCGGCCGCGGACGCGCACGTTGTCGCAGCGGTAGGGGCCGGTCGCGTGGAGGCAGCCGCGGGAGAGCACGACCGGGCTCAGCGTGCAGTAGGCGCCGCCGTCGAGGAGGACGTCGATCTCCATCGCGGTGATCCGCCCGTCGCGCGTGACGCCGGTGCGGTGCCGGACGATCGAGGGGTGGCGCTTGGTGGTGGCGGCCATGTCCTCGAGGCGGTCGTAGACGAGCTTGACCGGCCTCCCCGACTTCCGCGCCAGGAGCGCCGCGTGCCCGGCGATGATCGACGGGTAGTCCTCCTTGCCGCCGAATCCGCCGCCCGTCTCCGTCTGGACGATCCGCACCTTCTCGTGGGGGAGACCGAGCAGCGCCACGAGGGCCTTCTGGACGTAGTAGGGGCACTGGAGCGAGCCGTAGACCGTGACGCCGTCCGCCGCGGGCACCGCGATCACGCCCTGGGGCTCGATGTACACGTGCTCCTGGCGGCCGGTGCGGTACTTGCCCTCGACCACGAGATCGGCCTCGTCGAAGCCGCGGGCGAGGTCGCCCTTCTCGATCGCGATCTCCTTGAACGCGTGCTCCGAGCGCTCGGGGTCGAGGAGGGGCTCCAACCGGCGGTACTCGACGCGAACCGAGGCGGCACGCAGCTTCTCGCGGTCCTCGTGGGCCAGGAGCAGCAGCGGCTCCTCGGCGTGCCGCACCTCGCGCTCGACGAGGAACGGCTGGTCGTCCTGGATGAGCGCGACGACGTTCCTGCCCGGGATGTCGCGATGGTCGACGAGGGTGAAGCCGGAGGTGTCGAAGTCGAGGTGGACCGCCGTCACCTCGCCGCGGGCGATGGTCGTGCGGACCGTACGGCCGTGCAGCATCCCCGGAAAGCGGAGGTCGTCCACGTAGCGCGCGGCCCCGCGGGCCTTGCCGAGGCCCTCCTGGCGGGGGACGCTGCGACCCACCACGCGCACGGGCCTAGGTTAACCCAACCGAGCCCGGCCGCGCCGGTAGGGTGAGCCCGCGGCGGCCTACCGGAGGTCCTGGCGCCAGACGCGCACGCCGTGCCGGCTCAGGTAGATCGGTATGTTGCGGAAAGCCGGCGAGTCCTTCTCGATATCGCGGACGAGGGCACGCTTGCGGGAGGAGCCTTCGTCGCAGAGGAGGGCGAGGGATCCGCCTTCGCCCCCCGCGCCGTTCACCTTCCACCCGAGCGCGCCGTGCTCCCTCGCGATCTCGATGACCCGGCGGGCCTCGGTCCCGACCAGGGCGGGGTGGAGCCGGCGCTGCGCCTCGGTGCTCTCGGTCATGGCCCGGCCCAGGCCCTCGAAGTCGCCGGCGCTCAAGGCGTCACGCGACCGCGGGGCGGTTTGCCGCAGCTCCACGATGGCGGGGGAGTCGGGGCCGGCGTTCTCCAGCGAGCGGATCACGGCCTCGTGGATGGCGGACGAGTCGTGCGACTTCCCGAGGTAGACGAGGACGAGGCGTCGCTCGAGCTCCCACCAGATCGGGTCGGGGACCCGGACCGGCGACACGGAGGCGTGCGGGTAGGCGAACATCTCGATGTAGTTGATCCCGCCGTAGGCGGAGGCCAGCTGGTCCTGGATGCCGCACTGGCGGTGGAGCATCTCCGTCTCGACCCGCTGGGCGGCGGCGGCCACCTCGTGCGTGGTGAGGCGCCCGGGGGTGAGGGCGTCGAGGGCGCCGACGAGGGCGACGGTCACCGCCGCGGACGTGCCCGTGCCCGCGCCCGCCGGCGCCTCGGAGTGGATCGTCACCTCGAGGCGCAGGTCCTTCGGCACCTTCATGTACGCGATCGCGGCCTCGAGGAGAGGGTGCGGGCCCCAGGGCGGGGCCTCGTCCCGCACCTCGTACCGCTCGCCGAAGTTCTCGGCGTGGAGGACGAGGCGAGGCGCACCTCCGTCGTGGCGGTGGATCGCGACCTGGACCTCGGCGTAGGGGTAGACCGCGACGTTGAAGACCTGGCCGTGCCCCGCGAACCAGGTGTCGGTCCAGCACCCGTTGTCGCAGATCCGGATGGGGGCGACGGAGTTGACGACGGCGACGGGTGGTTCCGCTTCGGGCCTGGCCTTCACGGCACGGCTACGCACGCCGCGCAGCTTATCCCTGGCCGGGACCCGCCTCAAACGGGCCCCGGGGCAGGCGAGGTATGCTCGGGCCGTGGACCAGCCGAGGAGACCCTGGCAGCGACTGGCGCGGGCCTTCGAGCCCATCCCCATCGGGCCGGAGGAACGGGCCCGGCTGGCGAGGAACGTGCACGCGGCGACCGTCGCGGCCCTGGCCGGGTCGGGCCTCGCGATCCTGACCAACCTGCTCACCCGCTCCCCGCGGAGCGCGGCCATCCTCGCCGCCTTCTTCGTGCTCGGCCTCGGCTGCCTGTGGACCGTGCGGCGTGGCCGCGTGCTCGCCGCCGTGACCGCGCTGCTGCTGGGCATGGTCGCCACCATCCACTGCTTGCTGCTGACCCGGCAGGGGATCCACGACACCGCCGCCCTCCTCTACCCCGTCGTGATCCTCGTCGCCGCGTTCACGCTGGACCGTCGCCTCCTCGCCGCCACCGCCCTCTTCTGCCTCGGGTCGGCCCTCGTCGTCGCCGGGCTCGAGCGGTCGGGAGCGCTCCGCACGGCATTCGGCGACCGGCTGGGGTGGCAGCCGTTCGCCGACGTCGCCATCATCCTCGTCGTCACGGCTGTGGGCGTGCACATCCTGCTCGCCGACGCCGCGCGCGGGGTCGGCGCCCTGCGGAGCAGCGAGCGGCGCCTCGCCGCCGCCAACCGCGAGCTCGAGACGCGCAACGCCGAGCTCGAGCGCTTCACCTACGTCGTCTCGCACGACCTGAAGAGCCCGCTCGTCACGATCCGCGGGTTCCTCTCCTACGTGGAGCGGGATGCGCCGGCGGGGCGCCTCGATCGCGTCGAGTCGGATCTGGCCCGCATCCGTGCCGCCACGGACCGGATGGCGCAGCTGCTCGACGATCTCCTCGAGCTGTCGCGCACCGGGCGGATCGACCGCCCCCACGAGGACGTGCCGTTCGAGGGGGTGGTCCAGGAGGCGCGCTCGCTCGCCGAGGGGCGGCTCTCCGCGCGAGGCGTGCGGGTCGAGTTGGAGGGGCCGCTGCCCGTCGTGCGTGGCGACCGCCGTCGCCTCGTGGAGCTCGTCCAGAACCTCCTCGACAACGCGGCCAAGTTCACGGGCGATGCGTCCCATCCCGTGGTCCGGATCGGCGCGCGGGACGCCGGAGCGGGGGCGGGGCAGGTGGCGCTCTACGTCCGCGACAACGGCATCGGCATCGACCCGGCGGACCAGGACCGGGTGTTCGAGCTCTTCCACCGCCTCGACCCGAAGGTCGAGGGCACGGGCCTCGGCCTCGCCCTCGCCCGGCGCATCGTCGAGACCCACGGAGGGCGGATATGGGTGGAGTCGCCCGGGTCCGGGCTCGGGTCGACCTTCTGCTTCAGCCTGCCGGCGGCGAGCCCGCCCCCGGCAACCGGCCCCGAAGTACGCGGGGGCCTGCCCCCGCAGACCAGTCCCGCCGAACGCTGGGGCCCGCCGGCCTGAGGAGACCGCCCTCAGCGCGGGGCGACGGGCGCCGCGAGCCGAGCCGAGATCCACTCCTCGAAGCCGTCGAGGTTCGTCCAGTCGGTGGCCCAGGTCACCGGGCGCGCCGAGGGGTCAGGCACCGTCAACCCCTCGTTCGTCACTCGCACGCCCGTCGTCTCCGTCCGCACGAACTCGCGCGAGATCGCGAGGTAGACGGCCACCGTGTCGAAGAGCGTCGAGCTCTTCGCGGCCACGTACGCCGGGTCCTTCGCGCACCAGTCCCGGTTGCGGCACCAGAACGAGAACGCCTCCATCAGGCCGCGCAGCAGCGGGTCGCTCGAGTCGCGCACCCGTGCGTAGCGCTCCCCGGAGAGCCGGACCCGCCCGCAGGTGTCGAGCGGAGTGACGACCGCCTCCTTCCACGGCGCGGCGAGCACGGCGCGGGCCGCCCGTATCTCGCTCTTGATGTTCCACTCGGGCTCGGGCGGCTTGCCGTCGTAGCCGTGGTGGATGCTGCCGAACATGCCGGCCAGGCGCAGCTTGCCGGCGATCCGGGGCTCGCGCGCGAGCGCGGCCTCGATGCTCGGGGGCGGGCCGATCGCGACGAGCGTCATCGGCTCGCTCGCCGCCATCGCGGTGTCGACGAGGGCCTGGACGCCGTCCGGCAGGACGCGGCCGGCGTACTTCGCGAGGTCGTACCCGCGCACCCAGCCCGCCTGGGGGCTCTCCTCGCCGTTCTGCCTGACGCCGATGCCGATGGGGATGTCGGTGCGGCCGGCCAGCTCGAGCACGCGCGCCACGAGCTTCGCCCGGTGCTCCGTGTTGCCGAAGTCGGTGACGACGAGCCGCACGTCCAGCTCCGGCGACTTGAGGGCGAGCACGAGCGCCCAGGTGTCGTCGATGTCGTCCCCGATGTCGGTGTCGAGGATGACGGGGATGCGGCGGCCGGACGCCGGGGGCTGGGGCGCGGCGAGCGCCTCCGCGGCGAGCAGGACCGCGGCGGCGAAGATCAGCAGGGTGGGGCGGCGGGCGAGGATCATTCGCCGCGGATTGTAGACGAATCGCGCCGCCGGTGAGGGCATGGCCCCGGCGGCTCGGCCGGATGCCACGGCCACGGAGGATATGATGCCGGCCATGGTGCTGCGCCCGTCCCGCGTCGCCGTCCCGCTCCTCCTCGGGGGTCTCGCGGCACCGGCCGGCGCCGCCGGCCCCGTCCCCGTCATCGAGGCGAGCGGCCTGCGGATCGAGCTCGGTGCGAAGCCAGGGGCGCTCTGGAGCTTCGCACCCACCTCGGGCGCGCCCCACCACCCCTTCGCGCCGCCCGTCTTCCCGCTCGACGGCCGGGAGGTGACGGCGCTGCCAACCCATCTCGAGCGCGTCGGCGAGCCGATCGCGCTCGGGCCGGACGTGGTCGAGTACCGTTTCCGCGGTCCGCTCGGCGAGGATCCCTCGCTCGCCCTCGAGCTCCGTTTCCGCCTCTCGGACCTGAGCCCGATCGTCCGCTTCCAGTACGTCCTCATCGCGACGAGGCCGCACGCCTTCTCGCGCGCCGGCGCCGAGGACGAGATCCAGTACCTGGCCACTTCCTTCGAGGGCCTGCCGCGGGGGCGCGAGGTGCGCCTCTCCGAGTTCGTCGAGCTTCTCCACAGCTACACGCTGTCGGAGCGGCCCGTGGACCCCGACGACTTCACGGCGGGCCTCGGGGTGGTGGGGCCGATCCTCCTCGCCTCGGACGGCCGCCGCACGATGCTCCTCGCCTACGAGCACGGCTCGCCGGCCGCCGACGCATTTCTGCGCTTCGACCTCGGTCCTCGCCGGACCGTGAAGCTGCGAGCGGTCAAGGGGAGCTACTGTCGCGGGCAGGCGGTCGATGCCGGCCACCCGTACTCGACGGTCTGGATGCAGGCCGGTCTCGTGGCCGGCGACGAAGACACGGCCGCCGAGGCGTATCGCCGCTTCGTCCGCGTCGAGCTCTCGGACCCCGATGTCCATTCGCCACGCGTCCACTACAACACCTGGAACTTCCAGGAGCGCAACCGGTGGTGGAACGGGAAGGGGTACCTCGACTCGATGAACGCGGAGCGCATGCTCGCCGAGATCGAGGTCGCGCACCGCATGGGGATCGAGACCTTCGTGCTCGACACCGGCTGGTACGAGAAGACGGGCGACTGGACGGTGAGCCGAACGCGCTTCCCGGACGGGCTCGCCCCGCTCAAGAGGGCGCTCGACGCTCACGGAATGAAGCTGGGGCTCTGGTTCGACCCCAACGCGGCGGCGGTGTCGAGCCGTGCGTACCTCGGGAATCGCGGGAACGTCCTCTCGTCGGGCGGGAAGACGCAGAGCTGGCCGGTGTGGGAGACCGAGGACAGCTATCGCATGTGCCTCGTCTCGCCGTGGGGCGAGACGTTTCTGCGCGAGCTCCTTCGGCTGGCCCAGGAGACGGGCGTCACGTACTTCAAGTGGGATGCGGTCGGCCAGTACGGCTGCGACGCGCCGGGGCACGGCCACGGCACGGAGGTCAACACGCCGGAGGAACGGCGGGACGCCTATGCCTTCCGCATCGGCCTTCGGCTCGCGGAGATCGCGCGGCGGCTCGGGGAGCACGTGCCGGGGGCGGTCGTCGATCTCGACGTGACCGAGGACGGTCGCGCCGTCGGCCTCGCGTTCCTGACCGCCGGGCGCTACTTCCTCGTCAACAACGGTCCCTACTTCCAGGACTACGACGTGCCGATCGACCTCCAGAAGGACAACTGGAACCTGTTCTTTCACAAGGGGCCCGCGCGCACCTGGATCACGCGGTCGACCTACGGGTACGACAAGTGGATTCCGTCCACGCTATTCCTCACTCACTACTTTCCGGACGACCCCGAGGACTCGCAGCTCGTCAACGTCGCCTCGCTCATCCTCGGGCATGACGGTCTCTGGGGCGATCTCCTGTCGGTATCGCCCGAGGGCGTCGCGCGCATCTCCCGGATCCTCGGCCGGTGGCGGCAGGTCCGCGACAGCATGGCGGCGGCCTCGCCGGTGCGGGTGGGAGCGGTCGGCGGGAGCGGGGAGGTGCACGAGAAGATCGACCACGGCACGGGCCGTGGTGCGATCGTCCTCTTCTCCACCTCCGCCGGCCGGCAGCGCTACGTGTCGGAGCATCCGGTAGTCCAGCCGTTCTGGGCCACGCCCGGGACGACCGTGATCCTGGACGCGTCCGGCCACGCGATCGTCGACGCCGCCTTCGAGAAGCCGGGAGCCTCGATCGTGTTCTTCGGCGCGCGAGACCCCTAGACTGGCCGGCCTCCGGGCACCTGCGTCGACGCTGAGGTCGTGAGTGCGTCGCGAGACGACGTAGGCGCCTCGACCCGGTGGAAGCGCTCCGGTACGAGCAGGCTCCGTCGGGCTCAGGGGAGCCTCTCCTTCGGAACGACGTACTGAAACGGGTGCTTCTCCAGCCAGTCCGCGTAGTGCCCCAGGTTGTTCAGTGCCGGGGCGGCCATGTCGGCGCTCTTCTGAAGAACGTTCACGGCGAGGTCGACGTCCGACTGGCCCTCGAAGGTCAGGCCGGCCATGCCATGGTTCCCATGGTTTGCTTCCTCGAAGTAGCGGAACCCGACGGTGCCGAAAGTCCGCAGCGCCCGCACATCCTCGGCGATCTCCGGCGGCTGGTCCGGGTCGGTGTCGACCTTCTTCTCCCTGGCCCATTCCGGATACGGTACGGGGCGCTCCCGCCCCAGGATCTTGAGGCTGGCCAACCCGATCTGGGTCTCACCGAAGTTGCCCGGGTAGCTCTCGTAGAGAGCATGCACGGCGGGGTCGTGGAGCAGACGCTCCCCGATCAGGAGCCACACAGGCTTCTCGGTCCTGTCGAACACTCGTCGGGCTGCGACCGTGCCGCCCAAATCCTCCGGATTGGTCCCCGCGACGAGGACGATTCGCTTGAATCCCTGTTGCTGCAGCACTCCCACGACGCGTTCCAGGATCTGCGCCTGCTCCGTGACGGGAAACGAAACCGATCCCCGGAACGCCCGGGTGGCGCCGGAGAAGCACGTGAACACGGGTGGGTACACCAGGCCATTGGCCTTGTCAGCCAGGAGGACTGCCAAAGCGTGGGCCCAGTGACCGTGAATCCCCATCGGGATGAAGGCTCCGTGCCCGGACACGGGTCCGAATGGGATCAACACGAGGTCGCCGCCCCCCTGCAGGTAGAGTTCCACCTCGCGGCTCGTCATCTCGTCCATGCGGCGCGTCTGCAGGGACGATGGCCCACCCGCCTGCACCGGGAGCCCGACGGCCCCGAGCGAGGGCGCCGCCGACAGAAGGAGAAGGACGAGGGAGGTCTTCATGCTCTCTCCTTTCGCCGGGAAGATCGACGCGGCGATCGATGGCTGTTGAGAGACGGCACTGATCTTCGCTCAGGACCGCGCTAGTGTGCGCTTCAAGCTCAAGGCACTGTACAGAGACCATGACTGCTCGTCTAGTCGCAGAGGGCACCCTCACTTCCATTGATGAAATGCAATAGCTGGGCCAATGCGGGATGCATGAATTGCCTTCCCGGGTATGGGACGCACACCGTCACCAGGCCGGTTGGCTCAGGGTCGCTGTCAGTGTGCGCAGTCCCTCACCTTCCGAAGGAGCAGAATCCAGTCGCCGGTGTCCGGAGCAGAGAGGGTCACGGTATGACTGGTCACGCAGTCGAACTCGATGCTCGGTCCCGTGAAACCACCGTTGCGTGGATCCCACCACATCGCCGTGTAGGCAGCGGGCCCCTCGATACCCTCTATCGTCTTGCTGACTGAGCCGTCGCTTCCGTCGTAGTAGCAGAGGTAGTCTCGCGGAGCCACTACGCCGGTCGCTTGGAAGATCGCCGCGGCCGGACCCATGCAGAAGCGACCCGGTACCTGTGCTGGCGTTGACGCGCCAGGTAAGGGAGGGGAAGGAAACGGCTCACTCATGCTGAAATTCCACCCGCCGTCGCGGAGGCCGCTGTCTTCCACGAAGGTCCGGATGTTCTCGACGACTTCACGGGGTCTGGCGTTGACAGGCTCCGGCGCTTGTCCAGGAGGCGGAATCAGGGGGTCACACGTGTCCTCGATGTGGAAGTGCCCTCCGCTCGCAACGATCGTCCACGCCATCTTGCGGAGCGTGTCGTACGTCGGCGCAGTGCCATTGTCATGGCACTTCCCGAATTCGTCTACGTTCACGGGCTTACCGGTGCCGACGGTTCCGTTGATGCTCGACACCCCGACACTCCAGTTCTCGGTGATGAAGTCGCGCGGCCGACTCCGATCCCCCTCGAGTTTCACGCCGAAGTGAAGGTTCACGATGTCGATGCTCGGATCGGCGACCGCCGCTGCCAAGTTCTCATCCTGTATGCTGCTGTACGACACCAGATGCGAGGTCCGCTCCTTGATCCGCTGTGCCCATGTGCGGGCCCACGGTTCACTGCCAGGCGTGTTGTTCTCGTTCTCTACCTCGTATACGACGTTGGTGGAGGCCTTGGTCGCGTCGACGATCTTGTCGACATAGCACTGTTGAGAGAGCTGGAGGTCTAGTGCTGGTCGCTGGAGGTAGAAGAACTCGGACCACGAGTCGGGGCCGTCTGTGCACGCGGGAAGCTCGATGGCGTTGGAGGAGTTGTCGGACGCCCAGGGAACGTCCCGCCAGTGGTTTAGAAGGATCGACTTGTCGAACAGCAGGACTTCGGAGGTGATGCACGAGTTGCTCGCCCGGCTGACCGCAGCGCTGAGTCGATCTAGGTAGGCGTTGTTCCAGGCGGCCGGACATGTGCCCTTGCCGCCCACGTCGTAGCGGGTGCCTTTGGGATCGCCAAAGGATCCATAACAGGCGCCGGCGGCGCCCTGATGACGCAGCCACGGCCACGCGAAGAAGCTGGGAGAGGCGTTTGAACCGGTCCCGCTATCGAACATGGGATCCACCAAGGGATCGTCGCCTGCTCCCAGGTGGACAACAGTCGCGTAATGGCGCTTGAAACTCGGAAAGTTGAACGGGCCCGGTTGGCCGGTCATGTCGTCGATTGCGTAGTCTACAAACCTGGGGTCAGGGTTGAGCGTGCCGGCGCCAGGTGGCTGCGGCTGACCCGGAGGCGCTGTCGGCACGAACTGCGAGAATCCCGGCGCGAGGTTCCTGTACCCGACAATGAGTACCGGCCGGCCACTGGCCACGTCCCTGAAGTAGTGCCTGTTGATCGGGTTGAGCTCGAGTCCACCACAAGCGCCAGTTGTGGGAGGAACGGCGGTGACGCCGGGTGTTTGGGATGCCGTCGGCCGCGGCACGGGCACGGAGGAGGAGCCGCAGCCAATTGAAATGGCGACCAGCAGCGGCAGCGCGCGGCGTGCACGGTGGCCCGTTGGGAGCCTGGCGCCAACACTCACAAGAGATGATATGCCGCTCCGCGAACTCACTGGTGTTCCGGCCAGGGAATCGACTTGCTTGCCAGTGTGCCCGTGCTCGTCCCTCACTACGCGCCGCCGGCACGCCGTCGTCCTAGTTCGCGCCTCGGTCCTCGCGCTTCGTCGGGTCGGCGCGGTAGACACCGGTGCGGCCGTCGGCGAGGGTGGCGATGAAGGCGATCTGCCCGCGGTCGTTGAGGGCGGCATCGAACGCGAGGGGGTCCAGAGTCTGGACGGCCGACCCGTCGAGCGGGTCGCCCACGGCGATGACGCGATCGGCCACCGGGTCGCCGCCCGTGAAGATGCCGAGGAGGCCCATCCAGGTCGTGCCCTCGAAGGCGATCTGCCCCCGCCGGTTCAGGGCGGGGGCCGTCCCAAACCCGGCGAACGCCCCCGTGTTGTCCAGGACGGTGCTGATCTTGCCCTGGCGGCTCAGGAAGAGGCCGGTGGTGGTGAAGTCGGCGAGCACCGCCTGGAAGAGGACGTGCCCCCGGTCGTCGATCGCAGGCGAGGGCGAGAAGGAGACGAAGGGCCCGGACGTGTCGGCGACCGTGGTGAGGGCGCCGCCTTCCCCGACGAAGATTCCCTCGCTGGAGTCGCGGCGGGTGGCGTGAAACGCGACCTGGCCCGAGGCGTTCACCCGGGGATCGAGGTCGAGGTCCTGGAAGAGCCCGGAGGTGTCGACGACCCGGGTGGCGCGCCCGCCCTTCGCGACCACGATCTCCTGCTGGAACCCGGGGAGGCGAAGGATGGCGTGGCCCACGCTCCAGGCGCCGGAGGGGCTCGAGTAGATGTCCCCCACGAAGGCCTGCACCGCACGCCGGTTCTCGATGAGGACGGTCGCGCCGCCGGCTCCCGCATAGAACCCCGTGCGGTCGGCCTTGCCGCCGTAGAATGTCGCCTGCCCGCGCCCGTTGATGCCGGGAAACCCGAAGAAGATGAAGTCCTCGGTGTCGTCGGCCACGGTGGTGACGGCGCCGTCGCCGCCGACGAAGACGCCCGTCTCTCCCGTGGGCAGGATGGCCACGAAAGCCACCTGCCCGGCGTCGTTGAGAGCGATCGGGACCTTGATCTCCGCGAAGTCCCGGGAATCGGCGATCCGAACGAAGGTGTACTTCGGGGCCGCCGCGGTCGCCGGAGAGACCGGCATCGCGGTGAGCGTCCAGACGAACAATCCGAAACGTGCCGCACTTCGCTTCATGGTCATCCTCGCTTCCTGACGCTCGACGGCCTTCACCTGGTCCTCCCCTCGTCGCCGCCGGGGTGGTGGTGGGGTTCTGCATGGCATTGGCTCGCGTGGTGGTGCCCGGGGGAGGGATCGGCGCGGTAGACGCCGGTCCGGCCGTCGGCGAGCCGGGCGATGAAGGCGATCTGGCCTCGGTTGTTCAGGCCGGCGCTGAACGACGAGATCTCGAGGTCGAAGACGGTCGAGCCGTCGAGGGGGTCGCCCACGGTGATGACGCAGTCCCTGTCCGGGTGGCGGCCGGTGAAGATCCCCACCCGGCCCGACTTCGTCGTCCCTTCGAAGGCCACCTCGTCGCGGGCATTGACGGCCGGCGCGAAGCCGAAGGAGACGAAGGCGCCCGTGTCGTCCACGACGGTGCGGATCGTCCCGTCACGGCTCAGGAAGAGCCCCTGGATCGGCGCGCCGCCGGGGGAGGCCTTCAGGGTGCCCTGGAACAGGACCGCTCCCGTGTCGGCGATCGCGGGAGCGTCGGTGAACGCAGCGAAGGGTCCGGACGTGTCCGCGATGGTGTCCGGGGGGCCGCCGTTGCCGACGAAGATGCCCTCGCTGCCGTCGCGGCGTGAACCGTGGAAGGCCACCTGGCCGGAGGCGTTGACCCGGGGGTCCAGGTCCAGGGCCACGAAGTCCTGGGAGGTGTCGGCGATGCTGGTCAGGGGCCCGCCGTTCCCGACGAGGATGGCCTGCCGGGGCCGTTGATTGACGACGACCACGGCCTCGAAGGTCGTCATCGGTCCCGCACCGCTGGAGAAGACGTTCCCCTCGAACCTCAAGATCGGGAGGGTGCTGTCGGCGATGGTCAGATCGCCCGGCTCGGCAAAGTACCCGACGCGGGAAGCCTGGGTGACGGCGCCAAAGGTGACTTGACCCCCGCCGTCGATGGACGCGAAGCCGCGGGCAAGCGGGCTGCCGATGGTGGAGAATCCGAGCCTCCGGAACTCCCCGCTCGTGTCGGCCACGGTGGTGATCGGCCCGCCGCTGCCCACGAACACGCCCACCGGGCCCGGCTCCAGGCCCGCCATGAAAGCCACCTGCCCGGCGTCGTTGAGAGCGGCGGGAGCGACGCCGATCTCGGCCCCGATCGCCCTGTCGTCGGCAATGCGGGTGAAGACATATCCGGTGCCGGCGTGGGCCGGGTTCGGCAGGATCGTGGCCAGCGCAGCCACGGACAGCGACCTAACGCACTTCCTCATGAGGGCCTCCCTCGATCTCGTCTCCCTGACGACGCCCGCCAAGACGTCTTCCATGCTAGGCCCCGGGCGTTAGGCCGGCGTTAGCCGGAAGCGGGCCGGGTGTTATCCAGAAGGGCGACCTCGGGGTCGCCCATCGCGGCCAGGAAGCGGGCGACGTTTGCCGGGTCTTCCACCATGGCGAGCAGCCTCATCCGTCCGTGGCACTTGGGGCAGGCGAGGACGTCCACGGCGAAGCGCGCCAGGAGCTCTAGGTCTCTGGCCGTCCGCGGGTGTCTCTCGGCGGACGCGGCTCGCGTCTCCACGCGGCGTTGCGTCGATCACCACACCGACAGCTGGAGCGAAAGCTACGCGGGCATTACGCGTACTACGGCGTCACCGGAAACTCTCTTGCACTGCACCGTCTTCATCGCAAGGTAACGCGGCGTTGGCGGTACTGGCTCAGCCGGCGCTCCTCGAAAGCCCGTCTCAACTGGACCAGCTTCAGGCTTCTCTTGGAGTGTTACCCTCTTCCCGAGCCGGTGATTCTCCACAGGTCCGGGCCTCGCGCAGCAAACCCGTGAGCTGAGGAACCGGATGCGGGAATTCCGCACGTCCGGATCTGTGGGAGGCCTGGGTGGGCGACCACCCAGGCCCACCCGGCGACGTACATAATCCGAGCGCGAGGGGAGCGGGGGCTGCGGCAAGCGAGGTTGAGCATGAAGGTAGGCAACGGCAATGGCGTCTTCCGGCAGGTCGACGCTCGCGCACTAGTCCCTGGTTCGGCAGGCGAGCACTCGGCGAGCGTTCTGCAGCGGGGCACGCTCAACCTCAGGCTCTCGCTACCTGTTCGACCAAACCGGCAGACTCCGCACGGGCAGGACGAAGTCTATGTCATCGTTCGTGGCCGTGGCATCTTGTGGCACGCCGGCCGACGAGATCCGTTTGAGGCCGGGGATGCCATCTTCATCGCCGCGGGAACAGAGCACCATTTCGAGGAGTTCAGCGACGACACTGCCGTGTGGGTCGTCTTCTACGGTCCCGAAGGCGGTGAGGTGCCGGCCCGTCCTCGCGTGTGATGCCTTTCGAGCGGCAGCGGGTGCGACCCTGCCGCACAAACAGGGTGCGTCGAGCAAGGGAATGAAGCCGACGAAGCCTAGTCAACTTCGGAGCTTCGCAGCCTATCTCCAGTGTTCGGCGAAGTTCCGAGTCATCGTTGCGCGGCAGTAGGATCTGAATCAGAAGCGGGGTCAGCATGGTGCAGAAGGTGAACCTGTCGGACAAGCTGGCTCAGTTCCACGAGTTCTGGAGCCCCAAGGCCGTGGGTGCCGTCAACGACTTCCACGTAAAGCTGGTCAAGCTGAATGGCGAGTTCGTGTGGCACTCGCACGAGCTGGAAGACGAGTTGTTCCTCGTCCTGCAGGGCAGGCTGCGCATGCAGTTCCGAGACCGCGAGGTCCCGGTCGATCCAGGGGAGTTCATCATTGTCCCGCGTCAGACCGAGCATCGCCCTGTTGCGGACGAAGAGGTGCATGTCCTTCTGCTCGAGCCCAAATCGACAGTCAACACAGGTACGGCCGGTGGCGAGCGAACGCGTGAGGTCGAGTGGATCTAGACGAAGCGTGGTCAACTTCGAGGCATCGCAGCCTATCCCTGTGTCAGCCGCACCATGGAGGACGGGGCGATGTGGCTTGACGCGCTGGTCATCGACCTGCTGCGGCCATCGGGAGCCCTACACACGATCGTCGTCAAGGCCAAGACCTATGGGGACTATGTGGTCGTGGCTGACATCGTGGACGGACGGCCGCCAGATTCAGCTGGCCAGACTCCCGTTGACATCGGATCACTTCGGTTGCTCAACGCCGAGGGTATGGACGTCAGCGTGTTTCAGTCCCGTCCCCACAAGTTCGCACAACGGGCATCGTCTTCCGTGTACGACGTCCACATCGAGCATGCAACAACTCCGATGCAGCAGGCTGTCTACTATCTCGGCTTTCCTCCCGAGTGGTCCGTCTGCAACGTGAGAATCGCGCAGAACGCTGCTGGTGGTACCCGGCGAGCGTGGACCGGCTTGCACAGCCACGTGGACGACTCCTCGTGGATCGAGTGCCCTTTCAGCAGCGCTTCAGCGTCCCGTGAGTCTCTGGCGATCTGGGTATCGGTAGATAGCGACCCGGCACAGGGTGTGAGCCGGCTGCCCGAGTTTAGGGCCCTGCATCACCGGCACGTCCCCGTCGAGATCATGCGAGCAGCTGCGTATGGCGCTGAACACATAGCCTCGCGGAGGTTGGGCAGAAGCCTGGTTGACCCTGTCGAGGTCAAGCCCGGCGCGTTCGGCGTCAAGATCGATCTGAAGGCGGTCTTTCGCTCGTTGAGCCGCGTTGACAGCCCAAACAAGGGGATGAGCTGACGAAGCCCGGTGAACTTCGGACCTTCGCAGCCTATCCCCAACGGACCGTCGCGATGTTCTTGAAACTCGCAGGATGCTAGCGTGACCGCATGAGGTTGCCCCAACCTGTGCCGGAGCTTCCGGTCAGTGATGTGCAGGCCGCAGGCAAGTCCTATGCCCGCCTGATGGGCTTTAGCGTCGATTGGGCGTACCAGGACTCATTGCGGGTATTTCGAGAGACGACGCGCGAGTGTTCCTTCGACGAAGGACTCCGGAAGAGGCCAAGGAAGGCTATAGCGTCCTTGTCTGGCTGAACATGGGCTCCTCAGCGGAGGTCGATCAGCTCTATGCAGAGTGGAAGGAACGCGGCGTGCTAATCGTCGAGGAACTCCGGACCGCTCCCGACAACCTGCGGGAGTTCACTGCGCAGGACCCCGACGGGAATAGGTTTCGGGTGTTCTACGACATGGGAAGCGATGGCGCCTGAGCGTTGGCCTGTGGAAGGGGCAAGAGTGAAGGTGCGGGCTAGCGGCCGCGGCCGTGGCTACTCGGTGTGGCGCGGCCTATTGGAGTCAGCCCTTGGCTTCCTTTATCGAGGCGACTGGCCTGCTCGTCTATGGGCTGCGGTTCCGACCTCTAGCAGGGTCCTTGTCACGCGCCACCGCGTCAGGCTCTCGGCCGGTCGCGGGCAGCCATGCCGGGTTGCGTTCGTCTCGGACCTGCACGTGGGTCCGACCACTCCTCTGTCCCTCTTGAGGGAGACGTTCGATGTCATCCGGCGCGAGCGGCCTGACGTTCTGTTGCTGGGTGGCGACTACGTCTACCTCGAAGCCCTAGCCGGCCGCCTGGCGGTGCTAAGAGCCTTCGGGTCGAGTCCGTACCCTGCCCCGTCAAGCTCGCGGTCCTCGGCAACCATGACTTGTGGACGTCGGACGAGGCTATCGTCGAGGCCCTTTCGAGGGCCGGTGTCAGGGTTCTAGTGAACGAGGTCGCGACCCTGCCCGCTCCCTGGCCCGACGTTGTGGTCGTCGGCCTCGATGACCCGTGGACGGGCCGCTGCGATGCCGTGGCGGCCGCCGCGCAGCTCAATGGTCAGTCCTTCCGAATCGTGCTCTGTCACAGTCCCGACGGCCTTGGCCTCTTGTCGGGCCTGCGGTTTGATCTCTTCCTCGCGGGGCATACTCATGGAGGGCAGATCGCTGCTCCTTGGGGGCCAATCGTGCTGCCTCACGGCCGCATGTGCAGGCAGTACCCCTCGGGCTTGTCGCAGTTCGAATCGGGCGTGGTCTATGTCTCCCGCGGTGTCGGCACGGTGGAGTTGCCTATGCGGACCTTCGCCCCACCCGACGTCATGCTGCTTGAGTTGCTACGGCCCGAAGGCTCGGAGAGCGGTGAGGCAGCGCAAAGGGATGCAGTTGACGAAGCCCCGTAAACTCCGGAGCTTCGCCGCTCGCTTCCGGACCTGGGCCGAAGCGGACGTCACTCGCGACCGCAACGGACCTACAAGGGGAGACCGATGGACCCGTTCGCGCCCGCGCCGGTGAAGGCGAGCATCTCCGTTGCTGACGTCGAGAAGCTCGATGTCAGGGTGGGGACCATCGTCAGGGTAGAGGAGATCCCGAAGTCGAGGAAGCTCCTCAGGCTGACGGTGGACTTCGGCGACCACGAGCGCACGGTCCTTGCCGGCATGAAGGCGGAGCGGGCGAATCCCCAGGAGATCGTCGGCGTTCAGGCGCTCTTCGTCATCAATCTCGAGCCCAGGCGAATGGCTGGCGAGGTGTCGCAAGGCATGCTGTTCGACATCGGGTTTGCCGATGGGGTCACGCCAGTGTTCGCGGTGCCTGAGCGGGCGGTCCCTAACGGAGTCAGGGCTGGCTGACAGGGCCAACTCGCGCAGTGCCAGCCTTGAACGAGCACTCAGGAGCGTGTGGAGATGAAGATGAAGGCTCGGCGGGGACCAGAGGCGAAGGTGCGTCCGCTGTGGACATGCCCGAGGTGTGGGCTCAAGCTCGTGACCAGGAACCTCTGGCACTCCTGTGGCCAGGCGACCCTCGACGACTGGAAGGGGAAGATGGGTCCGAGCGCCTGCGAGAAGGGGCGGGAAAGTAGGGATGTTCGCACGCTCATCCTGCTGCTGCCGGGGATGATCGGAGTTCTGGTGCTGGCGGCCTGATGTGTGGTACGTCAATCGGAAAGGCAGCAATCGCGGTGGGACGCTCATGGAGGAGGCGAAAGGAGTGAGCACGTCGACGGCGGACGAGCGCGAAGCTCTCCTGGCAGCCCTGGAAGCGATGCCGGAGTTCCTGGCGGATCGACTTGCGTCTCTCGCCCCTGAGGTCGCGAGACGCGCGGTTCGAGACGGGACCTTCTCGCCGACCGAGCATTGCTGGCATCTCGCTGATCTGGAGCGGGAGGGTTACGCCGTGAGGATTCGACGGTTGCTGAGCGAAGAGGAGCCCTTCCTGCCGGACTTCGATGGAGCTCGCGTGGCGGCGGAGCGCCAATATCGCGAGAAATCGCTCGCGGAGGGGCTGGACGCCTTTCGAAGGGCACGCCTGGGAAACGTGGCCGTGCTGCGCTCGGTCCGGGGTGCACAATGGTCGAGATCAGGCATTCAGGACGGCGTGGGAAGGCTCACCCTCGTTGACGTACCGCGCATGATGCACGAGCACGACACCTCACACCGGAACGAAATCATCGAGTGGGCTCGATAGTGCGCACCGTGGGCGCGCAGGGTGAGCGAGGGCCGTGGCTGCAGCAGGATCCGTCGACGCGCGAGTGTCTCTACCATTGCCATTCGACACAGTGGGCCTACCTGCAGGTATGGCGGGGCGAGGAGATCCGGATTCCCGAGCTGGCGAGCTTCGCGGCCCTCCCGTCGCCTGTGTGTGGGTCCGGGCCCCCGACGATGGACTTCATCGGCTGGGTGTGGATGGGCCGGCCTGCCGCAGAGTGGGGGACACGCCATGCGAGGTAGGGCCCGGACCATTGACGAGTACCTCGTCGGCCTGAGCGATGACAAGCGCGCCGCGCTCGAGAGGCTCCGAAAGACGATCAAAGCTGCCGCGCCAAGGGCAGAGGAGTGCATCAGCTACGGGCTCCCCGCGTTCCGTCTCGACGGGAAACCCCTCGTGGCCTTCGGCGCGACCGCGAACCACTGCGCCTTCTACCCCATGAGCTCTACCACGGTGGAAGACTACAAGGACGAGCTCGGGGACTTCGAGACCAGCAAGGGCACCATCCGCTTCCAGGCGCACAAGGCCCTTCCCGCCGCGCTCGTGCGGAAGCTGGTGAAGGCTCGGATCGCCGAGAACGCCGGTTGAGGCAGAAGAGCGCGCGGGATGGAATGCAGGAGATCAACCTGAAGGAGCACCGCCCGGTGGCCGACGACGAGGAGGAGAAGGTGCAAGAAGCGAACGAGACACGCCGACGGCCGGCAGCGTGCGTTCTTCTCGGGCTCCTGTTCGTAGTGGCCCCAGCGCCCGCGAAAGCGCAGCCGACCGGCGCGAACTACGACGAGGCGAAGGTTCCCGCGTACACGCTCCCCGACCCCCTGCGCTTCGCGGACGGCGGGGCCGTGCGCGACGCTGGCGAGTGGACGGGCCGGCGCCGCGCCGAGGTCCTGCGCCTCTTCGAGGCGCACGTGTACGGCCGCAGCCCGGGCCCGCCCCCGATGATGCGCTTCGTCGTCGTGGAGACCGATCCCCGCGCCCTCGGGGGTCTCGCCACGCGCCGGCAGGTGCGGGCGCGGCTCGACGGCACGGAGGGCGGACCCGGCTTCGAGATCCTCCTCTACGTGCCGAACGCGAGGCCGCACGCCGTCCCCGCCTTCGTCGGCCTGAACTTCCACGGCAACCACGCGGTCCACCCCGACCCCGGCATCCGGCTCTCGACGGCCTGGGTGGGCGATGGACCCGGCGTCGTCGCTCATCACGCCACCGACGCCGCGCGGGGACAGGACGCGTCCTCGTGGCCGGTCGAGCGGATCCTCGATCGGGGCTACGCGCTCGCGACCGTCTACTACGGCGACCTCGAGCCCGACCACCCCGAGGGGTGGAAGGACGGCGTCCGCGCCCGGCTCGGTCCGGGAGCGACAGGCCGTTTCGCCTCCGACGACTGGGGGGCGATTGGCGCCTGGGCCTGGGGCCTGCGGCGGGCGCTCGACTACCTCGAGACCGACCCCGACGTGGACGCGAGCCGCGTGGCGGTGATCGGCCACTCGCGGCTCGGCAAGACGGCCCTCTGGGCGGGCGCTTCGGACGAGCGGTTCGCGATGGTCGTCTCCAACGACTCCGGCGAGGGTGGGGCGGCCCTCGCGCGGCGGCGGTTCGGGGAGACGACGGAGAGCATCACGAAGGCGTTCCCGCACTGGTTCTGCCTCGGCCTGCGCGAGTACGCCGGGCGCGAGGACGCGCTGCCCGTGGACCAGCACATGCTCCTCGCGCTCGTCGCGCCGCGGCCGCTCTACGTCGCCAGCGCGAGCGAGGACTTGTGGGCCGACCCGCGGGGCGAGTTCCTGGCCGCAACGGCGGCCGAGCCCGTTTACCGGCTGCTCGGCCGCGACGGGCTCGGCGTCGAGGAGCTACCGGTCCCGGACCGGCCGGTGGGGAAGACGATCGGCTACCACATGCGCCGAGGCGCGCACGCGCTCACCGCCTACGACTGGGAGCAGTACCTCGACTTCGCGGACCGGCATCTGCGCTCGCCGCGCCCTTGAACCACGGGCCGTCGCGCTCGGGCCTGGATCGAGCAGGCGAACGCTGCCACCGCCCGTGATCGGGGGGCAAGCCCCCACTTGCAGGGGGTGGCGTGGAGGAAGCGATGGAAGGAATGAACCACGGACGCCTACGGCCTGCTGCTTCCAGCTTCAACCGCATGGACCACCCCCTGGCTCGCGAGTCGCGGGCGGAGGTCCATCGCTTCCTCGCGCGGCACCTCAGGAAGTAGATGTCCGGCGACGCCCTCGCGGTGTTCGTGAAGCACCCGACCCCGGGCGCGGTGAAGACGCGTCTCGCCGCGGCGATCGGCCCCGAGGCCGCGGCGGCTCTCTATCGGGCCCTCGCCGAGCACGTGCTCGAGGCGACGACGCCCTCGACGGGGGATTACGAGAGGCTCGTCTTCTTCGACCCCAAGGAGGCTCTCCCGGAGATGCGCGCCTGGCTCCCGGGGATGAGGCTCCTGGCGCAGGCCGACGGCGACCTCGGCGCCCGCATGTCCGACGCCTTCGCCCGCGCGTTCGCGAGGGGCGCCGGGCGGGTGGCCCTCGTCGGCACGGACGCCCCCGGCGTCTCGCGGGAGACGGTGAAGGAGGCGCTCGCCGCCCTCGCCACGGCCGACCTGGTGATCGGCCCGGCGGAGGACGGCGGCTACTACCTCGTCGCCCTGCGGGCGCCGCGGCCGGAGCTGTTCGCGGGCATGGCCTGGAGCACGCCGTCCGTTCGCGAGGAGACGCTGGCGCGGGCCGCGGGCGCCGGGCTTTCCGTGCGGGCGCTCCCGCGGCTCCACGACGTCGACACCCTCGACGGGCTGCGCGCCGAGTGGCCGGCCGTGCGGGCTCTCCTCGCCCACCGGCCGGGGCTGCGTGACGCGATCGACGGGGTCCTCGGAGCGGCGCCGCCTTTCTGACGGCACCGGCGGCCGCTAGCCCTTGTTGGGAATGACCGAGATGTGGCCGTCCACCTCGAGGACGGCCAGCCGGCAGTCCGCGAGTGTGGCGCAGCCGTTCTCCCGCAGGGCCTGGAGGAGCGCCTCGTGGCTGATCCCTTCCGCGTGGAGGGCCTCCTGGTCCACGTGCCCACGGTTGACCAGGATGCGTTCCTGGCCGCGCAGCAGCCGATCCACCTTGCGGCTGCGCCTCGCGAGCCGACCCAGGCCGAGGTTCGCCAGGAGCAGGACGGCCGCCGCGGCGAGGCCACCAGCGAGGGAGCCGCCGAGACCGACCATCGCGTTCTGGACGGAGTTCGCGATGAGGAGGACGAGGGCGAAGTCGAAGGGAGCCAGCTGGCCGACCTCGCGTTTTCCGGAGAAGCGGAAGGCCGCGAGGATGAAGAGGTAGACGACCAGCGTCCGGAACGCGATGACGGCGATCTCTGCCGGGCTCGCCCCGAGCCCCTCCACGAGGGTCCGAAGCTCCTGCATGGTCTGGCCTCCGATCCCGAGACGATACACGAGATCGGCCGGCCGCCCACGGGGTACCATTGCCCCGCCCCTCGCAGCGCCACGGCGCTGGCCGGGCCCAACTGCGCGGCCCGAGCACCGTCCCTAGACCGTCGGCTTGCCGGTCCGCCGGATGAGCTCGAGGAACTCCTGCCGGGTCGGCTGGCGGTCGCGGAAGGCCCCCAGCATGCAGGACGTGACCGCGATCGAGTTCTGCTTCTCGACCCCGCGCATCATCATGCAGAAGTGCATGGCCTCGATCACCACGCCCACCCCGCGCGGCTGGATCGTCTCCTGGATTGTCTGCGCGACCTGGACGGTGAGCCGCTCCTGCACCTGGAGCCGCCGGGCGAACATGTCCACCAGGCGGGCGATCTTGGAGAGGCCGACCACCTTCCCGTCCGGGATGTAGGCGACGTGCGCCTTCCCGTAGAAGGGCAGGAGGTGGTGCTCGCACATCGAGAAGACGTCGATGTCCTTGACCACGACCATCTCGTCGTAGGTGACCGTGAAGAGGGCCTCGTTGATGAGGGCCCTCGGGTCCTGGCCGTACCCGCTCGTCAGGAACTTCAGGGCCTTCTCCACCCGCTCGGGGGTCTTGTCGAGCCCCTCCCGTTCGGGGTCTTCCCCCAGCCCGGAGAGAAGGGTCCGGACGGCCTCCTGCATGGGGTTCGTGGGGGTCATCGAGAGGTCCTCCCTCCGGGGAGAATACCCTCTTCCCGCCTTCCGGACCTCCCCTGACCGGCTCCTCCCTCATGATGCGCGGGACGGCGCAAGCTCCCCCCCGGATGGGGGGGGCCGGAGGACACCGACTTGAGTCAGCACCTCGCCCTGACCCACGCCGAGAGCCCGGGCGCTCTCCTCTCCGTCCTGAAGGGCCTCGAGATCCAGAAGACGCTCGGCACCGAGCCGGTCCTCGCCGCCCTGCGGCACTATCCGGCCCAGCCCGCCGACGTCGTGGGCTTCCCGGAGGACCTGCACCCGAGGCTCCGGGAGACGCTCGTCGGGCGCGGGTACCAGGGCCTCTACACCCACCAGCGCGAGGTCTACGAGCAGGTCCAGGCGGGCCGCGACGTCGTGGTCGTCACCCCGACCGCCTCGGGCAAGACCCTCTGCTACAACCTCCCGGTCCTCGACCGCGTGCTCAAGGACCCCGACGCGCGGGCGCTCTACCTCTTCCCGACGAAGGCGCTGGCCCAGGACCAGCTGGCGGAGCTGCACGCGACGATCGAGGCCATCGGCGCCGACATCGCCACGTTCACCTACGACGGCGACACGCCCCAGGACGCGAGGAAGTCGATCCGGGCGCGGGCGCACGTCGTGGTAACGAACCCCGACATGCTCCACAAGGGCATCCTGCCGCACCACACGAAATGGGTGAAGCTCCTCGAGAACCTGCGCTACGTGGTGGTGGACGAGCTGCACAGCCTGCGCGGGGTCTACGGCTCGCACGTCACCAACATCCTCCGGCGGCTGCGCCGGCTGTGCGAGTTCTACGGCTCGCGGCCCCAGTTCGTCTGCTCCTCGGCCACGATCGGCAACCCGAGGGAGCTGGCCGAGGCGCTCACCGAGCGCGAGATGACGCTCGTGGACCGGAGCGGCGCCCCGCGCGGCGAGCGCTACTTCGCGATCTACAACCCGCCCGTCGTGAACCGGCAGCTCGGCATCCGCAAGTCGGCCCTCAACGCGGCCCGCGACGTCTCGCTCTCCTTCCTCTCGAAGGGCCTGCAGACGATCGTCTTCGCCCCCTCGCGCCTCGCCACCGAGGTGCTCGTCACGTACCTGAAGGAGGCCCTCGAGAGCAAGCCGGGGTCGGAGGGGATCATCCGGGGTTACCGGGGCGGCTACCTGCCGCTGAAGCGCCGCGAGATCGAACGGGGGCTCCGCGAGGGGTCGGTCCTCGGCGTCGTTTCGACGAACGCGCTCGAGCTGGGGATCGACATCGGCAGCCTCGACGCGGCGGTGCTGGTGGGCTATCCCGGCAGCGTGGCCTCGGCCTGGCAGCAGGCGGGGCGGGCGGGGAGGCGGACGGGGACGTCCGTCGCCGTGCTCGTGGCCAACTCGTCGCCGCTCAACCAGTTCATCGCGAGGAACCCCGACTATTTCTTCGGCTCGCCGGTCGAGCAGGGCCGGGTCAACCCCGACAACCTGCAGATCCTCGTCAACCACGTCAAGTGCGCGGCGTTCGAGCTGCCCTTCGTGGGCGAAGAGCCTTTCGGCAAGGAGAACCTCGTCGAGATCCTGAAGTTCCTCGAGGACGAGAAGCTCCTCCACCGGGCGGGGGACCGCTGGCACTGGACGAGCGAAAGCTACCCGGCGGACGCGGTCAGCCTGAGGTCCGTCTCCTCCGACAACTTCGTGATCCAGGACGTGACCAAGGAGCCGCGGATCATCGCCGAGGTGGACTACGCCTCGGCCCCGTCCATGGTCCACGAGAAGGCGGTCTACATCCTGGAGGGGCGGACCTACTTCGTCGAGAGGTACGATCACGAGGAGCGGCGCGTGGAGGTGCGCGAGGCCGAGGTCGACTACTACACCGACGCCATCACGTACACGAAGGTCCGGATCCTGGATCGCTTCGCGGAAGAGGCTCGCGCCAACGGCCGGAGGAGCCACGGGGAGGTCCACGTCACCTCGCAGGTGGTGGGGTTCAAGAAGATCAAGTTCCACACCAACGAGAACGTCGGGTCGGGCGAGCTGACCATGCCCGAGAACGAGATGCACACGACCTCGTACTGGCTCACGGTCCCGCGCGAGATCATGCAGGCGCTGCCCTACGGCCTCGAGGAGCGGCGGGACGGGGTGGTGGCGCTCTCGTACACGCTCTCCCAGCTCGCCGCGCTCTTCCTGATGTGCGACCGGCACGACCTCGGCGTCGCCCTCGGCGACAACGGACAGGGCGAGGCGCGGATCGAGCGGGGGCTGCGGCGGCTCGGGGCGGGTCGCGGCGGCCGCTCGGCGGAACCCCCGCCCGGCGACGACTACGAGCCCAACATCTTCGTCTACGACGCCTACCCCGGTGGAATCGGCCTGTCCGAGCCGCTCTACCGCCTCCACGACCGGCTGCTGGCCGAGAGCCGCGCGCTCATCGCCGCCTGCCCCTGCGCCGACGGCTGCCCGTCCTGCGTGGGCCCAGCCGGGGAAGTGGGGAGCCGGGGCAAGCCGGTGGCCCTGGCGATTCTCGACGCCGTGCTGGCCGAATGACGCGGATCGACGAACGAGCGGCAAGCCCGGAATGACAGCCTGTCGTTTGCCACTGCCGTCACGGGGGGTTTGGGGGGCGAAGCCCCCCATCTCAAAGGAAGCCAGGTACAGCCTGGCCGTTGCGGGTTCTTCTGTCGATGGTGCTCCTCCACGAAGGAATGGCGCTCCTCCACGAAGTGGACAAGCTCCCGCCCCCGAGGCTTCCGCGGAAACAGCAACTCCCTCGGGATGCGCTCCACGGGCATCCCTCGGGTGCATGGGGTCCCTCGGGTGACCGATCTCGGCAGCCGCCTGCAGCGGCTCCGGCACGCCCCCGACCCGCCCGGCGGCGCCGCCGGCCTCGACCGGCTCGAGCGGGAGTTGCTCGGCGACGCGGCCGCGCTGGACGACGGCGAGGCCCTCCCGCTGAAGGCCCGTCTCGAGCGCCTGGTGGTCGCGGCTTCCCTGCGCGAGCGCCGGCGCCGCCCCGTGCCGGTCCCCCTCGAGGAGCTCGTCGAAGGGATGCGCGTCGAGAACGAGCGCGGCGAGTTCTTCCTCGTCGAGAGCGCGGTCCACCTGGAAGTGCGCCACGGGGACGTGCCGCTCTCCCGCTTCCACGCGATCGAGCCTTCGACCGTCTCCGTCCTCACCGGGGAGCCCGACCTCGAGGGCTTCGACCTCCGCCGTGCCGTCTTCCTCGACACCGAGACGACGGGCCTCGCCGGCGGGGCGGGCACGGCCGCCTTCCTGATCGGCGTCGGCTGGGTGGACGGCGAGCGCTTCCGGGTGCGTCAGTACTTCATGCGGGACTACCACGAGGAGGGAGCGCTCCTCCACGCCCTCGGAGAGGAGCTGGAGCGCTTCGACCGCCTCGTCACCTTCAACGGCAAGATGTTCGACGTGCCGCTCCTCGACGCGCGGTTCCGCCTGAACCGGGCCCGCTTCCCGCTGGCCGAGGCGCCCCACCTCGACCTCCTCCACCCCGCGCGACGGCTCTGGAAGGCGCGGCTCGAGTCGTGCCGGCTGCAGTCACTCGAGGCCGGGCTCATGGGCCTGCGGCGCACGGGCGACGTCCCCGGCGAGGAGATCCCGCAGGTCTACTTCGACTGGGTGAGGCGGCGCGACGCGCGGATGCTGGCGAAGGTCTTCGAGCACAACCGCCAGGACATCGTCTCGCTGGCGGCGCTCGCCGTCCTCGCCTGCCAATGGGTCGAGGAAGGCCGGGCCGAGGACCCGCGGGACGTCTTCAGCCTCGCGCGCGTCCTGGAGCGCGCGCGTCTCTACGACCGCAGCGAGGCCGAGTACCGCCGCGCGCTCGACCTGGGGCCCGGCGCGCTGCGGGGCCCGGCGCTCCTCCGCCTCGCTTGGCGTGCGAAGCGGGCGGGAGAGCACACGCGGGCGGCGGCGCTCTGGGCCGAGGCGGGGGAAGCGGGCGAGGTCGAGGGCTGGCGTGAGCTCGCCATGCACCACGAGCACCGCACGAAAGACCTGGATGAAGCACTCGCCGCCGTCCAGAGGGGGATGCGGCTCGTGGAGCCGGAGAGCGGTCGCGACGTGCGCGCGTGGCATCAGGCCGAGGGCTTCGAGCGGCGGCAGCGGCGGCTCGTCCGGAAGAAGGCCCGCTAGCTCCCGATCTCGCGCTGGAGGAAGTCGACAAGGTCCTGGATGATGACCGGCTTCTTGAAGACCGCCATGCCCGACTTCTCGAAGGCCGGGATGAGGGGGGAGTGCGCGTAGCCGGTGAGGAGGCCGATGGGCAGGCCGGGGAAGCGGCGGCGCAGCGTGTCGGCGAGGTCCTTCCCGTCGCGGCCCGGCATGACGAGGTCCACGAGGGCGGCGTGGTAGGTGGCGGTTTCGGACTTTTCGAGCGCCTCGTCCGCCGAGGTGGCCGCGTCCACGACGTAGCCGCGGCGGGCGAGGGCCTTCGTCAGCATCAGTCCGATGCCGGGGTCGTCGTCCACGACGAGGATGCGGTGCGGGTCCTTCATTCGAGGGCGGGAATGCTATCCGAGCCGCAACCCCGCGTAAAGGTGCAAATGCAGCACCACCGTAGGCCGTCCGGCGAGGCGGGGAGGCTAGCCGCCGGCGTTGCCCGGGGGCCTCGGCCGCTCTCCCTGCTAGACTCCGCGGGATGAGCCCGGGCAGGACCCGACGAGGCGTCGCCGACGCCCTCGGCCTCGGCGCGATCCTCCTCGTGCTCACGGACCTCCTGCGGCCGTCGCTCCTGCTGCTGCCCACGATCACCGCCGGCGGCGACACGCCGTGCCACTACCCGACCGCGGTATGGTTCCACGAGCACCTGCTGCCGCAGCTGCGCCTGCACGGCTGGTACCCGGGCGCCTCGCTCGGGCACCCCCTGCTCCTCTACTACTTCCCGTTCCCCTTCGTCCTCATGTCGGCCCTCGCGCCGCTCACCGGGATGCCGGTCGCCTTCAAGCTGGGGACGGCCCTCGGCGTCTTCCTCCTGCCGCTGCTCGCGTACGCCTCCCTCCGGCTGATGCGGCTGCCCTTCCCGGCGCCCCTCCTGGGCGCCGCCGCCGCCCTCGTCTTCCTCTATCTGGAGGACAACCCGATCTGGGGCGGCACGATCGCGAGCACGCTCACCGGGGAGTTCTCCTACACCTACGGCGTCGGCTTCGCCGTCCTCTTCCTCGGCGTCCTCGTGCGCGCCCGGGCGGACGGCCACGGGCCGTGGGCCCCCGCGGTCGTGCTCGCCCTCACCTGCTACACCCATGGCTACACCGTGCTGTGGGCGGGCCTCGCCGCCTCGGGCCTCCTGCTGTGGGACCCCCGCTGCGAGGGCGGGCCGGGCCGCGCGACATGGAGGACACTCGGCTGGCTTCTCGCCGTGGCGGCGCTGGCCTTCGCGCTCGCCGGCCCCGCTCTCGTGCCGATGCTCGCCGACTGGGCCTGGACGACGCCCTACGGCGACGCCTGGATCGACCTCACCACCCGCGGCCTCTTCCCGCCCCTGCTCTTGCCCCTCCTCCTCGCCGGCGCCCTCGCCGTCGGCGTGGCCATCGCCCGTCGCCTCCGCGGCCAGCGGGGCGACGAGCGGCTGCTGATGCTCGGCTTCGCGGCGGTGGCCGCCGCGGCGCTCGCCTCGGCCGGGCCCCGCCTGGGCGTCGTCGACGTGCGCTTTGTCCCGCTCGCACAACTCGCGCTGGCCCTCGCCGGGGCCGCGGGCGTCGGTCTCGCGCTCGCCCGGGTCGCCCTCGCCGACGTGGCGGCGTTCGGGCTCGTGCTGGTCGCCGCGGCGTACGCGGACTCGCGCTCGAGCGTGCTGCGGCATTGGATCGACTGGAACTACTCGGGCCTCGAGGCGAAGGAGCTGTGGCCGGCCTGGCAGGCGCTGATGGGGAAGCTCACCGGCGGTCCCGGCGCCCCGCGGGTGGCGTTCGAGTACGGTCCCGTGCACGAGCGCGCGGGCTCGATCCGCATGCACGAGACGGTCCCCTTGTTCTCCGGACGGTCGGGGATCGAGGGGGTCTACAACCAGTCCAGCATCACCACCCACCCGGTCTATTACCTGCTGTCGGAGCTCTATCCCTCCTCGCCGAACCCGTTCCGAAGCCGGACGTATTCCCGGTTCGACCTGGAGAGCGGGCTCTCCCGTCTGAGGCTCCTCGCCGTGAACCGCGTGGTCGCGGTCAGCGAGGCGCTGGAGTCCGCTCTGGACGCGCGCCTCGACGTCGTGCGAGAAGCTCGCATCCCGCCGTACACGCTCTACCGGCTGGTCGGCCCGGAGCCCCGCTACGTCGAGCCCCTCGCCTGGGCCCCGGTGCGGTCCGCCCCCGGCGGCTGGCGGGACCAGGCCTTCCGCTGGTTCTCCCGCAAGCCCCCGAACCGCGCCGTCCTCGTCTTCACACGGGACCCCCGCTTCGACGTGGTGGCAACGGACGCGTGGGGCCCCCCGACCGAGGTCCCGCTGCCGGGCGGCGTGGAGGTGAGCGAGACGATCGAGCCGGAGTCCATCCAGGTCACGACCAGCCGGCCCGGGCATCCCCTGCTCGTCAAGGTCTCCTACCACCCGCGCTGGCGGGCCGAGGGTGCCTTCGGTCCCTACCTCGCCTCACCCGGGTTCATGCTCGTGGTGCCGTGGCAGCGCGAGGTGCGGCTCGTGTACGCCGCGCGCACGTGGTCCGATCGCCTCGGGCTGGGTCTCGCCGCCGCGGCTGTCGCCGTGATCGCGTGGCGCCGGCGACCCCGCGAAGCGCCCGGACCTCCCGGCGCGCCCGACACGCACGGAAGCGGGCGGGTCGTGGCCGTCCTGCCGCTTGCGCTCGTCGTCGCGCTCGCCCTCCTCCGACTCGTTCCCGAGCCCTCGCACGCCCGGGAGGTCGAGCCTCTCTACGAGCGCGCCTCGCGCGCCTACGCCGCCGAGCGGTGGGAAGAATCCGCCGAGTACGCCCGCCACGCGGCGGCCCTCCTCCCGTCCCCGGATCCGCGACGGGCCGAGCTGCTGTGCGTCCGCGGCGAAGCCCTCCTTCGAGCCGGCCACGCCCGGGAAGCGGTCGAGCCCTTCACGCTCGTCGTCGAGGGCGAGCCGGGACCCCACCGGCCGCAGGCCCTTCACTCCGGCGCTCTCGCCCTCGAGGCGGCGGGCGACGCCGAGGGCGCCGCCACCTGGCGCCGCAGGCTCCGCGAGGAGTACCCCGAGACGCCGTGGGCACGCCGCCTCGGGCCTGCTGTACCCCCGCGCCCCTGACCTCGCTGACGGCGGCGGGGACCGGGGGCGCTCGTGGTGTCGAGCGCGTCCGAGTGCGACCGGAAGCTCCCCCCGACGACGACCACCACCACGACCCTGCCGGCGGCGGGCTTCAGTCCGGTGATGGGCGATCCGCTCCGAGGGTCCGAACAACGACCCGAGGGCCAATCGCCGCCTCACGGTGCAGGTCGACTCCTCGGGCGGGGGAGGGTGCACGGGCGACACGCAGGGCCCGGTCGTGACCCTGACGAGGCCCTTCGCCGGCAGCGTCTACCCGAGCCCCAACGCGTACCCCGTCCACTTCGAGGCCTCGGCGAGCGACTCGACGACCGGCGGCAACGGCGTGGCTTTCGTCGAATACAAGATCAACTACCCCGGGCCCGACCAGCTCATCCTCGGCCCGGTGACGAGCGGCGCCCCCTGGCCCCTCGACTGGACGCAGTCGGCGGTGATGGCCTACCTCGGCACCGCCTGTGCGAAGTTCCTGCAGGTGCAAGCCTACGCGGAGGACGCCTGCGGCAACGCGACCTACTCGTCGCCTCAGCTGGTCACCGTCAACAACACCGGCCCTGCGTCACTCCCCGACCCCGGGCCGGCGCCGGACCCCCTGCCGGGATTCCGGCCCGAGACCCTGCGCGTGGTGGAGGGCGAAGTCGTGCAGCTCGCCGCCGACTCGATCACCTTCCGCCTGCAGGGCCGCCCCGGCGAGCGGGTCGTCTTCGCCTTCCGGGCGGGGGACTAGCGTCCCGCGGTCTCCATCTCGCGCACGATCGCGTCCGCGGCGGCCGCGGGGTCCGCGGCCTCCGTGATCGGCCGGCCCACGACCAGGTAGTCCGCGCCCGCGGAGAGCGCCGCCCTCGGAGTCGCCGCCCGGGCCTGGTCCAGGGCGGAAGCACCCGCGGGCCGGATGCCCGGGGTCACGATCAGGAAGTCGCTCCCGCAGGCCTCGCGGATGATCGCCACCTCGTGCGGAGAGGCCACGACCCCGTCCGCCCCTGCCTCCTTGGCGAGCAGTGCGAGTCGGCGCACGGACTCGGCCATCGAGCCGTTCACGCCGATCTCACCGAGGGTGTCTTCGTCGTGGCTGGTGAGGATGGTGATGGCGAGGAGGCGCACGCCCATCGCGGGCAGGGCTCCGACCGCCGCCTCCACCATGGCGCGCCCTCCGAGGCCGTGCACGTCGACGAGCGAGACCCCGAGGCGCACCGCGCTCGCCACGGCGCCGGCGACGGTGTTCGGTATGTCGTGGAACTTGAGGTCGAGGAAGACCTTCTCGCCCCGGCCCACGATCTCGCGGACGAGGTCGGGGCCGGCCGCGGTGAAGATCTGGCTGCCCACCTTGAAGAGGCCGACGTGTCCGGAGAGCCGATCCACGAGGGCGCGGGCGGCGTCGGCCTTCGGCACGTCGAGGGCCACGATCAGGCGCTCGCGGGCGTTCATGCGCACCCCCCTGGCTTCCACGTACCCGGATCGTCGCACGAGCGGGGGAGCCCCGGGTACTCGAGCGTTCCCACCACGGCGTTGACGTCGTCCTCGCCGTGCCGCTCCAGGTAGTCCCGGAGGTCGGCCAGGACGCGCTCGTAGATCCCGGGGTCCACGAAGTTCGCGGTGCCGATCTGCACGGCGCGGCAGCCCGCGACCATGAACTCGAGCGCGTCCGCGGCGGAGGCGATCCCGCCGATCCCGATCACCGGGATCTTCACCGCGCGGGACGCCTGCCACGCCATCCGGACCGCCACCGGGCGGATGGCGGGGCCGGAGAGGCCCCCGGTGCCGAAGCCGAGCCTCGGGCGCCGCGTCTCGACGTCGACGGCGAGGCCGAGGAGCGTGTTGATGCAGGAGAGCGCGTCGGCGCCGGCCTCCTCGGCCGCGCGGGCGAAGACCGTGATGTCGGAGACGTTGGGCGAGAGCTTGGGGATGACGGGCAGGCGGGTGGCGCGGCGGACCGCGGCCACCACATCGTGAGTCGTGCGCGGGTCGCCTCCGAAGGCCATGCCGCCCTTCTTCACGTTGGGGCAGGAGATGTTGACCTCGAGACCGGCGATGCCGGCGGCCCCGTCGCAGACGCGGGCCACCTCTGCGTACTCGTCCACGGAGTCGCCGCACACGTTCACGAGGAGCGCGGTGTCGTGCTTTGCCATGCGCGGGAGGACCTCCCGCACGAAGGCCTCTATCCCCACTCCCTGCAGGCCGATCGCGTTGAGCAGGCCCGAGGGGGTCTCCACGATGCGGGGGGTGGGGGCTCCGTCCCGGGGCTCCATGTAGAGACCCTTCGACACGATCCCGCCGAGGAGCGAGAGGTCGAGGATGCCCTCGTACTCGACGCCGTAGCCGAACGTGCCGGAGGCGGCGATGAGCGGGTTCTTGAAGCGGATTCCGGCGATCTCGACGGCGAAGTTCACGGCCGGGCCTCCTCGGTCCGGCCCGCCGCGCGGCGGGCGCGCGAGTCCTCCTCGCCGGGCCACACCACGCTCGCCGCGTCGAAGACCGGCCCCTCGGTGCACGCGCAGCGGTACTTCCAGCGCGGCTCCGCCGGGCCCTGCACGCGCACGACGCAACCGAGGCAAGTTCCCGTCCCGCACCCCATCCAGGGATCGAGGCTCACCTCGGCGTCGAGAGAGCGCGCGGCGGCGATGCGGGCGACCGCGTGCATCATGGCGTCGGGGCCGCAGGCGTAGAGACGAACAGGCCCGCCGGCCGCGTCGATGTGCGCCTCGAGGGGAACGGTGACCTTGCCGCGCTCGCCGAGGGAGCCGTCCTCGGTGGCCGCGACGACCGTCAGGCCGAGCCCGGCCAGGCGGTCGAGCAGCGGCAGGTCGGCGGCCGTGCGGCCGCCGTAGAAGAGGCGCGCCCGCTCCCCCGTGCGCCGCAGCCCCTCGCCGAGCAAGAGGAACGGGGCGACCCCGTAGCCGCCGGCCACGAGAAGTGCTTCGGTGCCCGGGAGCGCTGGCGTGAACCCACGGCCGAGGGGCCCCAGGCACTGCGCATCGTCGCCGGGAGCCATCGTGCAGAGGGCCCGCGACCCCTGGCCGATCGCCTTCACGAACAGGGTGAAGGTCGCCCGCGCGGCGTCCGCCGAGAGGACCGAGAAGGGACGGCGCAGCGGCGGCTCGGCGGAGACGCCGGCCTTGATCATCACGAACTGGCCGGGGCGCGCCTCGCGCGCGGTCTCGGGGTGGCGGAAGGTGAGGAGAAAGTGCGCTCCCCCGAGGGCCTCGCGCTCGACGAGCGGCACGATCCGGTTCGCGGGCATCCGCGCGATGATACTCGCGGCCGCCCGGGCCCGTCGACCGCGGCGGCCACGGATCGGATACGCTCTCACCGTGGCGCGGAAGACGCTCACCAGCGCCGGCATCGCCGCCTCGATCGGCGCGCTGTGCCTGTGCATGCTCACCCTCTACCTCAACCCCGGCCTCGTCCTCCGGCACGAGGCCCCGGCCCTCTTGGCCTGCCTCTTCGTGCCCTGGGCCGCGGGGGGAACCTTGGCGCTGGCCCTCCTGGCCTCCGCCGCCACCGCGCTGCGCTGGTGGCCTCGGCCGTTCCGTCCCGTGGTCGCCGGCCGGCCCTTCTACGCCTGCCTCACCTTCGTCGCCCTCGCGGTGGTGGCCGGCCTCTACTGGCACAACCTCCTTGGCTACCGTCACGCCCTGCCCCTCGAGGCGCTGCGCGCTCTCGCCGTGTCCTCGATGGTGGTGACGGGGGCCGCCGCGGTATTCCTGGCCATCGGCCTCGACATGGCGCTCTTCCCGCGGCACGACCGCCCACTGGCGGCGGCGCTCGCGGTCCTGGCCCCCGCGGCAGCCCTCGTTGTGCCCCTCGCCCTGCGGCCGGAGCCGGCGCCGCCCGCCCCACCCGTCCCCGTCAGGCTCGACGCGGGGCGGCCGGCGCGACGCGTCGTCGTCGTCGGCATCGACGGCCTGTCGCCCTCCGACGTGACCGCCGTCCCGCCCGGGGACGTGCCGGCCTTCGCCCGCCTCGCGCGGCGGGGGGCCTTCGGGCCGCTCGCGACGCTGCGGCCGACCGAGGGCCCGCCGGTGTGGACGACCCTCATGACCGGACGCCTCCCCCGCGACCACGGCATCCGGAGCGCGTCCAGCTACAGGCTGCGCGGCTCGGACAGCGAGTGGGCCCTCCTCCCCAAGGCGGCGCTCGTGGGGGCGCTCGAGCGGGCCGGCCTCGCGTCGCGCCGGCCTGTCAGCTCCACGTCGAGGCGGTGCCGGGCCCTCTGGAACGTCCTCGACGCCTTCGGCATTCCGGCCGGCCTCGTGCGCGTCTGGGGCACACACCCGCCGGAGACGATCCGCGGCTTCGTGGTCTCCCCCTACTTCCACCTTCTGAACGGCGACCCCGGGCGCGCGGCGGGCGCCGTCTTCCCGCGGGACCTGCTCCCCGAGATCGGCGCGCGCGTGGTCTCTGCGCGGGACCTCGACCCCGCCCTCCTCGCCGACCTGGCGGGCGCCGCCAACCGGGTCACCGCTCCGCTCGACGACCCTCTCGTGCGAGCGCTGGCCGAGGAATCGCTGGCCCCCGACCTCACCTACGCCCGGGTCGCGCAGGTGCTGCGGCAGGCCTACTCCCCCGCGCTCCTCGTCGTCTCGTTTCAGGGTTACGACGCGGCGGGCCACCTCTTCTACCGGTACGCGCACCCCGAGGCGTTCGGCGACGTCAGCGCCGACGAGGGGCGCCGCTACGGCCGCGTGCTCGGCCGCTATGCCTCGCTCGTGGAGAGCTGGGTGGGGGAGATCGAGAGGCACCTCGGGCCCGGCGACGTGCTCGTCGTCCTCTCCGGCCACGGGCTCGCGCCGACGCCTCTCTGGCGGCGCCTCGTCGGCGTGCTGACCGGCACCGCGGTCGGCGCCGCCTCGCACGGCGGGGCGCCCGACGGCGTCCTCCTCGTCGCGGGCGAGGGGATCCGGCCCGGGGCGACTCCGGCGGGCGCAACGGTCCTCGACGTCGCGCCGACGATCCTCTACCTCATGGGGCTGCCCGTCGCACGGGACATGGAGGGGCGGGTGCTCACGGAGATCCTCGATCCCGCTTTCGCACAGGAGAACCCGGTCACCTTCATCCCGAGCTACGAGAGCCTCGCGGTGGCCCCGGCGGCGCCCGGCGCGCCCCTCGACGACCTGCCCCCCCTTCCCGAGGAGCGCCCGTGAGGCGCCGGCTCGTCCTCTTCGACATCGACGGCACGCTGCTGTCGGCGGGGGCCATCTCCTCCCGCGCCCTCGAAGCCGCCGGCCTGGGCGCGATTCTCGGCTGACCCGGCCGACCCGGCCGAGCCGGGCCGAGCCGGGCCTTGTCCGCCGGGGCCCGACGGGGTAGCATGCGCGCGCTTTGCCGAGCGTCATCCTCATGGACGCGGGCCGGATGGCCCGGACCCTCTCGCGCTTCGCGCACGAGATCCTCGAGCGCCACCCGGACACGAAGCGCCTCGCCCTCGTGGGCATCCGCAGCCGCGGCGTGCCCCTCGCCCGGCGCCTCGCTCGCACGATCGCCGCGGCGGCGGGAAAGGAGCCGGCGGTGGGCGCCCTCGACATCTCGCTCTACCGGGACGATTTCACGAGCCTCGCCGCGCAGCCCATCACCAAGGGCACCGACATCCTCTTCTCGATCGACGACCGCACCGTGGTGCTCGTCGACGACGTCCTCTTCACCGGCCGCACCGTCCGCGCCGCCCTCGACCAGCTCATAGACTTCGGCCGCCCCGCGCGCATCGAGCTCGCCGTGCTCGTGGACCGCGGCCACCGCGAGCTGCCCATCCGCGCCGACTACGTGGGCCGATCGCTCTCGACGTCGCGCGAGGAGGCGGTCGAGGTGCGGGTCCGCGAGGAGGACGGGAAGGACGAGGTGGTCCTGATCCAGAAGCCGCCGGACGCCGCCCGGCCCGCGGCGAAGGCCCGAAAGGCGCGGGCGAAGGTCGTCCCCGCCTCGGCGCCGCGGAGGAAGAGGTGAGCTTTCCGCACCGGCACCTCCTGGGCATCGAGCCGCTCCCGGCCCAGGACATCCAGACGATCCTCGACACCGCGGACGGGCTCAAGGAGATCCTCGACCGGCCGATCAAGAAGGTCCCCGCCCTCCGCGGCAAGACGGTCATCAACCTCTTCTACGAGGCGTCGACGCGCACGCGGTCCTCCTTCGAGGTCGCCGAGCGCGTCCTGTCGGCGGACAGCCTCTCGATCGCCACCGCCGCCTCGAGCGTGACGAAGGGGGAGACCCTCCTCGACACCGCGAAGAACCTCGAGGCCATGAACCCGGACATGGTGATCATGCGGCACGGCAGCTCCGGAGCCCCGCACTTCCTCGCTCGCCACTGTCGCTTCTCGGTGGTGAACGCGGGGGACGGCGCGCACGAGCACCCGACGCAGGCTCTCCTCGACGCGCTCACCATGCGCCAGCGTAAGGGGCGGCTCAAGGGCCTGCGCGTCGCAATCGTGGGCGACATCCTGCACAGCCGCGTGGCCCGGTCGAACCTGTGGCTCCTCGCCAAGATGGGGGCCTCCGTCGTCCTGTGCGGCCCACCCACGCTCGTGCCCCCGGGCATCGAGGCGATGGCGCCGGTCACGTACCGCATCGACGAGGCGGTCGAGGGCGCGGACGTGGTGATGATGCTGCGCATCCAGATGGAGCGCATGTCGGGAGGCTTCTTCCCGACCACCCGCGAGTACCACCGCCACTTCGGCCTCACCGAGGAGCGGGTGCGGAGGGCGAAGAAGGACGTCCTCGTCATGCACCCCGGCCCGATGAATCGCGGGGTGGAGATCGCGAGCGAGGTCGCCGACGGGCCGTACTCGGTGATCCTCGACCAGGTGACGAACGGCGTGGCCGTCCGCATGGCGGTCCTGTACCTGCTCCTCGGCGGGAGCGCGGAGGCGGCGTCATGAGCCGGCTGCTGCTCAAGGGCGGGCGGGTGATCGACCCCGCCCAGGGTCTCGACGCGACCCTCGACGTGATGATCGCGGAGGGCACGATCGAGGAGGTGGGCCCGCGCGTCCAGGCCCGCGGCGCCCAGGTCGTCGAGGTGAAGGGCCTCGTGGTCTGCCCGGGCTTCATCGACATCCACACCCATCTGCGGGAGCCGGGGCGCGAGGACAAGGAGACGATCGCCACCGGCACCCGAGCGGCGGCGGCGGGGGGCTTCACCGCGGTCTGCGCCATGCCCAACACCGACCCCGTCAACGACACCGCGGGGATCACCCGGGCGATCGTGGAGAAGGCGCGCGCCGAGGGGGCTACGCGCGTCTACCCGATCGGGGCCATCACCCGCGGCCAGAAGGGCGAGGACCTTGCGGAGTACGGCGACCTGAAGGAGGCCGGCTGCGTGGCCGTCTCCGACGACGGCCGGCCGGTGGCGAGCGCGCGGATGATGCGGCGAGCCCTCGAGTACGCGAAGGCCTTCGACCTCGCGGTGATCGACCACTGCGAGGAGCCGACCCTCGCCGAGAAGGCGTGCATGAACGAGGGGCCGGTCTCGACGATGCTGGGCCTGCGCGGCCAGCCGGCCGCGGGCGAGGCCATCATGGTCGAGCGCGACGTGCTGCTCGCCGAGCTCACCGGCGGCCGCGTGCACGTCGCGCACCTCTCGGCGGCGGCTTCGGTGGACGCGGTGAGGCGGGGGAAGGCGCGCGGGGTGAGGGTCACCGCCGAGGTCACCCCGCACCACCTCTTCCTCACCGACGAAGCGGTGCGGGAGTCGGGCTACGACACGAACACCAAGATGAACCCGCCCCTGCGCTCCGAGGCGGACCGTCAGGCGGTGCTCGCCGGGCTCCTCGACGGCACGATCGACTGCATCGCCACCGACCACGCCCCACACACCGTGGACGACAAGAAGGTGGAGTACGACCAGGCGGCGAACGGCGTCGTCGGCCTCGAGACCGCGGTGGCCCTCTGTCTCGCACGGCTCGTCGGGGCCGGCCTCGTCGAGCTGCCCCACCTCGTGGCGCTCCTCTCCGCGAACCCGGCCCGCGTGCTCGGCCTGCCCGGGGGGACGCTCGCCCCGGGCTCGCCCGCGGACCTGACGGTCCTCGACCTCGCGAAGAAGCGCCAGGTGGACCCGGCGCGGTTCGAGAGCCGCGGCCGCAACACGCCCTTCGGCGGCTGGATCCTCAAGGGCTGGCCGGCGATGACCATCGTGGGCGGCCGCGTGGCCTGGAAGGACCCGCGCTAGCCCGGACTACGCGCGCTCTTTCCGAGCTCACTGGCGCGCCGGGATCCGGGCGGAAGTGCCCGTTCCGTTGCCGCCCCCGGCAAGCACCCCGGCTCGGCAGCAGGCCCGCGGCATCCTCTACGGCGGCCTGCGCGTGTACACGTGCTTCGCCGAGGTCTTCCAGGAGACGCGAACGATCGAGCGGTCGCGTAACCGGCCATGGCTGGCAGGGTTCGAGCTGACCCGGAACGTGTCTCTCCTCGACCTCACGGGAACAGGACCCGCGCGAGCCGGCGCGCCAAGCCGCAGCCACCGCCGGCCGAGGCTCCGAGCCTGCCGCTCGCTATACTGGCGCAATGTCCCCTGGGGTGCTCCGGCCGCAAGCTCCGTCCGGATCCTCGAGCGGAGCCGAGTCCCTCGAGGGACGTCTGCTGCAGGACAGGCTGCGTCTCTTCGGCGGCATCGCCTTCGTGATCGCGGCCGCCTTCTACACCGTCGGCCAAGTGCTCGCCCGCCTCGGTCGTGAGAACCCGCTGACGCCGGCAGGGCACGCGTCGGTCGCGGCCGTCACGGTGCTCATGGGGGGGACATGGCTGTACTGCCGGCGCGGCCCGCGTTCCCAGAAGGCACTGCGCGCCCTCGACGTCCTGCTGCTCCTGGCGCTGGGGACGCTGGTCCTCCTCGTGCCGTCGGGCTCAATCCCGGAGGCCGATCTGCGCGGCATGGTGGTGCTCCTGCACGTCAACCTGATCCTCTTCATGCGGTCGATCTTCATCCCCAGCTCGGCACGGCGGACGCTCGCCGTGAGCGCCGTCGCTGCCCTGCCCCTGGCCGTCTACTCGCTGGCCACCGAGACCGTGCGCCTCTCGGTTTGGAAGGTCATGTGGCTTCTTGCCGTCATCACCGTCGCCACCGCGGGCTCGGCGGTCATCTATGGGCTCCGGCGCGAGGTCCGCCACGCGCGCCAGCTGGGGCAGTACACGCTCGAGGAGAAGCTCGGCGAGGGCGGGATGGGTGTCGTCTACAGGGCGCGCCACGCGATGCTGCGGCGGCCGACCGCGGTCAAGTTGCTCAGGCCCGAGCGGATGGGCGAGGCGAGCCTGCGACGCTTCGAGCGTGAGGTGCAGCTCACGGCCGGGCTCAGCCACCCGAACACGGTCTCGGTCTTCGACTTCGGTCGGACGCCGGACGGCGTCTTCTACTATGCGATGGAGTACCTCGACGGGCTGACGCTCGACGAGCTCGTCGCTGGCGACGGCCCGCAGCCACCGGCGCGCGTGGCGCATGTCTTGCGCCAGGTGCTCGGGGCCCTCGCCGAAGCCCACGGCATCGGCCTTGTGCACCGCGACGTCAAGCCCGGGAACGTCATCCTGTGCGAGCGTGGCGGGCTGCCCGACGTGGCGAAGGTGGTGGACTTCGGCCTGGTCAAGGACCTCGAGGACGAGGACGGGCTAAGTCACGAGGCCGCCCTCGTCGGTACGCCGCACTACCTCGCCCCTGAAGCGATCCGCTCGCCGGGCGCGGACGCCCGCTCGGATCTCTACGCGGTCGGGGCGGTTGCGTACTTCCTGCTGACGGGACAGCACGTGTTCGAGGGCCGCACGGTCATCGAGATCTGCGGCCATCACCTACACACTACGCCTGTGCCGCCGTCGGATCGGCTCGGGCGCGCTTTGCCCGCCGCCCTCGAGGCCTGGGTCCTGGCGTGCCTTGCGAAGGACCCGGCCCAACGGCCGCAGACGGCCGCGTTGGCCGTGGCGGCGCTCGAGCGCTGCGGGGTCTCTTCCTGGACCGACGACGAAGCGCGGTTCTGGTGGCTGTCGAAGGGTCGCGCCCTCACGGCGGAGCGCAGCCACGAAGTCCTGCCGAGCGATATCACCGTCTCCCGCCCGGTCCTGGACCCGATGGGGAGCTTCTGAGCGACGCGCACCGGCCGCAAGGAGACGAGCAGCCGCTCGGTCCACACCCAGGACCGGCAAGGAGGTGTGGCGTGGCATTGGTGATCGGAGCGTTACTGGCATTCGCGGTGGGGCTGTTTGCCACCGGCCTCGGCCTGGATCGCGACCGCGCCTTCTATCCCGTCGTGACGATTGTCATCGCGTCCTACTATGCGCTCTTTGCGGTCATGGGAGATTCCACCCATGACCTTCTTCCTGGCAGCCAAGCTAGCAGTCGACGAGGATCTTGAGGGCCCCAGGGCGGGCGGCGTGGGCGAAGGCGGCTACCGCGTCTCGGAGCGGGTAGCGGGCCTCGACGAGGGGCCGGGGGTCCACGTCGCCTCGGGCGAGGGCGAGAAGCGCCGGGGCGAACGGCCCGCACCGCGAGCCGACGAGGGTGATCTCGTCCACCACGAGCGGGGCCATGTCGATCGCGGCCTTCCCGTGGTAGGTGCTCTTGAGCACGATCGTGCCGCGCGGGCGAACCGCCCGACGGGCGAGCTCGAGGCCCTCGGGGTTTCCGGTGCACTCCACCGCGAGATCGGCGCGCCTCGGCTCGATTCCCTCCGCGGTCGCAGTCTGGATCCCGCGCGCGGCGAGGAGGGCCACGGGCCGCGGGCCGCGGCCGACGACGAGCAGCCGGCATCCCGTCGCGGCCAGCGTCTGCGCCACGAGGTTCCCGAGCTTGCCGGCCCCGATCACGACGACGCGATCGGCGGGCGAGACGCGCACCTGCTCCTGGATCTGGAGGGCCGCGGCGGTGGGCTCGGTGAACACGGCCACGTCGTCGGGCACTCCGTCGGGGACCGCGTGCAGGTTCCCCACGGGCAGGCGCAGGTGCGTGGCGAACGCCCCGTCACGCCCGACGATGCCGAGGACCGTCCGTCGTTCGCAGTGGGTGCGGCGGCCGGCGAGGCAGGTCGGGCACGCCCCGCAGGCCGCGTTGATCTCGCCGACCACGCGGCGGCCGACCCAGCCGGTGGCCGCGCCCGCCTCCTCCACCACCCCCACGAACTCGTGTCCGGGGACGCCCGTGTACGGGTAGTACCCGCGCACGAGCTCGAGGTCGGTGTTGCACACGCCGGCGAGGCGCACTTGCACGAGCGCCTCCTCGGCCGGCGGCGAGGGCCGGGGAAGGTCGTCGCGCAGCCGGAGGGCGCGCTCCTCGAGCCAGAGGCCGCGCACGCCTACCGGCCGAGCTCGGCGAGGGCCTTGCGGCGGGCCGCCTCGAACTCGTCGCCCGGCCGCCACGACGGGGCGAGCGGAGTGTCCGCCACCTTCGTGCCGAGGTGGAAGAGAAGGCGTGCGTCCTCGACCGCGCCGGAGAAGTCCCAGTCTGCGGTCAGGTCGTCGGTCGGCTGGTGGTAGTGGGCCGCTTCCCACTCCCGCTGGCGCGCGCGACCCCACCCCGGGGGCTTCCCGAGAACCTCCGTACCCGCGTCGAGGAAGGCCGCGGGCACGCCGACGCGGGCGAAGCTGAGGTGGTCGGAACGGTAGTAGGCCCCCTTGTCCGGGAAGGCCTCCGGGACCACGACCCGCCCCTGCGTCTCCGCGATGGCGCGGATCCAGTCGTCGAGAGAGGACTTGCCGAGGCCCACCACGGGGACGTCGTGCGTGCGCCCCCAGATGTTCATGCCGTCCAGGTTGATGTCGGCGGCGAGCCGACCCGCCGGCACCGGCGGGTGCGCCGCCAGGTACCCCGAGCCGAGCAGGCCCTGCTCTTCCGCTGCCACCGCGGCGAACAGGATCGACCGGCGCGGTCGCTGCGGCAGCGCGGCGAAGGCCTCGGCGATCGCCAGCAGGGAGGCGACGCCCGACGCGTTGTCGAGCGCCCCGTTGTAGACGACGGTCTCTCCCGACGGGCCGGGCTTCGTGCCGTAGTGGTCGTGGTGAGCGGTGTAGACGACGGCCTCGCGCGAGAGCTCCGGGTCGCGGCCGCGAAGGAGGCCGATCACGTTCGCGCTGGTACGGCGCGAGACCTCGTTCCTGAGCGAGACGCTCACCCGAACCCCGAGCGGCACCGGGCGGAAGTCGCGCCGCTCGGCCGCGGCCCGGAGCGCCTCGAGGTCCTGATCGCCGAGGCGGGCGATGCGCCGCCCCGCCTCCTCCGTCACCCAGGCTTTCACCGCGAGAGCCGGCTCGCCGGGGACGGCGGGCAGGTCGAGCTGCTCGCCGGTCCAGGAGGCAAGGACCACCGGCCACCCGTAGCCGGCCGAGGCGTCGGTGTGGAGGATGACGGCGCCCGCGGCGCCGAGCTTCGCCGCCATTTCGCACTTGTAGTCCCAGCGGCCGTAGTAGAGCCGGCGCTTTCCGGCGAAGAGCCGCGCGTCCGCCTCCGGCTCGTTGTTCAAGAACAGCAGGACGCGGCCGCGGAGGTCCGCTCCCTTGTAGTCGTCCCACCCGTGCTCGGGGGCCACGATCCCGTAGCCGACGAACACGATCTCGGCCCCGTCGAGACGCGCCACGGGTGACTGCACGCCCGACCAGGCGACGTAGTCCCGGAGGAGCCGAAGGTCCTCGCCGGCCGCGCCCTTCGAGACGCGCAGGCGGTCCGGGCCGGCCGCGGTCACGCCGACGAGGTCGAACGGCTGCTCCCACGATCCCCCGGGAGCCCCTGGCTCGAGCCCGATCGCCTCGAAGCGCGAAGCGAGATAGGCGCGGGCGAGGCGGTCTCCCCGGGTGGACGGGCCGCGCCCTTCGAGAAGGTCGCTCGAGAGGAACCGGATGTCGGCGCGCATCCGGTTCTCCCGGATGGCGCGTGCCGCCGCACGCTCGTCATCCGTCAGGACGGCGGGCCGTATCGCCGCGAGACCGGCCACGGTCAGCGTTGCCAGGGTGCCGGCCAGCAGGAACCTCATGGGCTCCGCTCCCCCTCGACTTTTTCCTGGACGAATCTCAAGTGACGTGTCATATTATGCCGCGTAACCGAGCCTCAAGACAAGATTCTTGTGAGAGACTCAGAACGCGACATCCGAATGCGTATTCGCTTTGCGTTTGGGGAGTGAGCAATGGCAGTCGCAGCACTGGCCCCAAGCCGACACTCCGTCATCGCCCCGTCTACGGTTTTCGTTCCGGGCGGTCGGTTCGTCATGGGCTCGGAGGAGGGTCGGCCGGACGAGCGACCCGCCCACGAGGTGGAGGTGCGTCCCCTGCGGGTGGGGCGCACGCCCGTGACCAACCTGGAGTACGCCTGGTTTCTCGCGGCGCGCCGGGTGCCCGAGCCCCCATGGTGGAAGGACCCGTGGTTCTGGGATCCGGAGCAGCCCGTTGTGGGCGTCACCTGGTTCGAAGCGATGGCTTACTGCTGCTGGCTGTGCGAGACGCTGGGCGGCCACTGGCGCTTGCCCACGGAGGCGGAGTGGGAGCACGCGGCCCGTGGAGGGATCGAGGGGGCCCTGACGTCCTGGGGGCGTGAGGTGCCCCGCGGCGAGGTCCCTGAGCCTCCGCTCTCGGGGCCCTGGCCGGTGGGGCGGGGCACGGCCAACGGCTGGGGCCTCCTCGACGTGGGCACCGTGGTCCACGAGTGGTGTCACGACTGGTACGCGCCCGACGCCTACCGAACGACCCGCCGGTACGACCCGCGGGGGCCGGAGAAGGGCGAGAAGCGCGCGAGCCGGGGGGGTTCCTGGCGCCGGCACGTGCGCGACGTCCCGCCGTCGGCGCGGGGCGGGCTCCTGCCGCAGACGCGCGCGGCCGACTTCGGCTTCCGTGTGGCCCGCGAGGTGCCGTGAGCGCTGAGCGCCGGCCGACCGGACCGAACGGGCTGGAGCGCCGCCGAGCCCCCCGCCTCGAGCCGGGCGAGCTCGCGGAGCCCGTCCTCGTCATCGGCTCCCGGCTCGTCAACATCGGGCCCCAAGGGCTGATGCTCGAAGCCCCGGTCCCCCTCACTCCGGAATCGATCCTGGAACTCCGCCTCGTGGTCGGGGGCGAGAAGGCCGACGTCCACGCGCGCGTGTGCGGCTGCGTGCCGCGCGCGCAAGGGAGGGCCCGCTCCTGGGGCGTCGGCGTGGAGTTCCAGAACCTCGACCCCGCCGCGCGCGAGCGACTCGATCGCGCCCTCGGGTCCGGGAGGAAGGGCCGGGCCTAGCTTCTACGTCCCGTGCGCGAGCTTCTCGAAGCGGGGGTTGCCGCGCAGCGGGTCGAAGTTGGGGTCGATGCGCAGCCAGGCGGGCGTGAGGTAGTACGGGACCTTCAGCAACGGCTCCAGCAGGTCCAGCGCTCGCCCGTGGTTGCCGAGCAGGATGTGGATCCGCACGGCCTGGTGCTGGATGTCCGGGCCCTCGAAAGGTTCCCTCTCGATCGGCCCGAGCGCCACACTCCCCTCTGCCTCACGGATCGCCTCGGCCTTGCGGCCCAGGTAGGCCAGCGCCAGGCCCAGGTAGACATCGGGCTCCCCGCCCCGGGCCTCCGGCACCGCCGCGGTGAAGTCCTTTCTCGCCTCCTCGGCGTACTCGCGGACCTTCGCCTGGTTCCCACGCAGCGCCCACGCCTGCGCGAGGGTGAGCCCCCATTCCCCGCGGTTGCCGTTGAACGCCCCCGGCGTCAGGCGCAGCAACACGTCGCGCTGCGCGCCGTCGAGGACCCAGTAGAGGTCGTCACCCGTGGCGAACTCGACCACGAGGGCCGTCGGCTCCACCTCCTTCGGTGCCGCGGCCAACACCGCCCGTGCCCCCGCGAGGTCCCCCCCCTGGAGAGAGGTCATCGCCTTCATGCGGATCAGGTTGAGGTGCGCCGGGGCGAAGACGAGGCCACGGTCGATCGCCTCGCGCGCCTCGGCGGTACGTCGCAGCCGGAGCAGAGTGGCGCCGAGCACATTCGCGACCCTCCACGAGCGAGGGTCCAGATCCCGCGCCCGGCGCAGGTGCCCGAGCGTGTCGTCCCACCGCCCAAGCTGTCGCTCGATGGCGCCCAGTACCAGGAGGAGGCCCGCGTCGTCGGGGGCGAGGCTCAGCCCACGCGCGAGCGCCTCGAGGGCCTTCTTGGGGTCATGCCTGACGCGGTTGTAGTAGACCCCGAGGGCACGGTGCGCCTCGGGCATGCTGGGTGCCAGCTCCAGGGCCCGCTCCGCCGCCGTCCGCGCCGCCTCCGCCTCCTCCGGCGAGGTGTAGTTCCAGGAATGTCGCATGGAGAGCCTGGCCCAGGCCAGGGCAAAACCGGGATCCAGCGCCACCGCCTGCTCGTACTGCGCCACCGCGCCTTGCGCGCGCAGGCTCCCCTTCTCGATCTCCAGTCCCTTGAGGTAGGCGTCGTACGCCGCGAGGTTCGACGTGGGACGTGCCGTGAGGAGCCCGCGCTCCTTCCCGGACAGGGCAACTTCCAGCGCCTGCGCCACCTTCGTCGCGATCTCTCCCTGCACTCGGAACACGTCCGAGAGGTCGGCTTCGAACGCCTCCTGCCATTGCGTGGTCGGCGCGCCTCCTCCCGCCACCTCCACCAGCTCGGACGTCAGACGGATCCGGCTCGCCTTTCCGGACTTCTGCCAGCGGACCTTGGCGACCAGGAGATAGCCGACCCCCAGCTCCCTGGCGATCTGCTCGGGCGGCTTGGTCGTGGCTTTGTACTGGCTCGCGCTGCCGCTCGCGATGACCGCGAGGCCGGACAACCCCGCGAGCTTGCTCCGCACCTCGTCTGTCATCCCGTCCGCGAAGTACCCGTCCTCCGCCGCGCCCAGGTTCTCGAAGGGGAGCACCGCCAACCGCTTCGAGACCGAAGCGCCGGTGGGCGGCGTGGCGGTGCCGCTTCCCCGCCGCGCCAGCCACACCCCGCCCAGCACCAGGGCCAGTGCCGCCACGACAGCGCCCACGACGAGCCCGCGTCGCGACGACAAGGCCGGCGCCACGCGCGCACTCCCCGCCAGAGGTGCCCGACCCGAGGCCGTGTCCCGAAGCAGCCGCTTCGAGGTCCGCCCGCATCTCCGAAGCGTGCTGGTAGCGCAGGGCGCGGTCCTTTTCCAGCGCCTTGAGGATGATCCGTTCCAGCTCCGCGGGGACCTCCGGGTTGACGCCCGTCGGAGAAGGCGGGGTGTCGGCCAGGACCCCCTTGAAGATCTCCGCCGTCGACCTGCCTTCGAAGGGAAGACGGCCCGTCGCCATCTCGTAGAGCACCACACCCAGCGAGAAGAGATCGGTCCGCGCGTCGAGCGCCTCCCCCCGCGCCTGCTCCGGCGACATGTACGCCACCGTCCCCAGCGTCGACCCCGCTTGCGTCAGGTGCTGCGCCGTCTCGAGCTGCCGAGCCCTCCGCCACCTCCTCCAGCACCTTCGCCAGGCCGAAGTCGAGGAGCTTCGCCTCCCCGCGCTCCGTCACGAACACGTTCGCGGGCTTGACGTCCCGGTGCACGATCCCCGCCGCGTGGGCCGCCTCCAGCGCGTCCGCCAGCTGCGAGCCCAGCTCCAGCACCCGCTCGACGGCCAACGGCCGTCCGGACACCAGGTGCTTGAGCGTGTGGCCCTGCATCCGCTCCATGGCGATGAAGGGCTTTCCCTCGTGCTCCCCGAGGTCGTGCACCACGCAGATGTGGGGGTGGTTGAGCGCCGAGGCCGCGCGCGCCTCACGCCGGAACCGCTCCAGCGCCCCCGGGCTCTCGAGCGCTTCCGGCAGGAACTTGAGCGCCACCTTCCGGCCGAGGTTCAGGTCCTCCGCCTCGTACACCACACCCATCCCGCCGGCGCCCATCTTCGACAGGATCCGGTAGTGCGAGACGGTCTGGCCGATCACGTCAGGACCTCGCCGGAGAGATTCGGTGCATAAGTCGCCCGCAGAGTCCGCCCGGCGGCCTTGAGACGCTACCGGGAATGTGCATAATGACCACAATCGGTAAACAACAGAAACAACGCATCGTACGGGACGTGACTCCCCGGATCCACCCAGGGTTGGACGCGCAGGTGGGCCACGACGTCGGCCGCCTCGATGTGCGTGGCGAGATCGGCCAGAGGCACGCGGCCGGTCACGACCGCGCGCCCCTTCAGGCCGTGCCGGTCCAGAAGCGCCTCGAGGCGGGGCGCGTCGCCGACCGGACCCGCCAGGAGCAGCCGCAGCCGGGGCTCCCACGCCCCTGCTCGTGACATCACCCGTGCCACCGTCTCACGCGCTTCTCCGGGGTGAGCAGACCGAAGATACCGACGACCACGTCGCCTCCGGCGAAACCGAGTCGCGCCCGAAGTGCCGCGACGTCGGCGGGGGCCACGGGGACGGCCTGCGCCGGCATCGGGACGAGGGCCACCTCGGCTCCCGGCACCTCCGTGCGGACCGCCTCGGCCGTGGCGTGTGGACCGCCACCGCCCGCGAGGCCCCTACCGGAATGCGGAAGAGCGGGTGAGGCCGGGAAGCCGCGACACGACGTCGTAGAGGAAATCGTGGGCTCGCCCGTTGCCCATCTGGTAGACGGCGAGGTCGTAGAGGCGCTCCCGGTAGCGAGCCCACCCTGACGGTCAGCAACGCCGGGCCCGACATGGCGACGGTGCAGGTGATGACGGACACTCTGCCTGCCGGCACCTCGTTCGTGAGCGCTACGGGAGCCGACTGGAACTGCGCCCATGCCGCCGGGACCGTAACGTGCCAACGCGCCAGCTTCGGCTCCGGGCAAGCACGCGATCGTCTCCCTCAACGCTGCGGGGGAGCTGGCCGTCTACTGCGCGCAGGCCGGAGGGACGACCGCGCACTTCATCCTCGACGTCAACGGCTACTTCCAGTGAGTGGGAAGGACCTCATGGACCCGTAGGCGGTTCAGCCCCCTCGCCGGCTCGAGCCGATCAAGGCCACCAGGCATCCTCCCGTGAAGGGCCAGCGAGCCAGTCCGGGGCCCGTCGGGGTTGGTGAGCGCCCCGGGATGGGCCCCCCCGAGGAGGCTTGTTGACGAGGGGACCGCCCTTGTATTACCTACGTGGACTTCCGCCGCCAGAGCTCGACGAATGTCGATCCGCCCGGAGCGGACCGCGGCGCCGCGGCTGCGCTTTCGGCCATGGCCGGCAAGTCTGCGCCCGTCGATCGCCCTCTTACATGGTCGTCCGTGCCGGGGCAACTGTTTCGGGGCGGGTCTCTAGTGCTTCAGAGACCCGGTCCAGTTGACCACGACCGTGATCGGCACGGACTGTGCTTCGTCGGTCGCGCTGATCATCAGGAAGCGTTGACCGTCGGGGGCGACCGCATAGTGGTGGGCCACCGCCTGAATCTCCGTCCACTGGATGCGGGTCGCAAAGAGCGTCTTGGGTGGACCGAATTCCAGGGTCGTCGGCTTGCTCTTCACGCCCACCGCCATCAACGTCTGATTGAGCGCCCGGTAGAACAGCTCCTTGCCGTCAGGTCGCCAGTGCGGCTCGAAGCCGCCCAGGGTCGAAATCTGCCGCCTGAACCCGGTCGCGGGAAACGCCTCGACGTACACCTCGTAGGCGCCGGTCTCGTTCGAGACGTAGGCCAGCCACCGCCCGTCCGGCGAAGGCGTGCCGTAGTGCTCGTCGGCCGCCGTGCGGACGACCGGATACGGCTCGCGCTTGCCGACGAGCGGCAGGACCCAGATGTCGCCGCTGGTCTGCGGATGCATGGTGTCGTAGAAGAGCAGGCGTCCGTCGCTGGACCACCCCGAGGCGCTCTTCGGGAAGTTGGTCTTGAGAAGAAGCTGCTCGGTCCCCGCGCCGTTCGCGTTCAGCTCGTACAACTGAACCGGGGGCTCGCGGAGGGAGGAAAACGCGATGCGGGTGCCGTCGGGCGACCAGAGCGGAAACATGTCGTGAGACGGATGGAACGTCAGCCGGGAAGGGACGCCTCTGGCGAAATCGAGGAGCCACAGATCGAGGGTCCGGTTGCGGGGCTCGGCCTGGTCGTAGACGACTCTCTTGGCATCGGGGGACAACGACAAGCTGTTGAAGATGCCGCTCGGCCCGGCCTCCCCGATTCGCCGGCCGGCTCGATCGACCCACACGAGCTCCGACTGGCCGACGGCGCCCGCGAAGAACACGAGCGTGCCGGAGTCCGATACGGAAAACAGCCCCTGGTTCGTGAGCGAATTGAGTCCCACTCCGTTCGCGACCGATACGGGATTCCCGCGCACTTCGAGACTTGCTGCGTCGAACGCCTGCGCCACGAGCGTCCCTTCCCGCCAGAAGAGGAGATATCCGGGCGTCGCATGAAGCGCACGTGGATCGAGTGGTGACCAGCCGCGTGGCCGCACTCGAATCGAGCGAGGCGACGAACACGCCGGCGTTCTCGGGCTGGCTGGGCGCCGGAGAGAAGAACAGGAAGTGCCGGCCGTCCGGGAGGAAGGAAGGGAACCAGGTCCCTTGAGCGTCGATCTTCAGGGGCGTGGGCGGGCCTCCCGCCGCGGAAACGCGGTACACACCGGTCCCGGGACGTGGCACGAACAGGATGACGTCGTCCTGGTTCCAGGTGCCGCCTCGGGCGCCCCCCGCGTCGGCGAGCGTCTGGATCTGTCTCGTTTCCAGGTCGACCCTCTTGAGCCTGCCCTGGGCGAAGAACCCGACCGATTGGCTGTTCGGTGACCAGAAGGGCAACGAGGCGCCATCGGTGTTCGCCAGCGGCTCCGCGGACGTGGCCGCGTCGAACGCACGCGTGTAGAGCAGTTGCCTGCCGGAGGCGTCGTGCCCGACGAACACCAGCCGGCGGCCGTCGGGCGAGATGGCGGGCGCCTCGTCCGTGGCGAGCGACGCACCCGGGGGCGGCAACACGGACAGCACGTGCGTGCGCACGTCCGGTATCGGGCGTCGGAGCGTCCAGCCCCAGAGCACGACCGCCGTGAGGACGGCGATCGCCGCGACCGTCCATGCGAGAGAGTCGCGGCGCCGTTTCCCGATGGCGTCTCCGGGGACCGCCCCGGACGATCCATCCTGGGCGATCCATTCCAGCTGCAGCAGGACGTCATGGACGCTCGTCCACCGCTGGTCGCGGTCCTTCGCCAGACAGGTTCGAATCACCCGCTCGAGAGCGGGTGGCGTCAGCGGCTGGAGCACGGAAAGCGCCGGAGGCTCGGACGACAGGATGGCGGAGATCAGCCGTGCCTGACTGGTCTCCTCGAACGCCTTCCTGCCCGAGATCACTTCGTAGAGCACGGCGCCGAACGCGAAGATGTCGGCGCGTGCGTCGACCTCCTTTGCCTCGAGCTGCTCGGGCGCCATGTACCGCAGCGTGCCCACCACGAGCCCGGGCATCGTCTCGGTGCCGGTCCCTGCACCTGCCGGCGTCTTTGGGCCGGCCCCGGCGTGGGCGCGAAGGCGCGCCAGCCCGAAGTCGAGCAGCTTCGCCCCGCCCTTCGTCAGCATGACGTTGCCCGGCTTCAGGTCGCGATGGACGATGCCTTGCGCATGGGCGGCGGCGAGAGCCTCGCCGATCTCGACCGCCGTGCGCACCGCCTCCGCGAGGGGCAGCGGCCCTCGGCGCAGCCGAGCCGCCAGCGTCTCGCCGTCGAGATACTCCATGACGAGGAAGTCGACCCCGTCGTGATGGCCCATCTCATGGAGGGCACAGATGCGCGGATGAGAGAGTCGCGCGATGGCGCGGGCTTCGTAGGCAAAGCGCACCCGGCTGCGCGGATCGGTTGCGGCGTCAGGCGACAGCACCTTGATCGCGACGTGGCGATCGAGCCGCGTGTCGCGGGCCCGGTAGACCTCGCCCATCCCTCCGGCTCCGACGAGACTCTCGACCTCGAAGACGCCGAGCCGCATCCCACGCGTGAGAATGGGTGCGGCGGGACCGGATGGGTCGACGTCCGTCTCACCGGTGCGAAGCGGACGGCCGGAGAGAAAGCCCTGGGCGTCGCCATGAGCCACGAGCAGCGACTCCACTTCCTGGCGCAGGCCCGCATCGCCGCCACACTCGCTCGAGAGAAACGTCGCGCGGTCGGCTTCCGGCCGGGCAAGGGCCGCATCGAAGAGCGCGAAGACGCGTTCCCAGCGGTCGGCAGCCATCGCGGGTGACTACGGGTCAGCCCTCGCTCACCTGGCGGCGCGGCCTCTCCGTGTCGCGCGCCGCGGCTCGCAGCTCGCGGAACAGCCACGCCCGGGCCCGAGTCCAATCGCGCTTGACGGTGGCCGGAGACAGCCCGAGGGCGTCGGCCGCCTCCTCGACGGTCAGGCCTCCGAAGAACCGCAGCACCACCAGGTCGCCCAGACGCGGCTCGATCGTCGCGAGCTTGCCGAGCGCGGCGTCCAGGTCGAGCAGGTCCACGTCCGGCGGCAAAGTCGCGCCGACCTCGTCGGCCAGCGGCACCTTCCAGGCGGGGCCACCCCGTTTGGCGGCCCCATGCGCGCGCGCGTGATCCACCAGGATCTGCCGCATCACGCGCGCGGCAATCGCGAAGAAGTGCGCGCGGTTCTGAAACCGCACGCGGCGCAGGTCCACGAGGCGCAGGTACGCCTCGTGGACGAGGGCGGTCGGAGCCAGGGAGTGCTCGGGCCGCTCCGCGCGCAATCGCCGGCGCGCGACCCGACGCAGATCCTCGTACACGACCGCGATCAGCCGGCTGTCGGCGGCCCGGTCGCCCTGCCCCCAGGCCACGAGCATTCCCGTCACATCGTCGCCTTCGCGGGACGTGGCCCCCATCCTGGGGACCCATCTTACCCCCCGGTGGAAGATCGATGAGCCCTTTTTGGCCCGGCCTCCGCTTCTCTCAGGTGCGCGCGGCACCGGCGTCGATAGGGACGCCCGGGCCCGCGACGGAAGGAGTCCGACATGCGGCGAATGAGTTGGGTGGCGGCATTCGGGGTGGTCGTGCTGGCCGCCCTTGGCGTAGGCGTCGGCACCGGGTTCGGTGACGGCAATCGGCGCGACGACGACGAACGGAACCACCGGGGGTGCAGCGACGCCAGCCTCCGGGGGGCCTACGGCCTGCAGTTCTCAGGGGACGCGGCCGGTGCGTCCGCCCTTCCCCCCGGGGATCGAGTCGTTCATCGGCATCGCCATCCGGACGTACGACGGCGAGGGGCAGTTCACGCAGATCTCGAACGTGAAGGGCTCCGTGATCGGGGTCGAGGCGGACGTGGAGAGCACGGGGACGTATCAGGTGAACGAGGACTGCTCCGGGACCGATACGTTGCAGCCTTTCCCGGGTGCCCCGGTCATCACCGATCGGCTCGTGATCGTGGACGACGGGCGCCAGGTCCGCATCGCCGTGATGACCCCGGTCGCGATCGTGAACACGGGAGTGATGGAGAGGATCCACAACCGCTGAACCCGCCGACCCGCGTTCGATCGTGACCCGCGACGCGCGACGGTCTTCCGAGGGGCATGCCGCCCTCGACGGAGTCGCCGCGCGTCGCGGACCCTCCGTGAAGCTCGGAGCCGTCGGCAGGTCAGCGGCGCAGCGTGAACTGCGTCCCCCACTGGCGCGGCTCCCCCGGGCGTCCGGTGAACGCGGGGAAGCCGACGTTCGTCGCGGTGGCGCCCGTGAGGTACTCCCGGTTGCCGAGGTTGCGCACGTAGACGGCCATCTCCCACCGCCGGCTCCGCGGCTCGAAGCCGGCGCGCAGGTGGACGAGCCCATACGCACGCTGTGCTTCGATGGCGGTGTTGAACGGCGAGAAGAACACGCCGCTCTGCCACGACACGTCACCGCGCACGGACGCCGTCCCGGACCCGGCCGGTGGCGAACTCGTAGACGGCGGAGCCGCTGCCCGACCACTCGGGCGCGTTGTTCAGGCGGTGGCCTGCCGCATCACCCCTCACGTCACCCGGCCCGACGGCTTCGTAGCGGTCGTAGGTCGCGTCGAGCCACGACACGGAGCCGGCGAGCTGCAGGCCGCGCCCCACCGTCGCCGCCGCCTCGAGCTCGAGGCCCTTGATGGTCGCCGATGCGGCGTTGCTGACGAGGACCACGCCGGTCTGGATGAACGTCTGCACCTGCAGGTCCTGGTAGTCGTTGTAGAACGCCGCCGCGTTCACCCGGACCCGCCCCTCGGCCATCGTGCGCTTCAGGCCACCTTCGTAGCTCCAGGCGAACTCGGGGCGGAAGGCTCCGCCGGGCTGTCGGGCGGTGATGTTGAGTCCGCCGCTCTTGAAGCCCCGGGTGGCCGACACGTAGACGAACGTGTCTCGCGATGCCTGCACCTGGAGGCTGCCCTTGGGCGTCCAGGCGTCGTAGGTGGCTCGATCCACGAAGTCATAGAACGAGGCCGGATTGGCGAGGACGTCCGTGTCCAACCGGTACACCCCGCCGAGGTTGTGCGTTATCCTTCTGCTCGTCCGAGTACCGGACCCCGCCCGTCAGCGACACGCGGCTCGACAGCTTGTAGGTGGCCTGGCCGAAGAGCGCCCAGGCCCTTGCGTCGACCGTCGCGAAGGGTCGGATCTGGATCGCGGGAGGACCAAACTGCGTGATCTCGACCGGCCCGTCATCCTGCTCGTCGAAGAAGAACGCGCCGCCGATCCAGGTGAGCCTCGACGTGCTGCTGCGCGAGCGTCAGCTCCTGCGAGACCTGGTGCTGGACGTCAGGAGCCAGAGGTCGTCGCGACCGACAGCTCGGTCGCGTCGGGGTCGATGAAGAAACGAGTGTCCGACTGTCGATGCGCCGTCAGGCTGGTCAGCGTCGTCGTGCCGTTCAAGCGGACCGTCAGCTCTCGCCGAGACGCCTTGCTGAATGCTCTTTCCGGACGCCAGATGGCTCGTCCGCACCTGCCAGAGGCTGGTGGGGCTGTCGAAAGCTGAACCCCGGCTTCGCCACGATCGGCTTGGCGTAGGTGAGCGGCGTTCCCGTCGAAGCGACCATAGTCGCCCGAGAGCAGCAGCTCGCCGTGGGTCCCGAGCACGACACGCAGCTGCCCTCGTCCGGCCCACGTGTCCTCGCTGCCGAGTGAGTGGTCGGGATGATCGAGATCCTCGACGAAGCCGTCGCGCGACGCCGCGGAGGAACGCGAAGCTGCCCATCACCTTGTGCTTGATCGAGCGGCCCGCTCGAGGCGCCTTCGGCGCGGAGCTTGTCGTAGTTGCCGGCGGTCAGCCGCACCCTCGTCTCGAGCGTGTCGGTCGGCTGCCGGGTGACGATGTTGATCGTGCCGCCGACCGAGTTGCGCCCGTAGAGCGTCCCCTGCGGACCCCGCAGGACCTCGACGCGCTCCACGTCCAGGAGGTCCATGCACGCCATCGCGGGGCCGTGCGAGATAGACGCCGTCGAGGTGAATCGTGGAGCTGGGATCGGCACCGGCGACCGCGGAGTTCGAGCCGATGCCGCGGATGGTCACCAGCGGAGTCCCACGGGACTCTGCGAGACGGTGACCGAGGGCACGAAGCCGGCGAGGCCTTCGACCGTCTCGACCCCCAGCTGCTCGAGCGTCCTGGCGGGAAGCGCGGTGATGGCGATGGGCGTCGATTGGATGTCGGCGGCGCCCGTCTTCGTGGCGGTCACCGTCACCCGCTCGGAGAACGAGGACATGGCCAGCACCACGTCGAGCGTCGCCCCACTCGCACCCACCTCGACCTCGGTGCTCCACGGCTCGAACCCCGCTGAGCGCAGCCGTGACCAGGTAGCGGCCCGCGGGGAGCGATTCGAGCGCGTATCGGCCGTGCTCGTCCGTGACCACCGTTCGGGGCGCCACCAGAGCCGGGCCGGTGACGGTCACCGTGACCCCGGGCAACACGCTGCCGGTGGTGTCGCGAACCACGCCGGCGAGCGGCCCAGCCGTCTGCGCCCACGCGGCTGCCGAGCCAAACGCCAGGAGGCCGCTGGCGCACCCGAGTGCGATCGTCCCCTTCAGTCGCATCTCCGGTGACGATAGCACCGTCATTCCTGCACCGACGTGGCTAGGCAGGCCGGGGACGCGGCCAGTGGGCCGGCCACGCCCGGACCGGCGGGGCCGGGCAGCGTCGGGCCCGCTCGAGCGCGTCCTCCCACGCGTCCCGCACGCGCGACGGCGCGTGCGCGCGGCGCACGTGCCTGGCGGCCGCCGCGCCGAGCCGGGCGCGGGCTGCGGGATCGCCGGCGAGGCGCAGGATGGCCCGGGTGAGCTCGCCCGTCTCGTCCGTCACGTCCGCTCGCACGACCGCGTCCTCCGGCAGGTCGGCCTGGTGCTCCAGGTCGGAGACGATCGTCGCTCGGCCCTGGGCGAGCACGCGCAGGAGCGCCGCCGAGGTCTCGCGCGCGGTGGGGTAGCGCAGGTGGGCCACGACGTCGGCCGCCTCGATGTGCGTGGCGAGATCGGCCAGCGGCACGCGGCCGGTCACGACCGCGCGTTCCCTCAGGCCGTGCCGGTCCAGAAGCGCCTCGAGGCGGGGCGCGTCGCCGACCGGCCCCGCCAGGAGCAGCCGCAGCCGGGGCTCCCACGCCCCTGCTCGTGACATCGCCCGTGCCACCGTCTCGACGCGCTTCTCCGGGGTGAGCAGACCGAAGACACCGACGACTAAGTCGCCTCCGGCGAAGCCGAGTCGCGCCCGAAGCGCCGACACGTCGGCGGGGGCCACGGGGACGGCTTGCGCCGGCATCGGGACGAGGGCCACCTCGGCTCCCGGCACCTCCGTGCGGACCGCCTCGGCCGTGAAGGCGTTGTGGACCGCCACCGCCCGCGAGGCCTCCACCGGGATCCGGAAGAGCGGGTAGGCGTAGGGCAGGAGGTCTCCGACCGTTCCCAGGTGGGCCTCGTAGAGCCGCTCCCCGCGGCCGGGGTAGCTGTACTCCAGCTCGGTCCGCCACGCGTCGAGGGAGGGTCGCGCCGCCGCCCGCGCCGAGGCGCTCGACGGGTCGCGCCGCCACGCGCGCACCGGCTCGGACTCGAGGAACTGCGCCGCCCGCGCGTGGTGCAGCACGAGGTCGTGGAGGACGAGGAGGCCGGGAAGCCGCGACACGACGTCGTAGAGGAAATCGTGGGCTCGCCCGTTGCCCATCTGGTAGACGGCGAGGTCGTAGGGGCGCTCCCGGTGGCGTGCCAGGAGCTCGGAGGCGGGATGACAGGACGCGCCAGCGGGAAGCCGAGCGGCCTCGACCTCCGCCTGCGCGTGGAAGAGCTCGACGTCGTGACCGCCGGCGAGGAGCTCCAAGAGCTCGGCGGCGTAGTCGGCGATGCCGGTGGCGACGGGGGGAGGGGCGAGACGAAGGCGAGTCGCAAGGGCCTAGCGCCGCGCGACGAGCGCGTACTCGAGGCAGCCGTAGAGCAGCGCGTTCAGCCGCGCCACGTTCTCGTTGAGGACGGCGGCGGCGCGCTGGGGCAGGCCGTCCGTGGGGACCGGCTGCAGCTGCGCCTCGGCCGACACCGGCGTCCTCATCTCCACGCGCACGTCGGCGAAGCCCGCCGCCGCGGCCGCGAAGCGGAGCGTGTCCGGGTGGAGCGGCCGCTCGTGGGTGAGGTCGCGGTTGTACACCTCGAGGAGTCCCGTCACCGAACGGGGATTGACGGTCTCGAGCAGCAGCAGGCCGCCCGGGCGCAGGACGCGGTGGGCCTCGGCCAGCGTGGCCCCGAGGACCGGCGGCGGGAGGTGCTCCGCGACCTGCGAGGCGAACACCCCGCCGAGGGAGCCCGCGGACTGGGCGCGGAGGAAGTCCACGAGGTCGCCCTCCACGACGTCGAGGCCCGCTTCCCGGCACTCCCGGACGACGTTCGGGTTCCCCTCGACGCCCCTGGCGGCGATCCCGCGGTCGCGCAGGGTCTGCAGGAACTCCCCCCGCCCGCACCCCAGGTCGACGACGGGATCGAGACCGGCGAAGCGGCCGGCGTACTCCTCGAGGCGCGCGCGGATCTCCTCCCGGCTGCCGCGGAAGCGGTTCTCGAAGGCGGTGTAGGCCGAGCCGGCGGCGGCGCGCGAGGCCGCGGCGGCGATCGCGGGCGGCGGGGCCGCGGCGGCGAGGGAGCCACGGACCGCCCGCACCTCCTCCGACACGACCTCCAGCCGGTCTCGCAACGCGAGGAGGCCCTCGAGCCGCCGGCCGAGCGACTCGAGGCGCCGGTCGAAGACCTCGAGCACCAGCTCGGAGCGCGTGGTGGCGAGGGCGGTCGCCACCCGGTCGCGGGCGTCCACGAGCGGCTGCACGCGCTGGGCGTAGCGCACGAGCGCGCCGGCGAGCTCCCGGAGCCGCGCGTGCAGGCCGTCGGCCTGGGCGAGGTACGCGTTGAGCAGCTGGACGAGGGCGGCGTTGAAGGCCGCCTGCTTCTCGATCGCGGGGGCGACCGCGTCCCAGGCACGCTGGCGGAGGGCGCCTCCGAGGCCGCCGCCCCCCGGGCGCTCCGGCGCGGGCCAGAGCGCGTTCAACCGCTCGAGCCTCTCCCGGACCTCCGGGGCGGCCTCCGCGGGCAACGCGAACGCCGACAGGCGGTCGACGACCGCGAGAACCTCGGCGTAGGCGGCGTCTTCCTCGTCGGCGCGGCCGCGGAGGCCCTCGAGTGCCGGGTGCTCGGGGTCTCGGGACAAGGGGCTCCGGCGGCTACGCCTGCCTCGCCGCGCGAGCGGCCAGGTAGGCCAGCACGATCTCGTCGAGCGAGAGGTCCTCGGTGAGCAGCTCCTGGGGCGGGGCGAACTTCCCGCTCTTCACCTCGAGGATCATCGCCTTGTGCTGCTCCTCCATGAGCCTACCGATCGCCGCCTCGGCGTCGGTGCCCTTGACGATCTCGGCGTAGGGCAGGCGCCGCGAGGCGAGGATCTCGCCGCCCTTGTAGATGAGCGTCTCGATAAGGGGGTTGACCTTGCCCTTGTCCTCGGTCTGGACGTGGTAGACGAGGCCCCGGAACTTGACGTCCGTGTTGAACCCCGTGATCACGGCGAGATTGTCGCATAATGGCCGCCCCGGGCGCTTTCCGCCCTCGGGAACCCTGCCCATGCCCGAGCCCGCGCCACCCGAGCGCCGCGACGACCGGGTGCCCCTCTTCGGCACCTGGAGGGCGATCCACGCGGCGGTTCTCGCGTCGGCCCTCGCGGTGATGGCCCTGCTGGCGCTCTTCTCGCGGTGGCCGTTCTGAGCCCCGACGCGTCCGTCCTCGCCCCCGCCGACTGGGTGGTGCTGGCCGCCTACGTGTCCGGGATCGTGGCCTTCGGCGTCTGGGTGGGGCGGCGGACGCGCAACGTCTCCGACTTCTTCCTCGCCGGGCGGGAGATGCGCTGGTGGGCGGCCGGCCTGTCGGTGATGGCCACCCAGATCAGCGCCATCACCTTCGTGGGCACCACGGGCCAGGCCTACACGAAGGGCATGAGCTTCCTCGCCTTCTACTTCGGGCTGCCCTTCGCCATGGTCGTGCTCAGCCTGACCCTCGTGCCCTTCTTCTATCGCTCCGGCGTCTACACCGCGTACCAGTACCTGGAGCGCCGGTTCGACGGGCGGACCCGGACCCTGACGAGCCTCCTCTTCCTGCTCTCGCGCGGGCTGTCGGTCGGGGTCACGCTCTACGCCCCCTCGCTCGTCCTGTCGGTGATCTTCGGCTGGAGCGAGACCAGGCACCATCGCGGTCATGGGCGGGGCGACGATCGTCTACGTCGTGTACGGGGGAAACCGCTCGGTGATCTGGACGGACGTCGCGCAGATGGCCCTCGTGTGGTTCGGGATCTTCACCTGCGTGGGCGTCGCCATCGCCCAGCTGCCGGCGGGGGTGGGGCTCGCGACGCGCTCGCCCTCGCCCAGGCCACGGGACGGCTCGAGATGATGGACACCTCGACCGACCCCTCGCGGCCCTACACGGTCTGGAGCGGGCTCATCGGCGGGATGTTCCTGGCCATGGCCTACTTCGGCTGCGACCAGAGCCAGGTGCAGCGCTACCTCTCGGGCCGCAGCCTGACCGAGAGCCGCCTCTCGCTCCTCTTCACCGCCTTCCTCAAGGTCCCGATGCAGTTCCTGATCCTGCTCACCGGCGTCCTCGTGTTCGTCTTCTTCCACTTCCACGAGACGCCGCTCCTGTGGAACCGCGCGGAGCTCGAGCACCTCGAGTCGCAGGCGCCGCCGTCCGAGCTGGCGCAGGTGCGCGACGAGGCGGGAGCCGCGCACCGCGAGCGGCTCGCGGCCGCCGAGGCCTTCGCGAAGGCGCGCCACGTCGGGGGAGACGTCGCCTCGGCGCGGGAAGGCTACCTCGCCGCGCAGCGCCGGATGGACGCGGCGGAGGCCGCCACGCGGCGGCTGGCCTCGTCCGTCGCGCACCGGACGGTCAACGACGTGAACTACATCTTTCCGAGCTACATCGTGGACCGCCTCCGCGGCGGTCTCGCCGGGCTCATCATCGCCGTCATCTTCGCCGCCGCGATGTCGGCCCTGGCCGGCGAGCTCAACTCGCTCGCCACCGCGACGATGGTGGACTTCTACTCGCGCTTCGTGCACGTGGGCGGCAGCCCGTCGGGCGACCTCCTCGCCTCCCGCGTCTTCACGGTCTTCTGGGGCCTCTTCGCGGGGCTCGTGGCCACGCAGGCCGGGCAGCTCGGGTCGGCCATCGAGGTCGTGAACCGCTTCGGCTCGTACTTCTACGGCTCGATCCTCGGCGTCTTCGGCCTCGCCGTGCTCACGCCGCGGGCGACCGCGCGCGGGGCCTTCTACGGCCTCTTCGCCGGGCATGGCCGCCGTCTTCCTCGTCTCGCAGACGACCGCCGTCGCGTTCCTCTGGTACAACGTCGTCGGCGCGGTGACGGTCTTCGCGGTCGGTCTCCTGATCACTGCGGTGGCGCCGGGGACCCGCCCGGTGGGGGACACGCGGTACTGAGCTGGCCGGTGGTCGTCGCGCTGCGTGGCTCCACGCCTCTAGGCCCGCTCGGCCTCCAGCAGCTTCTTCTTCCGGTCGAGGCCCCAGCGGTAGCCGGTGAGCCGCCCGGCCGCACCCACCACACGGTGGCAGGGCACCACGATCGACACCGGGTTCGTCGCGCAGGCGCGGGCGACGGCGCGCGTCGCGGTGGGCCGGCCGATCGCCCGCGCCACCTCGCCGTAGGTGCGCGTCTCGCCCGCCGGGATGCGACCGAGCTCCTGCCACACGCGCCACTGGAAGGCCGTCGCCTCGACGTCGAGCGGCAGGTCGATCCCGCGTGCGTCCCCGGCGAGGTGCGCGAGGATCGGGCGCACCCGCGGGGCGATGGCGTCGTCGTCGCGCCGCACGCGGGCGGCGGGGTACTCCGCGCGCAGCTCGCGCTCGAGCCGCGCGTCGTCGTCGGCCAGGTAGACGGCCGAGACGCCCTTCTCCGTGGCCGCGACGAGCAGCCGGCCGAGCGGCGAGTCCACGATCGAATACGCGAGGTCCATGCCTGCTCCTCCGCGCCGGTAGGCTCCCGGCGACATCCCCAGGGCCCGCGTCGCGCGCGCGTGGGCGCGGCTCGCGGACCCGTAGCCGGCCTCGTGGGCCGCTTCCTCCACGACCGCGCCGCTTCGCAGGGCGCGTCGCAACCGGCCGAGGCGCAACGCCTCGGCGTACTGCTTGGGCGACAGGCCGACCGCTCGCTTGAACGCGCGCTGCAGGTGGTGCGGGCCGACACCGGCGCCGGCGGCCAGCCGCGCCAGCGAAAGTGGCTGCTCCGGCGACGCCTCGATCATCCGGCAGAGTCGGCGCACCCAGGCCGCCCGCGGCTTCTCGGCCGCGCGGGGGTGGCAGCGGCGGCACGCGCGGAAGCCCGCGGCCTCCGCCGCGTCGGGCACGGCGAAGAACAGGACACGAGGCCGCCCCGGCCGCCGCGCCGGGCAGGAAGGCCGGCAGTAGATGCCCGTCGAGCGCACCGCGAAGACGAACCTCCCGTCGCTGCGCGCGTCTCGCGCCAGGACCGCCCGCCACCGTACCTCGTCCTTCGCCTCCGCACCGGCGATCTCTTCGCGCTCGCTCATGAGTCAGTTGTAACCCGTCTCGGCGCCGGCCGCCATGCCGCTTCTTGTGCTCGAATCGAGCGGTGACGCCTCGCTCGTCCGTCCGTCCGGCGATCGGCGAGCGGCGGCCAGGCCCGGAGAGCGCAGGTTTGACGCATGTCCAGGCGGAAGAGGAAGGACCCGCGATTCCTGCGGGTCGGGCGGCCTGGCGGCTTCGGTCGTTTCGCGTTATTTCATTGAAGAAAAAGGAGTTGCGGGAATGCGTCACCGGCAGTACACTTGGCACCGAAGTTGAAAACTGATTTCATGATGGACCGAGGGACGACGACTCCGGCGGGAGGGGCGAAACCGGCGGGCCCGGCCGGGGCCGCCGCGGGGACCACGCGCCGCATCGTCCTCGTCGGCAACCCGAACGTGGGCAAGAGCGCGCTCTTCAACGCGCTCACCGGCCTGCGGGCCACCGTGTCGAACTACCCGGGCACGACCGTCGAGATCTACCGCGGGCGTCTCGCCGGGACCGACGCCGAGGTCGTCGACTCCCCCGGCCTCAACTCGCTGCTCCCCCTGAGCGAGGACGAGCGCGTGACCTGGGACCTCGTTCGCTCCGTGCGCGGAGAGGAGGGCGCGGTCGTCGTCCAGGTCGCCGACGCCAAGAACCTGCGGCGGGCGCTGCTGCTGACCCTGCAGCTCGGGCAGCTCGAGGTCCCGACCGTCCTCGTCCTCAACATGCACGACGAGGCCGAGGCGCGCGGGATCGGGCTCGACCTGCGCGGGCTCGAGGCGGCGCTCGGCATTCCCGTGCGCACGACCGTGGCCACGCGCGGCCTGGGGATCGAGGGCGTGACCGCGTGCCCTCGCGTCGGCGCGCGCGCCCCGGAACCACCTGCCCCTGCCGGAGGACGTGGCCGGCCCGGCGCTCGCTCTCCTCACGGGCCGGGACGCGCCCCCCGCGAGCGCCGCCCGCCTTCCTCGCCCGCTACCACGAGTCGCTGCTGGCGCACGCCGGCGCGATCGCGGGCCGGCACGCCACCGACGGCGAGACGAGAGGGACGCACCTCTCGCGCCGCCTCGGGCGCGTGGCCATCCACCCGGTCTGGGGCTGGCCCATCCTCGCCGGCCGTGCTGTTCGCGCTCTACGAGTTCGTGGGCGTCTTCGGCGCGGGGACGCTCGTCGATCTCATGGAGAAGGGCCTCTTCCACGGGTACCTCAACCCGTGGGCGATGGCGCTCTTCTCCCACGTGCCGTGGGCCTTCGCGCGCGACCTCGTTCGTCGGCGAGTACGGCCTGCTGACCATGGGCCTCTCCTACGGCCTCGCCATCGTCCTGCCCATCGTCGCTCACCTTCTTCACCGCCTTCGCGCTCCTCGAGGACTCCGGCTACCTGCCGCGCCTCGCGGTGATGAGCGACCGCGTCTTCCGGCTGATGGGGCTGAACGGCAAGGCCGTCCTGCCGATGGTCCTCGGCCTCGGCTGCGACACCATGGCGACCCTCACCACCCGCATCCTGCCCACGAAGAAGGAGCGCGTCCTGGCGACCCTGCTCCTCGCGCTCGGCGTGCCCTGCTCGGCCCAGCTCGGGGTGATCCTGGCCATGCTCGCGGCGGTGCCGTTCTCCGCCGCCGCTCGTCTGGTTCGCGGCGGTGGTCGGCGTCATGATCACCGTCGGGCTGGCTCGCGGCGCGCGTCCTGCCCGGCGAGCGCGGCGACTTCGTGATCGAGCTGCCGCCGATGCGCCTGCCCGCGCTGCCGAACGTGCTCTCGAAGACGGCGGCGCGCGTCGAGTGGTACCTCAAGGAGGCGCTGCCGCTCTTCCTGGTCGGGACGCTCCTGCTCTTCGTGCTCGACCGCCTGAAGCTGCTCGACGCGATCACCCGCGCCGGCGAGCCGATCGTGACCGGCGTCCTCGGCCTGCCGGCCGAGGCCTCGGCCGCCTTCCTGATCGGCTTCCTGCGCCGCGACTTCGCGGCCACCCGCCTCTTCGACATGTCGCGCGGCGGGGGGCTCGACGTCGTCCAGCTGGTCGTGGCCATGGTCACGATCACGCTCTTCATCCCCTGCATCGCCAACGTCTTCATGATCGCGAAGGAGCGGGGCTGGAAGACGGCGGCGGCCATGGCGGCGTTCATCTTCCCGCTCGCCTTCGCGATGGGCGGCCTGGTGCGCGTGATCATGCTCGCGCTGGGGTTCGGGGGGACGCCGTGACGACGCTCCCGCTCACGGACCCGCCGGTCGCCGCCCCCGTCGCCTGCCCGCTCTGCGGCTTCGAGTACGTGCCCGGCGGCGACTCCTGCCGCGAGCACGGCTGCCCGATCGCCCTCGGCGGCTGCGCCACGCGGCACTGCCCGCGGTGCGGCTACACGATGCCGGACGAGGAGAGGAGCGTGGCCGCGCGCCTCGTTCGCCGGCTCTTCCGCCCGCGGCCCCGGCCCGCGGCGGGGACCCTCGCCGAGCTGCCCGCGGGCGCCTTCGGCGTCGTCGAGAGGATCGAAGGGCGAACCCGGCCTCCAGGCCCGCCTCACCGCCCAGGGGCTCGCCCCGGGCGTCGCCCTGCACGTCCTGCAGCGCCGGCCCACCTACGTGATCGAGGTGGGTGAGACCACGATCGCCCTCGAGCGCCGCGTGGCCCAGGCCATCAGGCTGACGCGGTCCTAGATCGACGCCCCTCCGAGCGCCAGCAGGTCGTCGACCGCCAGCGGCTCGCGGGTCACGAAGCCCTCTCCATAGCGCACGCCGATTCTCTGGCCGTGGCGGCGGCCGGAGAGCTCGACCGCTTCCTTGAAGCGGTCGAGGGGCAGCGTGCCCGTCTCGCCCGGGGCGGGGGTGAACTGGCTGGCAAAGGCCGAGATCGCCCGCAGCTTCGTCTCCCAGAACGGCGTGACGTCGACGACGAAGGTGGGGGCGAGATCTTTCGCCTCGGTCATCGTCACCGTGTAGACGAGCTTCGCCGGACGGAAGGCGGAGCCGAGGTCGGGCCGGTAGTTGCGCAGGCCGGCGAGGAAGCAGGCGTCGTAGACGATGCGGCTCGCCGCCGCGTGGTCGGGGTGGCGCTGCTCCCAGTGCTGCAGCATCACCACCCGGGGCCGGAGGCGGCGGATCGACTCCACCATCGGGTCCCGGTGCTCGGGGACGACCTGGAGCATCGCGTCGGGCAGGCCCAGCGACTCCCGGTGGGCAGCGCCGAGAAGCCGCGCCGCCTCGGCGGCCTCCGCCGCCCGCGTTTCGGGAGTGCCGCGGCTGCCGCACTCGCCCCGGGTCAGGTCCACGAGCGCTATGCGCCGCCCCCGCGCCGCCTCGCGGGCGATCGTGCCGCCCATCACCAGCTCCGCGTCGTCGGGGTGCGCGCAGACGGCGACGATGTCGAAGGCGTCCATGTCCTAGAGGCTAGCGTGTCCGGCCGGCCGAGGCCAGCGGGGCGCCCCGCCTTCACCGGGGCGTCGGAGCGGACTTGTGCAGGACGAGGGCCGGGTCGCCGAAGAGGTTGAAGCCGTCGATCACCTCGCGCGAGCTCGGCTCCTCGGCGACCGCCGCCGCCTTGGCCCGCCGGATCGCCTCGCCCACGCCGATCCCGGGCGTGCGCAGCTCTGTGTAGACGCGGACGATGAGCGGCGCCTGCCGGGCCGGGGGCGTGATGCCGGCGGGACCGAAGCTCGCCAGGGCGCCCCCGCCCGGCTGCAACAGCAGGGACTCGTTGAGGGACGGGCCGTCGACGCCGAGGTAGTACTGCGAGAGGCAGGCCCAGGTGAAGAGAGCCGTCGGCTTCCAGCCGGAGCCGAGGGCGGCCACGTCGTCCGTGGTCAGGACCTGCTCGTCGGCCCACTCGGTGAGGCCGCCGTGGCCGAAGTAGTGGGTACCCGCGACCCCCGACTGCCAGCCCGCGAGGAGCGCCGCGCGGGCCGCGGCCGGGCCCTGGGCGAGGTCTGCCCACTGCAGGGACGATCCGTCGGGCAGGCCGGCGAGGGCCCGCTGCGCGTTCTCGCGGAACGGGGCGTCGGTCTCGGTCGAGTTGTCGGCCACCGCGAGGTTGGCTTCGCCGAGGGCGAGGAGCGCCGCGTCCCCGGCCGCGATCTTGTCCGCCACGGCGTCGGCCTGCGCCGGCGTCCGCACCGGCAGCCTGCCGATCGCCACGTCGGGGCGGCCGTCGTCGTCCGTGTCGGCGTAGAGGTTCTCCGACGGCACCAGGCCCCAGCCCGAGTCCCGCGCGAAGAGCGAGGGGACCAGGCTCGGCACGCCGCGGCCGCTGTGGTCGAGCGGGTCGAAGCTGTCGTCCCCGACCAGCAGGACGTAGTGCAGGACGCCGCTCGCGCGCGCGGCGAAGCGCACGAGGGCCTGGATCGCGCGGGGCTCGACGATCCCGCCCGTGAACTGGTCGTAGGCGGTCGTGGTCTCGACGACCGCGGGCACGTGGCCGGCCTTCGCCTTCTCCGCCGCGATGCGGTCGGCCTGCGGGCGGAAGAGCGGGTGGGTCACGACGAGGTAGTCGACGCCGCCCAGGCTCGGCAGGAGCGGGCGCCAGGGGGCGAGCGTGAACGAGGCCGAGGCCGTGGCGATCGAGCGCGGCACGGCGATGTCCACGTAGTCGAGATAGGCGAAGGCCTCGGAGGCGGGTGAGCCGTCGATTGCGCTCCCCGAGTAGCCTATCGAGAGCTGGTTGCCGGTCACCCGCAGCGTCTCCGCCGCCACCGTGCCCGTGAGAAGCGCGGGCACCGCGCCGTCGAAGGTCACCGACCCGACGGGCAGGCCGTTGATCGAGGCCGTGACCGAGTGGCGATGATGCGTGTAGCCGACGAGGCGCAGGCGCACCTCCACCGGGCCGGCGACCCCGGGTCCGAGATCGAGGAGGTCGAAGTCCCCGGCCGCCGCGTCGTAACCGGGGTCGGGCCAGGGCGCGCCGGAGAAGAGGATGTCCCACTGCCAGGGGTCGACGCCCTCGGGCAGGCTCGGGATGTAGAGCTGGTCGCGCTCCGCGCGCTGATAGCCGGGCGTCTCGGGCTCGGCCGAGCGGGTCAGCGGGACGGCGGGCGAGCGCGAGGGGGTCCCCGGCGTCAGCAGGTAGACGTTGCGGCTCGCGTAGTCCGCCCGCAGCGGCTGCGCCTCGAACGAGACCGCTAGCGAGCCGTCGGGACGGCGCTCCCACGTGTAGGGAACGGCTTGCCCGAGGTTCGTCAGCCGCAGGGGCACCGGCGGCCCGGCGTGCGGCATGCCGAAGGCGGCCAAGTCGGCGGCGGCAACCTGGACACGCCCGCCCCCCGCGACCTCGATCCTAACGCCGGGTCGCGTGCGCCCGTCGCGCGCCGGTGGCTCGGTGAGGAGCACGACGGCGGAGGCGACGGCTCTCGCGGGAGCGGCCGTGCGACGGAAGCCCTTCAGCCAGCGCGCGGGTCCCTCGGGCACCCCGGCCGCGTCCAGGCGTCGCTCGAGGCGCGCGAGCGAGCGCTCGAGCCGCGCGTCGTCGACCGAGAACGGCCCCGTCCAGACGATGTCGCCGTCCGCCTCGGTCTCCTCGATCATCACGAAGCGCTTCTCGACGGGGCGCGTGGGCACGGTGTAGAGGATCGGCGTGATGGAGTCGGGCACCGGGGAGACGACCGGCTGGTCGTGGAGCGCCTCGCGGCCGGTGGCCCCCGTCGGGTCGTCGGTCTGGTACAGGGAGAAGGAGGCCGTGCGCGATTGCGTCGAAGTGGCGAACGCGATCCCGTCGGCGCCCACCCGCAGGCCCTGGATGCCGGCCCGCGTGGCCGTGGCGAAGATCCAGGTGGCGGTCACGTTGTCGGGGTCGCTCGAGGGGCTCTCGATGGACCGCGAGGTGAGGGTCACGAAGTCGCGCTGCACGACTTGATTCAGGGCGACCGGCCGGCGCAGCTCGTAGGCGAAGGGGGCGCCGCCGCCCACGCCCACGTCGGGCAGGGGGTCACCGTCGGAGTTCCACGTCCCGAGGGGCGGGTAGACGTCCCACGTCCCGTCGCCGTCCGTGTCCCAGGCGATTCTCGTGTCCGGGATGCCGTCGGCGTCGGTGTCCACCCACAGCTCGGTCGGGTGGGGCAGGCCGTCGCCGTCGGGCCCGAAGAGGTTCGAGGGGGTGACGGTGAGCTCGAAGTGCTCGAGGCTCGCCCCGAGGTTCACGATCGTCCCCGGGAACGTGGCGGTCTGGCCGCCGGCGACGACGCGCGAGCCGCCGCCGGAGAGGTCGTGCCTCGGCGTCGTCACCACCGTGCTCGTGTCGGTAGCGGCCCCGAAGAGGGTGTTGTCCCGTCGCGACCACGCGGTGAGGTGGCTGACGTCGCGCGTCCCGGACGGGGTCGGGCAGGTGCCCGGTGGATCGCAGGCCGGCGCGTTGACGACCACGAAGAGGAGCTGGGAGCCGCCGGCCGGCAGCTGGGCGGTGTTCCAGATCTGGAGGTCGGTGCCCAGGGTGTAGACGCCGTCGCCGTTCGTGTCCCAGTGGATCGTGTTCGTCCAGCCCCGGCTGCTGTCGACGCCGGTGCCGGTAATCACGCCGGGAGCGCGGAAGTCGAACGTGTCGGGGAAGGCCGTGTTGTTGATGACGCGGTGTGCGTAGGCGGTGTAGGAGTTGGCCTGCACCACGCCGCTGTTGTCGGGGGTGATGATGACCGAGCCGAAGGTACCTACGGGCAGCACGGTGATCTCGTCCTTGGCGTCGTCCCAGACCGCGGCGGAGATCCCGGAGGTCGCGCGGAGCCGCACCGTGTCCTGGATTCCGGCCGTCGTGCCCCCGGGCACCCAGATCCGCAGACGGTACTCCTTGGAGGCGCCCGGTGCGAGGGTGCCGGTGGAGGGCGGCGAGCCAGCGTCCCACGTCCCGTCGGCGTTCGCGTCGCTCGCGATCACGACACCGGTGTCGGGGTCGATGAGATCCACCCGCCAGCCGCGTTCGCCGGTCACGGTGAGCGCGTAGGCGTCGCCCTGGTTGCCCCGGTTCGTCACGTCGTGGGTGAAGGTGATCGTCTCGCCCGCCCGCGCGTACCCCGCGTCATTGGGCTCGACGTCGACGCGCGGGTTCCGGAGCGTGTCGGTGACCGTCCGGCTGCGGGGAGTCGAGTTTTGCGTGGTCGAGACCGTCGCCGTGTTCACGATCGCGATCAGCGAGGACGGCGGGTTCGCGTCCACCACGACCTGGTAGGTGAGGGTGAGGGTCGCGCTCGGGGGGAGGCGGTAGCTGTTCGCCGGTGCGATCACGTCGGCGCCGGCGCCAGGCTGGGTGCAGGTGGCGAGCGTGTCGTCGCAGGTCAGGGTGAACGTCCCGCCGAAACCGGAGAAGTCGATGCCCTGGGTCCACCCCGCGAAGTTGATTCCGGTGCGCCGGCGCTCCAGGGTGACGGTGTTGTTCGCGGTGTACCGGGCGGAGAAGAGCGAGACGGGGTAGGTGTTGGTCGCCCGGGCGTCGTTATCGCTGTCGCCGGTGGAGTCGTAGAAGAGCGCCATGCGATCTGACGTCGCGGCGTTGACTGTCTGGGCGAACGTGAGTCCGTTCGTGGCCATCGTCTTGTATCGGTAGTCCACGGCCAGGCTAGCGTGAGTCAGAGCATAGACGTCGGCATTGAAGCCGAGGTTCGCGTTCCCGACACCCACCGCGAGGCGGTCGCCCAGGGTCCCCGGGCTTGTGCCGTCGCCAAGGGTGAACACCAGGCCCTCTCCCGAAGTGCCCACGCCCGCCGAGGTCGGGTTGGTGGAGGTCGTGTAACCGGTGCCCCAGACCCAGGTGTCGGCGCGGTTGACGGCCGTGATCGCCGACGTACCGTATTCGGCCGCCGCGTTCACGCGGAGGCCGCCCTGGTTGCCGCCGGCAAACGAGCGGAGCTGGACCGTCCAGGCCGAGCCCCACTCGACGACCATGACCGTCGTGGTGGCAACGCTCAGCGAGGTCATGCTGGCGCTGCTGCGCGCCCATGTGATCGTGTTCGTGCCGGACGGCGTGAGAGTAGTGTGGCACGTCTTGTGGTCCGCTTGCTCGGCGTCGTTCGTGTCGCAGCCCGCGCCATTCACGCCGCCCACGAGGAACACGCGGTTCAGGTTCCACGGAACGGCCGAGGTGGCGGTGCCGGTGAGGCTGTTCGCCCCGCTCGCCGTGTGCGCCAATCGCTTCACGTCCAGCAGGCGGAACCCGTTGGTCGCGCAGTCGGCGAGACACTCGACCACTGTCACCACGCCGGACCAGCTGCTCGAAGATCCACCGCGGGTGAGAACGAGCGTGTCGAGGCTGCCCGAGCCCGTGAGGTCTCCGGTCCCCGTGCCGCCGCCGTGGCCATCCGCCGTCAGCGAGACGTAGTCCTGGGCCGGCGTCCGGTTGCCGGTGCCGCCGTTCCCGTCGGACCCCTTCACGATGACGAAGTAGTCAGGACGCAACGGGAAGGGGAGGGTGAGGGAGTAGGTCGTGCCGGTGAAGCTCCCCGGCGCAACGTAGTACTCCTGGACCCGGATGCCGCTCGTCACGGTCACCTGCGCCGAGCTCGACACGTAGTTCGTGCCCGGGGGGACGGGGTCGCTGAGCGTGATGCCGGTCTGGGTGACTGCGTCGTTGTTCGTGACGTTCACGGTGTACGTGATCGTCTGTCCCGGGACGGCCGTGCCGCCTGCGCTCGATGTCTTCGTGATAGTGATCGGCGGGAGCGTGTAGCCGATCGGTGTCGCGGCCACCGAGCCGGCCGCAGGGGCGTTCACGTTCTGCGGCTCGTTGCCCGTGGTCAGGGCGGGGTCGAGGACCGGCATCTCGGGGTCGGTCTCGTCCACGTCGATCACGGTCACGCCGGCGGGGACCACCGCCGAGTAGTCGCCGGTCGCGTTCGTGGTCACGAGCTGAGTCACCCCGTTGACGTCTCGCACTCGCACGGTCAGGTTGGGAATGCCGAACTCCCCGGCGTTCTGGGTGCCGTTTCCGTTCGTGTCGTAGTAGACACGGCCTGTCACGGTTGCGGCGCCCGTGATCGGCACCTGCACCAGATTCGTGTCCGCGGTCCCGACCTCGGTGGCGCTCACCGTGGCCTGGTTGTTCATCACCTGGCCGCCGGTGCCGGCGTTGACCCGAGCCTGGTAGCGGAAGCGCACGTCGGCGCTCGGGGCGAGGCTCGCGACCAGCAGTTGGACCGTCGTCCCCGCCAGCGTTCCCGCGTCGGCGTCGGCAACGTCGGTCACGGGCACGAAGGCTGCACTGTTCACGCTGTACTGCATCGTGCCGGCGACGTACGTCGTGCGGGAAAGGGCGAGGGAGTCCGAGATCCGCAGGTTGGTCCCGGCGCCGCTGCCGGAATTGCGCACCTGGACCTCGAAGGTCACGAGCTCGAGCGGGTGGAGCGCGGCGGGGACGCCGCCCACGATCGTCTTCGTCTCCAGGAGGCTCGGACCCACGACGATCGTCCGCGTCTCGTTCGAGAAGAACGTCGGCGTCTCGTTGCTCTCGTAGATGCCGCTGTTCGTGAACGCCGTGCCGACGTCCGCGTCGGGATCGATTCGTATCTGGAACGTGAGGGTGGCGCTGGCCCCCGTGGCGAAGCTCGCCGCCGTCCACACCACCGCGTTCTGCGGTGCGCTCGGCGCGCCGGCAAAGGGCGCGGTCGCGGTGATGCTGCCGGCCACGAGGGTCGTTCCGGCGGGGATGGCGTCGGTCACGCGCACCCCGGTCTCGGCCGCAGTCCCGTTGTTGCGGACGAGGAGCGTGTAAGTGACGACGTCCCCGGGCTCGGGGGCTCCGTCGTCCGTCTCCAGCTTCGTCAGCGACACGTCGGCCCGGACCAGGTCCGCGCCGCCGACGGCGTTGAAGGTCCGCCCGGCGTAGACGCCGGTCGCGTAGGTCTCGTTCGAGAAGGTACGCGCCGACCCCGCGGGGATGTTCACGCGGAAAGTGATGGTGATCGTCTGGTCCGCCCCCAGCGTGTCCGGCGACAGGGCCCAGGTGAGACGGGTGCGCCCGGTCGGCCCGTCGATGGCGGAAGCCGGGTCGGCGGTGCTCTGCGTCAGGTCCGGGTAGGTGACGAGCGAGCTGCCCAAAGCGTAGGCGGCGACGGACAGCCCGGGGGGCAGGAGGTCAGATGCGGCCAGGCCGGTGAGGGGGGCGAAGGCGTACGACCGCACCGTGATCGTGAACGTGGTCTGCCCGCCGGACGCCCCGGAAACCACCGCCGGCGAGGCGGTCTTGCCCACCACCAAGACCGGGTCGAGAAACCGCTGGGAGAGCGGGTAAACGGTGTAGCCGGTGTCGAGGATGGGGTCGGGACCGGTGGCCTGGTCGGTGTCCTGCCCATACGCCACTGCGATCGCCTTGTTCGCCAGCACCCGCGTGCCGGTGTTGTCGTAGTCGGTGTAGTCGTAGATGCGCAGCGACTGCAGAGCGTCGATGCGGTAGACGCAGTTCGTGAGACCGGGCACGTTCCAGGGGGCGGCGGGGGTGGCGCACGTTCCGTCGTTCGCGACTCCGTTGTCCGGGTAGTCGTCGCTGTCCGTGTCGACGTAGTCGAAGAGGCCGTCGTTGTTGAAGTCGACCTTGACCAGCGTGTTGTCGAGGGCGGCCGACACGAAGACGGGGGAGCGGTTGATGCTGTCGCACCGCCCGGGGCCGGTCGGCGGGATCGTGCAGTCGGGATCGGTCGGAGGCGTCCCCGTGGCGGGGTAGGCGCCGAGCGCGATCCGCTGGGCCGCCGTCGAGTTGACGGCCGGGTTCTCCACTCCCGGGGCGAATGACACCGTGTAGCTCTTCGTGAGGAAGTCCGAGGCGAGCCACGAGTAGCCCCAGTCGTTCGCGGGGCTCAGGTGATCGTGGAGGGCGAACCCCCAGAAGACCCGGTTGGACGTCAGGCGCACCGTGGAGTTCGGCGGGATCGCGCCAACCGAGGCCACGTAGTTCGCGGTGGCGCTCGCCGCGAGAGCGATCGTGCTCGTGCGCGGGGTGCGGTCGGACGCGGTGACGGTGATCGCGTTCACGGAGTCCGGGTTGTAGGGATAGACGTTGAGTGGTCGTGAGCCCTGGAGCGCCGGGTCGTCCCCTGGCGCGGGGAGGATGTAGTCGTTGCCGTGGAGCAGGTCCGGGAGGACCGGCATGAAGTCGGTGGCCCACGGGGTCGTGTCGCCGCCGGTGAAGAGCAGGATGGCGACGGGCCCCGTCGACGAGATCTTGGTGGCGCCGTTGATGGTGAGGCCGGGAGCGGCCGTGCCGTCGATGGCCCCGCCGGTGCAAGTGTAGGGAGCAGCCGCCTGGTAGGTGAGGCAGTTCGTGTAGTGCTGTCCACGGTTCAGGGTAAGGGAGACCGTGCCCCCGCCCGCGCCTGGGCTGTTGATGAAGACCTTCGTGGCGTCGTCGAAGGCCACGAGGTTGATCGCGGTGTACCGGAACATCAGGAAGGGACCGCCGGCGACGAACTTGTCCTCTCCCGCCGGCACGTAGTACGAGGTTGCCCCGGCGAAGGCCTGTCGGGGCAGGACCTCGGTCGATCCGCCGATCTGGGGGTAGGGCGGCGGGTACACGTTGTGGATGAGGGCGAGCGGGCCGCCGCTCGTCGCCATGCGGTCTCCGCCGTCGAAGCGCGTGGCGGTGCCGCGCGGGTTCATCGGGACCGTGCAGCGGATCCCCGCCGCGCAGCCGCCGAGTCCCTGGTCGGAGTTGAGGGTGACGGGGCTCCCGCGGTAGAGCGCGTCGTCGTGGGCGGCGCTGCCGTTGCACGGAGTGATGCGCGGGTCGTTCGAGTAGTCGCAGGCCCGGCCGTTCGTGCTGTTTCCGTCGCCGAGCACCAAGGTGCCGGCCTGGACCGGGGCCCACGGGTCCGCCTCGAGCCCGTCCTCCCAGTGGTCGTAGATGATGACCTGCCCGTCGGCGGAGGCGACGGCGCTCACCACCGAGTTCATGCCCGCGTTGAAGGGAAAGCCCCCGCCGTCGCCGATCCGGACGCGCTCCATCATGTTCCAGACGTGCTGCTCGTAGCCGAGGACGAAGTACTCCTGTCGGCCCGTGGGGACGATCGAGCCGGAGAGCGAGCCCGACGTGTGGCCGGCGTCGGCCGGTGAGCCGAGCGCGAGGAACGCTGCCGCGACGGCGGCGGCTGCCGCCACCAGCGTCGTCTGGCCACGGTCGGGGTTTCCTTCGTGGAGCACCGTCACGGGCCGTCTTGCGTTCCGCGTATAGCCCACGCCACACCTCACCCTGCTCCTCTCTCTGCAAGCCGGATGCCGTCCCTGGCCGTGAGTGACCGACCGGTGACCGGGCACCCGAAAGGGCCCAACATCTTGGCGATCAGCGCCTTACGGAACCGGATGTCAGCTCGGCCCGCTGCCCCGGGGCCGACTGGAACCCCGCCCTTCCCGAATCGGGTCCGAAAACCGGCTCAGCGGCCCAACGCCCGGGCGTACACCGCCTCGTACTGGCCCACCACCCGCTCGGCGTCGAAGAGCGACTCGACCCGGTGCCGGGCCGCCTCGCCCATCTCCCGTCGCCGCTCGTCGTCCTTCAGGATCTCGAGGGTGCGGGCGGCCATGCCGTCCACGTCGCCCACGGGGAGGAGGTACCCGCTCTCCGCGTGGCGCACGACCTCCGGCAGCCCGCCGGCGTCGGAGCCCACCACCGGCACCCGGCCCGCCATCGCCTCGAGCGCGGACAGGCCGAACGACTCGAGCTCCGAGGGCAGGAGGAACACGTCGGCGAGGCCGACGATCTCCTCGATCGCGTGCTGGGTGCCGAGGAAGCGCAGCCGGTCGACGAGGCCGAGCCTCCGCCCGAGGGCCTGGGCGGACGACCGCTCGGGCCCCTCGCCGACCATCAGCAGGACCGCGTCCACCTCGCGGACGACGCGCTCGAAGATGCGCACGACGTCGAGCACCCGCTTCACCGGACGGAAGTTCGAGACGTGGAGGAGCACCTTCTGGCCCGGCCCCGCGAAGCCCGTGCGGTCCGGCCGCTCGAGCGGGTACTGCTCGAGGTCCACGAAGTTCGGGATGACGTCGATCGTCTTCGTGATCTGGAACTCCGCCGCCGTCATCCTCTGCAGGAAGCCGGACACCGCGGTCACCGCGTCCGACCGCTCGATCCCGAACCGCGTGATCTCGAAGAAGGAGCGGTCCTGCCCGACGATCGTGATGTCGGTGCCGTGGAGCGTCGTCACCATGCGCGGGGCGCCGGGGCCGAGCATCTGCTGGGCGAGGAATCCGGCGATCGCGTGGGGGATCGCGTAGTGGACGTGGAAGAGCTCGAGGCCGTGCTCGCGCGTGGCTTCCGCCATCTTCACCGCGAGGGCGAGGTCGTGGGGCGGGTACTCGAAGAGGGGGTAGCTCGAGACGTCGACCTCGTGGAAGCAGATGTTCTGCTGGAAGTCGCCGAGGCGGAAGGGCAGCCGGTAGGAGATGACGTGGATGTCGTGGCCCCGGCGGGCGAGCTGCTTGCCGAGCTCGGCCGCCACCGCCCCCGACCCGCCGACGGTCGGGTAGCAGACGATCCCGATCCTCACAGGCGCACCACCTGGTGGCCGCGGGCGAAGGGGTCGAGGAGCGCCTCGAGGTCGGAGAGGAGGGGAGTGCCGTGGCGGCCGAGGGCGCCCACGAGCCCGAGCCCGCGCTCCTGGAGCGAGCCCCCGGGGAGGAGGCCGTCCCGGGTCCGCCGCAGGCGCTCCGCGCGGCCCTGGTCGCGCTTCTTGAGGGCCCGGAGGGCCTTCTCGTGGAGCCCCTCCACCTGGTGCAGCGCGCGCCCCCGAGCCGACGCCGTGGCCGCGCGCAGGGTCGGATCGTGGGCGCCGAGCGCCGTCTCCACCGAGGTCATCTCGCGCTCGATCGCGTCGCGCGCGCGCGCGAAGGCGGCCTCCACGTCCGGGTAGGCCTCGCGTGCCCAGCGCGAGACGAGCGCCTCGGGGTCGCTCACGAGGTCTCCGAGGCCGAGCCGCTCGGCGTCGAGGGCGCGCGCCTGCGGCGGCTCGACGAGGGTGAGGCTCGGGCGGGGCAGGAGAGCCGGGCGGGGGATGCCGAAATAGGTGTACGACGGGGCGATCTGCGCGTGGTAGGCGATTTCGGCGGGGCCGCCCACGTAGGCGGCCGTCGGCAGCAGCGCGTCCTGGGCGAGAGGGCGGAGGAGGGCACCCGGGCTCCACGGGCCCGGGTCTTCCTCGAGGCGCCGCAGCGCCTCCTCGACCGGCCACCGCTCGCGCGTGCCGCGCACCTCGACGACGCCGTTCGAGAGGGCGAGCGCCCGGCGCTGGCCCTCGACCACCGCGAAGAGGTTGAGGAAGCCCGGCCGTACGGGCACCTGCTGGTGGTAGCCGGCGGCGAGGAGGGCCCGGCCCGCGTCGAGGGCTAGGCGTGACGTGGGCGAGCCCTCACGGAGCTCGCGCGCGAGGACGGGGGCCATGATCTGCTTCAGCGCCGCGTCCGCGGGGTCGAGCACGACCAGCTCGGGGAGGATCCGGGAGACGAGGCGCGCGAAGGCCCCCGAGAGCGTGACGCCCGGCCGGTAGCTCTCCGCCACGACGGCCATCGTCTCGTCGCGGCCGAAGGCGGGCGGGAGGGCATGGCCGAGCTCCTCGACGAGGGCGTCGATCGTGTCGTCGAGCACGATCGCCCACGCCGGCTCTCCGCCCGGCTCGTGGCGCGGTGCGTAGCGCAGCGTGCGGATCGTGCCGCCCGCGTCGATCAGGCTCGTCGAGCGGATCTCCGCGAAGTCGTGGTCGTCGGAGGCCACCCAGAAGACGGGCACGACGGCGCGCCCGCGCTTCTCCTCGAGCAGCCGGGCGACCCGGATCGTCGCCGAGCGCCTTCCAGAGGACGAAGAGCGGCCCGCCGAAGAGCCCGGCCTGCTGGCCGGTCACGACCGCGGTCGCCCCCGGCTGGGCGAGGGCCCGGGCACGCTCGGCCGCTCGCTTGGCCCCGCGACGCCTCCTGCTGGCGCGCGAGCGCCTCGGCCGTGGCGGCCATCGGCCGCGGCAGGCGGACCGTGCGCTCGGCGGCTTCGGCGATCGCGTCGAGATCGAAGCCGCCCGCCCCGAGGAGCGACCGGGCCCCCTCACGGCCGGAGAGGTAGTCGAGGAAGAGCGGGGAGAGCGGCTGGTGAAGCGCTTCGTACGCGATCACGTCGACTGTTTTTTCGGGCATGCGAGCGAAGAGGATAGCACGAGGCGCAACCCCTTATCGGGCCGTGACTTGGGCGGGTCTGCGCTTGGGTGGGGCCGGCAAAGCATGCTAGAGTCCAGGGCAACGGGGGAGTGTCGGCAGCGGACCGGGGCGCCGCGCGGATCGATGAGCGACGAGAGAGAGCAGGCGACCGGCGTAATCCCGTCCACGATCGGCCGCTACCAGATCACGGGCACCCTCGGCTTCGGCGCGATGGGGGCCGTCTACAAGGCCTTCGACCCCCTCATCAAGCGGACGCTGGCGATCAAGACGATCCGCCTCGACATCCCCCGCGCAGAGCCCCCAGCACCGGGCGTTCATCGAGCGTTTCTACCAGGAGGCGCGCATCTCGGGGACGCTGTCCCACCCGAACATCGTCACCCTGTTCGACATCGGCGAGGAGAACGACGTGCCGTTCCTCGCCATGGAGTTCGTGGACGGGCAAGACGATCGGCGCCGTCCTCGAGGAGGGGACCCGCTTCAAGCCGGAGAGGGTGATCGGCCTCGTGAGCCAGGTCGCGGCGGCCCTCGACTACGCCCACTCGCGGGGCGTCGTCCACCGGGACATCAAGCCCTCGAACCTCATCCTCAGCGACGAGGACAAGGTCAAGGTCACCGACTTCGGCATCGCCAAGCTCGCCGACTCCGAGATCACCCACTCCGGGGCGCTGCTCGGGACGCCGTCCTACATGTCCCCCGAGCAGGCGATGGGGGAGAAGCTCGACGGCCGGAGCGACATCTTCTCGCTCGGCGTCGTGCGCCTTCGAGATGCTCTCGGGCCAGCAGCCCTTCCCGGGGGCGAACGTCACCTCGATCCTCTACAAGCTCGTCCACGTGGACCCGGTCGAGCCCGCCGACCTCGAGATGAACGGCCTCGTGCCGCAGAAGTGGCGCGAGGTCTTCCACAAGGTCCTGGCCAAGAAGCCGGAGAGCCGGTACCAGACGGCGAGCGCCTTCGTGCAGGACCTCGAGTACTGCCTCGGGCTCCTGGTTCACCGGCCTCGGGAGCGAGGAGACGGTCAGCCTGCAGGTGCCGGCTCTCGACGAGAGGACGCTGGCGATCCCGCCGATGCCGGCGGCGCCCGCCGTGCCCGCCCCTCCCGGAGCGCCGCCGCGCCGGTGGCGGCCGAGGAGGCGGAGACGCTGGTCCTCGTGGGCCCGGCACTGGCCGGTCCCGACGACGACGCGGAGGTCCCGGCGACGCTCGTCCTGGAGGCGGGCTCGGCGCCTTCGGACGGCGAGGCGACGATCCTGCTGGCCGCCGCGCCGACGACGGAGGACGTGGTGCCCGCCACGGTCGTGATGGCGCCGCCCACGGCGAGCCGGACGCTGCCACCCGAGCCCACGCTGCGCGAGGCAGCGCCGCCGCCCGAGCGACTCCGGCGCGTCGGGCCCGTCGCGCGGGCGTGCCGGTCGGGTGGGCTCTCGGCGGGCGCCGCGCGCCGTCCTGGCGCTCGGCATCGTCGGCTGGGCCCTCTGGCAGCGCTCGCGGGCGGCGCCGCGCCCGCGGCGCCGAGCCCTTCGCGCCGGCCGCCGCGGCATCCCGGTCGCCGGTCGGCGGCGCCGCCGCTCGGCCCGACTCGTCAGCCACGGCGAGCGGGCGTCCTGCGCATCGAGAGCGAGCCCTCGGGCGCGCGCGTGAGCGTCAACGGCCAGGCGAAGGGGCAGACGCCGCTCCGGCTCGCCGAGCTGCCGTTCGGTTCGTACCAGGTGCGGGTGGAGCAGAAGGGCTACGACGCGCAGACCCGCGAGGTGACGCTCCGCGCCGGCTCGGCGGCCGGCGTCCTGCAGTTCGCGCTCGTGCGCGCGGCGGCGGCCGGCCCCGGGGGGCGCCGACGTCGTGTCGACGCCGCCGGGAGCCTCGGTCTCGGTGGACGGGCGTCCGCGTCGGGACGACGCCGCTCGCCGGTCTGAAGCTCAAGCCCGGCCGGCACCGGCTCGAGGTCGCCCTCGACGAGCACGAGACCTGGAGCGGCCCCGTGGACGTGGCGGCGGGGGAGACGGGCCGCGTCGAGGTGCGCCTGCGGGCCCTGCCGAAGCCACCGGCCCCGCCGACTCCGGAGCCGGTCGACACCGCGCGCGTCTACGAGAACACGGCGAGAGAGGTGGACACCCTCGCGAAGAAGCTCTCGGGCAGCTCGCCGTCCTACCCGTCCGACCGCGCCGGGCGACTGAAGTCGGGCGAGCGGGTGTCGGTGCTCGTCCGCTTCGTGGTCACCGAGACCGGGCGAGGTGCAGGACGTCTCCGTGGTGGAGTCCGCCGGGAAGGCGGTCGACGACGTCGTCGTGTCCGCGCGTCCGCGGCTGGAAGTTCCAGCCGGCGACGAAGCACGGCACGCGCGTGAAGGTCCAGGTGATCTTCAAGCAGACGTTCCTCGGGGGCTAGCGCGGTGGCGAAGCTGATCGTCAACCCGACCTCCTCGAACCGGCGCGAGATCCCCCTCGCGCGCACGACGATCCTGACCATCGGCCGCGACCCCTCGAACGACCTCGTGCTGCCCGACGCCATGGTGTCGCGCCGGCACGCGGTGATCGAGCACCGCGGGAGCCAGTTCTTCCTGCGCGACTGCAGCTCGGCCAACGGCTCGGTCGTCAACGGCGACCGGGTGAGCGAGCGCGGCCTGCGCGACGGCGACCTCGTGGCCATCGGCAGCATGCGGCTCCTCTTCCGCGAGGAGCTCGTCGAGGCGGGCGGCGGCGGCAAGGTCGTGCCGCACCCCTCGGCGGCGCCGCTCGTCTGCCCGTCCTGCGGCGGCGAGTACCGGCGCGGCGACCTCTTCTGCCGCGAGTGCGGGGCGCAGGTGGCGCAGCCGAGCGGCCCGCCGAAGGCCGTGTGCGCCTCGTGCGGGACCGCGGTGCCGCTGCCCGCGCGCTTCTGCAACGCCTGCGGCGCCACCCTGGCCGCGGACGGCGAGCGCGTCGAGGGTCCCGAGGCGGCCAGGGACGCCGGGCGCGACACCCAGCCGCTGCCGGTCGCTCCGGAGCCGTCACCGGCGCCGCGCGCCGCCGGGTCGATGGCCATGGCCCCGGAGCGTGAGACGAGGCCCCAGCTCCCGCCGGCGGCGTCGAAGCTCCGAGACGACACCCGCCGCCCGCGTGGAGAGGCGGTCCACCCCGGACCGGCGGGCCGAGCCCCGCCCACGCGCCTGCTTCCGGGCCGGCGGAGCCCGCCGAGCCGGCTGGCCGCCTTCGTGGTGGACGCCGTCTTCGTGCTCTCCGGCCAGGCGGTCCTGCTCGCGCCGGTGGGCTGGTACTGGTGGGCGCGGGAGGCCCCGCGGACGCCGGCCGACGTCTCCTTCCTGCCGGTGTTCGCCTCGGCCATCCTGGTTCCGCTCGCGCTCCTCCTGGGCGCGCTCTACCACGTGTACTTCTGGAGCGTGAAGGGCGCGACCCCGGGCAAGGAGCTCCTCGACCTGCGGGTCGAGACCGAGGACGGCGTCTCGCCCCTCCCCCTCGGCCGCGCCGCCCTGCGCGTCTTCGGCTACCTGCTCTCCGCGGCCAGCCTCGGCATCGGCTTCCTGATGGTCGCCTTCGGCGGGAGCGGGCTGCACGACCGCATCGCCGGCACCCGCGTCGTCAAGGGGAGCGAGGCGGTGACCCTCGAGCCCGGGGGGATCGGGCCCGGGGAGGAGGCGGCGGGGCCCCTGGCCGCCCTCGCCCCGCCGCCCGGCGAGGCCGCCGAGCCGGAGCGCCGGGCGTCGCCCGCGGCCGCGTCCTGCGCGCGGCCTGGGAGTTCCTCCACGACCTCTCGGTCGCGGTCCTCTTCTGCTTCTTCCTGATCGCCTTCGTCGCCCAGGCCTTCCGGGTGCAGGGCACGAGCATGGAGCCGCTGCTCCTCGACGGGGAGCGGATCGTCGTCAACAAGTTCGTCTACCGCTTCCAGCCGATCGAGCGGGGCGACGTCGTCGTGTTCTGGTACCCCCGCGACCCCTCGGTGTCCTTCATCAAGCGGGTGGTGGGGCTGCCGGGCGACCTCGTCGAGATCCGGGGCGGCCAGCTCGTCGTGAACGGCCTGCCGGTGCGCGAGGACTACCTGCCGGCGAGCTTCCGCGACGGGGACAGCTACCCGCCGACCGAGGTGCGCAAGGGCTACTACTTCGTGCTCGGGGACCACCGCCGCAGCAGCAACGACAGCCGCAGCTGGGGCGAGGTGCCCGAGAAGTACATCTACGGCCGGGCGGTGTTCCGCTTCTGGCCGTTCGACCGGGTGGGGCCGATCCGCTGAGCCCCGGCACCGGCCGAGGTGCGTCTTCGGATAAGCTCTAGGGCTCGGAGATGACCACGAAGCGGCCGGGAGAGCGGAAGCCGGGGGTGTGCCCGCGGGCGGTGCTGGCCCTCGAGGACGGGACCGTCTTCGAGGGGCGCTCCTTCGGGCGGGAGGGCGAGGTGACGGGGGAGGTGGTCTTCAACACCGCCCTCTGCGGCTACCAGGAGGTGCTGACCGACCCCTCCTACGCCGGCCAGATCGTCACCATGACCTACCCCCACATCGGCAACTACGGGGTGAACCGGGAGGACGTCGAGTCCGCCCGGCCGCAGGTGGCGGGCTTCGTCGTGCGCGAGGCCTCGACCGTCGTCTCGTCGTGGCGCGCCTCGGGGGAGCTCGCGCCGCTACCTCGACGAGCACGGCGATCGTGGGGATCAGCGAGATCGACACCCGCGCGCTGACGCGCCACCTGCGCACCCACGGGGCCAAGCGCGGCGTCGTCTCGGCGCTCGACCACGACCCGCCGTCGCTCGTGGAGAAGGCCCGCGCCTCGCGGTCCATGATCGGGCTCGACCTCGCCCGCGAGGTGACCTGCGACGCGCCGTGGACGCTTCGACCCGCGGCGGAGGGCGCGGGCCGCGGCCCCCATGCCGTGCCGGTCCGGAAGCGCCGCGCGGGCGGAGCCTTCCGGGTCGTGGCCTACGACTTCGGGATGAAGCGCAACATCCTGCGCATGCCTCGCCGCGGCCGGGCTGCGACGTGACCGTGGTGCCCGCGACCACGCCGCGCCGCCGAGGCGCTGGCCCTCGGCCCGGACGGCGTCTTCCTCTCGAACGGGCCGGGCGACCCCGAGCCGCTGCACCTACGCGATCGAGGCGGCGCGAGGCCTCGTCGAGCAGGCTGCCCGTCTTCGGCATCTGCCTCGGCCACCAGATCCTCGGCCTCGCCTGCGGCGGGAAGACCTTCAAGCTCAAGTTCGGCCACCGCGGCGCCAACCATCCGGTGCAAGAACCTGGAGACCGGCCAGGTCGAGATCACCTCGCAGAACCACGGCTTCTGCGGTCGACCCGGCGCTCTTCGAGCGCCCGGAGTTCGTGCTCACCCACGTCAACCTGAACGACGGCACGGTCGAGGGCTTCCGCCACCGCGACCTGCCGGTGATCTCGGTGCAGTACCACCCCGAGGCCAGCCCCGGGCCCCACGACAGCCACTACCTCTTCGACGAGTTCATCGCCCTGATGCGAGCGCCGCCGGGAGGGGCGGTAGGCCAGATGCCGAGGGACGACGTCGATCCAGTCGGTCCTGGTGATCGGCTCGGGGCCGATCGTGATCGGGCAGGCCTGCGAGTTCGACTACTCGGGCACGCAGGCCATCAAGGTCCTGCAAGAAGGAGGGCCTGCGCGTCTCGCTCGTCAACTCGAACCCGGCCACGATCATGACCGACCCGGAGTACGCGGACCGCACGTACGTCGAGCCGCTCACCCCCGAGGTGGTCGAGGCCATCCTCGAGCGCGAGCGGCCGGACGCGCTCCTGCCCACCGTGGGCGGGCAGACCGCCCTCAACCTCGCGGTCGAGCTCAGCCGCCGGGGCGTCCTCGACCGGCTCGGCGTCCGCCTCATCGGCGCCAGCCGCCGGGCGGTCGAGGTGGGCGAGGACCGGCAGCTCTTCAAGGAGGCCATGGCCCGCATCGGGCTCGAGGTGCCGAAGAGCGGCTTCGCCACGAACCTCGACGGAGGCGCGCGAAGGTCCTCGAGCTGACCGGCCTGCCCGCGGTGATCCGGCCCTCCTTCACCCTGGGCGGCACCGGCGGCGGCATCGCCTACAACCTCGAGGAGTTCGAGGAGCTCGCCTCGCGCGGGCTCGACCTCTCGCCCGTCCACCAGGTCCTCGATCGAGGAGTCGGTGCTCGGCTGGAAGGAGTACGAGCTCGAGGTGATGCGGGACCGGGCCGACAACTTCGTGGTGATCTGCTCCATCGAGAACTTCGACCCGATGGGCATCCACACCGGCGACTCGGTCACGGTCGCCCCCGCCCAGACCCTCACCGACCGCGAGTACCAGGTGATGCGCAACGCCGCGCGCGCCATCATCCGCGAGGTCGGGGTCGAGACCGGCGGCTCGAACATCCAGTTCGCGGTGGACCCGAAGACGGGGCGCATGGTCGTCATCGAGATGAACCCGCGCGTCTCGCGCTCCTCGGCGCTCGCCAGCAAGGCGACCGGGTTTCCCGATCGCCAAGATCGCGGCCCTGCTCGCGATCGGCTACCACCTCGACGAGATCCAGAACGACATCACCCGGGTGACCCCGGCCTCCTTCGAGCCGGTCATCGACTACGTGGTCGTGAAGATCCCGCGCTGGGCCTTCGAGAAGTTCAAGGACGCGAGCCCCGCCCTCGGCACCCAGATGAAGTCGGTGGGCGAGGTGATGGCGATCGGCCGCACCTTCAAGGAGGCGCTGCAGAAGGGGCTGCGCGGCCTCGAGACCGGCGTCAGCGGCTTCGCCCGCACCGACCTCGACGACACGCGCATCCAGGAGAAGCTGCTCACCCCCGACCCCGACCGGATCTTCTACGTGAAGCGCGCCCTCGACCTCGGCTGGTCGCACGACGAGGTCTTCCGCATGACCGGCATCGACCCCTGGTTCCTCGACCAGATCCAGCAGATCGTGGACCTGGAGAAGGGGATCGGGCCGAAGATGTTCGCGAAGCGGAGGGGCCGCGTCGTGGCGAGGGACGAGGACACGCTGCGCGAGGCGAAGCGCATGGGCTTCTCGGACGCGCGGCTCGCCAGCTGACGAAGCGGAGCGAGGCCGACGTGCGAGCGGCGCGCAAGGCGGCCGGGATCGTGCCCGTCTACAAGCGGGTCGACACCTGCGCGGCCGAGTTCGAGTCCTTCACCCCGTACCTCTACTCGACCTACGAGAGCGAGTGCGAGGCCGCGCCCACGGACCGGAAGAAGGTCGTCATCCTCGGCAGCGGCCCCAACCGCATCGGGCAGGGCATCGAGTTCGACTACTGCTGCTGCCACGCCTCCTTCGCGCTTCAAGGAGGAGGGGTACGAGACCATCATGGTCAACTGCAACCCGGAGACGGTCTCGACCGACTACGACACCTCCGACCGCCTCTACTTCGAGCCCCTCACCTTCGAGGACGTGATGAACATCCTGGAGAAGGAGAAGCCCGAAGGGGTCGTCGTCCAGTTCGGCGGGCAGACGCCGCTCCGGCTGTCCGTGCCGCTGCACGAGGCCGGGGTGAGGATCCTCGGGACGAGCCCGGACGCCACCGACGTCGCCGAGGACCGCAAGCGCTTCAGCGCGCTCCTCCGCGAGCTGGACATCCCGCAGCCGGAGAGCGGCACCGCCGTCTCGCTCGAGGAGGCGAAGGTGATCGCGGACAGGATCGGCTACCCCGTCCTGGTGCGGCCGTCCTACGTGCTCGGCGGGCGGGCGATGGCGATCGTCTACGACGCGAGCCGCCTCGAGGAGTACGTCCGCGAGGCGGTCAAGGCCTCTCCCGAGCACCCGATCCTCGTGGACCGCTTCCTGGAAGACGCGTTCGAGGTGGACGTGGACGCCCTCGGGGACGGGGAGCGGGTGGTGATCGGCGGCATCCTGCAGCACATCGAGGAGGCGGGCATCCACTCCGGCGACTCCGCGATGGTCCTGCCCACGTACAAGATCACGCCGCCGCACCTCGAGACGATCCGGAGCTACACGCGGCGGCTCGGGATGGCCCTCGGTGTCAAGGGCCTGATGAACGTCCAGTACGCGATCAAGAACGACGTCGTCTACGTGCTGGAGGTGAACCCTCGCGCCTCGCGCACCACTCCCTTCGTGAGCAAGGCCACCGGAGTGCCCCTCGCCAAGGTGGCGGCCCGGATCATGGCCGGCCGCACCCTCGAGGAGCAGGGGCTCATCGAGGACCTGACGGTCAATCGCATCTTCGTCAAGGAGTCCGTCTTCCCCTTCCTCAAGTTCCCGGGGGCCGACATCCTGCTCGGCCCCGAGATGAAGTCCACCGGCGAGGTCATGGGGATCTCGAACGACTTCGGGATCGCCTTCGCCAAGTCGCAGCAGGCGGCGGGCTTCACGATCCCGACCTCGGGCGACGTCTTCATCTCGGTGAACGACTTCGACAAGGCCGGGGTGCTGCCCCACGCGAAGGCCCTCCACGAGATGGGCCTCCACGTCCTGGCCACGCGCGGGACCGCCGAGTACCTGACCGAGCACGGCGTGCCCGTGGAGACGGTGTACAAGGTCCACGAGGGCCGGCCCAACGTCGTCGACCACATCAAGGACGGCCGGATACGCATCGTCTTCAACACCCCGCTGGGGGGCGAGTCGTTCTACGACGACGGCGCCATCCGCAAGAGCGCCGTGCAGCACAACGTGCTCGTGGTGACGACCCTCACCGCGACCGCGGCCACGGTGCAGGCCATCCGCGCCCTGCGCGAGCGGGCGACCGACATCCTCTCGCTCCAGGAGATCCATTCTGGTCAGGGGGGTGCTGAGCCGCACCCCCCTCCGACCCCCCCTCGCTCGGCGGAGTGAATCCGCCTCGCTCGGAGCCCGTTGCCGGAGCCGGTGGGAGCCCCGAGCCCCCCTCGCCCGGCGGAGTGGATCCGCCTCGCTCGGAGCCCGTGGCCGGTGGTGCCTGACCCGTGAAGGCGCTCTACCTCGCGCTGTCCGGGGGCGGCGCCCACGCCGCGGCGCACGCCGGCGTCCTCCGGACGCTGGAGCGCGAGGGCATCCCGGTGGCCGGTATCGCCGGGGTCAGCGGCGGGGCGCTCGTTGCCGCTGCCTGGGCGGGCGGGGCGGATCTCGATCAGCTCGTGGAGCAGGCCTCGCGTCTTCACCCGTGGATGTGGGTTCGCGGCTGGGGCGGCGGTCTCCTCTCCGGCAGCCGCCTCGGGGCGCTCATCGACGAGTTCCTCCCCTCGGACGCCTTCGAGGCCCTGCGCGTCCCGGTCGTGGTCCTCGCCACCGACGTGGACACCGGCGAGGGAGTCGTCTTCCGCGAGGGCAGCCTGCGCGACGCGGTCCGGGCGTCCTGCAGCTTTCCTGGCGTCTTTCCGCCGTTCGCGTGGAACGGTCGTCGCCTCGTGGACGGAGGCGTCACCGAGGTCGTTCCCGTGCGCCTCGCCCGCGAGATGGCGGGGGAGCAGGGCTTCGTCCTGGCCATCGACTGCAACGCGGGCGGCCGGTGGCCCGCGGCGGACTCCTTCATCGCGATCGCCCTCCGGGCCGGCCTGACCCTCGTGCGCGGCCGCACGCGGTCGGAGCTGGTCGGGGCCGACCTCGTGATCGCCCCCGCCATCGGCGAGTCCGGCTGGATGCGGCCGACGCGCATCCCGTCGTTCGCCGCCGCCGGAGCCGAGGCGGTGGCCGCGGGCCTGCCGGAGCTGCGGCGGCTCCTCGGCTAGCGCCGGCCGAGGTTGACGAGGGTCTCGCGGGCCTTGGCCGCGACCGGGCTCTGCGGGTACTCCCGCACGATCACCTCGAGGGTGGCAACGCCCTCCGCCCGCCGGCCCGACGACACCTGGGTCCGCCCGAGGACGAAGAGCAGCTTGGGCTGGTCCTCGGAGTCGGGCTGGAGAGTCAAAGCCTCCTTCACGAGCTTCTCGGCCTCGGCGAAGTGGTGGGTGACGTGCTCGATGATCGCGAGCAGCATGCGGGCCCGGCGACGCTCCTCGGGCTCGGCCTCGGCGTCCCGCGCCACGGCGCGCTTCAGCAGCTCGCGGGCGTCGTCGAAGTACTCCTGCTCGTAGAGGTGCGTGCCGAGCGCGAGGAGGGGCCGGGGATCGTCCGGGTTGCGCGCGAGCGCGTCCTCCCAGCTCATCACGTGCTGGGCGGCCTGCAGGGCGGCCTCGAGCGTGCGCGGAAACTGACCCGGCCCCTGGAAGCCGTTCAGCCGGAGGAGCTGGCGTCCCTCGGGCGAGAGGAAGACGATCGTGGGAAGCGACGTCACCTGGTACTTGAGCGTGACGTCCAGCTCCTTGCGCGAGCCCTCGGTGTTGACCTTGACCGCGACGAAGTCCTGGGCCCGGCGCACGACCCACGGGTCGGCGTACGTCGTGCGGTCGAGCCGGTGGCACCAGCCGCACCAGTCGGCCCAGAAATCCACGATGACCGGTTTGCCGCTCTTGCGCGCCTTCTTGAGCGCCTCGTCGAAGTTCTTCTCCCACTTGATCGCCGGGGGCGGAGGGGCAGCGGCCGGAACCTCTCTGGCGCCACCGGCCAGGAGGAGCGAGAGAGCGAGGGCCGAGGTCATCGGCCTACGACCTCGCTCCCGTGTCGGCCCAGGCCGGCTTTCGAGCCAGGGCGCCTCTCCGACACGCCTCGGCGTGAGCGTCGAAGAGCCGCTGGAACGAGTCAGGCTGGCTCCAGAAGGACTCGGGGTGCCACTGGACGGCAACGACGAACCGCCGATCCGGCATCTCGAGGCCTTCGATCACGCCGTCCTCGGGGCACCGGGCCGACGTCAGCAGGCCCTGCCCGACCCGATCGACAGCCTGGTGGTGGAGGCTGTTCACGGAAAGCTCGACGTCCCCGAGGATCTGGGAGAGGCGAGACGAGGCCGTCACCAGGACGCGGTGCGACCGTCGACAGCGCGGCCCCGGGGCATCGTGCTCCATCGCTCCCTTTAAGATGGACGGGATGTCCTGAACCAGTGTTCCCCCGCTCGCAACGTTTAACACCTGATGGCCCCGACAGATAGCGAGGATGGGCTGGTCGCGGCGCAGGGCCTCCCGGGTCAGCGCCAGCTCGAAGTCGTCCCGCCGCCGGTTGACCCGCCCCAGCTTCGGGTGGGGGGTCTGGCCGTACAGGGCGGGGTCCACGTCCACGCCGCCGGAGAGCAGCACCCCGTCCAGCCGGTCGAGGATGGCCGTCACGTCGTCCGGGCGGACCGGGGGCAGTACCACGGGAAGGGCCCCCGCCTGCTCGACGGACCGCACGTAGTCCTCGCGCATGGCGTGGACGCCCGGCTCGTCGCCGTCTCCGAGCGTGACCCCGATCATCGGTCGCATCACATGCGTTCCGGCACGGGAATGCCGAGGAGGGCCAGGAGGACCTCCATCTGCCGGACGAAGGCGTCCACCACTAGCGTGCGGCAGGCCCGGAGGTCCTCCGTCTCGGCGTAGAGCAGCGAGTACCTCGGCTTCTGGTAGTACGAGTGGAAGGCCTGGGCGACGGCGAACGCGTGCTTCGCCACGAGGGCCACGTCCTCCGCCCGGATCGCCTGCTCGGCCACCTCCTCGGTGCGAGCCATGAGCAGGAGGAGCGACCACACCTCGTCGCCCTCCTCGCCGCAGAGGAACGACGCGAGGTCGAGCGAGCGCGCGCGGGCCAGGAGATCCGCGACCCGGTGGCCCTCCGCCTCGAGCTTCGCGAAGATGTTCCGGGCGCGCACGACCGCGTTCTGGACGTAGGGCCCGGTCTCCCCGGTGAAGGCGAGGGCCTCCTCCATGTCGAAGGTGATGATCCGGGTGCGTCCGAACTTCATCATGAAGTAGCGGAGGGCACCGGTGGCGACCGCGGTCGCGGTGGCCTCGCGTCCCGCCGCGTCCCGCTCCGGGTCGCGCGCGTCCACCTCGGCCTTCGCCTTCGCGACGAGGGCGTCGACGAGGTCGTCGGCCTTCACGCCGAGGCCCTTCCGTCCCGACACCTTGATCGCCGTGTCGTCTTCCGAGACCGCGTAGCCGAGGGCCCGCGCGGTGGCGGGAGAGAGCACGACCTTCTCGTAGGCGAGGTGGTGCGAGCCCTCGGCCGCCTCGGCGTAGCCGAGGGCGGCGACGCCCGCCTTCACCACCCGCTGAGGATAGGACTGGCCGACGTCGATGACGTTGTAGACGGCCGCGGCGTGCCCGAACGTGGGGGCGCCCGGCTCGCCCTCTCCGCAGGTCGTCGTCCAGAGCCGATGCCCGTCGGGCCCGGACCGGTAGAGGCGATAGCGGAAGTCGCGGTCCAGCTTTCCGAGCTTCCAGAGCTGGTAGGCGATGTCCTTGCCCGTGTAGGTCACGGTGCCGTTCGAGCGGACGATGATCTTGTCCTCGTCGATCGCGTCATCGCCCTCGCTCATGGGCAGCACCCAGCAACCCACGTTCTTGCCCTCCGTCTCGAGGCGGACGGCCCCCTTCTCCTTCAGCAGCTCGAAGGCGCGGTTCCAGAAGTGCAGGCGCAGGATGTCGCTCTCGTGGGCGAGGAGGTCGTAGCGGATCCCGAGCCGCGCCATCGTCGCGAGGTGGCAGTCCACTATCCGGCGCGCCACGTGCTCGCCGAGCCGGGCGGTGTCATTCCCGCCCGCCTCGATCGCGTGCAGGGCCTCGGCCTGGAGGGCCTTGTTCGTCGGAAGGGCGGCGTAGAAATCGCCCACCTTGGCGTAGAGGTCCCAGCAGTAGTGGTCGAACTTCCCGTCGATCTTCTCGACGTCGGCGAGCCGCTTCTTCTCCAGGTGGAGAAAGCCCACCACCACGTCCGCCACCTGGACGCCGGTGTCGTCGATGTAGTTCTGGACCCCGACGTCGTAGCCGCGGTGGCGCAGCACGCGCACGAACGTGTCGCCCAGGCACGCGTTCCGGAGATGGCCGATGTGGGCCGCCTTGTTGGGGTTGATGCTCGTGTGCTCGACGATCGCGTGGCCCGGCCGCCTCGGCGCCTCCCTGCCCTCGGCCAGGCCGCTCGTCACCTCCAGCGCGAGCGCCCCGCGGTCGAGGAAGAGGTTCACGTAGCCGCCACCGGCGACCTCGGCCCGCCGGACGCCCGCCGCCGAGCCGAGCTCCTGCGCGAGGCGCTCGGCGATCTCACGGGGCTTGCGCCGGAGCGTCTTCGCGAGATCGAAGGGGGCGGTCAAGGCGAGGTCGCCCAGCTCCACGCGGGGCGGGTACTGGAAGGAGACGTCCTGGAGGTCGATGTCGAAGGCGGCTCGGGCGGCGCGCCTCGCCTCGCCGGCGAGGCGCTGCTGAATACCCAGGATCACAGCCATCAATCTTATCGTGCGCGCGCGGGCGAACCGCGGCGTTGACGTCTTTTGACCATCGCCCGCAGGCCTTCGGGCTGCGTGAGGGCTCTCGCGCTCTCGCCGGGGGTGAGGCCGCGGGTCGCCGCCTTGGGGGCATCGCGCCGGCCCCCGGGACGGGCGGGGTTCGATATCATCAGGAGATGATCGGAAAGACGGTCGCCTTCGTCCTCCTTCCCGCCGCCACCTTGGCCCTGTCCGCGCGGCACTTCGACGTGACCGCCGCGTTCACGCCCGCGAAGAAAGCAGGTGCCAGCGCCGTCGTGGCCGTGACGTTCCGCGCCCTGGACCCCGACGTGAAGGTCAACGAGACGCCCGCCCCGCGCCTGAAGCTCGACCTGACGCAGACGGTTCTCGTGGACAAGCAGGCGCCGGTCTCGAGCCAGGTCCCGGACTACGACCCGCTGACCGCCCGCTACGTCGACATCGCGAAGCCCGTCCTCTTCCCGGTTGCGATAGCGCCTTTCGCGCCGAAAGGAGACCAGGAGGTCAAGGCGAGCGTCGTCTACTTCTACTGCTCCACGCGCGAGGCGTGGTGCCGCCGCGGGACCGTCGACGTCCTGATCCCGGTCGCCGTCCCCTGACCGCGCGCCTCGGCCGGCCGCTCCTGGCCGCCGCGCTCGTCGGGGCGGGGGTGGCTCGTGGGCAGGACGAGCCGGAGAAGGCTCCCGTGCGTCGGGCGGACGAGGTCACGGTGACCGCGACCCGGAGCGACACGCGAGCGGCCGACACGCCGGCGAGCGTGAGCGTGATCCCGAGACCGGCCCTCGCCGCGACCGCCGCTCCCGCCGTCGACGATGCCCTGCGCCAGGTCGTCGGCTTCTCGCTCTTCCGGCGCGCGGGAAGCCGAGCCGCCAACCCGACCGCGCAGGGCGTCTCCCTGCGCGGCCTCGGGGCGAGCGGGGCCAGCCGTGCCGTCGTGCTCGCCGACGGCCTGCCCCTGAACGACCCGTTCGGAGGCTGGGTGTACTGGGCCCGCGTCCCGCGCCTCGCGATCGAGCGGCTGGAAGTCCTGCGGGGCGGCGCGTCGGACCTCTACGGCAGCGGGGCCCTGGGCGGCGTGGTGCAGATCGTCACGCGGCCGTCCGGGCTCGGGCGGGGGCTCGAGGCCGAGGCGAGCGCCGGCGGCGCTTCGACCGTGGACGCCTCGCTCAGCGCGCGAGGCCGTCGCGGCGACTGGTCGGGGCAGCTCTCGACCGAGGCCGCGACGACCGATGGGTACGTGCCCGTGGACGAGTGGAGCCGCGGGCCGGTGGACGCCGAAGCCTCCTCGCGCCACGCCGCGCTGGACGCCACGGTGGAGCGCCGCGCGTTCGGCGGCGGCCGCGTCTTCCTGCGAGGGATGGCGTACGGCGAGGACCGGGAGAACGGAACGCCGTTGCAGGCGAACGACACGCGCATCGGGCTCGGCGCGCTGGGCCTCGACTGGGGGGAGCGGGGCCGCGGCTCGGTTCGTCTCTGGGGCGAGACCCAGCTGTTCCACCAGTCCTTCAGCGCGGTGACGTCCGACCGGTCGAGCGAGGATCTGACGCGGCGGCAGCGCGTGCCCGCGAGCGCGCTCGGCCTCTCGGCGCAGTGGTCTCACCCGCTCGGGGCGCGCCACCACCTTCTCGCGGGCGCCGAAGCGCAACGAGTCGAAGGCACGACGGAGGAGACCGCGTTCGCGCGGAGCGCGGCCACGGGCACGGTCGATTCGGGAGGGGAGGAGAGGAGAGGCGCGCTCTTCCTCCAGGACCTCTTCGAGACCCACCCGCGCCTGATGGTCTCGGCCTCGGCACGACTCGACCAGTGGGCCCACCGGGACGGCCGCACGGTCGCGACGCCGCTCGCGACCGGCGTCTCGACGCCGACCACGTTCCCGGACCGCACGGCGACGGCCATCAGCCCGCGCGTCGGCGCGCTCTTCCGCGTTCGTGCCCGGAAGCCGGAAGGCCATTCGGCCTCTGCCGTGTCGCTGACGGCGTCGGCCTACGGCGCCTTTCGCGGGCCGACCCTGAACGAGCTCTACCGCTCGTTCCGCCTGGGCGACACGTTGACCCTCGCCAACCCCGCGCTCGAAGCCGAGCGGCTGTGGGGCGGCGAGGCGGGGGCCCTCGCCACGCGCGGGCCGCTCTGCCTGCGGCTCACGGCCTTCAGCGCCGGGGTGAAGGACGCCGTCGCCAACGTGACCGTGGGCACGGTGCCCGGTCTCGTCACCCGCCAGCGCCGCAACGTGGGTCGGGTCCGCTCGCGGGGCCTCGAGGCGGAAGCGGAAGTGCTCCTCGGCTCGCGGGGCGCCGTCACCGCCGGCTACGCCTTCACCGACGCGCGCGTGCGGAGCTTTCCGGACGACCCCGCCCTCGAGGGGCGGCTCCTGCCGCAGGTCCCGCGCCACCAGGCGACGCTCCAGGTGCGGTACGAGTCCCGCTGGCGGCTGGGCCTGCAGGCGCGGTGGACGAGCACGGCGTTCGAGGACGATCGCAACCAGCTCGGGCTCGACCCGGCTCTGCAGGTCGACGTCTTCGCGGGACGCGCGATCGGGTCCTCTCTCGAGGTGTTCGCGGCGGCCGAGAACCTCGCCGACGCCGAGGTCGTCGTCGCCCGCACGCCCGTGCCGAGCCTCGATGCCCCCCGCCGGCTTCGCGCGGGCGTGCGCCTGCGGCTCTTCTGATCAGGCCTCCCGCGTCGGGCCTCCCGCGAGATCGGCGGGCGTGTTCAGGTTCCGGAAGAGCTCGTCGGGGTCGCCGAAAGCGGCGAGATCCAGGGCCCGCACCTCCCGCACGCGCACGCCCGGCCAGAAGGACGTCATCCGGAGCTCGCCTCTGGCCACACCCCGCCGGATCGGCTCGAGGCAGGCGGGGCCGTAGACCGCGCAGAGCGGCTCCGGACCGCGAGGCGTGAGCGGCACGACGGCATCGGCGCCTTCGGCCAGGGCGAGGAGCCGGGCGAGAAGGGCGACGGGCACGAGGGGGAGGTCCACGGCGAGGAAGAGGCCCGGGCGTCCCGCGGCCGCGGTGAGACCGGTCAGTACGCCCGCGAGCGGGCCGGCGTCGGGCACGAGGTCGATCTCGACGGGCACGCTCCGGTCGAGGTAGCGCGGCCCCGGCCCGCAGAGGATCCGCACGTCGTCGGCGACCGCGCGCAGGCGCGCGAGGGCGTGGCCGAGGAGGTCGGTTTCGCCCCAGGGCAGGAGCGCCTTGTCGCGCCCCATGCGGAGGCTGCGCCCGCCCGCGACGACGAACCCGGCGGCGCTCACGAACGCTGGCGCCGCTTGAAGGACCAGTCGATCTCGAACCCGGCGACGACGTCGCCGGCCGCGTCGCGGCCGACCGAGCGCGCGGTGAAGGCCTGCGGCTCGTCGCCGGCCGACGCCCGCTCGATCGCGGCCTTCATGCCGGCCACGTCCTCGAACGAGAACGTGCCGGCCCCGACGAGCTTCTTCGTGTAGCTCACGCGCAGGCCCACGACCAGCATCGCGACCGAGGACGGGGCGCCCTCGAGGAGGACGAGGGCCGGCGCGCCGGTGGACATCTCGGCGGCCATGGCCTGGGCCGCGAAGTAGGTGGAGCGGAACGGATTCTGCGTGCGCCAGCCGCCGGGGAGACGCACCGCGCACGCCTGCTCGTCGAGGCGGACGACGCGCAGGCCGGCGAACGCGGCGAGCGGCAGCGTCCTCCACATCCAGAGCGCGACCGGCAGGCCGCCCCGGACGAGGCGGCGGGCCGCCTCGCCCCGCGTTCCGAAGCTCACCCGTCCCCCCGCTTCTCGTCGGGGGAGGTGAAGACCGTGCTCCAGCCGCGCTTCAGCTCGACGTAGGTGAAGACGACACGCTGGATGGCGGTGACGTTGGAGAGGATCGCGATGACCCACAGGACCGCGACCATCTTGTTGAGGAGCGCGCCCGCGACGACGAGGACCACGCGCTCGGGCCGCTCCATGAGGCCGACCGGGCAGCGCGGGATCAGGCTCTCCGCCCGCGCCCGCGCGTAGGAGGTCATGAAGCTCCCGAAGGCCGCCACCCAGACGAGGACCATGAGCCCCGTGCGCTCGAGCCGCGCGTAGAGGATGAGCAGCCCCAGGTAGAGGAGCATGTCCGAGTAGCGGTCCATCGTGGAGTCGAGGTACGCCCCGAACTTCGTCTCCCGCCCGCGCAGCCGGGCCACTCTCCCGTCCACCATGTCGAACATCGCCCCCGCGAAGGCGATGACGCCGCCCACGCGGAGGGCGGCGGGGCTCGCGTAGCCTGGTCCTCCGGCGAGCGCGAAGAAGGCGGAGGCGACGCCGGTGAGGGCGAGGCCGGTCATGGTGAGCACGTCGGCGCTGACGTGGGCAAGCGCGCGCACGAGCGCGTCGAGGGCGGGGGTGAAGAGCGCTCCGAGCTTCGCGGTGATGGTGCGGGGGGGCACGGTCGAGGTCTCGAGGGCCTTCGAGGCCGCGAGTCTATGCCCCGCCCCCCCGGGGAGTCAAAGGTGCGCCGGTCTCTTGCCTCGGCGAGGTCTCCCGGCCGAAACTGGGTCCCGTTCACCGGTCCCCGATCGGGGCAGGAGGTCAGCATGGTCAGGAAGCCGGTCGTTCTCATCACCGGGGCCAGCGGCGAGATCGGGCACGGCCTGATCGAGAGCCTGTCCCGGGAGGGGCGGCGCCCCATCATCACCCTCGACCTGAAGCCCCTCGAGCCCGCCCTCTCCGGGCTCGTGCAGCAGCAGTTCGCGGGCTCGATCCTCGACGACAACCTGCTCGAGCGCATGCTGTCGGAGTACGAGGTGGACCTCGTGTTCCACCTGGCGGCGCTCCTGTCGACCCGGGGGGAGTTCACCCCCACGACCGCGCACCAGGTCAACGTCGAGGGGACGATCCGCATGCTCGAGTTCGCGCAGAAGGAGGGCGAGTCGCACGGGCGGCCCGTCGTCTTCCTCTACCCCAGCTCGATCGCCGCCTACGGCCTGCCGGACCTCGAGACGAAGGCCGGCGCCGGCCGGGTGGGCGAGGACGACTGGAACGTCCCCACCACCATGTACGGCTGCAACAAGCTCTACTGCGAGCACCTCGGGCGCTACTACGCCCGGCACTACAAGCAGCTCGCGGCGGAGAACCTGTCCGGCAAGGTGGACTTCCGCTCGGTGCGCTTCCCCGGGCTCATCTCCGCGGTGACCGTCCCCTCGGGCGGCACCTCCGACTACGCCCCGGAGATGCTGCACGCCGCGGCCCAGGGCAAGCCCTACGCCTGCTTCGTGCGCCCCGACACGCGCATCCCGTTCATGGCCATGCCCGACGCCGTCGAGGCGCTCCTGCGGCTGGCGGCGGCGCCCACGGCGGCCCTCACGCGGACGGTCTACAACGTCGGGGCCTTCAACCCGTCGGCCGAGGAGATCCGGACGCGCGTGCTCCACGCCTTCCCGGGCGCGGAGGTGACCTGGGCACCGCACCTCAAGCGGCAGCAGATCGTGGACTCGTGGCCGGCCGACGTGGAGGACTCCGCGGCGCGGCGCGACTGGGGCTTCGCTCCCCGCTTCGACGAATCGCGGGCCTTCAGCGAGTACCTGGTGCCGACGATCCGCGAGCGCTACCGGTAGGGACGGCCGGCCCCCGGGTTCAGGATCGCACCTCGGGACTGAGGTACTTCTCCAACCAGCTCCAGGCCTCTGCCTGCATCTCGCGGTTGAACTCGTGCGGGGTGTCGTAGAGGCGGGTCCGCAAGCGCTCGGGCACGCCGGCCTTCTGGTAGCAGGCCGCGAGCTTCTCGAAGCTGGCGCGGACGCCCGCGGGCTCGAACAGCGCGTCCCGGCTGCCGTTGATCACCAGGAGCGGCGTCGGCATCGCGAGCGACGCGACATCGGGATAGTCCAGGTAACGATAGAGGCCCGGCACGAGCTTCGTGTGGCCGATGGTGTTCGTGACGCGACGCTTGAGCTGCGTGGGGAACGACGTCATCCAGCCGACGACCACCGCCGCCTTGATCCGATCGTCCAGCGCCGCCACGTGGGCGGAGCGCACGCCGCCCAGGGACAGGCCGACGCAGCCGATCCGGCGGGGATCGACTTCCGGCCGGGTGAGGAGATAGTCCACGGTGCGAACGTCGTCCCAGAACATGACTCCCGACCAGGTGAACCCGGCGGAGAAGATGGTCCGTCCCACGAGCTGCTCTCCCTCGCTGGAGCGCCGGTGGAACTCCTCGATGCGCTGCTTCGTGATGCTCCGGGGCCGCTCGCGCCAATCGGGCGCGTCGTCGGCCAGCAGCATCCGGCGTTCGCCCCAGTAGAACATGTCGATCACGACTACCACGTAACCGGCGCGCGCCAGGTCGCTCGCGATGCTCCGGCCGGCGTACAACTCGCGCTTGAAGTCGGTGAGGACCGGGTGCTCGTCGTCCAGGGCCACGAGCTTCTCCTTGCCCCAGAAGTAGAAGCCGCCGTGGTCGTGGAGGGCGACGATCCCGGGCGCGGGCAGCCGCGCCTTCTTCGGAATGAGCACGAACGCGGGGACGCGGATGTCGGGCGTCGTGTTGAAGGTGACCCTCTCCTGAACGTACTCGCCGCGATCGACCCGCTCGACCGTTTCGGCCCGCGGGTCGCACGGCGGAGGCGCGTAGTGGAGGAGGTCGAGGAGCTTCCCCCGCGCGATGCGCTTCCAGGCCGCCAAGTCCCCGAATTCCTCTTGCCGGAAGGACAGCGGGAACTCTCCCGCGACCGCCTGGCTCTTGACGAACGGGTACAGCGAGCCGATGTCGGAGTCCAGGTCGGACGGTGACATCGTCTCGCCGGCAAGTCCCCGGTGCCCCACCGCGACGGGGCCGGCGTCAGCCCTGCGGGGAATTCCCGCGAGCGCGGTCACGGCGCCGTAAGCCGTTTCTTGCAGGAACACGCGCCGAGTGCTCATCGCTTCGCCCTCCGAGATCTGACATTGACGGCCTACGAGCGGTCCCAGCCGAAGCCGACCCAGAACGAGCGCCCCGGCCCCGGAAAGCCGATGAGCGTCTCGTACGACCGGTCGGTCAGGTTGTCGAGACGCGCGCGCAGCGTCCAGCGGTTGCGCACGCGCCAGGATCCGGCGAGGCCGACGAGGCCGTAGCCGTCCACCGTGTCCCGCTCGGGCACGGGGATCTGCTCGTCGAAGGAGCGCGCGACGGCCCTCGCCTGGAGACGCAGGCTCAGCCGGTCGTCGGGCCGCCACGTCACCCGGCCGCCCCCTGTCCAGCGCGGCTCGTGGAGGAGAACGCCACCGTCGAGGTCCTCGGCGTCGAGGTACGTGGCCTCGGCGTCGACGGCGAGGGTGCGGTGGGGCTGCCAGCGGACGAGGATCTCGACGCCCTGCATGCGCACGCGCGAGCGGTTCACGTGGAGGAACTGGTCGAAGTCGAAGTCCACGAGGTCCTGGTAGCGCTGGAGGAAGTACGTGGCTCCGACCGAGAGCGGCACGGCGGGGAAGTCGTGCTCGATACCCGCCTCGCCGCCCCACGCGCTCTCGGGCCTGAGATCGGGGTTGCCGCCGAGGGCGCGCGGGCTGGCGAGGGCGAAGAAGCTGGGCAGCTTCGAGGCGCGGCCCGCGGAGACTCGCAGGCGGGTCGCCCCGCCGCCGCCCCGGACGACGACTCCGGCGTGCGGGTTGAGCTGGGGCGAGTCGGTCGAGGCGAGGTCGGCGCGCAGGGCCGCCTCGAAGAGCACCGTGCTCCGCCCTCGCCCAAGGGGCCGCTCGTGCCGGGCGCCCGCGAATGCCCCGCCACTCACGCGCGTCTTCTGGTAGTCGCCCGGCACGTCGCCACCCAGGAAGGGCGGCAGCTCGAGCACGCTCGAGTTCCTGCCCCACTCCCCGTCGCCGGAAGCCCCGGCGTCCACCTCGGTCCGGGACGTCCGGTGGAGCGGCGCCTGCCACGAGAGCCGGAGGCGCGTGAACGTGACGTCTTCGCTCGACGCCGGCACCGGCGGGGGCACGGCGGGGCTCGTGCGGTCGCGCTCGCGGCGTGAGAGCCCGACGCCAAAGTGGTGCCGGCGCCGGGCGGGGTCCCCCAGGTCCAGCTGCGCGCCGAGCGCCAGGTCCTGGTGCGTCGTGTGACGCAGCTCGCCCGAGCCGTACACGGGGCCGCCCGAGGCGTCCGGGTAGTCGTCGGCCTCGCCGTCGGCAAGACGCGCGGTGAGACGCAGGTCGGTGGTGGTCCCGAGCCCCAGGCTCGCGCTCGCCCAGGCGTCGAGCTGGCGGAAGCGGTCCTCCGCCACGCGGTGTCGCTCCTGGTCCCACGAGAGGCCCAGGGAGACGCCGCCGCGCCCGCCCGCCGGTCCCGAGGCCCGCGCGAAGCCGCGGACGAGGTCGGCGTCGCCGACCTCGGCGCCGACGCTCGCGCGCACGGGACCGGGCCCGCCGCGTGGCGTGAAGAGCTGGATGACGCCGGAGAGGCTGCTCGTCCCGTAGAACGACGTGAAGGGGCCGCGCACGACCTCCGCACGCTCGACGAGGCCCGTCGGCAGCTCCTCGAGGTTCACCGCCCCGCCCTGCAGGTCGGTCGAGTCGTTCAGGGGGATGCCGTCGAGGAGCACCAGCGTGAAGTTCGGGTCGCCGCCCCGGACGTAGGCGTTCGTCTGTCCGGCCCGCCCGCCGCTGCTGAGGAGCTCGAGCCCGGGTACCTGCTGCAGGAGCTCGGTCGCGCTGCGGGCCCCCGAGGCCTGCGCCTCCTCCGGACCGATCACGGTGACGGCGCCCGCGGCGGACGACACGGGCCGGGCGGTGACCGTGGTCGTCTCGTAGAAGACCGGGGGCTTCGCTTCGGGCTCGTCGGCCCCGACCGCGGGGGCTCGCGAGGTCGCGGGCAAGTCGTCGGAGGCCGAGGCCGGGCCCGGCGCCGGCGCGCACCAGAGGACGACGGCGAGAGCCGGGACGAGACGCATCGCTCCATCGTAGCTCAGCGCACGACGCGGTCGCCCTCGATCTCGACGACCACGACGGTCGCCATCGGGTCGGCACGGGGATCCTCGCCCGGTTCATGATCTGACGGAGGGTCCACGAGTGACCGCGTCTCAGTCCGGTAGCCGGCCTCCGACGACTCGTTTGGCCAGCTCTCCGCGCGGGAACGTCTGGTTCGCGGCGACGCCGTTGATGAGGCCGATCGTCTCGAGTTCGACGGTCGAGGGGTAGGTCCGGGCGAACTCCGGCAACGCCATCTGCCGCTCCGGGTTCACGAGTGCGATGCGCTTGGGCTGGACGTCCAGGTACCGAGGGTCCGTCAGGCGGCCGAAGCTGTGGAGGGTCGCGGCGAACGCGTCCTGGTACCTCGCGAACCGCTCGGCCAGCGTGTAGCCCAGGATGCGGTAGATCTTGTCTCCGTAGGACACGAACGAGACCTCACCCCCGAGAACGCCCTGCTCGGTGGCGGCCTCGAAGAACGCCGTGTAGGCCGGGAGGCCGCCGATGGTGTCTCGGCCGGAGCGGCCAGCCTGGACTCCCTGTTGCGAGAAGAACTGACGCGCCGTCTCTTCCGGCGATGCCCCCGCGGCGAGGGTGAGGGCGACGATCGCGTCCTGCGCCTCGCTCACCCCCAACACGGCCTGCTTCAGGTTCTGGGTCTTGAAGCCACGCGGGAAGGCCAGCTGGAAGCGGAGGTCGGGGTGGTAGAAGGCGTTGCCCTGGAAGAAGCCCTCCCGCGGGTTTTCGCCGAAGACCATCCCGTCGAGCTGCCGGAGGTACTCGGGGCGATGAACGATCGTGCCCGAGGCCCCGGTGCTTGCGATCTGGCCCTGGATCCGCGTGGTCCGGTTCTCGGGGCTGGGGTGGGTGGAGAGCCAGTCGGGCATCCGGCCGCCGCCTTCCGCGCGCGTCACGCCGTCGAGGACGCCGAATACCTCGAGCATCTCCCGCGGATCGTAGGCCTGGCGGGTCATGTAGCGCAGGCCGAGCTCGTCGGCCTGGCTCTCGTCGTCGCGGCCGAACTTCATGAACAGCAGGCCCAGGGCCTGCTGGGCCAGCCCGCCGAAGCGCTGGAGCTCGGGCTTCACCGCCATCCCCACCATGAGGCCGCCCATGGCGAGCTGCTGCTTGCTCATCTGGCTCGCCGAGTGGCGGCCGGTCACGTGGCCTATCTCGTGCCCGAGAACCGCCACCAGCTCGGCCTCGGAGCGCAGGTGCGTCATGATGCCGCGGGTGACGTAGATGTACCCGCCGGGCAGGGCGAAGGCGTTGACGGCGGGATCGTCGACGACCTTGAAGCTCCAGGGCAGGTCGGGCCGTTCGGACTTGGCGGCTAGGCCCTTGCCGAGCCGCTCGACGTAGGCCTGGACCTTCGGGTCCGGGTAGAGGCCGTACGCGGCGACGGCTTCCTGGTCGGCCGCCTTGCCCATCGCGATTTCCTGGGCCTCGCTCACCAGCATCAGCTGCTTCTTGCCGGTGGCGGGATTCGTGGCGCACGCGATCAGGGCCGCGGCCGCGGCCGCCGCCGTCAGGCTCGAGCGCTGCATGGGTACCTCGCTCAGGGCGAAAGTCTAGCGTCCCATCCAGCCGCCGTCCACGACGAGCACGTGGCCGTGGACGTAGTCGGAGGCGGGTGAGCACAGGAACACGACGCCGCCCGCGATGTCCCAGGTCTCGGCCCAGCGGCCGGCCGGGATGCGGTCGACGATCTGCCGGCTGCGCACCGGGTCGGCCTGGAGCGCCGCCGTGTTGTCGGTGCGCACGTAGCCGGGGGCGATCGCGTTCACGTTGACGCCCTTGCCCGCCCACTCGTTGGCGAGCGCCTTGGTGAGCTGCGCGACGCCCCCCTTGGACGCGGCGTAGGCGGGGACGAGGATCCCGCCCTGGAACGCGAGCAGCGAGGCGACGTTGACGATCTTGCCGCGGCCGCGGGCGAGCATGTGGCGGCCGGCGGCCCGGCACATCCGGAACACCGCGCTCAGGTTGACGTCGATCACCGCGAGCCAGTCCTCGTCGCTCGTCTCGGCGGCGGGCGCGCGCCGGATCGTCCCGGCGTTGTTGACGACGATGTCGAGCGCCCCGAGGGCCGAGAGCGCCTCGCGCACCAGGCGGTCGGGAACCTGCGGGTCGGTGATGTCGCCGGAGAGCGCCGCCGCGCGCCGGCCGAGCGCGCGGACCCGCTCGCAGGTCTCGTCGACCGGGCTCCGGTCGTGGACCGCCACGTCGGCGCCCGCCTCGGCGAGGCCCACCGCGTACGCCGCCCCGAGGCCGCCCGAGGCCCCGGTCACGAGCGCCACCCGTCCCTCCAGCGAGAACGGACCGCTCACTTCGCCCTCCCGGGGTCGAGGCCCGACCCGCCCGCCGCGAACTCCGGCTGGACGTTCACGACCCCGAACTGGCGGTCGACGCCCTCGCGGTGCGCCGCCATCATCCAGAGGAAGTTGATCGAGCCGCCGGGAGCCCCGACGCCCGGGTGGTAGCCGCACGGCATCAGCACGACGTCGCCCTCGCGCACGACCACGGCCAGCTCGGGCGCCCTGGGTTCGGTGTAGACGAGCTGGATGCCGAACGCGGGGGCCGGCATGTCGATGTAGAGGTAGGCCTCCTCGAGCATCTCCGAGTGCTCGTGGGGCGGCCACGACATCCAGTTGCCGGGCGCGGGGAACGTCACGCCCGCCACGATCCGACCGGCCTCGACGTTCTTGCCGAGGAGGATGTTGAGGGTGCGCTCGGTCGGCGGGGCGCCGGCCTTGAAGTGCAGGCCGGGGTCCTTCTGCACGTCCGCCCAGGCGACGAACTGGAGGGGATACGCCTTCTCGACCGGGGCCGCCACCTCGGCGAGGTCGCAGCCCCCGGGGCCCGGGCGGACCTCGACCTCGGAGTCGCGCGGCACGTAGAGCGCGTCGTAGGGGCCCATCGGGAAGGACCGACCGCCCGTCCTCACCTCGGCGCGCCCGCGCAGGGCGATGAGGCCGGTCTCCAGGTGGCCGGTGGGGAAGCGCAGGGGTGAGTCGCCCGCCGTCGAGCACCACGCGGCCGTAGTGCAGCTGCCGCGCCGCGGTGGTCGCGGGGTCGAGGGACCGCGTGCGGCCCTTGTGCGCGTGCGGTCCCGCGCACCACGCACCGTTCGAGTGTCAAGGTCGTGCTCATCGTCGCTCCTCCCGCGTTGCCCTCTCAGCTTCGCCGGCTCGAGCACCACGTTGCGGAGGACGAGGTCCTCCACGTGCTCGAGACGGCTGCCCTTCGCCACTTCCCGGAAGACGCTGTCCCGGACCGTCACGCCCCGCACCGGCGACGCCTCGAGGCCCCGGACGAAGAAGGCGTACTGCGCCTTCGCTCACCGTCAGGCGCTCGACCACCACGTTGCGCACGACCGGGCGTGAAGGCCCCGGCGGCGCCCTCCTCGTACAGCATGTCGATGTCGATCGCCGAGCCCGTCTCGCCGATCTCGACGTCGCGCACGAACACGTTCTCGATCGTGCCGCCGCGCATCGCGTTCGTCTTGAAGCGGATCCCGCGCTCGAGGTCGGGGCTGCTCATCAGCGTTCCGCTCGACGAAGACGTCGCGCACGCCGCCGCTCACCTCGCTGCCGATCGTCACCCCGCCGTGGCCGGCGCGCATGCGGCAGCCGCGCACGACGATGCGCTCGGACGGCGCGGCGAGCCGCCGCCCGTCGGCGTTCCGGCCCGACTTGATCGCGATGCAGTCGTCGCCGGTGTCGAACAGGGCGTCCTCGATCAGCACGTCGGTCGAGGACTCGGGGTCGCAGCCGTCGTTGTTCGGCCCCGAGGAGACGACGGTCACGTCCGCGCACGATCACGTTGCGCGAGAGCACCGGGTGGATCACCCACATCGGCGCGTTCGTGATCGTCACGCCCTCGATCAGCACGTTCGTGCAGCGGTAGGGCTGGACGAACTGCGGCCGCAGGTAGTGGCCGGCGCCGTAGACGCGCTCGGCGACCGGCACGCCGGCCTCGGCCTGGGCGAAGAGGCGGTCGCGGTCGGGCTTCTGGCTCTCCGGGTGGCCGTTCCTCTTCCACGGCCACCAGTGCTCGGCGTCCGCCTGGCCGTCGAGCGTGCCCTTGCCGGTGATCGCGATGTCCTCGCTGCTCGAAGGCGTAGACGAGCGGCGAGTAGCCCATGAGCTCGACGCCTTCCCAGCGCGTCAGCACGACCGGCAGGTAGGCCGCGGGGTCGCGGCTGAAGCGGATCGTGGCGCCCTCGGACACGTGCAGGTTGACGTTGCTCCGCAGGTGGATGGGGCCGGTCAGGAAGACGCCCGGCGGCACGACCACGCGGCCGCCGCCGGCACGGTGGCAGGCGCTCGATCGCGGCGCGGAACGCGTCCGTCGCGTCGTCCCTGGCCGTCGGCCACGGCGCCGAAACGGGTGACGGGGAAGTCGCGGTCCGGGAAGACCGGGGCCTGGACGCGCGGCGAGGATGCCGGGGAGGCGCGCCCACGGGTCCTCGGGCACTTGCGCGGAGGCGGCGCCGAGGCCGAGGGTGACGAGAGCCGCGGCGAGGAGGCGGGCCTTCATCGCGGCAGCACCTCGACCTCGAGGGGAGAGCGCAGCCGCGCGGCGAACGCGTCCACGTACCGGTCCCACGCGGCGGCGTCGGGGAAGTCGCCGCTGCGGTCCCAGCCGGAGCCCGCGTACCAGGTCGCGGGCTGGCCCTTCGGCGTCCGTGCCACCACGAGCTGGTTGCCGCCCTCCTCCCGGACGTCCACGATTGCCGCCGGATCGACGACCAGTCCGCAGCCGAGCCAGCCGTTCTCTCCGTAGCGGTCCTGGTGCTCCCACGTCCTCACGATCCCGCGGTCGCGATCGACGCGGGCAGAGACGCCCTCGGCCTTGCGAATCCCGGCGGCCCACGTGACCGGAAGGTCGCCGCCCGTCGTGTAGAAGCTCTCGAACCGGTTGAAGTGGCGGCCCGCGTCGAGGGTGACGCGCTTCACCTCGCTCACCTTCAGCCCCGGCTTCTCCCACTCGGGGTAGGAGACCTCGAAGACGACGCGGAGGGGCCCGGTCGCGAGCACCCGCGACGCGCGGAAGTTCTTCGAGACGGCGAGCGCCCCGTCGATCACGAGCCCGCTGCCGCCGCAGCCGCGCGACTCTCCGGCCGGGTAGAAGTCGCCGCCCTCGCCGTGGTCGCGGTGGTAGTCGTCCACCAGGTACCAGTCGTTCAGGACGAGCCGGCTCGTGCGCTTGCTCCACGCGTCCACCGCGCTGCTGGTGAGCGGCTCCTTCGTCGAAGGTCTCGAGGGCCGGGCCGTAGAGGCGGAAGGCGACCCGGTCGTTCTCCCAGGCGAAGTCGTCCTGGCGCTCGCGCACGAAGCGGGCGTAGACGCGGTAGTCCTCGCGCCGCGGCTTCCGGGGCTCGGCGGGGGAGAGCGCGAACTCCCTCGTCTCGCCCGGCGCGAAGTCGGCCTGGAAGACGAGCCGGTCGAGGGCGCCGTCACCGTCCTCGTCGACGGCCTGGGCGAGGACCTCGTGCCCCGTCCGCGAGTCGGTGACCGCGAGCCGCGCGAGGTCCCTGCCTTCCACGCGCCCGGCGAGCAGGGCCGCGGCGACCTCCACCGTCTCCGACGGCCGAGCGGCATCGAGCGCGTTCTTCACCCGCACCCGGACGGCGGCACCTTCGCCACTCGAGAGAGCGGCCGGAAGGAGGGCCAGGGTCAAGGCGGCGATCGTTCTCATCGTTCGTATCTCCGGGGGGTCGGGGGCCGGAGGGCGCCCGATCTCGTCACTGTCGCCTTTCTATTGGTCAGACCAAAGAGGCACCCGACAGCATGGCCGCTTCGCTCCGATCGAAGCGGCAAAGGACACTCTGCACGCCATTGACGGGGCTGATACCGGCGCCCCGAGCCTGGCGATGGTCCGCAGTTTGTTGTACCAGGTGCAGGCCTGTCAAGAGTTTGTCTTACCAATCCGCATCCTCACGCCCCATGTGCGGCCGGGCTCACGGCCGAGCGGTCGGGTCCCAGCCGTCCTTTCCCGCCAGAAAGACGCCGGGGGCGAAGCGGTCGGCTTCCTCCCCGGCCAGGGCCCTGGCGTGAGGGCTGCGCGCCCCCGGACGTGCGCCCGGGCCCGACGAGCCCCGCTCGGCGAAGAACGCGGTCAGGAGCCTCCGCGTCTCGCCGGGATGCCACTCCCGAAAGCCCGAAGGCTCGACGTGGCCGCCCATCTCGGTCTCGAGGAACACGACACTCGCGAAGTCGCGCCAGGGGCGGCCCAGCCAGACCCCACCGACGCCGGGCTCCGCCGTGAGCCGGCAGCGGTGGAAGACGAACGCGCTGTCCTGCTCGGGGTAGTGCTTCCCCTGCGCGGTCACGAATCCGATTTCGTGGGGAGTGCTGTGGATCGTGCAGCCCTCGAAAAGGGCCTTCCCGTCCCCGAACACGAAGTCCACGTTGCCCTCGACGTGGCACCGCTCGAAGTACGCCCGGGCCGGATGGCACGGCCGGCCGTTCGGCCCCTCGCAGTCGGTGCTTCCGACGTAGAGCGTGTCCTGGTTGCCCAGGACGCGCACGTTGCGGAAGACGGCGCGGTCGCCAACGACCTTCAGGGCCACGGCCTGCGAGCCCTGGGGGAGCTGCTCGTGGGTGGCGTTCCAGTCGTTGGCGAGGGTCAGGTTCTCGGCCACGAAGTCGCTCGCCCGGACCTCGACCGTGGCCGACTTCAGCGTGCCGCCGGCGGTCTCCGCGCTCGCGTCGAAGACGACGACCGTCCGGCTCGCGTCCTCGTAGGGGCTCCGGATGTGGATCCCCGGCTTCGTGATCCGGAGCCTCTCGCGATAGGTGCCCGGGGCCACCGAGATCACGGCGCCCGTGGCCGGCGCGACGTCGATCGCGCGCTGGATCGACCAGTAGTCGCCCGTGCCGTCGGCCGCGACGTAGAGCGTCGGGTCCTCGGGAGGCACCTTCACCGCCGCGGCGGGGGCGGTGGGCAGGTCGGGGAACGGCTCGAAGCGCCCCTCGCAGGGGAGGGGTCGCCGCCGGACTCGTGCTCTCGTCGGTGACGGTCACGCCGTCCCCGGACGGCACGAGGTTTCCGCGTCGCGGGCCGATCCGCACGTCGGCGTGGGCGGCGGTGACGTCGCCCGGCTCCAGGCCGTCGATCGTCACGTTGTCGAGCGAGACCTGGACCCGGTGCGCGGCGTCCGTGCCCAGCACCGTCGACCAGCCGCGGGTCACGCTGTGCACGTCCTTGAGGCGGATGTTGCGGTAGACCGGGAGCCGCTCCCCGGGAAAGGTCGTGTACATCGTGGTGAGCACGACCGGGTTCGCGACGTTCCTCAGGCAGACGTTCTCGTAGGCGACGTCCTCGACGAGCCCGCCGCGGCTGCGGTCGGACTTGATGCGCAGCCCGTTGTCGGCGCCGTCGATGGTGAGGTCGGTGACGCGGATGGCGCTCGCCCCGCCGTTCGTGTTGCTGCCGATCGACATGCCGTGGCCGGAGTAGAAGTGGTTGTGGGCGATCGTCATGTGCGTGGCCGGCCCGGCGCTGCCCGCCTTGATCGCGACGTTGTCGTCGCCGGTGTCGATGTGGCAGTGGGCGATCGTCACGTTGGTCGACGACGACGGGTCGATGCCGTCCGAGTTGCGGGCCGTCTTCGGCGTCTTGATCTTGACCCCCCAGGCCGTGAAGCCGTCCGTCTGCTCCGCCACCACGTGGAAGTTGGGCGAGTTTCGGATGCGTGACGCGATACAGCGTGAAGTCGTTCGACCGTCGCACGACCAGGACCCGCGGGCAGCTCTGCTGGAGGTCCAGGACCTTCGCCTTCTTCGCGAGCTCCCACCAGGTGAGGTCCTGGCCGAGCATGGCGGCCCCGCCGCGCCCGTCGACGGCCCCGTCGCCCATCACGCCGCTGCCCGGGGAGTCCTCGGCCAGGATCAGCGGCCGGCAGCCCCGTCCGCGCGCGGTCGTGGGCGTGAGGATGCCGCAGCTGCCCGGCTCCACGTCGTAGTCCCGCGGGTTGCGCGAGCCGAAGAGGGCCGCGTGGGCGTCGACCCACAGCGTCACGCCCGGCTTGAGGCGCACGGGACCGCTCAAGAAGACGTATCCCCGCCTCGATCGCGTGAGCTTGACCGCCTGGCCGGGAGGGCAACGGTCGATCGCCTCCTGGAGGCGCCGTGTGTCGGGCTCTTGCTCGTTCGCCTCCGGCAGCCGCCCGGCGGGCGCGTCCAGGCGGGCTTCCAGGACGGCGCACGCCGGCGGGAAGCGCGGCTCGACGACCGTCCGCCTGTCCTGCGCCGTCGCGGCGCCGCCGAAGAAGAGGAAAACCGTCGTGGCCGAGAGGCAGGGGAAAGACCGCATGACTCGATGCTCCGTGGCCAAAGGGGGCTCGAGCGCCGGCAGAGCGTGTCACTCGCGCCCCGTGTGGGTCCGACCGCCGCGGCAGGTGCTCCCGATCAGCCGGGGGCGGGGACGAGAGGCCGGGCGCGCCGCGCCAGCTGGAGCGCGAGGCCCCAGGGGTCGCGGAGCATCGCGAACTCGTCGCCCCCGTTGGTGAGCACGATCTCGCCCAGCGCGGTTGCCCCGCCGGCGACGAGCCTCGCCCGCGTTCCCTCGACGTCGTCGGTCGCGAAGGCCACATGGAGCCGCGACGGGTCCAGGGACGCGTAGTCGGGCGCTCCGGAGACGGCGGTGTAGATCTCGAGAATGCTCGTGCCCTCGCTGTCCGCGAGGAACCGGGCGTTGCCGGGAGGCTCGCCGGACCTCACGGTGTGCATCCCCAGGTGCCTTTCGTACCAGCGGGCGACGCCGACGGGGTCGGAGACGAGGAGCGCGACGTGCTCCAGCTTCATGGGGGGATCCTCCCCGGGAAGGGGGGGTGCGACCGCGGTCGCACCCCCCGCCCAAGCGACGCCTTGCCTCTAGAACTCGATCCGGGCTGCGTACTGCAGCTGTCGGCCGTAGTAGCCCGCCGCCTGCGTGTTGGTCCTCCCGAAGTCCGAGGCGGTGATGGTGACCGTCGGGTTGGCCCAGTTCATCCCGTTGAGCGCGTTGAAGACGTCGACGCGGAGCTGGAGCCTCGTCCGGTTGTGGATCGGGATCCACTTGGCCAGGGTGACGTCGAGGTTCTTGAAGCTCGGGCCGGTGAGGTTGTCGTAGTACCAGGGGTTGCTCCGCCGCGTGAAGGCAGGCTGCCGGGAGAAGCCCGCGACGTCGAACCAGTACTTGTCCGTGCCCACGTCGCCGATCTTCTCGACCGACTCGGGGGCCACCATGGTACCGAAGATCAAGGGAGTGCCGGACATGTAGGTGTAGATCCCGGAGACCTGCCAGCCGCCCACGATCGCGTCGAGGGCCGGCGACATCTCCGACCCGATCGCCCGTCCCTTGCCGATCGGAAGCTCGACGGTCGCTGCCGCCACGAAGCGGTGCTTCGGGTCGGAGATCACCGTCGGGGCGCCCGTGCGGCCGGCCTGCGTCACCGAGAAGTCCATCCAGGTCAGCCGCCCGTCGTACTCGTCCTGCTCGTCGTAGTACCACTGCGATTTCTGGACTGACGTAGGCGTAGGTCGCGAGGAACGAGAACCCCTTGGAGAACGGCCGCTGGAGGCGAAGCTGCAGCGACTGGTAGCGCGCCTTGCGCAGGTCCGTGCCGGTCTGGATGATGTCGCCGTACTGCGGGTAGGGGCGCAGGAGCTGGCTGGTCGGAGATGGTGGCCTGCCGGCGCAGCGCGCCGGGGAACGTGTCGACCGTCCCGTAGTTGTAGAACGGGTTCGCGACCGTCTTCGTCGTGGCCGCACCGTAGGTGTACGCGAGCCGCGGGTCCACCTGGTTGAGGTTCTGGCTGTACTGGTCGTGGCTGACGAAGTTCATGAAGTAGGTGACGTCGGCCACGATCCGGCCGGGCAGCTCCCTCTGGACGGAGACGTTGATCCGGTCGCTGATCGGCGTGCGCTGCGTCGTACTCGTCGATGGTGACCGTGTCGCCGAGGTTCGTGTAGCGCCCGTACTGCTTCCCGTAGGCCGGGGTCAGGCCCTGCGGGAACGGGTTGCCGAGGAAGGCCTGCGGCATGCCGTTGACGCGTGGGCAGGACGCTCGTGATCGGGCTGTAGGCCGCGAGGTCGATCTCCCCGAGGGTGTCGCGCTCGGAGTTGGCGAGCTCGGTCGGGGTGACGAAGCGACCGTAGCCGGCGCGGATGGCGGTCTTCTCGTCCAGGCGCCAGGCCAGGCCGAGGCGCGGCATGAAGCCCGCTCGTCCACGCCTTCGTCTTGCGCTTGTTGCCCTCCTCGGTGAAGTAGAAGGCGCCGTTGTAGATGTAGCTCTTCTGCCCCGGCCGACTCGGCCATCATGGCCCGGGCGTCGGCCGGGATCTTGCGGGTCGATCGCCTCCGCCATGCCGGGGATGGGGTCGGTGAGGTCGAGCCGCTGCGGAAGCCGGTTCTCGGGATCCCAGAGGCCGCCCTCGTACTCGTAGCGCAGGCCGAGGTTGAGCGTCAGCTTGCTGGTGACCTGGAAGTCGTCCTGGACGTAGAAGCCGTACATCTCGGTGTTGGCGATCTGGGGCGGGTTGTACCGGACGTTCGAGTTGGCGGCGCCTCCGGTGGTCGGGACCGACGCGTCCATGGCGCCGAGCAGGAAGCTGGCCCAGGGGTGGCCCGTCTTGGTGTTCGGGCTGGCCCAGACGTTCGCGGTCTCCCGGGCGACGAAGCGCAGGTCCGCGTAGTAGTAGCGCGCCGCCTCGCCCCGCTTCCAGCGGATCTCGGTGCCGCGCCTTCAGCGAGTGCTTCGTGAAGTACTTGCTGAGGCGCGCGTGGAGGCTGTAGCCGTTGGGCTCCTGGTACCAGAAGTTCTGGACGCCGAACTGGGCGCGGGCGGTGCTCTCGACGACCAGGTAGGGGGAGTAGACGAGCGGCCGGTCCGTCCGTGTAGGGACTGCCACCAGCCGCTCGGCCACAGGCCCTGCAGGCCCTCCGTGCCGATCGCCATGTCGGGATAGTCGCGCTTGTCCTCGGCCTGGTAGAAGGAGCCGCGGACGTTGAGCGTGGTGGTGGGGTTGAAGGTGTAGACCGTGTCGGCCGCGATGTTCCAGCCGTTGCGCTTGCTGCCGGTGATGTTGCGCAGCTTCAGGGGATCGCTGGCCGTTCGTGTAGTCCGTGGCGTCCTGGTCGGTCTTCATGCGGCTGACGCGGGCCGCACGCCTTCCACCGGTCGTTGATGTTCCAGTCGAGCCGGGTCGAGAAGTTGTAGTAGTGGAACTTCAGCTCTTCCTGGTACTTGAAGTTGTTGAAGCCGGTCAGGTCGTCGCCCGCGTTGTTGGGCATCCAGAGGCCGCCCAGGATCTGGGAGGCCAGCGGGTCCCAGCGGCTCGCGGGGATCTTGTTGCCGGGGAAGGGGTCGCGGATCATCGTCTTGCCGTCCGCCGCGTAGCGCGAGGTGAGCGGGTCGTAGATCACCCGCAGGCTGCCGTCCGCGTTTCTGCGACTGCGAGAAGTCGCCCTGCCGCTCGAGCTCGGTGGGCAGCGTGTACGTGCCTGGCCGTGGTCTGGGTGTTCTCGATCCTGTCGAAGACGGCGAAGAGGAAGAGCTTGTTCTTCATGATCGGCAGGCCGATCGTCGCCCCCGCGTTCCAGTACGGGTTCTCGTTGTGGACGTGGAGCGCGCGGTCGCTCTCGGCGTTCAGGCCCGGGTTGCGGCCGTAGTAGTAGGCCGTCCCCTGGACGTCGTTCGTGCCCGACTTCATGCGTGACGAGCGCGATGCCGCCCGCGCTGTGGCCGAACTCGGCGTCGACCGCGTTCTGCTGGACGGTGTACTCGGTGACGGCGTCCATGGGCGGCGTGTAGCCGAGCTTGTTGCCGGCGGTGAGCGGCGTGCCGTCGAGCAGGACGTCGTTCCGGTACTTCGTGCCGCCGCCGATGTCCATCTCGTTCGCGGTGCGGTGGTGGTAGGGCTGGGTCTCGATCGTGCTGCCGCGGTTGAGGGTGAGCGGGTCGAGCAGCGCCAGCTGGAACGGGTTGCGCGTGGAAGAGGGCAGCTCGCGCACCATCTTCTGCTCGACCGTGAGGTCGCGCGAGGCGGTGTTGAACTGCACGGCCACCGGCGACTCCGTCACCGTGATCGTCTCTTCGACGCCGCCGACCTCGAGCTTCACGTCGACCGTCACGTCGCCGCGCTGCTGGACGGGGATGTTCTTCTGCGACGGCGGTCTTGAATCCGGGCAGGCCCGCGGTCAGGGTGTAGGTCCCGGGATCCACGTAGTCGAAGAGGTACCGGCCGTCCTTGTTCGTCGTCCGCGTGACCGCGACGCCGGTGCCGTCGTTGGCCAGGACCACGCTGACCCCCGGCAAGCACGCCGCCGCTCGTGTCGGAGACCAGGCCCTGGACGCGGCCGCGGTACTCCTGCGCCTGCGCCGCCGCAGCGGCGAGGGCGATGAGGCAGAGCGCGAGGATCGCGCTCCTCGTTCTGGAAGTGCTCATGACCTCCCCCTGAAACTTTCGTCGGTTGTTCGATTTGGTCCGACCAAAGAGACACGATACCGGTCATCTGGACCAAGCCGCCCGATCTTACCGATATGCACTCTGGCCAGCATATACAGCGATCTCAGCGCGACTGCGGGGCCGCGCCGCGAGCAAGTTTGTAATACCACATAGGAGATTGTCAAGAGATAGTCTGACCAATCGCCTTGACAAGGGCGGAGGGCGGGTGGTACGAACGCACGCCGGCGGGATGAGACCGGAGGATTGCCGATGCGCTCACTGAAGCCGTTGCCGTGGGCCCTCGTGGTGGCGGGGCTGCTCCTCCCGACCGCCGGGGCGCACGCCGAGGGGCCCTACCGCAACCGTGACAACAAGGACCCGAAGGACCTGTCCGAGGGCACGTACCCGATCCCGTACCAGAAGCCGACGGTGGCGGAGATCACCGAGGTCCTGGGCCGCGTCCGGGGCTACCTCGAGCTGACCGCGCCCACGAGGGTGGTGGACGGACGCACCGGCGCCGAGATCACCGACTTCTCGGTTCCCAACGTCGAGGCGAGGATTCCGGACGGGGCGGGCGAGGCGTTCTATCCGCTCGACTACACCATGGGCGTCACGCACTCCGGAATGCTCCTGGCTCGCGAGGCCACCGGCGACGCACGGTTCGCGGAGTACACCCGCCGGCAGCTGCAGTTCATCGCCGACCGGCTACCCTACTTCCGCGCGGTGGTCGCGAAGGGCGCCCGCCCGGGCAAGGGCACGTTCGGCGCCATCATCCAGACGGGGTCCCTCGACGACTCGGGTTCCATGTGCGCGGCCCTGATCAAGGCGCGCCGGGCCGGGATCGGTCCCGACCTCGAGGCGGTGATCGATCACTGGAGCGCCTACATCGCGCACGAGCAGTTCCGGCTCGCGGACGGCACCCTGGCCCGCCAGCGCCCCCAGCCCGAGTCGCTGTGGGCGGACGACCTCTACATGAGCGTGCCGGCGCTCGCGCAGATGGGTGCTTTCACCGGCGACCGCGCGTGGTTCGACGACGCGGTGAAGCAGGTCCTGCAGTACCACGGCCACCTCTGGGACCCGCAGGTCGGGCTCTACGCGCACGGCCGGCACATGAACCAGCCGCAGAACGCGGAGTTCTACTGGGCGCGCGCGAACGCCTGGGCGATGCTGGCCTCGGTCGAGCTGCTCGACGTCCTGCCCGTCGACCACCCGGGGCGCGCGAAGGTGCTGGAGGCGCTCGGCGCCCACGTCCGGAGCGTCGCCAAGCTGCAGTCCGGAAGCAGCGGGCTGTGGCACCAGATGCTCGACAAGCCGGACTCGTACCTCGAGACCTCGGCCTCGGCCATCTTCGTCTACTCGATCGCCCGGGCCATCGACCGCGGCTGGATCTCACCGGTGACCTACGGCTCCGTCGCCCAGGCGGGCTGGATCGGCGTCACCACGCGGGTGAACCCGAAGGGCCAGGTCGAGGGCACCTGCGTCGGCACGACGCTCGCGAGCGACCACGTCTACTACTACAACCGGCCCACCTCCGTGTACGCGACCCACGGCTACGGGCCGGTGCTGCTGGCCGGGGCCGAGATGATCCGCCTGCTGCAGAACCCTGCGATCGACGTGCAGTACAAGCTACGCACGTACCACTACGTCCCGAGGCCCGACCCGCGGAACGCGGGTCGCCCTGATCCGTGACCTGTCATCCCGAGGGACTCCCGTCTGCCCGGTCCCGAAGGATCCGCCGGCGCCGACCCTTGCGGATCCTACGTCGCCCGACCCGAACGGTGCTCCTCAGGATGACAAGTCATCAAGGCGACCGGCGTTTCCGCCGGTCGAGACCCGGGATGACAGAGCTCAGCGGTGGCGGGAAGCGACCTTGCGCACTTCGCCCGTCTCGCGCTCGACCTGCTCCCAGCGCGCGTGCTCGAGGTGCTCGGCCATCTCGCGCCGGGCGCGCTCCGGGCTGCGCGCCCGGATCGCCTCGTAGATCTTCCGATGGGTCTCGGCCGACTCGCGCAGACCGAGGTCCTCCATGTTGAGCCGCCCCGTCTCCCAGATGATCTCGATGAGGGTCCCGATGATCGCCGCCACGATCGGGTTGCCGGAACCGGCCGCCACCGCGCGGTGGAAGCCCAGGTCGTGGCGGAGGAAGGTCTGCGACTCCTCGAGCGTCGCGAACATGCCGGTGATCTCGTCCGCCATCGCGGCGAGCTGCTCGCCGGTGGCGCGCTCGGCGGCGAGGCCGGCGGCGCTGACCTCGAGCATCCGCCGCGCCTCGTACATCTGGTCGAGGGTGAAGCCGTGCAGGGCGGCGAGGAACTGCAGCGGCGCCTTGCCGAGCTGCGGCGGCCCCTCGACGATGAACGTCCCGGCGCCGCGCCGCGAGGTGATGATGCCCATCGCCTGCAGCGTGCGCAGACCCGAGCGGAGGGAGGGGCGGCTGACGCCCATCTTCTGGGCCAGCTCCCGCTCGGGGGGCAGCCGGTTGCCGGGGCCGAGCCGCCCGGCCTCGATCTCCCGGCGCACGTGCTCGACGACCTGGGTGCCGGCCGCGGTGTCGCGGGCCTTCGGTTTGGTCCGACCTTTCGAGTCGTCGTCAGCCAAGGCGCATGACAAGTACCACCGTTCGCTGACGCAGTCAACCAGGTTCCACGCACAGGCGCGCCGTGTTAGTGCAATTGGTATGACCAGAGCAGCGCCGGGATGCCCTGCCCATCGGGGCGACTCGCGGCGACATGAGTCTCTCCGCTCACCCGGCTTCAGGCCGGCCGGGGTGCCTTCGCGTGCTCGCCCGCGGCGCGGCCGAGAGCGAAGCCGAAGTAGTCGCGCGCGTTGTAGAAGCTCACGTTCGCGACCAGGTTCCCGAGGGCCGCGCGGTCGTCCGGCAGCCTCCCCCGCCGCACCTCTTCGCCGAGGATGTTGCAGAGGAGCCGACGGAAGTAGTCGTGGCGAGGGTAGGAGAGGAAGCTCCTGGAGTCGGTGATCATCCCCACGAAGCGCGCGAGGAAGCCCATGTTCGCGAGCACGCGCAACTGGGCCTCCATCCCGTCGAGCTGGTCGAGGAACCACCACGCCGCGCCCCACTGCATCTTCCCGGGGACGCTGCCGTCCTGGAAGTTGCCGATCATGGTCGCCATGACCTCGTTGTCGGCGGGGTTCAGGTTGTAGAGGATCGTCTTCGCGAGCTCGTTCGTCTCGTCGAGGCGGTCGAGGAAGCGGGCGAGGGAGTGGGCCTGCTCGCTGTCGCTGACCGAGTCGAAGCCGGTGTCGGGACCGAGCCGCTGGCGCATCCGCGTGTTGTTGTTGCGCATGGCCCCGAAGTGGAACTGCTGCACCCAGCCGCGCGCGTGGTCGAGGAGCGCCAGCCGGTGGAGGAGCGCGGAGCGAAAGACGAGCGCTTGCCCGGTATCGAGGGTCCGGCCGGCCCGCAGCCGAGCGAAGAGCCCCGCCGCGACCTCGTCGGTGAACGGCTCCGCGTCCATCCTCTCGAGGCCGTGGTCGGAGGCCCGGCAGCCCCTCTCGTGGAAGAACGAGTGCCGCTTCTCGAGGGCGGCGAGGAGGGCGTCCCACGTCCCGACGTCGGCTCCGGCGGCCTTCTCGAGCTTCCCGAGCCAGGCCGTCCAGGGCGGGAGGTCCTCGACGAGGACGGCCTTGTCGGGCCTCCAGGTCGGGAAGACCTGGGTGTCGGGGTCCTTCCGCTGGGCGAGCTTCGCGTGGGGCTCGAGCGCGTCGGTGGGGTCGTCCGTGCTGCACACGACCGCCACGCGGAACTGCTTCAGCAGGCCCATGGCCGTGAAGCCGTGCTCCTTGAGGCGCTCGTTGGCCCGGTCGAAGGTCGCCTTCGCCGTGGCGGGGCAGAGGGGGGTCTCGATCCCGAACGGCCGGACGAGCTCCATGTGCGTCCAGTGGTAGAGCGGGTTGCCAAGGGTGTCCGGCACGGTGCGGGCCCAGGCCTCGAACTTCTCGAAGTCCGAGGCGTCGCCCGTGCAGAAGCGCTCGGCCACCCCGTTCGTGCGCATGGCCCGCCACTTGTAGTGGTCGCCCTCCAGCCAGATCTCCGTGATCGAGCGGAAGCGGTGGTCCGCCGCCATGAGCTCGGGCGAGAGGTGACAGTGGTAGTCGATGATCGGCAGGTCCTTCGCGACGCGGTGGTAGAGGTCGCGGGCGGTGTCGGTCTCGAGCAGGAAGTCGTCGTGGATGAAGGGCTTCATCGGGTGCCTCGCTCAGGCGGTCTTCTCGACGGGGATGGGCTCGAACTTCGGGGCGAGCACGTGGTGGACGGCGAACGACACGAGGTACGCGAACGCGCAGATCGAGAACAGGATGTTGTAGCCGGCGGTGATGTCGCCCGCGGCCTTGAAGCGATCGAGCAGCGCGCCGGTGAGGATGGGGAACAGGAAGCCGCCCGCCGAACCCGTCATCCCCCCGAGCCCGGTGATCGTGGCCACGTCCTTCTTGGGGAACATGTCGGAGACGGTCGTGTAGAGGTTGGCCGACCAGGCCTGGTGCGCCGAGCCGGCGAGGCCGATGAGGAGGACGGCGGGCCAGTCGCCGACCTTCGTCACCGCCAGGATGGGCAGGACGAGAAGCGCGTAGGCGAACATGCACGCCTTGCGGGCCCGGCTCACGCTCCAGCCGTTCCGGATCAGGTACCCGGGCAGCCAGCCGCCGGCGATGCTCAGCACCGTGACGATCGTGTAGATGGTGACGAGGTGGACCCAGCTGTGCTTGATGCTGAGGCCGCGGGTGGTGTTGAAGTAGTCGGGGAGCCAGATCAGGAAGAACCACCAGACGGGGTCGGTCAGGAACTTCGCAGTCAGGAAGGACCAGGTCTGCGGCAGCTTCAGCGCGCGGATCTGGCCCATCGGCCGGCCCCCGGTGCCGCCCTCTTCCTTGTCGCTGTGGATGAGCTCGTACTCGGCCTTCGTCAGGTTCGGCCGCTTCTCGGGGACGTCGTACATCGGGAACCAGAAGAAGAGCCAGACGAACCCGGCGAGCCCGGCGAGGACGAAGGTCCACCGCCACCCGAACGTGATCGCGATGGCCGGGATCATGGCGGGAGCGATGATCGCCCCCATGTTCGTGCCCGCGTTGAAGATGGACGTGGCGAAGGCGCGCTCCTTCTTCGGGAACCACAGGGCGATCGCCTTGATCGCGGAGGGGAAGTTCCCGCCCTCGCTCACCCCGAGGGCCACCCGGGCGGTGAAGAAGCCGTTGACGGAGCCCACGAACGCGTGGCCGATCGCGGAGAAGCTCCACAGCACGATGGAGGTCGCGTAGCCGATCTTCGTCCCGAAGCGGTCCACGAACCAGCCGAAGACGAGGAGCCCCACCGCGTAGGAGAGCTGGAAGGCCCCGTTCACCCAGCCGAACGTCTCGTTCGACCAGCCCAGCTCGGCGTCGAGGAACTCCTTGATGAGGGCGAGGATCTGGCGGTCGATGTAGTTGACGGTGGTGGCGAAGAAGAGGAGGGCGCAGACCACCCAGCGGTACTGTCCGGCCTTCTCGAAGGTCACTGGTTCACCCCGCTCGCCAGGAAGCCGCCGTCCACCGCGATCACCTGGCCGTTGACGAAGCTCGCCGCGTCGGAGGCGAGGAAGATGCACGCTCCCACCAGCTCCTCGACCTGCCCGAAGCGCTTGAGCGGCGTGCGCATCCGCAGCTCCTTGCCGCGCTCGGTCCCGTCGAGGAGCTGCGCGTTGAGCGCGGTCCGGAAGACGCCCGGGGCGATGGCGTTGACGATGACGCCCTTCGGCCCCCACTCGACGGCGAGCGACCGGGTGAGGCCGGAGACCCCCGCCTTGCTCGCCGCGTAGGCGGCCACCTCGAGGAAGGAGACGAAGGAGTTGAGCGAGGCGACGTTCACGATGCGCCCGTAGCCGCGCGCGATCATGGGCCGGCCGAAGACCTGGCAGGCCCGCAGGGTGCCGGTGAGGTTCGTCTCCAGGATGCCGCCCCACTCCTCCTCGGAGAGGTCGAGGACGGGGGTCCTCTTGATGCGGCCGGCGCAGTTGACGAGGATGTCGATCTTCCCGAACGCGGCGAGGACGACGTCTCGCGCCCTCTCGAGCGAGGCGCGGTCGGTGACGTCGGCGGTCGTGCGGACGGTCTTCCGGCCGCGCGCCTCGATCTCCTTCGCCGTGGTCTCGACCGTCTCCGCCGTGCGCGCGCCGGCCACGACGTCGGCCCCGGCCTCCGCCATCCCGAGCGAGAGCGCGCGGCCGATGCCGGCGGTGCCGCCGAGGACGACGGCCACCTTGCCCGAGAGATCCAGAGACGGGGTGACCCACGGTGCTCCTCCTATCGATCGTCGTCCCGCCCGCCCGCCCGCGCCTCGAGATCCTGGGCGTGCTGGGCCCTTTCCAGGTGCTCGGTCATGGCGTCGCGCGCCGCGTCGGCGTCGCGCGCCCTTATCGCACGGAAGATGCGGCGGTGCATCTCGGCGGACTCGCGCAGGTCGCGCGCGTGCTCGACGGTCTCCTTGCGCTGCTCGTAGAACTGCGCCGCCACCATCTCCATGAGGGCGGCGAGGACGCGGTTCCCGCAGCCCGCCGCCACCGCCCGGTGGAACCGCACGTCGTGGCGGAGGAAGGCCGCGGGGTCGGCGACCGAGACGAACATCTCGGTCGTCTCCTCGGCCATGGCGGCGAGGTGCTCGGCGCCCGCGTGCTGCGCGGCGAGGCCGGCCACTCCGACCTCGAGCACGAACCGCGCCTCGAACATCTCGTTCGGGGTGAAGCGGTGCAGCGAAGCGAGGAGGCTCAGCGGCTCCGCGCCGAGGTCGGGCGGCCCGTCGGCGATGAAGGTGCCGGCGCCGCGGCGGGACACGACGACGCCCATCGACTCGAGGGCCCCGAGGCCGGAGCGCACGCTCGGCCGGCTCACCCCGAGCTCCAGGGCGAGGTCGCGCTCGCCGGGCAGCCGGTCCCCCCGCTTGAGGCCGCCGCTCTCGATGAGGCGCCGGACGTGGTCCACCACGCGGTCCCGCGTGCTCGGGGCCTCGACGGGGGGCAGCGCTCGGCCCGTGCTCACGCGACCTCCACGCCGTCGCGGCCCGCCGCCGCGTAGACGGCTTCGACGACGGCGAGGCTGCGGACGCCCTCGCGGCCGTCACAGGCGGGGGCGGTCCCGGTCGCGATCGCGCGGGCGAAGTCCTCGATCAGGCGCCGGTGGGGGGCGGCGTCGGACACGACGGCCGTCTTCGCACTGGCCGCCCCCTCGTCCCCGGCGGAGACGAGCCCGGTGGCGGGAGAGCGGAGATCGGCCGCCACGACGCGATCGCCTTCGACGACGACCGTCCCCTCGGTGCCCGTGATCTCGACGCGGCGCGGGTAGCCGGGGAAGGCGACGGTGGTGGCCTCGAGCGTGGCGACGGCGCCCGATGCGAAGCGCAGCAAGGCGAGGGCCACGTCCTCGCCCTCGATCGCGTGCAGCAGCGTGGCGGTGAGACCCTGCACGCGCGCGACCGGCCCCAGCAGCCACAGCAGGAGGTCGACGGTGTGGATTCCCTGGTTGACGAGGGCGGCTCCGCCGTCGTTGGCCAGGGTGCCCGCGCCAGCGCGAAGCCGAGTAGTACTCGGGTGGGCGGTGCCACTTGACGCGCGCGGAGGCGAGAAGGACGCGGCCGAGCCCGCCGCCGCGGACGAAGTCGCGGAGGCGCACGAGGTCGGGCTTGAGGCGATCCTGGAAGATCACGGCGAGCCTCACCCCGGCCTTGTCGGCGGCGGCCACGAGCGCTTCGCCCCGTCCGGTGGTGACGTCGATCGGCTTCTCGACCAGGACGTTCAGCCCGCGCTCGCACGCGGCGATGCCCTGCTCGGCGTGCGCGCCGGAAGGGCTGCCGATCACGACGAGGTCCATGGGCCGGTGGGCGAGGAAGTCCTCGTACCGCGCGAAGGCGCGGCCGCCGTAGCGGCCGGCGAAGGCCTCGGCCTTCTGCGGGTCGCGGCCGAAGAAGGCGGCGATCCCGAGGCCCGCCTCGCGCGCCGCGCGGGCGTGGGTGTCGGTGATGTTCCCGCAGCCGACGAAACCGGCCTGGAGCGGCAAGGGCGCCGGCCTACTTCCCGTACTCCGCCGCGAACTCCTTCCAGGCGGCCTCGGCCTTCTCGGCCGAGAACGGCCCCGGCAGGACGAGCAGGCGATGGCGGAAGACCGCGCTCGCTCCGGCGTCGAGCGAGTACGGGCGCTCCGCCTCCTTGCCGTTCGAGAACGCCTTCGGGCCGAACGGGTTCGCGGCGAAGAGGCCGTAGCCGCGGGCGTGCCAGTAGGTCGGGTGCCCGGGGTTCTTCGGGTGGTCGAGCATCAGCAGCACGACGTCCTCGTCGCCCACGCGTCCGCAGAGCGCCACCCAGCGGGCGCGGGTGCCCCAGACCGCGTCGCCCTTCAGCCCCTCGCTGCTCGTGTAGGAGCCGGTCACGCCCGCGTTGTCCAGCACGGGCACCGTCGTCGGCTTCCCGCTCGCGTCGGTGAAGACCTCGGGCTCGGTCGCGGGCTGCTCGAGGCCGCGCGCGACGCGGAGGCCCAGCATGCCCTCCTTCGTGTCCCGGAACGTCACCTTCCCGCCCTTGGCGAGGAGGGTCGCGAGCCGGTCGATCGTCCGGCTCGCGGCGTCGGCGCGGAAGACGAACCGCGTCTCTTCCTCGAGGGACGGCGGCGGCGCCGGGGAAGACCCAGTCCATGCGAACCTCGAGCTCGCCGCGCCCCGGTCCGCCGCGCGTCGCCACGATCGCGCGATGGCGGATGACGCCCATCTTCGCCCGCTCGGCCGGCGGGATCGCCTCGGAGTTGCCCCAGAAGTCGACGCCGTTCACGTCGCCGAAGTTGAACCACAGCCCGACCTGGTGCGGGTGGTCGACGCGCTCGCCCGGCCGCGGGTCGAGCGGGAAGCCGCGCGTCACGACGGTGCCGCGCGCGGTGCGGATCGGGTAGAGAACGGGCTTCGCCAGCCGCTCGGGCCAGGCGTAGCTCGTGAACGGCTTGCCGTCCACGGTGACGTCCACGCGCCGCTCCTGGACGCGGGCTTGCACGTCCACGAGCACCACGCTCCCGGCCGCCCGGATCGTGACGGCCGCTCCAAAGACGGAGATCCCCAGGGTCATGAGAATCGACTTTGTGGTCATACCAGTTACCTCGGATGCGACGGACGAGGCGAGTTGTACTGCCCTGCGTCGGGGGTTGTCAAGCCGTATTCGCTAAACGAGGCATCGATCGGCATCTCTCGAGCCGCCCGCCTTGTCTTATTGGGACTCGAGGCTACCAAAGGCACTGGCAGTGATGCCGGTCTGACCACCTCTTGACGACGGGGCCGGACTCCACCTAAGCTTGGCCTTCGCCGGAGTCGTCTTTGCCCTGGAGGGAGGGACCACGTGAGCGCACGACTCGACGCACTGAACCTGGATCTCGTGGCCGCCTCGCGTGTCGAGGGTGCCGGTGCCGAGTGGGCGCTCGCCCGCGAGAAAGCCGAAACCCGGCTGGTCGTCGCGGCGCCTTCGGGGGCTTCCCGGATCCTCGACGACTTCGAAGGCGAGACGTCGGGCGTCTCGGCGCGGCTCCGTCCTCGTCGGACCCCGGTCGCCGAAGAACGCGGCCGCGCTGCGGCGCCACCTCGAGTGGCTCCGCCCGCGCCCGCTCGGCACGCGCACCTCGGCCGGCCTGGGCGACCGCCTCGGCCTCGCGACACCCGGCCACGTGCGCGCCGTGCGCGCGGTGGGCGGCGTCGCCGCGATCGCCCCGATCTTCCCGCAGCAGTCGATCCGCGAGATGACCCGCACCGGCCGCACGCCCGTCGAGGTCATGGACGACGCGACCTGGGGGATGTTCGCCGAGGGCTGGTGCGACGGCACGGGCGCCGACGCCGACCACCTGAAGACGACGGCCGACATCGACGCCTGCCTCGCGGTGGGCTTCTCGATGTTCACGATCGACCCGGGCGAGCACGTCGACTCCGCCGCGGACACCGTCCGACGCGGCCACGCTCCGGGCCCGCGCGGCGGGCCTGCCCTGGGCGGACCTCGCGGACTCCGAGGACGCCATGCGGCGCCGCTACCTCGGCCAGTCGACCGTGGTCGAGCACCTGACGATCGCCTTCGACGAGGCCACGCTGCTGCGGGCCGCGGTCAAGTACGGCCGGGCGGTCGCCCACGTCGCCCGCCTGTCGCGCCACCTGCGGCAGGCGGCCGGGCCCCGACTCGTCGAGCTCGAGGTGTCGGTGGACGAGACGGAGACGCCGACGTCGCCAGCGGAGCACTTCTGGGTCGCGAACGAGCTCAACCGTCTCGAGGTCGAGTGGGTGAGCCTGGCTCCCCGCTTCGTCGGCCGCTTCGAGAAGGGGGTCGACTACATCGGCGACCTCGGCGCCCTCGAGAAGGACGTGGCCGCCCACGCCGCCCTCGCCCGCCACTTCGGACCCTACAAGCTGAGCCTGCACTCGGGCTCCGACAAGTTCAGCGTCTACCCGATCGCGGCGCGCCTCGCCCAGGGACTCGTGCACCTGAAGACGGCGGGCACGAGCTACCTCGAGGCGCTGCGGACCGTGGCCGCGGTGGACCCCGCTCTCTTCCGGGCGATCTACGCCTTCGCCCGCGAGCGGTACGACACCGACAAGGCCAGCTACCACGTCTCCGCCGAGCTCGCGGAAGGCGCCGCTCGCGGCCGACGTGCCCGGAGCCGGACCTGCCGGGTCTGCTCGAGCAGTTCGACGCCCGCGAGATCCTGCACGTCACGTTCGGCTCGGTGCTCAAGGAGGTCGGCGCCGGACGGCAAGCTCCGCTTCAAGGACGCGCTCTTCTCCCTGCCTGCGCTCGAACCCCGAGGCCTACGCCGAAGAACCTCGAGACACACTTCGTCAAGCACCTTCGGCCATTCGTGAGATGACGACCACGGGACTGGTCGAGACGGTCGTCGGCCGTGGTCTCGAGTCCGGCTTCCTTCCCGTCGAGGAGGTCCGGACGATCGCCCGCGAGGGTCTCGCGCGGATGCCCCTCGACGGCCGGCGCGTGCTGGTGCTCATCCCCGACGGCACCCGGACCATGCCGATGCCGCTCCTCTTCGACGTGCTCGACGAGGCGGTCGGCCCGCGCGCCGCGGCCCTCGACTTCCTCGTGGCCCTCGGCACGCACGCCCCGATGAGCGACGCGCAGCTCACGCAGCTGGTCGGGCGCGAGGTCGTGGACGGCCGCGCCGGCGCCCGGCACGTCTTCAACCACCGCTGGGACGACCCGGCGAGCTTCGCGACGCTCGGCACGATCCCGGCCGCGCGAGATCGAAGAGCTCACCCTCGGACGGCTGAGCCGCGACGTGACGGTCGCCCTGAACAAGCTGCCGCTCGCGTACGACCACGTGATCGTCTGCGGCCCGGTCTTCCCCCACGAGGTCGTCGGCTTCTCGGGCGGGACCAAGTACCTCTTCCCCGGCATCGCCGGGCCCGAGATCATCCACTTCACCCACTGGCTCGGGGCGCTCATCACCAACTACGAGGTGATCGGCACGAAGGCGACCCCGGTACGGGCGGTGATCGACCGGGCGGCGCGGCTCCTCGACCGGCCGCTGTCGCTCCTCGCGCCGGTGGTGACGCACGAGGGCACAGCCGGCCTCTTCTGCGGCCCCGTCCACGAGGCGTGGTCGGCCGCGGCCGACCTCTCGTCGCGCCGGCACGTCGTCTGGCTGGAGAAGCCGGTGACGCGCGTCCTCTCGATCATGCCCGCGATGTACGACGACCTCTGGGTCGCGGCGAAGGGCATGTACAAGATGGAGCCGGCCGTCGCCGACGGAGGCGAGGTCGTCATCTACGCCCCGCACGTCTCCGAGGTGAGCCACGTGCACGGCCGCCTGATCGACCGGGTCGGCTACCACTGCAAGGACTACTTCGTGAAGCAGTGGGATCGCTTCCAGGACGTCCCCGGCGGGATCCTGGCCCACTCGACGCACGTGAAGGGCCTGGGCACCTACGACCCGGCCACCGGCAAGGAGACGCCCCGCATCCGGGTCACCCTCGCGACCGGCATCCCGCGCGAGCGCTGCGAGCGGATCAATCTCGGCTAGCTCGACCCGGCCTCGGTCGACGTCCCGACCTGGAAGAAGGACCCCGGACACCCTGGTCGTCCCGCGCGCCGGGGAGATGCTCCATCGCGTGCGGGCGTCCTCCTCCTCCACAGGGAGAGAAGCATGAAGTACGGACTGAACATCCGCCCCGAGGCCGCGCTCGACTTCGTGTCGCTCGGGCGCCCTCGTCCACCGCCTCGACCCCGGCATCGATCCCGTTCCGCAAGGCGACCGAGTGCGCCATCCACGTGAGCGGCGGCGAGTTCAACTGCGCCGCGAACCTCGCCGACTGCTTCCGCCTGAAGACCGGCATCGCCACGGCGATGGTCGACTATCCAGTCGGCGAGCTGATCGCGGAGCGGGTGAAGGCGATGGGGGTCACGCCCTTCTACAAGCGCTTCGCCCACGACGGCGTGCGCGGGCCGAACATGGCGGCCGTCTACTCCGACCGCGGCCTCGGCGTGCGGGCCCCGGTCGTCTTCTACAACCGCTCGAACGAGGCGGCCTGCTCTCCTGAAGCCGGGCGACTTCGACTGGAAGGCCATCTTCGCCGGCGGCGTGCGCTGGTTCCACAGCGGCGGCATCTTCGCCGCCCTCTCCCCGACCACGGCCGAGGTCATCATCGAGGGCATGAAGGCGGCCAAGGCGGCGGGCGCCGTCTGCTCCTTCGACCTCAACTTCCGCGAGAAGCTCTGGAAGATCTCGGGCGGCGCCGACCGGGCGGTCGAGGTCGTGGCCCGGATCGTCGAGAACGTGGACGTCCTCGTGGGCAACGAGGAGGACCTGCAGAAGGGCCTCGGCATCCCCGGTCCCGAGGTGGCGGCGAGGTCGAAGCTCGACCCCAGCGCGTTCTTCGGGATGATCGACGAGGTCGTGAAGAAGCACCCGAAGGTCAAGATCGTCGCCACCACGCTCCGCGAGGTGCACTCCACGAACCGGCACGCCTGGAGCGCGGTCGCGTGGATCGACGGCAAGACGTACGTGGCCCCCACCGCGGAGCTGGACGTCCTCGACCGCGTGGGCGGCGGCGACGGCTTCGCCTCCGGCTTCTTCTACGGCCTCCTCACGGGCGAGGAGCCCGAGGAAGCCGTCAAGCTCGGCTGGGCGCACGGCGCCCTCCTGACCACGTTCCCGGGCGACACCACGATGGCCACCGTCGAGCACGTGCGGGCCTTCGCGAAGGGCGGCTCCGCCCGCATCCAGCGCTAGCGCGCGAGGAGACATCGAGATGGACAAGGCAGACATCGGCCTCGTCGGGCTCGCCGTGATGGGCGAGAACCTGATCCTGAACATGGAGAGCAAGGGCTTCACCGTCGCCGCCTTCAACCGGACGACGTCCAAGGTGGACGCCTTCGTGAACGGGCGCGCGAAGGGCAAGAAGATCCTCGGCGCGCACTCCGTCCCGGAGTTCGTCTCCCGCCTGAAGCGCCCGCGCAAGGTCATGATCATGGTGAAGGCGGGCGAGGCCGTCGACGACTTCATCGAGCAGATCCTCCCGCACCTCGAGCCGGGCGACATCCTGATCGACGGCGGCAACACGCACTACCCCGACACGATCCGGCGCACCGCCTACGTCGAGGGCAAGGGGATGCTCTACGTCGGCACCGGCGTCTCGGGCGGCGAGGAGGGGGCCCTCACCGGCCCGTCGATCATGCCGGGCGGCTCGCCGGCGGCGTGGCCGCAGGTGAAGCCCATCTTCCAGGCGATCGCCGCGAAGATCGCGGACGGGACGCCGTGCTGCGACTGGGTCGGCGAGAACGGCGCCGGGCACTTCGTGAAGATGGTCCACAACGGGATCGAGTACGGCGACATGCAGCTCATCTGCGAGGCCTACGACATCCTGAGGAGCGTGCTCGGGATGACGGCCTTCGAGATGCACGACGTCTTCGCCGAGTGGAACCGGGGCGAGCTCGACAGCTACCTGATCGAGATCACCCGGGACATCCTCGGCTTCAAGGACGAGGACGGCCAGCCGCTGGTGGACCGGATCCTCGACACCGCCGGACAGAAGGGCACCGGCAAGTGGACCGGCATCGAGGCCCTCGAGCTCGGCATCCCCCTGACCCTCATCGGCGAGGCCGTGTTCGCGCGCTGCCTCTCCGCGATCAAGGAGGAGCGGGTCGGCCGCCGCCAAGCTCCTCCCCGGCCCGAACCCGAGGTTCGAGGGCGACCGGAAGGCCTTCGTCGAGGACCTCCGCCAGGCCCTCTACGCTTCCAAGATGGTCTCGTACGCGCAGGGCTACACGCTGATGAGGGCGGCGGCCGTGGAGCGGGGCTGGAACCTCAACTACGGGGGCGTCGCCCTCATGTGGCGCGGCGGCTGCATCATCCGCTCGGTCTTCCTCGGGAAGATCAAGGAGGCCTTCGACGCGAACCCGGGCCTCACCAACCTCCTTCTCGACCCGTTCTTCCGCGACAAGGTGGTGGCGAGCCAGGAGGCGTGGCGGCGCGTCGTGGCCACCGCCATCGTGAACGGGGTGCCGGTGCCCGCCTTCGCGACCGCGCTCAACTACTTCGACGGATTCCGCGCGGGGCGGCTGCCGGCGAACCTGCTGCAGGCCCAGCGCGACTACTTCGGCGCCCACACCTACGAGCGCACGGACCAGCCGCGGGGGAAGTTCTTCCACACCAACTGGACCGGCCGGGGCGGCACGACCTCGGCCTCGACCTACACGGCGTAGCAGCGCCCCGGGGGACGTCCGGGGTATGCTCGCAATTCTCGGGAGAGAAGCACCCCGGAGAGAAGCACCCACAACGGCCAGGCTGTGCCCACGAGGAGTCCCCCATGATCAACCCGCTCGACCAGCTCAGCGTCAACACGATCCGCGCGCTGGCCATCGACGCCGTGCTGAAGGCCAACTCCGGCCACCCGGGCCTCCCGCTCGGGGCCGCGCCCGTCGGCTACTCGCTCTTCGCCCGGGCGATGAAGCACAATCCGGCGAACCCGGGCTGGCCCGACCGTGACCGCTTCGTGCTTTCCGCCGGCCACGGCTCGGCGCTCCTCTACAGCCTGCTGCACCTCACCGGCTACGACCTGTCGCTCGACGATCTGAAGCAGTTCCGGCAGTGGGGGAGCCGCACCCCCGGCCACCCGGAGTACGGCGACACGCCGGGCGTCGAGGCCACGACCGGCCCGCTCGGCCAGGGCCTCGCGATGAGCGTGGGCATGGCGATCGCCGAGAGCCACCTCGCTGCACGGTTCAACCGGCCGGGGCACGAGGTCGTGAACCACTGCACGTACGTGCTCGCCGGCGACGGCGACCTCATGGAGGGCGTCGCCCACGAGGCGGCGTCGCTCGCCGGCCACCTCGAGCTGGGGAAGCTGATCGTCTTCTACGACTCCAACCGCATCTGCCTGGCGGGCTCCACGAACATGTCGTTCACGGACGACGTGGCCCTGGTCTTCGACGGGTACGGCTGGCACGTGCAGACCGTGGCCGACGGGAACGACCTCGACGCGCTCGGGCGCGCAACCGAGGCGGCGAACGGCGTCGCCGACCAGCCGTCGCTCGTGATCGTGAAGTCCGAGATCGGCTACGGCAGCCCGAAGCAGGGCACTTTCGGCGTGCACGGCTCGCCGCTCAACGCCGAGCAGGTGATCGAGACGAAGCGCAAGCTCGGCTATCCGTCCGAGGAGCCGTTCTTCATCCCGCCCGCGGCCCTCGCGCACCTGCGGGGCGCCGTCGAGCGCGGGAAGGCGGCCGAGGCCGCGTGGCGCGGGCGCTTCGAGGCGTACCGCGTGGCCCATCCCGAGCTCGCGGCCGAGCTCGAGCGGGTGACGGCGGGCGACCTGCCGAAGGGCTGGGACGAGGGCATCCCGGGCTTCGCGGCGGGCGACAAGCCGATCGCCACCCGCTCGGCCGGCGGGCAGGTCATCAACGCGATCGCCGCGCGCGTGCCGGAGCTTCTCGGTGGCTCGGCCGACCTGAACACCTCGACCGAGACGGGCCTCAAGGGCGGCGGCGACTTCCAGAGCCCGGCCACGGAGGGCGGAGCGCACCAGGGCGCGGTCGGGCGGCGAGTGGAGCTACGGCGGACGGAACGTCCACTACGGCGTGCGGGAGCACGCCATGGCGGCCGTCTCCTCCGGCCTCGCCCTCCACGGCGGGGTGATCCCGTTCTCGGCGACGTTCTTCACCTTCTCCGACTACATGCGCCCGGCCATCCGCCTCGCCTCGCTCATGAAGCTCCGCTCGATCTACGTCTTCACCCACGACAGCATCGGCCTCGGGGAGGACGGGCCCACCCACCAGCCCGTCGAGCATGCCGCGTCCCTGCGCGCGATCCCGCGGCTCACCGTCATCCGGCCGGCGGACGCGAACGAAACCGCCTCCGCCTGGCGCGTGGCCATGACCCGTCGCGGGCCGACCGCGCTCCTGCTCACCCGCCAGGCCGTGCCGATCCTGGCCGGGACGCAGGACGTCGCCTGCGGCGGCTACGTGCTCGCGAACACGGACGGGCGCCCCGACGTCATCCTGATCGCGACCGGATCCGAGGTCTCGCTCGCCGTCGAGGCGCGCTCTCTGCTGGCTGCCCGGGGCATCCAGGCGCGCGTGGTCAGCCTGGCGTCGTGGGAGCTCTTCGACGCGCAACCCCCGGCGTACCGCGACTCGGTGCTGCCGCCCTCCGTCCTCGCCCGCGTCGCGGTCGAGGCCGGAGTCCCGCAGGGCTGGGAGAAGTACGTGGGCGCCTTCGGCGCCGTCGTCGGGATCGAGAACCGCTTCGGCGCCTCGGCCCCCCTCAAGGTCCTGATGGAGAAGTACGGCTTCACGGCAGCCAACGTGGCCGCGAAGGCCGTCGAGGTAGTCGAGCAGCTGCCGGGGAAGCTCGCCGCCTTCGGGCTGAAGAGACCCTGACGTCGACGGCCAGCGCTACGAACGGTGCTCTGATTCGTGGGGGGCTCCGCCCCCCACACCCCCGGTGACGAAGTCGATGAAGCCCCGTTCGACGTCGGTGTGCACCAGCTCCACGCGGACGCGGTCGCCGACGTCGAGCCCGTGCTCGCCGCGCACCACGCGCCCCTCCACGGCGGGGTGGAAGACGCGGACCCAGGTCCCCTTCGGCGAGGCGCCGGTGACGATCGCGTCGAACCGCTGGCCGACGCGGGGGGCGAGCAGCAGCGCCGCCGCCGACTTGCGCACCTGCCGTTCCACCTTCGCCGCGTTGTCCTCCTGCAGGGTGCAGTGGCGGGCCAGGTCCGTCAGCTGCTCTGCCGTGTAGGGAGAAGGGCTCCCTGCGACCGCGGCCTTGATGAGGCGCTGGGTCGTGAGGTCCGGGAAGCGGCGGTTCGGCGCGGTGGAGTGCGTGTAGTCCTTCACCGCGAGGCCGAAATGCCCCTCCGTGAGCCCGCCGGGGAGCTCCACCGCGTACTCACCCGAGCCCAGCAACTTCACGACGGAGAGCGACAGGTCGGCGAACCGCGCCGGATCGGCCTGGCGCCGGCGTGCGAGGAACGCCTGGAGGGCCGTGGCGCTCGGCTCCGCGGGCAGCCGCTCGCCGAGTCCGGCGGCGAGCTCGACGATCCGGTCCCACCGCTCGGGGGTGCGCAGGACCCGCCTCAGCGAGGGGAAGCCGTGGCCCTCGAGGAACTGCGCGGTCGCGACGTTCGCCGCGATCATGAAGTCCTCGATGAGCTCCTTGGCCGGGTTCTTCTCGTCCGGCCGCAGGTCGGCCAGCACGTCGCCGTCGAACACGGCGCGCGCCTCGGTCGTCTCGAGGGTCAGCGCACCCCGGTGGTGACGCAGGTCCTTCATGGCCTGGGCTACACGCGCCTGGAGGCGGAGCTGGTCGGCGATCACGGGCCGCGCGGCGACCGCCGCCAGCGGCGGCCCGGTCCCGTCGAGCCAGGCGGCGACGGAGTCGTAGGCGAGCTTCGCCTGGTTCCGCACGAGCGCGCGGTAGACGTCCGAAGCCGTCACCGCGCCGTCGGCGCCGACCGTCATCTCGACGACGATCGCGAGCCGGTCCCGTCCCTCGCCGAGAGACGTCAGGTCGGTCGAGAGCCTCTCGGGCAGCATCGGGAAGATCTCGGCCGCGGTGTAGACGGATGTCGTGTTCGCCCGCGCGTGGCCGTCGATCGCGCTGCCCTCCGCCACCGACGCGTCCACGTCGGCCACCGCCACGAGCAGCTTCACCGCTCCGGCGGCGAGGGGCTCCGCCACCGAGAGCTGGTCGAGGTCACGCGTGTCGTCGTTGTCGATCGACGCCCACGGGAGGTCCCGCAGGTCGCGGACGCCGGGCCCCGTCCCGAGGGCGTGCTCGCCGAGGGCGTCGGTCTCGGCGAGCACCGCGGGGGAGAAGTCGGGCAGCAGGCCGCGCTCGGTCATTGCCCGCCGGGCGATCGTCCGCAGCTGCTCACGTCCGGCCGGTGCGTTCGGGCTCATCCCGGGATCATGCCACGGTCGCCCCGCGATCGCGTACGCGCGACGAGAGCACCGGCCCCGCCGCCGGCCTCGCCCGTGTATCCTCGCTGGAACAGGAGGAGTCCCGTGACCCGATCCCTCACCTCGGCCGCGCTCGCCTTCGCCCTCGCCCTCGGGCTGTCCTCGGCCCAGGCGACGGCGCCCGCCTCGCCCGGCCCGCCGGCGCCTCTCTCCTTCCCGGGCCAGTACGCGCCTCCGCCTCCGGAGCGGAAGTACCCGGCGTGGCCGAAGGGGTGCACGCGCTTCGAGGGCGAGGAACGCACGGCCTGCCTCGACGTGGTGGCCTCCGACTTCGGCGGCCTCTTCCGCTACGCGGCGGCAAACGCCGCCCTCGCCGCCCCGAGGCCGGGCGAGTCGCGCGTCGTCTTCCTGGGCGACTCGATCACCGACAACTGGTCGAAGCCGGAGTACGGCGGCTTCTTCCCCGGGAAGCCCTACGTGAACCGCGGCATCAGCGGGCAGACCACTGCGCAGATGCTCCTGCGCTTCCGCGCCGACGTGATCGAGCTCCGGCCGAAAGCCGTCGTGATCCTGGCCGGGACGAACGACATTGCCGGCAACGCGGGCCTGGCGACCCTGGACCAGATCGAGGACAACCTGGTGAGCATGGCCGACCTGGCGCGGGCGCACGGGATCCGAGTTGTGCTCGCGTCGCTCCTGCCGGTCTCCGACGACAAGAAGGACGCGAGCGGGGCGGCGCTGACCCGCACCCGGCAGCGAGCCACCGCGACGATCCAGGCGCTCAACCACTGGCTGGCCGACCACGCGGCGAGGAGCGGGCACGCGTACCTCGACTACTTCTCGGCCACCGCGGACGCGGACGGCCGCCTGCGCCCGGACCTGAACGACGACGGCCTGCACCCGAACGCCCGCGGCTACGCCGTTATGGCCCCGCTCGCCGAGAAGGCGGTCACGCGGGCGCTCGGCACGCCCTGAAACGAGACTGGGCGACCGTTGACGGTCGCCCAGTCCCCTTCGTGGAGAACGACACCTCCTCCGGCCTAGAACACGACCTTTACTCCGATCTGGGCGCGCCGGGCGTAGTTGGCCTGGTTCGAAGCCGAGATCTGCCCGAACGTGGATGACGTGGCGCCGGCGACCGGGTTGGGGAAGTAGGCCTCGTTGAAGGCGTTGATGAACTCGGCCCTCAGCTGGAGCCGTATGTCTCCCTTGAGGACGACGTCCTTGATCAGGGAGAGGTCGACGTTGTTGATCGAGTCCCGGCGGGCCTCGTCGAACCGGTACGGGGCCGTCCGCAGATGGTTGACTGGCGTCGCGTTCGTCGACGAGTCGGTCAGGATTGACGTGAAGGCGTCGGTGTTGAACCAACGGGCGGTGGTCGGGTCGCTGATCGAGACGTCGCCGCCGTTGTAGAAGAGGTCGCCCGACGGGACTCCGGTGGCGAGGTTGAAAAGCCCAAACGGGATGGGGAAGCCGCTCTGGTAGGTGTAGACCCCCTGGATCTGCCAGCCGCCGACGAGAGCGTTCAGGAAACCGGTCGCGTCCGACAGGAACCGCCGGCCCTTCCCGAACGGGAGCTCGAGGATGCCGCTGACGGACAGCCGGTGCGGCACGTCCAGGTCCCCGATCATCTTGGTCGGCTCGGCGTCGCCCGGGTTCAGGTACTCCGTCGCCTGCATCCAGTGCGAGTAGGTGTAGGAGAGTCCCATCGTGTAGCCCTTCGAGAACCGCTTGTGCAGGCTCACCTGGGCGGAGTGATACCAGGACTTGCCGTCGTTGTCCGTCGTCCTGATGTCCAGGAACTGGGGATACGGACGGAGCAGCTGCGAGCGGGCGATGGTCGCGTTGTTGAGACTCGTTCCCGGCAGAAGCCCGGCGAACGGATTCGCGACCGAGCCCGTCAGGAACGCGTTGTTGGCGGTTTGCGCGGCCGTGCGCGAGTTGTCCGTGTTGAGGTACTCGTTCGGCAGGGGGTTGATGTTGCGGACGATCTCGATGTCGTAGCCGTAGTTGCCGACGTACGCGGCCTCGACGACGAAGCCGGCGGGCAGCTCGCGCTGGAAGCCCATCTGCCAGCGGAGTTGCCGCGAGACTGCCGGGTTCTGGTTGAAGAAGTCGATCGCCTGCCCGAGGCCCTGCTGGCGGCCCTTCGCGTTGCCGGCCGGCTCGAGGATCGGGGTGGTGAGAAGCGCCGTGTCCCAGGTGCGCGGGATCGGTGCCCCGAACGCGTTGGTCGTCGTGCCCACGGTGGTCGTCTCGGCCCAGCCGTTCGGGAACACGTCGCCGCGCCGCTGCCCGAGGAAACCGGCGAAGAGCCCGATGCCGCCACGGATGACCGTCTTGGAGTTCAGCTGGTAGGTGAGGCCGAAGCGCGGCAGGAAGGAGTCCTTTGGCGTCTCGTAGAGCCGGCTCGAGCCGTCGACGCCGGCGAACATGAGACCGCCCTTCACGCTCAGCTGCGGAAGGAGCGCCTTCAGGGCGGGATCCTTGAGCGCCGCGTACCTCGACTGGACGGTTGCCTCGATCGGCTGGATGTAGGCGTATTCGAAGCCGGAGACGCTCTTGTTGTTGCGCTCGGTCAGGGCCGTCTCGACCTCCCATCGCAGGCCGAGGTTCAAGGTCAGCTTGCTGTTGACCCGCCAGTCGTCCTGGACGAAGAAGCCCCAGGTCTTGGAGTACTCGGAGTAGTCCGAGGCCCGCAGGAGCGATGTCGTGTTCGGCATTCCGAGGAGGAACGCCGCGTAGTTCTGCAGGCCCTGATAGTCCGTGCCGCTGGCGCTGCTCTGCCTCGTGTAGGCGTTGGTGAAGGCGTACTGGCCGGCCTGGGCGTTGGCAGTGGAGAGACTGTCCTCGCGGTAGATCCGCATCTCCATGCCGCCCTTCAGCGAGTGCTGGGCCAGCGCCTTGTTCAGGGCGGCGACGACCGTGTGCGAGGTGGTTGGCCGGAAATCGTTGGCGTACGCCACGTCGATCATGGTGTTTCCGTCGAAGTCGAGACGCGGGAAGTACCGGTTGACCTCGGGAATCATCGAGTTGTACTCGGCGGGGAAGCCCAGTGTCGTGAGGTCGAAGTTCCGCGCGTCAGGTTGCTGGCCCGAGTTGCGCTCGAAGCGGTTGTAGCCGTACCGGACGTTCAAGACCGTCGTCGGGTTGAAGACGTGCACGTCGTCGATCACCGCCTGGTACGACTGGAACTGGAACCACGTGCCCGAGGCCGCCGAGTCCAGGTACTCGTTGTAGTTGCTGTCGCGGTTGTACCAGCTGTACCGGACGAACATCTTGTTGCTGTTGGAGACCTTCTGATCGAGGCGGGCCGTGAACGTGGAGTAGTCGGCCGTCTCCGCCAGGGTCGAGTCGTAGATGTTGCCGACGAGGCCGGGGGCCTTGGGCAGGGAGTAGTAGTCCAGGATCGCCCGCGACACGGGGCTTATCCGGTCGGCGGGGATGACGTTGCCGGGGAACGGCTGTCCGCCGTACTGCCCGTTGCCGGTGGGCTTGCGGGTCAGCGGATCGTAGATCGTGATGTTCGACGAGTACGCGGAGAAGTCGCCGTTTCGCAGGGCCTCGGTCGGGACCCACGACTCGGCCGGGGCGTCGAAGCGCGGGCGAACGTCCTTGATGCGCTCGTAGCCGACCGTGAAGAAGGTCTTGTCCTTGCCGTCGTAGAGCCCGGGGATGCGGACCGGGCCGGTGAGGGTGAAGCCGGGTCGGTTCGAGGAGGTGTCCGGGCGCTTCTGGCCCCGCGCGTTCCCGAAGTAGTCGTTCGCGGCCAGGCTCTTCGGCTCGGCGAAGTAGTAGACCGAGCCGTGAAGGCGGTTTGTCCCGGACTTGATGCTCATGCTGGTGACGCCGCCCTCGGTGTTGCCGAACTGGGCGTCGAAGGTCGCGGTCTGCACCTTGAACTCTTGGACGAGGTCGGAAGGCGGCACGTAGGACGCGATGACCTCGTTCTGGTTCGCCGTGGACGTGCTCGGCGCGCCGTCGATCAGCAGGTCGCTGCGGTTGCTGCGCGTCCCGTCGTAGGCGAACCCGACGATGTGCGTCGGCTCGTACGGCCGATCGAGCCGCTGGTCACCCGAGTGGGCGAGGCCGGTGGCGAGACCCATGATCTTGTAGGGATCGCCGTGAATCAGGGGGAGCTCCGCGAGGCGCTTCTGATCCACCGTGAACCCCAGGCTCGCGTCCGACGTGTTGAGGGCGGCGCCTTCGGCGGTGACGCTGACGGCTTCCTCCATGCCCCCGACCTCGAGGACGATGGCGAGGTCGCGGGTCTCGTTCATCTGGACGAGCACGTTGTCCTGGATGTGCTTCTTGAAACCCGTGATCTCGACCGTCACCTGGTAGGTGCCGGGGAGCAGGTAGTTGATCTGGAACAGGCCTTCGGTGCTGGTCGTGAAGGAGGACGTTGTGCCTCTCGAGACGTCCGTGACCGTCACGGACGCCCCGGAGATCGGTGCCTTGGTGGAATCCGCGACACGGCCCGCTATTCTCCCGCGTGTTTCTTGCGCCGTAGCCACGGTGGCCATCAGGATGAACCCGGCGACCATCGCGTAACCAACACATCGCTTGACACAGCTCATACTCGGTTCCCTCCTCCCCCCCAACCCTCCCGGGGACGGCCTCTCGAATTTGGTCGGACCAAGTGACCCATCGGAGTCCTCGGTCTCACCGAGCAGGGTCCTATGGGAACCGACTCAATCGGAGGCCCAAGCTAACGCACCCGATTACGCTTGTCAATAGAGAACATAGGGTATACGCGAGACACCGGCGCCGGTCCCCGTCTCGCGATCACGTGCCTCCGGGTTCCGGCGCTCACTGCCGTGCGGTCAGACCGCCTGCGCTCTGAGGTATTCTCGAGGCCCGACCACGTCGAGGCAGGGAGAGGCACTCTCCGGGGCTGGTGCTCACGTCGAGGTGCGGTGGCGACGCGAAAGAGGTGCGCGGCTCTAGGCCTGGAGGGCCGGGTCCGGCTCGCGGCGCCGCCGGCCGCCGATCTCGTAGAGACGGAGGATCTCCTCCCAGCGGCCCTTCGCCTTCAGGACGAGCTCGACGGCGTCGCGCAGGGCGCCGTGGCCGCCGGGGCTCGGGGTGACCCAGTGGGCCTCGGCCTTCACCTCGGGCTTGGCGTTCGCGACGGCGATTCCGAGGCCGACGCGGTGCATGACCACGACGTCCGTGAAGTCGTCGCCGACGTAGGCGACCTCGTCGGCCTGGAGCCCGGCCTTCTCGAGGATCTCCTCGAGGATCGGGATCTTCTCGGTGTGGCCCTGGTAGACGTAGGCGAAGCCGGCAGAGCGGGCCCGCTCCTCGGTGGCGACGGAGACACGCCCGCTGATGACGCCCGCCGGGATCCCGAAGCGGCGGAGCCACTGCAGGGCGATGCCGTCCTGGGAGTCGAAGGCCTTGATCTCGGCGAGGCCCCCCTGGCCGTCCGGCACGTTCCAGTACGTGCCGTCGGTCATGACGCCGTCCACGTCCATCAGCAGGAGCCGGACGCGCGCGGCCCGGGCCAGGACGTCCTCGTCGAAGCTCATGCCGTCCTCCGTCGCGATCGCGATCCTCTCACATCTGGACGGACCGGGGCCCGGGGGATACGATCGTCCCCGCTCGAGGAGGATCCATGGTGATGACCCGTCGTGACGCGTTGCGGACGGGGCTCGCTTCGGCCGGGGCGCTGGCCCTCGGGGCGCGCGCCCGCGCGGCCGGGCGCTTCCACCTGGGCCTCGTCAGCTACAACGTCGCGAAGGAGTGGGATCTCGCCACGATCCTGCGCCTGTGCCGCGAGGCGCAGTTCGAGGGCGTCGAGTTCCGGACGACCCACGCCCACGGCGTCGAGCGCACGCTCAGCGCGGCCGAGCGAAAGGACGTGAGGAAGAGATGCGCCGACGCCGGCCTCCTGCAGACGAGCCTGGGGTCGGTCTGCGAGTTCCACTCGCCCGACCCGGCCGTCGTCAGGAAGAACGTGGACGACTGCCGCGAGTGGGTCCTCCTCGCGAAGGACATCGGGGCGCGGGCCGTCAAGGTGCGCCCGAACGGCCTGCCGAAGGACGTGCCCGAGGACGACACGCTGCAGCAGATCGGCCGGGCGCTCGCGGAGTGCGGCGCCTTCGCGAGGGACCACGGCGTCGAGATCTGGGTCGAGGTCCACGGCGACCAGACGAAGATCCCGGCGCGCATGCGGAGGATCATGGACGTCTGCTCCCACCCGACCGTGGGCCTGACCTGGAACTCGAACGACACCGACGTCGTCGACGGATCGGTCGGGAAGTCCTTCGGACTGCTGGGGCCCCTCGTGCGCTGCTGCCACATCACGGACCTGCGGAGCAACTACCCGTACCGCGAGCTCTTCGGCCTTCTCCGGGGGGCGGCCTTCACCGGCTTCACGCTGTGCGAGTATCCGGAGACGGTCCCCGCGTTCAACGGCGCCACCTGGCTCCGGGACTACCGGGAGCGCTGGGAGGCGCTCCAGCAGGGCTGAACCGGCTCCGAAAAGTTGGATCGGAGCCGATTCATCTCGTTGAATCGTAGACACTTCGGTCTCTTGACAGCGGCGTGCGAAGCCGCTACTGTCCAGCCACTTCAACGAGGCTCTCGCAGCGTCGAGACTCGCGAGGCATCTTCTGTCGTGGCGCTTGCTCCTCCGGCCGGGGGGGGCCGGGTCAAGGGTTGAGCCGCCACCGTCCCTTCATCCCCCTGGAGGATTCAATCATGGCGCAACGAACGCATGCGGGCCCCCGTGGGCTGACGCGGATCGCCCTGTTGACGGCGGCCATCGTCCTCGCTCTCTCGGGGACGGCGCTCGCCCAGGCCGTCCGAGGCACGCTCCTCGGCAACGTCAACGACACGCAGGGGGCGCCCGTCCCCGGAGTGAGCGTGACGGCCACCGAAACCCAGACGAACCTGGCCCGCACCGCCGTCACCAATCAGAGCGGCCACTACGTCTTCGCGAACATGAAGGACGGGCTCTACCGGGTGGAGACCGAGCTCTCCGGCTTCAAGAAGTTCTCCCGCGACGGCATCGCGGTGAAGGTCAACTCCACCGTCCGCGTCGACGTGATCCTGGAGGTCGGCGCGATGACCGAGGTCGTCGAGGTCGTCCAGGAGACCCCGGTCCTCCAGACCGACCGGGCCGACACCGGGCGGACGATCGAGGGCCGCCAGGTCGCCGAGTTGCCCCTCGGTTACAGCCGCAGCTTCCAGGGCATGTGGGTGACCGTGCCCGGCACGGTGACGATGACCCGTCCCCACTCGCAGTTCTTCAACCCGCAGGACAGCCAGGAGACCAAGTTCAACGGCCAGTCGCGCCTCTCGAACAACGTCCAGATCGACGGCCTCGACGACAACCACAAGACGGGCCTCCTGACCGTGCTCATCCCGTCCGCCGAGTCCGTCGACTCCGTCAACGTGAGCACCTCGAACTTCGACGCCGAGTTCGGCAAGGCCGGCGGTTCGGTCACCACGGTGGTGCTGAAGTCGGGCACGAACCAGTTCCGGGGGAGCGTCATCGCCTTCGCGAACACCGAGTCCACCCAGGCCCGACAGTACTTCTCGTCGGCGAGCGCGGCGAAGCCGAAGACCAAGTACCAGCAGTTCGGGGCCAGCCTCGGCGGCCCGATCATCAAGGACAAGTTCTTCTTCTTCGCCGACTACCAGAGGACGGTGGACAACCTCGGCAACACCTACCGCAACGTCGTCCCGCCCGCCGAGTGGCGAAACGGCGACTTCTCCTCGGCCTCGACCACCATCTACGACCCGGCCACCGGCAACGCGGACGGCACCGGCCGGACGCCGTTCCCGGGCAACGTCATCCCCTCGAGCCGAATCAGCCCGGTGGCGCAGAACGTCCTCGCCCTCCTCCCCCAGCCGAACCTTCCCGGGGTGGCCTTCGGCCAGAACAACTACGAGTTCAGCTCGACCCGCGAGAAGACGACGAACGCCGTCAACGCGAAGCTGAACTACAACCCGACGAACAAGGACCAGATGTCCCTGCGCTTCAGCTTCCAGCGCCCGGAGATCTTCGACCCCGGCACCTTCGGCGAGTACGGGGGCCCCGCGAACGGCGGCTTCGCGGGCAGCGGCACCCAGAACACCTACAGCGGCGCCCTCACCTGGACGCGGACGATCAACCCGAGCCTGATCATGGAGTGGCGGGCCGGCCTCAGCAAGTACCACAACGAGGCGCTCTCCCAGGGCAGCGGCCTCACGACCGCGAACGACGTGGGCATTCCCGGCGCCAACTACGACGACTTCTCGAGCGGCATGAGCCAGATCACGATCAACCAGGGCTACACGAACCCCCTGCTCGGGTTCTCGGCCAGCCTCCCCTGGGACCGCGGCGAGACCACGGTCAGCGTCGTGGGCATGATCACCAAGCTCACCGGCAACCACACGATCAAGGTCGGGACCGAGGTCGGGCACAACAAGGACTTCCTGCTCCAGGTCCAGGACGCGGGCGGGGTGCGCGGGCAGTTCACCTTCAACGGCTCCCAGACCGCCATCCCGACCGACAGCCGGGCGATCAACGGCTTCGCGAACGCCTTCGCCTCGTTCCTCCTGGACGTGCCCGGCCAGATCCAGCGCGACATCAAGGTCATCGACCAGCCGGGCACCGAGCACTGGCGGCTGTTCGCCTTCGCCCAGGACAAGTGGCAGGTGACCCAGAAGCTGACCGTCGACCTCGGCCTGCGCTGGGAGTACTACACCACCTTCACCGGCATCGCCGACCAGGGGGGGCTCTCCAACTACGACATCTCGAACAACACGGTACGGGTGGCGGGCTACGGGAGCGTCCCCCAGGACGTCGGAGTCGAGAGCAACTTCGGGAACTTCGCGCCGCGGCTCGGCTTCGCCTACCGCTTCGACGAGAAGACGGTCCTCCGCGGCGGCTTCGGCACCACGATCGTCCCGTTCCCCGACAACCGCTACGCCTACAACTTCCCGGTCAAGCAGACGAACCAGCTCAACGCGCGGAACTCGTTCGTCGCGGCCGGCACGATGGCCAACGGGTTCGGCGCCCCTGACTTCTTCCCGATCCCCGACAGCGGTGTCGTGGACGCGAGCATCCCCCAGCTGCGCAACGCCCAGCTCTTCTACGTCCAGCCCGACCTCAAGGAAGCCAAGCTCCACTCCTGGAACGTGGCCTTCCAGCGGCAGCTGCCCTGGAACCTCGTCGGCGAGGTCGCGTACGTGGGCAACGTCGGGCGGGGCATCCTCCTCCCCGACTGGAACATCAACGCGGGGATGACCCTGGGTGCGGACAACGCGGGCCGGCCCTACTACCAGCTCTACGGCCGCACGGCGAACGTGCTCTCGTGGCTCGCCACGAACACCCACTACAACGCGCTGCAGGCCAAGCTCGACCGGCGCTTCCGCAACGGCTTCCTGCTCACGACCTCCTACACCCTCGGCCAGACGATCAACTACTCGGAAGAAACCGGGATCGCCACCCCGGCCGACATCGAGCGCAGCAACGGGCGGGCCGCCTTCGACCGCACCCACGCCTTCGCGGCGAGCTTCATCTGGGAGTTGCCCTTCTTCAAGGAGGACAAGGGCGCCCTCGGCTGGGTGCTGGGGGGCTGGCAGCTGAGCGGCATTTTCACCGCGTACTCGGGGAATCCCATCAACTTCACGGCCGACGCGGCCACCCTGCGCGCCCCGGGCAACACCCAGCGCCCGAACCTGGACGGCGGCGACCCCAAGGTGTTCGGCGACATCGGGCCCGGCCAGCTCTACTTCGACACCTCGGTGTTCTCGGCCCCCGCGCAGAACACCTGGGGCAACATGACGCGCAACGACTCGATCGACGGCCCCGGGTTCTGGAACGTGGACCTGTCGCTCGTGAAGCGCCTCCGCTTCGGCGACAAGGTGTCCGCGGAGCTGCGGGCGGACGCGTTCAACGCATTCAACCACCCGAACTTCGGCAATCCCAACGGCGCCTTCGGCAACGCCACGTTCGGGCAGGTCACCGGCATGTCGGGCTCGTACAGCCCGCGGCTAGTGCGTTTCGGCGCGCGCATCCTGTTCTAGAAGCACTAGCCGTCGCGCGGGGCATCGACCTCGAATGGCGGCCGACAACCGGGGGCGGCCGGGTGGCCGCCCTCGGGACCGGGGGGGACGGACATACCCCGGGATGACGGCTCCGCTAGGCGAAGGAGAGGAGGGTCGGCGATCCGGCGCTAGCTGGTCGGCTCGTCTTCGCCCCAGGGAAGGGGCTGTGGCCCGGGTACGATCCCGGCGATGTCCGGATCCTCTCCCGCCGACGTCTGGCCCTTCTGCTTCCTCTCTTCCGCGCGCTGGGCGCGGCGCTCCGCCTTGGCCACCTGCTTTTCCTTCTTGCTGGCCTCACGGAGGCGCTTGTTGACCGAGGGTCTTGTGTGTCCAGCCACGGCTTCATTCTGTCCGTTCCGCGTCGCTTTGTAAACGCGGATTGGAGGGCGGGGGCAGGAACGAGACGGCCAAGGCACCCACCGCGGCCAGGGCCACCAAGAGGGCGAAGCCGGGGCCGTAGCTGCCGCAGCGGTCCCGGAGGGTGGCCACGGCCATCGGCACGACCGCCTCCGCCACCCCGTCGGCGGTCAGGACGATGCCCATCACCCGGCCCATGCGCTTCAGGCCGAAGAGGTCGGCGGCCATCAGCGGGATGATCATGTAGTCGCCGCCGAGGCCGATGCCGAAGACGACAGCGGCCGCATTGAGGGCGAGCGGCGTGGGCGCCGCCCAGAGAAGCGGGATCGAGCCGGCCACGATCAGGTAGACGAGAAGCATCACCCTCTTCCGGGGCCACCGGTCGGCCAGCCAGCCCATCAGGAGGCGCCCCGCGATGCTCCCCATGAGCACGACCGACATGAGCCACGCGGCCATGCCCTGGGCCATGCCCCGGTCCATGGCGAAGTAGAGCTTCAGGTTCTGGCTGGTGCCGCCCACCGCGCCTATCGAGGCCATGCTGCCCAGGGCGAGGAGGTAGAACGCCGGCTGGCGCAGGACGTCCAGGATCGAGTCGGTGCCTGATCGACCCGCGCCCGGGCCCGCCGGCGCGGTGCTCGTAGAGGGCGCCTCCGGCTCGCGGACGAAGTAGGCGAGCGGGAAGGCGATCGCGATCATGAGGACGCCGATCATCCTCAGTGCCGCTCGCCAGCCGAGGGCCTCGGTGAGGGCGTGGGCGAGGAGCGGGACGAGGGCGCCACCCACCCCGATGCCGAGGTAGGCGATCCCCATGGCCCGGCCGCGCCCCGCGTCGAACCAGCGCGACAGCATCACCTGGTTCGGCAGCGGGCCGCCGGTGACGTAGCCGAGGGCGTTCATCAGGTAGAACGAGTAGAAGGCGAGGAGCGTCGTCGTGCCGCCGAGGCCGATCGGGGCGATCCCGGCGAGGAGGATGCCGAGGAGCATCAGCCGCCGCGGCCCGAACCGGTCCACGACGACACCCGCGAAGAAGCCGAAGAGCGGGCCGATGACGAGCTTGGCGAAGGCGTTGCCGGACGTCACCTGCGCCCGGCTCCAGCCCAGCTCCCTGACGAAGAAGTCGTAGAAGAAGGGCAGCCCGTAGTAGGCGAAGCCCACGATCGAGAACAGGGCGAAGAAGGCGGTGGCGACGGCCAGCGCCTGGCTCCGTCTCCGGGAGGGGCTTGTCACGCGCGCAAGGATTCCTTGACCGCCGCGAGCCGCGCGGCCTCGGGCCGAGCGGCGTAGAACGGATCGAGAGGATAGCACCCCGAGGGCAGGCCCTTGCGCGGCGCCGTCGTGCAGTCGCTGAAGGAGCGGCAGATCCTCTTGCGCTGGAGGGGGCGGCCGGCGAGGACGTCCGCCGGCAGCTCGGGGTACGAGAGGACCATGCGGCCGAGGCCGACGAAGTCGGCCCCGCCCTCGCGCACCACGCGCTGGCCCACGTTCGGAAGCCATTCCTGGAGGTAGCTGTAGGCGGAGCCCACGAGCACCATCTCCGGCACGCTGGCCTTGAGGAGCGCGGTGGCGCGCAAGTGCCTGGCGACGCCCGCGAGCGGGTCCTCGGGGGGAAGGTAGCCGTCGCTCGGCGGGAAGAGCGCGGGACGCTGCAGGTGCGGGTTGTAGTACGGGCTGCCGGCGCTCACGCAGACCCACCGGATGCCGAGGCCGTGGACGAGGCGCAGGAACGCGCGGCTCTCACCGAGGGCCTCGTCCATCTCCTCGCCGCGCAGGAGGCCGAAGGCCGACGCGTAGCCCTCGTCGCCGCATTCGGGCACGCCGCGACCCGAGCCGCCCTTCTTCCACGGCACCGTGTCGAAAGCCGAGAAGCGGACGCCGACGCGCAGGCCCGGGGCCTCGGCCCGGATGCCCTGAACGATCGTGCGCAGGAAGCGGGTCCGGTTCTCCAGGCTGCCCCCGTAGCGGCCCCGCCGTTCGTGGGCGGCCAGGAGCTCGTGCCCCAGGTAGCCGTGGCAGTGCTTCACGTCCACGAAATGGAAGCCGGCCCGCCGCGCGAGGACCGCCGCCCGCACGTAGTCCTCCGCCAGGCGGTCGAGCTCCTCGTCGGTCAGGATCCGCACCCCGCCCGGGAAGCGGCGGTCGAGGACGGGGTGGGCGAAGGCGACGAGCGGCTCCGGCCGGTCCCAGGCGCTCGGGCGCGCGTAGCGCCCGGAGTGGGTGATCTGCAGGCCCACCACGAGATCGCTTGCTGCCCCCTTGCCGAAGCTCTCCTCGTGCGCGGAAACGAGTGTCTCGCGCAGGCGCGCCACGGACTCCCAGGTCGTCGGCCCGATCACGAGCTGGCAGGGGTTGGCGCGCCCGTCGTGGCGCACCGCGGCCGCCTCGCCGCCCCAGACGAGCTTCGCCCCCGAGAGACCGAAGTTGTGCCAGCGGCGGTGGGTCAGCTCCGTCGGCTCGCCGCCCGCGGTCCCGTCCCAGCCCTCCATCGGGAGAACGCAGAAGCGGTTTCCGGGCCGCAGCCCGTCGGCCTCGAGCGGTCGCGCGAAGGGAGACTCGGAGGGGGTGGCGAGGGTGTCGTCGAAGGAGATCGGGATGCCGGCCGCGTCGAGGTGCCGGCGGAAGGCCTCGGGCGAGCGGAGCGTCGCGACGCGAAACCAGCCTGGATCAGCCATGTCGCTCGGACCCCCGGAGGGCTGTCATCCCGAGGGACCTCCGGGGGCCGGGTCCCGGGGGATCCGCCGAGATTGCGGACCCCTCGTCGCATTGCCTGACCGGGCTCCTCGGGGTGACAAGATCCTTGCTCAAGGCGACCGGCGTTCCGCCGGTCGTGACTCGGGACGACGAACGGCCGAGGCGGGGGAAGGACCCGCCTCGGCCGGGAACGAACGCTAGAACATGATCCGGGCGCCGAGCTGGATGTTGCGCGGCTGCCCGGTGATGGACGTGATGGTTCCGAAGCCGGAGTTCGACAGGTTGGGAGTCTGGCTGTTGTTCGGGTTGCCCCAGTTCACGCGGTTGAAGGCGTTGAAGAAGTCGGCCTGGATCTGCATCCGGACGTCGCCCGAGATCCGGAACTCCTTGCGGAGCGAGATGTCCCAGACGTAGTACGAGGGCCCGCGGACCTGGCCGCGTTCGCTGTTGCCGCGGCGGCCTTCCGGCGCCGCGGTGAACGCCGCCGGGTTGATCCACTGCACGACGCCGGTCGTCGGGTTGATGCGCTCGTCCGCGTAGATGTCGCCGCCCGCGTAGTCCGCCCGCCGGGCGCCGATCGAGGTGTTGCCGAGGATGGTGACCGGCGCCCCCGTCTGGTAGCGGGTGATGCCCGAGACCTGCCATCCGCCGAGCAGGTTGCCGAGCAGGCCCTGGTTGCTCCGGAAGAACGGGAGCGCGTAGTTCCAGGTGGCGCAGAAGATGTGCGTGCGGTCGAAGTCGCTCGGGCCCCAGTAGTACTCGATGTCCTCGGGGCCGTCCTGCGGGTTGTCGAAGTTCCCGCTCCCGTTGTCGTAGGCCCGGCCCAGCGTGTAGTTGAGCGTGAAGGTGAGGTCCCCGCGCCGCTTGCTCAGGAAGACCTGCGCCGCGTGGTAGCTCGAGCGGGCGTCGCTCAGGCTCATCTGGATGTCCGAGTAGCCCTTGTACGGCCGGAGGTAGTTCGTGTTGTAGCGTGGTCCCGCCGCGTTCGCCTCGCGGTCCGCGAAGGACGGCAGGTTGACGTCCGGCCGCCGCATCAGGTTGAAGCCGTCGGCGCCCACGTACGCGACCTCGCCGAAGAGCCCCCACCAGGGCAGCTCGCGCTGGAAGCTCAGGCTCCAGCTCCACTGGCCCGGCATCTCGAAGCCGGTGTCGACCGACTGCATGCTGCCCCATGGCGCGAGCGCAGGCACCGTGCCGCCCCCGGGGTTCGCGAGGTTGCCGTTCTCGTAGGAGGAGCTCAGGGCGAAGGGCGGGTTGTTCGGCAGGCCGAAGTACAGGTTGCCCTCGGGCCGGTCGTAGTAGAGGCCGACGCCTCCGCGCACCGACGTCTTGCCGTCGCCGCCGGGCGCCCACGCGAAGCTGAAGCGCGGCATGAGGAGGTGCTGCGGGCTGTAGATCCCGCGGTGGTCCGCGATCGGGATCGACTGCACCGCCGGGCTGTCCGCGTTCGGGACCTGGTCCTTCTGGTCGCCCGGCACCTCGCCGGGGCGGATGAGGCCGTTGTAGCGGTTGCCGGTGCCGGGCACGAGGGTGCCGTTCGTGTTCACGGTCACCGCCTGCGCGGGGTCGTAGTGGGCCGGGTCGAAGGACGTCAGGTTGTTGCCCTCGGTGTACGTCGGGTAGTGGTAGGCGTAACGGACCCCCACCTCGATGCTGAGGTTGCGGCCGATCCGCCAGTCGTCGGTGAAGAACGCCTCGGCCTGGTGGAAGCGGAAGTAGCCGAGCGGGTCGAGCTGCGCCTCGCTGTACGAGCGGAAGTTCCCGAGGAGGGCGTCCGCGAAGGCCTGACCGGACGTGTGGGTGTTGCCGGCGGTGCTGAAGTTCAGGTTGCCGGTGTAGTCCGAGCGGCCGTTCTGCTTCTTCGTGTTGTAGATGTAGAGCAGCCCGCCCTTCACCGTGTGGCTCCCCTTCAGCCAGGTGAGCGTGTCGGTGAAGGCCCAGTCCCGGGTCGGCGACACGAGCGCCTGGTTGGCGCTGTTCCAGGTGGCGTAGCTGGTGATGGTCGTCGCGCGAGGGATCGCGTCCTCGTAGGTGCCGCCGGCCGGGTAGATCTGCGGGAACTGGAAGCCGTAGGTCGAGCGGGCCCACAGGTCGCCGACGGGGACGATCGTCTGGCCGTTGCCCGAGTAGTTGAACTTGGCCTCGTTCAGGAAGTTCGGGGCGATCGTCCAGTTGTGGTTGAGCTGGACGTTGCGCCCGGGCCGGTTGCGGTCGGTGGGCACGGTGGGGAGGCCGCCGCCGATGAACGTCCCGTAGGGGTCGGTCAGCGTGTAGTGGTCGAGCAGGAGGCGGGCGGTCAGGCGGTGCTTGGCGTTGATGTTGTAGTCCAGGCGCGCCATCTCCTGCCGCCAGCGGAACGGGTTCGGCACCTGGAAGAGGGCGTTGTTCGCCGTGGCGGTGTCCGTATACGAGTTCGCGATGCCCGCCATCTGCGTGTAGAGGTTCGCGATGGCCTGGCCGTCGGGCGTGATCCGGTCCGCCGGGATGACGTTGCCGGGGAACGGCTGGCCGGTGAGCGGGTCCCGGACGACCGTGCTGATCTGGCTGAAGTCACCGGCCCGCATCCGCGTCGTCGGCAGCGTCTGCAGGGAAGGCGTCGAGAAGCGGTCGATCTGCTTCCACTCGACGCCGGCGAAGAAGAAGAGCTTGTCCTTGATGACGGGCCCGCCGAGGGCGCCGCCGAAATCGTTGTACTTCAGGTCCGAGCGGGGCACGTTGCGCGCGTTGTTGAAGTAGTTGTTGGCGTCGAGGCCCTCGTTGCGGTGGTACTCGAAGGCGCTTCCGTGGAACTGGTTCGCGCCCGAGCGCGTCGTGATGTTCACCGCCGCGCCCGAGTTGCGCCCGTACTCCGCCGAGAAGTTCGAGGTCTTGATCGAGACCTCCTCGATGAAGTCGACGCCCACGTTGCTGATCTGGCTGTTGTTCGAGCCCGAGTCCATGTTGAAGCCGCCGTCCACCGCGAGCAGGGTGGCGTTCGTGCGGCTGCCGTTGATCGAGGTGTTGATGCCGAGGCCGGTCATGATGTCGAGCGCGTTCGGGTTGAGGTCGGGGGCGCCGGGGATGAGGGTCGTGAGCTGCAGGTAGTTGCGGCCGTTCAGGGCCAGGTTCTGGACCTGCTGCCGGTCGACCGTCCGCGCGATCTCGCCGGAGACCGTGTTGACCGTCTCGCCGGCGACCGTGACCTCGACCGTCTCGTTGAGGCCGCCCAACTGGAGGGTGAAGTCGGCGGTCAAGCGGCCGTCTGCCACCAGCACGTAGCCGGTCTTGATCTCCTTCTTGAACCCCTGTAGCTCGGCGCTGACGTTGTACGTGCCGAGGGGCAGGTTGACGAGAACGTAGGCGCCCTGGCCGTCGGTCGTCGCCGTGCGGACATAGCTCGTCCGGACCTCGGTCGCGGTGACGAGTGCGCCGGGCAGCAGGCCGCTCTGGGCGTCGACGACGGTGCCCGAGATGCGGCCTGTCGTGGCCTGGGCGTAAAGTGCCGTGCTCTGGGCGGCGAACGCCGCCAGGACGAGCAGAATGCGGATGACCCGCGTCATGAATCCTCTCTTTCTCAATCCGATTCCCGCCGCCGCCTCCACTCGTCGGGTGCCCGTTGCGGCCTGCGCCGGCGACCACGCGGGACCGATCGGCCCGGTCGCTCGCGCGCATGAGCAGGTTCGATAGACGGGCGGAGCATAGGCGAGCGATTTTGTCGCGTCAAGGCTCATATAGGATATAGGGCTTGAGCCAAACGACTCAGATTGCGTCCTTTCGTCAGGAAGTCGCGGTCGGCATGCCTCGCCTCAGGTAGTCGGCGTAGGCCGTCTGGGCGGCGCGGTTGTGCTCGCGGACCACTCGTTCGGCGTCGTCCGGATCCCGTCGCACGAGCGCCTCGAGGAGCCCTCGGTGCTCTCGCTGGGCCTGCTCGACCCGGTGGACGAGCACCCCGTGGAAGTAGTGCCGGCGGAGCCTCTCCCAGCGCGAGAGCACGCGCTCGGTCATCTCGCGCAGGAGGGGCATCCGGGCGATCTCGCCGATCGCGCCGTGCAGGCGCCCGTTCAGCGCGGCCCAGCGGTCGTACTCGCGGGCGGAGAGCGCCTGGTCCATCTCGGTGACGAGGTCCGAAAGGACGGCCTGGCCGGCGTCGTCGAGCCGCACCGCGGCCTCGCGAACCGCCACGGTCTCGAGGCCCTCCATGATCGCGAAGACCTCGTGGATCTCGTCTTCCGAGATGGGGGCGACGGTCGATCCGACGTGCGGCGCGCTCAGCACGAGCCCCTCGGACTGGAGGAGCTGCAGCGCCTCGCGGATGGGGATGGCGCTCACCTGGAGCCGGCGCCCGATCTGGTCGATCACCAGCCGCTGGCCGGGGGCGAGCTCGCCCCGCAGGATCGCGCCGCGGAGCGACTGGTAGACGTACTCCTGCTTCGTCCGGAAGCGCACGTCGGGGCTGCTTCCGAGGGCCACGTCGACCTCCTCTAGGCCTCGATGCCGATCCTCGCCTTCTTCTCGATCGCGTCGAACCCGGCGATGCACGCCCGGGCCGAGGCAAACGCGCGCTCCGGCCCGCACTTGAGCGGCGCCCCGGTCCGGACGGCGCCGCAGAACCCGTCGATCTCGTATCGGTACGCGGCCAGGCGGTCGCCGCCGCCCGACGCCGCGCCCACCCCCTGGCCCGCGCCGGCCGCGTCGTTGGCGCGGCTCTCGGAGGCGGAGCCCGCCGGGCCGGACTTCGGCGCCACAGCGATGCCGGTCGCCTTCGCCTCGCCCGCCTTTGCCCCCTCCTCGAACAGGTACGCCTCGACCTCGCCGCGGAGGATCAGGGTGCCCTTCGTGCCGTAGTACGCCTCGTAGTAGTCGTCGAACGCGTTCGACTCGATCGAGGTGAAGACGGCGGTGCGCCCGCCGGGGTACTCGAAGGTGACGTACGTGTGGTCCGGGATCTCGCGCCCGTCCTGGAAGCGGAAGACGCCCCCGGTGCCGACCGCGGCAAAGGCAAAGGCGCCGAAGAACCAGTCGGTGATCGCGACCATGTGGCTGGCCAGCTCGGCCATGTGGCCGCGCGAGTACTGCTTGTAGAGCCGCCAGTTGATCAAGTGGTCGAAGGTGGGGTAGCCCCACTGCGCGGGGGTGTAGTCGGGCGAGGGGAGGTCGGCCTTCCTCCGCCAGTTGCCGTTGCGGTGCCAGACGAGCCGTGCGTGGTAGACCTCGCCGAGGAGCCCCGCCTTCACGATGCCGTCGTAGGAGGCCTGGTAGATCGGGTTGTAGTAGCGCTGGTGGCCGATCTCGAGGACGCGCCCGGCGCGGCTCGCGGCCTCCGTCATCCGCCGGCACGAGAGCGTCGTCCCAGGCCATCATCTTCTCGCACAGGACGTGGAGGCCCGCCTCCAGGCAGCCCGTGGTGATGTCGGCGTGGGTGAAGAGCGGGGTGGCGACGACGACGCCCTCGAGCCGCTCCTTCTGGATCATCTCCTTCCAGTCGGCGTAGTGCTTCACCGGCTGACGGCCCGTCTTGACGAGCGACTCGTCGGACTTCCCGAGCTGCGAGGGGTTGATGTCGCAGAGGGCCACGACCTCGCCGTAGCGCGGGTCGGTCTGCTCGAGGAGCACGCGACCCTCGCCCCCGGTGCCGACGAACCCGAGGCGCACCGGCCCGCCCCGCACGGGGCCCTTCACGGCCGCGGCGGCGCCGAGCGCGGCGAGGGCCGGCGTTCCCGCCAGCACCCGCATGAAGTTGCGGCGACCCAGGTCCTGTTGCTCGGGGGTGAGGTTCATCTCTCAGGCCTCCGCGACGGGCGGAGCCGCCGCGCGCGGCCGCGCGAGGACGAGGTCCAGCCCGGCGATGCGACCGGTTCGGAACGCGAGGACGACGAAGACCGCGGCCGCCTCGACGAGGTTCTTGTTGACGATCAGGTAGTTGCCCTCCGTGCCCGGCTCGGAGACACCCCGCGTCGGGAGCCACGACAGGTAGAAGAGCGCGAGGAGCGCGAGCGCTCCCGCGCACGCGAGCTGCGTGAAGAGGCCGAGCATGAGGGCGAGGCCGACGAGGAGCAGGCCCCAGGCCACGAGCAGGTCGACCCAGGGCAGCCACGACGCGTCGGCGAAAGCCCGGAAGACGTCCGCGAACGGCCCGGTGGACGACCGCAGGTAGCCGGCCGACGAGAAGCGCCCGAGGGGGACGCCGGCCCGCGTCCAGGCGGGCCACAGGAGCTTCACGAAGCCCTCGTAGAGGAAGTGCCAGCCGATCAGGGTGCGCAGCAGCACGAGGGCGGTCTGCTGGCTACGGGTCAGGGACAGGTCGGCCATCGCGCCGGGAGGCTACACCCCGCGTCTCGGATGGGTCAATGAGGCGTATAGGATATACGGTCCAGGCACTCGAGTGCGCCCGGTCGAGTGGCGCGCGAGAGATGTCGTTTGCTGGAGAGCGGCGATGAAAGACCCCAAGGCCCCGGTCAGAGGCTGCCCTGGCCATCCCCGAGCGTTCCCCCCCCGTCTCGCCCTCGCTCTCGCCCTCGCCCTCCTCGCCGTCGGCGGCGACGCCGCACCCGGCGCCCGCGAGCCCCGGCGGCTCCTCGAACGGCAGGTCGAGGCGATCGACCTGCGGCAGGCCCTGGTCACTGCCGAGGCCTTCCGGCCGTACCCGACCGTCGCGGACCGCGCGGCCTGGGGGAGAGTGCCGGAGGCGCAGCGGCGCGCGTTCGTCGCCGAGGCGGAGCGGCAGCTCGCCACGGACTGGGCGATCCTGCCCGCCACGCGGTTTCTCGACTACGTCCGCGACGGCAACCGCGGGCGGTACGAGACGCTTTTCTTCTCGCGGCGGGGCAAGCTGGCCGACCTCGTGCTGGGCGAGGTTCTCGAGGGCCGGGGCCGCTTCACGGACGCGATCGCGGACGGGCTCTGGCTCATCTGCGAGGAGAGCTACTGGGGCGTGCCCGCCCACGTCGGCGCCCAGAAGCGGGGGTCGGGCCTCCCCGACGTCACCGAGCCTACCGTCGATCTCTTCGCCGCCGAGACGGGAGCGCTCCTCGCCTGGACGGACTACCTGTTGGGCGAGCGGCTCGACGCCGTTCACCCGCAAGTCCGTGAGCGTGTCCGCCTCGAAGTCGACCGGCGGATCCTCACCCCGAACCTCGAGCGCGACGACTTCTGGTGGATGGGCTTCTCCCCGCGCGAGGTCAACAACTGGAACCCGTGGATCAACTCGAACTGGCTGGCCAGCGTCCTCCTCCTCGAGCGCGACCCCGAGCGGCGCGTGCGCGCGGTGGGGAAGATCGCGCGGAGCCTGGACCGCTTCATCGACGCCTATCCGGACGACGGCGGCTGCGACGAGGGGCCGAGCTACTGGGGCCGGGCCGGGGCGTCGCTCTTCGAGTCGCTCGAGCTGCTGCACGCCGCGACCGCCGGGCGCGTCGACGTCTACCGCGAGCCGGTCGTGCGCGCGATCGGCCAGTACATCGCCCGGGCCTACGTCGCGGGCGACTACTACGTGAACATCGGCGACGCGCCGGCGAAGGTGGAGCCCGAGCCGGAGCTCGTCTTCCGCTACGGCCGAGCGGTGGATGATGCGTCCCTCGCGAGCTTCGGGGCCTTCCTGGCCGCTCGACGCGGGCCCTACGGACCGCCCGACGTCGCGCGCTTCGGCAGCCTCGCCCGCGTCCTGCCGGCGCTGCTGCGGGCGGGCGACCTCGCGGCCACGCCGCCCGCCGAGCCGCTCGACGGCGAGATCTGGCTCCCGGACCTGCAGATGATGGCGGCGCGAGAGCAGCCGGGCTCGGCAAGGGGCCTGTACGTCGCGGCGTGGGGCGGGCACAACGCGCAAAGCCACAACCACAACGACGTCGGAAACGTGATCGTGTTCGCCGACGGCCAGCCGGTGCTCATCGACGTGGGCGTCGAGGAGTACACGTCGAAGACCTTCAGCCCGCGCCGGTACGAGATCTGGACGATGCAGTCGGCGTGGCACAACCTCCCGAGCGTCAACGGCCTCGACCAGAAGGACGGAGCCGAGTTCCGCGCCCGGGACGTTTCCTTCTCGTCGCGGCCCGAGGCCGTGCGCTTCTCGCTGGACATCGCACCGGCCTACCCGTCCCTGGCGAGGGTCACGCACTGGCGCCGCGAGGTCACCCTCGACCGCCGGAAGCGGGAGGTCGTCCTGGCCGAAGACTACGCGCTCGCTGCCTGGGCGGAGCCCGTGCGCCTCCACTTCATGACCCCGCTCGCGGCCGACGTCTCGACACCCGGCCGAGTCGTCCTCGCGAAGCCCGGCCGAGCGCCCGTCTCGGCCGGAGGCGAGCCCGGGCCCGTGCTCCTCTACGACGCGGGGCGCTTCACGGCGAGCGTCGAGGAGAAGGACGTCACCGACTCGCGGCTGCGGCCGGTGTGGGGCGGCCGGCTCTACCGAATCGTCCTCACTTCCCGCGACCGCTCGGTGCGCGGGTCACACCGCATCGTCGTCCGCCCCGCCCGCTGATCGACGGTGCCACTGAGAGCCGTCATCCCGACGAGCGGGGCCCGGCCATCGCCTGTCATCCCGACGAGCCTCGGCCTGGCCGTTGCCTGTCATCCCTCTCTGACGAGCTTCGGCTTGGCCGGGCGAGGAGGGATCCGCCGTCGCCCGATGGGACGGGGGGCTGGCCGGCGCCCGTCTTGCTGACTGACAGCATGTGTGCGAATCTGTAAGCATGGTGCGCACGCAGATCCAGCTGACCGAGTCCCAGTTCGAGACCCTGAAGGCCCGCGCGTCGGCCGAGGGCCGGTCGATGGCCGACCTGATCCGCGCCGTCGTGGACGAGTCGCTCTCGACCGTCGGCCGGCCTGGCCCAGAGGAGCGGCGCCGACGGGCCCTCTCCGCCATCGGGCGGCTCCGGAAGGGCCCGCGCAACCTCTCGACCCGCCACGACGACTACCTGGCCGAGGCCTACCGGTGAGCGTCTTCGTCGACACCTCAGCGCTCCTCGCCGTCCTGCACGCGGGCGACGAAAACCACGCCCGGGCGGCGCGGTCCTTTCGCCGGCTCATCGAGGCGAACGAGGAGCTGGTCACCACGAGCTACGTCCTCGTCGAGGCGACGGCGCTCCTCCAGCACCGCTTCGGGCTGCCCGCGGTGCGGGCCTTCCAGGACGACCTCGTGCCCGTGCTCGGGGTCGTGTGGATGGACGCCGAGCTTCACGCCGAGGCGACGGCCGCGCTCCTCACGGCGGGCCGCCGCGAGCTCAGCCTCGTCGACTGCGTGAGCTTCGCCTGCATGCGCCGGCAGGGCCTCACGCGCGCCTTCCACTTCGACCGCCACTTCCGCGAGCAGGGCTTCGCGAGCGCCTGAGGGGAGCAAGGGGCCCTACGGCGCCTTCGTGCTACGCTTCGCGCGCCGCGGGATGGCCGGGTCTTTCCGCCGGGCGATCCGCGGTCCCCGAGCAGGAGGAGAAGATGGAACGACGCGCCTTCCTGGCCGCCTCCACGGCGGCCGCCCTCACCTCGCCGCACGCTCTCGCCGGAGCCTCAGGCGCTTCGCCGGAGCCGGGCTCCGCCGCTCGACCGCAGATCCTCGAGCTGCGCCGCTACCGCCTGCGCAACGGAGCCCTGGCCACGCGCTTCGCGGCGTACGCGAAGGACGCCCTCGTCCCCGCGCTCGGCCGCGCCGGCCTCGCTCCCGTCGGAGCGTGGAACGTGGATCTGGGTCCGGACAGCCCGACCGTCCACCTCCTCCTGCCCCACCCCGACGCCGAGTCGGTGGTGACGCTGGGCGCCCGGCTCGAGGCCGACGCCGAGTACCGCATGGCGGCTGCGTCCTCACTCGTCCTGCCGCCGGCCGACCCGCCGTTCCTGCGCTGCGACTCCTCCCTCCACGCCGCGGTTCCGACGATGCCCGCCGTCGCGAAGCCGGCCGGCCCCGCCGCGGGCCCGGGACGTGTCTTCGAGCTGCGAAAGTACCAGAGCGCGAGCGAAGCCTCGAGCCGGAGGAAGGTCGAGATGTTCGAATCGGGAGGCGAGCTCACCCTCTTCGGTCGCGTGGGCCTTCAGACGGTCTTCTTCGGCCGCGACCTCGTGGGCGAGGGCCTGCCCAGCCTGACCTACATGGTGGTGTTCGCCGACGCCGCCGCGCGCGACAAGGCGTGGGCGGCGTTCCGCGAGCACCCGGAGTGGGTGAAGATGCGCGACGATCCCCGCTACGCGGACACCGTCTCCAACATCGACTCGGCCCTGCTCCGGCCGACCGACTACTCGCAGATCTAGGATTCCAACCCGTCCGGCGCGGCCGCCGCCCCGGCTCGGCTACTCCGGCTTCAGCGCCCGTATCTTGACGTTGCGGAACGAGACGCGGTTGCCGTGGTCCTGGAGCAGGATGGGGCCGCTCGGCCTCTCGCCGAAGGCCGGCCAGACCTTGTACTTGCTCAGGGCCACGAGCCGGCGGAACTCCTCCGACCCGCGCTCGTACTCAAGCACTTTCGCGCCGTTCAGCCAGTGCTCGACGTGCCGCCCGTTGGAGACGATCCGCGCCTCTTCCCACTCGCCGATCGGCTTCGCCTTCTTGCCCGCCGCCGCCGGGATGAGGTCGTAGAGGGAAGCGATCGTCCGGTTGCCGTCGCGGCCGTCCTTGGCGTCGGGGTGCCTGGCGTCGTCGAGGAGCTGGTACTCGAGGCCGATGGCCGAGCCCTCGCCCTTGTTGAGCTCGGTGTCGACGTAGTACTTGATCCCGCTGTTGGCTCCCGGCGTGAGGCGGAACTCGGCCTTCAGGTCGAAGGCGGCGAAGGTGTCCTCGGTCACGATGTCGCCGCCGGCGCGCGACTCGGCGCCGCCCGTCTCGACGACGGAGAGCACGCCGTCCTGGATCTCCCAGCCCTCGTTCGGGAACTTGTTGCCCTTTGCACTGCGCCAGCCCCAGGTCGTGTGCCCGTCCCACAGGAGCTGCCAGCCGTCGGCGCGCTCGGCGTCCGTCAGGGTGTTCGGGGTGAGACCCGTCTTCGCGGGCGTGAGCTCCTTGATCCGGATGTTCCGCCACCTCACGGCGAGGCCCGCCTCCTCCGCCTGGTGGACCTGGAAGCCGATGAAGCCCGCGCGCGTCATACCGTCGGTGAGGTCGGAGACGGGCACTTCGTTGATCCACGTCCGGAGGCGGTCGCCCGAGGCCTCCACGCGGTAGCGGTTCCACTCGCCGACCTTGAAGGCCTTCCGCGCGGCGGGATCAGCCTTCGGGCTCGTGAGCCATCCGCGCCGCTGCTCGTCGTAGATCCCTCCGCTCCAGGCGCGCTCCGAGGGATCGATCTCGATCTGATAGCCGTGGACCACGCCGTTCCTGTAGTCGGGGCGGGACTCGCTGCGGACCTGGACGCCGGAGTTGAGCTTCGGATCCACCCACACCTCGAACTCGAGCACGAAGTCGCCGTACTCCTTCGGAGGGCAGAGGAAGCTGTTCGGCGTGTCGAGCACGGTGCGGCCGACGAGGGCCCCTTCCTCGACCGCGTAGACGGCCTTGCCGCCACGCTGTACCCAGCCGGCAGTGCTCTTGCCGTCGAACAGGCTCACGAAACCGCCGGCCGCGGCGGCGGCGCCCTCCCCGCCCAGCACCCCGGCCGCGACGGCGGCGAGGCCGCACGCGATCAACCGCTCCCGATGGGTCATGTCCGTTCTCCTGTCGCTCGAGGCGAACGATAGGCCCTCTGGACAGGCAGCGCAACGGAGAGAGTCTCAGCCCCTCCAGACGGCACCCGTCGGGTACTCGTGGGTGTCGAGGGACCCGGCCTTCATCTCGATCGAGTAGCCCGGATCGAGCGGCGCCTGGTAGCGGGCGTCCACGACCCGCACCGGGTGGACGAAGTGCTCGTGCAGGTGATCGACGTACTCGCAGTAGCGGTCCTCGATCGTCGGGTTCATCGCGATGTAGTCGTAGATGGCGAGGTGCTGGACGTACTCGCACAGGCCCACCCCGCCGGCGTGGGGGCAGACCGGCACGCCGAACTTCGCGGCGAGGAGGAGGATCGCGAGCACCTCGTTCACCCCGCCCACCCGGCAGGAGTCGACCTGGCAGTAGCCGAGGGCGCCCGCCTGCAGGAGCTGCTTGAAGATCACCCGGTTCTGGGCCATCTCGCCGGTCGCCACCTTGATCGGGGCGACGGCCTTCGCGATGGCCGCGTGGCCCAGCACGTCGTCGGGGCTCGTGGGCTCCTCGATCCACCAGGGGTCGAATCGCGCGAGCGCCTTCACGTGCTCGATCGCCTCCCCGACGTCCCAGCACTGGTTCGCGTCCATGCTGAGCCGGCGCCCGGGGCCGATCTCGCCGCGCATGAGCGCGGCCCGGCGGAGGTTGCCCTCGAGGTCGCGGCTCACCTTCATCTTGAAGTGCGTGAAGCCCTGCGCCATCGCGTCGCGACAGAGGCGGCGGACCTTCTCGTCGGGGTAACCGAGCCAGCCGGTCGACGTCGTGTAGGCCGGGAATCCGTCGCGGCGCATCTCGGTCTCGCGCGCGGGTCGGGTCGGGGCGTTCCGTTCCAGGATCGCGAGCGCGTCGTCGGGAGTCAGGGCGTCGGTGATCCACAGGAACGGCACGCAGTCGACCGTCTGCTGCGGGGTCAGGTCGGCGAGGAGCTTCCAGAGCGGCTTGCCCTCGTGACGCGCCCACAGGTCCCAGACCGCGTTCAGCACCGCGCCGAGCGCCATGTGGACGATGCCCCTCTCGGGGCCGATCCAGCGCAGCTGCGGGTCCTGGGTGAGCCCGTGGTAGAAGCCGCGGAAGTCGGTGGTGATCTCCTCGAGGGTGCGGCCCACCACGAGCCCGTCGAAGGCCCGGGCGGCGGCGACGCCTATCTCCGTGCCCCGGCCGTTCGTGAACGTGAGGCCGTAGCCGGCGTGGGGGCCGTCCGTCTCGAGCGTCACGTAGACGGCGGAGTAGTCGCCGACGTTGAGCGCGTCGGAGCCGTCCATCTCGCGAGAGGTGGGGAAGCGCACGTCGCGGGCGCGGAGCGCGGTGATCTTCATGGCGGGTCTCGACTATATCCGCGCTCGACGGGATCGACCAGTGGCCGCCTGCCGCTCCCCTTCGCTCAACGCCCGGCCACCGTCCTCGGCCTGAGGATCAGCAGGCGGCGGAGCAGGCGGTCGATGTCCGCCTGCCTCCGGATGTAGTAGGCGGCCGAGGAGGTCCTCTTCCGGCCGACCCGGATCGACAGGAGCTGCCCGGGCTGGTCGACGGCGAACACGTCCTCGTCGGTCTCGTCATCGCCGAGGTACACTGCCGTGTCGCAGCCGAGGCGGGCCCTCGCGCGCTCGAGGGCCAGTCCCTTGTGGGGGCTCCCCGCGGGCAGGATGTTCAGAACCTGCTTTCCTCCCAGAAGCCTCACCCCGCCCAGGCCGGCGGCCGCGGCGAGGATCCGGGCCCGCGCCCGCTTCTTCTCGGGCGCGCCGGTAGTGGACCGCGAGCGAGAGACCCTTGTCCTCGATGGCGACCCCCTGGATCCCGTTCAGTCGCTCCTCCAGGAGGGGGATCCACCGGCGAACGTCGCGGTCGTCCGGCGCGGCCGCGTGCCGCGGTTCGATCCCGTGGTTGCCGATGACCTCGGCGAGGGGCACTCCGCGAACCCGTCGCCGGACGTCGGCGCGCGAACGACCGGAGATCACGACGCAGGGGTAGGCCACCGCCACCTGCCGCAGCAGGTGCCGCGTGGACGGGCGCATCGCCGCCCGCTCCGGATCTCGCACGATCGGCGCGAGCGTCCCGTCGAAGTCGAAGGCCAGGAGCGTTCTCGAGCCGGCAAACCGCTCCAGCACGTCACGGTGGGCCGGGGCGAGGAGGTGCCGCATCACGCCGGGGCGTCGGCCGCGCCCGGCAGCAGCCGGCTCAGGCGCCCCGACAGCCGCTCCCGCCGCCGCAGGCGCGCCGCGTCCACGAGCATTCGCCCCGCCCAGCGGTAGACGTTGAACTCGGCCAACAGGGTGCGCATCGCCCGCATGCGGTCGCGCTGCTCCTCCTTCGGCATGAGGAGCGCCGCCGCGAGGGCCGCGCTCGCCTCCTCGAGGTCGTACGGGTTGACGCTGAGGGCCTCGGTCAGCTCGCGGGCGGCGCCCGTGAAGTGGCTGAGGACCAGCACGCCCTGCTCGTCGTCCCGCGCCGCGACGAACTCCTTCGCCACCAGGTTCATGCCGTCGTGCAGGCTGCTCACGTAGCACACGTCCGCGGCCCGGTAGTAGCGGAAGACGCTGGGCGGCTCGTGGTGCGCCCGCCTGAGGATCACGGGCCGGTAGGCAGCCGGACGCGAAGCGCTCGTTGATGCGGGCGGCGACGTGACTCACGTTCTCGTCTCAGCTGCCGGTAGTGGGGGATCACCGTCCGGCTCGGCGCCGCCAGCTGCACGAAGGTGAAGCGGCCCCGCAGCGAAGGGTCGCGCTCGAGCAGCCGCTCGACCGCCAGGAGACGCTCCTCGATGCCCTTCGTGTAGTCGAGACGATCGACTCCCACGCCGAGGAGCGCGTCCGGCGCGAGCCCGAGCTCGGCGAAGACGCTCGCCCGGCACTCGGGGACGGCGGGGACGGTCTTCAGCCACCGGCTGGGCCACTCGATGGAGATCGGGTAGGGCCGGACGAGCGTCCACTGCCCCTGGTGGACGACCGCGTTCTGCTCCCGGTCGATGCGCGACTCGAGGAAGCGGTCGACGCCGTCGATGAAGTTGTTGCAGTGGAACTGCGTGTGGAAGCCGAGGATGCTGCTGCCGAGGAGCCCCGCCAGCAGCTCCTCGCGCCAGGGGCAGATCCCGAACTGCTCGGAGTTGGGCCACGGGATGTGCCAGAACGTGAGGACGGTCGCCCGGGGCAGCCTCTCCCGGATCATCCGCGGGAGCAGCGCGAAGTGGTAGTCCTGGACGAGGATGATGGGATCGTCGGAGTCCACCTCCTCGGAAACGGCCTCGGCGAACTTGCGGTTGACCACCTGGTAGTGGCGCCAGTCCTCGCTCCGGAAGACCGGCCGGGTGTGGGCGATGTGGCAGAGGGGCCAGAGCCCCTCGTTGGAGAAGCCGTAGTAGTAGCCCTTCTCCTCCTCGGGCGAGAGCCACAGCCGCCGCAGGACGTAGGACTCCTCGCCGGGAGGGACCGGCAGCCGGCCCCTGCTCGTCCGAGACCTCCCGGTCGGCGGAGCCGCTCCCGTGCGCGACCCACACTCCCGAGCAGGCCCGCATGACCGGCTCGAGCGCGGTCACGAGGCCGCTCGCCGGGTGGACGAGGGTCACGTCGCCGCCCTCCGTGCGCTCGTGGATGTAGGGCTCGCGGTTCGCCACGATCACCACGCGCTCGCCGTGGAGGTGCCGGCTCAGCGTGTTCTTGAGCCGCTGGGGCGTCCACAGGCCTCCCTGGCCGTCCGCCTCCCGCTCCGAGGCGAGGCGCTCCACGAGGTCGCGGACGTCCCGCAGGAAGGGTCGGAACTCGGGCGGCGGCCTCTCGCCCCGGATGAGCCTCCGCAGCTCGTTGCTCCAGCCCCGCCAGGACAGTCGCGCCGCGACCAGCGTGACGACGGAGGCCGCCGAGGGCGAGGAAGTCCGAAGGCGAGCAGCGAGGAACGTCCGGGTCGTCGCCTCCCGTCGCTCGACGAAGCTCAGGTCGTGGACGAGGACGACGAAGCCGAGAGCCTGATCGGCCTCGAACAGCGGAACCGCGGTCGCGTGCACCTGGCCCCCGGGAAGCGAGAAGACGTGCGCGCCAGGTCGTCCAGGCCGCCGGCGGGAGCGTCGAAGCCGGGGCGGACCTCGGTGCGCGAGGCTCGGGCAGGTGAGCGAGGCGGGGTAGTCGAAGGTCTGGGCCTTCAGCGAGAGGTCGGCGCCGCACGCCGCCGCTCCCATCACGCGCTCGTCGCGGGTCAGCTCGACGAGGACCTTGCGCAGCTCCGCCTCCTGGCCCGGCCCCCAGTGCGACACGAGCGTCTCGCGCGCCCCGCTGACCGCGAGCTGGGCGCGCAGCAGGATGTCCCTCTCGAACCAGCTCCGCGTGGTGCGGCTGACGACCACGGAGGCACCCCAGGTCAGGAGGGCCAGGCCCGCCACCAGCGCGAACGTGAACCGCAGCGCCTGCCGCATGGTAAGGACCATTCAAGCACGGGGAGTACTTTGATGACAAAGCACGTTCTGCCATGATGACAAGAGGGACGCGGCGCCTGGTCCCCGGGGAGCGAATCACGTCCGATGGCCGACGACCCGCTCTGGTACAAGGACGCGGTCTTCTACGAGCTGCACGTCAAGGCCTACGCCGACGCCAACGGGGACGGCATGGGAGACTTCCCCGGCCTCGTGGGCCGGCTCGACCACCTGAAGGACCTCGGCGTCGACTGCATCTGGCTCCTGCCCATGTACCCGTCGCCTTTCCGCGACGACGGGTACGACATCTCGGACTACTGCGCGATCCACCCCGAGTACGGCACCCTCGACGACTTCAAGGCGTTCCTCGCCGCCGCCCACGAGCGCGGGCTCCGGGTCATCACCGAGCTGGTGCTCAACCACACCTCCGACCAGCACCCCTGGTTCAAGGAGGCCCGCTCCTCGCGCGACAGCCCGAAGCGCGACTACTACGTCTGGAGCGACACCGACGACCGCTACCGCGGCGTGCGGATCATCTTCCGCGACACCGAGATGTCGAACTGGGCGTGGGACCCCGTCTCGAAGGCCTACTACTGGCACCGCTTCTTCTCGCACCAGCCCGACCTCAACTTCGACAACCCGGCGGTGCGCGAGGAGATCTGGCAGGTGATGCGGTTCTGGCTGGAGACCGGGGTCGACGGCTTCCGGGTGGACGCGGTGCCGTACCTCGTCGAGCGGGAGGGCACGTCCTGCGAGAACCTGCCCGAGACGCACGAGGTGATGCGGGAGCTGCGACGGAGGATGGACGCGGAGTTCCCGGGCCGGATGCTCCTCGCCGAGGCGAACATGTGGCCGGAGGACGTGCGGCCCTACTTCGGGGACGGCGACGTCTTCCACATGGCCTTCCACTTCCCGCTCATGCCGCGGATGTTCATGGCCCTGCGGCTCGAGGACAGGAAGCCGCTCGTCGAGATCGTGGAGCGCACCCCGGAGATCCCGCGCCTCCTGCCAGTGGGGCCTCTTCCTGCGCAACCACGACGAGCTGACCCTCGAGATGGTGACCGACGCCGAGCGCGACTACATGTACGCGGAGTACGCGAAGGACCCGGTGGCCCGCATCAACCTCGGGATCAGGCGCCGCCTGGCGCCGCTCCTCGACGGCGACCGGCGGCGCATCGAGCTCATGAACGCGCTGCTTCTGTCGCTCCCCGGCAGCCCCGTCCTCTACTACGGCGACGAGATCGGGATGGGGGACAACGTCTACCTCGGCGACCGCAACGGAGTGAGGACGCCGATGCAGTGGACGGGAGGGCTGGAACGGGGGCTTCTCGACGGCCGACCCCGAGCGGCTCTACCAGCCGCTCATCTCGAACCCCGTCTACGGCTACCAGGCGGTGAACGTCGAGAGCCAGCGCCGCCAGGAGAACTCGCTCCTCAACTGGACGAAGCGGCTCATCCAGGTGCGCCGGTCGACCCGGGTCTTCGGCCGGGGCACGATCGAGTTCCTGAAGCCCGCGAACCACCGCGTCCTCGCCTACGTCCGCAGCCTGGACTCCGAGAAGGTGCTGGTCGTCAACAACCTGTCCGGGACGGCACAGGCGGTCGAGCTCGACCTCCGCGAGCTGGCCGGCGCCATACCCATCGAGATGTTCGGCCGCAGCCTCTTCCCGAGGATCCGCGAGCGGCCGTACGTGATGACGCTCGGGCCCTACGACTTCTTCTGGTTCAAGCTGCGCTGGCTGTGAGCACGATCCTCTCCGACGAGCTGCTCTCCGACCTCATGGCGGTCGGTCAGGTGGACGTGCTCGTCGGCCTGCCCACCCTCAACCACTCCGACAGCGTCGGGACCGGTCGTGCGCGCCGCCCACGTCGCCTTCAACCGGGAGCTCGCCCGGGAGCGCACCGTGCTCCTGAACGTGGACGGGGGCTCGACCGACGGCACGCCCGACATCGTCCGGGACGCCTCGATCGTGGACCGGGAGACCCTCGTCGCCTCGCACAGCCTGCGCACGCACCACCGCATCAGCGCGCCGTACCACGGCGTGCCCGGGAAGGCGGCCGCGCTCCGCACGGTCTTCGCCGCCGCCGACCTCCTGCAGGCGAGGGCGGTCGTCGTCCTCGACCCCGAGATCGCGAGCGTGACCCCGGAGTCGGTCGCGCGCCCTCGCCCGTCCGGCCCTCGCCGGCGAAGCCGACTTCGTCTCGCCCGCCTACGCGCGCCATCCCCTGGACGGCCCTCTCGTCACCCAGGTCGTCCGGCCGCTCTTCCGCGCCGCGTACGGCCTCGCCCTCGCGGAGCCGCTCGCCGGCGAGTTCGGCTGCTCGGGCCGCTTCGCCGCGCGCTGCCTGGAAGAGCCGGCCTGGGAGAGCGACGACCTGCGCCTGGCGATCGACCTCTGGATCTCGGGGATGGCGGCGGGCGACGCCTTGCGCGTGACGCAGGTCGGCCTCGGCCCGCGCCGCCTCACCGCCCGCCCCCGGCCGGCGGTCGCCGGCCTCGTGCCCCAGGTGCTCGACGCGCTCTTCACGTGCCTGCGGTTGCAGGAAGCCCGCTGGACGACGCGGAATGGCCCGATCCCGGTGACGTGTTCCGTCCGCGCCGCCGCGCCCCCGGAGCCGGCGGCGGCGATCGACGTAGCCGGCTACGCCGCGCTCTTCCGTGAAGGGCGTGGCCGCGCTCGGCTCCGATGCTCGAGCCAGCGCTCCGTCCGCCCACCCTCGAGGCCCTGCGCGCGGCGGCGGCAACCGGACGGTTCGGCGGAAATCCCCGACGCGCTCTGGGCCGCCGTGATCCTGGAGCTCGCGGCGGCGCACCGCCACGCCTCGATCTCCCGCGACCACCTGGTGCGCGCCGCGGTTCCCCTCTACCTCGGCCGCGTGGCATCGTTCGCCGCCGGGGCGGCGGGGCTCGAACCACGTGAAGCGGAAGAGCGGCTCGAGGACCTGTGCCGGAACTTCGAGCGATCCCGGGGCGACCTCCTCGCCCTCTGGACCGCCTCCCGCGAGGTGACCCATGGCGGAAGCGATTCTCCTCACCCTGCGCGAGACCTGGAGCGGATACGTCGAGGGCCTGCGGCTCGTGATCCCACGCCTGCTCGCCATGCTCAGCGTGGTGGCGGCCGGCTGGCTGATCGCCGCCCTCGCCCGCGCGGTCACCGGGCGGGTCCTCGTCTGGCTCCGCGTCGCCCGCCTCGCCGAGCGGACCGGCGCCGCGGAGCTGCTCCGCAAGGCCGAGCTTCCCCCGGCCGAGCGCCTCGTCGCCTCCGCCGTCTTCTGGATCCTGTTCCTGGGCTTCCTGCTGGCCGGTCTCGACGCGCTCGGGTTGCGAACGCTCGCAGTCGCTGCGGGCCGAAGTCCTCCGGCTCGTGCCGAGGGTCGTCGGCGTTCCCTCGTGATCCTCGCCGTCGGGCTCGTCCTCGCCAACGTCGTCTGGCGCATCGTCCTTCTCGCCGCGGTGAACGCCGGCTGGCCGTCGGCGCGGCTGGTCGGCGGAGCGGTGCACTTCCTCATGGTGACGATCGCGGCGGCGATGGCGCTCGACCAGGTCGGCCTCGCCCGGCCGATCGTGCTGGCGGCCTTCGCCATCGCGTTCGGCGCCCTCATGCTCGCGCTCGCCATCGCGCTCGGCACCGGCGCCGGGCCGATCGTGAGGCGCCTCCTCGAGGAGCGCCTGGCGGCGCGCGATCAGCCCCGCGCGGACGGGTCATCCCATCTGTGACGGGGCCTACTTCGCCTTCGGCCTGCGCTTCGGTCGGGCCGAGGCCGCCGCTTTGCCGGCACCGGCGGGCCGCGGCTTCGGCATCGCGGGGCGTCGGGCGGGCCGCGCTCCCGCGGGCTTGAGTCGGGCCGCGATGTCGGCCGCCCGGGCGGCGGGCGGAGCCGCCGTCGCGCCGGTCTCCGGCGGCGCCTCGGCCTTCCGCCTCGGCGTCCGCTTCTTCGGCGCCGGGGCCATGGCCGCGGCGAGCGCCGACTGCCGCGCCGCCTCGGTCACCTCCGTCGTGACGGGGTAGAGGTCGAGGTCAAAGGCGGGCTCGTCGAAGCCGCAGCCCTCCGCCTCGCAGACGTAGAAGGCGCCCGCCTTGCGCTCGCGGACCAGGAGGTACGCGGTCCCGCACTTCGGGCACGGCTTCGGCACCGGCCGCGCGCGGAAGTTCCGCTTGCACTCGGGGTAGCGCGAGCAGCCGAAGAACGGCCCGAAGCGGCCCTTCCGCTCGAGGATCTGTCCCTGGTTGCATTCCGGGCAGGTGACGCCGGTGAGGGCCACCGCTTTCGGCGGCTTGTAGCGGCAGTTCGGGTAGTTCGAGCAGGAGACGTACTCGCCGAAGCGCCCGTGCCGCTTCACGAGGTCGTGGCCGCACACGGGGCACTTCTCTCCCGTGGGCTCGGCCGGGCGCGCTTCCGCCTTGCCGCCGTGGATCGAGACCGAGATGGCGTTCCGGCACTTGGGATAGGCGGTGCACCCGAGGAACGCCGAGCCGTTCTTCCCGGTGCGGAGGCGCATCGGGCTGCCGCACTCCTCGCAGATCTGTCCCTCGAGCTCGCTCGGGTCCACCGGGTCCTCCTCGGTCTCCGGGATGTCCACGGTCCAGGTGCAGTCCGGGTAGCCGCTGCAGGCCACGAAGAGGCCGGCCTTTCCCATCCGCAGCTTCAGGGGGTGGCCGCTCTCCGGGCAGGTGTCGCCGGGGTCGTTGGTGAGATGGAAGTCGGTGAACGCCTCGCGCACGAGGGGCATCGCGAGGCCGGCCTTCACGGAGTGCATCTGCTTCTTCGCGCGGTCCCGGTCCTTCGAGAACTTGCCGTCGAAGTCGCGCAGGGCCTGGCGCCAGTCCAGCTTGCCCTCCTCGACCTCGTCGAGCTCCTCCTCCATCCGGGCCGTGTACTCGGTCTGGAAGAAGTCCTCGAATCCCTCCTTCATGAGGTCCACGACCAGCCGGCCGAGGGGGGTGGGAATGAAGCGCCGGTCCTTCTTGTGCACGTACTCCCGCTGCTCGATCTTGCGCAGGATGTCGGCGTAGGTGGAGGGCCGGCCGATGCCGTTCTCCTCCATGAACTTCACGAGCGAGGCCTCGTTGAAGCGCGGGGGCGGCTGCGTCTCGTGGCCGTCCACGCGGGCCTCGCGGAGCTCGGGGTTATCACCCTCCGCGAGGGCAGGCAGCCGCACCTTCGCCTCGTCGCCCTCGCCCTCCTCCTCCGGCGCGTTCTCCGCTCCGGTTTCGGACACCTGGCCGTAGAGCCGCAGGAAGCCGGGGTCCCTGAGGACGGACCCGGTGGCGCGCAGCGTCGCGAGTTCGGGCGAATCGCTCCGTCGCGCCTCGATCTCGACCGTAGTCACCTCGCTCACCGCCGGCGTCATCTGCGAGGCCACGAAGCGGTTCCAGATCGTACGGTAGAGCTTCAGCTCGTCGGGCTCCAAGTGGCTCGCGACCGCTTCCGGGGGCAGGTCCATCGAGGTGGGGCGGATCGCCTCGTGTGCGTCCTGCGCGTCCTTCTTCTGGCGGTACCGCCGCGGCTCGGCGGGGAGGCTCGTCTCGCCGTACGTCGCGCGGATTCTCTCGCGCACCGCGTGGAGCGCCTCGTCGGCGACGCGGACGGAGTCGGTCCTCATGTAGGTGATGAGGCCGACGGTGCCGAGATCGCCGACGGCGCGGCCCTCGTAGAGCCTCTGGGCGAGGGTCATCGTCTTGCGGACCGAGAAGCCGAGAGAGCGGGCCGCCGCCTGCTGCAGCTTCGGGGTGGTGAAGGGCGGCGCCGGGTTCTGGCGCCGCTCCTTCGCCTCGACCGAGACGACGCGCAGGGTCGAGCCCTCGACGTGGGCTCGCACCTCCTCGGCGGCTTCGCGCGTGGCGAGACGCGGGTCGGTGCCGTCGAACTGCAGCTTGTCGCCGTGCCAGACGACGACGCGGGCGGGGAAGGACACTCCCTCCTTCGCGAGCACGACCGGGACGGAGAAGTACGGCACCGCCACGAAGCCCTCGCGCTCGGTCTCGCGCTCGACGATGATCCGGAGCGTCACCGTCTGCACGCGCCCGGCGGAGAGGCCGCGCCAGACCTTGTTCCAGAGGAGCTCGGAGACCTCGTAGCCGACCAGGCGGTCGATGATGCGGCGGGCCTGCTGCGCCCCCACCCGGTCCTTCGAGATCTTCCCGGGCTTCTCGATGGCTCGGGTCACCGCCGACTTCGTGATCTCGTGGAACTCGGCCCGGTGGAACTCGGCGTTCGGGGCTTCTTTCTTCAGGATCTCGTGGAGGTGCCAGCAGATCGCCTCGCCCTCGCGGTCGGGGTCGGCGGCGAGGAAGATGCGGTCGGACTTGCGGGCGAGCCTCGCCAGCTCGGCCACCGTCCGCTCCTTGCCGGGCACGATGCGGTAGTGGGGCGCGTAGTTCTTCGCGCGGTCCACGGCGATGCCCTTCTTCTCGAGGTCGCGGACATGTCCGTAGCAGGCGGCGACGTGGAAGTCCCGGCCGAGGAACTTCCCGAGCGTGGACGCCTTGGCCGGCGACTCGACGATGACGAGGGAGCGTGCCATGGGAACCGTGACACTCTGCCACGGCTGTCAAGCCCCCCCGTGTGAGCGGGCACTTGTCGAGGGGGCCAGGAGCCGCCGTCCGAAGCTGTCGGCCAATCGAACAAACGACTGAGTCGAAAGCAGTTGCGGGTGGCGGTGGGGTTCGGGGGTAGACTCCGACCCATGAGACGAGCCCTGCTGAGCCTGATCCTGTGCAGCGCCCCGGCGGCCTTCGGCGCCGCCGCCAGGCCCGACGTCTTCCCGATGGCCGTCTGGTACGGCGGCGGCAGGGCCCGAGCCCCCATGCTCGAGGCCGATCCGCGTGCCAAGAAAGAGGAGTGGCGCCGCGACCTGAGGCAGATCAAGGCCCTCGGCTTCAACGCCGTGCGGTGCTGGATCGACTGGGCGAGCGGCGAGCCCGCACCGGGTCAGTACCGCCTCGACACCCTCGACGTCCTCCTCTCCCTCGCCGAAGAGGAGGGGCTCCGCGTCGTCGTCCAGGTCTACATGGACTCGGCGCCGGAGTGGGTGGGGCGGCTCTACCCCGACTCGCTCTTCGTCAGCTCGAACGGCCAGGCCATCCGGCCGGAGTCGTCGCCCGGCTACTGCCTGGACCACCCCGGGGTCCGGAAGGCCGACCTCGCGTTCTACGAGGCGGTCGCGCGCCGCGCCGGCGCGAGCCCCGCATTCCTCGGATTCGACCTCTGGAGCGAGCCCCACGTCATCAACTGGGCCAATCCGACGTACATCGAGAACCCGGAGTTCTGCTTCTGCCGGAACACGGTGGCGCGCTTCCGCGAGTGGCTCAAGAAGAAGTACGGCACGCTCGACGCGCTGAACGCCGCGTGGTACCGGCGGCAAGCGTCCTGGGACGAGGTCGAGCCCAACCGCCTCAGCACGATCCTCTCGTACACCGACTACATCGACTGGAAGCAGTTCATCGCCGACAAGCTGGGCGAGGACCTGCGCGCGCGCTACGAGGCGGCGAAGCGCGGCGCCCCGGATCGCGTCGCGACGAGCCACGCCGCCGGGGTCGGGCTCTTCTCGTCGCCGCACTACTGGGAGGGCCAGTCCGACGACTGGACGATGGCCGCGCAGGTGGACCACTACGGCACGTCCTTCTACCCGAAGCACTCGGCCTTCGTGGACCGGGACGTCGAGTGGCGGGGGGCTCTCCTCGACTTCGCGCGCTCGTTCGGGTTCGCGAACGGCGGCCGCGGCTTCTGGATCGGCGAGCTGCAGGGCGGCTTCGGCACGATCGCGCTCAACGTCAGCCCGACCGTCACGCCGGAGGACCTGCGGATCTGGACGTGGAGCGCGCTCGCCCGGGGGGCGAAGGCGATCTGCACGTACGCCTATTACCCCATGAGCACCGGCTACGAGTCGGGCGGCTTCGGCCTCATCGAGCTCGACGGGACGATCACCGAGCGGGCCCGGGTGGCGGGAAGGGTCGCGCGGCAGGTGGGGGAGCACTCGGCGCTCTTCCTCGCCGCCCGGCCGCCGCAGTCCGAGGTGGCGGTCGTCTACAACCCGCTCGCCCACTTCGTCGGCGGACGACAGCGGGCGACGGCATACGCCGGGCCCCAGGGCGAGGTGGCCGGCATCGAGCGCGACTCTCTCCTCGGCATCTACCGGGCCCTCTTCCCGACGAACGTGCCGCTCGACTTCCTTCACGTCGATCACCTGAAGGCGAGCGATCTCGCGCCGTACAGGCTCGTGGTCCTGCCGTACCCGCTGATGATGCCGGCGGCCGCGGCCAACGAGCTGCGCGAGTACGTGCGCGCCGGCGGTGCGCTCGTGGTCGAGGCTCGGGCCGGGTGGAACGACGAGCAGGGGCGCGCCGCCCTCACGATCCCCGGGCTCGGCCTGGCCGAAGTGGTGGGTGCGCGCGAGACCGGCGTGCAGACGGTCGAGAAGGGCAAGGCGGCCCTGCGCGCCGAGGAGGGGCTGCCGGGGCTCGAGCCGGGCGAGGTGCTGCCCGGCCGCTGGTACGAGGAGTCGCTCGAGCCCAAGGCGCCCGGCGCGCGCGTGGTGGCCCGCTTCGCGAGCGGGGCGCCGGCCGCGGTCGTGTCGACGTTCGGCAAGGGGAAGGCGCTGATGCTCGGCTCGTACGTGAGCGCGGGCTACGTCAGCCAGCCCCAGGAGACGGGGCGCCGCTTCTTCGACGGGCTCCTCGACTGGGCCGGGGTGCGGCGAGGCGTCGCGGTGTCGGGCGACACCGTCGAGGTGAGGCTGCTCGAGTCCGGCGGCGAGCACCTGGCCTTCGTCTTCAACCACGGGGCTTCGCCGGCGACCACGGCGGTGAAGCTGCGTGTTCCGCTCGAGGGACGGATCGTGGAAGACCTCGTGAGCGGGCGAGCCGTGGCCGCCGGCGTGGTGCCCGATGGGGTCGAGTGGCGGGGCACCATCCCGCCGCGCGACGTGCGCGTGCTGCGGATCCGCCCGCGCTGAGTCGCCCTTCTGGCCCGGTAGCCCCCGCGGTCAGAACCTGATCCCGAACGCCACCGCGAACTCCGTATCGCTCTTGGCGATGACCTTGGCCTGGAAGTAGGGGATGGCCGAGCCGGTGCGGAACCCGATCCCGGCGAGGAAGTTCGCGGCGACGTCGGTGCTGCCGTTGTCCGGTCCTTCGGGATTCACCTGCACCACGGCGAGGCCTCCTCCCAGCCAGAAGTAGGTCGACCGGGACGCGCCGATGTCGTAGTGGAAATCCGCGTTGTAGGTGAGGTAGGAGCCGTTGCTCACGAACACGTACTCCACGTTCGGGTTGAAATAGAAGCGGTGGGCCACGGGCACGAGCAGCTCCGCTCCGGCGAAGGCCTCCTCGGCCTCGGTGTAGTAGCCGCCTCGCAGCCCGAACTTCAGCCCGTCGGCGAACACGGGCGGCGCGAGGAGGCACGAACCGATCGCCAGCCCCATACCCAGCACGCACGTCTGCACTCTGCTCATGGGTCCCTCCTCGAAACCGGAATGCGGGTGATCGCCCCCGCCAGGGCCCCGAGGATGAAGGACCGCATCGGCTCCTTGTGTCTCGGCTTCATGCGAAACCTCCTCAGAAGCTGACGCCTCCGTAGGCCAGCGGGCGATGCACCGGCACCGCCGTTCCCCGGTGCCGCCGACGGGCCCTCGGCGCGTTCGCGCCCCTCCGACTCCCCGGCCACGGAAGGGATCCGAGGAGCGCCCAGGACGACCTGGCCGGCGCGAAGGCCGGCGTGGGGCGCGGCCCGTGATCCTCCGCTTCGAGCGCCTCCTGGCAGTCACGGCAGCGGACGGCGAAGGGACGCGCGGAAAGCCGCGAGGCCAGGATCGGCTCGCCGCAGTCGACACATCGCCCATAGCCGCCGGTTTCGATGCGGCGCAGGGCGTCCACGATCTCCCGGACCTGCCGGGACCGCATCTCGAGGAGGGCGATGTCGAGCCCGACCTCAAGCTCCTGGGCAGCGCGCTCCTCCTCATCGGCCACGACGATGGTCTCCAGCGGCGGCGCCTCCCGGAGCGACCGGCGTTGCTCGCGCAAGGCCTCCTCCTGCGCGCGGAGGAGCTCGTGGAGAGCCGCATGCCGCCCTGATCGCGAACGTGCGACGCCATTCGAAGTATCCATGCGGTGCTCCCTTCCCCCACGGGCGGATGGAGCAACCGCCGTGCCCACGCGAGGGTCTTGCGCCGCCAGGAGGACGCTGCCCGGTTGCCGCGACGCCAACGCACGGAGAGCAGCGGAGTTGGGGCCGCTTCTACGGTCCCTCGCGCGAGAGCGGAATCGCCGCCAGCCTCAGGGCGTCCGCCGCCCGTGGCAAGTCTTACAATCCTGTTTCTGCAAGATGCGATACCGCCGCGCGGCGGGGCTCACTCGAGAAGCTTGATCTTCAGGTTGCGGAACTCGATCCGCCAGCCCTCGGCCTCGAGGCCGAAGAAGCCGCGTGGGCTGTCTATCGTGATCTCGCTGGTCACGGCCCCGTTGACCCACAGCGACAGCGTTCGCCTTCGCGCCAAGATCTCGTAGGCGTTCCACTCGCCGGCCGGCCTCACCCGGAGCGCGGCGGGCTCCTGCGTGACCCGCTTGACGACGCCGTCGACGCGCGTCGCGCCGAAGAGGAAGCCTCCCTTGAGGCCGACCTGCGCCTGGTGCCAGACCGTCAGGTCGGGCGCGGTGCGGGCGAAGACACCGCTGTTGTACTTGTCCGCGCCTTCGACGGGCGTGAAGCGCCACTCGACGTGGAAGGCCGCGTCCCCGAGCTCGCGGTCGTAGCGGAGCCACTCGTGCCCGCCCTTCCCATCGCAGACGAGATAGCCGGTCGCCGCGTCGACCGACCACTGCGGCGGGCCGAGGGTGGCGGTGGCCGGCCACGGGGACCGCGTCCACCCGGCGAGGTCGGGCCCCGGTTGTACGCTGGTCCAGCCGGCGGGGGCGGACTCGAGGACGCCGCGCGTCTCGCGGAGCGGGATCGGGGAGAGAGCGATGCGCTCCAGGGGCGCCGCAGGGCCGACGATGCCGATCGCGACCAGCAGCACGCGGCTCATCCGGTCACTGCGCGGAACGCCTCGAGAAACCGGGGCTCGGTGCGACGAGGGCATGACCTCAGTCGAAGAAGGGAAAGAGGCGCCGCAGGTCGGCTTCGGTGGGCTGGTGCCCATACTCGCAGACCTCGAACGCCTCGGCGTCCTTCACGGCATCGGCCTTCGCCCCGTACCGCTTCCGGAGCGCCGCCTTCACGTCGTCGCCGAGCGGCCCTCTCCGCCACTCGTGCAGCCAGGCGAGCCGCGCCGAGGGCTCCTTCGGCACGGAGTCCAGCGTGCCCTCCACCCAGGGCAGCCACTCGTAGACCTGCGACAGGTGGGCGTCGAGCGCGCGGACCTTCTTCTCGAACACGGAGTCGATCGCCACGGCGACGTCGGGCCGGAACGGGTTGGGCCGCTGGAAGCGGTCCTGGGCGTAGAAGAAGACCGGGTTCCGGCGGAGAGGCGGCGTGTCCGGGCAGACGTTCGGGACCATCACCATGTAGGCCGAGTCCTGCACCACGACGCCGGTGTAGCGGTGATCGGGGTGGTAGTCGTTCGGCCGCGGGGCGATGACGACGTCGGCGTTCCACTGCCGGATCCGGCGGATCACCTGCTGCCGGACGGCCAGGGTGGGCTCGAGCTCGCCGTCGTGGTTGTCGAGGACCTCGTACTCGGCGATGCCGAGTCGGCGCCCGGCTTCCTGCGCTTCCGCCCGCCGCCGCTTCGCGAGTGCGCCCCCGCCCTCCGACTGGTGGCCGGCGTCGCCGTTCGTCAACGAGACGAACTTGACGGCGTGGCCGTTCGCCGCCCAGAGGGCGGCGGTGCCGCCGGTCGTCTCGTCGCAGTCGTCCGGGTGGGCCCCGAAGACGATGACGCGAAGCGGCGTCTCGGCGGCCGAGGCAGCCGCGGCGGCGCCCGCCGCCACGACGGCGAGCGCGATCAGCAGCGTCCGGCCGCGACCGGCGTGCGTGCAGGGGTGACCCATCGTCCCTCCTTCGTCCCCTGGCAAGAGGCCGGGGGGTGCGACGGATCATACCCTCCCCCGCGGGGCGGAGGCTCAGGCCCGGGCGGAGGGGGCGACGTTCTGGTTCACCCGGAAGAAGTTGGTGGGGTCGTAGCGCTTCTTCAGGTGCGCCAGGCGGTCGTAGTTGGCCCCGTAGGCCGCGCCGACCCGCTCCTCGTCCTCGCTGACGAAGTTGACGTACACGCCGCCCGTCGCGAACGGGGTCATGGAGTCGAAGGTCGCGCGCGCCCAGGACGTGCAGGCCCGATCGTCCTGGGGGCTCTCCCACCGCGCGTGGACGTTCATCACGAAGTTGGCGTCCCGGTGCGGGTAGGCCGTGGCCGACGCGGGCACACGGCCGGCGGCTCCCCCGAGGTTGCCCATGAAGACCTCGCACTGCGGCGAGGGCAGGTGGGGGACGTGGCCGAGCACCGCGTCGATGGCAGCGTCGGGGAGAGAGCTGAAATTGTGGGACTTCCAGTAGTTCCGGGCCCCCGGCTGGAGCAGGGGGTCGAGCGCCTTCTGGAACGCGACGTACGGGGTCGGGGCCACCACGTCCGCGATCGGCGTGCCGTACTCGCGCAGGGGCCGGGTCGCCGCGGCTCCCGCCGCCGCGTCGCCGGCGTAGATCATGACCAGCACAAGCACTTCGCGGCCGTGCCAGGACTCCGGCAGGAAGGGCAGGGGCGGGGCCTTGCGGGCCACCACCCAGCAGGTCAGGTCCTCCGGGGCGCTCGACATGAAGTCGCGCCAGTGGCGCATCACGTCGCGAGCCGCGGCGAAAGGGTGGACCACGAGGCCGGCCAGGACCTCCGGTCCCACGGGGTGGAGGCGGAACTCGAACGAAGTCACGATTCCCAGGTTCCCGCCCCCTCCCCGGAGCCCCCACAGGAGGTCGGGCTCGTGTTTCTCGCTCGTGTGGAGGAGCTGGCCTTCCGCCGTCACCACGTCGGCGGCGAGGAGGTTGTCCGCGGTCAGCCCCAGCTTGCGCGTGAGCCAGCCGAAGCCGCCACCGAGAGTGAGCCCGGCGATGCCCGTGGTCGAGTTGATCCCGAGCGGAGTGGCCAGCCCGAAGGCCTGGGTCTCGTTGTCGACGTCTCCGAGAGTCGCGCCCGGGCTCACGCGGGCCGTGCGCGAGCCCGGGTCCACGCGCACGTCGCGCATCCGCGACAGGTCGATCATCAGGCCGTCGTCGCAGACGGCCTTGCCCGCGATGTTGTGGCCGCCGCCGCGTACCGACACGAGGAGGTCGTGCTCCCGGGCCAGATCGACCGAGAGCAGCACGTCGGCCACCCCGGCGCAGCGGGCCACGAGAGCGGGACGGCGGTCGATCATCCCGTTCCAGACCACCCGTGCCGCGTCGTAGCCCGGCTCGCCCGGCACCAGCGTTTCCCCTCTCATCGCCGCGCGGAACGCCTCGAGGCGGGTGCCCTCGATGCGCGTCGCCCCTCCCCGCCTGGAGGCCAGAGACAGATCGTGCATGACAACCTCCTCGGCGTGCCCACCCCCGGGGACACGCTCCTTCAAGTCGACCGGCGTCCCGGGCGACCGTGACGGCCTCGAGAGACAGGAATGTGGGTCTTCTCCGCGAGGCTACGCCCGCGCCGGAATCGGAGTCAACCAAAAAAGGCGAAACACGCGAATCACCCAGGCGTGGTCCCCAGGGGACGACCGGCCCCTGGGATATCGGGCTCGGCGGCCGGAGATCAGGGCAGCGAGTCGAGCACGCGCTTCTTCGCGAAGGGGTCCACGTCGAGCGCCACCGCGAAGGTCCTTCCGGCCACGGCCCCGCGCACGCGGGCGAGCGCCTCGTAGTACTCGAGGTAGGGGAAGGACGAGATTCCCCCGCGGATGAACTCGTACGACGTGACCGCCGCCTTCCACGCGGCGAGGTCCTCCGTCACGTCCACGTAGAGGTAGGGCGCGAAGCCCTCGGCGTCCTCCCAGTTCTCGGCGTAGTACACGCCCCGCAGGCCCCGGTGCCGCGGGTGCGCGGATTCGAAACCCTCGAGCGACGCGAGCAGGACCGCGGCGTTGACGATGCGGTGCGTGGCCTCGTGGTCCGGGTGCAGGCTCGTCTTCCAGTGCGTGATGACGTGCGTCGGCTTCACCTGCCGGATCACGTCGGCCACGTACCGCGCCCCCTCCTCGGTGTCCCGCAGCTCGCCGTCCCTCCAGGGGCCGAAGAGCGCCTCGGCTCCCAGCGCCCGGGCGGCGGCGAGGGCCTCCCGCTTCTTCTGCTCGCCGTAGGCCGCCGGGCTCATCTTCGGGTTGCCCCCCTCGCCGAGGGTCAGGTGCAGGATCACGATCCGGTCGCCGAGTCGCCGGTGGCGGGCGAGAATGGCCCCGGCCGTGACCTCCGCGTCCCCGGCGTGGGCGCCGATCGCGAGGATGGTGCGGTCGCTGGCATGAGCACCGGCTGCCCAGGCGGCGAGGGCGAGCGCGGTGAGGACCGGACGGAGCCGGCGGCCACGGGCGCGCATGGGCGGGCATTCTAACCTCCCCGGTGGCGCCGCGCCCCGGGGGCGGGGGGGCGCCCGGCCCATGAGAAAGATGCTTCATTGACCGGGGCGGTCGCCGGCGAATACCGTAATGGGATTGTGGCTTTCTCTCTCTTTTTCGACGTCCGCCGCTCACTCCTGACCTCTGCCGCCGCCCTTCTGTGCCTCGGCGCGGCCGAGGCCGTCGCCCAGGCTCCGGACGGCCCGGCGCCGGCCGCGAACCCGTTCGGCCGCAAGTACCCGCCGCGCGTCTACGAGACCGAGCGGCTCCAGGGCAAGCCGCCCACGATCGACGGCCGCCTCGACGACGACGCATGGAAGCAGGGCGAGTGGTCGGGAAACTACACGCAGCAGATGCCGTCCGAGGGTGCTTTGCCGACGAAGCCCACGGAGCTCAAGATCCTCTACGACGACAAGCACCTCTACTTCGCGATCCGGGCCTACGACGACCCGGACAAGATCCACCGCTATCCCGGACGCCGCGACGACTTCGGCGGCTACGCCGTGGACATCGTCGGCATCTGCTTCGACAGCTACAACGACAAGCGCACCGGATTCGAGTTCGACCTCACCGCCGGCGGCGGCAAGATCGACCTCATCCTCGGCAACGGCGCGGGGGAGTGGGACACCACGTGGGACGCCGTCTGGGACGGCGAGGTCAGCCACGACGAGAAGGGCTGGTACGCCGAGTTCCGGGTGCCGCTCAACCAGCTGCGCTTCGGGCCGCAGGACGAGCAGGTGTGGGGCATGCACGCCTGGCGCTGGCTCTCCCGCAACCAGGAAGAGAGCCAGTGGCAGCTCATCCCGCGCCAGAACACGGGAGTCATCTACCAGCTCGGCGAGCTGCGCGGCATCCGCGGCCTGCCGCGCTCGCGCCACATCGAGCTGCTGCCGCACGCGGTCGGCAAGGCGAGCTCGGGGCCGTCGATACCCGGCGAAGGTACGGAAGGCACGGGCTCGCTCGGCCTCGACGCGAAGATCGGGCTCACCACGAACTTCACCCTCGACGCGACCGTGAACCCCGACTTCGGCCAGGTCGAAGCCGACCCCTCGGTCGTCAACCTCACCGCCTACGAGACGTTCTACGAGGAGAAGAGGCCGTTCTTCCTCGAGGGCCGCAAGATCCTCGACTTCAAGGTCGAGGACGAAGACCAGCTCTTCTACTCTCGCCGCATCGGCCAGGCGCCGTCGTTCGTGCCCCCGGCCGGCGAGGGCGAGACCGTCCACGCGCCCGACAGCACCACGATCCTCGGCGCGGCCAAGGTGACGGGCAAGACGACCGACGGCCTCTCGCTGGCCGTCCTGCAGAGCTTCACGCAGAAGGAGCGGGCGGAGGTCAGCTCGCCGGCCGGGACGGCCAACCCCGTCGTCGAGCCCTTCGGCAGCTACACGGCCGGACGCGTGCAGAAGGACTGGGGCAAGGGGAACACCATTCTCGGCGGGATGTTCACCGCGACGCACCGCTGGATCTCCGACCCGTCGCTCGACTTCCTGCCCACGCAGGCGTGGAGCGGGCGGCGTCGACTTCGTCCGGTACTTCGGCGACCGCTCCTGGGTGCTCGACGCCCGCGGGGTCTTCAGCCGGGTGGAGGGCGACCGGAGGCGATCCGGGCCCTGCAGACGAACCCCGTCCACTACTACCAGCGGCCCGACGCGAGCCACCTCGGCGTGGACGAGAACGCGACCTCGCTCTCCGGCCACGGCGGCTCGCTCCGCTTCGGCCGCTCGGGCAATGCCCGGTTCGGGGTCACCGACCACTTCCACTGGTACTCACCGGGCCTCGATCTCAACGACGTCGGCTACCTGCGCCAGGCCGACCTCCTCGCGAACCAGGTCTTCCTGAGCTGGGCGGAGCCGAGGCCGAAAGGCCCGTTCCGCGACTACACGGTGCAGCTCTCGCGGGAGGACCACTGGGACTTCGAAGGGTTGAGGACGCAGGGGACCACGGCGGTCGAGGCGCAGGCGCAGTTCCAGAACAAGTGGCGGGCCTCGGGCCGGGTCGCGTACAACGAGCTCGTGGACACGCGCGCCCTCTTCGGCGGGCCGGCGCTCCGGGCGAGCGACTTCTACACGGCGAGGCTGCAGGTCGCCACCGACGTCTCCCGCCGCGCGTCGGTGACCGTCGAGGGCGAGCACGACTGGACACTCGAGGGCGGCACCGTGGGCACCCGGGCCCGGGCCGAGCTGAGCCTGCGCCCCTCCCGGCGGCTGTCCCTCGGTGCGGCGACCGAGTACACGTCGCTCCACGACGACCTGCAGTACGTCACGACCGCCGATACCGACGACGGCCCGCGCTGGTTGCTCGGCCGCATCGACGAGGACGTCTGGAGCCTCACCCTGCGGGTGAGCCTCGCGATCACCCCCGACCTGACCGTCCAGTACTACGGCAGCCCGTTCCTCGCCACCGGCCTCTTCACGAACCACCGGAAGGCGACCGATACGCTCTCGCCGGTCTACGAGCAGCGCTTCCACCGGTTCGGGCCCGACGAGCTCGCCTACTCGGCGACGGACAACGCCTACACGGTGACCGAGGCGGGGGGCGGGCCGCGGTACTCCTTCGCGAACCCCGACTTCAGCTTCCGGCAGTTCCGCTCGAACCTCGTCGCGCGCTGGGAGTACAAGCCGGGCTCGGCTCTCTACGTCGTCTGGTCGCAGGGCCGCACCGGCGAGGAGCCGTACTGGGACGACTCGTTCCACAGCAACTGGCGCTCCCTGTGGAGCACGCATCCTGACAACGTCTTCCTCGTCAAGCTCAGCTACTGGTTCTCGCCATAGTGTCCTGCTGGCTGGCGCGTCGCCGTCGCTTCCTTGCCAAGCTCTGTCTCGCGACTGCTTGGGCCGCGGGAGCTGCCGGCCAGGAGGCGCCCGGGCCCGCGGCGCCGGCGTCGCCCGCGAACCCGTTCGGGCGCAAGTACCCGCCCCGCATCTACCGGACGGTACGTGTCCAGGGGGAGCCGCCGACGATCGACGGGCGCCTCGACGACGAGGCGTGGACGCAAGGAGAGTGGGCGGGCGACTACACGCAGCAGATCCCGACCGAAGGTGCCCCACCCTCGAAGCCCACCGAGCTCAAGATCCTCTACGACGACCGGAACGTCTACATGGCGATCCGCGCCTACGACGACCCCGACGAAGGTGCACCGGTACCCGGCGCGTCGTGACGACATCATCGGGCGACATCGTCGGCGTCTGCTTCGACAGCTACAACGACAAGCGGACCGGCTTCGAGTTCGACCTGACGGCGGGCGGCGGCAAGATCGACCTCATCCTCTAACGGCGAGACCGAGTGGGACACGACCTGGGACGCCGTCTGGGACGGCAAGGTCGGCCAGGACGAGAAGGGCTGGACGGCCGAGTTCCGCGTGCCCCTCAGCCAGCTGCGCTACGGCCCGCAGGACGAGCAGGTCTGGGGCCTGCACGCCTGGCGCTGGATCGACCGGAACCAGGAAGAGGACCAGTGGCAGCTCATCCCGCGCCAGAACACCGGCCGCATGTACCAGCTCGGCGAGCTGCACGGGATCCGGGGGCTGCCCCGCCCGCGCCACGTCGAGCTCCTGCCGCACGTGCTGGGGAAGGCCGCCACGGGCCCGTCCGTCTCCGGCGGCGGCACCGACGGCTCCGGTTCGGCCGGCCTCGACGGGAAGGTGGGCTTGACGTCCAACTTCACCCTCGACGCCACCGTGAACCCGGACTTCGGCCAGGTGGAGGCCGACCCGTCCGTCGTCAACCTCACCGCCTACGAGACGTTCTACGAGGAGAAGAGGCCGTTCTTCCTCGAGGGGCGCAAGATCCTGAGCTTCGAGATCGAGGAGGCCGACCAGCTCTTCTACTCGCGTCGCATCGGCGCAGCCGCCGTCCGGGCTCCCCGTCCTCGCCCCGGGCGAGACGGCGAGCCTGCCGGAGAGCACCACGATCCTGGGCGCGTTCAAGGTGACCGGGAAGACGGACGGGGGGCTTTCGGTCGCCGCCCTCCAGGCCTTCACCCAGAAGGAGACGGTGGCCGTCGCATCCCCGCTCGGCGATCGGGACGCGGTCGTCGAGCCGTTCGGCAGCTACACCGTCGCGCGCCTCCACAAGGACTGGGACAAGGGCAACACGAGCCTCGGCGGGATGCTGACCTCGACCCACCGGTGGGTGTCCGACCCCGCGCTTTCCTTCCTGCCCACCCAGGCCATCACCGGCGGGCTCGACTTCACCCGGCACTTCGCCGACCGGGCCTGGGTCCTCGAGGCGAGCGGCGTCCTCAGCCACGTGAGGGGCGACCGGCAGGCCATCCAGGCCCTCCAAACGAACGCGGTCCACTACTACCAGCGGCCCGACGCGAGCCACCTGGGAGTGAACCCGAACCGCACCTCGCTGGGCGGCCACGGGGGCCTGGTGCGCTTCGGCCGCTCCGACACCAGCCGGCTGCGCCTCCTCGACCACTTTCACTGGTATTCGCCCGGGCTCGACCTGAACGACGTCGGCTACCTGCGGCAGGCCGACCTGATCGCCAACCAGGTGTTCCTCGGCTGGTCGGAGACAACGCCGAGGGGCATCTTCCGGAGCTACTCGGTGCAGCTCGCCCGCGAGGACCAGTGGGACTTCGGCGGGCTGGCCACTCGTGCGACCACGGAGCTCGAGGCTTCCGGCCAGTTCAAGAACAAGTGGCAGGCCCAGGCGCAGCTCGCCTATCAGGACGTGGTCGACACGCGGATGCTGCGGGGCGGCCCCGCGCTGCGGTGGCACGACTACCTCGAGGCGTCGCTGAGCGGGCAGCACCGACCAGTCGCGGCGGGTATGGGGGTCGCTGGAGGGCGAGCAATCCTGGGCGCGCGACGACGACTCCCGCGCGTCGAGCGTGGGGGGGGTCGTGAACCTCCGCGTGTCGAACCGCCTCTCGCTGTCCGGATCGTCTTCGTACGAGCGGCTGCTCGACAACCTGCAGTACGTGGCGACCGCCGACGCGGACGGCGCCACGCGGTGGATCCTGGGCCGCATCGAACAGGACACGTGGAGCCTCACCTTCCGGGTCAACGTCTCGATCACGCCGGACCTGACCATCCAGTACTACGGGAGCCCCTTCATCGGGACGGGCCACTACACCGCCTTCAAGCAGGCGACGGACACGCTGGCGCAGGACCAACGAGGACCGCTTCCACCTCTACGGCCCGGACGAGATCGCGTATCGCGCGGAGGACAACACCTACCAGGTCTCGGAGGCCGGCGGCGGGCCCTCCTACTCCTTCGTCAATCCCGACTTCAGCTTCCGGCAGTTCCGCTCGAACCTCGTGGCGCGGTGGGAGTGGAAGCCCGGCTCGTCGGTCTACGTCGTCTGGTCGCAGGGGCGCACGGGCTCCGTGCCGGCCTGGGAGTCCTCGTTCCGGCCCAACTGGGACGCACTCTGGCGGACCCAGCCGGACAACGTCTTCCTGGTCAAGCTGAGCTACTGGTTCTCGCCGTAGGAGACGCTGCGCAGCGAGTCCTTGCCGCCCGCCTTCACGGCGTACATCACCGCGTCGGCCTCGTGCACCAGCGCTTCGACGTCGGCGGGGGGCTTCGCGAACGACACGGAGCCGATGCTCGCCGTCACCCTTGCGCCGTCCTCGCTCCCGGCCTGCTGCACGCGGGTGCGCAGCTTGACGAGGGCGGCCTCCGCCGCGTCCTTGCCCGTCTCCGGAAAGAGGACGACGAACTCGTCGCCCCCCAGGCGCCCGACGATGTCGGTCGAGCGGCAGGCCCGCCGCAGCGCCCGGGCGACCCCGACGAGGACGGCGTCGCCGCGGGCATGGCCGAGCCGGTCGTTGACCTCCTTGAAGTCGTCGAGATCGACGCAGGCCAGGGTCAGCGGGCGGCGGTACCGCGTGGAGCGGGCGAGCTCCACCGCCGCCGCCTCGTAGAACCCCCGGCCGTTCAGCAGCCCGGTCAGGCCGTCCGTGCGGCTGATGGCCCGCTCGCGTCGAAGTGACTCGCGGTGCCTGGCCCCGAGGAGGGCGATCGACGCGAAGGCGAGCGCCATGACGACGAGGTTCGCGACGCCCATGGCGGGACGGCTGCCCCTCATGCCGGCCAGGTGGTTGGACAGCTCCCACGCCAGCGCGCAGACGGCGGCCGTGCCGAGCCCGGGCCACCGCCCCAGGCGCAGCGAGACGGCGAGGACGGGCACGAAGTAGAGGGGGAAGATGCGCAGCTCGGTCCCGGTGGCGTAGTCGACGAGCGCCACCGCGAGCACGACGACGCCCGAGGCGGAGAGGGTGACGGCCGTCGAAGGGCCCCCGGATCTCCTCACCGCCGCCCATTGTACCGGGCGGGCCGTGGCCAGGGGATCAGCCCTCGCGTCCGGCTCATAAGGCCTAGAAATAAGAATCTTAGCCTTGCGGGTTTGCAATTAAGGCTAGCGTGTGAGAGTTTAGGCGTCCCACACGAGACCCGCTCCGGTCGCCACTGGACCTCCCGGTGGGCCGTCGGGACGACGAGAGGAGAGGAATGGACACGCCGCTTCGCCACTTTCTGGAGATCCCCTACGAGCAGCTGGAGGAGATGAACCTGCAGTCCAAGGCCGACCGCGTGGCCGGCAAGGACCCGGCCAAGATCCGCGAAGCCCGGATGAAGTACCTGACCGACGAGAAGCGCATCAAGGCGGTGACCGTCTGCTTCACCGACCTCGAGGGCCGCTTCCACATGCTCGACTACGACAAGAAGTTCCTCCTGAAGTCGGCTGACAACCTCACGTTCGACGGCTCGTCGATCCGAGGCTTCTCCCGCCAGGCGGAGTCCGACCTGCGCCTCGGGATCGACTGGCCGGCGTTCTACTGGCTGCCCGCCGACGTGTTCGGCCCCGGCAAGGTGCTCGTCTTCGGCGACGTCTGCGACCAGGACGGCACGCCGTACGAGGGCGACCTTCGCGCCCGGTTGAAGAGCTTCGCCGCCGAGCTCGCGAAGAAGGACCTGGTGGCCCACGTCGCCAACGAGATCGAGGGGTTCATCTTCAAGGGGCGGGACGCCGAGCGTCGCTACTTCGAGACTGGAGAGTTCGAGTACCCCTCCACCGGCGGCTACTACCACTCGCTGCCCGGCGACACGCTGCGCAAGTTCATCGACACCTCGGCCGAGGTCCAGCGGGCCCTCGGGTTCGGCAACGAGAAGGACCACCCGGAGGTGGCGCCCTCGCAGTTCGAGATGAACTACGGCTACAGCGAGGCCACGGCCGGCGCCGACCAGGTGCAGCTCTACAAGCTCATCGCCCGGCAGGTAGCGGCACAGATGGACCTGACCGCGTGCTTCCTGCCGAAGCCGGTGGCCAACGTGAACGGCAACGGCTGCCACACCAACATGTCGATCGCGAAGAAGGGCAAGAACCTCTTCTACGACAAGAAGGGCCAGGACGGGCTCAGCGCCTTCGCCTGGAGCTTCATCAACCGGATCCTGGCGAACGGGAACGACATCTGCCTGATCCTGAACTCCAGCGTGAACTCGTACCGGAGGCTCGACCCGCACTTCGAGGCTCCGAACCAGATCAAGGTCTCGGCGAGCGACCGGGGCTCGATGATCCGGATCCCGATCGGCAACGAGCGCACCGCCCGCATCGAGGTCCGCTCGATCGCGCCCGACGCGAACCCGTATCTCGCGATCTATGCGCTCTTCCGGACCGGCCTCGAGGGCCCGGGGGCCGACGACGACCACGACGGCAAGCGGACGCGGACGCGGTTCCTGCCCGACAACATCTACGACGCGATCCGGCTCTTCAAGGGCAGCAAGTTCGCGCAGGAGATCCTGGGCGACACCGTGCACGAGAAGTACGCCGAGCTGAAGCTGGCCTCGGCCGAGCGGTGCGCCAAGGCCCTCGGCGCGATCGTGAAGCGCAGCGAGATCCAGTTCCACCACGAGGTCACGAACCAGTACCTCTGGGGCCAGTTCTAGCCGGTCCACCAGTACCCCGGGCCGTCGCGCGGTTCGCGGGTGCGCCCGGCATGGGCATGACCCGGGCACGGCCCGGGCACGGCCGGGGTTACACTCCGCGCGGTGCGGGACGACGCCGAGGCACGCCGGGACTTCGCTTCCCGCATGGGCCCCGTCTACGCCGGACGATATGGCCCCGAGGAGGTCGCCCTCCATCTGCGCCTGGCCCGGGAGGCGAGCCCCGCTCGGCCGGCCCGCGTGAGCGTAAATGCCGCGCCGGGCGGGCGCCTGGACGTCACGGTGGTCGGTCTCGACTTCTTCGCGGAGTTCGCGCTGCTTTGCGGCGTCCTCTCCGCCCGAGGCCTGGACATCGAGTCGGGACAGGTGCACACCTCGGCGCCCCGCGAGCCGCGAAGCGCCCCGGCCGGTCGCTCCCGCTCCCCGAGGCGTCCCCCCGCCCCTCCCGCCGACGGGCTCCCTTCGCGGATCATCGTGGACGAGTTCCGCGTGATCCCGCGCGGAGCCGCGGCGGGCAACGAGCCCTCGCGTCTGGAGCAGGTCCTCGAGGCCGATGTCGTCGAGTTGCTCGGCCTCGTGGCGCAGGGCCGGACCGAGGAGGCGCGGGACCGGCTCGACCGGCGCCTCGCCGAGCGCTTCGCGCGCGAGCGATCCTCCCGCCGGCGCCCTCCATCCCCTCGAGATCGGCTTCGACAACGACGCCGACCCGCGCTGGACCCGGATGGAGGTCCGCGGCCCGGACACCCCCGGCTTCCTCTACGCCCTCGCCACCGGCCTCGCCCTGCGGAACGTCTACGTCCAGCAGGTGGAGATCGCCAGCGTGGGGACCGAGGCGCGCGACCGCTTCCTGATCTCGACCCGGGACGGGCGGAAGATCGACGACCCGGCGCGGCTCGCGGACCTGCGGGCCGCGGTCGCCCTCATCAAGCAGTTCACCCACCTCCTGCCCCTCGCCCCCGATCCCGCCCTCGCCCTCCGCTCCTTCGGCCAGCTCGTGGACCGGCTCCTCGCCCAGCCAGCGCCGGCCCACGCCCTGGAGCGGCTGGCCTCGCCCGACGGGCTGCGGCAGCTCGCCCGGCTCCTCGGGGCGAGCACCTTCCTGTGGGAGGACTTCCTCCGCCTCCAGGCCGAGCATCTGCTGCCCGTGCTCGACTCCTGGCGGCGACGACCCCTCCGGGGACGAGGAGAGCTCCTCGCCGAGCTCGACCGGCGCCTCTCTGCCGCGTCCTCCTTCGAGGAGAAGCGGCGCCTCCTGAACGAGCTGAAGGACGAGGAGATGCTGCTCGCCGACATGAGGCACCTCCTCGACCCGCAGGTGGACCTCGTCGCGTTCTCCGAGGCCATCACCGATCTCGCCGAGGCGGTGGTCGAGAAGGCACTCGCCACCTGTGTCGAGCAGGTGGCGCGGGAGCACGGCCTGCCGCGTGACGAGCGGGGCGTGGCTTCCTCCATCGCCGCGGTGGGCCTCGGGAAGTTCGGCGGGCGCGAGATGGGCTACGCCTCCGACATCGAGCTCGTGTTCGTCTACGCGTTCCCCGCGCGAACCGAGCGAACCGGAGTCGACGCGGGGATCTTCTTCGAGGAGGTGGTCCGGGAGCTCACCGGCTTCATCGCGGCCCGGCAGGAGGGGATCTTCCACGTGGACCTCCGCCTGCGTCCCCACGGGGCGAAGGGGCCTCTCGCGAGCCCGCTCGCCGCGGTGCGCGAGTACTACCGCCCGGGCGGCGGCGCCGCGCCCTTCGAGCGGCAGGCGCTCATCAAGCTCCGTCGGGTGGCGGGCGACGTCTCGCTCGGCACCGAGGTCGAGCGCGTGCGCGACGCTTTCGTCTGGGATGACGAGCCGTGGGACCGCGAGAACGCGCTCCACCTCCGCGACCGCCAGTGCCGGGAGCTCGTGCCCCCCGGCCGCTTCAACGTCAAGTACAGCCCGGGAGCGCTCGTCGAGGTCGAGTACGCGGTGCAGTACCTCCAGATCGAGCACGGGCGAGGGCGCCCGGAGCTGCGCACCCCACAGACGCTCGAGGGCCTCGATCGCCTTCGGGAGGCCGGGCTCATCGAGGCGGACGAGTGCTCTCGACTGCGCGCCGCCTACGTCTTCTGGCGGGCGGTGGCCGACGCTCTCCGCATGGTCCGCGGCAACGCCCGCGATCTCCTGTTGCCGGAGGAGGGATCCGAGGAGATCCGCTTCCTCGCGCGGCGTCTCGGCTATGCCGGGCCCGGCTGGGAGGAAGCGGCGGGCGCCTTCCTGGCCGACCTGGCACGACACCGCGACGCGGTCGTCCGCTTCTTCACGGACCGCTTCCGGAGCTGACCAGCCGCCCCAGGAGGTCGCCGAACAGGTGGTGCACGGTGTCGGTGGTGCCGCGGAGGTCGCTCCGGAAGCGCGCGACGGCGTGGGCGTGCCCGTCCTCCGTAGCCCAGCCGCCGGGCCAGCAGGACGACGTCGTCGTCGTCCGCGGGGAGGACGTGGGTCTGGGCGTCGTGCGCCATCTGCAGCTTGTTCTCCACGTCGCGGAGGAAGAGGTAGGCTCGGGCGAGCGCGTCCTGCTCCGCTCGCGGCAGCGCCCCGAGCGACCGCAGGGTGTCGAGAGCCGCGAGCGTTCCCCGCGCGCGGGGAAGGCGCAGCCGCGCCGCCGTCCCGTGCCGTATCTGCAGGACCTGGGTGATGAGCTCGACCTCCCGGATCCCGCCCGGGCCGAGCTTCACGTGGCGGTCCTCGAGGCCGCGGGCGACCAGCCGGCGGTCGCTCTCGTGCTTCATCCGCAGGACCTGCCGTACCGCGTCCGCGTCGAACGGCCGCTTCCACACGAACGGCGAGACCCGGCGCAGCAGCTCGCGCCCGAGCCGGCTGTCGCCCGCCACCGGGCGGGCCTTGAGGAGAGCGAGGCGCTCCCACGTCGCCCCCCGGCCGCCGTAGTACTCGTCCACCGCGTCCAGGGAGTGGCTGATCGCGCCCGCCCTCCCTTCCGGCCGCAGGCGCAGATCCACCCGGTAGACGAGCCCCTCGTGGGTCGCCTCCCCCAGCACGGCGGTCAGCCGCCGTGCGACGATCTCCGCCCACGCGTGCCGGTCGAGGGCCGGCTTCCGGCGCGTGACCTGGCCGACATCGCTCCGGTGGGCGTAGACGAGGTCCACGTCCGAGCTGAAGTTCAGCTCCGAGCCCCCGAGCTTCCCGAGGGCCAGGACGACGAAGCCGGGTTGTGCCCTGCGGCTCGCGGCTGACCGCAAAGGGAGGCCCAGCTCCTCGCGCGCCTCGGCCACGGCCACGTCGAGGGCGACGGGGACGAGGGCGTCGGCGAGGGCGGAGAGCGCGCCCAGCGTTCCCGCCACCGTCGAGAGGCGTAGCAGGTCCCGCACCCCCACCCGGACGATCTCGCGCCGCCGCGCGCGGCGCAGCGCATCCCGGGCTCCCGCGGGCCCGGCCCCGGCGATCGCCGCCTTGACCTCGCGGGCGATCTCACGCGTGCCCCGCGCCCGGGCCAGCACCCGCCGCTCCGTCACCCACTCCGCCCACTCGGGATGGCGGATCAGCTGTTCAGCCAGGAAGGGGCTCCCCCCCAGGGCCCATAGAAGGGCCCTCGCGGCCTCCGGGCCGCGGGCACGCAGGGCCACGACGGCTCCCGCACCGCCCGCGCGCACGAGCCGCTCGAGGCGGCCGAGAGCGGCGTCGGGATCGGGCACCTCGGCGAGGGGGCGCAGCAGGAAGGGGAGCTCCGGGCGGAAGAGGCCGCGGATGTGATCATCCCCGGCGATCAGCCGCAGCTCGCGGGCCGCGCGTTCCGGCTCGGCGACACCGTGGCGGCGCAAGAGGGCCAGGGCCGAGGACCCGGGAGGATCCTCGAGCAGGCGCTCGGCCGCCTCGGGCGTGATCACGCCCCGATTCTCCCCTCATCCGGCTGGACGCGCGAGGGACGAGCCCGGGGGAGCGCGCGAGCGCGCCCCCCGGACAAGCTCGACTCTTCCGGTGCTCAGATGTCGAAGTAGAGGGCGAACTCCCACGGGTGGGGGCGCAGGCGGATGGCGTCCACCTCGACCTTCCGCTTGTACTCGATCCAGGTCTCGATGAGGTCCCGCGTGAAGACGTCGCCCTTCAACAGGAACTCGTGGTCCCTCTCGAGGTTGTCGAGGACCGCGTCGAGCGACCCCGGGAGCTGCTTGACACGCGCCGCTTCCTCGGCCGGCAGCTCGTAGAGGTCCTTGTCGAGCGGCTCTCCGGGATCGATCTTGTTCTGGATCCCGTCGAGGCCCGCCATGAGGCACGCCGAGAAGGAGAGATAGGGGTTGCAGGTGGGATCCGGGGTGCGGAACTCGAGCCGCTTGGCCTTCTCCGAGCTCGAGTACATCGGGATCCGCACCGCCGCCGAGCGGTTGCGCGCGCTGTAGGCGAGGTTGATCGGCGCCTCGTACCCGGGCACCAGCCGCCGGTACGAGTTGGTGGACGGGGCGATGAGCGCGCACAGCGCCGGCGCGTGCTTCAAGATGCCGCCGATGTAGTGCTTGCAGGTCTCCGAGATGTCGGCGTAGCCCCCCTTCTGGAAGAAGATGTTCTTGCCCCCCTTCCACAGCGACTGGTGGGTGTGCATGCCGGAGCCGTTGTCCTGGAAGATCGGCTTGGGCATGAAGGTCACCGTCTTGCCGAACTTCTTCGCGGTGTTCTTGGTGCAGTACTTGTACCAGAGCACCTTGTCCGCCATGCGCACGAGCGTGTCGAAGCGCATGTCGATCTCGGTCTGGCCGCCGGTCGCCACCTCGTGGTGATGGACCTCGATCTTCACCCCGCAGGCCTCGAGGTTCAGCACCATCTCCGACCGCAGGTCCTGGTAGTGGTCGGCGGGCGGAACCGGGAAGTAGCCCTGCTTGTAGCGCGGCCGGTACCCGAGGTTCGGGCGCTCCGGCGTCCCTTCCCGTCCCGCGTTCCAGAAGGCGGCCTCGGAGTCGAGGTAGTAGAAGCCGAAGTTGTAGTCCTGGTCGAAGCGCACGTTCTCCAGGATGAAGAACTCGAGCTCGGGCCCGATGTAGACGGTGTCGGCGATGCCCGTGCTCTTGAGGTAGGCCTCGGCCTTCTTGGCCACGAATCGGGGATCGCGCGAGTAGGCGGCACCGGTGATCGGGTCCTTGACGTCGCAGATGAGGTCCAGGGTGGGCACGCTGGTGAAGGGATCGATCACCGCGGTGTCGGGGTCCGGGAAGAGGAGCATGTCCGACTCGTTGATGGTCTGGAAGCCGCGGATGGAGGATCCGTCGAAGCCGATCCCCTCCTTGAAGAGGTCTTCGTTCAGCTCCGCGACGGGGATCGAGAAGTGCTGCCAGAGCCCGGGCATGTCGATGAAGCGCAAGTCGACGATCTTGACGCCTTTCTCCTTCGCCAGCTTGAGAACGTCGCTCGAGGTCATTCCGCCTCCTTCAGGCAGATGCTAGAGAGGGCGCCGGCGACCACCGGCGCACCGGTTCCTGGTCTTCCCGCCGTGGCCGTGCGGGCCGGCGGTGAGGGTCGAACCGCCGGAACAATCAGCAAGGCCCGTGCCGCTACGGACTCCGGCCTTCCGCCGCCGGCAAGCCATTCCATGGGCGTGCATTGGGGGGCACCCGGACGTTTCTGGGAGGCAGACGAGAGCGCGACACATCTGTCTGATCGACTTGGCTAGATCACAGGAATGTCGCCACCATGGAGCCGCCGGGAGCCCCGACGAAGACGGCCCCGCGCCGCCGCCCTCGGGGCCAAGGCACCGCCGTCCGGGGGCGGGCGGGGCATTCGACGAGGGGACAGAGATGTCGCCGCCACCCCGGAAGGCGCCAAGAATGTCGCGAGGGCTCCGTTGCCTCGTGGCCCCACGCGACGCCGGCCGGCACGGCCATGCGGCTATAATGCCGCGCGGCGACGACGGGCGCGGCCTCCTCCGCCCGCCGCGTCCCAGGCCATGAACGAGCACCTCGTCGTCTCCCTGACCTCGGCGGAGCAGGAGTACCAGGCCCTCCAGGGGGAGGACGCGCTCGAGGCCGGCCGCCGGCTGGGCGTCGGGGTCCAGGTCCTCTTTGCCGAGGACAACGGAGTCCGGCAGATCCAGCAGCTCTTTCGCTTCATCCACGCGCCGGAGGAGGAACGGCCCGCGGCGTTCCTCGTCCACACGCGCGTTCCCGACGGCCTCGAGCGCGTGGCCCGGAACGCCGCGGGGGTCGGGATGGGCTGGCTCCTGCTGAACCGCACCGCACCCTACGTCGAGCCTCTGCGGCGAGAGCACCCCGACCTGGCCGTCGCGGCGGTGACGACCGACCACGTCGAGATCGGGCGGATCCACGCCCGGCAGCTGGCCGGGCTGCGTCCCGACGGCGCCCACGTGCTGTACGTGCAGGGGCCGGCCGAGACGAAGGCGGCGCAGCTTCGGCTGCAGGGTCTCGAGGAAGCCCTCCGGGGGCAGCCTTTCGCGATCAAGGTCGTCAACGGCGAGTGGACGGCGGCGAGCGCGGAGAGGGCCATCGCCGCCTGGCTGCGCCTCCGAACGGCGGAGCTCTTCCAGCCCTCGGCGGTCGTTTGCCAGAACGACCTCATGGCGCGCGGGGCGAGGAAGGCCCTAGAGGCGCTCCGCCCGGACTGGGCTCGCCTGCCCTTCCTGGGCTGCGACGGGCTGCCGAACGGCGGCCGCCGCGACGCGGACGAAGGGCATCTCGCAGGCACCGTCGTCATTCCATCCTGCTCCGGCCCCGCCGTCGACCTGATCGTGAAGTGGATGCGGAAGGGCGAAGTGCCGCCGGTCCAGACCATCCTCGCCCCCGCGGCCTACCCCGCGCCGTGACCGGCGTGAGCCAGAAGCCCCCACCGACGGCACCCTTCGCTCTCGTGCAGGACAGCGCGCGGTTCCTGCTCTTCGAGGCGCCGCTGGCCGTGCTCGAGGCGCGGGACGAAGGCGGCGTCCGGGAGACCCTCGAGCAGGCGGACGCCGCCCTCGCCGCGGGCCGGTTCGTGGCGGGCTTCCTCGCTTACGAGGCCGCCGCCGCTTTCGGCCTGGCCACGCGAGCCCCCGATGCCGACGGCCCGCCGCTCGCCTGGCTCGGCGTCTTCGCGGCGCCGCGCGAGGTCGCGCCCCCGCGGGCCGAGCTGGGCGGTTCCGTCCCCGCCGTGCCGTGGGAGCCCGGCCTCGACGCCCTCGGCCACGCCGCCGCCCTCGCCGGCATCCACGAACGAATCGCCGCCGGTGACACCTACCAGGCCAACTTCTCGTTCCCGCTCCGGGCCCCCCTCGCCGAGGAGCCGCTCGCCCTCTTCGCCCGACTCCTGGCCGCGCAGCGGCCGCGACACGCCGCACTTCTCGACCTCGGCCGCTTCGCCGCCGTATCCGCCTCGCCCGAGCTCTTCTTCCGTCGCGAAGGCGCGGTGCTCCTGGCGCGCCCGATGAAGGGCACGGCGGCGCGGGGGCCGACGCCGGAGGACGACGAGGGACGGGTCGCGGCGCTCCGCGACTCGGAGAAGGAGCGTGCCGAGAACCTCATGATCGTGGACATGCTGAGGAACGACCTCGGGCGAGTGGCCGAGGTCGGCAGCGTCGAGGTACCCGCGCTCTTCGAGGTCGAGCGCTACCCGACCGTCCTGCAGATGACGTCGACCGTCACCGCGCGCAGCCGGGCCCCGCTGTCGGCGGTGATCACCGCCCTCTTCCCCTGCGCCTCCGTGACCGGCGCCCCGAAGAAGCGGACGATGGAGATCGTCGCCGCCGCCGAGACTTCTCCCCGGGGTGTCTACACCGGGACGATCGGCTGGGCGGGGCCGGACGGGACGGCCTGCTTCAACGTGGCGATCCGGACGGTGGTGGCGGACCGCGAGCGCGGCCTCGCCACCTTCGGCGTGGGCAGCGGTGTCGTGGCCGACTCCGTCGCCTCCCGCGAGTACGAGGAGTGCCTGCTGAAGGCGCGTATCCTCGGCGAGGCGCCCTTCGCGCTCGTCGAGACGATGGCCTACCTCCCCGGCGAGGGCTACCGCCGGCTCGAGGGCCACCTGGCCCGGCTCGCCCGGTCCGCGCGGCACTTCGGCTTCCCGCTCGACACGAAGCGCTTCGAGGAGGCGCTGCGCGACGCCGCCGCCGCCGAAGTGGCGATCCGCGCGCGAGTGCTCCTGCACGCCGACGGGCACCTCGACGTGCAGACGGGCTCGCTGCCGCCCACGCCCGCGCGGCCGCTCCGGGTGGGGCTTGCCGCGCGCCCGGTGGACCCGGGCAGCGTCTGGCTCCACCACAAGACGACCCGCCGGGAGGTGTACGACGAGGCGGTCCTCTCCCGGCCCGACTGCGACGACGTGCTGCTCTGGAACGACCGCGGCGAGCTGACCGAGTCCAGCGTCGCCAACGTGATCGTCGAGGTCGGCGGCCAGAGGCTCACCCCGCCGCTCGCCTGCGGCGTCCTCCCCGGCGTCGAGCGGGCGCGCGCCATCGCCGAGGGGCGCGCGCGCGAGGCCGTCGTCCGGCTGGCCGATCTGCGGCCCGGCCAGCGGCTGTGGCTCGTGAGCTCGCTCCGCGGCGTGCGCGAGGCCCGTCTGGTAGGCTGACGTCATGCCATCGAGCCGAAGCGTCGTGAGGGGTGTCACCGCGGCCGTCGCGGCGTGCCTCGCCACGGCCGGCGCGGGAGCGGACGAGCCCCTCTCGATCCTCGGCGGACGGCTTCGCGTGGGTGGCGAGGTGAGCGGGACGATCGGCCCGGAGGACAAGGGCTTCTTCAACTACAGCGACTACGAGGTGAGCACCCTCCGGCTCTTCCGGATCGATCTCGCGGCCGAGGCTCGGCTCGCGCGCGGGGCCTCGGTCCTCCTCGACGTGAGGAGCGACAACCTCCACGAACCCCGGGTCTATGCCCTGTACCTCCGCCTGCGGCCCTGGGCGGAGCGCGAGGTCGACGTGCAGGCCGGCCTCGTGCCCTCGGTCTTCGGGGCCTTCCCGCGCCGTCGCTACGCGTACGACAACCCGCTGCCCAGCCTGCCCCTCGCCTACCAGTACCTGACGGACATCCGCGAGGACGCCGTTCCCTCCCGGTCGGAGGAGCTCGTGGCCCAGCGCGGCCGCGGCTGGCTGCTGCGCTACCCGATCGGCTCCACCGAGGCGGCGCCCGGCCTGCCGATCGTCAACGCGGAGCGGTGGGACGCGGGCGTCGAGCTGCGGGTCGGCCGCGAGCCGGTTTCGCTGGCCCTCGCCGTCACCCAGGGCACGCTCGCTTATCCGACGGTCCGGGACGAGAACGGCGGCAAGCAGGTCTCGGGCCGGCTCGGCTGGACACCGTCTCCCTCGTTCGTGGCGGGAGTCTCGGGCGCAGTCGGGGAGCTCCTCTCGCAGGAGGTGCAGGACGCGCTCCCGGCGTCCAGCCGGGAGACGTACCGCCAGAAGGCTCTCGGCCTCGACGCGCAGTGGTCGGCCGGCTACTGGATCCTGCGCGCGGAGGCCGTGTGGAGCCGCTTCGACCTGCCCGCCGTCGACCCCACGCTCATCGAGGACCCGCTCGACGCGCTGGGGCTCTACGGGGAGGTCCGCTACAAGCTGCGCCCGGGTCTCTACCTCGCCGGCCGCGCCGAGCGACTGGCCTTCTCGGACATCCCGACCGTGCTCGGCCGAAGCTCCTGGGACGCGCCGGTGACCCGGGTCGAGGCCGGCCTCGGCTGGACCCTGCTCCGGCACGTGCTCCTGAAGGCGTCCTGGCAGCACAACTGGCGCGACGGAGGGCGGGTCCGGGAGAACGACCTCGTCGCCGCACAGGTGGTCCTGTGGTTCTGAGAGTGGCCCTCGCGGTGGCGCTGGTGCTCGCGGCCGTCCGCGGTCCCGCGCAGGAGCCGCGGCCGGCGGGGGCGACGATCCGCGGCCGCGTCGAGGTGCGCCGCGAGGTCTCCGCCAGCGATGGATCTCCCTCGGTCGCCGACCTGGGCCACCACGCCCCCCGCGACACGCCCGACCGGCGGCGCAGCGTCGTCTACCTGGAGACGGCGCCCCAGGCCGCCTTCGAGGCGCCGTCGCCCGGGCGGGCCGTCCTGGACCAGAGGAACGAGAACTTCGTGCCCTACGTCCTCGCGGTGACCGTGGGGAGCACGGTGGACTTTCCGAACTCCGACCGCGTCTACCACAACGTGTTCTCGCTGTCGAAGCCGAAGCGCTTCGACCTCGGCCGCTACCCCCGCGGCCGGTCCCGCTCGGTCCTCTTCGACCAGCCGGGCGTCGTCCGCGTCTTCTGCGAGATCCACTCCCACATGAGCGCCTTCGTCCTCGTCTTCGCCCACCGTTACTTCGCCACCACCGACGCCGAGGGCCGCTACCGCATCGAGGGCTGTCCCCCCCGGGGACTACACGCTCGCCGTCTGGAACGACGGGGCGGTGCGCGCGCGGCGGGAGGTGCGGGTGGGTGGGTCGGGCGACGCGGTCGAGCTGGACTTCGCGGTCGAGTGATGGCGCGCCCACTCGCTTCGCTCCGCTCGCGCGTCTTCGCCGCCACCGCCGTGGTCGCGGTGCTGCCGACGGCGCTGGCCCTCGGCTTCGCGACGCGGCGGGTGACGCAGGAAGCCGAGGCGGAGCTCTCGAGCGGCCTCCTGGAGGCGGCGCGGCTCGTCGAGCAGTACCACCGCGCGCGGCTCGAGATCGCGGCCGAGCGCGCCTCGCTCGTCGCCGACCTGCCCAAGCTCAAGGCGGCGGTCGCGGAGGCCGACCCCCGCACCGCCGAGCCCGTGGCGCGCGACTACCGCGAGCGCGTGCGCTCGGACGTCCTGGTGCTCGCCGACCGCGGAGGCCGGACCCTCGTCTCCCTCGGCGCGGACGCCGCGTCCTGGAAGGGCGTCGCCGGTCCCCTTCCGCGTGGCCGGCGACCGGCTGCTGGAGACGGTCGAGGCCCCGATACTCCTGGGGGTCGAGGCGCCCGAGGTCCTCGGGCATCTGACCCTCGGCTTCGCCCTCGACGACGCCTTCGCGGTCCGCCTGCGCGCGCTCACCGGCAGCCACGTGGCGGTGGCCGCGGGCGGGCGCGTCTTCGCCTCCACGCTGCCGCGGCGCCACGATCCCGCCCTGGCCGCGGTGGCCACGGAAGGGGGCGTCGCCCGGCTGAGCCTCGACGGCGAGGACCACGCGGCCCTGCGCGTCTCGCTGGGGTCGGGAGGGGGATCGCCGTACGTCGTCGTGCTGCGGTCGCGCGCGGAGGCCCTGCGGGCACTGCACACCCTGCGGGCCGCCCTCCTCGTCGCCGCCCTCGCCGCGGTGGGGGTAGGCCTCCTGCTGAGCTGGGCGCTCGCCCGCACCGTGACCCGGCCGCTGGCGGCCCTCACCGACGCCATGAAGGAGATCGCCGCCACCGGAGACCTGGCGCGGCGCATCGGGCCCGGAAGCCCGTGGGACGACGAGGACGCCCTCCTCGTGGCCCGGACCTTCGGCGCCCTCACCGACTCGATCGCCCGCTTCCAGCGGGAGGCCGCCATGCGCGAGCGGCTCTCCGCCCTCGGGAGGCTGTCCACGGTCATCGCCCACGAGGTGCGCAACCCGCTGATGATCATCAAGGGGTCGCTCCGGGCGCTGAAGCGCGAAGGGGCGGCGGAAGGCGAGGTGCGGGAGGCGGCGGCCGACATCGACCACGAGGTGGCCCGGCTCGACCGCACCGTGGGCGACGTGCTCGACTTCGCCCGGCCGCTGCGCCTGGAGCCGGCCCGCGTGGACGTGGCGGCGCTCGCGCGGGACGCGGCCCGCGCCGCGCTCGAGGGCCCGGAGGGTGCCGGGGCACGCTTCGCGCTCGACCCCGGGGCGGGGACGATCGTCACCGACGGCGAACGGCTGCGCGGCGTGCTCGTCAACCTGCTGGAGAACGCGAGGCACGGCGTCCTCGCCGCGGGCCGGACGGGCGAGGATGCCATCGAGATCGGCGCTCGCCGGCTCGACGCCGGGCGCCTTCTCGTCTGGGTCGAGGACCGGGGAGCGGGAGTGGCGGAGGCGGACCTGCCCCACGTCTTCGAGCCGTACTTCACGACGAAGCGCACGGGCACGGGCCTCGGCCTCGCCATCGCCCGCAACGTGGTGGAGGCGCCTGGGAGGGACCATAAGGATGCGAGAGCCGGGAAGGCGAGGGCACGCGGGTCGAGATCGTCCTGCCCGCCTCGCCCCCGGCCACGACAGGAGGCGCCATGAGCTCACCCGCGCGGGGCAGCATCCTGCTCGCCGACGACGAGGAAGGCATCCTCAAGACGCTCGGCCGCGCCCTGCGCGAGGACGGGCACGCGGTCGCCACCACGTCGAGCGCTTCGGAGGCGGCACGCCTTCTCGGCGACCGCTCGTTCGACGTCTTCGTGGTGGACTACCGGATGCCGGGGCGCAGCGGGCTCGAGCTGATCCGGGACCTGGCGGCGGCCGTGCCGGAGGCGGAGCGGCCGCAGGTCATCATGATGACCGCCCACGCCACCGTGGAGAACGCCATCGAGGCGATGAAGCTCGGGGCCTACGACTACCTGCAGAAGCCCTTCGACGTGGAGGAGCTGCTCGTCGTCGTGCGCCGGGCGCTCGAGCACCAGAGCCTGAGCCGGCAGCACCGGTACCTCCTGTCCGAGCGCGAGGAGGACTTCGGCCACTACGGCATCGTGGGCAAGAGCCGCGCGATCCAGGACGTCCTGCGCCAGCTCGAGCTCGTGGCCCGGTCCAAGTCCACCGTCCTCGTCACCGGCGAGACCGGCACCGGCAAGGAGCTGGCGGCGCGGGCCATCCACGCGCGGAGCGCCCAGCGGGACCGGCCGCTCATCAAGGTGAACTGCGCGGCGATCCCGGAGACGCTCCTCGAGTCGGAGCTCTTCGGCCACGTCAAGGGCGCCTTCACCGGCGCTACCGCGAACCGGCGCGGCCGCTTCGCCCTCGCCGACGGGGGGACGATCTTCCTCGACGAGATCGGGACGCTCGGCCTGCCGGTGCAGGCGAAGCTGCTGCGCGTCCTGCAGGAGCGCGAGTTCGAGCCGGTGGGCTCCGAGCGCACGGAGGCGGTGGACGTGCGGGTGATCGCGGCCACCAACCGCGACCTCCGGACGATGGTCGCCGACGGGCGCTTCCAGGAGGACCTCTTCTACCGCCTGAGCGTGATCCCCATCGAGCTGCCGCCGCTGCGAGAGCGGCCCGAGGACATTCCCCTCCTCGTCGAGCACTTCCTGCGGAAGCACGCGCAGCGGGTGGGGCGGCGGATCGACGGCATCGAGCCCCTGGCCCTCGAGCGGCTCTCGGCCGGCCGCTGGCCGGGCAACGTGCGCGAGCTCGAGAACGCGATCGAGCGGGCGGTGGTGCTCGACGACGGGAACCGTGATCGACGCCGGCTCGATCTCGACGATCGAGCCCCCGTCCGGCGCGGGGCCGGGCGTACTGCCCTCGGTGCGGCTGCACGACAACGTCGAATGGGCGGAGCAGGAATCGGTGCGCCGCGCCCTGCGGCAGGCCGGCGGGATCAAGAAGGACGCGGCCGAGCTCCTCGGCATCAGCCAGCGCGCCCTCAGCTACTACCTGGCGAAGTACAAGGTCGAGTAGCGACGCGCTTACGGCTCCGGTAACGGCTTTCGGCCGGCGTAAGCGGCTCGCCCCGCGCCTCGTCGCATCTCGCTGACTCGCAACGCGAAGCCCCCGGCACGCGACTTGCCTCCTCCCTTGGACAGGAGGGCGGTGGGTGATGGGGCGAGCAGGGGGGTTCGGGCCGTGGGTGCTGTCGCTGGGGCTCGCGTCCGTCGGTCTCCCGGCCGCCGCCGCGGACGCGCACGGGACGCGCCGATTCGAGATCACCGCTTCCCGTTACCAGTTCGATCCCGCGCGGATCGAGGTCCGGCAGGGCGACGTGGTCGAGCTCGTGTTGCGCTCCGCGGACACCGACCACGGCCTCGCGATCAAGGCGTACGACGTGAAGGTCGCGATCCCGAAGGGCGGCGAGGCCGTGGGGGTCTCGTTCGTGGCCCGGCGGGTGGGGACCTTCCCGATCGAGTGCTCGGAGTACTGCGGGTCGGGGCACAAGCGCATGAAGGGGGAGCTCGTGGTGGCGGAGAAGTCGCAGTGAGGGCCGCGTCCCCGCTCGCCGGGGTGGCGCTGCTGGCCTGGCTCGGCCCGGCCGCGGCCGCGCCCGCGGAGGCCCCGGCGGCTTCCGGTCCGTCCACCGTGACCCAGCCCCAGACGACGGCCACGCCTGCGCCGCCAGGCTACGACGAGGACCTGGACACCGATCGCGCCGAGCCCGACTTCACGGTGATCGACCTCCCGACCAACCTGCGCCTGCCGAAGCACAAGCTCGCATTCCGCCTGACCCACCGCTTCGCCCGGCCGCTCGGCGAGGGCAGCTTCTCCGACCTCGCCGCCGACTTCTTCGGCTTCGACGGCGGTGCCCAGATCGGCCTCGGCCTCCGCTTCGGGCTCTTCCGCGGCACGCAGCTCGGCATCTACCGCACGAGCGACCGCACCATCGAGCTCCACGCCCAGCAGGAGCTGCTGCGCGAGGGGAAGAGCCCGCTGGGCCTCTCGCTCGCCGCCTCGATCGAGGGCCTGAACAACTTCGGGCTGACCGACGTGCCGCCGGAGGGCGCGCCCCTCCACGAGTTCTCGCCGTCGATCGCCGTGGTCGTCTCCAGGAAGCTCGGGACGCGAGGGGCGGTCTACGTCGTGCCGTCCTGGGTGGGGAACACGCGCGTGGTGGCTTCGGCGCCGGGCGACGAGGACTCCACCCTGGTGCTCGGCCTCGGCGTGCGGGTTCGCGTCACCCGGGCGATGGCGATCGTCGGCGAATACCACCCGCGCCTCGCCGGGTACGAGGGTGACCTCGGCTCCGGCAACCCGGATTCGCTCGCCAGCTTCGGCATCGAGTGGACGGTGGGCGGGCACACCTTCCAGCTCAACTTCTCGAACGCACTGGGGACGACCCCCGCCCAGGTCGCGCGGGGGGCCCAGGGGCTGGACGGCTGGTTCATCGGCTTCAACCTGACGCGGAAGTTCTTCTGACCGGGGGCGGTCTTCGAACGGAGGATGAGATGTCCAAGGAACAGGGTCTTTCACGGCGCGAGTTCACGGTGGCCTCGGCGCTCGCGATGCTGAGCGGTGTCGCGATCACGATCTCGTCGTCGGCGTGCGGGGGCTCGTCGTACTCGCCCTCCACGCCGTCGCCCACCCCCACTCCGACCCCGCGAGCGGGGACAAGGTGGGGTCGATCTCCGACAACCACGGGCACTCGGCCGTGATCGCCGGCGCGAAGCTGACGGCTGGCGCCGCCATCAGCCTGGACATCCAGGGCACCGCGACCCACACCCACACCGTCGACCTGTCGGCGGCCGAGATCGCTTCGATCGCCGGCGAACCAGCGCGTGTCGAAGTAGTCCAGCACGGATAGCGCGCACGAGCCACACCGTCACCTTCAACTGAGGTCTCTCGCTCCTGTCGCCGGGGGGCTCTCTCCCGGGCGCGCCGGCCTCTTACGCCGTCCCGGCGCCGCTCAGGTCCCCGGAGAGACGATCCCAAACCCCTCTCACTCCGGTCCACCGATGCGCCGGCTACTGCTCGTGCTGCCCGTGCTCCTTGCCCTCGCCGGCCTCGGGACGCTGGCGTGGTGGCGGTCGCACAACGTCGGGCCGGTGCAGCGGGGCGCCCGCCTCGCCTCCGAGCGCGGTTGCCTGTCGTGCCACGGCCCGGGCGGGCGCCTCGCCGACCCCGACGGCACGCGCGGGATCGGTAGCGCCCCCTCCTTCGACCACGACGACGTGGTGGAGTACGCCCGGACCGAGGCCGAGATCCGGGAGTGGATCCTCGACGGCAAGCCCCGTCGCCTCCGCGAGGAGCCGGACGCCGGGCCCGCCCCGCTGCTGCAGATGCCCGCCTGGCGCGACCGGCTCACGCCCGGGGAGGTCGATCACCTCGTCGCGTACGTCAAGGCCGTCTCCGATTTCGATCCTCTCCCCGAGGCGGCGACGGCGGGCCGGGACGTGGCGGCTCGCCTCGGTTGCTTCTCCTGCCACGGCCCGCAGGGTCGCTTCGATACGCCGAACCCCGGGTCGCTCAAGGGCTACGTCCCGTCCTGGAGCGGAGCGGACTTCGAGGATCTGGCGCGCGACGACGCCGAGATCCGCGAGTGGATCCGTGACGGCGGCCCGAAGCGGCTGCGCGAGAACCCGGTGGCGGCATTCTTCTTTCGGCGGCAGTCGATCCGCATGCCCGCCTACGCTGACCGGGTGAGCGAGGACGAGGTACGGCAGGTCACCGCCTACATCCGCTGGCTGAGGGGCGCCGGCCTCGCCGCCCCGCGCTGAGCTCGGCGCGGTGTGCGCCCGGGCCTTGGAGGGCGGACCGCAGGTGTGCTACACCGGGGAGGATGAGCGACGCGAAACGACTCTCCCCCCGGGTCTCCAACGTGGTCGAGTTGGAGTGCCACACCCTGGACGAGACGGAGACGCCGGTCGCGGCCCGCATGAGCGACCTCTCGACGACCGGCGCCTTCCTCGACTCGATCAACGGTCTCCCGCCGGGCACGAAGCTGGCCCTGCGCTTCCAGGCCGGCCAGCGGGAGGTCAGCGTGGCCGCCGAGGTCGTGCACACCATGCCGAACTTCGGGATGGGCGTGCGCTTCCTCAGCCTCTCGGGCGAGGACCGCGCCGCGATCGAGGCGCTGATCAGGGAGCAGGCCTAGAGGGCCGCACCACCCGCACGTCGTAGTCGACACCCGTCGAGCTGCCGGGCACCGGCCGGGGTCAGATCTTGAAATGCAGCATGCTCTGATCCAAGACCTGACCCCGGCTTGACCCGCCGTAGCCGTGCCCCCTACCCTTTGGCCGGCAACGGGAGTGACCATGCGCCAGCTCGTCGAGTGCGTGCCGAACTTCTCGGAGGGACGCGACCGGGCCGTGATCGACGAGATCGCCGACGCGATCCGAGCCACGGCCGGGTGCACGCTGCTCGACGTGGACCCCGGCGCATCCACGAACCGCACGGTCTACACCTTCGTGGGCGCCCCCGGAGGCCGTGGTCGAGGGCGCTCTCGCGGCGGCGCGCGTCGCCCGTGCCGGCATCGACATGCGGACGCAGAAGGGCGAGCACCCCCGAGTCGGGGCCATGGACGTGTGCCCGTTCGTCCCGGTGTCGGGCGTGACGATGGACGACTGCGTGGCCCTGGCGAACGACTTCGGCCGGCGCGCGGCGGCCGAGCTGGGGATCCCCGTCTACCTCTACGGCCACGCGGCGAAGGCCGACCACCGCCGGACGCTCCAGCAGATCCGGGCGGGGGAGTACGAGGCGATCGCGGACCGGATCGGCCGGCCCGAGTGGGCGCCCGACTACGGGCCGGCCGAGTTCGTCCCGCAGTGGGGCGCGACCTGCGCGGGTGCGCGCGACTTCCTGATCGCCTACAACGTGAACGTGCTCGGGACGAAGGAGCAGGCCCACCGCATCGCGCTCGAACGTCCGCGAGCAGGGCCGGGGGCCCGGGGAGCCGGGCCGGCTGAAGGCGGTGCGGGCGATCGGGTGGTGGGTCGAGGAGTACGGCCTGGCGCAGGTCTCGATCAACCTCGAGGACTACCGGACGACGCCGCCGCACGTCGGCGTTCGAGGCCTGCGCGGAGGAGGCGAGGGCCCTCCACCTCGCCGTGGCGGGGTCGGAGCTCGTGGGCCTCATCCCGCTCCAGGCGATGCTGATGGCGGCCGACCACTACGTCGCGAAGGAGAACCTCTTCATCCTCGACGAGCGGCAGAAGATCCGCCTCGTGGTCGAGCGGCTCGGCCTCTCGTCCGTGCAGCCTTTCGTGCCCGAGAAGCGCATCATCGAGTACATGATCCCGAAGGCGGAGGAAGAGCCGCTCGCGTCCATGAGCGTGCGCGGCTTCGTGGAGCTGCTCGGCTCGCGCACGCCGGCCCCGGGCGGCGGCTCGGCCTCGGCGCTCATCGCGGCCATGGGCGCGGCGCTCGGGGCCATGGTCGGGCTGGATGACCTACGGGAAGCGCAAGTTCGACGAGCAAGGACGCGGTGATGCGGCGCCTCATCCCTCCGCTCCACGAGGGGATGAAGGACCTCCTGCCGATGATCGACCGCGACACGCGTGCCTTCGACGCCTACCTCGCCGCGGTCGGGATGCCGAAGGACACCGCCGAGGAGAAGGCCGCGCGCCACGCGGCGATGCAGGACGGCCTGAAGGCCGCGGTGCAGGTGCCCCTCGAGGTCATGCGGACGGCCGACCGCTGCTGGGAGGCGATGGCCGAGATGGCGGCGCACGGCAACCCGGCCTCGCGCTCGGACCTCGAGGTGGGGGCGAGGGCCCTCGAGACCGGCATCTGGGGCGCCTTACCGCAACGTCGCCATCAACCTGCCCGGCATCGAGGACGAGCCGTTCCGCAAGGCCACCGCCGAGGAGGCGGACGCGCTCGCCGCCCGCGCGGCCCTGATGCGGGACACGGTCCTGAAGGCGGTCGCCGCCCGTACCGGCTGACGCTTCTCGACGTGCGACGAGGACGGAGCCGAAGTCGAAACCGGAACGTGTCACTCGGGATGACAGGGCGTCAGGCCGACAGCGCGGTGGCGACGATCGCCCGGGCCTCGTCCTGGATGCGCCTCAGGTGGTCGCGGCCCTTGAAGCTCTCGGCGTAGAGCTTGTAGACGTCCTCGGTGCCCGAGGGCCGGGCCGCGAACCAGCCGTTCTCGGTGACGACCTTGAGCCCGCCGATCGGCGCGTCGTTGGCCGGCGCCCTGCGTCAGCCGGGCCACGATCGGCTCGCCGGCCAGCGTGTCGGCCTTCACGGCCTCGGGCGAGAGCTTCCCGAGCGCCGCCTTCTGCTCGCGCGTGGCCGGCGCGTCGATCCGCTCGTAGACGGGCGAGCCGAAGCGGCCCTCGAGCTCGCGGTAGAGCTCGCCCGGGTCCTTGCCGGTGACGGCGCGGATCTCGCAGGCGAGCAGGTCGAGCAGGATGCCGTCCTTGTCGGTCGTCCAGACGGTGCCGTCCTTGCGCAGGAACGACGCCCCGGCGCTCTCCTCGCCGCCGAAGCCGAAGGAGCCGTCCACGAGGCCGTCCACGAACCACTTGAAGCCCACCGGCACCTCGGCGAGGCGCCGGCCGAGGTCCGTCGCCACGCGGTCGATCATCGAGCTCGAGACGAGCGTCTTGCCCACCGCGGCGTCCGGCGCGCCAGCCGGGTCGGTGGCGGAAGAGGTAGGCGATCGCGACCGCGAGGTAGTGGTTCGGGTTCAGGAGGCCCGCGCGTCGGGCGTGACGATGCCGTGGCGGTCGGTGTCGGCGTCGTTGCCGAAGGCCACGTCGAAGCGGTCCTTCAGGCCGATGAGGCCCGCCATCGCGTACGGCGACGAGCAGTCCATCCGGATCTTCCCGTCCTTGTCGAGGGTCATGAACGAGAAGGTCGGGTCCACGACCGGGTTCACGACGTCGAGGGCGATGCGGTAGCGCTCGGCGATCGGGCCCCAGTAGTCCGACCGAGGCGCCGCCGAGAGGGTCGACGCCGATCTGCAGCTTCGCCCCGGCGATCGCGTCCATGTCGAGGACGTTCGCCAGGTCCGCGACGTACGGGCCCACGAAGTCGTGCTCGCGCGTCGGTCGCGGCGCGCAGCGCCTTCTCGAAGGCCACGCGCTTCACGTCGCGGAGACCGCTTTCCAGGATCGCGTTCGCCCGCGACTCGACCGCCTTCGTGATGTCCGTGCCGGCCGGGCCGCCGTCGGGCGGGTTGTACTTGAAGCCGCCGTCGTCCGGCGGGTTGTGGGACGGGGTGACGACGACGCCGTCGGCGAGGTCGGCCGTGCGGCCCCGGTTCCACGTCAGGATCGCGTGCGAGATCGCCGGCGTCGGCGTGTAGCGCCGGCCCGCCTGGATCCGCACCTCGACCCCGTGGGCGGCGAAGACCTCGAGCGCCGTGGCGAGCGCGGGCTCGGAGAGCGCGTGCGTGTCCATGCCGAGGAAGAGCGGCCCGGTGATGCCGCGCGAGCGGCGGTGCTCGACGAGCGCCTGGCTCGTCGCGAGGATGTGGTCCTCGTTGAAGCTGCCCCTGAGCGACGAGCCGCGGTGGCCGGAGGTGCCGAACGCCACGCGCTGGCCGGGGTCGGAGGGGTCCGGGCGTCAACGCGTAGTACGCCGAGACGAGGCGCGGGACGTTGACGAGGAAGGAGCGAGGCGCCGGCTTTCCGGCGAGCTCGTGCAGGGACATCGGGGAACCTCCGGGTGTCGGCCCATTATGCCCCGTCACCCGAGGAGCACCGGGAGTCCCTCGGGATGGCAGCCCGGCACGCTATTCTTGTCGGGTGGAGTGGGCCGGGCTTGTCGAGCTCGTCGGGCGCGTGCGCGCGACCTCGAAGAAGAGCGAGAAGGTGGCGCTCATCGCCGAGGCCCTGCGACAGACCCGCGGGCGGACGAGCGAGCTGCTCGCTCTCTACCTGACCGGCTCGCTCCCGCAGGGCCGGATCGGCGTGGGCTGGCGGACGCTCGAGCCCGCGATGCCGTCAGGGCCGGCGGTCGGGGAGCCGCTGACGCTCGCGCGCGTGGACGAGGCCCTGACCGGCCGTCGCCGCGCGAGACGGGGCCGGGCTCGGCCGACCGTCGGCTGCGCGTCGCTGCGCGCGCTGCTCGAGGCCACCGACGAGCCGGGCCGCCGCCTGCTCGTCGAGCTGCTGATGGGCGAGGTGCGGCAGGGAGCGCTCGAGGGCCTCGTGATCGAGGCGATCGCGCGCGCCGCGGGCCTCGCCTCCGTCGGACGTGCGGCGGGCCGCGATGTACGCGCCGGGCGTCGGGGAGCTGGCCCGCGCGGCGCTCGAGGAGGGTGCGGCCGGCCTCGGTCGCTTCTCGCTGCGCCTCCTGTCCCCGGTGGCGCCGATGCTGGCGAGCCCCGCCGGCGACGCGGAAGAGGCGCTCGAGCGCCTCGGCGAGGCGGCGTTCGAGTACAAGCTCGACGGCGCGCGGCTCCAGGTCCACCGCGCGGGCGACGAGGTGCGCGTCTTCACGCGGCAGCTCCAGGACGTGACGGCCCGCGTGCCCGAGGTCGTGGAGTGGGCGCGGGCGCTGCCCGTGCGGGAGGCCGGTCGTCGAGGGCGAGGCGCTCGCGCTGCGCCCGGACGGGCGGCCGCGGCCGTTCCAGGAGACGATGCGTCGGCTCGGGCGCAGCCGGGACGTCGAGGCCGCGCGACGCGACGATGCCGCTGTCGTCCTTCTTCTTCGACCTGCTGTACCTCGAAGGCGAGGGGCCCGCTCGTCTCGATCCCCTACGCGCGAGCGGATCGAGCGGCTGCAGCGGCTCGTCGAGCCCGCGGTCGCTCCTGCCCCGCCTCGTGACGCGCGACGCCGGAAGAGGCCGAGCGCTTCTTCGAGCGGGCGATCGACGCCGGGCACGAGGGCCTGATGGCGAAGTCGCTGACGGCGCCGTACGCCGCCGGCCAGCGCGGCTTCCACTGGCTGAAGCTGAAGCCCGCGCACACGCTCGACCTCGTCGTCCTCGCCGTCGAGAGGGGCAGCGGCCGGCGGTCGCGGTGGCTCTCGAACCTGCACCTCGGAGCCCGGGACGCGGAGAGCGGCCAGTTCGTCATGCTCGGCAAGACGTTCAAGGGCCTGACCGACGAGATGCTCGAGTGGCAGACCGAGAGGCTCTCCTCGCTCCAGGTCTCGACGGACGGCTGGACCGTGCACGTCCGGCCCGAGCTGGTGGCCGAGATCGCGTTCGCCGACGTGCAGGAGTCGCCGCGCTACCCGGCCGGCCTCGCCCTCCGCTTCGCCCGCGTGAAGCGCTACCGGACCGACAAGACGGCCGCGGAGGCCGACACGCTCCAGGCCGTCCGCGCGATCTTCGAGCGCCAGCGCGCCTGAGCCCGTTCTGGGTCACGGGCCCTCGAGCAGGAAGGCACGCGGCGACCGGATCCGGAGCGGCAGGTCGCCTCTGTCCATGAGCGCGCCGAAATGCTTCAGGTCCCCGGTGACGAGCACGTTCGCCCGCGCCGCCAGTGCGGCCGCGAGCACCGGCGCGTCCTTCTCCGCCACGAGGCGCCGAGCTGAGGCGAGCGCTTCCGAGGGCGGCTCTGGCGCCAGACTCATCTCCGAGAGGAGGCGGCCGAGCCCAGGCGCCGACCGGGGCCGCTTTCTCTCCAGGTTCGCGGCGGCCTCGATGCGACAGTGAGCGCTCGTCACGAGCTGGATCCTCCCCCGGCGCGCCAGCTCCCAGATCAGCTCGAAGGCCGGGCCGCCCAGGGCCGCCGAGAAGAGCACGTTCGCGTCGAGGAAGACGGTCAGAGGCGCCACTTCCGGCGCGCCTTGCGGATCTCGTCGGGCGACAGCCGAGCGGCCTCCTCGAACTCCTTCGTGCGCTCCGCGGTGTAGCGCTCGATGGGCACGACGACCGCGGGCTCGATCACCGCCCGCTCGCCGTCGACAGACACCACCAGGTTGTCTCCGGGCTCGAGGCCGAGGGCCTTTCGCACCGGTCCGGGCAGCGTGATCTGACCCCGCGGGGAGAGCTGCACCACGTTCGCTGAACGCTTCATGAGATTCAGTATTACCGATTTCATGATATTCCGCAATGGTGCGGTCCCCGGGACCGGGTCGTGCGCCGGGCGAGAAAGTGGGGATCCCTCAGCGCGGCCGGGGTCTATAGTTCCCTGGACAAGCGACCTCCAGCGAGACGCCCATGTCACTGGCTACCGGTGACCGGCTCGGGCCGTACGAGATCCTCGGTCTCGTCGGGGCCGGGGGGATGGGAGACGTGTACCGCGCGTGTGACCCGCGGCTGGGGCGCGACGTCGCGATCAAGGTGATCACGGCGGACGCGGCGCCGAGCGCGGAGCGGCTGCGGCGGTTCGAGGACGAGGCTCGTGCGGTGGCGTCGTTATCCCATCCGAACGTCCTCGCGGTGTTCGACGTGGGGACACGGGGAGCCGAGCCCTACGTCGTGTTCGAGCTACTCGAGGGCGAGAGCCTTCGGCAGCGGCTGCGGGGCGGGCCGCTGCCGTTGCGGTCGGCGGTCGAGACGGGAGTGCAGGTGTGCCGCGGGCTGCAGGCGGCGCACGGGCGGGGGATCCTGCACCGGGACCTCAAGCCGGAGAACCTCTTCCTGACGTCGGACGGCTTCGTGAAGATCCTGGACTTCGGGCTGGCGAAGCTGACGCGGGGAGAGGGGGCGGAGGCGGGGGCCGAGCGGACGCAGACGGCGGCGGGTGTCGTGATGGGGACGCCCGGGTACCTCTCGCCGGAGCAGGCGCGGGGGCAGGAGGCGGACGCGCGGTCGGACATCTTCGCGCTGGGGGCGATTCTCTACGAGGCGCTGTCGGGGAAGCGTGCGTTCTGCGGGAGAGACGGCGGCGGACACGATCTCGGCGATCCTGAACGCAGACCCGCCACCGATGCGAACGGCCTCGGGCCCGCTGCCGAGGCCGGTGGACCGCATCGTGCGGCGCTGTCTCGAGAAGCAGCCGGAGAATCGGTTCGACTCCGCGCACGACCTGGCCCTCGCGCTGGAGGCGGTGCTGGAGAAGCCGACAGCGGTCTCGGCGGCGGAGACGGACGGCGCGAGCCCCTACCCTGGCCTCGGCTCGTTCACGGAGTCGGACGCGGGGCGTTTCTTCGGCCGCGAGGGAGAGGTCGAGGCGCTCTGGCAACGCATCCGGGCCCGGCGGCTCCTGGCTGTGATCGGGCCGTCGGGGGCGGGCAAGACGTCTTTCGTGCGGGCGGGGGTGGTGGCGTCCCGGCCGGCAGGCTGGGCGGCGGTCGTCACGACGCCGGGGAGCTCACCGCTGCTGATGCTGGGCCAGGCGCTGGCCCCCGAGCTGCAGGGCGACGTCGAGGCGCTGCGGCAGCTCGTGCGGTTCGAGGATCCGGACGTCGTCTTCGAGGTCGTGTCGCGCTGGAGGAAGGCCCACGCGCAAGCCCTCCTCGTCGTGGACCAGTTCGAGGAGCTCTTCACCCTCTGCCCGGCGGAGGCGCAGGCGCGCTTCGCGGCGTTGCTGGGTCGCCTCGCCGGCGAGGCGTGGGGTCCACGTGCTCCTCTCGATGCGGGACGACTTCCTCATGCGCTGCCACGAGCACGAGGCGCTGGCGCCGGTCTTCGCCGAGCTGACCCCGCTCGGTCCGCTGGCCGGAGAGGCTCTGCGCCGCGCGCTCGAGGAGCCGGCGAAGGCCGAGGGATTCCGCTTCGAGGAGGGGCTCGTCGGCAAGATGACGGCCGCGGTGGAGGGGGAGCGTGGAGCGCTGCCGCTTCTCGCGTTCGCGGTCTCGCGCCTCTGGGAGAAGCGGGACCGGGAGAGGAAGCTCCTGACCCACGGGCCTACGCGGAGACTCGGCGGGGTGGCGGGGGCGCTCGCGCGGCACGCGGAGGCGACCCTGGAGCGGATCGGAGCCGAGCGGCAGGGGATGGTGCGCGAGATCTTCCGCAACCTCGTGACCTCGCAGGGGACGCGCGCGGCGTGCGACCGCGAGGAGCTGCTCTCGGTCTTCGCGGACCGCAGGGCCGCCGAGGAGGTGCTGGGGCAGCTGGTCGCGGCGCGGCTGCTGACGTCGTGGGAGTTGCCCCTCGCGGAGGGCGCAGGCGAAGCCACCTCCCCGGGCCCGTCGCCCGGTCGCCACCGCATCGAGATCGTCCACGAGTCGCTGCTCCGGTCCTGGCTGCGGCTGGTGCGCTGGCAGGCGCAGGACGCGGAAGGGGCGCTGCTGCGCGACCAGCTCAAGCAGGCCGCGCACCTGTGGGACGAGAAGGGCCGCCCCGCCGACCTCCTGTGGTCGGGCACCTCCTTCCGCGAGTACGACGCTGTGGAGAGAGCGCTACCCCGGGGCAGCTGACGGCGGTCGAGGAGCAGTTCACGCGAGCGATGATCGACCGCGCGCGACGCAGGCGCCTGCTGCGCCGAGCGGCCGTAGCGGTGACGCTCGTCGGCCTGAGCACGGTGGCCATCGTCGTCAGCTGGTCGAGGCATGAGGCGGTCCTGGAGGCCGAACGAGCGGCACGGCAGACACGGCTGGCGCGGGCCAGCAAGCTCGTGGCGCTGGGACGCAGCCAGCTCGATCCCTATCCCACCGCCGCGCTGGCCTTCGCCCGGAAGAGCCTCGAGGTGGCCGACACGATCGAGGCGCGGCTCCTCGCCCTCGAGGCCCTGTGGCGCGGACCGGTCGTCAGCGTCCTGCGTCACGGCATCGACTGCTCGCGCCTCGCGTTCAGCCCGGACGGCGCGTGGGTCGCCTGCAGCGGCTTCACGCAACGCGTCGCGGTGCTCTCGAGAGATGGAACGGTCCGCTCCTTCGACGTTCAGCCGACGATGGCCGATGCCCGATCCACGGTGCCGCTGGGGACGCCGCCCGAACTGCTGACCTGGCTGCCGGGCGATGACCGCGTGAGAGATCTGTCGCTCGACGGGCGTGAGCTTCGCTCCTACCCGGGGGAAGTCCACCATCTCCGACTGCTCACCGACGGCGGCTTCGCGACCTGCGGGCCCGCTCGACCCGGCGCACGCGAGCGCGTCGTGCGCGCGTGGCGCCCGGGGAGCGCGGGGCCGCAGGTCCTCGCCCGTTGGGCCCCCCGCCCGGGCATGCGATTCGACCAGCCCGGCATTCGCCCCCTGGACATCGACCCGCGGCTGCGCTGGATGGCGTACGGCTGGGAGAACGGCCTGTATCGGCTCGCCCGGTGGCACGGACTCTCTCGTCGGGCGGCACAGCGGGCGGCTGAGGGAAGTGGCGTTCGACCGCGACGGCGACCGCCTGGCGTCCATCGACGAGAACGGGGAGGTGAAGGTGTGGGCGGTTGAGCCCTGGAGGGAGATCGGCTCCTCGAAGGGTACGCCCCCCATGCGCTTCGCGACGTTGGCCTTCGATGCGACAGGGGAGCGCTTGGCGTGGTCCACTGGTGCAAAGGGCCTTCGCGTCTGGGACCTGGTGGGCCCGCCGGAGGCGCCGCCACTGCATCTCCTCCGGGTCGAAGCTCAGCACGGGCGGCAGCTGGCGTTCAGCCCCGACGGACGGTGGCTCGCTGGAGGCGAACTCGGCGGCGCGGGCTTCTGGCCGCTCGCCTTTCCGCATGCCCGCGTCCTGCGGGCGCACACGGAGGGGCCGGTCAAGGGGCTGGTCTTCAGTCCGGACTCCCGGTCCCTGGTCTCCTGCGCCCGAGACGGAGCCCGGGTGTGGCCGCTCGGCCTCGGCCAGGGCCATCAGCGCCTGGTGGCCGTGGGCGGTGACTACATGTGCTACGACGTGGGCATTGATCCGTCCGGCCACGACCTCGTCATCGCGTCGCCGTTCATGGGGATCTACCGCGTGCCGATCGAGGGGGGCACGGCGCGGAAGCTCGTGGACCTCGCCGGGCGCCGGCTGGCCCTGTCCGGGGTCGCATTCCACCCCTCGAAGCCCCTCCTTGCCGTCGGGTCGAACTACGCCGCCCCTTCCGAGGCGCTGTCGCTGTTCGTGGTCGACGTCACATCCGGGAGCTGGCGGGCCTGGCCTGTACGCGAAGAGCCCGTCGCGGACCCCTACGCCGGAGGCATCGAAGACGCGGTGTTCGCCGCCGACGGCAGCCTTCTCACGGCCGGCGACGGCGGGATCAAGCGATGGGACGTGGAGGTCGGGAAGGCCACGACCCTACTCGGCGGAACGGGACGATGGGCCGCCCTCGCCGCGAGCGGTGACGGACGCCGGGTCGCCGCCCTGGTGGGCCGACACGAAGTCGACTTCTTGAACGTCGTCAACGCCGAGATTGTCCTTCTGGACCTGGTCACCGGGATGCGTCGCGTCCTCCCGACCCACGGCGCGCGGCTCACGCACGCGGTCGCCTTGGACGTCACCGGCCAGCGCCTGGTCCTCGGCGACGCGAGCGGCGTGGTGAGGGTCGGCGGTGTCACGGGCGAGGAGCCGCACCTGCTGCTGGGACACGACGACCCGGTGACCGACGTCGCCGTTTCTCCCGACGGGCGCTGGATCGCGTCGGCGGCCGGCTCCGAGATTCGCCTCTGGCCGATGCCGGATGTCAGCCAGCCGCCTTTTCACACCCTGCCCTACGACGCGCTGATGGCGAAGCTGCGGGCGCTGACGAACGTGCAGGTGGTCGAGGACGCGGCCGCGGCCACAGGCTACAAGCTCGACATCGGCCCGTTCCCTGGGTGGAAGGACGTTCCGACGTGGTAGACGCCCCACGCGGCGGGTGCTAGCGTAGCGACCGGCTTGATGACCTCTCCTCCTCGACCCCCGCTGTCGCGCTACGTCCGCAACCTGTTCCTCGGCGGCCTCGTGGTCGTCGTGCCCATCGTCCTCACGGTGAACGCGCTCCTGTGGCTGTTCCGGCTCGTCGACGGCCTGGCCGGGCCGCTCACCGAGACCATCCTCGGGCGCGCGGTGCCCGGGATCGGCTTCGCCACGACCCTGGCCGTCGTCTTCCTGGCTGGATTCCTCTTCTCCTTCGGGCCGCTGAAGCGGCTCCTCGACAGCGCGGAGCAGGTGCTCGACGCGGTGCCCGTGGTCGGCGTCGTCTACGGCACGACGAAGAAGGTCCTGTCAGGCATCGGGGGGCCGGGCTCGGAGAACGCCTTCAAGCGCTTCGTGCTGGCGCGGCTGCCGGGGCGAACGACTCCGGGGTTCCTGACGGGCACCTTCACCCTGAAGAGGAAGGACGGGGCAGAGCACGAGGTGTGCACCGTCTACGTTCCCACGAACCACCTCTACGTGGGCGACGTGGTGGTGCTGCCGGCGGAGGACGTGATCGAGACCGACCTCTCCGTCGAGGACGGCGTGAGCCTGATGCTGTCGGCCGGCGCGTCGGTCCCGCGGGTGGTGCGCGAGCGATAGAGCGGTCTCGTCGGCCGGGAGGCCTGGGCATGCCGGACGAAACGCGGCGGGCCGTCTTGAAGGCGGGGGTGGCCGGCGCCCTGGCGCGCCCTCGCGCCGGCGGCGCGGGCGGGCGGCGGCCGCTCCGCATTCACCGGAGGGCGACATGGTGCAGGGACCGCGGACCGTCGAGCTTCCCGGGCTTCTTCGATCTCCAGGTGAACGGCTTCGCCGGGGTGGACTTCGGCGACCCCGCGCTCGACCCCGAGCGCCTGCTCGCGGCGGTGGCGGCGATCGAGAAGACCGGCGTCACCCGCTTCCTGCCCGACGCTGATCACCTCGTCGCTCGAGACGTTCTCCGCGTGTGCGCGAGCCGTCGTCCGCACGACGCACGCCGCGATCGCCGGCATCCACATGGAGGGGCCCTACATCTCCCCGGAGGACGGCCCCCGCGGCGCTCACGATCGCGCCTTCGTCCGCGCGGCCGACGTGGACGACTTCCGCCGGCGCCAGGAGGCCGCCGAGGGCCGCATCCGGCTCGTGACGCTCGCCCCCGAGGCGCCGGGGGCGCTGCCGCTCGTCGAGCACCTGGTCGGCGAGCAGGGTCCGCGTGGCGATCGGGCACACGGGAGCGACCGGGGCCGCAGATCGCCGACGCCGTGAGCGCCGGGGCGACGCTCTCCACGCACCTCGGCAACGGCTGCGCGCAGATGCTGCCGCGCCACCCGAACGTGATCTGGGAGCAGCTCGGCGAGGACCGCCTGCTCGCGAGCTTCATCGTGGACGGGCACCACCTGCCGCCGGCGACGGTGAGGTCCATGGTCCGCGCGAAGACGCCGGGCCGCTCGATCCTCGTGACGGACGCGGTCGCGGCGGCGGGGATGCCGCCCGGCCGCTACACGCTGGGCGGGCAGGAGGTCGAGCTCAGCGCCAGCGGCCGCGTCGCCGCCCCGGGCGCTCCGAACCTCGCCGGCTCCGCGCTCCGTCTCGACGTCGCCATCGGCAACACCGTCCGCTTCACGGGCCTGCCGCTCGAGGACGTCGTGACGATGGCCTCGACGCGGCCGGCCGAGTACGTCGGGATCCCGACGGCCGGCAAGGTCGTGGCCGAGTGGGACCCGGCGGGTTGTGCCTTGCGCGTCGAGCGCGTCACGACCTGAGGTCTCCCGTCGCGGGCGGAGGGCGGGCGTCAGGCGCCGGCCGCGCGGCTCACGAGCGCGCAGAAGTCCAGGAGGTCGCCGAGCTCCTTCGACGCGATGGCGTGGACGCGGGCGGGGTCGAGGACCCCGTACTGGTGGGCCACGAGGTTCCGGAAGCCGGCGGCGGCCGCCAGGCGTTCGGCGAGGTCACGCGGGACCTTCCCTCGCTCGGCGAGGGCGAGGAAGATCTCCCGGTAGCTGCCGGGCACGTCCAGCCCGGCGTCGGCCAGCCAGTGGGTGGCGAGGGAGACGGTCTCCTGCAGGGCGACGAACAGGTTCAGGATGACGACCTCGCGGGTCGTCCGATCGGCCTCGAACGTGCTCGTCTCGGGGGGCAGAACGCGGCGGATGCGTTCGACCGCGTCGCGGACTGCTGCGACCTTCGCGGCGACGATGGCGCGATCAACCACGATGGCTCGCCCCGAGCACGGCACGGGTGAACGTCTCCTCGACCGGCCGGAAGTCCAGGTACTCGAGGATGGCTCGGGCCTTCCGCTCGACGAGCGCGCTCCTGTCTCTCTCGACGATGACGCGGCCGTCGCGGAACGCGCGGTAGGCGAGGCCCGGGCCCGCCTCGTCGAGCAGGACGAGGTCCACCCGTCCCCCGGCCGCGGACTCGAGGCGCGACACGAGGGCGCCGATCTCGGTGACGGAGAGCCGTGCCCCCCGGGCGAGCCCGACGGCAACGTCGGTGTCGCTCCGATCGTGCTCGGACCCCCGCCCGCGCGAGCCGAAGAGGATCGCGTAGGCGATGCGAGGGTCGGCTTCGAGCACGGAGCGGACGCGCTGGATCACGCCGGCAGTCTAGCACCGCGGGGCCGGCGGCATCCCCACGCCGTCCGGACGGATCAGGCTCCGAGGACGGAGAAGCCTTCCTTCTCGGCCGCGGTGGCGAGCCTCTCGTCGAACGTGACGAGCTCGAGTCCGCCGGGATCGAGATCGGTGGCGACGAGCGCCGCCCCGAGCTGCAGGGCGTCGGCAGACCGGAGGGGGTGAACGGAGACGAGCCGCTCGGCCTGCCGGCGCACGGGCTCGAGCGCGACGATCTCCGACCACTCCTCCCACGCGGCGAGGGCCCGCGTCCGAGCACGGATCAGGGCCCTTGCGGAAGACGGCTCCTCCCGCTCCCGCCGGGCGAGGGCCGACAGCACCTCGACGCGGGTCAGGGTCCAGACGACGACCACCGGGTCACGGCGCAGCCACGACCGGGCCCGCGCGCTCGCCTTCTCGGCCACGAAGAGGGGCAGGAGGGCCGAGGTGTCCCAGAACCTCACCAGCCCGACTCCCGCTCCGACCGCAGGTCGGCCAGCACGCTGCCGCGCACCTTGACCGGCTGGGCGCGCTTCAGCACCGCCGGGTACCGGCCCTTCCCCCGGCGGAGGAGGCCGCGCCGCTCCAGGCTGAGCAGCCGCTCGGCGTCGCCGGAGGGTGCCGCGAGAGAGCCCCCGGCCGGAACGATCCGTGCCACCGGACGGTCGCGGTCGAGGACCAGCACCTCGCTGCCCTCGCGGACCTCGTCGATGTAGCGCGAGAGGCCATCTCTCAGCTCGCCAATCTTGGCGTACTTCATGGCGCCATTATACGCCAGGACGCTCTCCGCCGGCCTTCCGACCGAGGTGGGCCCGCAGGTACGGCGCCGTCCGGGAGGTCTTCGACCGCGCCACCTGCTCCGGGGCGCCCCAGGCCACGAGCTTTCCACCTCTCTCGCCGCCCTCCGGCCCGAGGTCGACGACGCAGTCGGCGGCGGCGACCAGGTCGAGGTTGTGCTCGATGACGACCACGGTGTCGCCCCGGTCCACGAGCCGGTGGAGCGAGGTGACGAGCTTCGCCACGTCGGCCATGTGCAGGCCGGTCGTCGGCTCGTCGAGGACGTAGAGCGAGGGGCCGAACCCGGGCGAGGTGAGCTCCGCCGCGAGCTTGATGCGCTGGGCCTCGCCGCCGGAGAGGGTCGGCGACGGCTGGCCGAGCTGCAGGTAGCCGAGGCCGATCTCGGAGAGGAAGTCGAGCGGCCGGCGGATGGCCCCCACCGCGGAGAGGTGCTCGCGCGCCTCGTCGATCGTCATCTCGAGCACCTCGGCGACCGATCTCCCCTTGAACAGGACCGCCTGCGTGTCGGCGTTGTAGCGGCGCCTCTGGCAGGACTCGCACGGGACGTACGTGTCGGGCAGCAGGGCCATGGTCACGCGCAGGCGGCCCTGGCCCTCGCAGCGCTCGCAGCGGCCGCCCTTGACGTTGAACGAGAAGCGGCTGCGGCCGTAGCCGAGGGCGCGGGCGTCGGGCACCGCGGCGAAGAGCGTCCGGATCGCGTCCATGATCCCGACGTAGGTCGCGGGCACGGACCGCGGGGTGCGGCCGATCGGCGACTCGTCCACCTCGAACGCGCGGGCGACCCCGCGCAGGCCCGAGAGCTCGCGCAGCACCGGCGGCAGGCGCTTCCCGGCGAGGCGGGCCTTCGCCGCGCGGAAGAGCACGTCGCGCACGAGCGTGGACTTGCCCGAGCCGGACACGCCGGTCACGACGGTCAGGCGGCCGAGCGGCACGTCCACGGTCAGGTCGCGCAGGTTGTGGAGGCGGGCGCCGACGACGGTGAGCCGGTCGGCGTCCTTCAGGGGGCGCCGCGGCCACGGCGGGCGCTCGCCCTCGCCGCGCAGCCAGCGGCCCGTGACCGACTCCTTCACGCGGGCGACCTCCCGCGGCGAGCCCTGGGCCACGAGGCGGCCGCCGTGCGGCCCCGCGCCGGGACCGAGGTCCACCACGTGGTCGGCGGCCCGGATGACGCTCTCCTCGTGCTCGACCACCACCACGGTGTTGCCGCGGTCGCGCAGGCCGAGGAGGGCCTGCGTCAGGGCCTCGTCGTCGCGCGGGTGAAGGCCGACCGTCGGCTCGTCGAGGACGTAGCAGACGCCGCGCAGGTTCGAGGCGAGGGCGGCCACGATGCGGATGCGCTGGGCCTCGCCGGTCGAGAGCGTGTCGGCCCCGCGCTCGAGGGTGAGGTAGCCGAGGCCGAGGCGGTCGAGGAGGTCGAGCCGCAGCGTCAGCTCCGGCCAGACGCGCTCGCGCACCTCCTCGGGCAGCTGGCCCTCGAGCGTGCCGAGCCAGGCGCGGGCCTCGACCACGGTCAGCGCCGCCACGTCGCCGATGTGCCGTCCGCCGATCTTCACCGCCCGGGCCTCGGGCCGCAGGCGCGTGCCGCCGCAGGCGCGGCAGGCGACACCCTCGGCCCGGCGACGTCTCGCCGTCCTCCTCGACCCGCGGCGCGCCGAAGCCGTCGCACTCGGGGCAGGCCCCGTACTTCTGGCTCCAGGAGAAGAGGCGCGGGTCGGGGGCGGGGAGGCCCGTGCCGCAGCTCGGGCAGGAGCGGCGAGTCGAGTAGAAGCGCTCGACGCCGCCGGCCACCGCCGTCACGGTGCCGCTGCCGAGCTCGAGGGCGCGGGCGAGCGCCTCTTCGAGGCGGCCGGAACGGCCGCGACCGGCGGCGAGCCGGCTCACCACCGCCTCGACGTCGTGGATCTGGAACCGGTCGACCCGCGGCGGCCTCGCCGCGTCGTGGAGGCGCCGTCGATGCGCACCTCGGCGACGCCCTTCTTCGCCACCGCGGCGATCGCGTCGAGGTGGAAGCCCTTGCGGCGCCGCACGAGCGGGGCGAGTACGGTCAGCTCGCCGGTGGGGAAGTCCTCGGCCACGCGCGCGGCGAGGGCGGCCGCGTCCACGACCTGCCCGGGCAGGCCGCACTTCGGGCAGTGGACCGTCCCGAGGCGCGACCAGAGGAGGCGGAGGTGGTGGTAGACCTCGCTCGCCGTGCCCACCGTCGAGAGCGGCGTCCCGCGCGAGAGCTTCTGCTCGAGGGCGACGGTGGGCGGCACGCCCTCGAGCCGATCCACCTCGGGCCGGGCGAGGGGCCGGATGAACTGGCGCACGTAGGTCGAGAGGCAGTCGAGGAAGCGCCGCTGGCCCTCGGCGAACAGCACGTCGAAGGCGAGCGTGGACTTGCCCGAGCCGGAGACGCCGGTCACGGCCACCAGCTTGTCGCGCGGGATGTCGACCGTGACACGCGCTGCAGGTTGTGCTCGCGCGCGCCGACGATGCGGATGGCTCCTGCCGCGCCCGCGGGTGTCGGCCGGGCGGGATCGGCGCGCCGCCCGTGGGCGCGCGCATCCCGGTCGTCCCCGTCGCGGGCGCCGGTCGGCGGGCGGCGGCCGCGGCGGATGACCTCGGCCAGGGCTCGTCCGGTCGGCGTGTCGAGCTTCGCGATCGCCTCCGGCGGCCCCTCGCCGACGACCCGGCCGCCGTCGTCGCCGGCCTCCGGGCCCGAGGTCGATGACCCAGTCGGCCGCCTGCGCCACCTCCATGTCGTGCTCGACGACCACGACCGAGTGGCCGGCCTCGACCAGCCGGTGCATCGCCCCGACGAGCACGGCCACGTCGGCCGCGTGCAGGCCGGTGGTCGGCTCGTCGAGCAGGTACAGCCGGCCCGGCGCCGTCCCCGCCTCGGCCAGCGCCTGCGCGAGCTTCAGCCGCTGCGCCTCGCCGCCCGAGAGCGTCGGCGCCGGCTGCGACAGCGACAGGTAGCCGAGGCCGAGGTCGAGCATCGGCTGGAGGGCCGGCGCGCACGCCGGGCGCGTCGCCGAAGAGGCGCGCCACGTCGGCCGCGGGCAGGTCGAGCGCGTCGGCGATCGAGAGGCCCCGGCAGCGCACCTCGAGCACCTCGGGCCGGAAGCGGCGGCCGTCGCAGGCCCCGCACTTCACGAACGCGTCGGGCAGGAACTGCATCTCGACCTTCTCGTACCCGGCGCCCTCGCAGACCGGGCAGGCCCCGGTCGCGGAGTTGAACGAGAACGAGGTCGGCTTGAGGCCGCGCTCGCGGGCCTCGGGCGTCTTGGCGAAGGCCTTTCGCAGCGGCTCCAGGACGCCCATGTAGGTCGCGGCGTTCACGCGGGACGAGGCGCCGAGCGGAGCCTGGTCCACGAGCGTGACGCCGGTGAGGGCCGCGCCGCCGTCGATCGCCGTCGCACGCCCCGGGCTCCGACTCGCCGAGGCCGAAGTGCCGGCGCAGGTTGCGGTAGAGGACCTGGTCCACGAGCGAGGACTTGCCCGAGCCCGAGACGCCGGTGACGCAGACGAGGAGCCCGAGCGGGATGTCCACCGTCACGTCCTTGAGGTTGTTCTCGCGAGCGCCGCGGACGAGGAGGCGGCGGGCCGCGTCGGGCTTCCGGCGCCGGGCCGGGCCCGGCACCCCGAGCCGGCCGGCGAGGTGCGCGCCCGTCTTCGAGCGCGGCTCCTCGAGGAGGCCGGCGACGGGGCCCTCGTAGACGACCTCGCCGCCCTCGCGGCCGGGGCCGGGGCCGAGGTCGATCACGTGGTCGGCCGAGGCGATGAGGGCCGGGTCGTGCTCGACCACCACGACCGCGTTGCCCGCCTCGGCGAGCCGCCGCAGGACGGCGGAGAGCCGGCCGGCGTCGCGCGGGTGCAGGCCCACCGAGGGCTCGTCGAGGACGTAGAGCGTGCTCGTGAGCGAGCCGCCGAGCGCGGTGGCGAGGGTCACGCGCTGGGCCTCGCCGCCGGAGAGCGTGCGCGACTGGCGGCCGAGCGTCAGGTAGCCGAGGCCCACGTCCACGAGGAAGCGCAGCCGCCCGCGGATCTCGTGGAGGAGCTGCTCCGAGGCGGGGTCGCTTCCCGGGCGACGCCGCCACTCGCGGAACGCGCGCTCGGCCTCGGCCACCGGCAGCGCCTCGACCTCGGGGAGGGTGCGCCCGTCGAGCGCGGAAGAGGCGCGCCTCGGCCTTGAGCCGCGAGCCGCCGCAGTCGGGGCACGTGCCGTAGCTGCGGTAGCGCGAGAGGAAGACGCGCACGTGCATCCGGTAGGTGCGCGACTCGAGCCACTGGAAGAAGCCGGTGATCGCCGTACCACTTCCTCTGCCAGCTCTGCCGGCCGCCGGGCTCGCCTTCCCAGACGAGCCGCCTCGTCTCCGCGGGCAGGTCGGCGTAGGGCACGTCGGTCGGGCAGGCCCGCGCGCCGGCAGAAGCGCTCGAGGTCGTCCTGGCAGTCGCTGTAGAAGCTTCGTCTGGAACGGCTTGACGCAGCCCTGGGCGATCGACTTGCGGGCGTCGGGGATCGACGAGGTCGGGGTCGATCGCCATCGTCCGTCCGAAGCCCTTGCAGGTCTCGCAGGCGCCCACGGGGTGGTTGAAGGAGAAGAGGGCGGGCGACGGGTCGGCGTAGGCGATGTCGCAGGCCGCGCAGTGGAGGGCCTCGCTGAACCGGCGGGGCGCCGTCTCTCCCTCGACGCGCAGCTCGACGCGCCCCTCGCCGTGGCGCAGGGCCGCCTCGAGCGAGTCCACGATCCGCTGGCGCTGCCCGTGCTCGACCGCGACGCGGTCGAGCACGACCTTGATCACGCCGTTCTCGGGGTGCAGACGCGCCTCCTCGATCCGTCTCGCCTCGCCATCCTCCAGCACCCGGCGGAAGCCCGCCTTCTCGAAAGCCTCGCGGACGACGCCGGTCCCGACCTTCCGACCCACCCGGTGCGGGAAGCAGACGAGGGCGGTCCGGCCCTCGGCCGCCCCGACGAGCGCGTCGAAGATCGAGGACGGCGTGTCGCGCCGGACGGGCTGACCGCACTGACGGCAGTGGAGCGTCGCCGCGCGCGCGTAGAGCGCCCGCATGTAGTCGGCGACCGACGTCATGGTGCCGACCGTCGAGCGCGAGGTGCGGACGGGCGCCGTGCGGTCCACCGCCACCGCCGGCAGCACGCCCTCGATCCGCTCGGCCCGCGGCCGGTCGAGCCGCTCGAGGAACTGCCGGGCGTAGGGGGAGAAGGTCTCGGCGTAGCGCCGGTGGCCCTCGGCGTAGAGCACGTCGAAGGCGAGCGAGGACTTGCCGGCCCCCGCCACCCCGGTCACCGCGGTGACCGCGCCGATCGGGACGCGGACGCTGACGCCCTTCAGGTTGTTCTGGCGGGCCTTGTCGACCTCGATGAACCGGCGGGACATCCCCCGAGAATCTCAGGGATGGGCGAGGCCGGCAAGCGCCCCTCTCTACTCCTCCGGGAAGGAGGCGAAGAAGCGAAACCCCTCGAGGACCCTGAGCATCCCGCAGTCGACCGCGGTGCGCGCCGGGAGGCACGGCCGGTCGTCGGACGGGCGTGGACCGACGGCGGGCAGGCAGTGGTCGGCGCAGAAGGCCTGCCGCCGCTCGCGGATCGGCGCGTAGTACCGCAGCTCGCCGCCGAGGCTCCGGCCGATCCGACGCTCCGCCACGAACGCGCAGGTGCCGAGGGCGAGTCGCTCGAGAAGCGTCTCTCCCCCCACCACTTCGAGCGCCAGCCTGGCGTTCCAGAAGTGCGCGTTGAAGACGAGAGCGGTCAACAGGGCGCGGCGGGACAGCCGCGCCACCCGCTCGCCCACGCGGGTCGCGTCTTCGTCGTCGAGGTCCCCGAAGGCCTGGCGCTCCGCGTCCAGGAGGCGCGGGTCGCTCACTGCGGGCGCCGCGGCCTCGCGAGGGACGTCGAGCGCCCGGAGCACCGACTCCACCAGGTGCTCCTTTGGCGCGGCCCGGCCGAAGTCCAGGTACAGGGCCTGCAGCCGGTACGCCGACGGCGGAAAGAGGGCCTCGCGGCCGTAGGCTCGCAGGTCCTCCCGGATCCGCTCCGAAAGGGCGTCGTGGCGCGAAACCACGGGGTGGCCCAGGGGCGTCCGCGGCGGATCGCCCGGTCCCATCTCGTGCGTGTCCATTCGCATCACCGGACGACGCCAGTCCATCGAGTCCTTGTGCACTCCTGCTCCCCTCCAAACGGCATCGGTTGTCGTGTGTGTTGGAGGATACGAGAGGAGGCAGGCGAGACCCTTGACCCGGCCTGCCTATCCGTTGACACTTTCGGCCAGAGGCGCCCGAGCCGTCTCCAGATGAGTCCGAAAGAGGCACCGCGAGGCTCTCCCGGGCACGCCACGGTCGTGGCGTGGGGCATGCGGGTGTTGATGCGCTACCTCGAGGAGCGCGGGGTGGACACGGCCCCGATCCGGCGCCGTGCCGCTCTGGAGGGCGTGGACCTCACCCACCCGGAGCAGCGCCTTCCCGAGGGAGTCCCGCGCGAGGTCTGGAGGCTCGCCGCCGAGGCGACGGGGGACGAGGCGATCGGCGTTCACGTGGCCGAGGCCCGTACCCCGGCCGCGCTCGACGTCCTCGAGTACGCGTTCCGCGCGAGCCCCACCCTCGGCGACGCCCTCGGCCAGGTCGCCCGCTACGCGCGGGTCATGCACGACCGCGTCACGATTCGCCTCGCGCCGGAGGGCGGGGGCGCGCGGCTCACCGGGTCGGTGCCCCCGGGCCATCCGGTCAACCGCTACCAGACCGAGTTCTTTCTCGCCACCTGGCTGCGCCTGGCGCGCGACACCTGCCATTCCGACATGGCACCCCTGGACGCGAGCTTCGCCCATCCTCCTCCCGCGCGCCTCGACGAGCACCGGCGCTTCTTCGCCTGCCCGCTCCGCTTCGAGCAGCCGGTCATCGGCCTCCTGATCGCGAGGGCCGACCTCGCCCGGCCGATGCGCGGAGCCGACGTCGCTCTCGCCGCCCTCCTCGGACGACAGCTCGACAAGCTGCTGGTGGGCGTCCGCGAGGACCCGTCGGTCTCCGCTCGCGCCCGGCTCCTCGTCAAGGACGACCTTCCGTCGGGAAGAGTCTCGGTCGACCGCGTGGCGGGGCAGCTGGCCATGAGCGTGCGAACCTTCGCTCGACGGCTCGAAAGCGAGGGCACCTCCTTCCGCCAGCTCCTCGACTCCGTGCGGCAGGATCTCGCCGTCGCCCACCTCCGGGACCCCCGGATGGAGCTGGCCGAGATCGCCTTCCTGCTCGGCTACTCCGAGTCGAGCGCCTTCCACCGCTCGTTCAAGCGGTGGACCGGCCGGACGCCGCTCGACTTCCGGTGCCAGGCCCTCGGGTGAGGGGTCGCGACCCGGCGGCGGGGCTGAAGAGACGAAAGCCCCGCGGCGGCAGAGCCGGACGCGGGGCCTTCGCGAGGACGAGCGTCGACTACTTGATCGTCTTCACGTAGGCGCCGACCGCCTTGATCTCCTCGGCGCTCATCTTGTCCTTGTAGCCCTTCATCTTGCCCTTGCCGTCGGTGATCACGGTCTCGATCGCCTCGGCCTTTGTGGCTTCCTGCCACTTGGCGTCGTTGAAGTTGGCCGAGCCCTTCGCCATGGGCTTCGCCACCCCGTCCTTGCCGTGGCACATGGCGCACTTGGCGTCGAAGAGGGCCTTGCCGTCCGCCGCGGCCTGCGCCGCTGGCGCGCTGGCGAGGGCGATTACGGCGACGGCGGCGAACAGCAGCGCGAGCTTCTTCATGTTTCCTTCGGCTCCTTCCGTTCCCAGCCCCGCGCGTCGGGGCGCCCCAGGTGGCTGGTGTGTGTGGTGACGCTAGCACGAATCGGACGCCGGGGCGAGGCTACCGGTCGGCCGGTCGGCCGGGCGTCACGCGGGCGGGTAGGCGCTCGGCGCGGTGAACGAGCGAAGGGGAAGCGGCCGGCCTTCCGCCCAGAAGCGGTGGAGGAGCTCGATCGCCAGTCCCGTGTTGGCCGGCGTCACGATGCTGGCGGCGAGCGTGCCCTCGTCCACGAGGCGCCGGCCGTAGCCCGGGCAGGCGTCGACGCCGAGGAGCTTCGCGGCGGCGAGTGACACCCGGTGCCCCGAGTCGCTCAGGGCCCGGATCGCGCTCCCCGCTCCCACCGCCAGCTCGTCACTCTGCGCCGCCACCGCGGCGAGCGCGGGGTTCCTGGATTTGAAGACGCGGTACCAGTCGCCGAACGCCATGATCCCGGCGGCCTCGGTCCACTCGCCGGCCTCGGTGTCCACGAGGTCGGCCTCGGCGCCGACCGTGGCGCGCAGGCCCTCGAGCCGCTCCTGGGCGGCCGAGGAGCGACGCGGGCCCGTGACGCACAGGACCGGCCCTCCCCGCCCGAGCCGAAGGATCTGCTCGCCCTGGATGCGGCCGATCGCCGCGTGATCCGTGCTCACCGTGCCGAAGGGGAGCGCCGAGCCCCACGACCGGGACGCCTCCTCGACGGAGGGGTTCCAGGCGTTGAGCAGCACCAGCCCCGTCCGGCCGCGCAGCTCTCGCAGGAGCAGATCCATCGAGGAGCGGCTTGAGGGCTCGACGACCACGGCGTCCGCCGCGGCCGGCTCGAGAAAGCGCTTCTTCATGACGCGTAGCTGGTCGAACGCCGGCGCCCACGCCACCTCCGCCCGCAGGCCGTGACGTCGGGCGGCGGCGAGCGCCGTCTCCTCCTGCAGGAGCTGGTAGTGGTCGTTCTCCTCCTTGCGGCCCGGCAGCAGCACGAACACGGTGCGGCCATCGCCCATGCCTCACCTCGTCACAGGGCCCGATGTTACCGCGCTTCGGGGACCGGGACGGCGCGATGGTAGATTGGGGGGATGAGCTTCCACGGCCAGGCCGCGCACTCGAAGAAGGGAGCCCTCTCGCCGTTCGTGTACGACCCTCCGCCGCTCGGGCCCCACGACGTCGAGATCCGCATCAGCCACTGCGGCATCTGCCACAGCGACGTCCACCTCGTGGACGACGACTGGGGGGTGACGAGCTATCCCCTCGTCCCCGGTCACGAGATCGTCGGCACCGTCGTCGCCCTCGGCCCGGAAGCGAACGACCTCGAGGCGGGCCAGAGGGTCGGTGTGGGATGGCAGCGGGGTGCCTGCCTCCGGTGCGACTCCTGCATCGCGGGAGAGGAGCAGCTCTGCGCCGACGAGGTGGCCACGTGCGTGGGCCACCACGGCGGCTTCGCCGACCGGATCCGCGTGGACGGGCGGTTCGTGTTCCCGGTCCCGGAGGCCCTGGCGCCGGAGAGCGCCGCTCCGCTCCTGTGCGGTGGCGTGACCGTCTACTCGCCGCTGCGCCGCTGGGCGAAGCCGTCGATGCGCGTCGCCGTGGTCGGCATCGGCGGTCTCGGGCACCTCGCCCTGCAGTTCGCCCGGGCGATGGGGTGCGAAGTCACGGCCGTCTCCCGGACGACCGAGAAGGAAGGGGAAGCCCGGGAGCTCGGTGCCCACCGCTTCCTCGCCACCGCCGAGAAGCACGCGCTGCGCTCGGCGGCCGGCACCTTCGACTTCATCCTGTCCACGGTGTTCGTGTCCCAGGACTGGGGCGGCCTGCTGCGCGCCCTGCGGCCGAACGGGGTCCTGTGCCTCGTCGGCGCTCCGGACGAGCCGCTCCGCCTGAACGTCGGCGCCCTCCTCGGAGGGCAGAAGACGGTGACCACGAGCGTCATCGGGGGGCGTCCCGCCATCCGGGAGATGCTGGCGTTCGCCGCCCGCCACCGCGTGGTCGCCCGGACCGAGCCGCGCCCGCTCGCCGAGGCGAGTGCCGCTCTCGCCGAGGTCCGGAAGGGCCGCGCGCGCTACCGCATCGTGCTCGCCGCCTGAGCCCGCCGCGACCGGCGTCCGCCCCTTGGGTCCGCGGCCCGAAGTGGGGTAGGCTCGGAGGTACCCAAGGAGCCCATGACCATGGCCGAGAACCAGAGGCCGTCCCTCACCACGAGGCGTGGCTTCATCGGCGGCGCGATCGCCGTCGGTGTCGGCCGTCGCCGCGAGAGCCGGCGCCTCGCCCACGAGTCCCGACAACAGAGGTAAGACGATGATCGAGCTGCCACCCCTTCCCTACGGCGAGAGCGACCTCGCCCCGCACATCTCGCCAGGAGACGATCTCGTTCCACTACGGCAAGCACCACAAGGCCTACGTGGACAACACCAACAAGATGATCGAGGGCACGGACCTCGCGAGCGCGTCCCTCGAGGACATCGTCAAGGCCGCGGCGGGCAAGCCCGACAAGAAGGGCCTCTTCAACAACTCCGCCCAGGTGTGGAACCACACCTTCTACTGGAAGAGCCTCAGCCCGAAGGGCGGCGGCCAGCCGACCGGGAAGCTGCTCGACCGGATCAAGTCCGACTTCGGCGACTTCGCGAAGTTCAGGGAGGACCTGGCGAAGGCGGCGGTCACGCAGTTCGGCAGCGGCTGGGCGTGGGTGCGTGCTCGAGGGCGGCAAGCTCAAGATCGAGCAGACCCCGAACGCCGAGACGCCGATCACCGTGGCCGGAAAGAAGCCGCTCCTCACGATCGACGTCTGGGAGCACGCCTACTACGTGGACTACCGCAACAAGCGCCCGGACTACGTGAACGCGGTCCTCGACAAGCTCATCAACTGGGAGTTCGCCGCCGCGAACCTCGGCTAGGCATCAGGCCACGGCGGGTGGAGCCGTACCAGACGTAGAGGCACAGCCCGACGAACAACAGGGCCGACAGCGTCTGGGACGCTCCGAGGTTGTCGTAGAAGGGGCTCTTGAGCCAGTCCTCGGTGTAGCCGGGCAGCAGGCGAAGCGCGGCGCCGAAGACCCCGCCGAGGGCGCCGCCCGCCATCAGGCCCGACGCGATGACGATCCCGCGCTCGCGAATCGAGGCACCGAGCTCGCCGTCGGTCCGCTCCGCCTTCCGGTTGAGGAAGTGGACGAGGAAGCCGCCCGACGAGGGCGGGCGTGTTGAGCTCGAGAGGCAGGTACATGCCGAGGGCGAAGATGAGAGCCGGCACGCCCAGCATCTCCATGATCACCGCGATCACCGCGCCCGAGCCGAAGAGGACGAAGGCCACCGGCTGCTGGCTCATGAAGCCCTCGACGAGCGCCTTCATGATCGAGGCCTGGGGGGCGGGAAGGACCACGCGCGGGTCGCCGGGGACCGCCTCGCCGAACTGGAAGGCCCGCGCCAGCATGACGATGGTCAGGCCGGCGGCGACGGCCGCGGCGGCGATCCCCAGGAACTTCACCCTCTGCTGGGCGGCAGGGGTGGAGCCCAGCCAGTAGCCGGTCTTGAGGTCGGTCACGAGCTGGCCGGAGACCGCGAGGGCGGTGGACACGACGCCCGCGAGCGCCATCACGAAGAACATGCCCGTGGTCCCCGAGACCCCGAAGCGGAGGAGCACCACGGAGGACACGATGATGGTCAGCATCGTCATGCCCGAGATCGGGTTGCGGGCGGTGGTGGCGATGGCGTTGGCGGCGACCGAGGTGAAGAAGAAGGAGAAGAGGAGGGTGAGGCCGAGGCCGACGAGGACCGCGACGAGCGACTGGCCGAGGGTCGTGAAGAAGACGCCCGCGGCGAGCGTCGAGAGCGCGACCCCGACGAGGACGGTGACGATCGGGAGGTCGCGGTCGGTCCGCTCCTGGCCGTGCGCCTCGCCCTGGCGGAACGTCCGGGCGGCGATGGCGAAGGACGAGGCGATGACGCGGAGCGACTTCAGGATGCCGAAGATCCCGGCGGCGGCGATCGCTCCCACGCCCATGTAGCGCACGTAGCCCCGGAAGATCTGGGACGCCGTCATCTGGGCGATCGGGATCACCCCGGGGTAGACGGACGCGTCCTCGAGGTGGCGCCCGATCATCCAGATGACGGGGACGAGCACGAAGTTCGAGAGGAAGCCGCCCGCGCAGAGGATGAGCGACGAGCGCAGGCCCATCACGTAGCCGAGGCCGAGGATGAAGGCCACCGCGTCGAAGCTCACCACGACCCTGGCCCGCTCGGCCAGCGATCTCATGGCGGGGACGAACTGGAGGTCCACGAACTCGTGCCAGACGTGGAAGGTCGTGGCGAGGAAGTCGTAGACCCCGGCAATGGCGGTGGCCTGCAGCAGCAGCCTCGCCTGCGAGCCCCCCTTCTCGCCGGTGACCAGCACCTCCGTGATGGCGGTGGCCTCGGGATAGGGGAACTGCCCGTGCGTCTCGCGGACGAAGTAGCGGCGCAGCGGGATGAGGAAGAGCGTGCCCAGGCACCCGCCGGCGAGGCAGATGAAGACGGTCTGCACGGGGTGAGGGTCGAGCTTCAGGATGTAGAGGGCGGGGAGGGTGAAGATCGCGCCCGCGGCCAGCGACCCCGAGACCCCGCCGATGCAGGTCACGATGACGTTCTCGAGCAGGGTCGAGCGACGGCGGTACACGCGGGCGAGGCCGATGGTGAGGATCGAGATCGGGATGGCGGCCTCCATCACCTGTCCGACCTTCAGGCCCGAGTAGGCCGACGCGACGGTGAAGATCACGCAGAGCAGGAGACCCCAGCCCACCGAGCGGAGCGTGGCCTCGGGCAGGACGGCGGCGGCGGGGACGACCGGCCGGTACTCCTCGCCGGGGGCGAGAGGCAGGTACGCGTTCGGCGGGAGCGACCTCGTGTCGGGAGCGTCCATGCAGCCTCCGGGGCTCGTGCGGAAGGCGCCAGTCTCTTCGGTCCGCGGCGGCATTTCAAGGGCGGAGCGTGAACCCGGTGGACCTTCCGGCCCTTGCGTGAGCGGCCGGTGCCGTCGCATGCTCCGGGCTGCGAGCCTGCACGGCAAGCTCGCCGAGGACGTGCCCAGGCAGCGGCATGGGGATCTGCCGGGATTGCGGATCCCTCGTCGCCCGACTCGGACGGCGCACCTCGGGATGACAGGGAGTTCCAGGGGAGGAGTACCGTGAAATCACCGATGAGCCTCTTCTTCTCGACGGCGAGGGCCGGCTCGTCGGCGTGAACTTCGACCGCGTGTGGGAGAACGTGGCGAACGACTTCGGCTACAACCCCGACGTGGCCCGGAACGTCAGCGCCGACGTGCGCTACCTGCTCTGGAACCTCGACGTGGTCGAGGGGGCGGGGGACCTGCTGAAGGAGCTCGGCGTCGCCCCGAAGTGAAGCGAATCAGGCCCATTGGAAGAGGTCGGGCAGCACCATGCCGCTCTGGCCCTGGATGAAGTGGTGGAACGCGTGCGCGTTGTCCGGAGGGTCGGCGTTGACGAGCCAGGCCTCGGCGCCCGCGGCGCGGGCCTGCAGCACGAGGCCCGCCGCCGGGTACACGAGGCCCGAGGTTCCCACCGCGAGGAAGACCAGGCGCCCCGCGCGGGCTTCCTCCACGAACACCGCGATCTGGCGCAGGTGAATCGGGTCCAGCACCTCGCCGAACCAGACCACGGCCGGGCGCAGCAGGCCCGTCCGGCCGTGCGACCGGCACTCGTCGCACGGGGGCGGGTCGCCGAGGTACTCGCGATCGTCCGGAAACGGCTCACGGTGGCAGCGGCTGCAGCGGGTCTCGAAGAGGCTCCCGTGCATCTCGACGAGGCGGACGCTGCCGGCGCGCCGGTGGAGGCCGTCCACGTTCTGGGTCACCAGGAGGAATCGGTCGCCCATGCGGGCCTCGGCCACGGCCAGGGCGCCGTGGCCCGAGTTCGGGCGTACCCCCTTCGCTTTCCGCCGCCTCTCGGAGTAGAAGCGCCAGACGAGCCGGGGGTCTTCTTCGAAGCCCTCGGGCGTCGCGACCTGCTCGATCGGGTGGCTCTCCCAGAGGCCGTTCGCGTCGCGGAAGGTCGGGACGCCGCTCTCGGCCGAGACGCCGGCGCCGGTCAGGACGAGGAGCCTCGTGTCGCCGTCGATCCGGAGTCGCACGGGGGAATGTTAGCCTTGTCTGACCCGGGAGGCACCTCGTGAGCGAGGACGCCAGAACGTACGCCATGACGCCCATCGGGCGCGTGCACAGCCCCTACCGCGACAAGACCGAGATCCCCAAGGGCCCCGGCGCCGAGCACCACGCCGAGGGGACGCTGGAGCTCCGGCCCGAGCTCGAGGGCGGCCTCCAGGACATCGAGGGGTTCTCGCACCTCTTCGTCCTCTGGGTGTTCGACCGGTCCGAGGGGTACGAGCTCGTGTCGACCGTTCCGCTCGACGAGGAGGCGCCCCACGGCGTCTTCGCCTCGCGCTCGCCGCGCCGGCCGAACCCGCTCGGCCTGTCGGTCGTGGAGCTCCTCTCTCGCGACGGCTCGCGCTTGCGCGTGCGGGGGCTGGACATGCTCGACGGGACGCCCATCCTCGACATCAAGCCCTACCTCTCGGGCGTGCCGGCGGAGAAGCTGCGCCGGGGGTGGGTGGCCGAGGCGGAAGGGCGGAGGAAGAGCGGGGCCTGACCGGGGGCCAGGCCTACGCCGTGGTGCGGGCGGCGAGCGCGTCCTCTTCCGCTTACCCGCCCAGCCGGCCGGGAAGGTCGTGCCCCATCTGCCGAAGCAGGAACAGGGGGAAGGCGCGCTCGAAGTAGAAGAGCGGCTGGAAGACCGTCTGCATCACCACGGGCAGGAAGCCGAGGCAGCAGGTCAGGCAACCTCCCACGACGATGACGACGCCCGCGGCCACGACCACTCCGAGCTTGACCAACAGGTACAGCAGGAAGGCCCCCGGGTGCTGCGTGAGGAGCACCTCCAGGACCCGTGCGGCCGAGCCGCAGGGAAGGCCGGTGATCAGCTGGAGAGGGGCGACGAAGTCCCGCAGGGCGAGCGCGGCCAGCACAAGCAGCGGCACCGCGAAAGCGAGCAGCAGCACGACGGGCACGAGCCCGAGAGCCGCGAGCACGACCGTGACTCCTTCCAGCCGGCCCTGCGCCCAGGCCATCGCCGCCGCCAGGACCAGGCCGCCGGCGAAGAGAAGCACGAAGACGAGGGCGAGACCGAGGCCGAACCGCCACCCGAAGTAGGACAGGGACGGCCCGGCGTGCTCGCGCCACGGCCGGCTCACGTCGGCGCGGCCGCTCGCGACGTTGTCGAGGTACATGAAGGAGCCGCGGGCGTTGACCCAGAGGACGACGGCCATGAGCCCCGCCAGCAGCACCAGGCCGCCGATCACCGCGAGTGCTATGGCCGCGGCGTGGGCGGACAGCCAGTCGGACAGCCTCAGCAGGGCGGCCGGGACATCTTCGGTGCCGTAGGGCCACGGGCCTCGGCCCCATTCCGACGCGTCCGTTCGCCACCCCGTCCCGCCCCCGCCACCGCCGCCGCGGCCGCACTGGTCGAGGAAGGCCAGCAGGCCCAGGACCAGCCACCTCTGGATCCGCACAGGAAAGAGGTGCCGGCGGGTGTGCGCGATCGCGTCGCCGGCGGCGTCGATCACGGAGATGGTCGGGGTGGGCGTGCTGGTCGAGGCCATGGGCGCCTCCTCCACGGGAGAGACGCCGGCATTCTACTCCCCGGCGAACGACGCGATGCCGGGATGTCCGGTGGCGGTCAGCGCCGCCCGTCGTCGTCGCGTCGGTAGCGATCGTCGTCCCGATAGCGCTCGCTCTCCCAGCGGTCGCGGCCGCGGTCACGGTCGCGGTCGCGCCAGCCAGGCCGCGCCGCGGCGTAGGCGCGCCGGTAGCCGGCCTGGTAGCCCTCGCGGAAGCCGGCCGCGTAGTCCCAGCGCGGGCCCATCCACCGCTTGTAGCCGCGATCGGCGTCGCGGTACTCGCCCGCGCGCCAGAAGCGCGGGTCGCGGGACCGGCGCCCGTCGCTGTGCCCCTCCTCCGATCCCTCGCGCCAGCCCCGGTCGTACCCGTAGCGGAAAGCCGGACCGCCGTCCCTGGTGCCGCGGCCGTAGTCCGCTCGCACCCCCACCGAAACGCGCAAGTCCGCGCGCGAATCGGCCGGCATTGCCGCGATCGCGCCCGCCACCACAATCCCCGCGATCCAGAAGCGCTTCATGGGTACCTCCCCTGCCCCCCGCAGGAGTTCCGTCTGCACCACCGGCTGAAGCAACGGTCGTGCCGCCCGAGGCTCCTGGGGAAGTGACGAGCCGACAACAGCTTGGCGACTTGGGGCCCGTCGCCGAGCGACCTCCGGCGAGGACACCGCACAACCCGCGCCGCGGCTATACTGCGCACTCAGCAGGCCCGTTGCGAGCCGGATCACTCCGCCGACCGGGCCGGAGACGGAAGAGCACGGGGAGGCGCGTCTTGGGGCACGGTCTCTATCTCGGAAAGCAGGTCAACCCCGACAGCGGTGTGCTCGGCGCGCCGCTCGACCTCGACCCCGCCGACCTGCTGACCCACGGGCTCATCGTCGGGATGACGGGATCGGGCAAGACCGGCCTCGCCATCGTCCTCATCGAGGAGCTGCTGCGCCAGGGCGTCCCGGTGATCGCGATCGACCCGAAGGGCGACCTCGCGAACCTGCTGCTGCTCTTCGACGGGCTCGACGCCGCCGCCTTCGAGCCGTGGATCGACCCCGAGGCCGCGCGGCGCGACGGCAAGGACGTGAAGGCCGCCGCGGCCGACGCCGCGGCTTCGTGGGCGAAGGGCCTCGCCGACTGGGGCCTCGGCCCGAAGGACATAGCCGCCCTCAGGAAAGGCCCACGACGCGGTCGATCTTCACGCCCGGATCGGGCGCGGGCGTGCCGCTGAACGTGCTGCAGTCGCTCGACGCGCCCTCGGTGTCGTTCGACTCCGCGGAAGAGGACCTGCGCGACGAGATCCAGTCGATCGTCTCCGGCCTGCTCGGGCTGGTGCGCGTCGAGGCCGACCCGCTGCAGTCGCCGCCGGCCGTCTTCCTCGCCAACCTGATCGAGCGGGCGTGGCGCGCCGGAAAGGGCTTCGACCTCGAGGGCCTCATCGGCGCGATCGCCGACCCGCCCTTCGACAAGATCGGCGCTCTGCCCCTCGAGACCGCGTTTCCGCGCAAGGAACGCCAGGGCCTCATGATGGCGCTCAACAACCTCCTGGCCTCGCCGTCCTTCGAGGCGTGGCGGCGGGGCGAGCCGCTCGACGTCGCCCGGATGCTCCGGGCTCCCGACGGGCGCCCGCGCCTGTCGATCGTCTCGACCGCGCACCTCGCGGACGAGGAGCGGCTCTTCGTGACCGCGCTGCTGCTCGACAAGGTGAAGACGTGGATGCGGCGCCAGGGGGGGACGAGCGAGCTGCGCGCGCTCGTGTACATGGACGAGATCTTCGGCTACTTCCCGCCGCACCCCGCCAACCCGCCCACGAAGCGGCCGCTGCTCACCCTGCTCAAGCAGGCGCGGGCGCAGGGAGTGGGCGTCGTCCTCGCCACCCAGAACCCCGTGGACCTCGACTACAAGGGCCTCGCCAACATGGGCACCTGGATGGTGGGTACGCTGCAGACGGAGCAGGACCGGGACCGGCTCTCGAGCGGCCTGCAGGGCGCGGGCCTCGAGAGCGGGGCGGTCGACGAAGCTCCTCGGGGCCACGAAGAAGCGCGTCTTCCTCCTGCACGACGTGCACCGCAAGGCTCCCGGCCTCCTCCAGTCGCGCTGGGCCATGTCCTACCTGCGCGGGCCGCTCACTCGCGAGGAGATCTCGCGCCTCATGAAGGCGAGGCCTGTCGCGACGGCCGCCCCCGCGGCGCCGAAGGCGGAGATCGGCACCCGCCGGCCCGCCCGTCCTGCCCGCGCCCTTCCGCCACCTCTACCTCGCCCGGCGGTCGGGACAGGTCGCCGCCGCCCACCTGCTCGTCAAGTACGCCGTGCGCTACAAGGACATCGAAGAGCAGGTCGGTGTCCGGGCCTGGCCCCTCGGTGGCGCGACGCCAGCCGACACTCTCGAGGCGGAGCCCATCGAGGTGGACGAGGCGTCCGTCGTCGCGTATGCGCCCGGCGGGACTGCGCTACCTCGACCTGCCGGGCTGGCTCGCGGCCTCGGGCGCGAAGGGCATCGAGAAGGCGCTTCGGGACCGGCTCGACGACCAGCTGGGAGCGACGGTCTTCCGCGACCCGGTCACGAAGGCGGCGTCGAAGCCGGGCGAGACCCGCGAGGCGTTCGCCGCCCGGATCGGCGGCGGAGGGGACGCGGCGGACAAGCTGCGCCAGAAGCTCGACAAGAAGCGGGCCGACCTCGCGGTGCGCGAGCAGGAGGTCGCCGGGCGCAAGCAGGAGAAGTGGCTCGCCATCGGCTCGGCGGTGCTGAGCAACATCGGCCTCCTCACCGGGAGGAAGCGCACCGTCTCCGGCGTGGGCTCCGTCCTGTCGAAGAACCGGATGGAGGGCACCGCGGAGGCGCGGCTCGAGGCGCTGCGTTCCGAGGTGGCCGAGCTCGAGCGGCAGCTCGCCGAGGCGACCCTGGTGGACCCCGCGCGGTTCGTCGAGGAATCCATAGCACCGGTGCGCGGAGGGGTCGGCCTGCTCCGCTACGACCTCGTCTGGGTGTACTGATCCATGACCAACCAGTACCTGCTCCACCTGCCGGACGGCACGGAGTACGGCCCGGTCGATCGAGCGACCCTCGAGGCGTGGAGCCGCGAGGGCCGCCTGCCCGCGGACACGCTCGTGTGGCCCGAGGGCGCGCCCGAGTGGATGGCGTTGGAGGAGGCGCTCGCCGCCCCCACGCCCGCACCCGCCCCCGCGCCGGCCGCCACGCCGGCCGCCACGCCGGCCCCCGCTCGCTCGGCGAAGGAACCGGCCGTGGCCTCCGCTCGCCCGGTCAAGGCACCTCTCCCGGAGACGGATGACGACCGTCCGGACACCCAGCCGTCCATCCGCACGCCGGCCTTCGACGGAAAGGCGCCGCACGGCGCGCGGCGACTGCCGGGCGCGTCGGCGCCCGCAATCCCCCGCACCCTCGTGCTCGCCGTGGTCGGCGTGACCGTCGTGGTGGCCGTCCTCGCCGGCCTCCTGGCGGTGCTCCGCCCGTACCTCGCCCGGCGCTCGGCGATCGCCGAGGTCCAGCGCCACGCGCTCGCGGACCGCCGTGTCGAGGACACGGCGCTGGGCCTGGTCGTCGAGCTGCCCCCCGGGTGGGTGGCGCTTCGCGCCGACCAACCCTTCTTCTCGCGCCCCGGCTCGCGCCTCGGCCTCGCCCAGCCGGCGTCCCGCGTCTTCGGCGCCGTCTCGGTCGCCTCCCGCCCGCGGCAGATGGACGACCTCGACTCCCACCTCGACGATCTCCTGCAGGCGCGTCTCCCGCGCCAGCCGTCGCAGAAGGAGACCGGCCGATCCGACGTGCAGCTCGGCAAGGGGCGCGGCCGGCTCGCGCGCACCACGTGGGAGGACGGACTCGTGCCGATGCAGGGTGCGACCGTGGCGTGGGCGGACGGCTACGACCTCTTCTCGCTCGACGCGTGGGCACCCGCCACGTCGGGCGAGGCCTTCGCGTCGGAGGTCGACGCCCTCTGCCGGGGGATCGCCGCGAAGGGCACGATCGCCGCGCGGATCGACGAGGGAGTGGAACGGCTGGCCGTGGAGGTGCCGGAACTTTCCCGTGACGCGCTGCGTCTTCTCGTGGCAGAGCGCATGAGCGAGGGCCGTGGCCTGGAAGACGTGCCGTCCGCCGCCTTGCGGGCAGTGAGCCGAGGCCTCGACGCGCTGGCGGTGGCGGAGGCGGCCGAGATGCGGACGATATACCAGCAGGTCTGGGCCCCCGTGCCCGAGGCCGAGCGCGTGCGCCTCGCCTTCCTCATGAACGAGATCAAGGCCGGCCGGCCGGTGGGCGCCGAGGACCTCCTCGCCCTGCGCACCGCGGTGAAGACGGGCGTCCTCGCCCTGCCGGAAGACCTGCGGGCGCGGCTCCAGGAGCTGTCGGGCCGCGCCGTGCGGCAGTCGCTGCTCCTCCCATGACCCGCTTCCCGCTCGCCGACCTGTCCGCCCTCGCCGAGAAGTCGCGCGAGCGCTTCGAGGACCTCGCCACGCGCTTCCGCGCGAGCCAGCGCAAGGCGGGGCCGCCCGCCCTGACCGAGGGCTACTGGCAGGCGCTGCGCGACCTCTTCACGCGCGACGTGACGCACGAAGGCCTCCGCCAGCTGCTGCAGCACGAGGCCCACGAGACCTTCCGCTTCCTGACCCGCGAGGTGGACGTGACGGACCTCGCCGGGCTGCCGTGGTTCAAGCGCCACCCGCGGTCCCTGTGGCGCTTCTTCCTCGCGGTGGCGTTCCGTCTCAGCCCGTGGCGGCGCGTGCTCTTCGCCGGCTCGGCCCTCGCCCTCGCCGTGGGCTGGCTCGGTTTCCTCGGCCACCTGCTGAGCGTGGGCCCCTTCTCGCTCGAGCCGCTCTCGAACGTGCGCACGTGGCTGATCCTCGCCGCCACCGTCTTCTTCTTCCTCCTCACCCTGGAGCTGCGCGACAAGCTCTCGCTGAAGGGCGACCTCGAGGTGGCGCGCCAGATCCAGTTCGGCCTCCTGCCGTTCGAGCCCTACGAGAAGGACGGGGTCTCGATCTGCAGCGCGATGCGCCCGGCGAACACCGTGGGCGGCGACTACTTCGACATCATCGAGCTCGGGGAGCGGCGTCTCGCGATCGCGGTTGGCGACGTGGCGGGCAAGGGCATGCCGGCCGCGCTCCTCATGGCTCTCCTCCAGGGGAGCCTCCGCACGCTGCTGTCCGCGGGCCTGCGCGGCGGGGAGCTCGTGGCCAAGCTCAACGCCCACCTCTGCACGAACATCCCCTCGAACCGCCTGATCACCCTCTTCTACGGCGAGCTCGACGCGGCCACGGGACGGCTCGACTACGTGAACGCCGGCCACAACCCGCCCTTCCTCCTGCCCGCCGGGCAGGCTCCGGCGCGGCTCGGCGCCAACGCGATGGCGCTCGGCATCACGACGGAGACCGACTTCGCGTCGATGATGGTGGACCTCGACCCCGGCGATCGCCTGGTGCTCTACACCGACGGCGTGACCGAGGCCGAGGACCCGAAGGACAGGGAGTACGGCGAGGCCCGCCTCCAGGCCTGGCTCCAGGCGAACCGCGAGCAGCCGGGGCGACGGCTCATCGACGGCGTCATCGCGGAAGTGCTCGAGCACTGCGGCATGGCGCGCCCCCGCGACGACATGACGCTCATGTGCGTCTACTACCGCCCGGGAGCGAGCGCGCCATCATCGTGACGCTCGGCTGAGCCCCGGCCGGCGCGGGCTCGCCTTCGCGATCGCCCGGCTTCACTCGCCGGCCCAGTACTTGAGGCTCCGGGCCGCCTCGAGGGCGAGCGCGTCGCTCTTGTCGCCGAGGTCGCCCACCAGGACGAGGATGTTGATGCCGAAGCGGAACAGGGTCTTGTTGCGGCCTCGGAGGGTCCTCTCGAACTCGTCGGCATCCCGTGGGCTCTCCCATCGCGTGAGGAGGACGGTCACCCGCCGGTCCCCGTTGACGTAGTGCTGATAGAGGTCGCCGGCGATGCCGGAGGCGCCCGGAGTCGCCCATCGAGTGGGGAGGAGGGCGAAGAAGCTGTCGGTCTCCACGTGCGACCCGGTCAACATGGTGAGACCCAGCTCGCCTATGGAGCCCGTGACCGCCTGGGACCAGCCGGGGCCGAGTACCCGCGAGAGGTCGGGCGGTGACAGCGGCCGGACGCTCGCCCGATGCCCTCCCCAGTACTGCTCGGGGTGGAGGATCTCGCTCGTCGATTGGGGTGGGTGGGCGTAGGCCTGCTCGATGTCCTCGATGCGGACGCCGTCGTCGAGCCACTCCCAGGGCTTGCCTCGGAGGAGGAAGGAGAACCCGAGGGTGTAGGGCATGAGCAGCCGCATCTGGACGAAGGTCGGCGCTCCCTTGGCGCTCTTCGCGCGCGTCTTCTCGGTCCTGGCCGCCTCCTCCCTGGCCCTCCCGATGCCGCTCTCGCGGGTGCGCATCGAGAGCGTGGTCACCATGGCGGACCCCTCGATGACCGCCCGGATGGCCAGCGCGTGGTCCTCGTTGGTCGCGCTCCTCTGCAGGGCCTCGAGATCGTAGTACTGGTCCTCGAGGGCGTGGGTCAGCTCGTGGGCTATGACCGAGCGGAGGTCCGGGTCCAAGACGTGGCTGAGAAGGCGGAACTTCTTGCTGCCGGAATGGTAGTAGCCGAGGACATCCTGGTCGACGTACGCGGCCACGAGGTCGGTCTTGTCGGGGATGAGCCCCAGGTGCGCCCAGGCGTCGCGCGTGTGCCGCGCTTCCTCGCGCTCGGCATCGTCGAACTCCGAATCGAGGTCCTTCCGGGCGGTGGCCTGGTCGATGACCTCGACCGCGACCGGCGTCTTGAAACGGAGCCGGCGGAGCTGCTCGACGGTGACGCCGACCTCTCGAACGAGGGCCTCGGCCTGAGCCGGGGTGAGCCGGGCCGTTCCCTCCTTGGCCGGCTCGTCGCCCCCGGCTCCAGGCGGGAAGAGGAAGCCCGCCACGCACACGATGCAGACCAGTGACCGCATCAGGCGAGCGCAGTCTAGCAGTGCCGTTCCTGTCCGCCAATGGAACGTGCGGACCATTCCGGAATCGGGACATCAGACGAGGCCCGGGTCGGGTGCGCTGGCCGCGTCGGGCGGCTCCGCCTCCGCGGGCGGGGCCACGATCCGCAGCGCGCCCTCCTCGAGCCACTGCGCGAGGGGGCGGTGGATGCGGAAGGTGTCGGCGGCGATCTCGGCCTCCATCCGGCGCACCGGCATGCCGGCGCAGGCCTTCTGCCACAGCACGACGATCAGGTCGTACTCCGGCTCGTCGACGACCGTCCCGGGGGCGTCGCCCGTGGCCTCGAGGGGCAGCTCCTCGGGGACGACCGCGCTCGTGCGCCGGAGCTCCCGCGCGCGGCGCACGCCCTCCCTGACGAGCGCGGAGAGCTCGGGGAGCGCGCCGCCGCCGGCGGGGGGGGCGGCGCCGGCGTCGAAAGCGTAGCTGCCCGAGAACGGCCGCTCGAAGAGCTGGTAGACGGCCGCGGCGCCCTCGCGGTGTCCCCAGCGCGCCACGACGAGCCGGCCGTGCGAGAAGCCGACCGTGGCCGGCGCGCCGCCGCCCTCCTTCGGCAGGAGGTTCAGCGTGCCGGTGGCCTTCCCCTGGGCGAGGCGGTGGAGCAGGGCCGGGAGGCCGTAGGCGTCGAGCTCGCCCGAGTGGCCGGCCACCGGCGCCGGCTCCGGCGGCCGGAGGCGGGGCCTCGAGCGCGCGCCCCGCGGCCTTGCCGGGCTCCTGCACGGTGATAGCGCTTCTGCACCTCCTCGAGGAGGGCGCGGACCGCGGGGGTGCGCGTGCCGGCGAGCGCGCCCACGAGGGCCGGCAGGTCCTGGTCCTTCCGTCCCACCAGACGGCCGAGCATGCCGCGCGGCAGGCTCGCGCGGATCTCGCCCATCAGCGTCTCGACGACCTCGGGACTCGACGACAGGTCGTGCGTGCCCAGCTCGGCGAGACGGTGCATCGTCTCCCCGAGCTCCGGGCGCAGCGGAGAGGGCGTGGTCCACGAGGGCGCGCCAGCCCGCCGGCCCGCCCTGCCGCGCGAGAGCGGAGGCGACGCGGTCGAGCGACGGCCAGGCCCTCCTCCCGCGCGGTGTCGTCCGTGTCCTCGCGCTCGAGCTCCCCTTCCCAGGCGTCGAGGAGCGACACGAGGGCCTCCGCCACGCGCGGGTGGCGGGACTGCCCGAGGTAGGTCAGGGCCTCCTTCACGAGGAAGGCGGGGTTGCCGGGGGCGGCGAAGCGCGCCACCGCGTCGATCTCGGCGTCGGCCTGCTCCCCCGCGGGCCGGGGGACCAGGCGCAGGAGGTAGATCCAGTTGCGGCGGCCGAAGTCGCTGGCGGGCGTCTCGAGCGAGGCACGAGGCGCGCCCGGGCCATCGCCCGGGCCGTCTCGCCGTGGACGACCAGGAGGTCCAGGAGCTGGCGGCGCTTGTCGCGCCGCTCCTCGGTCTCGAGCTGGTCGAGGAGCGTCGCCGGCCCGAGGCCGGACTCGAAGAAGGCCATGACCGCCTGCAGCTGCGCGTGGCGGTCGGGCTTGTCCATGTACTGGCGCAGCCGCGCCGGGTCGAGGGCCTCGTGGCCCTTCTTGAGGATCGGCTCCAGGAAGCCGGCCTCGATCTTCTTCTCGGGGGCGAGCCTCGTGGCCAGCTCGAACATCTGCACCGCGCGGCCGAGGTTGCCCTCGTTGAACTGCTCGGTGGCGGCGCTCACCAGCTGGCGGAAGCGCCGGGCCACCTCGATCGGGTCCTCGGGCAGCGACACGATCTGCTTCATCGCCTCGACCTCGTTCGCGGGGCCGAGGTCGGCGGTGTCGGACTCGATCTCCTTCGGCATCGCCCAGTCCGCCAGCTCCTGCCCGAGGTTGCGGAAGACCTCCTCGGCGCCGGAGGCGACGCCGGCGGCGCGGAGGCGGCGCAGGTGGTCCTCCAGCTCCTTCTCGCTCTTCGCCTCGGTGGCGGCGGCGGTGATCGCCTGCGAGACGACGCGCCGGCGCGCCGTCTCGGCCGCCGGCCCCTGGCCGATGCCCTCCCGCCGCAGCCGCTGCTCGAGAAGCGAGAGCCGTCGCAGGCCGGGCGTCGCGGCGACGGGAGGGGGCTCGACCGGCGGGGGCTCGACGGGGCGCCGCATCATCTCGACGGGGCCGGTGCGGACCATCTCCGACTCGCCGATGTGGGTGAGGGCCCGCCGGAAGCGGTCGCGGTCGGCGCCCGGGGGGCAGGCTCCGGCGAGCGTCTCGCCGACGGCGCGCAGGAAGCCGAACAGCTTCTCGTCCTCCACCAGGTGGAACTCGCCGATCACGCTGAGCTTGTGGAGCGCGTGGAAGAGCAGGTCGACGAGAGGCAGGTCGGGCTGGACGGCCTGCTGCCGCTCGGCCCAGCCCTGGATCTCGGCCGCCGCGCCCTCGGCGGGGGCCTCGGCGAGCGCCGCCACCGAGTCGGCGACCATCAGCGGCGGGACGCGGTCGGCGAGGTACTCGGTCGATCTCCTCGATCGCGGCGCGCAGCTCGGGCGGCGTGTCGGCCCGGGCGGAGAGGGGGGGCCGAGGGCCCGGGTCGGGGTCAGGTCGGCGGCCGCGTAGGCGGGGCCGGGGCCGGCGGACACCTCGCCGCCCGCCCAGGCCACACGCAGGGCCTCCAGCATCTCCCCGGCGTCCGCGTAGCGCGCGTCGGGGGCCTTCGAGAGCGCTCGCATCACCACGGTGGCGAGGCCGGGCGGCAGGTCGGGCGCCACCTGGCCGAGCGGCTCCGGGTCGCGGTGGGCGACGGCGAAGAGGACGGCGGGGATGGTGGGCCCGGTGAAAGGACGCTTGCCCGAGAGCATCTCGTAGAACATCGCGCCGAGGGAGAAGATGTCGGAGCGCGCGGTGGCGCGCTCCCCCTGGGCCTGCTCCGGCGCCATGTAGTACGGCGTGCCCATGATGGCGCCGCTCGCCGCCGCGTCCTGCGCGCGGCGCGCCAGGCCGAAGTCCATGACCTTGACCTGGCCGTTCGGCAGCACGTGCACGTTCCCCGGCTTGAGGTCGCGGTGCACGACGCCCTTCGAGTGGGCGAAGGCGAGCCCGTCGAGGATCTGCTCCATGATCGCGAGCGTGTCGTCGAGGCTCGTGAGGGTGCCCTTCGCGAGGAGCTGCCGCAGGTCCTGGCCCTCGAGCAGCTCCATGGCCATGTAGGCCATGCCCTGCTCCTCGCCGAAGTCGTAGACCGTGATGATGTTCGGATGGTTCAGCTGGGCGGCGGACTGGGCCTCGCGCTGGAAGCGGTCGCGGGCGCGCTCGTCCTCGCTGAGCTTGCCGGTGACGACCTTGATCGCGACCTCGCGGCCGAGCACGGGATCGAGGGCCCGGAAGACCTCGCCCATGGCGCCCTGGCCGAGCTTGTCGATGATCTTGAACTTGCCGACCTGGCTGAGCTCCATGCGCCCCCGAAATCCTACCACTCGGGCGCCTTGGCCGGTCCCGCGAAGGCTCGGCCGCCCTCGTGCCGCGGCCCGCGGGATCTGGTCTAAACTGGCCTCCTGACGCCGACCTCGCCCGATGCCCCAGCCCTTTGTCTCTCCAGGAGGAACCCCGATGGCCCAGCCGAACGGCAGCGTGAAGGCCGCGCTCTCCTACCTCGACGCCCACCTCGCCGACTTCCAGGACCAGCTCGTCGACGCTCAGCCGCATTCCCGGCGTCTCCGCCGAGCCCGCTCCGAACGCGCACCTGAAGCGCTCGGCCGAGGCCACCGCCGGAGGTGATGCGGGCGGCCGGGATCGAGAACGTGCAGATCCTCGAGATCGAGGGCGTGCACCCCTACGTCTACGGCGACTGGCTGAAGAAGCCCGGGGCGCCCACGATCCTCCTCTACGGGCACCACGACGTGCAGCCCGAGGGACGGCCCGAGAAGTGGATCTCGCCGCCCTACGAGCCGACCGTGCGCGACGGGCGCCTGTACGGCCGCGGCACCGCCGACGACAAGGCCGGCGTCATGACCCACGTCGCCGCCGTGGCGTCCTACCTCAAGTCCACCGGCGAGCTGCCGCTCAACGTGCGCTTCGTGATCGAGGGCGAGGAGGAGATCGGCTCCGAGAACCTCGGCAAGTTCCTGAAGACCTACAAGCACATGCTGCCGGCGGACTTCATCGTCCTCTCCGACACCGCGAACTTCGACACCGGCATCCCCGCCCTCACCTACCAGCTGCGCGGCATCTGCACGATCGACGTCACGGTGCAGACGATCGCCCAGCCCGTCCACAGCGGCATGTGGGGCGGCCCGGTGCCCGACCCCGTCCAGATCCTGTGCCGGCTGATCGCGGGCCTCCAGGGAAAGAAGGGCGAGATCGACGTCCCGGGCCTCTACAAGCAGGTCGCGAAGACGCCGGCCAAGACCAGCTCCAGCGCATCCGCAAGCTGCCCTTCGACGAGGCGAAGTTCAAGCGCGAGGCCCGGATGATGAAGGGCATGAAGCTCGCCGGCGAGAAGGGCTTCTCGGTCTACGAGCAGCTGTGGACGCGGCCCGCGCTCACCGTCATCGCCTTCGACGCGCGGCCGATCAAGGGCTCGTCGAACCAGATCATCGACCACGTGACCGCGCGCCTGTCGCTGCGCACCGTGCCGAACATGGACGCGAAGGCGGCGGGCAAGGCGATCGTCAAGAAGCTGACCGCGAAGCCGCCCTACGGGGCGAAGGTGACGGCCGAGATCGTCGGCTCGACGCCGTGGTGGACGACCGACCCCGAGGGGCCGGCGTTCGAGGCGGCGCGACGGGCGCTCCAGGCCGGCTACGGCAAGGAGACGGCGATGATCGGGGCCGGCGGCTCGATCGGCTTCGTGGGCCCGTTCGCCGACCTGCTCGGCGGCGCGCCGTGCCTGCTCATGGGCGTCGAGGACCCGCTCTGCAACGCGCACTCCGAGAACGAGAGCCTGCACCTCGGCGACTGGTTCAAGTCCATGAAGTCGGCCATCCACATGTACGACGAGCTGTCGCGGGTGCCGACGAAGAAGCGCTAGTCCGCGAAGGGGTCGCGGATCTCGAGGAACGGGAACTTCCGGAAGTCGCCGTCCCGCGTGTAGAGCGTCCGCACGCCGTGCTGCTTCAGGAGGGATGCCAGGTGGGCGTCCGGCACGAGGTTGCCGCGCACCGGGAAGCTCCCCGTCACCTCGCGATAGATCTCGAGGAAGCCGTCTTCCTCGGCGAGGAGGCGCACGTGAGGTAGCGCGACGAGGGCGTCGACGTTACGGAGCGCCTCGGCGGGCGTCAGCGGGGAGGAGAAGATGCCAGGGTGGGTGGCGATCCGCAGGTAGGACATCACGGTGAGCCACCCCAGGCAGAAGAGGTCACCGCCCGTGGCCGCGCCCTTCAGGAAGCCACGGGCCGGCTCGTGGACGGGGCTCATCGAGTCCGAGGCGTAGAGCAGGACGTTGACGTCGCAGGAGAAGCTCACGGCTCGGCGGCACGATCCGCGCGGTCGAGGATGGCGTAAACGACGTCCTTGTCGGCCAGGTCCACCCGGGCACCCATGGGCCGTGCCGTCCACTCGAACGTGGGGGCGGCCTGTCTCTTCGGCCTCCGCGCGAGCGCCTCGGCCAGCAGCCGGACGCCAGCTCGCCCAGCGTGCCGCCCTCGCGCCGCTGGAGCTCCCGCAGGTCCTTGAGGACCGGCACCTCGATATCCAGGGTTGTCCTCATGCACCTGATGCTAGCTACGGACGCATCAGATGTCAACGACTGTCTCAGCGGGGTGGCTCGGCCTCGGTCAACGGGACGTCCCAGTGGGCGTCGAGGATCTCGAAGCGTCGCTGCTCTTCCTTCTTGAACGTGTCCTGGTCGGGGTAGAGCTTCTTCGTGATCGCCTCGTCGGGGCTGGGGCCGCCGAGGACGCTCCAGTCCGAGAACGTGATCACGACGAGGAACGTCCAGTCGGCCCTCCCCTCGCCGTGGAACGTCGGGCGGTAGACGCCGACGGCCTTGATGCGACCGCCCTCGCCCATCTGCTCCTTCAGCACCGGGTAGTGGTTCTTGAAGAAGAGCCGCTCGAACTCCTGCTGGAAGCCCCAGCGGACCTTGTAGTAGTACGCCACCGTCACCGGCTTCGGCTGGGCCAGTGCGGGGGCGGCGAAGAGCGCGACGAGGGTGAGCGCGGCGAGAGCGACAGGAGCGAGGATTCGTCTCATGCGAGCCTCCGCGATTCGTGGGTCTCGGGACCGTGTCATCACGGCTCCGGTCGGGCGACGGGGGATCGGCAATCTCGGCGGATCCCTCGGGTGACGGCAGGGAGCCACCCTCGGGATGACTGGCGACGGCGGATCCCTCGGGTGACGGCCGGAACCACCCTCGGGATGACAGGATGGGGGAGCGCTTCGCGCTCTCCCATCCTGTCACTTCCTCCGCTTGTAGGTGATGCGCATGCCGGCCGTCTTGCCGTCGGGGGCGTACATCGTGAAGACGCGGGTGTCGGCGTCCTTCCACTCCGTCGTCTGCTTCGTCTTCGTGACCGCGCCCGACTGGTCCGGGCCCTCCATCGTGCGCGTTCATCGTCTTCGTGGCCGCGTCGTAGGTGCCCTCGACGGTGTAGTACCCGGGCGTCATGGTGTCCACCCAGGTTCCGACGTACTTCTTCTTCGCCGGGTCGTAGCCGGTCGCCCCCCGGCCCTCGAAGGGCTGGCCCATCATCTCGGACTTGAACTCGGACAGCTGCCAGAAGCCGCCGAGCATGGTCACCGTCTCGGTGCCCTTCGACACCGACGGCGGCGTGCCCGGCGCCATGAACATCTCGACGGTGGCGTCCCAGGTGCCGACGTCCTTCTTGAGCATCTCGTGCTCGGGGCCGGGCGTCGGCATGGGCGGCATCTGGGCGAGGGCGGGGGACGAGGCGAGAGCGACGAGCGAGAACGACACGACAGCGGCGAGGGCCTTCTTCATGGCTTACCTCCGAGGCTTTCCGGGAGTCTAGCAGGAACGGACCAGAGATCCCTCGCGCGACAGCCCGGGGAACCGCGCCTCGGGATGGCACTCAGCTCCAGAGCCGGTCCCAGGACCGCTCCTTGTCCCACTCGGGGGTGGGCTCGAAGTAGCCGGGCTCCTTCAGGTGCGCCTTGATCGCACCTCGGGGTTCGGCTCGACGCCGAGGCCGGGGCGGTCGGGCACGACCGCGAAGCCCTTCTCGATCACGGGCGACGGCGTCACGAGGTCGCCCCACCACGGCACGTCGAGCGAGTGGTGCTCGAGGGCGATGAAGTTCTCGGTGGCGGCCGCGCAGTGGACGTTCGCCATGAAGGAGATCGGCGTCCCCGCGAAGTGCATCGCCATGGGCACCCCGTGCTCCATCGCGTAGTCGCCGATCTTCTTCGTCTCGAGGATGCCGCCGGCGGAGGCGAGGTCGGGGTGGATGGCGTCCACCGCGCCCATGTCGATGAGCTTGACGAAGTCCTCCTTCAGGTAGATGTCCTCGCCGGTGAGGATCGGGCACGGTCGTCTCGTCCGCGATCTGCTTCATGAGGTGCCCGTACTGCCAGGGCACCATGTCCTCCATCCAGGCGAGGTTCCACTTCTCCATCGCGCGGGCGAGCTTGATGCAGGAGTTGACGCCGATGTGGCCGAAGTGGTCGGAGGAGAGCGGCACCTCCATCCCGATGATCGAGCGGATGCCGCCCACGTACTCCTCGAGGAGGGCGATGCCCTTGTCGGTGATCTCGACCCCGGTGAACGGGTGCATGGTCAGCGCCCGCTCCTGCGACGGTCTGGCCGATGGGCACCGAGAGCGCGCCCGGCACGTCGCGGATGAGCTCGATCCCGAAGTCCACCTTCAGGAAGGTGATCCCGGCGTCCATGCGCTCCTTGAGGCGATGGCCCTGGGCGACCCCGTCCTTCATCTGGTCCGTGTCGGCGTAGAGGCGGACGCGGTTGCGGAACTGGCCGCCGAGCATCTGGTAGACCGGCACCCGAAGGCCTTGCCCGCGAGGTCCCAGCACGCCATCTCGACCGCGCACACGCCGCCGGCCTGGCGCGCCGGGGCGCCGAACTGCTTGATCTTGCGGAAGACCTTGTCCACGTTGCAGGGGTTCTCGCCGATGAGCCGGTTCTTCAGCAGCAGGGCGTAGGTCTTGCTCGCGCCGTCGCGCACCTCGCCGTAGCCGGAGATGCCCTGGTTCGTGTCGATGCGGATGATCGGGCAGGTCATCGGCGCGTTCGCCGATCACCGCGACCCGCAGGTCGGTGATCTTCAGGTCGGCCGGCTTCGAGCGCGTGTTGACGTTCTGGAGCGCCGCCTCGGCGTCGCGCTCGGTGGCGAACGACAGCGCCGAGGCGCCGGCCGCCGCCATGCCCGCCGACTTGAAGAAGGACCGTCGACCGACGAGGGCCTCGAGCACAGGCTTCATTGGAAGACCTCCCGGCGCCCCGTGGGGCGCCCGCGGGCGCAACGCCGCGCGCCCCGCGATGATAGTCCGGGACGGGGGGCTGTCAATCCTGCCCGCCCCCTTCGCGCCCGTCGGGCTCGGCCGACGGCCGGGGCGGAGGGGCGGGGGCGCGGTCGCCCGGCGGCGACGTGGAGCCGCCTCCGCCGCGGTCCGGCGCGAAGGCGCCGGCCTCCGTCGAGCACGCGAAGAGCGACGTTCGCCGTGACGTGCGCGCGATCTCCCGGCACCGTCCACGCACCCGGCCGAGCGCCGCCCGTTCCGCGTCGTCGTCCTCCGCCCGGTCGAGGTCCACGAGCACCGCGTCGGGGAGGACAGGGCCGAGCGCCGGGAACATGTAGAGCCGCGAACGCCGGGCGAGGTGGGGCAGGAAGCGGTAATGGGCCGAGACCGCGGCGCCCTTGGGGATCCGCGCGAGCAGGGCCTTGACCGAGCGCCGCTCCTCGGCGTCGACGGCGAGCCCGCGCCACCAGACCTGCCCCGGGCGGGGGAGGAGCCAGGGGGAAGCGAACCAGACCTGCCCCGCGAGGACGCCGGCCCCGAGCGCGGCCCAGGCGATCGCCCGGCCCCGCGCGGCCGTCCGCCGCTCGAGGACGCGCACAAGGGCCAGGAAGACGAACGGGATGACGGGCGCGACGTAGTGGTACCGGATGTCGCGAGCGTACGGCCACGACGACACCAAGTTGAGGGGGAGCTGCACCGCGAGCAGCAGGACGCCCGGGGCGAGCACCGGGAGGAAGGCCACGGGGACGAGAAGGCCCGCGAGGTAAACCCCGTTCGCGGGAGTGAGGAGCCTCTCGAGCAGGTGGTCGGGCCGGGACAGATGGCGGATCGCGCCGGCGAGGTCGGGGGCGAAGTCCCCGTACAGCCGCTCGCCGTAGACGTAGCCTCCCGGCTGCAGGGCGGGGAACACGGCGCCCATGAGCAGGGCGACGTAGACCGCGGCCCCGAGCGCGAGCAGGGCTCCGAGCCGGCGGCGGCCCCTCGCCGCGGCGAAGAGGCCGAGGGCGGCCACGCTGAGCGCGACGTTCTCGATCGTGACGAGCGCCAGCAGCGACCAGACGGCGGCACGTCCGTCCCGGCGCTCGCGGATCGCCCCGTAGGCGCCGATCAGGCACGGGACGGCGAGGTTGATGGGCTCGTAGTACTCCAGCCAGGTGTTCTGCAGCGCGGGGTAGAGGAGGTAGGCGGCGAGGACCAGCCGCGCCTCGGAAGGGCGGAGCCCCTCCCGCGCCAGGCGGAAGAGGAGCAGGGCGGAGCCCGCGAGGGCGACGCTCTGGACGAGCGGCAGGAGGTGGGGCCCGAGCAGCGGGCCGAGGAGATGCTCGAGCGGGACGAGCAGGACGTGCACGAACGTGGCATGGTCGCCGAACAGGTGCATCCCCCGCACGGTGACGAACGGGGTCTCCAGGCGGGCGAGCGCATGGAGGCCCTGGCTGAAGATCGCGAGGTCGAACTCGAGCGGGTAGAAGTGCGCGAGACGGTAGTGGTTGACCCCGCCGTACACGAGCGCGGCAGCCAGGATCAGGCCGAGCGCGGGCCCGTCCCTCCACGCCGCCCGTCTCGTCGACGCTGGTGGCTCCAGCACGCCTCTCTCCGCCGGCGCGGGGCCCGTGCTCTTCGGCCCGCGGCTGGGCGATGATAGGCCCATGAAGGCTCCCATCCATGTGCTCGCCCTGGCCGCCCTTCTCTTTCCGGCCGTGACTTCCGCCCAGGTCAAGGAGCGAAAGCGCCTCGAGGCGTGCCGGGAGGTGCTCGAGGAGCTCCTCGGCGGGGAGGAGCGCGTCCCCCGCGACCTCCTCGACAAGGCGGAGTGCGTCGCCGTCGTCCCCGGCGTGAAGAAGCTCGCCCTCGGCGTCGGGGGACGCTGGGGGAAGGGCGCGGTCGTGTGCCGTGGCCAGGGTGGCAGCGGGCTCTGGGGAGCGCCGCTCATGATCTCGCTCGGCGGGGGCAGCATCGGCCTGCAGGTCGGCGGGCAGGAGGCCGACTACGTCTTCCTCGTGATGAACCCGAAAGGCATCGACTACCTGCTGCGCTCGCAGTTCACGCTCGGGGCGGACGCGGCGGTGGCCGCCGGGCCGGTCGGCCGCACCGGCTCGGCCGAGACCGACCTGCGGATGCGCGCCGAGATCCTGAGCTACTCGCACTCGAGAGGCCTCTTCGCCGGGCTCTCCCTCGAGGGCTCGGTGGTCAAGCAGGACAAGGACGGCAACGAGAACGTCTACGGCGAGCGCGTGGATCCGAAACGACTGCTGCTGGAGGGCGCGTACCCCATCCCGGGGGATGCCCGCGGGCTCGTCGAGCTGCTCGCGACCTCCTCCCCGCGCCGACCGCCCCTGGACTGAGCCGGTCGCTCCGCCCGGGGGGCTACAGCCGGCCGAGGGCCTTCAGCAGGCCGATCGACATCTGGGGGACGTACGTGATCAGCAGGACCGCCACCGCCATGATCAGAAGGAAGGGCAGCACGGTGCGGACGACCGTGGTGAGCGGCTTGTCGAACCGCGACGCGGCGAGGTAGAGGTTCAGTCCCACCGGCGGGGTCAGGTAGCCGAGCTCCAGGTTGGCGAGGAAGATCACGCCGAGGTGCACGGGGTGAACCTCGAACGCCACCGCCATCGGCACGACGAGCGGGGCCAGCACCACGATGGCGGAGAAGATGTCCACCAGGCAGCCGACCACGATGAGAAGCCCGTTGAGCGCGAGCAGGAACACCCACCGCGCTTCGATGTGCGTCCTCACCCAGGTGACGAGCGCGTCGGGGATCTGGGCGTCCACGATGTAGCTCGTGATGCCCATGGCCGCGCTCAGGAGGATGAGCACGGAGCCGGCCAGCACCGAGGACTTGACGAGGGCGGTGGGCAGCGTGCGGAAGACACTGAGGTCCCGGATGACGAAGCACTCCACGACGATCGCGTAGACGAAGGCAAGGGCGGCGGTCTCGACCATGGAGGTCTTGCCCGTCATGAACAGGCCCACGACGAGGACGGGCAGGCTCATCTCCCACTTCGCCTCCCACGTGGCCTTCGCCACCTCGGAGGCGGAGAACGACTGGCGCGGGATCCCGAGCGTCTGGCCGCGGCGGACGGCGTAGGCCGCCACCATCGCGATCATCAGGATGCCGGGCAGGAGGCCGGCCAGGTACAGGAGGTCGGCGGGCACGTTGTGCTCGCGCGTGCCGGCCACGACGCTGTACAGGATGACGGGCAGGCTGGGCGGGAAGAGGAGCCCCAGGCTGCCGGCCGCCGTCACGAGGCCGAGCGAGAAGTCCTCGGGATAGCCGTCCTTCAGCAGCATGGGCAGGACGAGCCCGCCGATCGCGATGACGGTGATCCCGGAGCCGCCCGTGAACGTGGTGAAGAGCGCGCAGACGGCGATGACGATCACGGCGAGGCCCCCGGGCATCCAGCCGAGGAGCGACCGGAAGAAGCGGAGGAGGCGCAGCGACGCGTCGCTCTCCGCCAGCACGTAGCCGCAGGCGGTGAGGAGCGGGATGGCGGGCAGGGTGGGCGAGGAGATGAGCCGGTAGACCTCGGCGGTCACCGCGGTCACCGGCAGCCCGTCGCGGAAGAAGAAGAAGAGAGCGAGGGCGGCCATGGCCACGAACACCGGCGTGCCGAGGACGAGGGCGGTGAGGATCAGCACCGCCATCGGCCAGCCGGCCGTCGCCATTCGGTCCGGGACGAGGCCGAGGGCGAAGGCCGCCGGGATCGCGGCGAGGGCGATGACGCGGCCGACCCAGCCCCGAGAGGCCCCCTCGGCGAAGCGCAGCGCCATGAGGCCGAGCGCCACCGGCATCACCAGCTCGAGGAGCCAGACCGGCACGCCGCCCATCAGGGTGCGGCCTTCCTCACGGTTCGCGAGGACGAGCCCCACCGCCGCGTAGGTCAGGATCCCGACGGTCGCGGCGGAGACGGCGGCGGCCAGCACGCGGCCGAACCGGCGTACCGTGCCCTCGCCGAAGAGCTCGGCCGTGGAAAGGGACAGGTGCCGGCGCTCGCGGGTCGCGACGAGGCCTCCGAGGAACGCCAGCCACAGCACGATCTGCTGGAGGTAGTCGGCGCCGGCGGGAACGTGGACTCCGAAGGGCCGGCCGAGGGTGTCGGCGAGGGGCAGGAAGGCGGCGGCGACGAGCGCCGCGACGAGAAAGCCGTGCTCCAGGTGGCGCACGACCCGGCCGACCGCCGATGCCGGCGGCGCGGAAAGCGCGCCTTCGACCGTCCCCGCGCCCCCCTCGGACGTCACTTCCCGGCCGCCGCGCCGCGCAGCTTCCGGTACTCGTCGCGGTAGCGCATCGCCTCGTCGAAGGCTTCGGCCGGGAGCACCTTGCCTTTGATGCGCGGGTAGATGCTCTCGGTGAGCTTCTGCCAGAGAGCCCTCTGGGCGGCGGACACCGGCACCACGGTGAGGCCGCGCTTCTTCATGGCCTCGATGTCCTTCGCCTCGGCCTCGCGGATCTCCTTTCGGAGGCGCGTGCCGGCTTCCTGCGTCACCTTCAGGAGCTCCGGCCTCACGTCGGCGGGAATCTTCTCCCATGTGGCCTTCGTGATGATGGTGGCGCCCTGGAGGAGCTGCCATCGCAGATCGGTCATGTTCCTCGCGTGGTTGAAGAACTGCGAGATGACCGCCACCTGCGGCGGCGAGCCGAGCGCCTCCACGAGCCCGGTCTGGAGCGCGGTCGCGATCTCGGTCGAAGGCAGGGGCACGGGGTTGAAGCCGGCCGAGCGCCACACCTCGACCGACTCCGCGTCGCCCGCCCACGTGAAGAGCTTGAGCTTGCGGAGGTCGTCGGGCACCGCCACCGGGCTCTTCGTGAAGAAGTGCACCCAGCCCCCGTCGACCCAGTTGAGGACGACGAAGCCCTTGGCGTCGAGGGTGGCCTCGAGCTTCGGCCGCATCTTCTCGTGGACCCAGTACACCTCGTCGTACGAGTCGTACATGAGCGGGATGCCCATCGCGTAGACCGACTTGTCGATCTCGGCGACGCCCACCGAGGTGAGGACGCCGGCGTTCAACGTGCCGAGCCGCATCTTGCGGACGACGTCGGGGTCGTCGCCGGCGACGCCCCCGGGAAAGAGGCGCACGATCACCCGCCCTCCGGACACCTGCTTCCACCGGTCGGCCGTCTCCTTGAGGATGAGGTGCCAGGACGAGCCGTCGGGGACGAGCGTCGCCATGCGGACGACGATCGGGGCCTGTGCCTCGGCGGCAGGCGCCGGCCAGGCGGCCACGGCCGCGGCGACGAAGGCCACGAAGAGGCGCAGGCGGCGGGCACGGCGCGTGTCGTTCATTTGTCCTCTCGGATTCGTCCGGCTACTCGATGAAGAGCTCGTCCACGCGCCCGAGCTGCCAGCGGGCGCGCTTCTGGGCGAGGAGGTTGGCGAGGCGCTGGTCGTCGGGCCGGCTCACGTCGATGGCCAGGGCCTTCTCCAGCATCTCCTTGAACTGCGCCTTGTCCTGCTTCGCGACGCTCACGCTCTCGGCGTAGGTGACGTACGGGAAGGCCCGGCGGCCCTTCGAGAACGGAGGATCGCCCTTTCGAAGTGCTCGCGCGCCCTCTCGAAGCTGCCCCCGATCGAGGAGCGGCCCGACTCCCAGCCGACGAAGAACTCGTGGATCGAGCCGAGCCCCCAGCCTTCGTCGAGCTCGAGCGCGCGCCGGGCGAGCGCCTCCACGATCGGCTGGTCGGCGCTCACGTCCGAGTCGTTCACCTTGAGCGACATCGCCCCCGCCCAGCCCATGGCCGTCCAGTAGAGGAGGGGCACGTGCTCCTTCCTCGTCCTTCGCCGAGCGCGGCCCGCGGGTCGCGCGAGAGCGCGTCGTGCAGGCCCGGGAAGTCCACCTCCAGGCCGCGCAGGCCGTAGTCGCGCGCCGCGGAGGTAGAGCTTGCGGGCTCGCTCGCGCAGCTCCGTGGCCCGGGCGAGGTCCTTCCCCTCGACGATGTCGCCCTCCATCTGCACCCAGCCGTAGGCGTACTGCACGAAGCCGCCGGAGGCGGCGAGCAGGAGGCCTCGGTGCCTGGGGGCCGACTCGAGCAGGCCCTCCATGGTCTTGAGGCCGAAGGGGACGGCATCGCCGACGAGCTCCGGGTCCTCGTCCGAGGCGAAGTTCGAGCCCGTCTCGGCGAGGGCGTCGCCGATCTTGTTGACGGCCATCGAGCGGACGGAGCAGCCGGGGAGGACCGAAAGGGCCAGGCCGAGGGCGAGGGGAAGGACAGCAGGTGATCGGCGCATGTCTCGCTCGCGCGTCTCGGACGGCCCGCGCGGGGTCATTCTACCACCCGTGTCGTGACGCCCACGTGGCGCGTCAGGCGCGCGACGTGCGCCGCGGCCTCGGCTTCGCGCGCGAGCCGCCGCCCGCGCTCCACGTCCACCCGCGAGAGGAGGAGGGCGCCGATGGCGAAGAACACGATCAGGCTCAGGATGGCGGGCCGGCTCGACCCGGTGGTGGCCAGCATCACCCCGAAGAGGAAGGACCCGATGGCGCCACCGAACCGGTCGAAGACCCCGAAGAAGCCGAACATCTCCCCCGCCTTGTGCCTCGGCACGAGCGTCGCGAAGAGCGAGCGGGCGAGGGCCTGGGCCCCGCCCTGGACCGTGCCGACGAGGACGCCCAGGACGAGGAACTGCGTCGCCGTCCGGAGGGCGAAGGCGTAGACGGAGATCGCGGCGTAGACGGCGAGGGCGACGAGGATCGCACGCTTCGCCCCGATCCGGTCGGCCAGGAGGCCGAACGCGAACGCGAACGGCACCCCCACGAGCTGGACCACGACGAGGGTCGCCATCATGCTGGGGAGCGGCAGCCCGATCTCGTCTCCGTACAGGTCGTGCCCATGCGGATGATCGTGTTGACGGCGTCGTTGTAGACGAGGAAGGCGAGGAGGAGGAGGCCCGCGTCCCGGTGCTGGCGCAGCTCGCGCAGGGTCCCGCCGAGCCGCCGCGCGGCCACGCGCACGACGCTCTCGGCGGCGGACTCGCCCTCTTCGAGGCGCGGCGTCGGCTCCTCGACGCGTCGGAAGAGCGGGATCGAGAAGAGGGCGACCACACCGCCACGCTGAAGAAGGAGAAGCGGACGGCCGCGCCCGCGTCGGGCAGGAGGAACCGCTGCCGGGGCGGCGATCATCACGAGGTTCACCGCGAGGAGGAGGCCGCCGCCCAGGTAGCCCAGCGCGTAGCCGGCGGTCGAGACGCGGTCGACCTCGTCCGGCCGGGCGACCGCGGGCAGGAGCGCGTTGTAGAACGCGAGGCTGGAGGTGACCGCCACCTTGCCCAGCACGAAGGTCGCGAGGGCGAAGACCCAGTGGCCGGAGGTGATGAAGGCCATGGCGGCGGTCGCGGCCACCGCCACGGCCACGAACGCCCCCAGGAACTTCTTCTTGCTGCCCCGGTAGGTCGGCGATCGCGCCGATCACCGGCCCGATCAAACCGACGAGGACGACCGAGACCGAGCTCGCGAAGGCGAAGCGCGACCGCGCGACGCGGATCGCTGAGGCCGGCCGCGGTCGCGAGCGCGACGAAGAAGTACGGGAAGACCGCGGTCATGACCGTGGTCATCCAGGCGGAGTTGGCCACGTCGTAGTAGGCCCACGCCCGCAGCTCGCGGCGGTGCAGCCCGAGCCGGTCCAGGAGGGAGGTGTAGGCCATGAAGCGACAAGCCTACCCGATCCCCCCTCCCCGGGCACGGCGACCGGCTCGATCCGGGGCGGTGGCCATGGGGCGCACGGCGGGATACGATGGACGTCCTTTCCCGGAGGCTTCACGAATGAAGGCTGGTTTCGCCGCCGCGGTCGTGCTCGCCGCTTCGCCCGCGCTGGCGCAGCAGCAGGACTTCTCGAAGGTCGAGATCAAGGCCGAGAAGGTCGCGGAGGGCGTCTACGTCCTCACCGGAGCCGGCGGCAACATCGGCCTGTCGGTGGGGAAGAGCGGCACCTTCGTCATCGACGACCAGTACGCTCCCCTCACCGACCGGATCCTCGCCGCGATCCGCGCGATCACGCCCGACCCCGTGCGCTTCGTGGCGAACACCCACTGGCACGGCGATCACACGGGCGGCAACGAGAACTTCGGAAAGGCGGGGGCGCTCCTCGTGGCCCACGAGAACGTGCGCCGGCGCATGAGCACCGAGCAGTTCAACGCCATCTTCGACCGCAAGACGCCCCCGTCCCCGGAGGCGGCGCTCCCGGTGGTCACGTTCACGGACGCGATCACCTTCCACTGGAACGGCGACGACATCCGCGTCTACCACGTGCCCCCCGCGCACACCGACACCGACTCGATCGTGCAGTTCGTTGGTGCCGACGTCGTCCACATGGGCGACGTCTTCTTCAACGGCTCGTATCCGTTCGTCGACACCTCGAGCGGCGGCCGGGTCGACGGCGTGATCGAGGCCGCGGACCGCGCGCTGGCGGGGACGACCGCCGCGACGCGCTTCATCCCCGGCCACGGGCCGGTCGGGACCCGCGCCGATCTCCAGGCCTACCGCGACATGCTGAAGGCCGTGCGCGACCGGGTCGTCGCGCTCAAGGCCGCGGGGAAGAGCCGTGACGAGGTGATCGCGGCGAAGCCCACCGCGGACCAGGACGCGAAGTGGGGCGGCGGCTTCATGAAGCCCGACGTCTTCGCCGGCATCCTCTACGACTCGTCGAAGTAGAAGCACCTCGCCGCCGCCATGGACCAGCCGCCTCGCCCGTCGCACGCGCCCTGGGCTCTCGCCGCCGCGGCGGTGGCGATCGTCGCGATCCTGGCCGGGCGGCGCCCTCTACGTCTTCCGCTCGGCGCGGGCCCTGCCCGGCGACGTGATCGAAGGCGGCCGCCAGGCCCTGCGCGAGCTGCGCGACGTGGCGGTGGCCTTTCGCACCGGGCACCGTCACGACGACCTTCCGCAGCTACGCGACCGAGGTCTCGGGCACGACGCGCCTGCAGTTCGCCGAGCTGCGGCTGGAAGAGCTGTTCGAGCGCCGCGACAGCGAGGCCGTCCTCTGGGGGACTCTGGCCCTGCCCGACGTGGTCGTCGAGGCGCGCGCCCCGGTCGCCTACACGTACTTCCTCGACCTGGAAAAGGAGTGGCGCTTCCGTCTCGAGGGCCGGGACGTGCTCGTCGTCGTCCCGCCCGTCGAGTGGAACCGGCCCGCGTTGGACGTGTCGGCGCTGCACTTCGAGGTGCGGGAAGGGAGCGCGTTCCGCGACGAGCAGGTCGCTGCTCGAGCGCCTGCGCTCGGAGCTCACGCCGCTCCTCGACCGCCGCGCGCGGGCGCACGTGCTCCTCGTGCGCGAGGCGGGGCGCCGCAAGGTCGAGGCCTTCGTCGAGACGTGGCTCGTCGAGCGCTTCGCCGACGGGGGAGGGCTACCGGGCCCGGGTCCTCTTCGGCGACGAGCCGGTGGCGGCGACACCGCCACCGCCGGCGCTGCCGTCGCCCTTGGGCTAGCGGGCCGTCAGCGTGACCTGGTAGCCGATCTGCTCGTCGTGCGGGCCGTCGTTGGCCACGATGAGCGAGTACGCTCCCGCCTTGACCCCGGTGGCCGTCAGCTTGCGCGGCCGCGGGCCCTCGAGCGACTTCGTCAGGTAGAAGCACTCGTCGCGCTGGAACTGCCACTTGTTGCACGCGCGGTCCGTCACCCACACGAGGATGTGGCTGTCGTCGTAGAGGTAGCCGATCGTCACGTCGAGGGTCCCGCCCGCCGTCGTCGTGAAGTCCCAGTTCACCTCGTGCGTCCCCTTGGGGCTGGCGGGGGCCTGGACCGCTTCCTGGCCCTGGACGACGAGCGTGGCGGGGGCCGGGGTCGGCGGCGCGGGCGTCGGCGGCGCGGGTGTCGGCGGCGTGGTGACACTCCCGCTGTCGCCGCAGGCCATGAGAGCGAGCACGAGGCCCACGCCGGCCAGGCGCGTCCTCAGCGAGCCGGTTCGAGCATTCATCACCGCACACCTCCCGAGCGCAGGGCGGGCCTTCTCGACTTCGAGGTCTCGTCCCTGTCGTGAAGCGGCCTGAACGTTACGCCCGGGGGGAGCGCAGCGTCAACGGGCCTCTTGCCCTCAGCGCCCGGGCGGTCGGCCGGACTCCGTCTCGACGACGCTCTCGCGCAGGTCGAGGAGTTGCCACGTCCCCGCCCGGATCCGGTCGCGCTCGGTGCGCAGCAGCTCGAGGAAGCGGCGAACGCCGAGCGGCTCGTTGCCGTTGGCGTGGACGAGGACGATGCTGCCCTCGGCCGGCGGCTTCTGGCTCTTGGCGAGCCAGGCGTCCGAGCCCAGGGGGACGAGGCCCAGTGACACGACCTTCCCGAAGACGTCCGGCCGGGAGACGAGCCCCGGGAAGCGGAAGAAGACCGACGGGGTGATCCCGGCCGCGAGCATCGCCTTCTCGGTGTCCAGCACCTCGGCGCGCACGTCGGTCCCGGGCTCGAGGAGGAAGTTGGAGGCGAGGGGCAGGTTGGGGCTCGACCGGTGGTGGAAGGAGTGGTTGACCCAGGTGACGGCGAGCGTCCCCGCCTCCTCGAGCGAGCGCAGCCAGGCGAGGTCGTCGGGATGCTCCTTCATCCAGGCGCCGGTGAGGGCGATCGCCACGGGCAGCGGCCTCTCCTCGCCGACGAGACCGCCCAGGAGCGCGGAGAAGAGGGCGCGGTCGAGGGGACGGCGCGACGGGCAGAGGTCGAGCGTGAGGTCGATGCCGGGCCGCCCGGGGCGGACGTGGGTGAGACCGGCGCCCTGCAGCGGCGCCGCGTTCTTCTCCGCGTCCCGAAGCGCGCGACCGAACGCGGTCCCGGCGATCGTCCGGCGGATCGCGCTCCAGGGGCGCGGCCGGACCCGGAGCCGGGCGGCGGGCACGACCCGGGCCGCGAGCGTCGCCGAGTCGACGGCCCAGTAGAAACGCTCGCCACCCCTCGTGAACGAGCGCAGCACCACCGCGGGAGCGCTCCTGGCGCCTTCGGTGGCGAGGGCGGTCGTGGCCCGGTAGTCGTGCACGGGAAAGGAGGCGAGCGCCGCGGCCAGGACGAGAGGCGTCATCTCGGAGCGCCGGGAGAAGGAGGTGCGCGCGACCCTACGCCGCAGCCTCGTGTGTCTCTAGTGTCGCCGATGTCGGGACGATCTCGGTTGTGGCCTCGTGGTTGCCTGTCGCTCAAACGAGTGGCCCGCCGGATCCCACCCCGAGGAGGGACCCGACGGGCCATTCGGACCGGCCGGCGGGCTAACGCTGGTTCAGGTTGAAGTTGATGGTCACGGTGAGGACGAACCCGGTCGGCTCGCCGTTCAGGAGGAGCGGCTGGTAGCGCCACTGCTTCACGGCCTCCGAGGCGGCGTCGTCGAAGAGCGGGTGGCCGCGGAGCACCTTCACCGCCTTCACGTAGCCGCGGGTGTCCACCTCGGCCTCGAGGATGACGAGGGCCGTCACGCGCGACTGGACGGCGAGGTCGGGATACACCGGCTTGACGTCGCGGATCTTCCTCGGTTCCTTGATCTGGCCGCCGATGCGGACGACCTTGGCCGGCGGGGGAGGCGCCTCGCTCGGGAGGCCGCCCACGACGCCGCCCACGACGCCGCCGGGCACGCCGCCCTCGACGCCGCCCGCGACGCCGCCCTCGACCCCGAGGTCGAGGCCCTCTTCGGGCTTGATCTCGTTCGGGACCTCGATCGGGGCGACGAAGCCTTGTGGCTGCTGCATCTCGACTCGCGGCGCGGCCCTCACGACGGCCCGGGCTCCGGCCGGAGGAGGAGGCGGCGGAGGAGGCGGCGGCGCCACTTCGAGCGGAGCCACGAAGAAGGCCTTGAGAGCTTCCTGGCTCGGCAGGGCGTCGTAGAAGAGCAGCGGGAGGATCGCGACCATGACGACCAGGGCGCCGTGGAGCAGCATCGAGATGCCCAGCGTCGCGCCGGTGCGGCCGGCGTGCTTCTCCGGCTCCGTCACGACGAGGCTCTGGAAGAGGATCGGCGACCGGCGGCCGCCTCCGGATTTGCCCGTGGCCTCGTGTCCGACCGTAGTGGCGTTACTCATGGACGTGCCTCCTGCCCCAGTGTGCAACAAACGTCGTGCCAGACGGATCGGCCCCAGGAATGCCCCGGAACCCTAGTGTAGCGCGCCTCTCGGCGGGAGGCGACGGAAGAAATTGCGGTAGCCGCCCGCCCCGGCGCTCGTTTTTCGATGCTTTCGTCGCGCCCCAGTCGGATCATTGGCCTGCTCGACCTGATTCGCGCGGCACCCACCTTGCACCTCTACCCATTGGACGCTCGCCGCCGCCGAAGCGATCCCACGGGAGGTGCCCTTGTCCGACGCCCACCCGGAGGACAAGTACAGGGCCTACCGGGACGCCATCCGAGTGCGGGTCTGCGCCATCTGCCTCGACGGGGCCGACGATGGGACCTGCGGCCTCGCGAGTCCGCCCGCCTGCGCCATCGACGAGCACCTGCCCCGCCTCGTGGAAGCGATACTCGACGTCCGCAGCCGGCGCGACGACGCCTATGCGGCTGCGGTCGAAGCCACGGTCTGCAGCCACTGCTCGCACCGCGACACGCTTGGGCTGTGCCGCCTCCGCCGGGACGGCCGCTGCACCGTCAGCGTCTACCTGCCCCTCGTCGTCGAGGCGGTCGAGGAGGTCGAGCGGCGGCGGGGGACTCGCCCGGCGTAGTTCCTGCGCGGGAGACCACGCCGGACGCGCTTTTCCGCACGTCCAAACCGACCGAACAGCCCTTTTCGCTTGCGGAGCCGGACGGCACCGGATACGCTCTGGGGGTGGGGATCGTGGTGCGTTTGCATTACCCCACAGGGCTTTACGCGGTCCCGCCCCAGGCGGCTCCCCGGAGTAAACCCTTGCGGACGTTGAGAACCGGGGCATGGGCACGCGGTTTGCTCGGATGGATGGCGGGGAAACGGGGGAAACCATGAACGGACGCGTCCTCGAAAGCCGCCGCTGGACCAACGAGCAGAGCACGGAGGTGCTCGACGTCCTCTCCCAGAGCGAGACCGCCGGCCCTCGCGACCGACATCGGCGGCCACATCGTCTTCTGGAACCGTGCGGCGGAGCGCCTCCTCGGCCGCCCGACCAACCAGGTCCTCGGCCGACGCTGCTACGACGTGCTCGGCGGGAAGGACGTCTTCGGTAACCGGTTCTGCCACGAGAACTGCTCGGTCGTCTCGATGACCCGCAAGGGCGAGGCGGTGCAGGGCTTCGAGATCGTCCTCGGCAGCTCGCCCAAGCAGGAGCAGAACATCAACGTCTCGATCCTCAAGATCCCCGGCTCGCGGCCCGAGCTCTTCACCCTCGTCCACATCCTTCAGCCGATCGACCGGTCCGGCCGGCTCACGCGCGCCCTCGAGCGCCTCGGGGCGCAGCGCGCGGGGACGCCGGCCGCGGCCCCGGAAGGCTGGGAGCCGGTGGCGGCCCCCGAGCCCGCTGTCGCTGCCCAAGGCCCCGCCCCTCACCGACCGCGAGAAGGAGATCCTGCGCTGGGTGGCGGCGGGCCTGCAGAACAAGGAGATCGCCCACAAGCTGGGGATCAGCCTCGCCACCGTCCGCAACCACATCCACAACATCCTCGAGAAGCTCGACGTCCACTCGAAGCTCGAGGCCGTTTCGCTCGCGTTCCGCCAGGGATGGGTGAGCGGCCCGAACGGCGAGCTCGGCATCAGCCCCGAGCCGCTCACGCGGCAGTAGCGCGCCGCTCGCGCGGCTCTTCCCCGCATGCGGTCGGTCGACTTCGCGGTCGCCCCGTTCCTCGTCATCTGGGAGACGACGCAGTCCTGCGCGCTCGCCTGCCGTCACTGCCGGGCCTCGGCGCAGCCGGGCCGCGATCCCGCGCGAGCTGACGACCGACGGAGGGCTTCGGGCTCATCGACCAGGTGGCGGAGATGGGCACGCCGATCCTGATCCTGAGCGGCGGCGACCCGGTGAACCGGCCCGACCTCCTCGACCTCGTCCGCCACGGCAAGTCGCGCGGCCTGCGCATGGCCACGATCCCCGCCGCGACCGACTGCCTCACCCGGGAGCTCGTGCAGTCCCTCAAGGCCGTCGGGCCTCGACCAGATGGCGGTGAGCCTCGACTTCCCGCGCGCGGAGCTGCACGACGCCTTCCGCGGCGTGCCGGGCGCCTTCGCGAAGACGATGCAGGCGGTGGAGTGGGCGCACGAGGCGGGCCTGCCCCTGCAGGTGAACACCACGGTCTGCGGCGACACCGCGCCCTACCTCGAGGAGATGGCGGACTTCGTCCAGGGGCTCGGGATCGTGTTCTGGGAGGTGTTCTTCCTCGTGCCGATGGGGCGGGGCAGCGTCCTCGCCGGGCTCTCCGCGTCCGAGTGCGAGCGGCTCTTCGAGGTGATCTACCGCGTCCAGAAGAAGGAGGGCTTCATCGTCAAGGTGACGGAAGCCCCCCACTACCGGCGCCACGTGGCGCAGCGCGAGATGAAGGACGGCGGCGCACCCCTCCGCGCGGCCCGACGGGCCTGGCCGCGATGCCCGCCCGGCTCACGCAGTCGGAGGGCCCCGGCCACACCGTCGGTCTCGCCCCGCGCGGGGTGAACTCGGGCAACGGCTTCCTGTTCGTCTCGCACCTCGGCGAGATCATGCCGAGCGGCTTCCTGCCGATCCCGGTCGGCAACGTGCGCGAGATGGCGCTCGCCGACGCCTACCGCGAGTCGCCGCTCTTCCGGCAGCTGCGCACGCCGTCGAGCTACAAGGGCCGCTGCGGCCGCTGCGAGTTCCGCGACATCTGCGGCGGCTCGCGCTCGCGCGCCTACGGCCTCACCGGGGACCCGTTCGAGACCGACCCCTGGTGCAGCTATGAGCCTCTGGGAGGTGCTGCGTCGCACACCCCGCCCGTTGCCCGAGGTGGGGTCAGGTCTTGAAGTGAGGCGTCTCGCGTACCACTAGTGAGCGAGTCGGCCTCGTCGTCCGGCATCCCGCCCCCAGACCCCCCGCGGGGCTATTGGAGATCGAAGTCGACGATCACCGGCAGGTGGTCGCTCGCCACGCGGGAGAGCGGCGAGCCGGCAGCGCTTCGCGGCGGCGAGCCGCAGCGGCCCGCGGTAGTAGATGCGGTCGAGCGCGCCCTGCGGGAAGAAGGACGGGAAGGTGGCGATCGCCCGCTCGCGCTCGGCGTTGCCGCCGGTGGCGGAGCGGAAGCCGAGCATGTCCACGAAGAAGGGCCGCAGGAGCGAGCGCCAGTCGTTGTAGTCGCCGGCCACGATCGTGGGCACGCCGAAGGGCAGCGAGGCGAACTCGCGCGAGCGGGCGAGGAGCGTCACCTGGCGCTCCCGCTCGCGGGCGGAGAGGCCGAGGTGGAGGTTGAAGACCTCGAGCCGCCGCGTCTTGCCGGCCGGCGTCTTCACCGCGATGCGCGTGTGCTGGCAGCCGCGCCGCCGCAGGAAGCCGACGGTCAGGTCGATGTTCCTCTCGCGCTGGATCGGCCAGCGGCTGAGGGTGGCGTTGCCGTAGCGGCCCTTGCGCAGCGTCACGTTGTGGCCGATCGCGAAGTGCTCGTAGCCGAGGGCGCGGGCCAGCTCCCTCCCGAGGTCCATCTCGCGCGAGCGCGGAGCCCCGTCGTCCACCTCCTGCAGCATCACGACGTCGGGGTTGTAGTAGCCGAGGATGGAGGCGATGCGCTCGGGGCGGAAGCGGCGGTCGACGCCGATGGCGCGGTGGATGTTGTAGCGAGACGACGCGCAGCCGCACGCCGGCCAGCATAGCACTCCCGCCCCTTGACCCGCCGTGCTCGCGCGGGTAGCGTGCCTCGCGCATGGCCCGCTTCCGCCTCGACCTCGAGTACGTCGGCACCCGGTACTCCGGCTGGCAGGTGCAGAAGAACGCGCGCACCGTGCAGGGCGCGCTCCACGAGGCGGTCCGGCGGGTGGCGGATCGCGCCGACTTCGAGAGCTACGGCTCGGGCCGCACCGACGCCGGGGTCCACGCCCTGCACCAGGTGGCCCACCTCGACCTCGAGACGCGCCTGCCGCCCGAGACGCTGCGCCGCGCCCTCAACGACGAGCTGCCCGCCGACATCCACCTGCTCCACGTCGCCGAAGGTGACCCGCCAGTTCCACGCCCGGCACTCGGCGGTCGGCCGCAGCTACCTCTACCAGATCGCGCGGCGGCGCACGGCGTTCGGCAAGCCCTTCGTGTGGTGGATCCGCGACCCGCTCGACGTGCAGGCGATCGCCGCGACGGGGCGGGTCTTCGAGGGGATGCACGACTTCCGCTCCTACGCCGACGCGGACCCCGCCGAGAAGTCGACGCGCGTGAAGATCGAGCGGGTGCAGGTCGAGGAAGCGGGCGTGCTCGTGCTCGTGCGCATCCTCGGGTCGCACTTCCTCTGGAAGATGGTGCGGCGGATGGTGGGGGTGATGGCCGAGGTCGGGCGCGGCGGGCTGCCGGCGACCGACGCCGAGCGCTTCCTGCACGAGTCCTCCGAGGTGCCGGCGCGGCTCACGGCGCCCGCCGTCGGGGCTCTTCCTCGAGCGTGTGCTCTACGAGGGCGACGCGCCCCCGGGGCCCCTGCGACCGGTGCTGAACCTCTGACCGCGGCACCTCGCGGCGCGCGGCCATGGTCGGGCCGTCTCGACGGATTCCGCGGCGGCGGAGCTATCCCTTGAGTCGCCGCAACCGCCGCAGCCCCTCGTCGATCGTCGCGTCGTCCTTGCAGAAGGCGAAGCGGACGAGGTGGCGCACGCGCCTCCCGGCCGCGAACGCGCTCACCGGGATCGCGGCCACCCCCACGCGCTCGACGAGGGTGCGGCAGAACGTCTCGTCGTCGTCGTAGCCGAGAGGGCGGATGTCGGCGAGCGCGAAGTAGGTGCCCTCCGGCGGGCGGACACCGAAGCCGATCTCCGCGAGCCCGTCGCAGAGTCGGTCCCGCCGGGCCCGGTAGTCGTCGCGCAGCCGCGTGAAATACTCGTCCGGCGCGCCGAGCGCCGCCGCCGCCGCGTGCTGCAGCGGCGTCGCCACCGCGAAGGTGACGAACTGGTGTACCGCGCGCACGGCCGCCGCCAGCTCGGGCGCGGCGCAGCTCCAGCCGACCTTCCAGCCGGTGAGGCTGAACGTCTTGCCGGCGGAGGAGATCGTGACCGTCCTCTCGCGCATTCCGGGCAGGGTGGCGACCGGCACGTGGTCCCCGTCGAAGACGACGTGCTCGTAGACCTCGTCGCTGACGACCAGGAGGTCGTGCTTGACGCTCGTCGCCGCGATCGCGGCGAGCTCCGCGCGGGAGAAGACGCGGCCCGCGGGGTTGTTGGGCGAGTTGAGGACGAGGAGCCGCGTCTTCGGCGTGACCGCCGCCTCGAGGGCGGCGGGATCCAGCCGGAGCTCGGTCGGCGCGAGGGGGACGATCCGCGCCTTCGCGTGGGCGAGCGTGATCCCGGGGAGGTACGCGTCGTAGAAGGGCTCGAAGACGATCGCCTCGTCGCCGCGGTCGAGGAGCGCCGCCAGAGTCGCGTGCAGGGCCTCGGTGGCGCCGGCGTGGATCGTGACCTCCGCCGCGGGGTCGTGGACGATGCCGTAGAACCGCTTCTGGTGATCCGCCACCGCCTGCTGGAGGGCGGGGAGCCCGGGCATCGGGGCGTATTGGTTGTGTCCGGCCCGGAGCGCCGCGATGGCGGCCTTCTTCACGAACTCGGGGCCGTCGAAGTCGGGGTAGCCCTGGCCGAGGTTCACCGCTCCGTGCTGGCGGGCGAGGGCCGACATCTCGGCGAACACGGACGTTCCGAAGCCGGAGAGCCGAGATGTCAGCGGCGGTCGGCGCATGAACCCGCAAGTCTACCGCGGACCACGGCTCTCGGCCGTGGTGTGGCCAGCGCAACGCGGGGTGGCCATCGGTGACGGTTTGCGGCCAACCACCTCCCCGGGGAGAATGGCCGGCGCCTCGCTCGAGGCCATCCACGGAGTTGAATGTGAAGAAGCTCGTCGCCGCGCCCCTTCTCCTCATCGCCGCGTTCGCGACCGCGCGGGATGCCGGGCCCGTCGCCAAGGACGCGAAGCCAGCCGTCGAGAAGAAGACGAAGCCGCCGAAGCAGGCCGAAGCCGCGAAGAAGGCCGTCGACGCGAAAGCCGACGAGGCCGAGGCGGAGAAGCCCAAGGGCGGCTGGTCCGCCGACACCTGGAGCGGCCTCGAGCTGCGCGGCATCGGGCCCGCCGTCACCTCCGGCCGCATCGTCGACATCGCCGTCGACCCCACCGACAAGAAGCGCTGGTTCCTGGCCGTGGCGTCGGGCGGCGTCTTCAAGACCGAGAACGCCGGGACGACCTGGACGCCGGTCTTCGACGGCGAGGGGTCCTACTCGATCGGCTGCGTCGCGATCGACCCGCACGACCCGAACGTGGTCTGGGTGGGCACCGGGGAGAACAACTCGCAGAGGAGCGTCGGCTACGGCGACGGCGTCTACAAGAGCGAGGACGGCGGCAAGAGCTGGAAGAACGTCGGCCTCAAGGCCTCCGAGCACGTCGGCAAGATCCTCGTCCACCCGAAGGACTCGAACGTCGTCTACGTCGCGGCCCAGGGCCCGCTCTGGGCGCCGGGCGGCGACCGCGGCCTCTACAAGACGACCGACGGCGGCCAGACCTGGAACGCCGTGCTCACGATCAGCGAGAACACCGGCGTGACGGACGTCGTCATGGACCCGCGCGACCCCGACACCCTGATCGCCGCCGCCTACCAGCGCCGGCGCCACGTCTTCACCCTGATCGACGGCGGTCCCGAGTCGGGCCTCCACAAGACGACCGACGGCGGGAAGACCTGGAAAAGGATCAAGACCGGGCTCCCCAAGGAGGAGATGGGCCGCATCGGCCTCGCCATCGCCCCGACCGAGCCCGACACCGTCTACGCCCTCGTCGAGACCGCCGCCGCCGACAAGGCGGGCGGGACCTTCCGCTCCACGAACCGCGGCGAGACGCTGGGAGAAGCGCGGCGACTACGTGCCCGGCGGACCCATGTACTACCAGGAGATCTTCGTCGACCCGAAGGACCCCGAGCGGCTCTACTCGATGGACGTCTTCCTGAAGGTGTCGGACGACGCCGGGAAGACCTGGCGGAACCTCGGCGAGCGCTACAAGCACGTGGACAACCACGCGATCTGGATCGACCCCGACGACACCGACCACTACCTCGTCGGGTGCGACGGCGGCCTCTACGAGAGCCACGACCGGGCCGCGACGTGGCGCTTCTTCGACAACCTCCCGGTGACCCAGTTCTACCGCGTGGACGTGGACAACTCGTCGCCCGCCTACTACGTCTACGGCGGCACCCAGGACAACAACACGGTGGGCGGCCCCTCCCGCACCCTGAACGCGCACGGCGTCGCGAACCACGACTGGTTCGTCACCTGGGGCGGCGACGGCTTCCACGCCCGGGTCGACCCCACCGACCCCAACATCGTCTACTCGACCCTGCAGTACGGCGTCCTCGCCCGCTACGACCGCCGGAGCGGCGAAGCGGTGCTCATCCAGCCGCAGGAGAAGCCCGGCGACGATCCCCTCCGCTGGAACTGGGACAGCCCCCTCGTCCTTTCGCCCCACAAGGCGACCCGGCTCTACTTCGCGGCGCAGCGCGTGTTCCGGAGCGAGGACCGGGGCGACAGCTGGACGCGAAGCGAGCGGCGACCTCACCCGGAGGATCGACCGCAACCGGCTGAAGGTCATGGGCAGGGTCTGGGGCCCGGACGCCGTGGCCAAGGGCGCCTCGACGTCCTTCTACGGGAACATCGTCGCGCTCGACGAGTCGCCGCTCGTCGAGGGCCTCCTCTACGTCGGCACGGACGACGGTCTCGTCCAGGTCACCGAGGACGGCGGCCGGACCTGGCGACGCCAGGATGCGTTCCCCGGAGTGCCCGAGATGACGTACGTGAGCGACCTCTTCGCCTCGCGTTTCGACGCGAACGTCGTCTACGCGACCTTCAACAACCACAAGACGGGCGACTTCAAGCCGTACGTCCTGCGCAGCGGCGACCGCGGGCGCACGTGGACCTCCGTCACCGCCGACCTCCCCGTCCGGGGCAGCGCCTGGACGATCGCGGAGGACACCGTGGACAAGGACCTCCTCTTCGCCGGGACGGAGTTCGGGCTCTTCTTCAGCGGCGACGGCGGGAAGAAGTGGGTGCAGCTCAAGGGCGGCCTGCCCACGATCGCGGTGCGCGACCTCGCCGTCCAGAAGCGCGAGGGCGACCTGGTGATCGCGACCTTCGGCCGCGGCTTCTACGTCCTCGACGACCTGACGCCCCTGCGCTTCGCGAAGCCCGCCGACCTCGACAAGGACGCGCTCACCTTCCCGGTGAAGCGGGCGCTCGCCTACATTCCGTCGCTGCCCCTCGGCTACAAGGAGAAGGCCTTCCTCGGCGAGACCTACTTCACCGCCCCGAATCCGCCCTTCGGAGCGGTGTTCACCTACTACCTGAAGGAGGAGCTGAAGACTAAGCGCAAGGCCCGCCTCGACGCCGAGAAGGAAGCGGAGAAGAAGGGCGCCGACGTCCCGTATCCGGAAGCCGCGGCCCTGCGGGCGGAGGCGCGCGAGGAGGACCCCGCCGTGGTCCTCACCGTGAAGGACGCGGACGGCAACGTCGTGCGTCGCCTGACCGGCCCGGTGAAGGCGGGCGTCCACCGCATCGCGTGGGATCTCCGCTTCCCGGCCTCGGCCCCGACGTCCATGAAGCCCGCCCCCACCCCGTCCGAGGACCCCTTCTACGACGCTCCCGCGGGGCCCCTCGCGGTGCCCGGCACCTACGCCGTCTCCTTCGAGAAACGGGTGGACGGAGCGCTCTCCGCCTTCGGAGAGCCGCGGACCTTTGCCGTCGAGTCGCTCGGGCTGCAGACCCTGAAGGCGGCCGATGCCGCCGAGCTCCTGGCCTTTCAGGGGAAGACGGCGCGGCTGCAGCGCGCCGTCCTCGGCGCCGTCGAGGCGGCGGAGGAGGCGCAGAACCGGCTGAAGGTGGCGAAGAAGGCGATCGACGACACGCCGGGAGCGGCGCCCGCGCTCGGCACCGAGGCCCGGCGCATCGAAAGAACGCTCGACGAGCTTCTCGTCGCCCTGCGGGGCGACCGCGTCATGCGCGGTCGGAACGAGCCCACGCCGATGTCAACCGTCGAGCGAGTCGAGGCGATCGTGGGTAGCCACTGGTCGGCCACCGTGGCCCCGACCGGCACCAGCCGCCAGGCCTACGCCATCGCCTCCGAGGCGTTCGAGAAGCAGCTCGCGACGCTGCGGACGCTCGTCGAGACCGACCTCCGGGCCCTCGAGGGCGCGATGGAGACGGCGGGCGCGCCCTGGACCCCGGGCCGCGTCCCGACCTGGACGAAGGAGTAGGCGAGCGCTGGGGAGGCCCGTCGCTGGCGGATCGCCCCGGTGCCGGCGACCCTGAGCTCCAGGGCCGTTGTCGCCTCGGCCACGCCTTCGCGGGGCTCGGCCGGGGCTTCTGTCAGGCGGAGCGTCGTTTCTTTCTCGAGCCGTCGGTCCTCCCCTTCGGCGTCCTGCGCGCCCGCCATTTCAGCCGCCGCACCGAGAGGGCGTACGTTGCCTGGATCCGCCGCTTCATCCAGTTCCACGACAAGCAGCACCGCGACCGCCTCGGGGGCCCCCGCAGTGACCGGCTACCTCAGTCACCTCGCCACCAACCGGCAGGTCAGCGCGTCCACCCAGAACCAGGCGTTCAGTGCGATCCTCTTTCTCTATCGCGACGTCCTCGGCCGAGAGCTAGCCGGCCTCGACCAGACCCCGCGCGCCCGGCTGCCCGTGCGCCTCCCCGTCGTCCTGCCCGTGAGGAGGTGGCGGCCGTCCTGCGCCACATGAGCGGGACGCGCTGGCTCATGGCCGCCCTCATGTACGGGGCAGGGCTGCCAGGACATAGCGAAGTACATCTATGGCCGAGCGGTCGACAAGTCCTGATTCCGTCGCGGCGATTCTGGGCGGGTTAGCGACTGATCTACACTCGAGGTGCACGAGAGGGGCAGGGCAAACCGCGCATCCGCAGTCCCTTGGGCGACGCAGTCGAGACGCGCGCCCACGAGCGGGAGAAGGAGCGGGACGTTACGAAGGACTCGGGATGACCACGAACGGCAGGAGAGCACACCAAGATGCGAGTTGTTGCGGTTATCGGCAATCCACGCACAGGTACTGGAGGAATGCGTTTACGATGATCCCGTGAAGTCCTTTGTCGTTTCGACATACTGACTGTTCGGCGGACCAGGTGAGCGTTCGTGGAGGGATGAAGAAGATGAGGAATCGGCGTCTGGAGCTCATGAGTCTGACGCTCCTCACCTGCGTCAGCGTCGCATGCGGCGATTACGCCGAGCCAGATTGCGTCCCTCCGCCCTGTGCCATGCCGATGGCCATCGTGGCGAGTGTGACATCGGCGTCTGGGGGCCCAGTGCCTGGCCTCACCGTGACGGTGTCAGGTGCGACATCGGGTTCAGGCCAGTGCACGGCCGGGCAGTCCACAACCGAATGCGTCGTGCCGGGGACGCCGGGTACCTACAACCTCCAGTTCACAGCAGCCGGGTTTCAGGACAAGACGCTCAGCGTCGTGGTGCAGGGCAGCACGCCATCGTGCGGATGCACTTCCGTGCAGGTTCAGCAGCTGACCGTCGTTCTCGCTCCAAGGTGAACTCCGAGGGATCGGGGGAACGAGTGCGATGGCGAGGCCGCCGAACAAGGGGATGAAGGCTGACGAAGCTTTCGGCGGCACCGTTACGCGGCAGAAGTGCCGCTTCATGCCCGCGCCGGTCAACAGCATGGACGCGGGCACCGCTTCGCATATCTCCGGTGTTCGACGTACAGGAAATCCGGCCGGATCTCGTGGATAGCAATCGCGGAAGGAGGATCTGTTGCATTCGATCCACAGTCTGGAAGCGGTGGTCGCGGTGGTGGGCGTAGTCGTGATCGCGTCTGCTGTTCGCTCCGAGCCTGTCGCTGCGACTTCAGTTCGCGCTGTAGCTCCAAGCGAGATCAAGTGGAGCGCCGTGTCCGGTTACCCCGCTGGTTACGCCCGTGCGATGCTCGAGGGCGAGGCAGACAAGGCAGTTCCGTTCACCTACCGGGTACGCCTACCTGCCGGCTTCACGTTCCAGCCCCACACACACGCGGGGGACGAGCATGTGACTGTCCTCCAGGGTGTCTGGGCCTTTGGTGTCGGAGACACCTTCGATGCATCTCGCCTGAGGTCGTTCCCAGTTGGATCGTTCGTAGTCATTCCGGCCGGCACACCGCACTTCGTTGGTACCGAAAGCGGCACAGTCATTCAGGTGCATGGAATCGGCCCTATCGGGTTCCAATTTGTGGGCCGTGGCAGCGCACCTCTGCGTTAACGGGGCCGCCGAACAAGCAGACGAGCGTTGAGCATACTGGACGCTCGCATCCCCGATGTTCGGCGGACGTGCGGAAAAGCCGGAGACGGAACATGGCCGGGGCAGTGAGGAAGCGAATGGTCGAAGCTGACGTCTCGTGAGTGCCGCTGAACCTGAACGTAGGTTGTTCGTCATACCTCGAGGAGTGCTTTGGGTCATCGCCGCCATTCTCGCCTGGGAGGCGGTGCAACAGATGTGGCGGCTGGACGGCCTAGCCGGTCTACTCCGGTCCGACCGGGGAGGCGACCGAAGCTACGCCCGCTTGAACCTAGCCTATTGGTGCGTCTTCGTCTGTATCGGCGGACTTGCAGCGATCCAGCTCTGTCGATTGCGACGCTCTGGCTTGGTCGCCGCCGCCATCGTGTCCGGGACGGCACTGACCATGGGTATAGCCGGCGCTCACATGGGCTTGTGGTCATGGGAGTCAAGGATTGCACCAGGAACGATCACGAAGGCACTGATTCTGCTTGTCGTTGTCACCCCGGCGGCAGCCCGCGCCACGATCCCTCCTGTGGCGGTAGACAGCTTGAGGCAACGACTTCGGCTCGGCGTTCTGGTCTGCGGTATCCCTGGATACCTGACGTTGCTGATCCTGGCTGTAGTCATCAGCGAAAGGGCGCGAGCCTTGGAGCGCCTGTGGCAATTCACGGGTCTCTTGGGGTTGCGAACATACCTACTTCATTCGACGCTGGGCATGTACACCGCGCTATGCTCGGTCCTGACGGCGCCGATCGGCGTACTTCTTTGGTTGTGGTTAGTTCGGCGGCAACAGCGGGTATCAGCGCAGGAGTGGGTTCTGCTGCTGTACGTGTTGACTGCTGGGGGCGCGAGCCTCCCGATTATCGCGAGTCTGGGAGTTCTGGGGCTTCAGGTCCGTTAGGCGGTGCGATCGCCGCCGAACAAGGGGATGAAGCCTGGTCAACTTCGGAGCTTCGCAGGTTATCCCCGGGGTGTTCGGCAGACTATCCTTAGGGGCGCGTAGGGTTGCCGGACCTTCCCAGCCTAGCGCAGCCCCGGGGTAGAGCCGCCTGGGTAGGCCTCGCCGTCGCTCCGGCGTTTGAGGCGGCAGTCGGTGGTAACGTTGCTGGTGTGGGCAGTCGTTCTGTTCGTGGCCATCCGGCTGCACGAATTGGGTCATGCACTCGCCGCGAGGTTCGACCGGCAGAATCCGCAGATCGAGCTTCACGCCATTCGCGGCACTACGGCCTGGACCTGGGTAGACGAAAGGAGGACGCGATGGCCAGGGCCGACGTCAAGACCGTAGACGAATACGTAGCGAAGCACCCCGAAGAAGTGCAGGCGATCCTGCAGCGCGTTCGCAACACCATCCGCAAGGCCCTGCCGGGCGCGGAGGAAGCGATCGGTTACCAGATCCCCACCTACAAACTGCACGGTCGCCACGTGGTCTATTTCGCTGGGTGGAAGCAGCACTACTCCCTCTATCCCGCTACCGATCGCCTCGTCGCGGCTTTCAAGGACGACCTTGGACCGTACAAGGTCAGCAAGGGCACGATCCGGTTCCCGCTCTCCCAGCCGGTTCCCGTCAAGTTGGTCGAGCGCATCGCGAAGTTCCTCGCGAAAGAAGCTGCCGAACGCGCGAAGGCGAAGCGGGCAGGGTCTGGGGCGCCGGCCGTCCGGAAGTGGCGATCTGTTTCGCAGCCTCCTGGCGGCTGACCTTGTCCGGACAGGAGGGCAGGGATGGCGCGCTACTGTCGGGCGTCTCGTTGGAGCGTCGCACGGTGGGAGGAAGCGTGGGCATTCGGATAGTCCGACTCGGGAGCCCGCGGGCCAAGGGCGAGGGCCTGCGCCTGGGTACGGTGCGTCGGCCCCCAAGGGGCGTTCCGAAGGCCGAGTTCGCCTCACGGGACTTCTATGATGTGTGGCTGCCGGAGTTGGCGCCGAGCGAGCAACTGGTCAAGGTGGCCCAGCAGGCTGGCGCCAAGCCGGCAGCGTGGCAGCCCTTCGTGCGGCGCTACCGGAACGAGATGAGGCGCCCTGGGGCCAGCCACATCCTGGACCTTCTCGCAGGACTATCGCACTCTACCGATCTGGCGGTGGGCTGTTACTGCGCGGATGAGAACCGCTGCCACCGTTCGGTGTTGCGGGTCCTGCTGGCTGAGCGCGGGGCTCAGCTTGCGTAACGACTCGAGTCCAATGGCTGGCGACGCGTAACCAGGGGATGCAGCTCGCCTGGCGGCGCTCCCAGCGTTTCCCCGCGCTGGGCTGGCAGTGGAATAGAATGAGGTCGGTCGCGGTAACGGAGCTGGAGGAACCACCATGGCGCTCACGCTCCTTCTGGTCCTGGCCGGGATTGTTGCGACGGATCAGCCGCCAGCGGGCGGGCGGACGGCTCGGGCGCTTGGCGCCCACCCTGACGCAGCTACCGAACCCGGGCAACCATGCAGGGTCCCGCCGCTGCAGCTCGGCAGCGCAGCGCGGACGGGTCCGTTCAAGCTGCTGAAGCCGTTTGAGCTGGCCCCGACGTCCAAGTCGAGAGAGCCCGGGCTCGTTCAGCTTCGCAACAGGCGCACGGGCGTCACGTGCACGATGCTCATCGTGCCAGTCACGCCCTCGGTGGATCCCGGCATGCTCGTCAACGCGTCGGACCACCATCTCGATCCCATCGTGCGGAACGACCTGTCCCCGTGCCATGAGTAGGATCGACACGTCTCGGAATCAAGAAGCGGCCCAATGAGGAGCTTACGAGGCTGACGAAGCGTGGTTTGACTTCGCTCCGCGGCTCGTCAAGGTCGTCTGTTTGGCCGACGTCCGGGAGGGCGTGATGGCGACCGGGACCTTGGACAAGTCACCGGACGTTGCCGGCAGGCGCGAGCGCCTGGTTGCATTGTGCCAGGCACTGCCAGAAGCACTGGCTGAGCGCGCTGGCGTCCAGCACCTCGCGTTCAAGGTCAAGAAGAGGATCTTCGCGTACTACGTCTACGATCATCATCGCGACGGACGTATCGCCCTGTTGTGCAAGGCGCCGCCCGGCGAACAGAGTCAACTCGTGGATGAGGATCCAGACCGGTACTTCGTTCCGCCGTACGTCGGGCCAAAGGGTTGGGTCGGGCTTCGGTTGGACTCTCCGCGGGTTGACTGGGAGGCGGTCAAGAACCTGTTGTTCGTGGCCTACTTCCTCACAGCGCCGGAAAAGCTGAACGAGCATTCAGGGCGAGGCAAGGCCGCAGGGTCGAGGAGTCCGCGGCACCGCCGATCAAGCGGATGAAGCTGAAGCCGGGTCACCCGCGGAGCTTCACAGCCATCGCCGGTGTTCGACAGACAAGAGAGAGAGGGCAGCGCAATGGCGCGTTTACGAACGTTCTTGCTCATCTTCGGGGGCGTCTTCTTACTCATGTCGGCGCTGCAAGTTGTGAGATTCTTCAATCAGCCGGCCGACATCTGGTGGACGCCCAAAGTCCTCAGCCTACCGCTGGCTGACACTACGGACCGGGTGGAGGTATACGTTCGGGACATCGCCTTGCGTGACCAAATCACGGCCGGTCGAGTACAACTACTGACCGACTCGGGCGCAACACCGGTCACGGAGCACGACATGCGACTACGCTTCAACAACTGGGACCGCATCAGGGCTCAGAGGATCCCGTCCCTTCTCGGCGCCGGTATCGGCCTGGGCGCCTCGGGTGTGCTCTTCCTTTTCGGTGTTCTTGGTTGGGGTCCGGTCAAACCGGTGCCCCCGACCGAGTAGGTCGACGTCGGAGCCTCGCCCAGATCTTCCGCCGTGCTGGGCGGACCTATGGTAGTTTCGGTGCACGCGGGACCGTCGAAGCCGTGGAAGACCTGCGCTACGGAAGGACGAGGGCTCTCCATGACGGGCTTCCCCTTCATCACAAGCATGATCTTGCCGATTGCGCCGTCGAAGAGCCCCGCTGCTCCACGGCGACGCATCAGTCCTGGTGCAGCCCGATGAGGTTGCCGCAGGTGTCGTCGAACACGGCGTTGGTGCCCCATTCAGTCGTGGTCGGTGTCATCGTGAACGTGACGCCCAGCTTCGTCATCCTCGCGTGTTCGCCGTGGATGTCATCGACGCCGAAGGCGGTCGCGGGTATTCCGGCCTCGAAGATGGCCTTCTGGTACGTCCTGGCAACCGGGTTGTCGTTGGGCTCGAGAACCAGCTCGATACCGTCTGGCCCGTCGGGCGAGACGACGGTTATCCACCGGAACTTGCCCGCGGGGACGTCGCTCTTCTTCACGAAACCCAGGACTCGGGTGTAGAACGTCAGGGCCTTGTCCTGATCGTCTACGAAGACGCTGCTCAGCTTGATCTTCATGCCAGGAATTCTCGCACGGGCAGCGCGGCATTCGGACCTCGCGGATGAGCGGACCGGTCGGGGGGCGGGCGTCGGGACATCCGACGTAGGACGTCCAGGAGGCAGGCATGGCGACGAGCAGGGCGACCACGTTTGCAGGCTATCTGAGCGCGCTTCCGCCAGAACGACGCCACCCGATGCCTTCATCGCGCGATATGAGGCCAGTCGCCGGGGACGATCGAGCCGTTCAACACGTGGGAGCGATCGAGGCCGACCGACGAGCGGCCGAAGCTGACGAGGCCCGCCCAGGTCGCGGCCTTGGAGGGCCGACGACGTTGTCGGGAGCCACTGGACGAAACGGCAGGAGTGGGCAAGCAGTCCGGGTCGGCGTCGGCGGAGTCGAGGGCGGGTAGATCGTAGCGGAGGGCAAGAACGGAGGAGACGATGTTACGACAGATGGCCGTCGGCCTCGTCGCAGGCGTCGCGTTCCTGATCCTCGACGGCGCGCTCAACGCGAACCCGCTGGCGCATCGCCTGTACGCCGCCTACCGACCGATCGCCCGTCCAAGCGTCAATGCCCTGGCCGGATCGGCCCTCGATCTCGCGTACGGCCTGGTCCTCGCCGCGCTCTTCGTCACGCTCCGGACGAGTCTTCCGGGCGAGACGCGCCTGATGAAGGGCTTGTCATTCGGCCTCATCGTGTGGTTCTTGCGGGTGGTCATGAGGGTTGCGGGAGAGTGGGTCACTACGATGGTGCCCCCGTCAGCGCATGCCTACACTCTTCTCGCCGGCCTCTTGCACGTTCTCCTGGTGGGGGCCATCCTCGCGCTCCTGCTTCCGCAGCCGGAGGCAGCAAGGGCGCCATGAAGCATGGAGCGGCGCGGGTGGGCTCTCGTGCCGCTGCGCGACGGCGCGATCGGTCGGTAGAGACGGTCCGGACCGGCAGTATCCCGCAGCACGCGGTACGGGCTCGCGCCTTCGACCCGAGGTCGAAGAGCGTTGGAGGTCGAAAGCGGGCAAGCGGGGCGGCTCAGGGGAGGCGAAATGGACCTCGCAGACTGCAGGGCGTTGCTGGGACATGCCGAATGGGCGGATGCGCTCGTCTGGGAGTCCGTCCTGACGTGCGGTCAAGAGGACGCCGAGCTGCGGGCCAGGCTCCACCATCTGCACATGGTTCAGTGGGCGTACCTGCACATCTGGAGATCCGAGACCGTCAAGCCGCGTGAGCTGGGCACCTTCTCCACGATGCCGGCCATTCGGGCGTGGGCACGGGAGTTCTACCGCGAGCTGCCCGCGTACCTGGCCGGCGTATCCGGCGAAGGGCTGACGCGGGTCGTGCGCTTCCCCTGGGCGGATCGTCTCGTGCAGCGCTTCGGCCAGGCGCAGCCTGCCACCTGGTCCGAGAGCGTTCTGCAGGTGGCGATGCACAGCACCTATCACCGCGGCCAGGTGGCGAAGCGACTGCGCGAGCTCGACGTGGAAGCCCCGCTCTCCGACTTCATCGCGTGGATCTGGATGAACCGGCCGGAGGCAGACTGGGGTGGCGAGGAGGCCGCCTGATGCGAGTGACCAGGGGAGGTGTCGTGAGCCACGTCGGAAGGTCCGCCAGCGGCGTCGTCCTCGGCCTGCTCCTTTGCGCCCAGGCCGGCGGTGGCGCGCCGAGCGCGGGGGTGGAGGGCCGGTCGGTGGAGGAGATGGTGCGGGCAGTCAGCGCCGAGATGACGCGCGCCGGGGAGGCGGCCGACGCCGACCGGCTCTTCAGCTACATGCTGGAGACGGACAAGGGCTCCGTGATCCAGGACGGCGTCTTCCTGACCACGCGGGAAGAGGCGCTCGAGCGGGTCCGGGGCAACCTCCGGGGCATCGACAAGATCCAGTACCGCTGGAAGCGCCAGCACGTCACCGTGCTCGCCCCCGAGGTCGCTCTTCTCACCGCGGAGGGCGAATCGGTCGCCACCACGAGCGCGGGGGAGACGCTCACGACGCCCTTCGCGCAGACGGTCGTGTTCGTGCTGAGGGCCGGCAGCTGGAAGGCGATCCACGCGCACCAGTCGTCGCCTCGAGCGCGGTGAGCCGCGGGGGCGGCGCGCCGCAACCGGAGGCCGATCAGGCGCGGGCGTCGACGGCGCTGGACGCCGGGGAAAGGCGCTCTCGGGCCGACGCCATCCGGGCCAGGAAGCGGTGGAGCGCGCGCGAGCGCGTCAGCTCCGGATGGAAGGTGGCGGCGACCACGCGCCCCTGCCGGACGAGCACCGGCTCCCCGGCGTAGCGCGCCAGCACCTCGACCTCCGGAAAGAGAGCGAGGAAGCGCGGGGCACGGATGAAGACCGCGTCCATCTCGCCTCCGAGCTCCGCCGTCGCCTCCACCCGCGCTTCGAACGAGTCGACCTGGCGTCCCCAGGCGTTGCGCTCGATCACCGCGTCGAGGAGACCCAGGCTCGGCTGGCGCGGACGCACGTCGCGCGAGAGCAGGATGGCTCCCGCGCACGTGCCGGCCAACACGGCGCCCGAGGCGTGCAGGCGGCGCAGGGCGTCGAACCAGGGCTCGTCGCGCATGAGGTTGAGGAGGGTCGTGCTCTCGCCGCCCGGGATCACGAGGCCGGCGAGGCCCTCGAGCTCGCCGATCCGCCGCACCTCCCGGACGGGCACGCCGACGTCGCGGAAGGCGGCGGCGTGGGCGGCGAAGTCGCCCTGGAGGGCGAGGACGCCGAACGGGTAGCGCATCACCAGCCCCGTGTCGCCAGCCGCTCGCTCTCGGGTATCTGCGGGATCTCGAGCCCGTGCATGGCCTCGCCCAGCCCTCGCGAGACCTCGGCCACGACCTTGGGGTCCTGCCAGTGGGTGGTGGCGCGCACGATGGCCTTCGCCCGCTTCGCGGGGTCCGACGACTTGAAGATGCCGGAGCCGACGAAGACCGACTCCGCCCCGAGCGCCATCATGAGCGCGGCGTCGGCCGGCGTGGCGATCCCGCCGGCGGCGAAGTTCGGAACGGGGAGCCTGCCCGTCTCGCCGACCAGCGTGACGAGCTCGTACGGCGCGCCCAGGGTCTTCGCCTCCGCCATCCGCTCCTCGGGCTGGAGCACGGTCAGGCGGCGAATGCCGGACACCACCGTGCGCATGTGGCGCACCGCCTCGACGATGTTCCCGCTGCCCGCCTCGCCCTTCGTGCGCAGGAGCGCGGCGCCCTCCCCGATGCGGCGGAGGGCCTCGCCGAGGTCGCGGCAGCCGCACACGAACGGGACCTTGAAGGCGAGCTTGTCGACGTGGTGCGCCTCGTCCGCCGGCGTGAGGACCTCGCTCTCGTCGATGAAGTCGACCCCGAGCGCCTCGAGCACGCGCGCTTCGGCGAAGTGGCCGATCCGGCACTTCGCCATCACGGGGATCGAGACGGCGTCCATGATGCGCGTGACGACGTCGGGGTCGGCCATCCGCGCGACGCCGCCCTCCTTCCGGATGTCGGCGGGGACGCGCTCGAGCGCCATCACCGCCACGGCGCCGGCGTCCTCGGCGATCTTCGCCTGCTCCGCGGTCGTGACGTCCATGATCACCCCGCCCTTGAGCATCTCGGCGAGGCCGGTCTTGAGGGTCAGCGTTCCCGTCTTCTTCTCGTCCATGGGCGTCTCGACTCCCTGTGATCCGAATTGTATCGATACAATCGACGAGCGATCACCCGTCATGTCCAATCTAGAGTTGCTAATTGCTGGTGTCAATCGCTATATTGTCACCATGACAATCTGGACGCCTCGGCTCGGAGGACGGACAGGGCCACGCTATCGGATCATCGTCGAGGCTCTCGCGGAGGACCTCGCGGCCGGGGCGCTGCGCCAGGGGAGCCGCCTGCCGACCCACCGCGACCTGGCCGAGCGACTCGGCGTCACCGTCGGCACGGTGAGCCGGGCCTACGCCGAGGCGGCGCGGCGCGGCCTCGTGAGCGGTGAGGTCGGTCGGGGAACGTTCGTGCGCGGAGCCGGAGAGCCGGACGGGGCGAGCGACGGCGAGGACGTGGTCGATCTCGGCCAGAACCACCCGCCCGACCCGGCGGCGCAGCCGCAGCGGGCCGCCCTCCTCGGAGCACTCGCCACTCTCACCGCGCGCAAGGACGCGGCGCGCCTCCTCGACTACCCGGCGGCCGGGGGAAACGCCGCCGACCGCGAGGCGGGCGCGTCCTGGATCGCGCGCGCCGGGGTCGAGGCGGCGCCCGCCGACGTGCTCGTGTGCACGGGGAGCCAGCACGGTCTCACCGTCGTCCTCGCGACGCTGCTGGAGCCGGGCGACCTGCTGCTGACGGAGTCGCTCACCTACGCGGGGGTGAAGGCGGTGGCGGGCCTCCTGCACCTGCGCCTGAAGGGGCTGTCGATCGACGAGCACGGCCTGCGGCCGGACGCGCTCGAGGAGGCCTGCCGCGAGGGCGACGCGAAGGCCCTGTACCTGATCCCCACCCACCACAACCCCACGACCGCGGTGATGCCCGAGGGGAGGCGCCTCGAGATCGTGAAGGTGGCGCGCGCCCACGGCCTCGTCATCGTCGAGGACGACGTGCACGGCCTGCTGCCCGAGGAGCGGCCGCGCCCGATCGCCGCCCTCGCCCCCGAGCGCTCGTACTACCTGACGAGCACGTCGAAGACGCTGGCCCCGGGCCTGCGCATCGCCTACGTGGTGGCGCCTCCAGCCATGGTCCCGCGCCTCACGGCGAGCCTGCGCGCCACGACCTGGGCGGTCGCGCCGCTCACCGCGGCGGTGGCCTCGGAGTGGATCCGCGACGGCACGGCCGACGCGCTGCTTCGGGCGCGGCGGGAGGAGGCGCGGGCGCGCCAGGCGATCGCGCGCGAGCGGCTGGCCGGGGCCGACCTGGAGACGAAGCCCGAGGCCTACTACCTGTGGCTGCGGCTGCCGGAGCCCTGGCGCCGCGACAGCTTCGCCGCCGAAGCGCGATCGCGCGGCGTCCTCGTCACGTCGGCCGAGGCGTTCGCGGTCGGCCGCGAGCCGGCACCGCACGCGGTGCGGCTGTGCCTCGGCGCGGCGCGCACGCGCGAGGCGCTGGCCCGCGGGCTCGACGTCGTGGCGGGCCTCCTTCGAGCCGGCGAGGCCACCGGAGCCGCCGTCGTCTGAGGCCCGCCCCCGGGGCGGTCGCCGCGTCGCCGGCCCCGGTCGCCCGGCGGCCCCTTTACGGCGGCCGATTCGCGGATATCATGAGCCCCGTTCTTCGATCCTCGCGGGAGGCTCATCCATGCGCACGCTTGTCGTTGCCGCCCTCACCGTGGCCGCTGCCGTCCCGCGCCGTCGCGGACGAGATCAAGCTCTTCAACGGCAAGGATCTCTCGGGCTGGACCTTCTTCCTCGACAAGAGCGGCCCCAACGCCGACGGCTCGATGAAGATGGAGGACGTCTGGAAGGTCGAGGGCGGGAAGATCCGCTGCGCGGGCGTGCCCAACGGCTACCTCCGCACGACCGCCGACTACAAGGACTTCGTGCTCACCCTGGAGTGGCGCTGGGCCGAGAAGCCGGGCAACAGCGGCGTCCTGCTGCGCGTGGTGGGCCCCGACAAGATCTGGCCGAAGACGATCGAGGCGCAGCTCCAGAGCGGCAACGCCGGCGACTTCTGGCTGATGGACGGGGCCCCCCTCGACACCGACCCCTCGCGCACGGACCCCAAGGCGGCGAACCACCGGCACGAAGATGAAGGCCGCGGAGAAGCCGGCCGGCGAGTGGAACGTCTACGAGATCACGATGGACGGCCAGCTGGGTGCTGCTGAAGGTCAACGGCGAGGTCGTGAACGAGGGCACCGGCGCCGAAGAGGTGGCCGGGAAGATCGCGCTGCAGTCCGAGGGCGCGCCGATCGAGTTCCGCAACATCCGGCTCGCCCCCGTACAAGAAGTAGGCGGCCCGGCAGGCCTGCAGCGCTCAGCGCTCCGGTCGCCGTCCTCGTCCCGGTCGTCCCCGTCGGCGATCGGGCGGACGAAGGCGGCGCGGATCGGCGGCGGCATCACCGCGTCCCTGCCCCGCACCGACTTCCAGAGGATCTCGTTCAGCTCGAGCTCGGGGGCGAGGTCGGGCTTCGCGAGGTTCATGCGCAGCGAGGCCTGCGCCCCCGGCGCGTCCTCGCGGTTCGTCTCGCGGATGTCGGCCCGCGCCGGCCGGACGGAGTAGGGGGCCGGGTCGGGCTTCGCGGTGAAGGCCGCGAAGAGGGGGGTGGCCGCGGCGTCGTACTGGCTCATCGGGGGCAGGCCGAGGAGAAGCTCGATCGTCCGCAGGACCCCGGAGGTCGTGTAGAGCGTCGAGTCCACCGCCCCGCGTTTCGCCCAGGGGCTCGCCACGAGCAGGACGGACCGGTGGGCGTCCACGTGGTCGGGGCCGTTCTGCGCGTCGTCCTCGAGGACGAAGATGGCCGACTCCGGCCAGAAGCGGCTCTTCGAGACGGCCTCGACGAGCCGGCCCAGGGCGACGTCGTTCTCGGCCACCATCGCGCGGGGCGTGCGCGCGCCCGGCCGCGTGCCCGACGGTGTGGTCGCCGCCGAGGTGGAAGATGTTGAGGCGGGGCAGGCCGCCGTCCTTCTCGAAGCGCCGGAACTCCTCGAGCCAGGCGTCCACGCGCTCGTTGTCCGGGATCGTCCAGGTCGAAGGGCGCGAACGAGGGGTGGACCTTGCCCTCGAGGCCCGGCACCGACGCCCGCACGGGGCCGCGCCTCGTCGTCCCAGGTGGCGAACTCGCCGTAGCTCCGCACGGAGACGCCGGCGCGGCCCGCGAAGTCCCAGAGGTAGCCGCGGGCGGGCGCGGTCAGGTTCCCGTAGGCGTTCCGCATCCGGTACTCGCCCTCCGCCAGGTACAGGCCGCCCGCGCCCGCCGTAGCTCGTGGGCCAGAGCTTCTCGTTGGCGTCGGTCGCGTAGGCCGCCGTCGAGTAGGAGTGGCCGTCGTGGCTGACCTCGGAGTCGACGTAGAAGTTGTCGAAGAGGAGGAACTCGGAGGCGAGGGCGTGGGCGTTCGGCGTCACCTCCTCGCCGAAGAGGGTCAGGTTCGGGTCGCCGTTGCCCTTCGGCCACGTCGCCGAGGACCTGGTCGTAGGTCCGGTTCTCGCGGATCACGTAGAAGACGTGCTGGATCGGCGAGGCCTCGCCGGCCGCGCCCGGGATCGGCGAGCCCTCGGGTCGGAGCGCAGGCGGGCCGGCGGCCGCCCGCGCTCGTAGCGCTGAGCGCGTAGACGCGATCGGTCATCGCCGCGAGCGCCGTCTCGTCCGGCCGGGGCAGCACGCTGAGGGCGCCGTTCAGGAGGCCCCCGATGTACTGCGCGTCCTCCGACGTCGCGACCGGCTGGGGGCCGCGCGGGTTGGCCGCGGCGGCGAGGCCCTTGCCGCTCAGGACGAGGACGTTCTCGCCGGAGGCGTCGAAGGCGACGCCGGTCGGGTACCAGCCGGTGGGGATGAAGCCCAGCGGCCGGCTCTCGCCCGGCCGGCGCACGTCCACCACCGCGACCGTGTTGTTGTCGGCATTCGCGACGAGGAGCGTCCCGCCGTCGGGTGAGAGGGCCAGGGCATTGGGGGTGCTGCCGGGCGGCGCGTCGGACCGCAGGGCCACGCCGATCTGCTCGACCGCCTTCCGGGCGGCGAGGTCGACGGCCCACACCGCGTTCGTGTTGGCGCAGGCCACGAAGAGGCGGGCCCCGTCGCGGGAGAGGGCCATCGCGTTCGGGTGCTCGCCGACCACGATCTCGCCGAGCGGCCGCAGGGTGAGCGGCTCGAAGAGGGCCGACCCGGGAGGCGCCCCACACCGAGACGAAGACGGTCCGGCCGTCGGGCGACACGAGCGTCGCCGTACGCCTCGGCCGGCAGCGTGGCCCGGGCGATGACGCGCCCCGTCTCCACGTCCACCGCGGCGAGCGACTCTCCGTAGACGTGGGCGGCGTAGAGCGTCCGCCCGTCGGGCGAGAGGGCGAGGCCGCCGACGAACCCCGGGTTCTCCAGGCGCCCTTCGCCCGCGCTCTTCTGCGGGGGAGCGAGGGTGAACGTGCGGCCGGGAACGAGCTTGTCGTCCCGCCACTCGACCTCGCGGATCGAGTTGTCCGCTGCCCCCGAGGAGAAGAGCCGCCGCCCGTCCGGGTGCCAGACGAGGCCGAGCCAGGCGTCGTCGAGCGGCATCTTCTGGATGACCTGCGCGGCGCTCGAGGTCCACGACGCGCAGGCTCGGCTTCGACCAGCCGTTGTTCGTGATCACGAGGTGCCGCCCGTCGGGGTGGAGGGCCATCGCGAGCGGCAGGTCGCCGGCGTCGAGGTGGCGGCCGGCGGGGGCGATGCGCCAGCCGTTCGGGAGGAGGGTCACGCCCTGGCCCGAAGGGCCGGGGCGAGCTGAGCGGTCGGCCGGGTCATCGCCGGTCAGGGGAGAGCCGAGAGCGAGGGCGATGGACAGGACGAGGAGAGAAGCACGGGCGTGAAGAGTCAACGCGGAGCCTCCAGAGTTCGGCCGGGTCCGGACACGATACCACCGTCCGGATCCGGCCGAGGACTCAGTACACGAACTCGCGGATGTCGTAGGTCGCGGTGCGGGGGCGGCCGCGCCGGGTCGGCGGGGCGGAAGCCGTCGAGGATCGCCCGTCGCGACTCCGCGTTGCGCGCGGGGGAGAGCGGCTGCAGGTCGGGCGCGGCCGAGGCGCCGCCGCCGTACGCGAGATCGGGGTCGTCCACGTACTCGGAGAAGTAGACGAGGTCGTCCGGGCCGAGGCGCATCGGCGGAGAGCACCGCGGCCGTGCGCTGCCGCGTGAGCCGCGGCGAAGCGCTCGCCGCCGGCGCCGAGGAGCACGATCACGCCGGCGGCGATGCCGGCCTCGTGGAGCGACGCGACGAGATCGACGGCGTCCCGCGGGGAGCCGGGCTTCCCGAGCCAGGCGAGGAGGCCCGGGTCGCCCGTCTCGAGGCCCACGTAGACGCGCTCGGAGGCCGAGGCCGGCGTAATCGCGCCACTCGGCCGCGGCTCTTGCGGTGGCCCGTCCACGCGTCGACGAAGGAGAAGAGGGGCGCCCCGGGGAGCTCGCGGGCCACGATCTCGACGAGCGGCAGGAGGCGGTCGTGGGCGAGGCAGAGGGCGTTGGCGTCGCCGAGGAAGACGGAGCGGCGCAGGGCGATCGAGTTGCCGAAGTACGCGCGCAGCGCCGCGACGTGGGCGAGGAGCTCGTCGGGGCGCTTCGCGCGGAAGGGCACGTCGCGGTAGAGCCGGCAGAACGCGCAGGCGTTCCAGGAGCAGCCCTCGGTGACGCGCACGACGAGGGCGAGGTACTGGTCGGGGGGGAGGATGCCGACGGGCCCGCTCGCGGCGAGGAAGCGGGCGGCGTCGTCGCGGAGGGCGGCGGCGTCCATGGCCGCGACGAGGCGGAGGCGGCGCATGGCCTCCCCGGCCGGGGAACTTGTCATCCCGAGAGACCCCCGGGGGCTGGTTCCCGAGGGATCCGCCGAGATTGCGGACCCCTCGTCGCATTGCATGGCCGGGCTCCTCGGGGTGACGGGCGAATCCCTCGGGACCGGGCAGACGGAAGTCCCTCGGGAGGACAGGGCGGCGAGGGCGAGCGCCGCCTCGACGCGGGCGGCTTCGACGACCGGCTCGCCCTCCGCGGCCGAGAGCCGCCGGCGCAGGCGCGGAGCCTCGGCCGTGGCCTCGCGCTTCCAGAGCAGCCCGCCGTCGAGGCCCCGGCGGTAGGTGCCCGTCTCGCGCACCGAGGCGTACGGGCGCCCGGCCAGGTCCCACGACGAGACGAGCGCGTCGTCGATCGAGAGGACGGTCGAGGCCTCGCCGAGCGAGCAGCGTGGCCGGACGCCCGTCCGCCAGCGTGAAGCGCAGGAGGGGAGCGTCGTCCGAGCGGCTACTCGGCACGCAGCGCCTCGATGGGGTCGAGCGAGGCCGCGCGCCGCGCGGGGGCGACGCCGGAGACGAGGCCGGTGACCACGCTCGACCGCGAGGCCGGCGACCACGAACCGCATCGGGGTCTCGACCGGCAGGCCGGGCACGACGCAGCCGCAGCGCGACGCCGAGGCCGAGGCCGAGCGCGATGCCCGGCGACGCCGCCGAGGGTGGCGAGGGCCGCCGCCTCGGCGAGGAAGAGGGCCTGCACCTGGCCGCGGGTGGCGCCGAGCGCGCGCACGAGGCCGATCTCGCTCGTGCGCTCGCCCACCGCGATCCACATCATGGTCAGGATGCCGGTGGCGCCGACGAGGAGCGAGATGCCGGCGATGGCGCCCACCGCCATGGTGACGACGTCCATCACCTTGCCGAAGACGTCGAGCATCGCCTCCTGGGAGGTCACGGTGAAGTCCTCGGTCCCGCCGTGGCGCACGGCGAGGACGCGCCTCACCTCGGCCTCGACCCGGGCGGCCTCGCGCGCGTTCGAGTAGATGAGGTCGATCTCGAAGAGCTCGTCCTGGTCGAAGAGCTGCATCGCCGAGGCCACGGGCACGTAGGCCACGTCGTCGATGTCGAAGCCCATCATCTGGCCCTTGGGCTCCATCACGCCGATCACGCGGAAGCGGCCGCCGGCGATGCGGACGAACTCGCCGAGGGGGCTCCGCTCGCCGAAGAGCTCGCGAGCGAGCTTCGGGCCGAGCACGGCGAGGGGAGCGCCGCGGCGGGGGTCGCCCTTCGGCCAGAAGGAGCCCTGCCGGGCCCCGAACCTCCACAGCGTGGGCAGGTCGGGGGTGGCCCCGAGCACGCTCACGCTGCGGCCGCGCTCGCCGGCCTCGACGCGGGCGAGGCCCATCACGACGGGGACCACGGTCTCGACGCCGGGGATGCGGGCGAGCGCCTCGGCGTCGTCGATGGTGAGCTTGCGCGTCGTGCCGCCGAGGACGCCGGGGATGCCGATCGTCTTCGACTTGCCGGGGTTGACGGCCAGGATGTTCGTCCCGAACTGCGTGAACTGCGACACCATGTAGACGCGCGTGCCCTCGCCGATCGAGGTGAGCAGGATGACGGCGGCCACGCCGATCGCGATCCCCAGCATGGAGAGGAAGGACCGCAGCCGGTGGGCGCGGAGGGCGCCCGGGGCGAGGCGGAGGAGGTCGCGCATGGGCTATCTCCCCGAGAGCGCCGCCACGGGGTCGAGCCGGGTGGCGCGGCGGGCGGGCAGGACGCCGAAGACGGCGCCCACCGCCACCGACAGGGAGAAGGCGGCGACGACCGCCCAGGGAGGCGGCGTCGCGGGCAGGCGGGGTAGAGGGCGACGAGCAGCCGCACCGCGAGCCAGCCCACGAGGAGACCGAGGACGCCCCCGGCGGACGAGAGCAGCATGGCCTCGGCGAGGAAGGCGAGGAGGATCTGGCGGCGCCCGGCTCCGAGGGCCTTCAGGAGCCCGATCTCGCGCGTGCGCTCGGAGACGGAGACGAGCATCACGTTCATGATGCCGACCCCGGCCACGGCGAGCGACACGCTGGCGATGCCGGCCAGGGCCAGGGTGAGGACGCGCAGGATGGAGGTGAAGGCGGCGAGGACCGCGTCCTGGGTGATGGCGGTGACGTCCTCCTCGCCGTGGCGCTCCGCGATCAGGCGGACGACGCGCTCCTTCGCCCGGTCGAGGTCGGCGTGGGTGCGTACCTGGAGGAGCAGGCGGAAGATCGAGCGCCGGTTGAGCATCTTCATGGCGGTGGCCACGGGCACGATCGCCACGTCGTCCATGTCGACGCCGAGCTGCAGGCCGCGAGGGGCGAGGACGCCGACGACGCGCATCCGCCAGTCGCCGACCCGGACGACCTGGCCGACCGGGTCCTCGCCCGGGAAGAGCTCCCGGGCGGCCGTCTGGCCGAGCACGGCGACCGGAGAGCTGCGGTCCCACTCGAGGGGCGGGAGGAAGCGGCCGCTGGCGATGGCGAGGCGGCGCACCTCGAGCGCCTCGTGGGTCGAGCCGATCAGGGCCATCTGGCGCCGGCGCTCCTGGAAGGCCACGGTCTCGGTGCCGATCACCATCGGAGTGGCCTTCTCGATCTCGGGGACGCCACGCAGGACGGCGCGGGCGTCCTCCAGGGTGAGGTCGTTGGGGACCCCACCCATGCCCGGCATGCCCCCGGTCGTCTCGGTCTTCCCCGGGACGATGATCACGAGGTTCGTCCCGATGCTGGCGAACTGGCCGACCACGTAACGGCGCGCGCCCTCGCCGAGCGCGGTCAGGGTGACCACGGCGGCGACCCCGATCGCGACGCCGAGGAGGCTCATGCCGGTGCGCAGGCGGTGGCCGCGAAGGGCGCGCGCGGCGAAGGCGAGGAGGTCCCGCAGGCTCACCCGCCGTTCTCCGCGTCGGAGAGGACCGCGATCGCCTCGTGGATGTGGGCGCCGTCGCCGCGGTGGACGACGCGGCCGTCCTTCAGCACGAGGATCCGGCGCGCGCGGCGGGCCACCGCGGGGTCGTGGGTGACCACGACCAGGGTGAGACCGGAGGCGTTCATCTGCTCCAGGATCTCGAGCACGTGGCGGCCGGAGGTGGTGTCGAGGTTGCCGGTCGGCTCGTCGGCGAGGAGGAGCTTCGGGTCGAGGACGGTGGCGCGCGCGATCGCCACCCGCTGGCGCTCGCCGCCGGAGAGCTGGTCGGGGCGGTGCGAGGCCCGCGGCTCGAGCCCCACCCCGCGCAGGCGGCCCATCGCCCGCTCGCGGCGCTCGGCGGAGGGGACGCCCGCGAAGACCATCGGCAGCTCGACGTTCTCGAGAGCGGTGAGGCGCGGCACGAGGTGGAAGAACTGGAACACGAAGCCGATCGTGTGGCGGCGGACGAGGCTCAGCTCGGCCTCGTCGAGGCGGGCCACGTCGCGGCCGAGGAGCTCGTAGGTGCCGCGGTCGGGGCGGTCGAGGCAGCCGAGGATGTGGAGGAGGGTGGACTTGCCCGAGCCCGAGGGGCCCATGATCGCGAGGTGCTCGCCCGCCGCGATCTCCTCGTGGACGTCCACGAGCGCGTGCACGGGCTCGCCGCCCACGTCGAAGGTGCGGGAGAGGCCGTCGAGCCGGATCATGCGCTCGTCCCCGGCTAGCGCGGCCCGGCGTCCTGCTCGCGAGCCTTCGCCCCGGCCTTGATCTCCGGGCGGTCCAGCGAGACCACGACGCGCGCGCCCTCCTCGAGGCCGCCCGAGACCTCGGTCGAGTCCCAGTTCCGGAGGCCGAGCTGAAGAGCCTTCTCGACCAGCCGGCCGCGCTCGAGCACGAGCACCCTCCCGCCCTCGAGCAGGGAGGAAGTGGGCACCCGCAGGACGCCGTCGCGCGCGCTCAGGATGACCTCGGCGTCGGCGGAGGTGCCGGGGAGGAGCGAGGCGGCCACCGCGGCGTCGTCGAGCTCGATCTCGATCTCGACCGTGCGGTTCTGCTCCAGGCGGTCCACCACGTAGGGCGCCACCTCGCACCACCCGCGCCGCGAAGTGCCGGCCGGGGTGCGAGTCCACGGTGAGCCGCGCCGGCTGGCCCTTCTTGATGCGGGCGGAGTCCACCTCGTCCATCGGCGCGCTGACGTAGATCGACCGCGTGTCGATGAGGTCGAGGACGGGCGGGATGGGGAGCGCGGGCGGCGAGGGCGAGGTCCACTCGCCCTCCTCGATGAAGGTGTCGGCCACGATGCCGTCGAAGGGGGCGAGGAGGACGGTCTTGTCGAGCTGCGCCTGGGCGAGGCGCACCGCCGACTCCGCCCGCTCGGCGGCGGCCCGGGCGGCGCGGCAGGCCGCCTCCGCGGCGCGGGCCTCGCTCGCCACCCGGTCGAGAAGGTCGGGCGAGACGATCCCGTCGGCCGACAGGCTCGCGGTGCGCTCCCGGTCGCGCCCCGCGCGCTCGGCGGCGAAGCAGGCCTGGTCGCGCTGGGCGAGGGCGGCCTTGCGCTCGTCCCCGGAGAGGCGCAGCTGCGCCCGCTGGAGAGCGTCGTCCACGCGCAGGAGCAGGTCGCCCTTGTGGACTCGAGCGCCCCGGCGGCGCGGGAGCTCGAGCACGCGACCGCCGATCTCGGGGGCGAGCTTGGCCCGGCGGCGGGCCTTCACGGTGCCGGCGCGGGAGTTCGTCACCGTCTCCTCGACGCGCCCTTTCTCCACGGCGACGACGCGGACGGGCACGGGGTCGGGGGCGAAGACGGTGAGCCGCAGGAGGACGACGAGCGGCCACGACGACGGCGAGAAGCGCGAGGCGAATCCAGAGGCGACGAGATCTCATGCTGCGAGCCTCCGACCATTCTCTCCCAAAGGACGACCGCAACCCAGGGGGGTCACGGGGGGCGGAGCCCCCCGTTTCAAAGGAAGCTGGACACGGCGTGAGCTTCGATGCTGGCCAGTCCCGGGAGGCTGGATTACGACGCCCTGTCATCCCGAGTCAGAGCGGCCGGTCCCGAGGGATCCGCCATCGACGGCGCTGAGATTGCGGATTCTTCGTCGCCCGACCCGAACGGTGCTCCTCAGGATGACCAGTCATTGCTCAAGGCGACCCGCGTTCCGCGGGTCGTGCCTCGGGAGCAGATCCCTCGGCGTCCCGCTCGGCGGGGGACGCCGAGGGTGCTACTGGTTGTCCCGCCAGCTCTGCAGCACGAGCATGTAGTTCGCCCGGCTGTAGACCTGCGGGTCGGGGCAGGCCTCGAGGTTCATGCTGCCCTGGGCCTGGCGGAGCGAGTGGTACTCGTGCTCCTCCAGCCACTGGGCGAGCTCCTGGCGCAGGGTGGCGAGGTACGACGGGCCGCGCTTGAGGAGCGCCGACACCAGCTGGATGGCGTGGGCGCCGGCCATGACCGACTGCACGACGTCGATCACGGTGTGGACGCCGCCGGTGCAGGCGAGCGAGGCCTTCACCTTCGGCGACAGCAGTGCGAGCCAGACGAGCCGCAGCGGCAGCTCGGCCGAGCTCGAGAGGTGGACCTGGCGGCGCACCTGCAGCTCCTCGACGTCGATGTCGGGCTGGTAGAAGCGGTTGAAGAGGACGAGGCCGTCGGCCCCGGCCTCGTCGAGCTTGGCCGCGAAGTGGGCGAGCGAGGTGTAGTACGGCGAGAGCTTCACCGCCACCGGGATGCGGACGGCCTTGCGGACCGCCTGCACCATCTGCACCGTGCGCAGCTCCAGCTGCGCCCCCGACTCCTGCGGGTTGCTGCCGAGCGAGAAGACGTTGAGCTCGAGCGCGTCGGCCCCGGCCTGCTCGATGAGCTTGGCGTACTCGAGCCAGCCGCCCGTCGTGTAGCCGTTGAGCGAGCCGATGACCGGCACCGAGACGGCCTGCTTCACCTTGCGCAGGTGCTCGAGGTACTCGTCCGGGCCGAGGTGGAACGCCTCGGGGCTCGGGAAGTAGGTGAGCGCCTCGGCGAAGGACTGGCCGTGGGACTCGGTGTGGACGAAGTTCGCCACCTGCTCCCGCGTGATCTGCTCCTCGAAGATCGAGTGCATGGTGATGGCGGCGGCGCCCGCGTCCTCGAGCTTCCGGACGGTGTCGATCTCGTCCACGAGGGGCGAGGCCCCCGGCATCAGGGGGTGGGGCAGCTTGAGGCCGAGGTAGGTCGTGCTGAGGTCCATGGGTCCCTCCTCCTTACTTCTTCGCCGCGGCCGGCTCGGCCTCGGCTTCGGCGTCGGACACCTGGGGAACCGTGATCCCGGCCATCTGCTTGTAGACGGCCACGTTCTGCCGGGTGTTCTTCTCGGCCATCAGAGCCAGCCGCTTGAACCGCTCGGGGTCGATCTTCTCGACCATGCGGAAGCGCGTCTCGTTGCGCATGTACTGCTTCGCCGAGATCTTGGGCTCGCCGGAGTCGAGGACGAGCGGCGGCTGGCCCTGGGCCACGCGGCGGGGGTCGTAGCGGTAGAGCGGCCAGACGCCCGAGTCGACCGCCAGCTTCTGCTGCTCGGCGCCGTAGGCCATGTCGTAGCCGTGGGCGATGCAGTGGCTGTAGGCGATGATGAGCGACGGGCCGTCGTAGCTCTCCGCCTCCTGGAAGGCCTTCACCGTCTGCACGTCCTTCGCCCCGAAGGCCACGTGGGCCACGTAGACGTGACGGTAGGCCATGGCCATGAGGCCGATGTCCTTCTTGGCCACCTCCTTGCCCGCCGAGGCGAACTTCGCGGAGGCGCCGATGGGTGTGGCCTTCGAGGCCTGGCCGCCGGTGTTGGAGTAGACCTCGGTGTCGAGGATGAGGACGTTGACGTCGCGCTTCATGCTGAGCACGTGGTCGAGGCCGCCGTAGCCGATGTCGTAGGCCCAGCCGTCGCCGCCGACGATCCAGACGTTCTTCCTCACGAGGTAGTCGGCGAGCAGCAGCAGGCGCTGCGACTCGGCGCCCGGGATCTTCTCGAGCGCCTGCTTGAGGGCGAGGACGCGTTCGCGCTGGGCGGCGATGCCGGCCTCGTCTGTCTGGTCGGCCTCGAGCAGGCCCTTCACCAGGTTGTCGCCCAGCTTGCCGGCGAGGCCGCTCACCAGGCCCACCGCCTGCTCCTTGTGCTGGTCGAGGGCGAGCCGCATCCCGAGGCCGAACTCGGCGTTGTCCTCGAAGAGCGAGTTCGACCAGGCGGGGCCGCGGCCGTTGCGGTCCTGGGTGTAGGGGGTGGTCGGGAGGTTGGCGCCGTAGATCGACGAGCAGCCGGTGGCGTTCGCGATCAGGACGCGGTCGCCGAAGAGCTGCGTCATCAGCTTGATGTACGGCGTCTCGCCGCAGCCGGAGCAGGCGCCCGAGTACTCGAAGAGCGGGGTGAGGAACTGCGAGCCCTTGAGGTCGAGCTTGATCTCCTCGCGCTTCGGCTCGGGCAGGGCGAGGAAGAACTCGTAGTTCGCCGCCTCGGCCTCGCGCAGGGGGGGCATCGGCGTCATGTCGATGGCCTTGTGCTTCGGGTTCGACTTGTCCTTGGCCGGGCAGACCATCACGCAGAGGTTGCAGCCGGTGCAGTCCTCGGGGGCCACCTGGATCGTGTACTTCTTGCCCTTGAACTCGGCGCCCTTGAAGTCGCAGGACTTGAAGGTGGCCGGGGCCTTGGCGAGCTCGGCGGGGTCGTAGACCTTCGCGCGGATGGCCGCGTGCGGGCAGACGAACGCGCACTTGTTGCACTGGATGCAGATCTTGTCGTCCCAGACGGGGATCTCGAGCGCGATCGCGCGCTTCTCCCACTGGGCGGTGCCGGTGGGCCAGGTGCCGTCCACGGGGAAGGCGGAGACGGGCAAGCAGGTCGCCCTTGCCCTCGATGATCACGGCCTGCACGCGCTTCACGAAGTCGGGCGCGGCCGCGGCCACGGTCGGCCGCATCGGGATCGGCCCGGTGGGCGCGCCGACCGGGATCTCGTGGAGGTTCTCGAGGGTGGCGTCGACCGAGGCGAAGTTGCGCTTGACGACCTCCGCGCCCTTCTTGCCGTAGGTCTTCTCGATCGCCTTCTTGATCTGGGTGATCGCCTCCTCGCGGGGCAGGACGCCGGAGATCGCGAAGAAGCAGGTCTGCATGATCGAGTTGATGCGGCCGCCCATGCCCGTCTTCTCGGCCACGTCGTAGGCGTCGATCGCGTAGACCTTCAGCTTCTTGTCGACGATCTGCTCCTGGACCTTGCGGGGCAGGTGCTTCCAGACCTCGTCCTTCGGGAAGGGCGCGTTCAGGAGGAAGGTGCCGCCGGGCACGGCGTAGTCGAGCATGTCGTATCGCTCGAGGAAGCCGAACTGGTGGCAGGCCACGAAGCCCGCCTTCTTGATGAGGTAGGAGGAGCGGATGGGGCCGGGGCCGAAGCGGAGGTGGGAGATCGTGATCGCGCCCGACTTCTTGGAGTCGTACACGAAGTAGCCCTGGGCGTCGTTCTCGGTCTCCTCGCCGATGATCTTGATCGAGTTCTTGTTGGCCCCCACCGTGCCGTCGGCGCCGAGACCGAAGAAGACCGCGCGGACGCGGTCCTCGGAGTCGATGTCGAACTCGGGGTCCACCGGGATCGAGGTGTGGGTGACGTCGTCCACGATGCCCACCGTGAAGTGGTTGCGCGGGCCCTCGCGGCGGACGAGCTCGTCGAAGACCGCCTTCACCTGCGCGGGGCTGAAGTCCTTCGAGGAGAGGCCGTAGCGCCCGCCGATCACGATCGGGTCGACGGCGAGGGTGCTCTGGCCGGCCTCGCGAGCCTCGCGGATCGCGGCCACGACGTCGAGGTAGAGCGGCTCGCCGACCGAGCCGGGCTCCTTGGTGCGGTCGAGGACGGCGATCGCGCGCACGGTGCCGGGGAGCGCGGCCGCGAAGTGCTTCACCGAGAACGGCCGGACGAGCCGGACCTTGAGGATGCCGACCTTCTCGCCCCGGGCGACGAGGTGGTCGACCGTCTCGTGCGCGACCTCGGCGCCCGAGCCCATGAGCACGATCACGCGCTCGGCCTGGGGGTGGCCGACGTAGTCGAAGAGCTTGTAGGCGCGGCCGGTGCGCTCGCCGAAGCGGGCCATCGTCTTCTCGACGATCCCGGGGCAGTCCAGGTAGAAGCGGTTGCAGGCCTCGCGGGCCTGGAAGAAGACGTCGGGGTTCTGCGCGGTGCCGCGGAGCACCGGCTTGTCCGGGGTGAGCGCCCGCTGGCGGTGGGCGGCCACGAGGTCGTCGCGCATCATGAAGCGCAGGTCGTCGTCGGCCGAGCATCTCGATCTTGCGGACCTCGTGCGAGGTGCGGAAGCCGTCGAAGAAGTGGAGGAAGGGCACCCGGGCCTCGAGGGTCGCGGCGTGGGCCACGAGGGCGAGGTCGTGGGCCTCCTGGACGGAGCCGGAAGCGAGCATGGCGAAGCCGATCTGGCGGCAGGCCATCACGTCGGAGTGGTCGCCGAAGATCGACAGGGCGTGCGAGGCCACGGTGCGCGCGGCGACGTGCATCGCGAACGGCGTGAGCTCGCCGGCGATCTTGTACATGTTGGGGATCATGAGCAGGAGGCCCTGCGACGCGGTGAAGGTCGTGGTGAGAGCCCCGGCCTGCAGCGCCCCGTGGACCGCTCCGGCGGCGCCGCCCTCCGACTGCATCTCGACGACGTCGGGCACGATGCCCCAGATGTTCTTCCGCCCGGATGCCGACCACTCGTCGCTGAACTCGCCCATGTTCGAGGACGGGGTGATCGGGTAGATCGCGATCACCTCGCTCAGGCGGTGGGCGACCGAGGCCGCCGCCTCGTTTCCGTCCAGCGCGACCATGTTCCTGGTGGCCATTTGACAGGTTCCTCCGCGAATACCGATGATCCGCCCGGGTTTCTGCACGATGCGGGCCAGCTCCGGACCGCCCGGATCGCCATACTCGGCCCGGCTGTCCCCGCAACCTTTTCGGCGACGGTTCGGGACGGGTGATTTCTTGCGGGAAGCGGGCGTCGCGGGCGTGTGGGCCTTGGGTGGAAGAGGAACGCCGATTGCATCACTCGGCGTTCGTGGAAACCGGAGCGAACGTCCATGCGCCCCACCGCCGGGTCCTGGTGGTGGACGACGACGCCCGTAGCCGCGCGGCAGTGGCCCGCATCCTGACCGACGAGGGCTACGACGCGACCGTGGCGAAGGATGGCGAGGAGGCCACGGCTCTCCTCGCCACGTGGCGCCCCGACCTCGTGCTGACCGACCTCCACATGCCGCGCGTCGACGGCCGCGGCCTCCTCGAGCGCGTGCGGACACTGCTGCCCGGGACGCCGGTCATCGTGCTCTCCGCGCGTGGCGTGGTGGAGGCGATCCGGCTCACCGCCGGGATGGGCGCCTCCGGCGTCCTCTCCAAGCCGGTCCACGTCGACGAGCTGCTGGCCCGCATCCGCGACCTGATCGGCGGCTGAGCCGCCTCCCGTTTTCCCTGGCCCCGCCCGCAGCGCGGAGCGTATACTATCGAGGCAGGGAACGTCCCTCCCCGCGGAGGTGAGCATGAGGGCCCGACTCGATGCTCCCATCCGGACCAGCGCCACTTGTCCTCGAACGCATTCTCGGAACCGGCTTGCCCGCCCTGATCGTCTTCGAGACCCCCGGGTGCGGGCCGTGCGAGTCGCTCCGGCCCACTCTCGACGAGCTGGCCGGCGAGTTCCACGACCGGATCCTCGTCGTGCGGGTCATCGACTCGGCCGAAGGGCTGGCTCGCCGCCCGCTACCACCTCTCGTTCGTGCCGACGCTCCTCTTCTGGCGGGGCGGCGTGGAATGCAGTGCCGCATCAAGGGGAACCCCGGGCAGGCGGCCGTCCGCGCCCACCTGCGCTTCCTGCTCACTGGCGAGTGCCCGCCGGAGCCGGCGGAGGGGCCGCGGCACACGCTGGTGGCGCGGTTCGGCGGACGGCCCGGTTCGCCAGGGCCGCGCGCGCTGCTCTGCACCTAGTCACCTGAGGGTGCCGAAGGCACCCGAAGGACCTGAGTATTCCGTCTGCCCAGGGTCCTGAGGGAAGTACTTCTTCACGGCTCTGAGGACGGCCTTCCTCGAGGCTCTAGATCCCTCGCGTCCCCGCCAGGCTGGGGGACGCTCGGGTGAACACCCCTTGCTGCTGGTACTCCTTCAGCTTGTACTGGATCTTGCGCGCGCTGATGTCGAGGATGGCGGCGGCCTTCGACGTGCTGCCGCCCACGGCCTCGAGCGTCCGCAGGATGGCCTCGCGCTCGAGGTCGGCGAGCGTGCTGCCCGGGATGCGGACGCCGAGGCCCGCGCTCCCCGCCGCGGGCTTCGCGGGCTCCTCGCCCGCCGCCCGGCGCAACGTGGGGAAGTGGGCCGGCGTGAGGGTGGGGCCGTCCGACAGGACGACCGCGCGCTCCATCGCGTTCTCCAGCTCGCGCACGTTGCCGGGCCACGGGTGGGAGAGCAGCAGGGCCAGGACCTCGTCCGAGATCCCCTTCAGCTCCTTGCCGTTGGCGTCCGCGTACTTGCGCAGGAAGTGGTGGGCGAGCAGCGGGATGTCGCCCGGCCGCTCGCGCATCGCCGGGATGTGGATCTCGATGACGTTCAGCCGGTAGAAGAGGTCCTCGCGGAAGCTGCCGTCCTCGAGCTTCTTCTTGAGGTCGCGGTGGGTGGCGGCCACGATCCGCACGTCGACCTTGAACGTCTTGTTCCCGCCCACGCGCTCGAACTCGCGCTCCTCGAGGAAGCGCAGCAGCTTCACCTGGACGGTGGGGGTGATGTCGCCGATCTCGTCGAGGAAGAGCGTCCCGCCGTCGGCGGCCTCGAAGCGGCCCGGCGCGCGTGTAGACGGCCCCGGTGAACGAGCCCTTCTCGTGGCCGAAGAGCTCGCTCTCGAGGAGCGTCTCCGGCAGGGCGGCGCAGGCCACCTTGACGAAGGGCCGGTTCCGTCGCGGGCTGTGCTGGTGGAGCGCCTGGGCGAACAGCTCCTTGCCGGTGCCGCTCTCGCCGAGGAGCAGCACCGAGGCGGAGGAGGGGGCCACCTGGCGGATCGTCTTGAAGACCGACAGCATCTCCGGGCTCTCGCCCACCAGGTTGTCGAGGCGGTACTTGTGCTCGAGCCGCTCGCGCAGCGAGCGCGCCTCCTCCATGAGGCCCTTCCTCTCCAGGGCCTTCTGGAGGACGACCTCCAGCTCCTCGACGTCGATCGGCTTGCCGAGGTAGTCCTCGGCGCCGAGCTTCATCGCCTTGACCGCCGTCTTGACCGTGCCGTAGGCGGTCATGACGATGACCATCGTCTCCGGGCGCATCTCCTTGATCTTCGCGAGCAGCTCGATCCCGTCCATGCCCGGCATGCGCAGGTCGGTGAGGACGACGTCGGGGTCGTGCTTCTCGAGCGAGCTGCAGCCCGCCGCGCGCGTCGTGCGCCCGGGCGACGTCGTAGCCGTCCTCCTTCGAGCAGGGTCTCGAGCGCCGCGGCGGCGTTCACCTCGTCGTCGATGACCACGATCCGGCCCTTGACGCTCATGCTTCGTCTCCCGCGGCCTCGTCCGGCCGCTCGACGGGCAGGCTCACCGTGAAGGTGGCGCCCTTGCCGGGCTCGCTCGCGGCGGCGATCTCGCCGCCGTGCTCGAGCACGATCTGCTGGGCGATGCTGAGGCCCAGACCGGTGCCCTGGGCCTTCGTGGTGACGAAGAGCTGGAAGACGTCCAGCCCCTCGGGCAGCCCGGGCCCGGAGTCCCGGACCACCAGCACCGCCCGGCCGTCCACGAGGCCGCTCTCGACGGTGACCACCCCGCCCTCGGGCATGGCCTCGATGGCGTTCTGGACGAGGTTGATGACGACCTGCTTCATCTTCTCGGGGTCGACGCGCAGGTCGGGGATCGCCTCGCCGATCCGCTGCCGCCGCAGCGTGACCCCGGCCGCCCGCGCCTCGGGGCGCAGGAGGCGCGTCACCTCGTCGACGAGGGCGTCGAGGCGGCCGGGCGGTACTGCACCCGGTTGCTGCGCGAGAACTGCAGGAAGTCCCCCACCAGGTTGTCGAGGCGCTTCACCTCCTCGCGGATGACGCCCACGAGCTCCTTGATCTCGCCGGCGACGCCGGCGGGCAGGGGGGCGATCGCGGCGCTCGAGGATCGACAGCTGCAGGGCGATGGAGTTGAGGGGGTTGCGGACCTCGTGGGCGAGGCCCGAGGCGAACGTGCCGACCACCGCCATCTTCTCGCTCTGGATGATGCGGGCCTGGGCCTCGTTGAGCTCGCGGTAGGCGCGGCGCGCCTTGTCGTAGAGCCGCGCGTTCTCGAGGGCGACCGAGGCCTGCGAGGCGAGGGCCTCCGCCACGTCCACCTGGTCCTCGGTCCAGGGGTGGGGCGAGGCCGAGGTGAGGACGAGGAGGCCGAGCGTCGCCTTGCGGGCCACGAGCGGCAGGATGAGGGCGGCGGCCCCGGCCCAGCGCCGCGCGATCTCCTTGTTGACGCGGTCGTCGCGCGTCCAGTCCTCGGTCTCGAGCCGCACCTGCTCCTCGAGCGCGCGGCGGTGCAGGCTCTCGCCCATCTCGGTCAGGTCGAGCACCTGCCCCCGGCGCAGCTCCGGGTGGGGCAGACCGGCCAGGTGGGCGACGATGAGCTGGCGCGGGTCCGAGCCGAGCAGGATGTGCACGCGGTCCACCTGCAGGATCTCGAGCGCGGTGCGGCCGACCGCCCCCAGGACGGCCTCCGGGTCGAGCGACTCGCCGATGCCCTTGTTGAGGGCGGCGAGCGCGCGAGCCTCCTGGTTGTAGAGCCGCTCGGCCTTCAGGTGCCGGGCGCCCTCGACGGCGACGCAGAGCTGGCGGCCGACCGTCTCGAGGAAGCGCAGCTCCGGCTTCCTCGAACGTCGTGCCGGGGCGGCGCGCCACGTTGAGGACGCCCCGGCTCGCCCCGTTGAAGGCGAGCGGCACGCTGGCGTGAGCCGCGCCTCACGTCCGGGCTGCGGGCGAGGCCCGCGGCGATCATCGGCATGCGCGGGCACTCGGTCGTGTTGCGGGCCTGGACGCCGTGGCCCGACGCGAGGACCTCGCCGGCAGAGGCACTCGCCGAGGCCCCGTGCGCGCGCGACCTCGAGGTACTCGGGCGAGAGCCCGCGGTGGGCGGCGAGCCGCAGCTTCCGGTCCTTCTCGTCCTCGAGGAACACCCAGGCGGTGTCGAGACCGAGGCCCCGCAGCAAGGCGTCGAGGGTCGTGTCGAGGATGACCTGGACGTCCTCCTCGCCGTGGACGCGCGTGGAGATGTCCGCGAGGATGGCGAGCTCCCGCTCGCGGTCCGCAACGGCCTGCAACAGGGCACGCACGCGCGGCGAGACCCCGGACATCTCTTCATTCCTCGGCAAGTCTTGCGCCATCCCCCGTCATCTTGGCACAATTCGCTGAACGGTGGCGAGTTGTCCCGCCGCGTTGCGGGGGCCGAGCGACACCCCGGAGCGCAGGTGCTGCGCTCGGTCTCCGACGGGCGCAACACACGCGCGGGGGAAGGCCCTGTTTTTCGCGGCTCCTGCCCCCTAGTGAGAGGTGTCGGGCCGGCGCGAACCGTCCGGCTCACGGCAAGCCGCGGTTCGCCGTTAGGATGGGGCCCGTGGCCTGCTACCGGTTCGGGTCCTTTGCGCTGTCCCCCGCCCGGCGTCAGCTGCTGCACGGCGGCCGCGAGGTGCCCCTCATCCCGCGGTACTTCGACCTGCTGCTGCTCCTCGTCGAGCGGCGGCACGAGGCGGTGAACCGGCGGGTCATCTTCGACACCGTCTGGTCCGACGTCGTCGTCTCCGACGGCGCCCTGACGCAGGCGGTGCGCACGCTCCGGCGGGCGCTGGGTGACGACCGGCGCGAGCCCTCCTACATTCGCACGGTCTCGCGCCACGGCTATCGGTTCGTGTACGCCGACGTGGCGGAGGAACCGGACGGGCCCCCCGCGCCGGGTCCCGCGCTCACGAGCGAGGAGGGAGCGGTCGCGGCTCGGGCCGTGCCCATCGCCTTCGGCCGGGCGTGGAGCGCCTCGGGCGGGGCCGCGCTCGCTGGGCTCGGGGCCGGGCTCGCCGGGGGCCTGCTGCTGCGCTGGGCCGGGGGCTGGAACGTCCCCGCGACCGTGTCCGTCGCCCTGGGGCTCGTGGGGGCCGTCGTCGGCGCGATCGGCGGCCTGGGGGTCGGGACGGGGCTCGCGCTGGGCGAGTCGCGGGGACCCCGGCGGCTGGCGCTTCCGGCCTTCGCGTCCCTCGGCGGTGGCGCCGTCGGCCTCGCCGCGTCGCTCGCCGGGCGCTGGACGGTCGAGGGGCTCTTTGGCCGCCCGATACCCCCGGTGGGCGGCGGGATCGAGGGCCTCGCGATCGGCGCCGCCGCCGGTCTCGCCTGCGCGCTGTCGGCGCCGCCGCCGCACGGCAGCGGCCTCGCCGCCCGCGCGCGCCTGCGGGCCGCGCTCGTGACGGGCGCGGCGGTGTCGCTCGCCTGCGTCGCCGTCGCCGCACTCGGCGGCCGGCTCGTCGGCACGAGCCTCAACGCGATCGCCCGCGCGTTCCAGGGGTCGCAGGTGGGGCTCGCCCCGCTCGCGCGCCTCCTCGGCGAGCCCGACCTCGGGCCGCTCACGCGAGGTGTCCTCGCGGCGTGGGAGGGCTTCCTGTTCGGCGTCGGCGTCGTGCTGGGCTTCACGCGGCGGCAGTAGGACGCGCAGGGCGGGCGAGTTCGCGGTAGAGTGGAAGGACGGAGGCGACGCGTGGAGGCCAACCTGGGACGCAACGATCCCTGTCACTGCGGATCGGGGAAGAAATACAAGCAGTGCTGCCTCGCGAAGGACGAGGAGAAGGCCCGGGCCGCGCGCGCGAAGGCCGCGGCGGAGGCGCCTTTGCCCGCGGCGGAGGCGGCGGCGCCGGCCCACGCCGGACCCAAGCACCAGACGCGGCAGCCGTGGAAGAAGACGGCGACGAACACGCACGGCTTCGGCAAGACGAGCCTCCCGCGCAAGGTCGGGGGAAGCTAGGGACGTGATCCGGCGCCGGCTGGCCGGCCTGTGGCTCGCGGCGTCCGGCCTCGGCTGCGCTGCGGCGGTCAACTACCTCGACCCGGCGGGCCCGCTCTACGTCTACGCGCGCGAGGGGCGTGCCGCCGCGAGCGACCCGGATGCGGCGACCCTCCGCGTCGTCAGCTTCAACATTGCGTACGCCATCGAGATCGACCGGGCGATCGAGGTGCTCCGCGGGGCCGAGCCCCTGCGAGAGCCCGGACGTCCTCGCGCTTCAGGAGATGGACGCGCCGGGCACCGAGCGGATCGCGAAGGCCCTCGGGATGAACGCCGTCTACTTCCCGAGCGGGGTCCACCCGAAGCACGGCCGGGACTTCGGCTGCGCGGTCCTCTCGCCGTGGCCGCTCGAGGAGGCGCGGAAGGTCGTCCTGCCCCACGCGGCCCGCGGGTCGAGGCCTCCGGCGCTCTGCGGTCGGAGCGACCCTCGTGCGCGGGACCGACCGCATCCGCATCTACTCGGTGCACCTGCCGTCGCCGCTGGCGATCTCCGGGGGCTCGCGCCGGGACGAGCTGCGGGCTGCTCGCCGCCGACGCGGCCACCGCGGAGGGGCCGGTCGTGATCGCCGGCGATTTCAACTCGCACGACAAGGTCGCCGAGCTGGTGAAGGCGGGCTTCACGTGGGTCACCCGCGACGTCGGGGACACCGCGCGCTTCCGGCTCCTCGGGATCGGGCTCGCGGGGCTCGCCTACGACCACGTGCTCGCGAAGGGCCTGCGGCTCGCCCCCGGCCCGGAGGCGGTCGGCGTCGTGGCCGACAACCGCGGGGCGAGCGACCACAAGCCGGTGTGGGCGGTGCTCGCCGGAAGCGGGCGCGATTGACGCGGCCGCCCCCGCATCGTAGCTTCACCTGGTTCGGAGGATCGACCGATGCGACACCGCGCCGCCCCCCTTCTCGGTCTCGCTCTCGCACTCCTGCTGCCGGCTTCTCCCGGGGCGGCCGCCGACGCGGGTCCCGCGATCCCGCTCCCCGAGCACCCGCGGCCGGACTTCGAGCGGCCGGAGTGGGTGAACCTGAACGGCGACTGGGCCTTCCGCTTCGACGCGGCGGACGCCGGCGAGCGCGAGCGGTGGTTCGACGCCGCGCCGGCCGGCTTCCCGCTCACCATCCGCGTGCCGTTCCCCTGGGGCTCGACGCTCTCCGGCGTCGGGGACGAGGCCGACGTCGCGTGGTACGCGCGCACGGTCCGGGTGCCGGAGAGCTGGAAGGGGAAGCGGGTCTTCCTCGTGGTCGGCGCGTCCGACTGGAAGACGAGCCGGCTGGCTCGACGGGCAGCCGGTCGGCGAGCCACCAGGGGGGCTACACGCCCTTCGAGATGGAGCTGACGAAGGCCGCGAAGCCCGGGCCGGGACCAGAGGCTCGTCCTCCGCGTGGACGACACGCCGCACCCGTTCAAGCTCGAGGGCAAGCAGGGCTACGGCAAGGCGCGAGGCCTCTGGCAGACCGTGTACCTCGAGGCACGCCCGGCGGTCCACGTCGACTCGTTCGAGTTCCACCCGAGCCTCGAGCGGAAGCGGGTCGAGGTGCGCGTGCGGCTGTCCGACCCCGCGCCCGCAAGGGGCCGTCGTGAGCGTGCACGGTCCCCCGGCACGGGCCGAGCCCGTCGCCCTCGGAGGCGCAGGCGCTCGTCGCGGCCGGCGGCCGCGAGGCGCGCCTGACCCTGCCCGCTCGGAGCGAGCGCCCGCGCCCTGGTCGCTCGAGGACCCGTTCCTCTACGACGCTACCCTGACGCTCTCGGCGGGGAACGCCGAGGACCGCGTCCGGTCGTACTTCGGCCTGCGCACGATCGGTGTCGACGCGCCTGCCCGGGCTCGGCCACCCGTACGTCTCCCTGAACGGGAAGCCGATCTACCTCCAGATGACGCTCGACCAGTCGCTGGCACCCCGAGGGCTTCTACACCTGGCCCAGCGACGACGGCGATGCGCGAGGAGATCCTGATCGCGCGCCGGCTCGGGCTGAACGCGATCCGCACCCACGTGAAGGTCGAGCTGCCGCGCAAGCTCTACTGGGCGGACCGGCTGGGCGTCCTCGTGATGAGCGACGTGCCGAACAGCTGGGGCGAGCCCGACGAGGCGATGCAGCGAGGAGTGGGAGACGGCCTTCCGCGGCATGGTGCGCCGCGACTTCAACCACCCGTCGGTCTTCTCGTGGGTCCTCTTCAACGAGCAGTGGGGGCTGCAGACGAAGGGCGCCGACGGCAAGGTCTCCTACCGGGCCGAGACGCAGGAGTGGGTGGGGACGCGCGTGCGACCTGGCGAGGCAGCTCGACCCGACGCGCCTCGTCGAGGACAACTCGCCGTGCTGCGGCGGGGGGCACGTGAAGACCGACCTCAACAGCTGGCACATGTACCTGCCCGGCTGGAAGTGGAAGGCCCAGCTCGACGAGGCCGAGGCGCAGACCTTCCCCGGCTCGACCTGGAACTACCTGGGCGGCCGCAAGCAGGGCGCCGAGCCCATGCTCAACAGCGAGTGCGGCAACGTCTGGGGCTACGAGGGCTCGACGGGCGACGTCGACTGGAGCTTCGACTACCACGCGATGATGGACGAGTTCCGGCGCCACCCGAAGGTGGCGGGCTGGCTCTACACGGAGCACCACGACGTGGTCAACGAGTGGAACGGCTACGTGCGCGCCGACCGCTCGGAGAAGGAGACGGGCCTCGGCGAGCTCGTGCCGGGGATGACGCTCCGCGACTGGCACGCGCCCCTCTACGTCGCGGTGGGCTCTCTACCCGACCACCGCGGCGAAGCCGGGCGAGACGGTGTCGGTGCCGCTGTGGGCCTCCTTCCTGACCGACGCCTCGCCCGGCCCCGAGCTGACGCTGAAGCTCGAGCTCGTCGGCCACGACGACCTGGGCCGCTTCCGCGAGTGGTGGAAGGGGGAGCGGAAGGTGCCGTTCGCGCCGTGGACGTCGCGGGCGCTCGAGCCGGTCGCGGTCCCGATGCCCGACCGGCGCGCCGTCGCGGTCCTGCGCGCGCGCCTCGAGGACGCGGCGGGCCGCGTGCTGCACCGCAACTTCACCGCCTTCGTGGTGGGGGAGGGAGCGCTCGCCGCGCGACGAGACGGTGGCCGCCGACGGGCGGACGCTCCGCGTGCTGCGCGCGAGTCCCGCGGCGCCGAGCGCCGCGCGGTGGAGCGTGCGGCGCGTGGGAGGCGATGGACGGCGGCAAGCAGAACGGGGCCGGCGCGGGGTTCTTCGAGTACCGCCTGGCGTGGCCGAAGGGCCTGCGGGCGCGAGGACGTGGCCGGGGCGTCGTTCCTCGCCGAGCTCGGGGCCAAGGAGCTCTTCGGCAAGGACCGACCCGGGGCGCCCGCGATCGAGGGGGACTTCATGAGGGGACAGGGCACGCACGACCCCGGCCGCAACCCGAACGCCTACCCGATGACGGACGCCGACGCGGTACCCGAGCGCGGTGCGCGTGCGTCGTCAACGGCGTCGCCGGCCGGCGTCTTCGACCTGCCCGACGATCCTGCCGACCACCGGGGGCTGCGTCTCGTGGCACGCGCAGAAGCGGGACGGGAAGCTGAGACGAGGCCGGCTCGTACGGCTACCCTCGTCTCGGCGACGCGTCCCGGCGGCGGCCCTCGCGCGAGGCCGCGGCGACAGGGCGAGTTCGTCGTCCGGCTGGAGGTGGACGAGGCCCTGCCCGGCGGCCTGGCCGTCTACGGCGAGGGAGCGGGACGCTACCCGCTCGACCCGAGCCTCGTCCTGACGCTGCGGCGCTGAGGCGGCGGTCAGGGCTTCGGCGGAGGGTACTTCGAGAGCAGGAGGCGCACGGCGCTCGCCGTCTCGGCGTCGATCCGCTTCTTGTCGATCGAGCCGTACCCCGAGCCCGGCGCGCCACACCGCCTTCTCGTCCGACGGCGCGCTGGAGCTCGAGGATCAGGCGTCCCCTCGATGACCTTCTGGAAGTCGACGCTCGTCGTGAGCTGGCCGGCGCCGCCGGGCAGGTACGACTCGCTCCTGGGTCGGCGTGCCCTTGAGGCCCTCCGTCCGCCTTGGCGTAGTAGCGGACGAAGAGGTCGCCCTTGCCCTCGGGCGCTCTTCGTCGAGCCCCTTCTTCTCGAGCTCGCGCTCCACGTACCAGATGATCCGGGTGTGCATCTGCGGGTCCTTCGCGGCGGCGGCGGGGTCCTTCCAGCTGTAGGTCTTGAACGTCGAGAAGTCGACGTCCTTGTCGTAGTCGAGATCGACCTTCGGCATCCTCAGCGTCTGGGCGAATGCCGGGGCGACGAGCAGCGAGGCGAGAGCGACGGCGACGAGCGGCGAGACGGGCGCGCATGGACGCCTCCTTCCGATGGGCCCCTGGCCCGAGGATCCGGCCGGCACGGGCCGGGCTGCCCGGTCTAGCGCTTCTTCGGCGGCCTTCTTCTTGCCGTCTTCTTCTTGCCCTTCGCGGCGACCTCGGCCTTCGAGGTCTTCGCGAGGTCGGCGCGGTGCGCGCGCTCGTAGGTCTGGATGTCCTTGAAGCGGCCGTGCGCGTCGCGGACGGCGTAGAGCTTCTTGCCGGCGGTGCTGCGGTGGGTCGTTCTCCGGGCCTTGGCCATGGATCCTCCGTTCGGTTCGGACTCGGGTATGCGCTGATCTTCCGCGATCGAGCGCTCTCGCGCAACCTCAGTTGCTGAGGATCGTCTTCAGGATCTCCGGGTCCTTCTCCTCCTGGGCGAGCAGCGAGTGGCACGTGCGTGCAGTCCTGGGAGATCGTCTTCCCGTCGGCGGTCTTGTGCTCCTCGTCGTGGCAGCGGAAGCAGCCGACCTCCGTCGCTCATGTCGGGGCGTGGCCGATGTGGTTCCGGTAGGTGCCCCACTTGATCGTTCATCGTCGGGAAGACGTTCCAGCACCAGATGTCGCCGAGCGCCCGGCCGGCGGCCTCGACCGCGTCCCTCTTCTCCGCCGCCACCTGCGGGTAGGACTGCGCGTAGAAGTCGGCGATCGCCTTCGCGATGCCCTCGCCGCGCCGCCTCGTGGCTCGGGTACTCGGCCTGGAGGGCCTTCAGCCCCTCGCGGCGGACGAACGGCAGCGAGGGGTCGATCCTCCGGTCGAGGAGGGCGGCGTCGAGCTCGTGCTCGGGGTCGCGGTAGACGTGGGTCGGCCGGTTGTGGCAGTCGACGCAGTCCATCGTGCGCCACTCGGTGGCCTTCGCCGCCTCCGGGAGTCGAGGCGGCGGGGCCCGTCCAGCGCTGCGTCGTGCCGTCCTTCGCCACCATCTCGACCTCGTAGATCGCCTGGCGCTTCTCGTCGGAGCGGTAGCGCAGCGCGTGGTCGGGGTCCACGTGCCAGTGGATGCCCTGGCTGCGGCCGGCCTGCCGCCCGCCCACCTTCACCACGAGGACGGTCTTCGTCTCGGTGTTCGCCTCGTCCTCCGAGAAGTGCGTGTTGACCTTGAAGCGGTCGCCCACGAACTTGTTCGGCCAGTGGCACTGCTCGCACGTCTCGCGCGCCGGGCGCAGGTTGTGGACGGGAACCGCGATCGGGCGCGGGTAGAGGTTGAGGGCCACCGAGACGAGCTGCCACGAGCCCGAGAGCTTCGACTTCACGAACCAGTCCGCCCCCTCGCCGATGTGGCACTCCACGCACTTCACCCGCGCGTGGGGGGAGCGCTTGTAGGTCGTGTACTCGGGCTCCATGACCGTGTGGCAGGCGGCGCCGCAGAACTGGGTCGACTCCATCACCTCGACGCCCTTGTAGGTGCCGACGCCGAGGATGAGGGCGTTGATGCCGGTCGCGGCCAGGAAGACGAGCGCGGTCCTGCGGATCTGGGGTCGGTTGAAGTCCAGTACGGCGAACTCGGCGGCGGGATCGTCTTCGGCGATGGCCTCCCGGCGGCGCTTCCGCGCCTGCCACAGGCCGACGGGGATGAGGGCGAGGCCCAGGACGAAGAGCGCGGGAAGGATGAGGAAGCGTCAGGATGCCCAGGTAGGGGCTGCCGCCGTGCGCGCTCACCAGGTGGATGGAGAAGAGGAGCAGGAAGAGGAACGCGGCGACGGTCGTCAGGGCCGACCCGGCGAGGCTGATCGCGGTTGCGAGGTGACGGTGGCGAAGAAGCGCGTGACGGGGTCGAGGAGTTTCTTCATTCGGTCTCCTCTGTGAGCCCCAAGCTTAACAGGGTGTGGAAAGACCCCGATCCGCGGGCCGGGCGGGACGGACCCCGCCCGGCCGGAGCTCCGGACCGCAGGTCGGCGGAACTCCGGACGCAGCAACGCGTTGAACGCACGGCTTGGGCATTTTGATCCGCCGTCATGAGTCGTTTGCCTCTTGGCGCGGCACCCGTTCTTCTCGAACATCACACACGCTTCGAGCCCTTTGAGCCTTCCGGTCTCTGCTCTCGGGCGGCAAGGGGCCATCGAGCGGTGGCGAGCCCGCGCGGAGGTGGTGAGCATCATGGGCGTCCTCTTCGGGCACAAGGGACACCTCGTCCGGGTGGCGGCGCTGTTCGTGGCTGGGGGTGGTGGCCTTCCTCGTCCTGCAGGCCCTGCTCGTTCCCGAAGGGCTTCGGCGTCTACGGCCACTACCGGGCCGGGCGCCCTCGAGGAGAACCGGGCGCGGCCGGTCTCCTTCGCCGGGCGCGCCGCGTGCGTCGAGTGCCACTCCGACGTGCCCGACGCCGCGAAGGGCGGTCGCCACGAGGCAATCCGCTGCGAGGCCTGCCACGGCCCGCTCGCCGCGGCACGCCGAAGACCCCGCGAGCCAGAAGGCCGAGAGCGCCCGACAGCCGGGTGCTCTGCGCCCGCTGCCACGCCGCGAACGTCGCGCGGCCGGCCCGCTTCCCGCAGGTCGACCCCGCGGAGCACGCGGGCGAGGAGGCGTGCACCGGCTGCCACAAGGCCCACAACCCGCTCGCCCCGGAGCTGGCGGGCCAGCCGGGGCGCCTGGAGAACGGGGGGACGAAGTGAACCAGGACCGGCGCGACTTCCTCGCCCGCTCGGGCAAGCTGCTGCTCCTCACCGGGGCCGCCCAGGTCGCCTTCGAAGCCGTCCTGCGCGGGGAGCCGGAGGCGGCGCCCAACTACAAGACCACCGACCACTGGTGGGGGATGATCATCGACGTCGAGAAGTGCATCGGCTGCGGCAACTGCGTGCGGGCGTGCAAGGAGGAGAACGACGTCCCCCGCGAGCCGTTCTACTTCCGGACCTGGGTCGAGCGCTACCACGTCGCCGGAGGGCGACATCGAGCACCCGGAGGTCGACTCGCCGAACGGCGGCTACGACGGCTTCCCCGAGAAGTACAGGAGCGGCGACGGCTCGAAGAGCTTCTTCGTGCCCAAGCTCTGCAACCACTGCGCGCACTCGCCCTGCGTGCAGGTCTGCCCGGTGGGCGCGACGTTCGAGAGCCCGGACGGAGTCGTGCTCGTGGACAAGACCTACTGCCTCGGCTGCCGCTACTGCGTGCAGGCCTGCCCCTACGGCTGCCGCTTCATCGACCCGCGCACGAAGCACCGTCGACAAGTGCACGCTCTGCTACCACCGCATCACGAAGGGGCTGACCACCGCGTGCTGCGAGACCTGCCCGACCGGCGCGCGCGCAGCTCGGGGACCTGAAGAACCCGAAGGACCCGATCCACGAGTTCCTGCGCACGCACAAGGTGCAGGTGCTGAAGCCGCAGATGGCGACGGGCTCGAAGACCTACTACAACGGCCTCGACGGCTCGGTGCGCTAGGAGGAGACGCCATGGAGAGCATCCTGCAGGGCGTCGAGGGGTACATGTACCCGAACGAGATGGAGCTCCAGTGGAGCATCCTCATCGTCCTCTACCCCTTCATCACCGGGCTCGTGGCGGGCGCCTTCATCCTGGCCTCGCTCGAGCGCGTCTTCAACGTCGAGGCGGTGAAGCCCACCTACCGCCTGGCGCTGCTGACCGCGCTCGCGTTCCTGCTGGTGGCGCCGCTGCCGCTGCAGCTGCACCTCGGGCACCCGGAGCGCTCGCTCGAGATGTACCTGACGCCGCACACCGCCTCGGCCATGGCGATGTTCGGCTTCGTCTACCTCTGGTACCTGATGGCGGTGCTCCTCCTCGAGATCTGGCTCGACTACCGCAAGGACATCGTGCGGCTGGCCCGGACCACGACCGGCCCGCTCCGCCTCGTCTACCGGCTGCTCACCCTCGGGCTCGTACGACGTCAGCGCGGAGGCGCTGCGCGTCGACGACCGGGTCGGGGTACGTCATCACGCTCGTCGGCATCCCCTCGGCCTTCCTGCTCCACGGCTACGTCGGGTTCATCTTCGGCTCGGTGAAGGCGAACCCGTGGTGGTCGACGCCGCTCATGCCGATCGTCTTCCTGTTCTCGGCCATCGTGTCCGGGCATCGCCGCGGTGATGCTGCTCTACATGGCGATCACGCTGGCTGCGCGGGCGTCGCCATCGACATGCGGTGCGTGGACACGATCGCGCGCTACCTCTTCTACGCCTTCATCATCGACTTCTCGCTCGAGATGCTCGACCTCATCCACCGCATCTACGAGGCCGACGAGTCGTTCCGCACCCTCGACTTCATGGTGAAGACGCGGCTCTACCTGCCGCACATCATCGTGCAGATCGTCCTCGGGACGCTGGTGCCGCTCGGGCTCCTCGCGCTCACCCAGGTGGTCAGGCTCACCGAGCGGCGCCCGGCGCGGGCATCTACGCCGTGGCCGGGGTCCTGACCCTGGTCGGCATCTTCGCCATGCGCTGGAACGTCGTGATCGGCGGCCAGCTCTTCTCGAAGAGCTTCCTCGGCTACACGACCTACAAGATGGAGTTCGCGACGCGCGAGGGGCTGCTCCCCGCGATCCTCCTCATGATCCTGCCCTTCGTGATCCTCTGGGTGCTCGTGAAGCTGCTGCCGCCGTGGACGGACGAGAAGACCGGGGTCGAGCCCGCGGCCTGAGCGCCGGGCGCGCGACGGCCGCGCGCCCGGGCGCGGAGGGGGACCGATGGCCGATCGCCTCGACGAGCTGCAGTCGGCGGTCCGCGAGCTGGCCGGCGAGCTGCGCCGTCTGGAGGCGCGCGTGGGCGAGCTCGAGGGGCGGGCGCCCGGCGCCGGTCGGGCCTGCCGCGAGGCCGGTCGAGCGCGAGGGACGCGCCGGCTCCGGAGATCGCGCTGCCCCAGGGCACCGTCGCCCTGGTCGGGCGGACGCTGCTCGTCCTCGCCGGCGCCTACGTGGCCCGGGCGCTGACCGACGGCCGGGTCGTGCCCGCCGGGGTCGGCGTCGCGCTCGGCCTCGCCTACGCCGTCCTCTGGCAGCTGCGGGCCGACCGCGAGGCGCGGCGCGGGCGGCGCGAGAGCGCGGTCTTCCACGCCCTCGGCGAGCAGCCTCATCGCCTTCCCCCTCCTCTGGGAGACGACCGCGCGCTTCGGGCTGCTGGGCCCGCGCGCGGCCTGCGCCGCTCTCGTCGCCTTCTTCGCGCTCGGCCTCGGCGTCGCCTGGCGACAGGGCCTCGCCGCCGGCGCCTGGCTCACGACCGGCCTGACGCTGGCGACGGCGGTGGCCCTCCTCGTCGCGACGCACGACCTGCTCGCCGTCTTCGCCGCCCTCCTCGCGGTCGCGGCCGGGCTCGAGTGGCTCGCCTATCGCGAGCGGTGGCTCGGCCTGCGGTGGTGGGCGGCGGTGCGTCCTCGACGCCGTCGCGGTCCTGCTCGCCGCACTGGTGGCGCGGCCCGAGGGGCTGCCCGAGGGCTACGTCCCGCTCGCCGGCCCCGGTCGCGGCCGGGCGCCCTGCTCGCGCTGCCGGCGCTCTACGTGGTGAGCCTCGCCGCCCGCACGCTGCGCCGCGAGCGCCCGGTGACCCTCTTCGAGGGGCCCAGGGATCGCTCGCCGATCCTCCTCGGGTTCGGCGGGGCCTTGCGGGTCCTCGGCGGCGCACGGCGGCTCGGCGACGGGCCTGGGCGTCCTCGCCCTGCTCCTCGGGGCGCTGTGCTACGGGGCGGCGTTCGCCTTCGCCGAGCGGCGCGCCGGCCAGGGCCGCAACTTCTACTTCTACTCGACGGCCGGAGGGCTCCTGACGCTGGCCGGGGCGAACGTCGTCGCGTTCGGGCCGGCCCTGGCCGTTCGTCGCTCGGCGGGCTCGGCCTCGCCGCCGCGCTCTTCGGGCGGCGCTTCGGCCGGATGACGCTGCGGGTCCACAGCGCGCTCTACCTCGTGGCCGGCGCGCTCGAGACCGGCCTCGTCGTCGCGTGTGCCCGCGCGCTCGCCGGCCAGGCCACGGCCGCTCTCCCCGCCGCTCGCCTGGGTGGCGGCGGTCGCGGCGGCGGCGGGCTGGGCCGTGCTCGCGACCGATCGCGGGGCGCCGCGGTCGGGCTGGGCCCGCGCGCCCCAGCTCCTGCTCGCGGCCCTCGTCGTCCTCGCCCTCGGCAAGGCCCTGCAGGCCGGGCTCTGGGCGGCGCTCGGCGAGCGGGTCGACGGCCGACGCCGGCGTCGCGGCCGTCGTCCGCACCGCCGTCCTGGCCGCGCTCGCGCTCGGGCTCGCCCTCGTCGCCCGGCGCGGGACGTGGCCCGAGCTGCGGCTGGCTCGTCTACCCGCTGGTGGCGCTCGGCGGGGTCAAGCTCGCTCCTCCAGGACCTGCGCCACGGGCGGCCGGCGACGCTCGTGGTGAGCCTCGCCCTCTACGGCGTCGTGCTCGTGCTGGCGCCGCGCCTGATGAAGACCGGCGGAACCGCCGGGCTGACGGCTGCCGCGGTAGACTCGACACGGTCTTGAGCCACGCCCCGGCGCTCTCCACGCTCGTTCCGGCCCTCGCGGTGGCGGCCGTCCTCGCGGGGACGCCGGCCCCTGTCTGCCCCCAGGCCGCGGGCCCCCGCGCGGCGGTCGTGTTCTCCGGGCCCGCCATGGGCTCGCGCTACACGGTGCGAGTGGTGATGGCGCCGGGGGACGAAGCGGCGAACGAGCGGATCCGGGCCGCCATCGACCGGGAGCTCGCCCTCGTCGAACCGCCTGTTCTCCGGGCTGGGACCCCGCGTCCGAGGTCTCCCGGCTGAACGCGCACGCCTCGACCGAGCCGTTCGCCGTCTCCGCCGAGACGGTGGCGGCGCTCGAGCTCGGCCGGCGGGCGAGCGAGCTCACGGGGGGGCCTTCGACGTGACGGTGGCGCCGCTCGTCGAGGCCTGGGGCTTCGGGCCCGCGAAGCGGCCGCCCGAGGTTCCCACGGCCGACACGCTCGCCGCGCTGCGGGCGCGCGTCGACTACCGGCTGCTGCAGCTCGACGCCGCCCGGAAGACGGTCACCAAGGCCCGGCCCGACCTGGCGTGCGACGTCTCGGCGCTCGTGGGAGGCTGGGCGGCCGACCGGGTCGCCGCCGCGGTGGTGGCCCTCGGCCACCCCGACGTCCTGGTGGACGTCGGGGGCGAGGTGGCGGCCCGCGGCCGGCGTCCCGACGGCTCCCGCTGGCGGGTCGCGGTCGAGACGCCCGAGCCCGGCAAGGTGGGCGCGGTCGTGGAGGTGGAGAACGCCGCCGTCGCCACCTCCGGCGACTACCGCAACTCCTGGACGGACGCGCAGGGGCGGCGGAGGAGCCACATCATCGATCCCCGGACGGGAGCGCCGATCGCCCACGCCCTCGCCTCCGCGACGGTCGTCCACCGCGACGGGGCCTGGGCGGACGCGCTGGCGACCGGCCTCCTGGTCCTCGGGCCCGAGGCGGGGCGCGCCCTCGCCGCGCGCGAGGGGCTGGCCGTGCGCCTCGTCCTGCGGCAGGCCGACGGGACCTACGCCGAGTGGTCGACGCCGGCCTTCGACGCGCTCGTGGCCCCGGCCCGCTGAGCAACGACCCCCGTTTCCGGTTATCCTTGCCGCCACTCCCCATGACCGCCCCCGCTGGCCCACTGCGACTTCGACCCGGACGACCTGCACACCCGCGTCCGCACCCAGGTGGCGGGGCGGCTCGACGCCATCTCGCCGGCCGTCGAGCGGATGATGGCCGAGGTCCGGGCGATGGAGTGCTCGAAGGGCAAGGAGTTCGAGATCGAGACCGCGCTGCGCGAGGCCCTCGCGAACGCGATCCGGCACGGCTGCGGCAACGACGGCACGAAGAACGTCGAGGTGTGCGTGGCCTGCGACGAGTCGAAGGGGATGATCATCGTCGTGCGCGACCCGGGGCCCGGGTTCGACCCGGCCGCCATCCCGAGCCCGACCCTCGGGCACAACATCTACCGCCACCACGGGCGGGGCATCTACCTCATCAACCAGCTCATGGACGAGGTGTCGTTCGACAAGGGCGGCACCGAGATCCGGATGCGCAAGCGCTGATCCCCCTTCGCCCCATGAAGCCCGCCGCCCGCCGGCGCGTCCTGCTGCTGGTGGCCCTCGCCCTCGTGGCGGCGGCGGCGGCGGTGATCCTCTGGCTGCCGCCCCCGGGGCAGGGGACCGCGACCGGCCCCGCCCCGCTCGCCTACGTGGGCGTCCGCTCCTGCGAGGAGTGCCACGCGGAGGAGACGCGGCGCTGGCGCGGCTCGCACCACGACCTCGCGATGCAGGAGGCGAAGCGGCGACGCCGTCCTCGGCGACTTCGACGACGCGCGGTTCACGTACGAGGGCGTGACGTCCCGCTTCTACCGGAAGGACGGGAAGCCCTTCGTCCGCACCGACGGCCCGGACGGCCGGCTCGCCGACTACCCGGTGGCGTACGTCTTCGGCCTCGTCCCGCTGCAGCAGTACCTCGTCGAGCTGCCGGGCGGCCGCTTCCAGGCCCTCTCCGTGGCCTGGGACAGCCGCCCGAAGAAGGAGGGCGGTCAGCGCTGGTTCCACCTCTACCCGGGCGAGCACGTGGACCACCGCGACGTGCTCCACTGGACGAAGCCCTCGCAGAACTGGAACACGCCAGTGCGCCGAGTGCCACTCGACGAACCTGCGGAAGGGCTACCGCTTCGACGAGGACCGCTTCCTCACGACCTTCTCCGAGCTGAACGTCTCCTGCGAGGCCTGCCACGGCCCGGGCTCGCGCCACGTGGAGTGGGCGGCGGCGGCGAAGGCCCGGGGGCAGGCGCCGCAGGGGGAGCCGGGCCTCATCGTCCGCTTCACCGAGCGGCGCAGCCGCACGTGGGAGATGGACCGGGAGCGCGGGATCGCGAAGCCCACGAAGTTCCTCGAGACGCGCTTCGAGGTGGAGACGTGCGCCCGCTGCCACGCCCGCCGGGGCCTCCTCACCGAGGACTACCGGCCGGGACGGCTGCTCGCGGAAACGCACCGGCCCGGCCCTCCTCGACGAGGGCCTCTACTACGCCGACGGGCAGATGCGGGACGAGGTCTACAACTGGGGCTCGTTCCTCCAGAGCCGGATGTACGCGGCCGGCGTCACCTGCTCGGACTGCCACGACGCCGCACGACCTGAAGGTCAAGGTCGGGGAGGACGACGTCTGCTCGTCCTGCCACCAGCCCGAGCGGTTCGCGAGCCGCAAGCACCACTTCCACCGGGAGAAGGGAAAGGGCGCCTCGTGCGTCGGCTGCCACCTGCGCACGGAGACGTACATGGTGGTCGACCCGCGGCACGACCACTCCTTCCGGGCGCCGCGGCCCGACCTCACGGTGGCGCTCGGCCGCGAGAACGCCCCGAACGCCTGCAACGACTGCCACCGCGACCGCTCGCCGCAGTGGGCGGCGCGGGCGGTGCGCCGGTGGTACCCCGGCGGGCAGCAGGAGAAGCCGCACTACGCCGTCGCCCTGCACGCGGGCCGGACCTTCCAGCCGGCCGCGGAGCAGGCGCTCCTCGAGGTGATCCGCGACCCGAAGCATCCCCGGCATCGTCCGCGGCACCGCGGTGTCGCTCCTGCCCGCCTCACCTCGGGCCCGACTCGCTCCCCGCGCTGGAGAAGGCCGCGACCGACCCCGACCCGCTCGTGCGGCTGGGGGCGGCCACGACGCTCGAGGCGCTCCCCCCGAAGGAGCGCGTGCGGATCGGCGTCCACCTCCTGTGGGACCCGGTGCGGGCGGTGCGCGTGGAGGCGGTCACCGCGTTCGCCGACGTGCCGGACGCCGAGCTCGCGACGGAGGCGCGGGCGGCCTTCGACCGCTCGCTCGACGACTTCGTCCTCGCGCAGCGGTCGAACGCCGAGCGCCCCGAGTCGCACGTGAACCTCGGGATCGTGAACGTCAAGCGGGGCCGGCTCGAGGAGGCGCGGCGCGACTACGACGCGGCGCTCCGCCTCGCGCCCTGGTTCGTTCCCGCGTACGTCAACCTCGCCGATCTCCTCCGACTGCAGGGTCGTGACGACGAGGGAGAGAAGCTCCTCCGCCGGCGCCCTGCAGGTCGACCCGACGAACGCCTCGGTGCACCACGCGCTCGGCCTGCTGCTCGTGCGGCGAAGCGGCCGGGCGAGGCGCTCGCCGAGCTGGGCCGCGCCGCCGAGCTCGCCCCCGGGACCCCGGACTTCGCCTACGCGTACGCCATCGGCCTGCACTCGGCGGGGCGGGCCGACGAGGCCCTCGCCGTGCTGCGCGCGGCGCAGAGAGCGCAGCCCCGGCGCGCGCGGCCTGCTCGTGGCGCTCGTCACCATCCACCGCGAGCGCGGGGCCCTGCGCGAGGCGCGGGCCTGGGCGCGGAAGCTCGTGGAGGCGGCGCCCGGCGACCCGTCCGCCCGCGCTCTGGCCGAGTCGCTCGAGCCCGCCGCGGAGGGCGTGGCGCGGTAGACTGAGGGGCGGAGCACGCCATGGCGATCGACCCGGCCGAGTGCCGCAGCTGGGCGCAGCAGGCGAGGGCGGCCTGGGAGGTCTCGCCCCTCGTCGAGATGGAACGGGGCGTTCAGGTCCAGGTCGGCTTCGAGCTGGAGCTCTACGCCCGCGTCCCGACGGAGGTGCCCAGTTCCGGCGAACGCCAGGACGCGGCCGAGGCCCTCTGGGACCGCCTGCGGGAGATCGCGGAGTCGCTCGCTGCCCTTGGCGGGGGCGGACGCCCGCCTCGAGGTCGATCCCTTCGAGGCCGCCGCCCGGCTGCGGCCAGAGACGCAGTTCGCCCCGGAGGTCCTGCTCTCGGCGCGCCTCTTCCACGGCTCCGACCTGCTGGCGCCGGTGAGGCCGGGCGACCGCGAGCGCCTGAAGCCCGTCGAGGAGCGGCTCCACGAGCTCGGGCTCAAGGCCCGCAGCTGGTAACGGCTAGAAGGCGTACTCGATGCCGACGAGGGGCGTCACCTTGTCGCGCAAGCCGGCGTCGTCGAGCTTGAAGAGCACGTTGAAGTCGATCAGCAGCCGTCCCGCCGGGTTGAACTTGAGGCCCGCCGCCCCGCTCGCCAGGTTGTACGACTCGTTCACGAAGGCGATCTGGGGGAAGGAGTGCCCGTTCGCCGCGGTGAAGACCTCGCGGACGAGGCGAGGCGAGTCGATCACGTAGGTCCCCAGGAAGTCGAAGGCGAGGGTCAGCCGCTTCGAGACGCCGATGTCCGCCCCCACCGCGTACTGCACCTGGTCCGGCAGCTCCTCCTTGCGCCCGGTGGCGACGTCGCCGGCGAGCGTGCTCTTGCCGTTCCAGAGATAGGCCACGTTCAGGTGCGGGGCGACCCGCCCCTGGGAGAGGGAGAGGACGACGAAGGGCTTGAGGCCGAAGGCGCCGAGGCCGAGCAGGTTCTCCTCGTCGCCGGTGGGGAAGCGGCCGTCGACGCCGAGCGCGAGGGCGATGGAGTCGTTGTGGACCGGGTTCCCCTTGAGGCGGACGACGACGTCGCCGATCCCGGAGGCGTGGTCCGAGTTCGCGTAGGTCTTGGTCGTGCCGAATCCGCCGGAGCCGTCGTCGTAGAAGTGCGTGGCGGGGCTCCCGGAGGTTCCTATCCGCTGCACCTGCGCCTCCGACCGTGCCGCGAGATCCACGGAAACGAAGGGGACCGCGACCGAGAGGTCGAGTCGGCTGCCGAGGCCGTAGGAGAGGAAGACGACGCTCTGGTCGACGCTCGCGTCGATGGAGTTCGTCGTGGTAACGACGTCGGTCCGGCCGCCTCCGAGCTGGGCGTCGTCGTGGGTGAAGACCGCGGGCACCGAGCCGAGGCTGAGGCCCTCCAGGCTGTCGAAGCCGAAGTGCTGGTACGTGACGCCGAAGGTGAGCTTGCGCCGGCCGATCGTCTCGGCGCGCTCGGTCATGATCGGCCCGAAGCTCTGCGTCGAGCGCTGGAAGACGCCGAGCGCGGCGTCGAAGGTGTACGTGAAGCCCGAGGCGGGAGTGGGCAGGGGCACAGCGGCCAGCTGGCTGGCGAGGGCGACGTTGAACTGGGTGAACTCCGCCTGGAACGCGCTGTTGAAGTGGGCCGAGTGGTCGCATGGCCCGCATGGCTGGGGCAGCTGCGCATTGCTGTCCACCTTGAGGCCGTTCGGGCCGAAGAGGTTGGGAATCAGCAGGGCCAGCTTGCCCGAGTCCTGGGCCGAGCCGGCGATCGCGCCGCCCAGCCACAGCCCGACCGCCAGCACTGCAACCAGACGCCTCATAGAGCCCTCCCTTAGGCTGTCCGGATCCGCGAACCCGGGAGCCTCGAAGACGGCCCGCCCTCCGGCGGTCCGTCAGCTTCTCTTGAACGGTGACGATTGGCCGGAAGTATAGACCGCCTTGGCCGGTCAGGGGAAGGACACCGCCGGGCGTCCGGGCGTCTCGCGAGGCCCGCTACTGGCCGATCGACTGGATCTGCCAGGCCGTGCCGGCCCGGACGAGCTGGAAGGTCTGGGACACCGCCTTCGTCGCTCGGCCTTCGATGACGTCCTGGCGGGTGGCGCGCACGGTGGCGCGATCGCCCTCGACTTGCACGGAATCGACCGTGATGCCGACCCGCTGCGGCTTGTAGGCCTTGAAGGCCTCGCGGAGACGCTTCTCGCCGTCAGGTGACAGGCCGGGGATGAGGGCCCGGTAGAGCGCGACGTCGCGGTTCTCCAGGGCGCGCCCGTACTCGGCGATGACCCGCTGCACCTCCGCCTTCTCGGATTCGACGGGGCGGGGGGTGGCCGGGACCGCCGCCGGCGCGCTCGGCGGCACCGCGGGAGCCGTCGGGGGCGGTGGGACGAAAACCACGGTCGGCGACACCGTGGGCGCGGGAGTCGGCGCGGCCGTCAGGGCGACGGGCGAAGGTGTCGAGGGCGCCGGCACCAGCGTGGGGAGCGCCGAGGGTGAGGGACGGAGGGCCGCCGTCCGGGCCTCGTCCGCCTCCCGTTTCGCCCTCTCGAAGGCGTTCCGCGACTCCAGGTACTTCTGCGCGGCCGCGGCGTAGTCCTGCCGGCGGAAGAGCCCGTCGGCCTCCGCCGTGAGCCGGCGCCCCTGGGTGAACCCCGCGAGCGCCGTCGCCCGCGCCTGATCCGCGGCCCTCCGCGCCGTCTCCGCCTGTCGCCGCCCGTCTTCCGCTTGAGGCCGGAGGTGCTGCTTGAGGGCGGCGGAGAGCTCGCCGATGACGGGCTGCCGGGGATCGAGGGCCATGACCCGGCCGAGCGCGGAAGAGGCCCCGTCGACGTCCCCACGGCCGAACGCCCCACGCGCCTGGGCCACGGCCTCTGCGATCTGGCCCAGGACCGCACGCGCCTGGTCGAGGACGGCCCGTGCCTCGGCGCTCGCCGGCTTCAGCTTGAGGGCGTCCTCCGCTCGCCGCGCCGCCGCCTCGTAGTCGCGATTGGCGAGATCGGCGCGGGCGAGCTCCACCTGGTTCGTGACGTAGACGTCCGTCAGGCTCGCCTGCTCCTGGCCGGCCGCGGCGGCGGGAGGAGACTGGGTCGTCGCCCGACTGCGCATCCACGCGATCCCGCCCGCCGCGGCGGCGATCACGACCACGGCGGCGGCACCGACGAGGAGCGGGCGCGAACGGCTCGGGAGCGCCGGGAGCCTGGGTCGCCGGCCCGCCGCCCACGGTGGGATCGGGCCGGACCGTCCGGGCCATCGGTCCCGGCACGGCGCGGTTCGGGGTGCGGGCCAGGTTCAGCGCCGTCGCCCCCCTGACCACGGCGGTCGGGGCGGGATCGATCACGGTCGCGTCGCCGGCCTGGAAGATCGTGCCCATCGAGCCGCCGAGGACCGTCTCTCCCGCGATCGCCTCGCGCGCCTCGGCGAGCCCCCGCGCCATCTCGCTGGCGTCGGCGTAGCGCTGGGAGGGGTCCTTGGAGAGCGCCCGCTCGACGACGCCAACCAGGGGGGCGGGCACCTCGGGCGCCCACTTCCGGATCGGCTGCGGCTCCTGCTCCAGGATCTGGAAGAGCACCCCGTGCACGGAGTCGGCCTCGAACGGCCGGTGGTGGGAGAGCAGCTCGTAGAAGACCGCGCCCAGCGAGAAGACGTCGGAGCGCGCGTCGGCCTTCTGGCCCCGGACCTGCTCGGGCGACATGTAGTGGGGCGTACCCATCACGGTGCCCGTCTTGGTCATGTCGGACACCCCCAGCCGCGCCAGGCCGAAGTCGAGGATCTTGACCTGGCCGTTCGGCTGGAGGTGGATGTTGCCGGGCTTGAGGTCGCGGTGGACGACCCCCTTCGCGTGGGCGAAGGCGAGGCCGTCGCAGATCTGGTCCATGATGGACAGCTTGTCGCTGAGGCGGAGGTCGCGTGAGCGGACCGCGTCCTTGAGATCCCGGCCCTCGAGGAGCTCCATGGCCATGTAGGTCTGGCCATCCTCCTCCCCGAAGTCGAAGACCGTCACGATGTTGGTGTGGTTGAGCTGGGCTGCGGACTGTGCCTCGCGCTGGAAGCGCCGCCTGAAGTCCGGGTCGGCGGCGAGGGACGCGGCGATGGTCTTGATCGCGACGTACCGGTTGAGGAGCGGGTCCTTGGCCTTGTAGACCTCGCCCATCGCGCCCTTGCCGATCGTCCCGACGACGCGGTACTTTCCGATGTGGTCCAGGTTCATCACCGAGTCGCAACCCTCCGGGAGGCCGGGGCCGCCTCGCTCGCGCCGGTCCTTGTTACCTGAGGTCCGCTTGGTGGAATCGTACCACGCGGAGGATGTGCCCGGGTCGGGTCGAAGGGGGCGTCTGGTCTACGGACGGGTCCGCCGGGCCCTATCGAAGCCCATCCGGGCCTCGAGGAAGCGGCGCGCCGCGGTGACCGCCTGGCCCGCCTGCAGGGCCTGCTCTCCCTTGCGCTCGAGGTCGATGCCCTCGGCGAACGCCGGGGTGCGGTCGGCGCCGGCCTGCTCCGCCTCGCGCCGCGCCTCCTGCTCGAGCCGGCGCGCCTCGTCCGCGCGGGGACGGAAGGCCGGCCCGGCCGACGCGGCGGCCGGCTCCGCGTCGGGGTGCGACGGCTCGAGCTTCATGAGGTCGAAAGCCGCCCCGGCCAGGCGCTCCCGGTCGCCGGTGGTCGTGGCCGTGCGAACCGCCGCGACGGCGTCGTCGATCGCCTTCGAGCCGGCCAAGGCAAGGTCGAGGACGCTCCGCGCCTCGGCGTTCTGCGGGTCGAGCTTCAGGGCGCGCTCCGCCTCCCGCGCGGCCTCCTTGTAGGCGCCCGCGTCGAGCCGGCGCCCCGCGACCTCGACCTGCGAATCGATGGCCTTTCGGGCGAGGGAGCCGGCCTCGGCCGCCGGCGGGGGCGGCGGAGCCGGCCGGCCGAAGAGGTAGCTCCACAGAGCCCACCCTCCGCCGACGATCGCGAGGAAGGCCAACGCCAGGCCGATCAGGAGCGGCCGCCGCCGGGAGCCTGGCGCCGAGGTCGCGGACCCGCCACTGCGGGAGGACGCCCGCGATGGCTCGCCGCCCGGTCGCCGCGGAGCCGGCCGCGCGGCCTGAGCGGCGGATGGTCGCTCGGCCTCGAGGGTCCTCTCCGGGCCGCGACCGGGCGCCGTCGCGCCGCGCGCCTGGCGCAGCGCGACCAGCATCTCGCCGGCGTTCGCGAACCGCTCGGCCGGGTTCTTCGCGAGCATCTTCTCCACGATCTGGGCCAGGGCGTCGGGCGTCCCCGGAGCCGCCTCGCGCACCGGGGTAGGCTCCTCCTGCATGATCCTGTAGAGAACCCCGTGCATCGACTCGGCGTCGAACGGCTTGTGGCCGGTCAGGAGCTCGTAGAAGAGGCACCCGAGCGTGAAGATGTCGGAGCGGGCGTCCGCCTTCTGGCCGCGGACCTGCTCCGGGGACATGTAGTGGGGGGTCCCCATGACCATTCCCGTGGTCGTCATCTCCGAGCCGCTCAGGCGGGCCAGGCCGAAGTCCATGATCTTGACCTTGCCGCTGGGGAGGATGTGGATGTTGGCCGGCTTGAGATCGCGATGGACGATGTCGTGGGTGTGGGCGAAGGCCAGCCCCTCGCAGATCTGCTGCACCACTCCGACCTTCTCGTCGAGGGTCATCTTGCGCGCGGTCAGGGCGTGCTTCAGGTCGATGCCGTCGAGCAGCTCCATGGCCATGAAGAGCTGGTCGCCCTCGAAGCCGAGCTCGTAGACCGTGATGATGTTCGGGTGGCTGAGGAGGGCGGCGGACTGCGCCTCCCGCTGAAACCGCTTGCGCACCGTCTCGTCCGCGTCGAGGCCGGCCGTGATCCGCTTGACCGCGACGTCCCGGTTCAAGACCGGGTCGTGGGCGCGGAACACCTCGCCCATGGCCCCCTGGCCGAGCTTGCCGACGATCTCGTACTTGCCGATGCGCTGGGGCAGCAACCGGCGCGGATCTTACCACGCCGGCGGCGGTTCACCAGGCGTTCAGCATCTGGCGCCAGCCGTCGCGCGGCAGCTCGGGCACCCGGGCCCGGAAGCGGGCCCGGACCTCGGCCTCGGTGGCCGCGGTGCCGCTGCAGCGGCCGTTCCTGACGACGTAGAGGGCCTCGGCGAGGGACGCCTCCTGCGGGCTCGCGAGCGCGTGGTCCACGTCGTCCGGGGCGGCACAGTCCGCCGGGATCCCGTCGAAGTAGTCCGCCTCCCCGCGCGCGTTCGTGACCAGGAACGACACCGGGTAGAGCACCTTCTCGCAGAAGTCGAAGCCGTACTGCCCGACCGGCTTGCCGTACGTCGTGTCGCCCACGACCTTCACGTCCATGTACGGGCGCAGTCCGTTGACGATGGCCTCGCTCGCGGACGCCGAGCCGCGGGTGGCGATCACCACCAGGCGGGTGACGGCGAGGGCCTGCGGCTTCGCCTCGAACCGGTAGGCGGTGTTGCGGCTCGACTGCTTGTCGTTGTGGGTGAACTGCACGAAGACCTGACCCACGACGGGCGGCCCCGCGATCAGGCCCGCGAGGTGCTGTGCCACCGAGACGAGCCCGCCGCCGTTGTACCGCAGGTCGAGGACGAGCTCGGTGGCTCCCTGGTCGCGGAGCTGGGTGAAGGCGGTGTTGAGGGCCTCCACCGAGGGCTGGACGAAGTTCCGGAAGTGGACGTAGCCCACCCGGGAGGAGCCGGCGGAGAGGACGGCGGTCTGCGAGACGGTCGGTATGGTGACCAGGCGCTTCGTGAGGGTGGCGCTCCGCGGCCGGCCCGCCATGTCGCGCCACGCCAGGTCCGCGGTGACGCCGACCTGCTCCGCGCCGAAGATCGTGTTGATCTCGCCGGTCGTCAGCAGATCGGCGACGGCCTTGCCGTTCACGGAGAGGAGGTAGTCGCCCCGGTCCATCCCCGCGTCGGCCGCGGGGCTGCCCGGGAACGTCTGGACGAGGCGCAGCTCGGCGTCGGCGGTCCGGCTTGTAGGAGAGGCCGAAGCCGATGAACTGGCTGTCGGAGTAGAAGGCGTCGCTCGAGGCCTTGGACGTGATGTAGCTGAAGCTCGAGTCCAGCGTCCGGTAGCGCACCGCTTCGAGGTAGGCCTCGGGAGAGGCGAAGGAGCCCGGGTCGGGGTTCGGCAGCTCCTTGTACCAGTAGTAGAACGACTGCAGCGTGTCGCGCACGTACGTGCACTGCCCGACCGTCGTGCAGCTCGAAGTACCGGTTCCCCCGGTGGCGTCCGACGAGGTGGGCGACGAGCTCCCGCCCCCGCAGGAGAGGGCGAGCCCGGCGGCGAGCGCGAGCGCGGGGCGAGAAGTCATCGATGCGGTCTCCTCCCCAGTGTGGGCCATCGGAGGCCTGTCGGCAATCGCGTGACGTCACCGCCGCCGCCGGCGGTAGAATGCCCACCCGCGAGGACGAGGAGACGCCATGACCCCACGCGAGCTCTGGGAGCGCTACAAGGCCCTGCTGTTCGACGACCCGGCTCTCGGGGTGCGGCTGGACCTGAGCCGCCTCGGGCTCGACGGCCGGGCCCTCGCCGGCGGGGAGGCGTCGCTCCAGCGGGCGCTCCTGGCGATGGAGGCGCTCGAGCAGGGGGCCGATCGCGAATCCCGACGAGAAGCGCATGGTGGGCCACTACTGGCTGCGGGCCCCGGACAAGGCGCCCTTCCCCGAGATCGCCGCCGCCATCCGCGAGACGCAAGCGCGCGTCCGCGACTTCGCCGCTCGCGTTCACGACGGCCGGGTGAAGCCGCCGGCGCGCCGAGCGCTTCCGGCGCGTGCTCGTCGTCGGCATCGGCGGGTCGGCCCTCGGCCCGCAGCTCGTGGCCGACGCCCTCGGCGGCCTCGGCGACCGCCTGTCGCCGCACTTCCTCGACAACACCGACCCCGACGGCCTCGACCGCGTGCTCGGAGGGCTCGGCGACGGCCTCGCCGAGACGCTCGCCGTCGTCATCTCGAAGTCCGGGGGCACGCCCGAGACCCGCAACGGCATGGTCGAGGCGACGGCCGCCTACGCGCGCCCGTGGCCTCGACTTCGGGGCCCACGCCGTGGCGATCACCCAGGACGGCAGCGCGCTCGACCGGCAGGCCCGCGAGCAGGGTTTCCTCGCGCGGTTCCCGATGTGGGACTGGGTGGGCGGTCGCACGTCGGTGACGAGCGCGGTGGGCCTCCTGCCGGCGGCGCTCCAGGGGATCGACGTGATGGAGCTCCTCGCCGGGGCGGCCGCGATGGACGAGGCCACGCGCCGGCGCGAGACCCGCCGCAACCCGGCGGCGCTCCTCGCCCTCGCCTGGCACGCGGTCGGCGAGGGCCGGGGCGCGAAGGCCATGGTCGTCCTGCCCTACAAGGACCGCCTCCTCCTCTTCAGCCGCTACCTGCAGCAGCTCGTCATGGAGTCGATCGGCAAGGAGAGGGACCTCGAGGGCCGCGTCGTCCACCAGGGGCTGACCGTCTACGGCAACAAGGGCTCGACGGACCAGCACGCGTTCGTGCAGCAGCTGCGCGACGGCACCGCCGGACTTCTTCGTGACGTTCATCCGCGTCCTGAAGGACCGCGAGGGAGCGAGCCTCGAGGTCGAGCCGGGGGCGACGAGCGGGGACTTCCTCGACGGCCTGCTGCTCGGGACGCGGCGGGCGCTCTTCGAGAGCGGCCGGCCCTCGCTCACGCTCACGATCCCGGACGTCGCTCCGCGGAGCCTGGGGATGCTGATCGCGCTCTACGAGCGGGCGGTCGGGCTCTACGCCAGCCTCGTCGGCATCAACGCCTACCACCAGCCGGGGGTCGAGGCGGGCAAGAAGGCGGCGGCGTCGATCCTCGACCTGCAGCGGATGGTCGTGGCCGCGCTCCGCGGGCGGGGAGCGGCGGGCGGGACCTGCGAGGAGCTGGCCGCCGCGGCCGGCGCGCCGGACGAGGCGGAGACCGTCTTCCACCTCCTCGAGCGCCTGGCCGCGAACCCGGACCGTGGAGTCGCGAAGCGTTCGGGCCCGACGCCCGTTCGAGGCCGTCTACTCGAGTCCGCTGACCGGATTCAGCCGGAACGAGCGGAGGGCGCGGGATCCGCCGGGCCGACGTGGTGCACCGTCGTGGGTCGGGAGGGCGAATGCCGTGTCCGCCTCGGCGACGCACCCGCATGATCCCGAGGAGCGCCTCCTGTCGCAGGTCGCGGAACTCGTCGAAGTCGCTCGTCCGGAACCAGCAGAGAACCTCGACGTCGAGGGACGACGTGCCGAAGGCCGCGAGCCTCGCCACGACGACGTCGGGCCAGACCCTCGGGCTCGCCCGGAGCATCGCCTCGATGCCGGTCACCACGCGCCGAACCTGCTCCTCGCTCGTGCCGTAGGACGAGGCTCACCGTCGTCGCGAAGCGGATGCGGTCGCGGGAGGCGAAGTCCTCGATCCTGCATGTCGGCGAGCTTGCCGTTCGGGAGGCTGACGAGCGTCCGGTCGGAGGTGCGGATCTGGGTCGAGCGCATGCCGATCCGCTCGACGTTGCCGGTGAAGTCCTCGATCCTCACGAAGTCGCCCACGCGGAAGGGCTGGTCGGCGGCGAGAGCGATCGAGCCGAAGAGGTTCTCGATCGTCTTCTGCGCGCCGAAGGCGAGGGCGATGCCGCCGATGCCGAGGCCGGCGAGGACCGTGGCCACCGGGTAGCCGAAGGCGGCGAGCGTCGCCACGACGCCCGCCCACCGCGACGAGCACCTTGGCGAGGTTGCGGGTCACCGAGAGCAGCGAGCGGGCCGAGGGGTTGTCGGCCGCCCAGGGCCTCTCCATCAGGAACTGCGCCCACACGTCCACCGAGCGCCAGAGCGCCCAGAAGACGGCGAGGGTGGCGACGGCCGCCGAGGATCGACCGGACGAAGCGGTCGGCGTCGGACAGCAGCGCGAGCCACGGCAGGAGCACGGCGGCGACGGCCACCGCCCAGAGCAGAGTCAGGGCCGGCGAGGTCCGCTTCAGCAGCCGCTCGTCCCACCCCGTGGGGGTACTTCGGGAACAGCCGGTGGAGGAAGGCCGTCGTGAAGGCCCCGAGGACGCGCCCCAGGACGAGGGCCAGGACCAGGAGGGCGGGAAGCGACGAGCCACTGCCACCACATGAGCTCTCGCGGCCCGTAGCGCTGCAGCCGCTCCGGCATCCAGTCGCGGACCCAGCGGTCGGGCAGCGCGTCGTACCAGCCGTCGACGCGGGACACCGTCTGGCGCGAGAAGGCCCAGTAGGAGCCGGAGGCGTCGCGCGAGCGCACGACGAAGACCGGGTCCTGGCCTCCGCGGCCGTCCGGCACGGCTCCTGACGGTGTCGACGCCCGGGGGCAGGCCGTCCTGCACGCTGCCCTCGGGGAGCGGCGAGACCGCGTCGTGATCGATGTCGAGGTGGCGCTCCAGGATCGCCCGGAGCCTCCGGGCGAGCTCCGGTCCCCGCTCCTCCTCCCCCGGCGGCAGCGCGAGGTAGCGGGCGGCGGCCTTGTAGTCGCCCTTCCGGGTCGTCAGCTCGACGAAGGCGCGGGCGGAGGCGCGAGGCGAGTCCGGGGCCTCCGCCGCCGGCTCGGGAGCGGGGGCCGGGCTCGGCGTGGCTGCCGCTTTTTCGACGGCTCCGGGGACGCCGGGGAGAGACCCGGCGACGGCGCCGGCCGCGAGGAGGAGGGTCGCCGCGAGGACGAGGGCGGTGGCGCGGCCGGGGGCGGGACGGGGCGCCTCGAAGGGACTCATGCGCGGCAATACAGCACGGGGCCGGCGGACGGTCAAGGCGAGCGGTCTCCGTCGCTAGTCCAGCCGCTTCCGGAAGCGGAGCGAGGCCCCGCCGAGAAGGGCCAGGCCCATGCCGAGGAGCGCGAGCGCGTCCGGCCAGAGGATGGAGAGGCCCGAGCCCCGGAGAAAGACGCCGCGGATGATCTCCGCGTAGTAGCGCAGCGGGATCGCGTACGTAACGAGCTGGATCGCGGGGGGCATGTTCTCGATGGGGAAGATCAGCCCCGACAGGTACACCATCGGGATCATCGCCAGGAAGGCGGCCGCCATCATCGCCTGCTGCTGGGTCCGCACCAGCGTCGAAACCAGGAGCCCCACCCCCAGGGTGACGAGCAGGAAGAGGACGGTGAGCCCGAGCAGCAGCGGAAACGACCCCCGCAGGGGCACGCGGAAGCCGAAGACGGCCACCGCCGTGATGAGGAACACCTGGACGACGCCGATGAGGGCGAAGGGCGCCAGCTTCCCCACGATGAGCTGCCAGGGACGGATCGGGGTCACGATGAGCTGCTCCATCGTCCCGACCTCCTTCTCGCGCACGACCCCCATGGCGGAGAGCAGCATCGTCATCACCATGAGCACCATGGCGAGGACGGCGGGGACGTAGAACCAGCGGCTCTTGAGGTCGGGGTTGTAGAAGACGCGGGGCTCGAGATCGATCTGCCCCGGCCGGCGGCCGAGCGCCTCGCCGGCGAGGGAGCGTAGCCGCGCGGCCTGGACCTCCGCTCCGAAGCCCTGGGCGAGGGCGCTCGCGTAGCCGAGCGCGACGTTGGCCGAGGCGGCGTCGCTGCCGTCCACGATCACCTGCAGGGCGGCGGTGCGGCCCGAGGCGAGCGCCGATCCGAAGCCCGGCGCGACCACGAGGCCGAGCTGCGCGCGCGACGTCACGAGCCAGCGGTCCACGTCCTCGGCCCGCTCCTCGGTCCCCACCACCTCGAAGTAGCCGGAGTGGACGAAGCGGGTGACGAGATCCCGGCTGGCGGCGCTTCGATCCTGGTCCACCAGGACCATCGGCACGTCGGTCACGTCGGTGTTCACGGCGAACCCGAAGACGACGATCATGACCACCGGGGAGACGAAGATGACGGGGATCATGCGCCGGTCGCGCCGGATCTGCAGCAGCTCCTTCACGATCACGCGCCAGAGGACGTACATCGCGCTCACCCCTCCCGGCGCGCGAGACGCACCGAGGCCAGGCTCACCGTGGCGAGACCGTAGACGACGAGGGCGACCACCTGGGGCCAGTAGGGAACGAGCCCCTCGCCCTTGAGGATCACCCCGCGCAGGATCACCAGGAAGTAGCGGGTGGGCACGAGGTAGGTGATGGCCTGCAGCCACGGCGGCATGATCCGGATCTGGAAGATGAAGCCGGAGAGGAGGATGGACGGCAGCATCGACGAGATGAGCCCGGCCTGGAAGGCGAAGGTCTGCGTGTCCGCGATCGTCGAGATGAAGAGGCCGAAGCCCAGGGCGCCGAAGAGGTAGAGGAGCGTCGCGATCAGGAGGTCGAGGTAGGGCCCGCGGATCACCACCCCGAAGAGCACGCGGGCGGCGACGAGGATGATGACGGTGGCGAGGAGCGAGATCCCGAGGTAGGGGACCGTCTTGCCGACGATCAGCTCCCAGGTGCGCAGGGGCGCCACCCGCAGCTGCTCCATCGTGCCGCGCTCCTTCTCGCGCACGACCGAGAGAGCGGTGGAGAGCACGGCGGTCAGCATGAGCAGGAAGCCGATGAGGCCGGGCACCAGGAACTGCGTGGACTCGAGCTCCGGGTTGTAGAGGACGCGGGGCTCGAGGTCGAGGGGGGGCAAGAGCCGCCGGCCCGCGCCCGATCCGGACAGGGCAAGGACGACGAGCGCCGCGTTCGCCTCGGAGACGAGCGCCCGCGCGTAGCCGAGGACGGTGGTGGCGGTCGTGGAGTCCGCCCCGTCGAGCAGGAGCTGGACGGGCGTCCGTCGGCCGGCGGCGAGGTCCCGCCCGTAGCCCTCGGGGATGACGAGGATGGCCCGGGCCACGCCGCGCTCCATGAGCGCCTCGAGATCCTCGCCGGCCGCCGGTGTCGCCACGAGGTCGAAGTAGGTCGAGTGGGTGAAGGCGGCGACGAGCTCGCGGCTGCGGGCGGTGCGGTCGCGGTCCTGGACGGCGAGCTTGACGTGGCGGACGTCGAAGTTGAGGGCGAAGCCGTAGAGCACGAGCATGAAGGCCGGCAGCCCGATCAGCATGATGAGGGAGAAGGGGTCGCGGCGGATCTGCCGGAGCTCCTTCACCACGACCGCGCGCGAGGCGCCTCACCGGACGGCCTCCCGTCGCGCGTCTCCGCCTCCTCGACGTGGTGGATGAAGACGTCCTCGAGCGAGGGCAGGATGCGCTCGACGGAGACCGGCGCGTTGCCGCCGCTCGCCAGCAGCTCCTCGATCCGGCGTCGGCCCTCGTCCGCGTCAGCCACCACCACGTGGATCCGGGTGCCGAAGACCGAGGTCTCGAGCGCCCAGGGCGCGGGGTCGATCGCCTCGAGCGCCTCGCCGACGCGCGGCGCCACGACCTCGAGGACCGCCCGGCCGGCGAAGACCCGCTTCAGCTCGGAGACCGTGCCGAGGGCGACGAGGCGGCCGGCGTGGATGAGGGCGAGCCGGTGGCAGTACTCGGCCTCGTCGAGGTAGTGCGTGGTGACGAAGACGGTGACGCCGTCGGCCGCCATCTCGTCGATGAGCCGCCAGAAGAGCCGGCGCGAGATCGGGTCGACCCCGCTCGTGGGCTCGTCGAGGAAGACGACGCGCGGCCGATGGAGGACGGCGCAGGCGAGGGCCAGCCGCTGCTTCCAGCCGCCGGGCAGCTCGCCGGTGAGCCGGTCCTCCTTGCCCTCGAGGCCGGCCATCCGGACCGCCCATTCCTCCCGCTCGCGGGCCGCAGCCCCGCGCAGGCCGTAGACGCCGCCGAAGAAGCGGAGGTTCTGGGCGACCGTGAGGTCGTCGTAGAGGCTGAAGCGCTGGCTCATGTAGCCGATCCTCCGCTTCACGCCCTCGGGGTCCTTCGCGACGTCGACCCCGAGGACGAGGCCGGTGCCCGAGGTCGGCCGCGAGCAGGCCGCACAGCATGCGGATCGTGGTGGACTTGCCGGCGCCGTTCGCGCCGAGGAAGCCGAAGATCTCGCCCTCGTTCACGGTGAGCGAGACCCGGTCCACGGCCTTGAAGGCCCCGAAGTGCTTGCTCAGCTCGCGGATCTCGACGGCTGCCGTCATCCCGAGGAGCTCCCTTCGAGCATCAGCGTCCCACGGCCCGGTCGAGGCCGGCCGCGGCGAGGCGCAGCGCCGCCAGGGCCTCGGTGCGCGCGAGGGCCGCCCGCTCGTGCGCGACCTCGGCGTCGAGGAGCTCCGAGGAGGGGATGACGCCCTCGCGGTAGCGGTCGCCGGCCACGCGGCGGCTCTCCGCGGCCGACTCGACGCTGCGCTCGGCGACTGCGACGCGTGCGCCGGCGGTGCGCAGCTCGAGGGCGCGCTGCGTGACCTCGAGGCGGATCGCCGCGGTCCAGCTCGCGCAGCTGCTCGCGGACGGCGTCGGCCTGGGCCCGGGCGCGGGCCTCGTTCGCCGAGCGCCGGCCGCCGTCGAACACGTTCCAGGTGAAGCCGACGCCCACGTCCCACGTGTCCTTCCAGTCCGCCGTGGGCGGCACGATGTCGCGGTTGGGGTTCGCGTAGGTGTAGCCGCCGGTGAGCGCCACCTGCGGCAGCCGGGTCCCGTGCTCCGCCCCGGCGATAGCGTCGGCCGCGGCGACGCGGGCGGCGAGGGCCTTGCGCTCGGCGCGCCCGGCCTGCGCCTCGGCCACGAGCGCCTCGACGTCGGGCGGGGGGATCGGGGTGGCCTCGAGCGGCTCCGTCGGCTCGACCCGGGCGACGGGTGGCAGGTCGAGCAGCCGCTGCAGGTTGGCCTCGGCCACGTCCGCGGCGGCCGCCGCCTGCAGGCGGTCGAGCTCGACCCGGTCGCGCTCGACCTGCACGGCCAGCACCTCGTTGCGCGCCGCCATGCCGAAGCGCTCCCGGTTCCGCGCGTCGTGCAGGTGCGCGTCGTAGGCGCGGATCGCCTCCTGCAGCACCCGCACGCTCTCGCGCGCGGTGACGAGCGACCAGTAGGCGGTCTTCGTCTCGAGGACGAGGTCGGCCCGCCCGGCGCGCAGGTCCTCGCCGGCCGCGGCGCGGCCCTGCTCGGCGGCGTCGATCTGCCCGGAGACGCGGCCGCCGGTCCAGATCGGCAGGGCGAGGCCGGCGCGCAGGCGCCAGTTGTCCTGGATGTTCGGGAACACGACGATGCGCTCCACCGGCTGCGCCGGGTCGTCGGTCGGGGCGAAGATCGCGAGCTCGGGGACCTCCGAGCGGCGAGTGTAGCCGGCCCCGAGCGTCGACCTGCGGCCAGCGGTCGGCGCGCGCGCCGCGGGCCTGGGCCTCGGCCGCGGCCTCGAGCGCGGAGAGCCGCGCGAGGCGGGGCGAGGCGGCGATCGCGCGCGCGACGGCCTCGTCCACGGTCAGGCGGACGACGGCAGCCTCGGCGGGCGCCTCGGGCGGCGGGGACGCCTCCTGCGCCGCGGCGGCGGCGCCGGCGAGGAGGAGGGGGAGGAGGCGAAGGGCGCGTCTCATGGGGTCACCTCGACGGCGGAGGCCGCTTCCCGGGCGCGGATGCGGCCGATGAACACGTCCTCGAGCGACGGTGTGGTGGGCCGGGCCGAGCGCACCTCGAGCCCCGCCTGCCGGAGCCGCGCCGCGAGCTCGCCGGCCGCGGCCGGCCCGCGCTCGGGCGCCTCGTCGGGCAGGCTCGCGTGCAGGCGCTCGCCGAAGACCTCGACCTCGGCGACGCCGGGCGCCTTCCGCAGCACCTCGACGGCCGCGCGCCGCGGCTCGGCCACGACCTCGACCATGACCCCCGGCTCGCCCGCGCGCAGCGCGTCGGGGGCGTCGACGGTGAGCAGACGGCCGTGGTCGATGAGCGCGACGCGCGTGCAGCGCTCGGCCTCGTCGAGGTACGGCGTCGTGAGCAGGATGGTCAGGCCCTCGCGCTGCAGCCGGGCGAGCAGCTTCCAGAAGTCGCGGCGCGAGACGGGGTCGACGCCGGTCGTCGGCTCGTCGAGCACGAGCAGCTCCGGCGTGTGGACGAGCGTGCAGACGAGAGCCAGCTTCTGCTTCATCCCGCCCGAGAGCCGCTCGGCCAGGCGGTCGCGGAAGGGCGTCATCCGCACCATCTCGAGGAGCTCGTCGCGGCGGGCGGCGTAGCCGTGCACGTCGTGGATCTCGGCGAAGAAGGCGACGTTCTCGTCGACGCGTGAGGTCGCCGTAGAGGGAGAACCTCTGCGAGAGGTAGCCGACCCGGGACGAGAGCTTCCGACGCTCGCGGAACGGGTCGAGGCCGCAGGTGCGGGCCCGTCCGGCGTCGGGCTTCAGGAGGCCGAGGATCATCCGAAGCGTCGTCGTCTTGCCCGCGCCGTCGGGTCCGATGAGGCCGAACATCTCGCCGCGGCGCACGTCGAAGCTCACCTCCTCGACCGCGCGGACGGGGCCGAAGCGGCGGGTGAGCGCCTCGACGCGCACGAGCGCGTCCGACGGGTGGCGTCCGTCACGGCCGGTCCGCCGCCGGCCGCAGGCGCGCGGTGGCCGGCATGCCGGGCTTGAAGAGGCCGTCCGCGGTTCTCGAGCGCGACCTTGATCCGGTAGACGAGCTTCACCCGCTCGTCGCGCGTCTGCACGTTCTTGGGCGTGAACTCGGCGCGAGAGGCGACGAACGAGACGCGTCCCTTCCGGCGCTGGCCGTCGTCGGTCACGACCTCGGCCTCCTGGCCGAGCCGCAGCCGCGCGAGGTCGGGCTCGGCCACGTAGGCGTTGAGCCACGCGTTCGCGAGGTCGGTCACCACCACGATGCCCGTGCCCGCGGGCGGCGAGCTCGCCCTTCTCGGCCAGCTTCTCGGTGACGACGCCCGCGACCGGGCTCGCGATCAGCGCGTCCTTCAGCTGCTGCTCGAGCTGGGCGATGCGCGCGTCGGCCGCCTCGAGACGCGCCCGCGCGGCGTCCTTCTCCTCGGGCCGGAAGCCGGCCTCGAGCCGACGCAGCCGCTCCCGCGCGGCGTCGAGCGCGGCCTGCGCCACGTCGCGGCGCGTGCGCGCGTCGTCGCGCGCCTTCGTGGTGCCGGAGCCGGCGGCGAGCAGGCCCTCCATGCGGTCGAGGTCCTTCTGCGCCCCGTCGAGGTCGGCCTCCGCGCGCACGACCTGGGCCTTCGCCTCGCGCACGTCCTCGACGCGCGAGCCGGCCAGCCGGAGCCGCAGCTCGGCCTCGGCCAGCGCGCGCTCGGCGCGCGCGGCCGCCGAGGGCGAGGCGGGTGTCGGTCGTGTCGATCCGGGCCAGCTCCTGGCCGGCCGTGACCGTCTGTCCCTCGTCGACCGAGAGACTCTCGAGGGTCCCCGCGACCTTGGTCGAGACGAGGACCTCCGTGGCCTCGACGTGGCCGGAGGCCACGATCACGCCGGGGTCGGCGGCCTTGCGGCAGGCGCCCCCGAGGGCGGCGGCGAGAACGAGGGCGGCGGGCACGGCTCTCACACTGCGCTTCATGCGCGCGCTCCTTTGCGGCGGGCGGAACGGGGGCGGCCTTCCGGCGCGAGCCTCGGCGACCGCCGGGACCGGCTTCCCGAGGCGAGGGCTGGAGTGCGGCCGGACGAGGGATCCGGGGCGAGCCCTCGAAGCGTGAGCTCCTCGAGGTAGCGGAGGAAGGCCTTCGGCGCCGGCATGGCGAACGGGAAGACGGCCCTCCGCCGCCGCCTTGCGGCGCGCCGGCTCGGTGGCGAAGAAGAAGACGAGGCGCGCCGACGAGACCGAGGTGCAGCAGCACAGGGTCCACCCGGCGGAAGAGGCCCTCGCGCGCCCCGCGCTCCGCCGAGACGCCGCGAGACGCCGACGATCTCGACGAGGTGGGGAAGGAGAGCCGGCTCGATGCCGGTCGAGAGGACCTCGCGCAGGAAGAGTGTGGGAAAGCCCGGCCGCTCGCGGGTCATCTGCTCGAATGCCGCGAGGAAGGCGCGGAGCCCCTCACGGGCGTCGGGCGCCGCCGCCTCGATCGCCTTCAGCCGATCGGCCATGGTGGCGAACGCCGATTCCAGGATGGCGACGTAGAGGTCCCGCTTGCCCCCGGAAGTGGTAGCTGATGAGGGCCTTGTTGACCCCGGCGCGGTCGGCCAGGTCCTCGATCGAGACTCCGTCGAAGCCCCGCTCGGAGAAGAGCGCCGCCCCCGCCTGGAGGAGGGCCCGCCGGGTGGCCAAAGGGTCCCGCTTCTCCCGCTCCCGCCGTGCCGTGGGCGCAGTGGCGCCGTCCATGGGCATAGCCAACCGTTCGATTTAATCAACCGGACGATCAAATAGTAGGCCGCCGCCGCCCCGCCGTCAAGGGGCCGCCCGGCTCACAGTCCCGCGGCGAGATTCACCTGGATCCAGAAGTCCTCGCGTGGCGCCTCGGGCAGCTGGACCTCACGGGCCTCGCCGGTCATGCAGCGACCGAGCGCGGCGTCGATGTCTGTCACGACCTCCAGGATCTTGCCCTTCTGCGAGAGTCGCAGATAGACCGAGAACGCCGTGAGCTCGTCATCGGGAGATTCCGGCAGGCATCGGTTCAGGACCGGAATCACGAGCTGTCCCGCCTTGGCCTTGTTCACGGCGAGCCAGAAACGCCCTGGGGGCCATGCTGCATGGGCAAGCGCCAGGTCGTGAGCTTGCTTCAGCCTTGTCGGGGGCGCTGCCGCCGCCACGGATGCTGCCAGGACCGAAACGCCCAGTAGAACGCCCTGGCGAAGAGCCTGTCTCATCGCAGCCTCCCTTCGGCACTCGGGGGGCGCCAGACTACCGCCGATCGACGCTTCGGAAGGTAGCGCCTCGCCTTCATCCCCTTGCGACTCATCTTGGCCCGGCCATGACCCCCACGCCGACCAGGAATGCACGCACGGTCTCGAAGGCCCTCAACTCTTGTTCGTCGGTGAAGCCCCCGTGACCGGCGCCCGGTAGAGTGAGCAACTGATTGCGTACTCCCGCCCTGGTCAGGGCCTCGTGCAGCCGCACGGCTTGCGAGTACGGCACCAGTTTGTCGGCGTCTCCGTGGATGGTCAGGACCGGAGGCAATCCGGAGTGCACGTAGGTCAGTGGCGAGACCCGCCTGGCCAGGTCTTCACGATTCGGCAAGCTGCCCAGCCACGACACGGCGTAGCCGTGCACGTTCGGCCCCTGGATCATGTCCCCGACATCCGTGATCCCGAACCAGTTGACCACGGCCGCCACCTTCGGTCGCGAATCGACGAACGTACCGGTCCAGCCCTGGTCATCCTCGTAGGCACACTCGTTCTCGAACCCGGCGGAGGCCGGGATCATTGCCGTAGTCAACGCCAGGTGTCCCCCCGCCGAGCCGCCGGTGACCACCACCTTGCTCAGATCGAACTTGTACTTCTTCGCATTGCGGCCAATCCAGTGCAGCGCGCACAAGCAGTCTTCGACCGCCGCCGGCGCGAGCGACACGCTGCCCATGCGGTATTCCACGTTCACCACGGAGAAACCCATTTGCAGAAACGGCAGGAGATACAGGACCGACTCTTCCTTCGTGCCGAACAACCAGCCGCCACCGTGGATCATCATGAGTACGGGTGTCGAGTCCGCGGCGTTCGACGGATGATAGACGTCGAGCTTGGCTTCGTAGCGGTTGGCGACCTTGTAGACGATGTTGGTCTCGACGCTGAAGTGATGGCCCAGGAGCACCGCCGCCTTCTCCGCCTCGGAGAGTTGCGCGTGAACAGTGAGCGCCGCGCCAAGGCACAGCCAGATCGCCAGAACGGCTCGGAACTTCCTCATCTCGTCCTCCACAGTGGAATGGTCGCCGTGTCTTCGCGAGGGATTCTACGCGAGCGCGGATGCCACCCGCACGCGGCGCCGTGGCGCGAGGGCGCCTTCGGTCACGGCCTCTGGGCGAGCCTCTCGCGGGCCTGGCGCACGGTCTCGCGGAGGAGCGGGTCGGGGTCGTCGCTGCCACGCCTCGAGGTGCGGCCGAGCGAGACGCAGGCCCATGGCCGCCGATCGCGTAGGCCGCGCACGAGCGCAGCCACGGATCGCCCGTCCCGGCGAGCGCCGCGACCGCCTGCTCGGGCGTCTCGACCGGGGCGCCGACGAGCCGGTGGGCGAGGCGGACCCGCTGCTCCTCCGTCACCTCGGGGTCCACGAGCGGCACGAGGAGCGCCCTCATCTCGGGCCGCAGCGCGCTGTCGAGGAGGTCGAGCGCCTGGTCGTGGATGAAGGCGTTCCCCGACGCAGCGCCACCCAGGCCGAGCGGAAGTCCCGGCGGTAGTGCAGGAGGTCGAGCAGTCGGAAGATCCGCTCCAGCTCCTCCTGCATCGCGGCGCGGAGGCCCAGGCCGAGCGGTCTCGCTCGCCGGGCTCGCGGGCGTCGACCGGGCCCAGGATCTGGTACGAGCGGTAGTGGCCGAGGACCTCGGCGCCGAGGGCGGCCTCGAGGGCGCCGGGGGTCGATCGCCACCTCGGCCCGCTGGTCCCGGATGCGGACGAGCGCGACGAGGATGCGCAGGCGCAAGGTCGGCGTCGCCGTCGAGGAGGTGGTCGGTCGAGGACGAGGGCGGCCTCGTCGGTGCCGATCCGCTCGAGCACGGCCGGGAATGGCGCGCCGCGCGGCGGGGGTCGGTCCGCGGGTCGGCGAGGGCCCGCGAGACGGAAGCGAGCGCCGCGTCGGCCGGCCGCGACGAGGGCGTCCGCCGCCTCCTCGGCGAGCGGCGGCTCGCCGAGGCGGGCGACGAGGGCGTCCGCGAACGGCGCCGCCCCGTGGCGGGCGGCGGCCCGGATCGCGGTGCGCGCCACCTCGTCGTCCTCGTCCGCGACGAGCCGGACGAGCGCGTCCTCGAAGGGCAGGGGCTGCCGCTCCGCGAGCCGCGCCGCCTCGAGGCGCGTCCTCCGCCCGGCCTCGCCCGGCTCCGCGACCATCGACTCGAAGAGAGGGCGGGCGGCCTCGAGGCGGTCGTCGCCCAGGCGGGCGAGCACCGCCACCACCGCCGCGCGCACCGAGAAGTCGGGGTAGTCGCCGAGGTCCCGGAGGCGCGCCAGCGGGTCGACGTCGGCGTGGCGCGAGAGGTAGAGGAGCGCCTCCGTCCTCACCTCGAGGTGGGGATCCCGCAGCAGCGCCTCGACCTGGGGGACGATCGAGCGGTCGCCCGCCTCGTTCAGTATCGCGAGGGCGCGGCGGCGCACCTCGACGTCGGCGTGGCTCGAGCAGGCCGCGCACCGCGGGGTGGGCCGCGGCCCCGTGGCGGGCCGACCGCCATCACGTCGAGGGCGTAGAGGATCTCCCCGGGGTCGACGCGCGAGAAGCCGCGAGGCGAGCATCTCGGTCGTCTCGCGGTCGAGCACCGCGGTCGTGGCGCGCTCGGCGTCGAGGCGGTGCTGCCGCAGGCCTCTCGCGCAGGGTCGCGACGTAGCGCCGGTGCACCCGCGAGGCGAGGAGGAGCCACGCGCCGATGAACGGCAGGGTCACGAGCCGAGAGCGGCACCGGGCCGAGCCCGAAGGCGGTGGCGAAGGCCATCACCGCGAGACCGGCGAGGCCGTCGCCGGCCCTCCACGCCACCGTGTCGATGAACGACTTGCCGGGGAGCTTCAGCGCCGGGGGCACCGGCAGGTAGAGAAGCTCCACCGCCGGCCGGTCGATCGAGTAGCGCAGGATCTTGTCCACCGTCCTTCAGGAGCACCGCCGCCGCCAGTGTCCCGGTCACGAGGAGCCCGGCCGAGCCCGAGCAGCAGCCCGGCCGGGAGCAGCAAGAGCACCGAGCCGAGCCCGAACCGACGGAGGATGCCGGCGGTGAGGAGGACCTGGGTCGCCACGCAAAGTACGCCCACCCAGGCGTTGAACGTGCCGAAGAACGCGGCGAGCGCGTCCTGGCGCCACGAAGCGCCTGCTGCGCGATGGCCTTGAACTGCCAGCCGGAGACCGAGGTGACGAACGAGGACAGCACGACGACTCCCGGCGATCGCCCGCAGGTGCGGCGAGCCGAGCACGAGCCGCAGGCTGTCGCGCAGCCCTCCACCCGGGCGCGAGGCCCGATGGGCGTGCAGTTCGCCCAGGACCTCCGGCCGGCGGCGCCAGAGCGCGCCCACCAGGAACGTGGCGAGCGAGCAGGCAGAGCCGACACCAGCACGAGCAGGCTCTCCGCCCCGAAGCGGCGCGCGAGGGCGCTCGAGAGGAACCCCCCCGCGGTCGCCCCGAGGGTCGCCCCCGCGCCCACGAAGCCGAAGAGCCGCCGGGCCTCGCGCGGGGTCAGCACGTAGTTGGCGAGCGTCCACACCTGCGCGGGGGCGAGGACGCCGAAGAGCCCGACCCAGACGTAGACGACCGGGGGAACGAGCCGGGTGCGAGGACCGGCTCGGGCGAGGACGGCGAGGACGAGGCCGGTCAACCCGAAGAGGAGCGAGGCTTCCGGTCAGCAGGCGCTCGACGCCCCAGCGCCGGCCCGCGCGCACGTAGACGGCCACCACGAGCGTCGACGACGAGGAAGAGCGCGAGACGTCGACGAAGGGCAGCCGGGACGCCTTGAACCGGCCGAGGAAGAGGGCGTCGCGGGCCACCTGCCCCACCAGGTATGCCGCGACCACCAGGAAGAGGTAGACGAAGAGCAGCAGGCCGCGGGGGAGATCGCCGCGCTGGAGGCGGAGCAGCCGCTCGAAGGCCCGCGTCATGGGAGCGGGCGCATTAAAGCAGAGGAGGCGGGCGGTGTACACTCTCCCGGCACGAGCCCTTTCGCGAAAGGACGGTCCCATGAAGAGAGCCCTGCTCTGGGCGCTGACGTGCCTCGCCGCCACCCTCGCCGCGGCCCAGGCCCCGGCGCCGGCATCGGCCGTGCCGCCGTCCCCCGACGCCACGACGAACCCGGTCGGCTCCAAGATCTGGATCGGCCACTACGCCGAGTATCGAGGAGTTCCTGCGAACGGCGCGCGTCGAGCGAGTGACCGACGTTCCCGATCGGCGTGACCAAGCCGCGAGCGGGCCTTCTTCGCGCCGGGAGGCCTCGCGGCGAGCGCGGTGATCAAGCACCTCCCGATGGGCCGGCGCTCGGGCTTCTGGGAGGCCTACAAGTCGGAGATCGCGGCCTACGAGCTGGACCGCCTGCTCGGCCTCGACATGGTGCCGCCGACCGTGGAGCGACGGGTGGAGCGGCGAGCTCGCCTCGGTCCAGCTCTGGGTCGAGAGCTGCAAGAACCTCAAGGACGTGGACCAGAAGGCGTGTCCCGAGGCCGATCGAGTGGGCGAAGCAGGTGTGCCGGCAGCGGATGTTCGACAACCTGATCGTCGAACATCGACCGGAACGCCGGCAACATGCTGGTCGACGGCGAGTGGAACATCATCCTCATCGACCACTCGCGCGCGTTCGCGAGCGACAAGATGCCCTTCGAGAAGGAGATGACCCGGATCGACCGGCAGATGTTCGAGCGGCTGAAGGCCCTGGACGAAGCCAGCGTCATGAAGCAGGTCCGCCCTTGGGTCCTCAGCGACGGCCAGGCGCGGGCCATCCTCAAGCGCCGCGACAAGATCGTGGCCCACTTCGAGCAGGCGGCCCGCGAGCGGGGCGAGGCCGCCGTCTTCCCGTTCTGAGCGCGGCATGACGAATCGTCGAGTGTTGCTGCTTCCGGGGCTCGCCTCGGCCCTGCTGTTCCTCGGGCCGGGGCTCGCCCCCCGCGCGGGGCTGGCCGCGGACGGGGGTTGTCCCGCCGTCGCGGCGCCGCGGGTGGTGGCCGTCGGCGACGTCCACGGAGCGTACGACAGCTTTCTCGCCATCCTGCGCTTCTCCGGGATCGCGGACGAGAAGGGGCGCTGGACCGGTGGGAAGGCCCACCTCGTCCAGACGGGGGACCTTCTCGACCGCGGGAAGGACGGCCGCAAGGTCCTCGACCTCCTGATGCGCCTCGAAGGCGAGGCGTCGAAGGCCGGCGGTCGCGTGCACGCCCTGCTCGGCAACCACGAGGTCATGAACATGCTGGGGGACCTCCGCTACGTGAACTCGGAGGAGTACCAGTCCTACCTGGAGCCGGAATCGGCGAAGCGGCGGAACCACTACTACGAAGCTGTCCTCGACCAGGCGCGGAAGAGCGCCAAGGCCGCGGGGCAAGCCTTCGACGAGGATGCCTTCCACGCGAAGTTCCTGGAGCAGGTGCCGCTCGGCTTCGTCGAGCGGACCGCGGCCCTCTCGGCGGAGGGACGCTACGGCAAGTGGCTGCGCCAGCGGCCCGTGATCGTGAAGGTGAACGGCGTCGCCTTCGTTCACGGAGGGCTCACGCCCGAGGTGGCGGCCCTCGGCTGCGATGCGGTGAACGCCAGGGTGAGACGCGAGCTGGACGAGGACGTGGCGCAGACGAAGAAGGACCCGCTCTCGACCCTCGCCGCCGGCGAGAACGGGCCGCTCTGGTACCGGGGCCTCGCGAAGGACGACGAGTCCATCCTCGCGCCGCGGGTCGAGCAGGTCCTCCAGTCGCTCGGGGCGCGCGCGATCGTGGTGGGCCACTCGGTCACCGGCACCGGGAGGATCCAGGCCCGCTTCGGGGGGCGGGTGTTCGGGATCGACGTCGGCATGGGCGACGTGTACGGGAAGCAACCTGGCCGCGCTCGAGGTGGGCGCGGACGGGACCCTCACCGCCCTCTACCCGGATGGGCGGGAAGAGCTCGCCCGGCCCGCGGCGGCGGCCCGGGCCGTGCCCGAGCCCTCGCCCCCGAGGGCCGGTCCCGCCCTTCGAGGCGGCTACTCGAGCCGCCTCGCGAACGCCTCCCGGTAGCGCCCGTCCTTCTCGACCTCGACGACCGCGAGGCGGGGCCGCCCGACCCGCGGGAAGTCGACGCGCATGAAGCCCGGGCGCGCGGCGTCGAACAGCGAGCCGGGGATGTCCTTCGACGTGGGTGGCGTGTCCGTAGATGCCGCTCCCGCTCACGAGCACCCGGCCCCACTGCGGGCTCTCGATCACCTCCAGGACGTGCTCGTGGCCCGAGACCCAGGCGAGGGGCATGTGGCCCCGCATGGCCCCGGCCAGGGAGTCGCGCATGCGGCGGTACGCCCCGCTCGCCTGGTCCTGCGACGAGACGCCGGACGTGCGCGCCAGCGGGTAGATGGAGCCGATGATCGGGAGCGGGATGAAGAGCGGCTTCTTGACACTCGGTCAGCGGGAAGAGGTGCTGCCGGAAGCCGAACTTGCCCCCGTGAGGCCCGCCGCTCTGCAGCGGGTGGTGGGCGACCACCACCACGTCGCGAGCGCCTGCGCCTTCGACGGCGGCGCGGAGCCCGGCGATCACCTCGGGCTCCGAGTCGGCGGCACACGAAGATGTCGGGTGCTCCGGGCGCACGTGAGCGTGGAGCCACCACTGCGTGTCGAGGGCCACGAGCCGCAGGCGCTCCCCGACGTCCACGACCTCGGGTCCCGGGCACCCGTCACGGGGCAGGTAGGACACCGTCGCGCCGCCCCGCTCCTCGACCCGCTTCGCCTGCCGGCGCACCGCCTCCCATCCGTCGGGCCCGCCGTTCGCCCAGTCGTGGTTTCCGGGGATGAAGAGGACGCGCGCTCCGGTGTCCTTCACGGCGTCCACCTGGTCGTCGAGCCGCCGTTCCATCTCGGCGCGCTGCTGGTGGCCGGTGGTGGGCAGGCCGGAAGGGTAGACGTTGTCACCGAGGAAGACCACGGTGGCGCGGCCGGCCGATCGCTCGAGCTGCTGGCGCAGCGCGATCAGGACCGGCTCGCCGCCTTTCGCCGGGTTTCCGGCGTCGCCGATCAGGAAGAGCGTCTCCGAGATGGAGTCGGGCTCGAGGCCAGGGAGGAGCGCGGGGGCCTGCGGGGCGCCGGGGGCGGCGAGCAGCAGGGCCAGGAGGACGAAGCGTTGCATCAGCGCGAGGCTACCACGCGGGGACCAGGGCCGGGCGCGGGGCGGGCGCGGCCGGCCCTGCTCGGCCGCGTGCAGAAGGAGTCGCGTCGCCGAGATCCTAGACTAGAATCTCTCGTTCGTGAAAGGAGCGGCGATGCAGACCGACGGCTGGGTGGTGGTGGGTCTCGACAACGGCGGCAACAAGAACAACGCCACCGTCCTCGACGCCTCGGGGCGCTTCCTGGTGGACGAGCTCCTCGAGAGCCCGAGCCGGGTCACCGAGGGGCCGGACGTCGCGGTGGCGGCGCTCGTCCTCTCCTTCGAGGACGTCCTGCGCCGCACCGGCATCGCCCGCGAGCGCGTGCGCGCGGTGGGCCTCGACACGCCGGGGCCGGCGAGCGCGGAGGGCGTCATCTCCTCGCGGGGCTCCACGAACTTCTCCCACCCCGGCTGGCGCAACTACGACTTCCGCGGCGCCCTCGAGGAGCGCCTGGCCCTCCCCGTCGTCTACAACAACGACGGCAACGCCGCCGCCCTCTACGCGCACTACCAGCTCTTCGGGCCCCTCGCCGCCGCAGCGCGCGTCGATCTCCGCGATCATCGGCACCGGCCTCGGCGGCGGCGTCATCGAGAAGGGCCAGGTCATCAAGGGCGCGGCGGGGTTCGCCGGCGAGCTCGGCCACGTGCACATCCCGATGCACGGCCTCCTCGAGCCCGGGCCAGCCGCTGCCGCACTGCAACTGCGGCTTCGACGGCGACGCCGAGAGCGTCGCCTCGCTCACCGGCATCGAGAAGAACCTGCTGCCGTACTGGCTCACCCGCTACCCCGAGCCACGAGCTCGCGAAGGCGGAGTCGATCGCGAAGGCGGCGAAGCTCGTGCGGGCGTACGGGGAGAACGGCGACGAGATGGCGCTCACGATCTTCGAGCAGCAGGCGAAGGCGATCGGACGGCTCTTCACGATCGCCGCCAACTTCACCGACCCCGACGCCTACTTCCTCGGCGGCGGGCGTCGTGGAGGCGGCGCCCCACTTCCGCGAGTGGTTCCTCGCCAAGGTGCGCGAGAACACGGCGCTCAAGGAAGAGCAGGCGGCGGGCCGTCGCGCCTCGAGATGGTGCCCCACCTCGACATGGCCGGCGCGCGGGGCGCGGCGATCGCCGCCCTCGAGCGCATCCACGCCCGCTGAGCCGGCGGCGACCTCACCCGAGGGGCGGAGCGGGCTTCACGAGGGGAGCTCCCAGCCCGCCCGGTAGGGCTCCCTCAGGTACTGGTCCGCCTCCGGCGCGTTCGTGGCCTTCATGTTCGGGCCGTCCCACTTCAGGAGCTTCCGCGAGCGGAGCGCCACGTTGCCGAGCAGGACGAGCTCGCAAAGCCGCGCGCCGTAATCGAAGTTGCTGCTCGCCGGTCGTCCGCCCTTGCACGCCTGCAGCCAGTCGGCGTGATGTCCCTCGACCCGCGGGAGGGTCTTCGGGGGGCGCTTGTAGTCGCGGTGCAGCTCGAGCGGCAGCAGGCGGGGCATGCCCGACCATCCCGCGCAGGTGATGATCCCCTTGTCCCCGATGAAGAGGATGCCGTTGTCCCCTTCGCCCAGGCGCTGCTTGGGGTCGTCCGGGTCGATGCCGAGCGGCGTCGGCGGACGCAGGCCGCCGTCGTACCAGTACACCGTCACGGGGGCCCATGTTCCCGCGGGGGCCGAACCGGTAGGTCACCAGCAGCGCCGGTCGAGCAGACCTCCGTGTCCACGCCGGGGGCCGTGGCTTCCACGGTCTCCGGGGCTGTCGAGCTCGAGGGCGTCGAACGCCGGGTCGAGGTTGTGGACCGCCATGTCCGGCAGGCCGCCGCCGCCGAAGGCCCACCAGCCCCGCCAGCGTGAACGGCGCGTAGGCGGGGTTGTAGGGACGCGGTTCGCGAGGCCCCAGCCACAGGTCCCAGTTGAGACCCGGCGGCACGGCCGGAGTGCCCTCGGGGCGTCCGGTCCCCTTCGCAGAAATTCCCGGCGCCGCCCCAGGCGTGGACCTCGCGGACGGCGCCGATGGCGCCGTCCCAGATCCACTCGGCGGTCTGGCGATGCCCCTCGCTCGAGCGCCCCTGGTTGCCCATCTGCGTGGCGACGCCTGTCTCCTTGGCGACCCTGGCCACGGCGCGCGCTTCCCAGACGTTGTGAGTCAGCGGCTTCTCGCAGTAGACGTGCTTGCCGGCCTTCATCGCGACGATCGAGACGTAGGCGTGGAGATGGTCCGGGGTGGCGATGAGGACGGCGTCGATCGCCTTCTCCTTCTCCAGCATGACCCGGAAATCCTCGTAGGTGGCGCACCTGTAGTTCGGGGTCTTCTTGCGGTAGGTCTCCTCGATCTCCGCCCGGATCGGGCCCCGTCCGGCCTTTCCTCCGTAGTAGAACGGGCTCAGGTCCCACTCCTCGCACGGGTCGGCGATGGCGATGACCTGGCAGTCGTTCTCCTGGAAGAGAGAGCGGAGGTTGCTGCGCCCCTGGCCGCCGACGCCGATGATGGCGACGTTCACCTTGTCGCTCGGGGCGACGAACCCCGGGCCGCCCAGGACGTGGCGGGGAAGGATCGTCGTGGCGGCGGCGGCGGATGCCGCGGTGGTGATGAACTGACGACGGCTGGACTCTGCGGTCTGTTTTCGGCTCATGGTATTGAAGCGTACCTCATCGGCCAGCCGCGAGGCGATCGTCGAGCGGCCTCTCGCCCCCGCGATGCTGGCGATTCTAGGGTGTCGGCCTCGGGTCGCCGACGGGGGCGGCGGCGGCGACACGCTCGCCGAGGACGACCTTCAGCTCGTGTCGACCGCCATCGTCCGACAGTGGGATCGCTCGCGGGTCGACGGGGGCGCCGTCGAGCACCGCCTGGGCGACGCCTCGCGAGCGGCGCTCCGGGTTGACGACGTCGATCACGTAGCGTGTCGCGCCGAAGCGCCAGGCGATCGAGTACGCCGGGCCAGGCCGCCGGGATGCAGGGATCGATCTCGAACGTCGCGCCGCGGCGGCGGAAGCCGAGGATGCTCTCGAGGCCGGCCCGGTACATCCAGCCCGCCGAGCCGGTGTACCAGGTCCAGCCGGCCCGTCCGGCGTGAGACGGGTGCGCGAACACGTCACCCGCGAGGACGTACGGCTCGGCCTTGTAGCGCTCGACGTCGGCCAGGGTGCGCGTGTGGTTCGCGGGGTTCAGCATGTGGAAGAGCTCGACCGCCTCGTCGCCGTACCCGAGCCGCGCCATGGCCATCACCGTCCAGACGGCGGCGTGGGTGTACTGGCCTCCGTTCTCCCGCACCCCGGGCGGATAGCCCTTGATGTAGCCGGGCTCCTGCGGCGAGCGGTCGAAGGGAGGCGTGAGCAGGGCCAGCAGCCCGTGTCCGCGCCGCACGAGGTGCGCGCGGACCGCGTCCATGGCGCGGTCGGCGAAGCGCTGCGGCACCGCCCCCGAGAGCACGGCCCAGGACTGGGCGATCCCGTCGATCCGGCACTCCTCGTTCTGGGCCGACCCGAGCGGCGAGCCGTCGTCGTAGTACCCGCGCCGGTACCACTCGCCGTCCCACGTCCGCTCGAGCACGCCCCCGAGCCGGGCGGCCTCGCGGCGGTAGCGCTCGGCTCGCTCGGCGTCGCCCCGCTCGTCGCACAGCGGCGCGAACTCGGCGAGGACGGCGTGGAGGAAGAAGCCCAGCCAGGTGCTCTCGCCGCGGCCCTGCCAGCCGACGCGGTTCATCCCGTCGTTCCAGTCTCCGCTTCCGAAGAGCGGCAGCCCGTGCGCGCCGGCGGTCAGGCCCTTGTCGATCGCGCGCAGGCAGTGCTCGAAGAGCGAGCCGCGCTCCGCGGACACGCGCGGCTGGATGTAGGCCTCCTGCGAGTCCGGGGCGAGCGGCGGGGCTTCCAGGAACGGCACGACCTCGTCGAGGACACCCGTGTCTCCGGTCGTCCGCGCGTAGTGCGCCGCCGCGTACGGCAGCCACAGCAGGTCGTCCGAGCAGCGGGTGCGCGTGCCCCGGCCGCTCGGCTCGTGCCACCAGTGCTGGACGTCGCCTTCGACGAACTGGTGGCCGGCCGCCCGCAGCAGGTGCTCGCGGGTGAGGTCCGGCCGGGCGAGCGCGAGCGCCATCGCGTCCTGGAGCTGATCGCGGAAGCCGAACGCCCCGCCCGGCTGGTAGTAGCCGGACCGCGCCCACAGCCGGCAGCTCAGGTCCTGGTAGAGGAGCCAGCGGTTCATCAGCAGGTCGAAGGAATCGTCCGGGGTGCTCACCTGCACCGCGTCGAGCGTCCGGTCCCACGCCTGACGCACGGCGTCGAGCGCCCCCTCGGCCGCCGCCGCGGAGCCGTGGCGCGAGACGAGCTCGCGCGCCGCCGCGGCGTCCTTGGCCTGGCCCAGCAGGAACACGAGGACTCGCGTCTCGCCGGGAGCGAGCGAGACCGACAGGTGCAGCGCCGCGCAGGGATCGAGGCCCGCGCCGAAGCGGCCGGAGAGCGCCTCGCGGGCGAGGGCCGCCGGCTGCGCGAGCGACCCGTTGCGGCCCAGGAACGACGCCCGGTCGCCGGTGGCCGAGCGCAAGGCCTCGCTCGCGTGGGCGAAGGCCACGTGCCCGGGGTACTCGGTGTTGTAGGGATTGCGCGCGAGGATCGCGCCGGTCGCGGCGTCGAGCTCGGTCACGACGTGGAGCGCCTGGCCCTCGCGCGGCGGACCCAGGATCCACTCGTTGTAGGCGAAGACGCTCAGGCGACGAGGGCGGCCGCCCTCGTTCGTCAGGACGAGCCGCGAGAGCTTCACGGGATCGCTCGCGTCCACGAAGACGTCGAGCTCGTGGCGGATGCCGTGCGCGATCCGCGAGAAGCGGGTGAGGCCGGCCGAGTGCCGGACGAGGAGGCGGCTCGTCGCCGTGCGACGCATCGGGCCCGGGGTCGGGGACCAGGCCTCGCCCGTCTCGTCGTCACGGACGAACAGCGCCTCGGCGGTCGGGTCGCTGACGGGGTCGTTCGCGAACGGCGTCAGGCGGTTCTCGCGGCTGTTCCCGGCCCAGGTGTAGGCGGACCCGGAGGCGGTGACCACGGTGCCGAACACGGGGTTGGCGATCACGTTCGCCCACGGCAGCGGCGTCTCCGTCTCCCCGTCGAGCACGCACCACGTAGTCTCGCCCGCCGTCGCCGAAGCCGCCCAGGCCGTTGGCCAGGGCGAGCGGTGGCACCTCGAGGCCCCGCGTCGGACGGCGCCGCCGGATCCGGCTGGCCGCGAGGGCACGAGGTCGGGCGGCTCCGGCTCGGGCCAGTGGGCGTAGGCGTGCTCGAGCTGTGCCGACAGGTCGCCGCGATCGCCGCTGAGCACGGCCCGCGCCACGGCCGCGAGCAGGACGCGCTCGGCCTCTCCCATGCGGTCGCCGCGCAGCAGGTAGGCCCCGCCGGGCTGGTGGTTCCACGCCCTCCACGGACCGTTGTCGAGGAGCGCCGTGAGCTGGCCGTGCATCTCGTCGAGATAGCTGACGGGGTGCTCGTTCAGGATCACGACGTCGGCACGCAGCCCCTTGAGCCTCCAGTACTCCTGCGCCTGCAGGACCTCCCGGACGAGCGGCAGGTCGTCCTCCTCGACCACCCGCACGAGCAGGATGGGGAGGTCCCCCGAGATGCCGTGCGGCCAGAGGCCTTCCTGGCCGAGCTCGCTCCGGGCCAGGATCTCCGGGCCCGCGCGGAGCGAGCGATCGGCGTACAGCACGCGCGACGCCAGCCGCTCGTAGAGCAGGGCGTCCTCGCTCGTGATGCCGAGGTGCCGAAGCGCGCTCTGCGCGTGGGCGAAGGCGAGGGCGAAGGTCCGTGCCGCCGAGCTCGGCTCGTGGTACTTCTGGGCGAGCGCCAGGGCCGTGTCGCGCGAGAGCGCCATGCCCGTGGCGAACGACAGCCGCACGAAGCCTCCGGGCGCGAGGCGGATGCGCTGGCGCAGGCTGACCACGGGATCGAGCACGACGCCGGTCGTGCCGGAGAGGGATCGTCCGTCGAGGGCCTGGGGATCGTCCGTCGAGCGCCCCCGGCCGAGGAAACGCGCGCGGTCCGTCTCCCACTCGAGCGGGACCCTGCGTGCGGCCCTCCAGGCTCAGGACGTGCACGGCCCAGAGCGCCGCCTCGTCGGCCGAGCGCGGCCGACGGCTGCACAGGAGCGCCGTTCGCTCCGGGAGGTACTCCGTCTCGACGAACAGCTTTCCGAAGGCGGGGTGGGCCAGGTCGTCCGCCGCCGGGGCGAGCACGATCTCGGCGTAGCTCGTGATCTCGATCTCGCGGGGGCGGTCGCTGTGGTTCGTCACCGCCAGCCGCCGCACCTCGACGTCGTCCTCGGTCGAGACCGCGACGTCGAGGAGCGACGCGATGCCGTCGTGGCGGCGGCTGAACGTCGCCTTCTCGGCGAGGAACGTCACCAGGTAGTCCTCCGGCTCCGTCCCCGTCGGGTGGTGGGTCGCGGACCACACCGCCCCGCTGCGCACGTCCCGGAGGTAGATGAACTGGCTTCCCGGATCGCGGGTCGCGTCCTCGCGGTGGCGGGTGACGACGCGGCCTCGGCAGAAGCTGGCGCCGCCGCCGGAGTTCGTCACGACCGTGGTGTAGCTGCCGTTCGACAGGAACTGGGCGTGCGGCCACAGCGTGTGCGGCGAGCGGAAGCGACGCAGGGCCTGCGCGGGCGCCGGGCCGGCCGCGCGTGTCTCCTCGACCGGGCGGGGCTGGGTGATCGCGGCCGTGCGCGGCACCCGCTCCTGCAGCAGCAGCTCCGTGGCCTGCACGCGCGGATCGGCGTGGAAGCGCTTCACCATCGGGTCGCCGAGCAGGACGTTGGCGAGCGAGACGAGCGTCATGCCCTGGTGGTGGGCCATGAAGGCTCGCACGACGGTTCCGCCGGACGGGCCGCGCGCTCTCGCCGGCGGCCGAGCTCGCCGACCGCCCCGTGCGTGTAGTCGATCGCCTCGTAGTAGCCGTAGGCGCCCGCGCGCCCCTCGTCCGACAGGCGCCGCAGGTTGCGCGCGGCGAGCTGCGGCTCGACCATCGCGGCGAGCGCCGTCGCGTACGGGGCCACCACCAGCTCGTCGGCGAGGCCCCGCTTCAGGCCGAGGCCGGGGACGCCGAAGGCCTTGTACTGGTAGTTGCCGTGGCGATCGCTGAGGTTGTAGGCGCACTCGGAGATCCCCCACGGCACGTCCCGCTCGGCGGCGTACTCGGCCTGGCGGCGCACGGCCATGCGGCAGGTCTGGTCGAGCAGCGTCTCCGGGTAGCTCTTCATGACGAGGAGCGGCATCAGGTACTCGAAGGCGGTGCCGCTCCACGACAGGAGCGTCGGCGTGCCGTCGACGCTCGTGACCAGCCGGCCCAGGTGGAACCAGTGCGTCTCGGGGAGCTCGCCGCGCGCGATGGCGATGAAGCTCGCGAGCCGCGCCTCCGAGGCCAGCAGGTCGTAGTAGGAGACGTCCAGGCGGCCCGGCCCCTCGGCGTCCGCCAGGCGAAGCCGATCGAGAGGATCCGGCGCTGCGGGTCGTAGAGGAAGCGGAAGCCCATTCCGTCCGCGAAGGCAGGCGGCGCGGCGGGCGAGGTCCGGCAGGCCCGCCTGGCGCAGTCCCTCGGCGAGCGCCATGAGCGCGCCCGCCAGGTTCCCGCTGTCGACCGTCGAGACGTAGCGGGGCGGGAGCGCCGCCAGGCTCTGCGTGTCGTACCAGTTGAGCAGGTGCCCCTCGTGCCGCTCCAGGCCCTCCATCGTGGTGAGGGTCGCGTCGATCTTCTGCGGCGAGGACGTCGGTGTCGATGAAGCCGAGGTCGTGAGCGGCCAGCGTCGCGAGGAGCCCCATCCCGATGTTCGTGGGCGAGGTCCGGTGGGCCACCCGGGGCTCGGGCGTCTCCTGGAAGTTGTCGGCGGGCAGGCCGTGATCCTCGGCGCCCATGAAGGTCTCGAAGTAGCGCCAGGTGTCGCGGGCGACGCGCTCGAAGAAGGCGCGGTCCTCGGGGCCGAGCTCCAGCCGCCGCTCCGGCACGGGCCGGCTCAGGGCGTGGGCGACGAACGGCGCCGCGGCCCACAGCACGAGCACCGGCACGGCCGCGGCGAGCGCGGCCGGACGCGCGACCGCCACCAGCGACGAGGCCGACGAGGGCGATGAGCGGGCTCGCGATCATCTCCCTCACGAACGCGCGCGCGCCGTTGCGGTGGTGTCCCCGCTCGGCGCTCGCCGCGGCCGTCTCCCACTCCAGCAGGCGGCGCTTCGTGGCCGCCAGCCGGACGAGGGTCAGGCCGATCGCGTGCACCCTCTCCCAGGCCTGGCTCGCGAGGAACGTCAGCTGCAGGCCGGTCTGCGCCAGCGCCGTGTTCGCGTCCTCCCTCACCACGCGGAGGAAGACGCGCCACGGCTGCTGCGGCGGCGGACCGCCGAGGGTCTTCAGGGCCAGCGGATAGAGGCTGAAGGCGAGCGCGGCCAGGACCGCGGCCGTCCAGAGCGAGGGGCTTCCCGGGAGGATCGTCCACGCGAGCAGCAGCAGGGCCACGGTCGCGGGCGCCATCAGGCTGCGTCTCAGGTTGTCGAGGATCTTCCAGCGGGAGATGAGCGGCAGGCGGTTGCGGCGCAGGCCGGAGCGGGTGGGGACGATCGGGAACAGCCACCACAGGATCTGCCAGTCGCCGCGCACCCAGCGGTGCTGGCGGCGCGCGTGGGCGAGGACGCTCGCCGGGTAGTCGTCCACGACCTCGATGTCGGTGACGAGGGCGGTGCGCGCGTACAGCCCCTCGAAGAGGTCGTGCGAGAGGAGGGCGTTCTCGGGCACGCGCCCCTCGAGGGCGGCCACGAACGCGTCCACGTCGTAGAGCCCCTTGCCGGTGAAGATCCCCTCGGCGAAGAGGTCCTGGTACGTGTCGGAGACCGCGGTCGTGTAGGGGTCGACGCCGGTGTGCCCGGCGTAGAGCCGCGCGAACAGCGAGCCGGCGGCGCTCGCCATGGTCACGCTCACGCGGGGCTGGAGGATCCCGTAGCCCTCGGTGACGCGGCCGAGGCGCGGGTCGAAGTGGGGCTGGTTCAGCGGGTGGGCGGCGATGCCGATCAGCTTCTTCGCGGCGTCCCGCGGCAGGCGCGTGTCGGAGTCGAGGGTGATGCAGTAGCGGACGGCGGGGAAGACGGCGGCGTCGCCGGCCTCCACCGAGAAGCTCGTGTCCGTGGCTCCGCGCAGGAGGCGGTTCCACTCCTCGATCTTGCCGCGCTTGCGCTCCCAGCCCATGAAGACGCCCTCGCGCCGGGTTCCACTGCCGCACGCGGTGGACGAGGTAGAAGCGGTCGTTCCGCCCCTCGGCGTGGCGGGCGTTCAGGGCTTCGACTCCGGCGCGGGCGGCGCCGAGGATCGCCTCGTCCTGCGGCATCTCGCGCGCGGGGGCGTCCGTGAAGTCGCTGAGGATCGCGAAGTGGACGCGCGGATCGAGGTTGCCGAGGGCCAGCACCTCGAGATGCTCGAGCAGCTCGGAGACCCTCTCGACGCTCGTCAGGAGCGTCGGCACCACGACCATGGTCCGCGCGCTCTCCGGCACCCCGCCCAGGAAGTCGAGGCGGGGGAGCCGCCGCGGAGGGGCGAAGCGGACGCACAGGCTCTGGACGACGGCGATCGCCACGTCGCTCGCCGGCAGCAGCAGGAGGAGCGCCACCCAGGCCAGCGGCCAGGGCGAGTCGCTGTGCTGGTGCGCGTAGGCGAAGCCCAGGCCGAGCAGCAGCGCGGTCAGGAGCCCGATCGTCCCGAGGTAGGCCGCGGTGGCGTGGGCGAAGACGAAGCGTCGCGCGCGACGGAGAGAGGCGGGGACGGTACGCCACGTCGGCCTCGAGATCGGCGCGGCCCTTGCCGATGAGATGGTGGCCGACGTGGACCGCGCGCCCGGTGACGCCGCTCTCGGCGGCCTGGCGCGCGCTCTCGACGGTCCGCAGGGCCACCCGGAGCTGGCCCTCCCCGGTGCCGTCGGCCAGGTCCTCCACCGCCTGGCGGTAGCGGTCGCGGCTCAGGAAGTCCATGCGGCCGTAGACGGCGGCCGGGTCGCGCTGCAGCACCCCCTCGACGAGGCTCACCGACTCGAAGTACTGGCTCCAGTCGAGGGTCGAGCACGAGGCGGAGGCTCGTGATGACGTTCGCGACGGAGACCTGCGCCGCCGCCTGGTGCTGATGCTCGCTGCGGATCGCCTCCTCCGCGGCCGTCTGCTGCGCGAGGAGATGCGCGTCGACGGCGGCGCGCACCGCCGAGAGGCGCGGGCCGTACTCGCGCACGCGCTGCAGCAGCTGCACCACGAACGCCGGGTGGATCTCCGGCGGGAGCGGCGGCGGCCGCCCGTGCCCGGCGGCGTCGATCTGCGCGACGTACTGGTCGGCCGCCCGGCGTGCCTCGCGGGCGTCGATCGCCTCCTCCGCCAGGCGGCGCAGGTTCTCGATGAGGGCGAGCTTGAGCATGCTCGGCCAGGCCCACAGCTCGCCGATCGTGAGCGGCGCGACCGTCTGGTAGCTGTTCATGAAGCGGAGGAGCTGCTGCCGGTCGAGGCGGCTGTCGCTGTGGCGGATCAGCTCCACGGCCATGGCGTAGACGCGCGCGTCGCCGGCGAGCTCGCGGGTGGCGAGCTTGGGCAGCTCGCGGTAGTAGCCGCGCGGCAGGTTCTGGCGCACGTCGCGGATCTCGGAGGCGACCAGGTGGTAGTTGTCGAGCAGCCACTCCGCGGCCGGGGTGACGAACTCCCCCCTGTGCACGTCCTCGGCCATGGTGAGGTACGCCTCGCGCAGGACGCGCGCGTTGTCGGCGAAGCGCGGGAACACGTCGCGCGCGTTGCGGCGCGGCGTGGGATCGACGGTCAGGCGAGCCGCCAGGGCCTTGGCCCTCTCCTCGAGCCGCTCGATGCTCAGCAGCTCGTCACGGAGGGGCTTCTCGGGAGCGCGGGTGCGAGACCGCCACCGCATCATCCATCCCCCGCAAGCTCGTGGAGGGACCGGAGCGGCCCGCGCGGCTCAGATTCGCGATGGTAGCACGCGCAAGGACCCGAGGCGGTGGGGCGGGGCCTCCAAGACATAGAGGCTCGCCAATGAGTCGCGATGAAGCAATTGAGTTCTCGGGGGCCGCGGACGGACGGAGGCGCTTCCATTCGTCCGGGTCGGCGACGAGACGGTCAGGTTCGCGGCCGGCCTGACCTTCCACGTCGAGCAGCCGGCGGTTGGGCCGCGGGGAAGGCGGCGGGCCAGCGTGACGCTGCCGTCTCCCAGGTGAGCCTCGGGTCGCCGACACCGTCGAGTGCCTCGGCGACGCGCAGCGCGAGGCGAGCCGCGGAGCGGCCCACGGCCGTCTCGATCCGGCCGTTGATCGCCTCGGCCCGGAGCACGAGGCCGGAGTGCAGGCGTGCGCGGACGCGGCAGCCCTGATCGACGCCGCCCAGGGGGTTGTGCGACTCGGCGAGGCGCGCCGTCACGCCGTGTACCTCCCGGCCGAACCGGCTCATCGCGAGGAGCACGCGGCGCCGCACGTCACCACGGAGGGCCGTCGTGAGGACGAGGCCGGCGCCCGTCACGTCGATCCTCACCGTTCCCGCTGCGGCATGGTACCGGAGCCTCCTTCGCGGCTATCTGCACTCTAGGTTCTCGCGGCGACGAGATCCAATACCTGTTTCGGGGGTGTCCCATAGGCACCCTTCGATGTATCGTCTGGGCGTGGACGCGCTCAACCATCACCACCTCTTCCACTTCTGGACGGTGGTCCGCGAAGGCGGCGTGACGCGGGCGAGCGACAAGCTCAACGTGTCGCAGCCCACCGTCAGCGGCCAGCTCCGGGAGCTGCAGGAAGCCCTCGGGGAGAAGCTGCTCGTTCGCTCCGGGCGCACCGTGGTCCTCACCGACGTCGGCCGCACCGTCTATCGCTACGCGGACGAGATCTTCGCCCTCGGTCGTGAGCTGCAGCAGGCCGTGAAGGGCCGGGTCACGCAGCCGGCACGACTGGCGGTGGGAGTGGCCATGGTGGTGCCCAAGCTCGTCGCCTACCAGATCCTCGAGCCGGCCCTCCACCTTCCCGAGCCGATCCAGCTGGACTGCGTGCACGAGCGGCCGGAGCGCCTCGTCGCGGAGCTGGCGGTCTTCTCGCTGGACGTCGTCCTCGCCGACACCCCGGCCCCTCCCGCCATCAAGGTGCGGGCCTACAGCCACCTCCTCGGCGAGTGTGGCGTGTCGATCTTCGGGAGCGAACGCCTGGCGGCGAGCCATCGTCGGCGCTTTCCGCGCTCTCTCGACGGAGCGCCCTTCCTGCTGCCGAGCGGCGACTCCGGGCTGCGCCTCGCGCTCGAGGACTGGTTCCGGGGGCAGGGCATCCGGCCGCGGGTCGTCGGCACGTTCGAGGACAGCGCCCTCATCGACGCGTTCGGACAGGCGGGGGCGGGGCTGTTTGCCATGCCGTCCGCCATCGACGCGGAGGTACGACGGCAGTACCGCGTCCGGCTCGTGGGACGGCTCGAGACGGTCCGGCAGCGCTTCTACGCGATCACGGTCGAGAGGAAGCTGCGCAACCCGGCGGTGATCGCCATCTCCGAGCGGGCCCGGGCGCTGTTCGCCTGAGACCGGGTCATCCGGCACTCCTCGCGCCCGGGGTTGTGCCAGCCGCCGTCTGCCGCGATGAGCGCGTCGGCCTCTTTCGGCCCCCAACTGCCGCGCTTGTAGGGGCGGACCCGGTGGTGGGTCTTCAGGACCGGGTCGACCACCGCCCAGGCGGCCTCGACCGCGTCCTCGCGGGTGAAGAGCGCTCCGTCGCCGGCCATGGCGTCGCCCAAGAGCCGCTCGTAGGGCGCTTCCTCTCCCGGCTGTTCTTCGAGCAGGTAGAGCTCCCGCTGGTCGCCGACGAACTCCTTGCCGGCGCGCTTGACGCGAGCGGCGAGGGCGACGGCGGAGCTGGGGGAGAGCCGGAAGCGCAGATAGTTGGCCCGGCCGGTCGCCGGCGCCGAGTCGGCGAAGAGCCTCTGCGGCGGCGGCTTCAGCTCCACCAGGACCTCGGCCGCCGTTTCGGCCAGGCACTTGCCGGAGCGCAGGTACCACGGCACCCCCTCCCAGCGCCACGAGTCGATGAAGAGCCGCAGGGCGCAGAAGGTCTCGACGTCGGAGTTCTTCGCCACGTCCGGCTCCTTCCGGTAGCCGGCGTACTGGCCGCGCACCAGGTCGTCGGGCTTCAGAGGGCGCATGGCCTGGAAGACCTTGGCCTTCTCGCTGTGCACGGCGCCAAAGCCCCGGTAGGCCGGCGGCTCCATGGCCAGCAGCGCGACGATCTGGAAGAGATGGTTCTGGATCACGTCGCGCAGACAGCCGGCGGTTTCGTAGAACGCGCCGCGGTTCTCCACGCCGAAATCCTCGGACAGCGTGATCTGGACGCTGGCCACGTAGTTGCGGTTCCAGATCGGCTCCAGGAACGAATTGGCGAAGCGGAAATAGAGGATGTTCATGATCGCCTCCTTCCCGAGGAAGTGATCGATGCGGAAGATCGAGTCTTCCGGGAACACCGAGCTGCGCGACGCGGTTGAGCTCCCGCGCGGAGGCCAGGTCGCGTCCGAACGGCTTTTCGACGATGACGCGCGCGTGGTCGGCCAGGTCCGCGGCGCCGAGCCCCTTGATCACCGTCGCGAAGAGCGAGGGCGGGATGGCGAGGTAGTGCGCCGGGCGCCGGGCGCCGCCCAGCGCCTCCTTGATCGCCGTGAACGTGCCCGGGTCGTTGTAGTCCCCGCTCACGTACCTGAGCAGGGACAGAAGATGGTGGAGGGCGCGCTGGTTGTCGATCCCGCCCGATCGCTTGATGCTGTCCTTCACGCGTCTGCGCAGGTGCGCCAGACTCCACTTCGGGGAGGCGACGCCGATGACCGGGACCTTCAGGGCGCCTCGTTTCGCCATCGCGTAGAGCGCCGGGAAGATCATCTTGTGGGCGAGATCGCCCGTCACGCCGAAGAGCACCAGCGCGTCCGAACGGGAGGCGGTCATCAGGCGCCTCCCTTCGGGGCGGCGGCCTTTTCCTCGTGGCCGCCGAACTCGTAGCGCAGCGCGGACAGCACCTTGTCGGCGAAGTCGGCCTCGCCGCGCGAGCTGAAGCGTTCGTAGAGCGCGGCGCTGAGCACGGGGGCCGGGACCGACTCGTCGATGGCCGCCATGATCGTCCAGCGCCCCTCGCCCGAGTCCGACACCCGGCCGGCGAACTTCGCCAGGTCCGGGCTCTCGAGGAGCGCGACGGCGGTCAGGTCCAGCAGCCATGACGCGATGACGCTGCCGCGGCGCCAGACCTCGGCGATGTCGGCCAGGTTCAGGTCGTACGGGTAGTGCTCGGGGTGGCGCAGCGGCGTCGTCTCGGCATCGGCGGTGCGCCGCTGCTTGCCGGCGTTGGCATGATGGAGGATGTTCAGCCCCTCCGCGTAGGCGGCCATGAGGCCGTACTCGATGCCGTTGTGGACCATCTTGACGAAGTGGCCGGCGCCGCTCGGGCCGCAGTGCAGGTAGCCGTGCTCCGCGGTGCCGCTTGCCTTCTCCCGTCCCGGCGTGCGCGGCGCCGCCTCGATGCCCGGGGCGAGGGCGGCGAAGATCGGGCTCGAGACGCCGGACGGCGGCTTCGTCGCCGCCGATCATCAGGCAGTATCCTCGCTCCAGCCCCCAGACTCCGCCGCTGGTCCCGACGTCCACGTAGTGGATGCCCTTCGGCTTCGAGCTCGGCGGCGCGGCGGATGTCGTCGTGGTAGTAGGAGTTGCCGCCGTCGATGACCACGTCGTCGCGTTCGAGGAGCGGGACGAGGGTCTTCAGCGTCGGATCGACCACGGCCGCCGGCACCATCATCCAGACGGCGCGGGGCTTGCTCAGCTTGTGCGCGAAGTCCTCGAGCGACGTCGCCCCGACCGCCCCCTCTTTGACGAGTGCCTGCACGGCTTCCGGGCTGGAGGTCGTACACGACGCACTGGTGACCGGCCCGCAGCAGGCGCCGCACCATGCTGGTTCCCATCCGACCCAGTCCGATCATGCCGAGTTCCATGGGACCTCCCGTTTCTGCGATGAGACCGCAGCCCGCTCCACGCGGGCATCAGCGGAATGTCGAGGGGGCCGCGACTCCCTCCGCGGCAGTTTGCAGTATAGGCAACTCGCAACGACGGGATCCAATACGCGCTTTCTCAGCGTGCCACCCAGCCACGTTCGCTCACAACGCATGGCACGGCGCTTGCTCCTTGCCCGGATACTGGCCACGCACGCGAGTCGACGGGGGCGGCTTGCCGCACGAACGGAGGAAGCCATGGGATTGAGGACTACGTGGGAGAAGCTGTACCGCGCCGTCGTGACCCTGGCCACGGCCGACGCACCGCTGAAGGAGCGGATCGCCTCTGCGTTCCACTCCCATCTTCTGGGTTTGACCCCGCCGGATTTTGCCGATGGGGGTCTCCAGACTGACTTCGAATCACTCTACGTGAACGCGGAAACGGGCAAGGTCCTGCGGACGGAGTGGCTGTCCGAAGAGGAGTGCCAGCGGGCGGCCGAGACGATCCTGCACCTCTTCATCGAGGTCACTCGCACCATCGAACAAGAGGACTTCGAAGGCTGGCTGAAGAACCGCCTGCTCGGGGGCTCATGAACGTCGGCGGCCGTTTCAGCCCGCTGAGGCAGGACCGCGCTCAGCCGGGCTTGTACTCGTTCAGGCGGTTGTAGAGGGTCTTCAGGCTGATCTTGAGGACGTCGGCGGCCTTCTTCTTGTCGCCGTCGCACTGCTCGAGAGTCGCCAGGATGAGGCGGCGCTCCATCTCCGCGATGGGGGTCCCCACCCGCATCACGAGGCTCGCGGCCGGCACCGCCTCGGTGACGCCGAGCGGGCAGGGAATCGACGCCCACGTCCTCCTCGGCCAGGATGAACGCGCGCTGGATGACGTTCTTCAGCTCGCGTACGTTGCCCGGCCAGCTGTGCCGGCGCAGCCGCTCGAGGCACGCCCGCGTGAAGTGCTTGGCCGTCCCCGCCGCCGCGTTCAGCTCGCTCAGGAACTGCTCGGCCAGCAGCTCGACGTCGTCGCCCCGCTCGCGCAGCGGAGGAAGCTGCGATCGGGAAGACGTTCAGGCGGTAGTACAGGTCCTCGCGCAGCTTGCCCGCCGCGACCGCCTCCTCGACCCGGCGGCTCGTGGCGGCGACGATGCGCACGTCGACCTTGATCGGCTCGGTTCCGCCGACGCGGGTGACCGTGGACGTCTCCAGCACCCGCAGCAGCCTGACCTGGAGCTCGAGCGGCATCTCCGTGATCTCGTCGAGAAACAGCGTCCCTCGGTGGGCGCGCTCGAAGTACCCCTTGTGCGACCGGTCGGCGCCGGTGAAGCTGCCGCGCTCGTGGCCGAACAGCTCGCTCTCGATCAGGTTCGCGGACATGGCCCCGCAGTTCACGGGCAGGAACGCTTCCTTGCTGCGGCGGCTCAGGCGAGTGGATCGTCTCGGCGACCAGCTCCTTGCCGGTGCCGGTCTCGCCGGTGATCAGGACGCTGGCGTCGGTCGCGGGCCACGCGGCCGATCAGGTCGTAGACCGTCTGCATGGGCGGGCGATGTGCCGATCAGCGGTCCGAAGCGGCCCAGCTTGCGCAGCTCGCTCCGCAGCGTGCCGATCTCGCCCTTCATCTCCAGCGTGCGGGTCACGTTGGCCAAGGGCCATCTTGATGCGGGCGAAATCGACGGGCTTCGTCAGGTAGTCGATGGCGCCGCGGCGAAGCGCGTCCACCGCGGTCTCGACGCTCGCGTTTCCCGTGATCAAGACGACCTCGGGGGCCGTCGCGGGCTCGAAGCCCGTCCAGGAGGTCGAGCCCGCTGCCGTCGGGCAGGTGAAGGTCGACGAGCAGGATGTCGGGCGGGCTCGCCGCGATCTCCTCGCGGGCCTGCTTCAAGGTGCCGGCGCTCGCCACCGCGAAGCCCTCGCGCTTGACCAGCTCGGCCAGCCCGCGCCAGGAACCCGGGGTCGTCGTCGACGATCAATGCGCGGGGCGAGGTCGCTCGCCTGCGATCGTGGGCCGGGAGGAGGGACGTCAGGCGCATCCATGGCTCGGCTCCCGGCAGATTCTACAGTGTACTAGCGAGGGCTCCATGATGCGCCCGCACGCAGTTCGACAAACGGCCGAGTCGCTGCGTCTCATCTCGCCGGGAACTGCGTGGCACGGCGCTTGCTCTGTACCCGCATTGCTGGCTCGCACGCTCAGCCGGCGAAGCCGAGGAGGCGATATGCTCTGGACGATCTTCGTGATCCTGGCGGTGCTGTGGCTCCTGGGGATGGTCAGCTCGTACACCATGGGTGGGGTCGATCCATGTCCTGCTGGTTCCTGGCGGTCATCGTGCGTGCTTGCTCAACCTGCTCGGCGGGCGGAGGGTCGTCTCGAACGTGAGAGGTCCTGTCGTTGCCTCGTGTCGCTCGTCTCGGCCCACTTCTCGGATCATCGTCGCGATGACGGCGAGCAGATGGGCCGGATCCACCGGCTTCGGGATGTGATGCTGGAATCCGGCCAGGAGCGCGCTCGCGACGGTCTTCCGCCCCGGCGTAGGCCGACAGCGCGATCGCCGGGACCTGGCCGCCGCGGTCGAGCGGCAGCAGCCGCACGCGACGAATCAGGGAGAGGCCGTCCTCTCCGGGCATGGCGATGTCGCTCAGGAGGATGTCGGGCTGCAGGCGCTCGACGAGATCGAACGCCTCGCGAGCCGAAGCCGCCGTCGTGACGAGCATCCCGTTCTGCTGAAGGATCAGTCTCAGGGCCTCGCGTGCGTCCTCCTCGTCGTCGACGAGCAGGACCGTGAGGCCCGTCCGGAGGGCGGTCCTCCACTCTGACTCGGTGGCTCGGGCGCCCGAAGGGCTCGCGCTCCTCGCCCGGCGCCGCCGCCAGCGGAAGCAGCACCGTGAACGTGCTGCCCCGGCCCTGGACCGGGGCTCTCCGCGCTCACGACGCCGCCGTGGTGACCGATGACGTGGCGGACGACGTAGAGACCCAGCCCCAGACCGTGGTGGGCGCGGGTGCTCGTGCTGTCCTGCTGGCGGAACCTCTCGAAGGCGAACGGCAGGAACGCGGGGCTCATCCCCTCGCCGCGTGTCGGTGACGCGGAGCCGGGCCTGCTGGTCCGACGGTGTCCAGGGACACCTCGACCCGGCCTCCGGCCGGCGTGAACTTGATGGCGTTCGACAGCAGGTTGGACACGGCCTGCTGCAGCCGGCCCGGGTCCCCCCTCACCCAGATCGGTGTCTCCCCGTGCGCCCACGTGAGGGACAGGCCCTTGATGCGCCGCGTCGCCCGACGCGGCGTCGACGGCCACCTGGACCACGCCCCGGAGGTCGACGAGCTGCGGGTTGAGCATGAGCCCGCCGGCGGCGATGCGCGACGCGTGGAGCAGGTCTTCGATGATGCGCTCCAGGGTGCGCGCGCTGCGCTCGATGATCTCGAGGGCGCGGTCGGTCTCGGCGGGATCGAACCCGCCCTGCCGCAGCAGGCCGAGCCACACCAGGATCGCTCCGAGCGGCGTCCGCAGCTCGTGGGAAAGCAGCGCCAGGAACTCGTCCTTGAGATGGCTCGTCGTCCTCCGCCCGATGCCGCGCGGCCTGCTCCCTCTCCAGGAGGCGCGGTGATGTCGCGGATGACCCAGCGGCTGTGGACGAACCGGCCGTCGCGGAAGAGGCCGCTTCGCCCCGATCAGGACCTGCCGGATGGAGCCGTCCTTGGTTCGCAGGCCGGTCTCATAGCCGATCACCGTCTCCCCGCGGGCGAGCCGGCCGAGGATGTCGGCGGCGGTCTCGCGGCTCGATGAAGAACTCGGCGATGTGGTGGCCGACGTACTCGGGCTCGGAGCACCCGAGCAGCTCCAGCCCGGTCCGGTTCGCCCAGAGGATGCGCCCGTCGGGACCCACCCAGCACAAGCCGACCGGGGCGTGATCGAGGAACTCGCGAGCTCCTCGTCGCTCTCGGGCGGCCGCGCGCCGTCGGCGGGCTTGTCGCTCATCAGTTGCGGCGGGCCGCCAGGCTGGCGACGACCGTGATCAGCTCGGCAGGCTGCACGGGCTTGGACAAGTGTAGCTGGAAGCCGGCGCGCAGCGCGCGCAGGCGATCCTCGGTGCGGGCATAGGCCGTCAGGGCCGCCGCCGGGACGGACCCGCCTTGCTGCGACGGGCGCAGGCGCAGCTCCTGGATCAGCTGGTAGCCGTCGGTGCCCGGCATCTCGATGTCGCTCAGGAGCACGTCGACCCGCTCCTTCTCCAGGACGTCGAGCGCCTCGCGCGCGGAAGAGACCGCCTTCGACGGTGGCGCCCTGACCCTCGAGCACCTTCGCCACGAGCGCCCGCGCGTCGTCGTCGTCCTCCACGATCAGCACCCGGATCCCCGTGAGGTCGGGCGCTTCCTCCAGTCCGACGCTCCGGTCCGCCTGCGAGTAGACGCGCCCGTTCGAGCGGCGTGGCCGTGACCGGGGAACGGGGGAACCTCACCGTGAACGTGGAGCCCTGGCCGAGCCCCGGGCTCTCGGCCTGGATGCTGCCGCCGTGCAGCTCGACCAGCTGTCGCGCGATGGAGAGTCCCAGGCCGAGGCCGCGGACGGACCGCGTGCTCGACGAGTCTCTCTGCTGAAGCGGTCGAAGACGTGGGGCAGGAACGCGGCGTCGATGCCCAGGCCGGTGTCGGCGACGACGACCTCGACGTGCGAGCCGATGGACTGGACGCTCACCCGGACCCGGCCGTTCTTCGGCGTGAACTTCACGGCGTTGGACAGCAGGTTCCAGAACACCTGCTGAAGGCGCTCGGGATCGCCCATGACGTAGCTTCCCGCCGGGTCCTGGATGAGCTGGAGCCGTACGCCCTTGGCGTTGGCCGCGGGCGTCACCGTCCCGATCGCCGCCTTCACGACGGCGCCGATCTCCACGGGCTGGAGATCGAGCTGGAGCTTGCCGGTGATGATCCGCGACACGTCGAGCAGCTCGTCGATGATCTGGTTCTGCGCGGTGGCGTTCCGGATGATCGTGTCGACGGCGACGCGTCGATCTCGTCGGGAGAGAGCTTGGCCGCGCTGGAGCAGGTAGGCCCACCCGACGATCGCGGTCAGTGGCGTCCGCAGCTCGTGCGACAGGGTCGCCAGGAACTCGTCCTTCACGCCGGCTGGCCGCCTCGGCCACCGCGCGCGCCTCCTGCGCCTCGCGGTAGAGGTGCGCGTTGTCGACGGCGATGGCCGCGTGGGCCGCGAGGCCGGCGATCAGGCGCTCGTCGCGCGCGTGGAAGACCCCGGGATCGGGATGTCCGAAGAAGAGGCCGCCGAGCAGGTCGCCGGTGCCGGAGCGCACCGGCGCCGCGAGATAGCTCCGTGCGGGCAGAATGGCCGGGCGGCATCTGCTTGAACGGGAGGTTCTGGCCATAGCGAGGGTCGCATGGCGAGGTCGTCGCTGCGCGAGACGGCGCCCTGGAAGGGCGATCCGAAGGCCTCGGCATCCTGAGACAGGGGGAAGTCGACGAAGGCCTCCGGAGGAGCTCCCGAGACACAGTGGGTCCAGACGCCGGACGCGTCCCGGTACAGGAAGGCCCCGAACGCGGCGCCCGTGACCGCGACGCCGGCGTCGGTCACGGCCTTGACCAGCCGTTCCAGGTCGAGCTGGCCGGCCAGCGTCAGCCCCAGCCGGTCGAGGGTCGCGATCTCCGCTTGAAGCTCCTGAGCGGTCGTCGCCGCGCTCTGGCCCTCGGCCGAGTTGCCCGGGGCTCGCCCTGTGCCGAGCCGGCCTGGTCGCGAGCCGCGCGGAGCTGAGCGACGAGGAGGCTGATCAGGCTGCCCTCGACGAGGAAGAGGCCGAGGCTGAGGGCGTCCCCGGCATGAACGGTCGTCGACGAGACCGCCGGCCGGCACGAAGAGGGAGGCGCTGGCGACGGCCGCCAGCAGCGTGGTCGCCAGCCCCGGCCCGAGTCCGCCGAACCAGGCCGCGGTCATCACGGCGCCCAGGAGCAGCAGAAACGCGCTCTTCGTGTCGACGAAGGGATCGAGGGCCAGCTCGACGGCGGCGGCAAGGACCACGGCCAGGAGGCCGATCGCGTAGCCCCTTGCGTCTCCGCGGGACCGCTCCGGCGAGCCAACCGCCCATCCGCTCCGTCGCCTCACTCCCCACCAGATTGGCCCTTCTCTCGCCGACGGCGGTCGCGCGCGACTTGCCTCCTCGCGCCCGATTCTACTGGTGCGCTTTGCAACCGGCGTGCCGCTCGCCTGGGCGCGCGGCCGCCATCAGAGGGAGCGCGTGACAGCGGATCCCCAGCTCAGTGTGGAATCCGGTTTCTACATTGTTCCTGTCCAACCGCCTCACGCCCGCGCTCCCACTCGCGCTGATCTGGCCGAGACCGTGGTCCGCGGCGGTGGCACGGAGGTTGCCTGATGCGGCGGCAGAGCGCTGGAACCACCAGGAGCGTGTCCCTAGGTGGCGGACGTGAGGCGCCCTGAGGAGACTCCCTGAGTCCAGGAGGAAAATGCCATGGCAACCACGATTCATCGAATTCGAGGCGCAGATCGCGCACGACATCTGGAGCTCGAGCGACTGCTCAGCCGGCAAGACAGCCATCCTTCGGACCCGCAAGCGAGATCCTTCGGGACAGCCTGCCGACCGCGACGTCGGGTGTGATGGACTTTGAGGAGCACTCCCTGGATGCCGAGGAGCAGGGCGTCGGCTTCTCGGTGCTGGAGCTCACGTCCCGGACGGTGCAGGGGATCGAGACGGCGCTCCAGCGTCTCGAGGCCGGCGAGTTCGGCACGTGCTCCGATTGCCGGTGCGGGATCGGAGACGCGCGTCTCCGAGCGCTGCCCTTCGCCGCTCTGTGCCTCGCCTGCCAGGAAAGGCACGACATCGCCGCGGGCTGGAGGGAGCGCGTCGCGTCGGCCCGCACCGGGCCTCTCGGGCATTGATCGCTGGCGGGAGACAAACACCCATGCCCGATCAGACACTGCTCATCATCGTCCTCGGCGTCGTCGCGATCGCGACAACGGTCCAAGCGGCCGCCCTCGTCAGCGTTCTCCTGGCCGTGCGGCGCCTCGAGGGGCGCTGTAGCGAGGCTGAACGCGAGCTGCGCGCGCTCGCCCCGCGCCTCGAGCGGCTCGGCCGCGTGATCGACAACGTCGCCGACTGGACCGACGGCGTAGCCGAGCACATTCCACGCGTGGCCGCCGACCTCGAGAGCACGCTCGATCAGCTTCGCGGGATCGCTCGGCTCGGGGCCATGATGCTCGTGAAGCCGCTGCGCCCGCTCGGCGTGGTCCTCGCTCTGTGGAAGGGTCTGAAGAGCGGCGCCACCGTCTACCGCCAGCTCCGTCCGGTCAGGGCTTACCCGGCCCGACGAAGGGCGGAGACTGGGGGTCGCCAGCTGAAGGCAGTGCCGGATTGCCCGGAGGCCTCCGGCCATGAAGGCCACGGTGGTCTTGAACGCATCCGCCGGGTCGATCGTGGGCTCGGCAGCCTCCGCCACGGTCTCACGCGTGCGGGAAGCGTTCGCGCGCACCAGCCTGGAAGCGGAGATCCTCGTGATCAGCCACGAGGGCCTTGCCGCAGCCGCACGAACGGCGGCCGCCTCGGACGCGGACGTGGTCGTCTTCGGCGGCGGTGACGGCACCCTGAGTACGGGTGCGGCGGCGCTGTTGAGTGGCCACAAACCCCTCGGCATCCTGCCCCTCGGTTCGCTCAACCACTTCGCCAAGGACGTCGGCATCCCCCTGGATCTCGATCAAGCGGTGGGGACGATCGAGAGGGGGCACGTCACGGAGGTGGATGTCGGAGAGGTGAACGGCCGCATCTTCTTGAACAACTCCTCCATCGGGCTTTACCCCTCTGCCGTGGCCCATCGCGAGGAGCTGCGTCATCGGCACGGCGGGGGCAAGTGGCCGGCCATGTTCAACGCCTGTGTGGACGTCGTTCGACGCTTTCCTCTCCTCGACGTCACATTGCAGGTCGACGACCGAGCCGTCGCGCTGACCACGCCCTTCGTCTTCGTGGGCAACAACCGCTACGAGATGAGCGGGTTCTCCCTGGGGACGCGCACGAGCCTGCAAGGAGGCGAGTTGAGCATCTACCTCACGCAGGACGCGGGGCGCATGGGGCTGCTCCGGCTCTTCTTCCGGGCGCTCCTGGGGCGCTTGGAGCAGGACCGGGACTTCCATTCGTTCACGCTTCCGGGAATCGAGATCCGGACTCGCCGCCGCTCCCTGCGGGTCTCCCTCGACGGGGAGGTGGCGTGGATGGCCTCGCCGATACGCTACATCATCCGCCCGCGGGCCCTGCGCGTGCTGGCCCCGATGCCGGACGCTGCTCCGGGGGCGCCATGACCACCCTCGCGCACATCTCCGACCTCCATTTCGGGACCGAGAGCCCCGATATCGTGGAGGGCCTCCTCGAAGACCTCGCGTCGGTCGAGCCCTCGCTGGTGGTCGTGAGCGGCGACCTGACGCAGCGGGCCAGGCGGAAGCAGTTCATGGCCGCACGCCTCTTCCTGGATCGCATCCCGTTTCCCAGGCTGGTCGTCCCCGGCAATCACGACATTCCCCTCTTCGACCTCTGTGACGCGCTTCGCCCGTCCGCTCGCTCGCTTCCGGCGCTACATCGACGAGGAGGTGGATCCCTTCTTCTCGACGGACGCGTTGGCGGTCCTGGGGATGAACACCGCCCGCTCCAACACCTGGAAGGACGGGCGCATCTCCCTGGCCCAGATCGACGGCCTTCGACGGAGGCTGGGTCCCCTGCCGCCGCACGTATCGAAGGTGCTCGTGACGCACCACCCGTTCCTGCCGCCCCCTGGGGACCCGTCGCCTCCGCTCGTAGGTCGGGCCGCCGAGGCTCTCCAGGCAGCCGAGGCCTGCGGAGTCGATCTGGTCCTCGCCGGGCACCTCCACCGCGGTTACACCGGCGACATACGCACGCATCACGTCGACATCCGGCGGGGGATCCTGGTGGCCCAGGCCGGGACCGCGGTCTCCCACCGCGTCCGGAACGAGCCAACGGCTACAACGTGATTCGGCTTTCCTCGCAGCGCCTCGGCTTCTCCCTCCGGGTCTGGGACGGCAAGGGTTTCCATGAGGCCCGCTTCGTCGAATACGTGAAGAGCGGCTCCGACTGGCGGCCGGCGCTCGGCCGAGACTAGCCCCGTCCGACACGCACTCGCCCCCAGGTCCGCTGGCGCAGTTGTTGCAACCTCCAGCCGCGTGCGCCGCCTACGCATCGCTGGCCGCCGTCGTCGTGGGCCTCGCCATCCTGGTCCTGGCCTTCGTTCTGCTGCGGCTGATGCGGCCCGGCCGCCCACCCCGCATGTCCGCGCGGGAGGCGCTGCTGTCGCGGCAGAACGAGGAGCTCGTGAAGCTGGCCACGGCGGCCGAGAACGGCACCCTGCTGGATTTCAAGGGGGTCTTGATCGTCGTCGATCAGGTCCTCGTCCAGGACCTGCTCCGCGCCGTCACGCCCCTCGAGGCCGATGTCGGCAGCGGCTTTCACGTGAAGATCGACTCCGCCGACACCACCTTCGGGGATGGCGTCGCCCTCGTGAGCATGACGGGCACGGCCAGCGTGGGCGGCGCCTCGGTGGGATCGCAGGTCACGGTCCTCGCGGCGATCGACGTCGTCGAGCTCCGCCCGGTCTCGGGCGTCCTCGAGTGCCGTGTCAGCATCCTGGGCGTCGAGGCGCAGGACGCCAGGGCCCTCGGCCACAACGATCCGGTCGGCCGGCTCACCGAGGCGCTCACCCGCGGTGGGCTCGCCTTGCTGCTCGGCTCCCTCGAGATCCCGGTCAGCGTCGAGGACCGCCTGTCGATTCCGGCGGTGGAGTCGAAGCGCCTGCAGATCGCGGCCGAGAACCTCCCGCTCACGATCGCCGTGCAGCAGGTCAAGGCGTTCGGTGGACGGCTCTGGGTCTTCGTGGATGCCGCTCTCGCACCCCGTCCGGCGAAGCCCGAGGCGGCGCGTTGAGGGCGCCTTCGCCGCTCGTTCTCGCAGTGGCGGCCGTGGCGCTCGCGGGTTGCGCCACGAAGGCCCCGCCGGACGATCCGGCGCGGATGGCGCTGCTCAAGGACGCCCACGACCGTCTCCACGAGCGGCTCGAGAAGGCGGCCGCCACCGAGCCGCTCGTGGCTTCGGCCTTCGCCGACCGTGGGCAGGTGGTGCTGGCGATCCGCTCGGGCCTCATCGAGGAGCTCGCCGGGAACGTGGCCCGGCGCTATCTGGATCGGGTCACGGTGGACCTGAGCGAGGTCGAAGGCCACAGCTCGGGAGAGCTGCGCAGGAAGACGTTCCTCGGCCGCATCAAGATCGGCGAATGGAGCGTGAGCGTCGACCTCGGGAATCTGACGGGTCAGCTTCGCGCGGGCTCGCCGCGCGTCTCTCTGCGCGGCCCCGACCTGATCGACGTCGAGCTGCCGGTGGACGTTCAGGAGACGGAGGGAGACGCGACGCTCCGCTTCGGCTGGGACTCGGCGGGGCTCGCGAACGTCGTCTGCAAGGACTTCGAGCTGACCCGGGAGATCCGGGGCCGCGTGCTGGCGCAACGCCATCTCGTGTCGGGTGCGCTGCGCCTCCACAACACCGGGGAGAGCCTGACCGCGACGCCGGTCTTTCCCGATCGGCGGATCCGGCTCAAGCTGGATCTCACGGCGCGCTCGTGGGGTGTCGTGGAGGCAGCGCTGCGTTCCCAGGACACCTCCGGGAAGTGCGGGACGCTGATGGACCCCGACAAGGGTCTCGTGCGTCTCAGGGAGCTGGCCGCGAGGGGCATCAAGGTCCGCCTGCCGGACTCCATCTTCCGCACCGTGAGCCTTCCGGCCCGCCTGCACAAGTCGGTCAAGGTGGGCCAGCGCACCGTCGGGCTCCGGCTGACGGCGGAGAGCCTCCGCATCGAGACCGCGACACTCTGGTCGAGCGTTTCCGTCCAGGTGCAGCCCGACACGAAGCCCTGAGCCTGCGTCGGGGTCTCGGCCTCCGGCAGAAGGCGCTTTGTAGATTGCTCCTCGCCCGGGCGAGGCCCGTGCCGCAGTCGCCTGGTGATTCACGCGTTGTGGGTGGCATGCGGGTTGCAGTAGACCCACGTGAGCATCCAAGCAGGAGAGGCGACCAGGAATGCGGCGAACACTGACGACGGGGCTGGGCTGGGGCGTTCGAGGCCGTCCGTAATGATCAGACGAGCAAGTGCACGCGCTGCGGTAGTGCCGGCGTCTCGACTCCTTGCACGATGTCGAGGGCACGCGAGTGGGCCTCGAGCTCGGCCAGCCGTTCTGGCGGCTGCTCTACCGCGTTCGGGCGACGGGAAACGGGTCGGCCGGCGCGAGGCCAGGCCCCGAGACGCGCGGGTGCATCAAGCCCCAGGGATCCCGCGTCACGCCCTCGCGGCTCAGGACGGGTGCTATCTGCGAGTCCTGGAGCGCGTCGTAGATCGAGCGGGGTCGGCCGTCGACGACGACGGTCGTGCTGACGAGGCGGACGCCGTGGCTGTAGTCGACGTACTGGGCTCCGTGGACGGTGCTCAGCGGCTGGATGGGATCGCCCGGCGCCCTGTGCCAGCCATAGATGGCGACCCGACCGGGGAGCTGGCGCAGCCGGTTGCTCAGCACGAGGTCCTTCTTGTGACCCGAGATGAGCTCCCCGAGAGGCAGGCCCGAGCGCTGCTCGTCGATCCGCTGCTGATGCTTCTACAGGTAGAGGTTCGAGCGCATCAAGGGACCGGCAGGCAGCGGGGCAGGCGTCAGGTGGTGGGCCGACTGCTCGTAGATCGCGTCGACCATCCTCGCGGTGGGCAGGACGGAGCCGAAGCGGTCCGCGACGATCGTCGCCGAGTAGTAGGTGAGAGGCACGTAGAGGAAGTCGTCGTCCGACCCGATGGCCAGGTAGTCGGGCGTCACCCAGATCGTGGCCGCCACCGTCGGCCCGTCGGCAGCGTGGGTCGCCAGCTTCACCGGCGTCAGGTGGCCCAGGAACGAAGGGATGTTGCCGCGTTCCAGCTCGGCGACGACCGCGCGGTCGCGGTCCGCGCTCGAGAGACCGCTCGTGCGCCGCGCGAACTCCGATCCCCCGATGGCGTCGGCGGGGCGTGCGGGCAGTCTCAGAAGCGGCTGTGAGAGGGGAGCGGCGCGGACGGTGTTGGGAGTGGAGGCGAAAGCGCCGAAAGCCGCGCAGGCGAGCACGAAGCCGGCGCGCGACCGTCACCGGCTTGGACATCACACTGCTAGCGTCGTCCCGTTGGCCTCGCATGTCAAGCCGGGCCTGGCACGATTCGTGCAGGAGGTCTTCCTGAGGTCGAGCGATTGCGTCAGAGAGTCCCAGTAAGTCGTGAGGTTTCGGACGCATCGGCTCGCCGCAGCCGAGCGGTCTCTGCTCGGCTCGTGATCCTCTGTGCTGGCCCTGACGGCGGCCTGCCTGATCGCCTGGAGCGGCCTCCACACCGATCTGGCCGCCGCCGCAGGCGCCGGGTCGGCTGCCGCTGGGCATTCCACTCCGTCTGGCGCGCGTGGCTCCGGATGAGATGAGGACGTTTCGGCGAGCTCGCCCGGCTGCCGTCTCGGGACCAGATCGAGGACTACCGGGCGAACCGTCAGAAGTCGGTCGTCGAGCTCCAGCAATTCCGCGAGCTCACGCGCCTGACGGTCGACGACTTCGCGGGCAGCCCGGCCGTGGCCAGCCTGATCGACCTGAACCCGCGGATCGGAACCTGGTACCTGCTCCGCCTGGAGACAGCCGACGGGTCAGAGCGCCACCTATCACCTCGAGAATCCCAGCGGGGCACGCCTGCGGCTCGATCCCGCGTACCGCTCGGGGATCGTCATCGAGCGGGGGGGGAGTGAATCGAACGAGAGGTTCCTGTGCGAGCTCTGGCCCGCGGGGACGGCCACTCCACTGGCGGACGCGCGCGATTCCCGGCTCGCCTATGCGCCGCTCTGCGGCGGCATGCTCTACCTCCGGAACCCGGTCGAAGGCCACCGGACTCCCAAGGAGCGCGTCGTCGACCTGCTGCGGGATCACGTGTGGCAGGGCGAGGAGATCACCGTGCTCGTCCGCGACCTGTTCTACCGGGACGCCTACCTCGCTACCTCGAGCCTGGCCACGGCACCCGTGAAGCCGCCCGCGGAGTCGCCGAGCGGTCCGGTTCCGCCCCTGGTGAGCCCGGCCGCCTTCGATCGGCTGCTGGTGCCGGTCGACCTCGAGATCGGCCTCGACGGCGGAGCGGCCGGCCGCGTGGCGGTCGGCCGCTGGTATCCGGCGCAGGACAACCCGGGGATCTTCGTGACCACCCTCCGGCCGGACCTGGTGTCCCCGGAGGTCATCGACGGACCAGAAGGGCCGCGTTGCGGCCCTCGATCCGGTCGAGTCCGCGGCCCTCGTCTATCTCGTGGCCTTCGACCTCGAGCAGTTCGACCTCGGCTTTCGCCTGGGCACCGACCACCCGCGTGTCGGCTGGTCCGACATGGTCCTCCCGGCGGTCCGCGACGACGCCTTGACGGGACCGGACGGCATCGAGACGATCGAGCCACTGGTCAGGACCGGGATGCTGAGCCCGATGGAGGCCGAGCCGTGTCGCCGCGACGTTCACCGGTGGCTTCAAGCGCGCGCACGGCGCCTTCCGGATGTCCGACCTGGCCATGATCGACCACGGCAGCCACTACGGCTTCGTCGAGAACGGCGTCGTCCTGAGCAAGCTCCAGCCGGGGCTCGCCACGGTCGTCGTCTTCGACGACGGCCGCGTCGACCTCGAGACGTGGACCGAGGCAGGACGACGCCGACTTCTCCCGCGGATTCGCTATGCGCGCCAGAACGGCGTCGCCATCCTGGAGCGCGACGCGGGCTCGCAACGAACCGTCCCCGGCTCCCGCGTCCGGGACTGGGGCCCCGGCAACTGGTCCGGCTCCGCCGACAAGCAGCTGCGCACGCTGCGCGCCGGGCTCTGCCTGCAGGAGTCGCAGGGGAAGCAGTTCCTCGTCTACGGCTACTTCTCGAGCGCCACGCCCTCCTCGATGGCGCGCGTGTTCCAGGCCTGCGGCTGCCGTTACGCGATGCTGCTGGACATGAACGCGCTGGAGCACACCTACATGGCCGTCTATCGCATGCAGGGCTCCCGGCTGCTCACGCAGCATCTCATCGACGGCATGGGCGTCGTCGACGGGTCCAGGGACGGCCAGCCGCTGCCGCGCTTCGTCAGCGTCGCCGACAACCGGGACTTCTTCTACCTGCTGCGGCGCGGCCCTCGGTGAGCCGGACGGCGCGTCTCGTCGCTGCTGCGTCGCGATGCTCGCCCTGGCCCGGCCGGCAGCCCCGTCGCCCCCCTCCGGGCCCCAGCGCAACGAGGACCTGCTGCGGGAGCTGCAGCAGGTCCACGGCTTGAGCGACGAGTCGATGCGGCGGATCCGCGAGGTCTTCGCCGGTTCCGCCGTCATCGGCCAGGGGAACCCGGCCGTGACCGAGCATCCCGCGACTCCGGAAGCGTGCGTCGCGAAGCTGCGCGAGGCCGGGGTCTCCTACGAGCAGCCCGAATCCGACCGCATCTGCGGTGCCCGCTACATGGCCCCGCTCTACGATCCTTCGCGGGAGAAGCCGCAGGACGCCCGCGCCTGCATCGACCGCTTCGAGTTCCCGGACATCCCCTGCGCCTATCCGGTCGTCTGGGTGCGGGCCCGTGAGGCCGCGCTGCTGTGCGAGGCGGAGGGCAAGCGGCTCTGCGACGCCCACGAGTGGGAGGGCGCCTGCGCCGGCAGCCTGGAGGAGCCCGACTATCGCTTCGACCTGGCCAAGGGCCGAGACCTGGTCTCCGCCGTCGAGTCCATGCGCGCCGCCCACAACCGCGCCCACGCGGCGAGCAAGTCGTGGAGCTACGGCCCGGCCTACCGGACGGGCGTCTGCGCGGCGTCGAGCCAGAAGACCCCGGGCTGCGGCGGCGGCGAATGGGCCCACTGCGGATCGAACACCTTCCCCGCCGGCTTCTTCCCCGCGTGCCACAGCGCGTCAGGCGTGTACGACCTCAACGGCAACGCCGCCGAGCACATGAACCTCCCGCTGGACGAGAGCCAGATGTCGAGCCGTGGCAGCCGGACGCTGGGCGTCACGGAGATGAAGGGGAGCTGGTTCATCTTCGACCGCTACCGTGCCCACGAGGACTGGTGCCGCTGGCGCGCGCCGTTCTGGCACGGGAGCCGCGTGATGGATGCGAAGAGCCACGAGAACTACCACCTCGGCTTCCGCTGCTGCAAGACGATTCGTCGACAGGACTAGGCTTGAGAAGCGTGGCCCGGGTCTTGCTTGTCCAGAGGGAACGGAGGCTCCCATGCGTTTCTTGTTTCGCCTGTTCCTGCTCTTCGTGCTCGTAGTCGCCGTCGTGTGGGTGTTCCGCGCGCCGATACTGGACCGGCTGGGCCTGGTCGCGGCGGCAGGGCAGACCGGGAACGAAACACGGGGAGGGTCCGCGACGGCGGAGCGCACGGCCCGCGGGAGACTCTCCGACCTGGACTTGAGCGTCGAGAGTATCGCCCAGGAGCTGAGAGCGACCGGCCGTGTCGTGCGCCGCAAGGTCGCGGAAGCGGGCCGCCAGCTCGAGGAGAGCACGCGTGACGCCCGCACCACGGCGAGGCTCAAGGCCCGCTTCGCCCTCGACCCGGAGCTCAAGGCCCGCGAGATCGAGATCGGCACCGAGGACGGCCGGGTGAGCCTGAAAGGCCGCGTCGACAGTCACGAGGAGGTGGCTCGCGCGATCCGGATGGCCGTCGAGGAGGATGACGTCCTCGAGGTCACGTCGACGCTGCAGGTTGGTGCCGGCGGAGCCGCGGCCGAGCACCTTTCCGGCGTCGAGGTCGCGCCCCAGCCGATCCGCCGCGCCCAGTCGACCGCGACGCCCGTGCCCTGAACCCGCCGCGCGCGGGCCCGCACCAGTGCAGGCGGCGCCCTCGGCAGCCGCGCCCGCCCGCTGAAGGACTGCACGCAACCGGCGTCGCGCCCGAGCCCACGGTCGCGGCACCTGCCGGGTTGGCACGGAGGTTGCCAATGCCAATGCAGCCGCCGCCGACCGCTGCGTGGCGGGCTAGGCGGCGCTTTATAGAGGAGGCGTGATGAGCTCAAGCAGAAAGCTGACGCTGACACTGGTTGCTCTTTTCTTGATCTGGGGCGCCGGTGTTGGCTCTGCGCAGGCGAGCGACGACACCTGGACCACGACGAAGATCAGGATCGCGCTGATGACCACGGACGGAGCGGGCCGCAACGCCGTCAAGGTCGAGACGGAGCACGGCAAGGTGACGCTCCACGGGACGGTCGACAGCGAGGCGGTGAAGGACAAGGCCGAAGCCACGGTTCGCGCCGTCGGCGGCGTGACGGACGTCCGGAACCTGCTGCAGGTCGTGAAGGAGTCCAGCCAGAAGTCGGTGAAGGCCGCTGACAAGGACGTCGAAGAAGCGGTCGAGAAATCGCTGAAGACGGACAAGAACCTCGAAGGGATCAAGGTGAAGTCGGTCGACAACGGCCTCGTGTTCCTCACCGGACACACAGTGGGCCTTGCGCACGAGCTTCAGGCTATCGAGATGGCGTACGGCATCCCCGGCGTGAGGCAGGTGAGCACGGACATCGAGACCAAGGAGAAGTAAGCGAGCGCGGCGACCGGGTGAGGGCCCTTGACGGCAGGCGGTGGGCTGCGGTCTACTGGCCGCACCTTGCCCGACCTCGTCCTCGGCACAGAGTGGATCGTGGACGCGCACGGGTGCGATCCCTCCTCGCTGCGCTCGTGCGCGGCCCTGGGCCGGCTGTTCGCCCGCATCGTCGACGAGCTGGGGCTGCACCCCGTGGGCGAGCCGGTCTGGCACGTGTTCCCCGGCCAGGGAGGGATCACGGGCGTGCTACTCCTGAGTGAGTCGCACCTGGCCTGCCACACCTTCCCGGAGCGCGGCTTCGCCGCGTTCGACCTCTTTTGCTGCCAGCCGTCCCAGGAGTGGCCCTGGCCGGCGCGGCTGGCCGACGCCCTCGGCGCCGCCCAGGTCCACGTACATTCCGTCCCGAGAGGAGCGGTGAGCGGCCACTTCGCCCCCGTTTCCTCTTGATTCCGATCGCGGCTTTCTTCAGAATTCCCGCGGTCCTCCGCCTCCCGGGAGATTCCCCGATCGAGGGCCTCTCCCCTCTGGCGGCTGACGAAGCTGGACTGAGGTCGAATCAACGACCCGGGAAGGGAGAATCAAGATGAAGCGCCGGTACTTGAGTTCCTTGGCGGCACTGGCGTTTGCCGCGCTTTTCTATGGACCCTCCCCAGCACTGGCCCAGGTGGCCCCACCACTGGGGGTCTTCCAGCAGTTCGGGATCTTGGCTGCCCAGGGAGTGACCGCCAACGGCACCACTGTGGTCGCCGGAGATGTTGGTTCGTACCCAACCCCTTCGATCACTGGCGCAGGGTTGAGCACGATTGCACCGTGGACGATACACCTGGCGGCTGATGCGGTAGTGCAGCAGGCTCAGGTTGATGCCACCGCCGCGTACCTGAATCTAGCCGGCCAGGCGGGTACCCTGATACCGGCGGGACTGGGCGGCACCAATCTTGGCCCAGGCGTCTATACATTCGCGACGACGGCTGACATTGGAGCCAGCACGAACTTCACCCTCACCGGAGCAGGGGTCTACATTTTCAACGTGCCGACCTCGCTCACCGCCAACGTCCTGTCGACTGTGACCCTGAACGGCGTTGACCCTTGCCTGGTGTTCTGGCGGGTCGGCACCGCCGCGACTCTCAATGGCGTCAACTTCCCAGGAACTGTCATCGCGAACGCCGCGGTCAGCCTGGGGGACGCCATGAACCTGCAGGGAAGAGCCGCGTCGCTCACCGCCGCGATCACAATAGCCGCCACCGGACAGACAATCGGGGGGTGCAGCAGCCTGCCTGCCCCGACCGCCGCTGCCCGAGCGCGCGCCTCCGGTCGGTGCTCGGGCCGGAGCTACCCGGCCGGTCGCACCCGCCGGCTGATGCGCCGCTTCGGCGAATGGCTCGGGCGGGAGCCTGGCGGTCCAGCTCCTCGCGGCTGTCGACCAGATCGTCGAGGAGCCCGACCAGGCCGGCCGACGTCCGTGTACCGCGGCTGAGGCTCGATTCGCCCTGGCCAGCACGTGCGGCTTCGCGCCGTCCTGCGCATGGCCTCGCGTGGCCGTGGTCAGCGGCGCCGACCGTCAGGCAGTAGATCGGCGCGGGCCGGCGCCTCGTCCGGACATGCGGCGGTTCGCCGCGATGAGCTCGGCGGCCGAGACAGGCGTCCTCGACCGCGAGCCGTGCGCGCTCTTCCGTCTGGAGTCGGTGCACCCAGGGCGGCGCTTGGCCGAAGGGCTCGCGCCACCTCGGCGAAGAACTTGGCATGGCGTTGGCGAGTCATGCGCCACGCGATGCCGTCTTCGCGAACACTGCCCTGCCGCAGCCGCCAGGCGCGTCGGGCGATTTGGCCAGCCACGGCCGTCCTCGACGCTGGAGCTGCACGCCCCGGCTCGGGAACTAGGCCCGGTCCTGACCGTCGCAGTCGCACCGGAGGTCGCGCCGCCTGCTCTGCCCCGCTGCTGCGCGGGATTCGTCAGGTCCCCGACGCGCGCGCACGGCCTGCACATCGACGGTCGCTGACCGGAGAACCGGCTGTCCGGACGCGGCATGTCGCGCCCGGTAGATCCATCGACGTGGTCGCTGATGCCGCGCCCGGCCCGTCGGCCGCGGGTACGATCGCCTCGTAGCGCGCCGGCCGCGTCTGGTTCGCGCCATGCGTGCGGCGTGCAGTGGAGGGTCAGACACCGGCGCCAAGCTGACCGGTAGAGCCTTGGCGCGAAGTGGCTCTCAGCCGCCGCACCCCCACCGAGGCGAGCAGATAGCCGTGCCGCCGCATGGGCGGCACGTGCCGATCGAGCCACGCGAAGGGCGTGAGGAGGGCGGCCGTCACGGGAGCGAGCCGCGGGAAGTAGCAGTGTAAGGCCAGGTCGGCCATCCGGAGCCAGCCCGGCACGAAGAGGATGGCGGTCTCGGCGACGACCTCGAAGCCGGCCGATTCGAGCATCCGCCGGAGAGTGCGGCGCGAAAAGGACCGCTCGTAGCCGTAGCTGTAGCGGCCGAGCGCCTGGAGGACGGCCGCCAGGAGCGGGCGGAGGAAGGGATCCCACCGGTTCGGCACTCCCACCACCGCGCGGCCGCCCGGCCGAGCACGCGGTGGATCTCGCGTAGCGCCGTCTCGGGGTCGCGGAAGTGCTCGATCGTGCCCATGGAGTAGACCGCGTCGAAGCTCCCGTCGCGGAACGGGAGGCGCCGCACGTCGGCCACCGCCGCGCGCAGGCCCGCGTCCGGGAACGCGGCCCGGGCCTGCCGGACGATCGGCTCGGAGATGTCGACGCCGAAGACGGCCGCCCCCTGCCCGTGCACCCACTGCAGGATGCGCGTGTTCTTGACCTCGTCCCACAGGTCGGTCTTGAGCACCGCGCACCGGCCCAGGTCGGGGACGTGCTCGGAGAGCAGCCTCTTCTCGTTCTCGAAGTAGTAGGCGGTGGAGGCGGCGCCGCCGAGGTCGGGGAAGTCGTCCCCGACCTCGTGCCAGAAGCGGCGATAGGCGGCGCTGAGGCTAGCGGGGACCATCGGCCGCCGGCCGCAGGGGCGCGAGCGTCCCCGCCGCGGGCTGCCCGGCGCGGAGCATCACCAGCGTGAGGACGACCGGCACTCCCACGGCCCACGCCCGCAGGAGGAGCGCGTGGGCCACCAGCCCCGCGTGGTCAGCCAGCTCTCCGAGGACCACGAGGAACACGACCTGGGAGGCGAGCAGCACGCCGAAGGCCGACAGGAGGCGCCGCCAGCCCGCGAAGGCCGTCATCCCGAGGGCGAGGAGCAGGGCCGCCTGGTAAGCAGGCAGGAGGGCCAGGGCCCCCTGGGCGTCCCCGGGAGCGGCCAGCTCCGTCAGCGTGTGCGGGGCCAGGGAAGCGACGGCCCGCGCGGCGCCGAGCACCGCGCTCGTGAGGGCGGCGCCGGTGACGATGGCGAGGATCGCGGCGGCACCCAGAGCCGCGCCGGCGCGCCCGGCGGCCCGCGCCCACCTCCGGGGCGCCGGAGGCTCCCGCCACAGGGCGAGCAGCACCACGCCGATGACGGCCAGCACGAGCTGGTGGAAGCCGTGCACGAGGAACAAGGGCGAGGCCGCGAGGGCGGGGGGAAGAGCCAGCAAGAGCAGGCGGGCGATGGCGAGAGCGGCGAAGAGCGGCGGCGCGGCCATCAGGGCCACGGCGCGCCAGCGCCAGGTCAGGCGAACAGTGAGGACGCCCGCGACATAGAGCGGGATGAGAGCCGTGGCGAGACACTCGGGGGTCACCATGAAGGCCCCGCGGCTCGTGGCCAGCACGTTGCCGGAAGCCGCGGCGGCAAGCCCCGCGGCGGTGAGGAAGAAGGCGGCCGCGCGGGCCGTCCATGCGCCGGCTTCGAGCAGGGCTTCGCTCCGCGCGATCCAGGGGTCGCAGAGCGCGAAGGCGACGAGGAGCACCGCGGCCCGAGGCGCAAAGCGCCGCACCGAGCGGGGAGAGCGCGTCCTGTCTTCGGTGTCACCCTCCTCCGTCCGCCCGGTCGCTCCCAGGGTGCTTCGCATCCAGGCGAAGACGTAGCCTGCGGTAGCGAGGACGAGGATCGCGGGCCAGACCTGGAGATGGAGAGCCTGGAAGAGCGCCGGCGAGGCGGCGGCGCGGCCGAGGGTCGCGATGCGCACGGTGTTCAGGGCCAGGACGAGGGCGATGCCGCCCGTGGCCCCGGCGAGGCGGGCGCGCCAGGGGACCGGGCAGGCGAGGATGGCCGCGAGGCACAGCGCGAGCACGTCGGTCCCGCTGCACTCGGGGGTGACTGCGATCGGCACCGTGGGGCGGCCAGCGTAGTAATCCGCGGCGTGCTGCTGGAGCCGCGTGAGGGGAAGGACGAGCCGCTCTCCACCCATGGGCTGCGCAGCAGGGCGAACAGCCCGAGGCTCCAGGCCAGCGCGGCCAGCAGGAACGACGTCGCTCGAGGCAGCTCGGCGCGCACGGAGCATTCTAGTCCAGGCCGTCCGGACACTGCACCGCGTTCCCTCGTACGCTCTCGAACCGCGCTGCGGGGCCCGCTGCACTTGACGGTAAGCTCTGGGGTCATGTCGGGGGAGCCAGGGCCGAGAATGCCCGAGAGCTGTCCGTGGCCAGGGGGGCCGGCCTCGCCTTTGCGGTGGCCCTGGCGGCGACGCTGGTCATGGCCGCGCCGGTGGCGCTCGCGCCCCGGAGGCGCCTCTTCGGCAGCAGCCAGACCTTCGCGCGCCAGGACCCGAACCGCGATCCCTTCATCGTCATCGAGCAGTTCCGGACCGGGCAAGTCTCCGGTCCCTACCTGCAGCCGCTCACCGACCTCCCGGGCCGCGCCCTGGCCCGGCTCGTGGGCCCGGTCGCCGCCTACAACGTCCTGATTCTCGCCACGTTTCCCCTCTCGGCCGCCGCCGCCTACCTGCTGGCGCGCTACGTCCTCGGCTCTCATCTGGGGGCGATGGTGGCGGGCCTGGCCTATGCGTTCCTCCCCTTCCACGTGGCCCACGCCACCAACCACCCGCACGTGGCCCAGACGCAGTGGCTCCCGCTCTACTTCCTGGCCTTGTGGCGGTGCCTCGACCGCCCGGATCTCCGCCGCGCCGTGCTTCTGCTCGCCTCCGCCGCGGCGGTGGTGCTCTCGAACTTCTACGGGGGGCTCATCGCCGCCGTCCTGAGCCCGGTGGCGCTCGTCGCCTACGGGGTCGTCTCGCCGCGCCGGCCGGCCGAGGGCCGGCGGCGACGGCTTGGCGCTCACGGGCCTCACGCTCGCGGCGGCGGCCGCGGCCGGCCTCCTCCTCATCCACCGCGTGGCCCCCGCGGTCCTGCTCTCGTCCGGGAGCCTTCGCCTTCCCCCGCTCCGACCTCTTCCTCTACAGCGCGAAATGGTGGAGCTATCTCGTCCCCACGGTGGACCACCCGCTGGCCGGGTCCCGGGTGCGGGAGTTCTGGGTCGGGCGCGGCCTCGAGGAGGCGCTCCTGGAGCAGCAGGTGAGCGTGGGCTGGTCGCTCCTCGTCCTGGGGGCCGTGCCGCTGTGGCTCTGGCTGCGCGGGGACCGGACCTCGCTTGCGGTCCGCAGCGCCCCCGTGCTGGCGAGCGTCGCCTGTGGCCGCCCTCCTCTGCTCGCTCTCTCCCGAGCGGACGATCGGGCCCTTCACGTTCGTGCGCCCGTCTGCGTTGCTGTACGAGGTGGCGCCGATGTTCCGGGCCTATGCGCGGTTCGGCGTGGTGGTCGGCCTGATGACCGCGCTGCTGGCGGGAGCGGGCGCCGCCTGTCTGTGGCGCTGGCCCACATCCGCTGGCCGGCGCGCCGCCGTGCTCCTCCTTGGCCTGGCCGTCCTGGAATACGCGCCCTTCCCTCCCTGGCGGTGGCGCGACGTGCTGCCGACCCGCGCCCACCGATGGCTCGCGGCGCAGTCCGGGTCCCTGCGCGTGTTGGATTGCGTGCCTCCGTCCCGAGTGTCCGACTCCTTGGCCGTCTCGCTGCTCGGCCACGAGGTCTCGCTGCTCGGCGCGTCGGACCTTCGACGACTGCGGTGAGCCGCGGCTCGCGGACAAGCTCGCGGCCCTGGGCTACAGCCACGTCGTCGTGCGGCGGGACAGCACGACCGGAAGGTGGATGGCGGGCAGCCCGGCGCCCGAGGGGCTCGCACGCGGACCGGAGTTCGAGGACGGCGTGGATCCTCGAGGTGAAGGCCGAACGGCCCCGCGTGTACGTGAGCGCATTGGTCGGCTTCTACCCTCGCGAATACGAGGGGGAGGCCACCTGGCGCTGGATGGAGCAGACAGGGGCGATGCGGGTCGCCGCGACACGAGAGTCGGTGGGGACCTTGCTGGAGCTGGAGCTGAAGGCGCTTCCTCACGACCGACGCGTCGAGTGGTTCCTCAACGGGCGCCGGCTGGGCGAGGTGGAGGTGACGGCCGAGTGGCGCCGGTACGAGATCCCTCTCGACTCGCTGGAAAGGGGAGAGAACACCCTCACCCTCGCCTGCCGCGGGCCGGGGGTGGTGGCGAACGAGATCCTCGGCAACGGTGACCCCCGCGCGCTCTGCCTGGCCCTGGGAAGCTGGAGAGTGGAGGAGCCCGACCCCTGACCGGCCGTCACGGCGGAGGCTCGCTACCGACGGGAGATGAGGTGGATGATCGCCACGAAGACGGCAGCGCCGATGATCGACCACAGGACCGGGAAGGACTGCCCGCTGATGTGGATCACGAAGGGCTCCGGCAGCTTGAGCTGGTGGGCGATCCAGGGTCCGAGCAGGGTTCCTATGAAACCGACGACCATGGAGACGATGAACCCGCCGCGGACCTCACCGGCGATGCGCCCTGCCGATCGCGCCGCAGATGGCCGCAATGATGATGAGGATGATGAGCCCTGGCAATGTGATGGTCATGTGAAGCACCTCGGCCGCCTTCTGGAGCAAGCGGGATGCCAGCGGGTCCGTGGCGTGGGCATCGCCCAAGCCCTGGTCGGGACGGGCGAGGAGCGTGACCCGAAGCGTCGTCCGTCCTCCGGTGAGTTGTAGGGTGTAGAAAGTGCTTTCAAGCAGGCGGGCAAGTGCGGCACGCCACTTGCTCGTAGACATCGTCGCGGTGGACACGGGGGAGTAGAACGACGACGCGGGCAAGGGCGGATGCGGCATATACTCGGCGAGGCGAGGCGCCGCGAGCGGCGTCTGCCCAACGAGGACTCCGAGCGTGCCTGTCAAGAAGCCTGCGATCGTCTCGGCATTGCCCAAGGCCAGGAGCGGCATCCGTGGCCTGGACGAGATCACCGGCGGAGGCCTGCCCCGCGGGCGCCCCACCCTCGTCTGCGGCAGCGCGGGCGCGGGCAAGACCCTTTTCGCGGTCGAGTTCCTCGTGCGCGGCATCGAGATGGGCGAGCCGGGTGTCTTCATGGCCTTCGAGGAGACGGCCGAGGAGCTGGCCCAGAACGTCGCATCGTTGGGCTTCGACCTCGAGCGCCTCTCCGCCCAGAAGAAGCTGCTCGTCGACTTCGTGCGCGTCGAGCGCGCCGAGATCGAGGAGACGGGGGAGTACGACCTGGAGGGACTGTTCGTCCGCCTGGGCCACGCCATCGACGCCGTTGGCGCCAAGCGCGTGGTGCTCGACACGATCGAGAGCCTGTTCGCGGGCTTGTCGAACGCGACCCTGCTGCGCGCGGAGCTGCGCCGCCTGTTCCGCTGGCTGAAGGCCCGCCGGGTGACGGCCGTCGTCACGGCCGAGCGCGGGGCGGGAACCCTCACCCGGCAGGGGCTCGAAGAATACGTCTCGGACTGCGTGATCCTGCTCGACCACCGTGTCACGGATCAGGTCTCCACGCGCCGGCTGCGGGTCGTGAAGTACCGGGGCTCCGCCCATGGCACGAACGAGTATCCGTTCCTGGTCGACGACTACGGCTTCTCGGTCCTGCCCATCACCTCGCTGGGGCTGCAACACCGGGCGTCCGCCGAGCGGGTGTCCAGCGGCGTACCGCGGCTGGACGCCATGCTGGGAGGCGGCTATTTCCGGGGCAGCACCGTCCTCGTCTCGGGGACGCCAGGGTCCGGCAAGACCAGCGTGGCCGCCCGCTTCGTCCACGCCGCCTGCGAGCGCGGAGAGCGCTGCCTGTTCTTCGCGTTCGAGGAATCTCCGCAGCAGCTCGCGCGCAACATGGGCTCGATCGGCATGGATCTGGGCCGCTGGCGGAAGCGGGGCCTGCTGCGGCTGGAGTCGGCGCGGCCGGCGGTCTACGGGCTGGAGACGCACCTGGCCTTCATGCACAGGACGATCCGGGAGTTCAGGCCGGCGGCCGTGCTCGTGGATCCCATCACGGACTTCACCGACTCGCTGGCCGACAACAAGGCCATGCTCACGAGGCTCATCGACTTCCTCAAGATGGAAGGCATCACCGCCGTGTTCACGAGCCTCACCTCGGCCGGGGCGCACGTGGAGCAGTCGGAAGCGGGGGTGTCCTCTCTCATCGACACCTGGATCGTGCTGCGGGACCTGGAACGCGAGGGCCGGCGCTACCGCGCGCTCTGCGTGCTCAAGTCGCGCGGCATGCAACACTCCCACGACATCCGGGAATTCCGGATCACGAGGCGAGGCATCGACATCGGCGAGGACCAGCCGGGGCTGCCTGACCCGAAGGCGGAGGTCCGGATCCGGAAGCGTCCCGGAATCCCGGCCCGCAAGGGAGCGAGGCGATGACCGCCGCCAAGCGGCCGGGTCGCAAGTCCACGCTGCGCGCCGTGGCCGCGAGCCTGGAGGCCGCCGAGCGCTGGGAGCTGCGCCTCTACGTGGCCGGACAGACCCCCAAGTCCCTGGCCGCCTTTGCGAACCTGAAGAAGATCTGCGAGACCCACCTCCGGGGCAAGTACCGGATCGAGGTCATCGACCTGCTGGCCAACCCCGAGCTGGCCCGAGCGGACCAGATCGTCGCCATACCCACCCTGATCCGCAAGCTTCCGCCACCCGTGAAGAGGATCATCGGCGACCTCTCGAACCAGGAGCGTACCCTGGTCGGCATGGAGCTCGTTCCGGAACCCTGAGATGGCGCAGAAGAAGCGTCGATCGACGCAAAGCAGGCTCGAATCGGCGGGAGCCGGTAGGGCGACGGAGCGCTACGTCTTGAAGCTGTACGTGACGGGCGCCACGGCGCGGTCGCTTCGCGCGATCGCCAACGTCAAAGCCATCTGCGAGCAATACCTGAAGGGTCGCTACGACCTGGAGGTCGTGGACATCTACCGGCGGCCGGCGCTGCTGCGCAGGGACCAGATCGTGGCCGTGCCGACGCTCATCAAGAAGCTTCCGCTTCCGTTGCGCCTCCTGGTCGGCGACCTCTCGAGGACGGAGCAGGTGCTTCAGGGCCTGGGCCTCGTCGCGCGCACTTCCTAGAAGGGCCATGCCCGTCAAGGCAGAGCGGCGTCCCCTCGGAAAGGAGAACGAGAGGCTGCGCGCCCGGCTTCGAGGAGCTGGAGGAGACGCTGCGTGCCATCCGCAGCGGCGAAGTGGACGCGCTGGTCGTGGAGACCGCCGGGGAAGACCAGGTCTTCACGCTGAAGAGCGCCGACCAGACCTACCGCCTGATGGTGGAAGAGATGCAGAAGGGCGCGGCCACGCTGTCCGACGACGGAGTCGTGCTCTACTGCAACCCGTTCCTGGCCGCGCTGCTGGACGTGCCCGTGGAGGCGGTGCTGGGCGCGCCGCTCTCGGGCTTCCTGGACGAGCAGGCGGCGGTCTCCCTGAGCGGGCTGCTGCAGGCCGCCGAGAGCGGGGTCAGCCGGGGCGAGGTCTCGTTCCGGAGGGGCGGGGGCTCGGTCCCCACCCAGGTCTCCCTCACCCTGCTGTCCCTCGAGGGCGCGCCCGTCTTCTGCATGATCGTCACGGATCTGACGGAGCGCAAGCGCCAGGAGGAGGAGCGGGCGCAGCTCGGACGCGAACAGGTGGCGCGGGCGGCGGCGGAGGAGGCGAACCGAGCCGCCCAGGAGGAGATCGAGCGGCGCAAGCGGGTCGAGGAGTCGCTGCGCCAGGCCGAGAAGCAGCGGACCGAGCTCCTGGAGCGCGAGCGAATCGCGCGGACCGAGGCGGAAGAGGCCAACCGGCTGAAGGACGAGTTCCTGGCCACCCTGTCGCACGAGCTGCGCTCGCCGCTCAACGCCATCGTGGCCTGGTCGCACATCCTGGGCGAGCCGGGCCTGGATCCGGCCACCGCCAGCCGTGCCGTCCAAGCCATCGATCGCAACGCCCGGGCCCAGACCCAGCTCGTCGCCGACATCCTGGACGTGTCGCGGATCGTCACCGGCAAGTTCCACATGAGCTTGGGCCCGGTGCGGCTGTCCGACGTGATCGACTCGGCAGCGGACACCGTGCGGCCCGCCGCGCGGGCCAGGGACATCCGGCTCGAGCTGGCGATCGACCCCGCGGTCGGTCCCGTGCTGGGTGACGCGAGCCGGCTGCAGCAGGTGATCTGGAACCTGCTGTCCAACGCCACGAAGTTCGCGCCCACGGGGGGGCGGGTGCAGGTGCGGCTGGAGGAGGCCGGCTCGTGCGTCGAGCTCTCGGTCACGGACGACGGCCCCGGGATCGATCCCGCGTTCCTGCCCTACGTCTTCGACCGCTTCCGGCAGGCCGACTCCTCGAGCACTCGCCGGCACACCGGGCTGGGTCTCGGGTTGGCCATCGTGCGGCACCTGGTCGAGCTGCATGGCGGGACCGTCGAGGCGCGGAACCGCGAGGACCGACCGGGCGCGGTGTTGACCGTCCGGCTGCCGCGGCCGCAAGGTGCCTCGGCCGACGGTGCGTCGGCCGAGCCGAGCGCGCCCGCCGAGGCTCGAGAGGAATGGGCGCCGCCCGTACCCTCGCTCCAGGACGTGAGCGTCCTGGTCGTGGACGACGAGGCGGATACCCGCGAGGCGATGGCCATCGGCCTGGGGCGCCACGGCGCTCGGGTGGCCACGGCTTCCTCGGCCAGCGAGGCCGTCGACGCCCTCGCGCGGGAGCGCCCCCAGGTGCTCGTGGCCGACATCGGCATGGCGGGCGAGGACGGCTACGCGCTCCTTCAGAAGGTGCGGGCGCTCCCATCCGAGCGCGGTGGCGCGACGCCGGCCATCGCGCTCACGGGATACGCCAGCTCAGCAGGATCGGGTGGACGCGCTTCGGGCCGGCTTCCAGATGCACGTCTCCAAGCCGGTGACGCCGGCCGAGCTGGCCGCCGCGGTGGCCAGCCTGGTGGCACCGGCCTGGCCTGACGCTCCTTCGCGCTGAACCCGGGGGCGCGTCTCCCCAGGCACGCCGCATGCGCTTCTGGACCTCCAGAGTGGCACGCTGCGTGCTAGCTCGAAGGACGGAAAGAGGGGTGAGTATGAAAGGGACGAAGCTCCTGGGAGTGGTGCTCCTCGCCCTGGGCATCCTGGCCGTGGCCTATGGTGGGTTCAGCTACGTCAAGAAGACCGACCAGGTGAACGTCGGACCCATCCACTTCGAGGTGCAGGACAAGGAAAGGGTGAACATCCCGCTGTGGGCGGGGGTGGTCGTCGCGATCGTGGGCGGCGTCCTTCTCGCGCGCAAGGACTAGTGCCCGTGCCGCCCCGGATCCAGGGGGTACCCTTGATCGGCACGCGCTGTGCCGGGGTCCTCCTCGGGCTGAGCCTTGCGCTGTGCGGATGCGCTCACGTCAAGCAGCCTGTCGCCCGGGGAGGCGCTCACGCCGCAGGAGCGGCACGAGGCCATCCGGCGCGCCGGGGTCTGGTCGCCCATCGACATCACCTCCGTCGACCTGAAGGCTGGCCCGGACGCGAAGGGAGCGTTTGCGTTCAACCAGTGGGTGACCTGCGACTACAAGGAGAAGAAGCAGCTCAGCGGCCACTCGCCCAAGTTCGTGTGCGAGACGAGCCCGGGTCGCGAGGTGCACGTCAAGTACGGCCCACGCAACGCCGAGGTCTTCGGTGAAGTGCTCGCCACGCGCCTGTTCTGGGCCCTGGGCTTCCCCGCCGACCGGATGTATCCCGTGCGTGTCCGCTGCCATGGCTGTCCCAAGGACCCCAAGCACAGCCCGGAAACGGCGGGAAAGGTGGTGGTGTTCGACCCCGCGGCCATCGAGCGGAAGCTGCCGGGGCGAGCGATGGAGACCAAGGGGGACTCCGGCTGGAAATGGTCCGAGCTGGAGGACATCGGTCCCGAATCGCCTCCCGGCGCACGCGCCCACCGCGACGCGCTGAAGCTCCTCGTGGCGTTCGTCCAGCACACCGACAGCAAGGCCGCGAACCAGCGCCTGCTCTGCCCGGAAGGGGAGGAAGTGGGACGGACCGGCTGCCGCCGCCCCGTCCTCATGGTCAGCGACCTCGGCCTCACGTTCGGCCACGCGGGCCTGCTGAACAAGAACAAGGACAGCGTGGACCTCTCGACCTGGGCGCAGGTTCCGGTGTGGAAGGACCCCGCCCGGTGCGTGGCTGAGCTCAGTGGCTCGTTCACGGGCAGCCTCAGCAACCCGAAGATCAGCGAGGCGGGCCGGGCGTTCCTGGCCGGCCTGCTCGTTCGACTGTCCGATGCCCAGCTTCGCGATCTTTTCGAGACTGCGCGCGTGAAACGCCGCTCCAGCGACCCGTCCGGCGACCCGGGCAAGGACGGTCCGCCAGCCAAGGTGAACGAGTGGGTGGCGGCCTTCAAGCTGAAGCGGGCCCAGGTCGTCGATCAGCGCTGCCCGCAGTAGGGCGCGCGGTCGCGAGCCTCTTCACCGGGGGTGGCGGCGTGAGCGGCGGTGCAGAGCGGCCCGCGGGCGAGACCGCAGGGGCAGCGAATGGGTGGCGCGGTCGTGGAGAAAAGGAGAAACCGAAATGGCCGGAGGCAAGACGGACGAACTGAAGGGGCGCGTAAAGGAAGCCGCCGGAGCCCTGACCGGCGATCGGAAGCTGAAGCGGGAGGGTCAGGTCGACCAGACGGTGGGGAAGATCAAACAGAAGGCAGACAAGGTCATCGACAAGGTCAAGGAGGCGGTGAAGTGAGTCTCGTGGCCGGGGGGAAGCGCATCGTCCGTCGCCGCAACCCGGGCCACAGGGCGATCCGCGCGGAGGGCGCCGGTCGCCTCGTTCCGCCCGCGTCACGGAGCGCACCGAACTCGGGGTCCCGCACGGCGTTGCAGAAGCACGTCGACTTCTTCGACACGAACCACGACGGCAAGATCACGCTCTCCGACACGTACCACGGACTTCGTCGCCTCGGGCTTGGCGCCGCACGCGCGGCCGGGTTTGCCGGTGTGATCAACGCCGCTCTCGGCTCGTCAACCTCTGGGTCCCCGAGCCTCACCGTGGACGCGGAGCGCATCCACGCCGGCAAGCATGGGAGCGACACCGGCGTCTACGACAAGAACGGGCGCTTCTCCCGGCCCATCTTCAAACGGCTCTTCGCCAGGCACGACACCGACGGCGACGGCGCGCTCGATGGCGAGGAGTTGACCCGGCTGTTCGCCGCCAACCGGACCGATCTCGTCGGTCACATCGGCTCGAAGGCCGAGTTCGGCCTCCTGCTCGACCTCGCGGGCGAGGACCGGAACGGCAGGAAGGTGCTCACCCGCGAGCGCCTCGAGCGGTTCTACAACGGCTCGCTCTTCTATCAGCTCGCCGAGGAAGTCGCGACCAGGCGCGCCAGCGAGTGGGCGACGCTGCGCGGGGCGCTCAGGAGCGGAATCCGGGAGATCTACTGACGACGGCAAGACGTGCGCGAAATGCCACGTTGGCGGATCCGGCACGGACAACAACAACGGGACGCTGCACGCGCCTGCGGAGACCGGCGTCGACGGGGCATACGCAGCGCGAACGGCAACCAAGGCGTATCGCACCACCCCACTGCGTGCACTATGGCAGCACCCGCCGTACTTCCACGACGGCGGCGCCGCGACGCTCGCGGACGTCGCGCCCCACTACAACCGGGTTCGTGCTCTCGGTCTCACCGTGGAGCAGCAGCGAGACCTCGTCGAGTACCTGAAGTCGCTCTAGTCGCCCGGCGGACGCGTGAGCGCCTGCTCGCGGGCGAATGATGCGTGGTCGTCCATGGCGTCTCTCCAGTCACTCTGCTGCCTTGCCTTCGGCCTTGGCTTCGGCCTTCGCCTCGGCCTTGGCTTCGGCCTTCGCCTCGGCCTTGGCTTCGGCCTTGGCCTCCTCCTTGGCTTCGGCCTTGGCTTCGGTTTCAACCTTGGCCTCAGCCTTGGCCTCGGCCTCGACTGTCGCCTCGACCTTGGCTTCGACCTTGGCCTCCTCCTTGGCTTCGGCCTTCGCCTCCTCTTTAGCCTCGGCTTCGACCTTGGCTTCGGCCTTCTCATCCTTCCTGGCGTCCTTGACATCCTGCCTGGCCCGGTCCGTCAGAGACCAGTCCGCCTCGAAGACCGCGGCCATGCGGGCCACTACCTTTGGGTCCTTGACGATCAGGCCCACCTCGCGCCGGCCGTCCAGCTCCAGCTTCCTGAGGCCCTGGCTGCCCACGAACGCCTGCTGCCCGTCCCTGACGATGGCCCGCACGTGGAGCCTCCGGCCCGGGAACTTCTCGGCCGTGAGACCCGCCCCGCGCTTGCCCAGCTTGCCCAGGATGCGAACGCTCACGCCGGCGCTCATGCGCTCCTGTAGGATGCGGATCATCGTGGGGTCGGTGAGCTTGGGATCGTAGATCAGCAGTTGTTTTCGCGCGCCCCCGAGGAAGGCGGCCAGCCGTGCCCGCGCGTTCACGGGGCTCACGACGAACGCCTTCGGGCCCGGCGCGTAGGGCCGTCGCAGCGAATCGGCCGCGAACAGCTTCACCGCTGCCTGGACGAGCTCGCGGTTCTTCGTGACCAGACCGAAGCTACGGCTCTTGTTCACGTCCAGGGCGGTGTAGTTGAAGCCCAGCACGTAGAGGGTGGCGCGGTCCACGATCATGATTTTGTTGTGATAGCGACGGAGGTCGTCGTCCGTGCGGCGCACGCTGGCCCCGGTCTTCAAGAGGTCCTGCTCGAGCTTGCGCAGCCGCCGGTCCCCGCCGCGATTCGTGTGGGCGATGAGCGTGCGCACGGGCACGCCGCGCGCGACCGCCGCCCTGAGCGCCTTGGCGACGTCGCCACGGTCGAGGCGGAAGATCCCGATGTCGATGCTCGTCTTCGCCTTGTGCATGGCCGAGACCACCGGGCCGATGCCGTCGTCCGGTTCCACGATGAGCTTCACTTGGCTGCCTTCTTCTCCGCCCTGGCCACAGCGCCGGACTCGGCTCCGTGCAGGGCCGCGATCGCCGCCTTCCGACGCACGGGCCGCCGCGGATCGCGGACGAGCCCGGAGTCGGACGCGAGGCGATGAACCACCGAAGAACGATGGTGCAAGAACCATGCGAGAGCCCGGCCGCGGGGCGCGGGACTGCTCTCGGCGGCCTCGGGCCGAGGCGGCGCGTCCCGGACGGCATTACGTTGCCCGCGGCCTGGCCTCGATGCACGTCGTTTCTACAAAGCGCCCTCCTCGGTCGGGCCCCGCCCCCGGCGGCGCGCAGGCGGGCCCCACGAATGGCGCTTCGCGGAAGTCAGCCTGGCAGGAGCGCGCCGGTGGCCCGGGTCTTGCACCCCCCTTTGGCGGGAATAAATGGCGATCGCCCGCGTCCAGCTCGAACGCCGCCGCGGCGAACCGTTCGGCCGCCGTTCACGGCCGCTCGTATCGCGATGGCGAAGGCCGTGAAGAAACCCGGCGTGCTCCGCATCGTCGACATTCTGCGGCCCCACTGGAAGGCGATGACGATGGCGCTGGTGGGGGTGGGCGGCGTCGCCGCCGCCGACCTGGCCGAACCCTGGCCGATCAAGATCGTGCTCGACTACGCCCTTCAGTCCAAGCCGATGCCGGGCTTCATGGTCGGGATCGTGACCCGGATCGGCGGCAGCACCCTCGCCATCCTCAACCTCGCGGTGGTGGCGGTCGCGGCCATCGCGGTCGTCGGCGCCGCCTGCTCCTACCTGCAGAGCTATCTCACCACCAACGTCGGGCAGCGGATCATGCACGACCTGCGGCGCACGGTGTATCACCACATCCATCGCTTGTCGCTGGCCGAACACGACCAGAAACGAACCGGCGATCTCATCAGCCGCGTGACGAGCGACATCGAGAGCATCCAGGACGTCGTCACCACGGCCCTCCTGGGCATCGTCGCCAACATCCTGACGCTCGTCGGCATCGTCGGGATCATGCTCTATGCGAGCTGGCGCTTCACGCTGATCTCGCTGGCGATCACGCCCGTCCTCTTCGTCATCGTGTATTTCTTCACGCGGCGGATCAAGAAGGCCTCGCGCGACGTCAGGAGGACGGAGAGCGAGCTGATCTCGACCGTCGAGGAGGTCTTCTCCTCGATTCGCGTGGTGAAGGCTTTTGCCCGCGAGGACTACGAGCAGCAGAGATTCGAGCGGCAGAGCCTGGACAACGTCGAGACGTTCCTCCAGGCGCGCGGCATGAAGATGCTGCTCGCGCCCGTCGTGGACGTCGTGGTCGCGACCGGGACCTGCCTGATGCTGGCCTACGGGGCGCGGATGGCCCTGGCCGGCGAGCTGACGGCGGGCGTTCTCGTCGTGTTCCTGGCCTACCTGCGGATGATGTACAAGCCGATGAAGGACCTGTCGAAGATGACGGACACCGTGTCGAAGGCGGCCGTGGGATTCGAGCGCATTCGCGAGATCCTGGAAACCGAGAGCGCCGTGCGGGACCTGCCGCGCGCGCGCGCGGCCAAGGGCTTCAAGGGCCGGATCGAGTTCGAGCACGTGTCGTTCGGGTACGCACCGGACCAGGTCGTGCTCAAGGACCTCAGCTTCGCGATCGAAGCGGGACAGGTCGCGGCATTCGTCGGCCAGACGGGTGGAGGCAAGACGACGATCGTCAATCTCGTGGCGCGCTTCTACGACCCGACCTCGGGAATGGTCAAGATCGACGGTACGGACATCCGGAAGTTCACCCTCAAGTCCCTGCGTGACCAGATCAGCTTCGTGCTGCAGGACGCGGTCCTGTTCCGGGCGCCGGTGTGGCAGAACATCGCCTACGGCCGTCCGGAAGCCCGGCGCGCGGAGATCGTGCGCGCCGCCGAGCTGGCCAACGCCGACGGGTTCATCAAGGAGATGGCGGACGGGTACGACACGATGGTCGGCGAGCGCGGCGTCTCGCTGTCCGGAGGGCAGCGCCAGCGCATCGCCATCGCGCGGGCCGTGATCCGCGACGCGCCGATCCTCATCCTGGACGAGCCCACGTCGGGACTCGACGCGCAGTCCGAGCAGGCGATCATGGAAGCGCTCGAACGCCTCATGAAGAACAGGACGTCGATCGTCATCGCGCACCATCTGGGCACCATCCTCCACGCCGACACGATCTTCGTCATGAAGGACCACGAGCTCGTGGAGCACGGCACCCACGACGAGCTGTTGGCCGCCGCCGGCGTCTATTCGGGGCTCTTCAAGATCCAGTACGACGAAGGGACGAGCGCGCGCGCGTCGTGACGCCTTCCGCGGCCTGCAGGACCCCAAGGGAGATCCTCGATGGGAATGATTCCGATCGGCGACGACGATTCCGACCGCACCATTGCCCCGTTCGTCAACTACTTCCTGATCGTGGCGAACATCGCGGTGTTCGTGTTGCTGCAGGGAATGGGGGCAAACGACCGGTTCACCTACGCCTTCTCGACGGTCCCCCAGGAGATCGTCAGCGGGAAGGACGTGGTGACTCGCGCCCACACGGTCACGGATCCCGCGAGTGGCCAGACCTTCGATCAGCCGGGGCTGCAACCGACGCCGATGACGGTCTACCTGACCCTTCTCATCTCCATGTTCATGCACGGCGGCATCGCCCACATCGCCGGCAACATGCTCTATCTCTGGATCTTCGGAGACAACATCGAGAACACCCTCGGACACCTGAGGTATCTCATCTTCTACCTCGTCTGCGGGGCTCTTGCTTCGCTCGCCCACGTCTTCACGACGGCCGCGACCCACGGCGACATGCTCGTGCCGAGCCTCGGGGCGTCGGGGGCCATCTCGGGCGTGCTCGGAGGCTACGCCCTTCTCTTCCCAGGCCGACGCGTGCGCATGATGATGGGGAGGGGCACGACGGAGATGCCGGCGTGGGTGGCCATCGGGGTGTGGTTCCTCTTCCAGGTCGTGGCGGGCATGGGGCTCCTCGGAGGCGGCTCGCAGGCGGGCGGCGTCGCCTACGCAGCCCACGTCGGCGGCTTCGTCGCCGGGCTGGTCCTCGTCAAGGTGTTCGCCGCGGGGCACGCGTCGAGGTGAACGTGGAGAGGGAACGGGACGACGAGGAGCCGCCGCAGGTCCTGACGGTCGGTCCGCTACAGGCCGTTGCCCCGCGCTCGTTCATACTCACCGGCCTGTTCCTGCTGCTCCTCTTCCACACCCTGCGGGTGGCGCGGGACCTGTTCCTGCCGCTGATGCTGGCCTTCTTCCTCAGCTTCCTCCTGAGCCCGCTCCTCCGGATGCTCAAGCGGGCCCACATCCCGGAAGCGGTGGGAGCCGCGCTCCTGCTGATCGTGCTGGTGGGAGGAGTCGGTGTGGGTCTCTACTCCCTGATCACCCCGGCCACCGAGTGGATCGCCCAGGCGCCGGAGAGCATGACTCGCATCCAGCGCAAGCTGCGCACCCTGCGCGCCCCCATGCAGCAGATGAGCCGCACCGCGGACGAGGTGGAGCGGACGATCGCGGGAGACTCGCGCACGGCGCCGGTGGCCGCCGTGAAGTCTCCCGCCTGGATCGAGCAGGCGCTCTTCGGGGGCACCACCGCCTTCGTGAGCGAGGCCATCGTGGTGATCGTGCTCCTCTATTTCCTGCTGGCGTCGGGCGACCTCTTCCTGCGCAAGCTCATCAAGGTGCTTCCCACTTTCAAGGACAAGAAACGGGCGGTCGAGATCGCCCGCGAGGTGGAGCACAACATCTCCACCTATCTCTTCACGGTCACGGTCATCAACATGGGGGTGGGAGTTGCCGTGGGGGTGGGGGTCTGGCTGCTGAAAATGCCGAACCCCGTCCTGTGGGGAGTGCTCGCCTGCGTCCTCGCCTACATCCCCTATCTGGGGGCGGTGGTGGGCATCGGCATCCTGGGGCTGGCCGCGCTGCTGGTCTTCGACGATCTCGGGCACGCCCTGGCGGTGCCGGCCGTCTACCTGGTGGTGAGCTTCCTGGAGGGCAACTTCGTCACTCCCCTGGTCCTGGGCCGTCGCCTCACCCTGAACCCGGTGGTCATATTCGTGGGGCTGCTCTTCTGGTTCTTCCTCTGGGGCATCCCGGGCGCGCTCCTGGCCGTGCCCACCCTGGCCATCTTCAAGATCGTCTGCGACCACGTGGACACCCTGGCCCCCATCGGCGAGTTCTTCGGCCCCGCCGAAGACTGAATCCCTGCACGAACAGGTCCCTAGGCCGGCGAATCGTCGGCAGTGGGGTCCCCGTTCCCGCGCTCCTTTTGCCCAGCCTTGCCAGCGAGGGCGGAAACGGCGCCCTCCACACGATGGGTGGCCTCCTCGCGGATTTCCTGTCCGCGGCGGATCGCTCGATCCGTCAATTCGTGGGCCGAGTCGGCGGCATCGTTCAGCTTGTCGACCATCCGACCCTTCAGCTTGCGGGCCGAGCCGGTGGCGTCACTCAGCTTGCGCCCCATGATCTGGCGGGTGAGCTTGCCCGACTGCGGCGCGAGAAGCAGGGCCACGGCGGCGCCCGCCAGTCCACCGGCCAGGAAAGCGAACGTCAATGCGGAGTACGACGTGCCGTGCGAGACGCATTCCGTCGTTCGATCGTCCATGTACTCTCCTTCGCTAACGCTCGTGCTCGGGTTTGGTGGGCCAGCCTCGTTTCCCGGTGGCGCCTGGTGGCGGACTGGGGGAATCGCGGGCCTGCCGTCCTCTCCAGCAAGATCAAGGCCACACGTCGTGCGGCATCTGGCGCGGCGTGTGACGGTGTCGGACATGCACCCGCGCAGCGGCGGGGTGGCACGGGGGTTGCTGTTGATGCGCACCGTTCAGCGCCCCCTGGATTTCGGCGAAGCGGCGCGCGGAGGATCTCATGAAGTGGATGCAGATGTACCTGGTGGGTTACGTCATCGTCCTGGGTGGGCTCATTGCCGCCCTGTGGAAGCTGGGCGTGATCGAACGCGTAGGACCGGCCTGGACGACGATCGGTATCGTGATCGCGATCGGTCTCGGTGTCATGGTCTCCGTCTCGGGTAGCGGGACCAAGGAAACGGTAGAGATCGATCAAAAGCGTTGAGCTCGGACAGCAGGGAAAGGGGAGAAACCGAAATGGCGGGAGGCAAGACGGACGAACTGAAGGGGCGCGTCAAGGAAGCCGCCGGAGCCTTGGTTGGAGACGAGAGGCTGAAGCGGGAGGGGCAGCTCGACCAGGCTGTGGGAAAGGTCAAACAGAAGGCCGACCAGATGATCGACAAGGTCAAGGACGCGGTGAAGTGAGTCTCGAGGGCGGGTGCTATGGCGCTGCCGATGGTCTGAGGCAAGGAGGGCAGCCGTGACTGCGCGCGCGGGCCTGCTGGCGGCGGTCCTTCTCCTGGCGTCGTTGGCCTTCGGCTGCGGGAAGCAAGAGGAACAACCCCCGGCCACGACCCACCCCGCGTCGCCCACGCCTGGCGTGGCGGCGACCGAGGGTCCGGCTGTGGCCTCCCCCCCGGCGGCGGCGCACACGACACTGCCGCGGTCGGCAACGCCGGCGGCGACGGCCCTCCCCGCTGGTGCGCGGCCGCCCGCCACGGTGGCGCCGCTGACGACGCAGGCCGCGCCGCCGCAAGCGCCGCCCCCGCCGATCGCGGTGACTTCCGCTCCTCGGCCCCAGGGCAAGGTCACGCTTCCGGCGAAGCTCGGCGTCGTGACCTTCGACCACGAGAAGCATGCCGGCAAGCTGAGCATCGCCTGCACGACCTGCCACCATCCGAGCCGGGCTCAGAAGCCGCTGGCCTCGGAGAGACAGGCCTGCCGCGGCTGCCACACGATGCCGGCGGCCCCGCCCATGAAGACGAGCCTCCAGGGCGCGTTCCACGACCCGAAGGGCGCGACCGGGACGTGCATCGATTGCCACAAGCAGAAGGGCGGCTTGGCGCCCGTGAAATGCCTGGAGTGCCACCGGAAAGAGTAGGGACGCTCCCGTGGCGCCGGTTGGCGGAGCGCTATTGGATTGTGGGCAGTTTGTAGAAAGAGGGGATGACCGTTCGCCGCGACAGCAGCGGATCCCCGATTCTCGCGGCCAAGAGTGCGCCAGCCACGGCAAGAGCCGCGAGGGATGGTCAGGGAGGGGAATGAGTGCTCCCGGCGGGTTGGCTCGTCTCTTGCTGTCGTATGTACGAGAGACCGCCGCCGGGCTGCATGTCGACCCGGTGACGCGGATCTGGAGGAGACAAATGGACCTGGCATCGACGAACTTCATAGTGACCCTCATCATCGGTGGCGTCGTCGGCTGGCTGGCGAGCATCCTGATGAGGACCAATGCCCAGATGGGGATCCTGGCGAACGTCATCGTGGGCGTTGTTGGGTCGTTTCTCGGCGTCTTCGTGGCGAATGCGCTAGGGGTGCGAGCCCACACGACGCCGGCGGCCTGGATCGTCGCCATTCTCGGCGCCGCGCTGCTCATCTGGATTCTGCGGACGACTGGGCGTCTTCAACAGGTTGGCCTCGGTCCGCTAGGCAACCGTCGTTCGCCAGTCCCGCGCTTCGACGGTGGCGCCGCTCCGCGGTCGGCAGTGGGGTCAGCGCGGCTTCGCACGGAAATGAGGGTGACGATCATGAGACGTCTCGGTGCGATCCTGGTCCTGCTCTCGGCGGTGCTTCTCGTCGGCTGCCAGGCTTCCAGCGACTCCACGAGCGCGAACGATGGCAAGCGGTCCGGGCGGGATCCTGAGCGTCCTCAGGCCGGCCCCGATCACGGTCCCCGAAGGGGCGACGCTTCCCCTCGTCCTCGAGACGGCGATGTCGTCGGCGACGAGCCGGTCGGGAGACCGCGTCGTGGCCAGGCTCGCCGAGGACGTCAAGGTCGGGGAGAAGGTGGTCGTGCCGGCGGGCAGCGAGGTCCGCGGCCGGGTCACCGCGGCCGTTCCGTCGGGCCGCGTCAAGACTCGCGCCCGCCTCGCCTTCGACTTCGACACGCTCGTCCTCGAGGGCAAGGAGCACTCCATCGGCACGAGGCCGGTCGACATCACCGCCGGCGACACCCACAACAAGGACGCCGCGACCATCGGGATCGGCGCGGGTGCCGGCGCCATCGTCGGCGCCATCGCCAACGGCGGGAAGGGCGCCGGCATCGGGGCCCTGATCGGCGGGGCGGCCGGCACCGGCGTCGTGCTGGTCAACACGGGCAAGGAAGTCGCAGCTGGGCAGCGGCACCCGTGTGACCGTCAGGCTCACCCGGGAGACGCGCCTGTGAGCCGGCGCGGCCACCCTCCACGAGGAGACAGGAAGATGAAGAGGACAATCCGGGCGCCGTCAGTCCTGCTGGCGGGCGCTCTCGTGCTCTGTGCGCCTCTCGTGGCTCGGGGCCGCAGACCAGCCCGGCGACGCCCGGCTTCAACCTGTTCAGCGTGGAGCAGGACATCGAGATCGGACGTCAGTCCGCGGTGGAGGCCGAGCGGCAGCTCCCGTTGCTGAAGAACTCGGAACGTGGACCGCTACCTCAACAAGATCGTCAGCAAGCTGGCGGCGCAGGCTCCGGGCGCGCGCTATCCCTACGCGATCAAGGCCGTGAACGACTCCGCGATCAACGCCTTCTCGCTCCCCGGCGGCCCGATGTACGTGAACCGCGGCCTCGTTCGAGGCGGCGCGAAGCGAGGCGGAGCTGGCCGGCGTGCTGGCCCACGAGATGTCCCACGTGGCCCTGCGCCACGGGACCCACCAGGCCTCGAAGGCCTATCTCGGCCAGGCCGGCCTCGGGATACTGGGCGGGCTGCTCGGCAAGAACGGCGGCAACACGGCGCAGATCGTGAACGCGGTCGGCGGCCTGGGGTTGAACGCGGTCTTCCTCAAGTTCAGCCGCGACGCCGAGTACCAGGCCGACCAGCTCGGAGCGGAGATCATGGCCGGAGCCGGGTACAACCCCGTGGCCATGGCCGACTTCTTCGAGCTCCTCCGCAGCGAGCAGGGCCGTGATCCCGGCAAGGTGGAGCGGTTCTTCAGCGACCATCCCCCGGCTGCCGATCGTGAAGCGCGCATCCGGAACCAGGCCGGGAGCCTGCAGTTGGCGCGGTCGCGGGACGTGGGCGGCTTCGACCGCATGAGGGCCGACCTGCGGAGACTCTCTCCCGCTCCCTCGGCGGTTGCGCAGCAGTTGGAGGAGCCACGGAACCAGGACAGCCGCAACCAGGACAGCGGTCAGTACGACGTGCGGGTGGACCAGCCGTCCTCGCGGTTCCAGAGGTTCGAGCAGCGCAACGGCTTCTTCACCATCGAGCACCCTGACAACTGGCGGGCCTACGCGTCCGACTCCGGATTCGCCGTTTCCATGGCGCCCGACGGGGGCGTCGTCGACACGGGCAACGGCCAACAGGCCATGCTCTACGGGGTCATCGTCAACCACTACGCGCCCTTCGAGGGGGACACGGCGCGCCAGCAGGAGAGCCGGCAGCGCAACTACGCGCCCTTCGAGGACACGGCCCAGTGGCGCGGGAGCCTGGCGGACGCCACCGACGACCTCGTCCGTCAGATCATCCGATCGAACTCGTACCTGCGGGCCCAGGACGGCCAGGCACGACGAGAGCAGATCGACGGAGCGTCGTCCTTCTCGGTGGTGCTCTCCGGCCGCTCGCCCGTCACCGGGCAGGAGGAGCGGGTGACGGTCGTGACCCGGGGCCTGTCCGATGGCGACGTGATCTACGCCCTGTGCATCGTCCCCGGCAGCGGCTACGGCTCGATGGCGCCGACCTTCACGCACATGCTGCGGACGCTGAACGTCAACGACGACGCATTCCACCGCGGAACGCAGACCAGCTCGAGGTTGGACCCGCGGCAGTAGGCGGAGAGCTCCAGCCTCGAGCCAGAATCGCGCCTGGCGAGGTCTTCACCCGCTCCGGGTCGCCCGCCAGCGGGCCCGCCGCCCGCGCGCGTCCACGTGGGTGAAGGGCCCGTGAACGCCGGTGGCGGGGTAGATGCCGACACCGCCCACCAGGTTCGGGTGCTCGGCCTCGACCCGCTCCGCTGCCCGGGCCACCACCTCCGCGTCGCGGATGTCGACGCGGCCGTCACGGTTGACATCGTCGGTCCAGCCGTTCCGGTCGTTGTCCACGAAGACGTCGGACGCGTCGCCGTACATGTGCCGGCTGAGCTTCCCGCGCCCGCTCGTTTCGCCGCCCGCCTGGTTGTAGCGCGGCGTGCGGAAGCCGCTCATGATCGCCAGGTGCCCGACGTGGTAGCCCTCGTGCTCGAGTTCGTCGATGACCAGCTCCAGCTTGTCGACCAGCCCGGTGTCGAGCAGCATGTACTTGGGCCACACGGCCGGCTGATCCTTGGTCAGGAAGTCGCCGAGCGTGAAGTGCTCGGAGACGGGGAGGCTCCGGTTCTCGGGGTTCACCTCCACGAATCCGGTCGGATTGCCGTAGGCGGAGGAGGGGGCGCCGCCGCGCTCGTAGGGCCACTGACCCATGTGGTACGACCCGATCTGCCCTTCCTTCTTGGCGGTAAAGGGCACGAGCGTGATCAACCGCAGGTCCTCGTTACCCTCGCGCGCCGCGTCGCCGTCCACCACGATCTTGTACACCCCCGGACGCTGCGGAGCCTCGAACTCCGGCGACGCGACGGCCGCGCCCTGGTCCGGCTCGTAGCGCGCCGTGAGGCCGGAGGGCGGGCGTGGGATCAGGGGCTCGCCCGGCGTGCGGAAGGCGGCCTTGAGCTTGCCGCTCGCGCCGCGCAGGGTTTCCAGGGACTCCTGACGCGCAATCGCGGACCGCTCCGCCGCCCCGGCGCCCTTGACAGCGGCCGGAGAGATCGCGGACGGGGCGGCCAAGGCGCAGACGAGGCCCGCGGCCAACCGGCGGTATGCCGGTCCTCGTCGCGACGTGCGCCGGCCCTGCGGCAGCCTGGCTTCTTCCACCAAACTACCATCTTGCGCCACCCGGCCACCGGATGCAAAGGGGGACCTCCGCCCCGTGCTCAGTATATGTAGACGGGGGTGCCCACGGGCACCATCGCGTACAGCTTCGCGATGTCCTCGTTGCGCAAGCGCACGCAGCCGTGGCTGACCGCACGGCCCACGGTCTCCGGCTGGTTCGTGCCGTGTATCGCGTAGCCGTCCCCCATGTTCAGGCGGTAGGTGCCGAGGACGCCCTCGTACCGTCGCTGGGTGGTGCCCAGGGGTGGCACCAGGATCTTGCCGTCCACGACGATCTCGCGGCCGTCCGTGGCAGACAACACGTTCCGCCGTCCGTCGGGAAGCACCCGCACGACGTCGTTGCCGTACACCGTGATGACCGACCCGTCGGAGGCGTCCAGCGACTGACCCATCCCGAGGCGAGCCAGGCCCAGCCCGCGCTTGCGCGATTGCTCGACGTAGTGCCAGTCCGGCGGGGCCCACACCGGCGCCTCCTCCTTGCTCTGCACCACCAGGCGCCCGCGCGGGGTGTCGAACTTCCAGGCGCTGGCCCCGCCCTCCCTGTCCAGCGTCTTGCCGCTGCCGGTGGCGACCTGTGTGGTGAAGAGGATCGCCCCGCCCAGCTTGTACCAGAGGTGCCGCTCCTCGATGCTGATCACCAGGTAGGGCCGATCGTGCGGCGGCTCCGGCGCGCTTTCCGCGTCGCGCAGCATCCGCTCGGAGGCTGCCACCTTCCAGCGTGCGCTGTCCAGGATGTCGAGGCGGTCCTCGAGCGCCAGGCGAGCCAGATCGCGCCGGAAGCGCACTCCCGCGGTGTCGACCAGCAGCGCGATGCTGGCCGCGGTGAGGACCACCACGGTGGCGACGATCTGGATGGCCGTGCGGTCGCCGAAGAAGCGGGCGACGCGGGCCGTGAGCTTTGGATTCTCCACGGGGGTGCGCTCGTCCATGTCAGTGGAAGTACACGGCCATGCCAGGCTGCAGGTCCTCGCGGATCGCCTCGAGGTCCGGCGCCTCCGCCCGGACGCTGCCGGGCAGGACGTAGCTCACGTCGCTGAGGGGCCCCAACGCGGGCCGCGAGTAGAGAACGGCCCCGCTGTCCAGGTAGATCGCCAGCGGACCCAGGGCGCCGGGAATCTGCCTGCTCTCCGGCACCGGCCACCCGCGGTCGACGAAGACCCACTCCGGCACCGCCCAGCGATACGAGCCGTCCACCACCCGCGCCACCGACCGCTTGCCCAGCGGCGGGGCCAGGAGCACGGTGTCAGGGGGCGTGCCCACGGTCGTCTCCCGAGCCACGCGAACGCGCATCTCGCGGAGCCGTGCCCCCTGGCGCTCCAGGTACAGGAGACCGTTCCCGGTGTCCACCGCGAGGTGGAGCTCCGTGTCGCTCAGCGCCTGGCGGCGCGCCAGCTCCGCGGCGATGGCCAGGCGGTTCTCCTCCGAGGCGGCGATGGCCTCGATCCGCCGACGCTCCGTTTCCGTCATGGCGGAGCGCATGCTCGTGAGCTCCCAGCCGTACTGCACGCGCTTGTAGGCGAGGACGAGGTCCGTCAGGAGCAGGACGGCGACGCCCAGAACCACGGCCGTGACGACGTGCGGGTGAGACGCCCGGAGCTCGCGCCAGCGCGGGGCCATCATCCTGAGGTCAGCGCCCCAGCAAGATGAGAACTCCGGCAACGACTGCCAGCACGTTCAGCGCGGTCGCGCTGTGCGGAAGACGGCCCTTGGTCAGGGGCAGCAGGCCCGTCGCAATCAACCAGATCGCCATCAGCAGTATTCCCAGCAGCATTGGCAGGCTCCTCAATCTGTCGGCGATGAGGGGATGAGCAACCCGCGTGCCACCCTCCCTGCCGCCCAGGCACGGCGTGGCGTGCGAAACACCCTGTAGGCGACCCGTGGCGAGGGGACGCGTCCGTTCCGACGAGCCCCGGGGACGAGCCGATCGTAGGAAGAATCTACAAAGCGCCTCGTATGCGGACCAAGTCCGGCGCGCCCAGGCAACACCGCACCAGCATACCCTGCGCGTCGCGCCCTTTCTTTGGCGCGCCCTGGGCGGCACGCGGCTTGCTCTACTCCACCGGGAGGGAGGAACCAAAGAGGAGATCCGCATGCGTCTCAACAGGAAAGCAGTCGTCCTCACCGGTCTGGTGGCGGTGATCGCGATGACGGCGCTGCTCATCCATCACTTCGCGTCGGTACAGAAGGTGCCCACGTTCCGCTTCGCAACCGTGGAGCGGGGTGACCTCCAGGCCCTCGTCTCGGCGACCGGGACCCTCAATGCCGTCACGACGGTCAGCGTCGGCACCCAGGTCTCCGGGCAGGTCTCCGAGCTGCTCGTCGACTTCAACGACCATGTCAGGAAGGGCCAGCTCCTCGCGCGTATCGATCCGACCATCGCGCAGCAGGGGGTGGCCGACGCGCAGGCGAACCTCGAGAAGCTGCAGGCGCAGGCGAACCAGGCCTCACGCGACCAGAATCGCAACCGCGAGCTCTCGGCGGACGGGCTCATCGCGCCGAGCGCGCTCGAACAGGGCGGCGCGGCGCTGCAGGTCGCCCAGGCCAGCGAGAGATCGGCCGACATCTCCCTCCAGCGCGCACAGCAGAACCTGTCCTACACCTCCATCTACGCGCCCATCGACGGTGTCGTCGTCGAGCGCAACGTCAACATAGGACAGACGGTCGCGGCCAGCCTCTCCGCTCCACAGCTCTTCCTCATCGCCAACGACCTCACCCACATGCAGATCCTGGCGCAGGTCGGGGAGAGCGACATCGACCGGATCAAGCAGGGCCAGCCGGTGACGTTCACCGTACAGGCGCTGCCGGGCCAGACGTTCACGGGCACCGTGCAGCAGGTTCGTCTGCAGTCGACGACGGTGGACAACGTCGTGAACTACACCGTGGTCGTGACCCTGGAGAATCCCGACGGCAAGCTGCTGCCCGGAATGACCGCGCGCGTCGACTTCCTCGTGAATTCGGCGGTGAACGTCCTCAAGGTGGCCAATGCGGCTCTCCGCTACAAGCCCAGCGACGAGGTGCTCGCGCAGTTCGGCGCCACACCGACGTCCAAGGACGCGACGACTGCGATCGGCTCGGACTCCACGGCGACAACCGGGGGTGGTTCCGCCGGAATGCGTGCCCGCAGGGCCCAGGGAAGTGGATCCGGGACCGGCAACGGCTCCGGCACGCTGTACTCCCTCGACCCTGACGGCAGGCTGCAGATCGCCCGCGTTCACACGGGCATCAGCGACGGCGCGTCGACCGAGGTTCAGGGGCAAGACGTGAGCGAAGGCATGACGGTCATCGACGGGCTCGCGTCGACGAAGACCGCCGCGTCTCAGGCACCGGCGCCGAACCCGCTGGGCGGCGCTCAGCCGGGCGCCGCCGGGCGTGGCCGGGGCGGCGGCGGTTTCTAGCGAAGCAGAGCGGCATGAACGACGATCGTCATCCAGACGGACAAGCTCACGAAGACGTACCGGAGCGGCACGAACGAGGTGCATGCCTTGCGTGGCGTGGACTTGACCGTCACGCGGGGCGAGCTCGTGGCCATCATGGGCGCCTCGGGCTCCGGCAAGTCGACGCTGATGAACCTGCTCGGATGTCTCGATACGCCGACGTCGGGGTCGTACACGCTGGATGGCGCGCGGGTCGACGGGCTCGGCAAGAACGAGCTCGCGGCGATCCGCAACCAGAAGCTGGGCTTCGTCTTCCAGGGATTCAACCTGCTGGCGCGAACGAGCGCGGTGAAGAACGTCGAGCTGCCCATGCTGTACGACCGCAGCGGCCGCAAACGGGACACCCGCGCGCTCGCCGTGGCGGCGCTCGAGCGTGTCGGGCTCGGCGATCGCCTCGATCATCTGCCGAGCGAGCTGTCCGGCGGCCAGCAACAGCGGGTGGCCATCGCGCGGGCCCTGGTGTCGGAGCCGGCGCTCGTGCTGGCCGACGAGCCGACCGGCAACCTCGACAGCCACACGACGATCGAGGTCATGGCGCTCTTCCAGCAGCTGAACCACCAGGGCATCACGATCGTCGTCGTCACGCACGAGCCCGACGTGGCCCTCTACGCGACGCGCGTCGTCGAGATGCGCGACGGCGAGATCCTGAGCGACCGGCCGGTCACGGGCCGGCACAGCGCGGCCGGGGACCTGGAAGAGCGCGACCGGAGCGCGGCATGAAGCTGGCGATGGTGATGGTCAGCCTCGCGCTCGCAGAGCATCCTCAAGAACAAGACGCGGGCGATGCTGACGATGCTCGGGATCGTGATCGGCGTGGCCGCCGTGATCGTCATGGTCGCCGTCGGCTACGGAGCGCGCTCGCGCATCCACGAGCAGATCAACAACCTCGGCACGAACATGATCGTCATCACACCCGGGGCGAGCACGAGCGGCGGCGTGAGCCAGGGCGCCCAGGCCTTCGCGACACTGACGCTGGCCGACGCCGACAAGATCCGGAACGAGTCGCAGACCGTGGTGGCCGTCTCGCCGGTCATCATCGGCCGCAGCCAGGTCATCGCGGCGGGCGGCAACTGGCGCACCGCGATCAACGGTGTCGACACCGACTACCAGACGATCCGCGACTGGCAGACAGACGCCGGCGCGTTCTTCGGGCCGGATGACGTTCGAGCGGCGCGCGGCCGTGGCCGTGCTCGGCCGCACGGTGGCTCAGCGCATCTTCGCCGACAGCGACCCCGTCGGCCAGGAGATCCAGGTCGCCGCCCTTCGCTTCAAGGTGACGGGCGTCCTGGTGCCGAAGGGACAGACCGCGAGCGGCAGCGATTCCGACGACGTGATCCTGATCCCCTACACGACCGCGGCGACCCGGCTGACGGGCGAGACCGCGCATCCCGCAGATTCTCGCCAGCACCGCCTCGGAAGGCGACATCGCGGCGGCGCAGGACGAGATCAGGGACGCTGCTGCGCGAGTCGCATCACATCATCGGTGACGACGAGGACGATTTCACCGTCCGCAATCAGACCGACCTCGCCACCGCGGCGGAGAGCAGCACGCGCGTGATGACGATGTTGATGGCGGCGATCGCCTCGATCTCGCTGCTCGTCGGCGGCATCGGCATCATGAACATCATGCTGGTGTCGGTCACGGAGCGGACGCGCGAGATCGGCATTCGCCTCGCGATCGGCGCGCGCGGCTCGGACGTGCTGATGCAGTTCCTCGTCGAGAGCATCGTGATGGGCATTCTCGGCGGCGTGGCCGGTCTCGTCCTCGGCATCACGAGCGCGAAGGTGCTGGCGCACTTCACGGGATGGGAGACGGTGATCTCGCCGCTCGTGATGGTCGTGGCGGTCGGCTTCTCGGGTGGGGTGGGCGTCTTCTTCGGGTACTACCCGGCCCGGAAAGCGGCAGCGCTGAATCCGATCGAGGCCTTGAGGTACGAGTGAGCAGCGGAATCCCGAGCATCAATAGGATTGGCGGAGGAGGGTGTTCGAGGCCGTCACCACCGGTACGGCTGGTGGCGGGGCGAGGGCGGCGACGGCGGTCGGGATGGGTGATGTGTCGTCCTTCGCCTGCAGCGCGAGGTACCTGTCGATCCCTTCCTCGATCTCGCGGGGGAACTTCGGCGCCGGCCCCACCAGCTGGCCTTGTAGACGCGGAGCATGATCTCGCGGAAGATCGGCAGCGCCGCGCGCCCTCCGGTCTCCTTCTCGCCCAGCGTCGCGGTTGTCGTCGAAGCCGATCCGGACCGCCACCGTGATGCCCTGCGGCCCGTAGGTGGATCCCACGAACAGCGCGTCGCGAAAGTCGCTCGTCGTCCCGGTCTTGCCCATCACCGGGATCGGGAAGTCGCGGCCGTCGAGACTGTGGGCGGTGCCGTCCGGGAGGCGGACCACGCCGCGCAGCCCCTCCTGGATCAGGCTCAGCTCGGCGGAGCCGATCTCCCGCGCGGGCGGGGCCGCCTCGTAGAGCACACCGCCGGAGGCGTCGGTCACGCGATCGATGACGTGTGGCTCCGCCAGGATCCCCGAGGCCATGGCGCGATAGGCGCCCGCCAGCTCCAGCAGCCGCACCTCCGACGCCCCGAGCGCCGTGGTGATGTAGGGCTGCAGCGGGGTGCGGATCCCCAGCTCCCGGGCGGTCCGGATCACCTTGTCCAGGCCGATCTCGCGGGTGATCCACACGGCCACCGCGTTGCGGGACTCGGCCAGGGCCTGGCGCATCGGGATCGGGCCCTTGAACTGGTTGTCGTAGTTGGCGATCCACTTCACGTCCTGACCGTCGCCCATGGGCACGCCGATGGGCTCGTCGGGCACCGTGGTATCGAGGTTCAGACCCTGGCGGAACGCGGCCAGGTACACGAGCGGCTTCCACGCCGAGCCCGGCTGCCGCAGCGAGCCCGTGACGCGGTTGTAGTCGGAGTAGCGCGCGTCGCGATCCTCGTAGACCTGGCGGCCGCCCGCCTCGGCCAGGATCGCCGCGTCCGCGTTGCGCAGCGCCACCACCGAGCCCTGGATCAAGCCCTTCGCCCGGGGATGCCGCTTCTCGTAGAGAGCGAGGCCGTTCTCCAGGGCTTCGTTCACGATGATCTGCACCCGCTCGTCCACGGTGGAGCGGACCGAGATCCGCCCCTGGAACAGGTCCTCGACCCCGAAGCCGAGCCCGCCGTGCTGCTTCAGCTCGGCGAAGACGTGCTCGATCGCGGCGGGGGCGTCGGTCTTGCGCTGGCTGTGGGACGCCACGCGGACCGGCTCGGCCTGGCAGCGCCTGGCGAGGCCCTCGGGGATGTATCCGTTGCGCGCCATCAGGGCCAGGATCTGGTTGCGGCGGCGCAGGGAGCGCGGATTGCCGGGCGACCGGGGCGTAGTCCCTGGGCGACTTGCCGATCCCCGCCAGCAGTGCCGCCTTGCCCGCGTCCGCGACCGTGTAGCTCGACAAGGACTTGCCGAAGTAGTACTCGGAGCCGGCGGCCAAGCCGTAGCGGCCGTTGCCCACGTAGTGGAAGCTGGCGGAGCGCGCGAAGATCTCGCGCTTGGCCTGTTCCTTCGATCCGTAGCGCCGGCGCATCTCCTCCTCGAGCCAGAGCGACAGGCGCACCTCCTCCAGCTTCCGGAGCAGCTTGTTCGTGGCCGGCACGCCCAGGACCGTGGCGAGGAGGCGCTGGGGCCAGCCGTCGTGGAAGAGCGCGTCGCCGTTCTGCGGCTCGTCCGCTCCGGGAGGAAGTAGGCGCGGACGAGCTGCTGCGTGAGCGTCGAGCCGCCCTGCGGGAGCAGCAGCCGGAGCCCGGCGCCGTTCCACCACGCGGTCAGGGAGCGGACCGTCGCCGTCTGGATCACCCGCGGCAGCGCGCTGTAGTCCACGCCGGAGTGGGAGAAGAAGTTCTTGTCCTCGGCCGCCAGAACGGCCTGGCGCAGGACGACGGGCACCTCGTCGTAGGAGACCACCCGGCGGTACTCGTGTGCCAGCTCGATCAGCACCTTGCCTCGGGCGTCGTAGACCTCGCCGATCCTGGGTGGCTCGAAGCGCAGAAAGGGCTCGAGGTCCGGCAGGCGGCTGCGGTCGAAGTAGACGTGGTAGGCGGCCCACGCCGGCGGGAGCACGACGAGCGCCGCCAGAGCGGCGGCCGCCAGGCGGACGGACCGGCGCGACCAGGCGGCCCGCAGTCGGCGAGCCACGAGGGCACCGGCAGCGCGCACCCTGAGGGCCACGACGGCGCCGACACGCCGCAGAAAGCCGACGGCGCATCGAAGCCGCTCGCGAGAGAGACTGCCGCCGCCCACCGGTTCGACGTGACCCCTCTGGGGAGACGAACCGCCTCCGTCAACGATGGGGTCAGCCGGATCCATGCTCAGGGGAACAGCAAGGACTGCGCCACAAAGGAATCGCTGCGGCGGTCCACATCCCCGGAAGAGATCGGCGCGAGGAATGCAGTGGAATGTGCGCGGTTTGTAGAAAAGGGAGTGACGGCGTGACGTCGCCCGTCGTGAGAGGCCCTTGAGAAGAAGAACCTACGCAGCAGCCATCCAGGCATGCGCGTTGCAGCGCCGCCTGACGAGGAACCGTGGAACCAATCAGCCTCAGCGTTGCCGCCGTGGTTGGCCTCGGGGCTCTCACCTGGGCCGTGAACCTGGGCCGCAACCGGCCGTTCACGAAGGACGTCCCGGTGTTCCGCGCCTCCCGCTGGACCAAGGGCAACCGCATCTGGCCGACGCAGGTAGCCGTCTTCCCGAATCGCGTCGTGCGCTATACGCCGCGGCTCTTCGGTCACTTCGAGGAGACAATCGGGATCGACCAGGTTGCCTCGGTGAGCGTCGACTCGAGGTTGATCTTCGGCGACGTCATCATCGAGACGACCGGGGGCTCGCAGCCCATCCGCTGCCACGGCCACCGCAGGGGTGACGCCGAGGAGATCCGCCGCCGGATCACCGAGGCCCAGGCCGCCGGCCACGCCGCCAGGACTCCTCGCTGAACCCCACTCTGCCAGAGGAGAGACATCGACGCCCCTCCTCAACAAGCCCCCGAACCAGTACAGGACCGACTGGTCTCACTCTCGTCGGCTCTTTGTAGATTCCTCTTCTCTCTGCCCCCTTGGAGCGGAGCGCGTGGCTCTTGGGAAACAGCAGCCGACTCATCAGGTTGGCCCCGGGACCATCGAGCGGCACGGAGGTTGCACGATCGTGCTCTGCACGGCGGTGTTCCGGCCGCGAAAGCCTCAAACCGATCGCCGGGGAGACGAGCCGCTCCAGGCTCCGGTGCAACGGCTAGCCGAAGAAGCGAACAAGAAAGCGGAAGTCGACTCAATGAAGAGAATGGCACTCACCGTAGCTATGGTCGGTACGATGGTCGTCGGAAGCGCCGTCGCGGCGCGCGCGGATGTCAACGATGCCTGGATCACCACGAAGGCGACGATCGTCCTCCTCACGATGGACGGCTTCAGCGTCAACGGCGCCAACGTCGACACGATCCGCGGAAACGTCACCATCCACGGGAAGGTCGCGACCGCCGCAGACCGGACCAAGGCCGAGCAGACGGTGCGCGGCGTGAAGGGCGTGAAGACCGTGAGCAACCTTCTGCAGGTGGTTCCTGGCAGCGTCGAGGCGGCGGTCGCCGCCAACGACACCGACGTCAAGGATCGTGTCGAAGCGTCCCTGAAGGCCGATGCCAAGATGAAGGACGTCAGGGTTGCTTCGGTCAACAACGGCGTCGTTCTCCTCTCCGGCAAGACCGACAGCCTCACCGAGAACCTGCGGGCGATCCAGAACGCGTATTCGGTGAACGGCGTTCACCGGGTCGCCAGCGAGATCCAGACCATCGAGAACTAGTGTCTCAACCATCCGAACGGGCACCTCGCGCGAGCGAGGTGCCCCGCGTCACGATCCCGGCCGGGACACCGGACCACACGTTCGGCAATGCCGCGAAGGTGTGCGCCTCGAAAGTGATCCTCCAGTGCGCCTAGAAGGGGGCAGCCCGTGAGCGTGAGCAGTCGCATGGACCATATCCAGATCGCACGGGTGATCGGGATCCCCATCTACCTCCACTTCAGCTGGCTGATCATCTTCGGCCTGATCGTCTGGACCCTGTCGACGGGCTACTTCCCGGCGCAGTACCCCGATCTCCCGGCCTCCTCCTACTGGGCCAAGGGGCTCGTGGCGTCGCTCCTCTTCTTCGTCTCGATCCTCCTCCACGAGTTGGGGCACGCCGTCGTCGCCCTTCGCCATGGTCTGCGCACCCGGTCGATCACCCTCTTCATCTTCGGAGGCGTCGCCCAGCTCGAGAAGGACCCGAAGGACGGGCGGGCCGAGTTCTGGACGGCCGCGGCCGGCCCCCTGGTGAGCTTGGCCCTCGCGGGCCTCTTCTACGCGTGCGCGACCCTGGCGCTCGTGGGCCCCTCGGCCGCGGCGGTGGCGAAGTACCTGGCCCTGATCAACCTGATGCTGGCGCTCTTCAACCTCGTTCCCGCGTTCCCGATGGACGGAGGACGTCTGCTGCGCGGCGCCCTCTGGGGGCCGATGGGCAAAGCGCGCGCCACCCGGATCGCCAGTGGAGCCGGAACCTTCTTCGCTTTCTTCCTGATCTTCGCCGGAGTCTTCAGCCTGCTCAGGGGAGACTCCCTCGGTGGTGTCTGGTACATCCTGATCGGTTGGTTCATCAAGGACGCGTCGGCGGCCAGCTACCAGCAGGCGCGCCTCGACGAGGCCCTCCGGGGAGTCACGGTCCGCGACGCGATGGTGGAGGGTGTCGTGACGGTACCCTCGAGCGGCTCCGTAGCCGAAGCGGCCCTGGAGCAGTTCATGCGAACCGGCTACGGTAGCTATCCCGTGACGCGGGGCGAGGCCGTCGTCGGCCTCCTCTGTCTGAAGGACGTACTGCGGCTCTCGGCGGAGGAGAGGGAGGCGACATCCGTTCAAGGCGCGATGCGCCCGTTGACGGATGCCATCGTCACCGATCCGGACGCCCCTCTTCCGATGGCGATCGCGAGGATGGCCCAAGCAGGGACCGCGCGGCTCCTCGTCATGCAAGGAGATCACCTCGTCGGTCTGCTCACCATGAACGGGGTGATCCGCCGCCTGAAAGTGCGGGAGGAGCTGGCGAAGTAGCTCTTCGAGCGTGAGGTCGCCCCGAGGCGCCCTCGAACACGGAAAAGTGAGGTTGACATGTCAGTAGCCAAGGTCTCCGAGATCAGCGCGACCTCGAGCAAGAGCTTCGAAGATGCTCTGGCGCAGGGGATTGCCAGGGCGACCAAGACGCTGCGCAACGTGCGCAGCGCGTGGGTCAAGGAGCAGCACGTGTACGTGACCAAAGGTGCGATCACCGAGTATCAGGTCAACATGATGGTCACCTTCGTCATCGACGACTAGCGCGGAGCCTCCCGACGGGTGAGCCGCAGCGATTAGGCTCGGCGGGGGTGTGCCGGTAAGGAGATGGGAAGATGAAACCGAGCGTGCTCATTGCGGGGCTCTGCGTCAGCGCAGCCCTCGTTGCATCAGGCCAGGCTCTCGCCCAGACCACCCAGCCCGAGACGAAGTACGTGACCGTCGAAGGCGAGGTGGTCCGCTACCAGGCAGGGCAGGTGATCGTGATCCGTGGGACGGACAACAAGGAAACCACCTACACCCTCTCGCCCAGCATCGTCCTGCCGGCGGAGGTCCAGGTGGGTCGGCGGGTCACGCTCTTCACCGAGCCGGGCAGGGACGGGAGAACGCAGCTCGTCTCGCGTGTCACCACGACCAGCGTCAACTCCGAAGGTGACGTCAAGCGCACCACCGAGGATACCCGGCACCTGCCCTCCGGTGCGACCACCCGGACGACCACCACGACCATCACCGGGAAGGTCGAGGTCTACGAAGCGGGCAAGACTCTCACCCTCACCCAGGCCGATGGGAGCAAGGTCACCTACGTGCTCGACGAGAAGTCGAGGGTGCCCGCCGACCTGGTGATCGGCAAGACCGTCTCCATCCTGCCGCTGGCCACCTCCGGCTCCGGCCAGCCCGTTGCGCAGACCATCACGTACGTCACCACCACGAAGACCGAGACCGTCCCCGATCGCTGAAGGCCGTCCAGAACCCGGGAGCCCCGAGGGTCATTCGCTGGCCGCCGAGCTCTCGCTCGCTCGCAGCAGCCGGGCGAGTGCCCTGGCGGCGGTCTCGTGCCCGGCCGCATTCCAGTGCGAGTCGTCCGGGAAGTACACGTTGTGACCGGCTCTCAAGCGTCGACTGCAGCTCGGCGGTGAGGTCCAGGAACGTGATGCCTTCCTCCGCGCAGAATTCCCGCATCAGGTCGTTGAGAGCCAGCCGGTTTCGCATCAAGGACTCCAGCCCCGGCGGCTGCGGTTGGTCGCCAAGACAGAGACGAAGGGCCCGCTGGAGCTCAGCCCTCGGGAAGGACGCCTCCAGCAGCGGCAGGTAGACCTGGGCCTTGGACGGTATGAACAGGACGACGAGCTCGCCGCCCTGCGCCCGCACCAGCCGCTGCATCTCCCGGTACGACCGGCGGGTCAGCTCCCATCCCCGCGACGCCTCGAGCTGTTGCCGGGAGAGCGTCAGCCTGTTCAGGTAGGGAGGAAGGAACGCAAACCGCAGCACGCGGCCGGCCACGGGAACGGTGAAGAGGCCACGGTCGAAGCGAGGCCGTGTGGTCGAGGAGGCGGTGGGATCCTCCCCGCTGTAGTCCTCGAGCCCTCGGAGACGGCCACCGGTCCGCCGGGTTGCCGCATTCGATCAGCGAGGAGTGCGGACGCTCCCTGGTACAGGCTCGTCAGGTAGAGCTGGTCGAAGCGCGCGATCACGTCCTTGAACTTCCATCCCTGCCCGAGGGAAGGGAAGGCACCGCCGTCGCGCTGGAAGCTCTCGAACCTCTCCGCGTCCACCAGGTCGTTGCCGGCGAAGAACCCGACCACGACCCGGCGCGGGCGGCGCGCCAGCACGTGCTCCTTCAGCACGAGCAGCTCCTGCCCGGGCCCGAAACCCGCCGTGCCGTAGTTCCGAACGCCCACGCCCAGCAGGCGCGCGAGGCGCGCCGGCCAGGTCAGCTCGACCGGAAGCGTCATGCCGTCGGTGAAGGAATCCCCCAGGGCCGCCACCACGGCGGCCGTCGACTCCGATTCGGAGTTGCGGAAGCCGTCGGCATCGGTGACGAAGGGGAAGCGGTAGGCAGGATGGCGAACGAGGCCGGGCGGGAGGTACCCCATGCGGACGATGTCGCCGTGCTGCCACTCGCAGAAGGTGTTGACGCGCGGAGCCAGGCGGCGGCCGTAGCTCGCCGAGTCCTGCCAGCGGGGATCCGTGGCGGCCTCGCCCAGGTTCCGGCGCGGGTCCGTGATCCAGGCGGGCAGGCGGTCCCCGACCGCCCGGAGGCCGACCTCGAGCACGACGAGGCAGAGGATCGCAGCAATGCCGGCGGTGAGCGCACCCAGCAGGGCGGTGCGGGCCCAGGCCGTCCGCGGGAACGCGAGGGGAACGGTCCCTCCGGCCCGCAGGCCGGTGAGCGCCAGGAGAGCCAGAAGGCCAAGGAGGGCCGGCGCGACATCGGCCTCCTGCACCACCCTCGGATCCGACCAGACGAGCCCGCCCTCGTTGGCCAGCTCGAGCAGGCCGCTCGTCGGGTGGCAGCGGCTGGACGATGTCGGCCGCCTCGGACAGCGTTCGACGACAGAGCATGCGCCGGGCGCCCTGCTGGACGATCGCGATCTCGAACGTGGCCTGGCTGCGGGGGACCACCCGGAGACGCAGCTCGGATGGCCGGGGGAAGTCGACGGGGAAGGAGAGACGCTCGTCTTCGGTGGACACGATCTGCGGCGCGACTCGGCCGCCGGGAGACGTCGAATCGCTGCCGGGCGCGGGCGGGCGCCGAGCTCTCCGGCGCTCGCCGCTCGTCGAGGTAGAGGCGATAGGTGCTGACGCAGAGCCATTGCCAGGCGAGCGAGACGACGAGCAGACACTGGCTTGCCACCAGGAGCCACCCCACCCACTGAGGAGCGGGTGGCGCCTCGACGCGGTCGGAGCCGAGCACTACGTCGACCTTCATGGCTCACCGCGCCGCGCCGTCCCCCGGCTCATACACCCTCTCGTGGAACCTTGGTCGGGTGTAGGATGCCCAGGGAAGGGACCAGGGGGACATAGTCCCGCAAGAGTATCGCGACTCGGGACGTTCGAGGGTGAGCTACTTCATGAATCGCTTCCGGAAGATGGGTTTCATCCACTACAACGGCGGCCTGCAGGTCCACAGCGCACTTCTCACGGTCGTGCTCCGCGATTGAAGACGCGGGATTGGCGCCGGGCTGACGGCGCCCGCCCGTGCCGCACGGCGGAAAGTGGCATCACCTGACGGCGCGGGCATCGGTCCAGTCCAATGGATCGCGACGGAACAATCGATTAGTGGCCCGCTCGGCCGAGGCCTAGAGTGGACGTGCGGGGGTCAACGCCCGAGCACGCGCTCGGCGCCTCTCTTGACCCGCGAGACACGGGTGACAAATGACCAAGACGCTGTCGAGAGTCCTGTGGGCGCCGGTGGCCTGTCTGGGCCTGTGGCCCGTGTCGCTGCTGGCCTCGGGGCCCGACCCTTCCGCCAACCTCCTGGCGTGCCAGCAGGGCTCGCCATCGTGCGACCGCTCCCGGCTGACGCTCGCCGAGGTGACCGAGCTCGCTCGCGCCGATCACGCCCGGAACGTCACCGACTGCCGGAACGGGCTCGTGGCCTGCGATCGGTCCCGGCTGAACCGCGAGGAGACTACGGCATTGGCCGTCGCCGAGCACGATCGCAACGTCTCGAACTGCAGCGACGGCATCGGCGACTGCGACCCGTCACGGCTGACGAGAGCGGAAGCGCGAGATGTCGCGGCGGCCGGGCGAGAGCGACGGGTCGCGGACTGCAAGGACGGCATCGGACTCTGCGATGCCTCCGCCTTGACCGGGCCGGAGCGTGTGGAGGTCGCGGCCGCCGCGCGTCAGCGCATGGTCTCGGACTGCCGGGATGGCACGGGAGAGTGTGACCGCTCGCAGCTGACGCGGCCAGAAGAGCGCGACGTGGCGCTCGCCGAACGCCAGCGCAACCTCACGACCTGCATGAACGGCTATGAGGGATGCGACCGCTCGAAGCTCGGCCAGCGGGAGGCGGTCGACGTGGACCTGGCCCTGCACGCGCGCAACATGGCCGAGTGCCGGGGCGGCCGAGAGGGCTGCGACTACGCGATCCTGAGCCCGTCGGAGGCCGCCGCGCTGGGGGCGACCGAGCGCCTGCGGAACTACACGGCGTGTGTGAAGGGCCGCGGCTACTGCGATCGCTCCCGCCTGACGCCGGCGGAAGCGGCCGCGATTTCAGCGGTGCCGGTCGTCGCGGCTCGGGCGGGAGCCAGCCGTGAGAGTGCTCGCGTCGAGCCGCCTCGACCGCTGGACTCCGGGGCACGGGGATCGTGGCGCTCGTGGCGCTCGCCTGGGCCGTCCTCGTTCCCGAGCGGCCTCTTCTGGAGCGCCGCCGTGGCGGCCGGCCTGATCGGCTCGGCGGTCGCCACCGTCGCTCCTCCTGCGCAGCCGGTCGATACCGTCCGCTGGCGCAGGTGATCGCGAGCGCAGAGGCCGAGCCCGTCGTCGTGCTGGCCAGCAGCAGACACACGAGCGGAGCCGGAGTCCGCCCGAGCTGAGAGGAGAACGAAAGCCATGAAGGTACGCCCGCTTCACGATCGCCTGTTGGTACGTCGCATCGAAGAGAAGGAGACGGCCCGGGGAGGCATCATCATCCCCGACACCGCCAAGGAGAAGCCCATGCAGGGCAAGGTGCTGGCCGTGGGCAACGGCAAGGTGCTGGAGAACGGGAAGAAGCTCGCCCTCGACGTGAAGGTGGGGGACAAGATCCTGTTCGGCAAGTACTCCGGGAACGAGATCAAGATCGACGGCGAGGAAGTGCTGATCGTTCGCGAGGACGAAGTCCTGGCGATCATGGGGTGAGGGAGTGCGCGGCGCGAGGCGCCGCTTTGGGAAACCGCGAAGCGGCTTCCCGGTTAGGCGGATCCAATGTCGAAGCAGATCACGTACGGTGACGACTCGCGCCAGGCCATACTGCGCGGCGTCAACCGCCTGGCCGACGCCGTCCGGGTGACGCTCGGTCCCCGGGGCCGCAACGTCGTCCTGGACAAGAAGTTCGGCTCACCCCTCATCACCAAGGACGGCGTGACGGTGGCGAAGGAGATCGAGCTCAAGGAGCCCCTCGAGAACATGGGGGCCCAGATGGTGAAGGAGGTCGCGAGCAAGACCTCCGACGTGGCCGGTGACGGCACGACGACGGCGACGGTGCTGGCCCAGGCGATCTACCGCGAGGGCAGCAAGAACGTCACGGCGGGCGCCAACCCGATGGCCGTCAAGCGCGGGATCGAGAAGGCGGTGGCCGCCGTCACCGAGGAGCTCAAGAGGCTCAGCAAGCCCGTCAAGGGGAAGATGATCGCCCAGGTCGGAACGATCTCGGCGAACAACGACGAGACGATCGGCGGCATCATCGCGCAGGCGATGGAGAAGGTCGGCAAGGACGGCGTGATCACGGTCGAGGAGGCGAAGTCGATCGAGACCTCGCTCGAGATCGTCGAGGGCATGCAGTTCGACCGCGGCTACCTCTCGCCGTACTTCGTGACCGACCCCGAGCGGATGGAGTGCGTGCTGGAGAACGCGCTCGTCCTCATCCACGAGAAGAAGATCTCCGGGATGAAGGACCTGCTGCCGCTGCTGGAGCAGGTGGCCAAGCTCGGCCAGCCGCTGCTGATCGTCGCCGAGGACCTGGAGGGCGAGGCCCTGGCCACCCTGGTGGTGAACAAGCTCCGCGGCACGCTGCAGGTCGCGGCCGTCAAGGCCCCGGGCTACGGCGACCGCCGGAAGGCCATGCTCGAGGACATCGCGATCCTGACCGGCGGCAAGGCGATCACCGAGGACCTCGGCATCAAGCTGGAGAACCTCAAGGTCGAGGACCTGGGCAAGGCCAAGAAGATCACGATCGACAAGGACAACACCACGATCGTCGAGGGGGCGGGCAAGGCCAAGGACATCGAGGGCCGGGTCAAGCAGCTGCGCACCCAGATCGAGGAGACGACGTCCGACTACGACCGCGAGAAGCTCCAGGAGCGGCTGGCGAAGCTCGTGGGCGGGGTGGCGGTGATCAAGGTCGGGGCCGCGACCGAGACCGAGATGAAGGAGAAGAAGGCGCGGGTCGAGGACGCCATGCACGCGACGAAGGCCGCGGTCGAGGAGGGCATCGTCGCCGGCGGCGGCGTCGCGCTCCTGCGCTGCCTCGGCGCCGTCGCGGACCGTGAAGGCCGAGGGCGACGAGGCGGTCGGAGTCGCCATCATCCGGCGCGCGCTGGAGGAGCCTCTGCGCCAGATCGCGGGCAACGCCGGACACGAAGGGGCCGTGGTCGTGGCCCGGGTCCGGGAGCTGAAGGGCGACGAGGGCTTCAACGCCCAGACGGACGTCTACGAGAACCTGGTCGAGGCCGGCGTCATCGACCCGACCAAGGTCGTCCGCTCCGCCCTGCAGAACGCCGCGTCCATCGCGTCGCTGCTCCTCAGCACCGAGGCCGTCATCTGCGAGATCCCCGCGGAGAAGAGCGACAGCCGCTCCGGCGGAATGCCCGGTGAGGGCGGGATGTACTGAGCCGCTAGAAGCCCACCGCCCTACGCCGGCAGCAGGTCGCGCAACGGCTGCGGTCGGCCGACGTGATAGCCCTGCGCGTAGTCGACGCCGGCTCTTACCTCCCGGGACACCCTTTGCTCGAAACGGCGCCGGTTGGCGAGCCCGGTCAGGTCGTGATCGCTCGGGATGGGTCAGGGCCCGTAGCGTCGTCGTCTTCAGGTCGGCCCAGGCGTGCCCGGTGATCCGGCAGAGGGCGTCGTTCACCGCAGCCAGCGGCCGCTCCAGTTCCACGAGAGCCATTCCGATCGCAGTGTCCACCAGGGCACGTGTCGTGCGCCTGGGGTCAGGTGCTTCGGGGGAGTCCCGTGCTCGTCGGGGGCGTGAGGGTCAGGCCGTCGCCGTCTCGGACTTCAGGTACGCGTTGGGGTCGTGGTCGAGCGCCCCGGCGGGCAGCCACTCCCAGAGAGGCCCCAGGTCGCGCCGGACGCGCTCCGCGTAGAAGGCCGGCACGGCGAGCGTCTCGCTCTCGAAGAAGCGCCGCACGGAGAGGTCGGAGTCGAGCAGGCGACGGATCGTGGCGTCGTGGTGAACGCGGCCGAGGCCTTCGGTGGAGACGGCGCGCACGAAGTTCAGGGAGCGGGTCAGCCAGCCCTCGTTCGCGACGAAGCGGCGGGCGACCGCGCGCGGCGAGAAGGAGTGCCGGCGCAGGTCGATGATGCGGTCGTAGAGGCTGGACCAGGAGTAGTTCCGTGGCCGGACGTTCATCGCCTGGTTGTTGTCGAGGAAGTGGAACGGGAAGGGGAGGACGCGAGCGTCGCGCTGCAGCTCGAGGTTGAGCGGAGCGGCCTGGCCGAACGCCGAGAACAGCGAGTAGGCCGGGAAGGCGCCCGGCGTCTTGTCGACGAAGAGCTTGGTGAGCCCGAAGGGCTCCTCCCCCTCGTCGCTGTCGAGCCCGAGGACGAAGTTCGTCTGAACGTACGGGATGTAGCGCTGGATCTGGTTGACGTGCTCCGAGACCTGGTCCACCTTGGCGCGTCCTTTCGCCGCCCCGGTCTTCGACTTTCCCCCCATCCCGTACCAGGACTCGATGCCGGGCAGGATCGCCTTGAAGCCGTTCTTCCTGAGCCGGACGAGGTGCGGCTCGGAGAGGATCGAGAGGCTGCTCTCGGCGGCGAAGTCGATCGCGCCGGGCGGCACCGCCTCCTCGATCGCGGCCATCGTCTCGTCGAAGCGGATGCCGAAGTTCGGATCGTGCCATCCTACCTGCGGCCGCTTCAGCGTCTTCAGGAGGAAGCGCAGGTCCTCCTGGATCTGGTCGTGCGCCAGCGGCTGGTAGTCCACGACGGAGTCGATGCAGAAGCTGCAGGTGTAGGGGCAGCCCAGGCTGCCGATCATCGGCACGATCTTGACGGCGGGGGCCTTGGCGATCGTGGGCTCGATGAACTTCCAGCGTTCCCGCACCCCGGGCAGGTGCGGAGGCTGCTTCTTGGCGGAAAGCACCAGGCCGAGCGGGCGGTGGGGGGCGCAGTCACGCAGCACCTCGCCGAGCAGGGGCTTGTCGGTGAAGCCGAGCACGTAGTCGAAGTATCGGGCGGCGTCCTCCGGGTAGCAGCGTGCGTGAGGACCGCCCACCGCGGTGACCGTGCCGCCCGCTCGATACTGGCCGCTGATCGCGGCCGCCCTCTGGGCCGCGTTCGTGAAGGCGGCGATGAACAGCACGTCGAGGTCGGACGGCAGCTCCCGCGCGAGGTCCTCGGTCCCGGTGTGGCACACGAACGTGACGTCGTGGCCCAACTGCTCGCACCAGACGGCGGTCACCTGGGGCATGATGCTCGCGAAGTTGGGCTTCATCAGCCGATTCCATAAGCCCGGTGTGGGCCTGTTGCCCACTAGATCGAGAATCCCGATGTGTAGACGGCGCATGGACGTGTACCTCCTCGAGGCCGCCGCGGGGAAGGCGACCGCAAATGCCGTTGATCGGGACCGGACTGATGCGCGCGGGTCGGAGGGCGGGCTCGAGGGGAGGATCGGGGCGATCGAGCTGAGCGATCAGCGAGCGCAGCCTAGCACGAGCGGCGCGACCCGCCTAACGCGTTTCTTCGCCGCGCTTGGGAGGAAGGTCATGCACGGTCCGCTCTGCGCGAGCGGAGGAGCAGGACCGCGACCGCCAGGACGAGCGGTGCGACGCCGACCACCAGGAATACCCCGTCGGCCGCGGAGCGAGCCCACTCGAGGGCGTGGAAGGTCCCGCTCATCAGGTAGGTCAGCCGCCGCGCGTGCCAGTAGCCGTTCTGGAGCACGTCAGAGAGCTGCAGCACTCCCGCCGGGAAGAGGTCGACCGCCATCATGAGCGCGAGACCGGCGTTCATCCCCCAGAAGCCCGTGCGGACGGGAGTCTCCGCATGGGCCCAGGCCACGTCGTCCACGAGCGAGCGGAGGCAGAAGACGAGCACCGCGAGGGCCAGCATTCCGAAGACGCCGAAGAGCGCGGCGTGGCCGTGGTTGCTGGTGAGAACCGTGCCGACCTCGAAGTAGGAGACGATCGGCAGGTTGATCAAGAAGCCGAACACCCCGGCGCCGACGAAGTTCCAGAAGCCGACCGCCATCAGGAAGTAGATCGCCCAGCGGTGACGATCGACGAGGGCCGCGTGGCCGCCCTCTAAGTGGCCGTGGCGCAGGCGGATGAAGTCCCACGCGTCGAGGGTGAGGAGGGTGAGGGGGACCACCTCCAGCGCGGAAAAGCAGGCGGCCAGGCCCATGTTGAGCGTTCCCTGGCCGGTGAAGTACCAGTGGTGCCCGGTCCCGATGATCCCGCCGGCCAGGTAGAGCATGGCGTCGAGGTAGATGACGCGCGTTGCCGTGCGGGCCGTGACCAGGCCGAGGACCACGAACATCACCGCCACGAGCACGGTGGCGAAGAGCTCGAAGAAGCCCTCCACCCACAGGTGGATGATCCAGAAGCGCCAGTTGTCGATCACGGCGAAGTTCGTGCGGGGGCCGAAGAAGAGCGCGGGCAGGTAGAAGAGCGGGATGGCCGCCGCAGCATAGAGGAAGAGAGAGGTCAGCTCGGATCGCCGGGGATCGCGGATCGCCGGGCGCAGGGCGCGGAACATGAGGACGAGCCAACCGGCGAGGCCGGTCGCCAGGAGCAGCTGCCAGAACCGGCCGAGGTCCAGGTACTCCGAGCCTTGGTGGCCGAACCAGAACCAGAGATTGCCGAGGCGGTCGTTGATGCCCAGCCACTCGCCGCCGAGGCTTCCGAAGACGACGACGGCGAGGGCGGCGAGCAGCGCGAGCACCCCCGCCCGCTGCCCGCGAGGCTCGGCGCCGCCGACGATCGGCGCGAGGAAGAGACCGCCCGCCACCCAGGCGGTGGCGATCCAGAAGATGGCGAGCTGGAGGTGGAAGGTCCGCAGCAGGTTGTAGGGGAAGAACCGCGCGAGGTCGAAACCGTAGAAGGCTCCCGACTCGACGCGATAGTGGGCGAGAGCGCCCCCGGCCAGGGCTTGGAGCAGGAACAGGAGCGCGACGACGCCGAAGTAGAGAGAGGCCGCCCTCTGGCTCGGGGTCAGGGTCCAGCGCGCGAGAGCGCTGTCGTGCGCCTGCCCGCCCGCCGACGTGCCGTGCCAGCCGAGGTAGTCGAACCGGCCGACGGTGAACAGGACGGCGCCCAGCCCGGCGAGCAGGGTCACGAGGCTCAGCGCGCTCCACAGGTACGTGGACGCGCTCGGCCGATTGCCGACCGCCGGCTCGTAGGGCCAGTTGTTCGTGTAGGAGTAGTCCTTCCCGGGGCGGTTCGCGACCGTCGCCCAGGCCGCCCACGCGAAGTACGAGTTGAGGTCCCGGAGCTCGCCCGTGTCGCGGACGTACCGCGCGGGCAGCCCTGGCGCGGGCCTGGCGCCCGAGAAGTACTCGGCCCACTCCCCCTCCTGCGTTTTCCAGGCTGCCGCCTCGGCCGGCGAGAAGCGCAAGGCGCCGGAGGCGGGGTCGTAGCGGTTCTCCTTGAGCAGGCGGTGGACGGCGGCGTCGAGGCCCGCGGCCGCGTCGGGGTCGAGCTCCGCGTAGGGCCGGCCGTGGCGCTCACGGGCGAGAGTGTTCCGCGCGATTTCGGCCAGCCGGTGCAGGTATTCCGCGCTGTAGTCAGGGCCGAGGTACGCCCCGTGACCCCAGAGAGTGCCGTGCTCCATGAGACCGTACTTGAGGAAGACCTCCTGCCCGTGCTCGACGCCCTCCCGGGTGAAGAGCGTCGCCCCGTCGGCGCCGGTCACCCGCTCGGGGATGGGCGGGGCGTTCGTGTAGGTGAGGACGGTCACCACCGTGAGCACGCTGAAGCCGAACGCCATCACGAGAACGACGCCGTGGCGCCACCAGGGCGATAAAGGCTTCTCCGACGGGTCGATCGACATGGTCCACTCCAGGGGGCGCAAGAAAGATGAAATGCAGGCTCATCTTCGCACGCCGGCCGGCCAGGCGGCTTGACGGGGGCGTCAAACTCGGAGCGCGTCGACCAGCGCCTGAAGCGCCGCTGGCTGGTGACGGCGGCTCGGGTAATAGAGGAAGAAGCCGTCGAACGAGGTGGATGCCAAGGGGCAGGCGGCAGTCGCACCTCACTTCATGGCCTGGATCTTTCCCCGGTAGATCTCCTTCCCTTCGAGCAAGCCCACGAACTCCGCCGCGAAGGCGTTTCCGGCGTTGAAAACGATCGAGAGCCTCTCGCTGAACGGTTTGCCCTCCACGACGCCCTTGTGCTCCAAGGCCAGGGTCTTGTCGTCCGTCCAGCGTCCCTTGGCCGGGATGGACGAGAAATGGACGAATCGGCCGCCCGCCGATTCGCTCTCTCGCTCAGTCGTTGCTGGAGTTGGTGGAGCTGGCCGGGATCTGACGTCGGCGCGCTGACTTCTCTGTCGTCAAGGGCGAGAAGCGCAAGAACGACACGCGCGAGTCGCCGGAGGCGCTGGCCGTGGCGGGTTTCCATGAGGGCGTGTCCGGAGAACGAGATCTTCGCGGCTAGGCCGTTCGCCTTGCATGAGTTCGCCTCAGGATCCGTCTTCGACGTTCATTGGTCCAAGCGCACCTACGGTGGGGAGGCGACAGAGCCTCAGGACGGTCGGCTACGGAACCCAGCCGGGCAACGCGGCCGCCTGCTTCACCCACGTCGCCATCTGCGCCTCGTCGAGCTTGTCGCCTTCGCGGATGTCGATGTAGCGCGTGTCCTTGCCCTTGCTGGCACCGGGCGGGACCGGTCGCAGCGACGTGCCGCGGAAGAAGGCCACCTTGACGTAGTGCGTGAAGGTGTGGACCCCTAGGAACCAGCCTTGGCCTTCGATGCCGTACAACGGCGAGTTCCACTTCACGGCCTTGCGCACGTTGGGCACGTTCCGCACGATGAGCGCGTCGAGCCGGCGCCCGACGTCGCGCTTCCAGCCCGGCATCCCGGCGATGTACGCCTGCACCGGGACGTCGCCGTCGGCCTTCGCGATGCGCGGATTGCCGCCTGTAAGGAGTCTCAACCGCTTGGCCTCACTCGCGCCTGGCTTGGCCTTGGTGCCTGCCTTCGGCGGGGACTTGGACTTGGCGGCCGACTTGCGTGGCTCGCTTGCGCGCGACGTGCCCTTGGCCTTCGGCCTCGCCTTGCCTGCAGACAGTCGCGAATCCATGGGGCACCTCTCTTTCGACACCGGTCGTCGATGGCGCAGTTGTCTCGATAGCACTGAGGTCAGGCTTCTCCGCAGCGACCGGGTAGCACGCCCGTCACCGGAGGCGGGCCCTCTTCAGAGTGGCCCAGCCCTTCGTCATTCTGCCTCCAGAGCTGGACATCCTACGCCCCCTGTCCCCTCAAGCCGTGAATGCCATTCTCTTGGGCTCCCGGCTGCGCCAATGTGGCCTCAGACGCTCTGCCTTGGGCGCTTGACCCGCGACGCGCAACGGGCGTAGCGTGCGGGCTCCGGAGGGGAGATGACTCTTGGTTGCGCCCTCGCGATGCTGCTCCTCCTGGATCCTGTTCGGCCGGCCTCCGGGCCGCAGGCGGCGCCGAGCGCCCGGCGGAGCGCCGGCCGAGCCTCGGCGCTCGCGATGTTCGCGCGGGCCTACTACCCGGGCCGCAGCGGCCAGATCGCCGTGGTCCCGAAGGAGGGCGAGTTCATCACGCGCCGCGGGACCGACTTCATGCACGGCAGCCCCTGGGACTACGACGTGCGCATCCCGTTCCTGCTCTGGGGTCCGGGCCGCGTCCGGAAGGGGGCGTTCGGCGCGTCCGTGGCGCAGCAGGACCTCGCCCCGACGCTGGCCCGCATGCTCGGTGTCGTGCTGCCGGGCGCCACCGGACGGCCCCTCGACGAGGCGCTCGTCCCCGGCACGCGTCCTCCGCGGGCCATGCTGCTGCTGGTCCTCGACGGCATGCGGGCGGACTACCTCGATCGGTTCCCCGCCGAGCTGCCCACGCTGGCGCGTCTCAGACGCGAGGGGGCGGCGTTCGATCACGCGCGGGTGACGTACGCGCCCTCCATCACGTCCGCCGGGCACGCGACGATCGCCACCGGGACGGACCCGCGCCTGCACGGCATCGTGACCAATACGATCTTCGACCGCACCTCCGGCAAGGACGCCGATATCTTCCCGGCGCTCTCGCCCCGCAACCTGATGTCCCTCGCGCTCGCGGACGTCTGGAACCTGGAGACGGACGGCCAGGCGGTGATCGCCACGCAGGTGAGCATTGGCCGGGCGGGGGCCCTGGCGGGCCACGGCGCGTGCCTGCTCGGCGCCCGACCGACCCTCTACGCGGCCTACGACCTCGCGTCCGGCCACTGGCAGACGGACCCCGCCTGCTTCCGGCTCCACGAGAGCTACGCCATCCTCGACAGCCGGTCGGTGTGGGAGCGTGAAGGCGGGACCTGGATGGGCCACCCGATCGCGGATCCCGACTCGGTCCGGCGCACGGCTCCCTTCGCGGCCTTCGAGGGCGACGCGCTGGCCGGGCTGCTGGAGCGCGAGCCGATCGGCCAGGACGAGGTCACCGACCTTGTGCTCGCGAACTTCAAGGTCGCCGACTTCATCGGGCACGCCTACGGCCCGGACTCTGCGGAGCTCCGCTCGGGCCTCGCCGAGACGGACCGCCAGATCGGGCGGATCCTCGCCCTGCTCGATCGGAAGGCCGGCCGCGACGTCGTTGTGGCGATCACGTCCGATCACGGCATGCCCTCCGAGCCGCCCCCCGGCGGACGCCACTACGCGGAGGACATCGTCAAGCTCCTCCACGAGCGCTTCGACCCGGAAGGCAAGCTGGTGACGCAGTACGGCGCCGAGAACAGCCAGTTCTTCGTGGATCGCCGCCGGCTGGCGGAGCGCGGGCTGACGCTGGAGCAGGTGCGGGACGCCGTCCAGGCGCTTCCCTTCGTTTTCGCAGCGTTCACCGAGGACGAAGTGCGCCGCTCCGCCGCTGAGGCGTCAGGGCTACGAGCGCCGACGTGTCAGTAGGGGATGACCGCGACCGCGAAGCCACCCAGCCAGGCGCGCAGCGACGTCTCAGCGGCACCAATGGTACCCCGTGCAGTCGGGACCTTCAGGATGGACAAGAAATGGAATGATCGGCCTGCTCGCCGATTCATCATCCCGCTAACTTGTTGCTGGAGTTGGTGGAGCTGGCCGGGATCGAACCGGCGACCTCGTGAATGCCATGGTTGCGGTCTCCGGGCTGAGCAACGCCACACCGGCGTGAACTCATAGCGGCCGGCGCGCGAGAAGGTAGAGCGTGACGGGCTGCGTTCCCTGTTCCGAGACCTGAAAACCGGATTCCTGGAGACGGGCGGTCCACCAGGCGGCGCCGCGGGTGCCGCCGTGCGTGAGCATGGGGCCGTAAGCGAACTTGGCCCAGCGGTCATTGGAAATCAGAATGAGCAGGAAGTCTCCGCCGGGCTTGACGACGCGAAAGGCTTCGGCGAGCGCCTTGGCCGAGCCCTCGCGGTTGACGTGATCCACGGCGTAGGCGCTGACGACGGCATCGAACGAGGCCGAGGGGAAGGGAAGCTGACGCATGTCGGCGGTCTCGATGGTGGCGCGGTTGTCGACGCCGGCGAGTTTCAGGTTGGCGAGCAGGCGCTCCTGGGGGCTCTGGCCGGGGCCGAAGTGCTCCTCGAAGGACTGGCCGAAGAGATCGGAGGCGACCAGGGTGGCCTGGGGGCGCGCGGCCAGGACCATGATGGAGGAGCGGCCGGTTCCGGCGCCGATATCGAGAACGCGGCCTTTGCCTTCCCGGAAGAAATTGGCGGTGGGCAGCGGCGGAACGCTGTTGATGTTGAACAGGAACTTGCTCATGAAGAGCGAGACGCCGGACCAGAGAACCAGAACGGCGAACAGCACGATGGCTCCCTTGCCCCATTTCCGGGCGAGCGCCAGCAGCAGCAGTGCGAGGGCGGGGACGAAGACCACGACGTGGCCGTAACTGAGCCACCAGGGATAGCCGAAATCGATATGGGCGTTCACCATCACCGGATTATGCCTCGCAGGGACTCAACTACTCATGCTCAATGGCGCTCTGAGGTGGTCTTCCCAACATTGAGGGGCTGAGGCGGCGGCGGCGGGGCCGACACCTCGCGCGCCAGGTTTGATTGGGAGCTCGTTGCTGGAGTTGGTGGAGCTGATGGGGATCGAACCCATCACCTCGTGAATGCCATTCTCGGGTTCCGGGCTGCGCCGTGAACCAGGGAGCCCCGCTGCATCGCGCTGGGCCGGCCGAGGCTGTCTGGCCGGGGGTTGGACCAGGTCGGATGGACAGCGCCCAAAGGCGCCCGAGTGGTCACACTCGGAGCGCGTCGACCAGCGCCTGAAGGGCGCGCGGCTGGTGACGCCGGCTCGGGTAGTACAGGAAGTAGCCCTCGAAAGGCGGGCACCAGTCCTCGAGCACCCGCACGAGCGTGCCGCGCGCGATGTGTTCGGTCACGTATTGCTCGAGCGCGAACGCCAACCCGACGCCGTCTAGTGCGGCGCGGATCATGAACTCAGCGTCACTGACGATGAGAGGCCCGGAGACGGACACCGTCACCGGTTTGCCGCGCCTCTCGAACTCCCACCGATAGACGGGCCCGTCGGTCCCCATGCGGTACCGGAGGCAGCGGTGAGCCGTCAGGTCGCGGGGTGTCTTCGGCTTCGGATATGACCCGAAGTACGTCGGTGCGGCAACGACCGCGGCACGCTGTTCACCCGTCACCCTGACGGCGACCATGTCGCGCTGGAGGAACTCACCAAGGTGGATGCCGGCGTCGAAGCGGCCGGCCACCAGGTCCCGCCGGACGTCGTCCGCGCTCATGAGGTCGAGCACTACATCGGGATTTTCGCGAGTGAACTTCGCGAGCTTTGGACCGAGGAGGGTCGCCAACACGATGGGAGGTGCTATCAGGCGGACGACCCCAGCCGGCCCCTCACGGAGGCGGCCCATATCGGTGAGTGCAGCCTCGATGTCGTGGAGGGCGGGACCCAACTGCGCGAGCAGACGCTCTCCCGCGTCCGTGGGTGCGACAGCGCGCGTGGTCCGCGCGAGGAGCCGTAATCCGAGGCGCTCCTCGAGGGTTCGTATGGAGTGACTGATCGCTGACCTGCTGACGCCCAGCTTGACGGCAGCCCTCGTAAAGCTCCGCTCGTCCGCCACCACCGCGAACGCCGCGAGCACCGTGAGCTCGTCCCGAAGTATTGGTGAATTCATTTCACTACCTTATCCCGATATTGCCGTCTAGTCGCCGCGTGCGGACGTTGCTACCTTGCTGTTGGCCGCTCAAGACGGCCGGGAGACAAGGAGAAGCCGCCACGACGGTGATGACGCACCTCGCGGTCCTGGAGCACGTCGAGGGCAAGAACGTCGACTGGATGGAGAGGGTGACCGACGAGGAGTACGCGGCCGGCGAGAACGCCGAGTAGAGGAGAGCAAATGAGGAACGAAAAGAGAGGCAGCCCTTACGCGGACATCGCACCTGCGCTCGCGGAGTACACCGACAAGGTGCTCTTCGGCGACGTCTGGAAGCGTCCGGGACTGTCCCCGCGCGACCGCAGCCTCGTCACGGTGGCCTGTCTCGTCTCGCTGTACCGCACGAACGAGTTGCCGTTCCACCTGGCGAAGGCGCTCGAGAACGAGGTCACGAAGGACGATCTGATCGAGGTCATCACCCACCTCGCGTTCTATTCCGGGTGGCCCACGGCCAACACCGCTATAGCGATCGCCAGGAAGGTGTTCGGGGAGCTCGAAGGAAAATGACCCCAGCCATGCGAGGAGGTGTTCTGTGAAGAAACTGGTTTCGTCCGGGGCGGCTGCCATTCTTCTCTTCGCCATGGCGACGCTCTCGGGCGCCACGCTGGCCGCGAGCCAGGAGCGCGCGGTCGACGGTGACATAAGGGACCGGTTTGTCGGAGCGTGGCGGCTCCTCTGGCTCGAAGAGCAAGGTGCAGACGGTGCCGCTCACCGCGCGGACTGTACGGGACTGCTCGTCTTCACGGGTGAGGGCCGCATGTCGGTCCAGGTCATGTACCGAAACCCGCAAGCAGGGACGTCCTCGGGGCCGGTGCAATATGCGCAAGGCGGGTACGAGGCCACGTTCGGCCGATACGAGATAGACGAACGCTCGCGCCAATTCACGTTTCACGTCGAGGGTGCCCTGATCCGGAGCCTCGTCGGCAAGGATCTGACCCGCCTGTTCGAGTTGTCCGGCCGACAGCTGATCGTGAGGCCGGCGAGCCCCAATGAACACTGGAGTGTCGCTTGGGAGCATTACTGAGATCGCGCGCTCGGGCTCTGGGTAGAGGAGAGACGCGATGAAGACACGCACACTCGGGAGCAGCAGGCTCGAAGTCTCCGCCATCGGGCTGGGCTGCATGGGAATGAGCCAGTCCTACACGCCGCTTCCTGACAGGAAGGAGATGATCTCTCTTCTCCGCGCGGCCGTGGATCGCGGCGTCACGCTCTTCGATACTGCGGAGGTCTATGGCCCGTACACCAACGAAGAACTGGTAGGCGAAGCCCTGCTGCCCTTGCGCGGGCGCGTCGCAATCGCCACCAAGTTCGCCTACGAGCTCAAGCCCGACGGAAGCCCGGGTTGGGTTCGCTTGAATAGCCGGCCTGAGCACATCAAGAAGGCCGTCGAAGGCTCGCTCAAGCGCCTCAGGGTCGATGCCATCGACCTCCTCTACCAACATCGCGTGGACCCCGAGGTCCCGATTGAAGAGGTGGCGGGCGCGGTAAAGGACCTCATTCGACAAGGCAAGGCCAAGCACTTCGGGCTTTCTGAAGCCGCGGCAAGGACCATCCGTCGCGCGCACGCTGTCCAGCCGGTCACCGCCGTGCAAAGCGAATACTCACTCTGGTACCGCGAGCCCGAGAAGGATGTGTTGCCGACGCTCGAGGAGCTTGGAATCGGCTTCGTTCCGTTCAGCCCTCTCGGAAAGGGTTTCCTCGCAGGGAAGATCGATGCAACAACAACGCTCGACAGCGCCGACCTCCGCAACACGATCCCGCGGTTCGCCCCCGACGCTCGGAAGGCGAATCAGGCCCTAGTGGAGCTGCTCAAGAGGATAGCGGGGCGGAAGAAGGCGACGCCCGCTCAGGTCGCGCTCGCTTGGCTGCTTGCCCAGAAGGCATGGATTGTTCCGATCCCCGGTACGACGAAGCTGCATCGGCTCGAAGAGAACCTCGGAGGGGCCGACGTCGAGCTGACGAAGGACGATCTAAGCGAGATCGAAGCCGCCGCCTCGATGATCACGATTCAGGGTGCGCGGTATCCCGAGTACATCGAACGGCTGAGCGAACACTGAGCCCAAGGAGGTTCGTTGATGGGCACATGGCCGAAAGACAAGCTGCGCAAGATCGCCGAGGCCGATGACCTGCATATCGCCCCATTCCGTGAGGACGGCGTGACGTACGGGACCCCAACATGGATCTGGTCCGTCGCGGTCGGCGATGCCCTCTATGTCCGCGGCTACCGTGGGCAGAAGTCCCGCTGGTATCAGGCCGCCGTGCGGCAGAAGACAGGGCGCGTCATTGCCGCCGGCATGAAGAGAGAAGTCATCTTCGAGCCCGCCGATGGGTCCATCAACGACCTCGTCGATGACGCCTACCGGAAGAAGTACCGTGGCAGCCCGTACCTGAGGCCGATGATCAGCGCACTGGCCCGCTGTGCCACGGTCAAGGTGACGCCGCGGGATAGCGGTCGCTTGGTCGCAAGAGACAAGAAGTAGACATAGCGGTCGCGTCGACGACCCATCGGCGCGCAGCGATCGCTGGCCTCACGCCTCTCACCCCGCAGAGCCTTCTGCCGTGCCTCTTGCCTTGGCTCCAGGCTCCGCTGACATGGGGCTGAGTCATGCCCTCGCCTCCAAGAAGTCCCAGGCAGTTTCAGGATGTTCCATCCAGGATGGACAAGAAATGGACAAATCGGCCTGCTCGCCGATTCATCGTTTCGCTAAGTTGTTGCTGGAGTTGGTGGAGCTGGCCGGGATCGAACCGGCGACTTCGTGAATGCCATTCTCTTGGGCTCCCGCCTGGGCAAACCGATCGTCCGAATCGCCACCGCCTAAGGTACTCTCTAACAGCTGTTGAGTGCCCTGCGCGAGCATGCCTGGGCTCGTGTTCGACTATGAGGAGGCCCGGCAGCAGGCGCGCCATCACCGTGTCTCCCGGACCACTCTGTCGTAGAGCGGCTGCGTCGGCCGGGCGTCGTGCCGGTACAGCTCCGAGAACCGGGCGACCTCCTCCGCCGAGATCGGGACCGACTGCTTGAGCACGAACCAGGTCACGTTCTCACTGCAGGGGGGCGTCGTGAGCGAGCCCTCGAAGGTGTAGTACCCGCGATCGGCCGGCAACAGGTCGCTCACGTTGACCTGCCCGGCTTCGAGAACCGCCTCGTGCTCCTTCTCCTTCGGGATGTCCTTCCACAACTCGCGGACGAGCGGGTTCTCCTTCCCGTGCTCTAGCAGGACGGCGACCACGGCCAGGTGCCCCTCCTGGTCCGCGTGCACGAGGTGCAGCTCCATGTCGTAGGTCTGGCCGTGGATCCGGGCCTCGCTGGGCCGATGGAAGTGGAACTGCTTCAACTGGTACTGCGCGTCGCCGACCCGGATGGAGCTTCCCGCCGCATAGGTGACCATGATCGTGTGGCCGTTGTCGACGATGCGCAGCGGCGACGGCTTATAGTCGAACTGGATCGCGGGGAGATCTGCCTTCTCCGTCTTCCGGATGTCGATGGGTGCCTGGCGGTGTCCGGCCTTGCAAGGCGCGAACTCCGGCTTCAGGTCGCCCCAACGCTGCGGACCACGCTCCTTCCCATAGTCCCACTCGTGCACTTCGGGCGGCTTCGCCTGCTGGGCCACCGCGCGCCCGAAGGTCGTGGTCACGGCCACGGAGAGTGCGACCAGCCCGACGGTTCGGTTCTTTATGACGGGTGTGCCCTCCAATCCTGTCGAGGCTAGGCCAGGCCCACGGCTACTGGGCGGGAATGGTGATCAGGGGCAGCTTGTCGTTGCTGCCGGTCTCCGCGAGGGTGAAGAAGAACATGACGGCGGTGAGCGCGCGTTTCGTTTGCCAGTCTCCGTCGTCGACCCAGAACCAGTAGTCGCGGTAGCGCACAGCGACGAAGGCGTTCGCCGGCTCTTCCTTGCCGCTGTGAATGCGCACTCTGTCTTGCCGGCTCTCCGGGGCGGAGCTTTCGAGAGCGGGAATCGTGCGGTGCTCTTTCAGGTGAGCCTCCGGCACGTCCACGTAGGTCGCGAAGGCCCCCATGATTTGCAGCATCGAGCGGCTATTCACGGCAAGTTCGTTCTCCGCTCCGTGCGCCGGTGAATAGGTGAGCGCGAACTTCTGCTGATCCGCAGGCAGCTTGAGCAGCCGTCGGATCTCCGCCGCCTTTTCCACAATGTCGGTGGGTATGTCGTCGCGCCGGAAGCACGCCGGTTGATCCCTTGGCCCTGTCCTCCTCGACGCGCATCCCCATGCCGCCGGCGGTTTGCACTTCGCGCATCAATCGCAGCGCGCGCAGGAACTCCGGGTCCGCCTCCCGCACCGCGCCGCCCGTCATCGAGCGATTGCGCACGCCTTGGAGCGACTCGACGGTCAGGCTCAGAATGAAATCCGCCGCGTAGCCCGACTGGAGCATGAAGAAGATGTTCTTTGGATCGATCGGGTTGATCATTCCGCGCAGGAACTTCTCCCCGGTCAACGGCACGTAGGTGATGGTGGGCCGGTCGGTGTAGACGGCCTGTCCGCCGGCGGAAAGGTAGTTTCCCTGGACCGCCTTTTCGGATGAGAGGACGCCGTTGACACTGACACCCGTTTGCATGGAGTAGCCAGCGACGATGGACGCGCCCCTACCGCGAGACACAAAGCGGGCCTCGTTGCACCTGGCCAAATGGCGCGGCTCGCGTAAGGGCGAGTCCCCGGATGCCTGCGACGGCGCGGGCTCACTGCCGTATCGTCGCAACTCGAGAGGCAAGACTCAGCAGTTGGCATCCGCACCTCCTTTCGCGAAATGGTGGCCGCCGAGCGGATGCGGCCACCATCGATTCCTCAACCGACTCCGATCAGCCAGGCGGCTAGTTCGACAGGGCCTGCTTCACTGCAGCCGCGCGCTCCCCGGTGTCGGCCTCCGCTTTGACCGCCGCGCCGATGGGCTTCACATCCACGGTGACCTTGACGATCTTGCCCGTGAAGGCGTTGTCGTGTTCCTTGTAGTCCGTCGTGACCGGCGTGGCGTCATCCATGCCCACTCCCGCCGTCTCGTCGGCCGAGAAGACCATCCCTTGCGTGCGGTCGATCCGTCCGCTGGCGACCTTTTCGCCGTTGACCAGGAGGGCGGCCGTTCCGCCCTTGCCGATCCCCCCGCCGTCATAGTCGAAGTTCATGCGCACGGTGGCCTTGCCCGCGGCCAACGCCTGCGGGGCTGCGACCTTGAACTGCTGTAGCCCCAGGAAGTTGTAGCAATAGGTCGGCTTGCCGTCCTTCAGGTACAGGCTCCAGCCGCCGAACCGGCCCGCTTGGGCCAGGATCACCCCGTTTGCTCCACCCTCTGGAATCTCGAGATCCGCGTTGATCGAGAACGACCGGTTCTTGGTGTTGATGAACACGTTTTCGCTCATGCCCACCATGCCCGCGGAGAGAGTGAGGGAAGTGCGGTCCCCCATAAGGTCGGGCCGGCCCGCGGACGCGGCGTTGAGGCGCTCCAGGACCCGGTCGTCGATGGGCAATACGCGGTAGGTGCTCGCCTCCTTCATGAACAGCGCCTGGAGCTCCTTGAGCTTCGCCGGATTCGAGGCGGCGACGTCGTTGACCAGGCTGAAGTCGTTGCGGGTGTCGTAGAGCTCCCAGACGTCCTCTTGGAGCTTGCGGCGGGGCGTCTGCTCCCACGGCGCGCGGTGGATGGTCCCGGCAAACCAGGCGTCGGCGTACATGGCGCGATTGCCCATGATCTCGAAGTACTGGGTCTTGTGGGTGCTCGGCGCGTCCGCCTTGTCGAACGAATAGACCATGCTCACGCCTTCGATCGGCGCCTGGACGACGCCGTTGACGCTCTTGGGCTCGGGCAGGCGCGCGGCTTCCAGCACGGTGGGAGCGATGTCGATGACGTGGTGCCACTGCGAGCGGGTCTGGTTGACGGCCTTGATGCGCTTCGGCCACGAGACGATCATGCCGTTGCGGGTGCCACCGTAGTTGGAGGGAATCTGCTTGGTCCACATGAACGGCGTATCACCCGCGACGGCCCAGCCCGCGGCCATGTGGGGATAGGTCCCGGGACCGCCCCACTCGTCGTAGTGCTTGAGCATCTCCTGGACCGTCTCTCCGACGCCGTTGAAGTAGGTCATCTCGTTGAACATGCCGGACATGCCGCCCTCGGCGCTCGTTCCGTTGTCCCCGAGGATGTAGAAGATCAGCGTGTTGTCGAGCTGGCCCGTGTCGCCGATGGCGTCGAACAGCCGGCCGACCTCGTGGTCGGCGTACTCTCCGAAGCCGGAATAGACCTCCATCTGGCGCGCAAACAGCCTCTGCTCGTCGGCGGCTCAGCGTGGCCCAGTCCTTGATGTCCTTGGGCTTGGCCGCTAGCTTCGTTCCCTTGGGCACGACTCCCATCTCGATCTGTCGCGCGAGCGTCGCCTCGCGCATCTTGTCCCAGCCCGCGTCGAAGCGGCCCTTGTTCTTGTCGATCCACTCCTTGGGGACGTGATGCGGCGCGTGCGTCGCGCCCGGCGCGAAATACATGAAGAAGGGCTTGTCGGGCGTGAGCGCCTTCTGGAACTTCATCCAGGCGATCGCCTGGTCGGTCATGTCGGTCATGAAGTTGTAGCCCGGGTAGTGGGGCGTCTCGACGCGGGTCAGGCCGTCGTAGAGACTGGGATTCCACTGGTCGGTCTCACCGCCCATGAAGCCGTAGAACTTGTCGAAGCCCGAGCGGCTGGGCCATCGGTTGGTCGGCCCGGAGGGGCTGACCTCCCACGCCGCCGTCTCGTGGTTCTTGCCGAAGAAGCCCGTGCTGAATCCGTTGAGCCGCAGCATCTCCGCGAGCGGCGCGACACTGTCGGGCCGGGCCCCGGTGTTACCTGGGAACGCGGTAGCGATCTCGGTGATGCCCCCCATGTTGTTCATGTGGTGATTGCGCCCCGAGAGCAGGGCCGTCCGCGTTGGCGAACAGAGCGCGGTTGTGTGGAACTGGTTGTAGCGCAGGCCCCGGCGGGCCAGGTCGTCCGCTGTCGGCATACGCACCGGCCCGCCAAAGGCGCTCGGCATGCCGAAGCCCATGTCGTCGATGAGCACGATGAGCACGTTCGGCGCTCCCGCGGGAGCCTTGACCTCGAAGCGCGGCGGAGGGGAGGTGTCGCGGGCGTCGAGCACCGTGCTGCGCGGGTAGTCCGGCTCAGGAATGGGGAGCCTTGTCCGGTCGAGGCCGGGTGTCTGCGCTTGGGCGCTCGTGACCAATAAGCAAAGGATTACGGCGGTGGAGGGTCGCATTCGCATGAGCTTCATGAGCTTCTCCTTCAGACGTACGTCTTGGGTGGTCTCGTCTCAAGACGACCACACTGGCAATCCGATGGTCGCAATCGCCGCGGGGCGGCTTCGAAACGCGAGGCCTGCGGGCGGGCCGCGCGGGAGAGCGAGGCACCTCAAGGATGCGTACCGCGAAGCCTTGTGATGCACCAGACGCCCATAGCCGCGTGCGCAATGACCGTGGGCCATAGGGCGATTCCGGCCATTGCCACAACCACCGCCCCATGCACGAGCACTGCAATGACGCCGGCGTTGTAGAGGATCATCGCGCCGACGAGGCCCCTCGCCGACGGGCCCAGCTCGTCGTGGCGCGCCAGCCAGCAGGCAACTCCCAGCGCCAGTAGCGCCACCCCGGCAATGCGCGCTACGGCGACCGCAGCGGGCGTATCGAGCGGAGACCCCAACATCAGGGACGCCACTGCGGACGGAAGTGCCAAGATCCCGAGCCCGGTGCCCGCTTCGAGCACGGCGGTCGTGGCCAGTAGCTTTCGCATTCGCTCCTTCGCAACCGGCCCTGTCCGCGGCCCAACGAACGCCTACTGCGCGAGCTTCTGGTAGTTGCTGTTCGTGATCCGGACCTGGATGTTGCTGGACGGGATGGCCAGCACCACCATGCCCGGGTAGCTGGTCCCATCGGGTAGCGACTGCATGTCCACCCCGAGGGTCACCTTGTCGCTGGGGGCGTCGAGCCAGGTGTTCACGGAGAGTATACTCATCGAAATACCTAAAGCGAGTATACTCATCGAAATACCTAGAGAGACTCATCGAAATACCGACTCGCACATAGCTTTTCGTCTTCCTGCGCGCCCTCCATCGCATCGATTGGGACCCCCGTCGCGGCTCTCGGCCCAGGTTCCCCGGCATCTCGACTCCTCGGCTCGATGAAGGTCGCCGCAGGACACCCCCCTGGGGCTGGGATACGAGGTGGGCGTCGGCCATGGCCATCAGTTGGTTCACCGTTCTTTACGCGACGGCGTCCGCCGCCAGCCTTACCCTCGGACTCCCGCATCTGTCCGTGTGGTTTCGCCGGCGCGAGGCCAGGGCCTACCTCTTCTTTTCTATCACCGCCAACGCAGCAGGCAAGTGATGCCTCCTGCATGAACGCTTGAACCAGTGGCAACCGGGCGCATCCGTCGCGAGGCGGGTGCGGCCTACCTTCCGCAACGCGCCAATGGAGACGGCGAGATGACCTGGGGCAGAAGATGAGAACGAACTCCGTAACGGCGCCGGTGATCTGTGTGGCCACCGTGCTGGGTCTGGCAGCGGCCTCGCCGGCTCGTGCCCAGGGCGAGCCCGGGGCGGGCACCGTCATGGACGGCCAGTGGCACTTCATCGCGGCGCCGTACATGTGGTTCGCTGGGCTCAAGGGTGACGTGTCGGTGAAGGGCGTGGCGGAGATTCCGATCGACCAGTCTTTCTCCGACGTCTTCAGCAATTTTCACTTCGGCTTCCTGGGACACTTCGAGGGACGGAAGGACCGCTTCGGCCTCGCGACCGACGTGATGTACATGAACCTGCATGTACCAGTGGCTTCGGGTGCTCCGGTGCTGGGCCAGCTCGGCCTCGACACCACGATCAAGTCGACCACGGTCGAAGGACTCGGCTTCTACCGCGTGGCGAGCGGGGGCCGAAAGGACAACCCCGCCGGCCTGGACGTTCTGATGGGCGCCCGGTACTACTCGATGAGCTCGCAGCTCAACGCGACCCTGCCGAGCGGCGCCGGAGCCGCGAGCGAGAAGCAGACCTTCGCGTGGGTCGATGCTCTCGCCGGCCTCCGCTTCCGCGCACCCCTCGGCTCACGGGTCACGTTAATTGGCCGTGGCGACGTGGCTACCTTCGGCTCCAAGTTCACCTGGAACGTCGAGGGCGATGTGGCCGCGCGTCTCTCCGAGCACTGGACCACGGGCGCCGGCTGGCGCCACATGTCGATCGACTACGACAAGGCGGGGACCGAACGAAAGCTGTTCGATCTGGCATACGACGGGCCGCGCGCCTGGTTCAGCTATGCCTGGTAGCTCATTCGAGTCGATATCAGGACGTTCGCTGAAGAGGAGCTCGTGATGAAGCATACCCAAAGGAGGTTTGGTCCAATGAAGACGAGATCGGCTGTTGCTCAGGGCCTCGCGATGATCGCCGCCCTTGCGCTGTCCCAACGGGCAGGGGCCCAGGCCCTTCCCGGCCTCCAGGAGAAGCTGGCCGCCGGGAAGCAGTCGGCGGCCCAGAACCAGCTCGCGCTGCGCTCGTACACCTGGGTCGAGAAGACCGAGCTCAGCCTCAAGGGCGAGGTCAAGAACACGAAGCTCAACTCCTGCCGCTACGGACCCGACGGCAAGGTCCAGAAGACGCCGATCGGCGACTCGACGCCTCCCCCGAAGAAGAAGCGTGGCCTGCGGGGAAAGGTCATCGAGAAGAAGACGGAAGAGATGAAGGAGGACCTGCAGGCCGCGACCGCGCTCGTCCACCAATACGTGCCGCCGGATCCCGGCCTGATGCAGGTCGTGATGAACGCGGGAAGAGCCTCGATGGCCCAGCAGGGGCCTGGCGCCGTCGCCCTCAAGTTCCCCGACTACGTGAAGGCCGGGGACGCCCTGACGCTCACGTTCGACACGGCCGTGAAGGCCATGCGCCAGATCAGCGTCGCGACCTACATGGACGCTCTGTCCAGCCCGGTCACGCTGGACGTGACCATGCAGTCGCTGCCCGATGGCACCCACTATCCGGCCACCGTGGTGATGAAGCTTCCGGCGAGCCAGGTCGAGGTCCGCATCGTGAACAGCAACTACCAGAAGGTGGCGCCGTAGTCATTGCTTGAAGATCTGTGTCTTCGGACGGCTTCATCCCCTTCGGGTCGAGACGTTGACGGCAAGACCCTCTCGCCCGACAACAGCGACGTCCTGCCCCGCCTGGGGTTCGCGCTGGGCTGGGCCACTCGAGACTCGTGGACCAACCCGCGACGAGGGTGGCAGAACGAACTGGAGCTGTGGCGCACGGGTGGCGACGCCCGCTTCTGGACCATGACCCTCGATGTGCGCCGCTGGTTCCCGACGGCCAGGCGTCAGAGGCTCCTGCTGAGCAGCCTGCTGTCCCTCCAGAGCGGGACCGTGGGCGAGGACATCCCGACCTATCTCATCTACCGGATGGGAGGGGCCAATAGCATCCGCGGCTACAAGATCAGCGACCTCGGCCGCACCCGCCTTCGCGGAGACGTCCTCGAACCGCCGGTTCCCCTGAAGTCGAGCCCGGCGCGCGGGATCGTGGCGTTCGTCCAGACGAACGTGCTCGCCGACGCTCCCGTCGCCAACCGCCTCCTCGAGCAGCTCGGCGCGCGCCTCCTCGCCGGCGTCCCCTACCCGGCGGTGCCCGACGTCGTGCCCGTCGAGCCGGCCGCTCTGGCCGCGGTGGCGGGCGACTACGCGCTCGACTCGGGCGGTCGCCTCCGCCTCGAGCCGCGGGACGGCGTTCTCGTCGCCTCGCCCCTCGACCCGGCCGCCTTCCGCGTTCTCCTGTCCACCGACCCCCTCGACCCCGCCCGTGCCGCCCGGCTCGCCCAGCAGGTCGACGCCCTCGTCGGCTCGTGCCGGAAGGGAGACTTCGGGCCGCTGGCCGCGGCCTACGGAGGCCGGGTGACGACCGACCACCTCCGCGCGCACTGGAACGAGGAGATGGAGCGCCTCGGCAAGGACGGGGGCGCTCTCCGCGGCCACCACGTCCTCGGCACGGCCCGCCAGGGCGACCGCGACGTGACCGTGGTCCGCCTCGAGCTCAAGCGGGGAGAGGCCGATTGGGCCTACGTCTTCACCACCGACGCTCGGGAAGCCCTGCGCGGGCGCTCGGTCCGCGGCCTCGAGCCGCGGCTCAGCTTCGAGCCCACCGGCGCGGGCTCCTTCGGCTCCTGGGACGGCGGGCTCACGCCCTCGAAGCCCCTCGTCTTCGAAAGGACGAGCCGCGGCGAAAGACGCCTCCGCCTCGGCGAAGGCCCCATGGCCGCGACCGGCCGCCTCGTCGCACCCTGACCGTCACGTTGGCAGCCCCCGCACGCCGCGTAGTCAGGTAAGGGAAGCGTCCTGCTCGGCGAGCGCGTCCGCCAGAACGGAGTGCACCACGAACCCGAGGCCGGCGAGCGCTCCTCCGATCCACCAGGTGCTCGACACGGGGAAAGGCAGGACGAAGACGCACACCGCGGTCGCGAGGACGGCGCCCGCCAGGTACGCCACGTCGGCGAGCCACTCCGGCCACGGATCCGGGCCGAGCCGCAGTGCCAGCTCCGAGCGGAATCGAACGTCCACGGTCACGGCGGCGAGGCTCTGGCGAAGCTCGGTGTCGAGCTGCCGCTGCAGGCTCGCGAACGCGCGACACGCCTCGCAGCCGCCGGGCGAAGGTTGCGGTCGCGGGGGCTGCAACCCGCGGGCGGAGCCGGAGGTACAAACGGGCAGCAGGAGGAGAGCCCCATGGGTCCCGAGATCGTCTTCGTCGCCGCCATCGCGTACGTCGGCTTCGTGCAGTGGCTGCACCACCAGCGCCGCCAGATGGTCCACCGGGAGCGCCTGGCGGCGATCGAAAAGGGAGCCTCGCTCCCCCCGGATGCGGAGCCGCAGCGGGGCTGGCTGGCTGCGCTCGCCTTGTCGCGCGAAGCGGCGCCTTCTCCGGAGGACCTTCGTCGCCGCAGCGATAACGTGCAGCGGCTGCTGCTCCTGGCCGGCCTCGTGTGGCTATCCCTCGGTATCAGCGCCTTCGTGGTGCTGAGCGCCGTCCTGTCCGCCAACTCGCCTGCCGCGCGCGACGTCCCCCGGGGTCTGGAATGGATCGGCCTGGCTCCCGCGACGATCGGCCTGTCGCACCTCGTCGTCTACGCGGTGGGCCGTTACCGGGAGAGGTGAGCCCGGGGTCCCGTCAGCGGGCCTCGACGCGAAGCCCCGCCGACTCGGGGAAGCGGGCCATGAGCCCCATGCCGCCGAAGGGTCTTCGATCACGACGAGCAGCTCGTTGTCGCCGGCGCTGTAGGCCGCCTCGCCGCGGAAGAGCGGCTCTCCGTTGAGGAAGACGGTGGCCTCGTCGCTGAAGCCGAGGTCGAGGGCGCGCAGCCCGTCCCGTCGCCGAGCCTCACGTCGCGGCGGTAGGCGAGGCCGTTCTCTACCGCGATCACGTCGCGGCCGTCCGCCTTCCCGACCGCGATCGAGGGGCCCTCCAGCGCCCAGCCGCCGTCGGTGACGGCGAGCTCCCCGGCCCCGACCGTGCCGCCGGCCGCCAGCGCCAGAAGCCCCGCGAACACCACCCGCCACGTGCCTTCGGTCATCGTCGTGCTCTCCTGCTCCCACGATCCTCGGCCCACCGTAGCGCGCACCGCCGCCCGGGGGAATGGACGGATGCGCGGGCCGGCTGGTACTTTTCGACGATGCCGCGTCCACCCCACTGGACCGCCGGTCCCGCGCCGCCCCTCGTCGAGTTTCACCGCCGCAAGTACGGCCGGGAGCTGCTCGTCGACGCCGCCTTCGTGCGGGAGATGCCCACCTTCCTGACCCGCTCGGGACCGCACGCGCTCACGTTCCACGACATCCTCCTCGTCACCCGCGGCCGCGGCCTCTTCTACCAGGACGGCGAGGCGTACCGGGTGGAGCCCGGGGTGGTGCTGTTCAGCCGGCCCGGCGAGGCACGCGACTGGCGCGTCCGCGGCCTCGACGGCACCTGCCTCTTCTTCACCGACGAGTTCGTGACGGAGGCCTTCGCCGACCCGCTCTTCCTCGACCGCCTCTCGTGCTTCGCCGCCGACCGCCCCACCGTGGTTCTTCGCCTCACCCCGGCGCGGCGGCGCCTGTTCCTCGAGCGCTTCGCGGTGATGCAGCGCGAGATCGCCGTCCTCCGCGACGACGCCCCGCACGCGCTGCGCGCCGTCCTTTACGAGATGCTCGTCCTCCTCAACCGGTGGTACACGGCGCGCCACGGCGAGCAGCGCGCCGAGCGGGACGGGAACCTCGTCGATCGCTTCCTCGCCCCCGTCGAGCGTGGCTTCGCCCGCCGGCACGCCGTGGCGGCCTACGCCCGCGCCCTCGGCGTCGGTCCCGGGCACCTCAGCTCGCTCTGCCGCTCGCGCCTGCGCCGCAACGCGAGCAGCGTCGTGCGGGCCCGCGTGGTCCTCGAGGCGAAGCGCCGCCTCCTCTACAGCCCCCTCACCGCCGCCGAGGTCGAGTTCTCACTCGGCTTCGACGACCCCGCCTAGTTCACGCGCTTCTTCCGGCGCGAGACGGGCGAGTCGCCGAGCGGCTTCCGCGCGAGGCGGCTCTCCGACGGCCGAGAGCGGGACGTGGAGCGGGAGCGCGGTGCTAGCATGAAGCCACCGTCGACGCCAGCGCTCGCACGGCCGTAGTCCTGCCCCGCCGCGGCGGCGAGCCGCGACTCGTCGCGAGCGCCCCACTCGGCGAGGCCCCGCGCGCGAGGCGCCCCTGGACGCCCGCTCCCGGCGTCCTAGAAAGGCCCGAGGCCGTCGAAGAGGAGCACGCGGCTCTGGTGCTCGAGCAGGCCGTATAGGAGCCGGGCGTCGTCGGGCATGAACGCCAGCCCGCGCAAGGCGTTGAACGGCCCCGCTCGGAGCAGGATCTTCTTCTGACCGGTACCGAGATCCACGGCAACGATGTGGGCCTCGCCGGACCCCGGAGAGATCCCCATCGCCAGCGACCTCCCGTCCCAGGAGAACGCCATGGCCACCAGCGGGCCGGTGGCGATCTCGGGGCGATCCAGCAGCCGCCCGCCGGTGGGCGTGACGAAACGGACCCGCAGACCCTCCGGCGTCGAGGTGAAGAAGGCGATCGCGTCTCCCGCAGGCGACCAGACCGGCAGTCGGCCGGATGCGCCGGGAACGATGGCCGCCTGCCCCCCCTTCGCCGACACGATCGAGAGGCCGGCATCCGCCGCGTAGACGAGGCGCCGGCCATCAGGCGACCACGACGGCGGGTCGACGATTTCCGCGTGCACGACCAGGCGAGGGGCTCCGCCGTCCGTCGCGCCGATCCAGAGCCCGCGGCGGCCGCCGCGGTCCGAGACGAAGGCGACCTGCGTCCCGTCCGGCGAGATCGCGGGAAGCGAGTCGATCTCCGCGTCCGAGGTGAGCGGGCGCGGGTTTGCGCCGTCGCGGTCGCTCGTCCAGATGTCGGCTGCCCCGTTGCGGGCCGAGCTGAACGCGATCCGGCCGCTCTTCGACACCGATGGCACGGCGTCGTCCCCTCCGGCGGCGGTCAGGACCCGGCCGACGGCCTCGTGCGCCACACGCAAGTCGAGCTCACGCAGCGACCCGACGCTCGTTCGCGCCTCGCAGACGAGACGGCGCCCGTCCCGCGAGACGCGTGGCGAGACGTACTCTCCGATTCCAGAGGTGAGCCGGCGTTCGCCGCCGCCGCCGAGCGGCCGCCACCACAGGTTGAGGGAGCTTCCCGCCTGATCGCCGGAGTAGAGCAGGCCCCGTCCGTCCGGTGTCGGCAGGGGGGCGCGCGCGATCCCGCTCGTCTCGACGACCGGCTCCGCGGGCCCTCCCGCACTGGGAGCCCGCCAGATCGCGATAGGCGCCTCGCTGTTGGGGCTCGTGGACCGGTCGAAGTACAGCCACCTCCCATCGGGCGACCAGGCCGGCTCGTGAGCGTGGACGCCTGGTCGCGGGGTGACGATCACGCGCTCGTCGGCGCCGTCCCGCTCGGCCACGACGATCGCATCGCCCAGGGCCGGGTCGGGACGCATGAAGGCGACTCGCTGGCCGTCGGGTGAGAACCGCAGGCCCGCCGCGCGGTCCACCAGCTTCCGGGGCGGACCTCCGAGGGGCGCCGGGAACAGCCAGACGCCCTGCGCGGTCGTCGGCTGCCCAGGCGGGCCGGCTCGTACGCCGATCAAGGCGCCGTCCGGCGAGATCTCCAGGCCCCCGACGTCGGCGCGGCTCTGGATCTCCAGGCCGCTGCCGCCGGTCACGTTCACCGGCGGCCCGCCGCCGATGAACTTCACCCAGACGTCGGTGCGCCCGCCTTCCGACGCGAGATACGCCACGAACTTGCCGTCCGCGGAGATCGCGGGGCTCGACTCCATCCTCATCCCGGGCGTCAGCGAGAGGACGAGCGGCTCGGCCGGCGGCCCGACCGGGCTCCGCCAGCGGCCCGCGGCGAAGGCGCCGATCGCGACGCCGATGACGAGAAGAGCGGCGCCCAAGGGCCGCCGCCGCGTCTTCACGACCGCCGCGGGTGCCTCGCTCCGGAGCAGGGCCACGGACCGCAGGGCGAAGGCGAGGTCGCTCGCAGACTGGAAGCGCTCCGCCCGGTCCTTGGCCAGGCAGCGCGCGACGACGCGGGCGAGCGCGGGGGGGACCGCCGCGCCGCCGGCGCCCGCTTCCGCCGGCGCGTCCCGCAGCAGAGCGGCGATGACGTCCTGGGCCGTCGCGCCGCTGAAGGGACGACGCCCGTAGAGGCCCTCGTAGAGGACGCATCCGAGCGAGAAGACGTCGCTCCGGCTGTCGACGGGCTCTCCCCGCGCCTGCTCGGGCGAGAGGTAGCCGACCGTCCCGAGCACGGTCCCCGCGCGCGTGGGCGACGGAAGCGTCGGGTCGTCGTCGCCTCCCCCCGCACCCAGGCTCAGCTCCCGTGCGAGGCCGAAGTCGAGCACCTTCACGCGTCCGTCCCGGGTGAGGAAGAGGTTCTCGGGCTTGACGTCGCGGTGGACGATGCCTCGCACGTGAGCGACCGCGAGCGCGTCGGCCACCGATGCGCCCCACTCCGCCACGCGCTCCCACTCCAACGCCCCACGCCGCAGCCTCTCGCGCAGGGTCTCGCCGGCAAGCAGCTCCGTGACCATGAAGTCCAGGCCATCGGCCTCGCCCACGTCGTACAGGGCGAGGACGGCCGGGTGGCTGAGCGCCGCCACCGCGCGGGCTTCCCGCTCGAAACGCTGGCGACGCTCCGGATCAGCGGCCACGTCGCGGGGCAGGATCTTGACCGCGACCTCGCGTCCGAGCCGCTCGTCCCGGGCGCGGTAGACCTCTCCCATCCCGCCGGCGCCCAGCTCGGCCACGACGAGATAGGGGCCCAGCCGATGCCCGGGGGAGAGGCTCACGCGGGGATTATGGCCGCCGGCCCGGCCGCGCGCCAGACGGTGCTACGGCGGCAGGGAGGGCTGCAGGTGGCGGCCAGCTTGCCGCCCTTGAAGGCGATGAGCGTCGGCATGGCCGTGATCCCGTACGGGAACGGCACCCGCTCGTTCTCCTCGACGTTGAGCTTGCCGACGCGGACCCGGCCGGCGTACTGGGCGGCGACGGCCTCGAGATCGGGAACCATCGCCTTGCACGGGGCGCAACACTCGGCCCGGAAGTCCACGAGCACGGGCTTGTCGGAGGCGAGCACCTGCTGCGCCCAGCTCTGGTCCGTCAGCGTCTCGATGTTCGAAGAGGCCATGCGCCCGGCGACTCACGCGGACGCCTCAGCTTGTAGACCCGGCAACTGATCTCCACGCCCAGCCCGTGCCGGAGGGAGAGGCGCCGGCGACAAGAGAGGGCGGCCCTTGCGGTCAGCCCTCCCGACGACAGCAGGAAGTCTGAGGCAAAGACTCGCCAGGGAAGGTCCCATCCAACCTGCTCCCGAGCGGGGCCCTGCAGGGGCCTTCGGCCCTTCAGGGAATTCAGACTCCGTGGGCCGCCGCGTCGCGCGGCTCATGAACGCGATCATCGCGGCGCCCCGCCGTCGCGAGCGGCTACGGCAAGGACTCGAAAGGTGTAGGCCTTGACGATCTGCTTCAGCAGCGGCTTGCCGCTGGCCGCGTCCACCTCGTGGAAGAGCGCGGAGACCGCGTAGAGGTAGCTGTCCCAGCTCCCCACGTAGACGACGCCGTCCCGAGCGGTCAGAAGTACCGCGCCACGCGAGCCCAGAAGGTCCGGCCGGGGGCGAGGTAGGTGTCGAGGTCCAACGAGTACACGCCGCCGTACTCGGTCGAGTGGGGCCCGAGGCCGACCTGGACCCCCGCGTCGAGAGACACGTTCTCGCTCCAGTCGTGGTGGAGGTGCAGCAGCAGGTAGGCGCTCGGGTCACGTGGGTTGACGAGCACGGTGGGCTCGAGGCTCGTCAGGGGCGTCCACTCGAACCGCAGCCCCGCGGCCAGCTCGTCCCTCCCCAGGTTGAAGACCTCGCCGCGGGCCAGGCGGTCGAGCAGCCGCGGGTCCAGGCCCTCGAGACCCCGATCGAAAGACGTCTGCCCGAAGCCGTTGCGGAAGTACTCCAGGAAGCCGTAGAGGTTCTTCCCTCCCCAGGCCCAGGACCGGTCGAAGTTCACGAGGAGCGAGGTCACGGCGTCGGCATCGTGGGTGAACGACTCCGAGAAGTCGACCCGGAACACGCCCCCGACGAGGTTGCCGCTCAGGGCGACCCCCGCCACCGTGTCTTGGTAGTGACGAGCCCCGAGGAGCTCCACCTGCATGGAGCCGTGGAGGTGGCGCCACTTGAGCGCGGCCGAGCTCTCGTCCGCGGTCACGGGCTGGCTGCGGTCGGCACGGCGGGGCACGACGATGCCCTGCAGGTCGTCCCCGTTCGAGAACAGCCACTGCGCGGACAGCATGTCGCTCCCGGGCTTGTACTCCTTGTCCACGGCGTTCGGGGGGAACGGGTTGAAGAGGTCCAGGACCTGGAAGGCGAGGCCGTTGCCCCAGCTCAGGGCCTGGCGGCCGACGCGCAGCGAGAGCGGTCCGCGCGTGTAGCCGACCGCGAGCCGGTCCATGCGGCCGAAGACGAGGTGGGAGTCGCCGTCGGAGAGCGTCCCGCTGAGATCGAGGACCTGGCGCGAGTCGGAGGGGTCGGGAATCGGGAACAGCGACGACCCGAGATCTCCCAGCCGGGGGTCGCCTCGGGCCTCGAGCAGATTGCCCTGGAGGACGAAGAGCTGCCCCTGGGCGTCCACGTCCCACGCGTCGTGCCGGAAGGCCGCCTTGAGCCGGAAGTCGCCGGTGTTCAGGTAGACGGTCTCGCCCACGAGCAGCGCGCCCACGTCGTCCGGCCTGAAGAGCTGGAGCGAGGACTGCCCCTTGGCGTGGCCGCCGAGCGTCCAGTCCCCGGCGCCAACCGGCCCCGCGGCCAGGAGGGCCACGGCGAGGATCCCGGCGGTCTTCAAGGAACGGCCTGGTCGTCGACCACGCGGCCGTCGCGCAGGCTGATCCGCCTCGGGGCCAGCTCCATGACCATGGGGTCGTGGGTGGAGATCACGAAGGTCGTCTGGCGCTTGCGGTTGAGGTCGCGCATAAGCTCAACGAGGTCGCGCGCGGTGTGGGAGTCGAGGTTGGCGGTGGGCTCGTCGGCGAGGACGATGGTCGGCTGGGAGACGATGGCGCGGGCCACCGCCACCCGCTGCTGCTGACCGCCGGAAAGCTCGGCCGGCCGGCGGTCCTCCATCCCGGAAAGACCCACCTCCTCCAGGATCTCCCGGGAGAGCTGGCGGCGCTTCTCGCCTTCCATGCCCTGCAGCTCCATCACGAACTCGACGTTCTCCCTCGCGCTGAGGACCGGGATCAGGTTGTAGGCCTGGAAGACGAAGCCCACGTGCTCGAGGCGCAGGTCGGCGAGCGCGCCGGGGGAGAGCTGGTCGACCCTTTGACCCTCGAGGGTGACCGCGCCCGAGGAGGGCTGATCGAGGCCGCCGATGACGTTGAGCAGGGTCGTCTTGCCGGAGCCGCTGGGCCCAGCCAGGGTGACGAACTGCCCCCGCGCGACCTTCAGGTCCACCTCGCGCAGGGCGGGCACTCCGATGTGGTCGGTGTCGTACGTCTTGGAGACCTTCTCGCAGACGACGATGTCTTCCAAGGGCTCGCTCCTATCCTCTCGTGATGGCCTCGACGGGCACCTTGCGCGCCGCGCGCAGGGCCGGATAGAGGCTGGCCAGCACCCCCAGGACCACCACGAACGCGACGGCGGAGGCGACGTCGGCCAGGCCCAGGGTCGGGTAGATGACCTTGCTCATGCCCCACATCTCCGCTCCCTCCGCGAAGGCGGAGAAGTCGATCCCCCCGCGCAGGAGGGCGAGAGTGACGCCGGCCAGGAGCCCCCCCGCCAGGAGTCCCGACGCGAGCAGGACGAACGATTCCGCCAGGACCTGCTCCAGGATCAGGCGAGGCTTCATGCCCAGCGCCTGGACGAGCCCGAACTCGCGCGTGCGCTCGAGGACGGCCATGAGGAGGGTGTTGACCAGCCCGAAGGCCATGGCGACGTACATCACGACGTAGAAGATCCAGATCCAGGCCTCGCCCAGGGCGACCATGGCCTGGGCCATCGGCTCGAGCGCGGTCCAGGGCTCGACGTCCTCGCCGACGGCGGCTGCTCGCGCCCGGGAGAAGAACGCGTCGAGGTGGGAGGGATCCCGCAACATCACCGAGACCTCGGAGACGCGCGACCCCAGGCCGAGCATCGCCTGGGCGCGAGCCCGGCCCACGAAGACGAAGCTCATCTCGGTGCTCGACCGATCGGCGTCGTAGACGCCGACCACAGGGAATCCCCGATCGGCGACGGAGTGGTCGCGGGCCTGGCTCATGACCACCACCCTCTTGCCGAGGCCGGTTCGGAGCCGCTCCGCCAGCTTGCGTCCGACGAGGATGCCGTCTCCGTCGGGGCCGGCGAGGCCGCTGCCTCCCTTCACCGCGTGTGCGACGAAGGAGAGGCCGGCCTCGCGCGCGGGATCGATCCCCACCAGCGTGACCCCGGCCGTCCCGCGCTCGCTCATCACGACCGCGGGCACCCGGACCCGGCTCGCCCAGGCCGCGACCTGCGGGCCGTCGAGAAGGGTGAGGAGCGCCTTGTCGGGCGGGGCCAGCGTGCGGTCGACGGAGGGGTCGTCCAGGTAGCCGGGGGCGTGGACCTGCAGGTGTCCGGTGAGGGTCAGGATGGCGTTGTGCCGTACGTCGTTGCTCCAGCCGCGGGTGAAGGCGGCGAAGACGAGCATCGACCACAGGCCCGCGGCGATCGCGACCAGGATCACCGCGCTGCGCCGGCGATTGCGCAGCACGTTTCGCCAGCCGAGGCGGAAGACGAGTCGCCACCTCTCCACGTCACACCGCCTTCATCGCGTCCACGGGACGCAGGCGCTTGACGCGCAGGAGGGGAAACAGGGCGGCGAGGCTGGTGACGACGAGGACGGCGGCCGGGCCGACGGTGAGCGAGAACGGGTCGAGCCGCGGATAGATCCGGCCGGGAAGGCTCCAGCGGGCCAGGAGCTCCTCGCTGCTCGAGAACGCGATGCCGTAGTGGGCGGCGACCGCGCACAGGCCCACTCCGAGGCCCAGTCCCGCGGCCAGTCCGAGCAGGAGGAGCAGGAGCGACTCGGCCATGGCCACCGCCCCGAGGAAGCCGGGCCGGGTGCCGAGGGCCAGCAGGACGCCGAACTCGCGCGTCCGCTCGAGCACGGCCATGAGGAAGGTGTTGAAGATGCTGAAGGTGACCACGAAGACCAGCACGGCGTAGAGGAACCACCCGATGGCGGCGTCCATGGAGATGCCTTGCTTTAGGCCCTCGAGGAGCTGGTCCCAGGTGAGAACGGCGACACCGGGCCGGTCGGCGACCGCCCGCCTCACCGCGCGCGCGACCTCGTCGACGCGCGCGAGGTCGTGGGCGCGAACGACGAGGGCGTGGGCCCGGTCGCCCAGCGCGAAGGTGTCCTGGAACTGCCGGAGGGGGATCTCGACCGTCGTGCGATCGAGATCCGGCGAGCCGCTCTCGAAGACGCCGACGACCGAAAGGGTGGCCACGGCCAGGGCCCCGTCGCGCCCCTGTCCGAGCAGCGTGAGCTCGTCTCCCGGGGAGAGCGAGAGGTTACGGGCGAGAGTCCTTCCCACGACCGCCTCCGAGGCCCCCGGCGAGGCGAGAAACCGCCCCTCCCGGACCGAGCGCGGGAGGGTGGACAGCGCGGGCTCCTTCTCCGGCTCGACGCCGACGATGGCCGCGCCGTAGGTACGGGAGGGGGAGCTCACCAGCGCGTAGGCCTCGGCGCGGCTGGCGACGGCCGCCACACCCGGGACCCCCGCGACCAGGGCCTCGAGCGCGGAGGCGTGGTCGAGCGTCTTCTCCAGGCCGGGGTCGTCGTGGTACCCCTGCGCCTGCACCTGAAGGTGGGTGGTGAAGACGCTGACGGCGCTTTCGATCATGGCGCCGTAGCCGCCGCGCTGGAGCGCGACCATGAAGACCAGGATGAGGGTGGCGAAGGCCACCGCGGAGAGGGTCAGGGCGGTGCGTCGCGGGTTGCGCCAGAGGTTCCGCCAGGCCAGGCGCAGCCCGAGGGTCAGACGAGGCCTCGTGCCTCGGCGGTGCTCGGCCTCGCCCTTCGGACTCACTCGCGCTCCCACTGGCTGCGGGGGTTGCGCAGGTTGGCCTGGGTGAAGAGAGACTCGGGCAGATCGAGGCCGAACCGCGCGCGCTCGTACTGGAGGTCCGTCCAGTGCCCGGGCTCTTCGAGCTTCTCCATGCGCAGCCCGGTCACGTAGAGCTTCCCTTCCAGGTGTCCGATTGCGGTGGCCTTGAGGGTCTTCACCGGCTTCTGGTCCTGGTCGAAGAAGGCCTCCTCCAGGAGCAGATGATCGTCCCGGATCTTGAGTCTCTCCTTGCCCCAGATGACGGGAGCGTTGGGGTGGGGCAGGGCCTCGATGACATAGACGGCGTGGCCCTCGTGCTTCTCCTCCCCGACCACGCGGTTGTCGAACTGGAGGATGAGCTCGTCTGAGCGGGCCAGGTCGTTGTAGGAGAAGTCGGACCCCATCCAGCTCTGGGCCATCATGCTGAAGGGCAGCTTGATCACCCGGCTGAGCTTGGGCGTGTAGATCCACATGTCGTCGCCCACCTTCAAGGTGGCGCTGCCCGCGTCCTTCGCCGGCTCCACGAACCGCACCAGGGCGTCCTTCTCGCCCCGTGTCCAGCTCTTCATCACCGACTTGCGCTCCCACTCGGGACGGTGGACGGTCATGGCGATCTCGAGGAAGGACGAGGTGTCGCGCCAGTAGTCGATCGCCGCCTTCACGATCTCGCGGGCGTCCTTCCCTCCCCGCGCCTCCTGCGCCCTTGCCTCAAGGGCCAGCACGGAGAAGGGCGCCGCCGACACCAGGGCGACCACGAATCCTCGGCGCCTCATTCCATCCCCTCGCTTTCTCGCCTCGACGACCGGCTCACCTCGTTCCTCGTACGGTGCGTCGCCCGGTGCGGCTGGCCGGCCCGGGGCGGCCGCTGAGCAGGGCCTCGAGCGGGGCTGCCGCCTGCACGACGTCGAGCTTCGGATCCACCAGGCGGTGGAAGAGCAGTCCGTCCAGGGCCGCCGCCAGCAGCAGCGCGGTTGCGTCCAGGTCGAGATCCGGCGCCAGCTCGCCGGCCTCCCGAGCGCCCTCAAGCCGAGTCCGGATGGCCGACCGGAAGCGGCGGGAAGCCCTCGTCGTCCACCGGCGAAACGAGGAGCTCCGGGTCGCCTTCACCATGGCCTCGGCCAGGATCGCCGACCCGGGGCTGCGCTCACCGTGGCTCTCGATCCACTCCAGGATGGCCCGGACGGACTCGCCGATGGTCCCTCCCGACTGGAAGACCTCGATCGAGGGTCCGAGCTCCCGCAGCAGGGCGTCCTCGGCCGCTTCCAGCACGAGCGCCGACACCGAGCGGAAGTGGTAGTGCACGAGAGCGGGGTTGACCCCGGCGCGGTCGGCGATGGCCCGGGTCCTCACGCGGTCGATGCCGATCTCGGCCATCAGCTGGACGGTCGCGCGGAGGATGCGCTCCCGGGTGCGGGGAGAGGGTTCCTCGGGGGACGAGATTGCGCTCGTCTTGGGCATCTGACTAAAACATATGACCAACAGGGAGTCGTGTCAAGGCGCGGCCCGGGGCCGGGCGAGGACCGCGAGCCTAGGCGTCGGGGCCGGATCCCCCGCGCCTTCTCGAAGAGCACCGGCGTGTGCCCCGACCGTCAACGCCAGTACCCGAGCGTCGGGCCGGCGATGCCGTTGATTGCGACTCTCATGATCGGACGTCCTTCTCCTGATACAACGGCCCTCGGCGCGAGCCATGTTTGCGGCAACGCCCGTCGCTCATGCGCGCCTCGCCACGACTTCGAGATACTCGGCATCCACCGTCGTGCGTCCGGCCACGGTCGCGGTGTTGTGAGCGCTCCACAACTGCACCAACTCGGCACGCAGCGCCGCCTGCTCGGCTTCGCCGAGCGTCGCGAAGGCCCGGGTCGCGGGACCGTAGTATTGACGGAAAAACTCCACGACATCCGTCGGTCCGAACGGGTAATCGAAGCGGTAGAGGACGCGGGTCAGCCTGAGATCCGAGACTCCGACGCCGAAGCGCTGGCGCACGGCGCTCTCGTCGCCCCAGAGCAAGGGAGACGGCATGTCGGGCGGCATCAAGAACCGCGAGAATGTCTTGAACATTGCGCCGACGAATCCCTCCTTCGTCCAGTTGGCCATGGACACGATGCCCCCGGGACGGCAGACGCGGAGCAGTCCGGCCGCCACACGCTCGGGCCGCGGCGCGAACATCGCGCCGTAGAGACTGGCGACAACATCGAAAGTGGTATCAGGGTACGGTAGCTCCTCGGCGTCTCCTTCGTCGAACCGCACATCGAAGCCTGCGGCGGCGGCTCGGCCGCGCGCGGCCAGGATCAGGTTCGTCGCGATGTCCACACCCGTCACCTTGAAGCCACGCTCGGCGGCGACGAGCGCCAGCTGTCCCGACCCGCATGCCACGTCGAGGATCGTGGCGCCCGGAGAGAGCGTGAGACGGTCGAGGAGTTGGGCGGCGCTCGACGCCATGAACCGGGAGAAGTAGTCGTAGTTCCCGTCCGTCCAGGTGGCCTTCAGGCGCGTCTTGAGAGCGTCGAGCGCGGTGTCAGCAGTCGCTGTCGTCATGGTCATGTCCTCCTGGCAACCATGACGGCCGTCCGCCCCGGAATCCTTGTCCGCGAGTCTCGCGCATTTGACCGATCAGCCGAAAGACCGGTAGTAGACTGCCGCCATGGACGCGCTCGCCGAAGTGCTTCGTGCCATCAAGATCGACGCGGCGATCTACTTGAACGGCGAGTTCTCGGAGCCCTGGTGCGTCCTGGCTCCCGAGGGCGCGTCCCTCGCGCCGCTCTTCGGGCGGGACGGGGCCCACGTGATCATCTATCACCTGCTCTGCGAGGGCCGTGCGCGCTGTGAGGTCGACGACCTTGAACCTGTCGATCTTTCCGCCGGCGATCTCGTCGCCTTGCCGCACGGGCATGCCCACCGGATCGGCAACGGGCACGCAAAGCCGCTCGACGTGAGGAACGCGCTTCCGCGCCTTCTCGAACGGGGCCTCCAGCCGCTGATGGCTGGCGGCGGCGGCAACGTGTCCAAGTTCATCTGCGGGTATCTTGCCTGCGATCGACACCTCAGCCAGGCGTTCCTGACCGGTCTGCCGCCGCTGATCCGTCTCAACATCCGCGACGACGTGTCGGGACAATGGCTGGAGAACTCATTGAGGTTCTCGGTCGCCCAGGCGGCGTCGCGCGACGCGGGAACCCTGGAAGTGGTGGCGAAGCTGTCGGAGGTCTTCGTGGCGGAGGCGCTGCGCCGGTACCAGCGCGAGTTGCCGCCGGGCGAGACCGGGTGGCTCGCCGGGGCCCGTGAGCCGGCCGTCGGTCGGGCGCTGATGCTGATGCACCACCGCTCCGCGCATCCATGGACGCTCGTAAGCCTGGCGCACGAGGTCGGTGTCTCGCGCTCGGTGCTCTCGGAGCGGTTCCGGCACTACCTGGGCGAGTCTCCCATCGCGTATCTCACTCGTTGGCGGCTGCGTCTCGGAGCCCGCGCGCTCGCCTCCACAGGCCACAGCGTGGCGCGGATCGCTTTGGACGTGGGCTACGATTCTGAGGCAGCGTTCAACCGAGCCTTCAAGCGCGAATATGGTGACCCCCCTGCCCGATACCGACGCCAGTGCCAGGCGGGCGAATAGAACACCACCTTCGTCATCCGGACAGTCGGTCAAGCGAACCGGACCGGCAGTCAAGCAGCCCCCGCGCGCGTCCCGTCAGAATGCGCGAATGAAGCTGCCGACGGTAGGAGGTCTCGGTCCTCCTCGCCCGTTCGGTCGGGGGCGGACCCTAGCGGCGGCTTACGCCGCGCCCAACGCCGGCCCTCCGCCCGCGCAGTAACTCCTGCAAGTCACCGAAAGGAGCAGTGCGATGTCGCGAAGCGAGTTCCTGAACCAGGACGTCCTCGGACACGGTGCTTACCTGTGCGCGCGCGGCGCGGAACGCGGCGCGCTCCGCGCCGCGGGAAGAGACGTGATCGCCGCGCTCGCCGCGCGGCTCGAGCTCCGGCCGGAGTTCGCCCCGGAGCCAACCGCGTCCGGCGGCACGATCGCCTTCCTGCGGCGCCACGCTGCCTGGTCCGGCGACATCGAAGACGAGGACGTCCTCGAAGCCCAGATCGTGATCCACGTGTCGTCGCACCTACCGAACGTCGTCGATGCCTTCTGCCGCGAGGCGGTTCGCTCTCTGTCGACCGCGGGCCGCGTTCGCCTCCTCCGGGGATCGGTCCGGGCCAGGAGTTACACGGGCGCGGCGATGAACCGCTGGGCTTACGAGCGGGCCGCCGTGCAGAAGCCCGGCGCCGAGACGCCCAACGCGTTCCTCCTCCCCCTCCGCAAGCTCGCCGAGTGGTGGGAGAAGGACTGGATGGAGCGCCACACCTACTTCCTCCCGACGTACGACGGGCACGGACGGATGACCAGCCAGGGACACGCGCTGGCGGCCGAGGAAGGCATCGCGTGTCTCCTGCGTCGCACGTATCGGGCCGCGGAGGAGCCCGCGTCGGACGGCGAGTACGACTTCGTGACCTACTTCGAGTGCGCGGACAGGGACGTGCCGGTGTTCCACCGCATGTGCGGCGCGCTGCGCGACACAGCGCGAAACCCCGAATGGCAGTTCGTGCGAGAGGGTCCGACCTGGCACGGACGCCGCGTCGGGTCGTGGGACGAGCTCTTCGCTCCCGGGGTTGCATAGGGTGATCCGAGCGGCTGGCGTCAGGGGTCGAGCCCGCGCCTGGTCGGGGAGGCTGAAGAAGCGGCCTGCTGCTCCTTCGGCAGGGGCGCCGCGGTGCAGCCTGGTGCTCTTTGGTCATCGCTTTCGCAGGCCGCGCGGCCGGCCAGAAACGAATGCACTACAGCGGGCCACCCCTCGAGCGAGTGATTAGAGAGCCGCGAGGCGGGTCAGAACGCGTCGGGAGAGGAGGGCGAGGGTGGCGATCGTAATCCCGGCACCGCCCAGGGCGTAGGGCCAGGCGGTCCACTGGGCCTGCACCACCCACCAGGTGGGGAGCACCGCGAACGGCCAGCCTGCCGGCCCGGTCAGCCACCACGTCGCCAGGGGCGCGTAGAACGGCAGGCCGAGCAGCTTGATGGCGGCGACACCCTCCACCTTGTTGGTAGCCAGCACGAGCGTGGCGAGCAGGAACACGGGCGTAACCAGACCGGCCAGCAACACTGCGGGTACGAGCCGGGCCCAGGAGCCCGATGTCGTGAGCCCGCTCAGCGGGACCGCCACCGCCAGGCCCACCACTGCCGCGGCGGCGACCGACCCGGCCCGGTAGGCGAGGTACCGCGGTAGGGTCAGCGGTGAGGTGCGCAACGCGGTGAGCGCCCGGTCGTCCAGGTCGTCGAGCACCAGGAGGGCGCCGATCATCCCGAACGTGAGCGGCACATGCAGCAGCACCGCGACCGCCAGCAGCAGCGGACGGTACGGGTCGACGTCGAACCCATGGACCCGTGCCAGCCAGCCGTGCAGCGGTGGGTAGCCGAAGCGAGCGGCGAGCCCGAGCACCAGCGGGCTGACGCCGACCAGGATCAGCATCGGATCGCGCAGGATGCTCGCGACGTCGGTGCGCAGGAATGAGCGCAGCGGGCCTCCGTCGTGCTGGGCCGTCCACCCGACCCCTCCCCGGACCCGCGCCGTCGCCCGGGGGCCGCTCCGGAGTTGGCGGTGAGCCACCGCGGCGGCAAGGCCGCTCGCGAGTATCAGCCAGGCCACCGACCAGCCGGGCGTGGCCAGAACGCCGCCATACCCGGCCCGGATCAGGTCCATCGCCCCGGTTGTCGGCGCCAGGTAGAGCAGCGGGTGCCGGAGTCCCACCGCGGCGAGCAGCGCCGGTGCGAGGAGCGGGAAGAGCACTAGCGGCAGCACGATCAGCAGGTTGACCACGGACGGGCGATGCGCCGCCACGGCTACCGCGACCAGCATGGTGAGAACCGCAGTCAGGGCTACGCCGGTGAGCGCGGCGGCCAGCCCGCCCGCGCTGGTCGGGCGCCCGGCGAGCGCGATCGGCATCGCCGAGAAGACCACCGCCGCCGCGAGCACGCCGACCTTGACCGCCAACCGGTGGCCCAGCCGGGCCGGGCTGACCGAAAGCGCCGCGCGCATCCCCAGATCCCGCTCCAGCAGCACGAGCGCCCCGATCAGGGTGGTGCCGAGCAGGGCTGTGTCCAGCATCAGCACCCAGGGCGCCACCAAGCGCCGTGCATCCGCCGGCAGCGCCCGCAGAACGGCGCTCCAGATGGCCGCCAACGCGGCGAGGAGTGCCACGATCCCGTACCGCCACAGCCCCCGTGCCTCCAGCACCGCCAGGGTGGAGGATGTCACAGTCGGCCGCCGGTGACGGCAATGAAGACGTCGCGCAGGGTCGCCTCCCGGGTATGGATGGTCTCGACCGCCGCGTCCCGCAGCAACGCCAGCAGCGCCGGGTCGGTCGGCACGGTCAGCGGGAACTCGGCCGTGCAGAGCTGCCCGTCGCTACGGCTCTCCACCCGAACTCGGGGCTGGCCGTACGCGAGGCGCAGCGCCCGCGGTGTGTCGATGGCGCGTATCCGGCCGTCCAGCAGGAAGGCCACGCGGTCGCAGAGCTGGTCCACGGTCTCCATGTCGTGGGTGGTGAGGAAGACAGTGTTGCCGGCCGCGGCCCGCGCCCGAATGACCTCGTGCACCTGCGCGGCGTGATTGGGGTCCAGCCCGGCGGTCGGCTCGTCGAGGAACAACACGTCGGGCAGGTGCAGCAGAGCCCGCGCCAGGTTGAGCCGGATCTTCATGCCTTTGGAGAAAGTGGTGGGTCGCTGGTCCGCCACGTCGGCGAGGCCCACCAGATCCAGCGCCGCCAGCGGGGTGAGCGTCGCGCCCCGGTAGAGCCCCGCGAACGCGGCCAGGTTCTCCCGGGCGCTCAGCTTCGGGAAGTAGGCCGGAAGCTCGAACCCGACGCCGATCCGCTCGTAGAGTTCGCTGCGCCACTGCGCCACCGAACGGCCGAGCACCTCGGCCCGGCCGCGGTAACCGCCCAACTGGCCGGTGAGCACGTGCTGGGTGGTCGATTTCCCAGCGCCGTTCGGGCCCAGGAAACCGAACACCTCTCCCTCGGCGACCTCGAACGAGATCCCGTCGACGGCGTCGCGGGTGGTACCGGGGTAGCGGACCCGGAGCTCCTCGACCCTGATCACCGACGATGAGCTCATCGCCCAATCTAACCACATGAAAGGGTACCGCTTTCGTCGCACCCGCGGACTCGGCCGTCCGGCAGGGTAGCTCTCCCGTCGATTCCCATGCCGCGTTCTGCTCCTTTTAGTTGCACCTCCAACTACTTTATGCTCCAATGTCCAGGACATGCGCCGCGCCGTCCGTTTCGTCATCGCGCTCGTGGTCGCTCTTGGCCTCGTGGCCTGGGTCGGCTCCGCCATCGTCCATCGCACTACCCGCGCCTGGTTCGAGAAGGACGTGAGCCTGCGCGCCCAGCTCGTCGTGAGCGGGGCGCGCCAGGCGCTCATCGCCCACTGGCACAAGGAGCAGCGCTCGGAGCTGCAGGGACTCCTGGCGGAGATGGCCCACGACGAGCGCATCATGGCGGCCGCGGCATGCGCCGCCGACCTCACGCTCCTGACACGCACCAAGGACTACCCGAGCCAGTTCGGCTGCGCCGATCTCGGCCCCCACGTGCGTCCCACCGCGGACGTCGCCCGCGTGCCGACTGGAGCGCCTGGGGCACGGTGACGACGCTTCCGGGCGGCGACGTCCACGTGAGCGCCATCCCGGTGCTCGACGGCGAGCCGCCGCTGGGCTTCGTGGTACTCGTCCACGACCTGAGCTTCGTGCAGCGCGGGAAGCGACCACCCAGCGCTTCCTGCTGCTGGCCTTCGGCCTGCTGGCCGCCACCGCGGCCATCGTGACGATCGTGACCGCACGGCTCTCCTGGCGCGGGTGGAGCGACGAGCTGAGGGGCTTCCTGCGCAGCGGGACGCAGCGACCCGAGTTCCAGCCCATCCTGCGCGACGTCCGCGACCTCGTCGATCGGATCGTCGCCGAGAAGGAGTCCGATCGCGAAGGAGGCGCCTGGACTCCGCAGCGGCTGAAGCACACGCTGAACCGCTACCTGCACGGCGAGAAGGTCGTCATCGTGGCCAACCGCGAGCCCTACGTGCACGAGCGCACGAAGAGCGGCGCCATCGAGGTCCTGCACCCGGCCAGCGGCCTCGTCACCGCCCTCGAGCCCGTCATGCGGGCCTGCTCCGGGGTCTGGATCGCCCACGGAAGCGGGTCGGCGGACAAGCGAGACGGTCGACAAGCACTCGCCGCGTGCGCGTTCCGCCGGGCGAAGAGTCCTACCTCATCCGGCGGGTCTGGCTCTCGCCCGAGGAGGAGAAGGGCTACTACTACGGCTTCGCCAACGAGGGGCTCTGGCCGCTGTGCCACATCGCCCACGCGCGCCCGATCTTCCGCAGCGAGGACTGGAAGCACTACCAGGCCGTGAACCAGAAGTTCGCCGACGCCGTGTGCGAGGAGGTCGACTCCGAGGACCCCATCGTCCTGGTGCAGGACTACCACTTCGCGCTGGCGCCGCGCCTGATCCGCGAGCGGCTGCCGCGGGCCACGGTCATCATGTTCTGGCACATCCCCTGGCCGAACTCGGCGCGCCTCGGCATCTGCCCCTGGCGGAACGCACCTGCTCGAGGGCATGCTGGGCGCGAGCATCCTCGGGCTTCCACACGCAGTTCGACTGCAACAACTTCGTGGAGTCCGTCGACCGCTTCCTCGAGGCACGCATCGACAGGGAGCAGAACGCGGTCGTGCAGCACGGGCGGACCACGCTCGTCCGGCCCTACCCGATCTCGCTCGAATGGCCGGTGCGCTGGTCCAGCCACCACGCCGCCGGCGGCCGAGTGCCGGCGTGCGCTGCTGCGAGGAGCTGGACTTGCCGCCGAACGCCCTGATCGGAGTGGGCGTCGACCGCCTCGACTACACGAAGGGCATCGAGGAGCGGCTCCTGGCCGTGGAGCGCCTGCTCGAGCGCTTTCCGGAGTTCCGTGGCAGGTTCACGTTCATCCAGCTCGCGGCACCCAGCCGGACCGTGATCGAGCGCTACCGGCAGTACAACGAGAGCGTCGAGCAGCTCGCCGTGCGCATCAACGAGCGCTTCGGCGAAGGCAGCTACCGTCCCATCGTGATCCTGAGGCGCGCACCACGAGCCGCCGGCGGTGTTCCGCTACTACCGCGCCGCGGACGTCTGCTACGTGAGCAGCCTGCACGACGGGATGAACCTCGTCGCCAAGGAGTTCATCGCCGCCCGCGAGGACGAGCGGCGGCGTCCTCGTGCTCAGCCAGTTCACGGGCGCGGCGCGAGAGCTGACCGAAGCCCTCATCGTGAACCCCTACGATCTGGACGAGGCGAGCGCCGCGCTGGCCACCGCGCTCAAGCTCTCGCCCGAGGAGCAGCGCGACCGCATGCGGTCCATGCGCGCCTTCCTGGCCGAGTTCAACGTCTACCGCTGGGCCGGCCGCATGCTCGTGGACGCCGCGCGCCTGCGCAGCCGCGACCGGCTCACCGGCCGTCTCACGGATCACCTCGCCGTCAGCCGGAGCGCGATGAGGGACATCCTCTCCCGCGCCGGCCGCGAGGTCCTCCAGCAGTTCGCTGGTCGAACGTGCTGCTGGCGTTCGACTACGACGGGACCCTGGCGCCGATCGTCCGCGACCCGGACCAGGCCGCCATGCGCGCGACGACGCGGCGGCTGCTGGCGGAGGTCGCCACTCGCTATCCCTGCGTCGTGGTTTCGGGCCGCGCGCAGGTCTGACGCCCGGCGCTGGCTGCACGGGATCCGGCTGCGGCAGGTGGTCGGCAACCACGGGATCGAGCCCTGGCAGGCCACCCGGCCGCTCATGGACGAGGTCGAGCGCTGGGCGCCCCTGCTCGTCCGGCGACTCGCCGGGCTCAAGGGCGTGTGCATCGAGAACAAGACGTTCTCGGTTGCCGTCCACTACCGGCTCTCCCGTGAGAAGAAGAGGGCGCGGCGGCCATCCTGGAGGCGGCTGCGGCCCTCGGCTCCGTGCGGCTCATCGGAGGAAAGCAGGTGGTCAACATCCTTCCCGAGGGACGCCCCGCACAAGGGCATGGCACTCGAAAGAGAGCGCGAACGGCTGCGCCACGACACCGCGATCTACGTGGGCGACGACGAGACAGACGAGGACGTCTTCGCTCTCGATCAGCCCGGCCGGCTCCTGACGGTCCGTGTGGGCTCGAACCGCCTTTCGCAGGCTTCGTACTTTCTCAGGAACCAGGCCGCCGTGGACGAGTTCCTGGAAACGCTCCTGAGCTTCCGGGACGAATCGGAGCTGCCCCTGGCTGCGCAGTCATGAGAGCATCTCCGAAGCTGGCTCTGGCCCAAGCGCCACCCTCCCTGGGCGAGGTGCTCGACTTCATGCGGCTGATCTGGGCGCTGCACCACGGCTTGCAGTTGACGTCGAAGCGGATGAAGGGTGCGATCGGGGTGACGGGTCCGCAGCGGCTGGTCATCCGCATCGTGACCCGGTTCCCCGGCATCCCCGCCGGTCAGATCGCCCAGCTCCTGCACGTGCACCCGAGCACATTGACCGGGGTCTTGAAGCGCCTGGAGACTCAGGGCCTCATCCGCCGGCGTCCCGACCCCAAGGACGGCCGACGCGCCTTCCTGGGTGTCACGGAGAAGGGCAAGCGGATCGACGCCGCTGGTGCAGGTACCGTGGAAGAGGCCGTCGAGCGCGTGCTCGCGCGAACGTCGCGCTCGAGGCTGCAGGGAGCCCGGGCGGTCCTCGCGGACCTCGCCTCCGATCTGTCCAAGGGGGACTGAATCGTGTCGGTAGATCCGAAGAAACACGTCTTCACGGGTCTCGTTCGGCTGCGCGAACACTGCACCTTCACGTGGGAACAACCCGAGGGCGAGCCCCGGCGCACGGCCATCGTCCGGGAGAACCATTGCGAGGAATGCGTGACCGCGGTTCGGGGCCTGGGATATCTGCTGCGCTCGGAGACCAAGGCCAAGTCCAGCTAGACCCGAGCAGATCTCAGGATTCCTCACCCTCGGTCGCACGGGCCAGCGCCGCCGCCACGTCCGTCAGCGTGATGAGACCCTCGAGCTTGCGCGTGTCCTTGCGGTTCACCACGGGCAGCTCGGCGACCCCGAGTCTCCCGAGCTTGACGAGGACGGTGTCGAGCGTGTGGTCCGGATGCGCATGCACCGATGCCCGCCGGGCCAGAGCATCGAGTCTGCGGGTGGACTCGCCGGCCTTCACGGATCGCGAGAGCTCCGCCGCTTCCAGCATTCCGACGAGCCCGCCCTCCTCGTCCACGAGCGGATATGCCTGCTGCGTCCCTGGGGAGCCCAGCAGGCGGGCCTGAGCCTCTTCGACCGTCCAGTCTCGCCGGAGCGTCACGGGCTCGCGCCTCATTGCCGCCCCAGCGCGCACCTGACGCAGTCGATGACCGCTGGCGTGCGGCACGTGAATGCCGTCCTGCAGCAGGAGCGCGTCGTAGATGGGCATCGGCGACAGCCTTCGTGCGAGCGCGTAGCTCGTGATGTTGGCCACCATGAGGGGCAGGATCACCGAGTAGTTGTTGGTCATCTCGAAGATGATCACGATCGAGGTGATCGGCGCTCGCACGATTCCCGCGAACACCGCTCCCATGCCCACCAGCACGAAGGCTCCCGGCTGTGTCGCGGGGCTGCCGAGGAGGGCGCTCGCCAGGATCCCGACCACACCCCCGAGCATGCCGCCGATGTAGAGCGAGGGCCCGAAGATCCCTCCCGACGATCCTGAGGAATACGACACGACGGTGGCCGCAAGCTTGACGGCTCCCAGGATGAGCAGGAGCTTCAGCGGCATTGCCCCCTGGAGCCCGATCGCCAGTTGTTGGTACCCGACGCCGAAGATGCTCGCGGACCCCGTGAGCAACAGCGCGCCCAGCCCGAGCAGACCGAGCGCAAAGCCACCCGCGGCAGGGGTCGCCCACGCGGGCACGTGGCGCTGCTCGCGAAACCAGGCTCGAAGCCGCAGCAACGAGACGTTGAACGCTACGGCGGCCACCCCCGCGGCGAGCCCGAGGACCACGTAGAACGGCAGCTCCCGAATGCTGTTCAGCCGGTACGCCGGCACGCTGAAGAGGGCATGCTCTCCAAGGAGCCAGCGCTCCACGACCGACGCGATGACCGAGGCGATCACGATCGAGCCGAGAGGCTTCGCGGCCGTGTCCCCGAGGATCTCCTCGAGGGTGAACGTGACGGCCGCGATGGGCGTGTTGAAGGCGGCGGCGAGCCCGGCGGCGGCGCCGACCGGCACCAGGCTGCGCAGGCCCTCCCGCGACAGGCCGAACACTCGACCCAGCAGCGACGCGATCGCGGCGCAGATCTGCACCGTCGGACCTTCGCGCCCCAGGCTCGCGCCGGTGCCGATGTTGATCGCAGGCAGGAGCATCTTGGCGGGGATCACGCGCGCCGGAATGCGCCCGCCCTCGAGCAGAAACGCGGCCTTCACCTGCGGGATGCCGCTCCCGCGCGCCTCGGGCGCCAGGAAGTAGAGGGCGGCGCCGGCGACGAGCCCACCCAGGACGGGGATGAGGACCAGGAGCGGCCCACGCCAGGGTCCGGACGTGGCCGCCGCCCGATAGATGATCCCGTTCTGGAGCGACTCGAGCAGCCAGTGAAAGGCGACGGCGGCCAGGCCGCACAGACCGCCGATCAGGAACGTGAGCAGGTGGAGCTTCTGACTCTCACGGACGGGCAGCCGGTTGAGAAGCCGGCGGGCCTGAAGCGGGCCACGGCGCCACTTCTGCCCGCGGGTGTCGTCCCGAGTTGCCATCCCTGCCGCCAAGGTCGCTTGGCGATGATAGCAGCAATTGCTTTGACCTCCAACGATCGCTGAAACACGACCGGCGGAGACCGGACGCCCGTTCAGCGCGTTCCCCTCGGCCCAGGCGCCTGTTCGGCGGCGTCTGTTTCATGGTTGCCGGGAAGAGTTGCTGCGTCGTCGGCCGCGACCTCGTGGTGAGGGTGGGCTCCGACGGTGGGCCGACGCGCGGCGACCGCAGTGATACCATGGGCACGCCATGTTCCGCGGCGACTACACCCCACCGGCACTGACGCTGCGGTCCCCCGGCGCCACGCCGAGCTCCCAGCACGACCCGCCAGCGCACAGCCAGCCGATCCTCTGTTCCTCGCCATCAGGCGCGGGGCTCGTGTCGTCCTGCAGCGGAGGAGCGCGTGAACGTACAATTCCTATTGGCCGACGCCGGCATCGGCCACGAAGGCGGCGCCGTACCGACACTACTGCTGGCCTTGGCCTTCGCCATCGTGGGGGCCAAGCTTGCCGGGGAGCTCGTCGAGCGGCTCGGGCAACCGGCCGTGCTCGGCGAGCTGATCGTGGGCATCCTGGCCGGAAACACCGTGCTCCTGGGCGGCCCCGACCTCTCGGCGCTGGCGTCGAGCGAGACCTTGACCTCGATGGCCGAGCTGGGAGCCGTCCTGCTGCTCTTCCACGTGGGCCTGGAATCGACGCCGCGCGACATGCTCGCGGTCGGCGGCCGCGCCGCTCTTGTCGCCGTCGTGGGCGTAGTCGCGCCCATGCTGCTCGGGTTCGGCGTCGGAGAGCTGTTGCGGCCCGACGAGTCGTGGATGCTGCACGCGTTTCTGGGTGCCATGCTGGCGGCCACGAGCGTCGGCATAACGGCCCGCGTGCTGAAGGATGCAGATGCCCTGCGAGCTCCTTTCGCTCGAATCATCCTCGGCGCCGCAGTGATCGACGACGTCCTCGGCCTGGTCGTCCTCGCGGTCGTCTCCGGCATCATCACGGCCTCCGGCACGGGTGCAGCCCTCTCCGCGGCGTCGATCCTCTGGATCATCGGCAAGGCGCTGCTCTTCCTGGTCGGAGCGCTGCTCGTCGGCTCATTCCTTTCGCCGCGTGTGTTCCGAGGCGCGCTCGCCTTCCGTAGCCGCGGCGTCGTCCTGACGCTGTCGCTCGGCTTTTGCTTTGTGCTCGCCTACCTGGCCCTGAAGGCCGGCTTGGCGCCGATCGTCGGGGCCTTCGCCGCCGGACTGGTTCTGGAGGACGTGCACTTCGAGGACCACGTTCAGCGTGGCGAGCCCCCTCTCCACGAGAGCCTGGAGCCTCTCACCGCTCTGCTGGTCCCGGTGTTCTTCGTGCGCATGGGAATGCTCGTGGATCTTCGGTCGTTCGCGTCCGCTTCGGTGCTCGGCTTCGCAGCCCTGCTCACCCTGGCTGCCGTCCTCGGAAAGCTGGCGTGCGCAGCAGTCGCCCCGAAAGGTGTATCGGGCCTTACCCTCGGCCTCGGCATGATGCCCAGGGGCGAGGTGGGCCTGATCTTCGCCGGCATCGGCGCGAAGCTCGTCGTGTCAGGCAAGCCGGTCGTGGACGCTGGAACCTACGCCGCCGCAGTCTTCATGGTGGTGGCCACGACCATGCTCACGCCTCCGCTGCTTCTGTGGTCGATGAGACGCAAGCAGGTCGTCTCAGAGGCCCAAGCTGGCTCTGCATGAGCCATCCGTCGATCGTTCCGGACATCCTCGCGGTGCTCGGCGGAGGGGTTGTCCTCGCGTTTGTGGGCAGCCGTCTCGTCGACTTCGCCGCCGCCGTAGCGGAGAAGGCCCGCCTCACGCCGGCGGTGATCGGTCTTACCGTCTTGTCGCGGCCGGAACCTCGGCACGCGGTTGAGCGAGGCCCGGGCCGCGCCGCCGCCCTCGAGTCCGCCCCGCCCGCAGACGAAGCCCGCCTTCCCGGATGGACAAGAAATGGACAAATCCGCCGTTCGGCAGATAAGTCATCTCGCTAAGTTGTTGGATTAGTTGGTGGAGCTGGCCGGGATCGAACCGGCGACCTCGTGAATGCCATTCACGCGCGCTCCCAACTGCGCTACAGCCCCACCGGGCAGACGAAAAGGTTAGCAGCTACACCCGGACCGGTCAACCCGTGGACGCGAGGCCCGTGGACGCGAGGCCGCGCGCGGCTGGCGTCGCGGCCACGGTCACGGCGAAGGCGCGGGCCGTCACTTCGACGTCGGCGGCGCTCTGCGCCGACGACGGCCAGCGTGCGGCCGGCCGCGCGCAGCAGCCGCACGTGGAGGCCGCGGACGGTTCCCGACCAGCCGTCGCCGATGCGGGCCGGACCGGACAGCAGGAAGACCGACACCATCCCCTCGCCGTCGCCCGCGTAGTAGACGTGCGCCGCCACCCGGTCCTCGAGCGGGCAGTAGCGCGCGCCGGTGAGCTCGGCCACGTGGGCGTGGGAGGGGAGGGGCGGCACGGGAGTGCCCCGCGACTCCAGCCAGTCGCGAACCTCGGCCGGGTCGGAGCTCCAGACGCGGGCGGGCAGGTGGCGGCGCCCAAAGCAGCGCTGGTGGTCTCGGGCGACCTCCCAGGCCACGAACGAGGGCAGTCCCCGGGCCCAGAGGCCGAGGAGGACGAGCGCGGCCCCGAGGAACGCCAGCGCACGCGCGGGAGTTCCGCGGCGCGGCGGGGGCGGCGCCTCGGTGGTGACGACGTCGATGCTCATTCTCTCCATGCCTGGCCGGAACGAGCATTCTCCCACACCGGACCCCGACGGCCGCGGCCGGCGAGGCCGGTCCGCGCGCCGAGCCCCTGGTCCGAGTTCGTGCTACAAGGGGCGCGACCAGGAGGCCGCCATGAGGCTCCAAGCCGTCGCCGCCCTCCTTCTTGCCGGCACCCCGGCTTCGGCCGGGAGAGTCACCCTGTCCCTCGACGGCACCTGGCAGGTCGCGGACAGCGTGGCGGCGGAGCCCGCGCCGAAGGCCTTTCGCGCGACCGTGGCCGTCCCCGGACTCGTCCACAACTCCACGCCGGCCTTTCCGGACGTGGATGCTTTCGACAGCGTGGAGCTCGTCAACAACCGCATCGCCCAGAAGACCCTGCCGGACTCCGCGCGCGTCGCCGCTCCCGGAGTGAGCCGGCAGCCACGGAACTACTTCTGGTACCGGCGGACGTTCGCGGCGCCGTCGACGAAAGCGGTGGCGACGCTGCGGGTGGGAAAGGCGCAGTTCGGAACCGCGGTCTGGCTCAACGGGAGGAAGGTCGGAGAGTATCCCGGCTGCTTCTCGGCCGGGATCTTCGACCTCACTCCCGCGATGAAGTGGACGGGTGCGAACGTTCTTCTCGTCCGCGTCGGAGCGCACCCGGGTGTCCTCCCGGCCACGTATCCCGCGGGAACCGACTTCGAGAAGCTGAAGTGGACGCCGGGGATCTACGACGAGGTCTCGCTCTACCTCTCTGACAACCCGATCATCGAGAGCGTGCAGGTGGCGCCGCGGATCGCCTCGTCGGAGATCCTGGTCGAGACGAAGGTGACGAACCGCGCAGGGACGCCGGCGGTCTTCGAGCTCGGTCAGGTGGTGAAGGCCAGGAAAGGTAGCGGCCTCGTGGCGGCGGGCCGCCCCGAGCCACTGACCCTGGCGGCGGGCGAGTCGAGGACGGTCCGGCAGACGATCGCGGTGCCGAACCCCCACCTCTGGTCGCCGGAGGAGCCCTTCCTCTACGTGCTCGAGACCTCGACCGGGGGCGACTCGGTCCTCTCTCGCTTCGGGATGCGGGAGTTCCGATTCGACGCCGCCACGAAGCGGGCGTACCTGAACGGCCGACCCTACTTCCTGCGGGGCTCGAACATCACCCTGCACCGCTTCTTCGAGGACCCGGAGTCGGGCGATCTCCCGTGGGACGAGGCATGGGTGCGCCGTCTCCTCGTCGACATCCCGAAGAGGATGAGCTGGAACGCCTTCCGGTTCTGCATCGGGCCCGTCCCTGACAAGTGGCTCGACGTCGCCGACGAGGCGGGGCTTCTCATCCAGAACGAGTTCTTCGTGTGGACGGGCGCCCCCGGGTGGGCGCAGTGGCCCGACCGACACTGGGACGTCCCGGAGATGATCCGCCAGTATTCCGATTGGATGCGCGACAACTGGAACCATCCGAGCGTCGCGGTGTGGGACGCGAACAACGAGACGCGGGACGCCGTCTTCGGGGAGAGGATCGTCCCGGCGGTGCGCCCGCTGGACCTCTCGAACCGCCCCTGGGAGAACAGCTACAACCTGCCGGTCGGTCCTGACGACCCCGTCGAGGACCACCCGTACCTGATGTACGGAGAGGCGATGGGAGGAGAGCCGTTCCGAATGACCGACCTCGAGCGCCGGCCCGGGGGGCCCAGGGAGGCTCCCGTGGCGGCCCGGGCCACCATCCTCAACGAGTACGGCTGGCTGTGGCTGCGGCGTGACGGCGAGCCCACGGTGCTCACGGAGAAGCTCTACCCGAAGCTGCTGGGCCCGAGCTCGACGAAGGACGAGAGACTCGAGCTGAACGCATACCTGCTCGCGGGCGAGACCGAGCACTGGCGCGCCCACCGGAACTACGCTGGCATCCTGCACTTCGTGTACCTGACCTGCAGCTACCCCGGCGTCTTCACCGCCGACCACTTCGAGGACGTGAAGGCGCCGAGGCTCAACCGGTGGTTCGAGGACTACATGGGCGAGGCGATGAAGCCCCTCGGCGTGTACCTCGACTTCTTCCAGCCGACACTCGAGGCCGGCAAGAGCCGCTCGTTCCGCGTCATGATGGTCAACGACCTCTACGCGCCGGAGAGGGGCGAGCTGCGGCTGACCCTGGAGGCGGAGGACGGACGGGAGGTCGCGCGAGCGGCCGCGCCGTTCGCCATCGCGCCGCTGGGGACGCTGAGCCACGACCTCGAGCTCGTGGCGCCTCTGGCCCCCGGCCGCTACCTGCTGAAGGCCACCGCGACAGCCGAGCGCGGGGCCCGAACCCTGAGCCGGCGGAAGGTGGCGATCGAGAGCCGGTAGCCTGTCATCCCGAGGAGCACCATCCGAGCCATGCGACGAGGGATCCGCAACCCGGCGACGGCTCTGAGATTGCAGATCCCTCCTCGCCGGGCCGAACGAAGCTCGTCGGGATGACATGACCCCCTCGGGACCGGGCCGACGCGCGTCCCTCGGGTGACGTGCGTTGACGCCCGGCGCCTCGGCGGTGAGAATCGTCGCGGATGAAGTACCTCACGACGCTCGAGGTGGCCCGCGAGCTGAACGTCAGCAAGCAGACGCTGCTGAACTGGCTCTACGCGAAGAAGGTCCCGGAGCCCCCGCGCAACCGCAACGGCTACCGGCTGTGGAGCCCGGCCCGGTTGAGCCTCGTCCGCCAGCTGATCCGCGAGGGGTGGCTCCACCGGCGCACCGTAATCCACCGCGAGCCGGTCGACGACCCCGTGATCGTGCTGGAGGTCGCGCGCGAGGTGAGCCAGTTCCTGAAGGACGCCGACATCCCGGTCCGTCGTTTCGTGCGAGAGCTGAACCTCGTGCACGGGCGCCGCGACCGCAAGCGGACGGCCCCGCCACGCCGAAAGTAGCCGCGCCCGCCGATCACTCCCAGGGGATGTCGGGCATCAGGAGCCGCTCGACGGGCTTCCCGCCCTCGAGGTGCGATGCGCAGATCTCGACGAGGTCGGTGGCCGAGACCCCCGCGTACCAGACGTTGTCCGGCTGGACCGCCAGCGTCGGCCCGCGGCTGCAGTGCTTGAGGCAGTACGCGCGGTTGGCCATCACCCGGCCCTCGAGCCCGCGCTCGGCCACGAGCTCCTTCAGCCGGTCGAAGAGCTCCTGGCTGCCCTTCTCGCCGCACGACCCCTTGGGATTCCCCGGGGGGCGCGCGTTCACGCACACGAGAACCTGTCGCTCGGGCTTCGGCACGGGGCTCCTCCTCGTCGGGGCGTGACGCGCCGCACCGGGCGGCGTGTGCCGGGAGTATACCCTCCCGTGCTAGGCTCGATGACGTTCGAACCCCCGAGGGAGAAAGAGAGAAGCATGATGACCACCCGCTTTGCCCTGGCGGCCGCCGGCGTCGCCGCCCTGCTGTCCGTTCCCGCCCTGGCCGAGGACCTGACCGTCGTCTTCAGCGCGACGAGCAGCGGGAAGACGGGGACCTCGACGAGCTACTACTCGAGCGAGAAGATGCGGACGGGCGACGCCGACAGCGAGACGATCATGGAGTACGCCGCCGGCAAGATCACCGCGATCGACCACAAGAAGAAGGAGTACTCCGAGATCACCCTGGCCGAGATGGAGGCCGCGATGCAGGCGGCCCAGGCCAAGATGGAGCAGGCGAACGCGCAGATGAAGGAGCAGATGGCGGCGATGCCGCCCGCGGTGCGCGAGAAGATGGAGCAGATGATGGGCGGGGCCGCCTCCTCCGTGACGGTCACGAAGGGCGGAACGCGCCAGGTGGCCGGCTACACCTGCCAGGACTACGTGGTGGCGATGGGCCAGGCGATGACCACGAAGATCTGCGCCACGACCGCCCTCAAGTTCCCCGCTCCGAACGTGGACTACCGGAAGTTCTCGTCCTTCGCCGGGTCGGCGGCGGCGATGGCCAACAACCCCATGTTCAAGAGCATGGGGAAGATGGCGGACGAGATGAAGAAGATCGAGGGCTTTACGATCGCCGAGTCCACCTCGATGAAGATGATGGGCCGCAGCATGGACAGCTCGAAGGAGGCGGTGGAGATCAAGAAGGGCCCGATCCCCGCCTCGGCCTTCGACGTGGCCACGATCGCGAAGGGCTACAAGAAGGTCCCGCACCCCGTCACGAAGATGAAGTAGGCCCGTGGACGCGCTCGTCGGCACGGACTGGCTCGCCCGCGAGCTGGGGCTGGACCGGCCGGGGCCGGCGGGGACGCACGTCCCGGCCGCGACCCTCCGCGTCGTCGACGTCAGGTGGTACCTCGATCCCACCCGCCGGGGCCGCGACGCCTGGCGGGCGGGCCACGTCCCCGGCGCGGTCTTCCTCGACGTGGACGAGGACCTCTCGGCACCGGGCGGCGGCCGCGGGCTCCCGGCGGGCCGCCACCCCTGGCCGTCCGAGGAGCAGGTCGCCCGCGTGATGGGGGCGGCCGGCATCGGCCCGGGGGTGCGCGTCGTGGCCTACGACGATGCCTCGGGCTCGGTGGCGGCCCGGCTCTGGTACCTGCTCCGTGCCCACGGCCACGACGACGTGGCCGTCCTCGACGGAGGCCTCGCGAAGTGGAAGGCGGAAGGACGAGAGGTCGAGGCCGGCGAGACGCGCGTCGCCTCCGCCGCCTTCGCCGGTCGGCTGCTCTCCGGCTTCCTGATCGACAAGGAAGGCCTCATCGCCGAGCATCGCCGCCGGCTCGTCCTCGACGCGCGGGCGGCCGAGCGCTACCGCGGCGAGGCGGAGCCGATCGACCCGCGGGCCGGCCACGTCCCGGGCGCGAGGAGCGCGCCGTGGACGGGAAACGTCACGCCCGGCCCCCTGCCGGTCTTCCTGCCGCCCGCCGCCCTCCTCGAGCGCTACCTTGCCCTCGGCGCCGCCCGCGAGGAGCCGGTCGTCTACTGCGGCTCCGGGGTCAACGCGTGCCACGATCTCCTCGCCCTGCACCTGGCCGGCCTCCGCGGCAGGCTCTACGCGGGCTCGTGGAGCGAGTGGTCCTCCGATCCGACGCTCCCCGCCGCCACCGGGGAGGAGTAGCGGTCAGAACCGCCAGGACAGGCCGAGGCGGAGGAGGCGCGGGCGCACGATCTCGCGCGTCCGGTCGAAGGCGGCGAGCTCGACGTCCCGCGTCACCTGGAGCTTCGTCCCCGCGTTCGCCACGTTGAAGACGTCGAGGGCGACGGTGATGCGGCCGGGGCCGAGGGCGAAGGCGCGGGCGAGGCGCGCGTCCGCGAGCACGAGGCTCGGCAGGCGATAGGTGTCGATGGCGGGCGAGACGAGGACGTCCTTGGAGCCGGAAGTCGGGTCGCCCGTGCTGCCGACCTGGAAGTACGGGATGGGGAAGCCGTCGCGCGCGTTCACCACCGCCGCCACCTCGAGGCCCCACGGGAGGCGGGCGAGCGCCGAGGCCCCCGCCATCCAGCGGGCGTTGACGAAGACGTCGTCGCGGCCGAGGCCGCCCGGGCGGACCACGACCCGGCCGTAGTCCTGGAGGGGCGCGGCCTCGAGCGGGGTCGGGTCCTGCACCGCGACGTCACGGTCGAGGAAGCGCTCCCACCAGTCCATGAACGCCCCCCACGCCCGCCAGTCCACCCGGCTCGCGATCCGCCCGCTCGCCGCGGCGGAGACGGTCACACTGTCCTGCCGGTAGCCCTCGCGGTTCTCGAGCCGGCGACCGTTGCCGGGAGCGAGCTGGCTGGTGGAGGCGGGCGCGAAGTAGACGCGCTCGTACGGGGTGCCGAACAGATCGCCGCTCACCGCGCCGGTCGCCGCGTAGTCGGTCGAGGAGACGCCGCGCAGCGGGCGCCACAGCGGGTCGGCGAGGCGCCGATACGAGGTCTCGACCGAGAGGGCGAGCCAGGTCCCCGGCGTCCAGGCCAGCCCTCCGGCCACCTCCCGCGTGAGCGGAGCGCGGAGGTCCGGATCGACCTTGTTGAGACCGACGGGGGCAGCCGGGTCGGCGGGGAGGAGCCCGCTCGTGCCGAGGCGGCCGCGCACGGCGTCGAGCTCGTCCGCCGTGACCACGCCGTCCGCGTCGCGATCGATCCAGTACCACGTGGCGGAGGCCTGCTCGGCCAGCGGGTCGTCGTAGACGATCTCCGACGAGCCGAGCGGGGCGCCGTAGACGGCGTAGCGGGCGCTCGCGAGGAGGCGCCCGTCGCCGGCCACGTCGAAGGTCACCCCGACCCGCGGGAGCACGTCGAGCCACGCGAAGGGCTCCGGCGATCCGAAGAAGGCGACCGCCGGCAGGTCGTCGGGCACGACGGGGTTCGCCCCGACGGCGGAGGCGAGGCTGTGGCCGGCGAGACGGTCGAGGCGCGCGCCGAGCGTGACGGCGAGGCGGCCGCGCCGCGCCGTGTCCTGGGCGTAGAGCTCCCGCTGGTCGTGAACGGAATCCGAGTCGAGGTCGCGGTAGGCGAGAGCGAAGCCCGTGAGGCGGAAGGTCCGGAAGAAGACGCCGCCGCTCTCGAGGCCGCGGGTTCCGTTGCCCGGCCAGGACTGGAACGTGCTCACGCCCATGCGGCGGTAACCGGCGCCGAGCAGCAGCGCGTGGCGGAATCCCAGGAACGTGCGCGAGGCCGTGGCAAAGGCGCCGGCCTGGAAGCGCTTCCGGTCGGTCTCGAAGAGGGCGAACGAGCGGCGGGCGACACCGCTCACGTCCTCGAACGCGCTCTCAGAGCTGCCTCCCTGCGGCGCGAGCCGGAAACCCCCGTCCACGAATGCGACCTGCGAGGAGAGTCGGACGGCGCCGAGCGTGCGCTCGTCGCGGAGCGAGGCCACCCAGGCGGGTCCGGACTGGCGCCAGCGCGCCTCGGGTGCGGCTTGCAGGACCGGGTCGCGGTCCTCGTGCGTCTTCTGGCCCCGGAGGAGCAGCAGTGACGAGTGGCCTGCCCCGAGGCGCAGACGCGCGCGGCCGGCGAGGGTGGCCGTCCGCAGCCGCTCCTCGTGCTCGGTGAACGTCTCCTGACGGAGGGCGTAGCGGCTCGCCGAGCCCCAGAGCCAAAGCCGGCGGCCGACAGGACCGCCCGCCTCGGCGGCGAGGTCCGTGACCTCCTCCGTCCGGCTGCGGTAGAAGGCCCGACCCTGCAGGTCGCGTGGCAGGTTCTCCGACTGGAGAGCGTCGCCGGCGAAGCGGACGTCGAAGCCGCCCGAGAAGCGCTCCGACGGCGCGCGCAGCGTGAGGGCGACCTGCAGGCCGGGCGTCCGGGCCCGCACGTCCGCGCCCCCGCTCTGCGCGCCGAGCGACTCCAGGGCATCGAGCGGCGGGTAGACGAGCGACGTTCCCAGCGCCGCGGGGTCCGTCACGTCCACGCCGTCGAGCGTCCAGGTGGCTCCCGTCCCGGGGTCGCCGTGGGACACGAGCAGCGACTGCAGGGCGGTGTCCGACCCGCCCACGTTGACGCGATCGACGACGACGCCGGGGACCTCGCGCAGGACCGACCACGCGTCGGCGGGTCGCGGAAGGGCCCGGAGGTTCGGCGTGTCGAACTCCGTGCGCGTGTCGGGGGCCGGGGGGCCGGGAGCCGCCGTAATGCCCTCGGCGGGCGCCGGGGGCCGCGGGTCGTCGGCCTGGGCGGGGGCGGCCAGCCCGGCGGCGAGACAGAAGGCCGCGAGCGCCCGCTCAGGTCTCAAGGACCGTCGTCCGGAGGACGTAGCCGGAGCGCGGCGGCACGCCACCGGCCGAGACGAAGTCCACGGCCGCGTAGCCGCGGGCGAAGAACGACTCGAGCGAGCGGCGGACGACCTCCTGCCACTCCCTGGCCAGCGCCCCGTCGGCGCGGCACACCGCGTCCCAGTCGTCGGGGATCTCGAGGAGCAGCTCCGGCGCGTCGAGGTCGAGGCGGGGCGGCGACGGGACGGGCAGGCCGCCGCGCCACACCAGGTCGTTGAGCGCCGGCAGGTCGGCGAGGGTCGGCGGGGCCGTCGTCTCACCGGCCGCTCGCCGCGCCACGCGGGGGGAGTCGAGCTCCCACCGGGCGAGCAGGCGATCGGTCGGGAGCCCGTGGTGGAGAGCCGAGGTCGTCTCCCCGTAGAGGTCGGGAAGCACCTCGCGGGCCAGCGCCCCGAGGCGGCGGAGATTCAGACGGGCGTTCTCGGCCCGGAGCGGGTCGAAGGTCCACGTGACGAGGCGCAAGCCGCGGCGGAGCGCCTCCTCCCGCTGGGCCCACTTGAGCCGCAGCCCTACTCCGCGCCCGCGGGCAGCCGGCCGCACGGCGAGCATGTCCGAGTGCAGGTGGGCTTCGCCCCCGCGCAGCGCGGCGAAGGCGTAGCAGAAACCGACGGTGCCCTCGCCGGGGGACTCGGCGACGAGCAGGAGGCCCCCTGCGTGCACGGTGGCGACGAGCTGGATGGCCGAGGTGATCTCGAGGTCGGAGAGCCCCCAGACCTCGCGCTGCAGCCGCACGCAGGCGTCGTAGTCGTCCCGCGTGCCGGCCGGCCGGACGACGACGCTCATGCCCGGCCAGTCTAGCATCGCGACTGGCTCCGCGACGGTGAGCCCGGATGCTAGAATCCCGCGCCGCCGGGGTGGGCCTTGAACGCCAGGAGCGCCGGGTGAAGCGAGAGAGGAACGGGCTTGGCGCGCGGTAGGCGCGGCCGGGGAGGCGGCCCCGGCTTCCTCTCCCGCCTGCGGCGCGCGGCTGGGCTCCTCATCTCCCGCGAGGTGGCGGTCCTGATGAGCGCGATCGCGTTCAACGTGCTCCTGTGCCTCTTCCCGATCCTCCTGGTCCTGGTCGCGGCCACGCAACGGCTGTCCCCCGGGGCGGGACCGCCCAGGTCCTGCGCCTGCTGCTCGCCGAGCTCATCCCCTTCGGCGGAGAGACGATCGCGGCGTCGCTGCGGCAGATGAACCGCCTCGCGCGCGGCGTCGAGCTCGTCTCGCTCGCCCTCGTGGTCTGGGGCTCCTCGGGCGTCTTCATGCCGGTCGAGCTCGTGCTCGACCGGGTCTGGGGCGGCGGCGGGCCCCGCAGCTTCTGGAAGAGCCGGCTCCTGGCCTTCGCCCTGACGATGGCCGGCGGCGGCCTGGCCATCCTCTCGGTGGCGCTCACCGTCGTCGTCCGCGGCTACGGGCGCGAGTGGCCGCTCGTGGCGGGATCCGCGGCGAAGGCGGCCGCACTGCTACTGAGCTGGACCCTCTTCCTGCTCGTCTACCGTGCTGGTCCCGCAGGGCGCGCGTCGGCCTGCGCGTGGCCGCGCGCGCCGCGCTGTGGGCCGCGGTCCTGTGGGAGGCCTCGAAGTACGCCTTCGTGTGGAACCTCGGCCGGATGCAGCTCGCGACGATCTACGGCCCGCTGGCGTTCGCCGTGTCGCTCGTGCTCTGGGCCTACGTCTCGAGCGTCGTCCTGGTGTTCGGCGCCGCGATGAGCCCCGGCGCTCCGCGGGGGAAGTAGCGCCGCCGCTCAGCGCCCGCCGGCCATCTCCTCCAGGCGGTCGAGCTGCTGGCGGTGGCCGAGGGTGATCAGCAGGTCGCCCGCCTCGAGCGTCGTGTCGGGGGACGGGTTGAAGGCCATCTTCCCCCCGGGCTTCTTGATGGCCACGATGATGATGCCGAGCTCGCTGCGGATCGGGGCTCGCCTTGATCGACCGGCCGACGAGAGCGCTCTGCGGCGCCGACCTCGACCTCCTCGATCTGCAGCTCGAGGTGCCCGGTGCGGGTGGCCAGCTCGATGAAGTCCATCGCGTTCGGCCGCAGGACGGCCTGGGCCACGCGATGGCCGCCGATGGAGTAGGGGGACACGACGCGGCTCGCCCCGGCGCGGCGCAGCTTCACCTCCGCGCCCTCGCCCTCGGCGCGGGCCACGATGACGAGCCGCTCGTTGAGGAGGCGGGCGCTCATCGTGATGAAGAGGTTGTCGGCGTCGGAGGCGGCCGCGGTGACGAGGGCGCGCGCCCGCTCGACCCCGGCGCGGCGCAGCACGTCGTCGGCGGTGGCGTCGCCGACGAGGGCGATCCCGTGGGGGATGGCGAAGCCCTCCAGGACCTTCGCGTCCCGGTCCACGACGACGAAGGGCAGGCCGGCCGAGGAGAACTCCTCGGCGACGAGGCGGCCCATGCGGCCGAAGCCGCACACGACGAAGTGGCCGACTCAGCTTCTCGAGGCGACTCTCCATGCGCTGTCTCCCGAGGACGGTGCGGATCTCTCCGGTCACCACGGCGCGGATGAACTCCACCGCCGGCGTAGAAGGCCGTGAACACGCCGCCGAGGGCGAGCAGCCATCGTGAAGACGCCGGCCGCCGGCGCTCAGCGGGTGGACCTCCAGGAAGCCGACGGTCGTGATCGTGATGACCGTCATGTACAGGGCGTCGAGCCAGCCCCAGCCCTCGACGAGCTGGTAGCCGAGCGTGCCCGCCGCCAGCAGGGCGACGAGGACGACGACGGGGACGAGGAGGCGATGGACGTGGAGCCGGAGGGTCACTCCGCCCCTTCCCGGCTGAGCGTCGCGACGTCTTCCGCCCAGGCGGTGACCGCGGCCGGCCAGGGCGGAGCGAGGACGGCGGCGTCGGTGCCGCCCGCCACGAGGCGCGAGGCCCGCGGCTCCCGGGCCACCCACTGCGAGACCGCCTCCGCCTCGTCGGCCGGACGCTCGCGGCCCTCGAGGACGAGGGTGGGCAGCGGCGAGTGGCGGGCGGGCGAAAGCGGCGGCGAGCGCCGTCCGCAGCGGCGAGGAGGGCTCGGGGCCCGCGCCCGCGAGCGACGGCGCGAGAGCGAAGGCGGCGGCGACGCCGGGCGCGTCCGCGAGGGCGAGGGCCAGCCAGCCGCCGAGGCCGTGGCCACCGACGACGAGCGGCAGGGTGCCCCAGCGGGACGCACCCTCCCTCACCAGCCGGCGGGCGTCGTCGAGCACCTCGGCGCCGAAGCGCCCGGCGCTCCCGCCCTGCCCGCGCGGCTCCCACGCGATCACCTCGAGGCTCTCGGCGACGGCCTCGAGGAAGCCGGCGAGCGCCCCGTCGTCGAGCGTCGCCCCGGCGTCGAGGTGGAAGAGGAGGCGGACGCGGGGCTCCTCGCACGGGGCGAGCCGCCGCCCGCGCAGGCGCGGCTCCCAGCCGAGCCAGACGTCCTGAACCAGGCTCGCCATCGCGCGCATGATACGACGGAGGGAGCTTCGGTCAGAGCCCGATCTCGTCGGCGACGCCGACGAGGGCGGCGATCACGAACGCCACGTGCTCGGCGAGGGGCCGGCCGAGCGCCTCGGCTCCGCCGTAGACGCAGGCGCGGTCCACCGAGCGCGCGAAGGCCTTGTCCTTGAGCTTCTTCGTCACCGACTCGACGGGCAGGTCCGCCACCTTCTTGCGTGGGCCTCACCTTGACCGCGGCCCCGATGAAGCCCACGAGCTCGTCGCAGCCGTAGAGCGCCTTCTTCATCGGCGTGTCCCGCGGGACGCCCATGTAGTCGGCGTGCGAGGCGATCGCAAGGACGATCTCCTCCGGGAAGCCCCGCTCGCGCAGGATGCGGCACCCCACGTGGAGGTGGGTCTCCTCGGTCGGGTTCTGCTCGTAGTCGAAGTCGTGGAGGAGGCCCACGATGCCCCACTTCTCGATCTCGGCCGGGTCGGTGATCCCGAACCAGCGGGCGTAGGCGCGCATCGCCTCCTCGACGCCCCGGGCGTGCTTGCGCAGCGCGTCCGACTGCGTGAACTCGAAGAGGACGGCCTCGGCCTCGGCGCGGGTCGGCGTCATCTCACGAGGGCCTCGGGCGGTGGGAGCCCGTCTTCATGGCGGGCCGGGCCGCCGGAAGAGGAAGGCGGGCGCGCGGACGGAGGCGGAGGCGGAGATCGGTCGGGTGATCGCCCCGAAGAACGCCCGCGAGATCAGCTGGTATCCGGCGTCGTTCGGGTGGAGGAGGTCGGCGAAGAACGGGGGCAGGCTGGCCTGCTTGAGGAACTCCGCCGTGCACGTCGGCGATCGGCGCGCCCTCCTGCTTCGCCATCGCGCGGACGAGGTCGTTCATGCGCCTCACCCAGTCGTTCCTCGCCGCGGCATCGCGATCCGCGTAGCTCGGGTTGACGGGCGGGATGGTGCCGACCACCGGGAAGGCCCCGGCGTCCCGCGTCTGGAGCACCATCGACCGGAGCGCCTCGACCGTGTAGCAGGGAACGTGGCGTCCCGGCACTCGGGGTCGTTCCAGTCGTTCGTCCCGTAGAGGATCAGCACGTAGGCGGGGCGATAGGTGTTGAGGCTCTGGCCCATCCGGGACTCGCCCTTGTTGCTCTTGGTGCCCGGAGCGCCGTCCTTCGTCACCCCGGCCTTTCCCCAGAACGCGCGGAGGTCGGCCTCGAGTTCGTCGCTGTAGCCGGAGCCGTCGGAGGACCCCTCGCCCCAGGTGATGCTGTCTCCGAAGGCGAGGTAGACGTTGGGCTGTGCGCGGGCGCCGAGCGCCAGGACCGCCGGCACCGGCCACGTCGCCGCTCGAGGGGACGGTGACGCTCAGCGGCGGGCCCGGGGTGAAGTACGCGGGCAGCGCCTCGGGCCGCGCGGCGGCGGTCTGGGAGCCGTTCGGCACGCTCGGCACCGAGAACCGGCCTCCGGCCGTCGTCGAAGCGGAGACGCCGCCGACGGCCACCCCGACGCTCGGCAGGCGCACGGTCTCGGCCGGGTCGGCGATCCCGTTGGCGTTCTCGTCGTAGAAGACGAACCCGCTCACCGGCGATCCCGGGGGCGGGGTGGGGGTGCCGGGGTCCGTGGGGCCGGTTCCGCCCCCGCAGGCGGCGGCGAGGGCGGCGACGACGGTCAGGGCTGGGATTCGAGTCGACATGGGCACGGCAGAATAACACGGGGTTTGCCACGGCCGCCGCCGCGGGGCTATACTCGCGCATCCCTCCGTTCCCGGGAGTCCTTCTTCATCCAAGAGAAGCATGGCTGACACTGCAGTTCCGAGCCGGAACAACCGGCGCATCACCGCCCGCAAGGCCTGCCTCCTGACCGTCCGCTACCGCGCGAACGGCGACTGGCGCCCCGCCACCGCGATGGACCTCTCCCCCTACGGCTGCCGCCTGCGGGTGGGGGAGGACATCACGCGCGGCGCCACCGTGTCCGTCGTCTTCGAGGCCCCGATCCAGGACGGCGCGCGCGTCGCCGCGGTCGAGGTCCCCGGCACGGCGATCTGGGCACGGCTCGAGGGCCTGTCGTTCCAGGTCGGCGTGCACTTCGAGGACTCTCCCATGGGGCTCCTCGAGATCCTGTCCGTCCTGTCGTAGTCGGGCGCCCGCGGGTCCGGAGTGGGCCGTGTTGCTGTCGCCGGGAGATTGGCTGTCGATCCGTTGCTCGTCACCGGCAGGGGGTTCGTGCGCCGGAGCGCCGAGCGGCGAGTGCCTTCTGGAAGTCTTCCGGGGGCGGGCTCTCCGCCGCGACCCGCCCGCCCGTGACCGGGTGGGCGAAGGCGAGCCGGAAGGCGTGCAGCATCGGCCGTCGCGCGAGGGGCCGGCCGTGGGCGGGCTGGCCGTAGACCGGGTCGCCGAGGATGGGCAGGCCCACGTGGGCGAGGTGGACGCGGATCTGGTGCTGGCGGCCCGTCTCGAGCCGGACCTCCAGGAGCGCCGCTCCCGCGCAGCCGCTCGCGGACGCGCCAGTGGGTGCGCGCCTCCCGCTGCTCCTCGCCGGGCCTCGCCACCCCGCGGCGGCCGCTCACCCACGCCTCGCGCAGCGGAGCGTCCACCGTCCCGCTCTCGGCCGCCGGCTCGCCCTCCACGATCGCGAGATAGAGCCGCTCGATCCGGTGGTGGCGGAAGGTCTCGATGAGCCCCGCCCGCGCCTCGCGCGAGAGAGCGAACGCGATCGCGCCCGGAGGTGTCCCGGTCGAGGCGGTGCACGCGCTCGGCGTAGCCCCCGCGGGGCTTCAGGCGACGGGCGTAGTCCTGGACGCGGGCGAGGGCCGTGTCCTCGTCGTGGACGCCGGGGGCCGACGGCACCGTCAGGAGGCCGGCCGGCTTGTCGACGACGATCACGTGCTCGTCCTCGTGGAGGACCGGCGAGCGTGCAGCGGACGCGGGACAGGGCCCGGCGGTTCGGGTCGAAGACGACGGCCGCGCCCTCGTCGACCTCGCGGCCCGGCTCGCGCACGGCAGCGCCGTCGACGCTCACCTGGCCCTTCTCGATCACGTCCCGCGCCTTGCGGCGCGACATCGCCGGGTTGCTGGCGGATGAGCCGCAGGTCGAGGCGCATGGCCTCACTCCCGGAGCCCGCGATCGTCGTCCCAGGCGGCGGGGTCCTGGGCGAAGTAGGACGAGAGGATGGCGTAGACCTCGCGGTGGCGCCGGCGCACCGCCTGGGGGATCTCGAAGAAGGCCTCCACCGCCACCCCGAGGAACTCGACCGGGTCGTGGGCCCCGTACTCGTCGAAGGCGGAGCGGCCGTGGCGGAGCCGCTCCATCTCCTTCTCGGCCACCGCCACCCACTCGCGCGCCCGCGCGCCGCGGAGGCCCACCGGGATGCCGTCGAAGTGCGTCTGGTCCACGTCGAGGAGGTGGGCGAACTCGTGGACGCCCACGTGGTACGCGTCGTCGGGGACCTCGAAGCTCTCGAGGAGCGGCGGGGACGGAGAGGATGACGGTGCCCCACGGGTGGGCCTCGCCCGACGCGATCGTCGCCCCCGAACGCGTAGTCGCGGTCGAAGTCGTCGGGGTAGAGGAGCACCTCGGTCAGATGGTCCCACTCGTAGTCGGGCCAGCCCACGCTCAGCGTCACCGCGGACGCGGCGACGAGGAGGCGCAGCTCGTCGGTGACGTCGACGGCGACGCCGGTGATGCGCTTCTCGGCGAGGAAGATCCGCACGTCGTCCTCGAACCGCGCCCGCCACGCCGCGTCCAGCCTCTCGAAGTGGTCGTAGCGCTCGAGCGAGGAAGGTCCGCCACTTCTCCGGGAAGGGGAGAGAGAGGACGGCACGCCTCCGGGCGGCCCTCCTCCCGAGGGCGCGGTGCACGGCGACTCCCACCCCGACGCCGGCGGCGAGGCCGGCGCCCGCGCCCGTCCAGCCGGCCGCCATCGCGCCGAGCGCCGTGCCGGCGCCGGCGGCGGCCACGCCGGCCACGCGCGGGAATCGGCGGTCGTGCGGCGCGCTCGACCCTCACGGGGCGGCCTCGCCGTCACGGTAGCGAGACGCCAGCAGTCGTGCCAGCACTGGCGCGTCGAGGTTGCCCCCCGTGACAACCGCCACCACCGGCCCGCGGCCGGCGCTCGCCACCTTCCCCGCGCGAAGGGCGGCGACCCCGACCGCGCCCGAAGCCTCGGCCACCACCTGGTCGGAGGCCACGAGCGCCACGATCGCGTCCTCGATCTCCGCCTCGCTCACCGTCACCACCTCGTCCAAGAGGTCGCGGTGCTCGAAGACGATCTCGCCGATGCCGCCCGCGAGCCCGTCGGCGAGGGTGGGGCCGGCGGGGTACGTGAGCAGGGGCCGGCCGAGGCGCAGCGACTCGCGGAGCGCCGGCGAAGCCTCCGGCTGGACGGCGACCACGCGGACGTCGGGCGCCCTCGCCTTGACGGCGGTGGCCAGGCCCGCGATCAGGCCGCCGCCGCCCACCGGGACGAGCACCGTCCCCACCTCGGGGCACTCGTCGAGGATCTCGAGGCCGACCGTCCCCTGGCCGGCGGCCGTGCGCGGGTCCTCGTACGCGGGGACGAACACGGCGCCCGTCTCCCGCTCGAAGGCGCGGGCCGCCACGGACCGCGTCGTCGTAGGTCTCGCCCGTCTCGCGGACCTCGACGGGGAAGCGGCGGAGCTTCTCGACCTTCGACCGGGGCGCCGTGCGGGGAACGAAGAGGGTGGCGCGGAGAGCCCCTCCGAGCCGGGAGGCGGCGAAGGCCACCCCGAGCGCGTGGTTCCCGGCGGAGGCGGCCACGACGCCGCGGCGGCGCTCCTCGTCGCCGAGCGTCGAGAGGAAGTGCAGGGCGCCTCGCACCTTGAAGGAGCCCGTGGGCTGCCAGCACTCGAGCTTGAGCAGGAGGTCGCTCCCCGGCGCGGCCGAGGCTCGGCCGCAGCGGCGTCGGGCGTGAGGTAGGCGGGCGAGGACCGCCCGGGCCCTCTCGACGTCGGCGAGGCTCAGCCGGGCGGAGCTCATGCCGAGCGCTCGGGTCCCGCCGCCACGAGGTCGAGCCGCGGCTCGCCGCAGTGGGCGGCGATCGCGTCCGCGACGCGGGAGCGCAGGCGGACGAGCGCGGCCATGTCGGTGCCCTCGGGCGCGATCGGCTCGCCCACCCACAGCGAGACCGGGCCCGGGCGGGGCAGCCCCCAATCGCCGCGCATGACGCGGCGCGTCCCGCGCAGGGCCAGGGGGACGACGGGCGCCCCGGCGGTGGCCGCGGCCATGAAGGCGCCCAGGCGGAAGGGGCGCAGGCCGGTGGCGGCCACGAACGTGCCCTCCGGGAAGAAGAGCACGTTCTCGCCGTCGCGGAGCGCCTGGGCCACGAGGTCGGTGTCGGTCACGCTCTGCAGCGCGTCCCATCGGTCCACGGTGAGGTGGCGGCAGCGGCGGACGAACGCGCCGATCAGGGGGTAGCCGAGCACCTCGCGCTTGGCCACGAACAGGAAGTCGCTGGGCAGCAGGGCGAGGAGCGCGACCACGTCGGCGTAGGAGGCGTGGTTCGACGGCAAGCACCAGCGGGCCGCGGCGGGGGAGGTGCTCCAGGCCCTCGGCCTCGAGCCGACAGCCGACGAGGCGCAGGCCAGTGCGCGCGGCGAAGCGCGACAGGCGCGAAGGCGAAGCGGCGGCTCGGGACGAGGACGACGAGGAGCCACGTCGGGAGAAGCAGGAGCGGCAGGGCGACGGCGAGCCACGCCGCGTAGAGCGCCGCGTCCGGCGCGCGCGAGCCAGGGCCGCGTCGGCCTCGGCGAGCGGCCGCGGCGGCGAGACGCACCTTCTGTGCGAGCGTCGTGCGCGGCGGGCGGCCGAGGCGGCGCCCGCGAGGTACATGCTCCCGCGTGGCCGCGCGGCGGACCTTGCCGCTCGAGGTCTTCGGCACCGCGCCCGGCGGCACGAGGACGACCTGGTCGGGCGGCACGTCCACCGCCTCGGCCACGCGCTCGGTGACCGCGCCCATCAGCCGTTCCCGCTCGGCCGCGTCCGTCGACGCGGGTCTCGGCCACCACCACGAGCCCCTCGGTGCCGAGCGCCGCGTTCTCGACGCCGAAGGCGACCACGCAGCCGCGCCGGATCCCCGCGACGCCCGCCGCCGCCTCCTCGATCTCCTGGGGCACGAGGTTGCGGCCGCCCTTGATGATGAGGTCCTTCCTCCGGCCGCAGACGTGGATCTCGCCGGCCGCGCGGTAGGCGAGGTCCCCGCTGTCGAGCCAGCCGCCGGGAAGCGTGATCGCGGCCGTGGCCTCGGGCTGTCGGTAGTAGCCGCCGGTCACCGAGGGTCCGCGGAAGACGAGGCGGCCGACCATCCGCTCGGCGACGTCCGTGCCGGCGTCGTCCACGATGCGGACCTCGTGCTCGGGCAGCTCGTGCCCCGCGGAGACGAACTCGAGGGCGGTCGGGTCGTCCTCGGTCGGCGGCCTCCGCGCGGCCCTGCCGCTGGAAGGGCTCGCGCGCCACGCGGTCCACCCTGGGCCCGCGGCCCACCGGGGGGACGGCCAGGCCCACCGAGCACTCGGCGAGGCCGTAGACCGGCATCATCGCCTCGGGCCGGAAGCCGTAGGGAGCGAAGCGGCGGGCGAAGCGCGCGAGCGTGCCCGGGCTCACCGGCTCCGCGCCGTTCAGGGCCGCGCGCCAGGACGAGAGATCGAGGCCCTCGAGCGCCTCGTCGGGGATGCGGCGGGCGCAGAGCTCGTAGGCGAAGTTCGGCGCCGGCGGAGAGGGTCGCGCGCCGCTGGTGGATGGCCCACAGCCACCGCTCGGGGCGGGCGAGGAACGCGGTGGGCGACAGGAGCGTGAGCGGCAGGCCGTGGTGGAGGCAGGTGAGCCACGAGCCGATGAGCCCCATGTCGTGGTAGAGGGGCAGCCAGCTCACCCCGACGTCGGTGGGGCGCATCTCGAGGCCGGCGGCGATCGCGCGGATGTTGGCGAGCAGGTTGTCGTGGGTGAGCAGGACGCCCTTGGGCTGGCCCGTGCTGCCCGACGTGTACTGGATGAAGGCCGGGTCGGAGCCGTCGCCCTCGGGGCCGGAGACCGGCGCGCCGCGAGGCGGCCAGCTCGTCGGCGGTCACCACGTCGGCGAGCGTCGGCACCGCCGGCTTCAGGAGGCTCACCACGGGCCGCGCGCGGGGGATCGTGACGAGCAGGCGCACGCCGGCGTCGGCCAGGATGGCGGACTGGCGGGCGGCGTACTCCTCGAGCCGGTCGAGGCGGACGGGCGGGTAGATCGGCACCGGGATCGCGCGCGCGAGCAGGATGCCGAGGAAGGAGCGCAGGAAGTCGAGGCCCGTCGGCAGCATCGAGGGCGACGGTGTCGCCGCGGGAGACGCCGCGCTCGCGGAGGCCGCCCGCGACCGCCGCCGCCTCGTCGCGGAGCCGGCCGTAGGTGATCGCCTCCTCGCCTCCGCCCGCCGCGTCCGGGAAGGGGCTCTCCCCGCCCGGCGTGCGCGATGCGGGGTCGCTCCGCAGGAAGACGTGGACGCGGCGCGGGGTCGAGGCGGGCGTGGCGCCAGAGCGACTCGTGCAGCGTGCGCACGCCGCCGCCGATGTCGGCGGCGACGCCGAGCGCCTCCTCGCGCGCGGGCAGCCGCAACGGAGCTGGCCGGAGCGCGCTCGCCACGAGGGCGCGGGCGAGGCCCGCCGCGGTGTCGAGCGCCAGGCAGCGGTCGTCGAGGGCGCGGCCGAACGCGCGCTCCAGGCGCGCGAGGAGCTCCACGCGCTCGAGGCTGCCGAGGCCGACCTCGCGCTCGAGCGAGGCTTCCGCGGAGACGGCGCGCTCGGCCCGCGGGCCGCCCGTCTCGCGGGCGAGCGCGCGGACCACGTCCAGGACGCGCTCCAGCACCGCCTCGGGCCCGGGCCCGGGCGCTCCCGCTCCCTCGCTGTCGGCCATTGGCGCCACTCTACGGGGCCGGACGCGCAAAGCGGCGGCGCAGCGGCGCGGGAGAAAGGGCGCGGGAGCCGTCCCGCGCCCTTCGATCAGGAAGGTCAGGCCCTACTTGGCGCCCAGGACGCCGTCCTTGGCCGCCTTGGCCACCACGAACTTCAGCCGCTTCCGGGCCGGGATCTTGATCGCCTCGCCCGTCTGCGGGTTGCGGCCCATGCGGGCCTTGTAGCTGCGGACCACGAGCTTCCCGACGCCCGGGAACGTGAAGCCGTTCTTGGCTTCCTTGTACGCCATCTGGGCCAGGGTCTCGAGAACGAGGGCGGTCTGCTTCTTGGTGATGCCCGCCTTCTCGGCCACCGCCGCCACGATCTTCGACTTGGTCATCGGCTTTGCTGCCATCGAGTTCAATCCTCCTCAGGGTCGAGTTGGCTCTTGGGAACGACCGCGCTTGTTCGCTGGTCGAAACGCGGTCCAGTATAAGCGCGTTTCGCGCGCTGGCTGTCAAGGGCGAAGCGCATTCCGGGCGCTCCCCTCAAGGGTTTCGAGCGCTCGCCTCCGTCAGGGACGGGCCGGTGTCGCCCTCCTCGCGAATGAGGAACACGGTCTCGTCGGGGCGGGCGAGGCCGAGCTCCTCGCGCGCGAGCCGCTCGATCGCGCGCGGGCTCGTGCGCAGGGCCGCGATCTCGGAGGAGAGCCGCGCGTTCTCGGCCCGCAGCGCCTCGAGCTCGCCGCGCAGCGTCTTCGACCTGCCGGCGCCGGCTCACGAGGTTGAGGATCCCGCGGTCGCCGAAGACCGAACCCGACCGTGAGGGCGATGAGAGCGATCGCGGTGCCGAGCACCCAGGCCTTCATCCGGGCCCGGGGCTCGCTCCGCGTCGCCTCGTCGCGTGGAATCAAGACTTGATCCTTTGCTTTAACAACGATACTTAAAGTCCTATTATAGCTCACTTTTTCAAACCTGAACCTGAGGGAGCAGCCCGACCCGCCGGGTGCCCTGGCGCGTCGTGGCCTCCTGGTAGCGGCGGAGCAGGGCGACGAGCTGCTCGTTGACCTTGAGGAGCCGTCGCATCCCCGCCCGATAGTCCCGGTAGGCCTTCACCAGCTCGCGCGCCTCACCCATCTGCGAGGCCTCGAGGTAGGCGAAGCCCCCCTTCCCGGCGCTCCGCGTCGAGAGGACGTAGTACGGGCCGTGCTTCTGCCCGGTGCGGCAGACGCAGCCCTCCTTCCCGCACACCCCGAACCGGACGAAGAGCGAGCCCGCGAGCTGCTCGCGCCGGCGGAGGAGGTCCTCCACCATGCCGCGCTGCTCCTGGAGCCGCGCCCTCACTCGCTGCCGGATCTCGTCGGGAGTCATCGAGTATTCTTACAGTGCAATTCTTAGATTGCACTGTAAGAATACGAGAAGCTGAGCCGGTGGTCAAGCTCTTTCTGCATGCGACGGCTCCCGGGGGGCTTCAGGTACGCCCTTCGTACCTACCGCCGGCGCGACGGGCTAACATGGGGGCGCAGGGAGTGGCAGGCATATGTGGCTGCTGAAGACCGAGCCGGGGGAGTACTCGTTCGACGATCTCGAGAGCGAGGGGCGGGGACGCTGGGACGGCGTCCGGAACCCGGTCGCCCTCCGGAACCTGCGTGCGATGAAGAAGGGCGACCGCGTCCTCGTCTACCACACGGGCGGCGAGAAGGCGGTGGTGGGGACGGCCGAGGTGGTGCGGGAGGCCTACCCCGACCCGAAGGCGAAGAACGAGCGGCTCGTGGTGGTGGACGTCGAGCCACGCGGCCGCCTGGCGCGTCCGGTCACCCTGGCCGAGATCAAGGCGATGCCGGAGTTCGCGGAGAGCCCGCTCGTCCGCCAGGGACGCCTCTCCGTGGTCCCGATCACCGCGGCGCAGTGGAAGGCGATCGAGGCACAGGGCCGGAGGTGAGCGAGCGCGTCGTCGCCTTCTCGACGGTGGGCACGGCCGAGGACGCGGAGCGGATCGCGCGCGCCCTCGTCGAGCAGCGCCTGGCCGCGTGCGTCAACGTGGTGCCGGGGGTGGTGTCCGTCTACCGCTGGAAAGGCGAGGTCTGCCGCGACGAGGAGCGGCTCCTGGTCATCAAGACGCGCGCGGCGAGGCTCGAGGCGCTGCGCGAGGCGCTCGTCGCACTGCATCCCTACGAGCTGCCGGAGCTCGTGGCCCTGCCCATCGAAGGTGGCCACGAGCCGTACCTGGCCTGGCTGGACGACAGCGTGTCGTAGTCGCCCGCCGTCTCAGGAGGCTGTCGCGTCGAGGAACCGGCGTATCGCGGCGAGGTACGAGGGCACGTCGGCCAGCGCCGCGCCCAGCGCGTCGTAGACCCGTCCCGGGTCGAGGTCCTCGTATGCGTGCACGATGCGGTTGCGCAAGCCGGCGCACGGCGCGAGGCGCGCCGCGAAGTCCAAAGGCAGCGCGCCGATCCGGGACAGGGCCAGGAAGGACTCGAAGTAGTCCCGAGGGGGTACCTCGCCCGACTCCGTGAGCAGGTGGTAGTTGACGTCGATCATGCGGCCGATCATGCGCTCGAGATAACGCTCGGCGAGCGTTTCGTCGATCTCGCTGGCGAGGTATTCCTCACGTTCCTTCGCCGCGAGAACCTCCAGCCGCCGCAGGTCTTCGGTGATGAGGACCATCTTGCGGGTGAGGAGCTCCCGGTCGATCATCGGCCCGCCCGCGCGGCGAGGAAGCGGTCCAGATGGCGCTCTTCCAGGCGCAGGAAGCGGCGGTGGTCCTGGTAGCGCCGGAAGGCATACAGGCGCAGCAGGGCCAGGTCCCGCGGCGACCCTGCCAGCAGCCGGGCGTTCTCGAGGACCTTCCGGAGGAACAGGGGGTCGGCGCGATTGAGGAGGCCGAGGTCGACGACCTGGCCTCGGAAGCAGCCTTCGAGATCGGCGAGGAGGCCCCCCAGGCGCGTGTAGGTCGGATCGCCCTCGAAGAGGACCGCGATGTCCACGTCGCTGGAGGAGTGGGCGCGGCCGCTGACCGTGGAGCCGTGCTGCACCAGCAGCCGCGCCCCGTGGCGGCGGGCGATCGGGTCGAAGGGCGCGCCGCTCATGATGCCAGTATAGCGCCGCGCCCGTGGTCGTTCGGCCGGGCGCGCCGTCTAGACCGCGGCCAGGGCCTGGTCGAGGTCGGCGACGAGGTCGGCCGCGTCCTCGCAGCCGACGCTGATGCGGACGAGGCCGTTCGTGATGCCGAGCCCGTCCCGCTCCTCCTGCGTGTAGCCGGCGTGGGTCATCGTGGCGGGGTGGGAGATGAGCGTCTCCACGCCCCCGAGGCTCTCGCCGAGCGAGCACAGGCGCACGCGGGCCGAGCATCCGCCTCGCCGCCTCGAGGCTGCCGAGGTCGAACGAGATGAGCGCCCCGAAGCCGCTCGCCTGGCGCTTGTGGACGGCGTGGCCGGGGTGGTCGGGGAACCCGGGCCAGAAGACCCGCTCGACCCTCGGGTGCTGGTAGAGGAAGGGCGCCACCGCGCAGGCGTTCTCCTCGTGGCGGGGCATCCGGAGGTGGAGCGTCTTCGTGCCGCGGAGCACGAGCCAGGAGTCGAAGGGCGAGAGGATCGCGCCGGCCGCGTTCTGCACGAACCGGAGCCACTCGGCGTGCTTCGGGTCCTTCGCCACCGCCACGCCGCCCACGCTGTCCGAGTGCCCGTTCAGGAACTTCGTGGTCGAGTGCACGACGAGTCGGCGCCGAGGGCGAGGGGCCGCTGGAAGAACGGGCTCATGAACGTGTTGTCCACCACGAGGAGAGCGCCCTGGCGGTGCGCGATCGCGGCGAGCGCGCGGACGTCGCAGATCTTCATGAGGGGGTTCGTGGGCGTCTCGATCCAGAGCAGGTCGAAGCGGCCCGCCTGTCCTCTCGAACGCCTCCGGGTCCGTGGCGTCGAGGAAGGCGAACTCGACCCCGTAGCCCGCGAGGATCTTCGTGAAGAGCCGGTGCGTGCCTCCGTAGACGTTGTCGGAGACGACGACGCGCTGGCCGGCCTTGACCAGGGTGAGCACGGCGTGGGTCGCGGCCATGCCGGAGGCGAAGCAGTAGGCGTCCGCCCCGCCCTCGAGCGCGGCGAGGTTCTTCTCGAGCGTGCGCCGGGTGAGGTTGTGGGTGCGGGCGTACTCGTAGCCCTTGTGCTGCCCGAGCCCCTCCTGGACGTAGGTCGAGGTCTGGTAGATGGGGACGGTCACCGCCCCGGTCGTGGGGTCCGGCTGCTGGCCGGCGTGGATGCAGTCGGTGGCGAAGCCCATGGTCACCTCGGTCGCTGGGGCGAGCGCCTAGCGGAGCGACAGCAGCAGCGAGAAGGCTGGCCGTTGCGCAGGACGACCGCGCGCAGCTCGGAGGCGCTCTGCAGGCGCGGCCAGAGGCCGATGAGGGTGGCCATCCCGTCGATGTCGGTGTCGTTGATGCGGGTCAGCACGTCGCCGGTGCGCAGGCCGGCGTCGGTGAGGAGGCTGCCCTCGGGCAGGCGGGTGACCTGGACGCCCACGACGCGCCCCTCCTCCATGACGGGGGCGACCGCCGTCTCGGCGAGGATGCGCGGGATCTCCTCGCCGAGCCGGCGCTGGACCTCGACCCGGTTCATCTCGCGCGCGGGCGTCTCGGGGTCCTCGGGCGGTGCGCCCGGCGGGAGCGAGGGGCGAGCCGCGCGCCTGACGAGGAGGGGCCGATGCCGCCGCCGCCGTCGGCAGTCGCAGCTCCACGCGCTCCGCGCCGAAGTCGAGGACGACGCCGTCGGCGGTCACCGACGCGAGCCGTCCGCCGAAGGCGCTCTCGCCCACCGCCACGACGCGCGTCCGTCCGCCCGAGGTGAGGATCGCGCTCGAGCCGCTCGGGCGTGTGCCCCACGACCACGCCGGCGACGGCGAGGTCCCTCGGCGCGGCGGCGTTGGCGGCGGCTGGAGGGGCGGCGGCGAGGCCCAGGAGGAGCAGCAGCGCGACGGGCATGTCGAAGCCACGCTAGCGGAGCCGGGTGCGGCTGTCAACGGACGCGCGCCGGTGCTAGATTCAGCTCTCGCATGCGGCCACTGCTCCTCGAAGGACCCCGCCCGCCGGCCGTCGGGTTGCGCGCCCGGGCCCGAGCCTTCTTCGCCTCGACGCTGGTCCGGCCGTGTCGTCGCCGCCGCCTTCGGCCTGTGGCTCCTCGACGGCCTGCTCTCGCTCGCCGGGTGGGCCCTGCCCGACGCGATCGGCGTGCCCGCGCGGGTCGTCCTCTGGCTCTTCGCCGCCTGGCTCGCTGTGGCGCGGCTTCCGCCGGGTCTCGGAGCGCCTGCTCTGGCGCATCCGGACGAAGCTCATCGTCTCGTACCTCTTCATCGCCCTCGTCCCCGTCGTCCTCCTCACCCTCTTCATGTGCGTGGCGATCGTCCTCCTCCTGGGCCTCACCGCCTCGCGGGTGGTCACCGGGGAGATCGACCGGGCCGCGGACGTGCTGCAGGCGACGGCGCGGTCGGCCCTCGTCGGGCCTGCCCGCCGCGGACGCCGACGCGGCCCGGGCTCTGCCGGCCCGACTCGCCCCGGCCCGGGAGCTCCACCCCGCGGTCGCGTTCACGCTCCTGCGCGGTGGGCGTGTCGTGGCCTCCTCCGGCGAGGCGCCGCGGGCCCTGCCGTCGTGGTGGAAGGGGCCGGGCTTCGCGGGTCTCGTCCGCCTCCAGCCCGGGGAGAAGCTCTCGCCGGAAGCGCTGCGCGCCGTGTGGGCGGAGGGCGACGCGGCGCTCGTCCTGGACGTTCCGGCCGACGAGGCCTTCTACGCCGACCTCGAGCGCCGGACGGGCATCCACGTCCTCCAGCGCCGCGAGATGAGTGTCGAGCCGTCGGACGGGCGCCCGAAGAAGCCGGGGTTCCGGCCGCGGCACCGGGGTCGCGTTCGAGGAGGGAGGGCAGCGCATCACCGCGTCGGCCCGGTCCGGTTTCGATGTTCGTGGCGTTGCCGGAGAAGACGAACTGGGACACCGGAGAGAAGAGCGCTTTCGACATGCCGCTCGCGTTCCAGTACGAGCCCCGGGCCCTCGTGCGCCGGCTGTCGCCCATCCAGCTCCCGCGTGACGCGAGCGGACGAAGCGTGCCCGACCTGCTGCTGTACGTGCTCGGCATCCTGGGCCTCGTCTTCGTCGTCGTCTACGCGGTGGCCCTGGTCCTCGGACTCGTCCTCGCCCGGTCGATCACGCGCGGGGTCCACGCCCTCTCGGTGGGGACGCAGAAGCTGCGGCAGGGCGACTTCACGCACCAGATCCGCATCCGCTCGCGAGACCAGCTCGGCGAGCTGGCCGAGTCCTTCAACCTCATGTCGCGCGGCATCCAGCAGCTGATGCAGGAGCAGGCGGAGAAGGAGCGGCTCGAGGAGGAGCTGCGCATCGCGCGGCAGATCCAGATGAGCCTGCTGCCCGCCCAGGGCCTGGCGGCCCCGGCGGGGGTGCGGATCGCCGCCCTCTGCCTCCCGGCGGCCGAGGTGGGGGGCGACTACTACGACCTCCTGCCGCTCGGCGAGACGCGGATGGGCGTCCTCGTGGCCGACGTCTCGGGCAAGGGCACCTCCGCCGCCCTCTACATGGCCGAGCTCAAGGGCCTCGTGCTCTCGCTCTCGCGGATCTACGAGTCCCCGGCCCGGCTGCTGTGCGAGGCCAACCGCATCCTCGCCGCCAACATGGACTCGCGCTCCTTCGTGACCATGACCTACGCGGTGGTGGACACGGTGGCACGCCGCATGCGCTACGCCCGCGCCGGCCACAACCCCCTCATCCACTTCCAGGCGCGGACCGGCCTGACGCGCGTCCTCACCCCCGCCGGGCTCGGCCTCGGCCTCGACGGCGGGGACCGCTTCGACAAGATCCTCGTGGAGGACGAGGTGCCGCTCGACGCCGGCGACTTCTTCCTCTTCTTCACCGACGGCCTCTCCGAGGCCATGAACCCCGGGGCCGAGCTCTTCGGCGAGGGGCGCCTGCGGCGGATCCTGGAGGCGAGCGGCACGCTGACCAGCGAGGAGCTCAAGGAGCGGATCCTCGAGGAGGTGCGCCGCTTCGTGGGCGACGCCGACCCGCACGACGACATGACGCTCGTGGTGCTGAAGGTCGTCCCGGAGGAGGCGCGCCCGGCGTGACGGAGGAACGCGAGGACGAGCTGCACGCCCTCGAACGGCGGGTCGGGCACCGGTTCGCCGACCTGGGCCTCCTCGACCGCGCGCTGACCCACGCGAGCCTGGCCAACGAGGCCGCGGCCCGGCACCGCGCCGACAACGAGGCCCTCGAGTTCCTCGGCGACGCCGTCGTGGGCCTGGTGGTGACCGACCTCCTCCACCGGCGCGACCCCGACGGGGCCGAGGGTACCAAGAGCCGACGGCGGGCGCGGCTCGTCTCGGCGCCCAGCCTCTCCCGGCGCGCTGCCGGCCTGGGCCTGCCCGAGCTGCTGCTCCTCGGCCGGGGCGAGGAGAAGACGGGGGGGCGCGGGAAGGCCGCGCTCTGGGCGAACGCCTACGAGGCCCTCGTGGCGGCGCTCTACCTCGACGGCGGGTTCGAGGCCGCCCACCGTTTCGTGCGAGGCCGATTTCGCGCGGGACATCGAGGCGCCCGACGAGGAGCTCGAGGACCCGAAGAGCCGGCTGCAGGAGCTGCTGCAGGGTCAGGGCCGAGCGGTGCCCCGCTACGGCGTCGTCGGGGAGGAGGGGCCGAGCCACCGCCGTCGCTTCCGCGTCGAGTGCCGGCTCGACGACGGCAGCGTCACGTCGGGTGAAGGCACGTCGAAGAAGGCGGCCCAGCAGGAGGCCGCTCGCGAAGCCCTCCAGAAGCTGCGGCAAACGGTTACCTGACTGCGAGGGGGTCAGATCTTGAATTGGGGCGTTGTCTGCTTCGTGAGCAGATTCAAGATCTGACCCCCTTCCGTGGTCAGCGCTTCGGCGTGAGACGGGCGAGCAGGTCGCGTGCGGAGGCGTAATCGGTTCGCAGGCCGAGCGCCTCTGCCGCGAGACGCCGGGCGTCGTCGCGCCGTCCCTCCCGGAGAGACAGCACGGCCAGGTTGAAGCGGGCCGTTGCGCTGCCGGGATCGAGGCGACAAGCGGCCTCCATCTCGGCACGGGCCTCCGCGTCGCGGCCGAGCTGGGCGGCGGCGAGCCCGAGCGCTTCATGCGCCGGCGCGGAGGAGGGCTCCCGCCGGATGGCCAGCCGGAGCGCCGGCTCGGCGACGGCGGGTGCGTCGAGACTCATGGCCAGCAGGCCCAGGTCGAGGGCCCGTTCGTCGCTCGGCGAGAGGGTGGCGATCGCCCCGGCCAGCGCCGGCGTGGCCTCCGACCGGCGCCCGAGCTCCATCAGCGCTCGGGCGAGGTCGCGGCCCGCTTCGACGGGAGCGATGCCCGCGTCGCGCGCAGCCCGAAGGTGCGGCTCGGCTTCGCCCGCCTGCCCGGTCGCGAGGAGAGCCTGGCCGAGGCTCAGCCGGACGTCGGCCTGCCCGGTCTCGGCCTGGAGCGCCCGGGCGAAGAGCGGCACGGCGTCGGCCGGCTGGCCGCGCCCGACGTACGCGAGGCCCATGCGGTAGTAGAGCAGCCCCGGGTTGTCGAGCAGGGGCTCGGTGCGCGCGAGCAGCTCTCGGGCCGCATCGTCACGTCCGGCCGCGAGGTGATGGAGGACCATCTCGCTCCGCTCGTGGCCGAGGCCGTCGTCGAGGCCGAGGTTCCACCAGCTCAGGGCGCAGAGCGCGGTCAGGGCCGCGGCGGCCCCGGCCAGGGCCCGGCCACGGCCTTCCCTCGCCCATGCCGCGACCCGCGTGAGGGCCGCCCCCGCGCTCACCGTGAGGGGCGGGAGCAGGGGAAGGCGGTAACGGGCGGAGACGAAGAAGACCGCCACCGAGAAGGCGTAGACCGGGACGAACGAAGCCCAGGCGACCCACGCGACGCGGTCGGCGGCGGGGGGCCGGACGGCGAAGCCGAGGAGGCCCAGGGGCACGAGGAGCCAGGACCCGACGACGAGGACGCGCAGGAGGGTGGGCTCGTCGCGCCGGTAGTAGGCGTAGCTGTAGTTGAGCGGCACCTCGACCGCGTTCAGCACGTAGCCGACCTTGCGGGCCAGGAGGGTGAGGGCCGCGCGCGGCTCGGCCCGGATCCACGACACGGCGCGGCCGTAGAAGTAGCCCGAGACCTCGGCGGCCGAAGCGGGACGGCCGAGGGCGAAGGAGGCCACCCGCGCCGCGTCTCGCGCCTGCCCCTCGATGGCGGGCGTGATCCCCGGCACGGCGTGGTATGTCCCGTCGGCCTCCGGATTGTTGCCGATGTAGAAGTTGAGGCCGCCGTGGGAGGAGACGAGGATCCACTCGCCCGCTACCAGGCGGTTTCGCAGAGCGAAGGGGGCGAGGGCGACCAGGAGGCCGGCCCCTAGCGCCGCTGCCTGCGCCAACGAGCGCCGCGTCCGCCGTGCCGCCCCTACGGCCAGCGCGGCGGCGACCGCGGCCGCGAGCGCGTTCGGCCGGTTCGCGACGAGCAGGCCGAAGGCGACTCCCGACGCCAGGAATGCCTCGAGCCGTCCGCTTCCCGACGCGCGCACGAGAAGGAAGAGGGCGAGCGCGGTGAGAAAGGGGTCGAGGCTGGACTGGAGGAGCAGGACCTCGTGGAACACGACGACGCCGGTGAGCGCGGCGAGCCACGCCGCGACCCCGGCCGCCGCTTCGCTCGCGAAGAGGCGCCGCGCCGTCTTGGCCAGGAGGCCCACGGCGAGCGTGCCCAGGAGGACCTGGACGATCTTCGGGACGAGGAGCGACGACCCGAACACCCGGAAGACGAGCGCGAGGAAGTAGACGTAGAGGGGAGACACGAAGTAGGGCTCGGGGCCGAGCGCCCAGTCCCCGCCGGCAGCCTGGCGAGCGAGCCGCACGTAGGCTTCGCTGTCGAGGCCGCCGCCCGGCTGGAGGAGGGGGTGCTCGTGGAGCTGGGCCAGGACCAGCGCCCTCGCCAGGAACGCGGCGGCGACAGCCCACGGCAGGGGCGAACGCCAGGTCCGGCCCGGTGGCTCCGGCGGCCCGCTCGGCAGCGGAGGGACCGGCTCTTTCTCTCGCTTCTTCCGCGCTCGTCCCACGGGGAGTGCCACCCTACCACGTCGGTCGGCGTGCCGCGATCCGTAGAAAGACGAAAGGGGGCGGCGAGCGCGTCGCTCGCCACCCCCTTCAGGACCGCCGAGCGGCAGGGCCGCCCGATCAGTCGGGGTCGACTAGAAGAGGAACCGCACGCCGAGCCGGATCGACCGCGGGGACTGGTAGGCGTTGTCCTTCATGAACCTCGGGTCGAGCGGGATCTGCTGCGCCGCGATCAGCGCCGGGAAGTTCGCGCCCTGGTACAGGATCGTGGTCTCGGGCACGTCGACGACCTGGCCGCTCGCGAGCTCCGTCTGGAAGTAGTTTGTCGCGGTGTCCTGGTTGAGCAGGTTCGTTATGTTCGCGCTGAGGACGAGCCGGTTCCGGTCGCCCAGCTTGATCTCCTGCTGCAGGTACACGTCGGCCTGGCTCAGGAACGGCAGGCGGCCGTCGCTGTTGCGCCCGGCGTACTGGAGCGTGTAGCCGCTGGAGGGGTTCCAGGCCGCCTCGCGCGTCCTGGGGAGCCCGGTGACACCGTACCAGCCGAGGCCGGCGCTCAGCCCGAAGTTGAAGTCGTAGATGAACTGCGCCTTGAGCTGGTGGGTGCGATCCGTGGGCAGTACGCCGTACGCGGGCTGGCCCGTCTGGTCGAACGCCATCAGCGGGTAGTCGAAGGAGCGGCCGACGTTAGGGCTGTTGCGGCCGTTCTCGTCCGACTGCGAGAGACCGGGGTAGTTGCCGTACAGCCGGCTCCACATGTAGGAGAAGCGGCCGGACCAGTGGTTGGCCATGCGCTTGTTGAGGGACGAGCTCGACGGCGTCGTACTTGCGCTTCGCCTTCGGGTAGGTGAGGGCACGGTCGCCGCCCTCGGGGGTGAACGACGCGCGGAGCCCGAAGCCGGGGTTCGCGATGGTGTAGACCTCGTTCCCGTCGGCGTCCAGGACGCCGACGTCCTCGATCGCGCGGTCGAGCTGCTTGTGCACGTACCGGGCGCTGACCGAGAGGGTCGGGGCGATCTCACGCTCGACGCCCGCCACGGCCTCCTGCAGCTTCATCGGCTTGAGGTTGGGGTCGACGCCGCCCTCGCCCTCGAACGCGAGGGGTGGCGGAAGTCGATCGGGCCCGAGAGCAGCGTGCCGGGGCAGGCCGGCGGGCAGCCCGGGATGTCGAGCTGGTCGAACGTCGAAGGTGTCGAGCGTGTAGTAGTACTCGAGCCACTTGTCGCCGCCGCACGAGCCCTGCGGCAGCTCCAGCTTCATGATGTCGTAGAAGATGCCCCAGGAGCCGTAGACCTTGGTCTTGCCGTCGCCCTGGACGTCCCACGCGAAGCCGGCGCGCGGGGCGATCTTGTCGCCGAAGCTGAAGTCGATGGCGTTCTTCGGGACGTCCGGGCCCGTCGGTGTAGGCGGGGACGTGCTCGTTCTCGGTGCGCAGGCCCAGGTTCAGGGTGAAGCGGCTGCCGATCGTCCAGGAGTCCTGGAGCGAAGAGGCCGAAGTTGTTCTCGTGGATGTCGCCCTGCGTGATGAAGCCCTGGTCGGGGCAGGACGCCGTTGCTGCGCACGCGGTAGTACCCGTAGTGCCCGCTCACTGCCGCCGAGACGACCGGTTCCAGTACAGGCGGACCAGGTTGCTCTGCTCGCCGCTCAGGATGTTGTTGCCGATGCGATCGTACTGGACGCCCACCTTCAGCTGGTGCTGTCCGCCGCCGGTGAAGAAGAACGTGGTGTCGAACTGGACGTTCGCGCGCTCCTGGATGTCCTGGGTGGTGCTGCTGTTCGTCGGGATGTTCTGGTAGTCGGTGACGTGCTGGTACTCGGGCGGCACACCGGCCTGCCGATCGTTCGACGTCCGGAAGAGGTACCACGTGTCGCTGTCGAGACGCCCTCGGTGTAGTGGTTGCTGCGATGAGTACCCGCCGCGCAGGCTCATGAACACCTTGTTGGACGGGCGTGTAGTCGAAGGTCAGCGAGGCGCGACCAGTTCGGGTAGACGTCGTTCGATGGCGAAGTTCGGTCGTGGGGGCGCTGGTGCCGTCCTGGGCGGGCAGCGTGCCCTCCCGCTTGCGGTTGCTCATGTTGTAGGCGGCGCGCGCCCGGAGCTGCGAGCTGAGCTGCGCGGTGACGTTGGCCGCGAGGTACTGGTCGGTCAGCTTCTGGTGCTGCGTGCCCTGGGTCCCGTCGCTGAACGGACGCGGTGCGGTCGTAGGGCCGGAACGACGGGTTGTAGCCCACGAAGAACCAGACCTTGTCCTTCATGATCGGGCCGCCGAGGGTGAAGCCCGGGCTCGAGGCGGTTGTAGCTGTCCTCGGGGTAGGTGACGTACTCCGCGGCGTTCGAGTTCGTCGGCTTGAGGCGCAGCGACGGCTCGGCGGGTCGGAGCTCGAGGGCGTCGCCCTGACTAGTAGAGCCCGACATCGCCGCGGAAGCTGTTGGTGCCGCTCTTGGTGAGGACGTTGATGACGCCGCCGGTGGAGCCGCCGTACTCGGCGGTGTAGCCGGAGGACTTGACCTGCACCTCGTCGACGAAGTCGGTGACGAAGCGCTTGCCCGGAGATGCCGTGACTGGAGGTTCGTGGACTCGGCGCCGTCGATGATGTAGCGGTTCTCACCGGCGGAGGAGCCGTCGATCGAGATGCCGCGTTGCCAGCTCGCGCGCCGAACTTCTCGGTCTCCATGTTGGCTCCGGGGGCCTGGGTGACGAGCGACGTGAAGTCGCGGCCCTTCGGCATCTTCTCGATGTCCTCGCCGCGGAGCGAGGTGGCGCGCGCGCTCTGGGTGATCGCGATGAGCGGCGACTCGGCCACGACCTGCACGGTCTCGGCCACCCCGCCGGGCTGTAGCGTGACGTTGATGTTGAGCTGCTGGCCGAGGCGCAGGTCGATGTTCTGCACCTTGCGCCGGCGCGAAGCCGGACAGGTTGGCGGTGATCTCGTAGCGGCCGGGCGGAAGAGCGTGAAGCGGTACGTGCCGGTGGCGTCGGTCACGGCCTCGACCGCGATGCCCGCTCATGCTCTTCGCCACGACGGTGGCGCCGACGACGGCGCCGCCCTGCGCGTCCTTGACCACGCCCTCGATCGCACCGCGCTGTTCCTGCGCCACGGCGGGCAGGGCCATGAGGAGCGCCGCGGCCACGAGGGCCGCGAGGTATCTGAAGCGCATCCGAATCCTCCTTGGAAGTTGAAGAGAAGATCCCCGCCCCGGGGCCGCGAGGCGGCCGCGGACGGTGAGTTCGTTCGAACTAGTCGTTCCGTGGAAGCAGGGGCTGTGCCAGGCGCGCCGGCACGACAAGTATTGACAGGAAAGGCTTTCAGACGGTTGCTTGGGTCGGCTAGTCCAGTGGATTGAATATCGATCCAGTCGATTGAATCAAACCGAGTGCCTCCGCGGCCATTCCTACTCGATCCAGCCGCCGCCGAGGCAGACCTCGCCTTCGTAGAAGACCGTGGCCTGGCCCGGCGTGATCGCCCGCTGCGGCGCGTCGAAGCGCACCTCGGCGCGCCCGCCGCCGAGTGGCTGGATCGAGGCGGCGCGCCTCCGCGTGGCGGTAGCGGATGCGCACGCGGGCCCGGGTCTCGCCCGCGGGCTCGGGGACGGAGAGCCAGGTCACGTCGCGTGCCACGAGGCGGTCGGAGAGCAGCTCCTCGCCGCCCCCGACGACGACGGTGCGCGTCTCGGGCCGCACCGCGAGGACGTACAGCGGTCGGGCCGAGGCGAGTCCCAGCCCCCGCCGCTGCCCGACCGTGAAGCGGTGCACCCCGCGGTGGCGGCCGACCTCGCGGCCGTCCGCGTCCACGATCGGGCCGGAGCGATCCGCAGCGGGCGCGTTCCGCTCGACGAACCCGGCGTAGTCCCCGTCGGGGACGAAGCAGATCTCCTGGCTCTCCGCCTTGTCGGCCACGGGGAGGCCCAGCTCGTGCGCGAGGCGCCGCACCTCGGCCTTCTCGAGGTGTCCGACGGGGAAGAGCGCGTTCTCCAGCTGCTCCTGGGTGAGGCCGAAGAGGAAGTACGACTGGTCCTTGGCGGGGTCCCGTCCCTTGAGGAGACGGAAGCGGCCGCCCTCGCCCTCGCGGTCCTTGCGCGCGTAGTGGCCGGTGGCCACGCGCTCCGCCCCGAAGGCCCGCGTCTTCTCGACGAGGCTCGCGAACTTGACCTCGGTGTTGCACCGCGCGCAGGGCAGGGGCGTGCGGCCGCCGAGGTAGTCGCGCACGAACGGCGAGACGACGCCGTCGTGGAAGCTCCGCTCGAGGCTCATCAGGTAGTGGGGGATGCCGAGCCGCGCCGCCACCGCCTTCGCGTCGTGGAAGTCCTCGAGGGCGCAGCAGCGGCCGAAGGAGGGAGAGGCGCCCTCCGTCTGGTCGTGGAGCTGCATCGACACGCCGATCACCTCGTGGCCCTCGTCCCTCAAGAGGGCGGCCGCCACCGAGGAGTCGACGCCCCCGGACATGGCCACAACAACGCGCATCGAGCCAGTATAGCTACAGCCGTTCCGGCCACGGCCACCCAGGGGGTCCGGGGGGCGGAGCCCACCGGTTCAAAGAAAGCCAGAAACAGGCGAAGCCGTGTCGGCTGGCTAGTCCCCGGATTGTCCGATGACCGGTGTTCGTCGCTGGCCAGTCCGCCCTGCCTCTAGCCGGCCCGTCCCAGCATGCTGGATGACGAGTCCTACACCATCTCCGGCAGCGGCCCCGGCCCCCGCAGCCAGTGGGGAAGGCGGTCGGCGCACGACGGGCAGAAGCGCGACCCGCGCGTGTCCACGCGCTCGATGTTCCCGGCGAAGCTCATGAGGCAGCCCCGGTCCGGGCAGTGATCGAGGCGTGGCGAGGTGGCCCATCTCGTGGAGGACCTCGGCCACCGCGCGCTCGTCCCGCCGCGCCGGGTCCGGCGGCAGGCCGTAGAACGCCGGGTCGGTGCGGGCGAGGGAGACGACGCAGGCGTGGCCGCCCTGCCGCGCCAGGCCGAAGACGAACGTGAAGACGGGGATCGCGATGTCCTCGGCCGTGACGCCGACGAGCAGGCGGTCGTCCGCCGCCGCCCGGGCCTCGAGCGCCTCGAGCAGAGCGTTCGCGTCGAGCTGGTCGCGGTCGGGGATGCGAGGCACCGGGAGCGCGGCCGCGGGGCAGCACGTGGCAGGCGAGCGCGACGTGGCGGCTCAGGCGTGCGGCGAGCGCCTCGATCGTACCCTGAGGCAGGGCGCCGACGGGCAGCAGGTCGACCGCCTCCGCGAGACGGGCCGCCTCACCCGCCACGGGCGGCCTCAGCCCCCGGTCTCCGGCTTCTTGAGATCGTACTTCTTGATCTTGTTGTAGAGGGTGACCCGGTCCACGTCGAGGACGCGGGCGGCGCGCGTGATGTTCCAGCCGCTCGCGTCGAGCACGGACTGGACGTGGGCGCGCTCGGCCTCGGCGAGCGACCCCGGGCCCGGTCCCGCCGGCGCCTGGGTGACGCGCAGCGGCAGGTCCTCGGCCCGCACCACGTCGTTGCGGCCCACCACCACCGCGCGCTCGATCGCGTTCTGCAGCTCGCGCACGTTGCCCGGCCAGGGGTAGGCGGCGAGCGCGTCGAGCGCCTCCGGCGAGAAGCGCATCGGCCGGCGGCTCATCGACTGCGCGAACTTCGCGAGGAACTGCTCGGCCAGCACCGGGACGTCCTCGGGCCGCTCGCGCAGCGGCGGGATGTCGATGTGGACGACGTTGAGCCGCCAGTAGAGATCCTCGCGGAAGGTCCCCTCCTTGACCGCCGCCTGGAGGTCGCGGTTCGTGGCCGAGATGATCCGGAAGTCCACGGGGACGGGCGTCGTGCCGCCGAGGCGGGTGACCACCTTCTCCTCGAGGACGCGCAGCAGCTCCACCTGGACCTTCGGGCTCACCTCGCCGATCTCGTCGAGGAAGACGGTGCCCCCCTCGGCCGCCTCGAACTTGCCCTTGTGGCGGGCGCGGGCGCCGGTGAAGGCGCCGGCCTCGTGGCCGAAGAGCTCGCTCTCCAGGATGCCCTCGGGCAGGGCGCCGCAGTTGACGACCACCATCGGGTTGTAGCGCCGGGGCGACGCCGCGTGGATGGCGCGGGCCACGACCTCCTTGCCGGTGCCCGACTCGCCGGTGATGAGCACGGTCGAGTCCGAGGCGGCGACCGTCTCGACGAGCTCGACCACGTGCCGCATCGCGGGCGAGGCGCCGAGGAACGGAGGCGGGGCGGCGGCGCTCTCCAGGCTCTTCTTGAGGCGCACGTTCTCCGCCCGCAGCGAGCGGTGCTCGGCGGCGCGCTTGACGAGCATCGAGAGGTCGTCGGGGTCGAAGGGCTTGACGATGTAGTCGTAGGCCCCGCTCTTCATCGCCTTGACCGCGGTCTCGACCGAGGCGTAGGCGGTCATGAGCACGATGCTCAGCTCCGGGTCGGCGGCGGCCAGCCGCGACTGCAGCTCGAGCCCGTCCATGCCCGGCATCTTGATGTCGAGGAAGGCCATGTCGTAGCGGCTCGCGCTCACGAGGCGCAGGGCCTCCTTCCCGCCCTCCGCCACGTCCACCTGGTGCCCGTCCTGCCGGAACCACGCCGCGAGCGAGTCGCGCACGATCGTCTCGTCGTCGACGATGAGGATCCGCAGGGTGCCGGGGGGGACGCCGGTCGTCGCGCTCATGCCTCGCCTCCCACGAGGGCCGGGGCGCCGTCGCCCGGGCGGCCGGCCCCGTCTTCCGGCTGGCGCGCCGGCAGGTGGACGGTGAAGGTGGTGCCCTGGCCCGGCTCGGACTGGACGTCGATCCGGCCGTGATGCCCGTTGACGATGCCGTAGACGACCGCGAGGCCGAGCCCGACGCCCTTGCCCGCCTCCTTGGTCGTGAAGAACGGCTCGAAGATGCGGTCGAGGTGCTCCTTCGGGATGCCCCACCCGGTGTCGGCGACGACGATCTTCACCCCGTCGCCCTCGCGTGCCGCCTCGATCGAGACGCGCCCGTCGGACGGCGTCGCCTCGAGGGCGTTCAGGGCGAGGGCCAGGATCACCTGCTGCACCTGCGCCGCGTCGCACACGACCTTCGGCAGGTCCGGGGCGGCGCGCGCCTCGAGCGTCACGTCGAGGAGCGCGGCCTGGTGGTTGAGCAGCATCCGGCACCGCTCGACGACGGGGGCCAGGTCCTCCTCGGCGAAGCGCGCGCCGGACTGGCGGCTGAACGCGAGGAGGTTGCGCACGATGTCGCCGCAGCGGCCGGCCTCGCCGTCGACCATCTGCAGGATGCGGTCGGTCTCCGCCGCCTGCTCCGGGGTCGGGGGAAGGGCGGCGCCGGAGGCGAACTGGCGCCGCAGGAGCGCGGGCGTAGGTGCGGATGCCGGCGAGCGGGTTGTTGATCTCGTGGGCCACGACCGCGGCCAGCTTGCCGAGCGAGGCCATCTTCTCGACCACCACCATCTGGCGGTGCGTGTGCTCGAGCTGCCGCGTCTTCTCCTGCGACCCGCTCCTCGAGCGTGCGGTTCAGGCCCTCGAGGTCTCCGCGGGCACGGCGGAGATCGCCCGTCATCTCGTTCCAGGAGCGGGCGAGCTCGCCCATCTCGTCCCGCGAGCGCACCGGGACGCGCACCGAGAGGTCGCCCTCCCCGGCGCGCTCCATGGCGAGCCGCAGCCGCTTGACCGGCCGCAGGACGAAGGCCCACAGCAGCACGAAGCTCAGCAGGAGCACCGCGAGGCCGGTGGCGAAGAGCCCGTACTGCATCTGCCGCTCGGAGGCGCGGAGGGCGGCGTCGGCCTGCGCCATCGAGAGCCGCACGTCGAGGATCCCGAGGACGCGCTGCGAGGCGGGGTGCACGTGGCACGACGTGCACTGGGGCTCGTTGTAGATGGGGGTGATGATGCCGAGGATGCGCGCCCGCCGCCCGGCCCCTGGAGCATCCGGATCCGGTCGGCGCGCTCGAGGCCCGCCTTCGGCTGCGCCCCCGCGTGGCAGGCGATGCACTCGTCGGAGCGCTTGTCGACGAGGGTGCCCTCCTCGGCCGGCACCGAGGAGACCCGGACGCGCCCCTCCTTGTTGTAGATCCGGACGCGGTCGACGCCCTCCTGGGCGCCGATGTTCTCGATGATGCGCCGCACGCCGTCGGCGTCGTTTCGGAGCATGCCGTCGTGGGCCGCGCGGTGGATCGTCTCGGCCACGCGGTCGGCGGAGAGGCCGACCAGGCCCTCGAGCTGGGCGCGCTGGCGGTCGAGGCTCAGCTTGTCGGCGAGCCCGAGGATGGCCGCGGCCCCGAGCCCGAGCCCGAGGCCCATGCGGACGGCGAGGCGCCTCCAGGGTCGGAGGCGCCTCGCGACGGAGGTGGCGGCCTGGAGCGGCGTCTTCAGCTCCTCACGGGCACGGGGGCCAGGACACCGGCGGGCGCCTCCGCGGCCGAGACCAGGAGCTCCGGCTCCTCGACCTCGCCCATGACGGGCAGGAAGCGGACCGCGAGGCCGAAGGCGGCGATGCCGATCCCGACGAGCATGAGCGTGATGATCCCCTCGGCGACGGTCGGCGCGTAGCGGCCGCCCTGCACCCCTTCGAGCCCGGTGATGCTCACGTTCAGGCGGTTCACGATGAAGCCCGCCACCACGAGGAGGGCGGCCCCGTAGAGCCGCCCGGAGTTGCGGCGCACCGCCGGGAAGGCCAGGAGCGCCATCGGAAGGATAACCCCGATCGCAAACTCGAGCTGGAAGAAGGCGGCCTCGCGGCTGCCCGTGAAGATCTCGCCGATCACCCCGCGGTGGGCCATGTCGAGGAGGCGCGCCGCTCCGTAGACGCCGAGGGCGACGCCGAGGGCCCGGCCGAGCGACATCAGGAGGGGCATCTCCAGCCCCCGCCCGAGGGCACGCGACGACAGGCGCGACTCGACGATCATCATCGCCAGGCCGCCCGCGATCGCGGAGAGGTAGAACATCCACGGGATGAGGGGCGAGTACCAGAGCGGGTGCAGCTTGGCGGGCATGATGAGGTAGAAGGTGCCGAGCGAGGACTGGTGCAGGGTCGAGATGACGGCCCCCGCGATCACGAGGGGCACGATGGCGGCGTGCTGGACGGCGACGGCGCGCGTCCAGCCGAGCCGCTCGAAGACCATGCCCGAGAACTCGAGGGAGAGGACGGTGAGGTAGAGCATCACGCACCACGACACCTCGAACATCGGCGAGCGCGGGTTCCACATCACCATCGGGTGCCAGATGTTCCAGGGCTTGCCGAGGTCGTACATGAGGCCCACCGCGACCAGGAGGTAGCCGAGGAAGGCGGTGAGGATGGTGGGCCGCACGATCGGCTTGAAGCGCTTCAGGTTGAAGACGTAGACCGCGGTCGTGATCGTGAAGCCGCCGGCGGCGAGGCCGACCCCGCACAGCACGTCGAAGCCGACCCACAGCCCCCAGGGGAAGCGGTCGGAGAGGTTCGTGACCGCGCCGAGGCCCTTCCAGTAGCGGAGCACCGTGACGACGGCGCCGGCCGCCAGGACAAGGGCGAAGAAGAAGGTCCAGAAGCCCGGCCGGAAGCGTTCGTTTCGCGGCATGGTCGTCACTCCTTCTCGCGGCTCTCGGCCGCCGCCACTTCTTCGCGACGGTGGGTGATCCAGTAGATGGCGCTGAGGCCGACGCAGCCGAAGCCCACGACCTTCGGGATCTTCGACAGGGCGGCCCAGGTCAGGTTCGGCAGCGGCTCGGTGCCGAGGCCGACCCTCATCCCGAGCTGCTCGAAGGGGACGGGGGACAGGACGAGGACGTTCGTCCCGCCGACCTCGTGCTCGCCGTAGACCTCGGGGTGGTAGGTGCCGGGATTCTCGGCGATGCGCTTCCTCGCCTCGGCGAGCAGCTCCTCGCGGGTGCCGGCGACCGTCGCCTCGGCCGGGCAGGCCTCGGTGCACGCGTTGATCTTCCCTTCCTTCTGCCGCTCGATGCAGCCGTCGCACTTGCGCACGGCCGGCACCGCCTTCGACCACTCGTAGCGCGGCACGCTGAAGGGGCAGGCGATCATGCAGTAGCGGCAGCCGAGGCACTTCGACGACGTCGTAGACGACGGGGCCGAGCTCCGTCTTGGTGAAGGCGCCGACCGGGCACGCGCTCGCGCAGCTCGGGTCGGCGCAGTGCATGCACATGCGGCGCAGGTAGCGATCGTCGCCCTTGTCGAGGACCACGGTGTAGGTGACGGCGTCCAGCTCCGTCTCCTCGCCGGTGCCGGGGAGGCCGTGCGATTCCTTGCACGCCTTCGCGCAGGCATGGCAGCCGATGCACCGGGTCACGTCGAAGAGCAGCGCTCGCGACTTCGGGTTGGGCAGGAAAGCCATGGCGGGTCTCCTGGGCCGGGCGCTAGGTGAGCAGGAACTCGTGGACGAGGCGCTCCCAGTCCGCCGGCGGGAGGTGGCGTCCGAGGTCGGAAGCGGGCTCGCCGCCGTCCTGCAGCACCGAGCCGGAGAGGGCCATGAGCCGCAGCTCGAGGGCCTCGCGGCTGTCCTCCATCCACTTGCGGGCCAGGCGGCCCGAGAGCAGGTTGCGGAGGTTGTCGGCGAGGTTGGGGGCCTTCACCTTGAGCACCCAGCCGCGGCCGTAGGGGTCGTCGGCGGCGAGGCCGGGCTTCTCGGCCAGGTCGCGGTTGACCTCGACCACCTCGCCCTCGACGGGCGAGACGAGCTCGGCCTCCTTGCCGTCGAGCCTCATGGCGAACCCCCGTCCGCCCTGGTGCAGCCAGTCGCCGCGCGAAGGGGCCTTCAGGGTGGCCGCGGGGCCGATCAGACGGCGGGCGAAATCGTCGACGCCCACGAGGACCGTGTCTGGCGTCCAGCGGGCGTGCCCAGGTGTGCCCGCGGTGGTAGTACAAGGCCTCGGGCATCTGGTAGCCGGCCACCCAGGCGGGCTCGACCGCGGGGACGGAGGCCGCTGCGTGCGCCCGGGCCTCACGGGCGAGCCGATGGCGGGTCACCACGTAGTCGATGGTGATGAGAGCACCGAAGAACGCCAGAACGAGCAAGACGGTCATGACCGCACCTCCGTCTGCCCTTACTGCAAGAACGTGTCCGCTTCTCTTGGGTGAGTGTTGAGAATCGCGCAACTGGTTGATTATGCAGGAGAACCGAGAGCGCTGTGAAACTCCACGCCGACAGTCGTAGTGTTGAGTTAATAAGCGATCGGAATGGGGCTGGTTCAAGGCAACGATATAACATCAACTATATCAATAAGTTGAGTTATACGCAGAAGACCTCAACGTACCGTTGAGAGATTCAGCAGTCCGTTTCGCCGGGTAGCCGGCGTCGTCGCGGATCTTCAGGCCGGGGTGGTCGTCGCCTCGACGGCGGTTCCGGCCCAGGCTCTGGCCTGGCGGAGGACGGCGCGGATGGCACGGGGGATCGCCCGGCGGACCGCGGGCGAGAGAGCCTCGCCCATGCCGAAGCGCTCGCCGGCGATGCTCAGGACGACGGCCCGCGGGGCGCGGCCGTAGAGCTGCTCGGCGAAGAGGAGGAGCGCCTGCGGGCTGAGGGAGTGGGCGAGCGGGTTCGACCCGGCGCACGGCTCGACCGCCTCGCACCGGACCTCGCCCGGCGTGCCGTCGCGCCGTGCGTCGATGAAGACGACGCCCGCGGCGCGGCTCACGCACTCGGCCATCTCCGGCGTCAGCTGGTGCGCGTGACGGAGGTGGAGGGCGGGAAGGCGGGGGCGGGGCTCGCAGCCTCCGCAGTCCCTCGAGCACGTGCCAGGCGACGGCGTCGTCCTCGCGGAGGGGGTTGCCCCAGGCGATGACGAGGACTGAGTCAGGGCAGTCGACCACGGCCGATCCCTCCTTGCTTCCGTCTCGGCTCACCCCCGCGTCACGGTGTCGAGCAGCGTGCCGTCGGCGGCGACGAGCTCGACCCGCAGCGGCATCTCGCCGTAGGCGTGGGTCGAGCAGCGACAGGCACGGGTCGTAGGCGCGGATGCCGGCCTCGACGCGGTTCAGCATGCCTTCCTTCAGCTTGTCGCCCTTCACGTAGTGGCGCGCGATCTGGAGCGACCGTCTGGTTCATGGCCAGGTTGTTCTGGCCGGTGGCGATGATCAGGTTCGCCCAGCTGATGAGCCCGCCCTGCTTGCACCTTGTAGTGGTGGAAGAGCGTGCCGCGCGGGGCCTCGCAGCACGCCGACGCCCTCGTAGCGGTTGCGGCGGGCGAGGGCCAGCACCTGCGGGGTCAGGAGGTCGGGGTGGGCGAGGAGCTCCTCGATCCGCTCGACGCAGTAGAGGATCTCGATGAGCCGGGCGTAGTGGTAGTGGAAGGAGGAGAGCACCGCGCCGCGGCCGAGCTGCCGGAACTCGGCGAGCTCGCGGTCGGCGAGCGGCGTCCCGCAGTGCGAGGCGACGTTGAGCCGGGCGAGCGGGCCCGACGCGGTACATCCCGCCGGGGTAGCCGAGCGGCTTGTAGTAGGGGAACTTCAGGTAGGTCCAGGGCTCGACCGCCTCGCCGATGTACTCGTGGTACTGCTGCGGGTCGCAGCTGGTCGGCGACGATCGTGCCGCGTCGCGTCGACGAAGCGGAGCTTGCCCGTCGTAGTGCTCGAGGCCGCCGTCGGGCGTCGACGAGGCCCATGAACAGCGAGGGGAAGTTGCCGAAGACGCGCGCCTCGTCCTGGTGGCGGTCCATCTCGCGCTTCCAGAACGGTCGAGCGTCTTGGCGATCGTCTCCTTCGCCTCGGGCAGCCACGCCTGGATCCGGTCGCGGCCGGCGGCGGTGAGCGGCTCGTCGACGCCGCCCGGGCACGACCCACGTCGAGTGGATCTTCTTGCCGGCCAGGGTCTCGATGATCTCCTGGCCGAACTGGCGCAGGCGGATGCCCGCGCGCGCGCGACGTCGGGGTTCGCCGCGATGAGGCCGATGATGTTGCGCTTCGCGGGGTCGGAGTCGTGGCCGAGCAGGAAGTCGGGCGAGGAGAGGTGGAAGAAGGAGAGCGCGTGCGACTGGAGGATCTGGCCGAGGTGGATGAGGCGGCGCAGCCGGGTCGCGCCCTCGCGGGATCTCGACGGCGAGGAGCTCGTCGCCGGCCTTGGCCGAGGCCAGCATGTGGCTCACCGGGCAGATGCCGCAGATGCGCGACGTGATGCCGGGCATCTCGCGGAAGGAGCGCCCCTCGCAGAACTTCTCGAAGCCGCGGAACTCGACGACGTGGAACTGGGCGTCGGAGACCTCGCCCTGGTCGTCCAGGAGGAGCGTGATCTTCGCGTGGCCCTCGATGCGGGTGACGGGGTCGATGACGATGCGCTGGCCCATGGCGTGCGTTCCTTCTAGCCGTACTTGAGGCGGTCCTGTGAGGTCCGGGGATGCGGCCGGCCACGAGCTCGGTGAGCACGAAGTGGATGAGGTCGGCCGAGGGCGGGCAGCCCGGGAGGAAGACGTCCACCGGCACCACCTCGTGCACGGGCCGCACGCGGTCGAGCAGCGCCGGGACGATGCCGGGGTCGGCGGGCCGCCGCGGGTTCGAGGTCCACGTTCTCGATGTAGGCGCGCTTCAGGACCGCCTCGGCCCGGCGCAGCGGGTTGCGCATGGCGGTCACGTTGCCGGTGACCGCGCAGTCGCCGAACGAGACGAGGAGCTTCGTCGCGCTCGCGGATGAGCTTGAGCTGGTGGAGGTTCTCCTCGTTCGCGACCGCGCCCTCGACGAGGGTGACGTCCACGTCCTCCGGGAACTCCTTGACGTCCATGATCGGGCTGTAGACGAGGTCGACGAGCGGCGCCAGGTCGATGAGCCGCTCGTCCAGGTCCAGGAACGACATGTGGCAGCCCGAGCAGCCGCCGAGCCAGGCGGTGGCGATCCGGGGCTTTCGCGCCGCGGGCGCGCGTCGCTTCACCGGATCCATAGCTTCTTCTCCCGCGCGGTCTTGAGGTAGACGAGGAAGTCGCGGTTCTTGACCATCTCGGCCTTGGGCCGGATCTTCTCGAAGAGCGCGCCGGTGGGGCAGACCTGCACGCACTTGCCGCAGCTCGTGCAGCTCTGCGACTGGCCCCACGGCGCGGCGAGGTCGGTGATGACCTGGGCCGCGGCGCCGCGGCCCGTCACGTCCCAGGTGTGGGCGCCCTCGACCTCGTCGCAGACGCGGACGCAGCGCGTGCAGAGGACGCAGCGGTTGTGGTCGAGGGCGAAGCGCTTGTGCGAGGCGTCGATCTGGAGGGACGGGCGTCTGGTACGCGAAGCGGACGTGGTCGATGCCCACCGCGTAGCCGAGGTTCTGCAGCTCGCAGTAGCCGTTCACGACGCAGACGGCGCAGACGTGGTTGCGCTCGGCGAAGAGCAGCTCCACGATCGTCCGCCGGTAGCGCCTGCAGCCGCTCGGAGTTCGGTGGTGACGACCATGCCCTCCTCGACCTTGCGTCATGCAGGCAGGGAGCGAGCTTGCTCGAGCCCTGCGATCTCGACCAGGCACAGCCGGCAGGCGCCGATCTCGCCGAGGCCCTCGAGGTGGCAGAGGCGCGGGATGGGGACCTTCTGCTCGTCGCACGACGTCGAGGATCGTCTGGTCCTCGCCGGCGCTCACCAGCTCGCCGTTCAGGGTGAAGGTCTTGACGCTCACGGGTGCACCTCCGCCGGGGCGACCGGGGCGATCGTGCAGACGCCGGCCGGGCACCGCCTCTCGTCGATGTGGGCCAGGTACTCGTCGCGGAAGTAGCGCAGGGTCGAGACGACGGGGTTCGGCGCCGTCTGCCCGAGGCCGCAGAGGCTCGTGCTCTTCAGCAGGTCCGCGAGCTGCTCGAGCAGCTCGAGGTCGCGGCGGCGTCGCCTCGCCGCGCGGTGATCTTGTCGAGCAGGCCGCACATCTGGACGGTGCCGGCGCGGCAGGGGATGCACTTGCCGCACGACTCGTCGCGGCAGAACTCCATGAAGTACTTGGCGACGTCCACCATGCAGGACGTCTCGTCCATCACGATGAGGCCGCCCGAGCCCATGATCGAGCCGACGCTGGCCAGCGACTCGTAGTCGACCGGCAGGTCGAGGTACTGGGCGGGGATGCAGCCGCCGGAGGGGCCGCCCGTCTGCGCGGCCTTGAACTGCCGGCCGCCGGGGATGCCGCCGCCGATGTCGAAGATGATCTCGCGCAGGGTGATGCCCATCGGGACCTCGATCGAGGCCCGGTGTGCGCGATCTTGCCGGCGAGGGCGAAGACCTTCGTGCCCTTGCTCTTCTCGGTGCCGATCGAGGCGTACCAGGCGCCGCCGTTCCGGACGATCGGCGGCGACGTTGGCGAAGGTCTCGACGTTGTTGATGAGCGTGGGGTGGCCCCACAGGCCCGCTCGTGGCCGGGTAGGGCGGGCGGGGCCGCGGCGTGCCCGCGGTTGCCCTCGATCGAGGCGATGAGCGCGGTCTCCTCGCCGCAGACGAAGGCGCCGGCGCCGATGCGGATGTCGACGCGGAAGCTGAAGCCGGTGTCGAGGATGCGGCCGCCGAGGAAGCTGCAGCCGCTCGGCCTGCTTGATCGCCGTCTTCAGGCGCTGGATGGCCAGCGGGTACTCGCCGCGCACGTAGACGTAGCCCTGGTCGGCGCCGACCGCGTAGGCGGCGATGGCCATGCCCTCGAGCACCCGGTGCGGGTCGCCCTCGAGGACGCTCCGGTCCATGAAGGCGCCCGGGGTCGCCCTCGTCGGCGTTGCAGATGACGAACTTGCGCGTGCCCTTGGCCTTGGAGACCGTGCTCCACTTGAGGCCGGTGGGGTAGCCGCCGCCGCCGCGGCCGCGCAGCCCGCGAGGCCGTGATCTGCTGGATCACGTCGAGCGGGCGTCATCTCGGTGACGGCCTTCTGCAGCGCCTCGTAGGCGCCCTCGGCGACGCACGACTCGATCCGCTCGGGGTCGATGCGCCCGGAGTTCTCGAGGACGATCTTCCTCTGCTTGGCGAAGAAGGCGTCGTTCCCGCCCTCGAGGAGGTCCTTCGCCGGCGTGCCCGCCGACCGCGTCCTCCGCGGCGATGCGCGCCGCGGCCGGCGGGGTCCACCTTCTCGTAGAGGCGCGTCTCGCCCTCCGCCTGCGACCTGGACGAGCGGCCCGGCGTCGCACAGGCCGAGGCAGCCGGTGCCGAAGACCTCGACGTCGCTTCGGCCCCGCCCTTCTCCTTCACCGTCTTCTCGAGGGCGTCGCGCACGGCCTGGCCCCCGTTCGACAGGCACCCGGCGGCGGCGCACACCGCCACGCGGCAGCGCTTGCCCTCGAGGCGGGCGCGCTCCGTCTCCTGCATCTCGCGGCGGGCTTCGGTGCTCATGGCTGCGCCTCGGCGGGATGCGCGAGGAGCCGTCGGTCCACGGCTTGACGCGCTCGAGCGTCGCCTCGGTCGCCGATCTTGCCCGCCACCTCGCCGTCGAAGACGACCGCGGGGGCGAGGCCGCAGGCGCCGAGGCAGCGCGCGGTGACGAGCGAGACCTTGCCGTCCTCCGTCGTCTCGCCGGCCTTGATCCCGTGCTTCTGCTCGAGCGCCTGGAGGATCTGGCCCGCGCCCTTGACGTAGCACGCGGTGCCCATGCACACGACGCAGGTGTGCTCGCCGGGCGGCTTCATCGAGAAGAAGTTGTAGAAGGTGGCGACCCCGTAGACGCGCGAGAGCGGGCGCCCGCACGCGCGCGGCCGACGTAGATGAGGACGTCGTTGTCGAGGTAGCCGAAGAGCTCCTGGGCCGTGTGCAGGATCTCGATGAGGGCGTCCTGGCGGAACTGGTGGCGCTTGATCGCGACGTCGAGCAGCTTGAAGCGCTTGTCGCCGCTGGGGTGGGGTGGGGTCTGCGGGGTGAGGTTCATTCCATGTCCCTGCTCATGCCTGACGGCTCACACGTGAGTGTCTTGCATGACCAGTGCCACGACCTCGTCGCACCGCACGATCCACCTCGGCCGAGAGCCCCTCGCCCTCGCGCGAATGCGCCGCCTCGATGGCGTAGATGACGAGGCGCGATGGGAGCGGGCCCAGGGCGCGCGCGAGGCCGATCGCGGCGGCGACGCCAAGTGAGTGAGTGGACGCGTGCTGGAGCCTCGCGACGCGGTCGACCTCGTCCGGGCCGATGCGGTGGACGCTGCCGGGAGGGCCCGCTCCGCGGCACGCGTCCACGAGGACGACGTCGTCGAAGCCGGTCCAGGCGTCCATGAGCGCCGTGGCTTCCCCGGTGCACTCGCGCACTTCGATGGCGCAATCGTTTCGGGCGATCGAGCCGTCGCGCGACGGCTCTGCCGGCCCCGTCGTCGCCGCGGTCGGGGTTGCCGACGCCGATGAGCAACGGCGAGGCGAGGTCATCGCTCGATCGCTCCGTAGTCGGGGCGCCTCGGGGAGTGGCTACCCGAAGAGGCCAGCCTGTGCCCAGCTTCCTCTGAACCGGGGGGCGAAGCCCCCCAGACCCCCCGGCGGGAGTGAGCGCCCGACCCGGACGATGCGCTCACTCCCGGGCAGGCTCGCACCTTCAGGAAGTGCGTCGCGCAGGAGATGCAGGGGTCGTAGTTGCGGATCGCCTGCTCGCACTGCCAGGTGAGCTCGTCCTTCGGCAGGTCGAGGACGGTCGGCACGAAGTGCCAGAGGTCGTTCTCGATCGTCTTCTGGTTCTGCGAGGTGGGCGGGACGATCTTCGCCGCCTGCACGAGGCCCGTCGGCGTCGATGCGGTAGCGGTGGTAGAGCATCCCCCGCGGCGCCTCGGTGGCGCCGTGGCCGGTGCCGTCCCGCGGCGGCACGTCGACCGCGGGCCGCTCGGGCGGCTCGTAGCCGTCGATGATGCGCAGCGCCTCGTCGCAGGCGAAGACCAGCTCCACCGCGCGGACCACGATGCTCTTGAACGGGTTGCGGCACGACGGGCCCGAGGCCGGCCGCCCGCGCCGCCTCCTGCGCGACCGCGGGCAGCCGGTCGAAGTTCAGGCTGTAGCGGGCGAGCGGGCCCACGTGGAAGGCGCCGTGGCCCTTGTGGACCGAGTGCAGGGCGTTCGAGTGGGGGACGTGCTCCTCGATGAAGTGCTCCTCGTACTCGGAGACCGGGATGTCGAGGCCCTTGCTCGAGACGAGCCGCCCCTCGTTGAACGGGTACTCGTCGGGGTGGCGCAGCGAGACGAACTCGTAGTCCTGCTCGAAGTCGGGGAACTCGAGGCGAGGCGGCGAAGCGCACCGTCTCGAGCGAGAGGTCGAGGGCCCGCTTCGAGCCGCTCCGCGAGCGGCGCGAGCTCCTTCCGCGTGGGGACGCGGTAGAAGCCGCCCACCTTCACGTTGATCGGGTGGATCTCCCGGCCGCCGAGCGAGGGTCACGAGGTCGTTGCCGATCTTCTTCAGCTCGAGCGCCTTCTTCACCACCTCGGCGTGGTCGGCGGCCATGTGGATGGCGCTCTCGTAGCCGAGGAAGTCCGGGGCGTGGAGCATGTAGACGTGGAGCGCGTGGCTCTCGATCCACTCCCCGCAGTAGAGGAGGCGGCGCAGCGTCGCGCAGCGGCCCGTCCACCGTCACCCCGCAGGCGGCCTCCATGGCGTGGACCGAGCTCATCTGGTAGGCGACCGGGCAGATGCCGCAGATGCGGGCGGTGATGTCGGGCGCCTCGCGGAAGTCGCGGCCCCGCAGGAAGGCCTCGAAGAAGCGGGGCGGCTCGTAGATGCGGAGCTTGACGTCGGCGACCTTGCCTCCGCGCACCTGCACGGTGAGGCCGCCCTCGCCCTCCACGCGGGCGAGGGCGTCGACGATGATCGGTCTTGCTACGTGCGCTCGTGGTCATAGGCGTCGCTCGCGGTCCGGAAGGGGGCGCGAGTAGGCGTTGAAGGTGCGGAAGGCCCGGACGAGGTCGGGCCGGCTCGCGCCGAGGTGCTGCTGCCACCAGCCGCCGAGGGACGGCGGTGTTCGGCGACTCGGTGGGGCCGAAGCAGCCGTAGCAGCCGCGGTGGTAGGACGGGCAGATCGCGCCGCAGCCGGCCTGGGTGACCGGGCCCGAGGCAGGGCGTGCCGTGGGCCACCATCACGCAGACGGTGCCCCGGCGCTTGCACTCGAGGCAGACGCTGTAGGTCGGGATGTTGGGCCGGCGGCCGCGCAGGAAGGCGCCCGAGCACCTCGACGAGCTGCGCCTTGCTGATCGGGCAGCCGCGCAGCTCGAAGTCCACCCGCACGTGCTGGGAGATCGGGCGTCGAGGCGCTCGAGCGTGCTGATGTACTCGGGCGTCGCGTAGACGGCGGCGGTGAACTCGCGCACGTCCTTGAAGTTGCGCAGGGCCTGGATGCCGCCGGCGGTGGCGCAGGCCCCGATCGTGACCAGGAAGCGCGACTGCTTGCGCACCTGCTGGATGCGCTCCGCGTCGTGGGGGGTGGTGATCGAGCCCTCGACGAGGGTGAGGTCGTAGGGCCCCTTCACGACCTCGCGCGAGGCCTCGAGGAAGTTCGCGATCTGGACCTCGCCCACCACCGCCAGGAGCTCGTCCTCGCAGTCGAGGAGCGAGAGCTGGCAGCCGTCGCAGGAGGCGAACTTGAAGACGGCCAGCTTCGGCTTCGCGCGCCACCTCACACCTCCCGCATGCCGAAGAAGCGCTGGATCCGGTCGTAGCGGAAGACCGGGCCGTCCTTGCAGACGAACCAGGGGCCGAACTGGCAGTGGCCGCACACGCCCACCGCGCACTTCATGTTCCGCTCCATGGAGACGAAGATGCTCGACTCGGACGTGCCCCGCTGCTGCAGGGCCTGGGCGGCGTAGCGGATCATGACCTCGGGCCCGCAGATGAAGGCCATGGCGCTCTGCGGGTCGAAGGGGGAGCGCTGGACCAGCTTGGTCACGACGCCCACCGAGCCCTGCCACTCCATCGGTGGCGCGGTCCACGGTGACGTCCACCTCGACGTCGAAGCGGCTGCGCCACTCGCGCAGCTCCTTCGGGTACAGCATGTCCCGCGGGGTCCGCGCGCCGTAGAGGAGCACCACGCGGCCGTAGAGCCCGCGGTGCAGGAGCACGTGGTAGAGCGCCGGGCGGAGCGGGGCGAGGCCGATCCCGCCGGCGATGAGGACGACGTCGTGGCCGTGGGCCTGGTCCACGGGCCAGGCCGTGCCGAAGGGGCCGCGCACGCCCACCCAGTCGCCCTTCTGCGAGCTTCTGCATGGCGCGGGTGGTGGCCCCCACCGCGCGGATCGTGTGCACGAGGATCTCGGGCCTCGCGGGGTCGCCGCTGATCGAGATCGGGACCTCGCCCACGCCGAAGACGTAGAGCATGTTGAACTGGCCGGGGGCGAAGGGGCGGAACTTGCGCCCCCGCCACCGGGGCGAGGGTCAGGGTGAAGGTGTCGCCGGTCTCCTTCGTGACGTGGCGCACCACGAACGGCTCCGGCCGCATCGGGTCGGACGCGGACACGGTGGCCGGAGCCGGCTCAGCTCGTTGCCATAGAGGTCCAGGAGCTGCATGCGCGTCGCCTCGAGGCGCGAGACCACGACCTCGGTGAAGCGCTTCAGCAGCTCGTAGCCGAGCGCGGGTCCTTCTCGCACTTCGTGCGCAGGCACGCCCCGTCGAGGGAGAGCGCCCGGACCGCGTTCAGCGCGCGCGCGTCGAAGTGCGCCTTGTAGGGCGGGAAGAGCCAGGACCAGCCCAGCATCTCGCCGCCCTCGATCGTCTCGATGGTCACCGGCCCCTTGTTGGGGACGAAGACCTCGACCGCCACCTTGCCCTCGCGCACCACGAAGAAGCGGTCGGCCGGCTGCCCCTCCCGGAAGATGAACTCCCCCGGCTGGAAGACGACGTTGGCGACGCACCCCACGACCGTGTCGAGGTGCGGCTCGGCGAGGTCCTTGAAGAAGGGGTGCTCCGCCGAGGATCTTCTCGAAGGTATGGATCGTCACGGTCAGCTCCCTTGCGCTTCGCCCTGGCGCACGGCCCGGGCCTCCGCGGTGATGTCGATGCCCACCGGGCACCACGTGATGCAGCGCCCGCAGCCGACGCAGCCCGAGACGCCGAACTGGTCGTGCCACGTCGCCAGCTTGTGGGTGATCCACTGCCGGTAGCGCGCGCCCCCGGAGGTGCGCACGCTGCCGCCGTGGACGTAGGAGAACTCCTGCGAGAAGCAGGAGTCCCAGATGCGCCGCCGCTCGGTGGCCGTGCCCAGGAGGTCGGTCTCGTCCTCGACCGTCGCGCAGAAGCAGGTGGGGCAGACCATCGTGCAGTTGGCGCAGGCGAGGCAGCGCTTCGCCACCTCGTCCCACCGCGGGTCCTCGTAGCGGCGGTAGAGCAGCTCCTTGAGGCCCGTCGGTGTCGAGCGACCGGCCCATGCGCCCCTCGCGCCGCGCGCGACGACCGCGCGCGGCGGCCTCGAGGTCGGCCGGCTCCGGCGGGGCGGTGGGGCACGTCCGCCGCCACCTCGGCGCCGCGCTCGGTGCCGACCTCGACCACGAGGTCGTGCCGGCCGTCGTCGAGCACCTCGGTGAGCGCGAGGTCGAAGCCGGGGCCGGCCTTCGGCCCGGTCCCCATCGACGCGCAGAAGCAGGTGCCGGCGGGGGAGCCGCAGTCGACGGCGAGCGACGAAGGCGGACTCGCGGCGCGAGCGGTAGGCGGGGTCGACGAAGGACCCGCCGAGGAAGACGCGGTCCTGGACGAGGATCGCGGCGAGCTCGCACGGCCGCACGCCGACGAACGCGTAGCGCGGGGGCGGGGCCGTCTCGGGCTCGGCCACGAAGCCGCCGTCGTCGCGCCGGGCGCGCCAGCGCACGACGGCCGGCGGGTGCAGGCAGCGCTTCCAGGAGTGGGGCCCGACCGCGTAGCCGAAGAGCGCGCCGTCCTCCCGCCGCCGGAGGCGGTAGCGGCCGCCGTCCTGCTCGTCGGTCCAGCCCGACGGGCAGGTCGGAGGCCGCGCCGATCTCGTCGAGGACGATGGCGCCGTCGCGCACGGTGGGGCCGAGGAGCGTGTGGCCGCGCTCGCGCAGGGCGCCGAGGAGAGCGTCGAGCTCGCGAGCCTCGACGACCAGGGTGTCGCCGGGTTTCATCAAGGGCCCCTCCAGTTCGCGGGAGAGGTCGTGCAAACGAAACGCCACGCGCGTTTCGCGGATCAAACCGATCGAAGCGGCCGATGGCGGGAGGGGGCCGCGGCCTGATTTGCCGCGGCGGGCGGGCGCGCGCGAAAAACTGGCGGCGAGCCGTTCGGCTCAGCCGGCCTACTCGACCTCGGTGACGATGAACATCAGCACGTGGCTGCCGATCCGGAACTCCTGCTGGTTGCTCGAGCTGGTGCTGCTCGATCCGGTCGAGCTCGATCCAGGTGCCGTTCGTCGAGCCCAGGTCGCGCAGGATGGCCACGTCGCCCACGATCTCGAGCGCGGCGTGCTGGCGCGAGGCCTCGGGGTCGTCGAGGTTGATGTCGGCGCCCGAGCGGCCGATGACCGTGCGCGTCTTCGAGATCGGGAAGATCTGGCCCGGTGGCGGCGCCCTGGATCACGGCGAGCGAGAAGCGCTTGTCCTTCGGCAGCTGGAGGAGGCCCATGCGCTGCGGCGTCGCCGCCGGCGATCGTGGCCGATGCCCGCCTCGGGCCTCGTCGCCGGGGGCTGGACCGGCGTCCTCTGCGTGCGCAGGCTCGGCTCGGGCGGGCGGCGGGCAGGGGTCGGGCGCGGGCGCGGACGGGCTCGTCGGGCGGCATGGTCGAGGAGCCGAGCAGCGGGTTCTCGATCTCGATCGTCCCGCCGCACTTCGAGCAGCGCGTCTTCACCTTCGGCCGGTCGCCCAGCTTCGACTCGTCGAACTTGTACCTCGACTGGCAGGCTGGGGCAGACGACGATCATCGCGACTCTCCTCCGCTCGCCCGGGCAGCCGCGACGCGGGGCTGCCGGCTCCGGACGGCCGGGGGAGAGGATAATACGAATCAGGCGGGCGCGGCAGCCGGGGTAGAATGCAAGCACCCATTTCGAGGAGGCGACGTGGAGCGGAACGAGATCCTCTGGTTCGGCGACGACGAGGACATCGAGGACGACGACGAGCTCGAAGACGACGAGGACTTCGAGGACGACGACGACGACGAAGACGACGAGGACGACGAGGAAGACGACGACGAGGAGAGGAAGAGAGGAGGACGAGGACGACGAGGACGACGAGGACGAGACGACGAGGAGGAAGAAGACGAGGAGGACGAGGACGAAGAGGACGAAGAGGACTGGGACGACGACGACGACGACGAGGACTTCGACGACGAGGACTTCGACGAGGAAGAAGAGGAAGAGTGAGCGCCAGCGCTCCCGTCCCGCTCCTCCCGCGGCCCGGCGTGGATCCGGGCGAAGGCCCGCAGGGCCCGGCCTACGAGCGCCTCCGGGGCCTGATGCGGGGCCTCGAGCTCCACACCGTGTGCGAGGAGGCGCACTGCCCGAACCTCGGCGAGTGCTGGAGCCGCGGCACCGCCACGTTCATGATCCTCGGCGACGTGTGCACGCGGGCGTGCGGCTTCTGCGCGGTCAAGACGGGCCTGCCCGGGCGGCCGCCCGACCCCGACGAGCCCCGGCGCGTCGCCGACGCCGTGGCGCGCATGGGGCTGCGCCACGCCGTGGTCACGTCCGTGAACCGCGACGACCAGCCGGACGGGGGCGCCTCGATCTTCGCCGCCACCATCCGCGAGAGTCCGCGCCCGGGTGCCGGGCTGCGCGGTCGAGGTGCTGATCCCCGACTTCAAGGGCCGCTGGGACGCCCTGCAGGTCGTGCTCGACGCGCGGCCCGACGTCCTCAACCACAACGTCGAGACCGTGCCGCGCCTCTACCGCCAGGCGCGGTCGGGGGCGAGCTTCCCGCGCTCGCTCGAGCTGCTGAAGCGGTCGAAGGACGCGGGGCTGCTCACGAAGAGCGGGGTCATGGTCGGCCTCGGCGAGGAATGGGCCGAGGTCGAGGAGACGATCCGGGCCATCCGCGCCTCCGGGACCGACATCCTCACCGTCGGGCCAGTACCTGCGCCCCTCGCCGCAGCACCTCCCGGTCCTGCGCTACTACACGCCGGAGGAGTTCGAGACGCTCCGGGCGTTCGCTCTCGGCCTCGGCTTCGCCCACGTCGAGTCCGGCCCGCTCGTCCGCTCCAGCTACCACGCGGAGAGCCACGTACCCCGACCGGGTCCGTAGGCCGGATTCCGGGGACTGGCCAGTTCCTCGCAACGAACACCGGTCATCCGATATCCGGGGACTGGCCAGCTCAGCAACGAACACCAGTCATCCGACACTCCGGGGACTGGCCAGCCGATACGGCTTCGCCTGAGTCCAGCTTCCTTTGAACTGGGAGGGGCTTCGCCCCCCCAGACCCCCCCGGTTGCAGTTACCGTCCGCGTGCGCCCGTCCCCCGGGCGGCTGGATTACTTAGCCTTCGTCTTGCGTTGCCGTGCGACGACGGCGGCGATGACGTCGGCCGCGTGGTCGACGTCGGCCTCGGTCGTCGTCCGCCCGAGCGAGAGGCGCAGCGAGGACTGCACCCGCTCCGGCGGCAGGCCCATGGCGCGCAGCACGTGCGACGGCTCGACGCCGCCCGCGGCGCAGGCGGCGCCGGTCGAGACGGCGATCCCCTCGAGGTCGAGGGCGATCAGCAGCCCCTCGGCCTCGGTCCCCTCGAACGACACGTTGGTGGTGTTCGGCAGGCGCGGACCGTCGCCGTTGCGGCGGGCGCCGGGGATGGCGAGCAGGCGCGCCTCGAGCCGGTCGCGGAGGGCGGCGACGCGGGCCGCCTCCGCCTCCAGGCCCTCGCGGGCGAGGGCCGCCGCGGCGCCGAAGCCGACGATGCCCGCCACGTTCTCCGTGCCGGCCCGGCGGTTCCGCTCCTGCCCGCCGCCGCGCACGAGCGGCGCCATCGGCGTGCCGCGCCGCACGAACAGGCAGCCCACGCCCTTCGGCCCGTAGAGCTTGTGGGCGGAGAGCGTGAGCAGGTCCACGTCGAGCGCCCGCACGTCGACGGCGAGCTTGCCCGCGGCCTGCACGGCGTCGCAGTGGACGAGGGCTCCCGCGCGCGCGGGCGAGCCGCGCGGCCTCGGCCACCGGCTGGAGGACGCCGGTCTCGTTGTTGGCCAGCATGATCGAGACGAGCGCCGTCGTCTCGTCGACCTTCGCCGCGAGGTCGTCGAGGTCGAGGGTCCCGCCCTCGCCGACGCGCACGATCCGCGACCGGCCGCCCTCGTCGCCGAGCGCCTTCGCGGCGTTCAGCACGGCGTGGTGCTCGATCGCGGTGCAGACGATCCCGGCGCGCGGCTCCTTCGCCTTCGCCGCGACGCCTCGCAGGGCCGTGTTGTCGGACTCGCTGCCGCTCGCGGTGAAGACGATCTCGGCGGGATCGGCCCCGACGAGCGCCGCCACCCGGGCGCGCGCCTCCTCGACCGCGGCGCGGGCCCGCTGCCCGAACCAGTGGAGGCTCGAGGGGTTGCCGTAGTCGTCGCGCAGGAACGGCAGCATCGCGTCGAGCACCCGCGGGTCGACGGGCGTCGTCGCGTTGTGGTCGAGGTAGACGCGCCTCATGCCGCCCGGCTCCCGGCCCGTGGTGAGTCGCCCACTACAACCCCCTGGCTTCGAGCACCAGGCGGGTCTTGAGCTCGTGGAGCTCGAGGGCGAGGCCGACCGGGTACTGGTGCGGGTTGACGAAGCGCTTGATGCCGGGGTGGAGCCGGGCGATCTGCTCCCGCGCGCGCGCCCGCGTCGCCTCGAGCGGGAGGCGGCTCGTACACGGGCCGGCCCGCGCGCACCACGGGCACGAGCAGGTCCTCGGCCGGCGTGCCTTCGGGGATGCGCTTGCGGCGCGTGGGGTCGAGCGGGTCGACGACGACCGGCGCCGCCGGGAGCCCCGTGTCCTCGTCGAAGATCACGTCGGCCACGAAGCCGGCCGGGCCCGAGAAGCGCCGCACCTGCTGCACGCCCGGGTTCGAGGTCTTCGCCGCCTGCTCGGAGACCTTGACGCGGTGCTGCCAGGGCCGCCCGGCTGCCGCACGGCGCCCAGCTTGTAGACGCCGCCGAGCGCCGCCTGGTCGCCGCCGGTGACGAGCCGCGTGCCCACGCCCCACACGTCGATCCGCGCGCCCTGCTCCTTGAGGCTCGCGATCAGGTGCTCGTCGAGGTCGTTGCTGGCCACGATCTTCGCCGCCCGCGAGCCCGGCGGCGTCGAGGATCTTGCGCGCCTCGATGCTGAGGTAGGCGAGGTCGCCCGGAGTCGAGGCGGATCCCGATCGGCTCGTGCCCCCGCTCGCGCAGGCGCAGCGCCACCTCGGCCGCGTGCCGGACGCCCTCGAGCGTGTCGTAGGTGTCCACGAGGAAGACGCAGTTGTTCGGCTGCGCCCGCGCCCAGGCCTCGAACGCCTCGAGCTCCGTGTCGAAGGCCATCACCCAGCTGTGGGCGTGGGTGCCCGCGGACCGGGCAGGCCGAAGAGGCGCCCGGCGAGCACGTTCGAGGTGGCCGAGCAGCCGCCCACGTACGCCGCGCGCGAGGCGCTGAGGCCGCCGTCGAGGCCCTGCGCGCGGCGCAGGCCGAACTCGATCACCTCGTCGCCCCGCGCGGCGAGCGCAGACGCGCGCGGCCTTCGTCGCGATCAGGGTCTCGAAGTTGACGAAGTTGAGGAGCGCCGTCTCGACGAGCTGGCGCGTGGAGGATCGGCCCCCGCACGCGGACGAGCGGCTCGTAGGGGAAGACGACCGTGCCCTCGGGCACGGCGTCGACGTCGCAGCGCGAGGCGGAGCTCGCCGAGCTCGCGCAGGAAGGCGGGGTCGAAGAGCGGCCGGCCGTCGTTGCCCGAGAGCCCGCCGAGGTAGGCGACGTCCTCGCGCCGTGAAGTGGAAGCCGGCCAGGTAGTCGAGGGCGCGGGCGAGGCCGCAGGCCACCGCGAAGCCGCCGCCGAACGGGTTCCGCCGGAAGAAGAGGTGGAAGACGGCCTCCTCCTCCGCCCGGCCCGGCGTGGCGGTAGGCCTGGGCCATCGTCAGCTCGTAGAGGTCGGTCGCGAGCGCGAGCGAGGGCCGGTAGACGTCGGCGAGGCGGGTCATGCGAGCTCATCATGCGACAGGACCGGCCCCGGAGGCGAGCGGCTACAATCCGCGCATGCCGCCCGTCATCGCCCTCCTCACGGACTTCGGCCTGCGGGACCACTACGTGGGGGCGATGAAGGGCGCGATCCTGACGTCGTGCCCGGAGGCGACGCTCGTGGACGTCGCTCCACGACGTGCCCGGCCCACGACGTGGCCGCGGGGGCGCTCGCGCTCGACGCGGCCTACCGGCACTTCCCGGCCGGGCACCGTCTTCGTGGCGGTGGTCGACCCGGGCGTCGGCTCGCGAGCGCCGGCCGATCGCGGTCGGCGCCGGCCGCTGGCTCTTCGTCGGCCCCGACAACGGCCTCTTCACGTTCGTGCTCGAGGCCCACCCCGCCGCCCGCGTCCACCTGCTCGCGAACCCGCTGCTCTTCGCGAGCCGCTCTCGCCGGTCTTCCACGGCCGCGACCTCTTCGGCCCGGCCGCGGCCGCCTCGCGCCGGCGGCCTCCCGCTCGAGGAGGTCGGCCCGCGTCGTCGCGGACCCGGTGCGCCTCGCGCTCCCGCCGAAGACGCGGACGGACGACGGGCTGGGAGGGCGCGGTCCTCCACGTGGACCGCTTCGGCAACCTGACGACGAACCTGCTCGAGGCCGACCTCGAGGCGCTCGCGGGCCGGCGGCCTCGGCGGGCTCGAGGTGGCGCTCGGGGCGCAGGTCCTGCCCCTCGTGCGCTCGTACTCGGACGTCGAGGCCGGGCGCGCCGTGCGCGCTCGTCGGGTCGAGCGGGCGGCTGGAGATCGCCGTCCACGCGGCCGGGCCGACGCGCTGCCCGGCGCGGCGCCGGGGCGCCCGCGTGCGCGGTGCGCCGGCGCGCCTGAGCGTGCTACACTCGCCTTCCGCGATAAACTGCGGCAAACGCGCGGTTTGTCGCCCGCGCGAGGGCCGCTGAGCGGCCCAGAAAGGGGCCGCACGCGCATGGCCGAGGACTTCGACAGACCCGCACGACCAGGACGTCTTCGCGCCCGTCGAGCGTCCAGGGCTTCCAGCACATCCACGTCGACACGGCGCAGGGCGTCACGCGCATCACGCTGAACCGCCCGCCCGCCAACGTGCTCTCCGTCGAGATGATGCAGGAGCTGGCGACCGCGATCGAGTCGCTCGAGTACCAGCGGGACGTGAAGCTCGTCACCCTGTTCGGGGCCGGGAAGTACTTCTCGGCGGGCTTCGAGCTCGGCGACCACCTCGGCGACCGCGGCCTACATGATGCTCGAGAGCTTCCGGCGCATCTTCGAGGCGCTCGCCAAGGTCGACAAGCCCACGCTCGCGGTCGTGGCGGGCCCCGCCCTCGGCGCCGGCTGCATCCTCGCGGCGGCGTGCGACATGGTGCTCGCCGCGCCAGAGCGCCAAGCTCGGGCACCCGGAGATCCGCGGGCGGCGTCTTCAACACGGTGGCCGCGGCGCTCCTGCCCCGGCTCGTCGGCCGCAAGCGCGCGTTCGAGATCCTGCTGACTGGGCACGAGCCTCACCGCCGCCGACGCCGAGCGGCTCGGGCTCGTCACGCGGGCGGTGCCCGACGACCGGCTCGACGCCGAGGTGGCGGCCGTCGTCCAGCGGTTCCAGGAGTCGAGCGCGCCGGTCATGCAGCTGGCGCGCCGGGCGATCGCGGGCGGGCTGGACCTGCCGTACGAGGACGCGGTCCGCCACGCCGAGGACGTCTACCTCAACCAGCTGCTGAACACCCAGGACGTCGAGGAGGGGCTGCGCGCGGTGGCGGAGAAGCGCAAGCCCGCCTGGAAGGACCGGTGAGCGGGGAGCGCCCGGGTCTCGCACGGCGACTGGGACACCGTCCTCGAGACGAGCCAGGTCTACGAGGCGGAGCTCGCCGCCGGGCGGCTGCGCGAGGCCGGCCTCGACGCGCGGGTGATCGACCAGAGCTACCGCCAGGAGCCGGTGCCCAGCGTGCGCGCGTTCGCGATCGTGCGCGTGCTGGTGCCGGCCGAGCGCGCCGCGGAGGCGCGGGCCCTGCTCGCCGGAGGCGGCGGAGCTGCCCGACGAGGCGGAGAGCGAGGAGACATGATCGACCTGGCAGCTGAGCGACGAGCACGAGGCGCTCGTCGTCGACCGTGAGCGAGTGGGGCCGGAAGGAGGTCCTGCCGCAGATCCACGACCTCGACCGCGAGCACCGCTTCAACCGCGACTTCCTCCGCCAGATGGCGCGAGCTGCAGCTGCTCGGGATCTGCATCCCCGAGGAGTGGGGCGGCGCGGGCATGGACTACGTCAGCCTCGGGCTCGCCTGCGAGGAGCTCGAGTACGTCGACACGCACCTGCGCGTCATCATGTCCGTCCACGTCGGCCTCAACTCGATGACGCTCTGGTGCTGGGGCACCGACGGAGCAGAAGAAGAAGTACCTCGTGCCCCAGGCGAAGGGCGAGAAGATCGCGACCTACGGCCTCACCGAGCCGAACGCCGGCTCCGACGCGGTCGGCATCCAGACGACCGCCGTGCGCAAGGGCGACCGCTACGTGCTGAACGGCGAGAAGATGTGGATCAGCCTCGCCGACGTGGCCGACCACTTCCTCGTCATCGCCTGGACGGACCAGGAGAAGAAGAAGAAGCGCGACCACTCGGGCATGTCGGCCTTCATCGTCGAGCGCGGCTTCAAGGGCTTCTCGCTCGTTCACGATCAAGGAGAAGTGGGGGATCCTCGCCGGCAACACCGGCGGCTTCTCGATGCAGGACGTCGAGGTGCCGGTCGAGAACCGCGTGGGCGAGGAGGGCGAGGGCTTCAAGGTCGCGATGTTCGCCCTCGAGAACGGGCGCTACACCGTGGCCTCCGGCGCGACCGGCCTCGTCCGCGCCTGCCGCGACGCCTCGGTCGCCTACGCGCAGACCCGCAAGACCTTCGGCGTGCCGATCGGCGAGCACCAGCTCGTCAAGGAGATGATCGCGCAGATGGTCTCCGACTACGACGCGTCGCGGCTGCTGTGGCTGCGCGCGGGCTGGCTCAAGAACGAGGGCCGGCGCAACACGCGCGAGACCTCGCTCGCCAAGTGGTTCGCGACGGTGGCCAGCGAGCGCGCGGCCGGCGACGCGGTGCAGATCCACGGCGCGAACGGCTACTCGGACGAGTACCCGGTCGGCCGCTTCTACCGCAACTGCAAGGCCGCGGTCATCTACGAGGGCAGCCGCGAGGTCCACAAGCTGATGCAGGCCGACTACGCCCTCGGCTACCGCCAGGACAAGCCCCGCCGCGTCGAGCTGCCCGCCTACAAGAGGCCGAAAGAGCGAGGCGACCGGCACTGCCACCCAGGCGGCATCGGGCGGGCGGAGTCCCAGCCGAAGCTGACGGGCCGTTCGCTCGGCCAGTCCCGAGTGCTGGATCCGACGCGGATGCCTGCGGTGGCTCGGCGTCCGTCGGGATGCTGCGCGGCCCGACGGACTCCTCGGGATCGACCGCGCGGTATGATGCCGCCACAGTCCCCGGAGGTGCCCGATGATCCCGGCCGATCTCCCCCTCGAGTTCGTGCGCGTCGTCGAACGCGCGGCGATCGCCGCGGCGCGGACCATGGGCCAGGGCGACCGCAAGGGCTCGGACCACGTGGCCGTCGAGGCGATGCGCCGCGAGATGGAGACCGTCGACATCGACGGCACCATCGTCATCGGCGAGGGCGAGCGCGACGAGGCGCCGATGCTCTACATCGGCGAGAAGGTGGGCACCCGGGACGGGCCCGCGGTGGACATCGCCGTCGATCCCCTCGAGGGCACGAACCTCTGCGCGACCGGCACCCCGGGGGCGATCGCCGTCCTGGCCGCGGCCGAGCAGGGGGGGCTGCTCCACGCGCCCGACATCTACATGGACAAGCTGGTGGTGCCCGGCGCCGCCCGGGGCCGGGTGGACCTCCTGGCGCCGGTCGCGGACAACCTGAAGGCCATCGCGGGTGCCCTCAACCGGGACGTGGACGACCTGGTCGTGATCGTCCTCGACCGCCCGCGCCACGAGCAGCTGATCGCCGACATCCGGCAAGGCCGGGGCGCGCATCCGGCTGATCGGCGACGGGGACCTCTCGGCCGGCATCTCGGCCGCGGTGTCGGGCACCGGCGTCCACGCCGTGATGGGCACCGGCGGCGCCCCGGAGGGCGTCCTCACCGCCGCCGCCATGCGGTGCCTGAACGGCGAGATCCAGGGGCGGCTCGTCCTCACGCGGCCCGTCGGATGCCGACCGCCTGCGCAAGATGGGGATCGCCGACCTCGACCGGGTCTACCGGACCGAGGACCTGGCGCCCGGCCGGAACATCATCTTCGCCGCGGCCGGGGTCACCGACGGCGCGCTGCTGAAGGCGGTCCGCTTCTTCCGCGACGGCATCCGCACGGAGTGCCTGGTCATGACGACCGAGCCCCACCAGGTCCGCTTCATCGACACGATCCACGCCGAGGACCGCCCCGACGTCGTGATCCGCTTCTAGCCTCGCGCCGGCGAGCCGGCGGACGAGATGCAGGCCTCGGCGGGCCGAGCTCGCCCGCGACCCCTGGCTACTCCTGTGACGGCGCGACACAGTTCTGTGGACCCCTTCCGGCGCGGTTAATGTGCCCGCGCGAGGACGGTAGTGTGGCTTCCAGGGTGTGGCAGAGGTCGAGGGCTCGGCCAAGCCCGTCCAGGTCTGTCGAGGGTTTACGAGACGAACGCTCAATTTGTGCTTGACATGGTGTAGGCCCTCTGTTAGCTTCACCTAGAACTTTAACTATTCTTGATAAGTGTAGATCGAAATTGAGTTCTGATTCGAAGCATCGCGGCGCCGACAGGAGCCGCGAAACGCAGGCGAGGTCGGGAGCGAGAACGGTCAGTAGAGGAGACGCCCGTGGGCCTTTTCGGTAAGAAGAAGGGACTGGTCGGCGTCGACATCGGCTCCTCGGCCGTCAAGGCGGTGGAGCTCAGGGTCGGCGGGAAGGGCGGCGACGAGTACCAGCTCCTGAACATCGGGATCGAGTCGCTGCCTCCCGAGGCGATCGTGGACGGCGCGATCATGGACTCGGGGGCCGTGATCGACTCGATCCAGCGCCTGTTCCAGGACAACAAGATCAAGACGGGCGACGTGGCCACGGGGGTCTCGGGCAACGCCGTCATCGTCAAGAAGATCAGCCTCCCGCAGATGAGCGCCGAGGAGCTGGCCGAGTCCATCCACTGGGAGGCGGAGCAGTACATCCCGTTCGACATCCAGGACGTGGCCCTCGACTACGAGCTGATCGAGGGCGGCGGCTCGGGCGGGAACATGGACGTGCTCCTCGTCGCGGTGAAGAAGGACAAGATCAGCGAGTACACGTCCGCGATCACGCAGGCCGGCCGCAACGCCGCGATCGTGGACGTGGACGTCTTCGCGCTCCAGAACTGCTACGAGATCAACTACGGGATCGACCCGGGCCGCGTCGTCGCGCTCCTGAACATCGGCGCCTCCATCATGAACGTCAACGTGGTGAAGGGCGGCATCTCGGTCTTCAACCGCGACATCGCGGCCGGCGGCAACCAGTACACGGACGCCATCCAGAAGGACCTCAACCTCTCCTTCGAGCAGGCCGAGGCCCTGAAGAAGGGCGAGCAGGTCGAGGGCGCGTCGCCGGAGAGCCTCCACCCGATCCTCCAGGCGGTGTCGGAGAACGTCGCGATGGAGATCCAGAAGACCTTCGACTTCTTCCGGGCGACGAGCCAGGAGGACCGGATCGACCAGATCTTCCTCTCCGGCGGCACCGCGAAGATCCACGGCCTGCGGGACCTGCTCGCCGACCGCTTCGGGGCCCCGGTGGAGCTGCTGAACCCGTTCCTCAACGTCCGCTACAACGAGAAGGACTTCAACCCGGAGTACCTCGAGGACATCGGGCCCTCGGCGGCCATCGCCGTGGGCCTCGCCGCACGCAGGGTGGGTGACCGATGATCCGCATCAACCTCGTCGCACCCGAGAGGGCCACCAAGGCCAAGGCCAAGGGAGCCGGGGCCCCGGCCATCCCCGCGGGGGCGCTGCAGAGCTACCTGCTGCTCGCGCTCTTCGCCGGCGGCGCGCTCGTGCTCTGCGCCGGCGCGTGGTGGCTGCAGTCGAACAAGCTCAAGGACCTCGAGACCCGGATCGCCGCCGACGAGAAGCGCCAGCGGGACCTGCAGGCGATCAAGCAGCAGGTCGACCAGTTCCAGCAGCGCAAGGCGATCCTGGAGAACAAGGTCCTCGTCATCGAGCAGCTCCGCCTCGCCCAGAAGAGCCCCGTGCACATGCTGGACGAGATCTCGAAGGCGCTGCCCGACTACGTCTGGCTCACCAGCATGGACGAGACCCGGGGCGCCCTGCGGTTCCAGGGTCAGAGCAACAGCCTGGCCGCGGTGGCGGACTTCATCGGCGGCCTCCAGCGCAGCGGCTGGTTCCCGCAGGTGGACCTCGGCTACGGCCCAGGAGCAGGCGAACCTCGTGAACTTCACCGTGACGGGAACCTTCAAGGACCCCGAGGTCGCGGCCAAGGAGAAGGCCGCCGGCGGCCGCCGCGGCGGCGGCCGCGGCGCCGCCGGCCAAGCGGCGCCAAGGGAAAGCGGTAGGGGAGGACGGAGATGGCCGAGAACCCGCTCACGCAAGCTCCCCCTCGCCGGCCAGCTGGGAGTCTCCGTCGTCATCGCCGCTCCTCATCGTGCGGCGGCTTCTACTACTTCTGGTACGCCGACGGCCCTCGAGACCCAGAAGAAGCAGGAGGCCAAGCTCGCGGAGCTGCAGAAGCAGATCCGGGCGCTCGAGGCGACCGCGAACAAGCTGCCGGAGTTCCAGCGGGAGGTGCAGGCGCTCGAGGCGCGCCTCGAGACGCTGAAGCGCATCCTGCCCCCCGAGAAGGAGATGCCCGACCTGATGCGGCGCGTGCAGTACCTCGCCGCGCAGTCGAGCCTCCAGATCCGCAAGTTCAACCCGGCGCGCCCCGGCCCAGAAGGAGTTCTACCAGGAGGTCCCGGTCAACCTCGACCTCGAGGGCACGTACCACAACCTGGGGGCCTTCCTGGACCGGGTCAGCCGGATGTCCCGGCTCGTCAACATGGGCAACGTCAAGATCAAGGCCCAGGCGCAAGCCCACGATCAGCAACACGGTCGCGGCGTCGGCGGTGGCGACGACCTACGTCTACCAGGACGCCGCCGCCGCGCGGACCAGAAGGGCAAGCGGCCGACGCCGGAGCGAAGCGATGAGGGGGCTCGATCATGAAGCTCGTGCTCGTCGCCGCCTTCGCCCTCGTGCTCGCCGGGCCGGCCCTCGCCCAGGCGCCGGCGCCGGCCGCCGCCAGCCGCGCCGGCCGACCGCCGAGGCCGCGACGCCGGGCGCCGGCGAGGCGGCCCGGCCGCCCCTGGACGTCGAGCTCGAGACCGGCGGCTACTCCTACAACTCGCAGGGCCGGCGCGACCCGTTCGTGAGCCTGCAGCGGCCGGTGGCCGCCGACCGGGGCCCGAAGACCCGCAAGCCGGGCATGGAGGGCTTCCTGATCCAGGAGATCGCGCTCAAGGGCGATCGTCCGGACGAAGGGCGGCGGGACCGGCGTGGCCCAGAAGTCCGGGCTTCATCGCGATGTTCCTGGGCGCCGACGGAAAGTCGTATTTCGTGACCACGGGGCAGCGGCTCTACGACGGTGTGATCACCGCCGTGGACGCGACCTCCGTAACCTTCCGGCAGGAGGTGACTGATCCCCTCTCGCCGGTCAAGACGCGCGAGGTCCGGAAGAGCCTGTATGCGTCGGAGGAGGCGAGGCAATGAGAGCGAAGCTCGCTGGGGTCTGCCTGATCGCGGCCGTCCTCGCGCTGGCCACGTGGGCGCCGGCGCAGGAAGGGACCCCGACGACGATTACCGACATCCGCCAGGAGAGCACCGATCGGTCGACCCGGCTCGTCGTCGAGTGCACCGGTCCGCTCGCCTACACCTACTACAGCCCCGACCCGCTCACGCTGGTGGTGGACATCCCCGAGGTCGACGCCTCGCAGGTCCCGGCGCGGGTCAACGTGGGCACGAGGGAGGTCGAGTCGCTCCGCGTGACGAGCCTGGCGCGCGCCGACGGGCGAAACCTGGCCCGGGTCGAGGTGCGCCTCGCGAGCCTCGTCCCCTACCAGATCTTCTCGAAGGACAAGGCCCTGAACCTCGTCTTCGAGAGACCGGCGACGCTCGCCAGCGCGGCCGAGCCCGCGCCGGCCGCCCGTCGCCGCCGCCCCTCGCCCGCTGCGAACCGGTCGCCGCCGCGCCCCCGGCCGCTCCGCCGACGGCCGCCCCGGCGGCGCCGCCCGCCGCGGGGCCGAAGGCCACCCGCATCGTCGCGGTGACCCGCGACGAGATCGGCGGCCTGCTCGCCTTCACCGTGAAGGCGGACGGGCGGCTGAAGTACCGCGACTTCCTGCATCCCGAACCCGGACCGGCTCGTCCTCGACTTCGCGGACGTGACCGCGCGCGCCAGCGTCCGCTCGATCGAGGTCGGCGAGAACCCGGTGCGCAAGGTCCGGCTCGGGCCAGTTCAGCGCGGACTCGCCGAAGGTGGCCCGCCTCGTCCTGGACCTCTCGCGAGACGGCTCCCTACCGGATCATCGACGGCGCCGACGGCGTGCGGATCGTCTTCGGCGACAGCGCGGCGAGGCCCAGCTCGCCGCGGCCCAGCGCGCCGCCTCGCGGCCTGCGGCGCCGCCGGAGCCCGCGCGCTCCGGAGCCCGCGCCCGTCCCGGTCGCGGCAGCGACCGCGCGGCCCGCCGCCGTCGAGCCGCTCGCCCTGCCGCCGCTGCCCGAGCCGCAGGCGCCCGCCGGCACGCCGGCGGAGTCGGCCGCGGTGCCGGAGCAGACGAACCTCGGGCACGGCCTGCGGCGCGACCGGCTACCTCGGCACGCCGATCAGCCTCGACTTCAAGGACGGCGACCTGCAGGACATCTTCCGCCTCTTCTCCGACATCTCCGGCCTCAACGTCGTCGTGAACCCGGGGGTCACCGGCAAGGTGACCCTGAAGCTGAACGAGGTGCCCTGGGGCCGCGCCCTCGAGCTCATCCTGAAGACGAACGGCCTCGGGTGCGTGCTCGAGGAGAACGTCATCCGGATCGCGAAGCTCAGCGACCTCCAGCGCGAGGAGGCCGACCGGCGCAAGCTCCAGGAGGAGAAGGCGCTCGACCGGCGACCTGGTGGACTTCACGCAGCGCATCTCCTACGCGAAGGCCGACACCCTGTCCGACGTCCTGAAGCAGGCGGGAGCGCTCTCCGCCCGCGGCCAGGTGAACGTCGACGTGCGCACGAACACCATCATCATGCGCGACCTGCCGGCCTTCGTGGACAAGGCGAAGATCCTGATCGCGCGAGCTCGACACCGCGACCCCGCAGGTGGAGATCGAGGCGCGGATCGTGGTCACCACGCGCAACTTCACGCGCGACCTCGGCATCCAGTGGGGCTTCGGCGCGGAGGCGTCGCCGCGATACGGCAACACGCTCGAACCGGGTCTTCCCGAACTCGATCGTCCTGAACGGCGGCGGCGTGCCGAGCACCCGGGGATCGCCGCCAACAACCTCGGGCCGGGCGGGGTCGCCTCGGACGCCGGGATCGGCAGCCGCGGGCCGCGGCTACGCGGTCAACCTCCCCGCCAGCGCCTTCAACACCGGCATCGGCATCTCGATGGGCAACATCCTCGGGCAGCTTCAACCTCGACGTCGCCCTGACGGCGCTCGAGCGGCAGGGCCGCGGCCGCCTGCTCTCGACGCCGAAGGTCACCACCCAGAACAACAAGCCGGCGGAGATCAAGCAGGGCGTCCAGATCCCGATCCAGACCCTCGCCAACAACACGGTCACCGTCCAGTTCAAGGACGCGGTCCTGACCCTGAAGGTCACCCCGCAGATCACCGACGCGGGCACCGTCATCCTCGACCTCGAGGTCGAGAACAACTCGGCGGACTTCGCCAACCGGGTGAACGGGATCCCGCCGATCAACACGCAGTCGGCGAAGACGATCGTGCTCGTGAAGGACGGGCAGACGGCGGTGGTCGGCGGCATCTACCAGAGCACCGAGACCACCACCCAGAACCAGACGCCGTTCCTGAGCAAGATCCCGATCCTCGGCTACCTCTTCAAGCAGAAGGCGGTCGACTCGCGCAACAACGAGCTGCTGCTGTTCATCACGCCGCGCATCGTCAAGTCCTAGCGGGTGAGAGAGCCATGTGCGTCAGAATGCCCGGTCGTGGACAGCAGGGGGTTGGCGATGAGAGTCGGCGGCACGATGGTGCTGGGGTTGCTGGTGGGCCTGTCCGGCTGCAGCTCCCGACTACGTGACGGACAACGCCGCCACGGTGAACCTGATCGTCGCGGCGATCAACGGCGGCGCCCAGCTGGACTCCGACGTGCGGAACGGCGAGTTCAGCACGTTCGTCTGCGAGGACGAGGTCGAGGTCGCCGTGGCGGTGCGCAACAAGAACCCGAACGCGCCGGCGCCGAACGTCCCGTCCGCGGTGATCCTCAAGAGCTACGAGGTGAAGTACTTCCGCACCGACGGTCGCGGGACGGAGGGTGTCGACGTGCCGTACCGCATCACCGGGAACCTCACGCTCGCCGTGGACGTGGCGAACTCGGGCACCGCGACCTTCCCGCTCGAGGTCGTGAGGCGGCAGGCCAAGGTCGAGCCTCCGCTGAGCACCATCTTCCAGACCGCGCTCGCTCACCATGATGGCCGAGGTCACCCTGTACGGCGAGACCGTCTCGGGGCAGACGGTCACCGCCAAGGGCCGGCTCCAGATCGACTTCGCCGACTTCGGCGACAAAGAGACGTCCTGCCCGACGAGCAATTAGGAGAAGTGGCCATGCGTCATGCGAACTACCGCGCCGGCGCCCTTGCCGCCCGCGCTGCCGTGCTGGCGACGGGGCTGCTTCTCGTGGCAACCGGGTGCGGCCTCGACAAGGCTCCGGACCCCGACCTCGTCGGCCCCTCGGACACCGGCGTCTCCGTCGAGCTGACCGCTGCTCCCGGACATGCTGAACGCCGACGGCGTGAGCCAGAGCGTCGTGCGGCTCGTGCTGCGGGACGACAAGGGGCGGCCGATCAGCGGCCGCTCCGTGCTCTTCCAGCACAACGGCGACGGGCTCATGGTGCCGTCGGCGGCGTCGACGTTCGTCGGACCCGTCCAGACCGGCCTCGTGATGGCGACCGACAAGAACGGCGTCGCGAACGTCGTCTACGTGGCGGGGAGCGGCATCGGGACGGTCGACGGTGTTCGTGCGGCCCTACGGCATCGACACCACGTTCACCTGGGAGCGGTCCGTCGAGATCCTCCAGCGGTGATACCCTAGGGCGCGTCTCGCGTACGCCCTGACACGGGGCCGGCCGGAGCGCAGGCCGGCCCCGGAGCCTTTGTGACCTTGGCTGACTCCCGCATCGACGAACTCCGTCGCCGGCTCGAGCGCGACCCGGGTTCGCGGCTGTTCGCGCAGCTGGCCGAAGAGCACCGGAAGGCGGGGGAGCACGCGGACGCGATCCGGGTGGCGCGTACCGGGCTGGCCCAGCACCCGTCGTACCCCTCGGCCCGCCTGACGCTCGGGCGGGCGCTCCTCGACTCCGGCGACCCGGGCGGCGCGCGCGCGGAGCTCGAGGCCGCCCTGCGCGACGCGCCGGACAACATCCTGGCCAGCCGCTTCCTCGGCCAGGCGCTCGAGGCGCTCGGGGAGCTCGGACCGGCGCTCGCTCAGCTGCAGAAGACGCTGAAGATGGCGCCCGGTGACCGGCAGCTCGAGAGCCAGATCGTGTCGCTGCAGACGAGCCTGCGGGCGGCGCGGAGCCCGCTCGCCGCGATTGCCAGGCCCGAGGTCACGGCCCCGATGCCGAGGCACGACCGTGCCCGCCGCTGCCCAAGACCGACGAGGACGAGGGCGGAAAGCTGCCGCCCACCATCCGTCATCCACGCCGGGGGGGCGAGGGATACTGGGAGGGGCGCAGGACCGCCGGGCCGCCCCCGCTGCCGCCGACGGCGAGCAAGCCGGCCGTGGCGCCTGTCGCGCCGCCGGCGCCGCACCCGGTGGCGCCCTTCCGTGCCGCCTCGCGGGCTCCGGAGCCCCCGCAGGCCTTCGCGACCTACGAGTCCGACGTCGCGCCCACCCTGCCCGGGGCCCAGGCGCCGGGGCTCGTCCGCGTCGACGGCACGGCGGCGCCCGCGCCGCCCAGTGCCGCGCCGGCGACGCTGCCCCCGGGTGTCGAGCCCGTCGACGAGACCACCACGCCGACGTTGCCGCCGCGCGCGATGGCCGTGGAGGAGACGGTGTTCGAGGCGAGGAGCCGGCGCCGCGCCGCGGCGTCGAGTCCTGCCGCCGGCGAGCCCGCCCGAGGACGCCACCAGGCCGGGCGGGTCGCCGTTCTCGTCGTCGACCCTCGCGGAGCTGTACCTCCGGCAGGGGCTCGTGGACCGCGCGGTCGAGGTCTACCGGCAGGTGCTCGCCGAGGAGCCCGGCAACGACCGGGCCCGGTCGCGGCTCGCCGAGATCGAGAAGCACCTCCCCCGGCCGACCGCACGAGCCGCGCGCCGCCGGCCGCCTGGAGCGGACGATCGCCGGGCTCGAAGCCCTGCTGGTCCGCCCTGCAGAGGAGATGACCGTGGGCGCTTTCGCCGACGCCCTGAAGGAGGTGGCGAGCCGGGTCCCCGAGACCGAGGTGCTGATGATCATCGGGACGGACGGGATCCCGATCGAGAAGCTCATGGTCCGGCCCGACCCGAACATGGAAGCGGTGGCGGCGGAGTACACCACCCTGCTCCGGGCGAGCCTGGCCGCCTCGGCGGACACCGGGCTCGGCGCCCTGCAGGAGCTCGCCATCACGACCGAGCGCATGGCGACCCTGCTCGTCGCCATCACCCCGGAGTACTTCCTGTTCGCCTCACTCGCCCCCGGGGCCGTGATGGGGCGGGCGCGCTTCGCGCTGCGGCTGGCCGGGCTCTCGCTGCGCCGGGAGTTCGAGTAGGCGGCGTCGGCCTTCCGCCGTTCTTGACAAGCCGGCCGCCGGTCCAAATAATCTCAGGTCTTCGACATACGGGCAGCCGACGCTCCCAAGGAGAGCGATTGGACATCTCGGACCTCAAGGAGATCCTCCGGATCCTCGAGGCGCAGGACATCACCGAGTTCGAGCTCGAGCAGGACGGGGTGAAGCTCCGCGTGTGCCGCACCTCGGCCGCGCCCGCCGGCGCGCCGGCGGCGGTCGTGGCTCACCTCGCGGCCGTGCCGGCCTCGGCCGCTCCTCCCCTTCGGGGGCCTCGGCCTCGGCGCCTCCCGCCCCGGAGGCGGCCGCGCCGGCGCCGCAGCCCGTCGGCGAACGGCACGCTCGTGAAGAGCCCGATCGTGGGCACCTTCTACCGGTCTCCCGACCCGAACTCCCCGCCCTTCGTGAGCGTCGGCGACCGGGTCAAGGTGGGACAGGTGCTCTGCATCATCGAGGCCATGAAGCTGATGAACGAGATCGAGGCCGAGATGGCGGGCGAGGTCGTCAAGGTCCACCCGGAGAACGGGCAGCCGGTCCAGTACGGCGACCCGCTCTTCACGTCCGGCCCGCCTGAGCCGGCGAGAGCCCCCGCCACCCCGCCGCCGATGTTCAAGAAGGTCCTGATCGCCAACCGGGGCGAGATCGCGCTCCGGGTGATCTGGGCGTGCAAGGAGCTCGGGCTCAAGACGGTGGCGGTGTACTCCGAGGCCGACGCCAACGGCCTGCACGTGCGCTTCGCGGACGAGGCCGTGTGCATCGGCCCGCCCGCGCAACATCGAGTCGTACCTCAACATCCCCGCGATCATCAGCGCCGCCGAGATCACCGGCGCCGACGCGATCCACCCCGGCTACGGCTTCCTGTCCGAGTCCGCCTACCTCGCCGAGATCTGCGAGGCCTGCAACATCAGGTTCATCGGCCCCGGGCCGCAGGCGATCCGCCTGATGGGGGACAAGAGCCGGGCGAAGAAGGCGATGATCAAGGCCGGCGTGCCCGTGGTGCCCGGCTCGAACGGCCTCGTCGAGGACGAGGAGAAGGCGGTCAGGATCGCCAGGGACGTCGGCTTCCCGGTGATCCTCAAGGCCTCGGCCGGCGGCGGCGGGCGGGGCATGCGCATCGTCCGCCAGGCCGCCGACCTCGCGCAGAGCTACCGGGCGGCCCAGGCCGAGGCCCAGGCCGCCTTCGGCGTGCCGGACGTGTACATCGAGAAGTACGTCGAGGGTCCGCGCCACATCGAGATCCAGGTCATGGCGGACAGCAAGGGCAACGTCGTGCACCTCGGCGAGCGCGAGTGCTCGATCCAGCGCCGGCACCAGAAGCTCGTCGAGGAGGCGCCCTCGGTCGTGGTGACGGAGAAGATGCGGCGGCGGATGGGGCGGACGGCGGTCGAGGCGGCGGCGGCGGTGCAGTACACGAGCGCGGGCACGATCGAGTTCCTGCTCGACAAGGACGGCAGCTACTACTTCATGGAGATGAACACCCGCATCCAGGTCGAGCACGGGGTGACCGAGCTCGTCACCGGGCGCGACCTCGTGAAGGAGCAGATCCACGTGGCGGCGGGGGAGCCGCTGTCGTTCTCGCAGAAGGACGTCGCGTTCACGGGCCACGCCCTCGAGTGCCGCATCAACGCCGAGGACCCGTTCACCTTCGTGCCCTCGCCCGGCACCATCGTCCACTTCTTCCAGCCCGGCGGCCCCGGGGTGCGGGTGGACACGTTCGTCCACGAGGGCTGCGAGATCTCGCCCTACTACGACAGCATGATCGCGAAGCTCATGACCCACGGCCGCGACCGCGCGGAGGCGATCGCCCGCATGAAGCGCTGCCTCGACGTGATGGTGGTCGAGGGCATCAAGACCAACATCCCCCTGCACCGGCGGATCCTCGACGACCCCGACTTCGTGGCCGGGCGGTTCGACACGCGCTTCATGGAGCGGTTCATGCCGCAGAAGAAGGCGAACGCGGCCTCGTGAGCGCCGCCTCCCCCTCCGGTCCCGCTCCCCAGGAGCCTCCCCGCTCCCGCTGGCTGCCGCTCCTCCTCGTCCCCGTCGCCCTGCTGCCCGACCTGGCCGCCGCGCTTCCGCTTCGCTCCTACTTCTTCCGCGACTTCACGGTGACGTTCCTTCCCCTGCGGCTCTTCGCGGCCCGGGAGATCCGCGAAGGCCGCTTCCCGCTCTGGAACCCCTACCTCTTCGAAGGGTCCTTCCAGCTCCCCGCCCTCTACCCGCTCGACCTGCTCCACGCCCTGTGGCCGAGCCCGGTCTTCGTCTCGTGGCTCCTGACCCTGCACCTGCCGCTCGCCGCGCTCGCCGCCTACTGGCTGGCGCGCGAGCTGGGGACCTCGCGGTCCGGGTGCCTTCCTCGCCGGCGCGGTGTACGCGCTCTCGGGCTTCGCCCTGTCCTGCCTGAACCTCTACGTCTTCCTGCAGGCCCTGGCGCTCGCGCCCTTCGTCGCCGGCCTGCTGCGACGGGCCGCTCGCGACGGCGGCCGCTCGGTCCCGGCCGCGGCGGCCGTCCTGGCCCTGTCCCTCTCGACGCTCGCCGTCGAGTTCGTCGTCCAGGCCGTCCTCCTCGGCGTGGCCCTGGGCTTGGCCGCGTCGCCGAGCCGAGCCGCCCTCGGGCGGCTGGCCGTCGCCGTCGTGCTCGGGGCGGGCCTTGCCGGCCTGCCGGTCGCGCTCACGGCCTCGCTCCTCCCCGAGACGGCACGCGGGGCGGGGTTCGCGCCCGGACGTCGCGCTCGCCAACGCCGTGCACCCGGCCGTCCTCGCGCAGACGCTGCTCCCGAGCCTGTTCGGCGTGCCGCAGGCGCCGGCCGAGGCCTTCTGGGGCGGGCGTTTCTTCAGCAAGGGCCTGCCCTACTTCCTGTCTCTGTACCTGGGCCCCGTGACCCTGGCCCTCGCCGCCGTCGGGACCCTCGCGTTGCCGCGCGAGGGTCCGGCCGGTGCTGCTCTCCCTCGCCGCGCTCGGCCTCTGGTACGCGCTCGGGGAGCGCGGGCGTCTGGCACCGCTCGTCTCCCGGCTGCCGCTGGCCGGCTCCTTCCGCTTTCCGGGCAAGGCCCTCCTCCTCCCCCACCTCGCGGTGGCGATGGCCGCCGGCTTCGCGATCGATCGGCTGCGCGCGGGCCGCGCGTGGGTGACGCTGGCCGCCGCAGGCGCCGCCGCGGCGGCGGTCGCCGTGGGCATCGCCGTGCTGCTCGCCTCCGCCCCTCCCGGCCTCGTCGCCTGGACTGGCGTCGCCGGGCCCTTCTGGCCGAGCCTCGTCGACGTGGCGCGGCACGAGGCCGGCCTCGTGTTGCTGCTGGCCCTCGCCGTGGGCGCGGCCGCCTGGGCGGTGGGCCGCGGGATCCTGCGCCCCGGGCTGGCCGTGGCCCTGGTGACGGCCCTCGCGGTGGCCGACCTGGCCCGGGCCGGGGCCGGTCTCAACCCGCAGGTCCACGCCTCGTTCTTCGATCCCCTGCCCGAGATCGCCGCGCTGCGGCTCGACGACATCGACGGCAGCCGGGTCTTCTCGTACGGCCTCGACCACAGCCCGGCGTTCCGCGAGCTCCTCGGCCGGGGCGGGCAGGGCCTCACCCTGACGAGCCTCTACCTGTACCGGCAGATCCTCGGGCCGTACGCCAACGTGATCGACCGCGTCGAGGCCCCGGAGGCGACCGACCTCACGGCGTTCGTGCCCAGGGAGCGCGAGCTTTCGCCGGAGCTTTACCAGCCGGAGCGGGTGGGGGAGCTGCTGCCGTGGCTTCGCAACGCGGGCGTCGCCCGCGTCCTCAGCCTGGATCCTCTGTCGCACGCCGCGCTCGTCCCCCTGACCGCGGTCCCGGCCGGCCCGGCGGGCGTCGCGATCCACGTGTACGGTTTCGACACCTGGCCGCGCGCCTCGCTCGCGTGCCGAGCGACGTCCGTGCCGAGCCTCGAGCAGGCGCTCGCCGTGCCCTACCGGCAGGGCTTCGACCCGTGGCGCGAGGTGGCGCTCGAGAGGCAGGGCGGCGAGGGGCCCGACGACGCGCTGCCGGCGACCTGCACCAAGGGCCGCGCCCGGCGGACGTCGTGGACCGCGGGCGAAGAGCGCTATTCGGTCGAGACCAACGCGAGTGCCTACCTCGTGGTGCGAGCCAGCTACGCCCGTGGGTGGCGGGCCCGGGTCGACGGAGTGCCGGGGCCGGTCCTCCGCGCGAACGGCAAGCACCGTGCGGTCGCGGTGAACGCGGGGCTTCACGAGGTGGTGCTCCGCTACGAGGCGCCGGGCCTCGCCCTGGGCGTCGCCGTGAGCCTGCTGTCGCTCCTCGCCGCGGCCCTTCTGCTCGTGACCGGGTCGCGGCGGGGTCGGCGTTGAAGGGCGCGATCGAAGTTCTGCCGCTCGTCTGCCCGCGCTGCCGCGCGCCCCTCGGCGCCGCCCCAGGGGGGGCGTCGTGCACCGCCTGCGGGGCCGCCTATCCGATGGGGAAAGGCGTCCTCGATCTGCGGGTGGGCCGCCGGGGCGCGGCCGGATACGACCCGCACTACTTCCCGGCCCTCGCTGCCGTCGAGCGGGACCACTACTGGTTCGCGACCCGGCGCGAGGTCGTGCGCGACGTGCTGCACGACGCCGTCCCCGACCTCGGGCGCCGGGCGCTCTTCGACGTCGGTTGCGGCAGCGGGGGGCTGCTGGAGTTTCTCGGCGAGAGCGGTGTGCCGCTGGCCGGCGCCTGCGACGTCTACCCCGAGAGCCTCGCCCTCGTGCGCGGCCGCGTCGCGGCCCCGCTGCTACTGGTGGACGAAGGCCGCTTCCCGCCCCTCGCTCCCGGGTACACGCTGCTGAGCCTCTGCGACGTTCTCGAGCACATCGACGACGACCTCGGCACCCTGCGCCACCTCTTCGACGTCCTCGAGCCGGGAGGAGTGCTGGTGGTGACCGTGCCCGCGCACCCGTTCCTGTTCGACGAGATGGACGCCATCGCCCACCACCGCCGGCGCTACCGCCGCGCCGAGCTCGGCGACAAGCTGGGGGCCGCGGGCTTCGAGGTCCGGCGGCTCGCGCACTTCATGGCGCCCCTCGTGCCGCTCGTCGTCCTGCGCTGGCTCGTGCGCGCCCTCCCCGGCCGCCGCGGCGCGATGGAGCGGAGGCAGGCGGAGCTCCGGGTGACGCCGGTCATGAACGGCCTGATGCGAGCGGTGCTCCGGCTCGAGCGCCCGCTGGTGCGCGCGGGCCTCCTGCCCTTCGGCTCGTCGCTGATCGCGGTCGCGGCGCGGCCGCGATAAGATCGCCCGGTGGGCGCGAGGCGTCTCGACGGCGCGGAGATCGCGCGGCAGATCAAGGAGGAGCTGCGGGCGCGGCTCGCGGAGCTCGCGGCCACGGGAGTACGGCCGGGACTCGGGGTGATCCTGGTCGGCGACGACCCCGCCTCGGCGTATTACGTGCGCAGCAAGACCCGGGCGTGCGAGGAGCTGGGCATGCTCGGCGAGACCCGGCGCCTTCCCTCCGAGGCGACCACCGCCGACGTCGCGGCCGCCGTCGAGCGCTACAACTCCCGGTCCGGCATCCACGGCATCCTCGTCCAGCTGCCGCTGCCGCCGCAAGTGGACGCGACGCACGTTCTCGGCCTGGTGGACCCGGCCAAGGACGTGGACGGGCTCCACCCGGAGAACGTGGGCCGACTCGTGCAGAAGCGGCCGCGGTTCGTGCCGTGCACGCCGGCCGGCATCATGGAGATGCTCCGGCGGAGCGGGATCGAGGTGGCGGGGCGGCGCGCCGTCGTCCTGGGCCGGAGCGACATCGTGGGGAAGCCCGTGGCGCTCCTCCTGATGCACGCCGACGCGACCGTGACCGTCTGCCACTCGCGCACGCGGGACCTGGCCGCGGTCACGCGGGAGGCCGACATCCTCGTGGCGGCGATCGGGAGGGCGGGAGTGGTGCGCGCCGAGCACGTCCGGCCGGGTGCTGTGGTCGTGGACGTCGGCACGAACCGCGTGACCGATCCGGCGGTGGCGCGCGACCTGCTCCTTCCGAGGCAGCTCCCGGACTTCGAGAAGAAGGGGCACGCCCTCGTGGGCGACGTTCACGCGCCCTCCGTCGAGCCGGTGGCGGGTGCGCTCTCGCCGGTCCCTGGCGGGGTCGGCCCGCTGACCATCGCCATGCTGCTGTCGAACACGGTGCGCGCCGCCGCCGGGGCCGCCTGAGGGAGGCCGCGTTGCTGCGGGTCGGCCTCACCGGCGGCATCGCCTGCGGCAAGAGCCACGTCCTGCGGCGGCTGGCCGGCCACGGCTGCCACACCCTCGACCTCGACGCGGTAGCGCGCGACGTCACCACGCCCGGGAGCCCGGCCCTCGCCGAGATCGCCGAGACGTTCGGAAGGTCCGTCCTCGGACTGGACGGAGCGCTCGACCGCGCGGCGCTCGCCGCCTTCGTCTTCACGGACGCTGCCGCCCGCGCCCGGCTGAACGCGATCGTCCACCCGCGCGTCCGCGCCCTCGAGCAGGCGTGGGCGAGGGGTCTCGCCGACCAGCCGGGGGCCGTTCGGGTCACCGACGCCGCGCTTCTCATCGAAGCGGGGGTTCACCTGCGCTTCGACCGGCTGGTGGTCGTGCACTGCGACCCGGAGCTTCAGCTCGCCCGGCTGCGCGCGCGCGACGCGATCGACGAGCGGTCGGCCCGCGCTCGGATCGACGCGCAGATGGGCACTGCCGAGAAGCGGGCCTTCGCGCACTACGAGGTGGATACCTCGGGCTCGACGGAGGACACCGACCGCGCCGCGGACGCGCTCGCGAACGAGCTGCGTTCGCTCGCCGTCCGTCCGGGCGCCCCGACGGGGGAACGGCCGGAGCGGCTCCTCGGCGGGCTCGTCCACGGCCCTCGGGACGGGCCGCGGGGGCTTTCCCCCGGCGTGCTGCTGGCGGAGGCCGCCAGGGCGGGGGGTCTGGAGATGGAGGCGCTCGCGCGGCGCCTGGTGCCGGCCGCGCGAGGCCCCTGGTACCGCGCGGCGGGGGAGGCCGAGCCGGACGCGCCCGCCCTTCGCCTCGGTGTCGCGCTCGCCGTCTGGGCGCTGCGGCAGGGGGCGCCCGACCCGGAGTTCCTCGCGGCGGCCGCGGGTTCCGTCGCTCGCCTCACGCACACGGACCCGGCCGCCCGCGCCGACGCGTGCCTCGTCGCCCTCGTCGCCCAGCAGCGGGTCGTCGGGCTTGCCGGCGGCGGGAACGCCTTGGCAGAGGCCACGAGCCTGGCGCCGCTCGCCGCACGCTTCGGCGGAGGGAAGCCCTCCGGCGAGCTCGGCGTCGTGTGGGAGGCAGTCCGGCAGTTTCCCTCGGACCCCGGAGGGGCGAGGAAGGAGTGCGCGCGGCGCGGCGGAGACGCCGAGGTGGCCGCGGCGCTCGCGGGCCTCGACGCCCCGTTCGAGCCCTCGGCGGAAACCGACGCGCTGCGAGAGACGCTCGCCGCGATCCGGCCTTTCTAGGGTGTCTTCAGGAGCCGTCGGGCTCGCTCGATGCCCGTCCCCGGTGCCGGCGGCGAACGACGAGAGCTGCCGCGGCGAGGGCCATCGCCGCGGTCAGGGCGGAGACCGCGATCCCGAGGGAGAGGGCCCGGGGCCGGTACCGCATCTCGACCCTGTGCACGCCGGCCGGCACCGGCACGGCGCGGAAGGCCACGTTTGCGCGCAGAACGGGGGCGGGCTCCCCGTCGACCCACGCCTTCCATCCGGGATCGAATGAATCGAGGAGTACGACGACCGCGGCCCGTCGGGCGCTGACTTCGAGCCGCACGCGGTCGGGAAGGTAGGAGACGACACGGCATTCGCCGGCGGAATCGGCCTGCGCGGGGCGCGGCGAAAGGCCCTCCGCGAGCAGGACCTCGCGGCGGAAGTCGAAGCCGGGATCGACGAGCGCCGCCAATGAGTCCCCGTCCGGCACGATGCGGATCCCCTCGGCCACGTAGCTCCGCGGAAGCGGCTCCTCCACCCGGAACACGCGGATGGGCTCGGCGTAGACGCTCGGAAACCGTCCGACCTCGGTCAGGGCCTCGAAGCCCTTCGCGTGGAGCGCCACCACATGGCTCACACCGCCGAGCTGGAGGAGCCGGACCCTCGTCAACGGAGCGTCGTCGAGGGCCCAGGGGAGCCGCGTCAGGTCGTCCAGCTCCCGCGGGTAGAGGCCGCGTTGATCCACGTCGAAGCTCCCGAAGATCCCGTAGCGGGTCGCCATGGGGGAAGGGAGGTACTGCTGGAGGCCGAAGGCGACACCCTCCCGGTAGGACCATCCCCGGGGCACGGCATCGACGAGATGCGCGCCCCGGCGCCCGAGGTACCGCTCGCTGCTGCCCGGCACGGCCCCGTAGTCGTAGGTGAGGACGCGCGTGGCGAGGCCGGGCTTCAGGATCTGGAGGATCGGGCTGCGCGACGCGATGAGCTCCTGAGGGGCAGTGGGATGGAGCGTCCGATGCGCGATCACCAGGCTCGCCACGGCGAGCACTCCCACCGCCGCGGCGCTCCGTCCCGCGGCCAAATGTCCCGTGGCCGCGAGGGCGGCCGCCGCGAGCACGGCGGCGGTGGAAAGGGCTGCCACCGCCAGCTGCCCGGCCACCGGGACCCAGATCTCGCCGTACGGGGCCCCGGCCTCGCTCACGGGAAGCAGCGTCGCCCGGCCGAGGGGCTCCGCCCCGAAGAAGACTCCGGCGAGGGCCAGGAGCGCGGCGCTCGCGGCCAGGCACAACCCGAGCAGGAAGCCCCGCCGTGACTTCCAGAAGCCGGCCGTCGACCACGTCTCGAAGCCGAGGCCGGCCAGGAGCGCGAGCGCCAGCGCGACCAGGATCATGGCCTTCTGCGGGAAGCGCAGGATCGCGAGCGGGGGAAAGAGCGCGACGACCGCGGCGTGGAAGAACGTGTGGCGGCCCAGGGCGACCAGGCCCGACAAGACGGCGACTCCCGTGAGGAAGAGCGCGTGCCGGGCGCGCCCGAGAAGCGCGGCCCCGGCCAGCGCGAGAACGGGCAAGCCGAGGTACACGGACTCCAGGAAGGGCTCCCGGCCTTCGAAGAGCCTCTGGCGCCATTCCGCCTGCAGGGGCAGATCCACGAGGAAGAGCGGCAAGCCCAGCTGCAGCAGGGACAGCGGATGGAGAGACCAGAACTGCTGAGCGGAGGCGGGCAGGCTCCAGCGTGCGGAGCGCATTGCCACGTCGAGCGTGGGCACCCAGAGCGCGGCCGACAGACCCAGCCCCAGGGCCACGGCGCAGAGTGCCCCGCCGGCGATGCGGAGACGGGCCCACTTGCCACCGCCCGGAGAACCAATGTGACGAGCCATCAGGACGGCCGCGACGAGAGCGGTCATGGCCGCCACGTCGGCGGAGCCCGCGAGCACCTGGAGGCCCGTCAGGAGACCCCAGCGGAGCACGTGCCGCGGCCTCCCGCCGGAGGCGGAGGCGCTCTCCGCGGCCTCCAGCACCCACGGCATCCAGGAGGCCCCCGCGAAGTGGTGCCAGACGCCGGCCATGGAGACGAGCGGCCCGGACAGCATCCAGACGGCGGCGGCCACGAGGGCTCCGCACCCTTCGGCTCCCAGTCGGCGGGCCAGGCGGAAGAGCCCGAGGCCCGACAGCACGAGGTGCGCGAGCACGAACACCGTGTAGGCCAGGCCGAGGGGCAGGATCAGGTTGAGCCAGGTGAAAGGGTAGAGCACCTGGGTGTCTGGTTTCGCCAGCATCGGCTGGCCGAACGCCACCCACGGGTCCCAGACCGGCCAGCAGCCGGCGGCCACGGTCCCGACGAAGGTCTCGACCTCGGCGAACCAGTAGGACTGGATGTCGCGCTCGAAGAGCACGCGACCGAGCACGAGGGGAAGGAAGGTGATCAGCGCGAGGGTGGCGAGGGCGAGCGCGGTGCTGCTGGCCTCGTGCCGCGCGACGGCCCGTTTCCACTCCATGACCGCCCTCACCTGGGTGACCCGTCGTCGCGAGCCTCGTACACGTGCAGCGCCCCGTTCCGGAAGCGGCGGGCGAAGAGCTCGTCTGGCAGGAGAAGGAGGGGCGGCACGGCGCCCAACGACGCGACGACCAGGCCCGCCTCGACCCGCGATTGCACGAAGTCCGCGACCACGAGGAGCCGCGGGCCCCGGCCCACCGCACGCCGCGCCTCGGCCACGGTGGCCGCGTCCGCCCGGTGGAGCAGGCGCTCCTGCAGCGCCACCCTCTCGGGCCACGGCTCGCGCGAGGGCCCCACCCGCCACGCGCGCGCCGAGTAGAGCCCGTTCTCGTGGTAGAGCCGCACCTCGCCGAAGGCCGAGAGGAGGAGCGAGGGGTTGTCCGCCCAGACGACCGCGTCGCGGCTGGCGTGGGCCCGGAGCCAGGCGAGACCCTCCGAGTATTCCCGCTCGACGGGGGACGGCGTCCACGCCGCCGCCGCGGCATCGGCGCGGAGCGCGGCCGGGAGGGCGCGGGCGAAGTGGTCGATCGTGGGCAAGGCGGCGAGGGCGAGAGCCAAAGGCGCCGCGAACTCACGGAGGCCTCGCGGCCGACGCAGGGCCTGGGCGAGCCCGGCCCCCGCGAAGAGGGCGAGGACGAGCTGCCCGTTGTACAGGAGGAAGAGCTGCGAGAGGCCGGGCACGTCCAGGAGGAGGCTCGCCGCCACTCCCACGCACACCAGGCCCAGGGCCCACGCCTGGATTGGGCTCAGCCGGTCCTTCCGTCGGACGAGCCAAAGGAAGGCCGCCACGCCCGCGAGCCCGAGGTAGGCGACGAGCCAGAGCCCGAGCGCCGGGAGCGCCGCGAGGCCGCTCACGGCCGTCGGCCCCAGCGCGTGGCCGACGGCAGCGGCGAAGCCCGAGCTCGAGAAGGCCACCCCGAGCCCGAGCCGCGCCATGCCGGAGTAGCTCTCGGCGCCATGCGTCTGCCACAGGGTCAGCGGTGCGCCGCCCACCGCGACGACGGCGAGAGCGGCGGCCCAGCGCCGGAGCTCCACCGGCCGTCGGAGGGCGAGCGCGCGGAGCGCGGCCACGGCGATCCCCGCGAGCACCACGGGGAGCACGGTCGTCTTCGCACCGCTCGCGGCCGCGGCCAGCAGCAAGAGGGCGACGAGGTGTCGGCGCTCCCCCCGGTCGATCCAGGCTTCGAGCGACACCGCGAGGCCGGACAGGAGGATGAGGCCGCACACGGTCGTGGGGCTTCCGTAGATCCCGGTGGCGAGGTGGCTGTTGAAGGCGCCGGGCGCGAGGCCGAGAAAGCGGCCGGGATCGGTGTGCAGGAGGACGACGGCGGCTCCGATGGCGCCAGCTCGGCCGTCTCCGAAGAGCACGCGGCCGGCGTTCGCCGCCTGCAGGGCCAGGAGGCTCACCCACAGCAGCGGGGCCAGGGCGAAGAGAGGGTCGGCGAGCGGTGCGCCGGCGAGGTCCGCGGCCTCGACCGGCAGGGCGTAGGCGAGGAGATGGTAGTGGAGCGGGACCCCCGCCACCCTCGGATCCTCGAGAGGCCAACGGTGTCGCAGCTCGCCCGCGGTGCCGGCGTGGAAAAGGAGGTCGAACGGCAAGGGCGAGCCCACCCGTTCCGCCGACGCGAGGGGCTGCAGGAGAGCGCCGGTGAGCGCCACCGCGAGGACGAGCGACGAGGCTGGGCGAGCGGCCGCGCGCGGCCCCTCCCCCGCACGCCTCTCGAGGGCGAGCCCGAGGACGGCCGTGGCGAGCGCGACGACGGCGCTCAGCCACGGCGCGCCGAGCGCGCGGCCGGCCAGCATCGCGAGGCCCTGGAGGGCGAGGCCGAGCGTCGTGCCCTGGCCGAGGAGGAGCCACCCGTCGTGGGCCGGGCCGAACCGGGCTCCGCGGCAGAGCAGGACGCCCGGCACGACCACCTGGCCGAGGGTCGTCGCCCAGAAGGCGAGGACGGTCGAGGCGGGCACGCCGTGGGCGAGGGGCCGGACGACGAGAGCCGCGGCGAGGAGGACGGCGAGGACGAGGGACGCAGGGGAGAGCCGGCTCAACGCGTCCCCGCCGCCGGCCCGACCCGCTCCTCCACGAACGTGTTCCACTCGTGGCAGTGCGGGCAGCGCCAGAGCATGTCGTCGGCGCGGTAGCGGCAGACCGTGCAGATGTGCGGGTCCACGTAGAGGGCCGATTCCTCGACGGTGGCCACGTAGCGCTGCTCCTCCGGCCCCAGCGTCCCGAGGGCGCGCAGGGTGCGCCAGACCTCGAGGTGGACGAGGAGGACGTGGGGGTTGGCCTCGAGGGCCCGCAGCAGGAGGCCGAGCGCCTCCTCGGCCTGTCCCCCGTCGCGCAGCTGGCGGGCGAGGGCGAGGCGGGCCCGCAAGTCGCGCGGGTCCTGGCCCACGAGGCGCTCGCAGAGCGCCGCGAAGCGCGAGGGCTCGCCCATCGCGGCGTAGGCCCCCTGCAGGGCGGCGAAGGCGAGGTACGCCCGCTCCGGCGCGGCCGCGATCGCGTCCTCCAGGACCTGGGCCGCGCGGCGGGGGTCGCGCTCGAGCGAGCACTTCGGCGAGGGCGAGGTGGGCGGGGAAGACACGCCGGTCGAGCGAGAGAGCGGTGCGGAACGCCTCCTCCGCCGCGTCCGCGCCGGCCGGAGCGCCGGGCCTCGCGCCCCATCTCCACCTGCAGGAAGCCGAGCACCAGCCCGTCGTCCGACTTGCGCATCCGGGCGAGCCGGGTCTGGATCTCGTAGGCCTCGCGCCACTGGCGCTGCTCCTCGTGGAGCTTCTGCTGGCCGGCGAGGGCGTGGAGGTTCCTCGGATCGACGTCCAGCGCGTCGGCGTAGGCCTGCGTGGCGCGGTCCAGGAAGCCGGCCTTGCGGTAGTCGGTCCCGAGGCTGGCGAGCGCGTAGGCGCGCTCGGCCCGCGTGAGGTCTCGACGCGCGAGGAGCCCCCGGTGGATCTCGATCGCGCGCTCCACCTGGCCCACCTCGCGGTAGAGGTGGCTCAGCACCTGCTGCACCTCCACCGCGTCCTTGTGCTCGCGCAGGACCTTGCCGAGCTCGTGGATTGCCGCCTCGAGCTGGCCGGTGGCGAGGCAGTGTAGACCCTCCGTGTAGTGGGGAGAGGAGCGGAAGGCCGGGCCGCTGGCGTTCGCCGGCCTTCCTGCGGCCGGCGACCCACGCGCCCCCCGCGAGCGCGCCGGCGGCGGTGGCCAGGAGGACGGCGAGGAGCGCGGTGTCGGTCATCCCGCCTAGATCATCTCCGTCTTCCAGAGGTCGTGCAGGTGCAGGACGCCCTCGACGCGGCCTCCGGCGTCGGTGACCAGCAGGGACGTGATCTTGCGGGTCTCCATGATGTCGAGGGCGGTCGTGGCGAGCTCGCGGCGCCCCACGAGCACGGGATTGCGGGTCATGCACTCCGCGGCCTTCCGGTCGAGGAGGGCGTAGCCGTGGCGCTCCATCTGGCGCCGCAGGTCGCCGTCCGAGATCATCCCGAGGAGCGTCCCGTCCTCCCCGGCGACCGTGGTGAGGCCGAGCCGCTTCCGGGTCATCTCGAACAGCACGTCCTTCATCGCGCGTGTCCGGCCCCACCCGCGGGACGTCGTCCCCGGTGTGCATGAGGTCCTCGACGCGGAGGAGCTTCTTGCCGAGCCGCCCGCCGGGGTGGAGGACCGCGAAGTCCTCGACGGTGAAGCCGCGCCGCTCGAGGAGGGACATGCTGAGCGCGTCGCCCATGGCGAGGGCAGCGGTGGTCGAGGCGGTGGGGGCGAGGCCGAGCGGGCAGGCCTCGGCGCGGATCGAGACGTCGAGGTGCACGTCGGCCGCCTGCGCCAGCGGCGATCGGGCGTTCCCGGTGAGGGCGACGACCGGCGAGCCCAGCCGCTTGAGCCACGGCACGAGGGCGAGGATCTCCTCCGTGTCGCCGCTGTGGGAGACGGCGAGCAGCACGTCTCCCTTCACGATCCGGCCGAGGTCGCCGTGGATGGCCTCGGCGGGGTGGAGGAAGAGCGAGGGGCTGCCGGTGGAGGCGAGGGTGGCGGAGATCTTCTGCGCGATGATCCCGCTCTTGCCCATGCCGGTCGCCACCACCCGGCCCGAGCAGGCGAGGAGCGTCTCCACCGCCCGGTCGAAGGTCTCGTCGAGGCGCGGGATCAGCTCGCGGATCGCCTCCGCCTCGATCTCCAGCACCTTGCGCGCGGTCTCGCGGGACATCGCGCCAATCCTAACCCGGCTTCGGCGCCGGTCAGTCGCGGGCGGCGTGGGCGGCCCGCCGCACGCGCTCCAGGCGAAGGAGCAGCGCGCGCAGGCGCCCCAGCCGGTAGGCGTTGGGCCCGTCCGAGAGCGCCCGCGCCGGGTTCTCGTGGACCTCCATGAAGAGGCCGTCCACCCCGGCGGCGACGCCGGCGGGCCCGAGCGTGTCGATGAAGTGCGCGTCCCCGCCCGACCGGTCGCCGAGGCCGCCCGGCCGCTGCACGCTGTGGGTGACGTCGAAGACGACGGGGAAGCCGAAGGAGCGCAGCACCGGGAAGGAGCGCATGTCCACGACGAGGTTGTTGTAGCCGAACGTGAACCCGCGCTCGGTCACCATGATCCGCCGGTTGCCGGTGGAGGCGGCCTTCTCCAGGACTGCCTTCATGTCCCACGGCGCCATGAACTGGCCCTTCTTGACGTTCACGATCTTGCCGGTGGCGGCGGCGGCGAGCACGAGGTCGGTCTGCCGGCAGAGGAAGGCCGGGATCTGCAGCACGTCGGCGACCGCCGCCGCCTTGTCGACCTGGGCCACCTCGTGCACGTCGGTCAGGATCGGGACGCGGTGCCGCTCGCGCACCGAGGCCAGGATCTCGAGGCCCCGCTCCAGCCCCGGCCCGCGGTAGGAGCCGAGGCTCGAGCGGTTGGCCTTGTCGTAGCTCGCCTTGAAGACGTAGGGGATGCCGAGCTCGGCGGTGATCGCCTTGACCCGCGCCGCCACCCGGTGGGGGTGGGTCGGGCTCTCGATCACGCAAGGGCCGGCGATCAGGAAGAGGCGGCCGCGGCCGGGTGAGGGCCCGCCAGAGGCCGTCGGTCGTGAGCAGGCTCGTGGCGCTCACGACCGCGAGACCGGCTCTCTCGCCGGGACCGGTCGCGCCGGCGCGGGCCCGCGGTTCTCGACGCTCGCGCGCACGAAGTCCCGGAAGAGCGGGTGCGGGGCGAGCGGCTTCGACTTGAACTCGGGGTGGTACTGCACGGCCACGAACCACGGGTGGTCGGGCAGCTCCGCGATCTCCACGAACTTCCCGTCGGGGGTCTTGCCCGAGACCACGAGGCCGTGGTCCTCGACCGTCTTCAGGTAGGCCTGGTTGAACTCGTAGCGGTGGCGGTGGCGCTCGCGGACCTCCGCCGGCCCCGTAGATGGCGGCGGCGCGCGAGCCGGGCTTCAGCAGGCACGTGTAGGAGCCGAGCCGCATGGTGCCCGCCCATCTCCTCGACCCCGAGGAGGTCCTGCAGCTTGTAGATGATCCGGTGCGGCGTGTCGGGGTCCACCTCGGTCGAGTTGGCGCCGGCGAGGCCGCAGACGTTCCGCGCGAACTCCGTCACCGCCCACTGGAAGCCGTAGCAGATGCCGAAGTAGGGAGTGCCGGTCTTTCGCGCGTACTCCGCGGCCGCCACCATCCCGGCGGTGCCGCGGCTGCCGAAGCCGCCGGGCACGAGGATCCCGTCCACCCCGCCGAGCTTCTCGGGGGCGTTCGCGGAGTCGAGCTCGTCGGACTCGACCCAGCGCCGCACCACCTTGACCTCGTTGCCGAAGCCGCCGTGGGAGAGCGCCTCGTTGAGGCTCTTGTAGGAGTCCTCGAAGGTGACGTACTTGCCCACGATCCCGATCGTGACCTCGCCCTTCGGGTTCTTGATCGTCCGGACCAGGTCCTCCCAGGCCGACACGTCGCGGCCGGGGCTGCGGAGGTCGAGCTGCTTCAGGATGATCTCGTCGAGCCCCTCGCGGGAGAGGGCGATCGGGACCTCGTAGATCGTCTCCACGTCCCGGGCGGTGATGACCGCCTCCTCGGGCACGTCGCAGAAGAGCGCGAGCTTGGCCTTGATGTCGGGGGAGAGGAGGCGGTCGGTGCGGCCGAGGAGGACGCTCGGCGAGATGCCGATCGCCCGCAGCTCGCGCACGCTGTGCTGCATGGGCTTCGTCTTGAGCTCGTGGGCGGTGGCGATCCAGGGGACGAGGGCGAGGTGGACGAAGATCGCGTTCTCGCGGCCCACGTCCTGGCGGAACTGGCGGACCGCCTCGAGGAACGGCAGGCTCTCGATGTCGCCGACCGTGCCCCCGATCTCCACGATCACCACGTCGGCGTCCTTCGCCACCGCCCGGATCGAGGCCTTGATCTCGTCGGTGATGTGGGGGATCACCTGGACGGTGCGGCCGAGGTAGTCCCCGTGGCGCTCCTTGGCGATGACCGAGCCGTAGATCTTGCCGGTGGTGACGTTCGAGGCCTTCGACGTCTCGCAGTGCGTGAAGCGCTCGTAGTGCCCGAGGTCGAGGTCGGTCTCCGCCCCGTCCTCCGTGACGTAGACCTCGCCGTGCTGGTAGGGGCTCATCGTGCCCGGGTCCACGTTGATGTAGGGATCGCACTTCATCATCTGCGACCCGGAAGCCGTGCCCTTCGAGCAGCGCGCCGATCGAGGCGGAGGCGAGGCCCTTCCCGAGCGACGAGACGACCCCGCCCGTCACGAAGATGTACTTGGTCAAACGTCCCTTCCCTTCTCGGGGAGAAGGAGCGCGCGCACGCGCTCGAGGTCCTCGGGAGTGTCGACCGCGACACCGCCCTCCCCGTCCATCGGCACGACGCGGATCCTCATGCCGTGGTGCAGGGCGCGGAGCTGCTCGAGCCCCTCGGCCTCCTCGAGAGGCGAGGGGGGAAGCGACGCGAAGCGAAGGAGCGCCTCGCGACGGTACGCGTAGAGCCCGACGTGCTTGCGGGCGAGACCCCGCCCGACCGCCGCCTCCGCCGCGGCCCGCAGGTCGTCGCCTCTCCCGAGGCGGACGTAGGGGATCGGGCTGCGCGAGAAGTAGAGCGCGTCGCCCCGCGCGTCGGCCACCACCTTGACGACGGACGGGGCCAGCATCTCCTCGATCGTCCGCAGCGGGAGCGACAGCGTCGACATCGGGAGCGACGGGTCGTCGAGGAGCGCGCCCGCCGCCGCGTCGATCCCCGCGGGGTCGAGCATGGGCTCGTCGCCCTGCACGTTCACCACCACCTCGGCTTCGATCGCCCGCGCGGCCTCGGCGAGCCGGTCCGTGCCGGTCGCGTGGTCGCGGGAGGTCATGAGCGCCTCGCCGCCGAAGCGGCGCACGACGTCCGCGATCCGCTCGTCGTCGGTGGCCACCACCACGCGGCCCACCCGGGCCGCCCGGCGGGCGCGCTCCCACACCCGCTCGACGAGCGTCTTGCCGTGGATGTCGGCGAGGGGTTTGCCGGGGAGGCGCGTCGAGGCGAACCGGGCGGGAATGATCGCGACGATGGCCCGGTTCGGCTTGGCGTCGCCGTGCACGGGAAATGGTAGTCTACGCCGCGCCGACCAGTCAAACGGAGAACCCATCCCGGCGCCTTCCCGGGCGCGCCAGGACGAGCGCGGCGACGAGGCCGAGCCCGCACGCGGCGAGCGCTTCCGCGAGCCCCGGAGGCCGGTAGACCATCTCCACCCGACTGCGCCCGGCGGGCACCGGCACCGAGCGGTGACGGCCGTGCGCGCGAAGGGGGGCCGGCCGTCCCTCGACGCGCGCCGTCCAGCCCGGGGCCCAGCCGTCGCGCAGGACCACCTCCGCCGGTCCGTTCGACTCGACGACGAGGAGCACCCGGTTCGCTCCGAAGCTCGTCTCGACGACCCGCGCGGGGCCCAGGGCCTCGGCGCGGGGCCGGGGGTCCCGCAGCCGGTAGACGTGCACGGCGACGGGCGCGACGCGCACCGCGGCGAGCGTGCCGTCCGGCTCGAGCTCGGGGTGGCGGAGCTCGTCCGCCGCGAGGATCGTGCGGACCGCGGCGTCGCGCAGCCGCGGCAGGATCGCGTCCAGATCGCGGCACGACGCCTCGGCGGGAGAGAGGATCCGCTCGCCGGGGACGAGCATCGTGAGATCGGGGCTCATGGCCGTGCTCACGCGCAAGGGCACGTTGAAGGCCGGGGTGAGCGTCTCGAGGAGGAGGGCGAAGCTCCACGCCTCCTGGTCGGCGGACCTCGCGAGGCGCCCCGCCAGGTAGGACGGGCTCTCGTCGAGAGAGCACGTGAACACCCGGCCGTCCCGCAACGAGTCGAGGCGCGCCTCGAGCTGCGGCGAAGGCCGGAAGAAGGCCGCCGTCACCATCGGGTTGAGGCCAGCCCCGGTCCTCAGGAGGTCCGCGGCGACGAGGGCCACCACGATCGCCGCGGCGCGTGGCGCGGCGATCGCGCGCCGCAGGACCAGGACACCGACGCCGGCGGCGGCCAGCGCGACGGCGCCTCCGACCGCGGCGTCACCGAGAACGTATGAGATGAGGGCCGGGCGGGCCGCGGCGGACAGACCGGGCGGGAAGACGCGGCTCGCGAACGCGGCGGTGGCGGCGGGCAGGAGGCGCGGCACGAGCGGTGCGAGCGCCAGCAGCGCGCCGAGGCCGCCGGCGGCCCCGACGAGGCGCCGCCAAGGACGCCAGTCGTCGGCGCTCGCGAGGGATTGAAGGCCGATCGCGGTGAGGAGGGCGACGGCGAGGTGGACGGTGTAGAAGGCCTTCACCGGGAAGCGGAAGAGGCGAAGGGGGGAGAGCGCCTCCACGACGGGCGCGAGCCCGGCCCAGCGGCCGACGGACACGACGAGGCCGAGCGCCACGAGCACGAGCAGCCGGCGGGCGAGCGGGTGCCCGGAGCGGACTCCGACCCACGTGACGGCCAGGGTAGCGGCGCCGAGGTAGAGACTCAGCCAGTAAGGGAAGCCTCGGGGAAAGAAGTTCTGCCCCCACCACTCACCCGCGAGGTTCTGCAGGTTGCCGTACAGCCCGCCGACCAGAGTCTGGAGGAGGGTGAACGGGTGGACCGAATGAGCCAGCACGACGTCCGTCGGGAAGCCGTGGCCCCGGGCGCTGCCCGCCAGCTGGCCGGACACGAGCACGAGAACCGGCGCCGCGATCGCGATGCCCAGGCCCAGGGCCAGGGTGAGGAGCACCCAGCTCCGGGGGCTCCGGACGTCCCGCCGGCCGGCCGCCGAGCACGATCCCGGCGACGAGCGCCTGCGCCACGATCTCGACGCCGGTCGTCGAGAGGGCGGCGGCAAAGACGACGGCCGTTGCCGCGGCGGCGCCACGGCCGCCCCCCGCCAGCGTCCGGACGAGGGTGAGCACGAGGAGCGGCGCCCACGCGGCCGCTTGCAGGTAGACGTAGAGATTCAGGCTCGACAGCAGGAAGCCCCCGAGCGCGTACACCAGCCCGCCGCCGACGGCGGCGATGCGAGGCAAGGACAGCGCGCGCGAGAGAGCGAAGAAGGCGAGCGCCGCGAGGGGCACGTGGAGAGCGAGCACGGCCGAGATGCCCGCCTCGTCGGGGCGGAGCAGCTGGAGGAGGTCGACCGGGTACCCGACGGCGGGCAGCGACAGGGGCACGCCCTCGTGGACGTACGGGTTCCACAGGCGCACCTCGCCGGCGGCGAGGCCCTCGAGGGCGAAGCGCCGGACGGGAAGGAAGTAGAGGGAGAGGTCGCGGAAGTAGAAGCTGGCGGCGGAGAGGAGGCCGCGAAGGAAAGGTGCGATGGCGACGAGGGCGACGAGGCCGGCGCTTCGGAGCTCGTGACGCACGTCGTTCGGTGGCGGGGCGGCCACGCCTCAGCCGATCGTCCGCACCGCGCGGGCGGGGACGCCCGCGACCAGGGTGCGCGGCGGGACGTCTGCGGTGACGACGCTGCCGGCGGCGACGAACGACTGCCCGCCCGACCCGGATGCCGGGCAGGACGGTCACGTTCGCCCCGAGGAACGCGCCCGCCTCGACGACGACGGGCGCGGCCGCGGCCGGGAAGAACGGCCTGCAGCGGATGGTCGCGATAGCCGACGTTCGTGTGGGTGAGGATGAGCACGCGCTCGGCGAGGGTCACCTGGCGCTCGAGCGTCACACCCTCGGCGAGGTCGAGGAGGCACTCGTCTCCGACGAAGCACTCGTCCCCGATCTCGAGGCCCGACGAGCCCTCGTCGGTACAGGTTGAAGAACCGCACGTCGTGGAGGACGGCCCGGCGCCCCACGCGCGCGCCGAGGAGCCGCAGCCAGGGGGCTCGGAGCTGGGGGAAGAGGGCCAGGCGATAGGGGACCATCGCGAGGGTGAAGAAGCCGAAGCGCGCCGCCCGGCCCCACCCGATCTCGCCGAGCGCCTTCACGACGCCGCGCTCCGCAGCCGCCGGCGGAAGCGGAGAAGCGCCAGGAAGTAGCGGACCGAGTCGCGCAGGCCCCGCACCGTCGAGGTCTTGTCCTCGCGCCGGATGTAGGCCCCCGGGATCTCGGCCACCCTGAGCCCTCGCCGCGCCGCCCGCACCATGAACTCCGTGTCCCAGAACCAGCCCCCGTCCTCGATCTCGTCGAGGAGCGGGAGGACCTTCTCCCGTCGGAAGAACTTGAAGCCGGTCTCCGTGTCGCGGAAGGGGACGCCGAGGAGGTGGCGGACGAGGAACGAGTAGCCCCGGCTCATGAAGTAGCGGTCGAGCGAGAGCAGCTGGAGGGCGTAGATGCGCCGCACGGTGGCCACGTCGGCCCCGCCCTCGATCGCCCGCACGAGCGACGGGACGTACCGGCAGTGCACCTCGAGATCCACGTCGAGGTAGCCGGCGATCTCCCCGCGCGCCGCGCGGAAGCCGTCGGTGACGGTCGCGCCGCGGCCGCGGTTCGCCTCGTGGAGGATCACGCGGAGGTCGAGGTGCTGCGTGGGCGGCCACGATCTCCTCGAGGATGTGCGCGCGTGCCGTCTCGGCTGACGTCGTCGACGAAGATCACCTCGAACGAGAAGCCCGCCTGCTCCAGCGTCTCGCGGATCTCGGTGAAGCTCGCCCGGAGGTGCTCGGCCTCGTTGTAGCAGGCCAGCACCAGGCTGAGGTGCGGGGCGCCTCCGCTCACGCGCACGACCCCGTCTCACGGACCGCGGCGACGACGCGGTCGATCTCCTCCGGGGTGAGCTGCGGGTGGAGCGGCAGGCGCAGCAGGGTGGCGGCCACCCGCTCGGTCACCGGCAGCTCGACGTCCAGGCCGAGGCGCCGCGCGTGGGGTGCCGAGTGGAGGGGCACGTAGTGGAACGTCGCCATGATCCCCTGCGCCCGGAGCGAGACGAGCGCGGCGTCGCGCAGCCGCGGCTCCGGGTAGAGGAGGAAGAAGAGGTGGTGGTTCGGCCCGCGCTCGGGCAGCTCGGGGGGAAGGCGCACGCCGCGCTCCGCCGCCCAGCCGGCGAGACCCTCGCGGTAGCGCGCCACGACCGCCGCCCGGCGCGACTGGATCTCCGCGAGCTTGTCGAGCTGGGCGTCGAGGATGGCCGCGAGGACGTCCGAGAGCACGTAGCTCGAGCCCTCCGCCACCCAGGTGTACTTGTCCACCTCGCCGCGGAAGAACGCGGCGCGGTTCGTGCCCTTCTCGCGGGCGATCTCGGCCCGGCGGGCGATCTCGGGGTCGCCGAGCACGAGGGCGCCGCCCTCGCCGCACGTGACGTTCTTCGTCTCGTGGAAGCTGATGCATCCCGCGTCGCCCAGCGTGCCGAGGGCCCGCCCCCGCCAGGTCGCGGCCAGCCCCTGCGCCGCGTCCTCCACGACGAGGAGGCCGCGGGCGCGCGCGAGGCCCAGGAGCGCCTCCATGTCCGGGGCGACGCCGGCGTAGTGCACGGGGAGGAATCCGGCCGTCCGCGTCGTGAGCCGCCGCTCGACGTCCGCGGGGTCGAGGCCGAGAGTCGCCTCCTCGATGTCGGCGAAGACGGGACGGGCGCCCACCCGGAGCACCGCGTTCGCGCTCGAGACGAAGGTGAACGACGGGCACACGACCTCCCGGCCCGGCCCGACGCCGAGGGCGAGGAGCGCCAGCTCGAGCGCGTGCGTTCCCGAGGTCGTGAGGAGAACCCGGGAGGCCCCGAGCTGTCCGGCGAGCCGAGCCTCGACCCGGCGGCCGATGGGGCCGTCGCCGGAGACCTGGCCCGCGAGGGCCTCCCGCACCGCCGCCTCCTCCCGCGCGTCGAACCACGGGCGGGAGAACGCGATCGGGTTGCCGTTGGGCGGGCTCACGGCGCTATCTTAACCGTACGCCATTCACGGGGGCCGGTACGCGGGCGTAGATCGCGATCCGGCTGGATCCCTGGCCCACGAGTGCCACGACCCGGAACGGCGTGTCCGGCCCCAGCCACGCCACGGGGCGCGGCCCCGCGTCGGCCGGGAGCACGAGGTGCGTGACCCCGTGCCGGTCGAGGAGCCCGGCCCTGGCCGCCGGGGGCGACAAGGCATAGAAGGCGCGCGCCTCAGCCAGGCGCTCCGCGTAGTCGGGGGCGGCGGGGTGGGAGACGAACGCGTGGCACGCGGAGAGTCCCAGGGCATAGAGGCCGATGTCGGGCGGCGCGAGGACGCGGTCTCCGGGCCGGCACGGGCCGCGCAGCGCCAGCCCCGCCGCCAGCCTCTCCCGGGGGACGAACCAGGCAGGGTCCTCCGCCAGAGTGATGCGGGTCGCCACGACGGCGCTCGTCGACAGGACGAGGGCGGCGAGGGCCGTCCAGCGAGGCTCGTACCGGGAGAGCCCGACCGCACCCAGGACGAGGAGGGGGACACCCACTCCCACCGCGAACTGGAAGGAGAAGGAGACGGGTCGAAGCACGAAGGCGAGCAGCGCCATCGTCGCCCACAGCGCGAGACGCAGGCGGTGGGCGGACCCTGCGCCGTCGCGCGCGCGCAGGGCCGTCAGGGCGAGGAGGAGGGCCGGGCCGAGGGCCGCGGCGAGGTCGACGGGCGTCGGGTGGAACGCCGCATAGAGCGAGCTCGAGAAGGCCGAGTGGCGGGGGTTGAACAGGAAGAGCCATGCGTCGTACGCGAGGACCGGCGCGAGAGCCGCCACCGGAGCGAGCCGTCGCGGCCACTCGCGTGCGGGGGCGGTCAGGAGCACGGCGAGGCCCTCGACGCCGGCGAGGAGCGCCGCGTCGTAGGGCCGCGCCAGCGCCAGCACCGTTCCGAGGGAGGCTCCGAGCACGGGCCCAGCCGGCGCGGGGACGCTCGCGAAGCACCACAGAGCCCACACCAGCAGCGCGGTACCCGTCAGGAAGTGGGGATTGGCCAGCACCTCGAGGAAAGGGAACAGGCCGACGGAGAGATCGAGGCAGCGCCGGGCCGGCAGGTCGGTGAGCTCGAAGAGGAGCCCGCCTGCGCCCCCGCCGAAGAGGACGAGGGCGAGCGCGGGCACGCGGTGCGCCGGCTTCACCCCCGCCCGGTCGAGCCAGCGCGCGATGCCGGCCACGAGGGCGAGCGACGCGATGGCGGCCAGGATCCGGTAGGCGAGAAAGGGGCGGCGCCCGAGGGCGAGAGAGACGCGGCCGACGAGCCACCACTCCAGGTTCACGATCTCGGGGCGGGCCTCCGCCGGCTCCACGAGCTTGTTGCGGAAGAGGAACGCCCCGTCCTCCGACTGCTGCGCGTACGAGGCGTAGTTGTAGAAGTCGTCGATCCAGTGGAACGTGCCGGCGAAGGCGCGTCCGGGCGGCGGCTGCAGCGCCGCCCGAGTGTAGAGGGCGTCCGTCCAGGCCGTGAGAAGGAGCCAAAGGAGCAGGACGGCCCGGGGGCGCGTCACGGGGCGGATGCTAACATGCGCCCCGACCATGACCAACCGCGCCCTCGTCGCTTGCGCGCTCGCGCTGGCCGCGGTGGCCTGGCTCTTCGGAGGGCCGCTCTTCGCGGGCCGGGTTCTCTACTACCGGGACGTTGGCGTTACCTACTACCCCGACCTCGTGTTCGTCTCGAGAGCGCTCGCGCAGGGGGTGTGGCCGCTCTGGCACCCCGGGGCCGACGCCGGCGCGCCGTTCCTCATGGCCTACCCGGTTCACCTCGCCCTGCTGCTGCTGGGAGGCCCGCGAGCGACGCTCGCCGTCTCGCCTCCGCTGCACGTCCTCGTCGCGATGGCCGGCGCCGCCGCCCTCGCGCGTCGCCTCGGCGTGTCCCCGGCAGGCGCCGCCGTGTCGGGCGGAGTGTTCGGGCTGTCCGGGCTGATGCTCGGGTCCGTCCTCTACCCGGTCTTCCTCGCCGCGGCCTGGGCCCCGCTCGCCGTCGAGCGGTTCCTCGCGCTCGCCGAAGCCCCGAGCCGGCGCCGTGCCGCCACCCTCGCCCTCGTGCTGGCGGTACAGGCCGCCACCCTCGGCGCCGAAACGGTGCTGCAGACGGCGCTCTTCGCGCTCGTCCTCCTGCCGCGCTGGCCGGGGAAGCGGGCCGCCGTGGCGACCGCGGGGAGCCTCGTGCTGGCCGCTTCGCTCGCGGCGCCGGCGCTGTTCGGCGCCGCGGCCCTGCTCCACGGGACCGCCCGGGGGCAGGGCTTCTCCCCCGACGTGGGCCTGAGCTATTCCGCGCCGCTGCCGGTGCTGCTCGAGGCGGCGCTGCCCCGCTTCCTCGGCGATCCCCACACCTTCAGCGATGTCGGCTACTGGGGACAGCCGTTCTACCCGGGCGGCTCACCGTTCTTCCTGAGCCTCTACCTCGGCCCCGTCGTCCTGCTCCTCGCCGCGCGCGCGGGCCTCGTCCGGCCCGCGCGGCTCTGGGGGCTCGTCGCCCTGGGCGTGCTGGTCAGCCTCGGTGCCCACGGGCCGCTCGCTCCGTTCCTCGCTCCGCTGATGGGCCCGCTGCGCGGACCCGTCAAGTTCTTCCTCACGTCGACCCTCGCCCTCGCGCTGCTGGCGGGCGAGGGCGTCGATCGGGCCCGGCGGTCGCGGCCGGCCTGGCTTTCTCTAGTCCCCGGCCTGCTCCTCCTCGCCATGGCGCTCGCCGCTGCGCGGGCGCCTTCGGCCGTCTCGACCGCCCTCGTCCCCGTCATCCCGGCCGCCGGCGGCTCCCTCGCCCGGCAGGTGATCGCCGCGCGCTGGCCTCTCGAGCTCGCCGTGACGGGCGCCGTCGCCCTCGGCGCCGGCCTCGCCCTCGTCCGCGGCGGGCGCCTCGCCACGCTCGCCGGGCTCCTCGCGCTCCTCGACCTCCTGCGCGTCAACGGCGAGCTCAACCCGTCGGCGGAGGCTGCCTTCTACGACCTGCGCCCGCCCGTGGCGCACGCGGTCGACGACGCGCGCGCCGCGGGCCAGTTCCGCTGGTTCTCCTACGGCGTCGCCCACTCCGCGCCGTTGCACTGGAGTCCCGCCATCGCCGCGCGGAACTCCGACGTCTGGCTCTTCTACCTCGACCGCCAGGCGCTGATGCCGCGAACGCAGGTCCTCGACGGCCTCGAAGGCGCCTTCGACATCGACCGCATGGGCCTGGCGCCGGAGGGCTCGACGCTCGCGGTGGCCGAGGCGAGCCCGGCGCTCTTCCGCCAGCACTACGACCGGCTCCGCCTGGCGAACGTGAGGTGGGTGCTGTCGTTCCAGCCACTGCCGGAGGATCTCGTCTCCCTGAGGGGCGAGATCCCGTTCGGCGAGGTCCGGGAGGCGCTCCGCCTCCACGAGCTGCGGGACCCGCTGCCGCGCGCCTTCTTCGTTCCGAGCCTCGAGGGGCCTCCCGGCCTCGCGGGGACAGCGGGAAGAGAGGCAACGTCAGGGGTCGCCTACGAGAGGATCGATCCCCACACCGTCGTGCTCAGGGCGGCGACCCCCCGGGGTTCCTCGTGGTCCTCGACGGCTACCATCCGGACTGGAGAGCCGAGGATCGGTCGGGCCCTGTCCCGCTCCAGGCGGCGTTCGGGCGGTACCAGGCGATCCCGACCCAGGGAGGGGACACTGTCGTCACGCTCCGGTACCGGCCCGCCTGGCGCGCGCCCGCCCTGCTCCTGTCGGCGCCGGGGCGCCTCGCCGCCCTCGTTCTCGGGCTCCGGCGGTGAGAGCGTCCTGGGCTGTGTCGTATTTCACCAAGCCGTGGGCACGCGACGTGCTATTCTCAGCCCGCGAGCGGACGAATGACCGGGATCCGGACACGAGCTGGCACGATCGAGGCTTGACACCTCTAGACCCGGGCGTTAGCATCCGGTGACTAAATAGGCGTTAGGGACGTGATTTTTCTTGGCTGAGCGCTGAATGCCCGTCAAACTCGGAGAGCTGCTGCTGAAGGAGAACATGGTTTCCCCTCAGCAGCTCCAGGACGCGCTGAACCACCAGAAGATGAGCGGGGGCAAGCTCGGCAAGGCCTTCGTCAGCCTGGGGTTCGTCAAGGACGAGGAGATCACGAGCCTGCTGTCGCGGCAGTACGGCGTCCCGTCGATCAACCTCGACCACTTCGAGGTGGACCCCGCGATCATCAAGATCATCCCGGCCGAGACGGCGCGGAAGTACCAGGTCCTGCCGCTCTCCCGCTCCGGGGCGACGCTCACGATCGCCATGGCGGACCCGACGAACGTGTTCGCCATGGACGACATCAAGTTCATGACCGGCTACAACGTGGAGCCGGTCGTGGCCTCGGAGTCGGCGCTCGAGGACGCGATCGACCGCTACTACGGCTCGACCCGCTCGCTGGAGCTGCGGCGGGACGACGGCGGCCCGCCGGGGGCGGCTACGGGATCGCCGGGCGGGCGGGGGCACCAGCATCAAGGAGGTCCTGGACGGTCCGACCCTCAGCGTCGACGACATGGCCGCGATCGGCGGCCTCTCCGAGATCGACCTCGACTCGATGGGCGAAGCCGACGCCGACGTCGAGACGGTCAAGACCGAGGACGACGAGATCGACCTCGGCAACCTCGCCAAGTCCGCCGACGCCGCGCCCGTCATCAAGCTGACGAACGTGCTGCTCGTGGACTCGCTCAAGCGGGGGGCCTCGGACATCCACATCGAGCCGTACGAGAAGGAGTTCCGCGTCCGGTTCCGCATCGACGGCGATCCTCTACAACGTGATGGCGCTGCCCATGAAGCTGCGGGACCCGCTCATCTCCCGCGTCAAGATCATGGCGAAGCTCGACATCGCGGAGAAGCGGCTCCCCCAGGACGGGCGCATCAAGATCAAGATGAAGGTCGAGGACCGCAGCCGCGACCTCGACTTCCGCGTGTCGGTCCTGCCCACCCTGTGGGGCGAGAAGATCGTCATGCGGCTGCTGGACAAGTCGAAGCTCATGCTGGACATGACCAAGCTGGGCTTCGAGCAGCACTCGCTCGACCGCTTCAAGAACGCGATCTCCAAGCCGTACGGGATCGTGCTGGTCACGGGGCCCACCGGGTCGGGCAAGACGAACACGCTCTACTCCGCCATCGCCGCCCTCAACAAGCCCGACACGAACATCATGACCGCGGAGGACCCGGTCGAGTTCAACCTGCCGGGGATCAACCAGGTCCAGATCCGCGAGAACATCGGCCTCAACTTCGCGGCGGCGCTGCGCTCGTTCCTGCGGCAGGACCCGAACATCATCCTCGTCGGCGAGATCCGCGACTACGAGACGGCGGAGATCGCGGTCAAGGCCGCCCTCACCGGGCACCTCGTGCTCTCGACGCTCCACACGAACGACGCGCCCTCCACGGTGTCGCGCATGGTGAACATGGGGATCGAGCCGTTCCTGGTGGGCACCGCGGTCAACCTGATCCAGGCCCAGCGCCTCGTGCGCCGCGTCTGCTCGAAGTGCAAGTTCGAAGAGGCCAACGTGCCGTCGAAGACGCTCATCGACATCGGCTTCACCCCCGACGCAGATCGGCACCTTCAAGGTCATGAAGGGCAAGGGCTGCCAGACCTGCAACGGCACGGGGTACAAGGGCCGCGTCGGCCTCTACGAGGTCATGGAGATCAGCGAGGGGATCCGCGACCTCATCATGGTCGGGGCCACCGCGGTCGAGATCAAGAGGAAGGCGCTCGAGGAGGGGATGCTCACCCTCCGCGAGAGCGGCCTCGAGAAGATCAAGAACGGCGTGACCACCGTCGAGGAGGTCCTGCGCGAGACGGTTCTCTAGCCGGGTGCTCGTGCCCGACTCCCCGAGCCGGGGGGCGGGCCTAAAGTGTCGCGACGAAGGGGGTAGGGCGTGGCGGTCAGCCTTCACCAGCTGCTCAAGACCATGACGGAGATGGGGGGGACCGACCTCCACGTCACCACCAACTCGGCGCCGCAGATCCGGGTCGACGGCAAGCTCCGCCCGCTCGACCTGCCGCCGCTCAGCGCCGGTCGAGACGAAGCAGCTCGCCTACAGCGTGCTGACCGACGCCCAGAAGCACCGGTTCGAGGAGAACCTCGAGCTGGACTTCAGCTTCGGCATCAAGGGGCTCGCCCGCTTCCGGGCCAACGTGTTCATGCAGCGCGGCGCGGTGGCCGCGTGCTACCGGACCATCCCCTACGAGATCCGCGGCTTCAAGGACCTGGGGCTGCCCCCGGTGATCGCCACGATCTGCGACAAGCCGCGCGGGCTCGTCCTCGTCACCGGCCCCACCGGCTCCGGCAAGTCCACGACCCTCGCCGCCATGCTCGACAAGATCAACTCCGAGCGCCACGAGCACATGCTCACCGTCGAGGACCCGATCGAGTACCTCCACCAGCACAAGAAGTGCGTCGTGAACCAGCGCGAGGTCCACGCCGACACCCACTCCTTCGCCAACGCGCTGCGCGCCGCCCTCCGCGAGGACCCCGACGTCGTGCTCATCGGCGAGATGCGCGACCTGGAGACGATCGAGTCCGCGCTGCGCATCGCCGAGACCGGCCACCTCACCTTCGCCACGCTGCACACCAACTCGGCCTCCCAGACCATCAACCGCATCGTCGACGTGTTCCCCGCGCACCAGCAGTCGCAGGTGCGGGCGCAGCTGTCGCTCGTGCTGGAGGGCATCATGTGCCAGTCCCTCCTCCCGCGCGCGAGCGGCAGCGGGCGCGCGCTCGCCATGGAGATCCTCGTCCCCAACCCCGCCGTCCGCAACCTGATCCGCGAGGACAAGATCCACCAGATCTACTCCGCGATGCAGACCGGCCAGGAGAAGTACGGGATGCAGACGTTCAACCAGTCCCTGGCCAGCCTCTACTTCGCCAAGCAGATCTCGCTGCAGACCGCCCTCGGCATCAGCTCGAACCCCGAGGAGCTGCAGGACATGATCAACCGCGGCGCCGGCCTCTCGACCCCGCAGGCCGGGGGCCGTCCGCCCATGCGGCCGGCGGGCCGCTAGCTCCGGGAGGGAAAGGTGCCTGCATTCGTCTGGAAGGGCAAGACGCGCGACGGGAAGGTCGTGTCCGGCGAGAGGGTCGCCGACAACAAGGAAGCGGTGATGGCAGCTCCTCCGGCGGGACCAGATCCTGGTCTCGTCGGTCAAGGAGAAGGGCCGCGAGATCGCGCTTCCGAAGTTCGGCGGGCGGCGTGCCCTCGAAGGACCTCGCCATCTTCACCCGCCAGTTCTCGGTCATGATCGACGCGGGGCTCCCCCTCGTGCAGTGCCTCGAGATCCTCGGCGGCCAGCAGGAGAACAAGACCTTCGCCAAGGTGCTGCAGCAGACCCGCATGGACGTGGAGGGCGGGGCCAGCCTCGCCGACGCCATGCGCAAGCACCCGAAGGCCTTCGACGAGCTCTTCACGAACATGATCGCGGCGGGGGAGGCGGGCGGCATCCTCGACACCATCCTGAAGCGCCTCGCCACCTACATCGAGAAGAACGTGAAGCTCAAGGCCCAGGTCAAGGGCGCCATGGTGTACCCGGTCTCGGTGCTCGGCATCGCCGGCATCGTCATCGCGGTCATCCTGTGGAAGGTCATCCCCACCTTCGCCTCGATGTTCGCCGGCCTCGGCGCCGAGCTGCCCCTGCCCACCCGGTTCGTGATCGCGCTCAGCAACTGGTTCGTGCGGCTGCTGCCGTTCATCATCGTCGGCGGCATCCTGCTGGTGGTCGCCTTCCGGCGCTACTACGCGACCTACGGCGGCCGCCGCGTGGTGGACAAGGTCGTCCTCAAGGCCCCGATCTTCGGGCGTCCTCATGCAGAAGATCGCGGTGGCGCGGTTCTGCCGCACCCTCTCCACCCTGATCTCCTCCGGCGTCCCCATCCTCGACGGTCTCGAGATCACCGCCCGCACCGCGGGCAACGCGATCATCGAGGACGCGATCATGTTCGTGCGCAAGGGGGTGGAGAGCGGCCTCACCCTCGCCCAGCCGCTCAAGGAGACGGGGGTCTTCCCGCCGATGGTCGTCCAGATGATCGGCGTCGGCGAGCAGACGGGCGCCCTCGACGCGATGCTGAGCAAGATCGCCGACTTCTACGAGGAGGAGGTGGACCAGGCGGTGGCGAACCTCCTGACCCTGATGGAGCCGATCATGATCCTCTTCCTCGGGATCTCCGTCGGCGGCATCATCATCGCGATGTACCTGCCGCTCTTCGACCTCATCAGCAAGCTCTCCTGATGCTCCGCCCGGCGCCACGGCGCCGGGCGGAAGGGCGATGAAGATGACTTCACCGAGCGCCTCCGGAGGGGAGAGCCGGAACACGTGAGGCGACGGGGAGGCGCGGGAGGGGGCGGATCACGGCCTAGGTCCGGCCGCGCTTCGCGCGGCCGGTGCATATGAACGTCGACCTCGAGGCTCGCCTCAGGCGGCTGATGCTGTTCCGGGTGGTCATGGTGACCACCCTCCTCTTCATCGCCACCTACGTCGAGGTCGTCTCCGAGACCCTGCTCCGGGTCAACCCCCTGTACTTCGTGATCGGGGCGACCTACGCCCTCACCGTCGCTCCACGGGCTCGCCCTCCGCTTCGTACCCGCCCGGCCGCGCTCTGGCCTACGCCCAGGTGGTCGGGGACCTGCTGATCATCACCGGCGCTCGTCCACCTGACCGGCGGAGTCCGGACCGGCTTCCTGCTGCTCTACCCCCTGTCGGTGCTCTCCGCCACGATGCTCGTCCCCCGGCGGGGCGCGGTCAGCCTGGCCGGGCTGGCCACCGCTCTCTACGGAGCCGTCCTGCTCGCCGCGCGCGAGGGCCTCGTGCACTCCCAGGGTCTCGCCGACGTGCTCGCGCTCCCGCCGCGCTTCCTCGTCTACTCGATCTTCGTGCTCGGGGTCGCCTGCGCGACCGCGGCCCTCCTCGGCTCCTACCTCGCCGAGAGCCTCCAGCGCGCCGGGCGGCAGCTGCTCGAGGCGGCGGTCGAGGTCGCGGACCTGCGCGAGCTGAACCAGGTGATCGTGAACAGCATCCAGAGCGGGCTCATGACCACCGACGCGGAAGGGCGGATCCTCTACGTGAACCGGTTCGGCGAGTCGATCCTCGGGCGCTCCGCCGGCGACCCTCCGGGGCTCCGTCGTGCGCGCCGTGCTCCAGTCGCCCCTGCTCGGCCCGGTCGAGCTCAGCGCCCGCGCGGCGAGCCGTGCCCTGGCGCGCCTCGAGATCTCCTATCGCCACCCCGACGGGCGGACGCTCGACCTGGGCGTCTCGGTGACGCCCCTCGCCACGCAGGAGGGCTCGCCCGGCGGCTACCTGGTGGTGTTCCAGGACCTCACCGAGATCCGGCGCCTGGAGGAGGAGGTGCGTACGAAGGAGAAGCTGGCGGCGGTGGGGGAGATGGCGGCGCAGCTCGCCCACGAGATCCGCAACCCGCTCGGCTCGATCCGGGGCTCCGCCCAGGTCCTGATGGGCGAGCCCGAGCTCGGAGACGAGCAGGGCCGTCTCCTCTCCATCATCTCGCGCGAGTCCAAGCGCCTCTCGGACACGCTCAACCACTTCCTCTACCAGGCGCGCTCGCCCGCCCGCCCGCGCGACCCGGTGGACCTGCGCCCGGTGGTGGAGGAGGCGGTGACGCTCCTCCGCAACGCCGTCGAGCTGGGGCCGAGCCACGAGGTCCGCTTCGAGGCGGACGAGGGTCCCCACGTGTGCCTCGCCGACCCCGACCAGATCGCGCAGGTGTTCTGGAACCTGGCCCGGAACGGCCTCGAGGCGATGCCGGACGGCGGCCGCCTGGACGTGACCCTGCGTCGCGCGGGCGGCGACGTCGTCCTCACCGTCCGGGACCAGGGTCGCGGCATGGGCCGGGACGAGCAGCGCCGCCTCTTCGAGCCTCTCCCGGGGTCGGGCCGGCTGGGCGCCGGCCTGGGCCTCGCCATCGTCTTCCAGATCGTCCGGCAGCACGGGGGCGACATCACGGTGAGGAGCGCGGCCGACCAGGGGACGCAGTTCGACGTGCGCCTGCCCCTCGTGTCTCTTCCCGTGTCCGCATGAGCCCTGTCCGCCGGGTCCTCGCGGGGCGAAGCCTCGCGGCGGCGGCGATGGCCACCGCGGTCCTCGCGACGTTCTCGGAAGCGCTGCTGACGTCCCACGTCTTCTATCAGCGGGACATCCTCTCGTACTGGTACCCGCACATGTTCGCCTTCCGCCGGGCGGTGGCGGAGGGGTCCCTGCCGCTCTGGAACCCGTGGGTCGGCTTCGGCGCGCCCTTCCTCGCCGACGCGAGCTTCCAGCTCGCCTACCCCCCCGCGTGGCTCGCCCTCGTGCTGCCGCTCGCCGTTCACTTCAAGCTGATGGCGATCGGCCACGCCCTCCTCGCGGCGTGGGGGGCGCTCGCTCTGGCCCGACGGCTCGGCCTGGGCACGACCGCCGCGGCCGTCGCGGGCGGCGCCTACGCTCTGGCGGGCCCGTTCCTGTCGTCGATGAGCACCCTCCACCACTTTCCCGGAGCCGCGTGGCTGCCCTGGGTCCTCCTGGCCCTCGAAGGCCTGCTGCGGAAGCCGGGTCTCGCCTCCGGCCTGCGGCTGGGGGTGGTGGGGGGCGTCCAGTTGCTGGCGGGCTCCGGCGACCTGTGCGTCATGGCCGCGCTCCTCGGGGGAGCGCGGGTTCTCGCGCACCTCGTTCGCCGCCGCCCGACCGGCCCCGAGATCGCCGGCCTGTTTCGTCACCTCGTTCTCGGTGCCGCGCTGGCGCTCTCCATCGGTGCGGCCCAGTGGATGCCCACCGCCGATCGCGCCCTGGTCGGCCTCCGGTCCACGCAGGATTTCCGTACCCGCACCTACTGGTCGCTTCACCCCGCCTCGCTCGCCGACCTCGCGGTGCCGCGGCTCGTGTCGGAGCTGCCCCTCGCCGATCCCGCCCGCGACGCCCTCTTCGAGGGCCGTGAACCCCTCTACCGCTGCCTCTACCTCGGCGTCGTCACCCTGGCCCTCGCGGCGCTCGCCCTCGTTCTTCAGGCTCGCGGCTCCCTTCCGTTGGCCGCGGGGGCTCTTGCCTTCCTGCTCGCCAGCCTGGGCCGTCACACCCCGCTCTACGCCTGGCTCCTCGAGGCCCCCGTCCTCGGTCTCCTGCGCTACCCCCAGAAGTACCTGGTGCCCGTGGCGTTCTGCGTCGCCATGCTCGCCGCGGCGGGCGCGGAGCGCCTGGGACGCGACTGGACGGCGGCCGAAAGGCGTCGGGCGCGAGCGTTCGCGCTCGCTCCTGCTCGCCGTCGCGCTCCTCCTCGTCGCCGGGGCGTCGTGGGTGCGAGCGGACCCGGATCGCCTTGCGCCGGCACTCCAGCCGCCCGAGGCCTGGCGCGCGGCGCACGTCGCCGCGGTCAAGCTCGGACGCTCGGCGGTCCTCCTCGCCCTGGTCGCTCTCTTTCTCTGGCGGCGTGCCGCGCGCGCCTCGGCCGGGTCTCCGCCTCGTCGCGGCCCTGCTGCTGCTCGGCGCCGCGGACCTCGTTGCGGTCGCCCGGGGGACGAACCCGCTCGCTCCCGCGGCGCTCCTCGAGGGCCGGCCCGAGGCGATGGCCCTTCTCTCCGCAACGCCGGACGCGGGACGCGTCCACGCCGCCGGCGAGGGCCGGCGGTGCCTGGATCCGGGCGAAGGCCCCGCGGGCTGGGAGCCGGTCCTGGGTCGCCGCCCTCGGCTTCCAGGACACGCTCCGGCCCCCCACCGGCGTCCGATGGGGGCTCTTCGGGCAGCTACGACGGCGAGTTCACCGGGCTGGGCCCGCCCTGGGCGGCTCCCCTGACGCGCGCCGTCGAGGATCGCCTGGGCACGCCGCAGGGGCTTCGCCTGCTGCAGATCGGCGGCGTGGAGCACGTTCTCTTCGTCGGGCACGCGCCGCCCGAGGGTCTCACGCGGCTCGCGACGCTCCCCTCTCCCTACAGCTGCCCGCTGCAGGTCCTGCGAGTCCCCGACCCCCTCCCGCGCGCCTACGTGGTGGGCGGCGAGAGGGCGGAGGCGAGCGAAGGCGCCGCGCTCGCGAGTCCTTCTCGACCCGTCGTTCGACCCCCGAGCCGACGTGCTCCTGCCGCAGGGGCGGGCGCCGCGGACGGAGGCGCCCCGGGAGCCGGGCGGCGCCGCGAGAGTCGTCTCGAGGAGCCTCAACGCTCTCGACGTCGAGGCCGAGCTCGCCGGCTCCGGCGTCCTCGTGGTCCTCGAGGCCTTCGACGCGGGCTGGCGGGCCACGGTCGACGGGCGCCGGTCCGACGTCCTGCGGGCGAACGGCCTCTTCCGCGCGGTGCGCCTGTCGTCGGGTCGTCACCGCGTGCGGTTCACGTACCGAGCCGGGCGGCCGCGACGGCCGGTCTCGGACTCGTCCGCCGCCGGCCTCGCTGGCCGCGGCGGCGCTCGCGGCCTGGCTCGCCGGCGCGGAGGACGGCGGAGGGTTTGAGGGATGCCCGGCCGGGCGGTAGCATCGGCGCGGCCGTCGAGCGGGACAGGAGGCGCACGTCGTGAAGCGGATCCTCATCGTGGACGACGAGCAGTCGATGCGCGAGATGCTCGCGATCCTGCTCAAGAAGGAGGGCCTCGACGTCCGCTCGGCGGGCAGCCGGGCGGAGGCGGCGGACGCGCTCGCGCCAGGGGCCGGTCGACCTCGTCCTCACCGACGTGCAGCTCCCGGACGGCGACGGGCTCGAGATCCTGCGGCACGTGAAGTCGGCCTCGCCCGGAGACGGCGGTCGTCGTGATGACCGCCTACGGCACCACGCGAGATGGCGGTCGCCGCGCGCAAGCTCGGGGCCGAGGCGTACATCCTCAAGCCCTTCGACGTGGACGAGCTGCGGATCGTCGTCCGCGACGCGCTCGCCAACCGGAGCCTGCGCGAGGAGGTGGTCCGCCTCAAGCGCGAGGTGGGCCAGGCCTACGGCCTCGACCGGGTGATCGGCGTCTCGCAGGTCATGGCCTCGCTCTTCGAGATGGTGCGGGCGATCGCGCCGACCAGCTCCACCGTGCTCGTCACCGGCGAGAGCGGCACCGGCAAGGAGCTCGTCGCGCGGGCGATCCACGGGCTCTCGGGCCGCGCCGAGGGGCCCTTCGTCAGCATCAACTGCGGCGCGCTGCCCGACACGCTGCTCGAGAGCGAGCTCTTCGGCCACGTGAAGGGCGCCTTCACCGACGCGCGGCAGGGCAAGAAGGGCCTCTTCGAGGCGGCGCACGGGGGCACGCTCTTCCTCGACGAGGTGGGCGAGACCTCTCCTGCCGATGCAGGTGAAGCTCCTGCGGGCGCTGCAGGAGCGGCGGGTCCGGCGCGTGGGGGGCACCGAGGAGATCGACGTGGACGTGCGGGTGATCGCGGCCACGAACGCCCCCCTCGAGAGCCTCGTCGAGCAGAAGCGCTTCCGCGAGGACCTCTTCTACCGCCTCCAGGTCATCCCGATCCGGACGCCGCCGCTGCGCGAGCGGCGGGAGGACATCCCGCTCCTCGCCGAGCACTTCCTCGAGCGCTTCGCGCGCGAGATGGGCAAGCGGATCGCCAAGATCTCCGAGGAGGCGATGCAGCAGCTTCAGGCGCTACTCGTGGCCCGGCAACGTCCGCGAGCTCGAGAACGTCATCGAGCGCGCCGTCGCGCTCGAGACGACCGAGGCGGTCCTGCCGGAGCGGCTGCCCGACGTCGATCCGCGCGGCCCAGCCGATCGGAGCCCCTGCCGGCGATCGGGGACGGCTTCAGCCTGGACGCGCTACCTGCAGTCCGTCGAGGCGCGGCTCCTGCGCCGAGGCCCTCGACCGCGGCCAGGGCGACCGCGCCGAGGCCGCCCGCCTGCTCGGGGTCTCGCCCCGCTCCCTTCGGTACCTGCTCCAGAAGCACGGCACGGCCGGTGACAAGAATTGACCGACGTGACAAGTTTTTGTCGCTCGGAACCGGCGCGCCGAGAGCGTAAGCCATTGTGAATGAAGTTACTTAGTGATTGGGCCATCGGGCACGCGACTTGCTACTTGCCGTAGGCAGCCATGTCGGATCTGGCGAAAGGAAGGTTGAACAGATGAAGAAGCAGAAGGGTTTCACCCTCATCGAGCTGCTGATCGTCGTCGCGATCATCGGCATCATCGCCGCGATCGCGATCCCGAGCCTCCTCCGGGCGCGCGTGTCGGCGAACGAGTCGGCCACGATCGGCGACATCCGCACCGTGATCTCGGGCGAGGCGGCCTACCAGTCGGCGAACGGCGGCTGGTACGCCAGCAGCCTCACCTGCCTGGCCGTCAACGGCGCCGCCTGCATCCCGAGCTACCCGACGACCGCGCCGACGTTCCTCGACAGCGCCATCGCGAGCCTGACCGCGAAGTCGGGCTACGACCGCAGCTTCGAGCCCGGGGCGGCGCCGAGCGGCTCAACAGTGGCCATCGTCGACCCCGCACAGCGTCGGCGGCCTACGTCTACCTGCACCAGCCCGGTGAACCAGGGCCAGACGGGCGTCCGCGGCTTCGGCGGCGACTCGAGCGGCGTCCTCTGCTTCGCGCCGGACGGCACGCATCGCCGCCCGTCGACGGCTCAACTGGCCTCTGCAACTTCGAGCGGCCGGCGCCCTGCGTCGTGCTGCACTAGGCCGACGCCAGATCGCATCCGTCGCAGGGCGGCGCCCGGAGGGCGACTCCGGGCCCTCTGTCTTCGGCGCCGGCGATGACCGGATACGACTGCCGCGCATGTCCGAGCCGCTCGCCCTCGTGACGCACGGGGCTCAGCAAGAGCTACCGGATCGGCCACATCATCCAGGGCCGGCGCCCCGCCCTCCAGGACCTCGACCTCGAGGTGCGGACGGGGGAGATCTTCGGCTACGTCGGGCCCGAACGGCTCCGGCAAGACCACGACGCTCAAGATCCTGATGGGCCTCCTGCGAGCCGGACCGGGGCGAGCGCCCGGGTGCTGGGCGAGCCGCTCGCCGCAGCGCGCCTGGCGCTTCCGCGTGGGCTACCTGCCCGAGCACCCCTACCTCTACGACTACCTGACCGCCGCCGAGTACCTCGACTACGTGGGCCGGCTCTTCGGCATGCCGGCGGCGCGCCGGCGCGAGCGGGCGCGCGAGCTGCTCGCGCTCGTGGGCCTCGAGCGCTCCGCCGACCTGCCGCTGCGCCGCTTCTCCAAGGGGATGGTGCAGCGGGTCGGGCTCGCGCAGGCCCTCATCAACGACCCCGAGCTCGTGATCCTCGACGAGCCGATGTCGGGCCTCGACCCGATCGGCCGGCGCCTGGTGCGCGACCTCATCCTGGACCTGCAAGAGGCGGGCAAGACCGTCTTCTTCTCGACCCACATCCTCTCCGACGCCGAGACGCTGTGCGACCGCGTCGGGCGTCCTGCGCGCCGGGCGGCTGGTCAAGGTCGGGGCGCTCGGCGAGCTCCTGCGGCTCGACGTCGCGCACATGGAGGTGCTGCGTCAGCCGGGCCTCGGCGCCGGACGCTCCCGGGCCTCGGGCCGGCGCGCCGGAGCGCGGTCGGCGAGCGGCTGGCGCCTCGAGGTGGACGGAGGCGGCGCTCGGCCGGGCGGTCGCCGCGGTCGAGGCGGCGGGCGGCCGCGTCCTCTCCGTGCAGCCCGTCCGGCAGTCGCTCGAGGACTACTTCTTCCACGAGATGGGCGCGGCGGCGCGGAGGCGGCGCGGCGTGGGGCGAGGGACTGAGCCGCGTCTGTCGCGGTCGCCGCCAACACCTTCCGCGAGACCGTGCGCGAGCGCGTCCTCTACAACCTCGTCTTCTTCGCGATCCTGATGACGCTCTCGGGCCTCCTGCTCGGGCGAGCTCTCGATCCGCCAGGACGAGAAGATCATCAAGGACATCGGCCTCGCCGCCATGGACCTCTTCGGGACCCTGATCGCCGTCTTCATCGGCGTGGGCCTCGTCAGCAAGGAGATCGAGCGCCGCTCGCTCTACCCGCTCCTGGCGAAGCCGCTCACCCGCGACGAGTTCTTCCTCGGCAAGTTCGCCGGGCTCGCGCTTCACGCTGCTCGTCAACGTCGCCGTGATGACCGCGGGGCTCTACCTCACCCTCCTCGCTCACCGGCCGGCGCGCCGACCCGCGGCTCCTCGCGGCCGTCTACCCGATCTTCCTCGGCCTCGCTGCTCGTGGTCGCCTTCGCGATGCTCTTCTCGACGCTGACCTCGTCCGCGGCCTGGCCGTCGGTCTTCACCGTCGGGCGTCGTCGTGGCCGGCCGCTTCTCGGACGTGGTCCGGAACATGCGCGAGGTCGCGCCCGGCGTGCCCGCCCTGGCTGGTCGAGGCCGCTCTACGCGCGTCCTGCCGAACTTCCGCAACTTCGACTTCAAGGACCGGGTCGCCTACGGCGACCCGGTGCCGCGGCGGCGTCCTCGCCTGGGTCACGCGTCTACGCGCGCGGTCTACGTCGGCGTCGTGCTCGGTCCTCGGCCTCGTCTCCTTCCGCTCGCGGGACTTCCAGTGAGCTGCGTCTCGTGCTCGCTCCTCGTCCTGCTCGCGCCGGCCGTGCCGCTGGAGCCAGGCGCGGATCGACGGAGGGCTCGGGGCGTTCCGGGCCCAGGAGGAGGTGCTCTACCTCTGGTCGGGCGCAGCACGTGAAGCGGCTCTTCCCCGGCTTCGAGGACGCTCGCCGCCGACGTCTACTGGCTGCGCACCGTCCAGTACTTCGGCGGCCAGCGGCGTCTTCGCGACCGACAAGCGCTTCGAGCTGCTGCGGCCGCTCATCGACATCACGACGACGCTCGATCCGCGCCTCGAGATCGCCTACCGCTACGGGGCGATCTTCCTGAGCGAGCCGTCGCCGATCGGGGCGGGGCGGCCGCGCGAGGGCATCGAGCTGCTGGAGAAGGGGCGCGCGCAGCCATCCCGCGCTCCTGGCGGCTGCGGCAGGACCTCGGCTTCTTCCACTTCATCTTCCTGCACGACGCCGAGCGCGCCGCCGGCCATCCTGGACGAGGCGGCCGACCTGCCGGGGGCGGCCTTCTGGCTGCGCACGCTGGCGGCGGACCTCCTCGCGAAGGGCGGCGACCGCGCCGCCTCGCGGCGGATGTGGCAGCAGATGTACGAGCAGGCGGAGGAGGGGATCATCAAGGAGAACGCGCGGTTCACGCCTGCAGATCCTCGACTCGCTCGACCGGCGCGACCGCCTGACGGCGGCTCGCGGCCGAGTTCGAGCGGCGCCGCGGGCGCCGGCCGGCCCGCCTCGAGGAGCTGCGCGAGGCCGGGCTCTGGGGCGGGCCGCTCGTCGATGCCGCGGGCGTGCCGTTCGGCTATGATCCGGGAACGGGACGCGTGTTCATCTCCAGCGAGTCGCCGATGTGGCGGCCGGAGTGAGGCCACGGCGGGGAAGCGAGGAATGAGCCGACTGCCGCTGGCGGACCGACGCATCCTCCTGGCCGCCGCTCTCCTCGCCGCCGCCGGCGCCGCGGCCCAGCCCGGCCGCCGGCCGCCCGCGGCGCCCCGCCCACGCCCTCGAAGGGGGACGTCGTCCCCGTGTTCGAGACGCTCGGCGTCGACGGCAAGCCGGCGAAGATCGACTTCCCGAAGGGCTCGAAGACGGTGCTCCTCTTCTTCCTGAGCGGCTGCCCCGCCTGCCACAAGATGATCCCGGAGTGGAACCGGGCCTACGAGCGCCGGCCGAAGGGCCTGAAGATCGTCGGCGTCATCATGGACCCGGAGCGGCGCCCCGGCGTTCTGGGCCACGATGCCCGATCGTGCTTCCCGGTGCTGCGCTCGCCGGGCCGCGAGTTCCTGCGCGCGCTGAACGTCAACCGCGTGCCCCTCACCCTGCGCGTCGGGCGAGGGCGGCAGGATCGAGGACCTCGGGCCTGGGCGAGCATCGACCCCATCCGCCTCGGCGAGCTGTTCGCGCCGCTGAAGTGAGCTAGCCGGCCTTCTCCCAGGTGAGGAGCGCGCGCAGGGCGGTGAGAGGCGCGAGCGGCCGCGTCGCGCGGTCGACCGCCATCAGCGCCGTCGCCAGCGGACGCGGGCAGCAGCGAGGCAGGCCGGAAGCCCAGGCTCAACAGGTAGGCGAACGCGTTCAGCCGCGCGACGCGCGGGTGGCGCGAAGCCGAGGTCCCGCCAGCGCTCGCCGCCCGTCGCCCGCGCCATCTTCCACGGCACGGCGGCGTCGCCGTCGAAGGCTGTCCTTGCCCGACCCGGGGAAGGGATCCCAGGGGTCGACGCCGAGCGCCGCAGTCCTCCTGGTGGAGGAAGCGGTAGACGACCCACGAGAACGGGGTGATCCAGGGCTCGACGAGCGCGAGGCGGCCGCCCGGCGCGCAGCACGCGCGCCGCCTCGCCGAAGAAGGCGGCGGGAGCGGCGAGGTGGTGCAGCACGTCGAGTCCCACGACGGCGTCGACGCTCGCCGCGGCGAGGGGGAGCCGGCCGGCATCGGCGGCCAGGTCGTTCCACGGCGCCGGGTGGAGGTCCGACGCGATCCAGCGCAGGTCGGGGCGGCGCTCGCGCGCGGCCTCCGTCAGGAGGCCCGGTCCGGCCCCGACCTCGAGGACGCGCGCGCCGCGGGGGGCGGCGTCGAGGAGAGCCGCGAACCACGGCTCGTAGACGCGCGCCAGGACGGGCTTGGCGCGCCAGAGCCGGCGGTGCTCGAGCAGGCGTTCGAGGCTCACCCGGCTCCGCCCCGCCTCACAGGCACTTCAGCTTGCGCGCGGCGAAGCCGCTCATCTGCAGCAGCAGCCAGCCGTGGCGGAAGCGCGAGATGTTGGTCTCGCCGTAGCGGCGCTCGTGGTAGCGCACCGCGAGGTCGACGATGCGGAGGTTGAGGCGCGCGGCGCCGAAGAGCAGGTCGAAGTCGCCGAAGGGGTCGAAGTCCCCGAAGTACGCCCGGTTCGCCGCGATCCGCTCGTAGTCCTCGCGCCAGAGGGCCTTCGTGCCGCACAGCGTGTCGCGCACCTGCTGGCCGAGCAGCCACGAGAACAGGAGCGCGAAGAACTTGTTCGCGAGCAGGTTCAGGAAGCGCATCGCCTTGCCCTCCATCGGGTAGACGAGGCGCGAGCCGTTCACCATCTCGCCCTTGCCGCGGGCGAGCGCCTCCACGAACTTCGGCACGTCTCCGGGGGCGACGCCCATGTCGGAGTCGAGGATGAGCAGCACGTCGCCCTTCGCCTGCGCGAAGCCGAACCGCACCGCGTCGCCCTTGCCCTTCCCGGGCTGCTTGAGGAAGCGCAGCGGCCGCTCCGGGTTCTCGGCGATCGCCTGCTGGATCGACCGCCTCCGTGTCGTCGGTCGAGTTGCCCTCGACGAAGAGGAACTCCGAGCCCGTCGGGCAGGCGCGGGCAGGCTCTCGACGAGCGGCGCGGATGTGGCCGGCCTCGTTGCGGCAGGGGATGACGACGCTGACCGTCGGGCTGCGCCGGGCGCGGCGCCGGCCCAGCGCTGCCGGAGCGGGCCGGGCGATGATCCCGAACACGAGCGAGAGCTCGTCGACGAGCGGCAGCCGGCCGACGTAGCGGTTCAGCGAGGTCGGCGAGGAGCGGCACCCGGACCGGGCAGACGACGTGCGCGTCGTCGCGCACCACCTCGAAGTCCGCCAGGGAGAGCATGCTCTTGATCTCCTCGGGCGGGCAGCCAGGACTCGGGCGGCTGCCGGTACTTCAGGCCCAGGAGCTCGGCGAGCCGCAGCAGCGGCTGCCAGAGGCGGCTGTAGCTGTAGATGAGCACCCGCGTGCGCGAGTGGCAGACCGCGTGCAGCGCCTCGAGCGTCGCCTGCACGTCGGTGAGGTGGGTGACCACGTTGACGAGCAGGATCGACGTCGAAGGGCCCGCCCGGCCGCGGACAGCACCTCCGGGTCGGCGACGTCGCCCTCGAGGAAGCGGAGCGCTCTCGCCCCCGTAGCGCCCGCGCGCGTCCCGGATCGGCGGGAGGCGAGACGTCGATGCCCGACGCCGTCGCGACGGGCCGCAGCGCCGCCAGCAGGTGCCCCGACGCCGCAGCCGAGGTCGAGCACGCGCTGGCCCTCGGGGACCCGCACCCGCAGGACGCGGGTCAGGTAGTCGTAGTAGTAGCGGTGGCGCCGGCGGGAGCGCTCGATCCCCTCGTGGTGCTCCTCGTAGAAGCGGCGGACCTCGTCCAGGATGGGGTCGGCCGGCGCGAGCGGGTCACGGGCGTCGCTCATCGGCCGGCGCGCCGCTCACCACGAACGAGCCGGTGATCTCGCGCAGGAGCGGGCACGCCGCTCGATCGCGCGCCCGACGCGGTCGACGACGTCGCACAGGGCGCCCGGCGTCGCCGGGTGGAGGAAGTCGAAGGGCTCGACGGCGGCCTCGGCGAAGCCCGCCGCCCGCAGGGCGCGAGCGGCCCGGAAGCGCGAGAAGGCCATCTCGTCCGGGGAGACGCCGAAGTACCGCTTGGTGAGGCCGCAGGTGGAACATGACGGCCACCTGCGGGTTCAGGATGTTGGGCTCGGTGAAGACGCACCGGCCGCCCGGCCGCAGGACCCGGAAGACCTCGGCGAGCGCGCGGTCGAGATCGAGGTGGTGCAGGACGGAGCTGCCGTAGACGGCGTCGAAGGACGACGGCGGCGTACGGCAGGTGCTCCGCGTTGCCGCGGTGGAGGACGACGTTCGGGGCCCCGGCGAGACGGGCCCGGGCCTTCGCCAGCAGGTCCGCCGACAGGTCGAGCCCCACGAGCCGGGCCCCGGACGGCGCCACCTTCTCCAGGAAGATGCCGGTGCCGCAGCCCAGCTCCAGGGCGAGCCGTCCGGGGGACAGGCCGCCCCGCTCCACGAAGATCGCGGGCCCGGCGGTCCGCCCGCCGGCGCCCGGAGGGGCTGTCCCAGTTCCAGATGACCTCGGCCCGCTCCGCGATCTCGCGGTGGTGCTCGATCTCCCGCTGCAGGCCGCGACTGGCTCATCGGCCGGCAGGGTAGCACGCCGCCCGCGCGCCGCCCAAGCGCCGCGGCGCGTCGGCTACTGGTAGAACCAGTAGTGGAAGGCGGCGTAGCGGCCCGAGAGCGCGAGGTCGGTCGTCCCGTCGGAGACGGCCTCGGCGGGCACGCGGAAGACGTGCTCGTTCCAGCCCGGCCGGTTGGGCAGCGCGAGGCGCGCCACCTCCCTGCCTCCCGCGCGCACGACGATCCCCATCTCGGGCACCTCGACCGGGCGCCGCGAGGCCGCCCTGCGCCCGCAGCGCGCTCGCCACCACGGGCGTGCGCGAGCGGAGCACCACCACGAGGTCGCGCCCGCCGCGCGTGCGCACGCGGAACGACTCGCCGCCCACGATGAGCCGGCCGGCGTCGGCGAGCGTCGCCTCGCCCGCCGGCAGGGGCCGGGGCCGATGCCCACCGAGCCGGCGAGGAGGATCTCGCCCCGCCGCGACTCGTAGCGGTAGCCGTGGGCCGCCTCGTCGCGCGCGTCGCAGACGTCGAGCCGGTCGACCTCCGCGAGCGCGGCCGACGGCGGCCCTCGCCTCGGCGAGGACGGCTCGCGCGCCGCGGTCGAGGATGTCCCAGCGCGCGCGGAAGAGCAGGAGGTCGTCGCCGAGGCTCGCCGTCTCGAAGAGCGGGGGCCCGTCGGCGAGGGCGCGCAGGAGCTCCGAGCCCTCGTAGCCGGAGCGGGTGAGCAGGAGGAAGGCGGGCCGCTCGGCCGGGGGCAGGCGCTCGAGCGACTCGAAGACGCCGGCCTCGCGCTCGGCCGTCCGGTTGCCGACGAAGGCCGGGCTCGTCACGCCGTGCAGGTTCAGGTTGCGGTGGCCGGTGAGGTACTCGACGCTCGTCGCGGCGTTCGCGATCGCGACGCCCGGCGGCAGGTTCGCGCGGATCCAGGCCGCCATCGGGATCTCGCGCCGCCACGATCTCGCCGGCCATCTCCGCGTAGACGGCGGCGAAGCGCGCGGTCGAGAGGAGCCCGAGCAGGAGGAAGAGCCCCGCGCCCGCGCGGAAGAGGCCGCGCTCGAGGGCCGCGTCGTCGCGCGCGACGAGGCGGGTGGCGACGCCGAGGCCGGCGGCGGTGAAGGCCAGCAGGCCGGGGAACGCCCACATCAGGTAGCGGTTGAAGTGGACGCCCATGAAGACGTTCGGCCCGGCGAGCGCGAAGACGAGCGCGACGAGCGCGAGCCAGAGCCGCACCGGCCGAAGCGCAGCGCCGTCGGGCGGCGTCACGCGCCACGAGCAGGACGAGCACGAGGGCCGAGCGGCGGGAAGAAGAACGGCGGCCTGCCCCGGCGAGAAGCCGATCGGGCACCTCGGAGGGGTAGAGGCCGAGGAGCAGGCCGCGCAGCACGTCGACGCCGTACTTGGAGGCGACGGCCAGGCGTCTCGCACGGGGCCGTAGTTCGGCAGCAGCGACTTGTCGCCGACCGAGGTCGCGAGCCAGGAGCCGGTGAGCGCGCGCTGCAGGGCGAGCACGAGGAGCGCCCGCGGCCACGGGCAGCCACGGCAGCAGCCGCTCGCGGCGCGGCGCCGGCGGGCGCGGCGGCGCAGGCTCGCGGCGCCGAGGACGAGCGGCGATCGGCAGGCCCTCGGGCCGGGCCAGCGCCACGAGCGTCGCCGGCCACGGCGAGGCCCGGCGGCGCTCGCGCCGCCCACCACGCGAGCCAGCGGTCGAGCAGCAGCAGGGCGAGGAAGAGGAAGAGCGCGATGTCGGAGCCGTAGAGGTACCCCCAGACGACGGGTCCGCCGAGGGCGACGAGGCGCGCCGGCGAGCAGCCCCTCGCGCTCGCCGGCGAGGCGCGCTGGCCGACCCGCGCCGCGAGGGGGATCGAGGCGAGGTAGAGCGCGGCGCCGAGGAGGATCGGCGAACGCGACGAGCCCCTCGCCGCGCGCGCCCGAGCGGCGTGGGCGAGCGCGAGGACCGCCGTGTGGAGGAGGCTCGTCGCGCCGGTGGTCGGCGCCTCGCCCGCGTTGTACTGGAACGGGTGGCCCTCGGCCATCGCCTTCGCGTACTGCGCGACGACGTAGAGGTCGCTGACCTGGGCGACGAAGTGGCCCGCCGGTCGTCCACAGCATGAGCCCAGGAAGGCGAGGCACGGCCACCGCCAGCGACGCGAGCACGAGGAGCCAGCAGCGCGAGCGGATCCTAGCCGAGCGCGCATCGGCGCGGCGCTGCCTTGACTCGCGCCGCGGCCGCGCCCCAAGATGCGCGCGAGGCATGCCCGGTCCCGACTGGACGCTGCTCCTGCGGACGCCCGCCTTCGAGACGACGGCCCTCCTGCTCGGCCTCGTCGTCGGCAGCTTCGCCAACGTCTGCATCCACCGCCTGCCGCCGACGCGAGCCCGCCGCCGGCCGCCTCGCTGCCGTCGACCTCGGCGCCAGGCGCTCTCGGTCGTCCACCCGCCGTCGCACTGCCCGCGCTGCGGCCATCCGGCCCTGGCGACAACGTGCCGATCGTGAGCTGGCTCGCTCCTGCGCGGCCGCTGCCGCTCCTGCCGCGCCCCGATCTCCTGCGCGCTACCCCGCGGTCGAGGCCGCGAACGGCCTCCTGTGGCTGGCGCTCGCCGTCGCTGCGCGGCCCGCGGCCGCGCAGACGTTCGTGGCGATGGCCTTCGTCACCGCCCTCCTCGTCCTCGGGCTCGATCGACCTCGAGCACCAGCTCCTGCCCGACGCGATCACCCTGCCCGGCGATCGCGCGTCGGCCTCGCCGCGAGCTTCCTGCCCGGCTCGCCCGTCGCGCCGCTCGAGGCCGCCCTCGCCGCGGCCGCGGGCGGCTGGCTCGCGTTCGCCGCGCGTGGCCTGGACGTGGCAGCGGCTGCGCGGGCATCGAGGCGCCTCGGCGAGGGCGACTGGAAGATGGCGGCGATGCTCGGGGCCTTCCTCGGCTGGCGAGAGGCTGCTGCTCACCGTGCTGCTCGCCTCGGCCGCGGGCGCGCTCGTCGGCCTCGGCGCGATCGCGCTTGCGGCGGCGGCGGCTGGCAGTCGACGCTGCCGCTCGGGACGTTCCTCGGGCGCTCGCCGGGCATCGCTCGTCGTCTTCGTCGGCGACGCCGCTCGCTCGGCCTGGTACCGCGGGCTCTTCGGTGGCTGACCTGCGGCGCACGTCGCTCCGCCTCGGCGCTGGGGCTCGTCCTCGTCCGTGGTCGGCCTCTTCGAGGTCCTGTCGCTGCTGCAGGGCGTTCGCTCGCGTCCGGCGGCTGCGGGCCCGCGTCGCCCAGGAGGCCGACGAGCGCGTCGCGGCCGCGCGGCCCGCGGCTCGACGCCGCGCTCGCGCCGCGGCGGCGCCGCGGCCTGGGACGACGCCGCCGCGACCGCGCTCTCCCTCGGCCTCGCGAGCGAGGTCGAGGTCCTGGACCCGGACGGGGCGCGTCGCTCTTCTCGCGCCCGACGGCCGCGCCCGTCGGCCACCGGCTGCGGCCGCGAGCGAGCGCGCAGCGCCTCGCCGCCGGCGCGGCCGCTCAGCGTCGTGGTCCAGGAGGGTCCGGACGGTGCGGGCGCTCGTCTACCTCGCGCTGCCGGCGGCCGGCGGGGCGCGGTCCTGCGCCTCGCCGTCGCCGGCGCCCGACCTCGAGGAGGAGCTGCGCGAGCGGCAGCAGGTCTTCCTCGGCCACCTGGCGTCGCTCGCGGCCCTGGCCCTCGCGGCGGCCCTCGTCGCTCCTGCCGCGCGAGCGCGAGCCGCCGCGCGCCCGCCGGCGGGCGCCCTCGACGCCTACGAGCAGGCGATGGAGCGGCTGCGCGACCAGCGGGGAGGAGATGAGCGCGCGCCACGAGGCGGAGCGGCGGCGGATGGAGGAGGCGATCCGCGAGAAGGAGGCCCTCGCCCGCGCCGGCGAGCTGACCGCCGGCATCGCCCACGAGGTGCGCAACGGCCTCGGCACGATCGTGGGCTACGCGCGCCTGCTGGAGCGCGCCGCGCTGCCGGAGGACCCGGCGGCCGCGGCGCGCGCGATCCGGGAGGAGTGCGAGACGCTCGAGACCGTCGTGCGGCGCTTCACCGACTTCGTCAAGCTGGAGAGGCTGCAGCTCGGCGACACCGACCTCGCGCGGCTGCTCGCCGCGCGTCGTGGCCCGCGAGCAGCGGGCCCGCGAGGAGGTGCGGACGCGGCTCGTCGGCCTCGACGCGCCGCTCGTCGTCCGGGCCGACGAGGAGCTGCTCGAGCGGGCGTTCGAGAACGTGGTCCGCAACGCCGTCGAGGCCGCGGCGGCGGGCGGACGGCACGTCGAGGTCGTCGGCGCGGGAGAGCGGCGGGCAGGTCGAGATCCGGATCGACGACGACGGCCCCGGCCTCGCCGCCGGACCACCCCGGCGAGATCCGGCCCTTCTACACGACGCGGCCCGGGGGCCTCGGGCTCGGCCTGCCGCTGGCCCGCAAGATCGTCCTCCTCCACGGCGGCACGCTGGAGCTCGCCGGGCGGGCGCCGGCCGGGGCGCCGGGTCGATCGTGCGCCTTCCCGTCGCCGGGCCCGAGCTTCTGAACCGGCCGTTACGAAAGGTAGCGCTCCGGGACTGCTCGCGGGGAGAATGCGGGAGAGCCAGTCGTGTCCAAGCTGATGAAGAGAAGGGATTGCCGACAGAAGGCTCCGCGTGGAACGTGGATTGCTAGTAACGGAGGTGCCATGGCAAACGACGCGCTCGTGCCCAGACGCCCCGACCGGGGGTTCAGCCTCGTCGAGATGCTCATCGTCGTCGCGATCATCGCGATCATGGCGGCGGTGGCCCTCCCGAACATCGGCCAGTACATCCGCAACTACAAGATCAAGGGGGCGGCGCAGGAGGTGGCCGGCGAGCTCCAGGCGGCGCGCAGCAAGGCGATCATGACCAACACGAACATCGGGGTGTCCTTCGTCGTCGTCGACCGCGACAGCTACCGCTTCGTCCAGGAGGACCTGGCGGTCCGCCGAGCCCCAGCGGCTCAGCGGGCTGAAGACGCTGCCCTCGGGCGTCGTCTTCGTCGTCTCGGCGCTCGCCGATCCGCGGGCCGACGCTCCGCTTCCTGCGGCTCGGCGGGTTCTGCAACCCCGCCGCGTCGTCCGGGCACCTGCGCGGCCGCCGTCCCGGTGGCCGAGCGCTCGCGGCCGGACGAGAGCGTCGCTGATCGACGCGCCGACCGACGGACGGGCACTACATCGGGGCCGACGCCGCCGCGGGCTCCATGGAGATCCGCCTGCGCGAGACCGCGACCGGCCTCGAGCGGACGGTACGCATCGCGCCGGGCGGCCGCGTGCTGCCCCAGCCGTGAGGAACCGAAGCATGAACGACGCCAGTCGCGGCGGACGCGGGAGCGGCGGCGAGGCCGGCTTCACGCTGGTCGAGGCGCTCGTCGCCGTCGTCGTGCTGGTCTTCGGGCTGATGGCGGTGACCAACCTGATGCTGGTCGCCGCCAGCTCGAACAGCGTCGCCAACCAGGGCACGGCGGCCGTCGACCTCGGCCACCCGGGCCATGGACATGCTGAAGTCGACCACGTTCGACGACCTCGCGGCCGGCGGGATCGCCGCGACCTGCGAGGCGTCGCGCCGGACGGGGGCAAGGACTGCGCGGACCCGACGCTCGTCTTCACCGAATGGCACTGCACCGACGACGTCCCGGGCGTGGGCGTCATCCACACGCACTGGTGGATCACGCGCCGACGCCGACCCGCGGCTGCTGCTACATCCGCGTCCGCTCCGAGGGCACCGGGGCCCTGGCCGGCGCCCGCTCGCGCGCCGAGTTCACCACGCTTCCGCGCCTGCACCAACTCCGACCCGGCGACGGGCGGATGCCCGGAGGCCCCGTGATGACGCCGACGACGAACGACGGGTTCAGCCTCGTCGAGCTGATGGTCGCCATGACCGTCACGCTCATCGTGAGCGGGGCGATCTACGGCCTGCTCGCCGTCCGGCGGCAACGCCTTCCGGCGCGAGCCGGAGCTGGCCGACCGCCAGCAGAACATCCGCATCGCGATGGACCTCATCTCGCGCGACGTGTTCAACGCCGGGGCCGCGCTGCCCACCTTCGCCCAGGTCTTCACCCGCGACGACCCGGCCGGCGGCGCCTGTGCCGGCGCCGGGCCTGAACGGCTGCGGCGTCGCCGGGCACGCTCGGCGCGGCCGCGGCGGCACGCGGGCGCCCGGCGACGCCGGGGACCCCTCGAGGACACGGACGTCGCTCGAGATCGTGTCGACCGACGAGGAGTGCCCGGTCCAGACGCGTGCTGCAGCGCCGATCGCGCCCGGCACGCGCCGGCGCCTCGTCACGCGCGAGGGCGTGCCCGCCTGCATGCGGCCTGCCCGGCCTCGTCCTGCTGACCGGACACCACCACCGACGCTTCGTGATCCAGCCCGCGCGGCGCGTGACGCGGGGCGCCGAGGCCTGTGCTACGGGCGGCGTCCGGCCGCGCGCAACGGCAACCTGCACGCTGAGCGGCCCTCTCCCGGCGCTGGCCGGCCGTGTCGGCCGTGCCGCGCCGTCCTCGGGCGACCGCCCCAACGCCACCGGTGGTCTTCCTCTACCGGGGCGCGTCGTGCGCTACCGGATCGCGCCGAGCACCGACCCGCGGGACACCGCCCCGGCCCTGTGGCGCAGCGAGACCGGGCCGCTACGCGAGCGGCCGGCAGCGGTCGCCGACGGAGCCGGGCGAGGCCGGCTTCCCCGACGCGGATTCGCCCTGGGAGCTCGTGGCGCGGGGCATCGAGGACCTGCAGGTCGAGTACATGGGCGGGGACCGGCGTCTGGCGCAACCAGCCGCCGGTCGTCCACGACGAACGACTGGAACACGCTCGTGCGGCAGGTGCGCATCACGCTGTCCGCGCGGTCGTCGGCGCGTCAACCTGCAGGGCGACCGAGCGGCCGGGCGGAGCGGGCGCCGGACGCCGTGCGGGGGCAGCTCACCACGACGGTCGCGCCGCGCGCCGCGTTCAACGAGCTGCAGATGGGAAGCCAGATCCAATGAGGGGAAGAGCCATGGAAGACCGGAGCCTTCGAGGGGCGCGCCGGGGAGCGGGGCTTCGCGCTCATCCTCGCCATCCTCTCGCTGATGCTGCTGACGTTCCTGGGGCTGACGCTGGCCACCACCACGTCCACCGAGCTCCAGATCGCCACCAACTACCGCTGGAGCCAGCAGGCGCTCTACAACGCCGAGGCGGGGCTCGAGGCGGCGCGCATCGTGCTCAGCCGACGTGGCCGACGTCACCACGCAGTGGCAGGCCAACCTGCCCGCCGGCGCACGGCACCGGCGTGCGTGGAACCCGGGCCACGCGCGCCCGCGCCCGCCGAGCGGGCGGCACGGGCGGGACTACGAGCGCTGCGACTGCGACACGCGGGGCCGGCGTCGGCTACGGCCTGCGTGCTGACCGACGGCGCGCAGCGCTACGAGAACGTCCGACGTTCGACGGGCCAGACCCTGAACGGCGCCTTCACGATCTGGATCCGCCGGCCGCTCGTCGGGAACAACGCCGGCACAGTACTCCGACGACGCCACCGCGACAGACGCCTCGATCGTCGTGGCCGAGGGCGTCGCGCCCTACACCGGCGCGGCCGACGCCTTCACCCGCGCCCGCCAGGCGGTGCGGGTCCTCGAGACCCGCTTCACGCTGGCGCTCGCCACGCGCGGGCGACCCCTGCGGCTCGGCGCCTACGCAGGGCCAGGAGGGCGGCTCGCCCATGGGCGAGAACTTCAACCCCTGCGCGCACGTGACCGCGGGCGCCGACGGGACGCTCGCGCCGGTGCTTCGGCGGCGATCCCGGACGCCGGCACGCTTGCGGGGGCACCGATCACCCGGTAGGGGGGTGGCCATGTCCGCGCACAGCCGTCGTCCTCGGCAGTGACGGGAAGGAAGGGAGATCCATGACTGCGACGCGGATTCGCCCTCGGCCGGCGGCTCGCCGCGGTCGCCGCCGTCGTGGCGCTCGCCCTCAGCCTCGCCGGCGACCGGAGCCGGCGGCCGGGCGTCCCGCGCCCGTCTACGGCCAGGACCCGCTCGAGGTCCTCGAGCTGAAGGTGCGGCCGAACGTCATCGTCGTGCTCGACACCTCGGGCTCGATGACGGAGACAGGGCGGACGCGGACGACCAGACACCGGCAGTCGGGCGACCACCCGCGCTCGAAGCTCTACCAGGCGAAGCAGGTCCTGCGGCAGATCGTCCAGGACAACCAGGACAAGGTCAGCTTCCAGATCGGCACGTACACGCAGTACGGCATGGGCCTCCCGGACCGGGCCGTCGGCCGAACCGCTTCCAGTACAGTCAGCGGCCGACGCGCCCTTCATGACCATCGCGGCCACGGAGCTCGAAGGCCCAGAGGGCGCCTCGGGGACGGCGGCACGTCGAACCGCGGGCTGCAGTCGTGGCAGATCATCTACGCGCAGTGGGGCTCGCTCACGTTCGACGAGGACGCGAACGGCAGCGGCCGGTGGACGCGACGGTGCCGGGCGTCGCTCACCGGGCTGCCCGAAGTTCTACCCGAAGGCAGCACGCTCGCGACCGAGCTCGCGGCGGCGATGAACGCCGCGACCTGCACCTCGGGCAGCCGGGTCAACACGTACACCGTGGCGTACGACACCGCCACCGGTGTCTTCACCTTCTCGAGGACGGGGACCCGTACCTTCCGGATCCAGTGGGGCGCCGCCAACAGCATCCGCAACGCGCTCGCCGAGACGGGCACGACCGGCGCGACCGGCTGGGCCACTTCTATCCCGACCGACGCGCCCTATACGCTGCTCTACCGCACGACGGGGACCGGGACCGCGGACTCCCTCGCCGCGCCGTTCAGCGACGGCATGGACACCCAGTGGTCCTTCACCGAGGCGATCGGTGGAACGAACGTCAAGTTCTACCAGGTGGCCACCAGCCGGCTGTGGAACGGCGAGATGATCCGGGTGAACACGAGCGGCGAGGTGTGCGGGATGGACTTCGCTCCCGCTCCGGCCCCGGCGACGAGCGCCCCCGTCGTCACCCTTCAGTCGGCGGACGCGAGCTGCAACCCCGGGACGGACGTCGCGATCTTCGCGTTCGCCGGCGCTCGCGAGGACGGCAACGACAGTCCTGCCACGGCTTCCGGTCGAAGTCCCAGCTCATCCCGTGCGATCTGCAGTCGCCCCCGGCTCCGACCCAGTTCGTCAAGATCAGCCCCTACCTCGACCTCGAGATCCCGTTCGACGGCACCGGCCCGCCGCCGACTGGAACGGCGACGGCTACGCGGACTACGCGGAGAAGCTAGGACGGAAGCTGGGAAGGCGGCCGGATGACGAGCACCGGCTGGGTGAACAACGTCAATATCGCGCCGAGCGCGAAGGCGGACGGCTCGACGCCGATCGCCAACAGCCTCATCGACATCAAGGGAACGGCGCGCCGGGCACACGACTGCATCACCAACGCGGAAGCGCTCTAGCCGACGCTCGACCTCAACGGCGGCGCCGGGACCACCGGCGCGTGCCCGGTGCGCGGGTTCACGAAGCTGTGGAACACGGGGCTCAGCACCGGCCCGTGGGCGGCTCCCGCCGCCCAGCGCGCGATCAGGAACCACCGGGACCCCAAGGAGAAGACGATCGTCCTCTTCGTGACGGACGGCGACGACACCTGCGGGACCCGGACGGGAACCACCGAGCGCCAGTTACACCGGCCGAACGAGGAGCCGGACGTCGCGGCGCGCGGCCTACTACGCCGAGGAGCTCTACCGCCGCATCGACGCGGCCGAGCCCGCCTCGTCGGTCCAGACCTACGTCATCGGCTACGGCGGGGCCTTCACCGCCCGACGACCCCTACCGCCTCAACTGGATCGCCTGGGGCGGCAGCGGCCTCGGCCAGGGGCTGCCCGGCCAGCCGGACGTCGAACTGGCAGACCGACTCGGAGGCGCACGTCTCAAGTCCCAAGCGGGCGCAGTGCACGACCTGCACGGACGCCTTCGTCGCCCCCGACGCCGCCACCCTCGCCGACGCAGCTCCAGGCGATCATCGACCAGGGCGCGCTCGACGGCGACTTCACCGCCCAGCAGTCGATCACCGAGTCGGTCTTCGAGTACGTGGACCGGCGTCGCCCGGACTGCGACGGCCGCCCGCCCGTCGACGCGGTACGGAGCCATCGTGCCCGACCCGCTTCGTCTCGAGCTTCACGCTCCCCGGGTTCAAGGGGCAGCTCCGGGCCTACCAGAACGACGGCACGGGCGTCGACAACTCCGTCCAGATGTGGAGCGCGGGCGACAAGCTGCGGCAGCTCGTGACCTTCGGCGGCTCGAACCGACGACGTGCCATCGCCCGACGGCATGTGCTCCTGCGACCGACGGCGGCGGGACCCGGCCGCGCCGGCCAGTGCGTGCTGAGCCCAGCTCATGAGCGAGCGAGCCACACGCATCAAGCGGCGCATCTACACGACCGAGCCGGAACGGCGTCTACTCGTTCGCCCCGCCGACGCTCATGGCCGGCACCTCGGCCGACGGGTCGCGCTTGGCCCGGCCAGCCCCCGGGCTGGCGGCCGGTGTGCGCCGGCCGACTGCACGAGCCCAGGCCTCGCGCCGAGCATGGGGCTCCCGCCCAACACGCCGATCGGGCTTCCCCGAACGTCCACCGCTCTGCTACCTGCGATCCCGCGACTACCACGAACTGCCGAAGAAGTCGTACGACCAGTGCTGGCTCGGCGCCTTCCAGCGACGAGCTACAAGGCCTGCCTGGGCACCAACCTGCCCAGCGGCTGCACGAGCGCGACGTGAACACGAAGATGCAGGCGGCGCGCCGCGAGGCGCGCGACATCATCCTCGCCTTCATGGCCGGCGCGGCCACCGTGCCCGACTCAGCGGCGCCGGGCTCAAGCGCACGTCCGCGGCCGTCCGGGTCGAGCCCGCGCAGCTCGCTGCTCTACAAGGCCCGCGACGTGGGTGCTCGCCGACTCGGAGCTGGCGACGCGCGGCGGTCGTCGACCCCGCCGAGCCTCAGCGAGCCCGAGGCGACGCCGTACGTGGACGAGTACAAGCTCTACCGGGACGGCCCGCGCGACGCGTCCGGCAAGAACGTCGACACCGCCGGCGACGCAGATCCGCCAGGGCTTCGGCCTCACCCAGCCCGACGACGACGCACGATGGCGAGCGACCGGGCGCCGACGCCCGCACGCACGCTCAAGCCGGTCATGACCGTCGTCTACGCGCCCGCGAACGACATGCTGCACGCGTTCCGGGCCGGGCCCGAGCTGCAGCCCGGCTCTCAGCTACAGCCCCGCCAACTGCGCGAACGCCGCCTGCTGCCGAGAGCGGCGGCGAGGAGCTGTGGGGCTTCGTGCCCTACGACCAGCTCGACGCCGTCGCGCCTGCGCGCCGCCAACGAGCCGCAGGGACGCGCCAACCACGTGTTCATGCTCGCCCGCGGCGATCCGCTTCGCCGACGTCTTCGTGCCCGGGCCGATGACGAACGTGAACGTCGGCGGCATGACCGTCTCGTCGCATGAAGGGCGTGTGGCGGCGCGTCCTCTACTTCGGGCGGGGCATCGGCGGGCAAGTACGTGACCGCCCTCGACGTGACGGCGCCCGGGCCGTACACGGCGACCGCCGCCTCGACACGACCCCCCCGATCCCGCTGTGGAACCGGGGCAACCCGGACACCCAGAACGGCCTGGCCGAGCGGGACGTGGAACGAGCTCGATCGCCGACGACGGACCGCCTACGCCGCGGATGGGCGAGACGTGGTCGCTGCCGACCGTGGCCGTACGTCAACGCGGACAAGCGAACGCGCATCTACGTCACGCCCCGGCGCCCGGACGGCATCGACTTCGCGCTCTTCATGGGCTCGGGCTACGGCGAACCCCAGCGCCGGCGTCCGGGAGGGCACGACCCACTACACGCTCGACGCGCTGTCCGGCGACGTCATCGCCTGCGGTGGACGTCGAGGACGTCGCGGCGGCGCTACGGCCTCGTCCGCGAAGCGGCCTCAGCTACGCCGAACGCGCTCGTCGCGAACTCGGTCAGCTTCAACCGGAGCGCGTTCACGAGCGTGTCGGCCAAGGCGTTCAACGTGAACCCCCACCCCTGGAGCTTCGTGACGCGCCCGCGTCTACGTCGGCGACCTGCACGGGCGGCTGTGGAAGTTCCTGACCGCCGACCCCGAACGTGGCGCATCCCCGCCGCCGACCTGGGCGCGACCAGCCGGTGGGCACCGCCGTCGCGCTCCAGGGCGAGGACGTCGACCCGACGTCCCGGATCCCGCGACGATGATCCCCAACATCTTCGTGACGACCGGGGCCGACGAGTCGGGCGGACGGGCCGTTCAAGAACTACTCGCTCCTCGACACGGGCGACGGACACGACTCCACGACGTCGGCACCGAGGTCGGCACGGGCGCCGCCGACGGGGTCACGACCTTCCCTCCCGTCACGCCGCAGTTCGTCCAGGACGTTCGACCAGGGCGACCCCGAGGCGAACTGCGGCTACACGACGGAGGCCGTCTTCCGCGGGACCGTCCAGCCCACGAGCGCCGTCGAGTGCACGGCCCCGCTCGACGGGCAGCAAGTGCACGGGCGACATGCTCCAGCGCGTGTTCTACGGCGGCACGCGGCTCAGCCTGCCGAACACGAAGTTCGCGCCGCCCACGCCGCTCGCCTGCGGCACCGGCGAGTACCCCTGCCGGTCGCAGTTCGACTCGATCCTCTACGCGCTGGGGGTGGAGTCGCGGCGCTGGCCGCCTACGACCTGAACGCCGGCGGCGACGACGCCTACCGCATCTTCCGCGACAGCCGGCATCGCGGCGATCAGCATCCAGGCCGACCCGGATCCGGGCCGCGGACGGGCAGCAGCCTCGTGGCCGACGAGGGGCTGATGAAGGGGACGTCCCAAGCCGCCGCCGCCGCCCGGCGATCCCGCCCACGGCCACGACCGCGACGGCGAACGTCGTGCTTCAAGCGGGAGCCGGGCCAGCCGGCGCCGGCCGTCCAGTACGGCTCGACGGTCTGCCAGTAGCCGCCCGGCGGCCGAGGCGCCGTCAGGGGGTCCAGCCCGCGGGGCTGGGCCCCTCTGGCTTTCGCGGAGAGTCCTTCGCTGGGAGGAGTTGCCCCGCCTGCACTTGAGGCTTCACTCGAGGTTGCGGCGGGTGTAATCTCTAGGCCATGAAGGCGAGGCAGGCGGTCGTCTGTCCGAAGTGCGGCGCCCTGAACCGCCCGACCTGGGAGTTCTGCGCCCGCTGCAACGAGTCGCTCGAAGGAGCGCTGTCCGCGTCGAGGAGGGGACGCCGGTCCACCGTCGGCCGAAGAGGCCGGCGGCGCCCGTCCTCCGTCCCGGCGAACGCGATCGCCCTGGTCGCGGTCGCTCGTGCTCGTGGCTCTGGGGTCGCCGGGCTGGCGCTACGCGTCGCAGGCGCCGCCGCTCGCCGCGCCCCGACCCGTCGCTCTTCACGTTCGCCGACCCGCCCGCCGGAGCTGCCGCACCCGCCGCTCCGCCCGACGGGCGCCGGGGCGGCCGACTACGAGGACGGGCGCCGCCTCATGAACGCAGGCGACCTCGCCGGCGCCGTGGCGCGGCTGGCGGCCGCCGTCGCCGCCGACCCCGGCAACGCCGAGTACCAGCAGCGTCTACGGCCACGCCCTCTGGCGCAGCGGCGACCGGGAGGGGGCGCTCGCGGCGCACGCCGAGGCGGCCCGCCTCGACCCGCGCCTCCAGATGCAGTACGCGCGCAGCCTCGACGTCGCCGGGCCGCGGCGCCGAGGCGGCCCGCGCAGTACGAGGAGATCCTGGCGCAGAACCCCGGCGCGGTCGACGGTCCACGAGGACCTCGGGCGGCTGCTCTTCCGGAGCGGAGACTACGCGAAGGCCGCCTCGCACCTGCAGCTGGCGGTCCGAGCCGCGGCCGGACGACCCCGTGCTGCGCAGGAGCTGGCCTACTCGCTCGACCAGGCCGGGCGACCGCGACCAGGCCGCGGCCGTCTACCGGCAGGTGCTGGAGCAGGCGCCCCAGGCCGTCATGGCCCGCGGGCTGCTCGCCGACGAACCTCGTCGAGCAGGGAAAGAAGGACGAGGCGCTCGCCGTCCTGCAGGAGGGGCTCAAGGCGACGCCGACGGCGCCGCTGCTGCACCGCCAGATGGGCGCCGTCCTCGAGCGGTCCGGCCGGCCGCGCCGAGGCCGCGGCCGCCTACCGCGCGTACGCCCGGCTGGCGCCGAACGCGCCGACGCGAAGGAGCTCGTCGACCGCGCGGCGCGGCTCGAGGCGGCGGGGAGGAAGCCATGACGATGCGCCGCGACGGTCGTCGTCCTCGCCCTGGTCGCCCTGGCCGTGCCGCGCCGCGGCGGCCGCGCAGGGGCTGGGCGACGCCGCCGCGCGCGAGCGGGCGAAGCGGCGAAGCAGGCGACGGAAGGACGGCGGAGGCCAAGGTCTTCACGAACGAGGACCTCGCACGAGGGCCGGCCGCCGGACGCCGGCGCGCGACCGGCGGCGACGCCCTCGTCCGCCGCGCCGGTGCCAACGGAGGCCGTCCCGACGCGGAGGCGCCCCGCGCAGGCGAGGCGACCGCATCGCCGAGGAGCAGCCCTACCTCGAGGCGCTCCGGCGCGGCCCAGGCGCGCGTGGTCGAGCTCGAGGCCCGCATCCACGAGCTGCAGGACAAGCTCAACCCGATGAGCGGCTCGTTCATCTACGGCGGCCAGGCGGGCAGCAACAGCGCGAACGAGGAGGCCCAGGTGCGCAGCCGGGCTGCAGCAGGCCGAGGGCGAGCTCGCCGACGGCGCGGCAGGCCGTCGCCGCGGCGAACCAGGCGCTCGCAGGAGCTTCCGCCGGGCCGATCACGCCGCCCTGCCGGTGCCCCACTGAGCCGCCCCGGGCCCCCGTGGCCGACATCCTGATCGTCGAGGACAAGGAGTCGCTCCGCACGATGCTGCGGAAGACCCTCGAGTCGCGCGGCTACGCCGTCGACGAGGCGGCCGACGCCTACGAGGCCCGCCGGCGGCTCGCGGCCTTCCGCTACCTCGTCGTCCTCACCGACCTGAAGCTGCCCGCGGGCAGCGGCTTCGACGTGCTCCACGCCGCGCGCGAGGCCGACCCCGAGACCCCGGTCGTCGTGATGACCGCCTTCGGCACGGTCGAGGAGGCGGTGCGCGCGATGAAGGACGGGCGCCGCCGACTTCCTCACGAAGCCGGTCGACACCGACCACCTGCTGCTCCTCCTCGACCGCGCGGTCGAGAAGCGCCGGCTGCTCACCGAGCTCGTGCTGCTCAAGGAGGAGTACCAGCGCGCGCTTCGGCCTGCCGCGCGTGCTCGGCGAGGACCCGGCGCTCAAGGAGGCGATGCTCGCCCTGCAGCGCGCGGCGGCGACCGACGCGACCGTGCTGCTGCTCGGGGAGAGCGGCACCGGCAAGGAGCTGCATGAGCCGCGCGCTGCACCAGCTCTCGCCGCGGGCGAAGGGGCCGTTCGTCGCGATCAACTGCGCGGCCATCCCCGAGAACCTGCTCGAGAACGAGCTGTTCGGCCACGAGAAGGGCGCCTTCACCGGGGCCACGGCGCGCAAGGTGGGCAAGGCCGAGCTGGCCCACAAGGGCACGCTCTTCCTCGACGAGATCGGCGACCTGCCGCTGCCGCTGCAGGGCAAGATCCTGCGCCTCGTCCAGGAGAAGCAGTTCGAGCGGGTGGGCGGGCTCGCAGACGCTCAGCGTCGACGTGCGGGTCGTCGCCGCCACGAACCGCGACCTGCGGGCGCTCGTCGCGGAGAAGCTCTTCCGCGAGGACCTCTTCTTCCGGCTCTCCGTCATGCCCGATCGAGATCCCGCCGCTGCGGCGGCGGCGGCGCGACGTGCCGCTCCTCGCCGAGGCCTTCCTGCAGCGGCTCGCCCGCGAGATGGGGCGGCAGGACCTGCGGCCTCTCCGACGAGGCGAAGCGGGCCCTCGTCGAGCACTCCTGGCCCGGCAACGTGCGCGAGCTGCAGAACTGCCTGGAGCGCGCGGTGATCCTCAGCGACGGCCCGGTGATCGAGCCCCGGCACCTGCGCCTCGAGCCGCCGATGCGCCGCGGGCCCGCGCTCGGCGACGTCCTCGACCTGACCGGGCCGCTCGCCGACGTGGTGTCAGCGGGCCTCTCTCCGGGCCGAGGAGGAGGCGATCGCGCTCGCGCTGCGCGAGGCGGGCGGCGACCGCGCGGCCGCCGCCGCGCGCCTCGGGGTCAGCGTCTCGACGCTGGGCCGGCGGCTGCGCGCGCAGGACGGGCGCGAGGGGAGCCCTGAGCGGGCTCAGTCCTGCTTGCGCTTCCACTTCGTCCGCTGGTTCGCGGCGAGCGTCCGCTTGCGCAGCCGGATCGGCCGCCGGCGTCACCTCCACGAGCTCGTCCTGCTCGATGAACTCGAGCGCCTGCTCCAGGTTGAGCTGGCGGTGGGGCGTGAGGCGGATCGCCTCGTCCGCGGTCGAGGCGCGCATGTTCGTGAGCTTCTTCTGCTTCGTGACGTTCACGTCCATGTCGTCGGGGCGCGCGTTCTCGCCGACGATCATCCCCTCGTAGACCGCCGTCCCCGGGCCGACGAACAGCTCGCCGCGGTCCTCCATGTGGGAGAGGGCGTAGGCGGTCGTGTCGCCGGTGCGGTCGGCCACGAGGACGCCGGTCTGCGCGGCGCGGGATCTCGCCCTGCCACTCGACCCAGCCCTCGAGCAGGCTGTTCATGACCGCGGTGCCGCGGGTGTCGGTCAGGAGCTCGGTGCGGATGCCGATGAGCCCGCGGGTGGGGACGTGGAACTCGAGGCGCACGCGCCCCGAGCCGTGGTTCACCATCTTCGTCATCTTGCCCTTGCGCAGCGCCATCTTCTCGAGCACGACGCCCATGTAGGTCTCGGGCAGGTCGATGCTGAAGAGCTCGAGCGGCTCCTGGCGCACGCCGTCCTCGCTCGTGGGTGATGACCTCGGGGTTCGAGACGCCGAGCTCGAAGCCCTCGCGGCGCATCGTCTCGATCAGGATCGCGAGCTGCAGCTCGCCGCGGCCGAGGACCTTGAAGGAGTCGGCCGACTCGGTGGGCTCGACCCGGATCGAGACGTTCGTGAGCAGCTCCTTCTCGAGCCGGTCCTTGATGTTGCGCGACGTGACCCAGCGGCCCTCGCGGCCGGCGAAGGGCGAGGTGTTGACCGAGAAGACCATCGAGATCGTCGGCTCGTCGATGTGGAGCGGCGGGCAGCGGCGCGGGCGTCTGCGGCCGAGGTGACCGTCTCGCCGATCTGGATCCCCTCGAAGCCGGCGAGGGCCACGATCTCGCCGCAGGCGGCCTCGTCCGCCTCGATGCGCTTCAGGCCGTCGAAGACGTAGAGCTTCGTGACCTGCGTCGTCTCGAGCCGGCCGTCGCGCTTCGACGACGGCCACGGTGTCGCCGACGCGCACGCGGCCGGAGAAGACGCGGCCGATGGCGAGCCGGCCGAGGTAGTCGCTGTAGTCGAGGTTGGCGATGAGCAGCTGCAGGACGCCGTCCGGCGAGCCGCGGCGGGGCGGGGATGTGGCTCGACGAGCGCCTCGAAGAGCGGCCGCAGGTCGTCGCCGGGGCCGTCGGGCGTCGGTCTTCGCGATGCCCGCCTTGCGCGTTCGTGTAGAGGACGGGGAAGTCGAGCTGGTCCTCGGTGGCGTCGAGGTCGATGAAGAGGTCGTAGACCTCGTTCAGGACCTCGCTCGGCCGCGCGTCCGGAGCGGTCGATCTTGTTGATCACGACGACCGGGGGCAGCCGCGCCTCGAGCGCCTTGCGCAGCACGTAGCGGGTCTGGGGCAGCGGGCCCTCGGACGCGTCGACCAGGAGCAGCACGCCGTCCACCATCTTCAGCGCGCGCTCGACCTCGCCCCCGAAGTCGGCGTGGCCGGGGGTGTCCACGATGTTGATCTTGGTGTCGTGGTAGTGGATCGCGGTGTTCTTGGCCAGGATCGTGATGCCGCGCTCGCGCTCGAGCTCGTTCGAGTCCATGATGCGCTCGCGGTGCTCCTGGTTGGCGCGGAAGACGCCGCTCTGCTGGAGGAGGGCGTCGACCAGGGTCGTCTTGCCGTGGTCGACGTGGGCGATGATGGCGACGTTGCGGAGGTTCATTCGGGTCCGCGGGCGGCTCCTCGGGTCACGCAGGTCGACATATCGCCCTCGGAGGCGACGGCCAACGAAGCGTCGAGGTCCGGGCGTGTCGAGGTCCACGAGGCAATCCTCGCCCGCGGGGACGTGGACGACCCGGTCCTGGTGCTGCGAGAGCACGTCCCGCGCCCCCCGGTCCTTTGAGGCGGCGCGGAGGGCGGGCCACGTCGCGCGCGCGAACCCGGCCGGGTGGCCACGGCGGCCCGCGTGGCTCGGCACGGCGATCTCCGCGCCACCCGCCAGGGCGGCGACGACGGCGTCGATCGTCGCCGGCTCGACGAAGGGGTTGTCGACGGGGTGGAGCAGCACCGCCTCGGCCCCGAGCGCCTCGGCCGCGTCGAGGCCGGCCCAGACCGACGTGAGCATGCCCTCCCGCCAGCGCTCGTTGACGCACGACCGTCGCTTCCGGCGGGAGCCCCGCTTCGGCCCGCGACGCGGTCGGCCTCGGCGCCGAGCACCGCGACGCACGGGCACCTCGGCGGCGGCGAACAGCGCGCAGACGTGGGCGAGGAACGTCCCGTCCCCGATGCGGAGGAGGGCCTTGGGCCCTCCCATCCGCCGCCCCTCGCCGGCCGCGAGCACGATCGCCACGACGCGCATCGGCCCATTGGACCACGGATCTGCCCCATGGATCAGGAGGCTCGTTGACGCGCTCCGGAAACGCCCCCGTATGATGCCGGGACGGACGAAAGGAGCCCTCGTGCCCACCCGGATCGTCATCATGGGAGCCGCCGGCCGCGACTTCCACAACTTCAACACCGTCTTCCGCGAGGACCCGACGAGCCGGGTCGTGGCCTTCACCGCGACCCAGATCCCGAACATCGACGGCCGCCGCTACCCGAAGGAGCTGGCCGGCCCGCTCTACCCGGAGGGGATCCCCATCCACCCGGAGTCGGACCTCCCGCGCTCATCCGCGAGCTCGAGGCCGACCAGGTGGTCTTCGCGTACAGCGACGTCTCGCACGAGACGGTGATGCACAAGGCCTCGCTCGTGCTCGCCTGCGGCGCCGACTTCCGCCTGATCGGGCCGAAGGCCAGCATGCTGAAGGCGAAGGTCCCGGTGGTGTCGGTCTGCGCCGTGCGCACCGGCAGCGGCAAGAGCCAGACGACGCGCCGGGTGGCCAGCATCCTGCGCGCGAAGGGCCGGCGGGTCGTCGCGATCCGCCACCCCATGCCCTACGGCGACCTCGTCCGGCAGAAGGTGCAGCGCTTCGCCGCGATGGAGGACCTCGACCGGCACCAGTGCACGATCGAGGAGCGCGAGGAGTACGAGCCGCACATCGTCGCGGGCGGCGTCATCTACTCCGGGGTGGACTACGGCGCGATCCTCGCCGCAGGCGCAGGAGGAGGCCGACGTCATCCTCTGGGACGGCGGCAACAACGACCTGCCGTTCTACCGGTCGGACCTCGAGATCGTGGTGGCCGACCCGCACCGGCCGGGCCACGAGAGGACCTACCACCCGGGCGAGACGAACCTGCGCCGGGCCCACGTGGTCGTGATCAACAAGATCGACTCGGCCGGGCCCGAGGGCATCGACGCCGTCCGCCGCTCGATCCGCGAGCTGAACCCCGAACGCGGTGGTGGTGGACGCCGCCTCGCCGCTGACCGTGGACGGCGGCGAGCAGATCCGGGGCAAGCGCGTCCTCGCGGTCGAGGACGGTCCGACCCTGACCCACGGCGGGATGAAGTACGGCGCGGGCGTCCTCGCCGCCATCCGCCACGGGGCGGCCGAGATCGTGGACCCGCGGCCGTACACGGTCGGGACGCTGACCGAGCACCTTCGAGACCTACCCGGGGATCGGCACGCTGCTGCCCGCGATGGGCTACGGCGAGCAGCAGATGAGGGACCTCGAGGCGACGATCGCGCGCACGCCGTGCGACGTCGTGCTGGTGGCCACCCCCATCGACCTGCGCCGCGTGATCGAGATCCGCAAGCCCGCCCTGCGGGTGGGCTACGAGCTGCAGGAGATCGGGAAGCCCGACCTCGCGGACGTGCTCGCGAGGTTCTGAAGGAGCCCCATGGCCCAGACGCCACTTCCTCTCGCTCAAGGACTGGTCGCGCGAGGAGATCGAGCTGCTCTTCGAGATGTCCGCCGCGATCAAGGCGAGCCCGGAGGGCTACGCGACAGCGCTCGCCGGCAAGTCGCTCGCCATGATCTTCCAGAAGCCGTCCACGCGGACGCGGGTGTCGTTCGAGGTCGGCATGTTCCAGCTCGGGGGGCAGGCGCTCTTCCTGGGCTCGAACGACATCCAGCTCCACCGCGGCGAGACGATCGCGGACACCGCCCGCGTGCTCTCGCGCTACGTCCACGGGATCATGGCGCGGGTCTTCGCCCACCAGGACGTCATCGACCTGGCCCGCCACGGCTCGGTGCCGGTCATCAACGGTCTCTCCGACCTGCTGCACCCCTGCCAGGCGCTGGCCGACTACTTCACGCTGCGCGAGCGCCGGGGCGACCTCACCGGCCTGAAGATGGCCTACGTGGGCGACGGCAACAACGTGGCGCACGAGCTGATGTTCGGCGCGGTGAAGCTGGGGATGCAGTTCAGCATCGGCTGCCCCACCGGCTACGAGCCGAACCCGCTCATCTACAAGAGCGCGGTGCGCGAGGCGCAGAAGCTGGGCTCGCCGCTGCCCGAGGTGACGGCCGACCCGATGGAGGCGGTGGCGGGGGCGGACGTGGTCTACACCGACGTCTGGACCTCGATGGGGCAGGAGAAGGAGTCGAAGAAGCGCCTCGCCGCCTTCCAGGGCTTCCAGGTGACGCCGGAGATGATGGCGGTGGCGGCGCCCGAGGCGGTGTTCATGCACTGCCTGCCCGCCCACCGCGGCGAGGAGGTGGCGGCGGACGTCATCGACGGGCCGCAGTCGGCCGTCTTCGACGAGGCGGAGAACCGGCTCCACGTCCAGAAGGCCATCCTCGTCACCCTGATGGGCGACGGCCCCGACGAATAGGCCGACCCGCAGGCGATCACGATGAAGAACGCCACCACCACCGCCATGATCGAGCCGATGATCACGTCGAGCCGGACGTCGGGGTAGTCGGAGATCTTGCTCTCCTTCTCGACGACCGAGGACTGCAGGTAGAACTGCATCCAGGGGGCGATGGTGGTGCCGACGATGCCGACGACCATCGAGACGGCGGGCAGGTCGAAGGGCATCCGGGGGACGAGCGATCCCTCGAGGGCGGCCTTCCAGTCGGGGTGGGCGAGGAGCCCCGAGAACGGGTAGGCGACGTAGATGAGGCAGGCGACGAGGAAGGCCTTCTCCACCGACTTGTAGTTGCCGAAGACCACCAGCCACCACACGAACGCCGCCCCGAGAGGGACCGACACGTAGCGGCTCACCCCGAAGAGCTCGAGGCTCGAGGCGAGACCGGCGAACTCGGCCACCGTGTTGCCGAAGTTGGTGACGAGGACGGCCATCATGATCAGGAAGGTGGTCCGCAGGCCGAAGTGCTCGCGGATGAGGTCGGCCAGGCCCTTCCCGGTGACCGTCCCCATGCGCGAGCACATCTCCTGGACCACGACGAGGGCGACCGTGACCGGGACGAGGACCCAGAGGAGGCGGTACCCGTAGCGCGCACCCGCGAGCGAGTACGTGTAGATCCCGCCGGCGTCGTTGTCGACGTTGCTCGTGATGACGCCGGGCCCGAGGATCGCGAAGAGCCAGGCGAGCCGCTTCCAGTGCGCCCGGACGTGGTGCCGCAGGTCCATCGGCTCTACTCGCGCCGGGCCAGCCGGCGGACGACGTCCTCGACGCTGATGAGGCCGATGAGCCGCCCGTGCTCGTCGGCCACCGGCGAGGCTGCGCAGGTGGTACTTCTCGAACCACTCCACCACCTCCGCGAACGGCGCCGAGGGAGCGACCGAGGGCGACTCGGCGCGGCAGGCCGCCGTCACCGGCGTGTCGGCCGGCGGTCCGGAGGAGTCGCACGAGCGGGGCCACCCCGACCAGCCGGCCCTCCTCCGTCACCACCGGCACCTCGTCGAGCTCGTCGGCGAGCTGCTCGTCGAAGCCGCGGAGCGCCTCGAGCACGTCGCCCGCGCGTCCAGCTCTCGCTCGCCCGGAAGAACTCGGTGGTCATGAGGCCGCCCGCCGAGTCCTCGCGGAAGACGAGCAGCTCCCGGACGTCCTCGGCCTCCTCCTCCTCCATCGCCTCGAGCACGGCGTGCGACCGCTCCTCGGTCAGGTCGCCCAGGATGTCGGCCGCCTCGTCCGGGGGCATCTCCTCGAGAAGGTCCGCGGCCTTCTCCGGGTTGATCTCCTCGACCACCGAGGCCTGCACCGACGGCTCGGTCTCGGAGAGGGCGTGGGCCGCGGTCTCGGTGTCGAGCGCCGAGACGATCGCCTGGCGCTCCACGCGCCCCAGGTCCTCGATGATGTCGGCGAGGTCGGCGGGGTGCATGCGGGTCAGCTGCTGGTGCACCTTGAGCCGGATGGTGGCCGCCCGAGGGTCCACGAGGCCGACGTAGTCCCAGGGGATGTCCTTCTGCGAGAGGCCCGCCGCCAGGTGGCGCACGAGTCGGAGCGCGACGAGGCCGGCCAGCAGACGCCGCACCGCCCCGGCCAGGCCGACCTCGACCCGGCGCAGGTGGAGCCGGCCACCCTGGGCCTCCAGCACGATGTCGTTCACGCGCACGACCTTGCGGCCGTGGATGTCGATGATCTGGCGGTCGAGGACGTCGCGCCGGAGGCTGAGGGCGTCTCCCTCCGTGCCGTTCCCCTCGAGCGGCAGCGGCGAAGCGCCCTCGGCGAGGACGACGCGCCCCTGCTCGGGCGACAGGGCCGCCACCTGGCTCCAGGGCAGGACGGTCCTCGCTTCACCAGCCCGAACGACGAGGCGGTCGACCCATCCGTGCGCCGAGTCGACCACGAGGTCGTCCACGCGGCCGAGCCGTCGGCGCTCGGCGTCCACGACCGGGAGATCGAGCACTTCGGAGACGTGGATCATGAGAGCTCGAGCCCAGCAGCGCTCTCCCGTCCCGCCATGACCCGCAGCGCGCGGAGGACCTCGGCCCGCGTGACGTCGTCCCGGATCTCCACGCGGCCGATGGCGGTGGGCAGGACGAAAGGCACGCGGCCGGCCCTGCGCCTTCTTGTCGCGGGCGAGCGCGTCCAGGACCTGCGGGACGCGGCAGGTCCGACACGCGCGGCCGGGGTCCCACGTGGTCCACCGACGAGGCGATCGCGTCGTAGGCGGCCTCCGGCAGCAGGCCGCGGCGGCGTGCGATGAAGGCCGCGCCGATCAGGCCCCAGCCCACCGCCTCGCCGTGGGTGAAGCGACGGTAGCGGGTCACCGCCTCGAGCGCGTGGCCGATCGTGTGGCCGAGGTTCAGCACGCGACGGAGCCCGCCCTCACGCTCGTCCTTCTCCACCACCTCGGCCTTGATGCGGCAGGCGGTGGCGATGGCGCTCTCCGTCCCCACGCGGTCCCAGCCCCGCAGGCCCACCGGCGCCTCGCGGAGGGAGGCGAAGAGGGCGCGGTCGCCGAGGATCGCGCACTTGAGGATCTCGTAGGCCCCCGACCGGAGCTCGCGCGACAGGCAGCGGTGGCGAGGAACGCGGGGTCGATCACGACCGCGCGCGGCTGGTGGAAGGCCCCGATCATGTTCTTGGCCTTCGCGTGGTTGATCCCCACCTTGCCCCCGATCGAGCTGTCCACCATCGAGAGGAGCGTGGTGGGGATCCCCACCCAGTCGACGCCGCGCATCCAGGTGGCGGCGGCGAAGCCCGGCGAGGTCTCCGACGACCCCGCCCCCGAGGGCCACCACGAGCCCGTCGCGGCCCAGTCGGGCCTCGAGGAAGGCGTCGTAGACCGTCTGCAGCGTGCCCTCGCTCTTGAAGCGCTCGCCGTCGGGGACGAGGGCCACGTGGAGCGGGCCGAGGCGCGCGCAGCGAGCGCGCGACGCCGCGGCCGTGGAGGGCGAAGACCCGGCGGCTCGCCACGAGCACGGTCCTCCGGCCGCGGAGGCCCGCGAGGAGGTCCGGCAGGAGCCGCGAGAGCCCGTGGCCCACCGAGACCGTGTAGCGGCGCTCTCCGAGCTCGACCGGGATCTCCAGCATGGACCCGGAGCATAGCACCGCTACCGGAGCCAGCCGGGAAGCGCCCCCTCGCGGCGGGCGCGGTCGGCCAGGTCGTCCTCGAGCTGCCGCATGCGGCGCTCGAGCGTGAGCGAGCCTCGCCTGCAGCGTCGCGTCGGAGCCCGAGGCCGTGGAGGCCGAGCGGCGACGCCGGGTCAGGAAGCGGCTCGCCTCCTCGGCGCGCTCGGCGATCCGGGCGCGGAGCTCGGCCGCCTGGGTCTCCATCGTCCGCACCCGGTCGCGGACGCGGCGCGGCCTCGCGCCGCCAGTAGTCCTCCCCGCGCTCGCGCGGGCCGCTCCTCGGCCCTCGCCGGGGCGGGGCGGTCCTCGGGGGGCACGGCGGGGACCGACCGCACGCCGGTCTCGTCGCGGAAGGGCCGGACGCGGTCGAGGTCCTCGTTCGTGTAGACGCGGGCCCTGGTCGGGCGGGCGGGGACCGGGTCGTCGTCCGCCGGCGCGGTCGACGCACAGAGGATGGCCGACAGGCCGAAGCCCAGGGGCAGGACGGTCGCACGGAATGTCATGGAAATCGCCTTTCCGGGAGAGGGTGGAAAGGCGGCCCGCGAGGCCGGCGGAACGCTAGCAGCGGCCGCGGGGCCGAGTCAAGGGGGAACGGCGAGAAGGGGCGGCCGCGCGCGGCTTCTGCTAAACTCGCCGTTTCGAGCGCGACCATGAATCCCCCCGTGAGCCTCTTCCCGTTCGGCGAGTACTGGCCCTTCTACCTCGGCTTCCTGCTCCTCGTCTTCGTCCTCCTGGCGCTGGACCTCGGCGTCTTCCACCGGAAGGCCCACGCGGTCTCGATCCGCGAGGCCGCCTCCTGGAGCGTCGTCTGGGTGACCCTGGCCCTCCTCTTCAACCTGGCCTTCTACCTCTACATGCGGTGGCACTTCCCGCTGGACGCGCGGCTCATGGCGGTCCCCGGCTTCGATCCCGCTCGCTGGCCGCCCGCGAGACGGCCCTCGAGTTCCTGGCCGGGTACGTGGTCGAGTACTCGCTGTCGGTCGACAACATCTTCGTGTTCGTCGTCGTCCTCACCTACTTCGGCGTGCCGGCCGCCTACCAGCACCGGGTGCTCTTCTTCGGCATCCTCGGCGCCCTCGTCTTCCGCGGGATCTTCATCGCCCTCGGGGCGGCGCTCCTCCAGTTCGAGTGGGTGGTGTGGCTCTTCGGCGCGTTCCTCGTCTTCACGGGCGTGAAGATGATGGGCGGCGAGGGAGGCCCGGTCGAGCCGCACGAGCGGTGGGTCATCCGGCAGTTCCGCAAGCGCTTCCCGGTGACCGGCGGCTTCCACGGCCAGAGCTTCTTCGTCCGGCACGAGGGGCGGCTGCCACGCGACCCCGCTCTTCATCTGCCTCCTCTTCCTCGAGATGACCGACATCCTCTTCGCGGTGGACTCGGTGCCGGCCATCTTCGGCCTCACCCGCGAGCCGTTCGTCGTCTTCACCTCCAACATCTTCGCGATCCTCGGCCTGCGGAACCTCTACTTCCTCCTCGCGGGGGCGGTCGACAAGTTCCACTTCCTGAAGTACGGGCTCGGGGTCGTCCTCGTCTTCGTCGGGCTCAAGATGACCGTCCTCAACCGCCTCTGGCACGGCCACTTCCCGATCACGTGGTCGCTCGGCATCATCGTCGGCGTGATCGCGGTCTCGATCGCGCTCTCGCTCCTCTTCCCGAAGCAGGCCCAGGAGGGCCCGTAGCCGACATGGAACCGGATCGCGTCTCCAAGGAGATCACCCCGAAGGGCCAGGACTACTCGCAGTGGTACCTGGACGTCGTGCTGAAGGCCGACCTGGCCGACTACGGCCCGGTCAAGGGCTGCATGATCATCAAGCCCTACGGCTACGCCGTGTGGGAGAGCATGCAGCGCGACATGGACCGGCGCATCAAGGAGACCGGCCACGTCAACGCCTACTTCCCGCTCTTCATCCCGAAGAGCCTGCTCGAGCGGGAGAAGGAGCACGTGGAGGGCTTCTCGCCCGAGTGCGCGTGGGTGACGATCGGGGGCGGGGCCGAGCTCGAGGAGCCGATCGCGGTCCGGCCGACGTCCGAGGCGATCATCTGCTCGATGTACGCGAAGTGGGTCGCGCTCGTGGCGCGACCTGCCCGTCCTCATCAACCAGTGGGCGAACATCGTGCGCTGGGAGAAGGTGACGCGGCCGTTCCTGCGCACGACCGAGTTCCTCTGGCAGGAGGGCCACACCCTCCACGCCACCGCCGAGGAGGCGCAGGAGGAGACGCTGAAGATGCTCGACGTCTACCGGGCGTTCTCCGAGGAGATGCTGGCCATGCCGGTGCTCTGCGGCCAGAAGACGGAGAGCGAGAAGTTCGCGGGGGCGCTGCGCACCTACGCGATCGAGGCGCTCATGGGCGACGGCCGGGCGCTGCAGGCCGGGCACGAGCCACAACCTCGGCCAGCACTTCTCCGAGGCCTACGGCATCGAGTTCCTCGACAAGAACCAGGAGCGGGCGAAGCCGTGGTCGACGTCGTGGGGGACCTCGACCCGCATGATCGGCGGGCTCATCATGACGCACGGCGACGACTCCGGCCTCGTCCTGCCGCCGAAGGTGGCCCCCCACCAGGTGGTGATCGTTCCCATCCCGCCGCGGAAGGGCGACTGGAGCGAGGCCGTCCTGCCGAAGGCCCGCGAGGTGCGCGGCGATGCTGCAGGGGGCGCGGGCTGCGCGTGCACCTCGACGACCGCGACCAGTTCCAGCCCGGGCTACAAGTACGCCGACTGGGAGATGCGCGGGGCGCCGGTCCGGCTCGAGATCGGGCCGAAGGACGTCGAGAAGGACCAGTGCGTGCTCGTGCGCCGCGACAACCGGGCGAAGGAGTTCGTGCCCCTCGCCGGGCACGGCGGCGCGCCTCGGGCGAGATCCTGGACGGCGATGCAGAAGGACCTGCTGGAGCGGGCGCGGGCGTTCGTCGCCGCGAACACGACGCGCGTGTCGAGCTACGACGAGTTCAAGCAGGTGATGGCCGAGAAGCGCGGCTTCATCGTGGCCGGCTGGAACGGCGACGCCGCCGTCGAGGCCAGGATCAAGGAAGAGACGAAGGCCACGATCCGCGTCATCCCGATGGGGGAGCCGGTCGAGGCGCCCTGCGTCGTCACCGGCCAGAAGGGCCGCGAGGTCGTCTTCGCCCAGGCCTACTAGTCAGAGAGTATGGGCACCCGTATTGTATGGTATGGTGACCCATATGAAAACCACAATCGACATCGCCGACGCGCTCCTCGACGAGGCGCGCAAGGTCGCTGACCGCGAGGGGACGACCCTCCGTGCACTGGTCGAAGCGGGCCTCCGGGAGACGTTGAAGGCGAGGGGGGAAGGCTCGCCGCCGTTCCACCTGCGCCTGGTGACGTTCCCGGGCGACGGCCTTCAGCCCGGCGTGGTGGAGGGGGCCTGGGAGCGGATCCGCGAGCTGGCCTACGAGGGACGCGGCGCGTGATCGCGGTCGACACGAACATCCTCGTCTACGCCCACCGGGAGGACTCGCCGTGGCACGGGGCGGCGAAGGCCCGCGTCGTCGAGCTGGCCGAGGGTCCCTCGCTCTGGGCGATCCCCTGGCCGTGCCTGCACGAGTTCCTGGCGATCGTGACGCACCCGCGCATCTACAAGACGCCGACGCCCACTTCCGTCGCGGTCGAAGCGGTCGGGGCCCTTCTCCAGGCTCCCCGCCTCGTCCTCCTCTCCGAGACGGGCGGGTACTGGGAAGAGCTGCGGAAGCTCCTGGAGAAGGGGCTCCTCGCGGGCCCGGTCGTTCACGACGCCAGGATCGCCGCGCTGTGCCGACTTCACGGAGTGTCCGAGCTGTGGAGCGCCGACCGCGACTTCAGCCGCATGCCCGACCTGACGGTCCGCAACCCGCTCGTCGGTTGAAGCCGCGGCGGTCCTAGGGACCGGGTCGCGGCGAGGGCGCCTTCTTCAGCAGGTCGATGCGCCAGGGCGCGACGCGTGTCTCGTTGACCCAGGCCACCGGCTCGTCCTCGCGCCCGAGCGGCTCGTAGGACGAGACCACCTCGAGGCCCGACTCGCGATAGAGCTCGCGGTAGGCGGCCTTCGTGCACACGACGTCCTCGACCGGCCGCCGGTCCGTCACGTCGGTCATGACGATCCGCACGACGTCGCCGCTCTTCGCGTCGCGGTTCTCCGGAAACTCCCTGGTCGAGAACGAGGCCCACTCGTGGACGTAGATCTCGGGCGTGGAGACGAGGTTCACCAGCCGGCCACCGGGCGCGAGGAGCCCGGCGAGCGCCCGGAGGAGGCGGACCTTCTCGTCCTGCGGGACGTTGTCGAACGTGAACGCCGACAGGACGAGGTCCCACGCGCCACCGGCGAGGCCGGTCGGATCGGCGGGCCCCACCAGGCGGTAGTCGCCCGACGGATCGATCTCGCGGGCCCTCCGGACCATGTCCGCCGAGACGTCGAGGCCGAGGACCTGGAAGCCGAGCCGGCGGAGGAACCGGGTCGACCGCCCGGCGCCGCAGCCGAAGTCCACGGCCCGACGGCCACCCACGTGCTCCGAGAGGATGGCCGGCAGGTCGCGAAAGGCCAGGAAGTAGGTCCCCGGAAACTCCAGGCGCGAGTAGGAGTCCGCGCGGAGCTCGTCGTCGTAGACGTTGCGGAAGGTCATGGAGCCGCTCCTCGGTTCGAGAACGGCGACAGCTTCACACTACTTCACGTTCCGGACAAACGGCGGAAAGGCCGCCGCTCCATCTTCGAGTTGCAGGGCGCGAAGAGGCGCCCTCTGGGACAAGGAGAAGAGACGATGGCCGACACGAATCAGGGGACGGAAGCCGGCGGGAAGCACGTTCTGGCAGCGGCGGCGGTTCTGGATGGCGAGCGGCGGGATCCTGGCCGGGCTCGCCGCGCTCGCGGCGGTGGCGCCGAGGGCCTCGGCCTATCGGGTCCTCGCCGGCCACGGCTTCGGCGGCCACGCGCACCCGTTCGGGGCGCAGATGCTGACCGACCCGGCCGCGGCGAAGGAGCACGCCGGGATGGCGGTCGAGTGGGCGCTGCGCGGCGTGGACGCGACCGACGAGCAGAAGCAGCAGGCGAGGCGCATCACCGACCGCCTGGTCGACCAGCTCGGGCCGGTCGTCGAGAAGCACCGGGAGCACCGCGAGGCGATCGTCCGCGAGCTGGCGAAGCCGGAGATCGACCGCGAGGCCCTCGAGCGGCTCCGCCGGGAGGAGATCGCTCTCGCCGACGAGGCGTCGAAGCTGGCCGTGGGCTCGCATCGCGGACCTCGGCGACGTGCTCACGCCCGAGCAGCGGGCCGAGCTCATCGCCTTCGCCCACCGCTTCCACGGCGAGGGCCCGATGCACTGACGCCGCGCGACCGGGCTCGGGCGGATCGGCCGAGGGTCCCCGGCGGATCCGTCGTCGCGCACGCTGACCGGGCCGTGCGATGCCGATGGCGGGCGCTACCATCACTCACCCATGGCCGAGCGCGTCCTGATGATCGAGGACGACGCGGCGCTGGCCGGCCTCGTCGGCGACTACCTGCGGCCGCTCGGCTACGAGGTGGCCGCCGCCGGCACCGCGGCCGACGGCCTGCGCCGGCTCGCCGCGCGAGCCGTTCGACGCCGTCCTCCTCGACGTCATGCTGCCCGACCTGGACGGCTTCGAGGTGTGCCGGCGGATCCGCGCCGCCTCCGACGTGCCGGTGCTGATGCTGACCGCCCGCGGCCAGGACGAGGACCGGATCGTCGGCCTCGAGATCGGCGCCGACGACTACCTGCCGAAGCCCTTCAACCCCCGCGAGCTGCTGGCGCGCCTGCGGGCCGTGCTCCGGCGCCGGAAGGCCGCCGCGGCCCGCCCCGCCCCCCTTCGCTTCGGCCGGCTCGAGATCGACCGCGACGCGCGCGTCGTCGCGCGTGGACGGCGAGGAGCGGCCGCTGACGGGCTACCAGTTCGACCTGCTCGTGGCGCTGGCCGAGTCGGCGGGTCGCGTCCTGGGCCGCGAGACGCTCATGGCCCGCGCGGGCCACGACGCGGGCGAGGCCTTCGACCGCTCGATCGACGTCCACGTCTCGCGCATCCGCGCCGCGATCGAGGACGACCCGAGACGGCCGCGGCGGCTGCTGACCGTGCGTGGCGCCGGCTACGTCTTCGCGAAGAAGCAGGACGAGGACTGATGCGGCGCCTCGCGACGCAGATCCACCTCACGGTCGTCGCCGTGCTCGTCCTGTTCGCCGTGCTGGTCGGGGCGGTCTGGTGGCACGGCCCCGGCGCGCGCGAGGAGCAGCGGCTGGCCGAGGGCGTCGCGGAGACGGCGGGCGAGGTCCTGCCCGGGCCCGACCGGCCGGTCGCCGAGCTGCAGGCCGCGCTCGAGCGGCTCGCTCCGCGCTTCGGCGTCGACGCGGCCGTCTTCACGTCGGGGGGCGAACGGCTGGCCTGGGCGGGAGCGCCGCTGCCGCTCCCTCCGGGTCCCGGGCCCCGGGGGCACTGGGCGCGCGTGCGCGGCCGGGTCCTCTTCGCGGTGCGGCTGCCGGACGGGCGGCGGCTGGTGGCGTCTCGGCCCCGCCCGGACTGGCGCCACCTCGGGAGGCGTCGGTGACCACGGTCGGCCTCCTGGCGCTCGCCGTCGCGGTGGGCGCGTGGCCGCTCGTGCGGCGGCTGACGCGGCGGCTCGAGCGCCTGCGCCAGCGGGTCGAGGACCTCGGCCGGGGCGACCTCGGGCGCGCGCGCCGTCGTCGAAGGGCGGGACGAGGTGGCCGACCTCGCGCGGAGCTTCAACCGCGCCGCCGACCGCATCCAGCAGCTCGTCGAGGCGCAGCGCCGTCAGCTCGCCTTCGCCTCGCACGAGCTGCGCTCGCCGCTCGCGCGGCTCCGCGTGTCGCTCGAGATGATGACGGGCGACGCGGCCCTCAAGGAGCGGCGCGGCGCGCGACGTCGGGGAGCTCGACGCGCTCATCGACGAGCTGCTCGAGGCGAGCCGGCTCGAGGCGCTCGGCAGGCCCGAGCTCGTGCGAGCCGGTCGACCTGCTCGGTCTCGTGGCCGAGGAGGCGGCGCGCGTCGGCCGCCCTGGTCGAAGGCGAGCCGGTCGAGGTGCGCGGCGACCCGCGGCTGCTGCGGCGCCTGGTGCGCAACCTGCTCGAGAACGCGCGGCGCCACGCCGGGGGGGCGGGCGTCGAGGCGCGCGTCGAGCGTCTCGGCGAGGGCGCGCGGTTGACGGTGGCCGACCGGGGGCCGGGAGTCGCCGAGACCGAGCGCGAGCGCATCTTCGAGCCGTTCTACCGCCCGCCGGGCGCCCCCGAGACGGGCGCCGAGCTTCGGTCTCGGGCTCGCTCTCGTCCGCCAGATCGCCCGCGCCCACGGCGGCGAGGCCCGCTGCCTCGCCGCGCGACGGCGGCGGCACCGTGTTCGAGGTCGACTCTCGGCGCTTGACGGGGGAGGGTTCCCCGGCTTCAAATCCGCGTCGAGTCCCGACCAGGAGGCCTGAAGTGCGCGCTCGCCCCGTGTCGCCCCTCGTGCTCGCCGCGCTCCTGGCCGCGCCGCTCGCCCGTGGCCAGGACGCGCCACTCTTCACGTCGGACTTCCCGGCCGAGGAGTTCGCCGCGCGGCGGGCGAAGGTCTACGACACCATCGGCGCCGAGGGGATCGCCCTCGTGCAGGGAGCGGCCGCGCCCGAGGGCTACCTGCGTTTCCGCCAGGCGAACGATTTCTACTACCTCTGCGGGGTCGAGGTCCCCCACGCGTACCTCCTGCTCGACGGGGCCAGCCGGCGTGCGACGCTCCTCCTGCCTCACCGCAACGAGAGGCGCGAGCGAATGGAGGGCAAGCTGCTCTCCGCCGAGGACGCCGAGCTCGCGACGAAGCTCAGCGGCGTCGAGGCGGTCGCGGGGACGGACCAGCTGGGCGAGGCTCTGGCACGGTACGGGCAGCGAGGCGCCACGAGGGCGGTGTGGGTGCCCCTCCAGCCAGCCGAGGGGCTCTCGGTGAGCCGGGACGGCGCCCTGCGCTCGGTCGGGGAGACGGCCAGCGACCCCTTCGACGGGCGGCCGTCCCGCGAGGGCGTCCTCGTCCGGAGTCTCCACGACCGCTTCCCCTGGGTCGAGATCAGGAACCTCACGCCGGCTCTCGACGAGGCGCGGCTCGTCAAGAGCCCGCGCGAGATCGCCCTCATCAAGCGGGCGACCCGCCTCGCCTGCCTGTCCATCCTCGAAGCCATGCGCTCGACCGAGCCCGGGGTGCTCGAGCACGAGCTGGACGCGGTCTCGAAGTTCGTCTTCTACCGCAACGGCGCGCAGGGCGAGGCGTACTACTCCCTCGTCGCCAGCGGCCCGAACACCTGGTACGCGCACTACGCCTCGGGCAAGCGCCGCATGAAGGACGGCGAGATGGTGCTCATGGACCACGCGCCCGACGTCGGCTACTACATGAGCGACATCACGCGCATGTGGCCCGTGAACGGCCGCTTCTCGCCGGAGCAGAAGGAGCTCTACGGCTTCTACCTCGCCACCTACCGGGCCATCCTGAAGGCCATCCGCCCCGGTGCGGCGAAGGCGGCGGTCATGGAGGAGGCGGCTCTGGAGATGGACCGCATCGTGGCCGCGACGCGGTTTTCGAAGCCCGTTTTCGAGAAGGCAGCGAAGGAGTTCGTGAAGTCCTACCGGGAGTCGGGGAAGCGGGGCGGCCTCGGCCACCAGGTCGGGATGTCCACGCACGACGTGGGGCAGGCCGACACGCTGCGGCCCGGAATGGTCTTCACGATCGAGCCCCAGTTCCGCGTGCCGGAGGAGCAGCTCTACTGGCGGCTGGAGGACCTCATCGTGATCGGCGAGACGAAGGCCGAGGTGGTGTCGGAGTGGCTGCCCGAGGACGTGGACGCCGTCGAGAGGGCGGTTGCGGAGGCGGGGATGCTCCAGCGCTACCCGCGGGACCCCGAGGCGCTGCCGCCGAAGTGAGGACGCCGGCGCTACAATGGGACCGGCGTGGCCATGCTCCTCATGCCCTGGCTGGTGGCCTTGACCGCTCTCGCCTGCAGTCCTGCGCACGACGGTGAAGAGGCGGCCTTCGCGCGGGCGCGCGAGGAGATGGTGGCGACGCAGATCGCCTCTCGGGGGGTGCGCGACGCGCGCACTCTCGCCGCGATGCGCAAGGTCGCGCGGCACCTGTTCGTCCCGCCCGCCCTCGCGAAGCAGGCCTACGAGGACTACCCGCTCTCCATCGGCCACGGCCAGACGATCTCGCAGCCGTACATCGTCGGCTTCATGACGGAGGCGCTCGGCCTGGCCGGCGGCGAGACGGTCCTCGAGGTGGGCACCGGCTCGGGCTACCAGGCCGCGGTCCTGGCCGAGATCGCGGCGCGCGTCCACACGATCGAGATCGTGGCGCCGCTCGCCGAGGAAGCGGCCGCGCTCCTGAAGCGCCTCGGCTACGCGAACGTCCTCGTCCGGGCCGGCGACGGCTACCAGGGCTGGCCCGAGGCGGCGCCCTTCGACGCCATCATCGTGACGGCGGCCGCCCCTCGCGTGCCCGAGCCCCTCAAGCAGCAGCTCAAGGACGGGGGGCGCCTCATCCTGCCCCTGGGCGACGACTCGCAGGAGCTGGTCGTCGTGACCCGTCGGGGGGACCGCTTCGAGGAGAAGCGCGTGCTGCCCGTTCGCTTCGTGCCGATGACGGGGAGGGTCCGTCAGTAGGGGAAGCCCGTGTGGGCGAGGCGGCGGCGTGGCGCCTCTGGCCTCAGCGCGGCTGCTTTGCCTTCGCCGTCTGCCACAGGAGGTCGAACGCCGTGCGGTGCTCCGGCCGGACCGCCTTCCGCGCTGCGCTCGCCCTCCGCAGCTTCTCGCGGGCGGCGATCGCCGCCAGGGCGTCGGCACACGAGTCGAGAAGAGCCGCCTCCTCCGCGACGGCGCGCGCCAGGGCCGGCACGACCGAGGCGTCCCCGACCCGTGCGGCCGCTCGCAGGAGAGCGGGCATGACGGCGCGCGGCCGGGCCGCGAGCGTCTCCCGGAGGTCGTAGAGCGCGACGCGGCTGTCGAGCGACGCGAGCGCCTCGTGGATCCGCGCGCGAGCGCGGAGCGAGGCCACGTCCGTTCGTCCGCGGCGCAGCGGGCCCAGGCGCTCGAGGGCCGCCTGCAAGGCCGGGATCGCCGGGGCGCCGCGCCGCGCGAGCGCCGCGATCGTCCGCTCGGCGGCCTCGCGAGTCAGGCCCGGCGCGACCAGATCCTCGACGAGCCGCCCGTCGAGGTCGCCCGGGGCTTGGCGGCGCCCGCGACCGTCCGCGGCCCAGCGGGCCCGGGCGGCCAGCTCGGGATCGGACGAGGAGGCCAGTCGCTCGAGGAGCGGGCGCCGGGCGGTCGGGGCGAGCGGCGGGTCGAGGGAAAGGAGCGCGTCGAGGATGGCGAGGCGCAGGGAGGCCTCTTCCCGCTCGTCGAGGAGCCGGGCCGCGAGCGGGTCGAGAGCCTCGACGAGCCCGGCGGCCTGGAGCCGCGCCAGCGCCACGCGCGGCCTCCCGCCGTCGGGGCGCGGTCGCTGGCCCCTCGAGGAGAGCGGCGAGAGCCGCGACCGTGCGCGGGTCGGGCCGGCCGCCCGGCCAACTCCAGGGCCCGCAGGGCCACCGCGTCGTCCGCATCGCCGGCGAGGTCGAGGATCCGGGGCAGCGCGGCGCGGTCCTCGATCCTCTCCAGCACCTCGAGGGCGGCGAGGCGGGCGGCCCGGTGTCGCGGTGGGAAGGAAAGCGCCCAGGGGCTCGACGACGCGGGACCCGAGGAGGGTGAGGCCCGCGACGGCGGAGTCGCGCTCGGCCGGGCTCTCCGACGCGAGCCGGCCGAGCAGATCCTGTATGCGCCCCGACGGGATGGTACGATCGGCACGATGAAGGCTCCTCGCTCCCATTCTCTCGCGGTCGCCGTCCTCGCGCTCGCGCTGGCGGCTGGCGGCGGCCCTTGCCACTCCCGCGGTCGTCCCGCTCACCCTGCCCTCCGGGCAAGGTGCTCCAGGCCGAGGTGATGGTGAAGCGACGAGGACCGGGCGATGGGCCTCATGTTCCGGCCGTCGCTCCCGCTCGACCGGGGCATGATCTTCCTCTTCGAGACCGCCGACTTCCACGGCATCTGGATGAAGAACTGCAAGTTCCCGATCGACATCGTCTGGCTCGACGAGGAGAAGAAGATCGTCCACGTGGCGGAGTCGGTGCCGCCCTGCAAGGCCGACCCCTGCCCGGTCTACAACCCGATGCGCACGGCGCCTCGTACGTGATCGAGCTGAACGCCGGCCAGGCCCGCCGCGAGAAGGCGCGGTGGTGGGAGCGACGGTCCGGTTCGACCTGTGCCCTGACGGTGAGCACCGTCGGCCCGGCTCCGGAGGCTGCAGATCCCGCGGTCGTTCCGCGCAGCTCTCCTGCTACTCGTCCTTCTTCCGCTTCTTCCCGAACAGGAAGGCCACCAGCACGCCGAGGCCGTAGAGGCCGATCATGGGCAGGGCGAGGGCCGTCTGGTTCACCATGTCGGGGCTCGGCGTGATGAACGCGGAGATGACGAACGAGGCCAGGATCGCGAACTTCCACCCGCGGACGAGGAAGCCCGGCGTCACGAGCCCGAGCCGGGCGAGGACGAAGATGATCGACGGGGATCTGGAAGACGAGGCCGAGCCCCAGCAGGAACCACGAGTAGAAGGACCAGTACTCGTCGATCTTGCGGCAGGAACGCATGTCGGGCCCGCCGAAGCTGCTCAGGAACCGGAAGGTGTTCGGAAAGAGGAAGTAGTGGCCGAAGAGGGCGCCGAGGACGAAGAAGGTCGAGCCCATCCCGACGAACGGGAATGGCCCAGACCTTCTCGTTCTTGTAGAGGCCGGGGGAGATGAAGCCCCAGATCTCCGAGAGGACGAGAGGGCGCGGCCACGAAGATGCCCACGAAGAAGGCCATCTTCATGTACAGCATCAGCGCCTCGGCCGGGCTCGTGAAGATGAAGGCTTCGGTGTAGCCGGCCTTGCGCATCGGCTGCGTCATGAAGTGGAAGATCTGCTCGCGGAAGCCCCAGCACGCGGCGAAGCCGACGGCGAGGTAGATGGCGGCCCGGACCAGGCGCTGCCGCAGCTCCTCGAGGTGCTCGAGGAACGTCATCTTGTCGGGATGGGGACGCGCCATGGAGCGCCGGGGGATCTACTTCGGGTCGATCGGGGTGTTGAGAGGCTGGCGGCTCACCGTCTCCGGAACCGGCGGCGCCTCCGCGGCCAGCGCCGCGGCCGGGGGCTCCGCGCCTGGCGTTGCCTCGGGGCCGCCCGGGTAGTCGGTGACCGCGGGCTCGCCCGAGCCGGCCGGCGCCGGGCTCGAGGTCGTCCCGCCGGCGGGCGCGGCCCTCACCGGCTCGACCTTCGGGGGCTCGATCCGCATCGAGTCGCGGATCTTCTCGGCCTCGACCTCGTTCTCGATGGTGCTGCGGAACTCGTTCGAGGCGCGCCGGAACTCGCCCATCATCTTTCCGAGGCTCTTGCCGATCTCCGGCAGCTTGCGCGGGCCGAAGACGATCAGCGCCACGACGAAGATCAGGAAGAGCTCGGGTCCGCCCAGTGTTCCAAACATATTCTGCCTGTCCGCCGATCTTATCACCGGGTTCCTCCGCTGACACGCTTGGGTTGCATTGACACCCGCGGGGTGGGCCCCTAGAGTTGACCCATGCCCGCCAGGTGGCTGACGGCCGCCGTCGCGGCCTTGGCCTCTCGGATCCGCCGCCGCCGCGCGGGCCGACATTCCGGTGGTCGAGCTCGACGGGGTCGTCCACGCCGTCACCGCCGCCCACGTCGTGCAGGCGATCGACCGGGCCGACGCTTCCGGGGCGCCCGCTCGTGGTCGTCCGGATGGACACGCCGGGCGGGCCTCGACAGCTCGATGCGGCAGATCATCGACCGCATGCTGAACTGCCGCACCCCGGTGGCGGTGTTCGTGGGCCCGTCGGGGGCCCGCGCGGCCTCGGCCGGGTTCGTCATCCTCGAGGCCGCGGACATCGCGGCGATGGCGCCCGGCACCAACGTCGGCGCCGCCCACCCCGTGGCCGGCCTCGGCCAGATGGACGAGGTCATGTCGAAGAAGGTCACCTCGGACGCCGCCGCCTACATCCGGAGCAAGGCGGAGCGCCGCGGCCGAAACGTGGAGATGGCCGAGAAGGCCGTCGTCGAGAGCAAGTCCTTCACCGAGAAGGAGGCCCTCGAGCTGAAGCTCATCGACCTCATCGCGAAGGACGTGCCCGGACCTGCTGGCCCAGCTCGACGGGCGCGAGGTGAAGCGCTTCGACGGGACGACGGTGACCCTGCACCTGGCCGGCCAGAAGACCGTCGACGTCAAGATGGACTGGCGGCAGGCGATCCTGTCGGCGATCGCCCGGCCGGAGATCCTGTTCCTGCTGCTCCTCGGGGCCCTGGCCGGCCTCGGGGCCGAGATCAGCCACCCCGGCCTCATCTTCCCGGGCGTCCTCGGCGCGCTGTGCCTCATCCTGTTCCTGTTCGCGACCCAGATCATCCCCGTCAACTGGGCCGGCGTGCTGCTCGTCGTGCTCGCGATCGGCCTCTTCGCCGCCGAGGTCAAGGTGCACTCCTACGGCCTGTTGACGGTCGGGGGCCTCGTGGCCATGATCCTCGGCGCGATGATGCTCGTGGATTCCACCCTCCCGGAGCTGCGGGTCGACCCCTGGAAGCTCGTCCCGGTCATCCTGGCCTTCGCGGCGTTCGTGATCGCGCTCGTGCGGCTGGTCGTCCAGGCGCAGCGGCGCCGCCCGCAGACCGGGGCCGAGGGCCTGGTGGGCCGCCGCGGAGCGGCCGAGACCGACCTCGACCCCGAGGGCTGGGTCATCGTCCAGGGCGAGCGCTGGCGGGCCCGGGCGGGCGAGCGGGTCTCCACGCGGGGAGACGGTGGAGGTCCTGTCTGTCGAGGGGCTCGCGTTGCGGGTCCGAAAGGGGGCGTGATGTCACCGGTGATGTTCGTTCTCGGCGCCTTCGTGTTCTGGCTGCTGCTGTCGGTCAAGGTCCTGAACGAGTACGAGCGCGGCGTCATCTTCCGGCTCGGCAAGGTGCTGCCGCAGCCGAAGGGCCCCGGGCTCATCATCGTGGCCTGGCCCATCGACCGCATGGTGCGGGTGAGCCTGCGGACGGTCGTCCTCGACGTGCCGCCCCAGGACGTGATCACCCGCGACAACGTCACCGTGAAGGTGAACGCGGTCGTCTACTTCCGGGTCATGGACCCGCTGAAGTCGGTGATCTCCGTCGAGAACTACCTCTACGCCACGAGCCAGGAGGCCCAGACGACGCTGCGCAGCATCCTCGGCCAGGCGCACCTCGACGAGCTGCTCTCCGAGCGCGAGCGGCTGGCCCTCCGGCTGCAGGAGGTCATCGACCAGCACACCGACCCCTGGGGCGTGAAGGTGACCCAGGTGGCGGTGAAGGCCGTGGACCTGCCGCAGGAGATGCAGCGGGCGATGGCGAAGCAGGCGGAGTCCGAGCGCGAGAAGCGGGCCAAGATCATCCACGCCTCGGGCGAGCTCGAGGCGAGCAAGCAGCTGGCCGAGGCGGCGAGCGAGCTCAACTCCCAGCCGGTCTCGCTGCACCTGCGCTACCTCCAGACGCTCGTCGAGATCGCCGCCGAGAAGAACTCGACGATCATCTTCCCCGTACCCATCGACTGGCTGAAGGCCCTGATGGGCGAGAGGAAGGGCTAGGGGATGGTCGAGCCTGGGCAGGATTCCGGGGAGGACGAGGGGCTCATCCTCCACGGCAGATTCGAGGAGACGTCGGTTCCGGAGCTGCTGAAGTCGGTGCTGGGCAGCGGGGAGACCGGAGTCCTCACCTTCCGCAAGGGCGACCTCACCAAGAGCGTCCACCTGCACCTGGGGCGAGTCGTCTACGCGCGCTCCAGCGACCCCGACGAGCGGCTCGGCGAGGACCTGCTGCTGCGCGGGAAGATCACGGTGCGCCAGTACCTCGAGGCGAGCCAGGCTGATCGCCCCGGGGCGGCGCCTGGGGACGATCCTCGTCGAGCTCGGGGCGCTCGAGCCCGAGGACCTGATCGGCGCGGTCGAGCACCACGTCAAGGAGATCCTGCTCGACGTCTTCACCTGGACGACGGGCGAGTACGAGCTCCGTGATGACGGAGCCGGGCAGGACGACGTGATCGCCCTCAACATGTCCACCGAGGGCCTGATCCTCGACGGCATCCGGCGGACGCGGGCCTGGAGCCGGATCTACCGGGGCATCGGGGGCGACCTCGAGTCGATCCCCATGCCCACCGGGAACACCGACGCGCTGCTCCGGATCGAGCTCACCGACGAGGAGCAGGAGATCCTCGCCCACGTCAACGGGCGGGCCACCATCGAGCAGCTGTGCGGGGTCTCCTACCTCTCCAACCTCGAGACCTGCCGCGTGCTGTGGGCGCTCATGGTGCTCGGCGTGGTGCGCAGGGGCCAGGCCTCGGAGGCCGCCGCCCGCGAAGAGGGGATCGTCCGGCGCGAGCAGGAGCTCGACCTCGAGAGCATCGTCGAGCGCTTCAACCAGATGCTGAGCCGGATCTACTCCTTCCTGCACGGCCGGGTGGGGGAGGAGGTGGACGCCTTCATGGACGAGACGCTCGAGCGGATCGCCGGCCAGTACGAGCTGCTCTTCTACGGCGTGGACCTCAAGCAGTACGGGCGCGCCGACTACGACCAGCTCCTGGCCAACGTGGCCGACCTGCCGCCGGACGAGCGCCGGCGGCTGATGCTGGCCGGCCTCAACGAGCTGGTCGCTTCGATCCAGCTCGGGGTCCGTGAGAAGCTGGGCGCGCAGGAGATCGCGGTCGTCTCGGGCATAATCAAGGAGGCCTACCGCAAGCTCGGGGTGGGGTAGCCCGGCTCGAGAAGGAAGGGGAGACTTGGCGCAGGACGACTACTACTACGAGATCCAGCTCACCAACAAGCAGCTGGTCTTCTACTTCATGGCCGGCGCGGCGGGGCTCATCCTGAGCTTCCTGGCGGGCGTCATGGTCGGGCGCGGCGTCGAAGGCGGCACTGCGGGCGCCCCCGAGACCCGCCCGATCACGGAGGAGCGAGTGGTGGCCGAGCAGTCCCCGGCTCCCGCGGCCACGCCGACCCCCGGGCCGTCCGACTACAGCTACCCGCAGAGGCTCGAGACCGATCGCCCGGACGAGGGTCTCGAGCGGCCGCGCTCCGGGGGCAGGGCCGCCACTCCGACGCCGCCGCCTCTCCCGGGTCCGGCCCGCCAGGTGGCCACTCCGGCTCCTCCACGCCCCACGGCGGTTCCGAAGGCGAAACCGGTCCCGACCCCGGCCGCTCCGACGCCGACTCCGGCCCCCGCCGCTCTTCCAACTCCGCCGCCGGTGACGGCGCAGCCGGCTTCGGGAGGGCTCCCGAAGCCGCTCCCAACCACGGCCGCCGGGTTCGCGATCCAGGTGGGCGCGTTCAAGGACAAGGTGAGCGCCGACGGCATCGTGCGCAGCCTGAAGGCGCGCGGACTGCCTGCCTACACGGTCGCCCCGGCGGGGCGCGGGGGCGGGCTCTTCACCGTGCGGGTGGGGGTCTACCGCGACCGGGCGGACGCCGAGGCCGTGCAGGACCGCCTGCGCGACGACAAGTTCAAGCCCTACATCCTCAAGCAGTAGCGTGAGCGCGCCTTCCACCGGGGGTGAGGCGCCCTCGCCGGCACGCCTCCCCGAATGGGCCCGGAAGGCGGGCCCGCTCGCACGCGGCGCGCGCGGGGTGCGCGTCCTGCTGCGCGAGGGATCGCTCCACACGGTTTGCGAGGAGGCGCGCTGCCCGAACCTCGGGGAGTGCTTCACCCGCGGGCACCGCCACCTTCATGCTGCTCGGCGACCGCTGCACCCGCCGCTGCGCCTACTGCTCCGTCTCGACCGCTCGGCCGCTGCCCGCCGACCCCGTCGAGCCTGTGCGCGTGGCGGAAGCGGCTCGCCGCATGGGCCTGCGCTACGTGGTCCTGACCTCGGTCGACCGCGACGACCTCGGCGACGGCGGCGCCGCCCACTTCGCCGCCACCGTGTCGGCGGTGAGACGGGCGCTGCCGGGGGCGGGGGTCGAGGTGCTCACCCCGGACTTCAAGGGGGAACGCGACGCTCCTCCTCGCCGTGCTCGAAGCGGAGCCCGACGGTCTTCAACCACAACATCGAGACGGTGCCGCGCCTCTTCCCGCGGCTGCGGCCGCAGGGTCGCTACCGCCTCAGCCTGGACGTCCTCGCGGCGGCGAAGGCGCTGCGCCCGGAGCAGGCCACGAAGAGCGGGCTCATGGTGGGGCTCGGCGAGACGGACGAGGAGGTCGACCGACGTGCTCTCGCGACCTGCGCGGCGCGGGCGTCGACATCGTCACGATCGGCCAGTACCTGCGCCCGACGCGCGATCACGAGCCCGTCGCACCGCTACGTCACTCCCGAGGCCTTCCGCGCGTTCGAGGCACGAGGCCCGGGCGATCGGATTCCCGACCGTGTACTCGGGCGTCTTCGTCCGCTCGTCCTTCAACGCGGAAGAGGTCTACCGCGCCGGGGGCGCCCGCTGAGCGACGGCCTTCGGCGGGAGGGTCTGGCGGCGCTCTCGGGCCTCCTCCTCTTCCTCTCCTTCCCGAAGTTCGGGCACGGGGCGGTCGCCTGGGTGGCCCTCGTGCCGCTGCTCGTGGCCCTCCACGGGACCGCGGGCTGGCGGGCGGCGCGTCTCGGCTACGTGACCGGGGCCGTCTCCGCGCTGGGGCTTCTCTACTGGACCTCGCTGGTCGTGATCCAGTACGGTGGCCTGCCGTTCGTCGTCGGCGTCGCCGTCATGGTGGCGCTCTGCCTCGCGTTCGCCGTCTTCCCCGCTGCTCTTCGGATGGGCGGCCGCACGGCTCGTCGGCGCCTTCGGGCCGGTCGGCCTCCTGGGCGCCCCCTTCGTCTGGGTGGCCACGGAGCTCCTCCGCGTGCACACCTTCTTCGAGTTCCCCTGGTGCCTCCTGGGCTACAGCCAGCACGCGTTCCTGCCGGTGATCCAGGTCGCCTCGGTGACCGCGGTCTACGGGGTCTCCTTCCTCCTCGCGGCCTCGTCGAGCCTCCTGGCCTACGCCATCCTCGAGACGCACGGCGCGCGCCGCCGGGCGGCGATCGCGGGCCTCGCGCTGCTCGCCGGCGGGGCCTGGGGCGGCGGCGCCTGGGCGATGGGCCGGCCGATTCCGGAGACGGGCCGGGTCGTCGTCGGCCTCGTGCAGGGCGGCATCCGGCAGGAGGAGAAGTGGGTGCCCGAGTACGCCGAGAGCAACCTGGACGGCCACCTGCGGCTCACGGCGGACGCGGCGAGACGCGGGGCGCGGCTCGTGGTGTGGCCGGAGTCGGCGGTGCCCTTCCTGTACGACCAGGACGCCGGCCTCGCCGCGCTGCTGCAGGACGCGGTCCGCGCGCACGGCATCCACCTCTTCTTCGGCAACGACGACCTCGAGACCCCCGCCGCCGGCGAGCGCCGCATCTTCGTCGGGGCCAAGCTGCTGTCGCCCGAGGGCCGGCTCACCGCGCGGTACCGCAAGATGCACCTGGTGCCCTTCGGCGAGTACGTGCCGCTGCAGACGCTCTTCACCCTGGGCGGGCGCTTCGCCGCGAAGCTCGTCCGGGAGGTCTCCGACTTCAGCCCCGGGACCGAGGCCGTCACCGGCGACGTGGACGGCCACCGGATCGGCGGCTACATCTGCTACGAGGCGATCTTCCCCGGCCTCGTCCGCCGCTTCCCGGCGCGGGGAGCGGAGCTGCTGGTGAACGTCACGAACGACGCGTGGTACGGGACGACGTCGGCCCCGTACCAGCACCTGGCCATGGCCGCCTTCCGCGCGGTCGAGAACCGGCGCTACCTGGTGCGGGCCGCGAACACCGGGATCACGGCGGTGGTGGACCCGTGGGGCCGGGTGCTGGAGCCGACGCGCCTCTTCGACCGCACCGTGCTCGTGCGCGAGGTGCCGTTCGTGGCCGAGACGAGCTTCTACACGCGCCACGGCGACGTGTTCGCCCGGGCCTGCGCCGCGATCGCCCTCGCCCTCGTGGCCGCGACCTGCTCCGGATCATTCACGAGGCCGCGCCCTCGTCCGAGTGAGTGATTCGGAATGGGGGTACATACTCGGCCGAGAGGGGTATGCCGAAGGACACGGGGCGTGCTTAGATATATGGCCAGATCGGAGCATTCATGAGGACGGCCGACGGGCCTCATGAATGCTCCGGGCAGGGGGACAGCCTTGAGCGCAGACCTGAGGCAGCGGTTCGAGTCGCTGCGAGCGAGGGCCGCGGACATCCGCGGCTATCTTTGACGAGGGCAAGCTCCGCACCGAGGCCGACGCCCTCGACCGGAAGATGGGCGACCCCGGCTTCTGGGGCGACCCCGCCGCCGCCCAGAAGATCCTGCAGCGACGCAAGCGCCTCGACACCGACCTCGAGCTGCTGAAGCGCCTCCGCGGCCAGGAGGACGACGCGAACGTCCTCGCCGACTGGCTGGAGTCGGGAGAGGACGTGGCCGCCGACTTCACCGCCGCTCTCGACGCCCTGGAGGCGACCGCGGAGGCCGCCGAGTTCCAGAAGATGCTCGGCGGCGACCACGACCGCGCCAACGCGATCCTGACGATCAACGCGGGGGCCGGGGGCACGGACAGCCAGGACTGGGCCGAGATGCTCCTGCGCATGTACCTGCGCTGGTGCGACCGCCGAGGCTTCAAGCGCGACATCACCGACATCCAGGCGGGGGAGGAGGCAGGGATCAAGAGCGCCACCGTGATGGTGCAGGGCGAGTACGCCTACGGCTACCTCGCGGCGGAGGCCGGCGTCCACCGCCTGGTGCGCATCAGCCCCTTCGACTCGAACGCCCGCCGCCAGACCTCGTTCGCGTCGGTCTTCGCGTGGCCCGAGATCGACGAGACGATCGAGATCGACGTCCAGGAGAAGGACCTGCGCATCGACACCTACCGCTCGAGCGGGGCGGGAGGCCAGCACGTCAACGTCACCGACTCCGCCGTCCGCATCACCCACCTGCCGACCGGGATCGTGGTCGCCTGCCAGAACGAGCGCAGCCAGATCCGCAACCGCGAGGTGGGGATGAAGATCCTCAAGGCGCGCCTCTACGAGCTGGAGGTGCAGAAGCGGCGCGAGAAGCTGGACGCGGTGGAGGCGGCCAAGAAGGACATCGCCTTCGGCAGCCAGATCCGCTCCTACGTGCTTCACCCCTACCGCATGGTCAAGGACCACCGGACCAAGCACGAGACCGGCAACCCCGACCGCGTGCTGGACGGCGACCTCGACGACTTCGTCAAGGCGACGCTCGCGGCGAAGGCGCGGGGGACCCTGGGTCAGGCGGCCACGGGCGAGGAGTAGGCCTGGCCCACGACCGCCGGACGCCCGGGAAGTCGCTAGCGGCCCTGCTCCTCCTGGCGGCAGGCGCGTGTGGCGGCGAGAAGCCAAGGACGCCCCCGGCGTCGGCGGGCGGGGCGCCTCCCGGCTGGGAGCTCGTCTTCGAGCGCGAGGTCGCAGGCAATCTCGATCTCTACGTCGTGCCCGCCGGCGGCGGCGTCGAGCGGCGCCTCACCGACGCCCCCGGCGAGGACAGCCTCGCGCGCTGGAGCCCGGACGGCCGCCGCATCGTGTTCAGCTCGACGCGGACCGGCCACTACCAGCTCTGGGAGGTGCCGGCCGAAGGAGGGGAGGCCCGCCGCCTGCGGTCCAACGGGGCGACCGAGTACCAGGCCGACCTCTCGCCGGACGGGAAGCGGCTCGCTTTCCTGTCGAACCTCGACGGGCCGGAGCGGCTGCTCGTGCAGGACCTCGCGGCGGGGACGGTGCGCGAGCTCGTCCGTCACGGAAGCGACTCGATCTTCGGCAACCCCCACTGGAGCCCCGACGGGCGCTTCGTCACGTACTCGTCGAACCACCGGATCGGCCACCAGATCTACGTGGTGGAGGTGGCGACCGGCAAGGAGCGCCGGGTCTCCGGGCTGACGACCGGCGGGTGCGAGCCGCACTTCAGCCGCGACGGGCGGAAGGTGGTCTACGTCAGCCGGGGCCACATGCGTCCAACGAGCCGCCTCGTCGAGCACGACCTCGCGACGGGAGAGGAGAGGGCGCTCGTGGCGTGGCCCGCCCTCAACTACGACCCCGTGTACTCCCCGGACGGGACCGAGCTCGCCTTCGCCTCGAACATCACGGGCGAGTACGCGGTCTACCGCCAGCGGCTCTCCGACGGGCAGGCCTGGCGGGTGACGTTCGGCCCCGGCCCTGCCCGCAATCCCGACTATCGACCGGTGCGGTGAGCCTCACTGTTCGGCCGGTTGGTCGGCGGGCCGAGGCTCGCTGCCGGCCACGAAGGCCTCCATCCGCACGCCCGCCGCCCCGGGCGCTCCCGGGCGGCCCATCTCGTCCACGGGGACGAACACGACGTTGCCGGGGATCGGGGACTCCTCGACGGGGCGATCGGCGGTGACGGCGCCCCAGAAGTCCATCCAGATGGGCAGGGCCGCGTCGGCCCCCGTCTCGCCGCGGCCGAGCGAGTCCTTCTTCTCGTCGAAGCCGACCCACACCCCGGCGGCGAGCGAGGGCTCGTAGCCGATGAACCAGGCGTCGGTGAAGTCGTTCGTGGTGCCGGTCTTGCCCGCGATGGGCCGCCCGAGGCGGCGCGCCCGGGCCGCCGTGCCCCGCTCCACGACGCCGCGCAGGAGCGCGGTCAGGATGAACGCGGTGTCGGCCCGGAGCGCGTCCGTCGCCCGCGGCGTCGCCTGCTCGACGACGTTGCCCTCGCGGTCGGTGATCCGCTCGATCAGGAAGGGCTTCATCCGCAGGCCCTGGTTGGCGAACGTGGCGTACGCCCCGACCATCTCGAGGAGCGTCGCCTCGCCGGCGCCGAGGGCGATCGGCAGGAAGGGGGGCAGCTCGCCGGCGAGACCCAGCTTCCGCGCGTACTCGATGCCCTTCTCGACCCCGACCGCCTGGAGCGTCTTCACCGCGGGGATGTTCCGGCTCTGCTCCACCGCGCGGCGGAGCGGGATCGGCCCCATGTACGCCCCGTCGTAGTTCTGCGGCGTCCAGATCGTCTTGTTCCAGGGGTTCGGGAAGCTGAGCGGCGCGTCCACGATGATCGTGGAAGGAGTCCAGCCCGAGCGTCTCGAGGGCGGCGGCGTAGACGACCGGCTTGAAGGCGGAGCCCACCTGGCGCATGGCCTGCGTCGCCCGGTTGAACTTGCTCTTCTCGAAGTCGTAGCCGCCCACCATCGCGCGCACCGCGCCCGTGCGCACGTCGAGGGCGAGGAAGCGCCCCCTCGACCTTCGGCTCCTGCTCCAGGCGGACGACCGCCTCCTTCCGGCCGTCGGTCTCGGAGAGCGAGACGATCCGGAAGGGCGCCACCACCCCGCGGGGCAGGACGTCGGACACGATCGTCCGCCGCGTCCACGCCACGTCGGCGGGGGAGAGCCGCGCCCGGTAGTCGCCGATCTGCACGACCGCGGTCGCCCGGTCGGAGGCGATCACGACCCCCCGCACCACGTCGCCCGCCGCGAACGGCCAGTCCCACTCGTCGAGGTGCAGCGGCTCGGGCAGCAGCCCGTTCGCGAGCAGGCTCGTCTCCGGCTTCACGAAGCCGCGCGCGCGGCGGTCGAGCGCGCGGAGCCCGTCGCGCAGCGCCCGGACCGCGGTCCGCTGCATCCCGGGGTCGAGCGTCGTGTAGACCCGCAGCCCGCCCTGGTAGATGCGCTGGCTGCCGTACTCCCGCTCGAGGTACTTGCGCACCTCCTCGAGGAAGTGGGGCGCGATCGACGGCGGGTCCTTGCGCAGGTGCAGGCCGAGCGGCGCCTGCTCGGCCGCTTCCGCCTCCTCGCGGCTGACGTACTTCTCCTCGGCCATGCGCTCGAGGACGTGGTTGCGCCGCTGGGTGAGCGCCCGGTCGGGGTGCTCGATGGGGCTCTGGCGCGCCGGGCTCTGGGCGATGCCGGCGATGAGCGCGGCCTCGGGCAGGGTCAGGTCCTTGACCGCCTTGCCGAAGAAGAAGCGGCTGGCCGCCTCGACGCCGTAGTTGCCGTGGCCGAAGTAGATCTGGTTGCAGTAGAGGGTGAGGATCTCCTCCTTGGTGAAGTTCTTCTCGATCTGGAAGGCGAGGATGACCTCCTTGATCTTGCGCTCGTAGGTCTTCTCGGGGGTCAGGAAGAGGAGGCGGGTCAGCTGCATGGTCAGGGTGGAGAAGCCCTGCCCGCGCCGGCCGGACCGCAGGTTGGCGAAGGCCGCCCCCGGGATGCGCCAGGGGTTGATGCCGATGTGCTTCCAGAAGTCGGCGTCCTCGACCGCGACGATGGCGTTGCGCAGGACGGGCGGGATGTCCCGGAACTCCACGACCACGCGCTTCTCGATCGCGAACTCGCCGAGGACGCTGCCGTCGTTGGCGAAGACCTGGGTGATGATGTTCGGCTGGAAGTCCTCGAGCGAGGTGACCTGGGGCAGGTCGCTCTCGAAGGCGAAGAAGACGCCGATCGTGGCGCCGCCGAGGATCGCGGCCGCGAAGAGCGCCGTCACCACGACGCGGCGGAAGGTCAGGATGCGCGGGGCCGGCCGCGCCAGGGGGGCCGCCATCGAGAGGATTATGACCGGCCGCCCGGCGGGCCGCCAAACCCGGGCGCCGGCGACGGTCCGCCGGCGGAGCGAGGACTAATTACGGCTGTGGTTCGAGCGCGGGGCGGCGCTGCCGCTGCTGCTCGAGCTGCCGCCGGAGCTCGACCTGCCGGTCGTCCCCTGCGAACGTCCTCCTCCGCCGCCGGAGCGCGTCCCGGAGGCACCGCCGCCGCTGCTGCGCGGCTGAGAGCCACCGGAAGCACCGCCGCCGCTGCTGCGCGGCTGGTAGGAGCCACCGGAGGCCCCGCCGCCGCTGCTGCGCGGCTGAGAGCCGCCGGAGGCCCCGCCGCCGCTGCTGCGCGGCTGGTAGGAGCCGCCGGAGGTCCCGCCGCCGCTGCTGCGCGGCTGGTAGGAGCCACCGGAGGTCCCGCCGCCGCTGCTGCGCGGCTGAGAGCCACCGGAGCCCCCGTTGCCGCCACTGCGCGGCCGATAGCTGCCGGAGCTCCCGTCGCTGCTCCGCCGCCGCGCTCCGTCGCCCGTGGACGTGCTCCGCTCGCCGGCAGCGGCGTCGTCCCTCGGGTTGGACAGGAACCGTGGCGCCGGGCGGGAAGCCCGTCCCGAAGCCCCGCCGTCTTCCGACCCGCGGCTCGACGCGGACGCGGCGCCGCTCGGGGGCGCCCCGGCGATTCCCGTTCCCCGATTGGTCGTCCAGCCCCGAGAGTGCCTGTCCTCCGAGTTCGGGTCCGTGCGGGGCTGGGCGCCGGTGCGCGCGCCCTCGACTCCCGCGGGCGGCGGCCCGTAGCCGCGCGTCCACGGTGCCGGAATCGTGGTCTTGTTGTCGGGTCCCAGCTCTCGCACGAAGTCCCCGGGCGACATCTTCCGGCTGATGGCGCGCGGGCCGCCTCCGTCCTCGCGGAGGCTGCTCGCGTCGCGGGTGGGCCGGAGGCTGATCGCATCGGCGACGCGGAGCGCGCCCGAATCGACGCGGTCGGCGGCGACGCGGCGCCGCTGAAGATCGCGGCCGCCGAGATCGCCCTGGCGCACGACGGTCCAGGGATCGTGACGCCCGTGGCCCCCTCCGTGGCCCCCCCATATCCCGGTGGATCCGCGGTGGTGGCCCCAGGCGGCGACCGGTCGGTCGTGCCGGCCGAGCGGGCACCAGCCCACGTAGCCGTCGCCCACCGCCCAGCTCACCCAGGCCGGGCCCCAGGAGCCGCCCGCCATCCAGTACCAGCCCCAGGAGTCCGAGTAGTCCCAGCGCCCGTAGTGGAAGGGCGCCCATCCCCACCCCTCGTAGGGGACCCAGGTCCAGCCGTAGGCCGTCCATACCCAGCGACCGTTCGAGTAGGGCTGCCAGTCCTCCACGACGCGGGGGATCCACACGTTGCCGACCGTGTCGTCGTACCGCCAGACCCCGTTCGCCTCGAACTCGCCCGCGTAGGCATCGAGCTCGTCGGGGAAGGTACTCGGAAGAGCGGGCGGCCCGTCCGTCCTCCGACTCACGCAGACCGTCCCAGCCGGCGAAGTCGTCGCCCTCGTCGGGGTCGAACCGCCGCGGCGTCTCGGCCTCGGCGCCCCAGCGCGCGAACGTGCGCTCGCCGGCGGCGAGCCGAAGCCCCTTTCGCCCGTCGTTCAGCTCCGCCTCGCCGGCGTAGACGCTGACTCGCGTCTCTCCCGCCTCGACGTCCACCCGCACGATCGCGCGGTCCAGGGCCTGCACCATTCCGGCCGGGGTCTCGATCTCGAAGCGCGCGAAGCCGGTGGTGCGCACGTGGACGATCACGCTTCCCGACCAGAGCCGGAGCGCGATGCGCTCGCCCTCGCCCTCCTCGTGACCGGCGTAGTCGAGCTTGCTGCGGCGGTCGAGCCGCACCACGGTGCCGTCGGGGAACTGGAACTCGGCCCGCCCGGCGGAATCGGTCCACACGCGGTCGCCGGGGAGGAAGGGCAGGTTGGCGATCGCCTCCTCGGCGCTCACCTCGGTGGCCCGCTGAAGGGTCACGCCGGGCTCCACGAAGCGGATGCGGCCGTGCCGGTAGCCGTCGTCGGCGAGAGCCGGCGCAGCGACAAGGCCGGCTCCAAGGCCGGCCGCGACGAGCGTTCGGAACCGCATGGCGTGACCCTCCGGGAGCGACCCCCGCTCCCGATCTTAACCAAAGCAAGCCCCGTGCCGCCGGTGCGATCGCCAAAAGCCTTGCAGCTCAGTTATTTGAGGTTGCGGATTCGGGCGCGTTCTGTACCGTCTGGAGATCGGACCGTCCACTGCCAAGGACGGACCCGAGGCGATCGGCAGGAGCCCACGCCCCGTTACTGGCCGTCGCCTTGATGGCCTCCACGTTCCCTGCTAACATCCCCGGTTCGTCCGCTGCCGGAGTGGCGGAATTGGCAGACGCGCACGGTTCAGGGCCGTGTTGGCTTCGGCTAGTGTGGGTTCAAGTCCCACCTCCGGCACCATCCTTCCGCGTCAGTGGGTGTTGACGTTCCCGTTCTCGTGGCGGCGCCGAGTCCGTGGAGAGGGCACCTCGCGCCGATGGCACCTTCCGAGACACCCGCGGACGGCCAGAGGCCCCGCCGGCCGGAGCGCGCCCCCTCCTACCGCCCCTGGGCGGAGGTCCTGGCACGCACCTTCGCCGTGGACGTCCTCGCCTGCCCAAAATGCCACGTGCGGGTGCTCGAGACGTCACCAGCCGCCGGCGGTTCAGGCGCTGGTCTACAGGCGCCGAGCGGATTGCGTGACCCGAGCGGCCGGAGATAGGCTACGGAAATGGCACAGACGCCGGTGGTCACGATCCACCTCACCGGTCCACTGCGTCGGTACTGCGCGGGCGCGTCGAGGCTGAGCGTCGCCGCCGGGACGGTGAAGGCCGCCCTCGAGCAACTCGAGCGCAACGAGGCCGCTCTCTACCGCAATCTGTGCGACGAGACGGGGGCGCTGCGCCGGCACCTGAACGTGTTCGTGAACTCGGACAACGTCCGCGACCTCGAGGGCCTGGCGACCACCCTCGCGGGCGGCGACGTGGTGACGTTCCTGCCGGCGGTCTCAGGAGGTTGAAGATGGCCGATCGAGTCCTTCTCACCATCGGGACGCGCAAGGGTGTGTTCGTGGCCGAAGCCGCGAAGGCGCGCGGCAGGTTCGCGCTGCGCGGACCCTTCGGCCCGGGCGTCCCCGTCTACTCGACGCTCATCGACGACCGCGGTGCGCCGCGGCTCTACGCGGGAAGCTGCAACCCGTTCTTCGGCATGAAGGTCCTGAGGTCGACGGACCTCGGCAGGAGCTTCAAGGAAACGAAGTCGGCCCCCGCATTCGCGAAGGACGACGGCCGCGCGCTCGCCAACATCTGGGCGCTCGAGGTGGGGGAGGGCAAGCGCGAGCTGTGGTGCGGCGTCGAGCCGGCGTCTCTGTTCCGAAGCCGCGACGGCGGCGACTCGTGGGAGATCGTGCCCGGGATCAGCCACCACGAGCACGCGCGCAAGTGGCAGCCCGGCGCGGGCGGACTCTGCCTCCACACGATCGTCCGCGACGGCGGCCGTGTGCACCTGGGGATCTCGACCGGCGGCCACTACCTGAGCGAGGACGGCGGCCGGAGCTTCCGCGCCTCCAACCAGGGCGTGGGTGCCGGTTTCGCGCCCGATCCCTACCCTGAGTTCGGACAGTGCGTCCACAAGATCGCGCGCTCCGAGAAGGCGCCCGGCCGCCTCTACATGCAGAACCACGGCGGGTGGGCAGACTGGACGGGTCCCGGCGGTCCGCGGCCGAACATCGGCGTGCTCCGCAGCGACGACTATGGCAAGTCCTGGCGCTCGATCGCCGCCGGCTTGCCCACCGACTTCGGCTTCCCGATCGTCGTCCACCCTCACGACGCCGACAGCGTGTACGTGATGCCGCTCGAGCCCGCGACGCGCACCTGCCCCGGGGGTGCGCCGGCGATCTGGCGCAGCGAGAACGGCGGCGGCTCGTGGAGCCGGCTCGCGCGCGGGTTGCCGAAGCAGCAGAGCTACTTCACCGTCCAGCGCGACGCGATGACCATCGACCGGCTCAAGACGCCGGCGCTCTACTTCGGAACTACGACCGGCCAGCTCTGGATCGGGCGGGACGGCGGCGAGCGCTTCGAGTGCCTGTTCGATTCGCTGCCCCCGGTCCACAACGTGAAGACCGCCGTCGTCTGATAGTCGGTCGTCTCAGGCGCCGACGATTCTCCAATAGAGGTTGTAGTGTTCGTGGACGATGCGGTAATAGGGGACAAGCGTCACCTCCGCCGGGCGGCCCAGTCCATCGGTTCTGAATGTGAGCGGAGAATCCGTCGGCTTGATCTTCGCCGCCATCTTCGCCAGATCTCCGACGAGCACGGGAACCTCGATCGGATCATTGAACGGTTCACCGATCGTTCGCTCGTTGACATGCAAGTCCGCGCCCGGGGCGACTTTGTTGCCCAAGGCTCCCGCGAGGACGATCGGCCCATAGATCACGGCGGCATGATTCGTACTGGCGTGCAATGGTTCCATCCGCAACGCCATCGGCACGTCGACCTCAATGACGTCGCCCGCTTTCCACGTCCGCTTCAAAGCAATGTACACGCCCGGATTCTGCGACGTTGCCGCCATCGTGCCGTTGACCTTCACCGTGGCCATTGCACACCAGCCGGGGTGGCGGATCTTCAATGTGACGTCCCCCGGTCCGGCTGCCGTCACCTCCAGGCGACTCGTTCCGACCTCGGGGAACTTCGTGGTCTGTGTCAGCGCCAGCCCTTTTTCCTTCCAGTTCAGCGTGGAGGCGATGAACAAATTGACGTACAGGCAATCCGTATCGTCCTGGGTGCCGTGGAAATAGATCGAGTCGCCGTACTTGGCGTGATTCTCGATCCCCGTCCCCGTGCAGCACCAGAAGGAATCTACCGGGGTGCAATAGAGCTTCAAGTACCCCGGTCGCGTCGATTGGAAGTAGGTCATCATCCCGGTGTCCGGGTCCTGGGAGGCGAGGATGGTGTTGTAGAGCGTCCGTTCATAGTAATCGGCGTAACCGGCGGTCGGATCGGTCGTGAAGAGCATCCGCGTGAGCCGGAGCATGTTGTGGCTGCAACAGGTCTCCATGGTCTTTGCGGAGGGGACATGCCTGTCGAATTCATTGACCGGAAAGAAATGCTCGTTGTCCGCATTTCCTCCGGTGGCAAAGGACCGAGTGGTCACCACGGTCTTCCAGAAGAAGCGCGCCGCCGCCGAATAGCCGGGTTCTCCAGTCAGGACGTGGATGCGCTGGAAGCCCACGACCTTCGGAATCTGCGTATTGGAATGGAGTCCATCGAGCGTATCGCGCGACTCTGACAGCGGCTCGAGCAGCGACTTGTGCGAGAACCGCTCCGCCAGTCTCAAGTACTTTGAATCACCGGTGATCGCATACACATCGGCCAGCACCTCGTTCATGCCGCCGTGCTCGGTGTCCAGCATTCCTTCAAACTGGGCGTCGGTCATGTTCTGAGTCGTGGCGATCGCCCAATCGGACAGCTTCACGAGGACGGTTCGCGCCGCCGGGTTGTCGCAGTAGAGATGAGCATCCCGCAGGCCGGCAAAGATCTTGTGCAGGGTGTACCACGGCACGCCCGTCGCGCGTTGCCTCCTCACGAGGTTGTCGATCTGGGCGGTGTTGTCGGGGAACGCGTTGATCAGTCCGGTCCTGGCGGCGGTCTGGCACTCCTCCAGATCCCCCACGATGTACTCGCAGCGCTTCTTGAACTCGTCGTTGCCGGTCGAAGCGTGCATCAGCGCGCAAGCGGTCAGATAGTGGCCCAGCGTATGGCCGTGCGCCCGGATGTCCGCCCAGGTCGGCACCGATTCCCACCCGCCATAGACGGGGGCCTTGGGCTCCAACCCGGCGTTGACGCGGAAGTTGTGCAGCATCCGGTCGGGGTCCAACGACAGCAGGTACTTGCCGTCCCGCTCCTGCGCGTCCTTGAACGGCCCATCGAGCAGCCGCACAGCCGCCAGACTGAACGGCTGCGCGCGGAGCGCCACTGGGTGGAGAGAGACCGGCGGTGTCGCCACCGGTACGGGCGCGCCCGGTGCCGCGGTGGGGGCGGCCAGGGCACTGCGATCGCGCAGTCTGGCCTCGAGGGTTGCCGCCACCGCGCCGGTCCCCAGGACCTGCAAGAGGCGCCGCCGCGTGAGACCCTGCTCATCGCCCTGCTGCCGATTCGATTGCCGCCGGTCTTCAGAATTCATCCAACCTCCCATTGCGCGAGGTCAAACGAACCCGAGAATCGATCAGGTTGTGCTGGCCTGTCAACCCGCGGGGAAACGCCGTATGGTAGAGTCCGGTCGTATGCGGTCGAGGTGTGGCGCCCTGTCCTCGCCCCGGCTCGCCGCCAGCATCACGCTGGCTTGCGCCCTGGCGATCCCCACCTCGTCGGCTGAACCCGCCGAGCCTTACGAGAGACTGGCCGACAAGGCCGTCCTGAAGGTCCGGGCCTTCGAGCCCGCGGATGTCCGCCTCCTGGATGGCCCCTTCAAGAAGGCGTTCGACGACAACACCGGCTTTCTCCTGAAGATCGAGCCTGACCGTCTGCTCCACCGCTTCCTGGCCTACAACGGCGTCGCCCCCAAAGGCGAGCTCTACGGCGGCTGGGAGGCCGAGGGTCTGTCGGGCCACGGCCTCGGCCACTACCTGTCCGCCTGCGCCCTGGCCTACGCCAGCTCCGGAGACAGGCGCCTTCTCGACCGTGTCACGTACATCGTGGACGAGCTCGCCAGGGTGCAGGAGGTGCGCGGCGACGGGTACATAGGCGGCATCCCCAACCAGGACGCCCTCTTCCGGGACATCGAGACGGGGAGCTTCTTCAACGTCCGTCAGAACTACATCAACAACTTCTGGGCGCCCTGGTACACGATCCACAAGATCTTCGCGGGCCTGCTGGATGCACACCGCTGCTGCGGAAGCGAGAAGGCTCTCTCGGTCGCGGAGCGGTACGGCCGGTGGGCCGCTCGGATCACCCGGAACCTGGACGACGCCGCGTGGCAGAAGATGCTCCACGCCGAGTTCGGGGGCATGAGCGAGTCCCTGTCGGAGCTGTACGTCCGCACGGGCGACGAGACCTTCATGGGTCTCTCCCGGCACTTCTACCACCGTGAGGTCCTGGAACCGCTGGCGGAGGGACAGGACAAGCTCGACGGCTTCCACGCCAACTGCCAGATCCCCAAGGTCATCGGTGCCGCGCGGGACTACGAGGTCACCGCGGACGAGCGAGGACGGCGCATCGCCACCTTCTTCTGGGACACGGTGATCAAGAACCACACCTACGCCAACGGCGGGAACAGCGAGGCGGAATACTTCGGGCCTCCCGGCGTGCTGTCCACCCGTCTCACCGAGAACACGTCGGAATCCTGCAACACGTACAACATGCTCAAGCTGACCCGGCATCTCTTCACCTGGGAGCCGAAGGTGGGCTACGCCGACTACTGTGAGCGGGCCCTCTTCAATCACATCCTGGCGGCCACCGAGCCCGGGACCGGGATGAAGTGCTACTACATGCCTCTCACCGGCATGCCCAAGGAGTACAGCACCCCCTTCGACTCCTTCTGGTGCTGCGTGGGGACCGGTTGGGAGAATCCCCCGCGCTACACCGATTCCATCTACTTTCACGATGCCGGGACGCTCTACGTGAACCTGTTCATCGCCTCCAGCCTGGACTGGAAGGAGAAGGCGATCACGGTCACCCAGGACACCCGCTTCCCCGAGGAGGACGTCACCCGTCTGAAGATCGGTGGCAAGGGCGCTCGGTTCGCCCTCAAGGTCCGCCATCCCTTCTGGGCCAAAGGCCCGGTGGCCGTCAAGCTCAACGGCAGGCCCTTCAGGGTGACCGCCAAGGCCGGCGAGTACTTCGCCGTCGACCGTGACTGGAAGAGCGGGGATGTCCTGGAGGTCAGGCTCCCCATGGCCCTCCGCATCGAAGCGACACCCGACGATCCCAACAAGATCTCCTTGTTCCACGGGCCCGTGCTCCTGGCCGCCGACCTTGGCCCCGAAGGCAGGCCTTCTGGCCCGATGCCGGTCCTCGTGGCCGGGGACCGGCCGCTGGAGCAGAGCGTCAAGCCGAGCTTGCACGAAGGCCCGCTGCACTTCCGGACGGTGGGTCTCGGCCGGCCCCAGGACGTGCTCCTGAAGCCCTATTACTTGGCTCATCACTCCTACTGCCCCGTGTACTTCGACCGGCTGAGCGAGACCGAATGGGAGACGCGCGAGGCCGAGCGAAAGGCGGTGGAGGCTCGGACGCTGGACCGCCTGGTGGCGGGAGACGCGGCCGCCGCCACCGCGCATGGCCTCGACACCGCCAGCGCACCTCTAGGCATGCTCATGGGGCGCCCCGCCTGGGAGCTTCGGAACGAATCTTACGGCTACCTGCGCTTCGAGCTGGACCCCAAGAGCGCCGCGAAGCCGTTGGAGCTCCGCCTGTCCCTGTGGAGTGGGACCGAGGGGGGCTTCGACGTGATCGCGAACGGCATCCGGATCGGCCAGACCGACCTGAAGAAGGACAAGCCGCTCCGCATCAAGCAGGTCTCCTATGCGATTCCCGAGGCCATGACCCGGAGCCAGGGAAAGGTCGCGGTGTGGATCGTGCCCCAGCCCAGCAAGCCGGGTCCCGCCATGTTTGGAGCCGCGCTCGTCGAGCGGCCCTAGCAAGAGCGCACTTCCTCACCGCGTCGGCTCCATGCCGAGCTGCTGGACGAGGAAGGCCAGCTCGAGCGACTCGTCCTCGACGATCTTCCCGATCGGACGGCCCCCGGCGTGCCCGGCCTTGGTGTCGTAGAGGAGGAGAACCGGCCAGCCCGACGTTGTCGCGGCCCGCAGGCGCGCCGTCATCTTTCGGGCCTGCAGGGGCGGCACCCGCGTGTCGGCGTCACCGGTCGAGAACAGTACGGCGGGGTAGCGGATTCCCGGCGTGACCCTCTGGTACGGCGCATAGGGCGGGACTCATCAACGCTGCTGGCTGAGCGCCATGTCGATCGCACGTTCGAGGGGCATGGCGCGCCCGGCCTCGACGGCCAGGCGGAACGCCTGCTCGCCCATCGAATCGCGAGCCAAGGCCAGATAACGGTCCTGTACCCGTGTGATCGTCACCTGACCCTTGGCGCCCACGCTCTCGAGCGCAGCCTCGGCCGCGCCCAGGAGCGAGGCGGCCAAGCCGGCACGGCCAGCCGCGGCTTCGACCATCGCAATCGCCTGGAGGCTCCAGCCGATGCCGAGGCGGTCCTTGAGGCTTCGCCCATGGACCAGAGCCTCGCGGGCCAGCGCAGTCGCCTCCTCGTGGCGCGTCTCGAGGACGCGCAGGCCCGCCAGGTCGGCAGCCGTCAAGCCCCAGGCCCAGACGTCGCCCACCCCTCGGCAGAGGGTCAACGCCTCGTCGAAGAGAGCACCCGCCTTCGTCAGCTCGCCGCTCTGCAAGGCGCCGTAGGCGAGCATCCGGAGCGACAGCGCTCGCGGCATCCAAGCGTCCGGGGACGTGCACCGCGATGCGACCTCGCGCGCTTCCGCTGCGAGGGCCGCGGAGCGCGCGAAGTCGCCGCAGTTCGACTCGACGACAGCTGCCACCCCGAGCGCGTACGATCCTGCCCAGAGATCGGCGGACTCACGTGCAAGGGCGACGCACTTCGCGGTCAGCTCGCGCGTACGTTCCATCTCGCCCCGGAACAACGCGAGGTGCATCAGGCCTACGAGCGCGTGTGCCTCGGCGCCCGGCGTGACTCCGGGATTCGCGGCGAGCACGTCCGTCAGCCGCTCCTGGCCTTCTCTGAAGTAGTCGCGCTTCGTCCAGAACCACCAGAGCGAAGTGGCCAGAGACAGGGTGTCGAGGCAGTGACCGGGATCGGCCATTCCCCACTCGATCGCGGCCCGCAGTTTGTCGTGCTCGGTGTCCAGGCGATCGAGCCATGAAACCTGATCGCCCTTCGAAAGCTCGGGTTGCGCCCTGCGGGAAAGAGTCAAGAAGTACGAGAAGTGGCGACCGGCCACCGACTGAAGCTCCTGCGAGCGCATCAGCCGATCCCGGCCGTACTGCCGTATCGTCTCGAGCAGCCGGTAGCGACGTTCCGGCTGCGTCCCGTGCTCCACCACGACCAGGGACTTGTCTACCAGCCGGGTGAGGAGATCGAGCACGGCATCCTCGTCGATGCCGGCCCCCGAGCACACCTGCTCCGCCGCCTCCAGGACCCACCCCCCGGAGAAGATGCTGAGACGGGCGAGCAGGCGGCGCTCCTCCTCGGCGAGCAGCTCGTAGCTCCAGTCCACTGTTGCTTCGAGCGTCCGCTGGCGTGCGACCGCCGTTCGCCCTCCGCCCGTCAGCAGACGGAACTGGTCGTGCAGCCGCTCCCGGATCTGCTCGACCGAGAGGATCCGCGCGCGGGCCGCGGCGAGCTCGATCGCGAGCGGCATCCCGTCGAGCCGTCGGCAGATCTCGACGACGGTGGTTGCGTTGTCGGCGGTGAGCGTGAACTGCGCCACGGCCGCGGCGCGCTCGGCGAAGAGCCGCACGGCGTCGGAGGCGAACGCCTCGTCCGGAAGGAGCGGCCCAGCGGCGTCGGGCAACGCGAGTGATGGGACGCGCCAGATCGACTCCCCGGGCACCCCCAGGGCTTCGCGGCTCGTGGCCACGATCCGGAGCCGCGAGGCCTTTCGCAGCAGCGTCTCCGCGAGTTCGGCGCAGTGCGCGACGAGGTGCTCGCAGTTGTCGAGGACGAGGAGCACGTGCCGAGGGCTCAGCCACTCGATGAGGGCGTCCCGCAGCGCCCCGCCGGCCCTCTCGACCACACCCACCGCGCGAGCGACCACGTCGACCACCAAGCCCGGATCGGAGATCGGGGTCAGGTCGACGAACCACGCACCCGCCGCGAACGTCGGCGCGACACGCTGGCCGAGCCGTAGGGCCAGGCGCGTCTTCCCAGAACCTCCCGAACCCGTCAGCGTCAGCAGGCGGGTCGACCCGAGGAGGCCCACGAGCTCGTCCACCTCGCGCCGCCTTCCGACGAAGCTGCTCACGTCCGCCGGGAAGTTGTGGCAATCCTGATCGTCGGGGCTCGGATCGCGGGGCGAGGCCTCGCCCTCCCGGGCGAGTGCCTCCAGGTCGATCAGCACCTCCTGCGCGCTCTGGTACCGCCGGTCGGCCTTCTTCGCCAGGCACTTCCGGATGATGCGGTCGAGCTCGGCGGGAATCCCCGCGTTCAGCCGAACGGTCGAGACGGGCTCCCCGTGGCGGATCTTGTCCATCGTCTCGAGGTCCGTCGATCCCGCGAACGGCAGGCGACCGGTCGCGGCCTGGAAGAGCACCACCCCGAGCGAGAAGAGATCCGTCCGGTGGTCGACCGGCGCGCCGACCGCCTGTTCCGGGCTCATGTAGGCCACGGTGCCGACGATCATTCCCGGGCGGGTCAGCGTAAGGGCGATCGAGTCGTCGCCCGGTAACCCGCCTGGCCCGCGAAGCTGCGCCAGACCGAAATCCACGACCTTGACGAGGCCGGCGGACATCACCATGACGTTCGCCGGCTTGACGTCGCGGTGGACGACGCCGCACGCGTGAGCGGCCTGGAGCGCCTCGGCGATCTGCACCCCGAGCCGGACGACCTCGTCGGGTGGCAACGCCTCACCCCGGAGCCGGTCGGCGAGCGAGCGGCCCTCGACGTACTCCATCGCGATGTAGCGGACGTCGTCTTGTTCGCCGATGTCGTACACCTGGGCCACGCTCTTGTGCGTCAACGCCGCCGCCGCGCGGGCCTCCTGCAGGAATCGGCGCACGCGGCCGTCGTCAGCCTGGGCCGCAGGGAGGATCTTCACTGCGACGCGTCGCTCGAGCCTCGGGTCCCGGGCCAGGAACACCTCGCCCATCCCGCCCCTCCCCAGCGAAGAAAGGATGCAGTACGGCCCGATGGTCGAGCCTGGTCCCAAGGGCATGGGAAAGAACGGCCCATGATAGCCCCTCGGGGCCTCAATCGGCATCGGGCGTGTGCACGCGAGGACGACCGTGTCCACCGGCTCCCTGCGCTCGTCCTCGGCCTCCGTCCTCACCGGCCGTCGCTGCGCCGCCCTATCGATCGAGCTCCATGTTCATGAGTCTCGCGAGCCTGGGCCAATGAGACGACCGTCTCAACCCGGCGGTCAGAGGTCCCGAAGCGAATATGAGGGCCATCGGTTCGGTGCTCGACTGCGTGGAGCACGGCGATCCCCTTCCGCCCGCGTTTCGCGGGCGACAGGCTTCCGCGCGGTCGTCGACCGTACCGAGCGGACTCCCCGCTAGCCGTGACCAACGGCCTGCCGCAACGTCCATCGACCGTGCGCCGATACGTGCTAGGGTTCCCTCGCCAAAGCAACAAGGAGGTTGCGAATGGAGAGATTGGGCGTCAGCTTCGCGCTCGTCGTGGCTCTGGTGGGCACTTCCAGCCAGGTGGCGGCGCAGCCGTCGTTTGCCGGCACCTGGAAGCTCAATCTGGCGAAGAGCCAAATGACGGGTCAGACCCTCTCGGTCGAGAAAACGGCGTCAGGTTTGATGCACTTCGACATCCACCACGGCTTCGCATTCGACTTCGACTTGAGCGGCAGAGAATTCCCGACCCCGGACGGCGGGACTACCTCGTGGCGGGAGATCAACCCGACAACCTGGGAGGCCACGAACAAGTTCAACGGAAAGGTCTTCACGACCTTCCGAATGACCTTGAACGGAGACACGATCAACGCGGTGGTGAAGACCACCCAGCCGGAGGGTCGGGCGGTGGAACAGAGCTCCTCGTGGTCGCGCGTCTCCGGCGGTCCCGGTTTCTTTGGCAAGTGGAAATCAACCGAGATGAAAGGCGCACCGTTGACGCTGGAGATCGCACTCGATGGCGCCAACGGAATCACGATGAGGTATCCCGAGTTTCAAGCCGCCTGCAAGGGGAGCTTCGATGGCAAGGATTACCCGTGGACCGGAGCTGGCGCCAACCTGAAACAAACCCTGGCGTTTGAAAAGAGCGGGGTCAACTCGATCAAGATGACGACCAAGCTAGATGGCAAGCCGTTCTATGTCGACGTCCTGACGCTCTCGGCGGAGGGCAAGACATTGACCGACGATGGCAACCCTGTGTCGGGGAACGAGCCGACGAAAGCTGTCTACGAGAAGCAGTGACGCGGTAATCAGTCCGTTCCCCAGGGGTTATCGATCACAAAGCGCCAGGAGCCATCTTCCTGACGACGCAGCACGTCCCCGTTGCTCAGGCCCATACAGAGACATGAGGGCGTCGAGATTCCCGGTGTTGATTCCATCGACCATGGAATTCAGAACTTGTTCAGGCGTCCTTCTGGACATGACATCCTTGCAGGGCCGACGTAGGGCGCACCTCGATCGAATCCAGAGTCCCGCCGCAACGAACAAGACCATCGCACGCTCGTAGGAATCCACGGCCTGGCCGAAGCGAGCGAGACTCCGCAACGCCACTGCCCGACCCAGGTGCGACTCGGCCGCAGACGGGTGTTGCTCCCCTTCGATCAGCGACAGGGCGTTCTCGAGATGAGCCAACGCGTCTTCGTAAGCCGCGCCGGCCGAGGTGAGCTTCGCTGCCCGCGGGAGGTACTCGAGCGTCTTTGACGGGGTCGGCCACGGCTCCAGCTTTGATCCAGGTGATGGGCGAGCGCCGAGGCCTGGCTTTCGACACTGGGGCCGTAGATGCGCTCGGGGGCCTCGGCCACGCGTGCATGCAACCGCTGGCGCCGCGGCAGCGACAGCCTTTCCGCCAGTGTCTGGCGGATCAGTTCGCGGACGAAACGCTGACCCGTTCCGGACCCGACCCAGGGACCTCCACCGCTAGTCCACGGGGTTGCGGACCGTCAGGGGAGGACGCGCAGCCCGGCGGCTCCGAAATGGCGGAAGTCGGAGTCCCGGGTCACGAGGGGCACCTCGTGGTCGAGGCAGGCCTGGGCGATCAGCGTGTCCGCCAGCTTCGCCTTGTGGCCGCCACGGATGGCCAGTGCTCGCAGGCGCCCGGCGCGTTCCCAATAGCCCGCCTTCAAGGTGAGGACAGGGATCTGAAGGAGTGCGTGTTCGAGCCTCTGGGGCAGCTTGGGGTCGCTCAGAACCTCGGAGAGGACGACGGGAGGAAGACACGCCTGGCTGTGGGCGAGTGCTGCATCCACCGCGTCGACGTCCTTGCCGGCTGAACCCGCCAGGTAGTGAACGAGCGAGCTGGTGTCGAGGGCGATCACCGGCGGTCCTGGCGCAGGGCCTCGACGTCGATCGACAGGCGCACCGCACCCCGCAAGAGACGAAGCTCTTCGTAGGCGCTTCGGGCCGCCACCAGCTCGAGGCCACGCCTCACGGTCGCCGTGATTCCCTCGCCCGTCGATCGGCGGGCCCGCTTCAGCAGATCGGCCGGGACTTCGATGGTCACCTTGCGCTTGGTCTGCACTGGTAGATCCTACTTTCCTGCGCCGCACTTTCCTGCGCCGCGATTCGCAGAGGCATTCCCATGGGTGAACCTCCGGGTCGCCTTGAGGGCACGTTGCCGCGACCACGGCCGCGCAGACGGGAGAGCGAAACATCGCCGCCCTGCTGAGGACGCACCATCGGATGATGGTACCAGGATCGACACCAGTAATCATGCTGGTCGACCTGTGAGGCGGATGCTGGCGGCGCTCAATCATCCGCACATCGGCGCGATCTACGGCCTCGAAGACGCGGGCGGCGTCCGCGCGCTCGTCCTGGAACTCGTCGAGGGCGACACACTGGCCGATCGGATTCAGCGTGGGCCCTCGCCCCTGCCTGAAGCGCCGACACGGTGGCGGCGATCCTGGGACGCGAGCCCGACTGGCACGCCCTGCCCGCGGCCACGCCGGAGGCGATTCGTCGTCTCCTGCGGGAGGAACGAGAGAAGTGTCGCCGCACGCGCCCCATCTTTCATGGCGAGATCTCCTGAGCCGCCGGTGGGTTGGCGAACCTATGTATAGCGCGAGGGGGGATCGGCGTCGAACCCTTGCTGCCATCGTCGCCCCGGAAGTATCCTGGGCCTGGAGATTCTCGGTCTGCCCGGTATGCGCGATGGCTCTATTCAAGAAACTCGGTCTCCTGACTGCCTTGTTGGCTTGCCATTCCCTGGCCACTTCCCAGACCCACGAGGACCTGACTGAGCCTATTGGCTCGGCGTTGCGGGCGAGGGAATTCGACAAGGCCGTCGAGTTGACCCGCTCCGCGCTCCGAGCCTCGCCTGGCAGCGCTCAACTGTGGACTCTGCAGGGCATTGCCTTCGCCGGCAAGGGAGACAGCAAACAGGCCTTGGCGGCGTTCCAGCAAGCACTGAAGATCTCACCAAACAGCGTTGCCGCGTTGGCAGGCGCAGCTCAAATCGAGTACGAGGCGGACAGCCGGGAGGCCGTACCGCTGCTCAACCGTCTACTGGAGCTGCGTCCCGGCGATCCAACCGGTCACGCCATGCTGGCGGTGCTGGAATACCGGAACGGGGACTGCACGGCGGCGGTCCCTCATTTCGACAAGGCGAGCAAGTTGCTCGATTCTCAGCTCGATGCCCTCCATGCTTACGCCACCTGCCTCGCAAGGCTCAAGCGGCTCGATGAAGCCGCAGCAGTTCTTCAGAGGGCCTTGGCTCTCCGCCCGGATGATCCCCAGGAACGTCACCTTCTGGCATCGGTACAGATCATGGGCCAGAAGCCCAAGGATGCCCTGGCTACGCTGCGGCCCCTGCTCGACGCCGGGAATCCGACCGCGCATACCTTGCAGCTCGCTTCCAACGCCTCTGAAGACGCGGGCGACACCCCACAAGCCGTGAGCACGCTTCGGCAGGCCCTCTTGCTCGACCCGCGGAACGTCAGCCTGTATCTGGATTTTGCCAGCATCTCTTTTGCGCACGAGTCGTTTCAGGTCGGCATTGACGTGATCAGTGAAGGAATGTTGCTGCAGCCCGGGGCGGCGCAGCTCTACGTGGCACGCGGTGTCTTGTTTGTGCAGCTGGCCCAATACGACAAGGCGGAGGCCGACTTTGAGAGGGCCTACGAACTGGATCCGCACCAGTCACTGAGCACTGCCGCTCAAGGGTTGGCCGCCGTGCAGGCAAACGATCTCGACCACGCATTGGCCTCGATTCAATCGAAGCTCGAGCGGAAGCCGAACGACGCCCTTCTCCTGTACCTGCAGGCAGACGTGCTCTCTCAAAAGAGCGCCGATGTCGGCACTCCCGAGTTGCAGCTCGCCATGCGCTCGGCGAAGAGGGCGGTCAGCTTGCAGCCTACCCTCGGCGCCGCCCGCGGCGTGCTGGCGAAGCTGTACATGCAGGCGGGGCAATACCCGGAAGCAGTCGAGCAGTGCCGGGAGGCCCTGAAGAACGATCCCAAGGACCAGACCGCGCTCTATCGCTTGATTCAAGCGCTCCGCAAGACGGGACAGAAAGCTGAGATTCCCGACTTGCTGAAGAGGCTCGCGCAACTTCGCGAACAGGCCACCCAGGAAGAAAGGGAGCGCTATCGTTACAAGCTGATCGAAGGGGACCCTCCCGCGGGAAGGCCGTCGCAGCCCTAGCCTTCCGCACCCGTGCAGTTTCGCGACCCAAGGAGGACGCAAACCGATGTCCCCAATGCTGTGGATCCGGGGCATCTTCGAGCCCACCATCATCAAGGGTGGCGAGACGCCCTACCCCGAACATCCCTACTTCAGGGTTGGTGGAACCGTGGATGCCCGGGTGGTGGACGATCCCCGCCCAGGTCAGATGTTGAGTCTCGACGTGCTCCGCGTCAGAGCGCGCTGAGCCCCAGCCTGGCGCGATTGCCACATGCGCTTCTTCCATCCTGTCCTGGTCCTGTGGTTGCATCTCGCCACCGTCGTCTCGGTAACCGCGCAGCCGATCACGGCCGCCGGCCAGCCCGCGCAATTGGACATTCGCGCCGCCGGCGAGCACAGCATCCGTGTCACGCTCAAGCCCATCGGGTTTGCGGGGGACTTTCCTTTCACGCCCGCGGTAACCGAACGGTCGTACCCCGCCCCCGCGGTGAGCCTCCGGGACATCAGCGCTCCAGCCACGGCCAAGGTTGGGACTCTGTGGGTGGACGTGCGCCCGAACCCTCTCACGGTGGTCGTCACGAACGCGTCCGGCCAGCCCGTGCAGACGCTCGTGTTCGAGCCGGACGGCAACCTGTCGTTCGGCCTCGACGGGCAGCCGGTCCTCGGGATGGGTGAGGGCGGGCCCCTGCCGGCACCCGGAAGCCCGTGGCGGAGCCACGCGGTCCAGTTCGACCGGCGCGGCCAGCTGGACTCGATGGAGCCCCGGTGGCAGGCCGACATGTACGGGTCGCGCAATCCCGCGGCCATGCTGCTCGGCACCGGAGGATGGGCCCTCTTCGTCGCAACGCCCTGGGTGCAGGTCGACATGCGGCGCGACGATCGCGGCCTGTTCATTCCCTACAAGCCGCCGAGCGGCAGTGACGCCCCGCAGACCCGGGGCAACCAGCAGCTCAACATCGGCAAGGGCGTCCATCCCGTCGGCGCGATCGTTCCGGGCCTCTTCGACCTGATCGTCTTCGACGCGCACGAGCCGGCGGAGGCCATGCGGGACTTCGCCGTCATCACCGGCCCCGCGGCCATGCCCCCTCGCTGGGCGCTCGGCTACATGCAGTCGCATCGCACCCTCGAAGATGACGCGCAGATGCTCGGAATCATCGACACCTTCCGCGCCAAGAAGATCCCGCTCGATGCGGTGATCTACCTCGGCACCGGTTTCTGCCCCAGGGGCTGGAACACCACCCAGCCATCGTTCGACTTCAATCCCGAGGTGTTCAAGCGCGACCCCAAACAGGTGCTGGCCGACATGCACGCCCGCAACGTGAATGTCGCCCTGCACATCGTCCCGTGGGACAGGAACCAGCTGCCGACGCTCCACGGGTCGATCCCGGCCAAACCCGGCGAGACGCTGGACGCGTCCCACATCCAGAACTACTGGAAGCCACACGCGGGCCTCGTTGCGGCCGGCGTCGATGCCTTCTGGCCTGACGAGGGGGACTGGTTCAATCTCTTCGAACGCATCAAGCGCCATCAGCTCTACTACGAAGGGGCCCTGTCCACGACACCGAACGTGCGGCCGTGGAGCCTGCAGCGAAACGGCTACCCCGGCATTGCAAGATGGGGCGGGTGGGTCTGGTCGGGCGACACGGAATCGTCGTGGAAGACGCTCGAGGCCCAGATCGCCGTCGGCCTCAACTACTCGCTGAGCATCGGCCCGTTCTGGGGTTCGGACATCGGCGGCTTCTACGCCAACAACGAGCTGACCGGCGAGCTGTATGCGCGCTGGCACCAGTTTGCGGCGTTCTGCGGGTCCTTCCGTTCGCACGGGCGCACGTGGTGGCTCCGGCTTCCCTGGGGTTGGGGCTCGAGCGAGATGGGCCCGAGGGAGCACAACAACACCAACGCCCCGATACCCGCGGACGACCCGCGCAACGTCCTGCAGTCGGAGATGAACAACCCTGCCATCGAACCGGTCGTCAAGCGGTACTCGGAGCTGCGCTACCAGTTGATGCCGTATACCTACACCCTGGCGTGGGAAGCCCGCCAGACCGGCATGCCCCTGATGCGTGCCATGTGGCTGCACTATCCCCACGACGGCGCCGCGCGGGCGCTCGGCACGCAGTACATGTGGGGGCGGGACATGCTGATCGCGCCGGTGTTCGAGAAGGGTGCTCTGTCCAGGGCGGTGTACCTTCCCACTGGGACGTGGTACGACTGGTGGACCGACGCGAAGCACGCGGGCGGGCAGACGGTCACTCGCGCCGTGGACCTCGCCACGATGCCGATCTTCGTCCGGGCCGGAGCGATCATCCCGCTGGACCCCGTCCGGCAGTACACGAGTCAGGTCGTCAGCGAGCCCACGACGCTCAGGGTGTACCGCGGCGCGGACGGCCAGTACACGCTGTACGAGGACGACGGCATCAGCCAGGATTACCTGGCGGGAAAAGGCGCCTTGACCCGCATGACGTGGAACGAGCGGAGCGCGCGGCTGACCATCGAGCCAGGCCCGCCCGCCGGTGCGACGAATCTGACGGCTCGGCGCACGTTCGCTGTCGAGTCGATCCCCGACGGCACGACCCGGACCGTCCAGTATTCAGGCAAACGCGTCGACGTCAGGTTCTGATTCCGCAGGACGAGGTGATTCATGAGCCACAATTTCCTGGCTCTCCTTGTCGCTCAGAACTGGAATTGCAGGCGGCTCTGGAAGAATCGCGTCGTCCCGACTACTCCGAACCGATCGAGCTGGCCAACCCCATACGCGAGCTCCAGCCGCAGGTGATCGGTCAGGTACCAGTTCACCATGGGGGTGAGGCGCCAGAACCGACCGCCGTGGATGGCGCCGTCGTCGAGGTCGAGGTATGTCAGCTTCAGGACCGCCTCCCATGCGCCCGGGCCGCCCTGGAGCACGGTGCGCTTGGGTGAGACCGCGAGGAAGTAGCCGCCGGCCGTGTTGTACCGGCGCGTTTCGCCGGTGATCAGCCAGCTCGCAACCGCGTCTCCACCGTGGAAGAGCGGGTCAGGCGCGTCGAGGGCGTTGATCCGTTGGACGAAGTACTCCGTGCCGAACAGCCAGGATCCCGGACGGTAGTACACCTCACCCTGCGCCAAGCGCGTGTCGTGCGCCGCGAAAGACTCCGTATCCACGAAGTAGGGCGCCACGTTCAGCTCGGGACGCGAGCGCAAGCGCAAGGTGCGGTCGTTCACGAGGCCGTACCGGCCCGCGAGCGCCACATGGAGCAGCGTGCCCTGGTCCTGCCGTATGGGCAGCCAGCCCACGCGCGCGACGAACTGGTGGTCATAGGAGGAGAACGACTGGCCTTCGCTAAGCACGTCGGTGTACCAGCCAAGGTTGAACAGGAGGTGGCGCTTCGGCAGGTGGCCCATCCATTTGATGCCATCGGCCAGCAGCGGCACGGTGGACACCACCGCGGGGGACCGTTCCATGGTCCAGCCCGAGTAGCCCACCATCACCATGCTCAACGAGATGCCTTCCTTGCTGCGGCCGACGAACACGTGTCCGTTGAGCCCGGGCACGGCGATCATGACCCCGGTCTGGCGGGCGAGCCATTCGTGGTTGGCACCGTCGTACATGAGCCCGGCACACCAGGTGATATCGCGCCTGGTCTTGATCCGGCCGTTGAGCATCACGCGGAAGTCGCGGATCTGCCCGTCCGGCTCCAGCTCGAACTGCTGACGGCTGGAGTCGTCCTGGGCAAAGGTGCCGGCATCCAGGATCACGCCCGCGCTGGCCCGCAGAGTGAAGAGCGGACCTTCGTATTCGTTCCATTTCACGAGGCGACGGGCCGGTGGCTCGGCCGACGACTCACCGGCCTCCTGCGTGTCCTCGACGGTAGGGGGCGGTGGTTGCTGCGCCCACAGACGCGTGCCCGAAAGCAGCCAGGCCAGGAGAATGACGGTGCGCCGGATCATCCGCATCCACCCCCGCACGGCGACAGGACGTTGATGGTGGCACGCGTGGCCCAAGGAGGCAATGGGAGGGCCGCGGTCGTCCCCGTGGTGCGGTTCTAGTCCGATCAGAAGCGGACGATCACTCCTGCGGTCAGCTCGAACCGGTGCAGCCGCGCGACCCCGAACGGCGACGGGATGCACGTGACGATAGCACGAAGCCTTTACACGCGGAGTCGTCGCGGCAATAATCCAACCGTTCCCCATGGCATCAGCTCCCGGATCCGTTCAGCCATGACTCTCTCGCGCCGCACATTCGTGCGACTCTCGCTCGGCTCGGCAATCTCAATGGCTACCGATCGGCTGCTCGCACAAGGTGTTTCCACTCACACCGCCAAGCCCGTGCCCAGGCAGGCCTCTTCCGGGCGCCCTTTTGACGCGCACTTCGTCGACGTCGCTTCGGCCGCCGGGTTGCACACGCCGACGATCTACGGAGGTGTCGAAAGCAAGAAGTACATCCTGGAGTCGACTGGCTGCGGCTGTGCGTTCGTCGACTACGACAATGACGGCTGGATGGATCTCTTCCTGCTCTCTGGCACCCGCCTCGAAGCCGCTCCGGCTGGCGCAACCAACCGCCTCTACAAGAACAATCGTGACGGGACATTCACCGATGTCACGGAAGAGGCCGGCCTGGGTGCCGTGGGTTGGGCTTCCGGAGTCTGTGTCGGGGACTACAACAACGACGGCTTCGAAGATCTCTTCTGCACCGGCTTCGGCCAGAACGTTCTCTACCGGAACAACGGCGACGGGACCTTCACGGATGTGACCAAGGCCGCGGGGCTCCTGAACGCGGAGCCGCGATGGGGAGCGGGATGTAGCTTCCTGGACTACAACCGGGATGGACACCTCGACCTGTTCGTCTCCAACTACGTGCGATTCTCGCTCGAACATGCGCCCGTTCCCGGGGAGAACACCAACTGCCACTGGAAGGGCATTCCCGTCGAATGCGGACCGCGAGGGATGCCGGCCGGATGGCATTCCCTCTACCGGAACAACGGGGATGGCACGTTCACCGACGTCAGTCAGCAGGCCGGCATCGCCCAGGCTACCCCAGGTTACGGCATGACCGTGGTGGCGGCGGACCTGGACGAAGACGGGTGGCCGGACGTCTATGTTGCTTGCGATTCCACCCCCAGCTTGCTGTTCATGAACAACCATGACGGAACGTTCCGCGAAGAGGGGGTATTGCGGGGCGTGGCCCTCAGCGAGGATGGCGCGGAACAGGCGGGGATGGGGGTGGGGATCGGCGATTACGACCTCGACGGACACCTCGACCTCTTCAAGACGCATTTCGCCGATGACGCCAACGGCCTTTATCACAACGACGGGAACGGGAACTTCGACGACGTGACCCGAACGTCGGGGCTTGGCGTGGAGACGCGCTACGTGTGCTGGGGTGCCGGAATCGTCGATCTGGACAACGACGGCAATCCGGACTTGTTCATGGTGACGGGGAATGTCTACCCGGAGGTGGAACGCAAGCTCCCGCAATATGCGAACAAGACGCCACGCGCCGTCTTTCGCAATCTCGGCAACGGGACCTTCGAAGAACTGATGGAGACGGCGGGGCCCGCGGTTGGGGAGGCGCACTGCAGCCGGGGATGCGCCTTCGGTGATTTCGACAATGATGGCGACGTGGACGTGCTCGTCGTCAACCTGAACGAGCCTCCGTCGTTGCTGCGCAACGACCTACCCGGGAAGCAGAACTGGATCAAGGTGAAGCTGGAAGGTGTCAAATCCAATCGCAGCGCCATCGGGGGCCGGGTCCTCGCCCGCTATGGAGGTAAGACCCAGGCCCAGGCCGTCCTGAGCCAATCGAGTTTCTATTCCTGCAATGATCCCCGGTTGCACTTCGGGCTCGGGAGCTTCACTTCGGTCGATCTGGACGTCTATTGGCCAAGCGGGCTGCACGAGTCCTTCAAGCACATCCCCGCCAATCAGCTCATCACCCTGAGGGAGGGGGTAGGACCAGTGCCAAGCCGCGGCTGGTCCAAGCCGTAGCCTTGACTCTCGAGAAGGCCGTACCCACGGGGCTGTGCTCCGAGCCGGAGACACGACCCGCCACGATCCCGGGGCCGCCGCCTTCGGTGCCGGCGCCGGTCCCCTTTGGTCTGTTGTTCGAATCCAGTCCTAGAACCAGATCTTGGCGCCTACCTGCCACCATCTCGGCAGCGTCTGGCCCGACACCTTGCCAAAGTTTCCGGCGCTCAGGTCGTTGACGACGTTGATGAAGTTTGGATGGTTGAACAGATTGTAGAACTCGAATCGCAGCTGAAGATTGACGCCCTTCGTGATGTGTGTGTTCTTGTAGATGGTCATGTCCGTCTGCACGAAGGGCGGGTTGCGGAATTGATTCACCTGCTCGTCGCCGTTCGTGCCTGGGGTGGGCGCAGTGAATTGTCCCGGCGTGAAGATGCCGGTGAGATAGGCGTCTCCGGTTCCCTGGTTGTAGTTGGCCGCGTTGGGGTAATCCAGATTGTCGCCATCGGCGTTGTAGTCGCCGCCGCCGGTATACGAGGCACCGTTGAAGACCGTGAAGGGCGAGCCGGTCTGATAGATGCTGGTGGCGCTCACACCCCAGCCTCTGATCAAGAAGTGCGAGCCTGGGAGCTCATAGTTGAAGCTGAGGGAGAAGCGATTGGGAACGTCCCACGGAGACGGCCCGTAGAACTGGTGGGGGTTGATCGACGTCGGGTAGTAACCGGCGTCGTCCTTTGAAGAGGAGCGGGTGTATGAGACGTCGAAGAACGCTCGCTTGAACCGCCCCCTGAGGTCGAAGGTTATGCCGTTGTAGTTGCCCACGCGATTATTCTCGGTGTAGTTGATCACGCCAAAGCTGGAGTTCAGCCGACTAGGCGCTGATCCCGGCGGCTTTCCCAGCAGGTCTCCGGGCAGAGCATTGATGTCGGTCCCGTAGCTGACCTGGCCAATTTGATTCCCGCCGGAGACCATGTCGGTGGAGTGAGATCCGCTGTAGAGCAGGCTGGCAACCAGATGGCTGCCGAGCCGGTGCTCCAGAGTCGCCGCATAGATGTATGTCTTGGGAGAGACGATGTCTGGGTTGATTCCACCAATCGTGGCCGCGGCACCCTTGACCCCTCCACTAGAGTCGAGACATGGAGCGGTGGGACACAGCGAAGTTCCTGCCAGCCCAGGAAACGTGAACCCAAAGGGAGGGGTGCTACTCGTGCCCTGCGTGAAGATTGGAGGGCTCGACGAATTGGCAAAGAAGGTCGGCAGAATCAGCCCGGGAGGGTTCCCACGAAACTGTTCCTGAATGTTGGCCGGGGTCAGCCAGTTGGAGTACATCCCCGCACCGCCACGCACCAGCCAGTCACCCTTGCCAGTGACGTCCCAGGCCACGCCCACCCGCGGATTCCAGACCTTCGGCGAACTATTGAGCGCGTTCTCTGATGGCTTGGCAACGCCATTCGCCACCTGCTCCTCGAAGCTGGAACCGGTCCCGAGAAGGAAGTTGCCAAAGACGGTCGACTCCGACCGGGAATACGGGTTGCCCTGATTGTCGAAGCGGAGACCCAGCGTCAAGGTCAAGTTGCGCCGCGCTTTCCAGGTGTCCTGTACGAAGGCCCCCCAGGTCTTGGAAGCCGCATTCCAGTCCCAGAGCTGCTGCTGGCCCGTAATGGGGTTGTACATCACTCCGCCCTCGGTAGCAGGCGCATCCTGTGCCAGCTTCAGGAGATTGTCGAAGCTGAATGCTGGATGTGACCAGGGCCCCTGGAAGGGCTCCACGTCGTCTCCAAACCAACCCTCGTAACCCACCTTCAACACGTGCGCGCCGCGGACGTGCGTCAGGACGTCGCGCCAGTGATAGTTGTGCTGGATGAAATTGCCCTGGGCAAAGCCAAGGCCGTATCCGACCGATTGCCCGGTGACGCCAATGCCGGGGATGGTGAAGTCACCCGTCTCGTCAAGAGTGCCCTCGACGCGATTCTGGCCGTAGATGAGCTCGTTGAACGTCGTGGCACTGAAGGTGTGTGTCCAGTTCACCTGGAAGGCACTCTGGGTGGTGTGATTCGTGGTCGAGAACTGGGGAATGACGTTGGGTCCGCCGTAATCGAGGGTCGTTCGGAAAAAGCTGGCGTAGATCCGGTCCTTTTCGAAGGCCTTGTCGATGCGGCCAAACCACTGCATGCCATTTCGGTAGTTGCTCGAATTGAACACCCCGCTGTCGATCATCGCGGTGGCGCAGGGCAGGTTGTCAGTCGCCGGGGTTCCGCATGTGTCCGGGAAGATATCCTGTGCCGTCGTCGTGACGCCGCTGACGGTCGCGTTGGAGGGCGTGTACTCGTTCAGGATCTTGGTTCCAAAGGTGTTCGGATGGTTCGCGCTGGCCCACGCGGCAAACTGAGGGTCGGGAAATGTCAGAACCTGGTTGCCCGTGGAAGCCGACGAGCGCAGCGGTTCGACCGCCAGGAAGAAGAAGAACTGCTTGCCCGGAATGATCGGTCCGCCGATGGTTGCGGAAATGTTGTTGCTATGGAATGGATTGTAGGGGTGATCGGAGCCGGGCAAAGAGTACTTGGCGTACATGCTCTCTTTGTTGTAGTAGTCGCTCACCAGGCCATGGAATCGATCCTGGCCGGACTTCGTGGTCATGGCAAACTGGATCGAGCTCGAGTGCCCGTATTCGACGGCAAACGTGTTGATCTGGTTGGACGCTTCCTGAATGACGTCGGGATTGGGAGTGAGGTTCAGGACGCCTTGCCGGATGGCGCTGGTGACGTCGAGGCCGTCCACGATCCACATGTTCGCGATCCTGCCCTGGCCGTTGGCGCTGGCGTCCACTTCCGTTTCCGTCGAGAAGTTGTCGACACCCGATCCCGGAGAGCCTCCCCCCGTCGTTCCCTTCCCGGAAACACCCGGCGCCACCGTGACGAGGGAAAACATGCTGCGGCCCGCGAGCGGCAGGCTGGACAGCGCCTCCGTTTCGAGAGTCATCTGATTCCGAGTCTCGGCCGTGTTGACCAGCAGACTTTCCGCGGTGACGGTCACCGTTTCAGCCGCCGTGCCGACCGTGAGGGAGATGGGCACGTTCAAGTTCTGGTTCGTAACGAGGCTGACCGTCGCTTCCGCCCTGGCAAAGCCCGTCGCCTCCGCCGTGATCTTGTACGGACCGGGAGCGAGACTCAGGAACCGGAAGCCTCCCGTAGCATCGGTAGTAGTGACCGCCGAAGCCTGTGTGGCAAGGTTGAGGAGCGCAACCTTCGCCTGCGGGATCGCTGCGCCACTGGGATCTTCGACCGTGCCCTGGATATTGCCGGTGAACTGAGCCGAAGCGGAACCGGTCAATAGCAGGAAGGCGATGAACACCTGGATGAACAGCGACCCTCTTCTGAGCGCAACGAGTACAGGACGGGCCGTCACGAACTGCAACCGCGCCATATCCACCCCCCAACGGGAGATCGCGTGAGCGTCAACGAGACTGCGCCCCAGGTAAACCTCCGGCACCAGCGCGTTCTGAGTGAACCGGAACTCCCCCCTGCCCTAGAACCCCGGAGGATTCCGTCCACCGCTGGGTACAGTAATTCCTTGACCGTTTACGTTAACGGAAAACATAATCGTGCGGCCTGCGGGCTGTCAAGCATTTTTTGTGGGGCCCCGCCTGGGGTCGGCGGGGGAGCGTCTCCGGGGAAGAGCCGAGCGACTGAGCTGGGCTCTACGCGAAGCGGGAGAGGATGAGAATGCCCAGGGCCGGGAAGGAGCCCGCTGGGCCGAAGAAGCCGCCGGGAATCCGTGAGATCGCGGAGAGCCTAGGCCTCTCGATCGGGACGGTCGACCGCGCGCTCCACGACCGCCCCGGGATCAACGAGGAGACGCGCCGCCGGATCCTGCAGCGCGCCCAGGCGCTCGGCTATCGACCGAACCGGGCGGCGCGCTTCCTCTCCTCGCAGAAGCAGCTCCGGATCGGCGTCAACCTTCCGCGCGAGATCGCGTCGTTCTTCGACCTGGTGAGAGAAGGCATCCTGGAAGAGGTGCGCTCGGTCGAGACCAGCCACGTGAAGGTCGTCCATCGCTCCTACCCGGGGCTGGGAGACGGCGAAGAGGAAGCGCTGGCGGAAGCCGTGGCGGACGACCTCCACGGACTGATCATGGTGCCGGGCCAGCCGGTGACCCTCGCCCCGCTCCTCAAGAAGGCGGCGGAGCGCGGCCTGCCGGTGGTGTGCGTGAACACCGACGCGCCCGAGGTCGAGCACCTCGTGACCGTGTGCGTCGACTCGCTCACGACCGGCTCGCTCGTGGGGGAGCTCATGGGCCGGTTCCTCGCGGGAAAGGGTCGGGTGATGGTGGTCACGGGGCAGCTCAGCACGATCGACCATGCGCAGAAGGTGACGGGCTTCCGCCGGGCGCTCTCCGAGATGTGGCCGGACCTGCGGGTGAACGCGGTCGTCGAGGCCCACGACCGCGAACGGGAGGCCTACGAGAAGAGCCGGCAGGTGCTGACAAGGGCGCCCGACATCGGCGGTGTCTACGTGAGCACCGTCAACTCCATCCCGGTGCTGAGGGCGATCGAGGACGTGGGTCTGGCCGGCCGCGCCACCGTCATCACCTCGGACCTCTTCCCGGCCCTCGGGCCGTTCATCGAGTCGGGACGGGTCGCCGCCACCATGTACCAGCGCCCTTCCATGCAGGGCCAGCTCGCATTCCAGGCGCTCTACAAGTTCCTCGTCGACGGCGTCCGGCCCCGCCCGGTGATCCGGATGGCTCCCCACATCGTGATGAAGGGCAACCTGAAGCTCTTCATGGACCGCCTGTCCTGGCACACGGCCAAGGGCCGTCCCGGCCGCGACGCGGCCGACCACGGCGAGCCCGAGATCCCGGGGGGCCCGATCAACGTCTAGCGAGGGGGCGGGATACCCCGGACGAACACTCCTTCAACGGCGCGGGATGTCGTCTGCTTCCAGGTCTCCCAGCACGTACTGCATGCCGTAGAGAAGGTGGGCCAGCAGCGGCTTGATCGCGTACACCCTCTCGTTGTGGCCGTGCGCCTCGTAGAAGACCCGTCCCTTGCCCTCGCGACGAATCCAGCTCAGGGCGTAGTCGCCGTCGGGACGCGGGTACTGCTCCTTGGCCTTGTCTTCCGCGCTCATGGCCGCGTAGTCGACGCTCGTGAGCACGCGGACGTTGCGGCGGGAGTAGGTGTCGCGGCCGAAGGTGTAGGTTTCGTCGATCACGCGCAGCGGCGGCTGGCCCTTGAAAGGGGCGTTGAGCGGGTGGTCGGGCTCGTCGACCTTGACCGTGATGACCTGTCCGTCGTTCCAGTGGAACTTGAAGAAGCCTCCGATGAGGCGATTGAACTCGGGCCACGTCCCCATCTGCGTGTCGGGACCGAGCTGGGTCGCGGGCGCCTGCACCGGGAACCCGGTGGCCCCCAGGAGTTGAGGCGAGCTCGGCGGAGGCGGCGACAGGACGGCCGCGAAGCGCTGCGGAAAGGCGGCCTGTTCCACGCGTCCGGCCTTCTGCGGATCGACCTTGTCGTACCACGCATCCGCGAGAGCGCGCAGCTCCTCGCCGGCAAGAAAGCCGTCGCCGTTCCGATCGCCCTGGGCCGCCAGCTCCTTGGCGAGCGTAGCCGCCGGACCGTAGACGGCGCGGGGAGCGCCGGGCACGGGGGCGCTCTGATGGTACGAGTCGGTCGCGGCGTGGATGCCGGCCAGGCCCTTGCCGCCGCGCACGAAGTCGAGCAGCGCCTTGCGGCGCGCCGCCGTGGCGACCGCGTCCTGGGGATCGTCGAGGAACGGGCCGGTGGTGCTGGCCAGGAACAGCGCGTCGTACTGCGCGAGGTTCTTGTCGTTGACGTCGGCGGGGTCATAGGTGACCGTGGTCGCCCAGGCGCCCGTCTTCCGGCCCATCTCCTCGATGGTCCGCGCGGCCAGTGGGATCGACGAGTGCACGTAGCCGGCGGCGCGCCCGACGACCAGCACCCGGCGGGGCCGGCGCGGCTTCACGGGCGCCTCTTCCGGGAGCGCGGCCAGCATGGCCTGCACGTCCTCAGGCCTGGGCGTCTGGTTCTGGGAGAGGCGCGGCAATGCGCGCTCGAGCGTGTCCGGGAGCTGCTCCGGCGTGAGTGCCGCCCAGCCTTCGAACGTGGCCTGGAGCTCGGCCCGCGTGAGCACGCCGTCGCGGTCGCGGTCGGCGGCCAGGAACAGGCGGGAGGCGAGCTCCTGCGCGCCGGCGCCGGGCCCGGTGAGGACGACGACGGTGGTGACGAGGGCGGCGGCGGCGAGCTTCATAGGGTCGTGACCTCCATCATGGCCTCCTGATGCTGTGCCATTTCGACGCTCAGCACCAGCGCCCGCTACAGGCTATTCACTGTCCCTCTTCTGTCCCTGAACTGGGTCCGCATGGTCCTCTCGATCCACGGGTGCATCGGTGGAAGTGCCAGCGTTTTCAGTGCTAGAGTGGATGGGTTCGGGATGCCGTGAAGGCGGGTTCTGCGGTCAAGTCCCACCTCCGGCACCACTCTCGATGACGGAATCCCTATAGACAACGCAGACAGCCTCGATCGCCGGGTACTCGACCTCGTGTCGAGCCTCGGCAAGCCGGTTTCCGTGCGCGACGTCGTGCGCCGGCTCTCCCTCGACCCGCCCGCGCGGCGGGAGCTGAAGACCGTCCTGCGCCGGCTCATCGCCGACGGCGCCCTGGTGAGCATCCGCGGGGCGCGGGTCGGGCTCCCCGACCGCATGAACCTCGTGGTGGGGCGCCTCTCGTGCAACCCCGCCGGCTACGGCTTCGTCGTGCCGGAGGCGCGCCGCGAGGGTGAGCCGGATCTCTTCGTCGCCGCCGCGAACATCCGCGAGGCGCTCCACGGCGACCGCGTGGTGGCCCGCGTCGAGCGGCAGGGCGCCGGCCCCCGCGCACGGCGAGGCGCGCCCTCGGGAGCCAGCCCGAGGACACGGCCCGGCCGGTCCCCGGGGGCAAGAGGCCCGGAAGGCCGGATCATCCGCGTCCTCGAGCGGGCCAACCAGCGCATCGTCGGCCGCTACGAAGACGACGGGCGCTTCGGCGGCCACGTGGTGCCCTTCGACCGCCGCGTGCTGCACGAGGTCTTCGTCCCGGCGGGCGAGGCGGGCGGCGCTGCCGCGGGCCAGATGGTGGCGGCGGAGATCACGCGGCCGCCCACCGCCACGCGCAACCCCGCCGGGCGCGTCATCGAGGTGCTCGGGCGGATCACGGATCCCGGCGTCGACCTGAAGGTGATCGTCGCCAAGTACGCGCTGCCCGACGCCTTCCCCCCGGAAGTGGAGGAAGAGGCGCACCGCGTGGCGCGCCCCGGTCGGCGCCGGCGAGGTGGCGGGGAGAACCGACTTCCGGGGCTGGCTCACCGTCACCATCGACCCGGAGACGGCGCGCGACCACGACGACGCCGTCGGAATCGAGCGTCGGGCCGACGGAGGCTATCGCCTCGCGGTGCACATCGCCGACGTCGCGCACTACGTGCGCGAAGGAGGGGCGCTCGACCAGGAGGCCTACCTCCGCGGCACGTCGGTCTACTTCCCCGACCGGGTCGTGCCGATGCTGCCGCACGCGCTCTCGAGCGACGTCTGCAGCCTCGTCGAGGGCCGGGACCGGCTCACCCAGTCCGTCGTGATCGACCTCGACGCCCGCGGGCGCGTGGAGAAGACGGCCTTCCACGACGGCGTCATCCGCAGTGCGGCCCGCCTCTCCTACCCGCAGGCCCAGGCGATCGTGGACGGCGACGGGGAAGCGCGCGGGGCCTTCGCCGCGCTCGTCCCCTCGCTGCTGGCGATGGACGAGCTCGCGAAGCTGATGCGCGAGCGCCGCTACGAGCGCGGCTCGCTCGACTTCGACCTGCCGGAGCCGAAGCTCGTCCTCGACGAAGCGGGGGAGATGACGGGCATCGTGCGCCACGAGCGCCTCGACAGCATGCGCCTCGTCGAGGAGTTCATGCTGGCCGCGAACGAGGCCGTGGCGGCGGCGCTCGACCGCGCCGGCGCCGGCGCCCTCTACCGCGTCCACGAGCGGCCCGACCCGGAGCGGGTCGTCGAGTTCGTGGAGCTCGTGGCGTCGCTCGGGTACCGCATGCCGGCCGACCTCGAGACCATCCGCCCCGAGCACTTCCAGCTCATCCTCCGCCAGATCGAGGGCAAGCCCGAGGAGAAGCTCGTCTCCTACCTGCTGCTGCGCACGATGAAGCTCGCCCGCTACCACGAGGAGAACCTCGGGCACTTCGGCCTCGCCACCGCGATGTACGCGCACTTCACGAGCCCGATCCGGCGCTACCCCGACCTCGTCGGTGCACCGCGCCCTGCGGGCGCTGCGGCAGGGGATGGACGCCGAGCGGGAGGCATGGCTCCGGGAGAAGCTGCCCGAGATGGGCCTGCACCTCTCCGAGAGGGAGCGCCGGGCGTCCGAGGCCGAGCGGGAGCTCATCGAGTGGAAGAAGGTCCGCTTCATGGCGGGGAAGCTCGGGGAGTCCTTCCCGGGCTACGTCACCGGGGTGCAGGCCTTCGGCCTCTTCGTGGAGCTCGACGAGATCTACGTGCAGGGCCTCGTGCACGTCTCGTCGATGACCGACGACTACTACGCCTTCGACGAGAAGGCCCACCTGCTGAAGGGCGAGAACACGAAGACGACCTACCGCCTGGGCGACCGGGTGGAGGTGCAGGTCGCGAGGGTGGACCTCGAGCGCCGGCAGATCGACTTCGCGCTCGTGGGGGTGCTGAGCGCCCGGGGCGGCGCCGGCCGAGGGCGAGAGCCGAAGGGTCCGGCCCGGGCCCAGGGACGGGGTCGCCGGAGCCGTGCGAATTGACAGTTGGCGGAGGCCCTGCGTGCTGTCTAGAATAGAGCCTCCAATCGATCCCATTTCTCGAGACGGGAGCCGACCGTGAGCACTGGTGCACCGAAGCCCGCCGCACGCAGTTCCGAAGCCCGCATGGTGGCCCTCAACCTCTCCGCGAAGGAGCTCGTGTTCCTGCAGAAGGTGACCCGCCAGGAGTACCACTTCATCACCGACGACGAGCAGCAGGCGCGGCTGCGGCTGCGGGACAAGCTCGTCGAGGCCGCGTTCGACCAGGAGCGGGGCCGGGTCGTCCTGAACCTCACCCGGGACGAGCTGCTCTTCCTCATCAAGGTCGCCCGCGAGAACTACTCCTTCATCGCCCGCGCGGAGAAGGAGGCGCGACTCGCCCTCGCCGCCAAGCTGCACAAGACCGCGGAGTCGGTCTTCGGGGTGACCACCACCGCGAGGACTGACGCCCTCCTGCGCTCCTTCATCGTCGGCACCGCCGGCCACATCGACCACGGCAAGAGCGCCCTCGTGCGCGCGCTCACCGGCACCGACCCCGACCGCCTCGAAGGAGGAGAAGGAGCGGGGCATCACGATCGACCTCGGCTTCGCCCACGTGCGAGCTCGGGGAGGGGGTCGTGGCCTCGTTCGTGGACGTGCCGGGCCACGAGCGGTTCGTGCGCCACATGCTGGCGGGGGCCCACGGCATCGACGCGGTGGCGCTCGTGGTGGCGGCCGACGAGTCGGTGATGCCGCAGACGCGCGAGCACTTCCACATCTGCCGGCTCCTCGGCGTGCCCCGCGGCCTCGTCGTCCTCACGAAGTGCGACCTGGCCGACGCGGACACCCAGGCGCTCGCCGAGCTGGAGACGCGCGAGCTCGTGGCCGGCTCGTTCCTCGAGGGCCGGCCGATCGTCCGCGTCGTCCGCCCGGACCGGCGAGGGCCTCCCCGCGCTGCGCGAGGCCCTCCTGGCCCTCGCGCGGGAGTCCCCGGCGCGCTCGCCGGAGGGCCTGCTGCGGCTGCCGTCGACCGCGTCTTCTCGATGAAGGGCTTCGGCACCGTGGTCACGGGGACGCTGGTCGCGGGCCACCTCGAGGCGGGCGACGAGGTCCTCGGCCCTGCCCTCGGGCCGGCGGGCGCGGGTGCGCGGCCTGCAGGTTCACGGCGAGGCGGTCGGGCGGGCGGTCGGCCGGGACCCGCACGGCCGTGAACCTGGCCGGCGAGGTCGAGGGGCTCGCCCGCGGCGAGGTGCTGGCCCGGACCGGGCACCCTGCGAGGCGACGTCGATGATCGACGCCGAGCTGTCGCTCCTGCCCGGCGCCCGGCCGCTCGCGGACGGGGCGCGGGTCCGCGTGCACGTGGCGAGCGCGGAGGTGCTCGCCCGCGTGCGCCTGCTCGGCGCCGGGCCGCTCGAGCCGGGCGAAGCGCGCCTCGCCCAGCTGCGGCTCGAGGGCCCGGCCGTCGCGGGGCGGGGGGACCGGCTGGTGCTGCGCTCCTACTCGCCCGCCGACACGATCGGCGGCGCGGTCGTCGTGGACCCGCTGCCGCCGCGGCGCCGGCGCGCCGACGGCCCGGCGGTCGAGCGCCTGCGCGAGGCAGCGACCCCGCTCGAGGCGGCCGAGGTGATGGTCGCCGAGGCCGGGCCCGGCGGGATCGAGGCCGCTCACCTCGCCGCCCGCCTCACGGTGCCCCTCGCTCGGCGTGGCGGCCGACCTGACGGCGAGCGCGGGCGGTGGTGGCGCTCGGACAGGATCCCCAGGTCGTCGTGTCCCGCGCCGCCCTCGCTCGGCTCGAGGAAGCCGCTCTCGCCGCTCTCGAGGCCTTCCACCGCGAGCAGCCGCTCAAGGCCGGCCATGCCGCGCGAGGAGCTGCGGGCGCGCGCCTTCGGCGGCGCCCCGGTGCCCGTCTTCGAGCGCGTGCTCGCCGACCTCGCCGCCGCCGGGCGGGTTCGGCTCGCCCCCGACGCCGTGGCGGCGACGCGGCACGAGGTGCGCCTCTCCGCCGAGCGAGGAGGAGGCGCGCCTGCTTGCTCGTGGACGCCGCGCGGGCGGCGGGGCTCGCCGGCGTCGAGATCCCGGCCCTGGCGGAGCATTCGGGGCGGGACCAGAGGCTCCTGGAGCGGATCGTGCGCGTGCTGGTGACCGAGGGCGTCCTGGGGCGGGTGGGGGAGGGGCTCTTCGTCCCGCGGGACGACCTCGAGGCGCTCAAGCTCCAGGTGCGCGAGCGCTGGCCGGCGGGGTCGAGGATCGAGGTGGGCGCCTTCAAGGACCTGACCGGGCTCTCCCGCAAGCACGTGATCCCGCTCCTCGAGTACCTCGACCGGGAGAGGGTGACCCGCCGCGCGGGAAACGACCGGATAGTGCTGTAGAATCCGCCCGACATGGCGGTGCCCAAGGACGACGAGAAGCGGCGGGCGGGCGGCGCCATCCGCGTGCCGTTCGTGCGGCGGTGCCAGATCGAGTACACGGGCGGCCAGAAGGACAGCGCCTTCATCGTGAACATCAACGTGCTCGGCGCCTACGTGGCCCACGAGACGATGCCCGCGCTCGGGCGCACCGCTCGTGTTCCGCTTCCAGGTGCCGGGAAGCGAGCGCGAGGTCGTGGCGGACGGCGTCGTGGCCTGGACGAACCCGCAGCAGGAGCACCCGGTGCACAGCCTCCCGCCGGGCTTCGGCGTGGCCTTCCGGACCCTCTCCGACGACGCGCGAGGACGCATCGAGCAGATCGTCTTCGACTACCTCGGCCGGCAATCCGAGTAGGGGCGCCGCGTCGCGCGCGCTAGAGCAGCAGGCTGACCGGGTTCTCGAGCAGCCGGCGGACCTCGGCGAGGAACTGCGCGGCGAGGGCGCCGTCCACCACGCGGTGGTCCGAGCTGAGCGTCACCTTCATCCGGTGGCCGATCGCCAGCTGGTCGTCCTTCACCACCGGCACCTTGCGCACCGCGCCCACCGCGAGGATGCAGCTCTCCGGCGGGTTGATGATGGCGGTGAACTCGGTGACGTCGAACATGCCGAGGTTCGAGATCGTGAAGGTCGAGCCCGTGAACTCCTCGGGCTTGAGCTTCCTCTCGCGCGCCCGGGCGGCGAGGTCCTTGACCTCGCGCGAGATCTCGACGACGTGCTTGCGGTCGGCGTTGCGCACGACGGGGGTGATGAGGCCCTCGGGGAGCGAGACCGCGACGCCGAGGTGCACCTCGGCGTGGGTCTGGATGGCCTCGCCCGTCCACGACGCGTTGACGGTGGGGAAGCGGGTGAGCGCCTTCGCGCAGGCCTTCAGCACGAGGTCGTTGTAGGAGACCTTCACGTCCTCGGCGCGCAGCGAGCTGCTCGCGCAGCGACACCGCCGCGTCCATGTCGATCTCGACGGTCACGTAGAAGTGCGGCGCGGTGTAGACGCTCTCGGTGAGGCGCTTCGCGATCGTGCGGCGCATGCTCGTGAGCGGGATCGCGGTGCCCGGCTTCACCGAGGGGACGGGGACGGCGGGACGCGCCGGGGCGGGCGGCCCGGCCCGACGGGGCCGCCGCCGGGGGCGCCGCGAGGTAGCCCTCGATGTCGCGCTTGACGATCCGGCCGCCGGGGCCGTGCCGGCCACCGAGGCGAGCGGCACGTTCTTCTGCGCGGCGATGGCGCGCGCGAGTGGGCTCGCCTTGACGCGGCTGCCCGGCGCCGGGGCCGCGCCGAGGGCGAGGACCGGAGGCGCCGTCGCCGAAGCCGCCCGGGGAGCGACCGCGGGAGCGGGTACGGGGCCCGCCGCGGGTGCCGGCGAAGCCGAAGGGGCGGGAGAAGCGGCGGGCGGGGGAGCGGCCGCGGCGGCGTCCGCGAGCAGCGGGGCGATGTCCTCGCCCGGCGTCGGCGATCACGCCGATGAGCGCGCCGACCGGGGCCTTGCCCCCGGCCGGGACGAGGATCTTGCGCAGGACGCCGGCGCCCAGCGCCTCCATCTCCATGTTGGCCTTGTCGGTCTCGATCTCGGCCAGCACGTCGCCGACCTTGACCGCGTCGCCCTCCTTCTTGCTCCACTTGACGATGGTGCCCTCCTCCATCGTGGGGGAGAGCTTGGCGAGGACGACCTTCGTGATCATCGGTAGAGCACCTGGTGGACGGCCTCGACCACCTTCTCGGGCTGGGGCAGGAACGCCTTCTCCAGCATCCGCGAGTACGGCATGGGCACGTCGGCGGCGGTCACGCGGATGACCGGGGCGTCGAGCGAGTCGAAGCACTCGCGCTGCACGCGGTCGGCGATCTCGGCGCCGAAGCCGGCGTAGCGCCAGCCCTCCTCGACCACGACGCAGCGGTTCGTCTTGCGCACCGAGTCGAAGATGACGTCCTCGTCGAGGGGCCGCAGCGTGCGCGGGTCCACGACCTCGGCCTCGATCCCGTCCTTCGCCAGGAGCTCGGCGGCCTGCAGGGCGAACTGCGACCGAGCGGCTCCAGGCCACGATCGTCACGTCCTTGCCGACGCGCTTGACGTCGGCGAGGCCGAGCGGGATCGTGAACTCCTCCTCCGGCACCTCGCCCTTGAGGTTGTAGAGCACCTCGTTCTCCATGAAGATGACCGGGTTGTCGTCCCGGATCGCGCTCTTCAGGAGCCCCTTCGCGTCCTTCGGCGTCGAGGGCATCACCACCACGAGCCCGGGGACGTGCGCGAACCAGCTCTCGAACGCCTGCGAGTGCTGCGCCGCCACCTGGGCCGCGGCGCCCGAGGGTCCGCGCATGACCATGGGGCAGCGGATCTGGCCGCCCGACATGTAGCGGTACTTGGCCGCGTGGTTGACGATCTGGTCGAGGGCGAGGATCGAGAAGTTGAACGTCATCATCTCGGCGATCGGCCGCATGCCGACGAAGGCCGCGCCCACCGCGACGCCCGGCGATCGCCTCCTCGGCGATCGGCGTGTCGCGCACGCGCCACTCGCCGAACTCCTGGACCATGCCCTGGGTGATCTTGTAGGCGCCCTGGTACTGGCCGACCTCCTCGCCGAGGAGGAAGACGGACGAGTCGCGGCGCATCTCCTCCTTCATGGCCTGGTTGAGGGCCTCGCGCATCGTGATGAGGGCCATCGCTCAGCCCTCCACCTTGGCCGGGGCGGCCAGGGGGGCCCACGCCGGGAAGTGCTCGGGGACCCGGTCCTCGCGTGACCGACGCGCGCCAGGCGGGGTCCTTGTCGGCGGTCTTGTGGTGGATGTAGGGCGAGCGCACGTAGACGTCCTCGTACAGCGTCTCGGGGGCCGGCCACGGGCTCTGGTCGGCGAAGCGGACCGCCTCGGCGACCTGGGCCAGGACGTCCTTGTCCATGGCCTCGAGGTCGGCCGGCGTCGACCTTGTGCTCGCTTCGTCGAGGACCTTGGCGAACCGCAGGATCGGGTCGTGGCGCATCATCTCCTCGACCTCCTCCTTGGTGCGGTACTTGCCGGGGTCGGACATCGAGTGGCCGCGGTAGCGGTAGGTCTCGACCTCGACGAGAGTGGGCTGCTTCTCCTTGCGGGCGCGGTCGATCGCCTCGCCGAGCGCCTCGCGCACGGTCAGGAGGTCCATCCCGTCCACGTCGCGGCGCGGGATGCCGTAGGCGCTGCCGCGCTGGTAGAGGTCCTTCACCGAGGAGGCGCGGTCGAGCGACGTGCCCATGCCGTAGCGGTTGTTCTCGATGATGTAGACGACGGGCAGGCCCCAGAGCGCGCTGACGTTGAGGGCCTCGTGGAAGGCGCCCTCGTTGACCGCGCCGTCGCCGAAGAAGCAGAGGACGACCTGGTCGGTCCCGCGCAGGCGGATCGCGTAGCCCATGCCCGCCGCCACCGGCAGGTGCCCGCCCACGATGCCGTCCCCGCCGAAGTTGCCGGTGGGGACGTCGTAGAAGTGCATGCTGCCGCCCTTGCCGCGGCTGATCCCGCCGATCTTGCCGCACAGCTCGGCCATCAGCGGCCGCGGGTCGGTGCCCCGGGCGAGGGCGTAGCCGTGGTCGCGGTACGACGTGACGAAGTAGTCGTCGGGGCGGAGGAGGCTCATCGCCCCCACCGCGACCGCCTCCTGGCCGATGTAGAGGTGGAGGAAGCCGCCGATCCTGCCCTCCACGTAGATCTGGGCGCAGCGCTCCTCGAACCGCCGGATGAGGAGCATCGACCGGTACTGCGCGAGCGCTTCGTCTCTGGTCATTCTCTGTCCGGCTCCCTCCGCGCCGCGGGACGCCGCCGGGCCAGGCCAAGGCGGTGCTCACGGGCGAAACCCCATTTCTACTGTGGATTACGCCGGGCGTCAACGGCGCGCCGGAGCCGGTCGGCGCCCTCTCAGAGCACGAGCACGGCGATCGCGGTCAGGGTCACGCCCAGGACGAGCATGCCGACGAGGGACAGGGCGAACGTGGCCTCCGTCTTGCCGTTCCCGGTCCCGGAGTGACGCCGGGCGCCGCCCTCGAAGGCCGCCTTCACCTCGGGCCGGGCCATGTAGAGGAGCACGGTAGCCGAGGCGAGCGTGAACGGGCAGGCCAGGAGACCGACCGCGGCCGTCGCGATCTGGAGGTGGCGGGCCCAGGGGGCGAGAGCGCGAAGGCCGAGGGCCATCGCCGTCCCCAGCCCGGCGAGGACGATGCTCGCCGCGGCGCCCGCCGACCAGAGGAGGGCGCCACCGCCCAACCGGTAGGCAGCGAAGAGGCACGCGGCGGCGGAGACGGGAACGAACAGGGCCCAGAGGCCGGCGAGGACGCCGACCGTGACCGGCCGCGCGCTCTTCCCCACGCGCACCGGCTCGGTCCGCTGCCGACCGGCCGGCTCGCGCGACGGGGTGAGGGTCTTTCCCTCGACGCGCGGAGGGGTGGGCCGAGGAGTGCGGCGCAGCGGAAGATCCAGCTCGGGGGGCCGGGGGACTCCGGCGGCGGTGCGCAGATCGAGGTCGTCGGGCGCCACCACCACGGTCTCGTCGAGCTCGGCGAGCAGCTTCAGCCGCGCGTCGCCCAGCCGGAGCGTGTCGCCCGGCCGCAGCGGCGCCGTCTCGACCCGCCGGCCGTTGACGTAGATGCCGTTGGCGCTGCCCGAGTCCCGGACGACGAGTCCCTCGGGGCCGTCCTCCACGACCGCGTGCCGGCGGGAGCACTTCGAGTCGTTGAGGACGATGTCGCAGGCGGGATCGCGGCCGAGCACGGCCACGTTCCCGGGAAGCTCCACCTGGTGGGTCGTCCCGCCGCGGATAGGAGATCTCGAACCTCATGACGCACCGTCCCGGTGTCCGAAGGCGAGCGATTGTAGCAGCCCCGAGCCTCGGCTCGACTTCTCCCCGGGGGGGCGGGTACGATCCCGGACATGGTGCACGGCGATCCCCAGCAGCGGTCCGCGCGGCTCGCGGAGGTGACGGAGATCCTGAAGCGGGAGTCGCCGCCGGAGGACCTCGAGCTCGTGCTCAGCCTGGCCCCGATCCTCTTCGCCGGAATGCCGCCGCGTCTCGCCCTGGAGCTCCCCGCGACGGCAGTGGCCGCGCGGCTTCTCTTCCACTTCCGCTTCGTGGCGCGCGAGATGCCGCCCGCGCACCAGCTCTACAAGGGCCTGCCCGGGATCCACGTCTCGGTCCGCAACCCGTCCGAGGACGAGGCCCGCGCTCTCGGGGGCGGGGCGGGCCTGCCCCTCGAGACCACGCATCGTCGAGACCCACACTCCCGACCGGCCGTTCATCTTCGACAGCCTCAAGAACTACCTCCAGAAGTCGGGCCTGCGCGTGTACTCGGCCATCCACCCCATCTTCACCGTGCGGCGGCAGTGGGAGCGCATCGTCGCCCTCGGTGACGTGCAGGACGAGGGCAGCCGCGAGAGCTACTGCTTCTTCCAGATCGAGCGCGTCCTCTCGAAGGAGCGCCTGCGGCGGATCGAGCACGAGGTCTTCTCCCTGCTCAAGGCGGTGTTCCTGGCGGTGGACGACTTCCAGGACATGGGGCGGGCCTGCCGGGAGCTCGTCCCGCGCCTGCGCAGCCGCCGCGGCGACGCGTCCGAGCTCGCCTCCACCCGCGGCTTCCTCGAGTGGCTGCTCGACGACAACTACATCTTCATGGGCACCGTCTCCTACGGGGTGGGCCCCGACGGGACGCCCGTCCGCGCGGACGAGACCGCGAACGGCGTCTTCACGGACCCGGCGCTCCTCCCGGTCGTCTTCCCGGGCGTCGTCGAGCACGTGGAGGCGCACCTGCACCCGCCGGCGAGCGACGACCGGATCCTGGACCTCGACTTCTGCGCCAACGCCTCGGCCATCTACCACCTCGAGCCGATCGAGGACCTCACCGTCCGCGAGTGGGGCGAGGACGGGAAGCTCTCGGGGCTCACCCTCCTGCTCGGCCGCTTCGCCCGCGGGGCCTTCGCCCAGCGCGCCGACCGCATCCCGATCCTCAAGGAGAAGGAGGACCGCCTCCTCGAGCGCTGCGGGGCCATCCCGAGCTCGCACGCGTGGCGGGAGACCCGGGCCACCTTCAACCACTTCCCGAAGACCGACCTCTTCTACGCCGACGCCGCCGACCTCGAGCGGATCATCGAGCGCATCGTGCACGTGGCGAGCGACGACGAGATCGTGGTCGAGGGCCGGAAGGGCGCGGGCTACGAGGCCCTGTACGTGGCCTTCTCGAAGCTGCGCTACGCCTACCACATCGAGGCGGCGCTGCGACGGGCGTTCGCCTACGCCTTCGGGCCGGTGGCGTTCGGAACCTCGGTGGACTGCGGGCCGGTCACCCTCCTCATCTTCTACTTCGACGCGAACCGGCTCGAGCACCCGGTGGACGTCGACGAGGCGCGCCGGCTGACCGAGCCCCTGGTGACCGACTGGGAGGACCGGGTGGCCGCCGCCCTCGAGAAGGAGTTCGGGGAGCGCGAGGGCCGGCGCCTCTTCCGGCGCTACGTCACCCCGGAGTCGCGGAGCGGCCTCTACCGCGAGGTGACGGCGCCGGAGCAGGTGCCGAACGACCTGCGGCAGCTCGAGGCGCTCGAGAGCCGGCTCGAGGCCGGCGTCGTCGCGAAGACGGCGGAGATGGCCTCCCTGCAGCTCTGCACGGTGCGGGCCCTCGACCTCACCGACATCCTGAAGACGCTGCAGAACCTCGGCCTCAGCGTCACCGAGGAGCTGCGCATCCCGCTCACCCTGCCCGAGGGCCGCCGCTGCTTCCTCTACCGCTTCGACGTCGAGGCGCCGGCCGACCGCGTCGCCGCGCTGCGTCAGGGCGAGGCAGCGCTTCGTGGAGGCCCTGCGTGCCCTCGACGAGGAGCGGGCGACCGACGATCCCGCTGAACGGCCTCATCCTCTCCGCCGGCCTCACCTGGCGGGACGTCGAGGTGCTGCGCACGCCTGCGCAACCACCTCCTGCAGATCCGCCCTCACTGGAACGCCGACACCGTGAACGGCGTCCTCGTGCGGAACAGCGCGGCGGCCGGCGCCCTCTACGGCGCGTTCGCCGCCCGCTTCGACCCGGCGCGGCCGGGCGACCGGGCCGCCGCCGTGGCCGAGGCGGACGCCGGCTTCGCCGGAGCGCTCGAGGCCGTGCGCAGCCTGGCCGAGGACGAGGTCCTGCGCGCCCTCGACAACCTGGTGAGGTCGGCCCTCCGCACGAACGCCTACCAGCGCCCGGAGCGGCCGGTCTTCTCGGTGAAGGTGGACAGCCGGAAGGTGGAGGGCATGCCCTCGCCGCGGCCGATGTTCGAGATCTACGTCCACTCGCGGCGCCTCGAGGGCATCCACCTGCGCGGGCGGCATGGTGGCCCGCGGCGGGATCCGCTGGAGCGACCGCCACGACGACTTCCGCACCGAGATCCTGGGCCTCATGAAGACCCAGATGGTCAAGAACTCGGTGATCGTGCCGGTGGGCTCGAAGGGCGGCTTCGTGCTGAAGGGCGAGGTGCCCCCGCGCCCGGCCCTCGACGAGTACCTGATCGACCGCTACCGCGAGTTCGTCTCCGGGCTCCTCGACGTGACCGACAACCGCGCGGACGGCAAGGTGCTCCATCCGCCGGAGGTCGTGCGCCAGGACGGAGACGACCCCTACCTCGTGGTGGCGGCGGACAAGGGCACCGCCCACCTCTCCGACACCGCCAACCGCGTCTCCGCCCAGTACGGCTTCTGGCTGGGCGACGCCTTCGCCTCCGGCGGCAGCGCGGGCTACGACCACAAGAAGATGGGCATCACCGCCCGCGGGGCCTGGGAGTGCGTCAAGCACCACTTCCGCAACCTCGGAATGGACATCCAGAAGGAGCCCGTTCACCGTGGCCGGGGTCGGCGACATGTCGGGCGACGTCTTCGGCAACGGGGTGCTGCTCTCGCGGGCGATCAAGCTGGTGGCCGCCTTCGACCACCGGAACATCTTCATCGATCCCGACCCCGAGCCCGAGGCGAGCTACCGCGAGCGCGAGCGCATGTTCGCGCTGGCGCGCTCGACCTGGCGGGACTACGACCCCGCCCTGCTCAGCAAGGGCGGCGGCGTCTACGACCGCTCGGCGAAGTCGATCCCGCTCTCGCCCGAGGCGCGGAGGCTGCTCGACATCGAGGCCGAGGCGCCCTCGGGCGAGGAGGTGATGCGCAAGATCCTCACCGCCCGGGTGGACCTCCTCTACAACGGCGGCATCGGGACGTACGTGAAGGCCGAGTCGGAGGAGCACGGCGACGTCGGCGACCGGGCCAACGACCGCGTGCGCGTCAACGGCCGCGAGGTGCGGGCGCGCGTCATCGGCGAGGGCGGCAACCTCGGCCTCACCCAGAAGGGCCGGCTCGAGTACTGGGCGGCCGGCGGCCGCCTCAACACCGACGCGGTCGACAACTCGGGCGGGGTGGACACCTCGGACCACGAGGTGAACATCAAGATCCTCCTCGACATGCTCGTGAAGAAGGGCCTCGTGAAGGGTCGCGAGGAGAGGAACCGCATCCTCGCGGAGATGACGGACGACGTGGCGGCCCTCGTCCTCGCCGACAACGAGGGCCAGGCCCTCGCCCTGAGCCTCGACGGCCACCGCAGCGCGCGGCGCTACGAGGAGTTCGTGGCCCTCGTGGACGACATGGCGGGCGCCGGTCTGCTCAACCGGGCCGACGAGTCCGTGCCGAGCCGGGAGGAGCTCGCTCGCGAGCCCGCACCGCGACCGCGGCCTGCCGCGGCCGCTCCTCTGCGTCCTCCTCGGCTACTCCAAGATGTCGGCCTTCCAGCTGCTGCTCGAGACGGACTTCCCGGACGGCGCGGCCGGCCGGCCCTTCCTCGACGGCTACTTCCCGCGCCTCCTGCGCGAGCGATTCGCCGATCACTTCCAGGACCACGTCCTGCGCCGCGAGATCGTGGCGACCGGCGCCGTCAACTACCTCGTCAACCGGGGCGGCATCGCGCTCCTGCCGCGGCTCGAGCAGGGGGCGAAGAACGGCATCGGCGAGGCGGTGACGGCCTGGATCGAGGTCGACCGCGAGGCCGAGGCCCAGGCGCTGCGCGAGGTCGCTGCGTCTCCTCCGGCCGGCCCGCCGCCGAGGAGCAGGCGGCGCTCCTCGAGATCGAGGACGCCCTCGAGGCGGCGGCGCAGGAGCGGCTCGACGGGAAGAAGGGCGCCGGGGCGAAGAAGGCGCTCGAGGAGATCCGGAAGCGGCTGCGCCTGTGACCCGTTGCCTGTTCGTCTCGGATCTGCACGGGCGGATCGACCGCTACGAGAAGCTCCTGGCCGCGGTCGCGGCCGAGCGCCCGGCCGCCGTCTTCCTCGGCGGCGACCTCCTGCCCTCTCGGCGCGCTGCCGCTCCCGGGCGGCGGCTCCGACTTCCTGCTGGACTGGCTCGGTCCCCGCCTCGAGGCGGCTGCGCGCGCGCCTGGGCGCCGAGTACCCGCGAGTGCTCGCCATCTTCGGCAACGACGACCCGCGCGCCGAAGAGCCGTCGCTCGCCGAGCTGGAGCGCCGCTCTCTCCTCGAGCACGCCCACCGGCGCCGGCTCGACGTGGCCGGCGTCCCCGTCTACGGCTACGCCTGCGTCCCCCCGACGCCCTTCATGCTGAAGGACTGGGAGCGCTACGACGTCTCGCGCTTCGTCGACCCCGGCTGCGTCTCGCCGGAGGAGGGGTACCGCTCGGTGGCGGTCCCGGAGGGCGAGGCGAAGTGGGGGACGATCGCCGCCGACCTCGAGTCGCTCGCCGGCGGGGAAGACGTCGTCGAGAGCCGTCTTCCTCTTCCATGCGCCGCCCTACGGGACCGCCCTCGACCGCGCGGCGCTCGACGGGAGGGCGGTGGACCACGCCCCCCTCGACGTGCACGTCGGCAGCATCGCGGTCCGGCGCTTCGTCGAGGCGCGCCAGCCCCTCCTCACGCCTGCACGGCCACGTGCACGAGTCGGCGCGGCTGACCGGAGCCTGGCGGGACCGGATCGGCCGGACGGTCTGCCTGTCCGCCGCCCACGACGGGCCCGAGCTCGCGCTCGTCCGCCTGGACCTGGACGAGCCCGAGGCCGCGACGCGCGACCTGCTGTAGACGAAGCTACCCTCGCCACGGCCGCCTAAACGACGCTTCGGACGGAACCGTTGACTCTCGACAGCCACCCGAGGGAGACTCCGTCTGCGACGCCGGCGGTCCGGCGTCGCGGCATTCACCCGCAAGTCGATTCGGGAGGAACGCACATGAACTGGATCATCACGCTCGTGGTGGGCGGGCTCATCGGCTGGCTGGCCAGCATGCTGATGAAGACCAACGCACAGATGGGCATCATCGCCAACGTCGTGGTCGGGATCATCGGGTCGAGCCTCGGCTTCTGGCTGGCCGGGGTCCTCGGGGTCGCGGCCTACGGCCCGATTGCGAGCTGGGCCGTCGCGGTGGTCGGCGCCGCCCTGCTGATCTGGATCCTGAAGGCCGTCGGGGTCTTCAACTAAGAGACGCCGGCGCCGCCGGACCGAGCGGCAGGGGCCTCGCGGCGTCGGTGACGGCCCCGATCTTCGACGCGAAGCTGTCGCCGCGGGCGATGTCCTCGTCGGTCACGAAGTGGACGTCGAGGAGCCCGTCGCGTCCGGTAGCCGGTGCGCAGGTAGTTCATCTCCGCGAGGGACTGGCTCCAGCCGTCGAGCCAGAGCGCGAGCTCGCGCCGGCGCTGCTCCGTCGGGCTCGACGTGCAGCAGCAGGTCGATGTCGCTCGCCGGCCCGGCGGTGCCGTTCTTCGTCGAGCCGAAGACGTAGGCGGCCTTCACGCCGAAGCGCGCCGGGATCGATGAGGGCGGCGATGCGCTGGGCCATGCGCAGCCGCCAGCGCCAGTGGTCGTCCGGGCGGGCCTCGGCCGCGGTCTCCGGCTCGACGTGCGTCTCGCCGGCCGGCATGGGTGCGGCGAGCAGGCCCACCGCCTCGTCCAGGTCCCCGTTCATGAGGACGCGCAGGACGCGGCCCTCCGGTGGCCCGGGGCACGTCGATCACCCGGACGACGTCGGCGAGCCCCTCGAACTCGGGGGCGAGGCTGGCGAGGGCGTTCTGCGCCCGCCGGAAGAACGCCTCGTTGAACACCACGTCGGGATCGTCGGGGTAGAGCGGCAGGTAGCGGATGTTGGACTCGACGAGGTCCTGGAAGAAGTGCGTGCCGAAGGAGAGGTCGGGGAGGTAGCCGCCCTTCTTGCGCGCGATCTCGACGAGGACGGCGGCGTTGCTGATGTCCGCGTACGTCACCGGCACGCCGAGGCGGATGTCGCCGCGGCTGCCCCAGCGGCCGGGGCCCATGAGGATGAACTGGCGCTTGGGCAGGAGGCGGTTGAGCCGGCCGACCGCGCGCCCGACCTCCCGGATCCGGTCGAGCTCGAGCCCGGCGTACGCCTCCGGGTCCACGTAGACGACGTGGCTGATGTCGCTCACGCTGCCCGTTCGAGACGTAGCGGCGGGCGGTGAAGAGCACGCGGTCCGCCGGGAGGTCGCGGGGGATCGGCAGCCGGGGCGGCGCCCTCCGTCGCTCCCTGCGGCCGGCACTGGAGGAGGTAGACGTTCCTGCCGTCGGAGGCGAACTCGATGTCGACCGGCGTCTTGAGCTTCTCCCGCAGCACCTGCAGCAGCGCGCGCATGCGGGCCACGAACGGGGTCTCGGCGAAGAGCCCCTCGAACGTGAAGACGACGCCGTCCCGACCGAGGTCGACGAGTCCCACCGGCCGGCGCAGGTGGTCGTGGTCGGCGATCGAGATCATCGGGCGCACGAGCGGCATCTCGTCGCCGTGCCGCTCGAGCGAGCTCGTGCATGTCGACGGTCTCGAAGGCCCCCGTCTCGAGGTTGATGACGTCGGCCTTCTTCGGCGAGTAGCGGCGCGCCTCGTCGGGCGTCTGGTTCACGCGCAGGCCCGGGCTGCCCGGGCGCGATGAGCACCGGGTAGTCGTCGGCCAGCCGGTCCACGGCGCGCGTCCCGAGGCCGGGCACGATCCGCAGCAGCCCGTCCTCGCGCTGGATCCGGGCCGACCAGCGGAACTCGTTGTTCGAGAAGCCGACCCCGGAGAAGGCGGGCATCCAGTACGGGCCCGACCCGCGTGCCGACCACCTCCTGGATGAGGATGCCCATCTCCTCGTGGAGGTCGAGGAGCCCGCGGCCGGCGCGGTACTCGATCGGGTCCGGGCTGAAGACGGAGGCGTACACCTCGGCGATCGCGTCGGTGAGCGCGGCGAGCCGCTCGCGCTTGGTGCCGGTGTTGGCGAGGAAGAGGCTCTTGTACTTGCCCGAGAAGGCGGAGCCCAGGCGGTCCTCGAGGAGGCTCGAGCTGCGCACGATGATGGGCCGGCCGTCGAGGTCGTCGAGCACGTCCGAGAGCCCGCGCAGGATGTCCGGCGAGAAGAACGAGTTCTTGAAGAGCTGGACGATGTAGCGGGTAGTCCAGCCGCACCCGGTCGGGGTCCACGTACTTGCGGCTGTAGACGTCCTCGAGGTCGTTGTGGTGGATGAAGTCGAGGATGCCGTCGGAGGGGATGTACCAGCTGCGCGGGAGCCGGATGTCGCCGAGCATCTCCTTGTACTCGGGCGAGCGCGCCACGATCCGCGAGGCGAGGAAGAGGCCGGCCGCCTTGCCGCCGAGGCGGCCGTGGCTCCGCGGCGGGTAGACGATGCGCTGGCACAGCTCGTGGAAGTCCGCGACCGTCGAGGTACTCCTTGGCGATGTTCACGAACTCGAGCTGGTCGGTGAGGAAGCGCCGCACGAGGGCCGCCCGCAGGCCCATCTGCGTGGCCGTCGAGAGGTCCGTCTCCTCGACCCCGCCGTGGCGGAAGCGCTGCAGCGCGTCGGCCAGCTCCGCGAGCGGCGTGTCCATCCGCTCGAGGGCGTTCTTCAGGAAGGTCGACTTGTCCTCCTTGATCCAGCTCTGGATGCAGCCGAGGATCTCGTCCTCCGGCAGGTGCCGTCCCGCGATGCGGAAGGCGGCGTCGGTCGTCTCCGGGTCGGCGGCCCGGTCGGCGCGGGGCTGCGGCCGGTTGTCGTCGAAGCTCTCCTCGCCGCCCGGCGTGCGGGCGGGAACGGTCGAGCGCAGGAGGCGCTCCGCCTCCTCGACCCCGTTCCAGCAGAGGTGGTTGATCATCTTGCGGCCCAGGCGGCGCGAGCAGCGCGCGGTCGGTCTGGCGCAGGAAGTCGAGCACCACCCACCACTCCGGGGCCGCCGGGCCCGCGTCGCCGTCGACGGCCAGGACGCGCAGCAGCCGGCGCCGCGAGACGAAGTGCCCGATGCCGCTCGCTGATCGCGTCGAGGAGCTTCCTCTCCTCGGCGAGGAACGGACCCTCGGCCGCGCGCGGCATCGCCTCCGTGTAGTAGACCTCGACCTGCCCGGCGATCTCGCCCTGCGCCTCGACGAGGGCGGTCATCTTGAACGGCGACGGCTCGAAGCCCGGAGGCTCGTACACCCGGTTGCCCGAGGACGATGCGGGCCACGCACACGTCCGGGAACTGCCAGCCGGCGGGCAGGGTGCGGATCACGTCGCCGAGGACGTCGTCGAGGGTCGCCTCCACCCGGCCGAGGAGCTCGTCCACGCGGTAGAGGCAGTTGAGCTCCTTGGCCCGCTCCTGCAGGTCGTGGAGGATCCGGTCGATCGGCTTGTCGGAGGGCACCCTCATGCCTTCTCGGGCCGCATTCCCACCCCGCGGCGGGAGCGCCCGTCCACCCGCAGGACGAGGGGCGCCCGGGTGCGCACGTGCCGCACGTGGTCGGTGCGGGCCACGACCTCCTGTCTCGCGAGCCACCCCCAGTCTACCGCCCGGCCCGCGTGGAAGGGCACGGTGAAGTAGAGGACGGAGAAGCTCGAGAGGTTGTGGAAGAAGTGCGAGCCCTGGCTGGGCTCGGGGTTCATCTGCGGCAGCGTCGCCTCCACGATCCCTCGGGCGCCCGAGATCTGGTCCCAGCGCACCGGGATGCCGAGCCAGGGGTCGCTCGACCCCCACCGGCCGAAGCCGATCAGCAGGTAGGGGCGGCCGGCCTCGACGAGCGACGCGGTTGAGCGGCTCGATCTCGGCGGCGATCGCCGGCGTCAGCCGGGCCTCGAAGGCCTCGCGGCTCGACGTAGACGACGTCGCGCACCTCGTGACGACCGTTGCCGAGGGCCGCCGACGAGGCCACCACGGCCCGCGGCGAGGCGAGATCCTCCGGCGGTCACCTCCACCGCCTCGCGCGAGACGAGCAGCGGCCGGACCTGCAGGAAGCCGAGGCGCGCCGGCTGCCCCGGGGCAGGGACAGCGCGAACTCGATCTCGACCGGCGCCTCGAGCTCCTCCTCGCAGACCGCCAGCAGCTTCCGCAGCGCCGGCACGAGCGGGCAGCTCGTTCCACGACAGGATCGGGGCGAAGTCGAGGACGCGCGGCCCGGCGCGGCCGGTGCCCGGCACGAGCCGGTCGGACTCGGCGTCGTAGGTCGAGGCGGCGTAGCGCAGCGTCCCGTCCGCCTCGGCCTCGGCGAGGCGCGCCTGGACCAGGTACTCCGTCTCCGTCATCGGGTCGTAGGGCGGCGGCGGGCCGACGTTCACCGCCCAGAACTGCGACTGGGTGACGTCGAGGAGGTCGCGCACCGACCCGACCGGCGGCGGCAGCTTCGGGTGGGCGGGGGAGAACGACCAGCAGGCGCCGCCGTCCACGATCGTCTTGCCGAGGCCGAGGGCGAGGTCCACGACGCCCTCCGCGAGGCTCGGCGGGGCCGACGGGGTAGAAGTTGTACGAGCGCGCGACGCCCGGAGAGGTCGGGGTAGAAGCGGTCGCCGTGGCGACGGCCGACCACCTCCTGCACGACGACCGCCATCTTCTCGGGCTCGGGCAGCTCGCCGGCCGCGCGCCGGTAGGCGCGGGCCTCGTGGAAGAACGTCGTCGCGAAGACGAACTTGATCGCGTCCACGAGGCTCTTGAACCGGCCGGCGACGTCGGGCTGGTTGCCGGGGATCATCTTGGTGCCGTAGACGCCGGCGAAGGGCCGGCCGAGGGCGTCCTCGAGCGCGCTCGAGGAGCGGCAGGCGAGCGGGACGCGCGCGTCGTCGGCGAGCGCGCGCAGGTCGCCCAGCCACTCGGCCGGCAGCGTGGCCTTCTGGAAGGCGAGGGCGATCACCTCGTCCGGGGGCTCCTCGGCGACGAGTGGCCGCAGGCCGTTGCGGTCGAGGAAGCGCGTCGAAGACGGACGTGGCGACGACGCAGAGGGCGGGGACGTCGAGCGACGAGGCCCGGGACCTCGAGGTCGGCGCGCCGCTCGTCCAGGATCCGGGCGGCGGCCACGAGGCCCTGGGCCTTGCCGCCGAGCGAGCCGTCCCCGATCCGGCTGATCCGGCGCGCCGGGTCGAAGAGCCGGCGCTCGAAGCGGGGGACGTCCTCGCCCGCGGGGATCACACCCAGCCGCGGTCGCGGCAGGCCTGGGCCACGCGGTTGATGGCGATGACGTACGCGGCGTCGCGCATGAAGAGCTTCCGCTTCTGCGCGAGCTCGCTCACCGCGTGGAAGGCCGCCGTCATCTTGCACGTCGAGCTTGGCCAGGACCTCGTCCTTCTCCCAGAAGTAGTTCATGTTGCTCTGGACCTGCTCGAAGTAGCTGCAGGTGACGCCGCCGGCGTTGGCGAGGAAGTCGGGGATCACGAAGATGCCCTTCTCCTGGAGGATGGTGTCGGCCTCGGGCGTCGTCGGGCCGTTGGCGCCCTCGGCGACGAGCTTCACCTTCGCGTGGATCTGCGGGGCGTTGTCGGCGCGGATCTGGTTCTCGAGGGCGGCCGGGATCAGGATCTCGACCGGCTGCTCGAGCCAGGCGTCGCCGGGCAGGATCTCGTAGCCGAGCTCCTTCGCCTTCGCCTTGTCGATCCCGCCGAAGCGGTCGGAGATCGAGACGAGCTCGTCCGCGTCGACGCCGTCGTCGCGGCGGAAGGAGTACGCCGCCTGGTCGGTCTGGTCCCAGCACGCGACGCAGGTGACGGTGCCGCCGATCTGGGTGTAGAGGCGGATCGCGTACTGGGCCACGTTGCCGAAGCCCTGGACGCTGGCGCGCGTCTTCTCGCACGTCGATCCCCAGCTCCCGCAGCGCCTCGCGGATCGTGAAGACGACGCCGTAGCCGGTGGCCTCGGTGCGGCCCTCGGAGCCGCCCATGCCCACGGGCTTGCCGGTGATGAAGCCGGGGTAGTGGCCGCCGTGGATCGTCTCGAACTCGTCGAGCATCCACAGCATGTGCTGGCCGGAGGTCATGACGTCGGGGGCGGGCACGTCGGCGACCGGGCCCGACGTTCCGGGCGAGCTGGCGCACCCAGCCGCGGCAGATCTGCTCCTGCTCGCGCTGGCGAGAGGTGGTGGGGATCGCAGATGACGCCGCCCTTGCCGCCGCCGAGCGGGATGTCCACGACCGCGCACTTCCAGGTCATCCACGTGGCGAGGGCGCGGACGGTGTCGAGCGTCTCCTGCGGGTGGAAGCGGATGCCGCCCTTCGACGGGCCGCGGGCGTCGTTGTGCTGCACGCGGAAGCCGCGGAAGACCTTCATCCGCCCGTCGTCCATGCGGACCGGGATCGCGAAGCTGTACTCCCGCAGCGGCCAGCGCAGCAGCTCCCGGGTCGCCGGGTCGAGGTCGAGGATGGCGGCCACCTTGTCGAACTGCGCCTGCGCCATCTCGAACGGATTCACGCCCTTGATCGCCATGATGCCGGGTCCTCCCGAGGGTACATCCTAGCCACCCGGGGGATCGCGGAAAAGATCAGCACGGACCGGATCTTTCGGCTCATTCGGCGCGGATGGACGCCTAGTGCCAAGTGATCATGGCACGGCCGCCCCGGTGGGCCTCATCATGGATGCGCATCAGGGCCGCCGATCGCCCACGCCCCCTGGATCGGGCGGACGCGGCGGCGGCCGCACGAGGCGACCTGATGGCCGAATCGATGGCCGATCCGCTTCCTCATCCCCGTCAGGGTCGCCCCATTTCACGGAGAGATCAGATGAACGAATACGTCGCCTCGCTGATGGCCGAGGTCAAGGCCAAGAACCCGGCCGAGCCCGAGTTCCACCAGGCCGTCCAGGAGGTCGTCGAGTCGCTCGCGCTCGTCCTCGACCGCCACCCGGAGTACCGCCACGCGAAGATCCTCGAGCGCATCATCGAGCCCGAGCGCGTCATCCTGTTCCGCGTCCCCTGGGTCGACGACCAGGGCCAGGTGCGCGTCAACCGCGGCTTCCGCATCGAGATGAACAGCGCGATCGGCCCCTACAAGGGCGGGCTGCGCTTCCACCCCTCGGTCAACCTCGGCATCCTGAAGTTCCTGGCCTTCGAGCAGGTCTTCAAGAACTCGCTCACCACGCTGCCCATGGGCGGCGGCAAGGGCGGCAGCGACTTCGACCCGAAGGGCAAGAGCGACAACGAGGTCATGCGCTTCTGCCAGACCTTCATGACCGAGCTCTTCCGCCACATCGGGCCCGACACGGACGTTCCGGCCGGCGACATCGGCGTGGGCGGCCGCGAGATCGGCTACCTCTTCGGCCATGTACAAGAAGCTCCGCAACGAGTTCACCGGCGTCCTCACCGGCAAGGGCCTGAACTGGGGCGGCTCGCTCATCCGGCCCGAGGCCACCGGCTACGGCTGCGTCTACTTCGCCCAGGAGATGCTGGCGACCCGCAAGCGAGACGCTCGCAGGGCAAGACCTGCCTCGTCTCCGGCAGCGGCAACGTCGTCGCAGTACACGGTCGAGAAGATCCTCGACCTCGGCGGCAAGGTGCGTCACCCTCTCCGACTCGAGCGGCTACGTCTACGACGAGGCCGGGATCGACCGCGAGAAGCTGACGTTCGTCATGGACCTCAAGAACGTCCGCCGCGGCCGCATCAAGGAGTACGCGGACAAGTTCAAGAGCGCGGTCTACACCGCCGATCGACCCCAAGCTCGACTACAACCCGCTCTGGAACCACAAGGCCCACTGCGCCTTCCCGAGCGCGACGCAGAACGAGATCAACGGCAAGGACGCGGAGAACCTGCTCAAGAACGGCGTCTACGTGGTCGCCGAGGGCGCCAACATGCCGAGCACGCATCGACGCGGTCAACCGCGTTCCTCGACGCCAAGATCCTCTACGGGCCGGGCAAGGCGGCGAACGCCGGCGGCGTCGCCACCTCCGGCCTCGAGATGTCGCAGAACAGCATGCGGCTCTCCTGGACGCCGCGAGGAGGTGGACGAGCGCCTCCACGGCATCATGAAGAGCATCCACAAGGCCTGCTGGGAGACCGCCGAGCGCTTCGGCACCCCGGGCAACTACGTCAACGGCGCCAACATCGCGGGCTTCCTGAAGGTCGCCAACGCGATGATGGACCAGGGCGTGGTGTAGCACCGACGCGAGCGGAGCTCGCGTCGGACCTGAGCCGTCGTTTGCCCCCCGGCGCGCGGAAGCTCGCCGGGGTGCTCTCGTTTCTGTGGGGGCCTTCCCGAAGGCCCTGGGGTGAGCCGGCGCCCGACGCGACCGCCGCGCCTCGGACGACGAGCCAGATCGGCCCGCGCTTCGCGCGGGCCGTGCATCAATACCGGTACCGGTCGGACTTGTACGGACCCCGCTTGTCGACGCCGATGTAGGCCGCCTGCTTGTCCGTGAGCTCGGTGAGCCTCGCGTTCAGCTTCCCGAGCTGCAGGCGGGCCACCTTCTCGTCGAGGTGCTTGGGCAGGGTGTAGACGTTCACCGGGTACTTGCCGCTGTCCCTCTCGGTCCACAGCTCGATCTGGGCGATCGTCTGGTTCGCGAAGGACGAGGACATCACGTACGAAGGGTGCCCGGTCGCGCAGCCCAGGTTCACGAGGCGGCCCTTCGCGAGCAGGATGATCCGCTTGCCGTCGGGGAAGACCACGTGGTCCACCTGCGGCTTGATCTCCTCCCAGCGGTAGCGCTCGATCGAGGCGACGTCGATCTCGCTGTCGAAGTGGCCGATGTTGCAGACGATCGCCTGGTCCTTCATCTTCGCCATGTGGTCGTGGGTGATGACGTGGTAGTTGCCCGTCGCGGTCACGAAGATGTCGGCCTTGTCGCTCGCGTAGTCCATGGTCACCACGCGGTAACCCTCCATCGCCGCCTGCAGCGCGCAGATGGGGTCGATCTCGGTCACCCAGACCTGGGCGGAGAGCGCGCGGAGGGCCTGGGCCGAGCCCTTGCCCGACGTCGCCGTATCCGCAGACGACCGCGATCTTGCCGGCGATCATGACGTCGGTCGCGCGCTTGATCCCGTCCACCAGCGACTCGCGGCAGCCGTAGAGGTTGTCGAACTTCGACTTGGTGACCGAGTCGTTGACGTTGATCGCCGGGACCCGGAGCTCGCCCCGGGCGTGCATCTGGTACAGGCGGTGGACGCCGGTGGTCGTCTCCTCGGTCACCCCGCGGACGGAGGCGAGCTGCGCGAGTACCAGCCGGGCTGCTCGGCGAGCCGCTTCTTGACCGCCGCGAACAGGACTCGCTCCTCCTCGCTCGTCGGGGTCGCGAGAACGGAGGGGTCCTTCTCCGCCTTCGAGCCGAGGTGCAGCAGCAGGGTGGCGTCGCCGCCGTCGTCGAGGATCATGTTGGTGGCGCCGGCGTCGGGCCACTCGAAGATCCGGTGGGTGAAGTCCCAGTACTCCGCCAGGGACTCGCCCTTCCTGGCGAACACGGCCGTGCCGGTGGCGGCGATGGCGGCGGCGGCGTGGTCCTGGGTCGAGAAGATGTTGCAGGACGCCCAGCGCACGTCGGCGCCGAGGGCCTTCAGCGTCTCGATGAGCACCGCGGTCTGGATCGTCATGTGGAGCGAGCCGGAGATGCGCGCCCCGCGCAGGGGTTGCGTCTTCGCGTACTCCTCGCGGATCGCCATGAGGCCGGGCATCTCCGTCTCGGCGATCGCGATCTCGCGGCGGCCCCACCCGGCCAGGGAGAGATCGGCCACGTGGAAGTCGGTGGCCTTCGTCTGGACTGTAGCGGACATTCCTCAATCCTCGCTTTCGTTGGGGAGCGCCGGAAACGTGAAAGGCGCCCCAAACCGGTCCATCGGTTCGCGAGCGCCGTTCTCTTCGCTGAGCCTGGCCCCGTTCGCGACGGGGTCGCAGCGCCCCTCAGCTCCCACTATTGTGCCTGATCGGGCGATTCGCGCAAGGGGGGGCGGGGCGTGGCCGGCCGCGTCGATCGACGTGTTAGTCTTCGAGCCGGACCGAGGCTCCCATGACGGCCAGCCCGACCGGACGCCGCCGCTTCCACGAGTACCAGGACCTGATGCGCCACCGCATCATGGACATCCTCCTGGTCTCGACCCCCTACGACACGTTCATCCTCGAGGAGGCGGGGGAGCTGTCCGAGCGGATGCTCGGCGAGTTCCGCAACCTCGACCTCCACTACTCGCCCGGGCTCACCGGCATCTCCACCGGCACCGAGGCGCTCCGCATCGCCCGCGAGAACAGCCGGGTCAACCTGATCATCACGACGCCCCACCTCGCGGACATGGACGCGGCCGAGCTCGCCCGGCGCATCCAGGCCGAGGGGCTGGACGTGCCGGTCGTGCTCCTCGCCTGGGACACGCGGGAGCTCTCCGACTTCCAGGCCCGGAAGGACACCTCCGCCATCGAGCGGACGTTCCTCTGGCAGGGCGACGCCCGGATCCTGGTGAGCATCGTGAAGTCCGTGGAGGACTGGAGGAACGTGGAGCACGACGCCGGCGCGGTGGGGGTGCAGGTCATCATCCTCGTCGAGGACAACGTCCGGTACTACTCGTCCTTCCTGCCCGTGATCTACACCGAGCTCCTGCACCACTCGCAGCGGGTGATCGTCGAGGGCCTGAACCTCTCGCAGAAGATCCTGCGCATGCGGGCGCGGCCGAAGATCCTGCTCTGCACGACGTGGGAGGAGGCGGAGCGGGCGTTCGAGCGGTACGCCGACGAGGTGCTGGGCATCATCTCGGACGTCGAGTTCCCGCGGGCGGGGGAGAAGGTCCCGCGGGCGGGGGCCGACTTCGCCCGCCAGGTGAGGGCCGCCTACCCGGACGTGCCGATCGTCCTCCACTCCTCGCGGCCTGAGAACGAGGCCCTCGCCCACAGCGTGGGCGCCGACTTCCTCCTCAAGGGGTCGCCCCTCCTCCTCCAGGAGCTGCGCGACGTGATGCTCGAGCGCTTCGGCTTCGGCGACTTCGTCTTCCGCCGGCCGGACGGGACGGAGGTGGACCGTGCCCCCGACCTCCGCGGCCTCGAGGAAAAGCTCAGGACGGTGCCGGAGGAGTCGATCGTGCACCACGCGGGCCGCAACCACTTCTCGCGATGGCTCAAGGCCCGCACCGAGTTCTCGCTCGCCCACGAGCTGCGGCCGCGGACCCTCGACGACTACGAGAGCCCGCAGGCCATGCGGGAGAGCCTCATCCGCGCGATCGCCGCCTACAGGCTCGAGCAGGCCCGGACGCTGGTCACGGACTTCGACCGCGACGACTTCGACCTCTCCGGCGACTTCTACCGGATGGGGGGCGGCTCGCTCGGGGGCAAGGCGCGGGGCCTCGCCTTCGTCCGTCGCCTGCTGGCCCAGCAGGGCCTGCGCGACCGCTTCGACGACGTCGAGATCGCCGTACCGGTCTCGGCCGTCCTGGGCACGGACGTCTTCGACACGCTTCCTCGACGACAACGACCTGCGCTGGTTCGCGATCGAGTGCGAGGACGACGCGGAGATCCATCGACGCTTCCAGGGCGCGCCCTTCCCGGGCGAAGCCGCGCAGGACGTCGCCGCCTTCCTGGAGAGGGCGACGTGGCCGCTCGCGGTTCGCTCGTCGAGCCTGCTCGAGGACTCGCAGCACCAGCCGTTCACGGGCGTCTACGACACCTGATGCTGGCCAACAACGCGTGGAGCATCGGCGAGCGGGTCGCACCTCGTGATCGCGGCGGTCAAGCGCGTCTACGCCTCGACGTTCTCCCGGCACGCGAAGGCGTACCTCAAGGCGACGCCCTACCGGCTGGAGGAAGAGAAGATGGCGGTGATCCTCCAGCGCGTCGTCGGGGCCCCGCGCGGCGGGCGCTTCTACCCGGACTTCTCGGGTGTCGCCCGCTCGCACAACTTCTACCCTGCGCCGCCGATGGCGGCACCGGACGGAGTGGTCGCGGTGGCGCTCGGCATGGGCCGGGCGATCGTCGAGGGCGGGCGCCTGCATCCGCTTCTGCCCGCGCTACCCGCGGAACATCCTGCAGTTCTCCTCGGTCGAGGACATGCTGGAGACGACGCAGCGCGAGTTCTGGGCCCTGCCGCTCGAGGGCGGGACGGGGGACGGCGGGATGCGCGAGGAGCCGTTCGGCCTCGAGGTGGCGGAGTCTGACGGGGCACTCGCCGCCGTCGCCTCCACGTACTCGGCGGAGAACGACGCCGTGTACGACGGGCTCAGCGCGCCCCGGGCCGCGGCTCGTGACGTTCGCGCCGGTCCTGAAGCAGGGGCGCTTCCCGCTCGCCGACGTGCTCGCCACCCTCATGGCGGAGGGGGAGCGCGGCATGGGTACCCCGGTCGAGATCGAGTTCGCGGTGAATCTTGCCGCGCCCGCCCGGCGGCCGCCGCGAGTTCGGCTTCGTGCAGATGCGGCCGCTCGCGCTGATGCGCGAGAGCGAGGCGGTGGAGATCGGCGAGGTGGACCCGGCGCGCGGTCCTCTGCCGCAGCCAGCGGGTGCTCGGCAACGGGCGGATCGAGGGCGATCCGGGACCTCGTGGTGGTGGACTTCCAGCGCTTCGAGCGGGCACGCAGCCGCGAGGCGGCGGCGGAGGTGGGCCGCCTCAACGGCCTGCTGCTGGCGGAGCGCACGCCCTACGCGCTCGTCGGGGTGGGCCGCTGGGGCTCGCGGGACCCGTGGCTCGGCATCCCGGTCACCTGGGACCAGGTGTCGGGGGCGCAGGTCATCGTCGAGGCCGGGCTGCGCGACCTGAAGGTGACGCCTTCACAGGGCACGCACTTCTTCCAGAACCTGACCTCGTTCAACGTGGGCTACTTCACCGTCAACCCGGAGAGCGGGGACGGCACGGTGGACTGGGACCTGGCTCGAAGCCCAGCCCACCCTCTCGAGCGCCGCCCACGTCCGGCACATCCGCCTCGAGAGGCCGATCCTCGTGCTCATGAACGGCAAGAAGAACGAAGGCGTGATCCTCAAGCCGTAGGCATGTCATCCCGAGTCACGACCCGCGTGAAACGCGGGTCGCCTTGAGCAATGACCTGTCGTTGTCATCCCGAGGAGCTTCGTGAGGCCGAGCGAGGAGGGATCCGCCGGCCCGACGGTGGACCCCTCGTCGCATTGCCTGACCGGGTTCCCTCGGGGTGACTTGGCCCTTCACGCGTGGTGAGCAAGCCCGTTCTCGAACCCCCGGATGGCCTCGCCATCCGGGAGGGCGCCGATCTCCAGGCGGAAGGAGACCGACTCGCCGGGAGCGAGGCTCCGGAGCGAGCCGTTCTCCCGCTGCTCGCGGCGGGTGGGCGTCATCGCGTGGGTCGAGGGCTCGAGCCCGCAGACGTACTCGCCCTCTCCCGTCATCTTCCAGTGGGCGAGCACCGTCAGCTCGGCCGCGCGCCAGCGCACGAACGCGCCGAAGGCGAGCGCGCGGTTCGCGATCGCCGCGGAAGCGAAGCCGTCCGCCGCGACCCGGGGCTCGTGGAAGAAGACCTGCTCGGCGAACCCGGCCTGCGGCGGGCCGAAGCGGAGGTGGTCGGCGAGGCCGGCCCCGGCCGCCGGATCGCGCGGGCGCGACGGAGCGGTCGCGCACGAGGAGCTCCGAGTCGGGGCTCACCACCGGGAAGCCGAAGTTGCAGTGGTACAGCAGGGCGAGCGGCGCGGGCCGAAAGCCCTCGTTGGTCACGCGGTCCTCGAGGACGAGGCTCGTCGCGCCGGCCGGGTCGCGATCCGGCGCTCGAGGCGCAGGTTCTCCCCGAAGAGCCGCGCCTGCCGCGTCTCGCCCGCGATCTCGAGCACGTACTCCTCGCCGCGCCACTCCTGGGTCACGCGCAGGTTCTCGGCGGGGAGGTGCGAGGCCCGGCCGTGGAGGCCGTAGCCTTCCCCCTCGGGGTCGGGCGGACCGAAGTGGTCGAGCCCGCAGGTGGTGACGAGGCCGCCGCCGAACGTGCGCAGCCAGCCGATCCCGGCGCTCTCGTGGAGCGCGGCCGAGCCGAGCGCGGGGTGGACGAACGCCAGCGGGCGGCCCGCGTGCTCCGCGCAGCCGACGTCGAGCCCTCGATCGAGGAGCACCAGGAAGCGGAAGCCGGCGCCGGTGTAGACCTCGGCCGCGCGGATGCCGCGCACGCGGCCGTCCGCGAGCTCCACGAGTCGGATGCCGGCCACCTGGGGCATCCCCCCGACGAGGCGGAGGAGCTCCTCCCTCGCGAACGACCGGCCGAAGAGGCTGGGCATGTAACCCCCTGATTTGCCGCATGATAGCCCGAACCGGGGCAGGAACGATCCCCCGGGGCCTTGCGCGGGCTGATAACATACGTCACCGCGCAGGGTTCGTCCTGCGGCTCCGGCCCGCGCGTCGTCCGCGGCAGTGGCCGGGGGATTCATACTGCGGACACTGGAGGCCGGTGCCGTGATCGCGGTGCCGGTGCTTGCACACCCTATGAAGAAGCTCTCTGTTCTGTCCGTTCTCGCCGGCGTGGCCCTGATGTCGGTCGCCTGCGCCAAGGAGCCCACCGAGGCCGTGGACGCCGCCAGGAGCGCCCTCGCCGCGGCGAAGACCGCCGAGGCCGCCGACTACGCTCCGGCCGCCCTGGCCGCCGCCGAGACCGCCGCCGCCGCGCTCGATGCCGAGGTCAAGGCCCAGGCCGAGAAGTTCGCTCTCACCCGCTCCTACACCAAGACGGCCGAGCTCGCCACGGCGGCCAAGGCCGCGGCGGACAAGGCGGCGGCCGAGGCCGTCACCGGCAAGGAGCAGATGAAGACGGAGGCCACGACCCTGGTCGCCGGCGTGCGCTCGGCCGTGGACGCGGCGAAGGCGGCGCTCGCCAAGGCCCCGAAGGGCAAGGGCAGCGCGGCGGACCTCGAGGCCATGAAGTCCGACGTCGCGGGCGTCGAGGCGGCGCTCGCCGACATGGACGCGGCCATCGCCGGCGGCAAGTACAAGGACGCGAAGGTCAAGGCCGAGGCCGCCAAGGCGACCCTCGACAAGATCGTGGCCGACGTGCAGGCGGCGATCGACGCCAAGAAGGGCGCAAAGAAGTAGCAACCGCCTTCGACGGGGCGCGGCCTTCGACGGTCGCGCCCTTTCCCGCCTCTCTCCTGCTTCCTCTGTCGCCGTCGAGAGTGATTCGCAGCCGCTGGGCTCGCGCGGGAGCGGGAGTCTGCCTGCTCGCCGTGCTCCTCGTGGCGATCGAGATGCGCGCGAGCGGACGCGCGCGGCCGCCGGCCGCGGCCCGCGGGACGGCGGTCGCGGCGTTCGAGGCGGCCAGCCGCGGCCCCGCTCCCCGCTGGGCCCCGGATGCCATGCGCGCGGCCGACGGCGCGCTGCGCGAAGCCTTTCTCGCGTGGAGTCGGGAGGAGAACCGCCTGCTCCCGCTCCGCGACTTCCGTCCGGTGGCCGGGCACCTGGCCGCGCGCCGAGGCCCTCGCCCGGGAAGCGGAGCGCCTCGGGGAGGAGCGCCGCGCCGAGGGGCGCGCGGCGGCGGAACAGGCGGTGAGGGAGGCCCGGGCCGTCGAGGCGCACGCCGAGGTGCTCGTCGCCGTCACGGCGCTGCCGCGCTCCGAACGCGTGCACCTGCAGCGCGCGAGGCTCCTCGTCCGCGAGGCCGAGGCGCTGCTCCGCGGCGAGGAGGTCGAAGAGGCCCGGGTCCGCGCGGACCGGTCTCGCGCCGAGTTCGAGGAGGCGCTCGGCCCCGCGCTCGCGGCGGCGGAGCGCTACACTTCGCGGGAGCAGGTCGCGACCTGGCGCCGCTGGATCGAAGAGACGCGGGCGTGGTCCCGCGCCGACGGGCGAGGCCGCGATCCTCGTCCTCAAGGAGAAGAACGTCCTCGTGCTCGTGTCGAGGGGCGTGCCGGCGCGGACCTACGACGCCGAGATCGGGGCGAACGCGCTCGGGGTCAAGCAGGTTCAAGGCGATCGCGCGACCCCCGAGGGCCGCTACCGCATCGTGGCGAAGAAGGACCACGGGACAGAGCGGCTACTACCGCGCCCTCCTCCTCGACTACCCGAACGCCGCCGACCGCGAGCGCTTCGCCGCCGCCCAGAGGCGCGGGGAGATCCCCCGTGGGGCGCGGATCGGGGGCCTCATCGAGATCCACGGCGAGGGCGGCCGCGGACAGAACTGGACCGAGGGCTGCGTCGCCCTGTCCAACTCGCGACATCGACGACCTCTACCGCCGGGTGGAGCGTCGGCACGCGAGTGACGATCGTGGGCGGCGACGGCCGCGACGGGGCGTTCTCCGACCTGCTCGCCCAGGTCGGCGGGAGACCGCGAGAACGGAAGGCCATGAGCACCGATCCCGAGACTGCGCCCGCCGCCGTGCCGCCCGCCGAGCCCGCCGACTCGGCGGCGTTCGACGGCCCCGGCCGAATGGCCGCCCGCCTGCGGGCTCTCTGGCGCCGGCGCTCGGTGAAGGTCTCCGCGGGCGTGGCCCTCCTCGCCTTCCTGGCGCTCGCCGGGACGGGGTGGGACTTCCGGGCCGTCCCAGGGGAGGGCGCGGACGTGGTCGTCTCCCCGGAGGGGAAGCCCGCCTCGCGCGAGGCGGCGCGGCTCGTGGCGGAGAGGCAGCGCCTGGAGACGGCCCTGCGCCGCAAGGTCCCGCGCGGCACCTGGATCGTCATCGACCAGACGCACAACCGGCTCCGCCTCATGAAGGGCGACGACACCGTCCTCGAAGCGCCGTGCTCGGCCGGCTCGGGGATGGTGCTCAAGGAGGGCTCGGGGGGCCGCGTCTGGGTGTTCGACACGCCCCGGGGCCGCTTCGAGGTGCTCTCCAAGCTGGAGAACCCCGTGTGGCGCAAGCCCGACTGGGCCTTCGTCGAGGAGGGCGAGCCGATCCCGAAGGACCCCGGCGAACGGCTCGAGTACGGCTCGCTCGGCGAGTACGCCCTCTACTTCGGCAACGGCTACATGATCCACGGCACGCTCTACGAGCGCCTGCTCGGGCGGCCCGTCAGCCACGGCTGCGTCCGGCTCGGCCGGGACCCGCTCCGCGAGGTCTACCGCCAGGCGCCGGTCGGCACGCCGGTCTACATCTACTGACACCCATGCTGGTCCGCCCACTGCTCTCGCTCGTCGCCGCCCTCGCCGTGGCGAGCGCGGCGCGGCCCGCGCCGTCGGCGCCGGTCAGGGTCGACGATCCCGAGACCGCCCGCGCTCGCCAGGAGGTCGAGCGGCTCCGCGTCGAGCGCGACCTCGCCGCGCGAAAGGGCTTCTACCTCCGGCTCGACGCCTCCCGTCACCGCCTCGCCCTCATGCTGCAGGGCGTCGCCCTCGACGACTACGCGGCGAGCGGGCTCGAGTGGGGTGTCCCCGAGGTGCTGTTCGTGGACCGTGTGCCGGGCCCCGGCTGGGACGCCACGGCCTTCTCGAAGGGCCGCCTCGAGCCCGAGCGCGAGAGGGACCGCATCGAGGTCGTAGCGCCTCCGCCCGCCGCCTCGCCCGCTCCGGCGAGCAGCGCCTTTCCCCACGAGCCCGGCCCGGAGCCCCTTCCCCTTCGCCGCCCCCGGTGCCGAAGAGCGCGGAGGAGACGTACTCGGTGCCGTCGCCCTACCGCGTCGTCTTCGCCGAGGGCGTGTCGCTCGAGGTGCGCACGAAAGGGCACGGGGGGCGGAACCGCTCCCTCCATCAGCGGCTCGCCGACGTGGTGAGCCTCCGCCTCTCGGACCTCGGCACCGCCCTCGGCCTCGGGGCGAAGGAGCGCGTGAGGCTGCGGGTGACGCTCGAGGCCGACGACGCGGCCTCGCTCTACCGATCGCTGCCGCCCGACGTCGGCCTGATCGTGGTCGGCCTGCCCCCGCGCTGAGGCGAGGGGCGGGTCAGTCCGCGGCTGGCTGGGTCCGGCGCCGCACGGCGAACGCCCTCGCCGGGTTCTCGACCAGCAGGGTGCGGACGTCGGCCTCGCGCAGGCCGCGGGCGACGAGCGCCGGCACGAACGCGTCGAACAGGAACGTGTGCGGGCGGTAGCTGCCTCCGCCGGGCTCGCCGACGTGGTACCAGCCCGCGTCCTGCGAGACGAGGACGCGGTCGAGCTGATCGCGGCGAAAGAGGTCGACAACCGCCTCGACGTGGGTCTCGAGGGTCGTCGGGCCCACCCCGTCGAGCTCCACCCACGTGCCTTGCCGTGCGGCCCAGGAGCGCGTCGCCGGGTCCTTCTCGTTCTGGGAGTGCACCCAGACGTACGCCTCGGGCGAGACACCCAGCCGCTTCAAGGTGGAGATGATCTCCCGGGCGGCCGGTCCCGTCGCCGGTGTGGACGGCCAGGGTCAGCCCGGTGTCGAGGTGGCAGAGCGCCGCCGCCTCGACGAGCTTGCGGTCGATCTCCGAGAGCGGCCCCGGGTCGACTCCGACCTTCACGAATCCGGGACGGATGCCGGTGCCCTCGATGCCGCTCCGGTACTCCGCCGTCCACCGCGCCGCCAGCTGCGTCGCAGTCTCCGCGTAGGCGTGTTTCGGCACGGCGCTGTCGCTCCCGGCGCCGTAGTAGCCGGTGTTCGTCACGATGTGGATCCCGCTCGCCTCCGAGAGGCGGCGGAGCAGCAGCGGGTCGCGCCCGAGGTACGCCGGGGTGCACTCGAGGAGGGTTCGGCAGCCGCGCTTCTGCAGGTCCTGGAGGTGAGGGAGGATGGTCCGGAACGCCTCGTCGGCGTCGTAGCGGGAACGGGAGACCTTCTCCGCCCCGGCGAAGTCCACGAGCACGTGCTCGTGGACGAGGGTCACGCCCATCTGGCCGACGTCGATCGGCCCGCGGACCGTGTGGATGGTTCCGGCGGGCGACGCCGGGGCGCCGAAGGCGCGAGGCCACGCGGTCAGGGCGTGGGCGGACGCGGCGGCGGAGGTGGAGAGAAACGACCGACGCTTCATGGGCGCGAATTATCCCTCCGCGCCCGACGCGAACGGAGCGCCTTCGAACGACGGGCCACGGCCAGAGATCGACCCGCGCTTCGCGCGGGTCGTGCATCAGGCCTTCTTCAGGACGTCCTTCTCGAAGTCCCAGGTGACCGGTCCCTTGCGCTTGATCGACTCGTTCACCATGTGCGCGACCGCCGCCGCGTGGTGGCCTTTCCGGCCGTCCTCGATCGAGGGCTTGCGGGTGCGGACCGAGTCGAAGAAGCGGCCCACGTGGATGTAGGTCGAGTCGGGACCGACCTCGGTCCACGACTCGCCCCGGCTCCACATCTGCGACGGCCAGGTCTCCGGCATCTCCCGCTTCTTGACCTCGGGATCGGCCCAGTACGCCTTCTCGAGGTGGGACGGCCAGGACGAGACGATCCAGCCGTTGCCCTCGACCTGGTGCTCCGGGGTGAAGACCATCCGGTCGTCGCGGAAGACGAGCGACCCCTCGTGGCCGAGGATGGCGAAGCCGCTCTCGCCCGACGACGCGCTGTTGAACGTGCCGCTCAGGGAGACGGAGAAGTTCTCCTTCCCGTAGACGACGGAGGCGTTGAGGCTGTCCGGGACCTCGTGGGTCTTCTGGTGGCGGTAGTTCGCGCCGGTGGCGACGACCAGCTCCGGCACAGTGGCGCCGGTGATGTAGTGGATGGTCGTCATCAGGTGGACGAAAAGGTCGGTCGAGATGCCGCCCGAGTAGTCCCAGAAACAGCGCCAGCGGAAGAAGCGCTCGAGGCTGAACGGCCGCTTGGTGGCGGGCCCCAGGAACATGTCCCAGTTCACGGTCTTCGGGTCGGCGTCCGGCGGGATGGGGTAGAGCCAGGCGCCGGAGTCGGAGTTGCGGTCGAACGTCGCGCGGATGAGGTTGATCTCGCCGAGCTTGCCCGACTTGACGATCTCGTGCGCCGTCTCCTGCAGCTTCGAGCTCATGCCGTTGCTGCCGATCTGGAGGATGCGCCCCGCCTTCTCGGCCGCCGCGTACATCTCCGGGCCCTCGTCGATGGTGAGGGTCATCGGCTTCTCGAGGTAGACGTCCTTGCCCGCGGCGAGGGCGTCGAGCGTCATCGCCTTGTGCCAGTGGTCGGGGGTGGCGATGATGACGGCGTCGATCGACTTGTCCGCGAGGAGCGTCCGGTAGTCCCCGTAGTCCTTCGCCTTCCCGCCCAGATTCTCGAGGGCTCGGGTCACGCGGCCCTTGTAGGCGTCGCAGACGCCGATCACCTCGACCCCCGGCACCGCGACCGCCGCGTCGAGGAGTCCCGACCTCTGGAGGCAGCGGGCCCCCACACCGATGAGGCCCACCTGGATGCGGTCGTTGGGGGACACGGCCTGGGTGGAGGCCTCCGCCTCGTGAGCCAGCACGTGCGTCACGAGGGGGGCGGCGGCCGCGCCCACAAGGCTCCTCTGCATGAACTGCCGGCGGTTGATCCCTGCCTTCATCTCGCTCACCTCGCTTCGGAAGACGCGTGCACACTACGCCCGCGGGCGTGCCGGGGTCAAGAAACAGACGGCCCACGGCCCACCCGGCCCCCTCAGCCCGTGCCGCACTACGCGGCTCTTGACGTTGGCGAGGTCGAAGGGACCGGCCGTCGTCACTTTCTCCGGAGGGTCCGGCGCCGGCCCCGGCGGCGGGGCGCGGCCTCTTCCGCGTGCCGGAAGTACAGGTGAAAGGCCGTGTCCGGGCCGACGAGGCGTCGTCCCACCGCGAGCGGGATCCGGGCCTTGCCGAGCAGCACCAGGCGCTTGTACTGGCTGAGGATCCGGAGCGCGTCGGCCGCGTCGCCTGGTTCCATCGCCGAAGATGATCGCCCGACTCGTACGAGGCCACAACTCCGTGCCCGTCCGCTTCCGCCAGATCTGCGACCCGCGTGGCACGGCCTTCCGCTACACTGCATCCGGCCACCATGGACCACCCGCCCTCGTCCGCCCCCGTTCGGGTCCTCGATCTGCTGCGCATAGCGTACGTGTCGCGCCTGTCGGGCCGCCTCCACATCACCCACGACCCGGAGAAGCGCGCGCTCTCCGTCCGCGAGGGCCACGTCGTCCAGGGCCGAAGCGACGCGGCGGGGGAGCATCTGAGCGACGTCCTCGTCCGGCACGGCCTCGTCGGCCGTGACGTTCTCGATCGGGCCGTCGAGACAGCGCTTGCCGAGCATCGTCCGTTCGGGGCCATCCTCGTCGAGGTCGGCCTGCTCGACCAGGGGCGGCTGGAGGAGGCGGTCGGCTGGCACGTGCGGGAGATCCTCTTCGCCGCTCTCGATCGGCCCGACTGCACGTCGTCCTTCGAGGAGCTCGAGAGCCTGCCGGAGGGTCAGGCCCAGGGAGACCCCGCGTCCCGGCTCTCGACGGGCCAGCTGCTGCTCGAGGCCGCGCGGCGGCTGCACGACCCCGAGGTTGTGCGCGAGGCTCTCGGGGATCTGGACCGGAAGCTGGCCCTCGCCGCCGATCCGCGGCTTCGCGTGCACCCGGTCGCGCTGACGCCGACGGACGGCTTCGTGCTCTCGCGAATCGACGGGACGCTGAGCGCGCGCGAGCTGATAGGCCTCATGCCGGTCCCGCCCGAGGAGACGGAGCGGAGCCTGCTGGGCCTGCTGTGCACGGGCGCCGTCGATTTCGCCGCGGATCGGCCGTCCGCCAGTCGAGCCCCGGCATCCTCGACGCCGGCTCCGCTTTCGCCAGGGAACCCGCGCGCGCCTGCCGCCCCCTCGCCACCTTCTCCGGTACCCGCTGGCCCCCCGGTGCCGGACCCGGCCTCGGCTCCTCCGGTGGCCCCGGCCGAGCCGTGGTCTCCGCCTCCCGGGCGGAGCCCCGAGGAAGTGCGACGCCTGATCCTGGAGACGCACGCGTCCCTCCTGCAGCGGGACCACTTCGAGCTCCTCGGCGTCACCCCCGAGGCGAGCGCCGTCGAGCTGCGAGCCGGCTATGCCCGGCTCGCGCGTGCCCTCCACCCGGACGCGTGCCGCGACGCCGCGCTGGCCGACGTCAACGAGGAGCGAGAAGCCGTCTTCCTCCGCGTGTGCGAGGCCTACGAGACCTTGCGCGAGCCCGAGGCCCGGGCCGCGTACGAGCGGGACCTGCGCCGGCGGAAACCCTGGCCGTCGCCCGCGCCCCCCGCGCCTGGCCCCGTTCCTCCCGCCGGAGAGACGCCGCCGCCGCTGAGCCTGGAGGAGAGCATCGCGGCGGCGGAGGAGCTGATTCGGGACGGACAACACTGGGAAGCGGTCCACCAGCTCGAGCCGGCGCTGGAGAAGGCCCAGGGTGCGCTCCGCGTCCGCGCCCTCATCGCCCTCGCCCGAGGTTGCGTGAAGAACCCGCAGTGGGTCAAGCGGGCCGAGTCGTACCTGCAGGAAGCCGTACACGAGGACTCCTCGCGGACCGAGGCCTACCTCCTCCTCGGCGACATCTACCGCGCCGGCCAGCTCCGCGCGCGGGCCACCGCGATGTATCGGAAGGCGCTCGACCAGCAGCCGGACAACCGCCACGCGCGCCGGGAGCTGGCGCGGCTCGAGGGTGAGGCGGCGCCGCCACCGACCGGCGGGTCGCTGCTCGGCTTCCTCAAGAAGCGCTAGGGCCGCGCGGCCCCCCCGGGGTGTGATCCGGGCCACTGGCCGGGGCCCGGAAAGGGACTAGCGTCCCGAGCATGAGGGCTCCGTGTCCCGTTCGGGGCGCGCTCTTGCCGCACCTCGGCTTCCTCGCGGCGCTGCTGCTCGTGGCGGCCGCCGCCCTGCCCGCGGACGTGACGGTGAGCGTCGACCCGGCCGCCGACCGACGGGCAGTGTCGCCGCTCATCTTCGGCGTGAACTTCGCGAGCCGCTCGACGCTCGACCGCATGCACTACCCGGCCAACCGGTGGGGAGGCAACTCCACCACCCGCTACTCCTGGCTGGACGACACGAGCAATCGTGCCTCGGACTGGTTCTTCTTCAACATCCCCGAGGACAACCCGAACCCCGCGGCGCTCCCCGACGGATCCTCCGCGGACCGCTTCGTCGACGACACGCGCGCGGCGGGAGCCGAGCCCCTGCTGACGGTTCCCACGATCGGCTGGACGCCGAAGGACCGCGCCAAGCGGTGGGGCTACTCGGTGGCGAAGTACGGGGCCCAGCAGCAGACGGAGTGCACGGCGACCGGAGGTGTCTTCTGGTGCGAGCCGGACGCGGGGAACGGACGACGGGCGGTGGGCGGCACGTGGATCACCGGGAACGATCCCGCCGACACCTCCCGGGCCATCGATCCATCGTTCGTCACTGATTGGATGCAGCACCTCACGGCCCGGGCGGCGACGCAGGGTCACTCGGGGGTCCGCCTCTTCGCCCTCGACAACGAGCCGGCCCTCTGGAACGAGACGCACCACGACGTCTTCCCGAGCCCCCTGACCTACGACCAGTACTGGGCGCGCACGCAGCAGTACGCCGCCGCCGTCAAGCAGAAGGACCCGGCGGCGCTCGTCTTCGGTCCCGCGGACTGGGGCTGGTGCGCCTACTTCTTCTCTCCCGCCGACAACTGCAACGTCGGCCCCGACCGCACGGCGCACGGCAACCTGGAGTTCCTGGACTGGTACCTGAAGCAGGCGAAGCAGCACTTCGACGGCACCGGCGTGCGCCTCGTCGACTACCTCGACGTCCACTACTACCCGCAGTCCCCCGGGGTCACCCTCTCGGACGACGAGTCGGCCGCGACGCAGGCGCTGCGGCTCCGCTCCCTCAAGAGCCTCTACGACGCCGCCTACGTGGACGAGTCCTGGATCGGGACGACGGGCTACTCCAGCGGCATCGTGCGGCTCATCCCGCGCCTCCGCGACTGGATCGCGGCCCGCTTCCCGGGCACCCGGATCGCGATCACCGAGTACAGCTGGGGCGGGGACGGCGGCGGGAGCAGCACGCTCGCCCAGGCCGAGGCGCTCGCCATCTTCGCCCGGGAGGGCGTGGACCTCGCGACCCGCTGGGTCGTGCCGGCCGACGGCAGCCGGATAGAAGACGCCTTCAGCCTCTACCTGAACTACGACGGAGGCGGCGGGCGGGTCCAGGGCCAGAGCGTCAGGGCGTCGAGCACGAACGTGGACCAGGTCGGGGCCTACGCGATCGTCTCCCCGTCGAACGTCCTCTACGTCCTGCTCTTCAACAAGGACACGGTCGCGCGGACGGCGGCGGTGTCGGTCACGAGAGGAGTGAGCGGCACGTTCGGGCTCTATCGGTTCACCGCCACGACCCGCCTGACGAGCGCGGGCGGGGTGACCCCGGTGGCCGGCGGGCTGAGCCTGACCCTGCCGGCTCGATCCGCGACGCTCGCCGTCGGAACGCTCGGCCCTCCGGCCCCGCCTAGCCCGACCTCCTTCTACTCGTTGACCCCCTGCCGTGCCTTCGACACGCGCACCGCCGCCGGGGAGTTCGGCGGCCCGGCCCTCGGTGCCCACGGCGAGCGCACGTTCACCCTGGCCGGCCGTTGCGCGATTCCGGCCTCGGCCAGGTCGCTGTCCTTCAACGTGACCGTCGCGGGAGCCACCGCGCCCGGCAACCTGGTCGTGTTCCCGGGCGGGGCCGTCGCCCCGTCGACCTCGACCCTGAACTACGCGGCCGGAGCGACGCGCGCCAACAACGCGATCGTCGGGATGGGGGCCGGCGCCGCGCTGGCCGTGCGCGCCAATCAGGCGAGCGGCAGCGTCGACGTCATCGTGGACGTGAACGGCTACTTCGAGTAGCGCGTTGCGACACCTCCTGGTACCGCTGGCCCTGGCGGCGTGGACGGCGCCCGCGGCGCACGCGTCGGGGACCGTCGGCGGCGGCACCCCGGGGAGCTGCACGGAGTCCGCGTTCAACGCCGCCCTGGCGGGAGGGGGGACGGTCACCTTCAGCTGCGGCGGCGGTCCGGTCGTCATCCCGATCACGTCCACGAAGATCCTCTCGACGAGCACGACGATCGACGGGACGGGGCAGCAGGTGACCCTGGACGGCGGCGGAACCACGAAGATGTTCCTCACGACCTACCAGCTCGCGGCCGGGCTGAACCTCGTCTTCCGGCAGCTCACCCTCCGGAACGGCAGGGCACAGGACCAGGGGGCGGCGATGGAGCTCGTGTGGCAGGAGCCGACCCGCCTCACGAACCTCCTGATCGAGGACGTGACGTTCCAGGACAACGTCGCGGCGACCAGCCACGCGGACTGGGGCGGCGGCGCCATCTACGGGGTGACGGGCGCCTTCACCATCCGTCGCTCGACGTTCGTCGGAAACCGCGGGGCCAACGGCGGCGCCATCGGGACGATCGCGGTCCGCATCACGATCGAGGACAGCCGGTTCGAGAGCAACGCCACCCTGCCGGTGGTGGGCGACCCGTTCAACGGAGGCGTGGGAGGGCACGGCGGGGCGATCTACGTCGACGGAACCAACCTCGGCGCCCTGACCCTGCGGCGCACGACCTTCTCGGGCAACCAGGCGACGAACCTCGGCGGCGCGATCCACTCGTGGATGTACGGCCTGCCCTCGGCGCTGGTGATCGAGGACTGCACGTTCGCCAGCAACGTCGGCACGACGAACGGCGGCGCCATCTTCCACATGAACGGGCGCCTCGCCATCTCGGGCAGCACGTTCTCGGGCAACGCGGTCGTGGGCCAGGGAGGGGCCCTCTGGGAGGGAGAGGCCGACCCGGGGCAGACCCCGGTTTCGATCACGAGCTCCACGTTCGCGGCGAACAGCGCGACCGGCATCCGGCCCAACGCCGGCTCGACCGGCCTGGGGGGCGCGATCCGGGACAACGGGAACCCCACCACCCTGACCCACGTGACGATCGTCGCCAACCACGCCGACTGGGTGGGCGGGGGCATCGTCGGCGGGAACCACGCCACGCTCCGCGCCTCGATCGTGGCCGACAACACCGCCGCGAACGGGGGAAACCCCTGGAACATCCAGAAGAACTGCTCGAGGACGCTCGCCGACGGAGGCTTCAACCTGCAGTGGCCCACGCTCAACCCCACGGACGGCAACGACAAGAGGTGCGCCGCGAGCGCGACGTTCGCGTCGCCCCAGCTCGGGCCTCTCGCCGCCAACGGAGGGCCCACCCGCACGATCGCGCCGCTCTACGGCAGTCCCGCGATCGACGCGGTCGCGAGCGGGTGCCCGCCACCGGCCACCGACCAACGTGGGTACGCACGGCCCTACGGCCCGCGCTGCGACGCGGGAGCCGTCGAGTGGCGGCAGGCGGCGGATCTCGCGGTGACCCTGTCGGGCGGGCCGCCCGCGGTCGAGGGTCAGCCTCTGTCGTGGGCGATCGGCGTCGCGAACGCCGGGCCGTCTGCCGCGAACGGCGCGCTCGTGACCGACGCCTTCCCCTCCACGGTAAGCGGAGTGGCGTGGACGTGCACGCCGGCCGGGGGCGCGTCGTGCCCGCCGAGCGGCTCCGGCGACATTGGGGCGAGCGTCAACCTGCCCGCCGGCGCCAGCCTCGCGATACAGGCGACCGGGACCGTGAGTGGCCTGGGCGGAACGCGTCAGGTCACGAACACCGTCACGGTCGCCGTGCCCGCCGGCATGGACGATCCGCAGCCGGCCAACAACTCGGCTTCCCTGGCGCTCCCCGTCGAGCGCACCATGAGCTTCCACACGCTCGTCCCCTGCCGGCTGGTGGACACCCGCAACTCCGCGGGCGGCCGCGGCGGCCCGGCCCTGAGCACAGGCGCTCCGCGCACGTTCCCGATCGTCGGTGCTTGCGGCGTGCCCGCCTCGGCCTGGGCCGTGTCGCTCAACGTCACGGTCACGCAGGCGACGACGGCGGGCAACGTGCGACTCTTTCCCGGGGGGACTCCCTCGCCCCCGACCTCCAACCTCAACTACTCGGCGGGGGCCACGCGCGCGAACAACGCGATCGCCACCCTGGGCAGCGCGGGGGACCTGACCGCGCTCGCCAGCCAGGCGAGCGGCTCCATCCACCTGATCCTCGACGTGAACGGCTACTTCGAGTAGGCGGTAGCCAAAAAAAGGGCTGGGAAGCGGCGGCCCGATGAGACTCCTGCCACGAGCACATCGGGCTCCATCGAGACCTCCATTGAGGCTTGCTATGGACCGTCGTCTCTCGCTATGCTGACTTGGCGGGGCTCCGATCCGGCCGGGGCTCGCTCGCAAGAAGTGGAGGGCCCATGAGCATGCGGCACGTGGTACCGGCTCTGGTTCTCACGCTGGCCTTGGCGCTCGCGGGTGATCCCGCCCAGGCGCGGGGCTCGCACGGTGGCGGCGGCTCGCGTGGCGGCGGCGGCTCGCACGGCAGCGGCGGCTGGCACGGCGGTGGCAGCTCGCACGGCGGTGGCCGCTCGTACGGCGGTGGCCGCTCGTACGGCGGCAGCCGCTCGTACGGCGGTAGCCGCTCGTACGGCTGGCATGGGGGGTCGGCGGTCCCCCGATATGGGTCGGGCGGAGCGAGGTACGCGCCCTCCCGCGGCGTGCACTACGGATCCGGTCCGGGCTACGCTGCCCGGGGGAGCGTGGCCGAGCGACGGCATCCCCGGGCCGGCACGGGCAGCGGCTACTACGGGTACGGATCGCACTATGGGTACAACGGCGGCTACGGCCACGGCGGCTACGGCCACGGCGGCTACGGCCACGGCGGCTACGGACATTACGGCCACGGCTACTACCCCTACTACGGCCACGGCTATTACCCCTACTATGGGGCCTACTATTGGCCGAACTCCTACTTCTACGGCTCGCTGTCCTTCGGCTGGCCCTACTACTCGTCCTGGCCGTATTACTCGACCTGGCCGAACTCCGTCAGCTATTCCTACGAGCCCGGCTACTACGTGGGCGACTACGCCCCCGATCCCGCCGCCGGCGGGTATGACGACGCCCCCCCGGCGGCGCAGAGCCAAGGCTCGGACCGCTCCTCGGAACCCGATCGCGAGTCGGGCCGGATACGGCTCGAGGTCCGCCCCGAGGACACCTCGGTCTACGTGGACGACGGCTTCAGGGGCACCGCTCGCGAGGCGAGGGCCCTCACGCTCCCGCCGGGCCGGCACTCGATCGAGCTGGTGCGGCCGGGATACGTGACCGAGCGTCGCGAGGTGGACGTCGTGACGGGCGGGTCGAGCGACGTGCTCGTGGAGATGGTGCGCCGCTAGCTGGTCGTCACTCGCGCAGGCGCAGCTTCTCGTAGGCGACCGTCGGGATCCCGAAGGCCACGGAAAGGCCCTCGACCTCGGGCCGGGCGAAGCGGTAAGCCTGCTCGTGGAAGAGCGGGATCAGCAGCGACTCGCGGGCGATGATCTCTTCGACCTCCCGGTAGAGGGCGTGGCGGACGGCTGGCTCCGTCTCGACACGGGCCCGCTCGACGAGCCGGTCGACCTCGGGGGCGGTGCACATGCGGCCGAGGAAGCCCCACTCCGAGTGCAGCTGGCAGGCGAAGTTGTCGGGATCCGGGTAGTCGGCGATCCAGCGGCCGAGGTAGAGGTCGACGCTGCCCTTCTTGGCGGCGTCGGCCATCTCGTCGAGGGTCCGGTTGACCACCCGCACCTTGACCCCGAGCTTCGCCCACGCCCGCCACAGCTCGTCGGCGAGCGCGGCCAGGCTGTCGAAGAAGAGCGGGTTGACGGACGCGGTCAGCTCGATCTCCCCGGGCGGGCGCGTCGCCGAGCCCGGAGCGAGGCCGCCCCCCCGCGGTCCCGATCCGGCGGCATGTCCGAGAAGCCCCGGCGGTATGAAGCCCCGGGCCGGAGTGGCCAGCCGTCCGAGGTGCTGACGGACGAGCGGAGGCACGTCCACCGCCTCGACCAGGCTTCGACGCAGCTCACGATCGGCGAGGGGCCCGCGTTTCGTGTTGAAGGCCACGAGGTACGTCTGGAGCCGTGGCGCCTCGCGGTATCCTGACGCGAACTCGGGATCGCGGCGCAGCGCCTCCACGTCGGCCGGGAAGAGGTCCGTGGCCAGGGAGAACCGGCCCTGGCGGAAACCCTCCAGGATCTGGCCCGGCGCCACGCCGAAGTGGAACACCACCCCGGCGCATCGGGGGACGCCCTTCCGCCAGTAGCTCCGGTTCCGCTCGAGGCTCACCCGCCTTCCCGGCTCCAGGGCGGCGACCCGGAACGGGCCCGTGCCCACGTAGCTCTGCCCGGCGGCCGACGGGTCGCTTCCCTCGGGAAGGATGGCGGCCGCCGGATAGGAGAGGAGGGCCGGAAAGTAGGCGACCGGCTCTTCCAGCTCGATGAGGAACTCGCGGGACGATCGGATGCGGAAGCCTTCCAGGTCGCCCGCCTCTCCGCTCATGAGGGCCTTGGCCCCCCGGATCGAGGAGAACTGCCACGCGTTCTCGCCGCCCACCTGCAGGAGCCGTTCGAACGAGGAGCGGACGTCGCGGGCGGTGAGGCGCCGGCCGTCGTGAAAGCGCACGCCGTCCCGGAGGTGGAAGCGGTAGCGATGGCCGCCCTCCTCGGCCTCGTACTGCGAAGCGAGCCAGGGGACGAAGCGGGCGCCTCCCGCGTCGACGGTCAGCGTCTCGAAGATGCTCGGGATGATCTCGAGCTGCTGGGCCAGGTTTGCGCGGGGGGGGTCGAGATGGCTGGGGGCGCCCGCCACGGGCACCTGCACGATCCCGCCGCCCGTCGGCGCCGGCTCCGCGAGCTCGGGGGCCTGCTGGCTCTTGCCGATCTGCGGGTAGTTGACGTAGGGCGCCGTGCCCCGCAGCCTGAGGCCCCGCACCCGAGGGCTCACGAGCCGGTAGTCGATGTCGTGAAAGAGGGGCACGAGCGCCGCCGACTCCTGGAGCAGCCCTTCGAACTTCCGGTACAGCCCCTCCCGGATCGCGGGCCTTCCCTCTCCCCGCGCCTCCTCGAAGAGCGCGTCCGCTTGCGGTGAGGAATACCAGCTTCGCCAGCGGCCGGTGCGGGAGTTGAAGAGCGCGTGTGTGAAGTTGTCGGGATCGTCGTAGTCCGCGTTCCAGCGGCCGATCATGAGGTCGAAGGGCTCGTTCGTCCGGAAGGCCTCCAGGTACTCCGCCATGCTCGCGTTCCTGATCTCGATCTGGACCTCGAGTTCGGACCACGTCGCGATGAGGGTGGTGAGGAGCGAGCCGTACCTATCCTGGACCAGCGGATGGACGACGGCGTTGAGCCGGGCTCCGGGCTGGATGCCCGCCCCGCGCAGGATCTTCCGCGCCTCGTCCGGGGAGAGCGGGGGCTTCTTCCGTCCCGGGTCGTGGCCGAGCATGCCCGGCGGGATGAGGCCCACCGCCGGCTGGGCAAAGCGCCCGAGAGTCCTCCAGACGAGGTCCTGAGTGCTCAGGATCCCCGAGAGGGCGCGGCGCGCGTCGGGGTTCTTCGTGACCGGTCCCGAGCGGGAGTTGAAGAGAACGAAGTAGGTGTTCTCCTTGGGCGCCTCGACCAGCCCGTTGCGGAAGCGCGGGTCGCGGAGCAGGTCCTCGAGGTCCCGGGGCAGCAGGTCGCGCGCCACGTCGAACTCGGCGGAGCGCAGCCCGGCGGCGATGGCGGCGGCCTTGAGTCCGGCCCGGAACTCGATCGCGTCGAGGGGCGCCTTCACCCCTTTCCAGTAGTCCGCGTGACGCTCGAGGACGACGCGCTCCGGCTCGCAGGAGGCCATGCGGAAAGGCCCGGTGCCGACCGGGCTGTCGGGGACGCCGTTCCTGGCCGGCGCCAGCCGGACCACGGCGGTCCGCTGGTGGCAGAGCAGGGCCGGGTAGATCGGCAGCGGCTCCGCCAGGTGGATCTCCAGCTCCCGCTCCGATCGGACCTCGAGGCCCGCCACCTCGGTGGCGGTTCCGTCGAGGAATTCCTGCACGCCCCGAAGCGCGGCGAAGGCGGCGGCCGGCGGCTCTCCTGCGCCCTGGCGGATCGAGCGCTCGAACGAGGCCTTGACGTCTCCGGGTGCGAGCGGGTGCCCGTCCTGGAAGCGGACGTCTGGCCGTAGTCGCAGCACGAAGCTGCGCCCGCCTTCGCCAGCCTCCCACCCTTCGCAGAGCGCCGGCACCAGGCGCCCCTCGTGGTCGGTCACCACGAGGGTCTCGAAGACGTTGGCGAGGACCTCCTCCTCCTCGATGATGCGGATCGCGGACGGCTCGCGGGCGCTGACCGGGTCCGCCAGGGCGACGACCAGGGTTCCCCCGGTCGGAATCAGCTCCTCGGGCTCGGCCGGCCCAGCTTCGGGAGCCAGTCGAGCCGCCTCCGCGAGGTGCTCGTTGGCCCGACCGTAGTCACCCCGGAGGTTCGCAAGCGTCGCGGCCAGGGACAGCAGCTGCCGGAGGCCATCGGTCTCTCCCGACGCCCGCGCCGCCCGGAGGCCCTTCTCTACCCATCGCGACGTCTCGTCGGTCCGCCGGCTCTGCCACGCCGTCTCCGCGGCGAAGAGGAGCGCCGCGACCGCCCGGGCCGGCTGCTTCTCGTGATCGAAGACCCGGACCGCCGCCTCCGTCTCGCCCAGCGCGCCGTCCACGTCGCCCGCCAGCCGGTGGGACCGGGCCAGAAGCAATCGCGCCTCTCCCTCGAGGGCCGCGTCGCCTTCCCACTCCTCGTCCAGGAACTCGAGAGCCATCCGCGCCGAGCGGGCGGCCTCCTCTCCGCTGAACGCCTCGAGCGAGGTCCTGGCCAGCCGCAAGCCGTACTCCACCGTCTTCTCCGGGACGTCCCCCTGCGAGTAGTGGTGGACGAGCTGGGGCAGGACGCGCTCCACGCGCCCGCCGTGGCGCTTCTCCAGGAGCTCCGCGTAGCGCTGGTGCAGCGACCGGCGCCTCCGGCGCGACAGCGCCGCGTACAGCACGTCCCGCACGACGCCGCTCGAGAAGGCGAGGCGATCTCCCCGCGACTCCCGCTCCTCCTCGATCAACCCCTTCTCGATCAGCCGGTCGATCACGTCGTCGACCTCGACGTTGCGGCCCTCGGCGAGGGCATCGACCTCCCGCGACTCGAAGCTCCGGCCGATGATCGACGCGATCGACAGGACCTCGCGCTCCTCCTCGGGAAGGCCCTTGACGCGCTTCTCGACGACCAGCTGGATGGTGGCCGGCATCGCGTCGGCGGAGAGGTCGGTAGCTCCCGAGAGGCTCCACTCGCCGGTGTCGTCGCGGGAGATGCCTCCCGAATCGAGGAGCGAGCGGACCAGCTCCTTGGTGAAGAAGGGATTCCCGTCCGACCCGGCGAGGAGCCGGCCGGCCAGGCTGCCCGAGATCCGCGCGCCGCCCACGAGCGTCTCCAGGAAGTCGCGATGGTCCGACGGCGACAGCGGGCCCAGGCTGACCTGCGCGAAGCGGCGGTCGCCGGCGAACCCGTCCAGCATGCGGGTCAGCGGGTGGGCACGGTCCACCTCCGTCGAGCGGTAGCTCCCGACGACGAGCGTGGGCGTGGGTCCCAGCCGCCTCACCACGTAGGGCAGCGCCTCGACCGACACGTCCGCCCCGTGGAGGTCCTCGAGGATCAGGACCAGCGGCCGTCCCCCGCCCAGCCGGGTCAGCGTCCGCGCCAGCAGCTCGAAGACCTGCGTGCGGTCTTCGGGAGCCCGGGGGCCGGTCGGAGCGAGGCGCGGATCGCTCCCCGCCGCGTGGCGGATCTCCGGCATCTCGCTCAGCATCGGGAAGAGCGCCACCAGCTCCCCGGCGAGGTCGGACAGGTCCGGCGGCGGCGTCGCTTCCGACGACCCGGAGCGTCCCGCCTCGGCCTGGCGGAAGTACTCCTGGATGAGCTCGCAGAAGCCCTGGTACGGCAGCGAACGGTCCTGCTCGACGGAGCGACCCCGCAGCACCATCGCCTGGCGCACCTTCGCGAGCGTCGCCAGCTCGTCGATCAGCCGGGTCTTGCCGATCCCCGGCTCGCCCGACACCAGCACGAACTGGCACTCGCCGCCCAGCGCCGCGTTCAGGCGCTGCTGCAGCTCCGCGAACTCCTTGCTCCGCCCCACGAAAGGCGAGAGCGCCGGCCGCGGCACCTGCAGGGTCAGGCCCGTCAGCTCCCGCTCCCGGTCGCTGTCCCGCAGACGCGACCGGTACCGCCGCAGCGCCTCCGCCACCTCTCCCGCCGTCTGCGGCCGCTTCGACGGCTCCTTCTGCAGGCAGGCCAGGATCACCTGCTCGAGCTCGTCGTCGATCTGGGCCCCCAGCGAGCGCGGGCCCTGCGGCATCTCGTGCACGATCCGGTACAGCACCGACTGCGTGTCGCCGGTGAAGGGCGGCGCGCCCGCCACGCACTCGTACAGCACGACGCCCAGCGAGTAGATGTCCGACCGCGCGTCCGCCAGCCGGCCGGCCACCTGCTCCGGGCTGATGTAGCTGAGCGTCCCCACCAGCGTGCCGCTCTTCGTCAGCCGGCTCTCGCTCGAAGCTCGCGCCAGCCCGAAGTCCATCACCCGGACCCGGACCGCTCCCGCCTCCTGGGCCACCATGATGTTCTCGGGCTTTATGTCCCGGTGGACCACGCCGCGCCCGTGGCTGTACTCGAGCGCCTCCGCCACCTGGATTGCGATGTCCACCACGTCACCCAGAGCCGAACGCTGCCGCCGGAACGCATGCAGGTTGGTCCCCTGTACCAGCGGCATGACGAAGAACAGCGAGTCCTCGTGGCGCCCGAGGTCGAAGATGGACACGATCGACGGATGATCCATCTGGGCCACGATCTGCGACTCGCGCTGAAAGCGCTGCTCCGCGTCCGCGCCCAGCAGAGTGGGCGGGATCAGCTTGACCGCCACCTCGCGGTTCAGGAGCGGGTCCCGCGCCCTGTAGACGACCCCCATCCCGCCCCGACCCACCTCACCCGTCAGCTCGTAACGGCCTGCCAGCTTCTTGCCGATCATCGGACCTCGAGGAATCGTCGCTGGAGGGAGCGACCGTGGCCAGGTGCGGCGGAACGACCGCCGGCGAATGGGATTCTGGCTCTTGGATGCTAGCACCGACGGTCGGCGACCGGCAATTCTCGTGCGGTCTCACGCCCGCGGGCGCGCCAGCGCCGGCGGGTTCGACCTCGCGCCGGTGGTCACGAGGGGACGCGACAACGCGGGGGGACGAGCGGACCTGACAGAGAAGGACGAATGGAGGAGCGCCTCCGATCGGCAATCGAAGGGCTCCTCCCGACCGTCACGGCTCAGATCAGGGGCGGGGTGATGGTTCCGACCTGGATGGCGATCACCTTCACGTTGCGCGCTATGACGTTCTCGCCGATGCACTTCAGCACGGCGGTCCCGCCCGAGGGGAGATCGGCCACCGCCGACAGCGGCAAAGTGGCGATTCCGTCAGTTGGCAGCACGGCCGCGGAATCGTCGAGGAACGGCCCGGCCAGGTTTGCGGCATCCGAGAGCGTAAGCGTGCAACTGACGGGCTTGGGGGCTGTCGCATCCGGCTGGCGGTCGAACTGGGCCTTGGCCGTGACAACGTACTGGCCCGCCGGCAGGCTATTCAAGAATCCGATCTCCACTCCCGTGGTTATCTCCATGCCCCCGGCGTCGACAAAGGCGAAGGCGTCGCTGGGTCCACGGGGCCCTACATCACCCGGGTCACCCTTGTCGCCCGTGTCACCCTTGTCGCCCGTATCTCCCTTGGCCCCTTGCAGACCCTGAGGCCCTTGCAGGCCCTGCGGTCCGGTGGCACCCGTGTCACCCTTGTCGCCCGTGTCTCCCTTGGCCCCTTGCAGACCCTGAGGCCCTTGCGGGCCCTGCGGTCCTGTGGCACCCGTGTCACCCTTGTCGCCCGTGTCTCCCTTGGCTCCTTGCGGGCCCTGAAGCCCTTGCGGGCCCTGAAGCCCTTGCGGCCCTTGCGGCCCGGTGGCACCCGCGTCTCCCTTGGGCCCTTGCGGACCCTGCGGTCCAGCCGGTCCTGGGGGACCAGGGTCTCCCTTGGGGCCCTTCGGTCCCGGCGGCCCCGGAGGGCCCGGAGGACAAGGAGGGTTCCCCTTCCCGTCGTCGCCCTTGTGCCCGTCGTCGTCCCCGCCCCCTCCTCCGCCGTGGTTCCCGCCCCCCTTGCCCTTGTCTCCGCCGTTCGTCAGGATCTTGCTGGAGCCCGAGGACTGCTGCCCGGCGGAGCTGGTGTAGCTCACCAGCGAGAGTGCGAGAACCGCACACAACCCGAGGGATCCACTTGCTTTCATCTGGCACCTCTCTGACCTTCGATCACCCGGCGACTGTGGGTGTCACCGGAGATCCAGCTTCTTTTCGGCTAGGAGGAGGGAGACGGCCCTCAGCGTATAGCACGGAGGCGCCAGCGCGTCAACGGAATTCCCCTGGAATTCCCCTGGAATCCCTGACTTTGGCCGGTTCGACGCTCACCCGCGCTCTTGGCGGCCGAAAACTGCGTTGACTCCGAACGCCCATGCTCATGGCGGGAGTTTGCGCCCGCCGCCGCCCCCGGGCGCCTGACGATCATCGATCCGCGTAGCGTTTGGCCGCGGCAAGATCTCGCCGCAGCTCCTCCGCCGTCCGGCGCGGCCCGTAGCCCGGCGTGTCGCGCTGAATCCGCCATCCCTCCTCGAGCGGGCCCGCGTCGACCGCGTCGAAGCCGAACTGGTCCAGCAGATGGGTGACGGTCTTCTTGGCCTCCGGGTCATCGCCGGCGATCACCAGCGCGCGACGGTTCTTCGAGCCCGCCGGCTGTCCGTGCGTGGTGAGCTCGGCCGCGTAGATGTGATTGAAGGCCTTCACGACCTTCGACTTCGGCAGGTGCGCCTGCAGGAGCTCGGACGTCGTCGTCGATTCGCGGTCGAGCTCGGGGATGTGGCCGTCACGTTGAGGGTAGTAGTTGTTGGTGTCGATGACGACCTTGCCGGCCAGGGGCTCGACGGGCACCTGTCGGTAATTCTTCAACGGGATCGTGACGACCACGATGTCTCCCGCTGTCGCCGCTTCGAGCGCGGTTCCTGCCCGCGCCCCGGCCCCGAGTTCCTCGACGAGGGCGGACAAGGTCTGCGGCCCGCGCGAATTGCTGATCACCACGTAGTAGCCGCTTGCCACCGCGAGCCGCGCGACCTGGCTTCCGATATGTCCCGCGCCGATGAGACCGATTGTCGCCATTCGAGCCCTCCGATCAGGGCAAGGAGACTCACAGTATGCCTTTCCGTCGAGCGGCTGGCGACCGGGGTTGCCGGAAGCAGCCGTTCACGTCGATGGCGAGGTGCGTCGTCCCGCTCGGCTGGCCGCTACAGCGTGACGACCTCGCCCCGGCGGAAGCTCTCGTCGGCGGCGAGGACGATGCGCAGGCTGTTCACCGCGTCGGCCATGTGATCGGACAGATCCAGGTTCTCCCGGATGGCGCGCAGGAGACAGGCCTGCTCGCGCTCGCAGAGGGCCTGGTGATCGGGCTCGTCGTCGGTGCTGATGAACTCGTCGGCCCGCACGAACTCGTTGTTGGCGTCGATGGCACCGTGGTGCACGCGCAAGCAGTTGGTCCTGGTGTGGCTGTCGATGTCGTCGGAGCCGTGGGCGGTGCCCTCGTTCGGGTCCTTGACGATGGAGACGGAGCCTTTCGGGCCGATCACGTCCTTCACGAAGAACGCCACCTCGCTCATCATCGGGCCCCAGCCCGCCTCGTACCAGCCCACGGATCCGTCCTCGAAGGTGACCTGGAGCTGGCCGTAGTTGTACATGCCCGGCTTCAGCTCCTCGGTGAGGCGCGCGCCGATCGCGGACACGCGCACCGGCCTGGCGCCCGTCATCTGGCACATGACGTCCACGTAGTGGACGCCGCAGTCCACGATGGGGCTCATCGAGTCCATCAGGTTGCGGTGCCAGTTCCAGGCGGCCCCGTGGCTCTGCTGGTTCAGGTTCATCCGCATGACGAGCGGCTTGCCGAGCGTGCGGGCGATCTCGATGAATCGCGTCCAGGCCGGGTGGACCCGCAGGATGTAACCGATCACGAGCTTGCGATCGCGCGCTCGCGCCGCGTCGACGACCGCCTGGGCCTCTTCCACGGTCGTGGCCAGGGGCTTCTCGCAGAAGACGTGGCAGCCGGCCTCGATCGCCGCCCGCGCGAACGGGCCGTGCGTTTCGGGATACGTGTTGATGCTCACCACGTCGGGCCGGGCGACCTTGAGCGCCTCTTTGTAGTCGCCGAACTCAGGCAGGCCGCCCAGCTCCGTGCTGAGGGCGCGGCGTGACGTCGGGCCACGACTGACGAGGCCGACGATCTCGAACTCCGGCATGCGGTGGTAGGCGCGGGCGTGGCTCGCCCCCATGTTGCCGCAGCCGGCCACGAGCACGCGAAACGAAGGGTCCATGGGTCATCTCCGTTGGCGAGAGCCGGAACGTCGACCGGTCCGCCCTCGAACACTACCTGCGCGCGCGCCCGGCCGGCAAGCCCGAAGACGCGCCCGCGGCACGACGCACGTTTGAATCCAGACGGGTTCTGGTGTCTCCTGTCCCCACGTTCGGCAAGGCCGGCACCAGCGTGCGGCAGGGATTCCTCGATGGCCGTGGCTCTTGGCGTCTTCGCGCACCCCGACGACATGGAGTTCGTGGCGGCGGGCACACTGCTGCGGTTGCAGCGCGTCGGGTACGAGATCCACTGCCTCGCCCTCGCGAACGGGTCCTGCGGGTCGAGCGCCTACGGACGGGAGGAGCTCGTGGGCGTGCGCCGCGCCGAGGCGCAGGAAGCCTGCCGCCTCGTGGGGTTCACGCGGCACGAGAGCCTCGTGAACGACTTCGAGGTGTTCTACGAGCGCGACATCCTGGCGAGGCTCGCCGCCCTGGTCCGCCGGGTCGCGCCCGACATCCTGCTGACGCATTCGCCGAGCGACTACATGGAGGACCACGAGAACGCGTGTCGCCTCGCGGTGTCGGCCGCCTTCGGCCGCGGGATGCGCAACCTGCCGACCGAACCTCCGACCCCCGCGGTGGGCGGGCCGGTCACCGTCTACCACGCGCAGCCGCACGGCAACCGCGACGCGCTCGGGGCAGCGGTGCGCCCGACGCACTTCGTGGACGTGGGAGGCGAAGTGCTCGAGCACAAGGCCGCGATGCTGGCCTTGCACCGGTCGCAGCAGCAGTGGCTCGCCGAGAGCCAGGGCTTCGCGTCGCATCTGGAGACGATGCGGGGACTGATGCGGGAGGTCGGCGAGTGGTCCGGCCGGTTCGAGCACGCGGAGGGCTGGCGGCGGCGGCTGACCTTGGGCTTCTGTGCCCCCGATGCCGACCCGCTCGCGACGGCCCTCGCCTCGTCGTGTCTCCGCGGCCGATGAGGTCGGTGCGGCGCCGATTTACCCCATGAGACATCGGGACCGCGCGGCGCGTAGGCGCGTCGGGATATGCTGCCCGGGACCATGCGACCGTGGCTGCCGATCGCGTGCCTGACGATCCTCGTCCCGGCGGCGTGGGCGGACGAAAGGGCGGCCCCGACGAGGGAGGTCCCGCCGTCGGAGTCTGCCCCGCCTTCCGACGGCCGCGCGCACGAGGTCGTGTTCGACCGCCTGAAGGAGAGCGTCGTCACCGTCGAGGTGCTCCCGCTCGCGGGCGAGGCGAAGAGCACGCTCGGCAGCGGGTACGTCGTCGCGCCCGGTCGGATCGTCACGAACTACCACGTGGTCGGCTCGTTCATCGCGCGCCCGGAGCGCTACGGGGTGCGCGTGAAGGGTCCCCGCGGGACGCTTCCCGCGACGCTGGTGGCGTTCGACCTCACGAACGACCTCGCGCTCCTCGACGCCGCCGTGCCCGTAGGGGCGCTCCCCCTCGCCGCGGACTGCGGCCGTCCGGGAGCTCCGGTGATCGCGTTCGGCAACCCCGAGGGGCTCGGCATCAGCCTGATCGAGGGAGTCTTCAACGGCTTCGCCGCCAGGGGGTTCGTGGACCGGATGCTCCTCTCGATGCCCCTGAACCCGGGGATGAGCGGAGGGCCGATCCTGAACGCGCGACACGAGGTGGTGGGGACGAACGTGTCGGTGTACTGGCGGGCGAACTCGCTCTCGTTCGGCGTGCCGGTGGCCGCGGTGCACGCTCTTCTCCGGGCGGCGCCGGTCGCGGCGGGCGAGCCGGCGCTGGCGGCGGAGCTCGGTCGGCAGCTCGCGGCGCTCGAGCAGCGCGCGCGCTCGCGAGCGGTCGACCCGCTGCTCGAGAAGGACCGCGCGCTCTTCTCCGTCGGCGGCGCCCTCGCCCCGCGTCTTCCCGAGGCCTTCGAGTGCTGGAACCAGACGGGCCAGGAGGCTCACGAGAACGTCCGCAAGACCTCCTACTCCTGCAACCTCCAGTTCACGCCCTCCCTCGAGGAGGTAGGGGAGGTGGCCTCCTTCGAGGTCCTCGTCGAGCACTTCACGACGCGCACGGGCGCCTACGGTTTCTACGGCGGCCTCGCGAGCCATTCTCCGCAGCATCTCGGGGTGCAGGCACGCGCCCCCGGCAACGGTGTCTTGTCGGCGCCCGAGTGCCGCGCCGATCGTGTCCGCACCGCCCATCTCGTCTGGAAGGTGAACGTCTGCTCCTACGCCTACGTCCGCCATCCCGGGATGGGCTACTTCGGCCTCACCGCCACGAGCGTCTCGCGGCCCCAGGAGGCGGTGTACCTCGCCCTCCACGGGCGAGGCGTCGGTCTCGCGAGCTTCCTCTCCCTGAGCCGGGCCCTGCTCGAGCAGGTCCGGTTCTCGAGCCCGGCCCCGTGATCGCGGTCCGACTGCTGGTCGACGGTGTCGTCGTGCGCGAGGCCGTGTTCCGCGACGACACGGTGACGCTCGGCCGCGGAGCCGAGAGCGACTTCGCCCTCGTGGACACCTCGGTGTCCCGACGCCACGCGCGCGTCGTCCGCGACGAGAGCGGCACGGTGTGGATCGAGGACGCGGGAAGCCGAAACGGCCTCCGGGTCGGCGGCGCGCGCGTCGAGCGAGCGGCCCTTCCCGCGACGGGCGCGCTGCGCTGCCAGCTGGGGGCGGCGGACCTGGAGCTCGCGATCGCGTCCCCGGACACGACGGTGGAGCTTCTGGCGCCGCCGGCCGTGGCGCGCGGTACCCTGCCGGTCCTGAAGCCGGTCGCGCTCTGGGCGGCCTCGGTCGTCGCCGTGCCGTGCGGGCTGATGGTGAGCCCCGCGTTCTGGTCGCCCTGGGAGCAGAATCGCCTCGCCACCCTCGCCTCGGTCACCGTTGGTGTCGCGGTGGGCCTGCCCGTCCTCGCCTTCGTCCTGATCGGGATGCTGCGCATCGTGCGGCGCCGGGTCGGCGCCGGCGAGGCGCTGCGCGCGCTGGCCGCGGTGTCCTGGGTCCTCGTGCTTCTGCAGGGCCTGCTGCGCGTCGCCTCGTACGCCCTCAGCGTCAGGGCTCACGGCCAGCTCACGAGCGTCCTCGCCGTCGCCGCGACGGCTCTCAGCGTCGCGTTCCTGGCGGGCACGGGCCGGCCGGGACCGCGGCGCCGCTTCTTCCTCGCCTGGGCCGCGGCGATCGCCCTGCTCATGGCCGGAGCGGCCGGCGCCGGCCAGCTGGCCGCCCGGCAGGCCGGGATCCCGCGGCTCGACTACGACCTGCAGCCGCCCGTCGCGGGGTTCAGCGGCCCGAGCGCGGACCTCGATGCCTACCTGGGCGGCCTCGGCACCGACTTCGCGCGGGCCGAACAGCTCGCGGCCGAGGAGCGGCGGTACTCGGACGCGGCGCGCCGCTGATTCGAAGGCGAGGCGGTCGCAATCTGGAACCCGGAACGTTCCATGACACGGACCTTCCGGAACCGCTACAATCGGGCCTCGAACGCGCGGCATCCGGCTCCTTGACCGGCCGGTCCGGGCGACGCGCGGACTCCGATGGGCGTTCGTCGGCCGGCCGGAGGTACTCGAGCCTTGCGATCAGCATTCCGGCGATGGCCCGCGGTCGCCGCGGCCACCGCCCTCGCCTCGACCGCCCCGGGCTGCCACGGGAGCGGGGCGAGCCCGCCGGACCCTGCCGCCTTCGCCGCGAAGGTCAAGATCCTGGTGGCGCAGACGAGGACGGTGGAGGACGCGTCGGAGTACGTCGCCACGATCAAGTCCCGCCATTCGGTCACGCTCCAGCCCCAGGTGGAAGGCCAGATCACTCGGATCTTCGTCAAGTCCGGTGACCGGGTGGAGGCGGGCGCGCCGATCCTGCAGATCGACCCGCTGAAGCAGGCGGCGACCGTCAGCAGCCAGGAGGCCACGCGCAAGTCGAAGCTCGCCAACCTGGATTGGACGCGCACCCAGCTCGAGCGGGTGAAGGGCCTCTTCGCCCAGGGAGTCATGAGCAAGGCCGATCTCGACCAGGCGCAGACGGCCTACGACGCCGCGCAGGCCGACCTCGCCTCGCTCGACGCACAGGTGAAGGAGGAGGCCGTCCAGCTCGAGTACTACAGCGTGGTCGCTCCTACGGCGGGGGTCGTGGGCGACGTTCCCGTGCACGTCGGCGACCGGGTCACGACCTCGACGATCCTGACCACGGTGGACCAGAAGACGGGGCTCGAGGCCTACATCAACGTCCCCGTCGAGCGCGCCCTCGAGGTGCGACCGGGGACGCAAATCGAGATCATCGACGGCAGCGGGAAGGTGGTGGCGGCCTCGCGGGTGACGTTCGTCTCCCCCCAGGTCGACAACACCACCCAATCGGTCCTGATCAAGGCGGGGATCGAGGCTCCCAAGGGGGACGTGCGCTCCTCCCAGTTCGTGCGGGCCCGCGTGATCTGGAAGTCCGAGCCGGGGCTGCTGATCCCGGTGACGGCGGTGTCGCGAGTCAGCGGCCAGTACTTCGCCTACGTGGCCGAGACCAGGGACAAGGGCCTGGTGGCGCGGCAGCGCCCGGTTCGTCTGGGCCCCATCCTCGGCAACGACTACGTGGTGCTGGACGGGATCAAGCCGGGAGACCGGCTGATCGTCTCCGGGGCGCAGAGCCTGGCCGACGGCGTGCCCGTGGTCGAGAGCTAGGCGGGCTCACCGTGGAGCAGCCTCGCGCCTCCGGATTCGTCGACTTCTTCATCCATCGGCCGGTCCTCGCGACCGTGTGCTCGCTGTTCATCGTCATCGCCGGGGCCGTCGTCATCCCCACCCTCCCCGTCGCGCAGTATCCGCAGCTGGCGCCGCCGCAGGTGACGGTCAGCAGCTTCTACACCGGGGCCAACGCCCAGACCGTGGAGGCCGCGGTCACGACCCCCCTCGAGCAGGCGATCAACGGGGTGGAGGGCATGCGCTACATGACCTCCAACAGCGGCAACGACGGCAGCAGCCAGATCACGGTCACCTTCGACCTCACCCGCAACCTCGACCTGGCCGCGGTGGACGTCCAGAACCGCGTCTCCACCGTGACCGGACGGCTGCCGAACGAGGTGAAGACCACCGGTCTCCTCATCGGCAAGAACACCGGCCAGTTCATCATGGCCGCCGGGTTCTACGCGGACAACGACAAGTACGACTACTCCTTCATCAGCAACTACCTCGACATCTACGTGAAGGACGCCCTGAAGCGCATCCCCGGGGTCGGGGACGTGATGATCTTCGGCGAGCGCAAGTACTCGATGCGCCTGTGGCTCGACCCCGTGCGGATGGCGGGCCGGGGGCTGACCGCCTCCGACGTGGTGGACGCCCTGCGCGAGCAGAACGTGCAGATCGCGGCCGGCCAGGTGGGACAAGCACCCGCCTCCCCCGACCAGGCGTACCAGATCAGCGTCCGCGCCGTGGGCCGGCTGCGAGAGGCGGCGGAGTTCGACGGCATCATCGTGAAGGCCGGAGCGGACGGGACGCTGGTGCGGCTCCGGGACGTGGGCCGTGCCGAGCTGGGGGCCGAGGACTACGGCTCCACCCTGCGCTTCGGCGGCCACGAGGCCATGGGTCTCGGCATCATGCAGCTCTCCCACGCCAACTCCATCGAGGTCGAGGGGCAGGTGCGCGCGGAGTTGGAGCGCCTGTCGAAGCGCTTTCCGCCCGGGCTCCGGTACGGGATCGCCTTCGACACCACGACCGTGGTCAGCGAGTCCATCTGGGAGGTCATCTTCACGCTGCTCATGGCCATCGTCTTCGTGGTGCTGACCATGTTCCTATTCCTCCAGGACTGGCGCAGCACCCTCATCCCGGCGGTCACGATCCCGGTCTCCCTGGTGGGCACCTTCTTCTTCGTGAAGCTCATGGGGTTCTCGATCAACACGCTGACGCTCTTCGGCATCACCCTCGCCACCGGGCTCGTGGTGGACGACGCGATCGTGGTGATCGAGAACATCAAGCGCCACATGGGCGAGGAGCACATCAACGCCCACGCCGCGACGTCCGAGGCCATGGGCGAGGTGACGGGCGCGGTCGTCGCCACCTCGCTGGTGCTGGTCGCCGTGTTCGTCCCCGTCGCCTTCTTCCCCGGCACGACCGGGCGCCTCTACCAGCAGTTTTCCCTGACCATCGCCTTCTCGATCGCGCTTTCCGCCTTCAACTCGCTGACATTCACCCCCGCCCTCTCCGCGCTGGTGCTGGAGGGGGAGAAGGAGTCGAAGGGCCGCTTCTTCGGGAGGGTGGAGGCGGCCCTGAAGCGCATGACCGCGGGCTACACGGTGTCCCTCCGTCACGCGCTCGACCGCCGGCTCCCGCTGATCGCGGTCTTCCTCCTCGGGCTGGGAGCGACCTGGTGGCTCTTCCACGTCGTCCCCCGGTCCTTCGTCCCCGACGAGGACTCAGGGTGGTTCATCGTCAGCGTGCAGTCGCCGGAGGGGGCCTCTCTCGGCTACACGACGCGCGTGCTGGGCAGCGTGGAGGCCGCGCTGGCCCGGGAGGGAGACATAGCCGGCGCCATGTGCGTGGGCGGCTTCAGCTTCGGCGGGGCGAGCCCCAACCGGGGCATCATCTTCGTCAACATGAGGCCGATCTCGGAGCGCAAGGGGGAGACGCACTCCCTGCGCTCGGTGGTGGACCGCCTGCGCGGGCCGCTCGGGGCCATCTCGGAGGCCACCGTCATCCCCTTCCTGCCCCCGGCCCTGGAGGGCGTGGGTGCCTTCGGTGGCTTCCAGTTCGAGGTCCAGGCCGAGGGGGGCGCGAGCCTGCAGCAGCTGTACGAGGTCACCCGGGACCTCGCGAAGGAAGGAAACGCGCGATCCGACCTGCGCGGGCTCTACAGCGGCTTCACCGCCAACGACCCCCAGTTCCTCGTGACGATCGATCGCGAGAAGACGAAGCGGCTGCAGGTGCCGCTCGGCCAGATCACCGACACCCTGCAGATCTTCATGGGCTCCGCCTACGTGAACGACTTCGACTTCAACAACCGCAGCTACCGGGTCTACGCGCAGGCCGACCGGCAGTTCCGCTCGAAGCCGCAGGACATCGGCCAGTTCTACGTCCGCTCCGGAAGAGGGGCCATGGTGCCACTCGAGAACCTGGTGAAGGTCACGGAGACCGCCAGCGCCCAGATCATCAGCCACTACAATCTGTTCCGCTCGGCGGAGGTCAACGGCATCGCCGCGCCCGGCTACAGCTCGGGCCAGGCCATCCAGGCCATGGAGGAGCTGGCGAAGAAGGTGCTGCCGGTGGGATTCACCTACTCCTGGTCCGGGCTCTCGCTGGAGGAGATCGAGTCGGGGGGCCAGTCGCTCCTGCTCTTCGCGCTGGGCCTCCTCGTCGTGTACCTGACCCTGGCCGCGCAGTACGAGAGCTTCGTGCTCCCGTTCATCATCCTGCTGGGGGTGCCGATGGCGCTCCTGGGGGCCTTGGGGGCGCAGGGCCTCCGCGGGCTCGACAACGACGTCTACTGCCAGATCGGTCTGGTGATGCTGATCGGGCTGGCCAGCAAGAACGGCATCCTGATCGTGGAGTTCGCCGAGCAGCTCCGCCGGCGCGGGTTCGCAATCCCGGAGGCGGCGGCAGAGGCGGCCCGCATCCGCCTCCGGCCCATCCTGATGACGTCGTTCGCCTTCATCCTCGGCGTCCTGCCGCTGGTACTGGCCTCGGGCGCGGGCAAGGCGAGCCGCCACTCCGTGGGAACCACGGTCTTCGGCGGCATGATCCTCTCCACCGTGCTCAACCTGCTCTTCATCCCGGTGCTCTACGTGCTCATCCGGACCGCCACCGAGCGGGTGAGGGGCCGGGCGCCGGTGCCCGCCCCCGCTGCCGGCAGCTGAGCTGGTCAGGGGCAAGTCAGGGCACGTACGGCGGCTCCGCGAGGATGCGCGGGGGTCGTCCTCCCGGCAGTCGGGCGGTCACGGCGAGTGACGTCACCGGGCCCGCGTCGCCGAGCCCCAGGTTCGTCAGCGCCTGATCGAGGGCGAAGCCCACGAACATCGAGAACATCCAGTCGCGATAGCGGCCGTCCGCCGTGCCGCCGTGTCGCTTTTGGGCGGCCTGGATCTCCGCGAGGAGGGGCCGCGCCCGTTCCCCGAGGTCGCGGACGACGGCGGCGGCCAGCAAGGTCTCCCAAAGGCGGTCTTCCGACCGTAGGTACCGGGCGAGCACCGGGTAGCTCGCATCGCAGTCACCGAGCTGGCACGCGGTCGAGGCGGCTTCGAGCGCGACTGCGGAGGACGAATCGCCCAGTCGCCGCGCGATCGCGTCACGCGCGCCGCCGGCCTCCGGCCCACGCGCCTGGAGAGCCATGACGCTCCAATAGCGCACGGCGCTGTCCGCGTCCTCGAGGCCCGCGGCCAGCGTGGGGACCGGGATTGACGCGTCTCCAACCCGCTCGGCCGCGGCCAGGATGCGCGGCAGGTCGTAGCGGCCCGGCTGGTGGGCCAGCTCGTACGGCGTCGTGCCTTCAGAGCGAGCCATCAACTCGGGTTCGGGCAGAAAGGCCGTGTCGCGGGTCTCGAGGATCCATCCACGGAGCCGCTCCCGCATGCGGCCGAGGACGGCCGCGTGCGCGGCCGAGCCAGCCAGGCTGTGGAGCTCGGCAGGGTCGGCCCGGAGGTCGAAGAGCTCCTCGCGCGGCCTGGGCAGGTACATGGCGGCCGCCGCCGCCGGCAAGGTCCCTTGGGCGTGGAGCCGGTTGAGCTCCCTATAGCTGGCCTTCCGATCGGAGAAGATCTCCGCCGGCTGGATGTAGGGTCGGTGAGGCATGTAGTGACGCACGTATTCGTACCGGCCTTCGATCACAGACCGGGCGAGGTCGTAGACGTCGTCCGCGCGGTCGCGGGCACCGACCACGAATGCGCGAGGCGGAGAGGCCTCCGGTCCGAGGAATGGACGGCCCTCCATGTGGCCGGGTACTCGGACACCGCACAGGGACAGGACGGTCGGCCCCATGTCGACGAGGCTCACCAGGCGATCCGACGCTCGTCCGGCCGCCTCACCGGCCAGATTTCGATGGTGGGCTGGGAATCTCACGATCAGGGGGACCTGCAAGCCCGTGCGATAGAGCCATCGTTTGTAGCGGGGCAGACCGTGTCCGTGGTCGGAGAAGAAGAAGACGATGGTGTTCGCGAGCAGCCCGTCGTCCTCGAGCTGCTTCAGGACGTCACCGACCTGCCGGTCCATTTGCGAGATGAGGTCGTAGTCGCGGGCCCAGATCCGGCGCATCTCCATTGTGTCCGGGAAGTACGGGGGCAGGTTCGCCCGGGCGGGATCATGTCGGTCGGCCAGGCCCTCAAGCACCTTCTCGTCGCGGTCATTGGCCGGGCCCTCGTGGGTCGTCGTGATGTTGAACACGCTGAAGAACGGCTGCCCGGGCCGCCGATGACGCCAATGCGCCGTCTCCGCGCTCTCATCCCAACGGCCGGCCGGGTCGAAGTTGTAGTCCGTCTTGGAGTTGTTCGACGTGAAGTACCCGCGCTCACGCAGGTACTCGGGGAGCGTGCGGATGGACCCGGGGATGCGGATCGAGGAGCGCAGGTGCTGGGTGCCGAGCGAGCTGGCGTACACGCCGGTGATGAGCGCCGACCGGGATGGCGAGCAGATCGGGGCCGACGCGTAGGCCGCCGTGTAGCGGACGCCGTCGCGGGCCAGCCGATCGAGGTTCGGCGTTCGGGCATAGGCATCACCGAAGGCGCCCAGGGCGGGGCTCATGTCTTCGGTGGTGAGCCAGAGGATGTTGGGCGGCTCCGGCGACCCTGGCTGCACCGCGGCCGACGCCGCGCCTGCCGCGAGGGCAAGGATCAAGCCGCACGCTGCCGCGCCACGGGCGCCACGAGCGCCACGTGATGTCATTGCCGCCTCGACGTGTTCGCAGTTGCGCCAGTCAATCGGGTTGATCCTAGGCGCCAGGCCGGGCGCCGCGCAACCTGGCTTCACCAGTCCACCGCCCGGATCTGCGGCGTTTCCACCACCCACGGGGTTTCCGTACTGGGCTACACTCTCGAGCGCTCGGCGTTCCGCTTCCGCCCCCAAGAGGACGCCGGCCCTGCTACGCCCACGTCATGAGGAAGGGGAAGATCAATGAAGACCAGATGGCTCATGCTACTCGGCGTCGCGCTCATGTCGTATGTGGCCGGAGCAATCGCGCCGGTCGCCTTCACTCAATCCGCGAAGGCTCCCAAGTACGTCGCCGTCGGCTACATGAAGGTACCTTCTGGAAAGGAGCAGACCTACCTGGAGCTAGAGCGGGACGTCTGGAAGCCCATTCACCGGAAGTTGATCGAGAGTGGAAGACAGCGGTCCTGGACACTCTATAGTGCGCTATCCGCCGGCACCGACGATCCGTACAACTTCGTGACTGTTCAGGAGCTCGACAGCCTCGACCAGTACTACGGCACCGACTACGCCAAGGCAACGGGCGAGGCTCACCCCGGCAGAACGGCGGAGAGCATCTTCGAGCAGACGTTCAAGGCGCGAGATATGGTGGCCGTGAAACTCATGCAGAGAATAGACCACGTCGAGTAGCCTCGGGCCTCGTGACGGAGCGCCACGCGGAGTTGAACAGGCACTCGCTCATGGGCTATGGTCCACGCCGGATCCCCAAGGTCGATTGAGCGCCGAGAGAAGGGGGCAGGAGGAAACATGTTTGGCAAGAGCGTCGGACAGTATCTGTCCTTCCAGAGGCTGTTCCTGGTCGCGATCGTCGTGGTCTTCGTTGTGCGTCTCGCCCTTTCCCTTGCCGGCACGCCCAACGCGACCGCCAAGTGGGTCAGCGTCACCGTCGTGCTGCTGCTGGGCACGCTCTACTACGGCGTGGCCGTGCACACGCGAGGGTTCGGAAGCTACAAGCAGCTCTATCCGCTCTTGCTCTTCCAGAGCCTGCTCGGCGAGGGCCTGGTGGCCCTCGGCGTCGTGCTCGCCATCGTCACCGGCCAGGACAATATCTACACCGCTCCCGAGTACAGCGGGGGGGGCGATGGCAAGAACTGGCTGCACGTCTTCGCGCACGTGGTGATCGCGGCCGTGGTCCTGCCGCTCGTGAGCTGGGCGATCAGCTCGCTGGTCCTCCTCGTCACCAAGAAGGTGGCGCCGAAAGCTGCCTGAGGCCGGCCGAGCGCCCACCCTCATCCAGGGAGAAAGGACCCGGCCATGACGCGACGACTCAAGAGAGCCCGCTCTCTCATGCTCGTCCTCGGCACGCTGCTCTTCTGCACCTCGGCCGCGCACGGGGCCGACGACCCGATCGTGGCGAGGAAGCTCCAGGGCTTCGACGAGTACATGGTCAAGGTGCTCAAGGACTGGAACGTGCCCGGTATCGGCGTGGGCATCGTGGTGAAGGACAAGCTGGTGTTCGCGAAGGGGTACGGCTTCCGTGACTACGGGAAGAAGCTGGCCTACACTCCGCGGACCGTCCAGCCGATCGCTTCCAACACCAAGCTCTTCACGGCGGTCGCGGTCGGCCTGCTCGTGGAGGAGGACAAGCTGGAGTGGGACAAGCCCATCAGGCGGTACGTCCCGAGCATCCGGTTCTACAACGACGAGCTCGACAACACCGTCACGATCCGCGACATGTTGTCCCACCGCTCGGGCATCACCCGCCACGACGCCATCTGGTACAAGTCGGACTTCTCGCGCAAGGAGCTCTTCGAGCGCCTGCGTTTCCTGGAGCCCTCACAGCCCCTGCGCCAGACCTTCCTCTACAACAACATGATGTACGCGGGCGCCGGCTACGTCGTGGAGCTGCTCTCCGGGAAGACGTGGGAGGAGTTCGTCCGCGAGCGGATCTTCGCTCCGCTGGGCATGACGAGCACGGTCTTCTCGATCGAGGACGTGAAGAAGCAAGCGGAGCCCGGAGTCCCCTACACGGAGAGACGCGACTCGTTCGAGATCTACTCGATTCCATACTACGAGGAGCAGGTCGGCGTGGGTCCCGCCGGCTCGATCAACTCCAGCATCGACGACCTTTCGAAGTGGCTCATCGCCCTCTCGAACGACGGCCGGCTCGACGGGCGTGCGGCCCTCCCTCCCGCCGCCCTGAAAGCGACACTCGAGCCCGCGATCGCCCTCCCGAACTCGCTCCTGGAGAGCCGGGGCTGGGGAGAGATCCTCAACCGGGTCTACGGCATGGGGCGGTGGACGGCCTCTTATCGAGGACATCTGCTGGCCTTCCACGGGGGCGACATCAACGGCTTCCACTCCCAGGTGTCGATGATGCCGCAGGACGGCATCGGCGTCGTCGTCCTCGTCATCGGCGACCACGCGGCGCCCCTCTACGACGTCGTCTCCTACAACGTCTACGAGCGGCTCCTCGGCCTGAGCCTGACGCCCTGGAGCGAGAGACGCCTCGAGGTCCGCCTGAAGGGCAAGAAGGCAGGGCAGGAGGCCCGGGCCAAGGCCGGCGGCGACCGCGTGAGCGGGACCCGGCCCTCGCACCCGATCGCCGACTACACGGGCGAGTTCGCCCATCCCGCCTACGGCGTCGTCACGATCTCGTCGCCGAAAGACGGCGAGCTCTCCTTCGCCTTCCACAAGATCCGGCTTCCGCTCAGCCACTTCCACTACGACCGCTTCGACACGCCCGACGACGAGCAGGACGGCAAGTGGTCCGTGAACTTCGCCACGAGCCCGCAGGGTGAGGTGGACAAGGCCATCCTGTCCCTCGACGAGGCCGAGGTCGCGTTCGTGAGGCGCGTCCCCGAAGAGCTCAAGGCCGCGGCGACGCTCGAGCGGTACGTGGGGACCTACCTCACGCCGACCGGCGGCAAGTTCCAGGTTTCCATCAAGGAAGGCGAGCTGGGCCTCGTCTTCCCCGGTCAGCCGTTTCAGGCCCTCATCCCTTGGAAGCCGCACCGGTTCCGCGTCAAGGAGTTCTCGGACGTCGTCTTCGAGTTCGAGGTGGACGCCGGAACGGTCAAGGCGCTGAAGCAGGTCGATCCCTCGGGCGAGTACCGGTTCCAGCGGCAGTAGCTCACGATTCCCCCTGGGGGAGCCCGGGATTCACGGAAAAAAGACGCCCGCCTCCCCCCTCTCCGCGACCATCTTGTCGATCTCCTTCTTCATCCGATCCCGGCGCTGGAGGATGTCCTTGATCTGGCCGCCGTCGAGGTAGGGATCGAGCGCCGACTTCAACGAAGCCGCCTCGAGCGCCATCATGCGCTCCCAGAGCCCTTTTTCGATCCGGTTCATCTTGTGGACCATGTCCATGCCGGGGGCGAAAGCCCGGGTGTGGTCGATCAATATCAGGTTCCACGCGGGATCGACGAGCCAGTTTCCGAGGTTGGGGTCCTTGTTGTTGATGAGATTGTCGAACATCTTGGCTTTCGCCATCTGCCGGTTCCAGGAGTCGAAGTGCTCGGCGGGCGGCGTCGGCGGTCCGCCCATCTGCTTGAAGCTCCGGACCGGGGAGACCCACATGATGGCGGCGCCGAGCTCGTTCTTGACGCGCTTCTCCACCGTGGGGGGGATCATCTCCAGGTCGAGGAGCTTGTCCAGCTCGTAGGCCGCCATCTCGGATCGATAGCTCTCCCAGAAGCCGGTCTGGCGCCCCGGCCTGATCGACTTGAAGGCGATGCTCTCGAGGAGGCCGCCGGGAGCGAAATAGCAGCGAACGGGCTTGGTCACGCCCACGGGTATTCTCTCCGTGCGCACGACCTCGGCGTTCTTCAAGAAGCCCTCGTATTCGGCGGCGCGCCCCAACCAGACCTTCGCGCTCGCCGTATCCTCGCGGGCTTGGGGTGCGGCCACGCCGTCGCTTCCCGAGAGAACGATGATCGTCGCCCCGAGCGACAGGCAAAGCCTCGACATTGCCGCACCCTCCCCTCGCGCTTGGTTGCAGGGTACCACCGCGACGCGCTACCAGCTCCTCATGATCTCCCCGAAGCACTCGAGCCCGCTCGGGATCACCGCACCGTATCCGTGACCGGGCTTCGACCAGGCACCGGCAAGATAGGTTCCTGATTGGTGTGTCGTGGCCGACGCGCACCGACCCCGAGTTGTTCACGGTCTGGTCCCAGCCGTAGATCGCTCCCCGGTGGTGCCCGGTGTAGCGTACGTTCGTCAGGGGTGTTCCGATCTCCTTGACCTCGATGGCCGACGAGAGGCCGGGGAGCAGGATCCGCTCTGCCTTCCGGATCAGCACCTCCGCCATCCGCTCCTTCTCCTTGCGATACTCCCGTTTCTCTCCTGCGTGGTAGTCCTTCGCGAACCTGTCCCAGTGGTCATATCCCTGCAGGGTCATGATGTTGATGGTGTTCTTCCCGGCGGGCGAATACCCGTCGTAGATGTTGTCGTAGAGGGTCAGGAAGACCCCGCCGCTCTCCACATTGGCCTCGAGGGCATGCGCATAGCTCGAGTCGGGGTCGTACGAGGGCTCGTAGAAGACCTCGGAGTCGGCAATGCCCACCTTCCTGGCGAGGTCTTCCTTCAGGCCGAGAAACACCTGGAAGCTGGAGAGACTCACACTGTACTGACGGCACTGAGCCTGATAGTCCGCAACGAGCGCCTGATCGTCGATCATCTTGCCGAGTGTGGCGAACGGGCTGGCGTTGGAGACCACCACTCTCGCGGTGAACCAGGTGCGGGTGCAACTTGAACTCGACGTCCGCGATCTCCGGAAACCCGGAGATCAGTTTGAAAACACCATCGCGCTCTCCGACGGTCGTCGAGTGCAAGGAGACCTCGAAGGTGAAGCCGCCAGGACGCGAGAATGCCGTGGCGAAGCCGCCGACCTTGTCGTGTTGCTCGACCACGAGAGGCTTGAATCCCTGTCGCGCGAACGCGGCGGCGCAGGACAACCCTCCCAGGCCGGAACCGATGACGACGGCATCGTAGTCGAGTGCACTTCGGGTCGGAGATGGGCCGATCGGGAGTGCTTGCCAATCTATCGCGGGTGCGGCAAGTGCGCCGGCCAGCGCTTCGAGGAACTCACGGCGGGGTAGCGTGGACTCGTTCATGGCCGCCTCCCAGCTCGCGACCAACGACGACCAACTCGGGCTATCGCTTCCTGATCAGCACGTTCCCGGCAACCACTATGAGTGGTCGCCTCAGATTCCGGCGAGGAAGTCCAGCAGCGCCTGCTGATCGGCCGCACTCAGCCCCTGGAACGCGGTCACCGCGCTGGCAGCCTGGCCGCCGTGCGCCAGGATCGCGTCGGGGATCGTCGCCGCGCGTCCGTCGTGCAGGAAGTGCTGCCGATCCGCCACCCGCCACAGGGGCGCCGTCCGGAACTCGCTGCCGGTCGCAGATCCCTGCTCGAACCCGTCCGCGAGCGCGGGCCCCATGTCGTGCAGCAGCAGGTCCGAGTACAGGCGCACCGGCGTTCGGTTGCCCGGCCCCGGCAGCAACGGCGTGTGGCACGCGGCGCATCCGATGGCGGTGAACAGGCCCGCGCCCTGCGAAGCCAGGGTGGCAGCGCTCGGCGTCGGCGGATCGATCGTGTTCAGGAACGCCACCAGCGAGGTGAGCGGCGTCGCGTCGGCTTCGGGCACCAGCAGCGCCGCGCCACACCCGCTCACCAGGTCGTGCAGGGCCAGCGGGTTGGTCAACCCGACCTCGTCCCTGAACGCCTCCCCCATGAACTCGACGAGAGTCGCCGTCTGGGCCTTCCATCCGAAGTGGCCGACCCGGCCGTCCCGCAGGACGTTCGGGCGGCCGCGCACGTCGACCGGCTCGGCCTCCTGGTTGGCGCGGATGTCGCGGTCGTCGATGTTGTCGATGAGCGACGTTCCGCGCAGCGTCATGGCGCTCCGGACCGACGTCGCATTGGCCATCGGCGGAGCACCCGTCGCCAGGCCGCAGGGGATCCTGAACTCGGTGATCGAACGGTCCCGGGCGATCGGTCCGCCGAGCCCGAGCAGGTCGTCGAACGTGCCGTTCTGGATCAGCCCGACGCGGGTCACGAAGGTATCCGGAGTGACGCCCATTCCGCCCGCGCCTGGCGCATTGTGGCAGCTGAGGCACGACTGCCCGTTGAACAGCGGTCCCAGCGCCTGCCGTGGCTTCAGGTTGTTCGAGAAGATGTCGGCCCCCTGCGCGACCGCCCCGTTCGCTCCGGCCTGTGCCGCGTGCCTCGTCAGCTGCGGCGTGATGAGCCCCGCCCCGAAGGCGGCCATCTGCAGCACGACGCCGTCTCGCTGCGGCGTCGTCGCCGTGACCCAGATGGTGCGCGCGTCCTCCGATACCGCCAGCCCGGCGACGCGGAAGCGGGGCACCGGCGCCCGGATGTACCGCACCGCCACCACGGCGCCGGCCTGCGTGATGCGGACGATGCTGTTGTCCCGGCGATTGAGCACGTACAGATCGGAGCCGCCACCCGCCGTCGTGTTGCTGGCGAAGTTCCTGGCCCCGACCTCCGGCACCGCCACGGCGATGTCGACCGGTTCTTTCAGGAACGACGAGGTGAGGTATCGCGCCGAGGCATGGAACAGCACGCCGTCGTCGGTGAGGTCGAGCGCGAGGATGCGGTTCGCGAGCGGGTCCGTGACGTAGGCGATACGCGACGGGACCCAGTTGAACGCCATGCCCACGCGGGTCACCGCACGCGAGTCGACCGATTCCGCGGCCGCCGTCGAGATGCCCGCGATCGGCGTGAAGGACCCGGCCGGGGCCAGCCCGTCGACCCCCTTCTGAACGTGGACCTGCTCGACACTGCCATCGGCCAGCGCCGCCAGGAAGACCGCACGCGAGCTGCCGTCCGGCGACTTGGTCACGAGTGCGGTGGCGAGAGCCCCCGCCGTCAAGCCGTGCGTCGTGGCCGCATTCCGGTTGGTGAGGTTGCCGGCGAACACGCCCCCGGCAACCGCCGACGGCGCCAGGGCGAGCGGCACACCGGACGGATCGATGACGCTGATCGTCCCGTCGCCGCCGCTGCCGTTGGGCGCGCTGGCGAACCAGGGTCGTCCGAAGCCGTTGTTCAGCGAGATGCCCAGCGGCAGGCTGACCGGCGCGAGATCCGCCGTGACCGCAGCCGCGTTGTTGACGCCGTTGAGGAACGCCGGGCTTTGCGCCGTGTACAGCCTGACGGCGCCGCCCAGCGCGCTGGCCTGGCCTCCCCCCGCAGCGAATCCGTCGGGCACGGCGATCGGGCCGGCGCTGAGATCGAGCGAGAGTATGGCTCCGGGCGGATCGTCGCTGCGCGCGAGCGGCGCGCCGAAGTTGGACGTGCTGGCGACGAACAGGCGCGTGCGATCGAGGATCTCTCCGGGTGCCGTCTGCGCGGCGAAGGTGGCGTTGTCGTGGAACGGACCTCCCTTGTGAAAGGTGCCGATCTGGGTGATCGCCCCGGCGCCCGGGATTCCGGTGGCCACCACCCGGGCCTGGATCGGGAGCGGCACCACCGGCAGTGAGGACAGGGCGTGTGCCGACGGACCATCGGGAGCCGCCGCGCGAATCCCGCGGGAGGCGAGCCCGGCGCCCAGAACGAACACGAGCACGCCCGACAGCGTGAGCACGGGGAAATGCCTTTTCATGTGAGACCTCCTGGCGCGAGAGCAAGGGGGCCCTCGCGCGCGGTCGCTGCTCGCGACACGCGCGTCGTGTGCCCTCAGGCGACCGAGTACTGTGTCGAGCTGTGAAGCCGGAAAGTTGGTAGAGGCTAATACAGGGTGGATGCTGGGCGCAACAAGAAAGGCGTGTCGGGCTGTGCCGTGCTGCAGTTTCACTTCGAGGCGGCCTCGGAGTACCCTGCCTCGCCAGGCCGGACGGTCGCCTCGCACCCCTTGGCAGTCTCGCCGCTCTTCACGGCGGGCAGCGCAGGATGTCGGAAGGAGAGCCCATGGCGCCCAAAGACGATGTCAATCGTCGCGAGTTTCTGGCCTCGGCCGCTGCCGGGTTGGCGTTCACCATCGTTCCGAGACACGTGCTGGGTGGCTCCGGCCATACAGCTCCCAGCGATAAGCTCACTCTGGCGTACATCGGGTGCGGCACTCAAGGAACCCGCGAGCTGTTGCGGTTGGTCCCCACCCCGGACGTGCAGATCACGGCGGTATGCGATCCCGTCAAGGACGGCACGAACTACGTCGATTGGGACAAGACCGGGATCCGTGACAGCGTGCGGAAGGTCCTGGAAGACCCCAATTGGGGGGGCGGAGTCACCGGCATCCGCGCCGGCCGCGACATGGCGAAAGAGATCATCGAAACCTACTATGCGAAGCAGCGGGCAGCTGAGAGCTTCAGAAGCGTCGCCAGCTACGCGGACTTCCGGGAGCTCCTGGAGAACGAGAAGGATCTCGACTGCGTCAAGATCATGACGCCCGACCACCTGCATGCGACGATTTCCATTGCCGCCATGAAGAAACGCAAACACGTGCTCATGCACAAGCCCCTGGCGAACCGGGTGGCGGAGGTCCGGATGGTGGTGGATACGGCTCGCAAGACGGGGATAGCCACCCACTTGCTGGCCTGGCATGGGCCGCTCACCGCGGTCCAGATGATCCAGGACGGGGCCATTGGCAACCTGAAGGAAGTGCACAATTGGACCGACCGGCCGTTCTGGCCCCAGCCGCTCGCACTACCCACGGACCGGCCTCCCGTTCCGCCCAACTTCGATTGGAGCCTGTGGCTGGGACCGGAGCAGGATCGTCCCTATCATCCGAGCTATACGCACGCCTTGTTCCGCGGCTGGTACGACTTCGGCGGGGGTAGCGTCGCGGACATGGGCAATTACAGCCTGTGGCCGATCTTCATGGCTCTCGATCTGCCCGTCCCGTACAGCGTCGAGGCTCAATCCAGTTCCAGTGCCGAAGTCAACGACCAGGTAAGCTCCATCACGATGAACGATTTCGCATTCCCATATGCCAACCGTGTGTGCTTCAGATTCGCAGCCCATGGCCGCTGGCCGGCGCTGAAGCTGTATTGGCACGACGGAGGAATGCGACCCTTCACGCCCGACGAGTTGTCGGAGGACGGCAAGTCGATCCCCGCAACCGGAACCCTGTTCATTGGCGATGCTGGAGCGATCCTGAATGGCGAGCTGATTCCGGCGAGAAAGATGCAGGACTATCGGACCGCCAAGGGTCTTCCGCTCCCTCAGGGGACAGAGGGTCGCCGTGGTGGTGGCGCCAGTCCCGAGTGGATCGCGGCGTTCAAGGGCGGTCCGGCTTCGGCAGGCAACTTCTCCAATGCCGCCAACTGCTCGGAAGCCATTGCCCTGGCGGGCGCCGCGATCCGGTACAGCCGAAAGGTATTCAACGAAGGCCATTGCGCGCCGGCACTGCTGTGGGACCCGGCGGCCATGGAGTTCACCAATGCTGCCGAAGCCAACCAGTACCTCAGACGCGAATACCGTGACGGATGGAAGCTGACAAGCGCAGAGGTGTAACGTGACGGCAAACTCGAGAAGAGAGTTCCTCAAGAAATCGGCGGCGGATGTCGCTCTCGCTGCACTCCTCCCCATGGCAGCGCAAGAACTCGAAGCCAACCCGCTTGGCATCCAGATCGGCAGCCAGACGTATCCCCACCGGAAGCGGATCATGGACGGTGACTTTGCCGGGCTGTGCCGGGATCTGGCGGCGCTCGGCGTTGGGAGCCTCGAGTTGTGCTCGCCTGCGTACTCCGAATTCGCGAGCCTCGCGGGCGGGAAGCAAACCAGAGGCATCCTGGAAGATCAGGGGCTCAGGTGCCCAAGCGCCCACTTCGAACTGGAGGAACTCCGGACCAGGCAACAGCAGGCGATCGCGTGGGCCCACGACATCGGCATGACCCAGATGGGCACGGCGACTCTTGGGGGCGAGGTGCAGGACGGCATCACCACCATGGATGCCGTCAAGAAGGCGGCGGACGAATACAACAAGATCGGCGAAGCGGCGGACCGAGCGGGAATGCAGCAGTTCCTTCACGACGAGAGATTCGAGATGTCCAAGGTCGATGGCCGCTTGACCTACGAGGTCTTGCTGGAACTGCTCGATCCGAAGCTCGTGAAGATGCAGTTCCAGATGTCAGCCATGAGAGCCGTTGGAGACCCCATCATGTACTTTACGAAGTATCCAGGGCGGTTCATCTCCATGCACCTACAGGGTGTGGACTTGAACGCGCCTTTGCCGGGTGCGGGACGAGGGCAGGGAACAGGCGGCGGACGGGGCGGGGTGGCGGTGGGCAAGGACAGCATCGACTGGTCCAGGATCTTCGCCGCGGCCAAGAACGGTGGGGTGAAGAACTACTTCGTCGAGCAGAATTGGGACCTGACCGTGGAGAGCGTCGCCTATCTGAAGACGCTCACCGTGTGACGCCATCGAAGGAAGGGTAGCGCCTATACGCGCAGGTCCAGCGGCGTGGCGAGCGCGATCTGATACTCGTCGTCGCTGAGGGCGCCGACCGCATGCAGTTTCGCGAGCAGCGTGACCATCAGCCCTTCGAAGAACGGCGTCGGGATGCCGCCGGCGAACGAGCGCTGGTACTTGAGCGGTCCGGGTATGAGCGAGACGAGGAACGCCATCTGCTTGGGCGTGAGATCCGCGGGCTCCTTGCCGAAATAGTGCCGGGCCGCGGGCCGCAGGCCGTAAAGGTCCGGTCCCCACTCGATCACGTTGAGATAGATCTCGAGAAGGCGCGACTTGCCGAGGCTCGAGTCGAGAAGCAGCGCGAGCGCGAGCTCCTCGAGCTTGCGGCTCACGGTCTTCTCGCGGGACAGGAACAGGTTCTTCGCGAGCTGCTGCGAGATCGTGGAGGCGCCCCTGGCGAACGTGCCGCTCGCGAAGTTCCTCGCGAGCGCGACCGGCAGCTCCGTCAGGTCGATGCCGTGGTGGCCGTAGAAGTTCGCATCCTCACCGAGCAGCAGCGTCTTCACGAACAAGGGCGGCACCTCGGCAAGTGGAATGAAGAAGGGCGACTCCGGCCCGACCCGGACGAGCGTCGCGTGGCCCCCCCTGGACTCGGCGCGGTGGACGAAGGGGCCTTTGAGCCGCTCGATCGACGGCAGCGGCCGGGAGGGAGGCGTGAAGTCCAGCCGCTGGTCGACGAGGAGCGTCGCCGGATCGAGCAGGGGGCCCGTCACCTGGACCGTGACCGCGGCCCAGCCCAGGTCGTCGGCGCGGGGGTCGATCCCGGCGGTGGCCAGCAGCCGTGCGAAATCGAGTCGAGCGACGCGCACCTCCATCTCGATGCACGGGTCCGCGAACCCGCCATCCACGGCCAGACGTCCCACCGCCTCGGCCCCTCCGGCGACGAGCCGCAGCCGCTCCGTACGCAGCGAGCCGGCCGCCGGTTGCAGTAGCGCCTCGGCATCGAGCTCCACGTCCGTCGGCGCCCCCAGGGAGGTGGTGTGGCAGCCCTCCTGGCCGTCCGCCGCCCACGATGCGACGGCGAGCGCGCGCGCGCGTGCCCGCACCGCGAGGCGGATGGCTCCCGAAGCATCCCGTGCGATGCGTGCGTTCCCATCGACGGTGCCCAGATCGGCGATCGGGCAGCCATGGACGAGGATCCGCACCAGCTCGGCCAGGCGGGCGTTCGTCGCCCGGGCCCGCAGCTCCACGATTCCGGACCCGCGCAGCAACTCGAGCTCCAGTCGCTCGCCCGCCTGGATGCGGCGCAGGAGGAGGTCGCGCGAGGCCGAGTCGATGGCCCAGGTCGACGGTGCGACCTCGAGCCGTACGCCGGCGGGCAGCTCGACGACGGCTTTCGCGAGGGAGACGAGCGCTGCGCGGCCAAGACCGCGCCGGAAGGAAAGACGGGGTTTCACCGTCGCCGCGTGCGTCATCACGCGCACGTGGCCGGCGTTCTCGAGGACGAGCTCGCGCAACTCGAGAGTCAGCCTCGGGGACAAGTGGACGGAACCGAGGGTGGTTGACAGCCCCAGCCGGCGGGCCTCGCTCTCGATGCGCACGCGAGCTTCCGCTTCCACAGCCGGCCGCAGCAGCACGAAGACAGCACACGCCGCGCAACCGGCCACGAGGCCGCCGAACAGGATCCAGGACGCACGGGATCGCATGCTCGGCCGCGTTGTCAGGATCACCGTCACGCCGCGACGCCCGCCCCCGCCCACGCCCTCCTCCATCGTCCGGGACGCCGATCGTGGTTGTTCTTCGGTCTGCTCACGGCCGTCTCGCCCGCGGTCGTGGCCGCCGCCGAGGCCGTCGGCGGCGCGGGGAACCGGGGACGATGAGCCACGACCTGGAGGGTCGCTAGAGCCTTCGCCCTCGGAGCAGTTGAAGGACCACGATGATGATCACGATGACGAGCAGGACGTGCACCGTATTCCCCGACAGTACAGGAATCGAGACGGTCCCGAGCGCCCCGAGCAGCCACAGTATCAACAGGATCACGACTATGGTCCAGAGCATGAACCCTCCTTCGCCGGTCTCGACCGGCGTCTCGATAGTAGCAACCGTCGGCCGCGGGCGCATCCGGTAGCCCCGACGCGGACGGTCCTTGGCCAGGCTTGAGGTCTGCTGTCTCACCCGCTCGTGACGAAGAGAGTTGCGTCACGGATCTTGAGGGAGCGGATCCGGCGAATGACGGCCGCGCTGTCGGCGTCGAGACGCTGGAACCAGTTCCCTTTCGCCGCCGATCCCAGAAGGCTCAGGGGCACCGGGACTCCGTAGAGAGAAACGCTCTCGATCTCGGCATGGGGCTCGTTGTGGGCCATGCTGAGGTGGACCCGGAGCGCCCCTCGGACGTCGGAGCCCATCCAGCTCGGTAGCTGGTCGAGCTTTACGAAGCGTTCGAGCTGCTCCGCGGTCGTTCGAAACGAAAGCTGGAGGTCGTCTTCGGGAAGGGTGACGCTGACGTCGCCCCTTATCCCTTCTCGGTTCAAGTACTGCTGCGCCAGGAGCGTCAGCTCCGCTTCACTGAACTGAGTCTCGAATGCGCGCCCCGAGCGCAAGCTCCGCTCGACGCCGGCGAGCTTCGACGTTGCCGTCGCACGCTCCTCGGTCGTCAGCTTGGGCGCCTCAGCGGGCGCCGTCCAAACCTCATAGAGGGCGACGGCTCCAGCCGTAAGCAACAGACAGAGAGTAAAGGCGCAACCGATTCGAAATGCCCGCCCTAGACAACCGCGCTCTTCGCGCATGTGTCGCTCCCCCGACTCGCCGATTATCGCAGCACCTTAGCGAGGGGTGTCCGAGAAGGCAACACCCGAGGGGGTGGGTCCCGGGACGCGCATTGACTCCGGCGGGGCTTCGGAGAAGACTGCGGCGGCAACCTCAACGCGGCGCTGGGCGGGGGCCAATGAATCGCTCTCAGACCTCATCGATCGGCTTCCTCATTGCCTGTGTGATGGCTTCTGCCGTCGCGGGGGCGACGGAGGGCAGGGGCTCTCCTGCGATGCTGCTTCGCCAGGGTTGGTCCATCCAGGTCTCATCCGACGTGCAGGAAACGGGCGCCGCGATCTCCACTCCCGGATTCAAGGCGCGGGATTGGTATCCGGCGACCCTCCCGTCCACCGTGTTCAGCGCCCTCGTGGAGGATCGCGTCTATCCGGATCCCTACACGGGCATGAACCTGCGGTCAATCCCGGGAATGACCTACCCCGTCTTCAGCAACTTCTCGGAACTGCCGATGCCTCCGGACAGCCCGTTCCGGCACTCCTGGTGGTATCGCACCGACTTTGAGATTCCTGCCGAATACCGCGGCAGAACGCTGTGGCTGGGTTTCGACGGCGTCACCTATCGCGCCAACGTCTGGATGAACGGTCGCCGGATCGCTTCGGCCGATCAGCTGGCGGGTACTTGGCGCCAGTTCGAGTTCGATGTCACCGCCGCTGCCCGACCCGGGGAGGCGAACTCGCTCGCCGTCGAGGTCTTTCCGCCCCAGCCGCACGACCTCGCCATCACCCTGGTGGACTGGGCCCCGATGCCGCCCGACAAGGAGATGGGCATCTGGCGCGACGTGCACATCACGGCAACGGGTCCGGTCGCCCTGCGTTATCCGGCGGTCTTCACGAAGCTCAATCTGCCTTCCACCGACCGAGCCGCGCTGACGGTCAGGGTCGAACTGCAGAACTCCACCAACCGCGCCATCGAAGGGACATTGAAGGGAAAGACGGAGGGCATCGAGTTCTCGCAGCCCGTACAAATCGGCCCGAATGAGACCGAGGTTGTCCGCTTCACTCCGGAGAGATTCCCGCAACTCGAACTGGCGGGCCCGCGTCTGTGGTGGCCGGCTCAGGTGGGCCGGCAGAACCTCTATCCACTCGACCTGCAGTTCCAGGTCGGCGGGGAGGTCTCGGACAGCAGCCACATCCGCTTTGGCGTCCGCCAGGTGACCTCCGAGATCGACGACAAGGGGCACCGGCTGTACCACATCAACGGGCGGAGCGTCCTCATCCGGGGCGCGGGGTACAGCATGGACCTCCTCCTGCGCTCCTCGCCGGAGCGGCAGGAGGCCCAGCTGAACTACGTGCGTGACCTGAACCTGAACGCCATCCGGCTGGAGGGCAAGCTGGAGGACGAGCACTTTCTCGAGCTCTGCGATCAGCTCGGGATCCTGGTGATGGCGGGATGGTGCTGCTGCGACCAGTGGGAGAACTGGGGGGACTGGGATGCGGAAGACGAGCGGGTCGCCGGGGAATCCCTGCGCGACCAGATCCGCCGGCTGGAACGCCACCCCTCCGTATTCACCTGGTTGTACGGCAGCGACTTTCCACCCCCGCCCAAAGTGGAGGAAATGTATCTCCGGATCCTGAAGGACTGCGACTGGCCCAACCCCTCAGTTTCCTCGGCGTCGGGGAAGTCGACGACAGTCGGGCAGAGCGGCATGAAGATGACCGGCCCCTACGAGTACGTCGCTCCGTCTTTCTGGTACCTGGATACCCAGCGGGGCGGGGCGTACGGCTTCAACACCGAGACCAGCCCCGGCCCGGCGATCCCGCCGATCGAGAGCCTGCGTCTCATGCTCCCGGAAGACCATCTCTGGCCGGTGGACTCCGTGTGGGAATACCACGCCGGCGGAATGTCGGACACTCTCGATGTATTCACGGAGGCTCTCGACCGGCGCTATGGTGCCTCGACCTCCGTCGAAGAATACTCCCGCAAGGCGCAGATTCAGGCCTACGAGGCCCACCGCGCCATGATGGAAGCGTACGGCCGCAACAAGTACACCTCGACGGGCGTCATCCAGTGGATGCTGAACAACGCGTGGCCCAGCATGATCTGGCACCTGTACGACTGGTATCTCCGTCCCGGCGGCTCCTACTTTGGCGTCAAGCGCGCTTGCGAGCCGCTGCACGTCCAGTACTCGTATGACGACCGCTCGATCGTGGTCGTGAATTCCTACTACAAGCCCTTTCCGGGCCTCAAAGTCACGGCCCGAGTGTACAACCTCGACATGACGGAGAAGTTCTCACGGGAAGCCACGGTCGATGCAGGTCCCGACAGCAGCACGCGCGTGTTCACCCTGCCGGAGATGGACGGTCTCAGCTCCACCTATTTCGTGAGCCTGGGGCTCGAATCTTCAGGGGACCTGGTCAGCAGGAACTTCTACTGGCTTTCCACGCGGGCGGAGACGCTCGACTGGGCGCGGTCGGACCGGGATGAAAGCGGTCAGTACCAGATCTCGACGTGGACCCCCACGAAGACCTTTGCCGATTACACGGCGCTGAGCACTCTGCCTCAGGTCGATCTGGTCATGACGGCGCGGTCAGAGCGCGGTGAAGCCGAGAGCTCCACCACGGTCACCTTGCGCAATCCCAGCCGGACGCTCGCCTTCGGAATCCGGCTGAAGGTCAACCGCACGACGAGCGGGCGCGTCGGCCGGCACATTCGCAGGGACGACGAAGTGCTGCCCGTGTTGTGGCAGGACAACTACTTCCCACTGCTGCCGGGCGAAAGTCGCCAGGTCACTGCAACGTACAAGACGAGAGACCTCGGCCGATCCACGCCGGCCGTCGAGGTGGAGGGCTGGAACGTGAAGGCAAACCTGGTCCAGCCGTGAGTGCCCTCGTCTCAATGAGAACTGCGGTGGTCTTCGCCATCCTCGTGTCTGCGTACGCGGCACCGTCGCTTCCAGGTGCGGCGGTTGCGCCTGAAGCCGAGCGGAAAGCCACGCCGCGTGAAAGCCGCATCCTGGTCGGCGACGCGGGCTTGTATTCACGGGAAGTCGGACGGGGGCGGCCGATCATCGTCCTCCATGGGGGGCCGGATTTCGACCACAGCTATCTCTTGCCGGACATGGACCGCCTCTCCGATTCGTTTCGTCTCATCTACTATGACCAGAGGGGACGCGGCGGATCAGCGGATCGTGTGCAGCCCGAAGACGTCACTCTCGCATCCGACATCGCAGATCTGGAGAAGGTGAGGCAGTATTTTCAGCTCGGCTCGGTGACGTTGCTGGGGCACTCCTGGGGCACTGTGCTAGCCCTCGAATACGCGCTGCGGCACCCGGAGCACGTGTCTCACTTGATCCTCATGAATCCTGCACCGGCCTCCACGGACGACTTCGTGCAGTTCCGGAAGGAACGCCTCGAGAGACTGGCTGGCGACGTGGACCGGCTGAAAGCCGTGTCAGCCACCGCTGCCTACAAGGAGGGCGATCCCGACGCGGTCGCTGCGTACTATCGCATCCATTTCAAGGAGGCACTGGAGCGACCGGAGGATCTCGAAAAGGTGATCGCAAGCCTGAGAGCGAGCTTCACCAAAGAGGGCATCGTCAAGGCGAGAGCAATCGAAGACCGGCTGATGAACGACACCTGGGCGTCGAACGGGTACGACCTGCTTCCCAAGCTCGAGAGCCTGAGGATCCCGACGCTGGTGATCTATGGCGATCACGACTTCATCCCCGCCGCTACGGCCGCGCACATCACTCAGGCAATTCCGAATGCCCGGATGGTCACGTTGAAAGGCTGCGGACATTTCTCGTATCTCGAATGCCCTGCCGCCGTTCGCAAGCACATCGAGGATTTCTTTCGTGGCAGGGTGAAGTCCGCTCGCCTGCAGTGAGCCCCGTAACGAGGGCTTCCATCACGCCGCAGGCGGTGGGCCGCGGGGCCGCCAGCTAGCGCCAGGGCATCCATCCGTCCAGCCGGACTCCGCGAGCGAGCTTGCTTCGCTTCACGGCCATGTCGACGTGGATGAACCTCGCCAGCAGGTCCACTCGGTCTTGCGGCACGTAGTAGCGGTTGAGTCCGTCGGACATCGCCGGCGCGTAGTCGGCCTGCAGCAGCAGTCCCTCCCAGGGCTCGTAGCTCGGGACCTCGGTGCCCGGCAGACAGGCCTCGACCACGATGACCAGCGGCCGATGCTTTCGCAGGTCGATGCTCTCGAACACCTGCTTCTCGAAGCCCTCCACGTCGATGCTGAGGATCGTGATCTTCTCGAGAGGGCGTTGCTCCAGCACCTTGTTCAAGGTCGTGACCGGCACCATGCTTTCGCTGACGGTGAGGCCCTCCCGTCTCCGCCGCTCGGCGATCGCAGGATCGAAGGTGGACAGGCCGCCCGAGGCATAGGTGCCGTCGCCGCCCGGCGGATCGGTGATCCTGTAGAAGGTCAGCGTCCCCCCCGCGCTCGCGATCCCGAGGTTCAGGTGAGTGTCGCGCGGCCGGAGCTTCGCGTAGAGGGGGATGTACTCAGGATTCGGCTCGATCGTGATCCCGTGCCAGCCCCGCTCGTAGAACAGGGCTGTGACGCTATTCTCGATCGGATGGTTGGCGCCGACGTCGATGTAGGTGCCTGATGCCACGCCGTCCAGGACGGAGGAGAGGACGTAGTCCTCGTAGTACTCACCATGGTTTCGTGCTCAGGGCGCCTCGGCGCACGCTGCGGCTCTTGCCGTAACACTCTGGGAGTGGACAGAGTCGCGAGGTGGTGGCCTGGGACGGAGTTGAACCGCCGACACGCGGATTTTCAGCTCAAGCCAAACCCGACCCGAAGAAGGACGATGACGCCAAGTGACCGCTGATGCGGCACGAAGCCTGCCGCATGGGCGGCCGTGAGGTGCCGTGGCAGCGGGTGGTTGCGGCTCCGTGGGGGACAAGTGGGGGACCGTCCGCCCAGCCGGCGCCGGCGCCCTTATCCTTCCCTGCACAGCCGTACTGGCCTCGCCGCAGCCATGACCGGGACGGTTAAGCCGTCCGACTCATTGATCAAACGGCTGCCGAGGCGTAATCGAAGGCGTCGGCAACTCGGGAAGAGGAGGCGATCATGGCGAGGCTGTGCGTCTGTGGGGCCGGCGCGGTGGACCTTCGTGTCCTGCCGCCGCCGGCGAGCTCGGGGTTTCCGCTCCTCGCTCTTCTGATGCCGGTCTTGCTTCTCGCCCCTGCGGCCCCGAGCACCGCTCAGGAAACGTGGACTCCGACGAGCACCGTTGGGGCTCCCTCGGCCCGCTACCAACACACGGCGGTTTGGACGGGAACGATGATGATCGTCTGGGGGGGGAAAGACAGCAGCAGCCTCAACACGGGCGGGGTATACGACCCTGCGACGGATTCGTGGACGCCAATGAGCACGACGGGAGCACCGACCCCTCGAAGCTACCCCACGGTGGTGTGGACGGGCTCGAAGATCATCGTCTGGGCCGGCGTCGATGCCGGGGGCTACACGAACACCGGCCGGATCTACGATCCTGCGACGAAGTCGTGGACGGCGATGAGCACGACGGGAGCCCCTTCACCGCGGTTCGAGCACACAGCGGTATGGACCGGATCGAAGATGATCATCTGGGGTGGATGGTCTATGGGTCCCTACACGAACACCGGCGGCGTATACGACCTTGCGACGGATACTTGGACGGCGACGAGCACGACGGGGGCACCCAGCCCTCGCAGCTACCACATAGCGGTGTGGAGCGGGTCGAGAATGATCGTCTGGGGGGGTGGATACCCCCTCTCCAGCACCGGAGGGACCTACGACCCGGCAACGGATTCGTGGGCGAAAACAAGCACGACGGGAGCACCCGCTGGCCGGGAATGGCCCACGGCTGTGTGGACGGGGTCGAGGATGATCGTCTGGGGTGGGAACGCCAGCGGCTACACGAACACCGGCGGAAGCTACGACCCTGCGACGGATACGTGGACGGCGACGAGCACGACGGGAGCGCCCACTCCCCGCCAATTCCACACGGCCGCGTGGACGAGCTCGAAGATGATCGTTTGGGGCGGAGGCTACACGAACACCGGTGGGGTCTACGACCCCCTGACGGACTCGTGGGCGACAACGAGCACAACGGGAGCCCCGACGCCTCGGATCTCACACACAGCGGTGTGGGCCGGATCCAAGATGATCGTGTGGGGCGGGGACGCCGGTGGTTACACGAACACCGGCGGTGCGTACTCCAACCCGGCCGTACTTCCACCCCCGCCGGCCCCGGCCGACTTCTTCACCGTGACGCCCTGCCGCCTCGTCGATACCCGCGCGGCAGCCGGCCCCACGGGCGGTCCCGCGCTGGCCCCCGGCGCGACCCGCAGCTTCCCCGTGAGCGGGGTCTGCGGCATCCCGTCCACGGCCACTGCGGTCTCGGTAACCCTGACCGCGGTCGGGGCCGCCGCCAATGGCTACCTCACCCTCTACCCGGGCGACGCCGCCGGCCCGCCGCTCGCGAGCAACGTCAACTTCTCTGTGGCTCAGACTCGGGCGAACAACGCGATCGTGCTCCTCGCCACGAACGGCGGCACGATCAACGTGAAGAGCGGGTCGGCCGGAACGGTGCATTTCGTGCTGGACGTGAACGGCTACTTCCAGTAGCTGCGGCACGAGAGGGGGAGCCGGGCCGGCCGCTCGCGTGGACTACGAGCGAGTGACCTTTGCGGACCTCGAGCGCATCGTCCTGGACAACTACGACGCGAACGAGCGGAAAAGCCGCAATCGGGTCGTCATCGCCTTCAGGCCGTCCTTCGAGCGTACGCCGGCCGTGTTCATCACGGGTGACCGTCGCCGGGCAACCGGCGTCCCTACCGCGATGGGTCGTCGGTGCCGTTGTCGCCGCCGCAGTTGTCGCCGTGCGTCGTCGGCCTCAGCCGATCGGCGGCTGCGTCCTGCGCCGTCAGCGCGGCGGTCGATACGCGACGAGGTAGGGTGCCTGCCCTTCGACCCCCGTCTCGCCGCGCAGCGTCAAGTGCGTCACCGGCCGGCCGTCGAGCGAAGCCTGCCAGTAGTAGGACACGGTGCCGAGCGGGCTCCAGTGATCCCGTGTTGGCGCCGGGATGGCGATCACGTAGCGGCCGCTGCGGGGGACACGGACCGTGAACCGCCCGTTGGAGTCAGTGCGCGTCACGGCCACCGCGCCGGACAGTTCCTGGAACTCGATCTCGACGAACCACGGGGCATTGGCGGCCGTAACGACGCCGAGGGTCTCGAACGCGAGATCCCCGACCCGCCGGGTCGTTTCGTCCTTCCGGCGCATTGCCGCCACGTAGGCCTGCTCCGCCACGGTCCTCCGCGGGCTGGCCGCCGGCAGGGCGAGCCACGTCGCTCGCGTGCGGTTGACGTCCTCCCAAGCAGCGGCGACCGCCGCTTCGGCCTCGGCCTGCCGCCGTCGCGCCTCCGGGACGACGGGCTGGGCTCGCTCTGCGGTCCTGCGCCTCGCCTCGTCGAGCTGGGTGCGGAAGATCGCCTCCGGCAGGACCTTGACTGGCAGGCCCACGTACTTCACGAGCGGGTCGCCCGGGGCCCCCTCGAGAACCAGCAGGTCCGCGCTGAGTTCGCCGAGGGACTCCTGGCGGCAGGAGACGGGGAAGGCGAGAAGCGCGACCGCCGCGAGCGCGGCCAGCGACGCCTGAAAGCGGTTCGACATCGATGCCTCCTCGTGGGTCTCCGGCGCGAGACGGCTGCCCGAGGCGGCGCAGGAGGGCGCAACACTGCCGGCGCCCCACGCCAGGTTCGGTGTCAGTGGGTCAGTAGTGGAATCATGTCGAAACCAGCGCAGCTAAGTCAACGTGATCCTGCGTGCGGTCACCGACTACCTTCTGCAGGCGCTGATCGCCGGCTATTGGGCCCGGCTCCCGACCTGCCGGGGCGGGATGCCGACTCCTTCGTGCTCAAGGAGGGCGACGCTGCGGTGTGGGTGATCGGAAAAGCCCCCGAGGGCAAGGGATTCCGGCTGGACCCCCGCCTCAAGGGGGATTCGCGCTTCTGGCTGGAAGTCGAGGGCCGGCTCGAGCCTTGCGCGGGACAGTCCTGCCTGCGGGCGCGTCGCCTCGGTCTCACCGCCGCCCCCGCCGTGCGCGAGCCGTAGCTCGGGCCGGCTGGCCGCGTACCAGAAAAGTCAAGGAGCTCATGGCGGCGGCCGTGGAGGAGAAGGGATTTCGACCGGGGCTCGTGTCGGTGGTCCAGACCTTCAGCGACCCCGCGGCGAAGGAAGCGGCGGCGGCGAAAGAGGCGGGTTGACGGGACCGGTCCCGGGAACTACGCTCCGTCAGATTCGCATTCCAAGACGGTCGTCTTTGGAGAGACGTTCGGCCGGCTGCCCGGCCGCGAGCAATGACGTGTATCCGGCGTCCCCTGCGTCTTGATGGGGCGGTGCCGCCAGGAGAAGAAGAACGATGAAGCCGAGCAAGAAGATCCTCGCAGGGGTGGTGACGCTCCTGATCGCAGTGACGAGCCTCTCCGTGTACGCGCAGGTTCGGCGCCCGTTCCGTCCGGGCAGCGTGTGGTCCCTGGCATTCATCCGCATGAAGCCAGGGATGGAGGTGGCCTACCTCAACTACGTCGCCACCACGTGGAAGGCCAATCAGGAGGCGGCGAAGAAGGAGGGGCTGATCCTCTCCTACAAGGTGCTCACCACCGAGGGCCACGCCCCGGCCGACTACAACATCATTCTCATGACCGAGTACAAGGACCTGGCCACGATGGAGGCGAACGAGCCCAAGGCCGACGCCCTGGCCCAGAAGACGGAAGGCGACGACGCGAAGCAGATGCAGGGCTACAAGGAGCGAGCCGAGATCCGGGAAATCATCGGGGACCGGCTCGCGCGGGAGATCGTTCTCGAGCCGAGGCCGTAGGGGCGGCGCGACCCGCCTGGAGCGCCTCCGTCGGGTTCTCCAGGCGGGCCGGCCGAGCGACGAGGCGAGGGCGGGCAGGGAGCCGAGGCAAGCGGCACGACCAGCAGCCAGACGAGGCGCCCGCGTCCGCGGTGTGTCGCAACGGCGTACGGACTCCTCGTCAGGATGCGTCGAGCGGTCTTGACGGGTTGTTGGTTGGTGGCCTGGGACGGCGTTGAACCGCCGACACGCGGATTTTCAGGAAGGGTGATGCCTCCGGACCAAGGTTCGCCAACCGCCGCTAGATCCATAACCTCCGTATCCACGGGATTCTCGCGGGGGCCCCTCATACGGTTGGTCCGGCTCGCCACCAGTGGTTCGAGGCAAGTCGGAGACAAGCCGGTAGCAGCAGGGAGGACGGGCCGCTGTACTGCGGGGAGCCTTTCCTGGGTCCAGCTCGATCCGTCGCGTCCGGCCTTCCCGCGCCCCCTGCCGACCTACTACTCCTCGGCCTCCTTGAACGAGGCCTTGCCTCCCCTGCCTCGACCGGGCCATGATGTCCGCAGACTCCCAGGAGAAGTTCCGCCGACTCGGCCGCGCTGGGCGGCGCCGTGCGGGTGCCTGCGCGTGAGCAAGGAGGTGTCCCCATGTCGTCTCGCGTCTCGCGACGGAGGTTCATGGCCGGAGGGTCGGGGCTCGCGGCCTCCCTGATCGGGTCGGCACGAGCGCAGGCAAAGGCGAACCCGGCAAGAGGCCGGGTGGACGTCGAGGGGCTCGTCGAGGACCTGAAGCGGGCGGGCAAGGGGGCCGACGGCCAGCCGGCGGTCCGCGCCGTGCTCGAGCGCGCGGTGTCGGAGCCCGGCGCCCTGCTCGCGGGCATCGGCGAGCCCCGGGAGGCCGGGATCCACACGCTCTACCATGCCCCGGACCTGACCATCCTCAACGTCGTCTGGGCGCCGCTGATGGTGCTCCTCCCGCACAATCACAAGATGTGGGCCACGATCGGGATCTACACCGGCCGCGAGGACAACATCCTCTGGCGCTCGGCCGGACCGCGGGTCGGCGCGTTCGGGGCGGCGTCGCTCTCGGAGAAGGACGTGTTCGACCTCCCGGACGACGCGATCCACTCCGTCGTCAACCCCATTCCGCGGCTCACCGGCGCGATCCACGTCTATGGCGGGGACTTCTTCGCGGCGCCCCGCAGCGAGTGGGACTCGGACACGCTGCGCGAGAGCCCCTTCGACCTCGAGGCGGCCCGCCGGGTCTTCCGGGAGGCCACACAGCGGTTCAACTGCCGGTAGCCGCGCCCGCGAGAGTCGGGCTGTCGTGCTCGGCCTGTGGGGCGGCGCCGTCCCGCGCGCCCGGATGCGCTCGATGCGCCAGTAGCCGGACCGCGGGCGGGCGGCTCCCTCTCGGGGGGGAGGCGGTGACGTCAGTCCCACTGCCGTGCCGCCTGGCGCACGTAGAATGACCCTCTGACCGGAGCCCGCCGGTCCGGCGGCACCAGGGGGTGACTCATGTGCGTTGCGCTCCTTTCGAGCCTGCTCTTCGCGGCGGCAGTCGGCCCTGCGTCGCCCGTCCCCGTTCAGATCGGCGATCGCGAGACGATCGTCTTCTACGGCGACTCGATCACCGAGCAGAACCTCTACACGGCCTACCTCGAGACCTTCCTTCTCTCGCGCTTCCCGGAGAAGGACCTCGCCTTCTTCAACCTGGGTTGGGGCGGCGACACGGCCTCGGGAGGCAACAAGCGCTTCGCGCGGGACGTCCTGCCCGTGCAGCCGTCGCTCGTCTTCGTCAACTTCGGCATGAACGACGGCGGCTACAAGGCGTACGACGAGGCGACCTTCCGCAACTACCTGAGCCGCGCAGGGCGCCCTGGCGGACTCGATCCGGGCGGCCGGCGCGCGGGAGGTGCTCTTCACGACCTCTCCGGTCGACGACGTCCTGCGCAAGGACGAGGGTGTCTACAACGACACGCTCTCGCGCATGGCGCTCGGCCTCGGCCAGCTCGCGGCCGAACGGGGGCTGCCGCTGATCGACCTGCTGCATCCGATGCTCGAGGTGCAGCGCCACGCGAAGGAGAAGGACCCGGCCTTCACGATGATCCCCGACACCGTCCATCCCGACGCCGTCGGCCACCTGGTGATGGCGTACGCCGCGCTCCGCCGGATCGACGCGCCACGGGTGGTGGGAGAGATCACGGTCGACGGAGAGACCGTGAGCGGGCACGGTGCGACGGTCGGCAAGGACGGGGGAGTCGAGTTCGACCTGACGCTGCCCTTCCTGCCGTTCTACGTCCCGAAAGAGGCGCGCCGGGCGCTCGATCTCGTCCCGCTGGAGGAGGAGCTGAACCGCTTTCGCCTGCAGGTGAAGGCGGGCCAGGGAGGCGGCCCCCTCGTCCTCTCGGTCGACGGGAAGACGGCCGGCGTCTTCGCGAGGGACGAGCTGGAGCGCGGAGTCGACCTGGCCCTTCTCGACGACGCGCCGTGGGCCGCCGCAGGGCGCGCGCTGTGGGAAGCGGCGCAGTTCCGCTGGCGCAAGCACTTCGAGGCCTGGCGCCTGATGGGGCTGCAGAAGCCGGCCTCGATGATGCCGAGCCTCGCCAGCTTCGAGCCGCTCGCTCACGCGCAGCGCGCGTATGCGGACGAGCTCGGCCGTTCCCTGGGGGCGCTCGCGCGACCCGGAACCTACCACCTCGCCCTGCGGCCGCAGGGCGAGGTCGTGGTGATCCGCTCGCTGGAGCTGTCGCCGATCTACCCGCTCGTGAGCATCGACACCGCGGAGCCGCCAGAGACGAACCCGGCCGGCGTGACGTGGAAGACGGCTCCGTTCGCGGACGGGCGGATCGACCTCGGCGCGCACTATTCCGGGGCATACGACGTCGTCGCCTACGCCCGCCTCGTGCTACAGGCGGACCGGCCGACGACGCTCCACCTGGCGATGGGCAGCGACGACGGACTGGCCGTGTTCCTGGGCGGCAAGCGCGTCTTCGCCCACGACGTACTGCGCGGGCTCAAGCGGGGCGAGGACGAGGTCGAGCTGCCTCTCGAGGCCGGCCGCAACGAGCTGCTCTTCAAGGTGACCCAGGCCGGGGGGGATTTCGGCCTCGCCGTGGACGCGCGCGTGCGGGGCTTGGGCAGAGTCGAGCAGATCGCGCCTCGATAGCGGAGCGCGGTCGTCGCCGTCGAGCCGATCCACGGCACCTGCCCGGTTCTGTCATACTTTGTCGAGCAAAGGAGCCGAGCGCCATGTCACGAACGGCCAGCCGGTCAGACATCTTGAGCCGAGCCAGCCGAGGCCTCGCGGCCATCGTTTGCGCGGCCTTGCTCGCCCCCGGCGAAACGGTGCTCTTCGCTCAGGCGGCGCCCCGCGGCACCCGCCGGAGGGGACGAGCCGAAGCTTCCGCCCGAGCGGCTCGACTCCCTGGTGGCACCGATCGCCCTCTATCCGGACGAGCTCCTCGGACAGGTCCTCGTGGCGTCCACGTACCCGCTCGAGATCGTCCAGCTCCAGCAGTGGCTCGCGAAGAACAAGGGCCTGAAAGACAAGGCTCTGACGGACGCCGTCGCGAAACAACCGTGGGACCCCAGCATCCAGGGGATGGCGGCCCTGCCCGATGTCGGTCAAGCGCCTCGGGGACGACATCCAGTGGACGACCGAGCTCGGCAACGCCTTCCTCGCGCAGCAGAGCGACGTCATGGACGCCGTGCAGAGGATGCGCAAGAAGGCCGAGGGTACCGGCGCGCTCAAGACGAACGAGCAGCAGAAGGTCGAGACGAAGGTCATCGAGCAGAAGCAGGTGATCGTCGTCCAGCAGGCGAACCCCGAGGTCGTCTACGTTCCTTCCTACAACCCGGTCGTCGTCTACGGTCCGCCCGTCTACGCGTACCCGCCCATCTACTACCCTCCACCGCCTCCGCCGGGATCGGTGTTCGCGGCCAGCATGATCTCATTCGGTGTCGGCATGATGGTCGGCGCCGCGTTCCACGGTGGCTGGGGCTACGGCTGCGGCTGGGGCCACAACGACATCAACGTCAACGTCAACAACAACTACAACCGGAACGCCAACATCAACCGGAACACCAACGTCAATCGCAGCGGCAACACGAGCTGGAACCACAACCCTCAGCACCGCGGCGCTGCTCCGTATGCGAACCAGGCGACCGCGAACAAGTACGGCGGGACGGCCCGCGGGGGCCAGGCCAGCGCGCGGACGCAGGGGACGCAAGGCGCCCGCGCGGGCGGCGCGGGAGTCAGCGCGCAGTCGGCGGGGAGCGGCGCTCGAAGCGGTGCCGCGTCCGACCGGTCTGGAGCGCGGAGCGCGAGCCCGTCGGCGTCTGCCCAGAGCAGTCGCGGAAGCGGAAGTGGAGGCGGAGGCGGCGAGCGGATCGGGAGCCGCGACGTCTCGAGGACCGGGTCGGGAGGCTCCAGCGCCCTTGGTGGCGGATCCCACGGCTACAGCGGCCAGAGCGCCCGGGCGAACAGCTCGAGGGGTGCCTCAAGCGCGGGCTCCCGGGGCGGCGGCTCTCGGGGCGGCGGCGGGCGCCGGAGGTAGGCGATGATGACCTGGAGCCGAGAAATGAGATCGACCCCCGACGTTTCGAGCCCCCTCCGTTCGCTCTCCCTCCTCTGCATCGCCGCCGGGGCGCACGCCGTGCTCTTCTCTGCCGGCGCCGGGGCGCAAGAGAAGCCGGTCCCGGCCCCCGCCGCCGCGCAGAAGACGTTCGCCACGGCCCGCGAGGCCGCGGAAGCCCTCGTCTCGGCGTCGGAGAGCTTCGACGCGCCGGCCATGAAGGCGATCCTCGGGCCGGACGGCGAGGATCTCGTCGTGACCGGTGAACCCGTGAAGGACCGGGACGCCGCCACGGCCTTCGCGGCAAAGGCTCGCGAGAAGCTCGCCGTCGACCCGGACCCGAAGAACCCCAACCGCGCGATCCTCTCGGTCGGGAACCAGGACTGGCCGCTCCCCATCCCGATCGTCCGGACGAAGGGGGCGTGGCGCTTCGACACGAAGGCCGGCCGGCAGGAAGTCCTCTACCGTCGGATCGGGGCGAACGAGCTGGACGCCATCCAGATCTGCCGCGGGTACGTCGAGGCGCAGCACGAGTACGCGCTCCTCAAGCGGGACGGTTCCGGCGTCAGCCAGTACGCGCAGCGCATCATCAGCACGCCCGGAAAGCAGGACGGCCTGGCCTGGCGTAACCCGGACGGAACGTGGGAAGGGCCGGTTGGCGAGGACATCGCCCGGATCATCGAGCTCGGCTACACGGACAAGGCAACGCCCTACCACGGCTACTTCTTCAAGGTCCTCAAGGGCCAGGGAAAGGCGGCGCCGATGGGCGAGATGGACTTCGTGGTGAAGGGCGTGATGATCGGCGGTTTCGCGTTGATGGCGGTCCCGGCGGAGTACCTCGTCACCGGCGTGAAGACCTTTGTCGTCAGCCACGACGGCGCCGTCTACGAGAAGGACCTCGGCGACGGAACCCTGAACGCCTTGAAGGCGATGGAGCGTTACAACCCGGACAAGACCTGGAAGCGAGTGCTGGAGGAGTAGCGACAGACCCCTCGGCTATCCCCGAAGGATCGTGCGGCTCCCAAGTGCCAAGAGATCTGCGAGGCTCATCACCCTTCTCTTCGCGCTCGACTGGGGATTCGGAGGGGGTAATCAACCGTAAGTTGGTGGCCTGGGACGGAGTTGAACCGCCGACACGCGGATTTTCAGCTCAATCCGAAGACGAGTCGAAGAAGGACGATGACGCTAAGTGACTGCCGGAGCAGCACCGAGCGTGCCGCATCAGCAGCCATGCCGGTCCGTGGCGACGGGTGTTTGCGCCTCCGTGGGGGACAACTCGGGGACAGTCGCAGGTCGCGCTGACTCGCGTGCCTGGAGCAGACTCGACACGCCGGCGAGCGAGCATGCGATCCGATAGAATCAGGGCACTCATCAAGCAAGTGGGAGCCTCGAGTTGAGTCCGTCGGTCGGCAGCCGTCTGGGTCCGTACGCGATCGCCGAGCCGCTCGGCGTGGGCGGGATGGGCGAGGTCTACCGGGCCACCGACACGAAGCTCGGCCGCGACGTCGCCATCAAGCTCCTCCCCGAGGCCTTCGCCGCCGACCCCGAGCGGCTCGCCCGCTTCGAGCGGGAGGCCAAGATCCTCGCCTCCCTCAACCACCCCGGCATCGCTCACCTCTATGGGTTCGAGAGCGCAACGCTTCCCGACGGCACGACCGCTCACTTCCTCGCCATGGAGCTCGTTCCCGGCGAGGACCTCGCCGAGCGATTGAAACGCGGGCCGGTGCCCGTCGAGGACGCGATCCCGATCGCGCGCCAGATCGCCGAGGCCCTCGAGGAGGCGCACGAGAAGGGCATCGTGCACCGCGACCTGAAGCCCGCGAACGTCAAGCTCGCGCCCGACGGCAAGGTGAAGGTCCTCGACTTCGGCCTCGCCAAAGCGTGGGCCACCGACGCCTCCGGCGAGACGTCGAGCGCGGATCTGTCGCAGTCGCCCACGCTGGCACACACGGGAACACAGGCCGGCGTCATCCTCGGGACTGCGGCGTACATGAGCCCCGAGCAGGCCAGGGGGAAGGCGGTCGACAAGCGCGCTGACATCTGGGCATTCGGCGTCGTGCTCTACGAGATGCTGACCGGAAGGCGGCTGTTCTGTGGCGAGACGGTGAGCGACACGTTGGCGACCGTACTCACGCGTGAACCGGACTGGAGCGCATTGCCCACGACAGTCCCAGGCATCGTTCGTACTCTCCTGCGTGACTGTCTCGTTCGCGATCCGAAGCAGCGCCTGCGCGACATCGGCGAGGTGCGCCGGGCCATAGAGGGAATCGGGGTCTTGGCAGGGGAGCCAGCTGCCGTTGGGGTTGCCCCACCGATGTGGCGTCGCGCCCTCCCCTGGGCGTTGGCTGCGCTGACGTTGGCGTTCGGGGCGAGGACGCTCTGGACGCCCGTGCGCCCCGCGGCTCCCGCGCGCCCCCTGCGCCTGAGCGTCAGGCTGGGCGCGGAGGCGTTCTTGGAGGTCACGGACGCGGGACCCGCCGCGATTCTCTCGCCTGACGGCAGTCTCCTCGCCTTCGTGGCCCGACGGAAGGAGGGCGAGAGGCCGCAGCTCTTCCTGCGCCCACTGGACCAGCTAGAGGCCACTCCGCTGCCGGGTACCGAGGGAGCGCGTAGCCCGTTCTTCTCGCCCGACGGGCAATGGATCGCCCTCTTCGCGGACGGACAGCTCAAACGCGTCGCGGTTGGTGGAGGAGCGGCCGTCGTTCTGGCCGACGCCCCAACCGATCGCGGCGGAACCTGGAGCGAAGATGGAACCATCTTCTTCACGCCGGGCTCCATGCCCGGTGTCGGTCTGTCGCGCGTGTCCTCGTCGGGAGGGCCGACGGAAATCCTGACGAGGCCGGATCCGGCCGCCGGAGAAGTCACGCACCGCTGGCCGCAGGCGCTGCCCGGAGGCAAGGCAGTGCTGTTCACGGCACACCGCATGGTCGGAGGCTACGAGGACGCGAGCATCGTGGTGCAGGGCCTTCCTCACGGGCCGAGGAAGGTGGTCGTCCAAGGCGGCTACCATGGCCGCTACCTGCGCAGCGGCCACGTGGTGTACATGCACGAAGGTACGCTATTCGCGATTCCCTTCGATCTCACCCGGCTTGAGGTGACGGGTGCGGCGGTTCCGGTGATTGACGAGTTGGCCGGCTTCGCCTTCACAGGGGGGGCCCAGTTTGCATTCTCGAACAGCGGGACGCTCGTATACCTGCCCGGCCACAGCGCCCCGATGCTCTCAATCCAGTGGTTGGACCGGACCGGCAAGCGGTCCCCGCTGCGCGCGGCGGCCGGCATATACCGCAATCTTCGTTTGTCGCCGGACGGCACAAAGCTCGTGACGGCCGTGTTCGATGGAAAGAGCTCCGACATTTGGATGTACGAGTGGGGCCGGGACACGATGTCCAGGCTCACGTTCGACGTCACCAGCGGCTCCTATCCCGTGTGGGCTCCGAACGGACGTGGCATCGCCTACACCTCCCTACGAGGAGGCCAGCCAGGGAACCTCTACTGGCAACGCACGGACGGCACCGCCGGTGCGCAGCCTCTCACCAAGAGCGGGGATTTCCAGATCGCCACCTCCTGGCACCCGAGCGGCAAGTGCCTTGCCTTTCAGGAATTCAACCAACAAGCGAATCTCGACATCATGATTCTCCCGATCGAAGGCGACGAGGCGTCTGGGCTGAAGCCGGGCCAACCGACTCCCTTCCTGAACAGCCCCTTCAACGAAGGGGCGGCCGCCTTCTCTCCGAACGGGCGGTGGCTGGCGTATTCGTCGAACGAGTCGGGTAGGGTCGAGGTCTACGTGCGACCTTTCCCCGGCCCCGGGGGCAAGTGGCAGGTTTCGTCGGAAGGCGGCTCATACCCGACCTGGTCCCGAAATGGCCGAGACCTCTTCTACGAGACTCTCGGCCAGCGACTGATGGTGGCATCGTATGAGGAGCGAGCGGGCTCCTTTCGTGCAGACAAGCCCCGCCCATGGAGCGAGACGCGACTTCCAGATCTGTCAGGCTTTTGGACCTTCGACCTGCATCCAGACGGGCAGCGGTTGGCGGTCCTGCAAGAGGTCGCGGAGCCAGGTGGCAAGCCCGCCGAGGTCGTGTTGTTCGAGAACTTCTTCGGCGAACTGCGGCGCCTCGCTCCAACAAGGTGATGTGATTCGTGACGCTCAACCCTGGCACCAAGCTCGGACCCTACGAGATCCGGTCTCCCTTGGGCGCCGGCGGGATGGGCGAGGTTTACCGGGCCACCGACACGAGGCTCGGCCGCGACGTCGCGATCAAGGTCTTGCCGGCGGAGGTCGCGCAGGACCCCGAACGCCGCCAACGCTTCGAGCGCGAGGCGCGCGCCGTCTCCAGCCTGAACCATCCCCACATCTGCGTCCTTCACGACATAGGCCACCAGCAGGGAATCGACTTCATCGTGCTGGAGCTGGTGGAGGGCGAGACGCTCCTGGATCGCCTGAAGAAAGGCCCCCTGCCTCTGGACCAGACGCTGCGCTACGGGATCGAGATCGCGGACGCGTTGGCAAGGGCGCATCGCCAGGGAGTGATCCACCGCGACTTGAAACCCGGCAACGTGATGCTGACGAGGGCCGGGGCGAAGCTGATGGACTTTGGCCTCGCGAAACGCGGGCGGACAGGAGATGGCGATTGCGCTGGTGGTGTGTCGGATTCGCCGACGCTGGAGAAACCGCTGACCGGAGCTGGCTCGCTGCTGGGCACGTATCAGTACATGTCCCCGGAGCAGCTCGAGGGCAAGGACGCGGACGCGCGCGCGGACATCTGGGCGCTCGGCTGTGTGCTCTACGAGATGGCGACGGGTAAGCAGGCATTCGAGGGGAAGAGCCAGGCGAGCCTGATCGGCGCGATCCTGAAGGACGAACCGCGGCCGATGTCCATGATCCAGCCGTCGACGCCGCGGGCCCTGGATCGTCTGACTCGGAAGAGTCTCGCCAAGGATCCGGACCGGCGGTGGCAGAGCGCCGGTGACCTCGCGGACGAGCTGAAGTGGATCTCCGAAGCATCGGTACCGGGGGTGGCGGAAGAGGCGGTTCTGGGCGCGAAGCGCGGAGCCGCGGAGCGCTTCGCCTGGGCTCTGGCCGCCGTGGCGACCCTGGCGGCCGTCGGCGCGCTCCTGCGTTCGCACGCCTCTGATGCGCCCACACGGCCGCGCATGCTTCTCTCTGTCCTTCCCCCTCAGGGCGCTGCCTGGACCGACTGGTTCGCTCTGTCTCCAGACGGCAGCCGTCTCGCCCTTGTGGGCGCGAACGAAGGCCGCACGCAGATCTGGACGCGTCGTCTCGACGAGGAAGAGCCACATCCCCTGGCCGGCACGGAAGGTGCCGAGCACCCCTTCTGGTCCCCCGACGGCCGGTCGCTCGGCTTCTTTGCCCAGAGCAAGCTCAAGAGCATCGATCTCCAGAGCGCCGCGACTCAGGTCATCTGCGATGCGGGTCAGGGGTGGGGAGGCGCCTGGGGCAGGGACGGAGTCATCCTCTTCAGCACATCGCCGGGTGTCTTGTTCCGCGTCTCGAGCTCTGGCGGCGTTCCCATCGCGGCGACGAGACTCGAGAGCTCTCGCGGCGATCTCTTCCATCGCTGGCCGCACTTCCTGCCCGATGGCAAGCGCTTCCTCGCCTTCGTCTGGACTTTCAACCCGGAGACGTCGGGCATCTATCTAGGTTCCCTCGAATCGCCGACCCTCAAGCTTCTGCAGCCGAGCCATGAGGCCGGCCAGTTCCTCCTGCCCGACCGCCTGCTTTACGTCCGGGGAGAGGCGCTCGTCGCGGAGCAGGTGGACCTGACTCGGGGAGCGCCATCCGGTGAGCCCGAGATACTGGTCCGGCAGGTGGACGCGGCCGAGGTGGCCTTTCTTCGACTCTTCTCGGCTTCGCGAGACGGCATCATCGCCTTTCGGGACACGGGCTACCTGCGGCCGCTCGTCTGGTTCGACCGGCGGGGCAACGTTGCGCGTCGGACGAGCGCGCTTGCAGGCACAAACGGCTTGAGCCTCTCACCCGACGAGGCCCTCGCCGCCTATTCGACCGGGACCATCATCTATTCGGACGTCTGGACCTTGGACCTGACGCGCGATGTTTCTACGAAGCTGACGTCGGGAGGCATGACGGCCCAACCGCTCTTCAGCCGGGACGGCCGATTCCTGTACTACCGGGTGTTGGGTCCGAAGCAACTCGAGATCCGCCGGAGGCCGGTGCGCGGTGGTGGCGCCGAAGAGACATTATTCGAGAGCAACACCTTCGAGACACCGCAGGACGAAACGCCGGACGGAAGAACCCTCATCGTTCAGAACACCCGGCGAAGCTATGACATCTGCGCGCTGCCGCTCGATGGAGATCGCAAGTTGATTCCGCTCGTGACCACCGAGTTTTCGGAGCGCCAGCCGAGACTCTCACCCGACGGGCGCTGGCTCGCGTATTACTCGGATGAGTCGGGGCGCTTCGAGGTCTACGTGCGACGCTTTCCGGTCACAGAGGAGAAGTGGCAGGTCTCTCCACACGGAGCCGTCTGGCCCTATTGGAGGGGTGACGGAAAGGAGATCTACTACGTCGGGCTCGACGGGGTGCTCACGGCAGTACCCGTTTCTGGAGGCTCGAGGTTCTCCGTGGGCGCGCCGAAAGCGCTCTTCCAGACGCGTCTGAGCGTTTGGGCCGCGGGGCGGATGGCGCGGCAGTACGTCGCGAGCCGCGACGGCCAGCGCTTCCTGATGATCTGCCCAACCCAGGACCCGACGGCGAGCCCGATGCAAGTGCTCCTCAACTGGCGTCCGTCAGCGTCGCCCCGGTGAGCCCACTCGAACACCCTCTAACATGCGGGGCGATCCGAGCCCCCTGAGGGCACCCTCACGCTCGCAAGTTGTTGAAGGATTGGTGGCCTGGGACGGAGTTGAACCGCCGACACGCGGATTTTCAGAGCGCCCCCAGTCTCGTGGCCAACGATGGCCAATTCGGGCTATCGCTGCCTGATCAGCACGTTTCCGGCTATCCCGTTTGCCCCAGAAGACCCATTGGCCGCGTTTGGCCTCTGTTGGTCAGGGGCAAGTCAGGGGCAAGCGAGCCCACGCGGTCAGCCGGGGCGAAGCTGCAGTTCAGGTACTCCCCGGTCTTTCACGGTGCGTGTGGGCGGTCCGCGAACCCGCTGGTCGTAGACAGCCTGCTTCGGCGACCCGGGTCAGCCGGGCTGAGGCTCGCCACGAGGGCGGCCGCGACACCACGTTCCTCGCTCCGGACCCGGTCGGCGAGCTCTCTGCGCGGCAAACTGTTGACCTCACCAGGAGCCATGGCGTGCGCTCAGCGCAGGGAGGAGCCCACCGCCCTTGCGGAGATCGGCCGGCTGAGGCAGCATCAGGGCTCAGACACGCTGACCGAGATCCGCGCATTCTCCCGCTTCGCGACGGCCGGGCCATGAGCGTGCCACGGCCCCCCCGGAGCCGCTTCTACGACGGGAGAATCTACGCTCGGTTCCTCGATCCCCTGCTGGCCGGGCTGCACGATCGCGTCGCCGAGCACGTCGAACCCACGGGGCGAATCCTCGAAGTGGGCTGCGGGACCGGTGCCTTGGTCTTCCCCTTCGCCTCGAAGGCCCGCGAGGTCGTCGGCGCCGAGCTCTCCCCGGCCATGGTGGCCCACGCGCGGGAGAGGCTCGCCGCACGGGGGCTGTCGAACGTGTCGTTCGGGACGGCTGCTGGCCAGCTCGTCGAGGCCCATGCCATCTCCTGGACGACGCAGCTTAGCGTACCGCGTCCAGCAGGTTCTGGACACGAGCCTTCAACCTCGGGTCTTGCTGGAGAGCGAATGCTCGTTCGAGGTCCGCCCGGGCTCCTGCCTTGTCTCCTAGCTGCTGCCGAGCGAGGCCACGGTTCTCGTAGGCCTCGGCACGGCTTGGCTCGAGCTCCAAGGCCTTGCTGGAGTCCTCGACGACGCCGGCATAATCACCCAGCATTCCCCTGGCGAGGCCGCGGCGTTCGTAGGCCTCGGCACGAATGGCGTCGCTCGGCGCGGTCTGGATGGCCTCGGTCCAGTCCGCCTGGGCCCCGGCCCAGTCCCTCAGCTCGCCCCGCGCGATGCCTCGATTCAGGCGGGCGGCGGCGAAGCGTGGTTCGAGCTCGATGGCCCTGGTCAGGTCGGCCACAGCCCCGACAGGGTCTCCCTGACTCCCCCGCACGAGTCCACGCATGTAGTAGGCCAGGCGGTGTCGATCTTCGAGATCGATCGCTCGGGTGAAGTCCGCCTGCGCGCCTATCGGGTCGCCCTGCATTCGGGCATACCCACGACAGTAGTGAAGCTCTGCGTCGGTGGGATCGTGCCCCAGAGCCTTGCTGAAGTACGCTTCAGCGGTCTGCCACGGCAGTGAAAGCGCGGCAAGCCGGGGATCGAGCACAGAGGTCTGCGTAAGATCCGCAACGGCGCCCTTCCAGTCGCCTAGCTGGCTTCGTGCGTAGGCGCGATCACTGTAGGTCGCCGGACGCGGATCGAGCTCGAGCGCCCGGGTGAAGTCCTTCAGCGCCCCCGCCCAGTCGCCCAGCTGAGTGCGCGACACTCCCCGGAGAACGTAGGGCTGTGACCACCTCGCGTCGAGCGTTGACGCCGCCGTGCAGTCGCCGATCGCCTCTGCCCACTTGCCCAGCTTGGCCCTGACCACGGCTCGGTTGAGGTACGCCAGGGCATACCGGGGATTCACCACGATCGCCAGGTCAAGATCCCTGAGTGACCCCGCGAGGTCGCCGGTCTCACCACGCGCGATGCCGCGTTCGTTGTAGGCCACAGCCAGGGGAGCGATCGCCAGCACTTTCGTGTATTCGGCGATCGCATCCGCCCACTTCTCCGCCTTGCTGAAAGCGAACGCCTGCTCGAGTTGGCGTCTCACCTCTAGAGGGCTGCCTTCGAGCGCCCGCTGGTGATCTGCCTCGATCTCTGGAGTGCCGTACGGTAGCAGCCGCACGACAGGGTTGCGCTCAGCTTCCTCGGATGACGAGTTCAGCACGGGAGAACCGGCGGCGGTCGGGCAGCACGTGAGGATCGCTGACACGAGCACCACGACCGGGGCCCCAGGTCCGATTTCGGCGAGGATCTTGCCCAGCACGACCTCCCGCTCCCGCCGTGGCCTGCCGACTCCGTCAGTCACTCTCGGGGACTATGCGTGCTGGAGTCTACCATCTCCAGCCATGGGGCGACCGCGCCTTGATCGAGCTGCAGATCGCCTAAAGAAGAAAGCACGACGCTCACATCCCGACGATCGACGTGGCCAAGCCCATGGCCGACCTGGCGTGGGGATAGGAGCTTTCTTTTCGGGGCGCGCGCGACACGGCTCGCGGCGAGTAATGGGGCGGCCGGGCTGAGGCTCCGGCGGCGGGGAAGGCCAACTGGCGCCGGGCCCCTGGGTGAAGTGAGGGCCCAGGGCCGCGTGAAGGCTTGGGGACGGACGACGGGCCGACACGTCTGCCGTTCCTCGCTGCCTGACTGCGGCGCGCGGGGCGGATCTCAAGCGGGGGTGGCCAGGGGCTGCGCGGAGAGCGGAGGCGGGCGAGGGATCTTGTCGCGCCTGCGGAGGTGGTCGAGGCTGCGGTCGATCACGCGCATCTCGCTTCCGCAGCGAGGACAGATGAGGGGGTCGACTTCGTAGACCCGGCGGATCAACTCGGCCCAACGGTGCCGGAGGGCGGCGCGGTGCGGTCCGTCAGGTATCGCTGGATCCTCGGGCGCCTCGTGTGGGGAGGAGGGCTCGGCCGAGGCGGCGGCCTTCTCGCGCTTGCCGCGGGTGGCGTTCGAGTTGGCGCCGTAGTAGCGCAGGAGGTGACGCGTGGGATTCGGGATCTGCACGAGGACCCGGGCGACGGACCCGTCCGCATCAGCGGCGGGAAGAGGCGGCAGCGGTGCGAAGCACGCCGCTGCCGCAACTCCATCGCGTCGATCCTCTCGCCTTGGGTCGGTTCGAGTGTTGTCGTCTCCCGCCTTGGGCAGGTAGACGACCTCGTGCGAGCCGGGGGTGAAGTGCAGCCGCGAGAGGCTCACCGGGGGTCGCATCATGTAGCGGACGAGCGCCTCGAACTCGCGCCCATCGCGGGGATGCACGAAGACCCGGTTGTGCACGGAGAAGCCGCTTCGCCTCCACGAATCCAGCAGCTCGATCCGCTCCTGGCTCTGCAGCCCCCTGCGGCGGAGCAGAGCGAGCACCTTGTGTCGGAAGAGCGTCTCGGCCGCTCCCTCATCCACATACGGCAGCGGGATCCACTCCCCCGAAGCCGTCCAGCCCCCCCGCGAACACAGTGCGTGGACGTGGGGGTGGAACTTCGCCCCCTCGCCGAAGGTCTGGACCACCGACACCATCCCGGGGGCGTGCGATCCTTCTGCGGCGATCATACCGGTCGAATCTGCTTCGGTGCCGGAAAGGGGCTAGACCTCGTGGAGCGAACGGCATCCGAGGTCCGGTGCTCGAAGGCCTGCGAGACCCTGGAGTAGCACAACCCGGATGCTCGCCTAGGGCCCAGTGCTTCGTGCAAGCAGGCTGCCTGAAGAGGCGCGCCGCTGCGGCTTGGTCTACAGGCGAACGGTCCTCGCGCTACACCCAGCCGCAATCGACCCGTTGACGCCAGCGAGCAGCATTGGCGGACGGCGATGCTGCCAAGCGCGGCCAAACGTCACCAACCACGCCGTGACAGCGGCTCAGGCCGAGGGCGAGCGGAGATTGGTCTAGGCGAGAGACGGTTGCCGTCAGTTAGCCTGGGGAAAGTGAAGGGAGAGTCAACGAGAAACCTAGGGGGATCCCAGGAGGGTGGGCGACGCCCGATCGGGATTCGAGACTCACCACTCCGCTCGGCAGCTCAGCGGTAGCTCCGACCAACCACCTCTCCCTACCAAGGCCCTCCGTACTCGCGGCGGACCTCGACTCCCGACGCCCTCGTCGAGCTCGGGAAGGCGGGGTCCCGGTCTTGGAGCAGGTTCCCGGGGTTGCGGTGCTGGTACATCATGTGAATGGCATTCTGCTCAAGCTCGTGGAAGGTGGCTGAGCGCCCCCTCCAGCTCGGGTTCATCACCGCGTTGGACTGGGCCCAGTCGCTGAGGCCGATCGCGTAGCCCATCATATGCATCGCGAGGCTGTCGTTCAGAGCATACTTGGGCTCGGGGAAGATCAGCTCGGCACGAGTGATCGTGCTCCCGTCGTGCCACCAGCGCGTGCAGGCCGCATAGTCCGGCTGCAGGCATTCGTCCGCCGGATCGACCCGGACGGTGAGACTTGCGGAGGAAAGACCGCCGGAGTTCCACGAGAAGGTCGGCCCCGCCCGTGGCCGAGCCGTCCAAGGTCGTCGGGCCGTCTCAGCCGTGGAGGGCGGTGATGCAGCCGAAGGACGACGCCGTGCGAACCGCCGAGACCGACATTTCCGCCCGCACGATCCGGCCCGACGGCACGATCGCCGATCTCGACAAGGCCAGCGTCTACGACCGCACCCTCGTGAAGGCGGGAGGGCTGAAGGTGAAGGCGAAATCCTTCGCCCTGCCGGGGCTCCAGGTGGGGTCGATCATCGAGTATCGCTGGAAGGAAACCCTCGACGACCGCATCACGAACTACATCCCGCTCCAGTTTCAGCGGGACATCCCCCTCCACGTCGTGCGGTATCACATCAAGCCGATCCACAGCCCGGCCTTCCCGTACGGCATGCGCAACTGGAGCGTCCATCTGAGGTCCGGCGCGTTCACCAAGGAGAAAGACGGCTTCTACATGACCTCCGCCGCCGACCTCCCCGCGTTCAAGCAGGAGCGTGACATGCCGGCCGAGGCCGCCGTTCGAGCCTGGATGCTGGTGTACTACGCGCCGGACACCGGCGAGCCTCCGGCGAAGTACTGGCAGGCCTGGGCAAGGTGGTCTACCAGAGCTACCGGGATGCCATCAAGCTCAACGACGAGATGCGCTTGGCGGCGGCGGAAGCCGTGGAGGACGCGCGAGGCGACGAGGACAAGCTCCGGAAGCTGTTCGACTATGCGACCAGAGGGTTCAAGGACACGCCTCATGGATCCGAGCAGGCCGGCCGCGACAGCCGTCAGAAGGTCGAGGAGAACAAGAACACCTTGGACACCTGGAGGCAGAAGGCCGGCACCGGCTACGAAATCACGCTGCTGTTCCTCGCCCTGAGCGAGGCGCTCGGCTACGAGGCCCGGCTGGCTCGCGGCTCGCTGAGGGACTTCGGGCCCTTCGACCAGAACTTCACGGACCCGTATTTCCTCCGCACGTACAGCGTCGCAGTGAAGGTCGGCGATACGTGGAGGTTCTGCGATCCTGCGAGTCCCCTGCTGCCTTTCGGAATGCTGCGATGGAACGAGCAGGGCCAGACTGTGCTGATCAGCGACCCCAAGGAGCCGCAGCTGGTGGTCACGCCCATCGCTCCACCCGAGGCCTCCCTCGCCCGCCGCGAGGGCACCTTCCGGCTAGGCGCGGACGGGGCGCTCGAAGGTGAAGTCGTGGTGTCGTACACGGGAGAGTCCGCGTACGGCAGCAAAGAGCGGTATCAGAGACAGTCACCAGCGGACCGGCAGGAGTCCGTTCGCGAAGACGTCAAGAGCCGTTTCGGAGCCGCCGAGGTGACCAACATCAAAGTGGAAGGCGTGTCCGGCCCGGAGGCTTTGAGGATCACCTACCACGTGAAGATCCCGAGCTACGCACAGCGCACCGAACGGAGGCTGTTTCTCCAGTGTGCTTACTTTGCCCGGGGCTACGCGCCGCGCTACAGCGCCAGCGAGCGCAGACTTCCGGTGGCCTACCCGAACGCCTGGTCGGAGAAGGATACCGTGATCTACGAGCTGCCCGAGGGGTACGTCCTGGAGAAGCCCGAGGCACCAGGAGCGTTCAAGATCGCCGACGTGGGGGAGTACGACGCGAGGCTGACGTTGTCCTCCAAGCGTCCCGCTCTGAAGTACGAGCGGAGCTTCGATTTCGGACGGGGCGGACGCCTCATGTTCCCGGCGCAGGCCTACCCGGTCCTCAAGCAGGTCTTCGACAAGGTCCAGGAGCAGGACGACCACACCATCGTGCTCCGGCTGGAGGCCAACTGAAGGGCGTTCGGTCGGGAATCGCCTTGGCGTCCATTCTCTGGGCGTCCTCTGCCGGTGCGGCCGACGACGCGCCGCCCTGGCTGCGCCAAGCCGCCGCCTCGGCCACCCCCGGTTACCGCGCCAGCGTCAAGGCCGTGGTCTTGCTGGACGAAGCGCGGGTGCTCGTCGAGGAAGGCGGCAAGATCACCACGACGCGCCGGCGCGCCGTCCGCATCCTGACGAGGGAAGGACGCGAGGAGGCCTCCGGCCGTGTCGTCTATCAGACCGGCACGGGAAAGGTGAAGGGAATGCGCGGTTGGATGATCTGGCCCGCCGGTGGGGCCAGGACGTACGGCAAGGACCGCGTGCTGGACCTGGAGGTGGCCCCCAACGACGTCTACAACGAGGTGCGCGCACAGGTGATCGTCGCGTCCGACGAGGCCGGTCCCGCCGTCGTGTTCGGATACGAGACAGTGCTGGAGGACAAGTCCGTCTTCACCCAGTTCGAATGGGAATTCCAGGACGACCTGCCGACCCTCGTCTCGCGCTTCTCCGTCTCGGTGCCCTCGGGATGGCGAGCGGACGGTGTCGTCTACAACTACCCGAAGCGAGACCCCGCCGTCGTCGGCACGTCCTACACCTGGGAGCTTCGCGATCTTCCTCCGATAGAGCGCGAGCCGTACAGGCCCGCGCTGACAAGCATCGCGCCCTGGCTGGCGGTGAGCCTGGTGCCCGCCCCGGGCGCGCGCACGGGCATCGGCAAGGCGTTCGAGAGCTGGCCGGACGTCGCGCGCTGGCTGAGCGAGCTCGCGGCTTCCCAGGCGCTGGCGAGCAGCGAGCTCTCGGACAAGGCGCGGTCGCTCACGCTGGACGCCGGGTCGGAGTTCGAGCGGCTCCAGGCGATCGGCCGCTACGTCCAGGGGGTGAATTACGTCTCCATCCAGACCGGGGTCGGTCGCGGCGGGGGGTACAAGCCTCATCCGGCCCGCGAGGTGTTCGCCAAGTCCTACGGCGACTGCAAGGACAAGGCCAACCTGATGCGCGCCATGCTCACAGTGGTCGGTATCGAGTCCTACCCCCTGGCGATCTACCTGGGCGATCGGTCCCGAGTGCGGGCGGACTGGCCTTCACCGCAGCAGTTCAATCACGCCATCATTGCGGTGAGCCTGAAGGAGGTGACGCACGCGGCGGCGGTCGAGTCGTACCCGGGGGTGGGCCGCCTCCTGTTCTTCGATCCCACGGACCCGCACACTCCGATGGGCTTGCTGCCGCAGGAGGAAGAGGGCAGCCAGGCCCTTCTCGTCGCGCCGGACCGGGGCGCGCTGCTGCGCATGCCCTCCAGCCCGCCCGAGGCCAACCACATTCAGCGGCGCCTCGACTTGTCCCTGGCCGAGGATGGCACGCTTGCGGGCAGAGTGGAGGAGGAGGCCAGCGGTCACGCCGCGGCAGCGTATCGCAACGAGCGCCAAGCCCTGACGACGGGCGACTACCGCAAGCGGATGGAGGATTGGGTCGCGGGAACCGGCTCGGGTGCTCAGATCAGCGCGCTGGACGTGACGGAAGATTCGAACGACAGCGTTCGGGTGACGGTGGAGTTCCGGACACCGCGATACGCGAAATCGATGCGTGGCACCATGCTCGTCGTGAACACCAACGTCCTGCCGGTCCGAAACCGCATCGCTTTGTCGGCGACCACGCGGCAGTATCCGGTGCAATTGAACTCGCGGTCGTTCGAAGAAACCATGCGGATGAGGCTTCCGGAAGGCTTCGAGGTCGACGAGATGCCACAGCCGGCACAGGGGAAGACGGCCTTCGGTGTGCATTCGTCATCGTGCGACGCCAGGGACGGCTACCTGACCTGTCGCCGCTCCCTTACCGTCATGGCCGCAGCGATTCCGGTTGGAGACTACAAAGAGGCCCGCGGCTTCTTTGGCCGTGCCAACGGCGACGGCGACGGGCCTCTAGTGCTGGCGAAGAAGCACGGCGGTAAGGTTCGATAAGGAGAAGCGCGCCTGACCCTCCGCTCAGAAGATTCGACTCGGATCGTGGCTGGCTGCGTGACCTGAGAGTTGGTGGCCTGGGACGGAGTTGAACCGCCGACACGCCGATTCTCGTGAGAGCGTCGTTGCTCACGAGGTGGAGATCAGCCGATGACCGAGAGCGAGAGGATCTGGTCGCCGTCGGCGGACAGCGATCCCGCGTTCCGCTGCAGGCGCTGCGGCGGCCCGGGCGGTTTGGCGATGACCACACCGGCAGCCTTTGTCCCGGGGTGGTACTGGCATGTCCAGCGGGTGATGGTCTGTGTGGCTTTCGTGGCCTGCTTCGTCGTGGCCATCGAGCCGAGCCGCGTGCTTGGGTTGGTCGGCGTGGCCACGATTGTCGGCTTTCTCGTGACCGAGCGGCAGGCGAGGCTGCGGTACGTCGCAGCCGTGGAGCAGCTCTGCGACTTCACGCTTGACACAATCGGCCGCATCGTCCGAGGTACGCCGCCGGAAGTGGAGCCTCTGCGCCGCGACTTCGTGTTCTGTCCGAAGTGCGACGGCAATCCGCCGCGGAGGAAACAGGAGCTTCCGGCATCGTAAAGGGGGAAGCTCTCGCGAAGCTCGCCGCCACGCCTCCGGCCAACTACGGCCGCAAGGTCGAGGAGCTCGCGCCGGCCAACTGACGGCCTGTCGCGAGAGCGGGCACAGTCCGGGCACAAGCGACCTCTCTTGCAGCCTTCGCACATCCGCCAGTTCATCGAGAGGGTGGTGGCCTGGGACGGAGTTGAACCGCCGACACGCGGATTTCCAGACGCCCCAAACCCCATGACCAACAGCAGCCAACGAGGGCCAACGCAGGCTAATCAGCAGGTTCCCGGCCTTTTCTCTCCTCTCGAAAGCCCGTTGGTCCCCTTTGGTTTCTGTTGGTCAGGGGCAAGTCAGGGGCAAGTGGAGTCAGCCGCGCCGGCAAGGCGGACTCGAAGCCGGGGCCAGTCGCAACCTAGGACCCAGAGACTGAGAGTCGCGTCCAACGAGCCCCAAGACCGAGCCGAAGATGACCCAGACCGCGGATGCGTCAGTTGCCGTTGACCGGCCCGAGGTAGCGGTCCAACCACTCCAGCGTGGGCTTGACCGGCGCCAGCCGTCCCGGGATGTGGCCGCCGTCGAACAGGACGTGACGCTTGTCGTCTGCCTTTGTCCCGAGGAGCCGGAACATGGGCTTCTGGGACAGCTCGAGCGGGAAGCGGAAGTCGTCCCGGCCGCTGAGCATGAGCGTCGGAATCCTGACCCGCGGGGCGAAGTTCAGCTCGTCGATCTCCGGCATTCCCGCCGTGTCGGAGCTGTCGAGCCCCCCGGCCATGAGGATGCTCGCCTTGAAGCGGTCGTCGAGGGCGGTGACCCGGAGCCCCATGTTGGCGCCCCAACTGAAGCCGTAGTACGCCAGCTTGTCCTTGTCGATGTCCGAGCGGGTCTCCAGGTAGTCGACCGAGCGCCCGACGTCCTGAACTTGCTGGATCTCGAGATCGCGGTAGGCGCGTGACGGCCAGGGTGGCTCATCCTTGAGCCGCCTCTCGTAGGTGTTCTTGTAGATCGGATTGAGAACGGCCCGACCGCTGCGGATCACGAAATCGAAGAAGTTGAGCTCGGGCTCCAAGAGCCGGGGCAGGACCTCCGCTCCCGAGCCCGGGAAGTAGACCACCGCCTGGAAGGGAGGTGACGCATTCGTGGGCAGGAAGAGGTACGCGATGAGCTTCTCGCCCCCGTAGGCGGCATTCATCGTGATCTTCTCCTTGGTCCAGTTAGGCGAGGCGCTCGGCAGCCGCTCGACCACCGGATTGAGAGGAGTGCGGTCGTAGGCGTAGATGCTCCGGAAAACCGCGAACGCCGTCTCGTCGACTGGCTTTTCGCGCGAGTAGTCACGCCAGATCCTCAGGATCGGCGCGAGCAGGTCCGCGGCGGGCGGCTTCTCGTACTTCGCACAGCGGAAGCCGTCATTCTCCCGGCGCTCGAAGGACGGCTGGGCGTGCTTTGACCGGTACATGTAGACGGGCTCGTCCCAGCCGCCGCCGAGCGTGTAGCGCTTCGCGCCCGAGGCGTTCCAGCACCACTCCTTGACGTTTCCCGCCATGTCGTAGGTCCCAACGCGCCCGAGCCCCTGACGGGTCCCGACTCGGGCCGGCCCCTTCCCGTCGAAGTTCGACAGGGTGAGCAGCGCGGGCGGCGGGAAGGGGTCCGTCGCTGCGAGCCAGTGGTGTACGGTCGGCAGGCTCTTTCCGGCGAACTCGGCATAGGCCGCCGCCTCGTACCAGCTCACGCCGCGCACGGGGTAGTCGTCCTCACCCGCGGGGTAGCCCCCTGCCTCCCACGTGGAAGGGCCGGGGCGCCCGGTCCGGTCGACCAGCCTCTGTATGGCTTCTTCCCAGGAAACCTCGCGGCCCTCTTCGACGAAGGGCGATTTCCAGTACTGGTGCTTCCGATAGCCGCCGGCGTCGACGAACGCCTGGAACTGCCGGTTGGTCACCTCGTACTGGTCGAGCCAGAAGCCGTCCCGCTCGACGGTCTTGCCCTCGACAACCGTCTCGCCGCCGGGAACCCAGACCATCCCCTTCGGCACGGAGCCCTTGGCGTGCAGCTTGACGTTAAGCGCCCAGCCACCCGGAGCAACCTCGACAGGCTCGAACCCCGGCTTCTGGATCCGCCACCGTGGACGCATCTTGGTGAGCCGGACGTTCTGGATCGGCGTCCGGCCAAGGGCTTCCCACGCGCTCTGCGTCTCGCTGTAGCTCTTCCAGCTGACGTCCGCGCCTTCGGGCTCGGTGTCCACGGAGTACTCGAACGTGAGCGACTCCCACAGGCGCTGGGCCTCGGCGTCTCCGGCCAGGTAAGGCAGGACCTGCCGCCCCAGCCGGAAGGCGGCCACGTTGTCGTCCTCGGCATCGAGGCGTGCGATCTCCGGCAGAGCGCGCCGCGCTCGCTCGATCCGCGCGCTCCGCACCCAGAGCCATGTCCCCGCGGAGAGGAGAGCGACAAGGGCGAACCCCACGGGGACGGCCACACGCGACCGGCGCCAGAGAGGGGGCCCAACCTCGGCTCGCTTGCGAGCCTTATCGAGGTCACGGAGCAGCTCGGCACCGGACGGATAGCGGGCCTCGGGCTCCTTCTGGAGACACCGGAACACGATGCGCTCCACGTCGGGAGGGATCTCGGCGCGCAGCGTCCGGGGAGGGGGCGGTGTCGCGGTGAGAACGGCCTTGCGGACCGAGACCTGCGAATCACCCTGGAACGGACGGTGACCGGTAAGCATCTCGTACAGCACTGAACCGAAGGAGAAGACGTCGCTTCGGCCGTCCACCGGCCGGCCTTCGGCCTGCTCGGGCGACATGTAGGAGGGCGTGCCGAGAACCGTTCCCTGCTCGGTCCGGAGGCCCGCCGAGACCGTCGGCGTCGAGTCGCCCCCGGACTGCGGCTCGACCAGCTTGGCCAGGCCGAAGTCCACGAGCTTCGCCTCGCCGCTCTTCGAGAGCATGACGTTCGCCGGCTTCACGTCGCGGTGGACGATACCGGCCGCGTGCGCCGCGCCGAGCGCGCTCGCGATCTGTACGGCGTAGTCGAGCGCCTCAGGGACCGGAAGGAGCTTCTTCTCCAGCAACCGGCCGAGGGAGGTGCCGTCGACGTACTCCATGACGATGAAGTCACGATCGACTCCCTCGGAGGAGTCCCGGTCGATGTCGTGGATGGTGACGATGTGGGAGTGGTTGAGGGCCGAGGCGGCCCTCGCCTCGCGGGCGAAGCGCTCTCTCCGCTGGCGGCTCGCGACGGCGTCCGCGTGCACGATCTTGATGGCCACAGTGCGATCGAGGCGCGTGTCGTGGGCACGATAGACGACTCCCATCCCTCCTTCGCCCAGCTTCTCGAGGATCTGGTAGTGGGAGACGTTCCGGCCGATCATGTCCAGCCTCCAGGGTACGACTCGAAGCTTCGTTCTCGTGACCCGCCAGCGGCCTCCAGTAGACGGCCACCTTGAGCAAGGCGTTCCTCGCGCGGTGATTCCCTGTCTGGCCGGGCTGGGGTCGGAGCATTCTAGCTCCCTTGCTAGCCGGGGCCACAAGCGGGACACCGCCAGCGACCACAGCCCCCCGCCGCGCCGAGGCTCTCGGCGGTCAGGGGCGGGAAAGGGGCAGCCAGGTAGTGGCCGGGATTAGAAGGCCGCAGACAGCTGACGGGAAGGATCCGCAGCGGGATTGGTGGCCTGGGACGGAGTTGAACCGCCGACACGCGGATTTTCAGTCCGCTGCTCTACCAGCTGAGCTACCAGGCCAGCGGGCGAACCCCAATTCAACCATAGGCCCGGGGGAGGGTCAAAGCACGTGGCTCACATCCGGCCGTGAGGCGAATCCTGTAGCATTCGCCTCGAGAACGGCGCGAGCGCCGAGCAGGTGGGGAAGGCCCCACGCGCCGGCGTCGTAGGGAGGTCATCATGGACTTCGTCCCCTGCCCACGCTGCCAGGAGATGAACCCTCCCAACGAGGTGAAGTGCACCGCGTGCGGCGCCTCCATGGACGAGGAGCCGATCGAGGTGGCGCCGCTGGGACTCGCGCGGGAGCCCGACGCCGAGCCCGAGGAGGCCGCACCCGAGCCGCCGCAGGCCACTCCGGCGTCGCCAACGGCCGCCGCGTCGCCACCTCTACGCCCGTCGGGCGTCCCGCCCCTGCCGCCGGCCGCCGCTCCTCCGCCACGCGCGACCGCGACGCCGGCCGCCGCCCCGCACCGCGAGCCGCCTCCCGACGTCGCCGCGCAGGCCGCGGCCCTCGAGCAACAGATCGCCGCCCGGCCGGACGCCAAGGGGCTCTACATCAAGCTGGCCGACCTCCATCAGCACGCGGGGCAGAAGGACGCCGCCATCGCCGTGCTCGAGCGGCTCCTCGGCGTCGATCCGGCCAACGCGCTCGCGAAGCACCGGATCGACGTGCTGCGGGGCACCGTGCGCCACGCCCCTCCGACCGTGACGGTGCATCCCGTGACGCGGCCGGCCCGCCCGGTGGCTCGCTCCGCCGGCCGCGGCTCGTCGCGCCGGGGGCTCTGGATCGGCCTCGGCGCCCTCGCCGTGGTCCTGATCGCGGGGGGCATATGGCTCCTGTCGGGCCCGAGCCGCCTGGTCGCGGGGCGGAGCCCCGTCTTCTCTCCACAGGGCGACCGCTTCGCCTTCTTCACCGAGGCCGCGGGCGGAGCGACGCTGAACGTGTACGAGCTGAAGACGGGCCGCTCGCGCGCCCTCGGCCGGGCGAGCGGCTTCGGCGTGGACGGGGCCGGAGTCGCGTGGTCGCCGGACGGCCGACAGATCGCCTTCTCGGCGCCCGCCGAGGGGGAGATGGGCGAGGAAGCCGTGTTCGTGGCGGACGCGGAGATGGGCGCGCGGCGCCCCCTGGCCACGGGGTCGAGTCCTTCCTGGTCCCCGGACGGCCTTTCGATCGGGATGTTCTGCCACGAGCGGCCCAGGGTGTTGGCGACGATGAGCACCGCGGAAGGGGACGTCCCGACCGGGTTCGGGGAGGGTTGGTACGGAGTGTGCCTCGTCAGCGTGGCTGACGGCAGCATTCGCCGCCTCCACCCGGGCACGGGAAACCGTCTGGCGTTCTCTCCCCGGGCGCAGACGCTCGTGCTCGAGCGCTTCCCCGAAGAGCTGGCCGAGGGCACCGGGACCGCCGCGTCGGGAAGTGGCGACGACGGGATCCAGTCGCTGGCCGACGAAGCGGTCGCCGGCCGGGCCACGAACTTCTACGAAGGCAGCCGCGACCTGGGTCGCGCGATCGAGGCACGCGGCCTCGACAAGCGCGGGGCAGGAGCGGTCGGCTCCGTCCTCGGCGACCTGTTCGCCGTCGACGCCGATACCGGGGCACTGACCGCGCTCACCACCGACGGCCGCTCGTCGAGCCCGCGCTGGACGCCGGAGGGGCGGATCGTCTACCTGCACCAGCCGCCGGAAGGGTCGCGGGCGGAGCTGTGGGTGATGGGCGCCGACGGGAGCGGCAAGCAGCCGCTCCTGCAGGCTCCGATCGAGCTGTTCGATCCGGCCGCGGTCGCGGTTGGTGGCGACCGGGTGGTCTACGCCGCGCCGATCAAGGACGTCAACGCCGGTCTCGCCCAGGTCATGACCGGAGAGCAGCCGGCGGACCTCCACCTCGTGCGGCTGGGAGACACGACCGCGCGGCGGCTGAAGAACCGTCACACTTTCAAGCAGCGGTTCACGCTGTCGGCGGACGGTCGCCGCCTGGTCTACGAGGCCAACGATCGCAAGACGGGCCTGAGCGAGCTCTGGCTCATGAAGCCGTGAGCGGCCCTCTTTGATCCTGCTCATCCCGCTCGGCCCGGACGCCGACCTGCCCCGGCTGCCGCGGGTGACGGTGGGGCTCGTGGCGCTGAGCGTCCTCGTTTTCTTCTGGACGTCCCGATTCGACGCCGCGCGGGCGGCGGCCGAGGAGGCGCGGCTCGAGCGGATCGCCGACTGGACGCTGGGCCTGCTGGCGCGGGACCAGCCGGACCTGGGCGAGGCACGGAAGCGCCACGCGTCCGCCCTGGACTACCTGGCCGCGGACGGCACGTGGCGCGACACGGTGCCGGAGGGAGAGCTCCGCGCGCGGCTCGAGCAGTGCGTCGAGGAGCGGCGCGGGCTGCGCCAGGGGCACCCCCTCTACCGCTGGGGCTTCGTGCCGGCGGAGATCACAGTACCTCGGCTCGTCGCCCACCAGTTCCTGCACGCGGACCTCGTCCACCTGCTCCTCAACATGATCTTCCTCTGGGCGGTGGGGGGGCTCGTCGAATCCGTGTGGGGAGGGGCGCTCGTCGCGGGGCTCTATCTCGTCTCGGGGATCGTCGCCGCCCTCGCCCACGCCGCGTTCGCGCCCGGGAGCACGGAGCCGGCCGTTGGGGCCTCGGGGGCAGTGGCCGGACTGATGGGCTTCTTCGCCGTGGCCCACGCGCGCGAGCCGATGCGCCTCGCGCTCGTCGCGGCCCTGTCGCTCGCCCCGCGCATCCGTTTCTTCTCGCTGCCCGCCGCCGTGTTCCTGGGCCTGTGGGTGGTGGAGCAGGTCTTCTGGACCCTCATGACGACGAGCATCGACGTGGGCGTCGCCTTCCGCGCCCACCTCGGCGGGTTCGCGTTCGGGGCGCTCGTCGCGATCGCCCTGCGTGCGGCCGGTCTCCCGCGCCGCGGCGCCGAAGGGAGGCCGTGATGGCCGTGATGGACTTCGTCCCCTGCCCCCGCTGCCAGGAGATGAACCCTCCCGACGTGTTGGAGTGCACCGCGTGCTCCGCCTCGATGGACGAAGAGGCGATCGAGGTGACGCCGCTGGGACTCGCGCCGCAGCACCCGAGCCCGGCGGCGCCCGCCGCCCGCCCTGAGCTGCCCGCGTACGTCGCCGCCCAGGTGGCCGCTCTCGAGGAGCAGATCGCCGCCCGGCCGGATGCCAAGGGGCTCTATTTCGAGGTGGCCGACCTCCATGAGCGCGCGGAGCTGAAGGACGCCGCGATAGATGCGCTCGAGCGGCTCCTCGGCATCGACCCGGGCAACGCTCTGGCAAGGAACCGAATCGCCGTCTTGCGCGGCGCCGTGCCGCGCTCTCCGCCGGCCGTGACGGCGGCGCATCCGGTGAAGCGCATCGCCGAACCGGTGGCTCGCCCGACCCGTCCCGCGTCCTCGCACCGGGGACTGTGGCTCGGCCTTGGCGCCATGGCCGCAGTCCTGGTCGGGGGGGGCTTCTGGCTCTTCTCGGGCCCGAGCCGCCTGATCGCGGGGAGGAGTCCCGTCTTTTCTCCGCAGGGCGACCGCATCGCGTTCTTCACCGCTCCCGCGGGCGCCGCCACGCTCAACGTGTACGACCTGAACACGGGCCGCTCGCGCACGCTCGGCCGGGCGAGCGCCTTCGTCGAGGACGGCGCCGGAGTCGCCTGGTCGCCTGACGGCCGGGAGATCGCGTTCTCGGCGCTCACCGAGGGGGAGATGGGTGAGGAAGCCGTGTTCGTTGCGGACGCAGAAACGGGCGCGCGGAGGGAGCTTGCCGCCGGGTCGAGCCCGACCTGGTCCCCGGACGGGCTGTCGATCGGGATGTTCTGTCACGAGCGGCCAGAGGCAATGGCGACGACGAGCACCGAGGAAGGGGGCGTCCCGACCGAGCTCGGGGAGGTCTGGGACGGGGTGTGCCTCGTCAGCGCCGTTGACGGCAGCATTCGCCGGCTCCACCAGGGCACGGGAAACCGCCTGGCGTTTTCTCCCCGGTCGCCGACGCTAGTGCTCGCGCGGTTCCCCGAGGAGCTGCCCGAGGCCGCCGCGGCCGCTCGCCGCGGCAAGGACTCCTACGAGGGCCGCCGCGACCTGGCTCGCGCGATGGAGGCACGGGGCCTCGCCAAGCCCGGGGCAGGAGGAGTCAGCTCCGTCCTCGGCGACCTCTTCGCAGTCGACGCCGATACCGGGGCCATGACCGCGCTCACCGTCGACGGCCACTCGTCGAGCCCGCGCTGGACGGCGGAGGGGCGGATCGTCTACGTGCACCAGCCACCGGGAAGGTCCCGGGCGGAGCTGTGGGTGATGGGCGCCGACGGGAGCGGCAAGCAGCCGCTCGTCCAGACGCCGATCGAACTGTTCGATCCGGCCGCGGTCGCGGTTTGTGGCGACCAGGTGGTCTACGCCGGGCCGATCAAGGACGTCGACACCGGCCTCTCGAAGGTCATGACGGGAGAGGAGGCGGCGGATCTCCACCTCGTCCGGCCGGGAGACGAGGCGCCGCGGCGGCTGAAGAACCGTCATGCGTTCAAGCGGCGGTTCACGCTGTCGGCGGACGGTCGCCGCCTGGTCTACGAGGCCAACGACCGCAAGACGGGAAAAAGCGAGCTCTGGCTCATGACGCCGTGAGCGGGCCCCCTCGTCGCGGGGCCGGCTCGCCTACGCCTTCTTCTTCTCCGGCATCGGGACGACGGAGCCCTTCTCCGGCTTCTCGGCGCGCGCGGCGGCGGCGACCGCCGCGTCCTCGAGCACGGGGAGCCCGAGACCCTGCCGCAGGCGGCTGTCCACTTCGCGCCGGATGTCGGGGTTGTCCTTCAGGAACTGCCGCGCGTTCTCGCGGCCCTGGCCCATGCGCTCGCCGTCGATGGCGTACCAGGCGCCCGACTTCTCGATGATCTTGTGGTCGACGCCGAGGTCGAGGAGGTCGCCCTCCTTGCTGATGCCCTCGCCGTAGAGGATGTCGAACTCGGCCTCGCGGAAGGGCGGCGCCACCTTGTTCTTGACCACCTTCACCTTCGCGCGGCTGCCCACGACCGCCTCGCCCTCCTTGAGCGACGCGATGCGGCGGATGTCGAGGCGCACCGACGAGTAGAACTTGAGGGCGCGGCCGCCGGTCGTGGTCTCGGGGTTGCCGAACATCACGCCGATCTTCTCGCGCAGCTGGTTGATGAAGATGAGGCACGTCTTGCTCTTCGAGACGATGGCGGTGAGCTTGCGGAGCGCCTGGCTCATGAGCCGGGCCTGCAGGCCCATCTGGGCGTCGCCCATCTCGCCCTCGAGCTCGGAGCGGGGGACGAGGGCGGCCACCGAGTCCACCACCAGGACGTCGACCGCGCCGGAGCGGATGAGCACCTCGGCGATCTCGAGCGCCTGCTCGCCGCTGTCGGGCTGGGAGACGAGGAGGTTGTCGATGTCGACGCCCAGCTTGCCGGCGTAGACGGCGTCGAGGGCGTGCTCGGCGTCCACGAACGCGGCCATGCCGCCGCGCCGCTGCGCCTCGGCGATCACGTGGAGGGCAGAGCGTCGTCTTGCCCGAGGACTCCGGGCCGAAGATCTCGATCACGCGGCCGCGGGGCACGCCGCCCACGCCGAGCGCGGCGTCGAGGGAGAGCGATCCCGTGGGGATGGCGGGGACGTCGACCTTCTCGCGGCTCCCGAGCCGCATGATCGAGCCCTTGCCGAACTGCTTGTCGATCTGCGCGAGGGCGGCCTCGATCGCCTTGGCCCGCTCCTGCTTGTCCTCAGCCATCGTCGTCTCCTTCGTCCTTTCGGGAGAGCGGCGGGAGAACCCCGCCGTGTCGAGCGATGCTAGCCCGAAAAGCAGTCCGCACTGGGTCCGGTCGGGGCGGAAAAGCGAAGGAAAAGCGATTGTCCCCGAAGGAGGACAAGCGGGGTCGGTCCCGCTCTCGCCAAACCGAGCGTTGTCAATGAGTTGAGACAAAGGACCCCGCGGCACGCCCCTTGAAGATCCGAAGGCCGTGCTGAGCGCCCTGCTTCTCGCTGCCGCGGTCCAGTTGCAGGTGCCGTTCGTCCCGCAGCAGAAGGACACGTGCGGCGCGGCGGCGCTCGCGATGGTGATGGGCTACTGGGGCCAGGACGCCTCGCACGACGCGATCGCCGGGGCACTGGTCGAGAAGGAGCTGCAGGGGATCCGTGGAGAGCGCCTCGCGAGATTCGCCCGCGAGCAGGGGATGGTGGCGATCGCGTTCGCCGGCGACCTGGCCATCCTGCGTGACCATCTGGCGAAGGGTCGGCCCCTCGTCCTGGCGATCGACGCGGGGCACGGGCGGCGGCACGACGTCGTCGCGGTGGGCATCGACGAGATGCGCGGGGAGGTGATCGTCCACGACCCGGACCGGGGCGCGAACCGGCGGATCGCAATGCTTGATCTCGAGGAGAAGTGGGCGAGGACCGGGCACTGGGCACTGCTGGTCACCCCGGAGGACTCTCGTCTGCCCGGTCCCGAGGGATCTGCCGAGATTGCGGATCCCTCGTCGCCCGGCTCGGACGGTGCTCCTCGGGATGACAAGTCATGGCTCAAGGCGACCGGCGTGCCGCCGGTCGTGACTCGGGATGACAGCTACGACGGTCTCGTCGCCCACGCGCTGGAGCTGGGGCGAGAGCGGCGAGCCGAGGCCGGGGCCGCGCTCGACCGGGCGATCGCGCTCGGGCCGGGCCGGCCCGAGGCGTGGACCGAGCGCGGCGGCCTGCGGTTCCTGGAGGGCCGCTACGAAGAAGCCGCCGCCGACCTGCGCCGATCGTTGACGCTCCGCGAGGACGCCTACGCGCGCGACTTGCTCGCCTCCTCCCTCCACCTGGCCGGCCGCGAGCTCGAGGCACTCGCGGCCTGGAACCCGCTCGGCCAGCCGACGCTCCATTCCCTCGAGGTCTGCTGGCCTGCGCCACACCAGCGACCGCGTCGCCCGCCGCGAGATCGGCCTCGGCGAGGGCGAGACGCTCACGGTCGCGGGTCTGCGGGCAGCGCGCCGCCGGCTCGAGGAGACGGGCGTCTTCGAGCGGATCACCCTCCGCCCGCGGCCGCGCGGCGACGGCACGGCCGACCTCGAGGTCGCCCTGGCCGAGCGCCACGGCTTCGCCGCCGGCCCCGTGGACTTCCTGGTCGCCACCGGCGTGAACCTCGCCTGGAGGCGCCTGCGCCTGCGCTACAGCAACCTCGGCGGCACGGGCGTCAGCCTCGGCGGGTCCTGGCGCTGGCAGGAGAACCGGCCCGAGACTGCGCTGCAACTGCAGTGGCCGCGGCCGTTCGGCCTGATGGGAACCGTCAGCATCGCCGGCTTCCGGGGCGAGCAGGCCTACGACCTGGGCAGCGCCTTCGACATGCGGCGCCGGGGAATCGACGCGGGCGTGCGTCACGTCCTCGGCGGCGGGGCGGTGGCGAGCATCGGCGTGCGCGCGCGCGACCGCCAGTTCTCGGCCGTGCGCGAGGACGCGCCGGCGGGGCGGCTCGTGGGCGTCGAGGCCGGGCTGGACACGCGCCTCGTCGAGACGCGCCGGCATCGCCTCGACGCCACGGTCCGCCTCTTCGCCGCGGGCGCCGCGACTGGCTCCGACGTGGGTTACGCCCAGGCCGACGGCGAGATGCGCTACGACGCGGTGTTGTCCAGGCCCGAGGGACTGTCGGTGGAGCGCTCGGTGCTCGCCGTGCGCGTGCGTGGCGGGTGGGGAAGCGACGGCGTGCCCGTGGACGAGATGTACGCGCCCGGCGTGAGCCCGGAGTCGGACCTGCCCCTGCGGGCGCACCCGCTCACGCGCGGTGGCGCTCTCGGCGCGAATCCGATCGGCCGCTCCGTGCTTCTCGTCAACGCGGACTGGCGTCAGCGGCTCCGGCACCGGACCTCGTGGGATTTCGGGGCTGTGGCGTTCGCCGATACGGCGTCGGTGTGGCGGCCCGCCCAGGGCAGCGCCGCAAAGTGGCTACTCGACGTCGGAGTGGGACTGCGTTTCTCGCTGCTCGCCGGCCCCACGGTTCGAATCGACCATGCCTGGGGCCTCGTGGACGGACGAAGGACGCTCTTTGTCGGCCTGAGTCAGGCTTTCTAGGCCGCGCTACTCCAGAGACTCGACGCAGGATTTGCCGCGCCGATCCAATCATCCGATTCGGCTCGAAGGCTTTCTTGGACAATATGTTACGGGCGATGCCCAAAGGTGATCCAGCACTCTGGATGGGGGGCGAAAAAAGGGTTGGACGGGTTGGCCGGCCCTGATAATATCGTTTCTGGTAAGGGGGCACCGTGGAGAGTCCATGGTTGCCCATGTTTCGCCGGGGCACAATCCAAACAAGGGGAAGCAGTTGAAGGCTGCAGCATCGCACCGGAAGGTCAAGGGCAAGGCGCGTTCCACCGCTCGTTCGGCTCGCAAGTCGACCGTGAAGTCGAAAGGCCGTGCGAAGGCCAGCCCCACCCGGAACAGGAACAGGACGAGGACCCCCGTCACCCGTGCCAGAGCCTCGACGCCTGCGCGGTCCACCCACACGACTTCGGTCGTCGCTCCCGCTCGTCGGGCCCCGATCCCGTCGCCTCTGCCGACGAGGCACGTCGCGCCCGCCCGCGTCGCCCTGACCCTCCCGGCCCGGTCGATGCCGCCCGCGCGCGACCAGCGGAGGCCCGCGTCCATCGCGGCTCCGCCCCGGCCGCCCGTGGCGGTGCCCGAGTTCACGGAGGCCGGCGTCCTGCTGGCGATCACGTACTCGATCCGCGAGGGGCGTCGAGGCGAGTTCTTCGACCTCATGCGGGAGCTCAAGCCGTTCCTCCACACGATCGGGGGCGGCGACGTGGCGATCTACGAGGACCGCAGCCGGGCGAACTACCTCATGGAGGTCTTCCGCTTCAAGGACGAGGTGGAGTTCACCGCGTTCGACGACAAGTTCCACAAGGACCGGAAGATCGCCGCCATCTACGCGCTGCTCGACGACATCGTCGAGGCCGAGAAGAGCGACTTCAAGATCTTCGAGAGACGCCTCTAGGCCCATCCGCGCGGTGGGCCTCGGGCGTACACTCAGGCGGGCGTGACAACCGGGGAGACGCTGATGGCGCGAGGGTTCGAGAGCAAGGCGGTCGCGGACCAGCAGGAAAGTGCTTCGGCGCCGACACCCGCGCGCGACGACACGCCGGCCGACACGGCCTCCCTCGCGAAGAGGCGGCGCCTCGAGCTGTCGCGGGCCGACGTCAAGAGACGCCTCGCCACCGCCCAGGCCCCCGCTCACCGCCAGATGCTGGAGAGGGCGCTCGTCGCCCTCGAGGCGGAGATCGCGTCACTCCCCTGAGGAGAAGCCCATGCTCCGCGCCCGCCGGCCTGGCCGGGTGCCCGTCCTGCTTGCGTCCGCGGTCGCCGGCCTGCTGGCGGTCCCTTCGGCCCGGGCCGACTCGCTGCCCGACCGGGCCGTGCCCGTCGCCGACTACGACATGCGCGTGCGCCTCGACCCCGAGGCCAAGACGCTCGACGGCCACCAGCGCGTCGTCTGGAGGAACCCGGCCCCGGAGCCGGTCGGCGAGCTCTGGTTCCACCTCTACCTGAACGCGTTCAGGAACTCGAAGAGCACGTTCTTCGCGGAGTCCGGCGGCCAGCTGCGCGGCGACCGCATGCCCGAGGACGGCTGGGGCTGGACGTCGGTCAAGTCCATCCGCCGCGCCGACGGTGTCGATCTCACGCGGGGGGCGACGTTCGAGCACCCCGACGACGACAACGCCGACGATCGGACGGTGTGGCGGGTGCCGCTGCCCGAGCCGGTGCCGCCGGGCGGGGAGATCGCGCTCGACGTGGTCTTCGAAGCGAAGCTGCCCCGGGTCTTCGCGCGCACCGGCTTCTTCCGCGACTACTTCCTCGTCGGACAGTGGTTCCCGAAGCTCGGCGTCTACGAGCCGGCCGGGATGCGCGGCCGGGCCGGCGGGGGCTGGAACTGCCACCAGTTCCACGCGCACTCGGAGTTCTACGCGGACTTCGGGCACTACCGGGTGGAGATCACGCTGCCGAAGCGCTTCGTGGTCGGCGCGAGCGGGCGGCGCACCGAGCGCCGGGAGAACCCCGACGGCACCTCGACCCACGTCTTCGAGCAGGCGGACGTGATCGACTTCGCGTGGACGGCCTCGCCCCGCTTCGTCGAGGTGAAATCCACGTTCTCCGGGGAGAGGGACGTCACCCCGCAGGAGTACGCGGAGGCAGCGAGTCTCCTCGGCCGGAGCCTCGAAGGGGTGCGGCTGTCGGACGTCCTCGTGACCGTGCTGCTCCAGCCGCAGCACGCGGCGCAGGCGGAGCGGCACGTCAAGGCCGCGAAGGCCGCCATCAAGTGGTTCGGCCTCTGGTACGGCCGCTACCCCTACGCCACGATCACCGTCGTGGACCCCGCTTTCGGAGCGGGGGGATCGGCCGGCATGGAGTACCCGACCTTCATCACGGCCGGCACCGCGGCCCTCTTCAACCGCTGGCCATTCGACCGGGTCCTCCTCCCCGAGGAGGTGATCGTCCACGAGTTCGGCCACCAGTACTGGCAGAGCATGGTGGCCTCCAACGAGTTCGAGGAGTCCTGGCTCGACGAGGGCTTCAACAGCTACTCGACGGGCAAGGTGATGGAGCGCGTCTACGGGCCCCTCATGGTGCAGATCCTCGGGCTCCGGCTGGGCGGGCTCGAGGCTTCGCGGGCCCAGAACTCGGTCGATCGCATGTTCGACCACATCCGGACGCCGGCGTGGCGCTTCTCCTCGTCCAGCAACTACGGCTTCAACTCCTACGCGCGCACGGAGCTCACCCTCCTCACGTTCGAATCCCTGGTCGGCGCGCAGACGATGGCCCGGGTGATGCGGACCTACCACGAGCGCTGGCGCTTCCGGCACCCTTCGAGCGACGACTTCTACGACGTGGTCGGCGAGGTGGCAGGCCCGGAGAGGCGCGCGTTCTTCGAGCAGACGGTGGAGCGGCCGGGCATCCTCGACGACGAGGTGGCGGCGGTGAAGAGCGAGCGGGTGCCGGAGCCGAGCGGCGTCTTCGGCGAGGGCGACGGGAAGACGACGGTGACGGCGAAGGAAGCGCGGAGGAAGGAGCGCGAGAAGGACAAGGCGGGCCGGCCGCCCGTGGCGCACGACCGTCGTCGTGCGCCGGCGCGGCGAGGTCGCCCTGCCGACCTCGCTGAAGCTCCTGTACGAGGGCGGGCCGTCGCAGACGATTTCGCTCCACGCGCGCGAGCGCGAGGGAGCGGACGTCGAGAATCCGCTCCTCCTCGCCGGCGGCAAGGCGGACGAGCCGTGGGTCGGCCGCTGGAAGCGGATCGAGCTCACGGGCGAGCGACGCCTCGTCTCCGCCACCCTCGACCCCGAGGACCGGCTGGTGATCGACGTCAACCGGCTCAACAACGCGAGGCGCGTCGAGCCGGACGGCCGCGCCGCCGCGCACTGGGGTGTCGCGCTGGGTCTTCTGGCTGCAGCAGCTTCTCGCCATGGTGGGACTCTGACCCCCGCGGGCATGATGGACAGCCATCGGGGCAAGCATGATCGCCACGGCCACTCGCGAAGGCCTCGCCGCCGCTCGCCGCGCTCCCCGGCTCGCCGTCACCCTCTGGCTCGTCAACCTGGCGCTGGCGCTCGCGGCCGGCGTGCCGGGCTGGCTCGCCCTGAAGTCGGCCTCGGCCCGCTTCCCGAGGCCGACGCGCTCGCCCGACGGCTTCAGCCTCGGCGTCCTCCTCGACCTCGTCGAGATGCGGCCGGGGCTGCTCGGCGGGCTCGCGCTCTCGGCCGCTGGGCGTGGCCTTCCTCGGCCTGCTCGTCGGCGCCGCGGCCACGGGCGGCGCGCTCGAGGTGCTGATGAGCCGGGACGACCGGCCGTTCGCGCATCGGTTCGGGCGTGGGGCAGGCCGTTTCTTCGGACGCTTCCTGCGCGCCGGGCTCCTCGCCGGCGTCGTCGGCGCCGTCGCCGCCGCCCTCGTCGCCTTTCCCCTGTTCGCCCTGGGCGGCCGCATGCGCCGCGAGTCGGGCGCGGAGGTCGCTTTCGAATCTCGTCTCGCTCGGGGCCGCGGCGGTGGCGGCCCTCGTGATCCTGCTCGCCCTCCTCGCCCTCGACGCCGCGCGCATCCGCATCGTGCGTGAGGACGCCCGACGAGTGCTGACGCGTGCTCCGCTCCGGTTTCGCCGTCGTCCTCGGCCACCCCGTGAAGTGGCTCGGCACCTGGGGCGTGAACGCGATCCTGGGCGTCCTCGCCCTGGGCCTCTACATCGTCTTCCGCAACGCCGTGCCCGCGGGGACGGGCCCCCTCATCCTCCTCATGCTCGGCGTGCAGCAGGCTCTTCGTGCTCGTCCGGGCGGGGCTGCGCGTGGCGCTCCTGGGCAGCGAGATCGCGCTCGTCGAGCGGCTGCGCCCGCTGCCCGCCGCCCCGGCGCCCGCCACGCCGGAGCCGCCTCAGCCGGCGGGCGAGCTCGAGCCCGAGCCTCCGCTGCCGGCCTGATCGCCGCGGAAGCGCGCGAGGTAGCGCGCCGCCGCGGCGACGAAGCGCGCGCGGATCTCGGGGTCGGGGATCGACGGCGGCGGCCTCGGACACCGCACGGGGAGCGCGGGGTAAAGGCGCGACCGGCGGCGCGAGGGCGGGCGCGGGCGGCTCGGCCACGGGGCCGACGACGAAGCCCAGGCCGCGCGGCGCGGCGCCTCCGGCCACGCTTCGCAGGCGCGACAGGATGTCCCCCCGCATGCGCAGGAGGCTGCGCTGCCAGCCGGCGTCGGGCACCTTGATGCGCAGGATGCCGCGGTCGAGGGCCACGACCTCGGTGCGCCGGGCGAGCTCCGGGCCGACCGCGGCGGGCCACGCCGCGCGCAGCAGCGCGAGCGTGTGCTCGGGGCGCGAGCCGAAGAGGCGGACGGCGAGGTCGGGGTCGCGAGTGCGGTCCATGGCGAAGTCGCTGCTCCTACGTTATACTCGCGCCTCGGGTCTCGGTTCCATGACCCGGGCCCTCGAGACATGAACTGCCCACGCTGCAAGACGCCCGATCGGGCCGCTCTCGGACCCGGACAGCGTCGTCACCTGCCCCGGGTGCGGGTCGCGGCTCATGACCCGCTCGGCGGCCCTGCGCTCCCAGGGCGGGCCGAAGCCGGCGGGCGCCGCCCCCGCGGCCGCGTCGCCCCAGCCCCAGCTTCACCCGCTCCCGGCCCCGAGGCCCGCCGACTCGCCCCCCGACGCCACGCTGCCCGCCGACCCCGGCGATGCTGCTCGGAGCGCAGCCCGCGCCGGCCGTCGCCCGCCCGCGCCGACGGGCTCGGACACCGCCCGCAGGCGCAAGGGCGAGGGAAAGGCCGACGGCCGAGGCCGAGACCGGCGCCGCGCTCGACGTGCTCCTGCAGCGAGGTGCGCGGCGCTCCGCGAGACGCAGCACCTCATCCTGGCGGCGATCGAGGGCCTGCGGCGGGCCGTCCGGTCCCAGGCGGCGGCGGCCGCGGCCGTCGCCGACCCGGATCCGCGAGCGGCGACGTCCCGGCCTCTCGCCCATCCGCGACCGGCCGCGCAAGACCGTCATCCTCGTCGACGACGACCCGCAGACGCGCGACGGCGGCGGTCGCCGAGCTCCTGCACGCCGACGTGCCGGTCCGCGCCTTCGACGACGGCAACGCGGCGCTCTCCGCCATCGCGGAGGAGAAGCCGGACGTCATCGTGCTCGAGCTGGGCCTCGGCGGCGAGATGGGAGGCAAGGACCTCGTCAACATGATCAAGGCCACGATGGAGTGGGTGGACATCCCGATCGTGCTCTGGACGCGGGAGGCGGTGTCGAACCAGAAGGAGGCCCGCCAGATCCACGGCGCCGACGAGGTGGTCCCGAAGTCGGGCGGGGCCGGCCGCGCTCGTGGCCCGCGTCATCACCGTCTTCCGCCGCTAGCCCGCGCTTGGAGCCCCGCCTGGTCCTCGCCTCCGCGCTCGCCCGCGCCGCGCGCGCATCCTGCGCGAGCTCGGGGTGAGCTTCCGGGTCGAGGTGTCGCACGAGGACGAGTCGCTCCGGCCCGGGGAGGACGGGGCGGCCGCCGTCGAGCGGCTGGCGCGGGCCAAGGCGCTCGCCGTGGCCCGGGCGGAGACGCTGCCCGTGCTCGCCGCCGACACCGAGGTGCTCTGCGACGGCCACATCCTGGGCAAGCCCGCGGACGAGCGGGACGCCGTCGCCATGCTCCGCCGCCTGGCAGGGGCGCGCGCACGAGGTGGTGACCGGCGTCTGCGTCGTGAGCGGCGGCGTCGCCCGCTCGGGCGTCGAGCGCAGCGTCGTGCGCTTCGCTCCGATGAGCGAGGAGGAGCTCCTCTGGTACGCCGCGACCGGCGAGCCCCTCGACAAGGCGGGGGGCTACCACGTGGACGGCAAGGGGGCGCTCTTCATCGAGACGGTCGAGGGCTCGCCCTCGAACGTCGCCGGCCTGCCGGTCCGGCTGCTGCTGCGCCTCGTTCGCGAGGCGGGCCTGGACCTGGGGCTCCCCGGCGCATGAGCGCGCTCGCCCGTCCCGGCGTCCTCGCCTCGATCCTCGCCGCCGCGGCGCTCGTGCTGCACCCGGCGCTCGCGCGCGTCGCGGTGGCTGCCGGAGCTTCCCGCCGTCCTCGCCGCGCTCCTCCTCCTGGCCGTTGCTCGCGCTCGTGGCCCGGGCCGCCGCCGCGCGCGAGCGCCGCCTGGGCGCCGTCCTCGGCGCCGCCGGGGCGGCTGTCCTCGTCGTCGCCCTCGGTGTCGACGGCCTCCGGGGGCACCACGGTACGCTCACGCTGGCGGCCGGCCAGGCCCAGGGGAACTACGACGAGGAGGGTCCGGACGGCCGATCGCTGGGCCTGCGGCCCCTCGGCTTCGCCATCGGGGCCGAGAGCGTGGTGGGCGTGGCGACGGGGGCGGTGCGGGTCGGCCTCGCCCTGCCGGGTCGGAGCGAACCCGTCGAGCTGACTCCGCAGCGCGCGGTCGCGTTCGGCGGCTACCGCTTCGCGCGGCCGAGCGCCACGACGACGGGCGGGGTCTCGCGGCTGCGGGTCGCAGCCTCCGACGGCTCGAGCACGCAGGTCGCGGACGTTGTCCCCGGAGCTCCCGGCGCGCGCCGGCGACCTGACGATCAGCCTCGAGGACTACTTCCCCGACTTCGCCCTCGACGACCAGCAGCGGCCCTTCTCGCGCTCCGCCGAGCCCCGCAACCCGGCCGCCCTCCTCACCGTCGAGAGGGGAGGGCAGGCGCACCGCGTCTTCGTCCTGCAGTCGATGCCGGGCATCCACCGCGTCGACGGCCTCGGCCTTGCCTTCTCCCTCCTCGAGGTCGAGCCCGAGCGGACGGCAGAGATCACGGTGCACCGGGAGCCCGCCGCCCTCGCGGCTCTCGTCGGCGCGCTCCTGCTGTCGGCGGGCGTCGCGCTCTCCCTCTGGCTCGCGGCCGAGCCGAAAGGCGGCGATCGCCTGGCCCCGCCTCTCGTGGCCGGCAGCGCCCTGGTCGCGCTCCTGCTCCTCGCGGACCGGGGCGCCGTCCTCGCCTGGTCCTTCGCCGTTCCCACGGCCGCGGGGCGCGTTCCCCTCCCGGGCGTCGGTGTCCTTCTCGGAGCTGGTCTCGTCGTCGCTCTCGGGGGAAGCCTGCTGCTCGGCGCGGAGCGGCTGGCGGGTGGCGGCGCCGACGTCGAGACGGTCGCCCGGGTCGCGCTGTGGCTGGCCGTCGGGCTGGGAGCGGCCGGCCTCCTCCTCGCCGCCGTTCGCGTGTCCGTGCTCCCCGAGGACGCCGCTCCGCCTTCCGCTGGCTGGCCTCGCGGGCGCCGTGGCCGTGCTCGTCGGCCTCGCTCCTCGCGACGCGGCGGGCACCCCGCCGCTCTTCTCCCTCGTGGCCCCGCTCGCCCTTCCCGTCGCCGTGATGGCGGCGCTGGCGCTGGCGATCGGCGCCGCCGTCTCCGGAGTGCTTCGCGACGGCACGTACGCGACCCCGTCCTCGGCGGCCTGCGCCTCGGCGGCGCTCCTCGGCCTGGCCGCGCTCGAGCCGACGAGCGCGCCCGGCCTGCGCCGGTTCGCCTTCCTCCTGGCGGTCCTTGCCCTCGCGCTCGCCTGAGCTCCGACGTGCGCCCGCGCACGGCGGGCCGCCCGCGGCCGGGTGCTATCATCGCGCCGGCGCGCCTGGCGCGACGCGACGGGAGGAGCCTGGATGTCCGACGATACCCCCGAGATGCCCGACCCTCAACGTCAAGGGGGGCCCCATCGACGGCTACGAGATGAAGCTGTCGCCGGGCACGACGGTCATCATCGGCTCCGGACGCCTCGCGCACATGCGGCTCGACCATCCCGACATCGAGCTCGCCCACGTCAAGGTCGCCTGGGACGACCTCGGCATCTCGATGGTCGACAACGGGAGCCGGAAGGGCACCTGGGTGAACGGCGAGCCGGTCGAGACGGCGGCGCTCCTGGACGGGGACGTGATCGAGTTCGTGGAGCCGGGGTCCAAGTCGTCGCCTCCGAAGGTCAAGATCAGGATCCCGAAGGGCGCGGTGCCGGAACCGCCGCCCCCGCCTCCGCCGACCCCCGAGGAGCTCGCGGCGCGACCCGCGCCCGCCGCGGCCCCGGCCCGGGCCGGCGGCGCCGCAGGGGCCGCGGGCCGGCGCGCCGCCGCCGGACGGGCCTGCGCGCTGCCCGACCTCCGCATCGTCGGTCTCGCCGCCGGGGCGGTCGTGCGTCCTGGTCGGCGGCGGGTGGCTCGCGAAGCGGCTCTACTTCACCGCGCCCCAGGTCGACTCCGTCGCAGCCGGCCGCAGGCGGAGCCCGGCCAGACGCTCGACCGTGACCGGCAAGCGCTTCCACGGCAGCGCCGAGGACAACGATCGTGTGGTTCGGCGACCGGTCCGTGCACCGCCTCTTCGGTCGTCGGGCGGCACGCTCCAGGTGAAGGTGCCCCCGCTGCCGCACGGCGGGACGGTCCGCCTCATCGTCGAGACCGGCGCGGGCGCTCGCGTCCCGTCTCCTTCGTCGTGCTCGCTGTCGCTCCGGGCCGTCTCGGTCGACCCGCTCGGGGCCCTGCCCGGCGACGAGGTGGTCCTGGCCGGGAGCGGCCTCGCGGAGGGAGCCACGGTCACGGTGGGCGGCGCCGCGGCGCGGGTGGTGTCCGCCGAGGCGGGCGCCCTGCGCTTCGAGATGCCGACGGTCGACGGGGCGCCGGGCAGCGTCCAGGACGTCGTCGCGTCGGTGGGCGAGCGCCGCACGAAGCCGCTCCACCTCTACCTCGGCCGCGTGCCGCTCGTCGTTTCCTTCGAGCCCGCCCGCGGGGTGGCCGGGCGACCTGGTGCGCATTCGCGGGGCCGGCTTCGCCGCCACCGCCGAGGGCAACGTCGTGACGTTCGACGGCGTGCCGGCCCTCGTCGTGGCGGCGAGCCCCACGGAGATGGCCGTCGTCGTCCCGCCGCCGGCGCACCCGCAGCCGGAGACGCTCGCCCAGGTGGTCGTGCACGCGGGAGGCAAGGCCTCGTCGGACGGCGCCGGCCTTCCCGATCCAGCGGCTCGTCGAGGGCACCTGGGTGCCGCGCTTCCTCGCGGGGGCGGTGGGCGACGGCGGAGCGAAGGGGCAGGCCGACGGTGGGCACCGAGATCGCGCCCGTGCTGCTGCTCTCGTGGAAGGACGAGTCGCGGTCGGTCGGGGAGCGCGCCCTGCGCGTGGCGGCCGCGCTCAACGCCGTCGTGGACCGCGCCCGCGTGGGCCAGCCGGCGGTCTTCGAGGCGCGCGAGCAGCCGGCGATCGGGGTGGCCCTCGCCGGCGCTCCCGACCTCCTCGTGCAGGTCACGCCGCAGGACGCGGCGGCCTACGAGACGCCGCCGGGCCTGCCGGTGCGCGGCGCCCCGCCCACGCCGGTCGGCGCTCGCCCGGCACTGGGCCGCCCTGTTGAACGACACGCTCGTGATCGGCACGAGCGGCGGCAAGCCCACGGCGACGGCAGGCCTGGCGCCCGCGGCCGGGGCCGCCTTCACCCAGCTCCGCGCGGCGCTGCCCTGGCAGTACGGCACCGGCGCTCTCGAGCGCGAGGGTCGTGGCCCTGCCGGGCGACCTGAAGCGGCGGCTCCGCGAAGCGGCGTTCCGGGTGCCGTAGCCCCCGAGTCACGACCGCGGAACGCCGGTCGCCTTGAGCCATGACTTGTCATCCTGACGAGCACCGTTCGGGTCGGGCGACGTAGGATCCGCAAGGGTTGGCGCCGGCGGATCCTTCGGGACCCGGGCAGACGGGGGTCCCTCAGGATGACAGTCAATCATCACGGCTCAAGTCGACCCGCGCTTCGCGCGGGTCGTGCATCAGCGGCCGAGGGCGAGACGGTCGGCGAGCGGCCGGGGGAGGCCGGCGTCGACGATCTTCTTCTGCGCCCGCTCGATCCGGTACGGCACGCGGTAGATCGAGACCGACCGGGTCCCGCTGTCGAACATCGCGAACGAGGCGAGCGGGTTGCCGTCGCGCGGCTGGCCGATCGAGCCCGGGTTGACGAGGTACCGCACGCCCGGCTCGAGGCGGAAGTGGAAGGACGGAGGCTGTCGTGAGGACGGTCTGGATGGCGTCGGGGGAGAGGCCGAAGACCACGGGGAAGTGCGAGTGCCCGAAGAAGCAGAGCGGGAACGTCGTCTGCCGGAACACGTTCAGGGCCTCGATCTCGCCGAAGATGTAGGCGTCCTCGTCGATCGGCGTGCCGTGGGCGACCGCGAAGGCCCCGTCCACCACCACCGGCCCCTCGGGCAGGGACTGCAGCCAGCGGAGGTTCGACGGGGTGAGCTTGCTGCGGGTCCACATCGCCGCCTGCAGCGCGACCCGGTTGAACATCTCCCCGTCCTCGATCCCGGAGCAGACCTTGTCGTGGTTGCCGCGGATCGCGACGAGGGGCTTCAGGGCGCGGACGAGGTCGACGGCCTGGTTCGGGTTCGCCCCGTAGCCCACCAGGTCGCCGAGGACGATCGCCTTGTCCCAGCGCTTGCGCCGGACGTGGGCGAGGACGGCGGAGAGCGCCTCGCAGTTGGCGTGGATGTCGGAGAGGATCAGGTATCTCATCGCCGCGCGGACGTTCTCTTCCGGATGCGCCCCTCGATCAGCCCGACGATCCGGTCGGCCACCTCGCGGGGCGTCCCCGCCGAGGCGTCCACCGCCACGTCGGCCAGGCGATAAGAGGGCTCTCGCTCGGCCAGCAAGGCCCGCATTATGGCACGGTTCCCGGCCAGGGGGCGGGAGCCGTCGGCCGGCACCCGGGCGAGGATGCGGTCGAGGTCGCACCGTAGCCAGACGGTGAGCGCTCCCTCCTGCAGCAGCGCCCGCGTCTCGGGGCGCGCGAAGGCACCGCCCCCGGTGGCCACGACCCGGTCTCGAAGGCGTCCGATCCTCACGCGCCTCGTCGCGCTCCATCCCGCGGAACGCCTCCTCGCCGTCGTCCCGGAAGATCGTCGGCGATCGTGCGCCCCGCCCGCTCCTCGATCCGCCGGTCCATGTCCTCGAAGCCGGTAGCCCAGCCGTCGCGCGAGGAGTCGGCCCACGGCGCTCTTCCCCGATCCCATGAACCCCACCAGGACGACCCGGCGGGGGCGGTCAGGCACGGGCCCTCTCGAGGAGCGCGTAGAACCCGGGGAAGGACACGGCCACGCACTCGGCGCCCTCGACCTCGGTCGCGCCTTCGGCGGCGAGCGCGGCCACGGAGAGCGCCATCGCGATGCGGTGGTCGCCGTGCGAGCGCACGCGGGCCCCGCGCAGCCGGCGCCCCGCCGTCGACGACGAGGCCGTCGGGCAGCTCCCGCACGCGCGCCCCGAGGGCGGTGAGGCCCTCGGCGAGGGCCGCGATGCGGTCGCTCTCCTTGACGCGCAGCTCGGCGGCGCCGGTGACGGTGAACGTCCCCGTCGGCGAAGGCGGCGGCGACGGCGAGGGCCGGCACCTCGTCGATGAGCGAGGGCACGAGGGCCGGGTCGACCGTCGTCCCGTGGAGCCTCGACGAGGACGCCACGATCGAGCCGACGGGCTCCGGGTCGGTCGCCTCGAGCCGGGCCTCGACGTGCCCGCCCATCGCCCGCAGCACCTCGACGAACGCGGTGCGCGTGGGGGAGAGGAGGACGCCGTCGAGCCGGACCTCGGAGTCGGGCAGGACGAGCGCGGCCACGACGAGGAAGGCGGCGCTCGAGACGTCGCCGGGCACGGCGACGTCCGTCCCGCGCAGGCGCGCGCCGCCGTGGACCGTCGCGGCGAGGCCGTCACGCTCGACGGCGACGCCGAAGGCCGGCAGCATCCGCTCCGTGTGGTCGCGGCTCGGACCCGGCTCGCGGACGGTCGTCGTCGCCCTCGGCCTGCAGTCCCGCGAGCAGGACGGCCGTCTTCACCTGGGCGCTCGCGACGGGCAGGTCGTGGACGAGGCCGCGGAGGCGGCCGCCCTCGATCGTGAGCGGGGGCTTGCCGTCGGTCGTGAGCACGGTCGCCCCCATGGCGCGCAGCGGCACGGCCACGCGCTCGACGGGCCGCCGGCGCAGCGACTCGTCGCCCGTGAGCACGGACCGGAACGGCCGTCCGGCGAGAGCGCCGGCGAGCATGCGGATCGTCGAGCCCGAGTTCTCCGCGTCGAGGACGGCCCCCGGGGCCCGCCAGGCCGTCGATCCCGCCGCTCTCGATCGTGACGAAGGCGCCGTCCCGGCGGACCTCCGACGCCGAGCCCGCGCAGGCAGGCGAGGGTCGCGGCGCAGTCCGCGGCCGAGGAGTAGTTGCGGATGCGGGTCACTCCCTCGGCCATCGCGCCCAGGATCGCCGCCCGGTGGGAGATGGACTTGTCGCCGGGGAGGGTGAACCGGCCGCGGAAGAGGGACGCGCGCTCGATCCTCAAGGCAGCGCGGCGATGGTAGCACGGGCCTACAATGCGGCCTCGTCGGAGGAACCCCATGCGCCTCGCCCGTGTGAGCCGGACGGTCGCGGTCCTGGCCGTGCTGTCGGTCGTTCCGCCTGCCTCCGGCGCGCGCCGCCGAAGCAGCTCCCTTCGCGACCGTCCCGCGCTTCGCGATCGCGCCGTCGCCGATCGGCCTCCGGGGCGACGTGCGCCCGCGCCAGTACCTGGGCGTCGTGGGCCCGCGCTCGGCCTGGCTGGGCGTCGAGACGGGGGAGGCGGAGCTGTGGGTCCACCCGCTGAAGCTCGCGAGCGGCTTCTCCCTCGCCTTTCGGGTGCCGGAGTACGCGGATCCGATCCGCGGCGCCGACGTGGCCCGCACCGTCGAGGTGCGGCCGGAAGCGACGACGATCACGTACAGCCACGCCACCTTCACCGTGCGCGAGCACGTCCTCGCACCTCTCGACGAGCCCGGGCTGCTGGTGCTGCTGGAGGTGGACACGTATCGGCCGCTCGAGATCGTCGCGAGCTTCCGGGCCGTGCTGCAGTACGCCTGGCCCGGCGGCCTCGGCGGGCAGTACGTGTTCTGGAGCGCGGACGACCGCGCCTTCGTCCTGTCGGAGTGCCTGCGGAGGAGGAACGCCTTCGTCGGCTCGCCGTGGGCGGCATCCGCGTCGACCCACCCCGCCCACGCCCTGCCGGACGCGCCCAGCACGTTCACGATCCCGATCGACCCTCTGCGCGCGCGCGCGCGAGATGGTGCCGATCGCGATCGTCGCGGGACAGCGGTCCGAGGGCGGAGGTGGCGGCGTCCTACCGACGTCTCCTGTCGCGCGCGGGCGAGATCTACGAAGCGCGCCGGCGCCACGCCGACTCCCTCCGCGAGGAGGGGCTGCGGATCGACACGCCCGACGACCGCCTCGACCTCGCGCTCGAGTGGGCGAAGGTGAACCTCGACGAGCAGACCGTCTGCAACCCGGACCTGGGCTGCGGCCTCGTGGCCGGCTGGGGCCTCTCGGGCGACGGGGCACGGCCCGGCTTCGGCTGGTTCTTCGGCGGCGACGCGGCGATCAACTCGCTCGCGATGGCGGCGACGGGGCAGTGGGGCCCGGCCAGCGGACGGCCTGCGCTTCCTCGCGAAGTACCAGCGGGAGGACGGGAAGATCCCGCACGAGATCTCGCAGGCCGCCGGCGTCATCCCGTGGTTCGCGGAGTACCCGTACGCCTACTACCACGCCGACACGACGCCCTTCTGGCTGCTGGCGCTCTTGCTGGCAGTGGAGCGCCAGCGGCGACGCGGCCTTCCTCGCCGAGCTCTGGCCCGCCGCGACGAAGGCGTGGGCGTGGTGCCTGCCGAACGACACCGACGGCGACGGGATCATCGAGAACACGACCGGCGGCCTCGGGGCCATCGAGGTCGGCGCGATCGGCGAGGACATCCACCAGGACGTGTACCTGGCCGCGGTCTGGACGAGGGCCGCCGGGGCGATGGCGGAGATGGCCGCGGCGCGGGGCGAGGACGCCCTGGCGTCGGAAGCGCGCTCGCTCGAGGCGAAGGCCCGCGGCTCGATCGAGTCGCGTTACTGGATCGAGGGCGCCGGGCACCACGCCTTCGGCATCCTGCGCTCGGGGAGGACGAACGACACGCTCACGGTGTGGCCCGCCACCGCCGCCGCGTTCGGCCTCCTCGAGACCGCCCACGCGCGGCGCACCCTCGAGTCGCTGTCGAGCCACGCCCTGACCGCCGACTGGGGTGCGCGCATGCTGACGACGGAGAGCCCCCTCTACGACCCGACCCACTACAACATGGGCGCGGTGTGGCCCTTCGTCACCGGCTTCGTCGCGCTCGGCCACTACCAGTACGCGCGGCCGTGGGCGGGCTACCCGCTCGTGGACGCGCTCTCGCGGATGGCCTTCGACTGGGCGCGCGGCCGGCACCCCGAGCTGCTGTCGGGCGCCTGCTACCGGCCGCTCGACACCGCGGTGCCGCAGCAGTTCTTCGCCACGTCGATGCTCGCGAGCTCGATCGGCTACGGCCTGCTCGGGTGGGACCCGGACGCCCCCGCCGGGCGCGCGCGCCTCGCGCCTCAGCTGCCGCCGCAGTGGGACGAGGTGCGGGTGAGCGGCCTCCGGATGGGCCCGGCGCGGCTCGACGTGGCGATCGCGCAGCGGCCGGGCCGCCTCTCGCTCCGGCTCGAGCCCCGGGCCGGCCGGTTCACCCTCGACCTCCGGCCGGTCCCGCCCCCCGGAGCGCGGGACGTGACCCTGACGCTCGACGGCGCGCGCGCGCCGATGGACGCGGGCGGTGCTTTGGCCGTGGCGGTCGACAGGCGAGCGCGGACCGTGGAGGTGCGCTGGACCGGCGGCCTCGCCGTCGAGTCGCCCGTCGCCGTCCTCGAGCCCGGGCAGTCCGACCGGGGCGTCCGGGTGCTCGACTTCGCCGCCGACGCAAGGGGATGGCGGCTGGCGCTGGAGGGGCCGGCCGGAGGGACCGCGACCGTGCGCCTGCGCGGCGAGGCGCCGGCGTCCGCCGAGGGCGCGACGCTCGTCACCGCCGGCGCGGTGACGGAGGCGACGGTGGCCTTCCCGCCCGCTTCCGGCCGCTTCTCCCGGGCCGAGATCCTGCTGCGGCGACGAGCGGCCTCCGCGCGGCTCTCGCCTTGACCGTCCCCTGACCCCATGCTAGGTTGCGCCGCAGTCAACGGCCGTCCAAGAATCTGAAGGCACCCACCACCGCCGATGACGAAGGCCTCCGACGACCGGACGGTCACTCTCGACATCGCCAGCCGCTTCGAGATGCTGGACGTGGTCCAGACCGTCCTCGCCCAGTGCTGCGCGCTCGTGGGCTTCGACGAGGAGGCCGTGCACTACATGTCGGTGGCGGTGCGAGAGTCGGTCGTCAACGCCATCAAGCACGGCAACCGGCAGGACGAGTCGAAGCGCGTCCACGTCCGGTTCACGATCCACGACCGCGCCCTCGAGATCCAGGTGAGGGACGAGGGCCAGGGCTTCGACCTCGCGTCGGTGGCAGACCCGCTCGCGCCGGAGAACCTGCTGAAGGCCTACGGCCGCGGCATCTTCTTCATGCGGCAGTTCATGGACGAGGTGACTCACGCCTTCCCGCCGAAGGGCGGCACCGTCGTGCGGATGCTGAAGAGGGTGCCAGTCACCTGAGGAGCTCCGTCCCGGCCGGGCGACGAAGGATCTGATCCCCCGGAAGGCGGTGGCCGCGCCCCCTGGGGCCGTCCCCCAGAGCAGTTCCGGCCAGAGCAGGCCTTGAAGTACCTCTTCAAGGCTCTGGAAGATCCCTCGCGGGCCAGACACGACCGTCGCCCGCTCGGGTGCCTAGCGCCTCTCCACCCTCAGGAGTGCGTTCTCCCTCGGCCCCCGCGCGAGCGTGTGGACCTCCAGCGATCCCATCGCCTCGAGCCGCCGGCGCTCGCACGGGCCCGGCGAGGACGAGGGTCGGTCCCGCGCTCGATTGCCGCGAGGATCTCGCCGGCCTGCTCGACCTCGCGCACCTTCCCGTCGTTGTAGAAGTAGCCCGCCATCCACGCGGTCCGCCACGCGCCCCAGGCCAGCACGTCCCGGCCCATCGCCGGGGCGAAGAGGCGCCGGCCCGACTCGCGCCGGTCGAGGATCGGCGGCGCCGCGAGCGACGAGCAGGAGCAGCAGGCCGGCCGCCGCCGATCCGCAGGAGCCGGAGAGCGCCGGCCGGGTCGGGACCGACGCGCCGCGAGAAGAGGAAGGCCACCACCACCGCCCACACGCCGAGCGGGATGGCCGAGCGCCACAGCGGCTCCTGGATGCGGAAGAGCGCGGCCGGCGCGGCGGCGAGGAGCGCGCCGAGGACGAGGCCGACGAGGGCCACGACGCGGCTCGACAGGCGCGCTCCGGCGTCGGGCCCTCCGTGATCAGCCGGTCGGCGCGCCCGGCCCATCAGGATCGCGAGCGGCGGCACGCACGGCAGGACGTAGCCGGGCAGCTTCGAGCCCGGCGAGCGAGAAGAACGACGAGCGGCAGGGCGAGCCAGAGGAGGACGAAGAGGTCGCGCCGCGACGCGCGCGGCGCGATGCGGAAGAGGGCGGGCACGGCGAGCCCCGACCACGGGAAGAGGCCGGCGAGGAGGACGGGAACGTAGTACCAGAAGGCGCCGGGGTGGTTGTGGACGGTCGAGGTGAAGCGCTGGACGTTGTGGTTGCAGGACGAAGACGTCGACGAAGCGGCGGCCCTGGTCGAGGAGGATCGCCGACGTACCAGGGGGCGGCCACGATCGCGAACGCCGCGAGCGACGCGGGCGAGAGCACCTCCCGGAGCCAGCGCCACTCGCGCGTGGCGGCGAGGTAGCCGCCGAGGACCAGGACCGGCAGCAGCAGGCCGAGCGGCCCCTTGGCGAGCGTCGCGAGGCCCGCCGACCGCGGCCGCGGCCACGATGGCGAGGCGCCCCGCGACGCCGAGCACGCGCAGCGCGGTGAGGCCGATCGCCACCGTCACCGTGGCGGCGAGCAGCATGTCCATCGAGGCGGCGCGGCCGTAGGCGAAGGGCAGGAGCGACGTCCCGGCCACGAACCCGGCGTGCAGGCCGGCGGCCGAGCCGTAGAGCCGCGCGCCGAAGAGGGCGGTCGCCCCCACGAGGAGGAGGGCGGCCAGCACCGAGGGGACCCGCGCCGCGGCCTCCGTCTCGCCGAGGACCGAGAAGGCGCCCCCGGCCAGCCAGTAGAAGAGCGGCGTCTTCTCGAGCCAGGGCTCGCCCTGCAGCGTGGGCGTCACCCACTCGCCCGCCCGGTGCATCTCGACCGCCACGCGCGTGTAGCGCGGCTCGTCGGGGCCGACGAGGGGAACGGCCCCCAGCCGGAAGACGAGGAGGGCGAGGACGAGGGCGAGGAGGACCGCCGTCGCGCGGGGAGGAAGGCTGTGCGACATCGGAGCGAATCCTAGTTCGCCCGCGGCGGCCTGTCATCCATGCCGGGGAGCGGCGGGCCAGGCTACAATCGCCCTTTCAGGAGGGTGGGACGCGTTGAGCTGGCGGCACCTGGCGGTCGCGATCGAGGCGGTCCTGCGGGCCGGACGCATCCAGAGAGAGCGCTACGCGAGCGGGGTCGCCGTCGAGTACAAGGGCGAGATCGACCTCGTCACCGAGGTGGACCGCGCCTGCGAGCTCGCCATCCTCGAGGCCATCCGCTCCCGCTACCCGGCCCACGACATCGTGACCGAGGAGACCGATCTCGCGCGCACGGGCTCGCGCCACGTCTGGTTCATCGACCCCCTCGACGGCACCGTGAACTTCGCGCACTCCTACCCGATGTTCTGCGCGTCGGTGGCGCTCGCCGTCGACGGCGAGATCGTGGCGGGGGCGGTCTTCGATCCGGTGCGCGACGAGCTCTTCTCGGCGGAGAAGGGGTCGGGCGCGCACCTGAACGGACGGCGGCTCAAGGTCACGACCGCGAGCCGCCTCATCGAGAGCCTGCTCATCACCGGCTTTCCGTACGACCTGCACCAGAAGCTCGACGAGCGGCTGCGCCCCTTCAACCGGGTCATGGGCCTCGCCCGCGCGGTGCGCCGCGACGGCTCGGCGGCCCTCGACCTCTGCTACGTGGCGGCGGGGCGCGCGGACGGCTTCTGGGAGGTCATCCTGAAGCCGTGGGACATGCACGCGGGCCGTCTGATCGTCGAGGAGGCGGGAGGAAAGGCGACCCGGCTCGACGGCACGCCGCTCGGCCTCGGGCCCGACGGCGTCGTCGCCACGAACGGCCTCATCCAGGACGCGCTCGTCCTTGCCTTACGCGAGGAGAAGCCCGCGCTCGTGTAGCCGCACGGTCCACGCTGGTGTAGCCCAACTGGCAGAGGCAGCCGGCTTAAACCCGGCACAGTCTGGGTTCGAATCCCAGCACCAGCACAACCCAGCGAGGTCCCCGCCATGCCCGTGAAGATCCCCGACACGCTGCCCGCCACGGGCATCCTCGAGAGCGAGAACATCTTCGTGATGGGGGAGAGCCGCGCCGTCCACCAGGACATCCGTGCCCTCCGGGTGGCCATCCTCAACCTCATGCCCACGAAGATCGTCACCGAGACTCAGCTGCTGCGGCTCCTCGGCAACACGCCGCTCCAGGTCGAGGTGACGCTCCTCCACATGGAGTCGCACGACTCGAAGAACACGCCCGCCGAGCACCTGCTCGAGCACTACTCGTCCTTCGAGGAGGTCCGGGGCGAGAAGTTCGACGGGCTCATCATCACCGGCGCCCCGGTCGAGCAGATGCCGTTCGAGGACGTGGACTACTGGCCGGAGCTCGTCCGGTTGATGGACTGGGCCCGGACGAACGTCTACTCCACCTTCTACGTCTGCTGGGGCGCGCAGGCGGGGCTCTACCACTACTACGGCGTTCCCAAGTACGCGCTCGCCGAGAAGATGTTCGGCGTCTTCCCCCACACCGTCGAGCGTGCGCTTCGAGCGGCTCGCGCGCGGGTTCGACGACGTGTTCTACGCCCCGCACTCGCGCCACACCGAGATGCGGCGCGAGGACGTCCTCGCCGTCCCCGAGCTCGTCCTGCTGTCCGAGTCGGAGGAGGCGGGCGTCTACATCGTCCTCTCCGCCGACCGGCGGCACGTCTTCGTGACCGGCCACTCGGAGTACGACCCGCTGACCCTGCAGAGCGAGTACGTCCGCGACGTCGGCAAGGGCCTGCCCATCGCCGTGCCCAAGAACTACTTCCCGGGCGACGACCCGCGCCGGGAGCCGGTGGTGCGCTGGCGCGGCCACGCGAGCCTGCTCTACGCCAACTGGCTCAACTACTACGTCTACCAGCAGACGCCCTACGACGTGGAGGCGATCCCGAAGAGCGGGCCGGGCCGGGCCTGAACCCGTGGCTCGCCCGTTGCGCCCCGGGCGGGAAGTGCTAGAGTCCCGAGTCGTCCCTAATGGACTCCTCCTTCATACGGCCGGGCGCCGACGCGTCCCGGGCCCGCCGCGAGGCGGGCGCGGCGCCGCGTCACTCCTGGCGCACCTGGCTCTTCGGACGGCCGCTCTCCACCGCGGACGCCCCGCACCAGGCGATCGGCAAGGCCGTCGGCCTCGCCGTCTTCTCCTCGGACGCGCTGTCGTCCACCGCCTACGCGACCCAGGAGATCCTGATCATCCTCGCCATGGCGAGGCGCGGCCGCGCTCTCCTTCGTGATCCCGATCTCGATCGCCATCGTCGTCCTGCTCGCCATCGTCACCTTCTCCTACGAGCAGACGATCCACGCCTACCCGGGCGGGGGCGGGGCCTACATCGTGGCCCGCGACAACCTGGGCGAGATGCCGGCGCAGGTGGCGGGCGCCGCGCTGCTCATGGACTACATCCTGACCGTGGCGGTCTCGATCTCCTCCGGCAGTCGCCCAGATCACGTCGGCCTTCCCGGCCCTCTTCCCGCCACCGGGTCGAGATCGCCGTCCTGCTCGTCGCCTTCGTGATGCTCGTGAACCTCCGCGGGGTGAAGGAGTCGGGCGCGGTGTTCGCCGTGCCCACCTACTTCTTCGTCGTCGATGATGACGCTCACCGTGGGAACGGCGTTCGTCCGCCACCTCGCGGGGACCCTCGGCCCGGTGCCGGACCCGCCGCCGCTCGACATCGAGCCCGTCCGCGCCATCGGCCTCTTCCTGGTCCTGCACGCGTTCTCGAGCGGGACCACCGCCCTCACCGGGGTCGAGGCGATCTCGAACGGCATCCCCGCCTTCAAGGAGCCCCGCAGCCGCAACGCCGGGATCACGCTCCTGTGGATGTCCGCGATCCTCGGCAGCCTCTTCCTCGGCATCAGCTTCCTGGCCCAGACGGTCCACGCGGTGCCGTCCGAGCACGAGACGGTGATCTCGCAGCTCACCCGCGTGGCCTTCGACGGCCGCGGGGCGCTCTACCTCGCCACGATCGGCGGCGACCACCCTCATCCTCGTCATGGCGGCGAACACGGCGTACGCGGACTTCCCGCGCCTCGCCGCGCTGCAGGCGGCCGACGGCTACCTGCCCCGTCAGCTCACCTACCGCGGCAGCCGGCTCGTCTTCTCGCGCGGGATCGTGGTCCTCGCCCTCGTGGCCTCGCTCCTCATCGTCGTCTTCGACGCGAGCGTCACCGGCCTCATCCCGCTCTACGCGATCGGGGTCTTCCTCTCCTTCACCCTCTCGCAGGCGGGGATGGCCCACCGGTGGTGGAAGTCGGGCCGGCTCGGGCCCGGCGCGGAGTTGAAGGAGAAGGGCTCCACCGTGCACCACGACCGGCGCTGGGCGTTCAAGATGGTGGTGAACGGTTTCGGCGCCGGCCTGACCGCGGTGGTGACCGTGGTGTTCGCGGTCACGAAGTTCCGCGACGGGGCGTGGGTCGTCCTCCTGGTGATCCCGTCCCTGGTCGTCGTCTTCTACGCCATCCACCGCCACTACCGGGAGCTCGCGCGCCGGCTGTCGCTCGAGAAGTTCGGCCCCCCGCCCCGGGTGGACCGGCACCGCGTCATCATCCCGATCAGCGGCGTCCACCGCGGGGTGGTGGCCGGGCTCACCTACGCGCGGGCGCTGTCCGAGGACGTCACGGCGGTCTACGTCTCGACCGACCCCGCGCAGACCGAGGCGGTCGAGAAGAAGTGGGGGCTCTGGGGCGGGGGAGTGCGGCTCGTGGTCGTCGATTCCCCCTACCGGCTGCTGGTCGAGCCGCTGGTCGAGTACATCCGCCAGGTGGCGGCGCGCCGCCAGCCCAACGAGGTGATCACGGTGGTCGTCCCCCAGTTCGTCCCGCGGCGCCAGTGGCACAACGTCCTGCACGCGCAGACCGCGATGATGCTGCGCCTGGCCCTGGTGTTCGAGCCCGGGGTCGTGATCACGAGCGTGCCCTACCAGGTGGGCCGGTGGGAAGAGGGGGAGGGGGAGTAGGGCGATGAACGTGATCATCGTCGGGTGCGGCCGGGTGGGGGCGGAGCTGGCTCTCCGCTGAGCCGCCGCGGGCACGACGTGACCGTGATCGACCACGTCGGCTCGTCGTTCTCGCACCTCGACCCCGCCTACCGCGGCCGCACGATCGAGGCCGAGCCGCTCGCGGAGGGCGTCCTCGAGAAGGCGGGGATCCGGGAGACGCAGTCGCTCGCCTCCGTCACGAACTCGGACCCGGTCAACGCGGTGGTGGCGCACGTCGCGCGCACGGTCTACGGCGTGCCGAACGTCGTCGCCCGCAACTACGACCCGCGCTGGCGGGCCCTGCACGAGGCGATGGGTCTCACCTCGGTCAGCTCGACCGCCTGGGGCGCGCAGCGGATCGAGGAGCTGCTGGAGCGGCCGCGGCCTGCGGGTGGTCTTCTCGGCGGGCAACGGCGAGGTGGAGCTCTACGAGGTGCGCGGTGCCGGCGAGGTGGGCGGGGCGGACCCTCGACGCGCTGGTGGCCGGCATCCCCTGCTCGCCGGTGTCGCTCACGCACGGTGGGCGGGCGAGCCTGCCGGAGCCGGAGCGGGTGCTGAGCGCGGGCGACATCCTGCACGTGACGGCGACGCTCGAGGGAGCCGGCCGGCTGGGCCGGCGCCTCGAGGGCGGGGAGGCCTGAGCATGCGCATCCTGATCGCCGGCGGAGGACGGACCGGGGCGACGCTCGCCCTCACCCTCCACGCGCAGAAGCACGAGGTGCGCCTCATGGAGCACCGCCCGAACGTCCTCGCCCACATCCACCGCGAGCTGCCCACCGAGCTCATCTACGAGGGCAACCCGAACGACCCTCGCACCCTCGAGTTCGCCCGCATCGCCGACGCGCAGGTGCTGGTGGCGTCGATGTCGAGCGACGCCGAGAACCTGTCGATCTGCTTCATCGCCCGCGAGCACTTCAAGGTGCCGCGCACGATCGCCACCATCAACGACCCGCGCTTCGCCTGGCTCTTCGGTGCCCCGCTTCCACGTGGACGTGGCGGTGAACCAGGCCGACATCCTGGCCGGCCTCATCGAGCAGGAGCTGTCGGTGGGCGACATGATGACCCTCCTGAAGCTCCGCAAGGGCAGCTTCTCCCTGGTGAGCGAGACGCTGGCGGGGGACGCCCGCGCGGTGGGACGGGCGCTGCGGGAGCTCGAGTTCCCGAGGAACGCGGTGGTGTGCGCGATCCTGCGCAAGAACGACGTCGTGATCCCTCGCGGCGACGTGCGCTTCGAGGCGGGCGACGAGGTCCTCGCCCTCGTGGACGAGGCGTCGGCGACGGAGCTCGCGGCGCTCTTCGGCCCGGCCTCCCCGAGCCCCGACTCTGTGGCATGATGCGCCGCGAGCGATGATCGACAGGCTTCCCGCCGTGCTCCCGTCCCCCGGGGCCATCCGGCTGCTCGCGGTCTACCGGTCCGTCGAGTCGCTGCTCCGCGAGCTCTCCCGCGCGCTCAACCAGGGCCAGACCCTGCTGCAGGCCGACAGCGGGCTGCCCGCGGGCACGAAGCTCGTTCTCGTGATGACGACCGGCGCCCTCACCGCGCCGATCGAGGTGCAGGGGGTCGTCACGGATTGCCGCCCGCGGGGGCGGAAGATGGCGATGACCCTCCGCTACGACTTCGATCCGGAGCCCCACCGCAGCCGGCTGCGGGAGGCGCTGCGCGAGCTGCGGCGGAAGACCCGCCGGCCGCGCCGGGAGCCGCGGGTGCCCCTCGCGCTGCCGACGGACGCCACCGCCCTGCTGCGAGGGCTCTCCGCGACCGTCAGCAACGCCAGCCGGGCCGGAGCGCGACTCGAGCTCGTGGGCCCGCGCCTCCCGGCGGTCGCTCTCGGGCGACCGCCTGGTGATGACGCTCGCCGGCAGCCGCCCGGGGAGCCGCCGCCCCGCGCGCCTCGTCCTCGAGACGATGTGGGTCGGCGCGCAGCACCGGTCCGGCCGCGAGCGCCGACAGGAGGTGGGAGGCCGCTTCGTGGGCCTGTCGCCGACCCTGAAGCGGCGCATCCTCGCCATCCTCCGCTTCGACGACGCGCGGCCGGCGCTCCTCCTCCACCTGATCGAGAGGCCGGCGAAGGCGCGCTGATCCATGAACGCGCACGAGGCCGTAGAGGCGCCGATGCCGGGGAACGACGCACCCGTGCGGGCGGTCGCGCGGCGGGCGGCCTGGCTCGGGACGATCACGCTGGCCCTCGCCGCGGGGAGCCGGGCCCTCGCGCAGGAGAGCTCGGACTGCCTGGCCTGCCACGGCGAGAAGGACTTCACCGCGGAGCGCAAGGGCCGGACGGTGTCGCTCTACGTGTCCGCGAAGGCTCTCGCGGCGTCGATCCACGGCAGCCTGCAGTGCGTCAACTGCCACGCCGACCTCGAGGGCAAGGAGCTGCCGCACGACGCGCCCCTCAGGAAGGTGGACTGCGGCGCCTGCCACGAGGCGGAGGCGAAGCAGCACGCGGCCTCGCTCCACGGCCAGGCGATGAAGCGGGGCGACCCGCTCGCCCCCCGCTGCGCCTCCTGCCACGGGACGCACGACATCCGGGCGGCGAAGGACCCGCTCTCGCCGGTCTCGCCGCTCAAGGTGCCCTTCACCTGCGGCAAGTGCCACCAGGAAGGCAGCACCGTCATGCGGCTGCGCAACATCCACCAGGACCACATCCTGGAGAACTACTCGGAGTCGATCCACGGCGAGGGCCTGCTCAAGAAGGGCCTGATCGTGGCCGCCAACTGCGCCTCCTGCCACACCGCCCACAACATCCTGCCGCACACCGACCCGCTCTCCTCGATCGCGCGCGGCAACATCGCCCGCACCTGCACGACGTGCCACGCCCGGATCGAGGACGTCCACCGCAAGGTGATCAGGGGGGAGCTCTGGGAGAAGGAGGCGCACGTCCTGCCCGCGTGCGTCGACTGCCACCAGCCCCACAAGGTGCGGAAGGTCTTCTACACGCAGGGCATGGCGGACACGGACTGCCTCAAGTGCCACCAGGAGAAGGGCCTCGTTGCCAGGGACGGCCGCCCGATGGCCGTCGACGCGGCCGAGCTCCAGCGCTCCCGCCACGTCAAGGTGGCGTGCTCGCAGTGCCACTCGGGCGTGAACGTGTCGCGCCGGCGCCCCTGCGAGACGATAACGACGAAGGTCGACTGCGGCGCGTGCCACACCGAGATCGCCCAGCAGTACGCGCGCAGCCAGCACGGGAAGCTCCTCCTCGACGGCGACCCCAACGCCCCTTCGTGCAAGGAGTGCCACGGGACCCACGGGACCCTCGGGCGGCTCCAGGGCTCGTCGCCGACCTTCGCCACCAACGTCCCGAAGCTGTGCGCGCGCTGCCACCGCGAGGGCGAGAAGGCCGCCCTGCGCTACAAGGGGCCGCAGCACGGGATCATCGAGGCCTACACGGAGAGCATCCACGGCAAGGGGCTCCTCAAGAGCGGCCTCACCGTGACCGCCACCTGCACGGGCTGCCACACCGCCCACGGCGTCCTGCCCCGCACCGACCCCGCTCTCGAGCGTGAACCGCGCCGAACGTGCCCGAGACGTGCGGCCGGTGCCACCACGGCATCCAGGAGGAGTTCGAGAGAGAGCGTCCACCACGAGATGCTGGGGAAGACGGACAAGGAGCTGCCCGTCTGCAACGACTGCCACAGCGCGCACACGATCCGGCGGGCGGACGCCGACGGCTTCAAGCTCGACATCATGCAGAAGTGCGGCCGCTGCCACGGGGAGATCGCGAAGACCTACTTCGACACGTACCACGGCAAGGTCAGCCAGCTCGGCTACACCAAGACGGCCAAGTGCTACGACTGCCACGGCGCCCACGACATCCAGAAGATCACCGACCCGCGCTCGCACCTCTCGCGGCAGAACGTGGTCGCGACCTGCCAGAAGTGCCACCCCGGCGCCTCGCGCCGCTTCGCCGGCTACCTGAGCCACGCCACCCACCACGACCCCGAGAAGTACCCGTGGCTCTTCTGGACCTTCTGGGGGATGACGGGGCTGCTCGTGGGGACCTTCGTGGTCGGGGGGGCGCACACCCTGCTGTGGCTGCCGCGAGCTCTGCAGATGCGGCGCGAGCTGAAGGAGGCCGAGGAGGCGGAGGAGCGCGCGATCGAGGAGCAGGAGCGGGCGCGCACCGCGTCCTCGTCCGCGGCGGGAGCCGACGGCGACGCTTCCCTCGAGGCCACGGCGGGCCCGCCGAAGCCGGACGACGGGGGATAACCGCATGGAAGGCGGCGTCAAGGCGAAGGCTCTCCAGTTCCAGCGCTTCACCCGGCTCAACCGGCTCCTTCACGCCCTGATGATCGTGAGCTTCATCTCCCTGGCGCTCACCGGCATGACCCTGAAGTTCTCCTACACCGGCTGGGCGGCCTTCCTCTCGCGCCGGCTCGGGGGCTTCGAGAGCGCGGGGTTCATCCACCGGGCCGCGGCGACCCTCATGTTCTGTCTCTTCGTCACGCACCTCTGGGACGTGAACCGCATGCGGAAGAGGGAGTACGGGGGCTCGCTCCTGAAGATGCTCCTCGGGCCCGACTCGATGCTCTTCAACCGGCGCGACCTCCAGGAGTTCGTGGGCAGCATCCGGTGGTTCGTGGGGAAGGGGCCGCGGCCCCACTACGGCCGCTGGACCTACTGGGAGAAGTTCGACTACTTCGCCGTCTTCTGGGGCATCTTCGTGATCGGCTCGACCGGCCTCATGCTGTGGTTCCCGGTCTTCTTCACGGGCTTCCTGCCCGGGTGGTTGATCAACGTGGCCACCATCATCCACTCCGACGAGGCGCTGCTCGCCACCGGGTTCATCTTCACCGTGCACTTCTTCAACACCCATCTCCGGCCCGAGAAGTTCCCGATGGACACGGTCGTGTTCACGGGACGCATGCCGGTGGCGGAGTGGAAGCGCGACAAGCCGGCGGAGTACGAAGCCCTCGTGGCGGCGGGCAAGCTGGAGGAGAACCTGGTCGAGCCCTACCAGCCGGTGGTGATCCGCACGATCCGGGCCTTCGCCTGGACGGCCCTCGCCATCGGCACCCTGATGGTGCTCTGGATCGTCTACGCGATGGTGTTTGCCTATCGCTAGGTGTCATTCCGAGGGACTCCGGTCTGCCCGGTCCCGAGGAATCCGCCGGGACTCGGGATCCACCCCTCTCGGGATGGCGTCACTTGAGCGGCAGTGTCTCGATCGCCGTCTGCTCGAAGGTCACGAACCAGAAGATCCCGGCGAGGAGCAGGGCCGCCACCACGCCGGCCACCGGCAGGAAGATCTTCTGCCGTCGGGCGAGGACCGCGGGGTCGAGCGCGGGACGCCCCTTTCCCGCCTTGATCCGCTCGAGGTCGAGCGGGTGCTCGTGCTCCATCTCAGGCTCGCTCAGCTGCCCGGTGAACATGCTGCGGTTGAATTGGCGGATGTGCACCGAGTAGAAGTGCCAGACGAGGACGGCGAGGATGGCGAGGAGCGCTTCTCCGCCGTGGACGACCTGCGCCGCCGGGATCCACTGGCCGGGCAGGAAGCGGGCGGTAGCCACCGGGTTCCAGAGCATGAAGCCGGTGGCGATCATCACCAGCGTGCCCCAGATGAGCGACCAGTACTCGACCTTCTCCTCCCACGTGTAGCGGTCGGTGCGCGGCCGCTCCTTCGCGAGGCCGAGGTTGTAGCGGACGGCCTGGAGGCCGTCCACCACGTCCTGGTAGCGCGGGAGCATGCTCAGCGACACGCGCCGCACGAGGATGCGGTGGGCGACGGCCAGGAGGTGGTACACCGTGACCAGCATGAGGACGGTCGCCGCCCAGCGGTGGACCAGGCGCACCGTCTCGAGCCCGCCCATGAGGTCGATGAGAGTCGTCGAGGTAGCGGTTGTTCGCGTAGATGTACTTCTGGGGCAGGCCGGTGGCGGTCAGGACCAGGAACGAGCCGGCCATCACCGCGTGCTGAACGCGGTCGGAGGCAGAGAACCGCTCGTACGTGCGGGGGGGGTCGAAGGTGATCTCGCTGCTCATGCGGTCTCTCCCCGGTGTCGGCGCTCGAGATGGCGCCGCCGGTCGAGGCGCCGCCGCGCGAAGTCGCTGGCGACGAACAGGACCATCCCCCCCACCACGCCGGGTATCAGGATCTGATAGGCGAGGCGCGACCAGTAGACGAGCGGGGCGCGGTCGCGGGTCGGGACGTAGTGGCTGAGCCACGCGTCCGGGAAGTTCGTGGTGGCGTCGGGGTGGCACTTCCGGCAGGTCTGCAGGAGGTGGGACTTCACCTGGAGGCCCTTCTTCGGGTCCTTCTTGCTCGCGATGTCGTGGACACCGTGGCAGTCGTAGCAGACGGGCTTGTTGGTCACCTGGTCGGGGTGGCGTCGCTGGAAGAGGGTGACCGTCGAGCCGTGGAAGTCAGCCACGTAGGTTCGCAGCACCTGGGTCGAGAGGCCGTACTTCGCCATCTTCCGAGCGTCCGTGTGGCAGTCGGCACAGAGGCGCGGCGAGGCCAGGCGGAACTCGGCCGTGCGGGGGTCGTGGATGTCGTGAACGCCGTGGCAGTCGATGCAGGTCGGCACGTCGGGGTTCCCGTCGACGAGCGCCGCGCCGTGGACGCTCTCTCGGTACTGCTTCTGGATCCCGCCGTGGCAGCGCGCGCACGTCTGCGGTATTCCCACGCGCCCCTCGGGCAGCAGCTTCCCGTCCTCGCCGGTGATCTTCTTCTGCGCATGCGGGTCGTGGCAATCCGAGCAGACGGCCGCGTTCTGGTTGCCCGCCGCGATCGTCTTGATGTGGACCCCGTCGAGCTGCTTCTTGAACTGGTCCTCGTGGCACTGCTGGCACGAGGTGTAGTGGGAGAGCGTGTAGTCGCGGGCGGAGCCGGCGGCGAGCTCGGGGTGCGGGTATTCCTTGTGCTCGGTGTGGCAGTCCGTGCAGCTCGCGCCCATCGAGCCGTGGACCGACGCCGCCCACGCCTTCGGGTCGATCGTGACGTCCCTGGACGAGCCGTCCTTGAACGTGACCGCCGAGCCGGGCTGCCCGTGGCAGTCGAGACACTCCTGGGCGCGCGCGGGCGCGCCCAGGAGCAGGAGGGCCGACCCCAGGAGGAGGCAGGCGGCGGCATCGATTCGAAGGGGCCTCATCGCGGACCTCCCGGGACGGCGGGGCTCTGGCCCGGGCTACTTCATCGTGGCCATGTAGGCCACGAGGTTCTCGAGGTCCGCGTCGGAGATCTTGTCCGCGCCGTAGGCCGGCATGATCCCCTTCTTGGCCTTCTTCGCGATCATGTCCTTCGGGGTCCGGACCCAGGCCTTGAGCTCGTCGACGGAGTTCTCGGCGCCCGTCTTGGCGAGCGGGTTCTTGACGTCGGTGTGGCAGCCCTTGCAGGCGGGCTTGGCACCGTCGTAGACGGTCTTGCCCGCGGCGGCGTCAGCGGCGAAGGCCGAGGCCGCGAAGCTCACGGCGAGAATCGCAACGGCGACGACGAAGAGACGACGCATCATGTGACCTCCTGTGGTCGTTCCGGACGTTTCCGTACGCGTGACGCTGTTCATTCTCTTCGTGGTCCCGCCTCGGCGCAAGTGGCGCGGATCGTATGACATATGAGTCATCCGCATCAGGCCCCCGCCGCATGGGGTATACAATGTGTGCCCACCGCGATGCCTCGTGGAGCGGAAGGAGCTGCTGGGACGGTATCTCTTGGCGCGTCTGGTGGTTACGGCCATAATACTCAAAGACTATGCGATTGAGGCATCCGCTTCATTTGAACGTCAAGGAAGGAAAAGTAGTATCCAGGTCGTGAAGAACACCGAAGCGGTCGCCGTCGAGGCCGTCGCGACGCAGTTCCTGACCCGGTCGGAAGTTTCGAAGCTGCTGGGCGTGTCGCCGAACACGGTGACACGCTGGGCGCGTGAGGGCCGGCTGCCTTGCCAGGTCACCCTGGGCGGGCATCACCGGTTCGACCGCGAGCTCGTCGACCAGCTCCGGAAGAGCCTGTACCGGGCAGGGAGCCGTCTCGACTGACTCCGCGGCTGTCGCCGACATCACGAGTCGTGTCGCCATCCTGGAGCTGGCGACCGGGGATTCCCGAAGCCGGCTTCTTTGCGTTTCGCTGTGTCACGGACGTGGCCCTTCGCCCCGCTGGCTCCGGCTGCCAGGGCGAGCGGCGGGGAATGCGGCGCCGGAGTGGTGGCGCCAGGAGGTTTTGATGGGTAAGAGAGGGTGGGTTCTGCTGGCCGCCACCGCGGGGCTGGCACTCGCGCTGAGCGTCGCCGGCGCCGGAGGGGCGAGCGCCGCCCCGCTCGGCCAGGCGGCCCCGGCGGCCCCGGCGGCCCCGGCGGCCGGCCCGGCCGACTACGTGGGCATGGACTCGTGCGTGCAGTGCCACGAAGAGGTGGTGACGGCGTTCAAGACGACGCCCCACGCCGCTTCCTCGCAGGGCTGCGAGGGCTGCCACGGCGGCGGCAAGGCGCACGTGGAGGGCGGCGGCGACAAGACGAAGATCAGGGTCTTCAAGGACATGAGCGCGTCCGACTCGTCGGCGACCTGCATGGACTGCCACAACAAGGGCGGCCAGAAGCACTGGATGGGCTCGACCCACGACAGCCGCAGCGTCGCCTGCACGGCCTGCCACGACCCGCACCCGAAGGGCCCGGCGCCGAAGGCGCTGCTCAAGCAGCCGCAGATGCTGCTGTGCACGAGCTGCCACCTGCAGAAGAAGGCCCAGCTGCTGCGCCCCGGCCACATGCCGCTGCGCGAGGGCAAGATGCAGTGCACGAGCTGCCACAACCCGCACGGCACGACCAACGACAAGATGCTGCTCCAGACCTCGGTCAACCAGAACTGCTACACCTGCCACGCCGAGAAGCGCGGCCCCTTCCTCTGGGAGCACGCCCCGGTCCGCGAGAACTGCCTGAACTGCCACGACGCCCACGGCACGATCAACGAGAAGATGCTCAAGGTGAAGCAGCCTCTCCTCTGCCAGCAGTGCCACCAGACCTCCAGCCACCCCGGCCCGGCCTACCCGGCGCAGTCCGGTACGCCTTCAACCAGGGCTGCCTGCACTGCCACCCCGCGATCCACGGGTCGGTCCACCCGTCGGGCAACCGGTTCTTCAGGTAAGGCGAGGAGAAAGACCATGACCATGAAGAACATCGCTCGCCTGCTCGCCCTCGCGGCCGTCCTCTCGGCCGCCGCCCTTCCCGCCTCCGCCCAGTGGGGACCGGAGGAGGAGAAGAACTGCTTCGCCAACGGCAACACCGGCAGCTTCACCCTCTCCGCCCAGGGCGGCAACGGCGCTCGAGGACTCCTCGAAGCTCCAGCAGTTCGAGACGATCCCGAAGGGCGTCTTCCTGCCCTGCGCCAACTTCTCCTGGAAGAACGACAAGGACTACTTCATCGACGCGAAGGGCACCAAGCTCGGCCTCGACGACCAGTTCGCCTCCGTCCTCGCCGGCAAGAAGGGCGGGGCGAGGCTCGCCCTGGCCTGGGACCAGAACCCCAACTGGCAGTCCAACACCGCCCAGACCCCGTACTCCGAGACCCGATCGGGCAACACCGCGTTCTTCCACGTGCCGGACGGGATGCGGCTCGCGCTTCAGAACGTCTACATGCCCTGGGTGACTCCGACCGCCACGAACCCGTCCGGGCGTCGGGACGGCTCCGGCCAACCCGACGGTCCCCGGCTTCTTCGCCGTCGAGCCCTGGGTCACCGGGCGCGCCCCCGATCGACCTGCGCTACGTGCGCAAGACCGGCCGGGCGGGCTTCGACGTCCCGGTGGGCGAGAGCTTCGTGTTCAACGCGAGCTACTCCCACGAGACGCGGAACGGCAACAAGAACACGACCTTCTACGGCGGCCCCAACTACGAGGTCGCCACCCCGATCGACTTCAAGACCGACAACTTCCGCTTCGGCGGCGAGTACGCGAAGGGGCGCTTCTTCGCCGAACGTCTCCGCGGACTTCAGCAACTTCACGAACGACGTCCTGTTCGCCGAGATCGACAACCCCGAGCGGCTCCAGCTGAAGAACCCCAACTTCCCGAACGCGCGGACGGTCTACAACGACGTGGCCACCTTCCGCCTCTGGCTGCCGCCCGACAACAAGGCCTACCAGGTGGACCTCACCGGCGGGCGTGACGCTGCCCAGGCGCCACAAGATCACGGCCTCGCTCTCCACCGGCGAGATGAAGATGGACCACGAGCTCCTCAACATCTCGACGAACGACGCCCTCGGCCTGCAGCCGCCGAACCCGGCCTTCACCGTCGTCCCGCCGTACTCCAGCGTCGAGGCGAAGTACGACACCTTGATGCTCAACTTCCGCCTCACCGGCGACCCGAGCCGCTACTTCGGCTACATCGCTTCGTACCGCAAGTTCGAGCTCAAGGACAAGACCGAGGAGTACGACGTTCCGAGCACCGTCCGCGGCGACGTCGGCGCGTCCTACAGCGCCGCCGGCGCGACCGCGCGAGCACGAGGGCTGGTCGCATCGAGAGCCTGCGCGGCGAGGTGCACGTCGCTCCCCGTGCACGGCCTGCGCCTGGGCCTGAGCTACGGCCAGGACAAGCGCAACTACGACATCCGCGAGTACGCCGACGTCAACGACGACGTCCTGCACCGTCAGCGCCGACTACAGCTAGCAGCTGGCTGTCCGTCCACGGCGTCTTCACGAACTTCGACCGCGAGCCCGGCGACGCGAACGACGACGCCATCCCGCCGACCTGGGAGGGCGCGACCCAGACCGACATCAGCAAGCGCGACCGGCACATCTTGAGCGGCCTCCTGACGCTGACGCCGATCGACAAGCTCGCGGTCAGCTTCAACGGCGCTGAAGCAGAAGAACGACTTCGCGGAGTCGGTGACCGGGCTCCTCGACCAGTCCTTCGACACGTTCGGCGTGGACGTCGACCTACGCCGCGAGCGCGCAAGCTCAACCTGACCGCCGGCTACGTCTACGAGAAGTACTTCTTCGACATGGCCGCCGCCTACATCCCGCGCGGGACTGAACCCGCCGTACGACCCGGCCAACCTGTGGTCGAACGACACGACCGACAAGGTCGACACGTTCCGGGCGGGTCTGTCGTGGGCCCTCGTGCCGGACAAGGTCGACCTCGACGCGACCTTCGACTACACGAAGCCGCGGAGCGACTCGCAGTACGTCTTCGCCCAGCCCGGCACGCCGATCGGCGGCCTCAACGAGGCGAACGGCGTCTTCCCGGCGAACGTGCCGCCGGTCCCCGGCTTCCCGGTCACCACCTTCGACAGCTTCCCGCTCGTCACCAAGAAGTTCATCATGGCGAAGATCCGCCTGGCCTACCACGTCAGCAAGAACCTCACCGCGAGCGCCATGTACTGGAAGCAGAAGTACGACAACACCGACTGGCAGACGGACCTCATGCAGCCGTACATGGGCCACGTCGATCCCGGGGCGAACCGCTGGTTCTTCCTGGGCGCGCGCGTCCCGAGCTACGACGCCGACATCTTCCGGGCCTCGTTCACGTACACCTTCTAGAAGCGCTCGAGCGAGCGTCTCGCACGGCCCGCGCCCCCGTCCGGGGTCGCGGGCCGTGCCTTTTCCGGCGCCGAGGGTGGAACAGAGGTACCGGTGCCGCCCCGCCGTTGTCGCCCGTAATCCCCGCTGGATCAACGAGTCGTATCGATCGGACGGCTCGGGCGTCGGCAGGGAACTGAAACATCTGTTTCATTTTTCCGATACAAGACGTTCGAGTACTCTGTCCCGGCGTGAGGACCACATATGGACGTGGCTACCCCTGAGATGGTCGTGACCGAGTTCCTGACCCGGTCGGAGGTTTCGAAGCTGCTGGGCGTGTCGCCGAACACGGTGACGCGCTGGGCGCGCGAGGGCCGGCTGCCCTGTCAGGTGACACTGGGCGGGCACCACCGGTTCGATCGCGAGCTGGTCGAGCAGCTGCGGAAGAGCCTCTATCGGGCCGGGGGCAGGACCGGCTGACCGCCGGCGGCCACGAGTCGTTCGGCTCCGCCTTCCACAATGCTATGGCCGGGATTTGCCTTGACCGTCGGGGGCCGGCGGGCGCAAGGTAGTTCCGGAGCTACTCCCCCATGGTCGTGCGGAAGGGAAAAGCGAGCGGAGCCGCACGGTCGGGAGCCGGCCGGGGGCGCACGGGCCTGCGGCCCCGCCCGACGGTCGACGGGCACGAGGTCCACGCGCCCTCGGCGACCGCGGTTGCCGCGGAAGCCCTCCGCACCGGCGTGCTTCCCGACAGTGTCCGGCGGCGGGCCGCCATTCCCCACGAGGACGAGGCGATCCGAGTGGGCGACCCCGACGACGACAGCCTGGCGAACGAGTACGTGGGCGAGGACCTTCCCGGAGGGAGCACGCCCACGCCCGACCAGAGCAACGTGGACGAGATCGGTCGGGTGTACGGGCTGCAGGACGAGGACAACGGCTCACTGCGCACGAGCAGCGAAGTGCTGGCGCGGCGGGACCGGCGGCGATCCGAGCTGCGGCCCCCGGGGCGTCCTCGGCCGTAGCCTCCCGAGACCGGCCCGCTGGCCAGCTCGGCCCGCTCTGCGAGTGTAGACTCCGCCGGCCTCCCGTACGAGAATCTCCCCGCCATGGCGATCGATCTGCGCGCCGCGCTCGAGCAGGCGACGATCGTGGCGTGCAAGGCCGGCGAGCTCCTGGGCGCCGACCTCCACCGTCCGGGCGGGCCGCGCGGCCAGGTGGACAAGGCCGACGCCGACACCGAGGCGGAGCGGCTCATCCGGGGCTGGCTCCTCGGCGCCTTCCTGGGCTGGGGGTTCCTCGGCGAGGAAACCGGGAACGTCCCGGCGCACCCCGGGGAGCCGATGTGGCTCGTGGACCCGAACGACGGGACCCGCGACTACCTCAAGGGCCGGAGGGGCAGCGCGATCTCGATCGCCCTGCTCGTGGACAGCGTGCCGCGGCTCGGCGTCGTCTTCGCGTTCGCCTTCCCGGACGACGCCGGGGACCTCTTCTCCTGGGCCGAAGGCTGCGGTCCGATCCTCCGTAACGGGCGGCCGGTCGAGCGGCGCCCGCCAGACGCGCTGAGCGCGCGCGACGTCGTGCTGGTGTCCAGCGCGGGCGACACGGACCCCGCCGGCAACCTCGCCTGCCTCACCCCGGCCCGCTTCCGCGCCGTCCCGAGCATCGCCCATCGGCTCGCCCTGGTGGCGGCGGGGGAGGCCGCGGCGGCCGTGTCCCTGAACTGGCCCTCGGCGTGGGACTACGCGGCGGGGCACGCCCTGCTGCGCGGGGCCGGGGCGACGCTCCTCGACGAGCAGGGCCGGGAGGTGGCGTACGGACCCGAAGGGGAGAGCCGCTGCGTCTGCGCCTTCGGTGGCCGGCCGGAGGCGGTCCGCGCCCTGCCGTCGCGGCCGTGGCACACGCTCGGGAATGACCGCGCCGGACGGGGAGGGCGATCAGTTCCCGGTGAGGCTGGAGCCGGGACGGGCGGTGGTCGATCCCGGGCGCCTCGCGAGGGCCCAGGGCTGCCTCCTCGGGCAGGTCGCGGGGGACAACCTGGGCGGCCTCGTCGAGTTCGACACGGCCGAGGAGGTGCGCGGGCGGCACGCGGACGGGCCGCGCCGCCTCGAAGACGGCGGCCGCTGGGACATCCTGGCCGGTCAGCCGACCGACGACTCGGAGATGGCGCTGGCGCTCGCCCGGTCGATCGTGGCGCAGGGCGGCTTCGAGCGCGGGACGGCCCTCGAGGCCTACAGTGCCTGGATCCGCTCGTCGCCGTTCGACGTGGGGGTGACGGTGGGGGCGGCGCTTCGCGACCACCCGAACCCCGCCAGCCAGGCGAACGGCTCGGTCATGCGGGCGAGCCCGCTCGGGGTGTACGCGCACGCGCTCGCCCCCGAGCTCGCTGCCGAGCTCGCGCGCCAGGACAGCAGCCTCACCCACCCGAACCCCGCCTGCGGGGACGCGGCCGCGGCCTTCGTCGTCGCGGTGGCGCACGCCGTCCGGGTCGGGGACGGGCCGGAAGGCGCCTTCCGCGCGGCGGAGGAGTGGGCGCGCGGCGCCGGCGCGGCGCGCCTCGTCCGGGAGGCGCTCGAGGCGGCCCGGGGCGAGCCTCCCCTCTGCGACAGCCGGGGATCGGAGGGCTGGGTGAAGATCGCCTTGCAGAACGCCTTCCACGAGCTCGTCCACGCGCCGAGCCTCGAGGACGGCGTCGTGGCCACGGTGCGCCGTGGCGGCGACACCGACACGAACGCCGCGATCGCGGGGGCGCTGCTGGGGGCCGTGCACGGGCGCGACGCGGTGCCGGAGCAGTGGCGCTCGATGATCCTGAGCTGCCGGCCCCTGCCCCCGCGGGCGCGCCGGCCGCGCCCGCGCGCGTGCTGGCCGATCGACGTGATGGAGATGGCGGAACGGCTGCTGCTGGCCGGCGAACGCGGGTAGCGCGCGCCGGCCGAGGAGAGATGGCCCGGAGGGGCCGGGAGGGGTCGATGAAGCGAGCGGTGTGGATGGCCGGCGTTTTCCTGGCGGGACTGGCGGTGGGATCGGCGACGTTCGCGACGAAGGCGGCGCCGCCGCGGAAGCACATCAACCTGCCGGGCCGCGTGATTGCGGCGCCGTTCAGCGACGGCGTGCTCGTGGGGGAGACACTCTACCTGGCAGGGCGGATCGGCCTCGACCCGTCCGGCAAGCCGCCCGCCGACCCCGCCGCGGAGGCGCGGCTCGCCCTCGACGGCATCAAGGCCGTGCTCGCCGAGGCCGGCATGACGATGGACGACATCGTCACGGTGCAGGTGTTCTGCACCGACCTCTCGTTGTTCGAGACCTGGAACGGCGTCTACCGCGGCTACTTCGGCAAGGACGTGCCCGCGCGCGCGTTCATCGGCACCGGCTCGCTCCTGCGCGGCGGACGGTTCGAGATCCAGGCGATCGCCATCCGGCGCTGAGTCACCTGAGGGACCGCCGTCTGCCCGGGTCCCGAGGGACTTGCCGTTTCAGGGCCGGCTTCGTAGTCCTGCAATTCGGGCCTGGCCAGCGGCGACGGGCTCCGTCGTCCTGCGCATGGGGACTGGCGCGAGCAACAGGCTCCGTAGTCCAACGCCATCGGGACTGGCCAGCCGCAACGGCGAGCCGTTACCTGGCTTCCTTTCAGATGGGGGGCTTCGCCCCCCAAACCCCCCGGGTTACTGAGACCAACGACGGCCTATACGGCCGGTGGCGGCATGCCGTAGGTCGTCCACTCTTCCCGCGCAGGGCCGTAGACGCCGGGGACCCGGAGGCCGGCCTGGCGCATGAGGACGGTCATCTGGCCGCGGTGGTGCGCCTGGTGCACGACAAGGGCCTGCAGGGTGACGCCGCGCCGCCACTTCTCGCCGTACATCTCGTCCTCGACTTCGAGCGTGGCGTCGCCCCAGCCGGAGACGCCTTCCGCCACGGCCTTCGCGGCCGTTTCGTAGGCGGCGACGATCGACGCCGCCGAGGCGGGGGGCGGGGCGTCGTGGGGCGGGCCCGCGATCTTCAGGCCGGTCCGATGCATCATCTCGCCGAGTGTCGTGGCGAGGTGCCAGGCCATGCGCCCGAGCGTTCGGTCGTCCTTCGTTACCGCCTGCGCGAGCGAGGCGTCCGTCAGCGCCCCGAGGACCCTGAGCGTCGAGCTCGTCTCCTGCTCCCACCCCCTCTGGAAGTCCGCCACTCGCCGGAACATGCCTCACCTCCGCTTCCTTCGGCGGGAGGTTAGCACGCGGAGGACGCGAGAACGGCCACCCCGGCGGCGGCGAGGTGGCCCGCCTGTGTCTGCCACGACCGGGAGCCGTTCACCACGGGGGGGCTGGGCGAAGCCAGCCTCGGCGTGGTCGCGCTCCCACAGGCGGTCGCGGGCGACCTCGCGGCGAGGGAGGACGCCGAGGGCGACGAGCGCGGGCCGGTACTCGTAGCGCAGCGTCACCCGCTCGCCCGGCTCGCTCTCGGGGTCGAAGCTGACGAGCACCACGGGGTCGTGCGTCCGCTCGCCCCAGCCCGTGCCCGGGTAGGAGCGGGCTTCCGCGCGGCCGGACAGCGTGGGTTCTGCCGCCTCCGCCGAGTCCCGGTTGGCGTTCTCCGCCGGCGCCGCCTTTCCCCGGGCAAAGTCGTCCTCCGACTCGATCGGCAAGGGGCTTTCGGGCCGCTCCTGCCGGGGAGCCCATCGCACGAACGGGCGCCGCTCGCGGTACGTCGCGACCTCGATCCACCCCATCTTCTCGTTGGCCTTGCCCGAGCGTGCGGCATACGACGCCCGCTCGTCCACGAACGTGAACTGCCGCACCTCCTTGAGCGAGGCGCGCCAGCCCTGGACGGTGGTGCGCTGCCCCGGGTCGAGGACGTACATGCGGCCCCGGCCGCTGTCGCGCTCGCCGCTGATCGCGTTGAGGCCGTCCACGGTGAGGACGACGCCGACGCGCTCGCCGGTGCGGTTGGCGAGGGCGACCGAATAGCGGCAGCCCGGGCGGGCCTCGACGTAGTAGCGGCCCGAGCCATCGGGAGCCGGGTAGAGCGGCGCCGGGCGGCCGTCCAGCTCGACGGAAGCCGCGACGAGCGCGGCCGGCGTCTCGGGCAGGCCGCGCGGGTGAGCCAGGGTGGGGCTCGCCAGGGCGGCGGCTGTCATCAGGAACGGCGCGATCCGCGAAGGGTCCATGTCGTCACCTCGCTCGGTTCGGGCCGGCTCTACCGTCCGGCCTCTCGATTCTGTTACGAGGGACCCCTCCCGGGTATTCCGCGCACGTCCGAGGCCGGCGCTACGTCTGGCGACGCAGGACCACGAACGTGTGGTCGTCGGCTCGCCGCGCGGCGCCGAGGCCCTCTTCGGACGCCGCCTGGAGGGCGGTGAGGAGCGCGGAGGTGGAGGCGCCGCCCTTCGCCCGTGCGACGGCGGCCAGCCGCTCGGGGCCGAGGTCGCTCGTTGCCGCGCGGGCGGCCTCCATGACGCCGTCCGACAGCAGGACGAGGACGTCGCCGGCGCCGAGCGTCGTCCGCCCCTCTTCCCACGACAGGTCCGCAAAGACCCCGAGGATCGTCCCGGTGGCCTCGAGCACCTCGTGGCTTCCGTCGGACCGCGCCACCAGCGGCGGCGCGTGGCCGGCGTTGACCCATTCGACCTCTCCCGTCCCGGTGTCGGCACGGGCGAGGAAGAGCGTGGCGTACCGGTTGGGAGGCACGGTCTGGCGGAGGTTCTCGTTGATGCGGGCCACCACGCGGCGGAGGGGGTCCGCTTCCCGCCAGAGCGCGCGCACCGCGGCGCGCAGCGAGGCCATGAGGAGGGCGGCGGCGAGGCCCTTGCCGGCCACGTCCCCGAGGGCGAGGAGGAGACGGCCGTCGTCGACGGTGAAATCGTAGTAGTCGGCGCCGACCGCGCTGCAGAGGCGGCTCGAGCCCGACAGCTCCCAGCCGGCCAGGGCCGGCGTCTCCTCGGGGAGCAGGCTCTCCTGGATGCGCGCCGCGCCGCGCAGGTCCTCGTCCAGCCGGCGCTTGTCGGCGTTCTCCTCGCGCAAGCGCAGGCTCTCGAGGCGGCTCGCGGCGAGGTTGGCGACGGCGGTCACGAGGTGCAAGTGCTCTTCCCTGAAGGGCGAGGGGTCGGCAGGGCCCTCGAGGGCCACGCAGCCGGCGATTCGTTCGAGCTCCGGCGGGGCGCCGCTGAACCACAGGGGCGCGCAGAGGATCGACCGGACGCCGCCGTCCTCGGCCGCCACCCGGGGGGCGAGAAACGCGGCCTGGGTCCGGAGCAGCCGCTCGGCCACCGCGGGGTCGATCGCGGCCGGGGGCACGCCAAAGACGGCCCTGGCCGCGGCGAGCGTCGCGACCGCTCCCCCTCCCCCGGCGGGGGCGCTCTCGAAGAGCGCGACCACTCCCCGCTGCGCGGGAACGGCCTCGAGGAGGTGGCCGAGGAGCGTCTCGAGAAGGGCGTCCTGCGTCGAGGTAGAGACCACCGACGCCGCCGCGCGGGTCAGGACCCCGAGGATGCGGCTCTGTCGCGCCAGGGCCCCCGCCTCGATGTCCGACCGGGTGGCGAGCTCGGTCACGTCGCGGAGCCGCGCGCCGGCCGCGGCCAGGGCCGGGTCGGACGGGGCGCTCGCGTCGTGGAAGACGAGCGACCAGTCGGACATCGCGATCTCGTCCCCGTCCCGGAGGGGGTGCTCGCCTTCGACGCGGACGCCGTTCAGGCGCGTGCCGTTCAGGCTTCCGAGGTCCCTGAGGACAAAGCCCCGCGCTCGGCGCACGATCTCCGCGTGGCGGCGGGAGAGCAGCACGTCGGGCAGGATGAGGTCGCAGTCGTGGGAGCGGCCCAGGATGACCCGGTCCGCGCGCAGGGCGAAGACCTCGGACGGCCCGTCGCCCGACGCCAGTCGCAGGTGCGGCACGCGCTTCGCCTCCCTACCAGGCGATCCCGTAGTCCTCGCCGTGGTGGCTCGACCCGCCCCACATCGTCCCGTGCGCGCGGTCGAAGAAGATCGCGTTGATGGGGCCGGACGTGATCGGCTCGAACTCCAGCGTGTAGCCCATGGCCTCGAGCTCGCGCCGCACGGCATCGGGTGTCGAGGCGGCGAGCGTGAGGTGGCCCGGGCGGGACTCGTGGGCACCGAACGAGCTCCGCATCTGGTGGCTGTTCACGTTCGGGGCCTCGGTCGCCTGCTGGACCGTCATGCCGAACTCGACGACGTTCAGGAAGAACTGCAGCAGGTTCTGGTCCTGCGTGTCGCCGCCCTGGACCGCGAAGGCGAGGTGGGGGAGTCCGTCCTTCAGCGCGAGGGTCGGCGTGAGAGTCACCCGCGGGCGCTTGCCGGGGACGACCACGTTGAAGGGGTTCTCCGCCTCGTCGAGGACGAAGCTCTGCATGCGCTGGCTGAGGCCGATGCCGGTGCGGCCGGCGATCACCGCGGGGTTCCAGCCACCGCTCGGCGTCATCGAGACGACCCAGCCCTCGGCGTCGGCCGCGATCACCGACGTCGTGCCGGCGTGGAAGGCCTCGTCGTACGTCATCCCGTCGCTCGTGCGGTCGTGGCCCGGCGTCCCCGTGCGCGGGCCCGGCACCGTGCGCCACGCGTCGAGGAGCGCCCGGAACGGGTTCGCTCCGCCCTGGAAGGGATAGGGATCGCCGGGCCGCACGTCGGGGTCGTTGCGGTCGTGGCGCGTTCCGGCGAATCGCTGCTTCGCGTAGTCCTTCGAGAGGAGGCCCGCGACCGGCTCCTCCGGCGGGAAGCGCGGGATCGCCGTAGTAGAAGTCCCGGTCGGCGAAGGCCTGGCTCATGGCCTGGTAGACGGTGTGGATGTAGCGGGCCGAGTTGTAGCCCATCGGCTGGAGGTCGGCGTTCTCGAGGATGTTGAGGGCCTGGAGCATCGCCGGCCCCTGCGTCCACACCGTGAGCTTGTAGACGTCGATGCCCCTGTAGTTCGTCTTGACCGGCTCCTCGAGCTTCACCTGCCAGCGGGCGAGGTCGTCGCTCGTGATGAGTCCGCCCTGCTCCTGCGTCCCGCGCGCCAGCTCCTCCGCGATGTCCCCGCGGTAGAAGCGGTCGTAGGCGGCCTGGAGGGCCTCCCTCCGGCTCTTGCCCGCCGCCGAGGGCCTGCTGCTCGGCCTCGACGAGCTTGCGCAGCGTCGCCGCGAGGTCCTTCTGGACGAAGACCTCGCCGGCCACCGGCGCCTCGCGCGACTCCCCGGCGTGGGGGAGGAAGACCGCCTTCGAGTACGGCCAACCCGCGAGCCGCTTGCGCTCCCGCTCGAGCGCGTTCGCGAGCTGGGCCTCGATCGGGTAGCCGTCGGCCATCTGGATCGCGGGCTCCAGCACGTCCTTCAGGCTGAGGCGGCCGTACTCGGCGAGCATGGTGATGAGCCCGCCCGGGCGTGCCGGGAGTGACCGCGGCGAGCGGCCCGTACTCGGGCGGATAGGCGAGCCCCTTGGCCTTGAAGAAGGCGGGCGTCGCGCCCGTCGGCGCCACGCCGAGCGCGTTCACGCCGATCACCTTCTTCGCGCGCGGGTCGTAGACGAGGGCCTGGGTCTCGCCGCCCCAGCCGAGCGTGTCCCACATCGTGCACGTGGCGGCGAGCATCGCGCAGGCGGCGTCCACGGCGTTGCCGCCCTTCGCGAAGACGAGCGCGCCGGCGGTGGCGGCGAGCGGCTTGCCCGTGATCGCGACCCAGTGCCGGCCGTGGAGGGGGGGCTTCACCGTGCGCGGCGACTGCGCGCGGGCGGTGGCGACGGCCAGCGCGCCGAGGAGCGACGCAGCCAGGAGGAGGAGGGCACCCGATCGCATGTTCGACCTCCGGAGTTTCCGCCCCGGCGACGGTTCGGAGCCAGATCCAATCGGTTGGACGAGGCTACCACGACCGGGCGGCAGACGGGCTTATGATCAGTCGTTTTGCACGGAGAGACCAGCATGAAGACACGCGTGACCCCCGCCGCCCTCCTCTTCGTCGGCGTCCTCGCCGCCGCGCCGGTTCCCGCCGACGAGGGCATGTGGACCTTCGACAACCCGCCCGCGAAGCAGCTGAAGGAGAAGTACGGCTTCGAGCCGACGAAGGACTGGCTCGACAGGGTGCGCCTCGCCTCGGTGCGCTTCATGGACGGTGGCTCGGGCTCCTTCGTCTCGGCCGACGGTCTCATGATCACGAACCACCACGTGGGCCTCGGCTGCATCCAGAACGTGTCGAGCGCCGAGCACGACTTCGTGAAGAACGGCTTCTACGCGGCCACGCGGGAGAAGGAGACCGCCTGCCCGGGCTACGAGGTCAACGTCCTCGTGTCCATGGAAGACGTGACGGGCCGGGTGCAGGGGGCGGTGAAGCCCGAGATGTCGGACGCCGCCGCCCGCGAGGCGCGCAAGGCCGCGACCGCCGGGATCGAGAACGAGTGCAGCGCGCGCACGAAGCTCCGCTGCAACGTGGTGAGCCTCTACCAGGGCGGCGAGTACCAGCTCTACCAGTACAAGAAGTACACGGACGTGCGGCTCGTCTTCGCCCCCGAGCAGTCGATGGCCTTCTTCGGCGGCGACCCCGACAACTTCACCTTTCCCCGCCACGACGTCGACATCTGCCTGATGCGGGCCTACGAGGGCGGAAAGCCGGTCCAGCCCGCATCGTACCTGCGCTGGACGGCGAAGGGCGTGGGCGACGGCGACCTCGTGTTCGTGTCCGGGCACCCCGGCTCGACGGCGCGGCTCGAGACGATGGCCCGCCTCGAGTACCTGCGCGACAAGGCGCTGCCGTTCCGCCTGGAGATGTTCAAGCGCCGGCTCGCCGCCCTGCACGCGTACGCGGCCCTCGGCGAGGAGCAGAAGCGGCGGGCCCTCGACGAGATCTTCGGCTTCGAGAACTCGCAGAAGGCCCTCGGGGGCTACTACGCCGCGCTCCTCGACGCGAAGGCGATGGCGGTGAAGGCCGAGGAGGAGAAGGCCCTGCGCGCGAAGGTGGCGGCGGACCCCGCTCTCGCCCCGTCGATCGGCGACCCCTGGGCGACGGTCGCGGGCGTCCAGCAGAAGCTCGCCCCGCGGGCGATGGACGCGCGGCTCGTCGGCTTCGGCGGATCGCGGCTGCTGGGGATCGCCGGCCAGATCGTTCAGTACGTCGCGGAGGTGAAGAAGCCGAACGAGAAGCGCTACGAGGAGTACGTGGACGCGAACCTCGACTCGCTCCGGAACGAGCTGCTCTCGCCGGCCCCGATCTACGCGGACCTCGAGGCGGTCACCCTGACCGACCAGCTCGCAGCTCGGCCTCGACAAGCTGGGCCCCGAACACGCGTTCGTGAAGGCCGCGCTCGGCGGGAAGACGCCGGCCGAGGCGGCGAAGGCGGCGGTCGTGGGCACGAAGCTCCAGGACGCCGCGGCGCGCAAGGCGCTCCTCGACGGCGGGGAGCCCGCGGTGCTCGCCTCCGACCGACCCGATGATCGTCCTCGCCCGGCGCCTCGATCCCCTGGTCCGCGAGACGCGCCGGTTCCTCGAGGACGAGGTGGACGCCCCGACCACCCGCGCGATGGAGAAGATCGCCCAGGCGCGCTGGAAGGTCTACGGGCGGACGGTCCCACCGGACGCCACCTTCACCCTGCGCCTCTCGTACGGCGACGGTGAAGGGCTTCCCGGCCGAGGGCACGAGGTCGCGCCGTTCACCACCTTCTACGGCCTCTTCGACCGCTCGCTGTCGCACGGCGGCAAGGCGCCGTGGGAGCTCCCGGCGCGCTGGAAGGAGAAGCTCGCCACGATCGACGGCTCGGTGCCGCTGAACTTCGTCTCGACGAACGACATCATCGGCGGCAACTCGGGCAGCCCGGTGGTGGACCGCGCCGGCGACTTCGTGGGGATCATCTTCGACGGCAACATCGAGAGCCTCGCCTGGAACTACTACTTCACCGACGAGCAGGGCCGGTCGGTGGCGGTCGACGCGCGGGGCATCCTGGAGGCGCTGCGCAAGGTCTACGGAGCCGACGCGCTCGTGGGCGAGCTCCTGGCTCGCTGAACGAAGCGAATCAGTTCCGGCGGGCCGCGATGAACTCGTCGATCTGCCGCTCCAGCACGTCGAGCGGCACGGAGCCGTTCGCGAGCACGGCGTCGTGGAAGGCGCGCACGTCGAAGCGTGTGCCGAGCCGCCCCTCGGCCCGGGCGCGCAGCTCGCCGGATCTTGAGCTCGCCCATCTTGTAGGCGAGCGCCTGGCCCGGCCAGGAGATGTAGCGGTCGACCTCGGTCGTGACCTCGTGGCGCGAGAGCGCGGTCCGCTCGGCCATGAAGTCGATCGCCCGCTGCCGCGTCCAGCCCATCGCGTGGATCCCGGTGTCGACGACGAGCCGGCAGGCGCGCCACATCTCGTAGGTCAACCGGCCGAAGTCGCTGTAGGGGTCGGTGTAGAAGCCGGCCTCGAGCCCGAGCCGCTCCGCGTAGAGCCCCCAGCCCTCGCCGAAGGCGGTCACGTAGCGGTAGCGGCGGAAGAGCGGCAGGCCCTCGAGCTCGCGCGCGAGCGCGATCTGGAGGTGGTGGCCCGGCACCGCCTCGTGCAGCGTAAGCGACTCGAGCGCGTAGAGCGGTCGGGTCTCGAGCGCCCAGGTGTTCACCCAGAAGGTGCCGGCGCGGGTGCTGTCGCCGGGCGCTTCCACGTAGCGGCCGCCCGTATACTTCGGGGCGAGATCGGCGGGCACGGGCTCGACGCCGTAGGGCTGCCGGGGCAGGTGCCCGAAGAGCGACGGCAGCTTCCCGTCCATGCGCTTCGCGATCCAGCGAGCCTGCTTCAGCAGGTCGTCGGGGGTCTTCGCGTAGAAGCGCGGGTCCGTGCGCAGGAAGCTCGAGGAACTCCGGGAACGAGCCCGGGAATCCGAACTTGCGCACGAGCGCGTCCATCTCGCGCCGAATCCGCTCGGTCTCGGCGACGCCGATCCGGTGCACCTCCTCCGGGGTCGTGTCGAGGGTCGTGTAGTGCTTCACGAGCCACGCGTAGTACGCCTTCCCGTCGGGAAGCTCCGAGGCCCCGATCGTCGTTCGGGCGCCGGGCTCGTACTCCCGGGTGAAGAAATCGAGCAGGGAACGGTAGGCGGGCACCACGGCCGTGGCGATGGCGTCCCGGCCCGCGGCGCGAAGCCGCTCGCGTTCGGGGGCGGGGACGCCCGCGGGGAATTCCTCGAACGGCTTCCAGAGGACGCTCTTTTCCGGAGAGTCGACGACGTGCGTGCGCATGGTGACGTCGTAACCCTCGAGCGTGACGCGCGGGCTCGTGAACCCGGTTCGCAGGCCCTCGCGCATGAACGCCACGTGCTGGTCGAAGTAGGCCGGCACCGCGCGCAGGCGGGCGACGTAGTTCTCGTAGTCCTTCACGGTCGCGAGCGGGACCTCCTGCGCGAGGCGGGAGATCTCGGTGTGGAAGCCGCTGTCGCTCGTGATCGGGACGCGCCAGGAACGGAACGCGTCGCGCGTGAGGTCGTCCCGCAACCCGCGCTCGAACATGTCGTAGCTGACCCGGTCGGCGGGCGCGAGAGAGGCGCTGTCGATCGCCTGGAGACGGGTCGAGCTGCGCCCGTGACGCGGCCGTCCGCCGCTCGAGATCGGCCATCGTCATCGACGGCAGGCGGTCGTCGAATCGGTGGTCGCCGGTCATCGTGGCGAAGAGCGGGCTCTCGTGCATGTCGAGCTCCCAGGCCTCGGCGAGGAGCGCGTCGAGCTGCGCCTTGGCGTCCTTGGGCCCGATGCGGTCGAACGGGACGTTGAGGATCGGGTACTCGCGCCAGCTCGCGGTAGTCGAAGTGCCACCACTCCGACTCGAAGACCGTGAATCCCTCCCGCTCCATGGCGGCGCGTAGCAGGTCACGCCGCCGCCGCTCGTCGGCCGTGCCACCGCCGTAGCCCGGGTAGGCGCGCTCGGTCATCTCGTCGTAGAGGCTGGGCATGGTCGACGGCGCGGCCGTCGGCGAGGCGGTAGAGCGTCAGGTCGACGGCGCAGCCGCGGTTGTGGCGGGAGCCCTTCGCGGGGTCGGCCACGAACTCGCGCTTGTCGGCGGGGGTGGCGTCCCAGAAGAGCTTCGTCACCCACCACGGCCGGTAGGCGTCGTGGATCAGCAGGCCGAAGCCCTGCTCGTGCAGCGAGCGGTGCGCCCGCACGAGCGCCTCGGCGGCGGGCCTCTGCAGGAAGGCGCGCGCCGACTCGTAGACGGGCGTCGAGAGGAAGTTGTCGGGTGTGGCGTAGCGGATGTCGAGGCGGATCGTGGCGTCGAGCGAGACGAGCTCGACGAGCTCGACCGGGCGGAACGGACCGGCCTCCGCGGGCGGCGTGGCCGCGAGGGCGTTCGCCCGCAGCTCGGCCACCGGTCGCCGCGGCGTGATCCGGAAGATGCCCGGCCGAGTCTCGTCGGCCGTCGTCGATGCCGGCGGAGTCGGCAGGGCGACGAGACAGAGGGTCGCGGCGACGACGAACCGACGCAGGGGGAAAGGACGCATGCCACCTCCGGAAGCGGCTAAGATTGTCCCCCATGTCGCGGCACTGGCTCTCGACCTTCGAGTCGGACCTGCCGCGGCTCGTCCGCGACCTCGAGGCGCTCGTGCGCCTGGAGAGCCCCAGCGCCGACGCCCACCGGGTCACGCAGCTCGCCGCCTGGGTCCACGACGTCCTCCGCGAGCGGGGCGTGCCGGCCGAGCTGCGGCCTTGCCCGCCGCGGGGCGACGCTCTCCTGGCCTCGGTCGCCTTTCGCGAGGGAGGGACGCTCCTCCTCGGTCACCTCGACACCGTGTGGCCGGCCGGGACGCTCGCGGAAATGCCCTGGCGGCTCGAAGGGGGCCGCGCGTCAGGCCCCGGGGTCTTCGACATGAAGGCCGGCGTCGTGGTCGGCATGGCCGTCCTGACCGCGATGGTGCGCGAGTCGCGCCCGCACCCGGTCTCGCTCCTCCTCGTGCCCGACGAGGAGGTCGGCTCCCCGGCTTCGCGCGAGCTGACCCTGAGCGTGGCCCGGCGCCACCGCCGGGTGCTGGTGCTCGAGCCGTCGCAGGACGGCGCGGCCAAGGTCGCGCGGAAGGGCTGCGGCATCTTCAGGGTGCGCTTCACCGGCCGCGCCGCCCACGCGGGCCTCGAGCCCGAGAAGGGCGCCTCGGCCCTCGCGGAGATGGCGCGCTTCGTCCTTTTCCTGGAGACGAGCGCGGCGTCGCCCCGGGGCACCACCCTGACCGCGAGCCTCGCCCGGAGCGGCACCGCCACGAACGTCGTCCCCGAGGAGGCGGAGCTGGCCGTGGACGCGCGGGCCTGGACGCGCGAGGAGGCGGAGCGGGTGACGGCGGCGATCCGCGGCTACCGCCCGTGCGACCTCGGAGTGACCGTCGCCGTCGAGGGCGGCTTCGACCGCCCGCCCCTCGAGCCCACGCTCGCCTCGGAGGCGCTCTACGAGGCGGCCCGGCGGCTGGCCGCGGACCTCGGCCTCGAGCTGGGCGCGGCCCGGGTGGGCGGGGCCTCGGACGGCAACTTCACGGCCGCGGCGGGGATTCCCACCCTGGACGGCCTCGGCCCGAGCGGGGGAGGCGCGCACGCCCGCGACGAGCACGTGCTCGTCGCCGACCTGCCGCTGCGGGCGGCGCTCGCTGGCCGCCCTCGTCTCGGAGCCCTAGGCCCGGCCCTCGAGCGCCGCGATCCGCTGCTCGAGCGGCGGGTGCGTCGAGAGGAGACCCAGCAAGCCCCTTGCCGCCCGCGATCTTCATGGTCGCGTACTCGGGGTTCGAGCGGTCCACCTGGCCCTGGCTGGCCAGCAGGCGCCGGAGGGCCGAGACCATGCTGCCGCGGCCGGCGAGGGCGGCCCCGCCCGCGTCCGCCCGGAACTCGCGCTGCCGCGAGAACCAGGCGGTGATCATCGAGCCGAGGAGGCCGAAGGCGATCTGGGCGGCGATGAAGACGACCTGGCCGGCGATCACGCCGAGGAAGGACGGGCCGGTCGTCGTCCCGCGAGGAGAGAGCGTTCCGCGCGATCATGGCCACGATGTGGGAGAGGTACAGGACGAACGCGTTCACGACGCCCTGCACGAGGGTCATCGTCACCATGTCGCCGTTCGCGACGTGCGTGATCTCGTGGGCCAGGACGCCCTCGATCTCCTGCTTGTTCATGGAGCGGAAGAGACCGCTCGACACCGCGACCAGGCTGCGCTTCTTCGAGGGCCCGGTGGCGAAGGCGTTCACCTCGGGCGAGTCGTAGATCCCGACCTCGGGCATGGGCAGGTTGGCCTGCTGGGCGAGGCGGGAGACGGTGGCGTAGAGCCACTGCGCGTCGGCGTCGCGCACGTCCGGGCCGATCAGCTGGACGCCCAGCGCCCGCTTGGCCATCCAGCGCGACAGCAGGAGCGACACGAAGGAGGCGCCGAAGCCCCAGATCGCGCAGATGATCAGGAGGCTCCCCTGGCTTCCCGCCAGCCCCAGCACGCCCAGCTGGCCGAGCACGGCCAGCACGATCGAGACCATCACCATGATGGCGATGTTCGTCAGCACGAAGAGGAAGACACGCTTCACCACGGCAGATCGACTCCTTCGGATGGAGAAACGCCGGAACGCCGGCACACCAGGATACGACAACCGGGCGACTCGCGCACCCGTCGAGAGCTGCCGCCGCACAGCGCCGGGTGGCGGCCTCAGCCCTCGTCGGAGCCGCCGCGATGGGCGTGCGCGAAGCCGCGCTTCGAGCGCGCGCACGAACTCGGCGACCTCGTCCACGAGCGGGTCCCGGAGGGCCGCCATCTTCTCGAGGGCCGGCTCGAGGCGGAGGCCGGAGCGGACGAGCAGGCGGTAGGCCTCCTTGAGCGCGCGCAGCTGCGACGCCGGCGACGCCCGCGCGGCGCAGGCCCACGACGTTGAGGCCCCGGGCGCGCGCCGGGTGGCCGTCGGTGATCACGAACGGCAGGCAGTCCTGGACCACCTTCGCGTTTCCGCCCACCATGGCCAGCCGGCCCACCCGGCAGAACTGGTGGACGCCCGCGCCCCCGCCGAGGAAGGCCCGCTCGCCCGACCTCGACGTGGCCGGCCAGCATGACGTTGTTGGCGATGATCGCGCGATCGCCGATGCGGTTGTCGTGGGCCACGTGGACGTACGCCATCAGGAAGCAGTCGGAGCCGACGACCGTCGTTCCCCCGGCCTTCGTCGAGCGGTGGATCGTGACGCCCTCGCGGATCACGTTGCGGTCGCCGATGACGAGGCCGGTCTCCCGGTCCCGGAAGGAGAGATCCTGCGGCTCGCCGCCCGAGCACGGCGCCCTCGTGGACGCGGTTGCCGGCGCCCAGCCGGGTGTGGCGCTTCACGACCACGTGGGCCCGGATCTCGCACACGTCCCCGACGACGGCGCCATCTTCCACTACGGCGAAGGGACCGATCGAGACGTCGCGGCCGAGACGAGCCTCCGGGGAGACGATCGCGGTCGGGTGCACGCTCATGCCGCGCATTCTACGTCCGTGCCCGGGCACGGGCCGAGGCGGGGAGACGTTTGCCCGAGCGATCCGTCGGTGATAGCACTCGCACGTGCCACTGCCCCTGAAAGACCGGGTCGCCGGCCTCCTGTTCTTCCTCAGCGGCGCCGCCGCCCTCGTCTACCAGGTCGCCTGGCAGCGCCTCCTCGCGCTCCACAGCGGGGTGGGCCTCTACTCGATCGCCATGATCGTGGCCGCCTTCATGGCCGGTCTCGGGATCGGCAGCCACGCGGGCGGGCGCCTCTCGACGCGTCTCGTCGGGAGTCGGGCCCTCCTCGCCTTCGCCGCGCTCGAGCTCGGCATCTCCGCCTTCGGCGCGGCGAGCACCTTCCTCTACTACGACTGGCTGTACCCGCGCGCCGTCCACCTGCCGTCGCCGTCCTGGCGGGCGGGCCTGCTGCACCTCGCCGCGCTCCTGCCCCCGACGGCCCTCATGGGGATGTCCCTGCCGTTCCTCGTCCGGGCGGTCGTGACGGACGTGGCGGCCGCGGGGCGGCGGATCGGCTGGCTGTACGGCGTCAACGTGCTGGGGGCTTCGGCTGGCGCGTTCTCGACGCCGTGGGTGCTCCTGCCCGCCTTCGGAGTCCGCGGGGCGGTCCTGGCGGCCGCCGCGGCGAACCTCTCGGTCGGCCTCGGGGCCCTCGGCCTCTTCGCGCTGCGCGAGCGGGCCGGCTCGCACTCCGCCGCGACGGACGCCGTCGTCGCGGTGCCCGGCGCCGAGGCACCGGGATGCCGGCCCCTCGCGCTGTGGCTGTCGCTCTACGCGCTGTCCGGCTTCGTCGCGCTGTCGCTCGAGATCGTCTGGTTCCGCGTCCTGGACGTGGCCGTGAAGTCCACCGCCTTCACCTTCGGCACCGTTCTCGCGGTCTACCTCCTGGGGTCCGCGGTGGGCGCGCTCGCGGCCGCCCCGCGCGTCGCGCGCCTGCGGCGGCCCCTGCGGGCCTTCCTGCTGGCGCAGTGCGCCCTCCTCGCGCTCGCCGCCCTGCCCCTCGTCCTCGTCGTCGCCCTCCCGCCGGATACTCGCGGGTTCGCCTGGTTCGTCGACTACTGGGCGGGGTACGCCTTCTTTCCGCTGGGCCACGAAGCCGACCGGACGAGCATCGTGCGACTCTACGTCCAGCTGCCGCTGCTGCTGTTCTTCCTGCCGACGGTCCTCATGGGCGTGTCGTTCCCGATCCTGCAGCGCGCCGTGCACGACGAGGCGTCCACGAGCGGCCGGAAGGTCGGGGCGCTCCAGGCGGCGAACATCGCGGGCTGCGCCGCGGGGAGCCTGCTCGTCGGCCTCGTCTGCCTCCAGCATCTGGGCACGCCGGGCACATTGCGGCTGCTGCTCGGCCTGGGGATCGTCTTTGCCGTCGTCGGCCTTCGCTACTGCGGGCGCGTGTTCGTGGCCCCGGCGCTGGCGCTCGCCGTGCTCGCTGCCGCTCTCCCGGGACCGGACCGCCTCTGGCGGCGGCTCCACGGGATCCCGGCGAGCGTGCCGCTCGTCTTCTTCGAGGAGGACGCGACGAGCGTCGTGGCCCTCACGCCGGACGAGGGTGGCTGGAGGCTGTCCGTCAACGGCAAGGGAAACAGCTGGATACCCTACGGCTCGATGCGCTACGGCAGCGCCCACACCCTGCTCGGCGCGATCCCGGCCACGGTGCACCCCGCGCCCGTGGACGTTGCCGTCGTGGGCCTCGGCTCGGGCGACACGGCCTGGGCGGCGGCCTGGCGCCCCGAGACGCGCTCGCTGACGGTGTTCGAGATCTCGGCCCCACAGCCGAAGATCCTGTGGCGGCTCGTCGGGTTCGTGGACGTGACCGACACGCGGGCCCTGCTCGAGGATCCCCGCCTGCGAATCCGCATCGAGGACGGCAGGAAGGCCCTCGAGGCGGGGGAGGCGACGTACGACCTCATCGAAACCGACGCCACGTGGCCCGAGACCGCGGGCAGCGGCAACCTCTACTCGGTCGAGTTCTTCGCGGCCGCCTCGCGCCGGCTGAAGCCGGGCGGAGTGATGTGCACGTGGGCGCCGACGCCGCGGGCGGCCGCGAGCTTTCGGGCCGTCTTCCCGCACACGCTGGAGGCGGACGGCGGCGACGTCCTGATCGGCAGCCTCTCGCCGATCCCGTTCGAGCCCGAGGCGTGGGCGGCGCGGGTTCTCACCTCCGAGCGCTACCTGGGAGCGGCGCGGACGAAGGACGTGAAGGGCGCCCTCCGCGAGCTTCGGCCCGCCGGCCCCGCGCCGGCGGTCGCGCCGAACCGCGACCTCTTCCCGCGCGACGAGTACGCCGTGAGGTGAGGCTCAGGACAGGCGAAACTCCTCGAGCTTCCGGTAGAGGCTGCGCTCGCTGATTCCCAGCATCCTCGCGGCGTTGCCCCGGTGGCCGCCGCACGCGTGGAGCGCGCGCTCGATGTGCGCCCGCTCCATCTCCTCCAGCGTCGGGAGAGGCTCCGACGCGTCATGCCGGGGAGGCGACGGCGCCGCCTTCGCCCGCAGCGCCGCCGGCAGGTGGGGGGGAGGATCTCGGGCCCCTCACACAGCACCACCGCCGACTCGACGACGTGCAGAAGCTCCCGGACGTTCCCGGGCCAGTCGTAGCAGCGGAGAAGCGCCATCGCGTCGGGCCCCAGCCGGCGGGAGAGCCCGTAGCGCTCGTTCAGGCGGGCGACGAACTGCTCGGCCAGAAGCTCCACGTCCCCCACCCGCTGTCGCAGCGGTGGCAGGTCGATGGTGATCGTGCTCAGCCGATAGTACAGGTCGTCGCGGAACAGCTGTTGGCGGGCCCGCGTCGCCAGGTCCCGGTTCGTGGCCACGACCACGCGCGCGTCCACCTTGACCTCCGTCGTGCCCCCGACGTGGCGGAAGGTCGACGTGTCGAGGACCCTGAGGAGCTTGACCTGGGTGGCCTGGCTCACCTCCCCGATCTCGTCGAGGAAGATGGTGCCGCCGTTCGCCACCTCGAAGAGGCCCGGCTTGGCCCGGTCCGCGCCGGTGAACGCCCCGCGCTCGTGGCCGAACAGCTCGCTCTGGAGCAGCTCCTCCTGGAGGGCGGCGCAGTCGACCACCACGAAGGGCCGGCTCCGCCGCGGGCTCCGCGCGTGGAGGAGGCGCGCTGCCATCTCCTTGCCGGTGCCGGTCTCGCCGCAGATGAGCACCGTCGAGTCGCTCGCGGCCACCCGCTCGATCAGGCCCAGGGCGTGCCGGAACGCGGGGCTCGCCCCGATGAAGAAGCCGCCCGGATCGGGCGGCGTCAGCCCGCGTTCCAGGAGGGTCGCGCGCTGCTGCAGGGCGCGCCGCTCGAGCGCCCTCTGGATGCGCACCTCGAGCTCGTCGAGCGGGCACGGCTTGGCCACGTAGTCGAACGCGCCCATGCGGATCGACTGGATGGCCGTGTCGAACGAGCCGTGGCCCGTCAGCATGATGACCTCGGACCCGGGGCTTCTCTCGCGGATGGCCTGCAGGACCTGGAGGCCGTCCATGTCGGGCAGCTGCAGGTCGAGCAGCACCACCTGGGGCTCCAGCTTCGCCGCCGCCTGTATGGCCTCCTCTCCCGAGCCCGCCCCGGCGATCTCGAAGCCCAGGCGCTCGAGCTCGCCGCCCATCACCCGCCGGAAGGTCGGATCGTCGTCGACGAGGAGGAGCGTGGGGACGGGCTTCACTGGATGACCCGCAGCGGCCGGGCGCGTCCCGCCGGAGATAGCACCACCTCGAACGTGGACCCGGACCCGGGCGCGCTCCGGACCTCGATGTCGCCGCCCCAGTGCCGGACGAAGTCCAGGGACAGGAAGAGCCCGAGCCCCGTCCCGCCGCGCCGGGCGCTGAAGAACGGCTCGAAGATCCGCTTCTGGATCTCCGGCGGGATGCCGCAACCGTCGTCCGTGACCCGGATGCGGATGGGATCGTCCCCGGTGGCTCCGAGGACGACCCGGCCGCCCTTCTCGCACGCCTGGACGGCGTTCAGCGAGAGGTTGAGCAGCACCTGCTGCAGCTCCGCGTCGTTGACCCGCACGCGGAGGTGCTCTTCGACCGGCTCCACCTGCACCGCCACCGAGTGGGCACGGGCGGTGGGCTCGATGAGCTGAGCCACCGCGGCGAGGGTCGGGGCGATGTCCACGAGGTCCCCCGGCGAGCCCTGGCCTCTCGAGAGGCGAAGGAAGTGCTGGGTGATGCCTCGGCACCGGAGGAGCTGCTCGCGGGCGACCCTTGCGCTCTCCTCGACCCGGCGCCAGGGCGCCGCGTCGTCTCCGTCGCCCCCCTGCGCGGTGCGCTGGATCCCCTCCACGCAGGCCAGCACCGTCGCGAGCGGCGTGTTGAGCTCGTGCGAGAAACCCGAGGCCAGCATGCCCAGCGAGGCGAGCCGGTGGGACTCGGCGAGCCGGGCCTCGGCCGCTCGACGCTCGGAGATGTCGCGCCAGACCTCCACGACCTGGACGATGGCGCCTCCCGGTCTGCGGATGGGCGAGGCGTGCACCTCCTCCCAGACGGTCTCGCCGTCCCCGGCCTTGCGCTCGCAGATGCGGACCTGGGGCTCTCCCATCTGGAGGCAGTCCTGGGTGGGGCAGACGCCGGTGCCGCACATGCCCGCGGCCGGGTCGCGGCAGGAGGCGCCGAGCACCTCCTCGCGGGTCCTCCCCCGGTGGCGGAGAAAGGCGTCGTTGGCGGCGACGACGCGGCGATCCGCGTCCAGGACCACGATGCCGTCGTCGACGCTGTTGATGACGGTCTCGAGCTGCTCGCGCTCGTGGCGGACGTCGCTGAGCAGCCCCGTCATCGTGTCGGCCATGGCGTTGAACTCCTGGCCCAGCCAGGCGAGCGTGTCGGAGCCGCTGACCGGCACCCGCCGCTGGAGGTCGCCGGCGGCGATGAGGCGGGCGGTGCTCTCGAAGCGCTGGAGGCGGCGCACGACCGACACGCGGACGACGCCGGCGATGGCGGCGACGAGGAGGAGCGCCAGGCCGGCGCTGCCGGCCGCCATCCAGCGGAGGTCCCGGTTCATGGTCGCGCGGATCTCGCCGGCGTCGAGGTCGACGATGAGGATGCCGTTGATCCGGTGCTTCGGGTCGTGGCAGCGAAAGCACGCCTCCCGGTTGCGCACCGGGATCACGGTGCGCAGGAGCGTCTCCTGCCCCGTGTCGATGACCCGGCTCGAGGTCCGCTGATCGGGGGGGTAGCGGTGGCAAGCCTGACAGGTCGGCGAGCTCAGGGTCAGGTCGGCGGCCGGCCCCGGCGGCCTGCTGGAGTAGCGCAGCTGTCCCTGACGGTCGAGCAGCATGACCCTCTCGACCTGCGGTTCGTTTCCGAAGGTCTGGATCATGCGCTCGATCAGGGTGCGGTCGTTCTCCAGCATCTGGTGCTCGAGCCCCGCCCGGATCAGCTCCCCCTGCGTCAGCGCCGTCGCCCGCGCTCCCGCCAGCAGGGTCTTGAAGTGGTGGTTCGAGTAGAGGTACGTGCCGACCGCGCAGGCGATCGCGACCGCCGCCGTCACGCCGACGGCGAGTCCCCCGGTCATGCCCGCCAGGCGGAACCTCATGTGGTCCCCTCGAAAGCGTTCGAAGCAGCGACGGCTCGACGGTGATTGATGCGCATACTGCACGCGTTCGTCCGGGCTCGTCAACGCCTGACGGTTTGTCAGACCCGGCCTGTCAATCTGGCAGGCGGGCGGCTGCGCTCGAAGTGCCCTCGCGACCCGGCCCGCCGGGAATGGGCGTTTCTTGGGTGTTCCGACTCGCGACTGTCCGTGGCACGTCGCGTGCAGACTGCGCTCTCCAGGTGGAACTCAAGGAGGTTGGGCCATGGTGATGTTCGCGACGATCCTGATCATGAGCCTGCTGGCCGTCGCCGTGTGCGCCGTGGCCTTCAGCGCGGCCACGCGTGGCGAAGACCAGCCGGAGGCCCAGCCCGAGCGGCGGCTCGTCCTCGATCCGCCGCGCTTCTTCGCCATCCCGGCGGCGAAGCCGGCCGAGCCACGGGGGATCCCGGTCGAGATGCTGCTGAGCCAGATCGAGCGGCACGTGCGGCTGGAGCAGGCCGCCGCGGAGGCCTACCTCGACCTGCCGACACGGGACTCGCTGCACTCCCGCACCGAGTCGCCCCTGCTCAACTAGGGGAGCGCGGGCCATGACGAATGTCCAGCCCGACCTCCTGAAGGGTCTCTCCGAGGAGGAGGAGGCCCGATTCCTGGCGCTCGGGGTCCCGACCCGCTTGGCCAGCCGCCAGACGCTGTTCCGGCTCGGGACCGAGGCCGACAAGGCCTACCTCGTGATGAGCGGCCGGATCGCGCTCACCCTCCCGATCCAGATCCGCGGCGGGGAGGAGGAGGTCCTGGTGGAGGAGAAGGTGCCCGGCGAGACCGTGGGGTGGTCCGGTCTCGTGCCTCCCCACCGGTTCACGCTGAACGCCACCGCGGCGATCGCGAGCGAGCTCGTCGGCTTCTCGCGGGCGTCGGTCCTCGACCACTTCGCCGCGAATCCCGCAGTCGGCCACACGGTGACCCGGAACCTCGCGGCCGTGATCGGCCACCGGCTCCAAGTGTTCCAGACGATGTGGCTGCGCGAGATGCAGCGCGTCGTCGAGCAGCGTTACTCCTGATCGACGGGAGCCTCCGCGTGAGACCAGCCGCTCTCGTCGGACTCATCCCGGCGCTGCTCGTGACGGTGGGGGCCGCCGCCAGCCGGGGCGGGGCCCTGGGTGAGGAGCCTCGGACGGCCGGACCGCCGGCCGCATCCGAGCGCCTCGAGATCCCCCCGCCCCCGTTCACGGAGGGGATCTTCCCCTGCTCGACCTGCCACGCCGACCTGAAGGTGAACCGCACTCGCCGCGCCCTCACCGAGATGCACGACGACATCCAGCTCCGGCACGACGAGCAGCACCGCTGGTGCCTGGACTGCCACGACGCCGCGGACCGCGACTGGCTCCACCTGGCGAGCGGCGAGCGGATCCCGTTCGAGCAGTCCTACCTGCTCTGCGGCCAGTGCCACGGCGAGAAGCTGCGGGACTGGAGGGCGGGGGTGCATGGTCGCCGCACCGGCAGCTGGAACGGGCAGAAGAGCTATCTGCTCTGCGCCCACTGCCACAACCCCCACCAGCCCCGCTTCCGGTCGCTCGCGCCGAAGCCGGCGCCCCTCCGGCCGCAGAGGCCGAAGGACGAGACGGGAGGCCTTCCATGACGCGGGACCCGAGCGACGCTCCCGGCCCGTCGCGCCGCGAGTTCGTCTCCTGCGCGGCGGCCGCCGCGGCGGGCTTCGTCCTCACCGGGTGCGGCCCGAAGCGGCTCGTGGAGATGCCGAAGGAGCGGCTCCACGCTGCCCTCAAGCGATCTCGAGCGGCAGTACTCCGAGGCCTACGGCACCGCAGTGACGGTGGCCGACACCCCCGCCCTCCCGGGGGTCCAGTTCGCCTACGCGCTCGACATCTCGCGCTGCATCGGGTGCCGCCGCTGCGTGTACGCGTGCGTCGAGGAGAACAACCAGTCGCGGGATCCGCAGATCCACTGGATCCGCGTGCACTCGATGGAGAAGGAGAAGGGGGTGGACCTCTCGCACTCCGACCCCTACTACGACCCCAAGGAGGTGCCCGAGGAGGGTCGCTTCTACGTTCCCGTCGCGTGCCAGCAGTGCGAGAACCCCCCGTGCACCAAGGTGTGCCCGGTCGGCGCCACGTGGAAGGAGGAGGACGGCATCGTCGTCATCGACTACGACTGGTGCATCGGGTGCCGCTACTGCATGGCGGCGTGCCCGTACGGGGCCCGGCACTTCAACTGGGCGGAGCCGACCGTCCCGAAGGCCGAGCTCAATCCGAATACCCACTACCTGGGCAACCGGCCGCGCCCGAAGGGGGTGGTGGAGAAGTGCACCTTCTGCATCCAGCGCGCGCGGGCGGGCCGCTACCCGGCCTGCGTCGAGGTCTGCCCGGTGGGGGCGCGGAAGTTCGGCAACCTCCTCGATCCCGACAGCGAGATCCGCTACATCATCGAGAAGAAGCGTGTCCTCGTCCTGAAGGAGGACCTGAACACCGTCCCCCGGTTCTTCTACTTCTACGCCACGTGAGGTCCGAGTGAGCACTGTCCGCCTGTTCGCCCGCTTCACCACGGGAAGCCTGCGGCTCGTCCTCCGCGGCAACGCCCCCTACTGGGCCTGGATCGCGGCCCTGGGCGTGCTGATCGTCTCCGGAGCCTTCGCGTACGCCCACCAGGTGCAGGCCGGTCTCGCGGTCACCGCGATGAGGGACCAGGTGAGCTGGGGCTTCTACATCGGCAACTTCACGTTCCTGGTCGGGGTGGCCGCCGCCGCGGTGGTCCTCGTGATCCCCGCCTACGTCTACGACTGGAAGCCCATCCGCCAGATCGTGGTCTACGGCGAGCTCCTCGCGGTGAGCGCCATCGTCATGTGCCTGCTCTTCGTCTTCGTGGACATCGGCCGGCCGGACCGGTTCTGGCACCTTCTCCCGCCTCTCGGCCATCTGAACTTCCCGACCTCGCTCCTGGCGTGGGACGTCCTGGTGCTGAACATCTACTTCGTCCTGAACTTCGCGGTCGTCACCCACATCCTGTACCGGGCGTTCACCGGCCGCCCGTACGTCAAGGGCGTCGTGGTGCCCCTGGTGCTCCTCTCGATTCCGATGGCCGTCGGCATCCACACCGTGACCGCGTTCCTCTACAACGGCCTCGCCGCCCGGCCGTACTGGAACTCGTCGATCCTCGCCCCGCAGTTCCTCGCCTCCGCGTTCTGCTCGGGCCCGGCGATCCTGCTCATCCTGCTGCAGCTGCTCCGCCGCTTCACACGCTTCGAGATCGACGACGAGGCCATCTGGAAGATCGCCGAGCTCATGGCCTACGCGATGTTCTTCAACCTCTTCCTCCACGGGGCGGAGGCCTTCAAGGAGTACTACTCCGCCACGGAGCACCTGCTGTACACGCGCTACTGGTACCAGGGCCTCGGGGAGCACCGGACCCTCGTCCCCTACGCCTGGTCCGCGGTGGCCCTGAACGTGATCGCCTTCGCTCTCTTCATCGTGCCGGCGGCCCGCAGGAACTGGGTGACCCTGAACCTCGGCTGTCTCGCGACCTACGCCGGTGTCTACATCGAGAAGGGGATGGGACTCATCATCCCGGGCCTGACCCCCGATCCGCTCGGCGAGATCTACGAGTACTACCCGACGCTCACCGAGCTGCGGGTGGCCGCCGGCATCTTCGCCATCGGGTTCCTGGTCTTCACGCTGATGCTCAAGGTGGCGGTCCCGATCGCCCTCGGTGAGTTCCGGGTGGACCGCGAGGTGCGGAGCGACATCCTCGACCGGCTGCCGCTCGAGCCGGGCCGGGCGTGAGGGCACATCCGCGGGGTCAGCTGGAAGCCGGCGCCTTGACCTTGTTCGCCTCGATGGCGATCGAGACCTTCACTTCGTCGCCGACCAGGACGCCGCCCGAGTCGAGGGCCTTGTTCCAGTTGAGCCCGTAGTCCTTGCGGTTGAGCGTGGTCGCGGTCTCGAAGCCGATCTTCTCGTTGCCCCAGGGGTCCTTGCCCTCGCCGAGGAGGGTGACGGGCAGGGTGACCTGCTTCGTGACGCCCCGCAGGGTGAGGTTGCCCGGTCACCTCGTACGCGTCCTTGCCCGTGGGCTTGACCGAGGTGCTCTTGAACGTGATCGTCGGGTGGTTCGCGACGTCGAAGAAGTCGGGGGAGCTGCAGATGGTCGTCGCGCTTCGGCTCGTTGGTGGAGATGCTCGAGGCCTGGATGGTGAACTCGACCGACGAGCTCTCCGGCTTCGCCCGATCGATCTGGATCGTGCCCGCGAAGTCCGTGAACTTGCCGCCCACCATCGTGAAGATGTGGCGGACCTGGAACCCTACGGTGGTGTGCGCCTTGTCGAACTGGTAGGTGTCGGCGGCGAGGGCGGGGGCCGCCACCACCAGGGCCGCGGCGAGCACGGCCCCGCGGTAGCGCGTCGGGGCGGGGCGGGCGAATCGTGTCTTCATTTCCTTCTCTCCTGTCTTCCCGTCTTCGGGTCCTTCCGTTGGTTCGCGTCGGTCGTCACGGACGAAGCCGTGGTCGCGCGCACCGCGTCGAGGAGGTGGATGAGCTCGGCGGTGCGCGAGCGGTCGAGAGGGGCGAGAGCTCGGCGGCCGGCCTCGGCCACCGGCCCGTCCAGGCCCGCCAGCAGGCGGAGGGCGGCGTCGGTGGCGTGGGCAGAGGACCTGCCGTCGGTCCTCCGGGCAGCGAACGCGGCGCACGAGGTTCCTCGCCTCGAGCCGATCGAGGAGGCGGGTGATGCCGGGGCTGCGCTCGATCATGCGGGCGGCGATGTCGAGGGTGGGGAGGCCCCCGGGGCCGGCGCCGCGGAGGATGCGAAGCACGTTGTACTGCTGCAGGGTGATCTCGTGCGCCTCGACCACGCGCGACAGCGCGGCCCGGACGCGGTCGGCGGTGCCGAGCAGCGTGACGACCGCCTCGTCAGCGGGCGAGCGGAAAGGCTTCGTCTGCCGGATCTCGTCCCGGATCGTTCCCATCTGGCGGACAAGATAGCGGCCGATTACTTGACTAGTCAAGTGAAATGCCGTGAAACTCTCGGCAACCCGGGGGTGCTCGAGGGGGCGGAGCCCCCTCGTCTCAAAGGAAGCCGAGTACAGCGTGGCCGTTACGGGTAGCTACTTCCGATGGCGTGTCGACTACGAGGCGGGTGGCCGTCACCCCGAGGAGCATCGCGACGAGGGGACTGCGATCTCGGCGGATCCCTCGGGACCGGGCAGACGGACGTCCCTCGGGATGACAGCTATCTCACCCGCCCCCGGGCGGCGACGGTGAGGACCGCCTCCACGCGATCCCCGCTGACCCCGACGAGCCGGTCGTGGAGGTTCGCCACGACGCAGGCGTGGTTGGGCAGGATGCGGACGCGCTCGCCGACGCGAAAGGACTCGCCGTCCGCCACCGCGATGACGCCGTGCTCCTCGGAGAGCTTCTCGATGCGGCTCCTTCGGCCCCGCAGCTGGCCGTACCCGCCCGCGCGGGGCCGCAGCGGATCGCTCGAGAGCGTCTTGCTGCCGGCATCGACCACGGCTCGATCGGGCGCAGGGACGCTCACGACCGTGGCCACGACCGTCAGGGCGCAGTCCTCGATCCCGCAGGTGCCGAGGGCGACCTGGGAGGCGTCGTGGAAGACGTAGTTGCCGGGGCGGCACTCGGTGACGCCGGGGACGCGCATGGCGACCGCGGCGGTGGGGGTCGAGCCCACGGAAACCTCCTCGACGGGAAACCCCGCCGCGCGCAGGTCCGCGACGGTGGCGGCGAGCCGCCCGCCCTCCTGCGCGGCGATCTCGTCGACGGCCGTCTTCGTCTCCGCCAGGTAGCCGTGGCCCGCGTGGGTGAAGACGCCGCGCAGCCGCAGCCCCGGCATGTCCACGATCTGCCGCGCCAGCTCGACGGCATGCTCCGGAAGGACGCCGACGCGGCCGTACCCGACGTCGACCTTCAGCAGCACGTCCAGCGCCCGGCCGGCCGCCCGGAAGGGCGCGGCCAACGTACGGGCGCCGTCCACGCTGTCCGCTCCGACGGCGAGGCGGACCCGCTCGGCGAGGGTGCACGAGCCGCCGGCCCTTGTCCTCGCCCACGACGGGGTAGGCCACGAAGAGGTCGTCGAACCCGGCGTCGGCGAACACCTCCGCCTCGCCGACCTTGGCGACCGACAGACCCCATGCGCCGGCAGCGCGCTGGAGCCGGGCGATCTCGGGGCACTTGTGGGTCTTGGCATGAGGTCGGAGGCGAACGCCCGCCTCGCGGGCGCGAGCGGCCATCCGGGCGATGTTCCGCTCGAGGATGTCGAGGTCGACCAGCACGCTGGGGGTGGACAGGCCCTCGATCGAACGCGATTGCATGACGAGAGGTTAGCACCTGCGCCACTCCCGGGTGGGTTCTCTCTGTCGGAAAAGGACTTACGTGGCCCCACCTTGGCCAACCCGATCACCTCGCCTCCTCCGGCTGATCCATTCGAACCACCCGAATGATCCTTCGGGACGATGGACGGTCGAGGGCCATCCGAAGACCCTTGCACGCATCGAAGGCGCCGATCGATCCGATGCGCCGCGTCGATCGACTCGGCTCCAAAGCCTCGCGGGCATTCGTCGAATCAACCGGACGAGGAGGATGGCATGAACGAGTCCGACAGCTGGTTCCTGCAGGAGCTCGAGTCCCGCGGCGTCTCGCGCCGCGATTTCATGGGCTTCTGCTCGGCCATGGCCGCGGTGCTGGCCCTGCCACGATCGGCCGCCGCCGCCATCGCCGCCGAGATCCAGAAGACAGAGAAGCCCGTCCTGGTCTGGCTCGAGTTCCAGGACTGCGCCGGGAACACCGAGTCGTTCCTGCGCGCGTCGCGACCCACCGCGGCCGAGATCGTCCTCGACACGCTCTCGGTCGACTACCACGAGACGATCATGGCCGCGGCCGGCCACCAGGCCGAGGAGGCGCTCGCCAAGACGGTCAAGGAGCGCGCCGGGCGCTACATCGCCGTGGTCGAGGGCTCGATCCCGACCGGCGCCAACGGGGCCTACTGCACGATCGGCGGGCGCTCGGCGCTCCAGATCGCGCGCGAGGTGTGCGGCAGCGCGGCCGCCACGATCGCCATGGGCACCTGCGCCACCTTCGGCGGCCTGCCCGCGGCCGCCCCGAACCCCACCGGCGCCCTGGGCGTGGGCGACGCGGTGCCGGGGGTCAAGAACCTGATCAACCTCTCCGCCTGCCCGGCCAACGTCGAGAACCTCACCGCGCTCATCGTCTACTTCCTCACCTTCAAGCGCTGGCCGCCCCTCGACGCGTGGCGTCGCCCGCTCTTCGCCTACGGCAAGGCCATCCACGACAACTGCGAGCGGCGCGCCCACTTCGACGCCGGCCAGTACGTGGAGGCGTGGGGCGACGAGGCCCACCGCACGGGCTACTGCCTCTACAAGATGGGCTGCAAGGGCCCGGTCACGTTCCAGAACTGCCCGAACGTCCGGTGGAACGAAGGCACCAACTGGCCGATCGGCTGCGGTCACCCGTGCATCGGCTGCGCGGAGCCCGACTTCTGGGACAAGATGACGCCCTTCTACGCTCACCTCCAGGGCGTGCCCGGGTTCGGCGTGGCCTCGAACGTCGACAAGGTGGGGCTCTGGGCCACGGTCGGCGTCGGGGCGGCCTTCGCCGCCCACGGCTTCATGTCCCTCGGCAAGCGCTGGTGGAACGCCGAGCAGCACCCGGCGGCCCGCGAGAAGAGCCGAGGAGGCCCAGCGCAAAGCCGCTGACGAGAAGAAGGGAGGCCAGCCATGACGCACATCGTCGTCGACCCCGTCACCCGGATCGAAGGCCATCTCCGGATCGAGGCCGAGGTGGACGGCGGCTCCGTGCGCGAGGCCTGGTCCTCCTCGACCATGTTCCGCGGGGTGGAGCTCATCCTGAAGGGACGCGACCCGCGCGACGCCTGGGCCTTCACCCAGCGGATCTGCGGCGTCTGCACCACCGTGCACGCCATCGCCTCGATCCGTGCGGTGGAGAACGCGATCGGCGCTGTCCCGCCGCCCAACGCGCGGCTGCTGCGCAACCTGATCATCGCGTCGCAGTGCGTGCAGGACCACGTGGTCCACTTCTACCACCTGCACGCGCTCGACTGGGTGGACATCGTCTCCGCCCTCAAGGCCGACCCCGCCAAGACGGCGGCGCTCGCCCAGTCCATCTCGGACTGGCCGCTCTCCAGCCCGACCTACTTCGCGGCCATCCAGAACCGGGTGAAGAACTTCGTCGAGCGGGGCCAGCTCGGCCCGTTCGCCAACGCCTACTGGGGCCACTCCGGCGTACAAGCTGCCGGCCGAGGCCAACCTCATGGCCGTGGCCCACTACCTCGAAGCGCTCGACTGGCAGCGCGAGGTCATCAAGATCCACGCCGTGCTCGGGGGCAAGAACCCGCACCTCCAGGGCTTCCTGGTGGGCGGCATGGCCACCCCCGTGGACCCCGACAAGCAGGCCTCGATCAACATGGGCTCGATCGCTCTCATGCGCGGGCTGATGGCGAAGGCCCGCGACTTCGTGGCCCGGGTCTACATCCCCGATCTGCTCGCGGTGGCCTCGTTCTACAAGGACTGGGCGGGCCACGGGGGCGGCGTGGGCAACTACCTCGTCTACGGGGAGTACCCCCTGGACGACACGAAGCAGCCGAGCCTCTTCCTCCCCTCGGGCGTCATCCGCGGCAAGGACCTCTCCAAGGTCGAGCCCTTCGACCCGGAGAAGATCACCGAGCACGTGAAGCACTCCTGGTACGACTACGCGGGGGGCGACGACAAGGGCCTGCACCCGTCGAGCGGCGAGACGAAGCCCAACTACACGGGGCCGGAGCCGCCGTACGAGAAGCTCGACCCCGAGGGCAAGTACAGCTGGCTCAAGTCGCCGCGCTACGACGGGCTGCCCATGGAGGTGGGGCCGCTGTCGCGGATGCTCGTGGCCTACGCCTCGGGCCACCCGCGGGTCAAGGAGCTGGTGGGCACCGTGCTCGAGAAGCTCGGCGTCGGGCCGGCAGGCTCTCTTCTCCACCCTGGGCCGGGTGGCCGCGCGCGGCATCGAGACCCTGGTCCTCGCGGAGACGGATGGAGGGCTGGCTCGACGAGCTGGCCGCCAACATGGGCCACGACCTCCGCATCCACGACAACGACAAGTGGTCGCCCTCGAGCTGGCCGAAGGAGTGCTCGGGGGCGGGCTTCCACGAGGCCCCGCGCGGGGCGCTCGGTCACTGGGTCCACATCAAGGACGGGGCGATCGAGAACTACCAGTGCATCGTGCCCAGCACGTGGAACGCCGGCCCGCGCGACGCCGCCGGCAACCGCGGGCCGTACGAGGAGGCTCTCCTCGGGACGCCGGTGGCCGACGCCCAGAAGCCCCTCGAGATCCTCCGCACCGTCCACTCGTTCGACCCCTGCATGGCGTGCGGCGTCCACGTCGTGGACGCGAAGCGGCGCGAGGTCGCGTCGGGTGAGGGTGCCATGAGCACCGCCCTCACCCACGAGCCGGTCACCATGCCCCCCCTGACCGCCTGCCACCCCGGAGAGCTGGTGCGCGTCTACGTGTGGCAATGGCCGGTGCGCCTGACCCACTGGCTGAACGCCTACTCGATCCTGTTCCTGGCGGTCACGGGCTACTACCTGGGCCACCCGTTCATCACGGTGAGCGGCCCGGCGGGCCAGCACTTCGTCATGGGCTGGGCGAAGACGATCCACTCCTACTGCGCCATCGTGTTCGCCCTGTCCGTCGCCTCGCGCGTGCTCTGGATGTTCCTGGGCAACCGCTACGCGACCTGGGACAAGTTCATCCCGGTGGAGAAGCGCCGCCGCCGGGGGCTGTGGGACAGCCTGCGGTACTACACGTTCCAGCTGCGGCAGCCCCCGGGGTTCGTGGGCCACAACCCGCTCGCCGGCTTCACCTACACCTTCGTGTTCCTCCTGTTCTTCACGATGATCACCACGGGGCTGGCCCTCTACAACGTGAACGCACCGGTCGGCTCGCCGTTCCGGGTCTTCCACTTCCTCCTCCCGCTGTGGGGCGGCGCGCAGAGCGCGCGCTTCATCCATCACGTCGGGATGTGGCTGATCCTGGGCTTCGCCGTCCACCACGTCTACAGCGCGGTGCTGATGTCGCAGGTGGAGGCGCGGGGGACGGTCGAGTCCATGGCCTCGGGCTACAAGTTCGTGCCTTGCGAGGACCTCGTCTACTCCGGCTACCGCTTCTTCGACCGCAAGGATGTCTGACGACCGGACCGTCCCGCTGCTCGTCCTGGGCCTGGGAAACGTGCTGTGCGGAGACGACGGCCTCGGGGCCGTGGCCGTCCACCTCCTGCAGCGCCGCTACCGGGCCCCGGACGGGGTCCTCGTCCTCGACGGGGGGACGCTCGGCCTCTCGCTCCTCCCCAACCTGGAGCAGGCGCGGGAGGCGATCCTCGTCGACGCGATCCGCACCGACGGCGCCCCCGGCTCGTTCGTCCGGCTGGACGGAGACGACGTGGCCCCGGCGGTGGCGGCGCGGCTCTCGGTGCACCAGGTGGGAGTCCTGGACCTGCTGGAAGCGGCGCGCTGGCGCGAGCGCTACCCGTCGCGGCTGATCCTCCTGGGGCTGGTCCCGCAGAGCCTCGAGCTGGGGGTGGGCCGCACCGCGGCCGTCGAGGCGGCCCTGCCCGGGCTCGTCGATCGGATCGTGGCCGAGGCGGGCGGGCTCGGCCACGTCTTCCTCCCGAGGACCGAAGATGAGAACGGCTGCTCTCGGCCCTGACGCTCTCGCTCACGTTTACGGCCTGTAGCGGGCCCGACTCCGACCTGCCCGAAGCCTACCGCCGCATCGACGTGCCCGAGGCGGTTCTGCGCTCGCCCGAGGCCAGGGCGAGCGGGCGGCAGCTCTTCCTCGCGAACTGCGTCCTCTGCCACGGCGAGCGCGGCGACGGGCACGGCCGTCGGAGCTCGGGATTCGCCAAGGCCCCGGCCAGCTTCACCGACCCCGCCTGGCGTCGCAACGCAACTCCCCGGCGCGTCTTCTTCGCGATCCGCGAGGGGCTCCAGGGGACGCCGATGCCGAGCTGGAAGTGGCTGGACGAGGGCGACGCGTGGGACCTCGTGGCCTACGTGCTCTCCCTCGGCCCGGTCGCTGCGCCTTGAGCCCGCCGAGTGCCTCTCGCCCCTGGACGGCGTTCAGGCACGGGCCGTCGGCCCCGACGCAGCTCCGGCGCTGCTGCGCCTGAGCGCCGCGATCGCCCGCAGGTCGTACCGTCTCCGGCATGCCGGGCAGATCCACGCACCGCACCGTCCGCAGTAGGTCACGCCTTCCTTCGGCGTGCTGTCGCCGCTGGCCAGACGGCAGACGTCGCAGACCCTAATACCCGCCGTCGCCGCCTCGTAGCGCTCCAGGGCCGCAGCCTGGGGGTGCGTCGGGTAGGCCAGCCAGGAGACGATGGCACCGAGGATCGCGATCGGGAGGCCGCCGATGACGGCGCCGAGGCCGCCGAGCAGGGGGGCCACGAGCAGACCCAGGAGCGGAGCCCTCCTGGCCGAGTGCGCGTAGATGAAGATGGTGAAGGCCAGCCACAGCGCTCCGCAGCCCCCCAGCAGCACCCGGACGAAGAGGCTGGCCTGCCCCTCGTCGCGAGCGCGAATCTCCTCGATCGCCTTCTCCGTGAGGCCGAAGTCGCTCGGGAGGACCCGGGCCATGGCGGTATTGTCCATCCGTCCTGCCCGGGACTGCACGGACCGGCGCGGCGGCGGTCGGGTGATTCATCCGGTTCAAGCGGAATGAGGCATTTGGACGGTAGGGTTGCGCCTGCGCCTGGTGCATGCTGGTGTGTCCCGAGGTGTGGAGGGCGATGGAGACGAGCGCGGCGGTCGAGGGGCGGCGCATCGAGGTCCGGGGCACCGTCCAGGGCGTCGGCTTCCGGCCGTGGGTCTACCGGCTCGCCGTCGAGGAGGGCCTCTCGCGGCCGGGTGCGCAACGACGCCCGGGGGGTCACGATCGAGGCCTTCGGTCGCCCTCGCGGCCCTCGAGGCCTTCCTGCGGCGTCTCGGGACCGAGGCGCCGCCCGCCGCCCTCCTCCGGGAGGTCCGCGAGGAGCGCATCCCGGCGGAGAGTCTCCCCGGCTTTCGCGATCGTCCCGAGCGAGGGGGAGGGGGCGCGCCGCGTCTCGATCCCGCCCGACCTCGCCACGTGTCCGGAGTGCCTGCGCGAGGTCTTCGACCCCGCCGACCGGCGCCACCGCTACCCCTTCACGAACTGCACGCACTGCGGGCCCCGCTACACGATCGCGCGCGACGTGCCGTACGACCGGCCGGCCACCACGATGGCCGGCTTCGCGATGTGCGCCGGCGTGCCGGCGCGAGTACGAGGACCCGCTCGACCGGCGGTTCCACGCGCAGCCGATCGCCTGCCCGGCCTGCGGCCCGCGCGTGCGGCTTCTGGGCCCGTCCGGCGAGCCCGCCGGCGTCGATGCCGAGGGGAGCCGGTCGGCGAGGGACGCGACGCGATCGGATCGGCCGCGCGAGCCCTCCGTCGAGGGGCGGATCGTGGCGGTGAAGGGCCTGGGCGGCTACCACCTCGCGTGCGACGCGACGTCGCCCGCGGCCGTCCGGCGCCTCCGCGAGCGCAAGAAGCGGGACGAGAAGCCGTTCGCGGTCATGGTCCGCGACCTTCGCCGCCGCGCGGGCCCTGGCCGAGCTCGTCCCCGCCGAGGAGCGTCTGCTCGACTCGGTCGAGCGGCCCATCGTCCTCGTCCGGCAGCGCGCCGGCGGTCGGCCTCGCCCCCGAGGTCGCGCCCGGCAACCCGCTGGTCGGCCTGATTCTCGCCTACACGCCGCTCCACCACCTCCTCCTCGAGGCCGCCGGGCGCCCGCTGGTCATGACCTCCGGCAACCTCTCGGAGGAGCCGATGGCGGCGAAGGACGGCGAGGCGCTCGAGCGGCTCGTCCGGCATCGCCGACCTCTTCCTGTCCCACGACCGCGAGATCGAGAACCGCTGCGACGACTCGGTCGCCCGCGTGATCGCGGGGCGGCCCACGGTCTTCCGCCGCTCGCGCGGCTACGTGCCGCGGCCGGTGCCCCTGCGCCGGCCCGTGCGCGCGGCCCGTTCTCGCGTGCGGCGCCCACCTCAAGAACACGTTCTGCCTCGCCGCCGGCGACGAGGCCTGGCTCGGACCGCACATCGGCGACCTCGACAACCTCGAGGCCACTCGCGCCTTCGAGGAGCAGGTGGAGCGGCTGCAGCGCTTCCTCGGAATCCGTGCCCGAGGTGATCGCCCACGACCTGCACCCCGACTACGCCTCGACGCGCTACGCGCTTCGCCGCCCGGAGCCGGTCAAGGTCGCGGTGCAGCACCACCACGCCCACGTGGCGAGCGCGATGGGCGAGCACGGCCTCGCGGGCCCGGTCCTCGGCCTGGCCTGGGACGGGACGGGCTACGGGACCGACGGGACGGCCTGGGGCGGCGAGCTGCTGCTCGTCGACGACGGCGCCTTCGAGCGGCTGGCGACCCTCCGGCCGCTGCGCCTCGCCGGCAGCGACGAGGCGATCCGCCAGGTCTGGCGAATCGCCCTCGCCGCCCTCGACGACGCCTTCGACGGCGCGCCGCCCCTCGAGCGCCTGCGCCTCTTCGACGTCCGTGCCGGCCCGCGACGTGGCCGTCGTCCGGCAGATGGCCGCGAAGGGGCTCCGCTCGCCGCTCGCGCACGGCGCGGGCCGCTACTTCGACGCGCTCGGCGCGCTCGGCCTCGAGCGGCCGCGGGCCACGCTACGAGGGCCAGGTGGCCCTCGAGTGGAACCTCGCCGCCGACGAGGCCGAGACGGGGAGCTATCCCTTCGACCTGACGGAGGCGGGCGGCCTCGTCGCAGGCCGACCTGCGGCCGCTCGTGCGCGCGGCGGTCGCGGACCTCGTCGCGGGGGTCGCGCCGGGCCGCGTGTCGGCCCGCTTCCACGAGGCGCATGGCCGACGTCGCGGCGGCTCTCGTGCGGCGCGCCGCGGGCGAGCACGGCCGGCTGCCGGTCGTCCTGACCGGCGGCTGCTTCCAGAACGCGCGGCTCGCCGAGGGCGTGCCGGCGACGCCTGCACGGGGACTTCGACGTGCGCCTGCACGGCGAGGTGCCGCCGGGCGACGGCGGGATCGCCCTCGGCCAGGCGCTCGTGGCCGACGCGGTGGCCCGGGCATGATCGAGGGGCCGGCCGTCTTCGCGGGACGCGTGGTCGAGCTCCATTTGGGCCCCGACGGGCGCGAGGGGCGGGTCAGCGTGCGCGGCGCGCGCATGAGAGTGGTGCTCGACCTCGTGCCGGAGGCGGTGGCCGGGGACACCGTGCTCGTCCACGCCGGGGTGGCGCTGTCGCTCCTCCGGGGTGCCGACGAAGGGGTAGAGTGGGGAGAGCGGGAGGACTAGGCCATGTGCCTGGCGGTGCCGGGGAAGGTCGTCGAGATCACGGGCGAGGGCGAGCTGCGGATGGGGAAGGTGGACTTCTCCGGCGTGCAGCGGCAGGCCTGCCTCGCCTACGTGCCCGAGGTGCAGCTCGGGGACTACGTGCTCGTCCACGTCGGCTTCGCGATCTCGCGCATCGACGAGGAGGCAGGCCCAGGAGACGCTCGCCGCCCTCGCCGAGATCGGCGAGCTGCGGTGCCGGACGGACCGGCGCGAGGCGCGAGGAGCGCTGATGCGCCACGTCGACGAGTACCGCGACCCCGCCGCGGTCGAGGCGGTCGTGCCGCCGGATCCGCGAGACCGTCACGCGGCCGTGGACGCTCATGGAGGTCTGCGGAGGCCAGACCCACTCGATCCTCAAGTTCGGGATGGACGAGCTGCTGCCCGGAGAGCGTGCGCCTCGTCCACGGGCCGGGCTGCCCCGTCTGCGTCACCCCGCTCGAGATGATCGACCGCGCGATCGCGATCGCCTCGCGCCCGGACGTGACCTTCTGCTCGTTCGGCGACATGCTGCGCGTGCCCGGCTCGCGCGACGACCTGCTGAAGGTGAAGGCGCGGGGCGGCGACGTGCGCATCGTCTACTCGCCGCTCGACGCGCTGCGCCTGGCGCGGCAGCACCCGGAGCGCAAGGTCGTCTTCTTCGCGGTGGGCTTCGAGACGACCGCTCCCGCGAACGCCATGGCCGTCCACCGCGCGAAGGCGGAGGGCCTCACGAACTTCTCCGTCCTCGTCGCCCACGTGCTCGTCCCGCCCGCCCTCGAGGCGCTCTTGTCGGCGGACGGACGTCGCAGATCCAGGGCCTGCTCGCCCCCGGCCACGTCTGCGCGGTCACCGGCTACCGCGACTACGAGCCGGTGTCGCGAGAGGTACCGCATCCCGATCGTGGTCACCGGCTTCGAGCCCCTCGACCTGCTGAAGGGCGTCCTCGCGGCGGTGACGCAGCTCGAGCGCGGGCGAGGCGACGGGTCGAGAACCAGTACCCGCGCGCGGTCGTGCGGGAGGGCAACCCGGCCGCCCTGCGCATGATCGAGGACGTGTTCGTCGTCTCCGACCGCAGCTGGCGCGGGCTGGGGGAGATCCCGAGGAGCGGGTACGCCCTCTCCCCGAAGTACGCGGCCTTCGACGCCGAGACGGTCTTCGACGTGGGCGGGCTCAACGTGAAGGAGCCGGAGGAGTGCCGGGCCGGCCTCGTCCTGCAGGGGCGCCTGCGTCCCCACCGACTGCCCGGAGTTCGGCACGCGCTGCACGCCGGAGCACCCGCTGGGCGCGACCATGGTCTCGTCCGAGGGGGCCTGCGCCGCCTACTTCCACTACCGCCGCGGCCCTCGCGAGACGGCGGCGGCGGGGTAGCCATGGGCCGTTCCTTCGACTCGATGCTCAGCTGCCCGGCGCCCCTCGACCACCGGCGACATCGTCGAGCTCGCCCACGGCGGCGGCGGCCGCAAGACGGCGCGCCTCATCGAGACGCTCTTCGCCCCCGCCTTCCGCAACCCGCACCTCGAGCCGCTCGGGGACGGCGCGATCGTCACCGTCGGGAGCGAGCGGCTGGCCTTCACCACCGACACCTTCGTGGTGAAGCCGGCCTTCTTCCCCGGCGGGCGACATCGGCTCGCTGGCCGTCCACGGCACCGTCAACGACCTCGCCATGTGCGGGGCCGAGCCGCTCTTCCTGAGCGCGGGCTACCTCCTCGAGGAGGGCTTCCCGATGCAGGACCTCGAGCGCGTCGTGGCGTCGATGGCCGCGGCATGCGTCGCGGTCGGCGTCCCCCTCGTCACCGGCGACACGAAGGTGGTGGACCGGGGCAAGGGAGACGGCATCTACGTCAACACGTCCGGCATCGGCCGGGTGCGCGACGGCGTGAGCGTGGGGCCGGGCCGGGCCGCCGTGGGCGACGTGGTGATCGTGTCGGGGCCGATCGGGGACCACGGGATCGCGGTCATGGCGGCGCGCGAGGGGATCGACTTCGAGACGGCGCTCGTCTCCGACTCCGCCCCGGTCGTGGCGCCGGTCCGGGCGCTGCTTCGACGCGGTGCCCGACACCCACGTCCTGCGCGACCCGACGCGAGGGGGGCTGGCGACCGCCCTCTGCGAGATCGCGCTCTCCTCGAACGTCGGCATTCGGCTCGACGAGGCGGAGATCCCGGTGCGCGGCCGGAGGTGCAGGGGGCCTGCGAGCTCCTCGGTTTCGACCCGCTCTACGTGGCCTGCGAGGGCCGCTTCCTCGCGATCGTGCCCGGCGAGCGCGCGGACGCGGCGCTCGCCGCCATCCGCTCGCAGCCCGGCGGCGAGGGCGCGCGACGGATCGGGACCGGTCGTCGGCGAGGACCCCGGCCGGCTCGTGCTGAAGACCCGGATCGGCAGCCACCGGCTGCTCGAGCGGCTCTCCGGCGAGCAGCTGCCGAGGATCTGCTGATGTCATTCCGAGGGACTTCCGTCCCCGGCGGACCCCTCGCACGCCGTCTCGAACGAACGTGCTCGGAGTGACGTAGATGCACGAGTACTCCCTCGTCCGGGCCATGGTGGACCGCGTCGAGCAGGAGGCCCGGGCGCGGAACGCCACCGCGATCAGCCGCCTCGCCGTCCGCATCGGCGCGATGTCCGGAGTCGAGCCGCGAGCTCTTCGCCTCGGCCTTCACCCTGTGCCGGGAGGGGATCCTGGCGGGCGCGGAGCTCGACATCCGGCGCGTCCGAGGCGGCCTGGGCCTGCCCGGAGTGCGCGGCCGCCGATCCCGACCGGCGCCGTCCTGCGCTGCGCGGCCTGCGACGTGCCGGCGAGGATGGTCACCGGCGACGAGATCCTCCTGGAGCAGATCGAGATGGAGGTGCCCTGATGTGCGAGACCTGCGGCTGCGGCGACCCGAACCTGGTCTCCGTCGAGGTCCACGACAAGATCCTGTCCGTCAACGACCGGACCGCCGCGCACAACCGCGAGCACTTCGTGGAGGGCGGGGTCTTCGCCGTCAACCTGATGGGCTCGCCGGGGGCCGGCAAGACGGCCGTCCTCGAGGCGACCGCCCGGGCGCTCGCGGGCGAAGGGCCGCATCGGGGCGATCGCCGGCGACCTCGAGACGGAGCGCGACGCCGACCGCCTGCGCGCGGTGGGGGTGCCCGCCGCCGCCATCACGACGGGCTCGGCCTGCCACCTCGACGCGGAGATGGTCCACAAGTCGCTCCACCCTTCCCGTGGCGCGAGCTCGACTACCTCTTCGTCGAGAACGTCGGAAACCTCGTCTGCCCGGCCATCTACGACCTCGGCCAGGCCGTCAACGTCGTGGCGCTGTCGGTGACCGAGGGCGAGGACAAGCCCCTCAAGTACCCGGTGATGTTCCGCAAGGCCGACCTCGTGCTGCTGACGAAGGTGGACCTGCTGCCGCACCTCGACTTCCGGGTGGAGGCGGTCCTGGACGCGCTCGCCCGGGTGATGCCGCGGCCGGACGTGATCCAGGTCGCCGCCCGGAAGGGCGACGGTGTCCCGGAGTGGATCGCGTGGCTGGAGGGCCGCCGGACGGCGCAGGCGACGTCCGCCTCGGCCTCCAGCCTCGCGCACCACCACCACTCCTGAGGTGGCCGGGCCGGGAGGGGTTAAACTAGCCGCGCCATGAGCGATCAGAAGGTCGATGCTCGTGCTCGCCTGCGGCACGACCTCCGGACGCCGCTCCACCAGATCATCGGCTACGCCGAGCTCCTCGAGGACGAGGTCCGGGACGCGGGCCAGGAGAAGTTCGTCGCCGACCTCGAGAAGATCCGCGACGCGGCGCGCAAGGCCCTCGAGGCGGTGGACGAGGCCGTGCCGTCGATGCCGTCGCCCGCCGTCCCGACGGTCTTCCGCGAGCCCGAGACGGAGGCGGCGACGCTCGCCGCGGCTCTCGACCCCGAGAGGTCCACTTCCCTCGCCCCGGCCCCGGACCCCTACTTGGGACCGCCCGGCCCCGGCGCGGTGCGCCTCCTGGTCGTGGACGACAACGAGCTGAACCGCGACATGCTCTCGCGACGTCTCGGCAGCCGGGGCTTCGCGGTCGAGGTCGCGGAGGACGGGGAGCGGGCGCTCGCCCTGATCGAGCGGTCAGGCCTTCGACCTCGTGCTGCTGGACGTGATGATGCCCGGCCTCTCCGGCATCGACGTGCTCCGGCGTGTGCGCGAGCGCTGGCCCGGGTCGGACCTGCCCGTGATCATGGCCACCGCGCGCGACAACTCCGAGGACGTGGTGGAGGCGCTCGGCCTCGGAGCGAACGACTACGTGACGAAGCCGCTCGACTTCCCGGTGGTGCTGGCGCGGGTCGAGTCGCAGCTCACCCTGAAGCGGCAGAAGCAGGAGATCCGCCGCCTCGCCGAGGACCTCGAGCTGCGCAACCGCTTCATCCAGTCGCTCTTCGGCCGCTACCTGAGCGACGAGGTCGTGGCCGGGCTCCTCGCGTCGCCCGAGGGGCCGCGGCTCGGAGGAGAGCTGCGGAAGGTCACGCTGCTGATGTCCGACCTGCGGGGGTTCACGCCCCTCACCGAGGGACTCGCCCCCGAGCAGGTCCTGCATCTCCTGAACTCCTACCTCGGGGCGATGGCGGACGTGATCCTGTCCCACCAGGGCACGATCGACGAGTTCGTGGGGGACGCCATACTCGCGATCTTCGGCGCCCCCCTGGCCGCGACCCGACGACGCCCGCCGGGCCGTGGCCTGCGCGGTCGAGATGCAGAAGACCATCCAGGAGCTGAACCGGCGCAACGAGACGGAGGGCCTGCCGCGGCTGGAGATGGGAATCGCGATCCACACCGGCGAGGTCATCGTCGGCAACATCGGCTCCGAGCGGCGGACGAAGTACGGGGTGGTGGGCAGCGCGGTCAACCACGCCGGCCGCATCGAGTCCTTCACCGTGGGCGGGCAGGTCCTCATCTCCGACGCCACGCTCCGCGAGGCCGGCGACGACGTGCGGGTGGGCTCCCGTCTCGCCATCGACGCCAAGGGGACGCGCGAGAGGATCGTGGTCTACGACCTGCGTGGATTCGGAGAGGCTCGCGTGCCGGACGCCCAGGAGGAGGCGGTCCCGCTCCCGGACCCGCTCACCGTGCTGTGCCACGTGGTGGTGGGCAAGCGCGTCGAGGCCGAGGCCTTCGGGGGCCGCATCGTCGAGCTCGCCGCGCACGGCGGCATTCTCCTCATGCCGCGCCGGCTGCGCCCGCTGTCGAACCTCAAGCTGGAGATGCGGCCGGCCGACCGCAGCCCGGTCGAGATCTACGCGAAGGTGGTGCACGTCCTGGCCGACGGTACCGTCGCGGTCCGCTTCACGTCCCTTCCCGCCGACGTCGGGGCCTGGGTGCGCGGGATCATCGACGCGGCGCGCGCCCAGCAGGCCCGGCCGTAGCGGGCGCTTCGGCGCGGCGCAGCCGGTCCATGATCGCGTGGCCGAGGCCCGCCTCGTCGCAGGGCTCGGCGACGATGAGGTCGAGCCCGGCGTCGTCGAGCCTCCGCAAGGCGGCGAAGAGGTTCTGGGCGGCGGTCTCGGCCGACCCGTCCGGGGCGATGACCTCGGCCGCCGTGTAGCCCTCGGCCCCGGCCGACCGCCAGGCGAGGAGCCCCACGCGGCCGGCTCCTTCCGGCGCCCGGCCGGAGGGCCCCGGCAGGATCCGGAGCGGCGTCCGCGTGGCGTAGTGCTTCGCGAGCTGCCCGGGGGCGAGCGGCCGCTCGGCGCGACCGGCCACCTCCAGGTGGAGGCCCAGAGCCTCCTCGAGGGCCTCGCGCGGGACGCCGCCGGGTCGCAGGATGACGGCGGCTCTCCGGACAGCGAGAGGATCGTGGACTCGACGCCGACGCGGCAGGGCCCGCCGTCCAGCACGAGGTCGACGGAGGGGCCGAGAAGCTCCGCGACGTGGGAGGCCGTCGTCGGGCTCACGTAGCCGAACGGGTTCGCGCTCGGCGCGGCCACCGGCGTGCCGGCGGCCGCGATCAGGGCGTGGGCCGCGGCGTGCGCCGGCACGCGCACGCCGACCGTGTCGAGACCGGACGTGACGAGGTCGGGCACTTCCGGACGCCGGGGCAGCACCAGGGTCAGCGGGCCGGGCCAGAACCGCGCGGCGAGGGCGGCCACGCGCGGGTCGTCCGCGGGCGAGACCCGCTTCAGATCGGCCGCGTCCGCGAGGTGCACGATCAGGGGGTCGAACGACGGCCGGGCCTTCACCTCGAAGACGCGGGCTACCGCCCTCGGGTTGAAGGCGTCCGCGCCGAGGCCGTACACGGTCTCGGTGGGGAAGGCCACGAGCCCGCCCCGGCGCAGGACGGCGGCCGCCTCGTCGATCGCCCCCGGCTCGTGCGGCCGGCAGGACGCGCGCGCTCACGACGGCGGGGCGGCCGGGCGGCTCGTGGGCCGCGCCCCCGCGGGTGCGCGAGGCGAGCATCCCGCAGGCCGCGTCGATGTCCGGCCCGCCGGAGTAGCGCCGCACGAAGCCGATCCCGTTGTCGGCCAGGGCGGAGAGGAAGCGGCCGCGCTCCTCGTCGGACGCCCGCGCGAAGCCTCCCGCCGGGTCGTTGACGTCGATCACGGAGAGCCGCACCGCCACGCCCCGGAAGAGCCGCGCCAGCTCGCGTGCCTCGTCGAGCCCGGTGTTGTAGCCGGAGATGAGGACCCAGGCGAGGCTCACCGGCCCCCCGCGCGCGGCGGCGTGGCGGCGCATGGCGGCGGCGAGCTCGGGGACGGCGTAGCGCGCGGTGACGGGAACGAGCCTCTCGCGCTTCTCGGAGAAGGCCGAGGTCAGCGACAGGATCAGGCGGTAGGGGTGGCCCTCCGCGGTGTAGCGCTCGATCTGCGGCAGGAGACCCACCGTCGAGATCGTGATGCGGTCGGAGCCGATCCGCGGGCCCGAGGGGTCGCGGAGGATCGCGCGCGGCGCGGATGACGTTGTCGTAGTTCTGGAACGGCTCGCCCTGGCCCTGGAAGACGGCCCCGGTCAGCGGACGCTCGGGCGACTCGCGCCGGACCGTGAGCGCCTGCTCGACCATCTCCCACGGCTCGAGGTTGCGGAGGAAGCCGAGGCGGCCGGTCTCGCAGAAGGTGCAGCCGAGCGCGCAGCCGACCTGCGTCGAGAGGCACACGCTGAAGCGCGGCTTCTCGAGGGGGATGCGCACCGCCTCGAAGACGCGCCCGTCGCCCGAGCGGAAGAGGTACTTGACGAACGGGTCGACGGCGCTGCGCCGGCGATCCACCACCTCGAGCCGGTCGAGCCGGCCCCTCGAGCGGAGCTCCGCGGCGAGGGCCTTCGAGAGGCCGCGCACGTCCGTCGAGGTCGTCCCGGTCCTCGCCCACCACGCGGTGCAGCACGCGCCGCGCCACGGCCAGCGGCAGCCCGGGGAAGGCTGCGGCCAGCGTCTCCGGCGTCTGCCCGCGCAAGTGCACCGCGACCATCCAGCTATGTTACTGGTTACGGGCAGTCACCACGAGGACTGCCGTTTCGTTGGCAACAGCTCTCCAGGGGGTTTGGGGGGCGGGAGCCCCCCATCTCAAGGAAGGCTGGGCTCAGCCTGACCGTGAATGTTGGCCAGTCCCCGTGGCGTGGGATACGAAGCCGGTGGTGGTGGGCTGAGCGGTCGGAGGCGAGGGAAGAGGCGCTTCCACACCGTCGTCTAGAACCGCAGCACCCGGCGCTTGCCTCGCACCTCGACCTCGACCTCGGCTTCGCCGATGCGCAGGATCTTGACGCCGTCGAAGCTGTCGCCCTCGAAGACGAGCCGGTCGTTGATGAGCGCGACGGGCCGGCCGTCGCGCTGGCTGATCGCGTTCAGGTGGAGGTCGGCGGTCTCCGACGCGCCGGCCGCCGCCTGGGGAGGCGGGCTCGTGGACCAGTCCTCCTGGGCTCGGCCGGGCTCGGCGGGTGGAACCTCCGCCGCGGCGCCGGAGGAGGGCACGGCTGGGCGGCGGGCCTCGGGAGGTGTGGCTGGAGTCGGGGCTGACGTCGCCGCGCGAGCGGCGGGCGTGGCCGGGGGCGTTCGAGCGGAGGCGGGAGGGGGGCCAGGTGCCGAGGGGGACGGGACCGTCGCGGGGCGCGCCTCACGATCTCGTGGCCACAGGGCGAAAGCGAGCAGCGCCGCGAGGCCGATTCCCGCGAGCGCCAGCGCGAGCGGGCGGAAGGAGCGCGTCCTGGCCCCCCAGGGCACCGAGCCGACGACGAGCACGCCCGGCTCGCGAGCGTCCTTGTCGCGCTCGAGCTTCTTGAGCGCGTCGAGGATCAGGCTCACGGACGGCCTCCGCTCCCGGTGAGGCGGGGCCGGGGCCCGGGCGACAGCGCGAAGAGAGCCATCCGCGTGCGGGGCCCGAGGAGCCCGTCGGGAACGAGGCCGGCCACCCGCTGGAAGCGAGCTCACCGCCGAGCCCAGGTCGGGGTCGCGCATGCCCGAGACCCGAGAGCGCCTGTCGCGCCCAGGCTTCCCGACGGCCGGGATCGGCGCGCACCTCGGGGGACTCGGGCCACCACACGACGGCGTCCCGCGTCCAGAGCGCGTCGACCTGCGCGAGCGGGGCCTCGACCTCGGGAGCGTCGCCGGCGGCGACGCGCGCCACGTGGTCGTCGAGGCGGAGCAGGGCGACGAAGCAGGTGTCGCGACGAGAGGGGTGGAACATCTCGAGTGCCGCCGGGAGGTCGAGGGTGCGCAGCTGGTCGAGGTGGGTGCGCAGCGTCGCGCGGGAGAGGGCGCCTCCTCCCCAGGCCGCTTCCACCCGTGCGGCGGCTGACGGGAAGGACTGCGGCCCGGGGCATCGTTCGGATGAGCTCGTCGAGGCGGTCGCTGGGACGCGGTGGCGGAGCCGGCGTCGGCGCCAGGGAGCGGGTCATGGCGGCGGAGTTCGCGACGGGGGCCTCGGGCGCCTGGGCGAGGCGCGGGGCGACGGCGAAGGCGAGAACGGCGAGGGCCACGGTGAGCCCGGTCGCGATGAGCCCGTGGTGCCAGCGGAAGGCCGGTACCGGCCGGGGCGCCGCCACCTCGTCGCGCCGCCTGCCGCACCATGCCGGCGGTGATCGTTCGCGAGCCCTGGACGTACCCGGCGAGGAGCGCCCGGTCGCAGACCAGGTTGACGAGCCGGGGGACGCCGCTCGAAGAGCGATGGACGGTGGCGAGGGCGTCGCTCGTGAAGCCCACCTTGCCCTCGCCTCCCGCCACGACGATGCGGTGCCGGACGTACTCGGCGGTCTCGGCCAGCGACAGGGGCGAGAGGTGGTAGCGCGCGGTCACCCTCTGGGCGAGCTGCCGCAGCTCGTGCCGGGCCAGCATGTCGCGCAGCTCCGACTGGCCCATGAGGACGATCTGGATGAGCTTCTCGGTGTCGGTCTCGAGGTTCGAGATGAGGCGGATCTGCTCCAGCACCTCCGCCGAGAGGTCCTGCGCCTCGTCGATGAGCAGCACGACGTTGCGGTTCGCCGCCCGGGCCTCGAGCAGGAAGCGGTGGAGCGCGTCCACGAGGCTCTTCTTGCGAGTCCCCCTCCGGCTTGACGTGCAGGTCGTCGAGGATCGTGCGGAGGAGCTCGTCGGCGGTGAGCGCGGGGTAGAGCACGAACGCGGTGTGGGTGTCGGGCCCCAGCTTCGAGAGGAAGTAGCGCGCGAGCGTGGTCTTGCCGGTGCCCACCTCGCCCGTGATGAGGATGAACCCGCCGCGCTCGCGCCGCCCGAACTCGAGGTGGGCGAAGGCCTCGGCGTGCCTCTGGGACAGGTAGAGGTACTTCGGGTCGGGCGTGAGGTTGAAGGGCTTCTCGCGGAAGCCGTACCAGGACTCGTACACGGTCGGGAAACCCGCTCTTTTCGAGGCTCGCCGAGTGTACCACCCGCCCCGGCCGGCCGGCCGTTCGGGTATGCTCCCGCCGACATGCAGGAGCTGCGGGTGCCCGGCGCCGGGACGACCGCCTCGCTCCACGGCCGGGGGAGCACGGTGGTCGTTCTCGGCCACGGGGCCGGGGGCAACCGCCGCAACCCGATGCTCGTCGCCCTCGCCGACGCCCTCGCCGGCTCCGGTCGCGCCGCGCTTCTCTACGACTTCCCCTACTCCGCGAAGGGCTTGCGCCGGCCCGACCCGCCCGCCGTGCTCGAAGCGACGACCCGGGAGGTCGGCGGCCTCGCGCTGGCGGCGACGGGGGCCGAGCGAATCGTCCACGGCGGCCGCTCGATGGGCGGGCGGATCGCGTCGCAGGTCGTGGCGGCGGGGGACCGCGCCGACGGCCTCGCGTTCCTCGGCTACCCGCTGCATCCGCCGGGGCAGTTCGAGAAGCGGCGCGAGGCGCACCTGCCGGGGATCGGCGCGCCGATGCTGTTCGTCCAGGGCACCCGCGACGCGTTCGCGCGGGAGGACCTGCTGCTCGCGCTCCTGGACCGGCTCGGGCCCCGGGCCGAGCTTCACCGCGTCGCGGAGGCCGACCACTCGTTCGGCGTCCGGAAGCGCTCCGGGCGCACGCCCGAGGACGTGCTCGCCGAAGTCCGGGACGCCCTCGTCGCCTGGCTCGATCGACACGGACTCTGCAGGAGACGCCATGCTCGCCACCTTGACCTTCGCCGCCGCCCTCGCCGTGCCCTCGCCGGTGGCTCCCGAGACACGCTACGACCCCCGCATCCCGACCCTGAAGCAGGTCGTCGGCCACGACCTCGGCGAGGAGATCACGAGCCCCGACGAGATCGGCGCGTACCTCGCGGCGCTCGCGGCGGCGGCGCCCGACCGGGCGCGCGTCGTCGAGTACGCGCGGAGCGAGGAGGGCCGGCCGCTGCACGTGCTCGTCGTCGGCAGCCCCGAGCGGATGGCGCGGCTCGACGACGTGAAGAAGCGGCCTGCGCGCCCTGGCCGATCCGCGGGCCCTCGTTCCCGCCGAGGCCGATCGCTGGTGCAAGGAGCTTCCGGCGGTCGTGTGGCTGATGCACGGCGTGCACGGCAACGAGATCTCCTCGCCCGACGCCGCGCTGGCCCTCGCCCACCACCTCCTCGCCGCGCAGGGCGACGCGGGAGCCGACCTCGTGCGTCGCGAGGCGATCGTGCTCGTCGACCCGCTGCAGAACCCCGACGGACGTGCCCGCTTCCTCGCCACGAACCGCCTCGGGCGGGGCGCATCGCCCGACCCGGAGCCCGCGGCGGCGGAGCACGACGAGCCGCTGGCCGGGCGGCCGCGGCGAACCACTACCTCTTCGACATGAACCGCGACTGGTTCGCCCAGTCGCAGCCCGAGACCCGCGGGCGCCTGCGGCTCTTCCTGGACTGGTACCCGCACGTGGCCGTGGACCTGCACGAGATGGGCGGCGACTCGACCTACTACTTCGCCCCGCCCGCGAGGCCCCTGAACCCGTACTTCACGCGGGCGCAGCAGGACTGGCTCGAGGCCTTCGGCCGGGCCATCGCGGCGCGGTTCGACGCGGCGGGGCAGGCCTACTTCGTGCGCGAGGTCTTCGACTCCTTCTACCCCGGCTACGGCGAGACGTGGCCGCTGATGCAAGGGTCGATCGGGATGACCTTCGAGCAGGCCTCGGCCCGCGGCCTCGTCTTCCGGCGCGAGGACGGCACGCAGCTCACCTACCTCGACGGCATCCGCAACCACTTCCGGGCCGCGCTGGCCACGGTCGAGACGGCCGCCCGCGGGCGCGAGAAGCTGCTCCGGGACTTCCTGGAGTTCCGCCGCTCCGCGGTCTGCCGAGGGGGAGACCGGGGCCGGTGCGGCAGTACGTCCTCGTGCGCGGGCGCCGACCGGGCGCGGCTCGACCGGCTGGCCGGCCTCCTCGCCGGGCAGGGGATCGAGATGCGAGTGGCCGCGGCCGAGCTGCGCGCGGGCGGGCGCAGCTTCCCGGCGGGGTCGATCGTCGTGCCCCTGGCGCAGCCCGCGAGCCGGCTCGCGCGGAACCTGCTCGACCCGCGAGTCTCGATGGACGAGGCGTTCGTCAAGGAGCAGGAGCGCCGGCGGAAGAAGCGGCTGCCCGACCAGATCTACGACGTGACGGCCTGGAGCCTGCCGCTCGTCTTCGACGTGGAGTGCGCAGGCGTCGCCACGCTGACCGGGGAGACGCGGCCCTTCGCGCCGGAGGCCGCCGCCGGGCTTCCCGCCCTCGCCGCGGCGAAGGTCGCGTGGCTCCTGCCGTGGGGCTCGGGCACCGCCGCCGCCGTGGTGGAGGCGCTGCAGGAAGGCCTCAAGGTGCGGGTCGCCGAGGCCGGACTTCCGGCTGGGCGGCCGCGCCTTCCCCGCCGGCACCGCCATCGTCCGGGTGGCCGAGAACCCGGACGACGCTCGCGAGTCGCTGGGGCGCATCGTGCGGCGACACGACGCCGAGGTGGTGGCGGTCGACTCCGGATACGTCGAGGACGGCGTCTCGCTCGGCAGCGAGCGCGTGCGCCTCGTCAAGAAGCCGCGGGTGCTGCTCGCGTGGGACCGGCCGACCTCGAGCCTGTCCGCCGGCTGGGCCCGCTGGGTGCTGGAGCGTCGCTACGGCCAGGCGGTCACGGCCGTCCGCGTCTCGTCGCTCCGGCGCGTGGACCTCTCGCGCTACGACGTGCTCGTGCTGCCGTCCGGCGACTACGGCCAGACGATCGACACGACTGCGTCAAGCGGCTCCACGACTGGGTGGACGCGGGCGGGACCCTCGTGGCCCTCGGCGAGGCCTCGCGCTGGCTCACGCGCGAGAAGGTGGGCCTCCTCGACACGAAGACGGAGCTGCGGGACGGCCGTCCCGAGGCCGAGCCGCCCCGTGACGGGAAGGAGGACGAGGAGAAGGCCGAGGCGACGGAAAAGGAGGGCAAGCCCGAGCCCTTCGAGCTCGAGAAGGCGATCCAGCCCGAGCGCGAGCGGCCGGACGCCGTGCCCGGCGCGCTGCTGCGGGTGACGCTCGACCCCGAGCACTGGCTCGCGGCCGGCACCGACGGCGAGATCCACGCGATCGTCGAGAGCCGGCGCGTCTTCACCCCGCTCAAGCTCGACAAGGGCACGAACGTGGGCGTCTACGCGAGGAAGGACCAGGTGGTGGGGAGCGGCCTCGTGTGGGACGACGTGCGGGACCTGCTCGCGCAGAAGGCGTTCCTGATGCACCAGCCCATCGGCGAGGGCCACGTCGTCGCCTTCGCCGAGGACCCGAACCACCGGGGCTACGCCGAGGCCACCGAGCTCCTCTTCATGAACGCGGTGCTGCTGGGCCCGGCCTACTAGTCCGTCGTCCGGACTAACGCCACTTCAACGACAGGTCCTGCAGGCCGCCGACACCGCGCAGGCGCGCCTCCAGCCGCCGCTTCGAGCCCGCCTGGAGATTGGCCCAGATGGACTCGCTCTTGACGTTGCCGTCCCACGCCACCCGCACGCGGATCTCGTGCCGGCCCGGCTCGACCTCGAACGAGTCCTGAAGGCCGCCCTTGCGCAGGGTGAGCCCGGCGACGCGCTTCGTGACGCGGCTGTCGAGATCGGCTTCGATGACGAGGGCGTCGTCGACGAAGACGCGAAGGGTCCCGCTCTTGAGGGAGTGCCCGAAGTCGAGGCTCACCTGCGCGGACTCGCGCCCCGTGAGCAGCGAGGCAACGCGGTCGAGCGCGTTCGCGTGAGGGGGCGCGGCCTCCGTGCCCGGGCGGGGAGTGGGCTGGGCCGGCGCCTCCGCCGGGACCGCTCGGCCTCGCGCGAGATAGCCGGCGCCGATGGCCACGGCAATCGCCACCCCGGCGAGGAGCATTCTCACGCGCGACCCGGCGAGCGCGTCGTACCTCCCCCGCCCGGCCGGCGGCGCCGCGCTGGCGTGCACCGCACCGGGCTCCGGGGCCGGCGGGCGGCGGGACGACACCAGCGTCGCCGCCGCGTCGGTCGGCCCCTCCAAGGCGTGGACCCGCAGGGGCGTGCCGGAGAGGACGGCCCTCACGTCCTCGGCGAGCGCTCGGCCGTCCGGGTACCGACGTTGCGGGTCCTTGGCGAGACAGCGCGCCACGACGTGGTCCACGCCCCCGGGGATTCCGGAGAGGAGGGTCGACGGGGGCCGGGGGTCGGACTGGACCACCTGGAGCACGATGCCGTGGACGCTGTCGCTGGCGAACGCGCGGCGGCCGGTCAGGACCTCGTAGAGCACGGCTCCCAGCGAGAAGAGGTCGGAGCGGCCGTCCACGGGGAGGCTCTGGGCCTGCTCCGGGGACATGTAGAGCGGAGTCCCGAAGAGCTGTCCCGCTGCGGTGAGCTGCGAGGCCTCGACCTTCGCGATGCCGAAGTCCATGATCTTCGGCTCGCCGGAGGCGAGCACCATGATGTTGGCTGGCTTGACGTCGCGGTGGACGATCCCGTGCTCGTGGGCGTGGTGGAGGCCCTCGGCCACCTGCTCGACCAGCCGCAGCGCCTCCGGCCAGGGCAGCGGGCCCTCCTCGCCGAGGATGTCCTGCACCGTGCGACCCCGCAGCAGCTCGAGCGCCATGAAGAGAGCCCCCGAGGCCGGATCCCGTCCGACGTCGTGCACCACCACGATCGCGGGGTGGGTGAGGCGGGCGGCGGCCCGCGCCTCGTTGAGGAAGCGCTGCTCGTAGCTCTGCGCGTCCCCATCGGCGTCCTCGACGGTGGACCGGATGACCTTGAGGGCGACGTCACGGCCGAGGTCGCGGTCGTGGGCACGATAGACGACGCCCATCGTTCCGCGCCCCAGCTCAGCTCGGATCTCGTAGCGGCCAGCGATCTCGGAGGGCGGTGCCACGCTATCGGCGCGGCGCGGGGGTGACGGCGGCGAGCTGCTGTGACTTCTCGTCCGACCTCGGCCTGCAGCGCCTCCCACTGGGCCATGAGGTCGCCCGTCTCCCACATCAGCTTCTGGTGCTCCTCGGCGGCCTGCGCGGCGCGGGCGCGGTCGTCGTAGAAGCCGGGGGCGGCCATCTGCGCCTCGAGCGCCTTCACGGCCTGCTCCTTCTCCGTGACCCGCTTCTCGAGCTCGAGCGAGGCGCGCCTTCGTCTTCTTCAGCTCGCGCTCGATCGCCTGGCGCTCGGGCGAGGTGCCGGACCGGCGGAGGCGCGGGGCGAGGGGGTCGAGGGGGTGTGGGGCGGAGGCGAGCGGGGCCTTCGGCCTTCGGCGAGCGGCTTGGGAGCAGGAGCCTTCGAGGGCGGGAGCCGACCGCGGGGGGTGAGCGGCCTTCGGGGGAGGAGAAGCCTTCCGGGGGACCGCCGTCGTCGCGACCGAGGCGGTCCCGTCGTCCATGTCCTCGCGCTGTCGCGTTGGGGCGGGCGACAGCGCGAGGTGCGTCGCGAGGTGCGCCGTCTCTCGCTGCCGTCTTCCAGTAGAGGAAGTCCTCGTACCCGCCCGGGTAGAGCGGGGCCTCGCCGCCGCCCACCTCGATGACCTTCGTGGCGAGCTTGTCCACGAAGTAGCGGTCGTGGGAGACGAAGACGAGCGTCCCGCCGTAGTCGTCGAGGGCGTCGAGCAGGACCTCCTTCGAGTCGAGGTCGAGGTGGTTCGTGGGCTCGTCGAGGAGGAGCACGTTCGAGGCGGTGAGGAGCATCTTCGCGAGGGCGAGGCGGTTGCGCTCGCCCCCCGAGAGGACCGCGACCTTCTTGAAGACGTCGTCCGCCTCGAACAGGAACCCGCCGAGGATCGTGCGGATCATCGGGGCCATGGAGACGGAGCTGGCCGAGGACATCTCCTCGAGCGACCGTCCGCGAGGGGTTGAGCACCGCGGCCTGGTCCTGGGCGAAGTAGTCGAGGACCGACCTTGTGGCCCTCGAGCCGCACGCCCTCGTCGGCGCGGTCGACCCCGGCGAGGATGCGCATCAGGGTCGACTTGCCCGCGCCGTTCGGGCCGACGAGGGCGATGCGGTCCCCGCGCTCGACCATCAGGTCGAGGTGGCGGAGGACGACGTTCGCCGCCGTAGGCCTTGCGCGCGCCCTTGAGCTCCAGCACCACCCGGCCCGGGCGCGGGCGACTCCGGGAACTTGAAGCGGATCCTCTTGCGCTCGGGCGGGATCTCGATCCGCTCCACCTTGTCGAGCTGCTTGATCCGGCTCTGGACCTGCTTCGCCTTCGTGGCCGTGTAGCGGAAGCGGTTGATGAAGACCTCGGCCTTCTCGATCTCCTCGCTCTGCCGGCGGTGCGCCTCGCGCAGCCGCTCCATCCGCGCGGCGTGCTCGGTGACGTAGTGCGAGTAGTTGCCGTGGTAGTCGGTGAGGGTCTTGAGGCCCACCTCGGTGATGCGCTTCACGGTGGCGTCGAGGAAGTAGCGGTCGTGCGAGACGAGGACGACCGAGCCCGGGTAGTCGGCGAGGTACTCCTCGAGCCAGTTCCGCGCCGGCAGGTCGAGGTGGTTCGTCGGCTCGTCCATGAGCAGCAGGTTCGGGCGGGCGAGGAGCAGCTTGGCGAGGGCGATGCGCATCTGCCAGCCGCCCGAGAACTCCTCGGTCCGCCGCTGCTGGTCGGCGAGGGAGAAGCCGAGGCCCTTCAGGACGTCCGCCACCCGGGCGTCGATCTCGTAGCCGCCCGAGGTGCTTGAAGCGCTCGGTGACCTCCGCGTAGCGCTCGAGGAGCTTGTCGTGCCCCTCGCCGTCCTCGGTGGCGTGGGCGAGCGCGTCCTCGATCCGGTGCTGCTCCTCCTTGAGGGCGAGCAGCTCCTGGAAGGCGAGGACGACCTCCTCGTGGACGGTGCGGCCCGTGGTGGACGATGCCGTCCTGGGGCAGGTAGCCGATGGTCGTGTCCGAGGCCATGCGGATGGAGCCGGAGTCGGGCTCCTGCAGCCCCGCCAGCATGCGGAGGAGCGTCGTCTTGCCGGACCCGTTCGGCCCGGAGAGGCCGATGCGGTCCCGCTTCTTGACGTGCCAGGAGACGTCCTCGAAGAGGACTCGCTCGCCGTATCGCTTGTTGAGGCCCTCGACGTGGATCATGCCGGGAGGTTCAGGAACTCCAGGCAGGCCTTCTGCAGCATGGCGCGGTGCTCCGGGTCGAGGAAGTTCAGGCGGTACTCGTTGATGACCTTGACCTCCATGTCCTCCCACTCCGTCCAGCAGGAGGCGCAGATGGAGCCGAGGACCTTCTCCTTGACTGCGGGAGGGAAGGGGACACGGTGAGTGGGCGGGGGCTCGCCCGGCTTCTGGCAGCGAACGCACGTCAAGGGCATCTGTGTCTCTCTCAAAACCCTCATTATACGGCGGCCAGCCATGAGTTGCGGTGATGGTCGCGCCCCACCATAATGGCCGGACATGGACACCACAGCCGCGAAGCGCACCTTCTCCTCCTTCTCCCTGTCGCCCGAGACCCTCCGCAGCCTCGAGGACAAGGGCTACGAGGCGCCGACCCCCGTGCAGGAGGAGACGATCCCCCTCGCCCTCGCGGGCAAGGACCTCGTGGTGCAGTCGCGGACGGGAACGGGCAAGACGGCGGCCTTCGGCATCCCGATCGTCGAGAAGATCGACGCGGCGCGCGGCGGGGTGCAGGCGGTCGTCCTCGCCCCGACGCGCGAGCTGGCCATCCAGGTGGCGCAGGAGATCGCCGAGCTCGGACGCGGGCGGGGCGTGAAGGTCCAGTCGGTCTACGGCGGCGACTCGATGGAGCGGCAGATCGAGGGGATCCGCGCCGGCGCCCACGTGATCGCGGGCACGCCGGGTCGCGTCCTCGACCACCTGCGCCGCGGCACGCTCGACTTCTCCGGCGTCCACTTCCTCGTGCTCGACGAGGCGGACCGGATGCTCGACATGGGCTTCGCCGTCGAGATGGGCCAGATCATGGAGTTCGTTCCCGCCGAGCGGCAGACGATGCTCTTCTCGGCCACGGTGCCGATCGGGATCCGCGGCCTCATCTACCACTACATGGCCGAGCCCCAGTGGGTGCTCCTCTCCGAGGACCAGATCTACGTCAAGGAGGTCGAGCACGTCTACTGCCTGACCTCGCGGCTGCACAAGGAGGCGACGCTCTACCGCCTCCTCGAGTACGAGAACGCCTCCTCCTCGATGATCTTCTGCAACACCCGCGAGGAGACGCGGGTGGTGGCCACCTTCCTCCGCAACAAGGGCCTCGCGGTGGCCATGCTCTCCTCCGACCTGCCGCAGAGGAAGCGCGAGCAGGTCATGGCCGGCTTCCGCTCGGGCGAGATCCGCCACCTCGTCACGACCGACGTGGCCTCCCGCGGGATCGACATCGAGGACCTCTCGCACGTCTTCATCTTCTCGACCCCCGACTCGCCCGAGCAGTACATCCACCGCGCGGGGCGGACCGGGCGGGTGGGGAAGAGCGGGCGCGCGATCAGCCTGATCGCGGCGATGGACCTCATGAACTTCAACCGGCTGGTGAAGCGCTACCACGTCGAGGTGAAGGAGATCGCCGTCCCCACCGACGAGGAGGTCCAGGAGAGGAAGGCGGACCGCATCGTCGAGGCCCTCGCCGAGGCCGGCCGGCGCCTGCCCCTCGACGACTTCCTCGACCTCGGGCCGGTGGCGCGCCGGATCGCCGCCCACGAGCTCAAGGACCGGATCGTGGCGCTGCTGCTCAAGGGCCACCTGGCGGCGCCGCCGGTGGCGGCCCTGGAGGAGGAGCCCGAGGACCGGCGCCGGCGCCTCGCCGGCGAGCGGCCGCGGCGGGGCCGGCCGCGGCCGCCGGCGGGCGCCGCGCGCTGCGAGCTCAGGCCGTCCGGGCGGGCGGCGCGGCGACGCGCCGGCGGAGCCAGCGCTCGAAGAGCCAGTTGCCGAGCCGCCAGCCGTCCCCGTCGCGCGTCAGGTAGCCCAGCATCGTCAGGCCGTAGAGGAGCGCCTCGAGGTCGTCGTCCGTGCGGGCCGAGCGCCCGCGCGAGCTCGGCCCGGGTCCGCCTCGCCCTCGCGGGCCACCTCCGACAGGAGGGCCCGCTCGGCCTCCGCCAGCGTGGCGAAGTCCACCGCGAAGTAGTTCGCGATCATCTCGTCCGCGGCGAGCTGGTCGAGGGTGGCCGCCAGGTCCCGGCTCTCGAAGAGCCGGCTCGCCAGCAGCTGGAGGAGGAACGGGTGGCAAGCGGTCCGCTCGAGGACGAGCTCCACGTCCTCGGCCGCGAAGCCCCCGCGGGCGAGCAGGGCGCGCCCCTCCTCCGGCGAGAGCGGCGTCAGGTACGTCGGGCGGGATGAAGCCCTGGAGGAAGGGCGAGGTCGGCATCGGCACGTCCTCGTCGATGCGCGCGAGGAGCCGGGTGGCCGTGATCACCGTCCGCACGTCGGGCCCCCGCGAGATCACGCGGCGCAGGCGGGCGAGGACGCCCGGGTCGGCGCGGCCCACCACGAGCAGCTCCTCGGCCTCGTCCACGAGGAGCAGCAGCCGCCAGCCGCTGCGCACCGTGCGCCGCACGAGGGTGGCGAGCATCTCCGCGACGGGCAGGCTCTCGAGGTCCTCCACCCCGAGGTCGGTGGCCCGGCAGAAGGCCTCGGAGTCCTCGACGCTCGAGAGGAGCGTCTCCGCCAGCCCCCGGGCGTCGCCGCTGCCCTGGAGGTCCCAGTAGAGGGCCACGAACGGGGTCTCGCGGCTGCGCAGCACCCGGTGCTCGAGCTCCTTGAGGAGGCTCGTCTTGCCCAGGCGGCGCCCGCCGAGGACCCAGAGCGAGTGCCGCTCGCCCTCGAGGGCCTCGCGGATCAGGTCCGCGCGGCCGAAGAAGTCCGTCGCCGCGGACCCAGCTGCCGGCGATGAAGGGGTTGCGGGGAGGATTCGGAGCCGAGCCCATGGACGCCTAGTCTGCCACAGAGCCCGCAGCGCCTCGGGGACCGGATCCGTCCCCGCCACGTCCTCGATCGAGATGGCGCCGCGCGCCGCGTCGACGTCCTCCCGGCGGATCGTGCTCCGCCCCGCCTCGAGCATGCGGTTCACCGCGTGGACGCAGAGCTTCTGGACGAGGTAGGGCTTGAGCTGCGACAGGTCGAGGACCCGCTCGACCGCCTCCGGCTTCCAGCGGAAGACGCCCGCCACCGGCTCCCGGACGAGCGCCTCGGCCTCCTCGCGCGAGAACGGGTGCGAGCTCGATCTCGTCGAAGAAGTTGTACCAGGGGCTGACCTCGCTCTTCCAGCGCCGGCTGATCCCGACCCCGCTCATGACGGCCACGAGGTTCTCCGAGAAGCTCTTCATGAAGATCCCGCGCAGGCGCTGGTTGACGCTCTCCGAGTACTCGTTGAGCACGTCCACCTCGTCGATGAGGAGGGCGAGCTTGACCTTGCGGTCGGTGCGGGTCTTGAGCTCCGCGATGACCTGCTGGAGGTCGTGGCCGAAGTCCCGCGCGTCGTAGCCCTCGGGCTCCGGGCGTGAAGCGCAGCGCCTGCCGCGTGGCGGGAGCGAGGTCCAGGGCGTCCACGACCTCGGCCATCAGGGCGTGGAAGAAGGACTGCTCGGGCACGCCCTGCAGGTCCACGAACACGGGGAAGAAGCGCCACTCGCCGGCCTCGTCCTCGGCCAGGACCCGCTTCAGGTGGTGGAGGAACGTCGTCTTCCCGATCCGCCGCTCGCCCGTGATCATCAGGCTGTTGCGGTGGAGCGTGCTGAGCATGCGGGCGGTGAGCTTCTCGCGGCCGTAGAACATGTCGTCGTCGAGGACGGGGGCCCCCGCGATGTACGGGTTGAAGCGCCGGCGCAGGGCCCGGCGCCGCCGCAGGCGCTGCGCTCCCCAGCCGAGGCCGACGAGGCCGAAGGCGCCCGCCGCGGCCGAGGGGAGGAAGCACCGCGTCTCGTGGAAGCGCAGGCGCCGCTCGACGGTGAAGGAGACCGAGTGCGGAGAGGCCGCCGGTGTCGAACGCGGTGACCGCCACTCGGTTGAGCCCGGGCTCGAGCGGGCAGCTCCCGCGGGCGAACGGCACGCTGCGGGCCGGCTCCAGGGGCGAGCTCGCGGGCACGAACTCGCCGATCAGCGCGGCCGCCCGACGCGGAACTCGACCTTCTGGATGCCCCGGTCGTCGGTGGCGACGCCCTGGAGGAGGAGGGTCGGCGTCTCGACCACCGGCCCCTCGGGGGGCTCGAAGAGGGCGACGGTCGGCTCGCGGTTCGGCAGCCAGCGGGCGAGGAGGGCCTCGCCGGTGCGGCGCTCGGCCTCGGCCAGCCGCTCCCGGGCGCGGGCGTGGCCCGCGTCGAGCCGCAGCACTCCCTCGAACGCCACCTGCGCCTCGGGGAAGCGGCCCGCCGCCATCAGCTCCTCGCCGCGCGCGGCCAGCGGTCGATGTCCTCCTTCAGCTTCTTCTGCACGCGCAGTCCCTCGAGCACCTTCCGCGTCTGCGCGAGCAGGTCGCGGGCCTCGGTGTTCGCGGGGTCGGCGCCGCGTCGCTCAGCGGCCCGAGGGCGGCCTCGTAGCTGGCCGGCGTCGACGAGGGCCTTGCCGTCCGCGTAGGCCTTCTGGCGGGCGGCCCGCGTGGTCGAGGCCAGGATGCGCTCCTCCGCCACGCGGCGTCCCTCGAGCGCCCCGCGTGTTCGCGGGTCGAGAGCGAGCGCCTCGTCGAAGGCCACCTTGGCCTCGGTGGCCTTGCCCTCCTCGAGCAGGCGCTCGCCGTCGGCGAGGCGCTGCTCGAGCCGCTGGGCGCGGGCGGCCGCGTCCGTGGGCCTCCTTCTGCGCGGCGCGCAGGCGCTCCTGCTCGCGGGTCACGGCGCGCAGGGTGTCCGCGTCGAGGCCGCGGGCGAGGACCTCGGCCTCGGCGAGGCGGGCCAGGGCCTCGTCCCACGCCCCCCGGCGTCCCAGCTCCTGGGCCTCGCTGCAGCAGCCGCTGCACCTCGCCGCGGGCGCGCTGGGTGAGCCGCGCCGGCCTCGGCGGCCTGGGCCTCCCCCCGTCGGCGGATGAGGTCGGCGTGGAGAGGGCGTCTTCTTGATCGCGCCCAGCTGCTCCTCGCGGTTGAACGCGTCGATCGCCGCCACGTGCTCCTGCTCGCCCTGGAGGCAGACGCCGAGGTAGTAGTGGGGGAGGTAGTCCTCGAACTGCAGTCTCCGTAGGTCCGGACGTTCCTCGCGGAGAGGGGTCGCAGCCGCAGCGCGTCGCGGAGGTTCTTCACGCAGTCGGCCCACCGGCGGGCCGGGATGTCGCGGTCGCGGGCCTCGCAGGTAGTAGTCGTACCACTCGCGCGCGGCCCGCGCGGGGAGGGCCGCGGCGAGGCAGAGGACGAGCGGGACGACGACCCGCGCCCGGGAGCGCACCTACTTCTCGAACATCGCGGCGATGTGGGCGCCCCGCGCGGTGGCGGTGAGCGGGTCGGAGGCCACCCGCACCTCGGCCACCTCGATCGGGAAGCTGCGCCCGCGCAGCGTCCGCTCGAAGAGCTCGCGGAAGCCCTTGGGCTTCACCGTCCCCCCGGCGAGCACGATGGGGAGGGCCCGCTCGGTCCGGGGCAGCTTCTCGGCGCGGGAGATGGCCCGCCGCAGCGTGTCGACGAGCGTCTCCACGAGGTCCTCGTAGTAGATGTGGAGGGCCTTCTCCATCTTGTCCTTCGGGCTCCGGGAGAGGTCGAGGCCCTCCTCCTTGATGACCTTCACGCGCGTCGCGTGCTCGCCCACCGCCTCGCCCACCGAGTGGTCGATGAAGTCGCCGGCCTTCGGCAGCGAGACCATGATCGAGGGGATCGACAGGAAGGCGAGGGTGGCGTTGCACATCCCGCCGCCGCAGGAGACGCCGATGCCCGTGAAGTTGTGGTCCTCGAGCTCCGAGAAGATGACGGCGAGGCCCTCGTTGATCGCCATGGCCTTGTAGCCGAGCGAGGTGAAGTGCTGCCGCAGGCTCGCCTCGTGGTAGGTGAGCTGCGCCTCCCGCCCGGGGGCGGCGGCGGGGACGGAGAAGGCCAGCACCTCGCTCGAGGAGCGCGGCTTCGGCACCAGGCTCTGCAGGATGGCCTCGAGCACCGGCCACGCCTGCTTCTCCTTGGGGTTCAGCAGGCCGTCCGCCATCGGACGGCGCGCCTCGGCGTTGAACATGTTGGCGAAGCGCTCGGTGGCGGAGCCGAAGATCACGATCTCGTCGCCGTCCCGGTAGTAGTGGATGTCGCTCTGCTGCTGGATCGTCCTCTCCGTCACCGGGGAGTAGGGGACGGGGATGAAGGCGTTCAGCTGGGAGGCGCAGGCCACGTCCTTGCCGCCGCGCCGCGAGACCACCACCTTGCTGGTGCCGACGTCGATGCCCACGGGGTGGGAGCCGCCCTTCACCAGGTCCTCGATCTTCTCCGCGGATTCCTCGGGCGACTTCCAGAGGTGATCCTTGTTCTCCGCCATGGGGCTATCCTCCGCTTGCGGCGCGCCGCGCCGCGCGCCGCTTTGTCCGCCGTCTCCGCGTCCTTCGTCTGCTCGTCGAGCCAGCGGTCGTAGGTGCCGGCTCTCTCCCCACGCAGCTCGTCCACCGTCCGGCCCGCGTCGGCGGCGTCGCCTTCGAGCTGCCGCTCGGCCTCGCCGACCCCGGGCCACGGCTCGCCCATCACCGCGAGGAACTGCTCGTCGTACCCGAAGCCGAAGAGGACGACCGCCGGCGAGGTCCGCCGGTACTGGTCGGGCAGGCCGAAGGCCTCGAACGGGAAGCCCCGGGCCCAGTCCAGGTGGTGGCCGATCAGGTGCTTCTTCGAGTTCACGCTGGCGAGCCCGTGGGTCACGCACATCTCGGCCTCGATCGACCACTTGTGGCGCAGGTAGTCGGTGAGGCTGCGCCCCGCCTCGAACTGCGCGCGCGTGATAGGCAGGGCCCGGCCGCCCTCCCAGCGGGTCTCGAACGAGACCCCGATCGTCGGGCCGTTCAGGTTGAGGTAGACGCGGCTCCCGGCGCTCCACACCGACATGCCGGAGTGGTTCGCCTTGTCGGCCTCCGCCACCACGCGGAACACCCGCCCGAACCGGTCGATCAGGTAGTGGTAGACCCGGTTCTTCCTCAGGTAGCGGAGCAGGTTCTGGCTCGAGTCGCGCAGCTTCTCGTTGAACGACTCCTCGAGCGGCCAGATGTCGCTCTCCGACGTGTGGAAGACGATCCCGACCGGCCGGTCGAGGACCTCGGCTCCCATCCCCCGGCCGACCTCGAACACGCGGTAGCGCCGCGGCTCGCCGGCGACTGCGTACGTGGTGTCGATGCGCAGGCCGTTGCTGTAGAGCTCGAACCCCGGGCCCGAGTCCGCCATCCAGATCCGGTGCCGGCGCACTCCCGCGCGGCAGGGGATCGAGCGCCGCGCTCCGCCGGCGTGGGGCGGGCGACGGCGGCCGGAGCGGCGGGCGCCGGCCTCGAGCGGGGGTACGAGGCGAGGGCGATCGCCGCCGCGGCGACGACGAGCAGCGCGGCCACGTTGACGGCCCGCCGCGCGCGGCGCGGTAGAGGCGGGCGGGTACGTCGGGGCGGATCGAGGGCGCCCCAGGGATTTGCCGAGAAGAGCGGCCGGGCCTCCTCGACACCGGTCACCCGGTAGGCGAGCCAGCGTAGCGGGGCCCCGGGAACGGCCTGCAGCCGCTCGTCGAGGGCCTCGTAGCGCTCCAGCGAGCGGCGGAGGAAGCGCAGCTTCTCGACCGGATCGCGGATCGTCCTGCCCCGGGCTTCGAGGGCGGCCATCGGGTGGCGCTGCAGGATCGGGGCTCGAGGCGCTGGAGCCGGAGAGGATCGTCGCGGACCCGCCCCCGACCGCGCGGCCGCGGGCCTCGCTCCACCGACACGGCGACCCTGCACCACCCGGGCCAAATCCCTCTCCAACCGTGAATTATAGGGTTCCGCCGGCGCCCGCCACAAGGAGGAGACGCCGGTCAACGGCCGAAGAGCGACCGTGGGAAGGCCTGTGCCGCCGCGGGCGAGCGGAGCCAGGGCACCAGCAGGGCGCACGAGGGGACCTGGACCAGGCTCTCCACGACCACGGAGGGAGGAAAGCGCAACGGCGCTCCGCCCACCGCGAGGGCGAGCACGACGGCGTAGGTCACGAGGGCGGCGAGGCTGTAGACCTGAGCCAGCGTCCGGCAGAGCGCGTAGCCGCGCCAGAGGCCCGCGGCGAGGAGCGCGTGGAGGAGGGCCCGGCCGAGTGCTTCCCAGAGCGGCCCGAGGCCTGGCCAGTCCGCGTCTGCGAAGGCGAGGGTGATCTCCAGGGCGCCGCTCACCGCGAAGAAGGCGACCGTGAGCGAGGCGGCGCCCGGACGGTGCGTGGCGGGCGCGGGTTGCATGCCTGGCTTCGCATTATAGGGCGGCGGCTCAGGCGCTGCTTGAGGACGCGGGCCTGCGGCCCTATGATCGTCCCGTGATGAGCCCTGGCGGGTCTGTGAGCCACGACGAGCGGCGGGACCGGCGCGTCGAGGTGGACCTCGAGGCGGCGCTCGGGGGGCGCCACGGGCGCCCGGCGCGTGTCGCCGACCTGAGCCTGGTCGGCTGCCTCGTCCGCACCGAAGCGTCGCTCGACGCCGGAGCGGTCGTGGACCTCCGGGTCGAGCTGCCCGACGGGGCCCTGCGCACGAAGGCGCGGGTGGCCGAGGCCTCGATCGACGGCGACTCGCTCCCCGGCCCGTCGAAGCAGTTCCTGGCCGGCCTCGAGTTCCTCGCCCTCGCTGCCGCCGACGAGCTGCGCCTGCGCGCGTTCCTCGACGCGGAGGCGAGACGGAGACGGGGTGCGCACACGCCACCTGCGTGAGGCCTCGCTGCGCGAGCTGCGTCCTCTCCTCGACGAAGAGGCGGCGCAGTGGGACGCCGAGCTCGGCTGGGACTTCGGCGAGGTACGGGCCGCGGTCGCCGGCGGAGTCGAGCGGGGCACCCTTCCCGGCCGGGTGATGACCGACGGCGTGCGCGCCGCCGCCTACTGCTACTACATGGTCGACGCGTCCCGCATGATCGTCGGCTCGATCTTCGCCTCCCGCGAGCACCGCGGCCAGGGGCTCGAGGACGATCTCGTGGACGCCGTGATCGCCGACGCGCGCGCCGAGAGGGGGAGCGGGCGCGTGGAGTGCCAGACCCTCTTCTGCACCGCGCCGTCGGCGGACGCGCGCTTCGAGCGCGCCGGCTTCACGGGACGCGCCCGTCACTACATGCGCCGTGACCTCGGCGAGCCCCTGCCCGCGGGGGAAGCCTCCCTGCCGGCGGGCGTCTGCCTGCGGCCGATCCGGCGCGACGAGCTCCAGGCGGCGGCGGAGATCGTCTACCGCAGCCACGCGGGGAGCCCGGACGCCGCGCTGAACCTCACCTACTCGACCCCGTCGACCTGCCGCGCGTTCGTGGACACGCTCGTGGTGCGCTCGGGCTGCGGCCGGTTCGACCCCGAGGCCTCGCGCCTCGCGGAAGGGCCGTGGGGACCGATCGGCGTCCTGATCGCGAGCCGCCTGGCCCGCGCGAACGGGCACGTCTGCCAGGTCTCGGTCGCCCCGGAGGCGCAGGGGCGCGGTCTCGGGGCAGCCCTCGTGAGCGTCGCGCTCCGCGCCTTCCGCGAGCAGGGACTCGCGACCGCCACCCTGTCCGTTACCGTCGGCAACGACCGGGCGCACCGGCTCTACGAGCTGCTGGGCTTCCGCGTGCAGAGGGCCTTCGCCGCGCACGCGTGGGCGCGGCCGCCCGCCCGGATCGAGCTGCCGGCGTGACGCCGGCGGCCGCCCTCGTCCTTATCCTGGCCTTCGCGGCCGACGACGAGGGCGCCGTCGTCGTGGTCCCACCGGAGGGGCCGGGCGGGGCACCCGCGGGCTGGATCGGGGCCGCGGTGGCCGAGACCCTGCCCCGCGCTCTCCAGCGCGTGGGCGTGCCCGCCGTCCCCGGCGGCGACCGGCGGCGGGCGCAGGAGGCGCTGGGTGTGCCTCGCCGGCGGCGACACGCGCGCACCGCGATCCGCGTCGCGGAGTCCCTCGGCGCATCGAGGCTCGTCGTGGGGTCGTGGGAGCTACGCGGCGCCGATCTCACGCTGTCGCTCCGGCTGCTCGACGCGCGGCGCGGCTCGTTGAGCGCTCCGCTCGTGGTCACCGGCCCTCTGGCGGAGGCTGGGTCGCACGATCCACGCGCTCGCCTGGGACGTAGCGCTCGCGGGCCCGCTGCCTCCGACGGGGACGCGCGACGGGCTGCTGCGCGCCGCGGACGCGGTGCCCTTCGAGGCCCTGCGCGCCCTCGGCGAAGGCCTGGCGGGCCGCGACGTGGCGGCTCGCCTCGCCGGGGTTCGGCGGGCCCTGGCGCTCCACCGAGGGTACGACGAGGCCGCGCTCGTCCTCGCCCGCCTCCTCGTGGACGCGGGGAGCTTCGAAGACGCTCGCGAGGCCGTCGCTCGCGTCGCGCCTGGATCCCCGTTCGCCCGCGACGCGCGCTTCCTCGAGGGGGTGGCCCTCCTCGGCCTCGGCCGTCACCGGGAGGCGGACGTCGTCTACGCCGAGCTCGCCGCGCGGGACCCGACCGCGGCCGCCCTCGGCAACCGCGCGGTGGCGCGGCTGCGCGAGGGCCCCGCGAGCGGGGCGTCGGCCCTGCTGCGGCAGGCGGTGGAGGCGCAGCCGGCCTCGGTGGACCTGCCGTTCGACCTGGGGTGGGCGCTCCTCGTCGAGGGCGACCCGGAGGCGGCGGCCTTCTGGCTCAAGGGTGCGGTCCGGCGCGACCCCGGGGACGCGCAGGGCCGGCTGCTCCTGTCCTGGGCTCTCTCCGCCAGCGGGCGCGCGGAGGAGGCCGAGGAGCAGTGGCGCGCCGCCTTTGCCCTGGTCCCTTCTCTCGAGCCGATGCGCAAGCCCGACCTGTCGCGCCGCCTGGAGCGCGTGATGCCGTCCGAGCAGGGACTCGTCCTGGACCCGGGCCGCTCGGCAGACGCCGAGGCCTCGCGTGTCCACGTGGAGCGGGGCGAGGCCCTCCTCGCCTCCGGCGATCGCGAGGGCGCGGTCTCGGAGCTCGCCCGCGCCGCGCTCCTCGACCCCTACGCCTCGCGCCCGCACCGGGTCCTCGGGCAGGTGGCCCGGTCCCGGGGCGAGAACGAGAAGGCGCTCGCCGAGCTGCGCATGGCCCTCTGGTGCCGTGACGACCCGGCCCTGCGGCGCGAGATCGCCGACCTGCTGCGTACGATGGGGCGTGGGGAAGAAGCCCGCCGCGTCCTCGGGGAGCCCTGATGTCATTCCGAGGGCGGCGTCTAGCCGTCGCCCGAGGAACCGCAATCTCGGCAGATTCCTCGGGACTCGTCCGATCGGAGTCCCTCGGAATGACAGACCGTCCCGTCGGCGGGACCCGCGAGCGGCTTGCTATGATGGTCGAGTGAGCTTCTTCTCGCTCGGCCTCGTGACGCTGCTGCTGGTCCAGGCCGCCCCTCGCAAGGGCGATCCCATCCGGCCGCCCGCGCCAGCGGGCCTGAGCTGGGAAGACGCCGACTGGGTCTCGGAGACGGTCGCCCGCGTCGAGAGGCGGCTGAGCGCGGGCAAGCCCGCCTCGCGCCAGACGATCGTGGTCACCGAGCGGCAGCTCAACTCCTGGGTCAACCTCTCCCTCGCCGGGAAGATCCCCGAGGGCATGTCGGGCTTCGAGCTGGGCCTCCAGAAGGACCGGCTGCTAGCGCGGGGGCTGCTCGACCTCGACCGGGTGAAGTCGAAGGTGCCCCAGGGGGTCGGGACGGGCCTCCTCGCCTTTCTGAGCGGCTCGGTGCCCGTGGAGCTGCGGGGCCGCTTCTCGAGCGCGGAGGGCACGGGGAAGGTCGAGGTGGAGGAGGCGCTCGTCGCCGGGATCAGCCTGCCGCCGGCGCTTCGTGGCCCAGATCGTGAGCCAGTCGACGCGCACCGCCAAGCGGCCTCAGGGCTTCGACATCCTGTCTCCGTTCCCGCTGCCCTTCACCGCTCGGCGGGTCCGTCTCGAGCCCGGGCGGGCGCTCGTCGATTTCTTCCAGTAGGACCCCGGCGCGCCGTCCGCCGTGGGAAGATCACCCGCGGCACATGGACCTCCAGGCGCCGGTCCAGTTCGTGAAGGGCGTGGGCCCGCAGCGGGCCGAGGCCCTCGCCAAGGCCGGCGTGCGCACCGCCGAGGACCTCCTGCTCCACCTGCCCATGCGCTACGAGGACCGGCGGAGCTTCGCGCGGGTGGCCGACCTGCGGCCCGGGATGCGCGTCTCCGTCTCGGGAGAGATCGCGGTGGCGGGCCTGCGCCGCGCGCGGCGCATGACGATCTACGAGCTGCGGCTCGACGACGGGAGCGGGCGGCTCAAGGCGGTCTTCTTCAACCAGCCCTACCTGGCGGAGACGCTCGCCGCGGGGCAAGAAGGTGGTGCTCTTCGGCCTCGTCGAGCGCGACGCCATGGCCTCCCGCCTCCTCGTCATGCGCTCGCCGCAGTACGAGATCGTCGAGGGGGACGAGCACGGCGGCATCCACACCGGCCGCCTCGTGCCCGTCTACGAGAAGCTCGGGCCGCTCACCGTCAAGCCGCTGCGGCGCGTCCTCGCGCACCTCGCGGACGCAGGTGCCACTCGACCTCCCCGACCCGCTCCCCGCCGACCTGCGCGAGCGGCTCTCGGTCATCGGCCGCGGCGAGGCCCTCCGGCGCGTGCACCTGCCCGGCGAAGGCGACTCGCTCGACCGGCTGAACGCGCTTCCGCTCGCCGGGTCACGTGCGGCTCATCCTGGAGGAGCTGCTCCTCTTCCAGATCGGCCTCGCCCGGCGCCGCAGCGGCGTGCGCGCCGAGAGGAAGCGCGCCGCGTTCGAGGTCCGGGACGAAGCCCGCGAGGCGGTGAAGCGGATCCTGCCCTTTCCCCTGACCGGGGCGCAGAGGCGGGTGCTCCGCGAGATCGCGGACGACCTGCGGTCGCCCCACCCCATGAACCGCCTGGTCCAGGGCGACGTGGGCTCGGGCAAGACGCTCGTGGCTCTCCTCGCGATGGTCGTCGTCCTCGAGAACGCCCACCAGGCGGCCTTCATGGCCCCGACCGAGATCCTGGCCGAGCAGCACTTCCTCACCCTGCGGCGCCTGCTGAAGCGCTGTCCCTACCGTGTCGAGCTCCTCACCTCCGCGGTGAAGGGCCGCGAGCGCACGGAGGCGCTCGCCCGCATCGCCTCCGGCGAGGCGCAGATCGTCATCGGCACCCACGCGCTCATCCAGGAGGGCGTCCTCTTCCACCGCCTGGGCCTCGCCGTCGCCGACGAGCAGCACCGCTTCGGCGTCCTGCAGCGCGAGGACCTGCGCAACAAGGGCTACGACGCGGACGTGCTGGTGATGACCGCGACGCCGATCCCGCGCACGCTGGCCCTCACCGCGTACGGCGACCTCGACGTGTCGATCGTCGACGAGAAGCCGCCCGGGCGGACGCCCGATCCGCACCCTGCTGCGGCCGGCCTCGGAGCGGCGCGAGGTGCTCGACCTCGTCAAGCGGGCGGTGGCCGAGGGGCGGCAGGCCTACGTCGTCTACCCGCTCGTCGAGGAGTCGGAGAAGCTCGAGGACGTCAAGGCCGCGACCGAAGCCTCGCAGGAGTGGGCGGCGGCCCTGCCGGGCGTCCGTGTGGGCCTCCTCCACGGGCGGATGAAGAGCGCGGAGAAGGAGGAGGCGATGGGCGCCTTCTCGCGCGGCGAGATCCAGGTGCTCGTCTCGACGACCGTCATCGAGGTGGGCGTCGACGTGCCGAACGCCACCGTCATGGTCATCGAGCACGCCGAGCGCTTCGGCCTCGCCCAGCTCCACCAGCTGCGGGGCCGGGTCGGGCGCGGGGCGGCCTCGTCCACCTGCGTGCTGCTGGCGTACGGGCGGCTCTCCGAGGTGGCCCGCTCGCGGCTCGACGTCATGGTCTCGACCGAGGACGGCTTCGCGATCGCGGAGCGCGACCTCGAGATCCGCGGCCCCGGCGACTTCTTCGGCACGCGGCAGTGGGGGATGCCGACCTTCCGCGTCGCCCACCTCATCCGCGACCGCGACCTGCTCGAGCGCGCGCGGACGGAGGCCTTCCGCCTGGTCGGTGACGGCGGCGCCCTGCCGCCGTCCCTGGCCCGCTTCCTCGACGACGGCGGCTGGGAGAGCCGCTTCGGCCTCGCCCGGGTGGGGTAGAACCGGCCGCCGAGCTTGATCGGCGCGGCCAGCTTCGTGCACCACGTCCCCCTGGTCACCCGGGACCGAACGCCACCATGAGACGACACGTGGCGATGGCGGCGACCGTATACTCGTGAGACGACCGAACCAAGAGACGCCGAAAGGACCCGACCATGGAGAAGAGAACCATCCGCACCGCCCTCGGCCTTGGGCTGGGCGCGGCCCTGTCGCTGCTGGTCGCCTGCACGCCGCCGCCGCCGCAGACGCAGGAACAGCAGGTGCAGAACGTTCTCCCGCGGCCGGAACCGCCGTTCAAGGGAAAGATCGGCCGCACGACCAGGGAATCCACGAAGGACTTCCCCAAGGAAGTCACCGCCCCGAAGGGCGCGCCGAATGTCCTGCTCATCCTCACCGACGACGTGGGCTTTGGCGCATCGTCCACGTTCGGCGGGCCGATTCCGACGCCCACGATGGATCGGCTGGCGAAGGCCGGGTTGCGCTACACGCAGTTCCACACCACGGCGCTGTGCTCACCCACGCGCGCGGCGCTGCTCACCGGGCGCAATCACCACAGCGTCGCGACGGGTGTCATCATGGAGCTCGGCACCGGCTTCCCCGGCTACAACAGCCTTCAGCCGAAGAGCGCCGGGACGTTCGCCGAGATCCTCAAGCAGAACGGCTACAACACCGCCTGGTACGGCAAGAACCACAACGTGCCCGACTGGCACACGAGCCAGGCGGGGCCGTTCGACCTCTGGCCGACGGGGCTGGGCTTCGAGTACTTCTACGGATTCATCGGCGGCGACACGAGCCAGTGGGCCCCGGCGCTCTTCGACGGCACCAAGCCCATCGAGCCGCCGCACGACGCGAAGGACTATTTCTTCGACAAGGACATGGCCGACCACGCCATCGACCGCATCCGCATGCTGCACGCCGTCGCCCCGCAGAAGCCGTGGCTGCAGTACTACGCGCCGGGCACGGCCCACGCGCCGCATCACGCGCCGAAGGAGTGGATCGCGAAGTTCAAGGGCAAGTTCGACCAGGGCTGGGACAAGCAGCGTGAGGAGACGTTCGCCCGGCAAAAGGAGATGGGCGCTCATCCCGGCCAACGCGAAGCTGACCAAGCGTCCGGCGGAAATCGGCGCCTGGGATGCGCTCGACGCCGACCACAAGAAGGTGGCCGCCCACATGATGGAGGTCTACGCCGCCGCCCTGGCGCATTGCGACGACCAGATGGGCCGCATCCTCGACGCGATCGAGGAAACGGGTCAATTGGACAACACGCTGGTCATCTACATCCAGGGCGACAACGGGGCGAGCGCCGAGGGCACGCCGCAGGGGTTGCTCAACGAGATGTCGGTCTTCAACAACATCCCCGAGGACTTCAAGGAGGTGTTGCGCCGCATGGACGAGCTGGGCGGGCCGACGACCTTCAACCACTACCCGGTCGGCTGGGCGCACGCGATGGACACGCCGTTCCAGTGGACCAAGCAGATCGCCTCGCACTTCGGCGGCACGCGCAACGGGATGGTCATTTCCTGGCCGGCGCGCATCAAGGACAAGGGGGGCATCCGCACGCAGTTCTCGTCGGTGATCGACATCGCGCCGACGCTGCTCGAAGCGGCCGGCGTGCCCGCGCCGACCAGCATCAACGGCGTCGCGCAGAAGCCGATCGAGGGCGACGAGCCTGGTCTATACGTTCGACGATCCGAAGGCGCCGTCGAGGCACACGACGCAGTACTTCGAGATGTTCGCCAACCGCGCGATCTACCACGACGGCTGGGTGGCCGCGACCACGCCGCCCATCGCCCCGTGGATGATGGGACACGACATCGACGTGAACTCCTACGCATGGGAGCTCTACAACGTCAACGAGGACTTCTCTGAAGCGGACAATCTCGCCGACAAGGAGCCGGCAAAGCTCAAGGAGTTGCAGGATCTCTTCTGGCGGGAGGCGGAGAAGTACAACGTGCTCCCGATAGACAACAGCAAGGTCGAGCGGTTCGACGTGAACCTCCGCCCCAGCCTGACGCGCGGGCGCGATGAGTTCACCTATTACAGCGGCATGGTTCGCATCCCCGAAGGGAGCGCCCCGGACACGAAGAACAAGTCCTGGCAGATCAAGGCGGAGGTGGTGATTCCCAAGGGCGGTGCCGAAGGCATCCTGATCACCCACGGCGGGCGCTTCGCGGGCTATGGCCTCTACCTGCTCAAGGGCAAGCCGGTCTTCTGCTACAACCTCGCCGGCGTCGCCCGCTACTACGTCACCGGCAAGGAGACGCTCGCGCCGGGAGCGCACACCATCGTCTACGACTTCAAGCATGACGGCGGCGGCATCGGCAAGGGCGGCCTCGGCACGATACAGGTGGACGGCAAGACCGTGGCGACCGGCCGCATCGAGCGCACCCTGCCATTCCGTCTTTCGGTCGACGAGGGAATCGACTGCGGCGAAGACACCGGCACTCCCGTCACGGAGGATTACCGCCTGCCATTCAAGTTCACCGGCGAGATCAAGAAGGTCGTGATCGACCTGGCACCGGAGCAGTTGACCGCGGACGACGACGCGAAGGTGAAGGAAGGACAAGCCGCCATCGCCGTCGCCCACTAGGCAATCGGTCACGTGGCCGCCTCCGGATCAGCACGTTCGACCCGGCGCCGCCGCTCGTGGGCGCGCGCCGTCATCGCGGGTGCGTTCCTCCCGCTGGCCATGGCCGGGGCGCCGGTGGGTGCGCAGGAGGCCGCTGAGGCAGCGCCGGTCGCCCCGGCCGACACCGCCGTGCCTGACCTCACACCCTTCGCGGGGCGGCGCGTGGCCGCGATCGACGTCACCGGCAACAACGTCACGAAGGACTGGATCATCACCCGTGAGATCCGCACCCGGGTGGGCGATCCCCTCGACGTCCTGGCGGTGGGACGCGACGTCGCGCGCCTCGACAACCTCTCGATCTTCGCGGAGATAAAGGTGGAAGCCCTTCCCGTGGGCGACGACGGGGTGCGCCTCGTCTTCACGTTCAAGGAGATGCCGTCCTGGTTTCCCATCCTCTCCTACGTGTACACCGAGGAGAACGGCTTCTCGATCGGCGCGGGCCTCTCGGCCGGGAACCTGACCGGCCGCGACCTGTCCGTCTCCGCCCGGGTCTACTTCGGCGACCTCGAGCAGCAGTGGAGCCGGATCTCCTGGCCCTGGATCAGGGGCAACCACGGGTCGTTCGACTTCTACGGCGCGCGCTACACGCGGCCCGACACGCTGCGCGGCTTCGAGGAGACGAGCTACGAGTTCACCCCCGAGATCGGCACGTGGATAGGCGACCACGGCTGGGCCCGGGCCAAGTTCTCCTACTTCACGATGAAGAGCGACACCGCCGACATCACCTTGAACCCGAGCAACGAGGACCGGCTGCTGCGCCTGGGCGCCTCCCTTGGCTGGGACACCCGCGATTCCTGGCGCAACCCGCGGCGGGGCTGGCAGAACGAGATCGAGCTGTGGCGCACCGGGGGCTTCCTCGGCGGCGACGGGAACTGGTGGGCCGTCAACATCGACCTGCGGAGGTGGGTGCCCGCCACGCGCCGGACGAAAGTAATGCTCTCGGGGCTCGTGTCGCTCCAGACCGGGGAACTGGGCAAGGACGTCCCCACCTACCTGAACTACTTCGTAGGCGGGGCCAACAGCATTCGCGGCTACGGCGTCACGGACCTGGGATCGGAGCTCTCCGGCAAGAACCAGATGCTGGGCACGGCGGAGTACTCGCTGACGCTGATTCCGCTGCGGCGCTGGGATCTCTGGAGGATCTCGCTCCGCCTCGGGGCGGAGCTGGCGGTGTTCGCCGACGCGGGCATCGCCTGGAGCGAGTCGCGCGACTTCGGCCTGCGACGCACCCGCGGGGGCCTCGGGAGCGGCCTGCGCCTGCTCGTCCCCGGCTCGGAAATGGTGCGGTTCGACGTGGGCTGGAGCCCGAACTACGGCTTCCACTTCCACTTCGCGAACGGGACGAAGCCGAAGGCCCAGCGCGCGCGGCTCCGCTGATCGGCCCCATCGAACGAACGACCCATTCAAACGCTTCATCTCTCCTGAGCCGATTGGCTCTATGCTCTTGGGACGGGGGGACGCTAGCCTCCCCCGGTCCACGTGTCGGTCCCACAGAAAGGATGAGAGCCATGAGCGTCAGCCAGCTCGCGAGGTCCATCAAGGCCTCGCCCACCCTGAAGCTCAACGAGACCGCGGCGAAGCTGCGGGAGAAGGGCGAGCCGGTCATCCACCTCGGCGGCGGCGAGCCGAAGAGCAAGGCCCCGCTCGACGCCGTGCTGAACTGCGCCACCCAGCTCAACACCGGCGAGATCCGCTACGCGCCCGCGGACGGCCTGCCCGCGCTCAAGAAGGCCATCCTCCGCTACACCGAGGAGAACTACGGCCAGATGCTGGCGCCCCAGAACGTGATCGTCTCGAGCGGCGCCAAGCAGTCGATCATGAACGCTCCTCTACGCGATCCTCGAGCCGAAGGACGAGGTGGTCTACCCGGCGCCCTACTGGGTGAGCTACCCCGAGATGGTGAAGCTCGCGGGCGGCGTGCCGGTGGCGGTCACGCCCGAGGACGGCAGCTTCCAGCCCTCGGTGCCCGACATCGCCGACAAGGTGGGCTCCTACACGAAGGCGGTCATCCTCAACAGCCCGAACAACCCCTCGGGGGTCATGTACTCGAGGGACTTCATCGCCGAGATGGTCGCCTTCTGCGAGAAGAAGAACCTCTGGCTGGTGATGGACGACCTCTACAACCGGCTCGTCTTCGACGGCCAGAAGGCGCCGAACCCCTACGACTTCGCGAAGGAGCAGGGCGACGCCTCGCGGCTCGTCGTCGTCCAGGGCGTCTCGAAGATGTACGCCATGACCGGCTTCCGCATCGGCTGGGCCCTCGGCAACCGCGAGGTGGTCGAGGCGATGACGAACATCCAGTCGCACCAGACCTCGGGCCCGGTCACCGTCTCGCAGTGGGCGGCGATCGGGGCGCTCTCCGGCGTGCAGACGTCGATCGAGTCGCTGCGCCTCACCCTCGAGAACCAGCGGAACGTCATGCTGGAGCGCCTGCAGACGATCCCCGGCGTCCACGTGACGAAGCCGGACGGCACCTTCTACTGCTTCCCCGACTTCAGCGCCTACAGCAAGGACTCGCAGAAGCTCGCCGAGCTCCTGCTCGACCGCGTGCGGGTCGTGACCGTGCCCGGCAAGGAGTTCGGGATGGAGGGCCACCTGCGGCTCAGCTACTGCGGGACGATCAAGGAGATCATGGACGGCGTCGAGCGCATCAAGTGGGCGCTCGACCCCCAGGCGCCCAACGAGCTCTTCCTCGGCGACCGCAAGCTGGTGAGGGACTGGGCATGAACATCTACATCGACGTCCAGTCGCCCGCGGTGAAGCAGGCGGGGGCGATGGCGAGCCTCTACGGCCTCGAGCACCACGGGCTCACCAACCTCCGCCGCGTCTACTGGAACCTGCCCGCGCCCGCCCTCTACGAGGAGGCGATCCACCGCTCCGAGGGGCAGCTCAGCCACGAGGGGCCGCTCGTGGTCGACACGGGCAAGCACACCGCCCGGGCCGCCGCCGACAAGTTCGTGGTGCGCGAGCAGTCCACCGAGGAGCGCGGTGTGGTGGGGCCAGTACAACCGGCCCTTCAACCCGGAGAGCTTCAGCGCGCTCCACGCGCGGCTCTGCGGCTACCTGCAGGGCCGCGACGTCTTCGTGCAGGACGTCTACGGCGGGGCCGACCCCGAGCACCGCCTCGCCGTCCGCATCATCACCCAGAAGGCCTGGCACAGCCTCTTCGCCCGCACGATGTTCCTCAAGAACTCGACGGTCGAGGAGGCGCGGCGCCACGTCCCCGACTTCACGATCATCGCCGCCCCCGGCTTCCAGGCGAACCCGATGGCGGACGGGACGCGGACGCGAGACGTTCATCGTCCTCAACTTCCGGCAGAAGCTCGGCGATCATCGGCGGCACGGGCTACGCCGGCGAGATCAAGAAGACGGTCTTCACGGTCCTCAACTACCTGCTGCCGCTCGAGGGCGTGCTGTCGATGCACTGCTCGGCGAACGTCGGGCAAGGACGGCGACGTCGCGATCTTCTTCGGCCTCTCCGGCACGGGCAAGACGACGCCTCAGCGCCGACCCCGCGCGGCGCCTCGTCGGCGACGACGAGCACGGCTGGGGCGCCGAACGGCGTCTTCAACTTCGAGGACGGCTGCTACGCCAAGGTGATCCGCCTCTCGCCCGACGCCGAGCCGCAGATCTTCGCGACCACGCGCCGCTTCGGGACGATCCTCGAGAACGTGGTCTACGACCCCGTCTCGCGCCTCCTCGACCTCAACGACGAGAAGCTCACCGAGAACACCCGCGGCGCCTACCCGCTCGACTTCATCGCGAACGCGGTGCCCGACAAGCGGGCGGGCCAGCCGAAGAACGTCGTCTTCCTGACCTGCGACGCCTCGGGCGTCATGCCGCCGATCTCGCGCCTCAGCCCGGACCAGGCCATCTACCACTTCATCTCGGGCTACACGAGCAAGATCGCGGGCACCGAGATCGGCCTCGGCATCGAGCCGGAGATCACGTTCAGCGCCTGCTTCGGCGGGCCGTTCATGGTCCACCACCCGTACGTCTACGCCGACCTGCTCAGGAAGAAGATGCTCCAGCACGGCGCCACGTGCTGGCTCGTCAACACCGGCTGGACGGGCGGGCCGTTCGGGATCGGCAAGCGGATCAGCATCGGCCACACCCGGAAGCTCCTGAACGCGGCCCTCTCCGGCGGCGCTCGACAAGGTCGAGCTACCGGAAGGACCCGGTCTTCGGCTTCGAGGTGCCCGAGAGCTGCGAGGGCGTCCCGAGCGAGATCCTCGAGCCCGCCAACACCTGGGGGAGCCGCGAGGAGTACTTCAAGAAGTACGACGCCCTCGCCGCCCGCTTCATCGAGAACTTCAAGGTCCTGGCCGACGGCTGCCCGCCCGGCGTCGTCGAGCACGGCCCGAAGCGGCTCGCGGGCGTGCCCGCGAGAGTGGGCCCGTAAGGCGGACCTTCAGAAGGGCCGACGCCAGCGCAGCCCCGGGAACCGGGCGTAGTCGCCGTCGGTCGTCAGCCACTCGCAGCCGGACTCCACCGCCAGGGCGGCGAGCCAGGCGTCCTGCACGAGGTTGCCGGTGGCCACGGCCCGGCGGCAGAGGTCCTCGAATATCGAGAAGTGCCGGGGACCGGGCTGCACGGCGGTGCAGGTGGGCTGCTCCAGCAGCACCCGTGCGAACGAGAGCGCCTCTTCGAGCCGGCTGGGGGCCGCGTAGATGCGCGGGTGCGTCGCGATGCGCACGACGGACGACAGCACCTGGGGCGACATGCCGTAGGCCTCGTCGCTGCCGACGAGGCGCTCGAGCCACTCCCGGTACGCCGCGTGGTTCACACTGTCGCTGCGAAAGGCGTACAGAAGGACGTTGACGTCGGGCAGGATCACCGGCGCCCCTCGGCGATGTCGAGGAGGGCCGCGCTGTCGTCGAGATCGACGCCGGGCAGTGTGCCCCCTCCCTCACGGCACACGGGTATCTCGGCGTGGCGTCGGGGCGCGCGGCGATCCGGGCGGGCGAGCACGAGCCGGAGCCCGCGCTCGATCAGGGAGGTCAGGGTCTCGCCCCGGCGGACCGCCTCGCGCTTGGCCTGCTCGAGCAGGGCGTCGTCGAGCCGGACTGTAGTTCTCATATGTCTAGACATATCATGAGGACATCGAGACATCAACCCATCCCGGCCGGGAGGAATCGCCCACTCCCGCGTGGCTCGAACGGCCGGCGACCTCATGCGGTATCGTCTCCGCATGTCGCGGATCATCGGGGGAGCGGGGAAGGGCCGGCGGCTGAAGACGGCCGCCGGGGACTCGACCCGGCCGACCGGTGCGCGTGTCCGGCAGTCGCTCTTCGACATCCTGGCCCCGGTGATCCCGGGCTGCCGGTTCCTCGACGCGTTCGCCGGCAGCGGCGGGGTCGGCCTCGAGGCCCTCTCGCGTGGCGCGGCGAAGGTGGTCCTCGTCGATCGCGATGCCGCCGCGGTCGAGCGCCGCGAAGGAGAACGCGCGAGTCCTCGCGAGGTCCGGGGGCGAGGTGCAGGTCTTCCGGCAGGACGCCCGGACCGCGATCGCGGCGCTCGCCGACCAGGGGATGCGGTTCGACGTCGTGTACCTCGACCCGCCCTACGCGAGCGACCTCTACGAGCCGCTCCTCTCGCTGCTCGGACGAAGGCCCGCTCCTGGCCGAGGGCGGGGTGGTGGTGGCGGAGCACTTCCACAAGCGGGCCCTTCCGGAGAGAATAGGCGGCCTCGTCCGGACGAGACAGAAGCGCGTCGGCGACCACTGCCTGTGCTTCTACCGGCGCGCGAGCGAGGCCGGCGGGTCGGGAGAGGAAGACGGGGGGGAGGCGCCATGAAGAAGAGGCGGCCGAGAGGGTCGCTCGCCGTCTTCCCGGGCTCGTTCGACCCGATCACGAACGGGCACCTCGACATCGTGGACCGCGGCCTCGCCGTCTTCGACCGCGTGCGCATGGCGATCCTCATGAACCCCGAGAAGCAGCCCCTCTTCTCCGTCGAGGAGCGCGTGGCGATCATCCGCGAGGCCTACCGCGGCAACCCGCGGGTCGAGGTGGACACGTTCTCCGGGCTCCTCGTGGACTACGCGGAGAGGGTCGGGGCGAGCGTCATCATCCGGGGGATCCGCGCCATCTCGGACTTCGAGTACGAGTTCCAGATGGCGCTCATGAACCGGCGGCTCAACCCGCAGATCGAGACGGTGTTCATGATGCCGGCGGAGAGCTACTCGTACGTGTCCTCGCGGCTCGTCAAGGAGGTGTTCCAGCTCGGCGGGCGCGTGAGCGACCTCGTGCCGCCGGTCGTGGAGCGGCGGCTCAGCGAGAAGTACGGGACGCCGCTCGACGCCCGGCGGACGGCGGCCCGCCGGAAGAGGTGAGGAGGCAGGCGGCCTTGAAGACGGCGGAGACGGGACCGCGGCTCGCGGCGCGGGCGCGTCGCCTGGCGGTGTCGCCGACGGTGGCCATGGCGGCGAAGGCCCGGGCGCTCCGGGCGAAGGGCGTCCGGGTGCTGCGACTTCACGGTGGGCGAGCCCGACCAGCCCACGCCCCGCCACGTGGTCGACGCCGGCAAGGCAGCGATGGACGCGGGCCGGACGAAGTACGCCCCGGCCTCGGGCCTCCCCGAGCTGCGCGCGGCCGTCACGCACCGGTACCGCGAGGACTTCAAGGTCTCCTTCGCGCCCGAGGAGGTCACGGTCGCCGTGGGCGGCAAGCAGGCGCTCGCCCTCCTCTACCAGGCCATCCTGGATCGAGAGCAGCGAGATCGTCGTCCCCATCCCGGCCTGGCCCACGTTCGCCGAGGCGGCGCGCGTGGCCGGCGCCACGCCCGTCTTCGTTCCGCTCGGCGAGAAGACCGGCTTCCGGGTCACCGCCCGCGCCGTGGCGAAGGCGATCACGTCCGAAGACCCGCGCCGTCGTCGTGAACAGCCCTTCGAACCCGACCGGGGCGGTCGTCGAGCCGGAGGAGCTCGTCAGGATCGCGCGCCTCGCGAGGAAGCACGGCTTCTGGCTCCTCTACGACGACACCTACGCCCACCTCGTCTTCCGGAACGGCGGGCCGCCCGCCCTCCAGGAGGTGAAGGACGCCGCCGACGGGCACCTCGTGGTGGTGGGGACGGTATCGAAGACCTACTGCATGACCGGCTGGCGCGTGGGCTGGGTGATGGGGCCGAAGGCGCTGGCCGAGGCGTGCACCGCGCTCAACTCCCACTCGGTCCAGGGGCCGGCCACCTTCTCCCAGGTCGCGGCGGCCGAGGCGCTCACCGCCCCGCAGGACGTCGTGCGCGAGATGGCCGCCGAGTACAGGCGCCGCCGGGACTTCATCCACCCGGCGATCGCCGCGATCCCCGGCGTCACCTGCTCCGAGCCCGAGGGCGGCTTCTACGTGTTCCCCGACGTGTCGCGATGCCTGTCGAAGGACGTCCCGGACACGGTCGCGCTCGCCTCGAAGCTGCTCGAGGAGAAGGCGGTGGCGGTCGTGCCGGGCGAGGGCTTCCACGCCCCCGGCTTCTTCCGACTGTCCTTCGCCGCCGCTTTCGCCGACCTGCGGGAGGGCGCGCGGCGCATCGCCGACTTCCTCGCGGAGCACGCCCCGGGCGGGCGGGCCCGGAAGTGAAGCCGCGAGGCTTCGCGCCGGGAACGCCGGTCCTCCTCTACCTCCACGCGCCGCGCGAGAAGGTCTTCGGCGTGCTGCTGTCGCTGCAGCCGGCGGGGATCGCGGTGCGCGGCATCGAGCTCGCCGCGTTCGAGGACTGGCTCCGCCAGGAGGCGCGCGGCGAGAAGGGCCTCGGCCTCGTCACCCTCTTCTACCCGATGAGCCGCGTCGAGCGGATGGAGAAGGACGAGTCGGTGGGCGGCCTCGAGAGCATCGGCGACCGGTTCCGGCGGCAGACCGGCCGGTCGATCCTCGAGGCGGCTGGCCTCAGTACCCGAAGAACGCGCCGCTGATCGGGCCGACCGGCGCGAGGAACGGCACGGCCAGGAACAGGTCGCCGTTCTCGCCGATCGTGCGGCGGTAGGGTCGGAAGGGCGCCGGCCGCGGAGCGCCGTAGCCGCTCGTCCAGAAGGCCGACCAGCCGTACGGCGTCCCCGGGTAGCCACCCTGGTGCGACCGGTAGAAGCCCGCGATCTTGTAGGCGGGGTCGTTGGGAAGCCCCGCCCACGGGCCGAGGGGCGACTCGCCCGAGCGGTAGAAGGACGAGAGGTCGTAGGGGTTCCGGAGGACGCGGATGGCGGGGCGCGGAGCCTCGCCGGCGTCGTCCGGCTCCTGCGACTGCACCGCGGGCGCCTTCTGCGTACTCTCCGGCTGCTTGTCGTGTGCCGCGGCGCCCGCCGCGAGGGCAAGAACCGCCAGTGCTGCCATCGCCGTGCGCATCGTCCCCTCCCTCGTCAGTGTAGTACGGGAAGCGGCAACGCGCTCCCGTGACGAGGATTACAGGCTCTCCGTTGGAGGCCACCCACCACGCAAATCGCGTGCCCCCGTCACGCTGCTGTCACAGAGTGCAAAGCGCACGAACATGCTGATTACACGCCACTTGGGTGGCTGTCGCCCGGCGGTTTCCACAGGGTTTTCCACAGATTGTGTGGAACGCTCCAAGCGTACCGCGCGCCCATGCGGAATCGAATCGCACCGATGAGCGTGAACGAGGGTTCCGCGGGCGGCCAAAGAGGGATAATCGGCGGCGCACTGCCGGCATCCGCATTCATTCAGCGAGAGGAGCACCGTGAGCCACCGCATCCTCGTTCTGGAGGGCATCACCGACCGCGGCGCCGAGATCCTGCGCGCCGAGGGCTGGGCCGTGGACATGGAGAAGGCGCTGCCGCCGTCGGAGCTCGTCAAGCTCGTGCCGCCCTACGACGCGATCCTCGTCCGCAGCGGCAGCCAGATGAACGCCGAGGTGATCGACGCCGCGAAGAGCCTGAAGGTCATCGGCCGGGCCGGCGTCGGGGTCGACAACGTGGATCTGGCCGCGGCGACCCGCCGCGGCGTGCTGGTCATGAACTCGCCGGGCGGCAACACCGTCTCCACCGCCGAGCTGGCGGTCGCCCTGATGCTCGCCCTCGCGCGCAACGTGGCTCCCGCCGACGCGGCGATGAAGGGCGAGAAGTGGGACCGGAAGTCCTTCGCCGGGGTGGAGCTCTTCGGCAAGCGCCTCGGAGTCATCGGCTTCGGGCGGATCGGCCGCGAGGTCGCGGCCCGCTGCCGCGCGTTCGGGATGGAGGTCCAGGCCTTCGACCCGTTCGTCTCGGCGGCGGTGGCCGAGCAGGCGCACGTCAAGCTGCGGAGCCTGGACGAGGTGCTGCAGACCTCCGACTACCTCACCCTGCACACGACGCTCACGAAGGAGACGAGGCACCTCCTCGGCAAGGACGCCCTGGCGAAGGTGAAGCCGGGCGTCCGCATCGTGAACGCCGCCCGCGGCGAGCTGATCGACGACGAAGCCCTGCTCGCGGCGCTCGACGGCGGCCGCGTGGCCGGCGCCGCGCTCGACGTCCACGCCCAGGAGCCGCCGAAGGACTGGCGCCTCGCGAAGCACCCGAAGGTCCTCGCCCTGCCGCACCTGGGGGCGTCCACGAAGGAGGCCCAGGAGCGGGTGGGCACCGACATCGCCCAGCAGGTGCGCGACTACCTGAAGGGCGGCGTCATCCAGTCCGCCGTCAACTTCTACTCGCTCGCCGGGGACCTCTACGACCGGGTGCGCCCGGCCATGGACCTCGCCGAGCGGCTGGGGCTCTTCCTCGCCCAGGCCTGCCGCGGGTCGCTCGAGCGGATCGAGCTGGGAGTCTACGGCGACCTGCGCGAGCTGGACCTGAAGCCCATCCTCTCGGCGGCGGTCAGTCGGCGTCCTGCGGCCGCACATGGCGGAGGGGCTCACCCTCGTCAACGCGGTCGACGTCGCGCGCGAGAGGAAGATCGAGATCCTCGAGTCCACGTCGTCGGCGCCCATCAGCTTCGCGAACCTCGTGGCCCTGCGCCTCAAGACCAGCGAGGAGGACCTGTCGGTCGCGGGGACGGTCTTCGGCGGCGGGCACCTCCGCCTCGTGGACGTGGACGGCGTCGAGGTGGACACGATCCCCCAGGGCAACGTGCTCGTGGTCCGCAACGAGGACACCCCGGGCATCGTCGGCCGGGTGGGGACGGTGCTCGGCACGCTCGGCATCAACATCGCGCGCATGGGGCTCGGGCGCAAGCCGGGGAGCGGCCGGGCCATCATGCTGATCGAGGTGGACAGCGAGGTGCCGGCGACCGCCCTCGCCGAGCTGGCGAGGGTGCCCGGGATCCGCGAGGCGCGCTTCCTGAAGCTCGGCTGATGACCCGGCTCCCGGAGGTCCCTCGGGATGACAAGCTCCTTGGGCGCCTCACTCGTTTCAGGCGCTGAGGGATCGGCCCGGGCTGCGGGTCCCCTTGGCGCGGAGAGGAAGGTGCTGGGGGTGGCGGCAGGGCTCCTCGTCGCCCTCCTCGCCCCCGCCTGCGCCCCGGCCCGCGAGCACAAGTTCGAAGGCCGGACGATGGGGACGACGTATCACGTCACCGTGGTCGCGCGCGGCGGCGTTTCCGGCCTCCAGGAGAGGATCGACCGCCGCCTCGAGGAGATCGAGCGGAGCCTGTCCACCTACCGCCCGGAGAGCGAGATCAGCCGGTTCAACCGGTTCCAGGGGGTGGGCGAGGAGTTCCACGTCTCGAGCGACTTCCTGCGGGTGATGAAGGCCGGCGCGCGGGTGTTCGGCCTCTCCGGCGGCGCCTGGGACGGCACGGTCCGGCCGCTCGTCGATCTCTGGGGGTTCGGTCCCGCCGGTCCCGTGCGCGTGCCTCCGGCGCCGGAGGTGGTCGCGGCGCGGCTCGCCGACGTCGGGTTCCAGAAGATCGAGATCCGGGAGAAGGGCGCTCTCGTCAAGCGCCAGGCCTCCGTGACCCTCGACCTCTCGTCGATCGCTCCCGGCTACGGCGTGGACGAGGTGGCGGACCTCATCCGGCAGGAGGGCTTCTCGCAGTTCCTCGTCGAGATCGGCGGCGAGGTCCGGGCGGGAGGGTCCCGGCTGGACGGGCGGGCGTGGAGGGTGGGCATCGGCCGCCCCAGGGTGGACGCGGCACCCGACGAGGTCTACCGGGTCGCGCCCCTGCGCGACGCCGCGTTCTCGACGAGCGGCGACTACCGCAACTACTTCGTGCGGGACGGCGTGCGGTACTCCCACATCCTCGACCCCCGAACCGGACGCCCCGTGGCGAACGGGGTGGTGAGCGTCGTCCATCCTCGCCCCGGACTGCACGCTGGCGGACGGGCTCTCCACCGCCGTCATGGTCATGGGTGTCGAGGCGGGCCTTGCGCTCGTGGAGCGCCTCGAGGGCGTGGAGGGACTGATCGTCGTGGAGACGCCGGACGGGCGGCTCGAGGACCACCCGTCGAGCGGCTTCCGCTCCGTGCCCCCGCCCGGGTAGGGGCCCGCCCTCCTACGCGATCCAGCGCCGGGAGCGCTCCTGCGCGTCGCCCAGGGCCGCCAGCGCGATGTTCACGTCCTCCACGATCTGGAAGTCGTACATCCCGACGCAGATGAAGTCCGCCCCGTTCCGGAACGCGTACTTGAAGCCCTCGTTCGGGTGGATGGCGCCCGCCGCGAGGACCTTGTAGGCGATCCACGGCTGCGGCAGGGCGCTCATGAAGGCGGCGGTCTCCTCGGGGTTCACGCACCAGATGTTGTCGTTCTGGACGTCCTTGCGGGCCGACCAGTAGTCGCAGTGGTGGAGCGTCTTCACCCAGAAGTCCGGCGCGAGGCCGGCCGAGACGCAGGCCTGCACGGTCTCCAGCTGGTGCGCCCCGATCCCCGCCGGGAGGCCGTTCCTCCGGATGAGGTCGAGCGCCTTGCCGATGACGTCGACCTTGCCCTCCTTCGCGAGACCGTCGGCGATCCCGCCGTGGACGTAGCAGGCGCTGGGCCCCCACGTCCACGGACAGCTTGACCCCCGCGATCACGTCGTTCTTGTACCCGCAGTCGGAGAAGAACTGGATCTTCCCTCCCTCGCGGTGCCAGTAGGCGTTGATGACACGGGCGAGCTGCGGGTTGGTGAGGAACGTGTTGATGCCGCACTGCTCGGCGAGGCGCAGCGTCTCGAAGACCTTCTGGTCGGTGTGGTAGGTCTTGACGAGCTTGGACACGTAGAGAAGGTCGCGCGCGTGGGCCCAGCCCCCGATCAGGTTGCCCCCCATGATGACGCGGCTCACCTCGAGCTTGCCGATCCGGGAGTGGGGGACCTGGCCCTTCAGCTCCTTGAGGCTCGCGTACTGGAAGGTCTTGAGGGTCGCGCTGCTCATGGCGTCCACGTCCCCGGTCGCGCGCAGGAGCTTCTCCTCGTAGCTGTCGAAGCCCCGCTTCCGCAGGACGGCGAGGACGAACCCTCCGAGCACGGGGAGGCTGGCCGCCGCGGCGATCAGCTCGCGCCGCGAGCGGGCGGGAGGCGCGGCGACGGCGGTGGCCGTCTCCGCGGAAGCGTGCCGGCGGAGGCGCCCGAGGAGCCGGGTCAGGGCACTCTCGAGGCCGAAGAAGCCGCCGATCGGGAAGGCGGCCACGACGCAGAGGGCCAGGATCTCCACCAGGTTCTTGTTGACGATCAGGTAGCTGCCCTCGGCGGCCCCGTTCGCGGGCAGGCCCGCGAGCGGGGGGCTGGCCACGTAGTAGAGGGCGAGCAGGACGATTCCCGAGACCGCCGCGAAGCGGGAGAAGGCGCCGAGGAGAAGCGCGAGGCCGATGAGCACGAGGCCCCAGACGTTGAGGAGGTCGACCACCCAGAGGGCGGTGGGGTGGGCCGCGATCCAGTGGAAGGCCCCCGAGAACACCCAGCGCGAGTCGGCCAGGAACGGCGCCGAGGTCCAGGCGGGGCTCAGGACCTTCACCAGGCCCTCGTAGAGCAGATGCCAGCCGATGCCCATCCGGAGGAGGACCAGGAACGTCTCCTGCCACGCCCCCGCCTGAGGTGGGCCCTCGTTGCTCGTCATGCGAACCCTCCTTGCTCCTCACGACCGTGCGGCCAAGGGTCCACCCGGCGGGCGAGCCGCGTCAAGAGTACGGATGAACCAGGCCCCGCCGGCCGTCGGTGCCGGCCAGGGGCGCATTGCCGAGCGCCGTCTCCTGAGGTAGAAAACCCTGCTCGGAGGTGCCATGGTCGTCAACGTCACGGAGCTGAAACGCGGGGACATCCTGGAGATCGACGGGGACCCGTGGCAGGCCACGGAAGTGCAGTCGCAGACCCCCTCGGCTCGCGGCGCGAGCCTGCTGGTGAAGGCCAAGGTCAAGAACCTGCGCACGGGCCAGACGCTCGCGAAGACGTGGCGGGGCGGCGAGACCGTGACGACGGCGGAGGTCGACTATCGCCCCGCGCAATACCTCTACCGCCAGGCCGACGACTTCGTCTTCATGGACCTCGGCAGCTTCGAGCAGACGACGCTCGACGTCGGGAAGGTCGGGGACGCCGCCGGCTACCTGCTCGAGAACCTCGAGGTGAAGACCGTCCTCTTCCAGGAGCGGGTCATCGCCCTGAACCTGCCGCTCACCGTCGAGCTCCGGATCGAGGACACGATGCCCGCCATCAAGGGCGCGACCGCCCAGGCCCAGCTCAAGCCGGCGCGGGTCGAGACCGGCATCACCGTCATGGTCCCGTCCTACATCGAGTCGGGCGAGAAGATCCGCGTCGACACCCGCGACGGCCGCTTCGTGGAACGGGCGAAATAATGCACCCGAGGGACCCCCGTCGGGTGGGTCCCGAGGGAGCTTGGGCGCCCCCCGGAGAGCCATCAGCGGGGCCTTCCCGGGGTCGGACGATGCGGACGGACAGGTCCCCTCAGCGCCCGACGCGGCCGAAGCGCTTCGGGGTGACTACATCTTCGCGATGACGGCGTCCCCGAACTCGCTGCACTTCACCTCCTTCGCCCCCTCCATGAGGCGGGCGAAGTCGTAGGTGACGGTGCGCGCGGCGATGGCCCCGTCCATGCCCTTGACGACGAGGTCCGCCGCCTCCGTCCAGCCCAGGTAGCGCAGCATCATCTCCCCGGACAGCACGACCGAGCCCGGGTTGACCTTGTCGAGGTTCGCGTACTTGGGAGCCGTCCCGTGCGTGGCCTCGAAGACCGCGTGGCCGGTCTTGTAGTTGATGTTGCCGCCGGGGGCGATGCCGATCCCGCCCACCTGGGCCGCGAGGGCGTCGGAGAGGTAGTCGCCGTTCAGGTTCAGGGTGGCGATGACGTCGAACTCGTCGGGCCGGGTGAGGACCTGCTGGAGCGTGATGTCGGCGATCGCGTCCTTGACCAGGAGCTTCCCCGAGCCGAGGGCCGCCTTCTGCTCGGCGTTCGCCGCCTCCTCGCCCTTCGCCTTCTTCGTCCGCTCCCACTGCTCCCAGGTGTACACGCGGTCGCCGAACTCCCGCTCGGCGAGGGCGTAGCCCCAGTTGCGGAAGGCGCCCTCGGTGAACTTCATGATGTTGCCCTTGTGGACGAGGGTGAGGCTCTTCCGCCGGTTGACGAGCGCGTACTCGATCGCGGCCCGGATGAGCCGCTCGCTGCCCTCGGCCGACACCGGCTTGAAGCCGACCGCGGTCGTGTCCGGGAAGCGCACCTTCGCGTAGGCCTTGGGGAAGTTCTCCTTGAGGAAGGCGAGTACCTTCTTCGCGTCGTCGGTGCCGCTCTCGAACTCGATCCCGGCGTAGATGTCCTCGGTGTTCTCCCGGAAGATGACCATGTTCACCTTCTCCGGATGCTTCACCGGCGAGGGCACGCCCTCGAACCACCGCACCGGGCGGAGGCACACGTAGAGGTCGAGCATCTGCCGCAGGGCGACGTTCAGCGAGCGGATGCCGCCGCCGATCGGGAGTGGTGAGCGGGCCCTTGATCCCGACGAGGAACTCGCGGAAGGCCTCGACCGTCTCGTCGGGGAGCCAGTTGTCGAACTGCTTGAAGGCCTTCTCGCCGGCGTAGACCTCCATCCAGGCGATCTTCCGCCGCCCGCCGTACGCCTTCAGGACCGCGGCGTCGAGCACGCGCACGCTGGCCCGCCAGATGTCGGGCCCGGTGCCGTCGCCCTCGATGAAGGGGATGATGGGCCGGTCGGGGACCTGGAGCTTCCCGTCGCGGACCTCGATTCTGGCGCCGTCGGCCGGCACCTGGACGTGCTGGTAGGGCATGGGGGAGGGGCCTCCTTCGCGAGCACCGATTCTAGCAGCGAGCGGACCTTCGGGCGCGACACCCGTCGGCTTCGTCGTCCAGCATTGCGGGGACTGGCGAGGGGATACGGCTTCGCCTGTCCCTCTCCTTCTTCGAGATGAGGGGGCTTCGCCCCCTCAAACACCCCGGGGTTGCTAGAATCCTGCCGGGAGGGCTTCATGAACAGAAAAGTCACTGTCGTGGGAGCCGGCAACGTAGGAGCGACGCTGGCGCAGAGGATCGCCGACCGCGAGCTGGCGGACGTGGTCCTCATCGACATCATCGAGGGCATGCCCCAGGGCAAGGGCCTCGACATGACGGAGGCGACACCGGTCGAGGGCTCGGACTCCCGGGTCCTCGGGACGAACGACTACAAGGACACCGCCGGCTCGGACATCGTGGTGATCACGGCCGGCATCGCGCGCAAGCCCGGCATGAGCCGCGACGACCTCCTCAACACAAACTACAAGATCGTCAGGGAGTGCACGGAGAACGCGGCGAAGCACTCGCCGGGCTCCATCCTGGTCGTCGTCTCCAACCCGCTGGACGCGATGTGCCAGGTGGCGTACAAGGTCTCGGGCTTTCCCAAGCACCGCGTGTTCGGGATGGCCGGCGTCCTCGACTCGGCCCGCATGCGGGCCTTCATCGCGATGGAGCTGGGCGTCTCCGTGGAGAACACGAGCGCCTTCGTGCTCGGCGGCCACGGCGACACCATGGTCCCGCTGCCGCGGTACTCCACGGTCTGCGGGATCCCGATCACCGAGCTCCTGCCCCCGGAGAAGGTCGAGGCCATCGTGAAGCGCACCGCCGGCGGGGGGGCCGAGATCGTGGCGCTCCTCAAGACGGGGTCCGCCTACTACGCGCCCTCCTCGTCCACGGTCGAGATGGTGGACGCGGTCCTCAAGGACAAGCACAAGATCCTGCCCTGCTGCTGCTACCTCGAGGGCGAGTTCGGGATCAAGGACCTCTACGTGGGCGTTCCGGCCCAGCTCGGGGCGAAGGGCATCGAGAAGATCTGGCAGATCAAGCTCACCGACACCGAGTCGGCCGCCCTCAAGAAGTCGGCCGCCGCCGTCCAGGAGCTCGTGAACATCCTCAAGCTCTAGCATGCCCCTCCTCGCGCCGTGAGCACGGCGTATGCTGGTGACATGGCGAGCGGGGAGGAGCGGGTCGTGCTCGACGTCGGTGGCCGCGAGGTGGCGGTCTCCAACCCGGGCAAGGTCTACTTCCCGGAAGCCGGCATCACGAAGCTCGACGTCGTCCGCTACTACCTGGCGGTGGCCGAGGGCGCGCTGCGCGGAGCGGGCGGCCGGCCCAACGTCCTCGTCCGCTATGCCAACGGCATCCACGGCGAGTTCTTCTACCAGAAGCGCGCGCCCGCCTCGCGCCCGCCGTGGGTGGACGTCGTCACGCTCCGTTTTCCCTCCGGCCGCACGGCCGAGGAGGTCGTGCCGCGGGACGCCGCGGCCCTGGCCTGGATGGCCAACCTGGGGTGCCTGGAGCTCCACCCGCACCCCGTCCGCGCCACGGACCTCGAGCACCCCGACGAGCTGCGCGTCGATCTCGATCCCATGCCGGGCATCGAGTGGACCGCAGATCCAGGCGGTGGCCCGGGTCGTGCGAGAGGTGCTGGCCGATTTCGGCCTCGTGGGCTGGCCGAAGACTTCGGGCTCGCGCGGCGTGCACGTCAACGTGCGGATCGAGCGGCGCTGGTCGTTCACCCAGGTGAGGCGCGCCGCCCTCGCCCTCGCCCGAGAGGTCGAGCGGCGCGCCCCCGACCTCGCCACCAGCAAGTGGTGGAAGGAGGAGAGGCACGGCGTCTTCCTCGACTACAACCAGAACGCGAAGGACCGCACGGTGGCGAGCGCGTACTCGGTACGCCCGAAGCCCGACGGGCGGGTCTCCGCGCCCGTGACCTGGGACGAGCTCTTCCTGTGCCGGCCGGAGGAGTTCACGCTGCGCACGATGCCCGCCCGCTTCGCCGCGATCGGCGACCGGCACGCGGGCATCGACTTGAGCCCCGGCTCGCTCGAGGCGCTCCTGGAGCTCGTCGGCCCGGCAGGAGAAAGAAGGCCACGGCGACGCGCCGTGGCCGCCGCACTATGCCAAGCAGGCCGGCGAGCCGCCGCGCGTCCAGCCCTCGCGCCGGGGGAGCGGCCCCGCGCCGGGCGGCCGCCGCGTCTCCACGAAGCCCCTCGTCGAGATCGGGCGCGCCGCGAAGAAGGAGGATGCGCTTCTCGGGCTCGAGCGCTGGAAGGCCCGCCATCCCGAAGCGGCCTCCCACCTCACGGCCGCCGACGTGCTCGTCGACTCGATGCGCGGGCGCTCTTCCACCTGGACCCGCGTCCGCGTGAACCTCGAGCACGTGCCGGAGCCCCTTCGCCCGGAGCCGGAGCCGCCCGATCCGGACTACGACCCCTGGCGCGGGCTCACCTTGGGCGAAAGACCTCGGCGAGCTCGGCGGGGGGAGTGACCTCGAGCTGGTCGTAGCGGCAGTCCGCGGGCCGCTTGTCGCCGCGCCAGCGCAGGAAGACCGCGGCGTGCCGGAAGCGGTCGCCCTGCAGGTGGTCGTACCTGACCTCGCAGACGCGCTCGACGCGCAGCGGCTCCCAGGACAGGTCCTTGCCCGCGCTCCAGCGGCTCTGGGCTCCGGGCATCCGCTGCGTGCCGTCTCCGAGCTCCGCCCAGTGCCGCCAGGGATGCGAGGCGAGTGCTTTCTCGCGCAGCGGGCGCGAGCTCCTGCGGCGAGGCGGCGGCGCGTATCCATCGGGAACGAGGAGGTCACGCCCACGTGGTGGAGGGTGCCCGCGTCGTCGTAGAGCCCCAGGAGCAGCGAGCCCACGAGAGTCCCCGGGCCCTGCTTGTGCCAGCGGAAGCCCGCCACCGCGCAGTCCGCGGTGCGCACGTGCTTGACCTTGACCATCACGCGCTTGCCGGGCTCGTAGATCGTCGTCTCGTGCTTGGCGACGACGCCGTCGAGCCCGGCGCCCTCGAAGCGGTGGAACCACTCCCGGGCCACCGAGCGCTCGCGTCGACAGGGAGTCAGGTGGACGCCGCCCGAAGCCCCGGCGAGGGCCTTCTCGAGCCGCTGGCGGCGCTCGGCCTGGGGCCGGGAGCGGATGTCCTCGCCGTCCTCGGCGAGCAGATCGAAGGCCACGAAGGAGGCGGGCGTCTCGGCCGCGAGCTTCCTGACCCGCGAGGCCGCCGGGTGCAGGCGCATCTGCAGCGCGTCGAAGTCGAGGCCGCGCCTGCCCACGATCACGATCTCCCCGTCCACGACGCATCGCTCGGGCAGGCTCGCCCGGAAGAAGGCCTCGAGCTCGGGAAAGTACCGGCCGAGGGGCTTCAGGTCGCGGCTCTGGATGTAGAAGCGGTCGCGGTCGCGGAACACGATGGCGCGGAAGCCGTCCCACTTCGGCTCGAACAGCCACCCGTCGCCCTCGGGCAGCTCCGTGGCGAGCCTGGCGAGCATCGGCTCGACCGGCGGCTCGATCGGGAAGCCCGTGGCCGCGTCCGTCTCGGCCATCAGCCGGCTCCCACGCGCCGCGCCGCGATGCGTCCCTCCGCCGACGTCCAGCCCGCGTCGAGAGGCTGGCCGGGCTCGTCGACGTCGATCAGGAGCGGCGCGTGGTCCGAGGGGATCGGCTTGCCCTTGCGCGCCTCGCGATCGATCTCCGCCCACACCGTGCGCCCGGCCAGCGGGCGGGTGGCCAGCAGGTGGTCGATGCGCATGCCGAAGTTCTTGTGGAAGTTGCCGGCGCGGTAGTCCCACCAGGTGTAGCGGCCGGGCTCGGGGTGGTGCTGCCGGTAGGCGTCGACGAGCCCCCAGCGGCAGAGCCTCGCGAACGCCTCCCGCTCCGGGGGCGAGACGTGCGTCCCGCCGTGGCAGGCCCGTGGGTCCCAGACGTCGACGTCCTCGGGCGCGACGTTGAAGTCGCCGCCGAGCACGAGGGGCTCCTCCGTGATCCGCCGCCACCTCGAGCCAGCGGGCGAGGCGCTCGAACCACGCGAGCTTGGCCTCGTAGAACGACGAGCCCGACGGTCCTGCCGTTGGGCGCGTACAGGCTCACGACGCGAACGCCGCCGCAGTCGGCCGCGATCATCCGCGCCTCGGCCAGCGGCTCGTCGTCACCCGTGTCCGGCGTCGCGCGCGGGGCGCAGCGGCTCGCCGAAGTTCGTCACGACGCCCTCGATCGCCGCGGCGGCTGGCGATGGCCACGCCGTTCCATCGTCCCTCCCCGTGGTGCGCCAGCTCGTACCCGGCCTCGCGGAACGCCCCGACGGGCGCGTCCGCGTCCGTGAGCTTCGTCTCCTGCATGAGCAGCACGTCGGGACGGGCGCGGTCGAGCCACCAGCGGACCTTGTCCAGGCGCGCCTTCAGCGAATTGACGTTCCAGGTGGCGATCCGCATGCCTCTAGATCACCTCGCGCCCTTCCCCGCCACCGGGGGGAGACGAGCCGGCCTCGGTCCTCGTCGCGTGGCACCGAGCAATGGGACGTAGGCGAGCTCGCGCCCCTCCTGCACCGAGCGCAGCATGAGGCCTCCCCGGCTCATGTCGCCGCGACCCACGAAGTCCGAGGGAAACGAGACGCGAGCGCCGAGGGCCGACGTCAGGAGCTCCACGTACTTGCGCGAGGCGACGCTGCCCAGGAGCACGACCTCGGCCTCGACCCAGGCCGGGGCGAGCGCGTGGAGGTGTTGAAGAAGGGGCTGCCGGTAGCGCGCTTCCTCGGCGTCGACGGGGACGTCGGCGTACCTCAGGAGATCGCGTGGGCGAAGAGGGGACTCCGGCGTCAGGAGCCCGTCGCACGGCGTGATCACGTGAATGCCGGCCTGGCCGCGAGGAGGCCGGGCGAAGGCACGAGCGTAGGCCAGCTTGCCGCGGAAGTAGAGGCTGCTCACGAAGCTGAAGACCTCTCCGAGCTCCGCGCCATCCCTCCCGTGGAGCCTGCGGCCGAGGTCGTGGACAGGGTCGGCCTTCTGGAGGAGCCGGGCACGCCGTCCGGAGCAGTCGGCCGGCGACAAGAGGAAGACGCGGAAGGGCGGCGCGGTCATGCCCGCGGTCCGCTCCGGCGCGCGCCCTGCCATTCGAGGAACCTCTCGCGCGGCCAGAGGTTGGCGATCCGGGACGGCTCGACCCAGCCGCGGGTCGCGTGGAGGACCCCCCACTCCATCCGCGCGAGCTCGCGCACGTGGTGCGTGTCCGTGCTGAGAACGAAGGTCACGTTCATGCCGCGGGCGCGAAAGAGCACCTCGCTCGACGCGTCGAGCCGCCCCAGCGCGGCGTTGATCTCGATGGCGGTGCCGGTCTCTTTCGCCTTGTGGAGGACCGCGTCGACGTCGAGGTCGATCCCGTCCCGGTGCCCGATCATCCGACCGGTGAGGTGGGCGATGGCGTCGACGGTCGGATCTTCCATCGCGGCGAGGATGCGCCGGGTCTGGCTCGCCCGGTCCAGCTCGAAGTGCGAATGGACTCCCGCCACGCACCAGTCGAGAGTTCGGCGAAAGGCCTCGTCGTAGTCCACGCCGCCGTCACGGCCGATGTTGAGCTCGGCGCCGTGCAGCAGGGCCATACCGGGTTGGCGGTCGCGGAGGGCATCGATCTGCGCCCGCTGCGCGGCGAGCCGTTCCCGGCTCACGCCGCTCATCGCGAGGTCCTCCGCGTGGTCGGTCACCGCCAGGTACTCGTACCCCCTCTCCGCCGCGCCACCCACGACCTCTTCGAGCGTGCTCCGGCCGTCCCCCGACAGCGAGGTGTGCACGTGCAGGTCGCCGCGAACGTCTTCGACCCGGACCGGCGGAGGGAGCTCGCCCTTCTCGGCCGCCTCGATCTCCCCCCGGTCTTCGCGCATCGGCGCCGGGATCAGGGGAAGGTCCAGGGCCCGGTAGATCTCCTCCTCCGGATCGGAGGCGATCACCCGGCCGGTCTCGACGTCGCTGAGGCCGTACTCGTTCAGGAGCCACCCCCGGGCGAGAGCGCGCTGCCGGAGCTTGATGTTGTGCGCCTTCGAGCCGGTGAAGTACTGGCAGGCCGCTCCGAACTGCAGGGGATCGACGATGCGGAGGTCCACCTGGAGCCCCGTCGACGTCAGGACCGAGGTCTTGGTGTCCCCGCTCCCGATGACCTCCCGCACCGTCTTCATCTCCAGGAACGCCTCCCGCACGGAAGCCGGCTCCCGCGAGGCCACCACGATGTCGACGTCGGCGACGGTCTCCCGGAGCCGGCGGAGGCTCCCGCAGCACTGGGCGCGCTCGACCGCGGGGAGCGCCTCGAGCGCGGCCACGAACTCCCGCGCGATGGGCATGGCCTGCGCGATCGGACGGCGCGCTTCCTTGCCCGTCGATCCCAGGCGGTCGATGGCGTGAAGCAGCTTCTCTTCCGTCTTCGCGCCGAGGCCGCGGATCTCCCGGAGCCTCTGGCCGACCAATGCGGCCCGAAGGTCCTCCAGGTTGCGGACGCCGAGCTCGGCCCTGAGCCGGAGCAAGGTCTTGGGCCCGAGTCCGGGGATCCGGCCGAGCTCCACGAAGTCCGGGGGGTACTTGTGGCGCAGCTCCTCGAGCTTCGCGATCGTCCCTCGCTCGAAGAACTCGCGGATCTTCTTCGCGGTGCTCTGGCCGATGCCGCCCATCCCCGTCAGCTCCCTTTCGGAGAGCGCCTGCAAGTCGCCCCGGTAGGACGAGATCGCCTCGAGCGCGTTCTCGTAGGCGCGCGCCCGGAAGGCGTTCGGGGATCCCTCGTCCAGTACCGTCAGCTGGACGAGCTCGCGAAAGAGGGCGACGAGCGAGTCGTTCCTTCCCGTCATCTTTCTCGAATGACCTCCTCGAGTCTACCCCCGACCGGGCGCCCACGGGTCCGGACGCACACCCTGCGGACAGCCACGATGACCGCGAGCGTGCGCGGTCTCGCCCGGCCACCAGTTCCAGCGGCCGGCGAGGCGGAGGACCGCCGGGCCAAGGGCCAGGCGGACGAGGGTGGCGTCCAGGAGGACGGCCACCGCCAGTGCTACGCCTAGCATCCGGACGAGCAGCAGGTCGGAGAGCGCGAAGGCGCCGAAGACCGCCACCATGATCGCCGCGGCGCTCGTGATGAGGCGGCCGGTGCGGACGAGGCCCTCCGCGAGCGCGTCAGCGTCGCCGTGGCCGGCTCGACGGGCCTCGGCGACGCGCGCCACTAGGAAGACCTCGTAGTCCATGCTCAGGCCGAACACGATCGCGAAGGCCAGCACGGGCACGGCGGGGAAGACCCCGCCCGTGGGTCCGGAGAGGCCGAGCCACGCCGCGCCGCGGCCCTCCTGGAAGACGAGCACGAGCGCGCCGAACGCGGCGCCGACGGTCAGCAGGTTGAGGGCCACCGCCTTCACGGCCACGAGGAGCGAGCGGAAGCCGGCGAGGAGAGCGAGGAGCGTGCCGGCGACCACGAGCCCCACGACGAGGGGCAGCCGGCCCGAGACGGCGTCCTCGTAGTCGGCGTTGAACGCGGGCAGGCCCCCCACCCGGAGGCGGGCGCCGGGAAGCCCCGTGAGAGCCGCGGCGTCGGCGCGGCGCACGTCGCGCACGAGCGCCGCGAGCTCGGCCGGAGTCGTCTCCTCGCGCGGAACGAGGCCGACGAGGACGACGTCTCCCTCGGACCCGAGGAAGCACTGCTTGAGGAACCCGGGGAGGAGGCTCACGTACCCGAGGTCCGAGGCGCGCTCGCCGGCGAAATCGGCCAGGCTGCGCGTCCGCTCGACGCGCGGGTCACGCGCGAGCGCCGTGGCGAGGCGGCGCGTGGCTTCCCACCCCCGACGGTCGAGGGCCTGAACGTCCTCCGGCAGCTCCAGCAGGACCCGCACCTCCTGGACGACTCCCACCTTGCCGAGGGCGCGCAAGGCGTGGAGAGCGTCCGTCGATTCGAAGCCGCGGGGCAGCCAGTCCCCGTCGGGCAGGGCGGTCTTCAGGCGTGCCGCCGGCATCGCCAGGAGCAGCATCGGAGTGGCCGAGAGGGCGATCACGGCGAGGGGCCGCGCGCCGACGAAGGCCGACCACCTCGACCACGCCGCCCGATCCACGGGCTGGCGAAGGAGCCGGGGGAGACGGCCCGCGTCGGAACGCGCGCCGAGGACGGCGAGGACTGCGGGGAGGAGGGTGGTAGCCACGGCCACGGAAAGAGCGGTCACCGCGAGGCCTCCGATGGCCACGCTCCGGATCTCGGCCAGGGGCACGAGCAGGAGGGCGAGAAAGCCCAGGGCCACGGAGGCTCCGGAAAGAGCGACCGTGCCGCCGGCGTGGCGGGCCGCCTCGGCCGCGGCCTCGCACGGGGACGCGCCCCCGCCGGCCGCTTCGCGGAAGCGGCTGAGCGTGAGCAGGGAGTAGTCGATGCCGAGCCCCAGGCCGAGCATCGACACGACGCTCTGGAGCGTGATCGACAGCGGGAAGGTCCGGGCGATGCCGGCGGCGAGGCCCGTCGCGAGGACGATGACGAGCCCGCCGCTCAGGAGGGGGAGCGCCGCCGCCGCCATCGCGCCGAAGGCGAAGAGGAGGAGGGCCAGGGACACCGGCAGCGCGCGGCTCTCCGCCCGGCGGACGGCTCCGGTGCTGGCCCGACGCAGGTCGAGGTTGAGGGCGGCGTCGCCGGTCCAGAGGAGCCTCAGGGCGGGGAAGTCGCGCCGAAGCCGGCCCGTGAGGGCTGCGGTCGCTGCACGCAGGCCGGGGAGCACACGCTCCGGCGGCAGGTCGTCCAGGCCCACCACCACGAACGTGCCGGCCGATCGACGGCCGAGAAACCCGGGGTCGCCGCCGTCGAGGTACGAGTAGGTCCGGCGGACCCCCGGAGCCTCGCCGACCGCCGCGACGACCTCTCGGAGCAGCGCACGTCCCGCGTCCGTGTCGGGGGACGGGGCGCCGGTCACCACGAGCAGGGCGCTCCGCGCGAACGGCGACTCGAACCGCGTGGAGAGCGCCTCCTCCACCGCGGCGGACTCGCTTCCGGGGATGCGGCCCGTCGCGTCCAGCACTCGCTCGGCGTCTCCCGCCAGGGGAAGGAGAATGAGCGCGGCGAGCAGCCAGCCCCCGATCCACCAGCGCCGGCGGGCCACGAGCCGCTCGGCCCAGTCGCCCCTGCCGGTGACGCCCCTGGCCCCTCCCGTCGGCATGGTCACCTTCCTCGGCCCAGCTGCTCCCCCATGCGCAAGAAGGTCTCGACGCCGCGGGCGCTCCACTCGGCGAGGTCGGGGTCGAAGGCGATGGCTCCCGGTGGGAAGACGAGCACCACCGTGGAGCCGCCGAGCTCGAACCAGCCTTTGTGCGCTCCCCGCTCAACGCGCGCGCCGGGGCGGAAGGACTGGCGGATGGAGCCTACGGTGAGCGCCCCGACCTCCACGATCTGCATCCGGCCGAAGTGGTCGGAGTCGAAGGCCGTGCGCGCCCGGACGTTCTCGGCGAAGACAGGAACGTGCCACCCGCGGGCGTAGGGTCCGCCGGCGTGGTAGCGGCCGGGCACGGGCTCGGCCGGACCCGGCGTGCCCGCGTCGGGGAAGTGCACGTGGTGGTAATCGGCGAGGCCCAGGCGGCACACGGCGAGCGACCCGCCGGCGTAGGAGCAGGCGAGAGCGGGGTCGCCGAGGAGGGAGGCAAGGCGGAGCGTGGTCCCCTTCACGCGGAGCGGCGCGTCCGGCTCGAGGCCCTCGTGGACGCGGACCTTGCCGTCCACCGGCGAGAGGCAGGCCCGCTCGTCCCGGGCAAGGGGCCGTCGCGAGAGGTCGATCCGGCGCGTGAAGAACTCGGCGAAGCTCGCGAAGGAATCGGCCCCTTGCCGGCACTCGGTCATGTCGATGCCCATGCGCTCGACGAAGGGATGGATGCGCCGGCGGCTGGCGCGACGCCGCTGGAGCCAGCCGTAGAGCCGGCTGGGGCCCGGGCGAGCGGCGAGCAGCGCCTCCGCGACACGGCCGCAGCGGTCGTTGTAGAGCCAGTCGAGGAAGCCCTCGGCAAGAACCGTCTCGCGGCGCAGGTCGCCGGTGGCGCGGTCGCGGTAGACGCGCTCGTCCGCGCTCACGGCCGCCTCTCGAAGAGGGCGTACTCCCGGCGGCGGTCCTCGGCGAAGCGGCCAAAGAGCCGCCGCACCGGGCTGCCCTCGGCGACCAGGGTGACGAGGACGGAGGGCCGATCGAGGGCGCGCAGGTGCGCGGCGACGTCGCCCAGGACGCCCCGCGCGACGCCCTTCCGGCGCGCGTCCGGGACGAGGCCGCCGAGGTGGAGGAGGGAGCGGGGGGCGGGAGAGGCGAGATCGTCGAAGGCGACGGCGAAGCCCGCGTCCGCGCCGGACGCGTCCACGACGAAGACGGACGCGCGACGCTGCAGCGCCGGGCCGGCCGGGCTGAGGACGTCTCGAAACACCGCGGCGGAGACCGTCGTGTATCCGAGGAAGCCGGAGAAGGAGCGATCGAGGAGGGCGTGGAGTCGCGTGGCGATCTCGTCCTGGGACATCCCCTCGAGGGTCACCACGCGGTATCCGAGCGCGGCGAGCCCGCGTCGCGCCTCGGCGTGGGCACTGACAAGCTCGTCGAGGTCGTGGCGGCCCGCGAGCTCGAAGCTGTGCCAGCGCTGGCGGACCGCGAACCCCGCCGCCTCCAGCCACTCCGCGTGCGCCGGCGGGGTGCGGGGCTCGCCGAGATACGGCTCGAGGTCGAAGCCGCGCGTCATCGCGCGATAGCCGTGCCAGATGTCGCCGTTCATCGGCGCCCACACGCGCCGCAATCCGCGCGCCGCGAGCCACGCCACCGCTCTCCCGAGAACGTCGACGGCAGCCCGGGCGTCGGTGGCCTCCAGGCAGCCCACCGCGCCGACCGGCTCGCCGTCGCGATCGCGGAGCTCCGGCGGGGCCGAGGCCCGCACCCGCGCCAGGGAAAGCCCGCCCGCGCCGGTGACGAGCCAGCGGGCCTGGCCGTGGCCCTCCGCGCGGACGCTCGCCTCCACGGGCGTTGCCGTCACCATCGGACCTCTCCCCGGTCGCCGTCGACGGTCACCTGCTCGCCGCCGGGGAGGGCCGTCGTCGCCTGCGCGACCCCCACCACGGTCGGGATTCCCAGCTCGCGGCCGACGATCGCGGTGTGCGAGAGCGGGCTGCCGCGCTCCGCCACGAGGCCGGCGGCGCTCGTCATCAGGAACACCCAGCCCGGGTCCGTGGTCTCGGCGACCAACACGTCGCCGCGGCCCGGCCGCTCTCGGGCGGGGTCTCTCACGACGCGCGCCGGCCCGCGGCCGACGCCGCCGACGCACCCCACGCCGCGCAGTGTCCGCGCGGCGACCGATCCGACGCCGCCCTCCGGGGCCACCGGAGGCCGCGGCGCGCGGCGGCCGAGCTCGAGTGCGGGCGAGCCGCTCGTCTGCAGCCGCCGGGGAGGGCTCACCCGCGCGAACGCCTCGTACTCGTGTCGCCGGAGGTCCACGAGGGCCTGGAGATCGCGCGTCACCGCGGTGCCCGCGAAGAAGCCCAGCACCTCCTCCGTGGTCAGGTCGAACACGTCCTCGGGGCAACGCAGCGCGCCGGACGCCCACAGCTCGTCGCCGAGCCGCCGGAAGAGGCGCCGGGCGAGGCCGTACAAGCGGGCGCGGGCGAGGCGCATGCTCTCCCGCTGGCGCAGGGCCAGCCGCGCGCGACGCTGCACGAAGCCCAGCGCCAGGCGCTTGGGCAGGGCGAGCCCGGCGACCAGGCGGTGCGCTTCTCCCCGCCGTTCGTCCTCCGCCACGTCGCGGCCCGCCGCTCCGGCCTCGCGCGTCGCTCGCAGGAGGGCGAGGAGGCGCCAGGGCTGCTCGCGGAGCGTGGGCGTCTCGAGCTTCAGCTCCTCGACGCACCGCTCCCCGAACGCGTCGACGTGGGCGAGCAGCGCCCGTCGTAGCGACGGCGACGCGACCGCTCCCACGAGCGCCCCCCAGGCGGAGTGGGCGTCGTCGGCGTCGAGGAGCCGAGCGGCCCGAGGCTCGCGCTCCACCGCGGCGGCGAGGGCCCGGAGCGACTCGACGGGCGCCAGGCTCTCCAGCGGGCCCCCGGCGGCCAGGAGCGTCCCGGCGACGCCCGGCCGGCCGGGAAGCCACCGCCGGACGAGCGCGTCGAGCGCGTCCTGGTAGCGCATGGCACAGAGGTCGTTGTAGAGCGTGAGGTGCCAGAACGAGCCCGCCGACTCCGCGAGAGCCAGGTACGTTCGACACATCGCCTCGGGCGTCGCCCCGGCGGGTGCCGGGTCGCGGAAGAGCACTTGAAGGGCGGCGAAGCGTCGCGAGAACCGACGTCCGAGGCCGCGAACGCCGAGCAGGACGAGGCCGACCCCGACCAGCGCCTGGACGCGCGCCCCGAGGGGCGCGCGCGGCGCGGGCAGGCCCTCGTCGTGCGCCACGCCGAGGTGGCGGTCCCACGACCGCCGGTGAGCGTCGGGTCGGGCGAGGCAGGAGAAGATCTCGTACCAGGCGGTGAGGTCGTAGTACACGCGGCCGTCCACGAGGGCGATCAGGCTCCTGAAGAGGTGCGGCCGGCGCTCGAGGGGGCTCGCGAAGGGGACGAGGCCCTTCGTTGCGCGCCGGAACGCGCGCTCGTAGGCCTCGAGGGCGAACGAGAAGGTCAGCGGACGGGTCAGGCCCGGGTAGCTCTCGACGATGTTCGCGTTGTCGAAGAGCCGCGGCTCTCCCCGGGCCGGCGAGGTGCGGGCGCTCGCCACGGTCACCGGCCGTGCCTGAAGGACGTGCAGGCGCCGGCGGGAGTCGAGGGCCCATTCCACGTCCTGCGGCCCCTCGAGATCCCGCTCGATCTCGAGGGCCCGCGACACGAGGTGGCGGATCTCGTCGTCCTCGAGGGTGGCCGGCGACTCGTGCACGAGCTCGCGCCCGATGGACCCATCCGCACGCGAGACCCGCCAGGTGTCGCACGCGGCCGTTCCCTGGACGACTCCTTCTCCGAGGCCCCGACCGGCCGAAACGACGACGGTCCCGGGATCGTCGGGGTGCCGCGTGAAGAGCACGCCGGACACCGCCGCGTCCACGAGCTCCTGCACCACGACGGCGGTGGCGAGGCCGGCGAGGCCGATTCCGAGACGCGACCGGTAGGCCAGGGCACGGGCCGAGAAGGCCGACGCCCAGACTCGTGCGACCGCTTCCGCCAAGCCCTCCGCGTCGACGCCGAGCACGGTGTCGAGCAGGCCCGCGAACGAGTGGCGGCCCGAGTCCTCGACGACCGCCGAGGAGCGCACGGCCAGCCGCGAGCGCCCGAGGCCGCGCCGAGCCAGTGCTCTCCGCAGCTCGACGGCCAGGGCCTCCGGGCAGCCGAGGCACTGGATCCGCACCGCGATCTCTTCCGACAGGGCGCGGAGCCGCGCGGGATCCGCCCCCGCCGTTCCCATCTCGTCCTCCAGGAGCGAGACGGCGTCCTCGACCACGCGGTCGGCTCCGACCACCTGCCGGAAGGCGGCGGTCGTCACCACGACGAACGGAGGCACGGGCGCTCCGAGCGCGCGCAGCTGCAGCAGCCGCGACGCCTTGCCCCCGACCAGCGCCGCGCCGTCCGCGCCGAGAGCCGCGTCGTCGGCGAGCACCCAGGCTCGCTCCCCCGGCGGAGCGACGAGAAGCCGTGCCGCTGCGCTCATGCGACGAGCCCCCATGCGCACGTCAGGAGCGAGAAGGCCTCCGCGACCGGGCCCAGGCGGGCATTCGCGGGCACAGGGCGGGCCAGGAACCGAACGTAGGCGGCGCCACAGAGCCCGAGCCCCCCGAACAGGACGACGAGGGCGGCCGGCCGGAGCCCGCCGCGGACGGTCAGCGCGACGCCCGCGGCGACGCTCATGGCCTCGGCGGCAGCGGCCAGCGCCACCGCTCGGCCTCGTCCCAGCCGCCGCGAGTACGTGACGTAGTCGTCTTCCTCCTGGGGCGCGCGGATCTTGCGGGCGATCTCCCAGGCGAAGACCGCTGCCCAGTACTGGACGACGAGAACGGCGAGCGGCAGGAGCGGCAGCGGCGAGCGTCCGTCGCCGCCCGCCGCGGAAAGCACCGCCAGGTGGACGAGCAGCAGGGGCACGACCAGCGTGTGCGTCGCGAGGGTGGCGAGAAGGCGGGGCCTCATCCAGCCGTCTACGAAGAACCAACGGAACATGAGCAGGGCATAGCCGAGCACGGCGGCGGCGCTCCGAGCCGCCGGGCCGCAGCCCACGTGGAGGGCGATCCAGACGAGGGTCGCGAGGCCGAGGCAGGCCACGATGTCGGACACCCGGACCCGGCCCGAGGGCACCGGGCGCGATGGGAAGAGCTCCCGGTCCACGTCGCGGTCCTTGAGCTCGTCCATGAGGCGGAGGACGAGAGCGAGCGTGAACACCGCGCCCGCGGCCCGCGCCGTTCCGGCGGAGGCCGGGTCGAAAGGACTTCCCTGGAGCCGCGCGAGCAGGCGGGTGAAGCTCCCCGCGAGGAGGGCCGCCGTTGCCAGACGGAACGGCAGCGGGTACATCTCGTCGAAGTAGACGCGGAGGCGGACTGCCGCTCCGACGGTGCTCACCACGGTCCTCCCGCGCGGACGAGATGGAGGAAGGCGGCGGGGCGCACGCCGAGCACCCGGGCGAACGGGGAGGAGACGGCCGCGCCGCGGCGCCGTCCACCCGTCGGGTGGGCCCCGGGCTGCCGGGCGGCGTCGAGGAGGCTCGCCAGTACCGTTGCGGCTACCGCGACCAGGACGAGGGCGTCGCCCCGCGCCGGGCCCGCGGCCGGTGCGAGGGAGAGGGCAACCGCGACCGGCAGCAGCAGGTTGTCGCAGCCGTCCTGGGAGGCCGCCTCGATCGCGGTCGCGAACGCCGCCACGACGAGGGCCCAGGCCGCTGCCTCGGGGAGCGCGAGCCCGTCCAGGAGCCGGAGCGTCGCGAGGACGATGAGCGCGGTCGTGAGGAAGAGGGCGGTGGATCCTTCGACGGAGCGGGTCGCCCCTCCGAAGCGGTAGGCGTGGCGGCCGCAGCGGCGCCCGACGAGGGCCGCGGTCGCGTCGCCGAGGGCCAGGGCCAGCACGGCAGCCACGAACGGGGCCGGGCGGGCGGACACGCCGAAGGCGAGGGCCACCCCGCAGGGGAAGAGGACGCCGCCCCACGTCCGCCGCGGGACCGCGTGTACCGCGGGCAGGAAGCCCCGAGCCGCGGTCACCGCCATGAGCGCCGCGAAGCCGCTGCAGAGAACACCGACCACGAGCGCGCTCGACAAGAGCCAGGGAAAGGCCGCCGCGACGAGCCCGCTGCCGACGTGCGCGACCTTGCGGGTGTCCTCGCTCTCCCACCGGCCGCAGCGGCGGGCGATCTCCGCGAGGGCGAGGATCGTCCCGACCGCCGCCAGCACCAGGCCGAGCCCGGCGAGATCGTGACGGAACGTGGCGGTCACCGCGCCACCTCCAGGACGAAGCGCGAGTAGAAGAAGGCCTGGGCCCTCTCGTTGAGAGCCTCGGACCAGGCCTCCCGGAGCTCCAACGAGGCGTCCAGGTCGGGCGGGTGGGACCGGCGGGCCAGCAGGTTCCAGTAGGCGAGGCGGGCCCCCGACGACGCCGTGCGCCGGACCTCACGGAGGAGCGCGTGAAAGGTCCCCGGCGACACGTACTCTCCGACGTCCGAGAGGTTGAAGGCGTCGAGGCTCGAGGCGGCGAGCGCGGGAAGCACGTGCTCCAGCGCCCCCTCGCGAAGGACGAGACGGGGAAGCTCCTCCCGGATGGCGGCGTGGTGCTCGGGGCGCAGGTATTCGGGGAGGTGCTTTCCGAAGGAACCGGTCAGCAAGTAGCGCAGGTACGGGTTGTCGTGAGTAGGCCGGGAGACGAGCGCGTGACGGGTGCGCGCGAGGATCCTGGACGCGACCTCTCCCTCGACGTGCCGGAAGCACGCGGGGTGCCGGCCCAGGCGGCCCATGGCGCGCCGCCCGAAGAAAAGTCGGAAGACGAGACGCCAGCGCGGGGTGTCCCAGACCTCGTCGTAGAAGCGCTCGCGTGCCGCGCGGTCTTTCGGGGCGAGCAGCTCTCTGACCGTCCTCTTCCCGTGCGCCAGGGGGAGGACGAAGCGGCGGAAGATCTGGAAATACCGCTCGAGGCGGCCGGCGTGCACCACTCCCGCCTCGAGCGCACCCGACTGCCCGTCCCACCGCTCTCGGCTATCCGTGCCGAGGCGGGGGCGAAGGACCGTCGCGTACACGCGGGCTCGCCACGGACCGCGCGGGCTCCTGCGATGCTTCGCCTCGCTCGCGCCAAGGAAGTCCACGAGGTCGGAGGGGGCCAGCTCCGCGAAGGCGGCGGCCTTCAGCTCGACGAGCGCGAGCTGGGCCGGGTTCACGTCGATCGCCAGGACGCTCGCGGGGCGTCGCGCCAGGATCGAGAAAGTGTTGTCGCCACCGGAGGCGATCGACAGGCAGCGCGCCCCCGCGAGGGGCGCCAGCGCCTCGGCCACGACGGCCGCGTCCTCCCAGCAGCTCGCGTAGCGCAGCCCGCGGAGCCACGCTCCGGGCCCGGCGGGCGGCGCCTTCGGCACCACGGGAGGTCCCATGCATGGATGAGAAGCTCAAGAGGGGTCCGAGTTACGCCCGGACGGACACTTTGTCGACTGTCCCATCGGCCCATCCGGCGCCGGGGCCCAGCCCTCGACCCGGACGAGAGCGAGCGTGCCGCGGATCCCGGCGACGACGGCGAGGACGACCAGGGCCGCCGCGGCGGCCGTGCCCAGCAGATCGAAGACGAGCCAGCGTCCCGTGCCGAGGGAAACCGCCGGCCGCCAGAAGACGAGCCCGTTGACGAGAGCCAGCAGGATCCGGAGCTCCGTGCCGCCGAAGGGGCCCCACGAGATCCTGAAGCGGCCGATCGCGTACGTGGCGAGGTAGGTCTCGATCGCCAGGAGGTAGTACGCAGCGAGGAGGCCCGCCGCGACCAGGGGGCTCATGACACCCGACAGCGCGAGTCCTCCCAGGACGAGGAGGATGCCGAAGGCGTCGGCCAGGTGGTCGACGTAGAAGCCGAAGCGCGGCCGCTCGCAGCCGCGGTACCGCGCGAGGGTGCCGTCCAGGCTGTCGCCAAGCCAGTTGAGGGCGAGGCCCAGGTTCACCAGCGCGAGCAGCCACCGGTGCCGGCCGCTCGCCGCGTAGAGGGCCCCGCAGGCCGCCATCGCCGCGAAGCCCAGGAGGGTGAGGTGGTCGGACGTCACCCACGGGGGCATCCGCGGCGCGAGCCACAGGAGCGCCCCCTTCTCCGCGCGGGCGGTCAGTCCGGCCAGGTGTCGCTTCGCCTCGTGGAACCCGGTCGTGGTCTCTGCGCTCATGGTGGCTCCTCCTGCTCCAGATCCAAGATCGGCCGGTGGGCCCGCGATGTCATGCTGGAAACCCGAGGGAGTCCCAAGGGTTTTCAAATAGAATCCGGCCTTGTGACCGAGCGGCCGTCGATCTTCGAGTTCGGCTCCTACAGGCTGGACGTTCGGCGCCGGCTGGTGTGGCGGCAGGAGGCCCTGCTCGAGATCCCCCCGCGCGCCGTCGAGCTGCTCGCCGTGCTCGTGGAGCAGGCCGGCGAGGTCATCCCCAAGGAGGAGCTGCTCCGCCGAGTCTGGCCGGACACGTTCGTCGAGGAGGCCAACCTCAGCGTCAACGTCTCCATCCTCCGCAAGGCCCTCGGCGACCAGGCCGATGGGCGCCCGTGGATCCAGACGGTGGCGCGGCGCGGCTACCGGTTCGTCGGTGCGGTCCGGGCCCAGGCCGAGGCGCCGCGCAGCCTCGCCGTCCTGCCGTTCGCCTCGCTGGGAGGGGAGGAAGGCGACCGCGCGCTCGGCCTCGGGATGGCGGACGCCCTCATCACGCGCCTCGCGGCGACGGGCCGCGTGGCCGTCCGGCCCACCGGCACCATCCGCCGCTTCGCCGGCGCCGACGTCGACCCGGTCGAAGCCGGCCGGCAGCTCGGCGTGGAAGCGGTCCTCGACGGGCGGCTGCAGCGGTCGGGCACGCGCCTGCGGCTCACCCTCCAGCTCGTCCCGACCCGGGGCGGGGCCCCGCTATGGGCGGAGAGTTTCGACGAAGAGCTCACCCATCTCTTCGCCGTCGAGGACCGGGTTGCCGAGCGCGTGGCCACGGCGCTGGTGGCGGAGCTCAGCGCCGACGAGCGCCAGCGCCTCGGCCGGCGCCACACCGAGAGCATCGAGGCCTACCAGGCCTACTGTCGCGGCCGCTTCTTCTGGGGCCGGTTCTCGCGGCCGTGGGTGGAGAAGGCGATGCGTTGCTTCCTCGAAGCCACGCAGCACGATCCCCGCTACGCGCTGCCGCACGCGGGGCTCGCCGACGCGTTCCTGGTCGCCGGCTTCGCGGCGGCGCTCTCCCCGCGCCAGGCGTGGGCGCTGGCCGAGGAGTCCTCGCGGCGGGCCCTCTCCCTCGACGACGGCCTCTCCGAGCCGCACGTTTCCGCGGGGTTCCTCCGCCTCCTGCAGGACTGGGACTGGGACGGCGCCGAGCGCGAGCTGCGCCGCGCCGTCGAGCTGGCTCCCTCGTCTCCGGCCCCGCACCAGTGGCTCGGTTTCGTCCTCGACCTGCGGGGCCGCCGCGAGGAAGCGGCGCGGGCCCTGCGGCGGGCGGAGGAGCTGGACCCGCTCTCGATGGTGGTCTCGGCGCTGGTGGGCCTGCACCACGCCTTCGGCGGCGACCACGAGGCCGAGCTCGCCCACGCGCGGCGCACCCTCGAGGTCGACCCTCACCAGTTCCTCGGCCACTGGGCCGTGGGCGGCGCCCTCCAGAACCTGGGGCGCTACGACGAAGCGGCGGGAGAGCACCAGGTGGCCCGGGATCTCGCCGAGGGCACGGGCTTCATGGAGCCCGTCCTGGCGCGGAGCCTGGCCCTGGCGGGACGAGGGGACGAGGCGAGGTCGCTCCTGTCCGCCGGGAGCGCGGCCGAGGCGTCAGCCTACCAGGTGGCGACCGTCCACCTCGCGCTGGGCGAAACCGGGGCCGCGCTCGAGCACCTGGCCGCCGCCGCCGAGCGGCGGGAGCCCTGGATCGTGATCCTCGCGGTCGACCCGATGATGAAGCCGCTCCACGGCCACCCGGGCTACGCCGAGCTCGTGCGGCGCGTGCGGGGCTAGCGCGCGACCTCCTTCACCCGCCGCGCGATCGTGCGCTCGAGCCGCGTCCGGTCCTCGGCCGCGAAGCTCCGCGTGCTCACCGAGATCGCGGCCCCGCCCCGTGCGCGGAGGCGGATGGCGTCGGGCCGCGCCTCGACGCGCTCGACGTCTTGCCAGCCGATCCGCGTCCACCCCGTGAGCGTCCTCTCGTGCAGGCCCGCCTCGACCGCCTCGACTCTCCACGCCAGCCGCTCCGCCCCCAGGACACCGAGGGCCGCGGCGGCGGCGAGACCAAAGGCCGCGGCCGGCCGGTGCCGGCCGGAGAGCGCAGCCCCGGCGAGGGCCGCGGCGCCCACGAGAGCGGCTGCCCCCTGGTGAGGCGGGTGCTCCACGCGCAGCCCCGCGTTCTCCCACGTGAAGCGCGGCCCCCCGAGGGCGAGGGCGACGGCGCCGACCGCGAGAGCGAGGAGGGCGAGGCGGACCGCGGTCCGCGAGCTCAAGAGGCCTTGCCGCGACCGAAGAGGCGCTTGAGCAGGCCGCCCCCGGGGCTGTCTCCGAGGCCGAGCTCGGCGGAGGCCTCCCGGTGCTCGGGTTTCAGCTCGACCACGCGCCGGAACATCGTCTGGGCCCGGGCGGCGTGGCCGACCTGCTTGTAGAGGAGGCCCAGCGCGTAGTGGGCTTCGACGCTCGTCGGGTCCTCGCGCACGACCTCCTGGAGGGACTCCTCGGCGCGGCGGACCCAGTTCGGGTTCTTGGCGTACGCCTTCGCGAGCAGGATCCGGCCCTTGTGCTGGTTCCGTCGCGGCTCCATCTGCGGGACCGCATACTCGAGCACCTGGATCACGTCGAAGTACTTCCCTTGCGAGAGGAGCAGCCGGGCCTTGAACAGCGTCTCCTCCGGGGGAACGTACTCGGGTTCCGGAGGTGGAGGGGGGTCTGGCGGTTTTTTCCGGGCCGGAGGGGGAGCCGACGACGTCGTCGTCCTGTACAGCGGGGCCGCTACCTGCGGCCGGCGCACGACGCCGGACCGGGCTTCGTACGAGGCCCGGCTCCGCGCGTCGCTCAGCACCTCCCAGGCCTCACCCACGCGGATGAAGATCGCCTCGAGGATGTCGTGCATGTCCGACATCCGAGGGTGGCGGTGGACGTCCGGGTGGTAGCGCTTGACGAGCGAGCGCGTACGCGCGCTTCACGTCGGCGTCGCTGCAGCCAGGCTCCACTCCCAGCATGTCGAAGTGGTTCTTCCCGGGCAGGGACTGGTAGACCTCGAGGATCTGCCGGCGCAGCTCGAGCGTCTCGGTATCGAGTCCCGCCGAAGGAAGGGCCGACTCGTCCTCCAGCCCGGCCGGCACGTCGTCCTGGATGAGCGACGCCTCGGGGAAGGCCTCGTCTGGCTCGCCGTTCCCGGGCTCGCTCGCCTCCTCGACAGGCTCGGCGACGGGCTCCGGTGCTTCGGCAGCCACGGTCGGGGCGGCCGTTTCCGGGCGGCGGGCGGCCCGCGGCGCGGGCTCCGCCCGGTACTCGACGCGCCCGGTGAGCAGCAGGCCCAGGAGCGTCAGCTCGGTCTCCTCGGGCTCGAGGGGAACGAGCTGCAGGACCTGGCGCGCCGACGTCGTTCCGTCGATGCGCGAGAGGAGATAGCCCTCGGTCAGGGTGAGCGTGCGCTCCTCGACGAGGGTCGCGGTGGCCACGAGTCGCTGGTCGAGGTCACCGAGCGCCGCGCGCACCGCCTCGGCGTCGCGCAGCCTCCGCACCGCCTCGAGGATCAGGGACTCGGTCGCACCGACCGCGTCCGCCACGTCGGGGGGCGGCTCGTCGCCCTCCTCGAACGTGGCCGTGAGAGACCTGTCGGCGAGGGCCTCGAGCAGGCGCTCGCGCAGGTCGCTGGCGGAGGGGCCGGGGGGACGAGACGCCGCTTTCGGACGGGGACGGATGCCGATCTCCATCAGCACTCGCTCGAGCCGCATGCGAGCAGACTCGTCGGGGCGTGGCATGTCCGAGGGGGACGCCGGTGGGGACGGGGCGACCGGGCCGAGGCCGACGACCTGGCCGCCGCGGAGGAACACGCGCAGGGGCGACTCGGCCGGGCCGAGCGAGACGAGACCGCTCCGCCGCTCCCGGTAGAGACGGGCCAGGAGCGGAAGGGCGGCGGACGAGTTGGAGTCGGTGTCCATGGTCGAGGACCGGCCGGGGAACCCCGGTAGTATAGCCCCTCCGCCAGCGCGCGTCTTGACGCGCGCGCTCCGTGGGAGCCAAACTGCCGGCGGATGGCCCAGGTCCTGCTCGTCGACGACGACCCCCTGATCGGCAAGACCCTCGTGGACCTGCTGAGCCTGCACGGCTACGCCGCGACCCGGGCCGAGTCGGCGGAGCGCGGGCTCGAGCTCCTGGCCGGCGGCGGATTCGACCTGGTGCTCCTCGACCTGCGGCTGCCCGGGATGAGCGGCTTCGAGGCGTGCGTCCGCATCCGGGAGGTCCACGGCCCCTACCTCCCCGTGATCATGATGACCGCGTTCGGCGACCCGGTGGCGGTGCGGCGCGGCTACGAGTCGGGCGCCGACGACTTCCTGCACAAGCCGATCGACACGCCCGCGCTCATCCTGAAGGTCCGGGCCTTCCTCCGCCTCAAGTCCACCCACGACGAGCTCGCCCGGAGCCGGGAGGAGGCGCAGGCGCGCGCTCGCGACCTCTCCCGGCTTCACGAGATCGGCCGCGACTGGTCGCTCATCGCCGAGCCCGCCGAGTTCAACCGCATGCTCACCCAGAGGCTGGCCGGCCTCATCGGGGCGCCCGTGGTCGGCATCGCGCTGCAGGATCCCGAGACCCGCACGATGGAGGCGGCGCTCCCCGTGCACGGGCTCTCCGACTCGCGGGCGCGGGCCTTCCGTTACGTGCCCCGGCCCGAGTACCGGAGCCTGTGGAGCCCGCGCAGCGGCCGTCCCTACCTGAGCAACCAGCCGGGCAGCGACCCGCGCCTCGCTCAGGAGATCGGGCTCCTGGCCGAGGCGCAGTCGGTGGTGCTCGTGCCCCTCCTCGCCGAGGGCGAGCTCATCGGCCTCCTCGGCGCGGCGGACAAGCCGGGGGGCTTCACCGACGGCGACGTGCAGATCCTCTCCACCTTCGCCGGGCCCGTCGCCACCTTCCTCCGCAGCCGCCAGAGCTTCGACCGCCAGCGGCGCCAGGCCGCCCGCTTCGAGCGCCTCGCCGCGCTCGTGGGGGACATGGCGGCGGTGTCGGGCCGCTCGCGCCTCCTCGAGCTCACGGTGAAGCGGGTGCAGAGGGACTTCGGCTACGAGCGGGTCGCCTTCCACGCCCCGCGCGCGGACGGGACCCTCGTCACCGAGACCGAGGCCGGGTCGGCCCAGGCCCCTCCCGATCCCGAGGCCCTGCGCTGGGCGCTGCGCCTCGCCTCGCCTCTCGAGGCCTCGCGCGGCGAGACGACCACGGAGCTCGCGGTCCCCGTGCGCGCCGGAGAGCACGCCCTCGGCGTGCTGACCATATCGAGGGGACGCCCCGGGGCCTTCGACGAGGAGGAGACGAGCCTCCTCTCGACCCTGGGCGGGCAGCTCGCCCTCGCCCTGCGCCGCGCCGACAGCGAGGCGGCGACCGAGCACCTCGCCCGCCAGATGGCGACGCTCTACGACCTGGGGCTCGAGACCGCGGCCCTGCAGGACCTGCAGGCGCTCTTCGCCCGCGCCACCGAGGAGGCGGGCCGTCTCATCAAGGCCGACCACAGCTCGGTCTTCCGCTTCGACGACCGCGAGCAGGTGCTGCGGCTCTTCGCGGTGTGGGCGCGCGAGCCCGCCGCGGTTGCCGAGCCGAGGCCGACCTTCCGCCTCGGCGAGGGAATCGCCGGCCGCGTGGGGCGCGACCTCCTCCCGGTGCTCGTGAACGAGGCGGAGAGGCACGAGGACTTCGTTCCCCGCGACAACCCGGTGGCGCGGATCCTGTGCGTCCCCCTCACCCACTTCGACCGCGAGCGGGGCGCCACCGTTCTCTACGGGGTCTTGAACGCCACCCGCCGGCCGGGCTCCCTGCCCTTCACCGACGACGACCTCGAGTACCTGACCCGCTTCGCCGGCCAGCTCTCGATCGCGGTGGCGAACTCGGTGGCCTTCGCCGCGGAGCGCGAGCGCAGCGAGCAGCTGGCGCTCGTCAATGCCGTACTGCGCGAGTCGGCGGCCATGCTGTCCCGGGAGCGCATCCTCGAGGCGGTGGTCCGGCGCATCCAGGAGGCCTTCCGGCCCTGCCTGGTCGCGATGCTGGTGCCGGGGGAGGGTTTCTTCCGGGTGGCCGCCGCCGCGGGCCGGGCCCCTCGCGACGAGAGCTGGGCGGGCGGCGCCATGGGGGAGGGACCGGCCGGGCGGGCGCTGCGCGAGCGCCGCACGGTGGCGGCGGGGGAAGGCGAGGCCGGCTTCTCCCCGCAGGCCGCGGGGGCCCGGAGCGCGCTCGCGGTGCCGATCCTCTCCGGGGACGAGATCGCCGCGGTGCTCTACGTCGAGAGCGAGCGGCCGCGCGACTTCGACCGCGGGCAGGTGATCACGCTCGAGACGCTCGCCGACGGGATCGGGCATCCTCCTGCGCACGGCCGAGCTCTACGAGACGCTGGAGGACACGAACACCCGCCTCGTGGAGCTCGACCGGATGAAGAGCGAGCTCGTGAACGTCGTGGCCCACGACTTCCGCGCTCCCCTCGCCGCGATCCTGGGCTGGTCGGAGCTTCTCGAGGCCCGGGACGACGTCCCCTCCGACGAGCGGCGGGCCCGCGCGCGGTCCATCGTGGGGGCGGCCACGCGCATGGCGAGCCTCATGGACCGGACGCTCGAGACGACGCGCCTCGAGACCGGGCAGTTCGCCTTCGACTTCCGGCTGGTCGACCTCGCCGCCCGCCTGCGCGAGGCGGCGGACCACTTCCGGTCCGACCCCGCGCACCCGCTCGTGCTCGACGTGCCCGACGAGCCCCTGCCCTGCTGGGCCGACGGCGAGCGGATCGCCGAGGTGGTGGAGAACCTCCTATCGAACGCGATCAAGTACTCGCCGGGCGGAGGAGAGGTGCGCCTCGCGGTGCGGCGCGAGCGGGAGACGGCGGTGGTGAGCGTGAGCGACCACGGCATCGGGATCGCGGCCGAGGACCTGGGACGCCTCTTCCGTCCCTTCTCGCGGCTCCACGACCGCAAGCTGACCGGCATCGAGGGCTTCGGTCTCGGCCTCTCCATCTGCGAGCGCTTCGTGCGGGCGCACGGGGGGCGCTTCGACGTGCGCAGCACGCCTGGCGAGGGCTCGACCTTCAGCTTCACGCTGCCTCTCTACGGGGCGACGGCGCAGTCCCGCGCGCCCCTCGTCGTGGTGGCGGCGCCCGACGCCGGCACGCGCCGCGAGGTCCGCCGCGTGGCCGAGGACCGCGGCTTCGCCGTCCACGAGGCCGCCGACGGCGTCGAGGCAGTGGAGTCGGCGGCGCGCCTGCGGCCGGCCGTGATCGTGCTCGACCGCATCCTGCCCGCGCCTGGGGCCCGGGGAGGTGGCGGAGCGCCTGCGGGCCCAGCCCGCCACACGCGGGGTGCCCCTCGTCCTCCTCGCCCCGGGCGAGGACCTCGGGCCTCGGGCCTCGCTCTTCGCCGAGTGCCTGTCACGGCCTGTCGATCGTAAAATGCTGGCGGCGGCGCTCGAGCGGCTCGGCGCGCCGGTTCCCTGAGGTTCCCTTGCGCGAGGTTCTCGAAGCGGCCCTGCGGGCCGAGGCCGGGGGCGAGCGTGCCGCGCTCGTGACGGTCGTGGCGACCGAGGGGTCCACCCCGCAGAAGGCCGGGGCGCGGATGCTCGTCCACGCCGACGGGCGGATCGTGGGCACGATCGGAGGGGGCTGCCTGGAGGCGGAGATGACCTGGCGGGCCCGCGAAGCGATCGAGGGACGCAGGCCGAAGCTCGTTTCGTACGACTTGACGCCGGACCAGGCGGGAGAGGACGGCCTCGTCTGCGGAGGGAGGATGCAGGTGTTCATCGAGCCCATCGAGGGGACGCCGGTGCTGTGCCTCTTCGGCGCCGGCCACGTGGCGCAGCCGCTCGCGCGCATGGCGAAGGCCTGCGGCTTCCGGGTGGAGCTGGCCGACGACCGCGTGAAGTTCGCGAACGCCGAGCGCTTCCCGGAGGCGGACCTCATCGTGGTGGACGACTTCCCCGCGGCCGCGCCGAAGATGACTCTCGGTCCGAGCTCCTACGCCGTCGTGGTGACGCGGGGGCACAAGGGCGACGCCGAGGCCCTGCGGGCCGTGCTCGGCCGGGGCCTGCGCGTTCGTCGGGCTTCTCGGAAGCCGGCCGAAGGTGGTCCACATCTTCGCCGCTCTCCTGGAGCAGGGGGTGAAGCCGGAGGACCTGGCGGCCGTCCATGCCCCGCTCGGTCTCGAGATCGGGGCCCAGACCCCCGACGAGATCGCCGTGAGCATCCTCGCCGAGATGATCGCCGTGCGGCGGGGGGTGGACCCGGCTCAGTCGCGCTCCATGAAGATGGAGCTTCCCGGCCGACTGGGCTCTGGCCGGAACTCGGCCACCACTTGATGTAAAACTTTAGCTGGGGTACCCTAACCGGCCGGGGCCCCGGATGAAGGAGCTTACGTTCGCCGGTTTCGCCTGCTTTCTTCTGCTTCCGGCGCCGGTCTGCGCCGGGGACAAAGCCAAGGCGGCCTCGTCGGCCCTGACGTCCGAGCACTGGAACGCCTCCAAGACCGTGAGCCTCCGGACGCCCGCCGGATGGGTGGTCCAGGCGGGCACGGGCCAGCCGGAGGTGACCGAGGCGCGGGGTGACGGGCTCATCCTGCGCGTGGTGCGCCGCGAGGGGGAGATCGGCCTCGACAGCCTGCACGTGGAATGCATGATGGTGCGGCTCGCGGGGCCCATGGACACATTCCCGCAGGTGGACTACGAGTACGACTTCGTGGGCTCCGCCGTCGGGGAGCGGCGAGCCCTCGACTCGGCGTTCGTGGTCCACTACGACGAGCCGGTCGAGGGCCATCGTGACTGGCGGCAGAGGAACTTGACGGTGGTCGGCCAGGGGGAGTCGCTTTGCGTGGTCGCCTACGCGCCTCTGCCGCGTCTGGAAGAAGTCGAAACCGGCACGCAATTTGCTCACCTCCGTCGTGGAGAGCATAAGGTTCTGAAATGGCCCTGAGCGTGTCCGAAGTCCTGCCAGTCGCCGCCCCCCGGACGCGACGCCAGATCTGGTCGATCGGTGGCGGAAAGGGGGGTATCGGCAAGTCGCTGCTCGCCGCCTCGGTGGGCTGGCAGCTCGCGCGCATGGGCCGGCGGGTCGTCCTGGTGGACGCGGACCTCGGGGGGGCGAACCTGCACACGTGCCTCGGGCTGCCCGTGCCGGCGCGGACCCTCGCCGACTTCATCCAGCGCCGCGTCTCTTCGATCGAGGAGGTCCTCTCCGACACACCCGCGCCGGGGCTGCGTCTCATCAGCGGCGCGGCAGACCTCCTCTCCGCCGCGAACATCAGGCACCTGCAGAAAGTGCGCGTGATGAACCAGGTGCGGGCCCTGGACGTGGACGTGGTGCTCATCGACCTCGGGGCCGGCACGTCGTACAACATCCTCGACTTCTTCCTCCTCTCCGACGTGTCGATCCTGGCCGTCGTCCCCGAGCCCACGTCGATCGAGAACGGCTACCGCTTCATCAAGAGCGCTCTCTACCGGCGGCTGCGGGCGGCCGCCCCGACCGCGGGCGTGCAGAAGCTCGTGGAGTCGGCGCTCGACCCGAAGAACCCCTACGGCATAAGGACGCCTCTGGACCTCCTCGCGCGCGTCGAAGCGGAAGACCCCGAGGCGGCCCGGGCGCTGCGGCGCGAGGTCGCCGCGTTCCAGCCCCGGTTCGTCGTCAACGAGGTCCGGGACGTGGCCGACGTCGCGATCGGCCACCAGCTCGTGGCCGCCTGCGAGCGGCACCTGGGGCTGCGGGCGAGCTACGCCGGCTTCGTCCACCACGACGATGCGGTCTGGCAGGCGGTCCGCCGCCGCCGGCTGTTCATGACCGAAGCGCCCACCTCGCGGGCGGCGGAGGAGATCCGGCAGCTCACGCGGGGCCTCGTCAAGGGGGAGAGCCTTGGACCCGGGTACTGACGCCCCTCCGGACGGTCCCTCGATCTTCGATGGCAGGGGAGTGGCGGGGTGCGACCTCTACACCGTCCTCGGCCTCGAGCCCCGGGCGAGCCGCGAGCAGGTCGAGCGCGCCTACCGCTTCTGCCTGGAGCTGTACGGCGAGGGGTCACTGGCCACGTACTCGCTTCTCGACCCGACCGAGGCCGAGCAGCAGCGGCTCCGCGTGCGCGAGGCCTACGACGTGCTCGTCGACGAGGAGAGGCGGCGCGCGTACGACGAGGGCCAGGGCTTCCTGCCTCCGGACTCCCCGGTCCTGCCGTTCCCGGCGCCGGCGTCTACCGACACCGCGGCCGACCTGCCGGCCGTCCTCACCGGCGCCGACCTCAGGAGGATCCGCGAGGCCCGGGGCATCTCGCTGCGGCACATCGCGTCGGTCACCAAGATCGGCGTGCGCTTCCTCGAGTACGTCGAGGAGGACCGTTTCGCCTTCCTGCCGGCGCCCGTCTACCTGAGGGGCTTCCTGCAGGAGTACGCGAGGCTCGTCGGCATCGACCCGCGCCGCGCCGCCGACGCGTACATGAGCCGCCTGCCGGCGAAGGCCTGAGCCTCAGGCCGCCGCCTTCACCTCGCGTCTCCTGAGGCCCAGCCCCGGCCGGTCGGGGAGCACCAGCCGCCCGTCCCGCACCGCGACGCCCTCCCAGGGGTCGTTCGCGACGAGGAGGTGGCCGTCGAGGTCGGCGAAGTCCACGAGAGGCGAGAGGTGGGCGGCGGCGGTCGTGCTGGCCGAGCTCGAGATCATGCAGCCGAGCATCACCTTGAGGCCGCACGCCCGGGCGGTGTGGATCATGCGCAGGCTCTCGCGGAGGCCGCCCGCCTTGTCGAGCTTGACGTTGACGCCGTGGTAGGCCCCGGCCAGCGCCGGGATCGACGACGCACGCAGGCACGCCTCGTCGGCGAAGACCGGGATGGGCGAGCGGGCGTGCACCCAGGCCGCCTCCTCGAGCATCGCCGCGGGCATCGGCTGCTCGACGAGCTCCACGCCCTTCGAGGCCAGCCACTCGATCTTGCGGACGGCCGTCTCCTTGTCCTTCCAGCCCTCGTTCGCGTCGACGCGCAGCGGCTTTCCCGTGACGCTGCGCACCGCCTCGATCGTGGCCTCGTCCGTGTCGAGGCCGACCTTGACCTTCAGGACCGGGAACTCCGCCGCCTCGCGCACCTTCTGCCGCGTGGTCTCCGGCGTGTCGATGCCGATCGAGAAGGTGGTGAGGGGGGCGTTGGCCGGGTCGAGACCCAGCAGCCGGTAGACCGGGATCCCGAGCTTCTTCCCGATCCAGTCGTGGAGGGCGATGTCGAGGGCCGCGCGCGCCGCGTACTGCCCCTCGAGCTGGCGGAAGGCCTCGGCGAGGAGCGTCTCCAGCCGCCAGGGGTCGCCCGCGAGGATGACGCCCCGCGCCGCCTCCAGGGCCTTCTGCGCGTCCGCGGCGTTCTCGTGGTACCGGACGATGGGCGCGCCCTCGCCGACGCCGGTGACGCCGTCCCGGGTGTAGCGGGCCTGCAGCGTGTCGCGGTACTCGCTCGACGACATGGTGGTCGTCCAGGTGTGGCGCAGGCGGAGGCGCACGATCTCGGTCTCGAGCCCGTCGGGCGCCGCCGCCGCCTTCTTCCGGGGAGGCAGCGTCTCGGCGCCCGCGCGCCCTCGCATCGCTGCCGCCGCCGCTACCGTCCCTGCCGTCGTCATCCAGTCCCTGCGCTTCATGATGTCCTCTCCGATCAGGCCGAGAGGGTAGCACGCCCGCGGGGCCGGGCTGGTCTATCATGGCGCGGCCGCCGCGCGGCGGCCGGTTCACAGGAGACACGGTGAGCGCAGAGCCAAGGCACGACGTTCTCGGGTCCGTCGGCGCCGGGCTCTCCCAGGCGGTGTTCCGCGCCGCCGACCTCCTCTACGGTCCCTGGACGATCGCGGGGGTGCCCGTCCCGCTCTTCCCCCTGCTCCTCTTCGGGATCGGGCTCTTCCTCACCGTGCGCTTCCGCTTCGTCCAGATCGCTCACTTCCGGGAGGCCGTCCGCTCCTTCCGACGTGCCGCCTCCGCGGGACAGGGGGTGTTGAGCCCGTTCCAGTCCTTCATGACTGCCTTGGCCGCGACGATCGGCACCGGCAACATCGCCGGCGTGGCGACGGCCGTCGTCTCCGGCGGCCCGGGAGCGCTCTTCTGGATCTGGTGCTACGGCTTCTTCGCCACCGCCATCAAGTTCGCCGAGGCGATCCTCGGCGTGCGCTACCGCTCGCTCGGGAGCGGGGGACTCTCGGCCGGGCCCATGCGCTACCTGAGCGACGGCCTGGGGCTGCGGCGGCTCGGCTGGCTCTACGCGCTCGTCGCCGGCATCGCTGCCCTCACCACCACGCCGTTCACGCAGCCCAACTCGATCGCGGTGGTGCTCGAGAGCGAGTTCCACGTGCGCGAACTCTGGACCGGGATCGCGGTCGCCATCCTGACCTGGCTGGTCATCATCGGCGGGGTGAAGTCGATCGGGCGCGCGGCGGAGAGGCTCTCCCCGGTCAAGGTGATCCTCTACCTGGTCGGGGGCCTCCTCGTCCTCGTCCTCCACGCGGACCGGCTTCCGGAGACGATCGCGCTCGTCTTCCGCGAGGCCTTCTCCCTCCGCGCGGGCCTGGGGAGTGTGGCCGGGATCGCGATGATGACGGCCATGCGCTTCGGGCTCGCCCGCGGCATGTACGCGAACGAGGCCGGATACGGCACCGCCGCCTTCGTCTACGGCACCGCCCGGAGCGAGCGGCCGGTGCAGCAGGGCTACGCCGCGGTCATGGAGGTCTTCGTCATCTCGTTCGTGACCTCGACGATCAGCGCGCTCACGATCCTGGTGACGGGCGTCTGGCGCTCGGGGCTCACCAGCACCGCGGCGGTGGCCGAGGCCTTCAACCACGCCGTCCCCCTGGCGGGCGGCTGGGTGGTGGCCCTCTGCGCGTTCCTGTTCGGGTACACGACGCTCATCGGATGGTCGTACTACGGCGAGCAGAGCCTCGGGTACGTATTCGGACCCCGGGTCATCACGCCCTATCGCTGGGTCTACTGCGGGCTCATCGTGCTCGGCGCCGTGAGCAAGGTGGACCTCGTCTGGGCCTGGGGCGACCTGATGAACGGCCTGCAGGTCTTCCCGAACCTCGTGGGAGTGGTCGGGCTCTCGGGGGTGGTGGCGGCCCTGCTGCGGAAGGACGAGTCGGGCGGCCGTGGGACGAACGCCCGGGAAGGTGGGGAGTGACCGGCTTCGCGACTTCCGGCGGCGAGCTTCGGTGCGACGGAGTGTCCCTGGAGGAGGCGGCGCGCGAGCTCGGGACTCCGCTCTACGTCTACAGCCGGTCCGGGATCGAGCAGGCGTTCCGGGCCTACCAGGCGGCCTTCGCGCCGGTCGCGCATCGGATCTGCTACGCCGTCAAGGCCAACGGGAACGGCGCGATCCTCCGGCTCATGGCCGGCCTCGGGGCGGGCGCCGACATCGTGTCCGGGGGCGAGCTGCTCGCCGCCGTGCGCGCCGGCTTCCCTCCCGAGCGGATCGTCTTCGCCGGTGTCGGCAAGACGGACGCGGAGATCGCCCTCGGCCTGGAGCACGGCATCGGCGAGTGGAACGCGGAGAGCGAGGAGGAGATCGGGCGCATCGCCGTGGCGGCGGCCTCGCGCGGCACGACCGCCCGGATCTCGCTGCGCGTCAACCCGGACATCGACTCGCGCTCGCACCCCTACATCTCGACCGGCCTGCGCGAGGCCAAGTTCGGCATCGACATCGGCCTGGCCCCCGGCATCCTGCGCCGTGCGCGAGAGCGCGCCGGGGTGGCCATCGTGGGCCTGCAGTGCCACATCGGGTCGCAGATCACCGACCTCGAGCCTCTGGCGGCCGCGGCGCGCGCGCTGGCCAGCCTGAGCCGGCAGCTGCTCGACGAGGGCTTCCCCCTTCAGACGATCGACGTCGGGGGCGGCCTCGGCGTGAGCTACGACGGGAAGGGCGCGCCCGACGCGTCCGGCCTCGCTTCGGCCATCCTTCCCGCCGTCCTCAGGCTGCCGCTGACCCTCGTCCTCGAGCCCGGCCGGTCGCTGGTGGCGGGCTCCGGCGTGCTGCTGACCCGCGTCCTGTACGTGAAGAGCGGTCACGGGAAGAAGTTCGTGGTCGTGGACGCAGGCATGAACGACCTGCTGCGGCCGGCGCTCTACGACGCCTTCCACCGGGTGGAGCCGGTCGTCTCGCGCGGGCGGGCGGCGGAGCTGGTGGACGTGGTGGGGCCGGTCTGCGAGACGAGCGACTTCCTGGCCCGGCGCCGCGAGCTCGAGCGACCCGAGCCGGGGGACCTTCTCGCGGTGCGAGACGCGGGAGCGTACGGCTTCGCCATGTCCTCGAACTACAACATGCGCCCGCGCGCCGCCGAGGCCCTCGTCGAGAACGGCCGCGTCCGCCTCGTCCGCCGCCGCGAGACCTTCGACGACCTGGTTCGCACGGAGGTCTGAGCCACCCTACTTCGCGCTGTCGCGCTCGCTGACGATGCGGCCGTACTCGCTCGAGCGGGCGAGGCGGTCGAAGGTGCCGTGGATCGCGGCGCGCCGGGGACGCGTCACGGCTGCTTCCATGCCTTGTCGTACCTCAGGATGCCGGTGGGGCCGATGACGAGGCCGCGCACCTCGCGGCGGTGCACGGTGAAGACCGACGAGTGGTAGAGCGGGACGAACGGCATGTCCTTCTGGAAGAGATCCTGCGCCTCGCGGTAGAGGGCGAGGCGGGCGCCCGGCGCGGCGTCCATGCGGGCCCGCTTCAGAAGGCCGTCCATCGCGGCACTCCGGTAGCGGCTGCGGTTCGTGGTGCCGATGGAGCCCGAGTCGAGGAGCGCGGTCAGGAAGTCGTTCGGGTCCAGGGTGTCGGCCTGCCACCCGAGGAGCGCGAGGTCGAAGTCCCCGCGCGAGGTGAGCCCCACCTGGTCGGTCCAGGTGACCTCGCGCAGGCGGACCGCGACCCCCACGCGGGCGAGGTCGTCGCGGAGCCGGGCGGCCACCCGCAGCGGCTCCAGAAGGTAGGGACGAGGCGAGCGCGAGACGGTGAGCGTCGTCTCGAAGCCCTCGGGCAGGTGCGCGGCGGCGAGGAGACGGCGGGCGGACTCGCGATCGAGGACGAGCTCCCGCGTGCGCGTGTCGTGGCCGAAGAGGGTGGGAGGCAGGGGCGTGTGGGCGACCTCCGCGTGGCCCGCGAGCACCTCCCGCACGAGACCCGGGCGGTCGATCCCGCGGGAGAGCGCGCGTCGAACGCGGGTGTCGGCGAGAGGCGGCCTCTCGTCGTTGACGGCCAGGTAGATCACGTTGAGGCCGGTCTGCGAGTCGAGGGTGACCCCGGCCTCGGACCGGAGACGGGCCGCGCCGGCCGGGCCGATCGCGGACGACACGTCGGCCTCGCCGCCGGCGAGGGCGGCGGCGAGGGCCTCCTCGCCGGAGAACCGCCGGAAGACGAGGTTCAGCGTGCGGGGCGGCCCCGCCCAGTGGCCCGCGAACGCGACGAGCTCCACCGTCCCGGGCTTCCTTGCCGCGAGGCGGAACGGGCCCGTGCCGACCGGCACGTCGCTTCCGGGGCCGCTGAGACGAGCGGGGCTCTGCATGGCGAAGAAGGGTTGCGACAGCGTGGAGAGGAGAGCCGCGTTCGGCCGCTCCAGCCTGATCTGGACCACGTTCGGCCCGAGCCGCTCGGCGCGCCCCGGGAAAGCTCTCTCGCGGCGGAGGTGCTCGAGGTTCCCGACGACGGCGTCGGCATCGAGGAGGGCGCCGTCGTGGAAGCGCACGCCCTCGCGCAGGGTGAAGGTCCACACGCGCGGGTCGGGGCTGGCCCAGGTCGTGGCGAGGACCCCCTCGGGGCGGAGCGAGCCGGGGCGGACCCGGACGAGCGTCTCGCAGACGCTGGCTACGATCTCCGCGGCCACGATGTCGGTGGCCTGGTGCGGCGCGAGGCTGGCGGGGTCGGCGAGGGTGCCCACCACGAGGGTGTCCGCCGGGGCGGCGGACAGCAGGCCGGCCAGGAGGAGAGCGGTCAACGCGGGCGCCGCGCTCCCTGGTAGAGCGAAGACCAGTGGGGATCGTCGAGGCGGTCCTCGCGGACGACCGGCGTCTCGTGCGTCGTCGCGTTGATGAAGCGCCCGTCGCCCAGGTAGAGCCCGACGTGGGTGACGTTCGCCGCGTCCGTCCCGAAGAAGAGGAGGTCGCCCGGCCGGAGCTCCGGGCGCTCCACCGGGACGGCGCCCGGGTCCGCGAACTGCAGGTCGGCGTCGCGCGGGATGTCCACGCCGTTCGCATGGTAGGCCCGGCTCGCGAGCCCGGAGCAGTCGATCCCTTGCACGGTCATCCCTCCCCAGAGGTACGGGACCCCGAGGAAGCGGCGCGCCGTCGCCACGACGTCCTCCCCCGACCCGCGGCGCCGTGGGGCCGCGGGGTCCGCGGCCCTGACGTCCCCCTTCTGCACGTAGCCGATGTCGCCCGCCGGGAGGCGCACCGCGAGCCATCGCTCGGTGGGGCCGTCGCCCGCAACCTCGAGCCTCGTGGCGAGGGGCGCTTGCGCCTTCGGCCGGGCCGTTGTCACGTCGGGGTCGCGGTAGACGTTCGCCATGAGGCTCGTCACCTCGACCACCCGCCCCGACCGCGCGTAGCGCGGGGCGTCCGCGTCCGCGTACGGGACGATCGCGGTTCGGAGGAGCCACCCCGCGTAGCGGTCGGGGGTGCGCACGCGCACGAAGGCCCCGCTCGTCTCGATCACGTCCACGACCTGGCCGAGCGTCGCCTGGCTGACGACGTCCACGCTCTCGTCCGCGGCCGAGTACATGTTCTCGACCGTGGCCGTCACCACGGCCTCCCCGGGAGCGGGGCCGGGAGGGCCGGCGAGGAGCAGGCCGGCGGCCAGGAGCAGGGTGGCGCTCACGGCCGCATTCTAACCGCTACTCGTAGCGCAGCGCGTCGATCGGGTCGAGATTCGCCGCCTTGCGGGCGGGGTAGTAGCCGAAGAAGATCCCGACCGCGGCGGAGAAGGCGAAGGCGGCGAGGATGGCCGCCGGGGTGATCATCGTCGGCCAGCCGAGCACCCGGGTCAGGCTGCCCGAGACGCCGACGCCGAGCGCGATTCCGACGAGGCCGCCGAGGACGGACAGGCTGACGGCCTCGGTCAGGAACTGGCTCAGGATGTCCCGCGTCCGCGCGCCGACCGCCATGCGCAGGCCGATCTCGCGCGTCCTCTCCGTGACCGACACGAGCATGATGTTCATGATCCCGATCCCGCCGACGAGGAGGCTCACCGAGGCGACGCTCATCAGCAGCCCGGTCATCGTCTGGGCGAGCTGGGTGCGGGTCTGGGCCATCTCCTCGACCGTGCGCACCGAGAAGTCGTCCTCCTCGGGGTTCTGGATCCGGTGCCGCTGGCGCAGCAGGCGCGTCACCTCGACGGCGGTCGTCTCGACGGCGTCGGCGCGGGTGGCCGAGATCATCACCTGCTGGATGTACGTGATGCCCAGGAGCTTCTTCTGGATGGTGGTGTAGGGCGCGATCACGATGTCGTCCTGGTCCTGGCCCCACTGGCCCTGGCCCTTCGGCGACAGGACGCCGATGACGCGGAAGGGGAGGTTCTTCACGCGGATCACCTGGCCCACGGGATCGTCGCCGGGGAAGAGGGTCTTCGCCACGGTGTCGCCGAGGAGGCAGACCTTGTCGGCCACGAGGACGTCGCGCGGGCTGACGTTCGCGCCCTCGGCGATCGGCCAGTTCCGGACGACCAGGTAGTCCTCGTTGCCGCCCTCGATCGACGTGTTCCAGTTCTGGTTCCCCGCCACCACCTGCGCGCGGCCCCGGACGACGGGGGTCAGGCGGCTCACCGTCGCCACCTGGTCGCGGATGGCCGTCGCGTCCTCGAGGGTGAGGGTCTGGACGGTGCCGATGCCGCCGTGCGCGGCGCCGGGCCGGTTCCAGCTGCCCGAGGAGACGTAGACGACGTTCGTGCCCGTGCTCTGGATCTGCTCGTCGATGGCGGCGCGCGCCCCGGAGCCGAGCGCGATCATCGCGATGACCGAGGCGACCCCGATGATGACGCCGAGCGCGGTGAGGGCCGAGCGCACCTTGTTGCGGGCGAGGGCCCGGAAGGCGATGCGCAGGATGTTCAGGACCTCGCGGATCACGCGACCTCCTCCGGCGGGGGCAGGGCCCGGACCTCGGCCGCGGCGTCGCGCCGCTCCGTGACCGGCTCGTCCTTGACCACCCGGCCGTCACGAAACGCGATCACGCGCTCGGCGTACTCGGCGATGTCGCGCTCGTGCGTGATCACCAGCACGGTGAGTCCGGTCTCGCGGTTCAGCCGCTGCAGGATCTCCATGATCTCGACGCTCGTCCGGCTGTCGAGGTTGCCGGTCGGCTCGTCCGCGAGGATCAGCTCGGGAGTGTTGACGAGCGAGCGGGCGATGGCGACGCGCTGCTGCTGGCCGCCCGACAGCTGCGCCGGGGTGTGGTGCACGCGGCTGCCCAGCCCGACCGCGGTCGAGCAGGTCCCGCGCGCGCCGGTGCCGCTCGTCGGTCGGACAGGTGCGAGCCGTTGTAGAGGAGGGGCAGCTCCACGTTCTCGAGGGCCGAGGTGCGGGGCAGGAGGTTGAAGCTCTGGAAGACGAAGCCGATCGTGCGGTTGCGGAGCGTGGCGCGGCGGTCGCGATCGAGGCCGGAGACGTCCTCGCCCGCGAGCCGGTAGCGGCCGGCGGTGGGCTGGTCGAGGAGTCCCAGGATGTTCATGAGGGTCGACTTGCCGCTGCCGGAGGCGCCCACCACCGCCACGAAGGCGCCCTTGTCGATCGCGAGGTCGACGCCGCGCAGCGCGGGGACCGTGACGTCGCCCACGTGGTAGTCCTTGCGCAGGCCCTCGATCTCGATGAGAGGCGGCATGGGCTCAGCGGGTCCTCGGCTGGAACCGGCCCGGCTGGAACGGGTTGTTGCTGCCGCTCGCCGAGGGCTGTGGGCGCGGCGCGCGAGCATCCTCGACGCCGGTCACGACCTTCGCTCCCTCGTCCAGGCCCTCGACCACCTCGACGTACGCGTCCGTCGGAGAGGCCGAGGCGCACGGGATTCGGCTTCGGCTCGTCAGCGGGGCCGAGCACGAAGACGAGGCCCGGCCGGCCGTGGGCGCCGCTCGCGGGCCGCTCCCCGCCCTCGGCGCGCCGCCGCCACGCCCCGCCCGCGCCCCGCCGGCGCTGCCCGGTCCCTGGCCGCCGCCTCCGGGCCTCGCGCCTTGACCCACGCTGGCCGCGGCGGGTGCGCCTCCCGCTCCTGCCCCGCCCGGCCCCGCGCCGCCCGGTCGGGCGCCGCGTTTCTCCTCGAAGCCCTCGGGTCGGAAGCGCAGGGCCGCCGTCGGAATGCGCAGGACGTTGTCCCGCCTGCGCACGATGACCGAGACCGTGGCCGTCATGCCGGGCATCAGGCGAAGCGACTGGTTGTCGACGCTGATGATCGTGTTGTAGGTGACGACGTTCTGGGTGGTGACGGGTTGCAGGCGCACCTGCTCGACGCGGCCGCGGAAGGTGTCGTCCGGGAAGGCGTCGACGCCGAAGGTCACGTCCTGCCCCGCGCGCACGCGGCCGATGTCGGCCTCGTCGATCGAGGCGTTCACCTGCATGTGGGTCAGGTCGTTGGCGATCACGAAGAGCACCGGGGCCTGGAACGAAGCGGCCACCGTCTGGCCGACGTCGACGTTGCGCGCGAGCACGACGCCGTCGACCGGCGCGGTGATGACCGTGTGGTCGAGGTCCACCTGGGCCTGGTTGAGCGCGGCCTCGGCCTGCTTGACCGCGGCCTTGTTCGCCTGGTGCTGGGCGACGGCGCCCTCGTAGGTCGCGCGCGCGGACTCGAGGTCGGACGGCGGGAACGAGGTCCTGCGCGGCGAGCTCCTTCGCCCGCTCGTACTTCTGCTTGGCGTCGTCGATGGCGGCCTGGGAGCGGTCGACGTTGGCCCGGGCCGACGCCAGGTTGGCCTTCGCCTGGTTGAGCCGGGCCACGAAGGCCGACTGCTCCAGCTTCGCGATCACCTGGTCCTTCTTCACCGTCGAGTTGAAGTCGGCGCAAAAGCTCGGCTGATCGTCCCCGAGACCTGAGAGCCCACCTGTACGGTGATCACCGCCTGGAGGACACCGGTCGCGCCCACGACGTCGGCGACGTCGCCGCGGTCGACGGCGACGGTCGCGTAACGAGGCGTGTCGTGCCGGGCCCGGATCGCGAAGAGCCCGGCCACGAGGACGAGCGGGATGAGCAGGAGCCAGACGAGACGCCGTCTCTTCGGGGCCATGACATCAGTTTAGACCAGCCCCCGCGCAGGAGGATGCGCCGAGGCGACCGGGCCCTGTAAAGACCGTGTAAATGGGGCCAGGCGAAAGAAGGGGGGCCGGGTGGCCCCCCTTCGCGACCGGCGGAGACGAAGCTAGAACGGGCTCGAGCTGGACTGGGTCGAAGCCGCCGCGGCGCCCGATCGAATGGCCTGGCTGGCCTGAGCGCTGCTGGCGCCGCCGCTGAGCACGGTCACGGTGGCGCTGCCCGAGACGCCGGCCTCCTGCACGCGCTGGAAGTTGACGAGGCTCTTGTGGTAGTTCGAGATGGCGGCGAGCTCGTTCACGCGGGCCAGCGCGAGGTCGCGCTGGCCTTGCGTGACGAAGTAGTTCGTGGACATCCCGGCGGCGAACTTCTTCTCCTCGGCGTCGAGGCTCTGCTCCGCGAGCACGCGCGCGGCCCTCGTGGACGCGACGGTCTTGAAGCCCGACTCCACGCCGCGGGCCGCCGTCCGCACCTCCGGCCGCCACCAGCAGCTCGAGCCGGCGGAAGGAGGCGAGCGTCTGGTCGCGGCTGAGCCGGGCCGACGCGGCCTGGGCCTTGGCGCTGCGGTTGGGAATGGAGTAGGAGACGTTGGCGCCGATCGTCCACGTCGGGTAGTCGCGGCCGAAGACGTCGCTCAGCGCGTCGCCGTACCCGCCGGGGACCGTGTCGACGACGGGTCCGCCGAGCGGGGGATCGCGGATGAGCTGGGTGCCGCCGGCGCCCGCGCCCCCGTAGTTCGCGACGAGATCGAGCTGGGGCAGGAGCTGGTTCTTGGTGAAGCTCACCGTGAGGTCGGAGCGCTCGAGGCCCTTGCGGGCGGCGACGATGTCGGTCCGGTTGTCGAGCGCGTTGCGCACGGCCGCCTCGGTGTCCACCGGGAAGGGCTCGGCCCTCGGGCGGTCGACCGGCACGATGCTGGGTCGCCCACATCGCGGGGTCGTTCTGGGCGAAGATGACCTGCTTGAGGTTGTCCTGGGCCTGGGCGAGGTAGTTCTCCGCGATGATCACGTCCACCTCGCGGCTCGCCACCTCGGACTGGGCGCTGACCACGTCGAGGGGGGCCATCGTCCCGACCTTCACGCGGATCTCGTTCTCGTCGAGCAGCTTCTTGGCGAGGTCGAGGTTCTTCCGCGCCGCCTCGAGGTTGTCGAACGCGTAGATGAGGTCGTAGTAGTAGCCCTTGACGACCGCGATGGTGTTGACGATCGTCTGGTGGAACTGCACGTCCGAGATCTCGCGGTTCTTCTTGGCGATCCTGAGCTGGTAGCGGGGTGAGTCGATCTTGAAGTTCTTGAGCAGCGGCTGGGTGACGCCGATCGAGAGCGACGAGTTGTAGACCGGGTTGAAGGTCGTGAAGCTGTTGTTGGTGTCCTGCTTGTTGTTGTTGAAGGCGACGCTGAAGTTGCGCGCCGGTCTGGATGGGGAGACCGAGCCCGAAGTTCCAGAGGTCCCGTCTTGGTGTTGACGGTCGCGCCTCCGCTGAAGGCGTTCGTGCCCTTGGTGTCCGTCGAGTTGTGGCTCAGGTTCGCGAACAGGAACGGGTCGTAGTAACCGGCGGCGGAGACGACGTTCTGCTCGCTGATGTCGGGGTCGTACCGGGCGACGGAGATGTCGTTGTTGTTGGCGAGAGCCCGCTGGACGGCCTCGTCGAGCGACAGCCGGAGCTCCTGGCCGGGGCCCAGGGCCGTGGGCTCCGGGTACGGGGTGGGGGGCGGCGGCGGCGCCGTGGCCGGCACCTGCGGCGTGGTGGCCGAGGGAGTCTGTGCCGCGGCTGGCGTAGCCGCGGCCAGCGCGATGCCGAGCAGCAGCGCGACCGATGCCGTAATCCTAGCTCTCATGTCCTTCGTGACCTCCAGGCTTGCCATCGGCGTGATGCACCGTCGGCGAGGGGCGATTCTACCCCACGGGCGCAAGGTGCACCTCTCACGGGCAACCGGCCCCGCGGGCATCACTTGGTCTAACGAAGGGCGCCCGGCAAAAGATCCGAGATTTTGCACGCGTTACCGGCGGCCAGCTGCCGGAGGAACGACGGGGTATCCGCCGAAGCCGACGGCCCGGTCGGGAGCCGCCGTACGGCGTGCGGCGGAAGAGACGGGGCCGGGCGGGGAACGGCCCGCTCGGCCCCGGCCCCGGACGGCGACGACTAGAACCGGAAGCGGACGCCGAACTGAGCCTGCCAGCGCGAGCGCAGGTCGTCGGTGTTGAACTTCGTGAAGGTCGGGCTGGCGAGGGTGGCGATGTCGTAGGTGGGCTTGCCGCTGGCCGAGTCGATGCCGCTGTACCGGATGGGGGCGACGTTCTGGTTCGAGGTGAAGGCTCGAAGTCGCTCGACCCCAGTCGCTGGTTGAACAGGTTCAGGAGGTTGAGCACGTCGACGGTGAACTCCAGACCGTGCGCTTCCGCTGGTCGAGGAGGCCCTCGAACGCGAGGCGGAAGTCGAGGCTGTTCGTCCAGTCGGGACCGGCTGGCGTTGCGCGGCACGATCCGGCCGCGATTGTGCGGAGAGCCCCTCGTCCCCGGCGATGAAGGCCTCGAGCTGCTGCGGCGTGCCGCCCGCGTACGACGACCTCGTCGACGCTCGCCGGCGACGTAGATGAGGTCGTTGCCGAGCCGTGCCGTCGTTGTTGACGTCGCCGTGTTCGCAGTAGCACGCGACTACGGGCGGCCGGTCTGCCCTTGTAGAAGAACGACACCATCGGCGCCGCGAAGTGCTTCAGGCACCTCGAGCTCGTAGGACAGCGGCGAGGTTGATGCGGTGGCCCGGGATCGAAGTTCGAGTTGGCGAGAGGGGGGTTGTTGGATGTCGCCCCGGCACGTACACGAAGCGCCAGTTGGAGAGCGCCTGGCTCGACGTGCCGTCGTTCATCGACTTCGAGCGGCCGTAGATGTAGGACGGCGCTGGCGTAGAAGCCCGTTGCGGAAGGGCCGCTCCAGCTTGCCGGTCGATGCTCCACTGCGTAGCCCTGGTCGGTGTTCCGTCAGGAGAGTGCGACGTCGCTGTAGGTCGTTGTCCTTCCGCACGAAGATCGGCCGGCCGTCGAAGAGGCGTGGTCGGGCCCGGGATGCGGTTCAGCGTTGTTGTAGGCGATGTCCTTGAAGGTCGTGGACCCGAGAGAGCTCCACCGTGCGCGATCAGGTTCCCGAAGCCGAGGTCGCTGGTCGTAGGCGACGTTGCCGCGCAAGACCTGCGGGGAACTTGTAGTCGGGGTCGACGAGGTCGATCTCGTTGGCGAACGTGCCCGCGGCGGCACCGGTCACGCTCGTCGGCTGGTTGAACGGGATCGGTCACGAACGGGATGCGGTTCGCTGGCGTTGAAGCTCGCGCCGATGCGCTGGAACTCGATCCCGGTGTTGCCGTACTGGTTCGAGAGCCACACGTAGGGCGTGCGGCCCGTGAAGATGCCCGCTGCCGCCGCGCAGCTGCCGCTTGCCGTCGCCGCTTGACGTCCCAGTTGAAGCCGAGCGCGGGGCGACGAACATCGTCGGGATTCGGCGGCGACGTCCGGTCGCGTAGCCGAAGATGGCGCACCGAGGCCGGGGTTCGGCCGTGGGCTTGTCGGGGAAGAACGGGCATGTCGAGCGCGCAGGCCGTAGGTCAGCGTGAGGCTGCGGCGTGACGCGCCACTGGTCGCCCGCGTAGAAGCCGAACTGGTTGACGCTGAAGTCGCGCGGCCTGCTGCGGGCTCGCCCGTCACCGAGAAGCTGTAGTCGTACTGCTGGGCGAGGCCCGGCTCGAACAGGTCCAGGCTCGCGAACGCGGTAGGTGCCGAAGTTGTCGCGGATGAACAGGTTCCGGAACTTGAAGAACTCGTTGTGGGTGCCGACGGTGATGCGTGTGGCTTGCCGCGGTTGCAGGTGAAGTCGTCCGTGCAGCTCGAAGATGTCCTGGTCGAGCGCGTTGGCGGTCGAGAACTGCTCGGTGCCGGCCCGGAGACGCGAGCCGTCGGCGAGGTCGACCTGCACCTGGGGGAAGTCGGTCGGTCGGCCGTCGCGGACGTCGCGGATGCGCTGGTAGGTGAGCGCGCAGCTCGTTGCACCGGCGTGCCGAACGTGCTGTTGAGCTGGACGACCGTGGAGTTGGTCGTGCTGTTGAACTGGTAGAAGTGGTCGGGGAAGTTGTAGGTGGTCGAGCCGTTGGCGAGCCGTACGAGGTCGTTGACGCCGTCGATGTAGTTGTGGCGCACGGTGAGCCGGTGTTGCGGTGCTGAGGTTGAAGTCGAGCCGCGCGAAGACCTTGTCGTTGTCGGTGTTCGCGGATGAACTCCTGGCTGTAGGCGCCCGGGTCGTAGCCGTACTTGGTCTGCAGGATGTCGAGCGAAGCGCTCGGGCCTCGGCCTGCGTGCCCGAAGTCCTGGCCCGAGCTGCCGCCGACCGAGTAGCCGGTCGGGCGTCGTTGCGGCGCGGCAGATCGGCGTTCGACGAAGAAGAACGCCTTGTCCTTCGACGATCGGGCCGCCCAGGCTGGCCGCCGAACTGCTTGTCGTTGAACGTCGCCGAACGGCCGTGTCCGGTCGGGCCGTCGCCGACGAGGTCCTGGTTGCGGCCAGAACTAGTAGGCGGTCCCGCGGAACTCGTTCGTCCCGCTGCGGGTGACCGTGTTGACGCCGCCGCCCGAGAAGCCGCCCTGGCGGACGTCGTAGGGGGCGACGAGGAGCTGGATCTCCTGGATCGCGTCGAGGCGAGATCGGCTGCGTGCTCGGCCTGGCCGCCCGGGCGCCCCGTTGGCCGCGAGGCCGAAGAGGTCGTTGTTGTACGGCGCCGTCGATCTGGATGTTGTTGTAGCGGTTGTTGCGGCCCGCGACGGACACGGCGTTGCTGATCGGCCGCCGATCGCCGTCGAGGCGAAGTACGGGTTCAGGCGGGCGAAGTCGTTGATGCGGCGCCGATGGTCGGCAGCGTCTGCGATGGCCTCCCGGCGACGTTGGTGGCGGCGCCGTGTCCGGGCGGAGCTGAAGACCTCGGAGGACTGGGCGGTGACGGTCGACCTCCTCGGTGACGTCGCCAGCGCTTCAGGTCGAGCGTCGAGGTCGGGTCGCTGCCGAGGCTGACGACGACGTCCTGGTCGTCTGGGCCTGGAATCCCGTGAGGGAGACCGTGACGGTGTAGGGGCCGCCGACCCTCATGTCCGGAGCTGGAGAACCTCCGTCGTGCGGCTGGCGGCTTTGTACCGGGTGCCCGAGGGCTCGTGCACCGCGACGACGGTCGCGCCCGGCACGGGTTGCTTCTGGGCATCGTGCACGATGCCCGTGACGGAGCCGGTGGTCACGCCCTGCGCGTGGACGTGACCGGCCGGCCACAGCCAGGCGCCAAACGCGAGCAGGCCGATTGTCCTGCGGACGGTGAGCTTCATTCGAGTTCTCCTGAGCAAGTGTTCGTCGGATCCGTGCCGAGGCGCGCGCCGGAGGCCCGAGTCGCGAGGGCGCCGGCGAGGCACACGAGCCCTCCGGCGGAAATGCGCTCGGACCGCTTCATCTGGATTCGACCTCCGGGGTTGGACGCCTGGATCCGGCGGGGAGACGACGAGGGCAGAATCCTATTTCGGCCGCCGCTCACTCGTCAACGTCCTTTCGAGCCATCTCGAGCCTGGCGGGGCAGGCGCCGGACGGGCTATGATCGCCCTCCGCGCGAGGAGGCGGCGTGATGAAGGTGCTACTTTCCTTCGACCAGATCCAGGGCCGGATCGTGGAGATGGGCAAGCAGATAGCCGCCGAGTACGCGGGGCGAGAGCCCCACCTCGTGGGCGTCCTGAAGGGGGCGTGCCCCTTCATGACCGACCTGGCCCAGGCCATCGACCTTCCTCTCACCCTGGACTACATCGCCGTCTCGTCCTACGGGAAGGCCACCAAGTCGTCCGGCGAGGTCAAGCTCGTCAAGGACCTCGACCAGGGGCTCGAGGGCCGCGACCTCCTGGTGGTCGAGGACATCGTGGACACGGGGCTCACCCTGAACTACCTGGTGAACCTCCTGAAGGCGCGGGGCCCGCGCTCGCTCAAGGTGGTCGCGCTCCTCTCGAAGCCCGCCCGGCGGCTGGTGAGCGTGCACGTGGACTACGTGGGCTTCACCATCGAGGACGAGTTCGTGGTCGGCTACGGCCTCGACTACAACGAGAAGTACCGGAACCTCAGGGACATCGTCGTCTACGGCGGCTGAGCCGGGGTCGACCGCCCGGCGGAAGCAGAAGTGCCGCACGAGATCCCCCTCGTCACGACGATCGCGGCCGCCCTGGCGAGCGCCTGGCTCCTGGGCGTCCTCGCCCAGAGGATCGGCCTCTCGCCGATCGTCGGCTACCTGCTCGCGGGCGTCGTCATCGGTCCCCACACGCCGGGCTTCGTCGGCGACGTGAGCCTTGCCGCCCAGCTCGCCGAGATCGGCGTCGTCCTCCTCATGTTCGGCGTGGGCCTGCACTTCCACATCAAGGACCTGCTGGCGGTGAAGGGGATCGCGATCCCCGGCGCCCTCCTGCAGAGCGGGGTCTCCACGCTGCTCGGCCTCGCCCTCGGGCCTGGCCTTCGGATGGGCGCCGTCCTCGGGGCTCGTGCTCGGCATGGCCCTCGCCGTGGCCAGCACCGTCGTCCTCATGCGCGTGCTGGAGGACCGCCAGCTGCTCGCCACGACCCACGGCCACGCCGCGGTCGGGTGGCTCCTCGTCGAGGACGTCCTGACGGTGGCCATCCTCGTCGTCATCCCGGCCCTCGCCGCGGGGAGCGGCCCCGCGGGGTTCTCGCGCGGCCTGCTGCCCTCCCTCGGAGTGGCGATCGCGAAGCTGGTCGTCCTCGTGGGCGTCGTCGCGTTCGCCGGCTCCCGCGTCGTCCCCCGCATGCTGGAGATGGCGGCCCGCCTGCGCTCGCGCGAGCTCTTCACCCTGACGGTGCTCGCGATCGCGGTCACGGTGGCCACGGGGTCGGCGCTCTTCTTCGGCGCCTCGATGGCGCTCGGCGCCTTCCTCGCCGGCATGGTGGTCGGGCAGTCGCCGGTCAGCCACCAGGCGGCCGCGGACGCCCTGCCCCTCCGGGACGCCTTCGCCGTGCTCTTCTTCGTCTCGGTCGGGATGCTGTTCGACCCCGCCTTCCTTCTCCGCGAGCCCGCCCTCGTCCTCGGCGCCCTGGCCGTGGTGCTGGTGGGGAAGCCGCTCGTGGCGCTGGCCGTGGTCGCCGCCCTCGGCTACTCGACGCGCACCGCGCTCGTCGCCGCCCTCGGCCTCGCCCAGGTCGGCGAGTTCTCGTTCATCCTCGGCGGGCTCGCCCGGCACCACCGTCTCCTTCCCGACGCCGGCTACAACGTGATCGTCGCCTGCGCCATCGTCTCGATCTCGATCAACCCGTTCCTCTTCCGCGGGCTCGAGCCCCTGGAGGCCCTCGTACGGCGAAGGCCCTGGCTCTCCCGGCTGCTGGAGGCGCGCGCCGGAGCGCCGCCGCGACCGGGTGAACGCGGGTGCCGCGCACGCCATCGAGCAGCGAGCCGGCGGCCTCGCGGTGGTGGTGGGGTACGGCCCGGTGGGACGGACGGTCGATCGGCTCATTCGTGAGGCCGGAGTGGAGACGGTCGTGATCGATCTCAACCTCGAGACGGTGGGCGCGCTCGCCGCCGAGGGGCGCCTCGCCCTCTACGGCGACGCGAGCCACGCCGACATCCTGGAGAAGGCCGGCATCGCCCGCGCGAGCCACCTCGTCGTGACGTTGCCTCACTCCGTGAACCGCGGCCCGATGATCACCGCCGCCCGACAGCTGAACCCGTCGTGCCGGATCCTCGTGCGGGCCCGCTACCTGCGGGAGCGGGCGGAGCTGGAGCTGGCCGGGGCCGACGCCGCCTGCTTCGAGGAGGCGGAGGCGGCGGCCGCCCTGGCCGAGCGGCTGCTCCGCGACCTCGGCCGCGACGAGTCGGCCATCCGAAACGAAGGCGAGAGGATCCGCCGCGGGTTCGCGGAGGAGGCCTGATCGGACGCGGGCGTCGCCGGGCTCTGACCCGGATCATTCACGAGGCCGTGCGATCGTCCGAGTGAATGATCCGTCCTGGAGCCGTCAGACTGCCCGTGACGGCCGTGATGAGGCATGGCCCGGTAGTGACAGCGTGGGCTGGGAGTTGGTGCGGCTCGTGGCCGCACGGCCATCGAAAACCAACGAGATCGGACAATTCATGAAGATGGTCAAGCGGACTTCATGAATAGTCCGGGCTAGAGGTGGCCGCCGTCGAACGGCATCGGCAGCAGCTCGCCGAGGCGCATCGTTCGCGAGCGGCCCCGGAGGTCGGCCATGTGGACGAGCACGTCGCCGCAGTACTCCCAGAGGATCTGACGGCAGGGCCCGCACGGAGGGGTCAGCCGCTTCGAGTCGGCCACCACGGCGATCGACATCGAAGTCGTCGAGACCTTCGGAGACCGCCTTGAAGACCGCCACCCGCTCGGCGCACATCGAGAGGCCGTACGACGCGTTCTCGATGTTGCAGCCCGTCACGATCTCACCCGTCCGTGTCTTGAGCGCCGCCCCCACCTTGAAGCGCGAGTAGGGGGCCTGGGCGCGATCCCGGGCCTCGCGGGCCAGGGCGGCCATGGCGGCGAGCATCGACCGTGTCGGGCCGCCGCGCCTCGCCGCGCGTGTCTTCGCCGGCCGATGCTTCCTCATCGCTCCCTCGCCGCCTCCGTGACGATGCGCGCGAGCACCTCGAGGAGGGCCGCCTTCACGCGCTCGCCGGTTTCCAGGACCTCGCGGTGGTCGAGCTTCCGGTCCGTGACCCCCGCCGCCATGTTGGTGAGGCAGGAGAGGCCCACCACCCGCAACCCCATGTGGCGCGCCGCGATCACCTCGGGGACGGTGGACATGCCCACGGCGTCGGCCCCCAGCGTCCTGAGCATGCGAATCTCGGCCGGCGTCTCGTACGAGGGCCCGGTCAAGGCGAGGTACACGCCGCGGTGGCAGCGGACCGAGGCCGCGCGGCAGGCCGTCTCCGCCACGTCGCGGAGGCCCCGGTCGTAGCACTCGCTCATGTCCGGGAAGCGGGGCCCGAGGGCCTCCTCGTTCGGTCCCAGGAGGGGGTTGCCGAGGAGGTTGACGTGGTCCTCGATCACCATGAGGTCGCCGGGGGCGAAGGCGGCGTTGATCGCACCGGCCGCGTTCGTGAGCACGAGGGTCTCGACCCCGAGGCGCCCGAGCGCCCGGACCGGGAAGACGACCTCGTCGAGGCGGTAGCCCTCGTAGAAGTGCACGCGGCCCTTCATAACCGCCACCGGCACGCCGCGGGAGCGGCCGACGACGAGGGCTCCCCCGTGGCCGACGACGGTGGACGCGGGGAAGTGGGGGATCTCGCCGAACGGCACGGCGACCGCGTCCTCGAGGGCGTCGGCGAAGGCCCCCAGGCCGGAGCCGAGGACGACGCCGATGGCCGGCCGCAGCGAGGTCCGGGCCAGGACGAAGGCGGAGGCCTCCTCCAGCCGTCGGCCCAGGCTCACAGCAGCGCTCCCGCGATGCAGGCGGTCATGAAGTTCGCGAAGGTGCCGGCGAGAAGAGCCCGCAGGCCGAGACGGGCGAGGTCGCTCCGGCGCTCGGGAGCCAGGGCGCCGATGCCGCCGATCTGGATCCCGATCGAGCTGAAGTTGGCGAACCCGCAGAGAGCGTACGTGGCGATCGTGAAGGTGCGGGGATCGAGAGTGGCCTTGATCGCCCCCAGCCGCGAGTAGGCGATCAGCTCGTTCAGGACCATGCGCGTCCCCAGCAGGTCGCCGATGGCGAAGGCGTCCTTCCAGGGCACGCCCATGACGAGGGCCAGGGGCATGAACGCGTAGCCCAGGATCGTCTCCAGGCTCAGCTTGACGTCGATCCAGCTTCCCACGCGGCCGAGCAGGAGGTTGACGAGGGCGACGAGGGAGAGGAACGAGATGAGCATCGCCGCGACGTTCAACGCGAGGTGGAGCCCGTCGGTGGTGCCGCGCGCGGCGGCGCCGATGACGTTGGCGTCGACCCGCTCCGTGTCGAGCTTGACCGTGCCGGCGGTCTCCGGCTGTTCCGTCTCGGGCACGAGCATCTTGGCGAGCAGGATCGTGCCGGGAGCGGTCATGATGACCGCGGCGAGGAGGTGCTTGGCCTCGACCCCGAAGGCGATGTAGGCGGCCATGATGCTGCCGCTCACGTGCGCCATCCCCGCCGTCATGACGCACATCAGCTCCGACTGCGTCATCTTGTTGAGGAAGGGCCGGATGGTCAAGGGGGCCTCGGTCTGGCCCATGAAGATCGAGGCGGCCACGTTGAGGCTCTCCGCCCCGCTCGCGCCCATGAGTCGCGTCATCACCTTCGCCACCGCCTTCACGATCACCTGCATCACCCCGAGGTGGTAGAGGATCGCGAACAGCGCGGCGACGAAGATGATCGTGGGGAGGATCTGGAACGCGAAGACGAAGCCCACGGCCGCGGTGCCGTTCGCCTCGCCCGCCTTGGCTGCCAGCTGTCCTCCGCCCTGGATACCCAGCGCTCCGAAGACGAAGTCGGATCCGACGTACGAGAGGTTCAGGAGGCGGGTGATCCGCGCGCCGACCCACGAGAAGAGGCCCTGTCCGATCGGGACCTTGAGCACGAAGAGCGCCAGCGTGAACTGGAGGCCCAGGCCCCAGAGGACCGTTCGGAGCTTGATGGCCTTGCGGTCTGTGGACAGCGCCCAGGCGATCCCCAGGAACACGAGCAGGCCGAGGAGGGAGAGGAGTCGTTCCATTGGTTCGCCGAGCCTCCGCGGTGGACGGGCTAGTCTACGCCAGGATGTCGAGGACGAGCGGGCCCCGGGCGGGAGCCTCGGAGGCGACGACCACCGCCTCGGCCAGCCGGGCGAGCGCGTCCTCGCGCCTCGAGGCCTTGCCGACGTAGACGCTGACGATAGGCTCGCCGATCGCGACCGGGTCGCCCACCTTCTTGTGGAAGACGAAGCCCGACCGAGGGGTCGATCGCGCCGTCCACGGTCTCCCGGCCCGCGCCGAGCAGCATCCCGGCGTGGCCGATCGCCCGGGCGGCGAGGCGCGCCACGCGCCCGTCGCGCTCGGAGCGGACGACCAACTTCTCCCGGGCCTGGGGCAGGAGCCCCGGGTCGTCGCAGACGCGGGGGTCGCCGCCCTGGAGCTCGACGACGCGACGGAAGCGCTCCAGGCCGGCCCCGGAAGCGAGGGCCTGCCGCACGCGCACCCTGGCCGCGTCCAGCGACTCGGCGGCTCGCGCGAGGTGCACCATCCACGCCGCGAGCTCGACGGAGAGCGACTCGAGGTCGGTGGGGCCCCGCCCCTTCAGGGTCTCCACGCACTCGGCGACCTCGAGCGCGTTGCCGGCGGCGCGCCCGAGGGGCTGGTCCATGTCAGTGATGAGGGCGGCCACCTTCTTGCCCATGCCCTTGCCGATGCCCAGCATGGTCCCGGCCAGGGCGGACGCCTCCTCGCGCGAGCGGAGGAAGGCCCCGTCCCCGCACTTCACGTCGAGGACGAGGGCGTCGATGCCCTCCGCCATCTTCTTGCTCATGATCGACGCGGAGATGAGGGGCAGGCTCTCCACGGTGGCGGTGACGTCGCGCAGCGCGTAGAGCTTGCGGTCGGCGGGGGCGATCTCCGGGGTCTGGCCGATCAGGCCGAGGCCGCAATCGCGGAGGACCGCGCGGAACTGGTCGAGGTTGAGGCGGACGTTGAAGCCGGGTATCGACTCGAGCTTGTCGAGCGTCCCGCCGGTGTGGCCGAGGCCGCGCCCCGAGATCATGGGGACGTACACCCCGCACGCGGCGGCGAGCGGGGCGAGCACGAGGCTCGTCTTGTCTCCGACCCCCCCGGTCGAGTGCTTGTCCGCCTTCGGCCCCGGGAGGTCGGAGAGGTCGAGCACCTCTCCCGTGCGCATCATCGACTCGGTCAGGGCCACGATCTCGGGGGGCGTCATCCCCTTGAAGAAGACGGCCATGGTGAAGGCCGAGGCCTGGTAGTCGGGGACCTCTCCGCGGGCGTAGCCGCGGATGAAGAAGTCGATCTCCTCCCGCGTGAGCTCGCCGCCGTCGCGCTTCTTCTGGATGAGGTCGACCGCCCTCACGCCGGCCCCTTCCTCTGCGCCTTGATCCGCTCGATCTCGGCCCAGAGGTCCCGCTTCTGTGGCCGCGCCTCCGGGGGCGGGGGGGCGGCGGCTCCGGCGGGTTCGGCATCGAGGCGAGCACCTGCTCGATGAGCGACTTCTTGTCCTCCTTCTTCGCGGTCTTGCGCTTCGGCGGCACCTGCGCGTGACGGTAGTCGTGAGTGTTGTGGCACGTCCGGCACGTGACCTTGGCCACGTCGGTCGCGAAGAGGCTGGTCACGTCGTGGTTCAGGAGCAGGCGGCAGCGCGGGCAGTAGTCGTCGATCACATCGCCGAGCCTGGTGGCACGATCCGGCATCGGATCCTCCGGCTGGCAGGGCATGCGGCCCCGCCGAGGTGGGCAGGCGAAGTATAGCTTCAGCAGCGACGGATCGGCCAGTCCCCACGCTGCTGGACTACGAAGCCGGTAGAATGCCGGGTTGCGGGGAGCGAATCGATGAGGAACGCCGAGGTCATCCGGCAGTGGAAGGTCCTGAAGACGATCGAGACGGGGCGGTTCACGAGCTCGGCGAAGCTCGCGGCGACGCACGGGGTCACCGAGCGCACGATCCGCCGCGACATCGAGGCGCTGCAGGAGGCCGGCTTCCCCCTCTACGACGACCGCGCGAGCGGCAAGAAGGTCTGGCGCCTGGTCGAGGGCTACCGCCAGAAGGTGGCCCAGGGCTTCACCCTCTCCGAGCTCGCCGCGCTCTACTTCAGCCGGAACATGCTCTCGTTCCTCGGGGGGGCGCCGTTCGGACAGGACCTCGAGTCGGCCTTCGCCAAGATCCGCGAGGCCCTGCCGGCGAAGAGCCTGCCGTTTCTCTCCCGGATCCAGGACCTCTTCTCCGCCCGCCCCGACCCGTGGAAGGACTACTCGAAGAAGCAGGACGTCATCGCCGGGCTCATCGACGCCATCCTCCACCAGCGCCAGGCGCGAGTCGCCTACTACTCCTTCAACAGCCGCCGCACGAAATCCTACGACCTCGACCCGTACCGCCTCGTCTACTACCGCGGCGGCCTCTACCTCTACGCCCGCGCCCACGAGTACGGCGAAGTGCGGACGTTCGCAGTGGAGCGGGTGCAGAAGGTGGAGGTGCTCGATCAGGGATTCGAGATCCCGGCCGACTTCAGCCCCTCCGAGTACGCGCGCTCGGCCTTCGGCATCTTCGGGGGGAAGGCGGAGACGGTCGAGCTGGTCTTCGCGGCCGGGATCGCGGGGTACGTCCGCGAGCGCAGCTGGCACGAGAGCCAGGCGCTCGCCGACGAGCCCGACGGCGGCGTGCGCCTGACCCTGCAGGTGGCGCCCAGCTTCGACCTGAAGGCATGGATCAAGGGCTTCCTGCCCCACGTGCGCGTGGTGCGGCCCGCTTCGCTGCGCGACGAGATCGCGCGGGAGGTCGAGGCCGCGCGGGCCGCGTTCCCCGTGCCCGCCGGCGACTAGCCCCTCCGCCGCCGGCGCGGCGGTAGAATGGGCACCGGAATGGCCCTCCTCGAGACCTTCACCAACCGCCACCCGGGCCGCGACTACACCGTCCAGCACACGTGCCCCGAGTTCACGTCGGTCTGCCCGAAGACGGGCCAGCCCGACTTCGGCACGATCCGGATCACGTACGTGCCGGACCGGCTCTGCGTAGAGCTCAAGAGCCTGAAGCTCTACCTGCAGGCCTACCGCAGCAAGGGGATCTTCTACGAGGACGTCACCAACGTCATCCTCGACGACCTGGTGAGGGCGATGAAGCCCCGCCGCCTGACCGTGGAGGGCGACTTCCGCGTCCGCGGCGGCATCTCTTCCGTCGTCACCGCCACCTACGAGGCCCCGCGGCGGGGCCGCGGGAGCAAGCGATGAATCCCCTCACGATCTTCGCCCGGCGCTTCGTCGCCGGAGAGAGGCCGCAGGACGCGGTGCGCGTCGGCGAACGGCTCCAGGCGAAGGGCATCAAGGCCACCTTCGACAAGCTCGGGGAAGACGTCCTCGACGCGCAGGCCGCGAAGCGGGCGACCGACGCGGCGAAGGAGCTCCTGCGTCTCATCCCGTCCGGGATCGAGCGCAACATCTCCATCAAGATGTCCTCGATGGGACAGGAGATCTCGCGCGACCTCTGCCTCGAGAACGTGGCCGGCATCCTCGACGTCGCGAAGGAGGCGGGCGGCTTCGTGCGCCTCGACATGGAGGGCTCGAAGCTCACGAAGGACACCCTCGAGATCTTCCACGAGCTGCGCAAGCGGCACGACAACGTCGGCATCGTGCTGCAGGCCTACCTGCGCCGCACCCCCGACGACGTGAAGGAGACCGTGCGCCGCGGCGACCAGGTGCGGCTGTGCAAGGGCGCCTACCGGGAGCCGGCGGAAGTGGCGCTTCAGGACATGGGGAGCATCCGCGAGGCCTTCAAGCGGTGCGCCCGCCTGCTCCTCGACGCGGGAAACCACCCGGCCATCGCCACGCACGACGAGGACCTGATCGCCGACACGATCGCCCACGCGAGCGCGCAGAAGATCGCGCCGTCCCGCTTCGAGTTCCAGATGCTCTACGGCCTGCGGAAGCGGCGCTGGGAAGAGCTGGTCGGCGCCGGCTACAACGTGCGCGTCTACGTGCCTTTCGGGACGCACTGGATTCCGTACTTCTACCGGCGGCTCCGGGAGAGACGAGAGAACGTGCTATTCGTGCTCAGGAACCTGTTTCGCTGACGGCCGTGCCGCTCGATATCAGCCGTCACGGGGGGGCTTGGGGGGGTGCGAAGCACCCCCCCGGGACAAGGAAGTCAGGCAGTGCCGTGGGCTTTTCCCTCCAGCAGTCCCCGGGATGGTCGACTACGGAGCCGTTCCCTTGCCAGTCCCCGGAGCATCGGGCTACGAGACCGACGGCCATGTGCCGAGTCATCCAGCATGGCGGGGACATCCGAACTGGAGCGTCCTGGGGGGCATCCCGCTTGTCCTGGCCGAAGGGCCAGGGCCCCCCAGACCCCCTGAGCATATGAAGGCCGTCGTCTATCGCGGCAGGGGCGAAATCGCGGTCGAGGACGTGCCCATCCCCGAGCCCGGGCCGGGAGAGATGCTCGTGCGGGTGGACGCCTGCGGAATCTGCCCGACCGACCTCAAGAAGATCGAGAAGGGTCTGCTGCCCGGCCCCCGCATCTTCGGCCACGAGATCGCCGGCACGGTGGCCGCTCTCGGCGCGGGCACTACGGGGTTCCGCGAGGGCCAGCGCGTGGTCGTTCACCACCACGTCCCCTGCGGCGCGTGCTTCTACTGCGAGCGCGGGCTCCACGCTCAATGTGCCTTCTACAAGAGGAACGGCACGACCGCCGGCTTCGAGCCGTCCGGGGGCGGGTACGCGGAGTACGTGAAGGCGTTCGACTGGATCGTGGAGCGGGGGACGATCCGCATCCCGGACGGCGTCCTCTCCGAGGAGGCGGCCTTCGTCGAGCCCGTGAACACGTGCCTGAAGGCCGTGCGGAAGGCGGGCGTCTCGCGTGGCGAGTCGGTGCTGGTCGTCGGCCAGGGGCCGATCGGCCTCCTGCTGATGCAGGTCGCCCGCTGGGCGGGGGGCGAGGTCCTGGTCTCCGACCCCGTGGACGAGCGGCGGGCTCTGGCCTCCTCCCTCGGGGCGGCGGCCGCGCTCGACTCGGCCCTCGACGTGCCGGGCGAGGTGCGCCGCATGACGGAGGGTCGCGGCGCCGACTGCACGCTCCTGGCGGCCCCGGGGGCGGCGGCTTTTTCGGCGGCCCTCGACGCCACCCGCCCCGGAGGGCGTATCCTGTCCTTTGCCGCGACGTCGCGGGGAGAGACAGCCGAGGTGGACCTGGGCCTCCTGACCACCTCCGAGAAGGACATCCTGACTGCCTACAGCTCGTCGATCGACGTGCAGCCGCAGGCGGCCCGGCTCGTGTTCGACCGCACGGTGCGCGTGCGCGAGCTGGTGAGCCACCGGCTGCCGATCGCCCGCGCGCGGGAGGCGTTCTCCCTGGCGATGCACCCGGGCCCGGGGACGCTGAAGGTCGTGCTCCACACGGGCGGCGAGGGCTGAGGCGGTGACCGGTCGCATGAAGGCGGCCGTCCTCTACGGCCGCGAGGACGTGCGCGTCGAGCAGGTGGAGGTGCCGCGCCTCGATCCCGGGGAAGTGCTCCTGCGCACGCGCGTGGCGCTCACGTGCGGGACGGACGTGAAGGTCTTCCGCCGGGGCTACCACGCCCGCATGATCACGCCGCCCGCCATCTTCGGGCACGAGGTGGCGGGCGTCGTCGAGGAGATCGGCCCGGGCGTCGAGAGCGTCGAGCCGGGGACCCCCGTCGTCGTGGCGAACTCCGCCCCCTGCGGGGAGTGCCACTACTGCGTGAGTGGCAGCCCGAGCCTCTGCGACGACCTCCTCTTCTGGAACGGTGCCTACGCGGAGTTCGCCCGGATCCCGGCGCGGGTGGTGCGGCACAACCTGCTGCCGCTCGGCGGAGCGGTCGGCTTCCGGCAGGCGGCCATGGTCGAGCCCCTCGCCTGCGTCGTGCGCGGGATAGACGAAAGCGGGATCGCCGAGGGCCAGACGGTCGCGGTGATCGGGTCCGGCCCCGTCGGCCTCATGCTGGTAGCCCTCGCGCGGCTCCGCGGCGCGCACGTCATCGCGGTGGGCCGTAACCGGGGCCGCCTCCAGAAAGCGCGCGAGCTGGGGGCGGAGACGCTGTCCCTGGGCCCCGGGGACGACCTCGCCGAGCGCCTGCGCGTCCGGGGGCGGAACGGCCACGGGCCGGACGTGGTGATCGAGGCGGTGGGGCTGCCGGAGACGGCCGAGGCCGCGGTGCGGGCGGTTCGCAAGGGAGGTCTCGTGAACCTCTTCGCCGGGTGCCCGGCCGACGCCCAGATCGGCATCGACGCCCAGCGCCTTCACTACCAGGAGCTGACGATCAAGTCGACCTTCCACCACACTCCCGAGAGCATCCGCACGGCGTTCCGCCTGATCGCCGACGGGAAGGTGGACCCGGACGCCTTCATCACCGGCGAGGCGTCCCTCGACCGTCTCCCGGACGTGCTCCACGGCCTCGCCCGCGGCGGCGACGGCCTGAAGACCGCCATCCTCACCTGGGGCCGGGAGTAGCCGAGAAAGGAAGAGGGGACGCGCGAGGCGTCCCCTCCAACCGTCATTCGGTCGTCGCTGGCGAGACGAGGCGGTCTAGCGCTTCTTCGCCTTCCGGGCGACCTTCCTCTTCGCGACCTTCTTCGCCTTCTTGGCTTTCTTGGCCTTCTTGACGACCTTCTTCTTGGCGACCTTCTTCGCCCTCTTCGCGGGCTTCTTCTTGGAGATCTTCTTCACGGCCTTCTTGGCGGCCGTCTTCGCCTTCTTGACCGCCTTCTTCACGGCGGCGGACACGACTGCCGCGGTGGTGGAGAAGGCCTCCTTCGTCTCGGCGTAGGCATCAGCCGCGGTCGGTGCGGCCTCGGGGCCGGGCCCCGGCGAACCCTTGGGCGTCTCGTCCTGCATGCGCTCTCCCTCCAGCAGACTGGATGCGGTGCCGGCTCGCCATCGAGCCGAGCCCCGGAAGTTTGTGACGACTGCGCGACGTTCGGCGAAGTTTCCTCTGGAGCGGCTTCGCGCGTCAAGGTGAAAAGCACCGGGCGCGCGCACTCCGAGCGGCCCGAGCGGCGGGAGCGGCGGCGGGTCCTCTCAGTTCAGCGTGAGGTTGGTCGGCAGGTTGGCGAGGAGGCCGCAGTCGTCGCACAGCGTGTAGCTCCGGCCGAGCTCCGGCCCGAGCTGGATGGGGTGGAGGTCCTCCCCGAAGACCCGCCCGCTGCGGCCCACGGACAGCACGGGCGACCCGCAGAGGGGGCAGAGCGCCTGAACGGCTGCGATGGTCGTGCCCATGACCGTCTCCTTTCCGAGACCGGGTTGCCCCGTCTCAACCTCTTCGACGTGTCGTATGGGCAAAAGGTTCGCCAACCGCCGCCTCGTGTACGTTCTTTTGCGACTCCTCGTAAGAGACTAATTAAAAACGACTTAGACGGACGTCCGAGAATCGCCGCCGGCCCCGATGGCGCCGTCGGGGCTGTTGGATGTCCGAGGCGAGGACACGACCGTCCGACTGGAGGACAGTCTCAGCGCACGGGCAGCACGTGCAGAACCACGCTCAGGGGCGGCGACTCGAGTGTCTCCCCGCCCTCGGAGAGCGAGGTCTCGGCCACGGTCACCCCGCGGGGGCGGCCCGGGGCGTTGTGGGACCAGCGGTCGGAACCGGTCAGGACGAAGCGGCGGGCCCTTCCGCTGACCGCGGCACCGGCGAGATCGAGCCTCAAGCGTCGCGGCTCCGCCGTGGGATTGACCACTGCCACCGTCAGGGTGGAGCGGTCGGCGGTCCACGCCGCCGCGACGTCGAGCGGCGACGGGGCGCCCGACACCTTCACCGGGAGCGTCCCGAAATGGCGCCGGTAGAGGGCGAGCGCGAGGCCGGTCGGCTCCATCTCCGCCGCGGTCGGCGGACGTCTTGATCGCCCCGATCACGTTCACGGTCTGCGCGTAGTTCGCCATGAAGAAGAGGTCGCTGTTGCGGAAGAGCTCGTGCAGCCCGGCCGCGATCCCGAGGCCGTCCTGCAGGAAGTAGCGGGTCCCGAGCTCCCCGTACTCGTTCGGCCCGTACCAGTAGTTCCATTCGTCGAGCGCGATGCGGATGTCCTTGCCCTTCAAGGCGGCGAGCTCCCGGCGGTACGCCCGGTGCGCGTCGGCCACGCGGCGGATGGCCTCCGGGGCCTGAGCGACGTGGGCGGGGACGTCCGGCTTGTCCTGCCAGTAGAGGTGCTCGCTGAGGTAGGCCATGTGCGAGGAGGCGCTGCCGAGCATGGTCCGGCTCCACTCGCCGACCGCGCCCACCGCCACCGGCTGGATCTTCGGGTCGACGGCCCGCATCGCGTCCACGACCTTCCTGTGCTTCTCGACGTACTTCTCGAGCGGCATGTGGCCGATCTGCCAGTCCCCGTACATCTCGTTGCCGACGGCCCAGAGCCTCACGCCGAACGGCCGCGAGCTCCCGTTCTCGGCCCGCTTCCGGCCCATCGGCGTGGCGGCGGCGCCGTTCGCGTACTCGACGAGCTCGGCCGCCGACTCCGGTCCGCCCTTCCCGGTGTTGACCGCGACGTAGGGCTCGGCGCCGATCTCGCGCATGAGGTCCATGAACTCGTGGAGGCCCGACGTCGTTGGGCTCGACGCCCTTCCAGGCGGGGTTCTTCCGCGGCGGTCGCCGGTCGGGGTCCCCGATTCCGTCCTTCCAGTCGTAGCCGCTCACGAAGTTGCCGCCCGGCCAGCGGTAGACGGGGGAGTCCAGCTCCTTCAGGCGGGCGAGGGTGTCGGCGCGCCAGCCGAGGACGTTGTCCGCCGGCATCAGCGAGACGGCCCCGACCGTGAAGCGCGCCGGTCCCGCGGGAGACGATCTCGAGGCGGCCGTTGTCGGTCGTGCCGCCCGAGCGGAAGCGCAGGGCGTGGGTCGCGAAGCCGGCGCCGAGGTCCGCGATCGTCACGGTCTGTCGCGTCGGTTCCGCCGCCGCCCCAGGCGAGGCTGACCTCGACGGGCGCGGCGGAGGCGTCCGCGGCGAGGACGATCCGACCCACGTACTCGCGGCCGTCCTGGAGGCCCAGCCGCTCCTGCACCAGGCCCGCGGCGAGGCCGCCGCCGGGCAGGGCGACGCGCGGGCTGTGCTCGCCCACGAAGGCTCCCTCGCGGACCATCGTCACGGCGTTCTTCCCGCCCACGACCATCCAGGGCGAGCGGACGAGCAGCTCGTAGGGAACGCCTGCGCCGTCCCAGGACCGGGGGCCGGGCTTGAACATCTCCCAGGCGGGCGCCTCGCCGGTCACCGGGTAGAAGAACTTCCGGTCCTCCAGCATCTCCGCCCAGAGTCCCCCGTAGATGCAGCGGCCCAGGTGCTCGATGAACTGCCCGTAGACGTACGGGGAGATGGGGGCGCCGACCGCGGCCGTGTCGACCTGGACCCGGACCTCCGGCGGTTCGGCCGTCAGCGGCGAGGGCGCTCGACGCGAGCGCGGCGGAGAGGCAGAAGGCGGCGTGGCGCGTTCCCATGGGGACCTCCGATGACCGCGCGAATTCTAGTCCGGTTCGCGCGTCGTCGCGGCGGTCGCATGCCGTCACTGGATCGCGTTCCCGCCGCCCCGGCTTCGTCTCGCCGGCAGGTGGCTCGGGCATGTCACAATGAGCGCACGGGAATACCAGGAGGACGGGGGGCGTTCCTCCCTGCGGAGGGGCTCGCCCGGAACGGCGCGACTTGAACCGCGACGAGCGATTCGAAGCCGAGTTGCTTCCCCAGCTGCGGTCCCTCTTCGGGGCCGCGTACCGCATGACGGGGAACGCCCACGACGCCGAGGACCTGGTACAGGAGACGTTCCTGCGCGCTCACCGTGCCTTCGACCGCTTCACCCCTGGCTCGAACGCGCGGGCCTGGCTGCACACGATCCTGCAGCGGGTGCGGACCGACGCGTTCCGCCGGACGAAGCGACGGCCCGAGACCGTCGAGCTCACCGGCGAGGGGCCGGGCAAGGCGCCGCCCCAGGACGCGCTCGCTTCGGGGCGGGAGGACCTCGAGCGCGCGCTCCGGGGCCTGCCCGAGGCCTTCCGCGAGGCCGTGGTGCTCCGCGACATCCAGGAGCTGAGCTACGCCGAGATCGCGGCGGCCCTCGGCATCCCGGTCGGCACCGTGATGTCCCGCATCCACCGGGGGCGGGCGCTTCTCCGCGACGCGCTCGGCGGGGGGACCCGTTGAGCTGCGACCGGGAGCGCGTCACCGGCTTCGTCGACGGCGAGCTCGAGGCGGAGGCGGCGGCCGCCGTCGCCGCGCACCTCGAGACGTGCGCCGGGTGCCGGGCGCAGGCCGAGGCCGAGCGCGCCCTGCGCGCCCGACTGCGGGGCCTGCCGATCCCCGAGCTGCCGGCGGGCCTCGAGGCTCGAGTCCGGGAGCGGCCCCGGAGGGGCGTCCCCGCCGTCGCCCGGTGGGCGCTGCCGCTCGCCGCGGCTCTCGTCGCCGGCCTCTGGGTTCGCGGCCACGCTCCGTTCGTGGCGTGGGAGCTGGCCCGCGACCACGACCACTGCTTCTCGTTCCGGCCCCTGCCGGCGAAGGTGCGATCGGACGAGCCGGGTGTCGTGGGCGAGTGGTTCGGGCGGCAGGGCGCCCGCCTGCCGAGGGTGCCCGATCACGTGGGCGACCTCGTGCTCGTGGGAGCGCGGCTCTGCTCGCTCCTCGACGTGTCGTCCGCCCCCCACGTCTACTACGCCTCGGCGACGAGCCACGTGTCGGTCTTCGTCGTGCGCCACGGGGTGCGGCTCGACGATCGCTTCGCCGGGGAGGCCCGGGGCCGTGCGGTCCGCCTGCTCCGGGTCGAGGGCGAGGTCGTGGGGATCGTCGGAGAAAAGGCATCCGACGTCCGAGGCGTTCGAGACGGCCTTCCGACCCGTCCTCGCGGCGTGGGTCGGGGAGTAGGCCCACATGCACTACGTGATCCTCGGCAACGGCGTGGCGGGGATGGAGGCGGCGCTCGCGCTGCGCGCCCGCGACGACGAGAGCCGCATCACCCTCGTCTCCGACGAGCACGACCACTTCTTCTCGCGCCCGGCCCTCATGTACGTCTTCGCCGGCCAGACGACCCTCCGCGACACCGAGCCCCACGACCGCGGGCTCTACGAGCGGATGCGCTTCGAGCGTCGCGCGCGGGCGCGTCGCGACGCTCGATGCGCCCGGCCACGCCCTCGCGTTCGAGGACGGCTCGCGGCTCGCGTACGACAGGCTGCTCCTCGCCGTGGGCTCGAAGGGCCGTCCCGCGCCGTGGCCGGGGGCCGAGGGGCCCGGGCTCCACTACTTCGTGACGCTGCGCGACCTCGAGGCCCTCGATCGGGAGGCGAAGAGGGGGATGCGGGCGGCCGTCCTCGGCGGCGGGCTGATCGGCGTCGAGGTGGCCGAGGTGCTGCACGACCGCGGCCTCCACGTGAGCTTCGTCATCCGCGAGGGCTGGTACTTCCCGGTGGCGCTCGACCGGAACGAGGCGACCCTCGTGGCCGAGCACCTGCGGGCGCACGGGCTGGACGTGCGTCTCGGCGCGACCGTCGACGCCGTCCGGCGCGGAGACGACGGGCGGATCCGCGTCGGTGCGCCTCGTCGGGGGAGACGAGGTCGCCGCCGACCTCGTGGTCTCGACGATCGGCGTCGTGCCGAACACCGGCTTCCTCGCCGGCAGCGCCATCGGCCTGGCGGCGAACGGGGCGATCGAGACGGACGACGCCCTGCGGACGACGGCCCCCGACGTCTGGGCCGCCGGCGACTGCGCGAACGTCGACGTGGTACGACGGCTCGCGCCGCCCGGAGCAGCTCTGGTACACGGCCCGCGACCAGGGCCGGCTCGCCGCGCGCTCGATGCTGGGCGACGACGTCGCCTACCGCCGCGGCACCTGGTACAACTCGGCCAAGTTCTTCGACATCGAGTACACGACCGCGGGCTACGTGCCGGTCAGCATCGACCCCGACGGCAACCCGGTCGTCCCTCCAGCGGACCTGCGCACGTGGTTCCAGCGGGTGCCGGGGCGGTTCGAGAGCCAGAGGATCGTCGTCGAGGGCGACCGCGTCGTCGGGCTTCAACATGCTCGGCTCGCGCTGGAACCACGAGCCGCTCCTCGACTGGATCCACGAGCGGCGCCCGCTCGACTGGGTGCTGAAGCGCCTCCCCGAGGCCCAGTTCGACGAGGAGCTCTCCCCGCGCTTCCGGGTGTATGCGGCGTCGCGTCCTGTCCCGAGGCGGGAGGCTCGATGCAGGCCGGCCTCCTGAACACGTATCAGCATCCGGTGAGCAACCGCTCGTGGCTCGCGTGGTCGCTGTCGGCGCTGCTCTTCGTGGCCTACATCCTGCTCTACTTCGGCCCGCTGCCGGCGCTGGGGCTGCGCTTCGACGTGTTCCAGAGGGCGGCCGAGGTCGTGGGCGCCGCCCTGGGCCTGCCCGCCGTCTTCCACAGCAAGTGGATCCTGTACGGCGACCGTCTACACGCTGGCCATGATCGTCGGCGGGGCGTTCGTGCTGCGGCGCCACGGCAACAGCCCCTACCAGCGCGTCCGGACGGCCATGCGTCGTGACCGTGCAGGTCGCTGTTCGCGTTCGTGCTCCCGATCGTGCTCCAGGTCTTCGGGCGGCACGAGTACTACTTCACGTACTTCTGGCCGCTCAAGATCGAGTACTTCTACCCCTCCGTCATCCTGCAGCAGCCGTTCCTGATCGTCTTCTGGAGCTTCCTCGGCTCGCTCGTGGCCTTCCCGCGTGCTCGCCTTCTTCCTCGGCAAGCGCTTCTACTGCTCGTGGGTCTGCGGCTGCGGCGGCCTCGCCAACACCTTCGGCGAGCCGTTCCGCCACCTCTCCAGCAAGTCGACGCGCGCCTGGTCGGTCGAGAAGGTCTCGATCCACACGGTCCTCTTCGTCGCGCTCGTCACGACCGCGATCGTCTGGATCAACTGGGCGGTGGGGAAGCAGCACCCGTCCTTCGCCGCGCTCGCGTTCAGGGTGCAGGACAGCTACGGCTTCGCGATCGGGGCGATGTTCTCGGGCGTCCTCGGCGTGGGCCTCTACCCGCTCATGGGCACGCGCGTCTGGTGCCGCTTCGGCTGTCCGATGGCGGCGCTCCTCGGCCTCGTCCAGAAGCTCGGCCGCTTCCGCATCACCGTGAAGAAGGACATGTGCATCTCGTGCGGCAACTGCTCGACCTACTGCGAGATGGGCATCGACGTCGCGCCAGTACGCGATGGCGAACCAGACCTTCACGCGCGCCTCCTGCGTCGGCTGCGGCATGTGCGCCCACGTCTGCCCGCGCGGGCGTGCTGAAGCTCGAGAACAAGCCGATCCGCTGGAAGGCCGGGCAGCCGATCCGGGTGTACGCGGTCGACCTGTAGGTACGCGGGTCGGTCGCGTTGAAGAAGGGAGCGCCCCCGTGACGGAACCTGACTCCAACCACCTCGCCAAGGCCCTGCGGGGGCCGGTTCTCACCGCCACGGACGCCGGCTACGACGAGGCCCGCCGCCTCTGGAACGGGATGTTCGACCGCCGGCCCGCCCAGATCGCCCGGTGCGCCGGCGCCGCCGACGTGATCGCGGCCGTCAACCATGCGCGCGAGGCAGGCCTGCTGGTGGCGGTCCGCGGTGGCGGTCACAGCTTCCCCGGCCACTCGGCCTGCGACGGCGGACTCATGATCGACCTGCAGCCCATGAAGAGCATCCGCGTGAACCCCGCCCGGCGGCGCGCCAGGGCGGAGCCGGGCGTCCTCTGGGGCGAACTCGACCGGGAGACGCAGGCCTTCGGCCTGGCCGTGACCGGCGGCATGATCTCCCACACCGGCATCGCGGGCCTGACCCTCGGCGGTGGCTTCGGCTGGCTCATGCGCCGGCACGGCCTGGTCGTCGACAACCTCCTCTCCGCCGACGTCGTCACCGCGGACGGCCGCCTGCTTCACGCGAGCGCCGAGGAGAACGCCGACCTCTTCTGGGGCCTCCGGGGCGGTGGCGGCAACTTCGGCGTCGTCACGTCCTTCGAGTACCAGCTCCATCCGCAGGGCCTGGTCCTCGGCGGCCTGGTGGCCTATCCGCTGCCTGAGGCGCGAGCGGTGCTGCGCGGCCTGCGCGAGGTCATGGCCGGAGCCCCCGACGAGCTGTGCGCGGTTGGCGTCCTGCTCACGACGCCGGACGGCCACCCCGTCGTGGGCATCGCGGTCTGCTACTCCGGCACCGACCTGAGCGTGGGCGAGCGTCTCATCGCGCCGATCAAGAAGCTCGGCACTGTCGCGATGGAGCAGATCGCGCCCATGCCGTACCCAGCCGTCCAGATGATGATCAACGAGGCGGCCGTTCCCCACCGGCGCTACTACATGCGATCGAACTTCCTGGACGACGTCAGCGACGGCGCCATCGACGTCTGCGCCGAGAGCTTTGCGAATGTCCCGTCGCCCCTCACGTCCATCGTCATCGTCAGCATGGGCGGCGCCGTGAGCCGCGTCGCGCCGGAGGCGACGGCGTATTTCCACCGGGGATCCCGCTTCACGATGAGCGTCATCGGCTGCTGGCGGGAGAGAGAGGATGACGAGGCCAACATCGCGTGGGTCCGCCGCCTGTGGGACGGCCTGGGGCCTCACCTGCCCAGCGCCGTGTACGTCAACGAGCTCTACGACGAGGGCGCGGAGCGCGTCCGCTCCGCCTACGGCACTTCGACGTTCCAGCGGCTGGCGGCTCTCAAGCGACGAACGATCCCACCAACCTGTTCCGCCTCAACCAGAACATCCAGCCGGCTTGATGCGGGCGTCGCCGGCCGCAATGAAGCACGCGAGAGAGCGCGTCCGCCGGACCTGGCGCGGGGCCCGGTCCGTGCGTCACCTGGGGCGCGTTTGAGTCTCGCCGGGCTGCCTCGGGGCTCATGCCTGTCCTCCCGTCAGCCTCATAGAGATTGACCATACTGCTGGTACTGCAATTAGGTTATACTATCTATATGCCGAAGCAACTCATAGTCGAGCTGGACGAACCGCTGGCCCGGGAGCTGGAACGCGTCGCGCCTGCCCGGTCGCGCCGGCGATCCTCTTTCGTCCGGACGGCCCTCCGCCGGGCCCTGGACGAGGTAGCAGAAGCGCGCATGGCGGAGGCCTACAAGGCTCAGCCTGACGCTGAGCGCGCCCACTTCGATCCGCGTGTCTGGGAGCCCGGAGCGGCCGCGAGCCGATCGCGGCGGCAACGCCGGTGAGACAGTACGAGATCTGGTGGGCGAGCCTTCCCGCACCGGTCGGTCGCCGCCCGGTGCTCCTGCTCTCGCGCGATTCCGCGTACACCGTCCTCAACAAAGTCATCGTGGCGGAAGTCACCTCGACGCTTCGCGACATTCCCGTCGAGGTGCGCCTCGGGCCGAGGGAGGGCGTGTCGCGACGCTCGGTGGCGAACCTCGACAACGTTCATGTGGTGGCGCGCAGCGACCTCGCATCGAGGATCGGCGCGCTTCCGGCTTCCAGGGCGGGCGAGGTCAAACGAGCCTTGGGCTACGCGCTCGACTGGCCTGAGCTCAAGTACCGCGGCGACGAAGACGTCGAATGAGGAGGCGCGCCCGCCTTGGGCCTCCATCGCGACTCGCGGCGGAGGCGAGGCTACAATGAGCGTCTTCCAGAAGGCGGCAATGGGGCACATCAGAGAGCACGTCCGCCGGACCTGGCGTGAGGCCTGCGTCTCGCTGGTCTGCCTCCTAGGGGGCGCTGCCGCCACGCACGCGTTCGAGCACCCCTTCCAGAACCCCGACCTCGCGGCGGAGGAGAGGATCACCGACCTCGTCGGGCGGATGACCCTCGAGGAGAAGATCGACTGCCTGGCGATGCGCGCGGCGGTGCCGCGCCTGGGCGTCAAGGGCTCGCCGCACATCGAGGGCTACCACGGCGTCGCCCAGGGCGGGCCCAGCAACTGGGGCCGCCGCAACCCGACCCCGACGACGCAGTTCCCCCAGGCGTACGGCCTCGGCTCCACCTGGGATCCCGAGCTCGTCCGCCGCGTCGCGGCGCAGGAGGCGCGGGAAGCGCGGTACCTCTTCCAGAGCGCGAGGTTCGCGCGCTCCGGCCTCATCGTGCGCGCGCCCAACTGCGACCTCGCCCGCGACCCGCGGTGGGGTCGCACGGAGGAGGTGTACGGCGAGGATCCCTTCCTCGTCGGCACGCTCGCGACGGCCTTCACGCGGGGCCTCCAGGGCGACGACCCGCGCTACTGGACGACCGCGGCGCTCCTGAAGCACTTCCTCGCCAACAGCAACGAGGACGGGCGCACGAGCTCGTCTTCGGACTTCGACGAGCGCCTGTGGCGCGAGTACTACGCGAAGCCCTTCGAGATGGCCGTGCGCCAGGGCGGCTCGCGCGCGATGATGGCCGCCTACAACGCGGTCAACGGAATCCCGGCCCACGTGCACCCGATGCTCCGCGACATCGTGGTGAAGGAGTGGGGGCAGGACGGCATCCTCTGCACCGACGGCGGCGGGCTGCGCCTGCTGGTGAGCGACCACAAGGCCTTCCCGGACCTCCCCTCGGCCGCGGCGGCGTGCATCAAGGCCGGCATCAACCACTTCCTCGATCGGCACAAGGAAGCCGTGACGGAAGCGGTCAAGCGAGGCCTGCTGAGCGAGACGGACATCGACCAGGCGCTGCGCGGTCTCTTCCGCGTGTCGATCCGCCTCGGCCTGCTCGATCCCCCCGATCGCGTGCCCTACGCCACGATCGGCGCGGAGGGCGATCCCGAGCCCTGGGGCCAGGCCGAGACCCGTGCCCTCGTGCGCGAGGTCACGCGTAAGTCGATCGTCCTGCTGAAGAACTCGGCGGGCCTCCTGCCGCTGGACCGGACGAAGGTGAGGTCCGTGGCCGTCGTCGGCCCCCTCGCGAACCAGGTGCTGCTCGACTGGTACTCCGGCACGCCGCCCTACGCCGTCTCCCCGCGCGAGGGCATCGAGCGCGTGGCTAACCCCGGGCCGCCAGGCTCGAGCTCGATCGGCGTGAACTGGGTCGGCGACATGAGCGACGCCGCCGTCGAGCTCGCGCGCCGGCAGGACGTCGCCGTCGTGTGCGTGGGCAACCACCCCGAGGGCAACGCCGGCTGGGAGGTCGTGACGTCGCCGAGCGAGGGCAAGGAGGCGGTGGACCGCAAGGCGATCACGCTGCCGCCCGGGCAGGAGGAGCTCGTCCGCCGCGTGTACGAGGCGAACCCCCGGACCGTCGTCGTGCTCGTCACCAGCTTCCCGGTCGCCCTGCCGTGGGCTGCCGCCAACGCCACCACGATCCTGCACGTGACCCACGCCAGCCAGGAGCTCGGGCAACGCCCTCGCCGACGTGCTCTTCGGCGACGCCAACCCGGGGGGCCGCCTCGCCCAGACCTGGCCGCGGTCGCTCGACCAGCTGCCGCCGATGATGGACTACGACATCCGCCACGGCCGCACGTACATGTACTTCCGGGGCGAGCCGCAGTTCCCCTTCGGCTACGGGCTGAGCTACACGACCTTCGCCCATGCCAACCTGCGGACGAGCGCTGCCGCGCTCGCCCGGGACGGCGCGATCGACGTCAGCGTGGACGTGACGAACACCGGGTCGCGCGCCGGCGACGAGGTCGTGCAGCTCTACGTGCGCTACCCCGAGTCCCGGGTCGAGCGGCCGCGGAAGCAGCTCCGCGGCTTCCGTCGCGCCTCGCTCGCCCCGGGCGAGACGCGGACGGTCGTCCTGCGCCTCGCCGCCGCCGACCTCGCGTACTGGGACGTCGCCCGGCACGCCTGGACCGTCGAGCCCGGCCGCGTCGAGCTGATGGTCGGTTCCTCGTCGGCGGACGCGGACCTGAGCCTCCGGCGCAGCGTCGCCGTGGCCCGCTAGCCATGCAGATCGTGATTCAGAGAGACAGCAACGCGGCGGCGCTGCTGGTCGCGCGCGTCATCGCGAGCGAGATCCGCAGGAATCCCTACTGCGTCCTGGGGCTGGCCACCGGTCGCACCATGGAGCTGCTCTACGAGCACCTGGTGCGCGAGCACCTGGAGCACGGGCTCGACTTCTCCCTCTGCCGCACGTTCAACCTCGACGAGTACATCGCCCTGCCGCCGGAGAACGCGCACTCGTACCGCGCCTACATGAACCGGCACTTCTTCGAGAGGGTCAACATCGACATCCGGAACACCCACGTCCCGAACGGCATGGCTCCGGATCTCGACGCCGAGTGCGCGCGCTACGAGGGTCTCATCAAGAAGCACGGCGGAATCGACCTGCAGCTCCTGGGGCTCGGCCGCGCCGGCCACATCGGCTTCAACGAGCCCCTGTCGGCGCTCCGGTCGATGACGCGGGTCAAGGCGCTGACCCCGGAGACCATCGCCCAGAACAGCCCCCTCTTCGGCAAGGGCACTCCGATGCCTCGTCACGCCATCACCATGGGCGTCGGCACGATCCTCGAGTGCAAGAGGCTCGTCATGCTCGTGACCGGCGCGGAGAAGGCGGAGATCCTCCACAAGGCGGTCGAAGGACCCATCACGTCGATGGTCACGGCCTCGGCCCTCCAGCTGCATCCCCACTGCACCGTCGTGGTCGACGAGGACGCGGGGGGGAAGCTCGAGGAGAAGGAGTACTACCGCTGGATCTTCGAGAACGAGCCGGAGTGGGCCGAGCTGCGGGCCCGAGCCGACTGACGCCCCGGCCCGTCGTGTCGCCTACCCGAGCGGGTAGCCGGCCTGCTCGATGGCGGCGTCGGCGACCTGGCGCCGCAGGGCCACGGTGTTGCGCACCTCGCGCTTCGTGAAGCGCTGGACGGCGGCGACCAGCGTGCGGAGCGTGTCGCCTTCCTCCACCGCGGCCAGGAGCTTGCGGGCCGAGGCCTCGATCTCGTCCATCGCGTCCTGGGCGTAGCAGCGAACCGCCGCCTCCTGCAGACGCGCCTTGTCCTCGCCGCGCGCCGCCGCGCGCTTCCGGGTCCGCAGGAGCGCGCTCTCCAGGGCGTAGGTCGCCATGGCGATGTCGGCGAAGTGGCCCAGGACCTCCTGCTCGTCCTTGAGCGCCTCGCCACGCTTCTGGACCGCCGTGCCCAGGCACAGGAGAGCCACCTTCTTGGCCCCGGCGAGCATGCCGGCCTCGGCGGCCAGGAAGCCCTCCGGGGGCGGCGCGGTCGACGGCGCCCGGGCGAGCTCGTCCCGCAGCGCCATCGCCTTCTGGAAGATCGGGAGCTCGCCCTTCATGGCCCGGCGGATGATGCGCCCGGGGACGAGCAGGCGGTTGATCTCGCTGGTGCCCTCGTAGATGCGGTTGACGCGGGCGTCGCGCCAGTAGCGCTCGGCGGGGTAGTCCTCGACGAAGCCCGCGCCCCCGAAGATCTGCACGGTCTCGTCGACCACGTAGTCGCACATCTCGGAGCACCAGACCTTGAGCATGGAGCACTCGGCGTCGTACTCCTCGATCCGCCGGAGCGCGGTCTCGGGGTCGTCGGCGCCCACGTCGGCGAGGTTGCGGTCGATCATCCCGGCGGTGCGGTAGACCATCGACTCGGAAACGTAGGCGAGGATGGCCATCTGGCCGATCTTGTGCCTTGATCAGCCCGAAGCTCGTGATGGGCTTCCCGAACGCGGTGCGCGAGCGGCCGTACTCGGCGGCCACCCCGAGGGTCAGCTTGACGCCCCCGGTCACCATGGCCCCGAGCTTGAAGCGCCCGATGTTGAGGATGTTGAAGGCGATCTTGTGGCCCTTCCCGATCTCGCCCAGCAGGTTCTCCTTCGGGATCACCGCGTCGGCGAGGATCAGGGGCCGGGTGCTGCTGCCCTTGATCCCGGTCTTCTTCTCCTCCGCGCCCAGGCTCACCCCGGGCATCCCCTTCTCGACGATGAACGCCGTGAAGTGCTCGCCGTCCACCTTGGCGAAGGTGATGTAGACGTCGGCGAAACCGGCGTTGCTGAGCCACATCTTCTCGCCGTTCAGGATCCAGCTCCTCCCGTCCGCGGAGAGCACGGCCCGGGCCTTGGCGTTCATGGCGTCGCTGGCCGAGGAGGCCTCGGAGAGCGAGTAGGAGCTGACCCACTCGCCCGAGGCGAGCTTCGGCAGGTACTTCTTCTTCTGCGCCTCGGTGCCGAAGTAGACGATGGGGAGGGTCCCGATCCCGACCTGCACCGCGAAGGTCGTGGCGAAGCTGCCGTCGCGCCCGGCCTTCTCCGCGACCAGGCAGCCCGAGACCTTGTCGAGGCCCAGGCCGCCGTACTCCTCCGGGACCTCGACCCCGAGGAGGCCCAGCTCCCCGGCCTTGCGCAGCAGCCCGCGGCTCAGCGCGTAGTCGAGCTTCAGGAGCTCCGGCAGACGCGGGACGAGCTCCTTGACCATGAAGTCGTCCGCGGTCTGGCCGATCATCAACTGCTCCTCGGAGAGGTCCTCGGGCGTGAAGACCTCGTCGGGAGTCCGGTCCTCGATCAGGAAGCTGCCGCCCTTCGCGGCGACGACGGGTTCAGCGGCGTCCGTGGCCATGCTCGTCTCCCTTCTCACCCGGTGGGTGGTCCCGGCCCGCCCCTCGCAGGAAGAGGTCCACCACGGGGGCGGCGAGCTCCTTGAGGGGATACTGCTTCTCGGCGAGGAGCCACGACGTCACCGTCTCGTCGAGGGCCCCGAACAGCATCTTGGCGGCCAGCGTGCGGTTGACGTCGGCGCGCAGGCTGCCGTCCCGTTGTCCTTGCTCCATCACCTCGTCCAGCAGCGCGAAGTAGTCGCGGAGCCAGGAGGCGGTGAAGCGCTCCATGAAGCGGGTCGACTGGCGCAGCTCCACCTGGAAGACCGCCGCCAGGTCGCGGTTCTCGCCGAGTACGGTGAGGTGGCGCTCGGCGATCGCCAGCAGGCGCTCCGGGGCCGAGGGGAGAGCGCGCACGGCCGTGCGCGCCTGTCCCACGTGCTCGGACATCACCTCGTCGAACAGGCGGACCAGGATGTCCTCCTTGTTGCGGAAGTAGAGGTAGATGGTGCCGTCGGCCACCCCGGCCTTCTTCGCGACGTCCGAGACGCGGGCGGCGAAATACCCCTTGCGGGCGAACACGCGGACCGCCGCGTCGAGGATGCGGCGCCTCTTGTCGGCCGTCCGGGGTCGCGTCATCGTGGCATCCTGCGGGAGTGAATGAGGGCTCATTCAGTATCGCCCCACGCCCCCCGGCCCGTCCAGTCCCGTCGTCAAGCCCTGGTCGTCGGCGGCCTTCGAGTGGGGTGTAGCATCGGTCTGATGGTCCTCATGCGAGCGCCCCGTTTCGCCCTCGTTCTCGCCGCGATTCTCGGCGGCGGCTGCGGGGACGGCGGCATGCCGATCGTCGCGCCGACGCCCACCCCGAGCCCCACGGCGACGCCGGTGCCCATCGGCGAGGTCGTGGTCGGCCCGCACACCGGGCCGACGGAGATCACGTTCGTGGCCGCCGAGCCGCCGCCGGGAACGACGATCACGGGCTGTGGGGCGAACGCGGGAGGGTGCAGCGGCCGCGTGCGGATGCGCTTCCGCCTGCTGTCGGCGAGCGGCGGGCCGGTTCTCGACGCGATCGGCTTCCTGCACGCGACGAACATGCTCGCCTGCTATCGCGGCTCGACGGGTCCTCTCGACCTGCAGGCGGGCGTTCCCCGCGAGATCCTCATCGTTTTCGACCAGGCCGACGCGGCCGCCTGCACCATGCCCGCGACGATCGCGAACATGAAGGTGGTCCTGAGCGCGCCGATCCAGACCGACGGCCTGCAGGAGTGGGCGATCCGGTACGAGCTGCGGCCCTGAGGCCGCGGCCTCAGGGCCGGGTGCCGCGCTCGTGCAGCAGGAGAAGGAGGACCGTCGCGGCCAGCAGGAAGGGACCCAGGGACTCCAGCCCGGCGTGGCGAGCCAGCACGCCGGCCGCGGCCGGCAGCGTACCCGCGCCCAGGGTGGCCGCCGAGATCTGGAAGCCGATCGCGTGGGCGGCGTGCCGCTCGCCGACGCGCGCCGGCGTCTCGGCGACGAGGAGCGGGAAGATGGGGGCGAGCAGGAGGCCGAGGGCGAAGAGGCCGGCGAAGCCAGAGGCGCCGCTCCGCGTCAGGCACACGACGAGGGCGGCGAGGGGCGCGCCGGCCATGCCGAGGCGGAGGAGCCTCGCCGGCGCCACATGGTGCGCGACCGCCCCGAAGGCGAGACGCCCCACGAAGATGCTGCCCCAGTAGGTGGACGCTGCGAGCCCCGCCGCCGCCGGGGCCATCCCGCGCGATTCCGTGAGGAGCGAGTACGCCCACTGGCCGGCGCTCGTCTCGGCTCCGGCGTACAGGAAGAAGAGGAGCGCGTTGGCCGCGCACCCGCGGCTCCCCGAGCGCCTCGCGCAGGCTGCCGGCCACGCCGCGCGCCGAGGCGTGGCCGGCCGCGCCCGACGGCAAGTCCCAGAGGCGGAGGGTCAGTCGGAATGCCGTGGCCATCGCCACGAGGGCGACGGCGAGGAGCGCGTAACCCGACCGCCAGCCGGGTCCCGCGGCGACCACGGCCGTCATGACGAGCGGGCCGAGCATCGCTCCGAGCCCCCAGCACGCGTGCAGCCAGGTGATGACGCGCGGCGTGAAGCGGGTGGCGGCGAAGGCGTTGACCGCGGCGTCGATCGCGCCGGCCCCGAGGCCCGACACGAAGCCGAAGGCCACGATCACCGCCCACCACGGCGTGACCGCCCACGTGGCGGCGCTCGTCGCGACGCAGCAGGCTGCTCGCGACGAGCAGACGGCCGACGCCGAGGCGCTCGAGCACGGCCCCGGTGCCGAAGCTGGAGGCGAGGTAGCCCGCCATCATCGAGAGCAGTGATCAGGCCCAGCTCGTCGAGCGGCCGGTCGAAGCTGCGCCGCAGCGACGGCCACGCGACGCCGAGGACGCCGTCGGGCAGGCCGAGGCTCACGAAGGCGAGGAAGGCGAGCGGGACGAGCAGAGCGCTGGCCGCGTGTCGGCACGGGCGATTATCGCCGTAGAATGGGACTTTCGACCGAGGAGGAAACCTCTTGAACCGTTGGCTCTCCGCTCTCATTCTCGTGGCCCTCGCCGCCTGCGGCGGGGGCGACATGCAGCACGTCTCCGACCGGCGGGGGCACCCTCGTCATCGACGACCTCGTGATCGGCACCGGCGCGACGGCCGCGGTCGGCGACACCGTCACGGTGAACTACGTCGGCGACCCTCACGAACGGCACGAAGTTCGACAGCTCGTACGACCGAGGCCAGCCGTACCCCTTCAGGATCGGCGCCGGGCAGGTGATCGCCGGCTGGGACCAGGGCGTCCCCGGGATGAAGGTGGGCGGCAAGCGCCGGCTCACCATCCCGCCGTCGCTCGCCTACGGCAGCCAGGGTAACGGACCCATCCCGCCGAACGCGACGCTCATCTTCGAGATCGAGCTGCTGTCGATCGTCGGCAAGTAGGGAGGCCCCCGAGCTCAGGGGCCGACGACGACCGCCGCGAGAGCCACCGGTCGCCGGGCCGGGTCGAGCCCTTCCGCCATCCGTCGGACGGCGGACGCCCAGCCGGGCACGTGCAGCATGCCGGGAGGCAGCCGCCGCGTCCGCAGCGGCCGGCGGCGCAGCGTGGCGGCCCAGTCCGGCCGCGGCCGGCCCTGGGCGTCGACCGCCACCGCCTCGAACACCGGGCCCGTCCTTGTAGAGGGCCAGCAAGCCCGAGGCCCTTCTCGGCGCCGATCGCCACGCGCAGCACGGTCACGCGCCCGAGCGGCGACTCCTCGAGGTGGGCGAGGACGCCCTCGACGAGCGGGTGTCCGGCGGCGAAGAAGTCGAGCCGCTCGTCGGCCACCGCCTCCTCGCGGTCGAAGGTGCCGAGGAAGCCCGTTCCGCCCGGCACGCCGGGCAGGCTGTCCACGAGCGCCTCGTTGCCGAGCTCGATCGAGAAGGCGTGGCCGGCGTGCGGCTCGACGTGGAGGAAGAGCCGCTCGCAGGCGGTCGTCACCACCTCCTCGTTGAGCGCGTCGAGATCGGGCGGCACGCGCGCGAGGATCGCCTCGGCCATGCTCCGGCCGGTAGGGGTCGCGGTGCATCTCGCGCCAGGCGGCCTCGCGGATGCGGGACTGCGCCGCCCGCGCACCGGCACGATCGCGTCGAAGCGGGCGGGGGAGAGCGTGCCCGAGGGGGAGAGCGCGGCCATCTCGAGCGCCGCCTCGACGCGGGCGAGCTCCGGCTCGAGGCCCGCGAGCGGCTCGCGGAAGAGGCCGAGCGCGTCGAAGAGCCGCGCCACGTCCCGGCCGATTCCCTCCGGCGGGACGAAGTGGACGACCTCGACGGGGAGGCGGCGGCCGATGCGATCGAGGCGGCCGATGCGCTGCTCGACGACCAGGGGGCTCCAGGGCAGGTCGAACAGGACGAGCCGGCGGCAGAACTCGAAGTTCCGGCCCTCGCCCCCGCACTCGGTCGAGACGAGGAGGCTCGGGCCCTCGGCCAGCCGGAACCGGGCGACCTCGATGTCGCGACGCGCCGACGACAGCCCCTCGTGGAAGACGCCGGTCGCGAGCTGGGCGCGGCGGCTGAGCTCGGCGCGGAGCCACTCGAGCGTCTCGCGGTGCGCGACGAATACGAGCGTCTTCTCCCCGGCGTCCCGCCAGCGCGGGGCCTGCCGGGCGAGCCAAGCCATCCGCGGATCGACCTCGTCGGCCCGCGCGGCCAGACGCGCGAGGGCGGAGTCGTCGCGCCCGAGCAGGGCCTGGAGAGCGACGCCGGAGGCGAGGGCGCGCCGCACGCGGTCGGCCTTCTGGCGCCGGCCTGGTGCGTGGGGTGCGGAGGCGCCGCGGACGGCGTCGACGAGGCCAGCCTCTCGCCGCCATTCCGCCGGGCTCTCGATGGCCACGCCGACCCGGGGCGGCAGGCCGCCGATGTCCACGCGCCGCGTCGAGCTGGTGCAGGGGGGCAGCGGCTCGGGCCGCGCGAGGCGCGCCTCGAACGTCTCGTCCTCGGGGAAGTCGGCGGGGCGGAGCAGCTGCAGCAGGCGGAAGAAGCCGTGCACGTCGTCGTCGAGCGGGATCGCGGTGAGGAGGAGGAGGTGCCGGCCGAGCGCGGCGATCGGAGCGACCGCGCGCCACGCCGGGCTGCCGGGGTGCCCGGGCGGACGCCGCAGCCGGTGGGCCTCGTCCACCACCAGGAGGTCGATGCCCGCCTCCACCGCCCGGATGGTCAGGTCCGGCCGCGCGACCAGCGTCTCGAGAGCGATGACGGCGCGGCGGTGGACGTCGAAGGGGTTGAAGTCGGGGCCGTGGTCGCGGGCCACGTCGGCGAGGCGGGCGTCGTCGAGCAGGACGAACACCTGGTGGTACTTCCGCCACAGCTCGCCGAGCCACTGCACGGTCAGGGTCTCGGGAGCGACCACGAGGCAGCGCTCCGCGCGCCCGGTGCGGACGAGGCGGCTCAGGACGAGGCACGCCTCGATCGTCTTGCCGAGGCCCACCTCGTCGGCCAGCAGCCAGCGCACGGGGTCGGCGGCGGCCGCGCGCTCGGCGGCGTGGAGCTGGTGCGGGAAGAGCCGGATCCGGCCGCCGAGGAAGGAGCCGAGGCCGTCTGCCTCGCGCCGCTCGGCGAGGTGCAGGGCGTCGAGGCGGAGGGCGAAGTCCTCGACCGGATCCACGTCGCCGGCGGCCAGGCGCTCCACGAGGTCGGCGCGGGCGTCGGTCGTGCCCGGCTCGCCGGGGGCGAGGGGCACGAGGGCGGCCCCGTCTCCCGCCAGCCGCAGGGTGGTGCCCGTGGCCGCGAACTCCACGACGACCGACCGGCCCTCGACGGACACGACCCGCCCGACCCCGAGCTCCGGGTTGTGCCGGTGCGTCAGCTGGTCGCCGACCCTCCACATCCGCGGCATTGTATAGGTCACCCCGAGGAGCCCGGTCCGGCGATGCGACGAGGGGTCCGCAATCTCGGCGTGCCGCCGGCCACGACTCGGGAGGCTCGATACGCATCGATACGCACCGTTGACACTCACGGTGTCGGTTGCTACACTTCCGGGGTCGATGATTGACGCGGGGTAGAGCAGCCAGGTAGCTCGTTGGGCTCATAACCCAAAGGTCGGAGGTTCAAATCCTCCCCCCGCTACCAGAACTGATCCCAGACTACTACCGGGTTCTACGGGGGCCGCGAGAGCGGCCCTCGGTGTTTCTGCTCGTGTTCGGCCGACAAGGGCGGCTCGTTCAACTTCGGAGCTTCGCCAATTGTCCCGGTGCTGGGCCGCCCACACTCGCGAGTGCCAATGACCATCAGCGAGCTGCTCCAGGACGAACGCATCAGACGCACGTTGTCCGACCACTACAGAAGCGGTGTGACCGCCGCGGTTCGAGGGTACGCAGACAGCGCTGCCGACGAGGATGCGGTCACCGGGGCACTCGGACTGGCGCTCCGTGGCCAGGGTGAGCTCGCCATGCCCGATGGCCGTATCGTGCGGTGGGCTACACGCTACAGGGAGCTGCGGGGCCGAGGTCGAAGCGCACCCGACGAGCACCTCGGGGCAGACGGCCTGTTCGAAGTCGAGATGGAGGACGAAGAGAGGGACCGATCCAGGAAGTCGTTGCCGTTTCAGGCCAGGAATGCCGCCGCCGGCTATGGCGACAGCCTGCTCCGCGGGCAAGCGAAACGGTTGAACGCCTTCCCAGGCGGTGGCGTCGTCATCAACTACCGATCCGAGGGCTATGTCGCCGTCGATGCCAGCCTCGTAGCAGAGGGCGAAGCCACTCGAAACAGCGAAGTGCCCCTGGCGGACGCTCTCGCGGAGGACTTCATCGGCTGTCGACGGGGCAGCACTGCGTATCTGTTCGAGCCGTCGGTGGGTGGAATCCTGTTGGTTCACGGGTCCTTCCTGACGGTGCGGCGATGGCTGCCTCGCCACAGGATCCGCACGACGCTCAGGGTGGGAGGTGCGGTCGCGAACACGCCCTGAGCAAAGGCACGAGGCGGCTTGGGCTACAATGGGCTCGCCACTTCGGGCTTGAGTTGGTGCGGGCTATCGGGCTCGAGGGGCATGGATGCGCTCATGACCCCGAGGCCGCGCGAGCGGCCTCGATCGTTTCTCGGGGGAGATCGCGTGGCGAACCGTCTGGCGCGTGAGTCGAGCCCCTACCTCCTCCTCCACAAGGACAACCCCGTCGACTGGTACCCCTGGGGCGAGGAGGCCTTCGCCCGCGCCCGCGCCGAGGACAAGCCGATCTTCCTCTCCGTCGGCTACTCGACCTGCTACTGGTGCCACGTCATGGAGCGGGAGAGCTTCTCCGAGCCCGAGATCGCCCGCGAGATGAACGAGGGATTCGTCTGCGTGAAGGTCGACCGCGAGGAGCGGCCCGACGTGGACGAGATCTACATGGCCGCCACGCAGCTCATCACGCGCTCGGGCGGCTGGCCCAACTCGGTCTTCCTCACTCCCGACCTCAAGCCCTTCTTCGCCGGGACCTACTTCCCGCCGCGCCGACGCGCCGGGGGCGCCCCGGCTTCCCGCGCGTGCTGCAGGGCCTGCGCGAGGCGTGGCTCTTCCGCCGGCCGGAGCTGCTGCAGCAGGCCGAGCATGGTGGCGCAGGCGATGGAGCAGCACCTCGCCGCGCCGGCGGGCCGGGCCGCCGCCCTGCCCGGCGCCGAGCTCGCGAGCGCGCGTGCAGGAGGGCCTCGCCGGCCGCTTCGACCCCGAGTGGGGCGGCTTCGGGCCGGCGCCCAAGTTCCCGTCGCCGGCGAACCTCTTCTTCCTCCTCGAGCGCGCGGCCGACGACGAGGCGCGCGGGATGCTCGTCACGACGCTCGACCGCATGGCCCGCGGCGGCCTGATGGACCAGCTCGCCGGCGGCTTCCACCGCTACTCGACGGACGAGGCGTGGCTCGTGCCGCACTTCGAGAAGATGCTGTACGACAACGCCTCGCTCGCCTGGCTCTACGCCGAGGCCTCGGCGCTCGCGCCCGGCGAGGGCTTCGACCGGGTGGCGCGCCTCACCCTCGACTTCGTCCTGCGCGAGATGACGGGGCCCGAGGGGGGCTTCCTCTCGGCGATCGACGCCGAGACGGACGGGCACGAGGGCGCCTACTACACGTGGACGGCGGAGGAGCTCGACGCGGCGCTGCCGGGCGCCGAAGGGCGCGCTCTTCCGCGCCGTGTACGGCCTCGAGGGGCCGCCGCCCGTTCGAGGGCGAGCGCTACGTGCTCTACCTCCACACCCCGCTTCGCCGAGCAGGCGCGCACCGGCGGGCTCTCCGAGGCGGAGCTCCTGCGTCGGCTCGAGCCCGGCCGCCGGGCGCTCCTCGAGGCCCGCTCCCGGCGCGAGCGGCCGCTGACCGACGACAAGGTCGCTCGCCGACTGGAACGGCCTCATGATCGGCGCGATGGCGCGGGCCGGGGCGCGGCTGGCCGAGCCGCGCTACCTCGCGGCGGCGGAGCGGGCGGCCGGCTTCGTGCTCGTCGCGGCTCGCGGACGCGGCGGACGGCACGCTCCTCCACGCCTTCCGCGAGGGCCGCGCCCACGTGGCCGCGCTTCCTCGACGACTACGCCTTCCTCGTGGAGGGCCTGCTCCAGCTGCACGGGGCGACGGGCGAGAAGCGCTGGCTGGGCGAGGCGGTGCGACTCGCCGAGGAGCAGGAGCGGAGGCTCGGCGACGCGGAGGGCGGCGGCTACTTCGCGGCGGCGAGCCGACCCGCGCCTGCTCTTCCGGGCCAAGCCGGCCTTCGACGGCGCGGTGGCCTCGGGAAACGGCATCGCCGCGCTGAACGCGGTCGAGCTGTCTGCGCCTCACCGGCGACCCCGCGTGGGCCGACCGCGCCGAGGCGACGCTCCTGGCCTTCGCCGACGGGATGGCGCAGGCCCCGCTCGCACACGTCACGCTCGTGCGCGCGCTCGAGCGCTTGCGGCGAGACGCCCCGCCCGCAAGGCCTCCGCCGCAGCGCCCGCGAAGGCCGTGCCGCCCGCCGCGCCGTCCGCGGCGGACGACCTCGAAGAGGAGGCGTACGAGGCCGCCTCGAGTCGACGGCCGCCTCGGCTCGAGCGACGACGACGACTGGAAGCCGTTCCGCGTGGAGATCGACGCTCCGCAAGGGCTGGCACGTGAACGCCAACCCCGCCGGCCCCGGCCTCGTCGCGACCGCGGTCGCGGGCGTCGTGGGCCGCTTGCGCAACCTCCGCTACCCGGCCGGCGAAGCGTGGGACGGAGGGGCCGGCGCCGTGCCCGTCTACCGCGGGCGGGTCACGATCGAGGGCGAGATCGAGCGCCGCGGCGGCGGCGCCGCCGGCGTCGAGGTCGACCTACCAGGCCTGCGACGACTCGCGCTGCCTTCCCGCCGTCGCGCGGATCGTGCGCCTGCGCTAGCGCACGATGAGCACCGATCGCCTCGACGCGACGGGCCTCGAGCGGTACGACTCGCTCTTCATCACCCCTCACGGCGACGACGTGGCCCTCGGCTGCCCCGCCCGCGTGCGGGGCGAGGCGGAGCGGGGCCGGCGGGTCCTCGTGCTCGCCCTCTTCGAGCCGGTCGGCGGCGACACCGCGGCCGCGAGGGCGATGCGCGAGCTCGGCGCGGACTACGCGGCGGCGGGCCTTCCCGCGGCCCGCGAACGCCGGGCGCATCGCGCGACTTCCCCGCCCTCGCAGGAGCGCGGGCCGGAGGACGAGGACGTCGCCCTCGAGGCGGCGCGCCTCCTCACCGAGACCGGGCCGCGCACGCAGGCGGTGCACGTCTACGCGCCGCTCGGCCTCGGCGCCTTCCGTCGACCACCTCCTCGACGTACGAGGCGGCCGTGCGCGCGTTCGCCACCGAGGCCGGGCCGCAACCTCTTCCTCTACGAGGAGCGGCCCGAGGCGTTCGTGCCCGGCGCGGTGCGGACGCGGCTGGCGCTGCTCGGCGCGCGGCTTCCCCCGGGAGCGGTGAAGTCGCCCGCGCGCGTGCGGGCCTGCTGCGTCACCTGTGGCGCGTCAACGAGCCGGCCCGGCTGCGGGGCGACGCGGAGGGGTTCCGGGCGAGGCTCAGGCTCGTCGCGAGGCGCGCCGGCGCTTTCTGCTCGGCGCGGCCCTGGAACCCGCTGCGCGCCTTCGGCCCCCGGCTCCAGCCGATCGTGCACGTCGGCCGACGAGGACGCGCGCGACCGGGCGCAGGCGATCGCCGAGGCGCTGCTGCCGAAGGACGACAAGGGGCGGCCCGCGGCCGGCGCAGCGCTTCAACGCGCGCGCGGCCGCCGCGGCGAAGACGCTGGGCGGCGTCTACCACGCCGAGCGGCTCTGGCTCTTCCTTCCCTCGGGCGACGGCCTCCCCGAGGTCCAGCACCCCCTGGAGATGGCCGAGGTCTGAGCGGCGCTCAGATCTTGACGCGAGGCGCTTCCTCGACGGCCGCTTCGAGCGCCGCCCAGCGCTCCGGGTCCTGCAGCCACAGCGTGTTGAGGTAGGTCCGCACCTCGCCGGCGGGAAGGACGCGAGGGCCGCCGATCGCCGCCTTCGCCTTCTCCACGGTGACGGGCGCCGCCGCGTCGGCCTCCTCCTTGAGCACGCCGTCCTCGTGCGGCAGGCCGAGCGCGTCGAGGAACGCTGCGAGGAGGGGCCGCCGGTGCGTCGAGGTGCAGCGAGACGAGGAGGCCCTGGGCGAGCGGCTCCCCGGGGTCGAGCACGGTGGCCAGGATGCGGGCCTGCGCGTCGGGAGCGAGGGAGCGCGCGGCCTGCGGCCGCAGGTGGCGGGCCTTGACGAGCGCGCCGAGGGCGGCGCCGGCGAGCTCCGGCGGCGGCTCGGCGAAGAAGGCGGTGGCGGCGAGGAGGCGCTCCTCGGGCGGGAGGTGCTTCCAGAGGCGGGTCGCGGTGGGGTGGAACGCCATGGCGCCCATCTCACCACATCGCCCGCCCTGCCACCAAGCGGCGCCGGGCTGCTAACATTCGCGCCGATGGGCGCGCCTTCCGCCGCCGCCGGCCGGATGCCTGACCGACGCGCAGATCGCCGAGCTGCACGTCGGCCGCCCCCGGCCAGGCGCCGGAGGCCCTCGCCCGCCACCTGGCCTCGTGCGAGCGCTGCCAGGCCCGGGCGCTCTTCGGCGCCGAGCGCCCCGCCGGTCCGGCCGGAAGGCGCCCGGCCGGAGCCGCCGTCGCTCCGGCCGCGCGCTCCTCCTCGCCGCCCTCGTCCTCGCGGCGATGGCCGCCTTCTTCTGGTCGCTGGCGAAGCTGACCGGCCGGATCCAGTAGCCGAGAGCGAGCTCAGGCCGGGAGCGTCGACCGGCACGAGAGCGCCGGTCGTGGGCGCGGATTCCGGCGAGAGCAGGAAGGCCATGACCCGCGCGATCGCATCGGGCGAGGTCCACTTCGAGCGGTCGGCGCCCGGCATCGCGCGCCGGTTGGCGGGCGTGTCGATCGTTCCCGGGCAGGACGGCGTTGAAGCGGACGCCGCGGTCCTGCGTTCTCGAGCGCGAGCACGCGGACGAGGGCGTGGACCGCCACCTTCGAGACGGCGTAGGCGGCCATCCCGCGCGCCGCCCGTCTCGGCCGCGCGCGAGCCCACCGCGACGACGCTGCCGCCGTGCTTCGCGCAGGTGGGGGAGCGCCGCGCGGCAGACGTGGGCGACGGTGTCGAGGTTGGTCCGCAGCATCGCGGTCCCACTCGTCGGCGGGCGCCTCGTCGAAGCTCGTGCCGCCCGGCCCAGCCGCCGGCCACGAGGGCGACGCCGTCGAGCACGCCGAGCCGGCGCCGCGGCCGCGTCGACGAACGCCCCGGCGCCCGCCGCGTCGGCCGAGGTCGGCCGTCGTCTCCGAAGAGAGCCGCGCCGGCGCCGGCCTCCTCCTGCAGGGCCCGCCACTCGTCGGCCCGTCGCGGTACGGCACCGCGACCCGCGCGCCCTGCTGCGAGGAGCACGCGGACGAGCGCGCGGCCGAGCGCGCCCGTGCCGCCCGTGACGATGACCCCGCGAGCGGGCCTCGCCGAAACGTCGATCGGCATGTGCGGGAACCTCCTCCCGGGCTTATAGCACGAGGTCGGCGAGGAGCCGCGCGACGCCCTCGGCGAAGTCGGCCGCGGGCGGGAGCAGGCTCAGCGACGAGGAAGGCCTCGTGCGGGGAAGTCGAAGAAGTAGCCGGGGTGCACGAGCACGTCGCGCTCCTCGAGGAGGCGCGTGACGCGCTCCTCCTCGGTGAGCGTCGCCGGCACGCGCAGGACGGCGCTACCAGCCGCCCTCGGGCTCGAGGAGCGTGGCCGGGCAGCCGGGCCCGACGGCGGCGCGCAGCGCGTCGAGGTTCGCGCGCACGCGCTCGCGGATCGGCGCCTGCAGCTCCTCCCGGCGGGCGAGCAGCGCGGGCGCGGCGACCTGCACCGGTGTCGAGACCGAGAGGTACGTGTCGGCCACGACCTCGAGGCGCGCGAGGGCCTCGCGGCGCGAGCGGCTCCGGGCCGCGTGACCGCCGTCCAGGCCAGCTTGAGCTGGGGCAGGCCGCAGCTCTTCGAGAGGCCGCCGAGGGCGAAGGCGAGCGCGGGGCCGTCGCGGGCGACGCTCGCCGCCCGGCGCGGGTCGTCCCGGAACGCGTAGTCGGCGAAGACCTCGTCCGAGACGAGGGCGATCGCGCGCTCGGCGCAGAGCGCCTCGAGCGCGTCGAGCTCGTCGCGCTTCAGGAAGGCGCCGGTCGGGTTGTTGGGGTTCACCACGACGATCGCGCGCGTGCGCGGGCCGACGGCGGCCCGCAGGGCGGCGAGGTCGAGGTGCCACTCGCCGTCGTGGGCGAGGGGGTAGGCCCGCACCCGCACCGACTCGAGCGTCGCGAGGAACTCGAAGAGCGGGTAGCCGGGGCGGGGCACGAGCACCTCGTCGCCGGGGTCGCACAGCAGCTTGAAGAGGAAGGCGTAGGCCTCGCTGGTGCTGGCCGAGAGCACGACGCGATCGGGCCCGAGCGGGAAGCCGCGCCGGGCGAAGTCGGCGGCCACCGCCGCGCGGGCGGCGGGGAGGCCGAACGGCAGGGGCTCGTAGCGCCGGGCCTCGGCGCGGGCGAGCGGCGCGAGGACGTCGGCGGGGTACGGGAGGCCGGCCCGCGTCGGGTTGGACTCGGTGAGGTCCAGGAGCCGCGCCCCCGCCGCGCGCTTCGCGGCGAGGCGCTCGGCGAGGCGGTTGGGGCGGAGGTCCCAGCGGGTGCGCTCGGAGAACATGGGCCGCGGCATCGTAATGCAGCCGGGCCCGTTTGACTCGGGCGGCGACGCCGCCCTTAGCCTTTGCCCTGGACCCATGGACGCGACCCGCGCTGCCGTCGTCCTGCTCGTGCCTGGTCGCCCGCCGCGTGCTCGCGCGGGCCCGCCGCCGCGCCCTCGCCGTCGCCGCGCGGCCGCCGAGCCGGCCGCTGCCGAGCCCCGTGCCGGACGTCGTGGCGCGGGTGAACGGCCAGGCGATCCGCATCGACCAGATCCTGCCGATGGCGAAGGCGGAGCTCGACAAGGTTACCGGACGCGGACCGGGAGCGGAAGAAGCCCGAGGTCGCTCCGGCACGCGCTCGCAGCGGTACGTGGACCGCGAGCTGCTCCTGCAGGAGGCGCTCGCCCGCGGCGTACGAGGCCGACTCGCGCGAGGTGGACTGGGCGTACGACCAGATGCGGCGCGAGCACGCCGACGAGGCGGCCTGGGCGGAGTTCCTGGCCGAGCAGGGCATGGACCCGCAGTCCTTCCGGGCGGAGCTGCGCGCGCAGCACACGGTGGCCGCCCTCCTCGACCAGGAGGTGCGCGAGGCGGAGAAGGGCGACGAGGGAAGGGTCCAGAGCACGCGCGCCGAGATCGAGAAGCGCTCCTCGCCCGGCTGCGCGCGAGGGCGCGGATCGAGCTCCTCCTTTGACCCCGCCTACCGCTTCGAGGGCGTCGCGCGCACGGAGCCTTCCGGGAGATCCTCGACGGCGACCACCCGGTTGCGCCCCCCCTCCTTCGCCGCGTAGAGGGCGCGGTCGGCGAGGTCGACGAGGTCCTCGGGCCGGATCGCGGGCCGGGGCACGACCGTGGCGACGCCCAGGCTCACCGTCAGGTGGGCGGCCACGTCGCTCGCGCGGTGCTCGACGCGCAGCGCCTCCACGCGCTCCCGCATCCGCTCGGCCAGCAGACGCGCGCCGTCGATCGTCGGTGTCGACGAGGAGGGCGATGAACTCCTCGCCCCCGTAGCGGGCCACGAGGTCGGCGGGGCGGTTGAGCGTCTCCTCCATGGCCTGGGCCACCCGCACGAGGCACTCGTCGCCGGCCTGGTGGCCGTAGGTGTCGTTGAAGCGCTTGAAGTAGTCGATGTCGCAGAAGACGAGCGACAGGGGCGACTCGTCGCGCGGCGCACCGGCGCCACTCCTGGCGCAGCACGGCGTCGAAGCGGCGGCGGTTGGCGATCTGGGTGAGCGTGTCGAGGGCGGAGATCCGCTCGAGGTCGCGGTTCCGGTGCTCGAGCTGCCGCCGGGTCTCGGTCGAGCTCGCGGTTCTTCCGGTCCATCTCCTCGGCCTGGGCCAGCAGCTTCAGGTTGGCCGAGACGAGGCTGTCGAGGTCGTGGCGCGAGCGCTCCGAGAAGACCTTCAGGAGCGCCATGAGCGCGGCGGGGTTGGCGGAGAGGTGCTCGCGGAAGGCGGCCTCGGGGATCTCGAGGACCAGGGTGTCGTCGAGGGCGCGCAGCGTGGCCGCGCGCTCGCGGCGCTCGATGAGGGCCATCTCGCCGAAGCAGTCGCCGGGGCGGCCCACCGCCACCTGCTTGCCGGCCTTGGAGACCACGAGGTTGCCGGCGAGGACGACGTACATGGCGTGGCCCGTCCTCGCCCTCGTGGCAGAGGGCCTGGCCGGGGGCGAGCGCCACCTCGCGGCAGGCGCCGAGAAAGCGCTCGAGCTCCGCCTCCGAGAGCGAGGCGAGGAGCCCCGTGCGGCGCAGGAGCGCGAGCTTGTCGGCGCGTTCCACGGGTCGCCTCAGGCCTCCGCCAGCCGCTCGAGGGCGGCCCCGTCCTTGACGAGGAAGCCGTCGCGCTCGGTGGTGACGATGCCCTCCTTGCCCCAGCGGCTCATGATGCGGATGCAGGTCTCGATGGTGGTGCCGGTGAGGTCGGCGAGCTCCTGCCGGCTGAGCGGCATCGGCACGAACCGGCCGCCGTCCCGGGCCTGGCCCATGCGGTGCGGCGAGCTTGAGGAAGAGGTGCGCGAAGCGCGTCTCGACCCGCCCGCCCGCGACCTCGGGGATGCGCCGCGTCAGCTCCACGATGCGCTGGGCCATGCCGGTCAGGAAGCCGCGCACGAACGACGGGTGGCGCTCGAACAGGGCGAAGAACTCGCTTGCGACGCACGAGGATGCACTCGGCGTGCTCGATCGCGACCGCGGAGGCGGGGTAGGGCCTCCCCTCGTAGGCCACCACCGCGCCGACCGGGTCGCCCGGTCCGAAGATCTCGAGGATGATCTCCTTGCCCGAGGGGATGCGTCTTCACGACCTTGACCCGGCCGCTCGCGATCGTGACGAGGAAGCCGGGCGGGTCGCCCTCGGCGAAGATCGTCTCGCCCTTCTCGTAGGACTTCGCGAGGGACACCGCGGCGAGCCTCTTCTGGTCCTCGGCGGAGAGGTTTCGGTAGAGCGTGCTGCTGCGGAGCAGCTCCTCGACGGACGCCATCGCCCCCGATGATAGCCTACCGCGCCACTCGGGGCGGCCGAGGGCTTCGGGCGGCCCTCAGGCGGTTCGCGTGATCTCGACGCGGAAGACCTCGGGGCCGTCCTCGAGGGGCGTCCAGCCGAAGGCGCCCGGCCGCTGCTCCTCGAAGTGCTTCCGAAGCCCGTTGGGCATGTGGTCGTTCACGACCACGAGGCTCTCGCCCGCGGCCGAGCGCGTCGAAGGCGGCGAGCACCAGCGCCTTGCGGTCGGCGCAGGCGCCCAGGCGTCGGATGTCCACCGTCGAGGACGGAGTCGTGGTCGAGCTCATCGGACCTCCCGAGGCTACGCGCGTGCCGGCCGCGGCGGGTCCGGGATGACGGCCGTCATGCCCGCGCCTCGGTCATGGCGCCGACCGGGAGCCCGGCCGCGACGCGGCGTCCCCAGGCGTCGAGGTCGCGCAGGCTGCGCACCGCTACTCGACCCCCGGTCGGGACGCCGGGGCGCCGTCGCCGCCGGCCACGAGGAGGACGCGCCGGGGCAGCGCCTCCCGCAGCTTCCGCATCGCGGTGGCGTTCGCCGCGCCCTTCGTGGCCGAGGAGACGCTGATCCGCCACCGCCCGCGCGGCGAGGTCCCGGGCGAGCGACGGCGATCTGCGGGATCGGCACCTCCGTCCCGAGGTACAGGACGCGGCAGCCCGCGGCGGCCAGGACGAGGGCCGACATCTGCAGACCGAGGCCGTGGGCCTCGCCGGGCAGCGTCGCGAAGACGACGAGCGGGCCCGGTGGCCCGCTCCTCGAGCGGCATGCGCAGCGAGCGCAGCAGGTCGCCGACGCGCTCCGAGAGGAAGTGCTCGTGGCGGATCTCGAGGTCGTTCTGCTCCCAGCCCTCGCCGACGGCGCGGACGAGCGGCGCGAGGCGCGCCTCGAGGAACTCGACCGGGCCCATCCGCGCCCAGTCCGCCAGGAAGAGCCGCGTGAGGCGCTCGCCGTCGAACGACTTCACGAGGCGCAGCAGCGCCGGCGACGTCCTCGCGCCGGCGGGAGGCGCGGCGGCGGCGGGCGCCGGCGAGCGGCCGGGGCGCTCGCCTCGAGCAGCCGGCCGAGCGCCTCGTCCGAGGCGCCGACGACCTGTCCGGCGCGATGGCCGAGGCGTCAGCGCCTGGGCGATCCGCCGCAGGCGCGGCACCGCGGAGACGGGGTAGACGCGATGGCCGGAGGGCTTGCGCTCGGGCACGGGGAAGCCGTAGCGGCTCTCCCAGGTGCGCAGCGTCTCGACGGCGATGCCCGTCGCTCGCGACAGCGCCCCGATCGAAAGCCAGGCGCCGTCGCCTTCTTCCCGGTGCTTCGCCGGCATCGCCCGCGCGACCCTCCAGGGTCATTCTACCGCAAGCTTCGCCAAAACCTCGCCACAACGTCGCCTACGGCCTGGCTCGAGCTTCGCGGCACGCGGCCTGCTCGGCGGCACGACCGAGACGGCCTAGTTTGCGAAGACGTGAGCAGTGCGAGTTTGCGCCCGACGCCGGTCTGTGCTGTCCTTGTGAGCCGCGAGAGGAAGCGATTCGGGTCTGGTGACCTGCGCGGCCTTCAAAGCCGTCCGGCTCCGGGCTGACCCCCGGAGCGGTGGGTTCGATTCCCACCCGCTTCCGCCACTCCCGCGGCAACTGGGGCGGGCTTCGTGAAGGCCCCCCCACTGTTGTAGCGTTCGAAGACGGAGCGCGTCCGGTGGCCGCTGACCACCGTCGCCTGGAGAGGGTCGACACGGCCCTCACGAATTCCCGCACGGCCGAGCGGCGAAGGTCGTGGACGAGGCGATCGGTCGGGAGCCGGCCGTCTCCAGGACGGCCCGCGCCGAAAGATGACCCCTTCGCCTCTCATGGCTTTCTCCGCTTCCGAGACAGCATCTCTTAAGCAGCACAGCCGGGTCGGTCGGCGGGCACGTATGACTCGCTCTCAGCCATGCTGCCGGCAGTTGAGCCGTCGGGGTCATTGACCCGAATGCCAAGCCGGGTGTTTGCTGTTGCTCTGAGCACATTCCTTCATTACGAGGGGTTGGCTGCCGGCCCGGGCGGGAGTTCGGAGGGAGCTTCCGCCCGGGCCGGTCTTTCTCATGGTGCCGCCGGACATCCCTGGCCGAGAGGGCCGGCTGCTCGCCCGGGGCAGCCCCTTCGTTGCGTCAGGTCGACGCTCGGCGGCTCGCTGAAGCACCGGCCATTCAACAGCTCCATGATGCCTCGCTTCCGTCTCGTCGTCGGTCTGTGCGACGAGGCGCCGCGGTCTTTCGCCGTTTGATCCATGACGATGAGCCATGAGGACTAGCCTCGGAGCGCCATCCAAGCACTAGCCTGTCTCCACCGATCCGGCCACGACGGTCCGCTTTCCTCCCGGACAGTCCGCTTCCCTCCCGGGTCGGCCTGATAGATCGCCACAAACCGCATCCTCGGCGCTGCAACCGCGCACGAGCTGGCCCTCGGCGACAGGCTGCGGACCGACCTGAGCCACGCCGGCGCCATCCTCGCGCCGGACGCGTCGTATCGAGTGAGCCTGCCGGGAACCAGGCTCAGCACTTAATCACGCTGGCCGCGCGCGTGCCCTTCTTGTGCCCCAACTAGCGCCGAAGGGTTCAAGGTCCGATTGTGGCGGATGGCTTCAGCTTCGCTCGGTTCTTGGTGAAGGCTCGGATCTCGGGCTTCAGAAAGTCGAAGACACGCGGCAACTTCCCCTGGGGATGCTCGGCGAGGAGGTGTGAGCAGATGTTCACCGCGTAGGCACGAGCCTCCTGGTCCTTTTCCCACCCATGGGAGGCCTCCAGCCAGATGGCAGGATCGGCGCCCTGGAATACGACCATGTTGAGGGTGCGGAACCAATGTTCCCGCTCAATCGCGGTGACGATCTCGGTGACGCCGGGGACCACGGCAGGGGCAGGGCGGGCATGGGTCGGCAATCGCACGCCCTTCCTGAAGTGGCGGAGCAGGGTCTCGATGTCGGCGGCGACGTGGTTGCGCTCGGTCGTGACGAGTCTTCCGCGACGTCCGGCCTGGGGATCGTCCTGGTAGGCGGCCAAGGCGGCTCCGATTGCCAGGAGGCAGCGGTCGCGCGAACCGCTCTCGGTCGTCGAAGGGGGAATCTTCTTCGAGGGGCGTTTGGGAGTGGCGATTTGTGAAGCCGCCTTCATGGATTGCCGCAATCTGCTCGATGTGGGTTTGCTTATCTGGCGCAGTTCGTGCCACGTAGCCATCTAGGACACCTTTCGTCCCCCCGCCTGCTGGATGAGCTTTCGTGCCCGGCGACGCTCTTCCTCGGTCGTCGCCGGAATCACATAGGTTTCGGTGCTTCCCGCGTTCGCCAATGCCTTCGGCATGACAACCCTGAAGGCAAAGGACGAGTCCTTGGCCAGCTTAGTGATCTGAGCGGCGCGTTCGTCGCTGACCGGCAGCGCTCCTGTCTCCCACTTGGCAATGGAGATGGGATGGCAAGCCAGCAGCCGGGCGACGTGCGCCTGACTTCCGACCTGCTCACGCAGCTTCTTGAACTCGCCTCCGGTCAACTTCACTTCTGTCTGTAGGCTAGGATAGCATATTCCCTAGCCTTGTTCAAGGGCAGTGGCGAGCGGTGGCGAAAGCTGTGCCTGCGTGATCTCCTGGTGACAACGAAGCCGAGGCCGAGCCGAGGCGGTGACGAAGAGTAATCGCACGGCCCTCAGCCATCACGTCGGCCTTTGAGCCGTCAGGGTCATTGACCCCCGCGGGGCGATCGGCGATTGCTATCCGCGGTTGTTTTCCTGCGACGAGAGGAGGCCGTGATGGCAAGGACACGTGCGGCGTTCTGGTGCTCGCCCTGTTGTCAGGGGTCTCCAGGAGGTTCGCTCATGAGAGGAGCCATCCTGGGTGCGCCGCTGGTCTTGGCTGCGCTGCTCCCGGCGTGCGGGGGAGGGAGCAGCAGCCCTACGACGACCACTCCCACGACCACCCAACCCGCCTGCACGCAGTCGGTCGTCCTCCAGAGTGGCTCGACGGGGCTGGGGTCCTTCATCGTCGACTACCTGCCCTTTGTCACCACCACCACAGGTCGGTTCGACGTGACGGTGGACTGGACATTCCCTGCCAGCCCCATCGCCGTCTACGTCGTCCGCGGGGCCTGCGAGATCGATCAGCTCAACGCCCGGACGTGCGACTTCGTGCTGCGCTCGGAGGCCTCGACGACCCCGAAGCCGCACAAGCTTTCCGCGAGCAGCGTCGCCGCCGGCAGCTACACCGTGATCGTCGGCAACGCCGGCGACCAGGATGAGTCGGTGTCGGTGCAGGTCGTCCTGAGCAGCGCGACCTGCCCTGCCTTCGCCGCGGGCCCCGGCGCATCGCGTACCGCCGGGATCGCGGGTGCGGACTGGAAGTCCCGGCTCCGGCAATAGGCCATGCGGTGCGCGAGCTCGATCGGCTTCTCGCCCGACGTTTGCCGCGACGCGGCGCGCCTGGTCTTCCTGTTGGGAGCGTGGGTTGGAGCGGCGTGTCCGGCCACCGCAGCCGAGACGTGGGTCGAGGTCAAGACGCCGGGCTTCACGGTGGTGTCGAATGCGGGCGAGGCCACTGCGCAGAAGACCATCGTCGAGTTCGAGCAGGTGCGGGCGGCCTATGGCAAGGTGTGGTCCTGGGCGAAGCTGGTCCAGGGTAAGCCGACCGTCGTCCTGGCCCTCAAGAACGAGAGCACGCTCAAGCGGTGGGCGCCCGCCTACTTCGAGATCAAGGGCGGCATCGACGTCGTGTCCGGAAGCGCAGGAGGAGCCGACAGGGAGTACCTGCTCCTGCGCACCGACTCGCGGCCGGACGACGTGAGCGTCGCGCCGAACTACAACCTCTATCGCGCCTACCTCGGCCTCCTCCTGTCCTCCAGCTTCGAGCGGCGCCTGCCGCTGTGGCTGTCCAACGGCGTTTCCTACGTGCTCGGGAACATCTCGGTAGGCGACAAGGAGATTCTGCTGGGCCGCCCCGTGCCTTGGCAGCTCCAGCAGTTCAACCAGGGGGGACGGCTGCCCCTCAGCGCGATTCTCGACGCCCGAGCTAACTCGCCCCTCGTCGAGAAGGCGGACGAGCGTCGTGTGTTCGACGCGCAATGCTACGTCCTCGTGCATTACCTCCTGTTCGGCGAGCGCGGTGCCTACTCGGCGAAGCTGAGCCGATTCCTGCAGCTTTGGCAGGCCGGACGCTCGCAGGACCAGGCGCTCGCCGAGGCCTTCGGTGACCTGAAGGCGCTCGAGCAGGCGCTGCCCGTTTACGCCGGGAGCCGGATCCTGAGCTACGCCCGGCTCCAGACCGAGGCCAGGATCGCCGGCGATCGCCCGGCGGCGCGCGTCCTGGCGCCGGCCGAAGTCGCTGGCCTGCAGGCTGCGGTCCACGTGGCCATGGGCCGCCCGGTCGAGGCCCAGGCCGCGATCCGGGAGGCCCGCACCGCGGACGCCCACTCGCCCCTGAGCTACGACGCCGAGGGTCTGCTTGCCGACCGCGACCACGACAAGCCGCGTGCGGCGCAGGCCTATGCCCAGGCCGTCGAGCTCGGGTCCACGAGCGCCCACAGCCACTACCGCGCGGCCCAGCGCGTCTGGAAGCCCGACGCCGACGCGGCGGCGCTGGCCGCCCTTCGGCAGCGCCTCGAGCGCGCGATAGAGTTGAACGGGTCCTACGCCAACGCCCATTCCTTCCTGGCCGACGTGATCGTCGCGCAGGGCGACGGCCAGGCGGCGCTCGCCTCGGCGCAGCGCGCGGTGGCCCTCGAGCCCGGCGAGTCCTACCACCGCGTCGCTGTTGGCCGGGCGCTGCAGAAGCTCGGCCGCATCGACGAAGCCCGGAAATCCGGCGAGCTGGGCCTGCAGCTCGCGGAGAACGACGCCGACCGGTCGAACGCCGAGCGCTTCCTCTTGTACCTGAACGAGAGCTCCCGGTACGCGCAGGAGCGTGCGCGGCTCGAAGCGTCGCAGAAGGAGGCCGCCTGTCAGAACGGCGACAGCGCGGCCTGCGTCCTGATTCTGCCCGACCTCGAGCGCGCCTGCAGCCAGAGCGAGGCCCGGGCCTGTCTCTACCTCGGCTGGCTGTACGCAGGGCACGGCGGCGTGGCCAGGGACGCCGCGAAAGCGACCGGCTACGGCGAGAGGGCCTGCGCCGCCGGCGACAAGAACGCTTGTGTCGAGCATGCCTGGGCGCTGGCGCGCGGCGAGGGCCTGCCCAAGGACGAACCGAAAGCTGTCGCCGCCCTCGACGTCCTCTGCACGGAAGGCGTCTTCCCGGCCTGCACTCGCCTCGGTCTGATCCACGCCGCCCGGCGGACGAGCGCCGCCCGAACACGTGCCAAGGCACTGCTCACGCGCGCCTGCGAGGGTGGCGAGCAGGATGCCTGCTCGATGGCGAACGAACTGAGGTGACCGCCGCCCTTCACGCGCGAGAGTAGACTGAGCGCGCGGAAGGGAGGCGCGCCCGGTGAACGCCCAGCCACGAGACCGTCGCAGCCGGGCGTCCCTTGCCCTGGGCGTGGGTGTCCTCGCGGGTGCCGCCGCCGCCGGATGCACCCACGTCGTGAGAATGAAGCCGCGCGACCTCTCGTTCGCACCGCGTCTCGCCTGGCTGAGCGCCGAGCTGGAATTGGAGACGAGACCATGAGCCGCGCGACCCTTTCGTTCGCGACTCTCTGCCTCGCAATCGCGCCCGCGGTCGGGGCCGGCGAAGTCCCCCCGGAACGTCCGCGGCCGCGCGTGGCCGTCGCCCTCTCCGGCGGGGGAGCGCGCGGCATCGCCCACATCGGCGCGCTGCGTGCGCTCGAGGAGGCGGGTATCCCGGTCGACGCGATCGCGGCGAACAGCGTGGGGGCGGTCGTGGGCGGCCATCTACGCCACTGGGAAGAGTGCTTCGGAGCTGGAGGCGATCGTCCGGTCGTTGGACTGGGCGTCGCTCTTCAGCGGGCGGCCCGACCGGCGGACGCTGCCGGTCGCCCGGAGGCCGGACCGCTACGCCTCGACCGCCGGGGTCAGCTTCGACTGGAAGAGGGTCCGCCTGCCTGCCGGTCTCCTGGCCGACCACCGCGTGAACCGTTTCCTGATCGAGAACCTCTCGCCGGCGGGGTACGCGGCCGGGGGCGACTTCGACCGCCTCGCCATCACGTTCCGTGCGATGGCGGGCGACCTCGCCACCGGGGAGCCCGTGGTCCTGGCGAAGGGCGACCTCGCGCGGGCGGTCCGGGCCAGCATGTCCATCCCGCTCGTCTTCCCCCCGGTCGAGTGGGAGGGCAGGAAGCTCGTGGACGGCATGATCGTCAACAACCTGCCGATCGACGTGGCGAAGGCCTTCGGCCCCGCCGTGGTCGTCGCCATCGACATCGGCAGCCCGCCGCTCGGCCCGGAGGACTACCAGTCGTCGCTCGGGGTGGCCTCGCAGGTGAGCGACTTGCTCACCCGGCGCCGCTACCAGGACTTCGCGGCCGAGGCGGACGTGCTCGTCCGCCCGGACCTCGGCGACCACTCGGCGGCCGACTACTCACGGCTTCGACGAGCTCATCGCGAAGGGCTACGAGGCCACGAAGGCCAGCATCCCCGCCATCCGCGAGAAGCTCGCGGCGGCCGGCGTGGAAGACCTCGCGCGCCGTCCCGCGGAGCCGGCGGGGCCCGCGCTCGAGGGCTCGAGGATCGCCGCCGTGCGGGTCGAAGGCAACGAGCGGGTGAGCGAGCGGCTCGCGCGCCGGACGTTCAACCTCCCGGTGGGCCCCGGGTTCCAGATGGCGAGAGGCCTCCGCGCGTTCGACAAGGTCGACGCCTCGGAGCTCTTCGACAGCACGTGGCTGACGTTCGCGCCCGCGGGCGCGGACGTGGACGTGGTGCTCCAGGTGAAGGACGCCCCGCCCAACCGGGCCGAGGTCGGCCTCGGCTACACGGAGTGGGAGAGGGCACGCGGCTCGATCCGCCTGCGCCACCAGAACACGCTGGGCTTCGGCGAGCAGGTCGAGGTCCTCCTGGCGGCGAGCGACGCGGAGTCGGTGATCGAGGGCTCGCTGCGGGGAGACCGCCTGATCGTGGCCGGGCTTGGCTACCGCGTGACCGCCGGCACCAACCGGGACAAGCCGCGCTTCTTCAGCGAGGACGGCGACGAGATCAATCGGGCGCGCTTCGACCGGGACGGCGTCGAGCTGGCCCTGCGTTCCTCGCTCGAGCGCTGGGGGCTCGTCGAAGCGGGCGCCCGGTTCGGCCGCGTGACGACCAGCCCCCGCGGGGGCCTGGACTTCGCGGCGGAGACCGACCAGGTGGGCGCTCTCTTCGGCCGCGTCGTGATCGACACCCTCGACGACCTGCCCTGGCCGGAGCGCGGCCGGCGGCTGGCCGCTCTCCGGCGAGTGGAGCCTCGCCGGGCTCGGCGCGGAGAGGGAGTACTGGCGGGTGCAGGCCGAGGCCCGCAGGGGCTGGCACGTCGGCCGGCGCCTCGTGGCCCAGGTCGACGGCCTCGCCGGCGTTCTCCGGCGGAGACCTGCCCGTCTACGACTGGTACCGCGTGGGTGGGGTCGAGCTGGTGCCGGGCTACCACCACGAGGAGCTGAAGGGCGCCCAGGCCCTGGCCGGCGCCCTGAGCCTCCGCTATCGGCTGACCGGCCAGCTGCGGCTGCTCGTGCGCGGCGGGGCCGGCAACGTCTTCGCCCGCACCGGCGACATCACCCTCGACGGCCTGCGATGGGGCGCGGCCGTGGGCGCTCTACCACCCCAGCCCGCTCGGCCCCGTCTCGCTCGAGATCGGCGTGCGGGACGGCGGCCGCGCCCTCACGACGCTGTCGGTCGGCTGGAACTGAGGCCCGAAGGGCCGCCCGAGCCGCCGGACCTCGCCGGCGCCGCGCCCCGGCTACAATCAAGGAGTGGCGCGTCCGGGTAAGGGCACGGGCGGCGAGGTCAAGGAGAAGCCGAAGGCCGTCACGAAGCGGCCGCAGCTCTTCCACGTCGTCCTGATCAACGACGACTACACGACCATGGAGTTCGTCGTGCACGTCCTCGAGTCCGTCTTCGACAAGGGGCCGGCCGAGGCCTACCGGATCATGATGGAGGTGCACACGCGGCGGGCGGGGGGTCTGCGGCGCGTACACGTACGAGGTGGCGGAGACGAAGGTCGCAGACCGTCCACGAGATGGCCCGCACGGAGGGTTTCCCCCTGCGCGCGGGCATCGAGGAGGCGTGAAGGTGTTCAGCGCGTCGCTGGAGCGTGTGCTCAACGTGGCGGCCCGCGAGGCCATGGTCCGGCGCCACGCCGACCTGACCGTGGAGCACCTCCTGTTCGCCGCCGCCCACGACCCGGAGGGCGAGGAGATCCTGGAGGCCGCCGGGGCCGACGTGCCGCGCCTGCGGAAGGAGCTCGCCGAGTTCCTCGAGCAGACGATGCAGAAGCTGCCGCCCGGCTCGCGCCGGCCGCCGCAGCAGACGCTCGCCTTCCGCCGGGTCCTGCAGACGGCCGTCGTCCACGTGCAGAGCGCGGGCAAGGACGAGGCGGGGGTCGGGGACATGCTGGCCGCGCTCATGCGCGAGGCGCGCTCCCACGCGGTGGAGCTGCTCGGGGCGCACGGCGTGACGCGGCTCGACCTGCTCAACTTCATCTCGCACGGCGTTGCGCAAGGTCCCGCCGCGGGAGCGACCGGCCGAGGGCGAGGGGGGCGCCGGCGGGCGAGGGCGACGAGGAGGGCGGTCCCACCCGGGATCCCGCTCGCCGCCTTCGCCTCCAACCTCACCGAGCGGGCGCGCGAGGGTAAGCTCGACCCGGTGATCGGGCGCGTGCGCGAGATGCGCCGGGCGCTCGAGGTGCTGTGCCGGCGGCGCAAGAACAACCCCGTCTTCGTGGGCGAGCCCGGCGTCGGGCAAGACCGCGATCGTCGAGGGCCTCGCGCAGAAGCTGCTCGAGGAAGACGAGCCCGGAGGCCCTGAAGGGCGCGGAGATCTTCCCCTCGACACCGGCGCCCTCCTCGCGGGCACGCGCTACCGCGGCGACTTCGAGGAGCGCTTCAAGGCGGTCATCCAGGCGCTCAAGAAGCGGCCCCTGCCCGTCCTCTTCATCGACGAGATGCACACGATGGTGGGCGCCGGCGCCACCACCGGCGGCACGATGGACCTCGCCAACCTCATCAAGCCCATCCTCACCGAGGGCGAGATCCGCCTCATGGGCTCGACGACGTTCGAGGAGTTCAAGCACATCGAGAAGGACCGTGCGCTCGCCCGCCGCGTGCAGCGGATCGACGTGGACGAGCCCAACGAGGGCGACACCGTCCTCATCCTCCAGGGCCTGCGCCCGCGCTACGAGCAGCACCACAAGGTCACCTACACGGACGGTGCCCTCGAGGTGTCCGCGCGCCTGGCCCGGCGGCACCTGCGCGACCTGCGGCTGCCCGACAGCGCGATCGACGTGATCGACGAGGCGGGGGCGGCGCTGCGGCTCAACCCGCCCGAGGACGGAAGCCGGGTGGTGGACGCCCCCGAGGTGGAGCGGGTCGTCTCGCGCATGGCCCGGATCCCGGAGACGCAGGCCTCGACCTCCGACCGGGAGCGGCTGCGCACGCTCGGCGAGGCGCTGAAGCGCGTCGTGTTCGGGCAGGACGAGGCGGTGGACCAGGTGGCCTCGGCCATCAAGCGCGCGCGGGCCGGCCTCGGGCCGCCGGAGCGGCCCGCCGGCACCTTCCTCTTCACCGGCCCCACCGGGGTCGGGAAGACCGAGCTCGCGAAGCAGCTCGCCAAGCACCTCGGCAACGAGTTCCAGCGCTACGACATGAGCGAGTACGGCGAGAAGCACTCGGTCTCGCGCCTCATCGGCGCCCCGCCGGGCTACGTCGGCTTCGAGCAGGGCGGGCTCCTCGTGGACGCGGTGCGCCAGCATCCCTACTCGGTCGTCCTCCTCGACGAGGTCGAGAAGGCGCACCCCGACCTGATGGGCATCCTGCTCCAGGTCATGGACCACGCGACCCTCACCGACAACACGGGGCGGAAGGCGGACTTCCGCCAGGTCATCCTGATCATGACCTCGAACGCCGGCTCGCGCGAGATGAGCCAGGCCACGATCGGGTTCGCCGGCGACCGCGATCAGGACGCGAAGTCCCGCGGGCAAGCAGGCTCTCGAGCGGTTCTTCACCCCGGAGTTCCGCAACCGCCTCGACGGGATCGTCACCTTCAAGGCGCTGAGCCCGGAGGTGATGGAGACGATCGTCGACAAGTTCGTGATGGAGCTCGAGGCGCAGCTGCGCGAGCGGAAGGTCGCGATCGACCTCAAGCCCGAGGCCCGGGCCCACCTCGCGAAGAAGGGGTTCGACCCGGTCTACGGCGCGCGCCCGCTCAACCGTCTGGTCCAGACCGACGTCCGCAACCCGCTGACCGACGAGATCCTCTTCGGCCGGCTCGAGCACGGCGGAACGGTGCACGTCGGCTTCGACGGAGAGAAGCTGACGTTCGACTACGACTCGGCGCCCCCGCCCGAGCCAAGTGAGACGCCGCCGGCGGAAAAGACCCCGACCGAAGCCGTGTAGGCTCTGTCATTCCGAGTCACGACCGGCGGGACACCGGTCGCCTTGAGCGATGACCATGTCACCCCGAGGAGCCCGGTCATGCAATGCGGCGAGGGGTCCGCAATCCCGGCAGATCCCTCGGGACCGGGCAGACGGGGGTCCCTCGGGATGACAGGACCACCCGCCGGCGCCGTCGGGCTCCATGGATCATCCGATCGGGGGTGGGCGCGCAGCCTGCTAGACTGAAGGGCTATGTCCGTCGACCTGGGACCTCGGTACGAGCCACTCCTGCGCGAGCTGGAGCGGCGGATCCTCGTCATCGACGGGGCGATGGGGACGCTGCTGCAGGCTCGCGAGCTGTCCGAGGCGGACTACCGCGGCGAGCGGCTCCGGGACTGGACCGGGAGGTCAAGGGGAACCACGAGCTCCTGAACCTGAGCCGGCCCGACGTCGTCGAGGCCTGCCACCGCGAGTACCTCGCCGCCGGGGCCGACATCGTCGAGACGAACACCTTCAACGGCAACCGGTTCTCCCAGTCCGACTACGGCACCGAGGCGCTCGCCTACGACATCAACGTCGCGGCCGCGCGCGCGGCCAGGAAGGCCGTGGACGGTGTCACGGCCGCCGAGCCGGGCCGCGTCGCCTGGGTGGCCGGCGCGCTCGGGCCGACCAACAAGACCGCCTCGCTCTCGCGCGACGTGAACGACCCCGGGGCGCGCTCGGTGACGTTCGCCGATCTCGAGGATGCCTACCACGAGCAGGCGCTGGGCCTCCTCGACGGCGGCGCGGACCTCCTGCTCGTCGAGACGGCCTTCGACACCCTGAACGCGAAGGCCGCCCTCGCCGCGATCGAGCGCGCCTTCGAAGTGCGCGGCACGCGCCGGCCGGTCATGGCGTCGGTGACGATCACCGACCTCTCCGGCCGCAACCTCTCCGGCCAGACGGTCGGGGCCTTCTGGATCTCGGTCTCGCACGCGCCGCTCCTCTCCGTGGGGGTCAACTGCGCCCTCGGCCCGAAGGAGATGCGGCCGCACATCGAGGAGCTGTCGGGCCTCGCCCCGTGCTTCGTGAGCGCCTACCCGAACGCCGGCCTGCCGAACGCCTTCGGGGGCTTCGACGAGACGCCCGACTCGATGGCCGGGAGCCTGGGGGAGTGGGCGCGGGCCGGCTTCCTGAACGTGGTGGGCGGCTGCTGCGGGACGACTCCGGCTCACATCCGGAGGATCGCGGAGGCCGTCCGCGGCGTCGCGCCGCGCGTCCGCCCGCCGCGTCCCTCGGCTGACGCGGCTCGCCGGCCTCGAGCCGTTCGTCATCCGGCCCGACTCGAACTTCGTCAACGTGGGCGAGCGCACGAACGTCACCGGCTCGCCGAAGTTCGCGAAGCTCGTGCGGGCGGGGCAGTACGCGGAGGCCCTCCAGGTGGCGCGCCAGCAGGTCGAGGGAGGAGCGCAGATCCTCGACGTGAACATGGACGAGGGGCTTCTCGACTCCGTCCAGGCCATGAGGACGTTCCTGAACCTGCTCGCCGCCGAGCCCGACATCGCCCGGGTTCCGATCATGCTCGACTCGTCCGACTGGAGGGTGATCGAGGCGGGGCTGCAGTGCCTCCAGGGCAAGGGCGTCGTGAACTCGATCTCCCTCAAGGAGGGCGAAGAGGTCTTCCGCGACCACGCCCGCCGGGTCCGGCGATACGGGGCCGGGGTCGTGGTCATGGCCTTCGACGAGGAGGGGCAGGCGGCGACGGTCGAGAGGCGGGTCGAGATCCTGTCCCGGGCCCACCGGATCCTGACCGAGGAGGTGGGCTTTCCGCCGGAGGACCTCATCTTCGACCCGAACGTGCTGACCGTGGGGACCGGAATCGAGGAGCACGCCGACTACGGGGTCGCGTTCATCGAGGCCACGCGGCGGCTGAAGGAGGCCTTCCCGCTCGCGAAGGTGAGCGGCGGCATCTCCAACGTCTCGTTCTCCTTCCGTGGCAACAACCCGGTCCGCGAGGCGATGCACGCCGCGTTTCTCTACCACGCGATCAAGGCGGGCCTCGACATGGGGATCGTCAACGCCGGCCAGCTCGCCGTGTACGAGGAGATCCCGAAGGATCTTCTCGAGCGGGTCGAGGACGTCCTCCTGAACCGCCGGCCCGACGCCACGGAGCGGCTCGTCGCCTTCGCCCAGACGGTGAAGGCCGAGGAGAAGAGTCCGGTCGCCGAGGACGCGTGGCGCAAGGGCACGGTCGAGGAGCGGCTCTCGCACGCGCTCGTGCGGGGCATCGACGAGTTCGTCCTCGCCGACACGGAGGAGGCGCGGCAGAAGTACGGCCGGCCGCTCGCCGTCATCGAGGGCCCGCTGATGGCGGGGATGAACGTGGTCGGCGACCTCTTCGGCTCCGGCAAGATGTTCCTGCCCCAGGTCGTCAAGAGCGCCCGCGTGATGAAGAAGTCGGTCGCGTACCTGACGCCCTACCTCGAGGCCGAGAAGCAGGCGAGCGGAGCGCGGGCGGAAGCGAAGATCGTGATGGCCACCGTCAAGGGCGACGTCCACGACATCGGCAAGAACATCGTCGGGGTCGTCCTCGGCTGCAACAACTACGAGGTCGTCGACCTCGGCGTGATGGTCCCGGCCGACCGGATCCTGTCCGCGGCGAAGGAGTCCGGCGCCGACGTGATCGGCCTCTCCGGCCTCATCACCCCCTCGCTCGAGGAGATGGTGCACGTGGCCCGCGAGATGGAGAGGCAGGGCTTCACGGTGCCGCTCCTCATCGGGGGGGCCACCACGAGCCGGGCCCACACCGCCGTGCGCATCGCGCCCGCCTACCAGGGGCCGGTCGTGCACGTCCTCGACGCCTCGCGCGCGGTCGGCGTGGTGAGCCAGCTCAAGAGCGCTACGAACCGGCCGGGGTTCGACTCGGAGAACCGCCGCGAGCAGGAGCGGCTGCGTCGGCAGCACGCGGCCCGCCGGTCGGAGAAGGCGCTGCTGCCGATCGAGGAGGCTCGACGGCGCCGCACCGGGATCGACTGGGCGGCCTACGAGCCCCCGCAGCCCTGCTTCAGAGGCTCGCGGGAGCTCGCGGACGTTCCCCTGCGCGAGCTCGTTCCGTTCGTAGACTGGACGCCCTTCTTCTCCGTCTGGGAGCTGCGGGGGACGTACCCGCGCATCTTCGAGAATCCCGAGTGGGGCGCCCGGGCGCGCGAGGTCTTCGACGACGCGCAGGCGATGCTGAAGGGGCTCCTCGAGAGCGGAGGCCTGAAGGCCCGCGCGGTCTACGGCTTCTTCCCGGCGAACGCGGTGGGCGACGACGTGGAGGTCTACGCCGACGCCTCGCGCGCCGGCCTCCTCGGGACCCTGCACACGCTACGGCAGCAGGGAGACAAGGGCGAGGGCGAGCCGGCGCTCGCGCTGGCCGACTTCGTGGCTCCGCGCGAGACCGGCCTTCCCGACTGGATCGGCGCCTTCGCGGTGACCGCCGGCGTCGGAGCCGAGGAGCTGGCCGCGGGGCACGAGAAGGAGCACGACGACTACGCCGCGATCATGGTCAAGGCCCTGGCCGATCGCCTCGCGGAGGCGCTCGCCGAGTGGCTGCACCGGAGGGCGCGCGTCGACTGGGGCTACGGCGCCGCCGAGGGCCTCTCGATCGAGGAGCTGATCCGCGAGAAGTACCGCGGCATCCGGCCGGCGCCGGGCTATCCGGCCTGCCCCGACCACACCGAGAAGCGGCTGCTCTTCGACCTCCTCGGGGGTGAGGAGAAGGTGGGCATCCAGCTGACGGAGACGTACGCCATGCGGCCCGCCGCCTCGGTGTGCGGCTTCTACTTCGCCCACCCGCAGGCGCGGTACTTCGCCCTCGGGCCGATCGGCCGCGACCAGGTCCTCGACTACCACCGCCGCAAGGGCATGGACCTGCGGGCGGTCGAACGCTGGCTCGCCCCGAACCTCGCCTACGACCCCGCCGACGCCTGACGCCGCCACCGGCTCCGACCACGCGACCCGCGCGTGAGGCGCAAGCTCCGCCGCCCCGTGGTTCCAGTCCGATCAGAAGCGGACGACCACTCCCGCGGTCAGCTCGAACTGGTGCAGCCAGTCCTGGCAGAAGCCGAACGGGTCGCAGAAGTCGGACGAGGCGTCGTTCAGGTAGGTCGGGACGTACCGGGCCGAGAGCCGCGCGCCGAGCCGCTTCGACGGCAGCCACTTCAGGCCGGCCCCGACGTTGAGCGCGAGTTTCGTCTCGCTCGTGATGTCCGTCGAGCTGAAGATCGCCGCTCCAGCCCCGGCACATAGAAGGGGGCGCCAGCGTGCGTCCGCGCCACCGAACTGGTATACGAAAGACCCCTGGATCTGGTCGATCGTCACGTCGAACATCTCGGCGCTCGCCTCTGCCGTCGTGAGCTCCAAGCCGCTCTTCTGTCGTGCCCAGGACGCCTCGACGCCGAGATGGGGCGAGAAGGAGAAACCGACGCTCGCGCCCCAGGTGAAGCTGCCCTTGAGCTTCAGGTCCTCGACGGTCGCGGCGTCGTGCCGAAGACCGCCGGGCGTCGTGTAGCCACCGAGCGCCGCGACCTCCAGTCCCTGGGGGAAGGCCGGCGCCGCCGCTGCGAGAAGGCTCAGGAACGCCAGCAGCCGCTTCACTTCGCCAGCTCCGGAAGGATGACGATGAAGCCCCAGCGGTTCGGGGCAGCCAAGCCGCCGTTGTGGCCGACGAGCACGCGCCCGTCGGCAGACACCGCGGTGATCTTGCCCGAGTTGAGCTGGTCCTTGAACGCGTCCGGGTAGCCGTGGTCGCGAAGGTAGTCGCGCAGATAGACGGGCTCGCCGTCGAACCAGATTACGGATTCCTCGTCCCCGACGGCGACGTTGAACTGGATGTTGCCACCTAAGACGCGCCCGTCGTCGCTCACGGCGTTGATGTAGGTGTTGTAGTTGTTGCCGCGGGCCCATCGCACCCAGGGGGGCGGCTCCGCCGTGTGGCACTTGACCCCACCGGCCGCGGTCCAGCTCCATGCGCTGGGTGGCTGGTCAGGACGATCAACGGTGCAGCCCGTTCCCGCGATCACCGTGCCGTCGTGGTTGACCGCCCAGGCTCCACTCAGCGGGCCGGCCGGCCCCTGGATGATCTCCTCCTTTCCGTCCACCCACTTCGCGCCCCGCCAGAAGCCCGAAAAGGCGGCGTCGATGCCGACCACCACGCGGCCGTCCGCCGACACGGCATGGGCCCGTGTGTAGTCTCCCGTCAGGGTCGGCATCAGCACGTACCCGGTGGACTCCTCCCACCGATACGCTGAAAAGAAGTCGCACGTGTTGGCCGGGTTGGTGCCGTAGTAACCCGCGCCCACGATCACGCGTCCGTCGCCACTCGTCCCCGTGGCATAGCTCGAAGTCAGCTCACACGGGACGGCGTTCGGGACGAGCGGACCGAGCGCGCGCCACGACCTTCCACCCTCCCACTTGGCCGCTTGCTGAATCTTGTTCTGGTCGATGACCGTTCCGGCCATCGCCTTGCCATCGCGGCTGATGTAGCCCGTCCCCAGGCCCCCGCCGACGAGCGTCACTCCGGAAGTGGGCATCCATTGGAACGCGCCGCCTTCGATGAAGTCTCCGCCCACGATGAACCCGTTCAGCCCGACCGACGTGGGCGCAAGTGCCTCGATATGGATGAAGAACGGCTTGCCGGCGGGCGGGGCCGCTTCCGCGATCCCGAGCGACGCGAGCACCACCAGCGCCGGCCCGAAATGACGCGCCTGGGGTCGTGACGGTCGGTCTGGCATAGCGAGCCTCCTCGTCGTGCTGCTGGAATGATGGCAAGCGGCTGCCCCTGATGTGAAGTAACAGCGAGTAAGTTACTCGTTGGGCGGGACGCTCACGGCTTCGCACGGCTCTGGTGCACACGGGCCTCGACTACGGATGCCGCACGGGCTCGAATTCGTAAAGCGACGCGGTCAGCCTCTTCAGTCGCGATCGTGAGCGATGAGAATGGGCGGCCGCCGTGGCTCGTGCGGTGGGCGGCCGTATAATCCGAGCGCGATGGCCTGACTGCGGGAAACCAGTGGCCTTTCACCTCAACGAGAGCTCCGGAGTCGCTGCCACATCGCGTCCTCGCTCGCCCCGGATTCTTGAAGACGTAGAGGCCGGGCCCTCCGAGGCGGTGAGCGCGTGACGGAGTCCGTGAGCTGGGACAGGGCCAGGGATCTGTACCTCGCTGCCCTGGAGCGAGAGGAGAGCCAGCGCGCGGCCTTCCTCCAGGAGGCCTGCGCCGGCGACGAGACCCTCCTGCGAGACGTGCTCTCGCTCCTCAGCGGGGTGCGAAGCGTCGGGGCGTCCCCGGATTCTCCGGCGGCCGGGGTGGCGTCGGACGTCGCCGGGGTCCCGGTCTCCTCGACCGCGAGCGGGAGCGGAGGAGCCTCGCCGCCGCACGGCACGCTGGGAGCGGGCCAGCGGCTGGCCCACTACGAGATCGTCTCCCGGATCGGCGCCGGGGGAATGGGCGAGGTCTATCGGGCCCGGGACCTCAAGCTCGGCCGAGACGTGGCGATCAAGCTGATGCTCAAGGGCCACTCCTCGAAGCCCGACCGGCTGCGGCGGTTCGAGCGGGAGGCTCGTGCCGCAGCGGCCCTCAACCACCCCAGCATCGCAACCATCTACGAGGTCGGCGAACACGAGGGGACGCCCTTCATCTCGATGGAGCTCGTCGAGGGTCGGACGCTCCGGGACCTGCTCACCGGGAGCGCCCTGCCCGTGAGCGAGGTGCTCCGTCTCGCCGTCCAGATCGCGGGAGCCCTGGCGAAGGCGCACGCCGCGGGCATCGTGCACCGGGACCTGAAGCCCGGGAACCTGATGGTGACGACCGACGGGCTGGCCAAGGTCCTCGACTTCGGCCTCGTGAAGCTGTTGTCGCAGGCTTCGGACGATGGCGAGATCACGGGAGAGGGATCGCTCGTGGGCACGGTGGACTACATGTCGCCCGAGCAGGCTCATGCGGGAGCCGTCGACCATCGCTCCGACCAGTTCTCCTTCGGATCGATCCTGTACGAGATGGCCACGGGGCGGCGGCCCTTCAAGCGAGGCACGGCGGCGCAGACCCTCCTGGCGATCGTCCGCGACGAGCCCGAGCCCATCCGGAAGGTCGATCCCGGCATTCCCGTGGGGCTCGCGGCGATCGTGGAGCGTTGCCTGGCCAAGGATCCCCGCAGACGCTACGCCTCCACGGCTGATCTGGCGGCGGACCTGGCGCATCTGGAGGCCGGCGCCGACTCGGCGGCCATCGGTCGTGCGACCCGCCGCAACCCGCTGATCGCGGCCGCGGTGATCGCTGCCCTCGCGATCGCCGGACTTTACCTCCTCGCGCACCTTCGACGAGCCCCGGACGCCCGCGGTGCGCTGCAGCAGGTCGTGCCGCTCACCAGCTATCCGGGCCGCGAGGCGGAGCCCAGCTTCTCACCGGACAGCTCGCAGGTGGCGTTCACCTGGAACGGCGACACGCAGTCCAACCGGGACGTCTACGTCAAGGTGATCGGCGCCGAGCGGCCGCTTCGCCTGACCTCCGATCCCGCGGTGGACGGCAGCCCCGCGTGGTCGCCCGACGGCGGCCGGATCGCCTTCCTCCGCGAGCGGCCGGGGGGTGGCTCGGAGGTGCTCCTCATGTCCCCGACCGGCGGAGCCGAGCGGCCGCTCGCGGAGGTTGCCGCCTCGCCCGAGTACGGGCTCGCGTGGTCGCCCGACGGCCGACGGCTCGCAGCGGTGGATCGGTCCGCGCCGGGAACGCCGCTTCGCATCGTCCTGCTGGACGCCGAGACCGGCGTGAAGGAGCCCCTCACTTCGCCGGGTGCCATCGCCGGACGCGGGGATGCCAGGCCGATCTTCTCTCCGGACGGTCGCACCGTGGCCTTCAAGAGGAGCGTGGCACCCACCGCGCACTTCGTCTTTGTGGTGCCCGCGGCCGGAGGCGAGCCGAGACAGCTCGCACCGACGTCCCCGGTCACGAGTTCTCTGGCCTGGACTTCGGACGGCGAGGACATCGTCTTCACGGCGCTCGCCTTCGTGAGGGAAGGAGCCTCCCCGGTCCTGTCCACCCGGGCCAACACCGGCGCTCCGCCGGTCCTGTGGAGGATCCCCGCCGACGGCGGTCCGGCCCACCAGCTCGTGGGTAGCGCGAACGCCCTCGATGTGGCGGTGTCGCGGGAGGGTCATCGGCTGGCTTTCACGCAGCAGACGAGCGACTGGGATGTCTGGCGGATCGGTCTTCGAGGGCGGACGGGGGAGGCGCAGGTCCCTGTCATCGCGTCCACGCGCTTCGACGGGAACGCGCAGGTCTCTCCCGACGAGAAGCGGGTGGCCTTCACCTCGGCCCGGACCGGAAGTCTCGAGATCTGGGTCGCCGACGACCAGGGCGGCAACCCCCAGCGCCTGACGTTTCTCGGAAACACCGGCTCGGTCGGCAGTCCGCGCTGGTCTCCGGACGGAACGAACATCGCCTTCGATTACCTGGCCGAGGGCGACACCGGTGCCGATGTCCTCGTCGTCAGCGCATCGGGAGGCCCGCCCCGCCGGGTCACGACTTCGCCCTCGCCGGACGTGAGGCCGAGCTGGTCGAGCGACGGGCGCTTCATCTACTTCGCGTCCCATCGCAGCGGGGAGTGGCAGGTGTGGAAGGTGCCGTTCGAGGGAGAGACGGTGGGGAGCGCCCGACCGGTTACCCGGGGTGGAGGGTACTCCTCGATCGAGTCGCCCGACGGAAAGTACCTGTACTTCTCGAGGAGGCTGTCGCTTCCCGAGGATCCGCGGAACGCCATCTGGCGGGTGCCGGTCCAGGGTGGCGAAGAGGAGGTCGTCATCGACTCCCTCCTCTCCTCGGACACGAACTGGGACGTGACGGCGGAGGGGATCTACTTCGTCGACCGCCGGCCGGAGGACCCTCCCTCCCGGGTGCGCTGGGTGGTCCGCTTCTTCAGCTTCCACGAGCGCCGGGTGAGCGACGTGTCGACACTCCGCTACCCGCCGCGTCTCGCCGGGCCCGCTCTCAGCGTCTCCTCCGGGGGCCGGTGGCTTCTCGTCTCCCAGCTGCAGGAAGAATCCGACCTGATGCTGGTCGAGAACTTCCGCTGAATACCCTCTCCGGGAGCGCCCCCGAAGCGGGCGGTCATCGAGCCCCCGAACGCGCCGAGGCCTTGACACCCGGGTGGTTGCGACTATCGTAGTGCCACGCTACCGCCTCCACGTAATACCCTTTCCGCCGCCGGCGCTCCGTCGCCTGCGGGAGGGTGTGCACGGAAGCCAGGAGGATTCCCGATGACGCTGCCGCTGAAGAGCGCCGGGCTGCTCACCGCGCTGCCGCTCGCCTCCGCCGGTGACGTCGAGGTCGCGGTCGAGGGTCAGCCGGCGCGGACGAAGTGGGGAAGAGGCGACGACCGCCCGCGACCGCGGTGACATCCTCACAGGTCGTCAACATCGGCGATCTCCGGCGCCTGGCCCGGCGGCGGCTTCCCCGGGTGGCCTTCGACTACATCGATGGCGGCGCCGACGGGGAAGTGACGCTGCGCGAGAACTGCCGCATCTTCGACGACGTCACATTCCGGCCCCGCTCGGCGGTGGTGACGCCGGGCTCCGACCTGCGGACTTCCGTGCTCGGGATGGACCTCGCCCTCCCCCTGTTGCTCGGGCCGGTGGGCAGCTGTCGCATGTTCTATCCGCGGGGAGAGGCGGTGGCGGCGCGTGCCGCCGGCGCCGCCGGCACCGCGTACGTCCTCTCGACGCTGTCGGGAACGCGGCTCGAGGAGGTGAAGGCGGCCTCCAGCGGACCGTGCTGGTACCAGGTCTATCTGTGCGGGGGCCGCGACGTGGCCCAGGGCGCGATCGCGCGCGCGAAGGCCGCCGGCTTCTCGGCCCTCGTCGTCACGATCGACACGCCGGTCGCCGGGCTGCGCGAGCGGGACGTCCGGAACGGGACGAAGGAGCTGCTGAGCCGCCGGCCGTGGTCGATGCTGCCGTTCGTGGCGCAGTTCCTCGTCCGGCCGCGATGGCTTCTCGCCTTCCTCGCCGACGGCGGCCTGATGAGCTTCCCGAACATCGTTCTCCCCGACGGCCCGATGCCTTATGCGGACGTCGGCGCCGCCCTCGAGCGATCGGCGGTCTGCTGGGACGACATGCGCTGGCTCCGCGAGGCGTGGGGCGGCCCGATCGTGATCAAGGGCGTGCACACGGCCGACGACGCGCGCCGGGCCGTGGACGCGGGGGCGAACGCGATCGTGGTGTCGAACCACGGCGGGCGGCAGCTCGACGGCGTGGCGCCGACCCTGCGGGTCCTGCCGGAGGTCGTGGCGGCCGTTCGCGGCCGCGTCGAGGTCCTGCTGGACGGAGGCATCCGCCGCGGCGGCGACATCGTCAAGGCCCTGTGCCTCGGCGCGCGAGCCGTCCTCGTGGGGCGCGCCTACGCGTACGGTCTCGGGGCAGGCGGCGAGGCCGGGGTAGCCAAGGCCATCCAGATCCTGCGCGCCGACCTCGTGCGGACGCTGAAGCTCCTCGGGTGCGCCTCGGTCGCGGAGCTGGATGGATCGTACGTGGATGTCCCGTCGGGCTGGCGGGGCGTGACATAATGGCGTCCTGGGACCTCGGGCCCGGAGTGATGCTCGATTTGGCATCGAAGCGTCGTCGTCAGTGCTTGCGGCCGGAGCCGCCGCTGAGCAGCGCCGGGTTGAGGCCGAGCCGCTCGAAGCAGCGCCGCCAGAGATCGTCGATGCGCGCGGAGAAGGCCAGGTCCTCGTCGTAGGGCAGGGCCAGCCAGGCCCCTTCCTCCATCTCGCGCTCGAGCTGGCCCGCGCTCCAGCCGGAGTATCCGAACACCAGCCGGCCCGGCACGAGCCCTGGGCCGGGCGCCCGCGAGAAGAGGAGCGGGAGGACGTGCGCCGACCTCGACACGAACAGGCCCGGCGCGATCTCGGCGCTCTCGACGCCGTCGATCGCACTGCGGAAGACGGCCAGGAGCGCGTCGGCGGGGACCGGCCCGCCCAGGTGCAAGGGCGTCTGGGTGTGGACCCCCCGCTGCTGGCCCCGGGCGAGCAGCTCCCGCACGGGCTTCTCGTGCAGTCGGTTGACGATCCAACCCATGGCGCCCTCGGTGTCGTGGTGCCCCATGAGCACGACCGACTGGACGAAGTTGGGATCGAGGAGGGTCGGGCTCGCGAGGAGCAGATAGGGTGCGCTGAGCGTTTCCATGGCGGACAGGGCTTTCGACGCCTCTTACATTTCAGCACCTCTCCGGACACGAAACCACCGGCCCGCTCGCGAGGAGGCGGGAGGCCGAGCCATGGGAAAGCACGCGGGCCGGCTGGCCGGATGTAGGATGGCCCCGGAGGTGCGCCGGAGGTGGGACCGGGCGAGACGCGGCGCGCCGGGTGGCGGCGGGTGGGGTGGGCCGCCCTCCGCCTCGCGGCTCTGCTCGTCGTCCTCTCCGCGATCATGCTGCGCTTCGAGCGGAAGCTGATCTACTACCCCCAGCGCGCGCACGACGTGATGCCGCGCGACCTGGGCCTCGCGTTCGAGGACCTCGTGCTCACCGCCGAGGACGGAGTGAGGATCCACGCATGGTACCTGCCGCTGCCCGACGAGCCGCGCTGGACCGTGCTCCTCGCCCACGGCAACGCGGGAAACGTGAGCCACCGTCTGGACCGCACGCTCTTCCTGCAGTCGAGGCTCGGGGCCTCGGTTCTGCTCTTCGACTACCGGGGCTACGGGCGGAGCGAGGGATCGCCCGACGAGGAGGGGACCTACCGCGACGCCCGCGCCGCTTACCGCTTCCTGATCGAAACTGAACGCGTCCCAAAGGACCGGCTCGTGCTCTTCGGCGAGTCGCTCGGCTCGGCGGTGGCCCTCGACCTCGCGCTCTCCCGGCCCTGCCGCGCGCTCGTGCTCGAGTCTCCGTTCGTCTCGGTCCCCGCCATGGCGCGCGCGGTCTACCCGTTCCTCCCGATCTGGCCCTTCGTCCGCACGCGCTACGACAACGAGGGCAAGGTCCCCCGCCTGGCGGTGCCGCTGCTCGTGCTCCACGGCGAGCGCGATGAGGTCGTGCCCTACGCGCAGGGCCGGCGCGTCTTCGAGGCGGCGCCCGGGCCGAAGCGCTTCCACGCGATCCCGCGCGCCGGACACAACGACACCTACGTCGTGGGCGGCGACGCCTACTGGGACGCGGTCCGGGACTTCCTGGAGACGCTGCCCCCGCCCCGCTGAGTGGGGCAGGGTGCAAGCCGGCGCGGCTCCTATCGCAGGCGGCCGAGCGGGTCCCTTGGGGGAAAGGCCCTGACTTTCCAGGTCCCATCACAGACCGAGCCGCTGGTGCACCCTTCGTGGGGTTTCAGCGAAGGCCGAGCGGCACCGCGATGATGCGTCCTGTCTCCGGCGAAGACGCCCTGCGAGATGACCGTCGTTCCGCTGTCGCCGGGGAGGACGCTCGCGCCCACGGTGCCTCGCGCAGGAAGCGGGTGTACTGCAGGCTGCCGAGCAGGTCGACGGTCGAAGAGCCCGCCACGACGGCACCACTGGGCGCGGAGCTCCCGGTGACCCGCCACATGCCGAAGCGCAGGTCGACCCGGTTGCGGTCGGAGACCGCGAACGGCGGGGCGGCGGGCTCGCCGCGCCGCCGCGTCCCTTCCGGAGTGGTGGAGCTGAACTGGCCGGGCTCGAGAACGACCCGCGCGCCCTCGCCGACCTGGGGCCTGGCCATGAGGGCCGCCGCCGCGCGCTCGATGCGCACGGCGCCGGCAAGCGCCGGCCCCTTGCGCTGGCCGCTCGCGGGCCTCACAATGACGCCTTTCCGGGACATATCGCCCGAAGCCTCAAAGGGGGGCAAATGATGCGGAAGAACCTGTTCGTGTGTTCGCTGTTGGTCGGTGCCGCGGCGTGGATGGCGGGTACGACGGCGTTTGCCGGAGAGAACTGGGTGGGCACCTGGAAGCTGAACCCCGCCAAGTCCCAGGTCGGCGCGAACTCCATCCGCGCCCAGACGCTGAAGTTCGAGGCCACGCCGGCCGGGATCAAGCTCACGTCGGACGGAACCGACGCGCAGGGAAAGGCGATGCACAGCGGGTACACGTCGAAGTTCGACGGCAAGGACGTGCCCTGGGCCGGCAACCCGATGGCCGACACGGCCTGCCCCAAGAAGGTCGACGACAACACCTACGAGAACGTTTGGAAGCAGGGCGGAAAGGCCACCGTCACCGCGACGGTCGCCGTCTCGAAGGACGGCAAGACCCTGACGGTCACCCAGACCGGCAAGGATCCGAGCGGCGCGGCGGTCAACTCCGTCGCGGTGTACGACCGGCAGTAAGGCGCCGGCTCTGGCACGTCTCCGCCATTGACAGGGTATCGTAATGGCATGAAGACGACCATCGACAAGGCGGGCCGGGTCGTCATCCCCGCACCCATCCGGGCCCGGGCCGGGCTGCGGCCGGGGACCGAGGTCGAGATCCTGCTCGACGACGTCTCGGTCCGCCTGGTCCGGCACGTGCGGCGACCGCGTCTCGTGAAGGTGGGCCGCAGGCTGGTGGCCCGACCCACCGTGGCGGCAAGGGACCTGCCCGATGTGGATGTGGCGGCCCTGATCGAGGAGGAGCGCAACCGCTGGCCACGCTGACCCGGGCATTTCTCGACACGAGCGTCCTTCTCGGCGGGCTCATAGAGTCCGGGCCGCGGGCCGCCGGAGCGCAGGCGGTGATGAACGCAGATCAGGGTGCGGCCGGCTCCAGCCGGAGGATCCTCTCCGCCGCCTCCATCACCTTCTCGCGACTGAAGAGCATCGGGACGTAGCGGCCTTCGGCGGCGAGGGGGAAGAGGTCGCGGTAGTGCGCGCTGCGGGGGTCGCCCGACTGCCCCGGGGAGTTGAGCGCCATCGAGCGGTCCCAGTCGCCGACGTCGATCACCTGCCGGTACGTCGCCCCGCTCGTCTGCCGGAAGTCGCTCTCGCGATAGGCCGTGTTGTGGACGGCGAAAGCGTCTCCGCCGATGGGCAGCGGGGCGACATCGAGCGTGTGGCGCTGGACCGCACTCAAACCCGCCGAAATCGGGTGCTCGATCGCGACCTTGTGCAGCCGGCCCCACCGCCAGGTCGAGGGATCGGGCCCGAGCGTGCGCTCGAGCCGGGCGACCGCCTGGCGCAGGCTCTCGAGCAGCACGGCGTCGCGGCCTGCGGCGGGATCGGGCCCGAACGCGCGGTCCGGCGTCTCGAGGAGACGAACGAGTGCCGCCATCGAAACGAGAGCGCTCGGGTCCCCCGCCGGCACGCCGGGGGCGCACCGCGTCAGCACGACCTTCTGGAGCTCCGCCACCCACGCCTCGTAGATCGCGGCGGGCGCGGAGTCCTTCGCGAGAACGAAGTCCCAGCTCCGCAGGGACCGTAGCGCGCTTTCGACCACCGGAGTCGAGGCGGTGAGCCCCTTCACGAGGGGGACCAGCTCTCGCGCGGGGAGCGACGCCTCGTCGTACTGGAGACGCATGGCGTCCTCGACGGTGACCGGGTGCCCTGAGCCCAGCACCTCGGCGATGCGCCGGTATCGGTACGGCGGGGCCCACTCGCGGCCGGCGACGTCGGCGTGCGGGTAGCCGGCGGGCAGGTTGTACTGGTTGGCCGTCGCGATCCACCCGGACGGCGGGTTCAGCATCCGCGGCAGCTTCGAAGGAGCGACGTAGCCCTGCCACTCGTACTCGCCGTTGCCGGGGACCGGCAGCATCCCGATCCAGCCCTTGCGAACGGGCGCGGCGCTGGTCCCGAGCCAACCGATGTTCCCGTCCACGTCGGCGTACAGCATGTTGAGGCTCGGGGTGTAGTGACGCTCGGCGCCCCGCACGAACTCGTTCCAGTCGCGCGCCTGGTCGAGGCGGAGGCTCGCGAGGTACGCCGCGGTGCCCTCGTGCTGCAGGTAGGCCGCGCGAAGCGCATAGGCCTTGTGGCGTTCGGCGTCTTCGAACAGGACTGGCCCGTGCCGCGTGAAACGGAGCGCGACCCTGCTCGGCGCCGCACCCTTCACCGGAACCAGCTCCTCGAGCGTCCGCATCTCCACCCAGTGGCCCCGGTAGCGGTACTGCCGCGGGTTCTCCGGGTTCGTGTCGTAGACGTAGAGGTCCTCCTCGTCGGCGAAGGCGAAGATCGTGAGCGCCCAGGCGATCCGGTCGTTGTGGCCGAGGGAGATGCCGGGCAACGACGGCTCTCCGGCGCCAACGACGTTCCAGCCCGGGCCGACGAGGTGCGCGACGTACCGGAGCGACGGGACGGACAGCGCGCGGTGCGGGTCGCCGGCCAGGATCGGACGCGAGGACGCGGTGAGGCGTCCCGAAACCGTCCAGTTGTTGCTCTCGAACCGGGGGGCGTCCCCGGCCGCGAGGTCCCCGGCGCCGAAGGGGACGCCGGCGTGGGCGAGTGAGTAGGTCTTCAGGACACCCTCGTCGACGAACGACAGGTCGAGCCCCTTCGGCACCTCGATCTTCGAGGGCGGTTCGAAGGAGGAGATCCTCTCCGCCGTCTCCGGGCCCAGCGCGTCGACGAGACGCGCGAGGCGGACCTCGCGCCCCGCGTTCCTCGTGAGCCCGAACAGGCGGACGAGCGGTGTCGTGAGATTCCAGTGACCGGGCCTCGATCCCGTAAGCTGGAACTCGACGGGCAGGAGCTCGGGTCTCTGCCTCGTGAGATCCACGAAGGCGTTGATCCCACGGGTGAACGAGGTCAGGATCTCGCGTGCACGGGGGTGGTAGCTGCGCAGCTCCGCGTCGAGGTCGCCGCGGTAGAGGAAGAGACGCGCCGCCCGGTCCTGCTCCACGAAACGCGGCCCGAACGCCTCGGCCAGCTTCCCCTCTCCCTGCCGGCGCCAGAGGTCGAGCTGCCAGAGACGGTCCCGCGCGGCGTTCCATCCCTGCGCGAAGAAGAGGTCCGCCTCCGTCGCGGCGTAGATGTGCGGGATGCCCCAGCGATCCACGACGATCTCGGCCGGCTTCGTGAGGCCTGGAAGGCGGAAGGTCTCGCGCTCGAGAGGGGCGCGATCCGGCGGGTCGGCGAGAAGCGCCGGCGCAACGAGCGTCACCAGGGCGAGTGTGAGCTTCGTCAAGCCGCGAAAGGGGGGCACCACGCGCTGGCTGAGGCTCGCGCCAACGGGCGCGACGAGCTCGCAAGATCCGAGCCGGAAGCTGGTCTGAAGCGGCATGAGTTGCCGAGAGTATAGAGGCAGCGGCGCCGTTTCAGCCCTCGCCGCCCTCGCGCCAGGGCGGCTGCTCGATGCGCAGGCCGATGGACGAAGCGCGCAGCTCGTCGGCCACCTGCTCGACCGGCCGGCGGGCGGACAAGGCGGGCCCGGTGCTGGCCCCGAAGCAGGAGCGGATGCGCGGGAACACGTCGTCGGGGAGGACGTTGGAGAGGTACTCGAGGGCGGTGCCGCGCAGGGTCCGGTCCTGGCTCTTCATCGCCGCCCACGCGATCTGCAGGGGGCCGCGTTCGAGGGCGAGCGAGAGGAGCGCGAAGAGCTGGGGCAGCTGGCGGTCGACGGGCTCCCCCGAGTCGAGCTCACGGCGGACGCGCCCGAACACCTCCTCCCGCGAGACGGCCAGGACGGCGCTCCGCTCGTGGAGGGCGGCGAGGGCCGCGGCGGCCGACGCGCGGATCTCGAACGACGGGTCGTCGAGGGCGGCGGTCAGGCCCTGCGCGGCCCGCGCCGTGGCGCAGGTCTTGAGCACGCGCGGGATTCGGCGGCGCACCGTGGGGTCGCCGGCCGGGTCGAGGAGCGCGTCCACGACCTGCCCCGTGACGCGCGGCGCCGCGCGGCGGAGGGCGCGGAGGACGTCGGGAAAGACCTCGTCCGAGGCGAGGAGGGGCAGCAGAGCGGCGACGAGGACGGGCGCGGGCTCCGGGTTCGCCCGCAGCACGGCGCGCACGAGGGCCGGGTCGCCGGAGCGCACGTGGAGAAGAGACTGGTCGAGAGGATCGGGAGCGGCCGGGGGCGCGACCGGGACGGGCCACTTCTCGGCGGCCGGCGACGGCGCGGCGGGAGTCGCGAGGTTGCCGCGAAGCTCCTCGATCTGCCGCAGGAGCGTTCCGCGCTCGATGAGGCTCGAGTGGGCGAGGGTGACTTCCGTGGCCCGGTCCAAGACGTCGTCGGGGTCGAGGCGCACCCGTCCGGCGAGCAGGCTCTGCTCGAGCGTCCGGACGTAGCCTCGGTGCAGCCGCCGCGACAGGCCGAGAGCGGCGAGAGAGAAAGCGGCGGCGGCGGCGAAGAGCAGGGGGGCCGAGGCCGCCGGGGCGAGCGCCAGGGTCAGGGCGACCGTGCCGCTGCCGACGAGGGCCCCGAGCTTGTCCACCGATACGTCCACCACCGCCTTCACGCGGCGCTTCTCCACCTCGGGCAGGGGAGTGTAGAGCAGCTCGTACGCGGAGCGGAACAGCGAGTTCGTGAGCGTCTCGTGGGCGCCCCGCGCGATCGTCGCCGTGGCGAGCCGGGGGGCGGCGACACCGAGGAGCGCGCCCGCCGCGGTCAGGGCCGGGCGCAGGGCGAGGGTGCCGGCGATGCCCAGCTGGCGGAGCGCTGCCCGGCTGAACGCCACCTGCGTGAGGAGGCTGAGGACGCTCATCCCTCCGTTGAAGATGGCGAAGACGCCGAGAAGGGAGCCGCCGGCGGCGAGCCGCTCGACCACCTGGGCCTTGAAGAGGAAGTCCACGATCGCCTCGACGAGAGCGCCGAGGCCGACGAGGAGCGCGATGTTCCGGAGATAGGGGTTGCGGAAGAAGACGGCGGCGGCCACGGTGGGAGGCGCTGCCGGCGTGGCGGACCGAACGGCGTCCCTTCCCCGGGACCTCGCGAGGACGGCGGCGGCGAGGACGTTCATCGCGACGAGCCCCAGCACGGTCGCGGGCAGGGGCAGGGCACGGGACGCGAGCCAGGCGGCGGCGCCCCCGGCGACGCCACCGGCGGTGGCGCCCGTCCCGATGGGGCCGACCGCCTTGCGTGCGGTGTAGGGATCGAACCTCTCGTTCACGAGGGACCAGAAGCCGGACACGAGGGCCCCTCCGAACGCGGCGACGTGCAGGTACACCGCGACCGCGGCCGCCCGCGGCGAGAGGAGGCCGAGCGCCCACCAGAAGACCAGGAGGCCCGAGGAAAGGACGGCGGCGCCCGGCACCACGCGGGAGGGCGGGCGCCACGCGAGCGCGCGCGAGAGGACCTCGGCGCCGGCCAGGGCGACGACCGCGGACGCGCCCATCACGAGCGGCAGCGACTTCACCTGGAAGGCGGAAAGGAAGAGGGCGTCGCGAACGGCCCGCGCCGCCACCTGTTGGGCGATCAGGAGGAACGCGGCGAGCGTCGCCGCGGCGACGGCCTGCCGGTCGGTCGGATCGGGGCGGCTCTGGGTCATGGTGACGGGCGACCGAATATACTAGCGCGAATGCGGGGACGGAGACGGCCTTGAGGATCAAGCTGCGCTACCCGGCGTCCCCGGAGAACGCCCGGGACCACGCGCAGATCGCGGTGGACCTGGCGCGGGAGGAGTACGACGCCGAGCTCGACTTCTCGCCGGCGAGCCTCGACCTCGTGGACTCGCACATCGACGCGCTGCGCGAGGAAGGGGTCGACGGGGAAGGGGCCTCGGAGACTCTCTTCGTCCTCGGCTGCTACCTGGGCGAGGTGATGGTGCGCCACCTCGGCGGCGCCTGGGTGCCCACCGCGCGCTCGCGGCTGCGGGGAGTGTCGCCGTGGCCGATGGTGGTGGCGCTGCCCGACCGGTCGGCCTGGGACGCGATCGGGAAGACCTACAGGCGGCTCGAGCTGGGGGACAGCGAGTACCTGCCCGCCTTCTTCGAGGCGGCGGCCGGCGGGGGCCAGGCCCCGCGTTGAGCGGGCCGGACGATCCCACCCGCGACGGGCCCCCGAACAGCGGAGCGTCGCCCGACGACGCGCCGGTCGAGATCCCGCTCACCGGCGACCTCGACCTGCACCCGTTCCTTCCGCGCGAGATCCCCTCCGTGGTCGAGGAGTACGTGCGCGCGTGCCGCGCGCGGGGAGTCCTTCGGCTGCGGCTCGCGCACGGCCGCGGGCACGGTGTGCAGCGCGCCGCGGTGCGGCGCACGCTCGCGTCGATGCCCGAGGTCGTCCACTTCTCGGACGCACCGCCGGAAGCGGGCGGATGGGGCGCGACCGTCGCTCTCCTCCGCGCGCGCGACACCTCAAGCGTTTTCTGAGGCTGCGGGAGCGCCGCCACTGGCGCGGCTCTCGTCCAAGCGTGCCTCGCAGACCCGCGTCGTTGGCGGGCGCGCGAAGCCTTGACAGCGCGGGAGCCGGCCACTAGATTCGCTTTCGCCTCGTGTGGGGGCGACCCCGGCATAACGCGACCCTCCGCTCGGTTCGAACGACACCGTGACGATGAGAAAGCTCGACTTTGGTTTCTTCGACGACAGCGGGCAGCCCCGCGAGAGCCGGATACTGATGTTCTACTCGTTCGAGACCGAGCAGCACCTCTCGCGCTCGGGAATCCTCCACTACCACGTGGCGGAGCGCCGCTTCGTCGGCCCTCGTCACGACCCCGAGCTGACGGACGCCGCGCTCGCCTTCCTCGCGAAGAGCGGGCGCCTGGCCGATCTGACGTAGGACCACGCGGCGTCGTCGGTGGGCCGCGGTCGCGTCTCGCGCCGAGGCAGGCCTCTCGCCCCTGTGTTAGCATCGGCCTTTGGCATCATCGTTGAGACGCCGCACAGGAGGCGAGCAGATGACGACAACGGGGAAGGGGCGCGACATCGCGCCGGCGGGTGGCAAGCTCGGAGTGCTCCTCCCGGGCATGGGCGCAGTGGCGACCACGTTCGTCGCCGGGGTCGAGGCCGTCCGTCGGGGGCTGGCGAAGCCGATCGGCAGCCTGACCCAGATGGGCACGGTCCGGCTCGGCAAGCGCACCGACGGCCGCTCCCCGCTCATCAAGGACTTCGTGCCCCTGGCCAGCCTCGACCAGATCCACTTCGGCGGCTGGGACGTCTACCCCGACAACGCCTACGAGGCGGCGCGGAAGGCGGGAGTCCTCGAGGCGCGCGACCTCGAGCCGCTCAAGGGGTTTCTCGAGGGCCTCAAGCCCTGGCCGGCCGTCTTCGACCCGCAGTACGTCAAGAAGCTGAACGGGCCGAACGTCAAGAAGGGCAAGTCCAAGCGCGACCTGGCCGAGCAGGTCTCGGCCGACATCGCCCGCTTCAAGAAGGACAAGGGCCTCGACCGGCTGGTCATGGTCTGGTGCGGCTCCACCGAGGTGTACCGCGAGGCGGGGGAGGTCCACTCGTCGATCGAGAAGTTCGAGAAGGGCCTCGACGAGAGCCACCCCGACATCCTCCCCTCGATGATCTACGCGTACTGCGCGATCAAGGAGGGGATCCCCTACTGCAACGGCGCCCCGAACCTCTCCGGCGACTTCCCGGCCATGGTCGACCTCGCGAAGAAGACCGGCACCCCGATCGGCGGCAAGGACTTCAAGACCGGCCAGACCCTGATGAAGACGATCCTCGCCCCCGGCTTCAAGGCGCGTCTCCTGGGCATGAACGGCTGGTACTCGACGAACATCCTCGGCAACCGCGACGGCGAGGTCCTCGACGACCCCGAGTCGTTCAAGACGAAGGAGGTCTCGAAGCTCGGCGTGCTCGAGCACATCCTGCAGCCGAAGCTCTACCCCGACCTGTACGGGAAGATCCACCACGTGGTGCGCATCAACTACTACCCGCCGCGGGGGGACAACAAGGAGGGCTGGGACAACATCGACATCTTCGGCTGGATGGGCTACCCGATGCAGATCAAGGTGGACTTCCTCTGCCGGGACTCGATCCTCGCCGCTCCGATCGTCCTCGACCTCGCGATCTTCGCCGACCTCGCCAAGCGCTGCGGCATGAGCGGCATCCAGGAGTGGCTGTCGTTCTACTTCAAGAGCCCGCAGACGGCGGCGGGCCTCTACCCGGAGCACGACCTCTTCATCCAGCTGATGAAGCTCAAGAACACCCTGCGCCACCTCCGCGGGGAAGAACTGATCACGCACCTCGGCCTCGAGTACTACGACTGAGGCAAGAGGCAACCCGGGGGCATCTCGGCTGGACGACGAGCGGTCTGGGACCGAGAGCAACCCTGGGGGGTCTGGGGGGATGGAATCCCCCCAGATCAAAGGAAGCTGGCAACAAGCTTGGCTTCTTTCCCTCTCAAGTCCCGAGAGCGCAACGCCCCTCGGGTGCGAGGGATCTCTCCGCTCCTCCGATGGCGAGGGATGACCAGCTGACAGCCTCGTAGAGAAGCATGGAGCCAGGGGCGAGCGGGATACGCCCACGGCTTCTCCCAGCTTTCCTTGTCTCAGGGGGGCTTCGCCCCCCCGAACCCCCCGTTCCGGCTGCGGCTAGATGCGTTGTCGACGCCCGGCCTCCAGCAGCAGCGCCACCAGCGTCTTCCCCTCGCGAATCTCCCCGCTCTTGAGCATGCCGATCGCCTCGTCCAGGGTGAAGGTGGCCGACTCGATCCGCTCGTCGGCCTCGGGTCGAGGAGGCACCGGCGTGAGGCCCGTCGCCCGGAAGAGGTGCATCACCTCGTCGCAGAAGCCGGGCGTCGTCCAGAACACGAGGAGGGGCTCGAGGGCGGCGGCGCGGAGGCCGACCTCCTCCTCCAGCTCGCGGCGCGCGCCCTCGTCCGGCGTCTCGCCGGCGTCGCGGCGCCCGGCGGGCAGCTCCCACACGAGGGCGTCCACGGCGTAGCGGTACTGACGGACGAGGACGATGCGGCGGTCGTCGAGCACCGGCAGCGCGGCGACCGAGCCTCGCTGGCGCACCACCTCGCGCACGCCGTGGACGCCTCCCGGCTCGACGACCTCGTCCACGTCGAGGTCGAGAACCCTGCCGGCGTGGACGCGCCGGTGCTGCAGGACGCGGGCGGAGACGCGATCGTCGCTCATGGCGGCGGATGATAGCAGCGAGCCGCGCTTCAGGCGCGTGCTTCGGCGCGGAGGCGCTCGAGGACCGCCGCCAGGTCCGGGGGCAGGGGAGCTTCGAAGACGAGCCGCTCGCCCGTCGCCGGGTGCGTGAAGGCGAGCCGGGCGGCGTGGAGGGCGGGGCGCTCGAGGGACTCGAGCGCGTCGCGGGCCGGAGCCCTCCGCGAGGACGGCGTCCGCGTCCCGCCGTAGACGGCGTCGCCGGCCACCGGGTGGCCGATCGACGCGAGGTGCACGCGGATCTGGTGAGTACGGCCGGTGTGGATGCGCACGCGCAGGAGGGCGGCGCCGTCGAAGCGCTCTTCGACCCTCCACGAGGTGCGGGCCTCCCGGCCGCGCGGCGCCCGGGCCGACATCTTCTGGCGGTGCACGGGATCGCGCCCGATCGGCGCGTCGACCGTCGCCGGTCGCGCGCGCGGGCGACGCCGAGCACGAGGGCGACGTACTCCTTCTCGACGGTGCGCCCGGCGAACTGCCGCACGAGGGACCGGTGGGTCTCGTCGTCCTTGGCCACCACGAGAAGGCCGGAGGTGCCGCGATCGAGGCGGTGGACGATGCCGGGACGGAGGACGCCCCCCACTCCGGACAGGTCGCCCACGTGGCGGAGCAGCGCGTTCACCAGCGTCCCCCGGGGCGTTCCCGCGCCCGGGTGGACGACGAGTCCGGCCGGCTTGTTCACGACGACGAGGTGCGCGTCCTCGTGGACGACGGCGATCGGGATGTCCTCCGGCAGTGGCTCGGCCGGGACCGGGGCGGGCACGTGGACGACGGCCACCTGCCCGGCGCGAAGGCGGGCCGAGGGTCGGGGACGGGCGCCGTCGAGCCGCACGTGTCCCTCGGCGATCAGCGCCTGGAGTCGGGCCCGGGAGAGGGAGGGCAGCCGTCGGGCCAGCCACGCGTCGAGCCTCTGGCCGTCGGCCTCCTCGTCGGCGACGAGCTCGTGCCGCTCGGTCACCCCGAGGGAGTTCCGTCTGCGGGGTCCCGCGGGGTCCTCCGGGTTTGCGGATTCCTCGTCGCCCGACACGACCGGAGCTCCTCGGAATGACAGGCGGTGCCGTTCTCGCCGCTCAGGCCACCGCGATCGCCTGCGTCTTCCTGAGACGCGGAAGGAGGACCGCGACGCCGAGCACGAGGACGACGGCGATGACCTGGGACGTGGAGACGATGCCGCCGAACCAGGCGCCGCGGTCGGGTCGCCGCGCAGGAACTCCAGGCCGAAACGCACCGTGGAGTAGAGCGCGACGTAGAGCAGGGTGACCTGGCCGTGGAAGCGCTTCCTCGGGGCGAGCCAGAGGAGGAACAGGAAGATGAGGAACGCGGCGAACGACTCGTAGAGCTGGCTGGGGTGGAGCGGCGTGTCCATCGGGGTGCCGATCTCGCGCGCCGAGTAGACGTCGGTGAAGGTCACCGCCCACGGGACGTGGGTGGCCTTTCCCCAGCAGCAGCCGGCGGAGAAGCAGCCCAGCCGTCCGATGGCCTGGCCCAGCACGACGCCCGGGGCGAGGACGTCGGCGGTGGGCCAGCCGGCCAGCCGGTGTCGCCGCGCGTACCACCAGGCCACGAGGACGCCGGCGATGAGACCGCCGTAGAAGACGCCCCCGCTCTGGAAGAACGCGAGAAGAGCTCGCGCGGGTTGCGGCTGTAGGTACCTCCAGTCGACGGCGACCAGGAAGAGCTTCGCGCCCACGAGGCCGGCGATCAGCACCCACACCGCCATGTCGGTGATGCGGTTCGCGTCGAGCCCGGCCCGCTTCGCCTGCCGCGAGACGACGAAGAGGCCGGCCAGGAACGCGATGGCGAGCAGGACGCCGTAGGTGTGGAGGGTGAGGGTGGGCCCGAGATGGAAGGGCCCCAGGGTGAGCTCGGGAAAGGGCACCTTCAGCAGGATGGGGTGCATGTCAGTCGATCCTCCCGGCCGTGGGCGCGGCCGCGTCGATTCCGGGCTTCGTCTCCGCGGGCGAGGTGTCCGGGGAGCGCAGGATGTCGAGGACGAGGAGCGTCACGCCGACGGTGATGGCCGAGTCGGCCACGTTGAAGTCGGGCCACTGGTGCTGCCGCCAGTACACGTGGACGAAGTCGACGACGTAGCCGAGGCGGGCGCGGTCGATCAGGTTGCCGACGGCACCGCCGAGGACGAGGGCGAGGGCCAGCGCGGGGCAGGCGCGCGGCCGGCGGGCAGGCGCAGGAAGTAGAGCGCGATGGCGAGGAGGGCGGCGAGGCTCAGCACGGAGAGGAGCACCGACTGGTAGGGCACGTCCCAGTCGGAGAGGAGGCCGAAGGCCGCCCCGCGGTTGCGCACGTGGCTGAGGCTCAGCAGGCCGTCCACCAGCGGGCACGTACTCGTGCAGGGCCAGCGAGCGGACGACGAGCGCCTTCGTCACCTGGTCGAGGAGGACGATCGCGGCCATCAGCAGGAGGTACGGCAGGTGTCGCTTCACGGGCGGGCCAGAACCGAGGCGCAGCGCTCGCAGACGCCGGGGTGCACGGCGAGGGTGCCGACGCGCTCGGACCACGTCCAGCAGCGCTCGCACTTCCGGCCCGGGGCGTGCTCGACCGAGACCGCGAGCGGTCCCTCGCCCTCCTCGAGCCGCACCGCGCTCACGATGAAGAGGTTCGCGAGGTTGCCGGGGAAGACGCGGCTCTTCGCCTCGTGGGCGCGCAGGGGCTCGAGCGCCTCCGCCGGCCCGCGCAGGACGACCGCGGCCTCGAGGCTCGCCGCCACCTGCTTCGCGGCGCGGGCCTCCTCGAGCGCCTTCGTGACCTCCGCGCGCACGTCGAGGAGGCCGGCCCAGCGCGAGAGGAGCGCCTCGTCGGCCGCCTCGCGGGCGGGGAAGAGCGCGGGTGCACCGAGGGCTCGGGGAGGCCGGGGACGCACGGCCAGGCCTCGTCGGTGGTGAAGGGCAGGACGGGGGCGAGCAGCAGGCAGAGGTCCCGCGCGACGCGGTGGAGCACGGTCTGGGCCGAGCGCCGCCTCTCTCCGCCCGCGGCGTCGCAGTAGAGCCGGTCCTTCAGCACGTCGAGGTAGAAGGACGAGAGGTCGGCCGCCGCGTACTGCACGAGCTGGTGGTAGACGAGGTGGAACTCGTAGCTGTCGTAGGCGTCGAGCACGCGCGCGACCACCTGCCGGTGGCGGTCGAGCGCGTAGCGGTCGAGCTCGTCGAGCGCCTCCTCCGCCACCGCGTCCTTCGCCGGGATCGAAGTCGTTGAGGTTCGACAGCAGGTAGCGGATCGTGTTGCGGACCTTGCGGTAGGCCTCGGCCACCCGCTTGATCATGTCGTCCGAGATCCGCATGTCCTCGCGGTAGTCGACCATGATGGTCCACATCCGCAGGACCTCGGCCCCGTACGTGTGGATGAGCTTCTGGGTGTCGACGTCGTTGCCCAGGCTCTTCGAGATCTTCTTGCCCTCGCCGTCCACGGTGAAGCCGTGGGTGATCACCTGGCGGTAGGGCGCCCGGCCCCGGGTCGCGACGCCGATGAGCAGCGACGAGTGGAACCAGCCGCGGTGCTGGTCGCTGCCCTCGAGGTAGACGTCGGCCGGCCACGGGCAGGTCGGCCCGGTGGCCGAGGATCGCCGCGTGCGAGGAGCCGGAGTCGAACCAGACGTCGAGGATGTCGGTCTCCTTGTCGAAGGCCGTGCCGCCGCACTTCGGGCAGGCGAAGCCCGCGGGCAGCAGGTCCTTCGCCTCGCGCGCGTACCAGGCGTCGGCGGTCTCCTCCTCGAAGACGCCGGCCACGTGGCGCGCGAGGTCGGCGCGCAGCAGGATCTCGCCGCACCCCTTGCAGTAGAAGGCGGGGATCGGCACGCCCCACAGGCGCTGGCGCGAGATGCACCAGTCGGGCCGGGTCGCGATCATGTTGCGGATGCGCTCCTCGCCCCAGGCGGGGATCCACCTGCGACTCGCGCGATCGCCGCGAGGGCCTGCTCGCGCAGCGTGGGCCGGCCCTCGTCGAGGGCGATGAACCACTGCTCGGTCGCGCGGAAGATGATCGGGTGCTTGCAGCGCCAGCAGACGGGTAGGAGTGCGTGTCCTTGCCGGCCTGGAGGAGGGCGCCCGTCTCGCGCAGGAACTCCACGATCGCGGGGTTGGCGTCGAAGACCTTCTGGCCGGCGAAGCGCTCGACCTCGGGCAGGAAGCGGCCCGCCTCGTCGACGGGGCAGTAGATGTCGAGGCCGTAGCGGACGCCGGTGAGGTAGTCGTCCCAGCCGTGGCCGGGGGCGGTGTGGACGATGCCGGTGCCGGTGTCGAGGGTGACGTAGTCGGCGAGGAGGACCGGCGAGTCGCGGTCGATCCAGGGGTGGCGGAAGCGCAGCTTCTCGAGCTCCGCGCCCTTGGCCTCGGCGAGGGGCGCGCCGAGCGCCGGCGGGGCGCCCGCGGGGTTGCCCTTCGCGCGCCAGCGGGCCTCGGAGGCCTCGCGCAGCGCCTTCGCCAGCGAGCAGCACGTCGTCCGTGCCCTCGAGCGGGTAGAAGGCGTACTCGGCGTCGGGGTGGACGGCGAGCGCGAGGTTGGCGGGCAGCGTCCAGGGGGTCGTCGTCCAGATGACGGCGGAGACCCGCTTGCCGGCGAGCGCGGGGTGCGTCGCGGCGAGGCGGTCGCGGTCGGCCTCGGCGAGCGGGAAGCGCACGTCGATCGACGGGCTGACGTGGTTCTCGTCGTACTCGACCTCGGCCTCGGCGAGCGCGGTGCGGCAGGAGATGCACCAGTGGACCGACTTCTTCGCCTTGTAGACGAGGCCCTTCTCGGCGAACTCGGCGAGCTGGCGCACGATCGTCGCCTGGTAGGAGGGCGACATCGTCAGGTAGGGGTCCTGCCACTCGCCGAGGACGCCGAGCCTCTCGAACTCCTCGCGCTGGATGCCGACGAACTTCTCGGCGTAGGCGCGGCAGGCCTGGCGGAACGCCAGCGGCGACATCTCGCGCTTCTTCGCCCCGAGGTCCCGGTCCACCTTCAGCTCGATCGGGAGCCCGTGGCAGTCCCAGCCCGGCCGGTACGGGGCGTCCTTCCCGAACATCGACCGGCTGCGGACGACCACGTCCTTCAGGATCTTGTTGAGGACGGTGCCGAGGTGGATGTGCCCGTTGGCGTAGGGCGGTCCGTCGTGGAGGACGAAGCTCGGCCGTCCCTTCCGGGCCGCCCGGATCTGCCCGTAGAGGTCCTCGGCCTTCCACTGCTCCAGCCGGCGCGGCTCGGCCTGGGGCAGGTTGGCCTTCATGGGGAAGTCCGTCCTGGGCAGGTTCAGCGTCGATCGCAGGTCGGACTCGGTCATGGCTGGCGCTCGGGCCTCGGAGCATCAAACGAACAAGTTAGCACGCGGCTTCCAACCCCGTCAAACCAAACGCCTTGCGGGCGCGGCGGGCGGGTCCTGCGGTACAATCCGGCCGTCGGACCAGGGCCACGAGGGAGCCGCGATGAGCCGATCCCGACGGTTGTCCGGACTCGCGCTTCTCGTGCTGCTCGCGCTTCCGTTCGCGGGCTGCGGCAGCACCGGCGAGGAGTGCGACGCCTGCTCGAGCGACAGCGACTGCAAGAGCGGCCTCGTCTGCTCGACGTTCAGCGACGGCAGCAAGCGCTGCGGCTTGGGCACGGGCTCGACGCAGTGCCGTGTCCGCTGAGCCCCGGGCCGTCACTCGCGGGCGCGGACGACGCCCCTCGCCGGCCGGGACCAGCTGCCTGGCCAGCGCCCCGCCCAGCATCCCCGCCAGCACCGTGAACGCCGGCCAGACCACGAGCTGGGGCACGAGGGTCAGCCACAGCGCCTGCCGCCAGCTGCCCGGCGCGAAGCGGTAGACCTCGCCGGTCACCGAGACGAGCACGTGAGGTGACGGCCGACACGTCGTAGTGGGTGCCGAGACCGAACCGCGTCGCGACGACGCCGACGAGCGGCCACGAACCCACGGACGAGGAAGGCGTAGCCGAGGAGAGGCCGGAGGAGGGACCTCGGGCCCGGTCCGCCGAGCGGGAGGGCCGAGGCGAAGTAGGCGCCGGCCACGGGGGCGAGCCACGTCACGCCCAGCACCTGGACGAGGAGCGCGGGGGCCGCGCTCTTCTCGAGCAGGAAGCGCACCACCGTGACCAGCCACGCGACGGCGACGGAGCTCGCCACGAAACGCGGAGCGAGCCAGCGCGAGAGGGGCTCGCCGAAGGCGAGGCCGGCGAACCCGAGCAGCAGGCACGACGGCGGTGAGGACGTAGTAGTAGAGGCTGGCCGAGGCCGACGCGGTCGCGGTGAGGGTGGCCGGGCCCACCAGCACGACCGACGTGAGCGCGGACTCGCGGAGACCCTCGGCCCGCACCGCGGCCACGAGGAAGCCGATCCCGGCCGCGCTCGTGGCGACGGAGACGCGCCGCCGCCACGGCGCCGGGCAGGCGCGGCCACCAGTGCATGAGCAGGGCGAGCGGCCCACGCGAGCGCGATCGTGAGCGGCAGGGTCGCGCACGGGGCCGGAAGGGTATCATGAGCCCGTGACCGGGGAGACCGCGGGCGCTTCGCGCGAGGCCAACGACGCCACGCGCGGGAGCGCCATCAAGCTCGCGGCCGAGGTCGTGTCGCGCCTGCTCGGTCTGGCGACGACGCTGCTGCTGCTGCGGGGCCTGGGGGCGACGGACTTCGGGGTCTTCGGAGCGCTCTCCGTCTACGCCCTCCTCCTCGCGGAGCTCGGCGAGCTCGGGCTCTCGGCCCTGGCCTCGCGCGCGCTCGTCGCCGGGACGCACTCGCTGCGGTCGTTCGTCCGGGCGCGCCTCGTCCTCGCCGCGGTCGTGGCGGCGGTGGCCTTCGCGGCGGTGCCGCTCGCCCCGGCTGTCTCGAGGCGGCTCGGAGGCGGGCCCGTGGATGGCACGGCGCTCGCCCTCCTCGTCGCGTGGTTCGCGCTGTCGGGCTGGGGGGAGTTCCTGGGGGTGGCCCTGCGGTGCCGGGGCGCCCGACGCCTCGAGGCCACTGCTGCTCGTCGTCCTGCGCGGCGGGGCGCTCGTGCTCGCCGGCTTGGCGCTCCTCGCCGGCGCTCGGCCTGTCGGGCGTCGCGGCGGCGCTCGCCGTCTCGCCGCTGCCGGCGCTCGTCCTCGGGGCTGGCTGCTCTCGGCCGCACGTCCGCCCCGGGCCCGCCGGTGGCCCCGGCGGCGGTCCTCCGGGAATCCGCCCCCCTGGCCGTCCACGGGGGCCTCCTGCTGCTGAGCCCGCGCGTCGAGTTCCTCGTCCTGTCCTGGCTGCTGGCCGATCGGCAGGCGGTCGGCCTCTTCCTGGCCGCGCTCTACGTCGTCTGGTTCCTCTCGATGGTCCCGACCGCAGTGGCGGCGGGAGCGATGCCGGCCCTCACCCGCGAGGCCCTCCACGGCGGGAGAGCCGTGCGCCGCCGCACGGCGGCGACGCTGGCGCTCATCGCGGCCCCGGCCGCGGTCGGGCTCGCGCTCGTCGCCGCGCCTGTCGCCCTGCGCCTGCTCGGCAAGGGCTACGCGCCCGCCGACTACGCGGCCACCGCCGGCTCGCTGCGGATCCTGTCCGCGGCGCTGCCGGCGATCTTCCTGAACGCGCTCTTCTTCGCGTCCCTGATCGCGTCCGGCCGCGCGACCTGGCTGCCGCGCCTCACCGCGGCGCGGGTCGTGATCGCGTTCGCGCTGGCGTTCGCCCTCGTGCCGCGCGCTCGGGGCGCGGGGCGCCGCCGTCGGCCTCGTGCTCGCCGAGTGGCTGCTGCTCGCGCTCGGCTGGCTCGCCTGCCGCGGGCGCGGCGTTCGGGGTGCCGGTGGCGAGGCCCGTCGGCTGGGCCCTCGTCGCGTGCGTGCCGATGGCGCTCGCCGTGAGCGGGGTGCGCGACAGCCTCGCCCTCGCGCTGTCTCGTCGGCGCCCTCAGCTGGGCGGCGACGCTGGCCGCGGCGTTGAGCCTGCGTCCCGCCCTCGCCCGGGACCTGGTGGGGGATCTCCGCTGATGCCGCGGAGCGCGGAGAAGAGGAGGCCGGTCGTCCTCTACCAGCCGAGCGACGAGGGGACGGTGATGCCGCTCGGCCTCCTCGCGCTGGGCTCGTGGCTCGCGGGCGAGCACGTGGTGATCGTGGACGGCCGCTTCGAGCTCGCGCCCGAGTCCCGCATCGTCGAGCTGGCGCGGGGCGCGCTCTGCCTCGGAGTGACCGTGCGCACGGGACCGCGCCTGCGCGAGGCCCTGCGCGTGAGCGCGGCGGCCCGGGCGGCGAGCCCGGGGCTCGCCGTCGTGTGGGGCGGCCCGCACCCACGCTCGACGCGCGGTCCTGCCTCGCAACGGGGGTCGTGGACGCCTGCGCCCTGGGCGCCGGCGAGGAGCCCCTGGCCGCGATGGCGGCGGCGCTGCGCGGCGGGCGCGGGCTCGCGAGCGTGGCCGGCCTGGTGACGGCGGACCGCGAGCCAGGCGAGCCCGCGGCGCCTCCCACGACGCTGTGGCCGCGCGCCGACTACTCGCTGCTCGACGTCGAGCGCCACTTCGAGAGCCGAGGGGGGCGGCGCCTCGACTACTGCTCGAGCCGGGGCGCGAGAGACGGACCGTCCTGGACGGGCATCCGCGCCGAGCGCGTGGTGGCGGAGGCGAGGGAGCTCGCCGAGCGGTACCGGCTCTCGGAGGTCCTCTTCCAGGACGAGGACTTCTTCGCCGACGCGGAGCGGGTCGACGCGATCGCGCGGGGCCTGCTCGACGGAGGCGGAACGCTCCACTGGCAGGCGCGGGCACGGCCGGAGGACGTGGTGGCCGCCGGGGCCGAGCGCCTGCGCCTCGTCGCGGAGAGCGGCTGCCGCCGGCTGCACGTGGGCGTCCGGGCCGGGCCTGCCGCCCCGCGAGCTCCTGATGGAGGCGGGCGCGCGTCTGCGCGCGGCTGGCCTGGCGGCGCGGTTCGTCTTCGAGGTGGCCGAGCCCGCCGGCCGTGTCGACACCCTCAAGGGCGCCGTCTCGGTGGCCCGGTCCCTGTGCGCCCTGGACGGGCGCTTCGAGACGCCGATCCGCCGGGCGCGGGACCTGCACGCGGGCGCCGCCGGGTCGCTCGAGGGCTGGGCCGCGCGCGCAGAGTCGCCGTGGTCGGATCCCCGCGCGGAGCGCCGGCGGGCCCGCGCGACGTTCTTCTTCGCCGAGGCCCAGCGCGACCCCGGGCCGCCGGCTGGGACAGGCACCTCGTGCGCCTCCTCGCCCTGGTCCGCGTGCGGCTCGGCTTCTTCGCGCTCGACCTCGATCGGCGCGCCGTCGAGGTCTCGGCCGTCCTGCGGACGGGGCGCGCGCGGCCCGACCCCCACGGCGACTGAGACGCGGGTGGGGCTCCTCCTTCGGCGCGCGCGCTGCCACGAGGGCGGAGCCTGGTCGCCCCCGCGCGACGTCCGCGTGGAGAGAGGCTTCGTCCGCGCGGCGGGCGGGTCGGGGGCAGCGGACGCCGAGGTCGACCTCGAGGGGCGCTTCCTCCTTCCCGCCCTCGTGAACGCCCACGACGTGCTCGACCTCTCCACGCTGCCGCCGCTCGGCTCGCCGCCGTACTCGTCGGTCTACGAGTGGACGCGCGCCGCGGAGGCGGACCTCGGGCACCTCGCGCCCGGCCCTGGCCGTGCCGCTCGTCGACCGGCTCTTCCTCGGCGGCCTTCGCAATCTCCTGGCCGGCGTGGCCGCGGTGCTGCACCACCACCCCGACCACCGCTCGCTCGCACGCGAGGATTTCCCGGTGCGCGTCCAGGGGCGCTACGCCTTCGCGCACTCGCCGGGCCTCACCCCGTCGCTCCGCCGAACGTACCGCACCTCGCGACCGTCGCATCCCGTGGGTCGTCCGGGCGGCGGAGGGCCGAGACCCGTCCCTGCGGAGCGAGCTCGACGCGCTGGCGGCGGCGAACGTCCTGCGCCAGAACACGGTCGATCGTCCACGGCTCGGCGCTCGCCGCGGAGGACGCCTCCCGCCTCGCCGCGGCGCGGGCCTCGCTCGTCTGGTGTCCCGAGAGCGACCGCCGACTCTACGGAACGACGGCGCCGGTGGCGGCGCTGCTATCGGCCGGGGTGAGCGTCGGCCTCGGGAGCGACGCCCCCTCGGCGGGGGCGCGCGACGCGCTGTCGAACCTCGCCGCGGCCCGGCGCGAGGGTGTGCTCGACGACGCGGCCCTCCTGCAGCTCGCCACGAGCGAATCCGCGGCCGTCGCCCGCCTGCCGGCGGGCGGCCTCGAGGACGGGGCCGCCGCGGACCTGCTGGCGGTGGACTCGCCCGAGCGCCTGCTCGCGGGGCGACCGGCTCGCCGTGGCGCTCCTGCTCGTGCGCGGGCAGGCCGTCTTCGGGGAGGCGCCCCTCCTCGAGGCGGCGGGGACGAAGGCCGCGGCGTTCTCGCTGGACGGCGCGCGCCGGGCCCTCGCCGAGCCCCTCGCCCGCCGGCTCGCGAGCGTCCTGCGCCGCCACCCCGCGGCGCGGGAGACGCCGTGGCTCTCGGGAGTCGCGCTATAATCCAGCCGCCGTCGGGGGACGTCATGCAGGAGCTGCACGAGATCCTGTCCGCAATGGCCGCGCAGAAGGACAAGGTCAAGGACCGCCACGAGCTCCTGCTCGACATGGCGGACCGGATCGTGAAGACGGTGAGCCACGAGTTCTCCTGCAAGCAGGACGAGGTCGCGATACTCCTGCTCTCGACGGACGCGCGTCACCTGCGCTTCGTGGCGCCGCGCCGCTTCGCCGAGCTCGGGTCGATCCCGGTGACGAAGAGGGACTCGATCGCGGTCGGGGTGCTCTCGCGCCGCTCGGGCGACGTGATCAACAACGTGCCCATGGTCAAGCACGTCTCGTTCTTCGAGAGCATCAAGCTGCGCGACAAGCCGGTGCCCATCCAGAAGATGGTGTCGATGCCGCTGGTGGTCGCGCGGGCAGGTGATCGGCGTCGCCCAGATCAGCCGGAAGGGGGAGACGGCGCGCGAAGCGGGTCCGGACTTCACCCCGGCCGACCTGCGGCACGCGCAGGAGGTCCTCGACTCGATCGCCCCCTACCTCGTGGACGCGCGTCCCGCCGGCTACTGACCGGCCTGCTCGTCGCGCAGCCGGACGAACCCGCTGTCGTCCACCACGAACGCGCGCCCGACCGGCGCCAGGGGGGCGGCAAGGGCGCGGTAGCCGTCCTTCTCCACCGTGACGTGGAAGCCATACCGCGCGCGCTCGAAGCCCTCGGCGCCGAACGGCACGTCCAGTCCAAAGCTGGTCGTGCCCGCCATCTCGCGCAGGTTGCCGTAGCGTCCGGTCTTGCGGTGGTAGGCCTCCTCGGCCGAGTGGATGTGGAGGAGCGTCCGCACCGCCGGTCCCTCCGCCCTCGTCAGGCCCCGGGGCCACCGTGGGCGCGCCGGGAAGCGAGTCGTCGAGTAGCCGCTCGAGCCCCCCGCGCGGTACTTCTGCGCGAGCGCCTCGCCGGTGGCGCGGCCGTCGGGCGTTTCCGTCGGCGCTTCGTCGAGGAACGCGTACTCGCCGCCGGGAGCGGCGCCCTTCGCGCCGGCCGCCGCGCCGACGTCCGGCGTCTGCGGCGGGGACGGAGCGTGGGCGGGCGGCGCCTCCTGGCCGGCCCGGCTCGTGACGCGGGGGCCCGGGTGCGACTCCGTGACCGCCGGGGGCGCGGGGGCCTTGGCGGCGGCTGGCTCGGGCACGGCCTCGGCGGGCGCCGCCGCGCCCGGTGTCGGCGAAGCCGCCTCGGCCGGCGCCGGAGCTTCCATGGCCCGCGCCACGTCCGGACCCGGCGACGGCTCTGGCGTCGCCGCCCTTCGGCCGAACAGGTACCAGCCGCCGCCGGCGACGAGTGCGATCCCCAGCACGGCGGCAATCCCCAGGCCGATGAGGAGGCCCGCGCCTCCCCCCTTGCGGGCGGGCATCGGAGCGACGAGCGGCTGGGGCGCGCGGGCGCCGGGAGCCGGCTTCGGCGGGAGGGGCGGAGGCTGCGTCTTCGCGGTCGGAGGCGTCAGGACCGTGAGGGGCAGCGGGGGCGGCGCCCCCAGCGCCGGCTGCGTGGACGCGGTGGCGGCGGGCCGGGCCGCCGTCGCGGCCGAGCCGATCGTGGCCTCCGGTCGGACCGTCGGTAGACGAGGCGATCGTCGGCACGTCGCCGGGCGGAGTGTCGGGGGGCAGCGTGGGCACGTCGGTCGCGCGCAGGGTCGGCACGAAGCCCGGGCGCGTGACCGCGAGCAGGTCGTCGGCCAGCTCGCGGCCGCTCTGGTAGCGGGTCTCGGGCGCCTTCGAGAGCGCCTTCCCGATGATCCGGAGCATCTCGTCCGTCACCGTGGGCTCGAGCTCGCGAAGCGACGGCGGCTCCTCGGTGATGATCTTGAAGAGGAGCGCGGTGATCGAGTCGCCGCGGAAGGCCTTCTGGCCCGCCAGCATCTCGTAGAGGATGCAGCCGACCGAGAAGAGGTCGCTGCGGCCGTCCACCTTGCCGCCCCGGGCCTGCTCCGGGCTCATGTAGGACGGCGTCCCCAGCAGGCTCCCGGTCACCGTCAGGTGCTCGGCCGAGTCGGTCATCTTCGCGATGCCGAAGTCGGTGACCTTCACGTGGTCGCCGGGCTCGATCATGATGTTCGCGGGCTTGATGTCGCGGTGGACGACGCCGTTCTTGTGCGCGTAGCCGAGCGCGTCCGCCACCTGGGCGCCGATCGCCGCGGCGCGCTCGATCGACATCTTCCCGGACTTCGCGATCACCCGGTCGAGCCCCACGCCGTCCACGAACTCCATGGAGATGTAGGCGAACCCCTCCGTGTTCTTCCAGTCCCAGAGCGCGACGATGTTGGGGTGCCTGAGGTTGGCGGCGACCTTCGCCTCCTGCTTGAAGCGCTTCAGGAGGTCGTCGAGCGAGGACGGTCGAGGCGGCGAGGCCCTCGAGGCGGATCGTCTTGATCGCGACCAGGCGGCCGAGCTCCTTGTCCCTCGCCTTGTAGACGGTGCCGAACGCGCCGGCCCCCAGCTTCTTCTCGACCAGGTAGCGGCCGTCGATCTCGGTCGGCTCGGGTGCGGCGGGGTTGCTGGCGCTCACGTCCTTCGGGCCTCCTATCCCGGGGGCCAGCCGAGGGCTCGGCCGCCCAGGAGGTGCAGGTGGATGTGGTAGACGCTGTAGCCGGCGTCGTCACCGCAGTTCATCACGAGTCGGAAGCCGCGCTCGCCGAGGCCCAGCTGCCGTGCGAGGTCGCGCGCCCGCCGTACCATCGCCCCCAGCAGGCCGTCGTCGCCCGGCTCGAGGTCGAGGAGGCTCGTCACGTGGCGGCGGGGGATGACGAGGACGTGGGTCGGGGCCTGGGGACGCACGTCGTGGAACGCGACGAGCTGGTCGTCGGCGTGCACGGTGCGGGAAGGGCGGCGTCCCTCGGCGATCTCGCAGAAGATGCAGGCCATCGGCTGCCTACAGTCTACATCGGCGCGGCCCGGGCCCTGGCTCGGCGGCTAGAGCTGCAGGGGGAGCTGGGGGGCGCCCAGGCCCTTCAGGAGCTTCCGCGTCGAGGACGAGACCGGCAGGCTCGCCACCTCGTCGGGGCGGGCCCAGAGGAAGCGATCGGGGTCGCTGGGCACCGGGGGATTGAGCCGCGCGTGGTAGCCCTCGAGCGTGATCCGCCGGTAAGTGATGGCGTGTCGCGCGCGCACGGCGAGGGCGCCGGGGACGACGCGCAGCCCGTGCCGCTCCTCGAGCTCGCGGGCGAGGTCCGGGAGCCCGCGGGACTCGAGCGACGTCTGCGGCACCTCCCACATCCTCCCGAGGAGGCGGCCCTCGGGGCGCCTCACCAGCAGGACCCTTCCCTCGCGCTCGACGAGGGCGGCGGCCACTTTCACGTTCACCGGCGTCCGCCGCGCCCTTCCCTCCGGCAGCTCGTTCACCAGGCCGAGGGCGCGGGCCCGGCACTGCGCCCGGAGGGGGCACGCGTCGCAGCCGGGGTTGCGCGGGGTGCAGACGGTGGCTCCGAGCTCCATGAGCGCCTGGTTCCAGTCCCCCGGGCGCTCCCGGTCGAGAAGCTCCTCGGCGAGGTTGTAGTAGGGCCCGTCCTTCCGGTACTCGGGGCCGCGCAGCGCGAGGAGACGGGCGAGCACGCGCCGCACGTTGCCGTCCACGACCGGCAGGGGCTGGCCGTGCGCGATCGAGAGGACGGCGCTGGCCGTGTAGAGGCCCACGCCGGGGACGGCGAGCGCAGCCTCGAGCGTGCGCGGGAAGCGGCCGCCGTGGCGCTCGGCCACGAACTGCGCGGCGCGGTGGAGGTTGCGCGCGCGGTGGTAGTAGCCGAGCCCGGACCACGCGGCGAGGACCTCCTCCTCGGGCTCCTCGGCGAGAGCCAGCAGGGTCGGGAATCGCTCGAGGAATGCCTCGTAATAGGGAGTCGCCGTCTTCACCGTGGTCTGCTGGAGCATGACCTCGGAGACCCACACCCGGTAGGGATCGTCCGTCCGGCGCCACGGGAGCTCGCGCCGGTGGCGGTCGTACCACCGAAGGAGGGCGCGCCTCGTCGCGGTCCCGTCCACGGGGGAAGTCTACCCGACCAGGGAGGAGGGCGCCGGGGCACCGAGGCGGCCGAGGACGACGCGCGGACGGCCGGCGAGATCCGGGCGCACTTCGGGCTCCAGGAAGCCGGCCTCGGCGAACAGCCGGATCACGTCCCCCGGAATGAAAGGCGAGATCTCCACGGCCAGGGCGCCCCCCGCGCGCAGCAGGGCCGCGGCTCCCGGAACGAGGCGACGGTAGACGGAGAGCGCGTCGCCAGGCGGGAAGAGCGCCTCCTCTGGCTCGTGATCGCGCACTTCCGGGGCGAGCCCCTCCCGGTCGGCGGGACCGACGTACGGCGGGTTGCTGACGACGAGATGCACTTCGCGCCCCGCCAGGGGCGCGAGGAGGTCGCCGTGATGGAACGTCACTCTCCTCTCCAAGCCGAGTCGCCGCGCATTCTCCCTGGCCACGTCCAGAGCCGGTCCCGACACGTCCGTCGCGTGCACGATCGGCGTCCTCTCGCTCGGCCGCGATCGAGAGCGCGATGCACCCCGAGCCCGTCCCCACGTCGACGATGACCGGCCTCTCGACGCCCTTCACCAGATCCAGGCTCGTCTCGACGAGCAGCTCCGTCTCGGGGCGAGGGATGAGCACCGCCGGCGTGACGAGAAAATCGTGCTTCCAGAAGGCCTGCGGTGCCCAGGATGTACTGCAGAGGCTCGCGGGCGGCTCGTCGCCGGAGCGAGCGTGCGGAAGCGCTCCGCCTCCGGCTCGGGAACGACGCGGTCGGGGTTCGCGAGGAAGGTCGCCCGATCCCCGCCGAGGACGTGGCGCAGGAGGCGCTCGGCGTCCCATTCCGGGGTCGAGACCCCGGCCGCGGCGAGCGTCGCGGTGGCGTCTTCGAGGAGCGCCGCGGCGGTCATGGAGGAGACGTCCCCGGCTTCAGACCGGGGCGTGGAGCTTCGCGGCCTGGTGGTGGGCGATGAGGCCGGACACGATCTCCTCGAGGTCCCCGTCGAGGATCTCCTGCAGGCGGTGGATGGTGAGGCCGATCCGGTGGTCGGTGACCCGCGCCTGCTGGAAGTTGTAGGTGCGGATCTTCTCCGAGCGGTCGCCGCTGCCGACCTGGCTCTTGCGGTCGCTGGCGATCGCCTTCTGCTGCTCGGCGAGCGCCACCTCGTAGAGCCGCGCCCGCAGCACCTTCATCGCCTTCTCCCGGTTCTTGATCTGGCTCTTCTCGTCCTGGCAGGAGACGACCGTGTTCGTGGGGAGGTGGGTGATCCGCACCGCCGAGTAGGTGGTGTTGACGCTCTGGCCGCCGGGACCCGAGGAGCAGAAGGTGTCGATCCGGATGTCCTTGGGGTCGATCTTGACGTCGACCTCCTCGGCCTCCGGCAGGACGGCCACGGTGATCGCCGAGGTGTGGATCCGGCCCGAGGCCTCGGTCACCGGCACGCGCTGGACGCGGTGGACGCCGCTCTCGAAGCGCAGCTTGGAATAGACGCGGTCGCCCTCGACCATGGCGATCACTTCCTTGATCCCGCCCTGGCCGCTCCGGCTGATCGAGACCACGTCCACTTTCCAGCCCTGCCGCTCGGCGAAGCGCTGGTACATCCGGAAGACGTCGCCGGCGAAGAGAGCGGCCTCGTCGCCGCCGGTGCCGGCCCGGATCTCCAGCAGCACGTTCTTCTCGTCGTTCGGGTCCTTCGGGATGAGGAGGAGGGGGATCTCGGCGTCGAGGGCGGAGCGCCTGGCCTCGAGGGCACGGACCTCCTCGTGCGCCATCTCGCGCAGCTCGGGGTCCTCCTCGGCTCGCGCCATCTCCTGGACCTTGGCGAGCTCCTGGAGCGCGTCCTTGTAGGCGCGGTAGCGCTCGACGATCGGGCCGATCTCCTTCGACTCGCGGGCGAGCTTCTGGTAGGCGGCGGGGTCCTGCGCGACGGCCGCGTCCGACATCGAGGCCTCGATCCCGGAGAAGCGGGCCTCGATCTCCCGCAGCTTCTGGAACGTTATCCCGTCCATGTCGTTGGCGGGGACTCCCGGGGACCGGCCGCGTCAGGCCTTGGCGGCGGCGGTCTTCCGGGTGCCGGCGTACTTGCGGTTGAAGCGCTCGACGCGGCCGGCGACGTCCAGCAGCCGCTGCTTGCCGGTGAAGAAGGGGTGGCAGCTGGAGCAGATCTCCAGGCGCATCTCCTTCTTCGTGGAGCGGGTGGTCCAGGTGGCGCCGCAGGCGCAGTGGACGTTGACGACGGCGTAGTCGGGATGGATTCCAGCCTTCATGACACTCCCCTGGCCGGCCCCTAGGCTACGGCCACAAACCGATATCTTACCGCAACTGGGGGCGCGCGAGGGTGGGGGAGCGAGCGAGGGTGCAGGGGCCACAGCAATCCAGGGGGGTCCAAGGGGGGACGGAGTCCCCCCTTCTAAGAGGAAGCTGGGCACAGGCGAAGCCGTATCCGGCGGCTATTCCCCATGGTGTCGGGATGACCGGTGTTCGTTGTGGGGTGGCTATTCCCATGATGCTGGACTACGAAGCCACAGCCACCGCGACGGCCTGGGACCGGGCAGACGGTCGTCCCCGGGTCAGGAGAGGATACAAACCAGATCCCTCGGGACGCACGCGACGGGCGTCCCGAGGGTGCTACCCTACCGCCATCCCGTCCAGGAAGTCCTTGTTGCCCTTCGTGCGGCCCAGCTTGTCGAGAATGAGCTCCATGGCCTCGACCTGGGAGAGGGGGGAGAGGACCTTGCGCAGGATCCAGACCCGGTGGAGCTCGTCCCGTGGCAGGAGCAGCTCCTCCTTGCGGGTGCCGGACTTGTTGATGTCCACGGCCGGGAAGATGCGGCGGTCGGCCATCTTCCGGTCCAGCACGATCTCGGAGTTCCCCGTGCCCTTGAACTCCTCGAAGATGACGTCGTCCATGCGCGAGCCGGTCTCGATGAGGGCGGTCGCGATGATGGAGAGCGACCCCCCGTCCTCGATGTTGCGGGCGGCGCCGAAGAACCGCTTGGGCTTCTGGAGAGCGTTCGCGTCGACGCCGCCGGAGAGCACCTTGCCCGACGACGGCACGATCGCGTTGTAGGCGCGGGCGAGGCGGGTGATCGAGTCGAGGAGGATCACCACGTCGCGCTTGTGCTCGACGAGGCGCTTGGCCTTCTCGATCACCATCTCCGCCACCTGGACGTGGCGGGTCGGCGGCTCGTCGAAGGTCGAGGACACCACCTCGCCGCGCACCGATCGCTGCATGTCGGTGACCTCCTCGGGCCGCTCGTCCACGAGCAGGACGATGAGCACGACGTCGGGGTGGTTCGTGGCGATCGAGTTGGCGATGTTCTGGAGGATGAGCGTCTTCCCGGTGCGGGGGGCGGCCACGATGAGGCCGCGCTGGCCCTTGCCGAGCGGGGTCAGCATGTCGAGAACGCGGGCCGTCATGTTGTCCGGAGTCGTCTCGAGGCGGAGACGCTGGTTCGGGTAGAGCGGGGTGAGGTTGTCGAAGAGGACCTTGTCCTTCGCCGCCTCCGGCGGGTCGAAGTTGACGGCCTCGACCTTGATGAGCGCGAAGTAGCGCTCGCCCTCGCGAGGCGGCCGGACCTGGCCGCTCACCGTGTCGCCGGTGTGCAGGTCGAAGCGGCGGATCTGCGAGGGCGACACGTAGATGTCGTCGGGCCCCGGCAGGTAGCTCGATTCCGGGGCGCGCAGGAAGCCGTACCCGTCCGGCATGATCTCGAGGACGCCCTCGGCGAAGAGGAGGCCGTTCTTCTGGGCCTGGGCCTGGAGCATCCGGAAGATGAGGTCGTGCTTCTTCTGTCCTGCGGCGTCGGGGAGGCCGGCCTCGACAGCGACCGTGGTCAGCTCGTGGATCGACATCTCCTTGAGCGCGGACAGGTCCAGCGGCTTCGGCCGCTCGGCCGCCGCCTCCGGCTTCTCCGGCTCCACCACGGCCCCGTCCTCGCTCCGCGGCTCGTCAGCGTCCATCGTTCCCTCGTCGTCCCGGTGTTTCCGCCCCATCGTCGAAGGGCTCGAAGGCGGCCCCCCGGATCTCGTTCCACAGCTCCTCGAGGCCGGCGCCCCGCTCGGCGCTCACGCCCAGCACGGCGCGCGCGCCCCGCCCCACGCTCCGTGAGACCGCCTCCACCCGACGCTTCACCTCGCCGCGGCCGAGGTCGTCCACCTTGTTGGCCGCCACCAGGAAGGGGAGGCCGTGGTGGTCCAGGAAGCTCCGCAGGGTGAAGTCCCGCTCCGTGGGCTCGTGGCGGGCGTCCACGATGAAGACACAGAGGCGCAGGGGCTGCCGCCCCGCGAGGTAGGAGACCGCGATGGCCTCGAAGCTCTCGCGCACGTCGCGGGAGGCTTTCGCGTAGCCGTAGCCGGGCAGGTCCACGAGGTAGAGGTCGCCGCGCCCGGCCCCCCCCGGCTTCCCGGCGCCCGCCACGCGGAAGAAGTTCACGACCCGCGTGCGCCCCGGGTCGGAAGACACGCGGGCGAGGCCTCGAGTGCCGGCGAGGGCGTTCAGGAGGCTGCTCTTGCCCACGTTCGAGCGGCCGAGGAAGGCGACCTCGGGCAGGCCGTCGCGCGGGAACTGGGCGGGGGAGCTCGCGCTCCCGGCAAACGTCACGCTCTTGTGCTTCAAAAGGTCGTCGTCGCCGGCGGGCGCCTCGCGCAGCGGGGCGGGGCGGCTTTCGCCTCAGTGAGTCATGCCGTCGGGCACCGTGCCCATCACGTCACCGGTCTCGCCCGTCTCCACCCGGGTCGGAGGAGCCTCCGGGGGCAGGAGGGCGATCTTCAGCACCTCGTCGATGTGGTCGACGAGGTGCACCTCCATCCCCTCGAGGACGTTCTTGGGAACCTCCGCGAGGTCCTTCTCGTTCTCCCGCGGCAGGATGACGGTGGTGACGCCGATGCGGTGGGCGGCGAGGAGCTTCTCCTTCACCCCCCCGATCGGCAGCACCTTGCCGCGAAGCGTGATCTCCCCGGTCATGGCCACGTCGCGCCGCACCGGCATCCGGGTGAGAGCGGACGCGAGGGCGGTGCACATCGTGATCCCGGCGGAGGGCCCGTCCTTGGGGATGGCTCCTTCCGGGACGTGGATGTGCACGTCCACCCGGCGGCTGAAGTCGCGGGGGATGCCGAACTGCTCCGCCCGCGAGCGCACGAAGGACAGCGCGGCGTGGGCCGATTCCTGCATGACGTCGCCGAGCTTCCCGGTGAGCCGCAGCGCCCCCTTGCCGGGCATGAGGGTCACCTCGATCGGCAGGATCTCGCCCCCCACCTCGGTCCAGGCGAGGCCGGTGGCGAGGCCCACCTCGTGGTGCTCCTCCTTCTGGGTGGCGCGGTAGCGGGGCACCCCGAGGTACTCGGCGAGGTTGGTGGCGGTGATCGCGACCGCGTAGTCGCGTCCTTCCAGCACCACCTTGCGCGCCACCTTGCGGAGGACGGTGGACATCTCCCTCTCCATGTTCCGGACGCCGGCCTCGCGGGTGTAGCGCCGCACGAGCTCGGTGAGGGCGTCGTCGCCGAAGGTGACGTTCTTTCCCTCGAGGCCGTGCGACTTCACCTGCTTGGGAATCAGGTGGCGCACGGCGATCTCGATCTTCTCGCGCTCGGTGTAGCCGGGCAGCCGGATCACCTCCAGGCGGTCCTGGAGGGCCTGGGGGATGGTGTGGAGCACGTTCGCGGTGGCGATGAAGAAGACCGAGGACAGGTCGTACTCGACGTCGAGGTAGTGGTCGGAGAACGTGTGGTTCTGCTCCGGGTCCAGGACCTCGAGGAGGGCGGACGACGGGTCGCCCCGGAAGTCCATGGACATCTTGTCCACCTCGTCGAGCAGGAAGACGGGGTTGCGGGTGCCCGCCTTCTTCATCATCTGGATGATCTGGCCGGGGAAGGCGCCGATGTACGTGCGGCGATGTCCCCGGACCTCGGCCTCGTCCCGGACCCCGCCGAGGGAGAGGCGCACGAACTTCCGGTTCGTGGCCCGGGCGATCGAGCGGGCGAGCGACGTCTTGCCCACCCCGGGCGGGCCGACGAAGCAGAGGATGGGGCCTTTCGGGTTGTTCACGAGCTGGCGGACGGCGAGGAACTCGACGATCCTCTCCTTGACCTTCTCGAGCCCGTAGTGGTCGTCGTTGAGGATCTTCTCGGCCGCGTGGAGGTCCTTCCGCTCGCGGGTCTTCTTCGTCCAGGGGACGGCGATCAGCCAGTCGAGGTAGTTGCGCGAGACGGTCGCCTCCGCCGACATGGGGGGCATCGACTCGAGGCGCTTCAGCTCCGCGAGCGCCTTCTCCTCGGCGTCCTTGGGCATCCGCGCCTGCTCGACCTTCTTGCGGAGCTCGTCGGCCTCGCTCGTGCGGTCCTCCTTCCGGCCGAGCTCCTTCTGGATCGCCTTCATCTTCTCGTTGAGGTAGTACTCCTTCTGCGCCCGCTCCATCTGCTTCTTCACGCGTCCCTGGATGCGGCGGTCCACGTTGAGCTTGTCCACCTCCGCCTCGAGGATGGACGCTATCCGGGTGAGCCGCTCCTGCGCGGAGAGGATCTCGAGGAGGTTCTGCTTCTCCTCCACGGGGACGACGAGGTGGGAGGAGATCGTGTCGGCGAGCTTGCCCGGCTCCTCCACCCGCACCGCGGCCAGCATCGCGTCGTAGTGGAGGTTGTTGGAGAGCTTGACGTATTGCTCGAAGAGGCCGATGACCTTGGACATCAGCGCTTCCATCCCGGCCGCCGGCTCGTCGGGGTGGGACGCCACCTTCACCACGACCTTGACGAGGCCGGCCTCCTCGCGGAACTCGAGGGCGCGGGCGCGGTCGAGGCCCTCCACCAGCACCTTGACGTTGCCGTCGGGCAGCTTGAGGCTCTGCACGATGCTGCACACCGTGCCCAGGGTGTAGATCTCCTCCGGCCCCGGGTTGTCGCGGGTGGCGTCGTGCTGGGCGGAGAGGAAGATGCGCTTGCCGCGGGCGAGCGCGTGCTCGAGCGCCCGGATGGAGCTCTGCCGCCCGATGACGAACGGGATCATCATGTGCGGGAAGACCACGACGTCCCGCAGCGGCACCATGGGGAGGGTCTCGATCACGTCGTTCTTCTCACGCCCGAACATTTCCACGCTCCGCTCGCGGTCGGGCGACGGACGGCGCCCCGCGCGGCGCCTTCAAAGGTAGCACGCCGAGGGGAGGCGACCTAGCCCGCTTTCTCGATGAGGGTGGCCGGCTTCTCCCGGTCGAGGACGACCTCGCGCGTCACCACGCACTCCCGCACCTTCTTCATCGAAGGCAGGTTGTACATTAGCTCGAGCATCAGGTCCTCGATGATCATCCGCAGGCCGCGGGCGCCGATCTTCCTCTGGATGGCGAGCTCGGCGATCGCCTCGAGCGCGTCGTCCGTGAAGCGCAGCTTCACGTTCTCGTACTCGAAGAGGCGTTGGTACTGCCGCGTGATCGCGTTCTTGGGCGCGGTCAGGATCTCGACGAGAGCCGCCTTGTCGAGGTCGTGGAGGGTCGCCACCACGGGCAGCCTCCCCACGAACTCGGGGATGAGACCGTACTTGATGAGGTCGGTGGGCTGGATCTGGCCGAGGAGGTTCGTCTTGTCCGGGCGGGGAGCCCCCGGCTCCCTCTTCCCGTCGGTCTTGAAGCCCAGCGTCTTCTTGCCCACCCGGCGCTCGATCACCTTGTCGAGGCCGACGAAGGCGCCCCCGCAGATGAACAGGATGTTCGTGGTGTCGATCTGGTAGAACTCCTGGTGGGGGTGCTTCCTCCCGCCCTGGGGGGGGACGTTGGCCACCGTGCCCTCGAGGATCTTGAGGAGGGCCTGCTGGACGCCCTCCCCGGAGACGTCGCGGGTGATCGAGGGGTTCTCGTCCTTGCGCGAGATCTTGTCGATCTCGTCGATGTAGATGATCCCCTCCTGGCACTTCTCGATGTCGCCGCCCGCCGACTGCAGGAGCTTGAGGATGATGTTCTCGACGTCCTCCCCGACGTAGCCGGCCTCGGTGAGGGTGGTGGCGTCGACGATGGTGAAGGGGACGGAGAGGAGCCGCGCCAGCGTCTGGGCGAGGAGCGTCTTGCCGGTGCCGGTGGGCCCGATGAGCAGGATGTTCGACTTCGTGAGCTCGACGTCGTTGCGGCCCCGCTGCTTGGTGATCTCGATGCGCTTGTAGTGGTTGTAGACCGCGACCGCGAGCTTCTTCTTGGCCTGCTCCTGCCCGATCACGTACTCGTCGAGGAACTTCTTGATCTCCTGGGGGGTGGGCAGCCCCGTCTTGGTGGCGCGGCCCTCGGCGCGGCGGTCGTCGGCGATGATGTCGTTGCAGACGTCCACGCACTCGTCGCAGATGAAGACGGTGGGCCCGGCGATCAGCTTGCGGACGTCGTTCTGGTCCTTGTTGCAGAACGAGCAGCGCAGGACCTCGCCCTCGGCTCCGGTCTTCTTGGTGGTGGACATCTAGCGCTCTCGCCGGCTGATCACGTGGTCCACGATGCCGTAGTCCTTCGCCAGGTCCGCTTCCATGATGAAGTCGCGGTCGGCGTCGGCCACGATCTTGTCGAGCGGCTGCTTGGTGTGGCTGGCCAGGATCTGGTTGAGCCGGTCTTTGATCCGCAGGATCTCCTTCGCCTGGATGGCGATGTCGGAGGCCTGGCCCTGGGTCCCGCCCCAGGGCTGGTGGATCAGGATGCGCGAGTTGGGGAGGGCGAAGCGCTTGCCGGCCGTGCCCGCCGCGAGGAGGACCGCCCCCATCGACGCGGCCTGTCCCACGCAGATCGTCTGCACGTCGGGCCGGATGAGCTGCATCGTGTCGTAGATGGCGAGGCCCGCGGTCGTGGAGCCGCCCGGGCTGTTGATGTAGAGGTGGATGTCCTTCTCCGGGTCCTCGGCCTCGAGGAAGAGGAGCTGGGCGATGATCAGGTTGGCCACCATGTCGTCGATGGACGTCCCGATGAAGACGATGTTGTCCTTGAGGAGGCGCGAGTAGATGTCGTAGGCGCGCTCGCCGCGGGCTGTCTGCTCGACCACCATGGGGACGAGCGTGCCCGCGAACGTATTGCGTGCGCTCATGTTAGCTCGATACTAGCATTGGACTTGACCAAGTCAAGGGTCTTCTCCTCGCGGATGCGCGCCGCGAGCGCCGAAAGGTCGCCCTCCTTCGCCATCTGGGCGCGCAGGGCCTCCCGGGACGTGCCCGCGCGCTCGGCGAGGCGCGAAACCTCGCCTTCGACCTCCGACTCGAGCGCTTCGATGCCCTCGCGCCGGGCGATCTCGTCGAGCAGGATGTCCGCCTTCGCCGCCTTCACCGAGTCCTCGCGGGTGGACTCCCGGTAGTCGCGCCAGTTCACGCCGACCTTGCGCGGGTCGATCCCCTGGTAGGCGAGGCCGCGGGCCAGCGTCTCGGCGCGGGCGGTCATGTGCCGCTCGACGAGGGCCTCGGGCACTTCGAAGTCGGCTTTGGCGACGAGCGCATCGACGAGCGCGCCCTTCGTCTCGCGGTCGGCGCGGCGCTCCTCGACGGCCCGGAGCTGCTGGAGGATCTTGTCCTTGAGGGCAACGAGGCTGTCGAACTCGCCGAGGTCCTTCGCGAACTCGTCGTCCTTGGCCGGCACCACCTTCTTCTTGAGGCCCTTGAGGGTGACCGTGTAGCGGACGGTCTTGCCCGCGATCTGGGGGGCGGCGTCCTTGCCCCACGCCACCTCGATGTCCCGGGTCTGGCCCCGGCTCAGTCCCTCGAGCCCCTTGTTCATGTCGGGGTGGTTGCCGGTGTTGCCGATCTCGATGAGCGCGTTCTCGTCCTGGCCCCCCTTGCCGCCGTCGAGGGGCTTCCAGGTGAGGTCGAGGAGGACGTAGTCGCCGGTCTGCGTCGGGCGGGTCTCATCCACGGGGTCGTACCGCGCGGCCTCCTCGCGGAGGCGGTCGAGCTCCTTCTCCACGTCCTCGTCCGCGACATTCGGGCCCTTAGCGGTCACGCGCAGGCCCTTCCAGTCGGGAAGCTCGACGAGGGGCAGCGTCTCGAACACCGCCTTGAAGCTCATGGGCTGGCCTTCTTCGAGCTTCACCTCCTCGACCTTCGGCGGGGCGAGCGGCTTGAGACCCCGGCCGTCGAGCTCGTCGAAGACCACCTTGTTGACGATGGCCTCGGCGGCTTCGCCCAGGATCTCGTCCTTGAAACGTCGCTTGACGACGTCGACCGGCACCTTGCCCGGGCGGAAGCCGGGAAGCTTCACCTTGCGCGCGAGCTCGCGGGCCCGGGTGTCGATCTCCTGCTGGACGCGCTCCGGCTCGACCTCGAAGGCGAGCGCCTTCTTGATCGGCGATTCCTCGATGTAGTCGACTTTCAAGGCTCTCCAGCTCTCTTTCTTCTGGGGGTGCCACGACCGGGGGCCGCTCAGCGGCGGCTCGGGTACGTGCCGCAACAAGTAAGGATAGCACGGGCAGAGTCTGCGGCCGGGCCGGGCTGGCGCGGTGCGGTAGACTAGCCTCGTCCACGCGGAAGTGGCGGAACGGCAGACGCGCACGCCTTAGGAGCGTGTGCCCGTGAGGGCGTGGGGGTTCGACTCCCCCCTTCCGCAGGTCCTCTCCGGGACCTTCTGCGCCAGGGTCGCGTAACGAAGGCCGGCGGTCGCTTCTCCATCAGCCAGAGGCTCGCTCGCCGGCGCTTGCCCGGACGAGCCGGGGAGGTGCCGATGGGACACCCGCGGACGACCGTCGCACGGCGGAAGGCTCTCGGGGTGCTCGTCCTCGCGACGGGCGGCGGGCTGGTGGTGCCGGCGGCCGGCCGCGCGCAGGAGGCGGCCAGGGAGGCCCTTTCCCGCGGCGGGATGGAGCTCTCGACCGCGATCGCGCTCTCGATCTCGAAGGAGCCCGGCGACTCCGACTCGACGACCCTCCTGAACGTGCCCGTGCGCCTGGGCGTCATGGTCGCCAACCGGCTGGAGCTGGAGGGCGAGATCCTGGTGACGCACGGGTCGTTCGGCGACGACGGCGACACCGGCGTCGTCGGCGCGGTGCACGTCCTCTACCACTTCCGCACGGGGGGGAACACCGTGCCCTACCTCCTCGCCGGGGGCGGCATCGGCACCGGGTTCGAGTACGCTGGCCTCGCCACCAACGGTGACCGGAGCGTGACGGCGCTCCGGGCCGGGGTCGGGTTCAAGACGTTCTTCTCCCGGCACGCGTCCTTGCGCGGGGAGTACCGGTTCACTCACTACCAGGCGAGTGACGAGGTGATCGACGATTTCGTCTATCGGGCCCGCCTCGACGACCACAAGGTCCTGCTGGGCGTCTCGCTCTGGTTCTGACTTCGTCCTCCGGGGCCCTGTTTGACGCAGCCCGCCCGATGGGCATAATGGCGTCCGTGGGCAGGACGGCAGGGACGGCCGGGTTCGTCTTTACCCGCTCCAACGGAGCGGGCCTCGGGTCGCCTTAGCCGCGGACCAGAGACAAATCGGCCACGAAGGCCCGCTCCCGGACGAACCGGGACGGGCCTTTCGGTTTTGTGGGAGGCGAGCGATGACGACGGACAAGGCGCTGACGGTGGCGATCCAGGGCGAGCGGGGGGCGTTCAGCCACCAGGCGGCCCTCGCGGCCCTCGGGTCGGGCAACGAGATCCTCCCGCGGGCCACCTTCGACGAGCTCTTCGACTCGGTGGTCGAGGGCAAGGCCGACCGGGCCCTCGTGCCGATCGAGAACTCCCTCCACGGGTCGATCCACGAGAACTACGACCGGCTGAAGAGCCGTCCCCTGCACATCGTGGGGGAGACGCAGCTCCGGATCCGCCAGTGCCTGATCGCGCGGCCGGGCTCGTCGGTGGGCATGATCCGTCGCGTGGCCTCGCACCCGGTGGCCCTCGCCCAGTGCCGGCGCTTCTTCGCCGAGCGGCCGCAGGTCGAGGCGGTGACCGCCTACGACACCGCGGGCGCGGTACAGGACCTCATGAAGGGCGGGCTGGCGACGCAAGGGGCCATCGCTTCGCGCCTCGCCGCCGAGCTCTACGGCGCCCAGGTGCTGCTCGACGGCATCGAGGACGACCCCGAGAACTACACGCGCTTCCTCCTCCTCGCCCACGACGCGGGCCCGATCGACACGGCGTCGAAGACCTCCGTCGTGTTCGTGCTCGACAACAAGCCGGGGGCGCTCTACCGGGCCCTCGGGGTGTTCGCCTCTCGCAACGTCGACCTCTGCAAGCTCGAGTCGCGGCCGCTGCGCGGCCACCCGTGGGAATACTCTTTCTACCTCGACGTGCTGGGCGACCCGCGCGGCGTGGCCGGCCAGGCGGTCGACGAGCTGAGGCGGATGGCGCGCGAGCTGCGAGTGCTCGGCTCCTACCCGGAGGGGCTCAGCCGCAACGGGGTCTGACCCCTCGTCGCATTGCACGACCGGGCTCCTCGGGGTGACGGGCTAACGGATGTGGAGCTTCTCCTTGACCATCTTGCCGTCTCGCCGCCGGCAACGGAACCACGAGGACACGTCGTTCATCGCGACCCAGCGCCGCTCTTCCTTGCGGTAGTGCCAGTCCTTCTCCACCTGGTAGAGGACCTGGGCGCCCCGGCCCTCGAGGATATTCGTGATCTCGTTGTCGTGGTGGTTCTCCTCGTCGTAGTCGGTGATGGCACGCTGCCCCATCTCCGAGTAGAGGAGGTTCAGCTCCTGGAGGAGCGCGTCGAGATCGGAAGGGATGTCCTGCACCTTGAGGCCCAGCCGCCGCGCCTCGCGGCTCGTGATCGGGTACTGGTGGGCGGGGTAGGAGGAGTTGAGCCGGCGCGCGATGCGCTCGGCCTTCCGACCGTCCTTCATGTGGTAGCCGAGGATCTCGCGGCACAGCATCAGCGAGAGGCTGCTCGCCCGGTCGAGGGCGCCGATGACGAGCGGGTGCAGGTACTTGTACAGCTCCTGGTACGGGTTCACCCCGTCGCCGCGCCGGCCCACGGTGTCCTTCCAGAGCCGGATCACGCGGTCCACCTCGTCGTTGCTGACCGGCACGAGCTGGTTGGTGTGGTCGAGGGGCGAGAGGTCGTGCTCGAGCGAGGTGTCCACGGCGGTGAGGTACGAGAGCGGCCCCATCTGGATCGTGTCGGCGCCGAGCGCGAGCATGGTCGCGGCCGAGGCGCAGTTGAGGGGCGCGATCACCGTCAGGCGGCCCGCGTAGCGGCGGAGCAGGTGCACGAGCCGGAGCGAGGCCATCCCGCTGCCGCCGTCCGACTTCACGAGGAGGGCGATCCGCTCCTGGCGGCCCCGCGCCTCGAGGAGGGCGTGGAGGGCCATCACGTCGTTGTCGCAGACCGAGCCGCTCGTGGACGTCCAGTAGGAGAGGAACGTGCCGTCGACCTTCTTCTGGATGCGGTCGAGCAGGACCTGGGTCCGCTCGAAGAGCAGGGGCGGCGTCTTGAGCTTGACGCGGGGGAAGGGCCGGCGGGAGCGGGCGGCTCGATGTGCCATGGCGGCAGATTACCTCAGCCCGCCGCCTCGCGCTTTCAGGCCGGGGTGAGGCAGGCGGGGTCGTCGAAGGCGGGGTTGTTGACGGCGGTCGTCACGGGGAAGGCGGTCATCGACGCAGCGGGAAAGGGGCGGAGGAGCGGGCGCACCTCGGCCGGGATCGTCACCGCGGGGTCGAGCCACCGTGCGTAGTCCACGGGGTCGAGGATGACGGGCATGCGGTCGTGAATCGGGCTCGCGATCTCGTTGGGCTCGGTGGTCAGGATCGTGCACGTCGGCACGGCGCCCGGCGTCGCGGCGGGCGGCTCCCAGAGACCCGCGAACGCGAAGAGCCGCCCCGAGGCCAGCCGGATGAGCCAGGGCTGCCGACGCTTCGCGTCGATCTTCTGCCACTCGTAGAAGCCCGTCGCCGGGATGAGGCAGCGGCGCCGGGCGAAGGCCTCGCTGAACGACGGCTTCTCCCAGGCGGTCTCGGCACGCGCGTTGATGAATCCCCGCTCGCCGCCGAGCGATCCGCTCGGCACGAGGCCCCACTTGAGGGAGGCGAGGCCGCGCCGGCCGGTCTTCGGCTGCACGCCGACGACCGCCACCTCCTGGGTCGGCGCGATGTTGTAGCGGGGCGCGAGCTCTCTCGCGTCGTCGAGCCCGAACGCCTCCGCCACCTCGTCGCCGGACGCCGTCTGGTTGAATCGGCCGCACACCGTAGTCAGGGACCCGAGACGAACAGACTACTACACCCCGCGGTCCCGGGAGAGAAGTGGCGGATGGTTTACCATGAGCGCCCGCCAGGGATGAGGCGATGAGGGTACCGGCAAACACCGCGAGCGGCTGCGACCGGATGGCCTCGACGCTCGATCCTCTCGACGGGTCGCTCCTCGAGGAGATCGACGCGCTCGAGCGGCAGGGGCCTCGCGGGCGGCATCTCCTCGCCCGACTCATGCTCCGCGGCGACTGGCGCACCCGCACCCTCGCGCTGTCCGCAATGGGCCGGGTCGTGCGGAACGATCCTACCGCCTGGAGCGGCGCGTCGCTGCTCGGCCGGGTGCTCGCCCGCCTGCCAGGATTGCGAAAGGGGCTGCCGACGGTGGGACATCGCGGGCGGTTGGTCAGCCCCTCGATCGCGAACGGACTCGTGGACCGCTGCTTCATCGTGCGCGTGGCGGCGGCTCTTGCACTCGGCGAGTGCCGGGATCCGGCGTTCGCCGCCGAGCTTTCGCCCTTGCTCCGCGATCCCTTCCGGCCGCCGCGCGTGGCTGCCGCGGCCGCGCTCGAGTTCTCCGGCGCGGCGGCGGGAGGCGAACAGCCCGGGGTGGCCGTTGCCGAGCCCACACCGGCTGAGCTTGGAGACGGCGCGCCGACGCTGCGGTGGCTCGCGCTTCTGATCGAGAGACACCTCGCCGTCCTCGACGGGCTTCCGGCCGGAGCTCGGTGGTCAGGGCCGGCCGATCCCGCGGCGGTCGCCACCTGGTTGTCCGGACCGTCGGGTCCGCTCCCGACGGGCGGCGCCGCGGCGGAGGTCCAGCGCTACGCGGGCGAAGGGGATCTCGTCTGGCAGCGCAGCAAGCCCTTCGCGCCGCAGGACCGGGCCGAGAGCCTGCGCCTGCTGGACGTGTTCGTGGCGGCGGCGGCCCACCTCGGCGTGCCGCCCGGCGCGCGCGTGCTCGACCTCGGCGGGGGACCGGGCTGGGTGAGCGAGCTGCTCCTGCGCCTGGGTCTGCGACCCGTGGCGCTGGACCTCTCGCCCTCCCTGCTCCGGCTCGGGCGGGATCGCTTCACACAGGCCGGCCTTCCCGTCCGGCTCGTACGGTCCGACATGACCGCGCTGCCCTTCGCCGACGGGGCGTTCGAGGCAGCGATCGTGGTGGACGCGCTCCACCACGTGCCGGACGTGGAGTCGGCCCTCCGCGAGGCCCGGCGCGTGCTCTCCTCGGGCGGCCGGCTCGTGCTGGCCGAGCCGGGCGAAGGGCACTCGGAAGCCGAGAAGTCGCGTGCCGAATCGCGGGAGCACGGCGTTCGCGAGGGCGAGATGCACCCGTTCTGGATCGAGCGCCTCGCCCGCGCCGCGGGCTTCGATCGCATGTTCATCGTTCCCCGCATTCCGCTCGGGCCCGTCTTCGCCGCGAAGCACTTTCGCGCGGCCATGAGGCAACCGGTCGAGCGTTGGCAGGTCGAGCAGCCGAGAGGACGCTCGGGCTTCGACACCCTGGTCCTCCAGGCCACGCTCGACCATCCCATCCTGGTCCTCGAGGTGGGGGAGCGCCGGAGGGACACCCGCGCTCCCGGGACTCTGGGCGCCGAAATCCGCCCCGGGCTTGCGCGCCGGGGGCGGGGGCTGACCGGTGAGGTCGAGCTTGTCAACACGGGTGACACGCTCTGGCTCGCGGGCCCTCCCGGTGGCGACGGTCAGGTCCGGCTCGGCGTCCAGCTGCTGGCTGCCGACGGGCGCCTGCTCGTCCGCGACTTCGCCCGGGTGGCGCTCGAGGCCGACGTGCCACCCGGCGGGGTCGCGCGCGTGTGGGTCGCGTTGGACCTGCCCGACGAGAGCGCCCCCGTGGAGCTGAAACTCGACCTCGTCGCCGAGAGGGTCTGCTGGTTCGAGGACCGCGGCTCGCGGGCCGTCCACCTGGCCGTCTGAGCGGACCGTTGTCGCCGCCCCGGCCCCTACCCCGCGACGGCCCCGCCGCACGACGAGCCCGCGCCCGCCGTGCATCCGAAGCAGTGGCGGTCGGTCACGACGCGGCGGGGGAGCGCTCCTCCCGAAGCGAGAAGGGACGCGAGGGTCCGGGGGGCCCCGTGGTTGGTGGGCATCTCGAGCATCTGGTTGAAGTCGCAGTCGTAGAGCGTGCCGTCCCAGCCCACCGACAGGTACGTCCGGCACATCACGCCGTCCGCCGCCCGCGGGTTGAACGAGGTCACCAGCAGGTCCATGTAGCGCTGCAGGTTGCCCGTCCGCTCCAGGTGCTCGAGAAAGCGGCTGATCGGCATGTTCGTGATGGTGAAGAGCGAGTCGAACACGATGCCGTGGCGCATCCGCAGCTCGCGCTTGTAGTCGCGCTCGAGCGAGGACTGGTCGCCGGGGAGGAAAGCGCCCACCGGGTTGTGGACGAGGTTCAGCACGAGGCCGGTCCCTTTCCCGTACCCGGCCTCGTTCAGGGCGCGCAGGGCCTCGAGGCTCTTCGCGAAGACGCCGTCGCCCCGCTGGGCGTCGGTGCCCGAGGGGCGGAAGGAAGGCAGCGACGCCGTCACCTCGACGCGGTGCTCCTCGAGGAAGCCGACGAGGCCGCGCAGCGACGGCAGCAGCAGGACCGACAGGTTGCAGCGGTCGATGACCCGGCGGCCGAGGGCCGTGGCCTCCGTCACGAGGAACCGGAACTGCGGGTTGAGCTCCGGGGCTCCTCCCGTGATGTCCAGGGTGGGGATCTCGGGATGCAGTCGCAGCAGCTCGATCACCTGCCGTGCCGTCTCACGGTTCATCACCTCGCGGCGGTCGGGGCCGGCGTCCACGTGGCAATGGGAGCAGGTCTGGTTGCAGAGCTTGCCAACGTTGACCTGCAGTACCTCGATCGCGCGGGCCTCGAGCGGCCCGCGCCCGTGACGGGCCAGGAGCTCGTCGAAGCGGGGCGCGCCCGTGGCGGCCAGGGTGGTGAGCTGGGTGGCGGGCACGGCAAGGGGGTGGGCGCGGCCCTGGAGCGTGGGGAGGGGGATCCGGGCCACCGCTACATCCCGATCTTGTCGGCGACGTTGCGCATCTGCACGCCGTGGACGAGGCTCGCCCCGCCGCGGATCGCGCAAGCCACGTGGACGGCCTCGGTCATCTGCTCGCGGTCGGCCCCGTTCTGCAGGCTCGCCTGGGTGTAGGCGTCGATGCAGTAGGGACACTGCACGGCGTGGGCGACGCCGAGGGCGATCAGGGCCTTCTCGCGCGCGGTGAGCGCCCCGTCCGCGAAGACCGCGTTGTAGTAGTCGAGGAACTTGGCCCAGAGCTCCGGGCGGTCCTTGCCCATCTCGGCGAAGCGCGGGAGGTCGTGGGGACAGTAATAGGTCTCCGCCATGGGCTCCTCGATCCTGTCAGGAAGGTCCGGCAGACCGCAACCCCGATTCTACCGCGCCGACCTGTCATCTCGAGGGACCTCCGGGGGCCGGGTCCCGAGAGATCCGCCGAGATTGCGGACCCCTCGTCGCATTGCATGACCGGGCTCCTCGGGTGACATGGTCACTTCCCGAGCGACTCGAGGTAGCCGGTGATGGCCTCGGCCGGTGACGGCGCCAGTGAGCTCCGCCGTCGCCCTTCTGCTATCGTCGTCGAATGGGTCTCGGAGCGATGCCGGACCGTACCGGTCTGGCGAGCCGCCTGTCCAGGGCTGCGACCCGCACGAGGCCCGTCGCCCCTGGCGTCGGCCACCCGCGGCACCTGATGGCGCCCGCCCAGGTCATCACCAGCCCGGAGACACGCCTCCAGTACCGGACCGAGCGTCTGCTCGGCGAGGGCGGGTTCGGCCAGGTCTATCTCAGCCGGCGGCTCGGGCGCTCGTCGGTCGTCCCCGCCACCCTCTGCATCAAGGTCAGCGAGCGCATCGACGCGTGGCTCCGCGAGGCGTACTTCGGGCAGCTCCTGGACGGGCATCCCCGGGCGATCCGTGTCTTCGACGCGTTTCCCCTCGTTCGGCCGGACGGCCGATTCCTGTACTGCCTCGCTCTCGAATACGCGCGTCACGGCGACCTCAGGGCGTTCCTGCATCGCACCGGCAAGGGATGGCCCGAGCGCACCGCGCGGCGCGAGATCGCGGGCATCCTCCAGGTGCTCGGCAAGCTGCACCGTGGTCACGTGCTCCACCGCGACCTCACCCCGATGAACGTCTTCGTGTGCGAGGGCCGGAGCCTGAAGCTCGGAGACTTCGGGCTCGTCCGCCAGCAGAGCGACCGGCGGGGAACGATCGTGGACGCGCTCAACCCTCTGATGGCACCGAGCGACATCGTCGCGGGCGCCGTCCCGAAGTGGCAGGCGCGCGACGACGTATACCAGGTGGGTCAGCTGCTCGGAATGCTGGTGAGGGGCGACGCGCGGGCGCGGATACGCACCGGCGAGATCCGCCTGCTCCGCTGCAGTGACAACCTGAAGGAGATCGTCTATCGCTGCATCGGCGAGCGGCGGAAGCGGTACGAGACCGCCGACGAGCTGATCGACGCCCTTCGCACGCCGCCGGCGCCCCTGAAGGTGGGGAGGCTGCGGACGCTGAAGGGCGTCCACCTCGCCTTCACGGGCATCCTCAGCCGGCGCCGGCGCGACGCGGCGGCGGCCGCCCGGCGGAAGGGCGCCAGGGTCCACGGGGCGCCCTCGGCGCGCACGACCGTCGTCGTGCGCGGGCGCCCCAATCCGCGACAGGCCGCCGGTCGGGACGCGGGCCTGAAGCTGATGGAGATAAAGAGGCTACGCGCGAAGGGGCACCGGATCACGCTGCTCGACGAGAGGCAGTTCTGGCGCCTCGTGGGCCGTTGAGCCCCGCGGCGTTTCCCCTCCTCGAAGACCGGCGCTTCGTCGGTTGACCGCCTCAGCCGGGGCGGCGCCTCAGTAGCCGCCGACCAGCTGACGCCAGCCGTACCGTCGGGCCTGCCTGGGCTGCGCCGCTTCGCGCCGGGCGCTCTCTCGCAGGGCGGCCGCCGTGCCCGGGCCGCAGCTCCCGGTCGCGATGTGGGTGAACGCGGAGGCGAGCGACGCCTCGTCCGGGTCGCCGAGGACGTGGGTCACGTCGTCGGGCGCCGCGCAGGTCGGGGGCAGCCCGTCGAAGTAGTCGCCCGAGCCGGACGCGTTCGCGATCTTGAAGGTGATCGGGTACAAGACGTCGCTGCAGACGTCGAAGCCGTCCTCGCCGACCGGCTTGCCGAAGGTCGCGCTTCCCACCGTCACCACCGGGACGTACGGCCGGAGGGCGTTGATGATGAACTCGCTGGCCGAGGCGGTGGCGTCCGAGGTGATGAAGTAGACCTGGCTCAGGCTCAACGGACTGCTGACGCTCTGGAAGGGGACGGTCACGTTCTGGTCGGTGTGCAGGCTGTTGTAGGTCAGGACCCCGAGCACTCGGCCGGTCAGTCCGTTGCCGGCGATCAGCGAGGCGAGGTGTTGCGCCACGGTCAGCTCGCCGCCGCCGTTGTAGCGCTCGTCCACGACGAGCTGCGTCACGCCCCGGCTCACGAGCTGGGCAAAGGCCTGGTCCAGCTGGGCCGTCGAGGGCGTGATTAAGCTGTTGAAGAGGACGTAGCCCACCGTGTCGCTCCCCACCGCGACGACGCTCACCCGCTCCACGCTCGGCTCGCTCACCACCGCGGACGTGAGAGTCGCGGTGTGGGCATGGAGCTGCAGGTCGGTGTAGGCGAAGGTGATGCCGACCCCGGGATTGGCGGCGGACAGCGTCGAGTCGAGCCGGTTGCCGGCGACGAGGGTCGGCACCGGGGTGCCGTTGATCGCGGTCACCGTGTCCCCGCGCGCGAGGCCGGCCTGCTCCGCGGGGCTGCCCGGGAAGACCCGCAGCACCTGCAGGTCGTTCGCGGCGGTCAGGGTGAAGCCGAGGCCGTAGCCTACGTACTGGCCGGCGCCGTAGAACGACTGGTCCGCGGCCTGCGAAGTGACGTAGCTGAAGCGGTCGAGGGGTTGCTGGCGCAGGGCATCCAGCAGCGCGGAAGGGCTGCCGTAGCCAGCCGGGTTCACGCCCGCCGGCAGGGACTGGTACCAGTAGTACCAGGACTGCATCGTGGCAAGGACCTGCGCGTTCTCTCCGGCGACGCTACAGTCAGTGCCGGACGAGGTGGGGCCGGTGGAGCCGGCGCAGGCGCTCAGGAGGCACAGGAGGCCGGCGGCGAGAGCCTCAGACGATCGGCGGGCGATCGGCGGAGCCGTGGCGGGGCGGGGGCTCAGGGCCGCTCCAGTGCGATGTCGAGATCGACCGTGCGACCCGCCTCGACCTCCACCTGCCGCTCCGCCGTGCGGAAGCCCGGCCGAGCGACCTCGACGCGATGATGCCCGGGCGCGAGGCGGAGGTTCATCAGGGCCTGGCCCGCCCCGCGGAACTCGTCGTCCACGTAGACCGACGCGTCGTCAGGCGTCACCTTCAGCCGGATCTCGCCAGGCTCGCGGCGCTGCTCCTCGCTGCGCGCCTCGGCGGGGGGACGCGGGCCGGGGGGCTCCGACTCGCCCTTCTCGAGCCGGACCTTCAGGTTGGTCTTCATCCCGACCTGGACGTCGACGTCCTCCTCGAACCGCTTCTCCCCGCCGTGATAGACGACCACGTGGTGCGGTCCCTGCTTGAGCCAGAGGTACGAAGGGTCGCCGTCGAGGTCGCGGGCCTCGGCGACGTACTTGCCGTCGACCCAGACCTCGGCCCGGTTCGGCCTGACGTCGAGGTCGACGGCCCCGTACCCGGCCATCATCGCGGCCCCGAAGCTGACTCCTCCCGGCCAGTAGTAGGAGCCGTCGTAGGGGCCGAACCAGGGACCGTACCCGAACCCGAACCCCCAGTAGGGGCCCCAGCCGTAGAACCCTCCGGCAAGAACGGGCCCGTAGAAGCCGTGACGCCCATGGGCCTCGGCCGCCGACGATAGGGCCAGGCCCATGCCTGCCAAGGCGATTGCCGCAGCCACGATCGATCCGACGCTCCTGCCATACGCCATGCCGAGCTCCTCGCACCCACAAGATGCGTCGTAGAAGGATGGCGGCGCCAGCCCTCGGGGTAATGGCATCGTAAGGGCCATGCAAAACTCCGCACTTCGAGCTCGGTGGCTCCTTCCCCCCTGCTGAACCGCTCGTCCCTCACCGGGAAGGAGGGATGCCGCTTGACCGTGCGGCCCGATCTTCGATAGCGTCCCTGTCCATCCCGTCGAGAGGAGTGCCCATGCTTCCCGTGCTCGCCGTCCTCGCGCTGCTCGCCCCGCCGGGCGGCGACCCCCAGGCGCCGCCCGCCCTCCGGCTGCCCGGCACCGCCCGCCCCGTGAAGCAGGCTGTCGAGCTGACCGTCGACCCTGGCCTCGAGACCTACTCCGGCACGGTCGAGGTCGACCTCGAGGTCGGCGAGCCGACGAGCGTTCTCTGGCTGAACGCCACCGGCCTCAAGGTCACGAGCGCGTCGCTCGGCGCACCCGACCGCATGCTCCCGGCCCGGGTCCTCCCCGGCGGCGACGACTTCGTCGGGTTCGCCCCCTCGTCTCCGCTCGCCGCCGGGCCCGCCCGCCTGCGCGCCTCGTTCGAGGGCACCGCGTCCCGTCGGGACAACGAGGGCGTCTTCACCATGAAGGAAGGGGGTGACTGGTACCTCTTCACGCAGTTCGAAGCGATCGCCGCGCGCAAGGCCTTCCCCTGCTTCGACGAGCCCTCGTACAAGATCCCCTGGCAGGTCACGCTGCGGGTGCCGCCCGGCATGGTGGCGCTGTCGAACTCGCCGGCCACGTCCCGGACCTCCGAAGGAGGCAAGGATGTCGTCCGCTTCGGGCCGACGCGGCCGCTGCCGAGCTACCTCGTCGCGGTGGCGGTGGGCCCGTTCGACCTCGTGGACGTCGGTCCTTCCGGCCGCAATCACACGCCGACCCGGCTCGTGGTGCCGCGAGGCCGCGCCGCCGACACCGCGTGGGCACGCGAGTCGACGCCGCGCATCCTGGCCCTGCTCGAGGACTACTTCGACCGGCCCTACCCGTACGAGAAGCTCGACCAGGTGGCCATCCCCGGGGTGGGCTACGCCATGGAGCATCCCGGTCTCGTGACTTACGGGCAGTCCCTCATGGTGCAGCGCCCTTCCGAGCAGACGATCGCGTCCCGACGCGGCTGGGCGGGCGTCAGCGCCCACGAGCTCGCCCACCAGTGGTTCGGCGACCTCGTCACGATGGCCTGGTGGGACGACACCTGGCTCAACGAGTCCTTCGCCAGCTGGCTCGGCGAGAAGGTGACCGACCGCTTCCAGCCGGACTGGGGGGTCGCGGTGGACCGCGCGGCGAGCCGGTCCAACGCCCTCGAGGCGGACAGCCTCTCCACGGCGCGGCGCATACGCCAGCCCATCGCTTCGAACGACGACATCCACAACACCTTCGACGGCATCACCTACGGCAAGGGCCAGGCGGTGCTGGAGATGGTCGAGGCGTGGCTGGGCGAGGACGTCTTCCGCCGCGGGGTCCAGTCCTACCTGGACCGCCACGCGTGGGGCAACGCGACGGTAGGCGACTTCGTCGCCGCCCTGTCCTCCGCGGCCGGGCGCGACGTCGGCGCCGTCCTCAACACGTTCCTCGACCAGACCGGCGCCCCCGTCGTCTCGGCCGAGGTCCGCTGCGACAGGGCACCGCGCCTCCTGGTTTCGCAGCGGCCCTACCGGGCGCTCGGCTCGCCCACGGAATCGAAGACGTGGAGCTTGCCCGTCTGCGCGCGGGTGGCCGGGCGCGACGCGCCCGCCTGCACCGTGCTCTCGCAGAAGGAGGGCGAGATCCGGCTCGACGCCGGGGCCTGCCCCGACTGGTCCTTCGCCAACGCCGGCGCGGCCGGGTATTACCGGACCGTGCAGAGCCCGAGCGACGCCCGCCGCGTCCTCGACGGCTCTCACCTGACCGCGGCGGAGCGCGTGGCGCTCGCGGGCGACCTCGAAGCGCTCGTGGCCTCGGGGGACGTGTCCGCCGGCGACGCGCTCGGGCTCGTTCCGGCGCTGGCCCGAGACCCGGACCGGCACGTGGTCAGCGCGAGCGTCGGCCTCGTCCGCGCCCTCGAGCCGCTCGTCCCCGATGCGCTCGTTCCCCGCTTCCAGGGGCTCGTCCGCGGGGTCTACGGGGCCCGGGCTCGCGAGCTCGGTTGGTCGGCCCGACCCGGGGAAAGCGAGGACGTGCGGCTGCTCCGCCGATCGCTCGCCGGTGTCGCCGCGGGCCTCGGCCGCGACCCGCAGCTGGAGCGGGAGGCGGTCGCCCTCGCCGGCCGCTGGCTCGAGGACCCGTCCGCCGCGGACCCCGACCTCGTTCCCACTCTCCTCGCCGTCGCCGCGGGGGCCGCCGACCGCGTCCTTTTCGACCGGCTGAAGGGCGAAGCCCTGCGAACGACCGACCGCGAGCGCCGCGAGCGCCTGCTCGGCGGCCTCGGGGCCGTCCGCGACCCGGGCCTGGTCGGCGAGGCCCTCGCCCTGACGCTCGACGAGCGGCTGGACGCGCGCGAGTCCGTATGGGTACCGTGGGCTCTCGCCTCGCAGCGGGAGACGCGGCGCGCCTCTTTCGATTTCATGAAGGCCCACTACGACGCGCTCGCCGCCCGCCTGCCGCGCGGCGAGTTCTCCCCGACGGCCTACTTCCCGTGGATCGGGGCCGGCCTGTGCGCCGACTCGACCCACCAGGAGATGGAGGGCTTCTTCAAGGAGCGAAGCGCCGGTGTCGCCGGGGGACCGAGGATCCTCGCGCAGGCCCTCGAGGCCGTCGATCAGTGCGTAGCCCGCAAGACGGCGCAGCAGCCCGGCCTGGTCGCGTTCCTGGAGGGCCGACCGGCGAGCTGAGCCGCGCCTTCACGGCTCGAAACTGCCGCTGCTCGCCGTTGCGAATCCTGTTCCTGGACGAAGGGGGGTTTCACCGCTTCGCGGCCACGAACCTGCGGGCTTCGCCGACCTCCGGCCTTGGCGCACCCACGACGGTCGTCTCGATGAGCCGTCCGTACAGCTCCGCGGCCCGTTTCGCCCGGCCCGCGCGTTCGGCCGCGCGCGCTGCGCCGGCCAGGCTGTTGAAACGGTTCGGCGCCTCGCCGAGCGCGGCCTCGTACTCCACGAGAGCCTCGGCTGCGCGATCCACCTCCAGGAGGACGTCCGCGAGCAGCTCGCGGGGCGGCAGTATCGAGCCGGGCGTCACCGGGTGCTTGCCCGTCTTCTCGTCCAGCTCCGCCGCGGACCGGAGAAGGCGGAGCGCCTCTCCGTCTCGGCCCTCCGCTCGTTCCACGATCCCGGCCGCGGCCAGCCGCAAGGCCTCGACGTGGCCCGCCCAATCGTAGGGACCGGGGGGCGGCGAGCTCGCCAGGCCCGACTGCACCTGCTGCAGCTTTGCGAGCGCCTTCCGAGCGCGCTCGAGCTGGCCGCTGCGGGCGGCGCCGATCGCCTGGCTGAAGTACGTGATGGCGGGAACATAGGGGAACTGCGGCCACGGCAGCTCGGCCGCCGGCAGCTCCAGGGCGGCGGCCGCCTTCCAGTCCCGGCGTTCCAGGGCCCAGCGCGCGGGGACGGCCGCGAGCGCGTAGCCAGCGGCGAAGTTCGGCTCGTCGAACGTCTTCGCTCGCGCTGCCTCGTCCTGCACGGCGCGAGCGTTCGCCTCGTCGTCCACCTGGAGGTAGGCGTACTCGAGGTAGTCGAGGGCGTGCAGCGTGTCGAAGGACGTGGCGCCGGGGTGGGCCCGGGCGACGAGGCGCCGGCCCGCCTCGGCGGAGGCAGTGTTCGAGGCGATCGACTCCTGCCAGAGGCCCAGGCGCGTGAAGATGTGCGACGGCATGTGGAGAGCGTGCGGCGAGGAGGGGGCGATCTTCGCGTAGGCGCGCGCAGCGGGCAGGGCGTCGGTCGCGAGGGCCGGGTAGTCGAAGGAGTGGATCACGTAGTGCGCGATGCCGGGATGGTCGGGATGGGTCGGGAGCAGCCGGTTCAGGATCTCGGCTGCCTCCTTCTGGTTGGCGAAGGTGGCGTCGCCGGGGGGCGCCGTGGCGAGGAGAGTCAGGGCGTGGAAGATCGCGGCCTCGTCGTCCCGGGGGAAGCGGTGCGTCAGGTCCTCCATGGCCCGCCGGAAGGCCTGCGCCCGCGCGTGCGGGTCGGACTCCCGGTAGAACGCGCCGATCGCCCCGATGTAGGCCTGCTCGCGGTCGGTCTTCGCTCCGATCGCCGCCGCCTTCTCGGCCTCCGTCCGTCCGGCAGCGAACTCGGCCGCGGTGGGCGGCGTCCAGATCGGGTGGTAGTAGGTCATGGCGATCCCCCAGTGGGCCATGCCACACTCCGGATCCCGACGAGCGACGTCCTCGAAGCCCTTGCGCGCCTCCTCATAGCCGAACGAATGCAGGAGCGCCGTCGCGCGTGTGAAGGCGGAGGCCACGTCCGGGCGGCACGACGTCGGGAAGTCGACGGTGCCGAGCGTCTCCCCGCCGCCGTGGGTGTGGGAGTGCTCCTGCGGCGCGCTCGGGGGAGCGGCCAGCATCACGGCGGCGGCGGGGAGGAGCAACCACGAGCTCTTCATGTATCGACCTCCTGAGACCTGCAAGTACCTCACGACCGCATCGACGATCTTCTGCGGGCGCCTCACGGGATCCTCCCCGGTCAGGAACCTATTCTGCCAAACTTGCCCTCGTTCGGCCCGAGCTAGAATCCGTCGTGCCCGCCCGGGTCAAGTTCCGGCATCTTTCGGGTCCGCGAAGCGGCGAAGTGGACGAGGTGACGCTCCCCGCCGTGCTCGGCTCCGGCCCCGACGCCCACGTGCGCGCCGCGGGCGCGGCAGCGCGCCACGCGCTCGTCTTCGAGCGCGAGGGCGAGATCGTGCTCCAGGGCGCGGACCCGTCGGCGGAGACGCGGCTCGACGGCGAAGCCGTCCGGGACGCCGTCCTGCGCGAGGGAGACGTGCTGCAGCTCGGCCCGGACGGTCCCCTCGTCAGGCTCGAAGCAGGAGGCGAGCCGAGCGAGGAGATGCTCAAGGCCGCCCCGTGGGAGAGCACCCGCGGACGCCTCGCCTCCCTGCGCGTTCTCGCCGGGTCCACTTACGCCCGGATCAGTCCCCCCATGCGCGCCCTCCTCGCCGTCGGGCTGGTGCTCGCGGTAGGGGCCGCGGGCTGGAGCCAGCTCCAGGCCCGGCGCTTGCGCCTCGAGGTCGAGCGGTTGCGGGAGACGGTGGGCCAGGTCGAGCGCGACCGGGAGCGTTTCGCCGCTCGGGTGGCCGAGCAGAGGGCCAAGGCGGAGGCGGACCTCGCCGCCCTCGCCTCGCAGCTCGAGGAGCTGCGCCGGCAGGAGCAGTCCCTGGACACCCAGATCACGGAGGCCGCCACTGCCGAAGCGAGGGCCCTCCGCACGGAGCTGCAGGCGACGCGCGATCGGCTCGCGGCCCTGGAGAGCGAGCGCGCCGCCGGTGAGCGCATCGTGCGCGATTTCGGGCCCGGGGTGTGCATGATCCAGGGTGCCTACGGGTTCCAGGCCACCGACGGCCGCTCTCTGCGCCTGCGGCTCGACGAGAACGGGGCGCCGGTGAAGGACGCGGACGGCAACGCCCTGCTGGATCCCGACGGCGCCGGACCGGTCTACGAGGTCGAGTACCTGGGGACCGGGTTCGTCGTGGACCGGCGGGGCCTCGTCCTGACCAACCGGCACGTCGCCGAGCCCTGGTGGAACGACGACGAAGCACGGTCCCTCGCCGAACGCGGCTTCAGCCCCCGGCTGACGACGCTGCGCGCCTTCTTCCCGCGGCAGAAGCAGCCGTTCGCCCTCACCCTCGAAGGCCTTGCGGAGCACGCGGACATGGCACTCCTGCGCTGCGACCTCGGTGGCCTCCGTCTCCCCGCGCTGCCTCTCGACCGGAGCGGTCGGGGCGCCGTGACCGGCCAATCGGTGGTGCTGGTCGGATTCCCGGCCGGGATCGAGGCGATGCTCGCCAAGGCCGACGCCGGGGTGGCCCGTTCCGTCCTCGAGAGCGCGGGCACGAGCACCGGTCGCATCAGCGAGGCCCTGGCCGAACGAGGCCTCGTCCGGCCCTCCACGACGCAGGGCCACATCGCCGACGTGACCGAGACCGACGTCGTCTTCGACGCTCCCACCACCCAAGGGGGCAGCGGTGGACCCCTGCTCAACCGGAACGGGATCGTGATCGGCGTGTCCTACGCGGTGCTCTCGCGCTTCGGCGGCAACTCCTTCGCCGTGCCCATACGCCACGCGCTGCCGCTCGTGCGCCAGGCCCGTAAGCCGTCACGGTAGGCCGTCCCTCGACGGTGGGGAGTGGAATCCCCCCGACGAGGAGAGCACCGTCTCGTTCTCGAGCTCACGGTCCTTGATGCGATGCGGCGCCTCGAGGCCTGCGGAGGGCCCTCGCGCCCCGGAGGAGCAGGGCACCGAGCCCCCACGCGGCGACCAGCGGGTCGACCAGGTAGTCCCAGAGGTTGCGGGACTCGTACCCGCCCACCGCCCAGGCCAGGACCGCGAGGGCGAGGCACCACGACACCAGGGTGAGCCGGCGGAGGCCCGCGGCCACGGCCAGCGCCAGCAGGCCGGCCAGGAACCACGGGTTCGCATAGCCGAGGCGGTAGGGATCGAACGGGCCGAGACCGAGGGCCAACGGATAGAGCACGAGGCCGCCCGCCCCGACCAGGATCTCGAGGGCGAGCCGGCTCCTCGCGTCGATCGCCGTCCAGCCGAGGACCGGCCGGAGGAGGCCGCGAACGAGCAGCAGTACCGCGGTGACGCTGAGGTCGCCCACGATCCCGCGCACGTAGCCCGCGGCCGGCAGCCCGCCGAACGGGACCAGGGCCGCGACGACGGCCGCGAGCAGCATGGCGGTGGGGTGGGCGCGTCGGAGGCGCGCGATCCCGGGCGCTCCGAGCAGCACGGCCGCGATCGCGGCCGCGGCCCCCGCCAGGCCGGTGATCTCAGTGAGCCCGGGCATCGGTCCGGTCGTGATCCAGCCAGGCCTGGTTGAACTGGACGTGCTTGATGAAGGCCCGATTCCAGGTATAGACGAGGTGGAGCTCTCCGCGCCGCGTCTGGACCAGGAAGGGGTACGAGAACTCGAAGTGGCACCGCGGCTCCCAGCACATGAAGCGCCGCGAGGAGTCGACCCACGCACGCGCGTCGCTCACGCGCGCGTCCGTGGCGCGGGCCAGCGCCTCCACGGTGCGGTCGTAGCGGGTGTCGTCCACGGGCAGCTCGCGCGCCGCCACCTGGTCCTTCCAGCTGACGGGCGGTCCTCCAGGTGACTCCGCCGTCGCTCGAGACCACGAGCGACAGTGCGTCGCGCTCCACGTCGACGTCGTTCAGCGCCACCAGGATCCGGCCGTCGGGAAGCACGACCCCCGACAGCGCGGCATCCGGGTTGCGCAGCGGCAGGCGGACGGGCGGCCCCCAGCTCCGTCCCGCGTCGCGGGTCCTGGTGCCGATGACATGCGGGGGCCGCTCCGCTCCCGCGTTGCGCAGGAGCGCCAGGGCCTCGGTCGGGCTCCTCACCAGGACGATCGGCTGCAGGCCGGACCCAGGGTCGCTCATCCTCTGCCGGTCGATCACCGCGCCCGACGACGTCCAGGCGCAGCAGCTCGCCGAAGCCGCCGACGAGGTTCTGATAGACCGGCAGGCCGATCGTGCCGTCGGCGTACTGGACGGGCTCGCCCCGGACCATGGTGCTGAGGTTCAGGAACGGCGAGCTGACCAGGCGTCGTGCCTTTCCCCACGTCTCCCCGTCGTCACTGGAGGCGACGGCGTTGATGGCGCTGCCACCCCACCCTCCGATCGACACGCTCACGTAGAAGAGCCAAAGCGTCCCGTCGGGCGTCCGGATCGAGGCCGGGTTCCCGACCTTCCTGACGTAGCGCCAGATCGACCGCTGCGTGCCGCCGGCGGTCGCTACCGTCGTCTCCTCGCCCCATTCCCCGCGATCGGGATCGAAGACGGCGGTGTGGATCTCGACGTCCGGCGCGCCTTCGCGGCTGCCGGAGTACCAGAAGGCCCGCACGCGCCCGTCGGCCAGCTCGACCAGGCACGCGGCGTGGACATGGAGCCCCGGCCGGGTGGTGACGAAGCGGCTCTCCGACCGCGGCGTCTCGACACGCGGCGCCGCGACGGAGCGCCGCTCGAACGAGGCCGGCTCCGGGCGGGCGCGGGCTCGCCCGTACGCCGCGCCGAAGGCGACCAGCACGACGCCGAGCACGAGAAGGTCGCGCCGATCCGGTCGAACGGCGCCGCGGCTGGGCATCAGCGGGGACTCTCCGCTCCGGCCGGAGCTTCGATCAGCTGTTCCTGCACGAAGAGGTGCGTCAGCACGTTCCCCGGAGGATCTCCCCGATCTCACGCGCGGTCTGGCGGCCGCGCAGGTCCAGGCGCTGGCCGAGGACCCGACCGGCCTCGGGGGCGCCGTCCCGAAGCGGCCGCCGGATCACGACGAGCGGGTACTGCGCCAGCAGGTCGGTGGCGCGCGTGTCGCGCTCCTCGGGGTACGCCCGCACGTGGGCCCCCGGGAGCAGGAAGCGGTAGCCCTCCTCCTTGGCGATGAAGTCGACGGGTACCCACACGTCCCTGCCCTGGACCTGCCGCTGCGCGGCCGCGTCGTACCGCCCCCGGGGGCCGTCGAAGGGGCGGAGGAAGGCGGCGAACGAAAAATAGCAGAGGAAGACGGCGGCGAGCACGACGGGCCGGGTGAGCGCGGGCACGCAGAGCGCCGCGAGGACGACCGTCCCGGTGACCGCGAGGAGCATCCAGTACGCCACCGGGTAGAGCGGCGGGCCGGAGACGGCGTGCGCCAGCCGCAGAGAGAGATAGGCGCTCGCCGCGACCACGGCGGCGCTCGCCAGAAGGCTCGGAGCGAACACCCAGCGGGGGATCCGCCGCCAGCCGAGCGCGAGAAGCACGGCGAGGGCCGGCATGGCGGGCAGGAGGTACCGGCTCGAACGCTGGCTGGGGACGGCGGAGACGAGGAACAGCGCGAGGACCCATGTCCAGAGCCCTCTCTCCCCGTCGCTCAGCTCCTCGCGACGCCGCCACGCGAGGACGAAGAGCGCGACCACGGGAAACAGCAGGAGGCCCGCGTTCAGGGGATAACCCAGGGCCAGGCTCCAGAGGCTCGAGGTTCCCCAGAGGAGCCTCGGAAGATAGCCGCCCGGCAGGTCGAACTTCCCCAGGTTCTCCCCCAGCACGAACTCCCTCCACACCGCCCCCGGATCGGGGTCGAGGAGGAACCAGGCACCGAACAACGCCAGGGAAAGCGACAGGGTGATCAGCACCTTCCAGGAGTCCCGCGCGAGGAAGGTGGCGAGCCGGTCGTCGCGGGCGTGCAGGTACAACCCGGCGAGGCCGAGCCCGGCGGGGACGGCGAGCGCGAAGGACTTGTACAGCAGCGCGATGCCGATCGCGATCCCCGCGAGGAGTGGGAACGCGAGACGGGAGGCAGGCGCGGCAGTCCGCCAGTACAAGAGCGCGAAAAAGGGCAGGAAGAGCCAGAAGGTCTCGGGAGCATTGGTCAGGAAGGGACGGCCGTAGCGATAGGAGCTGAAGAAGGCGAGGAAGCTCAGGCCCGCCACGAGGCCCGTCTCCGGCCGGCCGGACAGGCGGGAGCCGAGGAGGAACACCAGGAGAGCGGTGAGCAGGGTATAGACGACGCTGGGATAGCGCAGGTCCCACAGCGTGAAGCGCCGTCCCCATCCCGTGGAGGCGATCCCCTGCCAGAAGAGCAGCGGCGGCTTGGTGTTGCGCATGCGCGGCAGCTCCGACTGCAGCGGCAGGAGCCGGCCGCTGTCGGCCGTGAGTCGCGTGATGTGCTCGTACGGGTACTCGTCGCCGTTCTTCGGGATGTGCTGGCTGTCGAGGCCGTAGAGGTAGGTGAACGCGGCGAGCAGGCCGACGAGGCTGTAGCCGGCGAGGCGCCGGCCGCCGTCACCCACGGGGTTCCCGCTGCGAGCGGGGGTGAGCCCGGAGCCCCACGAGAGTCCGGCGATCCCTCGACATTGCCTGCCTCCGGCGACGGAGAAACTACCCTCTTCAGGTGGAGGAATTCAAGGTCGAGGGAGGCCTCGGGGTCTTGGCTCCAGCTTGAGATGTCCTGAGCCCGGCGTCACTCGCAGCGCAGGGCGACGATGGGGTCCACCCGCGTCGCGCGGCGCGCCGGCAGGCTGCTCGCCAGCAATGCCACGATGGCGAGGAAGACCGGAACGGCCGCGTAGGTGGCCGCATCGAAGGGGCTGACCCCGTTCAGGAAGCTGGCGACGAGCCGGGTCAGGGCCAGGCTCAGGACGAGGCCGATCGTCACGCCGATCGCGGTCAGGATCAGGCCCTGCCTCAACACCAGCCAGACGACGTCGCGCCGCGTCGCGCCCAGCGCGATGCGCACGCCGAACTCCTGGGTGCGCTGGGAGACCGCGTACGCCATCACCCCGTACACCCCGAGCGCCGCGAGGGCGAGTGAGACCGCCCCCAGTAGCAGAAGCAGCCCCGAGGCCATTCGCTGGGGGAAGAAGACCGACTCGACGTAGCTCCGCAACGGCAGCGTGCGGAGCGGCTCGACGCGGGAATCCAGCCCGCGTACGGCGCCCCGGACGGCGCCCGCCAGCGCGCTCGGGTCGCCTCTGGTCCGGACGGCGAGGCTCAGGTCGAGATCGGAGACCCCCTGCTGGTCGGGCAGGTAGTAGAACGGCCACGGCGGCTCGTTCGAGCCGGTTGTACTTCCCGGTGGGCGTCACGCCCACGATCCTGCGCCACTCGCCGCGCGTGCGGAAGCGGTGTCCGAGCGGGTCCATTCCACGGCCAGAAGCGCCCGGCGAAGGCCTGGTTGACGATCGCCACGCGCTCGGAGCCGGCGTCGTCCGCGTCGGTGAACTCGCGGCCGGCGGCGAGGGGGATCCGAAGCGTGGCGAAATAGCCAGTCGAGACGATGGCGAACTCGTAGGTGGCGTCCTCGCCGGCTGGAGGAAGGTACCCCTCGACGAAGACACCGGATCCCTTGCACCCGGATAGGCCGAGCGGGAACCAGCTCGCGAGGGCGGCCTCCTCGACGCCGGGAAGAGCGGCCAGCCGTTGTCGCAGCTCGCGGTAGAAGCCGAGGCCGGTCTGCGGGGTGTAGCCGTTCATCCCGATCTGCAGGTTCGCCGTGAGCACGTGGTCGGGATCGAGGCCGAGGTCGATCTGCTTCGCCTTGCGCAGGCCCTGCAGGCACAGCCCGGCGCCGACCAGCAGCACGAGCGCCAGCGCCATCTCGGCGACGACGAGGGCGTTGCGCAGCCGCTGGTGCGCCCCGCTCCCGGACGAGCGGCCGCCCTCCTTCAGGCTCTCGTGGAGAGGAACCCGCGTCGCGCGCACCGCCGTCACGAGCCCGACGACGAGGCCCGTGGCGAGCGTCAGCAGGAGCGTGAAGACGAGGGTCGAGCCGTCCAGCGGGAAGTCGAGCACGACGCCGAGCGGCGCCGCGGGCAGGAAGAAGGTGACGGCCCCGGTCGCCTGCGTCGCGAGAAGCGTGCCCAGCAGGCCGCCCGCGAGCGCCAGCAGCAGGCTTTCGGCCAGCAGAAGGCGGACGAGCCGGGCACGGCTGGCCCCGAGCGAGAGCTGGATCGCGATCTCCTTCCGGCGGCCGCTGGCCGAGGCCAGCGACAGGTTCGCGACGTTCACCGCCACGATCAGCAGGACGCCGAGGCTCACCGCCTGCAGCAGGCGCAGGACCGGGCCCATCACGGCCTGTGCGCCGTACGGGCACTCGGCCAGCGGCACCACGCGATGACGGCTGTCGCGGTTCGTGTCGGGGTAGGCCTGAGCGAGCTGGGCGTTCCGCGCCTCGACCGCCGCCTGGGCCCGGGCGAGGCTCACGCGCGGCCGCAGCCGGAAGAGGTTGTGCCAGCCGCGGGCGGAGCGTCCTTCGAGGCGCTGGTTCCGCACTTCCCAGATCATCGAGGAAGGCGCCCAGACGTCGAACGCGAGGGCGGACATCGCCCCGCGGAACGGCTTGGGGACGACGCCCACGATCGTGAACGGGTGCCGGTTCAGCTCGACGACACGGCCGACGATGCCGGGGTCGGCGGCGAACCGTCGCCGCCAGAGCCGCTCGCTGATCACGAGCACGGGGTCGCCGCCTGGCTTGCGGTCCTCGTCGCGCTGGAACGTGCGGCCGAGCCGCGGCCTGACCCCGAGGACGTCGAAGTAGTCGGCCGAGACGATCTGTGTGTTGACCCACTCCGGCTCCCGGTCGACGTCCAGCGAGGCGAACGTCATCTGGAACATGACGGCGCCGGCGAACACGTCTTTCAGCTCGGCCAGATCGCGGAGGTCGAGCTGCGAGACGTTCCCGCCACCCTGGTTCGACACCAGGACGACCAGCTCCTCCTGGCGGGCGACGCCCGGGAGCGGCCGCGAGACCAGGTGGTCGATCCAGCACCAGACGGTCGCGTTGGCGCCGATGCCGAACGCGAGGGTGAGCACGACGACCGCGGAGAAGCCCGATTTCTTGACCAGACGGCGAGCGGCGCGCTTCCAGTCGTTCATCCCGTTCGTTCCTTGCGAGCGACCACTACGGCCGATGGTAGTTCGGGTACGCCGGCCGCTCGGGCCTCGGAGCGGGATTCTTCTTCAGCAGCTCCATCACCATCTCGACGGCCTTTTCGAGCTGAGCATCATGCCCCTCGCGTGCCGCCTTCGGGTCGTATTCCACCTCGATGTCCGGGGGGACGCCGTGGTTCTCGACGTCCCATGTCCCGTTGGTATTGTAGAAGGCCAGGTTGGGAGTGCCGGCAAAGCCACCGTCCAGCAGGTCGCCGGGGTTGGTGTAGTGCCCGACGAGCCCGCCCCACGTTCGCTTGCCGACGAGCGGGCCGATGCCGGTCTTGCGGAACATCCATGGCAAGGCGTCGCCGCCTGAGCCAGCCATCTCGTTGATGATCATGACCTTCGGCCCGAAGATGGCTTCGATCGGGGTGGTGATGTCCCGGCCCTCGCGCATCGTCCAGAAGCTCAGCAGCGGACGGCGCAGGTAGTCGATGATGTAGTCGGCGACGTCGCCCGCCGCCGTTGAAGCGCTCGTCGATGATCGCCGCCTCCTTGCCCACCTGCGCGAAGTAGTAGCGGTTGAAGTTCGTGTAGCCGCCGGCGTAGGTGTCGGGCAGGTAGACGTAGGCCACGCGGCCGCCCGTCATCTCGTCCACCTTGCGCCGGTTGGCCTCGATCCAGGCCAGGTTGCGCAGCCCGTTCTCCTCCTCGACGGGCACGACCGTCACCTCGTGCGACCCCGTGCCGTCCGGATGCGGCCCGACCTTCAGCACCACCTGCTTGCCTGCCGTCGCCTCGAAGAAGCTGTAGACCTCGTCCGAGCCGTTCACCTCGCGGCCGTTGACGGCCAGCAGGTACTCGCCCGGGACGACGTTCACGCCCGGCTGGGTGAGGGGAGCGCGGAGCTTCGGGTTCCAGTTCTCGCCGTTGTAGACGCGGGCGAAACGGTAACGGCCGTTCTCGATCCTGTAGTCCGCGCCCAGGAGGCCGACCTTCACCTTCTTGACCTCCGGCCGGTCGCCGCCGCCCACGAACATGTGTCCGACCGTCATCTCGCCCAGCATCTCCTCGAAGAGGTAGTTGAGGTCGTCGCGGCTGGCGACGCCGTCGAGATAGGGCTCGTATCTCTTCTTGACGGCCGGGAGGTCGAGGCCGTGCAGGCCGGGGTCGTAGAAGAAGTCGCGCTCGTCGCGCCACACCTCGTCGTACATGTGCTTCCACTCGGCGCGCGGATCGACGTACGCCTCCAGGGCCTCGAGCTTCAGCGGCCCGCCCTCGCCGGGCTTGGGTGGGCCCTCGGCAGGCTTGGCGGCCTTCGCGATCGACCACTGGTCCTTCTGCCGGTAGAGCATCTTCTCGCCGTCGAGCGACAGGAAGAAGGAACCGATGTTCTCGAGGATCTTCTCGACCTTGCGCGTCTTCAGCTCGAACTTGTGCAACGTCAGCGCCGGCCCTCCCTCGTCGAAATCGAGGGGATCCACGGGGGGACCTTCCACGAGAAAGAGCTCGCCGGTCTTCCCGACGGAAAGCCCCTGGTAGTTCCGGGCCGGGATGGGCAGGGCCAGGATCCGCTGGCCGATGTTCTCGAAGTCGATCTCCACCTTGACCGGCGGCTTTGGCTTCTCGCCCTTCTCCTTGTCCTTGCCGGCGGCCTGGTCCTTGCCCGCGGTCTCCTTCGCTGCCTCGTCCTTCTTCGAGTCCGGGGTTTCCTCGTCGCTCTCCGGGGCAAGCGGCGAGGGCAGGTCCTTCTTCAGCACGACGGCGTAGACGCTGCGCGTCACCGGCCGGCCGAGGCTCGACATGTCCAGCCAGCCGATGTTCAAGGCGGCGTCGGTGCTGGCCGTGAAGTAGAGGTACTTGCCCTCCTTGTCGAAATCGGCGAAGAGCGCGTCGCTCATGCCGTCGGTCACCTGATGGCTCTTGCCCTGCTCCAGCGAGTAGACGAAGACGGCGTGCTGGTGGCTGACGAGCTGCTTCGTGTACGCCAGCCAGCGGCTGTCCGGCGGACCACGCGGGATTCAGGATCTGGTAGGGCCCAGCGTAGGTGTCGATGTCGATGCGCAGGGGCGTCTTCTTCTCGAGGTCGACGTACCACAAGGCCAGCCGCTTGTCGGTGTAGGCGATCTTCTTCGAGTCCGGCGGACCAGGTCGGCGAGTAGTAGAACGTCGGAGGGCTGCCCAGGCCGATCTTGCGGACGTCGCCCAGGCCGCTCTGGTCGCGGATGTGGAGCGCGTATTCCCCCGACTCGTCCGACAAGTAGGCGATCGATTTCCCGTCCGGCGACCAGGCCGGGTCGCGCTCCACGACACTCGTGGTCTTCGTCAGGTTGCGGAGATCGCCTTTCTCGGCGGGAGCGGTGAAGATCTCGCCACGCGCCGCGAACACCGCGCGAGCGCCGGTGGGGGAGACGGCCGCGGACTGGATCCGCTTCGGCTCGATCTTCTGGAAGTGCGGCCTCACCTCGCTGATGTCGCCCACGACGCGGACGTCGAGCTTGCGGTCACGGCCCGAGTCCAGTTCCAGGAGGTGGAGCGAAGCGAACTGCTCGTAGACGATCGCCCCCGGGCCCGCCGAAGCCGACTTGATGTCCAGCCCGTCGTTCGCGACGACCTGTCTCACCTGCTTCGACCGGGTGTCGTAGGCGAAGAGGCTGACCGGACCGTTGCGGTCCGAAAGGAAGTAGACGGTGTCCGCGACCCACATGGGGTTGAAGTCGTTCGAGTTGTCGCGGGGGATCGTGGTTTCCACGGCCGAGTCGGCGAGGTTCGCGATCCAGATGGGCAGCGTCTGGCCGCCGCGATAGCGCTTCCAGGCCTTCTGCCACTGAGCGATCGGCACGTAGGCCAGGTGCGACCCGTCCGGAGAGAACGAGCCCTCCGCCGCCCGCGGCAGCGGCACCTCGGTCGGGAAGCCGCCGGCCACGGGAACCGTGAACAGCCGGACGACGCCGAAGGCAGGAGCCGTCCGCGAGGATCGAAAGACGACCTGCGTCCCGTCCGGCGTCCAGCCCACGACGTCGTCGTCCCCCGGGTGATGCGTGATCCGTCGCGGCACCCCGCCCGACGCGGGCACGACGTACACGTCCTGATTGCCGTCGTATTCGCCCGTGAAGGCCACGAGCGCTCCGTCGGGAGAGAAGGCGGGATTCCGCTCGTGCCCACCGGTGGTCAAGCGACTGGCGTCGCCGCCCTCGCGGCTGGCGATCCAGAGGTTGCCCGCGTAGCTGAACACGACCTGCGTCCGACTGACCGAGGGGTTCCGCAAGAGGAGCGGCTTCTCACCCTCGGCAAAGGCCACGCCGGCAGCGGCCAGGGCCACGCCTGCCGAGGCCAAGGCCACCATGGTGATGACGAGTCTCACCGTGCCGACCTCAGGGCACGCGACCGGGTCTTTCGTCATGATCACCTCCGGGGAGAGTGCGGTGATGATACGCCTCGGGTGACTCGCGGCGGAATCACCTGGCCTCATGTGAGTGCGCTAGGTATGATCCGGGGCATGGCCAAGGTCACCAAGCCGAAGAAGACGACAGACGCTGCCACGCAGGACGTTGTGTTCAGGGGTTCCAGGTTCACCGAAATCGAGATGAGGCTGCAGCGAATCGAACGCCATCTCAAGATCAAAGGCCGGACCATCGTGAGGACCGAGGACGGCTCGTACATCATGAAGTGACGGCAGGCGCCTGGGCGTCATCGGCTACGACGCCCGACCCCCACCCGCTCAAGGAGCGGCTGGGCCGGAGCTTCGACTACTACGAGAGCCCGGAGAACGACCGCACGCGCTAGCCCTGGTGGCAGTCACCCCTTCCCGGGCGCGGTCACTTTGACTGGATCGACTCGACGCGCTTGGCGAGGCTGTGGCCACTCTCGTGGAATCCGAGAGCGTCCGATGTTGACGCTGGCCGGGCCACGGGGTAGCGTCTTCTCAACGACGAACATCCGGAAGAGCGCCGCGTCGGCTCAGGCCGCCCGCCCGCAGTCGAGGAGGGAGTCTCGTGAACACGATCACGACCAAAGACGGGACGCAGATCTACTACAAGGACTGGGGAACGGGGCAGCCCGTCGTGTTCAGCCACGGCTGGCCGCTGACCGCCGACGCGTGGGACGCCCAGATGCTCTTCCTGGGCCAGCACGGGTTCCGCGTCGTCGCACACGACCGTCGCGGCCACGGCCGCTCCAGCCAGCCCTGGAACGGCAACGAGATGGATACGTATGCCGACGACCTCGCGGCTCTCGTGACGGCGCTCGACCTGCAGGCCGCGGTCCACGTCGGTCACTCCACGGGCGGTGGCGAAGTCGCCCGCTACATCGGCCGCCACGGCACCAAGCGCGTGGCCAAGGCCGTCCTGATCGGCGCGGTGCCGCCGCTGATGCTGAAGACGGCGGCCAACCCCGGCGGCCTTCCGATCGAGGCGTTCGACGGGATCCGCGCCGGAGTCGTCGCCGACCGCTCGCAGTTCTTCAAGGATCTCACCACGCCGTTCTACGGCGCCAACCGGCCGGGCGCCAAGGTGTCGCAGGGCGTGCGCGATTCGTTCTGGGCGCAGGGCATGCAGGCCGGCGTGAAGGGCGCCTACGACTGCATCAAGGCGTTCTCGGAGACGGACTTCACCGGGGACCTGAAGAGGTTCGACGTGCCCACGCTGATCCTGCACGGCGACGACGACCAGATCGTACCGATCGGCGCCTCGGCGCTCGCCTCGGCGAAGCTCGTCAAGGGCGCAACGCTGAAGGTGTACCCGGGCTTCCCGCACGGCATGTGCACCACCCAGGCGGACCGGATCAACGCGGACCTGCTCGCGTTCCTCAAGGCGTAGGCCGCCGAGACAGGAGCGAATGACGGTGTGGCCCAGCCTGCCCCTCGAGGCCTGGAGCGACACCTGCGCCACGCTGCACCTCTGGATGCAGATCGTCGGGAAGATCCGCCTCGCCCAGAGCCCCTGGGTCAACCACTCGTGGCACGTGACGCTCTACCTCACGCCCCGAGGCCTCACGACCTCTCCGATCGCCTACGGGACCCGCACGTTCCAGATCGACTTCGATTTCGTCGATCACCGTCTCGTGGTGGAGTCCAGCGACCGCGGCCGAACGTCCTTCGCCCTCGAGCCCCAGCCGGTGTCGGCCTTCTACCGCCGCCTCATGGAAGAGATGGCCCGGCTCGAGCTCAGGGTCAGGATCGACAAGCGACCCAACGAGGTGGCCGATCCCATCCCCTTCGACCGGGACGAAGTGCACCGGGCCTACGATCCCGAGTACGCCCACCGGTTCTGGCAGGTGCTCACCCAGGCCGATCGCGTGTTCAAGGTCTTCCGCGCCCGCTTCATCGGGAAGTGCAGCCCCGTGCATCTCTTCTGGGGCGCCCCGGACCTGGCGGTCACGCGGTTCTCCGGGCGCACCGCGCCCGAGCATCCGGGGGGCATTCCCAACCTGCCGGACCGGGTGACCCGGGAAGCGTACTCGCACGAGGTCAGCAGCTGCGGCTTCTGGCCGGGCGGCGGCTCGGTGCCCTACGCCGCTTTCTACTCGTACGCCTATCCGGAGCCCCCGGGGTTCTCGGCAGCCCCCGTCCGGCCCCCCGCGGCGTTCTACAGCCCCGAGCTTCGGGAGTTCCTGCTGCCCTACGAGGCCGTCCGCGGGTCCGAGACCCCCGACGAGGTCCTCCTCGACTTCCTCCAGACGACGTACGAGGCCGCGGCGACCCTGGGCCACTGGGACCGCGATTCGCTGGAGCGCCGCTAGAGAGAGCTCGCCCCTTGCGTGTGTACCATTGCTGCACCCGTGAGTGGCGCGCCAGACTCGGAGGACTCCGTCAGTCCTCTTTCAGACAGCAGCGCGTCGCTGAGGTCGTCCGACTGAGCCGGGTCGGCCAGCTTCCACCCCTGCAGAAGCAGCCTCTCGATGCACTCTGGCGACGAGCAGGAGATCACCCGTTCATCCAACTCGACTTTGAAGACCATTGAACCCCTCCCCGTCCTATCGCTGGTCCCATCCGCGCGGCGCAGCGAGTCGTGCAACAGAAGATCGCCAGCTACGGCTCTGAGCGGCTACGCCGGCCGGCAGCGACGGGAGGGATTGCCTGGAAAGAATGCACCCCGGTCGGCAAGGCGTCAAGGGGATTTCTTGGGGCTCACCGGCGGGGTGCAAGTGCTCGCCGGTGAGCGTTAAGAGCTTAACCACATAGTGTGAGGTCTCCCTAGCCCGGTCCCTGTTGGGGTGTCAGTCCACCTGAACGGACGGCCGTTCCGCCCTCAGGCGCAACTCCTACCGTAAGCTATCCGTGGATGGCTCTCGAGGACTACCGTAGAAAGCGCGACTTCTCCCGCACGCCCGAGCCGCCCGGCGAGGAAGAGCCCGCCGGCGGGTACTCGTACTGCATCCAGAAGCACGCGGCCTCGCGACTCCACTACGATTTCCGCCTCGAGCTGGCCGGCGTCCTGCTGAGCTGGGCGGTGCCGAAGGGCCCGTCCTTCGACCCGCACGAGAGAAGGCTCGCGATGCGTGTCGAGGACCATCCGGTGGCATATGGCTCGTTCGAAGGCGTGATCCCGGAAGGCGAGTACGGCGCGGGGGCGGTGGTGCTCTGGGACCGCGGCACGTGGACGCCCCTCGCCGACCCGAACCTGGCGCTCAAGAAGGGGGAGCTGAAGTTCCACCTGCACGGCGAGAAGCTCACCGGCAAGTGGGCGCTGGTCAAGATCAAAGGGGACGACCCCAAGGCCTGGCTCCTCGTCAAGGACAGGGACGAGCACGCACGCGCGGTGGCGGAGCTCGACATCGTGAGCGCGCGGCCAGAGAGCGTCGTGAGCGGGCGCGGCCTCGCCGAGGTTGCGGCCGAGCGGGACCGTCTGTGGCACTCGAAGATCGTCCACCCCGGCGGCGAGGTCGATCCTGGCGGACCTGCCCCGGGAGATGGCGGCGTGCGGCTGCGGCTTTCGGACCTCGATGGCGCCATACGCGGCGCGCTGCCCCGCACGCAGCCGCTGGCGCTGGCGATGGTGGTCGAGGCGCCGCCGGAGGGGGACGAGTGGCTTCACGAGATCAAGCACGACGGCTACCGAATCGTGGCCCGCATCGACGAGGGCGAAGTGCAGCTCGTCTCGCGCAACGGGAAGGACTGGACGAAGGAGTTCCCGCAGATCGCCCGTGCGGTGGGCCGGCTGCCGGCGGGGACGGCGCTCCTCGACGGCGAAGTCGCCGCGGTGCTCCCCGACGGGCATACGAGCTTCCAGGCACTGCAGCGGCGTTCCGACGGAGGAACGCGGCTCGTCTACTTCGTGTTCGACCTCCTGCATCTCGACGGCTGGGACCTGCGGCCCGTGATGCTCGAGCGCCGCAAGCAAGTGCTGCAGCGCCTGCTCCAAGCCGGGCCCGAGGCCTTGCGCTTCAGCGACCACGTACGCGGCCACGGTCCCGAGTTCTTCGCGAAGGCGAAGGAGGCAGGGGTCGAAGGTGTCGTGAGCAAGCACGCCGACGCTCCATATCGAGAGGGGCGCGGCGGCGACTGGCTGAAGGCGAAGTGCCGGCTGAGCCAGGAGATGGTGATCGGAGGCTGGACGCTGCCGTCCGACGGTCGGCCGTCGATCGGCGCCCTGCACGTCGGCTTCCACGAACAGGGGCAGCTCGTGTACGCCGGGAAGGTGGGCTCCGGCTTCAGCGAGCGCCTGCTCGCCGACCTGCTCCACCGGCTCGAGGCTCGCCGGCGGGAGACGTGCCCCTTCGCGTCTGTGCCCCCTGAGATGCGGCGCGGCGCGCACTGGGTCGAGCCGGAACTGGTGGCCCAGGTCGAGTTCACGGAGTGGACGGACGATGGCCGGATGCGCCAGCCGGTGTTCCTCGGGATTCGAGAGGACCGAGAGGCGCGCCACGTCGTGCGCGAGCGGCCCGGCACCGTCGAGGGCGGCGGCGTCGACACCGTGGCGGCGGGCCGGCCGTGGGAGGCGATGCGCCAGCATGCGCCGCCGCGCACGCGCGCCGCCACCGGTGACGAGGTTGTCGATCTGCTGGGTGTGCGCCTGACTCATCCCGACCGCGTCTATTACCCCGACCTCGGATTCACCAAGCTGGACCTCGCGCTCTACTACGTCACGATCGCCGACTTCGCACTCCCGCATCTCGAGGGGCGCCCGCTCACCCTCGTGCGCTGCCCGGACGGGATCGGCGGCGAGACGTTCTACCAGAAGAAGGCAGGCTTCTGGACGCCGCCTCAGCTGCGGCGATTCGGGGTTCCGGAAAAGGGCGAGGAGCATCTCTTCGTCGACTCGGTGCCCGGACTAGTCGCCCTCGCGCAAGCCGGCATCCTCGAGGTGCACCCGTGGAATTCGCGAGTCGCGCGGCTCGAGGAGCCCGACCAGGTCATCTTCGACCTGGATCCTGACGAGGCGCTCCCGTTCTCCCGCGTCACGGCTGCGGCCCGGCGCGTGCGGGCGCTGCTCGGTGAGAAAGGCCTGGAGAGCTTCGTGAAGACGACGGGCGGCAAGGGCCTGCACGTGTGCCTGCCGCTCGTGCCCGAGAGCGGGTGGCAGGAGCTCGAGGAGTTCACGCGGGCCGTGGCGCTGCGGCTTGCACGCGACGAGCCTGGGACGTTCACGGCGAACATGGCCAAAGCGCAGCGCAAGGGGAAGATCTACGTGGACTACCTCCGGAACGTCCGGGGCGCGAATGCCGTTGGCCCCTTCTCCACGCGTGCGCGCGCCGGTGCGCCCGTGTCCGTCCCGGTGGACTGGGACGAGCTCGACCGGCTCTCGGGTCCGACCGATTTCACCGTCGCGGAGGTGCTTCTGCGCGTGATCGGCTTCGGGTCGGGCCAGGCCGTGGACCCCTGGGCGAAGTACCGGGAGTTGAAGCAGCGGGTGCCCGCATCGCTCACGCGCGACCTCGCGGGGTGAGTTTGGCGAGCACCGCGCCTCAACCGCCGCAGTGCGCCTCGTATAATGACCCAGAACCGACCGGCGCCGCGCAGAGGGTGCCAGGCGCCCCGGTTCTGCCCGCTTTCGAGTCCTTGCATGAGGAGCGCACAGTGACCGAGCCCGAGGAAGACTTCGCCACGATGTTCGAGGCTTCGATCCAGGCGAAGCGCTACGAGCGGGGCCAGACGATCGAGGGCACGATCGTGGCCATCGGCAAGGAGGTGGCGTTCGTCAACGTCGGCGGCAAGGGCGAGGCGCAGCTCGACCTCGACGAGCTGAAGGACGCCGATGGCGCGCTCGAAGTGGCCGTGGGCGACCGCATCCAGGCGATGGTGGTGTCCAACGAGGGCGGGCTCACCCTGTCTCGGAAGCTGGCGCGGGGCGCCGCCACCAGCCGGCAGCTGGAGGACGCGTTCCGCGCCGGTCTTCCGGTGGAAGGCAGGATCGAGAAGGTGGTGAAGGGCGGTTACGAGGTGCGCATCGGCGGCCAGAGAGGCTTCTGCCCGATGTCCCAGATCGACACCGTCCGGACCGCGGCGCCAGAGGCGCACCAAGGTCAGGTCTACGCCTTCCGGATCATCGAGTTCAGGGAGGGCGGCAAGGACCTCGTCGTCTCGCGGCGAGCGCTGCTCGAGGAGGAGCAGAGGGCCGATGCCGTCGAGGTCCGGCAGAAGATCGTGGCCGGTGCGGTGCTGACCGGTAGTGTGGCCTCTGTCCGAGAGTACGGCGCCTTCGTCGACCTCGGGGCCGGGGTGCAGGGACTGCTCCACGTCTCCGAGATGGCATGGTCCCGCGTGTCGGACCCGTCGAAGATGCTGTCACCCGGCCAGGAGATCACCGTCAAGGTCCTGCGTGTCGACGAGGGCGGGCAGAAGGTCGCCCTCGGGCTGAAGCAGCTCAGCGCCGACCCGTGGTCGACCGTCCAGGCCTCGTATGCGGTGGGCCAGGTGCTCGCGGGCCGCATCACGCGCCTCGCGGAGTTCGGCGCCTTCGTCGAGCTGGAGCCGGGGGTCGAGGGCCTGGCGCACGCCTCTACGTTCGCGCCGACTGGGAGAGCCGACGGCTGGTCCAGATCGGTCCCTGTGGGGATGACGGGGAGCTTCGAGATCCTGAGCATCGAGCCCGAGAAGAAGCGCATCGGCCTCGCGCTCGTTCAGGACGGCGCCGCGCGTGGCGCCGGGACGGCGGCCGCTCCTTCTGCGATCGTGCCCGGCGCCCGCATCACGGGGAAGGTCGAACGCCACGAGAAGTTCGGCGTCTTCGTGTTCTTGGCACCCGGGCGCACCGGTCTCATGCCGTTGAGCGAGACCGGCCTGGCGTGGGGAGCCGACGTGGCGAAGGCCTTTCCGGTCGGATCCGACCTCGACGTCATCGTCCTCGAGACCGACCCGTCGGGCCGGCGCATCCGCGTGAGCCACAAGGCTGTGGAGCACGCGGCCGAGGCCGAGGAGCTGCGCGACTACACGGCCCGCACGGAGGTCGAGTCGTCGGCCGCCTTCGGGTCGCTCGCCGACAAGCTGCGCGGCGCGCTCGACCCACGGCGAAAGTGAGGCGAGCGTAGCCTACCGCGCCGCGCGAGGGGCTCCGTCCTGCTCCGCCGCGCGGCGACCGTTGCTGTCGAACTCCCGCATCCACAGGTACATCTGCTCGACGTCCGGCTGCCGGTAATCGTGGCCCCCGGGGAAGGTGACGAAGGCCAGTCGTGGGTTGCCTGCGGCCTGGAGCAGGCCGTAGGCGGTTTGGTTCACGGCGAGGAGGCCGTCGGAGGTACCCACGACGAAGTAAGTGGGGACGTCCCGAAGCGCGGTGGCCACACTCGCGTTCACCTCTCCAGGGTCGTACTGGAGAGCCCCCGCGTGGATTCCAAGGGCGGCCCAGACATCGGCCGATCGGTGGGCGATGTGCCACGCGCCGTAGCCCCCCATGGAGTGCCCACACAGGTACTGCCGGCTTCCTTCCACGCGGACGAGGCCCTTGACCGCCGTCAGGCACTCCCAGATGTCCGTCTCGGCGATGCCGCGATACCACTGGTTTCCCCGGCCCCAGGGGGAGACCAGATAGCCGTCGTCGAAGGCGAAGCTGGTCCCGGGATTCGAGAAGGGATAGGCCAGATACCGGATGCGGTCCTGCGCCACGTCCCACAACCCGTGCAGCTGAACGTAGACGGGGTACTCCCGCTCGGCATCCCACACGGCTGGCAGAGTGAGCCAGGCGAAGGAGACCTGGCCGTCGGTCGGGGAGACCCACGAGACGATGAGCGGCCTGGAGCGATCCAGGTAGCTCTCGCGAAGCCTGGGGCTGTGGGGGGCCGAGGGTTCCCTGAAGGCATCCCAGAGCGCCCTGATGTTCTCGGTGTCCTCGGGCAAGCGGCGGTCCCCGGCTTCGATGACCTGGATGACCGACCTGAAGTGAAGTCGAAAGAACTCGTCACTGGACTCGTCGGCGAGCGCCTGGAGGGCGCTTCGAAGGCTCGTGCGGTAGTCGGGCTCCTCCACCGGCGTTGGCTCACCGGGCGACTCTCCGCCGCAGCCAGCGTGGGTCAAGGAGACGATACCGAATACCACCCCGAGGACTCGATGATTCAGGACATCCCCCCCTGGAACCATCTTCCCGCGAAGGCCTCGCAGGATACGGTGAAGCCGCGGGCGGGCCCACGGTAGAATGGCCCACCCGTCCTGGCCTCCCTGCTTGGAAACCAGAACCGCGCGCCCCCGCGTCGCCTTGACCGCTGGCCTGGTCCTGCCCCCGATCCTTCTCCTCGGGTGGTTGGTGGCGGGCCCGCTCACGCTCGGAAACGACTACCTGATCTATCCGGTGCAAGGCGCCCAGAGCTTCCGCTTCCTGACCGGCGAGGGCCTCGAGCCGATGTGGTATCCGCACACGACCGGCGGATTCCCTATCGGCGGCCTCTTCTTCGGCCAGTACTTCCACTGGCCGGCGTGGCTTACGAGCCATGCGCCCGGGTTCTGGACCGGCGGAGCGCTGCTGTTGATCAGCCTGCGTCACCTCCTGCTGCTCGGCGCGGCCCAGGCCCTCTTCTACTCGGCCTTCCGCCGAGGCGCCCGGCTCGGGGCGGGCGAGAGCTACCTCCTGTCGTTCGCGTGCGTCTACCAGATGCGCAACCTGGACGCAGTGCGCTACGGCACCGGCATCGACGGTGTCGTGTACGCGCAGGCCGTCGTGCTCCTCGGGATGCTCCACGTCCTCCAGCCCTCACGGGTCCTCCTGGCTCTCGCGGCCGTGGCGAGCCAGCTCCTCCTCACCTGCGGCTATCCCGTGGCCATCCCGTTCGTTGCCCTCACGGCGATGCTGGGGCTCCCCGTCCTCTCGCGCGTCGTCGGCCTGCGCCTGGTGCTCCGGCGCGGACTGGCGGCCGTGGGCGCCACGCTCGTCGGCTTCCTGCTCGCCGCCCCGAACTGGCTTGCTCTCACCGAGTGGATCTCCGTCAACGAGACCCGGGTGGCGAAGCCCACCCTCGAGTGGGCGGGCGCCTGGACGATGGGCCCCTCCGGGCTGCTCGACAACCTCTTCTCGCCCTGGCGGGCGGACGTGACCTCGGCCTTCGGGGGCTCGACCCTCCTCGTGCTCGTCCTCGCGACGGTCGTGGTCGCGCTCGTGCGACGCGCTCGGATGGCGTGGCCGCTCCTCCTGGCCGTCGCGTTCCCTTTTGTCTACTCCCTCGGGCGCGCCACTCCTCTCTTCCCGTTCTTCTTCGCCCACGTCCCCGGCTTCTCGCTCCTCCGGGTTCCGGGGCGTTCGTTCGTGATGCTGCCGGTCGTCCTCGTCCTGTCCGTGCTGTGGCTCCGGGCCCCGAGACGGGGGCAGGAAGCGGAGGGCGAGCCGTTCCTGGAGTGGGAGGCGCGCGCTGCCGCTCTCCTGACGGTCGCCCTCGGCCTCGGATGGCTTTCGTGGCTAGCGCTCGGGCTCCCGGTTGCCACGCTACCCGAGTACTGCCCGGCCACGCTCAGCGAGTACTGGACTCCCGCCCGGCAGATCCTCTGGCTCGCGCTGGGTTTCGTGGCGGCCGTGACCGCGCTGCGGGCGCGCGCCTCGCGTCCCGCCTTCGTGGTCCTGATCCTCGCCGCCGCCGTGCAGACGGGGATGATCTTCCGGCACGGGACCTGGACGGAGGAGAGGCCGCGCACCCCGACCCGCGAGGACTTCCGGCGAGCGTCCCACCTCCCGCTCTATGGCGAGCTTCCGCTGCAGGCCATCAACGAGCCACGAGAAGAGTCCGAAGGGACGGCCACGACGGCCTACGCGCGGTTCGTCCGGACCGCGAAAGGCCGGGCCAACTGCTTCCTCCCCATCCTGCGCAGTCGCGGCGACCGGGGAGTGCTTCTGCCCTTCTACCTCTCGGATCGTGTCGAGTGCGTGGCGAGCCGGGAGGCGGCCCTGGCGCGCCTGCGCAGCGGACCGGGCTGCCTCGTGGAGCCGGCTGTCCCCGTCGTTCTGCTGACCGCGCCCTGCCCACCGATGCAGGCGGGCGAGGGTCGGCCCGCGGGTGCGGACCTCGCCGGGCTCAACCAGGGAAACCGCGTCCGCTTCCTCACCACCAACCTCTTCACGCTCGACGTCGACACGCCGCGGGAGGCCATCCTCGTCAGCCCCATTCCCGAGGCCACCGCCAACTGGACCGGCTGGTTGGACGGGATGCCCGCGCCGCTCCTCGGCGTCGACGGGGCCTTCCTCGGCCTGCGCGTGCCCGCGGGGCGCCACACCCTGGGCCTCCGCTACTTCTCGACCAGGATCGTCCTGGGCTACCGGATCGCCTTCGCCACGGCCCTCGCCCTCGCCGCTGCCGGGCTCGTGCGCCTCGCGTGGGTGGGCTCGCTCCGACCCGGCGCTCGCGCCGCGTTCGCCGTGGGTCTCGTGGCGGCGCTCGCCGGGATGGCGCTGCCTGCCTACAGCCGGTGGGAGAGTAGCTTCGTGGCAAGGGCGCGGAAGGAAGCGACGCTGAACCACAACTACCCTGATCTGCTCGCACGGCAGCTGGAGCGATGGAGGGGATCCCCGCATGACGCGGCCGCTGCCGGCGCGGTCCAGAGGAACGCCCGTGGGTCCCGCTAGGCGGGAATGGCCGCGTCGCGCAGCGGGGGGCGATCGCCGCGAGGGTTCCGTGGGCTGGGCGCTGGCCGGCCTGACCGCGCTCGGCGCCTCGCTGTTCCTGTGGGTCCGTCCGACGAACTTCCGCGGCTACGACGAGTGGCTCATCTTCTCGCTGCTCTCGCGGGGGATCGTCGATTTTCCGTACGCCCGCCGGCCGCTGAACCTCGTGTGGGCGCTGCCGGCCTGGGCGCTGGCCCCGGACCGCCTGTGGGGATTCCTGCTCGTCCACGCGATCTGGCTCACGCTCGGCGGGATCCTCGTCTACCTTCTCGTACTCCGAGCGCACCCGGGCGCGCCTGCCCTCGCATTCCTCGCCGGAGCGTTCACCGTGGCCTGGGCCCCCTCCGACCAGACCCGGCTCGCCAGCGTGCAGATGATCGTGTACAGCGGCTGCACCTTCGGCGTGCTGCTCTCTGCCTGGCTGCTCGTCGAGGCGTGGTGGCGACGGCGCACCAGCCTGGCGCTCCTCGCCGTGGTCGCCGCGGCCGCCGCCGTGCTGAGCATGGAGGCGGCGCTGCCGCTGCTGGCGCTCGCACCCCTCCTGCTGCTCCCCGGTGGAGGATGGCGCGAGTGGCGCCGCTGGTGGCGGTGGGCGCTCGGCTGGCTCCTCCTCGTGGCCGCGGCCGCCTGGCGGATCGTGGGACCGCTTCGCTCCGGAGGGGGCGAGCTCGCGTACCAGACGGAGGTCCTCGTTGCCGATCCGTCGCCCCTCCATGTGCTCCGCCGTGCCGTGGGCCAGTTGCGTCAGCACCTCCTGCCCCTCGTCGACAGCCCGGCGCAGACTCTGGCCGTCGTCGCGGTTCCGATCGCGGTGGTCGTCTTCGCCGCCGGCCTCGTGCTGGCCTCGCGACCCGGCGCGCGGGCGGAAGGCCGGCCCCTGCCTGGGCCCGGGCGGCTCGTCGTCACGGGCGTCGCCGGCCTCGTCCTGGCGATCCTCGCCTACCTGCCCTTCGTGCTGAGCCTGAAGACGCGAGGCCCGGTTCGTACGCAGTTCCTGTCCGCCCCGGGGGTGGGGGTCGCGCTGGCCGCGGGCGTCACCCTGCTCGCCTGGCTCCTGCCCGCTCGGGCGCGGCTCGCCGGCGCGTGCGCGCTCGGAGCCTGGGTCGTGGCGATGGGAGCGGGCCACACCGTCGCGCTCCAGGAGCGGTGGAACGCCCGGAGCGCGTATCCCGCCCAGCGTCAGGCGCTCCTGGAGCTGACGGCTCTCGCGCCGGACCTGGAGCCACACACGCTGGTCGTCGTCCTCCACGAGGCGGAGATCTGGCCCTACGACTTCTCCTTCCGCCACGCGGTCGAGTACCTCTACGAAGGGCGCGCCCGGGGGCACGCCCAGGGGGCAGAGGAGTTGCTCTACGAGACCCGGTTCGAGCCGGAGGGCGTGTCCTCCGAACCCCTTCCGGCTCTCCGCGGCCCGTGGCGAGAGGAGGTGACTCGCTACAGCTATGGGGAGCTCGTGGTCTTTCGGAGGGAACCCGGCGGCGGGCTGACCCTGCTGGACAACTGGCCATCGGATCTCCCGCCCCTTGCTGCCGGCGTCGACTACGCACCTTTCTCACGCATCCGCACCAGGCCCCGACCCCTGCGGCGGCTCTCCATCCTCGCCGACCGGGGATGGTAGCCAGGGGGCCACGCGCGATCCGCGACCGTGTTCGTCGTGTCCTTCGACGTATGGTGGCCCAAGCCAACAGACGCCGCGCGTGGACGCTGCGGGCAGCTACCCTAGATCACGGGGGCCACTGGGCTGGCGGGCGCGGGCAACATCGTCTGGCCCGCGGCCAGCAGCCATGCCCCGCCCTTGTTGACGTAGACGGCGAGGGAGAGACCCTTGACGGGAGGCGTCTCTTTTCCGTCCGGACCCTGAATGCCGCTCACCTCCCAGACGCCCTCGACGACCGCGACATCGGGTTTCAGGAACCGGATCGTCCCCACGATCGCCGTCATGCGGCTTCCCTTGTTTGCGCCGGCAAACCCCTCGGCGAAACCCTTCTCGAGGGCGTCGCGCCCTTGGACGGTGTGACCCGACGCGTTCGTTATGGCGCCGTCTACATCGTAGAGAGACGCGAGCGCCTTTGCGTCGCCCTTGTTCCATGCGGCGGCGTACCGCTCGAGGTTTCTACGGATCGCCGCCTCGTCGTCCGCGCGCTGGGCGAACGCCGCTGGGCCAGAGGCTGCGGCGAGGACGAGGATCCCCAACGCCATGCAGGGAGCGCGCATGTCTTGTCTCCTTCACGACACGATGGGCTCTGATTCGGGGCCGTCGGGCGTAGCATGCTCTTCAGCTGGCAATTGGCGAGCCGCAGATCCCTGCCGGACGGGGCCATTGGCGCGTGGACCCCGGGCGGGCCCGCAAGGCCCAGGCTCGCTTTCGTGACCAACGGGGCCGGTCGCTGCGGCCTTCGACCATTGCCTGCGATTCCGAGGACCCATGGAGGTTGTCGCCTGCGTTTGATTGCGATACATTACGCTTCCTTTCGTTTGTAGTCCAGGGAGGCTCCAGCGTGGCCGCGTGGTGGTCGGCGCAGGCGTTCCGCGGAACAAGACCTCACCCTGGTCGACGCCGTGGTCGCCAACTCCTCGCCTTCTTCCGCTGCCTGCACGCGGGCCTGCGGCCCGACGCGCCGTCGGACGAGGGCGTCATTAGCCGGGCGGTCCAGAGCTTCACGATCCACAAGCGGTCCTGAGGGCATGTTCCCATGAAGAAGGTCCTCGTTGCCGGAGAGCAGGTGCTGGTCGACGATTTCGAGATCGTGCTGGGTAGCGCCTCGGCGATCTGCGCGATGGGCCCGGCCCGCCTCAGGGCGACGCCGGAGATTGCAGGCCGGACGATGCCGGGCCGTGGACGCTCCATGAAGGTGCGGACAGCCGTGGCATTCGCCCTGCTGCTCGCGGCGCGACTGGTCCACGCCGTCGGGATCGAATCGGCCGCCGTCGACGGCGACGGGATCCGGCTGGAGTTCGACTCGCGGATGCGTAGCCGCGTAGTCGCGACCTTCGCGGGCGGGGAGGCGCTCGGCCCGTTCGAGGAATCTGAGACGCTGCTGACCGCAGCGGGTGCGCTCGGCGACTTCGCGCTCGAGGGGCGGGAGGAAGGGGCGGTGAGCGATACGCTCGGCGACGGCCGGCGCGTGACGCTGACCGGTCACGCTGGCCGGATCGCGAAGCGCGTGGAGGTGACCGCCTACGCCGCGCGCCCGCGGTGGCTGTTCGTGAGCGTCCGCTATGTCAATGAAGGCGACTCGCCGCTCGCGGTGGTCGGGTGGACCAGCCATCGCTACGTGTTCGACGCGCCGCGCGACCGCAAGGAGCCGGCCTTCTGGTCGTACCAGAGCGGCAGCTATGAAAAGCGGCCCGACTGGGTGCTGCCGCTCACGCCCGGCTTCGCGCAGCAGAACTTCCTCGGCATGAACGACTCCGACTACGGCGGTGGCACGCCGCTGGTCGACGTGTGGCGGCGCGACGTCGGCATCGCGGTGGGTCACGTCGAGCTGCGTGCCGAAGCTCGTGTCCTTGCCGGTGCGGCGGCGGCCCGACGGCAGCGCGGAGGTCGCGCTCAGCGCGCGGCGCGCCACGACGCTGGCGGCCGGCCACGGCTTCGACACGCTGCGCACGTTCGTGGCCGTGCATCGAGGCGATCACTTCGAAGCCCTGCGCGCGTACAGCGAGGCGATGCAGGCCCAGGGGCTGAGGCTCCCCCAGGCCCCCAAGGACGCCTTCGAGCCGATCTGGTGCGCCTGGGGCTACGGGCGCGACTTCACGCCCGAGCAGGTGTTCGAGACGCTGCCGGTGGCCAAGCGACTCGGCTTCCGCTGGGCGGTCCTCGACGACGGCTGGCAGGTGGCCGAAGGCGACTGGGTTCCCGTCGCGAGCAAGTTCCCCGCCGGCGACGCCGACATGAAGGCGCTCGTGGACCGCATCCACGAGGCCGGCCTGAAGGCCCAGCTCTGGTGGGCGCCGCTCGCCGCCGACCCCGGCTCGCGCACCGACCGCGAGCATGCCGACTGGCTGCTGCGCAACGAGGACGGCTCGCCGCGCAAGATCACGTGGTGGGATGCGAACTACCTGTGCCCGGCCCTCGGCCCGGTGCGCGAGGACGCGGCCGCCTTCGCCAGGAAGGCGCTCGGCGAGTGGGGTTTCGACGGCCTCAAGATCGACGGCCAGCACCTGAACGGCGCGCCGCCCTGCTACAACCCGGCGCACGCTCACGCGGCGCCGGAAGACGCCGCCGAGGGCGTCCCGGGGTTCTTCAAGTCGATCTGGGACGCGGCCCAGGCGACCAAGCCGGGCGCCCTGGTCGAAGTCTGCCCGTGCGGCACCGCGCTACTCGTTCTTCACCATGCCCTACCTCAACATGCTGGTCGCCTCCGATCCGGAGAGCTCCTGGCAGGTACGCCTCAAGGGCAAGACGCTGAAGGCGCTCGTGGGCGACCGCCTCGCCTACTTCGGCGACCACGTCGAGATGAGCGAGGGAGGCACCGACTTCGCCTCCACCTTCGGGGTGGGCGGCGTGATCGGGACCAACTTCGCCTGGCCCGGGGCGCCCGGAAAGAAGGACAAGAAGCTCCTCCTGACCCCCGAGCGCGAGCGCCTGTGGGCGAAGTGGACCCGGCTCTACGAGGAGAAGCGGCTGCCCGAGGGCGAATACGTGGGCGGGCTCTACGACATCGGCTTCGACCGCCCCGAGGCCCACGTGGTGCGCAAGGGCGACGCGCTCTACTACGCCTTCTTCGCGAAGCGTTTCGACGGTCGGCTCGAGCTGCGCGGCCTTCAGGGCCGTGGCCTACCGCGTCACAGACTACGTGAACGGCCGCGACCTGGGCCGCGTCCAGGGGCCGCGCGCCGAGCTTCCGGCACGCTTCGAAGGGTCGCTGCTGCTCGAAGCCCGGCCAGAGGCCGCGGCCGCATCGGAGCCACAGAACTGGACACACCGCGTTCGGATCGGCGGCTATGGCGCCCCGGAGAAGAGGGCCTCCGCCATCGTGCGCGAGGCCGCGGACAGCCACGTGTTCGGCATCGAGGTGGACAACGACGTCACCGGCCGCTACGAGAGCTTCCTCGATCCGGAGGAAAAGCTCGCCGCGATCCGGGACCTCGCGGACGCTGCCCACGCCGCCGGGAACCGCGCCTTCGTCTACATCGCCGGCACCGAGTGCATCACGAAGGACGCCGACAAGAGCCCGCACACCCTCGCCAAGGACCATCCGGACTGGCTTCAGCGGAAGCTCTCGGGCGAGCCCGCCTCGTTCACGAGCGGCGCGGCCTTCTGGATCGCGAAGGGCGACGAGGATGTCTGGATCTCGCCCTACGCCAAGGCCTGGCGCGAGCAGTACATGGAGCGGGTGCGCCAGATCGCGGCCACGGGCATCGACGGCATCTACGTGGACGTTCCCTACTGGATGACGCACTTCGACGGCTGGGAGGACTCCTGGGCCAGCTTCGACGACCACACCGTGGAGGCCTTCCGCCGGAAGACCGGCCTCGATGCCCGTCGCGACCTGAAGCTCGGCGATTTCGCGGATCCGCACTTTCGCCTCTGGGTCGACTTCCGCATCGAGACCATCACCGAGTTCATGCGCGAGATAGACCGCAACGCCAAGTCGGTCAACCCGAGCATCATGACCATCCCCGAGATCTATCCGGGCATCGAGCGCGAGGCGGTGGTGGTCGGCGCGGACGTCTACGAGCTGTACCGCGTGACCGATGCCATCGCCCACGAGTACGAGTTCGGCGGCGGCGACCACATGGCGACGTCGCGCACGCCGCTCGACTGGTTCCGCTACCAGGTGGGCATGCACTCCTTCCGCGCCTTCGCGGAGGGAAAGGCCACCTGGATCCTCAACTACTCCTGGGACGGCGACAAGAACATCGCTCCGCCGGAGCCGATGATGAACCTCGCCATGTCCCTGGTGATGGCGGGGGCGAACTTCTGGGACGCGGCCACCCACGTGATGTCCGGGTCCAACGACCTGCCCACCCGAAAGCGCATCTTCGAGTGGATCGAGAAGCACGAGAAGACCCTGTATGCGCCGCGCGAACCCATCCGTCCGATCGGCGTCTATTTCTCGCCGGCGACGCGGAACTACTTTCCCGACGTGTTCCTGCGCTCCTACCAGGGCATCCTGATCCTGCTGATGCAGAAGCACCTGGAGTTCCAGGTCGTGACCCCGCGAACCCTGGCGGCGTTTCGGGGCTCGACGCTCGTGCTCCCGGACGTGCGCATGCTCGAAGAGGCCGAGCGCGACGCGCTCCGCGCGCAGGTCTCCCGCGGGGCGCGACTCGTCGTCACCGGCACGGACGCGACCGGCCTCCCCGCTTCGGAAGCGCTGACGCGATTCCCGGAATGTCCCGGGCGAGCCTACCTGGCCGACCTGGAGAGAGACTTCGGGAAGGCGGATCCTTCCCAGGGCGCGGATTTCCTCGCCGCCCTCGGCGCCCGATTCAGGCGTCCGTATCGAAGCGTCCTCGTCAGTGGCGACCCAGGTCGCGCGAGTGGACGGGAAGGTCCACATCTTCTTCGCGAGCTTCAAGGGCCTGGTCCCAAGACAGAATGCCGTTCAGACGCCGGAAAAAGGCATCCGCGTCAGCCTGGCCACCGCCGAGGACCACAGGGCCTGGTTCCTGCCCTTCCTCGGCGAGGCGCAGGAAGTCGAGGGCCAGCGCCATGACGCCAACCTCGTCTTCGTTCTGCCCGATGTCCAGAAGGGCGCGGTCGTGTGGTTCGAGCCCCGATAGTCGTGAGTACACGCCCGTGCGTGGCCTGGTCGTCGAGGGTTGTGGCTAGACGCCCTTCCTCCAGTTGACATCGCTGTGCTTCTTCAGCCGAATGGACAGGGAACCGTCGGGATTCGTTGGCTGAGCGCAGGCCCAACGAACCGGGTAGCGGACACCCAGGATCTCGATCTCGGCCCGAAACGCCACCCGTTGTCCGTCCATCCCCGGCGGGAGGATGAAAGAGGCTTGCCGGACCTTTCCGGCATGCGGACAGCCGGCATCCATGTCGGATCCCCTATCTCAACCCCCGCGTGGGCCGCAGCCTCAGGGAGCCGTCCGCTTCGAGCGCCTGGTGGCAGGCCCAGCGCACGGGGTGGCGCACGCCCTTGACCTCGATCTCCGCCTTGAGCTTGAGCCCCTTCCAGTCGGTCCCTCGCGGCAGCGCGAACCGGGCCTGCCGGATCTTCCCCGGCAGCGGATAGCCGGGATCGAGGCTGCCCCCGACCCGGAGCGTCCCCTCGTCGTTCGTCGCCTCGACCCGGAGCACGCCGGGCACGCCCGCGATGCCGTCGTTGGCGAAGCCGACCACGAGCCCGTTGCGCTCGGCGCCTTCGTAGCGCCAGACGTACGAGGGCCGCACGCGGTAGCCCACCCGCCGCGCGATGGTGTCGATCATCTCGGGGTAGCGGCGGTAGTAGCTCATGACGTTCTCGGCCTTCTCCGCGTGCCAGTTCCACAGCGACCAGTAGTTGGCGCCCACGTCCATGACGTGGGCGATGACGTTGTCGGTGTAGGTGACGCCCTCGTCGAGGTGCAGCGACTCCGGCGAGCCGTCGGACATCCCCACCTCGAGCACCGCCGCCACCCAGGGCGGACGGTTGGAGATCGCCTCGATCTGCTCGTTCTCGACGAAGATGGTGTCGGTCCTCACCCAGTTGTGGCTGCGGATGGTGCGGTCGAGCACCTCCGAGTTGCCGACGCGGCTCCAGTCCGGCTGCGTGTTCGTGACGAGCGGGGTCTTCTTCCAGTGCTCGAGCTGGACCTCGAGCATGCGCACGAACGTGCGCTCGGCCGTCTCCCCATCCGGAAACGGATGGTCGGTGAAGGGCCAGGTATGGCCCTCACCCCAGAAGCCGTACTGGAAGGTGTCCATGTACTCGACGATCGGGCTGCCGTCGAGCTCGGCGGCCAGGAGAGCGTTCAGCTCGCGGTAGGCGTCCTGGAAGAAGGGATGGTCGTAGCGTGGCTCCAGGAAGGCCTTCGGCAGAAGGCCGGGGCCGCGCTTCCACTCGCCGCCGCGCAAGGGGACCATGGGCACCTTGTCGAGGACGAAATCGGGCAGGGCCGGCTCCTCGACGTCGGGATCGCTCATCTGGACGCGGAAGCCGACTCGCTTGCCGTACTGCTTCGCCATCGCGAGGGTCGTCTTCCAATACGGGTCCGGGTCCAGGCGGCCCGGGCGCTTCTGCAGCTCTCGCCAGGTGGGCCGGACGTAGAGCTTCTGGCCCATCGGCACCTGCGCGAAGGCCTCGATCGCCTTCTCCATGTCGACGCCCCGGAAGGTGTTGCCGCCGAAGTCGCCGGTGACGTAGGTGACGAGGCCCATCCCGTAGCCGGGCACGACCGCGCGCGAGGGCGTCGTGGCCATCACCACATCGGAACCGGGGAGCACTTCCTCGGGCGGGTACTGCGGAAACGGCCCCTGGTAGAGCCGGTCCGTGACCGGCGGCGCCGTGCCCCAGTCGTAGCGGTCCCAGTTGTGGGCGGGGACGAAGCCCAGGGCGGGGCGGGCGGCGGCGGCCCCGAGGCCCGCGGCGCCCAGCTTGAGAAGCGATCTCCTGTCCATCTAGCCTCCCTCTGGCCCGGATCGGACGCGGGGCAAGGCCGGGCGCCAATCCTGGGCCCCTTGTCGAGAACGACCGGCGATCACGGCTACGGCTCCAGATCGACCACCGCCAGACCATAGGCTTCGAGCCGATCGGCCACGAAGCCGATCCTCCCCGGGCCCGCTGCTGGAACGGGACGCCCTTCAGGGCGGTCAGATCGCCGCAGTACCTGACGGCTCGGGCTCTCCTGCCGACGGGCAGCGCCACTTCGAGCCTCAAATCAGTTGCGGGGGTGAGGGCGCCATCCAGGGTCACATCGTAGTTGACGAGGTGCAGCGCGAGGCGGCTCTGGTCCTCCGCGACCATGCGGGTGACCTCCACGAAAGGAGCGGGTGAGGCGAGACGAGTCACTCTCCCCTCGAGCATGCCCAGGGCTTCGTCCACGACCCCTTCCAGGTGTCTCCTGAGCCCCGCGTCCATCCGGTTGCGCGTGTATCCCTCCGGGATGTCCGCGAAGAGGTCGGCCATCGTGGGGCCGAAGGTCGTGTACTCCCCCTTGGCCTTCATGGGGATCAAGAACCGCGAGGCCGGGATGGCGAGGGGAAGGAACCGGACCTTCCCCTTCTTCACCGCCCTGCTGACGGCCCGCTCCGGATACTGGCTGGACCCCAGCATCCTGGCCAGGGGGATCTCGGGCAGCGGGACGTTCCACTGGTCCTTCCGTCCAGACGCTCCCAGGATCAGCAAGGAGCCGCCCTCCTCCACGTAGCGCACCAGCGCCTCCTGCTTCTGCGGGCTCAGCAGGGGGAGGTACGGGAGGAGGACGAGATCGTGCCGGCGGAGCGTGTCGGGGGAAAGATCGTCTTCGACCAGCAGAGCATGCGCGATGCCGCGATCGGCCAGCACGCGAGACTGGCTGAACGCGAAACTCAAGTCGTCGGCCAGGTACTGGTTGAGCGAGGCAACGACGGCCACGTTGCTGGTCAACTGGCTGTTCCGGAGCTCCTTCTCCTGTGCCGCCAGGAACTGGTAGATCCGGGTGGCGCCCGGCGGCGTCTCCCGTTTCTCGCGGAAGACGGCGTGATTGGCCACGGCCTCGGCGATGTTGATCTGCGCCATGGCGCTCAGGCATCTCTCCGTGGGATTCGGGAAGACGGGAGGGGTGATCTCGGTGGCGTAGACCACCACCGGCTTGCCGTGGGCGGCCGCGGCCAGGAACTTCAGGGCCGGGCTGTTGGTGATCTTGACCCCCGCTTCGTTCTTGCGCGGGGCGCTGTCGAGGAACTCCTGGATCTCGGAGTAGACGAAGTCGTCGTAACCCTCCCGCCCGAGGAGCTCCATGTTTCCCGCGGCATCGTAGGCGATCGGGCCGTAGCCGAAGCCGCCGAACACGTTGCCGGAGATCATGAAGCCGGGGTTGTAGCGGCGCGCCACCTCGCGCAGGCGGCGATGGAACTCGGCCACCGTGTGTCCGCGGAAGCGTCAGCCACTCCATCCAGAACGGCTCGCCGCGCCGGCGTGGAGGCTCCGCCGTGCCGTAATCGCTCATCTGGTACTTCGCCTGCGCCGCCGCTTTCGGCAGGGTCGCCTCCAGGTAGGCGGTGAAGCTCTTCCGGCAATGGGGGCAGTAACAGGTCTGCCCGGCGATCTGGGTCCAGTCCACGTACGAGCCATCGATGCCCGTTTCCGCCTGGGCCCGGATCCGTCCTTCCATCATTCGGACATAGTCCGGGTTGTTCGGGCAGCCCCAGGTCTCGAAGTGCGCCGTGGGTTCCTTGCCGTAGGGGGCATAGCGGTAGAAGGGAAAGCTGCCGTCGTCCCGCACCGTGATCCAACCGCGGGGGTCCTCGGCAGGACGAGGGCCGATGTAGTCCTCGAAGTCCTTCCAGCTCTCGCGGTAGAACTTGAGCAGCCGGATCTGCTCCTTGGTGGGAGTGTCCTGGTTGGAAAGGGAGTCTCCGTTGATCGAGCTCGACATGTAGCGCAGCACGATGTAGCCCTGCTCGTGCAGGCGCTGGTTCGTGGCCCTGGCCTTGGCCATCCCGGCGTCGAACTCCTGCCGGCCGACATCTTCGAAGCTCGGGGCGCCGTCGCCGAAGGTGATGGTCAGCCGGTTGGCTTCCAGGAACTCGGGTTGGGCGCGATGGCCCAATCGCCAGTGCGCCCAATCGGTGTTGGGCCTCCAGGACCCGGCCGCCTGCGCCCAGGCGAGCCCGCCGGCCGCGGCCAGTCCAACGACTCCAACCCACCGGTGTCTGAAGCGCAAGGTTTCACCTCGACCAGGAGAGTCCGGCCCGCATTCGCCCGCCCTAGCGGCGGCGGGCGGCGAGCGTGTCGGCGTTCACGGAGTAGACCTTCTCCCACCCGCACGAGGCCCTGGCCCTTGTCGGAGAGCTCGCCCAGGCCCGCAGCCCAGCGCCGAGACCCCACGCTAGAAGGCGAGCCGTGCGCCGAACTGGACCTGCCGCTGCGAGAGCGCCGTGTAGTCGATCGTCCCGGCCGACTCGCCATCGTCGACGTAGTTGTCGGGCAAACCGAAGTTGGGATGGTTGAAGGCGTTGAAGGCCTCGATCCGGAACTCCAGGCGCGCTCGATTCCCGATCTTGAACTCCTTCCTCACGTAGAGATCCGCCGTCCGTGTCCCCGGGCCCACGAGGCTGTTGCGCCCCGCGTTGCCGAAGGTGAACTCGGCGGGTGTCGCGTAGGCCTCGGGGTTGTACCAGCGGGCGGGGCTGGGATCGGCGACCTTGGGATTGCCGATCTGGTCGGGTCGAAGCTGGCCGAAGGTGCCGGTGTTCGACGTGTCGAGGCTGGTGGCGGGCGAGAACGGGAAGCCGGCGGTGATCGTGACGATCCCGCCGAACTGCCAGCCGCCGAAGATGGCGTTGAGCACGCCCTCCTTGTCGAGGAAATGACGCCCCTTGCCGAACGGCAGGTCCCACGCGAAGCTCGTGACCGAGCGGTAGCGCTGGTCGTAGTCGGCGGGGCCACGCTCGGCGTGGATGTTGTAGCTGTCGGGCGGCCACGGCGAGGCACAGCAGATCTCCGGCTGGTCGTTGTACGCCTTGCTGTAGGTGAACGCGCTGAGCAGCCAAATGCCATTGCTCCAGCGCTTGTGGAGCTTGAGCTGGATCGAGTTGTAGGTCGAGCTGCCGGCGTTGGTGATCGACCCGAAGTTTCCGTACTGCGGGTAGGGCCTGCGCTCCTGGGGGTCGCCGGGACCCGGCTGTGGCTGGTTGTAGTCGCGCAACACCTGAAGGTGCGTCCCCTTGGAGCCGACATACGCGATCTCGAGCAGGGTGTTCCAGCCCAGGTCGCGCTGGACGCTGAAGTTCCACTGCTGGTAGTAGGGACTCTTGAAGCGCCGATCGGCGGAGAGGATGATCGGGAAGGAGGCCGCCGCCGGGTCCAGCGCCGGGAAGCCCTGGTCGACGTACGCCGCCGGCGTGACCCCGAACTCGCTCGACTTCGATAGCGCGAAGAAGAAGGGCATGCTGTAACCGAGTTGGAAGCCGGTGCGCACCTCCTGCGCCCCGTAGAAGATCCCGTACCCGCCACGGAACGCCGTCTTGCCGTCCTTCCACGGTGTCCAGGCGAAGCCGAGGCGAGGCGCGAAGTCGAGCTTGTCCACGTCGATCAGCCCCCGTGAGTTTCCGTTCTGGTTGGCCACGAGGATCTGGCCGGTCGCGTAGTCGAAGTTGCTCTGGCGGTCGTCAGCCTCCACGGTGGGGCCCGTGTAGTCCCAGCGCAAGCCGAGATTCAGGGTCAAGGACGAGTTCACCTTGAAGTCGTCCTGGAAGAAGGCCCCGAAGACGGTCGTGCGGTTCCTGGTCTGTGTGATGTTCGAGATGTCGATCTGCGAGGAGTAGCCGAGGAGCGCGTCGGCCAGCGGGTCTCCCGTTCCTTCGCTGTGGTCGGGGTCCTGGGTGAACTCGCCGCTGAAGCTGAACTTGCCGCGCGGCTGCGGGATCTGGAACAGGTCGAAGTAGCTTTTCCGAAGCTGGAAGCCCGTCTTCATGCTGTGGCGGCCGCGGACCAGCGACAGCGTGTCGGAGATCTGCAGCTCCTGGGTGAGGGTATACGTCGGGATGAATTCCGGGTCGCCCACCTGGCTGTAGCTGGCGGGGCTGAAGACCGTGATACCGGCCACCGCGGGGTCGTTGATGACGCCGGGCACCGTCAGCTCCGGGGGCGGCGCCTTCTGCCCACCGACGGTGGTTCCGTCCGCCCCCTTGACGCGGTTGAAGCCCACCCGCAGCTCGTTGACCGTGCTGTTGGAGAAGATGTGGGTGAAGCCCAGCGCCCCGCCCCAGGTCTTGGATTCCGAGTCGCCGGTGCCGTAGTCGCCGCCGTTCGCCAGGCCGGGAAGCGGCGGCTCGACAAACCGCGTGCTTTTCGTGAGCGACACGCGCAGGAAGACTCGGTCATTGGCGGAGAACTGGTGGTCCAGCCGCAGGTCGCCCTGGTTGATGGAGTTCGTCGAATCGGGGTTGACCAGGTAGTTGTTCTTGAGCCCGTCCAGGTTCGGGTCCGGGTAGAGGTTGACGAAGTTCGCCGCGAGGGGATCGAAGCGGTCGGCCGGGATCACGTTGCCGGGGAAGGGATCGCCGGTCAGTGGGTCGTAAATGACGTTGTTGCCCTCGCCGGAGAAGTCACCACGGCGCTGGGCCGAGGTCGGCACCGAGAAGATCCCCGGGTTGACCTCAGTGTCGACGCTGCGGCGGCGGGTGGCCTGGTAGTCGACGAAGAAGAATGTCCTGTCCTTCTGGATCGGACCGCCCAGCGTGCCGCCGAACTGCTGGAAGTGGAACGGCACCTTCGCGGCGTTCGGGTCCTCGAAGTAGCCACGGGCGTCGAGCGACTCGTCGCGCAGGAAATAGAAGGCGCTGCCGCTGACGGTGTTGGCCCCGGACTTGACGGAGGCGTTGATGACGGCCCCGCCGGAGCGGCCGAACTCCGCCGAGTAGTTGCTCGTCTGGACCTTGAACTCCTCGATCGCGTCCACGTTGGTGTAGAGGGCCGCTTCGCCGCCGTCGTTGCTGTTGTTGTCGATGCCGTCGAGGAGGTAGTTGTTCTGGCCGCCGCGGGTGCCGTTGACCACGAAGGTCGCGTTGACGTTGCCGTTGCTGCCCTCGGCGGTACGAATGACCCCGCTCGTCAGGGTGGCCAGGTCGATGTAGTTGCGGCCGTTCAGCGGCAACCCCTCGATCTGCCGCGTGTCGACGACCTCGCCGAGGGAGGACGTCTCCGACTGCAAGAGCGGCGCCTCGCCTATCACCACGACGGATTCCTTGACGTCGCCGGGCTCCAGCGTGAAGTCGATGCGCAGGCGGTCCTGGACCCGGAGGACGATTCCCTCGCGCCTCTGCTTCTTGAACCCGGTCAGCTCCACGCTCAGCGCATAGACGCCGATCCGCAGCGGCGTTGCGACGTAGTTCCCCGCGGCGTCGGACATGCGACTGGTCAGCGCGTTCGTCGTAGATTCACGCAGGCTCACGCTCGCGCCCGGCACGATCGCGCCGCTCGTGTCGCGCACGGTGCCGAGGATCGAGCCGGTGTCGACCTGGGCTTGGGCCGTTCCCGCCCAGAGCGCGGCCAGGAAGAGAATGAACTGAATTCGGAGCCGCATGTCTCCCCCTTTGCTCACAAACGCAAGCACTCACAATTTACCGCAATCTAGGCCGCCTTCGACTTATTGTCAATCGGGATTATTCAACGAGCCGGGTGCAAGCAGTAGCAAGCAAACGCAAGCCCGACGATGCCGGTTCCTGGCGGAGCGGAGTCCTCCTTCCTTCGACAATTCAAGGCGCCGTTCGCCGAATCTCGGAAGAAGATGAACTACCCATCGCCGTTTACGAATTGCTCCGTGGACTTTCGATTTGTTGCGGTTGTGATGTACCATCCTCCAGTCCGCACCGCTCGTTGCCGAACCCCGCCGCTGCAGGAGCGCCAATGGACCGACGCAGGTTCTTGAAGTCCGCCACCGCAACGGGACTCGCGGTTGGCGTGTGCGACGCCACCGCCAACGCCTACATCCCTGAACACAACTGGGACAAGTACGATTGGGGATCGGGGCCTGCGGTTCCCGACCGGCTCTATCAGGGTCCGTTCCCACAGTATGGTCCCGGTGCGGTTGTTCCCGACAGCGATGTCGCGATGGTCACAACGCCATCCAACGACATCGTCAGCAATTACGGCATGGGCCTCGTTGTGTATGCCTCCGACGACACCGGACCCCTCCGCCTCCCCGGTCAAACGCTGGAACGAACACTCGAAGACCTGATCGCGCTACCCTTCGCGCAGAAGATCTACATCCGCCCCAACTGGCGCGATGTCCAGAAGCGGCCTGGCCGCCTCGAGTTCCCGGACTGGTGGAAGATCGCGTTCGATCTGGGTCGACGCTACAACAAGCGAATCGGTTTCCGAGTCATGTTGGAGAATCCCGACTCTCCGGATCCTGGTGTCCCGGATTTCCTGCTCGACAAAGTCCCCTACTTGAAGCTCAAAGGAGAGTGGAAGGGCAACCCCGCGCAAGTGCGCTACCGGAAGGATAACCGCGTGCCGCGTTACGACCACCCGGCATATCAAGCTGCGTTTCGCGAGTTGAATGGGCTGCTTGCTGCCGAGCTCAACGGTCATCCCCTGGTCGAGTTCGTGGACACGATGATGTACGGTTTCTGGGGTGAAGGGCACACGTGGCCATTCGAGGGCAATCCCTTCCCAAGCCAGTTGGTTGCGGAACGGACCTGGGAAGCGATGTTCGAGATGCAACTCGAACACTGGACCAGAGTCCCGCTGGCCACGAATACGCAGCCCGACTTCAGTTCCGTTGGCAACTCCGACCTGCTTGATCGCACGATCCGTACTGGCAACTGGCTGCGTACCGATACGATCTTCATTGAGAACACCCAGATCGAGGCGCTGAGCTACCGTCCACCTTGGGCCGCCGCGATCTGCGAGGTTGGTTTCACCACCGGCGATCCGCAGGAACTCCGCACAGACGAAGACGGGATTACATACAACGAGCAGATCATCTCCCACGCAGCCGATGTCGGTGTCAACTATCTATCGCTTTGGAGTTGGCACAACCAGTCCGCCGGGAACATCTTGAGCTACTACGACAAGTTCCCCGGGCCAATCGACGAGATAGCTCGCCAAGTCGGCTACCGCATCCGCCCGTCGTTCATCTGGACCTTCACTCGGGACGAAGTTCCCGGTCTGGTGATCGGACTCGCAAACGACGGAATCGCGCCTGTTCCTGGAGTGCTTCGCCTGAGCGTGTCGAGTGAGGACGACAAGATCAATGTATCCGGCTCCATCGACCCCGGGTATCCGAAGCCGACTGGCGTTCATCAAGCCATGCTGATGCTGCCTGCAGGCGCCCAATGGGAAGGTCTACGGTTGAAGGCTGAACTCGAGGTCAAGGGCGTGCGTCACCCGGTCCGTTGGGCGTGCCGGCAGAAGCTCAATCCCGATGGCTCATTGACACTGCGTCACAATTACCGTCCGCAGCAGCCATTGGTGTAGACGCGCCGCTTTCATGATTGCCGGACGGCGCGAAAGGTCCCCTCGTAGATGACGGGTCCGCCGCGCGTGAGGGTGCGGCCGGGAACCGGGCGGTTGTACTCGGTGAGCGGTCCCGGCGGGTCCTTCTCGAACCTCGCGCGGAGGAGCTCTGCCACGAGCTCCGCCTCGGTCAGGAAGCACTGGGGCTCGCCCGCGAACTGGGTGAACACGAACGGCTCGCCAGGAACAGGCTGGTCGCCAGGCGCGAGAGTGGCGCGGGAGAAGGTGAAGACGAACAGTCCCGCCCCCGGCCGGGCGACGCGCGCCGCCTCGGCAATCGCGCGGCGGAGCTCGGCGGCGGACCGCGCGAGGTTCCAGATCCCGTGCGCGACCACGAGGTCGACGCTCGCGTCGCGCAATGGTAGATGGTCCATGGGCGCGCGGACGAGGGCAACCCGGCGCCCCAGGCCCGCGCTCTCCACCCGCCGCCGTGCCGCCTCCAGCATGGGCCAGGCCACGTCGGTCCCGATCACGGCGGCCCCCTCGGCCGCCATGGGCGCCGCGTTGCGGGCCGCCCCGCAGCCCAGGTCGAGGACGCGCAGGCCAGGCCTGCGGGCGAGCTCCGTCCGGACGAACTCCAGGAGGACCTCGTTGGCGGCGGCCGTGGAGAACCCACGGACGACCCCCCCGTCCTCCCAGCGGCCCGCCATCGTCAGCGAGCGCCTCCCGTCGGGCCGCCCTGGCCTTCCGCGCGCGCCAGCAGGCTGACGACCCGCGGGAAGAGCACGTTGTTCTCGAGGTGGACGTGCTCGTGCATCTCGCGCTCGAAGCGCACGAGGCCCTCGTAGAGCGCCCGGTAGGTCGTGCAGCCGTCTTCGGGGACGGCGAACCCGCGGCTCAGCGCGCGCAGGCGGGCGAGGGCGGCGCCGGCCCGGTCGTGCTCTTCCTCCAGAGCGTGGAGCGCTCCCTGGACGTCGTTCGCCGCCGCGCCAGACTCCGCGAGCCGGCGGACGGCCGGGAAGACCCGCTCCTCCTCGGTCGCGACGTGGGGCGTGAGCTCGTTCCGCAGCTCCCGGTAGACGTCCGCCAGCTCGCGCAGCTCGGGGTGGCGCGAGCCGTGGACCTCGGCCACCTTGTCGGCCATGCGCCCGAGGCGGGGGAGGTCCTCCCGAAGCGCCGTGTGGTAGCGGGAGACGATGTGGTCGAGGAGGGTCCCGAGGGGGGCGTCGGTGAGGACGCGGTCCTCGGGCACCTCGCGCGCGGTGGCGGCGGCGATCTCGGCGGCCACGACCTCGACCGCGGCGCCGTGCTCACGGCAGGCCTCGCCGAGCGCCCGGCGTCCCCCGCAGCAGAAGTCGATCCCGTGGCGCTCGAGGACCTCGATGCTGCGGGGGTGGTGGGCCGCGATGTCCGCGACCAGGGTGTCGGCCGTGATCTCCAAGGGCTCTCCTCCTTCGGGGCGGCGGGAAAAGACGAAACGCAGGTTTATCTTCGCACCTAGACGCGAGCCGTCACGCGGGTCTCGGAGACGCATCTCCCGCCAGCCCGCCCCGGACCACAAGGGAACACCCGCGAGTTCCAGGGAAGGAGTGCGCGAATAGGCTGCCTTCCACGTTGTTCTTGTCGCGTCACGTCTCCGAGCGATCGACACTCGTGCGCGGCGTCGGCGGGCCGCGGTGCCCGTACTTGGCCTCGAGCTCCTGTGCCATTGCCGCAAACCGTTCGAAGGCACCCTCGCCGACCTCCCGGCGTTCCATCTCGTCGAACTGCTCGAGGAGCCGCTCGTGCCCGTCACGCGAGAACGTGGCGTTCACGACGTCGGCGAGGCACTCGTCCTCCTTGGCGATGTGATCGCGGAGGAAGCTGATGAGGGAGCGCGCCGTGCGGACGAAGAGCCGGATGGCTCCCTCATCGCCGTTCATCGCCCGCTGGACGGCGTCGGCCATGTGGCTGACCCGCTCACGACCTTCCTCGTGTTCGTTGATCAGCCCGCAGCCCGGAAAGAAGCCTTGGACGGCGATGGCCGGGAACAGGATCCTCTCTTCCTTCAGATGGTGCGTTCGGTCGGCGAAGTCACGCAGGAAGTGAATGGCGAGGTTGGCGGCGGGGCCGTCCAACTGCTTGGTCCGGCGGGCTTCGTCGCAAAGACGACCGAGAGCGTCGAGGACTCGCTCGATCAGTCGATGCTCGCGCGCCAGGACGCTGTAGGCATTGCCGTCGGGTGTCTGCTCATTGCTCTCCATGGCGGCCTCACCTCTTGACGAGATGGATCAGCTGGTCTCCTACGTTTGAGAGTGGTCCGTTCGACAGCGGTTCGGACGCAGAAGCGGGTGGCCGCAGCAGTCTCCAGAGGCCGTCCCACCCCGCATGCACGCCCCGATTCCCTCCCGCCCGGCGACCTTCAGGATCGCATCGGCGATGTCCGACTTGCGGCTGCCGTTCGGCTTCCGTGGCATGTCCAGAGTATGCAAGCAGGTATTTGCTCTGCCCGCCGGCCCCTCGCGGCCGTGACCGTCCTCGCTCTCCTGCTCGACAGGCCCGGAGTATCACCTCCGACCAGGTGGAGCTACAAGACGCACCGGCTTGCCGCGAAAGCGAAGCCGGCTACCGACTCGCCGTTCATCGGACGCGCCATAGGAGATTCTCGCACCGCGCCTCAACAATACGTGCTCGACTCTCTCGATCACTAGCGCCAAAGTGGTCGACCGCGGTAGTCCCGGTGCGGGCCGGCTGCTCGCCCAGTTTCGGGGGTGTCACCGCTCAACGTATGCTGTGGACGTGCCTCGGGCTGCGGCCGTTAGGTCACCGTCGCTGTTCCTTCCTCCGGCCGAGGCCGCCATCTCCCCGCGGCTGATCTGGGCCGCTAACCGCTTCTGGATGGAGACGGAGAACCGCAAGACCCGGCGCTACGGTGGCCACGGGCGGCAGCACTGGTACACCCTGCTCTTCCTGATGAACGCCTTGCGCGTGGCGCTGAAGCTCACGGGCCAGTACGAGCGAGGCGTGCGCAACGCGTGGGACATCGCGGTCCGCGAGCTCGACCTCGCGTTGCCGCGGCTGCCGCCCGCCTTCGACGGCTTCACCATCCTGCACCTGTCGGACCTTCACCTGGACGGCATGGCCGGGCTGGAGGACGTCATCCTCGAACGCGTCGGCGCGCGCGAGTTCGACCTCTGCGTGCTGACCGGCGACTACCGCACGGAGCTGCACGGCCCGATCGGACCGACTATGGATCGGCTGCGGCCCCTGGTCTCGGGCCTGCGCAGCCGCGAGGGTGTACTCGGCGTGCTCGGCAATCACGACGACTGCCAGATGGTCGAGGCGATGGAGGCCATGGGCATCCGCATGCTCGTCAACGAGAGCGTGCAGCTCGCCCGGGGCGATGCGCGAATCCAGTTCGTCGGCACTGACGACGTCCACTACTACTTCACGGACCAGGCCGTCCTCGCGCTGGAGAAGGCCGGGCCGCTGTTCACGGTGGCTCTTGTCCACTCGCCCGAGATGTACGACGTCGCGGCGGAGATGGGCGTCGACCTCTACCTCTGCGGTCACACGCACGCGGGACAGGTCTGCCTGCCCGGCGGACGGCCCCTGATCACGCACCTGTCCCGGGGCCGGCGCTTCTACAGGGGCGTCTGGAGTCACCGCGCCATGGTGGGTGCCACCAACGCCGGCGTCGGCACCTCCGGCGTGCCGGTCCGCTTCAACACCCGCGGAGAGCTTCTGGCCCTGACACTCCGTTGCTTGCCGGCGGTCGCACCCCGAAGCTCTCCCGCGCTCTAATGAGCGTCCGGCCGTGCCGGCGGCGTCGCTGGTCCACCCGGGCCTTGGGTTCCGCCGGCTCGACGGAAGGAACGGGCGCGCCCCGCACGCGCGGACCCGGACTCGCAGGCGTCGTGGGCCGGCTAGTCCTGACCACCCGAAGGGCGCCTGGCCCTCCGTCGCGCCCGCGCCAGGAGAACGAGAAGCAGGTTGGAGCTGCTATGTGGAGTCGGCTGGGGGTGAGGAGAAGCGCATCAGTGCGAAGGTGCTTCGGGTCCTGAAGAAGCAGGCCGACGGGACCTGGAACGGCGTCATTGGGATGTGGAACACATCTGAGTGACCGGCGCCATTCGGCTTGCTGGAGGCGGAGCCGTCGAAAGGGGAAGAAGCTGACCAGCCCGGTCAACCATGGGTCGCGAATGACAGCCCAGAGGGCTACGGCGCCCGCCGGTCCCTTCCGGGCGTGTCGTGCCCAGCCTCTCCTGCTGGCCGGCCGTCATCCAACGCGACCGACGGCGTCTGCCCCCCGGCATCCAACGCTTGCACCGTCGCCAGCGCGCCGTTGCCGGCATAGACCAACACCATGTGCGTCGCGTCCAGCGGGTTCTTCGCCGCTAGCACCAGCGCGTTGCGCTCCGAAGCGTAGGCCTGATCCTTGATGCGGAACACTGCCTCCTTGTAGTCGAGGCCGATCTGCGAAGCCCACGCCGCTAGGGCCGAGTTCGTCTCGGGCCGGCCGATGAAGATGACGTCGCGGTGCGCGAGCAGATCGCTGGACACTTCAAAGTCCTTGTAGATGGGGACTTCCTGTTGCTCGGTCTCGCGGTACCGGGCTTGCGTGCGCTCGGCGGCATAGCGATTGACACCCGCCTCTCGCACCGTGCCGTACACCACCACGGTGGAAACCAGCCGCCGCCCGATATCTTCCGGCAGGTAGGCCGGCCCGTCGGTGGTTTCGGTGAGGTCGAACGGCACCCCGGCCTGGTCCAAGAACGATTGCGCCGTCACCGTCTTCGTCGTATGGGCGGAGAAGTAATCGCTCATCAGCTTGAGAAACGAGGCGTCGCCCATCTTGCGCCGGAGTCCGTCCAGGAAGAGCACGCCCTTGGTTCGTTCCAGGCGAAAGCGGTCGGTCGCGTTGTTCGCCGCGAGCCTCAGGCCGCGGTAGCGAATGCGCTCGGCATCGATCACCTTATCGAGATTCTTCGATCCGAGAAGATCGCAGTAGTGCGCCGAGCCGGCCACGAACCAGGTGTCGGCGTCGGAAGCCGGCAGGATCCAGCCCTTCCACGACCGGTTGTCAAGAGACGCGGGCTTGGCCTCCGGCTTTTCGATGGGCTTGGCCTCGGCGCTCTTGGGCGCCAGCCGCGCCTTTTCGTTCTCCTGAATGCCGCCGAGCAGGCTCTCTGAGGGCGTGCCGCTCAGCAGGTGGTAGCCCGAGGGGAACAGGCCCTTGTTTACGGAGACCCCTTGGCCCGGGCGCGCGCCCGCGCTCCACTCGCTCTGGTTGGGCCGTCCGAACGCGGCCCACAGCATGTAGTGCGACAACATGTCCGCGGTGGCCACCTTGGCGTCGATGGTGCTGGCGGCGATCAGCGGCGCCGAGCGGAACGCCAGGAACCCGAACTGCTCGTCGATTTGGCCGTTGTACTTGCGATACAGATCCTGCCATGCCAGGTCGCGACTCCCCGGCACGAATGGAATGTAGGCCGGGGAGCCCTGCGGGTCGGGCTGGTATTCCAGGTTGACGGCTAGGTCCTTGGCGTTATTGTCGCCCCAGTAGAAGCCGGGCGTGCCGCCGAACCATTCGTTCCTTGAGCTGCGCCACAACTTCGTGTGGCTGGTGCCCAGCTCGTACATGGCGATCTCGTTGTTCTTGGCATCGCCGATCAGCCACTCGTTGGTGTAGAGCCCGTTGTTCCGCGTGCCGAGTTGGGCTACCACCTCGTCGATGTTGCCGCCGTACTGGATGGCCATGCGCGCGCGAAAGGCCACCGGCGTGCCCTGCGCGTTGAAGGGTGTCTGCCGGATGGTGGTCTCGGTGAGGACCACGCCGGCGTCGTTCTGATACCAGTCAGTACCGCTCTCGATGCCGCCGGGATAGCTCTGCATCAGCATGCGGTGGCCCTTCTCGGGCTGGATGTCGAGCATCACGTTCGTCTGCTCGGCCAGCGTCTGCGACCACCACGTGACCTGGCCGATGATCATCTTGCCGTCGCGGGTGGCCGGCCCGGTCGCGGCGAAAGAACTGCAATGGTCGGTGACGCTGTCGCGCTTTGTGCCCGCGTAGGGCGGCGCGTCGAAACGCAGCCCTTCGAGCCCGGTGGGCGTCATGGGCATGGCCCAGCGGAGCTCGCTCAGTTCCACGGTGGTGTTGGCCAGAGCTACGTCGATCAGATCGAGCTTGCGGTCCAGCCACTTCGCACCGGCGGCGTTGGCGCCGTCGGCGATGCCGCGCATCTCCTCGAGAATCTCGCGGTCGAACCCGCGCACGAACAGCGCGTCTGCGGTGGTTCGGTAGGCGTCCCAGGTCTGAGGATCGGCTTTGCCACCGAGATCGTTGGCGCAGCGCTCCAGGTACTCCGGAATCTCGCGAGCCAGAAGGTAGCCGTGCTGGTAGCCGCGTTCGTAGGGCTTGCCTTCGATGTGCAGATGGATCCAGCCCGCCGACGGATACCGGTACGCAGGCCCGAAGGTCTGGACCGCCTCGCGCGACGGCCACGCGTCCTTGGAGGAGACTTCGTCGATGCGGACGCCTTCGAACCACGCTTTCCCGCTGAGGGCGCCGCCGCTGCCCGCGGTGAGTAGGATCTGGTCCTGCGCGCGGCTGGCAACGAACGGCAGAGTGAGCCGTGTCCACGCCGCGGTGCCGCCGAGCGACGCGGAGTGGACATCGAACGGCATGGACGCCATGGTGAGCGCCGCGCCCGTGGCGATGGGCGACCGGCCGAGGTCGCGCACGGTGAGAGTCTCGGTGCGCACCCATCCGCTCAGCTCGTACCGCTTTCCGATGGTGAGCGTCACCGGCGCCGAGCGCACACAAGCGTCCGGAGCGGTCTCGACTGCTTCCAGGCGCAGCGATTTCCCATTGCCGTGCCGCACCGCGGCATCCGGCACCGCCGCCCCGCGGACCGCGGTCCACCCGTTGCCGGGTTTGTCGAACGAACTCAGGAAAAGGGGTGGAGCCGCCTGGGCCGTTCGGACGGTGGCGGCAAAGACCACGGCGACGGCCGCCACGGCGAGCCGCAAGCGCACCGCAACCCGAGCGGGCAATCGATCACGTAGTCGCATGGTTCCTCCCCAGCGTCGCAGAGTACAGGGGCGCGGCGGGCCGGGCCCCGCTCGGTCTCGTCGTGCGTATCGGCTTGAAGTAGTGGGCGGATTCTACTCCGGGATGGACGATACGCCGCGGCCCGGACCTCGCCCGGCCACGCTCCGTCTAGAGAGAGACGGGGTAATTGGGGCGATCTCCCACAGAGTGACCCGGATAGTCTCCCAGCCAACATCGGTGCGACGGGCTTTGTCTTGCGCTGGCTTCGCAGGGCATGCATCGCACTCGTGCCGATAGTCATCGTCGAGGTACTCGCTCGAACCGTGCACTTTCCCGAGAACTCAATCACCGAGTACGTGCGCTCGGCAGCGATTCTCTGGGCCGTTGTCGCAACGCTGGAGGGTCTGGATCCGGGTTTGCGGAAGGTGGCGACGGTGAAGGAGCTACTGACTGGGAGGGCAGCGACGGAGCCTCCTCGCACTGATGAGAGCCGCCGTGCAACCCATGTGCAACCCCGCACAGGGGCCGGCCCCGCCGCTTTTGCTCGCCCTCTACTAAACTATTTATTCTCTGCTATTTACTTGGTGACCCGCCAAGGACTCGAACCTTGAACCTAGGGATTAAGAGTCGCCTCCGAGGGCACCAAGACGCAGCCGAAGATGACCCAAGGCAGCCCAAAGACGAGGGAAAGCCACCCGGCGGTGAGGAGCCATGAGTGCCTTCGGCTGCCTTCGGTCATCTTGGTCAGGTAGCAGGTCGGTAGCAGGTGCGGCATCCCCTGTCGGTGTCTCTCCCTCCGACTCGTGGCTGGATGTGGAGATCCCCTCCTGGGTCTGCCGGCCGGCGCGACCTCGGGAGTGCAACGGCCTATCCGTCAGTTCATCGGGCCAGGAGGTCCAGCTGGGGTGGGAAGCGCTCCCGGTACTTCAGCGACAGGCGGTTGAAGGCGCAAAGGGATTCGGGCACGAGGTGCGGGTCGTCGTCGGCGTGGGCGATGGCGACCGGACAGACCCGGCACGACGCCCAGTACCGGCAGTCGGCACAGCGGCGTCGGGCCGTGCGCTTGCGCTCGCGCTGCATGAAGAGGTGCGAGCGACGGACCTCGGCGCGGAATCGCTCGAGGCGGCCTCCGAGGTCCGGGGCGTCGAGCCGACCGATCCGCAGTGGCTCCACCCAGCGGCGCAAGCCGGGCGACGAGAACGTCTGGTAGGAGCGCGCGAGCAGCGGACATGTGCTGATCTCGCCGTCCACGTCCACCGTGATCGATTCGCCCCGGCCGATCCCGCACATCGCCCCGCGCTTCTTCGCCAGGGATCGGCCGGGGGTTCGGCGGAAGAGCGTCAGCGGCACACGCCCGGTCCGATCGTAGACGGAGCGACTGCGGCGGTAGACGAGGCGGAGCTGCCCGTCCAGCTCCCGCTCCAGTGAGCGGCTCCACTGCACGCTTCCCCCCACGACCGGCCCCAGCGTGATGCGCGGGACCCCCCGCTCGAGCAGCAGGCCCACGGATTCGGCCAGCGTGTGGAGGTTGTCCGGCGTGACGGTGATGGCGACCTCTAGCAGGCGCTCGTAGAAGGCCGGACAAAGGCGTCGCAGCTCCTCGAGGCGATCGCTGAGAACGGCGAAGGTGCCGCGCGCGCGGAGCTCCTGCGCGGCGCGGGAGCCGTCGAAGCTGAGCTGCGTCTCCACGCCGTGCGCGGCCAGGAAGGCGGCCTTGTCGGCGTCGAGGAGGAGCCCATTGGTCGAGAGGCTAAAGTGGAGGCGGCTGCCGCCCGGCCGCCTCCGCTCGGCCTCCTCGACCGTACGGCGGACGAGTTCGAAGGCCAGCAGGGGCTCGCCTCCGTAGAAGCCGATCGCGAGCTGGCGTCGGCGTGAGCCGAGGAGGCGGTCGACGACTTCGTGCGCCGTCTCTTCGCTCATCCGCCGGGCGGGGTGCCGATCCTGCAGGCAGTAGGCACACCTCAGGTTGCAGGCACACGTCACCACCAGCACCGCGCCCCGAAGGCGGGGCGCTTCTTCCTCGCGCATGGCCGAGGCCTATTTCAGGGGACGCCTTCCCTTCCTGATCAGGAACTGAACGCCCATCGCGATTCCCGCGACGCCTGCGAGGTCCAGGACCTTCTTGTCGAGCAGGATGCGGCAGCGCGCCAGTTTCGATACCGGATTGTTCCCCAGTTCGCGCAACAACGACCGGGGAAGGGTGTTCTCGAAGCGCATGCACCCGTTCTTCTCGATCCCGGGGTGCTTAAGCGCGCGTATCAGGACGCCACTCCACTGCTCCGCCTTCTTCAATGCAGACGCTGGATCGAGGTGCTTGAGCCCGACCTTGGCCGCCATGACCGCCTCCCTTCTCAGAAACGTCCCTCTTTCGCCTCGAGGACCCACACGTGCCCCCGGGACTGCCGCTCGTCGAATACCACCCATCGCCCGTCCGGCGACAGGTTGAACAGGATCGCGTCCGAAGTGTCTCCCAGCTCGATCGGGTGCGGCAGCGGCTCCGGCCGCGCCCCCTCCACGGGCACCCGCATGAGCGTCACCGACCGTCCGCCCCACCAGCCGCTCACGAGAAGGGCGCGGCCGTCGGGCTCGAAGCGTACACATCGCGCGCGGGCGCCGTCCGTGACGCGTCGTGCCGGAGTGCCGCCGTCCGCGGGGATCACCCAGGCCTCCGAGCTCGCCCCCTCCTCGCGTATGAACGCGAGACGCTGCCCATTCGGTGACCACGCCGGGAAGTTGTCCGTGACCTCGCCCTGGGTGAGGCGCGTCGGTGCCCCGACGACCATGCCGTCGCGCGCGGGCGCCAGATACACGTGCTCGCGCCCGTCACGGTCCGAAACGAAGGCGAGGCGCGTGCCGTCCGGAGACCAGGCCGGATGGATGCTGATGCTCGTGTGCTGGACCAGCGGGCGCGGGATCCCGCCTTCCGCCGGGATGAGCCAGAGGTTCCGCTTCTGCCCGAGGACGCGGCAATAGGCGATCCACCGGCCGTCCGAGGTCGGGGCGGCGACCGCTTCAGCGCCCGGCTGGTCCGTGAGCCGGCGTGGCGCACCGGCCGGTCGCCCTCGCTCCAGCGGCTGGAGCCACAGGTCCCAATCGTTCTCGCGGTTCATACCGTAGACAATGCTTCGCCCGTCGGGCAGGAAGACCGGCGCCTCGACGGGTCCCGGCCCGGGCATGCGGACCTTCTCCCCGGTGAGCCGGTCAACCAGGGCCAGATCGGGCTGGGCCGAGTGGGTCGTGTATGCGAGCCGCGTCGCGGTGAGCGCGAGCGATGGATGGGTCTCCGGACCGGTCCCGAAGGTGATCCGCTGCAGCGAAGCGCCGTCCAGCGTCACCCGCCAGATGGCCCTCGTTCCTTCGCGACTGGAGGAGAAGTAGACGTGGTGGCCGTCGGGAGCGAACGCCGGTTGGGTGTCGCGCGCGTTGTCGCGGGTCAGCGGCCGGGCGGGGCCGCCGTCGGCCCCCACGATCCACAGGTTCAGGACGTCCGAGTAGCACAACCAGCGGCCGTCCGGAGACCAGGCGGGGAACCGATGGTCCCAGAGGGGGTCGCCGTCACCGTCTCCGGTCAGCAGGCGGGCGGTCTCCGAACGCCCGATCTCCATCGCGCCGATCCGGGTGTGGCCGGAGGGCGCGTTTCGGGCAAAGGCGAGGTGCCGCCCGTCGGGAGAGACGGCCGGGTCGAGAGCGTCGGCGACCATGCGAGAGGGCTGGCCACCGAGGTGGTGGATCCTCCAGATGCCCTCGCGCCCGTCCCGCGATGACACGAATGCGAGCGCGCTGCCGTCGGGGAACCAGGCCGGTGACGTGTCGGCCACTGCGCCGGCGGTCAGGCACAGCTCGGGCCCCCCGCGGACGTCCTTCAGCCTGAGGTCGGCGCCCTTCACCCCCACGGCGGAATAGGCGACGAGGGTGCCGTCCGGGGAAAGCGCCGGATCCGTCTCGACTCCTGGCTCGCTCGTCACCTGCCGTGGCGTCACCTGGCGCGGGTCGCCGGGCGCGGGCTGGCGCCCGGACGGGATCAGCGTGCGCCCAGCAAAGGCGGCGATCACGAGGGCGGCGAAGGCTCCCGTCACGAGCACGGCACGCTGCCAGGGTGGGGTGAGCGGGGGCGCCGGCAGGAAGGACCGGCCGGACCGGGCCGAGCCGCCTTCACTCTGGACCGCCGAGAGCACGCTCTCCAGAGCGAAGGCCAGGTCCCGTGCCGACTGGAAGCGTTCTGCCGGGGACTTCTCGACGCAGCGCCAGACGAGGGTCTGCAGCGGGGGCGGGAAGAGCTCCGGCAGAACCGGTGGGTCCTCGGTGAGGATCGCGGCAAGCGTCTCGCTGCTCGTCGCCCTTCGAAACGCAGCGCGCCCCGACACCATCTCGTAGAGGACGGTCCCGAAGGAGAAGATGTCGGAGCGATGGTCCACCGCCACACCTCGAACCTGCTCCGGCGACATGTAGGCCGTGGTGCCCAGTCGTGTGCCCGGGCTCGTGAGCCCAGGCACCGTCGACTGTGCCGATATCGCCGGGACGACGGCGCGAAGCTCCAGCGGGGCGTCGGAGGCATCTTCTCTCTTGGCGAGGCCGAAGTCGAGGATCTTGAGCCGCCCGTCCGTGGTGACGAACACGTTCTCGGGCTTGAGGTCGCGGTGCACGACCCCCTTTTCGTGGGCAGCGGCGAGCCCCCGGGCCATCTGGAGAGCGAGATCGGCGGACTTGCGGGCGCCGAGGCGGCGGGAGACCCCGAGCCACGACCGGAGCGTCTGCCCCTCGAGCAGCTCGTACACGACGTAGGGGATACCCCTGTAGGTGCCCACGTCGTGCACGGCGACGATGTTGGGGTGATTCAGAGCCCCGGTGACGTTGACCTCGAGCTCGAATCGTCGGAGCCGGTCGGGGCTGGTCGCGAAAGCCTCGGGGAGAACCTTGATCGCGACCTCGCGTCCGAGCCGGGGATCGAGGGCGCAGTAAACCTCCCCCATCCCCCCGGCCCCGAGAGGGCCGAGGATCTCGTACGGGCCCAGGCGCGTTCCCGCCGACAGCGCCACGCGGCCACCCTCCGAGTGCGGCGCTACGGGCTGGAGACTACTGCCATACCCCCCCTGTGGTCCAGTTTCTTCGTCGCCGGGAATCCGCCCAGCGTCCCTCGGGACAATTCGGCAACCCGGAGATTCCTAGTCTCCTGCACCGTCACAAGATGCGGACGATGATAGGGTTGGACGGCCCTGCTACTAGGCTGTTACCTACGTCCGGGACGGAGTTGAGCCGCCGACACGCGGATTCTCAGATCAATCCAAACCCGATCCGACAAAGAACACTGACGCCAACTGACTGCTCATGTGGAATCGAGCCTCCCGCATGGGGGACCATGCGGCTGCCGTCGGAAAGTGACCGGTGAACGCGTGAGCCGACTACGGCTCTTCTTGATCTTCCTTGAAGAACTCCGCGACCGAATCCAGGAATTCCGGTCGAAGGGACGCGCGAGTCCGAGTTTCCGGATGCCCTCGACTTGCTCAACGAGCTTGGAGAACGGGAGGAAGCCGCAGAGCTTCGCGAGCGGTTGGTCGCGCAGACTGAACGTCGGGCGGAGGATCTCCCGGCACTTCACCGAGAGTCTTCCCGCCCCACGTCCTGTTCCGGTCGTTCCGCGCGACCCAGACGTCCAGTCCCAACTCCGCGCCAAGGGTGAGGAGGTGCCATTGGATCTCCGTGTGTCGAGTGGTGGCGGTTTCGACAGGAGTCGGCCCACGCTCGACTGTGCCCTCGTCCTCCGGTTCGGGGACTGACACAACCGCAGGAACAGTTTTCCTCCCACGTTGCTGGTCCGCCCGGTAGAGGGGCCTGCGCGCGAGCTTCTTCGGATCGACTTCGGGCGACCGGCGCGCGCTCAACGCCACCTAGCATCTTGAAGTGGCTCGCCCCGACGCTCGCTTGCCGCGTCGTCATCGAGGTGATCCCCGCCCCCCTGGATCATCGGATCGCGCGGTGAGGAGCGAGAGCCTCCGCACGCTCGTCGGCCGGTTGGATGACCTGTCGCTCGACGCGGCGATCCGCGCGGCCTGGCGCGGAGAGTGGGAGCGCGTCGAGGCCGTGCTCGCCCGCGTGCGCGGGAGGCGCGAGACGCGCGCGAGGTGCGACCGTTGTCGCGGTCTGCACCCGCGCACGATGATCCAGTGCCCGACGACGCGGCGCGCGATCCACGGCCAGACATCGGTCGCCGCAGCTCGGGAGCGCGTCCGGTGAGCGCTCGCTCGCTCGAACGCTCGCACGGCTCACGCGTGAGGCCGCGTTCTCCGGGCCTGCTCGCTCGGCGCTCGCTTCAGGGAGAGGCGATGCGGTCCGGGCCAGGACTGGCGCGGACGCGAGCGTGTCGACGCGGAGACAGGGGCTCTCCATGAGTGCCATATATACTCCGCGGTCGAGGCGAAGCGGGGTGCCCCATGCCAAGTCCTCTTGACGGGTTCCTGACTGAAGCGAAGCGGCTCACGAAGTTGGTTCGCTCGGAAGATCCAATCGACGACGCTCGCTTGGAGGGCTTCGTGGCGAATCGCAGGCGTCTGGACTTTTTGGAGGATCTGATTGGCCACTTCGCCATCGTGACCTTCTGCTACGAGAGTCTCTGCAGGCTTACCGAGCAGCTATGGCGCTTGGATGCGCGCAAACGAGCCCTTCCGACTGAGCCGGGAAGGGGCAGTCTCAGGTACATCCCGGCGGAGCTCGCTGCTGAGGAGGAGGGGCGACTGGTCGAGGGAGACGCTCTAACGTCGCTCTTGTACTACGAGGTGACAACGGTCGTCAGCATGCTGCGGCAGGTCGACGTGGCCGTCGATCCCGCGTCCGAGATCCAATACATGACCAAGGTGCGTGATAGGTTCCTGGCTCACTCTCGGCTGACCGGAGTTGCCCGGGGAGTCGGCCGTGGGCACGAAATGCCGGAACGAGGCTTCCTTCGCCGGGATGTGGTGGCACTCAGCGGTTGGACCCATGAGGACATTCGTGCGCTAGGAGACCGCGCCCTCCGGGTGGGCTCTCTGGGCTGGGAGGCTCAACGCAGGCTGAACGAGGAGCTTGTGCTTTCGAGGAAGAGGAACGAGGAATTCACGCCCGATGAAAAGATCGGCCTGATGGCTGCTGGCATACGGGAGTGCGAGCCCGAGCGTGCGCTAGAGCAACTGGCCGCCCTCGGGGAGCGAAAGCTACTGCCAATCATCGCTGCGGCTACTCAGACGGCGATTGAGGCCTTCGGGTGGGAGCGCTGGGAGTTGGACGGTCCGCTGATGCGAATGTCGTGGCTCTGAGGACGAGCCGAGAACGAGCAATGCTCGCACGGCGCTCGCTCGGTTCGTCGGGGTCCTTGTAAGTTGGTGACCCGCCAAGGACTCGAACCTTGAACCTAGAGATTAAGAGTCTCTTGCTCTACCAATTGAGCTAGCGGGCCAAGCGACGGCGACCGCGAAATATACCGGAAAGCTCCGGGGCGTGCAAGAAGCGGACGAGCGGCGGATCCCTCGGGACCGGGCAGACGGGAGTCCCTCGGGATGACAGGGATCTCCGCGGCCAGCGGTACCGGGCGACGGGATAAGCTTGACGCGTGGACGGGCGCCTCGAGCACGGGTTTCGGGCGCGGCTCCGCGTGCTCGCGGAGATCACCGGCCATCCTGACCCCGACGGAGAGGCGGACCGGATCGTCGTCGAGGCGCGGGTGGCGGCCGCGAGCGTCGGCGTCCCGCAGGCTCGGGCGCTCGCCGACGCCTGGGTTCGCGAGCTCGACAAGGCGAAGAGGGCGGGGGCGATCGGGACGCGCGGCGGGGGAGCGGCGCCCTGGGCACGGTTCGGCGAGGCGCAGCCTCCGCGCTTCCTGTGCGACCCGAGCCTGGGCGGGCTCGCGCGGTGGCTGCGCGCCGCCGGCTACGAGGCGTCTCCCGCGCCCGACGTTCCCGGGCACCGGCTGGCCGACGAAGCCCTGCGGCGCGGCCTCGTCCTCCTGACGACCGAGGCCGAGGTGCTGGACCGCCGGATCGTCGCGGACGGGTCGCTCGTCGTCGTCTGGGTTCCCTCCGCGCTCACGATGTCGGAGCAGCTCCACATGGTGGCGCTCGACCTCGGGCTGACTCTGCGCGAGCCCCGGTGCATGGCCTGCGGCGGGGTGCTGCGTGCCGACGCCCAAGGAGGACGTGCGCCCGCGCATCCCGCCCCGCACCGCGCTCTGGAAGGACGACTACTTCGTCTGCGCGGGGTGCGATCGGCTCTTCTGGCGCGGCACTCACTGGGAGCGGATCGCTGAAGACCCTGCGGCAGGTGGTGGCGGCTTGAGGCGGGCTTCTCGCCAACCTCGGGCTGAGCCTCGTCTCGGTCTTCGTGCTCCTCGCCGTTCTCGAGGGAGCCGCGCGGCTGCTCGAGAAGCCTCGCCCGGCGCGCGACGAAGGTCGCCGACTACATCTGGGACTGGGACCACATGATGCCGGGCGGGTTCTACGTGATGAAGTCGGACGCCGCGGGCTGGCCGCCCTGGGAGGAGTTCAACCGCGACGGCCTGCGGGACCGGACGCGGACGCACGAGAAGCCCGAGGGCGTACCGCCGCATCGCGATCCTCGGGGACAGCGTGACGCTCGGGGCCGAGATCCGGCCGGAGGAGGCGTACCCGCAGCGGCTCGAGGCCCGGTTCCGCGCGGAGGGACGGCGGGTCGAGGTGATGAACGTCGCGCTCTGGGGCTGGTCCACCCGGCAGGAGCGGATCGCCTGGGAGCGCATCGCGCGGGAGTACCGGCCGGACCAGGCGGTCCTCGCCGTCTGCCTCAACGACATCCCGGAGCTGTTCAACAACCTCTCGCGTCCGCCGCAGTGGCTCGCCCGCCTCCACGAAGGCTCGGCTCTCGTGCGCTTCGCGGTGAACGCGGAGGGCCGCGAGATCGACAACGTCGAGCGCCTCTTCTCGGCGCCCGACGCGTCCGCGTGTCCGAGCGGCGATGGACGCGCTTCTTCGACGAGGTCCGCGCGCTGCGCCGGGAGGTCGAAGCGGACGGGGCTGCCTTCGCGATGGTCGTCTTCCCGTTCCGCTTCCAGGTCGAGCCGGGCGCTCCGCCGGCCGTGGTGCAGGAGCGCGTGGCGAGCGTTCTGCGCGGCCGAGGGGCTGCGCTGCCTCGACCTGCTGCCGGCGCTCGGCCGGGCCGGTCCCTCGGCGTTCCTCGACTACGACCACCTGAGCGCTGGCGGCGCCGCGCTTCGTGGCCGATACCCTGTACGCGAGCGGCCTCCTCGTGAAAGGGGACCCCCCGCGAGACCTCCTTCGGGAAGTGCTCGGAGACCGCGCCGCCGACGCCTCCGCGCTCGCCACGACGCTCACGGAGAACGGCTCGGCTGCCGTGCGCGCGGACGTGCGCCGCCGCCCTCGGCGCGCTCGGCCCCGCCGGGCGAAGTGCGATGCCGTCCCTCTTCGCGGCGCTCGCCGACCGAAGCGAGTACGTCCGCGCGCCAGGCGGCGCGGGCCCTGTCGCGCATGGAGCTGACCGCGGACGACGTGCCACGGCTCGTGGAGGCGCTCGGGAGCGCGGACGGCTACGTGGTCGCGTTCGCCGCGTGGAGCCTCGGGAACCTCGGAGAGGCGGCCCAGTCGGCGGTGCCGGCGCTCGCGCGGGCTCTGTCGCGCGACGACACGAACGCCGTAGTGGCCGCGGCGCTCGCGCGCATCGGGCCCGCGGCCGCCGGCGGCGGTGGGCGTCCTCGTCGAGGCGCTGCGCAGCGAGAACCCCGACCGGCGCTGGCGCGCCGCGCGGACGCTCGGGCGCATCGGACCGTCGGCGGCGGCGGCCGTGCCGCTGCTCACCTCCGCTCTCGCGGACCCGAACGGACGCAGTGCGCCAGCACGCCGCGCGGGCGCTCGGGCGGATCGGTCCCGCCGCGCGACCGGCGGCGGCGGCGCTGCAGCGGGCGACCGGCGACGCGGACGAGCAGGTGCGCCGCGAGGCGCGGCAGGCCCTCGACCGGCTACACTGACACCCGAGCGCGCTACGATCGGGACAGGCGCGCGAGGGATCTGCCGGGGCTGCCCCGACGTTTGCGGATCCTTCGTCGCACGACCCGAACGGTGCTCCTCAGGATGACGAGTCATGACTCAAGGCGACCGGCGTGCCGCAGGTCGTAACTCGGGATGACAGGTGAGCCCCACGCCATGAACGACCGCTCGTGCATCCAGGAGCGCTACGCGCCTCGCAACCACTGCTTCGGGTGCGGCCCCGCGAACCCGAAGGGCCTGCACGTCCGCAGCTTCGAGGACGGCGAGGGCCTCCGCGCCGAGTGGACGCCGGAGCCGCACCACGAGGCCTTCGACGGCGCGGTGGGCGGCGGGATCCTCGGGACGCTCCTCGACTGCCACTCGAACTGGACGGCGGCGATCCACCTCATGAGAGCGGCCGGGCGCGAAGCCCCGCCGTGCACGGTCACGGCCGAGTTCCACGTGCGGCTGCTGCGCGTGACGCCGTCGGGCGGCCCGCTGCTCCTGCGGGCACGCGTCGTGGACTCGGGCGGGGACCGCGCGACGGTGGAGGCGAGCGTCGAGGCGGGGGGACGGACGACGGCCACCTGCCGGGGCGTGTTCGTGGCGGTGAAGGAAGGCCACCCGGCCTTCCACCGGTGGTGACGGGCGCGCCTACGTCGGCCCGGACCCGTCCAGCAGACGGTTCGCGTAGTTGATCACGCCGCGGACGTAGTCCCGCTTCTCGAGGTAGCTCCCCGGGTAGAAGCTGCGCTTGAAGCCGTAGATGAGGATGTCGCGCACCTCGCGGGAGGTGAGGTCGAAGGCCTCGACCGCCCGGGCGATCTCGTCGCTCACCGTGGTCTTGGAGACGAGCCGGTTGTCCGTGCAGAAGGTGGTGGAGAGCCGCCGCCGGCGCATCTCGGCGAACGGGTGGCGGCGCAGGTCGTCGGCCAGCTCGGGCACCGTCTGCTGGTTCGACGTGAGGCAGACCTCGATCGTGATGCGCTTGTCCGCCACGAACTCGGAGAGGTCCTCGACGTAGCGCTTGCGGTCGAGGATCCTCGGGCTCGTGATCTTGGTCTCGTCGAAGAGCCACGTGCCGTGGCCGATCCGGTCGGCGTGCAGGTCTCCGATCGCCTGGAAGATCGACTCGGGGCCGTAATCCTCGCCGGCGTGGACGGTCTTGCCGAGGAACGCCTCGTGCGCGATCTGGTAGGCCTCGCGGTGATCCTCCGCGGGATAGCCCTTCTCCTGCCCGGCGAGGTCGATGCCGACCACGAGGAGGCCCTCCTCGCGGCGCAGGCGCGCCGCCGCCCGGGCCACCTCCAGGCTCGCCGCCGTGTGGATCTCGGCCGGGGGCGCCTCGGGCAGGGCCTCGAAGAAGCGCCGGAAGCCCAGGGAGAACTCGGGGGTGAAGAAGCGCATGGCGCAGAGGATGATGCCGGCCGCGAAGCGGGGCTCGCGGCCGGACCGGACCTCCGGACGGGCATTGAAGCTGTCCCCGGCGCGCCGCAGTCCCCGGTCCACGGCCCGGACGACCGCCGAGACGTCGAACCCCGGCCGGACGTGAAGCTGGGGAGCGAAGCGCACCTCGAGGTAGCGCACGCCCTCGGCCTGGCAATCCTCGGCCAGCTCGAAGGTGGTCCGCTCGAGGGCCTCCTCGTCCTGCAGGACCGCCACCGTGTACTGGAAGCCCTCCAGGTACTCGTTCAGATTGGCGTAGCGGGGCCGGAAGACCAACGCTTCGAGCCCTTCGGGCGTCTCAGAAGGGAGGGGGACTCTCGCGTTCGCGGGCGAGATCGACCAGGGTGCCGAGGCGGAGCGATCCGTCGAGATGGACGTGGAGGTCGGTCTTGGGGAGCCGGCGGATCAGGTCCTTGTCCATGAGCGAATTATGCCGCCGACCGCCGTCAACTTGTGTGAACCCCGGCGGCCGCTCGCGCGTTAGACAGAGTGACTGATCGAGCTTCGCGGGACCGCGTTCAAGGGATTGGAGCCCATTCGATGGCGAACGGAAACGGCAACGGAAACGGCCGGCGGAAGAGCCGGAAGCGCCTGATCGTCATCAGCGCGGGCGTCGTGCTGCTCGCGGTCTTCGGCCTCATGGCGGCCCGCCGGGGCGGCAAGGAGATCGACCCCTCGCGCCTCGCCGCGATCGAGAAGGGCGACCTCGCGCGGTCCGTGGTGGCGACCGGGAAGGTCCAGCCCCTGACCAAGGTCGAGATCAAGTCCAAGGCGAGCGGCCTCGTGAAGCGGCTGTTCGTGGACTACGGCGACCGGTGAAGGAGGGCCAGGTCCTGGCCGAGCTCGACCGCGAGCAGCTCGAGGCCGCCGTCCGGGAGGCGAGGGCCAACCTGCTCGCCGCCGAGGCGTCCTGGGAGCGGAACCGGATCGAGGCGGAAGGGCCCGACCTGCCCTTCCTGAAGACCGCCCTCGAGCGGGCCCGCAAGCTCTACGCCGACGGCCTCATCGCGCCGTCGCTCCTCGAGGACGCGGACAAGGCCTGGCAGATGGGGCTCAACAAGCAGACGGCGGCGAAGAGCCAGGCCGCGGTGAGCAAGGCCGAGGTCGAGAAGGCCCGGGCCGCCCTCGAGCGCTACCAGACCGACCTGCGCTACGCGACCATCACGAGCCCCATGGACGGCCTCGTCCTCTCGCGCGACGTCGAGGTGGGCGACGCGGTCAGCTCGATCCTCGTCCTCGGCTCGCAGGCGACGCTCGTGATGACGCTCGGCGACGTGAGCGAGGTCTACGTGCTCGGCAAGGTCGACGAGGCCGACATCGGCCGCGTCTACATGGGCCAGCGGGCCCGCATCGTGGTCGAGTCCTTCAAGGACAAGTCGTTCGAGGGCAAGGTCACGAAGATCTCGCCCCTCGGCAAGGAGAAGGACAACGTCACCACCTTCGAGGTCCGGGTCTCGATCCGCAACCCCGGCGGCGAGCTCAAGACGAACATGACCGCCAACGCCGAGATCATCCTCGAGGAGAAGAAGGCCGTCCTCATCGTGCCCGAGTCGGCGGTGCTGTACGACAAGGAGCGCAAGCCCTCGCTGGAGGTGCCCGACCCGAAGGCCGACGGCGGGAAGCGCAAGGTCGCGGTGAAGCTCGGCATCTCGAACGGGGTGAAGACCGAGCTCACCGAGGGGCTGAAGGAAGGCGACAAGGTCGTCCTCCAGTAGGCCGTGAGCCTCGGCGCGCACCGTGGCCTGCCATGATCTGGAGCGACCTCCTCCGCGACACCATGCGGACGCTGTTCGCGCACAAGCTCCGCACGCTGCTCACCATGTTCGGCATCGCCTGGGGCATCGTGTCGATCACGCTCATGGTGGCGGCGGGCGAGGGCCTGCGCGTCGGCCAGGCGAAGGTGTCGGAGAGCTTCAGCAAGGACGTGATGATCGTCTTCGCCGGGCCGGACGAGCCTGCAGGTGGGCGGGCTGCGGGCCGGCCGCCGGGTGCAGTGGACGGCGACCGACCACCTCGAGATCCAGAAGCAGGCGCCCTCGTGCGGCTACGTCATGCCGGAGCTCGGACAGGGCGCTCCGGTGCGCAGCGCCCACAACAGCGCCTCGCTCACCGTGACCGGCTCGATGCCGGACTTCGCGTTCATCCGCACGATCGCCGTGGCCGAGGGGCGCTACCCGAACTGGGACGACGAGCGGCAGGTGCGCCGGGTGGCCCTCCTCGGGAGCGACGCGAAGAAGCAGCTCTTCGGCGCCCGGCCGGCGATGGGGGAGACGATCCGCATCGGCGACTTCCCCTACACCGTGGTCGGCCTCATGCGGCACAAGGAGCAGGACTCGAGCTACGACGGGCGGGACATCAGCAAGGTCTTCGTGCCCTTCAGCGCCATCCTGCAGGACTTCCCGAACAAGCCGCCCGCGCTCCCGGACTCGGTGGACCGGCTCCTGGTCGCCCCGCGCTCGGTGGCCGACCACGAGGCCTGCAAGGGCGAGCTGCGCCGCGCCCTCGGCCGCATCCACTCCTTCGACCCGCGGGACGAGGAAGCGGCCCACATCTGGGACACGGTCGAGGAGGCCGAGGCCTTCAAGACCATGACGGACGGGATGAAGTACTTCCTCGGTGCGGTGGGGATCGCCACCCTCTTCATCGGCGGGATCGGGGTCATGAACGTCATGCTCGTGGCCGTGCGCGAGCGGACTCGCGAGATCGGGGTGCGGAAGGCGCTCGGGGCCACCCGCCGGTCGATCGTGCGGCAGTTCGTGGTGGAGACGCTCCTCGTGGTGTTCGTGAGCGGGGGCACCGGCCTCACCGTGGCCTACGGTCTCTGCGCCCTGGTGAACCTCCTGCCCATGCCCATGTACTTCGCCGGGCTCCTGCCGACCTGGTCCTCGGGCCTCATGGCCTTCGCCCTCCTCGGCACGGTGGCGCGTCCTCGCCGCGGTCTACCCGGCGCGCCGGGCGGCCTCGATCGACCCCATCGAGGCGCTGCGCTGGGAGGCGGGAGGCTAGCGTGCTCCGCGAGCTGGTCGTGCAGAGCTGGACGAACCTCGCGCGCAACCGCACGCGCAGCCTCCTCACGATGCTCGGCATCGTGTGGGGCATCGTGGCGGTGACCGTCCTCCTCGCCTACGGGTCGGGCTTCCGGGCGATCCTCACCCACGCGTTCGACGCCTTCGGCCGCAGCGCCGTCGTGGCGTGGCCGGGCCAGACGAGCGAGCAGGCCGGCGGGGAGCGCGCCGGCCGCCGCGTCCGCTTCGAGAAGGCGGACCGCGACGCGATCGAGGCCGAGGCCACCCTGGTGAAGAGCATCAGCATGGAGACCGTGCAGTGGCGGCAGATCGCCTACGGCGACCGCATGGCCAACACCGCGGTCCGCGGCGTGGAGCCGGTCTACGGCGAGATCCGCAACGAGGTCCCGAGCGACGGCCGCTGGCTGAGCCCCGAGGACTTCGTCGAGCGCCGGCGGGTCGCGTTCCTCGGCTCGCAGCTCCGCAAGAAGCTCTTCGCCGGCCGCCCCGCGGTCGGGCGAGACGATCCGCATCGACGGCATGCGCTTCACGGTGGTGGGCGCCATGGACCGCAAGATGCAGATGAGCAACTACTTCACGAGCGACGACGAGTGCGTGTTCATCCCCTACACCACGGCCGGCGACCTCTGGGACACGCGCTACTCGAGCGTCCTCGTCTTCAGCGCGGTCACGCCCTCGATGGAGAAGGCCGCGATCCAGCAGGTGCGCGACACGGTGGGGAAGCGGCAGCGGTTCTCCGGCACCGACAAGCGGGCGATCCAGATGTTCGGGCGCGAGGAGTTCCGGCCGATCATCGACGGGATCACGATCGGCCTCCAGGTGCTGCTCGTCTTCATCGGCACCCTCACCCTCGGCATCGGCGGGGTCGGCGTCGCGAACATCATGCTCGTCTCGGTGGACGAGCGGATCCGCGAGATCGGGCTGCGCCGGGCCCTGGGCGCGAGGAAGCGGCACATCCGGTGGCAGTTCCTCGCCGAGGCGCTCGTGCTGACGCTCCTGGGCGGGGCGGCCGGGATGGCCTTGTCCTACGCGATCACCGCCGTCATGCCGATCCTGCCGGTGCTCGGCCCCCTGTACCAGGACGAGTCGGGCAAGGGCGACATGCAGCTCCGCATCTCCGCCCTGACCGTCCTCGGCTCGAGCCTGATCCTCGTCTTCGTCGGTGTCGCCTCCGGCCTCGTGCCGGCCCTGAAGGCCTCGAGCCTCGACCCGGTGGAGGCGCTCCGCTACGAGTGACGCGCGGGGTCAGATCTTGAATCTTGCCCTCGACGGAGCATGATTCAAGACCCGACCTCGGTCCGGGAACGACCCGAGGTACTCAACTCCTTTGCGGGCGGGCGGGGATGACTTGAACCTCGGGTCGAGGTAGAACTGCCTCGTGGCGACATCCTCTGACGATAGCTCCCAAGAGGCTCGGGCCTTCCGGCAACGCCGCGTGGCCCTCTTCGGCCTGGCGTCAGGGGGGCTCGGCCTGATCTTCCTGCTGTTTCGCGTGGTGGTCGCCGTCTTCCAGCGTGATTACCAGGAGCTCATCCACCCCAGCTTCTTCTATCACCTGCTGGCGGTGACGGCCGGCCTGACCGCCTGGCTGGCGTGCCGGACCGGCGCGCGCTCCGTTCGCGTCGTTCACACCGCCGAGGCGCTGGCCCTGGTCGGGACGAGTGTCGCCTATCAGCTCATGGGCTGGCACGTACCGCTGGCCGCCCGGCCGGAGATGATCGTGCTCCTCGCCATCACCTACAGCTTCATGGCCTGGGCGGCCTACGTGCCCAGCTCGCCCCGGCGTACGCTGCTGCTGAGCCTCAGCGTCGGGGTTCCGCTGGTCGTCGGCACCTACGTGGTCTATCTGGGCGTGGACGAGACGCTCCTACGCGCGGCGAGCCTCGGCGAGACGCCCCCGACCGCGGCGCAGGCCGCAAGCATGCTCGCCATGTCCATCGCGGTCTGGTGGAGCCTCACCACGGTCCTGGCCACCGCGACGTCCAGCGTCATCTACGGCCTGCGCCAGGATGTCCGGGAGGCGCGGAAGCTCGGGCAGTACACGCTCGGGGAGAAGCTGGGGGAGGGAGGCATGGGCGTCGTCTATCGAGCGAGCCACGCCATGCTGCGCCGACCCACCGCGGTCAAGCTCCTGCCCGCGGAAAAGGCGGGCGAGCAGAGCATCGCGCGGTTCGAGCGGGAGGTCCAGCTCACCGCGGGTCTGACCCATCCCAACACGGTCACCATCTTCGATTTCGGCCGCACGCCCGAAGGCGTCTTCTACTACGCGATGGAGCTGCTGGACGGCGCCTCGCTGGACGTGCTCGTGGAGCTCGACGGGGCCCAGCCGCCCGAGCGCGTCCTCCACGTGCTCGACGGGGTGGCCGGGGCCCTCGTGGAAGCCCACGAGATCGGCCTCATCCACCGTGACCTCAAGCCGGCCAACATCATCCTGTGCAAGCAGGGAGGCCTCTTCGACGTGCCGAAGGTGGTGGATTTCGGCCTGGTGAAGGATCTGAGCGCCGCCGGAGTTTCCCTGACTGCTGCCGCGACCCTGACGGGAACGCCGCAATACATGTCTCCGGAAGCGATCACCGCTCCTGACGCGATGGACGCTCGCGGCGACCTGTACGCCCTCGGAGCGGTCGGCTACTTCATGCTCACCGGCACTCACGTTTTTCCGGGCCGGAGCCTGGTCGAGGTCTGCGGGCACCATCTCCACACGAAGCCCGACCCTCCTTCGACCCGTCTGGGCCGGGCATTCCCCCCGGATCTCGAAAGCCTGCTCCTCGACTGCCTGGAGAAGGACCCGAGCCGGCGGCCGCAGACGGCGGCCACGCTGCAGCAACGCGTCCGCGAGTGCCGGGCCTTCGGGGCCTGGGACCGCGAGCGGGCCCGTCACTGGTGGCAGGAGAATGCGGAGAAGCTGCACAGAGGCCGCACGGAGCACCCGACCTTGACCCGGGACGAACCGCGGCCTGGTCGGGACGCGCGGACGTGAAACGATCGCCGCGATTGCGGATCCTTCGGGGCCGGGCAGACTGGAGCCCCTCAGGATGACAGGTAGCGGATCCTCTTGTTGATGTCCGTGTTGACCGAGTGGTACGGGCGGAAGAGGCTGCCCGAGTCGAAGACCGTCTGGCGGATCGCCTCGATGTCGGCGTGGCCGATCGCGCTCGTGAAGATGGGGAGCATGTACTCGACCCCGGTCTTCGAGGGCCGCATCAGCTCCTCGTCGTAGAAGCTCGGATGCAGGTGGCGGGCGTGGATCACGCCCCAGCGGTCGCGGAAGGCGTTGCCGTCGTAGCCGTCGACGTAGAAGCCGCGCTCGCGGCTCCACTGCAGGATGGCGATGGCGTTGTTCTGCCCGGCGAGGAGCATGTCGACCGCCTTGCCCCCGAGCTCGGCGGCGTGGAACCGGTCGAAGAGAATGGGCCGGCCGCCGCGCTGGGTGTGCCCGACCTTCCGGGTGAAGACGGCGGCCTTCGCCGACTCCGCCCGTCGGAACTGCTGGAAGTAGAGGTCCCCGAAGTGCTCGGTGAGCACGTCGCGCAGCGCGTCCGAGGCGCCCGAGAGGGAGACGTTGCCGGCAGGGTCGTGCGACTCCCGCTTGGCGCCGAGCTCGCGGCCGTCCTCGCCCACGATCCCCTCGCCGCAGACGATGACGACGTTCTTCTGCAGCTCGTAGAGCTCGCGCACCCGCTCGACGAGGGCGGGGATGCGCACCGGGACCTCGGGGACGAGGATGATGTCGGGCTGCCCGTACGCGGTGCCGAGGGCGATGTAGCCGGAGTGGCGGCCCATCACCTCGACGATGCCGATCCGGCGGTGGCTCTCGGCGGTGGTGCGCACGCGCTGGAGGCCCTGGACCGAGTCGAAGACCGCGGTCGCGTAGCCCGGCGTCACGTAGTTGACCATCCCGTCGAGCTCGAAGCGGGTCAGCGAGCGGCCGAGCTGGTAGCGGTAGCCCGGGGGCTCCGCGCACGGCACGCGCTCCCACTCGTCCGGCTCGTTGGGGTGGTTGAGGCCGAGGTCGTTGTCGATCGTCTTCGGGGCGAGCACGACGGGGAAGAGCTCGGCGAAAGGCTGCAGGCCGTTCAGGGTGCCGTCCCCGCCCACGCAGATCAGGCCGTCGATCTTGAGCTGCTTCAGCCGGTCGGCGATCTGCGCGATCGTGTCCGTGTCGTCGGAGTCCACGAACGTCGCGCGAGGCGCCGATGACGGTGCCGCCCCGCGTGGGATCGAGCTCGGGAATCTCGGTGAAGAGCGGGTTCAGGTGGACGTGGGGGACGCTGGGGTTCATGAGGGCCGAGTAGCCCTTGATGAAGCCGTACACCTCCACGCGCCGCTGGTTCGCCGTCACCACGGCGCCGTGGACCGTCGCGTTGAGCGCCGGCGTGTCGCCGCCGGCCGTCAGGATGCCGATCCGCTTCATTGTGCAGTCACTCTCAGCCTGTGATTGTACGGCGGGGCGTCGAGCGCGAGGGAGGCATCGGCACGACTCATGCATCACGGAGAGCGCCGTCATGCCTCGGGCCGGCGCGGCGGGGTCAGGCGAGTCGCCGGAGGACCGACACCAGTACCGCCACCGACACGGCCACCCACACGACGCCCCACACGATCGCGGGGACGTGGGTGAGCCGCGCGAGGGCGGCGGCGTCGCTCTGCCCGGAGTGGCCGAAGAGCACGTCGGAGGCGACGTCCCAGACCGCGTAGAGGACGCTGGTGGCCCCGATGGCGGCGAGCAGGGTCTCGGACACCGCCGGCTTGAGCTTCGCGGCGACGGCGAGGAGCCCCAGGGCCGCCGCCAGGCCGTAGAAGAAGCCGAACCACGTGCGCACGAAGACGAGGGTGACCACGAGGGTGAAGGCGCCGACCACGGCGATCACCGCCCGGGCCCGCGTGCGGCGGCCGCCGAGCAGGAGGAAGAGGGCGCCCCAGAGCAGGCTCCCCACGTAGCCCGCGTTCAGGATCAGGAACCGAAAGCCCCCCCGGGTGAGGCAGAACCCGCCCTCGTCGAAGCTGAGGCCGATCGAGGCGATGGAGCCGCCGGTGGCGACGGCGGCGAGGCCGTGGGAGATCTCGTGGAGGAAGACGACGAACAGCCGGAAGGGATAGACGACGAAGGTGTCCCAGAGGAGGAGGGCGGCCCCGGCCAGGGCGAGGGGAAGGACCAGGCGTCGAGGCGGAGCCTTCATCGCGAGCCCGCGCTCGCGACGGCGTCGGTGACGAGGGCCATGGTCGCCCGAGCGAGGCCTACTGGTCGGCCTCGAGCCCTCTCTCCTTCATCCACTTCGACACGTCCCTCATGCGCGCGCGGAAGACGTGGGGCGGCTCGAAGGGCAGCGGGCCGGCCGCCTTTGCCGCGGCGAGCACCTCGGCCGCTTCCTTCGGCAGGCCGTTGTCGCCGTAGAAGGTGACGCTCTCGGCGGCGAGGCGCGCCTGCACCACCAGGACCGAGTAGTTGCGCCCGTTCAGGAAGAGGTAGCCGAGAGTGCGGCCGTACGGGTCGAGGGTGCTCGCGCGCTGCAGCTCGACCTGGGTCGCGGTGGCGAAAGCGCCCTGGGCGAAGCCCCGCGCCTCGGGCCCGAAGGGCTGCGCGTAGGGCAGGTCGTGCTCGAGGTGCCGCGTCTCCGGCGTGTCGATACCCAGGATACGGACCGTTTCGCGGTCGTCCTTCGACCAGCGGATGACGACCGTGTCCCCGTCGTCCACCTGGACAAGCGCCGGGTCGGCCGGCACCCGCAGGCCGTGCGGACGGGGCTGGGGCTTCGGCTCCGGCCGCGGCTCGACCGGGCGCGGCGCTCGCGGGGGGGCCGCGGCCTGGGCGAGGGCGGCCGTGGGCAGCAGGGCGGCGGCCAGGGTCAGGGCAGCGATCGTGCGGTGCATGCGTTCTCCTCGTCGCGAGCCCCGATCGTCTCACGGTTGGCGCACCCTTCGGCCCGGAGAGGGTGGGCGAAGACTCGTGAATCCGCGGCATGGCACCGATGACGGGACGTCATGACTCCACGGGCGGAGGGGTTGCATCCCGCGGGTTATGCGCTAGCATTTTTCCCGTGACGGGCCGCAGCCCGGAGCTTCACCTGGAACGCGTCGGCCGCACGGAGGCCCTCCTCTCGAAATCCCGTGACGTGTCGCGGAAGGACCGCGCCACGGGATAGTCCAGCCCGCATGAGCAACCAGAGAGTCGCGATCGTGGCCGGATGTCGCACGCCGTTCGCCCGCTCGGGGACGGTGTTCGGCGACCTCACGGCGGTGGATCTCGCGAAGGTCTGTCTCCGCGAACTCGTGGAGCGCACGGAGGTCGATCCCGCCGCGATCGGCACGGTCGTGATGGGGCAGGTCGTCCCCTCGGTGAAGGCCCCGAACCTCGCGCGCGAGGCCGCCCTCGGCGCGGGGCTGCCGAAGTCGATCCCCGCCCACACCGTGAACCGCGCCTGCGCCTCGGCGAGCCAGGCGATCGCGGACGTGGCGTCCGCGATCCGGCTCGGCCACGTGGAAGCAGGGATCGCCGGCGGGGCGGAGAGCCTCTCCGACGTCCCGATCCTCCACAGCCGGCGCATGGCGCGGATCCTCGTGGAGACGCAGAGGGCGAAGTCGCTCCGGGCGCGCCTCGTCGCCCTCGCGCAGGTGCGCCCGCGCGATCTCGTCCCCGACGCGCCGGCCATCGCCGAGCCGTCCACCGGCCTGACCATGGGCCAGTCGGCGGAGAAGATGGCGAAGGAGAACGGCATCACGCGCGAGGAGCAGGACGCGATCGCCCTCGCCTCGCACCGCAACGCGTGGGCGGCGACGGCGGACGGGCGCCTGCCCGCCGAAACGTGCGCCGTCCACGTCCCTCCCGCGTACGAGACGACGGTCACGTCCGACAACCTCCTCCGCAAGGACGCGTCGCTCGAGGCGCTCGCGGCGCTGCCTCCCGTCTTCGACCGGCGTTACGGCACGGTCACCGCCGGCAACTCCTCGCCCCTCACGGACGGCGCCGCCGCCGTCCTCCTCATGTCCGAGGAGCGGGCGAAGGCCGAGGGCTACGAGCCCCTGGCGTACGTGCGCAGCTGGGCCGTCGCCGCGGTGGACCCGGGCGGCCAGCTCCTCATGGGCCCCGGGCTCGCGATACCGATGGCGCTCGATCGGGCCTCGCTCCAGCTCTCGGACATGGACCTCGTCGAGATGCACGAGGCTTTCGCCGCCCAGGTCGCCTCGAACATCCAGGCCCTGGAGTCCGAGGCCTGGGCGCGGGAGAAGCTGGGGCGTTCGGCCCGCGTCGGCCGGGTGGACCGCGAACGCCTCAACGTGTGCGGCGGCTCCATCGCCCTCGGGCACCCGTTCGGCGCCACCGGGGCGCGCATCACGACGACGCTGGCCCGCGAGATGAAGCGGCGGAACGCGAAGTTCGGCCTGCTGTCGGTCTGCGCCCAGGGGGGCATGGGCTTCGCGATGGTCCTGGAACGATGAGCGAGCCCGGCGCTTTCAGGCAGGAGAAGGACGCCGAGGGCGTCCTCGTGCTCACTCTCGACGTGCCCGGCGAGAGGGTGAACACGCTCGGACGGGGCATGATCGCCGAGATCGAGGGGATCCTCGAGGAGGTCGGCCGGGACGAGTCGATCCGCGCCGTCGTCGTCCGCAGCGGCAAGCCCGACGGCTTCATCGCCGGGGCGGACATCAAGGAGTTCACGCGCATCCGCTCGGCGGAAGAGGGGGAGGCCCTCTCGCGCGCTCTCCAGGCCATATTCGATCGTCTCGAAGCCTGCCGCGTCCCGGTGGTGGCCGCGATCCACGGCGCCTGCCTCGGGGGCGGCACCGAGCTCGCCCTCGCGTGCCGCTACCGCGTGGCCTCGGACGACCCGAAGACGTCCCTCGGGCTGCCCGAGGTGATGCTGGGCCTCGTGCCCGGAGCCGGGGGCACGCAGCGCCTGCCGCGCCTCGTCGGCCTCGCGACCTCGCTCGACCTGATCCTGACCGGCCGCGCCCTGAAGGCCCCGCGCGCGCGGAAGGCCGGCCTCGTCGACGAGGTCTGCCCGGCCCCCATCCTGCTCGCGGTCGCGAAGCGGGCGGCCCTCGGTCTCGCCGAGGGGCGCGTGCACCCCCGCCGGCCCGGGATCGCCTGGCCCGAGCGCCTGCTGCGGCCCGTCATCTTCTCGAAGGCGCGCGCGTCGGTCCTGAAGAAGACCGGCGGACACTACCCGGCCCCGCTCGAGGCGATCGAGGTCGTGAAGCGGGGAACGGCGGCGGCCCTGCGCGGAGGGCCTGGAGCTGGAAGCGGCCGCGTTCGGCCGCCTCGCCGCCTCCGACGTGTCCCGCCGCCTCGTCTCCGTCTTCTTCGCGACGCAGGAGATCAAGAAGGACGCCGGCTACCCCGCGGGGACCCCGGCGGCCGAGGTCGACGAAGCTCGGCGGTGCTCGGGGCGGGCCTCATGGGAGCGGGCATCGCCGGGGCGGCCGCGGACGCGGGCGTCGCCGTCCGCATGAAGGACGCCTCCCGCGAGGCGCTCGGCCGCGGCCTCCAGCACGTCCGCGGAGCGTGGGAGGAGCGGCTCACGCGCCGGAGCCTCACCCGCCTCGAGGTCGGCGCAGCGCATGGACCGCATCGCGCCGACCGTCGACTACTCGGGCTTCCGCCGCGCCGACCTCGTCATCGAGGCGGTGTTCGAGGACCTCGAGCTCAAGCGGCGGGTGCTCGCCGAGACGGAAGCCGTGACCCGCGACGAGTGCGTCTTCGCGAGCAACACGTCCTCGATCCCGATCGGCGAGATCGCGAAGGGGTGCCGGCGCCCGGCCCAGGTGCTGGGCATGCACTTCTTCTCGCCCGTCCACAAGATGCCGCTCCTCGAGATCGTGGCGACGCCCGAGACCGCGCTCACCGCGATCGCGACCGCGGTCGCCTTCGGGCGCCGCATCGGCAAGCACGTCATCGTGGTCCGGGACGGGCCCGGCTTCTACACGAGCCGCGCCCTGGCCGCCTACGTGAACGAGGCGACCTGGCTGCTCGAGGAGGGCGCCGCCGATCGACGCGGCTCGACCGGGCCATGACCGCGTTCGGCTTCCCGGTGGGCCCCGTCACCCTCCTCGACGAGGTCGGCATCGACGTCGGGGCCAAGGTCGCCAAGGTGATGCACGACCACTTCGGCGACCGGATGTCGCCGCCGCCCTCGATGGAGAAGGTGCTGGCGGACGGCCGCCTGGGGCGCAAGGCGAAGAAGGGCTTCTACACCTACGACGGGAAGAAGAAGCGGGTCGACCAGTCGGTGTACGCGCTGCTGCCGGGCGGGGCGGCGCCCACCGGGGCCTCCCGGACGTTCGAGGCGCGCGACGCGCAGGAGCGCCTCGTCTTCGCCTTCCTCAACGAGTCGGTGCTCTGCCTGCAGGAGGGCATCCTGCGCTCGCCGCGCGACGGCGACGTGGGGGCGATCTTCGGGCTGGGCTTTCCCCCGTTCCTGGGCGGCCCCTTCCGCTACCTCGACCACCTCGGGGCCCGTTTCGCCCTCGAGACGATGGAGAAGCTGCAGGCGCGGCACGGGACGCGCTTCAGTCCGGCTCCGATGCTCGTCGACATGGCCCGGGAGGGCCGCACGTTTCATGCATCTTGAAACTGATCCCCTGACGCGGCCGGCGGTGCGGGCAGAGGTGCTTGCGTGAGCCCCAACGGCCGCATCCTCGAGCCGCCCCGCCCCGCCGGGCCCGGAGTCGTGCGCCGTCGCTTCCAGAGCATCATCGGCAAGCGTCGGACCCTGGAGAACCTCGCCGTCCTGACCTCGGCCCAGAGCGCCTACATGGGCTTGAAGCGCGCCGCCAAGGCCATCCGCGGCCGCGGGGCCAACATCTTCACCCAGTGGGTGGGGGACCCCGACGCGCTCGGCAGCGCCGTGCTCCTCTCCGCGATCCTCCGCGAGCTGGGCGCGGAGGAGGTGAGGATCCTCACCGGCAGCCTCGGCCACCCGCAGAACCGCAACCTCGTCGCGCGCTGCGGCATCGTGCTCCAGGACCCGAACCGCGACCGGCTGCGGGGAGGTCTGCACTGCATGGTGGACACGTCGCCGCCGCTCGGGATCCTGGCGACCCCGGGCGTCGACCCGGTCAAGGACTACTTCTTCGTGGCCGACCACCACGCGGATCCCGCCGAGGTGGAGGAGAACTGCCGGGCGAAGGGGGTGCGGCGGGTGCGGCTGCCGTTCGTCGGCCTCGCGGTGGGCTCGACGTCCGCGTTCATGGCGGTGATCGCCGCCGCCTTCGACGTGCTCGACAAGCTGACCCCGGCCGAGAAGGCCGCGGCCGCCCTCGGCATCTACACGGACACGAGCGCGCTCCTCCACGGGGCGACGCCGCTCGACTTCAAGATGTTCGAGGTGCTCACGCGGTCGGAGGAGACGCAGGAGATCCTCGACGAGCTGCGCGACTACCGCGTGCCTCCGGAGTGGTACACGTACCGCGCGGCCGCGTTCCGGAACCAGGAAGTGACCGGCGCCGTGCGGGTGGCCCCGGTCGGCTTCGTCCGCGACGCCCACCGCGACGTGATCGCCGAGATCGCGAACGAGCTGCTGCGGGTCGAGGGCACGTCGATCGCCATCACCCTCGCCGTGACCACGCGCGGGGTGGAGGCCTCGGTGCGGGCGGACAGCCGCCTCCTCGGCCAGGACCAGCAGCGGATCGTGCGTGTCATCGACTACCTGCTGCAGGCGGCCTTCCCCGGCGTCTCCGGCTTCCGCCACGACCGAAGGCCCCCGCACCGCGTGGAGGGCGGCGCCTGCGTCCCCCTCACCCCGGACCAGCGCACGGAGTGGCACCTCGACAACGGGGGAGGGCGGGTGGCCGGCAACGGCCCCGTCCTCGCGTACTGCCAGGAGCTCGCGCGCCAGCTGGTGGCGGCGCTGCGCGACCTCGAGACCCTGCAGCCGGCCGAGATGCAGGGGCTGCTCGACATGGTGGCCGGCGACCGGGCGCCCGTGCCCCGCAACGGGAAGCTCGCCGCCGAGAGCGGGAAGAACACCGAGAACTCGAAGCACCACGAGAACGGACGCTCGCGCCGGCGCGACGACTCAGGAGAGTGAGGCTAGGAAACGGACCAGGACTGACGGCTCGGGACGGACCCGAGCCCTCGCGCGCCGTCCGGAGCGATGCGCGCTCGGGAACGGACAGATACTTCGCGCTATCGTTGGAACGATCCACCGCCGCACGGACCAGATCCCTCGCGCGCTCGTCCAGACGGAGCGCGCTCGGGGGCTAGTGCTCGAACAGCCCCTCGAAGCCGGCGACGTCGAGCCTGGCCATCGTCGGGATGACCCCGAAGCACTCGCGGGCGAGCTCGACGCGGCCCTGGCGCCGGAGCATCTCCTCCAGGTGGTCCATGAGGGGGAGCAGCAGCGTGACGTCCGAGATGGCGTAGCGGACCTGCTCCGCGGAGAGGCCGGGGACTCGACCAGTCGGAGTGGCGGGTGACCTTGTCGAGCTCGACGTCGAGGAACTCGAGGAGGTTGTCCTTGAGCCCGTGGCGGTCGGTGTACGTGCGGGCGAGCTTGCTCGCGGTGCGCGTGCAGTAGAGCGGCGCCACCGCGATTCCCAGCCAGTGCGCGAGAGCGGCCACGTCGAAGCGCGCGAAGTGGAAGACCTTGAGGACGCCCGGGTCCTCCATGAGCTTCTTGAGGCGCGGCGCCCGCGAGGCCGCGGGGTGCTTCGGGTCGAGGGCCTCGCGGGGCAGCTGCACGATCGCCGCGCGCGAGTCGCGGTTGCACAGCTGGACGAGGCAGAGGCGGTCGCGCCGCGTCTGCAGGCCCATCGTCTCGGTGTCGACCGCGAGGTCCGGCCCGGCCAGGTAGGCCTGCAGGAGCTCCTCGCTGAGGTCGCCGGTCAGCATCACGGGCGTGACGTCGGGCGGGGGCTGGGGCATCGTCGCTCTCTCCTCGGTGACCCGCGATCGTACCACCGCGCGCGACCGCGGCGCGGGGATAGAATCACCGGATGAGAGACCCCGCCTCGAGACGGGGGCAGCGTCTGGCCGCGGCGGTCTGGGCCGCGGCGTGCCTCTCCCCCGGCGTCTCGCTCGCGCAGCCGCGGCAGTGGCACGCCCTGCCCGTCGCCGGCGGGACCGACGCCGTTGCGGCGGCGGCGGGCCTCGGGCCGGGCCTTCCGGCGTGGCGCGTCCTGTTCGAGGCCGCGCGGCGGCGTCACGGGCTGTGGGGCGAGGACTCCGCGCGAGCCGTGGGGGAAGGAGCGGGCGCGCCGCCGCCGGCACCGGGCGCGGTCGTGGCTCTCCCGCTGGCCCCGGACACCTGGCGAGGTCTGCTGGCGCGCGACGATCTGCCCGACGAGCGTCTGGCTCTGGCCATCGTCGCGGACCGGCCTTCGTCCCTCCTCTACCGCGGCCTTGCGGCCTTCGACGAGCCGACGCTCGCCGCGCTCGCCGCCGAGCCTCTCGGGCTGGCACGCATCCGTCGCCGCCACGCGGACGCGCTGGCGGCCTTCGGCGCGAGGTTCCGCGTGCGGGACGGGGCGGTGGACCTGCCCGGGGGGGAAGAAGCGGCGACGGTGTGGCGCGGGCTGGTGGACGTGAGCCCGCGCGAGCCGGTCCGCTTCCTGGAGATCCTCCTCGCCGCGAAGGGCGGACGCCGGGCCTTCCTCTACGACTCCGTGGCGCGCCTCGACCCGCCCCACCAGCGCTTCGCGCTCGGGATGCAGCTCGCCGGGGACCCGGAACGCGCGGCGGCGGCGAAAGCCCTGGCCGCCGTCTTCGACCGCGAGAACGCGTGGTGGCGCAGCCAGGGAGGGGCATTCTCCCGGCCCGCGGTGGACGCCGCGCGCCTGCTCCGCGAGGCTCGCGTCGGGTCGGACGGCGCGCTCGCCCCCCCGTCCTCGCGCGCGTTCTGGGACGCGGTCTTCGAGGGCCGGAGCGCGGGCTCCAGGCCGGCCTGGGTCGAGGAGGTACGAGCGGCTCCGCGCGCCGACGCGGCGTGGCTCGCGGAGCGGATCGGATCGGGCGACGCCGCCGCCCGCCGCCTGCGCTTCGAGCAGCTGGCCTTCGGCCAGCGCGTCTTCGGCGCCGCCGCGGCGGACGCCCTGCCGGAAGCGCGGCTGGCCTTGCAGGGCCTGCGCGACACCCGCGCCCTGCTCCTCGCGCTCGAGCGCATGGGGCCGCGCGACCCCTCGCTCTACGCCGCCGGTGTGCTCGCCGCTCGCCGCGCCGGGGCTGTCCGCGACGAGGCGCTCCGCGTCCAGTGGACGCTGCAGGGGGCGCTCGCCGTGATCGACCGGGCGCGCTTCGCGCGCACCCTCGACGCGGCGGCGGCCGAACGGCTGACCCGATCGCTCTTCGACGCACCGACGCCGGCCGACGGATACGGGCGGTCGATCGCGGCGTGGGCGGAGGGGGCGCTGCTGCCGGAGCTGGCCCGCGCCGTCTACGGCACGCAGCCGACGGGAGACCCGGACGCGACGGTTCTGCGCGCGATGGCCGGCTACCGGGCGGAGCGAGGCCTCGAGGAAGCGCCCTTCGAGTGGGAGGGCCTGTGGTACAAGGCGGACCCGGGCCAGGCGGAGCTCTCGCGGCTCGAGCGGGTCCGGGCGAAGCAGGGGGGGCGGGCCTGGCCGAGGCCCTCCGCGCGTGCCGTCTCCCGGCCGAGAAGAGCGGCGACCGCTGCTCCGCGGCGCTCGGGCCGGCCCTCGTCTCGCTCGTCTACGCGGCCCACGTCGGAGAACCCGATGGGCCTGCCCTCGCCGGCGAGGACGTCTCGCTCCGCCACGATTTCGGCGCGGAGCCGTGGGCGCTGCCCGAGGAGGTCTCGGGACCCGGCGCGCCCTGGCACGTGCGGGGCTCGCTCCTCGGCCTCGAGCGGGCGCTGGCCGGCCTCTCGCTCCATCGCCTGGCGGGGGACGCCCTCCCCGAGGGGCCCCCCGTCCTCGGCAGCGCGGCAGCGACGAAGCCTCGCGGTGCCCGCGGTGCTCGCGAACGCCCGCGAGCTGACCGACGCCGATCGCGACGCGGCGGCCGGGGCCATCGCCGCCGGCCGCCGGCGCGCATCGTCCCTGCGGGCGGGTGGACCGGGAGTGGAGGACGTGTGTCGGGAGGCGGGGCTCGACCCTTGGAGGGCGCGCGCCTTCGAGTGGCTGCTCGAGCACGAGCCGGCCGCCCGCGACTCGTTCTTCTCGCTCGAGGAGCTGCTGCACCTCGGGTCGCCGGACGGGAGGCGCTGGGATGGCTGGGGAGTCGCCGACGACCTCACGAGGGGCCTGGGCCTGGGCCTGCCCGGCCCGCGCCCGCTGGACGAGGCGTCGGGCCGCATGCCGGAGCCCGCCCTCGCGGAGACGTTCGTCGACCTCGGCCTGCGCGTGGCGGTACACCTCTCCGAGCGGCGGCTCCCGGCGAGCCTCGCCCCGGCGATGGTCGAGACGCTGCTGCCGGACCTCTTCGCCGAGGCGCGGCCCGTCGCTCCCGACGACCGGCTGGGCCTCGACGCGTGGGTCCGCGCGCAGCCGCCGGAGCGGCTCGACGACGCCGTCGCCTCGCTCGCCGGTCGGGGGCCTCTGCAGGCCGCGCCGAGGCCCGGGGAGACGAGGTGAAGGCGCGGGTGCGGTCGGGCGTCGCCGCACTGGCGGTCCTCATGGCGTCGGGAGGGCACGCCGCGCCGGCGTCGCCGCCCGCCCTGGTGATCGCGGAGCCCGGGCCGGGAGGCTACGTGAGTGGCGTGGTCACGCTCCGCGCGCGGGTCGAGCCGGAGAGCGTCGCGGTCGTCCGCTTCACCTTTGCCGCGGATGGTCACCCCGTGTGCTCGCGGGAGGCGCCGCCGTGGGAGTGCACCTGGGACGCCGGGACGGACGTGGCCTCCCACAACATCCGCGCCGTGGCGGTGCTGGCGGACGGCTCGCGCCTCGTGGACAGCGTGCGCACGGAAGCGGCCGGGTTCGCACCCCACGTGGACGTCGACGTCGTCCAGGTGGCGGCCACGGTGAGCGACGGCGACGGTCGGCTGGTGAAGGGCCTGCGGCGGGAGGACTTCCGCGTCTTCGAGGAGGGCCGGCCGCAGGAGGTGACCCACTTCATCGGCGAGGGCGCCGAGCGGGAGCTGGTGGTGGCGGTGGACATGAGCGGGAGCATGGCGCCGGCCATGGCCACCTGCCGCGCGGCGGTCAAGCGGTTCCTCGCCTCGCTCCGGCCGATCGATCGGGTGACGCTCCTCGCCTTCAACGACAACGTCTTCACGGTGGCGCGGCGGGAGGCGACGCCCGAGGCGCGCCTGCGCGCCGTCGATCGCCTGCGCTCGTGGGGGAGCACGTCGTTCTACGACGCCGTGCTGCGCGGCCTCGATCTCCTGGAGAAGAACCGCGGCCGGCGAGCCCTCGTCCTCTTCTCGGACGGCGAGGACATGGTCAGCCACGCGACGGTGGCCGACGTGCTGAGGCGGATCGAGGTGAGCGCCGCGCCCGTCTACGTGGTGGCGCAGGGGAAGGGCATGCGCGAGCGGGCGCTGAAGCAGGTGCTCGACCGCGTGGCCGCAGTGAGCGGGGGGCGCGCGTTCTACACCGACCGGCCCGAGCAGCTCGACGGCGTCTTCTCGGAGATCGGCGAGGACCTGGCGAGCCAGTACCTCCTGGCGTACGCGCCGGCCGAGAGCGCGAACGACGGAAGCTGGCGGGCCATCCGGGTCGAGGTGGCGGGGAAGAAGCGCGCGGTGCGCGCGCGGCAGGGCTACCGCGCCGTCGCGGGCGGGAGGTGATCATGCGCGTCGTCCGGTTCGTCGTGGCCGCGGCTCTCTGGGCATCGGCGACGGTCCGGGCGCAAGCGCCCGAGGCTCCCGTGCAGCCGCCGGTGTTCGGGGTGGCGGTGGACGTCGTGGCGCTCGACGCCAGCGTCGTGGACAAGGACGGGCGCCCGATCCTCGGCCTCGGGCCCGAGGACTTCCAGGCCGAGATCGACGGGAAGCCGCGCCGCGTCCTCTCGGTGGAGTACGTGGGCCGCGATCTCGAGCCCGCGGTGGCGCCGGCTCGCCGCGACGCGGGCTTCAGCAGCAACGAGGACGCGCCCCGGGGTCGCCTCATCCTGCTGCTCGTGGACCGGGGCAACATCGGCCAGGGCGGCGGGCGCGAGGTCCTGAAGGCGGCCGACCGCTTCCTCGACACCCTGGCTCCCGCCGACCGCGTCGGCCTCGTCTTCGTGCCGGGGCCGGGGCCGAGCATCGAGTTCACTCCCGACGTGGACCTCGTCCGGCGGGGCCTCAAGGGAGTGGTGGGGCAGGCGCAGCGCGGCGGCTACCAGGTGCCGCTCTCCGAGGCTCTCGCCCTGGTCAAGGACAACGACCAGATGCGCTGGGCCCAGTTCGTCGACCTGACGTGCGGCGTCTACAAGATCGCGCAGCAGGCGGAGGCGTGTCGCCTGCAGATGGAGGCGGAAGCGAACCAGGTGTTCCTGAACTACCGGGAGCGGTCGCTCGCGTCGCAGCGCGCCCTCGCCAACGTGCTGCGAAGCCTCCGTGACATCGAGGGCCCGAAGACCGTGGTCCTCATCTCCGAGGGGCTCGGCACGGAGCGCACCTCGGAGGTGCGGGACCTCGCCGCCGCCGCCTCGGAGGCGCAGGTGACCCTGTTCGTGCTCCTGCTCAACACGTCGACGGCCGACGCCTCGTTTTCCCGGAGCGCGACCGCCTCCTGGGAAGACCGTGAGAAGGAGGCGGCGGGCCTGTACGACCTCGCGGGGCTGACCCGTGGAACAGTCCTGCAGATCGTGGGGTCGGGGGAGAACGCCTTCCAGCGGATCTCCCGGGAGCTCGCGGGCTACTACCTTCTCGGGCTGGAGCCCGAGGAGGGAGACCGGGACGGCCAGAAGCACGAGATCAAGGTGAGGGTCGGGCGGCCCAATGTCACCGTCCGGGCCCGGGGCGTGCTGAGCATTCCCGCGGCCGCCCCCGCGCCCGAGGCGGTCCTGGCCGCGGCGCTCCGCTCGCCTCTCGTGGACCGGGGCCTGCCGATCCGCGCCACCGCCTACGCGCTCCGGGACGGTTCCACCGGCAAGGTCCGCCTGCTCATCGCGGCACGGGTGGGTCGCGCGACCCGCCCCGTGACCATCGGCTTCGCGCTTTCGAACGCGGCCGGGAAGGTGACGGCGAGCCGCGCCTACCCGGGCATCGCGGGTGGCGACGGCGACTGGGTGGAGTTCACGGCCGAGGCCGTGGTGGACCCGAACGCCTACAGCCTGCGCCTCGCGGCGGTGGACAGCTCCGGGAGGCGGGGCAGCGTGGAGCACCAGGTGAAAGCCGCGCTCGTCACCGCGGGCGGGCTCGAGATCTCCGACCTCGTCCTGGCCCAAAGCGCGAGCGGAGGAGCGGTCCGGCCGGGGGTGGACCTGGAGGTGGAGGGCGGAGGGCTCGCGGCCCTCGTCGAGCTGGGCGGGCGCGACGCGGCCACGGTCGCCGCGGCCACGGCGGCCGTGGAGCTGGCCGAAGCGGCGGACGGGCCGTTCCTGCTGCGTGTCCCCGTGGAGCTGGGGGTCGCGGGCAAGGACGGCACGCGGGTCGGCCGGGTCGGAGTCGCCGCCGGGCTCCTCCCGCCCGGCGACTACGCCGCCCGCGCGGAGGTCTCGGTCGAGGGCAAGCCGGTGGCGGTCGTGGGTCGGCCCTTCCGCATCGCCGCCCCACGCGCCGGCGCCACGGTGGCCCGCGCCCCGCTCGCGAGCCTGCTCGTCGAGATGCGCCCGTTCGACCGGCAAGAGCTGCTGAGGCCCGAGGCGCTCGGCCGCTTCGTGGACGGGGTCGGCACGATCGTCCGCGGCCCGGTCTCGGCGAGCGTCGCCGCCGCGATCGAGGAGGCCCGGCAGGGTCGGCCCGAGGCCATGCTCGACCGCCTCGGGGACGGCGGCAAGGACGACGCGCGCACCGCCTTCCTGCGCGGCGTGTCCTTCTACGCGCGCGGCAACCTGCCGGCCGCCCTCACCCAGCTGCAGGCGGCCCTGCGGCTCCACTCGGAGCTCTTCCCGGCGGCGGCGTACATCGGGGCCTGCTACGCCGCGAGCGGCAAGGACCTCGACGCGATCGGGGCCTGGCAGACCGCGCTCATCGGCGAGAGCGTGAGCCCCAGCCTCTACGCGCTCCTCGGCGACGCGCTCCTCCGCGTGAAGGAGGAGCGGCAGGCGGTGTCGATCCTCGACGAGGGTCTCGCGGCGTTCCCGGAGGACGCGGGGCTGCGCCGCCGGCTGGGACTGGCGCACGCGATGGCCGGCGACCGCGAGGAGGCCCTGACGCTGCTGACCGCCTGGGTGGAGAAACACCCGGACGACACCGAGGCCCTGTTCGCCTCGCTGGCCCTCCTCTTCGAGGGTTTCTCGCGCGAGACCGCCGGGGCGGCGGCCACGGAAGAAAGGCAGCGTCTCGCGCGCTACGCGAGGGCCTACGTGGAGGGCAAGGGCCCGAACCGCGAGGTGGTCCAGCGCTGGCTCAGGTACCTGGAGTCCCGAGCGGGCGGCTAGCCGGACCCGCCCTCAGCGGCGGAACCTCTCCTTGATCCAGGACCGGAGGCCGGGCGGCCGCTCCATGTGGAGGAGCCGGACGCGCTCCTCGCGCTGGAGCCGGTCGTAGCAGGCGGCGCAGAGCGGCCCCTGGAGCCCGAACCACCGCGGCGAGGCGAACGAGCGCCCGCAGGCCACGCACTGGATCGGTCGTGTTTCGTCACGCTCGTTCAAGTGATTGTCTGGGGTGGCTGACGGGATTCGAACCCGCGACCTCATGGGCCACAGCCAAGCGCTCTAACCAAACTGAGCTACAGCCACCACCGTTCGACTGGCGCGCCTGAAGGGACTCGAACCCCTGACCCGCAGCTTAGAAGGCTGCCGCTCTATCCAACTGAGCTACAGGCGCAGCGTTTTCAGGCACTTGCGTGGCGTCCGGACAACTTCCGGCATCTCCTGTCAGCCGTCGTCACCGTACGGATCACCACCATCCGGCCAGTCTACAGCAGGAAATCGGGCCCGTCCACGACAACGGGCGTCGGATAGCGTCGATCTGGAAGCGACTTTGTGACGAGCCGCCACCCGCCTCGGTATGGTATGCATGTGCAGGGGGGGTGGAAGTCCTCCGAAGCGATCCGGGCTGCGCATGGCCATCGGGTGGCTTTTTTCGGAGTTCACTCCCGTCGAGGTGAAGGTGTAGCGATCGAGCTGGAGCGTGAGGGGCAATGTCCGAGGCATCGCTCAGCCTTCGCGAAGCGCTCAAGGTCCTGAAGAAGCACTACGGACCGCCGGCGCCGCTGCCGACTGCCGATCCCTTCGAGCTCGTGTTGTGGGAAAACGTCGCCTACCTCGCACCTCCCGCGCGCCGTCGCGAGGCCTTCGAGCAGCTCAAGAGCACGGTCGGCACGAGCCCGACCGCGATACTGGCCGCCAGGGCGAAGACACTCGAGCAAGTCACTTCTCGCGGAATCCTGAAGAGCACGTTCGCGGTCAAGCTCCGAGAGTGCGCGCAGATCGCAGTCGAAACGTGTGGCGGCGACCTCGGCGCGGCGCTCCGGAAAGCACCCGCGAAGGCGAAGCCGACGCTGCGGTCCTTTCCGGGCATCGGAGAGCCAGGCGCCGAGAAGATCCTGCTCTTTTCCGGCTACGAAAGCCTGCTTGCCCCGGACTCGAACGGCCTGCGGGTGCTCGTCCGGCTCGGTCTGGTTCGGGAAGGACGATCGTACGCCCGGACCTACGCCGCGAGTCGCGAGGCGGCAAAGGGCCTCTCGGCGAAACCGAGGGCCATGCAAGAGGCACATCTGCTCCTGCGGGAGCACGGCCAGACGCTCTGCAAACGGCAGCTTCCGCGCTGCGGTGCCTGCCCCCTGGTGCGCCGGTGCGCCTATGCGCGTCGCGAGGGACAGCGCGCTTGACCCCTCGGACTGGTCGGGGAGGCGGGATTCGAACCCGCGGCCACGAGCGCCCAAGGCTCGTGCTCTACCAGGCTGAGCTACTCCCCGGACCGCCGAGGATGATAGCAGTATCATGGCCGGCGCATGGGCGACCTTCTCCTCGCCAGCCAGAACCCGGGCAAGCTGAACGAGATGCGTCTCCTGGTGGAAGGCCTGCCGTTCCGCGTGGTGGGCCCGCGCGACCTCGGGATCCTCGAGGCGTCCGGACGAGATCGGGGAGACATTCCTCGAGAACGCCACGATCAAGGCTCTCGCCTACGCCCGCCTCTCGGGGCGGCTGACCGTCGCCGACGACTCGGGGCTCTCGGTCGACGCCCTCGACGGGGCGCCCGGGCTCTACTCGAGCCGCTTCGGCGGCGAGGGCGCGAGCGACCGGGAGCGCAACCTGCTGCTGCTCGAGAAGCTCCGCGGTCGGCCGCACCCGGAGCGCGGCGCGCGCTTCACGAGCGCGGTGGTGGCGGCGCGGGGAGGGGAGACGCTCTTCCAGGCGCAGGAGAGCGTCCACGGCTTCATCGCGGAGGAGATGCGGGGCGAGAACGGCTTCGGGTACGACCCGCTCTTCTTCTACCCGCCGTTCGGGAAGACGTTCGGCGAGGTGGGACGGGAGGAGAAGGACCGCGTGAGCCACCGCGGGAAGGCGTTCGCGCGCCTGCGGAAGTTCCTCGCGACGCTACCGAGGGACGACGAATAGGGGCCGATCCCTCGAGGAGCGGGCAGACAGAGTCCCTCGGGATGACGGTTCTGATCAGGTTCCCTCAGGACCGGCTAGACGGAGAGTCCTTCGGGAGGCGTGGCTCGAAGTCCCCCAAGGCCTTCCTCTGCAGGAGGACGAGCTCCTTGACGCCCGGTCCGCGGCCTCCATCAGGGCCTTCATCTCGTCCTCGGAGAACGGCTCGCCCTCGGCGGTGCCCTGCACCTCGACGAAGCGGCCCCGGCCCGTCTTCACGATGTTCATGTCCACGTGGGCGCGTCGAGTCCTCCTCGTAGTTCAAGTCGAGGAGGATCGCCTCGCCCACCTTGCCCACGGAGACCGCGGCGACGTAGTCGGTGACCGGCACCTCCGGGAACGAGCCGGCGCGGCGCAGCTTCCGCAGAGCCTCCACGAGGGCGACGAAGGCGCCGGTGATCGACGCGCAGCGGGTGCCGCCGTCGGCCTGGATCACGTCGCAGTCCGCCCACAGCGTCCGCTCGCCGAGCGCCTTCGTGTCCACCACCGCCCGCAGCGACCGCCCGATGAGCCGCTGGATCTCGTGGGTGCGCCCGGACGGGGCGCCCTTCGAGGCCTCGCGCTGCGAGCGGGTCGTGGTGGCGCGGGGGAGCATGCCGTACTCGGCGGTCACCCAGCCCTCGCCCTTCCCCTTCAGGAAGGGGGGGACCTTCTCCTCGACGCTCACCGCGCACACGACCCGCGTGTCCCCGACCTCGACGAGGCAGGAGCCGTCGGCGTGCTTGAGGTAGCCCGTCGTGAAGCGCACGGGCCGCAGCTGCGCGGGCCCGCGCCCGTCCGCGCGCTCCCCCGGCTCGCGCTTGAGGACCGTGGGGTCGATCTGCTGCTTGAAGTCGCCGAGACGAAAGCTCAAGGTCGCGCTCCCTCCGAGGCGGGGGCGGGTGCCGTGCGCTCCAGCCCGTACAGGCGGCGGTACTGCTCGCGGTTGGCGAGGACGATCGTGACGTAGCTGCGCGTCTCGCTGAACGGGATGCTCTCGATGAACTCCTCGGGGGGAAGCTCGCCCCTCAGCGCCGTCCACGCGTCCACCCGGTGGGGGCCGGCGTTGTAGGCGGCGAGCACCTTCTCGACCGAGCCGGAGAAGCGCTCGCTCATCTGGCGCAGGTAGTGGGTGCCGAAGTCGAGGCTCGTCTCGGGGTCGTGGAGGGCGGCGCGGCGGAAGCGCTCGCCCTTGTCCCGCGCGATCCTCCGGCCGGTGGCGGGCATGACCTGCATGAGGCCGCGCGCCCCCGCGCGGCTCAGCGCTCCGGCGTCGAAGCTCGACTCCTGGAGGATCAGGGCGGCCACGAGCGCGGGGTCGACGCCCTCCTGCTGGGCGGCGAGACGCAGCTCGCCGTCGTAGCGGAGGGGGAAGAGGATGCGCCAGACGTCGGCGGGGAGCCGGTCGCCGGCCTCGCCGACCCACTCGGGAAACGCGCGCTTCATGGCGATGATGGCGGGACGGTAGAGGCCCTGGCGCCAGTCGACCCAGGCGAGCGTCGCCTGCACGAGCGCCGACTCCGGCAGCAGCCGCAGCTCCTGCTCCGCCTCGTCGAGCCGCTCGACGAGGAGGAGCTGGCGGAGCCGGGTCGCCCGCGGCTCGGGGAGAGGCGCCTCCGGGGGCGGGGCGTCGGACAGGAGCAACGCCGGCGGCGCCGGCATCCCGCCGAGCCGGGCGAGCGTTTCCCTCGCCCGGACGCCGTGGTACGAGTGCTTGTAGCGCTGGATCGTCTCCACGAGGAGCATGCGGGCGCGGTCGCTCTGGCCCAGCGGCCACGCGCGCGCGGGCGGACCAGTAGAGGAAGCCGGCGGTCGAGCCGCTCGGCGGGCGCAGGCGCGCCGTCGTCTCCAGGAGCAGGGCCGCGGCCTCGTAGCGCCCCGCGCGGTAGTCGGCCCATCCCACGCGCCACGCCGCTCTCTCCACGTAGCGGCCCTGCGGGTACTCGGCGACGAGCCGCCGCCACCAGGGCAGCGCCGCGTCGTCGAGAGCGTCCTTCTGGTAGTGGTTGGCGAGGGAGAGGAGGGCTTCCTCGCCCCACGGCGTCCCCGGGAAGCGGTCGGCCACCGCCTCGAACGCGTCCGCCGTCCGGGTGCGGCGTGCGCGGTCGCGGGCGAGATGGAACGCGGCCTCGGCCGCGTGGGGGGAGTCGGCGGCGATCTTCTGGAGGAGGGCGCGGCCCTCCGAGGCGCTCCCGCGGGCCAGAAGGGCCCGGCCCAGCGCAACCCGAGCGAGATCCGCCTCGGCGGGGTCGAGGCTCGCGAGCGGCACGGCGCGCAGCGCCGCGATCGCATCGGCGGTGCGCCCGGCGGCGAGCAGGGCCTGCCCGCGATCGAGCAGGAGGCGAGCCCGCTCCGCCGCCGTGCGCGAGTCGGCAGGAGGCCGACGAGAGACGCTAGAAGCGGGCGCGGGCCTTCTTCGCCTCGGGGGAGGCCGGGTGCTCCCGATCGAGCCGGTCGAAGGCGGCGGCCGCGGCGGCGCGATCGCCGCGCGCGAGCTGGGCCTTGCCGAGGTCGAGAAGAGCGGCGGGCGCTTCGCGCGGGCAGGACCGCGGCGGTCAGCTCGAGCGCGGGCACCGCGGCTGCCGGCTGTCGCGCCGCGCCCGAGGAGCTCCGCCGCCTTCGGGAGAGCCGTGCAGACGACGGCGCTCGCGGGCTCGGTGCCGGCGGCGAGGTACGAGCGGGCCGCGTCGTCCCTCCGGCCGAGCGCCTCCTGCGCGCGGCCGAGGCCGAGGAGCGCGTGGTCGCGCAGGAGAGTCAGCTCGACGTCCGGGTGGGTCAGGTGGGCGAGCGCCTCCGCGGGGCGGCCCGCCTCGAGGAGACGCAGGCCGGCGAGGAGGTGCGCGAGGCCGGACGACGGGGTTCCCGGGAACTGCGCGAGACACGGCGGCGAGGGCGGTCGGGGCAGCGGCGTCGTCGCGCTGCGGCTCCGTCGTAGAGGGCCGTCTCGGCGGAGTCCCGCGGGTCCGCCTGGAGGCGCCAGGGGGAATCTCCGCCCGCGCCGGGCGCGGCGAGGAGGACAAGAAGGCCGAGGCTCGCGATCAAGACGTGCGCGAGCCCTTACATCGGCCCGAGGGCGCTCGGATCGCCCCCGGCGAGGATGCGCACCAGCTCGTCGTGGAAGTAGTCGCTCGCCTCGCGCACCGGCGGAGGCACGCGGTCGTGGTACATCTGCCGGCCGCGCTCGATGTCCTCCTTGAGTCGCTCGTAGATGTCCCGGGTCTTGCGGCCCTCGGTGACCTTCGCCTCGTTGTAGAGCTTGATCTCGCTCACCACCAGGCGCGCGAAGCGCTTCGCGTCGTCGTGGGCCTTCTGGTCCTCGGGGGCGAGCGCGCGCGGCGGCGGCGTGGGGGGCGAAGGCGGCGCGGCGGGGCGCGGGCCGGGCGTGAAGAGCGGGGGCGCCATCCTCGGTGGGGTCGTCGGCGGCTTGAGCACCGAGGCGGGCGCCGGCTGAGGCTTGATCGTCCCGGTGCCGATCGGCAGGCGGCCGGGACCCGTGCCATCCAAGGCGGAGGCGACGGCCGGCGCGGCGGGGGCGGCGGGACGCAGGCCGGGGCTCGTGCCCGCTGCCGACGGGGCCGTTCCCGCCGCGCGTGGGGCCGCGCTCAGCACGTCGATCACCTTGCCCGCGAACGAGACGAGGATCTCCACGAGGTCGGCCGTGGCCGGGGGCATCTCCTCCTGCGCGGTGTCGCAGTAGAGGACGGCCGCGACCTTGTCGCGCAGGATGAGGGGAACCGCGAGGACGCCCTGCGGGTCGCCGCCGAGCCGGGCGAGGGCCTGGACGGTCGCCGGCGAGTGGCTGACGTGGCCGCGCGTCGCGTGCCGCGATCCGTGAACGAGGCGGAAGACCGTGTCGGCGGTGAGGGGGACGGTGAGGGCCTTGACGGCGTCGTTGTGGTCGAAGCCCCGGGCGTACCAGCCCACGGCCGCGTTGTTCTTGACGATGAACATCGCGACGCGGTCGACCTGCTTCGCGACCTCGCCCACGAGGTGGGTGAGGACCTCGGAGAGGTTCGTGCCCTTCTCGACGACGGCGATCGAGGCCTTCAGGCCGGAGTAGTCGGCCGTGGCGCGGCCGGAGGCTGCTGTGCCAGCACCTCGGCGATGGCGGCCGCGATCGACTGCTCGTCGACCTTCTCGTCGTAGCGAGCCACCGTCTCGCCGAGCTCGTCGAGCGCGCGCACGAGGGAGGCCTGGTGGCCCTGGATCGCGCGCTGGATCTCGACGACCCAGTTCGCCATCTGCTGGCTGATGAGGGCGGAGGTGCGTGCCTTCAGGTCGTCTTCGAGGCCCATGTTCCCCTCGGCGGACGCGCCGAAAATCAAGCAGAATCCCGACTTACGTCCCCGCGCATTATCCGGCACGCGAACGGGGGTGTCAACGATCCGTCGGTTGGGCTATCGTCGGCGGCGCGCGGGGCCGGACCTCCCTCGCAAGCCGCGGGCCTTCCTGCAGGCCGTCTACCGGCGGCTCCGGGCGAGGTTCGGCCACGCCGGCTGGTGGCCCGGCGACTCGCCGTTCGAGGTGTGCGTCGGCGCCATCCTCGTCCAGAACACCGCGTGGGCCAACGTCGAGCGGACCCTCGACTCTCTGCCGCTCTCGAGGCCTTCTTTCCTTCGCGGCGCTTCGAGCGCCGATCCGTCGCCCGGCTCGCGCCGCTCCTCCGGTCGTCCGGGACGTTCCGCGTCAAGGCGCGGCGGCTGCGCGCGTTCCTCGACTTCCTCGCGTCGGAATACGGCGGGCCGGGTCGAGGCGATGCGTGAGGAGACACCGTCGCGCCTGCGCGAGAAGCTGCTGTCGGTGCGAGGCATCGGCCCCGAGACGGCGGACTCGATCGCCCTCTACGCCGCCGGCCATCCCGTCTTCGTCGTGGACGCCTACACCCGTCGCGTCTTCTCGCGACTGGGGCTCCTGCGGGGCGAGGAGTCGTACGCGGCGGTCCAGCGGCTCTTCGAGGACGCCCTTCCCCGGGACGCTGCGCTCTACAACGACTACCACGCCCAGATCGTTCGCCTCGGCAAGGATCTCTGCCGCGTCCGCCCGCGCTGCCCGGAGTGCCCCCTCGACGACCTCTGTCCGAAGCGGAATGTCATCCCGAGGGCGGTTTCGGGACGGCGCCCGAGGAATCCACCATAGCCCGCATCCACTCCGGAGAATCCATGCGCAGAGCTCTTTCGATCCTCTTTCTTGTGTCTTCTCTCGGCGTCCCTTCCCACGCCCAGGACTTCTGGAAGCACTGGGGCGACGGGAAGGCCGAGCTGAACGGCTATTCCCTCGAGCAGCCGCGCTACGGGGCGGTGCGCTCGGGCACCGCGATCCTCGTCTACGTCACCGAGGACTTCTCCGACTCGCTCCGCGTGAAGGCCGATCCCGGGAAGCACCCGGCGTCCGACGTCTACCCGGTGCTGAAGCTCAACGCCGTGCGCGACTTCCAGACCGGCATCTACGACTACAACGTCATGACCTCGACCTTCCTTCGTGTGGCAGCCGGGCTGGCCGGTGGCGAAGGTCAGCTTCTCGAGCCAGGAGTGGTGCGGCCACGTCTGGCACCAGCTCGTCCCGCGCGGCGGGAGGCTGTCGGGGATCTTCCACAGCTACTTCGACGGCGAAGCGGACGGAACGGACGATCTCGCGCTCGCCGAAGGACGGCGTCCTCGAGGACGCGCTGCCCGTCCTCCTCCGCGGCTGGAACGGCGAGTACCTGAGGCCGGGCGAGAGCCGCACCGTGCCGTTCCTGCCGAGTCTCCTCTGGGCGCGCTTCAACCACCGGCCGCTCGCCTGGACGAAGGCCACGATCGTGCGCGCTGCTGCGGCTCGTCCCGCGACCGTGCCGGCGGGCCGCTTCGAAGTGACGGCGTACACGGTCACGACTGCCGACGGCCGGACGCTCGGCTTCGAGATCGAAGCAGGCGCCGCCCTACCGGCTCGTCCGCCAGACCGGCCCCGACGGGGAAGAGCTGGCCCTTCGCGGCTCGACACGCCTCCCGTACTGGCAGCTGAACGCTCCCGGCGGCGAACGCCACCTGAAGGAGCTGGGCCTCGGCCCACGCTAGTCATACCGAGGGCTTGTCATCCCGAGGAGCGCGTTCGAGTCGGGCGACGAGGGATCCGCAGTCTCGCGCCGTGCTAGACTCGTTTCAGAAGGGGGGCGACACGGTTTCGACGGGAACGTGACCCCGAGAGATGCAGGTCGAGCGTGCCTACCGGCTCGATAATCCGGTGGGAAAACCATAGCTGCCAACGACAACTTGGCGCTGGCTGCCTAACTAAACCTTAGGCAACCCGCTCTGCCGGCTACCCGCCCACGGCGGTTGGACAGAGCGTCACAAATGTGGGCTGGCTGGAAGCTCTCGGTCCGGGGGCGACTGGCGAGATCAATCGGACTAGCCTCGGTCGGTTTCGTCCGGCCTTCACGATCGGGGCGAAATACCAGGCCGGACTAAACCTGTAGGGTCTCTCGCCGGCTCGTTTTCGGACGCGGGTTCGACTCCCGCCGCCTCCAGACCTATAAGTCTTTCTGATTCAGTAAGATAGGTGGACGCTTCGCGGCTGCGGCGCGCCCAGTGTCCGCCGTTCGACCACCGCTCGTGAAGGCCGCGGGAATCCCGCCACATTCATCGCCGTCATGAATTGACTCCACAACGCTTGGCGTGAGCGCGTGGCCAGCCGCCGTCTCTTCGACTACTTCGCGACCGGCGGTGTCCTTCCGCGTAACCCGGCCTCCGCCGTCCGGGTCCCGAAGCGCCGTGCCCGACTGGGTCCGGGACGCGATCGCAGAGTGGACGAGTGGCGCGGGGGTCCGGGACGGCCGTCTCTTTCGCAGCCTTGGGAAGGGAGACCGTGTGGGAGAGTCCTTGACCGGGGCGGCGGTCCTCTGGATCGTCCGGCACCACGCGACCCTCGCCGGCTTCCCGCTCGCACCGCATGACCTGCGGAGGACCTGCGCGCGGCTCTGCCGCCTCGCCGGCGGGGACGGGGAGAACGCCTCCAGAGGCCTGGCGGAGGAGGCGCCGGCCGGTGGTCTCAGCAGCTGACGGTCGCCCAGCCTCGCGCGATCAGATCGACCTGCAGCCGCCCGGCCCGCATCCCGGGGGGCGTCAATCGACCGTGAACTCGACCTGGCGCGTCACCGCCTCGTTGGCAATCCGGTCGGTCACGGTCACCTGCAGCTCGTACTCCCCCGGCTCTAACGAACCGAGACCGATCCGGCTGACGTGGGGGACCGGCGGCCCATCGCCTTCGCCCGTGACCACCGGCTCGGGCGCGGCCGTTGCCAGGACCGCACCCCGCCGGAGGACCTCTGCCTGCGAGACGAGGCTCGTCGCTCCCGAGGAATCCCGCTTGGCGTTGTAGGCGTAGAGCTGGACGAACAGGCTCTCGTCCCGCCGGAAGCGGCGGACCGCCTGGCTGAGGACGAGGTCCGCGCCCGGGTGCGCCGCCTCGGCCCCCGCGCCCGCCTTCAGGAGGAAGAGGCTGCTCAGCGTCAGCCGGCCGGGGGCGAGGTCGGGGACCTCGACCCGCTGCGACGCCACCCCCAGCGCCCCTGCGGCGCCCGCGGTCAGGCGGACGTCGTACGTCCCGCGCTTCAGCGTGACCGTCTTCTGATAGGGCAGGCCTTCCCGCGAGAGGCGCTCGTGCTCCGCTTCGGTCATGTCCATCGAGAGCCGCTCCGGCTCCGTCGACACGACCGTCCCCGTCTCGTCGCGGACGACCGTCGCCATCTCAAGCGCCGTCTTGTAGCGGTCGCCGTCCCGGACGAAGGCCAGCGTCGTCGTGTCCACGTGGCCGCTCACGACGACCTCGGTCACGCCGCGGTCGACGCTGACGAAGTCCGCGGAAAGCTGCACGGGGAGCGGGGCGAGCGCCGCGCCAGTCGCGGCTGGCCCGCCCCGAGTCTGTTTCTCGGCCACGATCGGAGGGCTCGCGCGGCGGTCACCGGGGGCGAAGTACCCCGTCCTCGCTCGCACCTTGAGGTTGCGCTGGTTGGGCAGGCGCACTTCGATGCGTCGGTAGGTGCCGTCGCGTTTCGTGTTCGTGGGCTCGTAGGCCAGCACGTAATAGCTCTCGGTGTCCTCCAGTGTCCGCTTCAGGCCGGCGTGGAGGTCGTTCGAGTTGTCGAACAGGAACCCGCCGGTATCGGCGGCGAGGGCGTTCATCGCCTGGAGCTCCGCCTCTTCGCTCTGCCGCTCGATCATGAACTTCACGTTGAGCGTCGTCGGATCGGGAAACGTCTTCTCGGATGCGCTCCTGCCAGGTGCGGTATTCAGGCCGGGTATCTCGAGCGAGTAGATGACGACACCGGCCCTGGTGCTCGCGTCGATGACACGGCGAATGTCGAAGCCGGCGCCACCGGGGGCTGAAAGACCGGTCAGGAACCCGTCGGAGAGGAGGAAGATCAGCTTTCGGCCGGGCAGGCTGGCCAGGCTCCAAGTGAGACGTTCGAGCGTCTCCAGGGTCAGCCTCGCGTTGTCGACGGCTTCCGAGAGAACCGCGCGCGCCTTGTTCCTTGCCTCCATCTCGGCGGCGTCGCCCGGGTGATCACACAGGATGTCCATCACGGCCAGCCAGAGCGCGTCCGGGTCGCCGCGCTCGATCAGCTCCGCCTGGTATTCGGTGATGCGGGGCACATTGACCCACTCGGCCCGGCGATCCTTCGCGGAGAGGCGGGAGATGGCCCGCCGGAGAAGCCCGCGGTCCGACGTGAACTCCTGGGAGGCAGCCTGCGTGCCGCTCGTCGTCACGACGGCGACCCGGTCCCCGGGGCCCATGTCTTCGTCGATGAAGCGCGTCAGCGCCTTCTGGACCCGCACCATGTTGCCAAATTCCACGTGGACGTCGTCGACGGCCAGGACCACGAACCGGGGCGGGCGAGGGCTGGCCGCGGGCTCGGTTGCGGCCGGCGTGGACGGGGAGCTCGCTGGGGCCGAGGGCGTGGCCGCCACCGGGCGGGCGTACGCCTCGAACTGGGCGAGCTTCTGGGGTACGCCGTCCTCGAGGACAGCGAAGTCCTCGCGGGCGAGGCCGGCCTTCGGGTGACCGCCCTTGTCCTTGACCACGGCGTCGATCCGGACGACCTCGACGCTCACCGGGGGGAGCACGTCGGCCTTCGCCGGCGCCTGGGCCCGGAGGGAGGGGACGAACGCGAGCACGGCGACGAGACAGAGGCCGCAGGGTCGCAACCGGCGTGGTGTTCCCATGGCTACGAGTGTAGCTCCAGCGCGCGGACGGCGAGGAGGGGCCCGGACGGAGGATCCCGCCTCCGCGCGGCGGGAGGATGATCCGGAACCTCCCGCTGGCGTGCAGCAGGCACATCGCGTAGAGGCGGCCTCGGGAAGGAAGACCCTGTCGGGGAGTCCGTGACCGGGGCGGCGGTGCTCTGGATCGTACGGCACGCTGGCACGCCGTCCGGCCCCAAGGTCCCCAGAAATCATGAGCCCCGGGGACGATCTCCCGCTCGCGGCGCCCGGGCCGGACTTACGGCATCGATTCGCCGGGCGATGGTGGTGGGGGAGGGGGCCGCTTCGTTCCTTCTCTTCGCGGCGGCCGCCGCGCTGCTCCTCGCCCGGCAGCCGACTCTCGGCGCGACCGCCGCAGCCCTCGGCGCCTACTTCCGATCCTCTTCGCGGCCTGTGCGCTCGACCAGGATGCCGCGGCGCGAGCGCAGTCGGCCGCGGTCCCTCTCGAGACGCGGCTCGCGAAGTCCCTCGGACCGGGCTCCGTCGCGATGCTCGTCCTCGTCGAGCATGCCCAGAAGCCCGCCGCCCGCGAGCGCTTGGCTCTCGCGCTTGCCGACCAGAACCCGCATGCGCGTGCCGCGGCTGCACGGGTCATCTTCGTGCAGGGAATTCGAGCTTCGGCCGCTGAATTCTTAAGGCACTGGCGACGGAAATGGACCGTGGGGCGGCGCGAGCTGCTGGTCGCCGCGGCCGGCCTGGCCCCAGAGCAGGGTATTGCCGCGCTCATGCTCCCGACCGTGAACTGGGATTGGGTGATCTCGGGCTACCGGAGGTTGATCGCGAGCCGAATGAAGCGGGTGGTGGTGGCCGACTGAGGAGACACACCAGGCCGGACACCGGGTCACCCCCTGCAGATTCCGGACGGGTGGGAAGTTGGGGGCGGGAGCCGTGTACCTATTACGTACGTCTTATAGTGTTTTTTATACGGTCTGGCGTTTCTGGCGTTTCAGCATTTCCAGTAACTTGAGCAGGCTCAGTCCCGCCTGAAAGAACGACTCCCGCCGCCTCCAAACTCTAAGGTTTTTATTATCAGCAACTTACACCAAGAACTACATCCGCGTTCCTATCACGTACCTGCTCCTGACCTCAACGAAACGTCTCCAGACGCGTGCCGGCAACTCGTTAAGGTTCAGTATCTTAAGCACAATTCGCGTCCACGGAATCCCGAATAGCCGCTGCCGCATTCACCTAGACAACAGCAGCGTCTCCGCTGAGGGCACACGGCACACGCACTGTCCACAGCACCGCGGACTAGTCTACGGCGGATAATCCAGCACGTTGCCGGTGAACGATGTCCCTTGGCGCTGCCCTTCGACACCTCGCGCTCGCCCCGCTGGTCCTGACGCTGTTCGCGTCCGCGGCCACGGCCGACACCGTGACGCTCTCCATCGACCCATCCGTGGCCGGCGCGAAGATCGACCGCAACCTGTTCGGCCAGTTCGCCGAGCACCTGGGCCACGGCGTGTACGAGGGCGTGTGGGTCGGCTCCGACTCGAAGATCCCGAACACGCGCGGCATCCGCAACGACGTCGTGGCCGCGCTCAAGACGCTGCGAGTGCCCAACGTGCGCTGGCCGGGCGGCTGCTTCGCCGACGAGTACCACTGGAGGAAGGGCATCGGCCCGCGGAGGGTCATTACGCTCAACCCGAACTGGGGCGGTGTCACCGAGTCGAACGCCTTCGGCACGCACGAGTTCATGGACTTCATGGACCAGATCGGCAGCGAGGCATACGTATCGGTGAACCTCGGCTCGGGCACGCCGCAGGAAGCCGCCGAGTGGCTGGAGTATCTGACGACCGATCAACCGACCACGCTGGGGCAGGAACGCGCGGCCAACGGCCACGCGGCGCCCTACAGGATCGCCTTCCTCGGGATCGGCAACGAGAGCTGGGACTGCGGCGGCAACATGACGCCGGAGTACTACCTGAGCCAGCTCAAGGACTACAGCCGTTTCGTCCGCAACTTCAATCCCGCGCAGCAGCAGGGCCTGCAGCGCATGCTGAAGATCGCGGTCGGGCCTGGCGGCGACGGGCCACGCTGGACGGAGTGGACGGAGTCGATCATGAAGGCGTGGCAGGGGCGCTCCTGGAGCTGGGACATCGACGGGCTGTCGATGCACAACTACACCGTGGTGAAGTGGCCGCCGGCGTACAAGTCGGTCGGCTTCGGCGAGACCGAGTACGCCGAGATCCTCAAGGCGACGCTCGAGATGGACCGCCTGATCGCGACCCACTCCGCGATCATGGACAAGTACGATCCGCAGAAGAAGATCGCCCTCGTGGTCGACGAGTGGGGCGGCTGGTACGCGCCGCTGCCCGGCACAAACCCCGGCTTCCTCGTCCAGCAGAACAGCCTGCGCGACGCCATCCTGGCGGCGCTGAACCTCGATATCTTCGCCCGCCACGCGGACCGGGTGCGCGGCGCCAATATCGCCCAGATGGTCAACGTGCTGCAGGCGATGGTGCTGACGGACGGGGAGAAGATGGTCCTCACGCCCACCTACCACGTGTTCCGGATGTACGTCCCGTTCCAGGACGCGACGTTCGTGCCGGTGTCGTTCAGCGGGGGCTTCTACACGCATCGCGACGTCGCCCTGCCTCGGCTCGACGCGATCGCGGCGAAAGACGCCACCGGCAAGCTGCACGTCGCGATCACGAACGTCGACCCGAATGCGGCCGCCGACGTCGAGTTGAGCGTGGCCGGCATCCGGGTGAAAGCGGCCGCGGGAGAGACGCTCACCGCGCCGAAGGTCGACAGTGTGAACTCGTTCGACGCGCCGGGCACCGTCGTGCCGAGGCCGGTCTCAGCGACGGCCCGCGACGGCAAGATCACCCTGCGTCTCGAGCCGAAGTCGGTGACAGTGGTGGCCATCGAGTAGGAAGACGGCGCGGTGGATCGCCATGGGCGGGCGAGAGCGAAAGACGCGCCCACGATCGAAGGCAGGAGACCCCATGAGGAGAGGCTTGGCCGTGCCGGCCGTCGCCATGTCCGTGCTGGCAGGAACGGCCGTGTTCGGCGGATCCGATCCCGACGCCGGACCCAGGTCGGACGAATCGATCGGCCCCGTCCTCTTCTATCGCCAGCCGGCGAAGGAGTGGGTCGAGGCCCTGCCGGTCGGCAACGGCCGCCTGGGCGGGATGGTCTTCGGCGGCGTGCCCGCCGAGCGGATCCAGCTCAACGAGGACACGCTCTGGTCTGGCGGTCCCTACGACCCGATCAATCCCGAGGCCCTGCAGTACCTGCCCAAGGTGCGGCAGCTCCTCTGGGACGGCCGCTACAAGGAAGCCCAGGACCTCGCGGACGAGAAGCTGATGGGCCGGCCACGGCACCTGCAGGCCTACCAGCCGCTCGGCGACCTGCGCCTCATTGTCGAAGGTCACGAGCATCCGGCCGACTACCGGCGGGAGCTCGACCTCGACCGTGCCGTCGTGCGCGTACGTTACCGTGTCGGTGACACGACCTTCACACGCGAGGTCTTCTCGAGCGCGCCCGACCAGTCGATCGTGGCACGCCTCGCCGCGGACGGCCCTTCGCGGCTGCGACTGCTCGTCACGCTGGGCAGCAAACACACGTTCACCACCCGGCCGCTTGTGCCGGGGAACCGGACCGCTGCGTCAGCCTCAGCGCTGCTCATGGCTGGCCGCTGGCGCGGCGATCTCACGAACGCCGACGACCACTTGAAGCTCTCGGAGAACCTGCACGCCCGCTGGTACGGCGACGGGCTCGCGTTCGCCGTGCAGGTGACGGCGGAGGCCGAGGGTGGACGCGTCGACGCGGACGAGCAGGGGCTGCACGTGACCGACGCACGATCGGTGACGCTGCGCCTCGCCGCCGCGACGAGCTTCAGGGGGCAGAGCCCCGAGGCCGCGTGCGCGGACGTGCTGCGCGTGTCGAGGCTGTACGTCGATCTGCTCGCCCGCCACCTGGCCGACCATCGCGCGCTCTTCCGTCGCGTTCGGCTCGACCTCGGCTCGTCGGATCGAGCCGACCTTCCGACCGACGAGCGCCTGGCCGCGGTGCGCGCGGGCGCCGTCGATCCGGGTCTGGTCGCCACGTACTTCCAGTACGGCCGCTACCTGCTGATCGCCAGCTCGCGGCCGGGCGCGCAGCCCGCGAACCTCCAGGGGCTCTGGAACGACGACGTGAGCCCCGCCGTGGGGCAGCAAGTACACGATCAACATCAACACCGAGATGAACTACTGGCCGGCCGAGGTCGACGAACCTCGCCGAGTGCCACGAGCCGCTGTTCGATCTGATCGAGGAGCTGCGCGAGCCGGGGCGGCGGACCGCGCGGGCGCACTACGGCGCGCGCGGCTGGGTCGCGCACCACAACACCGACCTGTGGCGCGCGGCGACGCCGGTCGACGGCGCGCGCTGGGGGCTGTGGCCGATGGGCGCGGCGTGGCTGTCGACGCACCTCTGCGAGCACTACGCGTTCGGCGGCGACACGGCGTTCCTGCGCACGGGCGTATCCCACGCTGAAGGAGGCCGTCGGAGTTCCTGCTCGACTTCCTGGTCGAGGACCCGCAGGGCCGCCTGGTGACGAACCCGTCTCACTCGCCGGAGAACGCGTTCCTCGACGCCGACGGCAACGAGGGCGTCCTCTGCGTCGGCGCCACGATGGACTTCGAGATCATCCGCGAGCTGTTCGGCGACACGATTCGCGCGTGCGTTGATCCTCGGGGATAGACGCGGAGTTCCGCGGGCGGCTGCAGGGCGCTCTCGACCGGCTACCGCCGTACCAGATCGGCAGGCACGGGCAGCTGCAGGAGTGGCTCGAGGACTTCGACGAGGCCGAGCCCGGCCACCGCCACATCTCGCACCTGTTCGCGCTCCACCCCGGCCATCACGATCACGCTGCGTGGCACGCCGGAGCTCGCGAACGCCGCGCGCGTGTCGCTCGAGCGTCGGCTCGCCAATGGCGGCGGCGGCACCGGGCTGGAGCCGCGCCTGGATCGTCAACCTCTGCGCACGCCTCGGCGACGGGGAGAAGGCGCACGAGAACCTGACGACACTGCTGGCGAAATCGACCCTGCCGAACCTGTTCGACAACCACCCGCCGTTCCAGATCGACGGCAACTTCGGCGGCACGGCCGGGATCGCGGAGATGCTGCTGCAGAGCCACGCTGGCGAGATCGAGTTGCTGCCGGCGCTGCCCCGGGCGTGGCCCGCGGGGAGCGTCAGCGGCTTGCGCGCGCGCGGCGGCTTCGAAGTCGACCTCGCCTGGAAACGTGGCGTCCTCGAGCGCGCGGCCATCCGCTCGAAGCGCGGCGGGCCGTGCGCGGTGCGGTACGGCGAGAAGGTCGTGACGCTCGACACGCGCGCCGGGGCGATGGTCACGCTTGACGGAGCGCTGCAGGCGCGCTGACGACGGACATGGCGCAACATACAGGAGGTCCCACGGTGAAGGCCCATTTGCTGGCGATCACCCTCGTCTGGCTGGCGAGCGCCCCGTCGTTCGCGCAGCAGCCGGCGACGCCGCTTTACCTCGACCCGAGCCAGCCGCCCGAGCGGCGCGCGGCGGATCTCGTGTCCCGCCTGACGCTCGAGGAAAAGGTGCTCCAGATGCAGAGCAGCGCGCCGGCGGTCCCGCGGCTGGACGTGCCCGCGTACAACTGGTGGAACGAGGCACTGCACGGCGTCGCACAGGGCCGCGCCACGGTGTTCCCGCAGGCGATCGGACTCGCCGCGACCTGGGACACGGAGCTCATGCACCGCGTGGCCGACGTCATCTCGACGGAGGCGCGGGCCAAGTACAACGACTCGCTGCGGCGCCCCGCCCCCTCGGGTCCGGGGGCGCTCGCGGTGCTTCCCGGTCGCACGGCGGGGCTCACCTACTGGGCGCCGAACGTCAACATCTTCCGCGATCCCCGCTGGGGCCGCGGGCAGGAGACCTACGGCGAGGACCCGTATCTGACCGGCCGTATGGCCGTCGCGTTCGTCACCGGCATGCAGGGGAACGACCCGCGCTACCTGAAGGTCGTCTCCACGCCGAAGCACTACGCCGTGCACAGCGGCCCGGAGCCCGAGCGGCACGGCTTCGATGCCAAGGTGAGCGAGACGGACCTCGTTCACACGTACCTGCCCGCGTTCCGCGCGGCGGTCGTCGAGGGAAAGGCCGACTCGATCATGTGCGTCTACAACGCCGTGAACGGGATCCCGGGCTGCGCGAGCAGCGACCTGCTGCAGAAGCGGCTCCGGGGCGAGTGGGGCTTCCAGGGCTACGTGGTGAGCGACTGTGGCGCAGTGAGCGACATCTTCCGGGGCCACAAGTACTCGCCCACGCTGGGTGGGGCGGCCTCCGCCGCCGTCAAGGCCGGAACGGACCTCACCTGCGGCACGGAGTACAAGGGCCTGGTGGAGGAGGTGAAGGCCGGCCGCATCACCGAGGCGGAGATCGACCGCTCGCTGCAGACGCTGTTCGTCGCGCGGGTGCGCCTGGGCATGTTCGACCCGCCCGAGCGCGTGCCGTACTCGCGAATCGCGATCTCGGAGAACGATTCGAGTGGGCACCGTGAGCTGGCGCGCGAGGCCGAGCGCAAGGCGATCGTGCTGCTCAAGAACGAGGGCGGCCTGCTGCCGCTGGCCGCGTCGCTGCGGCGTATCGCGGTGCTCGGTCCGTCGGCCGACGACCCGGTGGCGCTGCTGGGCAGCTACAACGGCATCTCGTCGAAGCAGGTCACCCCGCTGGAAGGGATCGAGCGCCAGTTCGATGGCGCGCGGGTACGCTACGCGCTCGGCGCAACGTACACCGACAGCACCCCCGCGCTCGTGCCGTCGGCGTTCCTCGCCCCGGCCGGCGGGGGCCGGGGGGTCCGGGTCGAGTACTTCGACAACGCCGAGCTGCAGGGTGAGCCGAAGCTGCGCCGCACCGAGCCGCGCGCCTACTTCGACATGGCGATGGAGGATCCTGCCGTTCTCGCCGCGGTCGGACACGAGAAGTACTCGCTGCGCTGGACGGCCCGGCTGACGCCTCCGGCGAGCGGCGAGTACGAGCTGGCCGTGCGGACCGGCGCGTGGAACCGGACGGCAACGGCGCGCCTGTTCCTCGACGACAAGGAGCTCACGCTCGGCACCGGCCCCTCGACCCAGATGACCTCGACCGAGGCCGCGCCCGGACCACGTCAGCCCGTACGTGTCCGCGTGGCGCTCGAGGGCGGCCGCGAGTATTCCGTTCGGGTCGAGTATCGACAGCCGGGCTCGGGAGGAACGCTGCAGCTCGGCTGGATCCCGCCGTCCGCGGCCACGGTCTCCGAAGCCGAGGCGCTCGCGAAGGACTCGGACGTCGCGATCGTGTTCGTCGGTCTCAGCTCCGAGCTCGAAGGCGAGGAGATGAGGGGCGTGAGCATCCCCGGCTTCAGGGGCGGCGACCGCACGAGCCTCGACCTGCCGGAGCCGCAGGAGAAGCTGGTGAAAGCCGCGATCGCCACCGGCAAGCCCGTCGTGGTCGTGCTGACGAGCGGCAGCGCCGTCGCCGTGACCGCGGCCGACCGCGCGGCGGCCGTCCTGGCGGCGTGGTACGGGGGAGAGGAGGCAGGAACGGCGATCGCCGAAACGCTGGCGGGCGTCAGCAACCCCGCGGGACGACTTCCCGTGACGTTCTATCGGGGCGTCGACCAGCTGCCGCCGTTCACCGATTACGCGATGAAAGGTCGCACGTACCGCTACTTCAAGGGCGAGCCGCTCTTGCCCTTCGGCTTCGGGCTGAGCTACTCGACCTTCGCGTACTCGGGACTGGTGGCGAAGCGGACGGCGAGAGGTGCCGAGGTTCGGGCCACCGTACGGAACGCCTCGTCGCGCGACGGCGACGAGGTCGTTCAGCTCTACGTCGCGGGAGGTGCAGACCCCGAGGCGCCGATCCGCAGCCTGCGCGGGTTCCAGCGCGTACACCTGCGCGCCGGCGAGAGTCGGGAGGTGACGTTCACGCTCGAGGCCGCGGATCTGCCAAAAACGCCGGTCGAGATCAGCGTCGGCGGCGGACAGCCGGTGGGCCGAACGGCACACGTGGCCGGCCGGCTCTGAAGCACGCGCGCTGCGGGACGGGGGGGCGGGCAGTGCCAGCCGCGAACTCCCGTCCGGAAGAGCCTACTGGAAGAGCCTCGGGGCGAAGTCCTTGAGATCGCGCCGCCAGGTCTGCCACTCGTGGTCCGTGCCGGGGGACTCCCAGTAGACGTGCGCGATGCCGATCTCCGTGAGTGCGTTGTGCAGGCCCTGGATGCCGGCGCGCATGCGCTCGGGCTCGACGGTGCCGACGCCCAGCCACAGCAGGTGGACCCTCTTGGCGAAGGCGGCCGGGTCGGCGAAGACGCCGTTGTACGCGGCCTTCCAGTCCGGCTTCTCGCCGCTCAGCATCTGCAGCCCTCCGGCACCGCTGAACCCGCCGATGTACGAGAACAGGTCGAGATGGTTCAACGTGACCTGGAACGTCTGCATGCCGCCCATCGAGAGGCCCGCCATCGCACGGTGGTCGCGGTCTGCGATCGTCCGGTAGGTCGCGTCGACGAACGGGATGAGCGCCTGCGTCACGTCGTCCTCGAACGCCTGCGCCATCTCCTGCATGGCCCTCCTGAACTCCGGCGAGCCGAACGGCTTCCCGCCGAGGTCGGGCGCGACCTCACCCTTGCGCCGCGCGTATCCGTACGCCATCACGACCACCATCGGCTTGCAGCGGCCGGCCGCGATCAGGTTGTCGAGGATGAAGTTGGCGCGGCCCTGGCGGATCCAGCCGGTCTCGTCCTCGCCCCCGCCGTGCTGGAGGTACAGCACCGGGTAGCGCGATTTCGGCTGAGCCTCGTAATCGGGCGGGAGGTAGACGAGGGCGTGGCGCCAGGTGCCGGTGACCTTCGAGTCGTACCAGACCTCGCGCACCTGGCCGTGAGGCACGGCCTTGATGTCGTAGTAGTCGACGCCCGGCTCGGGGACCTCGACCGCGCTTGCATGCTTGCTCCCACCGAAGAACGCGTGGCTGCCCGTGTCGCTCATCTCGACGCCATCGACGATCAGCGTGTAGTAGTGCAGGCCCGGGGCGAGCGGGGCCGTCGTGAACGTCCAGGTGCCGTCGGGCTGCTTCTCCATGTCGACCTTCGGCCCGCTCCAGAAGTTCAGACGCACCTTCGCGGCGTCGGGGGCCTTGAGGCGGACCTGCACGCGTCCCGCGCCGTCGACGCGCGGGTACTCGGCGCCCCACACGTTCGTCGCCGCCGGCCTGAAATCGGCGGGGTCCTGAGCCGAGCAGGGGCTTCCGGCGGCGCAGGCGATTGCCACGAGAGCAAGGGCGTGGGCGAGCTGATTCATCGGCCGTCTCCTTCGGTCGCGTCCGGATGATGCGGCCTGAGGCCTGAAGTGCGGCCCGGCTGCTTCACCGGAAGCTCGTAGATGCTGACGCTGAACGGAGCGAACGTTGCGGTCCCGGGGAAGACGGCGACTGGCTGCTCCTCGATCTTCACGCCCGGTTCCTGGTCGACGACGACCGTAGCCGTGAGACTCTGCGGGGCCATGCGGCGCAGGATGCCCTTTCCGGAGAGTGCCGCGCCGCGGATCTGGAGGCGGAGCGTCTGCGCGGTGTCGGTCGGGTTGATGACCGCGATGGTGAGCGCCTTGCGGTCGGGCGTCCAGGCGGCGGCCACGTCGAGCGGGAACGTGTCGCTTCCGGCGTGGACTGCCGGCTGTTCGCCGCCGGGCGGGTCTTTCGGTTTCGGCTGCGGGGAGTTGCCCATCACCTCGACAGGGATCGTGCCGAAGCGGTCGCGGTAGAACTTGAACAGCATCCCCGTCGGATTGAGCACGGCCTGGCCGTGTGCAGCGCTGTAGGTCGAGGTGATGAACGTGAGCGTCGCCAGCTGGTAGAGATCGGCGTGCCGGAACATCTCGTGGAACGTCCACGCGTAGGCGGGGACCACCTTGTAGCTGCCGCCGAAGGTGTACGCGTACTCGTCGAGCGCGATCGGGACGAGCTTCTGCTTCAGCGCGGGGATGCGCGCGAGGTACTCCTGGTACTCCTCGTACTTGAGGCGGATGTGGTTCGCTGGCCGGCGCATCCAGTCGACGAGCGGCTCGTCCTTGTCGTTCGGCACCTGTTTCGCCTGGGCGAGGTCGAAGTGGGAGTCGTAGTTGTAGAAGTGCTCGCTGATCATGTCCATGTTGTCGAGGCACTTCTGGAAGAGGGCGCCGGTCCAGTCGGCCGGTCCGAGGTACTCGGGGACGAGCTTGTCGCCGAGCTTCAGCGACTCCCTGGAGCCGGTCATGGTGTCCGGCATGGCGCCGCTCGCGATGAGAACGATGCTCGGGTCGACCTTCCGCATGGCCTTCGCAAACAGGTTGTGCTTCACCACGTACTGCGCGAGCGGCATGTACCCGTACTGCCATGAGCCCCACATCTCGTTGCCGATGTTCCAGTACTTCACCCGATAGGGCTCAGGGTGGCCGTTGGCGGCACGCCTCGCGCCCCAGGGCGTGGTCGCCGGCGCGTTCGCGTATTCGACGTACTCGGCGGCGGAGCGCGCGTCGCCGAAGCCGGAGTTGACCGTGATGTACGGCTCGACGCTCGTCAGCCGGCACAGGGCCATCAACTCGTCGGTGCCGACGTCGTTCGACTGCAAGGCGTTCCAGACTGGGTCCCAAACCGGTGGACGCTGGTCGGGCGCGCCGATCGCGTCGCGCCAGTCGTGGGCGGAGACGAAGTTGCCGCCCGGCCAGCGATAGACGCCGGACCGCAGCGATTTCAGTACCTCGACGACCTCGCGCCGCCAGCCCTCGACGTTGTCGGCCGGCATCAGCGACACGGCGCCGATCCGGAACTTCCCCGTCCCAGTGGCCTTGATCTCGATACGGCCGTCGTCGCTGTCGACCGGGCACTTGAACGCCAGCGGGAAGGTGGCGTACGTGGCGGTCAGCTCGCCGATCGTCAGCGTCTCGCGGTCCGCGGCGCCACTACCCCAGACGAGCGTGATCGTGACGCGAGCCTCGGGATCGCCGGCGAGCACGATTCGTCCCGTGTAAGCCTTGTCGCGCGAGAGTGCCAGCCCCTTCTGGGCGATGCCGCGCGGTTCGCCGGGGTCGAGCGCGATCGCCGGAGAGTGGTCGCCCACGTAGGCGTGCTGCGTGTCCATCGCGACGAACTCGATCGGACCGATCGGACTCCAGCGCCGAGGCGGGGCGCCGAACGGTCCACGGGGCGCGGGCGGGGCGGCGGCCGTCTCGACGGTCACGGCGTTCCAGAACTTGCGGTCGTCGATCAGCTCGGTCCACATTCCGCGGTAGACGAGGCTGCCGGCGTGCTCGATGAACATCCCATACAGGTTGGGCTGGATCGGAGCCGACGTTCGACTCGCCTCGACCACGGCCTGGACGGGAACCGCGGCGGTTGTCGGGGCCGCGAGGGCAGCCGGCGCAGTCCGCAGCGTGCAGCCAACCAGGACGAGAAGGGCCAGGGTACGGTGGGGGCGTGAGGTCGAGAGGGGGGTATCCATCGGCACGGATCATGCCTCGCGCGGTTACTCCCGACAACCCGCCCCGGCCGGGGTGCGGCACGCGTCCGCGGTCTCGGGTCGCCGTGGGACTGCAGTCCAACAGATCCGAGCACGGTCGCGTGAAGCCGCGGCTGCGCCATACGATAATCCGGCCAGCGGGCAGGTCGGTCGGCTCGCAACGGAGGAAGGGGATGGCAGCAGGAAACGGACCTCGATGGGCCACGCTGGCAATGGCCGTCGCGGTTGCCGCTCCCCTCGTGGCGCAGGTGCAGACCGAGGTGCCGCCACTCGTGCCCGGCGCGAAGGCTGTGACGGTGGAGCGCCTGAAGATCCACGGCGCAGCGCTGGAGGGCAACCTCGAGGGTGACGCCGTCGACCGCGACGCGATCGTGTTCCTGCCGCCGAGCTACGCCAGCGAGAAGTCGCGCCGGTACCCGGTCGTCTATGCGCTGCACGGCTACTCGATCGGCGCCGAGCAGTGGACCGGCGAGATCCACGTCCCGCAGACGATCGAGGGCGCCTTCGCGCTGGGGGCGAAGGAGATGATCGTCGTGCTGCCCGACTCGAAGACTGGGCACAACGGTTCGATGTACTCGAGCTCGGTCACGACCGGCGACTTCGAGCGCTACATCGCGCACGACGTCGTGGCGTACGTGGATGCTCACTACCGGACGATCCCCGAGCGGACGAGCCGCGGTCTCGTGGGCCACTCGATGGGCGGCTACGGCGCGACTCGCATCGGAATGAAGCACCCGGATGTCTTCGGCAGCCTCTACGTCATGAGCCCGTGCTGCCTCGCGCCGCGCGGGACGGGGCCGGCCAACGCGGAGGTCGAGAAGGCGGCCGCCGCATTGAAGTCGCCGGCGGACGGCAAGGACCTGCCGTTCTTCACGCGAGCGCAGCTTGCGAGTGCCGCCGCGTGGTCGCCGAACCCGAAGAACCCGCCGCTCTACCTCGACCTGCCGACGAAGGACGGCGTCGCTCAGCCCGACGTCCTGGCGAAGTGGGCGGCGAACGCGCCGCTCGCGTTCCTGGACCAGTATGTCGGCAACCTGCGGCAGTACCGGGCGATCGCGATCGACGTCGGCGACCAGGACGGGCTGCGCGCCGACGCCGTCAAGCTCCACGAGGCCCTCGAGACGTACGGCATCGCGCACGGCTTCGAGGTATACCCGGGGACGCACACCAGCCGCGTGGCCGACCGATTCCAGAACCACGTGTTGCCGTCCTTCGGTCGGAACCTCTGCTTCGAGGCGGGGTGCCGGTAGGCAGGGAGGTACTCGGCCGTCCCAGGAGTTCCGCCCGACTCGACCCAATGCGGCGCAGAGCTTCCCGGGCCTGGTGTTCCGCGGCCAGGACGACGCGAACTACGAACGGCTCTGCTTCCGCCCGCACGAGAGCGGCCAGCGAGGGCTGGAGGCACGTCCGTGTACCTGTGGCGTACCTGTCATAGGGGTTTCTATATAGTCCAGCGCTTCAGGCGTTTCAGGAATCCCAATAACTTACGCGCTATCAATAGGCTAGAATAGCCCGACTCCCGCCGCCTCCACCATTCCAAGCGCTTTGTGTTCAGGTGCTTGGCGGAGTTCGAGGACGAGCTGCTGGCCGAGGCCCGGAGAGCGCCCGTCTTGAAGACCCTCCTGACGGCTGCCCTCGTCGTGGCCGTCTGCGCCCGATTCCGGTCCCTTTCTTGCGCTAGGTCGCGCGCGGGTCTACGGCACGAGTGAGTAGGCGATCCCTTCGATGCCCCCCGAGAACGTGGCACCCAATAGCTGGACGGCGATCCGATTGGTCGTGACCGGGAGCGCGCACGCGGGGTCAGGCAGAAAGGTCGCCGACGGGACAGTGATCGTCACCGTGGCCCCTGCGGCGACCGAGAACGGCACCAGCTGTCCCATGGCGCAGTCCCTGTCGTCCTTGAACAGGTCCGCACGGAAGTCGCCGACCGCCGCGGCTCCCGCGCGGAGGGAGAACGTCATGGACAGGGGAAAGGTCCTCGGGCCGGCCCCGCTGCCCACCCCGATCGTGCTGCCGGGCGGAGGCATGCTGCCGAGGAAAGTGACCGCGTAGCTTCCCCCTGCCTCGTAGGGCGGCAGGTCGGTCGCATTGTTGTCGCCACCCGAGGTCACCGCCACCGCCACCGCTCCGCCGGCCAGGGCTATGCCTCCCACGATGGCCCCCACCCCGAGGGCTCCGATTCCCGCCTTCTTCGGTGCGGTGCTCGGCCTCTCCATGACGGACTTCTGCTTGCCCTTACGCGCCGCGTCGAAGACACGCACGACACGATCGGGGAACTCCGTCTTCGAGAGGCGGAGACTGACGTCCAGGGCCAGGGCCTCCCGGAAGCTCGCCTTCGCCGGCTCCTCCTGCCCGAGCCCCACCAGGGCGGCGCCCTTGTAGACATACGCCTTCACGAGGCTCGGCGTCGTGGAGGCCGACGGAGGCATCGCCTGGATGGCAGCATCGAAGGCCAGGACGGCGTCGCCCAAGGCCCCCTCCACGTAGAGTTGCAGAGCTTTGTCCAGCGGCGAAGGGGTCTCGGGCGTCGGAGGCGCAACGAAGCCGGCGGAGAGAAACACGGCCAGGAGCTCTCTCAAGGGCGCCTCCAAAGCAAGGGGACGATGGGCGGATCATACGTTACCCCTCACACCAGGGCGAAACGGCAGGGAGCGGCGGTGGCGACGGCAAAGGGCCGTTCTGAGCGGGTGCTATCATCGCGACGTCCTTGGAACAGATCGGGAGGTACCGGATCGTCGCCGAGATTGGGCAAGGAGCGACCAGCCACGTCTACAAGGCCTACGATCCGGCGCTGGACCGGCACGTCGCGCTCAAGGTCATCGCCGCCGAGGCGAGTGGCGACAAGACCCGCCGCCGGCGCTTCGAACGAGAGGCCCAGGCCGCGGCCCTCCTGAACCATCGCCACATCGTCACGGTCTACGAGTTCGGCCGGGAGGAGGACAGGCTCTACATCGCGATGGAGCTGCTCGAAGGCGTCGACCTTCGCCGAGCGCTGGCCGAAGGGCAGCTCGAGGCACTGGACGAGAGGCTCGACGTCGTGCAGCAGGTCGCGGAAGGCCTGGCCTTCGCCCACTTGCACGGCATCGTGCACCGCGACCTCAAGCCGGCCAACATCCACCTCCTCCCGGATGGGCAGGTGAAGATCATGGATTTCGGCCTGGCCCGCCTTCGCGGGTCGGACATCACCCGAAGCGGGCTGGTCATGGGCACCCCTCACTACATGTCGCCCGAGCAGGTGCGGGGCGAGCATGTCGACGTACGTTCCGACGTCTTCTCCCTCGGCTCGATCCTTTACGAGTTCCTCGCCCGGCAGAAGCCGTTCGACGCGGATTCGCTCCACTCCGTGATGTACAAGGTGATGCGGGCCGAGCCGACGCCCATCGCCACGTTGCGTCCCGATCTTCCGGCGGTGTTGCCCCAGGTGCTGGAGCGCGCCATGAGCCGCGAGGCAGCCGAGCGCTTCGCCGACGCGGGCGAGTTCGGTGGGTTCCTCGCCGCGGCGCGCCAGGCCATCGCGGCGGGCAGAGGGGGTGAACCGCTGCCTGGTCTCGCCTTGGCGCCGTCCGGCGGTCCATCCGGTCTTCCCGCATCGGTCCGGGTGCGCGGGGCCGTCTTCAAGCGATCGGCAGATGCCGGTGTGACGCCGCGACGACGGCGGCCGAGATCAGCCATCTATTGGCTGACCGGCCTCGTCGTGATGGTGCTGCTGGGAGCGGTGGCGATCGCCCGCCGTCCGAGGGTTCGCCCGGCCGATGCACCCGCCGCCTTCTCCTCGCCTTCCGAGGTCGACGTGCTGACGCACGCCCTCGTGGAAACGCAGGTCGAGCTGGCCCGCAAGAAGCTTTCCGCCGGCGACCCCGTCGACGCGGTGCGACAGGCGGGGCGCGCCTTGAATTACGATCCTGGCAGCGCGTCCGCCAGGGAGGTCATGGCCGCCGCGCGACTGGCGCGAGACCGTCTCGTCGAGACGGCCCTCACCGAAACCCGCGCCGCCCTCGCCCGGGGCGACACCGCGGGGGCCGCCGCCGCCTTCTGGCAGCTCCTGCAGGCCGATCCCGACCAGGCCGCCGCCAGCGACCTGGTCCCGGCTCTCGACAAGGCGCTCGCGCCGCAGGCCGACCTCGCCCGCCGCGCGATGGAAGAGGCGCGGCAGGCCGCGGAGAAAGCTCCGGGTGGCCGACCCGACGGCTACCAGGAAGGAGCGGCGCTGGCGCGCGACGGCGAGGCGGCACTCCGGGCCCGGACCTACGCGGCGGCGGCTCGGGCGTTCATGCGGGCGCGGGACCGGTTCCGCCGTGCGATGCCCTGAGCCCTTCTCCGCGGCTCCCTCCGGGGTGCGTGCTAGGATCGTCCGCACTCGAGCTTGCGGCGGATGGATCCCACCCAGATCGGAAAGTACCGGATCGTCGGAAGGATCGGCCAGGGGGCCATGGGTGTCGTCTACAAGGCCGAGGATGCCGCGCTCGGCCGCTTCGTGGCCATCAAGACGATCTCCGCCAGCCTCCTCTCCGAGGAGCGGTACCGTGAGCGCTTCCAGCGAGAGGCCCGTTCGGCAGCCCAGCTGAACCACCCGAACATCGTCTCCGTCTTCGAGTTCGCCGAGGCGGCCGGGCAGACCTACCTGGTGATGGAGCTGCTACGGGGTACCGACCTCCGGGAGCTGATCGAGCGCCGCGCGTTGCGCGGGCTCGACAGCCCCCTCGCGATCGTCGAGCAGGTCCTGGACGGGCTCGCCTTTGCCCACGCCAAGGGAATCGTCCATCGTGACCTCAAGCCCGCCAACATCCACGTGGCGCCCGACGGGACTGCGAAGCTCCTCGATTTCGGCCTCGCCCGGCTCGGCGCGTCGGAGATGACGCGCACGGGGACCGTCATGGGCACGCCCAACTACATGTCCCCCGAGCAGGTCCGGGCGGAGCCGGTCGACGGCCGCTCCGACCTCTTCTCGGTGGGAGCGATCCTGTACGAGCTGCTGGCGGGCCGGAAGGCCTTCGACGCCGAGAACATCCACGCCACCCTCTTCGAGGTGCTCGAGCACGACCCGCCGCCCCTCGCCCGCGCCGTGCCGGGCTTGCCGGCGGGACTCGCGACGATCGTGGAGAGGGCGCTCGCCAAGGCGCCCGACCGCCGTTACGCGTCAGCCGGCGAGATGGGAGAGGCAGTGCGGCGGGCGCGGCACGGCCTGGCCACGGCACAAACGGTCGCCTTCTCCCTCGCCGACGGCCAGCACCTCGGCGCGTCGCCGGAGACTGTCGCCCCGCCCACCGACGATGGCGCACCCTACGACGGGTCGACGGTGCCCTCGCCAACCCTCCCGACTGTCTCCTTCACTCCCACGGTGCTTCGCGAAACGACTGGGACCGGCGGCCCGGTGTTCGGCTCCACCGCACCGCGTCTCGAGGCGGAAACGGGAGAGCCGATTTCCGAGAGCACGGCTCGACCCGAGCGAACGGCGTCCGCGCTGTCGGCCCTGTCGGCGTCTCGGCCCAGCCGCGGGCTCCTCCCTGGAATGCTGGTGGCGGCATTCGTGCTCGCCGTTCTGGGCTTCACGTGGATTTTCCTCCGGCCGTCAGGGCCGGTCGCGCCGGCCGAGCGCGCATGGAAGCAGGAAGCCGCCCTACGGGCGGCGGTCGTGGCCAGTCGCGTGGAGCTGGCTCGCGTCGAGCTTCAGAACAAGGACTACGCCGAAGCGTCCCGCCAGGCCGAGGGCGCGCTGGCTCTCGAACCGGACAACGACGGGGCCCGCAGCGTGGTGACCACCGTGCGAGAAACCCTGGCCTCCCTCGACGCCGCGGCCCGGGAAGGCAAGGCCGCGCTGGAGCGCGGAGACGTGACCACCGCCACTCGGGCGCTGAGCCAGGTCCTGGCCATCGACACCCATCATCCGGTGGCGGCGGAGCTCTCGGCACGGCTGAACCGGTACTTCAAGCGTGAAGCCGAAGAGGCGAGACGGGTGGCCGATACGGCGCGGGCCGATGCGGAGCACGCCGGCGCCGCCGACACCGAGCTCTTTCGGGCAGCGGCGAGTCTCGTAAAGGACGCCGAGACCCTGCGAGCTCGAGGTGCGTATGCCGAAGCCACCCAGAAGCTCGTCGAAGCCGGCGACGGCTTCGACCGGGCGCGCCGCTCGGCGGAGACCGCGGCGGCGGAGGCGGCGGCCGCCCGTGCCGTGGCCCGCGTGCCCGCGCTCCCTTCTCTCGCCCCCTCCGAGCGGACCCCGCCAGCGTCACCGCAGGGAGCGAAGGCTCCAGGCACGGAGCTTCCAGGCACGGCGTCGATCTCGACGAGTCCCGCATCCGGTGTCTCCGCTGCGGCCACGAGGTCGGGCGAGGCGTCTTTCTCCCGGGGCCCGACGCTGCCTCCCGCGTTGACTCCGCCAGCGTCGACTGCCTCCCCCGACGCTCAGCCTGGCTCGCTACGGATCACGGCCAAGCCGTGGGCGGAGGTCTCCGTCGACGATGTGAAGCGCGGCCGCACCCCGCTGAGCCCTGTACCCCTCCCGGCCGGACGGCACGCCGTCCTGCTCGTGCATCCCGACTACCAGCCCCTACGAAGGGTCGTGATCATCAAGCCGGGCGAGTTGACGACCCTGAGCATCGACATGCGGGACGAGGCGCTTCGCAAACGCTAGCACTCGTCCCGCCACTCGGCCCCGCCGAGCGGCACCACCTGCCCCATCCCCTCAAGGTGCTCGGTGACGAGGATGAGGGCGGAGGGCGCGGCCGCGGGGCAGACGAGGTGGCGTAGCGGCGGGGCGACTGCGTGGGGTGGACCACGGGGCGGGGCGGTCTGTGCGTTGGTGGGTTCCGCGCGACGGAGCGCTCCCCGGGCGGATCCGGGCGACGTGCCCCGAAGATGCGGATAGCATCCCTCAGGGGGCGGGTCGCAAAGGAGGTGCCGAGATGTCGTTGCCCGCAGCGGCATGGACGCGAAGGCTGTGTGTTTCTGGGGCGGCGCTGATGGTCGCAGCAGCGTCCGCAGAGGCCCAGGGCAAGTTCCCGCCCGACTCGCTCAAGAACGTGCAGGCGATGCCGGAGGGCACGACCGTCAAGCAGGTGGTCGACGCGATGAAAGGCTTCACCCGCGCGCTCGGCGTGCGTTGCACCTACTGCCACGTCGGCACCGAGGATCAGCCGCTCGAGGCGATGGACTTCGCCGCCGACACCAAGGCCGCCAAGAAGAACGCGCGAATCATGATGCGCATGACGCAGGCGATCAACGGCGACGAGCTGCCCCGCATGGTCGAGCGCGTCGAACCGAACGTGACGGTGACTTGCGCGACGTGCCACCGGGGCGTCGCGCGGCCGCGATCGCTGACCGACGAGGTCCTGGCCGCTTACGACAAGGGCGGCGTCGACGCGGCCGCCGCGCGCTTCCGTGAGCTGCGGCAGCGCTACTACGGCCGTGCCACCTACGACTTCGGCGACGTGTCGCTCACCGAGGCCGCGAACACCGTCCAGCAGGGCGGCGACACAACGGGCGCTCTCAAGCTGCTCGAGCTCAACGTCGAGCTGCTCCCCGAGTCCTGGTTCGGCTACTGGCAGCTCGCCGAGATGCGGGCGGGCGCCGGTCGGACCGCGCAGGCGATCACGGCTCTCGAGCGGGCAGTGGCGCTCCAGCCGCGGCCCGATCTTGTGGAGCGGCTCGAGGCGCTGCGCAAGAAGGCGGCGAGTCCGGAGGCGGCCGAGAAGCCCAAGCCGTGACAGCGCCGGACCGGTCGACGCGCGAACGGCGCCGGGCGGCGAGGGCGCCAGAGGGCGACACCTAGAAGACGCTCTGCATCGAGCGCGCGTAGCCGGTGAGCTCGACGTAGCCGCGACCGGCCACCGGGCGTCCCCGGCTCGTCCCCGACACGCGGACGGCGCCACTAGCCGTGGGGCGCGGTCGCGCCGCGGTCGCGTCTCTTGACGCCACACCGCGATCCTGCGCTAGACTGATCGAAACGCTCGGGAGGAACAAAGGCGCCGTGACTCGCGCGCTCGCCGGCCTCGCCGTGGCTGCGGCCACCGGAATCGCGGCCATTCGAGCGGCTTCCGCCCCGGCGCAGCAGCCCCCGGTGTTCCCGGTCGGGCTCGAGGTCGTCGAGGTGACCGTGACGGCCCGCGACGAAGGGGGCGGGCTCGTTAGCGACCTGCACCCCGAGGACTTCGCTCTTCGCGAAGACGGTCGGGAACAGCAGGTGCTGATCTTCGCGCCCGCATCGCGGCCCGAGGAGCGCGAGGAGCTCGCCCTCAACCTCGGCCTGCTGTTCGACACCAGCGAGAGCATGCGCGAGAACCTGCGGCTCAGCCAGGAGTCGGCGATCCGCTTCCTCGACGCGATCCCGCGCGCGCGCGACCTTCTCCTCGTTTTCTTCGACCGTGACATCCGCCTCTCGCGGTACACTTCGGAGAACCAGCAGGGCATCTTCGGCCGCATCCTCGAGACGAAGGGAGAGGGATACACCGCCCTCTACGACGCGATCGCGGTCTACCTCTCCCGGGTGGCCGACACCGCGGGTCGCAAGGTGCTGATCGTCTTCACGGACGGCGACGACACGACGAGCCGGACGACCCCGGACGAGCTCCTCCGCATGCTGCGGGCGAGCTCGGCGACCGTCTACCCCGTGGCCTTCACCAGCCATCTGCCGCCCGGCACGACCGAGACGCTGCGAGCCCGGGCCTTTCTCGCCGGGATCGCCCAGGCGACCGGCGGGCGCGTCTTCGAGCCGCACGCTTCGAAGGAGCTTGCCGCGATCTACCGGTCGATCCTCGATGAGCTGGGCTGCCAGTACGTGATCGGCTACAAGTCCGACAACCCGGCGCGGGACGGCAAGTTCCGCAAGATCGTGCTCGAGGTGAAGCGGGCAGGGGTGAAGCTGCGCTATCGACCTGGATATGCCGTTGCCAGGCTCGAGCCGCCGAAGCGCAGACGCAAGTAGCCGACGGCCGCTGGGGCCGACTCCCGTCGATAGGACAGCCGCCGCGGCACTCGATCGGGCGAGCTTCGCCGACGGGGTGAAGAAGGCGGTACGTTCGGACTCGAGATCTCCCTCAACTGTTGAGCGCCGGCTCGCCCCTCACGGCGAGGACCTTCGCGAGCTGGTGCAGCTCTGCACCGCCGGTCGCACATACGACGTCGAGAGCTGGATTCGCGACGGTCGGGGTTCCTGCATACATCCTCCGTCGTCAGGCTGGGCTCGAGCGGTTTCAAGGGACGTACGGCGCGACCGGCTCCTGGACGAAGCCGCCACCGTCGCCGACCTGCCCCGTGCCGAAGTACACCCGCGCCTCGTAGTCGTTGTGTCGGCGGCATCGAAGCTGGATGTTCTCGGCGCTGGCCGCGCCCCCCACCGCGTACGGCCGCACGTGGTGGAACTCCACGAACGCGCGCTCGTTGCAGCGGCGGCCGTCCGGGGCCACGAACGCGCAGCGCCCCAGGTCGCGCACCCAGACCGCGCGCTTGACCTCCGCCGGGACATGGCGCGATCTCGGCGCCGCCGCGCGGGGAGGCTGGGGGCTCTCCGCGGCCGCGAACTTCGTCCGCGCGAGATCCGCGAGCAGGGACGTGAAGGCCCGGTCGAGGATGGTCGCGTCGTCGCCCGAGGGGATCGCGTGCCGCAGCATGTCCTTGGCGAGCCGCAGCTTCTCGAGTGTTGCGCCGCCGATCGTGCATTGCAGCCGGTAGCGATCGGGCGCCAAGGGGGTGACCTCGCCGGAAGGCCTCGGGTGGGAAGAAGGCGGGTGAGGCGCGGCCGGTGCCGGAGCGAACGGAACGACCTGGCCCGCCGGACCGCGAAACTCCGGCGGTGGAAGCGCTGGCTTCAGTCCCGGGAGCTTCCGGATGAAGGCCGGGACCTCGGGAAAGGGGGCGAGCCTGGCCACGATCTCTTCCACCTCCGCCTTCCTCTTGCCTCGAGCCGACTCGAGCACGCCCCGGTGGTTGTCGGGGGTCAGGTGCGGGCCGAGCAGTCTCACCGTCGTGAGGTTGACGGAGCCGGCGGCGAGGGGCCCGAGGATGACGGGGAAGCGGCGGGCGGCGCGTGCGACCTCGATTCGGTTGAAGGCCTCGTGCTCGGAAAGGGCGAGGGCGTCCCGGCAGTAGACGAAGAGCGAGGAGTACCCCGCGCGCAGATGCACGTCGCGGGTATCGAGCTCGGCGAGATGCGCGACGAGGAGGGCGGTCGCGCGGCGCTCGCGGGCGGCGAGGCTCTTCACCCGCGCTATGAGCTCGGCGTCGGAGAGTTGGCGGAGAGAAGCAAGACTGTCATGCCGCTCGTCCTTCAGCTTCTCCCACATTCGCTTCTCCTTCGCTACAGGGGGGAAGGGTACGCGGCCGGCCGGCCGCAATGGGCCCATTCACGTGTTCGCCGGGGGATGAAGTCGAGGCGGGGCGCCGGATTCGGTGGCGAACGTCCCCGGAAGCGCGGCTTCCAGGAAATTCTTGACCTTCGCCGAGCGGGGCTGCTACAACTGCGTCCCGACGAGCCGGTCCCGCCCGATCCCTCCGGGAAGGAGGCGCTCCTACACATGACACCGGAAGACTCGGCCCGCCTCGGCGGGCTGCTCCTGGGGCAGAGGCTCGTCGCGCTCGGTGTCGTGGCCGAGGGAGAGCCGATCGTCGGCCTCCTGCCCTACGCCGTCACCGACGACCGCGCCGCCTTGATCGTCCAGTCCTCGAGCCTGGCGCGCCACGCCAAGGGCCTCGTGGCGGGCGCCCCGTGGAGCGGGATGATCCACGAGCCCGACACGGCCGGGACGGACCCCCTCCAGGTCCCGCGTCTGCAACTCGAGGGAGTCGTGGACCCCTTGCGCGGCGACCGGCCGGAGTTCCAGCCGTCAGCGCGCGCCTTCCTGGGCCGCTTCCCCCAGGCGGCCGTGACGCTCCAGCTGCCGGACTTCACGCTGTACCGTCTCGAGATCCAGGGAGGCAGGATGGTCCTCGGCTTCGGGCGGGCGCTCAACCTCTCCGGGGATCACTTCCGGGATCTCCCGAGGACTTGAGAGAAGCTGTATAATCTCCGGTTAGATAGTGTGTTGGGCCACGGATACGCCAGCCAAGGGCGAACGGGGGCAGAAGGCCATGGACAAGGCGCTCAAGGTCGTGGTCGTCGGGGATGCGCACGGTGCCGCGCTGAGAGTGGCCTCGGCACCTCGAGCAGGACGGCTACGAACCCGCCGTCTTCCTGGCTCCCGGCGAGGTCGAGCTCGAGAGGATCGCTCCCGGCTGCGATCTCGTGCTGGCCTGGGCCGACGCGACCGGCGTCCCCCCGCTCCGGGTTCTGCACATGGCCTCCGAGCGAGGGGACTTCCCGCCCGTGGTGGTTCTCGCGGACGACTTCACCGAGGACGACATCGTCGCCCTCGTGCGGGCGGGCGCGAGCGACTGCGTGCGCGGCGGGGACCTCGACCGGCTGAAGGCCGCCGTCGAGCGCGAGCGGGCCCGCTCCGAGTTCCGAAAGGCCGAGGGACGCAAGGACGCCGAGGCGGGCGACCGCTACCGCGCCCTCATCGAGGAGATCCCGGCCCTCACCTACGTGGCCTGGGCCGACGACGCGGGCAGCCGCGCCTACGTGAGCCCGCAGCTGCTCGCGATGACCGGCTTCACCCCCGGGGAGTGGCTCGCCGAGCCCGACATGTGGGTGCGGCGCCTGCACCCGGAGGACCGTGAGCGCGTGCTGCGCCAGTTCCGCGACGCCTGCGCGCTCGGGAGGCCGCTTCGCCTCCGAGTACCGGATCCTCGACCGCGAGGGGCGCGTGCGTGTGGTGGCGCGACGAGGGGCGGGTGCTGCCGGACCCCGACGGGAAGGCGCGCTTCGTGCGCGGCTTCGTCCTCGACGTCACCGAGCAGAGGCTGGCCGAGGAGTCGCTGCGCAGGATGCGCTTCTTCGACCAGCTCACCGGGCTGCCCAACCGCGTGCTCCTCCAGAACCGGCTGGGCCGGGCCCTCGCCGAGTCCGTCCGCACGGAGCGGCCGCTCGCGCTCCTGATCCTCGCCCTCGACCGCTTCCGCGAGGTCACGAACACGCTCGGCCACCACAACGGCGACCTGATCGTGCGCGAGCTGGCCGTCGCGGCTCGGCGACGCCCTGGGCGACGCGGACCGGGTGGCGCGGCTGCGGGGCGACGAGTTCGGCGTGCTGCTGCCCGACGCCGACGCCGTCTTCGCGCGGCAGGTGGGCGAGCGCATCCTCGGCTCGCTCGAGCGGCCGTTCATGGTGCAGCGGCTGCCCGATCGAGGTCTCGGCCAGCGTCGGGATGGCGGTCGCCCCGGAGCACGGCACCGAGGCGGAGACGCTCCTGCGCCACGCGGACTCGGCGGTGCAGGCGGCGCGGAAGCTGGGCGGAGGGGCGAGCGTCCTCTACTCGGCCGAGTGCGAGCCGCACGACCCCGCTCGGCTCGCCTTGCTGGGCGAGCTGCGCCGCGCGCTGGAGGCCAACGAGCTGCAGCTCCACTACCAGCCGAAGGTGGACCTCAAGACCCGCACCGTGGTGGGGGCGGAGGCGCTCCTGCGCTGGGCCCACCCGAAGCGCGGCTTCGTGCTCGCCCGCGGAGTTCATCCCGCTCGCGGAAGAGACCGGGGCCGGGCTCATCCGCCCCCTCACGCGATGGGTGCTCGACCGCGCGGTGGGGGAGGCGCGGGGCTGGGAGCGGGCGGGGCGCCGCCTCCCGGTGGCCGTCAACGTCTCGGCCCGAAGCCTGCACGACGCGCGGATCGTGGACGACGTCGAGGAGGCCCTCCTGACCCACGACCTGCGGTCCGACCGGCTGCTGGTCGAGGTCACGGAGAGCGCGGTGATGAGCGACGAGCGCCGCGCCGCCGAGGTGCTGTCGAGCCTCACCAGCCGGGGCGTGATGGTGGCCATCGACGACTTCGGCACCGGCTACTCCTCGCTCGGCCTGCTGAGGCGGCTGCCGGTGCACGAGCTGAAGATCGACAAGTCGTTCGTCATGGGCATGGCGGGCAAGGGGGCCGAGGAGACCGGGGCCGAGACACCGGAGCCGAGGACACCGCCATCGTGCGCTCCACCGCCGACCTCGCGCACAACCTCGGGCTGAACGTGGTGGCCGAGGGGGTCGAGAACCAGTGGACGCTCGACCTCCTCTCCAGCTTCGGCTGCGACCAGGCGCAGGGCTACCACATCGCGCGCCCGATGCCGGCCGCCGCCTTCGTCGAAGTGGCTGGGCGAATCCTCGTGGAGGGTGACCGAGAGCTGATGCCGGACCGCGCTACTGCGCGACCGGCTCGTCCTCGTAGTCGCCGGCGTCCGGCTCGTCGGAGGACGGCAGGCTCCGCATGGCCTCGCGGACGAGGGACTGGTGGAGCACCTCCTCGTCGCGCAGCTCCTGGAAGAGCCTCTTCACCTCGGGGTCGGCGAGGTGGGGGATGGCCTGGACGAAGAACTCGTGGGCCTTCGTCTCCGAGAGCGAGCGCCACCTCCATGGCCTGCCGGGCCGACATGAAGGCCCGGGACTGGTCGTAGTCGGGGGCCTCGACGTCCCAGAGCATCGCGCGCTTCATCCGGAGAGGGGTGTCGCCGAACAGGGAGTGTCGCCGCGAGCGCAGCTCCTCGCCGTGCCTCTGCTCGTTCTTCGCCATCGCCGCGAAGAAGCGGCGCCGCCTCCGGGGTGTGGTGCTGCTCCATCTGGTCGACGAACTCGAGGTAGCGCTCCTGGGCCTCCTCCTCCACGAGGATGGCGAGGTCGAGGGCGTCCTGCAGGCTCAGCGACGCGAAGTCGATCGTGTCGGCCATGACCCCTCCTACGGCTCGGCGCGGCGGACGCCGCTCACCCAGTACTGGGTCTCGCCGAAGCAGTCGGGCAGCCCGAGGTGCTGCTCGTAGCTCAGCACCACGCGGGCGCCCAGCTGGCGGTTGATCTCGGCGGCGACGGCGTCGTCGCGGACGGTGAAGGCGAAGACCTCGGGCATCGCCCCGGGGAGGTTGGCCATCGCGATCTCCCCCTCCCACGTCTTGCAGACCCAGCCCTTCCTCGAGAACTTCTGGACGTAGCCCGGCGCGCTCGCCGGAGGAGTAGCTCCAGCGGGTCGCCGTGAAGAAGTAGAGCGCGCCTGTCCCCACGACGAGCAGGGCGAGGACGATCAGGACGTTCCGGACACGCCGCACGAAGCGGCCGAGCCTGGGCGCGGCGGGGACGGGTGTCGGCTTCTCGGTGGCCATCGGGTTCCTCGGCTGCTCGCGGAGTCTAGTCCCGGCTGGCGACCGCCGGCAAGGTGTCCAGCCCTGTCACTGAGGGACTCCGAACCGCCTACCGCCGCGCGCGCGAGGTGACGGCGGCGCGGATGCGGTCGGAGGCCTTGTCGAGGTCGGCCTCGTTCTCGAAGCCGAACACGGCGGAGTAGCGCCGCCCGACCACCTGCGCCACCAGGAACGCGATGTTCACGCCGCTCTCGGCGAGAGCACGGGCGATGCGGGTGGCGAGGCCCGGGCGGTTGTCGCCCAGGACCAGCAGGGTGGGGGCGCGGCCGGGGGCGAGGCCCCCGCTCTCCGCGGCGCGCGCGACCTTGCGGTTGCTCACCGGGGCCACCTCGATCACCGCCCGCGTCTTCTGGCCGGGGATGCGGTAGCCCATCACGGTCTGGAGGTCCGCCCCGGCCGCGGCCAGGGGCTCGAGGAGCTCGGCCAGCGCGCCGGGCCGGTGCTCGACCTCGGTGCGCCAGAGCGTGATCTTGCGGATGCTGACGGCCACCTTTTCCTCCCCTCAGGCCCCGACCGGGACCTCGTGCTTCTCGGCCTCGGGCGCGGCCTTCGGCGTGTGCGGCTCCACGATGCCGGCCTCGAGCCACTGGTCCTGTCCGGAGAGGACGCCGCACTCCGTGCTTGTAGCGCCGCACGTCGTCGTTGCTCCAGAGCTCGCGGAAGAGAGCCGTGACCCGGCGGCGGGCGGAGCGGCAGAAGACGTCGGCCGTTCGGAGGGCCGGCGCTCCCTCGGGGGCCTTGCGGTCGGCGAGGGCCTTCGCCCGGCTGACCGCGGCCGCCATCGCGAAAGTCTCGTTGGCGATGTCCACGAGGCGGAAGAGGAAGGCCTGCTTGTTCTGGAGCTTCGCCTGGTAGACGAGCATGCCGTGGAAGCTCGCCCGGGCGAGGCGGCGCGAGGAGCGCTCGACGAAGCGCAGGTGCGTGGCCAGGGGCCCGAACGCCCGGTACTTCGGCCAGTAGCTCCAGCCGAGCCAGCGCGTGGGGTACCACCACGCGTAGTAGCCGCAGCATCTTCGGGATCGCGGCGAGCTTCGCCGCGAGCGGCTTGTCCGGGTCGACGAGCGCCCCCGCGACCTGCAGGTGCTTGTCCACCATCTCGCGGGCCATGAAGAGGTGCATGATCTCGGTCGAGCCCTCGAAGATCTTGTTGATGCGGTAGTCGCGCATCATGCGCTCGACCGGGACCGGCTCGTCGCCGCGCGCGGCGAGCGACTGCTCGGTCTCGTAGCCGCGCCCGCCGCGGATCTGCATCGTCTCGTCGACGATCTCCCAGGCCCGGTAGGTGTTCCACTCCTTGGCCGCCGCCGCCTCGAGGCGGATGTCGTAGCCGCCGCGGTCCGACATCTCGGTGGCGAGGCTCGCCACCGCCTCCATCGCGAAGGTGCGCGCCGCGATGTCGGAGATCTTGTGGGTGATCGCCTCGTGCCGGCCGATGGGCTTGCCCCACTGCACGCGCTCGTTGGCCCAGCGGCGGACGATGCCCAGGCACGCCTTGGCGGTGCCCACCGAGAGGTTGGGGATCGAGAGCCGCCCGTCGTTGAGGGTGGTGAGCGCGATCTTGAGGCCCTTGCCCTCCTGCCCGATGAGGTTCTCGGCGGGGACGCGCACGTCCTTGAAGTCCATCACCGCGTTCGAGATGGCCCGCAGGCCCATGAAGCGGCAGCGGTGCTCGACGCTCACCCCCGGCCAGTCGGCCTCGACCACGAAGGCGCTGATCTTCTTCGAGGCGGGGTCGATGGCCATGACCACCAGCAGCTTCGCGAGCGTGCCGTTCGTGGTCCAGAGCTTCTTGCCGTTCAGGACGTAGGCGCTGCCGTCCGGGGTCTTCACCGCCGTCGTCAGCATGCGCGCGGGGTCGGACCCGACGCGCGGCTCGGTGAGGGCGAAGGCCGAGATCTCGCCGGCGGCGCAGCGGGGCAGGTACTTCTTCTTGAGCTCCTCGGTGCCGAAGCCCTTCAGGGGCTGGGGCACGCCGATCGACTGGTGCGCGGAGAGCAGGGCCCCCAGGTTGCCGCAGTAGCTGCCGATGAGGGTCATCACGCGGTTGTACTCGACGTTCGTGAAGCCGAGGCCGCCGTACTTCGCGGGGATCTTCATCCCGAAGGCGCCGAGGCGGCGGAGCCCGTCGAGGACCTTCGCCGGGTACTCGCCGGCGCGGTCGATCTCCGCGGGGTCCACCTCGTCGCGGAGGAAGTCGTGGAGCTTGCGGTAGAACGATGCGAACTCCGGGCGCTCGTGGCCCGGCAGCGGGAACGGGTGGATGATGTCGAGACGGAAGTTGCCGAGGAAGAACTCGCGCATGAAGCTGGGCTTCTCCCACTCGGCCTGGCGCGAGGCCTCGGCGACCTTCAGGGACTCCTGCTCGGTGACCTCCGGGTGCTTGTCCGCGGTCATGGTCGATCGCCTCCTGCTTCAAGCCATTCTACGCCGCACGTTCTTCGTCCATGCCGGAAACCACCGGGGATCCGTCTGCCCGCTCGACGAGCACAAGGCGGACGATCGCAACAACTTCACCACCGGCCCTGCACCCGGGGTAAGGCGACGAGAACGGCTCGCTCGGGGGAGCGGACACGGTCTTGCGGCGGCGAGCGCTGTGCCCTTAAACTGCCCTTGTTGAAGGGCTTCGACCGCCGAGTGAACCCGCTCCTCCTCTCCCGAGCCCTCGTGGGCCTCCTGGCCCTCGCTCCCGCTCTCGCCGCGGCGGCCGGCGCGCCGATCACGGTCCTGACCGCGACCCAGCGGCGCGAGGTCGCCACCGTGGTCCGGGCCGAGGGCGAGCTCGCGCCGATCGACGACGTGCTCGCCGGCTTCGGCGCGACGTTCACGAGCGACGCGAAGGGCGGCGCCGTCAGCGTCCGGCGAGGCAGCCACGAGATGGTGCTGCACCACACGGAAGAGCCTCGCCTCGGTAGACGGCGACCTCAAGCTCCTCCCGTCCCCGGTGTCGCTCGAGGGGGGACGCTGGCTCGTTCCCGTCGAGGGCCTGCCGCGGCTCCTGACCCCGTTTCTCGAGAGGCCGGTCGAGTGGCGCGTCGCCCAGCGCGTGCTCGTCATCGGCCCGGTCTCGATCCCGAAGGTCCAGGTGAGCACGTTCGTGTCGGGCGACCTCGCCCGCGTGGTGTTCGAGGCGAGCGAGACGGTGCCGTTCCGCGTGCAGCAGGAGCAGGGTCGGGTCACCGTCGCCGTCCCGCGCGACCTCGTCGACGTCGTCGCTCCCGCCCGGGCGGCTGGCCGGCGGCATCGTCGAGTCCGTGCAGTTCGTCGGCGGCCCGGACAACGTCTTCGCGGTCCAGCTCGGCCCGCGCTTCCGGAAGCTGAAGGCGACGGAGCAGGAGTCGCCGGCGCGGCTCGTGCTCGAGCTCAGCGGGCCGCCCCTCGCTCCCGGCGAGAAGGCGGGTCCGTTCGCGCCCCCGCCGCGCCCCCCGCGGCCGGCGGAAGAGCCGGCCGTTCGGACGGTGGTGATCGACCCCGGCCACGGCGGGGAGAACGTGGGGGCGAAGGGGCGCGGGGGCACGCTCGAGAAGGACGTGTCGCTGTCGATCGCGCGCAAGCTCCGGGCCGAGCTCGTCAACGCGCGCGGCCTCCAGGTCTTCCTGACCCGCGACCGCGACGCGGAGGTGGGGCTCGACGAGCGCACCGCGATCGCGAACAACTACAAGGCCGACCTCTTCGTCTCGATCCACGCGAACGCCAGCCGCGCGCGGGGGGCGAAGGGGAGCGAGGTGTACTTCCTCTCCTACCAGGCGAGCGACGACGAGTCGCGGTGGGTGGCCCAGGCGGAGGGCGCGGCGGAGCCGCTCGGCCAGGCCCCGCGGGGCTCCGACCTCGCGCTCATCCTCTGGGACATGGCGCAGGCCGAGCACCTCGAGGAGTCCTCCGCCCTCGCCTCGCGCATCCAGGAGGAGCTCGCGGTGGTCACGGGCAGCGAGGGGCGCGGGGTGAAGCAGGCGCCCTTCCGCGTGCTGGTGGGCGCGGCGATGCCGGCCGTGCTCGTCGAGGTGGCGTTCATCAGCAACCCCGACGAGGAGAAGCTGCTGGCCTCGGACGCCTACCAGGCGAAGATCGCCGCGTCGCTCGCCCGCGGCATCGAGCGGTTCCGACGGGAGCGCTCGGCCCGCCTCGGCGGGACCGCGGCCTTCCCCGGGCGGGCCGTGACCCCGCGCCACGCGAACGTCCTCACCGCGATCGGGCTCGCCGGCCTCCTCGCCACGGTCGCGCTCACCGCGCCGCGCTGGTCGGCGCTCCTGCGCACGCCGGCGGCTTCGGTGGAGGCGGAGGAGCCCGCGGCGGAGGAGACTTCGCCCCCCGCGGCGGAGGGCGCCGACGCCGGGAGCGGGCCGGCGGATCAGCGTCCGGCTCTACTTCGAGGCCCCGGACCGCGAGGGCCTGCTGCCGGAGGAGCGCGACGTGGCCTTCTCGTCCGACCTCGCGCAGCAGCTGCGCACGGTCGTCGAGGAGCTGGCGAAGGGCTCCACCACCGGCCTCGTCGCGACGCTGCCCGCGGGGACGCGCGTCCTCGAGGTCTTCGTGCAGGCGCGGGGCGTGGCCTTCGTCGACCTCTCGTCGGAGGCGGCGTCGGGGCTGCCCGGCGGGTCGAAGGCGGAGCTGCTCACCGTGTACTCGATCGTCAACACCATCGTCACGAACTTCCCGGCGGTGAGCCGCGTGCGGATCCTCGTGGACGACCAGCCGGTCGCGTCGCTCGGCGGCCACGTCGACGTCTCGCGGCCCCTGCCGCCGGACATGACGCTCCTGGCCCTGCCCGCCGCCCTCGCCCTCGCCCTCGCCCGTGGAGCCCGCCGCGTCCCCGTCGCCCGCCCATTGAAGGAGGTCCGCCTTGAGCGCTCTGCTCGCTCTCGCCCTGGCCGTCGCGCTCGCCGCGGAGACCCCCGCGCCCCAGGGTCGCGGGGGGATGGCCGAGGCCGAGCGCCTCGCTGCCGAAGCGGTGCAGCTCGCTCCGAAGGACGCGGTGGCGGCGCTCCAGAAGGCCCGGCGCGCGCTCGCGATGACCGCGGAGTTCGTGCCCACCGAGTTCGTGACCGCCGGGCGCAAGGGCGAGGTGGTGGAGGACGAGTTCCAGGCGGCGCGCGACGGCTACCGCCGCCACCGGGCCGGGCTCTACGAGGCGGTGGGGACGGCCTCGCGCGGCGGGGAGACGCTCTCGCCGCGAGCCGCTACCAGCGGCGCGCGTTCCTGCTCGACCCGACCCCGGACCGCGGCCTCGCCCTCGCGCGCTCGCTCAACGATCTCGGCCGGGGGCGCGAGGCGCTCGACACCGTCCAGCGGGCGATCGCCGGCCTCGCCGGTCTCAAGCCGGAGGCGGCCGAGGTGATCGCGCGCGCGGCGGACGTGGCCGGGCTGCCGAGCGCGCAGGCCGAGATCGACCGCGGCCGCCTCGCCGCCACGCTGGGCAAGGCGGTCCAGCTCCGCGAGGGCCCGTTCGAGCTGCCGCCCGGGGTGCGCCTCTCGACGAACCCCGTCGTTCCGGCTGGACGAGACCCCGATCACGGTGCTCTACGCGGCCGAGGCGTCGTGCCGCAGCTGCTCGGCCGACCTCGAGGCACTCGCCCGGCAGGTGCCGAAGGACGTGCGCGTGCTCGCGGTGCCGCCGGGGGACGACCAGGACCAGGCGCTGCGGCAGGTGCTCGGCGCTCTACAAGCGACCGTGGCCCCTGCTGCTCGGGAGGGACCTCGAGGCCCGGCTCCAGCTGAAGCCGCGGTCGCTCCTGCTCGTCGCCCGCGGCGGCTGGACCCAAGCCGTGCTCCAGGCGCCCTTCGGCGCCGAGCTGGGCGCCGCCCTCGCGGCGCTTCAGCGCGTGGACGTGCACGGAGACGGTGCCGCGCGCCATCCTGGAACCGCCGGCCGGTCGACCGCTCGTCCGCTCCCGCCGCCGCCCGGCCTGCTGCCCGAGGGCCTCGTCCCCGGCGAGGACGAGCCCTTCCCGCCCGAGTTCAAGGCCGCGGTCGAGGCGTACCGGGCAGGCCGCGCCCAGGAAGCGCTCGCCGCCGTCGACGCGCTGGAGGCGAAGGGCGACGGGTGGCTGCTGCCGCCGGAGGCGCGGCTCGACCGCGCGCTGTGCCTGGCGCGGGCCGGCCAGCGCGACGCGGCGCGGAGGATCCTGCTGCGCACGGGCGACAGCCGGTTCGAGGACGAGATCGACCGGCTGCTCGAGGCGGTGGCCGAGGGCAAACGCATAGGCTCGCATTCACTGCCTCGCTCGGATAGAGTCGGAGGCTGCTCACGGAGGTCCTCATGGCCGAGACGGCCCGCGCGGTGATCGAGACGAAGTTCGGCGAGATCGAGATCGAGCTCCTGGCCGACAAGGCGCCGGGGCACGTGAAGAACTTCCTCGACCTCGCGCGGAAGGGCTTCTACGACGGGACCACGTTCCACCGCGTGATCCCCGGCTTCATGATCCAGGGCGGCTGCCCGAACACGAAGGACGCGAAGGGGTCGAAGGCGAGCCACGGCACGGGCGGCCCGGGCTACACGATCAAGGCCGAGTTCAACGACACGTCGCACAAGCGGGGCGTCGTCTCGATGGCGCGGGCGCAGGACCCGAACAGCGCCGGGTCGCAGTTCTTCGTCTGCGTCGCCGACTCGACGTTCCTCGACCGGCAGTACAGCGCCTTCGGCCGCGTCGTGCGGGGGATGGAGGTCGCGGACAAGATCGTGAACGCGCCGCGCGACGGCCGCGACAACCCGAACGACCGGATCGACATGAAGGTGCGGGTGGTCGAGCCGACCGCCTGAGGGCGGAGGGATGGACGAGCCGAGGGAGACCGAGGTCAAGCTCCGCGTCGCCTCCGCGGAGGCGGCGCGCGAGGAGCTGCGGCGGCTGGGCGCCGAGCTCGTCCGCGAGCGCCACTTCGAGGACAACGTCCTCTTCGACGACAAGGCCGGCACGCTCCGCGCGAGCGGCACGGTGCTGCGCCTGCGGCAGACGCCCCACGGCGGCCGTCCTGACCTTCAAGGGCCCGCGCGAGATCGAGGGCGGGGTCAAGTCGCGCGAGGAGCGCGAGACGTCGGTGGACGCGCCCGAGCAGGTCCGGGCGATCCTGCGGAACCTCGGCTACCGGCCGGCTCTTCCGCTACCAGAAGTACCGCGAGACCTGGACCCACCGCGGGCAGGAGATCGAGGTGGACGAGACGCCGATCGGCGCCTTCGTCGAGATCGAGGGCGACCAGCGAAGGCATCCACGCGGTCGCGGCCGAGCTCGGCTTCTCGCCCTCCGACTACGTCACCGAGTCCTACGTCGGGCTCTTCTTCGCCGGCGGCGGCCAGGGGGACATGGTCTTCCCGGAATGAAGGCGATGGTCCTGGCCGCGGGCCTCGGCCTGCGGATGCGCCCGCTGACGCTGCTGCGGGCGAAGCCGGCGCTGCCCGTGCTGAACCGGCCGCTCCTCCACTGGACGATGGAGAGCCTTGCCCGGGCCGGGGTGCGGGACGTGGTCGTGAACCTGCACCACCTGCCGGAGACGCGTCGCTGCGGCGCTCGGGAGCGGGCGGCGCTTCGGCTCTGCGGATCCGCTACTCGCGGAGCACGAGATCCTGGGCACGGGCGGCGGGCCGCGGGCGGTGCGCGAGGTCTTCGGCGACGAGCCGCTGCTCCTCGTGAACGGCGACGTGCTCTTCGACTTCGACCTGCGCCGGCTCGCTGGCCGCGCCACCGGGCGTCGGGCGCGCGGGCGACGCTCGCGCTGCGGCGGAACCCGGTCCCGTACGCCTACTCGCCGGTCGTGTCGGACCGCGCAGGGCGGATCCTGTCGATCGCCGGCCGCCCGGCGCCGCGCCCGCGGCGCCGTCACGATGTTCGCGAGCGTGCACGTCCTCGACCCGGCGCTCCTCGACCGGCTGCCCGAGGGCGCCGTCCGACAGCGTGCTCGACCTCTACATCCCGCTGCTGGCCGAGGGTGCGCACCTGCACGGCGTGCGCACGCGGGGCGCGTGGTACGATTTCGGCCGCCCGTCGCTGTACCGCGACGCGCAGCTGCGGCTGCTGCCGGGCCGCGGCCGGGACCGGGTCCTCGTGGACGGGAAGGCCCGGGTCGCCGCGAGCGCCCGGCTCCGACGGTCGGTGGTGGGGAGCGGGGCGCGCGTCGCGGCTGGGGCGCGGGTCGAGCGCAGCGTCCTGTGGGACGGCGCGGTCGTCGAGGCGGGCGCGCGGGTCTCGGGCGCGATCGTCGCGACGGGCGCGGTGGTGCGGGCGGGGGAGAGGGCGGAGGACGTGATCGTGATGCCGGCGGCGGCGCTCGACGCGGGCGGCGGAGCGGGCGGCCGGGTGGAGCGCCGGGGAGACATGGCGTGGGTGGAGCTTCCTTGAGCCTTACGAGGACCGGCGGCGCGGCGGCGGACGCAGAGGGGGCGATCGCCCTCATCCACCAGTACCTGGAGGAGAAGCGTCCGGGGCGACGCGGGGGAGACCCGGGTGGCGGCCCTGTCCGGCGACGCCTCCACGCGGCGCTACTACCGCCTCGTGGACGGGAGCGCGAGCTTCGTGCTCGCGCTCTACCCCGAGCCATTCCTGCCCGAGGAGCTCAGCTACCTCGCCGTCCACGGCCTGCTCGAGGGGTACGGCGTTGCCGGTGCCGGCCACCGTCGACGTGGACGGCCCGCGGGGGATCGTGCTGCAGGAGGACCTGGGCGACCGGACGCTGCAGGAGGTCCTGAGGGACGTGAGCGACGGCAAGCGCGACGAGCTCTACCGCGAGGCGGTGGACGAGGTCGCCCAGCTCCAGCGGAAGGCCGCGGCAGAGCCCGCAGAAGGCGGACTGCTTCCGGATCGCGTTCGACATCGAGAAGCTGTCCTGGGAGCTGCACTACTTCCTCAAGCACTTCCTCGAGGGCCACCGCGGCTGCGACCTCACGGTCGAGGACCGCGCCACGCTGGCGGAGGCCTTCCACGAGCTGAGCCGCGAGATCGCGTCGTGGCCGCGCGTCCTGTGCCACCGCGACTACCACAGCCGCAACCTGATGCTGCACGCCGGGCGGCTCTACTGGATCGACTTCCAGGACGCGCGCATGGGGCCGGCGACCTACGACCTCGCCTCGCTCCTGCGCGACGCCTACGTGGACGTGCCCGAGGAGCTGCAGGAGGAGCTCAAGGAGCGCTTCCGGCAGAAGGCGACGCCCGGACGAGCCGCGCGAGGTCTTCCGCCGCCGCTTCGACCTCATGTGCGTGCAGCGCAACCTGAAGGCGCTCGGGACGTTCGGCTACATGGCGACGGTGCGGCAGAACCCGGTCTACCTGCCCTACATCCCGCGCAACCTCGCCCACGCGCGACACAACCTCTCGCGCTACCCGGAGCTGGAGCGGCTGTGGCGCACGCTCGCCCGCCACGTGCCGGAGCTCGCCTGACGGAGACCGACGACATGAAGACGGTGCGCATCGAGGAGTTCCGGGGCCACGCTCGGCGAGGAGGTGCTCGTCCGGGGCTGGATCCACAACAAGCGCTCGAGCGGCAAGCTGCAGTTCCTGATCGTCCGCGACGGGTCGGGCTTCGCCCAGGCGGTCGTCTCGAAGAAGGCCGTCCCGCCGGAGGCGTGGGACGCGCTCGAGAAGGCGGGGCAGGAGTCGTCGATCGAGCTCGCGGGGAGGGTGCGGGAGGACCCGCGCGCGCCCGGCGGCTTCGAGATGGACGTCACCGCGGCCACGGTGCTGCAGGCCGTCCACGACTACCCGATCACGCCGAAGGACCACGGGACGGCGTTCCTGATGGAGAACCGCCACCTGTGGCTGCGCTCGACGCGCCAGCACGCGATCGCCCGCGTGCGCCACACGGTGGTGAAGGCGGTGCGCGACTACCTCGACGACCAGGGCTACATCCTCGTCGACACGCCGATCTTCACCCCGGCGGCGTGCGAGGGGACGACGACGCTCTTCGGCGTGCCCTACTTCGACGAGGGCACGGCCTACCTGACCCAGAGCGGCCAGCTCTACAACGAGGCGACGGCGGCCGCCCACGGCAAGGTCTACTGCTTCGGCCCGACGTTCCGCGCGGAGAAGTCGAAGACGCGGCGGCACCTCACCGAGTTCTGGATGGTCGAGCCGGAGATCGCCTTCGCCCACCTCGACGACGCGATGGCGCTCGCCGAGGGGCTCGTCTGCTCCGTCGTCGCGCAGGCCCTCGAGAAGCGGAAGGAGGACCTGAAGGTCCTCGAGCGCGACACCGCGAAGCTCGAGAGCGTGAAGCCGCCCTTCCCGCGCCTGCACTACGACGACGCGATGAAGCTCCTGCACGCGAAGGGCTCGGCGACGCCGATGGGGAGCGACTTCGGCGGCACCGACGAGACGATCATCGCCGGGGAGTACGACCGGCCCGTGGTGGTGCACCGCTTCCCGTCGGCGATCAAGGCCTTCTACATGGCGCCCGACCCGGAGCGAGCCGGAGTACAGCCTCTCGGCCGACATCCTCGCCCCCGAGGGCTACGGCGAGATCGTGGGCGGGGGCGAGCGCCTGGCCGACCACGACCTGCTGCTGAAGCGCATCCGCGAGCACAACCTGCCGGAGGAGGCGTTCCGCTGGTACCTCGACCTGCGCCGCTTCGGGACGTTCCCGCACGCGGGCTTCGGGATGGGCATCGAGCGCGTCGTCACCTGGATCTGCGGCATCGACCACCTGCGCGAGACGATCGCGTTCCCGCGGATGCTGTACCGGATCTACCCGTAGGCATGTCATCCCGACGAGCTCCGTTCGGCCCGGCCAAGAGGGATCCGCCGAGCCGCCGGCGGACCCCTCGCACGCCGACTCGTCCGAACGTGCTCGGGGTGACATCGTTCTTGGCCGTCGGTCTCCAGTGACGCACACCGGGTCGCTCGCCGTCTACGTTTCCGGGCACGGGTACGGGCACTCGACGCGGACGGCGGAGGTGCTGCGGGCGGTACGCGAGCGGGCGCCCGGCCTGCGCGATCGTGGTGTGCACGTCGGCGCCGGCGTTCCTCTTCGAGGGCGTCGTCAGGCCGCCGCTCGACGGTGCGCCGCGTCGAGTGCGACGTCGGCCTCGTCCAGAAGGACGCCCTCGTCATCGACGAGGCCGGCACGGTCGGCGGCGTGGCGGGCGTTCATGGCGGGATGGGACGGGCGCGTCGCGCAGGAGGCGGCGTGGCTGCGCGAGGTCGGGGCGCGGCTCGTCCTCGGCGACATCCCGCCGCTGGCCTTCGCCGCGGCCGCGGAGGCCGGGGTTCGCGTCGGTCGCCCTCGGCAACTTCTCCTGGGACTGGATCTACGGCCACCTGGCGGACCGCGAGCCGGCCCTCGCCGAGGCGGCGGCGCGGGCCGCCGAGGCGTACGCGCGGGCGGCCCTGCTGCTGCGGCTGCCCTTCGCGGGCGACCTCTCGGCCTTCCGGCGCATCGAGGACGTGCCGCTCGTGGTGCGGAGGCCCGCGGTGGGCGAAGGCCGAGGCGCGTCGACGCCTGGGGCTCGACGCGGCGTCCCGCCGTCCTCCTCTCGTTCGGCGGGCTGGGCCTTCCCGGGCCTGCGGCTTGCGGCGCTCGGGTCGCTGGCCGAGTACCGGTTCCTGCTCACCGGCGTGGCGGGAGACGGCCCGGCGCCGGCGAATCTCCGACGAATCGACGGCCCGGCGCTCGGGGCGGCCGGCCTCGAGTACCCGGACCTCGTCGGCGCCGCCGACGTGGTGGTGACGAAGCCCGGCTACGGCATCGTGACCGACTGCATCGGGGCGGGAACGCGGCTCGTCTACACCGATCGCGGCGACTTCCCGGAGTACCCGATCATGGTGGCGGAGATGCCGCGCTACCTGCCGGCCGTGTTCGCGTCGAACGAGGACGTCCGCGAGGGCCGGCTCGGTCCCGCGCTCGAGGCCGTTGCGCGCCCTGCCGTTCCCCGATCCGCCCCGCACCGACGGCGCGTCAGTCGCCGCCCTGAGACTGCTCGCGTTGTTGTAGCCCAGCGTGTCATCCTGACGAGCTTCGTCAGGCCCGGCGAGGTGACACGTCCTCAGAGTCCCATGAACGCCAGCCCGTGCATGGCGTACTTCCTGATCTCGGCCTCGTGCTTGCGGAAGAGCTCGACGTTGGCCTTCGGCACGTCGAGGGCCTTTCCCGCGTCCTGGCCGAGCTCGGTCATCTCCTCCTGGAGCTTCTTCACGTCGTCTTCCGACACCTTGCCGCTCCCGGGCACGCCCTCCTTCCGGGCGGCCTCGAGGCCCGCGCGCATGGCCTCGTCCATCCCTTTCGCCGCCTCGGACATCGACTGCGAGACGGCCTCGGCCGGCATCTTCCCGGACTGCTTCTCCGTGTCCGAGGCCCACGCGCTCTTGTAGACGGCGAGCTGGATGTCGCGGTACTCGGCCTCGCTCATCCCGAGCTCCGCGAGGGCCTTCATCTGCACGAGCCGTATCTCGCCGAAGGCCTCGGCGAGCTTGCCTCCCGCTGCCCAGAGGTCGGACGGAGTGAGCTTGTCGCCGGCGCTCTCCGCCTTCTTCTGCAGACTGCGCAGCTCGGGCTCGTATCGCTCGTACACGGAATAGACGCGCTTGCGGGTCTCGAGGAACGTCAGCAGGCGCGGCTCGAGAATGACGCCGTCCGCGGGCCGGGTGTAGGCGTTGGCGTTCGCCTCTCCGCTCCCAGCGGTCGATCTCCTCGGTCTTCGCGGCGATCTTCTCGAAGCCACCCGTGGTCTCGGTGATCTTGCCCTTGGCCCACCACGCGCCCCACCCGACGACGCCCACCACGGCGGCCCCCCCCAGCAGCGAGGAGACACCCGCAGCCGATCGCGATCTTCGCGCCCGTCCCCATGGCCATTGTTCTCCCCTGGAAGCGTGCCCGGCGCGAGTATAGCGGGGGGCGGGGCGGGAGTCGCGGTAGAATGGGGGAGACGGCTCGCGAGGGCCTTCCCGAGGAGGACGAATGGAACCGACGTGGCACGACGGCCTGAGCCGGAAGGCCCTGGTGGAGCTGGTCGAGGGGCTGCTCCTGGCGATGGACAAGTCCGTGCCGCGGCTGGACGCCATCGCCCACCACCTCTCGCTCATGTCGCAGCAGGGCGAGGAGATGGAGGTGCTCGGGCGGGATCAGCGACCAGATCGCCGACATCGGCGACGAGCTCTACGCCGCGAGCGACCGCGACAAGCTCCGCGAGTGGGGCAACGAGATCGACGCGACCGGCAAGGCCCACTGACCTTGGCCGCGGGGGGCTGGGGGGCGGCAAGCCCCCCAGGTCGGAGGAGGCCAGGAGCGTTTACTCCGGGGGGCGCGGCGGGACGCCGCTGTCATCCCGAGGGACTTCCGTCGACCCGGTCCCGAGGGATCCGCCGACGTCCACGCTGACGAGTACAGGTCCTTCGTCGCCCGGCTCGGCCGGAGCTCCTCAGGATGACAAGACGGTCGGCATGCTCTCCCTCGGCTGCCCGAAGAACCTCGTGGACGGCGAGGTGATGCTGGGGCGTCTGCAGGGGGCCGGCTACCGGCTGGTCGCCGACGCCGAGGCAGGCCGACGTGATCGTCGTCAACACCTGCGCCTTCATCGACCGGGCGAAGCAGGAGTCGGTCGACGCCATCCTCGAGATGGCGCGCGAGAAGGAGACCGGCCGGGCGCGGCGGCTCGTCGTGACCGGCTGCCTCACCCAGCGCTACGACGCCGAGCTGCGGAAGGAGATCCCGGAGATCGACGCGACGCTCGGCACCGGCCAGGTGGACGAGATCGTCCGGGCGGTGGGCGGGGAGAGCGACCTCGCTCGCCGAGGCGGGGCCGGGGCTGCCCACCTGGGTCTACGACCACACGGCTCCGCGGGTCCTCTCGACGCCGCCCTGGCTCGCGTACGTGAAGATCAGCGAGGGCTGCGACTACACCTGCTCCTTCTGCATCATCCCGACGCTGCGCGGCCGGCACCGCAGCCGCAACGTCGAGGACGTCGTGGCGGAGGCGCGGTGCGCTCGCCGCCCGCGGCGTGCGCGAGATCGTCCTCGTGGCCCAGGACTCGACGCGCTACGGCCTCGACCACGGCGTGCGCGACGGGCTCGCCTACCTGCTGCGCCGCCTCGGCCGGATCGACGGCCTGCGCTGGATCCGCGTGATGTACGCCTACCCGTCCACGCTGACCGACCCGATCCTCGACGCGATGGCCGTCGGAGGAGAAGGTCGTGAAGTACGTGGACATCCCGCTCCAGCACGCGAGCGAGCCGGTCCTGAAGCGCATGAAGCGGCCCACCGGCCGGGGCAACCTGCTCGGGATGGTCGAGCGGATCCGCGAGCGCGTCCCCGGCGTGGCCATCCGGACCTCCTTCATCGTGGGCTTCCCGGGGGAGACCGACGAGGACTTCGAGCAGCTCCTCGCGCTTCGTCGAGGCCGGCCGGTTCGACAACGTCGGGCGTCTTCACCTTCTCCGACGAGGAGGGGACGAGCTCGTTCGACCTGGCCGGGCGGGTGCCGGCCCGCGTGAAGGAGTCGCGGCGCCGCCAGGCTCATGGCGCTCCAGAAGAGGATCTCGAGCCCGGAGGAACCGGGCGCGCGTGGGCGAGCGGGTCGAGGTGCTGGTCGAGGGCACGCACCCCGACAGCGACCTGCTCCTGCGGGGCCGGCTCGCCTCCCAGGCGCCCGAGATCGACGGCCAGGTCATCATCAACGACGGCACCGCCGAGCCCGGCGCCTTCGTCACCTGCGAGGTGACGGAGGCCCACCCCTACGACCTGGTGGCCCGGATCGTCTGACCGGGGTCAGATCTTGAATCTGCTCGTCCGGTGCCGCCGGACGCCTCGATTCAAGATCTGACCCTACCAGATCAGCCGAGCGCCCAGCTGCATCTGGCGCGGGTCTCCGAGCCCGCTGGCGATGGTCCCGTCGAAGTTGAACACCAGGTTCTGATAGCTCGGCTGCTTGTAGTTCTTGCTCGCGAAGAGGTTGAAGACCTCGGCGATCGGCTCCAGACGCAACCGGCTGCTCAGGCGGAACTCGCGCGAGACCCGCAGGTCGAGCGACGAGAACTCGTTGTCCTTGCGGCCGGTGTTCCGCTCGACGATGCGAGCCGTCCGAGCGGATGCGGTCCGAGGTGGGCCCGAAGACCTGCTGGGACACCCCGCCGTTCGCGTTCAGCGAGAGCGGCTGCGCCGAGCGGTACGCGTAGCGCAGGTTGACGTTGACCTTGCCCGGCGCCAGCCAGAGCAGGAACGCGTTGAGGCGATGGCGCTGGTCGCGGTCGGAGTAGCCGTACTCGGCGGCGAGGTCGTCGTACCGGACGTACCGGTACGTGAACGGGTCGCGCTCCTGGTCGTCGTCGGACTTGTCCCACGACATCGTGTAGTTGACCTGGAGCTGGTAGTTGTGCGGACAGGCGCTTGTTCAGGCCGATCGTGATGCCGTCGTACCGGCTCTTGCCCGTGGCCTCGACACTCGCCATCCCGTTGCCCCCGGTGGTGCCGCAGGCGATGCCGTTCGTCCCGCCGTCCCCGAGCCCCGTTCCCCAGGGGCAGCCGAACGCCGAGTCGTTCTGCTCGAAGAAGCGCGTGATGTGATCGCCCTTCGCGTAGTTGTACTGGACGAGCACGGCGAGCTCGGGCACGAGCTCGCGCTCCACTCCGGCGGAGAGCGAGAGGGTCCGCGGGTTCTCGAAGCCCTTGTCGAAGACGAAGATGGCGGGGTGGTCCGGTGTGCCCTGGCCGGCCTCGGCGGGCAGCAGGTTCGGGATACGTCGGCGGGGTGACGCCGAAGCCGTTGAAGAAGCTCGCGCGGAACGCGTTCTGCGCGCGGCTGCCGTTCGTGGAGCGCGAGGAGGCGAGGTTGAGGCCCGGAATGCGGGCGTAGAAGAGCCCGCCGTTCAGCCGCACGACGGTCTTCCCGTCTCCCTTCGGGTCCCAGGAGATCCCCACGCGCGGCTGCCACATCTGGTAGTCCGACGGGATGGTGCCGTCCGAGGGGAAGTGGAACGTGCCGAAGTCGTTCGTGACGGTCTTGCCGATGAAGCCGTTGTAGAAGACCTCGCTCGGGCGGGGTGATGGGGTCGGCCTCCTTCTGCATCTCCCAGCGCAGGCCGTACTGGACGGTCAGCTTCGAGTTGGGCTGCCACTTGTCCTGCGCGAACAGCGCGAGCTCGGTCTGCGGGATGTCCTGGGTGCCGGCCTCCTCGGCGCTCAGCCCCCCGACCCCGAACTGCTGGAGGAAGAGGAGCAGCGGGCCCGTGATGCTGGCCCCCGCCGGGCACGAGCCCGCCTCGGAGGTCGAGCCGTCGGAGCACTCCACGTACTTCGGGTTGCGGGTGTAGTTCAGGAAGCCGTCGGTCGAGCCGAAGATGTAGCGGCCGTTCTGGAAGCCCCGGAAGGTCTGGTTGGAGTGCACGCGGTTGAACTCCGCGCCGAACTTCATGGAGTGCCGTCCCTTGATGACGGAGACGTTGTCGTTGAACTGGACGCGCTCGTCGAAGTAGTCCACCGGGATGAAGAACGGCTCGCCGAAGCGGTACTGGCTCCCGAAGTCGAAGGCGGTGTCGGGGAGCGGCCGGCTCTGCCCGTTGATGTTCGGCCCGTCGTAGGGCCGCGGGCGGTACTCCCGCGCCCACTGGAAGCGGAACTCGTTGAGGAGCGTGGACGAGAGGTTGGAGATCAGCGAGCCGGTCACCGCGTGGGAGTAGTCCTTCTCGACCGCGTTGGCGCTCGTGCCCCAGGAGTCCACGTCGAACGTTCCGTTCTGCTGCTCGGACCAGGTGTAGGCGTAGCGCAGCGTGCGACGTGGCGGTTGCTCGCCTGCCAGTCGACCTTGGCGAGGAAGACCCGGGCGTCGTTCGTGCGATCGATGGGCCGCGTTCTCGTTGGGGCTGCCGATGCTCGCGAAGTAGTCCACCACCCGCGGCTCGATGCGGTTCGGGTTCGTCTGCTTGGTCGAGTCGCCGTTCTGGTAGTCGAGGGCCAGGAAGTAGAAGGCCTTGTCCTTCTTGAGGGGCCCGCCGAGGGTGAACCCTGCCTGCTGCTGGGAGAAGGGCAGCTTGGCGGCACTCGGAGCCGTCCGGCGTTCTTGGGTGGCGAGGAGAGGGCGTCGTCCTTGAAGTAGGCGTGGACGGTCCCGTGCACGTCGTTCGTGCCTGACTTGGTCACGACGTTCACGAAGCCGCCGCTCGAGCGGCCGAACTCGGCGTTGGCGCCCTCGGCCACGACCACCACCTCCTGGACGGCGTCGAGGTTGAAGGTGAAGGCCGGGCGCTGGCCGCCGCGCTGCTCGCCGAAGAAGGGGTTGTTGAAGTCGGCCCCGTCCACGGACACGTTGTTGTGGATTCCCTTCTGGCCGTTGACGGTCATCTCGTCGCCGTCGGGGCCCTGGACGATGCTGACCCCGGGAGTGAGCTTCGCGAAGTCCAGGAAGTTGCGGCCGTTGTTGGGCAGGCCCCTGATTGCGGCCTGGTTGATCCGATCGGCTCCCTCCGCCCGGGTCGTCTCGATGACGGGGGAGTCGGCCTGGACCACGATCTCCTCCTGGACGGTCGACACCTTCAGGCTGAGGGCGAGGTTCGCGGACTGGCCGACGGTGAGCTCGATCCCCGCGCGCACGAGGGTCGCGAAGCCCTTCTGGGTCACCGTGACGCGGTAGGGGCCCAGGGGCAGGAGCAGGGCGCGGAAGCGGCCGTCCGCGTCCGTGGTGAGTGACCGCTCGAGGTTCGTGGCGGTGTTCTTGACGTTGACCGAGGCGCCGGAGACCGAGGCGCCGGTCGGGTCGCTGACTGTGCCTTCGATGACGGCGGTGGTGGCTTGCGCCTGCGCCAAGGCCAGCGAGGGGCAAAGGGAGAGCGCGCTGGTCAGCAGTTGAGCCCGAAGCAGCCTGTTCAAGTGAGTCCTCCTCCAGCACTGCGCGAGTGCTGGCGAAATCTATTCGGTCGGGAAGGCCCGAAGCTACACCGGAGGGGCCGGCCTGACAAGCGGAATCGAGCACATGACAGCCATCGGCCGCGTCGATGACCGACGAGCGAGCCCCCGCGGCGGCGGAATACTTGGGGACGCGGTTCCTTGCGGCCCCGTCCCCTTGCTGCTACAATCTCCGTTCTGGCATCGGGCGCTGGACCAGAGTGGGCTCGCCCACTCTTTTTTTTGGAGGATACAGCTGACGAGGCAGGACGGGACCGCTCGAGCGGGTGAGGTCTGTCGCGGCGCGGGTGACGGCCGACCGCGGCTTCGAGCTCGTCGACGTCGAGATGAAGCGCGCGGCGGGCAACCTGCTCGTACGCCTCTACGTGGACAAGCCCGGCGGCATCGGGCTCGACGACCTGCAGTCGGTTTCCGAAGAGGTCTCCGCCATCCTCGACGCCGAGGACCCGATCGAGGGCCACTACACCCTCGAGGTCTCCTCGCCCGGCCTCGACCGGCCTCTCAAGACCGAGGACGACTATCGCCGATTCGTCCGGCCGGCTCGCGAAGCTGTCGAGCTACGAGCCGGTCGACGGACGCCGTCACTGGACGGGACGGATCGTCTCCTGCGAGAGCGGCGTCGTGACCCTCGACCTCGAGAAGGGGCAGGGCGAGGCCCGAGTGCCCCTCTCGAAGGTCTCCCACGGCCGTCTCGAAGTCGAGTTCCCAAGGCACGGATAGCGGGGGTAGCACAGGACCCATGGCCAATCAGCTGCGTCAGCAGATCGAGCAGATCAGCCGGGAGAAGAACATCAATCCCGACGTGATCATCGCCGCCATCGAGGACGCGATCCTGACCGCCTCCAAGAAGTACTACAAGGGCGCGGAGGACCTCCGGAGCCGCTTCAACAACGAGTCGGGGCAGATCGAGGTCTTCGCGGTGAAGCAGATCGTCGAGACGGTGGAGATCCCCGAGACCCAGATGACGCTCGAGGAGGCCCGGCAGATGTTCCCGGGGGCCGAGGTCGAGCTCGGCCAGGAGATCGAGTTCCCGAAGCCCACCGACGTGCTCGGTCGCATCGCCGCCCAGACCGCGAAGCAGGTCATCTTCCAGAAGGTGCGCGAGGCCGAGCGCGACAACGTCTTCGCCGAGTACTCGGGGCGGGTGGGCGAGGTCGTGAACGGCATCGTGAAGCGCCAGGAGATGGGCGACTTCGTGGTGGACCTCGGGCGCGCCGAGGCGCTCCTGCCGCGCAAGGAGCAGAGCCGGGCGGAGGCCTACCAGACCGGCGACCGGGTGCGGGTCGCGATCGTGCGGGTGGCGAAGGCGGCCAAGGGCCCCCAGGTCATCGTGAGCCGCACCGACCCCGCTCTCCTCGTCAAGCTCTTCGAGATGGAGGTGCCCGAGATCTACGACGGCACCGTCCAGATCAAGGGAGCGGTGCGCGAGGCGGGCGAGCGGGCCAAGGTCGCGGTCATCTCGCGCGAGCGGGACGTCGACCCGGTGGGCGCCTGCGTGGGCATGAAGGGCACGCGGGTGCAGTCGATCATCCGCGAGCTGCGCGGCGAGAAGATCGACATCGTGGAGTGGAGCGACGACCCGGCGACCTTCGTGGTGAACGCCCTGTCCCCGGCCAAGGTGAGCCGCGTCTCGATCGTGGACGAGGAGCAGCGCATCATGGAGGTCGTGGTCGAGGACAAGCAGCTGAGCCTCGCCATCGGCAAGAAGGGCCAGAACGTACGCCTCGCCGCCAAGATCGTGGGCTGGCGCATCGACATCAAGAGCGAGGAAGAGAAGCGCCGCGAGGTCGAGGCCGAGATGGCGCGCATGGCGCGCGCGGTCGACGAGATCCGCAGCCTGGAGCGGCACGGGGTGAGCGACAAGATCGTACAGAAGCTCGTCGAGGCCGGGATCCACGGCCTCGCCCACCTCGCCGAGATGCCCGACGACGAGCTCCTCGGCCTCGAGGGCGTGGGCCCGAAGACGGTCGAGAAGATCCGCGAGGCCGCCGCGCAGGCCCGTCAAGAGTGGGACGAGCGCGATGCCGCGGAGGAGGCCGAGAGGCTGGCCGCGGAGCAGGCACAGGCCGACCAGGACGCCGCCGACGCGGAAGCAGCGGCGGCCGAGGCGGCGGCGGCTGTCGCCCCCGAAGCGGCCCCGGCCGCGGAGGGAACCAGCGCCGGCCAGAGCGGCGAGGAGGGTGGGACGGATGGGGAACGTTAGGGTCTTCACTCTCGCCCGGGACCTGAACCTCTCGAGCCAGGAGGTCATCGACCGCCTGAAGAAGCTCGGGGTCGAGGTGAAGACCGCCTCGAGCTCGGTCGACGAGGACACCGCCGACAAGCTGCGGCGCATCATGAAGATCGACGCGCTGACCGCCAAGAAGAGGCGCGTCTACGGCAGCGACGAGGACGAGGACGAGCGGGACCGGCTGGAGCGGGAGCAGCAGGAGAAGGTGGCCGCCGAGCGCGCCGCCCGCGAGCAGGCCGCCGAGGAGGCCCGGGCGGCCGCGGAGGCCCGCAAGGCGGGCCGGGGCCGCAAGAAGCCCGAGCCCGAGAAACCCGTGGGCGACACGACGCCGGCGGCGCTGGCGCACGCGCCGGGCGCGCCTCGCCTCGCCCCCAAGGTCGCGGCACCGCCGCCGCTGCCGATCGAGGAAGGGGTCGAGGAGGAAGAAGCGGCCGAGCCCGTGATCGAGGCCGAGGCGCCGCCGCCGGTGGAAGCCCCGTCGGCGGCTCCCCCTCCTCTCTCGGCCGCACCCGCAGCGCACCCGGCGCCCGCAGGTCCGGTGCGCACCACCGTGACCGCACCCCGGCTCGCCGGCCCGGTCCGGCCGATCGCTCCGGCTGTTCCCGCGCCCCCCCTCCCCCGCCGGCTCCGGTCGCAGTCGCCGTCGCCGTCGCCGCTCCGGCCGAGACGAGCCCGGGCGCGCCGGCGGGTGCGCCGGCGCCATCGCCCCGGGTGGTGGCGCGTCCGGCCCCGCCTCGGCCGCTGCGACCGATCGCGCCGCCGCGGCCGACGGGGCCGCACCCCACGAGCCCGCACCCGACGAGCGCTCACGCGGGCGGCGTGCTGCCGCGCTCCCCGCACGCGGTGTCGGCCCGGCCGGGCACGACCGCGAGGCCCCTCGCCCCGGCCGGCCGGCCCGGGCCCGTGTTGCGGCCCGTCGGACGTCCCGCACCCCGCGCCAAGGCGAAGACGCCGGTGGCGCCCCCGAGGGAGGAGAAGCCGGCCTACACCGGGCCGCCGCGCAAGATCACCCTCACCGAGGGCGTGACCGTCAAGGAGCTCTCGGAGAAGATGCCGGACGTCAAGTCGCGCGACGTGATGAAGGCGCTCATCACGCGCGGGATCATGGCGACCGTGAACCAGAGCCTCGACCCGAAGCTCGCGATCGAGGTCGCGCGCGAGTTCGGCTACGAGGCGGAGATCCAGTCCTTCGAGGACGAGATCGTGCAGGTCCAGGCGGTCGAGTCGAAGCCCGAGGACCTCGTCCCCCGCGCCCCCGTGATCACGGTCATGGGCCACGTCGACCACGGCAAGACCTCGCTCCTCGACGCGATCCGCCAGACCGCGGTGGCGGCGGGCGAGGCGGGCGGCATCACCCAGCACATCGGCGCCTACCACGTGAACGTCGGCACGCGGAAGGTCGTCTTCCTCGACACCCCGGGCCACGAGGCGTTCACCCTCATGCGCGCCCGCGGGGCCAAGGTCACCGACATCGTCGTCCTCGTCGTGGCCGCGGACGACGGCGTCATGCCGCAGACGCTCGAGGCGATGGACCACGCGAAGGCGGCCGGCGTGCCGATCGTGGTGGCGGTCAACAAGATCGACAAGCCGGACGCGCAGCCGGACCGCGTCCGCCAGCAGCTCTCCGACCGCGGGCTCATGCCCGAGGAGTGGGGCGGCACCACCGTCTTCGTCAACGTCTCGGCGAAGAAGAAGCAGAACCTCGAGCAGCTGCTGGAGATGCTGCTCCTCGTGGCCGACCTGCAGGAGGTCAAGGCCAACCCCAGGAAGCCCGCGGTCGGCACGGTGCTCGAGGCGCGGCTCGACAAGGGGCGCGGCCCGGTGGCGACCGTCCTCGTCCAGGACGGGACACTCTGCGATCGGCGACACGGTGGTGGCGGGGGCCGTCGCGGGCAAGATCCGCGCCCTCGTCGACGACCGCGGTGCCCGGCTGAAGGAAGCCGGCCCGTCGACGCCGGTCGAGATCCTCGGCCTGCCGTCGCTGCCCGAGCCGGGCGACCAGCTCCTCGGGGTGACCGACCAGCTCAAGGCCCAGTCGATCGTGAACTTCCGCCAGCTGAAGATGCGCGAGAAGGCGCTCGCCGCCTCCGCCCGCGTCCGCCTCGAGGACCTCGGGCGCGCCATCGCCGAGGGACAGCTCAAGGAGCTGCTCATCGTCCTCAAGGCCGACGTGCAGGGCTCGCTCGAGGCGGTGGCCGACCAGCTCAACAAGCTGCCGCAGGAGAAGATCAAGGTCCGCATCATCCGCCAGGGCGTCGGCGCCGTCACCGAGGGCGACGTGCTGCTGGCGGCGGCCTCCAACGCGGTCGTCATCGGCTTCAACGTCCGGCCGGAGCGCAAGGCGGCCGAGATCGCCGAGCGCGACGAGGTCGAGCTGCGCCTCTACACGATCATCTACGACGTGGCCGAGGAGATGAAGAAGGCCATGGAGGGCCTCCTCGAGCCGACGATCCGCGAGGTGCGGCTGGGCGCGGCCGAGGTGCGCGACACCTTCAAGATCTCGAAGGTGGGCACGATCGCCGGCTGCTTCGTGCAGGACGGCAAGGTCACCCGCGTCGGCGCAGGTGCGGCTGCTGCGCGACAACGTCGTGATCCACACCGGGAAGGTCAGCTCGCTGAAGCGCTTCAAGGACGACGCGAGCGAGGTGAAGTCCGGCCTCGAGTGCGGCATCGGCATCGCCGGCTACAACGACGTCAAGCCCGGCGACGTCATCGAGTTCTTCACGACGGAGAAGGTGAAGGAAACGCTGTAGATGCTGCGGGGGGTTCCGGGGGGGCGCGACGCCCCTCCGGTCGCAAGGCCCGTTTCAGGGCCCAGTATCTGAAGCCTGCCGTGGTGGCGGCATTCGGTGAAGAGGAGCGGGCGTGCGGGGCAGGGAGCGGGCTCGCTCTGGCCCGTGAAGGTGAGCGATGGTGGCGAAGAAGATCCCGCAACGCCCACGCTGTTCCCAGCTTCCTTTGAACTGGGGGGCCGCCGACCCCCACCATACTCTGTTCGCCAATCGCCACGGCGAGCGATGGAGAGTCGGCAACGGCTCCGCGCGAGCAGAGTATGGTGCCCAGACCCCCCACGGTTGCTCGCGGCTGGGGGCCCGATGGTGATCGGCCTCCTGACGCTCGAGCTGCACTTCCCGGGGGCGCGGTCGCTCAAGGACAAGCGGCAGGCGCTGCGCAGCCTGGAGACCCGCATCCGCAACCGCCACAACGTGTCGCTGGCCGAGGTGGAGCACCAGGACCTCTGGCAGCGGGCGCGGCTCGCGGTGGTGGCGGTCAACACCGACCACGCGCACCTCGAGTCGACGCTGAGCGCGGTGGCCGGCGAGGCGGCGACGGCCCGCGACATCCTGCTCGCGGACCAGCAGATGGAGATCCTGTGATGGGACGGCGATCGGAGCGGCTGGCCGAGGAGATCCGCGAGGAGGTCGCGCGCATGATCGCCTCCGAGATCAAGGACCCGCGGCTCGGGTTCGTGACCGTCGACGCGGGTGGAGCTCGCCCACGACCTGCGCTACGCCCGGGTGCACGTGGGCGTCCTCGGGGGCGAGACGGAGCGCGAGAAGAGCCTCGCCGCCCTCCGCAGCGCCGCCGGCTTCGTCCGGCGCGAGCTCGGCCGGCGCCTGCGCATCCACCACACCCCCGAGATCGACTTCCGCTACGACAAGGGGATCGACGCCACCGACCGGGTGGCCCGGCTCCTGCAGGAGGACGCGGCGCGCGAGAAGCCGCCCGGCGAGGGAGACGGCGGGGGAGGCGGGGAGTAGGCGCGCCGTGGACGGCGTCCTCGTCGTCGACAAGCCGGCCGGGCCCACCTCGCACGACGTCGTCGACCGCGTGCGCCGCGCGCTCGGGACCCGGCGCGTGGGGCACACCGGCACGCTCGACCCGTTCGCCACCGGCGTCCTGCCGGTGTGCGTCGGCCGGGCCACGCGGCTCGCCCGGTTCCTGGCGGGGGGCGAGAAGGAGTACGTCGCGACGGTCCGCCTCGGCTTCGCGACGACGACCGACGACCTGACGGGCGAGCCGCTGGGTCCGCCCGTTCCCGTGGACGTGGCGCCCGAGCGGCTGGCCGCCGCCCTCGGCGGGCTCGTCGGGGCTCTTCGACCAGGTGCCGCCCGCGTTCTCGGCGAAGCACGTCGGCGGGCCGGCGCCTCTACGAGCTGGCGCGGCGCGGAGAAGCGGTCCCGCGAGCGGCGACGCCCGGTGACGGTCCACGCCATCGACCTCCTCGCCCGGCAGGCCGACACCGTCGAGATCGCGGTGCGCTGCTCGGCGGGGACCTACGTCCGGGCCCTCGCGCGGGACCTCGGCGAGAGTCTCGGGACGGGGGCGCACCTCACCGCGCTGCGGCGCACGCGCTCGGGGGCGTTCGACCTCGCGCAGGCGGTGAGCGGCGACGATCTGGCCGGGGCGGGCGAGCGGATGATCCCGCTCGCGGGGCTCCTCCTCGAGCTGCCTGCCGTTCGAGTGGCTGCGGAGGGCCGTCGCCTCGTCGGCCACGGCCGCGAGCTGGGCCGGGCGGACGTCGTGCAGGGGTTCCCGGACGGCCCCGTCGAACGCGTGCGGATCCTGGACGAATCGGGGGCGCTCATCGCCCTGGCCGTCCCGAGAGGGCTGGATCCCGGCCCCTTCCCGCTCCCGCGCATCCCGGCACTCCACCCGGACGTGGTCCTCGTGGACTGAGCCGCCCCCAGAACAGGGATGATGCGATACAGGCGGGCCTCCTCCTCCTCGTACACGGGCTCGAGGACGCCGGTCGTGTCGAAGCGCACGCGGTCGCGGCCGTAGAGCGCGAGGAAGGAAGCGCCGAGCGACCGCGCGATCGCGAGGGCCTCCTCGCGGCTCGGTCGTGCGGAAGAAGCGGTAGACGACCTCGTGGCGGGCTTCGAGATCGGCCCGGGAGGCGAACTGCGTGAGGTACGGCGTGAAGCGCTCGTACGGCACGCGCCGGCCGGCGAGGACGACGGGCGCCGGCGGGTAGCGGGCGCCCGGCCGCTGCAGAACGACGTCGCCGGGACGCGACACGCGCTCGAGCGCGCGCACCGCGCGAACCATGGGGGCGGGCAGGCGGTCGGGCGGGGTCGTCGCCTTCTTCACCGCGTACTGCCAGGTGGCCGGGCTGGCGAGCAGGGCGAGGGTCGCCAGGGCGACCGCGCGGCGAGCGCGCTCGTGGCGAAGCCGGCGAGGGCGATCGCGGCGAAGACCCACAGCAGCGGGCCGGACTGCTCGACGAGGTAGGCGGCGTCGTTGACGACCTTCTGGCCTTCGCAGGACCTCGGGCGCGGAACCCGGAAGAGCAGGCCGAGCGGCCAGCCGGAGAGGGCCATGGCCCCGAGAGCCGAGGCCGGCGGCCGAGCCCCGCAGAGCGCCGCGCCGCCCCGGGCACGGCGACGAGCCGCAGGCCGAGCGAAGCGGCGAGCCACACCGCGGCCCACGCCGAGGAGCGTCGGCCCGCCGATCGGCGCGAGACCCAGCGTCTCCCGCGTCACCGCGGACGAGATCGAGCGGGGCGAGGACGACGCTCACCGTGTCGCCGCCCTGGCCGAGGACGAGGGCGGCGGTGGCGAACGCGCAGGGCAGGGCGGCGACGAGGAGCGCCCGGCGCGGCGCCCGGCGCGCCAGGAGCCAGGCGACGCCGAGGCCCGAGCAGGAGGTGCGCGCCGAGGAAGACCTTGAAGAACGGCACGGCGCGCGGCCTGGAGGGCGGCGAGAGCGAGGTGGCCGCGACCGCCCGTCTCCTCGAAGCGGGAGAGGCAGACGAGGGCGCCGACCACGAGGCCGAGGGCCGGGACGATCGGGTTGGCGTACGCGAGCGACAGCAGGAGGTTCCCGCGCAGGAGGTCCGTCCACCAGTGGGCCTGGGGGTTCGCGGCGAAGACGAACGAGAAGTCGGTGAGGAGGAGCGTCCAGGGAACGAGCGCGACCGCGAGCGGGGGCGCGCCGAGGCGGGCGGCGAGCGGCCCGCAGGCGCGAGGACGAGGGCCGAGGGCCCAGAGCGTCACGTCGAGCCGGGTGAGCGAGTCCCAGGGGTCGGTCCGGCCCAGCGCAGGGCCGCCGCCCGGACGAGGTCGGTGCCGAGGTGGTAGCCGAGCGGGAAGCCGGAGACGCCCGGGACCTGCGGCGGGTGGCCGATCACGAGCTCGTGGGTGAGCCCCACGTGGAAGGCGGAGTCGAACGTCACCAGCGGGTCGAGGAGGAAGTCGCCGGAGGCGTCGAGGCGGTTCCACGGGTACTGGGTGGCCGCGAGAAGAGCCACGAGGGCGAGGAAGGACGGAAGGGCGCCTCGGAGGGACGGCCCGGCGGCCCGGCGCCACGGGCCCGAGAGGGAGAAGGAGCGTCGCGGCGAGCGAGGACCTGCGCCATCGGGAAGAGCCAGGGCCGGTCGGTGACGAGGCTCAGCCAGTAAGTACCCGCGCACCAGGCAGTTCCGAGTGGGATCGACGAGCGCCGGCGTCGATCGGGACGCGAGCGAGCCGCTGGAGGGCGAGGCCCGGGCAGGCCGATCGCGAGCGCGGCGAAAAGAAGCCAGGCGAGAAGGCCGAAGGGTAGTCAAGTGCAAGACGGGGAGAGAGTTTACACGTCTCGCGCGGCGCGTGGTATTCTCTCCCGTTGATTGAAAAGAGAAAAGAGGAGTCAAGAGGAGGTCAGTCGGTGAGCTTCAGCAAGGCCCAGAAAACGGAAGTCATCTACGGGTTACCGGACGCACGGGACGGACACCGGGTCGCCGGAGGTGCAGGTGGCGCTCCTCAGCGAGCGGATCAGCTATCTCACGGAGCACTTCAAGTCCCACCCGAAGGACCATCACTCCCGTCGGGGCCTTCTGCAGCTCGTCGGGCAGCGTCGTCGGCTGCTCGAGTACCTGAAGGGCAAGGACCTCAGCCGCTATCGCGTCCTGATCGGCAAGCTGGGCATCCGCAAGTAGATCCCCTGACCCGGACCGAGGGCCGGGGCGGCGCCCGTCCGAGCGACGGGCGTCCGCGCCCGGGCCCGCTCCTCCTGTTCCCGGTGCGCCGCGAGAGCGGCGCCCGGCGGTGAGCGGAGAGCATGGAGACAATGGAAAGAGTGGAAATGGCCCTTGGCCGCCACACCCTGTCGATCGAGACGGGGAAGATGGCCAAGCAGGCCGACGGAGCGGTCGTGGTGCGCCTCGGCGACACCGTGGTCCTGGCGACGGCGTGCGCGCAGCGCGAGCCGCGGGTGGGGGTCGACTTCCTGCCCCTGACGGTCGACTACCGCGAGGGGAACTACGCGGGGGGCAAGATCCCCGGCGGCTTCTTCAAGCGCGAGGGCCGGCCGAACGAGAAGGAGGTCCTGACCTCCCGGATGATCGACCGCCCGCTGCGGCCGCTCTTCCCCGAGGGCTACGCGTGCGAGACGCAGGTGATCGGCCTGCTGCTCTCGGCGGACATGGAGAACGACTCGGACACGCTCTCCATCATCGGCGCCTCGACCGCGCTCGTGCATCTCGGACATCCCGTTCGACCGGCCGGTGGGCGCGGTGCGCGTCGGCTACTGGGACGGCGCCTTCGTCGTCAACCCCGCCACCGCCGACCTCAAGGCGAAGAGCCAGCTGAACCTGCTGGTGGCCGGCACCGAGGACGCGATCGTCATGGTCGAGGCGAGCGCCCACGAGGTGACGGAGGACGTCATGGCGCAGGCCCTCGTCGAGGGCCACAACGTCATCAAGCAGATCGTGGCGATGCAGAAGGACCTCCGGGCGCGGGTCGGCAAGGCCAAGCGCCCGTTCGCGAAGAAGGAGGTCGACCCCGCGGCTCGTGGCGGAGATCGAGGGCGCGCTCGCCGAGCCGCTCCTGGCCGCCATGCGGACCAAGGGCAAGCTCGAGTCCTACGCCCAGATGAAGAAGGTGAAGGACGAGTACGTCGCGGCGATCCCCGAGGACCAGCCGGAGAAGAAGGCCGCGTTCGCCGCCGTCTACGACGGGCTCCGCGAGAAGCTCCTCAAGCGCGAGATCTTCGAGAACGGCCACCGGCTCGACGGCCGGCGCTTCGACGAGGTCCGGGCGATCACGTGCGAGGTGGGCGTCCTGCCCCGCACCCACGGCTCGGCCCTCTTCACCCGCGGCGAGACCCAGGCCCTCGTGACCGCCACCCTCGGCACCTCCGAGGACTCGCAGATCATCGACACCGTGCAGGAGGCCGAGTACCGCAAGCGCTTCATGCTCCACTACAACTTCCCGCCCTTCTCGGTCGGGCGAGGTGAAGTTCCTGCGCGGCCCCGGCCGCCGCGAGATCGGCCACGGCGTCCTCGCCGAGCGGTCCCTGCGCGAGATGCTGCCGGCCGAGGAGGGCTTCCCCTACACGATCCGCATCGTCTCGGACATCCTCGAGTCGAACGGCTCGTCCTCGATGGCCACGGTCTGCGGCGGGACCCTCGCCCTCATGGACGCCGGCGTGCCGATCAAGAGCCCGGTGGCCGGCGTCGCCATGGGCCTCGTGATGGACGGCGACCGCGCACCAGGTCCTCACCGACATCGCGGGCGAGGAAGACCACTACGGCGACATGGACTTCAAGGTCGCCGGCACCCGCGACCGGGATCACCGCCCTGCAGATGGACATCAAGGTGGGCGGCCTCACCCCCGACCTCATGGCGCGGCGCCCTCGAGCAGGCGCGGGCGGGCCGCCTCCACATCCTCGACCGGATGCTCGAGGCGCTCGCCCAGCCGCGCACCGACATCAGCCCCTACGCCCCGCGCATCCTGACCATCCGCGTCCCGGTGGACAAGATCCGCGACATCATCGGGCCGGGCGGCAAGATGATCCGCTCGATCGTCGAGCGGACGGGCTGCAAGATCGACGTCGAGGACGACGGGCGCGTGTCGATCGCCTCGGTGGACGAGTCGGCCGCCCGCAAGGCCATCGCCATCATCGAGGAGCTCACCGCGACACCGGAGCTCAACAAGAGCTACCTCGGCAAGGTGGTGCGCGTCGTCGAGTTCGGCGCCTTCGTGGAGATCCTGCCCGGGACCGACGGTCTGCTGCACGTCTCGGAGATGGCCCACCACCGCGTCAACAACGTGCACGACGAGGTGAAGGAAGGCGACCAGGTGCTCGTCAAGGTCGTGAGCATCGACCCCTCGGGCAAGATCCGGCTCTCCCGCAAGGCGCTCCTCGACGAGGCGCAGGGCGGGGCCGCCCCCGAGGGCGGCTCGGGCGGCGGGGAGGGGCACGGCGGCCCGGGCGGGTCCCACGCGCACGGCCGGCCACGGGCCCTCCGGCGGCCAGGGGCGCGACCGGGACCGCGATCGGCGGCACGGCGGCGGTCACGGGCGCGGCGGCCCCGGCGGGCCGGGGCGACGGGACCAGGGACGGGGCCCGCGGGGCTGAACGCGGTGCGACACCCAGGCCTCCCGGGGCTGACGCTGGCGGCCGCGGCTCGCCGCGGCGGCCGTCGCCGCGCCGCCCGGCCCGTCGGTGGAGGTCAGGGTCTCGAAGCGCGGCTTCGAGCCCTCGCAGATCACCGTGCGGCGCGGGGAGACGACCCGCGTCGTCCTCACCTCGGCGGACGGGAGCACTGCTTCGCGATCGACGCGCTGCGGGTCGAGAAGCGGATCGTGCCGGGCCGGCCGACGCGCGTCGACCTGACGCCCGAGCGGGCGGGCGTCTTCCCCTTCTACTGCTGTCTCGAGTCCGGGAAGGCCGCCGAGGTCGAGCGGGGCCAGCTGACCGTCTCCGAGTAGCGCCGCCGGCGGCAACCGCGGTGCCGGCCTCGCGATCCGGGCGCGGCTACGGCGGGGCCGGCGGCAGCGTGATCCGGAAGGTCGTGCCCCGCTCCTCGGTCGGTGTCGAAGTCCACGCGGCCGTTGTGGCGCTCGACGACCATGAGCACGGTCGAGAGGCCGAGCCCGGTGCCCTTTCCCTCGGGCTTGGTGGTGACGAAGGGCTCGAACAGGTTGCCTCGGATGCTGCTCGGGGATCCCGGGGCCCTCGTCGGCCACCGACACCTCCACGTCGTCGCCCGCGGCGGCGGGTGCATGACGGTCAGGGTTCCGCCCTTCTCGCCCATCGCGTGCACCGCGTTCACCACGAGGTTGATGAGCGCCATCTCGAGCTGGTTCGAGACCCCGAGGACCCGCGGCAGGTCGGCGTCGAGGTCGCTTGACGAGGGTGACCCGTCCGCTCGCGATCTGGTACTGGCACAGCTCGAGGCTCCGCTCGACCACGTCGTTGACCACGAGGGGGGCCATCTCCTCGCGGCCGGGGCGGCTGAAGGCGAGGAGCCTCTGGGCCAGGGCCCGGATGCGCTCGGCCCCCCGGCCGATCGAGGAGAGCATCTCCCGCTGGTTCGGGGTGAGGTCCTGCAGCTCGAGCAGCTCCAGGTTGCCCATGATGTAGGTGAGCGGGGTGTTGAGCTCGTGGGCGATGCCCGCCGCCATCTGGCCGATCGTGGCGAGCTTCTCCGACTGCAGGAGCTGCTTCTGGGCCTTCTGCAGCTCCTCGATCGTGTGCTGCTCGCGCTCGAAGAGCTGGGCGTTCTCGATGGCGAGCGCCGCGTGTCGGGCGAGCGCCTCGGCGGCGCGCAGCGCGTCTCCGCTGAAGGGCTCCGCGGAGCCGGCGTTGTCCACGTAGAGGACGCCGAGGGCGCGGGGGAAGGCCCCCTTGCCGTCGGTCCCCGAGCGGGGAGAGCGCAGGGGCAGGCAGACGACCGTCTGGACGGGGCGGGTGTCCTCGTCGCCCTGGCCGGCCGTCGTCTCGCGCTCGGCGCGCCTCCTCCAGGGAGCGGACCGTCGAGACGACCTCGCCCGTCTCGAGGGCGCGGCGCACGATCGCGGCGGAGATGCCGTGCCCGCTGGCCGTGCCCCCGCTCTTGCGTCCCCGGGCGACCCGGAGCCGGAGGCCGGCCACCGCGGGGTAGCGCGGGGCGGGGGGAGAGCCGTCGGCGAGCAGCAGGAAGCCGCGCTCGGCGCCCGTGATGTGCATGATCGCGTCGAGCACCTGCTCGAGCACCTGGCTCAGGACGAGCGTCGAGTTCAGGGTCTGGACGAGGGAGAGCAGGAGCTGCTGCTGCTCGACCCACGGCAGCTTGGCCATCGCGCCGGTGGAGCTCTCCGACCCGAGGAGCGAGAACTTCAGCGTCACGTTGCCCAGCTGGATCTGGGCTCCGGGGCAGAGCTCGGCCCGGCGCACCTTGGCGGCGTTCACGTAGACGCCGTGGAGGCTGCCCGCGTCCTCGACGAAGAAGCGCCCGTCCTGGTAGTCGATGCGGGCGTGGAGCTTCGAGATCGAGGGCTCGTTGAGGGCGATGTCGTTGTGGCGCGCCCGTCCCACCGTGTAGGGGCGGGGCCGCAGGAAGCGGATCTTCTCCGGCAGCTCGCCGCGGATCACCTCGAGCACGGCCACGGACAGGGAGTCCCCGCAGCTCGAGCAGCGCGTCGCGTCGAGCGGGTTCTCCGCGGCGCACTTGGGGCACAGCATGGACACGAGATGATGACCGAGGGGCGACGAAGTCGTCAAACGCTGACCATCCTTGCCGATGGCGCGGCAGCCCAGGGGTGCTCGAGGGGGTGGAACCCCCTCGTCTGAAAGGAAGCGGGTGCCAGCCTGGGCTTCAGGGGTGCCTATTCCCCAGGATGCTTCGACTACGAGGCCATGGGCCGTGGCCTCTGAACCTCTGAGATGGTGGGATCGCGCGCGACCCGCGGACTGGAGAAGCATCAAGGCCAGGCTGTACCTGGCTTTCTTTGATCTGGGGGGTGCGGAGCACCCCGCAGACCCCCGTAAACGGCGGTCAGCTGCCGCTCAGTTCGACAGGCCGAGGTGCCAGCGGTCCTTCTCGCGCGCCGCGTACGGGTCCCCGGGCATGAGCGCCGCCTCCAGCACCTCCTCGATCGACGAGACGAGACGGAGCTTGAGGTCGCCGCGCACGTTGTCGGGGATGTCCTCCTTGACGGCCTTCTCGTTGCGCTTGGGGACGAGGATCTCCTTGACGCCCAGGCGGTGGGCGGCGAGGACCTTCTCCTTGATGCCGCCCACGGGCAGGACGCGGCCGGAGAGCGTCATCTCCCCGGTCATGGCCACGCGGGGCCGGACCGGGCGCCCGGTGAGCAGCGACACGATCGCGGTCACGAGGGTGATCCCGGCCGAGGGGCCGTCCTTCGGGATGGCGCCCTCCGGCACGTGCAGGTGCAGGTCCACCCGCTCGAAGAAGGACTCCTCGATGCCGAGCTGCCGGGCGTGGGCGCGCACCCAGGAGAGGGCGGTCTGCGCGCTCTCCTTCATGACGTCGCCGAGCTGCCCGGTGAGGGTGAGCCCCTTCTTGCCGAACATCTGCGAGGCCTCGATGTAGAGCACCTCGCCGCCGGCGGCGGTCCAGGAGAGGCCGGTGGCGACCCCCGGGATCTGGCTGCGCTCGTCCATCTCCTCGTCGCGCATGAAGTAGGGCGCGCCGAGGAACTCCTCGACCTTCTCCGGGGTCACCGCCACCGTCTCGGTGAGGCCCTCGGCCTTCTTCCGCGCCACCTTGCGGATGATGCTCGCCACCTCGCGCTCGAGGTTCCGCAGGCCCGCCTCCCGCGTGTACTCGCGGATGAGCTTCACGAGCGCCTCGTCGCCGAAGGCGACCTGCTCCGCGGTCAGGCCGTGGTTGTCGAGCTGCTTCGGGATGATGTGGCGGCGGGCGATGTGGAGCTTCTCCTCCTCGGTGTAGCCGGCGAGGCGGATCACCTCCATGCGGTCGCGCAGCGCGGGCGGCACCGTGTCGAGGATGTTGGCGGTGGTGATGAACAGCACCTCCGAGAGGTCGAAGGGCAGGTCGATGTAGTGGTCCTTGAAGCTGTTGTTCTGCTCGGGGTCGAGCACCTCGAGGAGCGCCGCCGTGGGGTCGCCCCGGAAGTCGGCCCCGACCTTGTCGACCTCGTCGAGGATCATGACCGGGTTCTTGCTCTCGGCGCGCCGGAGGCCCTGGATGATCTGGCCGGGCAGGGCGCCGATGTAGGTGCGCCGGTGGCCGCGGATCTCCGCCTCGTCGCGCATGCCGCCGAGGCTCAGGCGGTGGAACTTGCGCCCGAGCGCCGAGCGCGATCGACTTGCCGAGGCTCGTCTTGCCGACGCCCGGGCGGGCCCACGAAGCAGAGGATCGGCCCCTTGATGTCCGGCTTCATCTTGCGGACGGCGAGGTACTCGAGGATGCGGTCCTTGACCTTCTCGAGGTCGTAGTGGTCGTTGTCGAGGACCTCCTTGGCCTTCACGAGGTCGATCTCGCCCTCGCTCCGCTTGTTCCAGGGGAGCGAGACCAGCCAGTCGAGGTAGGTGCGGGTGACCGTGTACTCGGCGGCGGCCGGGGACATGCGGGACAGGCGGTCCAGCTCGCGCAGGGCCTCCTTCTTGGACTCCTCCGGCATCCCCGCCGCCTCGATCTTCTCGCGCAGCTCGTTCGTCTCGCGCTGCTGGTCGTCGTTGTCCCCGAGCTCCTTCTGGATCGCCTTCATCTGCTCGCGGAGGTAGTACTCGCGCTGGTTCTTCTGGAGCTCGCTCTTGACCTGGCTCTGGATCTTGCTGCCGACCTCGAGCACCTCGAGGTCCTTGACGAGGACCTTGTTGACGCGCTCGAGACGGGCCCGGACGTCGAGCGTCTCCAGGAACTCCTGCTTCTGGGCGGTGTTGAGGGAGGGGAGGTTGCCCGCCGACGAAGTCGGCGAGGCGCGCCGGCTCCTGGATGTTGCCGGCCAGGGTGGCGAGCTCGTCGGAGAGGGTGGGGGAGAGCTCCACCACCCTCTGGAAGAACCCGAGCGCGCTCTGGGCGAGGGCGCGCACCTCGATCTCCTGGTCCGGCGGGCACCTGCTCGCGGACGAGCTCGACCTGGGCCCTCAGGAACGGACGGTACTGCGTGACCTGCAGGATGCGGAAGCGCTGGATCCCCTGCACCACGAGGCGCAGCGAGCCGTCCGGGAACCGGAACATCTTGTGGATGTGGGTGAGGGTACCCGTCCCGTAGAGGTCGCTCTCCGCGGGGTCGTCTACCGAGGGGTCGCGCTGGGTGACGACGCCGATGACCTTGCGCTCCTTGACCGCGTCGTTGACGAGGGCGACGGAGCTCTCCCGGGCCACCGCGAGGGGCAGGATGGCCTGGGGGAAGAGCAGGGTGTCCCGCAGCGGCAGGATGCCCGATCTCGGTCGGGATGTCGTTCAGGTCGACCTCGTGGACGCCCTCCGACTCGAAGTCGGGCTTGCGTTCGTCGCTCAGGTAGAGCCTCCTCAGTCGCGGGCGCCGGCCCGCAGGGTCACGTTCACCAGCTCGCGCTGCAGGCGCTCGAAGGCCTTCGCCTCGCGCTGGGCGCGCACGTTGCTCTCCGCCTCCTCCTGGCAGTCGCGGCACAGGGCCGCGAAGGGCAGGGCGCGCAGGCGGGCGGGAGGGATCTCGAGCGTCGCACTCCTGGCAGCGCCCGTAGGTGCCCTCCTCGAGCCGGAGGATGGCCTGGTCGATCTTCTTGAGGGTCTCGGACTTCATCTGCATGAGGGCGAGGTCGACCTCCTGCACGAAGTCGTCGACGCTCTGCTCCTCGGCGTCGCGGACGTCCGGCGTGTCCACCGGGATGCTGCTCGCGGAGAGAGCGGAGCTTCTCGTGGATCTCGCGCCGGCGGTCCTCGAGCATGCCCTTCAGGAGCAGGTAGCGCTCCCGGTCGATGCATCGATCGGTCATGGCGTCCCATCGGGTAGCCTCCCGTCACTTCAGCCTCAGGACGACGACGCGGTAGCCGCCCCGGCGGCCTGCGCGTTGTACACGCGCAGGCGGGCGCGCGCCGCCGGACGCGCCGCCTCGATCGCCCGGTCGAACGCGTCCACGCTGTCGACGGCCTGGCCGTTCACGCTCACGATCACGTCCCCGCGGGTGAGGCCGGCGTCCTCGGCCGCCTCGCCGGCCTCCACGTCCATCACCAGGACGCCCCGCGTGCCGCGCGGCAGCTCCATGCGCTCGGCGATCGCCGGGCGTCAGGTCGCGCAGCGTCATGCCCAGGCTGGCGCGGCCGCTCGTCGTCGGCCGAGGCTCTCGGCCGTCTCGTCCGGGAACGTGCCGAGGGTCACGGAGACCGCCTTCTTGTCCTTGCCGCGCAGGACCTCGAGCTTCACCGTCGCTCCCGGGGCCTTCGAGGCGATGTAGCGCGAGAGGTCGCTGTTGTCCTCGATGGCGCGCCCGTCGGCGGAGAGGATCACGTCCTCCGGCTGCAGCCCCGCCTTCTCGGCCGGCGAGCCCGCGGTCACCGCGCTCACGTAGGCGCCCTTGCCCTCGGTGAGGCCGTAGGTGGCGGCCAGGTCCTCGCTCACGGGCTGGATGTTGACGCCCATCCAGCCGCGCACGACCTTTCCCTTGTCGCGGAGCTGGGGCAGGATCTCCTTCGCCACGTTGATCGGGACCGAGAAGCCCACGCCCGCGCTCGCCTGCGAGCCGCCGGTCATGATCATGGTGTTGATGCCGACCACCTCGCCCCGGGTGTTGATGAGCGGGCCCGCCCGAGTTGCCGGGGTTGATGGCGGCGTCGGTCTGGATCATCTCGACCGACGTGCCGCGGCGCGGGCCCTCGAGGGCGGACGTCCCGGCCCATGAACGACACGACGCCCACGGTGACGCTGTTGCCGCCGAGGCCGAACGGGTTGCCCGACCGCCATCACCCACTCGCCGACCTCGGTCTTGTCGGAGTCGCCCAGGGGGAGGACGGTGAGCGGACCCGTCGGCCTCGATCTTCAGCAGGCCGACGTCGGTGCGCGCGTCGCGGCCCACGATCTTCGCGTCGTAGCTCTTCCCGCCCGGGAAGGTCACCTGGACCTTGTCGGCCCCCTCGATGACGTGGCGGTTGGTGAGGATGTAGCCGTCCTTGTCGATCACGAAGCCGGAGCCCAGGCTCGTCTGCGTCTGGCGGCGCTCCCGGCGGCCGCCCTCGGGGGTCGACTCGTCGGGGGCAGGCTGGCCGAAGAAGCGCTCCATCATGTCGTCCCCGAAGAAGTCGTGGTAGGAGGGCCGCTTCACCGTCTTCGAGGTGTTGATGTTCACGACGCCCGCGTTGTTGGCTCGGGCGATGTCGCGGAAGGTCTCGAGGCCGAGCAGCGTGCCGGCGGCGCGCGGGGCCGCCTCGGGGGCGGCCGCTTCCGTGCTGGCCGAGCCGGCTCCGGCCGGCGGACCTGCGTGGTGTAGAGCGCCGCCAGGAGCGTCGCCGCCATCGCGATCGAGAAGAAGGAGGCGATCGTCAGGGTCCGGGTCTTCATCGAAGCTCGATCCTCCGCGGCGGACGGGACCTTGTCCCGTCGCCCTTTACTACGCTCAGCTGCTGCCGTCGATTCCAGGAGCCCTCTCGGGAAGCCGCTCAGTATACCGCCAACCGCTCTCGGTACCGCCCTTCGGACGCCCGAAAAGAGCGGAAAGTCACGCATTCTCAAGGTACTTACGGGGCGAAAGGGTCAAAAGTTGTCTCCGGCTCTGACGGGGCCGGGAAGCGTCCTCAGTGGGTGTCCTCGCGAGAGGACAGAGAAGCGTTCCGGCCCGGACGAGGAGCAGCAAAGAGCGTCCGCTGCGTCCGCCGTCCGGGCCGGGGCGTCAATAGTCGTCCATTCCCGGCGGCGCCGGAGTCTCCTTCTTCTTCTCGGGGATCTCGGCCACGATCGCCTCGGTGGTGAGCATCAGGGCGGCGATCGACGAGGCGTTCTGGATGGCCGTCCGGACCACCTTGGTCGGGTCGATCACTCCGGCCTCGGTGAGGTTCTCGAACTTGTCCTCCTGGGCGTTGTAGCCCCAGTCGGGTTCCTTCGAAGCCTTGATCTGGGCGACGACGATGTTTCCCTCCTGCCCGGCGTTCGCCGCGATCCAGCGGGCCGGCTCCTCGATGGCCCGGCGAACGAGCTCGATGCCGACCCGGACGTCGTGGTCGAGGTCCTTCTCCTCGAGCGCCTTGCCGAGGGCGGGGATGGCGCGCAGCAGCGCGACCCCGCCGCCGGGGACGATGCCCTCCTCGACCGCCGCCTTCGTCGCGTGCATCGCGTCCTCGACGCGGGCCTTCTTCTCCTTCATCTCGGTCTCGGTGGCCGCCCCGACCTTGATCACGGCGACCCCGCCGACGAGCTTGGCCAGCCGCTCCTGGAGCTTCTCGCGGTCGTAGTCGGAGGTGGTCTCGTCGATCTGGGTGCGGATCTGCTTGACCCGGCCCTCGATCGCCTTGGCCGTGCCGCCGCCCTCGATGATCGTGGTGTTCTCCTTGTCGATCACGACCTTCTTGGCCTTGCCCAGGTCGTCGAGCTTCAGGTTCTCGAGCTTGATGCCGAGGTCCTCGGTGATGGCCTTGCCGCCGGTGAGGATCGCGATGTCCTCGAGCATGGCCTTGCGGCGGTCGCCGTAGCCGGGGGCCTTCACCGCGGCCACCTTCAGGGTCCCCCGCAGCTTGTTGACGACGAGGGTGGCGAGGGCCTCGCCCTCGACCTCCTCGGCGACGATCACGAGGGGCTTGCCCTGCTGGGCGATCTTCTCGAGGATGGGCAGGAGATCCTTCATGCTCGAGATCTTCTTCTCGTAGACGAGGATGAAGGCGTCCTCGATGACGGCCTCCATGCGCTCGGGGTCGGTCACGAAGTAGGGGGAGAGGTAGCCCCGGTCGAAGCGCATGCCCTCGACCACCTCGAGGCTCGTCTCCATCGACTTCGACTCCTCGACGGTGATGACGCCGTCCTTGCCCACCTTCTCCATGGCCTCGGCGATGATCGTGCCGATCGTGGAGTCGGCGTTGGCGGAGATGGTGCCGACCTGGGCGATCATCTTGCCCTTGACCGGCTTGCTCATCTTCTTGAGCTCCTCGACCACGACACCGACCGCCTTCTCGATGCCCAGCTTGAGGGCCATCGGGTTGACGCCGGCGGTGACGTTCTTCACTCCCTCGCGGTAGAGCGCCTGCGCGAGGACGGTGGCCGTGGTCGTGCCGTCACCGGCCACGTCGGACGTCTTGGACGCCACCTCGCGCACCATGCGGGCGCCGAGGTTCTCCATCGGGTCCTTGAGGTCGATCTCCTTCGCGACCGTCACCCCGTCCTTGGTGATGACGGGGGAGCCGAACTTCTTGTCCAGGACCACGTTGCGGCCCCGGGGGCCGAGGGTCACCTTGACCGCGTCGGCCAGCGCGTTGACGCCGCGCAGGACCGCGGCCCGGGCGTCCTCGCGGTAGACGATGTCCTTCGCCATGTTTCTGATCTCTCCTGGTTACAGGTTCATGGGCAACAAGCGCACTTCCGATGTCCCGAAGAGGCGTCGGTCAAGAGAGGATCCCGAGGATCTCGTCCTCCTTGAGGATGAGGAGCTCCTCGTCGTCGATCTTGACCTCGGTCCCCGACCACTTCCCGATGAGCACCTTGTCGCCGGGCTTGAGGGTCAGCTCGAGCTTCTGGCCGTTGTCCAGCACGCGGCCGGAGCCGACCGCGATCACCTCCGCCTGCAGCGGCTTCTCCTTGGCCGTGTCGGGGATGATGATCCCGCCGACCTTCTGCTCGGCCTCCTCGATCCTCCGGACCAGGACCCGGTCCCGGAGGGGCTTCACGTTCGCCATCGCCAGTCCTCCTGTCGTTTGCGCGGCAGACGGGGCCGTGCCCTTCTTCGGCCGCGTGACCTTGGCGGGGGAAGGGCGTGCCGAACGGCCCCGAGCCGGGCGGGCCGTCGCCCGCCCGGCCGGGCGCTTCGTCGCTGGCCGCTTCGAGGCGGCCTTCGAAGGCTTCTTGTTCGCGGTCACTTGGTGACCGCGATCGAGATCTGCTTGGGCTTGGCCTCCTCCCGCTTCGGCAGCACGACGCGGAGCAGGCCGTCCTTGAACTCGGCCTTGATCTTGTCGGTGTCCACGACGTTCGGCAGCGTGAACGAGCGGCTGAACGTGCCGTAGGCCCGCTCCACGCGGTGGTACTCCTCGCGCTTCACCTCGGACTCGAACTTCCTCTCGCCCTGCAAGGTGAGCACGTTGTTCTCGACCCGCACGTCCACGTCCTTCGGGTCGATCCCGGGCAGCTCCGCCTTCAGGACGAGGTTGCCCTCGTGCTCGTAGATGTCCACCGCGGGGGCCCACGCTCCGCCGAGGGCCCAGTCTTCCTCGCCGGCCGTGCTGCCCACGCCCCGGAACGCATCGTTGAAGATGCGGTTCATCCGGTCCTGGACGGTCACCAAGTTGCGGAACGGCTCCCAACGAACGATTGCCATGGTCACTTCCTCCTCATGCCTTTGGTTCTGCCCGAGCCGCCCGCCTTGGGCGGCCTCAGTTCCCTGGATTCCCCTTGACGGTGTACTCGGCGTCCACGACGTCGCCCTGCGGGGGCGCCTGGCCAGCGTCGGCGGCTCCCGGGGGAGACCCCGCAGTGGGACCCGACGCGGGACCACCGGCTTGCCGGTACAGCTCCTCGGCGAGCTTGTGGCTCGCCTTGGTCAGCTTGTCGACGGCGGCCTTGATGGCGGCCGCGTCCTCGCCCTCGACCGCCTTGCGCGCCTCGGCGACGGCCTCCTCGACGGCCTTGGCCTCGGCCTCGCCGACCTTGCCGCGGTTCTCGCCCGAGCAGCTTCTCGACGCTGTAGGCGAGGTTGTCGGCCTGGTTGCGCAGGTCGATCACCTGACGCTTCTGCTTGTCCTCGGTCGCGTGTGCCTCGGCGTCCCGAACCATCTTCTCCACGTCCTCCTTGGCGAGACCGGAGGAGGCCGTGATCGTGATGGCCTGGGACTTGCCGGTGGCCCGGTCCTTCGCCGACACGTTGACGATTCCGTTGGCGTCGATGTCGAACGTCACCTCGATCTGGGGGACGCCCCGGGGCGCGGGCGGGATGCCCACGAGGTGGAACTTCCCGAGGGTCCGGCCGTCCCTCGCCATCTCGCGCTCGCCCTGCAGGACGTGGATCTCGACAGAGGTCTGGCTGTCGGACGCGGTCGAGAAGACCTCGGCCTTCTTGGTCGGGATGGTCGTGTTCCGTTCGATGAGGCGCGTCATGACGCCGCCGAGGGTCTCGATGCCGAGGGAGAGTGGAGTGACGTCGAGCAGGAGGACGTCCTTGACCTCTCCGGACAGGATGCCCGCCTGGATGGCGGCGCCGACCGCGACGACCTCGTCGGGGTTCACCCCCTTGTGCGGCTCCTTCCCGAAGAAGTCCTTCACCAGCTGCTGGACCTTCGGGATGCGGGTCGAGCCGCCCACCAGCACCACCTCGTCGATCTGCGACGGCTGGAGCCCCGCGTCCTTCAGGCACTGCTTCACCGGCCCCATCGTCTTCTCGACGAGGTCGCCCGTGAGCTGCTCGAGCTTCGCCCGCGTCAGCTTCAGCGAGAGGTGCTTCGGACCCGAGGCGTCCGCGGTCACGAAGGGAAGGTTGATCTCCGTCTCCATCGTCGTCGACAGCTCGCACTTCGCCTTCTCCGCCCCCTCCTTCAGCCGCTGCAGCGCCATCTTGTCCTTCGAGAGGTCGATCCCCTGGTCCCGCTTGAACTCCGAGACGATCCACTCCATCACCCGCTGGTCGAGGTTGTCGCCCCCGAGGTGGGTGTCTCCGTTCGTCGCCTTCACCTCCACCACTCCCTCGCCCACCTCGAGAATCGAGATGTCGAACGTACCCCCACCGAAGTCGTAGACCGCGATCGTCTCGTCCTTCTTCTTGTCCAGACCGTAGGCGAGGGCCGCCGCCGTCGGCTCGTTCACGATCCGCAGGACCTCGAGCCCCGCGATCTGGCCCGCGTCCTTCGTCGCCTGGCGCTGGGAGTCGTTGAAGTAGGCCGGGACCGTGATCACCGCCTTCGTCACCTTCTCCCCGAGGTGCTGCTCGGCCGCGTCCCGCATCTTCTGCAGGATCATTGCCGAGATCTCCGGCGGCGGGTAGAGCTTGCCCTCGATCGAGACCCGAGCGTCCCCGTTCGCAGCCTCGACGACCTTGTAGGGGACCATCTTCTGCTCTTCCGACACCTCCGAGAACTTGCGGCCCATGAAGCGCTTGATCGAGAAGACGGTGTTCTCGGGGTTCGTGACCGCCTGGCGCTTGGCCACCTGGCCCACGAGGCGCTCCCCGCTCCCCTTCGCGAAAGCGACGACGGACGGTGTCGTCCGCCCACCCTCGGGGTTCGTGATCACGAGCGGGCTGTCGCCCTCCATGACGGCGACGACCGAGTTGGTCGTCCCGAGGTCGATTCCGATGACCTTGCTCATTTTTGCCGGGCCTCCCCTGCCCCACCGAAACGGCCACCTCTCCGGCCGACGCTCGCATAATAGGCCACGGATTAGCTCCTGTCAAGCATAAAACATGAGTGTCATAGACTAATATCTAGAGCGAGTCGCCTCAGAATGGCCGTGGCCGGTCGTTAATGCATTCCGCTTGAGTGGGATAGGCTTGTTGCGGGGGAGACGGTGGCTCTGTTACAGTCGTTGCTCTTTCGCCCGATAAAGAGGTGCGTGACGCCTTCCGGTGACGATTCGATTCCGCCCCCTGACGACAGTGCTCTGCTCCCGCGGCACCTGTGCCGCGTGATGGGCCTCAACCAGAACCACTCCTCGCACTCCGGGACCTCCTACCACGTGCAGATCGAGGACCGGGGGCCGGTGTTCGACGACGCCGCCGAGGAGTGGGTCCGGCGGGTGAACGTGATCGCCTACGCCAACTACGGCGAGCCCACCGCCCGCATCGTCTACGGCAAGGACCACGACTTCCCGGACTTTCGGACGCACGAGCACAACCGCACCGTGGCCCAACGGATCCAGGAGCTGGCGGGGGAGGCCCGGCAGGTCCTGGAGGAGAAGGAGGAGCGCCAGGTCGGCCGCATCAAGAGCCTGCTCGAGCGCTACTACCGGACCCGGGACGAGCACGTGAAGAGCGAGATCGAAGAGGCGAACGCCCTCTATCCCTTCGTCTTCGCCCGTGCGTTCCAGCAGCTGAAAGCCGAGCGCCCCGGGACGAGCGAGCCGGAGGCGGCGGGGCCCGGACGAGACCGTCTACCCGCTCGATCCCGCCCAGCGGGAGATCGTCCTCGAGATCGAGCGCGTGAGCGAGGAGCTCCAGCGGGACCTGGCGGCGCTGAAGGCGCGCGGAGCGGCGGACGACATCCTCCAGGCGACCTGCGCGAAGCTCCTGGCCCGGGCGAAGGACAGCCTCACGCGGAAGGACACGTCGAGCGAGTTCGCGGTCCGCTACCTCGAGCATGACCCGGAACAGCCTGGTGACCGCGTACCGCCAGGTACGGGCGCGCTTCACTCGGCTGGGGAAGTCGTAGGCGGAGAGGCGGCCTCGTCCTCGTTCGGGGCGCGGGAGAGGGCATCGCCCAGGTTGTAGCGCACCTCCGGCGCGAGCTTCGTGACCCGCATCCCCTCGAAGCCGCGCAGGCGACAGGCGAGGCCGACGTGCTCCGCCGGGTCGCCGGGCCGCGTGTAGTGGACCTCGCAGTACCGGCACTCGGCGTTCCAGCAGTAGCGCCCCATCCCGACGTCCTCGGAGACGTACTGGAGCTGCCGGAGGAGCAGGTTCTTCTCGGGCACCTCCAGCACCTTGCCGAGGACCACGATGCGGATGAGCCGCTCCCACGGCTCGTACACGTCGGACCAAGCGCACCCCCCGGGCGATTACAGCACGCGGCGCGTCCGGCCCGCAACGCGCGGGGCGGCCTGATAGAATCCGCCCGCCTCATGGTCAAGCTCGCCTTCATCGGCACCCACGGCGTGGGCAAGACGACCCTCTGCTACGACCTCGGCGCGGTGCTCAAGAAGCGGGGCCTCCACGTGGACCTCGTGAAGGAGGTCGCACGCCTCTCCCCGCTCCCCATCAACCGCAAGACCTCGCTCGAGGCGCAGATGTGGATCCTCACCACCCAGATCGCCGAGGAGATCCGCTCCGCCGCCCACCACGAGGTCGTCGTCTGCGACCGCAGCGTCCTCGACAACTACGCCTACCTCGTCTTCGCCGCGGGAAAGCAGCGCTGGCTCGAGCCCCTCGTCAACCGCTGGATGAGGAGCTACGACCTCCTCTTCAAGGTCCCGATCTCGGGATCCGCGTCGGCCGACGGCATCCGCGACACGGACGAGTTCTTCATGCGGCAGATCGACCGGCTGGTGGACGAGCTCGTCGAGGATCGCGCGCTGCCGTGCGAGCGGCTGCCCGAGGGGCGGCGGGAGGACTGGGCGGAGATCGTGAAGGAGCGGGTGGTGCGGCTGCCCGCGCTCGCCGAGCGGCTCTTCTGACCACCGGCGGGTCGGGGTCTCGAGGCCCGCGAGGCCGGCCGCCCCACCTGATAAGATTCCGGCGCCCGGACAACAGCGGGTAGAGGATCCTGCATGGCCGTCGACTCCGAGCCCCTCGTCCCGCCGGAGGAGAGCCTTCCCGAGCTCACCGCCAAGGCGCTTCTCCTCGGTGTCGTGGTGGCCGCCCTCCTCGGCGCGGCCAACGCGTACCTCGGCTTCAAGGCCGGCCAGACGGTCTCGGCGACGTTTCCCGCCGCCGTTCTCGCCATCGCGGCGTTCCGCCTCCCCTTCTTCCGCGGCTCCGTGCTGGAGCAGAACACCATGCGGACGGCGGCCTCGGTGGGGGAGGCGCTGGCGGCCGGCGCGATCTTCACCGTGCCCGCCTTCGTCATGGTCAACGTCGGGGGACGGCGGCTCTGGACGGGGTTCAACTACTGGGAGACCTCGCTGATCCTCCTCGTCGGCGGGCTGCTCGGCATCCTCTTCATCATCCTGCTCCGCCGCACCCTCGCCGTGGACGCGGGCCTGCCGTTCCCGGAGAGCCGCGCCTGCGCCGAGATCGTCAAGACGGGCCAGAGGGGCGACACGGGGGCCCGCTACGTGTTCGGAGCGATGGGCCTCGGGAATGCTCATCCAGGTCTTCAAGGACCCGGCCGGCATCCGCCTCTTCCAGGAGAGCGTCCAGTTCGTCAAGGAGCTCCCGGCCTCGGTCATCCACCACATGGACTCGAGCCGGGCCCCGCTCGGGGACGTGACGCACCGCGGGGCGCTGGTGGCGGCGACGCCTTCGATCTCGCCGGCCCTGATCGGCGTCGGCTACATCATCGGCTTCGAGCTCGTCGGCCATCAACTTCGCCGGGGGCGTCTTCGCCTGGCTGGTGCTCGTGCCGCTCGCCCTCTTCTTGAACCCGGACCTGGCGCAGCACCTCTCGGGTGCGCACGGGGCGCCCGCCGCTCACCGAGGTGGTCTTCTCCGTCTGGTACAACCAGATCCGGCCGATCGCGGTGGGGGCCATGCTCGTCGGCGCGGCGCGGACGATGTGGGGGATGCGGAGCTCGATCGGCGAGGCGTTCCACGGCGCCTTCCGCCGCGGGAGCGCCGCCGAGCCGCGGCGCACCGAGAGGGACCTGCCGTCGCGCGGTGTCCTCGCCGGGATCGTCGTCCTGGCCGTGCCGGTCTTCCTGATCTACTACCACTTCAGCCAGAGCCTCCTCGGCGCCGCGGTGGCGGCCGTCGTGATGATGGTGACGGGCTTCCTCTTCTCCGCCGTGGGCGGGTACCTCGTCGGCCTCGTGGGCGGCTCGAACCAGCCGGTCTCGGGCCTCGCTCTCTCGACGCTGATCGTCGCCGCGCTCCTCATGGTCGGCTTCGGCGTGACGGGGCTGGCCGGAGTCGGGCGCCGTCCTCGGCGTCGCGGCCGTCGTCTGCTGCGCCTGCTGCGTCTCCGGCAGCCTCATCCAGGACCTGAAGGTCGGCCAGATCCTCGGCGGCACGCCCTGGAAGATGGAGGTGGCCGAGATCGTGGCCACCGTCGTGACCTCGTTCGTGCTCGTCTTCCCGATCGTGATCCTCCACGAGGGCAACATCCGCCAGGGCGGGATCGGCATCGGCGACCCGGCGCTGCCCGCGCCGCAGGCCGGCCTCATGGCGCAGATGGCCCAGGGCATCGTCGGCGGCGAGATGCCGTGGGCGCTCATCCTCTTCGGGATGGCGTTCGCCCTCGCCCTCGTCCTCATCAAGTCGCCCTCGCCGATGCTCGTGGCGGTGGGCATGTACCTCCCGCCGGCGACCACCGGGGCGATCTTCCTCGGCGGGTGCCTGAAGGCCCTCGTCGAGTGGCGCGCGAAGCGGGCGGGGCTGACCGGAGAGGCGGCCACCCGGGTGGAGAGCACCGGTACCCTCGTCGCCTCGGGCCTGATCGCGGGCGAGTCGCTCACCGGGGTGATGCTGGCGGGGCTCGTGCTCACGTCGGAGCGATTCACCTCGATCGCGGGGGCGCTCGGCCTTCCCGCCATGGCCGTTCGTGGACGGGCCCGCCGGCGCCTGGCTGGCGCTCGTCCCGCTCGGGGCGCTGGCGTGGCTGCTCGTGCGCGTGCCCCTGCGGCACGCGGCACGGACCGGGGCCGCCTGATGGCCGACCCGGTGGTGGCGATCATCCGGGTCGTGATCGCCGACGACGACCCCATCCTCCGCGAGGGCCTCCGGCGGCGCCTCGAGGACGACGGCGGGTTCTGTGTGGTGGGCCAGGCGGCGGACGGGGCCGAGGCGGTGCGCCTCGCGCGGGAGGTCGACCCCGACGTGCTGCTCCTCGACCTCGCCATGCCGCGGGTATCTGGCCTGGAGGCGCTCCGGGAGCTGGCCGCCTCGACGACTGGGCCGAAGGTGCTGGTCCTGACGGTGGCGATCGAGGACGCCCAGATCGTCGAGGCGCTGGAGCTCGGCGCGCGCGGCGTCGTGCTGAAGGAAGCGGCGACTGAGCTCCTCTTCAAGGCGATCCGCAGCGTGGTGGCCGGGCAGTACTGGGTCGGCCGCAACATCGTGACGGACATCGTGCGCCACCTCCGGGAGCGCGCGGCGTCCGGGCGACGGCTCCCGTCACCGGCCGAGCGCCTCACCCCACGCGAGCGGGAGATCGTGGCCGCGGTCGCGGCGGGAGAGTCGAATCGCGAGGTGGCACGTCGCCTCGCCCTCGCCGAAGACACGGTCAAGCACCACGTCAGCAACGTCTTCGACAAGCTCGGCGTCTCGAACCGGGTGGAGCTCGCCGCCTACGCGGCGAGCCATGGGCTGGCCGCGGCTTCGCCACCTCCTGCCGACGACGACGCGGGTCGGTAGCCCAGGCATGGGCACGCGTTCCCGGTCGAACCTCGGCGGGCGGACGGCGGCAGCGGCAGCGGTAGCCCGGCTCGGAGTGGTCGGGCTTGTCGTGGCCGGTCTCGCCGCCCGGCCGGCGCTGGCGCGGCCCGGGCCCGTGGTCCACGCGAACGCCCTCGTCTTCATCCGCGTGCTGGCCGACGTGCGGGTGGACTTCGGGGGCGTGCGGAAGCCGATCGTCCGGAAGGGCCTCGAGCTGGCCACTGGCAGCGGCTTCGTCGCGGCGCCGTCGGGGCTCGTCCTGACCAGCCGGCACGTGGTCGCGGAAGAGGAGGCGAGCCGGTTCCGCGAGGACGAGACCGAGGTCACGATCGAGAACCGGCGGATCGAGGTCGTGATCGGCGAGGGCTCCTCGCCGAGGGTGCTCGAGGCGTGGGTGGCGGCCGCCGATTCCGAGAGCGACCTCGCCGCGCTGCAGGTGACCGCGGCCGACCTGGACTACCTGCGGCTCGGCGACTCGGACGCGATCGAGACCGGGCGGCCCGTGCAGGTGCTCGGGTTCCCGTTCGGCCGCCAGGTCGAGGTGGGCCGGAGCGCCGGCGACGAGGGCATGCCGAAGGTCACGGTCACCGCCGGGTCGCTCTCGGCGGCCCGGGAGGGCGACGAGGGCGACACCCGGTTCCTGCAGACCGACGCCTCGGTGAACCCGGGCAACAGCGGCGGGCCGATGCTCGACGAGGACGGCTACGTCGTCGGGGTCGTTCGGATGAAGCTGGCCCGGGACGCGACGAGCCAGGGGGCGGGCTTCGCGGTGCCGGTGAACGTCGTCAAGGACTTCCTCGATGCGTGCGGCCTCAGCGCTCAGCTGCCGGTCGCGCGGCTGCGGCCCGGTGTGCGCCACACTCTGCGACTGGAAGAGAGTCGCGGTCGAGCTGCCCGACGGGTACTCGGACATGTCGCCCTCGCGCCTCCTGGTCGAGGCGGGTGAGGTGGGCGAGATCGGCTTCCGCGCCTACCGGCTGGCGACCGACTGGCGGCTTGCGGCCCTGGAGGAGTCCCTTCTGGGCGGGGGCCGTTCCTGGCTTCGTCTCGGGGCCGGCTATCGCTGGTCGCCGGCAGGACGCGAGGGAAGCGCGCGGCGGTGGCCCTCGGCGCGGGGAAGCCTCCGGCCCTGATCGCTTCGGCCACCGGCGCGGATGGCTCGGGTCTCGGCGTTCCGGGTCGAGTACGCGATCGTGGACCTGGGAAGGGAGAAGATCGTCGCGCGGTATCTCGGGCCCGCGGACGCCATCGCCTTCAACCTGGGCCTTATCCGGCGCTCGCTCCAGAGCCTGGAGGCGGCGCCGGCTCTGGCCGAGCTGCCGAAGGTCCCCTGGCGGGCGCCCAGGATCCGGCGCTCGAGATCGTCTCGTTTCCCGCGGGAGAGGGGCGGGTCGCGGCGCCGACCGGCTGGTCGCGCGAGCCCGCGGAGGGGGTCGGGCTGCCGCCGGCTGCCCCCGGCCGACAGCGGGCTCGCGGTGAGTCACCCACGCGACTACACGCTGGTGCTGCGGGCGTTGCGCTGGACGGCCGGCGGTCAGGCATTGAGCGACGCGGTCGAGGCGTGCGGCGGGGGCCCGACCCGCCGCGGAAGCAGCCGGCACGGGCGGGCCGCAGTACGCCCTTCGTTTCGAGCGGCTCGGTGTCCCGATCGAGGCTCGTGGCGTCCTCGTCAGCCGTGAGGGCGAGAGCCTGCTGCTTGAGCTCGAAGCGCCGGTGGCGAAGCTGCCGATCGTCGAGGGCCTCTACGCCCGCTGGGTCCGCGAGGTCGCCGCGCGTCGGTGAGCGGGGTATCCTCTAGGGCCATGACACTCGTCGAACGGATCACGCAGGACCTCACGGCGGCCATGAAGGCCCGGGACGCGGCGCGGACGAGCACGCTGCGGATGGCCAAGGCCGCTCTCATGAACAAGGAGATCGACAAGCACGGGGCCCTCGACGACGCCGAGGCCGTGCGCGTGCTGCTGGGCCTCGTGAAGCAGCGGGAGGACGCGGCCGAGCAGTACGCTGAAGGGCAACCGGCCGGAGCTCGCCGAGAAGGAGCGGGCCGAGATGGGCCTGCTGAAGGCCTACCTGCCGGCCGAGGTGACCGAGGAGGAGATCGCCGCCGCCGTCGAGAAGGCCGTGGCGGAGACCGGGGCCACGTCGCCAAAGGACATGGGCAGGGTGATGAAGGCGGCACTGGCGGCGCTCGCGGCCGGCGGGAAGCCGGCGGACGGCAAGCGGGTCAACGAGGCCGTGCGAAAGAGGCTGGGGTAGGGACGACGGGTTTGCGGATGCCTCGGGACTGGGCGACCGGGCCCTCGGGATGACTGGGCAATGAGAGACATCGTGCGGCGGGTGGGGCAGCGGTTCATGATCGGGTTCGAGGGGCTCACCGCCTCGGCCGACGTGAAGGCGCTCGTCCGCGAGTTCGGGGTCGGGCACGTCGTGCTCTTCAGTCGCAACGTGGCGGGGCCGGAGCAGGTGGCCGACCTCGTGCGCGAGCTTCAGTCCACGGCTCGTGACGCGGGCCACGATCGGCCGCTGCTCATCGCCGTGGACCAGGAAGGCGGCCGGGTGGCCCGCCTGAAGGAGCCCTGGACGGTCTGGCCGTCGGCGCGCGCGGTGGGCAGGGCCGGCAGCGAGGAGACGGCGCGAAGGATGGCCGAGGCCATGGCCGAGGAGCTGAAGGCGTGCGGGATCCGCTACGACTTCGCCCCCTGCGTGGACGTGGACACGAACCCGAAGAACCCGGTGATCGGCGACCGCTCCTTCGGCGACGATCCCGACCTCGTGGGCCGCCTCGGGGCGGCGATGATCCGGGGGTTCCAGGAGAACGGCGTCGTGGCCTGCGCCAAGCACTTCCCGGGCCACGGCGACACGGACGTGGACTCGCACCTCGACCTGCCCTCGGTCGAGCACTCGCGCGCCCGCCTCGAGGACGTCGAGCTGCGGCCCGTTCCGGAAGGCGATCGAGGCGGGGGTCGCCACGGTGATGGCCTCCCACCTCCTCGTGCGCGAGATCGACGACGCGCTGCCCGCCACCCTCTCGCGGAAGGTCGTGAAGGGCCTCCTGCGGGAGGATCTGGGCTACGCCGGCGTCGTCGTCACGGACGCCCTCGAGATGAAGGCTCTGGCCGAATCACTGGACGCCGGCGCAGATCTCGGTGCTGGCGGCGCAGGCCGGCTGCGACCTCCTGGCGCTCTGCCGCGGTCACGACGCGCAGGTCGAGGCGATCGAGAGCCTGATCCGTGCGCTCGAGTCGGGGGAGGTCCCGTTCAAGGAAGCCGAGGCGGCCGAGGGCCGCGTCCGTGCGCTCAAGGAGCGGTTCCTCGCCGGCTACCGCGATCCCGACCCGAAGGAAGCCCGAGAAGCGGCGGAGCGCGGCGAGCACCGGGCCGCTCGCCGAGGCGATCGCCGTGCGCTCGGGGATCCCGGCCTGACCGTGGCCACGAAGCCCAGGGCGCTCCAGCGGGGCGACGTGATCGGCGTGGCGGCGCCGGCCGGGCCCGTGGACGAGGAGCGGCTGAAGCGCGGCGTGGCCGAGCTGGAGCGCCTGGGCTTCGCGGTGCGGGTGGCCGAGGGCGTACTGGAGCGGAAGGGCTTCACGGCGGGGACGGTCGAGAACCGACTCCGGCAGCTCCACGCTCTCTTCGCCGACCCCGCGGTGGCCGCCGTCGCGTGCGCCCGCGGCGGGGCGGGCACGATCCAGCTCCTCCCGCACCTCGACCGCGACCTCGTCCGGAGGAACCCCAAGCTGCTCCTCGGCTACAGCGACGTCACGCTCCTCCACCTCGAGATGGAGCGCCTCGGGCTCACCAGCCTGCACGGGCCGATGGTGGCGCGCGAGCTGGCCGACGGCGACACGGCCTACGACCTGCCGAGCCTGTGGCACGGGCTGACCGGCGAGGGCGAGCCGTACGCGAGCGGTCCCGACGACCTCCTGGAGCTCGCCGAGGGAACCGGCGAGGGCGTGCTGCGCGGCGGCTGCCTGTCGCTGCTGGCGGCGGCGGCGGGCACGCCGTGGGCGCTGCGGAGCATGGACGAGCCCACGATCCTGTTCGTCGAGGACGTGGACGAGAAGCCGTACCGGCTCGATCGGATGCTGCGGCAGCTGCGGGCTTCGGGCGCGCTCCAGGGCGTGACCGGAGTCGTCTTCGGGGACATGAAGGGCTGCGCGCCGGGTTTCCACGAGGACTACCGCTCGAGGAGGTCCTCCTCGAGGCGCTCGAGGGCCTCGACGTGCCGGTCGCCCTGGGTCTGTCGAGCGGCCACACGACCCACCCGAACGTCACCCTGCCGCTCGGAGTGAGGGCGCGCCTCGAGTGCGTGGGCGGGGAGGCGTTCTTCGCGGTGCTCGAGGCCCCGGTCGCGTGAAGATCCACCTGTCGGCCGTCTGCGGCACGGCCATGGCCTCGCTGGCCGGGCTCCTGCGCGAGCGGGGCCACGAGGTGACGGGCTCCGACCAGGACGTCTACCCGCCGATGTCCACCCAGCTCGAGGCGCTCGGCATACCGATCCGCTCGCCCTACGCCGAAGCGAACGTGCCCGAGGACGCCGACCTCGTGGTGATCGGCAACGCGCTGTCGCGCGGCAACCCCGAGGTCGAGGCGGTGCTCGACCGCCGGCAGCGGTTCACGAGCCTGCCCGGCGCTCCTCGCCGAGGAGTTCCTGCGGCCGCGCACCTCGATCGTCGTCGCCGGCACCCACGGCAAGACGACGACGACGAGCCTCCTCGCGTTCCTGCTCCACCGGGCCGGCCTCGACCCGTCGTTCCTGATCGGCGGCGTGCCGGTGGACTTCGGGCGCAGCTATCGCCTGGGGGGCGGCCGACACTTCGTGATCGAGGGCGACGAGTACGACTGCGCCTTCTTCGACAAGAGGCCCAAGTTCGTCCACTACCTCCCGAACGTGGCGATCGTCGGCAACGTCGAGTTCGACCACGCCGACATCTACCCCGACCTCGCCGCCGTGCAGCTCGCCTTCGTGCGCCTCCTGAACGTGGTGCCGCGCCGGGGGCTGCTCGTCGCGGGCACGGAGAGCCCGGCCCTCGTCGAGATCCTGGAGAAGGCCCGCTGCCGGGTGGAGACGTTCGGGCTCCACGAGGGAGCCGACTGGCGGGCGGTGGACGTGGGGACCGGTCCTGGCGGCTCCCGCTTCCGGCTGTTCCGTCGGGGCCGGGACGAGGGTGCGTTCACCCTCCCGATGGGCGGCGAGCACAACGTCCGCAACGCGCTCGCGGCCCTGGCGGCGGCCGCGGAGGCCGGCGTCGAGCCGGGGGCCGCACGGGAGGCCCTGGCGGCCTTTCGCGGGGTCAAGCGCCGCCTGGAGGTCCGGGGGGAGGCGGGAGGCGTCACGGTGTACGACGACTTCGCCCACCACCCGACGGCGGTCGCGGCCACTCTGGCCGCGCTGCGGGCGCTCGGCGGAGAAGGACGCCTCGTGGCCGTGTTCGAGCCTCGCTCCTACACGGCAAAGACCCGCGCCTTCCAGGCCGGGTTCGCCCGCGCCTTCGGCGGAGCCGACCGGGTGATCGTCGCGGCGGCGCACCTGCCGGGAAAGGTGCCGGAAGGCCTGCGGCTGTCCGAGGCCGACCTGGTCGAAGGCATTCGTCGGGGGGGCAAGGACGCCGCCTTCATCCCCACGGTCGACGAGATCGTCCGGACGGTCGCGGCCGAGGCTCGCCCCGGCGACCGGGTCGCCGTCCTGTCCAACGGGGGGTTCGGCGGCATCCACGACAAGCTGCTCCGAGCCCTCGAAGCGGCCGATCGCCGCTGAGCCCCCCAAACGCCGGCGAAACCCGTTGGAACCGACGGGGCGTCTGTGCTATAGAATCGGCTCATTCATCCCATCGACATCTGTTGCAGCACTGCGTCATGGCGACGTTGCCGGCTCCCAAGTCGGGCGCCGGAGGTACCGGGTCATATTCGAGGAGGACGACGATGAAACGTGAACTCCTGGCTCTCGTGGGCCTCGGGGTGCTGCGGCCGCGCCGCTCCTGGCCCAGGAGGCCGCGAAGCCGGCGGGCCAGAAGCCGGACGACCAGGCGAAGAATGAGGAGAAGATCCGCCGCAGCGAGGAGGTGACCGTCGAGAGCGCCTCGAAGGTGGAGTCGAGCCTCATCGACGCTCCCGCCACGATGAGCGTCGTGACGTCGGAGACGCTGGCCACCAGCCCGGCCCAGACCTACGCCGACCTCCTGCGATCGGTGCCCGGCATGAACGTTATCCAGATGTCGGCCCGCGACATGAACCTCACCACCCGCCAGGCCACCTCCACGCTCAACAACTCGCAGCTCGTGCTCGTGGACGGCCGGTCGGTCTACCTGGACTTCTTCGGCCTCGTGCTGTGGGACTTCGTGCCCACCGCGACCTCGGGCGACATCAAGCAGATCGAGGTCGTCCGCGGGCCCGCCTCCGTCGTCTGGGGCGCGAACGCCATGACCGGCGTCGTCAACGTGATCACCAAGTCGCCCCGCGAGCACGAGGGCTTCGGCCTCAACCTGAGCGCCGGCCTCTTCAACCGCGACGGGGGCTCCCGGGAGGCCGACGGGACCGGCTACCAGTACAGCGGCAGCTTCTCGTTCGCCAACGCCCTCAACGACACGTGGTCCTACAAGCTGACCGCCGGCTACTTCAACTCCGACCCCTACTCGCGCCCCGTGGGCATCGTGCCCCTGGGCTGCCATCCGCTCAGCCCCAGCCCCTGCCGCGACGCGCAGGGCAAGCAGATCCCGGGCACGATCGCGACCGGAGGCGCCGCTTACCCGTCGGAGACCGACACCACCGGGAACTTCATCAACAACGGGACGAGCCAGCCGCGGTTCGACCTCCGGGTGGACCAGGACGTGAAGGGCAACGGCCGCATCACGTACCAGGGCGGCTACGCCTCGACCGAGGGCATCATCCACACGGGCATCGGGCCGTTCGACATCCAGAGCGGCTCCTACATGACCTACGGCAAGGTGCTCTACACGAAGAACAGCCTGCGGATCGGGGCGTTCGGGAACTTCGTGAACGCCGACGCGCCGAACCTGCTGCAGATCGATCCCGACACGCTGAAGCACGTCGTGCTCAACTTCAAGACCGAGACCTACGACCTCGAGGTCGGCAACTCCAACGTGCTCGGGGGCAAGCACATCCTGACCTACGGCGGCAACTTCCGGCGCAACAACTTCGACATCTCGCTCGCCCCCGGCGCGGACAACCGCAACGAGTTCGGTGCCTACTTCCAGGAGGAGTTCTTCGTCAGCAAGTTCCGCCTCGCCGCCGGAGGCCGCGTGGACAAGTTCGGCAACCTCGACAACGCGGTCTTCTCTCCGCGGCGTCAGCGTGATGTTCAAGCCCACCGCCGGACCACTCGATCCGCGCTTCCTACAACCGGGCGTTCCGGGCGCCGTCGGTGATCAACAACTACCTCTCGCAGAGGATCTCCAATCCCCAGGTGACCGACCTCCGCCCGCTCGCCGCCATCCTCCCGCCGCCGCTGCGGCCGCTCGTGCCGAGCGAGCCCTTCTTCCTGACCGTGCACACCGGCGTGACCGCCCTTCCCTCCGAAGCGCATCCCGCGGGGATCGACGTCCTGAAGGAGGAGCACATCGACGCCTTCGAGCTCGCCTACACGGGCACCTTCGGCGGCAAGACGACGGTCGGCCTCGCCGTCTACCAGAACGACACCGACGACAACATCAACTTCACCTACCTCTACCCGCCGGACGCCAGCCTGCCGCAGCCGACGTACTACTCTCCCACCGAACCCGGCGACCGGGAATCGGAGCCGTCACCGGCCAGCCGCTGACCGTGAACCCGTTCATCATGGGAATCCTCGAGCGCAACCCCGCGACGCGGCTGCCCTACCACGTGGCCACCTACCTGAACCTCGGCCCGATCCGGAACCGGGGCTTCGAGGCATCGATCGAGCACCGGGTCAACAAGGAGTGGAGCCTCTCCGGTAACTACTCGTGGCAGGACGTGTCGAAGATCCTCGACGCGGCGTCCGACCAGATTCCGCTACCCCGTCAAGGAGGTGACGGTGGGGCCCAAGAACCGCTTCAACCTCGGGGTCAACTACAACGGCCCCCGCGTGCTCGGCAACCTGAACGTCAACTACGCCGGCGAGGCATTCTGGAACGACGTGCTGAGCGAGCCCTACTGGGGCACACCGACTCCTACACCATGCTCAACGCGACGATCGGGGTGAAGTTCGCGGAGGGCAAGGCGACGGTCAGCCTCCGCGGCACGAACCTCCTCAACGAGGACATCCTGCAGCACATCTACGGGGACCTGTTGAAGCGGGCGATCGTGGCGGAGCTGCGCTTCTTCGCGAAGTGAGTCATCCCGAGGAGCCCGCGAGTGTCGGGCGACGAGGGATCGCCGTTCTCGGTGCCGTCGAGGGCCGATCCCTTCGCTCGCCGCCATGCCCCGGTTCGGCGTTTCGGCTCCGTCTCCGGACGGCGGTCCCCCGGTGTGACTGACAGGGGTCGGACCGCCCGGGGGCCCTCGCCGCCCCTGCCTTTCGCCGTCATCGACATCGGCTCGAACTCGGGCCGGGTGATGGTCTACCGGCTCGAGGCGGGCGGGCACCTCCACGTCCTCGCCGGCAGCCGCGCCCCCCTGCGCCTCGTGCGGGAGCTGGACCGCACGGGGAGGATCCCCGGGGAGTCGCTCGAGCGCGCCTTCGAGGCCCTGCGGGACTTCCGCTCGATCGCGCACGGTTCCGGAGTGAAGCGCATCACCGCGGCCGGCACCTCCGCGCTGCGCGACGCCTCGAACGGGCCGGCCTTCATCCGCCGGGTGCGCCGCGAGCTGGGCATCACGATACGGACCCTGTCCGGCCTCGAGGAGGCCCGCTACGGCTTCCTGGGCGCGGTCGGGGGCCTGCCCGGTCGAGCACGGCGCGCTCTTCGACCTCGGCGGGGGCAGCCTCCAGGTGGGCCGCTTCCGGGGACGCAGGCTGCTCGGCGCGGTGAGCGTGCCGCTCGGGGCGCTCCGGGTCTCGGACGCGTTCCTGAAGTCCGACCCGCCGGCGCCGCGCGAGATGCGCCGGCTGCGCGAGCACGCCCGCGGCGTTCTCGACGCGGCCGGGTTGAAGGCCCTCTCGGCGGACGAGACGCTCGTGGGCACGGGCGGGACGCTCCGCAACCTGGCGAAGATCGACCAGCGAGCCTCCGGATACCCGATCCCGCGCCTGCACGGCTACGTGCTGACCCGCCGCCGCCTGCACGAGATCGTGGCGGGCCTGGCCGGGGAGCGGCAGAAGAAGAGAGCCCGGGTGCCCGGGCTCAACGCCGACCGGCGGGACTCGGTCGTGGGCGGCGGGCTCGTGATCGACACGCTGGTGGAGGCGCTCGGCGCCGACCACGTCGTCGTGTCGGGCGAGGGTGTCCGCGAGGGCCTGGCCCGCAGCCTCGCCCGCGAGACCCTGGACGCCACGGAGGCGGTTCGTCGGGGCTCGCTCGAGGCCCTCGCCTCCCGCTTCGTGGGCTGGTCCGAGGAGCGCGCCGGCCGCCGGGAGGCGCTGGCGTCGGCGCTCCACGAGGCGCTCGACGCCGGGGCCCCGGGCGAGGCGGCGGAGGCGCTCGGCCAGGCCGCCCGCATCCTCGACATCGGGCGGACAGTGGACTTCTTCGACCGGCACGAGCACGTGGCCGACCTCCTGCTCGCCACCGACCTCGGCGGGTTCTCGCACCGCCAGGTCGCGCTGCTGGCCGCCATCGTCCGCCAGGCGGGCGACGAGGACGCGCGGCCGCGCTCGCTGGCGCCGCTCGTGACGCGTGAGGACCGCGAGGCTGTCGAGCGGGCGGCGGTCCTGCTGACCCTCGCCGACGAGATCACGGAGCGGTGCGCGCCGGGGTCCTCGCCGGGCCTGCAGTGGCACGTGCGGGCCGGCGAGGCGGCGGTGACGGTCCCCGCCCTCGCCTCGTGGGGCGTGCGTGGCCTCGCGGAGCGGTTCCTGGCCGCGTTCGGGCGGCGGCTTCGCGTCGTCCCCGGGGCGAAGAGGCGGTAGGGACGGCGCCCGTCTACGGGGCGGCCGGCGGCGGCTTTTGCAGCGTCCGCTCGAAGTGGGCGAGCACCGCGCGGTCGCGCGCGATCTTGTCCTCCTTCGCCCGGAACCCGTGCAGCTGACGGGGGTGGATGTGCAGCGTGTACGGCTTGTCTGCCTTGATGAGGGCCGACACGAACGCGAGGGTGTTCGCGAGGTGGACGTTGTCGTCGGCGGAGCCGTGGATGAGCAACAGGTCCGCCGTCAGCTGCCCGGCCTTCTGGAGCGGCGAGCTCGTCTCGTAGCCCTTCGGGTTGCCCTCGGGTGTCCCCATGTACCGCTCGGTGTAGATCGAGTCGTAGTGCTTCCAGTCGGTGACCGAGGAGACGGCGACACCCGCCCGGAACGCGTCCGGGGCGTTGGTCAAGCGCGTAGAGGGTCATGTAGCCGCCGTAGGATCCGCCCGTGATGCCGATCCGGGTGGGATCGACGAACGGAAGCGACTTGAGGTACTCGACGCCCGCCAGCTGGTCCTCGAGCTCGACCCGGCCCAGGTCGTGGAAGGTCGCCGACTCGAACGCGGTGCCGCGAGCCGCCATGCCCCGGTTGTCGAGAGACCAGACGAGGAAGCCGTGGCTCGCCAGCAGGTGCTCGAAGGGGGAGATGCTTCCCCAGGCGTTCGCCACGGTCTGGGCGTGCGGTCCTCCGTAGACGCTGACGATCACGGGGTATCGCCTCGCCGGGTCGAAGTCGGCGGGCTTCAGGAGGGAGGCGTAGAGCGTCGTGCCGTCCTTCGCCTTCACCTCGGTGGGCTCGAGCGTGCCGCGCTCGAAGCCGAGGATGGGCGGGTCGGCGTTCTCCTCGATCGTGTGAGCGCTTCGTGCCGTCCTGGCTCTGCGAGCCAGACCTTCGGCGGGGTCGTGGCGTCGGACCAGGTGTCCGCGTAGAAGCGGCCGTCGGGGGAGACGACCGCGCGGTGCGTGCCGTCCTCCCGCGTGAGGCGGGTGCGGCCGGTCCCGTCGAGGCGGACGCGGTAGAGGTGGCGCTCGCGCGGGTCCTTCTCGGTGGCGGTGAAGTAGAGGAAGCCGCTCCGCTCGTCGAGGACGAACCCCGGTCCCGAGCCGCCGAACGAGACCCGGCCGTCGACCATCCAGGCGCCCTGGGTGACGGCGCGGCAGCCGCCGGCGACGTCGCACACGTACACGTGGGCGTAGCCGTCCCGCTCGGAGAGCCAGAGGAAGCGGCGCCCGTCCTTCAGGAAGCGGGGCGGGCCGAACGTGTTCAGGAAGGTCCTCGAGCGCTCGGTGAGCACGGTGCGGGGCGCGCCGAGGGGCTCGCGGGGCGAGGACGGCACGGGAAGCAGGCGCAGCTCCAGCTCGTTCTGGGCCCGGTTCAGGTGCTGGAAGGCCACGTTGCGGGAGTCCGGCGTCCAGCCGAGCTGGGGCAGGACGTAGACGTCGTCCGGGGTGAAGGACAAGAGCCGCTCCGGGCCGGGCGTCCCGTCCTTGTCGAGACCGATCACTCCCAGGCGCACGATCGCGTTCGGGGCCCCGGCCTTCGGGTAGCGCTGCCACTCGACCTCGTTGCGGACGGGCAGGAAGTCCACGATGGGGAAGGTCGGCACGCGGGACTGGTCGAGCTGCAGGTAGGCGATCGCCTTCGAGTCGGGCGACCAGAGAAAGGCCTGCCCGGAGCGCGAGGCGAGCTCCTCCTCGTACACCCAGTCGAGCTTCCCGTTGAGGAGCGTGTCGCGAGCCGCCCTGGGTGAGGCGGGTCTCCCGGCCGGTTCGCCACGTCCACGACCCAGAGGTCGCTCTTGCGGACGAACGCGACCCGCGTGCCGTCCGGGGAAGCCTCGGCGAACTCCTCCGTCTCGGGAGTCCTGCACGAGGGCCCGCACGGCGCCGGTTCGTACGTCCACGGTGAAGACGTCGCCGGCGGCGGGTACGAGGAGCGTCGTCCCGTCGGGCAGCCAGGACGCCGTGGCGAGCGGCAGCGGCTCGGCTTCTCGCCGGGCATGACGACCTTCGCACCGTCGAGCAGGAGAGACGTCTCGCCCTTCGCCGCGTCCGTGGCGTGCAGATTCGTCGCCTCGCCGGCGCGACGCAGGAAGGTGAGCCGCTTCCCGTCGGGATGCCACTGGAGGCGGCTCGGCAGCGTCCCGGAGAGGGAGCGGCTCCGAGTTGATGCGCTCGATCGTGAGCTTGGGGAGCGGCCCCGCCGACGCGGGGCGGCGTGGAGCGTGAGCGCGGCGACGAGGGTAACCAGGGCCAGGGTGCGCCGGATCGGGCTTCGGGTCACGGGAGGTGCTAGAACAGCGTGTAGATGAACGGGGCGACCGCCGAGCCCTGCGTGAAGACGACGAGCAGGCCCAGCAGGGCGAGCATGAGCACGATGGGCCCCAGCCACCACTTCTTGCGGACCCTCATGAAGGCCCACAGCTCGCCGAAGATCCCGATCTTCTCTCTCGTTCCCTCGAACGCCATCGCAAACCCTCCGGCCGTCATTCTGTCAGTCCAGCTCGTAGAGGCTCCGCCAGTCGACGTCCTCGCGCAGCGGCGGCTGCTCCTTCTTGTCGAGCAGGTGGTGCCCGAGCACGAGGTGGTCCATGTTCGTCCGCATGAAGCACAGGTACGCGTCGTGGGGGGTGCAGACGATCGGCTCCCCGCGCACGTTGAACGAGGTGTTGATGACGATCGGCACCCCGGTGATCCGGTCGAACTCCTCGATGACGTCGTAGTAGAGCGGGGCCTCCTCCCGGGTGACGGTCTGGAGGCGCGCCGAGTTGTCCACGTGGGTGACGGAGGGGATCGTCCGCTTGCCCTCGCGCACCTGGGCGACGAGCAGCATGTAGGGGCTGTCGCAGTCGATCTCGAACCACTCGGACGCCTTGTCCATCAGCACCGAGGGCGCGAAGGGGCGGAAGCCCTCCCGGAACTTGATCTTCATGTTCAGGGTGTCGCGCATCTTCGGGTCCCGCGGGTCGGCGAGGATGCTGCGCCCGCCGAGCGCCCGGGGACCGAACTCCATCCGTCCCTGGAACCAGCCGACGACGTTGCTTCTCCGAGACGAGCTTCGCGGTGCGGGCCACGAGCTCCCCGTCGGTGAGCGTCGTGTACTTCGCCCCCGCCCCGTCGAGGTACTGGGCGATCTCGGCGTCGCGTGAACTGGGGGCCGAGGTAGGCGTGGGTCCAGCCCTTCGCCCGCGGCCGCTTGTGGATCGTGTTGTAGACGTAGTGGGCGACGCCCACCGCGCCCCCGGCGTCGCCGGCCGCCGGCTGCACCCACAGCTCCTTCATCGGGGTCTCGCGGATGACCCGGCCGTTCGCCACGCAGTTGAGGGCGACACCTCCCGCCATGCACAGCTTCGTGAGGCCCGTCTCCCGGTGCAGGTGGCGCGCCATGTGCAGCACGATCTCCTCGCAGACCTTCTGGATGGAGGCGGCGATGTCGAACTCGCGCTCGTTCATCCAGGTCTCGGGCTTGCGGGGCGGGCCGCCGAAGAACTCGTCGAAGGCCCCGTTCGTCATCCGCAGCCCGTGGTCGTACGAGAAGTACTTCATGTCGAGCTTGAAGGAGCCGTCCTCGCTGAGGTGGACCATCTCCTTCATGATCCGGTCGAAGTGGACCGGCTTCCCGTACGGGGCGAGGCCCATCACCTTGTACTCGGCGCTGTTGACCTTGAAGCCGAGGTAGTAGGTGAAGGCGCTGTAGAGCAGCCCCAGGCTGTGGGGGAAGCGGATCTCCTTGAACAGCGTGATGTCGGTGCCCTTGCCGACGCCGTAGGAGGCGGTCGCCCACTCGCCGACCCCGTCCACGGTGAGGATCGCCGCCTCCTCGAAGGGGGAGGGCAGGAAGCACGAGGCGGCGTGGCTCATGTGGTGCTCGGCGAAGAGGATCGGCTCCCTTGTAGGGCTTGAGCTCCTTCCGGATGATCGACGGCACCCAGAGCTTCTCGTGGAGCCACACCGGCATCGCCTTGCGGAAGGACGGGAAGGACCGCGGGAAGGTGGCCACGTAGGTGGACGAGCATGCGCTCGAACTTCAGGAGCGGCTTGTCGTAGAAGCCGACCGCGTCGAGCTCCTCGGGCCGCAGCCCGGCCTCGTGCAGGACGTACTGGATGGCCCGGTGGGGAAAGTCGGAGTCGTGCTTCTTGCGCGAGAAGCGCTCCTCCTGGCCGGCCGCGATCACCACGCCGTCCTTCAGGATGGCGGCGGCGGCGTCGTGGTAGAAGCAGGAGATCCCGAGGACGTGCGTCGAGGAGGAGGCCATGTCAGAACTGGTGCCGGGCGGCGCGCTCGGGGCCGAGCGGGTTCGGCTCGTGCGCGCGCCAGAAGGAGGGCTCGGGGGCGAGCCGGCGGTCGAGGGGATCGTGGCCGAAGAGGCGCATCACGAGCCCGATCGGGCCCACCGAGACGACGTAGACGACCGCGAGGAGGACGGCGGTCCACACCTTCCCGATGCCCTGGAAGAACGCGGTCCAGCGGGCGTAGGCGCGCGACTTCGGGGCGAAGCGCCGGAAGCCGAGCTCCACGAGGACGACGATCGAGGCGAAGGCCAGGACCTTGAAGCGCAGGCTCAGGGCGGCGAACCAGCCCACGGCGTCCGACGGGCTCAAGTGGCTGACGCTCCTCCAGATAAACAGCCTTCAATCATAAGGTCCGCGGCCCCGCCGGTCAACGCCGGCGGGGCTATAATCCGCGCGTGGCGAAGGAGGCGCGCGACGACACGCCCCGGTTCCCGCCGGAAGCGCGCTCGGACCTGCTGCGCAGCCAGCTGCGTCGCTGGACCGACCAGGTGGCCGCGGCGGGGAAGGCCGCGGAGCTCTTCGAGCTCGAGATGTGGCTCCGCAGCTTCGAGCGGTTCTTCCGGGTCGGGGCCCAGCCCCTGTCGGATCGCGAGACCCGCGCCCTCGCGCTGCGCAACTGGTCGGAGGAGCTCCGGCTCGTGGACAACGCGCTCATGCGCGTCGTGCAGCTCTCGAGCTCGATCCTGACCGAAGAGCGGGTCGACCTCTCGCGCTTCGACCACTACGTGGAGTCGAGCCTGGCCCTCGAGGAGGGCCTCGACCCATACATCGAGAAGCTGGTCCGGCACACCACCCCGGAGACTGCCCTCACCCTGCTCCGCGAGTCGTTCGAGGACCTCCACCTGCTGCTCCTCGATCTCGTGAAGCTGTCGCGCCTGCCGTACTCGACCTTCCAGGCGGTGGGCAAGATCCTCTTCCGAGAGGTGAGGCGCAGCGACCTCGTGGCCCTGCTCATCGACAAGAAGTTCAAGCCCGTCCACGACCGCATCCGCAACCGGCCGGTGAGCCGGATCATCCGCAGCATCCCCGACCCGACCGAGCGGCGTCAGGCGGCCAAGGTGTTCCTCGAGCTCTTCCGCCTGCTGCACTACCTCGACTACGCCGACCCCGCGCGGCTGCCCGAGGAGCAGCTGCGGGACACGATCCTCCTCTTCTCCCTCGTCGTCTCCGAGACGCGCCTCATCCTCTCCTACGTCGAGAAGAAGGTCATGAAGGGCCGCGACGTCTCGCTCCCCCTGTACCAGGTCTACGACTCGTTCGTGTACTGCATCCCCCTCGAGCTCAAGAAGGTCGTCAACACGGAGCTCACCGACATCTCGGTCACCCGGCAGTCGGAGAGCGTGCGGACGCGCGTCGAGAACAGCCACGGCATCCTGAAGGACTGCTTCCAGCAATCCGTCGTCCAGCTCGGCCAGGCCCTCGACGGCTCGATCGACGGGGGCCGGATCTTCCCCGACTTCATGGCCCGCCGCGAGCAGTCGCTGAAGCTCCGGGACGGCCTGGTGGCGGCGATCCGGTCGCTGCGCGAGTTCCAGCAGACGAAGGACGAGGCGTCGGCCGCCCGCATGAAGGAGAAGGTCTCCGAGTTCTACGACCACCACATCAAGTACCTGATGTACCGGGACTGGTCGGGGTTCGAGCTCTTCTACATCGAGATCCTGAAGTGCGCCAGCCTCCCCGCGCTCCAGCAGATCGCGCACCGCTTCGAGACGTTCCTGGTGACGCTGCTGCGCGAGGTGCAGAAGCGCTCCATCCTGCAGGGGGCGCCGGTTCACGAGGACGTTCTGGGCATTCTCGGCTCGTGACGCTGCCCGATCCGGCCTCGGTCCGCGTTCTCCTCCTCGACGCCGGCGGCGTCCTCGTGCGCCCGAGCTTCGCGAGGGTGGCGGAAGCGCTTCGGGCCCGGGGGGTGGCGGCCGAGCCCAGAGCCCTCGCCGCGGCCGAGCCTCGGGCGAAGAAGGCCCTCGACCGGCCCCCTTCGGCGGGCGTCTCGAGCGACGAGGAGCGGGGCTGGCAGTACTTCGACCTCGTCCTCGAACACGCGGGGATCGCGCGCTCGGCGGCGACCGACGCCGCCCTCGTCGACCTCAAGGCCTGGCACGACCGCCAGCAACCTCTGGGAAGACGTGCCGAGCGGCGTGCGTTGCGAGCCTGCGGCGTCTCCGAGTCGGCTGGCCTGCGGCTCGCCGTGGTGTCGAACGCCAACGGCACCCTTCGCGCGCTCCTCGAGCGCCTCGGACTGGCCCCCGCTCTTCGACGCGGTCCTGGACTCGGCGGTCGAGGGCGATCGAGAAGCCGGACCCCCGGCTCTTCCACCTGGCCCTCGAGCGGCTCGGAGCGGAGGCGGAGACGGCCCTGCACGTAGGGGACATCTACCACGTGGACGTGGTCGGGGCCCGGGCGGCCGGGGTCCGGCCGGTCCTGCTGGACGAGGCTGGCCTCTACCCGGAGGCCGACTGCCCCCGGGTGCGGTCGCTCGCCGAGCTGGCCGGCCACCTCGCCCCGCCGGAGGGCGGGAGGTGACATTTCTGCTAAACTCGCGGCCGGCACGATGAGCGCGGAGAGAGACTCCTTCGCCCGGTTCCTCAAGCACTTCCCCAAGGGGACCGTCCTCTTCAACGAGGGGGACGAGGGCGAGGACATGTACATCATCCGCTCGGGCCAGGTGGCCATCAAGAAGCGGGTGCCCCACGGCGAGATCGTGGTGGCGATGCTGGAGAAGGGCGACTTCTTCGGCGAGATGGCCATGCTCGAGCGCATCCCGCGCACCGCGGGCGCCGAGATGGTGGAGGACGGCGACCTCATCGTCATCGGCAGCGAGATCTTCGGGGACATGGTCAAGGGCAACCCGGAGATCGCCGTCCGGATGCTCCGAAAGTACTCGCTCCGGCTGCGGGAGACGACCAAGCAGATCGAGGAGCTGGCGGCGAAGGCCGAAGGAGCCGGGCCGAAGGTGGCGCCGACCGGAGCCACGGCGGAGCGGCCGACGCAGGGACCGGCGAAGCCGGCGGCCCCGCAGCAGGCCGAGGCGCTCGCCTACTTCATCTCGAAGGCGAGCGGGAACGTGTTCCCGGTGTTCAAGCCCGACTCGCTCATCGGCCGCTACGACTCGGTGACCGGCCAGACGCCCGAGGTCGACCTCACCCACGAGGACTCGGCCCGCAACATCTCGCGGCGGCACGCGCGCCTCGTGGTGAAGGAAGGCAAGCCCTTCGTGGCCGAGGAGATCGGGACCATGAACGGCACGTACCTCAACGGGCAGAGGCTGGCGACCGGGGTGCTGACCCCCATCAAGGACGGCGACGAGCTGACGCTCTGCCGCCTCGGCCTCACCTTCCGCCTCCCGGCGGCCCCCGCCTAGGCCCCGCCCCGCCGGCAGGTGGGCTTTCCGTTCTAGCTCGTGCCGGGCTCCGTCCGGCCTTCCCGGATTGCCTCGTCGATCGGCCGCGGCTCCCAGCCCAGCTCGCGTCGCGCTCGCGTCGAGTCGAGTGACACGTCTGCCGGCGCGACGGTCGGGCCCGGTGTGCTCGGACTGGCGGGCCGCTTCGACGGACGCCTCCTCGAGGCCGAACGCCCGTGCGACCCGCCGGCCGAGCTCGTGACGGCTCAGGCGCTCGGGTCCGCCGAGGTGGAAGCGCCCCGTGCCGCCCCGCTCGAGGAGGCGGACGACGGCGTCGGCCACCGACTCGGGGTCCACGGGCGTGCGGTGCTCGTCCGTGAAGAGGCGCAGGGGACGGCCGGCGCGCAGGGCCCACGCCACCGACTCCGTGGAGGTGCCCGCGGGCCCCGTGACCGCGGCCGAGGACGAGAGCCACGCGCGCGACGGCCGCGGAGGGGCAGGCGGTCAGCACCGCGTCCTCGCCGGCGAGCTTGGTCCGGCCGTACACGCTCACCGGGCCGGTCGCGTCGTCCTCCCGGACGAAGGCCCGCTCGCCCCCGAAAACGAGGTCGGTCGACAGGGCGACGAGGCGCAGCCCCCGCTCGTGGCAGAGACGGCCGACGGTGCCCGCGAGGCGGACGTTCACGCGCTCCGCCTCGTCCGGTCGCTCCTCGCACAGGTCGGTCCGGCCGAGGACGGCCGCGTGCACGACCGCGTCGGGCCGCAACGATTCGAGGAGGCGGGTCGAGGCCTCGTCGTCCGTCAGCTCCACGAGGACGGGCCGGGGGCCCGGCGGCGGGAAGGTGCGCCGGTGCGCGGCCAGGACGTCCAGTCCCCGGGCGTGGAGGAGGGCGGCGACGCGGCCGCCGAGGAGTCCGCCCGCCCCCGTGACGAGGACGCGCAGGGCCTAGCCCACCATCACGGCGCCGCCGTTCACCGCGAGAGACCTGGCCGTGCATGTAGGCGGCCAGGTCGGAGGCGAGGAAGGCGATGGGGCCGGCGACCTCCTCCGGCGTCCCGGGTCGGCCGAGCGGGATGCCCTTCCGGATGGCGTCGCCGGCGTCGCCCTCGATCGCGGCTCGGCTCATGTCCGTCAGCACCCAGCCCGGGGCGAGGCAGTTGACCCGTATCCCCGCCGGGCCGAGCTCGGAGGCGAGCGAGCGCGTGAGGGCGATGACGCCCCCCTTGCTGGCGGCATAGTGGGAGTGGAAGGGCTCGCCGCGCTGGCCGGCGGTGGAGGCGACGAGCACGATCGCGCCTTTGCCGCGGGGCGACATCCGTCGCGCCGCCTCGGCGCAGAGCGCGCGCACCGAGGTGAGGTTGGTGCGGAGCATCTCGTCCCACTGGGCCGCCGTCATCGTGTCGATGGGAGCGCGCTTCCAGATCCCGTGGTTGGCGACGAGGACGTCGAGGGGTCCGAGGGCCTCCTCGGCTCCGGCGACGAGGCGCTCGGCTTCGCCGTCCCTGGCGAGGTCCGCCCGAAGGGCGACCGCGGCGGACCCGGCGGCCTCGATCTCGGCCACCACCCCGCGTGCCGCGGGCTCGTCGCGCGCGTAGGCCACCGCGACCCGCGCGCCGAGGCGCCCGAAGAGCGCGCACACGGCGCGACCGATGCCGCGGCTGCCTCCGGTGACGAGGGCGGTCTTTCCGGCCAGCGTGAGCATGTGGGGAAGCTATCCGCCGCGCGCGGGCGCGTCAAGGCCGCCGTGGCGTGCCGCGCCGCGCGGTCCTGGCCACGGGAAGGGGCCTGATAGAATCGGCCGGTGCCGTTCATCACGTTCGAGGGTATCGAGGGCTGCGGCAAGACGACGCAGCTGCGGCGGCTGGCCGCGAGGCTGGGTCCCGCGGAGCGTCGTGACGCGCGAGCCCGGCGGCACCGCGATCGGCACGGCGGTGCGGCGTGTCCTGCTCGACCCGGCGAGCCGGGCCATGACGCCCATGGCCGAGCTGCTCCTGTACTTCGCCGACCGGGCGCAGAACGTGGCCGAGGTCGTGCGGCCGGCCCTCGACGAGGGCCGCGTGGTGCTCTGCGACCGGCACGTGGAGTCGAGCCTGGCCTATCAGGGCTACGGCCGCGGCCTCTCCCTCGATGCGATCCGTGCCCTCGCGGTACTGGCCACGGGCGGCCTGCGGCCCGACCTGATCGTCCTCCTCGACGTGCCGGTCGAGGTCGGCCTCTGCCGCGTGGGGCAGCGGGGGGCGCACGATCGCCTGGAGGCCGAGGTCCGGGAGTTCCACGAGCGCGTGCGAGCGGGCTACGAGACGCTGCGGGCGGGGGAGCCCTCCCGCTGGCTGAGCCTCGACGGGACCGGAGCACGAGACGCCGTCTTCGAGACGCTGTGGTCGGGGCTCGTGGCCCGGGGCCTGGTGGGGGAGGCGTGAGGCTCGCGGATCTCCGGGGCCACGACCGCGTGCGGGCGATCCTCTCCCGCGCGCTCGAGCGCGACCGGCTGCCGCCCGCGCTCCTCTTCGCGGGGCCGGACGGCGTCGGCAAGAAAGCCCTCGCTCTGGCGGTCGCCCAGGCGGCCCTCTGCGAGCGGGCCCCGGCGCCCGAGCCCTGCGGAGAGTGCCGGGCCTGTCGCAAGGTCGCGGCCGCCGCCGCGCCCGAGCGGCTGGAGGACCTGCGCGGCGAAGCCGACCAGCACCCGGACGACGACGTGTGGCGGAACTTCCGCCTCCACCCCGACCTGGTGCTCGCCGAGGGCTGGCGGCTCACGAAGACGGGCCGGCCGCGGGCCGAGCCCGAGATCCGCGTGGACCAGGTGCGGGACCTCATCGGCGAGATCGCGGGGTCGCCGTTCGAGGCCCGCCGGCGCGTGTTCGTGATCGACGACGCCCACACGATGAACGAGGCGGCCCAGAACGCCCTCCTGAAGAGCCTCGAGGAGCCGCCCCCGCGCTCGCACGTCATCCTCGTCTCGGCGGCGCCGCTCCGGCTTCGGCAGACGATCCGCTCGCGCTGCCAGCTCCTGCGCTTCGGGCCGCTGACGCGCTCGGCCGTGGCCGCCCACCTCGCCGAGCGGCTGGGCGTGCCGGAGCAGGAGGCCCGGGCTCAGGCCGCCCTCGCCGGCGGGAGCCTCGGGGCGGCCCTGGCCTTCGAGTCCGGGGCTTACGGCCGCATGCGCGAAGGGCTCGTCCTTCTCCTGGAGCGCGCGGAGACCCTCGATCCGGCGGCGCGCATGGAAGCCGCCGAGGCATTGGAGCAGGCCGAGGACCCGGCGCTCCTCCTGATCACGCTGCGCTCGCTCCTGCGGGACCTGCTCGCCCTGCGGGCGGGGGCGCCGGTGGAGACGCTCGTCCACGCCGACCTGACGGACAGGCTGGCTCCGCTGGCGTCCGGCCGACTCGGGGAAGAGGCCGCCCACCTCGCCGAGCGGGCGGGGGAGGCGGGATTCGCCCTGCGCGGCTTCGCCAACAAGCTGCTCACCTTCGACCTCCTCGTGGATTCGCTGGCCGGCGACTGAGCGATTCCGTCCCCATGGTCCTTTCGATCCTTGCGCCAGCCGGAAGGCGTGTGCTACTAGTATCGAAACGCCTGCCCGCTCGCTGAGCTGTGCACGCCCTTTTCGAGCCGTGGACCGCTGCGCCCGCCCGGGCGCTACGAAGAAGGAGACCTGGAGGCCGGGGACATGAATCGCAAGCTGATCCGTCCGGACCTGACGGAAATGAAGGATCACCGCCACACCCCGGTGACGACACCGAAGTACTTCCGCCAGCGCCGCAACATCCCCCCCGACCAGACGAACGCCGAGGGCAACTACTACCTGAAGCAGATGGCCAACCGGACGCGCATGGTCATCGTGCTGAAGGACGGCGAGGAGCTCCGCGGGACGATCGAGTGGTACGACAAGGTGGCGCTCAAGGTCCACCGCCCGGACGCCCCCAACATCCTCCTCATGAAGGACAACGTGAAGTACATGTACAAGGAGGACGAGGACAAGGGGTTGGAGGAGGAGGAGTAGGCAGCTGGTCCGGCCGATGGACTGGCGCGTGGAAGCGTGAGTCGCCGCCCACGCCTCGCGCTGACGGTCGGCGACCCGGCCGGCATCGGGCCGGAGATCGTCCTCCGGGCGCTGACCTCGGCCGGGAAGCCGGACGCGGACTGGGTCGTGTACGGGCCGCTCGACGCCCTCGAGGATCGCGCGCTTCGCTTCGGGCTCCCGACGCCTTCGGTCCTGCGGGCCGAGCTCGTCGACGTGGGTGGCGGGCCGTTCGAGCTCGGTCGCGTTTCGGCCGAAGGCGGGCGGGCGGCGGCGGCGGCCGTGCTCGGCGCGGCGCGCGACGCGCTCGCCGGACGCGTGGACGCCGTCGTCACCGCGCCGCTCCACAAGGAGTCCCTGCGCGCCGCCGGGCATCCCTGGCCCGGGCACACCGAGATGCTGGCCGAGGCCGCGGGGGCCACCGACGTGGCGATGATGTTCGTCGGGGGCGGCTTGCGCGTCGCGCTCCTCACCATCCATCGCTCCTTGCGATCGGTGCCGGACGCGGTCACCGGCGCCGAGGTGGCCCGCGTGGTCCGGCTCGTCTGCCGCGAGCTGCCCCGCTTCGGGGCCGACGCGGCGCCGCATCGCCGTCTGCGGGGTGAACCCGCACGCGGGAGAGGGCGGCCTCTTCGGGCGTGAGGACCTGGACGTGGTGCGGCCCGCCGTGGAGGGGCTCGTCGGCGAGGGCCTCGACGTGTCGGGCCCGCTGCCGGCCGACACGGCGTTCGTGCGGGCCGCGCGGGGGGAGTTCGACGCCGTGGTGGCCGCCTACCACGACCAGGGGCTCGTGCCCGTCAAGCTCCTGGCCTTCGGCCACGCGGTGAACGTGACCCTGGGCCTCCCGTTCGTACGCACGTCGGTCGACCACGGAACCGCGTTCGACATCGCCGCCGCCGGGACTGCGGACCCCGGGAGCCTGCTCGAGGCGATGGCGCTCGCGGCGTCCCTGGCCTGCCCCCGATAGCCCGCTCGGCTACACTGAGGCCGCTTCGAGGAGGCCTCCGGATGCCGAACCGCCAGCCGACGTCGCGATCCTGCTTCGTGTGCGGGCGGGAGAACCCCGTCGGCCTCAAGGTGAAGTGGGACGAGCACCCCGAGGCCGGGGAGATCCGGGGCAACGGTCACGATCCCCGAGCACTTCAACGGCTATCCCGGCGTGGCCCACGGCGGGATCGTCGGGGCGATCCTCGACGAGACCGCAGGGCGCTCGATCCTGATGGACGGTGGCTTCGACGACCTCATGGTCACCGCGAAGCTGGAGGTCATCTACCGCCGACCGACGCCGACCGGCGTGCCGCTCCGGGCCGTGGGCCGCCTCGTCGGCGCTCCGACGACCGGGCGGAGGCGAAGGCTGAGCTGCAGCTGCCCGACGGGACGGTCGCGGCGCGCGGCACCGTGCTCCTGGCGCGGCCACCGGCGGAGATTGCCGAGCGCTGGGCGGCCGAGCGGAAGCACTGGAGAGTGGACTAGCTGGTCTGCAACCACGGGCTCGGCTCCAGGGTGACGGAGTCCCTCGGCACGGTCCTGCTCTCGCACTTGACGCGAGGCTCCTCCGGCCTCACCATAGGCGAAGAAAAAGCGAAACTGATTCGCCATGCCCGTCGAGCTGCACGCCGCCTCGGCCTTTTCCTTCCTCCGTGCCTCCTCGCTTCCCGAGGACCTCGTGGAGCGGGCGGCCGGGCTCGGCTACAGCGCCCTCGCCCTCGTGGACCGCGACGGCGTCTCGGGCGCCCCGCGCTTCTTCAAGGCTGCGCGCGCCGCCGGGCGTACGACCGATCGTCGGCGCCGAGCTGAGCCTCGACGGCGGGGGGGCCCTGCCGCTCCTCGTCGAGACGCAGCGGGGCTACCGCAACCTCTGCCGGCTGATCACGCGGATGAAGGCCGGCGTCCCGAAGGGCGAGGGCCGCCTCCGGCCGGAGATGCTGGAGGGCCTCGTCGACGGGCTCGTCGCCCTGCCGGGAGCGGAAACGCTGGCCTGCCCGGACCGCGGACGGCGACGCTTGCCCCGAACGCCGGCCAGCACATCCGCGGGGGCTCGCCCCCGAGAGCCGGTGGGCAGATCCTGGACACCGAGCGGCTGGCCCGCATCGTCGAGGCCTTCGGGCCCGGCCGCGTCGTGCTCGACGTGCAACGGCACCGCCGGCGGGAGCAGGAGGCCGCGAACCAGGCCCTCCTCGACCTGGCCGACGCCCTCGGCCTGAGAGCGGTCGCCACCAACGGCGTGCGCCACGCGACATCGAGGGGCCGGGCGCTCCTCGACGTGCTCACCTGCATCCGCGAGAAGCGGACGCTGGCCACCGCCGGACGGCTCCTGGCCGAGAACGCCGAGCGCCACCTCAAGGCGCCGACGGCGATGGCGGCGCTCTTCGCCGACCGGCCCGACCTGCTTCGCAACGCCGAGGCCCTCGCGGAGCGCCTGCAGTTCACGCTCGAAGACCTCGGCTACCGCTTCCCGGACTACCCCGTGCCGGAGGGGGAGACGCAGTTCTCCTTCCTCTGCAAGGCGACCGAGGCGGGGGCGCGCGAGCGCTACCGGCCGTACCACGAGAAGGCCCGGCGGCAGATCGAGCGGGAGCTCGCCCTCATCGGGAAGCTGAACCTCGCCGGCTACTTCCTCATCGTCTGGGACCTCGTGAACTTCTGCCGGCGCGAGGAGATCCTCGTCCAGGGCCGTGGCTCCGCCGCGAACAGCGCGGTCTGCTACAGCCTCGGCATCACGGCCGTCGACCCGGTGGGGATGGAGCTCCTCTTCGAGCGCTTCCTCTCCGAGGAGCGGGGGGAGTGGCCCGACATCGACCTCGACCTGCCGAGCGGGGACCGCCGCGAGCGGGTCATCCAGCACGTCTACGAGCGCTACGGGGCGGCGGGGGCGGCCATGACCGCGAACGTCATCACCTACCGCGACCGCAGCGCCTCGCGGGAGATCGGCAAGGTGCTCGGCATTCCCGTGGACGAGATCGACCGGCTGGCCCAGCACATGCGCCGCTTCGAGTACGTGGACGCGGACGACACGCTGGAGAGGCGCCTCGAGCGCGCCGGGCTCGACCGGGAGGACCGGCGGATCGCGCTCTTCGCCCGGCTCTTCGACGAGATCCAGGACCTGCCGCGGCACCTCGGCCAGCACTCGGGCGGGATGGTGATGGCGCAGGGACGGCTCGACGAGGTGGTGCCCCTCGAGCCCGCGAGCATGCCCGACCGGGTGATCGTCCAGTGGGACAAGGAGGACTGCGCCGACCTGGGGATCATCAAGGTCGACCTCCTCGGCCTCGGGATGATGTCGGCCCTGCAGGACGCCCTCGCGCTCCTGCGCGGGACCGGGGTCCTGGTCGACCTCGCGCACCTGCCCCCGGACGACCCGAAGGTCTACGAGATGCTGCGCAAGGCCGACACGGTGGGGGTCTTCCAGGTGGAGAGCCGGGCGCAGATGGCGACGCTGCCGCGCATGAAGCCGGACCACTTCTACGACCTCGTGGTCGAGGTGGCGATCATCCGGCCCGGCCCCATCGTGGGGAAGATGGTCAACCCGTACCTGCGGCGGAGGAACGGCAAGGAGCCGGTCGGCTACCTCCACCCTTCGCTCGAGCCCATCCTGAAGCGCACCCTCGGCGTGCCGCTCTTCCAGGAGCAGCTCCTGCGCATCGCCATGACGGTCGCCGGCTTCACCGGCGGCGAGGCGGAGGAGCTGCGCCGGGCCATGGGCTTCAAGCGCTCGGAGAAGCGCATGAAGGCGATCGAGGCGCGGCTCCGCGCGGGGATGGGCGAGCGGGGGCTCACCGGGGAGGTCGCCGACACGATCGTCCGCTCGATCAGCTCGTTCGCCCTCTACGGCTTCCCCGAGTCGCACGCGGCGAGCTTCGCCCTCATCGCCTACGCGAGCGCTTTCCTCAAGTGCCATCACCCGGCCGCCTTCACCTGCGCGCTCCTCGACAACCAGCCGATGGGCTTCTACCACCCGTTCACGCTGGTGAAGGACGCGCAGCGCCACGGGGTGCGCTTCCGGCCGGTGGACGTGACGCGGAGCGGCCGGCTCTGCTCGCTGGAGGAGGGGGAGGTGCGCCTCGGCCTCGGCTACGTGCGCGGCCTGCGGGCGGAGGCGGCGGAGCGGATCGAGAAGGAGCGCTCGCGCGCGCCTTTTGCATCGCTCCAGGACTTCGTGGACCGGACGGGCCTCCGGCGCGACGAGCAGCGCAAGCTGGCCGAGGTGGGTGCGCTCAACGCCCTCGGGGGCCTCACGCGGCGGAGCGCCCTCTGGCAGGTCGAGAAGGCCGGCCGCCCCCGAGGGCCGCTCTTCGTCACCCCTGTCATCCCGAGGGACTCCCGTCTGCCGGGTCCCGAGGGATCCGCGACCCCGGCGGATCCCTCGTCGCCCGGCTCGGACAGTGCTCCTCGGGATGACATCCTGCCGGAGATGGACTTCGAGGAGCGCCTGTCGAGCGACCTCGCGGGGACCGGTCTCACCGTGGGCCCGCACCCGGTGTCGCTCTTCCGGGCGGAGCTCCTCGAGCGAGGCGTGCGGCGGGCCGCCGACCTGCCGCGGCTCGCGGACGGCGAGCGCGTGCGGGTGGCGGGATCGGTGATCTGCCGGCAGCGGCCGGGGACGGCGGCGGGGTTCCTCTTCCTGACCCTCGAGGACGAGACGGGCCTCGTCAACGTGATCGTGCGGCCGGACCTCTTCCACCGCGAGCGGGCGGTGCTGGTCGGCGAGAGCCGTCCTCGAGGTGGACGGGGTGCTGCAGGCGAGCGACGGTCTCTCCGTGCGGGCGTTCGCGGTGCGATCGGCCCTGGCCGGGGTGCCCGCCACCCCGGCCAGGGAGTTCCACTGAGACGGGCTACTGCCTCCGGATCTGCGTGACGACCTGGCGGCTGACCTCGCGCGTCTCGATGAGGATCGTGATGCGGTCGCCGATCCTGAAGTTGCGGAGCTGCTCCTTCGGTTCCACCGCGAAGGTCTGCGGGCCCGAGCCGAGGTTGACCTCGAGGTGGCCGAGGTTCGCGTCCAGGCTGGTGATGACGCCGTTCCGCGAGACCGGCGCTGCCTGCGTGGGCGCGGAGCCGACTCGCCTCACCTGCGTGACGACCTCGCGGTTGCCCTCGCGCGTCTCGATGAGAATCGAGACGGTGTCGCCGATCCTGAAGTTGCCGAGCTGCCCCTTCGGGTCCACCGCGAACGTATGCGGCCCCGAGCCGAGGTTCACCTCGAGGTGGCCGATGTTCGCGTCCAAGTTGGTGATGACGCCTGTCTGCTGGACGCCGGGCCCGCCCCGCGAGGGCTCGAAGCCCACCTCCATCACCTCGAACCTGGAGATGATCCCGGGGGTGGTGCCGCCCTCGAACGTGAAGTGCACGTACATGGGGGCGCGCAGGTCGGCAAGCGTCGGGTTCGGGAACTGGTCCTTCTTGTCGGTGAAGACGACCTCGGCGTCACGGCGGACCTTCCAGGTCCCCACCCGGCCCTTTGGGTCCTTGATCTCGACCTGCATGGCCTGCCAGTCGGTCGAGACGATGTTGCCCCGCTCCTTCGAGAGGTTCTGGGCGAAGGCGGGCGCCGCGACGGCGGTGGCGGCGAGCAGGGGCAGGACGGCCCTCGAAATGGACTTCATGGTCTCTTCTTCCTCCTCGCGGCTTCGCCGCGACTTCGTGACGGCACGGCGTTCCGTGTCCGCGAATCTAGCAGGTCTGGGGGGGCGGAGCCAGCGGCTCGGCACGCGCGCACCGGCGCCTGCTCGTTGTGGGCGGGCAGTACGATGGAGTAGTCTGGCGCCCCGACGTCCATTCGATCAAGGTACCGGAAAAGGGGGACCGCGGTGGCGACGAGCGGAGGCCGGGCACGAGCGGGCCGTTCCGGAGAGAAGCCTGGGCGCCGGGAGAAGGCAGCCGCCGTCCCGGTCGTCGACATGTCCCCCTCTCGCTACATCGTCAAGATAGACCGCGCGACCGGCGAGCCGCTCGGAGACCCGATCGACCCCGCCGACCTCCTGGTGCACGCGCACCGCGACCACCACCCGGTCGAGATCGCGGCGCAGTTCCTGGCCAGCCGATTCATCCAGCTGACCGGAAACGAGAGGCTCGTCAAGCGGGGCCTCAAGCTGGTCGAGGCGGTCGGCTCGCGCGTGGGCCGGACGGTGGGGGAGCTGACCGGCAACCCGGACGACGCGCGCTCGGTCGATCGGTTCCTCGGCGTGACCGCGCGGGACTACGCGTACCAGTTCCGCGAGTCCACGCACCTGACGGAGAAGGAGGTGAAGACCCGCGTCCAGGAGCTGCAGAAGCTGGCCCGGGCCCGGCTCCTGGCCCTGGGGAAGCGCTCCCGGCTCCGCGTGCTGCTCACGGGAGCCACCGGCTTCCTGGGCCAGGAGCTCCTGGCCCAGGCCGCTTCGGATCCGCACGTCCTCGAGGTGGTCTCGGTCGTCCGCCCGGAGAAGATCCGTGACCGCAAGACGAAGCAGGTCGTGAAGACCCTCTCCGCCCGGGAGCGCGGCGCTCTTCTCCTGAAGCGGCTGCACGTCCCCGGTAAGGCGGCCCGGAAGTACCGCTTCGTCGAGGGAGACGTCGAGAAGCCGGGGTTCGGGATCGACGCCGCCGAGCTCGAGCGGCTCCGGGGCACCGTGACCCACGTCGTGCACTGCGCCGCGAGCGTCTCGTTCGACGACACCTACGAGAACTCGTTCCGCGCAAACGTGCTGGGCTGCTGCAATGCGCTCGAGTTCTCGGCGGGGCTGCAGGCCGCCCCGGGCTCGCCATTCGTCGCGCACGTGGCGATCGAGACCTCCTACGTCCACGGCCGCAAGAAGCGCTCGATCGCCCAGGAGGACGCGCTCGTCTTCCCCCGCCACTTCTACAACAACTACTACGAGCTCACGAAGGCGATGGCCTCGATCGAGACCGACCGCGCGCTGGTGCAGGGCGGGCTGCGCCTCACCCAGCTCCTGCCCTCGATCGTGATCGGCCACTCGCGGACGGGGAACAACCGGGGCGACACGAAGGTCCTGAACGCGCCCATCAACGCGTTCGGCCGGGCGAAGGAGGCGCTCCTCGCCCTGGGCGGGGACTGGGCCGACCGCGCGCGGGCCTGGCTCGTGAACAGGGTCGCGACGACGTTCCCCGCCGACCGTTCGGCCGAGGTCAACCTCGTGCCCGTGGACCGCGTGGTGGCGGGCATCCTCGCCTCGCTCCGGACGCCCGAGGCCATCGGCGCCCGGATCCACCTCGCCACGGACAACCGCATCCGGTCGGAGGAGATCTGCCGCATCACCGAGGAGGAGCTCGAGGTGAGCGTGCGGATGGCGGACCCGACCCTGACCCGGAACCTGACCCTCCCCCTCGTGAAGGCCCTGCTGCTCGCCCTCGGGGAGCCCAAGCTCGCGAACGTCCTCGAGAGGCTGGGGACGATCTTCGGCGTCTACGGGGAGTGGGGCCAGCCGATCCACGACGTCGGCAACGACGTGCGGCTCCTCGGCCTGCCGATCCGGCGCCCGGACACCCTGTCCGCGTTCCGCATGCTCTGCCGGCACAACAAGTACGTGCAGGAGTTCGGGCAGGTGCGCGACCTCGACGAGGTGGCAAGGCGAGAGCGGATCTGGGAGAACACGATCGACGAGATCGAGTACGAGACGGGCCGGCAGGTGACGTCGATGCGCCCGCGGGAGTTCCGTCGCCAGATCGCCGACCGGATCGACCTGCGCACGTTCCGCGCGCGCTGACGGACGCCGACGCGACCGTTGCCGTGGCCACGGGGGCGGGCGTATGCTCTCTCCGGCCGGAGCCGCCCGGCGAACCGGCCGAAAGGAGCCCACCCATGACTGTCGACCGCGGTCTCCTCGACCGGATCCGCACCCGTGGCGAGGAGGTCCTCACCCAGGCCTCCGCCGAGCTGATGTCGAACCCGCGCTTCGTGAAGGCGATGGAGGGTGCCATGCGCGGGAAGGAGAAGCTCGAGGAGGGAGTGGGACGCGTTCTCAAGCAGATGAACGTGCCCACCCGCTCGGAGCTCAAGCGGGCGGTCTCCCGCATCGAGGCCCTCGAGCGCGAGGTGGCCGCCCTCAAGGCGAAGGCGAAGGCCCGCCCGACCGCCCCGCGGAAGCCTGCGGCCCGGAAGCCGAAGGCCAAGCCGGCCGCCAAGTAGGCCTGCCCCTTGCCCCGGATTGCGATCACCGGGACCGCGTCCTACCTCGGGGGGCGGATCCTGCGGCGCCTCGTCGAGGCGCGCGGCGCCGACGCGGTGGTGGCCGTGGACATCGCGCCGCCGCCGACGACGCTGCACGGGGTGCGGCACCGGATGGTGGACCTGACGCTGCCCCGGGCGGACCAGCGCCTCGTGGACATCTTTCGCGAAGAGCAGGTGGACACGGTCTTCCACGCCGCGTTCTTCACCACCCCCCGGCGCGACGCGGCCTACTCGCACGAGCTCGAGTCGATCGGCACTTTGCACCTCGCCGCGGCCGCCGCGGCGGCCGGGGTGCGGCACCTGCTGCTGCGCTCGTTCACCGCGACCTACGGCGCGCGGGGACAGAACCCCAACTTCCTCACCGAGGACCGGCGGCCGGACGCGCACGCGCGGCTCGCCTGGGTGCGGGACAAGGTCGAGGCGGAGGAGCACGCGTTCTCTTTCTCCCGCCGCTACCCCGGGCTCGGGGTCACGGTGCTGCGTTTCGCGACGCTGCTGGGGCCCGGCGTCTACACCTTCTACACGCGCATCTTCAGCAAGCGGGTCGTGCCGGTGGTGCTCGGCTACGATCCGCTCGTGCAGATCCTGCACCCCGACGACGCGCTCTCGGCCGTGGACGCCGCGCTGGCCGAAGGGTCCGTCCGGGGTCGTCAACGTGGTGCCGCGCGACACGATGTCGCTTCTCACGGCCCTGCACCTCGCGGACAAGCTCACCGTCCCCGTCCCTCACGTCGTGGCCTACCCCCTGGCGGACTTCTGGTGGGGTACGGGCGTGGGCGAGGCCCCGGGCGGCTTCATCGACTACGCGCGTTATCTCTTCGTGGCCGACGGAGAGAAGGCGCGTCGCGAGCTCGGCTTCGAGCCCCGCTACTCGAGCCGCGACGCGCTGATGGCCTATCTCGAGTTCCGCTACCCCGAGACGGCTCGCCGCGCGAGGGAGCAGAGCGAGGACGAGCGCGAGGGGGCGGAGGCGCAGGCATGAGCGAGGGAGCGAAGATCGTGCCGATCAGCCGTTCGCGCGGAGGCTCTCCTCCGAGGCGGCGCCGCACTCCCGCCCCGGAGGAGGATGCGCTTCGTCGGCGCCTGGCCGACCTGGAGCGGGAGATGGCGGCCGCACGCACTGCGGAGGAGCACGAGGGCCTTCTCGTGACCCTCGCCCGCGTGGTGCACGCGGGAGCCCGCGGGCTGAGCTGGAAGAGCCTCGCGCGACTGCAGCGGGCCGTCTATTTCGCCTGGCACTCGGAGGAGACGGACGAGTTCGGCGCCGACCGCCGGTTCGCGGAGACGCTGGAGCCGCTCCTCGACTTCCTGTACGCGGTGTGGTGGCGGGTCGAGGCGGCGGGGACCGAGCACGTCCCGGCCGTGGGGCCCGGGCTCATCGTGGCCAACCACTCGGGAGTCCTGCCCTACGACGGCCTCATGATCCAGCTGGCCGTCCGGCACGAGCACCCGGCCCGGCGCGTCGTCCGGCTGCTCGCCCTCGACATGTTCGCCCTGCTGCCCATCCTCGCCCCGATGCTCTCGAAGTCGGGCTCGGTCCGGGCGAACCCGGAGAACGCCGAGCGGCTCCTGCGGCCGGGGAGAGCTCCTGGGCGTCTTCCCGGAGGGCGTCAAGGGCGTGGGCAAGCACTTCCGAGAGCGGTACAAGCTCGCGCGCTTCGGCCGCGGCGGCTTCGTCCGCATCGCGCTGCGGACGGGCGCGCCGATCATCCCGTGCGCCGTGGTCGGGGCGGAGGAGATCCACCCGGTGGTGGCGAAGGCCGACTGGGTCGGCCGGCCGATCGGCCTGCCGTACTTCCCGATCACGCCCACCTTCCCCTGGCTGGGGCCGCTCGGCGTCGTGCCCCTGCCGACCAAGTGGTCGATCGACTTCGGCGACCCGATCGACCTCGGGGACCACGGCCCCGGCGACGCGGACGACCCCATCCTGGTGAACCGGATCTCGGAGGAGGTCCGCTCGACGATCCAGAGGATGGTCGACGGGCGCCTCGCCCGGCGCCGCTCGGTCTGGTTCGGCTAGCCGCCTGCGGCCCGCTCGGGCGCCCGCGTGGTGGGCGTCCCGGGGCGCCGCAGCGGCGCCGAGGCGCGACTGGAGCCGGTCGAGCGAGGAGTCGAGGGCCCGCGCCAGGCTGGACCTGGTGCGGGTGGCGGGCGGGGATGTCCGGGATCCGCCGGGGATCGGCCATCTCCATCCCGTGCTTCGCGAAGAGCTTCCGGTAGCGCTCGCCGTGTTGCCGGAAGAGGTGGAGGGCCGTGCGGTAGCCGTGCTCGGCCACCACCCGGCGAGCGCTGTAGCGCATGATGTTGTAGCCGAACATCCGCACGTCGTCCCGGGTGGGCTCGATGAGCAGGATGTCCACCTCCGGGTGCTCCCGCGCGTAGCGCTCGAGGCCGTACTGCATGCGGCCGTGGAGCACGATGCGCATGACCTGGTCGAGCACCCAGGTCACCCCGCGGTTGCTGAGGTGGCCCCGGAGGGGCCCGCCCGACGTGTCGTTGAGGTAGGGGACGATCGGGTTGATGCAGATGACGAGGTCGGCCCCGCCCTGGATCGCGAGGTTGATGTGGGCCGTCTTCTTGACGCCCCCGTCCACGTAGTCGCGGCCCCCGATGCGCACCGGGCGGTAGAGGCCGGGCATCGCCAGGGACGCCTGCACCGCCTTCGAGACCGGCACGTCCCGGAAGCCGTCCCGCCCGAACGCCACCGTCTCCCCGCTGTCCAGGTCGACCGCCACGACGCAGAGGCGGCGGGGCAGGTCGTCGAAGGTGTCGCCGCGCAGGCGCGAGAGGAACACCCGGTGGAGGTACTCCTGTATCCCGGAGGTCGTCCATCAGTCCGGGCGGGAGGAGCTCGAAGAGGGCCCAGGCGAGGTCGGAGAGGTTGCGGCCCTCCCCCGTCAGGCTGGTCACGAGTGCGTCCGCGAGGACGCGCGGGGCCTTCGCGGTCCGGCGCAGGAACTCGGCGCTGCCCAGGCGGTAGAACAGCGGCGTCCCCGACACGCCGAGGAGGGTCCGGCGGGTGGTGGCTTCGTCGTACATCTCGCACGGGGAGACGCCGGCGGCGAGCAGCGACGACACGAACGCGCCCCCCGAGATACCCACGTAGAGATCGAGGTCGAGGAGGCTGCGGCCGAGAAGCTCGTGCAGGGCCCGGAGGCAGCCGATCTCGTAGACGGCCCCCGTAATCCCGCCGCCCGCGCAGACGAGAGCTACCTTCGCCTTGCGCCTCCCGGAGCGGCGCCTCGTCCCTGCCAACCTTCGGCCTCCCGCGGGAGTCTACGTCAGGCCGGGGCCCCGGGCCACACCGGAGCCCCGGGTGCGCGGTCGCCTATCGGCGGAATCGCTCGATCCTGTGCGAGAGCTCCTCGACCCGGCGGCTGAGCTCGTGGATCTCCTGGCGGCTCGGGATGTTGAGCGCGGCGAGGGTGCGCTGGACGGCGTCGTCGACCGTCCGGGTGAGGGAGCGGCGCTCCTTCCTCGCGCGGGTCTGCAGCACCGCAAGACGGCCCTCGACCTGCTTCAGGGCCTTCTTACGCTCGCGGTCGAGGCGGTGGCGCCACGATGTCAGGGTGTCCCGGGCCTGGCGGGTGTCGACGCCGCTTCGCTTGACGAGCGCCTTGACCCGCTTCTCGACGGTGGCTTCGGCGGAGCTGAGCGCCGCCCGGGTGTCCTTCCAGGTCCTCTCGATGCGGCTCCTCGCCTTGCGAACGCGGACGGCTGGGCGGCGGGGGCGCCGGACGGCTTTCTTCGCTGGCATGGGTCCTCCTCTTCACTTCCTCGTCGTCTTCCTCTTCGTCTTTCTCCTGCCGGGGCTCGGCACACGGTTGGCCCTGCCGGCGGGCGCACCAGGAGAGGCTTGGGCGGGCCTCTCGAGGTAGGCCTCGAAGGCCTCGAGGCCGCCCCGGAGGGCCTCGAGCGAGCGGCCGGCGACGCCCTCGCCCCGCTCCAGGAGCCCCCGGAGCCGCGACTCCACGCTCGACTGGGCCTCCGCGACCATCCGGTGGACCATCTGGCCGAGGTCCTGTCGGAGCGCGACCGCCTCGTCCAGGCTCAGCCGGCCGCGCCCCAGGACCTTCGAGACGATGCGCTCCGCCTCCTCGCGAGCCCGGCCCGCGGTGTCCTGGGGCTCGGGCCACTCGCCCCAGGCCGAGGCCGGTCCGGCGGCGATGCGGATGAGGCGGGTCAGCACCTGGCGCGGAATCCGGCTCGCGCCCTGCTTCACCCCCTCGAGCAGGACCTGGGCCAGAAAGAGGTTGGTGAGGTCCTCGCCCGTCTTCTGGTCCACCACCTCCACCTCGTGGCCGCCGGCCACGATCCGGGCGAGGTCCGGAAGCGTGACGTACCGGCGGGCCGCGGGGTCGTAGAGCTTCCGGTTGCCGTACCTCCGTATCGCGCGCGGCGCGGAGGCGGCCTTGTCCCGGGTCACGCTCGAAAGATAACGCACCGCGTCAGGAAAGGCAAGAGATATGACGTCGAGCGTCACCCGCGTCGAGGTGGAGCGAGACCTCGTCCATCGGAGCCGGCCGGCGGCGAGCCCGGATGAGAGCGCCCCCGAGCACGACGCCGAGCGCGAGGGCCGCGACGAGGAGGAAGCCGGCCAGCCGGAAGGAGCCCAGGACCACCCCGACGAGGTCGAGGGTGGGCTTCTCGACCTTGATCCACGTGATCGCCGGCCCGATGGTCAACATGCGCTCAACGGGCTCCGCGCCCCCCGATCACTGTAGGGCGGCGGGACGCGTCGGTCAATTGCCGCATCTGGGTGCGGTTCAGGGCCTCGAGATAGCTCTTCACGCCGCGAAGGAGGCTCCGGGCCAGGACCTCCCGGTACTCCGGGGTCTTGAGCCGCTTCTCGTCCTCCGGGTTCGAGACGAAGGCGATCTCCGCCAGCACGGCCGGCATGTTGGCGCCGATGAGGACGTAGAAGGGCGCGGTGTGGACGCCGCGGTCGAGGACCTCGTGCTCCCCGCGCACCCCCGCCACCATGCTCTCGTGCACGGCGGCGGCGAAGTCCCGGCTCTCGTCGATCTTGCTGTTGGTGGCGATAGCCTTGACGAGGTTCTGGAGGTCCTTGAGGGTGGCGGGGGAGATCGCGTTCTCGCGGGCGGCGACCTCCTCGGCGTGGGGGCTTCGGGCGAAGTTCAGGAAGTACGTCTCGATCCCCCGGGCCCGCGCGTTGCGGCTCGCGTTCGCGTGGATGGAGAGGAAGAGGTCGGCGCCTCGCGTGTTGGCGATGCCGGTCCGCTCCTCGAGGGGGATGAAGACGTCCGTGGCGCGGGTGAGGACCACCTCGGCCCCGAGCTCCTGCCGGACGAGACGGTCGAGGCGGAGCGCCACGTCGAGCACGAGGTCCTTCTCCTCGCAGGCCGCCGCGTCCGATGGTCCCGGGGTCGTGGCCGCCGTGGCCGGCGTCGATCACGATGCGCCGGACGCCGAGGCCGAGCTGGCGGGCGAGGCTGTAGGATCCGGCGCGGTTCGTGGCCGGGGGCTCGGGCGGGGGAGTGGGCAGGTCCGCCTGGCGGGCGACCGGCGGCGGCGAGGCCGGAGGCCTGGCCGCCGGGGAAGCCGGGCGCGAGCCGGGAAGTCGGTCGACGCCCGCGATCACGATGGGCGCCGCCGACGCCGCCGAGGAGCCCGCCTCTTCGGGCGGGACCATGCCGTTCACCCGGCGGGTCGCGAGCGCTCCGGGCGCGTCCGCGCGCTTCTGGCCCTGCACGTCGATGACGAGGCGCGGCGGATCTTCGAGGTAGAAGACCTGGTGCTCCCACACGTCCTTGAAGTCGAGCACCACGCGGACGACGTCGTCGCGGTTCTGCGCGATCCGGACCTGCTCGAGCAGCCCGTCGCCGACCGGGAAGACGCGGCGGGCGAGGTTCGGGTGCAGCCGCGTGCCGACGAGGTCGACCCACAGGCGGTCGGGGTTCCTCGCCACGTCCGACTGCAGCTCCACCTTCCGCTCCACGTCGATCACGACGCGGGTCGAGGAGTCGCCGCTCCAGGAGCGGAGGTCGAACACGCGGGCCAGGCCGCGGGGGGGCGGCGAGGGCAGCGGGGTGGCCGGCTCGCGCTCGCGCAGCAGCTTCTTGACCTGCGAGGCACGCCCACCTTCCGGGTAGGTGTCGAGGTAGGTCCGGGCGGACTCCGCCAGCTTGCCGGCGGTCGCCGACCTCGCGGGCCACCTCCACCGCGGCCCAGAGAGCGTCGTCCCCCAGGCGGCTCGAGGGGTACTCGGCCACGAGCGTGCGGTAGGCGAGCAGAGCGTCCTCGCGGTAGCGCGGCGAGCGGAAGCGCTCCGCCATCTCGCGATAGAGGTTGCCGGACGCGAGGAGCGCGTTGTCGGAATAGCCGCTGCGCGGGTAGCGGGCCACGACCTTGCGGTAGCGCAGGACGACCGCCTCCCACTCCGCGCGCTTCGGGCTGCGGCGCGGGGAGGTGCGGAGGCGCGACTCCGCGGCCTGGGCCTCCGTGTAGAGCGCGGCGTCGGGATGCACCGCGGCGTTCGCCGCACGTCGCGCCGGGGCGGCGAACGCCGCGCGAATACGTTCCGGCGGTGGTTCCCAGAGCCGTCAAGAGGCCCGAGTGCGGTGACGGCTCCTCGGAACCGCCGCGCGTCAATGCTCACTCGAGGCCAGGTGTCCACCGTCTCGTAGTAGTCCTTCGCGACCAGGATCTCGCGCGGCTTCGAGCCGTCGGCGGGCCCGACGATGCCGTCGCGCTCCATCATGTCGATGAGCCGTCCCGCGCGGGAGAAGCCCGACCCGGAAGCGGCGCTGCAGCATGCTCGTCGAGGCCTGCCCGCTCTGCACGACCAGGCGGACGGCCTCGTCGAAGAGATCGTCGCGGTCGGTGACCTCCGCGGCCTCCGCCGCCTTCTCGGGCTTGCCGACGGTGTCGTCGTAGGCGGGCTGTCCCTGCTTGCGCAGGAAGGAGGTGAGCCGCGCGATCTCGTGCTCGGTCACGTAGGCGCCGTGGACGCGGATGAGGCGCGCGCTGCCCGGGGGCAGGAAGAGCATGTCGCCGCGGCCGAGCAGCTGCTCGGCCCCGATCGAGTCGAGGATCGTCCGGCTGTCCACGCGGGCGGCGACGCGGAACGAGATGCGGGAGGGGAAGTTGGCCTTGATGAGGCCGGTGATGACGTCCACCGAGGGCCGCTGGGTGGCGAGGATGAGGTGGATCCCGACCGCGCGCGCCATCTGGGCGAGGCGGGTGATCGACTCCTCGACCTCGTGGGCGGAGATCATCATCAGGTCGGCCAGCTCGTCGATGACGATCACGATGTAGTGGAGGGGCTTCAGCTCCTCGCCGCTGTCCTCGTCGCGCGCGCCCTTCTCCGCCCGGATGATGTTGTTGAACTGCTCGATGTTGCGGACGCCCTCCGAGGCCAGCATCCGGATGCGCCGCTCCATCTCGCGCGACCGCCCACTTGAGGACGTTGGAGGCGATCTTGGGGTCGGTCACCACCGGGGTCAGCAGGTGGGGGATGTCCTCGTAGACGCCGAGCTCGAGCCGCTTGGGGTCGATCAGGATGAGCCGGACCTCGTCGGGGGTCGAGCGGAAGAGGATCGACGCGATCATGCAGTTGAGGCCCACGCTCTTGCCGGTGCCGGTGGAGCCGGCGATCAGCAGGTGCGGCATCGCCGCGAGGTCGGTCATCCACACGTCGCCGTTCACGGCCTTGCCCGAGGCCGAGGGCCAGGCGGCCCGAGGAGCGGCGGAAGGTGTCGGACTCGAGGATCTCCCGCAGGTAGATCGTCTCGCGCACCTCGTTCGGGATCTCGATGCCGACGTTGCCCTTCCCGCTGATCCGGTCGACGCGGATCGACTCGGCCTCGAGGGCGAGGGCGAGGTCGTCGGCGAGGCCGACGATCTTCGAGTACTTGACGCCGGCGTCGGGCTTGAACTCGTAGGTGGTGACCACCGGGCCGGGGTGGATCTCCTTGACCGTCCCCATCACCCCGAACTCGCTGCACTTCGACTGGAGGATGCGGCCCTTCTCGAGCAGGCGGTCGTTGTCGATCGTGGCGCCCGCCCTTGGCCTCGTCGAGGATCGTGATCGGGGGCAGGGTGTAGTTCCCCCGTACCTCGCCGCCGGACGGGGACGAGTCGCGGGCGAGGCGGCGCCTTCGGCGTCGGCGGCAGGGAGCCGGCGGGCCTCGGCCCCTCGTCGCCGTCGTCCTCGGCGGGGACCGCGAAAGGCAGCGGCTTCTGGGTGGGGGCGGCCGCGCGCAGGAGGGGGGCGTGAAGGGGCAGGTCGTCGGGGTCGTCCGACGCCACCCCGTTCGTGGCCGCTTCGCTCTCCCCGTCCAGCTCGAAGCCGGCCTTGACCTTCCGGATGCGCGGAAGGCCGCCGTCCGCGTCGCGGGCCTCCGGTGTGCTTGCGGATGACGTCGCGGCGCAGCTTCTCCTTGCGCCGGCTCTCGCGATAGTGGGCCCACGCGGTCTGGAGCGCGCGGAGGCGGTCGCCGACCCGCCCGCCCGCGCCCGTGCAGGAAGCGTCGAGAAGGAGAACTGCGTCGCGAGGATGAGCGCGACGAAGAGGGCGGTGGCGCAGAGGATGTAGGCGCCGGTCCGGCTGAAGTCCGCGACGAGCAGGCCGGAGACGATCTCGCCCACCGCTCCGCCCGCGCGCACCGGCTCGCCCTCGAAGCACACGGTGCCGACGGCGAGCGAGAGAAGGCCGGCGAGGGAGAGCAGCAGCACGAGGTTCCCGACCGTCTTCGTGTACGGGGCGTCGATCGGCTTGCACCAGAAGAGCTTCCAGCCGAGCAGGCCGAGCACGAGCGGCAGCAGGAGCGAGGCCAGGCCGAAGAGCTGCGGGATGAGCATCTCGGCCAGGAAGGCGCCGAACGGGCCGATGAAGTTGCGCGCGGGGCCCTCGACCCCGGCCTTGAAGAAGGGCGCCGGGTCCCGCGGGTCGAACGTCGCGAGGGCGATGAGCAGCATCAGGGCGATCGCGAACGCGACGAGCCCCAGGAGCTCGGCGCCGCGCGTCGGTCTCGTCTCGACTGCTGTGGCCATGGCCGGCCTAGACCTCCATCACCACGGGGATGACCATGGGGCGGCGCTGGGTGCGCCGCTTGAAGAAACGCCGCAGCTCGTCCCGCACCCGCTCGCGGGTGAGCTCGGCGTCGAGCCGCTCCTCCGCGGGCCGGGCGTCCATCGCGCCGGCGAGGAGGCGCCCGGCCTCCTCCGCCAGCTCCGCCGCCTCGTCGGTGTCCACGATCCCGCGGGTGACGATCTCGGGCGGGGACTCGAGGCGCCCGGTCTGGCGGTCCACCACGACGATCGGGACCACGATGCCCTCGGACGAGAGGTGGCGGCGGTCGCGCACCACGACGTCCTCGATCTCCGAGGCTCCGCCGCGGTCGAGCAGCACGCGTTCCGGCGCGCGATCGGCGCCTCCCGCCGGGCGCCCGCTCGCCGACAGGCTGAGGACGTCGCCGTCCTCGGCGAGCGAGGACGCGATCGGCGGGGAGGCCGGCGGCGGCGGCGAGGCGCGCGTGCTGCGCGAGCATGCGGTACTCGCCGTGGACCGGGACGAGGTAGCGGGGCCGGACCCGGCGCAGCAGCTCCACGAGGTCGTCCCGGCTCCCGTGGCCCGACACGTGGACCTTCGCGGTGCCGGGGTGGACGACGTCGCAGCCGAGGCGGAACAGGTTGCTGATGAGGCGCGAGACGGTGCGCTCGTTGCCGGGGATGGCCCGGGCGGAGAGGACGACGGTGTCCCCGGGCCCGGCCGCCACGTCGCGGTGCTCGCCGACGCTGACCATCGAGAGCGCCGAGAGCGGCTCGCCCTGGCTGCCGGACGACGAAGACGACCGCGCGGTCGCCCGGCCTCGCCCGCGAGCGAAGCCGGCGGGCAGACGCGCGCTCTCCGGGAGGCGCAGCAGGCCGAGGTCGAGGGCCACCTCGGCGTTGTCCACCATGCGCCGGCCGAGGAAGGCCACCGGCCGGCGGGCGCGCACCGCGAGGTCGGCCACGCGCTGCATGCGGGGGATCGACGTGGCGAAGCAGGAGACGAGCACGCGGCCCGCGCGTGCGCGCGAGGACCTCCTCGAAGGCGGGCACGACGCGCGTCCTCGCCGGCGGTGAGGCCCGGCTGCTCGACGTTGGTGCTGTCGGAGAGGAGCGCGAGGACGCCGCGGTCGCCCCACTGCGACAGCGACTCGACGTCGGTGCGCTCCTCGGGCGGCGCCGGGCGTCGATCTTGAAGTCGCCGCTCGCGAGCACGACCCCGGCCGGCGTCTCGATCGCGAGGGCGAGGCTGTCGAGGACGCTGTGCGCGACGCGGATCGGGTGCACGCGGAAGGGACCGATCTCGACCGGCTGGCCGGGGACGAGCGTGCGCAGGTCGGCGCTGGACGCCGCGCTCCTGGAGGCGCTTGCGCGCGAAGCCGAGGGTGAGGCGGCTGCCGTAGACGGGGGCCGGCGCGGCCTGCAGCGCGTAGGACAGGGCGCCGATGTGGTCCTCGTGGCCGTGGGTGAGGAGGATGCCGCGCGACGCGGTCGGCGCGCTCGGCGAGATACTCGAAGTCGGGGACGATCGAGTCGACGCCCGGCATGTCGGCGGGCGGGAAGAGCATGCCGGCGTCGAGGAGCAGAAGGTGATCCTCCCACTCGAGCACGAGCGCGTTGAGGCCGAACTCACCGAGCCCGCCGAGCGGGACGAGGCGGATCGGCTTCGCGTCGTCGGCTTCGGCTCGATTCAAGCTCTCGCCCCCGTCGGATCGCTCCTCAGGGCCCTCCAGATCGCCGCGAACTCCACAACCGATAGCGTCTCCGCTCGCCTCGACCCCTCGACGTTGAGGAACCTCAAGTATTCCTTGAGGTTAGGATAGCTATCTTTGAGGTTGTTTTCAAGGGTTCTGGCGGCGGCGGGCGAAGGCCGTCTGGAGGAATCGCTCGAAACCCGTCGGGGTCCTCCACATCGGCTCGCGGGGTCGTCGCGGAACCGGGCCCGGAGGACGGCGGAGCGCGACCTTCGGGCGGCGGAGAGAAGGCAGCCCGGCGGGAAGCGGGCGGGCGATGGTCGGTGTCGGCCCAGAGCGCGTAGAGGACGGAGAGGATCCCGTACTCCTTCGAGCCCGGCGGGGAAGCGACGCGCCGGGCCACCTCGTCCTGCAGCATGACGTGCAGGTCGCGGACGTGGCCGCGCAGGCGAGAGGAAGCGCCGCAGCAGGGGGCTCGAGACGTAGTAGGGGAGGTTGCCGGCGAGGCGGCTGCCCTCGGGCACCAGGGCGCGCAGGTCGGCGGCGAGGGCGTCGGCGGCGACGATCTCGACGTTCGGAGGGGCGCGACGCGCGCAGCCGCTCGCGCGAGAGCCTCGTCGATCTCCACCGCGACGACGCGCGCGCAGCGCTCGGCGAGCGGCAGGGTGAGAGCGCCCATCCCGGGGCCGATCTCGAGGAACACGTCGTCCGGGAGCGGGAGCGATGACGCGGAGGAGCCTCTCGACCGAAGCCGGGCGGAGGAAGTGCTGGCCGAGCCGGCGCGGCATGAGGCAGGGTAGCTGAAAAGCACCCGGCGCGCGTGCTAGCCTGAGGCGTTTCCGCAGGGAGCGCCGCGACTTGTCCGACAGCCTGCACGTCGTGTTCGTCACGCCCGAGATGGCGCCCTTCGTCAAGACCGGCGGGCTCGCCGACATCTCCGTCCGCGCTGCCCAAGGCGCTCGTGCCGCTGGGCCACCGCGTCACCGTGGTCCTGCCGCGATACGCATCGATCGCGTTCCCGCCGGGGACTTCTCGGGCTCCGTCCACGTGCCGGTCGACGGCGCGCCGCGCAGCGCGGGCTTCTACCGCACCCGGACCGCGGCCGGCGTCGACGTCGTCTTCGTCGAGTACCCGCCCTTCTACGACCGGCCGGTGCTCTACGGGGACTACGACGACAACCGCCTGCGCTTCGCCTTCCTCGCGCGCGCGGCGCTCGAGTACTTCCGCAGCCGCGGCGAGCGGCCGAGCGTCTTCCACGCCCACGACTGGCAGACGGGCCTCGTGCCGGTGTTCCTGAAGTCCTTCTACTGGGACGACCCGACGCTCCACCGCATGCCGAGCGTCTTCACCATCCACAACGTGGCCTACCAGGGGCAGTTCGGGATGGACACGCTCGGCCTCCTCGGGCTGCCGTGGAACCTGGGCGCCTCGTTCGCGCTCGAGTACCACGGCTCGATCAGCTACCTGAAGGGCGGGACCGTCTTCGCCGAGCTGGTCAACACCGTGTCCCCGACCTACGCCCTCGAGATCCAGGGACCCGAGCACGGCTTCGGGTTCGACGGGGTGGTGCGCTCGCGCGCGGGCGGACGTGGTGGGGATCCTGAACGGCGTCGACTACGACGAATGGGACCCGCGCGCGGACCGGCTCATCGCGCGGCCGTACTCGGCGGACGACCTGTCGGGCAAGGCCGCGTGCAAGGCCGACCTGCTGCGGACCTGCGGCCTGCCCGAGTTCCCCGACCTCCCGCTCGTCGGCGTGACGTCGCGCCTCGTCTGGCAGAAGGGCTTCGACATCGTGGCGGGCGCGTGGTGGGACCTCCTGCACCGGCCGCTGCGCATGGTGGTGCTCGGGAGCGGGGACCACGGCGTGCAGGAGGGGCTCCGTCACCTGCAGCAGCAGGACCCCGACCGCTTCTCGGTCCGCTTCGGCTACGACGAGGGCCTCGCCCACCGCATCATGGCGGGCTCCGACATGTTCCTGATGCCCTCGCGCAGCGAGCCGTGCGGCCTCACGCAGATGTACGCGCTGCGCTACGGGACGATCCCGATCGTGCGGGCGACGGGAGGGCTCGCGGACACGGTCGAGCCGTACGACGCCGGGAAGGGGACGGGCACGGGCTTCCGGTTCGACACCCCCGACGGCACGGGGCTGATGTGGGCGGTGGACCAGGCGCTCGCCGCCTGGAGGAACCGCAAGGCGTGGACGGCGCTCATGCGCCGGGCGATGGCCCGCGAGTTCTCCTGGTAGCGCTCGGCCGGGAAGTACGTGGGGCTCTACCGACGAGCGATGGAAAAGGTCTGAGGCAGCGGGCATCCCCCTGGACTATCGAAGGAGACGACGAAGCCACTATGTCCGCCAACATCGAGGTCTTCACGGACCAGAACTGGGAGAAGGACGTCCTCGGCTCGGACAAGCCGGTGCTGGTGGATTTCTGGGCCGATTGGTGCGCGCCCTGCAAGGCCATGGTGCCGGACCTGGAGGCGGTCGCGGCCCAGTACGCGGGGCGCGTGCGGGTCGGGAAGCTGAACGTGGAGGAGAACGACCACGTCCCGTTCCAGTACGGGATCACGGCGATGCCGACGCTCCTCGTCTTCAAGGGCGGCAAGGTCGCCGAGCAGCGCGTCGGCAAGATGAGCCGGGACGCCCTCGTCAAGCTGCTGGACGGCCACCTCTAGATCCCGTGCGTCACCGGAGTCGCGGGGACGACAGGGTGCCGTGACTCTCGCGCCCGGAGCCCGTCTGGGGCCGTACGAGGTGCTGGACGCCCTCGGCTCCGGAGGCATGGGCGAGGTCTACCGGGCGCGCGACACGCGGCTCGGGCGCGACGTCGCGCTCAAGGTCCTGCCGGCCGACGTGGCCGGCCACCCCGACCGCCGCCGTCGCTTCGAGCGCGAGGCGCGTGCGGTGGCGGCTCTCAACCACCCTGCCGTGCTCGCGCTCTACGACGTCGGCGAGGCGGATGGCGTCGCCTTCATCGTCACCGAGCTGCTCGAAGGCGAGACCTTGCGCGCGCGCCTCGGGCGGGGCTCGGTCTCCTGCGAGCGCGTCGCGGAGTGGGGCGCCTCCGTCGCCGACGCGCTCGCGGTCGCCCACGCGGGGGGCATCGTCCACCGGGACCTGAAGCCCGAGAACCTGTTCCTCACGCGCGACGGCCGCCTCAAGGTCCTGGACTTCGGCCTCGCCAAGGACCTGTCGGTCACGGGCGTCGCCCCGGAGAGCACCACGCTCTCGGCGCTGACGGGCGCGGGCCTCGTGCTGGGGACGCTCGGCTACTTGTCGCCCGAGCAGGCGCGTGGCGAGCCGGTCGACGGCCGCAGCGACATCTTCTCGCTCGGCTGCGTGCTCTACGAGACCCTCACGGGACACCGCGCCTTCGGCGGGAAGACCGCCCAGGACCACGTCGCCGCCGTCTTGAGAGACGACCCGCCGGACGCGGTCTCGATCCGTGCGGATGCTCCCCCCGGGCTGACGCGCGTGGTCCAGCACTGCCTGGCCAAGGAGCCCGAGCAGCGGTTCCAGTCCGCGAGCGACCTCGCCTTCGCCCTGCGCTCGACGGCGCAGACGTCGGCCTCGAGCGTTGCGGCCCCGGGGTCGCGCCCACGCGCCAGGAGACGCGGCGTTCTGCTCGCGCTGGCCCTCGGCCTGGCCGGGCTTGCGGCGGGCTACTGGCTACGGCCATCCTCCGAGGCTCCCGAGCCGGTCCTGCTGGCCCTCACACCCGGCACGAGCCGCGAGGCGAGCCCCGCGATCTCGCCCGACGGGAAGTTCGTGGCGTACCTCGCGTCCGAGGGAGACCGCACGGACGTGTGGGTGCAGTTCGTGGGCGGCGGGCCCGCGGTCAACCTCACGGCGGGACGCGGCCTCGTGGTCCAGAGCCAGGCGACGGTCGGCGGTCCCGAGATCTCGCCCGACGGAAGCTCCATCGCGATTCGCGCGGGTCCCCCGGACCAGCCGTATTCCCAGCGCGGGGTCTGGCTCATCCCCGCTCCCCTCGGCGGCCCGCCGCGAAAGCTCCTCGACCGGGCCGCCGGCCTGCGCTGGTCGGCCGACGGGAGCCGGATCACCTACATGCGGCCGGATCCGGCCAGCGGCGATGCGATCCTGGTGGCGCGCCCGGACGGTGCGGAGGAGCGCGTGCTGGTACCTCCCACGCAGGGGCTCCATTTCCACGAACCGGCCTGGTCGCACGACGGAGCCTGGGTCTATTTCAATCGAGGGCTCATGGCCAACAACGACGCTCCCACCGAGATCTGGCGCGCGCCGAGCGCGGGCGGCGCCGCCGAGCGCGTCGTGGGGACCCTGGGCGTGGCGCGCGATCCGGAGCTGACGCCGGACGGGAGCGGCCTGATCTATGCCGGCGACCAGTCGGGAGGCGCCCTGAACCTGTGGTGGCGTCGGCTTCGGGGCGGGCGCGAGCGCCGCCTCACCCGCGGAGCCGGGGACTACCTCGCGCCGCGGATCTCGCGGGACGGGCGGCGCCTGGTCTGCGAGGCCCGCACGAGCGTCGGGTCGCTCCGCGTCCTGGACGCGCGCGCGCCCCTGGCGGGGCTCGGCCACGCGCTGACGGGCGCGGGGGCCGAGGACGCCTCGCCCTCCTCCGCTCGGACCGGGCGGATCGCGTTCAGCTCCGCCCGGAGCGGGACGTACGACATCTGGACGAGCGACGCCGACGGCGCAAACCCCAGACCCCTCACGTCGGATGCCGAGAAAGACTCCCTTCCCGCGATCTCGCCCGACGGGAGCCGCGTCGCCTTCGTGTCCAGCCGTGGCGGCCGCCGCGGCCTGTGGCTGGTGTCCGCGGAGGGAGGAGCCCCGCGCTTGCTGGTGCCCGTGGACGTCGTGGACCGGCCGTCCTGGTCGCCGGACGGTCGGAGCCTCGTCTACGCGGCCGAGGGGAAGGACTCGCAGGTCGGGCTGTGGATCGTGTCCGCCGACGGCGGCGCCCCGGTCGCCGTCCCGGGCGTGAGGGGCCGCAGCCCGGCGTGGTCGCCGAGCGCGGACCTGATCGCCTACTTCACATCGGCGGAATCGGCCGGGCTCCTGATCCGGTTCACGAACAGCCGGGGCGAATCCCGCCTGGACCAGCTCGACGTAAGAACCACCGCGGTCGACGCCTCGGCCTTCTCCTGGAGACGGGGATCGGCTCGCGATCGGCGTCTCTCCGGGATCCGGGGAAGCGGGAGTCGTCGTCGTGGACCTCGAGAGCGGGCAAGAGCGCAGCGTGGTCCGGCTGCCTCCCTTCACGGGGCTGCGCGGGATCGCCTGGACCCCCGACGACGGGCACCTCGTCTACGGTCTCGTCCAGCACGAGAGCCGGGTGCTGCTGTTCGAGGGCCTCGGCCGCTACTAGAGCATCGGGATCCGGACGCCGCGCTCGCGGGCGACCTCGATGGCGCGCTCGTAGCCGGCGTCGACGTGGCGCATGACGCCCGTGCCGGGGTCGGTCGGTCAGCACGCGCTCGAGGCGGGCCGCCGCTTCGGGCGTGCCGTCCGCCACCACGACCATGCCGGCGTGGATCGAGTAGCCCATGCCGACGCCGCCGCCGTGGTGGACGGAGACCCAGGTGGCCCCGGACACCGCGTTCAGCAGCGCGTTCAGGATCGGCCAGTCGGCGACGGCGTCGGAGCCGTCGCGCATCCCCTCGGTCTCGCGGTTCGGCGAGGCCACCGAGCCCGGCGTCGAGGTGGTCGCGGCCGATGACGATCGGGGCCTTCACGCGGCCGGTCGCGCACCAGCTCGTTGAAGACGAGGCCCATCTTCGCGCGCTCGCCGTAGCCGAGCCAGCAGATGCGCGAGGGCAGCCCCTGGGGCTTGACCCGCTCGCGCGCGAGCGTGATCCAGCGCGCGAGCGCCCTGTCTTCCGGGAACGTCGCGAGCACGGCCTCGTCGGTGGCGGCGAGGTCGTCCGGGTCGCCCGAGAGGCAGGCCCAGCGGAACGGGCCCTTGCCCTCGCAGAAGAGCGGCCGGATGTAGGCGGGCACGAAGCCGGGGAAGTCGAACGCGTTCGGGACGCCGGCCTTCTTCGCCTCGGCCCGGATGTTGTTGCCGTAGTCGAAGACGACCGAGCCGCGGGCCTTGAGCTCGAGCATCGCGCGGACGTGCTCGCCCATGCTGCGGCGGGCCTCGGCCATGTAGCGGGCGGGGTCCGACTGCCGCAGCGCGAGCGCCTGCTCGTAGCTCATGCGGTTCGGGACGTAGCCGTTGAGCGGGTCGTGGGCGCTCGTCTGGTCGGTGACGAGGTCGGGCACGAGGCCGCGCCGCACCAGCTCGGGCAGGACGTCGGCCGCGTTGCCGAGGAGGCCGATCGAGAGGGCGCGCCCCTCCGCCACGGCGGCGCGCGCGCGCGCGAGCGCCTCGTCCACGGTCTCGGCCATGACGTCGAGGTAGCGCGTCTCGAGTCGTCGCTCGATGCGGTGGCGGTCCACCTCGACCGCGATCATCACGCCCTCGTTCATCGTCGCCGCGAGCGGCTGGGCGCCGCCCATGCCGCCGAGGCCGGCGGTGAGGACGAGCCGGCCCTGCAGGCTGCCGCCGAAGTGCTGGCGGGCCGCCTCGGCGAAGGTCTCGTACGTGCCCTGCAGGATGCCCTGGGTGCCGATGTAGATCCAGGAGCCCGGCCGTCATCTGGCCGTACATCATCAGGCCCTTGCGGTCGAGCTCGTAGAAGTGCTCCCAGGTGGCCCAGGCCGGGACGAGCATCGAGTTCGAGATGAGGACGCGCGGCGCCTCGCGGGTGGGTGCGGAAGACGCCGACGGGCTTGCCCGGACTGGACGAGCAGCGTCTCGTCGTTCCCGAGCTCGCGCAGCGAGCGCACGATCGCGTCGTAGCACTCCCAGTTGCGCGCGGCCTTGCCGATGCCGCCGTAGACGACGAGGTCCTGCGGGCGCTCGGCCACCTCGGGGTCGAGGTTGTTCATCAGCATCCGCAGGGCGGCTTCCTGCTGCCAGGACTTGCAGGAGATCGCGCTGCCGCGCGGGGCCCGGACGGTGCGAACGGCGCTCGCCGTCGTCACATCACCCACCTCGGCTTGTCGCCGTCGTCGTCCTTGCCTGCGTCGTGGGCGTGGCCGTTGCCCTTGCCGCCCGGGACGACGCGGAAGCGGGTGCGGTCGGCCGCGCGGTGTCGGCGGGGAAGTGGCCGGCGCTGCCAGAGCCGCTCGAGGCCGCCGAGGAGGAGGATGAGCCCCGCGGCGAGCCCCACCAGCAGGGGCCAGCGGCGCGGGCCGAGCGCGTAGCGCCAGCGGCGCGACGAGGCCGGCGGCGAGAGCCAGCAGCAGGGCTCCGCCGAGCCAGGGTGCCCGTCGGAGGCGGGAGAGGATGGGCATCTACTCCAGCGTACCGCAGGCCGACTCGGCCGCGTCCTGGATCGCTCCCGTCCGCAGGAGGTCGGCGAGGGCCTCGATCTCGGGCCCGAGGACGCGGTCCTGCCCGTGGGTGGGCACGCGCTCGCCGCACCCGTGCGTGCACGGCCTCGAGCGGCTCGCGAGGAGCGCAGGGGCCGCCGGAAGTCGAGGGCCTCGCAGGCGGCGAGGAGCTCCACCGCCAGCACCCGCCCGGTGTTGGCGACGACGCGCGCGGCCTTCCAGGCGGCGGTGGGGCCCATCGAGACGTGGTCCTCCTTGCCGGCGGAGGTCGGGATCGAGTCGACGCTCGCCGGGTGGGCGAGCGTCTTGCTCTCGGAGGCGAGGGCGGCGGCGGTGACGTGCGCCATCATGAGGCCCGAGTGGAGGCCGCCCTCGCGGGCGAGGAAGGCGGGGAGGCCGGAGAGCGACGGGTTCACGAGCCGCTCGGTGCGCCGCTCGCTGATCGCGCCGAGGTCGGCGGCGGCGATCGCGAGCAGGTCGGCGGCGATCGCCACCGGCTGGCCGTGGAAGTTCCCGCCGGAGAGGATCTCGCCCGTGTCCGCGAAGACCATCGGGTTGTCGGTGGCCGAGTTCATCTCGACGAGGTGGACGCGGGCGACGTAGTCGAGCGCGTCGCGCGCGGCGCCGTGCACCTGCGGCATGCAGCGCAGGCTGTAGGCGTCCTGGACGCGGCCGCAGTCGCGGTGCGACTCGCGCACGGCGCTGCCGGCGAGGAGCCGCTTCAGGTTGCGGGCGGAGGCGGCCTGGCCCGGGGTGCGGGCGGGCGGCGTGGATGCGGGGGTCGAAGGCGACGTCGGTGCCCTCGAGCGCGTCGAGGGTCAGCGCGCCGACGACGTCCGCGCCGCGGACGAGGCGCAGCGCCTCGGCGACGGCGAGGCCGCCGACCGCCGTCATGAGCTGGGTGCCGTTGATGAGGGCGAGGCCCTCCTTGGGCTCGAGGACGAGCGGGCGCGAGGCCCGCGGCGCGCAGGGCCTCGGCGCCGGCGAGGCGGCGACCCTCGAACGACGCACTCGCCCTCGCCGACGAGGCGAGGGCGAGGTGGGCGAGGGGCGCCAGGTCCCCGCTCGCCCCGACCGAGCCCTGCGAGGGCACGACCGGGTGGACGCGCCGGTTCAGCATCTCGACCAGCAGCTCGAGGGTCTCGAGGCGCACGCCGGAGAAGCCCTTGGCGAGCACGTTCGCCCGCAGGAGCATGAGCGCGCGCGTCTCCGTCTCCTCGAGCGGCGCGCCGACACCGGCCGCGTGCGAGCGCAGCAGGTTGAGCTGGAGCTCGCGCAGGCGGTCGAGGGGGATGTGGACGTCGGCGAAGTTGCCGAAGCCGGTCGTCACGCCGTAGACGACCGCGCCGCGGGCGACCGCGTCGTCGACCACGCGCCGCGAGGCGCGCACGGCGTCGCGGGCGGTCGCGGCGAGCGTCACGCGGCGCCCGGCCCGCGCGACCGACTCGAGCGCCGCGCAGGTCGAGGGTCGCGCCGTCGATCGGCGAGGGGCGGGGTCGGGGCGGTGACGCTCATCGGGAGGACGACGGCGAGTCTAGCACCCCGACTGCCTTGCCGCGCCGGGCCCGCGGCGGCTAGAATGGGTCTTTCGCGTTGCACGCGAAAGGGCCGGCATGGCGGACTGGACGCTCATGACGTTGCAGCTGCGGGGGAAGACGCGGCGCTTCGTCCAGTCGACCCTCCTGCGCCAGGACCCCGAGCCTCTCCTCGCGAAGCGCCGCGGCGAGTGCAACCGCTGCGGGGCCTGCTGCAAGATCCTCTTCCGCTGCCCCTTCCTCGGCACCGACGCCGACGGGCAGTACACCTGCCGCATCTACGAGAAGCGCTTCGCGCAGTGCCGGCTCTACCCGCTGCACGCCGCCGACCTGCGGGAGCTCGAGGGCCAGTGCAGCTACACGTTCGAGGCCGAGCCCGCGCCCTCGGTCCCGCCCGTCCTGCCGCGAGCCGGCGCTCGAGTAGCCCGAGCACACTTCGAGACCGCGTACCCGGAGAACATGCCCAACATCGTGATCGCCGGCGCCCAGTGGGGCGACGAGGGCAAGGGGAAGATCGTGGACCTGCTGACGGCGCGGGTCCAGGTCGTGGCCCGCTACAACGGCGGGCACAACGCCGGCCACACCGTCATCGTCGACGGGAAGAAGTTCGTCCTGCACCTCATCCCCTCCGGGATCCTGCACCCCGGCATCCTCTGCGTGATCGGCAACGGCGTCGTGGTCGACCCGGTCGCGTTCGAGCGGGAGACGGCGAGCTCGAGGCGCTCGGCGTCGAGATCGGCGACAACCTGCGTCGTCTCCGACCGCGCGCACCTGATCCTGCCGCACCACCGCGGCCTCGAGGCGCTCTCCGAGGAGCAGCGGGGGAGCCGCAAGATCGGCACGACGCTGCGCGGGATCGGGCCGGCGTACGAGGACAAGGCCGGCCGGCGCGGGATCACGATGGGGGACCTGCTGCGCCCCGCCGCCCTGCCGGACAAGCTCGCGGAGGCGCGCCGGCACTACGAGCAGGTCCTGCGCGGCGCGGGCCGCGCGCCCGACGTCGACTGGGACCGCGTCGTGGCGGACCTCGCCGCGTTCGGCGAGCGGCACCGCTCGCGGATCGTCGACGTCTCGCTCGTCCTCCACCGCCAGATGGCCCAGGGCTACTCGGTCCTCTTCGAGGGCGCGCAGGCGACGCTCCTCGACCTCGACCACGGGACGTACCCGTTCGTCACCTGCTCGGCGGCGGCGGCCGGCGGCGCGGCGACGGGTACCGGGGTCGGCCCCGTCGCGGATCGACGGCGTCCTCGGCGTGGCCAAGGCCTACTGCACCCGCGTCGGCACCGGGCCCTTCCCGAGCGAGACCTCCGGACCCGAGGCCGAGGGCCTCCGCGAGCGGGGCAGCGAGTACGGCGCCACGACGGGCCGCCCGCGGCGCTGCGGCTGGTTCGACGCGGTCGCGGTGCGCTACGCCGTGCGCGTCAACGGCTTCGACACGCTCGCGATCACGAAGCTGGACGTCCTCGACGAGCTCGACGCGATCCCGGTCTGCACCGGCTACCGCTTCGAGGGCGAGACCCTCGACCGAGATGCCGTCGGACACGCGCGTGCTCGAGGGCTGCGAGCCGGTCTACGAGACGCTGCCCGGCTGGAAGACGCCCACCGTCGGGCGTGCGCGACTGGGCGGCCCTGCCGGAGAACGCCCGCTGCTACCTCGAGCGCCTCGCCGAGCTCGTCGGCACCGAGATCGGCCTCGTCTCGACCGGCCCCGACCGCGAGCAGACGATCATCCGCGGCCGCAGCGCCCTCGCCAGCTGGTTCGACTAGCAGGCTCTGTCATCCCGAGGGACGTCCGTCTGCCCGGGCCCGAGGGATCCGCCGGCGCCACGGCGTGCTACGATCGCCTCTCGTAGCCGTCTCGCGCCGCGCGCCCGTAGCTCAATGGTAGAGCGAGAGCCTTTTAAGCTCGAGGTTCCGGGTTCGAGCCCCGGCGGGCGCACCAATGAAACCAAGGACTTAGCGGCTCATACAACGTCTCCCAAACAGGCCAAAACAGCCCGGGATTGCAGATGGGATTGCAGACGGGGCCGTCCGGCGAGCGCCGGAAGGGGGACTCCCCGGCATGCCAGCCCTCCTGAGGCTGGCCTTTTGGAGGCGACCACTTTCGCCATATCTTCGTGCCGTGCTGCCGGACGACCTGGCCGAACGGATCGAGGCTGGATTCGCCACCGCCGACCGAGCGACGCTCTCCCGCTGGGTCCGGTCCCTCCTCGATGACCGCCGAGCCCCGCACCGCCGCGTTCCTTGCGCAGACCCGGGGCTCTCCCACGCGCGGCAGCGCTTCAAGCAGGCCTTCGAGTACCTCGACGCGCTGATGCGCAAGGCCGTAGGTTGAGTTTCGCTAGCGGTGCGGGGACGTCGAGAGTGCTCCTCAGGAACGCGCGGCGAGTTGCTGGACGCGCTGGTGCGAGAGGCTGAGTAACTCGGCGGCGTCGCGGCGGCTCAAGCGTCCTGCGAGCCGCCGGGCAGCGCTCTCCGCCTGCTTGCGCTCACGCTCGGCACGGCCCCGGGCGACCTGATAGGCGGCGACCAGCCGGCGCATCGCGGATGGCAGGCGGATGTCATCGACAAGTTCCGCACGCTTGGCGTCGTCGACGAACAGGCCGAGGGCTTCGCGGATCCGCGACCGCGCTTCCGACAAGGAGCGACCGTAGGTATGGCACCCCTTCACGCGAGGCACCTTGGCGGTCCAGTGCGCGGACTCGTCGAGTTCGTACACGACACGGTAGCTCTTCAAGGTTTCAACCAACCCTTCCCGAGACAAGGCTCCAGATCGCGCTCGATCGCTCGGAGAGTGCCCGGAGGTAGGTCTTGCCCCGCGTGGACGGGCACTGTCGTGACGCACTTGCCACACTCGACTCGAACATGGGATCCCCGACGCCGGACCTCCTTGCACCCCAGCTTCCGAAGCTGCCGCAGGACGTCCTTGCCTGTCACCCAGATCCAACCCTAGCACGCGATCGTCCATCTGTCTAGTGAACTAGACACCCCATTCGGGGTTCCCTCGCACTTCCATCCGGCTGTCAGGCACCGTCCCGTCCGAGAGAGTCTAGGAGGCCGGGATTGTCAGTGCGTGGTCTCAGGTCCGCTGTCGCCATCGAACTGGAAGGGCTCGCGGCGGAGCCGACCCGATCGGCCGCGCGGCGGCGCCGGTGCATTGTGCAGCCACCCGCCGAGCTCGGCGACGCTGTCCGTCCAGGCGTCCAGGGCCGTTCGGAAGCGAGCTGCGAGGGCGTCTATCGGCTTGGCAGCGGAAGCCTCCCTTTCGCGACGCCTAGGGTCGTCCCATATGCGGGGAACGACGATCATCTCGTAGGCCGGCACGGACATGCCGTGGAGAGCGAACTCCCCGTAGACCGAGCTCTCTCCCTCGAGCCCCAGACCACCGCGCCATCGGATGTCCGCCTTCTTTCGCGGGCGCTGCGGCGCGAGCGCGGCGCTGACCTTCTCCTCCATCGAGGCGACCCAGGGCTGCCACACGTCGGCAGCGGGGAGGGGCGTGGTTGACTCGAACAGCACGGCATGGGGGGAGAACGCATTGTGCTCGAGATCTCGGAGAGGTCTTCTATCGCGGACTTCGCGACCTTCGTGAAGGCGAAGAGGAGCTTCACCGACCGCGGTTTCGAGGTTGCGGTGGACAATCTTGGCTCCTGTTACTCAGGCCTAGAGAATGTCGCGCAGCTGCAGCCCGACTACCTGAGTTAATACCTCAGCCTGGGCAGGGTCGTCAAGCCCCAGATGACGCGTGCGCTGAAGGGCCGTCGACCGGATCTCGGCCTCGGTCATCGACGCCATCGACGAGGGCCTGAGCGAGATCCTCAGGAGATGGACCTCGCCCCAGAGCCCAGGGACTTGTTGGTGGTGAAGATCATGGAGCTCTCGGCGGTGGCGGTCGTTCACCACGTGGAAGAGCATGTTGGCGGCGTCGGTGCCGAGGTGAGGTAACCCACTTCGTCTACGACGAGATCCCGCGAAGGTGGAGTACCGCATCTGGCTGGGCCGAGCCCTGGCACGTTCGGGCGATGTCAGGGGCGCGACTTCCGTGCTCACTCAAGCCATCAGGCTTCATCCTACTGAAGTCAGCGCATACGCCGAACTGGCTCTAGTCCTGCAATCGGAGGAAGACGACGAGGACCCGCTGAAGTAACGGCGACACCAAGGGGGCGTGGTTTCCCAGTCCGACCGCTTGATCACCACCGAGTCGGCCTCGACGTGGACTGCGCCGGCTTCCTTGATCTCGCCATCTTGAGAGATCTTGGCTCGAACTCCACCGGCGGGACATCGCCGAGCCCGCCTGGGCCATGCTCCTGCGAGGGAAGGTCGGCGGGGTCCGCCATGCACCTACTGGGGATTCTTCGCGGCCCACAATCCGGGCGCGCTCGTTGTGGCCCTCGGGCATCGCCCCGGTGGTGAGTCAAGTCTACCTCCCGCTCTCGCCGCGGGCGCCAAGCTGCGCGCCGCCGCCTGTCCGAATACCTCGAGGGCCGGAGGCACCTGCCCCGGCCCTCGAGTCGAGCGACCGTCAGGCGACCGATGCCTCCGCGGCTTGGAGGGCCTCCGACTGACGGAGGACCTCGTCCTTGAGGGCCTTCGCCGTCCCGTTGCCGGGCTGCGCCGGGCGCAGGTAGTCGAAGTAGCGACCGCCCTTGCCGGGCTTGGCGGGGAGGGTCACGAAGACGTGGCCCTTCTCCGAGGTCCAGATGCAGACTCCGACGAGCTTCATCCCGGAGAGGACTCCCGTGTCCTCGCCGAACACGATCTCGACCTCAGCGACGAGCTTCTCGGAACGGCCCTGGCGCTGGATGAAGTTGAAGGTGGTGGGGGTCGAGCTCTTGTCTGCGGCCATCTTGTGTTCTCCCAGAGTTCCCGCGGAGCCTCTCTGGCCCCGCTTCTGGAGAGGGGCTTTCTCTGCCTCCCCTCGCTGACGGATGGGGAGGCGGGAGGGCGACGTCAGCGGGGACAGAGAGGCGTCGGTGTGTGACGGGAGAGAAGCTTTCCCGCCCTTGGCCCCGGACCCGAGAGGTCAAGGCGCAGGGATTGACATACGTACGCAAAAGCGTACGCTAGTGGCGATGACCATACTGAGTGCAAGCGAGGCTCGGGCGCGCCTCTACGGCTTGCTGGACGAGGCGGCTGAAGCCCATGAGCCCATCCAGATCTCCGGCAAGCGCAACAACGCAGTGCTCGTGTCCGAGAGCGACTGGCGGGCCATCCAGGAGACGCTCTACCTGCTGTCGGTTCCTGGCATGCGAGAGTCGATCCGTAAGGGCATGAAGACACCCGTTCGCAAGTGCGCCAGCAAACCCGGCTGGTGAGCGGCTGGCGGGTTGTCTTCACCCCGCAGGCCCAGAAGGACGCCCGCAAGCTGGCCCGCTCGGGACTGAAAACGCGCGCCGAGGCGCTGCTGGCTCTCCTCGCCCGGGATCCCTGCGAGACGCCGCCCCCCTTCGAAAAGCTCGTTGGCGACCTCGCTGGGGCGTACTCTCGCCGGATCAACATCCAGCACCGCCTCGTCTATCAGCTCCTCGCGAAGGAGCGTGTCGTGAAGGTCCTCCGTATGTGGACGCACTACGAGTAGCCGCTCGTTCGCGAACGTGCCGCACGTCAGCGGCGATGAGCAGGCTCTTCGCCGGCAGGGGCAGGCCAACCACAACGCCCATACGCCCCGGGCCTTGTCGTGGAGGTGCTCTCGCCTCACGACTCCGCCGCCGGGCTCACCCAGAAGCTCCGCGAGTACTTCGCGATCGGGGTGAGGCTAGTCTGGGTGGCTGACCCCGACGCACGAGCGGTGCTCGCCTACCGCTCCCTCACGGACGTCCGGGAGATCCGCGAGAACGACCGGCTCTCGGGTGACGACGTGCTCCCCGGCTTCGACGTCGCGGCGGTTTCGCTCTTCGAGGCGTAAGGGTGACAGCTTCCGAGCAGGCGGGCGTGCAGCTTGGCCTTGGCGTCCGCCCGGCCTGAGTGGGGGAGTCAGTCCGTCCTCAACAAGGTCTTCACGCGCGCTCTCGAGCCGTTGCTGTGCCGGGGGAGGGGCGGCACGATAGGATTCGAGGGTGCCGCACGATCCCGTCATCTCGGTCTCCCATCTCGGCAAGCGCTACGGCCGGACCGTGGCCGTGGACGACGTGTCGCTCGAGGTGCTTGAGGGAGAGATCTTCGGCCTGATCGGTCCGAACGGCGCGGGAAAGACGACGACGATGGAATGCGTGCAGGGCCACCGCGTTCCCGACAAGGGCACCATTTCCGTGCTCGGCCTCGATCCCCGCCGCGACGCCGGCGCGCTCCGCCAGCGGATCGGCGTCCAGCACCAGGAGGCGCAGCTTCAAAAGCGCATCAAGGTCTGGGAAGCGGTGGATCTCTGGGGGTCGCTCTACTCCCGCGTCGCCAACGCGGGCGCGCTCCTGACACGGCTCGGACTCGACGGCAAGCGCAACGCCTGGTTCATGACGCTCTCCGGCGGCCAGAAGCAGCGGCTCTTCATCGCGCTCGCGCTGATTCACGAGCCCGAGGTCGTATTCCTCGACGAGCTCACCACCGGCCTCGATCCGCAGGCCCGCCGCGCGATCTGGGGATTGGTGACCGGCATCAGGGACCGTGGCACGACGGTATTCCTCACGACACACTCGATGGAAGAGGCCGAGCGCCTTTGCGACCGCGTCGCCATCATCGAGCACGGGCGGCTCATCGAGGTAGGCACACCCGATGCGCTGGTCCGGAAGCACTGCCCGGAACGGGCGGTCGTGTTCACGAGCGACGATGTCAATCTGGCCGAGCGAATGCAGCGGCTCGGCGCGATCGAGCGTGGCGATGGCAGCGAGGCGAGCCAAACGATTCGCGGCGAGGGCGATGACTTCGTGACCGAGGTGATCAACCACATCGCCCGCGAGGGCATCCGCGTCCGTGATTTCCGCACCGTGATCCCGACCCTCGAGGACGTGTTCCTCAAGCTCACCGGCCACGGGATCCGGGACGGATGATGCGCCCCGATTTCCTTCGCGGGTTCTGGAAGCTCAGCTGGGTGGAGACCAAGATCTTCGCTCGCGAGCCGATGGGATTCATCGGGACGCTCGTGGTTCCGGTCGTGGTCCTCATCGTGCTCGGGCGCGTCTTCGGCGCCGCAAAGCCTCGTGCCAGTTCGCAGCTCGACATTCCCTTCAACCCGGCCATCTTTGCGGCCGTGATCATCGCAATCGGCGCCGTCCAGTCACTCGTGGCGATCATGGCGATCTATCGCGAGGGAGGCATCCTCAAGCGGCTCCGCGCCACGCCGCTCTCGCCGGTGACGATCCTCGGCGCGCACGTCGTGGTGAAGCTCGGCTTCACCGTGTGCAGCCTCGGGCTCCTCGTGCTCGCTGGCAGGCGGCTTTTTCCGGGCGTGATGCAGGTGAACGTGCTCAGCTTCACGATGGCCGTGCTGCTCAGCACTCTCGGTATCCTGTCGCTCGGCTTCGTGATCGCCAGTCTCGTCCCGACAGCGCGCTTCGCGCAACCGATTGGGGCGGTCGTTCTGTACCCTATGCTCGCCGTGTCCGGCCTGTTCATTCCGTTGAGCCGCTTGCCGACCGCGCTGCGAGCGGTCGCCTACCTGCTTCCGACGACACACGCCGTCGCGCTGCTTCAAGGCGTGTGGGACGGATCGGGCTGGGGCGCGCACTGGGTCAACGCGGCGGCCCTGCTCGCGCTTTTCCTGGCGTATTGCGCGCTCTCGACGAGAGTCTTTCGCTGGGAGTGAAGCAAGTCGAAGCAACACTAAACGGCGTGAGCTTGCGCCCCCGCAGTCGCAGGCTGTTTGGTGTACGCCGGTCGCTCATACTTGAGTAACACGAATCCCGCTCTGGAGGGCCCAGGCCGCAAGTTCGAGGGCCGGAGCACGCGGTTCCGGCCGTCGAGTCGAGCGACCGTCAGGCGACCGATGCCTCGGCAGCCTGGCTGGCCTCCCACTGACGGCGGACCTCGTCCTTGAGGGCCTTCGCCAACCCGTTGCCGGGCTTGGCCGGCCGCAGGTAGTCGAAGTAGCGGCCGTTCTTGCCAGGCTTGGCGACGAGGATCGGCTCGATCGCCGAGGGTCGAGCGCTCGTGACCCGGGCCGCCCCTCGCCCGCTCCCGGCCGGAGTTCCTGGCGCACACCGGCGATCGACGGCAGCGGGGGACTGAAGCGGCCGGTGCAGGGCGGCGCCCCGTCGGCACCGAGGGCCGGTCTTGGCCGGCCCTCGGCGACAGGACACCCTATTTGTGCAAGAGGTCGAGGTTGACGGTCTTGAGAAGGCGGTGATAGGTCTCCACGATGGGCATGCCGCCCGAGAGGAAAGTCAGAAGATCGACGTCCGGAGCGTCGACGAGCGGGGTCTTGCCCGGCGCGATCCAGTCGATGGCAGGCCGGTCGATGGCAGGCTGCCAGATGCTGCTGCCGAAATAGACGCCGAAGAACGGAATCCTGTTCTCGATCGTGTTGCAGTCCACCAGTCTCATCGAGGTCCATCCGGCGGTGATGTCGGGCAGCTTCCCAATCGGCGGCGGGTTCAGGAAGTCCGGGTCCGCGGTCGACAGCTGCATCAAGGGGCCTTCGTACCGATTGTGCCTCCTGGCCACTTGGCCGGTGTACACCGTGTTCATGACACTGTTCTTGTACATGCCTTGGGCAAACACGGTGTAGTGGTCTCGGGCAACAGCCGGAATGATCGTCATGTGGTAGGCGACGACACTGCCGCCGTACCAGGTGCCTGCGAGATCGCATGCGCCAGGCGAATCATGCGGGTTCGCCAGGAGGGGCGAGCCCAGCAGCGAGCTTGCAGCGAGCGTGAGGATCGCGGGGAGATGTGCGGACTTGGAGCGATCAACTGCGACGGTGCGCTCGAACGTCTGAGGTTGCATAGGTCTTTCCTCCAGTCACGTGGGAGTCTTCAGCCGCACTGGATGCCTGTCCCGACGAACCTCCGACATTCTGCCGACACTCTTCCGGGCTGTGCCTCGAGCAGGGTGAAATGCTCCCTGCCGGCGCGCCGCCTCCGAGTGGACGGTGGTGTAGTATCGGGCGGAGCGCCTCCCGTGGACTTCCTCCTGGGGTCGTGGCTGGTCCAGCCCGAGCTGAATGCGCTGGTTCGCGACCGCGAGACCCGTCAGGTCACGCCGAAATCGATGGATCTTCTCGTCTGCCTCGCCAGGCGGGAAGGGCGTGTGGTGTCGAAGGACGAGATCCACCAGGAGCTCTGGCCGGACACGTTCGTCACCGACGATGCGCTGACGCGGTGTATCGTCGAGCTGAGGCGAGCGCTGGGGGAGTCGGCGCGAGACCCGGAGACCATCGGCACGGTCAGCCGGCGGGGCTATCGCGTTCTCGTGCCCGTGACGTGGAAGCCCTCGATCCCTCGAGCGCGAGCAGAAGCACCGGCGGCCGCCGCCACGCCCGTACCGCCAGCGGCGGTGGAGGCACCGCCGACCGCCAGACCAGGCTCCTGGCGGCGCGGGATCGTCCTGGCGGGAGCTGGACTGCTCGCGGCGCTGGTCGCCCTGGCGGGAACCCGGCTCGTGCGCGGTCGGTTGCCGGCTCCCGCGGGGCCGCCCGTTGTCCGGTCCGTTGCCGTCCTGCCCCTGGCGGACCTCTCCGGCGACCCGGCCCAGGAGTACTTCGCCGACGGGATGACGGAGGAGCTGATTGCCGAGCTGGCTCACATCGAGGCATGGAAGGTCATATCGCGCACCTCGTCGATGCGCTACAAGCGCTCGACGGAGACCCTGCCCGAGATCGCGCGGAAGCTCGGGGTGGATGCGGTGGTCGAAGGCACGGTCCTGCGGTCGGGCGGACGGGTACGGATCACCGCGCAGCTCATCCGGGCGGCGACCGACACTCATCTGTGGTCCGGCTCTTTCGAGCGCGAGACCACGGACGTCATGACGCTGCAACGCGAGATTGCGCAGGCCATCGCCGCCGATTTTCGGATCCAGTTCAGCCCCCGTCCACGAATCGGAGACCCACCGGCCGAGCCGGCGGCGTACGAGGCCTATCTCCACGGGTGGTACTTCCTCGACCGCCGGGAGTTCAGCAAGGCGGCGTCCTACTTCGAAGAGGCGACGGTCAGGGACCCACAGTTCGCGCTGGCGCACGCCCTTCTGTTCGAGGCCGATGCCATGGACACCTTCGTCAGGGATCTCCCGCTCAGCCCCCGGGCCCTGCGAGCGATGGAGCGAGCCAGGTCCCTGGACGATACCCTCGCCGAGGTTCACGACGCCGCCGGCGACGTCGCGTTCTTCGCGCAGTGGAACTGGGCCGCCGGGGAGGCGGAGTACCGCAGGGCAGTCCAGCTCGATCCCCGCTCCGTGGACGCCGCTCGCCACCACGCCTCGTGCCTTCACGCGCTCACCCGCTGGGACGAGGCGATCCGGGAGTACCGGCGTGCGCTGGAGCTCGACCCGGCCTCCTTCGGGCTGAACCTCGAACTCCTGGGGCTGCTCATCAACGCTCACCGGTACCCGGAGGCGGTCGCACAGCTGCATCGGACGCTCGAGCTGGACCCGGACCGGAGCGCCGTGCACCAGTCGGCCGGCACCCTCTACGAGGCCATGGGGAAGGACGCGGAGGCCGCCGCCGCCTACCTCGACGCGGAGAAGCGCGCCGGCCGGGACGCCGGCCAGATCGCGGCCCTCGAGGCAGGGGTTGCGGCGCGCGGGCTGCCGGGCTACTGGGAGGCCGTCCTCAAACTGATCCAGGAGGCGGCAACAGGACGCGCGCTGCCCCCGTTCGAGCGAGCGCGCGTGTACGTCCGTGCGGGCCAGCGGTCCGAGGCGCTGGCGCTCCTCGAGGCCGCCTTCGCGCGGCACGATGTCCACCTCGCCTGGATAAAAGCGGGGGCCTCCTGGGATCCCCTCCGGTCCGATCCCCGGTTCCAGGCCCTGCTGCGGCGGATGAACTTCCCTGACTGAGCCTGTGCCCGTTGCTCGGTCCACGGCGAATCCGCGACAGCGGAGGAGCGAACGCACGATCGAGGATCTCGGCAGCAAGAACGGGACCTGCGTTGGGGACTTGTCCCCGATCGCCGCGCCCAGGGAGCTTCCCGACGTCGCCCGCTCTCGCCTCGGCCGGGTGCTTCTCGTCTTCCGCAGCTCACTCGAGGCTGGATCCACAATGACCGAGCAGCGAGGCTGAACCAGATCCTCGGCCGGACGCGCCCGTCCATCAACACATGCAGCTGACCAGATGGCCCAGGGGTTATCGGAGACGGCTTCGCGGGGGTCGGAATGACCTTGCCCCGTTGGGCCTATACGGCTTCGTGGCTGACGATTCCCTTCCCCGCCCCGGCGCCGCCGCCGCCCGCCCGCCCGCTCCGGCAGAAGACAGCCGTGACCTCGGCTTCGGGGCACGGGTCGCCCAGCAGACGCGCAACCGCTTCCTGAACCGGGATGGCAGCTTCAACGTGCGCCGGGAGGGCTTGCCGTTCTTACGCTCGCTCTCCGCCTATCACGCCCTCCTCACGATCTCCTGGCCGCGCTTCTTCCTGCTGAGCGCCCTCGGCTACTTCGCGACCAACGCCGTCTTCGCCGTCGCCTACCTGCTTTGCGGGCCGGAAGCCCTGAACGGGTCGAAAGCGCTCGGCCTCGGGCCGCGCTTCGCCGAGGCCTTCTTCTTCAGCGTGCAGACCCTCGCCACCATCGGCTACGGCGTGCTGAGCCCGAACGGCATCGCCGCCAACCTCGTCTCTGCGCTCGAAGCGCTCTGCGGCCTGATGGGCTTCGCGCTCGTCACCGGGATCCTGTTCTCGCGCTTCTCCCGGCCGACCCCCCACATCACGTTCAGCGACACTGCCGTGGTCGCGCCCTTTCGTAGCCGCCAGGCGCTCATGTTCCGCGTAGCCAACGAGCGCAGCAATCAACTCACGGACGTGCAGGCGCGCGTGATCCTGTCGCGCCTGGAGGGTCCCTCGGCGCCTACAAGCCGCACGAGATCGCTTGGGGGATGAAGTTCGCCGACATGTTCCTGCGCAAGGAAGACGGGCTCGTCGGGATCGACATGCGGAAGATCCACGACCTCGAGCCGGCCCCCTAGGGAACGACTCGGGAAGGGCAGCGGGCGTCCTCTGCGCAGCAGCCAGTTCTCGCTCAGCCCCCACTGAGAGCGCGGAGGTGATGGTGGTAGTCTCTCTCCGGTTGGCTGCGGGGAGAAGATGACCACGTATCGAGCCATACAGTTGAGAGGCAAGGGAGGACTCGACCAGCTTCAGGAGATCGAGCTGCCCCTGGAGGCGCCGAAGGACGATGAGATACGCATTCGCGTACGCGCGAGTGGTGTCGGGTTCACCGACATCACGAAGCGGACCGGCCGCTATCCTTACCGGCCGAAGTTCCCGTACGTCGAGGGCTACGAGGTCGTCGGAGATGTCGATGCCATCGGCCAGGGCGTGACCGGCTTCGTCCTCGGACAGCGGGTCTGCGCGCTGACCGTCCATGGTGCCTGGGCCGAGTACTTCACGCGGGGCGCCGGGGACTTCGTCCCGGTCCCCGAAGGCCTCGACGACGCCGACGTCATCGCCCTGATCCTCAACTATGTGAGCGCGTACCAGATGATCCACCGCGTGGCGGCGATGCGACCCGGCCAGACGGGGCTGGTGACCGGAGCGAACGGCGGTGTCGGGACGGCGCTCCTGGAGCTCCTGCGGACACACGGCGTTCGCGCTCTCGGGGCGGCTTCACGGAAGCACTTCGATCTGGTGAAGAGCCTCGGCGGGGAAGCGATCGAGTCGCGCGTGCAGCCGGTCGACGTCGCCGTTCACGAGGTCCTGCCGGGAGGGGTGGACGCGGCCTTCGACGTCCTCGGTGGCTCCGGTACTCGTGAGTGCATCCGCGCGACGAGAAGAGGCGGGCTCGTCGTCGGCTACGGATTCATGGCCGCTCGCGGCACGCTCGGCGTCCTGCGAGGATTCGCTGCCGTATTCCTCGGGGCGCGCCTCGCCGGCCGGCGTGGCGCTTTCTACGGCATCACTGCCCTCTACCGGAGGGACAAACGCCCCTTCAAGGAGGATCTCCCGAAGCTCTTCGAGCTTCTCGCCGCGCGCAGGATCGAGCCTCGGATTGCGGCGCGGCTGCCCCTTCTCGCGGGTCGAGAGGCCGAGCGCCTCCTCGAAGCGGGAGGTGTCGAAGGAAAGGTCGTCTTGTTGCGTTGATCAGCCAATGAACATGTCATCCCGAAGGACTCCCGGTGGCCCTGCGACCGGTGTTCCGCTGGTCGAGCCTCGAGCCCGCGCATGCGTGGAATCTGCCGAAGAATGGACGGAACGGTCCCGAGCCCGCCGACGAGTGCGGGGAAGGCATGTGAACCCGAAAGGAGGGAGAGCATGAGCAAGAGCCAGTACACGAGGCGGGCGTTCATGGTGAAGAGCGCCGGCGTCGCCGGCGCGGTCGCGACCGCCAAGGCCGTGGTCCTGCGCGACGACCGGCTGGAAGCGGCCCCCTATTCGGCCGCGGCCCCGATCGACCGCGTGCGCTTCGGCATCGTCGGCGTCGGCATGCAGGGATCCGGCCTCCTGGCCAGCGCCATCCAGCTGCCGGGCGTCGAGTGCGTGGCGGCGTGCGATCTCTACGACGGCCGCCACACACTCGCGAGGGAGATCGTCGGGCCGAAGCTCGCCACCACCCGGCGCTATCAAGACCTGCTCGACAACAAGGAGATCGACTGCCTGATCGCGGCGGTTCCCGACCATTGGCACAAGCGCCTCGTCGTGGAGGCGGTTCGGGCCGGGAAGGACGTCTATTGCGAGAAGCCGATGTCGCATTCCGCCGCCGACGGCGTCGCGATGGTGGCCGCGGCAAAGGAGACCGGTCGCATCGTCCAGGTCGGCTCGCAGCGCGTCAGCTCGGTGATCTGCGCGAAGGCGAAGGAGCTGATCGCGAAGGGCGTGATCGGCGACCTCACGCTCGTCGAGGGCTCGCTCGGCCGCAACGATCCTACCGGGGCGTGGCAGTATCCTCCTCCGCCGGACCTCTCCCCGCAGACGCTCGACTGGGACACCTGGCAGAACGACGTCCCCAGGCGCCCGTTCGACGCGAAGGTCTTCGCGCGCTGGCGCTGCTGGAAGGAGTACGGCACGGGCGTCGCCGGCGACCTGCTCGTCCATCTCGTCAGCGGCATGATGTACATGCTCGGCTGGAGCGAGCCGCCCCGGCGCGCCATGGCTCTCGGCGGGATCCTGCGCTTCCCGGACGGGCGCAACATGCCGGACGTGCACGCGACGCTCTTCGACTACGGAAAAGCGCCGGTCTATCTGCGGTTGAATCTCGGCTGCGAGACGCCGGAGACCTACCGCTTCCAGGGCTCGAAGGGAATCCTGGAGGTCACGGAAACGGGCATCAGCTACTCTCCGCAGACGGGGGCGGACTCTTCGCCGAGCTACTACGCCTTTGCCTTCCCGAGGGAGCTTCGCGAGGCCTACTTCAAGCAGTGGCACGAGGAGCACGACCCGGCGCCGGGCAAGGAGCCGGCGCTCGAGGGGATCAGCTATCGCGGCATCTCCTGGGACGATCTCCGGCCGCACCTGTGGACGTTCTTCGACGCGGTGCGGAGCCGCAAGCCCGTGACCGAGGACGCGGTCTTCGGCCACCACGCCGCGCTGGCGTGCCACATGGCGAACGAGGCGTACTTCCGCAACGCCGCGGTGACGTGGGATGCGGCCGCCGGGAGGATCGCCAGCTAGAGTCGCTCAGGGTTGCGCGGCGGGGACGACGTACTCGTCGAGGAGCTGGTCGGTCTGCTCGTGCATCCCCTTCGTGTTGTAGTTCGTGCTCGTCAGGACGACCACCATCTCCAGGTCGGGCAGCACGGCCACTTTGTTGCCGCCGTTGCCCGACATGTAGTAGCAGTCGTGCTTGCGGCCTTCCGGGCCGAACGCCCGCAGCCACCAGAGGTAGCCGTACTCGGTCTTGTCGTCGATGCGCGCATGCGGCCTCGTCGAGGCCGCGACCCACGCCGGGGGGAGGATGCGCGCGCCGCTCCACTCGCCGCGGTCGAGATACAGCTGGCCCAGCTTCGCCAGGTCACGGCTGCGCAGGCCCAGGCCGCCGCCGGTCATCGCCTGCCCGGAGGACGAGAACGACCACTCGGCCTCGCCGATTCCGAGCGGCGAGAAGAGGTGCTGGCGCGCGAGCTCGGGGACGGGCATGTGGGCCGCGCGCTCGAGGACGCCGCCGAGCGTCACCACGCCGGCGGTGCAGTAGCTGAAGGTCCGACCGAAAGGCGAGTCCGCGGGCTTCTTGACCCAGGGAGCGTAGCCGCGAATCGGCAGGTCGAGGGCGAACTGGATCCAGTCCTCGAGGAGGTACATGCGCTCCTCGTTGCCCTGGGAGTAGTCGTTCGAGTCGTCGCACTCGAGCGCCGAGCTCATGGTCAGGAAATCCTCGACGGTGATCTCCTCCTTGCGCGGGTCGGGATGGGCCAGGTGCGCGCGCTTGTCGGGGAAGTAGGGGAGGACCCTCGCCTCGACACCGGGCAAGAAGCCCCGGGCGATGGCGATCCCGACGAGCATGCCGGTGATGGTCTTGGTGGCCGACCGCGTGTTGCGGTCCGTGTCCGCGTCACCGTCGTAATAGGCCTCCCAGGCCAGCTTGCCGCGGCGGGCGACGAGGACGCTCGTGATCTTCTTGAACCTTCCCGCGCGGATCGCACCGTCCATCTCCACGAGCCGGCGGGCCGAGAGCTGGACCTCCTCCGGCTTGGCCGTGGGCCATTCGGTGACCTTGGCCGGTGCGACGGACGCGAGGGCGAGCAGCGCCGGCACGATGCAGAGTGGCAGCAGCATCTGGCGAGGATACCATCGGCGTGCGCCCGCCCGCCCCCGCGGAGCTTCCTCGAGGAGCCCCGATCGCGGTGTAGAATCCGCGCGGCCAGGGAGGCTACTCGATGCGCGTGACACGGCTCGTTGACGTCTTCATCGTATCCCTCGTTCTCATCCCCGCCGCTCTTTCGGCCCAGGGGCTCGTCAACCCGGCGACCGAGAAGAAGATCGACGCGCTCCTCGCGCAGATGACGCTCGAGGAGAAGGTCGGCCAGCTCAACCAGTACAGCAGCGCGTTCGACGTGACCGGGCCGCCGCCCGAGCGCGGGCGCCCAGAAGGCGATGTACGACCAGATCCGGCACGGGCCTCGTCGGGCTCGATGCTGAACGTGACCGGCGCCGAGGCCACGCGCAAGGCGCAGCAGCTCGCGGTCGAGAACAGCCGTCTCAAGATCCCGATGATCTTCGGCCTCGACGTCATCCACGGCTACCGGACGATCTTCCCGATCCCGCTCGGCGAGGCGGCCAGCTGGGACCTGGCGGCGATCGAGCGGTCGGCGCGCATCGGCGCCACCGAGGCGGCCGCCGCGGGCATCCACTGGACGTTCGCGCCGATGGTCGACATCGCGCGCGACGCGCGGTGGGGCCGGATCATGGAGGGCGCCGGCGAGGACCCGTACCTCGGCGCGCAGGCCGCGGCCGCGCGCGTGCGCGGGTTCCAGGGGAAGGACCTCGCGGCCGTCGACACGATCGCCGCCTGCGCGAAGCACTACGCCGCCTACGGCTTCGCCGAGGCCGGCCGCGACTACAACACCGTCGACATCTCCGAGCAGACGCTGCGCAACGTCGTGCTGCCGCCGTTCAAGGCCGCCGCCGACGCCGGCGTCGCCACGTTCATGAACTCGTTCAACGAGATCGGCGGCATCCCCGTCGACCGGCAACGCTCACCTGCAGCGCGACATCCTGAAGGGCGAGTGGGGCTTCCAGGGCTTCGTCGTGTCCGACTGGGGCTCGATCGGCGAGATGATCCCGCACGGGTTCTCCGAGGACCTCGCCCACGCCGCCCAGCAGGCGATCACCGCCGGCAGCGACATGGACATGGAGTCGCGGGCGTACATCGGCCACCTGGCCGCCCTGGTGAAGGCCGGCAAGGTGGACGAGAAGCTCGTGGACGACGCGGTGCGGCGGGTCCTGCGCGTCAAGTTCGCGCTCGGCCTCTTCGACGACCCGTACCGCTACTGCGACGCCGCCCGCGAGAAGCAGGCGCTCTCGGACCCGGCGCACGCCGCCGCCGCCCGCGACGTCGCGCGCAAGTCGATCGTCCTGCTGAAGAACGAGGGCGGCCTGCTGCCGCTCGACAAGGGCGTCGAAGACGATCGCCGTCATGGGCCCGCTGGCCGCCGACAAGGACGCGCCGCTCGGCAACTGGCGCGCGCAGGGCGGTGGCGAGCTCGGCCGTGTCGCTCCTCGAGGGGATGAAGGCCGCCGTCTCGTCCTCCACGCGCGTCGTCCACGCCGAGGGCGTGAAGCTCGTGACCGGCGCGCGCAACTTCATGGCGCGCTCCGTCCATCAACACGACCGACCGCTCGGGCATCCCCGCCGCGGTGGAGGCGGCCCGCGTCGGCCGACGTCGTGGTGCTGGCCGTCGGCGAGGACGCGTTCCAGATCGGGCGAGGGCCGCAGCCAGGCGGACATCGGCCTGAAGGGCCTCCAGGAAGAGCTGCTCAAGGCCGTCCTCGAGGCGAACAAGAAGATCGTCGTCGTGCTGATGAGCGGGCGTCCGCTGACGCTCGGCTGGACCGGCGGAGCAACGTCCCCGGCCATCCTCGAGGCGTGGCTCGGCGGCTCGCAGGCCGGCCACGCGATCGCCGACGTGCTGTTCGGCGACTACAACCCGTCGGGCAAGCTGCCCGTCGCGTTCCCGCGCGTCGTCGGCCAGCTGCCGATGACTACGCGCACAAGAACACCGGCCGGCCGGGGCCCGAGCCGGGCGTGACGTGGTCGGCGCTACACCGACGTGCCGAACGACCCGCTCTACCCGTTCGGCTTCGGCCTCAGCTACACGACCTTCACGTACTCGGAGCCGAAGCTGAGCGCGGCGGAGATCGGCCGCGGCGGGTCGGCTGCAGGTCTCGGTCACCGTCACGAACACGGGCCAGCGCGCCGGGCACCGAGGTCGTCGCAGCTCTACGTGCGCGACCTCGTCGGCAGCGTGACGCGGCCGGTGAAGGAGCTGAAGGGCTTCCAGAAGGTCGAGCTTGCGCCGGGTCAGTCGCGCGACGTGACGTTCACGCTGAAGGCGTCGGACCTGGCGTTCTACACCGCGGCCGGCAAGTGGGAGGCAGAGCCGGGTGCCTTCCAGGTGTTCGTCGGCGGCAACTCGCGCGACGTGAAGGCGGCTGGATTCGCGCTGCGCTGAACGGCCGGCGGTGCCCGGGTCCGGGGCTCATGGTCTGACCAAGGATCCGGGCAGGTCGTTGATGCTGCAGTTCTTCCGCCGGTTCTGAGGCCCCGGACGCAAGAAATGCGTCCCGAGGGGGCCGTCATGCCACCTATGCCATTGATGGATGGCACGCGGCCTTTGGCGAGGAGTTTGCACCCTTTGGACCTCGAAAGGGGATCCACGCATGTCCACGACTGCGGAAAAGCCCAAGCCCTTCCTGCTGCCGGAGTACTGCAAGGGCTGTGGGCGCTGCATCGAGGCCTGCGCCAGGCACTGCATCGAGATGGGCACCGAGATCAACCCCCGGACGGGGCTCGTCCCGGTCGTCCTCGACCTCGAGAACTGCTCGGCCTGCGGCCTCTGCATGACCGCCTGCCCCGAGCCGTACGGGCTCGCGCCGGACCCGGGGACCGCCTTCGAGCTCCAGGACCCGGCGAAGCTCTTCGGACGGAAGCCGGGGCCGATCGAGATGCCGCGCGCGATCCCGGACGAGCTCCTCCCGCTCCCCGAGACGCGGCCGCTCGTGACGAAGGGGACGTACGCCTCGGCGATCGGCGCGCTCCTCGCGGGCTGCCGGCACTTCTTCGGCTACCCGATCACCCCGTCCACCGAGGGCGCGGAGCTGATGGCGAAGCTCCTGCCCCAGCTCGACGGCGTCTTCGTGCAGGCGGTGAGCGAGGTGGCCACCGTCAACATGATGTACGGCTGCGGCGGGGCGGGGCTGCGGTCGATGACCTTCACCTCGTCGCCCGGCTTCAGCCTCATGCTCGAGGGCATCTCCTACATGATCGGGGCCGAGCTGCCCGGCGTCTTCGTGAACGTGATGCGCGGCGGCCCGGGCCTCGGCAACATCGCCCCCGAGCAGTCGGACATCAAGCTCGCGTGCCGCGGCCTCGGCCACGGCAACACGCACGGCGATCGTGCTCACGCCGGCGACCCCGCAGGAGATGCTCGACCTGACGATGCTGGCCTTCGACCTCTCGTTCAAGTACCGGAACCCCGTGGTGGTCCTGTGCGACGGCTACCTCGGCCAGATGACCGGCAAGGTGGCCTTGCCGACGACGATGCTGAAGCCGGGCCTGCCCGAGTGGGCGGTCTGGGGGGACGCGGCGCACCGCCGCAACCTCATCTCGTCGATCCACCTGGACGAGGCCGACCTCGAGGCCCACAACCTCCACCTCGACGCGAAGTACGCGGCGATGGCCGAGGCCGAGCAGCGAGCGGACCTCTTCCGGTGCGAGGACGCCGACGTCGTGGTGGTGGCCTGCAACACGCCGGCCCGCATGGCCAAGGGCGCGGTCGAGTCGCTCCGCCAGGGAGGGGTCCGGGCCGGCCTCTTCCGGCCGCTGACGCTGTGGCCGTTCCCGATCCGGGCCCTGGCGCCGCTCCTCCCGAAGGCCGAGCGGATCGTGGTGGTGGAGGCCTCCAGCGGTCAGCTCGAGGACGAGCTCCGGCTGGCCGTCTCGAAGGCGGGCCTCGAGGCACCGCGGATCGAGAACGTGCGCCGGCGCGGCGGCGTCCTGCCGCAGCAGGCGGAGATCGTGGAGCGCGTCCTTCAGGGCAGCGCGGTTCGGAGCCACGAGGGGGTGGCGGTATGAGCGTCTTCTACGAGCGCTTCGAGCGCCACGGCCACGGCGAGGGCCTGAAGGGCCAGAGCACGCACTACTGCCCCGGCTGCGGCCACGGCCTCGCCCACAAGTACCTCGCCGACGCCATCGAGGAGCTGGGCATCCAGGACCGCACGGTCGCCGTCTCGCCGGTCGGCTGCAGCGTGTTCCTCTACTACTACATGGACGTCGGCAACACGCCAGGCCGCCCACGGGCGCGCCCCCGCCGTCGCCCTCGGCCACAAGGTCGCGAACCCCGAGTCGATCGTCATCAGCTACCAGGGCGACGGCGACCTGGCCTCGATCGGCCTCGCCGAGATCGTGAGCGTCGCCCAGCTCGGCCTTCCCATCAGCGTGATCTTCATCAACAACGCGATCTACGGGATGACGGGCGGCCAGATGGCCCCCACGACCCTCATGGGCCAGAAGACGGCCACGAGCCCGTACGGCCGCACCCGCTTCACCGGCGAGCCGCTCAAGGTGGCGGAGATGATGGCCGGGCTCGACGGGCCGATCTACGTGGAGCGCGTGGCCCTCTTCGACGCGAAGAACCGCGTGAAGGCGGAGAAGGCGATCAAGAAGGCCATCCGGCTGCAGGTCGAAGGCAAGGGCTTCTCCTTCGTCGAGGTCCTCGCCGAGTGCCCGACCCACCTCAAGATGACGCCCGTCGAGTCCGAGAAGTGGGTGAAGGAGAAGATGCTCCCGGTCTACCCGCTCGGGGTGAAGAAGGACGTCGCGCGCGAGGGCGTGGCCCCTGCCCCCGCCCCCGAACTTCATGCCCGGCAAGATGCTGGACGTCATCGGCGGGCAGAGCCAGTCGGTCGAGCGCTTCTGCCAGGGCTTCCCCCGGACCGCGTGGGGCCAGGACATCGGCATCAAGCTGGCCGGGGCGGGGGGCGACGGCGCGCAGACGGCGGCCCTGCTCATCACGCGTGCCGCGATCAACGAGGGCTTCGACTCGACCCACATCCCGAGCTACGGCCCCGAGTCGCGCGGCGGGACGTCCTACGCCGACGTGCGCATCGCGGAGGACGAGGTCCTCTCCCCGGCGGCCCCGGAGCCGCACGTGCTCGTGGCGTTCAACGCGCCGAGCGTCGCGAAGTTCGGCCCGCACGTGCCCGAAGGGGGCGTCGTGGTCTACGACAGCTCGGTGGTCGCCGGGCTCCCGGCGCTGCGGCCGGGGGTGAAGGCGGTGGGCGTGCCGTTCACGCAGATCGCCGCCGACCTCGGGAAGATCATCGTGAAGAACATCGTGGCCCTCGGCGCGCTTTCAGGAAGCGACGCGCCTCTTCCCCAAGGAGACGTTCCTGACCGCCGTCCGCCAGGCCCTCGCCGAGAAGTGCGCGCTCATCCCGCTCAACGAGGAGGCGTTCGCCTGGGGGGTGAAGAAGGCGGCCGAGGCGGGGAAGGGGGACGCGTGAGCGGCGAGGCCCTCCTTCCCCTCAGTCCCGAGGAGACGAAGCTCCTCCTCGCGCTGCGGGAGATGCCGCCGAGCCGGCTGCGCGACCTCATGACGACGCTCGTCGCCGAGCTGGCCGAGTTCGTGGCCGAGCCGACGCTGCTCCGAGATGCAGGCCGACGGCGCCCCGTGCCCGACCACCGACACGTCGTGCGACGAGTGCCGGAAGGTCACCACCATCCTCGAGGGGCTGCGCGGCCGGCTGCAGGCGGGCTGAGCGCGCCCTCGCCGGAGAAGATCGAGGCGGTCCCCGCGGAGGCGGACGCATGGACATCGGAATCCCGAAGGAGACGCGGCTGCGGGAGCACCGCGTGGCCCTCACCCCGTCCGGCGTGCGGACCCTCGTCCAGAAGGGGCACCGGGTGTGGGTCGAGTCGGAGGCCGGTCTCGCGGCCGGCCACCCCAACCCGGACTACCAGGCGGCGGGAGCACAGATCGCGTACAGCCGCCACGAGGTCTTCGCCCGGGCGGGGCTCGTCGCGACCGTCTATCGCCCCGTCCCCCCAGGAGTACGAGCAGCTGCAGAAGGAGCAGGTGGTGTTCGGCTTCTGGGCCCTGCCCGCGATGCGCCCCGAGGACTTCCGCGCACTCACGGAGCGCGAGGCGACGACGATCGGCATCGAGGCCATCGAGGACGACGCCGGACACGCGCCGGTGCGCACGTCGATGTCGGAGATCGCGGGCAGCCTGGCCGTGGTCCTGGGCAGCGGCCTGCTGCTGAACGAGTTCGGCGGCAAGGGCATCCTGCTCGGGGGGGTGCCCGGCGTCCCGTCGGCGAGCTTCGTCGTGCTCGGCGCGGGGGTGCTCGGACGCGCGGCGGCGCGGGCCGCCCTGGGCCTCGGTGCCCAGGTCACGCTCCTGGACGTGAGCGTCGCGCACCTGCGGGAGGCGGCGAGCCACCTCCCGGCGACCGTCACCACCATGCTCGCGACCCCGCCGAACGTCGAGAAGGCGCTCTCCTTCGCCGACCTCGTCCTCGGGGCGGTGGCGGTGAGGGAGCAGCGGGCCCCGGTGCTCGTGACCCGCGAGATGCTGCGCCTCATGAAGCCGCGCACGGTGGTGGTGGATCTCGCGATCGACATGGGCGGCTGCTTCGAGACCTCGCGTCCGACCACCTTCACGAGCCCCACCTACGAGGTGGACGGCATCATCCACATGTGCATCCCGAACCTCCCGTCGGGGGCGGCCCGTACGGCGACCCTGGCCCTCACGAACGCCACCCTGCCCTACCTCCAGGCGGTGGCCGATCACGGGATCGACGCCGCCCTGCGAGCGCACCCGGACCTCGCCCGGGGCACGTACCTCTACCGCGGCCGCTGTGCGAGCGAGACGCTCGCCCGCGCGTTCGGCGTCGAGTGGCGGCGCCTTCCCGGGGTCGAGGAGTAGCCTCGATGGGCTGGACCGAGATCTACCGTCGCAAGGTCACCGACGCCGCCGAGGCGGTGAAGATCGTCCGCTCCGGCGACCACGTCTGGCTGCACGCGGGGTGCAACAACCCGGAGGAGCTGCTGAAGGCGCTCGTGGCCCGGGCGGGCGAGCTCCACGACGTCGAGGTCACGCACCTCCTGACCTTCGGGGCCGCCGACCACGTGGACCCGAAGTACTCGGGCTCGTTCCGCCACCGCGCCCTCTTCACCGGCCCCAACGTCCGTCAGGCGGTGAACGAGGGGCGCGCCGACTGGGTCCCGGTCTTCCTCTCGGAGATCCCCGGCCTCATCCGCTCGCGCGCGATCCCGGTGGACGTGGCCTTCATCCAGATCTCGCCCCCCGACGAGCACGGCTTCTGCTCGTACGGGGTGGGGGTCGAGTGCACGAAGGCGGCCTCCGAGACCGCCCGTGGCGTCGTCGCCCTCGTCAACCGTCAGATGCCGCGGTCGCTCGGGGACTGCTTCATCCACGTCTCTCGCCTGACCCACGCGGTGGAGATCGACCGGCCGGTGATCGAGCTGCCGCAGTCGACCGAGGTCGGGGAGGTGGCTCGGGCCATCGGGAGCAACGTCGCCGACCTGATCGAGAACGGCTCCACCCTCCAGATGGGGATCGGGGAGATCCCGGACGCGGTGCTGCTCTTCCTGAAGGAGAAGCGCGACCTCGGGATCCACACGGAGATGTTCTCGGACGGGGTGGTGGAGCTGTTCGAGAGCGGGGTGGTCACGAACGAGGCCAAGACCCTCCACAAGGGAAAGATCATCTCCTCGTTCGTGCTGGGCTCGAGGAAGACGTTCGCCTTCCTCGACAACAACCCGTTCGTGGAGTTCCACCCCACCGACTACGTCAACGATCCCTTCGTCATCGCCCAGAACGACAAGATGGTGGCCATCAACTCGGCGATCGCGGTGGACATCACCGGGCAGGTCTGCTCGGACTCGATGGGGCGCTCGATCTACTCGGGCTTCGGCGGCCAGGTGGACTTCATCCGTGGCGCGCGGCGCTCGCGCGGAGGCAAGCCGATCATCGCGCTGCCCTCGACGGCCAAGGACGGGAAGATCTCGCGCATCGTGGACGCCCTGGCGGAAGGCTCGGGGGTCGTCACGAGCCGGGCCGACGTGCAGTACGTGGTCACCGAGTACGGGGTCGCGAACCTCTACGGCAAGTCGCTCCGCGAGCGCGCCCTGGCCCTCATCGACTGCGCCCACCCCGACTTCCGCGAGGAGCTTCGGGGAGCGGCGCGAGCCCGCCGCCTGCTGTAGGCTTGTCGTTCCGCGCCGGCGCCGCCGGCAGTAGGCTTGTCATCCCGAGGGACTCCGATCGGACAGGTCCCGAGGGATCCGCCGTGAATGCGGATCCCTCGTCGCATGGCTTGGACGGCGCTCCTCGGGATGACAGGGGACGGGCTTCATCGGGCCCGTACTCGGAAGGAGATCAGGGTGGCCAAGAGCGTGTTCGTGCTGTTGATCGGAGACACGGACGGGAAGGCCGTCGACCTCTACCAGAATCTCCAGGAGAAGGACGCGCTCGCCGAGGGCCGGGCGGCCGGATACGAGGTCGACGTGGTGTGGGCGACCAGCTTCGACCAGTTCGGGGCCGTCCGGAAGCGCCTCGCCGCCTCCCCGGTGGACGCGGTCGTGGCGGAGCCGGCGAGCATCGCGACCGCGGGGCTGATCCTGAAGAACCTGCAGGGGCGGACGGGCCTCGTCCTGCTGAACGCCTGGGATTCCACCTTCGAGCCCTACCTCGCCGGCTGGGGCGGCGGGCTTCCGGTGGGCACGATCAGCCAGCCGCAGCGCGAGATCGGGCAGATCCAGGGCCGGCAACTGTCAGCCGCCATGCCCAACGGAGCGAGCGTCCTCGTGGTGACCGGGCCCCCGCGCTCGTCGGCGGCGCACGATCGGCTGGAAGGCCTGCGGGCCACGGTCCGCCCGGACATCACCCTCCAGACGACCGAGGCGGGCCAGTGGTCGGAGACCGACGGCATCCTCGCCTTCAGCAGCTGGTACGGGGTCTTCAAGAGCCGGCGGGAGGAGATCCACGCCATCGCCGGACAGAGCGACGATCTCGCGGTGGGGGCCGGGAAGGGCGGCAGCGCCGTCGCGAATCCCGAGCACGCGCGGATGTTCGCTCGGGCGCGGCTCTTCGGGGTGGGTGGGGTTCCGGGGTACGGCAAGGAGATGGTGGACGCGGGCAAGCTGTCGGCGAGCGTCACCGTCCGGCCGAACGCGGGCATGGCCATCGCATCGCTCAGGCGCTTCTGGACCGACGGGAAGCCGCTTCCCACGCGGGCGACGAGCGAGGCGGCCGCCTACCCCGCGGCGAGCGTCGAGGGGCAGGCCTGACCCCTCCGGCCTGTGGACGGAGCGCTACCAGGCGCCGGTCTTCAGGTACTCGTCGATCGAGCGCGCGGCCTTCCGGCCGGCCCCCATGGCGAGGATGACCGTGGCCGCCCCGGTCACGATGTCGCCGCCGGCGAAGACGCCCTTCTTCGAGGTGCGCAGGGTCTCCTGGTCGGCCACCGCGATGTAGCCCTTCCGGTTCGTCGCGAGGTCGGGCGTCGTGGACTGCACGAGCGGGTTGGGACCGGTGCCCACCGCCACGATCGCCACGTCGAGCGGGATCTCGAACTCGGAGCCCTCGATGGGCACGGGCCGGCGGCGACCCGAGTCGTCCGGCTCGCCGAGCGCCATCCGGATGCAGCGGGCGCCCCGCAGCCAGCCCTTCTCGTCGCCGAGGAACGCGACCGGGTGGGTGAGGGTGTGGATCTAGGACCCCCTCGTCCTTGGCGTGGTGGATCTCCTCCGCCCGCCCCGGCATCTCGGCCTCGGACCGGCGGTAGAGCATCATCGCCTTCGCGGCGCCGAGTCGGAGGGCGGTGCGGATGGAGTCGAGGGCCGTGTTGCCGCCGCCGATGACGGCCACGTTCTTCCCGCGGCAGTCGTAGATGGGCTCGTCGTACTCGGGGAAGCGGTAGGCCTTCATGAGGTTGACGCGCGAGAGGAACTCGTTGGCGGAGTACACGCCGTTCAGGTTCTCCCCGGGGACGTCGAGGAACTTCGGCAGGCCGGCTCCGGTGGCGACGAAGACGGCGTCGTAGCCCTCCTCCTGCATCAGCTCGTCGATGGTGACGGTGCGCCCGACCACGACGTTCGTCTCGAAGCGCACGCCCATCTTCTCCATGTTCCCGACTTCCCGGCGGACGATGTCCTTCGGGAGGCGGAACTCGGGGATCCCGTAGACGAGGACGCCGCCGATCTCGTGGAGGGCCTCGAAGACGGTCACGTCGTGGCCCTTCTGCACGAGGTCGCCGGCGGCGGTGAGGGAGGCGGGCCCGCTGCCCACGCAGGCCACCTTCTTGCCGGTCGAGGGGGCGCGCGGGGGAAGGCCCAGCTCGCCGGACTGCGCCTCCCAGTCGGCGATGAACCGCTCGAGGTAGCCGATGGCCAGGGGGTCGAACTTCTTCCCCATGACGCAAGCGCCCTCGCACTGGTCCTCCTGCGGGCACACGCGGCCGGTCACCGCGGGCAGCACGTTGTCCTCCCGCATCTTGGCGGCCGCCGCCTTGTAGTCCTGCTTGAGGACGAGGTCCACGAACTCGCGGATCTTCACCCCGACCGGGCACCCCTTGACGCAGGCGGGCGCGGCGCACTCGATGCACCGCGACGCTTCGGTGGCGGCCACGGTCGCGGCGAGCCCGAGGTTCACCTCCTCGAAGTTCTGCCGCCGAAGGGAGGGCTCCTGCTCCGGCATCCTCTGCCGGGGGATCTTGACGCGCTCCTTGGGGGAGAGGGGGTTCGTCATGCCTTCACCTCGGCCTCGTCGGCCTGGGCCAGGAGACGGCACTCGTGCCCCGGCACGAGGGTGAGGTCACGCTCGGGGAGGGAGAGGAAATCGCGCAGGGCGCGGGCCTCCATCTCCCGGTACATCGCGTTGCGGTTCGCGAGGTTCTGGAAGTCCACCCGGTGGGCGTCGAACTCGGGGCCGTCCACGCACGCGAACTGGCTCCGGCCGTCGACGCTCACCCGGCACCCGCCGCACATGCCGGTGCCGTCGACCATGACCGAGTTCAGGCTCACCACGGTCTTGATGCCGTGGGGACGCGTCGTCTCGGCCACCGCGCGCATCATCGGGATCGGGCCGATCGCGAGGACGTAGTCGAGCCGCTCGCCTCCGTCGACGAGAGCCTTCAGCTTGTCGGTGACGAGGCCCTTCTCGCCGTAGCTCCCGTCGTCCGTGGTCACGTGGAGCGCGTCGCTCGTCCTCCGGATCTCGTCCTCGAGGACGACGAGGGCCCGCGTCCGGCCGCCGAGGATCGAGATCACCCGGTTGCCCGCCCCCTTGAGCGCCACGGCGGTGGGGTAGGCGATCGCCGCCCCCACGCCTCCGCCGATCACGCAGGCGGTGCCGAAGTGCTCGACCTCGGAGGGCCTCCCCAGGGGACCGACCACGTCCCGGATCGCACTCGCCGGCGCCGAGGGAGTTGAGGAGCCGTCGTCGTCTTGCCGACGCCCTGCACGACGATCGTGATGTCGCCGCGCTCGGCGCTCGAGTCGGCGATGGTGATCGGGATCCGCTCGCCGCGCTCGTGGACGCGGAGGATCACGAACTGGCCGGCCTGGCGCTTGCGGGCGACCCGGGGTGCCTCGATGCGGAGGAGCTTGACGTCGGGGGCGAGGAAGCGTGCTTCGACTATCGGAAACATGGCCGAAGTCCTTGACAGCACGAATGAGGCCAGGCCCAAACCCGCCTTTTTGACGCGACCTCTGCCGAGAACGGCGCTTTCCGACCCCGCGCGGCGCAAGGGTTTCGCCCTCGCGAGGGCCGGCGGTCGGACAGGCGGAATCGGCGAAAAACCGGACAGGATGGCCGTAAGTCGTGTCCTTGCAACACTGATCGTCCGGTATGCGCCTTGCGTATTCGGCTGGCGTGATGAAGCTCCTGCACCACCGAGCGACCCGCCACTTCATCGCCCTGCTCGTCGAATGCCGATGCGGAAAGAGATTCCTGCACCGGCTGAATCGCCCGGTCATCGCCTGCCTGCAGTGCGGCAGGACCGATGACTTGGGGCGGATCATCGAGAAGCTCCGCACGGCCCGCGAGGCCGAGCGGCGCAGGGCACCGAAGGCGGCGCGTCGCGCGAGAACTCGCGCCGCCTGAGCGGTACCTGAGGCCCGGGCCTGCCCGGACCCCGGCTCGCGCTCCCGGCCCCTTCCGGGGCGCCGCGGTATGATGCCGCGGTGAAGGGAGCCGCCCGGGTCGTGACCCGGCTGTCGAAGCAGTCGGCCCGGGCAAGCAAGCCCGAGCGCCTGCGGGCCCTGCTGCCCGACGTCTGGGCGCTCGTGAAGCCCCGCCGCGGACTGCTGGCCCTGGCCTTCGTGCTCATGGCCGTGAGCCGCGTGGCCGGGCTCGTCCTGCCCGCCTCCACCAGGTACCTCATCGACGACGTCATCGGCCGCGGTCACGTCGAGCTGCTGGCCCCGATCGTCGGTGCCGTCGTCGTGGCCACGGCGATCCAGGGGCTCGGCTCCTTCGCTCTCGTCCAGCTCGTGTCGAAGGCGGCGCAGAAGCTGATCGCCGAGATGCGGATCCGGGTGCAGGAGCACGTCGGCCGACTGCCGGTGGCGTTCCACGACGCGAACAAGACGGGCGACCTCGTCTCCCGGATCATGAACGACGTCGAGGGCTTCCGAAACCTGGTGGGGACCGGGCTTGATCGAGATGGCCGGAGGGATGCTCACGGCGACCCTCGCGTTCGCGATGATGTTGCGCCTCAGCCCGCGGGTCACGCTCCTGACCCTGGTGGCTCTCGGGGCTTTCGGCCTCGTCATCTTCCGTGGCATCCGCGTGCTGCGCCCGGTCTTCCGCGAGCGCGGCCAGATGTACGCGGAGGTGACGGGCCGTCTGACGGAGTCGCTCGGGGGGGTCCGCGTGGTGAAGGGCTACCACGCCGAGGCCCGCGAGGCGGCCGTCTTCGAGGGTGGGGTCCGCCGGATCCTCGACAACGTCTTCCGCACGCTGGCGACGACCTCGGTTCTTTCGCTGTCGTCCACCGTGCTCCTGGGGCTGGTGGGGGCGGGCGTCATGTACGTCGGGGCGAGCGAGATCCTCGCCGGCCGCATGACGGTCGGCTCGTTCTTCACCTACACGGTCTTCCTCGGCTTCCTCGTCGGGCCTTTCTTCCAGGTCGCGACCATCGGGGCGCAGCTGACCGAGGCGCTCGCCGGCCTCGAGCGGACGCGGGAGATCCTGAAGGAGCGGCCGGAGGACGAGGACCCGCGGCGGTCCGTTTCGCTTCCTTCGCTGTCGGGCGACGTCGTCTTCGAGAACGTGGGCTTCGCCTATCGCGAGGGCGAGCCGGTGCTGCGCGACGTCTCGCTGCGGGCCGCCCCGGGGACGGTCACCGCCCTCGTCGGGCCCTCGGGGGCGGGCAAGTCCACGATCATCGGCCTCGTCTGCGCCTTCAACGCCCCCACGTCGGGCCGCGTCCTCGTGGACCGGGTGGACCTGGCCACGGTGCGGCTCGACTCGTACCGGCGGCACCTCGGCGTCGTCCTGCAGGAGACCTTCCTCTTCGACGGGACGATCCGCGAGAACGTGGCGTTCTCGCGGCCGTCGGCGCGGGAGGACGAGGTCCTCGAGGCCTGCCGGATCGCGCACGTGGGCGAGTTCGCCGAGGGCTTCGCCGACGGGTACGACACCGTGGTGGGCGAGCGAGGCGTGCGCCTCTCCGGCGGGCAGCGGCAGCGGGTCGCGATCGCCCGGGCGATCCTCGCCGACCCGCGGATCCTGATCCTCGACGAGGCCACCTCGAGCCTCGACTCGGAGTCGGAGGCCCTCATCCAGGAGGGGCTGTCGTGGCTCATGAAGGGCCGCACGACCTTCGTGATCGCGCACCGCCTCTCCACCATCCGCCGGGCCGACCAGATCCTCGTGATCGAGAAAGGGCAGGTCGTCGAGCGGGGCACCCACGCGGAGCTCTTCGCGGCCGGCGGGCGCTATCGGGAGATGTACGACCGACAGCACGGCGTGCAGGCGAACCTCTTCCTCGCCCCGGGCGAGGGCGATCCGGTCGCGGAGGCGCCGTCCGCGGCGGAGGCGGCCGCCGGCGCGCCGGCGGCGCCGGGTCGGACCTCCCGGCTGGGGCTCATCGACCCTTGAGCGGTTCCTCGCCCTTCCAGGACGCGGTCGTCCTCGCGCCGCTCACCGTCGGCGGCAACCTGCCCTTCCGCCGGCTCTGCACGGAGCTCGGCGCCGAGGTCACGGTCGGCGAGATGGCCGTGGTGCGGAAGCTGCTCGGCGGCAGCCCGAGCGAGTTCGCCCTGCTGAAGAGCCACCCCGACGAGCGCTTCTTCGGCGTGCAGCTCGCCGACAAGAAGGCGGAGACCCTCGCCGAGGGCGCGCGGCTCGCCGAGTCGCGCGGGGCGCGCTTCGTGGACCTGAACTGCGGCTGCCCGATCGACCAGATGACGCGACGGGGGCTGGGGGCGAGCCTGCTGCGCAAGCCCACGCGTCTCGGCCGGCTCGTGGCGGCGATGAAGGGCGCGGTAAAGGTCCCGGTGACCGTCAAGCTGCGCGCCGGCTGGCACGAGGACAAGGTCAACGTGTCGGACGTGGCGCGCGCGTGCGAGGAGGGCGGTGCCGACGCGATCGCCATCCACGGCCGCACGCGCGAGCAGCGCTACAGCAAGGCGGCGGACTGGGACCTCATCGGACGCGTGGCCGCGGAGCGCGGGGTCCCGGTGATCGGCAACGGGGACATCCTGACGCCGTACGAGGCGCGCGATCGGATGGCGCGCTGCGGCGTGCGCTCGGTGATGCTCGGGCGGGGCGCGCTCATCAAGCCGTGGCTCTTCCGCGAGATCAGGACGGGGACGACGTGGCTGCCCACGCCCGAGGAGCGATTCTCGGTCCTGTGGCGCTTCGTGGAGCTGCTCCGCGACCACTTCGGGGCGGACGACAGGGGCGTGCGCCGCACGATGCGCTTCCTGCCCTGGCACCTCAACTTCTTCTGCCGCTACGTACCGTTGCCGGAAGAGACGCACGGCGATGCCTCTCGTGAGCACCCGCTCCTGCAATCGCGCCTCCAGCCACCGCCCGCGTCCTCACCGCTGGACGCGGCTGCTCGGAGACGCGCGCCCCGAGACGCACCAGAGCCTGGCCGTGGAGCTGCTGGCCTCGGCTTCCCTGGACGAGGCCCAGGAGCGGGCGCTACGCCTGGCCGCGTCGCTCCCCGACGGAGGCGACAGCACCGAGCTGCGAGTCGCCGCCTCGGAAGTAGCTGGCTAAGCGTCTACTCCGTTGCCCGCAAGAAGATCCGGAAGCCCCACGCGTCGAGAGCCAGAGCCGGCAGCTCGACCTTGCGAGCCGGTCGCTCGGGCGTGCCGCCGCCCGGTTGCTGAGGCAGGGGCACCTCCGGAGTCACCTCGGCCCACGCGGCTCCGGCCGGCATCTCCACGCTGCCTTTCCACGGTTGGCTGTTCAGGTTCACGGCGACGAGCACCTCCTCGCCGGCACCCCGGCGAAGGAACGAAGCCACTCGATCGGGTCCGGAGGACGGCACCCACAGCGTCTCGCCCTGGCGCAGGGCCGGGTGGAGGCGCCGGAGTGCGATCATCTCCCGGTAGAACTTCGGGAACTCGGGCCGGCGCGCCACGATGGGCCAGAAGAGCGGGACCCGCTCGGTCAGGGCGGGGCCGCCGGACTCGCCGGTGTCGCCGATCTCCATGCCGTTGTAGACGAGAGGGATTCCGTCCATCGTCAAGACCAGCGCCTGGGCGGCCAACGCGGCCGGCTCCCCGAACCGGGCGATCGCCCTCTTCTCGTCGTGGTTGTCCGAGAAGCGCAGGTGGAGCGAGCCACGCGGGAAGTTGCGCCTCTCCTCCTCCCAGGTGGCCCGGATCTCGGAGGCCGGTGCGCCGAGCGACAGGACGCGATTGAGGGCGGCGTGGAAGGGCCACGCGTAGTCGGCGTCGAAGGCCTTCGCCATGAGGTCGGGCGTGCTCCACTCGGCGAGCAGGAAGAGGTCCGGGCCGGATCGCCTCGAGCTCAGGGCGAGCCTCCTCCCAGAAGTCGGTCGGCACGAGCCCGGCGACGTCGCAGCGGAACCCGTCGACGCCGTAGTCGCGCAGCCACCGCGACATCATCTCGATCATGTAGGCCCGGGTCTTCGGGTTCGAGTAGTCCAGCTTGGCGACGTCCGACCAGTCGGCGTTCGGCGGCTGCACGCGGCCCCGCGCGTCGCGGACGTAGAGCTCCGGCCTCGCCATCATCACGCTGTCCCAGGAGGTGTGGTTCGCCACGACGTCGAGGATGACCTTGAGGCCGCGGGCGTGGGCCTCGCGCCACGAGGCGCTTCAGGTCCTCGCCCGTGCCGTAGTCGGGGTTCACCGCGTCGAAGTCGCGGATCGAGTACGGGCTGCCGTAGGTGCCCTTCCGCTTGTCGCGCCCGATCGGGTGGATCGGCATGAGCCACACGACCGTGGCGCCGAGATCGCGCACGTGGTCGAGGCGGGCGGTCACGCCGGCCAGGTTCCCTTCGGCGGAGAAGGCGCGGGGGAAGACCTCGTAGACGACGGCGTCCCGGACCCAGTCGGGGACGGCGCGGGCCGTCTCGCGCGACCAGTCGCGTCCGTCGCGGGACTGGCCCCAGGCGGGGTGGGAGATCGCGCCGACCGCCATGGCCAGGAAGGTGGAGAGTAGGCGGGACGAGCTCTGCATGGCGTCTCCGAAGGGCGAGGGGTCAGTCCACATAGCGTGTTCGCGTCAGCACCGTTCCGCGGCGTCCGGCGAGGGAGAGGCTCACGCGGTGCTCGCCGCGCCGGTCGCCGGGGGGCTCGAAGGTGAGGACGTAGTGGCCGGCGAGCGCTCCCGCCACCTGGGCGAGGGCGGCCCCGGCGTTCTCGTATACCTTGAAGTACCGGCCTCCCGTGTCGACGGCCACCTGCTGGAGACCGACCTCGAGCGAGTGCCACGACGCCTCGGTGACGTCCAGGCAGAAGACCGCGGTGCGGGCCCGGTCGAGCGCGGCGCGGGCGGCGTCGTAGTGGGAGTCCAGCCACACCGTGCCGCCCGCCAGCCTCCCGAGGCCGTAGCCGAAAAGGAGCAGCGTCTTCGTTCCCGGCACCTCCTGGAGGGCCCTCCCGAGCGCGAGCAGCGCCTCCTCCGGCGTCGCCGCGTCGAGCGCCTCCTGGCGGTCGAGGGTGGCGACGAGCGATGGCGGGTCCGAAGGCGGCAGCGGCCCTGGCCAGCGGAGCAGGACCGACTCGTCCAGCGTGCGGCGCACCGCGTCGAGGTCGGGCGTGAAGTCGAGGTGGAGCCGCAGGTGCGAGTCGTACGTGAGCACGGCCACGCGGTCGCGCGGCGTGAGGGGCTCGAGGAGCGTCTTGGCCTGGCCGATCGCGCGCAGGAGGCCGTGAAGACGCGAGCCCTCGAAGTCCTTCTGGAAGAGGAGCAGGACGAGGCGGCCCGGGGAGGCGGCGACACCGGGCGCCCCCGGGGAGGACGGGAGGGCGCGCGCGACGCCCGCGGCTTCCGCCACCCACACGACGGACTCCAGCGAGGCCGTGCGGCCGTCGACTCGCAGCCGGAAGTCCGCGGGGCCGAGGCCGGGGAGGGGACGGCCCCTCGCGTCCGTCACGCGGGCCTCGAGCACGACCCGCGACGTCTCGACGCCGGGGAGGAGATGCGGAGGCTCCTGTCCCGCGCCCTCCGTGGCCGCGAGCAGGGCCAGGGCCGCGGCCGATCCGGAAAGGCGCGTGACGGGCATCGGAGCGATGCTAGCACGCAGGCCGCGACCGCCTCCGTGCTAGCCTGCCACCGCGCGTTCGCGGCCGCGCGAGCGCCCGGTGGAGGTGGCGGCCCGTGTCGTGGTGGGAGCGGACGAAGGCGACATGGCAAGGGCCCGGCGGCGGCCGCGAGGTCGCGGTGCTCGCCTACCCGCTGGTCCTCGGGCACCTCTCGTTCACGATCCAGACCTTCGTCAATCGGCTGTTCCTGACCTGGTACTCGGCGGCAGCGGTCGCGGGGGCCGTCACCGGGCTCTTCGCCGTGTGGTCGATCATCGCGCTCTTCACCGGGACCGGCGAGTACCTCACCACCTTCGTGGCCCAGTACCTCGGAGCGGGCCGGCCGGAGCGCATCGGCCCGGTCCTGTGGCAGGGCATCTACTTCTCGATCGGAGCCGGGCTCTTCGTCGCGGCGCTCTGCCCCCTCGTGGGAAGCGCGTTCGACCTGGCCGGCCATGCCCCCGCGCTCCGGGGGTACGAGGTCCAGTACGCGCGCGCCCTCATGCTCGGGGCTCTTCCGGTAGTTCTCATGGCCACCCTCTCCACGTTCTTCGCCGGGCGCGGCGAGACGCAGGCCGTCCTGCGCGTGAACATCCTCGCCACCGTCGTGAACGTGGTCCTCGACTACCTGCTCATCTTCGGCAAGGCCGGCTTCCCGGAGATGGGGGTGACCGGCGCGGCGCTCGGGACGATCCTGTCCCAGGTGGCGGGGGCCGCCGTCTACCTGGCCGTCATCCTGAAGCCCGAGTTCCGGAAGGCGTACCGGACGCTCTCCGGCTGGCGGCTCGAGCCGTGGCTCGTGCTGCGCCTCTTGCGGTTCGGCATGCCCACGGGCCTGCAGTACTCCCTCGAAGTCGGGGCGTTCGCGGTCTTCATGGTGATCGTGGGGCGGATCGGCACGCTCGAGCTGGCCGCGAGCGGGATCGCCTTCAACCTGAACATGATCGTCTTCATGCCGATGGTGGGCCTCGCGGTCGCGGTGTCGTCGCTCGTCGGGCGGTATCTCGGGGGCGACCGGCCGGACGTCGCGGAGCGGGCGGTGCGGTCGGCGCTGGCCATGAGCTTCGTCTACATGGCGGCCTGCGGCCTGCTCTACGTGCTCGGGGCGCCGCTCCTTCTCGCCCCCTACGGCGCGGGCGCCGACCCCGCGACCTGGCCGCGCATCGCCGAGCTCGCCACGGTCATGCTCCGGTTCGTCGCGGTCTACTCGATCTTCGACATGATGAACCTGATCCACGCCGCGGGGCTCCGCGGCGCCGGGGACACTCTCTACCCGATGGCCCTCACGTTCGTGCTGGCGTGGATCGCGATGCTGGTGCCCGCCTGGGTGGGGTGCGTCGTGCTCGGCGCGGGGGCGTACTTCGCCTGGACGACGGCGAGTCTATACGTCCTCCTGCTCGGGCTGCTCATGCGCCGCCGCTTCCGGGCGGGGCACTGGAAGGCCATGCGGGTCATCGAGCCGGCGCCGCTCACGGCCTGAGACGGGCACGGCCCGGCCATGAGATCCTGGGCCCAGCTTCTCGGGTTTCGATGCTGAGGGAGGAACCGGTGCGACGAGCCACGAAGGTGCTCGCCGGGGCGAGCGCCACGCTGCTGGCAGTGACGGGCGCGTGGGGGATCGAAGCGTCGTCGGAGGATGCCGTGCTGGCGCGGCTGCGCCCGCCGCCGGGGACGACCGTTTCGCGATTTGCCCAGGACCTCCCGAACGTGCGCTTTCTCCGCTTCACGCCCGGCGGCGACCTGCTCGCGAGCCTGCCCCGGTCGGGCCGGGTGCTGCGGCTTTCCGCCGACCGCGACGGCGACGGCCGCTCCGACGGGCGTCACGAGGTCGTGGCCGGCCTCAACCGCCCGCACGGCCTCGACCTCCACGACGGGTGGCTGTACGTGGCCGAAACCGACGCCGTCGGCCGGATCCGCTTCGACCCCGTGACCGGGACGACGTCGGGCGCGTTCGAACGAGTCGTCACCGGCCTGCCCGGGGGTGGGAACCACTGGACGCGCACCCTGCGCTTCGGCCCCGACGGCTGGATGTACGTCTCCATCGGCTCGACCTGCAACGTGTGCCTGGAGAAGGACCGCCGCCGGGCGACGATCGTGCGCTACCGGCCGGACGGGACGGGCGAGGAGGTCTTCGCGACCGGCCTCCGGAACTCGGTCGGCTTCGACTGGCGGCCCGAGGACGGGCTGATCTACGCGACCGACAACGGCCGCGACCTCCTCGGCGACGACTTCCCCCCGTGCGAGCTGAACCGGATCCAGGAGGGCGGCTTCTACGGGTGGCCGATCGCCAACGGAAACCGCGTGCCCGATCCCGACTTCGGCAAGGGGCAGGAGGCGCGCATCGCGGCGTCGATCCCGCCGGTCCACGGCTTCCGCGCCCACAACGCGCCGCTCGGGATGACGTTCCTGCGGGGCGAGGCCGTCCCTGCGCAGTACCGTGGCGCGGCGATCGTGGCCCTCCACGGGTCGTGGAATCGGACCCGTAAGGACGGGTACAAGGTCGTCTCGCTGCATTGGGGCCCCGACGGCGGCATCGCGGAGCGGGACTTCCTGACGGGCTTCCTCGGGGCGACCGACGAGGACGTCATCGGACGGCCCGTGGACGCGGCGGAAGGGCCGGACGGCTCCGTGTACGTTTCAGACGACGAGGCCGGGACGATCTATCGGGTGGAATGGAAGGCTCCTCCCGCCGCGCGCCGTGCTGCGACGGAGAGCGCCCAGGCGCCCGCCACCCGGCCCGCGGGGGGAGCCCTGGCTGTCTCGCCCGAGGCGGTCGCGCGCGGACGGGTCCTCTGGAACAGCAACGGCTGCGCTGCCTGCCACGACCGGAAGGCGGCCGTGCCGGGCATGGTGACGAAGCCGCTCGCCGGGCTCAAGAAGAAGTACGATGCGGCCACGCTCGTCGAGTACTTGCGGACGCCGAAGCCTCCCATGCCGGCCTTCGAGATGTCGGACGCCGAGCGGGCCGACCTCGCCCTCTTCCTGCTGGCGCAGCACCCGTGAGGGGGTGGGCATGACGCGCAACCTCGAGCCCTACGACAACATCGTCGAGGTGGTGGGGTGGACGCCTCTCGTACGCCTGCGCCGGATCGCGCGGGGGATCCGCACGCCCCTCTTCGGAAAGGCCGAGAACCTGAACCCGGGCGGGTCGGTGAAGGACCGGATCGGTCTTTCGATCATCGAGGGAGCCGAGCGGCGGGGCGAGCTCAAGCCGGGCGGGGTGATCGTGGAGGCGACGAGCGGCAACACGGGCATCGGCCTGGCGATCGCCGCCGCGATCAAGGGCTACCGCTGCATCTTCACCATCCCCGACAAGATGTCGAGCGAGAAGATCAGCCTGCTGCGGGCGTTCGGGGCCGAGGTGATCGTCGTCCCCACCGCGGTGCCGCCCGACCACCCCGAGTACTACATCCAGAAGGCGAAGACGATCGTGGCGCAGACGCCGGGGGCCATCTTCGCGAACCAGCACTACAACCCCGACAACCCCGAGGCCCACTACCGCACGACGGGGCCGGAGATCTGGGAGCAGACGAAGGGGAAGATCACCCACTTCGTCTGCTCGCCGGGCACGGGCGGGACGGTCACCGGCGCCGGGCGGTACCTGAAGGAGAAGAACCCGTCGGTGAAGGTGATCGCCGGGGACCCGGTGGGCTCGATCTACACCGAGTACGCCCGCTCCCACGTGAAGGGTACGGGGGGGCCCTACAAGGTGGAGGGCATCGGCGGAGACAAGATCCCGACGTCCCTCGACTTCGACGTCGTGGACGAGTGGATGACCGTCTCGGACGCCGACGCGTTCCGGACCGCCCGCCGCCTCACGCGCGAGGAGGGCATCTTCATCGGCGGTTCCGGCGGGCTGAACGTGTTCTCGGCGCTCGAGGTGGCGCGACGGCTCGACGACCCCGGAGCCCTCGTGGTGACGATCCTCTGCGACACGGGCGAGCGCTACCTGTCGAAGCTGTACGACGACACGTGGATGCGCGAGAACCAGATGCTCGCGGCCGAGCGGGTCACGGCCGGGGAGCTGCTGCGCCGGCACCCCGAGGAGGTCCCGCCGCTCGTCGCGGTGGGGCCGGCCGGCAACGTGAGGCAGGCCCTGAACCTGCTCAGCACGTGGGGGCTCTCGCAGGTCCCGGTGGTGGACGGAGACGACTGCGTGGGCTCCGTGACCGAGGGGCTGATGGCGCGCGTCCTCGAGGACGGCAAGCTGCTCGACCGGCCGGTGACGGAGGTGATGGGGGCGCCCTTCCCGGTGGTCGACGCCGACGTGCCCCTCGACCGCCTGGTGACCCTGCTGTCGAAGGAGACTCCGGCGGCCCTCGTCCGCGACGGCGGCCGGCTGGTCGGGATCGTGAACCGCTACGACGTGCTGCGCGAGGTCGCGGGGATCGGCTGAGGGTCAGCCGCCTGTCCGGGCGGGAGAGCCAGGGCTGCGCACACGGGCGACGGCGTCCTTCCAGCCGGCGTACAGGGCCTCGCGCCTCTCCGGCGGCATCGCCGGCGTGAACAGGCGGTCCCGACGCCGCCGGGCCGCGAGCGACTCCGCGTCCTTCCACAGGCCGACGCCGAGCCCGGCCAGGAACGCCGCGCCCGCCGCGGTCGTCTCCACGAGCGCGGGCCGGTCCACCGGCACGCCGAGGACGTCGGCCTGGAACTGCATCAGGAAGTCGTTCGACGACGCGCCGCCGTCCACGCGCAGCTCGCGGAGCGGCACCCCGGACTCCTCGTTCATCGCGTCGATGACGTCGCGGCTCTGGTAGGCGAGGCTCTCGAGGGTCGCGCGCACGAGGTGGGCGCGCCCGGCGCCGCGGGTGAGGCCCAGGATCGCGCCGCGGGCGCCGGCGTCCCAGTACGGGGCGCCGAGGCCGGTGAAGGCGGGCACCACGTAGACGCCGTGGGTGTCGGCGACGCTCTCGGCGATCGGGCCCGGTCTCGGCCGCGGTGCGGACGAGGCCCATCTCGTCGCGGAGCCACTGGACGGCGGCGCCCGCCACGAAGACGGAGCCCTCGAGGGCGTAGGCGGCGCCCCCGCGAGCGTCGCAGCAGAGCGTCGTCAGCAGCCCGCGACGGCTGATGACCCGGCGGTCGCCGGTGTTCAGCACGAGGAAGGCCCCCGTGCCGTACGTGTTCTTCGCCATCCCGGGCTCGAAGCAGCCCTGGCCGAAGAGCGCGGCCTGCTGGTCGCCCGCGTCCCCGGCGATGGGGACGCCGGCGGGGATCCCGTCGAGGGCCACCGTCTCCCCGAAGACGCCGGAGCTCGGCCGCACCTCGGGGAGCATCGCGGCGGGCACGCCGAGGATCCGCAGCAGCTCCGGGTCCCAGCGGCGCGAGTGGATGTCGAAGAGGAGCGTGCGCGAGGCGTTCGTGGGGTCCGTCGCGTGGACACGCCCCCCGGTGAGGCGGTGGATGAGCCACGAGTCGATGGTGCCGAACGCGATCTCGCCGGCTTCGGCGCGCGCGCGAAGCGCGGGGTTCCCCTCGAGGAGCCAGGCGATCTTGCTGCCGGAGAAGTACGGGTCGAGCACGAGGCCGGTGCGCTCGTGGAAGACGGGCTCGTGCCCCTCGGCCTTGAGGCGGGCGCAGACGTCGGCGGTCTGCCGGCTCTGCCACACGATCGCGCGGTAGACGGGGTCGCCCGTCTTGCGGTCCCAGAGCACCGTCGTCTCCCGCTGGTTGGTGATGCCGATGGCGCGGAGCGCCCCCGCCGCAACGCCGGCCGCCGCCAGCGCCTCCGCGGCCACGCGCCGGCTCTTCTGCCAGATCTCCTCGGCGTCGTGCTCGACCCAGCCCGGCGAGGGGTAGTGCTGCGTGATCTCGGCGTAGGCGCGGCCCAGCACCTCGCCCTCCGGTCCGAACACGAGGGCGGTGGACCCGGTGGTGCCCTGGTCGAGGGCGAGGACGGCGGCGTCGGGGCGGAGGCTCATGGGCGGGGATTGTAGCCCGCCCGCGGCGTCAGGGCCGGAGGCCGAGGCCGAGGTAGAGGGCGAAGTCGGTGGTGGTCAGCTGGCTCTCGATGTTCTCGGTGAAGCCGAGGTCGAGGCGCAGCCGCGGGCCGACGTCGACGCGTCCCGTGACGTTGACGATCCAGTGGAGGCCGGGGTAGCTGTCGATGTTGTCGACCAGGCGGCTCGCGGCATCCGTCTCGGCCACGAGGCTGAGCCGCCGCCACGGCCGCCACTCGAGGGCGACGAAGCCGTGGGCCCGCGCGGGAGCGTAGAGGATTCCCTGGACGGGCCCGCGGCCCTGGGCGGTGAGGCCGGCCCCGGCGTAGAGGTCGAACGAGCGGGCCAGGGGAGCGCCGAGGACGAGCTGACCGCCGACGCCGGCGCCGTCCCCCGCGAAATGCCCGGTCCCGGTGGGAAGCGACGCGCGCGCGACGAGAGCGGCGGCGAACGACCTGGGACCACGGTCGAGGAACCGCCAGCGCGTCTCCAGCTCGAGATCGCCCAAGCCGGAGCCCGCTCGGTCGTTCCAATAGAAGGGAGCCTGGTCGGTTGTCACGCCCTCGACGCGGAAGGCGTCCGTCCGGAAGGAGGGGCGGTGGCCATCGGGAACGTGGACTAGCCGGTGCCACCAGTCGATGAAGCCATCCAGGGCGCCGCCGCCCCTGGACTGGAAGGGAACCCGCAGGCCGACGTCCCAGCCTCGCCCGAGACCGCGGCGGACGGTTGCATCGAGGACGAGGGCCTCGCCGTCCATCAGGAAGCGCCGGTCCTCCGGCGTCTCGCCCGCCACGTCCTGGGCCCAGGAGAAGGAGTTGGCCCAGAGGGCCGAGACCTGGAAGGCCCACGCGCCGCCCCTCGTCGGGTGTGGGGACAACGCCGGCAGGGTGAGGCGAGGCTGGGCGAGGAGTTGCCCGTCGCGGATCTCCGCCGGTCCCCTCGAGGGCGCCTCCTCGGAGTGGACGGGCGGCGCCGAGGCAGCGAGGGCGACGATCAGGGCGAGGCGTCTCAAGGAGCGGGAGGTCCTCGTCAGGGTGTTTCGAAAACCACGAACACGGCTTCGGCGGGATCCTCGAGGACGGCGAACGTGCCGACTTCCGGGACGGCGATCGGTCCCGCGACCACGCGCCCCTTCCGGGCGACCGCCTGTCGTGCGGTACGAGCGCAGTCTCCGACGGCGAAGTAGACCTGCCAGCGAGGTGACACCTCGCCCCATTCCTCCCGGATGGCCATCATTCCGGCGGCGGACCGGTCGCCGTTCTTGAGGGACGTGTATGGACCGACGACCGGCAGCGTCCTCTCCACGGCCGCCCACCCGAAGAGCCCGGAATAGAAGCGGCCCGACGCTGCGAGGTCGTGAGTGAGAAGCTCGTACCAGCACGGGGCGCCGGGCAGGTCTTCGAGCCTCGCGCCGATCATGCCGCGGGCTTCCCAGAGGGCGAACGTGGCCCGGGTCGAATCCTCGATCATCGCCATGCGTCCGATGCCTTGAACGTCGAAGGGCGCCGCCACCTGTGTGCCGCCCAGCTCGACCGCACGAGCCGCGACGCGGTCGGTGCTGTCCACCGCGACGTAGCACAACCAGGACGCCACGCCCCGCTCCGATCGGTGCAGCCCGGCCACGTCCTTGCCGTCGACCCGCATCAGCGAGTAGCTGCCCTCGGCGCTCGGAACGTCGAACGGCGTCCAGCCAAGAAGCTCGCCGTAGAAACGCTTCGCCCCGTCCATGTCCCGGGTGTTGAGCTCCGGGAAGCAGAAGCTCCCGGGAGGATGCGAGGTCAGCTCCACCGTCTATCTCCTGGCGTACCCTTCCAGTTTCGCGTCCGCGGTCGCAAGTGAGGCGTGAGCATCATACAGACCATCGACGGTTTGCTCCAGATCGAGGAAGACGATGATCGAAGGATTGCCGACGGGGGTGTAATGGCCGGTGAAGTTGAGGCCGCCGGTCTTGCGATCCACCCGGAAGACGGCGATGTTGTCGGCTCGCTGATTGCAGCAATAGAGGAACTGGCCGGTGGGGTCGAAGTTGAAGCTGCGCGGATAGTTCCCGCGTGTCCATTCTTCCCCGACGAATGTCAGGTCGCCGTTTGGGCCGACGGAGAAGATCCCGATGCTGTCGTGCAGCCGGTTGCCGGCATAGACGAACCGGCCATCGGCTGAAACCAGGATCTCGGAGCAGAAGTTGCTGCCGGCAAACCCGGGCGGCAGGGTGGAGATCGTCTGCCGTGCGGCCAACCGCCCTGTTGCGGCATCGTAGTCGAACAGCACGATGGTCGAGCCTTCCTCCTGAATGGAGTAGAGCCAGCGGCCATTGGGGTGAAAATGGAAATGCCGCGGCCCGTCTCCGGGCGGCAGCGAGACGGCGGGCGGTTCACTCGGAGTCAGCATGCCCTTCTGCTCGTCGAACTTCCAGACGAAGATCTTGTCCAGGCCCAGGTCCACGTGCAGCACGAAGCGCCCGGAGGGATCGGCCTGAATCATGTGCGCGTGAGTCCGATCGTGTCCGCTGAAGGCAAAGCTGCCCGGTGGAGCGCTGGTCGCCCTGGTGGGGCCGATCTTGCCGGCATCCTTCTTGATGTCGGTGGCGGCGCCCAGGCGACCGTCGGGCAGAATCGGCAGCACCGCGACGGAGCCGCCGAAGTAGTTGGCCACCAACACGAACCGTCCGGACGGATGGACGCTCACAAAGGTGGGACCGGCGCCGCCGGAGCGAACGGTGTTGAGCAGCTCCAGCTTCCCGTCCGCTCGATTGATGGCGAAGGCGCTGACCGTGCCTTCCTTGTCTTCGCCCACCCGATCCGTTTCATTGGCGGAATACAGGCGGGTTCCGGAGGCATTCAAAGCCAGGCAGCTCGGGCTCGTGCCCATCTCGTGGATGCCGGCGGGCGTCATCGCCCCGGTGGCGCGATTCACCTGAAAGAGGTGAATGCCGCGACCATTGCCGGGCGGCAGATCCACCTGGGTTGGCAACACGTCGCGGAGCGGAGAACTGAAGGTGCCGACATAGGCGACGAGTGGTCCGGCGGCTTCTGCCGATTGCGCCTGGAGCAGGACATCCGCGAGGACTGTTGTCCCCGCAAGGGCGACGGAAGTTCTCAGGAACGAACGTCGGGAATGGTCGAGTGGAATCATGGCCTCTGCCTCACGGTCTCGCGGGCCGTCTGCCCGATCCGTTTCGGGCGAACTTCGTGTGGCGTCGCGCTTGGTGGGTCGGGGCCGCGCTCGTCGAACGGCTCTTCAGAGCGGCCCGTCCAGGTCCGGCGGCGGCACGCGGAAGGGGCTGACGACACGCACCCCGTCGAGGTCCTGCCCGTGCGAGAGGTCTTCGGTCAGGAGGTGGGAGCACCCCGCGGCCTTCGCCGCGCCGACGACCAGAGCGTCCCAGAACGAGAGGTTGAATCGCTTCCGCAGGCGCCAGGCCGCCTCGATGACCGGAGCGTCGACGACGACCGGCTCCCAGGCGAACAGATCCCGCACCTCGGCCTCGGCCGCGTCTGCGCCCAGCGGGTTCTTCCGCACCGCCTGGACGTAGAACTCCTGGAGGACCTGGTAGCTGAGGCGCCCGCGCCGGGACTTCCACAGCTCCAGTCGCCACGCCGCGGCCGAGCGGTGCTTCTCCACGTCGGTGGTGTCCACGGCGTAGAGCAGGACGTTGGTGTCAACGAAGACGGGCGCGGTCATGCACCTCCTCGCGGCTGAGGTAGCGCCCGTCCGACGCCAGGAAGGGGGGTCTCGCCAGGGCGGACTGCATCGCCTGGTCGTACCGGCTCTCGCGGGCCATCCTCTCCTTCAAGAGATCGCCCAGCAGCCGGGACACGCTCGTGTCGCGCCGGGCTGCCTCGAGGCGTGCCCAGAGGGCGACTTCCTCCTCGAGAGAGACGGTTACGTTCCGAGTCGCCATGTCACGAGTTTCGTGAATCACGGAGTCCGTGTCAAGTGACCCTCCTGGACGAGCATCGAGGGTCGTGGTCCAGAGGAATTGTCTCGAGGCCGTGGCCGACCAGCGCGAGGTGGATTCCTCGTGCCCCGGCCGCGTGCTCAGTGTCGCGGCCAACGAAGTCGACGAGTTGGTCCGCGCTCGATCGAGGAGCGTAGGCCGCGGCGCCGGCGACGCGGAGCGTGCGGAGACGGAGGCGCGGTTCGAGAGGGTCCTGCGGAGGGAAGTGCGCGGGAATCGATGGCGACCCTGGTGGGATTCGAACCCACGATCTCCACCTTGAAAGGGTGGCGTGCTGGGCCTCTGCACCACAGGGTCGGGGACGGCGGGACCCCGTAGTCTAGCATGCGGCCTCAGGCCGCCCGCGGCAGCTGGACGTCGGGCTCCGGCTCGGCGGGGCGCGGGCGCTGGCGAACGGTCGTGCCGGGGCGCGTGGGGGCGTCGATCTCGAGAAGGGCCCGGAAGATGAGGCCGCTCCCGAGCAGCAGGAGCGCGGCGGCGGCGATCTGAATGACGAGCACGGTTCTTTTCCTCCTGGGCCAGCCTACGATGCGGTACGGTCAGGGCAGGTCCGGAGTTTCGCTTAATTTTCGCTTTTCCGCAAGAGGACCTCGAAGGCCGAGGCCCGTAACATCCGCGGCGCGGGACAGCCAGAGCTTCACAGGCCTGGACCGGCGGATCGTCCCGATCGTTCCCGACCAGAGCCGGTCGTAGCGCTCCCGCAGTCCAGTCGGCACCGCTGGCCCCGGCCGCCTACCGTTTCTGCGGCTTGGCCGGTCGCATCTCGACGCGGCTCGAGTGGGCGCCGTCGCGCATGCGGACGAGGCCCACGACCGTCTGCGCGATGTCCTCCGGACTGAGCATCCACGAGGTGTCGGAGGACCGGGACCCCGCCCCGAACGTCGTGTCCACCGATCCCGGGGCGATCGTCGTGACCTTGACGCCCTTCTGCCGCACCTCGAGCATGAGACAGGCGGCGAAGTGGTCGAGCGCGGCCTTGCTGGCGCAGTAGGCCGCCATGCCGGCGATGGGGTTCGACCCGGCGAGGGACGAGATCATGACGACGTGCCCACCGTGGTGGCTCAGGTGGGGGAGGGCGGCGCGGGTCAGTCGGAAGACCGCGGTCAGGTTCGTGCCGAGGACCGTGTCCCACTGCTCGTCGGTGGTGTCGGCGACGTTCGAGAAGGCGCCGACGCCGGCGTTGTTGACGAGGATCTGCAGGCCGCCGAAGCAGTCCACGGCGGTCGCCACGGCTCCCTCGCACGCCGAGAGGCTGCGGAGGTCCCCGGCGAAGGCGATGCCGCGCCCGCCCACGGTCTCGATCTCCTCGACGAGCGAGTCGAGCTCGGAGGCCGAGCGGGCGACCGCGGTCACGCGGGCGCCCTCGCGCGCGAAGGCCAGCGCGATCGCACGACCGATGCCACGGCCGGCTCCGGTGACGAGGGCGGACGCGTCGCGGATCTCCATGCGGGCAGTATAGAGCTATATTCAGAAGCGGAACCGCCATGGAATACAAGGACTACTACCGCATCCTCGGCGTCGCGAAGGGCGCCTCCGAGAAGGAGATCAAGGCGGCGTACCGCAAGCTCGCCCGCAAGCACCACCCCGACGTGAACCCCGGCAACAAGGAGGCCGAGGCCCGGTTCAAGGAGATCAACGAGGCGAACGAGGTCCTCGGCGACAAGGAGAAGCGAAAGCGATACGACGAGCTCGGGGCCAACTGGAACGCCTTCAGCCGTGGCGGGGAGCAGGGCCAGCCCTGGCCGGGCGGGGGCGTGCGCGTCGACTTCGAGGACCTCGGCGGGGCGGGAGGCTTCTCCGACTTCTTCCGGACGTTCTTCGGCGGCGGGGGCGGGTTCGGCGGGTTCGGAGCCGGCGAGGAGGCCTTCAGCCCGGCCACGGACGCCGAGGGCGACGTGGAGCTGACGCTCGCCGAGGTGTTCCGGGGCACGACGCGCGAGGTCGCGGTGGGCGGCTCCCGCCGCCGCGTCGAGGTGAAGATCCCCCCCGGCGTCCGCGAAGGGTCGCGCGTGCGGGTGGCCGGCGAGGGCGGCAAGGGCGACGGGCGGCCGGCGCGGGGACCTCTACCTGCGAGTGCGCATCGCACCCGACCCCACGTTCGAGAGGAAGGGAGACGACCTGCTGACGACGGTGCGCGTGCCGCTGACGTCCGCCGTGCTCGGCGGCGAGGCGCAGGTGAGGACGCTGGAGGGACCCGTGGGCATCAAGATCCCCGCGGGGACCCCGGCCGGGCAGGTGTTCCGCCTTCGCGGCCACGGGCTGCCGAAGCTCGGGGCGCGGGGCGAGCGCGGAGACATGCTGGCGACGCTCGCCGTGGACCTGCCGCGGAGGCTCACCGATCGGCAGAAAGAGCTCTTCGAGGAGCTGCAGCGCTCCGGAACGTGACGGCGATCACGTCCCGATTCCGCCGTTGCCCGTACGAGGATCAGTCGGCTACACTGCGTGTCGTCAGAGGAGGGGGAATGAAGTTGAAGCTGATCCTGGGCCTCGTCGCCGTGCTGGCGGTGGCGGGGATGGTCGGTTCGGCGGAAGCGCAATCGAAGCGCCCGATGATCGCGGTGATGGACTTCGACTACGGGACGATCGACAACTGGTGGGGCCAGTACGACATCGGCAAGGGCATGGCCGACCAGGTGGTGAACGCGCTGCTCGAGGACGGCTCCTTCCGGGTCATCGAGAGGAAGAAGCTCGACACGATCCTCGCCGAGCAGGACTTCGCGCAGAGCGATCGGGCCGACCCGAGCGCGGCCAAGCTCGCCAAGATGGGCAAGGTGCTCGGCGTGAAGTACATCCTCGCCGGGTCGATCACGAAGTTCTCGACCGAGAGCCCGCGGCGGGCGCGTTCGGGTCAAGGGGATCGGCCTCGGCGGTTCGAAGGCCAAGAGCCAGGTGGCCCTGACCGCGCGCGTGATCGACGCCACGACCGGCGAGATCCTGATCTCCGCGAAGGGTCTCGGCGAGTCCAACAAGGGCGGCGGCGTCGACTTCGCCAAGAGCGGCTTCGGGGTCGGCACGAACGCCGAGGAGTGGCGCGCGAGCGGGCTCGGAGACGCGCAGGAGAAGGCCTGCAACGAGTTCGTGGCCGCGCTCGTGGCGAAGAAGGACCGGCTGGAGTAGCGCCGGCCCGCGCCGGGTCGGACTGGGGCTCGCCGCGGCCGCGCGACGGGCCCTGGTCGCCGCATAGCGAACGGACGGCGGACCGCTTGACGAGCGCCTGGGCATGACTTCGATCGACCCGTTCACGGTCTTCAATCGCTTCGAGATCCAGTCGAAGCGGACCTTCAGCGAGTGGAAGCTGCGCACCCTGCGCATCCTGGTGGTGGGTCTGGTGCGCCTGGGGGTCACCGCCAACGTGGTCAGCTTCGCGAGCTTCGCGGCGGCCTTCTCGTTCTTCTGCGTGTGCGCGGTGGGAGGCAGGGACTGGCTCGCCGTCGCGTTCCTGCTGGTCAGCATCTTCCTCGACAACCTCGACGGGACGGTCGCCGACTACGTCGGGCACCGGGAGGCGGGCCCCGTCGTGGACGTGTTCTACGACCTGGCGGCGCTGGCCTGCGTGCTGAACGGCCTGGTGTGGCGCCAGGAGATCACGTACGGGCTCGGGCTGCTCTTCTGGGGCCTGTACGTGCTCATCATGCTCGGCGCGTTCTGGATCGGGCCCAGCGGAGCCAAGGCCTTCGTGGCCCGCATGCGGATCGTCATCTACGCAGGGCTGCTGGTGAACCTGCTCGCTCCGCGAGAGCGGCTCGGGCTGGACCCATGGCTCATCGCGTGCATCGCTTTTCAGGTCGTGAGCCTCCTGTCCATCCTGGTGGTGGGGTTGCGGCACCGGGCGGCGTGCCGCCTGCCGCGCGCGCACCGGCTCCTGGGCGCCACCGATTGGGCCCTGGCGCTCGTCACCGCGGTCCTGGTGGGGGTCGCTTGGGGGGCGGGCGTGCTCGGAGCGCGGGGTTGACGAGCCCCGGCCCGCGGGACTAGACGCCTAGCTTGCGGCGGAAGTAGGCGAGCGTTCGCGGAAGGCCCTCCTCGAGGGCGACCTTCGGCTCCCAGCCGAGGAGCGTCCGCGCGCGCGTGATGTCGGGCTGGCGCACCTTCGGGTCGTCCACGGGCAGGGGCCTCTCGACGATCCGCGACTTCGAGCCGACGAGGGCGACGATCCGCTCGGCGAGCTCACGGATCGTGAGCTCGTGGGGGTTGCCGATGTTCACCGGGTCGGACGTGGCCGACATCATCAGCCGGTAGATGCCGTCCACGAGGTCCGAGACGTAGCAGAGGCTGCGGGTCTGGCTCCCGTCGCCGAACACCGTCACGTCCTCGCCGCGCAGGGCCTGGCTCAGGAACGCGGGAATGGCCCGCCCGTCCTCCACGCGCATGCGGGGCCCGTAGGTGTTGAAGATGCGGACGATGCGGGTCTCGATGCCGTGGGCGCGGTGGTAGGCCATGGTGATCGCCTCGGCGAAGCGCTTGGCCTCGTCGTAGACGCCCCGCGGACCCACCGGGTTGACGTTGCCCCAGTACTCCTCGCGCTGCGGGTGGACGAGCGGGTCGCCGTAGACCTCGGAGGTCGAGGCGATGAGGAAGCGGGCGCCCTTGGCCTTGGCGAGGCCGAGGCAGTTGTGCGTGCCGAGGCTGCCGACCTTGAGCGTCTGGATGGGCAGCTTCAGGTAGTCGATGGGGGAGGCCGGGCTCGCGAAGTGGAAGACGTAGTCGAGCGGCCCCGTCGATCGCCACGTAGTTCGTGACGTCGTGCTTGACGAAGACGAAGTCGCGCCCGGTGAGGTGCTCGACGTTCGCCACGTCGCCGGTGGCCAGGTTGTCCATCCCGATCACGGAGAACCCGCGCTCGAGCGAGGTACTCGCTGAGGTGCGAGCCGATGAAGCCAGCCGCGCCGGTGACGAGTGCTCGGGGCATGGGGCTCCTAGTACGCGTGCGGCTGGCCGAAGCCGCGGAAGACGGTCAGGATCAGGATCTTGAGGTCGAGGAGGAGCGACCAGTTCTCGATGTAGTAGAGGTCGAACTCGATCCGCTTCTCGATCGAGGTGTTGCCGCGCCACCCGTTCACCTGGGCCCAGCCGGTCATCCCGCTCTTGACGCGGTGGCGGCGCATGTACTGCGGGATGCGCTCCCGGAACTGCTGTACGAACGGCGGGCGCTCCGGGCGCGGCCCCACGAGGCTCATGTCGCCGAGGAAGACGTTGAGGAGCTGCGGCAGCTCGTCGAGGTTGTGGCGCCGGAGCCAGGCCCCGATCGGCGTGCGGCGGGGGTCGTCCGAGGTCGCGAAGACGGGGCCGGTGTGCCTCTCCGCCTCGTCGACCATGGTGCGGAACTTGAAGATCTGGAACGTCTTCCCGTCCAGGGTCATGCGCTCCTGCCGGAGGAGGATCGGGCCCTTTCCGCCGAAGAGGCGCACGAGCAGGGCGAGGACCGGCAGGAAGGGGAAGACGGTGAGGCCGAGCAGGAGCAGGCGTGGAGACCGCGACGTCCATCAGCCGCTTCACCATGCTGCTCCAGCCCTGGAGCGGCACCTCGTTGAGGCTGATGATCGGGATCCCGTCGAGGTCCTCGAGCGCGGCCTTGATGGTCGCGTACTGCACGACGTCGGGGACCACCTTGATGTCGACGCACTCGTTGCTCAGGCTCTTGACGAGGGGGACGAGGCGCGCGTGGTCCTCGAGCGGCAGGGCGACGTAGAGCTGGTCGGCATGGCTCTTCTCGATGGCCTCGCGCGCGTTCTCGATCGTGCCGACCACCGGAAGGTCGGCGTGCCCGTCGGCGTCGGGCCCCTCGCCCAGGAAGCCCACCACGCGGTAGCCGAGCTTGCGGTGGGCGATGAGGGCCTCGGCGACCGTGCGCCCGAGATCGCCGGTCCCGGCCACGACCACGCGGGTCAGGTCCTCGCCGGCGGCCCAGCGGCGCTCCTGCCGGGCGCGCACGGCCCACCGCCCCGCGTTGAGCAGCAGGACGTCGAGGACGGCGAAGATCGCGAACACCGCCTGGCTGTACTCCCACTGCGGCGCGACCTCGGGCTGGAAGCGGTAGTAGACGCGCACGTAGAGCGTGGCTCCCAGGGTGAGGGCGGAGGCGATGAGGACGCTGCAGCACGATCGCGAAGAGCTCGTCGATCCGGCTCCGGCCGCGCTTCATCTGGTAGAGGCCGTGGAAGTACAGGACGACCGGCCAGAGCACCGCCATGAGGGGCAGCAGCAGCAGGTAGCGCGAGAGGTCGGGGACTCCCTTGGTGACGGGGAGAACCCGCCCGACGGCGTCCGCGTGGAAGCGCAGGACGTAGGCCAGGAGCCAGGCGAGGGCGGTGGCCACCACGTCGACCGCGACGTGGATCGCCACCATCTTCCTCGTCTGGAACTTCAGCATGCGGGCTCCCTGCCGGCGAGGGCGTCGTCCACGAAGGCCGTACCCGCTCCTCGAAGACCTCCGGGCGGAGCGCCTCGGCCCTGGCTCGAAGGGCGAGTCTATCAAAGCGGGTCGTTTCGAGGTTAGAGACGGCCGCGCGCAGCGCGGCGGCGGTCGGCTCGTGGAACACGAGGCCGGTCCGCCCGTGCTCGACCGTCTCTCGCCCGCCGCCCTCGGCGAAGACGACCGCCGGCCGGCCGCAGGCGAGGGCCTCGAGGGGGACGATCCCCGCGTCCTCCACTCCCGGCATGAGGACGGCCCGGCACCCGCGGTACAGCTCGCGCAGGGCCTCGTCGTCGACCCGGCCGAGGAACGCGGCCTCGGGCGGGGCGAGGGCCCGCAGCCGTGCCTCCTCCGGCCCGGTTCCGACGATCCGCACCGGCCAGCCCGTGCCGCGGTAGGCGTCGAGGACGAGCTCGAGGCGCTTGTAGGGGGCGAGGGCGGAGACGACGAGGTCGTAGGTGCCGGGGCGGTCGTCGCCCGGGGTGAAGAAGCCGGTGTCCACCGGCGGCGGGATCACGATCGAGTCGCGGCCGTAGTAGCGGCGGATGCGTTCGGCGACGTACGCGCTGTTCGCGGCGAAGCGGTGGACGCGGGCCGCGGTCCGCACGTCCCAGGCACGGAGGCGCGCGGCGATCGGCCGGATCGAGGAGGCGGGCGAGGGGGGACGCGCGGCCGGGGCCGAAGTAGTCGTCGTAGCGGTCCCACACGTAGCGCATCGGCGTGTGGCAGTAGCAGAGGTGCAGCGCGCCCGGCGCGGGGACGCACGCCCTTCGCGACGCAGTGGGAGCTCGAGACGACGAGGTCGAACCCGCCGAGGTCGAACGACTCGGCCGCCGCCGGGAAGAGCGGCAGGTAGTGGCGGTAGTGCGTGGCGACGGCGGGGAGGCGCTGGACGAACGAGGTCCGGATGTCGCGGGCCTCGAGCTCGGGCGCGACCGAGCCCGGCACGTGGAGGAGCGTGAAGATGGGCGCGTCCGGGAAGAGGCGGGCGAGGGAGAGGAGGACCTTCTCGCCGCCCCGCATCCCCGTGAGCCAGTCGTGGACGAGGGCGACCTTCAGCTCGTGGCCTCCGCGGGGGCGGGCACGGGACGCCCGAGGGCCTTCATGTACCCCGCGTGGATGGAGCGCACCGAGCGCTCCCAGCTGAACTGCGCCGCCCGCAGGAGCCCGCGCTCCACCAGCCCCCGCCGGAGCTCGTCGTCGTCGAGGACGCGCGCGATGCCCTGGGCGATCGCCTCCTCCGAGTACGGGTCCACGAGGAGCGCCCCGTCGCCCACCACCTCGGGAAGCGACGAGATGCGCGAGGTCACGACCGGCGTGCCGCAGGCCATGGCCTCGAGCGGGGGGAGGCCGAAGCCCTCGTAGAGCGACGGGAAGGCGAAGACCGCCGCCATGCGGTAGAGGGCGGCGAGCGTGCCGTGGGGGACGAAGCCGAAGAAGCGCACGTCCTGGCGCAGACCGGACTCCTCGACGGCGCGGCGGAGGGAGCCGTAGCGGCTCACCTCGTCGCCGATGAGGACGAGACGCAGGTCCTCGTTGCCCTCCTGCGCCCGCACCCGGGCGAAGGCGCGGATGAGGCGCTCGAGGTTCTTGTGCGGCTTCACGTTCCCGGCGAAGAGCACGAAGCGGCCGCGCAGCTGGTAGCGCTCCCTGACGCGCTCCATCTCGTCGGGCCCCGGGTCCTGCAGCAGCTCCGCGTCGATCGCGTTCGGGACGACGTGCACCTTCTCGGGGTCGGCCCGCGGGTAGAAGCGGAGGATGTCGGCGCGCGAGGCCTCGGACACGGTGAAGACGAGGGCGCTGCGGCGGACGGCGTTGCCCATCATGAAGCGCGCGTAGCGGAAGGCCATCCGGCTGGGCAGGTACTGCGGGAAGAGCAGGTGGATGCAGTCGTGGATGGTCACGACCGACGGGACCGTGCACAGGAGGGGCCGGACGTAGTGCGGCGAGTGGAGGAGGTCCGCGCCGAGCCGGTGGAGCTTGAGCGGGATCGAGAAGTGCTCGCGCAGGCCGTAGCGGGCCGAGCCGTCCACCACCGGGACGAAGTTCTCCGCGAGGTCGCGCAGCGTCGGCTCGTCGGCCGGGTTGCAGAAGAGGAGGTACGTGGTCTCGTGGTCGAACCGCGCGAGGTGGCGCACGACGTTGCGGACGTACGTCCCGATCCCGAAGTCGTTCCACTTGCGGACGTCGATCGCGATCTTCACGGGTCCTCGGGCGCCAAGTGCCGCGGCAACAATAACATGAGGACCGTTCGCGGCCCAAGCGATCGGGCTGGGGCTGTCGTCCCGAGTCACGACCGGCGGAACGCGGGTCGTGACTCAGGATGACAGGGCGAGGCGGACGAGGGCGGCGCCGTCGGCGCGTCCGGCGGCGTCGCCCGAGGCCAGACCGCGCAGCCAGGAGGCGGCGCCCCGCGCGGCGACGAGCAGGCGCAGGGCGGCCCGCGCGAACGGCCCGTTGTGCCTGCGGTAGTAGAGCAGGTGGCTGCGGTGGTACTCGAGACGGGCGCGGCGCGGGGCCTTCTGCATGCTGCTCCCGAGCTGGTGCCGCACCTCGGCCGCGGGGGTGAAGACGACCCGCCAGCCGGCGGCGCGGATCCGGCGGCAGAGATCGGCGTCCTCCTCGTACAGGAAGAAGCCCTCGTCGAAGCCGGAGACGGCCTCGAGCGCCTCCCGTCGCGCGATCAGGCACGACCCCGAGACCCACGCCGGCTCGTGCTCGCGTGCGTGGATGGCCTCGGCCTCCGCCAGGGCCGCGGGATCCCGCCGCGCCACCCCGAGGACGAGCCGGCGCTGGCGCCTTTCCGCGAGGAGCGTGAGGTCGGGGCCGGTCGAGACCTGGATCGTCCCGTCGGGGCTGCGGGTGCGGGGGCCGGCGGCGCCGACCTCGGGCCGCCGCTCCAGGAGCCCGGCGAGCGTCTCGACCGCGCCCGGGGCCACCTCCGCGTCCGGGTTCAGGAAGAGCACGTGCGGGGCGCGGGAGGCGCGCCAGCCCTGGTTGCAGGCGCGGGCGAAGCCGACGTTCGCCGGGTTGCGCGATCACCAGGGCCTCGGGGTGAGCGGCGCGGGCGGCGTCGGCGGTGCCGTCCGTGCTGGCGTTGTCGACGACGACGGTCTCGAGCGGCAGGGAGACGTGGGCGCGCAGCGAGTCGAGGGCGGCGAGAAGCGCCTCGCGCGCTTCGAACGAGACGACCACCACCGCCACCCGCGGTGCTTCGGTCACCGCCCGGCGGCCTCCAGCAGCGCCGCACGCGTGCGGCGCGCGGTGTCGGCCCAGGAGTGGCGGGCGGCGAGCGCCCGGCCCGCTTCCACTAGCCGGGCCCGGAGGGCCCCGTCCGTGAGCACGCGATCGAGAGCGGCCGCGACCGCGGTCTCGTCGCGCGGGTCCACGAGGAGCGCGGCGTCGCGGAAGACCTCGCCGAGCGCGGGCGCGCGGGAGACGACGAGCGGCACGCCGCGGGCGGCGGCCTCGAGAGCGGGAAGGCCGAAGCCCTCGTACTCGGAGAGGAAGACGGCGGCGTCCGCGGCGGCGTACCGGTCGGCGAGATCGCGGTCCTCGACGAAGCCGGAGAGGCGCACGCGGGCGCCGAGGCCGAGCGAAGCGACCATCGCCTCGAGGTCGAGCCGGGGGTGCGTGCGGTTCTCGCCGACCACGTCCAGGACGAGCCCCGGGTGGCGGCGGCCGAGATGCGCGGTGGCCCGCAGCAGCTCGGGCGCACAACGACGGTTGAGCACCGTTCCCACCGCGATCACGAAGGGGCCCGCGACCTCGAGCCGACCCCTCGCGTCCGCCCGCGGGGGCGGGGAGGGCAGGTCGTCGTCGGACCCGTGCGGGACGTGAACGACGCGCGCGGCGGAGTCGGGGAAGAGCCGGAGGAGCTCCCGCCTCGTGAAGTCGGAGACGACGGTCACGACGCGGGACGCGCTGATGGAGAGGCCGACCAGCGCGCGGCGGCGCACGGCGTCGGCGAACGCGAAGTCCTGCGGGTGGGCGAAGAAGGAGAGGTCGTGGACGGTGGTGACGCGGGGAAGGTCGAGAGACAGGGGACACGAGTACGCCGGGGAGAAGAAGACGTCGAGGCCGTCCGCCCGCGCCGCCGGGGGCACGATCCTCTCCTGCCAGGCGAGCCCCCGGGCGCACCCGTCGCCCAGCGGGCGCTTCAGCACGGCCGGGTGGTCGAGGACGGGGTCGAGGGCCGGCGGCCCGTTGAAGTAGCAGACGAGCCGGTCGCCGCCGTCGCGCCAGTGGCGGAGCAGGTTGCGCAGGTAGCGCCCGGTCCCCGTCGGGCGGCCCGCGAGCTCCCGGGCGTCGATCCCGACGACGAGCGGCCTAGCGTCCAAGGACCTTCCGGTAGAAGGCCAGAGTCCGGGCGGCGGTGTCCGCCCAGTCGAAGCGCCGGCTGCGCTCGAGGCCGCGGCGGCGCATCTCCGCGGCGAGGGCGCGCGTCGTCGAGCAGCCGCTCGGCGGCGTGGGCCAGGCCGTTGATGTCGTGGGGGTCCACGAGGCACGCGGCGTCGCCGGCCACCTCGGCGAGGGCCGAGCCCTTGGAGCACACGACCGGGAGTCCTGCGGCCATCGCCTCGACCACGGGCAGGCCGAAGCCCTCGTCGAGCGAGGGCAGCACCAGCATCGACGAGGCGGCCATCAGGGCGCGGACGTCCGGCTTGTCGAGGTAGCCCGTGGCCACGATCTGCGGCCCCACCCGGCTGCCGCCCTGCGCCCAGTCGGAGCCGGGGCCGGCGAGCACCAGCGGGGGCAGGCGCCGCCGCCGGGCGAGCGTCATGTAGGCCATCACCAGCGTGACGAGGTTCTTCCTCTTCTCGGCGCTCCCCACGTAGAGGATCGCCGCCGCGCGGCAGGCGCAGGCGGCGCAGCGTCTCCTCGACCCGGCCGTCCGGGGGGGTCTCGCGGTAGATGGGGTCGACGCCGTGCGGCGTGACCGCGATCTTCTCCTCGGGCACGTCGAGCAGGCGGCGAGCCTCCGCCGGCGGTGTACTCCGACACGCACAGGACGCCGTCCGCGCGCCGCACGTGGTCGCGGACGAGGGAGACGTAGTCGCGGCGCACCTCGCCCTCCACGAGGTCGGGGTGCTTCATGAAGAAGAGGTCGTGGACGGTCACGATGCGCTTGCCCCTCCGGCACGGGACGAGGAGCGGGGTCGGCGAGTGGACGAGGTCGAGGGAGGCGCCCACCAGGCGGTCGAGGGGCGGCCAGCCGAGGCGGTTCCACGCCGCGTTCAGCCCGCGCACGGGCAGGCGGCGGTCCACGAGGCGGACGTTCGGGGCCCAGGCGCGCGCCGGATAGCGCTCCTTGAACGAGGCCGAGAAGAAGTGGAACCGGTCGTCGGGAGCGAGACGGGGCAGCCGCTCGGCCAGGCCGAGCACGTACGTCCCGACCCCGGTCGGCCGGGAGAGGGTGGGGCGCACGTCGAGACCGAAGTCCATCTGCTGGCGAATGATAGCAGGAGTGCCTTTCGTGCTACTCTCGCCCGGTTTGGGGTGAGGGAGGGCCGTCTCCGTGTACATAGGCGTCGTCGGTACCGGGTACGTCGGGCTGGTGGTGGGGGCGTGCCTCGCCGAGAACGGCAACTTCGTCGCGTGCGTGGACAACGACGCGCGCGAAGGTCGACCGGCTGCGGCAGGGCGAGATCCCGATCTACGAGCCCGGCCTCAACGAGATGGTCCCGCGCAACGTCGCCGAGGAACGACTGCGCTTCACCACGGACCTCGACGAAGTCGTGCGGGCGAGCGAGGTGATCTTCATCGCGGTGGGGACACCGCAGGACGAGGACGGCTCGGCGGACCTCACCCACGTGCTCGACGTCGCGCGGGGCATCGCCCGCGCGATGAACGGCTACAAGATCCTCGTCAACAAGTCCACGGTGCCGGTGGGGACGGCGGCCCGGGTCCGGGACGTGGTGTCGTCGCTCACGAAGCACCCGTTCGCGGTCGTCTCGAACCCCGAGTTCCTGAAGGAAGGGACGGCCGTCGACGACTTCCTCAAGCCGGACCGCGTCGTGATCGGGACCGACGACCCGGACGGTCGAGGCGGTCATGCGCAAGCTGTACGAGCCCTTCGTGCGCACGGGCAAGCCCATCCTCGTGATGGACCCGCCCTCGGCGGAGCTCACGAAGTACGCGGCGAACGCGATGCTCGCCACCCGCATCTCGTTCATGAACGAGATCGCGAACTACTGCGACCGCGTGGGGGCGGACGTCCGGCAGGTGCGGATGGGCATGGGCACGGACGCCCGCATCGGGTCGTCGTTCCTCTTCCCGGGCGTGGGCTACGGCGGGTCGTGCTTCCCGAAGGACGTGAAGGCCCTCATCCGGATGGGCCACGAGGCGGGGCAGAGCCTCCACGTGGTCGAGGCCGTGGAGCGCACGAACGAGGAGCAGAAGTCGGTCGCTCGTGCCCCGGGTGGCGGCGCACCTCGGCGGTCTCGCGGGGAAGACGGTCGCCGTCTGGGGACTGGCCTTCAAGCCCCGGACCGACGACATGCGCGAGGCCCCCGCGATCGCCATCATCGAGGGCCTGCTCGCCGGCGGGGCGGCGGTGCGGGCCTACGACCCGAAGGCCGAGGAGCAGGCCCGCCGGGTCTTCGGCGACCGCGTGACGCTGTGCGCTCGGGCCTACGAGGCGGTGACCGGCGCCGACGCGCTCGTGGTCGTCACCGAGTGGAACGAGTTCCGGGAGCCGGACTTCGCGAAGATCAAGGCCCTCATGCGACACCCCGCGATCTTCGACGGCCGCAACATCTACGACCCGCGGGTCCTGCGCGACCTCGGGTTCCACTACGAGGGGATCGGGCGGCGGTGACCGCGGCCGGGAAGATCGCCCCGCGGCGCACGCCGCTCGCCGACCCGCTCCTGACCGTGGTGATGCCGGTCTACAACGAGCGGGCCACCGTGGAGGAGATCGTGGGGCGTGTGCTCGCGGTACCGCTCCGGATCGAGCTCGTCGCGGTGGACGACGCCTCGACCGACGGCACCCGCGAGGCGCTGTCGTCCCTCGCGAGCGCCCGCGGCTTCCGGCTCCTCTGCCAGGACCGGAACCGCGGGCAAGGGGGCGGCGGTGCGGCGTGGCATCGCGGAGGCCACGGGCGACGTGATCGTGGTCCAGGACGCCGACCTCGAGTACAGCCCCGAGGAGTACCCCGAGCTGATCGACCTCATCGTCAAGGGCAAGGCCGACGCCGTCTTCGGCAGCCGGTTCATCGGACGGCACCGCTGCTTCCTCTTCACGCACTACCTCGCCAACCTCTTCCTGAACCTGGTCACGAACGTCCTCTACAACACGACCATGACGGACATGGAGACCTGCTTCAAGGCGGTCCGCGCGGACCTGCTGAAGGGGCTCCGCCTCGAGAGCGACCGGTTCGGGATCGAGCCGGAGATCACCGCCAAGCTCTTCAAGCGGGGAGCGCGGGTCTACGAGGTGCCGATCACCTACGAGGGGCGCGACTACAGCGAGGGCAAGAAGATCTCCTGGAAGGACGGCCTTCCCGGCCCTCTGGGCCCTGATCAAGTACCGGTTCACGGACTAACGCCACCCGAAGGGCTCCGTCTGCCCGGCCCTGAGGGCATCTGGTCCGTCAAGCCGGCCCAGTGCCACTGAGGGATTCCGTCGGACCCGGCGCCCGAGAGAGCCATTGACGGTCCTGAAACGGCAAGATCCCTCGTCGCCCGACCCAGACGAAGCTCCTCGGGTGCATATGACCGCTTGCCCCCAGGGTCGCGCTCCCGGTATACTGTCACGTCGTCGCTGGGGCATAAGTCGCCGCCGGCCAAGGAGATGAGGTCATCGCGCTCCCCGCGATCCCCCCTCACGTCAGCGTGAGCTCGAAAGCGCGGTCCCGGCGCCACGCCGGAAGGCTGCGCGACCGCAGCCGGTCGGCGGCCCAGTCGCTGCGCGCCGAGCTCGAGCTCTTCCGGCGCCTCTTCGAGTACACCCGCCCCTACCGGGGGCGGCTCCTGCTCTCGTGGCTCGCCACGGCCGGCTACGCCGCCGCCGGCTCGCTCATCCTCCTCCAGGTGAAGCCGGTCTTCGACGAGGCCCTCGCCCTCGGGGTCAACGTCTGGCGGCTGTCCGCCACCATCCTCTTCCTCTACCTGGTGAAGGGCGCCTGCTCGTACTTCTCGACGACGCTCGTGGCGGCGGCGGGCCAGCGCGCGGTCACCGACCTCCGGAACGCGCTCTACGAGCACATCCTCCGTCAGTCCTTCGCCTTCCTGGGGCGCAGCACCACCGGCTCGCTGATGAGCCACATCACGACCGACGTCGAGAAGATCCAGGCCGCCGTGTCGGAGCTGGCGGGGGACCTCCTCAAGGAAGGCCTGACCGTCCTCGGCTTCCTGTTCGTCCTCTTCTACCTCGACTGGCGGCTGGCGACGCTCTCCCTGGTTGGCCTGCCCGTGGTCCTGCACCTCCTCCTGCGCCTGGGTCAGAAGCTGCGGGCCTCGAACGAGACGTCGCTGCGGCGCTGGAAGGACATCTCGGAGATCCTGCAGGAGACGATCTCCGGCTTCCGCGTGGTGAAGGCCTTCGGGATGGAGGGCTTCGAGATCGGACGCTTCCGGCGGGCGGCCTCGCGCCTCCTCAGCGTGAACATGCGGATCGCGCGCACGACCGCGGTCCTGCCCCCCCTCATGGAGGCCCTGGGCGGCCTCGCCTTCGTGGCGGCGCTCTTCTACGGCAGCTACTCGATCAAGGATGGTCACATCACGGTCGGCGCCTTCGTCGCGTTCCTCACCGCGCTCTTCGCGATGTACACGCCGATCAAGCGGCTGTCGCGCGTGAACGCGACCCTGCAGGCCGCCCTCGCCGCCGGGCACCGGGTGCTCGACGTGCTGGACCGGCACGACGAGGTGCCGGAGGCGAAGGACGCGGTCGTCCTGCCCCGCATGCGCGAGGGCATCGAGTACCGGCAGGTCGGCTTCCGCTACGCGGACGGCCACGGAGGGATCCTGCGCGAACGTGAGCTTCACCGCGCGCCGCGGCGAGGTGGTGGCGATCGTGGGGACGAGCGGCTCCGGCAAGACGACGCTCGTCAACCTGCTCCCCCGCTTCTACGACGTGAGCGACGGGGAGGTCCTCATCGACGGGGTCGACGTGCGGCAGGCGACGCTCGCGAGCCTGCGCGCGCAGATCGGCCTCGTGACGCAGGAGACCGTCCTCTTCAACGACACCGTGCGCGCGAACATCGCCTACGGCATGGACGACGTGGACGAGGCCCGGGTGGAGTCGGCGGCCCGGGCCGCCTTCGCCCACGACTTCATCCTCGACCTGCCGCGCCGCTACGACACCGTGATCGGGGAGCGGGGGAGCCGCCTCTCCGGCGGGCAGAAGCAGCGGATCGCGATCGCCCGGGCCATCCTCAAGGACCCCCCGATCCTGATCCTCGACGAGGCGACCTCGGCCCTCGACGCCGAGTCCGAGCGGCTCGTGCAGGGGGCGCTCGCCAACCTCATGCGGGGGCGCACGACGCTCGTGATCGCGCACCGGCTCACCACCGTGCGCGACGCCGACCGCATCGTGGTGCTCGACGGCGGCGAGGTGCGGGAGGAGGGCCGGCACGAGGACCTGCTGCGGCGGCCGGGCGGGCTCTACTGCCGCCTCCACGAGCTGCAGTTCGCGCCCGAGGTGCAGGCCGTATGATCCGCTCGATGACCGGCTACGGCTCGGCGAGCCTGGAGACGCGACGCGCTGCGCGCCACCGTCGCGGTCCGCAGCGTCAACCACCGCTTCCTCGACGTGACCCTGCACCTGCCGCGTCGGCTGCAGCCGCTCGAGGCCGAGGTGAAGGAGCGCGTGGCGGCCGCCGTCGCCCGGGGACGCGTGGAGGTGTCGATCCAGGCCGGCCTCCCCGAGGCCGCGGCGGAGGCGGTGGTGGCCTCGCGGCCCCTCGTGAGCCTCGCTGGTGCGCACGCTGCGCGACATGCAGAGCGAGTACGGCCTCGAGGGCGGCGTGTCGGTGGCGGACCTCGTGCGCTTCCCCGGCGCCCTCGAGCGCGTCGAGGGGCCGGCGGAGGTTCCCGAGGCGGTCCGCGTCGCGCTCGGGGACCTCCTCGCTCGCGCCCTCGAGGGGCTGGACGCGATGCGGCGGGCCGAGGGCGAGCGGCTGCGCGCCGAGCTCGAGCGCCTGCTCGACGCGATCGAGGCGGCGTCGGCGCGCATCGAGGCGCGGTCCGCGGAGTCGCGGGGGGCCCGGCAGGACGCGCTCCTCGAGCGGGCGCGGGCCCTCGTGGCCGAGCTGGGGCTCGAGGACGCGCGGCTCTACCAGGAGGTGGTGCGGGCGGTGGAGCGCCACGACGTGACCGAGGAGGTGCAGCGGCTGCGCTCCCACGCCGGCGTCGGTGCGCGAGCTGCTGGCCGACGGAGGGCGCCCCGGCGGGCAAGCGCCTCGACTTCCTCGCCCAGGAGCTGATGCGCGAGGCCAACACGGTCGGGAGCAAGGTCCAGGACGCGCCCGCCATCCGCGAGGTGGTGGAGCTCAAGGCGGAGATCGAGCGGCTCCGCGAGCAGGTGCAGAACGTTGAGTGAGCCGCCGGCCGACGGTCGATCGTCGTGTCCGCCCCCTCCGGGGCCGGGCAAGTCGACGGTGCTCGCCCGCGTCCTGCGCGACCTCGGGGGGATCCGCTTCTCGGTGTCCCACACCACCCGCGCCCCGCGCGGGGCGGAGCGCGACGGGGTGGAGTACCACTTCGTGGACCGGGCGGCCTTCGAGCGGCTGCGCGACGAGGGGCGGCCTCCTCGAGTGGGCCGAGGTGCACGGCAACCTCTACGGCACCGGTCGTCGCCGAGATCGAGCGGGCGAGCGCGGCGGGCGTCGACATCCTGCTCGACCTCGACGTGCAGGGCGCGGCCCAGGTGCGGCAGCGCATCCCGGACGCGGTGACGGTCTTCGTCCTGCCCCCGTCCTACGAGGTGCTCGAGCGCCGCCTGCGCGGCCGGGGCCAGGACGACGAGGCGACGATCAGGCGGCGGCTCGCCGCCGCCGGGCGCGAGATCGACGCCTTCGAGAAGTACGACTACGCGATCGTGAACGACGACCTCGACGCCTGCGTCGAGGAGCTGAAGAGCATCGTGCGGTCGGCGCGCTGCCGCGTCGCCGTGGTGCGCGAGCGCGCCCGGGCCATCGAGAGGACCTTCAAGACGGCAAAGGAGACGGAGACGGCATGAGCCAGATGATCCTTCCGAAGAGCGTGGACTCCAAGTTCCGCTTCATCACGGTGGCGGCCCAGCGGGCCAAGCAGCTGCAGGCCGGGGCCAAGCCGCGGGTCGAGACCCGCAGCCGCAAGCCCACGCGGATCGCGGTCGAGGAGACGATCGCGGAGACGATCTCCTGGGAGGTCCGCGAGGAGCATCGAGGGGGCCGCGGAAGAGCGCCGGCGGCGGAGTAGGGCCGGTGCCGGTCGTCGTCCTCGGCGTCACGGGGTGCATCGGGGCCTACAAGGCCTGCGAGGTCCTCCGCGAGCTGCAGCGGCGCGACGTGGACGTGCGCGTGGTGATGACCGCGGCCGCCACGCGGTTCGTGACCCCGATGACGTTCGAGGCCCTCTCGCGGCACCCGGTCTTCCACGACCAGTTCGCGCTCGGGGGAGAACGGCGACATCCGCCACGTCTCGCTCGCCGACGAGGCGGACCTGCTGCTCGTCGCCCCCGCCACCGCCAACATCCTCGGCAAGTTCGCCCGGGGCATCGCCGACGACGCCCTCAGCACGCTCTACCTGGCGACCCGCGCGCCGGTCCTCGTGGCGCCGGCGATGAACGTCAACATGTTCGAGCACCCCGCGGTGCGGGAGAACCTCGCCATCCTGCGGCGCGCGGGGCGTGGGCGTCGTCGAGCCCGGCAGCGGCTACCTCGCGTGCGGGTGGCTCGGCAAGGGGCGGCTCGCCGAGGTCGGGCGAGATCGTGGACGCGGCGATGGCGGCGCTCGCGCCGCCGCCGCGACCTCGAGGGCGAGACCGTGCTCGTCACCGCGGGTCCCACCGTCGAGGACATCGACCCGGTGCGCTTCGTGTCGAACCGCTCGTCGGGGAAGATGGGCTACCGCCTCGCCGAGGCGGCGCGCGACCGGGGCGCGACGGTGGTCCTCGTCTCGGGGCCGACGCGCCTCGCCGCTCCCCACGGCGTCGAGGTGGTGGGGGTGCGCTCGGCGCAGGAGATGGAGCGCGCCGTCGCCGACCGCGTGGGCTCCGCCACCGTCGTCATCGCGGCCGCCGCGGTCAGCGACTACCGGCCGGCCGCGGCGAGCGCCGCGAAGGTCAAGAAGACGGACGGCGCGGCGAGGCTCGAGCTCGTCCGCACTCCCGACATCCTGAAGGGCCTCGGAGAGAGCGAAGGGCGGGCGCGTCCTCGTCGGCTTCGCGGCGGAGACCGAGGACCTCGTCGCCAACGCGCGGAAGAAGCTCGAGGCGAAGAACCTCGACCTCGTCGTGGCCAACGACGTGACCGCCGCTGGCGCCGGCTTCGGCGGCGACACGAACGCGGTGGTCCTCCTGCGGCGCGACGGCGGCCGCGTGGACGTTCCCCTCGCCTCGAAGCGCGAGGTGGCGGAGCGCATCCTCGACGAGGTGCGCGCGGTGCGCGCGGTGGCGCGCGCGTGAGCCCCGACGAGGCGGGCGTGGCGCCGGGGCGAGCGATCGCGAGGAGACGCTCGCCGACCTCCTGGCCCACGGCCGCTTCCTGGGCACGCTCGGCTCGGTCGGAGTGCCCCGGCTTCCCGCGGCGGGGGCGCCGCCGGAGGGCGGGGAGGCCGCCGCGGTCGCCCGGACCACGTCGACGGGAGCCACCGGTCGCCCGGAGGACCCGGCCGCGGATCTCGCGGCGATCCGGGCGGAGCTCGGCGACTGCCAGCGCTGCCGGCTGTCCTCGGGCCGCAAGACGATCGTCTTCGGCCAGGGCAACCCGCAGCGCCGAGCTGATGTTCGTCGGCGAGGCGCCGGGGGCGGAAGAGGACCAGCAGGGTCTCGCGTTCGTGGGCCGGGCCGGGCAGCTCCTGACCGACATCATCGAGAAGGGCCTGAAGATGCGGCGGGCCGACGTCTGGATCGGAAACGTCCTGAAATGCCGGCCGCCCCAGAACCGCAACCCCGAGCCCGACGAGATCCTGTCCTGCCAGCCGTTCCTCGAGGCGCAGATCCGCGCGATCCGGCCGCGCGTGCTGGTGGGCCTCGGCAAGTTCGGCGCGCAGTGGCTCCTCAAGACCGCGGAGCCCATCTCGCGCCTCCGCGGCCGGGTCGGGGAGTACGAGGGCATCGCGGTCATGCCGACCTATCACCCGGCCTACCTCCTGCGGAACCCGGCGGGGAAGAAGGACGTGTGGGAGGACATGAAGGTCGTCCTGCGCCTCCTGGGCCGGCCCGTCCCCGGCGACTGACGAGCTCCTCTCGTCGGGGACGGGCGGACCTCGCCTCTCACCTCCTGCGAGTAGAGTGACACCGTGGACGCGGGCCTCGTCTCCGTCGCGTTGCCGGTGCCGTTCCAGGCGCCCTTCACCTACCGCATGCCGGCGGGTGTCCCGGTGCCCGAGCGCGGCGTGCGGGTGCTCGTTCCGTTCGGCAGCCGGAGGATGATCGGGGTCGTCGTCGGAGCGAGCACGGAGGCCGAGGGCCGTGCGCTCAAGGAAGTGGCGCAGGTCCTCGACGAGAGCCCTCTCGTGGAGCCCGCGCTGCTCGACCTCGCCGCCTGGATGGCCGACCACTACCTCGCTCCGCCCGGCGAGTGCTACCGGATGGTGCTGCCCCCCGCGGGCGTGCGGGCGAGCCGCGCCGTCGTCCGTCTCGCGAAGCCGGGCGAGGGCGGCGACGACCCCGTCCTCCGGCACCTGCAGGACGGGCCGCTGCGCCTGTCCACGCTCGGAAAGAGGCTCGGGCGGGACCCGCAGGGTCCCGTCCTCCGGCTCCGCCGGGCCGGCCTCGTCGAGGTCGCCCAGGACCTCGGCTCGCCGGGCTTCCGCGAGGTGCGCGTGGCGGTGCTGGCGGTCCCCGGCGTCGCTCCGCGCGGCCGTGCCCAGGCGGAGGTCGCTGGCGAGGTTGAGCGCGGCCGGGGGCCGAGCGCGCGTGGCCGACCTCGTTCGCGACCGTCCGTCGCTCCGGGGCGCGGTCGATCGGCTGGCGAAGGGCGGCGTCCTGCGCCTCGTCGAGGAGCGCGACGTACGGGAGCCCGGCGGCCTGCCGGCGCGCGAGGCAGCGTTGCCGCTCGTCGCGACCCCGGACCAGGAGGCGGCGCTTCAGCCCCTGCTCGCGCGCGGTCGAAGACGGGGCGTTCCGGCCGTTCCTGCTCCACGGAGTCACGGGCAGCGGCAAGACCGAGGTGTACTTCCGGGTCGTCGAGGCGGCCCTGGCCCGCGGCCGTGGCGCGATCGTCCTCGTGCCCGAGATCGGCCTCACCCCGATGCTCGTGCGCGCGGCACGGGCGCGCTTCGGCGAGACGGTCTCGGTCCTCCACAGCGAGCTCTCGGCGGGCGAGCGGCACGACCAGTGGTGGCGGATCCGCGAGGGCGACGCGCGCGTGGTCGTGGGCGCGCGCTCCGCGGTGTTCGCGCCGGTTCCCGACCTGGGGCTCGTCGTCGTCGACGAGGAGCACGACGGGGCCTACAAGCAGGACGAGAGCCCGCGATACCACGGGCGGGACGTGGCGGTGATGAGGGCGCGCCTCGAGGGCTGCCCGGTGGTGCTGGGCTCGGCGACCCCGTCCGTCGAGTCCCACGCGAACGCGCTCCGGGGCAAGTACGAGAGGCTCGTCCTCCCGCGGCGCATCGGCCCGCAGGGCCTGCCGTCGGTCGAGATCGTGGACCGCCGGGCGGTGCTGAAGGCGGGAGGCGATCCCATCCTGAGCCCCGCGCTCAAGGACGCGCTCGCGGCCTGCCTCGCCCGTCGCGAGCAGAGCCTCCTGCTGCTGAACCGCCGTGGCTACGCCACGAGCCTCCTGTGCCGCGAGTGCGGGCAGGAGGCCATGTGCCCGAACTGCTCCGTGTCGCTCACTCTCCACCACGGTGGGCGCTCGGCGCTCTGCCACTACTGCGGGCACGAGGCGAAGGCGCCGGCCGCGTGCCCGTCGTGCCGCGGCGCCTACCTGCGCCTGACCGGCTTCGGCACCGAGCGCGTGGCGGAGGCCGTGCAGGCGGCGCTGCCGGGGGCCCGGGTCGAGAGGCTGGACCGCGACCGCGCCCGACGGCGCGGCGTCCTCGCCGAGACGCTGGCCGCCTTCGAGAAGGGCGAGATCGACGTGCTCGTCGGCACCCAGATGATCGCCAAGGGCCACGACTTCCCGCGGGTGACGCTCGTCGGCGTGGTGGACGCCGACGTGGGCCTGGGGATGCCGGACTTCCGGTCGGCGGAGAGGACGTTCCAGCTGCTGACGCAGGTGGCCGGCCGCGCCGGCCGCGGCGAGGCGGCGGGCGAGGTCGTCCTCCAGAGCCACATGCCCGACCACTACGCCCTCGGGCACGCCTGCGAGCAGGACTACGACGTCGTTCTTCGCGCGGGAGATGGAGTTCCGTCGGACGATGGGCTACCCGCCCGGTGGCCGCGCTCGTGAACGTGATCGTGCGGGCCGAGGACGCGGCGAAGGGAGCGACGGAGGCGGACGCGCTCGCGCGGGCGCTGCGCGCGTCGGCCGGCGGGCGGTACCGCGTGCTCGGCCCCGCCCACGCCCCGCTCGCCCGCCTGCGGAACGAGCACCGCTTCCAGGTCCTGCTGAAGGGCCACCGGCCCGCGATGCGCGACGCGGTGAAGGCCGCCCTCGTCGCGCGCTACGGCCCCCAGCGCTGGCCGGGCGTGGCCGTGGACGTGGACCCGCTGACCGTCATGTAGTCCGTGTCGACAGATCCCTCGGGACCCTCACCGCCGCAATTGCTCGAGGCCGAGCGCGTCGAAGAAGTCGCGCCACGAGAAGACGATCGGGTTCGGCACGAAGCAGACGACGAAGACGACGAGGCTCAGGAGGCCGACGAGGACTCGCCCGCGTCCGACCGGCGCCTCGTCGTCGAGCGTCGCGCGGGTGTCGCCGGCCGAGGACGCGGACGAGGATCGCCCAGAGGATCCAGCTCGGGCCGAAGTAGACGAGGGCGACGCAGACCCACGAGCCGACGCGCGAGACGAGGTGCGCCTTGCTCGCGCAGGAGCGCGTACGTCACGTGGCCGCCGTCGAGCTGGCCGATCGGCATCAGGTTGAGGGCGGTGACGAACAGGCCGAACCAGGCGGCGAGGCCGAGCTGACCGATGACGAGGGTCTTGTCGTCGGGGATGGGCCCGTGGACGAGGCGCGAGACCCACTGGAAGGCGAGCGGCTCGCCGAAGAAGAGGCCGCCCGCGTCGGGGGCCAGGGGCTGGATCGCGGCCTCGCGGATGCCGAGCCAGAGCACGGGCAGGCACACGAGGAAGCCGGCGAGCGGTCCCGCGACGCCGATGTCGAAGAGGGCGCGGCGGTGGGGGATCGGGCCGCGGATCCGGATGAACGCCCCGAAGGTGCCGACCATGCTGAGCGGCTGCCACACGCCAGGCCCACGGCCGGGAACCGGGGACGGGATGAAGTGCGGCAAGGTCGCGTCGACCCCGTAGTACCGGCACGCGACGTAGTGGCCCATCTCGTGCGCGAACAGGATGGACAGGAGCCCGGCGACGAGGCGAGAAGCCCTCCCTGAAGTCGAGGACGAGGGCGACGCCGCGCCCGGGAAGGACGCACGGGGTGCAGGGCGCCGGTGAGGAAGACGGAGAGCGCGGTGACGGCGAAGAGCACGGCGCTCCGTCCCCACCGCTGCCACGCCGAACGGGGCGGGGTCGGGATCACCCAGGCTCGCGCCCAGCGGGCGGGGTCCCACTGCTCCGGTGGCGGCTCCGACGAGCCGGCGGATGGCCCGCCGGGTGAGGGAGGGAATCCCAAGCGGGCGGGCGAGTCTAGAGAGCCAGGCTCTGGAGGTCCTTGCCGGGCTTGAAGCGGATCGTGCGGCCCGGCGGAATCCGTACCTCCCTGCCCGTGCGAGGGTTGCGGCCGATGCCGCGCTTGCGTGGCTTCACCTGGAAGACGCCGAACCCGCGCAGCTCGATCCGCTCGCCCTTCATCAAGGAGTCCTTCATCGCCTCGAGGACGGCCTCCACCGCCACCTCGGCCCGGACCTTCGTGATGTCGGCGGCCTTCGCGACCTCGTTGATGATGTCCACCTTGATCATGGGGATGGACCTCCTCCTAAGTAGCGGTTAGTATAGGTTTTGCTCGTTTCCGGTGTCAACCGCCGGCCGGCCCCCAGAAACCATGATCCCCCTCCCCCGAATCGCCCTCGTCGGCCGCCCGAACGTCGGCAAGTCCACCCTCTTCAACCGCATCTGCGGGCGCCGCAAGGCGATCACCGACGGACGCCCGGGCTCGACCCGCGACCGCAACTACGCGCAGGTGAGCTGGCAGGGCCACGCCTTCGAGCTCGTCGACACCGGAGGCCTGCTCCTCGGCTCGGACGACCCGCTGCTCGGACCCGCGGCCGAGCAGGCCGAGCGGGCGATCGACGAGGCCGACGTCGTGCTCTTCCTCGTGGACGGCCGCTCGGGGCTGCTGCCGGACGACGAGGCGATCGCCCGACGGCTGCGGCGCGGGGGCAAGCGCGTCCTCGTGGTGGTGAACAAGACCGAGGGCCGCGACGAGGATCTCTCGGAGTTCGCGCGCCTCGGGTTCGACGGGGCCCACTTCGTCTCCGCCGAGCACGGGCTGGGCATCGGCGACCTGCTGGACGCCGCGCTCGCGGGGGCTGCCGGCCCGTGCCGCTCGACGAGGGCGAGGCGTCGCTCCTCTCGCTCGCCCTCGTCGGCCGGCCGAACGTGGGCAAGTCGTCGATCCTCAACCGGCTGCTCGGGCGCGAGCGCGCGGTCGTCTCGCGCGATCCCGGGCACGACGCGCGACTCGGTGGACGAGGTCTTCGAGCGCCGGGGCCGCCGCTACCGCCTGGTGGACACCGCGGGCATCCGCAAGGTGCGCCTCCTCAAGGAGAACGTCGACCACGTGAGCGTCGTCCAGGCGCGGCGGGCGATCGAGCGCGCGGACGTGGCCGTCCTCGTGCTCGACGCCGTGGAGGGCCTGCGCGAGATGGACGCGACGATCGGCGGGGAGGTGCTGGAGGCCGGCGCCGGAGTCGTCGTCGCGGTGAACAAGTGGGACCTGGCGCCCGAGAAGAAGCTCGCGCAGCGCGCCTTCGAGGTCGACGTGCGCGACCACCTGAAGTTCCTGCCCTGGGCCCCGGTCGTGTTCCTGTCCGCGAAGACGGGGAGGGGCCTGGGCGCCCTTCTCGACGCGGTCGATCGCGTGCACGCGGCGCGGCAGGCGCGGGTCACCACCGGCGAGCTCAACCGGCTCCTCGCGCGCGCCACGGAGGCCAACGCCCCGAAGGCGGACAAGGGCAACCTGCCGGTCCACATCCTCTTCGGCAGCCAGATCGGGATCGCCCCGCCCACGTTCGCGGTCTCGATCAACCACCCCGTGGACCTCCACTTCTCGTACCGGCGCTACCTCGAGAACCGCATCCGCGAGGCCTTCGGCTTCGAGGGAACGCCCATCCGGCTCAAGGTGCGTTACCGGCGCCGCAAGGCCCGCTCGTAAGCTCAAGAGAGCGCTTGAGCGTTTTCGTCCTTGACACCGTTTGGCAGCATTCTCATATACTCCCTGCGCGTTTGTCGTCTAAGTGCCGGTAGAGCCGGGATATTTTGAGACTCGCCAAAGCGGGCTCCGGGCATGACGAAGGCCGACATCGCGAGGATCGTCTACGAGCGGCATGGAGGCATCTCCAACCGCGAGGCGGCCCGTCTCGTCGAGGTCATCTTCGAGACCATCAAGCGGCATCTGGGCGATGGAGAGAAGGTCCAGATCACCGGCTTCGGCACCTTCCTGGTCCGCCAGAAGAGGGAGCGTCGTGGGCGCAATCCCCAGACTGGAGAGGAGATGCTCATCAGGCCTCGCAGTTCGGTCGTCTTCCGCCCCTCCAAGCTCTTCGCTCCCGCCGGCGTCCAGGCGGTGAGCGACTAGACGGAAACGGCCGCCGATGGACAGCAAGCAGATCCCGAACAAGCTGTTCTTCAAGATCGGCGAGGTGTGCGAGATCACGGACACCCAGCCGTACGTGCTCCGCTACTGGGAGTCGGAGTTCCCGGCCCTCGCGCCGGCCAAGAACAGCTCCGGCCAGCGCATCTACCGCCGCAAGGACATCGAGACCGTGCTCCGCATCAAGCAGCTCCTCTACGAGGAGGGCTTCACGATCGCGGGGGCGAAGAAGCGGCTCGAGGCCGAGCTGGGCGGGCGCGGTACGACGCCCTCCACGATGGCGAACCTGCCCGAGACCGTCGTCACGAACGTCGAGGTCACGGCGGAGGCCGGTCGCCCCGGCCGACAACACGCGCGAAGTGCTGCTCGAGGTGCGCGATCACCTGCGCGGAATCTTGACCCTCCTGGACAAGGGTGATAGAAAGAGCAACTGACCTCTCGGGATGTAGCGCAGCCTGGTAGCGCACCTGCTTGGGGTGCAGGTGGTCCCGGGTTCAAATCCCGGCATCCCGACCAGAACTCGTGACGAGACGAAGCCCCGGGACGAAGCGCCCGGGGCTTCGTGCTTCGGAGCCATGGCCGATCCCCTGATCCTCGCGACGAACGACGACGGCGTCCACGCCCTGGGCATCCGCGCGCTCGCAGGCGCCCTGGCTGACCTGGGCGAAGTGTGGATCGTCGCCCCCGACCGCGAGGCGAGCGCGAGCGGCCAGTCGCTCACGCTCAAGCACCCGCTGCGGGCGGAGAAGATCGAGCCGAACGTCGTCGCGGTCGACGGCACGCCGGCCGACTGCGTGAACCTCGCGATCGTGAAGCTCCTGCCGCGGCGGCCGGCCGTCGTCGTCTCCGGCATCAACCGCGGGGGCAACCTCGGCGACGACATCTTCTACTCGGGCACGGTCGGGGCGGCACGCGAGGCGACCTTCTTCGGGGTTCCCGCGATCGCGGTCTCCCTCGCCGCGCGGGCCGACCTCGACTACGCCCCGGCCGCCGACTTCGCCCGCCGGCTGGTGGGCCTCGTGATCGAGCGTGGGCTCCCCGAGCGGACGCTGCTGAACGTCAACGTCCCCGCGGGCCACCCGACGGGAGTGGCGGTGACCGTGCAGGGCCGCCGCTCCCACGAGGGCACGATCCTCGAGGGCCTCGACCCGCGCCACCGCACCTACTACTGGATCGAAGAGGGGCGCGACCAGTGGGTGAGCGACGACATGTCCGACATCTTCGCGGTCCGCTCCGGCCTCATCTCGGTGAGCCCGCTCCAGACCGACACCACGAACCACCGCGTGCTCGGCACGCTGCGCGAGTGGGAGCGCGAGCTGCCGCCGGGCGGTGCGCCGTGAGCGGCGCGGGCTTGGCGGCCCGCCGCCCCCGTGGTATAAATCCTCCGTTCATACCGACCGGGGCGTGGCTCAGCCTGGCTAGAGCGCTTGGTTCGGGACCAAGAGGTCGGAGGTTCGAATCCTCTCGCCCCGACCACCTTTGACTCAATAACTTAGCGGCAGTTTAGAGGGCCTCGAAAGAGGCCCTTTCTCATGCCAGGATCGCACCGGGATCGCAAGCGCCCTCGTGTGAGTGACCTCCAGTTCCAGGGCGTTTCGAGGCGTTCCATGGTCCTGCCTTGAGCTCGCGGATCACGGTCTTGTCGTCGAGGGTGGCGAGGACCTCGTCGGGGTTCTCTTCCGCGTAGTGAAGAGCCAGGCGGCCGACCGCGAGATCGATGACTTCATGACCGTCCCACGCTCGCGCCCAGGGTGACGAGAAGCTCGTCCAGTTGCTCGAACGTCTCTCCCATCGCATCCGCCGCCCCGGTGCCGGCGGCGTCGAGAGCTTCCTTCGAGGGATAAAGCTCGTGCATGACCAGCAACGTCTTGCCGCCTTTTTCCGCGAAGGTCACCGTCGTGACGGAACCCTCGTCACTTTCCTCATTGGTCCAGACGAGGCGCGAGTGCGGTGTTACTTCCTTGTACGTGCCGAAGAACGCCGACTGTGAGTCCCCGTGTGCGAACTCCAAACGGTACTTGCCCCCGACACGAACATCCATTTCGCAGGAAAGCAGAAACATTTCCATCGACTTCGGCACCCACCACTGCCTGAACAGCTCGGGCTTGGTCCACGCCTCGAACACGAGGCGCGCCGGGCCGTTGAAAGTTCGCGTGACGACGAGCTCACGCTCGGACTTCCGTTCCACCGTCGTGAAATTCTTCATGGGGGTAGGCTCACTCTCTCTTCTTGCGTCCATCGACCTTCTCCTTCCGTTTCAGTTCCTCAACAACCTTGTCCAGCTCGTCGAAGCGTGCGTCCCAGAGCTGGCGATACCTCTCGATCCATGCCGCCTCTTCCTCCAGTCGGCGCAGGCCGAGCTTGCAGGTCCGCACGCGCCCGACCTTCGCCGTGGCGACGAGCCCCGCCTGCTCCAAGACGCCGACGTGCTTCTTCATCCCCGTCAGGGTCATGCGGAACTTCTCGGCAAGGTCCGTGATCGAAGCGTCTGCACGCCCGAGCTGCTCCAGGACGCCGCGTCGGGTGGCGTCCGAGAGCGCGGCGAACGAGACATCGAAGCCGGTCCGGATATACTGAACCATTCGGTTCAGTATATACACACGGATTGGCGGCATGCAAGGGGAGGCTGAGCGCGCGCCGCGTTGCCGGCCACCTTCGCTCCCAAGTCGACCTCATTTCGATGCAGATTCGATCGACTCGGCGATCCCCAGGCCCTAAGGACCTGGTCGAGGACCATTCGCACTGGTATCGGGTGGCCGTGGGCGAAGGCGACGTGACGGCTCAGCGGTACGGGAACGTTCTCCTCGTGGACCTCGAAGCAGTACTGCGCTACAAGCGTGAGCGGAGCCAAAACGGGAACCAGAACTCTCGATCGCAAGGCTTGAATGGAGAATCGACGGCGACCGCCTTGATGGCCAAGGCACGGTGACGTTGCGTGGTCGCTTGGAACCATCCCGACGTAGCAGCGCTTGTTCATGCGTCCCAGAGCAAGCGGTGGAAGGAGCACGACACCCGAGAGGCAGCGGAGCACCGAGAAATCACGAATGACCTAGCACGTCGGGGTCTGCTAGGGAGCGGCATTGAGTCGAAGAAGAAGGAGGCTGCTACCTTCGCCGCTGTTAGTCAGTTCCTGGACGATCACCTGCAAGATCTAGTCGTTGCCGCCAAAGCTGGAAGGGACGCCCTCGCGATCGAGGACAAAGACTGGATCACAGGCCACATGGAAGAGCTTCTCGGTGAGCTGACCACCGGCCTCTCGGCTAGGGTGACCCGCACGGCCCCCGGCACACCGGTGGCGGAATCAGTAGGCCGCCGCGTCGAGGACTTCATTCGCAAGATGAAGTTCAGGGTCTCCGAGGCCCTTGCGATGGAGCGCGGCATGACCGTATTGACCTCCACTGCACGAGTCTCCCCACCAGCCATCGGCCAGCTCGTCGATGGGCTTCTTCAGGGTGGAGAGGTTCCTCGGGAACGGCGCTGCTGGAGACGTCCTTGCCGTGACGCTGGAGAAGCCCTGGCAAGGTCTACCCGTGGGCACTCGTCTTGCCCTCAAGTGGTACAAGGATGAGATCTTCAAGCGAGAGGCGGAGGCGACGGTTGTCGCTCGCCGCCTTCGGGAAGTTGGCATCGCGTCGAAAGTAACCCACCCGAAGTCGAACCGATGGGCCGTAATGCAGTCCAGGTCGCGGATGCATCGGTCGTACTCGCTGACCGGGGCGAGCTGCACCCAGAGCCGGGCCCCATCTGGCCGCGTCACCGTGCAGGTCTCGAACTCCTCGCGCACGGTGGAACCCGGCCAGCGCCCCTGCACGAACCCCACCAGTTCGCGGCGCATGGCCACCAGCTCGTCGTGATCTTCGCCCGGGATCAACTGGTGGCCAGCCGGGCCTGGCGGGCGGAATCGTTCCGGCAGTTCCACCGTGAAGGCCGACCACACGTGCAGCTCCCGCCGCGCTTCGGCTGGCAGTGGATCGCTCCCCCGCCAATGCTCGAAGTCCTCGGCGTTGGCGACGATGATCGGACCACCCTCACAGCCGATCATGCCTTCCCAAGTCGCGCTCTGGCTCGCCCGCTTGCCAAACCACTTCATCGGCATCACACCAGAAAGGTCCAGTCGCCCTCCCCGTCTCCGCCACCTTCCTCGCGCTCCCCAGGCCGTCCTCTCGCCTCCCCACTTCCCTTGCGAGGGGAAGCGAACCAGCCAGCCAAAGAGCCGTGGGTGCAGGCTATTCCAACCCGATCACTACCTTCCCTCTCGCGTGTCCCTCTTCCAGGTACCGGATCGCCTCATGGACTTCACTCAACGTGTAACGCCTGTCGATGACGGGAGTTACCTTTCCCGTCTTCATGAGCTCTTTCATGAGGGTCAGGTCCTCCTTGCTCGATTTCGCCAGAAGCGAGACGAACTTCTGGCTCCCGAACAGCGACAACGCAGGCGCCGTGATCGAACCAACCAGAGGACCGATCATCCAGCGGCCAGCCGTTCCCCCAGCCCCGACGTAGATCCCCCTGGGGCTCAAGACGCGCCTGCATGCAGCCAACGAGCGGTTGCCAACGCAGTCGAGAAGAATGTCGTGGCGTTGCCCATTCTTGGTGAAATCCTCTCGGGTGTAATCGATGACGCGGTCTGCGCCGATGGATCGCACCATCTCCACATTCCTCGAACTGCATACGCCCGTCACGTCTGCGCCAAAGGCTTTCGCTATCTGCACAGCGTACGTGCCCACACCTCCAGCCGCGCCGTTGACTAGGACCTTCTGCCCCGGCTGAACATGTCCCTTGTCGCGAAGCCCCTGCAAGGCCGTCAGTGCCGCGATTCCGACAGAAGCCGCTTGCTCAAACGTCACGTTCTCCGGCTTCATGACCAATGCCGACTCGGCAGCACGCGCATATTCGGCAAAGGCCCCGCGGCACATGCCGAACACGTGGTCGCCCGGCTTGAAGTGCGTTACGTTCTTGCCGACCGCTTCAACCTCGCCGGCCACATCCACGCCGAGTTGCGTGTACTTTGGCTTGCGCAATCCAGCCATCAGGCGAAGGAGATACGGCTCGCCTCTCATGAAGTGCCAGTCGTATGGATTGACCGACCCAGCACGAACCCTAATCAGAGCTTCATTGTCCCCGGCGGTCGGCTTTTCGACTTCTTCCAACTGAAGGACGTTGGGTGGACCGTAGCGCCGATAGACGATGGCTCTCATGACGCGGATGCTAGCATCCCATGAACTGGGCCCGACCCGTACCGCGGCTTCCACGCCCAACGCGCGGTCGTTCATGGCGATCTCGGTCCGGCCGAGCACCCCGCGCCTGTAGCGGGCCCTGCCAATGTATCGGTTGCTTCGGTGAGTACCGCCGCCGCTACTCGTGGCCGAGCGCCCAGAAGGAAGCGACCATCGTTCGGTGACGACCGCCAGCCCTCGGGAGAACCCGTTTGGCGTCCATGCTCGGAGCAGCAGGAGCGGCTGCCTGGCGCTGGGGGGGTGTCAGGAGCAGCAGGGCGCGCCGACTGTCAGGCCTCGACGCCTCGGCGCGCTCCGCGATGCGCGCCGATCACGGCGAGCCCGAGGCCTAGCACGAGTACGACGAAGCACACGAGACCCCCGACGTAGGGGAGGTTCACCGAGACCGCCACGAACACGAGCCCCACGAGCAACACGGGCGCCATGGAGGCGGGCGGGGCATCGGCCTTCTGCAGGAGACCGCGCCCGACCAGCGTCGCGACCAGGATCTGCGCGACGTACAGTCCGGCGAGCCACAGCCCCAGGATGAGGAGGCCGGCCGGCAAGCCGATCAGGGTCAGCATCAGGAGGAGGGCGGCCACGGGCACCACGACGAGGGCGACGAAACCTACACCGGCCGTGCGCAGCAGCGCCACGCTTCCCGGCAGACGCGCGGGAAAGAGCCCCGGCAAGAGCGCGTGCAGGGCGAGGCCGACCAGGAACGCCGCGGCCAGCCAGATCAGCTTCCACACGTAGAACCCCACCCGGGTGTAGCGGCTCTTCTCCTTCGGAAGGAGTCGCGTCTCGGTCTTGCCCGTGACGATCGTTCCTTCGTCCACCTGCACGGCGGCCGCGTCGCGGACACGCGCCAGGAGGTTGCCGCCGATCTTCGCCCCCGCCTCGAGATGCAGGCGGCGCGTCCGGACCGAGACATTGCGGCCTACGTCCCCGCGCACGTTCGTCATGCCGGCGAAGGCGACGAGGTCGCGCCCGACGTGGCCGTCGAGATCGATCGTCTCGGCGAGGCCGACGGTGTCGCCGTCCACGCGCCCAGTGGGGTCGACGCGGAGGAGGTCGGCCGCCGCGCAGTGAGCGCTCCGCCCGACGGAGCCGCGGACGAGCACTGTGCCGCCGCCGACGAACACGTTGCCGTCCACGGTCCCTTCAATCTCCACCCGCTTGGCGACCGCCACGAGATCTCCCTTGACCGTGCCGCGCAGGATGACGCGATGGCCGGCGGCGAACAGATTGCCCGTGACCGTCCCGTCCACCGCCACCACGTCCCCGGCTACGGCCAGCGAGTCGTCCACGATCTCGCCGGCGGCGACCACGACCCGATCGCGCTCGCTGCGCGCGCCACGCACCTCGAGCGCCGGGGACGGTGCGGCGGCCGCGAGGAGCGCGCAGAGAGCCACGGCACCTCCGGCCCTGCGCCGGCGCACCGAGAGGGCGACGACACCGCCCAGCACGATCAGGCCGGGGACGACGACCGTCGCGACAATCGATTCCAGCATGGACGCTCCTTCACGCAGCAGGTAGAAGACGGTGTCGAACAGAAACCCGAAGATGACGGTGCCCTGATCGACGAGGCCCACTGGCAATTCGCGGCCGAGGTCGCTGAGCCAGCCCGAGGCCACGTACAGCCCGGCCGCGACCGCAACAAGCGTGCCGACGGCGACCGTCACCCCGGGCAGTGCAGCAGACGGCTGCTTCCCGGCGTCCGGGATCTCGTCGAGCGCACGGGCGAGCAGCCGGTTCTCTTCACGCAGGGCGAGTACGAGGCTTCGGCAGTCCGGGCATCCCGCGAGATGCGCCTCCAGCTCCTGCAGCTCCCCACGCGGAGCCTCGTCGTCCGCATAGAAGGTCCAGATCTCCCCGGAGGGGCAGCTCATACTTCCGTCTCCTCGGCCCTGAGCACCCGGCGCAGGCTCTGCTTGGCCCGAAACAGGCTGACCGCCACACGCTGGCGGGTCCAGTCCAGCCGCTCCGCGATCTCGTCGTAGCTCAGCTCGCCGTGATAGCGGAGCACGAGCGGGACGCGTTGTCGCTCCGGCAGCGCCGCGATGGCCGCCCCGAGGGCGCCGCGCCCCTCTTCCGCCAGCAGGCCGGCGAGCGGCGAGCAAGCGGGTTCGACGATCGCGGCGGGCTCGTCGCGCTCGGTCTCGAAGAGGCGCTGCTCCCGCCGCCGCCGGCGCAGCCGGTCGAGGCAGTGCTTGGAGGCGACGCCGGTGAGCCAGGGCCGGAAAGGCAACGCGTCGTCGTAGCGGCCCAGCGCCGTGCGCAGCTTCATGAACACCTCGCTGGTGGCGTCCTCGGCGTCCTCCCGCTTTCCGAGCAGGTGGAGGCAGAGTCCGAGCACCCGGCGGGAAAAGCGCCGGTACAGCTCGCCGAGGGCCTCGCCGTCGCCCTCGCGGGCGCGACGAATCACCTCCGCGGGTACGGCGTCTTCCGCGGTGTTGTCGGCCACCACTTCACATACGTCCGAGAGGGCCGGAAGATTACGTCCCGGGATCGTTCGGGGCAGCCACGGGCCGCGAAGACTGACCCGCCGCCGACCCGCCCCGGCTTCCGCCGGCACGTCGGGTACCAAAGCCCGGCGAAGCCATGGGAAACGACCCCGCACGTGAGGAACCCGCGCAGCACCCGCTCGACGACCGGCCGTAGCGGGCCATGCTGCCGGGCGAAGCGGGTGGGCCAGACCTGCAGCAGCTCCTCGAGGTGCTGGAGCGCCCGCTGGAGCTGCTGCTCCAGCAAGACGCCCAGCTCCAGCCTCGGGCCGACAGCCGTACAACCTCACGTCCCAACATCGTCACACTCTCACGATATGGTGCCGCCGAGAGGTGAGACATGCCGAAGGCAAAAGCAAGGGGGCCCAGCCAGGTTACGGTGGGCCGGAACGCACTCGTGGCCCGCATCAATCGAAGGATAGCCGAGAACAACGAGCGGTTGCTGGCGGCGAGGAGTGCGCGCGTGAAGGTGGAAATGGGCGACTACTACATCGTGAACACGAAGCATGGCGGGGTGACCAGATCCAATCTCGACCTCGTGGATTTCGCGCGGGAGCTGAGGTGCCTCCAGCCTTGGGAGGCGCTCGTGGAGGAGGAGTGATGCCGGCGCACCGGGCAGGCACTCGCCCGGGGCCCTCTTTCGCTCGATTAACCGATAGCTACTCGCCGGTCGAGCCCCGATCCGGCGACGTACGAGGGCCTGGAGCGCACTTCCAGCGGAACTCCCTGCCGCGATCTCGAGTCGGGCCGCGGCCCACGTCTGCGCGGCCACGGCCTCGCGACCGTCCGCGTGTCCGCGAGCGACCCCGCGACCGGGGTCGAGCACGGTACGAGGTCGGCCCCTCGATGTTCGGCGACGCGCCTGCGGGCGGCCGGGCGACGGCGGGGTTCCTTCACCTGCACGAGGCAGCCTTCTTCGGGCCCTACACCGTGGGCTAACCCCCAAACCTCTCAATGAGCTCAAGGCGGGAACGATCGGTCATCCGTGGTGACACTTTCGCCCCTCTCCCGTGTTACAGACAGTGCGGATGGAGCCCACCGGACTCGACATCGAGGCGCTCTACGAGCGCTACGGGCCGATGGTCCTTCGCCGCTGCCGGTTTCTCCTGAGGGAAGAGGATCAGGCGTTGGACACGACCCACGATGTCTTCGTGCAGCTGTTGCGGCACCGGGAACGGCTCAGCGGCGACCACCCCTCGAGCCTGCTCTTCACGATCGCGACCCGGCTGAGCCTCAATCGGCTCCGCGGCCGCCGGAGGGACCCGGACCTGCCCGGGGACGCGGTGCTGCAGCGCATCTCGCAGCGCCCGGACCTCGACGCCCCGCTGCTTCTCGACCGGCTGTTCCGCCGGCATCCCGAATCGACGCGGACGATGGCCGTCCTCCACTACGTGGACGGGATGACCCTCGAGCAGGTGGCCCGCGAGTGCGGCCTGTCCGTGTCCGGCGTGCGGAAGAGACTGCGGGCGTTGCGCCTCGTAACCCCCGAGGGGGTCCGCTGATGGCCGAGATACGGGACTGGCAGATCGAGAGGTTCGTCCTGGGCGAGTTGCCGCGCGCCGAGCAGCAGGCGGTGGCGCAGGCGATCGTGGAGGACCCGGCTCTGCGCGCCCGCGTCGACGCGATCGAGGCGTCGAGTCGCGACATCCTCGCCGCCCACCCGCCGCGCGTGGCGGCCGGCGTCATTCGCGAGCGAATCGCCGCGCCGCCCCGCGCCGCGGCGGCGTGGGGACGCCGGGTCGCCTTCGCCGCGGCCGCCTCGCTGGCCGTGGTGGGCATCGGCCTCGGCGTGCTGCGGCTGCGGGAGGGGGGCCTCGACGCTCCGGCCGAGACGCGCGTCAAGGGCCTTCGGCCGCACCTCAGCGTGTTCCGTCAGACGCCGGCCGGGATCGAAGCGCTCGGCGAAGGGGCGCTCGCCCGCGAGGGAGACCTCGTGCAGCTCACGTACCAGGCCGCCGGCCGCCCTTTCGGCGTGATCCTGTCGATCGACGGGCGGGGCGTCGTCACCGTTCACCACCCCCGGGATGGTCGCCAAGCGGCCCGCCTCGTCCCGGGCCAGGAGGTCCGCCTGTCGTCCGCCTATCGGCTCGACGACGCCCCCGGATGGGAGCGATTCGTGCTCGTGACCGCCGAGGACCCGTTCGACGTCGCCGCTGGTGGTGGATGCCGCCGCGCACCTGGCGGCGAGCGGCGCGCCGGCCACCGACCCTCTCGCCCTTCCTTCGTCCCTCGAGCAGTCCTCGTTCACCCTCAGCAAGGATGACCGCCCATGAACGCCCGCAGAGCCGCGCTCGTGCTCGCCATCTCTCTCCTGGTGCCCGGCCTCGCCTCGGCCGCGACGCCCGCACGCCGCATCGCGCTGGTCGTTGGTGCCAACCGGGGCGGCGCCGACCGCGTGCCGCTGCGCTGGGCCGTCGCCGACGCCGAGCACTTCGCCGAACTGTTGACCGAGATGGGCGGCGTGGCGCCGGCCGACTGCATCGTGCTGCGCGAGCCCACGCGGCGCGCGCTGCTCGACGGCCTGGCCGTCGTGCGGGGCCGCGCCGGCGAGCCGCGCGTCGGCGACGGCCGGACCGAGGTGGTGGTCTACTACTCGGGCCACGCCGACGAGCAGGGCCTCCTGCTGGGCCGCGAGACCCTCAGCTACCGCGAGCTCAAGGACGCCATGCACGGCATCTCGGCCGACGTCGGGATCGGGATCCTCGACGCCTGCGCCTCGGGCGTCATCACGCGGCTGAAGGGCGGCCGGCTGCAGCCCGGCTTCCTGACGGACGAGTCCATGCAGATGAAGGGCTATGCGTTCCTGACGTCGAGCTCGGAGAACGAGGCGGCGCAGGAGTCGGAGCGGATCAAGGGGTCGTACTTCACGCAGCGCGCTCGTCACGGGCCTGCGCGGCGCGGCCGATGCCTCGGGTGACGGCCGCGTCACGCTGAACGAGGCCTACCAGTTCGCGTTCAACGAGACCCTCTCGCAAACCACCGCGACGCAGGGCGGGGCGCAGCACCCCTCGTACGACATCCGGATGGCGGGCACCGGCGACGTGGTGATCACCGACGTCCGCGAGACCTCCTGCACGATCGTGCTCGGCCCCGAGTTCGACGGCCGCTTCTACGTGCGCAACGCGAAGCGCGTTCTCGTCGCCGAGCTCTACAAGCCCGCCGGGCGCACCGTGGAGCTGGGGCTCGAGCCCGGCAGCTACGACATCCAGTACGAGCAGGAGCCGGCGCTGCTCGACACGACGGTCAGCCTCGTCGACGGCGATCGCAAGACCCTGGAGCGGGAGGCCTTCCACCCGGTCAAGCGCGCGGCCACGCAAGGGCGCGGCCCCGGCGAGGAGGCCGAGACGAAGCCCAGGGGCCTGTTCATGGATGGCCGCACGCGCGTGGAGCTCTTCGGCGGCTTCACAGACAACTACGTGGGGGTCGAAACGGGAAGCACCCGCGTGGAGGTGGGCGGGGGACAGGGCGGGATGGCCTTCGCCCACTGGATCCGCGAGAGCGTGGCCCTCGACGTCCAGTTCCTCGCCACGGACCTCGACGTGCTCACGGTCGAGGACGTGCCGTTCGAGTCCACGCGGACCCGCGGCTCCTTTGGGATGCTCTTCGGCGCGCGCTTCTACTTCCCGAAGGCGACCTTCGGCGGGACCTTCCGCCCCTACGTCGCCGCCGCCCTGGGGCCCTTCTCCGACTACTCCGTGTACAGCGACGACTACCGCACCGAGGTGCACAGCAACAGCACGCGCTTCGGCGGCCAGCTCGGGGGCGGCGTCGACTTCCAGCTGAGCCGCCTCTTCTCGCTCGGCGTCCGGCTGGGAGTCACCTTCCGCGACGGCTACGATCCCGTCCTTCGGCACGACGTTCGGGTTCGGATTCGCCTGGGGCCAGGGCAAAACGCGCGAGTGACGGGGAGGCGGAGACCCGCACCGGGCGAGGGCCACGTCCCCGCCGGCTCGAGGCCCAGGGCCTCGAGCTGCGCCGCGACATAGCGCGCGGCGATCTCGTGGCCGCGGGTGGCGGTGCCACGGACCTCCAGCAGGTCGTCCGCGAGGAACGCCACGTGGGCGCGCAGGGCCGCCGGCTGGATCGTCGCGAGGGCCGCCGCCGTCGGGTCCTCGGCCTGGGCGAACGGGGCGGAAGCCGCGGTGGCGACGAGGGTAGCCGCGGCAGCCCGATCCGGCGGAGCAGGTCCTGGAATCGCGGGTCAGCGCGCATTGCCGCGGGCCAGCGGTAGTTGACGTCGATCCAGGCGAGCGAGCCGGACCGCGCCTCGTACGCTCTCTCCAGCAGCGTCATTGCCTCGTCCTGCTGGCCGAGCTCCGCGTGGGCCGCGGCGATCTCCGGCGCCGTCCAGTGCCATCCGTCCCACCCGGCCGCGACCCGCGCGCGCGCTCTCTGCTCCCCGAAGCCGCGCATGCCTCCTCGGTCATACGCGCGGCGCAGCGCCTGCACCTTGAAGGGACTCTGCCCTGAGAGGGCCGCCTCCTTGAGGTACTGCGCGATGGCCTGCTTCTCCATGCCCTTGCCTTCATAGGAGTTCGCGAGGCCGCCCACGGCCCCGGCGTAGCTCGGATCCAGCTCGAGCACCTTGCCCCACTGCTCGATGGCCTCGTCGTATCGACCCGCGACGTTCAGCAACAGCCCCACGATGTTGTTCACGGGCAAGGACAGCGGATCCGTCTCCAGGGCGCGTCGGGCCTCCGCCACCGACTCGTCACTCCGATGCATGACGGCCAGGAAGACGGCATAGCCGTGGTGGGCGAAGGCATAGTTGGGATTGAGCTCGATGGCCCGGTGGAACTCGCGCTCGGCGCCCGGCCAATCCCAGTCGTACAGGAACCTGACGACGGCGAGCGACGTGTGGGCCTCGGCCAGCGTCTCGTCCAGCTCGAGCGCCTTCAAGGCCGCTGCCTTCGCCTTCGGCATGGCCTCCCGGGGGGGAGAGCGGCCGAACGCGTAACCGAGATAGAACTGGCAATCTGCCAGGCCTGAGTACGCGGGAGCGTAGGTTGGGTCCTCCACGAGCGCCTCGTGGAAGTAGCCAACGGCGGTCTTCAGGGACTCCTCGTTGCGCCGGTTCCAGAAATACCGCCCCCGCACGTAGTCGAGATAGGCCTTGGGGTTGACCGCTGGGCGGCTCGTGAGATGCGCCTGCTGCTGGGCCGAGAGCCGGCCCTTGATCTCTCCCGCGATCGCCTGGGCCACCGCCCCCTGGAGGGCCAGGATGTCGCGCAGCTCGCGCTCGTAGCTCTCGGCCCAGAGGTGCCGATCGTCGGAGGCCCGGATGAGCTGGGCGGTGATCCGCACCCGGTCGCCGGAACGGAGCACCGAGCCTTCCACGATGCCGTCGACATGCAGCTCGCGCGCGATCTCCGGCAGCGGCTTCGTCGTGTCCCTGTATCGCATGGCGGAAGTGCGCGAGATCACCCGCAAGGACCCGATCCTGGACAGGTCGGTGATCAGCGCCTCTGTCATCCCATCCGCGAAGTACTCCTGCTCGGGATCGCGGGAGAGGTTCGTGAGTGGCAGCACCGCGAGCGAGGTGATCGTCCCGGCGGGCGTGATGGGCGCGCCGGTGCCGCCAACCCGCGCCCAGTGATAGACGAAAGCCGAGACGATCGCGGCGGTGGCGGCCATGGTCAGGGCCGTCACCGCCACCGCTTTGTTCTTCCGGAGGAGCCGACCGGCGCGGTATACGAGCCCGTCCTTCCGCGCCGTTACCGGTAGCCCCTCGCGGTAACGCCGGATGTCCGCCGAGAGCTCCTCGGCGGAGCCGTAGCGACGCTCTGGCTCCTTGCGCAGCGCCTTGAGGACGATGGCGTCGAGGTCGCCGGCGAGCCGATGCCGCATCGGCGGAGCGGCGGCCGAGCTGGGTGGCGCCGGATCCTCCTCGCAGATCGCTCGCTCGAGCTCATGCGGTAGGCCCGAGCCCACCCGGTAGGGGCCGCGGCCGGTGAGCAGGCGATAGAGAAGGACTCCCAGCGCGTAGATGTCGCTGGCCGCGGTGACCGAGCCTCCACGCCACTGCTCGGGGCTCGCGTACTCGGGCGTCATCAGTTTCGTGCCGGTGACGGTGAGCTCCGATCCCGGCTGCGGCGTCAAGAGCTTGGCGATGCCGAAATCGAGGAGCTTCGGCGTGCCTTCCGCCGTCACCAGGATGTTGCCCGGCTTGAGGTCCCGGTGGACCACCAGCTTCCGGTGGGCGTCGCCCACCGCCGAGCAGACGGTCCGAACGAGATCCAGCCGCTGGTCCACAGAGAGTCCCCTCGCCTCGCAGTACGCGTCGATCGGCACTCCCTCGACGTGCTCCATCACGAAATAGGAGGCGCCTTCGTCCGTGGTGCCGCCATCGAGCAGGCGGGCGATGTTGGGATGGTCCAGCTCGGCCAGGATCTGGCGCTCCTGCCGGAACCGGCGCACCAGGGACGCGGAGTCCACGTCGCCCCTGACCAGCTTGATGGCCACCCGCTTGCGATACTCCTGGTCGTCCCGCTCGGCGAGGTACACGGCGCCCATGCCCCCGCGCCCGATCTCGCTCAGCACCCTGTAGGGACCGATGCGGGCGCCGGCCAGCGCCTCGGGCCGGGCCTGCATCACCGATCGCAGGACGGCGTCGCGGGCGGTGGTCTCCAGGAACCCGTTCGCCTCGCCGTGGCTCGCGAGCAACGACTCGACCTCGGCGCGCAGCTCGGCGTCACCGCCGCAGGCCTCGGCGACCCAGGCAGCGCGTTCCCTGGCTGGCCGATCGAGAGCCGTGCCGAGGACTTCCTTTGCCAGCTTCCAGCGCTCAGGTGTCATGTCTCAGACTTGAGCTCGCGGTACAGCCAGGCCTTTGCCGTCTGCCACTCCCTCTTGACGGTGGCGGACGAGATGCCCAGGACCTCGGCCGTCTCCGCGACGTTGAGCCCACCGAAGAAGCGCAGCTCGACGAGCCGCGCCTGACGCGCGTCCAGGGCCGCCAGACGTGAGAGGGTGTCGTCCAGAGCGACAACGCTCAACTCACGTTGGAGGGCGGCCGGCTCCAGCGGCGCTTCGAGGGTGAGCGCGCGAACGCCCCCGCCCCGCTTGGCGGCAGCGTGGCGCCGGGCGTGGTCGACGAGGATGCGGCGGATGATCTGCGCGGCGACGGCGAGGAAGTGCGCCCGGTCCTGCCACTGGATCCGGCGCAGATCGACCAGCTTCAGGTAGGCCTCGTGCACCAGGGCGGTCGGCTGGAGGGTGTGGCCGGGGCGTTCATGCCTGAGCCACTGGCGGGCGACCCGCCGCAGCTCGTCGTACAGCAGCGGCATCAGCCGATCGAGGGCCCCCAGGTCACCGTTCCTCCACTCCAGGAGCAAGCGTGTCACGGCGTTCGCGGGGGGCGTCTCCATGGGGCGGGCCTCGGCCCGTGCGAAGAGGATATGCCCGCATGGCCCCCAGAATGAAGGGGCCTTGATCCCGTTCGTCCCCGGATTGCGCCTAAGGGAGACAGAGGGAGGCTGTCATGAAAGACAAGATGAAGCTCGTCCAGATCGCGGCCGTCTGTTTTCTCACGGCGACCTGGGCGGTCGCCAAACCGGATCCTCAACCGCGGCGATGCGGTCCGATCGGCGGATCGATCGTCACCAACCTCGCGGTAGTGGATGCGAATACGTCATTGGGGACGGCAACCGGTGACCTCAAGGGGGCGGTAGCGGCCAGGATTCTCGAGGTCGCGCCTGGCGAGAATGGGACCACCGTCTTCACCGTCCAGCATCACTTTGTGACCGAGACGGGAGACACCATCGCCGTTGACAATGCCCAGGCGACGGCAGCCACCGTTGCCCCAGGGCTGTTCGCCATCGTGTCCTATCCCGTCACGATCGTCGGCGGGACGGGCCGGTTCCAGGGGGCGAGCGGGCGCTTCGAGAACATCGGCGAGGTCGATCTGAACAGCGGACAAACCGTGTTCAGGTATCAGGGCAGGGTCTGTCTCGCCGTGGAGAGATAGGCTCGGGTCAAGAACGGACGCGCGGGGCGGGGGCCGCGCCCCCGCCCGTCGGCGCGACGCCCGGCACCTCGTAGCGCAAACGGACGATCACGGGGAAGTGGCCGCCGTCACTGCGGCGACGGCCCGGCTGTGCTAGCGTCTCACCCGGACCATGGAGCAGTGGGCAGGCCGAGCGGAGCGGCGTCAGCGAAGACGCGTGCCGATCAAGCTGCCCGTGCGGGTCCGGGGCCGTGAGGCAGACGGGACGACATGGGAAGAGGTGACGTCCTGCGTAGATGCGAGCCTCCGCGGCGTTGGCGTGCTCATGTCGCACCCGGTCAGCATCGGCCGAGTCCTGCACCTCTCGTTACCGATGCCCGTCCCGTTCCGCCAGTACGACCTCGTCGAAGCCGTCTACCGGGTCTTTGCTCTCGTCCGGAACACCCGCTCTTCGGGGAGTGTCACAAGGGTCGGAGTGATGTTCCTGGGCCGAAACCCGCCGGGCGGAGGCGACCAGCCGCCGGCCGAGCACTACCTGCTGCCTGGCGATCAGCCGGTGAAGCGCCAGCGGCCCCGGCCTTTGTTGCGCCTCCACCTCGATGCGGACCAAACGCCAGGAGGCGTCGCGCAGGACGAGGAGGTGGTCGCCGAGCACCTCGCGCCGAGGCTGGCCCTCGTGAGGGTGAAGCACCTGCCTGTCACCCCGGGAACCGTCCTGGCGGTCGAAGAAGTCGGCGGCGACTTCCGAAGCAGGGCCGCGGTGACCAGTATCGTAGTCGGGGCGGACGGCAAGCCGCGGTTGAGCTTGCGGATGCTGGATGCGCCGCTCCCAGACCGTCTGCTGTCACCGACCGGACCAACGACAGGCAACTAGGGTTACAGCACCTCGAGGGGCGCGCTCTCCTCCTATCGTGCGGACGTCGGCGGGATCATGCCCAGGAGCCGCCGAGCCGCTTCAGTGGCTACGGTGTCGCCGCCGTTGAGGACCATGACGAGACAGTTGCGCTGCTCTTCAAGCGCCTTGGTATAGGCGTCGAGGCGCGGTCCATCAATCGGAGCCCGAGCGATGATGTCGCGCAGCTTCGCGCTGTGGTCGAACGCGAGACAAGCCTGGCGCAGCGCCTCTTTCGTATCCAGGTAGATCCTGCGAACCGAAGCCTCCTCCTCCTCCGGTTCGGTTCGGCCTTCGGTTTCCTGTTGCCTTCGGGCGGCCCCTGCGGCGTCCGCCGGTTGAGGCTGCTGCTCCTGCTCCGCCTCAGCTTCCGCGGCGCTCTTGGCGAGGTCCGCGGTGTGCGTCCAGCCCTGCTTCGCGGCGTTCTTTCCGGCGGTTACTCGCACCAGGCTGTAGTCAGCCTCCGTTCGCACGAGGCTGAGCCGTGTGAATGGAGCCAGCTTCACGAGCGTGCCCGCATCGCAGATGTCGTCCGCCGTCCCTTTCGTAGTGGGGGCTGCTCTCCGCGAGCCCGCCGCGCGGTTTGCATCGAGCTCGGCCTTCAGGTCCGCGGCCATCGCATCCACGCAGGCGCGGGCTGAATCCCGCGTATCGAAAAGGCGGGTCGTTGATCCGGGCTTCGTGACCCGCGCCAACTGGGGCGGCGGCGCGAGAACGAGTGCGATCAGGAGCGCGAGCATGAGGACCTCTCGGCCGAGGATAGGCCGCCGTCCGTGCGCACGCAAGGCTGCGCCCCCTTTCCGGCTCGCACTGGATCTTGTCGCCCCGAGAGACGAAGGGCCGGCCCCGTCACACCGTCCCGAAATCAGTCTGTATTGGGATCAGTGCGGCACTTCGCGTCCGCAACGGACCTCAGGCGGCAGAGCCATGTCGTCCGGCTCAGGCGGGCGGAACGACGAACGTGTTGAAGGAGTCGGCCGGCAGCGTGGCCGACACGACGCTCCCTCCTACCCGCACCCGGAGCGGCATCTCCTCGCACATGTCGTTCTGCGTCGCGACGACGACGCTGCCGTCGGGGTTGCCGAATGCGAGCAGGTTCTCGTAGCCGCTCCACCCCTGCAGGGCCAGGCGATGGGCGCCGGGCTGCACGAAGCGGCTCAGGTGCTTCAGCAGGTAGTACTCGTGGCTGTAGCGATAGGTCTTCGCCGCCGCGTCGACGACGACGAGGGAGTTCTGGGCCCAGCCCCAGCGGCTGCGGCCGCCCTTCTCGAGAGCGATGTTCCAGTAGTAGTAGGCGTTGACGCCCCCCTCGAAGTACCTCTTCATGAGCGTCCAGGCGTAGCGGCAGTAGCGCCAGTCGTTCGCCCCGTCCCCGCACTCCTGCTCGCTCTGGTAGAGCTTGAGCTCGGGGTGTTCTTCGTGGAGCCGTGGCAGGGCGTGCTTGCCCGCCCACTGCAGGCCGATGCCCTTGACGTACCGGCGGCTCTGCGCGTCGGCCAGTGCCGGGCTCAGCAGCGCGGGATCGGGTCGCTCCATGGTCCCCAGGAACACCTCGACGCCGAGCGGCTCCAGCGTCGCGCCGAGGTGCTTGACGAATCGAGCCAGGCCCTCGGGGCTCCAGCAGCAGCTCGGGAAGGGCTGATTGGAGTTGAACTCGTTCTGCGGCATCACCATCGCGATGTCGATGCCCTGCTTCCGGTACTCCTCGACGAAGCGCTCGAAGTACCGCGCGTACGCGGCCAGGTAGCGCTCCTCCTGGATGAACATGTCCTTGCCCTCGGTCCCGACCTGGTCGGGCCGTAGCCCGTTGGGTGGTTGGCCGGGGCGGGACGGGCTCGCGGCGTAGTGCCGGTTGTGCTTCATCCACGTCGGTGGGCTCCAGGGCGACGCCCAGAGCGCGAGCTGCGGCTGGTGCGCCTTGGCCGCCCGGATGAACGGCACGAGGGTCTCGAGGTCGTTGGCGATGCTGAAGTCGCGCAGCTCGAAGTCGTCCGGCGTCTCGTCGTAGGAGTACCAGTTGCGCGAGAAGTCGTTGGCGCCGATCGGCATGCGGCAGCTGCGGAAGTTCGCCCCGACCCCCGGCGCGAACAGCTCGCGCAGGATGGCGTCCCGGTCGGAGAGGGAGACGGCGCGGAGCGCCACCCAGCCCAGCTCGTTGAAGCAGGCGCCGAAGCCCTCGATCGCCTGGAGCCGCCGGTCGAGCAGGACCTCGACGTGCCAGGGCTCCTGGAAAGACGCTCGGGACCTCACGGCTCCGGGCTGGTCCTGCCAGGGCCGCTCCCGCGTGGTCGTGATCCAGCCAACGGTGGCGGGCCCTGCGGCCTGCGCCGCGACGCGCCCCAAAGCCAGGGAAGGGGACACCCATCCGGCGCCCGCCCCGAGAGCGACCCTCTCGAGCATCTGCCTGCGGCTGATTGCGGCAGTCCCGTCGGGCACGGCAGGATCGGCACCCTCGTGTGGCATGTGGGTCCCTCCTTCAGGGCGGACCGGTCGGGACGTCATTGTCCTCGATCCTCCGGTCCGCGCGGCCACCCCGTGCGGCCTCCGGTCGCTCGTCTACGGCCAAGGTCGGGAAAAGTGGGGCTTGACAGACACGCCGCCGAGAGGGTAGCTACTGGAGTCAGCAACAGCTCAAGGAGCTCTGGTCATGGTGGCGGTGAGCAGCCTGCTCGCCTTCATGCTCTCGGTGGAATCCGCGCCGCCCGACGCTCCCTTCCGGCGCCTTGGCGCCGGCGAGGACGGGATCGTCGAGCTGCGGGGGCGAGTCGTTTGTCTGGGGGAGGGAGGGGCGCTCGCGCCGTGCGCGGGGGCGTCGCAGCACTTCGCCCTGGAGACGGCTGGGGGAGGCCGCTACGTCTTCAGGTCCGGGGACCTGCTGGCCGCGATGTTCGTGGACGACCGTGTCCGGGAGCGGGAGCTGGTCGTCCGCGCGCGAAGGACCCCGTCGGACGAGATCGAGACGATCAAGGTGCGGTCCATTCGAAATGGGCGGCTCCACGACCTCGACTACTTTTGCGAGATCTGCAACATCGTCGCCTACGCGCCAGGTCCCTGCGTCTGCTGCGGGCGGCCGACGGTGCTGCGCGAGACGCCGGTGTCCTAGAGCCGCCACGTACCCACGCACCCGAGAGGGGAGGCAACGACGATGCACGACGAGGACGCCCACGACGACAAGTCGACGCGGGGCCTCGACCGCCGGACGTTCCTGAAGGCTTCCGGGATCCCGCTGGCCGCCCCGGTGGTCCTCGGGCCGCGCCTCGTCCGGGCGGCGGGCGCCGAGGTCCAGGTCTACGGCCCGGGCAAGGTCAAGGTGACGCTCGACGTCAACGGCCGGTCGCGCGCGGTGGACGTGGAGCCCCGCGTCACCCTGCTCGAGGCCCTTCGCCACGAGCTGGACCTGACGGGGGCCAAGCGCGTCTGCGACCGGGCGACGTGCGGGTCCTGCACCGTCATCATGGACGGCAAGCCGGTCTACGCGTGCTCGGTGCTGGCGATCGACGCCGAGCGGCGGCCCATCACCACGGTGGAGTCCCTGGCCGCGGATGGGAGGCTGCACCCGGTCCAGCAGGCCTTCGTCGACAACGACGGCCAGCAGTGCGGATTCTGCACGCCGGGATTCGTGGTCGCGTGCAAGGCCCTCCTCGACCGGCACCCCGATCCCACACCCGAGGAGGTACGGGCGGGCCTCGGCGGCAACCTCTGTCGCTGCGGAACCTACGTGGGCGTCCGGGCCGCGGTGGGACAGGCGGCCAGGACCCAGAGAGGAGGGCCTCGCCGTGGCTGAGTACACGTGGCCGGTCGCCGAGAAGCGGACGCTGATCGGAAAGAGGATCTCGCGCGTGGACGGCCCGGACAAGGTCTCGGGCCGGGCGAAGTACACCTACGACGTCAACCGCCCTGGGCTGCTCCACGGCAAGATCGTGCGCTCGCCCCACGCCCACGCCAAGGTGGTGAGCGTCGACACCAGCGCTGCGGAGGCCCTGCCCGGCGTGAAGGCCGTCCAGGTCGTCCAGGGTCCCGGCACGGAGATCTTCTGGTGGAAGGACGAGGTCGCCGCCGTGGCGGCGGTGGACGAGCCGACGGCCGAAGACGCCGCGCGGGCGGTCAAGGTCCAGTACGAGACGCTCCCATACCTCGTCGACGACTACGACCTCCAGGGCGCCGGAGAGAACGCCAAGCCGGCGGGCGAGCAAGTCCAGGGAGAGCCCGACCGGGCCTTCTCCGAGGCCGACGTCGTCTCGGAGGGCGAGTACGGCGCCTCGGTCATGACCCACTGCTGCCTGGAGGCCCACGGCGCCGTCTGTGAATGGGACGGGGACGGGAAGCTGCTCGTGCACGTGTCCACGCAGAACGTCTCGGGCATCGCGGCCCAGATGGCGGGACCCCTCGGCATCCCGGCCGGGGACATCCGTGTGAAGCAGGATCACATCGGCGGAGGCTTCGGCAGCAAGTTCGGGCCGGATCGCTGGACGATCGTGGCCGCGCAGCTCTCGAAGAAGGCGGGGGGCCAGCCCGTCAAGATCATGCTCGAGCGTGACGCCGAGCAGTCGATCGCGGGCTCGCGGCCCTCGTGCCTACGCGAAGGTCAAGATCGCCGCCCGGAAGGACGGAACGGTCACCGCCTGGCAGTCGGACAGCTGGGGCAGCGGGGGTGTGGGAGGCGGCGGCCGTCCTCCCATCCCGTACGTGCTCGACATTCCCAACCGGCGCGTCCAGCACACGGCGATCGCGACGAACGTCGGGCAGCTCCCGGGCCTGGCGGGCGCCGAACCATCCCCAGGCCTGCCTCGTCACCATGGGCGCTTTCGAGGACCTGGCCGCCAAGCTGGGTCGGGATCCCCTCGACCTCCTGCTCCAGAACATCGCCCTGACCGGCGCCCGCGCCGACGTCTACAAGGAAGAGCTGCAGATGGCAGCGGACCTCATGGGCTGGAAGAAGAGCTGGCATCCCGCGCGGCGACAACGCGCCGGGTCCGGTGAAGCGCGGCCTCGGCCTCTCCCTCCACACCTGGGGCGGCCGGGGGCACGACAGCAACTGCGACGTCACCATCCAGCCCGACGGCTCCGTCGAGGTCAAGCTGGGCAGCCAGGACCTCGGCACGGGGACGCGGACCTGCATCAAGATCGTGGTGGCCGAGACCCTCGGCCTGCCTCTCGAGGCGATCGACCTCAAGATCGGCGACAGCCTCTATCCCGCCCTCGGGCGGCTCGGGCGGCAGCACCACGATCGGCGGCGTCTCCGCGTCCTCGCGAATCGCGGCCACGGACGCCCTCGAGAAGCTCCTCGAGAAGGTGGCCCCGGCGCTCGGCGTTCGCGCCGACCGAGCTCGAGGCGGTCGGACGGGAGGATCCAGGTCAAGGGCAATCCGGCCAAGAGCCTCGCCTGGGCGGAGGCTTGCGCCAAGCTCGGCGGCGTGGCCGTCACCGCGCGGGGCACGACGCCCAAGGGCCAGCACCCCCTCCTCAACAGCGGCGTGGGCGGCGTCCAGATGGCCGACGTCTCCGTGGACGTCGAGACGGGCCGCGTGCGGGTCAACAAGCTGGTGGCGGTGCAGGACTGCGGGCTCGTCATCGACCTGAAGATGGCGGAGAGCCAGTGCTACGGAGCCCTCATCATGGGGATCTCGTACGCGCTCTACGAGGAGAAGGTCACGGACCGGCTCACCGGACGCATGCTCAACCCCAACATGGAGTTCTACAAGCTGGCCGGGCTCGCCGACATCGGCGAGCTGGTGGTGCACATGATGACGGGCAAGGGCTACGACGAGCGCGGTGTCATCGGCCTCGGCGAGCCCCCGGTCATCTCGCCGGGCGCCGCCATCTCCAACGCGGTGGCGAACGCCATCGGTGTCCGGGTTCCCCACATCCCGCTCACGCCGCGCCGCGTCCTGGCGGCGCTCGAAGGGAGGCGAGCCTGACATGCGTGCCTTCGAGTACGTCAGCCCCGCCACCAAGGAGCAGGCGGTGAGCCTGCTGGGCGCCACCTGGGCCGATGCCGAGGTCCTGGCCGGCGGGACCGATCTCCTCTCGCTCATGAAGGACGAGGTGGCGGCGCCCCGGCGCCTCGTGAACATCAAGGGCATCGCCGAGCTGCGGGGGATCCACTTCGAGCGGACCGGCCTCCGCCTCGGCGCGCTGGCCACGTTCCAGGAGATCGCCGACGACGCCGCCGTGGGGAAGAGCTACCCCGCCCTCCTCACCGCCGTCTCCGGGGTCGACGAGCCCGCAGATCCGCGCCATGGGGACGGTCGGCGGCGACCTCTGTCAGCGGCCGCGGTGCTGGTACTACCGGTCCGGCTTCGGCCTGCTGGGCCAGGACCCGAGCGGCAAGTCCCTGCCGCTCGAGGGCGACAACCGCTACCACGCCATCCTCGGAAACCAGGGCCCGGCCTACTTCGTGAGCCCTTCGAGCCTGGCCCCCGCGCTCATCGCCCTGGGGGCGACCGTGCGGATCTTCGGTCCCAAGGGTGCGCGTGAGGTGCCGGTCGAGAAGTTCTTCCTCGTCCCGAAGGCCGCGAGCGAGCGCGAGCACGATCTGCGACCCAACGAGATCCTGACCGAGGTGCGCGTTCCTTTGCCCAGCGGCGCCAGCGCCACCTACGAGGTGCGCGAGCGCGAGGCCCTCGACTGGCCTCTGGCCTCGGCGTCGGTCGTCCTCGAGTCGAGCGGCGGGAAAGTGCAGTCGGCGCGCGTCGTGCTCGGTCACGTGGCGCCCGCGCCCTGGCCCTCCGCCGAGGCCGAGGCCGCCCTCGCTGGCCGGGCCGTCAGCGAGGAGGTGGCCGAGGCCGCGGGTGAGGCCGCCTTGAAGGGGGCGCGGGCCCTGAGCGGCAACGCCTACAAGATCCGGCTCGCCCGCGTGGCGGTGAAGCGGGCGGTCCTCGAGGCGGCCCGAGGAGGCGCGCGATGATGACCGAGGATGAGCGCTTCAACCCGAATCGTGCCGACCTCTGCTCGTGCCTGCGGTGGAAGGGGATGTTCGTGCCCGCCGAAGACGATCCCACGGTCCCTCGAGGGGGAGGGGGCCTCTTCTGGTGCCTCTACACGCAGACCTGCATCGGTCCCGACGGCCGGCTGGCGGAGCCCGGCAACTGCTCGTCCCCCGGCCGCGCGTGCTGGGGCAAGGGGCGGGTAGAATGAAGGGAACCTGTTCCCGGAGGCGGACCATGCGCAGGGTGTTGTTGTCTTCGATGGTCGCGGCGGTGGCTCTCGCCCTTCCCGCGGTCAGCCAGGCGGCTCACGTGTCGGGCGACTACGTGGAGGCGCGGAGCGCCGACGTGTGGACGGGGCCCTGCTTCGCCAACGCGGAGATGGGGCTTGTCGGTCAGGAGGCGATCCTGGCCTGGCGCGTTCGCGAGGGTGAGTGGAACGGCGTCCCCCTGGCCGGGCTCACCGTGGTGGGAGTCGTGAAGGCGAGCGCCACGCTGGGAGATCCGTTCGCGAGCCCTCTCCCTGTCCGGTCGGTCCTGATCGTGGACGAAAAGGCGACCCCCGCCCAGCGGACGGCCCTCCTCGACCTTGCCCGCGAGATGGGCGGAGACCTCTTCGCCGACGTCGTGCAGACCGCGTCGGCTCCGATGAGGATGGAGGTCCAGGGCGGCGACACGGACGAACGTCGGACCCTCCTCGAGGCGGGCGAGCTCGCCCGCATCGAGACGCGGACGGTGGGCGAGCGCGACCGTCACTGCGGGAACGAGTCGACGTACTACCCGCCCCTCACGCCGACGACGCAGGCGGTCCCGGCCGTGTCCGTGGTCGACGGCTATCGGGGCCCCGGGCTCGGGGTGGTCTGGACGACGCACGACAAGCGCAGCGCGTTCGTGGGGAGCTTCGCGCGCTAGACGCGACGACACCCGCGCTCTGGTCATGAGAACGTCCCTCTTGATGCTCGGCCTCGCCGTGGTCCCGGCCATGGCGGCGCCCGCCCACGCCCAGGGCAAGGTGGAGACGATCGGCGCCTTCACGGGAAAGGCCGCGCCGTCCGTCATGGGCGCTCTCGAGCCGGGCGGGTATCGCATCCAGCTCGCCGACGGGACCGTGGCTTGCGAGATCTGGCTCCGCAAGGACCTTCCCGGCCTCGTGCCCTCGGCCCTGGTGGGCGTGGTGTCGTTCCCGCAGAAGACGAACGACTTCCGGGGCCAGCCGGTCAAGGCCGGGTTCTACACGTTGCGCTACGCGCAGATGCCGAGCGACGGGAACCACCTGGGCGTGGCCCCGACCACGGACTTCCTCCTCCTCGCCCCGCTCGCCGACGACACCGACGCCGCCGCCCTCCCGGAGTTCACGGCGCTCACCAAGATGAGCGCCAAGACGATCGGCGCCAACCATCCCGCGGCCCTGAACCTGGCGGCGGTGACGGAGCGAAAGGACTACCCGGCGGTGGCGAAGGACGAATACGGGCACGAGGTCTTCCACCTCAGGCTGAAGACGGCCCAGGGCGAGCGGCCGATCGGCCTCGTGGTGAAGGGTCAGGCCGAGCAGTAGGTCACGGCGAAGCTTCGTCTCGTAGTCGAGCATCGCCTCGACCAGGCGAACACCCCGCCCGGCGCTCTCATGCTTCGTGCCGGTCGAGACAGTGTGGCACAGCGACACGTGCATGAGTTCCAAGGACGTCGTCCAGCGAGGCGTTCTGTCCCTTTGGCCCGGCAGTTGATACGTACTGCGAGTCAGCCATAATACGTACATGGACAAGCTGACGCTGAGCGTGGACGCGTCGGTCGTGAAGCGGGCGAAAGCATTCGCGGCTCGTCGCGGCACCTCTGTCTCGAGTCTGGTCGAGCGCTACCTGGACCTCGTCTCTCGAGGTCCGGCGGCAGGCGACGCGCCGGTCACGCCACTCCTCGCCCGTCTGCGAGCGGAGTTGGATGGCCTCCGCCCCGACGAAGGCGCCTACCGCCGGTATCTGGCGCGGAAGTACCGGTGAAGCAGCCGCTCGTCGACGTGAACGTCATCCTCGATGCGCTCCTGGGCCGTCCGCCGCAGGGGGACGCGGCGGCGGGGCTCTGGGCTGCCGCCGAACAGAAGCGCCTCGGGGCGCTCGTGCCCGCGCACGGCGTGACGACGCTCTTCTACCTGGTGAGACAGGGGAAGGGAGCGGCCGCCGCGCGGCGGGCCGTCGACGCGGTGCTGTCGGTGTTCGGCGTGGCTCCTTCGGACGAGGCCGTCCTGCGGCGGGCGCTCTCGCTCGGGTGGACCGACTTCGAGGATGCCGTGTGCGCCGCCGCGGCCGAAGCCAGCGGATGCGACCTGATCGTGACCCGCGATCCGCGCGGGTTTCGCGGGTCGCCGGTGCCCGTGGTGGACGCCGCGACCGCCCTCAGCCTCCTGGAGGACGGGAGCGGCCCGGAAAACGTCGCCGAAGGAGTGAGCCGGTACGGGCGGGCGGCGAGGCGCCGCCGGCGGCGTTGAACCCCTCGCGGACGTGGAGTCAGGCGGTCTTCGGGCCGAACGGGCTCACTCACCGCACCAGCTCCTCGAGCCGATCGCGCAGGCGATCGCTCACGGAGGTGCCTGTGAGGCCACGAGCGCCTACGGCTGGGTCGGCGGATCCGCCCAGAGGCGGCCCAGCTCCAGCTCGATCGCCTCGAAGGGCTCGACGCGGACGGCGTCGGAATCGCTGCACACCGCGACGATCGTCCAGGCACCCTCGCGGAGCCGCAGCACTTCGAGCGTGCGCTCCAGGGGGTTGACGAACCAGGCGTGCGCCACGCCCGCCTCGGCGTAGATGCGCAGCTTCCGGCCGCGATCGATGCGCCCGGTGGAGGGGGAGAGCACCTCGCAGATCCAGTCCGGAGCCAGGGAGAAGAAGGCCTCCTCCGGCATGGCGGGCAGCCGCTCGCGTCGCCAGGCGGCGAGGTCGGGCACCACGACCTGCTCTACGAAGTGAAGCTCGGGTTCGTCCAGGATCCACCAGCCCCCGGGGCCACCGGGTCCCTCGTCGAAGGGGCCGAGAACCATGCCGAGCCGAGACGACGCCACCGCGTGGCGCGGCGCCGGACGCGGGCTCAGGAAGAGCTCGCCATCCAGGATCTCGGCCACCTTGTTTTCGGGGGCGTTCAGCACGTCCTCGTATGTCGCGCGCTTCATTCTTCGGGGCTCTGCTGGAATCGGACGCGACCAGTCTAAGCCTCCGCTCGATGTCGCAGCAAGACTACGCTCGCCGGCCATGACTCACCTCCGACGAGGCGGATCGTCTCATGGCGAAGGGACAGCGAAGGTCCGAAACGCGCAGCGAGAACCGAGTCAGGCGGTCTTGTAGGTGTCGGCGATGTCGCCTCCGTCCTCCTCGTTCCTATGGCGGTCCGTGTCAGCCCATCGGCCGGCGCGACCTCAGGCCACGAGCGGGTGGTACCATTTCTGGCACTAGGTTTGGCGCTAGGAGCGTGAGAATGCGCATCGAGCACGACGTCAGGCCGGTGACGTACATGAAGACGAAGGCCGCCGAGCTGCTGCGCTCGGTGGCCGAGAATCGCCGGCCGGTCATCATCACGCAGAGCGGCGAGCCCAAGGGCGTGCTGATGGACTTCGCGAGCTACCAGGAGCTGCGGCAGGCGACCCTGCTCCTGCGGCTCTTGGCTCAGGGCGAGGCCGAAGTGCGTCAGGGCCGCAGCGTGCCGGAGGAGCGGGTTTTCAAGCCTCTGCGCGCACGGTTGGCGAAGAGATGACACGGCGGAGGGTGCTGTGGGCCCGATCCGCCCGGCGCGACCTCGAATCGATCGTCGCCCACCTGGCCGACCGAAGCCCGCAGGCCGCGCTTGCGACCCTCGATCGGCTCGAGGCACGGGCCAAGTCGCTCGTGAGCCTGGCCGGGCGCGGGCGCGTCGTGCCGGAGCTGCGCCGCCTGCACGTCCAGCAGTATGGCGAGCTCGTCCTTGCGCCCTACCGCATCGTCTACGGGGTCCGCGGGTCCCAGGTCGTGGTCCTGGCCGTGCTCGATACAAGGCGGAGCCTCGAAGACGTCCTCCTGGATCGCCTGATCAGGATCGAGGAAGCCGGGCCCCGAGGGGAGGCTCGCCTACCTCCTCGAGGTCAGCCCGGAGAGCGTCACCCAGCCGATCACGACTGACGACTACCGCTTCGCGACGGCCAGCCTGGAGGCGGTGCGGGTGTTCGTCGAGAGGCACGGCCGCCTGTTCCACCAGCCTCCGTCGTCTGCCGCGGCGACCGCCGGCAGAAGACGGCGGATGGGATCGACATCCTGCCCCCGTCGCGGCCTTCCTGGCCCGGTTGGAGGGGCAGTCGCTCTTGCAGTGCACAGGCACTCCATTTGCTTCACGGCGTGGGGCAGGTAGAGGATCCGTGCGTGAGCTGCCGTTCCTGCAGCAGGATTTCGCGTGGCCTGCCGAGCGGAGCGCCGCCGCCAGCTCGTCCGGAGGCTCGACGCCCTTACCGCGGAGCCGGCGGATCCACCCAGAGGCGGCCCAGCTCCAGCTCGATCGCCTCGAAGGGCTCGATGCGAACGGTGTCGGAGTCGCTGCACACCGCGACGATCGTCCAGGCGCCCTCCCGAAGCCGCAGGACCTCGAGCGTGCGCTCCGACGGGGTTGACGAGCCACGCGTGCGCCACGCCCGCCTCGGCGTAGATGCGCAGCTTCCGGCCGCGGTCGATGCGCTCGGTGGAGGGCGAGAGCACCTCGCACACCCAGTCCGGGGCGAGCGAGAAGAAGGCCTCGTCCGGCATGGCGGGCAGCCGCTCGCGCCGCCAGCCGGCGAGGTCGGGCACGACGACCTGCTCTCCGAAGTGAAGCTCGGGCTCGTCGAGGATCCACCAGCCGCCGGGGCCGCCGACGCCGTCGTCGAACGGCCTTCCGAGAGCGCCCGAGCAGCCGACGGCGGCGACCGCGTGCCGCGGCGCCGGCCGCGGGCTCAGGAACAGCTCCCCGTCGAGGATCTCCGCCACCTTGTTCTCGGGGGCGTTCAGCACGTCCTCGTACGTCGCGCGCTTCATTCCTCGGGGCTCCGCTGGGATCGGACGCGACCAGTCTAAGCCTCCGCTCGACGCCGCCGCAAGACTTCGCTCGCCTGCCATGACTCACCTCCAACGAGGCGGATGGTCTCATGGCGAATGGACAGCGAAGGTCCACTTCGCCCTCGCGCTCAAGGCCAAGGCGGCCGGGAACAGCCTGATTCCTACTGCGCGGAAAGACCGGCTGCGCTGTAGGACCAGCGGTCGTGGTCGCGGTCAACTTCAGGCGGTCTTCGGGCCGAACGGGCTCACCACGCGCACGGAGTCGTAGACCTGACCGTCGCTCGTCACTTTGCACGGCATGATGACGGCGAGATGGACACCACCTCCTACCCGCGCCTCCTCACCGCACCGAAGGGCTCGTTCTTCGTCTTCGGCCCGCGGGGCTCGGGCAAGAGCACCTGGATCCGAAATGCCTTCCCGCAGGGCCATCGGGTCGACCTGCTCGACGAAGCCCTCTACCAGTCCTACCTCGCGGACGTCGGGGCCTTTGCCGCCGAGCTGCGGGGTCTACCTCCCGGATCCGTGGTCGTCGTGGACGAGGTCCAGCGCCTCCCTCCGTTGCTCAACGAGGTCCATCGTTACATCGAGGATCGGCGGCTTCGCTTCGTCCTCTGTGGATCGAGCGCCCGCAAGCTCAAGACCGCGGGGACCAATCTGCTCGCCGGGCGTGCCGTGCGCCGCCACCTCCACCCCTTTCTGCCGGAGGAGCTGGGGGAGGACTTCGACCTCGACGAGGCGCTCCGGTACGGCACCCTTCCCGTCATCTGGACGGCGCCCGACCGCGGCGTGGCTCTCACCGCCTACGCCCAGCTCTACCTGAAGGAGGAGATCCAGGCGGAGGCGCTCGTCCGAAACCTGCCGGGGTTCGCCCGCTTTCTGCCCGTGGCCGCCTTGTTTCACGGCGAGGTGATCAACGTCTCCGGGATCTCCCGCGACGCCGGCGCGGCGCGGACCACCGTGGCCGACTACCTCGAGATACTCGAGGACACGCTCCTGGCCTTTCGCCTGCCGGCCTTCGAAGCCAAGCTCCGAGTCCGTGAACGGCGGCACCCCAAGCTCTACTGGGCCGATGCGGGCCTCCCCCGGGCGATGAAGCGCCAGTTGGGGCCGCCGACCGCGGAGGAGCGCGGCCCCCTCTTCGAGGGCTGGGTGGCGAGTGTGCTCCGGGCCTACCGCGACTACCGCGACCTCTTCGAAGACTGGGGGTACTGGGCCTCGGGCCATGGATCGAGCCTGGAGGTCGACTTCATCCTGCGCCGCGGCAAAGACCTCGTCGCACTCGAGGTCAGGTCAGGGCGGAAGGTCTTCGATGCCGACTTGCGCGGCCTTCGTGCCATCGCGGACCTGCCGCACGTAGTGCGCGGCATCGTCGTCTGCCGCGGCGACCGCCGCCAGAAGACGGCGGATGGGATCGACGTCCTGCCGGTCGCAGCTTTCCTGGCCCATTTGGAGGGGCAGTCGCTATTCCCTTAGAACCACGCGGACGGTATCGAAGCCACGAGAAGAGACACTATCGCCAAGAAGGGGTAGTAATAGGGGCAATGACGTGTCGCCAAGGGTGACCGGGCCGATGGGAAAGCCGCTCGCCGGAAGCACGGCGTCGACCGCGCGGGCGATCTCGACGCTGCCGCAGCTGCGTCGCCTGCTGTGGGCGGTCGGCCGGCTGCGCTCGGGCCGGCCGCTCAAGGCCACCGACCTCGCGAGCGAGTTCGAGGTCAACGTGCGCACGGCCTACCGCGACCTCGACTTCCTGCGCGACGACTGGCGGGTCCCGCTCGAGTTCGACCGGGCGCAGTCGCACCTACCGGCTGACCGAGCCCACGGTGGCGCTGCCCCTCGTGACGCTGAGCGAGGGCGAGCTCGTCGCCCTCTACTTCGCGGAGAAGGTGCTCGCGCAGTACCGCGGCACGCCCTTCGAGGCCGACCTCGCGAGCGCCTTCCGCAAGATCCAGGACCTGCTCCCGCGCGAGGTGCGCGTCTCGCCGGCGCGCCTCGACGACTTCCTGAGCCTCGACCCCGGGCCCCTCCACACGCCCGACGCGCAGGTCTTCCGCGACGTGCTCGCCGCCCTGCGCCTGCGCCGGACGCTCCTCGTCCGCTACCGCAGCCTGAGCAGCAACCGCACCGCGCGAGCGCACCCTCCACCCCTATCACCTCTTCAACCACCGCGGCGACTGGTACGTCGCCGGGTGGGACGAGGCGCGGAAGCAGATCCGCATCTTCGCGCTCCACCGGATCCGCCGCACGACGCTCGCGACCGCGAGCTACGAGATCCCGCCGACCTTCCGCTTCGACGAGTACATGGCCGACGCCTTCGCGATCCAGAAGGGGGAGAAGCCGGTCGCCGTCTCCATCCGCTTCGCCCCGCGGCAGGCCCGGTGGATCCGCGAGCGGCGCTGGCACAAGACGGCGCGGGTGCAGGAGCGTCTCGACGGCGGGCTCGTCCTGCACCTGCGCGTCGCCGAGACGAGCGAGATCCGGCGCTGGGTGCTGCAGTTCGGCAGCGAGGCCGAGGTGCTCGCCCCGCAGTCGCTGCGGGAGGCGGTCGCCAGGGAGCTGGAGGCGGCCCTGGGCGCGTACGGGCCGCGACCCTCCCGCCGCAAGGGGCGGGCAGAGAAGCTCGAGGCGATGGTCGTGCTGGGCCAGCGAAACAGTCGCATCAAGGACTTCTTCGACGTTCAGCACCTGGCCGAGCATCGAGGGTTCGAGGGACCGACCCTCGTCGAGTCCGTTCGTTGAACGTTCGCGAGACGCGGCACTCCCATCCCCGAAGAGGAGCCGGTAGCGCTGACGAGTGCCTATTGGGAGGACCCGGCCAGGACGGTCCAGATCCGCGCATTCGCTCGCCGCTCGGGAATCCCCGCGAACCCGGAGGTCACCGCAGGCATCCTTCGGGTGCTTCGTGCTTTCCTGTTGCCGATCCTGGACGAGATCAAGCGCGGGACGCACGAGCTCAGCTAGTGGCCCCCGCGGGGGCCATGGCGACTGGGAAGCGATTGAGCCCGGCGCGCGGCGGGCGAATCCGATGACACGCTGCGCGACCGGCCCCACTACGGCTGCAGCACGGCCCGCCAGCGTGGGTCGAGGCCGACGAGGCCGTCGCGGCCTCGCTGCCAGACGGTGGCGCCGCCACTCTCGGCCTGCGCGTAGGCCCAGCCCGCGACACGCTGCGTGCGTCGGACGTCGTGGGGCAGCATGCCGCGCCTCGAGCGCCGCCGTCCAGTCCGGACGCGCGTTGCGTGCGCACCAGCGCTCGAGGTGCTCGAAGGCCGCCAGGCGGTCGAGCTTGCCGCCGTTGCAGCGGGCATCGGCGAGGACGAAGTTGTGGCCGAGGTCGAGAGGGTAGCGGGCCCACGGGACGAAGTGGTCGACGACGGGCTCGCCGCGGATGGCGTCCGCACAGTAGAAGCAGCGGTTCCCCTCGACCTCGCGCAGCAGGTCCCGCACGGCGGTGCAGCGCCGACCTGTCGGAGCCGAACAGGAACTCGCGCAGGTCGGGCCCCTCGCCGAGGAGGGCGTGATTCCGCGGCAGGCGGCGGACGAACCGGACCCAGGCGGTCTCGGCCATGTCGCCGATCAGATCGCGGAAGCGGCGCAGGCAGTAGACCGCCTCGCCGTGGAGCCCGATGCGGTCTCCCTTGCCGACGTTGGGGTAGAGGAAGTGGAGCTTGTCGGGGCCGACGGTCTGGAGCTTCCAGAGGGGCATGACCTCGATCGTCTCGCGCGACGTCGTCGCAGAAGTCGGTCCCAGGCCGCCTTGTCCCGTCGGAGGCGGGGGAGAGAGCCCTGGAACTGCTCGTGCGCCGCGGCCACGCGGTTCAGCACCGCGGCTCCCTGGCCCGTGGCCTGTGCGAGCCGGCCGGTCGCGCCGCCGCGGCCCGGCACCCAGGGCAGGACCTGCCGCCAGTACAGGTCGACGAACTTCTCGGCGAGATCCCGCGTGTCGAGCGGGAGCGACTCGGTCGTGTCGTCGCCTCGCTCGACCGCGAGGTCGGCCAGCGCCAGGAGCAGCGCGAACTTGTAGGTGGCGACGAAGCTCCCGTCGGAGATGAGGCGCTGCACGTTGAAGAGGAACTGGACCTGGCGCTCCGGGTCGGGGGTCGGCATCACTTGTCGCGCCAGGTAGTTGCCCTTGCCGGGGATGACGTGGCGGACGCCGCCGCGGGGGTCGGGGACGTCGCCGTTGTAGCGGGGGATCAGGTGGACGTGGAGGTGGAAGACGGTCTGGCCCGCGGCTTCGCCGACGTTCGATGCCGATGTTGAAGCCGTCGGGGTGGTGGCGGCTTTCGATCAGCTCCCGGCCGCGGTCGATCGCTCTCGTGATGGCCGCTCGCTCCTCGTCCGAGGCGTCGAACCAGGTCGGGACGTGCCGGCGCGGGACGATCAGCAGGTGGCCTTCGCTCACCGGGAAGGCATCCCAGAGGGCTCGCGTGAGCCGGTCTTCGAAGGCGATCCGGTCCTCGGCCGGGAAGCAGAAGGGGCAGGGGGCCGGTGTCGTCATCGGGCTCCCTTCGGCCCCCTCGCCCTGCGGATGATCTCGAGCTTGCCGTCGAGGCCGGCGGCGACGCAGGCGGCGCACCGCCAGGCCTTCACCGGCCGCCGGCCCGTTCGGCTGGACTGGCAAACCGGGCACCAGTGGTCGTGGAGGGGCGGCGGCGCCTCGGGCTTGGCCGGCCTTTCCGGCCTGCTCTGGCCTCCGAGGCTGCGGCAGCGCCAGTGGGCGCCTCTCGCCTCTGGGTAGCCGGCGAGGGCCATCAGCTCGCGCCATTCGGGTCCGTGCGGGGTCTGGGGAGTAGCGCCGTCTCTCGTGGCCAGAGCGGCGTGGGCGGCCTCGTGCGTCAAGACCTCCCGGAGCCGCTTCTCGCTGGCTAGGGCTCTCGGGCCGATCTCGATGCGGCAGGGGCGGCGCACCAGGCGGCCCAGGGTCCGGCTGAGGCGGGGGTTCAGCGCGACGGGCATACCGGCGAGCACCGGAGCACTCCACAGTGCCCCCAACTGCCGAAGGACTCCCTCGACTCTGCGGGTGTCGGTTGGGCGAAGGGCTGTTGCCGCGGCGCCGGCCATTCCCGCAGATGCTAGCAGGATGGTGTCGGACCTGAGTTGTCCGGGGCGTGTGGCACACTCCGCCGCCAGGAGGGTGAGCACACGCTTGGAGACGCGGCGGCGGTTCGAAATCGAGGTCACCCGCGAGGCGGAGGCGCATCTCGAATGGCTTTCGGCCCGCGACCGTGCGACCGTCTTCGGCGCCCTCGATCGACGGCTCGCCTACGAGCCGACTATCGAGAACCGCAACCGCAAGCGCCTTCGGCCCAATCCCCTGGCACCGTGGGAGCTGAGGATCGGCCATCTCCGCGTATACTTCGACGTGGAAGAGAAACCGCGGCGAGTCGTGACGATCCAGGCCGTTGGCGTCAAGGATCGCAGTCGCTTGCTGATCGGTGGAGAGGAGGTGGAGCTCCGATGAAGAGCGTCAGGCTGAGCGAGATCACGGGCTCCCTCTCCGACTACGCGCGGGAAGGTCTGCGAGAGCCGGTTGTGGTCACAAGACAAGGCCGTCCGCTCGTTGCGGTCATGCCTCTCACGCGCTTCGACGACTGGGAGAGCGTGACTCTCGCGACCAACGGGAAGTTCATGGAGATCATCGAGCGGTCCCGAGCCAGCGCCCGCGAGCACGGTACGCTCCCTCTCGCCGAGGTTCGCAAGCGGCTCGCCCCCAAGCGGGTGGCCGCTCGTTCGCGCAAGAAACGGCGCTAGTCAGGCCTGTCGTCACCCTTCACCGGGTCGGCGAAACGCCGGGTGGATGGCTCGACGAGCGCACTCACGGTAGGCGACAACCGTTCGCGCGCTAGCCATCCCCATTTCGTGCCCCGAGGGACCTGCCGGGACGCACCTGTGCGGTACCCTCACTCCGTGGCTGGAGGAGCCATGACGAGGAGCACGGCCGCCGGGCCGCCTCGCGACCTCGGTGCGGGCTCGGCGCCGACGATCACGAGCCGGGCGCGGCCTTCCGGACGTGGTCCACGTTCCCCGTGACCGACGGACCGGGTCGCCAAGGCCCTGGCGCAAGGCCGGCGCGAGGGTCAGACTGGGCCTTCTCGACGAGCATCGGCGGCATGAACACTATCCTGCTCCGTCGCCTGGGAGCGCCTCTCGACGTCAAGGAAGCGGAAGCGCTCAGGCTGACGTGCCTCTTCCTTGCGCGGGCGTGAGGGGTGAGAGTGCGCTCGACCCGGCAGGGAGGTTGACGTGGTCCTCGACAACAGGCTGGTCCTGGAGCGGCTGTTCGACTCGGGCTTGATCCGGCTGGAGAAGGCTCCAATCCTCCTCGAGGCGCCGCCGCCAATCCCTTCGCCGGTCGACCTCGACCGCGTCGAGGGGATGCTGTTGGGCCTTGCGATCGGGGATGCCCTCGGGAACACGTCGGAGGGGATGGGGCCGGGGGAGCGTCGGGCGGCGCACGGGGAGATCACGAACTACCTGCCGAATCGGCACGCCGGAGGGCGGCGGGTGGGGACGCCTACCGACGACAGCCAGATGGCGTTCTGGACGCTGGAGCTGCTGTTGGCCGACGGGGGACTGGTGCCGGAGCATCTGGCCGAGTGCTTCGCACGGCGGGAGATCTTCGGCATCGGCCAGTCGGTGAGGGAGTTCAGGGCGAGATTCAGGGAAGGGCGGCCCTGGGAGGAGGCCGGTGTGCTCTCGGCTGGGAACGGGGCGGTGATGCGGATCGCTCCCGTGCTCGTCCCTCATCTCTTGGCGCCCTCGCCGGCTGTCTGGGCCGACGCCGCCCTCGCCGGTATGGTGACGCACAACGACCGCACGTCGAACGCGTGCTGCGTGGCGATCGCCGCTCTCCTGTGGTCGGCCCTCGGGTTCGATGCCACACCGGCTCCGGGCTGGTGGCTGGAGCGGTTCGTGGCTGTGGCCGGGCCCCTGGAAGGGGACACCGAGCTCGCCCCGCGGTACGGACCGCACCGGGGATCCTATCGCGGCTCCCTCGCTGGCTTCGTCTCGACGCGGGTGAGGGATACCCTCGAGGCCGGGCGGTCGGTCCGGGAGGTCTCGGATGAGTTCGGGTCGGCCGCCTTCCTCTTGGAGACGATCCCCTCGGTGCTCGCCGTTCTCGAGCGGCATGCCGACTCGCCGCGCTTGGCCATCCTGCGGGCGGTGAACGACACCTGGGACAACGACACGGTGGCGGCGATCGTCGGCGCCGTCGTCGGTGCGCTGCACGGGCGGAAGGCGCTGCCCCAGGAGTGGATCGACGGGCTCCTCGGCCGGACGGGGGCGGAGGACGACGGGCGGGTCTTCGAGCTGATCTTCGAGATGAAGCGCTATCTCGGCGGCGGGACGGGAGCCTGACATGAAGCCCAGGGAAGACACCACGCCGCTGGGGCGACGCGGGAAGTGCCCGCAGTGCGGGTCCCGGAGTATCGCGAGGATCGCCTTCGGGATGCCGGCGTGGGGCCAGGATCTCGAGGAGGAACTGGCTTCGGGTCGCCTCGTGCTCGGGGGGTGCTGTGTCACCGGAGACGATCCCGATCGTCACTGCAACCAGTGCGGGCACCAGTGGCAGACGGCCGCGCGAAAGGCCGCGGCGACTCGGAAGCGCGGGGACGCCGTCACCGAGGAAGAGTAAGGGAGAGTCGGGGTACGCCCCACAGCGGGAGGGAGCATGGTTCGAGTCGTGTCGTGGAACATGGATCACTGGCGTCGGCGGGGTGCTCGACAGCAGACAGCGGCTTGGGAGTACCTGGAGAGCCTGAATCCAGACTACGCCCTCCTCCAGGAGACCGTCCCCCCGCCAGGTCTGCCGGCTGACCGTCGCGTGCACCGGAAAGAGGGGATCGAGGGTCGGGGAAAGTGGGGCTCGGCCGTGGTGTCGTTTGCTGGCCCTATCCGTGAGCTCGTCGATGCCCAGTCACCTTACAGCAAGAAGGCGAAGAGAGTAAGCCTGCATCGCACCCTCGCGGGCTCGCTGGCGGTTGCCGAGGTGGGCAAGGGCGTCGTGCTCGTGAGCGCGTACGGAACGTTCGAAGAAGGCTACACGGTGACGACTGTCCACAAGCTCTTGTCGGACCTGACTCCTCTTCTGGACAGCCGATCGACCAAGGGGGTCGTTCTCGCGGGGGACCTGAACGTCTCGACCCAGTGGCTGGGGCCCCACCGGCCACGGCATCGGAACGCCCTGGAGAGAGTCGCGACCCTGGGGCTGTTCGACTGTCTTGGCCACCAGATAGGCCTGCAACGTCCCCCTCGTACGCGACTCAAGGACTGTCCGTGCGAGAACGAGCGCTGCCTCCACGTTCGGACGCAGCGCCATCCCAACAGCACCGTTCCCTGGCAGACGGACTACGTGTTCGTAAGCAAGTCCCTGGTTCCGCGTGTCCGGGCCTGCTTCGTGAAGGACAGCGGGGAGCCGGACCCCTGGCAGTTCAGCGATCACTGTCCGATCGTTCTCGAGCTGGCAGACTGACTGAGGTGGGCTGACGATGGACCGCATTACAACGACGATTCGTCGCGAGTGGTTGGCCCAGATCATCGCGCTGCCGTTGGTCACGACGCCCTGAAGCCAGGGGCGGCCCACCAGGCGGCCCAAGGTCCGGCTGCGGTGGGGATTCAGCGCGACCGGTCCTGCGCCGGACCCGGGGCGACCGGACCTGTCCTGTCCAGGGCCGGCCCTACGATCGGTGTCGTTCCATGGCGTACCGGATCGAGTTCGGGCCGGGTGCTCGCGACCAGATCAAGGCCCTTTCGGGCCGCGACCGCGCGACGATCCTCGGCGCGGTGCGAGAGCAGCTTCGACAGGAGCCTTGTCGCCCGACTCGGAACCGGAAGCCTCTACGGGCCAACCCACTGGCGCCGTGGGTGCTACGAGTGGGCCACCTGCGCGTGTACTATGAGGCCAGCGAGTTGGCAGGGCCGTGCGTGACCATTCGAGCGGTCGGGATCAAGGTCAGGGAGCGCGTGCTCATCGGCGGAGTGGAGATCGACCTTTCATGACTCGAGTCGAGCTGACGGAGGCGAGGGCGCCTCTTGCCGACTACGCGCGCAAGGCGAGACGCGGTCCTGTCGTGCTGACGCGCCGCGGCCGGCCGGTCGCAGTGCTGCGGCTGCTGACCGATGAGGAGCGTGAGAACTTCCTTGTCTCGACGCACCCGGGCTTCGTGAAGCTGATCAGGCGGTCGCGGGAACAGTGCCCTCCCGGCTCGGGCATGACGCTGGAGGACGTCGAGAGGGAGCTTGGGCTGTCTCCGGCTCGGCCGGTCGCTCGTCGTCGCCGACGGCCGGCCCGCGCATCTCGCTGAGGCTGGTCGGCGGCTCGCCGGTAGGTGACGGCCGGGCCTCTAGCCGCGCCCCCGTGATCCGCTGTCCGACTGCTCCTCGTCCAGGAGCGGCCCACCGACGACGTCGATGCTGTCACGCACGCGGAGTTCGATCTGCCACCCGAGCTCGCCCTTTCGCACCTGCTTCACGGCCAGGGCTCTCTGCATCCGCCCACAGGGCACCGAACCGCCGCAGGATCCCCTCGATTCTCCCGGCGTCGGTCGGTCGAAGAGCCCTGGTCTTGGCCCGGGTCATGTCGGCAGATGCTAACAGGGCCGGCCGCTGCCGATGCTGGCCATTCCAGGACATCGGCTTCCTGCTTCTTCGCGGGCTCATGCGGACCTGGGCCGTCCAGTCGGTGGGAGAGACTCTGAGCCGGGACGGTGGCGCACCGGGGCGTTGTCCGGTGGCAGGAAGGGAGGGAGAATGGAATCGGAAACGGTGATGACCAAGGCGCTCAAGGACGCGTTCAAGGAAGCTGAGAAGCTTTCGGAACGCGAGCAGGACCAGTTGGCGGCGGCCATCCGCGCGGAGATCGAGGCGGAGCGTGCTTGGGAGGCACGGCTGGCCGCCTCGGGTAGTGCGCTGGCTACACTTGCGGATGAAGCCCTGGCTGAGCACCGATCCGGTCGTACGCTCCCGCTCGACCCCGACGAGCAGTGAACTCCAGGACGTCGGAGCGGTTCCGCCTGGCGTTCGGGCGGCTGCCGGCAAGGGTTCAAACGCGGGCTCGTGCCGCCTATCGTCTCTTCCGACTGGACCCGTCACATCCGAGCCTTCGCTTCAAGCAGGTGGACGCCAGTCGGCCGATCCACTCGGTGCGAATCGGCCTTGCCTACCGTGCCCTCGGCGTACGCGATCGGGACGAGATCATCTGGTTCTGGATCGGGTCGCATGCCGACTACGACCAACTGCTGAAAGAGCTGGCTCGATGACCCTGACTCGAACAAGAAGCAAGCAGTGACCAGGAGCGAGGCCAGGTGAGGCGGGCGGGCGACGGGCTCATTCTCTCGGCGACGGACCTCAACCAGTTCCTCTGCTGCCGGCACGGCACCGCGCTGGAGATGGCGACGGCGCTGGGGGAGATGGAGCGACCCTGGCGGGAGGACCCGCTGCTCGAGATCCTGTTTGAGCGGGGGCGTGAGCACGAGCGGGCCTACGTGCAATCGTTGCGGGCTCCGGGGAAGTCCATCGTCGACCTGTCGGAGTTGCGTGACCCGGACACGGCGACGGCGCGAACGCTGGAAGCGATGCGGTCTGGTGTCGACGTGGTGTATCAGGCGGCCCTTCAACACGGCCAGTGGTTCGGGCGGCCGGACGTCCTGCTCAAGGTGGCGGCGGCCAGCTCGCTGGGCCAGTGGTCGTACGAGGTGGCCGATGCCAAGCTCGCTCGGGAGACGGCGGCGGGGACGATCCTGCAGCTGGGCCTCTACGGCGGGCTCCCTACCCCCGACACATCGGCGAGGACAAGTCTGCTCGTGTGGGGGCCAGACTCGACGGGGGACCCGCTGCACCGAGAGGGAGAAGGGACGCTACCGGAGGCAGAGACGATGAAGCTCAGGAAGGGCCAGGTCGCGAGATACGAGCGGATGAAGCCCGAGGAACTGCGGGAGGCCACGAAAGCGTTCGACGAGGAGATGGTCGTCGACAAGTCGCTCCCATTGACCGCCGCTGAGCGGAAGGCCTGGGAAACGGCACGCCGGAACAGGGCCGTCCTCGAGGCTGGAGGCCGGCTGTAGGGCAGGCGCAGGGAGTTCAGTCGGAGAAGAGGCGGCGGGCGCGCGTGGCCTCACCTCAGGAGCGCCTGCGCCACTTCCACGCTGCCGGTGAGGCGGATGTCGCGCGAGCTGGCGCCGACGAGGAACTCGTAGCGGCCCTTCGCGATGCGCCAGGCCTTCGCCTCGGGGTCGTAGTAGGCGAAGGCACGGGGGCCGAGGGCGAGGGTGACGGTCTTCGATTCGCCCGGCTTGAGCAGGACCTTCGCGAACGCCTTCAGCTCCTTCTCGGGCCGCGTGACCGGGGGCTTCACCGGCCGCACGTAGGCCTGGACCACCTCGGCGCCCTCGCGCTCGCCGGTGTTCGTGACCTGGAGCTGCAGCGTGGCGCTCGGGCCGTCGGCCGCCGCCGTCAGCTTCGGCTGCAGAGAGGCGTACTGGAAGCGCGTGTAGCTGAGGCCGTGGCCGAACGGGAAGAGGGGCTCGACCGCCTTCGCGTCGTTCCAGCGGTAGCCGACCAGGAGGCCCTCGTCGTACCAGACCTTGCCGCCCTCGCCGGGGAACTGGCGGGCGAGGCCCGCGGCGTGGGCGGGGGAGTCGGTGAGCGACTTCGGGAAGGTGCAGGGGAGCTTGCCCGACGGGCTGACGTCGCCGAAGACGACCGAGGCGAGCGCGTGGCCGGCCTCCGAGCCGCCGTACGGGGCCAGCAGCACGGCCGGCGTCTTCGCGAGCCACGCGGTCATGTCGACCGGGGAGCCGGCGATCAGCACCACGGCCGTGCGCGGGTTCGCCTCGACGAGGCGCGCGATGAGCTCGTCCTGGTGCGCGGGCAGCGAGAGGTCGCGGCGGTCGACGCCTTCGTCGTCGGCGAACGCCTGGTGCGTGAGGCCGCCGACGAAGACGACCGCGTCGGCATGGCGCGCGGTCGTCGACAGCGCGGCCGGCCAGCTCCTTCGCCTCCTCCGGGGACGCCGCGGTCAGCTCGCTCGTCCGCACGCCGGCCACGTCGCGCGGGGAGCCGCGCCGAGGTGCGGGCTGCCGGTAGCCCTGCGAGAAGAGGACGTCGGCCCGGCCGCCCACGCGCTCCAGGATGCCGTCAAGCGCCGTGATCTCGTGGAAAGCCTTCACGCCGGCCGCGTTGCCCCCCGCGGCGAACCGGCGGAGGGCGTTGTCGCCGATCACCGCGATCGTCTTCAGCTTCGCGAGGTCGAGCGGCAGCATGGAGGGCTCGTTCTTGAGCAGGACGATCCCCTCCCGCGCGACGCGGAAAGCCACGTCCTGGTGCGCCTTGGTGTTGATCGTGCCCGGGCGGCGGCCATCGAGCCCGCCCGACGCGATCAGCATGCGCAGGTTGCGGCGCACCTTGTCGTCGAGCACCGAGACCGGGAACGTGCCGTCCTTCAGCCCGGCAAGGAAGGGACCGGCGAGGAAGTACTGCTCGTAGGGCTTGCCGGTGCCCATCTCGAGGTCGAGGCCCTTCAGGACGGCCTCGCGGGTGTCGTGGGTTCCGCCCCAGTCGGAGATGACGCCGCCCGCGAAGCCCCACTCGCGCTTGAGCACCTGGTTGAGCAGGTAGTCGTTGTGGCACATGTGCTCGCCGCGGACCTTGTTGTAGGCGCCCATAACGGCGAGCGCCCCGCCTTCGCGCACTCCCGCCTCGAACGCCGGCAGGTAGATCTCCCGGAGCGGCCGCTCGTCCACCTGCACGTCGATCGAGCCGCGGTCCCGCTCCTGGTTGTTGGCGGCGTAGTGCTTGAGGCAGGCGATCGTCTGCTCGGCCTGCATGCCCTTCACGTAGCCCACGGTGATGCGGCCGGCGAGCCACGGGTCTTCGCCGAAGTAGTCGTAGTTGCGGCCGCACAGCGGCGTCCTCTGGATGTTCAGCGCGGGGCCGAGGATCACGTGCTTGCCGCGCGCGCGGGCCTCGTCCCCGACCGTGCGGCCGTAGGCCTCGGCCAGCTCGGTGTCCCAGGTCGACGCGAGGGCGACGCCGACCGGCATCGCGGTCGCGAAGTCGCTCGTCCAGCCGGCCGGCTCCCACGAGTCGACGCCCACCTCCTCGCGCACGCCCTGCGGTCCGTCGGCGGTCCACAGGTAGGGCACGCCGAGGCGCTCGACGCCGCCGGCGCGGAACTTGCCATTGGCGTGGACGAGGCCGACCTTCTCCTCGAGCGTGAGGCGGGCCAGCAGGTCCTCGACGCGTGCCTCGAGCGGGCGGGCAGGGTCGAGGTAGGGCGGGCGGTCTTGCGCGGCGACACGGCCGAGCGGGCCGGCCGCGAAGCCCGCGGCGGTGGCGAGGGCCAGGGCGACGAAGGCCGGCAAGGCGCGGCGTCGTCCGGCGATTCCAGGGATGACCGGCGGCAGGCTGCGTTTCACCATGTGCTCCTCCGTGACTCGGCTGCGACCCCGTGTTGGTCCCGACGGCGACCCGCCATTCTGTCGCCCAGGCCGAGCGGGGGCAAGCCATCGAGAAGTGGGAGACAGGCAGACGCCTCGGTCAGGAGGGAGCGACGCGATCCGCGTGAGCGCTGCGAGCGCTCCCATCGGCAGGCCGATGTGCCCGGACGGTGTCTCGGGCTCGCGCACTGGCCGAGGAGGCTGTGCGAGAGCTCCTCGAAGGCTGAGGCCCGATCGATCGCCGGAGAGGGCCGATACTCAACTTGCGGATGCATCGTTCATGATGCATCATGATTCATGATGTGCATCACGAGGAGGTGTCCGTGAACGCGATCACCGTGAGGAACCTGCCGCCGGCCGTCGCCAAGGCGGTCAAGGAGAGGGCCAGGAAGGAGAAGCTCAGTTTGAACAAGGCGATCGTCAGGTTGCTCGAAGAGGCCACGGGCGCCGGAAAGGGGAAGAAGCGGATCGTCCATCATGACCTGGACAGGTTCTTCGGAACCTGGACCAAGGAGGAGGCCGACGCGTTCGACGAGGCCCTCCGCGAGCAGCGGCAGATCGACCCCGAGATGTGGAGATGAGCCGTCTGCTGCTCGACACGTCAGCCTATTCGGCCATGCGTCGGGGGGACGATCGGCTCCTCAGGCCGGTGCGGGAGGCGTCGGGCGTTTTTCTGACCCCGGTGGTGATCGGTGAGCTGCTCTACGGCTTCCTCGGGGGAGGTCTCGCGGAGCAGAATCGCGAACTCTTGCGCGAGTTCCTGGACTCGGAGCGCGTCGACGTCCTGGCGGTCGACCAGGAGACCGCCGAGCGCTATGCGGTCATTCGCGACCACCTGCGCCGTCAGGGGATCCCGATCCCCGCGAACGACCTGTGGATCGCCGCTTCAGCCGCGCAGCACGGCCTGGTTCTGATGACCCTCGACAGCCATTTCAAGAACGTGCCACATGTCCTCGTGGAGTATCTCGAGCCGTTCTGATGGGCGACGTTACTTCAGCTCGACCTCGACGATCACCCCGGCCTCCGTCCCGCGATTGGCCAGGACGTGCGTCACACGGCTCTCCACCCAGTGGAGGTCGCCCGCCTTGATCGGGTGCTCCATGGACGCTCCGTCGGGCGACTTCATCAGGAGCTGCATCGGCGTCGCCGCGATGACGAGGTAGGGGCGCTCGTGGGTGTGCTCCGGGGTGGACGCTCCCGGGGCGAGGGCCCAGCGGTAGACGCGGGCGCTGGCGTTCTCGGCGGCGGGAGGGGCGATCGGGGCCGTCGGCGGGCCGTCCGGGCGCTTCAGGAGCTCGAGGTCGATGACCTCGAAGGTGGTCGTGCCGACGTTGTTGACGCGGTGGGTGAGAGGTTGTCTCGCGTACTCCTGGGCCGAGACGTCCCCGGGACGGACGCGCTGCGACTTCGTCTCTTCCTTCCCGGGTACGTCCGAGCTCACCGTCGATTCGGTCAGTCGCACCGCGACGCCGTCGTGCGAGTGCGTGTGCAGCCGGGTGCTCCGACCGGGCGGGATGGTGACGTGCAGCGCCTCCACGTAGTCGTTCTTCAGCACGAGCCGGTGGAGAGGCTCCTGGCCGACGGGGACGGCCGCCTCCGGCGCAACGGTCCAGCTCATGACCTGCCGGATCACCGGCTCGAAGTCGCGCGCCATGGCCGCGTGCTGCTCTCCGGTCGGGTGGGCGTTGGCCGCGTCGCCCGGATAGTGCTGGGAAGGGACGACGTGGACGCTGCGGTCGGCGAGACGCCTCGCCGTCTCGGCCAGGTAGTCGCGGAGGACCGTCTTCTGGGGACGCCTGGGATCGGCCTCGTCGTTGACGATCGCACCTTCCGTCAGGAAGACGTGCGCGTCGGGGTAGCGGGAGCGGATCGCGCGCACGAACGTCACGTACGCGGAGACGAACGTCTCGCGCTCCGGCAATGGGCCGATCGCGAGGTTGAAGTCGTTCGTGCCGAGGGAGACGAAGACGGCGTCGGGGGTGTAGGCGGCGTGGTCCCAGGGCGGTCCGCCGACCTCGTCGGCCACCGCCAGGTCGAAGAGCTGCGGGCCCGTGAGGACGTCCGTGAGGCCGCGCCAGTCGCGGACAAGGCCGCGACCGCCGTAGCACACGAGGTGGCACTGCGCGTCGAGGGCACGGGCGAGGCGCATGCCGTAGGAGAGGTAGCCGTTCGAGGAGGCGAAGGGCTCCGTCTCGCCGGGCTGGCGGTCGACGCGCTCGCCGCACGTGACCGAATCGCCGACGAAGAGCATCCGGCGTTTCGGCCAGGGCGCAGGGTCGAGGAGCCGGCCGCCGGGGGCGAGCCGGAACCCGCGCACGTTGACGACCGACATCCACGTCTCGGTCCGGTGGACGACGTCCACGGTGTGCACGCCCCCGCCCAGGGCTTCGGCGAGTACGACGTCGCTCGGACCCTTGGCGAGGCGGATCACGCGGGCCGGGCCGCCGTCGACGAAGACGGCCACGTGGCAGTTCGGCGTCTCCGCCGAGACGCTCATGGCCAGCGACTCTCCCTCGAACCGGACGCGCAGCGTGACCCCCGGATAGCCGAAGCGGATTCGGCCGGGCTCCGGGCGCTCGACGCGGCCCATCACCGCGACGTGCGGGTCGGATACGGCAACGATTGTCGTCATCGGGTCTCCGCTCGCGGCGCCCGCGAGGATGGCGGCCAGGATGATTGTCGGGGCCATGGTTGCGCTACCCCCTCCTCGGGAGCCTGCGCCTCGCGCCAGCCATTCTAGTCCCGGCCCCGTGCTCGCGTTCGCGAGCTGGCGGCGTTCCGGACCCCGTGCGCCCGGATGGTCGTGCAGAATGGGCCTCGAAGCAGCCCGCCCGCCCTTGCCTCAAACCTGTCCGCGGACGGTTCTCCCGTAATAGACTTGGAGGAGACCATGGCGAGCAGGAAATCCCCGTCGGCGCCGGAGTGGCAGGTCATCCTGGAGAGGATCGAGTCGCAGAACCGGCTGACGATCGAGGCGGTCGAACTCAACCGGGCTGTCCTGGAGGGGCGGATGGAGGCTCTCGAGAGCCATCTGGGCGGGCGGATGGGAAATCTCGAGACAGCCGTCACGGAGCTGACCGAGCGGACCGGGAATCTCGAGACGGCAGTAGGGGGCCTGGCCGTCCGCTTCGATGGGCTCGAGACCCGGATGGACGGGCTCGAGGCACGGATTGCCGCTCGCGAGGAGGTGCTCGATCGACGCCTGTCGTTGATCGAAGGCGCCATCGAGAGGGTCGACCGGGAGTCTCGTGCCCGGGACGCGTCACTCGAGGTGGCGATCCGCGAGCTCCGGGTCAGCGTCCAGGAGATCGGAGCCGAGGTTCACGAGCTGCGCACGAAGGTCCAGGAGAACTCGACCGCGATCCGGGAGCTCACCGCCCGGATGGAAGCGCTCTCCCGGCTGGAGGAGCGCGTCGCCGCGCTCGAGAAGCGGACGGCCTGAGGCGGCCGCCCTCGAGGGCACCCAACAGTAGGTGGGAAGAGGGCGTCGCTGGATCCGCCGATCTCGACGTATGCCTGTACGAGGCCTAGTATATGCCTGTGAAGAAGATGTCGGTGAGACCCGTGCGGTACACGCGCAAGTCCTTCTTCGTCGACGCGCAGGCGATCGACCGGGCGCGCAAGGTGCTCGGCGCCGGCACGGCGGCCGAGACCGTTCGCCTGGCGGTCGAGCGGGTCGTCGAGATGGAGAAGTTCTGGCGCTTCATGGCGGAGACCCGCGGGAGCCTCAAGCCCGGGAGCATGGAGGCGCCCTGAGGTGTGGGCCGTCATCGACACCAGCGTCTACATCGGCCACTGGGAGCGCGGCCTTCATGGGGACGCCCTGGCGGAGGTCCGAAGGGCCTTCGTGATCCGGCACTCGGCCGTCGTGCTCTCCGAGCTCAGGCGAGGTGCGCGAACACGTGAGGCCGAGCGGGTCGTCATCCAGCTCTACGAGCTGTCACGCGCCGTCTGGGAGCCCACTGCCAGAGACTGGTGGGAGGCCGGCCAGATCATCCGCAGCGTGGGCGATGCTCGTGACTGGGACCGCAGCAAGCGCCGGGACTTCCAGAACGACGCCCTCATCGCCCTGACCGCACGAGGGCATGGAGCGACCGTGGTCACCGCCAACCGCGGCGATTTCGAGATCCTCGGGAAGAGGCTCGGTGTGCGCGTGCTCGTAGTCTGAGGAGACCGGCCCTCACTCTCGCCCGACCCCCAGCGCGTCCGCGACCCGGTTGATGTAGTTGAACCAGGACGCGATGAGGGTGATCTGCAGGATGCCCCGGTCGTCGAAGCCCACGGCGCGCAGCCGGTCGTGGTCCTTCGGGGTGATCCGGGTCGCGTCTCGGCTCAGCTTCGTCGCGTAGTCGAGCATCGCCCGGTCGGCTTCCGAGAGCGGCGCTCTCTCGTAGTCCTCGACCAGGGCCTTGACGAACGCCTCGTCCAACGTCACGGCACGCAGAAACTCTGCGTGGGAGTCCAGTCAATAGTGGCACCGGTTCACGGCCGAGACGCGGGTCGTGATCATCTCGTGCTGGCGGCGGCTGAGCGGCAGGTCGGGGGAGAGGAGCGCGCCGAAGGTGGCGAAGGCGTGGTAGAGCGCGTCGGGGATGAGCGTGTGGGTGGCCACGATGCTCTTGCTCCCATCGTCGTCCGGGGAGCGCGAGTACTCCTTCGGGTAGAGCGCGTGCTGCCCTTCGAGGGCCCTCCGCAGCGGCTCGTCAGCCTCGGTGAACGGGATCGTCTTGATCCAGGCCATTGGCTCCTCCAGCGGCGTCGTTTTACGCCGATCCGGTCACTCGCGTCATACTCTTCGTATCTCGACAGTGAGGTGATCCGCATGCAGACCCTGTGGTCGTCGCGGGGGGATCGGCGCACGACGTGGGCGCTCGCCGCGCTCGTCGTCCTGGGCGGGCTCGCGTGGGTCCTGACGCCGGTCGTGGTCATCCATCCCTTTCGGGCGCAGAGCGCCTTCGGCGTGGCGCTCGCGTACGAGATGCGGCGCACGGCGCCTCTCGTGACGCTCGCCGGCGTCTTCCTGCTGCTGCCGCTGCTGCGGCGGCTCGGTGGACAGGTGAAGCACCGCTGGCAGTGGATCCCGATCGGCGCGCTGGGGCTCCTCGCCGGCGGCTCCGCCTGGTTCGCGCGGCAGAACCACTTCGAGTGGATGTTCAACCCCCTGCCCAAGCCGGCCTACGCTCGCGTCGCCCTCGTGGACTTCGTCGAGGACAGCGACATGGTGGTGGCGGTCGAGATCGGCGGCGACGCGGTCGCCTGGCCGGTGCGGCAGATGGCGTACCACCACCTCGTCCAGGACGCGGTCGGGGGGGTGCCGCTCGTCAGCACGTATTGAACGCTGTGCCACACCGCCCTGGTCTGGGAGCGGACGATCGACGGACGGGCGCTGGACTTCCGCCTTTTCGGGATCAACAACCAGAACTTCATCATGCGCGACGAGCAGACCGGCTCGTGGTGGCAGCAGGTCAGCGGCGAGGCGATCCAGGGCCCGCTCAAGGGCCGGCGGCTCGCGGGGGTCGTCCACGACGAGGTGTCGTTCGGGATCTGGAAGGCCGAGCGGCCGGGCGGTCGGGTGCTGAAGCCGGTCGCCGACAGGAAGGACGACTACGCCCCGGGGGACTGGGAGCGGCGGATGAAGAAGGTCGAAACGGTGACGCCGGTCGCTCACGGCGATCCGCTCACGCCGCGCACGATGGTCGTCGGCGTGACGCTCAACGGCCGGTCGAAGGCCTACCCGTTCCCCCTGCTGCGCAAGCAGAGCCCGGTGCTCGACGTGGTCGGCGGCGTTCCGATCGTCCTCGTGGTGGGCGAGGACAAGAAGTCGATCCGGGTGTTCGACCGCCGTCTCGGCGGCGCCAAGCTCGAGATCCTGGCTCGGGCGGACGTACGGCCCAAGCAGCTCGTCGACGCCGAGACCGGGAGCGCGTGGGACTTCGCCGGTCGCGCGGTCGCGGGGCCTCTCGCCGGGCGCCAGCTGACCAAGGTGAAGGCCCTCAAGGAATACTGGTTCGACTGGAAGATCTACCAGCCGGCGACCGCGGTCTACGACCTGGGCGCGCCGAAGAGCTGACCTCATGTCGCCTCTCTCCGCTGGAGGAGGCGATAGACCGGAACGCCGAGCGCCACCACGAGCACGCCGAGCACGGCTTCGCGCGGCCTTCCGCCGGCGAGGAGGACCAGGACGAGAGCGACGCTGGCGAGGAAGAGGACGGGAGGCAGGGGATAGAGGGGCGTCGCGTAGGCGGCTGAAGGGAACGTCCGGCGCAGGCGGAAGAGGCCGATCACGGTGAGGGCGAGGAAGGCGACGGTCACGAAGACGAAGTACGCCACGATCGCGTCGAACGTGCCGAGGGCCACGAGGAGCGCGGCTAGCGTCGCCTGGATCACGATGGCGCGCACGGGCGCCCCGGTGCGCGGGTCGAGGCGGCCGACGAACGCGGGCACGGCGCCGTCGCGCGCCATCGCGTAGTAGACCCGCGGGGCCATGGTCATGAAGGCGAACAGGCTGCCCAGCACGAAGACGGCCACGAGGGCCGAGAGGGCGCGGCCCCCCGCGGGCCCGAAGAGGGCCGATCCCGCCTGCGCCGCGAAGGCCTCGCTCGACGCGACCGCCTCGATGGGCACGAGGTAGACGAAGACGGCGCTCACCGCGACGTACAAGAGCGTGACGGCGACGACACCCAGCGCGAGGGCCCGCGGCACGGTCCGCTGCGGGTCGCGTACCTCGCCGGCGAGCTTGCTCGCCTCCCACCAGCCTCCGAACGAGAAGAAGGCCGACACGACCGCTCCCGCCAGGGCACCGATGAGCGGCGGCGCGCCGGCCCGGCGCTCGACGAATGGCACGAAGTGCGATAACTCGCCGGCCGACGAGGCCACGCCCCAGATCACGAGCGCCATGAGCAGCCCGATCTTCAGGAGCGCCAGCGCGTGACCGATGCCGGCCGCCAGTCGCACGCCGGCCGCGTTCGCCGCCGCCACGACTGCGATCGCGCCGAAGGCGGCCGCCTTCGGCGACAGCCCGGGCGCGACGGCGTGCGCGTACGCTCCGAAGCCGGTGGCGAGAGCGGCGGTCAGGCCCGGGTCCATGACGAGCAGGCACTTCCAGCCGTAGAGGAAGGCCGGCAGCGGCCCGTAGGCCTCGCGCAGGTAGACGTAGCCGCCGCCGGCCTGGGGGTAGCGCGCGGCCAGCTCGCCGAAGCAGAGCGCGCCGCAGAGAGCCGCGCCGCCCATGAACACCCAGACGAGCAGGAGCCACGCCGGGGACGCGAGCGCCGTCGCCATCCCGGCCGGGGTCAGGAAGATCCCGACCCCGATCGTGCCTCCCACGACGAGCGCGGCGGCGGCGGGCAGGGAGATCCGCCGCCGCAGCTCGAGAGGGGCCTCCACCTCAGAACTGCAGCCGCAGCCCGAGCTGGAACGCCCGCGGCCCGCCCGACCCGAAGACGCCGCCCGCGGTCGTGAGGGCGTGGCCGAAGGAGGACGAGCGCAGGTAGCCCGGGTCGGCGGGGTCGGAGCTGTCGCGGACGAGGACGTTCGAGAAGCCGGAGTAGTTGGACTTCGAGACGCCCAGGATGTTGGTCACGTTGAAGACGTTGAAGCACTCGACGATCGCCTCCAGCCTCGAGCGGGAGGAGATGGCGAAGGAGCGCGACAGGCGAAGGTCGAGCGAGTCGAAGCCGTCGTTGAAGCGCGCGTCGTTCGAGACGAGCGGCAGCGGCTGGCCGTCGATCCCCCCGCCGGCGTTGAGGCTCGTGATGTAGTCGTTCAGCTCGGCCGCGGTCTCGAACTTCCGGCCGCCCGCGTTGCGCGGCAGGGTGGGGACGCGAGTCGAGGCGTCCGGCATCAGGATGTCCATGGGCACGCCGGAGGCGATCGTCCAGATCGGCGAGAGGCGCAGCGCCCAGGGGAGGAAGAACGAGCCCGACAAGACGAAGCGGTGCCGCTGCTCGTTCGGCGTGGGGCCGTACTCCCGCTCGAGGTCGTTCGGGTCGATCGGCCCGGCGCCGAACGGGATCTGGTCGTCGTTGACGTAGTTGCGTGCGCGGGAGAGCGTGTAGGCGACGCGCAATTGCTGGCCGTGCCCCCAGCGCTTCTCGAGCGTGGTGAGCAAGCCGTCGTATCTCGTGCCCACGCTCGACTCGAGGTTCACTACGCGATCCGGGCCGCCCACCACCGGATTGAACACCTCGCCGATCGGCCGGCCGGTGATGAAGTGGGTGCCGCGATTGTGCACGAGGTCCACGCGCAGCACCGACTGCCCTGGCAGCCGGACCTGGGTCCCCAGGTTGAACTGCTGGACGGTCGGGTTCTCGAGGGTGTTGTCGATGATGTTGATCCCGGAGGCCCCCGCCCCGGGCAGGATGAAGCCCGTGAACGGGTCGCCGAGGGTGGGGGCGAACGGGGGCACGGTGCCGGTCGCGGGATCGAAGAAGAGCGCGTTGCCGGCGCGGACCTCGATGGGCAGGGCCCGGCCGTCGAGGCCGCGCTCGAGCGAGATGATCTCGAGCGTCACGCGATCGTAGTAGAGGCCGTACCCGCCGTGCAGCTGGAACGAGGCGCCCTTGCTGGTCCAGGCGAAGCCCACGCGGGGGCCGAAGTTGTCGCCGTCCCTCTTGCGGTCGCCCTGGAGGAAGGGCTTCACGATCGGGTTGATCTCGCCGTAGCCGGAGATGTTCTTGACGTCGGTGTCCATCTCCCAGCGCAGGCCGACGTTCAGGGTGAGCTGCGGGGTGACGCGCCAGTCGTCCTGGACGAACGCCGAGAGGTAGGTGCTGCTGCAGTCGTCGAGCACGAGGTCCTGGTCGGGCTTGCCGCTGCGCAGGGTCACCGCGAAGAGGAGATCGTCGTCGTTCACCTGGCCGTCGCGGTTCAGGTCGAACTCGGGGAAGTCCTGGACGAGCTCCACGCGCCCCTCGCGGAAGACGCCCAGGCCGAACCCCCCGTTGGTGCGCGAGACCTCGGCCCCCACCTTCAGGCTGTGGCCTCCCCGAACGAACGAGAGCGAGTCGCTGAGCTGGAGGCGCTTCTGTGACGTGGACTGCGGCACCCGGAAGCTGGCGCCGTCCTGGAGGCTGGGGTAGGTGAGCTGGCGGCCAGGGGTCACGGGCTCGATCGCGTTGTCGTAGTGGCTGTAGCTCGCGCGCAGCGTGTTGACGGCGGAGGGCGAGACGCTGCGGTTCCAGGTGAGCAGGCCCATGTTGTACGTGTTGTCGCTCGTCTGGCGCTGGCTGGCCGAGCCGATGGCGCGGTCGAGGGTGCTGGCCCCGGTGTCCTGCGCGTCCTCGAACGTGTAGCGGAAGCTGATGTTGTCGTTCGCCGAGGGCTGGGCGTCGACGCGGCCGGTGGCCAGCAGGTCCTCGAGGGGAGCGGGAGCGAGGGTGCGGCGGATCGTGCGCGTGACGGTGTCGCGCTCGCCCACCTGGACGACGGCGTCCTGGTTGCGGTACTCGAACGCTCCGAACCACCAGGCCTTCCCGCGGACGAGCGGGCCGCCCAGCGCGGCCGAGTACTGCTGCCGGTCGAACGAAGGAGTCTGGCCCAGGGTCCGGTCGTAGGTGGCGGGCAGTCCCTGGAGGCTGTCGTCGCGCAGGAAGAAGGACATGGACCCGTGGAGCGCGTCCGTGCCCGTCTTCGTCACCACGTTCACGGCGGACGCCGCGGAGCGGCCCTGCTCGGCGGAGAAGCGGTTGGTGGCGATCTGGAACTCCTGCACGGCGTCCTGGGGCAGGTTGGCCAGGGGTCCGCCCACCACGTCGTCGTTGTTGTCCTGGCCGTCGATCGTGACGTTGCCGCCCCGGCCGAGCTGGCCCACCGAGGAGATGGCCACGCTGTTCGTCTTCGTCGGGTCGAAGTTCGGCGCGGGCGCGTTGCCGGGCACCAGGAACGCGAGCTCCAGGAAGTTGCGTCCGTTCAACGGCAGGTTCTCGATCGCGGTGGCGGAGAGCACGTCGGCCACCACGGAGCTGGTCGTCTCGATCGCCGCCGCGGTCTCCTCCACGATGACCGTCTCGTTCCCGCCGCTCACCGCCAGGGTCGCGTCGAGCGTCACGCGGCGGCCCACTTCGACCGCCACGTGCGAGACGGTCTTCGAGGCGAAGCCGCGCGCCTCGACCGCGACCGCGTACGCGCTGGGCGCGAGGCTCGCGAGGACGTAGCTCCCGCTCGCGTCCGTCGTCGCCTCCCGGGCGAGACCGGTCCCTTCGCGAATCGCCCTCACGCGGGCGCCCGCGACGGGAGTGCCCGAGGGGTCGGTGACGCGGCCGACCAGGACCGCGGTCGCCGGATCCTGGGCGATCGCGGGAGAGACGAGAAGAGCGAGCACGACGAGCGCGACGACGCACGAACGATCCCGAGTCATGGCCTCCCCTGTGGGGGCTTGGAAGATTTGCCGAGGATGATCGATGGTCGGCGGGGCGCGCGCAACACTAATAAATGCGCGTAAACCCTACGAATTACGCGCCGGGCCGAGTCCCACGGGCGTGCCGAGGGATCGCGTATCCTGCGCCGGTGATCGCGATCGTGGGCGCCGGGGCGGCCGGGCTGGCCACGGCGATCTTCGCGGCGCGCCGCGGGGCCGCTGGACCGATCGTGGTCTCGACGGAGCCGTCCGACCGGGCGCGAAGATCCTGGTGAGCGGCGGCTCGCGCTGCAACGTCACGAACGCCGAGGTGACGGAGGCCGACTTCAGCGGATCGCCCCGCGCACCTCCTCCGAAGCGTCCTGCAGGCGTACGGAGTCGAGGAGACCGTCGCGTTCTTCCGCGAGATCGGCGTCGCTCTTCACGAGGAGGAGAACGGCAAGCTCTTTCCGGACGCGAACCGATCCCGCGTCGTCCTGCAGGCGCTGCTGGACGAGGCCGCCCGTCGAGGCGTGGTGCTGCGGGCGGGGGAGGCGGGTGCAGGCCGTCGAGCCGGCGCGGAGCGGGGTTTCGTCGTGCGGACCGCGCGAACGGCGATCCCCGCCGACCGGGTCGTGCTGGCCACCGGCGGCCTCTCGCTGCCGAAGACGGGGAGCGACGGCCACGGCCTCCGCATCGTCGAGGCGCTCGGTCACTCGGTCGTGCCGACGACACCGGCGCTCGTGCCCCTCGTCCTCGCCGGCTCGTTTCACGTGCGCCGCTCACCGGGATCGCGCACGAGGTCGCGGTCGTGGTGCGCGCGGCGGGGCGCACGATCGAGCGGCGCGCGGGGTCGCTGCTCTGGACGCACTTCGGGGTGAGCGGGCCGCGTCGTGCTCGACGTGTCGCGGGCCTGGCTGCGGGCGCGGCTCGAGGGCCTCGAGGCGATGGTCGAGGCCAACCTCCTTCCCGGGCGCGACTTCGCGGCGGTGGAGGCGGACCTCGTGCGGCTTGCGGCCGCGAGCCCGCGCGTCGGCGTGGCCCGGGTCCTCTCGCGGTGGCTTCCTGGGGCCGTGGCGGAGGCGGTCGCCCGCGAGGCGGGCGTCGCCGACACCCCGGTGGGCCGTCTGCGGCGCGACGAGCGACGCGGCTGGTGCACGGCCTCGTCGCGCGCGTCCTTCCGGTGGCGGAGAGCCGGGGCTACGACTTCGCGGAGGCGACGGCGGGGGGCGTGCCCCTCGCGGAAGTGGACACGCGCACGATGGAATCGCGCCGCCAGGCCGGCCTCTTCCTGGTCGGGGAGATGCTGGACGTGGACGGCCGCATCGGGGGCTTCAACTTCCAATGGTCGTGGTCGAGCGCGTGGGTGGCGGCGGGAGGTCTCTCGCGCGGGCTGTGATAGTCTCCCGCGCCGGAAGGGGTTCGGTGTGCCGGCATACCGCTACGTCGTCTCGGGGCGCGTCCAGGGCGTCGGGTACCGCTACTTCGTCCTCCGCGAGGCGGAGGCCCTCGGGGTGACGGCTACGCGAGGAACCACCTGGACGGGTAGGTCGAGGTCGTGGCCGAGGGGAGCGAACGGGCCCTCGCCGACTTCGAGGCGCGGCCTGCGCGAGGGACCGCCTTCGCCGAAGTGGCGGACGTGACGCGCGAGGCGATCCGGCCCGCGGCTCGAGCGGCTTCCACATCCGATAGGAGGAGGAGAGGCGATGAACATCGACGTACAGGTGGCCGAGGACTCCGAGCGGCGATCCGGGACGTGCCCGACTTTCCGAAGCCGGGCATCGTCTTCAAGGACATCACCACCCTGCTGCGCGACCCGGTCCCTTCGGCGCGTCGCTCGACCTGATGACCGTGCTCTGCGGGGACCTCCCGGTCGACAAGGTCGTCGGCGATCGAGAGCCGCGGCTTCATCCTCGGGGGGGCGCTGGCCGACCGGCTGGGCGCCGGCTTCGTCCCCGTCCGCAAGCCGGGCAAGCTGCCGTGGAAGTCGCGGAGCGCGAGGTACGAGCTCGAGTACGGCACCGACACGCTCGAGATGCACGAGGACGCGGTGGGGCCCGCCGACCGCGTCCTCGTGGTCGACGACGTGATCGCGACGGGCGGCACCGCTCGGTGCCGTGGGGGACCTCTCCGAGGCGCTCGGCGCCTCGGTGAGCGGCTTCGTGTTCCTCGTCGAGCTGCGGCTTCCTGAGGGCCGCGACCCGCCTCGCCGGCCGCGAGGTGCGGAGCCTGATCCAGTACTTGGCCTGATTCGGTACGGAGCTCCCCGCTAGCGGCGCATCTCACCGCGGATGTCGGTGTCGCCGCAGTTCCTTTGGCTGCCCGTGAGGGTCATCGTCATGTTCATGATGCCGCCGTCACTGCTGAAGTACCCCCGGTAGTGGTTGGTGACGGTCCCGCATCCCGAAGACGAGTAGGTGTTGGTTCCGTCGAAGGTGTTGCTGGTCAGCGTGGCAGCGCCCATACCGAAGACCAACGAGACCGGGCTGGTGACGTTCATATTGCCGAAGCTGAGGTTCGAGCCGGTCTGGGTGATCGTGGTGCTGGCGGTGATGATGGCCTGCACGCCGCCGCCCGTGTACGTCATCGACGTGCCAGTGTACGTCCCGTTGTACGTCACCGGTGTCGGAGTCGGCACCGGAGTCGCGGGTGTCGTGGGCGTCGAGCTCCGCCCCCGCCGCACGCCACCAGCGCACCGAGCATCAGCACCGCGCAGAGCCTCTTCATTCTTGCCCCCTATGACACGCGGATTCTGGCCTCTGGGGCCTCTTCTTGTCACGTACTTACAGGTGAGCCAAATGAATCATCCGAGAGCCTGCGCCGACGCCGCTCCGGCGGGGCTGCGGGGTAGGGTCTGTGGGGCGTCCCGAGCATCCCGCGCCGTGGGGCTTCCTCTCGAGGGCGGATTCGCGGTACATTCACGAGTTCGCGGGCAGGAGCCCGCGAGGAGGCCTGCACCAAGTCGCTCGTAAGTGATAGCAGTGAGAGCGCCTGTAGCTCAACTGGATAGAGCAAGAGCATCCTAAGCTCGAGGTTGGGGGTTCGAGTCCCTCCAGGCGCACCACCCGCGGACAGGAGCGGCCATCTTGAAGAAGGAACACAGGGACGAGATCAAGCAGGACGAGTTGGCGAGCGGCCTCGACTACGTGATGGCCTGGCTCGCCGCCCACCGGGACGAGGTGCGGATCGGGGCGGGGGTGGTGATCGTGCTCCTGGCCGCGGCGGGCGCCGTCGGGTACTTCCAGGGGCAGCGCGCGCGGGAGGCGGACCGCGCGTTTCGCGAGGCGCTCGCGACGTTCGAGGCGCCGGTGGCTTCGGAGCTGGCCCCGGGAGCCGACCGGCCGTCCGGGACGGTGTTCGCGACGGCGGAGGAGAAGTACAAGACCGCGGCCGCCGCGTTCGAGGGGGTGGACCGCCGCTTCGGCTCCTCGAAGGCGGGGATGCGCGCGAAGTACTACGCGGCGCTCTCGCGCGTCGAGCTCGGGCAGCACGCGGAGGCCGAGAAGGCGCTCCGGGAGATACAGGCGCTGGGCGGCGGCCTCGAGCCGGAGCTCGCCCGGCTGGCCCTCGCCGACCTCTACCGGCGGAGCGGCCAGGTGGACAAGGCGGTCGAAGCCTACCGTGGCCTCGCCACGAACCCGGCGGCGAACGTGCCGCGCGACTTCGGGCTCTTCTGCGCGGCGCAGACCCTCGACGACGCGAAGCGCTGGCCAGAAGCGCGCGCGGCGTACCGGCAGGTGTTCGAGGAGTTCCCGGCGAGCGTCTACGCCTCGGAGGCCCGGGCGCGGGCCGAGTACCTGCAGAGCCTGTGATGCCATGAAGAGACGGACTGCCTGGCTTCTCGCGGCCGGTGTCGCGGCCGTGGCCCTCGGCGCCGCGGCGGTCGGGGCGGTGGCCCTCCTCGTCCGAGGTGGACGCCTTCCGCCGCCCTGGGCCGGGGGCAGCGGATACCTCGCGCTCGACGTGTACGGCGACATGCCCGAGGAGCCGTCCTCCGGCCTGAGCGGATTCTTCGAATCCCGCCCGCCGTCGATACGCGCGCTGGTCGAATCGGTCGATCGCGCGGGGCGGGACCCGAACGTGAAGGGGCTTCTCCTGCGCGTGGGGACGGTCGACACGGGATGGGCCCGCGTCCAGGAGCTGCGCGACGCGCTCTCTCGCTTCCGGCGGAGCGGGAAGCCCTCGTGGGCCCACCTCGAGTTCGCCGGGAACCGCGAGTACTTTCTCGCCACCGCGTGCGCGAAGGTCGCGGCCTCGCCGACCGCGATGCTCGACGTGTCGGGCCTGGCGGCCGAGGTCACCTTCTACCGGGGGACGCTGGACAAGCTGGGCGTCGAGGCGCAGTTCGAGGGGGTCGGCAAGTACAAGAACGCCCCCAACCAGTTCACGGAGAAAGGCTTCACGGCGCCGCACCGGGAGCAGATGGAAGCGCTCGTCGCCTCGCTCTTCGAGCAGTACGTGCGCGGCGTGGCCGAGGGCCGGGGTCTGGCGCCGGAGGACGTGCGCGCCCTCATCGACCGCGGTCCCTTCCAGGCGACCGAGGCGAAGGAGGCCGGGCTCTCGACGAGCTGCTGTACCGCGACGAGGTCGAGGATCGCATCCCGGCCGCGGGTCGCCTGGACCCCGCCCGCTACGTGAAGGGCAGCCGCGGGTTCTTCGGCGGGCGGGCGAAGCTGGCGCTCGTCTACGCGGTGGGCGACATCATTCCCGGCGAGAGCCAGTCGAGCTCCCCTTGGGCGGCGGCCTCGTGGGCTCGGACACGATCGTCCGGGGGCTGCGCCAGGCGCGGCAGGACGGCGCCGTGCGCGCGATCGTCCTGCGCGTGGACAGCCCGGGCGGCTCCGGCACGGCCTCGGACGCGGTGTGGCGCGAGGTGGGCATCGCCCGCAAGGTGAAGCCGGTCGTGGTGTCGATGGGGGACTACGCCGCGTCCGGCGGCTACTACGTCGCGATGGGGGCCGACGCGATCGTCGCCGAGCCCGGCACGATCACCGGGTCGATCGGCGTCTTCTCGGGCAAGTTCAGCCTGCGCGGCCTGTACGGGAAGCTCGGCGTGTCGCAGGAGACGGTGCGCCGGGGAAGGTATGCGACGCTCTTCTCCAGCTGGGAGCCCTGGACGGACGAGGAGCGCGCGAAGGTCCGCCGCCTGAACGAGGCCTTCTACGAGACGTTCGTCACCAAGACCGCCGAGGGCCGGAAGAAGAAGCGGGAGGAGATCGAGGCGGTCGCCCAGGGGCGGGTCTGGACGGGACAGGAGGCGCTCGCCGCGGGCCTCGTCGACGCCCTGGGCGGGCTCGACGCCGCGGTCCGGGTCGCCCGGGAGAAGGCGCGCATCCCGAAGGGGGAAGAGGTCCAGCTGGTCGTGCTACCGGCCCGGAAGGGCCTGCTGGAAACCCTGATGGACCGCCAGGACGAGGACGTGCTCGCGCAGGCGGTCGGGCCGGCGGCCTCGCTGCTCCGCTGGACGGCGGCTCTCGGCGACCGCGGGCCGATCGCCCGCCTGCCCTTCGACCTCGCCGTCCGCTGAGCCTGGGGGACGGCCCGCTCGACCATGCCCTCCCTCCTCAAGCAACAAGCCGTAGGCGAGCATGTCCGTCGCCTTCGGGTGCAATCCGGAATGTCGGTTCGGGCGCTGGCCAAGGAGACCGGCTTCTCGCCGAGCTTCATGTCTCAGGTCGAGAATGGACAGGTGTCACCGTCGATCAGCTCGATGGAGAAGATCGCGGCCGCCGTTGGGGTCACCCTCGGCGATTTCTTCTCGGGGGTGACGGGTGGTGAGGGAGGTCTCGTCGTCCGTGTCGCCGACCGCCAGGCGTTGACGCAGCGCGTGGTCGAACGCCGAGATCGAAGCGTTGAGCGTACCCGGGCCGGTGGCACGGCTCGAGGCCATCCTCATCACGCTCCGTCCCGGGGGCCGGAGCGGGAAGCACCCCTACGCCCACCCCCGTGAGGAGTTTGCCTTCGTGCTGCAAGGCGAGCTGATGCTGACCCTGGGTCCCGAGGAGCACCGACTGCGGAGGGGGGACGCGGCGAAGATCCTGCCTGGCGAGCTGCGCCTTTGGCGCAACGAGGCCCGCGACCCCCGCGCGAGTGCTCATCATCGCCTCGCCGGTTGGACGCTTCGTTGCCCCACGCAAGAGCGTGCGACGGCTCAACGGCAGAGCTGGCCTCCGCTCTCGGTGAAGCGGCGCTTCAGCACGTCGATGGCCTCGTGGTAGGCGCTGAGCGACTCCGGCGCCGACTCGTACAGGTTCAGCCGGCGGGACGTGACCAGGCCCTCGAGGTGGTCCACCGATCGCCAGAGGTAGCAGATGTCGTCTGAGGAAGGGCGGACCGGGGCCCCGGCGACGGTGACGTAGACGGGGCTCGTCAGGCCGTTCCGGCTGCGCGCCGCGATCCACGAGCTCTTGGACACCGGCACCCGGACCTGGGCGAGCTGAACGCCCTCTGCGACCGGGACTCGCGCCACGACGTCGCCGTTCACGAGCACCTCGACGTCCGTCGCGTTCCCCGCGGTCTCGAGCGTGGCCGTCACCTCCTGGGGCGCGGCGAGCGCGACCTCCTCGCCGAGGCGACGCCCATCGACCCGCAGGTTGAGGCGGTTCCCGACGCCGGCGGCCGCCGCGGTGCGGCCGGCCTTGATCGCCAGCAGCCAGCTCTCGTACGTCAGGGGCCCGTCGACGATCACGTCGGTCCGAGGGGTGCGCTCGTGGAAGCGATCCGCCAGGCAGGACCAGTCGCTGCCGCCGGTGATCGGGACGCGAAAGCCCGCGTTCTGCAGCGCCTTCCACAGGCGGAACGTGCCCGGCTCCTCGTCGGGCATCCGCTCCATGGAGAGGAAGTCCAGGCGGCCGCGCGCCGCGTGCACGACGACCTCGAAGGGCGTGCAGCATCCTCCCGGCGGGACCGGGAACGAGCCGTCGGCCGGCCAGAACTGGGCGTGGGCCATCCCCACGAGCGCTCTGGGCTGGCGTCGCGCCCACTCGACGACGGGCACGCCGGACTGCGGGACGTAGAAGACCTCGGAAGAGAAAGCGAGCGAGTCCAGCCCCAGGAGGACGAGGTGCCCGGTCTTCGCGGCGGCGAAGTGGGAGACCTCGAGGTCGTAGTGCAGGATGAAGCCGGCGGTCGAGACGGGGTTGTCCCGGCCCGTGAAGAAGACCGCGTCGTCGGCGTAGCCCTGGCCCCACACGAGCGCGGCGCCGACCTGGATCTGCTGCGCTTTCAGCTGCGCCGCCAGCTCCGCTGGATTCGCGTACTCGCTGCAGCCGGAGCTGTGGACGTGCACGTCGCTCGTCGTCCAGGCCACCGGGCGCTGGCAGGTCGTCAGGCAGGCGTCCGCGTTGTACGCTGTTCCCGTCGTCGCACTCCTCGCCGCCCTCCTGGACGCCGTTCCCGCACACGGCCGTCGCCGGGGCCGAGATCGGGGTGGTTCCGCGGGAGGAGTCGCAGGCGACCAGGGCGGCGAACGCGCCGGCCGCGGCAGGCAGGAGATGAGAGACGTCGACGCTTCCGGGGGGGGCCGCCTCGGCGCAGCCGTCGAGTGTGGCCATCGCCCTCAGTCTCTCATGGCGCGAGTGATGCGGCGACCTGGGCCCCGTTCGAACGACGGAGGCCTCCCCGGGTGTGATCAGTGCTGCTGTACACTAGTTCTGAATGGCTGTACGAGAGGACGTGCCTCCCTCACGGACGGTCGGGCGCCCCGCGGGCTTTCGCCTCTTTGTTGCTCCTGCATCGCTCGTCTGCGGCAGCTTCGTTGCCGTGGTGCTCGCGTCAGTGAGCGGAGAATTGCTCGCACGATACTGGGCGCCCGACTACCTGGTGAGCACGCGAGGCCTTCAGGTGTTCTCCGGGACCTACGGCTGGGTGGGCCGACCGAAGGCCGTGGCGCCGATGGGCGGGGGGCGCGTGACCCTCAACGCGCGCGGGTACCGAGGGCGGGAGTTGAAGCTGCCGAAGGCGACGGGCCGCACGCGCGTGGTCGTCCTGGGAGACTCCGTCGCGTTCGGCTTCGGCGTCTCCGACGAGCGGACCTTTGCCCACCTGCTCGACTCACGGGACAACGGCATCGAGGCCGGCAACCTGGCGGTCCCCGGCTATGGACCGGGCCAGGAGCTCCTGGTGCTCCAGCACGATGCTCTGCCCGTGGACCCCGACGTGGTGGTGTTGGCCGTCTGTCTCGAGGAACGACTTCGTCGACGCGGCGCTGCCCGTCGCTCTCTACGACGGCGTCACGCCGAGACCGCGCTTTCGCCTGGTCGGGAACGGCCTCGTCTTCGACGACAGTGCCGTGCGGCGGTCCGCACCGAGGCGCGCCGTGCAGTGGCTCAGCGACTACTCGCACGTGTTCAACCGGCTGTCGGCGGCCCTTCCCCGGCTCGGCCCGGCGCCCGAGCACGATTGGCGCTTCCGCAAGCAGGAGGTTCTCGGCGACGCGGACTACGCCTTTCGGCTCACTCTGGCGTTGGTGATGGAGATGGAGAGGGCGTGTCGCCGCCATGGCGTCGACCTCCTCGTGGCGAGCTTCCCGAGCGGCCTGAGCTACGAAATGAAGTCGCCACTGCCCGAGCGCTTCCTCGAGTCGTTGAAGGCGGAGGGAGTCTGGGCCGTCGACATGAAGGCCCGCTTCCGCGCCTTGGGCCTGACTCCGGAGGCGATCTCTCTCGACAGGACTGGCCATCTCAGCCCGCACGGCCACGCCATCACCTGCGAGCTCCTCGAGCGCGAGATTGCCTCACGACGGGGTCGCGGAGTGGACCAGGGCGACTGAAGCGATACGCGAGGCTTGCTCAGCTGCCGTGCCGCTGCCGGAGGCGCACGGCCCATTCACGGCGCAGGGTGTCCAGGGGCTTGCCGTAGACGCGGCGGAAGGCCTCGTCGGAGTTGCCGGTCTCGGCCATGGCCCGCAGCAGGTCGTTGATCCCGCCCTGGCCGCGCTGGGCCACCAGCTCCTCGACGAGAGCGAGTGCGTGACGTAGTAGCCGCCCACCCCCTCGAACCGGCCGTCGGCCAGGGCCCGGAGGCCCTCCTCGCCGAGCACGCGCCTGGGTGCGCTTGCCCTCCATGAGCTGGGCGAGGCCCTCGTGGATCTCCCGCGGCGCGACGCCGCGCGAGAGGTCGGCGACGAACGCGTGGGTCAGCTCGTGGAGGAGCGTGTCGTCGAGGTCGGCGTCGAGCGCCGCGCGTCAGCCCCCCGATCGGGAGGCGCACCCGGCCGTCGAAGGAGTCGTACTGGCCGCCCGACCAGGCGGGCGCGCCGGTCGCGTCGTAGTAGCTCTCGCCGGGACAGGAGGACGACGGGGATCGGCGCGGCCGGCTGGTGGTCGAAGGTCCGCACGAGCGTCGCGTAGTGCCGATCGAGGAGCCGGAGGATCTCGCGCCCGACGTCCTCGTGGGCGTCGCCGTCGTAGCGGACGTGGAAGTGGGCGAGCCGGGCCTCGTCGAGCGCGGCCTCCGACCCCTGGTCGCGCCGGATCCGCTCCAGGAGCGCGCGGGTCTCCGGGTCGGGGTGCGCGTCGACGAAGGCGGCGAGGACGCTCGATGGCCTCGCGCGAGCGGTCCTGGCGGACGAGCGCGTAGGCCAGGCCGCGGGCCGCCTCGGCGTCGGCGGGGCGCGGGCCAGGAGCGTCGCGCGCGGCGCCCTCGGCGGCCGCCCAGTCGCCGGTCTCGAGGCGCAGGGCCGAGCAGCGCCTTGCGGCACCGAGGGCTGGCCGGGCGCCACGGCCCGGGCCCGCTCGAGGAGCGCGGCCGCGGCGTCGTAGCGCCGCCCTTCGCGGTGCCGCCAGGCGGCGCGCGATCAGCACGCCCTCGAGCAGGTCCCGGCGCGGGCACGGGGTAGCGAGCGAAGAGCGTCCTCGGCCGCGCGCACGTCGTCCGAGGAGAGCGGCGCCCGCGCGCGCAGGCGCCCGACGAGACGGGCGGCGGCCTCCCGGTCGACGCTCGGCGGCGCTCGCCGCGCGCAGGGCGGCGTCCGCGACCTCGGGCGGCGGCGGCCGGCGGGGGCGGCCGAGGGGCGCGACCGGGGAGGCGATCCGGTCGACTCGCCGCGCCGGTGGCCGGGGCGGGCAGGAGGCGCCTCGGGCCCGTGGATCTCGCGGCGGGTGGTGCCGGCACGCGACGCAGGTGGACCGCGGCCGCGGCCACGACGAGCGCGAGGCCGAGGGCGGGGAGGACCAGGCTGCGCCAGGCGGGCCGCGGAGGAGCGCGAGGCGGGCGCCGGGCGCGGGGCGCGCTCGCCGCGGGCCTTGGCGAGCACCACCCCGCAGCGGGGGCACTCGGGAGTCGAAGCGACGGTCGCGCCGCAGCGGGGACAGTCCATGGGCGTGCCGTGGCCCGCGCGGCGACGGCCCGCCTATACTATCAGGTCGAGAGTCCCGCCCGGAGCGCAGGAGAGAGGAGTGGCGCGGTGGAGACGGCGCGCAGGCGCGAGAGGATCGGGTCGGGGCGGACGCGCAGCCGCGTCGCGGTCGTCCGGACGAGGCCGGAGACGGTGCTCGACGACGTCGGCGGCCTGATGCGCGCGCCTGGACTACGGCCGGGCCCTGCCCCGCGACCGGCGCACCATCCTCAAGGACAACATCTCCTGGCACCTGCCGTACCTCTCCGCGAACACGCACCCCCTGGCAGCTCGAGGGCGTCGTGCGGACGCTGCGCGCAGGACGGCTACCAGGACCTGCTGGGGCTGCACAACCAGACCGTGGTGACCGACGCGCACCGGGGCGACGAGCTCAACAAGTTCGCCGGCGTCTACCGGCGCTACGAGGTGCCGCACCGTCGACAACTTCTCGCCGGACTGCCGGTGGGTGAGGATCGAGCCCAAGGCGAAGCTCCTCGTCCTCGACCGCATCTTCGGCGAGGTCCGCGTGCCCGAGGTCATGATCGGCAGCAACGTGCGTGCACCTCCCGACCGTGAAGACCCACGTCTACACGACCATGACCGGCGCGATGAAGAACGCCTTCGGCGGGCTCCTGCGCGAGAACCGGCACTGGGCCCACACCGACATCCACGCGACCCTCGTGGACCTCCTCGCCGATCCAGAAGGAGATCCACCCGGGGATGTTCGCGGTCATGGACGGCACGATCTGCGGCGACGGGGCGGGGCCGCGGGCCATGATCCCGGTGGTCAAGGACTACATGCTGGCGAGCGACGACATGGTGGCGATCGACGCGGTGAGCGCGTGGCTGATGGGCTTCGACCCGATGGCGGACGTCGACTGCATCCGCATCGCCCACGAGCGCGGGCTCGGGGTCGGGGACGTGCGCGAGATCGAGGTGGTGGGCGAGGACGTCTCCGAGGTGAACTTCCACTTCCAGGTGCGCTACCACTTCGCGAGCCGGGTGGGGCGCCTGCTCTGGTTCACGCCGCTCGCCCGGATCCAGTCGCTCTTCTTCAAGACGCCGCTCGTGCACGCGTTCATCTGGGGCTCGTCCGCTCTACCACGACCGGTACTGGTGGCCGGTCTACGGCAAGCGGCGGATGGCCGACGATCGCGGCGACGCCGTGGGGACGGCTCTTCGAGGCGTACGAGTGATCCCGGCCGACGGGGCGGCGATGACCGCGCGGCCGGCGGAGGCGCACGGCGCCCTGCCGGGTGGAGCTCGCGGGCGGCGCGCCGGGCGCGGTCGACGGTGACCGTCGCGATCGACCGGCGGGCGTGGTGCCGCGTCGAGACCGGCGTCGACGGCGTCGTGATCGAGTCGCAGGACACCCTGCGCAAGGTGAGCGGCCGAGACGTCGCCGAGGTCCTCGGCCGGGCGCCTCGGCCCGTGGCCCGCGTCCTGCGGGCCATGGGCGTCGAGACCGGCGTGCGCGTCGTGACGCAGTCGCGCGTGCCGGAGGGCTCGGGCCTCGGCGAGTCGGCCGCCCTGGCGGTGGCGGTGGCCGGCGCGGTCGCCCGCGCCCTGGGGCGGGATCTCGACCGCGAGGAGGTCGCGCGGATCGCCCGCGAGCCGAGGCCGCGGGCGCGGGGATGGAGCGTGCTGAGGGAAGGCCACACCGCGGTGCGGGGCGGAGTCCTGGCCTTCCACCCGGAGGCGGAGGGCGTCCGGGTCGAGACGCCTCGCCGTGGACCCGGCCCGGATCGAGGAGTCGCTGCTCCTCGTCGACGGGGCGCGATCCGCCAGCGAGGGGTCCGGCGACGCGGCCGCGATCCGGGAGCGGCCTCCGGCGTCGTGCGGGCGCTCCGTGAGGGGCGCTTCGAGGACGTGATCGGCCTCTGGGCGGAAGAGTGGGACGCCCGCTGGGGCGCGGAGGGCCGGCTCCGGAGAGCGTCCGCGTCGCCGACGTCGTGCGGGGGCGGGCGGCGGGGTCAGGGTCCTGGAAGCGGGCGAGGGCGGGCTCCTGGCCGTCTGGGCGCCGCCGGGAGCGCGCGGGCCCGGGCGGCGCGAGGCCGTGGTGGCGGCGGCGAGGCGGCCGGCCTGCGGCTCTTCCCGGCGCGCGTGGACCTGCGCGGCCTCGAGGTCGAGTGAGGCGCGAGCCGGGTTATAATACGGGGTTTGGCGAGGTAGCGAAGGAATGATCCAGGCGACGCAGCTCAAGAAGGGCATGTGCATCAAGCACGAGAACGACCTCTGGCGGATCGTGGAGGCCCAGCACAAGACGCCGGGCAACCTGCGGGGCATGGTGCAGGCGAGGATCCGCAACCTGAAGACCGGCGCCATCAGCGATCACCGCTTCCGGTCGGTGGACATGGTGGAGCGGGCCATCCTGGACGAGACGGAGATGGAGTACCTCTACCGGGACGGCGACATGTACCACTTCATGAACAACGAGACGCTTCGAGCAGGTGGGGCTCTCCGCCGAGGTCCTCGGCGACGCGGTGCACTACCTGATCCCGAACCTCAAGCTCGCGATCGAGTTCTACGAGGAGCGGCCGGTCGGCATCGAGCTGCCGCTCACCGTGGAGATGAAGGTCGTGGAGACCGAGCCCGCGATCAAGGGGGCGTCGGTCTCGAACGTGGGCAAGCCCGCCAAGATGGAGACCGGCCTCATCGTGTCGGTCCCGCCCTTCATCAACGAGGGCGACGTCATCCGGATCGACACGGCCACCGCCTCGTACATCGAGCGCGTCAACAAGTAGGAGAGAACCTTGCCCGCGCCTCCGCCCGCTCGCCCGGGCTCGATCGAGGTGATCACCGGCAGCATGTTCAGCGGCAAGAGCGAGGAGCTCATCCGCCGCGTGCGCCGGGCGCAGATCGCGCCGCCAGAAGGTCCAGCTCTTCAAGCCCCGGCTCGACGCCCGCTACTCCGAGGCCGAGATCGTCAGCCACTCCGAGATGAAGATGCCCTCGCAGGTCGTCGAGAGGCCGGCCGAGATCCTGCCCCTCGTCGAGAAGGACACCGAGGTGGTGGGGATCGACGAGGGCCAGTTCTTCGACGCCTCGCTCGTGGAGGTCGCCGACGCGCTCGCCAACCGCGGGCTGCGCGTGATCGTCGCCGGCCTCGACCAGGACTACCGGGGCCGTCCGTTCGAGCCCATGCCCCAGCTCATGGCGGTGGCGGAGTACGTGGACAAGACGCTCGCCGTCTGCATGTGCTGCGGGGCCCCGGCCAACCGCTCGCAGCGCCTCGTCGCGACCGAGGACCGGGTGGTGGTGGGCGGGGCCGGGCAGTACGAGGCCCGCTGCCGGCGCTGCTTCCACCCCGACGGCGACCGACCCGAGTAGCCGGGGTGGACCTCATCCCGCTCGACGGGGCGCAGGGCGAGGGCGGGGGCCAGGTCCTCCGGACGGCGCTGGCCCTCTCGGCGGTCACCGGGCAGGGCTTCCGGTCGAGCGGATCCGGGCCCACCGCCTGCGGCCCGGCCTGCGGCCCCAGCACCTCGCGGCGGTCCGGGCGGCGGCGATGAGCTGCGGGGCCGAGGTGCACGGGGCCTTCGACGGCTCGCCCGACCTGCGCTTCGTGCCGGGACCGGTGTCGGCCGGGGACTTCCGATTCGACATCGGCACGGCGGGCGCGGCGACGCTCGTCCTCCAGTGCGTGATCCCGATCCTGGCCACCGCGGCGGCCGCCAGCCGCGTGCACGTGACCGGGGGAACGCACGTGCCCCGCAGCCCGAGCCACCACTTCCTCTCGCGGCACTGGTCGGAGGTGGTCGGGCGGTTCGGCCTCGGGGCGCGCCTGCGTCTCGAGCGGGCCGGGTTCTTCCCGCGCGGCGAGGGGTGCGTGGAGGCGGAGGTCGATCCGTGGCCGCGTCCGGCCACCCTCGACCTCTCGCGCCGGGGCGCGCTCGTGGCCGTCCGCGGCATCTCGGGAGCGGCGCGGCTGCGCGGCGACGTGGCCCACCGGGCCGCCGACGCGGCGCGGGCGCTCCTCTGGGAGCAGCAGCGGCTGGAGAGCGACTGGGAGGTCGTCGATCTCGCGGCCGCGTCCCCGGGTGCGTTCCTGCAGGTCGAAGCCGTGTTCGAGACGGGCCGGGCGGCCTTCGGGTTGCTGGGGGAGCGGGGCCTGCGCGCGGAGGTGCTCGGCGAGCGGGCCGCCCGGCGTCTCCTGAAGTTCATCGAGGACGAGGAGGCCGTGGTGGACCCCTGGCTGGCCGACCAGCTGGCGGTGCCCCTGGCGGTCTCCGGGGGCGGAGGCCGGGTGCAGACGTCGGAGGTGACCTCCCACCTCGAGACCGTGGCCGCGGTCCTGCGCCGCTTCGGGGTGCCCGCGGAGACCTGGGGCCGGCGCGGCGGGCCGGGAGGCCTCGCGGTGGGGCTCGTTTGACCCGCGCCCGTTGCGCCCATACGATGGCCTCACGTGAGCGAAGAGAGCCGGGTGAGGCGGAGCGCGGCGGTCCGGCTGGTGCTGTGGGACTACGCGCGGGGCAGCCTCGCCTACGACCTGGCGTTCGTGGCCGTCATCCTTCTCGTGCTCCTCGTTCCCGGCGGCTTCTGGGACGACCCGCTCTGGACGCGGTGAGCTCCGGCGGTCGGGCCCTTCCGAGCGGCGCGAAGAAGGCGAGGCTCGCCCGGGCCTTCCTGAAGGGGGATCCCGTCCACTGCACCTGGCAGCTCTCCCCGCGCTGCGAGTCCTTCTGCCACTTCTGCGAGCACCGCTCGGAGTCCGCGGGCGAGGAGCTCGACTCCGCCGCGTGGGCGGCGGTGGCGGCCGAGCTGGGGCGGAGCGCGTCGCTGCTGGTGAGCTTCACGGGGTCGGAGCCCTTCCTGCGCGACGACCTGGCGGCGATCGTGGCGGCCACGGCGTCGCGGCACTTCCCGCTGCTGGAGACGAACGGCTGGCTCGTGACCCCGGCCCGGGCGCGAGCGGTCTGGGAGGCGGGTCTCGAGGCGGCGACGGTTTCGATGGAGGACGCTCTCCCCGACCGCCACGACGCGGCGACCGGCGTCGCCGGATCGCACGCCCGCGCCGTCCGCGCCCTCGAGTCCCTGGCCCAGGAGCGGACGCGGCGCACGCAGCGGGTCAACGTGCGCACGCGCGTGCGAGGCGGCGATCTCGAGCCGCTCGAGAGGGTGCTCCCCCTGGCCTCCCGGCACGGTGCGACGGTGACCGTGGAGGCGGCCTTCCCGCTCCCTGAGCTGAACGGCGGGGCCCCGTCACTGGTGTCCCGGCTGCAGGAGCTCCGGCGGCGGAACCCGCACCTGCGCAGCGCGGGGCCCGTCCTCGAGTCCATGGGTCAGGCGCTGAGCGGCGGCGTCCCCGGCTGCCTGGCCGGGCGGGCCTTCTTCAACGTCGATCACCGCGGGATCGTGAGCAAGTGCGTCGAGTTCCGGGCCGCCGCCGATCGGGTGGGTGCTTTGCCGGCGGAGGCCGCGAGCGTCAGGCCTCGGCTCCGGGCGGTGCACGCGGCGAACGACTGCCGGGCGTGCTGGTACGCGTCGCGCGCGGAGATCGAGTCGCTCTACACGGTGCGCGGCTTCCTGGCCGGCCTCCGGACCCTGGTGACGGCATGAAGAGTACGGGGTGCGTGGCCCTCGCCGTGCTCCTGGCGTCCGGCGGGGCGGCGGCGCAGACGCCGCCCGAGAAGGGGCCCGTCTCGGAGGTCACGGACCTGGTCAACGCCCTGCTGGGCGGCCTGCTGGGCGGCAAGGACGTGACGGGCGCGCAGCTGCAGGAGGAGGTCGCGGAGGCGGGCGGGCTGCCCTTCCGCCAGGACGTGCCCGTGGCCTTTCTCGGGCGGGAGGCGCTGGCCGCGTACCTCCGGGAGCTCTTCGACGCCGAGTACACCGTGGAGCAGGCCAGGAGCCGACGAGCGGCTGCTCCGCGCGTTCGACCTCCTGCCGGCCGGCACCGACCTCCGGGCCCTGCGGGCGCGCGTGCTCGAGGAGAACGTGGCCGGGCTTCTACGACGAGCGGCCCGGGAAGCGGCGCCTGTACGCGGTCAGCGACGACCAGACGTTCTCGCCCATGAACCAGGTCGTCCTCGTCCACGAGCTGCGGCACGCGCAGCAGGACCAGTACGAGGACCTGCACTCGTTCCTCGAGGGCGACGTCTCGGACTTCGACGATCGGCGCCTCGCCTGGACCTCGCTCCTCGAGGGCGACGCCACCCTGGTGATGGAGCGCTTCGTGCGGAAGCGGCTCGGCGGGCTGGGTGTGGAGGAGGACTCGTCGGGCGAGGACGTGGCGGCGCTCGGCATGCCCGGCCTCTTCGACGTCCCCGGGGCGCCGCCGGTGGTGCGCGACCAGCTCGTCCAGCCGTACCTCGCCGGCCTGGCCCTAGCGCGAGCCATCTGGGCACGAGGGGGCGCCGGGGCCCTTCGCGAGGCGTGGAAACGCCCTCCGGAGTCCACCGAGCAGGTCCTGCACCCCGAGAAGTTCTTCGCGCGAGAGGAGCCCCGCCGGGTCGTGCCTCCGGAGCCGCCGCCGGCCGGCTCCCGACTCGTCTCCGAGGGTGTGCTCGGCGAGCTGCTCCTCCGGACCCTGGTGGGGGAGGGCGCGGAGGCGGCGGCGGCGGGATGGGGCGGCGACGGCTGGAAGCTGTGGGACGTCGGCGGGAAGACCGCCCTCGCGTGGCGCAGCGAGTGGGACCTTCCGTCCGACGCCGGGGAGTTCCACACGGCCCTGCGCCTGAGGCTGGCGCGGCGCGGATCAACTTCGTGGCGCTCGGGGTGGGAGGTCTTCCCGGGCGCGGGCGCAAGGCGCCTCGCGGTGCGTCGGGCCGGCGATGCGGTGGACCTCGCGTCCGCCGACGACGGCGCGCTCCTCGACCGCCTGATCGGCCGGTAGCCCCGGAGCGGCCGGAGCGGCCTGCCCCTTGAAGCCGGTCGCCGGCGCGGGCTAGAGTGCGTCCGGCCGGCCGGCGGCCACCGACGAAACCGTGACCGGCTCAAGGGGGACAGATGGCGACCTCGACACCCGGCGGCGCGAAGACGAACCTCGGCCTGGAGCCGAACATCGCGGGGCTGCTCTGCAACGTGCCCGGTTGTTGCGGCCTCGGCGTCATCTTCTCGATCGTCGTGCTGATCGTGGAGAAGGAGAGCCGCTTCGTGCGCTTCCACGCCCTTCAGAGCCTGCTCCTGAACGGCGTGGGCCTCGTGCGTGTTCATCGGCCTGCAGGTGGTCAGTCTCGTGCTCGGATCGATCGGACTGTGGGCCGTCGGCGGGCTGATCTGGGTGATCGAGATCGTGGTTCTCGTGGCCCTGCTGGCGGCGTCCGTCATCCTGATGATCAAGGCCAACGGGGGCGAGGAGTTCGAGCTGCCGGTCATCGGGCCGATGGCCCGCCAGTGGGTCTGACGGGACGCTCCTTTGCCTTCAGCCGGCGGTCTGCTCGACCAGGATCCGACCCGTGCCCTCGAGCCTGAGGAGCCGGCCGGAGCCGCCGGCCGAGGTCAGGACCACCGCGTAGACCTGCGGGTCGTCCACCACGTGCGGGGTGAGCTGGCCCGTCCACATGATGACGGACGAAGCCGGCACCGACACCGGCAGGCCCGGCTTCACCGTGAGCGGCAGCGGCTTGCTGGCGACGGACAGCGCCACCATCCCGCGGCCTTCGAGGGCCACGACCTCGAGCCCGGCGTCGTCGTCGCCGAGGCGGACGTAGCGCGGCTGCAGGCCTTCCTCGCACGCGAGCAGATGGGCCGGCTCCACGAACACCGGCTCGTCCGCCACCTGCATGAACGTGATGTCCCGCTCGTGGTCGGTGAGGATGAGCCGGCCCGTTCCCGTGACGATGACGAGCGCCGGGCGCGCGCCCGGGCGCTTGTCCTTCACCCAGAAGGTCAGGTTGCCGCTGTAGGAGTAGATCGTGCCCTGCTTGATGAAGACCTTGCCCGAGAAGTCCACCTCCATGAGGCCCTTCTCGAGGCCGCGGAAGATCTCGCGGGACGGGGCGGTCTCGGAGCCGCTCCGGCGCCTGGACGGCCGAGGCGAGCCGCCGGCCGCGCCTTCGTTCCTGGCGGCAGGGTGTCGTCCTGGACCTGGAAGCGCGCCGTCTCGCCGAGGCCGGGCCGGGGGCTGTCGCCGGCCATGAGCGAGGGGCTGACCGGCCGGAGCGTCTTGGCCGTGTCCGGCGCCTTCGGGTGCTCGGCACTTGGCCGTCTCGGTGGCGCCGGGAGGTCGGCGCCGGCGCGGCGGTTTCGTGTCGGACGCTGGATCGGGGGGCGCCGCCGCCGCGGTCGCGGCTCGGAGCAGCGGGAGGAGCGGCGGGGTGGGCGCGTCCCCGCCGGCGCCGGCGGGCCCGAGCCTCCCCTGGAGGCGCTGGACCATCAGGTTGGCGCCGGCCTGGCGGTACTGGTAGATCGCGTCCTTGTAGCGGTGGATCGCGCTCGTAGATCGACCCGAGGTAGAAGTGGATCTTGGGGTTGCCCTGGGTCAGATCGAGGGCCTTGAGGAAAGCCGACTCGGCGTCCTCGCAGCCGACCGAGCTTGAAGCAGATGAGACCCAGGTTGTAGTGGAGGGTGTGGGCCTCCGGGCTCTCCGCGATGAGCTTGCGGTAGACCTCCTCGGCCTTGTCCAGCTTCTCGCCGCGGAAGTAGACGAGCCCGAGGAGGTTCAGCACCCGCGGGTCGCGGGGGCGCAGGAGGTAGGCCTCCTCGAGCTGCCTCTCCGCCTCCTCGAAGCGCCGGGCCTCGAAGAGCTCCCTTCCCTTGTTGTAGTGCGCGAGGAAGAGCCCCTGGTCGAACGGGCCGCGCGGGATCGGGTCGGGCATGCCTAGTCCAGCGCGCGCACCGTGGAGTAGACCGTTCCCTCCGGCGGCGGGGCCTCGGCGACGTGCGTGAGGCCCCGCTCGTCGCGCCAGCGGTAGTAGGTGCGGGGCCGGGCGGGCTCCACGCTTGCGCGGTCGCGTGGCCGCGGGGGCCGTGGGGCGGGCGGGCGCAGGGCGTTGGAGGAGGGAACGTAGAAGGCGGCCGCGGTCGCGGACGGAGCGGGGGACGAGAACCCTGCCCCGAGCTGGGCCTGCACCTTCTGCACGTAGCCCCGCGTCTCCCGGTACGGCGGGATGCCGCCGTAGCGGAGGACCGCGTTCGGGCCGGCGTTGTACGCGGCGAGGGCGAGGGCGCACGTCGCCGCCGAACTGGTCCAGCAGGATCCGCAGGTACTGCGCTGCCCGCGAAGATGTTCTGCCGGGCGTCGAAGGAGTCGCCGACCCCGAGGCGGCGGGCGGTGTCGGGCATGAGCTGCATGAGCCCGCGGGCGCCCTTCGACGACACGGCCCACTGGTCGAACTCCGACTCGACCGCGATCACCGCCTTCACGAGATCGGCGCTCACCTGGTGGAGGCGTGCCGCCTCCTCCACGTGGTGGTCGTACATCGACGAGTACGCGCGGTCGCCGCTGGAACCCGCGCGAGTGGATGAGCGTGCCCTTGCCCGGGTAGGTGAGGTAGAACCCGGACGAGTCGGGCACGTTCGTGGCCTCGACGACGCCGTTGGCGTTGCGCGCGCGTGTAGACCTGCGCCTGCGACTGGCCGCGCCGCCAGGCGGCGAGACGAGCGCTCAGAGCAGCCCCGTCCTAGCCATGGGCACGTCCTCCAGCACCCCGCGGAGCACCTCCCGGGCCGCCCTCCGGCAGAGCCCGTCCACGTCGCCGGCGGCTCGACGCCTCCCCCTGGGCGAAGTCGGGGCGGCCGCCGCCGCGCAGGCCGAGCTGCTTCATCACCTCCGGCGCCTTGACCGACGCGGACGAGCGAGGGCGACACGGCCGCGATCACGCTCACCCCGTCGTCGGCGATCGAGGTCGAGACGAGAGCGAAGCGGCGGCTCGCGGTTCCGGTTCCGGAACTCGTCCACCACCGCGGCGTGGGCCTTGCGGTCGAGCCCCTCGAATCGCGGGGTCCAGACGAGCGTCCCCGCGACCTCGGCGAGGTCCTCGCCCGCGCGCGGGTCCTCCGGCGGTGGCGAGCTTCATCTGCAAGGCCTGGACCTCGCGCTCGCGGGCCTTGAGCTGGTCGCGCAGGCGCGCGTACTCGTCGACCAGCTCGCGCCGGTCCACCCTCGCCGCCTGCTCGAGCTCCTCGAGGATCCCCTGGTCGGCCTGGGCCCGCGCGATCGCCGCCTCGCCGGCGAGGGCCTCGACGCGTCGCGTGCCCGGCCGAGATCCCCTGCTCGCCGTCAGCAGGAAGAGGCCGATCTCGCCGGTCTGGCGCGACGTGCGTCCCTCCGCAGAACTCCTTCGAGAAGCCCGGGCACCTCGACGACGCGGACGCGCTCGCCGTACTTGTCGCCGAAGAAGGCGAGCGCCCCGTAGGCCAGGGCCTCTTCCCGCCCCATGACCTTCTGCTCGACCCGGGCGCCCCGCAGGATCTCGCCGTTCACGCGGTTCTCGATGTGGCGCAGCTCCCGCGGGCCGACCGGGGCGTAGTGGCTGAAGTCGAAGCGCAGGCGGTCGGGGGCCACGAGGCTGCCCGCCTGCTTGACGTGCGGGCCGAGCGTCTCGCGCAGCGCCGCGTGCAGGAGGTGCGTCCCGGTGTGGTGGCGCATCGCTCCCGCGCGGCGACCTACGTCCACCTCGGCCCGGACCACCATGCCGCGCTCGAAGCCGCCGTGGGTGACGCGCACGTGGTGGACGTGCAGGCCGGGCAGGGGAGCCGTGGTGTCGGTGACCTCGGCCGCCGACCCGTCCGAGGCGATCACGCCGCGGTCGCCGACCTGCCCGCCGGCCATGGCGTAGAAGGGAGTGCGGTCGAGGACGACCAGGCCCTCCTGGCCGGCGTCGAGGCGGCGGGCGAGGGCCCGTCCTTCAGCACGGCGAGGACGCGCGCGTCCTCGACGGAGAGGTCTCGCGTAGCCGAGGAAGTCGGTCTTCCCGCCCTCCTCCGCGAGCTTCATGAAGACGGGGTCGCCCTTCGACGATGCCCATCTTGCTGGACTGCCGGGCCCGCTCCTGCTGAGCGGCGAGCTCGCGCTCGAAGCCCGCGGTGATCGACGGCCAGGCCCCGGTCCGGGCCAGCTCCTCCGGTGAAGTCGAGGGGCAGGCCGTAGGTGTCGTAGAGGCGGAAGGCGTTCGCTCCGTCGATCGGGTGCCGGCACGTCGGCCGAGACGTCCGCGGGTACCGCCTTCACCTCCGCGAAGGATGCCGAGAAGGGCGCGGGCGCGGTTGGCCTGCCGCACCTGCTCAAAGGCGGCGAGGGCCTGCCTGATCGTCGTGGCGAACCGCTCCTCCTCGACCGACCACGCGCGAGACGGCTTCCTCGTGGGAGACGAGCTCCGGGTAGGCCGCCTTCATTCGGGCCACGACGTCGCGCGTCGAGCTCGTTCAGGAACGCGCCCTCGATCCCGAGCTTCTGTCCGTGCCGCATCGCGCGCCGCATGATCTTGCGCAGGACGTAGCCTCGGCCCTCGTTGCCGGGCAGCACGCCGTCGGAGACGAGGAAGGTCGTGGCGCGGAGGTGGTCCGCGACCACCCGCAGCGAGACGTCGTCGGCCTGGTCCTTCCCGTAGGTCTTCCCGGCCCGGCGGCCGATCGCCTCGAGGAGCGGCGCGAAGAGGTCGGTGTCGTAGTTCGAGAGCTTGCCCTGCACGACGGCGGTCACCCGCTCGAGGCCCATGCCGGTGTCGACGCAGGGGGCGGGGAGGGGGTTGAGCGTCCCCTTCTCGTCCCGGTCGTACTGCATGAACACGAGGTTCCACACCTCGAGCCAGCGGTCGCACTCGCACTCGACGCCGAGGCACGCCCGGCCCGCCGCCTCCTCCGCGCACGGCAGGTGGTCGCCCTGGAAGTAGTGGATCTCGGAGCATGGGCCGCAGGGGCCGGTCTCGCCCATGGCCCAGAAGTTGTCCTTCATCCCCAGCTCGAGGATGCGGTCCGGGGCCACGTGGCCGCTCCAGAAGCCGTGGGCCTCGGCGTCGCGGGGGACGCCCTTCTCGCCCTTGAAGATCGTGACCTTCAGGCGCTCCTTCGGGAGGGAGAGATCGCGGGTCAGGAACTCCCAGCCGTACTCGATCGCTTCCTTCTTGAAGTAGTCCCCGAAGGAGAAGTTGCCCGAGCATCTCGAAGAAGGTGTGGTGGCGCGCCGTCACGCCCGACGTTCTCGAGGTCGTTGTGCTTGCCGCCGGCGCGCACGCACTTCTGCGAGGAGGCCGCGCGCGTGTAGTCGCGCTTCTCGCGCCCCAGGAAGACGTCCTTGAACTGGTTCATCCCCGCGTTGGCGAACAGCAGGGTGGGGTCGTTCTGGGGCACGAGCGGAGAGCTCTTGACGACACGGTGGCCCCGCTCCTCGAAGTAGCGGAGGAAGGCGCGGCGGATCTCGTCGGCCGTCTTCACCATGTTCTCCCGGGGCCCTCCGCCGGCTCCAGCCCCTCGAGCGCTTCCTTCCAGCGCGGCCAGAGCGCCGACAGCCGGTCGCGGACGAGGCCGTGGGCGAAGCCGCGCCGGAGGAGGAACGCCCAGAGGCGGGGAAGCCGCCGGGGGGGCTCGACCCCGGCGTGCTGACGCCAGTAGCGGCGGGCCAGTCCGTCCACTACGGCCGTCTCGTCCACCTCGCGGAGCGCCTCCGCGATGCCGGACTCGGTCGTGCCGCGGTCCACCCCTCGCTGGCGCAGGTCGTTCCGGATGCGCAGCCGGCCGTGGCCCTGGTGCGCCATCCGGCTCCGGGCGAAGCGCTCGGCGAAGCCCGCGTCGTCCAGGTACCGCTCGCGTCGAAGGCGCTCGAGCGCGGCCTCCACCTCGCCCTCCTCGTGGCCCCGGTCGAGGAGGGCCCGCCGCAGCTCCACCACGGAATGGTCCCGCCGGGCGAGACGCCGGAGCGCCCGCTGGTACGCCGTGGGGGGCGGCGCCGGGCTCCGGGGCATGCGCCCTACTGCTCCAGGTCGAAGGACTGCATCGTGCGCTCCATCTCCTCGGCCGCCATGTCGGAGGAGGACTGGATGCCCTGGATCTTCAGCTTGAACTCGTCCGGGTTGCTGGCGCGGCGCAGCGCCTCGTCGTAGGTGATCAGCTCCTTCTTGTAGAGCTGGAAGATCGACTGGTCGAAGGTCTGCATCCCGTACTGCGAGACTCCGGCGGCGATCGCCTCGTGGATGAGCTTCGTCTTGTCCTTGTTGATGATGCAGTCCCGGATGAACGGCGTCGCGATCATGACCTCCACCGCGGGGACGCGGCCGTGGCCGTCGGCGCGGGGGATGAGGCGCATGGACACGACGGCCTTGAGGACGCCCGCGAGCTGGAGGCGGATCTGCTTCTGCTGGTGCGGGGGGAAGACCGAGATGATCCGGTTGACGGTCTCGGTGGCGTCCAGGGTGTGCAGGGTGGAGAGCACCAGGTGGCCGGTCTCGGCCGCGGTGATCGCGGTCTCGATCGTCTCGTAGTCGCGCATCTCGCCGACCAGGATGACGTCGGGGTCCTGGCGCAGAGCGCTCCGGAGCGCGGCGGCGAAGCTCCGGGTGTCGACCTCGACCTCGCGCTGGTTGACGATCGACTTCTTGTCCCGGTGGAGGAACTCGATCGGGTCCTCGATCGTGATGACGTGCTCGCAGCGCTGCGAGTTGATGTAGTCGATCATCGCGGCGAGGGTGGTGGACTTGCCCGACCCGGTCGTCCCCGTGCACAGGATGAGGCCGCGCTGCTCCTGGGAGATCTTCTCGAGCACGACCGGCAGCCCCAGCTCGCGCACGGTCATGATCTTGACCGGGATGACGCGGAGGACGAGGCCGACCGTCCCGCGCTGCTGGAACACGTTGCAGCGGAAGCGGCCGAGGCCGGGGACGGAGTAGGCGATGTCGATCTCGAGGTTGTCCTTGAACTTCTGCTTCTGCCGGTTGCTCATGATGGAGAACGCCATGGCGATGGTGTCCTCCTGCATGAGACGCTTGGTCTCCACCAGGGGGATGAGCTCCCCGTTGATGCGCAGCACCGGGTGCGACCCCACCTTCAGGTGGAGGTCGGAGGCCTTGCGCTCCGACGCCATCTTCAAGAGATCGTTGATGTGCATTTGCGCTCCCCCCCGCCGCGGGCGCTACCGTGCCCCGCCCTTCGCCGCCCCCGCGAGGGCGGGCACGAACGTCAGCCAGTCGTGTTCGTCGCCCACGTTGCACTCGATCACGTCGAAGAACGCCTTCTGCAGGGCCGCGGTGACCGGCCCGCGGGACCCCGCCCCGACTCTCTGGCGGTCCACCGACCGGATCGGCGTGATCTCGGCGGCGGTGCCGGTGAAGAAGAGCTCGTCCGCGAGGTAGAGCATCTCGCGGGGCAGCGCCTTCTCCTCGACCGGGATCCCGAGGCGGCGCGCCAGGGTGAGCACGCTGTCGCGGGTGATCCCCGGCAGCACGGAGGAGACGAGGGGCGGCGTGAGGAGACGGCCCTTCGAGACCGCGAACAGGTTCTCGCCGCTGCCCTCCGAGACGTAGCCCTGCGACGTCGAGGGCGATGCCCTCGGCGAAGCCCCCCTTCACCGCCTCGACCTTGATGAGCTGCGAGTTCATGTAGTTGCCCGCGCTCTTGGCCATGGCGGGGAGCGTGTTCGGGGCCATGCGGGTCCACGAGCTCACGCAGACGTCGACGCCCTGCTCGAGCGCCTCCTTGCCGAGGTACTTGCCCCAGTCCCAGACCATGATGGCGAGCTCGACGGGGCTGCCGAGGGGGTTGACGCCCAGCGGTCCGGCGCCGCGGTAGACGACCGGCCGGATGTAGCAGGCCTCGAGCTTGTTGGCCGCGATCGTCTCGAGGATGGCCGCGTTCACCTGCTCGGGCGTCCAGGCGAGCTCCATCCAGTAGATCTTGGCGGAGTTGAAGAGCCGCTCGGTGTGCGCGTCGAGACGGAAGACGGCGGAGCCCTTGCGGGTCGAGTAGCAGCGGATCCCCTCGAAGACCGCCGAGCCGTAGTGGACGACGTGGGAACCGATGTGGATGCGGGCGTCGTCCCAGGGGACGAGCTTTCCGCTCATCCAGATGAAATCCGAGCGCGGCGAAGCCATAGACAGACGATTCTAGCCGTCGCACACCGCAGTGTCAACGAGAGGCCACGGGGAAGTAGCTGAGGCCTTTAGATTTACGACCTCAGCCAAAACGGGGGTCTGGGGGGCGAAGCCCCCCGGATCAAGGAGAGCTGTGCGCAGCCTGGCCGTTGCGATGGCTCAATGTCCCCGGGCCGCTGCGCCCCTCACGAGCGAGGAGGCTGTCCTTTCGGCTTTGAAACGACCGGGCTGCGCCCCCTCGAGCACCCCGGGGTGGTCGACTTCGAGGATCGCCTACTGCTTCTCGCCGCAGAAGGCGCAGGTGTCGCTCCGCGCGTGCAGGGGCTTGCGGCAGTGCCAGCAGAAGCCACGCTTGGGCACCTCGCGCGCGCGCAGGCGCCGCCGGATGTCCTCCATCTCCGTCGCGTTGTGGTCGATCTCCGCGGAGGTGGCGAGGTCGTCGAGAAGCTCCGAGGCGCGCTGGTAGCGGTCGGAGACCTCCGGGGCCAGCGCCTTCATCACGATGTCCGAGACCTCGCGCGAGACCTGGCTGTTGCGGAGCTTCGGCGGCGTGCAGCGGCCCTGGGCCACCAGCCGTTCGATCTGCGCCGGATTGGGGCTGAAGTAGGGCAGCGTGCCGGTGAGCATCTGGTAGAGCATCACGCCCACCGAGTAGATGTCGGAGGCGAGCACCGCCCGCCCCTGGAAGGCTTCGGGGGCCATGTACGGCGGGCTGCCGATGACCGTGGTGGCGTGGGAGCGCTCGAGGAATCGCGAGGTCCCGAAGTCGGCGACCTTGCACACGCCGCTCTCGGAGATCAGCACGTTGGCGGGCCGCAGGTCGCGGTGGAGGATCTGGGCTTCGTGGGCGTGCTCGACGCCCTTCAGGATCTGGACGACGTAGTTGAGCGCGCGGGGCACGTCGAGGGACTTCTCGCGGTCGAGCACCGCCTCGAGACTCTCGCCCTTCACGTAGTCCATGACGATGAAGAACGTCCCGTCGACCCGCTCCGCGGTGAGGATGCCCACGATGTTCGGGTGGTCGAGGGCGGCGAGGAGGCGCGGCTCCTGCAGGAGATCGTCCGCGTCGCCGCTCTGGCGGTGCGGGACCTTGATCGCGACCTTCTTGTCGATCCAGGTGTCGCGGGCGAGGAAGACCGTGCCGAAGCCGCCGGAGCCGAGGTTCGCGAGGATCTGGTACTTCCCGACGTTCTGTCCCAGGAGGAACATGAGGCGCGGCGAGTATAGCAGGAGCGTCCGGGCCACCGGTGGTGCCCATGCTCCATTCACTCGCCCCGCGAGCCCCTGTAGAATCGCCGGATGACGAGGGAACGAGCATGAGCTTCATGGATGACGTCTACGCGAAGGTCAAGGGCAGGGGCAGCCGGGTCGTCTACCCGGAGGGGCTGGAGGAGAGGGCGATCCGGGCGGCGCGCTGGCTGCGCGACCGGAACCTCGTGGTGCCGGTGCTGATCGGAAGGGAAGCCGCGGTCCGCGAGAAGGCGAAAGGGCTCGGGGTGGGGCTCGACGGGATCGAGGTGCGGGACCCCGCCACCGACCCGCGGCGGAAGGCCTTCGAGACGGAGTACGCCGATCTGCGGAAGCACAAGGGAGTCACCCCCGAGATCGCGCGCGAGCGCGTCGCCCTGCCGCACTACTTCGCCGCCCTCGCGGTCCGCGCCCGTGAAGCGGTCGGGTTCGTGTCGGGGCTGAACAGCGAGACGAAGCCGTTCCTCCCGGCCTTCGAGGTCATCAAGATGCGGGCGGGCATGAAGCGAGCCTCGTCGTTCTTCGTGATGGCGTGGGAGGACAAGGTGTACTTCTACGCGGACTGCGCGATGAACGTCGCCCCCGACGCGGAGGCGCTGGCCGAGATCGGTCGCGCCACGGCGCAGAGTGCGCGCTCGTTCGGCCAGGAGCCGCGCGTGGCGTTCCTGTCCTTCTCGACGCGCGACAGCGCGAAGGACGTGTCGATCGACAAGGTGAAGGAGGCGGTGGCGCTGGTGCGGGAATCCGAGCCGGGCCTCCTCGTCGACGGGGAGCTCCAGTTCGACGCGGCGATCCTGCCCGAGGTCGCCAGGAAGAAGTGCCCCGACAGCCCGCTCGGTGGCCGGGCCAACGTGTTCGTCTTCCCCGATCTGAACTCGGGCAACATCGCCTACAAGATCACGGAGCGTCTGGGTGGGGCGAAGGCGATCGGCCCCCTCTTCCAGGGGCTCAACCAGCCGGCGAACGACGTGTCCCGCGGCTGCTCGGTGCAGGACTTCGCGGACGTGGCCGCGATCACGGCATTGCAGGCGCTGGAGTAACCCTGGAACCAGTACGTGTTTGGGCGGGTGTCCACCCAGGCGATTCCACACCCACCAACGAGCGCGAGCGCTCCGTTACTACGGCATCACGCTCCGGGCATGTTCCTCCACGGTCCGGAGCTTCACCGGGAATGCCTTCAGCGTGGCGGCCATGTCGATTGACGCGCCGCTGGCATAGCCGAGCATCAAGCCGGTGAAGGACTTCTGCATCGGATCGGTGGCTCCAGCCAACTGGCCTTGCAGCGCCTCGACCGGGACGTGTGTCACCTCGAAGGGCTTGCCGCCGGCCTGCTCGAAGATCTTGACCACGTTCGAGGGACTGATGCCCTGCGGCCCGCCCAATTCCAGGGTCGCGTTTCGGGCCACCGGATTGTCCAGGCTGGCGACCGCGAACTGGGCCACATCCACGAAGGAAATCCAGCTGATCGGGTTCTGGCCTGTTCCGTAGATGACGGCCTTGCGGTTGGGATAGTCGAATCCCACCGCAGGGCCGAGCCAGATCTCGGCAAAATAGGTGGGCTGCAAGATGGTGTAGGTCAGCCCGCTGCCGCGCAGCCGCTTTTCCACGGCGCGCTTGGCATCCTGCAGCGGGAACGACGCTGCCATTGGCGGGAAGGAGGTGTACACGAGTTGCTGCACACCTGCCTCGCGAGCCATGGCGACCAGGCTCAAGTAACCAGTCCTCGTCCGTGGTGTGCGGAGTGTTGTCGCCTGCGTTGTAGGCGAAGGGCATGGACGAGGCGGTGGCAATGACGGCCCTCACGCCTTGGCAAGCGGCCTTCAGCGACACGCCATCACGCAGGTCGCCCTGCACGACCTTCGCGCCCAGCATCTTGAGCTTCTCTACCTTGGCTCGGGTCGGAACTGGCTCGTACCAAGGCCGTAACCGGTTTGCCGGCCGCCGCCAACAGCCGGCAGATCTCGGTGCCGACCATTCCGGTTGCACCAACGATGAGGTTCATCCACTCCTCCTGTTGAGGGACAGGGCCCGCGGCCACCGCGCCAGCCCCCAGCTTCGGCGCGCCCGAAACGGCCCGCTATGCGCGCACCGCCTCCTCAGCCTCGGGCTGATCCGCGCCCTACTTCCACGATTGCAGCTCGATGATGTTGCCCTCCGGGTCCGTAAGGTAACACCAGGTGACCTGCCGCCCATCTGCGGTCGCCAGGGTAACCACCTCGCCTACCGCGTTGCCGCCCTCGCGCAAGACCTCCAGCCGAGCATCCTCCACCGACTCAACCTCGAACGCGATATGGCCGAACCCGGGCCTGTTCACGCGAGCGGGCATGCGCTCGACTGCAGTCGAGTAGGTAAACACCTCCAGAGTGGGACCGTTGGCCCCGGCGCCGGGCAGCCGCAGGTGAACGCCATCGAGGCGCGCTCCGGCCACGCCGGTGCCGGCCTCGAGGGCGGGGCCGGCGAAGTGGCGTTCAGGAGGCACGACCTTGCAGCCGAACACGCGTTGGTAGAACGATGCGAGCGCCCGCCAATCGCGGGCGACGACGTTCGTGTGCACGTACCGGGCGTTCCGGGCCATCATTCACTCCCGCACCAACCGCCCCGCCGAAGGGGGAAGAGCGGAGCCGGCCGCGATGAGCTGGAGCCGATCACTCATGACCGAGGTCGCCCCACATGGCCTGTGCTATCGCCACCGCCGCCAGGGCGGCGGTTTCGGCCCTGAGGATGCGCGGGCCGAGGGAGGCGGCGGCGAAGCCGGCGGCGAGCAGGGCGTGGGCCTCGGCCGGCTCGAACCCTCCCGCCGGTCCCACCAGCAGCAGGAGCGGGGAAGACGGATCGACCGGCAGCGACGCCAGCGCCTGGTGGCCTGGGGTCTCGAGCAGCACGGTACGCGCGCCTTCGAAGGGTCGGGCGAGGAGGCCGTCGAGGGTCGTGGTCGGCGGGACGCGGGGCACCACCGCGCGCCCGCACTGCTCGGCCGCGCCCGAGGCGACCCTCTCCCAGCGCTCGCTGCGCGAGCCCCGCAGGGCGGGCCGCGCCGCCGCGTCCGTGCGGAACGTGACGACCGGCCAGATCTCCGCCGCGCCGAGCTCGGTCGCCTTTTGTACGACGACCTCCATGCGGTCGCCCTTCAGGGGTGAGACCGCGAGGACCAGGCGGAGCGGCGACTCCGGCCTTGGCGCGACGGGGTGGCGGAGGCGGGCCGAGACGGTGCGGCGGGAGACCTCGTCGAGCACGGCCTCGAACTCCTTTCCCGCGCCGTCGAAGACCCGCACCGAAGCACCCGGGCGCAGGCGCAAGACCTCCCGGGCGTGGTGGGCCGTGTGCTCGGGCAGCTCGACGCGTGCGCCGGGGGCGGCGGTCGGGACGTGAAACCGGGGGGTGCTCACCGGGCACCGCCGTAGACGAGGGCGGCCCACTCGCCGTCGAGGCGCACGGCCGGCGTGCCGCAGGCCGCGAACGCGTCGCGGACGTGGGGAACGTCCTCGGCGAGGAGCCCCGAGAGGACGAGGGCGGCGCCGGGGGCGAGAAGGGAACGGATCTCGGCTGCGCGGTCGACGAGCAGCAGGGCCATCAGGTTGGCGAGGAGCAGGTCGAAGTGCGCCGGGCGAAACCCCCGGCCGCCATCCGCGCGCACGACCACGAGCGGCACGCCGTTGAGGCGGGCGTGGTGACGCGTCGACGCGGTGGCCTCCGGGTCGAGGTCGGAGGCGACGACGGGAGACGCGCCCAGCCGCGCCGCCGCGATCGCCAGCAAGCCCGTTCCCGCGCCGAGGTCCAGCGTCCGGCCCAGCGGCCGGCGGTGGGCGAGGTCCTCGAGGGCTTCGAGGCAGAGTCGCGTCGTCTCGTGGGTGCCCGTCCCGAAAGCCCTCCCGGGATCGACGACGAGAACGTCGGCGCAGGGTGCTTCCGTGGCCTCCCAGGGTGGCGCCACGAGGAAGCGCCCCACGCGGAAGGAGCGAAAGCCCTCGCGGAACCGCGCCACCCAGTCCACGTCCGGCACGTCGGCGGCCTCGACGGCGGCGCGGAGCGGGAGGAGAGCGGGCACGGGGGAGGGCGCGTCGTCCTCGAAGTAGGCGAGGAGCTCCACGCGGTCCCCGGAAGCGGGGCAGACCTCGACGCCGGCTGTCCCCGCTTCCCAGAGGGCCGCGGCGGCGAGGTCTTCGTCGGCCGCGGCCACGGTCACGCGCCAGGCGCGCATGCGGAGGGCTCTCCCAACCTCAGCCGAGGAAGTCCTTCATCCTCTCGAGGAGCGACCGGTCCTTGTCCTCGAGGTCGGGTACCGGAAGCGTCTTCCCGAGCTGCTCGAGGAGCTTGCGCTGCTCGGGAGTGAGGCGCCTCGGGACGACGACGCGCACGAGCACGTGAAGGTCGCCGCGGCCTCGGCCGCCGAGCGCCGGGACGCCTTGCGCCTTGAGCCGCAGGACCGTGCCGGACTGGGTGCCCTCGGGCACGGCCAGCTTCGCCTTCCCCCCGCCCAGGATCGGGACCTCGAGGGTGGCGCCCAGGGCCGCCTGGGGCACGCTGACCGGGATCTCGCAGAAGAGGTGCGTGCCGTCGCGCTTGAAGAAAGCGTGCTCCGCCACCCGGAGGACGACGTAGAGGTCGCCCTGGGGGCCGCCGAGCGCGCCGGGCTCTCCCTCGCCGCCGATGCGCAGCTGGCTCCCCGTGTCCACCCCGGGAGGGATCTTGATCTGGAGGGTGCGCTCGATGGGAACGTGCCCTTCGCCGTCGCAGGTCTTGCAGCGCTCGGCGATGATGCGGCCCGAGCCGCGGCAGTGGCTGCAGGTGCGGGCCACGGTGAAGAAGCCCTGCTGGAAGGTGACCTGCCCCGAGCCGCGGCAGGTGGGGCAGGTGGTGGGCTTCGTTCCGGGCGCGGCGCCGCTGCCCGAGCAGGAAGAGCAGGTCTCGGCGCGGGGGATGCGGAGCTGGGTCTCGGTGCCGAACGCGGCCTCCTCGAAGGAGACCTCCAGGTTGTAGCGCAGGTCCGCCCCGCGGCGCGGCCCGGTGCGGCGGCGGCCGAAGGCGTCCCCGAAGCCGAAGAAGTCGCCCAGGATGTCGCTGAAGTCCGCGAAGATCGTGGGGTCGAAGCCGGCTCCGGCGGAGCCGCCGAGGCCCGCGTGGCCGTAGGTGTCGTAGCGCCGGCGCTTCTCGGGGTCTCCGAGGACGCCGTAGGCTTCCGCGGCCTCCTTGAAGCGCTCCTCCGCCTGCCGCTCGTCCGGGTTGCGGTCGGGGTGGTGCTTGAGGGCGAGCTTGCGGTAGGCGGACTTGATCTCCTGCTCCGACGCGTTGCGGGGGACTCCGAGCACCTCGTAGTAGTCGCGCGGGGGCGTCATCCGTCCCTGTCCCTAGGAGTGTCGCGAGGAAGCGAACCGTCGACCGGGCGTCACGGCCGCAGCATGGCCTGGCCGATGATCCCGGCCGCCTTCTCCATGTCGGTGAGGTGCTTCCTGAGCTCGTCGATGCTCACGTCCGGCCGCGTCTTCACCTTCTTCGCGGCCTCGATCGCCTCGAGGATCCGCTGCCGCTCCTCCGGGCTGAGCTTGCCCTCGAGCGCCTGTACGGAGCGCAGGGTGTTCTGGATGAGGCCTTCCAGCTGCCGGACGATGGCCTCTCTCTCCTTGAGCTGCTTCTCTTCGCTGTCGCGGGCGCGCGTCTCCGCCGCCATGCGGTTCACTTCGGCCGGGTTGAGGCCGCCGGACGGGTGGATGACCATCGACTGGCTGCGGCCGGTGGCCTGGTCCTGGGCGCCGACCGAGACGATGCCGTTCACGTCGATCTCGAAGGTCACCTCGATCTGAGGCACGCCCTTCGGCGCCGGCGGGATGCTGGTGAGCTCGAACTTCGTGAGGCTCTTGTTGTAGGCCGCCATGTCGCTCTCGCCCTGGAGCACGTGCACCTCGACCCGCGTCTGGTTGTCGGCGACGGTCGTGAACACCCGGCTCTTGCGGGTGGGGATGGTGCTGTTCCTCTCGATGAGGGGAGTGAAGGTGCCGTCCTTCGTCTCGATGCCCAGGGTGTGCGGGGTGACGTCGAGGAGGACGAGGTCCTTGACCTCGCCCTGGATGATCCCGGTCTGGATGGCGGCGCCCATGGCGACGCCTTCGTCGGGGTTGACGGCCCGGTTCGGCTCCTTGCCGAACACCTTGCGGGCGAGCTCCGTGACCTTCGGGGCGCGGGTCTGGCCGCCCACGAGCAGCACCTCGTCGATCTGCTCGGGCTTCATGCCCGCGTCGGCGAGGCAGCGCTTGCACGGCTCGATCGTGCGGTCGAGGAGGGCGTCGGTCAGCTCCTCGTACTTCTGGCGGGTGAGGACGGTGTTGAGGTGCTTGGGCCCCGAGGCGTCGGCCGAGATGAAGGGGAGCACGATCTCCGTCTGCTGCGCCGTGCTGAGCTCGCACTTCGCCTTCTCCGCCGCCTCCTTGAGGCGCTGGAGGGCCATGCGGTCCTGGGTCAGGTCGATCCCGGTCTCGCGCTGGAACTCGCCGATGAGCCAGTTGATGATCTGCTGGTCGAAGTCCTCGCCCCCGAGGTAGGTGTCGCCGCCGGTGGCGCGCACCTGGAAGAGGCCGTCCGCCATCTCCAGGATCGTGATGTCGAAGGTGCCCCCCCCGAGGTCGTACACCGCGACGAACTGGCCGTTCTTGCCGGTGTTCTTGAGGCCGTAGGCGAGCGCGGCCGCCGTCGGCTCGTTGATGATGCGCGAGACCTTGAGGCCGGCGATGAGGCCCGCGTCCTTCGTGGCCTGCCGCTGGGGGTCGTTGAAGTAGGCGGGGACGGTGATGATCGCCTCCTCGACCGCCTCCCCGAGGTAGTCCTCCGCCGCCGCCTTCAGCTTCTGGAGCACGAAGGAGGAGATCTCGGGCGGCGAGTAGACCTTGTCCTCGATCTGGATGTGGACGTCGCCGTTCGGGGCCCCCACGAGCTGGAAGGGCAGGAAGCGGCGCGCCTCCCCGGCCTCCGGAGAGTCGTACTTCCTCCCGATGAGACGCTTGACGGCGAAGACGGTGTTCTTGGGGTTGGTGAGAGCCTGGCGCTTGGCGATCTGGCCGACCAGCCGCTCGCCCTTGGCGGTGAAACCGACGATCGAGGGCGTCGTGCGCGCGCCCTCCTGGTTGGGGATGACCTGGGGGACACCGCCCTCCATCACCGCCACGCACGAGTTCGTCGTGCCCAGGTCGATGCCGATCATCTTTCCCACTGTGGAACCTCGTTCCCTTTCCCGATGCTACTGAACGTCACCGCCGCCGTCCCCGTGCTTCCCCGCGCCCCCGTTCGCGACCTTGACGAGCGCCGGCCGGAGCAGCCGGTCCTTGTACGTGTACCCCTTCCGGAACACCTCCGCCACCGTCCCCGGCTCGAACCCGGGCGCCGTGTCGTGGAGGATCGCCTGGTGGAGGGCCGGGTCGAAGCGCTGCCCGAGGGGGTCGAGGGTGGCGACGCCCAGCGACTCGAGCAGGGCGAGGAGCTCGCGAAGGGTGAGCGCCACTCCCTCCCGGAGGCTCGACTCGGCGCCGCTCGCGGCGAGGGCCCGCTCGAGGTTGTCCACGGTGCCGAGCACCTGGCGCAGGATCGCGGACTCCGACTCGGCCGCCGCGACGCCCCGGTCGCGCTCGACGCGGCGGCGGAAGTTCTCGAAGTCGGCGCGGCGGCGGAGGAGCGCGTCCCTGAGCTCGGCCGACTCGCGGCGGAGCGCCTCGACCTCGTTCCCCGGAGCAGGCTCGGGGACCCCCGTCCCCTCGACCGGCGCGTCGCCTTCCGGCGCCAGCCCGCCTTCCTCACCCGGTGCTCGAGGGGCGGCGACGGGGAGATCGTCGTCATTCCCGTCGCCCTTCTTCTTCAAGAGCGGTTCCCCATCAGGATGTCGGACACGGCTCGGGCCACGTGGTCGACGAGCGAGACGACGTGGGCGTACTCCATGCGCGTCGACCCGAGGACGCCGAGGCCGACGCCCGGCGCGCCGTCGACGTGGCAGCTCGCGGTCACGAGGGAGAGGTCCCTGAGCTCGGGATCCGGGTTCTCGTGGCCGATCAGCACGCGGATCCCGCCGCCGGCGATGCAGGCGTTGAGGATGCGGACGAGGCGCCCCTTCTCCTCGAACGTGCGGAAGAGGGCCTTCATGCGCTCGAGGTCCTCGAACTCCGGCTGGGCGAGGATGTTCGATGTACCGTCGAGGTACACGCTCGCCTCCTCCGCGGAGACGGAGAAGGCGCGCTCGCCGAGGGACGCCACCTTCTGGAGGAGCGAGTCGTAGAGCGCCTTCTCCTCCCCCATCAGCTCGAGGAGGCGCTTTCGGATCTCGCCGAGGGGCATCCCGGCGAAATGGGTGTTCAGGTAGTTCGCGCACGCCTGGAGGTCCGAGGGGCTGAGCCGTTCCTCCACCTCGATCACCTTGTGGGTGACGATCCCGCTCGCCGACACCATGACCACGAGGACGCGCGGGGGGGCGAGCTCCACGAGGTCGACGTGGCGGAAGCTGGTGCGGGCGATGTCGGGGGCGAGGACGAAGCCCACGTGCCGGCTGAGCCGGGAAAGGAGATGCGAGGCGCGCTCCATCGTCTGCTCGGGCGAGGCGTCGGACGAGCCGAGCTCGCTCGCGATGCGCTCCGCCTCGCCGGCGGCGAGGGGCCGTCGTCCCATCAGCGAGTCGACGTAGACGCGGTAGCCCTCGTCGGTCGGTACGCGCCCGGCGCTCGTGTGGGGGTGGTCGAGGTACCCAATCGCCTCGAGGTCGGCCATGATGCTCCGGAGGGTGGCGGGGGAGAGGGCACGGTCGAGCGCCCGCGAGAGGCTCTCCGATCCGACCGGTTCCCCGGTCTCGACGTGGAGCTGAATGAGGTTCCGCAGCACCTCACGCCGGCGGTCGTCCATGGCCGTCACGGGCATCGTTTCGGCCGGAATTATACCCGGTTCAGTCGATCTGGGCGCGCTGGAGCCGTCCGCTGAAGTCGACGTAGATGCTCTTCCACTCGGAGAAGACCTCGAGTGCCTGGACGCACGCCTCGCGATGGCCGTTGCCGGTGTTCTTGGTGCCGCCGAAGGGCAGGTGGGTCTCGGCGCCGATGGTGGGAGCGTTCACGTAGAAGATCCCCGTGTACATCTCGCGCATCGCGGTGAAGGCCTTGTTCACGTCCTGGGTGTAGATCGACGCGGACAGGCCGTAGTCCACGGAGTTGCCGACCTCGATCGCCTCCTCGAGGGAGCGGACCTTGAGCACGGACACGACGGGGCCGAAGATCTCCTCGTGGGCGACGCGCATCTTCGGGGAGCAGTCTACGAAGATGGTGGGCTCGTGGAAGTACCCGCGGGCGTGGGGCCCCCCCGAGAGGCGGCTCCCGCCGGCGACGAGCTTCGCCCCCTCGCCCTTGCCCGTCTTCACGTAGCTCTCGACCGTTTCCAGCTGGGAGGCGTTCACGCAGGGGCCCATCTGCGTCTGCGGATCGAGCCCGTTGCCGACCCGGAGGCCCTTCGCCCCCGCCGCGAAGCGCGCCACGAACTCGCCGTACACCTTCTCGTGGACGACGACGCGGCTGGCGGCGGTGCAGCGCTGGCCCGTGGTGCCGAAGCCGCCCCAGAGCGCGCCTTCGACCGCGAGGTCGAGCCGGGCGTCGTCCATGACCATGATGACGTTCTTGCCGCCCATCTCCAGGTGGCAGTGCTTGAAGGCGGGGGCGCAGGCTTCCGACACGCGGCGGCCGACGTCCGTCGAACCCGTGAACGAGACGATCCCGACGTCGGGGTGGCTCATCAGCGGCGAGCCCACCTTCGACCCGCTCCCGGTCACCATGTTCACGACCCCCTTCGGAAGGCCCGCTTCCTCGAGCACCTTCACGAGGTTCACGACCGAGAGGGGGGTGTCGGTGGCGGGCTTGATGACCACGGTGTTGCCGAGGATGAGAGCCGGCATCATCTTCCAGGAGGGGATGGCCATCGGGAAGTTCCACGGCGTGATGAGCCCCGCGATCCCGACGGGCTGGCGCACCGACATCTGGAACTTGTCCGGCATCTCCGACGGCGTCGTCTGGCCGAACTGCCGCCGCCCCTCGCCGGCCATGTAGTAAGTCATGTCGATGGCTTCCTGGACGTCCCCGCGGGTCTCGTCGAGGACCTTGCCCATCTCCCGCGTCATGTCGCGCGAGAGGTCCTCCTTGCGCTTCAGGAGGATCTCGGCGACGCGATACAGGATCTCGCCCCGCTTGGGGGCCGGGAGCGCCTTCCACGCCGCGAACGCCTCGCGGGCGGCGGCGACCGCCTTCAGGACGTCCTCCGGCCCCGAGTCGGCGAAGACGCCGACGAGGTCGGAGGTGTCGGCCGGGTTCCGGTTCTCGAACGTCCGCCCGGAGGCGGCGGGCGTCCACTGTCCGCCGACGTAGTTGCCGAACGTGCTGGCCATCAGGCCCCCTAGGGCTTCGCGCCGTCCCGGCGGGGTGACATGTCGCTATTGCCCCGGAAGGTCGCGCCCTCGACGATCACCACTCGGGGGGAGCGGAGGTTGCCGGTGACCCGTCCCGCCGCCTCGATCTCGACTCGCTCGGTGGCGTGGCAGTCGCCCACGACCTCTCCGGCGACCACGACGGACTGCGCGGAAACCGTGGCCTTCACGGTGCCGCCGGGGCTCACGCGCAGGGAGGCGGTGATGTTGATCGTGCCCTCGACGAGACCCTCGACCACGACGGTCTCGGACCCCGTGAGCTCGCCCTTGAACTGGGTCTTGGCTCCGACGACGCACGGCGCTCCGGCCGTGGGCCGCACCGGTGCGGGCGGGGCGGGATGAGGTGCGGGGGCAGGGGGGCGGACGACGCTCTCCCCGGGCTTGACGTCGTTCTTGCCGAATATTCCCATGCCATCCTCCCGCGAGGGCATGCGGGCGGCGGCGTGGGGCGGTTGGAGCGGGCGACGGGATTCGAACCCGCGACTCCGAGCTTGGGAAGCTCGTACTCTACCAACTGAGCTACGCCCGCCTGCTTGCGCTCGACCCGGGCATGATAGCCACCCCCCGAGGCGGGGTCAAGACGACGGCGGGGGCGGTCGACGCGCGGTCAGCCGCGGATCAGCTCGAGCACCTCGTCGCGCTTCCGCCCATCTCCTCGGCACTCGCCGCCTCGAGGTTCAGCCTCAGCAGGGGCTCGGTGTTGGACGGCCGGACGTTGAAGTGCCAGTCGTCGTAGTCCACCGAGATGCCGTCGAGCCGCCCGATGCGCCCGTCGCGGTAGCGCTCGGTGATCCGGCCGAGCGCCCGTTCGACGTCCTGGACTCGCGAGTTGATCTCGCCCGAGATGTGGTAGCGCTCCCGCAGGGGGGCGAGGATCTCGCTGAGCTTCCGGCCTTCGCGCCCGATCTTCTCGAGCACCAGCAGCGCGGGGATCATGCCGTTGTCCGCGAACCAGTTCTCGCGGAAGTAGAAATGCCCCGAGACCTCGCCGCCGAAGATGGCCTTCTCGTCCCGCATCCGCTTCTTGATGAAGGCGTGGCCGACCCGGTTCATGAGCGGCACGCCCCCGGCGGCGATCACGCGGTCGGTGACGGCCCGGGAGGCGCGCACGTCGTAGACGATCCTGGCGCCCGGCTCGCGGCGGGCGAAGGCCTCGCCGAGGACGGCGGTGACGAAGTCACCCGGAACGTACTCGCCGATGTCGTCGACGAAGAAGCAGCGGTCGGCGTCGCCGTCCCAGGCGATGCCGAGGTCGGCGCCTTCTCGAAGCACGCGCTCGACGATGTCCCTCCGGTTCTCCTCCAGCAGGGGATCGGCGGGGTGGTTGGGGAAGGTCCCGTCGAGCTCGAAGTACATCCGTACGGTGTCGACCGGCAGGTGCGCGAAGATGGCCGAGGCCCCCACCGCGCCCATGCCGTTCGCGGTGTCGAGGACGACCTTGAGGCGTGGGATGGCCGCCGACGTCCACGAAGGAGAGGCAGTGGCGGGCGTAGTCCTCGAGCACCGTCGCCCGGCGCAACGCCCCGGTGGCGGGCGGGGCGTCCGCGTAGCGGCCGGCGGTGACCCACTCGCGGATCTCCTTGATGCCGGCGTCGCCGGAGAGGGCGAGGGCGCCGCGGCGCACCAGCTTGACCCCGTTCCACTCCTTCGGGTTGTGCGAGGCCGTGACGATCGCTCCGCCGTCGAGGTCGTGGCGGGCCACGTGGTAGTAGAGCATGTCGGTGCTCACGACGCCGATGTCGGTCACCTCCGCCCCCTGCGATCGCGCGCCCTCGACGAACGCCGCCGCGAGCGCGGGCGAGGAGAGGCGGCAGTCCCGTCCCACCGCGATCCGGCGAGCGCCCAGATAGTCGACGAAGGCACGGCCCACGCGTCGGACGATCTCGGCGTCGAGCTCGCCTGGGATAGAGCCCGCGGATGTCGTAGGCCTTGAAGATGCCGGGGTCGATGGCGGTCCATGGGCTCCTTCGGGCGAGGGCTACAGGGTGCGCGAGTAGTCGCTGACGACCGACCCCTCGCCGAGGACGACGTTGCGCACGACGCTCGAGCGGCCGAGCCGGACGCCGGGGCCGATCAGGCTGCCCTGCACCTCGCAGCCGGGGCCGGCCTCGACGCCCCGCCACAGGACGCTGTCCCGCAGGTAGGCTCCCGAATGGACGCGCACGTCCGCCACGAGCACGGCGTCCGGCCCGAGCCGGGCCTCGCGCGTCGACCTCGCAGCCGGGGCCGACGTAGAAGTGCCCGTCGAGAAGAGCGCCCTCCGCCACGCGCGCGGTCGGGTGGACGAAGCCTCCGGCGCACGGCGCCCCGTCGAGGCGAACCGGGAAGCGGCGGTTCAGGATGTCGCGGTGGACCTGCAGGTACTTCTCGGGCGTGCCGATGTCGATCCAGTAGCCGCGGTGCACGGGCCCGAGGACGCGGTCGCCGCGGGCGAGGAGGGCGGGGAAGAAGCCCCTCTCGATCGAGTAGTTGACGCCCTCGGGCATGAGCTCGAGGACGCGGGTCTCGAGCACGTAGATGCCGGCGTTGATCGTGTTCGTGGTGATCTGCTCGGGCCGGGGCTTCTCGAGGAAGCGAAGGACGCGGCCCCCGGGGTCGGTCTCGACGAGGCCGTACGCCGCCGGGTTCGGCACGGGGGCGAGCAGGATCGTGGCCGAGGCGCCCTCGGCGTCGTGGCGGGCCACGACGTCGCCGACGTCAACGTCGGTGAGGACGTCGCCGTTCAGCACGATCGTCCGCTCGTCGAGGAGGGGCAGCGCGTTGCGGACGGCCCCCCCGGTCCCGAGCGGGGTGTCCTCGACGGCGTAGCGGATGTGGACGCCGAAGGCCGACCCGTCGCCGAAGACCGCTTCGACCCGCTCCGGGCGGTATGCGACGGAGAAGACCACCTCCCGTATCCCCGCCCCGGCCAGCAAGTCGAGCTGGTGCCGGAGGAACGGGCGGTCGACCACGGGCACGACGGGCTTCGGTGTCGAGAGGGTGAGGGGGCGCAAGCGCGTTCCCTCACCGCCGGCGAGGATGACCGCTCTCATGGTCCTGGGCGGCGGATCATAGCACCACCGCGGCGGGCCCGCCTCCCAACGGTTCCCAACGGTTCCTTGACGGCCGGCGGGGCTTCCACTATAAGTCCGCGCGTTGAGCCTGCACGACCGCGCGTTGAACCTGCCGAACGCGCTCACCGTCCTGCGCATCTTCCTCGTCCCGCTGCTCGTGGTGGTGCTCCTGACGCGTTTCGAGGGGCACGTCTACTTCGGGGCCGCGATCTTCGGCCTGGCCGTGCTCACGGACTACCTGGACGGGTTCTTCGCGCGCCGGAGGAACGAGGTGACCCGCCTGGGGATCCTCCTCGACCCCCTCGCCGACAAGCTCCTGACCGCGGCCGCGTTCCTCTCTCTCGTGGAGATGGGCGCTGGTGCCGGCCTGGGTCGTGATGATCATCCTCGCGCGGGAGCTCGCGGTGACGGGCCTTCGGAACCTGGCGGCCGGGCGGGGCGTTCTCATCCGCGCCTCGGGCCTGGGCAAGGCCAAGATGGGCGCACAGGTGACCGCGATCCTGCTCCTCCTGCTGTCGCAGGCGCTGCCCGTGCTCAGGGTTCCCGGGACTCGTCGCCCTCGTCGTGGTGGTGGCAGTGACCCTCGTCTCCGGGGCCGACTACTTCCGGCGCTTCTGGAAGGACGTGGTGCGCGGGACGGGACGGGGGGAGGGGGAGTAGTCGTAGACGGCGTTACCGAGACTGACGGGACGCTCCGTTGAATCTCCAGGTGATCGCGCGACGGAGGGAGCCAAACCCCGACTAGCGCAGATCCACCTCGTCACCCACCATCACTTCGCTGCTGGCGTACGTCACCTTCGCCGTCGCGGTCTTCTCGCGGACGGAGACGACGATGGCTTCGCCCGACGACATTGCGCGGGGTGGGGACCGATGGATACATGATGCGGTAGACGGCAAACACATTGCCCGGCGCCACGCCGTCCTCGGTCCCGGCGTCGACGTGAGAAACTGACCCGTGCCGGCGATGGTCGCGTTGTCCTGGAGATCGACGACGTATCGGTTCAGCTTGCCGCTGGGCGGCGGTGCAGTCGGTCGGCCGGGGCCCGGCGCACGACCATCGGCACGTTGACCTTCTCGAACGGCTTGAGGTAGTCGCCGGCCTGGATGTCCAGGCAGGACTGCTCGATCACGGCAGCAGGCCGTGTCCTCCTGCACGAGGATGACCTTGACCCACCCCGTGGTCTCGATCTTGGTGCCGAGCTTCTTCCCGGAGACGGGGTGCCGCACCGGGTAGGCGACGTGGTGCAGGGTGTAGAGATCGCCGGCTTTCACGCCGGCGTTGCTGCCCTTGTTGAGGTAGACGATGTCGCGCTCGGAGAGCGCCACCTTGTCGCTGCCCTGCTCGGAGCCGATGACGTAGAGGCTCTCGTCCTCCCTGTGCTGGAGGACGTACATCGCGCACTGCAGCGCCATCTCCTCGGTCACGGGCCCGAGCGCCGTCGCCGCACCCGCGCCGGCCTCGCCCTCTCTGGGCGCGCCCCCGAGAACGCCTTCCTCCTCCTCGCCGACCCCCTCGGGGCCTCCGGGGGCTGGGGCCTGGCCGGCCTGCTCGGCGACCAGCGCCAGCTTCGGAAGGACGATCGGGTCGCCGGGATAGATCCAGTGGGCGTCCGTGACGTACTTGTTCTGGTCCCAGATCTGGGGCCACAGGTACGGGCTCTTCAGGTAGCGGGCCGCGATGTCCCAGAGCGTGTCTCCGCGCACGACGACGTAGTAGGCCGCGCCCTCGGGGATCGAGGTGGGGAAGGACGTGTTCTTCGTCCAGTGGGGAGCGATCGTGGCCGGTCCCGTCTGGATGCCCGCCGGTGCGTCCTGCGCGAGGACGAGCCCCGCCGCCAGCACGAGTGTCACGAGACCACCCAGAATGAGCTTCGGTCTCACAGCCTCTCCTCCCGGACGGATCGTCCCCCGTCCTCCAGAAGCCCGCGTCTCCACACCGAGACCCAGGCTCTAGCGGACGGTATCAGGAAAAAAGGCTTTTCGTCAAGAGGTCTTCGTGCAATTCCTCAAAGTGACACTTGAGGTTGCTCTATCCCGGCGGCGGGCTGGCCGGGACGTCCACCGGCGGCGCCTTGGGCGGGGACGGTTTCCCGTTCGGAGGGACGCCGTCCTTCGCCGGCACGCCAGCCGGGGGCGTCGCGGCTGGGACGCCGGGAGCCGGGAAGCTCACTTCGAGCTTCTTGGCCGCAGCCGCGAACGAGCTCTGCGGGAAGTCGGACTGGAGGCGGGCCAGGTGCGGACGGGCTTCGGCGTAGCGGCCTGCGTTTCCCAGGCACTCGCTCAGCCGGAAGAGGACCTCGTCGAGCTTCTCGTAGTCGGGGTAGTCGGTGACGATCGTCTCGTAGCGCCCGATGGCGGAGCGCCAGGCCTGGCGCGTCCGCTGGTAGAAGCAGCCGACCATGAAGTGGGCGCGGGCGATCTCCTGCCGGCACTGGTGGATCTTCTCGCGGGCCGGCTCGATCCAGGTGGACTGCGGGTACACGTCGAGCAGCCTCTGGTACTCCTCGAGCGCCTGCTGGGTCGCCGTCTGGTCGCGATCCGGGCTGTTCTTCTGCTTGAAGTAGGACTCCGCCGCCCGGAACTGGGCGTAGTCGGACTTCGCGTGCTGCGGATAGAGGGTCAGGAACTCGCGGTAGGAGGAGACGGCGAGGACGTAGTTCGCGGTCCCGCCTTCCTCGAAGTAGCTGTCGGCGAGCGCGATCCGGGCGTCGGGCTGGTGCTCGCTCTGGGGGAAGGCGTCGATCAGCCGCCGGAAGTACTGCCTCGCCGACTCCCAGTCCTTCTTCGCGACCGCCTTCTGCCCGGCCTCCCAGACGATCTGGTCGGAGGCGCTCGACAGTGCCTCGAGGTCGATCTGGTGGCTGGAACACGCCGGGAGGAGGAGCACCGCGGCGGCGGCGGCGAGCGCACGTTTCAAGGCAGTCCCCGGATCCACTCCCACTCGCGGGCGAGGCCCTCGGCGAGGGGGACCGTCGAACGGAAGCCGAGGTCGCGCCGGGCGGCAGTGGTGTCGGCGAAGGTGTCTCTCATGTCGCCCTTCTGGGCCTCCTGGCGCTGGATGCGGAGGGGCCGCGCCGTCACGCCCTCGATCGACGCGCAGGACCTCGTTGAGAGCGACCCGCTCGCCTCCCCCAACGTTATACACGGAGCCGGGGCGGCCCGAAAGCGGGGCGGCGCGCACGGCGCTCACGATGTCCGCGACGTACGTGAAGTCGCGGGTCTGCCGGCCGTCGCCGAACACCGTCACCGCCTGGCCGTCGCGGGCGGCCTTGAGGAAGCGGTGGAACGCCATGTCCGGGCGCTGGCGCGGGCCGTAGACGGTGAAGAAGCGCAGGCTCACCGTGGGCAGGCCGTGGTTCCGGTGGTAGAGGACCGCGAGGTGCTCGGCCGCGAGCTTGGTGACGCCGTACGGCGAGATCGGCCGGCACGGCCCGTCCTCCCGCAGAGGCAGGCTGGGGGCGTCGCCGTAGACCGAGGACGACGAGGCGTAGACGACCCTCGGGCGGCCCGCCGCGAGCGCGGCCTCGAGGAGGCGCTGCGTGGCGAGCACGTTGTTGTCCGTGTAGCGGGCGAAGTCCCGTCCCCACGACGCGCGCACCCCGGCCTGGGCCGCGAGGTGGTAGACGTGCTCGGCGCCGTCGAGGAGCGGAGCGAGGTCCGCGTCCTGGAGGCGCGCTTCGACCAGGCGGAAGCGGGCGCTCTCCCGGAGCGTGCGGAGGTTCGCCTCCTTGATCGGGCGGGGGTAGTAGTCGGTGAAGCAGTCGACCCCGACGACGTCGTGGCCGTCGGCGAGGAGGCTCTCCGCGACGTGGGAGCCGATGAAGCCGGCGGCGCCGGTGACGACGACCTTCACCCGATCACCGGGCCGCTTCGATCAGGGCGCGCACGGCGGCCTCCGGGTCCCCGCCGGCGAATGCGGCGGCGCCGGCCACGATCGTCTCGGCCCCCGCCTCCACGACGGCCCGGATGTTCCCGAGGTGGACGCCCCCGTCCACCTGGATGCGCGCGGCGGAGAGCCCGCGCGCCCGGACCGCGTCCCGGAGCCGCCGGATCTTGTCGAGGCTCGACGGGAGGAACTTCTGGCCCGCGAAGCCGGGATTGACGGACATCACGAGCACGAAGTCCACCTCGGGCAGGATCTCCTCGAGGTCGCCGATGGGAGTGGAAGGGTTGAGGGCGACCCCGGCCGAGGCGCCACGCTTGCGCAGGTGTTCGAGCGCCCGTTGCAGGTGAGGGAGGGCCTCGACGTGGACGCTGACCGAGTCGGCGCCCGCGTCCACGAAAGCGTCGAGGTAGCGCTCGGCGTTCTCGATCATCAGGTGGACGTCGATCGGCAGTCGCGTGACGCGCCGGCACGCCTCGACCACCGCCGGCCCGAGGCTGATGTTCGGGACGAAGCGGCCGTCCATCACGTCCACGTGGATGAGACCGGCCCCGCCGCGCTCGACCGCCCCGATCTGGTCGGCGAGGTGGCCGAGGTCGCAGGCGAGGATGGAGGGAGCGAGGTTCATGTGGCCCCCTTGCTGACGTCCAGGCTGAGCGCCGCGCGCGGGCTCACGGGGTGCCCGGCGGGCGGCGTCTGCCGCAGGATGATGCCCGGCTCCACTCCGGGGTAGGTGCGGTATCGGACGTCCGAGACCTTGAGCCCGGCGGCTTGCAGCGCGGCGATGACCGCGCCCGCTTCCCGCCCGATGAGGTCGGGCATCACGTAGCTGGCGCCCGCGAGCCCCCGGCTGACGAGCAGCGAGGCCCCGCCCGAGGAAAGGTCGGCCTCACCGGGCGGCGGCCTCTGGACGAGCACGGTGCCTTCCGGGGCGCCGTCCTCGATCTCGACGACGCGGGCCACCGGGACTCCTGCCTGCTCGAGCGCGATGCGGGCGGTCCGGGCGGTCCCTCCCTCGATCGGCGGCACGGAAACGCGTCGGGGGCCGAGGCTCACCCACACCCGCACGGCCCGGTGCGCCTTCAGCGTGCCCCCCGGTGGGGGCTCCTGGGCGACGACGTGCTCGGCCGGCACCGTCGCGTCGTGCCGCCGGCCCTCGATGCGCAGGGCGAGCCCGCGCTGGGCGGCGAGAGCGTTCGCGTCGGCGAGGGCGCGGCCGGCCAGTGAGGGCACGGCCACGTCGCGGGACGTGAGGACGACACGCATGGTGAAGAGGGCGCTCACGGCGACCACGGCGAGCAGGGCCGCGCCGAGCGAGGGCGTTTCGGGCGACGAATCGGAGAATGTTCGAGGGATTCAAGGTGTCGAACGCGCGGAGAGGCGCGAGCCGTCAGGTTACCACATCCCTCACGGTCGGCCCGCCCGGCGGAACCGCGCGGCGAAGAAGGCGTCGCCGCGGTGGTGCCCGGGGTCGACGCGGACGTAGTCGCGGACACGGAAAGGGTCGGCCCACGGCGGCGGGCCCTCGATCTCGAACTCGGGGTGCCCCTCGAGAAACGGCGTCACGACGTCCTCGTTCTCCTCAGGCTCGACGGAGCAGGTCGCGTAGACGAGCCGCCCGCCCGGGCGCACAAGCGGGGCGACGCTCTCGAGGAGCGCGCGCTGACGCGTGGCGTGGCGGGCCGGGTCCTCGGGGAAGAGCCGCCAGCGGATGTCGGGGTTGCGCGCCAGCGTCCCGAGGCCGCTGCAGGGCGCGTCGAGCAGCACCGCGTCGAAGGTGGAGGCGAAGGCGGGGCGGAGCGCGTCCGCGGCGAGCGGGAAGACGTTCGAAGCGCCCCAGCGGGTGCGGAGGCGGACGAGGGTCGCCAGCCGCTTCGGGGACGCGTCGGCCGCGACAACGCGGCCGCGGTCGCCGACGAGGTCGGCCATCAGCAGCGCCTTGCCTCCCGGCGCGGCGCAGGCGTCGAGGACGAGGCCCTCCGTGGCGGCCAGGCTGCGCGACGAGCTGCGAGCCCGCGTCCTGCACGTAGAGGACGCCGCGCTCGGCGAAGGGGGCGAGGCGGCCCCCTTCCGCCTCGAGCGCGCCCGGCACCGCGGTGGGGCGGAGACGAGACGCCGGCGGCGGCGAGCTGCGCCATCGCGTCGGCGACGCGAGGGTTGAGCCGCACGTGCGTCGGGGGGGGGTCGAGCAGCACGCGCGCGCGAGCGATCGCCGGTCCCGGGCCGAGGCGGTCCCGCCATCGTTCGGCGAGCCAGCGTGGAAGCGAGCCCGCCGAGGTGAGCCAGCCATCGGGTCGGCGACCGGATCGGGCTCCGGGGGCGGACCGTCGCGGAGCAGGCGGCGCAGGACGGCGTTCGCGAACCCCGCCGAGCGAGGCTCGACCTTGCGGGCCAGCTCGACCGACTCGGACACCGCGGCGTGCGGGGGCACGCGCAGGTACAGGAGCTGGTACGCACCGAGGCGCAGGGCGTCGAGCACGCCCGGTGGTCAGCCGGTCGATCGGTCGGCTCGAGAGCCCGGCGAGAACGTGGTCCAGCCAGCCCCGGCGCCGGAGCGTCCCGAGAACGAGCTCGTGGAGAAGGGCGCGGTCCCGCTCGTCGAGCGCGTTCCGCGGCCGGCGCCGCGAGCGCGTCCGCGAGAGTGGCACGCCCCGTGGCGACACGCGCGAGGGTGTCGAGCGCGAGGACGCGCGCGGGGTGAGGGCACGCTCAGCCCAGGCGCGCGCCGGGGCGAGCCGCGCGCCGGCGGCCCAGGCCGTGGCCGGCATGGCGCGGCGGCTCTCCGGCTGCACCTCGAGGAGGCGCAGGCACGTGCCCGTCGCCGCAGGCGACCGTCACTCCGCTCGGCCCGACCGCGACGACCGTTCCGGGCGCGGGCAGCGCGGCTCGTGGCGGCGCCTCGCGCACGCGAAGCACCTTGAGCAGGCGCCCGTCGTGGGTCGTGAAGGCGCCGGGCCAGGGGTGGAAGCCACGGGCGCGGGACGCGACCTTGGCCGCCGGAGTCGACCAGTCGATCCGGCCGTCCTCCTTCTTCAGGATCGGGGCGAGGGTGGCCCGGGCGTCGTCCTGCGGCGACCGGCTGCGAGCGTGCCCGCCGCCGAGGCCGCGCACGGTCTCGAGGAGCATCGCTCGGCGCCGAGCCGGGCGAGACGCGGCTCGAGGTCCGCCGCCGTCTCGTCCGGGCCGATCGCCGTCGTTCGCGCGAGGAGGGTCGGGCCCGGTGTCGAGGCCCTCGTCGATCAGCATGGTGGTGACGCCGGTCTCCGCCTCTCCGTTGGCGATCGCCCACTGGATCGGGGCGGCGCCCCGGAGCTTCGGGAGGAGCGAGGCGTGGACGTTGACGGTGCCGCGCGGCGCGATGTCGATGACGCTCCGGGGCAGGATCTGGCCGAAGGCGACCACGACCTGCAGCTCGGGCTCGAGCCGGCGAAGCGCTTCCTGCGCCTCCGGCTCGCGCACGCGCCGGGGCTGCAGGACGGGCACGCCACGCCGCTCGGCGACGGGCTTCGTCGGCGGGGGAGCGAGGGCCTGGCCGCGGCCCTTCTCGCGGTCCGGCTGGGTCACGAGGGCGGGCACGTCGTGGCCGGCGTCGAGGAGCGCCTCGAGGCAGGGGATGGCGAAGCTCCCGCTGCCGAGGAAGACGATGCGCACGGAGCTACTCCTCCCAGCCCTCCCGGGCCTTCTTGCGGAGCTTGCGCTTCATGAGGTCGCGCTTGAGGGGGGAAAGGCGGTCGACGAACACCAGGCCGTCGATGTGGTCGATCTCGTGGCAGAACGCGCGGGCGAGGAGCTCCGTCGCGGTGTGGACGCGCTCGCCGCCGTCGGGGTCGAGCCCGCGCACGGTCACCCGGGCCGGGCGGGTGGGGGAGCCGGCGTAGCCGGGGACGGAGAGGCAGCCCTCCTCGTGCCTCTGCTCGCCCTCGCGCTCGAGGAACTCCGGGTTCGACGAGCTTGATCACCTGCGAGGGGTCCTCGCCCACGGAGAGGTCGATCACGATCACGCCGGAGCGGCACGCCGACCTGCGGCGCCGCGAGTCCGATGCCGGGCGCCGCGTACATCGTCGCGACCATGTCGTCGAAGAGCGCGCGGACGACGTCGTCGATCCGCTCGACCGGGGAGGAGGGGACGTGCAGGACGGGGTCGCCGTACTTGACGATCGGGCGGATGGGCATGACGGGGCGATTATCGCCGGATTCCGGAGCGGCCGCGGTTCAGCGCGGGGCGGTGAGGCGCTTCTGCTGCGCGCGGGTCGCCTCGAGGTGGGCGAGGACCTCGTCGAGCGAGTCGCCCCCCGTCTTGTCGAGAAGCGCGTCGGCCAGCACGAAGGCGAGCATGGCCTCGGCCACCACCCCGGCCGCGGGCACCACGCACGTGTCGCTCCGCTCCACCGAGGCCTTCTGCGGCTCCTTGGTCGCGAGGTCGACCGAGCGCAGGGCGATGAGCAGGGTCGGGATGGGCTTGACGACCACCGATCGCCCGGACCTCCTCGCCGTTCGTCACCCCGCCCTCGAGGCCGCCGGCGCGGTTCGTCGGGCGCGCGAGACCCGCCCCGGCGTCCCAGAGGATCTCGTCGTGGAACGTGGAGCCGCGACGTCTCGCCGGCGGCGAAGCCCTCGCCCGATCGCCACCGCCTTGACCGCGTGGATCGACATGAGCGCCTGCGCGATCCGCCCGTCGAGCTTCCGGTCCCACTGGGCGTAGGAGCCGAGCCCCGCCGGCACGCCCCGGGCGATCACCTCGACGACGCCGCCGACGCTGTCGCCGTCCTTCTTCGCCCGGTCGATCTCGGCGATCATCGCCTCGGCCGTGCGCGCGTCCACGCACCGGACCGGGCTCTCCTCGACGCCGTCGAGAGCGGCCCACGGCGTGCGCGCCGGCGGCGAGCGCGGCGGCCCCGATGCGCACGACGTGGCTCCGCACCTCCGCCCCCGCCTCGCGCAGGAGCGCCCGGGCCAGGGCGCCCGCCGCCACGCGCGCCGTCGTCTCGCGGGCGCTCGCCCGCTCCAGCACGTTGCGCAGGTCGTCGGTGCCGTACTTCAGGGCGCCGGCCAGGTCGGCGTGCCCCGGGCGCGGGTAGCGCAGTCGGCGGCGCTCGCGGGCCGCGTCCGGCTGGGGGTCGGGCGACATCACGTCCTTCCAGTTCTCGTGGTCGCGGTTGCGCACGAGGAGGCTGACCGGGCTGCCGAGGGTCCGCCCGTGGCGGACTCCCGAGAGCACCTCGACCGTGTCGGTCTCGATCTTCATGCGTCCGCCGCGGCCGTAGCCGCCCTGCCGGCGGCGGAGGTCGGCGTCGATCGCTTCGCGCCGCACGGGCGACACCCGCGGGCAGGCCGTCCACGACGACGGTCAGGGCGGGACCGTGCGACTCGCCGGCGGTGAGAAAGCGCAGCACGGGCGGAATCGTGGGGCACGCATTCCGTAGTGTCAAGGAACGAGCGGGTGTGACGCTCGCGGATCTGTGACACGCGACGTCGTAGCCCGGCCGCGACGCGTCTAGTCTCCCGCGCATTCCCCGGTCGGCCGCGTTCGAGAGTCGCCTGAAGAGGAGGGACGGATGGAGAGCGAGGAAGGTGGCCCTCGCCGGGCTGCTCGGTCGCTGCCCGGCGATGGAGCGCCTGAGGCGGGAGGTCGCGCTGTTCGGGCCGAGCGACGTGCGCGTGCACGTCTTCGGCGAGACGGGGACGGGGAAGGAGATGGTCGCGAAGGCGCTGCACGAGGCCTCCCCCCGGGCCCGCCGGCGCCTCGTGCCGGTCAACGTCGCCGGGCTTCAGCGACGACCTCCTGGTGGCGGAGCTCTTCGGCCACGCGCGGGGGGCGTTCACGGGGGCGGTGGCCGCCCGCGACGGCTACGTCGCCGAGGCCGAGGGCGAGCACGCTCTTCATCGACGAGGTCGGCGACATGTCGCCGCTGGCGCAGGTGCGGCTCCTGCGCTTCCTCGAGGGGGGCGAGTACCAGCGGCTGGGCGAGACCGTCGCGCGCACGGGCGGACGTCCGGGTGATCAGCGCGACGAACGTGGACCTCGCGCGGCGCGTGCGGGAGGGACGCTTCCGCGAGGACCTCTGGTTCCGCCTGAACGGCGAGCTCATCGGCGTGCCCCCGCTGCGCGAGCGGGGAAGCGACGTGCTCCTCCTGGCGCGGCACTTCCTGCGCGAGCAGGCGGCGTCGGCGCGGAGAGACGCCGCCGGCGCTGTCGCGCGAGGCGGAGGCCGCGCTCCTCGACCACTCGTGGCCGGGCAACGTCCGCGAGCTCGAGAACGAGATGCGCCGCCTGGGCGTGCGGGCCCCGGGCCGGGAGGTCGAAGGTCGAGGACCTGTCGCGGTCGCTCCGGGCGCGTTCGTTCCGGAGGGCGGGGACCCTGCGCGCCGCCCTGCGGCACCGCGAGACCGAGCTCGTCCAGGACGCGCTCCAGCGCCACGGCGGCATCATCTCTCGAGCCGCCGCGGAGCTGGGCATCACCCGCCAGGCCCTGTGGGCCAAGGTCCGGCGGCTCGGCCTCGTCAGCGAGAGCGCGTGAGGATGCTATCCTCGCCCGCCGTCGCGAGGAGGAGGCGTGCCGCAGCGCGGGACGGACGGCGGCCGCGGGTACGGGACCGGCCTGCGGCAGGTCGCGGGCAGCTGGCGGCTGCTCTCCGTCGTCCTCCTGTCCTTCTCGTCGGGCCTCCCGCTGGGCGTCGTCTGGCTCGCGATCCCGGCGTGGATGGCGCGAGTCGGCGTCGACATCAAGGTCATCGGCCTCTTCACCCTCGCCCAGGCGCCGTGGTCCTTCAAGCTCCTCTGGTCGCCCTGGATGGACCGCTTTCCGCCGCCCTTCCTCGGTCGCAAGCGGGGCTGGATCCTGATCGGCCAGGTCGCGCTCTTCGCCGTGACGCTGTGGCTGGCCGGCGTGTCGAGCCACCCGGAGGCGGTGTGGGTGATCGGCGCGCTCGCCCTCGCCATCGCGTTCGCGTCGGCCACGCAGGACATCGCGATCGACGCCTACGCGGTCGAGGTGCTCCACCGCGACGAGCAGGGCTTCGCCTCGGGCGCGCGCACGGCCTTCTACCGTGCCGCCATGCTCGTGGCGGGAGGGGCGTCGATCACCCTCGCCGCCGAGACTTCCTGGACGTTCGTGAACGCGCTGCTGGCCCTGCTCTACCTGCCCTTCATGGTCGGTCACGCGTGATGGCGCCCGAGCCGGAGTCGCTGCCCGCGCCCCCGCGCACGCTCCGGGAGGCCGTGTGGGGCCCGTTCGTGGGCTTCCTGGCGCAGCACCGCTCGCTCGAGATCCTCGCCTTCGTCGTCCTCTACAAGCTCGGCGACAACCTGACGCAGTCCCTGACCGGCCCCTTCCTCGATCCAGACCGGCTTCAACGACTTCGACGTCGGAGTGGCGCGGACCACGATCGGCCAGGCCGCCATGATCGGCGGGACGCTCCTCGGGGGGATCCTCACGCGACCGGATGGGCCTGGGCCGGTCGCTGTGGGTCTTCGGCTTCCTCCAGCTCGTGTCGAACCTGGGCTACGCGGCCGTGGCGCACGTCGGGCCGAACCGCCCGCTCATGTACGCCGCGCAGGCCTTCGAGCTCGGGTCGAGCGGCCTCGGCCAGGGGGCTTTCGGCGTGCTGCTGCTCCGCCTCACGCAGAAGCGGTTCTCGGCGACGCAGTACGCGCTCCTGTCGAGCCTCTTCACCCTCCCGCGCATCCTCGCGGGCCCGGTGACGGGCGTCCTCGCCGACGCGATGGGCTGGCGGGACTTCTTCGTCCTGACCGTGATCTTCGGCGATACCCGGGATGGTGATGCTGGCGCGCTTCGTGCCGTGGGGCGTGCGGGACGTCGAGTTCGAGGTGCTCGCCCCGTCCCGAGGGTCGCCGCTCTCCCGGCGGGGGCTCGCGGTCCGTGCCGGGGCGGGGACGCTGGTGACGTTCCTCGTGGGACTGGCGGGGATCGCTCTCGTGGGCGGCCTGACCGGGCTGCGGGCCGGGCCGCGGCTTCGCGGTCCTGCCGGCCGTGGCCGCCGTCGCTCGCCCGTCGTCGGTCGTCGAGTGGACGACGACAGCCGGCCTCGTCGTGCTCGCCGCGCTCGGGGGACTGGCCACGGCGGCGACGCTCGTGGCGCGCCGGGGCCTCGCCCCGATCTCGTCGCCGGAGGCGTAGCCGCACCGTCCGCGGTACCATGCTGGCGGAAGGAACGCCCGGGGGCCGGGCGGTGTCCAAGTTGATGGAGCGCGGCGGGAGGATCGCGATGGGCGCGGGCGAGATGCCGCTCGAGGCGCAGGCCCTGGCGGGCGGGGTCCAGGAGCGCGAGCTCGTGGCCTCTTGCCGCACCGGCGACGCCGCGGCCTTTGCCCGGCTCGTCCGGCTCCACGAGGGAATGGTCTTCAACCTGGCCGCCCGTCTCCTCGGCGACGCCGAGGAAGCCCGGGACGTGGCCCAGGAGGTGTTCCTGCAGGTGTATCGCATGCTGGGCCGGTTCGAGGGCCGCAGCAGCCTCAAGACCTGGATCTACCGCATCGCGGTGAACCAGTGCCACAACCGGCGGCGCTTCTGGCACCGCCGGCGTCGTGACCGCGAGGAGGCGCTCGACGAGGGGCTCGTGGCGGCCGACGCGCCGGGGCACCGCGAGGCGGCCGGGGCGAGCCCATTCGAGGAGGCGTGCCGGCAGGAGCGCGCCCGGCGGGTCCAGGCAGCCCTCCTCGAGCTGAGCTTCGAGCACCGCTCGGTGCTCGTCCTGCGGGACGTGGAGGGGCTGACGTGCGAGGAGGTCGGCGCGGGCGCTCGGGGTGGCCGAGGGGACCGTGAAGAGCCGCCTCTCGCGGGCGCGGGAGGCCATGCGGCTCCGGCTCGTGGGGCTGGTCGAGGAGGGGGGAGCGTCATGACGTGCGCACGCGTTCGCAGCCGGCTTTCCGAGTGGCTCGACGGCGAGCTCGAGCCGGCGGCGGCCGCGAGCAGTCCAGTCGCACCTCGCGGAGTGCCCGGGCTGCGCGCGGAGGGCGGACGAGCTGCGCGCCGTCTCGGGCCTGCTCGCCGAGCTGCCCCGGCTCGCGACGCCCGAGCCGGTGGCCGCCCGGGTCCTCGATCGCCTGGAGATCGAAGGCCGGCGCGCGCCGTCCGGGGCTCGCGCTGCTCTTCCGCGGCTTCGCGGCCGCCCGGCCGTTCATGCTTCCGAGCCTCGTGCCCGCGGCGCTCGTCCTCGTGACCGTGCTCGCGGGCGTCCTCGCGCTCGACTCGGGCCCGCTGCCCGAGGTGCACCTCGCCCCCGGAGCCTGGGGCGCCGTGCCCGCGTCCGGCACGGAGGGCAACCCCCTCTTCCCGTCGGCCGAGGTCGACCTGCCGCGCGAGAGGGCGGCGCTCGATCTCTCGCCCGAGGTCCTCGCCGGCCGAGGAGAGGGGTCGCTCTTCCTGGAGACCGTCGTGGCCCGGGACGGCTCGGTGGCCGGAGTGACCGTGCTCCGGGGTGATGCCGACAGCGAGGAGCCCCTGCTCGAGGCGCTGCGTCAGCAGCAGTACGAACCCGTGCGCTACCGGGGCCGGCCGGTGGCGGTGAGCGTCTACCGCCTCATCAGCCGGATGAGCGTCGAGGGAACCCAGAGGACGGGCATCGCTCGGTCGCCGGCCAGCTGATCCGCTAGCCCACGGGCGCCTCGGCGCGAAGCGCGCGGCTCGCCGCCACGACGTCGTCCACCGGCAGATCGGCCAGGTTCCCGCTCGCGGGGCGCAAGGTTGCCACGGAACGGCCGACGGGCGCCCACAGCGTCGGATCGGTGGGACCGAAGAGGGCGAGCGTCCTCGTGCCGCAAGCGGCAGCGAGGTGTGCCACCCCGGAGTCGTTTCCGAGGAAGAGGCCCGCCCGGGCGAGCGCCGCGGCGAGCGCGCGCAGGGGCAGGTCACGGGCGAGCAGCGCCCCCGGCGGTGGAGCCAAGTCCCCCTCCGCGGGGCCCAGGACGAGGAGCCAGGGCCGGCCGGGGGAGAGCCGGCGCGCCGCGTCTGCGAACCGATCGAAGGGCCAGTTCTTCAGCGCGCGATCCGCTGCCCGGGTGAACCGCGAGGAAGCCGCCCGGGAGCTCCCGCGTCAGCCTCTCCGCGTCGCGCCGTTCCGTCTCGGTGAAGCCGAGCGGCGGTGGCTCGGGTCGCGAGTCGATCCCAAGGGACTCGAGCGCGCCCGCCAGCCACCGAGACGCGTGCGGGCCTTCGGCAGGGGGCGTGGGATCTCGGGCGACCAGGCGGCGGGAAAGGCGCCCGAGGGCGGCGAGAGCGGCTTCGCTGCGCGTGATAGGCCACGACGGCGTCGGCGCAGCGGAGGGCGGTCGCGACCGGACCGCACGTGGGCTCGCCCGCCAGGAGAGCCGCCATCTCCGGCCCGTCCCAGGGCAGGACCTCCTCGACGCCCCCTCGTCCCACGAGCGCCGCGGCGGGCGCGGCCGGTGCGAGGAGGCTCGCGGAGCTCCCCGAGGCGCTGAGCGCGGCGATCGTGCGCCGCAGGAGGACGAGGTCCCCGAGGGCGCCGGCGCGAACGAGCAGGACGTGCAGGGCGGGCCCCTAGGGGACGTCCACGCGGGCGGTGGCGACGTTGCCGAGGAGATCGCTCGCCCGCAGGACGACGATGCGGGGGCCGCCTCCCTTGGCCGCGGGGAGCGCGAAGTCGTAGGTCTCCTCGAGCGAGTCCGCGATCCCGTCGACCGGGTGGACCTCGTCCCAGCGGCCGGCGTCGATCGACATCTCGAGCCTGCGGACGGGGCTCGCGTCGTCGCGCACCGTGACCCGGATGTGACCGCGGGAATCGAGCGAGGCGACGATCACGGGCGGGGCGTTGTCCACCTCGAAGGAGGCGCTGTCCTTCGAGCCGGTCTGGGCGAGCGCCGGCGGGTTCCCCGGCGAGTCCGAGGCGACGACGCGGACGACGTAGCGTCCGTTGGGCACGGTGGCGGTGTCCCAGGCGAACACGGGCTCGTCGAGGTCGGCGCGGAGCAGCTGCCAGCGATCGTCGCCCACGGCGCGGTACTGCACGTCGTAGAGGAGAGCGTCGCCGTTCGGGTCCTCGGCCTGCCAGGAGAAGGTGCGCAGGCCGTGCTGGTAGAGCTTGCGGCTGAAGCGTGATCGCGGGCGGGCTGCCGGCCGGGGGACGCTGGGCCGCCGCGCGCTCGCTGAGGGGGTCGGTCTCGAGGCCGAGGATCTCGGCCTCGCCACTCACCGAGATCGGCTTCTGGAAGACCTCGCCCGCGGGGTGGACCGTGATCGACTTCACGACCGGCGGCAGGTTGCGCTGGAGATAGGCGGCGGCGACGGCCTCGACGGTCGGGCTGGCGCCGCCCTTGCCGGCGAGGGTGACCCGCAGCTGCAGGAAGCGCGCCCTCTCGCTACGGCTCGCCTCCCCGGCCGGGCGGGTCGCCGGCGCGGACCAGTCGGTCCAGGTCGTGTCCGGCGTCGCCGTGTTGCCTGCGCGGGTCTGGACGCGCACCTCGGTGCCGGGCGGCGCCGTCCCTTCCCACGACACGCGTCCCCAGCTCGAGACCGTCTCGGTGTCCTTCACCTTCGAGAGGAAGGTCCCCTCCGAGGCGAGCGTGCCGTCGAGGGCGAAGACCCGCGCCGGGTTCGACGTCACGAGCGCTGCGCCGCCCCCGGGCGCGGACGCGAGGCCGGTGACCTGCTCGGCGGGCAGCGTGGCCACGAGCGCCCAGTGGCCGTCGTCGCCGACGCGGTAGACCTTGCCCTTGTTCCCCGTGCCGACGAGGACGCCCTCGCCGGTGGCCGCGGCGCAGTGGGGGACGTCCTCGGTCGAGCTCCAGAGGGTGTCGGTCTCCCCGGACGGGCGGATCCGGAGGAGGGCGCCCTTCGGCGGGGCGGCAGCAGCGGCGTCCTGGCTCCCGGTCCCCAGTGCGACGCGGGGACCCGCCCGCGGGCGGCACGACCGCGTAGCTCTCGCTGACGGTCACCTCCGCGACCACGTTGCCGGCCCCCGCCGCCGGGGGACCGGCGGCCGGGGCCGGGGGTCGCGGCGAGGGCTCGGTCGTCCGCCCGTCGATGGCCGCGGCGTACAGGCTGCCGTCGGCGCCGAGGTCGAGCGCCTTGATCTCCCGGAAGGCGGAGTCGAGGAGGACGAAGACCCGGCCGGGAGCGTCGATGCGGTAGACGATGCCCTCGGGAGAGCTGCCCGCGTAGACGCGGCCGCGCGCGTCGACGCGCAGCGACAGGATGTGGGTCTCGGTCGAGGCGAGCACGACCTCCGACTTCCCGTCGGGGCTCACGCGGTAGACGCGGCCCTCGCCGCCCGTGGCGACGTAGAGAGCGCCGGAGGCGTCGAAGGCCAGGGCCCAGATGTACTTCTCCGGAGGGTCGAAGAAGCGCGTGGCCTTGGAGGCGGCGTCGATCGCGTAGACCGCGCCGTCCGGCGACGTCGCAGCGTAGACGCGCCCGTCCGGCCCGGCCGCGACCGCGTGCACCTCGAGCTCGTCCGCGTCGAAGAGGACCGTGCCCTTCGCCCCGTCGACGCGGACGACGCGGCCGTCGTTGCCCGTTCCGACGTAGAGGATCCCGCGGGCGTCGCGGGCCACGCTCCACGCGTTCGGGGCCTCGGGGTCGAAGAGCGGCCGAGGCGACAAGCCGAGCCGCAGGCGGCCGTCGGAATCGAGCGACAGCCCCTCGATCTCGCCCTCGAGGAAGGAGCGCGAGCCTTCGAGGCGCCAGAACTGCGGGCCGGCCCCCTGGACGGCCGTTGCGGCGGCGGCGAGGACGGCGACGGCGGCGGCGCGGCGGAGCATGGGGAAAGGGCCTCTTCTTCGTCTCTAGCGCTCGACGGAGACAGCGATCTGTCGCCAGCCGGACACGGCGCGGTCCGTGGCGAGGTCGCCGGACCACACGGTGGACGCGGGCAGGGGGACGACGCTCGTGCCCTGGTCGGCGGAGCTCAGGACGGACAGCACCGAGCCGGGGAGCGAGGGCAGGTACTCCCCGCCCACGACGGCGCCCCCGCCCGGTCGGGTGAGGCGGGCGTAGATGCGGCTGCCCGTTCGCAGGCGGTTCAGCATGAGGAGGAGATGATCCATGTCCCGGGCCACGAAGCCCTGGCGCATCTCCCGCTGCTCGACGGCGTCCATCGTCGCGGCGTCCGCGACGAGCAGCGTATAGCTGCCGGTGGGCGCGCTCGGCGGGATCGCGACGGGCAGCGTCTCGATCACCGTCTCGCCGCGGTGGGTGCGGAGCTGGACCTTCACCGGCGTCACCGTCCCCGGCCGGAGCGGGAGCGGCCGGTCCACCCATGTCCGCACCAGGGTGGCGGTCTCGCGGGTCTCGACCGCGTCCACCGAGACGAAGAGCCCGTCGAGCGTCACCTTCTCGAAGTCGTTGCCCACGAGCAGCGCGAGGGGGCCGGCCACGTCGGAGGCGGCCTGCTGGGCCGGCTGGTCCGAGGCCACGACGTCGCGCAAGCGCACCTCGCGCCCCCCGGCGAGGACGAGGCGGGCGTCGACGCGTAGCGTGGCGGCGCCGAAGGCCCTCTCGTGTCCCTGCAGCACGGAGAGGAGCGACACGTAGCCGAGGAGCGGGGTGAACAGGTCGTCCTCGACCATGCGGAAGCGGAACGTGCGCTCGCTCGTCCGGGGGGAGCGCAGGCGCACCTCCACCGGGATCATCCGCGGCGGCTCGCCGAGGCGGCCGGAGATCGCGGTCGCCCGGTCCTGGTCCATCGTTCCCACGGCGTCGAGAGCCGCGGCGATCTTCCAGGAGACCTGGAGGCTCGGGAAGACCGAGTACACCCAGGCCTTCTTCAGGGGGAAGCGGGTCGGGCCCAGGTTGTAGAACGGGTGGCCGAAGGCGTAGACGCGGCCCTGGTCGATGGTGGTGATCGTCCCGGTGACGGACAGGTCGAGGTCGCCCTCGATGAGGGAGACGCCCACCGCCGCTCCGGGTGCGAGGTCGGGGACCGGACCGGGCGCGGTCCGCGCCGCCGCCCCCCATCACGGGAGTGAAGCCCATCCCGGAGAAGACACCGCGGGCCCAGTCGAAGGTCTCGGGATCGAAGCCGGAGAAGACGAGGGGCAGCGCGAGAGGGCTGAGGGTGGCCCCGGCGACGCCCGGCAGGGAGCGGCTCGCCGCGGAACGAGCCGGGGACCAGGGAGCGCAGCGCCCGCAGCGGGCGCTGCAGGGCGGCGGCCACGGTCGCCCGGTCGAGAGGCGCGGCGGGGGCGCCCTCGTCGGGAAGGCGAAAGCGGGCGGAGGCGGCGCGCGGAGCGCCGCTCGCGGCGGCCTCGATCATGTCGCCGATCGGGGTGATTCCCGCGATGGGCTCCTTGCCGAACGGGAAGGCGTACGCCACGGCCCCCACCAGCTTGCCGTCGACGAACACGGGGCTGCCGCTCATGCCGGCGATGACCCCGGTCTCGGCGAGGGGACCGCCCTCGAGTCGCGCGAGGATGAGGCTCTGCCGGGGCCCGACGGCATTCTCGAGCACCCCGAGGATCCGGACCCCGAACTCGTCGACGCGCGCTCCCGCGAAGACGGTGCGTCCCACGCCCTGCATGCCGGGGCGCACCTCCGCGAGGGGCAGCGCCTCCCCGGCGAAGGCGGTGCCGGCGGACAGCGAGGCGAGGAGGAGAGCGGCGAGCCGGGACATCGAGGCCATGTTAGGGTGGCCACGTGGCGAGCGCAACGCGCGCTTGACCCGCCGGCCACGGCGCCGTTAGCATCGCCCGGTTCGGCAGGAGAAAGTCATCGCGATCGAGGAGAAGAAACGTGTCCGAGACCAGGGCCGCCTCGGCGGCCCGCGATTCGTCGCGCACCGTGGCGGCGGGGCTCCTGGCCTGGGTGTGGCCGGGCCTCGGCCACCTGTTCCTGGGCCGGCGGGGCAAGGGCCTCGTCCTGATGGGCTCGATCCTGGCCCTCTTCGGGCTCGGGGTCGCCATGGACTCGCGCCTCCAGCTCCACCTGGGCCTCGAGGACCCCCTGGCCCTGCTCTTCAGCTTCGCCCAGATGGGGGCCGGCGCTCCCTACGTCTTCGCGCGTCTGCTGGGGTACGAGGCGGGTGTCGTGACGTCCCCGACCTACGAGTACGGCAACACGTTCACCGCGGTGGGAGGGCTGCTCAACATCCTGGTCGTCCTCGACGCGCTCGACACCGCGCGGGGAGTGCGCGGGAAGTGATGCACTCGCACCTCGTCACGCTGCGTCGTCTTCTCGGCCCTCGTGTCCACCGTGTTCGCGACGCTCCTCCGGGACACCGTCCGCGATCGCATGCGCTTCGGGCTCCTGGCCTTCGCCGCGTTCGTGCTGTCGACGCTCCTGATCGGCTGGCTGACGAACCCGTTCCCGCGCTGAGCGGGCGTCAGCTCCCCGGGAGCCAGCGGGGCGCGCCCATCCGGTAGCCCGCGTCCTCGGTGCGGAGGACGGTGCGGCCCGAGCCGTCGGGCTGCACCACGACGAGCTGCGAGCGCGCGCCGGCCGCGTCGGTCTCGACGAACACGATCCCCTTCGAGCCCCAGTCCGGCGGCCCCCGGAAGACCGGCCCCGAGGACACGACCTGCGGGGCCGCCGCGCCGTCCACCGGCACGCGTCAGCACGTCCCACGTGCCGAGGCCGCCGTTGCCGACACCGGTCAGGCGGCGGAACGCGACGGACAGGCTGTCGGGAGAGAAGACGGGATCGGCGTCCGCTCCCACGACGTAGGGCGTGCCGGGCAGGGACTCTCCCGTGGCGGGCCCGCTCGTGAGGGGAGTCTGCGAGAAGAGGTAGATGCGGCTCACCCCGGACTCGTCGATCCCCTCGTAGACCGCCGTGCGGGCGAAGGGGTCGATGCGCGCGCTGCGCTCGCGGAAGGCGGCGCTGTCGGTCAGGTTCTGCTCCGCCGTGCCGTTGGGCTGTGAGTAGTAGAGGTCCTCCTGGGTCGACTGCGGGACGATCGCCGAGTAGATGATGAAGGACCCGTCCGGGGAGTAGTCGACGCTGTCGACGCGCCGGCTGGGGAAGATGAGCGTCTCGACCGAGCGCGAGAGATCCATGAAGTAGAGCGCGCTCGCCCCCGCCGCCGCCTCCGGGGTCGTGCGGATGGCGGCCAGCCGGTTGCGGTCGGGGGAGGGAGCGACCTGGATGAAGTCACAGGGCGTGGCCGCCTCCGCGCAGCCGGTCAGCCGCTCCACCTTGGAGCCGTCGGCGTTCAGGGAGAGGAGCTCGCGGGGCGTCCCCCGGGGCGGACGACCACGAGCCGCTCACGAAGAGGAGCACGGCGTCCGCCGAGGGCGGCCGGGTGGCGCTCGCGCCCGTGAAGGGGTTCGCGGGATCGTGGCCGCAGGCGGCGGCGGCGCGAGAGAAGCGGCGAGGAGGAGCCGGCGAAGCATGAGCGAGCGTAGTCCCGCGCGAGCGGCCGAGTCAAGACAGCCGCGTGGTATAGTGCCCGGTCGCGCGATCGAAGAAGGGGACGGCTTGGCTTTCGATATCCTGCTCGTCGAGACCGGCGAGGGCGCGGCGAAGGCCGCCCCGCGCGCCGAGGGCCGATGAAGCAGGCCCCGGACGGCCGCCCGTCCGCGCGCGGGCTGCGCGTCGCGATCGTGCGTTCCCTGTTCAACCGCCCGGTGACCGACGGGCTCCTGGCCGGCGCGCGCGAGGCGCTCGCCGAGATGGGCGCGGACGGGAGACGAGTCGAGGTCTATCGACCTGCCGGGAGCCTTCGAGCTGCCGCTCGCCGCGCAGGCCGCGGCCCGCTCGGGACGGTTCGACGCCGTGGTGGCGCTCGGCGCCGTCATCGAGGGCGAGACCGACCACTACGAGCACGTGGCCCGCGAGGCGGCCTCCGGCCTCGCGGCGGTGGCGCGCGAGACGGGCGTGCCGGTGGCGTTCGGCGTGCTCACGGTCCGGCAGGAGGAGCAGGCCCGCCGGCGCTCGGCGCCGGGCCCCGACAACAAGGGCGCGGAGGCGGCGCGGGCGGCGGTGATGACCGCGCTCGCCCTGCGGGCGATCGGACCGGGGCCGGCGAGGCGCGCAAAGCGCCCGCCCGCCTCGCGGCGGGGGCGCTGATGGGACGGCGCACCAAGGCCCGCGAGTGCGCCTTCCAGATCCTCTACCAGTGGGAGATCACCGGCGAGGCGATGGAGCGCGGTGCTCGAGGGCTTCTGGCGCGTGCGCTCGGGGATGCCGCACATGCGGGCGATGGCCGAGCGCCTGGCGAGAGGCGCCCACGCCCGGGCGGCCGACCTGGACCAGGCGATCGCCGAGGCCGCGACCAACTGGCGGCTCGACCGGATCGCACCGGTCGACCGCACGATCCTCCGCCTCGGGGCCTACGAGCTGATGGCGGAAGCGGGGACGCCGGCGGCGGTCGTGCTCGACGAGGCGGTCGAGCTCGCGAAGCGCTTCGGCGAGGCGGACTCCCCGGCATTCGTGAACGGCGTGCTGGACGCGATCCGCCGGCGCGTCCGAGGCGATCAGGGGTGAGGGAGGCATGAGCGAGGACGAGGCGACGGACGGCGCGCCTGGAGAAGCCGCCCGTGCCGGGCTGGCCGGCGGAGTCGGCGCAGAGGCTGGAGAAGGCTCGGGCCCTCCGCGCCATGGGCGTCGCGGTGTACCCGACGCGCTTCGAGCGCAGCCACCGCCTGGGCGAGATCGCCGCCGCTTACGGGGAGAAGACCCTCGAGGAGCTCGAGGCGCTGTCCGTCGACGTCCGCGTGGCCGGCCGGGTGCTGACGAAGCGCGGCCACGGCAAGGCCTCGTTCGCGACGCTCGGCGACGGGGAGTCGCGGCTGCAGGTGTACGTCCGGTCCGACGAGGTGGGCGAGGACGACCTACCGGGTCTTCGACCTCATGGACCTCGGCGACTTCGTGGGGGTCGCGGGCCGGGTGATGCGGACCCGCAAGGGCGAGCTCACCGTGCAGGCCCGGGAGATCGTCGTCCTCTCGAAGGCGCTCCTGCCGCCGCCGGAGAAGTGGCACGGCCTCGCCGACGTCGAGGTGCGCTACCGCCAGCGCTACCTCGACCTCATGGCCAACCCCGAGGTCCGGCGCACCTTCCTCCAGCGCAGCGCCATGGTGGCCGCGATGCGGCGCTTCCTCGACGAGCGGGGCTACGTCGAGGTCGAGACGCCGATGATGCAGCCGATCGCCGGGGGGGCGGTGGCGCGGCCCTTCGTGACCCACCACAACGCGCTCGGGGTCGACCTCTTCCTGCGCATCGCGCCCGAGCTCTACCTCAAGCGGCTCGTGGTCGGAGGCTTCGAGCGGGTCTACGAGATCAACCGGAACTTCCGGAACGAGGGCGTCTCCTCGATGCACAACCCCGAGTTCACGATGCTCGAGTTCTACACCGCCTACTTCGACTGCCGCGACGTGATCGCGACGACCGAGGAGCTCGTGGCGGCGACCGCGCGGGTCGCCGGTCCCGGGCCGTTCTCCTTCCGGGGGAGGGAGGTGTCCTTCGCCACCCCGTTCCGCCGGGTGCGGATGACCGAGGCGATCGCGGAGGTGGCGCAGGAGCAGGGCTGGGGGGTGGGCGAGGCGGAGATCGCCGACCCGGCCAGGCTCGAGGCGTGGCTCCGCGCGGCCCCTCGGCCGGCGCGGGTCGCGGCCGACTCGAGGGACATCGAGGTCTTCCGCGACGAGGTGTCGTGGGCCCGCCTCGAGGGGATTTCGCACGGCCGGCGGATCGCCCACCTCTTCGAGGTCTGGGTGGAGAGGCGGTGGGACCCCGAGGGGACGCGGCTGTGGAAGCCGACCTTCGTGATCGACCACCCCGTCGAGATCTCGCCGCTGGCCAAGGCCCACCCGGACCGGCCCGGGGTCGCCGACCGCTTCGAGCTCTACGCCGCGGGCATGGAGATCGCGAACGGCTTCTCCGAGCTGAACGACCCGCTCGAGCAGCGCCAGCGCTTCCTCGACCAGCTGAAGGAGCGCGACCGTGGCGACCTCGAGGCGCACGTGATGGACGAGGACTACGTGCGCGCTCTCGGGCACGGCCTGCCGCCCACCGGCGGGTGCGGGGTGGGAATCGACCGGCTGGCCATGATCCTGACCGGCTCGCCCTCGATCCGCGACGTCATCCTCTTTCCGCTGATGCGGCCGATGTCATCCGGAGGCGCACCGTCCGAAACGGGCGACGAGGGAGGCCCTCTGTCATCCCGAGGAACTTCGTCTGAGCCGGGTGACGAGGGATGACAGAGATCTGGGCGGTACCGGAAAGACGGGAGCCCCTCGAACGGACAGATACTCCTCGGGGCACGGCCAGACGGAGCCCCTCGGAGTGACCTGGGAGCTCCGGGTCGCCCTGCGGTACCTGACCGCCCGGCGCAAGCAGGCGTTCATCTCGCTCATCTCCGGCGTCGCGGTGCTCGGCGTGGCGGTCGGCGTCGCGGCTGTCCTGATCGCGCTCGGCCTCATGACGGGCCTGCAGTCCGAGATCCGGGCGCGCATCCTCGGCGCGACCGCGCACGTCAGCGTCTTCCCCGCCGGGGGCGGCTCGCCGGTGGACGTCGCTGCGCTGGTCGCCAGGGTACGGAGCGTCCCGGGGGTGGCCGGGGCGGCGCCTTCCGTCTACGGCAAGGCGCTCCTGACGAGCGCGACCGGGGCCGTCGCCGCGACCCTCAAGGGCATCGTGCCGGCGCAGGAGCGCACCGTGACGGACGTCATGGCCAAGATCAGCGAGGGGAGTGCTTCGGCGCTCGGCGAGGGTGGCGAGGGAGAGGGCCCGGCGCCGATCCTGCTGGGGGCTCGGCTCGCCGAGGCCCTCAACGTCCACGTGGGCGACGTGGTGACGCTGACCTCGCCCCGGGGGCGCCTGTCGCCGGTGGGCCTGCTGCCGAGGGTCGCGCGCGTGCGCGTCGTCGGCACCGTGAAGACCGGGTTCTACGAGTTCGACGCGAACTGGGGCTACCTCTCGCTCGCCGCCGGGAAGCGGCTGCTCGACGAGGAGGGCCGGACGACGCACGTCGAGGCGCGCCTCGACGACATGTTCGCGGTCAAGGCCGGGGCCCGGGCGATCCTGTCGCGGCTCGGCGAGGGCTACGTCACCACGGACTGGGTTGAGATGAACCAGTCCCTCTACTCGGCGCTGTGGATCGAGAAGGTGGCGATCGGCATCGCGATCGGGTTGATCGTGGCGGTGGCGGCCCTGAACATCGTGGCGACGCTCGTGCTCATGGTCATGGAGAAGCACAAGGACATCGCGATCCTCGTGTCGATGGGAGCCTCGCGACGCTCCATCATGCGCGTCTTCATGCTGCAGGGCACCGTCATCGGGGCGGTGGGCACCACGCTCGGCGGCGTGCTGGGCGGGGCGGCGTGCTGGGTGCTCGACCGCTTCCGCCTGGTGAAGGTCCCCGAGGACGTCTACCAGATCGCGTGGGTCCCTTTCCGGCTCCTGCCGGGCGACGCGGCGGTGGTGCTCGCCGCCGCCCTCCTCATCTGCTTCGTCGCCACATTGTACCCGGCGCGCGGCGCCGCCCGCCTCGATCCGGCCGAAGCCCTCCGGTACGAGTAGCCAAGTGACGGACGCCCTGGTGTCGGCGCGTGGCCTCAGAAAGGGGTACCGGACCCCGGCCGGCGAGGTGCCCGTGCTGCAGGGCGTGGACCTCGACGTGGCCCCGGGGGAGATGGTGGCGATCGTGGGAGCGTCCGGAGTCGGCAAGTCCACGCTGCTCCACGTCCTCGGTACTCTCGACCGGCCCGACGGCGGCTCGCTGCAGATCGCCGGCGAGGACGTGCTGTCGCTCGCCGAGCCGCGGCGCTGCGAGTTCCGGAACCGCACGCTCGGGTTCGTCTTCCAGTTCCACCACCTCTTGCCGGAGTTCTCCGCGCTCGAGAACGTGGCGATGCCGCTCTTGATCGCCGGGCGAAGGGGGGAGGAGGCCCGGCGCCGCGCGCGGGAGATGCTCGACGAGGTGGGGCTCGCCGGGCGGGCCGACCACCGGCCCGGGGCCCTCTCCGGCGGCGAGCAGCAGCGCGTGGCGGTGGCCCGCGCCCTGGCGGCGTCGCCCCGGGTCCTGATGGCCGACGAGCCGACCGGGGACCTCGACCGGGCGACCGGGCGCAAGCTGCACGAGACGCTGCGAGAGGTCGTCCGCGCGCGTGGGCTCACGGTGGTGGTCGTGACGCACAACGAGGATCTGGCGCGCGGCTGCGACCGCGTGCTCGCGCTCGAGAGCGGGCGCCTGCTACCGGCCTGATCGCGCGGGGCTTGCGGCCCGCGTGCGCCCGCCGGGTTCTGGGCTATGATTGGCATTCGCCGGGGGAATCTTGTCCCCGGCCGATCCCGGGGTCCTGAAGGGATGTTCGAGCGCTACACCGAGAGGGCGCGGCGGGTGATCTTCTTCGCCCGCTACGAGGCGAGCCAGCTGGGCAGCGGGTCCATCGAGACCGAGCACCTGCTGCTGGGCCTCATCCGCGAGGGCAAGGGGCTCACCTCGCGCCTCTTCGCCAAGGGCCACCTCTCGATGGACCAGATCCGCAAGGACGTCGAGGGCCGCTCGCCCTACCGGGAGAAGGTGGCGGCCTCGCTCGAGATCCCGCTCTCCCCGGAGAGCAAGCGCGTCCTCGCCCACGCCGCCGAGGAGGCGGAGCGGATGCTCCACAACTACATCGGCACCGAGCACATCCTGCTCGGGCTGATGCGCGAGGAGCGCAGCGTCGCCGCCGGGATCCTCGGGGAGAAGGGCATGCGCCTCGCCGGGGTGCGCGAGGACATCCTCTCCCTCCTCAACGAGAAGGCGACCGCCAGCAAGTCGAAGGAGACGCCGCTGCTCTCCGAGTTCTCCCGCGACCTCACGGAAGCCGCCGCCAAGAACGCGCTCGACCCCCTCGTCGGGCGCGACGACGAGCTGGAGAGGGTGATCCAGGTCCTGTGCCGGCGGACCCGCAACAACCCGGTCCTGATCGGCGAGCCGGGAGTGGGGAAGACCGCCCTCGTCGAGGGCCTCGCCAACAAGATCGTCCAGGGGGACGTGCCGGTCTACCTGGCCGACAAGCGGGTCCTCGCCCTCGACATCTCGCTGATCGTGGCGGGGACGAAGTACCGCGGGCAGTTCGAGGAGCGCCTCAAGACGATCATGAAGGAGCTCACCGAGACCCCGAACATCGTGATCTTCATCGACGAGCTGCACACCCTCGTGGGGGCCGGCTCCGCGGAGGGGTCGCTCGACGCCGCCAACATCCTGAAGCCCGCCCTCTCGCGCGGCGAGATCCAGTGCATCGGGGCGACCACGCCCGCCGAGTACAGGAAGCACATCGAGAAGGACCGCGCCCTCGAGCGCCGCTTCCAGGCGGTCAAGGTGGCCTCGCCCACCGAGGAGGAGACGGTCGAGATCCTGCGCGGGGTGAAGGAGCGCTACGAGCGCTTCCACAACGTGGCCTACCTCGACGAGGCCATCGAGGCGGCGGTGTACCAGTCCAGCCGCTACATAACCGACCGCTTCCTGCCCGACAAGGCCATCGACCTCATCGACGAGGCGGGCAGCCGCGTCAAGCTGCGCGAGGCGGCGGTCCCGGCCGCGGCTGCCCCAGCTGCAGGGTCGGCTGCGGGTGGTGCTCGGGCCGGAAGGGGGGGAACGGACGGGCGGCTTCCTCCGCGAGGAGGAAGCCGGGGGGCAGGAGACCGTCCACGTGCTGAGCGAGCAGTGGACGCTCGGGTCCGAGGGGCCGCAGCCGGTGACCAAGGCGGACATCGACGAGGTGGTCTCCCGGTGGACGGGGATCCCCATCACCTCCCTCAAGGAGGAGGAGTCGGAGAAGCTCCTCCGCATGGAGGAGGAGCTCCACCGGCGCATCGTCTCGCAGGACGGGGCGATCAGCGCGGTGGCCCGCGCCATCCGGCGCACCCGGGCCGGCCTCAAGAACCCGAACCGGCCGGTGGGCTCGTTCCTCTTCCTCGGGCCCACCGGGGTGGGAAAGACCGAGGTGGCGCGCGGCCTCGCCGCCTTCCTCTTCGGCAGCGAGAGGAACCTCGTCCGCTTCGACATGTCGGAGTACATGGAGAAGCACTCGGTGAGCAAGCTGATCGGCTCGCCGCCCGGCTACGTGGGACACGAGGAGGGGGGACAGCTCACCGAGCGGGTGAAGCGCAACCCCTACTGCGTGGTGCTCCTCGACGAGATAGAGAAGGCGCACCCCGACACGTTCAACGTGCTCTTGCAGGTGTTCGAGGACGGCCATCTCACCGACGGCCTCGGCAACACGGTGGACTTCAAGAACACCATCCTGATCATGACCTCGAACATCGGGGCCCGCTTCATCGAGAAGAAGGGCCGGATGGGGTTCGCCTCGAACGAGCCGCGAGAGACGGAGAAGACCACGAACGAGATGGTGATGGGGGAGGTCAAGCGGACCTTCAACCCGGAGTTCCTGAACCGCGTCGACGAGGTCATCATCTTCGACGCCCTGACCGACCCGGACCTGGTGAAGATCACGCGGCTCCTCGTCGAGCAGCTGAACCAGAACCTCAAGGAGAAGGGCATCGTGATCTCGATCCGCGACGAAGCCGTGGAGTGGCTGCTGGGACGGACGCTCGCCGACCGCTCCTACGGAGCGCGACCGCTGCGGCGGGCGATCCAGCGCCACATCGAAGACCCGCTGTCGGAGGCGTTCATCCGCGGGCAGATCCGCGGCGGGCGGCCGATCGAGGTGGGGGTGGAGGACGGAGGGCTGTGGTACCAGCAGGGCGACAAGGGCGGAGCGTTGTCGGCATGAGAGGGGCGCGGGCGGCGGTCCTCGGGGCCTGGCTGCTGCTGGCCATCCCGGCGCCCGTGGCGCGGGCGCAGTCGGCGGAGCCAGCGCCGGTCATCGAGAGGATCGAGGTCCTCAACAACCAGTACCTCCAGAAGGAGACGCTCTTCTTCTACATCTCGACGAAGCCGGGGGACCCCTACGACGAGCGGAAGCTCCGCGACGACTTCCGCCGGCTGTGGGACACCGGCTTCCTCGACGACCTCCAGATCGAGGCGGTGGACGGCACGCACGGCAAGGTGGTGCGTTTCAAGGTGACCGAGCGGAAGCGCATCCAGATCGTGGACTTCCGCGGCAGCAAGGAGCTCACCACCAGCACGATCGAGGACGAGCTCAAGAAGAGGGACGCCCAGATCAAGATCGACACCTTCTACGACCCCCAGAAGGCCCGCAAGGTCGAGGGGATCATCAAGGAGATGCTGGCCCAGAAGGGCCGGCCCTTCGGCTCGGTCAAGCACGAGGCCAAGAACATCGGGGGGGCGGGCCAGCAGCTTTCCTTCGTCATCGACGAGGGGCCAAAGGCGAAGGTCCACGAGATCGTCTTCGACGGCAACAGCGTCTTCTCCGACGGGACCCTGCGCGGGAAGATGAAGAAGATCAAGCAGCCGGGCCTCTTCAGCCTCTCCTGGCTGGGGGGCAAGACGACCTACACCGAGGACAAGTGGCTGGGGGGCGAGGAGGACCCGCGGGGGGACCGGGGGCGGATCGAGGACTTCTACCTCAACCACGGGTACGTGACGGCCCGGATCGGGCAGCCGAAGATCACCTACACGGACAAGCCCGGCGCCTCCAAGAAGAAGCCGGTCAAGCTGATGAAGCTCGAGATCCCGGTGACGGAGGGGGCGCAGTACCGGATGGGGGAGCTGAAGTTCGAGGGTCTGACCGTCCTCAAGGAGCCGTTCGTGCGGACGTACTTCAAGATGAATCCGGGCGACGTCTACAACGACGCGAAGTTCAAGAAGGCGTACGAGAAGCTGCGGGACGTGTACGGGAGCCTCGGGTACTTCCAGTGGACGGGGGGCACGCAGAGGAAGCCGGACCCCGACAAGAAGGTCGTCGACATCACGGTGAAGATGGAGGAGGACAAGCAGTACTTCGTCGGGACGGATCAACTTCACCGGGAACGACTCGACGCGGGACAAGGTGATCCGGCGCGAGATCTACATGAACGAGGGGGAGGTGTTCAACACCGAGGCCCTCAAGATGTCGATCAAGCGGGTCAACCAGCTCGGCTACTTCAAGCAGATGGAGAAGGCCCCCGACATCCGCCCGAGCGAGATCGCGGAGAACAAGGTCGACGTCACGTTCAAGGTGGAGGAGCAGAACCGCAACCAGTTCACGTTCGGCGGCGGCGTCTCCGGCTACGAGGGGGCGTTCCTGAACGCCAGCTTCTCCACGACGAACTTCCTCGGCGCCGGCGAGACGTTCCAGATCTACGCCCAGACCGGCAAGAGGAGCAAGAACTACTCCCTGTCGGTCAGCGAGCCCTACTTCCTCGACCGTCCGATCACGGCCGGGGTCGACCTCTACAAACGCAAGACGATCATCCCGCCCTACTACAACGTGACCGGCTACTCCCAGGAGAACACCGGTTTCAGCCTCGTGTCGGGCTTCCTGGTCGGCAAGTGGTCGAGGGCGTTCCTCAACTACACGTACGAGGTCATCAAGATCAGCGAGGTCAGCGCCGCCGAGTTCGCCAACGATCCGTACTACAGCATCTACGGCAGCGGCGCCTACGGGACCGTCTACAACCCGCTCATGTTCGGCGACCTGGGCCGGCGCACGGAGAGCCGCATCACCCCGAACCTCGACCTACAACACCGTCGACAACCCGTTCACCCCGCGGGCCGGCATGCGCCACACCGCCACCCTGATGTTCGCCGGGGGCCCGCTCGGGGGCACGGTCAACTACTACCGGCCGAACCTCGAGAGCATCGTCTACCTGCCGGTCGGCCGCAAGATGTCCCTCGGGATGCGGGGGGAGTACGCCCTCATCGTGCCGTTCGGCGACACGAGGGTGCTGCCGCTGGTATCAGCGGTACTTCCTCGGTGGCGAAACGCAGGTCCGCGGCTACCCGATCCGCTCCATCAGCCCGACCAACTCCCAGAACCTGCCCCTGGGCGGCAACAAGTTCCTCCTCTTCAACGCCGAGTACTACTTCGACGTGTTCGGCCCCCTGCGCGCCCTGCTGTACTTCGACGCCGGCCAGGCCTACCTCGAGGGCGACCGGGTGAGGCTCTCGGAGATGCGGATTTCCACCGGAGCCGAGCTGCGCTTCATCATGCCCGTGCTCAACGTGCCCTTCCGGCTCATCTACGCCATCAACCCCAACCGGTCCAACTACGAGAAGCTGTACGTGCCCTACTCCACCTTCAAGTTCGCCGTCGGTACCACCTTCTAAGGAGAAGACATGAAGAAGACGTTCGTCACCGGCCTCCTCTTTGCGCTCGCCGCCGCGGGTCATGCCACCGCGCAGGAGGCCGCCAAGGCCCCCCGCGTCGGCATCATCGACATGGCGCGGGTCTCGGCCGAGAGCCTGCTCGGCAAGACCTACGCGGCGCAGCTGGAGAAGCTCCAGAACGACATCAACGCCGAGGCCACGAAGAAGCAGACCGACCTCGGGAAGATGGACGCCGCGGTCAAGGCGCTGCAGGACGAGCTCGAGAAGCAGGGAGCCGTCCTCAGCCAGGAGGCGCGGGAGAAGAAGCAGCAGGAGATCGTGAGGAAGGGCCGCGAGCGCCAGGCCTTCCTCGAGGACGGCCAGGCCGACATCAACCGCATGCGGGAGCGCGCGCAGCAGCAGGCCCAGTCGATCAACAACGAGTTCCAGCTCAAGGTCCGCCCGATCGTGGAGCAGGTGGCGAAGGACAAGGGCTACGATCTCGTGCTCGACTCGCAGGTCGCCTACACGATCAACAAGGACTTCGACATCACGCGCGACGTGATCGTGAAGGCCGACGAAGCCGAGAAGGCCAAGCCGGCGGCAGCCGCGGCGGCGCCGGCGGCGCCGCCGCCGGCCCCCAAGCCGTAGGCTCCCCCTCGCCGGTGGACAAAGGGCGCGGAGGCAGGGTGCCTGTCCTCCGCGCCGGTACCCGGCGCGGCCCTCCCCGAATGAGCTCCGGCGAGATCGGACGGCTCGTCCGCCAGATACCCACCCAGTACCCGTTCGTGCTCGTGGACCGCATCCTCGAGCACGACCCGGGAGGGAGGCTGGTGGCGGCGAAGAACGTGACCGGGGCCGAGGACTTCTTCGCCGGCCACTTCCCGTCCCAGCCGGTCATGCCGGGGGTGCTGATCCTCGAGGCGCTCGCCCAGGCGGCGGGCATCTGGCTGCTGAAGACGGCGCCCGACCCAGGGAGGGTCGAGATCCGGGTGGTCGGCATCGACGAGGCCAAGTTCCGCCGGCCGGTCGTGCCCGGCGACCAGCTCCGCCTCGAGGTCCGCCTGGTCCACCGGCGGGGCGACCTCGTCCGCTTCCACGGAGAGGTGCGGGTGGGCGAGTCGCGCGCGGCCGAGGCGCGCCTTCTCCTCCAGCTCGCGACGCTCGCGCCCCGCCGACGTCGACCCGCTCGCCCGTGTGGCGCCCGCGGCCGTCCTGGGCCCGGAGGTCCGCGTGGGGCCGTTCTGCGTGGTCGGGGCGAAGGTCGGCCTCGGGCGGGGGACGGTGCTCGAGTCGCACGTCGTGATCGACGGCGACACGTCCGTGGGCGAGGCCAACCGCTTCTTCCCCTACAGCTCGATCGGCCTCGTGCCGCAGGACCTCAAGTACCGGGGGGAGAAGACCCGCGTCGAGATCGGCGACCGCAACGTGTTCCGCGAGGGCACGACGGTCCACCGCGGGACGACGGGGGGCGGCGGCACGACGCGCATCGGGTCCGACAATCTCTTCATGGCCCAGGTACACGTGGCCCACGACTGCCTCGTGGGGAGCCACACGATCTTCGCGAACGCCGCCGCCCTCTCCGGCCACGTCGAGGTCCACGACTTCGCGACCCTCGGGGGCTTCTCGGGCGTGCACCAGTTCTGCCGCGTCGGCACCCACGCCTTCATGGGCGGGGCTACCATCGCTACCCGGGACGTCGCGCCCTTCTCCCTCACCGTGGGAAACCGGGCGCGCTTCTTCGGCTTGAACAAGGTCGGACTGCGCCGCCGGGGCTTCTCCGCCGAGGCCATCTCCGCCCTGCGGGAGGCCTACCGCGTCCTCGCGCGGGGGGGCCTGCCCCTCGCGGAGGCGCTCTCCCGCCTCGAAGCCGATGGGCCCCACACCGACGAGGTGCGCACCGTCGTCGAGTTCGTGCGCTCCTCGAAGCGCGGGGTCGTTCTCGAGCGCCGGGGCGGCGCCGCTTCCGTCGAGGCGGAGCCCTAGTCCGATGGCGGGCGATCCGCTGGGGCTGATCGCCGGCAACGGCCGCTTCCCCTTTCTCGCCGCCGCGGGGGCCCGGCGGGCCGGCCGGCGGGTCGTGGCCCTGGCCATCCGCGAGGAGGCGTCGCCGGAGATCGAGGGCGAGGTGGACGAGCTCCACTGGATCGGCCTCGGCCAGCTCGGCCGCGGGATCGAGATCCTGCAGAAGGCGGGCGCACGCGAGGCGATCATGGCGGGCCAGGTGAAGCACCGCCGGATCTTCTCGGGCATCGTGCCGGACCTGAAGCTCCTCGGGGTGCTGGCCCGGCTCGCCTTCCAGAACACCGACAGCCTGATCGGGGCGGTGGCCGACGCGCTCGCCCGCGACGGCATCACGCTCCTGCCCTCGGTGGCGTTCCTGGGCGACCAGCTCGCCACCGTGGGACCGATGACGCGCCGGCCGCCGGACCGCGAGGAGCGGCGCGACGTCGAGTACGGCGAGACGGTGGCGCGAACGCTCGCCGGGATGGACCTCGGCCAGACCGCGGTCGTCAAGCAGAGGGCGGCGGTGGCGCTCGAGGCCATGGAAGGCACGGACGAGACGATCCGCCGGGCGGGCCGCATCGCGGGGCCGGGCACGACGGTGGTGAAGGTCTCGAAGCCGCGCCAGGACATGCGGTTCGACGTGCCCGTCGTGGGCGAGGGGACGCTCGCGGCCATGCGAGAGGCGCGGCTCGCGCGTCCTCGCGGTGGACGCCGGGCGGACCCTCCTCATCGAGCGGGCCTCGTTCCTCGCGCGGGCCGAGGCGGACGGCGTCGCCGTCTTCGGCCTCGACCCCGGGAAGGCGGAGGTGGGAAGGAGTGGCTGAGGGCGTGGTGAGAGCCGGCGTGATCGGCGTGGGTGCTCTCGGCCGCCACCATGCGCGGGTGTGGGCGGATACCCCCGGCGCGCGCCTCGTGGGTGTCTTCGACGCCGACCCGGCCCGGGCGGCCGAGGTGGCGAGCCAGCGCGGATGCCGTCCGTTCGGGGACGCGGCGGGGCTTCTGGCCGAGGTCGACGCCGTGTCCGTGGCCGTCCCCACCGTGGACCACCACGCGGTGGGGCGTCTCTCCCTCGAGCTCGGCAAGGACGTCCTCCTCGAGAAACCGATGACGACCACCCTCGCCGAGGCCGACGACCTCGTGTCGCTGGCCGCCGCCCGCGGGGCGGTGCTGCAGGTCGGTCACATCGAGCGCTTCAACCCCGCGACCGAGGCGCTCCTCTCCGCGGGGAAGGGAGCCCGGTTCGTGGAGGTGCACCGGCTGGGCTCCTTCTCGCCGCGGAGCCTCGACGTGGACGTCGTCCTGGACCTGATGATCCACGACCTCGACATCGTCCTGTCCCTCGACGGCTCCGAGCCCGTCCAGATCGAGGCGGTCGGCGTGCCGGTCCTCACGCCCAGGGTGGACATCGCGAACGCCCGGCTCCGCTTCACGTCCGGCCTGATCGCGAACCTGACCGCCAGCCGTGTGTCCCTCGAGAAGGTACGCAAGTTCCGGGTGTTCGCCCCCCGGACCTACGTCTCGGCCGACTTCACGGCGCGGGAAGCTCAGGTGTATCGCCTCGAGGCCGACGAGGCGGGCAAGCCGCGGATCGCGTCGGTCCGGCAAGGGGGCGCGGACCAGGAGCCCCTGCGGCTTCAGATCGAGGCCTTCGCCCGGGCGGTCCGTGACCGCTCGCGGCCGGTCGTGCCGGGGGAGGACGGCCGGCGAGCCCTGGCCCTGGCCCATGCGATCCTCGAGCGGATGGCGGCCGCCTGAGCGGACGGCTGGACCGACCGGTCGTGGTGCGGGCGCTTCCAAGTGCAAGATCTTGTGTAGACTACTTGATCCACTGCACTCAGGGTGGTACGGTGGGGGTCTGAGGGTTGGAGTCACGCGGGGCGGAGTGTGCATAGATTCGACCAGCGACAGGGTTTTCTCGTCTCCGCGACCTCCACCTGACCCTCCTGATGATGCTCATCGCCTATCGGCCCACGCCTCGGAAGCCGGACGAGATCGACCCCAACACCCTCGAGAAAAAGGACTTAGTGTTCCTGCCCCCTGCCGCCGTGCTACGGCAGCTCGTCCCGAAGCCTCCTCCAGGGGTGCAGCCCCGTCCGATGCCGGTCCCGGCCCCCACTCCTCCGCCGGCGCAGGCGCGCCCCCAGACCAAGGATCGAATCAGCGTCGGGCCGCCCTCGGACCTCCGAACGAAGGGGCCGATGATCCTCCGGCGCGAGGACGACCTCACCAAGGTGCCGAAGGGCCAGATGACGCCTCCCGTGCCCGCGGCCCCGTCGCCTCCTCCCGTGGCTGCCACGCCGGCCCCTCGCACCGAGATCGCGCAGAAGGGCGGCGGTGCGCCGGAGACGCCGGGACGGGAGGGACTGCGGCTGCCTCCCGGTCTTGGCGGCCAGATGACGCGTGGAGACGAGGGACGGCGCGCGCGTCCCGGGGCACTCGGGCCCCAGATCGCTGGAGCGGTGGAGGGAGTGACCCGGCGGATGGAACGCGATGCGCAACTGGGTCTCCCCACGGGCACGGGACAGAACCTGAGCGGACTGAACTTCGACCCCCAAGGCGCGGACTTCACGCTCTGGATCAATACGTTCAAGAACGAGGTGTATCGGAACTGGATCCTGCCGCAGGCGGCCCAGTTCGGCTTCCGGGGCCACGTCGACTTCGAGTTCACCGTCGAGAGGAACGGATCGATGTCGGCGCTGCGGATGCTGAAGTCGTCGGGAACCACGTCCCTCGACCGGGCGGCGCAGTTCGCGCTCACCAGCAGCCACTTGCTGCCCCTGCCCGACGACTACGGCCCGCCGCGCGTGACGATGCAGGTCACCTTCTTCTACAACGAGGCGCCGCAGGGTTCGTGACCCGAAAGCGCGTCGTCCATCACCCCGGCGCGGCCTGGGTCGCGGCGGTCGGCGGGGGCATGGCTCGTGGCCGTGGCCTGCCGCACCATGCAGAGCGAGGTGTCCGTCCGGCCCCGCCGGCCTTTCGTCGCCCGTCTTCGCCGCGTCCGCGGCGGTCGCGGCTTCCCGCCATCCGGGTCGGCGTTCTGCCCTCCGTCGCAGCGGGTCTCGATCGGCGTCGACTCGGGCGTCGTCGTCCACGGCCGCGGCCCGGGTGAGACCGCGGTGCGCGTGCGGTCGCTGCCCCGGGCGACCTTCCACCCCGCGGCGCCGGGGCGGGTGCGCCTCGTCGAGACGGGCGACGTGCTGGAGATCGCCGTCGTCTCGCCGGCGGTCCCGACCGAGTTCCTGCTGGCGGACGCGACACCCTACCGGGGGCTCCTCGAGGTGCGGCCGGCCGAGGAGGGAAGGCTGACCGTCGTGAACGTCGTCAACCTGGAGGACTACCTCCGGGGCGTGGTCCCGAACGAGCTCTCGCCCCAGGCCTTCCCGCAGATCGAGGCGCTCAAGGCCCAGGCGGTGGCGGCGCGGACCTACGCCCTCGTCGCACCTCGGGGACTACGCCTCGAAGGGGTACGACGTCTGCGCGACGCCTTCCTGCCAGGTCTACCGCGGGCAGTCCTCCGAGTACCCCCTGACCGACCGCGCGGTCGAGGAGACGCGGGGCATCGTGGCGACGTGGCGGGGGCGGCCGATCCACGCCTACTACACGTCCACCTGCGGGGGGCACACCGAGGAGGGCGGGCCGATCTTCGACGACGACGAACCCTACCTGCGGGGGGTGGCCTGCATCGCCGGAGAGCTCGTCGCGCCACACGGTGCGGACGACGGCGCCGGCCCCGCGGCGGGACCTGCCGGGCGGCCCGGAGCACGGCGCGCGACGTGGCCCTGCTCGAGGCGCTGGGGATCGTCGACGCGGCGGAGGCGGACCCCGCGCGGCTCGCGGGCATCCCTTCGGACGCCGAGATCCGGGCCTGGACCGTGACGGCTGCAGGCGGCGCTGCACCGCAGCGGGTGCGAGAGCCCCGTGGGTGGCGCGCTCGCCCGACGCGCCACGTTCGCCCGGCACCTCGTGGCCTCGGCCTGCTGGAGCGAGCGGGCCGAGCGGCTGCTCGCGCCGGGCGACGCCGCGTACCTCCTGCAGGCCGCGGACGCCGACCAGCTCGACGGCGACGGGGAGAGACAGGCGGTCGCCCTCCTCGTCCAGGAAGGGCTCGTTTCGCCGGCGCCGGACAACACCCTGCGCCCCGGAGCGGCGCTGACACGGGCCGAGGCGCTCGCCCTCCTCGCGGGTGTCGCCGAGAAGGCGGGCGCGCCGGCCTCGCCGACGGCGAGCTGGCGGGTCTCGCCGAGGGGCAGCTGAGCGTCCTCCACGGCGAGGCGGCGGACTCGCCATCCCCTGGACACGGCGGTGCGCCTCTTCCGCGACCTCGACGGCGTCCACGCGGGGACCTCGGAGCTCACCCTCTCGGTCGGGGACCGTGTCGTCTACGTCGAGCGGGCCGGACGCGTCGTCTACCTCGAGGCGGAGCAGACCCGCCGCGGGGCGGCGGCCGACCGCGGCTCGCGGTACTACCGCTGGGAAGTGCGCCTGACCCCGGCGGACGTGGCGAAGGCCGATCGCCCGCTACGGCACGGTCGGCCAGGTGCGCGACATCGTGCCGAAGCGTCTCGGTGTCTCCGGGCGCGTCGTGGAGCTGGGGGTCGTCGGGTCCGAAGGGCAGCTCGACCTCAAGGGGCTGCAGGTACGCTGGGGCCTCGGCCTCCGCGAGAACCTCTTCGTGATCAACCGCGAGACCGGCCCGCGCGGCGAGGTGGAGCGCTTCGTGATCACCGGCAAGGGATGGGGCCACGGCGTGGGCCTCTGCCAGGTCGGGGCGTTCGGCATGGCGCAGGCGGGCTCGACGTTCGAGGAGATCCTGAAGCACTACTACACCGGGGTCAGCCTGAGCCGGCCCGAGGCGGGCGGGGCCGTGCGTCGGGCGGCCGTGAACGCGGCCACGCCGCTCCGCGGCGGCGCGTGGCACGACGCTGCTGCGACCGGGCCGCGGCTCGAGGCCGCTGTCGCTGTCACGCTTTGACACCCGTCGGGCACCCCCCTAGAATCCTCGAGCATCTGTCGCCACCCCGATGAGCAGCCCTGCCCCGAAGCGCCTCGAGCCGTTTGCCGTGCCGGGCGGCCTGCGGGGCACGCTCGCGCGCCTGGCGCTGCCCGAGCTCCTGCACGAGCTGCAGACCGCGGGCGCGACCGGCATCCTGTCGCTCACCTCCGGCGGCGCGAGGAAGGCCCTCTACCTCAGCGGCGGGCGGGTCGTCTTCGCCGCGAGCAACCTCCCGAGCGACCGCCTCGGCGAGGTGCTGCTCCGCGAAGGCAAGATCACCCCCGACCAGAACGAGTCCTCGGTCCGTGCGCTGGCGCAGGGGCGGCGGCAGGGGCGCGTCCTCGTGGAGACGGGCGCCCTCTCCCCGGACGAGCTGTGGTGGGCCGTGCAGACCCAGGTCCGCGAGATCGTCTTCAGCGTCTTCCAGTGGGACGAGGGACAGTTCCACTTCGAGGAGTCGGTGCTCCCCGAGAAGGAGAAGATCACCGGTCGACCTCGACGTCACCGCCCTCGTGCTCGAGGGCGTGCGGCGCATGGACCCCGCGGGCGCGGTGCGCGCCCGCCACCCCGACGGCTACCTCGTGGTCGAGCGGGGGGAGACGCCCGCCGAGAGCCTCCTGCACCCCTGGGAGCAGCACGTGCTCTCCCTGGTGGACGGCGAGAAGAGCGTCGTCGAGCTCTGCCACGAGAGCGAGGTGGGCGAGGGGCAGACGCAGAAGGCCCTCTACGCCTTTCTCTGCACCGGGATCGTCCGCGCCCGCGGGCGGAAGGTCCGGGCCCTCGACCAGGACTTCGTCCCCGAGGACACGGCCCTCGCCGTGCTCGACTCCTTCAACCGCATGTACCGCCACGTCCTCGCGTACATGGTGAAGGAGGTCGGTCCCATCGCCGAGAACGTGCTCGCGAAGTACCTGGGCACCGTGCGCGAGTCGCGCCCCGAGGTCCTGCAGGGGGTGTCGCTCCGCAAGGACGGGTCGCTCGACGAGGCCGTGGTGGAGCGCAACCTGGGCCGCCTCGCCGAGGACCGGAGGCGCTCCGCCCTCGTGGACGCGCTCAACGAGCTGCTCTACGCGGAGCTGCTCGCCGTCAAGCGGACCCTCGGCGCCGACCACGAGAGCGCGATCGTCCGCGACCTGCGCCCGCCGCGGTGAGCGGCGCCGCACGCGGCAGCAGGTCCGCGGGGCGGCGCTCCTGCTGGGGCTCCTCCTCCTGCTGGTCCTGTGGCGCCTGTGGCCGCTCCTCTGGTCGCGATCGTCGGCCCGACCGCCTCGGGCAAGAGCGCCCTCGCCCTGCGCCTCGCCCGCGAGCGGTCGGGCGAGATCGTCTCGTGCGACAGCCTCCAGGTCTACCGCGGCCTCGACATCGGGAGCGCGAAGCCGACGGCGGAGGAGCGGGCCGAGGTCGAAGCACCACCTGCTGGACGTGGCCGACCCCGACGAGGCGTTCTCGGCCGCCGCACTACGCGCGGCTCGCCCGGGCGGCGCTCCAGGGGATCGCCGCCCGCGGGCGCCTCCCGATCGTCGCCGGGGGGACCGGGCTCTACCTGCGGGCGCTCCTCCACGGGCCTGTTCGAGGGGCCCTCGCGCGACGAGGCGCTCCGCCGCCGCCTCGAGGGGCTCGCGGAGCGGTTCGGAGACGCACGGCTGCACCGGCTGCTCGCTCGCGTCGATCCCGAGGCGGCCGCGAGGATCCGCCCGCGGGACCGCGTGCGCGTGGTGCGGGCCCTCGAGGTGTACCGGACGACGGGCCGGCCGATCTCCGAGCAGCAGCGGGAGGGCGTCGACGCCCCTGCGGGGGTTCCGCCCGCTCGTCGTCGGGCCTCGACCCGGGCCGGGATGAGCTGCGTGGCGCGGTCGAGGCCCGCACCCGCGAGATGCTCGCGCGGGGGCTGCTCGACGAGGTACGGGGCCTCCTGGGGCGCGGCTACGGGACGGAGCTGCGGCCGCTCCGGGCCATCGGGTACCGGCAGGCGGTGGCGGTCGTGCGCGGCGAGATGACCGTCGAGGAGGCGGAGCGAGCCATCGTCACGGCGACCCTGCGCTTCGCGAAGCGGCAGAGGACGTGGTTCCGGCACCAGCAGCCCGACGTCCAGTGGTTCGCGGACGCCGGCGGGGCATGGGCGGCGGCGGCTGGCGTGGCTCGACGAGGGGCCGGGTGCCGGGCGTGCCTGAGTTGACCGGACCGCGTGGATCGGTACAATTTGGAGGTTTGCGGTTGGCCCCCATGCTGCTCATCGACATCCCCCGGATTCCGCCGGAAGGCCTCGATCTCGACGAGGCGCTCGAACCCTCCGCCCTCCACCTCGAGAGCGAGGCGGAGCTCGCCCTCGGCCCGGGCGGGCGCCTGCGCGGCGCGCGTCGAGGTCGTGGACGGCACGACCCTGCACGTCCGAGGCCGCCTGGACGGCGCGGTGGAGGTCGACTGCGCCCGCTGCCTCGAGCGGTACGCCGTGACGCTCGGGCAGGAGCTGGACCTCTTCTACCTGCCGGGCGCGGCCGCGCCAGACGGAGGCGCAGGAGGAAGAGGTCGAGCTCAGCGACCGCGACGTGGTCGTCGGCTACTACGAGGGCGACCGCCTCGATCTCGGTGAGGTCCTGAGGGAGCAGATCCTCCTCGGCCTTCCGCTGAAGCCGCTGTGCCGCGAGGACTGCCTGGGGCTCTGCCCCGGCTGCGGGAAGAACCGCAACACCGGTCCCTGCGGCTGCACGCCGGAGGAGGAGCCGGGCGACTCGCGCCTCGCGCCCCTCCGCCGGCTCATCGACAAGAACCGCAAGTAGGAGCACCGATGCCCAATCCCAAGCGCCGTCACTCGAAGGCCCGCCGCGACCGCCGCCGCGCCCACGACCACCTGCAGGCCCCCGGCCTCAGCGTCTGCCCGAACTGCCACGAGCCCAAGCTGCCGCACCGGGTCTGCCCGCGTTGCGGGCACTACAAGGGCAAGGCGGTCGCCGGGGCCGAGGAGGCCTAGGAGTGCCGCAGCCCCGCGTGGTCGTGGACGCCCTCGGCGGCGACCACGGTCCCGCGGTGGTGGTGGAGGGCGCCCTGCTCGCCAGCCGCGAGCTCGGGGTCGCGCGTGTCGCTGGTGGGTCCGGAGCGCGTCGTGCGACGACGAGCTCGCGCGGCGCGGCGCCGCCGGGGCGGTCGAGGTCGTCGACGCCCCCGAGTCCATCGGCATGGGCGAGAAGGTCAGCCTCTCGACCATCAAGAAGCGCTCGTCCATCCAGGTCGCGCTCGAGCGCGTGCGGGACGGGCAGGCCGACGCCTTCTTCTCCGCCGGCAACACCGCCGCCTGCTGGACGATCGCGAAGACGGTGCTGGGCACGCTCGAGGAGGTCGACCGGCCCGCCCTCGCCGCGGTCGTGCCGAACCGCGGAGGGCGCACCGTGCTGCTCGACGTCGGCGCCAACGCCCAGTGCAAGGCCCGTCAGCTCGAGGAGTTCGCGGTCATGGGCAGCGCCTACGCCCGTGGCGTGCTCCGGATCGCCCGGCCGCGGGTCGGCCTGATGAGCCTGGGCGAGGAGGAGACGAAGGGCAGCGAGCTCGTGCGGGACGTGCACGACGTGCTCAAGGCCTCGAGCCTCAACTTCGTGGGCAACGTCGAGGGGCACGACCTCTTCACGGGCAAGGTGGACGTCGTGGTGATGGACGGCTTCACGGGCAACGTCGTCCTGAAGGCCGTCGAGACCTGCGCCGAGCTCGTGGTCGACCTGATCCGCGAGGAGATCGGGCGCGACGTGCGGGGGCGGCTGGGGGCCTGGCTGCTGAAGCCGGCCTTCCGGGCGGCGCGCCGGCGAAGCGACCCGGCCGAGGTCGGGGGGGCGCCGCTCCTGGGCGTCAAGGGCTGCTGCGTGATCGGCCACGGGAAGTCGAGGGCCCGCGCGGTCAAGCACGGCATCCGGACCGCCGCCGAGTTCCACTCGAGCGGGGTGAACGCCGCGATCGAGGCCGAGCTCTCCGCCCTCGGGACGCGCAAGGAGGCGGCGAGCGCATGAGCGTCGCGTTCGTCTTCCCCGGCCAGGGCTCGCAGCTGGTCGGGATGGGGAGGGCCCTCGCCGAGGCGTTCCCCGAGAGCCGTGCGGTCTTCGAGGAGGCGGACGCCGCCCTCGGCTTCGCCCTCTCGCGGCTCTGCTTCGAGGGCCCCGAGGGGGACCTGCAGCTCACCGCGAACACGCAGCCGGCCATCCTCGCGGCCAGCGTCGCCGCCCTGCGCCCGCTCGTCGTCCGGGGCGTGCGCCCCGCCTGGGTGGCCGGGCACTGCCTCGGCGAGTACTCGGCGCTCGTGGCCGCGGGCGCGCTCGGCCCTGGCCGACGCCCTGCGGACCGTGCGCCGGCGCGGAGAGTACATGCAGGAGGCGGTGCCGGTGGGGGTCGGGGCCATGGCCGCGATCCTCGGGCTCGACCTGCCGTCGATCGAGGCGGCGTGCCGCGAGGCCGCCGAGGGAGAGGTCGTCTCGCCTGCCAACCTGAACTCGCCGGGCCAGGTCGTCATCGCCGGCCACGCCGCCGCGGTGGAACGCGCCTCGGAGTGCTGCAAGGCGGCCGGGGCGAAGCGCGCGGTCCTGCTGCCGGTGTCCGCGCCCTTCCACTGCGCGCTCATGAGGCCCGCCCAGGACCGCCTGGCGCCCGTGCTCGCCGCGCTGGCCTTCCGCGACCCCGTGGTGCCCCTCGTCAACAACGTGGACGCGCGGGTCGGTCCGGGACGCCGCGTCCTGCCGGGACGGCCTGGTGCGCCAGGTCTCGGGAGCGGTGCGCTGGCAGGAGTCGGTCGAGCTTCTCGCCCGCGAGGGCGTGACGACCTTCGTCGAGGTCGGACCGGGCACCGTCCTGAGCGGCCTCGTCCGCAAGATCGCCAAGGGTTCGCGGGTCCGGAACGTGGACTCGCCGGAGTCGCTCGAGGCGGCGGTCGCCGCCCTCGGGGCGGGGGCGTTGGCGTGATGGGTCTCCTCGAGGGGAAGGTCTCGCTCGTCACCGGAGCCTCGCGCGGCATCGGCCGCGCGATCGCGGAGGCGCTGGCCAGGCGAGGGCGCGCACGTCGTGCTCGGGGCGCGCGACGCCGCGAGGCTCGCGCGAGGCGGTGGGGGAGATCACTGCGGCCGGGCGGCCGGGCCGAGGCGCTCGCGCTCGACGTGGCCGAGCGGGCCTCGGTCGAGGCGGCGAGTGGCGCACGTCCTGGCGGCGCACGGCCGGATCGACCACCTCGTCAACAACGCCGGGGTCACCCGCGACAACCTGCTCCTGCGCATGAAGGACGAGGAGTGGCAGCAGGTCCTGGCCACGAACCTCACCGGGGTCTTCCTCTGCACCCAGGCCGTGCTCAAGCCCATGCTGAAGCAGCGCGCGGGCGCATCGTGAGCATCGCCTCCGTGGTCGGGCTCGGCGGCAACGCCGGGCAGGCCAACTACGCCGCCAGCAAGGCCGGGATCGTGGGCTTCACGAAGTCGGTGGCCCGCGAGGTCGCCTCCCGGGGCATCACCGCGAACGCGGTGGCCCCCGGCTTCATCGAGACCGACATGACCGCGGCCATGACCGACAAGGCCCGGGAGGCGGTCCTCGGGGCGATCCCGATGGGCCGCGTCGGGACGTCCCGAGGACGTGGCCGGGGCGGTCCTCTTCCTGCGTCTCCGACGCCGCCGCCTACGTGACCGGGCAGGTCCTGGCCGTGGACGGCGGCTTCCATATGTAGAATAGCCGTCTCCCCGCCGCCCGAGGCCGCGGGGCATTTCCTGAGGAGCCTTCGAATGGAGCCTGTTGCCGATCGCGTGAAGAAGATCATCGTGGACCAGCTGGGCGTCGAGGAGGAGACGGTCACGCCGGAGGCCTCGTTCGTCGACGACCTCGGCGCGGACAGCCTCGACACCGTCGAGCTGGTGATGGCCCTCGAGGAGGAGTTCGGCATCGAGATCCCCGACGAGGACGCCGAGAAGATCACCCGCGTCAGGGAAGCCGTCGACTACATCGAGAAGCACTCGGGCAAGAAGTAGGCCCGGGCCACGGTGCAGGACGATCGCCACGTGACCCCGAACCGGAGGGTCGTCGTCACGGGCGTGGGCCTCGTGTCCCCCGTGGGGATCGGCACCGAGGAGACCTGGCAGGCCCTCCTCGCCGGCCGCTCGGGGGCCGGCCCCATCACCCTGTTCGACGCCTCCCATCACTCGACCCGCTTCGCCTGCGAGGTGAAGGGCTTCGACCCCCTGCGCTGGATCGAGAAGAAGGACGTCAAGAAGGTCGACCGCTTCATCCAGTTCGCGATCGCGGCCTCCGACCTCGCCCTCCAGGACGCCGCCCTCACCGTCGACCCGACCGAGGCGGGGCGGGTGGGCGTCTTCATCGGCAGCGGCATCGGCGGCTTCGCCACGATCGAGCGCGAGCACGAGGCCCTGCTGAAGGGCGGGCCCCGGAAGATCAGCCCGTTCTTCATCCCCGCCGCGATCGTCAACCTCGCCTCGGGCTGGGTCTCGATCCGCACGGGGGCGAAGGGCCCGAACTCCGCCACCTGCACGGCCTGCACGTCGCGGCGCCCACGCGGTGGGCGACTCGTTCCGCCTCATCCAGCGCGGCGACGCCGACGCGATGATCGCCGGAGGGCGCGGAGGCCGCGATCACGCCGCTCGGCGTGGGCGGCTTCTGCTCCATGCGCGCGCTCTCCACCCGCAACGACGCGCCGGAGAAGGCCTCGCGGCCCTTCGACCGCGATCGCGACGGCTTCGTGATCGGCGAGGGCGCCGGCATCGTCGTCCTCGAGGAGCTCGAGCACGCGCGGCGGCGGGGCGCGAAGATCTACGCCGAGCTCGTGGGCTACGGGATGTCGGGCGACGCCTACCACATCTCGGCGCCCCGCGAGGACGGCGACGGCGCGGTGCGCGTCATGCGGGCCACTCTCGAGGACGCCGGCGTCGGGCCCGAGGCGATCGACTACATCAACGTGCACGGCACCTCGACCCCGCGGGGCGACGTCGGTGGAGACGATCGCGACCAAGACCGTGTTCGGCGAGCACGCCCGTCGGCTGGCCCTCAGCTCCACGAAGTCCATGACCGGGCACCTCCTCGGCGCCTCGGGCGGGCTCGAGGCCGGCATCGCCGCCCTCGCGATCCGCGACCAGGTGCTGCCGCCCACCATCAACCACGAGAACCCCGACCCCGAGTGCGACCTCGACTGCGTGCCGAACCAGGCCCGCAAGGCGGACGGTCCGCTACGCCATCAGCAACTCCTTCGGGTTCGGCGGCACGAACGGGGCGCTCCTCTTCAAGCGCTTCGAAGCCTGAGAAGGGAACTGCGATGAAGATCGTCGTCTGCGTGAAGCAGGTTCCCGACACCGAGACCCGCGTCAGGATCGCGCGCCGCGGGAAACGCCATCTCGGAAGCCGACGTCGCCAACTGGATCGTCTCGCCGTACGACGAGTTCGCGATCGAGGAGGCGCTCCGGATCAAGGAGGCGAAGGGCGGCGAGGTCGTCCTCGTCACCGTGGGTCCCGACCGGGCCCAGGCGGCGCTGCGCACCGGCCTCGCCATGGGCGCCGACTCCGCCGTCCACGTGAAGGACGCCGCCCTCGAGGCCACCGACACGCTCGGCACGGCGCGCGCGCTGGCGGCGGCGATCCAATCCCTCGCTCCGTTCGACCTCGTCCTCTGCGGGCAGCAGGGCGTCGGGGGCGACCACAGCCAGATCCCCGGGATGCTGGCCGAGATGCTCGACCTGCCCCAGGTCACGGTGGCCGTGAAGATCGAGATCGGGCGACGGCAAGGCCACCGTCGAGCGCGAGATCGAGGGCGGGCGCGAGACCTGGGAGACGCCGCTCCCCGCGGTCGTCTCGGCCCAGAAGGGCCTCAACGAGCCCCGCTACGCGAGCCTCAAGGGGATCATGGCGGCCAAGAAGAAGACGATCCAGGCGCTCGACCTCGCCGGTCTCGGCCTCGACGCGGCGGCCGTGGCGCCGAAGGTGACGGTGACCGCCATGGAGCTGCCACCGGCGCGCCCGGCGGTCCGGATGATCGAGGGAGACCCCGAGACGCAGGCGCAGGAGCTCATCCGCCTCCTCCACGAGGAAGCGAAGGTCATCTAGGAGGGCACGCCCATGGCCACGATCCTCACGTTCGCCGAGCAGCGGGACGGGAAGCTCCGGCGCGCCTCCCTCGAGGTCGTCTCCGAGGCGCGGCGCCTCGCGGGAGCTCTCGGGGCGACCGTCACCGCCGTCGTCATCGGTCCGGGGACCGAGTCGCTGGCCGGCGAGGCTGGCCGTCCTACGGGGCCGATCGCGTGCTCGTCTTCGACGACGCGGCCTTCGGCACCTACGCCACCGAGGCGTACGCACGGGCGCTCGCCCAGGCGATCACCGACACGAAGCCGGCCGTCGTGCTCGTGCCCTTCACGGCGATCGGGAAGGACCTCGCGCCGCGGGTGGCCGCGAAGGTCGGGGCGGGGCTCGCGTCCGACTGCGTGCGCCTCGAGGCGAGAGGCGGAAGGCTCGTCGCCCGCCGGCCGATGTACGCGGGGAAGGCCTACGCGACCGTCGAGTGGGCGGGGGAGCCGCAGATGGCCACCCTCCGGCCCAACGTCTTCCCGCTCGGCGAACAGGACGCGTCCCGGAAGGCCGAGGTCGTAGCGCGGCGCCGCCCCTGCCTCTTCGCGCGCCAGGGTGACGGCGGTCAAGGCCACGACCCAGGGCAAGGTGCAGCTCACCGAGGCCCAGGTGATCGTGTCGGGTGGCCGCGGCCTCAAGGGACCCGAGCACTTCCACCTCGTGGAGAGCCTGGCCGAGGCGCTGGGGGCGGCGGTGGGCGCCTCGCGCGCCGTGGTCGACGCGGGCTGGGTGGACCACCAGATGCAGGTGGGCCAGACGGGGAAGACCGTCTCGCCGACGCTCTACGTGGCGTGCGGCATCAGCGGCGCGATCCAGCACCTCGCCGGCATGTCGACCTCGAAGTGCATCGTCGCGGTCAACAAGGACGCCGACGCGCCGATCTTCAAGGTCGCGAACTACGGCATCCTCGGCGACGTCTTCGAGATCCTGCCCAAGCTGACGGCGGCGGCCAGGGCCCACTTCGCCTCGCGGGGCTGAGCTCTCGCCACCCCGGCGGCCCGTGACCGCCGCCACCACGCTCGCGGACAGGCGGGCGGCTTACTGGACCCCGCAGCTGAGCAGCCTGTCGAAGTCGTCGCGCTGCCCCGCGGTGAAGCGCCAGGCGAGCACCTGAACCGGGTTTCCGAGCAGGACCTGGGCGACATTCTCCGTGACCTGCCCGTAGTGATCGGTGAGCTTCGCCCCGTGGATCTCCTGGACGAGGGACCGGACAGGGTCGCCGACGGGGACGAAGCCGCCGCCCGGCAGCGGTGCCATGGGTGTCACCGTGAGCTGGCCGCCCAGCGCGTACGTGCGCTCGTACTTCCCGGACGGGTTCGTGTGGACCCGGAGCGCGAAGCGCACAGGTCCCTGCAGGCGGACGAGATCGGCCGGGCCCGTCGCGCAGAACGGCTTCGGCACGACGATGTCGTAGGTCACGGCGGTCTCGGTCAGCGTCTTCGACTGGGAGGGGGCCAGGGTGATCGCCGCGGCGAGGATGGCAGCCGCCCCGTTCGTCGGGATCGGGACGTCGGCACCGGCCGGCAGGCCGACCGGGAGCGGATAGAGGTTGACGAGGGCCAGGATCGGGATGGCGCCGCCATTGACGAGCCCGTCGTAGACCGGCCTCCGAACGGCCCGGAAGCTCCCGCCCGGGATCATCGGGGCGTCACCCGCCGTGGTGAGCGTGCCCGTCCGCGCCATGTCCAGGGTGACGAAGCTCCGCGCGAAGTCCCAGCTCAGGACCTGGTGCTCGCCCGTGCCGGGGATCAGGAACTCGAAGTGCGCGTTGCCCAGGGTGTCGGCGCCTTGGCGGAAGAGGCGGATGTGAAACCGGAAGGGGTTGCCGAGCGGGGCGCCCGGTGTCACGCAGGCGAGCTGGACCTCGGCCCCGACCCAGCCCTCGGTCTCCGCCCAGGCCGCCTGCTCGTAACCCATCGCGTCGGTCCAGGTGCAGTTGAACGGGGCCTGGTTCGGGAAGGGCGGCGTCCGATTGCCCGATAGTGCCATCAGTGCCTGCCGGACCTCCCGCGGATCGCTGGCGGGGAAAACGAGGTTGACCGGGTCGGACGCGTTCTTGAAGTCAGACGTGGTGTAGGGCCAGACCTCGAGGGGGTGGCTGCCGATCGGAACCGTGGTCGTGCCCGTGGGCGGGTCGGGAGCGGCGAGAGCGAGCGTCGACGACAGGGTCAGGGCCGTCAAGGCGAAAGCAGCGAGGTTCCTCATGGCTTTTCAGTCTCCTTCGGGCCCGGCTCGCCGGCCCGATACCCGGATCGGTACTCGCCCCTGCGCTCGCCGGCTCGACGAGCGCCGGACAGGGAGCCGTCCGCTGGGGCGGCACCGTCGACAGGAACAGAAGGAATCCGGTCTCCGCGTTACAGCCGGAGGCCACGGGACGGTGACACGGCGGACGAAAGGGGGAGGAAGGCGCCACCTACCGGACCCAGGCGAAGCTGACCGCGAACCCTTCGAGGTCGCCCACCGACCCGCTCACGCGCAGGTCGAAGCGGCGGCTGAGCCGAACGCCGAGGCCCAGCCCCAGGGCGAACTCCATCTCGCTGTCCCCGCTCGAGAACGTCGGGACGAGGACGGGCTGAACGTAGGGTACGAAGCTCAGGCCGGGCCCGCGGCGGCGTGACGTGGCTCACGGGGAGTCCGGTGACGCAAGCGCGCCAGGACGAGATCGGGCAGACGCCGTGGCCCTTGATAGACTTGGCCCCGTCGGAGGTCGCTCCTCATGGTCCTGCCGGTCCTGCAGTCCCTCCTCACCCTTGCCCTGCTCGTGGCCGCGTTCGGTTTCATGGCGAAGCGGCTCTTGCACATCGCCGTCCTCATCAACACCGGCACGCGCGGCGACGAGATCCTGACGGACCACCCGGGCGAGCGCACGCGGACGATGCTCGCCTACACCCTGGGACAGCAGAGGCTCATGGACGACCGCGCGGCCGGCCTCCTGCACGGCATCTTCCTGTACGGGTTCCTCGTCCTGGGCCTCGGCCACCTCGAGGTGGTCCTCGAGGGCCTGACCGCCTTCCTTCGGGCGTCGGGCGGCCGGCCGTTCCTCTACGAGCGGGTGCTCCCGAGCGGGCTCGGCGCGCTCTATCACCTCAGCCAGGACGTGCTCGCCGCGGCCGTGCTCGCGGCCGGGGTGCTCGCTCTCGTTCGCCGGATCACCGGCCGTCCCTCCCGGCTGCTGCCGCGGTCGAAGGACGGAGAGAGGATCCTCTGGTTCATCGTCGCCCTCTACGCCACTTTCTTCGTGCTGGTGGGCGCGACGGTCCTCCTCAAGCAGCGGGCGGCGGGCGACCCGGCGCCGCTCCCGTACCAGCCGATGAGCTCGCTCGCGGCGAGGGCTTTCTCGTTCCTCTCGACGCCGGGGGCGAAGGTCCTGCGGGCCGCCGGCTGGTGGTCGCACGTGCTGGTCTTCCTCGGCTTTGCCGCCTACCTGCCGACCACCAAGCACATGCACCTGGTGTTCGCGTGGCCGAACACCTGGCTCTTCCGGCGGCGCCGCTACGGCCTCCCGCCGCGGATCGACTTCGAGAAGACGGAGAAGTTCGGCATCGACCGGGTGCAGGAGCTGCCGTGGAAGAGCCTCCTCGACTCGTACGCGTGCACCGAGTGCGGCCGCTGCAACGCCGTGTGCCCGGCCCACGTCACCGGCAAGCCCCTCATGCCGATGAAGGTGCTGCACGACGTCAAGGTCAACCTTCGCGACCGGAACGGCGCCGACATCCTGAGGTTACGCGACCCGAGGGGACGACCGCTACCGGGCAGGGCGGAAGGAGGAGGCGGCGTTCGAGCCCAGGGTCGCCTCTCGTCTCGAAGGCCGAGATCGACCGCGCAAGGCCGGGTGCCGCGCGTTCGGACGGCGGCTACGTGCAGGTGGACGGCCAGGTCCACGTCGACGAGCTGTGGGCGTGCACGACCTGCGCTGCGTGCGTCCAGGCGTGTCCGGTGCTGATCGACTCGGTCCCCGGCACCCTCGTCGGCCTTCGGCAGAGCCTGGTGATGATGGAGTCGGACTTCCCGTCGGAGGCCACCACGGCCTTCAAGGGCATGGAAGTCCAGGGAAACCCGTGGGGCGTGGGACAGGATCGCCGCATGGAGTGGGCGGAGGGGCTCGACGTCCCGGTGATGGCCGAACTCGGCGGGAGGGAGGTCGACTACCTGCTCTGGGTGGGCTGCGCCGGCTCCACCGACCCGCGGGCCCGCAAGACCAACCAGGCCCTGGTGCGCGTCCTCCAGGCGGCGAAGGTCGACTTCGCGACGCTCGGGCCGGAGGAGAAGTGCACGGGCGACCCGGCCCGCCGGATGGGGAACGAGTACCTCTTCGCCCAGCTCGCGCAGGAGAACATCGAGACGCTCAAGCAGTACAGGTTCAAGAAGATCCTGGTGACGTGCCCACACTGCCTGAACAGCCTGGGCAAGGACTACCGCGAGCTCGGCACGAGCTACAGCGTCGTGCACCACTCGCAGCTCCTCGCCGAGCTCCTGGCCGCGGGGCGAATCCCCCTCGACGTCGCGAAGGGAGGAGACGGCCTCGTCACCTTCCACGACCCCTGCTACCTCGGCCGCTACAACGACACCGTGGAGCCCCCGCGCGAGGTGCTGGTGCGGCTGGGGGCGAAGACCGTCGAGATGGAGAAGAGCCGCAAGAACGGTTTCTGCTGCGGCGCCGGCGGGGGCCGGATCTTCCTCGAGGAGACGATCGGCAAGCGGGTCAACGTCGAGCGGACCGAGCAGGCCCTCGCCACCGGGGCGGGCACCGTGGCGGTGGGGTGCCCGTTCTGCATGACGATGATGACGGACGGCACGAAGGCGAAGAACGTGGAGGCGGCGGTGAAGGTGAAGGACCTCGCCGAGCTCGTGGCCGAGCGGCTGCAGCCGTGACCGTCGAGCCGTGAGCCGGGGCCGATGATGCGCGTCGGCGTCTATGACGATCCGGTGTTCGGGGAGCACGACGCGGGCCCCGGCCACCCGGAGAGGCCGGAGCGGCTCGATGCGGTGAGGCGAGGACTGCGGCAGGGCGGCCTCGAGCGAGAGATCGTCACGCTGGCCCCCCGGCCGGCGACACGCGAGGAGCTCCTGCGTGTGCACACGGCCGCCCACGTCGATCGCGTCGCGGCCGCGGCCGGCCGGCGCGTCCGCTTCGACCCCGACACCGCGATGGGCCCCCGCTCGTTCGCGGCGGCCGTCCGGGCCGCGGGCGCCGTCGCGGATGCCGTCGAGCGGGTTCTGGACGGCGCCCTCGACCGTGCCTTCTGCAGCGTCCGCCCCCCGGGGCACCACGCCATGCCGGACCGCGCCATGGGGTTCTGTCTGCTGAACAACGTCGCCGTGGGGGCGTCCGCCGCCCTCGCCCGGGGGCTGAAGCGAGTGGCCGTGATCGACTTCGACGTCCACCACGGCAACGGCACGCAGGAAGCGTTCTACCGCGACCGGCGCGTCCTCTACGTCTCGTCCCACCAGTTCCCGTTCTACCCGGGGACGGGAGGCGCTAGACGAGGTCGGGCAGGGAGAGGGACGAGGCTTCACCGTGAACCTGCCGATGCCGGCCGGTCTCGGTGACGGGGAGTACCGGCGAGCGTACCGCGAAATCGTCGAGCCGATCGGTCGGGCTTTCGATCCCGAGCTCGTCCTCGTCTCCGCGGGATTCGACACCCACCGGGACGACCCGCTCGGAGGGATGGCCATGAGCTCGGCCGGGTTCGCCGAGCTGATGGACGTCTGCCTCGCCGTCGCCTCCGGGGCCGCCCGCGGGCGCCTCGTGGCGGCGCTCGAGGGCGGCTACGACCTCGACGGCATCGCTCGACTCCACCGCCGCGGTCGTCGGCCGGATGCTGGGGCGTCCCACCCCAGGCTGCGACGCTGCCGCGCGTCCGGGTCTCGAGAGGCTCCTCGAGGCGTACCGCGAGGTCCACGGCCGACACTGGGATGCGCTGAAGCGGCGGTGAGCCGGCCCTGAGCGGGGGCTCGGCCCGCCGGCGGTCACGAAGAAGGCGGGGCCGTGAGGACGATTGCGCCGCCGCCCCGTGTCTCGCGCGCCGTCTCCCGGAGGGTGCCGTCCGAGTCGACGCGGAAAATGCGCAGGCCCTCGCCCTCCCCCGACGTGTAGAGGTAGCGGCCGGAGGGGTGGAAGGCCAGTCGGCGGACCCTCTCGAGCTCGGGCAGGTCGATGGATCCGCGCGGGGAGAGCTCCCCGTTCTCTCCGGCCTCGAACAGGCGAAGAGCGCCGCGGCTGGACACGGCGAGCAGCGTGCCGGGCCTCGGCGCCGTCGTAAAGAGTCGGGGGAACTCCGGCCGGCCCAGGGCGAGCCGGGCTTGCCCTCCCTCGAACGCATCGACGCGGCCCAGTAGCCGGATCTGGCCCGTGCCCTCGTCGAAGGCCCGGGAGGAGATCCGGCCGGACTCGTCCGCCGTGTACGAGAGGCTCCCCGCGAGGGCCACGTCGCTCGTGCGCCGCTGAAGCTTGATGCTGTCCACGTCCACGAGGGTCGACTCGTCGCGCCACCGGGAGGCGAACATCGCCTCCTCGTCCTTGAGGGCTGCCGACGGCGCGGCCACGGTGTACACGACGCTCGAGTCCCCGCCGGCCACCACGACCGACGGCTCGACGCGGTGGGGCGGCAGCATGCCCCGCCGGAGAGCGCCCGTCGCCTGGTCGACCGCGAACACGTCCCAGCTGCCGATGTAGCCGGTGATGTAGGCCGCGCCAAGCACGTGGACCTGTTCTTCGGTGGCGGCGATCGAAACGGGCGGGAGCGTCACCCAGGCGTCCCCGCGGGGGAGGAGCCGGCCGGTCGCGCCGTCCACGGCGAAGCTCCGGAGCGTGTGGGTGGGGCCGGAGCCCGAGTCGGGGTTGGCGGTGAGGGCGTACACGAATCGGCCGCGGGGGTCGGCCGCGATCTGGGTGGGGAAGGAAGTCCATGCCGGGAGGATGCCGCGGGCCTCGACAAGGCGCAGCTCCCCGGTAACCGCGTCGGCCTCGAACGCGAGAAGCGCGCTCGCCTGCGGATCGACCACGTAGGCGAAGGCGGCGGGAGCCACGGAGGGCGCGGGCGACGGCGCCGGCACGGGACTGCCGGCGTCCGGCCCCGTGCTCTCCGCTCCGCAGCCGGCGAGCAGGCCCGCGAGGGCGAGGATCGCGGGAAGGAGAGTGGACCAGGGACCAGGGACCGTGCGGTCGTGCCTCATGTCCGCCTCAGGAGAGGTTTTACGCCTCGGTGCCCGGCAGGGCAAGGGTCGTGCACGGGCCGCGTGATAAACTGCGACGTTTCCGCAGGTTGAGATCTTCATGAGCGACTACGACTTCGAGGACATCGAGACGCGCTGGCAGAAGCGGTGGGCCGAGACCGGGGCCTTCGAGGTGAAGGAGGACCCGAAGAGGCCGAAGTTCTACTGCCTCGAGATGCTGCCCTATCCCTCGGGCGACATCCACGTCGGCCACGTCCGCAACTACTGCATCACCGACGTCATCGCGCGCTGCAAGACCATGCGCGGCTTCGACGTGATGCACCCGATCGGCTGGGACGCCCTCGGGCTTCCGGCCGAGAACGCCGCGATCAAGCGGGGCATCCACCCCGAGAAGTGGACGCGCGAGAACATCGCGAGCATGAAGCGGCAGCTCCAGCGGCTCGGCTTCAGCTACCCCTGGAGCCGCGAGATCGCGACCTGCGACCCCGGTTACTACCGCTGGAACCAGTGGATCTTCCTGCGGATGCTCGAGCGGGGCATCGCCTACCGGGCCAAGGCTCCCGTCAACTGGTGCCCGTCCTGCCTCACCGTGCTCGCCAACGAGCAGGCCGAGGGCGGCATCTGCTGGCGCTGCAAGAACCCGGTCGAGCAGCGGGACATGGAGCAGTGGTTCCTCCGCATCACCGCCTACCAGGACCAGCTGCTCGACGACATGGCGCAGCTCCGGGCCTGGCCCGAGCGCGTCCTCGTCCAGCAGAAGAACTGGGTCGGCCGGTCTCCGGGCGCCGAGATGGACTTCCCGGTCGAGGGCTTCGCGCCCATCCGCGTCTTCACCACCCGGATCGACACGACTGCGGCGCCACCTTCATGGTCCTCGCCCCCGAGCACCCGATGGTGGACGCCCTCCTCGCCGGGCTGCCCGACGCGGCGGCGCGCAAGGAGCGGATCGCTCGGCTGCGGGCCCAGGACCGCCGGGCGCGGCTCGAGGGCAAGGTGGAGAAGGAAGGGGTCTTCACCGGCCGCCACGCGACGAACCCGTTCACGGGCGAGAAGATCCCGGTCTGGGTCGGCAACTTCGTCCTCATGGGCTACGGCACTGGCGCGATCATGTCCGTGCCCGCCCACGACCAGCGCGACTTCGAGTTCGCGCGGAAGTACGGGATCGAGGTGCGGGTCGTCATCCAGCCGGAAGGACCGAAGGCTCGACGGGGCGACGATGGAAGCCGCGTACGACGGCCCCGGACGCGTCGTGAGACAGCGGTGCGTTCGACGGCCTGCCCGCGGATGAGGCCATCGCGAAGATGGCCGCCCACGCGGAGGCGGAAGGGCTTCGGCAAGGCGACGGTCACCTACCGCCTCAAGGACTGGCTCATCAGCCGCCAGCGCTACTGGGGCACGCCGATCCCGGTCGTCTACTGCGAGAAGGACGGGATGCAGCCGGTGCCTGACGACCAGCTCCCGGTCGTCCTCCCGCCCGACGCGCCCTTCACCGGCGAGGGCGGCAACCCGCTCGAGAAGGTGCCCGCGTTCGTGAGCGCCACCTGCCCGAAGTGCGGGGGCAAGGCCCGTCGCGAGACGGACACGATGGACACCTTCGTGGACTCGTCCTGGTACTTCTACCGCTACCTCTCGCCGCGGAAGGACGACGGGCCGATCGACCCCGTGGCCGTGAAGTACTGGTTCCCGATCGACCTCTACGTCGGCGGGATCGAGCACGCGATCCTCCACCTCGTCTACTCGCGCTTCTGGACCAAGGTCATGCGCGACCTCGGCCTCGTGGACCTCGACGAGCCGGTGACGCGCCTCTTCCCGCAGGGGATGGTGCACAAGGACGGCGAGGTGATGTCGAAGTCGAAGGGCAACACCATCGCCCCCGACGACGTGATCGCCCGCTACGGTGCGGACACCCTCCGGCTCTACATCCTGTTCGCGGCGCCGCCGGAGCTCGCGATGGACTGGAGCGAGACCGGGATCGAGGGTCCGCACCGCTTCCTCCTGCGGGTGTGGCGCCTCGTGGACCGCCACGCCGCGACCCTCGCCGGAGAGCCTCGCCGGCCGCTCCCGGCGGACTTGCCGCCGTCGGCGCGCGACCTCCGGCGCAAGGTCCACCAGACGATCGACAAGGTCACGCGCGACATCGAGGAGCGCATCCAGCTCAACACCGCGGTGGCCGCGCTCATGGAGCTGGTCAACGAGGTCTATCGCCTGGAGGCGGAGGTTTCGGCGGGCGAGGGACGGTACGCCTTGCGCGAGGCGCTCGAGACGATCGTCCTCCTCCTGAACCCCTTCACCCCGCACGTTTGCGAGGAGATGTGGGCGCGCCTCGGCCACGAGGGGGGGCTCGTCCGCGCCGCCTGGCCCGCGCTCGACGCCGACGCGGCCCGCGAGGACGCGGTCGAGCTGGCCGTCCAGGTCAACGGCAAGGTGAGAGGCCGCGTCGTGGTCCCGCGGGAAGCCCCGGCGGAGGAGATCCGTGCCCTGGCGCTCGCGGAGCCCCGCGTGGCGGAGCACGTCCTGGGGAAGCAGATGGTCAAGTTCGTGGTCGTCCCCGGCCGCCTCGTCAGCGTGGTGGTGAGATGAGACGCCGCGACCTCCTCGCGGCGGCGGGAGGCGCGCTCGCGTCCGGGTGCGGGTACGCCCTCCAGGGCCGCGGGATCACCACCGACCCCTCGATCAAGCGTATCGGAGTGCCGCTCTTCAAGGACCGCTCCGGCAAGCTCGGCCTCGACGCGCGCGTCACCCAGGCGGTGATGGAGGAGCTGCTGAAGCGGGGCCGCTTCACGGTGGTGAGGGATACCACGAACGTGGACGCGGTGGTCGAGGGCGAGATCCAGTCCTGGACCGTGGTGCCGGTGAACTTCTCCAGCGACGGCGGCACGACCCAGGCCTCGCGCTACGCCATCTCGCTCACCGCGAGCGTCGTGTACCGCAAGATCGGCCAGAAGGAGCCGATCTGGGCGAACGACGCCTTCTCCCAGCGCGACGAGTACGACATGGGCGACAACGCCGCAGACCTACTTCGACCGCGAGGATGCAGTCGATCGAGCGGCTCGCCGCGGCCTTCGCCCGCAGCCTCGTGGCGGCCATGCTGGAGGCGTTCTAGCCCCGGATGGCCCGCCCTGCCCGCCCCGGCCCGATCCAGGCGATCGTCGGGGAGGACACCTACCTCGCCGAGGAGGCCCTCGAGACGGATCCTGGCGGCCGCGATCGGCGACGACCGCCAGGAGGCCCTGCAGGTCCTCTACGGCGACGAGAAGAAGTGGGAGGACGTCCTCGGCGCCGCCCGCACGGGGTCGCTCTTCGTCTCCCGCCGGGCGATCGTCGTGCGCCGGGCGGACCGCTGAAGTACGCAAGGGCGACGAGGACGCGATCCGGCGCGAGGCCGTGACGTCGGAGGATCCCTCGCCGGACGTGACGCTCGTCCTGCTCGGCCGCGAAGCCCGACCGGCGGCGGCAGCGCCTGGAAGAGCTCCTCCCGAAGGCGACCGTCCACGACGCGACGCCGAAGAAGGGGCGGGCCCTGCGCGCGCACGTCGAGGCCGAGCTGCGGGCCCGTGGGCTCCGCTTCGCCCCGGACGCGCTCGGCGAGCTGCTCGCCGAGGTGGGGCAGGACCTCCGTCGCCTGATGGGCGAGGTGGACAAGCTGGAGGCCTTCGCGGGGGGGCGGAAGGACATCACGGCGGACGACGTGGCGGCCGTGCTGGGCCGTGGGCTCGGGCAGCCCCTCTACCTGCTGAGCGACGCCTTCGCGAGCCGAGACGCTGGCCGCGAGCCTCGAGCTCGTCGAGCGGCTGCTGGGCGACGGCGAGGAGGGTCTGCGGATCCTCTCCACGCTGCACCGGTCGCTGCGGCAGGTGCGGGGGGCCCTGGCGATGCGCGAGGCCCGCGTGCCGCGAGCCGAGATCGGGGCGAAGCTCCTGCCCCCGAACATGCAGTTCAAGCTCGACGCGCTGCTCGACGCTTCGCGGCGCTGGAGCGAGGCGGAGCTGCGGCGGGCGCTCGCGGCGCTCGGCCGGGCGGACCGTCGGATGAAGAGCGGAGGAGACGCCGCGACGACGCTCGTGGCGGCGGTGGTGGAGTCGTGCCGGGGGAGAGGGGCGGGCTACTTCGCCGCGCCGAGGGCGCTGACCTTGCGCGCGAGGCGGCTCTTGTACCGCGAGGCGGCGTTGTCGTGGACGACGCCCTTCTTCGCGGCCTTGTCGATCTCGCCCACCGTCTCCGGGAGGAGCTTCTTCGCGGCCTCGGCGTTGCCCTCGGCGATGGCGGCGCGGAGCTTCTTCACCTGGGTCTTGAGCTGGGAGACGTTCTTGCGGTTGCGGGCCCGGCGCTTCTCGCCCTGTCGCATCTGCTTCAGGGCCGACGCGTGATGTGCCACTCTTCTTCTCCTCCTAACGCGAACAAAACTCTAGTCTAGTGGGCTCGAGCACGGAGGTCAAGGCGGAGTCGGAGAAGGCCCGGATCGCCCGGGCGGCCGGGCTCGTCTCGGCCATGACCCTCGTCTCGAGGGTGCTCGGCCTCGTCCGCGAGGTGGTCTTCGCGGCCCTCGTCGGGGCCGGGCTACCACTCGGACGCCTTCCGGATCGGCTTCCGGATCCCGAACCTGCTGCGGGACCTCTTCGCGGAGGGGGCTCTCTCCGCCGCGTTCGTCCCGACCTACGCCCGGACCCAGAAGGAGGGCGGCCGGGAGGCCGCGTTCGCCCTCGCGAACCGCGTCCTGACGCGTGCTGGCCGTGCTGCTCGGGGGCCTCGTCGTCGCGGCGATCGTCCTCGCCTGGCCGCTCGTGTCGGCTCTCGCGCCCGGGCTTCGACGACGAGCCCGGGAAGGCCGACCTGACCGTCCTCCTGACGCGCGTCATGATGCCGTTCCTGCTGCTCGTCTCCTTCGCCGCCGTGGCGATGGGGATGCTCAACGCGGAGGAGCGTTTCGGCATCCCGGCCCTCTCGCCGGCGCTCTTCAACGTCGTGGCGATCGTCTGGGCGGCGGTGCTCTGGGGCCTGGGGCTGCCGCTCGAGCAGGTCGTGATCGGCTGGGCGCTCGGCACGCTGCTGGGCGGCCTCGCGCAGTTCCTGGTGCAGGTCCCCTCCCTGCGCCGGCTCGGGTGGCGCTTCCGGCCCGGAGTGGGCGCCGCGCGACCCCGGCCTCCTCCGGATGGCGCGGCTCATGGCCCCGGCCACGGTCGGCCTCGCCGCCGTCCAGGTCAACATCTTCGTCAGCAGCCGCTTCGCCTCCCAGCGAGCCCGGGCGCGGTGTCCTGGCTGGACTACGCCTTCCGCCTGCTCTACCTGCCGATCGGCCTCTTCGGAGTCGCCCTCGGCACCATCGCGACGGCGGGCCTCGCCCGGCGTGCCGCCGAGGGGGACATGGAGGGGCTGCGCAACACCCTGCGGCAGTCGCTCTCGATGCTGGCCTTCCTGACCGTGCCGGCGACGGTCGGTCTCATGGTCCTCGGGCGTGCCCGTCGTCCGCCTCCTCTACGAGCGCGGGCGCTTCACCCCGGCCGACACGCAGGCCACGGCCGCCGCGCTCTTCCTGTACTCCTTCGGCCTCGTCGGCTACACCGGGGTCAAGGTCCTCGCCCCCGCCTTCTACGCGCTCGGGCAGGCCGCGCGTCCCGCTCGTGGCGAGCGTCTCCGCGGTGGCGACGAACCTCCTCGTGATCCTCGCTCCTTCACCGGGAGCCTGGGCTTCCGCGCCATCGCGCTCGGGACCGCGCTCGGGTCCCTCGTGAACGCGGGCCTCCTCGTCGGCGCTCTTCGAGAGGCGCGTCGGGCGGCCTCTTCGGCCACGGTCTCTTCCGGCCCGATCGCCCGGATGGGCCTCGCCGCCGTCGCGATGGGTGCGGTCGCCTGGCTCGCGGCCGCGGGCCTCGAGCGCGCTCGTCGGCACGCGCGGCCTGCGTGGCGCAGCTCGTGACCGGGCTCGTGCCGGTGGCGGCCGGCGTGCGGGCTCTACGGCCTGCTGACGCGCGCGCTGCGGGTGGGGGAGGCCGAGGTCCTGTGGCGCATGGTCCGCGAGCGGCTGGGCCCGTGCCGTGACCGAGATCGCGCGGCCACGCCGCGCTCCGGGGGCCGAGACGAGCCTCTGACGGCCTGGCTCGACCACCTGCGGGTCGAGCGGGGCTGGCCGAGAACACCCTCACCGCCTACGAGCGCGACCTGCGCGAGCTCGCGGCCTTCGCCGAGGCCCGGGGACGTGCCGCTCCTCGAGCTCGGGCAGGCCGACCTCGCCGAGTTCATCGGCTCGCTCCGCGAGCGGGGCCTCGGGCCGCGCTCCCAGGCCCGGCACGTCTTCTCGGCGCGGGGCTTCTACCGCTTCGCGCTGCGCGAGGGCCTCGTCGAGCGCGACCCCACGGAGAACCTGCGGCCGCCGAAGGCCTTCCAGCGCCCTGCCGCGCTACCTGACCCCCGCCCAGGTGGAGGCGCTGCTGGCGGCACCCGACGTCGTCGGGCCCGGTGGGCCTGCGCGACCGCGCGATCCTCGAGGTGATGTACGCGACGGGCCTGCGGGCGTCGGAGCTGACCGGGCTCACCACCGAGGGCGTCGACATGGAGCTCGGGGTGGTGCGGGTCCTCGGAAAGGGGCGCAAGGAGCGCCTCGTGCCCCTCGGCCGCGAGGCCCGCCGCTGGGTGAGGCGCTACGTGGCGGAGGCGCGCGAGGGCTTCGCCCGCGGCCGGCCGAGCCCGCTCCTCTTCCTGAGCAGCCGGGGCGGCCGGCTGTCGCCCACGGGCCTCTGGGGCCTCGTGCGCCGCCACGCCGTCGACGGCCGGGGTCGAGAAGGTCCTGACCCCGCACGTCCTGCGCCACTCCTTCGCGAGCCACCTCCTCGAGCGAGGGCGCGGACCTGCGGGCGCTGCAGGCCATGCTGGGCCACGCCGACATCTCGACCACCCAGATCTACACCCACGTCACCCGGGAGCGGCTGCGGCAGCTCTACGACAAGTTCCACCCGCGGGCGTGAGGCGGCTCCACGACGCCGGGCGCGGACGGCGCCCCGGGGACTCGGCCACCCGGCGCCGACCGGCGCCCCGCCGGGGTGGTAAACTCCGGGTTTTGTTGCGGCGCCCCGCGGCGCGCGGATGGCGCGAAGGATTCAAGACACGAATGGCAAAGAACGGCCGTCATCTCTTCACCTCGGAGTCCGTGACCGAGGGACACCCCGACAAGATCGCCGACCAGATCTCCGACGCCGTCCTCGACACGCTGATCGCCGAGGACCCCATGAGCCGGGTGGCCTGCGAGACCCTGGTGACCACCGGCCTCGCGTTCATCGCCGGCGAGATCACGACCAAGGCCTACGCCGACCTCCCGACGATCGTGCGCGAGACGATCAAGGACGTCGGCTACACCCGCGCCAAGTACGGGTTCGACTACGAGACCTGCGCGGTCATCTCCGCGATCCACGAGCAGTCGCCGGACATCGCCATGGGCGTCGACCCCGGCGGGGCGGGGGACCAGGGCCTGATGTTCGGCTACGCCTGCCGCGAGACGGCCGAGCTGATGCCGCTCCCGATCATGCTGGCGCACAAGCTGACCCAGCGCCTGTCCCAGGTCCGCCGCGAGGGCCTCATCGACTACCTGCGGCCCGGACGGGAAGAGCCAGGTCACGGTCGAGTACGAGGGCGACAGGCCCGTCCGCGTGGACGCGGTCATCGTCTCCGCCCAGCACAGCGGCCTCGTGCCGATCGAGACGGTGCGCGAGGACATCCTCGAGAAGGTGATCCAGGCGACCGTCCCCGCCGAGCTCCTCGACGAGAAGACGAAGTACTACATCAACCCCACCGGCCGCTTCGTGACCGGCGGGCCGCAGGGCGACTGCGGCCTCACCGGCCGCAAGATCATCGTGGACACCTACGGCGGCGTGGGCAGCCACGGCGGCGGCGCCTTCTCGGGCAAGGACCCGACGAAGGTGGACCGCTCGGCCTCCTACATGGCCCGCCACGTGGCCAAGAACATCGTGGCCGCGGGCCTCGCCGACAAGGTCGAGCTGCAGATCGCCTACGCCATCGGCGTCGCGGACCCGGTCTCGATCATGGCCGACACCATGGGCACCGCGAAGGTCGACGAGTCGCTCCTCGTCGAAGGCCGTCCGCGAGATCTTCCCCCTCACCCCGAAGGGGATCATCGAGTACCTGAACCTGCGCCGCCCGATCTTCAAGAAGACGGCGGCCTACGGGCACTTCGGCCGCGACGAGCCGGAGTTCACGTGGGAGCAGACGAGCAAGGCGGGCGAGCTCAAGGCCTTCTTCAAGCGGTAGGCCGCGTGCCCGTCGCCGCCAGGACGCCATGACGCTCGCCCGGGGGCGGCGCGTCGGGCTCGTCCTCCTCGCCGCCCTCGCGCTCCTCGGCGCTGTACCTGCTGCGCGTCGCCCTCTGGCGGCCGCTGGGGCTCGTGGGAGAGGCGCCCGACGACGGCTACGCCCGAGTGGCCGGAGTCGTCCACGTCCACACGACGCTCTCCGACGGCGGGCGGCACGCCCGAGGAGGTGATCCGGGCGGCGAGGGCCACCGGCCTCGCCTTCCTCGGGATCACCGACCACAACAACCTCGACGCGAAGCCGCTTCGAGGGCTACCGCGACGGCGTGCTCGTCCTGGTGGGCGTCGGAGCTGTCGACCCCCGCCGGGCACCTCCTCGGCCTGGGTCTGGACCGCGACCCGGCCTGGCGGTTCAACGGGGACGGCCTGGACGGCCTCGAGGACGTGCGCGACCTCGGGGGCGTCTCCTTCGCGGCGCACCCGTTCTCCGCCGCGCGCCGACCTGCGCTGGAACGGCTGGGACCTGCCCGGCCCGTGGGGGATCGAGCTCCTGAACGGCGACAGCGACGCGCGAGCGCGCCGGCCCGCGCCTGCTGCTGTCGGTCGGCCTCTACCGCCTCAACCCCGGCTACGCCCTCCTGCAGGGCCTCAGCCCGCCCGACGAGGCCCTCCGGCGCTGGGACGAGATGCTGGCGAGGCGCGACGTGGTCGGCCTCGCCGGCTCGGACGCCCACAGCCGGCTGCCGATCACGAAGACGCGGGCCCTCCGGTTCCCGTCCTACGAGGCCCTCTTCGCCCAGGCCCGCAACCACCTGCTCCTCGACCGGCCCGCTGACGGGCGACGCCGCGGCCGACCGCGTGGCGGTCGCTCGACGCCTTGCGGCGAGGCCGCTTCTACCTCGGCCTCGACGCGCTCGCCCCGGCCGACGGCTTCCGCTTCACGGTGGAGGGCGGCCCCGGCGAGCGCTGGACGATGGGCGACCACGTGGCGCCGCGGCGAGGGCCTGCGCGCCGTGGCCGGCGGGCGAGTGCCCGAGGGACACGCGCGTCGTGCTCCTGCGGGACGGGCGCGCGGTGGGGGAGGGGACGGAGGCGCTCGACGATGGCCCTCCCCGGCCCCGGCGTCTACCGGGTCGAGGCTCGCGTGCCGGGCTGGCCCGTGCCGTGGGTGATCACGAACCCCGTCTACGTCCACGACGAGAGCGACGCGAGGCGGCGCGCGGCCGGCGCGGCGCGTGGCCCGGCCCGCCGCCCTCGCCGCGCGAGGTGCGCCCGCTCGCCTCGCTCGAGGGGTCGGCCGCCTTCGCCCCGGAGTTCGATCCATCCTCCTGGATGGACACGGACGTCGCTCGCCCCCGGGGCGGGGCCGGACGGCGGCGACGGCCCTGAAGCTGGCCTTCCGGCTCGGCGCGCCGACGCCGTCGCAGCCCTTCACCTGGTGCGCGCTCGTCAACCGGCAGGCCCGCGACCTCTCCGCCTGGGCCGGCCTGCGCTTCCGGATCCGTGCCGACGGCGAGTACCGCCTGTGGGTGCAGGTGCGCGACGTGAACCCGGCCTCCGCCGACGACGGGCTCGAGTGGTGGCTCGCCTCGGTCCGGACCTCCGCTCGAGTGGCGCGAGGTTCAGCTTCCCTTCTCGCGCTTCCGCACCATCAACCGGAAGACCGACGGCCGGCTCGACCCCGGCGAGACGCGCGCGCTCGTCTTCGTGCTCGACGGCGCGTCGGTGAAAGCCGGGCACGCAGGGCACGATCTGGATCAGCGACGTCGGCGTCTATCAGGTGAGCTGTCGCGGCGTCCCGAGGAGCTGGCCTGCCGACGGTCCCGGTCCCGCCGGAGCTGCGCGGACCCTCGACGCGCCCAGAGCGTGCGCGGGGTGACATCACGTCTCCAGCGTCAGGATCAGGTAGAGGCCGGCGGCGCCGAAGATGAGATTCGGGGCCCACGCGGCGAGAGCCGGGTGGAGGAGCGCGCTGTTGCCGAGGGCCTCGAAGATCCCGAGGACCGCCCAGTAGACGATCGCGATCACGATGGCGATGCCGATCCCGTAGAGCGCCCCCCGCCGCGCGACGATGAAGGAGAAGGGCACGGCGAGGAGCGTCATGACGAGGCCGACCATGGGGAAGGCGAGCTTGCGGTGGAGCTGCACGCGCAGCTTGGCCACGTCGAACGCCGCGGGCCTCGAGCGAGGCGATGTAGGCCGCGCAGCTCGCCGAAGCCCATCGTGTCCGAGGGCTTCTCCTCGCGCCGGAAGTACGAGGGCGGCTCGATCTCGCCGCCCGGGTCGCGGCCGATCACCCGCACGCGCTGGGCGGCGAACGGCTGGAAGGACGACCGCGCTCCCGTCGTCCGGCGCCAGCCGCGCTCGAGGTCGTAGGTGCGCGTGGCGCCGTTCCAGGCGGCGCGGCTCGCGAAGAGCCGCTCGCGCAGGTCCCAGCTCGTCGGGTCCACGTCGTAGATCGAGAAGCCGTAGACCGAGAACTCGCCGCCCCGCGCCGGCTCCGCCACCCCGTGCTCCGGGGCCGCCTCGCGCTCGACGATGTAGTCGAAGTTGTAGAAGCGCTCGTCGCTCGCCAGCACCCAGCGCCGGTCGAACTGGTCGGACGACTGGGCGGGGCGACCCTTGATGACGTTGCGGTCGTGGGCGGCGGCCTTGTTCGTGGTCGGGCAGCACCCACTCCTGCATCCCGTAGAGGAGGAGGCTCGGCGAGGATGCCCATCCCGAGCACCGGCCCCGCCGCGCGGTAGACGCTGATGCCGCCCGCCTTCATGGCGGTGATCTCGTTGCGGCGGGCGAGGAGGCCGAGGGTGACCAGCACGCCCACCAGCACCGCGATCGGCGCCACCGTGAAGCCGATCTGCCAGAGGTGGAAGGCGTAGTAGTGGAAGATCACCCGCCCGTTGACCTTGTGCTGCTGGATGTCGTCGATCAGGTCCATGAACTCCCCGAGGAAGTAGATGGACACGAAGGCGAGCCAGGACGAGCACGACGTTGGCGACCCAGGAGCGGGCGATGTAGCGGTCGAGGAGCGACGGGAAGCGCAGGGTCAGGCGGGGGATCCGGACGACGACGACCGGCCGCGCCGGGGCCGCCGCCCGGGGCCGCTCGCCGGGCGGGGCCGGTCTCTGCTCGCGCCTCTGCCTCACCTTCGGCACGAAGATCAGGTAGTGGGCGGGGTCGAGGGGGTCGAAGGCCGCCTCGCGGTGGTTCAGCCACAGGAGGGCCAGGGCGATCGCCCCGAGCACGACGTTGGCGCCCCACATCGAGAGCCAGGGGCTCATCATCCCGGTGTCGCCGGCCTGCTCGCCGAGGCGGATGAGCACGTAGTAGACGAAGATCACCGCGATCGACAGGGCGAACGCGGACGAGCGCGCCTCCTTCTTGCTCCCGAGGGAGAGGGAGAGGCCGAGGAGGCCGAAGACGAGACAGGCAGCGGGGATCGCGAACTTCTTGTGCCACTCGACCGCGAAGCGGCCCCACTCCAGCCGGGTCTTGCCCTGCTTCCGCAGCTCGGCGATCTTGTCGCGGAGCTCGGGGAGCGTCATCTCGCGGTCGCCCTTCGACAGGAGGAGCTTCTTGCGGTCGGGGAAGAACTCGTCGACCGGGAGGTCCCAGCCCATCGAGCCGAAGACCGTCGGCTGGTACTCCCGCGGGTCGGGCCGGGAAGAAGCTGTGCTGGGTGCCCGGCCCGAGCTCGATGCGCGCGATCTGCCGCTCGCGGTCCACGACCAGCTCGCCGGTCTTCGCCAGGATGAGCTTCGGCTCGCGCACGTCGCTCGTGTCGTAGATGAGCAGGTTCTTCCAGCGGCCGGTGTCCGGCTCGATGTCCTGGACGTAGAGCATCATCCGGCCGGGGAGGAGGCTGTCGGTGAACGTTCGGGCCTTGACGTCGGTGCGCGCCTTGCTGACGACCAGCGAGAACACGAGCTCGCGGTGGGCCTGGTTCGCCCGCGGGAGGGCCACCGCGTTGATGTAGAACGTGAGGGCGGTCATGGCCGCGGCCAGCATCATCACCGGGAGCGAGGAGGCGGAGCGGGCTCACCCCGACCGCGCGGAGCGCCACGATCTCGCTGTCGCTCGCCATCCGCCCGAAGGCGAGGAGGACGCCCAGCAGGAAGGCCATCGGGATCGTGACGGCCAGGATCGAGGGCAGCAGATTGAGGAAGACGCGGAGGATCGTGGTGAGGTCCGCGCTGCGGGCCACCAGCACCGCGAGGAGACGCGGGATCTGGTCGATGAGGAGGACGAAGGTGAAGACCAGCAGCCCGATCGCGGTGGGGGCCAGCATCTCGCGGACGATGTAGCGGTCGAGGAGACGCGGCCGCGATCGCACGAGGTGCTCGAGCACGGACATCGAGCGCATCGTAGCACGCGGCCCCGGGAGCGCCCGGTCGGGGCGGCGGCGCGGTTTCGCCGGACTCGCCACTTGCGGTATCGTCATCGGTCCGCCATGGATCGGGTGACCTGCTACGCGCCGGGCTCGACGTCGAACGTGGGGCCGGGCTTCGACTGCCTCGGCATCGCGATCGCCGGGATCGGCGACCGGGTGGTGGCGATGCGGACCGTCGGCGCCGGCGTCCGCGTGCTCTCGGTCTCGGACCCACGAATCCCGTGCGACCCCGGGCGGAACACCGCCGCTCTCGCCGCCGCCGACGTGCTGCGGCGGGCGGGCGCCGCCGGGGTCGGCCTCGAGCTGCGCGTGGAGAAGGGCCTGCCGCTCTCCGGCGGGCTCGGCGGCAGCGCCGCCTCGGCGGTGGCCGGCGCGTTCGCGGCCAACGTGCTCCTCGGCGGTCCGCTCGGCGCCCGAGGACCTCCTGCGCTCGGCCCTCGAGGCCGAGGCCGTGGTCGCCGGCCGCCACCCCGACAACGCGGCGCCCTCGCTCCTGGGCGGGGCGGTCCTCGTCCTCGGCGTCGAGCCGCTGCTCTACGCCCGGCTCACCGTCCACCCGTCGCTGCGCCTCGTCTTCGCGACCCCGGCCTACGGCGTCGAGACCGTGCGGGCCCGCGCGGTTCTCCCCGCGAGCGTCTCCCGCGCCGACGCGGTGGGGCAGGCCTCGGCCCTGGCCGGCCTGGTGCTCGGCCTCGAGCGCGGGGACGGCAGCCTCCTCCGCGCGGCGATGGTGGACCGGGTGGCCGAGCCCGCGCGGATCCCGCTGTACCCGGGGTACGTCGCGGGCGCGCGAGGCGGCGCTCGCGAGCGGCGCCTTCGGCGTCGCGGTGAGCGGCGCGGGGCCGACCCTCCTGGCCGTGGTGCCGGAGGGGAGCGAGACGGCGGTGGGGCGGGCCGTGGTCTCGGCCTACCAGGACCACGGCGTCGGCGCCCGCGTTGCACGCGACGGGGGTGGACGTCCGGGGAGCGAGACTCGAGTGAAGGCCCCGTACCTGCGCTGCGCCGTCTGCGAGAAGACGCTCCCCGCCACCAGCCCCCGCGCGGACTGCCCTTGCGGGGGCCTCCTGGACGTCGTGCACGCCCCTCGGGAGACGGGCGCCGCCCTGCGATCGCGCTTCGACCGGCGTCGGCGAGACGGCGACCGTGCGGTCGCAGGGCAGCGGGGTCTGGCGCTTCCGCGAGCTCCTCCTGCCCGGCCGCGGGCCCACCGTGACGCACCCCGAGGGCAACACCACGCTCTACCGCCGTGATGCGATCGCGCGCTGGGTCGGGCACGACGACCTCGCGCTCAAGCACGAGGGCGAGAACCCCACCGGCTCGTTCAAGGACCGCGGCATGACTGTGGCGGTGACGCAGGCGGTGCGCGCGGGCGGCACGGGGGTCGCGTGCGCCTCGACGGGCAACACCTCGGCGTCGATGGCCGCCTACGCGGCGCAGGCCGGGCTTCCCGCGCTCGTGTTCGTGCCCGCCGGGAAGGTCGCCGCGGGCAAGCTCGCCCAGGCCCTGGCCTACGGCGCGCGTACCCTCCTCGTGAAGGGCGACTTCGACGCCTGTCTTCGGCTCGTGCGCGAGGCCTCGGAGGCCCTCGGCATCGCTCTCCTCAACTCCATCAACCCCTGGCGGATCGAGGGGCAGAAGACCATCGTCTGGGAGCTGCTGCAGCAGCGTGGGCTGGGAGCCCGCCCGACTGGATCGTGGTTCCCGCCGGCAACCTCGGGAACACCGCCGGCCTTCGGGAAGGCCCTGCGCGAGGCCCAGGCCCTCGGGCTCGTCCGCCGGGCCCCGCGCGTCGTCTCGGTGCAGGCCGCGGGGGCGAACCCGTTCTACCGGAGCTTCCGCGGCGGCTTCCGCCGGCGCTACCGCGTCCAGGCGGAGACCGTGGCCACCGCGATCCGCATCGGCGACCCCGCCAGCCACGACCGGGCCGTGCGGACCATCCGCGAGACGCGGGGCCTCGTCACCGTCGGTGAGTGACCGCGAGATCCTCGAGGCGAAGGCGGTGGTGGACGCGGCGGGCATCGGCTGCGAGCCCGCCTCGGCGGCGGCGGTGGCCGGCGCCCGCCGCCTGGTGCGAGAGGGCACCATTCGGCGCGGCGACTCCGTGGTCGCCATCCTCACCGGCCACGTCCTGAAGGACCCCGGCGTCGTGATGGACTTCCACGCCCGGGCGGGCCGGCATCGGAACCCCCCCGTGACGATCGAGGCGCGGCTCTCCGAGGTCGAGCGGCTCCTGAAGCGGCGCTGAGGCCTACGCGCGGGGGGGCTGGGCGGGGGGCCCGTCGGTGGGGGAGCCGTCGGTGGGGGAGTCGGCCGGCTCCCTCTCCGCCGGGAGCAGCGGCCGCTGCGCGAGTCGCGCGTCGATCGGGAGAGACATCCCGAAGGTACTTCCCTTTCCCACCTCCGACTCGACCCAGATCTGGCCGCCGTGCCCCTCCACGATCAGCCGGCAGATGTAGAGGCCGAGGCCGGTGCCGGAGACCTTCAAGTGGTCCTCGCGTGCGCACCCGCGCGAACTTCTGGAAGAGCTTCCCGACCTGCTCGGGCGGGATCCCGAGCCCGTGGTCCACGACCTCGATCACGATGTGCTGCGTTCCGCGCTCGCGCACCCGGACCACGATCGAGCCACCGGACGGGGAGTACTTCACCGCGTTCGAGACGAGGTTGCGTGAGGCTCTGGCGGAGTCGGTCGGGGTCGGCCCAGATCCTCGGGAAGCCCTGCGGGACGTCCATGAGGACCGAGTGCTCGGAGAGGCCGAGCGGCACCGCCTCCAGCAGGAACGGCCCCACGTCGACCTCGCGGAAGTTGAAGCTCAGCTGGCCGGTCTCGATCTGGGTGATGAGCAGCGTGTCGTTCGCGAGGAGGGCGAGGTGGTCGGTCTCGCTGATCACCGTGCGCATGAACTCCTGGCGGGTCTCGCGCGGGAGGTCCTCTTCCTCGAGGACGAGCTCGGCGAACCCCCGGATCGCCATGAGGGGCCGGCGGAAGTCGTGGGCCACGATGCCGACGAACTCGCTCTTCAGGCGGTCGTACTCCTGCAGCAGCGCGTTGGCCTTCTTGATCTCGTCGTGGAGGCGCAGGTTCTCGACCGCGATCGTGGCCTGGCCGGCCAGGGCCAGGAGCAGGTTCAGGTCGTCGTCCGTGAAGGGGGCGCGGCCGATCCGGTCGGCGACGGCGAGGAGGCCCAGGATCTTCGGCCCGCGCGTGATCGGGGCGACCATGAGCGACTGCAGCTTCAGCTCGGCCACGAGGTCCGGCAGGAGCCGCGTGTCCGCCTGGGCCTTGTTGGAGAGAAGGGGCCCGTTCTTGCGGAAGTTCCAGCGGGAGTCGGCCTCGCCGTCCACCTTGTAGCGGACCCGCTGGATGTCCTCCGGGGCGAGGCCGAAGCCCGGGCGACTGGCCCACCAGCTGGCGCCTTTCCGAGTCGTAGAGGAGCACGAGGCCGCGCTCGGCCTTCAGCATCTCCGCGCTGTGGCGCGAGAGGTGGCCGTAGAGGGCGTCCGCGCCTCCGGCGAGCGAGAAGGCCCAGGACATCTTGTAGAGGCCCAGCAGCTCGCTCGTCTTCTTCTGGAGCACGCGCCGCTCGGCGAGCTCGCGGAGGAGCCGCGAGACGCGGATCTGCAGCTCGGTGGGCTGCAGCGGCTCGGCCCGCTGCACGTCGTCCACGTCCGACGGGCGCTCCCTGGGGGTCGAAGCCGTAGAGCACGAGGATGCGCACGTCGCCGCCGAGGGCCTGCCGCACGCCCTTCACCACGGACGCCATCGGCGGGTCGACGAGCGAGTGCGAGGCGAGGAGCAGGTCGGGCGAGCAGTCCACGACGCTCTGCACGATCCGGCGCCCGGGGAGCACGACGGTGACGCGGTGGCCGGCGGTGCGGAGGAGCCGCGCCAGCTCCTCGGCCCGCTCCGGGTCCTCGTGGACGAGGGCGATGTGCCCGAGCGGACCCGCGGCCGCCGGTGTGATCATCGGTCTAGGACCCGAAGTCGGGGCGCTTCGACCGCTCGATGGAGGTGAAGAGGTTGACGATCGAGCGCAGGGCGGCCCGGGCGATGGGCTTCACGAGGTAGGAGTCGCCGCCCGCCTCGCGGCCCGCCGTGTAGTCCTTCAGGTCGCCCTTCGCGGTCACGAACACGATGGGGACCTTCTTGTCCACGTGGCGCAGGGCGCGGCACACCGAGTAGCCGTCCATGTCGGGGAGGTTGACGTCGAGGAGGACGAGGTCGAACGGCCCCTGCTTGTCGGCGGACTTCAGGCACTCCGTTCCGGTGCCCGCCTCGAAGACCTCGAACTGCTCGGTCTTCTCGGCCTCGAGGATCGTCCGGATGAGGGCACGCGTCGGAACGTGGTCGTCGACGACGAGGACTCGCTTGGACATTGGGTCTCCCTTGCCGACCGTCTCTCCGGCGCCTATTCTAGCCGACTGGCCGGCCGAGGAGATATCGAGGTCGACGCAGTCCTGGAATCAACGGGTTAGGCCTCACATCCTCCGATCAGATCCAGCTTCCGCTAATGCATATTATATAGGTTACTGAAATAGGTTGACAAAACGAGCCGCGTCTGGGCACACTCGGCCATGGGACGACCGCCGCACAGTCAAGAGCAGGTTCGCGACAAGGTGCTCGCCTACTGTGAGCGCTACCACGTCTCGCCGGGCCCTGGGGGCCTTCCGCCGTTCCCTTCCGGCAAGCGCGAGACGCGTCAGCACCGAGAGTGGCTGACGGTCTACAGGGCGCACCAGCGGCTGCGGCTCCGTGCGGCCTCCGCTGTCGCAGACCCCGCCGCACCAGGCCGCTCACGGCTCCAATGCCCGATCTGCGCCGGCAGCCTCGAGCCGGATCTCGCGGTTTCGTACCCGCGTCGGGCCGTGGGCTCCGCTCGTCCGGCGTCGCTCCATCCCGCGTGTGCCGAGTTGGCCCGGGTGGCCGAGAGCCTCGGACCGGCCGCCGTCCTCAACCTTGGTCCGTTCCTCTGGCCCAAGCGGCCACGAACGCCGTCGGGACCGCGGGCGCCGAGCCGTTGACTGACGCTCAGGGCCGGCTCGCCTACTGCGTGAAGGCGTAGACCCTGCCGTCGAGGCCGGTCACGAACACGAGCCCGTCCCCCACGGCCGGCGAGCCCGGGAAGCCATAGGAGCCGGTCGCGGCGGGCTCGGCGGCGAAGTGCCACGCGGGGCGGCCCGTCGCCCGGTCCATCGCCACCACGAGGCCCTTGTGACCGGCGAGGTAGTCCTTCTGGCTGGCCGTCCCGGCGTATACGCGCGCGTCCGTCACCGCGGGCTGGCCCCAGGCCCACCCGTAGACGTCTGTCTTCCAGCGCCGCTCGCCGGTCCGGGCGTCGAACGCGTAGACCGCCGCGGCGTCGGACGAGCCGACGTAGGCGACGCCGTCGCGCACGGTGGCCGACGACTCGACCCACGAGAACCAGATGTACCGTGTCCAGGCGGGCTCGCCGGTCCGGACGTCGAGCCCCAGCAGGTCGTAGCTGCGGTTGCCCACGACCACGCGATCGGCCACGATCGCCGGCGTCGAGACGACCGCCCCGCGCGTGTCGCGCTTCCAGACGAGCTTGCCGGTGGCCGCGTCGAGCGCGTAGACGTTTCCGTCGAAGGAGCCGAAGACGACGCGGCCGGCCGCCACCGCCGGCGCGGCGAGCACGCTGTCGCCCGAAGCGAACTCCCAGGCCTTCTCGCCACGCGCCGGGTCGATCGCCAGCAGCCGCCCGTCGTGCGTGCCGAGGTAGAGCCGCCCGCCGGCGACCGTGACGTCCGACCCGAAACGGTCGAACCGCGACTTCGGGTTGTCGAAGGGCAGGCGCTCGATCGGCTTCTCGACCACGCGCACCCGCCAGCGCTCTTCCCCGCTCCCGGACGCGACCTTGTAGAGATACCCGTCGTCCGCCTGGAAGTAGACGTCGTCGCCGGCGACGGTGGCCCGCGTCCGTATCGGGCCTCCCGCCCGGAAGGACCACCGCTTCTTCCCGGTGCGCGCGTCCAGCGCGTGGAGCTGTCCGTCCTGTCCGCCGGCGTACACCGTCCCGTCGGCGAACGTCGCCCCGGCCCACAGAGGTGACCCGGCCTCGAACGTCCAGGCCGGCTTCACGAGCGGGGCGCCGATCTCGGGGCGCGGCGCCACGTCGAAGCGATCGACGCGACGCAGGGTCAGCGGCAGCTCGTAGACGGGCACGACGTCCTTCGGCGCGGTGCCGCTGAGGGTCCCCGCGGCGCGGTCGTACTGGAAGACGAACGGTCCCAGGCGCACCTCGCTTCCCTGGATCTGCGCCGGTACCCGGCCGATCGTGGCCCGGTCCAGGTGCGCCACTGGGACCGACATGCGGATCAGTGACCTGGCCGTCGTCCCCGGGCTCGAGCTCGAGCGCGAGGGCCTCGGTCTCACCCGCGTGTGACAGCGCTCCCGCCCACAAGCCCTTGATGTCGGCCACCGTAACCGCGGGCTCGGGCTGGGTGCGGAGCACCCGCGGCGAGCGAAAGCGTCAATACGACCACGCGTGATCATCCGCTTGGACCTCCGGGCGAAGAGAGTAGCGTCGGCGCCACCAAAGAACGGATAGGGACGCCGTCGTCACCCGGTACGGAGAAGCGACAGGCGGAGTTCCCGTATGGCTCGCCCGGCGGCTCCGCGGGCGTTACAGCCCGGTCGAGATCGTGATCGTGAAGCCGTCCGGATCGACCACGGCGAAGTCGCGCCCGCCCCAGGGCCGGTCGGTCGGCTTCTCGACCAGCGTCCCGCCGCGCGCCTCGATCTGCCGGGCCAGCGCGTCCACGTCCTGCGTCGTGCCGCAGTACATGCGGAAGCCCTGGCCCTTCACGCGGTCGCGGCCCTTCTTCCAATCGTCCTGCCCGAGCCAGAAGCTCACGGTGCCCGCGACCAAGCTCCACCCCGCGCAGGACGCCGTTCTCCTCCCAGCTCTCCTTCACGGTGAAGCCGAGCACGTCGCGGTAGAACGCGAGGCTCTTCTGGAGGTCGTTCACCGTGAAGCTCGGGCCCGCCGAGTGGAGACGGAGGGTCTCCGGCTGCCGGCGGGCCTTGTGGGCCCGCTTCCGGGGAGCCGCCGCCTTCTTCGCGGCCTTCGGGGCGGCCTTCTTCTTCGTGACCTTCGTCGCCTTTCCCGCCTTCGCCGCCTGCCCCGAGCGGCGAGCGGCCTTCCTGGCCAGCTTCTTCGCCTTCTTCAGAGCCTTCTTCGCCTTCTTGCCCTTCTTCTTGGCTGCCATGGGGGATCTCCTGGACCGGAGCTTAGTACATCAGGCAGCCGAATGCCCAGTCACAGGAAGGCGTCAGCGGCCGTTCAGGGGCGCGCCAGCCGGTAGCTCACGAAGGCGAGGCGCGTGCTGTCGGGCGACCACGACGGCACGTTGATCGTGCCCTGGCCGCCGAAGAGCTTGGCCAGCACCTGGATCTCCCCGCCGCCCGCCGGCATCATGCGCAGCATCACGTCCTTGTTCGGCGGGTGGCCCTTCACGTCCTTCTCGTACGAGAGGAAGGCCACCCACTTGCCGTCCGGCGAGGGGTGCGGGAACCAGTCCGCGTACCCGTCGGAGGTGAGCTGCTGCGGCTCGCTGCCGTCCGTCCTCATCCGCCAGATCTGCATCGTCGCCCGTCCGCTCGGAGTTGAAGTAGATCCACTGGCCGTCGGGCGAGTAGTCGGGGCCGTCGTCGAGGCCCGGCGCCGTGGTGAGCCGCGTCTCCTCGCCGCCCTCCGACCGGGATCGTGTAGACGTCGTACTCGCCGCCGCGCTCCGCGCAGTAGGCGAGCGTCTTGCCGTCGGGCGACCAGCCGTGCCAGTACGACGGGCCCGCGCGGCGTGACCCGCCGCGGCGTCCCGCCCGCGGCCGGCAGCGACGTAGATGAGCGACTGGCCGTCCCCCTGCGACTGGTCGCTGATCGCGAGCAGCGTCCCGTCGGGCGACAGCCCGTGGTCGTTGTTGCAGCGGGTGGCGAAGCCGGTGTCGATCGCCGCGGCTTGCCGCCCGTCGACCGGCAGCGCGTAGAGGCAGCCCGTCGCTGGTTGAAGAGCGAGCTCCTTGCCGTCGCGCGACCAGTTCGGCGCCTCGAAGTGCTCGCGCGCGTGGTGCACCACCCGGCGGTCCTTCGAGTCGATCGCGATCGTCTCGAGCGTGCTCTCGAGCACCGGCTCCCCCGGACGGCCGGCGACCGTCCCGTCGTCATCTCCACGTTCGAGAAGACCGCCGTCTCGCTCACCGCGTTGTCGTGGGCGCAGACGCCGAGGCCGACGAGGAACGGCTCGGCGAACCGGATCTTGAACGAGCCCCCGGCCGAGCGCGAGCGGCTCGCCCTCGCGCGGCGACGGAGAGGAAGACGTAGTCGCCCTCCTTCTCGATGCGGAGGCGCCGCGGCCCCTTCGACGTTCGACTGGATCTCGCGGGTCGGCCCGCCCGCGCTCCTCCCGGTACTGGATCGAGGTCAGCCCGTCGCCGTGCACGACCGCGTCCGCGTAGGCCGCGTCGGGCTCCAGTCCCTGGCGGATCAGGAGGGCGGCCTTGCGGTGGGCATTGCCGCCCGTCCCCGACGAACCGCACGTCCGCGGCGAGCGCCAGGTCGCCCGAGGCCTTCTTCCAGACGAAGTGGAACGCGTCGGTCGCGAACCACATGTTCTCGCCGCCGCCGGTGACGGTGTAGGTCCCGGCCTTCGCGTCGTAGACGACCGACCCCGGCTTGCCCGGCGCGCCCACGTCGCCGTGGGCCTCGAAGAGGCCGAGGCCGCCGTCGCCGGCAAGGCCGGTACCGGCGAGCAGGACAGCAAGGCCGAGCAGAGCCGTGCCGGGAGTCGAATCGCCCATGAGATCTCCCTCCTCGGAGCGACGACTGTGCCGATCTTCCCACGATTGGCCGTCGCGCCGCTCGGGCCACGGGACTCGCCCAGGGATGAGCTACGTCACTTCCCCACCCGGACCTCGAGCGAGCGGGCGTCGGGCTCGGCGAAGCGTAGGAGCGCCTCGGCCTCGGCGGTCACCTCCTTTCGCAGGCGGGCCGAGAACGGCGCGAACGGCTCGACCGTCACCGTCGCGAGGTCCTTCTTCCGTTCGAGCTTCCAGGTCCCGGCGACGAAACCGTCGACGAGCACCGTCGCGGCGACGCGCAGGCCGGGCAGGAAGACCCTCGACCGGTGGCCCTTCGCCACGAACCGCTCGTCGGCTCGCGTGGTGATCAGGTTGTCGTAGTCGGCGACGAGGCGCACGGGCGCCGGCACGTCTCCCTCGGGCCGGGGTGCGTCGGGCAGGTCGAAGAGCTCCCGTCCGTGCTCGTCGCGGAACGCCGCCAGCCGGGGCCGCAGGCCTTCGAACACGTCGCGCAGCCTGGGCAGGCCCGACCACGCCTGGGCGTCCGCGACGCTCGCCGGTCCGTAGCCGGCCAGGTACCGCAGCACGAGGGCGTCAGTCGCCGAGGGGCCGCCGGTGGGGATCGGTTTCCCCAGCCACTGCTCGGCCAGCGCGAAGCGGGGGCTCACGGGAAAGGCCCACGGCGCGTCCTTGCCGACGGGCACCTGGACGAGCGGCAGCAGCATCCGCACGGCGAAGCCCATCGCCCGCTCGTTCGCCGTCGGCTCTGCGCGCGCGAGGCGGTCGCGTACTTCCTCGAACGTCTGCGGACCCTCGGCCAGGATCTTGCGCGCCTGCCCAGTGAGCCGCTCCGGGTCCACGCGCGCTCCGCGAGCCTTGAGGACGGCAAGCATCCCGGCATCGAGCGCCGGCTGCATCGTCGGCCGGAAGGCGACGAAGTCCTTCGAAGTGGCCAGGTGAAGCGTGCCGCGGAGGAACGTGGCGCGCACGACCTTCCGCTCGTCGAGGAGCCTCGTCAGGTCGTCCCGTTCGAAGCCGTCCAGGCGGGCCCACAGCCCCAGGAACGGGGGCCGCGGCCACTGCGCCTGCATCCCGACGAGCCGCTCGATCGCGCGGAGCGGGGTGACGCGCGCGCGAGCGAGAAGCATCTGCCGCGCGAGAGTGGCGCGGTTCAGCTGCCGCAAGGACAGCCGCCCGGAGCCGCGCTCGGGCGGTACGCCTGTCTGGGTTCGCAAGTGCCGCAACCTCCCGGGTCTCGAGTCTACCGGGCCCCCTTCGCCGGTGGCGAGGCCCTTCCCGGGTGATAATGGGGCAACCCGGTCCCTGGAGGAGATCGAGCCATGCATCAGGTGCCCGAGGTGCGCCGTGGCGACCCCGTCCGCCGCACGCGGAGAGCCGACCAGGCCCTGGCCACGATGGTCGCCGAGGTCCGCGCCGGCCTCGCGCGGCGGCCGCTCGCCGAGCTGCCGTGCAAGTACTTCTACGACGAGCGCGGCAGCGCGCTCTTCGAGCGAGATCACGCGCCTGCCCGAGTACTACCAGACCCGCACCGAGAGCGGCGATCCTCGAGCGCCCACGCCGACGCGATCGTGGAGGCGGTGGCGCCGTTCGAGCTCGCCGAGCTCGGCTCCGGGGCCGGGCGCAAGATCCGCTTCTTCCTCGACGCGATGCGCTCCCGCGGCTGGCTCGAGAGCGTCGTGCTCCTCGAGATCAACGAGGCCTACCTGCGCGAGTCGGTCGGCCGGCTGCAGGCGGACTTCCCGGAGGCCTCGCGTGCGCGGGATCACCGGCGACTTCGTGCAGCGACCTCGCGGCGCTGGGCCCGGGTGGCGGCCGGCTGCTCCTCTTCCTCGCGGGCACGGTCGGCAACCTGCACCCGGACGACGCTGCCGCGCGTTCTTCCGCGCGGCGGCGTCGGTGCTCGAGCCCGGAGACGGCTTCCTCGTCGGGGTCGACCTCGTCAAGGACGCCGGCGCGCCTCCACGCCGCCTACAACGACTCCGCCGGGCGTCACCGCGCGAGTTCAACCGCAACATCCTCCGCGTCCTGAACGACCGCCTCGGCGCCGACTTCGACCCCTCGGACTTCGAGCACCGCGCCTTCTACGACCCCGAGCGGCAGTGGATCGAGATGCGCCTGCGCGCGCGCCGCGGCCGTGAGGGCGCGCGTCCCGGCGGCGGACGTCACGCTCGACGCTCGCCGCGGGAGACGAGATCCGGACCGAGCTCTCGTGCAAGTACACGCGCGAGTCGTTCGCGCGCCCGCCTCGCGCGGCACCGGTCTCGTCCTCGAGCGCTGGATCACCGATCCCGCAGAGCCTCTTCGCGTCGGCCCTGCTGAGGCGGCGGTGACCCTGGAGCGCCTCGCGCGCGGCGTGGCAGCGCTCCGACCGCCTCTTCGGCCTCCTCGCCGACGGGGCCTGGCTCGAGCAGCCGATCGCGCTGCGCCAGCCCTTCCTCTTCTACCTCGGCCACCTCCCCGCCTTCGCGTGGAACCACCTCGGCCGCGGCCTCCTCGGCCGGCGCGCCTTCCGGCCGGACTTCGACGCGGCTCTTCGAGCGCGGCATCGACCCCGTCGGCGTCGACGCCTACGTGCCGCAGGCCGCGTGGCCCGAGCGCGCGGCGGTCCTCGACTACCGGGATCGCGTCCGCCGGGAGCTGGCCGAAGCCCTGTCCGACCCCGGCCTGCCCGCGCGAGGGCGGGCCGGTCGTCGCGATGGTGGTCGAGCACGAGCTGATGCACCACGAGACGCTGCAGTACATGGTCCAGGAGCTCGACCACGGGCTGAAGGCAGCGCCCGCACGGCTGGCCGGACGCTGCCGCCAGCGGCCGAGCCGCGGCCGGCGCGGCCCGTCGAGGTACCGGAGGGCGAAGCCGTCCTCGGCGCCGCGCCGGGCTCGCTGCCCTTCGGCTGGGACAACGAGTTCCCGGAGCGGCGCGTCCACGTGTCTCGCTTCGCGATCGACGACCGCCCCGTCACGAACGCGGACCTCCTCGAGTTCGTGCGCGACGGCGGCTATGCCGATCCCCGCCTGTGGAGCGAGGATGACTGGGCGTGGCGGATGCGGCGGTGCGTCCACCAGCCGCACTCGTGGGTTCGCGACGGCGACGGCTTTCGCGTGCGCAGCCTGCTCGAGAACGTCCCCTTCGATCGCGCCGCGCGCTGGCCGGCAATGGTGAGCTGGGCGGAGGCCTCGGCGTACGCCCGATGGACGGGCGCGCGGCTGCCGACCGAGGCCGAGTGGCACCGCGCCGCCCGCGGCACGCCCTCGGGCGACGAGCGGCGCTGGCCATGGGGCGACGAGGCACCCGCCGACGCGCCACGGCAGCTTCCACTTCCGTCACGGCGTCGCCCCTGCCCGTGGGCTCGCGCCCGGAAGGGGCGAGCGCGTGGGGCGTCCACGAGCTGGTCGGCAACGGCTGGGAGTGGACCGGAACGCCCTTCGCGCCCTTCCCCGGCTTCGAGCCGATGCCGCGCTACCCGGGCTACTCCGCCGACTTCTTCGACGGCGGGCACTTCGTCCTGCTCGGCGGCTCGTGGGCCACGGACGAAGCGCTCCTGCGGCCGAGCTTCCGGAACTGGTTCCAGCCGCACTACCCCTACGTCTTCTCCAAGTTCCGCTGCGCGCGCTCGCTCTGACGCGCTGTCATCCCGAGTCACGACCGGCGGGACGCCGGTCGCCTCGAACCATGACCATGTCACCCGAGGAGCCCGGTCGTGCAATGCGACGAGCGGTCTGCAATCCCGGCGGATCCCTCGGGACGGGGCAGACGGAACCCCTCGGGATGGCATGGGGCGAGGGTCTACGGGCGTGGCCCGCCCTTGCGCCGCGGGAGGACCCCCGGTAAGGTGCAGGCACCGACCTCAGGGAGGCCCCATGGCCGAGGAGAGATGGCTGGACGTGGGTCCGTCCGAGGAGCTGCGCGCGAGAGCGGTCACCCCGGTCCGGGCGGGGACGACGCCGATCGCCCTCGTGCGAGTGAGCGTCCCTTCCGGATGATCCAGGTCACCGGCCTCACCCGGCGCTACGGCGAGACCCTCGCCGTCGCCGACGTCAGCTTCCACGTGGACCCGGGCCAGATGCTCGCCCTCGTCGGCGACTCGGGGTCGGGGAAGACGACGACGCTCAAGATGATCAACCGCCTCGTCGAGCCCGACGCGGGGCACGTCGTGGTGGAAGGGCGCGACGCCGCTTCCGTCGAGCCCCACGCGCTCCGTCGATCGATCGGGTACGTCTTCCAGGGCATCGGCCTCTTCCCCCACATGACCGTGGCCGAGAACGTGGCCGTGCCGCTGCGGCTCCTCGGCTGGCCCCGCGACCGCATCGACACGCGCGTGGCCGAGCTGCTCGCTCTCGTCGAGCTCGACCATTCCCTCGCCGGGCGCTTCCCCGCCGCCCTCTCCGGCGGCGAGCAGCAGCGGATCGGGCGTCGCCCGCGCCCTCGCCGCCTCGCCCCGCGTGATGCTGCTCGACGAGCCTTTCGGCGCTCTCGACCCGCTGACACGCGACCGGCTGCAGCGCTCGTTCGACGGCCTGCGTCGACGCCTCGCGCTCACCGCCGTCTTCGTCACCCACGACATGGCCGAGGCGCTCGTCCTCGCCGACCGCATCGGCGTCATGCGGGAGGGCCGGCTCGTTCAGCTCGGCACCCCGGCCGAGCTCGCGCGCTCCCCCGCCGACGAAGGTGTCGCCCGGCTCCTCGACACGCCGAGGCGCCAGGCCCGCCTCGTCGCCGATCGCCTGGAGGGCCGCTCGTGAGCGACCAGCTCGCCCTCCTGCCCGAGTACCTGCTCGGCCCACGTCCGCCTGACGCTCGCCGCCCTCGCGGCAGGGATCCTGATCGCGGTGCCTCTCGGCATCCTCGTCAGCCGCGCGCGGGCGCTCGAGGCCCCGTCCTCGCCCTCGCCAGCGTCATCCAGACGGTGCCCGCCCTGGCCCTCCTCGCCGTGATGGTGCCGCTCCTCTCGGCCCTCGGCCTCCCGGGCATCGGCACCCTGCCTGCCTTCCTCGGCCTCGTGCTGTACAGCCTCCTGCCGATCCTGCGGAACACCGTGACGGGCCTCCACGGCATCGACCCGGCGGTCCTCGAGGCGGCGCGGGGCCTCGGAATGACCCGGCGCCAGCGGCTGCTCTACGTCGAGCTGCCGCTCGCGCTGCCGGTGATCGTCGCCGGCGTGCGGACCGCGACGGTCTGGACCGTGGGCATGGCGACGCTCTCGACGCCGGTCGGCGCGCCCAGCCTCGGCAACTACATCTTCGGCGGCCTCCAGACCCGCAACACGCCGGCGATCCTGACGGGCTGTGTCGCGGCCGCGCTCCTCGCCCTGGCGCTCGACGGCCTCGTTCGGGCTGCCGCGGCCGCTGTCTCCGGCTCGTCGTCGCGGGCTCCTCGCGGGAGCCGCGGTCGGCCTGCTCGCCCTCGCCGGATGGGCCTTCGCGCCGGCGGTCTGGCACGCCGAGGCCGCCCGACCTCTCGTCCCATCGTCGTTGGCGCCAAGACGTTCACCGAGCAATACGTCCTCGGCCGAGATCCTCGCCGCACCGTGGAGGCGCGGACCGGGCGCCCCGCCCGGACGCTCACGTCGCTCGGCTCCACGGTGGCCTTCGACGCCCTGCGCCGCGACGAGATCGACCTCTACGTGGACTACACCGGGACGCTCTGGGCGACCGTCATGGGCCGCAAGGGCTCTGGCGGGTCGCGCCGCGAAGTGGTGGACGAGGTGCGGCGCTGGCTCCTCGACGAGGCCGGCGTCACCCTCGTCGCGTCGCTCGGGTTTCGAGAACGCCTACTGCTTCGCCGTGCGCCGCGACACCGCCACCCGCCTCGACCTGCGGACCCTCGGTGATCTCTCCCGTCACTCCAGTGGCCTGTCGCTGGCGAGCGACTACGAGTTCTTCACGCGCGAGGAGTGGCGGTCCGTCGAGGCCGCCTACGGCCTCGCGTTCCACGAGCGGCGCACCATGGACCCCTCGCTCCTCTACCAGGCGATCGCGGCCGGGCAGGTGGACGTGATCACCGCCTACTCGTCGGACGGACGCATCGAAGCCCTGGAGCTCGTCACGCTGGAGGACGAACGGCACGCCATCCCGCCGTACGACGCCGTGGTGCTGGCCGGGCCCCGACTCGTCCGCGAGGCTCCGGACGTCGTGGCGGCCTTGCGGAACCTGGACGGCGCCATCGACGTCGCCACCATGCGCGCCCTCAACCGTCTCGTCGACGAAGAGGGCCGGAGCCCCGCCGCGGCGGCGCGGAGCTTCCTCACGCGCGAGAAGCCCGCTCCTCGATCCTGAGCTCCTTCCGGTCGGCGGGCAGGCGCCACTCGAGGCCGAGCACGATGACATGCGGGTCGGCCGCGTCGTCGAAGACGAGACCGCTCGCCGCGGCCTGGCGGTCGCGCCGTCCCACGAGCCAGAACCTGGCCAGCACCAGGAGCCCGACGCTCGTGACGTAGCCGACACGGCTCGCCAGGAGAGCGGGCGCGAGGCTCGGCAGCAGGCCGCAGTAGACGAAGAAGATCGCGGCGTACTTCGGCCACGTCACCCGCAGGTTCGCCTTCCCCGGCTGATACGTGCACGTGAACGGGATCTTCGGGAAGCCCTGGAAGAGCCACTCGATGGTCACGAGCGCGACGGTGAGCGCCAGCACGAGATGGGCGGTGGCCATCGCCGGGCCCCAGAGCACCGCGTACGGGACCGCGAGGAGGACGAGCAGGGGCAGCGACGACGGTACGAAGGGCCGCCGATCGCACCCCGGCCGCGTAGTCGGTCGAGGGCTTCGCCTCGGTCAGGCGGAAGATCCAGTTGGCCTCGATCGAGGCCGGGTAGACCGCCGACAGCCTCAGCCCGACCAGTCCGAAGAACGGCAGCACGAACGCCGGCGGCATGGAGCGGCTCGGCCGGGATGACCGGGGCGTCGTACCCCGCGTCGCGCAGGGCGAGACCTCCGAGCCCGCTCAGGGTGAGGGCCAGGCCGACGACGAAGAAGCCGCGCGCGATAAGCCCCGCGCTCGCGCTCCGGAGGAGCGCCGCTCCCACGAACGACGACACGGCCCGGGCCACGGGTCGGGCCGGCCATCGTGCGAGGAGCGCGGCGATCCGCGAAGAGACGAGCCCGCCTCCGTAGCGTTGGCCTTCCGCCCCGGCTCCGGCGTCGCGGAAGCCGAGCAGGCTGCAGGGAATCGCCGCGGCCACGGCCAGAAGCGTGGCCACGACCGCGAGCCGGGCCTGCGCCGCCAGCGCCACGGATTCCACGCCGAGAAGCTGCACGTAGAGCGCACGGAACCAGACGACGGGCACAGATCCAGTTCACGGGGTGCGCGCTGTCGCGCATGGCGAAGGCGAGCCGCGAGATGGAGCCCTCGGCCACGAAGAGAAGGGCGACCGCGAGCAGGATCCCGGCCTGCAGGCCCGCGGACACGCGCCGCGCGACCCCGTTCGGCAGGGCGAGCGCTCACCAGCCCCTGGAGCGCCACGATCGCGCCGCACGCGAAGACCGTCTGCATGAGCAGCGCCGACCTGGAGGGCCAGGGCGGCGCGGAAGTAGCCGAAGGGCGACGCGACCGGCAGCCACAGCCCGGGAAGAGCGTTGATGGCGACGTGGAGCAGGAGCACCACGACGAGCAGGCTCTGCGAGCTTGGCCGATCATCACGGTGCGACGGGGGACGGGGAGCAGTCCGAGGATCCGGTAGTCGCGCCCGCCCAGGACGAAGGACCGCCACTGGATCGCCACCAGCGCGGCCACGACCACGAGCGACACCGCGAGGAGCAGCCACTCCTGCTTCCACAGCCACAGCGACGTCGGCATGCGGCCCTCGTGGGTGATCTCGAGGGTCCGGCTGCCGCGGGCGGCCACGAGCGCGGCGAGATACCCGGGCGCCGCCAGCAGCGACACCACGGCGATGATCGCGTGCTTCGCCTCTCCGCCCGGTGGCGGTCGCCTCGAAGCTCGCGAACTGCCGGAGGAAGTGGCGGAAGAGGACGCGGCGGGGGCTCACGGCGCACCCGCCGCGGCTCCGGACACGACCTCGGCGATCCGCGCGGCCGTCGCCTCCGGCTCGCTCCTCGAGCACCCAGCGTCGAGAAGATCTCCTCGAGCGACGGCCGTCGCCGCAGCTCCCGCAGGTTCGCGACCGAGTCGTCGGCGACGACCCGCCCGTCGTGGAGGATCAGCACCCGCTCGCACAGCCTCTCCGCCACCTCCAGGTGGTGGGTGCTGTAGAGGATCGTGCGCCCGCGCGCGGCCAGCTCCCGCAGCAGCGCCTTCATCACCAGCACGGACGACACGTCGAGGCCCGAGAGCGGCTCGTCGAGGACGAGGACCTCCGGGTCGTGCAGCAGCGCCGCGCCGATCAGCACCTTCTGCCGCATGCCCTTCGAGTACGAGTCGAGGCCCTGGTGGCGGTGGGGCCTCGAGTCCGAGCAGCTCGAGGAGCTCGTCCACCCGCCGCTCGAGGCGGGCCTCGGGCAGCGCGCGCAGCCGGCCCGCGAGCAGGAGGTACTCCCGCCCGGAGAGGAACGGGTACACCTCGGCCGTCTCCGGCACGTAGCCGAGTCGGCGCCGGTAGCCCAGCGGGATCCTCGGACACGTCCCGCCCGGCGAAGAGGACCCGCCCGTAGTCCGGGGCCGCGAGCCCGGTCACGACCTTCATCGTCGTCGTCTTCCCCGCGCCGTTGGCGCCGAGGTAGGCGACGATCTCGCCCGGGCCGATCGAGAAGCTGACGTCGCGGAGGACCGGGCGACCGGAGTACCGGACGGCCACGTGCTCGAGGCTCAGCATGGGGACTCCGTTGCGGGTCGTCCCGCTCTCTGACGGCTTCGACACCGGGCCGGGCGGTCCGGTTCCGCCTGAGGGGTCAGATCTTGAATCAGCGCATCGACCGGCTCGATGCCTCAATTCAAGATCTGACCCCCTTTCGTTTCTTTCGCTATTTCTTCGGAAAGCCGACCGACTGGGCGAAAACGACGAGCTGGCTGTCCCGCAGCCCGAGCGCCTTGCCGAGCGCCGGGCGATCGAGCGACGCGCGGACGCCGGTGGCCAGGCCCTCGGAGGCGCAGAAGAGGTAGACGTTCTGGCTGACGAACGCGGCATCGGCGTAGGCGAGCGCCTGCGTGTCGGCCCCACCCTGCATCCGGCTCGTGTCCGCCACGAGCACGAGCGTGACCGGCGCGTCCTTGACGAACTCCTGCGTCCCGGTGAGCGCTCGGAGGTCGCCGGCGACCAGCGGCTTGAGCGCGCTGCCCGCGGCGTCGTACTCGTAAGCACCGGTCGCGTTCACGACCAGGACCTCGATCTCCTGCCAGTTCCGCGTCGACGGCGCGGTGCGCTTGCCCTCCTGAGGGCGGTTGATGCCCCAGGCCGCCCAGAGCAGGTTGGCGAGCGTCTGCGGCGGCAGCGGATCGGGGGCGAACGCGCGAGCGGTCGCGCGGAGCTTGAGGGCCTGCATCAGCGGCTTGCCGCCCTCCGTCTGGGGCGGCGGCAGTGAGACCGGCGACAGCTCCTGGGCGGCGCCGTGATGAGCGAAGAGCACGGTCCCCAGGAGCACGGCGATCGTCGCGAATCGATGCTGCATCTCTCCTCCTTCGCGCGCATGGTATCCCGCCCGGCGGGATGCGCCTCAGCCGGCCGGGCGGACAACTCTCCCGGACGAAGCTGCACTTCCAGCCACTTCGACTTGTGAGTGCCGGCATCGCGCTTCTCGTCGAGCCGCAAGGGCTCCTTGACGGCGCCATCGGAGCGGCATAGCGTGACGCCGGACTCATACGAGAGGATTCGCCATGAAGAGGCTCTGCTGCACCTCGATGCTGTCGTTGCTCGCCTTCGCCACGCTCTCCCCCGCCCGAGCGCAGGAGAAGGAGAAGCAGCCGCCCGTCCTGGACCGGGCGGCCCTGATCGCCGCCGCGCGCGAGATCATGACGGCGCAGACCTACTGCGCCCTCATCACGATCGACGACACCGGCCGTCCGCAGGTGCGGACGATGAACCCCTTCCCGCCCGACGAGGACATGACGGTCTGGTTCGCGACCAACACGCGAAGCCTGAAGGTCCAGCAGATGCGCAAGGACCCGCGGGTGACGCTCTACTACGCCGACCACGCCACGGCGACCGGCTACGTCGCGCTCGCGGGGAAGGCGGTGCTGACCGAGGACATGGCCGAGATCCTGAAGCGCAAACGCGCGTACTGGGACCAGGCGTTCCCCGGACTGAAGAACCTGGTCCTGATCAAGGTCGTGCCCGAGCGGCTCGACATCCTCAACTACAAGGCCGGGACGCAGGCCGACCCCGAGACCTGGCGCCCCCCCTCGGTCGAGTTCGGCCCGCCCGCGAAGAAGGACTGAGCTCGCCCCGGGTCGCGCTCTCGGCGCCGGGACCCGATCGGCGTCACCTTCGGCTGTACTCGTCCTTGTAGACGACACCGCCCTTCATGACGAACTTCACGTGCTCCAGGGTCGTGACGTCCCGAGTGGGATCGCCGTCCACGGCAATCATGTCCGCCCACCGGCCCGGCTCCAATGAGCCGACGCGGTCCGTCCACCCCAGCAGGTCGGCAGCGTTCAGGGTGGCCGTCTGGATCGCCGCCAGCGGCGTCATCCCCAGCTTCACGTAGACGTGGAACTCGGCCGCGTTCAGCCCGTGGGGATAGACCGCCGCGTCCGTGCCGAAGGCCACCTTCACGCCGGCGGCGAAGGCCTTCCCGACGTTCCGCTTCATGGCGGCGGAGAGGTCGCGCATCTTCTGCTTCGAGTACTCGGGGACGTCGCTTCTCTCCAGGTGCTCGTCCATGTACTCCCCGAGGAAGAGAGTCGGCACGAGGTACGTCCCGTTCTTCTTCAGGGTGGCGATCGCGGCGTCGTCCATCAGGTGCCCGTGCTCGATCGAATCCACGCCCGCTTCCGAGGCCCAGCGCACGCCCTCGGCGCCGTGCGCGTGCGCGGCCACCTTCCGGCCGAGCCGGTGGGCGTCGGCCACGATCGCCTTCATCTCCTCGAGCGTGTACTGCGAAGCGTTCGGATCGTCGCCCTTCGAGAGCACTCCGCCGGTCGCGCAGACCTTGACCACGTCCGCACCGTACTTGATGACCTCGCGAACCTTGTGCTGCACTCCCTCGACTCCGTCCGCCACTCCATCCCCCTGATGATGAAGCGCCGGCGGCAGGAGGTTCTCGTCGCAGTGTCCGCCCGTGATGCCCAGCGCCGGCCCCGACGCGACGATCCGAGGGCCGGCGACGTCTCCGTCCTCGATGGCGTCACGGAGGGCCACGTCCGCGTAGTCACGAGCGCCGAGGTTGCGCACGGTCGTGAACCCGGCCTCGAGTGTCCGCCGCGCGTTTCGCGCCCCGTGCAGCGCCTCGCGCGCCGTCGAGATCCCCAGCCCCTGGTACCCGAGCGAGCGGAGCTCGAAGGTCAGGTGCGTGTGCATGTCGATGAGTCCGGGCAGCAGCGTGGCCTCCGGCAGGTCGATCGTCGTGTCTCCCTCCGCGGCAAGGACGTCGCCGGAGGCGACGATCCGGGCGATCTTGTCGCCTTCGACGACGACGGCCTGGCCGGTCCGCATCTGGCCAGTGCGCACGTCGAGCACGCGGCCGGGGCGAACGAACGTCCTCTTCGCCGGCGCCGGCGCGCCGGCAAGGGTCACCGTTCCGGCCAGCATCGCCAGAACCGCAGTGGCGACTGGCACCATGCGCTTCGGTCGGCGCGCCGCTCGGGCGTGCACGCCTGGCGGGTGAAGGACGCTCATTCCTGCACCTCAATCTGGATTGGCGTCAAGGAGTCGCGAGTATAGCAGGGCCGTCCTGTCGACCCTCGAGCCGACCCGCTCCCACGACGACCGCCCTCCGAGACTGGCTACGCCCAGATGAACGGCCTCAACATCTACTACGAGATCCACGGCACCGGAGAGCCGCTGATCCTGCTGCACGGCGGCGCGGGCGCGACCGGGATGTTCGATGCGATCCCGCCGTTGATCGCCAACACCCGGCGGGTGATCGCGGTCGACTTGGGACGGCGGCTGGGACGGAGCGGGAGTGTCGAAGGCCAGGCTCGCGATTCTGCCGGGCCTGCCTCCCGACACCGGAGGAGATGGCGCGGATGGGCAAGCTCGTCGAGGACGGGATGAAAGCCGGCTTCCTCCTCGCCGTCGAGGGCTGCATGCCCAGCGCCAACGGCGCGCGCGTGCGCCTCTCCGACGGCAAGGTGACCGTGATCGACGGGCCCTTCACCGAATCCAAGGAGCTGATCGGCGGCCTTGCCATCCTCCAGGCCGACTCGAAGCCAGCGCCCATCGAGTTGGCCAGGCAGTTCCTCCAGGCGGCCGGTGACGGCGAGTGCGAGCTGCGCCAGCTGGTCGAGGCTGGCCAGGCCATGCAGGCCCAGAGCGCAGCGAAGCCCCGAGATCTCGCGCCCCCAATGGCTAGCCGCCGGTCGGTCCGAACCGTTCGGTCTTGATCAGGCCTGGCTCGTGGCCGAGGTCCAGCAAGAGCTGCCCCACCAGGTGCTGGCCCGGCGGCACCCGCTCGCCGGCGCCCGGCCGGCGGCGTGCGCGGAACCCGCGCGAGATCGGAGCCCTGCCCGTCATCGCCGCCCCGCCACGAGCGCATTAGCCTCGGCATAGGTGATGGCCTCCTCGGCGTAGCCGAAGGTCCCTCGCTCCCGGACCTCCCGCGCGGCCCGGACGAAGGCGCCCAGGGCAGCCCGACTCAGCGAGGCGCCGAGGCTGATGCGCCGGACGCCCAACGCCGCGAGGCCGGAGACCGAGAACGAAGTGCCCTTCACCCCGGTCAGGCCCATCACCACGTTCACCGGCTTGCTCACGGAGGCACAGACCGTCCGGATGTCCTCGTCTCGGGTGAGCCCTGGCGCGTAGAGCACGTCGGCCCCCGCGGCCTCGAACGCCTGCAGCCGGCGGAGCGTGTCGTCCAGGTCGGGGCGACCATGAATATAGTTCTCGGCCCGGCCGACGAGCACGAACGGGGAGGGCAGCTTGCGCGCCGCCTCGGCCGCGGCCGCGACGCGCTCGACCGCGTGCCGAAAATCGTAGAGCGGCCGCTGCGGGTCGCCGGTGCTGTCCTCGATCGACCCGCCGACCAGCCCCGCGACTTCCCCGGCCAGTCGAATCGTCTCGGCCACGGCTCCCGGCGCATCGCCGAAGCCGTTCTCGAGATCGCCCGCCACGGGAAGGTCCGTCGCATCGACGATCGCCTTGGCGTTGGCGAGGGTCTCCTCGCGGGTCACCCTGCCCGCTCCGTCGCGCTTGCCGAGCGTGAACGCCAGCCCGGCACTCGTCGTCGTGAGCGCCTCGAAGCCGAGGCCCGTCAAGATGCGCGCGGTGCCGGCATCCCAAGGGTTCGGGATGACGAACGCCCCCGGGCGGGCGTGCAAGGCCCGGAATCGCTCGCCCTTTTCGACTTGACTGGCTGGCATGGTCGACTCCTTCGCTTTGTGAGAGTCCACTGGGGCCGCGTGCGCGGACTGCTCCGCCGTCAGGGCGTCGCCACGAGGGGCAGCTCGATGAAGCTCGCCTGGCCGGGAGCGTGGTAGACCCGCTGCACGGCCTTTCGGTAGTCCCCCGGCTTCGCCCAGAAGATGCTGGGCACGAAGGTCTGCGGATTGCGGTCGTAGAGCGGGAACCAGCTCGACTGGACCTGCACCATGATCCGGTGGCCCGGCAGGAAGACGTGGTTGGCCGTCGGGCAGCGCGAAGCGGTAGAGCAGGGGCTGGTTGGCGGCGATGGGCTTGGCCGTCTCCAGGCTCTCGCGATAGCGGCCGCGGAAGATGTCGGCCGACACCATGAGCTGATAGCCGCCCATGGCCGGCTGGCCGGCCACCTCGTCGGGATAGACGTCGATCAGCTTGACCACCCAGTCGGAGTCCGTGCCGCTCGTGGACGCGACCAGGTTGGCGACCGGCTGCCCGCTGATCTTCACCGGCGCGGTCAGGACGTCGGAGACGAAGGCCAGCACGTCCGGGCGACCGGACGCCTCGCGCTGGTCGTCGACGAGCCATCGGGGCCAGCTCCCGTCCGCGGCGCCGGTCGGCCGAATGGGCCGGGCGCGGAAGGGCACGGGCTTGGCCGGGTCGGAGACGTACTCCTCGAACGCCGCATCGCCGGGCTTCGGCGCGGCGAAGCTCAGCTTCAGGCCGGCGGCGAGATAGAGCGGCGTCGGCCGGATCGAGCAGCCGCTGGCGCAGCCGGCCGGCCAGGCGGGCAGACGCCGCCACGCGTTCGTCCCCGTCTCGAACGCCGTGACGGGCGGCAGGTCGGCCTTGGGCGCGCCGTCCTTCAGGTAGCTGGTCCAGGAACGGGCGCAGGATCTCCCGGCGGAAGTAGAGCGCGGTGTCGCTGTCGAATCGCAGGGCGCCGAGCGTGCTGCCGTCCCCGATCTCCTGGCCGTGATGCCAGGGGCCCATGACCAGGAACACCTTGTCGTTGCCCGTGTCCTTCGGCTCGATCGCCTTGTAGACGGCGATGCGCGCCGTAGATGTCCTCCTGGTCCCAGAGGCTGTGGACCAGCATCACGGGCACCTTCAGCGGCTGGCGCCGCCAGCATCTTGTCCACCGCCTGGTCGCGCCAGAACGCGTCGTAGCTCGGATGCTCGAGGAGCTTCCGCCAGAAGCCGACCTGCTCGAGCCCGCGGCGACGCCCGAGCTCGCCCGCCGATCCCGCCTGCAGGAACATGTCGTAGTCGTCGTAGTGGCTCGTCCACCACTTGACCTCCGACTTGCGGTCGCCTCCTGGTCGTAGATGTAGGCCATCATCTGCTGGCGGAAGGCGCCGTTGTGGAACCAGTCGTCGCCCATCCAGCCGTCGACCATCGGGTTCATCGGCACGGAGCACCTTGAGCGCCGGGTGCGGGTTCACGAGCGCCATCAAGGGCAGGAAGCCGTCGTAGGAGATGCCGAGGATGCCGACCCGGCCGTTGCTCTCCGGCACGTTCTTCACCAGCCAGTCGATCGTGTCGTAGGTGTCGGTCGCGTGATCGACCGGCGTCGGGTTCTGCGGCCCGTGCAGGGGGCGGTTCATCACGTAGTCGCCCTCGGAGCCGTACTTGCCGCGCACGTCCTGGACGACGCGGATGTAGCCGCCCTCCACGATCACGTCGGTGGCGTTGTCGTAGCCGTTCAGGATCGGCCCGAGGTGCGCGCTCTCGGCGTGGCTCGTGAGCTGCGGTCGCGTCGTAGGGCGTGCGCGTGAGGAGGATCGGCGCGCCCTTGGCCCCCTTCGGCACGAGGATGACCGTGTGCAGCTTCACCCCGTCGCGCATGGGGATCATCACGTCGCGCTTGACGTAGTCGAAGCTGTCGGTCGCCGGCTCGAACTTGCGCCGGCGTCTCGCTCGGCAGGGCCGGATACTGGACGGCCGGCGGCGAAGGGGTCTGCGCCGGCAGGGGCGCAACGAAGAGGAGCCCGCCAAGCACGAGCGCAAGCGGAGTCCGCACGCGAACACAATCAGCCAGCTTCATGGGAATCCCCTGCCGGTTGCCTTCCGACGACGGCCTTGCCGTACATGAGTCGCTTGGACTACCTGACAGCCCCTACTCCAGCCCCCTCGTCACCCACATGAAGGTCTGCACATCGACGTAGTCGATGGCCCCGAGCCCGCTCAGCTCGTCGCGCAGGCGGGCGCTCATCCGCAGCAGCGCCTCGTAGCAGTGCCACTTCGGAGAAGCGGTGTACAGGAGGTCGAAGCCCATCCGCGCGGCCATCTGCTGGGCGACCCCCGGCTTCATTACCATGAATCGAGAGGGGTCGGCGAGGAAGGGGAGGATCGTCACGTTCGGCCACGTGAGGACTCTCGAGCCCCTGGGGGGAGCGGGAAGGCTCCCGATCGCCACCGTCAGACTCTCGAACGTGTTTGACGAAGGCGAGTCGACGAAGTCGAGGGCGGCCTCCAGGACCCGACCGGCCGCCACTCCGTCCTTGAAACCATGGCACGCCGCCATGATCTCGAACGGGGAGGGAATGCTGGTACTGTGGTAGACCTTCTCGAGGCTGGCCGCGATCTCCTCGAGCGCACCGAGTCGCAGCCGCTCCCTCCCCCGCCCATCTCCGAGCAACTCGACGAACGTGGCGTGAGCCCTGCGCTTGTATTCCAGCTCCTCGCTCACGAGCTTCGGGTCCTGGAACAAGCCGGGATAGTCCGTGCGAAACCGCACGACCGCGTGCTCGAGCGGCAGCGCCGACGGTCGGACACGAGACGCCGAGCCACCGGCCCCGTCCTTGGGCTTCTTGACCCTCACCGGACCGGTGGGGATCCCCTCCAGCGCCGGGTCGGACTGGACGGCCGACACCGACAGCTGCTCCGCCGTCACCTGCAGCTTGCGGCGAGGCCCCTGCTCCGAGCCGGCGAGCGAAGGGAAGTGCACCACCACGTGCGACGAGGAGACCTCGACGGCCTTCCCCCGTCCCCAGACCGAGTGCTCGACCAGCGTTCCCAGGCCAATGGCCTCACTCATCGTCCCTCCCATGCCTTCCTTCTCTCGGACTCGAGCTCGGACACCACGCGCTCGAGCTCCGCGACCAACGGGCTGCGATCCGGCTGACGAAACGCATCGACGAGCGCCCGGTAGTACCAGAGCTGCTCCTCGGCCGGCGCGCTGAAGCGACCCCAGATCCGCTCCCCGTCCACCCGGTAGTCCCGCAGGATGGACCGGGCGTTGTGGAGCTTGTCCGCGCACGACACGCGCCGGGCATCGGGCCCCGCCTCGCGCACGTGAGCGATGTACCGCGTCTTCCGCTCCTTCCAGGGCGGCTTCGGCGTCTCGCCGGTGTCGCTGCAGGCCCACACGATCTCCGCCACGTGATCCCCGAACCGCCGCCGGATGTCCTCGAGGACCGGCGGCCCGCCCCCGTCCTCGACCGCGTCGTGCAGGAGCGCCGCGATCGCCTCGTCCTCTCCCCCGCCGTCCTCGAGGACGAGCGAACAGACGGCGAGCACGTGAGCGACGTACGGCACCGACGTCCCCTTCCGCGACTGCCCGGCGTGGACCTCGGTCGCGTAGACGAGCGCTTCCTCGAACCGGCGCGTAAGGGGCCACGTGTCCATCACCGGTCACCTCCTCCGGCGGCCGCGAGGTCCTCGGGCCGCAGCCCCAGCGCCCTCGCCCACTCGGGCGTCGGGCGGATGAGCCTGCGCGCCGTCAGGTCGAAGAGGCCGATCGTGAACATCGCGTCGCAGCACAGTGTCCCGTCGTCGGCCAGGATCTGCTGGGCGAGCTGGATGATCCGCCCCGAGCAGGACTCGAGCCAGCTCCGAATGGTGATCGCCTGCCGGTTGTGGAGCTCCCGCGCGAAGCGCAGGTGCGCCTCGAGCACGACGGGCCCGATCTTGAGGCGGTGCACCTCGTCGAGGCCGTACCCGTTGCGGGTGACCAGGTCCCACCGAGCCTCCTCGAGGATCTCCAGGTACGAGGCGTTGTTCACGTGGCCGAAGGTGTCGAGGTGGTTCTCGAGGACCAGCATGCGGTATTCGTGAACCACGCCGAGCATCGCTAGCCTCCGGCCCACACGGGTGCGGGAGATCTTACTGCACGCTCCGCTCCCGGGCCTTCGCGCCAGCTTCGTACCCTCGCCAGGCCTCTCGGCCGTCTTTTCCCCTTCTTCGGCGAAGCCGGAGGCGTAGGCTTCTGCGCCCGAGTCCGAGGAGGGAGGACCATGGAGAGCTCCATCGTCGTCGCCACCGCATTCCTCTCGTTGGCATCCGTTGTCGATGCAGGCGTCCCCGGCCCCGTCCGGGTGAGCGCGGACGGCCGCCACTTCGTCGACCGCTCCGGTGCGCCCTTCTTCTGACTCGGGGACACGGCATGGCCGCTCTTCACCCAGTACTCGAAAAAGCAGGCCGAGGCCTACCTGAAGAACCGCGGGGCCAAGGGCTTCACCGTCGTCCAGGGCGTCCTCGCCTGGGGCCACGGCAGCGGCATGGAAGAGAAGTCGCCCCAGGGTCTGGTCCTCGCGATGCTTCCGACCTGGGGCTACTACGTGAAGGAGGCTCCGGTCCTGAACGTGAAGAACGCCCGCGCGTACGGCCGCTGGCTCGGCGCGCGGTACAAGGACGCGCCCAACGTTGTCTGGGTGAACGGCGGCGACCGCACGCCCACCGGCTTCGAGGACGTCTTCCGGGAGCTCGCCCGCGGCCTGCGCGAAGGCGACGGCGGGGCCCACCTCGTGACGTATCACCCCTGCGGCTGGCGCTCCTCGGCCCAGTTCTTCCACGGTGAGGACTGGCTCGACTTCAACATGATCGAGACGTGGACGGAGTGGGCGAAGATCCACCCCGCCGTCGTCTCGGACTCGCTGCGGGCGCCGAGAAAACCAGTGGTGCTCGGAGAAGGTGCTTACGAGGACGGCCCCGAGTACCCCCAGGGCCCGATCACCCCCCTCGTCGTCCGTCGCCAGGCCTGGTGGACGGTCCTGGCCGGCGGCTTCCACACGTACGGCCGGAACCAGATGTGGCGGATGGAGCGGGCTGGGACCGGACGTTCGACACTCCGGGAGCCGCCCAGGTCTGCCTGATGAGGCGCGTCGTCACCTCGCTGCCCTGGTCGGAGCTCATCCCCGACCAGGGCGTCTTTGCGAGCGGCGTGGGCAGCGAGCGGACGCTCAACGCGGCGATGCGCTCCCGGGACGGGAGCCGCATCCTCGTCTACCTGTCGAGCCCCACGACCGTCTTCCTCCACGTCGACAAGATCGAGGCGAAGACGGCGAGGGCTACGTGGATCAGCCCGGTCACGGGCGAGCGCCAGGACGCGGGAACGCACGCGACCGGCAACCGGACCGGCAGCACCTTCCCCGCCGCCCTCACGCAGTTCTTCAAGACCCCGGACTTCTGGGAGGACGCCGTCCTCCTCCTGGAAGCGGTCGAGGATCAACCCTCGAAGGCACTCTCCGGGGTCTTCCTCTCAGCTTTGGGACGACGAGAAGGAGAGGTAGGGCCCCGGGGCAGCCTTACACGCTCAGCTTCCAGGGGGCGCGGTACTCGCGGGAGAAGATCTTCCGCGCCGCGGCGCTCGCGTTCTTCAGCTCCTGCTTGACCGGATCGAACTCGATGCGCTCGCGCGTTCGCAGGGCCACGTTCCCGAGAAGGCACGTCGCCGAGGACTGCTGCCCGTGCTCGATGTCGGAGGCCGGCCGCTGGCGCGTCTTCAGGCAGTCGAGCATGTTGCCGGCATGGTTGAAGAGGCCGTCGTCCACCTCGTCCATGCGCATCGAGGCCGAGCGGGCCGCCTCGGTGCCGTCCTCGCGCTTCCGCGTCTCCGGGAAGACCTCGAAGCCCGAGCGGTTCAGGAACATCGTGGCCTCGGTGCCGTGGAACTCGATGCCGTAGCCCTTCCCGAACATCGAGTTCGCGTTCGTGTGGCGGTTCTCGTACGTGCAGACGAAGCCCGGGTACTCGAAGGTGGCGACCAGCGTGTCGGGGGTGTCGGCGTTGTCGTGGAGCGCGAACTTCGATCCCGTGGCCGTGACCACCTGCGGGCCCGGGACCTCGAGGGCCCACTGGACGATGTCGACGAGGTGAACGGCCCAGTCGCCGAGCATGCCGTTCGCGTAGTCGTAGAAGAAGCGAAAGGTCGACCAGCGGTCGCCGACGCCGAAGCGGTTCGCGTTGAACGGGACCTTGGGCGCCGGCCCCAGCCACATGTCCCAGTCGAGCCCGTCGGGCGGATCGCTGTCGGGAGGGTTGCCGATGCCGGTCGGGAACGAGTTGCTGTAGTTCCACGTGCGCACGAACGTCACCTTGCCGAGGAGCCCCTCGCGGACGATCTGCGCCGCCTGCTGGAAGTGCGCGTTCGAGCGCTGCCAGAGGCCCACCTGGACGACTCGCTTGTACTTGCGGGCCGCGGCCACCATCGCCTTGCCCTCCTCGACGGCGACCGAGATGGGCTTCTCGACGAAGACGTCCTTGCCCGCCTGGCAGGCCATGACCGTGGGCAGCGCGTGCCAGTGGTCGGGTGTCGCGTTGATCACGACGTCGATCGTCTTGTCGTCGAGGATCTTGCGGAAGTCGGTGTAGGTCGCCGCGTCCGGGCCCGCTTCGAGCTTGCCCTTCTCGAGGTTGGGCGCGTAGACGTCGCACACGGCGGCGATCTCCGCGCCGTGCTTCGCGAACGCCTGCATGTTGGAGACGCCCTGCCGGCCGGTGCCGATGACGCCCACCCGCACGCGATCGTTGGCCCCGAGGGCCTTGCGGGTGAGCGGCCCGGCCATGGAGATGCTGAGCGCCGCGCTCGCGCCGGCGGCGCGCTTCATGAAGACTCGACGGTCGATCGGCAAGGTCATGGTGTCTCCCCCTCGGAAAGGTGAGCTCGCGCCCACGCGACGGCCCGAGGCTATCACCCAACGGACCGCGCCCTCCACCGGGCGAGGGAGGCCTTCGACTCGAGCTCTTTGGGCGAGGCCGACCTTGATTCCCACCAAAGTGGTCAGTAGAATCTGACCAGTTACAGGAGGTGACCCGTGGCCACGGTGGGGGCGACGGAGTTCAAGGCAAGGTGCCTCGAGCTGATGGATCGTGTGGCCGAGGGGCGTGAGACCTACGTCATCACGAAACGCGGCAAGCCCGTTGCCAAACTGGTGCCGGCCGACCCACCGGCTCGGAAGAGCGTCTTCGGCTGCATGGCCGATCAGACGGAGTTCGTCGGAGACCTCGACCAGCCCGCGTGGAGCGAGGAGGAGTGGAAGGAATTCGAGCGCGACCGCCTTGCGCAGGCGAAGGCCTGGGATCGGGAGTGGAGGACATACGGCACGATCTCGGGAAAGAAGACCGTGGGCCAGCCCCCTCACCTCGCGAAGAGGCGGGCCGCCAGGCACAAGCGCTCCGGCAAGGGCGCCCGATGATCCTCCTGGACACGCAGTCCGTCGCGTGGCTGGTCACCCGGCCGCAGCGGTTGTCCCGGCCCGCGGCCGAAGCCATCCGGAGGCACGGTGCCCGGAAAGGGCTCGCGGTCGCGTCGGTCACGTTGATGGAGCTCGGCCAGATGTTGGCGTCGGGGGAGATTCGTTCGACCGGGACACCTCTCTCCTGGCTTCGGAGTTTCGCGGCCGGGACCGGAGTGGCGGTTCGAGACTTGACCGTGGACATCGCGGCGGTCGCGGCGTTTCTCCCCCCCGACTTCCCCAGCGATCCGTTCGACCGCGTCATCGCGGCGACGGCCATCGTCGAGCGGATGCCCCTCGTGACCTCCGACACGCGCATCCAACAGAGCCGGGTGGTCCGCACGATCTGGTGACGCTGCGGGAGCCGAAGAAGCACTCAGCGGCGCCGCCGGCTGCCCGGCGCGCTACGTGTCCGCCCGGGCCCGCGGCTGGCGGCGGCGCCGGTCGCGGCCGACGGCCTCGCCCCATCGCGCGAGGAAGGTCGTCAGGAAGGCCTGCGTGCCCGCGGGCTCGACCGCGACCGCCGCGAGGGCCATGCCCACGGAGAGCGCGGCATGGTAGCCCTCCGACCGGGAAGCGACCGCGCGCAGGTAGGCGGGGTGCGCGGTGTTGACGAGGACGGTGGATTCGACCAGCCGCCCGAGATCGGGCGACTCGGGCCGGTGCTCGAAGTCGATCGCGAGACCGTAGCGGGTCGGGCGTCGCGGTCCGCCCGAGCCGGCGGGCTCCGGGAGGGTTGCCTGCCGCGACGGGCGTCGGTGCGGGTGCCCCAGGCCGCGGGCTCCCCGACGAAGCCGCCCCGGCGCCCGGTTCTGAAGCGTCGGGGGTCGCTGCCGGTCCCTCCTCCGGGTCTTCTGGGGCGTCTTCGGGCGGAGCTGGCTCGCTCTCGGCCCCGACGGGCGACGGGCCGTTCGCTGCTCCCACGGCGCTGGCCGACTCCGGAAGGGACGGCTCGCGCCCCGTCGGCAACCGCTTCTGCCCGCCGGGCCGGCGCTCGACGAGCGCCGACAGGGCCGGGAACTCCGCGGCGAGGTCCAGCAGCACCGCCTCGAGGTCCCGCTCGAGGGGACGGGCGGCCTGTCGCCGTGCCGAGTCCTCGCGGTCGCGCGCCTCTCCCCACGCGGTGAGCTGGGCCTGCACCGCCTCCTGGAGGGCCTTCCGGTAGCCCAGGTACGTGATGCCGCGCCGGCCCGCGCGCACGAAGTCGCCCTTGTTGAGGGTGAGCGCCGCGGAGAGGCCCGGCGCCTCGATGAGGCCGCCGACGAGGCCGGGCGACGAGGACGAGAGGCCGATCCAGTCCCAGCCCCGCCGGATCACCTTGCCGAGCGTGCTCACCGCGAGGCCCTGCCGGTCCTCGGGGAGCGGCGAGGCGACGCGCTCGAGGTAGCCGACTGCCGCCGGCTTCCTCTTGCGCGGCAGGCGCACGACGAGCGGGGCCTGCTCGGCCGACTCGCCGGCGCGGCGCCGCGCCACGGCCCGTCCGTTCACCGAGAAGCGAACGCCCGACGGGTAGCGGTCGGCCAGGATCGCGTCGAAGGCCGGGTCGAAGAGCGGCTCGTAGTGCAGGAGCAGGCAGCCCTCGACGTAGCCCGGCGTCGAGGAGCGGCGACAACGGGTTGCGGAGCTTCAGGCCCACGGCGGTGCCGCGCTCGCCCACCCAACCCGGCGGCGCCACCCACTGCCACGGCGCCTTCTGTCGCGAGGCGAGGTGCCAGCGAGTGGCCACGTGCACGCTGCCGCGCCGCGTCTCCGTCAGGACGGCCTCCGCGACCAGCAGCCCGAGCTTGATCCCCACGCCGGCGAAGCCGATGCCCTCGCCGCGCGTCTTCGTGCTGGCGGCGAGGTCGTGGTACCGGGCCAGCTCGCGCCGGCCCATGCCGCAGCCGTCGTCCACCACCACGACCGTCTTCTCCGGTGGGATCGGTGAGGACGTGGACGCTGGTCGCGCCCGAGTCGAGCGAGTTCGCCACGACCTCCGAGAGGATCGTCTCTTCGATCGCGTCCGGATAGGCGTCGCGCAGGTCCTCGAGCAGGTGCTGGAGATCGACGCGCGTCTGTCCCATCGCAGGGCGAAGCATACCGCTCTTGCCTGCCGTCCACCGCGGGCATAGGCTCGACACGTCGGAGGTCGACCCGATGCGCACTCTCCTGAGAACGACGCTGGGCGCCTCGCTCGCGCTCGCCACCGCTCCCGGCCCGCTCCCGGCCCAGGACGTCGCCTTCCCCCTCCGGATCGGGCCCACGGGACGCCACCTGGTGGACCAGCGCGGCGTGCCCTTCCTGATCCACGGGGACACGCCGTGGTCGCTCACCCACAACCTCACCTTCGAGGAAGCGGTCCGCTACATGACCGTCCGCAAGGCGCAGGGCTTCAACACGCCTCATGGTCTCGGCGCCCGACGCCTACGACCCCGACGGCGGAAAGACGTACTCGCCCGACCGCTACGGCCAGCGGCCCTTCGCCGGAGACGACCTGACGCGGCCGAACGAGCCGTACTGGGCGCACGTCGACCGCGTGTTCAAGGAGGCGGAGAGGCTGGGCTTCCTGCTGCTCGTGACGCCGGCGTACCTCGGCGCCGACAAGGACGGCTACGTCGACCTCCTGAAGAAGGCCGGACCTCCCCGGTGCCGCGAGTACGGCCTCTGGATCGGCAAGCGCTACCGCGCGCTCACGAACGTCCTCTGGGTGCACGGCGGCGACCGCAACCCCTGGGACGTGCGCGACGAGGTGCGAGCGCTCGCCCAGGCGATCCGCGAGGTGGACGAGCGGCACCTGCACACCGCCCACTGGGCGAACGGCACGGCCGCCTTCGACTACTTCGGCGACGAGGGCTGGCTCGACGTCAACAGCTCCTACACCTACGGGCCCGTGGCCTGGCGGATCCTCGCCGACCGCGAGGGCACGGTCCCCCGCCCCACGTTCCTCATCGAGTCGCACTACGAGAACGACTTCGGGGGCAAGACCGCCGAAGACGTGCGCGCCTACCCGTACCGCGCCGTCCTCTCCGGAGCCGCCGGCCACCTGTTCGGGAACAAGCCGCTCTGGTTCTGCGGGCGCGGCTGGGAGCAGGCGCTCGACTCGGCCGGGGCCCGGTACATGACGCACGCCCTGGCGCTCTTCCGGTCGCGTCCGTGGTACGAGCTGGAGCCGGACCGTACGCACCAGTTCGTGGTCGAGGGCCACTGGGAGTCCGGCGCCGACGGCGGCGTGCAGGTGGCCGTCACTCGCGACCGCTCGACGCTCATCGCGTATCTGCCGCCGGCGCAGCGCCAGGTGCGCGTCGACCTCGATCAGTTCCCCGGCCGGCACCTCCGTGGCCACTGGTTCGATCCGCGCACGGGGGTGGCGACGGTCGTCGGCTCCGTCGTCGAGCGAACCGGGTCGCAGGTCTTCACGGCGCCGGCCGAGGGCGACTGGGCGCTGGTCCTCGACGACGAGCAGAAGCGCTACGGCCCCCCGGGGGGCGTACACTGATGGACGAAGCCAGGGTCCAGTGAAGAAACGGCAACGGCCGCCGAGCCTGAAGGCGCGACGACGCGTGAAGATGAAGGTGACTCCGCGCCGCCGCGCCGGGGATGCGGCCCGCGCCCTTCGAGGCGAGACGGGGCCCGACCCTCGCGAGCTGCCTCGCGCCTCCGCGGCCGCGCCGCTCGCCGCCGAGCCCGAGATCCTGCGGGTTCCGGTCCTGGCGGTGGGCGCGGACCCGGGCAAGCTCGCTCCGTCGCCCCTCGCGATCCAGGACCGCCTGCTCGTCGATCGCCGCCTCGTCGCCGATCACGCTCCGGAGCGGCTCTTCGCGTACGAGGTCACCCTGCCGACGATGAAGCACCTGCGGGGTCTCGCCTCCCCGGGCGACCGCATCGTCTTCCAGCGCGGCGGCCGCGTCGGCCCCGACCGCATCTGCGCCGTCCGCACCGCGGACGGCATCGTGCTCGCCCGGGTTCTCTTCAAGGGGCGCTCGCTCCTCCTGCTTCCCGGCGAGGGCGAGCGCCACTTCGCCTCGGTCGACGTCGAGAACCTGAAGGCGCTGCCCGGCGTCATCGCCGGGACCCACGTCCTGCTGATCCGGCGCTAACGGGGCGGGGCGTACCCGCCCGCTTCGCGACGGGGCCGAGCGTGGGGCCGTCGGCCGCCTTTTTCGGCGAAGCCCCCGATCGCGCTGAAACGAACAGGCTCCTCGCCTCGCTGCGCGCCTGTGGCCACACGCGCCTCGGCCAGGCCGGTTTTCCCGAACCGCCGCGCCTCCGGGTGCGTAAACAGCAGCGAGCGGAGGAGAAACGATGAAACGTGCATTCCACGTCGCCCTTGCCTTGGTCCTCGGCATGGTCGCGATCGGCTGCATCGGGGGCGACTTCGGCATGCCGTTCCGGGCGACCGTGGACGAGACGCGCCCCCTCGCCGCGAACGGCGAGTTCACCCTGGAGAACACGAACGGGAGCGTGCACCTCGCCAGCTGGGACGAGGCGCGGGTGCGGATCGAGGCCGTCAAGCGCGCCGGCAGCGAGCGCGCCCTGCGAGGAGCTGCAGGTCGAGATCGTGGGCGAGGGCGACCGCCTCACGGTGCGGACCCGCTACCCGCGGCCCCACTGGATGGGCAGCGCCGGCAGCGTGGAATACCGCGTGAGTGTACCCCGGGGCGCCCGCGTGCGGGTCACCAACGTCAACGGCCGCGTCGAGGTCGGCGGCGTCCATGGGTCGGTGCGCGCCTCCACCGTGAACGGCTCGGTCGACGTCACCGGCGCCGGCGGCGCGGTCGAGGCCTCGGCGGTCAACGGGAGCGTCGAGGTCGACGTGGCGCGGGTCGACCCCTCCGGCCGCAGCGAGCTCAGCACGACGAACGGCTCCGTACGGCTGACGCTGCCGCGCGAGGCGAGCGCCGACGTCGAGGCGCACACGGTGAACGGCGGCGTGGGCTGCGACTTCGAGCTCGCCGACGCGCACAAGAGCCGCCGGAAGATCGAGGGACGCATCGGGAGCGGGGGCGCCCGCTTCGAGCTCGGAACCGTGAACGGCTCCGCTCACATCGAGCGAGGCCTGTCGGCGGCGGCGGCAAGTCCGGCCGAGGCGACACCGGAGCGCACGTCCCGCTGATGCCCCGGGGGTGTGGGGGGCGGGATGCCCCCCACGGCGGCAGGTCCTCTCCACCTGACCGGTATTCGGCTAACCGCCGACGACGGTCGGCGAGTGACGGAACGGCCCCGTCCCCCCTCCCGTAAGCTCTTGTGGTAGATGGGGGTAAGGCCATGAGCTGTTCCACTGCGACCCCGAGTGCCGGAAGGACGGGAGCCGACTGGCCCCGAGCCGCCGAGGGCATCCAGCTGGCGGGCTTCGCCGTCTTCCTGCTCCTGAACACCATGGGCTACCTGCCCTGGTCGTTCTGGCTCGACGCGATCGCCCTCTGGCCCCTGCTCATCATGTCGGCCGGCATCCGCATCGCGTTCGACAAGACGCGGGCCCGATGGCTCGTCCTCGCGGGCCCCGCGCTCCTCCTCGGCGGGCTCGCGTGGCTGGCGAGCGGGGCGAGGCCCGAAGCGCCGGCCGGCCCCTGGCAGCCCGAGAGCGCCGCCAGGCCCGACGGGGTGGAGCGCGTCGAGCTCGAGGCAAAGCTCGTCGGCGCCCGTCTGAGCGTCGCCGCCGCGACGAACCTGCCGGCCGGGCGCCTCGTCGACGGCGGATCGATCGCGGGCCACGACACCACCCGCCTCGAGACGGACTCGGACGGCAGCCTCGCCCGCGTGCACTTGAACGCCGGAGAGAAGCACGGCATGGTGTTCCTTCCTCGGGCCAGGGAGCGCTGGGACCTCCGGCTGCCGGCGGAGCTGCCGCTCGGCGTCTTGATCCGAGGCGCGGGCGTCGGCGGCACCGTCGACCTCACCGCCGGCGCCCTCGAAGGGCTGCGGACGGAGGGTGTCTTCATCGGAGTCGACCGCACGGCTTCCCGCGCCCCGGCAGGACACGGAGATCCGGATGAACGGGGTCTTCAACTCGCTCAGCCTCGTCGTGCCCGAGGGGATCGCCGGTGCGCGTGCACGGCGCTGGCCTCCCCTTCAACGCGGTCGACCGCGGCGTGCGCGGCGTGGCCGGTCGCCCCGGCTACGACGTCCACGTGCAGGGCGTCTTCAGCGCGGTCGAGGTGCGCACCGACCACGGATCTCCCCCGAACCGCCCCCGGCCCCGCCCGCTCGCACGCCCGGAGCGGCGCCGGCGCCCTCCGTGGCGCCTCAGCGGCCGCCGGCCGAAGCCCCGCCCGCGCCCGCCGCCCGCTGAACCTCAAGCCTCCTGCTCGCGGAACTCGCCGAAGAGCTTCACGAACACGTTCAGCACCACGATCGCCAGCGCGAGGTGCGCGGCGAGGGCGTACCCCACCTCCGCATCGGCGAGGCCGATTCTTGTCCGGCCGGGGGCCGGATAAGATGGCCCGGGAGGTCCCACCATGAAGACGCGCCGGCTCGGTACCCAGGGGCTCGAGGTCGGGACGATCGGCCTCGGCTGCATGGGCATGTCCGACTTCTACGGGCCGCGCGACGAGGCGGAGTCGATCGCCACGATCCATCGCGCCCTCGACCTGGGCGTAACGATGCTGGACACCGCCGACGTGTACGGCCCGCACGCCAACGAGGAGCTGGTCGGCCGAGCACTCCGCGGCCGACGGCGCGAGACCGTGGCGGTGGCCACGAAGTTCGGGATCGTGCGCGGGAGCGACCCCCTGGCGCGCGGCGTGAACGGCCGGCCGGAGTACGTGCGCTCCTCCTGCGACGCGAGCCTGAAGCGGCTCGGGCTCGACACGATCGACCTCTACTACCAGCACCGCGTGGACCCGAAGACGCCGATCGAGGAGACGGTCGGGGCCATGGCCGAGCTCGTCCGGGCGGGCAAGGTGCGCTTCCTCGGCCTGTCCGAGGCCTCCCCCGCGACGCTCCGGCGCGCCCACGCGGTCCACCCGATCAGCGCCCTCCAGAGCGAGTACTCGCTCTTCACCCGCGAGCACGAGGCGGGCGCGCTCCCCGCGTGCCGCGAGCTCGGCATCGGCTTCGTGGCCTACAGCCCGCTCGGCCGCGGTCTCCTCACCGGCCGCTTCAACACGCCCGGGGACCTCGCGAGCGACGACTGGCGGCACTCCTCGCCTCGCTTCCACGCCGGGTACCTCGAGCGGAACGCCGAGCTCGCCCGGCCCGTCTTCGAGATGGCGTCCGGGAAGGGCTGCACCCCCGCCCAGATCGCCCTCGCCTGGGTGCTGGCGAGGGGCGAGGACGTCGTGCCGATTCCCGGGACGAAACGGCAGAAGTACCTCGAGGAGAACCTGGCTGCCTTCGACGTCCACCTGACGCCTGCCGACGTCGCCCGGCTCGACGCCCTCTTCCCCGTCGGCGCGGCGCAGGGCGACCGCTACGGCACCGCTGCCGCGACCCTCCTGGACCGATAGGAGAACCCATGCGCGAAGAAAGCCCCTCCCTCGCCGTCCGGCTCCTCCGCGGCTTCGACGGCCTGCGGCGCCTCCTGGTGAACGTGCTCTTCTTCGGCCTCCTCGCCGGCCTCCTGATCGCCGCCTGGAGGGCACGGCCCAAGGTCCCCGACGGCGCCGCCCTCGTGGTGCGGCCGGAAGGGACGATCGTGGAGCAGGTCTCCTCCGCCGATCCGATCGAGCGGCTGGTGAGCCAGTCGGCGGGCGTCGGGAACGCGGCAAGGGAGACGCTGCTGAAGGACCTCCTCGACGGCGATCCGCGAGGCGAAGGACGACCGACGAATCAAGGCGATCTATCTCGACGTGGACGACATGACGGGGTCCGGCCTGACGAAGCTGCGCGATCTGCGGAAGGCGCTCGCCGACTTCAAGAAGAGCGGCAAGAAGGTCGTCGCCTACACGGACGGCTGCCTGCAGTCGCAGTACTACCTCGCCTCCCAGGCCGACGAGCTCTTCCTCCACCCCCAGGGCATGGTGGTGCTGGACGGCTTCGGCCGCTGGCGCAACTACTACAAGGAGGGTCTCGACCGCTACGGGATAAAGCTGCACGTCTTTCGGGTGGGCGAGTACAAGTCGGCGGTCGAGCCGTACCTGCGAAACGACATGTCGCCCGAGGCGAAGGAGATGGCGCGGGACTTCTACGGCGACCTCTGGCGCGACTACCTGGCCGACGTCGCCGCGGCGCGCAAGGTGAAGCCCGAGGACCTCGCCGCCGGGATCGAGGTCATGCCGCAGCGCCTGCGCGCTGCCGGCGGCAACATGGCGAAGATGGCCCTGGAGGCGAAGCTGGTCGACAAGCTCGCCCAGCGCGACGAGGTCAGGAAGCGCATGATCGCGCTCGTCGGCGAGGACAAGGAGAAGAAGTCCTTCCGGCAGATCGGGGTCGAGGCCTACCTCCGGGCGAAGGGGGGCGACCGCACGGGCGCCACCGGCAAGGGGCGCGCCGTCGCCGTGGTCGTGGCGAAGGGCGAGATCCTCGACGGCAACCAGCCCGCGGGCACGATCGGCGGCGACTCCACGGCCCGCCTCCTGCGGCGGGCCCGCGAGGACGACGAGGTCAAGGCGGTCGTGCTCCGCGTGGACAGCCCCGGCGGCAGCGTCTTCGCCTCCGAGATCATCCGGCGGGAGTGCGAGCTCGTGCGGCAGGCCGGCAAGCCCCTCGTCGTCTCGATGGGCAGCGTGGCCGCCTCCGGGGGCTACTGGATCTCGACCGCCTCCGACGAGATCTGGGCCGCGCCCGGAGACGATCACCGGCTCGATCGGCATCTTCGGTCTCTTCCCCACGATCGACGAGCCCGCTCGCCCGGTACCTCGGCGTCCACACGGACGGCGTGGGCACGACGCGTTTCAGCGACGTCCTTCGACCCGACCGCCCGATGGACCCGGCGGTGGCCGACATCTTCCAGCAGGCGATCGACGAAGGGTACGAGGAGTTCCTCGCGCGCGTCGCGCAGGCCCGGAAGATGTCGCGCGACCAGGTGGACAAGATCGCCCGCGGGCGCGTCTGGAGCGGCGAGGACGCGAAGGGCCTCGGGCTCGTGGACCAGCTCGGCGGCCTCGACCAGGCGATCGAGTCGGCGGCGAAGCGCGCGAAGCTCGAGAAGGGCTACCGCGTGTGGTACGTCGAGAAGGAGAAGAGCTTCCGCGAGAGGCTGATGTCGATGCTGGCCGCCCGGGCGCTCGACGTCGCGGTCGCCGCGGGCTGGGTGAGCGAGCCGTCACCGTCGGCGTCGGCCCTGTCGGTGGCCGGGCGCCTCGGCGAGCTGCGCGCGGACGTGGAGCGCCTCTCCCGCTGGAACGACCCGCGCGGGACGTATGCCCACTGCCTCTGCGGGGCGGAGTAGCCCTAGAGCGTCGCCGCCCGGATCTTCCGGTTGAGGTGGTGGTACTCGCGCCGGATGGCCTTCAGCTTCGCGGCGTCGCCGGACTCGAGGGCCTTCTCCTTCTCGGCCTTCAGCTGGTGCATCCGCGCCTTCAGCTTCGCCTTGTCGATCCCCACCGCCTCGTGGTGCGGGTGCCGGTGCGTGTCGATGCCGAGGACCTTGCAGAGGGTGGGGAGCAGGTGCTCCTTGTTCATCTGCGTGTAGCCCTTGACTGTCTCCTCGCCCAGGCCTTTGGCGATCTCGCGCAGGTCCTCGACCGTCTTCTTCTTCAGCTCTTCGTAGGTGTGGGCCATCCCTCCTCCTCGTGCACCACGATCCCTCGCGGCGGCGCTCCCCGATTCTAGCTCGCCCGCTTCCTCTCCCTGCGCGGGGTCCGCAGCCGGTCGTACAGGCCCTCGAACTCCTCCGTCACCTTGTGCGAGGCCTCGAAGAAGACCATGGGCCTCGCCGCGTGGTGCGACTCGCGGATCCGCACCGAGGCGGAGATGTAGGGCTCGAGCACCGGGAGCCCGTCCGCGACCAGCTCGTCCACGGCCTGCTGCGGGAAGTTGGCGCGGCCCTGGAACTGGTTGACCACGACGCCCTCCACCTTGAGGCGGGGGTTGTGGTCCGAGCGCACCTCCTCGATCCGCTCGACGAGGGGCCCGATCGCCCGGCGGGCGAAGTCGTCGCAGTCGAAGGGGATGAGCACGCGGTCGGCGGCCACGAGAGCGGAGAGGGTGAGGACGTTGTAGGCCGGGGGCGTGTCGAAGAAGACGGTCCCGTAGCCGAGCGCGTCCACGACCTCCCGGACGCGGAAGATCTTGTGGCGCGACTCGAGCTTCGACAGGAGCCCGTCCACGCCGGGGTGGGACGGGACGATGTCCAGCTTCGGGAACGGCGACGGGTGGACGAAGAGCTTCGGGTCCGTCTTGAACAGGCGGAACGACAGGCCCTCCTCGAAGAGGTCGACGAGGTTCGGCTTCGTCTCGGCGGCGACCGGCTCCCAGGACGTACTGCGTGGCGTTCGCCTGGGGGTCGAGGTCCACGAGCAGCGTGCGCTCCCCTCGCGAGGCCGCGACCGCCGCGAGGTTCGCCGCGATCGTCGATTTGCCCACGCCGCCCTTCTGGTTGAAAACCACGAAACGCATCGAGAGTGCTCCCGCGCGGAAGGCGCTCCCGCGCAGGCGCCGATGTTACTCCCGTCGTGTCCTGGCGACGCGCAATCCGCGAGACGCCCACCGCCGGGCGGCACGCCCGGTGCCGCGGTTGGCGATACCCGGCCCGTGCCGTACGCTTGGTGCCGGAGGGTGACATGCCCGACGACCTCGACGACTTCGATCTCGAGCCCACGCGTCGGCAGGAGGAGCGAGGAGACGGTTGGCCCTTACCGGCCCGCCCCGGAGCCGGAGCCGAAGCGAGGTCTCCTCTTCCCCGGCACGCTGGCGGCGATCGCGGTCGTCGTGATCGGCCTCCTGGCCGTCGTCTTCCTCGTCTTCCGGCATCCGCCGGCGCCGAAGGCCGCGCTGACCCCGGCCCCGCCGGCCGCCGGCGCAACTCGCCTCGCCTCTTCCGCGACTCCGTCGGTCCCGCTCCCCTCCCTCGACGACAGCGACCCGCTCGTCCGGCAGATCGCCGCCGGCCTGTCCGCGCATCCGGAGCTCACCCGCTGGCTCGCCCGGTCGGCGCTCGTCCGCACCCTCACGGTGGTCGTCGTCAACGTCGCGGACGGCGAGACGCCGAGGCCCCACCTCGAGTTCCTCGCTCCGAAGCAACGCTTCCGGGCCGCGCGCCGCCCCGCCCGACTGATCGTGCCCGACCCCGCCGGGTTCGCCGGCTACGACGTCTTCGCCGATGCCGTCACCTCCGTCGACGCGGTCGCCGCCGCGAATGCCTATCGCAGCCTCGCGCCCCTCTTCGAGGCGGCCTACGTCGAGCTCGGCCACCCCGAGGGCGGCTTCCCGTCCGCTCTCGACAAGGCGACCCGCGCCCTGCTCGCGGTCCCGGTGCTGCGCGAGGACGTGGAGCTCGTTCCGCACGCGATCGGCTTCCGGTACGCCGACCCGAAGCTCGAGGCGCTCACGCCGGCACAGAAGCAGTTCCTGCGCACCGGACCCCGCAACGTCCGCCTCCTGCAGGCGAAGCTGCACGAAGTCGCGGCGGCCCTCGCCCCGCCGAACGGCGCCCCCGCCCGGTAGCTACTCGGGCTCCCGCGGCAGCGGCCGAAAGCGGATGGCGAGCGGCTGCTGGAGCCGCTCCTCGAGCGCCTGGAGGTCGGGCCGGCCCGGCGGAACGCCCCGGTCGGCGTGGCCGTCGGGCCACAGCGTGATCGTCTCGGTCCGATCGAACCCCCACTTGGTGGCCCGCCCGCGAACGACCTGCATGCCGTCCGGCAGGATGGCGCTCCGGCTCTCCACGACCCGCGCCTCGCCTATCAGGGCGAAGAGGGCGCCGAGGGCCCCGCTCGTCGGACGGCCGTGCAGGCCCGAGACCTCCGTGTACCAGAGGCGGTCCTCGTACTGCACGAGCCGGTACGTGATGAGGCGCCCCTGCGTCACGCGCAGGTTCGGGCGGGAGAGCGTGTCGTCGTACGAGTACTGATCCGGCTGGCCCGGGCGCTTCTCCCAGAAGATCCGGACGTTCGCCGCCAATCGAGGGTGCGGCCCCTGCAGAACGGCGTCGACCACGGCCCCCTCGCGATAATCGACCACCAGGTCCTGCCCCACCTCGTACGGGCGGCGCACGTACAGGGGAGCCTTCGAAGGGGGCAAGCCGGTGCGAGCGAGGAACGCCTCGAACCACTCCCGGTGTCCCACGAAGAGCGGCCGGCGCTCTGGATCCTGCAGCATGGCGGCATGGACGAGCCGCAGGACGACGTCGGCCTGGAGCCTCGGCCCGTTCGCCGTGGCGGTGAGATCGAAGGCGCGAACCTCGTTCATCGCCTCGAGGAGCCGCTGGGTCGGGACAACCGTCCAGCCCGGGCGGGCGGGCGCCAGCCCGAGGAGAGTGCCGATGACGATCCCGAACGTGGCGGCCTGCATCTGGCGTCCTTGCGCGACCATCTTATGATGCCGGAGTCTCGACACGTCGCGCGCCCCGGCTCCTCCATGCCATCTATCGACGGCGGGCCGAAGGACGCGTCCCGTGCGCGGGCCTTCCTGCTGACCATCCTCCGCGAGACGAGCATTCGCGTAATCCTGCTCCCTCATCACGACCTGAAGCCGAGCCGCGACGGGAAGGACGACCGCGCCCGCCCCGAGCGGGCCAGCGGGGGCGTCACGTTCAGCATGGGCGACTGCATGGTCAACTTCGAACGGCTGAACGACCGGGAGTGTCTTGCGGTCCCGACGTCCTACAAGGTCGGCGCCGACCCCAAGCCGTTCCGGGTGCGCTTTGAGACGCGAGACCCTATCCGGTCACGGGCTTCCGCGGCTTCCTGCGGGCCGTTGCAGAGACGACGGACGAAGCAGCGGACACACGGGCTCGGATCCTCGACTACGTGACGGCGAATCCCTGGATGACCACGGGCGAAGTGGACACGGGTGTGCACGTTCGGGCAGGGGAGTCCGCCCGCTACCTCGCCGAGCTCGAGGCGGCCGGTCTCGTTGAAAACTACTTCACATACTCATCTTTTTCTACATTACATCTATTTTCTTATTATACTTTTTATTTAATCCTTTCTTTCAAATCCCATTTTTACTTAGCCATACTTTATCAAACCTCTTCTAATCATATCACTTTTTTCACACTTCTACATACAACACTTTACATCCTTATTATTCAACTATTTTTTTCTCTTTCAAATCTTATCCTTACTTCAATTATCTTACAACCCCTCTAAACACTAATTTTAATTTTTACAATTAAATATCTTCATAACAAATTTTTATTTTCACTTTCTCTCAGTATCAAACTTCTTTCTAATATTTACAATCACCTTAAATCTAATTCACTATCTTAATTATCATTTTTCCAATCTCATTATCATATAACAATTATTATTAACATTTCCCTTCTATACCTCCAATTTCCATTTTTTCTATACACTATACACCCATTCTTAACTCTTTTACAATCCTAATTTTTAATCACATATCACACATTATAATTCTTTTATTCATTCCTTCATAACATTACAACTTCTTATTCAAAAAACCAATATTACAATTACTTAACATCTTCAATACTATCTCTAATCCCAAATTCTTCTTTCTCTTTCTAACTAAACCTTAATTCATTATACAATTTCTTTTATTAATCTTTCACATTTAATAATTCTCTACTTTTTAACTCTAATATTGCTGCGAGAGCCTGTGCTTCTCGTCTCCGAGCTTCTTGTGAGTCCGGAGGTATCGGTTCTTTCGGATCAGTCGCGGATCAGAGTGTCGGTGACGGTGATTGTGAGGATCTTGTAGTCCGAGATGATCGGCGGTGAGCCTCGATCGCGGCCTTGAACGAGAGCTGATGAAACGTTCGCCATAGATCTTTGGATCATCCATCGAAACTACTTCATCGTCCGCGCCTCTGATGACTCGCTCCGTGCTGTCATGAAGAGTCGCGCTTGATTCTGATGTTCTTGTCCTGCAGTAGGTGCGCGAAAGCCTTCTCCTGGAGCCTACGGTTCGTGCGCCTCGTCCATGATCCCAGGTCGAACTGGAATCACCTTTCTCGCCGCCTTCGCTAAACTGTTCCGCTCTGATAGTCGCGAACACGATCCTCCGCCTGCCATTTTGTGGCTAGGAACTCACGATCTCGTGGGTCGGTGGTTGCGTCCACTCCAAGCTCGTAGACTTCGCCGACGAACTCGTCCCGTCCAGATTGCCGTCGTCTCGTCGAGCAGACCAGAGCCAATCGGGACCTCGCCGTGCGCAGAAACTCCCGCGTCCAATCGGTTAGGCTCTGCTTGATCAGGCTAAGCTGGGACTGCACAGAATAGACCGGCTTTCAGGTCTGCGCAATCCAGAATGCCGTGAGGCTCTTTCCGTCCGCACGCATGATCATCCGGCCGCGGTGTTTTCCTCTTCGAAGTGATCTCGTGCGCCTTGATCGCATCAAGCTGATGTGCCGAGGGTCGCCTTAGGTGGTGGCACGCTTCTCGACGTTGCCGCGCGAATGCGCTCCCATCCCTCGGCTTCGACGCAAGCCACCGGTCTAGTCCGATCTCCGTGTTTCCAAGGATCTTTCGCTTTTGACAGGCTTCGCGGCGGTGTGAGCAACACGCTAAGCGAGATATTCTGCAGAGTTGAAGTAGATTGCGAAGGTCCAGCTCTTCAACGGTCAGGCGCGTGCGTCTCAGTCTGAACTTGCATTGATTGCCCAGAACTCGCCGTCGGGTCTGAGCACAAGGTCGATGCTCGTCCGGGAGAGTTGATCTTTGCCCGCACGTCGCGGAGCTCTTCTTCGCGTTCCAGACAGCCTGAGCTTGCTCTGTACTCGGCTCGTCGAGGTAGAGCTGGTAGCGCTCGAAGACCTTGCCCTTTCGGCCATGTAGGCTGGACGAACTAGGCCGGCGGCTCCACGCATGGGCATCGGCTTTGCACTCGCAGCGCCACGTGACGCGTGTTCCGTCCATCCGGAGAGACCTCCCATGCAGCGAGCCGCAGTACTCGCACTGCACGTCCTTCTGGTCGAGCCATAGCCTCAGGCCAAGAGGCAATATCCACCTTCGCTGGACCCGCTGTCGTGAACGCAACGGTACCAACCCCGCCGATTGCGTTCGTGCGATCCAGCCCTGCCGGCTGCGGACACTAGGACCGGCAGAGTCTTCACCGACCTTTCGGTCCGCCGCTCTCGTCGCCCTGACGCCTCGGTGTTTCCCGTGGCAGGCTACTGCGGAATCCCGAACACCGCGCAGGCTATCTCAGCGAACCTCGCTGTGACCAAACCCGTGGCTGGCGGATAGTGTCGATCTGGCCAGAAGGCTCTCCACAGCCCTCGCCCCTCGTAGCGTCAATCAACTACGTCGCGGGGCAGACGATTGCCAACGCGTTCATCGCACCGCTGGGTACGAACGAGGAATCACCCTGTACTCGAAGGTCGGAACGCACGTCGTCATTGACGTGAACGGGTACTACGACACCGGCGCGCGGACCAGTGAGACCGCAGGCCGCCAGGCCCACAGAGCCAGCCGGAGCACAGGCGCGACCGGCCGCAGGGCCTACAGCCGCAAGAGCCTCCAGGACATCTTAGTTGGCTGTTCTCCGGGACCCTTATCACTGGTCGGCATGGCGACCCTGCGATTCTTGCTGCTGGGCTCCATGAGGTCTCCGCCTCCTGCTCCAGTGGCGGCATCAACATGGAGAACAGCAGCCTCGCGACCAGATCAAACGAGTTCGTCTGGACCGGCACTAAGCTGATCATCTGGCGAGGTCGGTCACCGAAGCTGTATGACTTGGCTCTCGACCGGTGGACACTAGGTAGCTCGGTCAGTGCTCCCACGCTGGGTGGTGACCACTCGATCATCTGGACAGACAGGAAGTCATCGTTTGGGGGTACACCAACCCGGTAGCTTCAGGTGCGAGATACAACCCAACTACGGACTCATGGCGGTCGATTAGCACTCAGGTTCCACGGCCCGCGGCCGACACTCTACAGTCTGGACTGGACTCGCATGATCGTCTGCATAGCTACAGCGACGTCGCTTCGTTGAACACCAGCGAGAGCTACGATCCTGTGCAGACACCTGGACACCGATATCTTCAGTCGGTGCGCCACTTGCTCGAGCAGGTGCTGCCGCAGTATGGACGCGCACAGAGATAATCATCTCGGGTGGATACAGTCAGGAGGTAGCGACGGGTCCAACGGGCGGCAGGTACAACCCCAGCACCAACACTTGGCTGCCAACCTCGACGGTCGGGGCACCTGGGAATGGACAGAGCGACTGGCAAGCGGGTCCGTTCATAGCAGCAGTCTGGACCGGCCAGGAGATGCTCTTCTCCTATACTCACCCAACGGTAGAAGGCCTCCCGGCACTCTATGACCCGAGCAAGGACTCATGGCGCAGGCCCACCGGCGCGCCGCTCCGAGACTATGACACGACGGAAGTGGCCCTCTGGACTGGGAAGTACGTTCTGCTTGTCTCGAGCCACTATGACCCGGACGCTGACAAGTGGTGGGGGGTGAACTGCGGGCCTGGCGTCGCCCGGGCCTGGACTGGCACAGATCAACTTCGAATCTACGACGCGATTCAGGGAGCCCGCGATAGGTTCTTGGGAGTATACGAGGTGCCGTAGAGGAGACCGCTCTCGCCTCAACCCACCTGACCCGCATCCGAGGGCCCGCCGCTCGCCCAGGGCCGGCCCTTCTTGCGTCAGGCTTATGGGCTCACCTCAGTTGAAGGGGCCGCCCCTCTCGAGCGGCACCGCCGCGCCACCGCGTCCATGATCCACACCGCGTCCGCCTCGTCGTCGGTCTGTGCGACCAGTCGCCAGCGAAACGCCCCGCCCGGGAGTGCATCCTCGTCGCTCAGGGCAGCGGAAGCGAGCCGTGCTCATCGGTCCCGAGAACGACGGTGAACATGGCCGCGCAGCGTAGCGCCGGGCGTGGGCTGCGCGGCGCTGCGGTGTGACGGTTCCATGGGTGTCACACGGACGCAATGGAAGCCGCGGCCGTCAGACCCTGATCCGCGCTAGGCTTGCTTGGCACGGAGGCTACCGATGCAACGTCTGATGTTCTTTGCGGACGCAGTGCCTGCGAACGGAGTGGACTGGGTCGCCGTTGTCAGCGCAGCTGCGACCGTCGTCACAGCTGCGCTTGCCGTCTGGGCGGTGCGGATCGCCCAGAAAGGGGTCGACACCGCTGTCAAGACCCTGCGGGCCGGACTCTTCGTCCAGTTTAGCAACGAGTACGCATCGGACAAGATGCACAGTTCCCTTGCTCTCCTCGCCAAGTACGGGAAAGACCACCCAAAGAAGAACGGGAAGAAGGGGGAGATCTCGTGCGACGCGTACGTGAGTGCAGTCCGTGCTGCATTGGCCCAGGGCAAAGCAGACCCGTGGAATGCCGCACGCCGCAGAGTGTCGAAGTTCTATTTGAGAGCCATGGACTTGGTCCGGGCGCGGCTCCTTGACGAGGGAATGCTGGCGCGGCTGATAAGGCCGAGCAGCCTGGAGCTATACCTGAACACGGTGGTACCCCTCGAACGCGCACATAACACAGACGTCCTAGGGCGCACGGACTTCGATGAGACGGACGTGCGGTGGTGGGAGGAGTTTCTGGGGGTGCCGGGGTTGTACACTCACCATCGACGAGGAGGCGATTCCATGCGGATGTGGGAACGGCAGCACAGCACCGGCGATTCGGCAACAGTCAGTGAAGGGGACGCGGAGACATTCGCCACAGACTGTCACCTCGTGCAGGTAGTCACGGAGGGTATGCGAACCAAGACCGAATCGCGTGGCGTCTTCCGGCCTTGGTCGAAGCTCAGGCCGAAGCAGATACCTTCTTCCGAGACCGCGGGCATGAGTGCAGCACCGCGTGCGGCGCCTGGACCGAGGCCGTGGTGGTGAACGAAGAGAAGGGGCGCCTACTGCAGGAAGGGCTCATCAGGAGACTCGCGAGCCAGCACGCCGGGCACCCGGACTTCTGGCTCAAGACCTTCCCAGGCGGAGGCGTGCAGTGGCAGTGCTCGTGCGACAAGACGAGATTCCGGCCGTCGTGACTGTCCGCCTCTGTCCGTGTTCGACGCGTGGGGACGCGTTCCTACGCGTCTTCACGCCCGGAGGGGCGATGCGTTCCGACCAGTATTAGCAGGGAGGGGCGAGGCCGGCGCGGGGCTCGCGAGGGCGACGGCAAAGCAGTGGACGCGGGCGGACCGGTGCAAAGTCGGGGCGCCCTTCCTTGAATACCGCCTTGAATGTCGCCTGCGTCCACCCGTGTCCGCAGCACCTTTCCGACCCTCGCGGCGATGAGCCGCACCCATCCACAAGCGTTTGCGTGCGTCCACGATTGCACTGGTCCGCTCTGTCGCCTTATAGTCGGGGCGCCCAATGAGTCTCCCTGTCTTCGTCCTCGACAACCCGATCCAGAACTACGCCTGGGGATCGCGCATCGCGATCGCGGACCTCCTCGGCCGCCCCGCGCCCTCGGCTCTGCCCGAGGCCGAGCTCTGGATCGGCGCGCACCCGAAGGCGCCGTCCCGAGTCGTGGCGCCGGAGGGCCTCGGCACGCTCGACCGGGCGATACAGGACGACCCCGTCGGCATCCTCGGCCCCGAGGTGTGCGCCCACTTCGGGAACGAGCTGCCTTTCCTTCTCAAGGTGCTGGCCGCCGCCGAGCCCCTGTCGATCCAGGCCCACCCCGACCACGACCAGGCACGCCGGGGCTGGGCCCGCGAGAACGCCGAGGGCGTCCCCGTCGACGCGCCCCGCCGGAACTACCGCGACCCGAACCACAAGCCCGAGCTGGTCAGCGCCCTCACGCCGTTCACGGCGCTCGAGGGCTTCCGGACCTTCGAAGAGATCGCCCGCAACCTCGAGCCCGTGGCGCGTCCCGAGATCGCGCCCGAGCTCGGACGTCTCGCCCGCGAGCAGACTCCGCTCGCCCTGCGCGCCCTCTTCGCCCGCCTCATGACGCTCGACCCCGAGGAGCAGGGGCTGGTGCTCAAGCGCGCCACCGGCGAGGCCGCGCGGCGTCGCCAGACCGATCGGGCCTGGGAGTGGGTGGCGCGCCTGATGGCGCGCTACCCCGCCGACGTCTCCGTCCTCTGCCCGCTCTACCTCAACGTCGTGACCCTCGACCCCGGCGACGCGCTCTACCTGCCGGCGAGAGAGCTGCACGCGTACCTGGAGGGCACGGCGATCGAGATCATGGCCAACTCGGACAACGTGCTGCGCGGCGGGCTGACCCACAAGCACGTGGACCTCCCGGAGCTGCTGGCGACCCTCGTGTTCGAAGGGCGGGTCCCGCAGGCCCTGAAGCCGGTGGCGTCCGGCCCTGGCGAGTGCGTCTACCGCACGCCGGCCCGGGAGTTCGAGCTCGGGCTCCTCGAGGTGGCCGCCGAACGCCCGTTCACGCCGAGCCCCGGCCGCGGCGTCGAGATCCTCCTCGGCCTCGCGGGAGAGGCGAGACTCCTGGTCGACAGCGAGGCCGCTCCCCTCGGCCCCGGCCGGTCCGTCCTCGTCCCCGCCTCCCTTCCCTCGTACCTGATCGAGGGGGACGGCCGGATCTGCCGCGCTCGCGTCCCCGCCTAGCCCCGGTCCGTCCGCCGATCCCGGGGCTAGGGTCGCTTCGCGCGCCGCGCCGCGGACCAGGCCTGGAACTCGGCCTCCATGGCGTCCGTCCACCTGGAGTCGATCTGCCCGGGCGTGTACTTTCCCTGCCGCAGCATCTCGTGCCCCCAGTCGTCGCGGAAGCGCACGTCCTCGGAGCTCACCACGACCTTCTCCGCGAGGTGCGGCGGGACGAAGGTGAGCCCCTCGGGATCGCTGAGGATCACGTCCCCGGGAAGGACGGTCACGCCCCCGATCCGGATCGGCACGTTGATGCCCACGAGGGTCGCCTCGGCGAGAGCGGTCGGGTGGAAGTCGCGGACGAAGCCGTGGAAGCCCTCGATCTCCAGGATGCCCGAGAGGTCCCGCACCGACCCGTTCACCACGACGCCCTTCTTCGTCTTGGCGAAGATCGAGGTGCCGAGGTTGTCGCCGATGAAGGTCCCCTTGTCGATCTTGCCGTAGAGATCGACGACGAGGACGTCGCCCGGCTGCAGCGTGTCGATCACCCAGGAGTTCTGGCCCTTCGCCACCCGCGCCTCGGCGGCCGCGGCGCGGTTGATGGCCCCGTTGAGGTCCGGCCGCAACGGCATGAAGACGGCGGTGACCACCCGGCCGACCAGCCGCCGCCCCGGCGCGCCGGCGTTGATCTCCTTCCAGCCCCCCTCGAACTGCAGCTTGTAGCCCGCCTCGGTGAGGACGCCCCAGGCCTCCTCGGCCGTGACCTCCTTCATGCGCTCGATGAGCGCGTCGGCCACCTTCGGGCGCCCGTCCGGGAAGCGCTCACCCGTCCACTCCGACGTGATGGCGAGGCGCTGCTCCTTCGAGAACATCCCGAGCTGCGCCTCGGCACCAACGGCGGCGACGCTCAGCGCCACCACGAGCCCCGCTCGCTTCAGTCGTCTCATCTCCCGCCTCCCGCGTGAAAGCGCGGCAAGGTTAGCACCGTTCTGGTAGCCTCGGCGGTGATGGCCCCCCTTCTGACGCCACGCCGGGTCTGGATCGCCCGCGGCCTCGCCGTTCTCGTGGACCTCGCCCAGGTCGCCCTCGTCCCGGCCTCTCTCACTCCGCTGAACGACGCCGTCGACGTGGCCACGGCGATCGCGCTGGTCGCCCTCGTCGGGTGGCACTGGGCCTTCCTGCCCACGTTCCTGGCCGAGCTCGTCCCGTTCGTGGACCTCGTGCCCACCTGGACACTGGCCGTGATGATCGCGACGCGGGGCGGGGCGGCCCCGGCCTCTGCGACCGTCGTCGTCGAGCCCCCGCGAGGCGGGCCTGCCCCTCCCGCCGTGCCGCCCGCGGGTCAGGCGCCGCGGGACGGGTCGGGCTCGTAGAGCAGCCCGAGCTGGTAGAGGCCGGGTGGCAGGTCGAAGGCCACGCTGCCGAGGCCGTCCAGCCGCAGCCGGCGCTCGCCCCCGTCCTCCGGCGACAGGTGGACGACGATGTCGCTGAGGACGGGGATGTCGGGCAGCTGCACCTGCAGGTACGTGCGCCGGACGCCGTCCGGCCCTTCCTCCTCGAACACGCGGAGCGGGCCGAACTCGCCGAGAGCCGGGACGTCCTCCGGGATGCGAATGCGCGGCGTGGCGTGCCCGAGGCGCTCCCTGACGTACGCCTGGAGGGCCACCTCGACCTCCATGAGGCGGAAGAGCGAGCGCGCCACGCGGTTCTTGCGCAGGATGCCGAGGAGAGGCACCGCGACCACGTCGCGGGCGAGCGAGTACTCGCCCGCCGCGATCAGGGTGGCGAGCTGGTCGAGGCTCTTGAAGAGCATCCCGCTCTCCACCGGCGCGAGCCGCACGCTCGAGACCTCGAGGAGGATCGTCTCGAGCAGGCCGAGGGAGTCGCGGCTGTCGTGGCGCCGGTCGACCGCGTCGCCGAGCTCTTCCCACGCCATCTGGACGAGCGTGGGCACGAGGCGGAAGAACGTGGCCTTGACCTCCCGCGACGCCTCCGGGGCGAGAGTCGGCACCAGCGCCTGGAAGAAGACGATGAAGCTCACGACCGCCTGCGCCGCCTCGCGCCGCGGGCTGCGTCGGCCGGACTCGATGAGCCCGTTGCAGCGCTCGGCGAGGACGGCGGCGGGGCAGGTCGAGAAACGCGCGCTCCGTGATCGGCGGCTCGCCGGGGAACAGCGGAGCGAGGAACGCGGCGAGCGTCTCGCGGTAGCCGCGGGCCCCCGCCGCCCCCTGCGCCGCCGAGGAGACGGCCATCCCCGAGTCGGCGACGAGCCCCTCGAGCTCGGAAAGAAAGGCGGAGTCGAACGTTTCCTTGCCGCGCTGGTTCGCGATCGTGGCCTCCTCGCTGGCAGTGTAATGCGCGGCGGGCGGGCCGGGCAACGACGCTGGCGGCCCGGCCCCGAATCCGCGTAAACTCCGCGCGGCCACCGATGAAGCGGCTGCTTCGCCACCTCGCGCAGCTCCTGCCCGCCCTCCTGTCGCTGGGGCTCCTCGCCTGGGTGCTCCGCTCCGCCGACCTGGGGCGGGCCCTGGGGCTCGTGCGGTCGCTCGGCTGGCGCCTGCCCCTCCTCCTCCTGCCCAACCTCGCCGCGATCCTCGCCGAGACCGCGGGCTGGTGGGTCTCGCTTCGTGCGCCTCGGGTCCGCGCCCGCGCTTCCGCGGCCTCCTCGGGGTGCGCGTCGTCGTCGACGCGCTCATGCTCGGCCTGCCCTCGGGCACGGTGGTGTCCGAGACGGTCCAGCCCTATCTCCTCAAGCGGCGCTGCGGCGTGCCCCTGGAAACGGCCATCGTCGCCACGGTCGCCCGGAAGTTCTTCGTCGTCGTCTCGCACGGGATCTTCCTCGCCCTCGCCACGCTCCTCGCCTGGCCGCTCCTCGACCAGGACTCCGCGGCGGCCATCGGACAGACGGGGCCTCCCCTGGCTGCTCCTCGCGACGTCCCTCGCCCTCGTGGTCGCTGCGCTCGCCGGCGTCCTCGCCACCGCGCACGGCCGCGTCGCCGACCGCGTGCACCGGGGGCTCGACCGCGTCGGCGGTCGCTGGCTCGGCTCCTGGCTGGAGCGCAACGCGCTGCGCTTCCAGCGGACCGACGAGGAGCTCGCCGACCTTCTTCGGACACGAGCCCCTCGGGCTGCTTCCCTCGATCGCCCTCTACGAGGTGGGCTGGTTCGTGCGCTCCCTCGAGACCTGGCTCTTCCTCCGGCTGGTGGGCGTCGACGTCTCCCTGGCCGCCGCCATGGTGATCGAGACCGCGCTCATCCTCGTCCGTGCGATGGCGATGCCCGTCCCGGCCGGCCTCGGCGTGCAGGACACCGGTTACGTCCTCTGCCTCAGGGCCCTCGGCGGTACCGGACGCGGCGACGGTCGGCACCGCTTTCGTGCTGCTCAAGCGCGGCAAGGACCTGTCCTGGATCCTGCTCGGCTTCCTGCTCCTCGGCCTCGGCCGGCGGCGCGGCGACGCGGCGCTCGCCACAATGCCGGAGGAAGGGACGGTCCGGCGCTAGTCGTCCCGGCGGCGGAAGGCCCGGATGTCCACGACGTTGCCGGCGGGGGGCTCGGACGTCGGGCGCCGCGGCGAGGGCCGGCTCCCCCGCCTCGGGGGCGGGGACGGCGCCAGTCTCCGCCGCCGCCTCTTCGTCCGGCTCGAAGCGAAGCCCGAACTGTGCCGCCGGGTCGGCGAAGGCCACGAGGGCGGCGAACGGCACGTGCAGGCGCTCCGGCGCGCCCCCGAAGCGCAGCGTCACCGAGAAGGCCTCCTCGCCCACCGCGAGGTCCCGGAACTGGTGCTGCGAGGACGATCGTCATCTGGTCGGGGTGCCGGGCATGGAGGCCGGGCGAGATCGCGACTCCCGGGTGCGCGGTCCGGAACGTGAGGTAGAAGTGGTGCTCGCCCGGGAGCCCCTCGCTCCGCGGCGAGGCGCAGGGCCTGCCGCGGCACGTCGCGAAGCGCGTCCCGGACGAGCCGCGCGTAGTCGAGCCGTTCGTCCTCGGCCATCGGCCCATTGTAGCCGCGCCTTGTCTCGCCGCGCGCTTCGTGCTTCACTGCCGCGTGCGCCTCGTCACCCGGCCGGACCTCGACGGCCTGACCTGCGCCGTGCTGCTCTCGCGGTGCGAGACGATCGACTCGGTCGAGCTCGTGCACCCGCAGGACGTGACCGACCGGCGGGTGACGATCGGCCCCGCGGACGTCCTCGCGAACCTCCCCTACCACCCGTCCTGCGGGATGTGGTTCGACAACCACCTCCTCACCGATCCGAAGGCGATGCCCCCGACCGGCTTCAAGGGCCGCTACGGAAAGGCGCCGAGCGCCGCCCGTCTCGTCTACGAGCACTACGCCCCGAGCCGGCCCGACCTCGCGCGGCACGAGCCGCTCCTCGCGGAGACCGACCGGCTCGACTCGGCGCAGCTCACCATGGAGGACGTGGTCGCCCCGTCCGGGTACATCCTCCTCGGCCTGACCCTCGACCCGCGCACGGGGCTCGGGCGGCCCCCGCGACTACTTCGACCTGCTGCTCCGCGCGGTGCGCGACCGGCCGATCGAGGAGGTCGTGGCCCTCCCCGAGGTGCGCGAGCGGGCGGCCCGCATGCGCGAGCAGGACCAGGCCTTTCGCGAAGCCGCTCTCGCCCACTCCCGCGTCGATGCGAACGTCGTGGTGACGGACTTCCGCCCCCTCGACGTGATCCCGGTCGGCAACCGCTTCCTCGTCTTCACCCTGTTCCCCCAGGCGAACGTCGGCCGTCCGGGTGCAGTGGGGGCCCGGCCGCGAGACAGGTGGCGGTCTCCACCGGCCGCTCGATCTTCAACCGCACGTCGCGGGCCAACCTCGGCGTGCTGATGTCCCTCCACGGGGGCGGGGGCCACGCCGGCGCCGGGGCGTGCACGCTCGCCCCCGCGACGGCCGACGCGCGGATCGCCGACATCGTCTCGACCCTCGAGCGGAATGGGTGAGTTCGTCGTCGGGGCGAACCTGCCCTGGCTCGACTACGGCCAGGACTTCGGAGCGAGCGCCTGGCAGCCGCGGGGCGGCCTCTCCCGTCCCGAGCGCCGCGAGCGGCTTCGCCGCGCCCTCGGCGAGCTGGCCGCGAGCGGGGCGTCGCTCGTGCGGTGGTGGCTGCTCGGAGACGGCCGTGCGGGCCTGTCCGAGGACGGCGACGGCCGCATCGCCGGCCTCGACGACCGCTTCCTGCCCGACGTCGACGCGGCGGTCGAGGCGCTGCGGGAAGCCGGCCTGCGCGTCCTGTTCGTCCTCGTCGACTTCCTCTGGCTCGAGAAACCTCGCCGACGTGAGCGGCGCACGGCTCGGGGGACGGCGCGACCACGTTCGCGACCCCTCGCGCCGCGCGCGCCTCCTCGAGCGCGTCGTTCGCCCCGATCGCCGAGCGCTACGGCCGCGAGCCCGCCGTCGCCGGCTGGGACCTGATGAACGAGCCGGAGTGGGCCACCCTGGGCGTGGGCACGCTCGACCCGCGACGCTCCGTCTCGCGCCGCGAGATGCGCGCCTTCCTCGCCGACGACGGCCTCGGTCTTCCGCGCCCACGCCCGCAGCCCCTGAGCGTCGGCCTGGCCAGCGCCCGGTGGCTGTCCCTCGTCGAGGGCCTCGACCTCGACCTCCCCAGGTGCACTGGTACGAGAGCCTCGACCCGGTGACGGCCCTCGCTCGGCCCGTCGAGTCACTCGGCCTCGGGCGCCCTGCTGCTCCTCGGCGAGTTCCCGACGCGGGGCGCCTCCCTGCTCGCCGCGAGCCATCCTCGAGATGGCCCGCGAGGCCGGCTACTCGGGCGCCCTCGCCTGGTCGGCCCTGGCCGCCGACCGCGCCACCGACGCCCGGGCCTGCCACGACGCCCTCCGGGACTGGTGCGGGCGGCTCGCCTCGGCTCCGCGGGAGGCCTGAGCCCGGTGCCCGTCTATCGTCTCGACGAGCGCCTCCTCTTCCCGCCGCCCGGAGCGCGGACCGCGACGCGGGCCCATCGCCGTGGGCGGCGACCTGCGCCCGGAGCGCCTGCTCCTCGCCTACTCGATGGGCATCTTCCCCTGGCAGGGCGAGCCCCTCCACTGGCACTCGCCCGACCCGCGCATGGTCCTCCTCGCGGACGAGCTCGTGGTCTCGCGCAGCCTCCGCCGGACGATCCGGCGCGGCGACTTCCGCGTCACCCTCGACACCGCCTTCACCGAGGTCATGATCGCCTGCGCCACCATGCCGCGCCCGGGCCAGGACGGCACGTGGATCACGCCCGGAGATGGTCGAGTCCTACACCGAGCTCCACCGGCGCGGGGATCGCCCACTCCGTCGAGGCCTGGCGGGGCGACACGCTCGTCGGCGGCCTCTACGGCCTGTCCCTCGGGCGCGGCCTTCTTCGGCGAGTCCATGTTCGCCCGCGAGACGAACGCCTCGAAGGTGGCCTTCGTCGCCCTCGTCGAGCAGCTACGGCGCTGGGCGATCCCGCTCGTGGACTGCCAGGTCTACACCGGCGCACCTCGCGAGCCTCGGGGCGCGGGAGTGGCCGCGGCGCGACTTCCTCGCCGCGCTCCGCACGGCTCTCGACCGGCCCACCCGCCTCGGGCCCTGGCGGTTCGACGACGCCCGCGCCGGTCAGGCCTGACGCGCGCGCCGCCCGGAGCTGCTCGAGCACCGCCTCGAAGTCCGCGGGCAGCGGGCTCTCGATCACGAGGGGCTCGCCGGTCAGGGGGTGAGGCAAGCGCGAGGCGCCGAGCGTGGAGCATCAGGCGCGGGGCCGCGTCCCCGCGCGCTCCCGTAGACCGGGTCCCCGAGGATCGGCATCCCGGCGTGCGCCAGGTGCGCACGCACCTGGTGCTTGCGCCCGGTGAAGGGCCGCGCCTCGACGAGGAGCGCGTCGGCGAGCGTCTCGTGGACGACGACCTCGGTCTCGGCCGGCTTCGTGCCCGCGCCCCCGACTCGCACGCCGACGCCCGCCCGGGGGCCGCGAGCGGAGTCGAGATGCGGAACCGTCGCGGCGGCGCCGGGGCGGGCCGCACGGTCAGCGCGACGTAGGTCTTCTCGACCTCGCGGCCCTCGAACGCCCGCGCCAGGCCCTCGTTCGCGCGCGGATCGGTCGCGAAGAGCACGACGCCCGAGGTGTCGCGGTCGAGTCTCTGGTGGACGCCGACGTACGCGCCCGCCCCCTGTGGCGCGCAGGTAGCCGCTCCACGTGCCCCACGAGGCTGGGGCGGCCCGGATCGGCCGTGGGATGCGTCGGGAGGCCGGGGGGCTTGTCGACGGCCAGCAGCACGTCGTCGCGGAAGAGGAGCGCGCGGGGCGTGAGGCGGAACGGCCGGTCGGATGCGCTCCGCGCGCGGCCGGAGCAGCTCCGGCCGGACGAGCGGCGTCCACGCGCTGGCCGGCACGCACGGGGCGGCCGGCGGCTCTCAGCACCTCGCCGTCCACGCGCACGCGCCCCGGCCGCGACGAGGGCGCGGACGCGCGCCATGGGGACGGGGCGGCCGAGCGGCTCGGGCAACCAGCGCGCGAGCACGTCCACGAGGCGCGAGCCCGCGTCCACGGGGGAAACCCGCCGAACCAGACGGCGCATGCCGTGGTCCCTCGCCCTCACGCGCGGGAGGCTACCACCCCCGCTTGTCCGGGCGGGAACCGCGCGGCGGTTTCGCATTATGATCGCGGGCGGATGGCGACGCAGCGGCTGTACAAGATCACCTTCCTCAACCAGGGCCAGGTGTACGAGGTCTACGCGAAGCGCGTGAGCCAGGGCGGCCTCCTCGGCTTCATCGAGGTGGAGGGGCTCGTCTTCGGCCAGAAGACCCGCGTCGTCGTCGATCCCACCGAAGAGCGCCTGCAGCGCGAGTTCGAGGGCGTCAAGCGCTGCTACCTGCCGATGCACTCCGTCATCCGCGTGGACGAGGTCGAGAAGCAGGGCCCGAGCCGGATCACGGAAGTCGCCAAGGGCAGCAACGTCGCCGCGTTCCCGGTCCCCTACTTCAAGCCCGGCAGCGGGTCGTCCGAGTCCTGACCGCGCCCCGTCCCGGCCTCCGGCACGAGCTGGTGGAAGAGGCTCGACTCCCGCTTGAAGAAGCCCTCCGTGTGGAACGAGTCGGCGAGGCGCAGGAGCTCGTAGTCGACGTGGTGCCCAATCTCGTGGAGGAAGGTCCGGAGGAAGGTGCGGAAGGCAACCACCCGGCGGTGGCGGACGGTCCGCATCCAGAGCTGGATCCTCGCCGGCCGGCGCTCGTCGCGCGTGTAGAGGCCGTGCAGCTCGCCCCACTCCGCCGAAGGGCGGACCGCGAGGACCTCGATCTCCACCGGCGGCAACCCCAGCTGCCCCGCGAGCCCGACGGCGAGACGGCCTGCCGCCGCCTCGACCGTCCGCCTCTCGTCACGCACGAGCGCCTGTCGGATGTCCTCGACGAGGGGGCGGAGGCGCTCCGCATCCGGCAGCACGAGCGACGTCACGGTGTCGCTCTTCCTGTAGATGGCCCTGTCCCGGGAGGACAGGCGCTCGTAGTAGGAGAACGGCATTCGTCCTGATTCTACCGGCCCCGACGCAGCCGGGCCCGACCCATCGAACCGCTCGAACGGACCATGACGGCACGGCGGCACCAGGCCCTGTGAAACTACTTGACGCTCAGCACTCTAAGTGCTTAGCCTTTAGGACACGGGGGTGATTCGCGCCACGCCCGCACCCGGGGCAAGAGGCGCGAAGGCGCCGTGGGGCTTCGTCGTTTGCGGAGGCGTCATGGCCAATACGCTCGCCATCCCTCGCGCGGCCTTCAGCGCTGCCGAAGAGCATCGTCGGCTGCGTGACCTCCTGGCCCAGGTCGAGAGAGCGTTCGGGCGGAGCTCGCCCCACGCCGCGAGCGGCCCCGACGTCGTGGCCGCCCGCCTCGACACGCTCCGCGGCCCCCTGGGCGCCCACTTCGAGGAGGAGGAGCGGGCGCGCCTCTTCGAGGAGATCGAGGAACGCGCTCCCGAGCAGGCCCCCGCCTGCGCGCGCCTTCGCGCGTGAGCACGGAGCGCTCATCCGCCGGCTCGACTCGCTGCGCGCCGCGAGCCCCGAGGCGCGTCGCGGCCCCACGTGGGCTCACGAGGTCCGATCGTTCCTCGCCGACCTCACGGGTCACGAGGAGCGCGAGACGGATCTGCTGACCCGGACGCTCGACGGCTCGATCGGCGCCGCCGACTAGCGCCGGCAGCCGGCGCCGGACGCGGGCGATGCGCCCGCTCGAGAAGGCGTCCCGGGCGCTCCGAAGCGAGCGCATGGTTCACCCGCGGGAGTAAGCGAGCGAGGAGACGACCCGGGACGCCCACCATGCGGGCGCCCCGGCGACAGGTAGCGAGTGGCCGTCAGAGGCAGCTCGAAGGCCGCCGCTCACCGCAGACCGGTCTTGTGCTCCTGGATGAGCCGGTCCACGACCTCCGGCTCCGCGAGGGTGGTCAGGTCTCCCAGCCCGTCGTACTCGGAGGCCGCGATCTTGCGGAGGATGCGCCGCATGATCTTGCCGCTGCGGGTCTTCGGGCAGGCCCGAGGCGATGTGCACCACCTCGGGCGCGGCGAAGGCGCCGATCATGTGGCGCACCTGCTCCTTGAGCGCCCCCTGGAGCTGATCGCGGTCGGCCGAGGCGTAGTCCGCGGCGATGAGCACGTAGGCGTAGATCCCCTGCCCCTTGATCGCGTGCGGGAAGCCCACCACCGCCGCCTCCGCGACCGCCTCGTGCGCGACGAGAGCGCTCTCGATCTCCGCCGTTCCCAGCCGGTGACCCGAGACGTTGAGCACGTCGTCGATGCGGCCGGTGATCCAGTAGTAGCCGTCCTCGTCCCGCCGCACGCCGTCGCCGGTGAAGTAGTAGCCGGGGTACTGCGTGAAGTAGGTCTCCTTGAAGCGGTGGTGGTCGCCCCACACCGTCCGCGCCTGCCCCGGCCACGGCGTCGCCGAGGCAGAGCGCGCCGCTCACCCCGTTGCCCTCGAGCACCTTGCCGTCGGCGGTGTCGAGGACGAGCGGCTTGACCCCGAAGAAGGGCAGCGTCGCCGAGCCGGGCTTCGTCGGGCGTCACCCCGGGCAGCGGCGTGATGAGGATGCCCCCGGTCTCCGTCTGCCACCAGGTGTCCACGACCGCGCAGCGGCTCTCCCCCACCACGTCGTGGTACCAGCGCCAGATCTCGGGGTTGATGGGCTCGCCCACGCGTGCCCAGCACGCGCAGCGAGTCGCGGCGGTAGCGCTTCACCCACTCGTCTCCGCCCTGGGCGAGGGCGCGGAGCGCGGTGGGCGCGGTGTAGAAGATGTTGACGCCGAGGTCGTCCACGATCCGCCAGTACCGGCCGGGGTCCGGGTAGGTGGGCGTCGACTCGAACATCACCGTGGTCGCGCCGTTCGCGAGCGGCCCGTAGACGATGTAGGTGTGGCCCGTGATCCAGCCCACGTCCGCGGCGCAGAAGTAGACGTCGCCCGGGGTGGTAGTCGAAGACCATCTTGTGGGTGTAGGCGGCGTAGACGAGGTAGCCGCCCGTCGTGTGCATGAGTCCCTTCGGCTTGCCGGTGCTGCCCGAGGTGTAGAGGATGAAGAGCGGGTCCTCGGCGCCCATCCACTCGTTGGTGCAGGTCGAGCGCTGCTTGCGGCACTCCTCGTCCAGCCAGAGGTCGCGACCCGGCGTCATGGGCACCTCGTGGTCCGTGCGCCGGGCCACGAGAACGGTCTCGACCATCGACATGCCCTCGACGGCGCGGTCCACCGTCTTCTTGAGGGGGATGTGCTTGCCCCCGCGCAGCCCCTCGTTGGCGGTCACCACCATGCGGCAGCGGGCGTCCACGATCCGGTCGCGCAGCGCCTCCGAGCTGAACCCGCCGAACACGACGGAGTGCACGGCGCCGATGCGCGCGCAGGCGAGCATCGTGTAGACGAGCTCGGGCATCATGCCCATGTAGATGCAGACCCGGTCGCCGCGGCGGATGCCGTGGGAGAGCAGCACGTTCGCCACCCGGCAGACGTTGTGCTTCAGCTCGCGGTACGAGATGTGCCGGTACGCCCCCGGCTCGTCCTGGGCCCAGATGATCGCGGTGCGGTCGCCGAGGGTCTCGAGGTGCCGGTCGACGCAGTTGAAGGAGGCGTTGAGGCGCCCCGCGGAGAACCAGGCGAAGTCCACCTCGTCGTAGTCGGCGTCGAAGACGGTCTGCCAGGGGTGGAACCAGCTGATCGCCTTCGCCTGCTCGGACCAGAACCACTCCGGGTTGTCGAGGGACAGGCGGTACAGCCGCTCGTACTCCGCCATGCTGTTGAGGTGCGACCGTGCGGCGACGTGGGGCTTGACGGGATAAAGGTCGGACACCGTGCGCCTCCTTCGTGGTCGGGGCTGACCGGGTGAGGCGAGATTCTGCCCTCGCTCCCCGCCCGGGCGCAAGGCGGGGGCGGCGGGGGTCAGCCCCGAAGTCGGCGCGCGATCCAGACCGTCCGGTGGACGGCCGTGGCCAAGGCACCCGACGCCATCACCACCAGCACCCAGAAGAGCACCGTCCCCTCCGGCTGCCCGAGCCACCGGCAGAGCACCGGGTCGAAGAGGCAGCCCAGGATCTGCAGAACCAGCCGCTCCGCCCGCTGCATCAAGCCGCCGGATCCCGACACCCCGACCGTCTCGCCCCGGGCCTGCGCGTAGCTCACGAGGAGCGAGCCGCCGAGACCCGCGGCCACCACGACGGGGCCCCAGGGCCGACCGGCGAAGTACGACGGCGAAGCCGAGGAAGGTCGACGGTCTCGACGAACCGGTCGAGCGTGCTGTCGATGAACTTGCCGTAGGGCGAGGCCACCTTCGGCGGGCGCGCGCCAGGCGACCGTCGAGGATGTCGCAGATGCCGGCGAGGGCGATCGCCCAGCCCCCCGCCTCCAGGTGGCCGAGGCCGATGAGGACCCCGCTCGCGACGCCGAAGAGGAGTCCAGCGGCGTTCAGGTGGTCGGGGCCCGCTCCGAGGCGCAGGAGCCCCCGCTCCAGGGGCCCGATCACCCACAGGAACCAGTGGACGAGGAAGTCGCCGAGCCCCAGGAGGAAGCTCGATCCCTTCCTCTCGGCGTCCGCGTCGCGCCGTCCCCGGTGGTCGAGCGCGAAGACCGCCATCGAGAGGAGCGCCGCACCGAGCACGGTGGCGAGGGCGACGAGGGTGGGGCTCACGAAGGGGGTTCCTTCCGGGTCGCGGGTCCGGAGGTAGCGGAAGACACGGCCCCACAGAAACACGAGAGGCCACCGGCGCTCGCGGTCGGTGAGCTCGATTTCCTTGCCGGTGTGCCGGCTCGCCTTGCGGACGATGTAGTCGAGCCAGCCCTCGAAGGTCACGACGTGCTTCAGCCAGCGTGCGGTGGCGCGTGCCATGGAACGGCGGAAGTAGGCCTCGAGACGGAGACGCTCGCCGGGGCGGACCGGCCGCGTCGGGGCCAGGAGCCCCGTCGCGCCCGGGAGGGGCGCGAGCTCTCCATTCTCGACGAGCCCATCGAGCAGGGCCTGGAAGACCGGCACCTGCAGAGGCGCCTGGGCCTCCCACAGCGCGTCGGCACGCCCGGCGGGCTCCGGCCGCACCTCCCAGCGCATCGACGTCCGGAGGGCCGATCGCCCGTACCCTTCCGCGTCGAAGCCCGGCGGGAGCCAGGGCCTCGCCCACTCCCACGTCTCGCGGTGGGCGTCGACCAGCCCCTGCAGGATCCCCTCCCGCGCGGCGTCGTCGCGCGCGTGCAGGATCCGGGTCGGCTGGAAGAGCCGCCCGATGCAGAAGTGGTCCCTCCGGCGCGCCGAGGTCTCGCGCCGGTAGGTCTCGTAGCGGATCACCGATGCCTTGACGTGCACGCCCTCGGCCGCGAAGCGCAGCGAGTACTGCGTGGGCGGCAGCCATCGGCTGACGCGGGCGGTCAGGCCCGCACGCTTGCCGGAGAAGCCCGCACGGCGCACCGCCTCGTAGAACGAGCGGTAGCCCTCCACCAGGACGAACACGTCGTAACGCGCTGTGGGCGTCGGCACGTGCGGCGCCCGTGCGGCGGGAGCCGAAGAAGACCAGGCCGACCAGCGTGTCCCCCGCGGCCGCCCTCAGCCGGAGCACGGCCGCGTCGAGCGCGGGATCGACCGAGGGCGAGAGGGCCCGCTCGGCGACGGCCCGGGCCAGCGGGGCCTCGACCTCGACCGCCCCCGCCCCGCTCATCGCGCCGGGACCAGGACCTGGAGGGCCTTCGGCACCGCCTCGATCACCACCTCCGCCGACCGGGCCTGGTTCCACTCGCCGTCCGTCTCGTAGGCGGGCGGTGCTTCGAAACGGTAGACCAGGCGCGAGGCCGAGACCGCGCTGACGCGCGGGTGCTTCGCGTGGGTGCCCCGGAGCAGGCGCACGAGGGCGCTCACCCGCCCGCCGAACCCCATGTTGCCGAAGGACACCGTCTCGAGCTTGCCGTCTTCCACGTCGGCGTCGGGCGCCACCCGGAACCCGCCTCCGAAGATGCGCGCGTTCGCGACGATGACCATCAGCATGTCGCACTTTCCGAGGGGACGGCCGTCCACCTCGCCCTCGAGCGCGAAGCCCCGGTAGGAGCCGAGCTGGCGCAGGGCGCAGTACAGATAGAGAGCGCTCCCCTCCAGGTAGGCCACGTTCCACGAGTCCTCGAGCACGGCCACGTCGTACCCGAAGCCGGCGATGTTCAGGAAGTGCTTGTCTTCGATCTTCCCCACGTCGATCGTCCGCGTCGCGGCGTCGAGGACGATCCGGCAGCAGGCGGCGACGTCCCGCCCCGGGACGCCGAGGGTCTTCGCGAGGTCGCACCCGGTGCCGCCGGGCACGAGACCGAGCTTGGCCGGCACCCCCGACCGCAGGATGGCGTTGCCGACGTTGCTCCAGGTGCCGTCGCCGCCCACCGCCACGATGCGGCGGAAGCCCCGGTGGATCGCCTCCGTCGCGAGGCGCGCCTCGTCGCCCGGCCCCCTCGTCAGGCCGTGCTCGAGGCGCCTGGCGCCCGCGAGCCCCTGGAGGACGGGGGCGACGAACTGCGCCCCCCGGCCCTTGCCGGAGTGCGGGTTGAAGACGACGTAGACGGGCTCTTCCACACGCGGGCGGGCCGGGGAGGCCTCGGCTCGCGCGCTACAGCTTCACCAGCGGGTCGAACAGCTGGCAGCCTTTGCGCATCCAGAGCTCCCGGAACGGCGTCTCGTACACCTCGGAGACCACGATGTCCCGGTTGAACGGGTTGTCATGGAGGACGATCCTCCCCGTCTCCTCCTCGTGCTCGCTCTTCTCGCCCTCGAAGAGGATGTTCGCCATGTAGGAGCCCGAGTCGTCCCTCTGGAAGGACTGGTAGAGGTGCGACACGGGCTGCCAGGAGTGGTCGGTGATCGTCAGGTCGACGGCGGGTGCGCCCTCGGCCTTCACCCGCGCCGTCAGCCTTCCCGCCTCGCGGAGGAACCCGACCTCGACGTCTTCCATCCAGTGCGGCAGGTGCCAGCGCTCGATCGCGTGCTCGCGCGCCGCCTTCGTCGTGGTCGCGACCTGCCAAGGGAAGAAGGCGGACTTCGGAAGCCGGCCGTCGCGGACGAGGGGCGGCACGATCACGGCGTACACCACCTCGCCGTACTCGCCCACCTCGCTCTCGCTGAAGTCGAAGACCGTCACCGCCAGGATGCTCGTCCCGTGGTGCGGCTCCACCGGCTCCATGCCCCGGGGGAGGATGCGGCGCGCGTTGTCGGTCGGGAACTCGAAGAACCCGCTGATCGCGTCGCGGTACCCGTAGCGGGTTATCGGCAAATCCCCTCCTCGCGCAGCACGCCGGCGATCGTCTGCGCCGCTGCCTCGAGGTCCTTCTCCGTCGTGGGCTGCCGAGACCGAGATCCGGAGGCGCGACTTGTGCTTCGGCACCGCCGGGTAGGTGACCGGGTTCAGGAAGAGGCCGCGGTCCTGGATCTTCTCCGCCACCGCGAAGACCTTGGCGTCGTTGTTCACCATCACCGGCATGACCTGCGAGTTGGACTTGCCGATGTCGACACCCTCCTCGGCGAAGCGGCGGCGCAGGAAGGCCACGTTGCTCCACAGCTTCGCCCGGAGCTCCGGCTCCGAGGCCGCGATCGCGGAGCCCGGCGAGCAGCCCCGCGGTGAGCACCGGCGACAGGTTGCAGGAGAAGAAGCGCGAGCGCGCGAAGGCGATCACGTAGTCGACCAGCTCCTTCGTGCCGGCCACGAAGCCGCCCTGCCCGCCGAGGCTCTTCGAGAACGTGCCGAGGTGGAAGTCGACCTCCTTGTCGAGGCCGAAGTGCTCGGCCACCCCGCGCCCGTTCGGCCCGAACAGGAACGTGGAGTGAGCCTCGTCGATCAGCATGCGCGCGCCGTGGCGCTTCGTGACCTCGAGGACCTCGGGCAGGGCGCACATGTCGCCGTCCATCGAGTAGACGCCCTCGACCACGACGAGCTTCTTGCCCTTGACGTTTGCGATCTTGCGCTCGAGGTCGAGGGGGTTGTTGTGGCGGAAGAAGATGGTCTTGGACTTCGCGAGGATCGCTCCGTCCACGATCGACGCGTGCGAGTACTGGTCGAGGAAGATGGTGTCGCCCGACCGCATCAGGGCGGAGATGAAGCCGACGTTGGCGGAGTAGCCGGTCGGAAAGACGATGCAGGCTTCCTTGTCCTTGAACCGCGCGAGCTCGGCCGCGAACTGCTCGTGGACGTCGAACGTCCCGGACAGGATCGGCGAGCCGGAGGCCCCGAGGCCGTACTTCTCGAGGGCCTCGGCCGCCGCCTTCTTCACCTCCGGCCGGTACGAGATGCCGAGGTAGTTGTAGGAGGCCAGGTTGAAGAGCTCCTGCCAGCGGCCGGTCTTGCCGTTCTTGACGCGGACGTGCGTGGTCGGCGCCGAGCCGAGCGCTTCCTGGCATAGAGGTAGTAGCCGCTCGGCCGCGCCTCGCGGTACCAGTCCGCGAAGGGCCGGAGCAGGTTGATCGGGTCGTCGCCGGCTCCGTAGTAGAAGTTGCTGTAGTCGTACTCCGAGAACTCGGGCTTCTCGGCCGCCGTCTTGTGGGCCGCCTCCATGGCTTCTCTTCCCTCTCTGATCATTGGCCGGGCCGGGGCCGTGCGGGTCGCGCGAGGCCCTCGGCCGACGGGGCGAACGCGGAATCATATCAGGACGCGGTGCGGATGCGAAGGGCGAGGACGACCGCAACCCGCCGTGGGCTCAGCCTTTCTTCACCCCACTGGGCCGGTACAGCTCGCCGGCGACCCGTCGCGCGAGGCCGCGCGGGGCGAGGCGCTGCACGACGAAACCGAGCACGCGGTTCGGCCACCCCGCCACTACGCGGACCCGCCCCCGATCGAGGCCCCGCAGCGAGGCCTGCACCACATCATCGGCCGTCATCATCGGCATGCGGGTGACGAGCAGGCCCCGGTGCGTCTCCGCGACGTCCAGGAACTCGGTGGCGGTGATGCCCGGGCAGAGCGCCTGCACGCGCACGCCGGTGCCCCGCAGCTCCTCCGCCAACCCCTCGCTGAACGAGAGCACGAAGGACTTCGTGGCCGCGTACACCGTGAGGTATGGAACCGGCTGGAAGGCCGCGTTCGACGCCACGTTGACGATCCGCCCGCGACCGCGCTCCCGCATGCCCGGCAGGAACGCGTGCGTGAGCTCGACGAGCGCGCGCACGTTGACGTCCAGCATCGCACGCACCGCCTCTATCCGCTGCGCCTCGAAGGGGGCGGTGTGCCCGAGGCCCGCGCAGTTCACGAGGACATCCACGGCGATGCCCCGTCCCTCCAGGTCGCGCCGCAGCGCATCGGCCGACCCGGGCGCCGCCAGGTCGAGCGGCACGACGAGCGCCTGAGGATCGCCGCCCAGCGTGCCGGCCAGGGACACGAGGCGATCGGTGCGCCGAGCCACGAGCACCACGCGTTCGCCGCGGGTCCGGAGGGCGCGGGCGTATGCGGCGCCGATGCCGCTCGAGGCGCCGGTGACGAGTGCGCGAAGGTCCGGGAGGTCCGTCACCGAAGGCGATCCTCGTGCTGCAGACCTCAAGTGATACTTGAGGTTACTGTCACGCTTCCTGGCGGAGGGACTCGAGGATCTCCTCGAGAGTGCGGATGATCTCCTCCCGCTCCACCTGGGGGCGCTTGAACTGCAGGCTCAGCGAGAAGGCGCTTCCCTGCGGCTTGAAGTGGAAGACGAAGTGCCGTGGGCGTCCTCTCCCGCGCCCCTCCTGCTTGCGAGCCATCCGCCGCGCCTCAGTACGGGTGGATCCTTCACGCCCCAAGCGCTCGACGAGCGCAGTCATTTTTTCTCGATTGCCCTGTCTAACTATCTGTAAAAGAACGGACTTAGACTGAATGTCGGCCAGCCGACAGAGCTGACGGACATCCTCCGGCATCGCGCTCAGGGACAGGGTCTCGGTGATCGAGGAACGGCTCTTGCCCACCTTCTCGGCCATGGCTTCGTGGGTGTATCCGTACCGCTCTGCCAGGACGCGGAGGCCATCGGCTTCCTCGAACGCGGTCAGGTCCTTCCGCTGGAGGTTCTCGACGAGAGCGAGCTCCATCATCTCGGCATCCGACGCTCTCACGGATGACACAGGGGAGCTCCGCGAGACCTGCCTCGATGGCCGCCCGATAGCGGCGCTCGCCCGCGATGATCTCGAAGCGCCCGCCGACCCTGCGGACGAGCAGGGGCTCGAGGACCCCCTTCTCGCGAATCGAAGCCGTCAGCTCCGCCAGGTCGCCCAAGGCCTGGCGAGGCTGGTCGGGATTGGGCTCGATGTCCTCGATCGGGATCAGCCGGCCGATGGCCTCGCCGCCAGGCCGTGCCAGCTGGTCGACGAAGTGAGTGTCGTGACGCATGCGAATGGTCTCGGGCAGGCCGATGCGACGGGGGCTAGACACGTTCGATGACCTCCTCGCACAGCTTGTAGTACTCGTAGGCGCCACTCGACTGGGGCGCAAACGTGAAGATCGACTCCCGATGAGCGGGGCTCTCCTCGAGACGGATGCTCTTCGAGATCGTCGTCTCGAAGACCCGGCCCCCGAACACTCCGGTGACGGCCTTGTGGACGTCTCGGGAGAGCGTCGTGCGCTTGTCGTGCAACGTGATGACGGCACCGAGCAGCTTGAGGTCCGGGTTGGGTCGGGCGCGGATGCGATCCACGGTCTCGAGCAGATCGTCCGTGCCCTCGAGCGCGAAGTAGCTCGACTGCACGGGGATCAGCAGGTGGGTCGCCGCGACGAGGGCATTCACCGTGATGAGGCCCAGGGCCGGCGGCGTGTCGATGATGACGAACTCGTAACGGTCTTTGATCGCTGCTAGCCGGTCCTTCAGCCGATAGTGAGCGTCGAGCTCGCCGACTAGCTGCCCCTCGAGCTTCGCCAGGCCGATCCGCGCCGGCGCCACGTCGAGGCGTGGAACCGGCGACGGCTGGATGATGTCCGCGAGCGCCGTCTGGCCCGTGAAGACGTCGTACATCGACTTCGGGAGGGACCGCACGTCGAGGAACGTCATCGACGAGTTGGCCTGGGGATCGAGATCGACGAGCAGGACGCTGCGGCCGCGCATCGCCAGGGCGGCAGAGAGATTGATGGCGGTCGTGGTCTTGCCGACGCCACCTTTCTGGTTTGCGATCGCAAGGACGATCACGGGAGCCACTCCTGGGAAGAGGGTCGCGGGCGCGACCGTGCTGGGATGTTAGAGGAGGGCTGACGGGTGGGTCAAGCTCAAACAGCTTGGGGCGGCGGCGGCCACCCTCCCTACATCTTGTACTTGCCCAGGTCGTCGTCGGAGAGGTTCTCGAGCCACTTCTGCAGCCGGCCCACGTCCATCGGCTCGCGGCCCACGTCGACGCTGCGGGCATTCTCGATGACGGCCTCCTCGACGAAGATCCGCGCCCCCGTCCGAAGGGCCAGCGCGATCGCGTCCGAGGGCCGAGAGTCCACCGAGAGCGGGCCCTTCGGCGAGGCGACATGCAGGGTGGCGTAGAACGTATTCTCCTTGAGCTCGCACACCACGATGCGCTCGACGTGGCCGTCGAGGTGGTCGATCACGCTCTTGAGAAGGTCGTGAGTCATGGGGCGCGGCGTCTGGACGTTCTCGATCTGGAGGGCGATCGCGTTCGCCTCGAAGACGCCGACCCAGATCGGAAGGACCCGCTCCCCTCCACCTCGCGGAGGACGATGATCGGCATGTTCGTGAGGGGATCCACCATGAGCCCCTTGATGGCCATCTCGATTTCCACGTCCAGGCCGACCTCCCCGCTCGGCCAGAATATAGTGACCGCGGAACTGCCTGTCAATGAATCGGTTGCGAAAGGCGACCCTGCAGGGCGTTCGGACCGGCTCCGGTGATCTCGACCGCGACGAAGCGTCCGAGCAGCTCCTCGGAGCCGTCGAAGTGGACGATCCGAAAGTGAGGCGTTCGCCCCGACACGCGCCCACCGCCGTCCACGACTTCCACCAGGACCTCCTCCACGACGCCAACGCGGGCCTCGTGGCGCCGGCGCTGCCACTGCTGCTGGTGGGCGTTCAGGACGTGGAGCCGGTGGCGCTTCTACGTCCTCCGGGACGTCGTCGGGCAATCGCAGGGCGGCCGTCCCCGGGCGTGGCGAGTACGTGAACGCGAAGAGAGCGTCGAACCCGACCGTCTCGAGCACCCCCAGCGTCTCCTCGAACTCCGCCTCGGTCTCCCCCGGGTAGCCGACGATCACGTCGGTCGACAGGGCCAGGTCCGGGATCCGGGCCCGGAGGAGCGCGATCTTGTCGAGGTACTCCTGGCGCGTGTAGCCGCGGCGCATGGAGGCCAACACCCGGTCGGAGCCGGACTGGAAGGGCAGGTGGAGGTAAGGGCACACGCGGGGCAGGCGGCGAAGGGCGTCCGCCATCCGCTCGTCTACATGCTCCGGGTGCGAGGTCGTGAAGCGCAGCCGACGCAGCCCGAAGACGCCATCCACGCGCGCGAGCAGGCCGGCGAAGTCCATGCCTCGGTGCCTGTACGCATTCACCGTCTGCCCCAGCAGCATGACCTCGCAGTAGCCCCGAGCGACGAGGCCCTCGACCTCGCGAACGATGTCGTCCGGGTCGCGATTCACCTCAGGCCCCCGGGTGCGCGGCACCACGCAGAAGCTGCAGACGTGATTGCAGCCCTCCATCGCCGTGACGTAGGCCCGAACCGGATTGCCGTGGGCGGCCACCTCGTAAGGGATGGCAAAGGCGTCCGCCTTGCGGTCCAGGTCGATCGCGACCTTCCCCGTGGCGGCGGCCTCCTGGAGCAGGTCCGGCACCCGGTGGAGGTTGTGCGTCCCGACTAGCACGTCCACGTGGCGGGCGCGGTCGAGCAGCCTCTCGCCCTCGAGCTGCGCCACGCAACCGCCGACCCCGATGCGCAGGTCGGGCCGCTCCGTCTTGAGACGGCGCAGCCGCCCGAGCGAGTGGCGGAACTTCGCGGTGGCCTTCTCGCGTACTGCGCACGTGTTGAGGAAGACGAAGTCGGCGTCCGCCGCACTCTCGGCTGCCTCCATGCCCCGTGCGTGCAGGAGGCCCGACACCCTCTCCGAGTCGTTGACGTTCATCTGGCAGCCGAACGTCTGGATGAAGAACCGCGTTTTCCCTTTCATCTCCAAGGAATGGACCTCATCGCTGCAGGGATTGCTTGAGCATCTCCCGAGCGTGCTCGCGGGTCGTGCTGGTGATCGTCTCCCCCCCCAGCATACGCGCGATCTCCTCGACTCGGGCTGCCTCGTCGAGAGCCACGACGAGAGTGACCGTCCGCCCCCGCTCGACCTGCTTGCGGACGGCGAGGTGCCGATCGGCGAGAGCCGCGATCTGGGGCAGATGGGTCACGCACAGAACCTGCTGTCGGGCCGCCACGGCCTTCAGCTTGCGCCCGACCACCTCCGCCACGCGGCCCCCGATCCCGGCGTCCACCTCGTCGAAGACCAGCGTGAGTCCCGGTGCGTCCGACCGGACGACGGACTTGAGGCCGAGCATGATGCGGGACAGCTCGCCCCCCGAGGCGATGCGCGCGAGAGGACGCAGCTCCTCGCCGGGGTTGGGAGAGAGCAGGAACTCCGCCCGCTCCAGGCCCCGCTCGGTCCACTGCGTCGGGTCGACCGCGGCGTCCGCCGCCGCCGGCGTGAACGCCACCTCGAACCGCGTCTTCTCCATGGCGAGCTGTCCGAGCTCGGCCCGCACCCGCTTGCCGAGATCCAACGCGGCCGCCCGGCGCCTCTTCGATAGCGCTCGGGCCCGCTCCAGATAGGTGGCCGCCAGCCGCTCGCGACGGGCCTCGAGGGTCCGCTCCTGCTCCTCGGGCGAAGCCAGGGCGTCCAGCTCGCGACGGCAGCGCTCGCCGAAGGCCAGGACCTCGTCGACCGTGGCGCCGTACTTCTTCTTGAGTCGCTCGAGGATGGCCAGGCGGCCCTCGATCTCGTCGAGGCGGCCGGGGCTGACCTCGAGCTGCTCGTGGTAGTCGCGTAGCCGCAGCGCCAGGTCCTCGAGCGGCGCGAGCGCGCCCGCCCGCGCCTCGAGGAAGGGCTGGAACGACGGGTCGATCGCGGCGAGGTCCTCGACCCGCCGGAACACCTGGCCGAGGCGAGAGAGGGCCGCTCCCTCGTCGTCGTAGAGCAGGCCGTAGGCCTCGCCGCTGAGCGCGGCGAGTCGGCCGGCGTTGGCCTGCCGCGCCTTCTCGACGCGCAGCGCCTCCTCCTCGCCCACCGCGAGCCCGGCGCGCTCGATCTCGTTCGCCTGGAACTCGAGCATCTCGCGCCGCCGCTCCGCCTCGCGCCGATCGCCCCGGAGGCGCTCGAGAGCGGCCTCGGCCGCGCGCAGGTCGCGGAAGAACTCGGCGAGCGGGCGGCCGTCGTCGGCCCCGGCGAAGTGGTCCAGCAGGTCGAGGTGGGTCGAGGGGTCGAGAAGCCCCTGGGGCTCGTGCTGACCGTGGATCACCGTGAGACGCGGCGCCAGGTCCCGCAGGAGGCTCACGGGCACGAGGGCCCCGTTCACCGTCGCTCGGCCCTTCCCGCTCGACTGCAGCTCGCGGCGGATCACCACCTCGTCCCCGTCCGCGCTGAGCCCGCGCTCCTCGAGGAGCGCCGTCGTGCCCTCGATCTCGAAGACGGCCTCGACCGCCGCCCGCTCTTCCCCCGAACGGATGAGGTCCGGTGAGGCCCGCTCGCCCAGCAGCAGCCCGAGCGCGTCGATCAGGATCGACTTGCCGGCCCCGGTCTCGCCGGTGAGCAGGGTCAGGCCGGGGCCGAGCTCGACCTCGAGCGCCGGAATGAGCGCGATGTTGTTGATCCGTAGTAACTTAAGCATGTGGGACGCGACTCCGTGGAGAATATCACAGCGCCGGAGCGACTGTAAACGCATGATAGGGCGTCAAAAGGGCGCACGAGGACCGCTCGCTACGTGCCTTGTCGGAGAAAATTGACAGCCACTAGCTGTTGTGGCATCCTCAATCGTTAGCGCAATTTAGAGAGGTGTCATTGCCCCTTCTCCCCCTGCTGGCCCAGGTCCAGGAACCGGCGTTCTCCGGGGGTGTCGTCGGCCTGATCGTCCACAGCGGCCCGATGGCCCGATCCGTCCTGGCCTTCCTTCTCGTCTTCTCCCTCCTTTCGTGGGCCATCATCCTCTACAAGGGCCTCGCGCTGCACCGCGCGCACGCCCAGTCCGACACGTTCCTCGAGATCTTCCGCAAGAGCAGCAAGTTCTCCGAAGTGAACGCCGTCTGCCCGCAGCTCAAGGCGAGCCCCCTCGTGGGCGTCTTCCAGGCCGGCTACCTCGAGGTGAACCAGCAGGTGCGCGGAGGGGGGGCGAGCCCGCAGGCGGGCACACGGCCCACCGTGCGCAGCCTCGACTCGCTCTCGCGCTCGCTCGCCCGCGCGGCGACGGTCGAGGCGACGCGCCTCGAGCGCCGCCTGAGCTTCCTCGCCACGACCGCGACCGTGACGCCGTTCATCGGCCTCTTCGGAACCGTGTGGGGCATCATGGACGCCTTCGGCGACATCGGCCGGATGGGCTCGGCGAACCTGGCGGTCGTGGCTCCCGGCATCTCGGAGGCGCTCATCACCACCGCGATGGGCCTCTTCGCCGCCATACCGGCGGCGGTCTTCTTCAACTTCTTCAGCAGCAGGGTCAGGGTCCTCTCGTCGATGCTGGACGACTTCGCCCTCGAGTTCCTCAACATCGTCGAGAGGAACTTCACGTAGGGATGCAGGGGCAGGGCAGCGGGGAGAGCGGCGCGGGCTCCGCGTACCGCGGCCTGCGGTCGCGGCGCACCACGTCGATGCTGGGCGAGATCAACGTGACCCCGCTCGTCGACGTGGTGCTCGTGCTGCTGCTCGTCTTCATGGTCACCGCGCCGATGATGAGCCGCGGGATCGACGTCTCGCTGCCGGTCGCCAACCAGCCCCAGATCCCGCAGGAGGACCGCATCACGGTCTCGATCCGCGCCGACGGTCGCGTCTTCGTGGCCGACCAGCCGGTCAACATCGCGCTCCTCGAGGACCGGCTGCGGGGCCTCACCTCGGGGAGCCCAGACAGCGTCGTCTACCTGCGTGCCGACGAGGGCCTGCGCTACGGGGACGTGATCCGGGTCGTGGACGTGATCAAGCGTGCGGGAATTGACCGCATCGGCTTCGTGTACGCGCTGCCGGAGGAGAAGCGCCGGTGAACGAGGCGATCGACCGGCTGATCGCCGAGCGCCAGCGGCTCGACCGGGGCCTGCCCGCCACGGTGCTCGTGTCGCTCGCGGCGCACCTGGGTCTCGCCGGCCTCGCCGTTCGCCCTGCCGATGCTCCTGCCGCGCGAGCCTCCGCTCCGTGTCGTGCCCGGCTTCGCCGTCGTCCTGCCGCGGGGCGGCGGCGGCTCCCCCATCGCGGCGGAGCCGCCGGCGCCGGGCCCCGCCCCGCAGCCGGCACCGGCGGTCTCGGCCGCGCCCCCGGCGCCGCCGCAGGTGCTGAAGCCCCCGAGGGCCGAGCCGAAGCCGCACGCCCTTCCCTTGCCCGACTCGCGCCGCACCGCGAAGCGCGCGCCCGAGCCGCCGCCCGTGCCCGCGATCCAGACCGGCACCCCGGCCAAGGGAACCGCGCCGCTGGGCGGCGTGCCCGGCGGGCGCGGCCGGAGCCCGGCGACACCCGGTCTCGAGTTCGGCCCGCCCGGACCGGGCGTGCCCGACGGCACCGACGCGGGCGGCGACTGGTACCTGGCCGGGGTCCAGCAGAAGATCTGGATGCTCTGGAACCAGCAGATCAAGGCGGGCTTCACGCAGGCGGTCGGCGTCACCTTCACGATCCTGCCGGACGGCAACGTGACGGGCGTCCGCGTCACGCAGCCGAGCGGCGCGTCGCTCCTCGACATGGCGGCCCAGCGGGCCATCCTCAACGCGGCGCCTTTCGGCCCGCTCCCGAGGGAGTATGGTCAGAACCCCCGAACGATCCAGGCGCTCTTCAAAACTGTCCAGTGACGCCAGTGACGCTTCGCCCCATGGCGCGATGGCGAAGCGTCACTCTCTGGTCCGTTCTGTCATGGTCCGTTCCGTCATGGTCCGTCTTTGCCGTGTCTGGCTCGGGCGGTCTTCCCCCGTCCTCGGAGATCTCACTTCATGACGCGCTCTCTTAGAGAAGAAGACGCCGCCCTTCGACGGTTCAGATCATGGATGCTTGGGGCTCGGCTGGCCGCCTTCACCACGACCGCCTTCGCCACGGCGGCCGCGCTCGCCCCTCGAGCGGCCGCCGTGGCTCAGGAGCAGGTCGAGCAGATCGTCATCGGCGGCGTGACCCCGCGCTTCGCGCTGCCGGAGTGCGTGCCGCGCCGTCCGGACGAGGCGAGCCAGGCCGCGTGCCGCACGCTCACCCAGGTGCTGCGCAACGACCTGCGCTTCGAGGGGCTCTTCCAGTTCGTGCCCGACAGCCTCGTGAGCGCGATCCCGCCCCTGAACCCCGACGCCCCGCAGTTCGAGGACTGGAAGGGCATCGGCGCCAAGATCCTCGTGGCCACGCGGGCCGGAGGTCGCGGGGGGCGAGCTCACCGTCGAGGTGCGGGTCTTCTTCGTGGACTCCGGCGCCACGATGCTCGCCCGGCGCTACTCGGGCAAGCCCGACAACCCGCGCGTCTTCGCCCACCAGGCCTCCGACGACATCATGACCCTGACCCAGTACAAGGGCGTCGCGCGCACGCGGATCGCCTTCGTCTCCGACCGCGACGCCACGAAGGAACGCCGCTCGAAGGAGCTCTACATCGTCGACTACGACGGCTTCAACCCGCGCCGGGTGACGGTGAACGGCTCGCTCAACATCCTGCCCGCCTGGCGCCCGGACGGGAAGGCCCTCGCCTACGTCTCCTACCGCCAGGGGTCGCCGCTCCTCTACCTCGCGAAGATCTTCGAGGGCCAGAGCGTCTCGAACCTGAGCGGCGAGAAGGGCGACAGCCAGGCCTTCGCGCCCGCCTTCAGCCCCGACGGGAAGAGCCTCGCCTTCGCCAGCAGCCGGGCGGGCAACATGGACGTCTGGGTCGCCGAGCGCGGACGGCAGCGGTGCCCGCCGCCTCACCACGACGCAGTCTTCCGACACCGCGCCGTGCTGGAGCCCGACCGGGCAGGAGATCGCGTTCACGTCCAGCCGCACGGGAACGCCGCAGATCTGGACCATGGACAGCGAGGGCCTCAACGTGCGCCGCCTGACCACGATCGGCAACTACAACGACGGCTGCGCGTGGAACCCTTCGAAGCAGTACAGCGAGATCGCCTACACCGCCCGGCTCGAGGCGGGCGGCTTTCGACATCGCGGTCATCGACCTGGCCACCCGGCAGGTCCGGCAGATCACCCAGGGCCGGGGCTCGTGCGAGTACCCCTCGTGGGCCCCGAACGGCCGCCACCTCGTGTTCTCGTGCGACCGGGGCGGGCGCTGGGAGATCACGATCGCCGACCGGGAGGGCCGCTCTCTCCAGACGCTGGCCACCGGGCCGGGCAACAACGCCCAGCCCGACTGGGGTCCGTGACCGTGGGCCCATCCGAGGAGGGTTCATGCCGTATCGCTTCGATCGCCGAGTGACGGGCCTCGTCGTGACCCTCGCGGTCCTCGTCGCCCTTTCCGCGTGCGGAGGAAAGAAGCGCCTCCGGTGCTCGCCACCGCTCCCGGCGGCGAGCACGCCCCGGCCGAGGGCGCCGATCGTGCTCCCGCGCAGCCGCTCGACGAGGGCCCCGACGTGCGCGCCGTGCAGGGCGAGGGAGCCGAGGGCAGCGACCTCGCCGGCAGCGCGCTGGGCTCCGGGGAGGCCTCTCCGCTCGCCGACATCCACTTCGAGTTCGACAGCGCCGCGCTCACCGACGCGGCGCGCGCCACCCTCGAGAAGCACGCGCTCTGGCTGCAGGGCCGCCGTGACGTGAGGGTGACGGTCGAGGGCCACTGCGACGAGCGCGGCACCGTGGAGTACAACCTGGCGCTCGGAGAGCAGCGCGCCCGCGCCGCCCGCGACTACCTGGTGAGCCTCGGGGTGGCGGCGGAGCGCCTCCGCGTCGTCTCGTTCGGGAAGGAGCGACCGCTGGAGCCCGGAACAGACGAGGCGGCCTGGGCCAAGAACCGCCGCGCCCACTTCGCGATGTCCCGCTAGGCCGGAGCCTGGAAATCGCCCCTGCTATATGATGGCCTCTCGTCTCCCGACGAGCGTGCCACGGAGGAGAACGTGATCCGTCGAACACCCGCTGCCGCCCTGGCGACGGTCGCCCTGCTGGCGGCCGCACCGGCCATCGCGGCCAACAAGGACATCGAGCGCCTGGCCCTGCAGATCGCCGGCCTGCAGGGCCAGATCGCGGAGATCCAGCGCGCCTCGGAGGAGAGCCGGGCCGAGCTGCGGCGCCTCACCGAGCTCGTCGCCGAGCAGAACGCCCTCCTCAAGAAGGGGGTCGCCGACCGGAGGCAGCAGGACGAGGCGGTGGCGGCGAGCGTCAAGGACCTGACCGACCGGATCGCCGAGCTGGCCGAGGCCCTCGCGGCCATCCGCGCGCAGAACCAGGCTCCGCCCGGCGGTCTGCCGGCCGGGGAGGCGGCCGCGGCCGGCGCACCCTCCCCGGCGCCAGCGCCCGGAGCCACGGGCCCGGGCTCCCCGCCGACGGCCCCTCCGGCGGCGCCTGCTCCCGGCCCCGCGCGAGCTCTACAGCCAGGCCTACGCCGACTACGCGCGCGGCAACTACGACCTCGCCATCCAGGGCTTCTCCGAGTACATCCGGAACTACCCCGGCACCGACTTCACCGACAATGCGCAGTACTGGATCGGCGAGTGCCTCTACTCGAAGAAGATGTACGCGGAGGCCATCGAGGCGTGGAACACCCTCTTCAAGGACCATCCGGACAGCGACAAGATCCCGGACGGCCGGGTGAAGAAGGGCATGGCGCTCGAGAGGCTCGGCCGCAAGAGCCAGGCGCTCGTCGAGTACCGCTACGTGGTGGACCGCTTTCCCAACTCGCAGGCGGCGCGCATCGCCCGCGAGCATCTGACCCCCTGAGGAGCGAGAGAGGGACATGGCATCCGTCAACAAGGTGATCCTGATCGGGAACGTGGGCCGCGACCCGGAGATCCGCTACACGCAGTCCGGCGAGCCCATCGCGAACTTCACCCTGGCCACGAACGAGGTCTGGAACGACAAGAGCGGCCAGAAGCAGGAGCGCACGGAATGGCACCGGGTCGAGGTCTTCGGCAAGACCGCCCAGGTGGTGCGCGACTACGTGACCAAGGGCCGCCCGGTCTACGTCGAGGGCAGCGTCCGCTACGAGGAGTGGACCGACAAGGACGGCAACAAGCGGAACACCACTCGCATCCGGGTGAGCGGGCCCGGCTCGCGCCTCGTGCTGCTCGGCGGCCGCGGCGAGGGCGGGGCCGGCCCGCGCTCGGGCGGCGGTTCTGCCCCCGCCGAGCCCCCGGCCGAGGGCGGCGAGGGCTTCCAGGCCTCCGACGACGACGTCCCGTTCTGACACCGGCCAGCGACCTCCCGCACACCGCCCGGGAGACATGGCCACCCTGCTCTCGCTCGAGCGCTACCTCCCTCCGCATCGCTACGACCAGGAGGTCGTGACCGGCTGGGTGCGCGAGTGGCTCGGCGAGGAGCCCTCCCCGGTCTCACGGCGGCTCCTCTCCGTCTACGCTTCCGCCGGAGTGAAGACCCGCGCGAGCGTCGTTCCGATCGAGGACGTCTTCCACCCCGCCGACTTCGAGACCCAGAACCGACGGTACCGGGAAATCGCCTGCCGGGCGGGCGCCGACGTCGCCCGCCGCGCGCTCGTGGCGTCCGGCCTCGCCCCCGGCGGGATCGACATGGTAATGAGCGTGTCCTGCACCGGCTTCATGATCCCGGCAGTGGACGCGCACGTCGCGAACGCGCTCTCTCTCGGTCCGCGGCTCGCCCGCCTCCCCATCACCGAGTCGGGCTGCGCCGGCGGGGTCGTCGGCCTCGCCCGCGCCGCCGACTACCTCGCGGCCCATCCCGAAAACGCCGTCCTCCTCCTCGCCCTCGAGTTCTCGAGCCTCACGTTCCAGCGGTGGGACCGGTCCCCCACCAACGTCGTGTCCACCGCCATCTTCGGCGACGGCGGCGCCGCCGCCGTGCTGGTGGGCTCACGTCATCCGAGGGCGGCGTCGGGGCTCGTACGCCTGCGGGGCGCCGAGAGCGTCTTCTTCCCCGGCACGACCCACATGATGGGCTTCGAGCTCCGGAACCAGGGCCTGCAGATCCTCCTCGACAAGGGCCTCGCGTCCTTCGTCCGGCGCGAGATCCTCCCCGTGGTCCAGGGGTTCCTGTCTCCCCGGGGCCTTTCTCGCCACGACATCCGCCGCTTCATCCTGCACCCCGGCGGCCGACGCGTCATCGAGGTCATGGCCGAGAGGCTCGGCCTCGGGCCGGACGATCTCGCCGCCACCGAGGCCGTCCTCGCCGAGCACGGCAACATGAGCTCGGTGACCGTGCTGTTCGTCCTCGACGAGATCCTGCGGCGCCACCGGCCGGAGGGCGGCGCCCTCGGCCTCCTCGGCGCCTTCGGGCCCGGCTTCGGCGCCGAGCTCGCGCTCCTCGAGTTCGCGTGAGACGGCCGTTGGGTCTCCGGGACCGGGCCACCGACCGCGAGCAGCTCGACGAGGGCGTGCCGGAAGCGGAGACCCTCCGGAGTCTCGCCGATCTGCGCTTCGTCAACCGGTGGCTGGGCAACCGCGGCTGCCTTCTGCGCGCCGTGCGTCCCCACTTGCCTCCTGGAGGGCGCCTGCTCGACGTCGGATGCGGCTCGGGCGACGTGCCCGCCTTCCTGCTGTCGCGCCTGCCCGGGCCTCTCGTGGCGGTCGGGCCTGGACGTCAAGGCCCTCCACCTCCGGGCTGCCCACCCGCTCGTCCGGCGCGTAGTCGCCGACGTACGCTGTCCACCGTTCGCGGACGGCGCGTTCGACGTGGTGACGGCCTCCCTGTTCCTGCACCACTTCGGCGACGACGAGCTGCCGCGGCTCCTCGGCAGCCTCTACCGGCTCGCGCGGCGGGCCCTCGTGGTGAACGACCTTCACCGGGCGCTCGTGCCTCTCCTCTTCGGCCGCGCCACCTTTCCCCTCCTCTTCCGCAGCCGGGTGAGCGTCGAGGACGGGCTCCTGTCCATCCGCCGTGGCTTCCGGGCCGAGGAGCTCCGCACGGCCTTCGCCCGCGCCGGCCTTCCCGCCGTCGTGGTTCGGCGCCGTTTTCCGTACCGCCTGCTCGCCGTGGCCGCGCGCCAAGGGGCGCCGGACGGCCGGAGCCCGCGGTGAGCGCGGAGACCCGCGACGTGGTCGTCGTCGGCGGCGGGCCGGCCGGCTCGGCGCTCGCCACCTTCCTCTCGCACCTCGGGCGCGACGTGCTCCTGCTGGAGGCCGCGCGCTTCCCGAGGGACAAAGTCTGCGGCGAGAGTGTCTCTCCGGAGGCGTGGCGCCTCCTCGACGCGATGGACGCGAGCGACGCCGTGCGCGCCCTGTCGCCGCACCCCCTCCGCGGGATGCAGCTCGTCTCCCCCGACGGCACGGTCTTCCGCGGGGAGTACCGGGGTCACGAGCGGACCGGGTTCGCGGTCCGCCGGCTCGCGTTCGACGAGGCGCTTCTCGACGCCGCGCGCCGGGCGGGGGCCGAGGTCAGGGAGCGGACACGCGTCACTCGCCTCGTCCGCGGGCACCTCGGCGTGGAGGCCGACGTCGCCGGGGAGCCCTGCGTCGTGCGCGCCCGTGTGGTGGTGGGGGCCGACGGCCGTCGCAGCATCGTCGCGCGGAGCCTCGGCCTGCTGCGCGAGAACCCCCGGATGCGTCGCTTCGCGGTGCGCGGCTACTGGGACGGCATGGAGGCCCTCGGCCTCTTTGGCGAGATGCACGTCGGGAGCGGGGGCTACTGCGGTGTCGCGCCGCTCTCCTCCATCAGGGCAAACGTCGCCTTCGTCCTGGACCGGCGCGACATGAAGCCCGCCGCGGGCGACCTCGAGCGCTTCTACCGCCGGGAGCTCCGACGGCGCTGGCCCCGCCTCGCCGAGCGCCTCGACCGCGCCCGCCTCCTCGAGCCGCCGCGGGCCATCGGCCCCCTCGCCCTCGATTGCCGCGCCGCAGCCGCTCCCGGAGTGGTCCTCGTCGGCGACGCCGCCGGGTTCTACGATCCCTTCACCGGCGAGGGAATCACTCTCGCGCTCCGGACCGCCGAGCTCGCCGCCGAGGCCGTCGACGCCGCCCTCGATCGGCCGTCGACCTCGCCCCTGCCCCGTCTCGTCGGATACGAGCGCACCCGCGACGCCGCCACCCGCGACAAGTTCCGCTTCAACCGGGTGCTCCAGGTCGCGGTGGGGTGGCCCGACGTGGCGAACGCCGTCGCCCGCCGCCTCGCCCGCCGCCCCGACCTCGCCGACCGCCTCGTGAGCATTGCCGGCGACTTCGTGCCCGCCCGGACCGCCTTCGGCGCGCGCTTCCTTCTCGACCTCCTCGTCGCCTGAGCAGCGCCACCACCTCGCCGCGGGCCACGTCGGCGTGAGGGGCTCGTTCGCCCGCTCCTCGCAGGATCGGTTTGGCGGAAGCGTGGGCCTCTCGAGCTTGACAGGCGGAGTGTCAGGGGTATCAATGGAGGTAGATGGGGGCTGTCATGCGATGCATCAAGAAGCAAACTCCTCTGGTCCTCTTGAGCCTGCTGGCGAGCCAGGCGGCGGCTCAGAGCCTGCTGTTCGACTTCGACTCGACTCCCTATCACACGCCACTGCCGATCGACCTGACCGTGGGGGACATCACGGCGAGCTTCTCAGGCACCGCTCTGGGCTACTCGATCCAGCGCGCCAACGAAATCGGCTTCTTCCCGGACGGGTTCGAAGGCAACTGCCTCTATCCGAACAGCGTCTCCCCCTCCGATCTGCTCGTCAGCTTCTTTCCGGCCATTCAGGACATCTCGATCCTGTACGCGCCCTCGGAACAGGGCTGCGTGTCGTCGGCGACGATGCGGATCACGGGCTACAAGAACAGCGCGTTCGTGGCGACAAGCACGGCTACGGCCCCCGATCCCGGGACGTGGCCGACGGGTGTCCTGACCCTGAGCTTTCCACAGGGCTTCGACAGCGTCGTGATCCACTATGACGCCGCCCCCCCAGCTTGTGCGAACTGGAGCCCGGTATTCGTGGCCGACAACATGACGGTGACGCCCGTGCCGATACCCGTGGCACTCAATACGCTCACGCCGTGCCGCCTGCTCGACACGCGCAAGACCAGCGGACCCGATGCGGCCTTTCCGGCTCTCGCCGCCCAGACCGAACGGCAGTTCGCGCTCTCGGGCCTTTGCGGGATTCCGCCCACGGCCAAGGCCTTGTCAGTCAACATGGCGGCAGTCGCAGCCACCGTCGCCGGGAATCTCGTGGTCTACCCAGGTAACGAGTCCCCTCCGAGCGCATCCCTCCTCAACTTTCCGCGGACGACGGCGAGGGCGAACAACGCAATCGTCAAGCTGGCTCCCGACGGCACCGTCAAGGTCCTGAATCGCGCCCTTGGGACCGTGGAATTCGTCCTGGACGTCAACGGCTACTTCCAGTGACGGCTACCTCCATCCAACCCTCCCGCCCCGCCATGCCGAGGACTAGCCAACCCTGACCGGCGGGGCCGCCGGCGGGGGGGATGCCCGCCGGCGGCCCCACGACACCGAACCTAGAAGCGGAAAGAGGAGTTCGCGAAGAGGCTCCGTCCCGGCTCGGGCACGCGAACCCCGGAGCGGAAGGGGTCGCGCTGATACGAGAGGTGGTCGGTGTAGAGGCGGTCGAAGGCGTTGGCGAGGCCGACGGTCACGCGCAGCCGGCACTGTCGCACGCCGGCTGAGGCGTTCATCACTCCCCAGCCGGGCGTGTGCGCTTCGTTGAGCGAGGCGTCCACCCGATCCTGGTCCGCGGCGAAGACGCCCTCGACCGACCCGAAGAGGCGCCCGTCGTCGTAGCGGGCCCCGACCCGGCCGCGGAGCGGCGGCATCTCCGCGAGAGGGCCCTCCACGATCCCCCGCGAGGGGTCGCCGTCCTGGAGGCCGCGGACGTGGGAGACGTCGCCCGAGACGAAGACGCGGCCGAAGAGGATCGGCAGGCTCCCGCCCAGCTCGGCCCCCGTCAGCGTGGCGTCCACGTTGGCGAAGGAGCGGGCCGTCGTGTTCATCACGCCGGGCAGCATGGCGCGGCGGGCCTGGTCGTAGACGGTGATGTAGTCGGTGACGCGGCTCGCGTAGAGGCCGAGGTCGAGGCGGAAGCCGGCGCGCGTGAAGCCGATCGCGGCGTCGAGGCCGGTGTTGCGGCTCGGGGCGAGGTCGGGGTTGCCGACCCAGTCGGTGCCCATGCGCTTGAGAGCGAAGTAGCGCTCGGTCGCCTCGGGCACGCGGGCCGCGTGTCCCACGCCGCCCGCGATCTCCCAGGCCCCGCGGCGCCACGCGAGGCGCACTTTCGCGGCAGGGAGCGTGTCCGTGGCGGTGAGCGAGGCTGTCCCCTGGTAGGCCGCGTAGAGGGCCTGATTGTCCCGCGTCCCGTCGGCCTCGCTTTGCGCGGCGTCGAGGCGCGCCCCGGCGGAGAGCGCCATCCCGTGCCCGAGCGAGCGTGTGTACTCGGCGAAGGCACCGCCCACGCGAACGGACACTCCGGGGATCATGGCCTGAGGCACGTAGCCCGATCCCGCCATCTCGTTCGTGGCGTCCCAGCGCCGCTCGTAGCCCTCGACGCCGAGGGTCAGGGCGCCGAGGACCGCCTCCGCCTTGCCGCCCGCCGTGCGGGTCCCCGCCCGAGTGCCCATCGAGTACGCCCGCGCCTTCGCGAGCGACGACGTCCGCCGCTCGTCCGTCATCCAATGATCCACCTGGGTGAAGTAGCCCTGCGCGCGCACGCTCGCCTGGCGCGCGCCGAGGCCGGTCGCCTCGTAGCGCAGGTTCACGCGGTCGGTGTCATCCCGTTCTGTCGAGAGGCCCTTTCGGACTATCCGAGATCCAACGAAGGGGGGGTAAGTCGGCCTTCCCGAACCGCGTGGTCGTCCGCCAGCGGCAGCGATGGTCCAGGATCGGCGTTGGGCGGGAGCGTGGGCCCTTCGAGCTTGACAGGCGGAGTATCAATGGAGGCAGATGGGGGCTGCCATGCGATGCATCAAGAAACAGACTCTGCTGGTCTTCGCGGTCCTGAGCCTGCTGGCGAGTCAGGCGGGCGCGCAGAGCGTGTTGTTCGACTTCGACGCGGCTCCCTTGCACGCGCCACTGCCGATCGAACTGTTCGAGGGGGGCATCACGGCGAGCCTCTCGGCCACGGGTTCGAACTACTCGATCCAGCTCGCCAACGAAATCGGCTTCTTTCCGGTGGGGTTCGCAGGCAACTGCCTCTATCCGAACGGCCTCGCCCTCTCAGATGTGCTCGTCGGCTTCTTTCCGCCCATTCAAGACATCTCGATCATGTACGCGCCTTCGGAAGAGGGCTGCGGGTCGTCGGCGACGATGCGGATCACGGGCTACATGAACAGCGCGTTCGTGGCGACGAGCACGACCACGGCCCCCAATCCCGGGACGTGGCCAACGGGTGTTCTTACCCTGAGCGCGCCACAGGGCTTCGACAGCGTTGTGATCCACTATGACGCCGGCCCCGCCCCCCCAGCCTGTAACTCGGCCGCGATATTCGTGGCCGACAACATGACGGTGACCCCCCTGCCGATACCCCCCGCGCTCTCGATCAACGACGTCGCCGTCGCGGAAGGCAATGCGGGGACGACGACTCTCGGCTTCACCGTCTCGCTCTCGGCGGCGAGTAGCCAGACGGTCACTGTGGGCTACACCACCACCGACGGAACCGCCACGACGGCGGACGGCGACTACCTCGCCGCCTCGGGGACGCTGACCTTTGCCCCCGGCGTGACGACCCAGCCCGTGAGCGTGACCGTGAACGGGGACGTGAAGTACGAGGCGAACGAGACCCTCACCGTCGACCTCAGCGCGCCGACGAACGCCCCGATCTCGGACAGCCAGGGCCTCGGCACGATCACCAACGACGACGCCGTCCCCGCGCTCTCGATCAACGACGTCGCCGTCGCCGAAGGCAACTCGGGGACGACGACGCTGGGCTTCACCGTCTCGCTCTCGGCGGTGAGTGGTCAGACGGTGACGGTCGGCTACGCCACCGCCGACGGGACCGCCACGACGGCGGACGGCGACTACGTCGCCGCCTCGGGGACGCTGACCTTCGCCCCCGGCGTCGACGACCCAGCCCGTGAGCGTGACCGTGAACGGGGACGTGAAGAACGAGGCGAACGAGACCCTCACCGTCAACCTCAGCGTGCCGACGAACGCCACGATCTCGGACAGCCAGGGCCTCGGCACGATCACCAACGACGACGCCGTCCCCGCGCTCTCGATCGACGACGTCGCCGTCGCGGAAGGCAACGCGGGGACGACGACGCTGGGCTTCACCGTCTCGCTCTCGGCGGCGAGTAGCCAGACGGTCACGGTGGGCTACGCCACCGCCGACGGGACCGCCACGACGGCGGACGGCGACTACGTCGCCGCCTCGGGGACGCTGACCTTCGCCCCTGGCGTGACGACCCAGCCCGTGAGCGTGACCGTGAACGGGGACGTGAAGAACGAGGCGAACGAGACCCTCACCGTCAACCTCAGCGCGCCGACGAACGCCACGATCTCGGACAGCCAGGGCCTCGGCACGATCACCAACGACGACGCCGTCCCCGCGCTCTCGATCGACGACGTCGCCGTCGCGGAAGGCAATGCGGGGACGACGACTCTCGGCTTCACCGTCTCGCTCTCGGCGGCGAGTAGCCAGACGGTCACGGTGGGCTACGCCACCGCCGACGGGACCGCCACGACGGCGGACGGCGACTACCTCGCCGCCTCGGGGACGCTGAGCTTCGCCCCCGGCGTGACGACCCAGCCGGTGAGCGTGACCGTGAACGGGGACGTGAAGAACGAGGCGAACGAGACCCTCACCGTCAACCTCAGCGTGCCGACGAACGCGACGATCTCGGACAGCCAGGGCCTCGGCACGATCACCAACGACGACGCCGTCCCCGCGCTCTCGATCGACGACGTCGCCGTCGCGGAGGGCAACGCGGGGACGACGACGCTGGGCTTCACCGTCTCGCTCTCGGCGGCGAGTGGTCAGACGGTCACGGTCGGCTACGCCACCGCCGACGGGACCGCCACGACGGCGGACGGCGACTACCTCGCCGCCTCGGGGACGCTGACCTTCGCCCCCGGCGTGACGACCCAGCCGGTGAGCGTGACCGTGAACGGGGACGTGAAGAACGAGGCGAACGAGACCCTCACCGTCAACCTCAGCGTGCCGACGAACGCCACGATCTCGGACAGCCAGGGCCTCGGCACGATCACCAACGACGACGCCGTCCCCGCGCTCTCGATCGACGACGTCGCCGTCGCGGAAGGCAATGCGGGGACGACGACGCTGGGCTTCACCGTCTCGCTCTCGGCGGCGAGTGGCCAGACGGTCACGGTGGGCTACGCCACCGCCGACGGGACCGCCACGACGGCGGACGGCGACTACCTCGCCGCCTCGGGCACGCTGACCTTCGCCCCTGGCGTGACGACCCAGCCGGTGAGCGTGACCGTGAACGGGGACGTGAAGAACGAGGCGAACGAGACCCTCACCGTCAACCTCAGCGTGCCGACGAACGCGACGATCTCGGACAGCCAGGGCCTCGGCACGATCACCAACGACGACGCCGTCCCCGCGCTCTCGATCGACGACGTCGCCGTCGCGGAAGGCAATGCGGGGACGACGACGCTCGGCTTCACCGTCTCGCTCTCGGCGGCGAGTAGCCAGACGGTCACGGTGGCCTACGCCACCGCCGACGGGACCGCCACGACGGCGGACGGCGACTACCTCGCCGCCTCGGGCACGCTGACCTTCGCCCCTGGCGTGACGACCCAGCCCGTGAGCGTGACCGTGAACGGGGACGTGAAGAACGAGGCGAACGAGACCCTCACCGTCAACCTCAGCGTGCCGACGAACGCGACGATCTTGGACAGCCAGGGCCTCGGCACGATCACCAACGACGACGCCGTCCCCGCGCTCTCGATCGACGACGTCGCCGTCGCGGAAGGCAATGCAGGGACGACGACGCTCGGCTTCACCGTCTCGCTCTCGGCGGCGAGTAGCCAGACGGTCACGGTGGCCTACGCCACCGCCGACGGGACCGCCACGACGGCGGACGGCGACTACCTCGCCGCCTCGGGCACGCTGACCTTCGCCCCTGGCGTGACGACCCAGCCGGTGAGCGTGACCGTGAACGGGGACGTGAAGAACGAGGCGAACGAGACCCTCACCGTCAACCTCAGCGCTGCCGACGAACGCGACGATCTTGGACAGCCAGGGCCTCGGCACGATCACCAACGACGACGCCGTCCCCGCGCTCTCGATCGACGACGTCGCCGTCGCGGAAGGCAATGCGGGGACGACGACGCTGGGCTTCACCGTCTCGCTCTCGGCGCCGAGTAGCCAGACGGTCACGGTGGCCTACGCCACCGCCGACGGGACCGCCACGACGGCGGACGGCGACTACCTCGCCGCCTCGGGCACGCTGAGCTTCGCCCCTGGCGTGACGACCCAGCCCGTGAGCGTGACCGTGAACGGGGACGTGAAGAACGAGGCGAACGAGACCCTCACCGTCGACCTCAGCGTGCCGACGAACGCCACGATCTCGGACAACCAAGGCCTCGGCACGATCAATAACGACGACGCCGTCCCGGCCCTGTCCATCGACGACGTCGCCGTCGCGGAAGGCAATGCGGGGACGACGACGCTGGGCTTCACCGCCTCGCTCTCGGCGCCGAGTAGCCAGACGGTCACGGTGGCCTACGCCACCGCCGACGGGACCGCCACGACGGCGGACGGCGACTACCTCGCCGCCTCGGGGACGCTGAGCTTCGCCCCTGGCGTGACGACCCAGCCGGTGAGCGTGACCGTGAACGGGGACGTGAAGAACGAGGCGAACGAGACCCTCACCGTCAACCTCAGCCTACCGACGAACGCGACGATCTTGGACAGCCAGGGCCTCGGCACGATCAACAACGACGACGCCGTCCCCGCGCTCTCGATCGACGACGTCGCCGTCGCGGAAGGCAATGCGGGGACGACGACTCTCGGCTTCACCGCCTCGCTCTCGGCGCCGAGTAGCCAGACGGTCACGGTGGCCTACGCCACCGCCGACGGGACCGCCACGACGGCGGACGGCGACTACCTCGCCGCCTCGGGCACGCTGAGCTTCGCCCCTGGCGTGACGACCCAGCCCGTGAGCGTGACCGTGAACGGGGACGTGAAGAACGAGGCGAACGAGACCCTCACCGTCGACCTCAGCGTGCCGACGAACGCCACGATCTCGGACAACCAAGGCCTCGGCACGATCAATAACGACGACGCCGTCCCGGCCCTGTCCATCGACGACGTCGCCGTCGCGGAAGGCAATGCGGGGACGACGACTCTCGGCTTCACCGCCTCGCTCTCGGCGCCGAGTAGCCAGACGGTCACGGTGGCCTACGCCACCGCCGACGGAACCGCCACGACGGCGGACGGCGACTACCTCGCCGCCTCGGGCACGCTGAGCTTTGCCCCTGGGGTGACGACCCAGCCGGTGAGCGTGACCGTGAACGGGGACGTGAAGAACGAGGCGAGCGAGACCCTCACCGTCAACCTCAGCGTACCGACGAACGCGACGATCTTGGACAGCCAGGGTCTCGGCACGATCAACAACGACGACGCCATACCCGCGCTCTCGATCGACGACGTCGCCGTCGCGGAAGGCAATGCAGGGACGACGGCGCTCGGCTTCACCGTCTCGCTCTCGGCGGCGAGTAGCCAGACGGTCACGGTGGGCTACGCCACTGCCGATGGCTCGGCCACGACGGCGGACGGCGACTACCTCGCCGCCTCGGGCACGCTGACCTTCGCCCCTGGCGTCACGACCCAGCCGGTGAGCGTGACCGTGAACGGGGACGTGAAGTACGAGGCGAACGACACCCTCACCATCAACCTCAGCCTGCCGACCAACGCGACGATCTCGGACAGCCAGGGCCTCGGCACGATCACCAACGACGACGTCGTGCCGGCGTTCTCCATCGACGACGTCGCCGTCGCGGAAGGCAATGCGGGGACGACGGCGCTGGGCTTCACCGTTTCGCTCTCGGCGCCGAGTAGCCAGACGGTCACGGTGGGCTACACCACCGCCGACGGGACCGCCACGACGGCCGACGGCGACTACGTCGCCGCCTCGGGCACGCTGACCTTTGCCCCTGGCGTGACGACCCAGCCCGTGAGCGTGACCGTGAACGGGGACGTGAAGAACGAGGCTAACGAGACCCTCACCATCAACCTCAGCGCGCGGACGAACGCCACTGTCTCGGACAGCCAGGGCCTCGGCACGATCAACAACGACGACGTCGTGCCGGCGCTCTCCATCGACGACGTCGCGATTGACGAGGGCAACTCGGGCGTGACGACGCTGGCCTTCACGGTCTCCCTCTCGGCGGTGAGTGGTCAGACAGTGACCGTGGGCTACGCCGCTGCCAACGGGACCGCCACGACGGCCGACGGCGACTACGTCGCCGCCTCGGGCACGCTGACCTTTGCCCCTGGCGTGACGACCCAGCCCGTGAGCGTGACCGTGACCGGGGACGTGAAGAACGAGGCGAACGAGACCCTCACCGTCAACCTCAGCGCGCCGACCAGCGCGACGATCTCGGACGGCCAGGGCCTCGGCACGATCACCAACGACGACGCCATGCCTGCGCTCGCGATCGACGACGTCGCGATTGACGAGGGCAACTCGGGCACGACGACGCTGGGCTTCACGGTCTCGCTCTCGGCGGTGAGTGGTCAGACGGTGACTGTCGGCTACGCCGCCGCCAACGGGACCGCGACGACGGACGACGCCGACTACGTCGCCGCCTCGGGGACGCTGAGCTTTGCCCCTGGCGTGACGACCCAGCCCGTGAGCGTGACCGTGACCGGGGACGTGAAGAACGAAGCGAACGAGACGCTCACCGTCAACCTCAGCGTGCCGACGAACGCGTCGGTCTCTGACAGCCAGGGCATCGGGACGATCAACAACGACGACGCCGTACCGGCGCTCTCGATCGACGACGTCGCGATTGACGAGGGCAACTCGGGCACGACGACGCTGGGCTTCACGGTCTCGCTTTCGGCGGTGAGTGGTCAGACGGTGACTGTCGGCTACGCCGCCGCCAACGGGACCGCGACGACGGACGACGCCGACTACGTCGCCGCCTCGGGGACGCTGAGCTTTGCCCCTGGCGTGACGACCCAGCCCGTGAGCGTGACCGTGAACGAAGACGTGAAGAACGAAGCGAACGAGACCCTCAACGTGAACCTCAGCGCGCCGACCAACGCCACGATCTCGGACAGCCAGGGCCTCGGCACGATCAACAACGACGACGCCGCCCCGACGCTCTCGATCGACGACATCGCGATTGACGAGGGCAACTCGGGCACGAGCACGCTGGGCTTCACCGTCTCGCTCTCGGCGGTGAGTGGTCAGACGGTGACTGTCGGCTACGCCGCTGCCAACGGGACTGCCACGACGGCGGACGGCGACTACCTCGCCGTTTCGGGGACGCTGAGCTTTGCCCCTGGCGTGACGACCCAGCCGGTGAGCGTGACCGTGAACGGGGACGTGAAGAACGAGGCGAACGAGACCCTCACCGTCAACCTCAGCGCGCCGACCAACGCCACGATCTCGGACAACCAGGGCCTCGGCACGATCACCAACGACGACGTCGCCCCGGCGCTCTCGATCGACGACGTCGCGATTGACGAGGGCAACTCGGGCACGACGACGCTGGGCTTCACGGTCTCCCTCTCGGCGGTGAGTGGTCAGACGGTGACTGTAGACTACGCCGCTGCCAACGGGACCGCCACGACGGCCGACGGCGACTACCTCGCCGCCTCGGGGACGCTGAGCTTTGCCCCTGGCGTGACGACCCAGCCCGTGAGCGTGACCGTGAACGGGGACGTGAAGAACGAGGGGAACGAGACCCTCATCGTCAACCTCAGCGTGGCGACGAGCGCCACGATCTCGGACAGCCAGGGTTTCGGCACGATCAACAACGACGACGCCGTACCGGCGCTCTCGATAGACGACGTCGCCGTCGCCGAGGGGAACTCGGGGACGACGACGCTGGGCTTCACCATCTCGCTCTCGGCTGTGAGTGGTCAGACAGTGACGGTGGGCTACGCCACCACCGACGGGACTGCCACGACGGCCGACGGCGACTACGTCGCCGCCTCGGGGACGCTGAGCTTTGCCCCTGGCGTGACGACCCAGCCCGTGAGCGTGACCGTGAACGGGGACGGGAAGAACGAGGGGAACGAGACTCTCACCGTCAACCTCAGCGTGCCGACGAGCGCCACGATCTCGGACAGCCAGGGTTTCGGCACGATCAACAACGACGACGCCGTACCGGCGCTCTCGATCAACGACGTCGCCGTCGCCGAGGGCAACTCGGGGACGACGACGCTGGGCTTCACCATCTCGCTCTCGGCTGTGAGTGGTCAGACAGTGACGGTGGGCTACGCCACCACCGACGGGACTGCCACGACGGCCGACGGCGACTACGTCGCCGCCTCGGGGACGCTGAGCTTTGCCCCTGGGGTGACGACCCAGCCGGTGAACGTGACCGTGAACGGGGACGTGAAGAACGAGGCGAACGAGACCCTCATCGTCAACCTGAGCGGGCCTGTCGAACGCCACGATCTCGGACGGCCAGGGCATCGGCACGATCACCAACGACGACCTGGCGACCTATCTGCTGAGCGTCAGCACCGCCGGCTCCGGCTCAGGCAAGGTAACCTCGACGCCGGCCGGGATCGACTGCGGCTCGGACTGCAGCGAGAGCTACACCGCGGGAACCGTCGTCACGCTGACGGCCGAGCCAGGGCCGACGTCGACGTTCGAGGGCTGGAGCGGCGGCAGCTGCAGCGGGACGAGCCTCACCTGCCAGCTGACGATGGACATGGCCCGCACGGCCACGGCCACGTTCGCCGCCGTCCCGGGCGCGGGCTACTACACGGTGAGCCCCTGTCGCGTTCTCGACAGCCGCGAGCTGCTGGGGCCGTGGAGCGGCCTGCCGCTCGGCGCCCACCAGGAGCGGACTTTGACGATCGTGGGGGCCTGCGCCATTCCTGCGACCGCGAAGGCGCTGTCGTTCAATGTCACCGCCGTGGCGGCCACCGCCGGCGGCTTCATCAGCGTCTACCCGGTCGGGCCCCCCAGGCCGGGGGCCTCGACCCTGAACTTCGCGGCCGGCCAGACCCGCGCCAACAACGGGATCGTGAGCCTCGGGGCGGCCGGAGACCTGGCGTTCTACTCGGGCCAGGGTTCGGGCAGCGTCCACCTCGTCCTCGACGTCAACGGCTACTTCGAGTGAGGGCCGATCCGCCTACTTGATGTCGACGAGCTCGATCTCGAAGTCGAGCGTCGCGTTCGGGCCGATGTCGGTCCCCGCGCCGCGCTCGCCATAGCCGAGGTTCGGGGGAACGAACACCTCCCACTTCGATCCGACCGGCATGAGCTGAAGGACCTCGGTCCAGCCCTTGATGGCGCTCTTGACCGGTATCGTGAACGGCTGGCCGCGCTTCTCGGAGCTGTCGATCTCCTTGCCGCCGACGAGGCTGAGGCGGTACCGGCAGACGACCGTGTCCTCGAGGGCGGGCTTCCTGCCGGTGCCGGTCGTCAGGACCTTGTACTGCAGGCCGCTCGGTAGGGTGACGACCCCTTCCTTCGCCCCGTTGGCGGCGAGGAACGCCGCGCCCTCCTGCCTTGTTCTTCTCGCCCGCGAGCCTCGACGCCTCGGCCCGCTTGACGATCATCGCCTTCTGGAGCTCGGCGATCGCCGCCTTGGCCTCTTCCGTGGTCAGGAGCGTCTTGCCGCCCGACAGCGCATCCGCGAGCCCCCGGCCGAACACGGCCGGGTCGACGTCCACGGACTGCGTCTTCAGCTGCTGGCCCAGGTCCATCCCCATCGCATAGCTCAGCCTGTCCTTCTCGGTCGCGAGCGGAGGCGCTTCCTGCGCGCCGGCGAGCGCCGCCCCTGCCATGACCACAAACGTCAACTGCCATCGCATCGTGTCAGTCCTTTCGGATGTGTGCCCAGCGTCCCTTCGGTCAGACCGCCCTTCACTCTTGCGCCACCGGAGCCGCGGCAAGCCCAGGCTTCACCTCGAAGTGCCACTTCCAGATCTCGTAGATGGCCGGATAGACGACGAGCTCGAGCAGGAACGACGTGAAGATGCCGCCCGATCATCGGCGCCGCGATCCGCTTCCACACGTCCGACCCGGTGCCCGTCGCCCACATGATCGGGAAGAAGCCGATGAACGTCGTCGCCACGGTCATGAACTTCGGCCGCAGCCGCTTGGCCGCGCCGTGCACGATCGTCTCCTGCAGGTCGGCCAGCGACCGCAGCCGGCCCTCCCTTCTTCGCCTGCTCGTAGGCGAGGTCGAGGTAGAGGAGCATGAAGACGCCCGTCTCGGCGTCCACGCCCATGAGCGCGATCAGGCCCACCCACACGGCGATGCTCATGTTGTAGCCGAGCAGGTAGAGATACCAGACGGCGCCGATGGCGGAGAACGGCACCGCCAGCGCGACGATGGCCGTCTTCGTCAGCGACCGCGTGTTGAAGTAGAGCAGGAGGAACACGAGGAAGAGCGTGAGCGGGACGACGTAGGTCAGCCGGTCGCGCACGCGCGCCATCGCCTCGTACTGGCCGCTCCAGAGCGCCGCGTATCCCGGCGGGCAGCTTGACCTTCTCCCGGATCAGCCGGTCCGCCTCCTCCACGTAGCTGCTCGAGGTCCCGGCCGTCCACGTCCACGAACACGTAGCCGGTCAGCAGGCCGTCCTCGTTTCGAATCATGGCCGGCCCGGTGGCGACCTTGATCGTGGCCAGCTGGCCCAGCGGGATCTGCCGCTCGCCGCCCGAGGCCGGGACGAGCACGCGGCCGAGCGCCTCGAAGTCCGAGCGGAAGTCGCGCATGTAGCGGACGTTGACCGGGTAGCGCTCCCGGCCCTCGACCGTCGTCGTGACGTTCTCGCCGCCGATCGCGTTCTGCACGACGGTCTGCGCCTCGTCCATGCTCAGGCCGTAGCGCGCCAGCTCGTCGCGGTTCCACTCGACGTCGAGGAAGAAGCCGCCGCCCGTCCGCTCCGCGAACACGTTGCGCGTGCCGCGCACCGACGGCAGGAGGCCTTCGATCTGCGCTGCCGATGTCCTCGATCGTCCGGAGGTCGGCGCCGGAGATCTTGAGGCCGAGCGGCGTGCGGATGCCGGTCGTCAGCATGTCGATCCGCGCCTTGATCGGCATCGTCCAGGCGTTGGAGACGCCCGGCAGCTTGAGCGCCTCGGTCGAGCTGGTTGACGAGCTCCTCCGTCGAGATGCGATCCGAGGTGATCGGCCGGAAGACCGGCTTCAGCCACTCCGGCGCCCACGCCGGAGTACCACGTCGGCACGCGCCGCCACTCGGCGTGCGGCTTGAGGGTGATGACCGTCTCCAGCATCGAGAGCGGCGCGGGGTCGGTGCTCGTGTCGGCGCGGCCCGCCTTGCCGAGCACGCGATCGACCTCGGGGAACTGCCGGATGATCCGGTCGCTCACCTGGAGCAGCGTCTGCGCCTCGGTGATCGAGATGCCGGGCATCGTCGTGGGCATGTAGAAGAGCGCCCCCTCGTCGAGCGGCGGCATGAACTCCGAGCCGAGCTTCAGGAAGACCGGCACCGTCGCCAGGATCAGCGCGAGGGAGGCGCCGATCACCGCCCACTTCCAGCGCAGCGACCAGCGCACGACCGGCTCGTAGAGGCGGACCAGGACGCGGCTGATGGGGTGCGTCGTCCTCGGAGTGGATGTGGCCGACGAGCACCGTGTTGGCGACGCGCGCACAGCCACCGCGGGCCGGAACTCGAAGCGGCGGAGCCGCGTGAAGAGCAGGCGCAGCGCCGGGTCGAGCGTGATGGCCAGGAACGCCGCCACGATCATCGCCAGGGTCTTCGTGTAGGCGAGCGGCTTGAAGAGCCGCCCCTCCTGCGCCTCGAGCGTGAGGACCGGCAGGAAGGAGACGGCGATGACGAGCAGCGCGAAGAAGCTGGCCGGCGCCACCTCCTTCACCGCGTCGATGATCACCGCCTTGTGGTCGACCGCCTCGCCCGCGCGGGTCGCGCTCCTCCAGCTTCTTGTGCGTCTGCTCGACGACGACGATCGCCGCGTCGACGAGCTCGCCCATCGCGATGGCGATGCCGCCGAGCGACATGATGTTCGCGGTGATGCCGAGCATCCGGAACGGGATGAACGAGATGAGCACGGCGACCGGGATGGTGATGATGGGGATGAGCGCGCTCGGCACGTGCCAGAGGAAGAGCAGGACGATGAAGACGACGGTCAGGATGACCTCGATGAGCGTCTCCGTGACGTTGTCGATGGCGCGCCGGATGAGGTCGGAGCGGTCGTAGATCGGGACGATCGACACGCCCGGTCGGGCAGGCCGGGCTCGATCTCCTTGATGCGCTTCTTGACGCGGTCGATGACGTCGAGGGCGTTCTCGCCCTGGCGCATGACGATGATGCCCGAGACCGCCTCGCCGGTGCCGTCGAGATCCGACACGCCGCGCCGCAGGTCGGGCCCGAGGACGACCTGGCCGATGTCCCGCACGCGGATCGGCGTGCCGCTCTCGGCTCGCCGAGACGACGATGCTCTCGAAGTCGGCGATCGACTGGGCGTAGCCGCGGCCGCGCACCATGTACTCGGTGCCGCCGAACTCGATCAGCCGGCCGCCGGCCTCGATGTTCCCGCCGCGCACCGCCTCGACCACGCGCTGGATCGAGAGGCCGTAGTTCCGGAGCTTGTTCGGATCGACGTTGACCTGGTACTGGCGGCCGAAGCCGCCGAGCGACGCGACCTCGGCGACGCCGGGGACCGACTTGAGGTAGTAGCGCAGGGTCCAGTCCTGGTACGAGCGCAGGTCGGCGAGGCTGCGCTGGCCCGACTTGTCGACGAGCGCGTACTGGAAGACCCAGCCGAGGCCGGTTGCGTCGGGCCCGAGCTCCGTCTTCGCGTCCTGGGGCAGGCGGCCGAGGACGCCCGAGAGGTACTCGAGCGTCCGCGTGCGCGCCCAGTAGATGTCGGTGCCGTCCTCGAAGATGACGTAGACGAACGAGTAGCCGAAGTCGGAGAAGCCGCGGACGGCCCGGACGTTCGGCGCGCCCAGCATCGCGGTGACGATCGGGTAGGTGACCTGCGCCTCGACGACGTCGGGGCTCCGGTCCCAGCGCGAGTAGATGATGACCTGCGTGTCGCTGAGGTCGGGGATGGCGTCGAGCGGGACGCGCTGGAGCGACCAGGCGCCGGCCACCGCCGCCGCGCCGACCAGCAGGAGGACGAGGAACTTGTTCCGGACCGAGAAGTCGATGACTCTGTCGATCACCACGGCCCCCGGAGCGTTCAGTGACGCGGCGCGGTCAAGCCGCGACGTTCACCTGGCCTGGGCGTGCTTGGCCGGTTCCGCGTCGAACCGCTTCTTGCACTCCTCGGCGCAGAAGTAGTAGGTCTTGCCCTCGTACGCCGACGTCGTGCCCGCTGCGGCCGCGCGCTTCTCGTCCACCTCCATGCCGCACATCGGGTCCCTCGCCACGGGGCCGAAGAGGCCCTGGGCCGCCTTCATGCGGCTCTCGGAATCGATCAGGAACGTGCCCGAGATCACGATCCGCTCGCCGGCCATCAGCCCCTTGCTGACCTCCACCTGGTCGCTGAGCCGCCAGCCAGTCTCGACCGAACGGGGCTCGAAGTACCCGTTGCCCCGGTCGACGAACACGGTCTTGCGCAGGCCCGAGTCCACGATCGCCTCGGCAGGGACGGCCAGCGACGGCGGCAGCTCGATGTCGAACCGGACGTCCACGAACATCCCCGGCTTGAGCGCGAAGGCGGGATTGTCGGTTTCCAGCCGCACCTTCAGCGTGCGGGTCGCCTCGTCGAAAATCGGCTCCGCGCGGCTGACCCTGGCTTCGAACTGACGATTCTGGTCCTGCGAGGTGATACGGGCCTTCGACCCGGCGCGGATGAACGGCGCCTGGTTCTCGTACACGTCGGCGAGGATCCACACCCGGCGCAGGTCGGCGATGCGGTAGAACTCGAAACCCCGATCGCAGCTCAGGCCGACGGACGCCTTGCGCTCGAGCACGAAGCCGTCGACCGGCGAGACGATCTGGATGTACTGCCTGAGCTGGCGCTTCGTGCGCATCTCGGCGAGCTGCTCCTCGGAGACGCCCATGTTGCGCAGGGTGTTGCCGAAGCGCTCGACCCCGTCGGCCACGCGGGTCTGCTGCACGTCGGAAGCGCGGCCGAGCGTGTCGAGCTGCGTGAAATACGCTATCTGGGCGTTGACGAACTCCGGGGCGTGGAACGAGAGCAGGACCTCGTCCTTCTTCACGAGCGATCCCGTCGTCGCGCCCCGCACCTCGCGCACCAGGCCGTCCGCGCCGGCGACGAGCGGGTACACGGCGTTCTCGTTGGGCGCCACGCGGCCGGTCGTCCGCAGGGTTCGCGTGCCGGAGACGCGCTCCACGACGCCGAGCCTCACCCCGATCGTCTGCTGGCGCTCGGGGCTCACCAAGACCGCGCCGGCCGGAAGTGCCGTCCCGTCGCCGGCCGCCGCCGGTTTCGCCCCGCCCTCCTCGTGCACGGGCTCGAGGCGCATGCCGCAGGAGGGACAGTCGCCCGGGCGGTCCGACCGGTACTGCGGATGCATCGGGCAGGCGTAGGCGAGGATGGTCTTCTGCGGCGAAGGGGGCCCGGTGGGCCTGCCGGCCCACCGGGCACCGGCCATGAAGGACGCGCCCGCGAGGAGCAGCCCCAGCGAGATGTAGCTGGCGAGCTTCATATCGATCACTTCGGATCATAGCTCAGTCCCGTCTCCGCCACCCTACCCGAAAGGGCTATGGCGCATAGCCCTTCTCCTCCGACGAAGGTGCCCCAACGGGGGATAGAAGGGAAACGTTGCCCTCGCTACCCTGTCTGCACCCGGAAGGCCATGGACACACCGCCACGCACCTCGTTACCCCGTCCATCGAGATCCTCGAGTGGTGGTCAAGGCCTCGCGGAGTTCATGAGGGGGGACAGGACATGAGAGGCAACAGGTTCTTGACCCTGGTGGTGGCACTGACTGCCATTACCTGGGGCGTTGACAAGACCCTCGCGGCTGGCGCAGCAGCGCCCGAGCCGGCCAGGGCGGACACGACAGAGACGAACAAGGCGGACGCGAAAAAGCCGAAGAAGCGGATCACCGCCGCCGACAAGAAGGCCGCGGCAAAGCGCGCGGCCAGGCTCGGCCTGAGACCGGGTGTCGCCGGGCGCGCCGCCCAGGCGCGAAAACAGGGTGCAGGCGCGTTCGTTACCCAGGGAACAGGAACGGCTGTGACCGCTGCCGCCCCACCGCTCCCGGGCAATGAGGGTCCGGGCGGGATCCCGCATTACTTCGGTCCCTACGGCAACTGGGCCTACAGCCCGCTCCCGAAGGGTCCCGTCGCTACGGTCACTCTCGTGGACGGAGGCAGCGGGTATAACGCCCCTCTGGTCTTCGTCGACGATGCTTATGGCACGGCCACAACACAGGCTACCGTTACTGCCACAGCCGTGGGAGGCACCATTACCGCTCTCACCCTCAACGGCGGAGGCGCCGCGTATAGTGCTCCCGTTGTCACCATCACCGATGACCCTACCATGTGCGGAGTATTCCCGCAGCCCCCATGCGGCGCCGGCGCGATCGCGGACGCGGTCATCGGTGGCCCCTTCGACGTCGGCAGCGGCATGCCCAAGTTCGTCGACAAGCTGCCGGGGCTGGGGCCTGGCGCCGCCAACGTCCTTGGCCAGTACATCCCGGTTGCCGCTGCCGAACATGTCACGTTTAGCGGGCAGGCGGCCGACTACTACGAAATCGCCCTGGTCGAATTCACGGAGAAGATGCACTCGAGCCTGCCGGCAACCAGGCTCAGGGGCTACGTGCAGTTGCACACTGCAACCATGGCCGGCACCGGAATCGCCCTGAACAATCCGGACGGCACTCCGATACTGAAGCCCGACGGCACTCAAGCCATGGCTGTGGAACCCCCCCATTCCCTGGGGCCTGTCATCGTGGCGCATGGGTAGCGTACATGGCGCGGGTGCAGCGGGCGCGCCGGTGCCGGTTCGCATCAAGTTCTACAACCTGCTTCCCACTGGCGCCGCTGGAGACCTCTTCATTCCGGTGGACGGAACCGTCCCGGGGTCCGGGCTCGGACCGGCGCCGCCGGGTTCGGCGGGCGACAAGTACGCACAGAACCGGGCCACCATCCACCTCCACGGCAACAACACCGTCTGGATCAGTGACGGCAACACCCACCAGTGGATTACGCCTGCTAGCGAAGTCACCCCCTACCCCAAGGGCGTCAGCGTGCGGAACGTCCCGGACATGGGCACTGACTGCGACGCTCCGAACAGTGGGTGCATGACCTTCTTCTACACCAACGCGCAGAGCGCCCGGTTGCAGTTCTACCACGACCATGCCATGGGCATCACGCGTCTCAACGTCTATGCCGGCGAGGCCGCCGGATACGTGCTCACGGACGCCGTTGACCAGGACATGATCAACGGCACCAACGTGACGGGTATCAACGGCGTCGATCCTCTCGGTGTTCCAATCCCCGGAACCTACCCGAAGGTCCTCCCCGACATCGGCATTCCGCTGGTCATCCAGGACAGGACCTGGGTGGACAAGGATACGATCTTCGCTCAGGACCCCACGTGGAACTGGGGGACAGGGCCAAGAGACCCAGGAACTGGGAATATAACCGACGCAGTTACCGGGGACCTCTGGTACCCCCACGTCTACCTGTCGGCCCAGAATCCGTGGGACCTCGCCGGCACGAATGCCGTCGGCCGCTGGCACTATGGTCCCTGGTTCAATCCGCCGGTCCCCGAGTGCGTCGGTGGGGGCCCAGTGGGATGCATCGACGTCGGACCAGTCCCGAATGAGTACTATGACCCGACCAACGCTCCCTGGGAACCGCCGATGAGGCCGGGCGTGCCGAACCCCTCCATTCCGGGCGAGGGCTTCATGGACACCCCCACCGTCAACGGCACCGCCTACCCGTACATGGAGGTGGAACCGAAGGCGTATCGGTTCCGCGTCCTGAGTGCCGCCAATGACCGGATGTTCAACCTGCAGCTCTATGTCGCCGCGGACAAGAACGTCCTGGGTCCCCGCCCCCGGCACCCCCGGTGTCCCCGGCACCCCACCGTTCTCTGCGACGGGACGGCGGCAGTGCCGCGGAGGACTGCACCGAGGTCAAGATGATCTCGACCGCCGGCCAGCCAAACCAGTATGCCGACTGGCCGAGCGGCATTCCCGATCCGATGCGACGCAGGGACCGGACTGGTGGCATGATCGGCACCGAAGGCGGCTTCATGCCGAAGCCGGTCGTGGTGCCCCAGAAGCCCGTCGGCTGGAACCTCAACCCGACTACCTTCAACTTCGGCAACGTCAATCAGCACTCGCTTCTCCTGGGATCGGCGGAGCGCGCGGATGTAGTGGTTGACTTCAGCGCCTACGCAGGCAAGACACTCATCCTCTACAACGATGCCCCCGCGGCCTTCCCTGCCGGCGTCCCGGTGTACGACTACTTCACCGGTGTCGCCAACCAGATGGACGTCGGCGGCGCGCCCACCACGCAGCCCGGTTACGGCCCCAACACCCGAACCATCATGCAGATCCGCGTGGGAACGGCGGTCACGACGCCGACTTCTGGCGTCACTCTCGCGAATCTCCAGGCCGTCTTCGCGAAGACCGCAACCAAGAGAGGCGTCTTCGAGGTGTCGCAGCATCCGCTCATCATTCCTCAGGCGGCCTTCAACTCCGCCTACAACGCCACGTTCCCCACGACGGCTGCGGCTCAGTTCATCCAGATCGCCGAACAAGCGAAGACCTTCCAGCCCATCGACGAAAACGGCGTTCTTCAGCCTGCCCTCACGCTCCCGCTCGAGATGAAGGCCATGCATGACGAGATGGGCGGCGTGTACGACACCCAGTTCGGCCGGATGAGCGGCATGCTCGGGCTTTCGAACCCGCTCTCTCCGGTCCATGTGTTGATTCCCTACGGCTATGCGGCCCCGCCCACCGATGTCGTCATGGGCTCAGTCGAAGGGACTCCGGTCGGCGTGATGCCCGACGGGACGCAGATCTGGAGGATCTTCCACAACGGCGTGGATAGCCACACCATCCACACCCACCTCTTCCATGCCCAACTCGTCAACCGCCTTGGCCAGGACGGGATCCTGTTGCCCAACGACCCGATTGAGATGGGCTGGAAGGACACCTTCAGGGTGAACCCTCTCGAGATCACGTACCTCGCGATGAGACCGACCGTTCCGACTCCAACGCAGCTCCCGTTCGCGGTGTCCGACAGCATCCGCCTGATCGACCCGACGCTGCCTGAGGGGGCCACGCTGATCGCACCGCCGCCCGCGGGATGGTTCGACCCGGCCGGAAACGCGATAGCGGAGATCCGGAACCACTTCGTCAACTTCGGCTGGGAGTACGTGTGGCACTGTCACATTCTCGCCCATGAAGAGATGGACATGATGCACTCCCTGGTGTTTGCCGTTCCTCCGAAGCCACCTACTCTCTCCACCACTTACACCGTGACCGGCCCCGCCGCCAACCGGGTCGTCACCTTGACCTGGGTTGACAACTCCCTGACGGAGGCGGGGTTCACCGTCCAGAGGGCATCGGACAGCGCGTTCACGATCGGAGTGAGGTCGTTCGCGCTTGGGCCGAACGTTGTGACATTCCGAGACACAACCGTCGCGAACAACAATCCCTACTGGTACAGGGTGTTCGCGATAGGTGCCACGGTCGGCGACGTGCAAACGGCAGGCTTCCCCACGCTGTTTGCCGACTCGGTTTCCGGCACACTGCCAGTCGTGGTCGGGACCCCAACAGCGACGATACCGTTGAATCCGACCCTCCTGACGACAACCGTACAAGCAGGACCGCAGGTGAGACTGACGTGGAGGGACAACGCGACCAACGAGACCGGCTTTGTGGTGGAGCGCTGCACGGTGGCACCACTGCAACGACTTGCGGCAACTTCGCGCAGATCGCGCTGCCGGGACCGAGAACCGGCGTGGGCGCCGTCAACTACACCGATACTACGGTACTGTCCGGCAACACCTACGCTTACCGGGTGTGGGCGGTGAACGCAGTCGGGCTGTCGGCTAGCTTCGTGGGCCCCACCAACGCGGTAGTGCCCCCGATCGCGGCGGCGCCGACCAATTTCACCGTCTCGGTCGTGAAGAACCCCACCGGCCCGAACTACACGGCTACGCTGACGTGGCAAGTCCTCACCAACCCGACCAACTTCACGATCCAGCGCGCCACGAACGCCTCGTTCACGACCGGCCTCAACACCTCCACGGCTGCGGCCGCCGCGAGGAGTGCCACGCAGACCTTGCCGCGCAACACCACCTTCTACTTCAGGATCCGCGCGAACGACAACATCAGCGGACCGTCCGCCTGGAGCAACGCCCTGCCGTTCCCCATTCGCACGGGCCCCTGAGTAAGAAGAGCGGTTGAAGGATCGGGGAGGGAGCAATCCCTCCCCGGTCTTTTTTTTGGCCGGCGCGTGCACGCGCAGTCTCCCTTCCCTTCACTCGCAGGTGCATCGCCCGAGTCGCCTACGGCTCCACCCCGTAGTTGAAGAGCAACGCTGCCTTCACGACGGCGCGATTCACCGCCGGATCCGCGAGAGCTCGGTCGAACACGGGCCGAGCCGGCAGAGCGCTCTGAGCCCGCTCGTAGAGCGCCAGCGTCGGTCGGTTGCCGTCCATCGAAGACGGGTAGTAAAGCCCCTCGACCGTCGGGTAGTCCTCGTAGACGCGCAGTGACCATGCTCTCGCGCGATCGCGCCGTCCCGAGTTGAGCACCATCGACGCCCCGGCTTTCGTGGGCCACGTTCCCGTGAGGTCGAGGAGGGACACGTTCCGGATCAGCTCGAACCCTGCCAGCCATGGCCGGTTACGCGAGCGCTCGATCGTTCGCGTGTCCTGGAAGACCTCGGCGAAGCACGTGTACACGCGCACGCCGCCGTAGAGAATGCCGCGGGGCTGCTGCCGAGCGGGAGTGGAATGGTGATCGAAGCGCACGTTCGGCACGGGCCCCCAGTGGCGGAAACGGTCCCAGGCAGTGGGATGGGCCCCGCCCCTGTAGTAGATCCGCCAGAGAACCGTGCCTCTACGGAGGATCTTGACGTCGGGCGGAAGGCGAGCGGCGAGCTGCCCCCGAGACGGCGGTCCGGGGAATCTAGGCACCTACAGCGCAGCGGCAAGCTCAGCAGCGGCCTCGGGCGGATTGCCGCCGAGGAGCCACTGCAGCGGCGTCAGCGCCCGCTCGTCGTCGTCGCGAGTGCAGAGGTCAGGGTTCGGGCTGCTGAACCATCGAGCGGCCGCCAGAACGCCGATATCCGGCGGCAGCCTCCGGACGACGACGCTGACGCCCGGCACGAGTGTCTTCGACCCGAACTGGAAAGCTGGCAGAAGCCACGTATGCCCGTCCTTCACGCCGTAGAGGGACCGGTCGGCCAGGCGCTGTCGGATCCGGCTGGTGTTGACTCCAAGACGTGCGGCTGCTTCCTCGACGGTGAGGCTCGTCGCACGGAGTCCCTGGTACGCCGCCGCTGACTGCGCCTGGACCATCAGCACGTCTTCGCCGGAGACGGGCTCGACCCCACCTTCCGTGAGGGCGGCCTCCTCCGACGAGGTGAGAGTCGAGCCCTCGTCCTCGACGAAGGAAGAACTGAAGAACCGCAACTTCAGATGGTCTCTTTCCACGTCGACGAGCGCGACCGAGCCACCCTCGAGACTGCGAAGCTCCTTCAAGGCCGCCGGCAACGGGATCTCGACCTCGCGAGCCACCGACCCGAGGGGCGCGGGCCACCGGTTGGGAGCAGGGGCCGAGCGGGAGGCGACCCTGCGCACCCTGCGACGGGTGGTCTTCATGCCTCTACTCTAGCGGATACTAACGGCGTTAGCAATCGTTAATAGCAACTGATGGACGCAGACGGGAGTGGAGAGCTGTCGAGGGCGACAACGGCACGGGCGTGGATTACGAAGCCGCCCAACCGTCTCCGTTGGCCGCCAGCGGTCGGCTCACGGCCACGAGTTCAGGGCGGGCACCGAGGTCGTGCCGCAAGTCCCCCCCATGGGCTATGGACTGAAGTGGGGGATGAGGAAGAGCGTCCGTAGGAGCTGCTTAGCGGAGGGCGGGCGCGGCGGCCTGGGCCCGGCTCTCGAGGTGTACCTTCTCGAGGACGTTCTTCAGGTGGTTCTTGACGGCGTTCTCGGCGATCGCCAGCGACTTCGCGATCTCCTCGCTGTTCCTGCCCCGGGCCACCTGCTGGAGGACCTCTCTCTCGCGCACGGTCAACCCGGCGACGGAGGCCGCCGCCGCGGCGCCCGGTTCGCCCCTTCGGCCGAACTCCTCGAGGAGCCGCGCCGCCATGGTCCGTGACACGGGAGCCTCACCCCGGGCGATCCCCCGCAGGGTGCCGTAGAGCACCTGCGGCTCGACCTTGTGCGGGAGGTATCCATCCGCCCCGCTCTTGACGGCCTCGAGGAGGCTGCTCTCTCCGTCGGAGATCGTGAGGATGACGATCCTCGCGTAGGGCATCTCGGCCTTGATCCGGCACGTGGCCTCCAGCCCGTTCATGACCGGCATGGAGACGTCCATCAGGATCACGTCCGGCATCAGCTCCCGGGTCATCTCCAGGGCCTGAAGGCCGTCGACCGCCTCGCCGATCACCTCGAAGTCGCTCTCGGCTGCGAGGAGGCTCGCCAACCCTCGGCGGAAGAGGGCGTAGTCGTCCGCGAGCAGGACGCGGATCGCAGTCATGCGCCGAAACCGCATTTAGTGTAACGCGCGCCCACCCTGCGGGGCCATCCCCTTCTCGGGCCAGTAAACGCGAGATGAAGGGCTAGGCCGGCATGGCCCTTTCGGGGGACGAGGCTCGGCACCGCCTACTCCTCGCTCTCTCGGGAAGGCCGGGGAGCGCCGTCCGGCGATTGCCGCTTGGCATCGAGGAAGTACGTCGCCATGCCGCCCTTGCCCTTGACCTCGACCTCGCCGCGGCACTCGAACAGGAACTCCTCCCGCAGCCGCGAGTAGACCGCCTCGGTGACGTGGATCCGTCCCGGCTCGCCAGTCGATTCCATTCGGCTCGCGACATTGACGGTGTCCCCCCAGATGTCATAGGCGAACTTCTTCTGGCCGATGACCCCGGCCACGACCGGGCCTGTGTGAATGCCGATCCGGATCCGCACCGGTCGCCCGTCCGGGTAACGGACCCGTCCAACCGACCCGAGCATGTCGAGGGCCAGCTCGGCAACGCTGACCAGAGGTCCGTTGCCGTCTGCCACGGACGGGCCGCTGATCGCCATGTACTCGTCACCCACCGTCTTTATCTTCTCGACACCGTAACGGTCGCAGAGACGATCGCACTGGCCAAAGACGTCGTGGAGGACGCCGACGACGCACTCGGGCGAGAGCGAGCTCGCGATGTCGGTGAAGTCCACGATATCCGCAAAGAGGACGGTGACGTCGGGGAGGCACTCCGCAATGGTCTCCTCTCCCGAGCGCAAGCGATCGGCGATCCTGGCCGGCATGACATTCAGCAGCAGGGACTCCGACCTCTCCTTCTCTTGCAGGGTCTGCTGGTAGGTATTGCCCTTGTCCACGACGACCGCAAAGTGGCCGGCGATCAGCTTGAACATGTCGACGTGCACAGCCCGGTACGAATCGCGGCGCCGGCTCGAGAAGAAGGCGAACCCTACCGGCTTTCCCATGGCGATGAGCGGACAGGTCAAGCTCGAGCGGATGCCTTCGGCGATCATCAGACGCGTGGACTCGGACTGCGGATGCTCTTGCAGGTATTCCTCCAGGTCGTTGATGATCCTCGGCTCCTGGGACTCGATGATCCGTTGAAGGCTGCTGCCACGGATCGGCGCGCTGTAGCCGGCCCCCAGCCGGACCTCCGGGCTGTCCGACCGGACCCACCGGGTGTACGCCGTCTGGCCGTCGTCGGCGAGCAAGGCTATGCCGAGCCGACTACAGGGTATGACGGACCGCAGGGTCTCGTAGGCTCTCGCCAGTATCTCGTCGAGCAGCAGCCCCTCGTTGATCTCGTGGGTCAGCTGCAGGAGGAAGGAAAGCTCCTTGAACCGCATCTCGAGAAGATGAGACAGGTCCTGGAGCATCCGACTCAGCATCTCGATCTCATCGCCCCGCGCCAAATTCTCGATCCGAAGGCCGTCGAAGTTCGCGTCCGGGGCGGGCGGCTCGCGGCGCTCGGGCGCGGCAGAGGTCGCCTCCCGCAACGACGACGTGGGGTCCTCTTCCGCCTTGTGCTGGACGCCCTGCCGTACCTGGTCCACGAAGCGCAACAAGTGGCCAAGGCGCTCCGCATCCACCTTCAGGTGGTGCTCGGCCCGTACCGATCTTGCGGCGATCCCGCCCACACCCACCAGCACCACCGCGGTGAAGAGGCGCATCCAGAGCTCATTGGGATCGTGGCCGAGCAGGTTGGCGGCAAGCGTTCCGCCGTCGAAGACGAGGGTGTGTATCAGGGACTCCAGCAGCCAATAGGCCGCCGCAAGTCCGAGGCCGAGCCAGAGCATGCTGGAAACTCGCAGCGTGCCGTAGAGTGCCTGCGGCTTCTCGTCCGCGGGCGGGACGCGGATCGGAGTCATGTGCCGGAATACCGCTTCCACTCTACGCGGCGCCTCCCGTGTGGGGCCATCCCCTCGTCGGGCCAGCGCGCTCGACCCTGAAGGGCCATGCGGAGATGGCCCTTTCGGGTGGTATCGGCTTTGAGGGGCCGCCAGCGTCATGCCGGGTCGGCGTTGTGGTCGTCTAGCTCGCTTGCCCGGGGGGCTTCTCGGCCAGACCCTGGCGCAGGGCGAAGGTGGCGGCCTGCACCCGGTTCTCGAGGTGCAGCTTCTCGAGGATGTTCTTCAGGTGGTTCTTGACGGTGTTCTCGGCGATCGCCAGCGCCGCCGCGATCTCCTTGTTGCTGATGCCCCGCGTCACCTGCTCGAGCACCTCCTTCTCGCGCGCGGTCAGCTCGGCAGCAAGCGCTGCGGGGCCGGGCTGCCGGGCCTGGCGGGCGAACTCCTCGAGAAGCCGTCCCGCCATCGCCCGCGACACGGGGGCCTCGCCCCGGACGACCCCTCGCAGGGTGCCGTAGAGCGCCTGCGGCTCGATCTTCTTCAGGATGTACCCCTGCGCACCGCTCTTGACGGCTTCGAAGAGGTTGCGCTCCCCGTCGGACGCGGTGAGGATGACGATCCTCACGTAGGGGATCTCCGCCTTGATCCGGCGCGTGGCTTCCAGCCCGTCCATGACCGGCATGGAGATGTCCATCAGGATCACGTCCGGCATCAGCTCGCGGGCCATCTCCACGGCCTGCTGGCCATCGACGGCCTCCCCGACCACCTCGAAGTCGCTTTCGGCCGCGAGGAGGCTCGCCACTCCCCGCCGAAAGAGGGCGTGGTCGTCCGCCAGCAGGACGCGGATGGTGCTCATGCGCCGTTGCCTGGAAGTGTCGCCACGATGTGCGTGCCGCGGCCGGGCGCCGTGTCGATCTCCAGCCGTCCTCCGAGGCCCTCGGCCCGCTCGCGCATGGTCTGGAGACCGAAGTGGAGCCGAACCGGCAGAGTCTGAGGATCCCACCCCACGCCGTCGTCTTCGACTGCCACCCGGACCCAGGCGCCGTCCCGTTGCGAGGCGGACGCGGGCGTGGTCGGCCCGGGCGTGCTTCCGCACGTTGGCGAGCGCCTCCTGGATGATGCGGACGGCCTGGACCTCGGATGCGGGAGGGATCGGGCCGAGCGAACCGGCGGGCGGACTCGAGCTCGACGGCAATCCCGCTGTGCACGCTGAACTCGTGCAGGTACTCGGTGAGCGTGGGAACGAGCCCCAGCCCGCGCGAGACGGACGTGCGGAGGCCGAAGATCGACTGCCGCACCTCTTCGTACGCGCCCGCGGTGATGTCCACCATCTCGCGCAGGGCGTCGGCGATGGCCGGCATGTCGGCCGAGCGGGCCAGGGCGCCCTGCAGCTTCAGGTGGAGCAGGCCCAGCGCCTGGGCGAGGCCGTCGTGCATCTCACGGGCCAGGCGCTCGCGCTCCTGGACGGCGGCGAGGCTCCGGACCTCGTCCGAGAGTCTCGTCCTTTCGATGGCGATGCCCGCTTGCGTTGCCAGGGCGGCGAGCAGCTCGGCGTCGTTCGGGGTGAACTCCCGCTCCTCGCGCGTGCTGACGTGGAGAGCGCCCGTGAGGGCGTCCCCCGCGCGGAGGGGTGCGCCGAGCTGAGCTCTCGCGAACTCGGGACGGATGAGCGGGCTCTTGGCGTCACCGCGCTCCAGGCCTTCGCCCGGCGGGGGCTCGCCTGTCGCCGACTCACTTCCCGCTCGGAACGCCTCGGGGGGGCCGCTCGTCGCCTGTGCCACGAGATCCCCGCCGCCGGGGGCGAACAGGCACAATGCCGCGGCGTCGCCACGCAGCAGCTCCCGCGTCTTGTCCACCACCGACTGGAGGACCCGGTCGAGCTGCTGGAGGCGCGAGATCTCCGTGCCGATCCGGTACAGGACCTTGATCTCCCGCACCTTCTCCTCGAGCGCACCCTGCGTGCGGCGCAGCTCGCGCTCGTGCTCCTGCAACCGGTCGGCCATGAGGTTGAACGTGTGGGAGAGCAGACCGATCTCGTTCGTGGAGTGGACCCGGACCCGGGTCTCGAGGCGGCCCTCGGCGATCTCCTGGGCGGCGGCGGCGAGCTTCCTCAGGGGGTGGCGATGCCGCGGCTCGCGGCGAGGCTGGCGGCGAGGACGAGCGCCCCGCCCACGACCATGAAGGCCACGTACAGGGCGACGATGGCCCGGATGAGCTGTTGGCTGCTCTCGAGCAGGCGGGCGATGCGGGATCGATGGACCTCGGCGAGACTCTCCGCGTGGCGGGGCACCTCGTGGGTCGCCCGGTTCAGCCACTCGAGGTCGGACGCGGCGAGGCGGCCGGCGCCGGCGACCTGGCGTTTCGCGACGGCCAGTCCCTCGTCGCTCAGCCGGCGGAGGTTGCCCAGACTGGCCACGTGCTGCGGCTCGGCAGCGCCCAGCTCGCTTCGATGCATCCCACTGATCCCCTCCAGCCGCCGCACGATCTCCTCTTGCATGAGGAGGGCATGCGTCGTGCGGTCGAGTCGTCCCGTGCGGTCCATCTGGTGAAGCTCGAAGATCAGGTCGTCGAAGACGGAATGGACCTGGTCGAGCCGCAGGAGGTGGTTGTACTCGTCGGTCACGGCGTCGTTGTTCAAGAAGATCCGGGTGGCCAGGGCGAGCGAGGTCCCTCCGACCAGCAGGACCACCGCCACCAGCACTCCCATTGCCAGAGCCAAGCTGCGGCTGATCCGCGCGGGAAACGACCCGTCCACGGCCGGTCGACCCATCCCGGGAACTCCCCGTGCCCAGAGTCTGTAGACAAACTACACACTCCAGGCTCACCGGTAGCAGCAGGAGGGGGCACCCGGGAGCCTCGTCTACGGCGCTCGGCTCGAGAGCGTTGCTGCGCCTGCACGGTAGTCCAACTCCGACTCGCAGACTTTAACACGACGACGTACGGGGACCAAGCTCTTTGGCGGGGCCGCCCGACAGGGTATACGGCCTCTGGCCCTGTTGGGGCGCCGCTCCCATCCCCGCCGCCGCCGGCGACGCCGAGCGCTTCTGCCGCGAGCCGCTCCGCCGGCGGTGGCCAGCCGCCGCGCTGCGGTAGAATCGCGGATCGCGCGTTTCGTCGCCCGCGGCGCGGCGGGGAATCCCGAAGATGGAGAGAGACCTGGTGACACCGACGCCCGACCGCCGGCTGCGCCTCGACGGCCTGACCCTCCTCGCGATGTACCGCACCATGCTCCTGTCGCGGCGGATCGACGACAAGGAGATCCTGCTCAAGCGGCAGAACCGGGTCTTCTTCCAGATCAGCGGAGCGGGCCACGAGGCCGTCCTGGTGGCGGCGGGCATGGCACTCCAGCCGGGCCACGACTGGTTCTATGCCTACTACCGTGACCGTGCGCTCCTCCTCCAGCTCGGCATGTCACCCGGCGACATGATGCTGGGCGCGGTCGGAGCCCGGGACGACCCGAGCTCGGGAGGGCGGCAGATGCCCTCCCACTGGTGCCAGCCGAGGCTCAACGTCGTCACCAGGTCATCCCCGACCGGCACGCAGTTCCTCCAGGCCGTGGGGTGTGCGGAGGCCGGGCTCTACCTCGCTTCCGGGCGCGTCCCGGACGCTCCGCCCCCGTCGTTCACCAGCGACGAGGTGGTCTACTGCTCCTGCGGCGACGGCACGACGTCCGAGGGCGAGTTCTGGGAAAGCCTGAACACCGCCTCGAACCTCAAGCTGCCCGTGCTCTACCTGGTCGAGGACAACGGCTACGCGATCTCCGTGCCGGTCGAGGTGCAGACGGCCGGGGGGAGCATCTCGAGGCTGGTGCGCTCGTTCCCGAACCTTCTGGTGCGCGAGGTGGACGGCTGCGACCCCCTGGCGAGCCTGTCGACGCTGCGCGAGGCGGTGGCATGGTGCCGTTCGCGGCAGGGGCCCGCCCTCGTCCACGCCCGGGTCATCCGCCCCTACTCGCACTCGCTGTCGGACGACGAGGCGCTGTATCGATCGGCGGCAGAGCGCGCCGTCGACGCCGCTCGGGACCCCCTGACCGTCTTCCCCCGGCGCCTCGTCGAAGAGGGCTTCGCGACCGCGGACCAGCTCCAGGCGGTGCGGGAGGAGGTCGACCGGCAGGTGACGGCCGCGGCGGACGCCGCCCTCGGCGCTTCCGGTCCAGCCCCGGAGAGCGCCACGCTGCACCTGTATTCGCCGGCCTGCGACCCGACCTCTCCGGACCTCGTCACCGAGCCGATCCCCCAGGGCCCCCCCCGGACGATGGTCGACCTCCTGAACGCGTGCCTCCACGACGAGATGGCCCGCGATCCGCGCGTCGTCGTCTTCGGGCAGGACGTCGCCGACTGCTCTCGCGAGCCGAGCCTCGCCGAGGTCAAGGGCAAGGGCGGCGTCTTCAAGGTCACTCACAACCTGCAGCGGCGGCATGGCTCGCACCGGGTCTTCAACACCCCTCTGGCCGAGGCCAACATCGTAGGGCGGGCGATCGGCATGGCCACGCGAGGGCTCAAGCCCGTGGTCGAGATCCAGTTCGTCGACTACGTCTGGCCGGCCTACATGCAGATCCGCAACGAGCTCGCGCTCATCCGCTGGCGCTCCAACGGGGCCTTCAAGTGCCCGGTGGTGATCCGGGTGACCTACGGGGGCTACTTGCAGGGCGGCGCCGTCTACCACAGCCAGTGCGGGGAGGTCCTGTTCACGCACGTGCCGGGCCTCCGCGTCGTGCTCCCCTCGAACGCCCAGGACGCGAACGGCCTGCTCCGCACCGCCATCCGCGGCGACGACCCGGTGATCTTCCTGGAACACAAGCACCTCTACCGCCAGGCCCACAACAAGGGCCTCTACCCCGGCCCCGACTACACCATTCCCTTCGGGAAGGCGGCGTGCGTGCGGGAGGGCCGGGACGTCACCGTCGTCACGTTCGGAGCGCTGGTGCACCGCTCGCTGGTCGCGTCCCGGCAGGTCGCCCTCGAGGGGATCGAGGCCGAGGTGCTCGACCTGCGGACGCTCAACCCCTACGACTGGGAGGCCATCGCGGCCAGCGTGCGCCGGACGGGGCGAGTGGTCGTGGCCCACGAAGACAGCCTCTCCTGGGGCTACGGCGCGGAGATCGCGGCGCGCGTGGCGGGCGAGCTCTTCGAGCACCTCGACGCCCCCGTCCGCCGCGTCGGGGCGCTCGACACCTTCGTGGGCTACAACCCGGCCCTGGAGGACGCCATCCTCCCCCAGGTCGCCACCCTCGCCGCCGCCCTGCGGGCGACCGCGCGCTACTGAGCCGCGGGGACCGCCCTCCCCGGCTCCGGGGGAGCGGCGGCCAGGGGCAGCGCGCTCCGCACCAGCGCTTCGATCTCGCCGCACGTCGCGAGAGAGAGGCACCGCTCGGCGAGCGCGCGCGCGTCCGCCGCGCGCACCGCGCGCACCGCCTCCTTGACGCGCGGGATGGCGGAGGGAGCCATCGACAGCGAGCGGAAGCCGAGGCCGACCAGCAGGACGGCCTCGAGGGGCTGGCCGGCCATCTCGCCGCACACCGAGAGCGGCCGGTCGTGGGCCTGCGCCGCCGCCGCGATCGTCCCCAGGGTGCGCAGCACGGCAGGGTGCAGCGGCTCGTAGAGGGAGGAGACGCGGGGGTCCGTCCGGTCCACCGCGAGCAGGTACTGGATGAGGTCGTTCGTCCCCACGCTGAAGAAGTCCACCTCCCGGGCCAGGAGGTCGGCGACCACGGCCGCGCTCGGCACTTCGAGGTTCACGCCGACCGGGACGTCCTCGCGGAAGGGCACGCCCTCCGCCTGCAGCTCGGCCTTCACCTGCTCCAGCAGGGTGAGGGCGAGCCGGAGGTCGCCGGGGCCGCTGACGAAGGGGAACATGATCCGGATCGGGCCCTGCCTTCCGGCGCGCAGAAGGGCGCGCAGCTGCACGCGGAAGGGATCGGGTGAGCGACGGAGAAGCCGCAGCGCCCTCTCCCCGAGCGCGGGGTTCGGGCTCGTGGGCCCCGCGGGACCCAGGGCTTCGAGCCCCACGTCCCAGGTGCGCACGGTGACCGGGTGCGGGTGCATCTGCTCGACGAGCCGACGATAGACGTCGAGCTGCTGCTCCTCGCTGGGGAAGCGCAGCCCGCGGCCGAGGAGGTACTCGGAGCGGAAGAGGCCGATGCCCTCGGCGCCGTAGAGCTGCGCCGTGGCCGCCTCTTCCGGGAACTCCACGTTCGCCTCGAGCCGCACGACGACGCCGTCCAGTGTGCGCGCGGCGAGGGCTCGCGTCCCCCGCAGGCGCTCCTCCTCGCGCCGGTACGCCTCCTGCGCCGCCCCGAGGATCTCGAGGGCGGCGCCCGACGGCTCCACCACCACCTCGCCCCGGGTCCCGTCCACCGCCACCAGGCCGCCCGGGGGAATCTGCCTCGTGGCCTCCTTGAGGCCGGCCACCGCGGGGATCCCCAGGGAGCGGGCGATGATGGCGGTGTGGTACGTCGAGGAGCCGACGTCCGTCACGATGGCCAGCACGCGGTCCCAGTCGAGCTCGGCCGCCTCGGAAGGTGTCAGGTCCCCGGCCACCAGGACGACGGGGCCGGGCAGCCGTGCTCAGGGACGGCGCCTCCGCCGAGCCGCGCAGGTTGAGCTGGATGCGCCCGATCACGTCGTCGAGATCGGTGCTGCGCTCCCGCAGGTACGCGTCGCTGAACTGGCTGAAGAGCGCGTGCAGGCTCTCGGAGACCGCGCGCAGCGCCCACTCCGCGTTCACCAGCTCGCCCCGCACGACCTCCGCCGCCCGCTCCCGGAGCAGGGGGTCGTCGAGCATCAGGAGATGGGCGTCGAAGATGTAGGCGTGGGGCGCTCCCACCTCGCGGGAGAGCCGCTCCTTGATGGCGCGAAGCTGCTCCCGGGAGGACGCGATCGCCTCCTCGAGGCGGTGGACCTCGCCCTCCACCCGGTCCGCGGGCACGGCGAGTCGGAAGACGGGGGCGGCGTCGCGCTCCATGACGAGGGCACGCCCCACCGCGATGCCCGGCGAGACCCCGGTGCCGTGCAGGTGGCTCACGCCTCCTCCCCGAAGCCGCCTTCCACGAGCGCGGCCAGCGCGTCCATCGCCCCCTCCTCGTCCTCTCCCTCGACCGTCACCTCGATGGCCGTCCCCTGGGAGGCCGCCAGCAGCAGGATGCCGAGGATCGACTTGCCGTCCATGACCCGGCCGTCGCGGCCGGCCGTGACCCGCGAGCGGTAGCGGCTCGCGGTGTGCACGAAGCGGGCGGCGGCGCGGGCGTGCAGCCCGAGCCGGTTCCGGATGGCGAGCTCGCGGCGGATCACGCGGGCCTTCTCGCCAGGATCTCGCTGGCCACGTAGATGGCCCCCTTGCCCTGCTCGCGGACGGCCCGGGCGACCTCGACGAGGGCCCCCTCCCGCAGGGCCGAGGCCTTGATGATCATGGGCAGGTTCACCCCGGTGACGATCTCGACCCTGTCCGAGAGGTAGGGAAGGCTCAGGTTGGTGGGCGTCCCCCCGAACATGTCGGTGAGGACGAGGGTGTCGCCGGCCCCCGCCTCGGCCAGCCCCTTCTCGATCGCCGCGTTGGCGGCGACGGGGTCGTCGCCCCAGCCGATCGACACGGCGGCGATGGCGGGGAGTTCCCCCACGATCGTGCGCGCCGCGTTCACCAGCTCCTCCGCGATCCGGCCGTGCGTCACCACCACGATGCCGATCATGTGCTCACCCCAGCTTCAGGTCCCGGTGGACGACGCGCACCGGGAAGCCCCGCTCCTTCACCGCCGCCCCCACCGCGTTCGCGAGCATCACCGACCGGTGCCGTCCGCCGGTGCAGCCCACCGCGATCGTCAGGTAGCTCCGCCCCTCGCGCTCGTGCCGGGGCAGCACGAACCGGACGAGGGCGAGCACGTGCCGCAGGAAGGCGGCCGTCTCCGGCTGGCGCCGCAGGTAGGCCACGACCGGGCCGTCCGCCCCGGAGAGCCGCCGCAGCCTCGGGACGAAGTTCGGGTTCGCGCAGGAAGCGCGCGTCGAACACGAGGTCGGCCTCGGGCGGGACCCCGTGCTTGTACCCGAACGACAGGACGGACACGACCATGCGCCGGCCCTCCGTCCGCACGTCGTAGCGCTCGCGCACGTAGTCGCGGAGCTGGTGCACGGTGAAGCGCGAAGTGTCGAGGATCACGTCCGCCATCTTCCGGACGGGTCCGAGCGCCTCGCGCTCGGCCCGGATCCCCTCGATGGCCGGCTCCCGCCTCCGCCAGCGGGTGGGGCCGCCGGGTCTCGCTGAAGCGGCGCAGCAGCGTCCGCTCGTCCGCCTCCAGGAACACGAGGCTCGGGGCGAGGCCCCCGCGCCGCTTCAGCCCGCGGTAGACGCCGGGGAACGCCTCGGGGAACCCGCGCTCGCGCACGTCCACCACGAGGGCCGAGCGCCGCAGCTCGGCCGAGCGGCGGATGAGGTCGGCGAAGGAGGGCACGAGCGCCGTGGGCAGGTTGTCGACGCAGAACCACCCGGCGTCCTCGAGCGCCCGCGACACGTGCGTCTTCCCCGAGCCGGAGAGGCCGGTGATCACGAGGAGCCGCGGCTCGCCGCCGCGTCCGCTCACCCGCGCCTCCTCGGCGCCCGCCGCTTCGGCTTCGCCGGCGACCCGACGAGCTCGTCGACCCGCTCCACGAAGCGCCGGGCCGCGTCGTAGCCGCCCTCGCGCAGGAGCTGGTTGCGCGCCGCCACCTCGACGAGCAGCGCGATGTTGCGGCCCGGCGCCACCGGCATGCGGACGAGAGGCACCTCGACGCCGAGGATCAGGAACGTCTCGTCGCGCAGCCCCAGCCGGTCGTACTCCTTGCCCGCCTCCCACCGCTCGAGCTGGATGACGAGCTCCACCCTCTTGGAGAGGCGCATGGAGGAGACGCCGTAGAGATCCTTGATGTTGAGGACGCCGAGCCCGCGCAGCTCCATGTGGAAGCGCGTGAGGTCCGGCGAGACCCCCACCAGCACGTCGCCCATCCGCTTGACCTCGACCACGTCGTCCGCCACCAGCCGGTGGCCCCGGTCGATGAGGTCGAGCGCGCACTCCGACTTGCCGATCCCGCTCTCCCCGAGGATGAGGACGCCGAGCCCGAACACGTCGAGCAGGACCGAGTGCAGGTGCAGCCGGGTGGCCAGCCGCTCCTCCAGGAAGCCGGAGAGGAGCTTGATGAAGACGGTGGACTCGAGGGGCGTCGTGAGCACCGGGATGCCGCGGGCCTCGGCCGCGGAGAGCAGCTCCGTGGGCGGCACCAGCCCCTTCGTCACCACGAAGCAGGTGATGCGGCACCGGCAGAGCTTGGCGAGGATCGCCGACCGGCGCCGCGTGGGGAGCTTCCGCAGGTAGCCCGACCTCGCTGCTGCCCACGATCTGCACGCGCCCGTAGCGGATGTAGTCGGTGTAGCCGGTGAGGGCCAGGCCCGGACGCTGCACGCGGGGCAGGTGGACGCGGTGCTCGAGCCCCGCCCGCCCCGCCGCGAGGTCGAGCTTCAGCGGCTGCGCCGCCGGGTCGAGGAGCTCCGCCACCGCGACGCCGGGCCCCTCCCCGCGGGGCGGGGCGATGGGCAGCGCGGGGCCGCCGGGGCGGGGCGGCATCAGGCCTCGGGCTCGATCAGCCCCAGGTTGCCGTCCTTGCGCCGGAAGAGCACCCTGCACCCGCTCGGTCGCGGCGTCGCGGAAGACCAGCACCCCGTCCGGGCGGCCGTCCATCTCGAGGGCGGCCTCGTCCAGGGTCATCGGCTTGACCGCGGCGCGCCGCGTCCGGATGACGCGCGGCGCCTCCGTCCCCGCCGCGCTCCACGGCCGGAGGCGCGAGGCGCGGCGAGGAGCCGCCCTTCCGCGCGCGCCGCCTCGCGTGCTGCCGCTGGGCCTGGCGCAGGAGCTTGTCGATGGCGCCGGCCACCGAGAGGCGCGGGTTGGTGGTCGCCTCCACCGCGGCGAGGTCGAGCTGCCGCGAGTGGACGCTGACCTCCGCCACCTGGCGGTGCTTGTCCGCGGCCAGGATCACGTGCGCCCGCGTGACGGAGGGGAGCAGCTTCCCCACCTTCTGCAGCTTGCGCTCGGCGAGGCGGCGGACGCTCGTCCGGGATCCCGGTCTGCCGCCCCGTGAACTCGATCTTCATCCGTCCTCCTCCCGGCCCGGCCCGCCTCAGTGGACCGTCTTGCGCAGGTTCGAGGGCGGGATGCGGAGCTCCTCCCGGTACTTGGCCACCGTCCGCCGCGCCAGGGGCAGCCCCTCGGCCCCGAGGACCTCGGCGATGCGCGAGTCGGAGAGCGGTCGCGAGGCGTCCTCCTCCTCGATCATCTTCTTGATGCGGTCCTTGATGGTGACCGAGCTGATCGACTCCCCCATGGTGGAGGTGATGCCGCTGTGGAAGAAGAAGCGCATCTCGTAGACGCCGCGCGGCGTGTGCATGTACTTGTTGGCCACCACGCGGGACACGGTCGACTCGTGCATCCCGATGTCGCTCGCCACGTCCCGCAGGACGAGGGGCCGCAGGTGCGAGATGCCGTGGTCGAGGAACGCGCGCTGGTGGCGCACGATCGACTCCGCCACCTTGTAGATGGTGCGCTGGCGCTGGTCGACGCTCTTGAGCAGCCACAGGGCGCTCCGCAGCTTGTCCTTCACGTAGGCGCGCGTCTCCTCCGAGCCCGGCTCCTTCTGGTCGAGCATGCGCCTGTAGGTGGGGCTGATCCGGAGCTTGGGCAGCCCGTCGTCGTTGAGGACGATCTTGTACTCCTCGCCCTCCTTCACCACGAAGACGTCGGGCAGGACATAGTCGGAGCGCTTGGCGTTGTAGCGGTTGCCGGGCCGGGGGGCGAGCCCCCGGATGATCTCGAGGTGGTGGGCCACCTCGTCGGCGGAGAGCCCCATCTGCCGCGAGATCTCGGGGTACTGGTGGCTCTGCAGCTGCTTCATGTGGTCGCGGACCATGACGTCCGCCGGCGAGTTCTCGAGCCCGAGCACGCGCAGCTGGATGCGGAGGCTCTCGGTGAGCGTCCTCGCCGCCACCCCGGGCGGGTCGAGGGCCTGCACGAGCGCGAGCGTCTTCTCCACCGCCTCCATCGGCCAGGGGCCCATCGCCGCCACGTCGTCGAGCGACACCCGCAGCAGGCCGTCCTCGTCGAGGTTCTGGATGATCGCCTCCCCGATCTCGAGGGTAGCCTCGTCGGCCTCCGTCATGCGCAGCTGCCACAGGAGGTGATCGTAGAGGTCCGGCAGCTCCGTCAGCGTGTTCTCGATCGGGGGCACCTCGGGCACCTCGGCCGGGCGCATCCGGCGCTCGCCCCCGTCGTCGAAGTAGTCCTCGAAGAACCGCTCGATCTCGATCTCCTTGAGCGGGTCCTCCGGGCGCTCCCGCTCCGCCGGGGCCTCCTCCTGGGCGAGCTCCTCGGTCGTCTTCGTCTCCTCGATCGGCACCTCCTCGAGGAGGGGGTTCTCCATCACCTCCTGCTCGAGGACCTCGGCCAGCTCGAGCGTCGTCAGGGGCAGGAGCTTGATCGCCTGCTGGAGCGACGGGGTGAGGATGAGCCGCTGCGAGAGCCGCGCCGAGAGACCGAGCTTCTGGTGCAGCGGCAAGGTCTAGGCCCTGCTCCCGCCGGGAGCCTCAGGCCTCGCGGCCGTCGAGGCGGAAGCCCTCTCCGAGGTACACGCGGCGTACCTCGGGGTCCGACGCGAGATCGAGCGGAGTGCCGGAGCGGAAGACATCACCGTCCCTGAGAATATAGGCGCGGTCCGTGATTTTCAAGGTCTCGCGGACGTTGTGGTCGGTGATGAGGATGCCGATGCCGCGGTCGCGCAGGTGGGCGATGATCTTCTGGATGTCGAGGACGGCGAGGGGGTCGATCCCGGCGAAGGGCTCGTCGAGGAGGATGAACGACGGCTCGGCGGCCAGGGCGCGGCAGATCTCGAGACGGCGCCGCTCCCCCCCGACAGCGTGTAGGCCGGCTGGCGCGCCATGGCCTGGATACCCAGCTCCTCGAGAAGCTGCGCGCGCGGTCGCGCGCTGCTCGCCGGCCGGGAGCCCGCGCGTCTCGAGGATCGCGAGGACGTTCTCCTCCGCGGTGAGCTTGCGGAAGATGCTCGCCTCCTGCGGGAGGTACCCGATCCCCGCCCGCGCCCGCTGGTACATGGGCAGGGCCGTGATGTCCTCCTCGTCGAGGAAGACCTGCCCGCTGTCGGGCCGCGCGAGCCCCACCACCATGTAGAACGTGGTCGTCTTGCCCGCGCCGTTCGGGCCGAGGAGCCCCACCACCTCGCCCTGGCGGATCTCGAGGCACACGTCGCGCACCACGACCCGGCGGCCGTAGGACTTCGTCAGGGAGCGGGCCCGCAAGACGCGGCTCGCCCCTTCGGGGGCGCGGCTCAAGGCTTCGGGGGCTCCTTCCGCTTGAAGACGGCCTCGGTCCGCTCCTCCTCGCGACCGTCGACGCGGATCCTATCACTGCCCACCTCGAAGGTCAGGATGCGGCCCTCGAGCCGGCGGTCGACGTCCTGCAGGACCACCTTCTCGCCCACCAGGACCAGGGTCTCGTCGGCCGGGCGTGTACGTGCCGCTCTGCCCCGTGGCCCGGCGCGCGCCCTGCTGCACCTCGACGGGCTCTCCCGCCCGCAGACGGTCCACGCTGCCGCCGTCCTTCGTGAGGGTGACGACCGCCTCCGGGCTGCGGGTGACGATGTCGCCCTGCCGGATCTCCACGTCGCCGGTGTACACGATGCGGTTCGCGGCCTCCTCGTAGACCATCTCCTGGCTGCGGGCCTCGACCGCCGCCGGCTCCTTCGTGGCCCCCTTCTCGGCTCGCGGGTGCAGGATCGACGTGGTGCCCCCGCTCGCGGTCAGCCGCCGGCGGCCCTCGGCCTCGTCCTCGAGGACGATCGTCGGGGCGCGGACCTCGTCCTTCCCCGAGCGCAGCAGGGCGTTCTCGCGGTAGCGCGCCGTCCGCGCCGTGGCGTCGTACTCGAACTCCCGGCAGACGAGGACGGTCGGCTCCTCCCCGCCGAGCATGCCCGGGCGGCTCGCCTTCCCTCGACGGGTCAGCGTGTGGCGGACGTTCTCGCTCGCCGTCACGTTCGCGCGAACGGGTCCCCAGCCGGATCCGCCGGCCCCGCAGCTCCGAGCCCTCGCCCTCGTCCACGATCCGCGGGTCGCCGGTCAGGGTGACGAGGCCCGGTCCTTCCTCGTAGACGGCGCGGTCCGCCCAGGCCTTGTGCCCCGGCTCGGTGAAGGCCACGTGACCCTCGAACTCCGCCCCCCGCACCGCCCCGCTCTCCGGGTCGAGCGCGGCGGCGAAGCGGTCGCTCCGAACCGTCCGGGCGCCCTCGCGCGACGGCGGCAGCGGCTCCGTGGTGAGGAGCGCGTGTCGGGCCGCGTCCTGGTCGGTCTGGTGGGCGGGCAGCCCCTGCAGCGAGACGAGCCGGCCCTGCTCGTCGAAGGCGAAACGCAGCTGCGGAGCCGCGACCCGTCGCTTCTCCTTCGCCTCGCCCGGCCCCGGCTCGACCTCGAGCGAGGCGGCGTTGACGGCCAGGGCCTCCTGCAGGACGCCCTTCGCGCGGAACACGACGTTGAGCCGCCGGCAGCGCAGCCGCTTGCGTCCGCCCTCGGGCGGCGACCGAGCCCGGGAGCCCCGTCCCGGCCGCGGTGACGAGGTCCACGTCCTCGATCGCCGCCGCCCGCTCGACGGCCGAGAGGTCCTCGCGTGAGGTTCAGCTGCAGGCGCTCGGGAGCGCAGCTCGCGCCCGCCCTGCCGGGCGACGACACCTCCCTCGAAGCGGACCAGCCGCTCCTCACGCGACGCCCACGCGCTGGCCGCCTCGACCTCCGTCGGGGGTCCCGCTCCGTCCTCCAGGCGGACGCGCACGTCGGCGCCGAGGGACGAGCCCGGCCCCCGTGCGGTACTCCAGGCCCCGCGCGCTGCCCGAGGTCGTCCCGCGGCGGAAGCGCACCGCGTCCCGGGTGAACACCCGCTCCTCGTCGCTCCAGTACTTCGAGCGTGTCGCTCTCGAGCTCGAAGCCGTCGTCGGTCTTGCACCTGAACGTTGCCCCGGAACGAGGCGCGGGGCGGCGACGGCTGGTAGAGGCACTCGTCCGCCGTGATCGTGGCGCTCGCCTTCGCGCCCCTCCGCGACGAACGGGAAGGCTCACCTCGACGCCCTGCAGGCGCATGGCGTCGCCCTCCCGGCCGATCATCGACCGCCACTTCACCTCGACCTTCCGGTTGCCCTCCTGGAAGCGCAGGAGCGTGCCCTCGGCCACGGTCGTGCCCGGCCCGGGCTCGCCGCGGTGGAAGGCGGAGCCGCCCCGGGCGAGGACGAGGGACGGCGCAGGCTCCAGGCGACCGCGCCGCTCACCACCACGAGCACGCCGAGCAGGAGCCCGCCGCGCGAGCCGGGTGCGGTCCTGCCTCATGCGAGCGGCAGTCCGCGCACGATCCGGTACGTGTCGCGCGCGATCAGGAGCTCCTCGTTCGTGGGAATCACCTGCACGCGGCACGGCGGGCCCGGGGGCGACACGTCCGCCTCCCGCCCGCGCGCCGCCGCGTTGCGCTCGCCGGGTCGACGGCGATCCCCATGGCGTCGAGCCCCGTCACCGAGCGCGCCCGGACGGCCGGGCGCGTTCTCCCCGATGCCGCCGGTGAAGACGAGCGCGTCGAGGCCGCCCAGCACGCCGACGTAGGCGGCGATGTACTTGCGCAGCCGGTAGCAGAACACGTCCACGGCCAGCTTCGCCCGCTCGTTGCCCGCCGCCTCCGCCTCGAGGAGCTTGCGCATGTCGTTGCTGAGCCCCGACACCCCGATGAGCCCCGAGTGCTTGTTGAGGAGCGCGTTCAGCTCGGCCGCGCCGAGCTCCTCCTTCGCCATCACGTGGAGCAGGATGGCGGGGTCGAGGTCGCCGCTGCGGCTGCCCATCACGAGGCCCTCGAGCGGGGTGAAGCCCATCGAGGTGTCCACCGAGCGGCCGCCCCGGATCGCGGCGATCGAGCAGCCGTTGCCGAGGTGGCAGGTGATCGAGCGCGGAGCCCCGGGTCGCCCGCCCGCCCGAGCAGCTCCGCCGAGCGGCGGGACACGAAGCGGTGCGACGTGCCGTGGAACCCGTAGCGCCGGATGCGCGTGGCGCTGGTAGAGCACGTACGGCAGCGCGTAGAGGAAGGCCACCGGCTCCATCGTCTGGTGGAACGAGGTGTCGAAGACGGCGACGTGCGGGCGCGTCCCGCAGGAGGTCGCGCGCCGCGCGGTAGCCCTTCACGTTCGGGCGGGTTGTGGAGCGGGCGCGATGTCGAAGCAGTCCTCGATCGCCCGCAGCACGTCGTCGTCGATGAGGACCGAGGAGCTGAAGTGCTCGCCGCCGTGCACCATCCGGTGCCCGACCGCCTCGATCTCCGCGCGGTCCCGGATGACCCCGGTGCCCTCGCGGGTGAGCAGGGCCAGGATCCGCTCGACCGCGACCTTGTGCTCGAGGATCTCGGCCGTCTCCTTGACCGACGGGCTCCCGTCCGCCTCGTAGCGCAGGATGGCGGTGCCCCCGATGTTCTCGACGAGGCCCTTCGCCAGCGCGCGATCGGCGCCCGTCGCCGACGAGGCCTCGTCCGTCTCGACCAGCTGGAACTTCACGGACGAGCTGCCGCAGTTGAGGACGAGCACCTTCATCGGGCCATTCTACCCCCCGGCCCCGCTGCGCCCCGATGTCGTGGCCCCGGGAGCCTAGCGGCCCGGCGCCTTCAGGTTGCCGTCCTCGTCGTACTCGAAGAAGCCGCGACCGCCCTTCACCCCGAGGTGGCCCGGCGCGGATCATCTTCCGCAGCAGCGGGCAGGGGCGGTACTTGAGGTCGCCCAGCTCCTCGAAGAGGTACTGCATCCAGCGGTTGACCTCGTCGAGGCCGATCCGGTCGGCGAGCGCGAGCGGCCCGACCGGGCAGCCCGTAGCCGAGCTTCATCGAGGTGTCGACCGCCTCCGGGGTCGCCACTCCCTCCATGACCACGTGCATCGCCTCGTTCAGGAAGGGCAGGATCACGCGGGTGGTCACGTAGCCGGGGTACTCGAAGACCTCGACGCCCGTCTTGCCGAGCAGGCGCACGAAGTCCATCGCCTGGCGGAACGTCGCGTCGGACGTGCCGAGCCCCCGCACCACCTCCACGAGCGGCACCTGGGGCACCGGCTGGAGGAAGTGGAGGCCGATCACGCGGTCCGAGCGGCGGGTCCGCGCCGCGATCTCCGTGACCGAGAGCGACGAGGTGTTCGTGGCCAGGATGTCCTCCGGCGGGCAGACCTGGTCGAGCTTCTGGAAGATCGAGGTCTTGAGCTCGAGGTCCTCCACCACGCACTCGATGACGATGTCCGCCGCCTCGAGGGCGCCGAGGTCGTCGACCGTCGCGGACGCGGCCGAGGATCGCCTTCTTCTCCGACTCCGTGCGCCGCCACTTCGCGATGTCCCGGTCGAGGGCGTGGCCGATCTCCTCGACGCTCTGCTGGGCGAGCTCGGCGGTCTTCTCCAGGAGGAGCACGTCGAGGCCGGCAGGCGGCGCAGGTGATCGCGATCCCCTGCCCCATCGTGCCCCCGCCCACGAGGCCGACCGTCCGGACCGTCACGGCGCCGCCTCGCGGAACTCCCGTCCCAGCCGGCCCATGTCGCGGAACTTCCGGTAGCGCGCCTCGGGCAGCTGCTCCCGGGGCACCTCGCCCAGCTCCCGCAGCTGCCGCCAGAGCACCTCGTCGACGGACTTGAAGAGGGCCTCGTGGTTCACGTGCGCCCCGCCGGGCGGCTCCGGGATGACCTCGTCCACGAGGCCCATCCCGGCGAGGTCGCGGGCCGTGATCTTCATCGCGGTCGCCGCCTCCTCCGCGCGCGAGGGGTCGCGGAAGAGGATCGACGCGCAGCCCTCGGGCGAGATGACCGAGTAGACCGCGTGCTCGAGCATGTTGACCCGGTCGCCCACCGCGATCGCGAGGGCGCCCCCGCTGCCGCCCTCCCCGGTCACGGTCACCACGATCGGCGTGCGCAGGCTCGCCATCTCGCCGCAGGTTCCAGGCGATCGCCTCGGCCTGACCGCGCTCCTCGCGCGTCGAGACCCGGGTAGGCGCCCGGCGTGTCCACGAAGGTGAGGATGGGGCGGCCGAACTTCGCCGCGAGCTCCATCACCCGCATCGCCTTCCGGTAGCCCTCGGGCTTGGGCATGCCGAAGTTGCGGTAGATCTTCTGCTTCGTGTCGCGCCCCTTCTGGTGCCCGATCACGCACACCGGCCGGTCGTGGTAGAGGGCGAAGCCGCAGACGAGGGCCGGGTCGTCGCCGTAGCGGCGGTCGCCGTGCAGCTCCGTCCACTCCGTGAAGAGGGCCTGCACGTAGTCGAGGGTGTAGGGCCGGTTGGGGTGCCGCGCGACGAGCGTCTTCTGCCACGGGGTGAGCTTCGCGTAGACCTCGCGGCGCTGCGCGTCGAGCTCCTCGCGCAGCCGCCGGGCCTCCTGCTCCTTCGCGCGGTCGCCCGGCCACTTGGCCAGCTCGTCGATCCGCTTCTGCAGCGCCACGAGCGGTGCTTCGAAGTCCGCCTCGGCCATGCTCCTCCTCCGCTCCCCGCCGTCTCAGGCGTCGCGGCGGAGCCCGTTGGTGCGGGCCAGCACGAGCGACCCCGGGCCCAGCAGCGCCTCGACCTCCTCGCGCAGCCCGGCGTCCGGCCGCACCCGGTAGTAGGCGCTCGGGGCGACGGCCACCGCCCACGAGCCGGGCCGCACCAGCTCGAGCGTCACCGGGCAGTCGCCCCGGTGCGCGCCGAGTATATCGCGGAGGCGCTCGCCCTTCTCCCGGTCCCACGCCAGCGACCTGCACCCGGATCGTCACGTAGCGCGCGTCCGCGAGCTTGGCCTGCTCGAGGGGAAGCACCTCGGAGGCGAGGAGCTTGGCCCGCCCGTCGTCCTGGACCTCGGCCCTGGCCTTGACGAGCACGACCTGGTCGTCGGCGAGGCGCCCCGCCGCCTTCTTGTAGGCCTCGGGGAAGACGAGCGTCTCGACGCTGCCCTCCAGGTCCTCGAGGAAGAAGCTGGCCATCCGGTCGCCCTTCTTCGTCTTGATGAGGCGCAGGGCGGTCACGATCCCGCCCACCGCGACCTCGCCGCCCGCCGCGGCCTGGGCGAGCGTGCCCGTGGTCGCGCTCGCCCACTGCGCGATCTCGGCGCGGAACCGCTCCAGGGGGTGTCCCGGAGATGAAGAAGCCGAGCGACTCCTTCTCGAACGCGAGGCGCTCGGCCTCCGACCAGGGCGGCGCGTCCGGGATCCGCTCGGGGGCCGCCGGCTTCTCCCCGCCCCCGCCCAGCATGCCGAAGAGGCTCGACTGGCCGGCCTCGCGGTCGCGCTGGCGCTTCTGGCCCGCCTCCATGGCGCGGTCGATGGCGGCGAAGAGGGCCGAGCGCCGCGGGTCCGTGGAGTCGAAGGACCCGCTCTTGACGAAGCTCTCCACCACGCGCCGGTTCACCGCCCGCAGGTCCACGCGGTCGCAGAAGTCGAACAGCGAGGAGAAGGGCCCGCCCTCCTGCCGCACGGCGAGCACCGCCTCCACCGCGCCCTCCCCGACGTTCTTGATCGCGGACGAGGCCGAAGCGGATGTCTGCCCCGCGCGCACGCTCAGCCGTGCCGTCGTGCGCGCGGATTTCGTTTCGTTGAGTCTCTCCCTCCAGAGCCGTCGCCTCGCCCTCCCTCTCGACGACCGTGAAGAACATCTCCGACTCGTTGAGGTCGGGCGGCAGCACCCGGATCCCCATCTCGCGGCACTCGCCGATGTACTGCACCATCTTGTCGGTGTTGGCCCGCTCCGAGGTGAGGAGGGCCGCCATGAAGTAGGCCGGGTAGTTGGCCTTGAGGTAGCGCGGTCTGGTAGGCGAGCCAGGCGTAGGCGGCCGAGTGCGACTTGTTGAAGCCGTACCCGGCGAACTGCTCCATCGCGTCCCAGATCTTGCGGGCCTTCCTCTCCGCGACCCCGCGCCCCGCGCAGCCCTTCAGGAACTGGTCCATCTGCGCGGCCATGACCTCGGCCTTCTTCTTGCCCATGGCCTTGCGCAGGATGTCGGCCTCGCCCAGGGTGAAGCCGGCCAGGGCCGAGGCGATCTGCATGACCTGCTCCTGGTAGACCATGACGCCGTAGGTCCCCTTCAGGATCGGCTCGAGCGCGGGGTGCTCGTAGGTCACGCGGGTCTGCCCGTGCCGGCGCTGGATGAAGTCGTCGATCATCTGCATCGGCCCGGGGCGGTAGAGGGCGTTGAGAGCGGTCAGGTGCTCGAGCCGGTCGGGCCGGAAGCGCTTCAGGATGTCGCGCATGCCGTCCGACTCGAACTGGAAGAGGCCGCTCGTGCGGCCCGCGGTGAACAGCTCGTACGTCCTCGCGTCGTCGAGGGGGATGGCGGCGGGGTCGATCGCGCACGCCCCGCTGGGCCTCGATCATCTTCACGCAGTTGTCGATGAGGGTGAGGGTGCGCAGCCCGAGGAAGTCCATCTTCAGGAGGCCGATGCGCTCGACGCCCTTCATGTCGAACTGGGTCGTGACGTCCCCCGTCGTTCCCCTTGAACAGCGGCACCAGGTCGGTGAGCGGCTCGGGGGAGATCACGACCCCGGCGGCGTGGGTCGAGGCGTGGCGGGTGGTGCCCTCGAGCCGCCGCGAGACGTCGATGAGCTCCTTGACCCGAGGATCCTTCTGGTAGGCCTCCTGGAGGGGCGGCGACTCCTGCGAGCGCCTTGTCCAGGGTCATCTTGAGGTCGAACGGGATCATCTTCGCGATCTTGTCGACCTCGGCGTAGGTCATGTCCATCACGCGGCCGACGTCGCGCACCACCGCCTTCGCCTTCATCGTCCCGAACGTGATGATCTGCGCCACGTTGTCGCGCCCGTACTTCTTCGTGACGTAGTCGATGACCTCGCCCCGGCGCGCCTCGCAGAAGTCGATGTCGATGTCGGGGGGGCTGATCCGCTCCTCGTTCAGGAAGCGCTCGAAGATGAGGTCGTTCTCGATCGGGTCGATGTCCGTGATGCGGAGGCAAAGGCCACGAGGCTGCCCGCCGCCGAGCCGCGGCCGGGCCCTACCGGGATCCGGCGCTCCTTCGCGTAGCGGATGAAGTCCCACACGATGAGGAAGTACCCGGAGAAGCCGACGCGCTTGATGACCCCGATCTCCTTCTCGAGCCGGGCCTCGTAGTCCGCGAGGGGGTGCCGGAGACGCCCCGCCGCGGCCAGCGGGTCGAGCGCCCGCCGCCTCTCCGCGAAGCCGTCGCGGGTCACCTTCTCGAAGTAGCTGTCGATCGTGAAGCCGGGCGGCACGTCGAAGGCGGGCAGGGTCGACACGCCCTTGAGCGTGAAGTCGCACATCTCCGCGATCTGGACGGTCGAGCGGAGCGCCTCCGGGTGGTCCGGGAAGAGCGCGGCCATCTCCTCGCCGGACTTCAGGTAGAAGTGGTTCGTGTCGAAGCGCAGCCGCTCCGCGTCCCCCACCTTCTTGCCGGAGCCGATGCACAGGAGCACGTCGTGCGCCTGGTGGTCGTCCCGGTGGAGGTAGTGGGCGTCGTTGGTGGCGGCGAGCTTCAGCCCCGTCTTCTGCCGCAGGCGCAGGAGCCCCTGGTTCACCCGCCGCTGGTCGGGGATGCCGTGCTCCATGACCTCGAGGTAGAACCGGTCCTTGCCGAAGATCTCGGAGAAGACCCCGACGCTCTGGAGAGCCGCGTCCTCCGCCCCGGCCAGCACGTGCTGCGCGATCTCGCCGGAGAGGCAGCCGGAGAGGCCGACCAGCCCCTGGCTGTGCTTCGCCAGCAGGTCCTTGTCGATCCGGGGCCGGTGGTAGAAGCCCTCCAGGTAGCCGGCCGAGACGAGCTTGACGAGGTTGTGGTAGCCCGCGTCGCTCGTGGCCAGCAGGGTGAAGTGGTTGTAGGCGTCCGAAGCGCTCTGGGCCTGCCGCTCGAAGCGGCTCCCCGGGGCCACGTAGACCTCGCAGCCGAGGATGGGCTTGAGCCCCTTCTCGCGGCAGGCGTCGTGGAACGCCACCGCCCCGAACATGTTGCCGTGGTCGGTGATGGCCATGGCCTTCATGCCGAGGCGTACGCCCTCGTCGACCAGCTCGTCGAGCCGGCAGGCCCCGTCGAGGAGGCTGTACTCGGTGTGCAGGTGGAGGTGGACGAAGTCCGGCTTCGTGCTCATTCCCACTCGATCGTCGACGGCGGCTTGCTGCTCACGTCGTACACCACCCGGTTGATGCCGCGCACCTCGTTCACGATCCGGCTCGACACCCGGGCCACGAGCTCGTACGGCAGGCGCACCCAGTCGGCGGTCATGCCGTCGAGCGACTCGACGGCGCGCAGAGCGATCGTGTACTGGTACGTGCGGTCGTCCCCCATGACGCCCACGGAGCGGACGGGCAGGAGGACCGCGAACGACTGCCACATCTTGCGGTAGAGCCCGGCCGCCTTGATCTCCTCGATGAAGATCGCGTCGGCCTCCCGCAGCAGGTCGAGCCGGTCCTTCGAGACCGGCCCCAGGCAGCGCACGGCCAGGCCGGGGCCGGGGAACGGCTGGCGGTAGACGAACTCCTCGTCGAGCCCGAGCTCGAGCCCGGCCTTTCGCACCTCGTCCTTGAAGAGCCAGCGCAGCGGCTCGACCAGCTTGAACTTCATCGACCTCGGCAGGCCGCCCACGTTGTGGTGGCTCTTGATGACCGCCGAAGGGCCGCGCACCGACGTCGACTCGATCACGTCCGGGTAGAGAGTGCCCTGGGCGAGGAACTCCGCCTTCCCCGCCTTGCGCATCGAGGACCTGAAGACCTCGATGAACTCGTGGCCGATCGATCTTGCGCTTGCGCTCGGGGTCGGCCACGCGCTCGAGCCGCTTCAGGAAGCGACGGGAGGCGTCCACGAAGACGACCTTGAGGCGCAGCCTCTCCGCGAACCGGCGGCGCACCTGGAGCGCTTCCTCCTTGCGCAGGAGGCCGTTGTCCACGAACACGCAGGTGAGGCGGCTCCCGATCGCGCGGTGCACGATGAGCGCCGCGACCGCCGAGTCGACGCCGCCGGAGAGGGCGCAGATGACGCGGCCCTTCGCTCCCACCTGCTCCCGCACCCGCTCGGTGGCCTCCTCGACGAACGACCGGGCGTTCCAGTCGCGGCGGCACCCGCAGGCGTCGAGGAAGTTGGTGAGGACCTTCGTCCCCTCCTCGGAGTGGACCACCTCGGGGTGGAAGAGCATGCCGTAGAGCCGGCGCGCGGGGTCCTCGACCGCGGCGATCGCGTTCGTCTCGGTGGCGCCCACCACCCGGAAGCCCGCCGGCGCCTGCCGGACGTCGTCGCCGTGGCTCATCCACACCCGGCTGCGGGGGGGCAGCCCGCGGAAGAGCGTGCCCCCCGGCTTCGGCGAGAAGACCGCCTGTCCGTACTCGCGGTGCCCCGAGCGCTTCACCTCGCCTCCGAGCAGGTGGCTCATGAGCTGCATCCCGTAGCAGATGCCCACGACCGGCACGCCGAGCTGGAAGACGCGGGGGTCGCACCGGGGAGCGCCGCGCTGGTGGACGCTGTCCGGTCCGCCGGACAGCACGATGCCCCTCGGGCGGCGCGCGGCCAGGGAGTCCGCCCGCGATCCGGGCGGCAGGATCTCGGAGTAGACCGAGAGCTCCCGCAGCCGGCGGGCGATGAGCTGGGTGTACTGCGAGCCGAAGTCGAGGATGAGGATGGTCTCTCTCTCCATGGGCTCCCTGGAGGCCGGATTATACCCCCCGTACCCGGGCCCGCCCCGGGGCCGCGGTGCGCACGGTGTATAGTTCGGCGGTCGTGTCCCGAAGCTCCGCCACCCTCTTCGTCACTCTCGTCCTCGCCGGCTGCGCGGGAAAGGCCGCCGCCCCGAAGCCTCCGCCCTTCCCCCTCGCGGCCGTCTGGAAGACGCTGCTCGGCGAGATCGTGGTGCCGCCTCTCGCGGAGGACGGCCGGCGGGTCTACGTGGCGACCCGCGACGGGGTGGTGCGCGCCCTCGACCCGGCGACCGGAGCCGTGGAGTGGAAAGCCGATGGGCTCCCAGGCCGGCTGAGCGCCGCCGAGGGCTTCCTCCTCGTGCGGGGCGACGACGGCACCCTTTGGAGCCTCCAGCCCCGGACGGGCGCCGTCCGCTGGAAGGCCGAGACCGGCGTCGGGGGAACCCTGGCCGCAGTGATCGACGGAGACAGGGCGCTCGTGGCCGGGCGGGGCCTGGCCGCCGTCGACCTTTCCAGCGGGCGGGCGCTCTGGGGCGACACCTCGGGGGCCGAGACGACGGCCCCGCCGGTCACCGCCGGGTCTCGACTCCTGGTGGGCGAGAAAGACGGGACGCTGCGCTGCCGCGACCGCGCGACCGGGCTCTCGCTGTGGGTCCTGCGCACCGGAGGGGCTCTCCTCGCTCCACCCCTCGTGGACGCGGGAAGGCGGCGCCTCTACGTCGGAACGACGGACAAGCGCATCCTCGAGGTGTCCCTCGACGAGGGGAAGGCGGGCTGGGCCTGGAGGGTGGGGGCCGACGTCGGTCACGCGGGCCTGCTCCTGAAGGAGCAGGTGCTCTTCGCCTCCTTCGACGCCGTGCTCTATTCCCTGCGCCGGGGCGGGAACCTCGCCTGGCGCGGCGCCCTCCCGTCGCGTCCCCTCTCGGCCCCGCTGCTGGTCGGGGACAACGTCCTCCTGGCCTGCCTCGAGAACGAGCTCGTGGCGTTTGCCCCGAACACCGGCTCGAAGGCGGGCCGCTTCCGCACCCCGGCGGAGATTCGCACCCCGCCGCTCCTGGCGGGCGGTTTCGTGCTCGTCGGGCTGCGAGACCGGTCGGTGATCGCCTACGCGCTCGCCGGCTCGGCGCCTGTCCCTCCGGCGGAGCCCGCCGTCCCGCCCCCGAACGCAGCCGAGAGCCCCGCTTCACTCCCATGAGCTCTTCCGCGGTTCCCGCTTCCCGGACGTCCGCCGCCGACTGGCTCGAGCTGACGAAGCCACGGATCACGACGATGGTCGTGTTCACCGCCCTGGTGGGGTTCGTCACCGCCTCGCCCGGCCCTCCCTGGACACGCCTCTTGGCCGCGGCTCTCGCGGGCACTGGCCTCGTCGCCGCCGGCGCGAGCGTCCTCAACCAGGTCCTGGAGAGGGACACCGACGCCCTGATGCTAAGAACCCGCTCCCGGCCCATCCCCTCGGGCCGCATCCTGCCTCGCGACGCCAGTCTCTTCGGGAGCCTGCTGACGGCGGCCGGCCTCGGGCTGCTGCTGTGGCGCTGCGGGCCGCTCGCCGCGGCCGTTGCTCTCGCCACGTGGGCGAGCTACCTCTTCCTCTACACGCCCCTCAAGCGGCGGACGCCGCTCGCCACCCTCGTCGGCGCCGTCCCCGGCGCCCTGCCGCCGGTCATCGGTTGGGCGGCCGCCTCGGACCGCCTGGACGGCGGTGCCTTTCTCCTCTTCGCCATCCTGTTTCTCTGGCAGATCCCGCACTTCCTCGCCATCGCGTGGCTGTACCGCGACGACTACGCGCGGGCGTCCTTCCCCATGCTGCCGGTGCTCGACCGCGAGGGGAGCTTCACGGCCCGCCAGGCCGTCGTGCACAGCCTCGCCCTGCTCCTCGTCAGCCTCGCACCCTATGCCACCGGTCTCGTGGGCCCGGGCTACCTGCTGGGGGCCTTCACGCTGGGAGTGGCGTTGACGCTCTTCGCCCTGCGGCTCGCCCACGCGCGAGACCTCGTCTCCGCCCGCGGGCTGTTCCTGGCGTCCGTGCTCTACCTCCCGGCCCTCTCGTCCCTGCTGCTGGCGGCGCGCCTGTGACCTGGCGGGACCTTCCCGAGCTGAACGCCGTCTTGAACACCGCCTCGGCCGTGCTCCTCCTGGGCGGATGGTGGCTCATCCGCCACGGGCGGCGCCGCGCCCATCGCGCCGCGATGCTGGCCGCGCTCGCGACCTCGACCCTCTTCCTCGTCTCGTACCTCGCCTACCACTCCAAGGTGGGCTCGGTGCGCTTCACCGGCGAGGGCGCGATCCGCGCGGTCTACCTCTCGATCCTCCTCAGCCACACCGTCCTGGCCGTGGCGATCGTGCCGCTCGTGCTGGTGACCGTCGCCCGCGCCCTCCGCGGACGATTCGAGGCGCACCGCTCACTCGCACGGTACACGCTGCCCCTGTGGCTCTTCGTCTCGGTGTCCGGGGTCGTCGTCTACTGGATGCTGTACCGGCTGTAGCCGCGCTGTCCTTCCCGCGCAAGCGTCTACGGAGCGGCGGCCTTCCGGAAGGCGTCCTGGACGACCTCCAGGGCCTTCGGCGGGAGGTCGTAGCGGGGGAGCTCCCCTGCGGATGCCCAGGCCACCTCGAGAGCATCCGACGCTGCCCGGGCCTCGCCGGAGCGCCACCGGCAGAGGAAGTCGACGATCACGTAGTGGTACTCGACCCGCTCGCCCTCTCGCTGGATGCGGTCGAAGACGGTGAGAACGAGGACGGGCTCGACGCGGAGGCACGTCTCCTCCTCCATCTCGCGCACGACGGCCTCCTCGAGCGTCTCGCCGAGCTCCACGGTGCCGCCGGGGACGACCCATCGCCCGTAGAGCGGCTCTTTTCCCCGTCGGATCAGAAGGACCCGGCCGTCCCGCACCACGACGCCGCCCACCCCGACGACGGGCGCCACGGGGCTCACGGTGCGGGCTGCGGCTCGTCCACCGGTTGCGGGGGGTCGTCGCGGCGGCGGAACAGGGTGGAAGCGGCCCAGGCGAGCGGCCCGGACGCCGTGTACAGGCTCGTGACCGCCAGCAGCGAGACCTCCGCCTGCGTGGCCACGAGCAGGAAGAGGAGTGCTATGCCCAGGACGGTGATGTAGCTCCGCCGGCGACGCAGGTCCACCCCCTTGAACGAGCGGTAGCGGAAGGTACTGACCATGAGGAAGGCCAGGGCGACGACGAGGGCCAACACCGCCACCGCCTGCCAGTGCTCGGAGGGCCGCTGGGGGCAGACGAACACGATCGCCGCGAGCTGCGCCGCTGCCGCCGGGATCGGCAGCCCGACGAAGAAACGCGCGTCGACCACGTGCCGCTGGACGTTGAACCGCGCGAGCCTCATCACGCCGCAGGCGAGGAAGAGGAAGGCCGCGGGCCAGCCCGCGCGCGGCACCTCCCGCAGGGCCCAGCAGTAGGCGAGGAGAGCCGGAGCGACGCCGAACGACACCGCGTCGGCCAGGCTGTCGAACTGCGCCCCGAACTCGCTCTGGGTGTTCGTGAGGCGCGCGATGCGCCCGTCGAGCATGTCGAGGACGACCGCCCCCCCGACGAGCGGGGCTGCCTCGGCGAAGCTTCCGTCCAGCGTCTTCACGATCGACCAGAAACCGAGGAACAGGTTCCCTGTCGTGAAGAGGCTCGGCAGGATCGACGCTCCCCGCCGAAAGCGACGGCTCCGTTCCAAGTCTGCTCCTCCGCCCCCGGCGTCTCCGCCCGGGGCGGGAGGCGCGGGGTTCCGCGGCTTCAGGGGTGCGCCGTGGCCCCCCGGCTGCGCCTGGTGATCTCCTGCATCCGGTCCTTGATCTGCAGCTTCTTCTTCTTCAGCGTGGTCTCCTCGACCTGCTCCTCGTCGCTCAGGACGGCTTTGTCGAGCCAGCTCGCCCAGCCGGCTCTCGTACTCGTGGTGCTGCGCTTCCAGCTGGCGGTACTCGTCGGTGTGGACGCTCGCGGGCGAAACCGGTTCCTGCGGCATTTCGGCGCCTCCTGCCGGGTCTGAGGCAGACCCTCGGGTTGGGGTTGGTGGTGCATCGTGGGGGGGCCCGAGGAGCCCCGTGCCCCCGGAAGCGACGGTAACACGCGGCCCGGGTCAGTTCAAGATTCCAGGGCCGGCCCGGCCGGCCCCCCGGCCGCACAAGCCGAGCGGGGCTCCAGTCCCTCGCGCACGAGCACTAGCGCGTCTTCGACCGGCTCGCGGTAGTACATCCGGCGGACCCCGAGCCGCCGGAAGCCGAGCGACTCGTAGAGCGCCAGGGCCTGCCGGTTGCCCGCCCGGAGCTCGAGCAGCGCGCGCCGAGCCCCTGCCCGGGCCGCCCTCGCCATCGCGAAGCCGAGGAGCCAGCGTCCAAGACCCCGCCTCCTCAGGTCCGGCGCCACCGCCACGTTCATCACGTTCATCTCGTCGAGGATCACGCGGAACGCGCAGTAGGCCCGGAGCCCCCCCGCCCCCTCCGCCCTCGGCGCCCCTTCGAGCACGAGCATCCCGCCGGGCGGGGGACCGGCGATCTCCTCGGCGATCTGCGCCGCCGTCCACGGGTGGGTGAAGCAGGCGGCCTCGAGCGCCGCGAGCTCGGGCACGTCCCCCGCGAGCGCCCGCCGCAGGAAGACGCCCCGGCTCACGGGCGGGGCGGACGGATGTCGGCGCCGCGCATGTAGAGCGGGCGCAGGGCGGAGGGGGCGACCGTCGCGCCGGCGGCGCAAAGCCTCAGCGCGGACGCGGCGAGGGGTGCGGCGAGAAACGCGGCTGCGGCCGGGAAGACGGCCCCGGGCACGGCGAGCCGGATCGCCTCCCGGTGCTCGACGGCCGGATCCCCGACGAAGGCCGAGCCCATGGGCAGCCCTGCGATCGCCGCCGCCAGCGGCCCCACCGCTCGATCCCCACGCAGACGGCCGGCGGCGTCGTACACCCCCGAGTACACCTCGCTCCGAAAGGCATCGATGAGCGCGACGATCGTCCCCGACGAGCCGGCCGCCGACTCCGCCAGGACGTCGAGGGTCGGGAGGCCGATGCAGGCTTTCCCGCTGGCGAGGGCGAGCCCTTGCACGCTGCCCAGCCCCACGCGCAGCCCCGTGAACGAGCCCGGGCCGATCGTGACGGCGAACACGTCCACGGCCCCGGGCTCGAGCCCCAGGCCCTGCAGCAGGGCCGCCACCGCGGGCAGCAGCCAGCGGGAGTGCCCTTCGGACGTCACCACCCGCGCCTCGGCGAGCACGCCCTCCGGCCCCGCCACGGCGAGGCTCCCACGCGGGGAGCTGGTGTCGACCGCGAGCACGCGCACGAGCTAGCTTATACTCCACCTTCCCTCATGTCGTCGCCCAGCCTCGTCCAGACGCCCGCCATGCAGCAGTACCACCGCATGAAGGCGGAGCACCCGGACGCGCTGCTGTTCTTCCGGATGGGCGACTTCTACGAGATGTTCCTCGAGGACGCGGTGGTCGCCGCGAAGGCGCTCGAGATCGCGCTCACCTCCCGCTCGAAGGACAAGGACGGCAACCCGGTCCCGATGTGCGGGGTCCCGTACCACGCCGCCTCCGCCTACATCGCCCGCCTCGTCCGGCAGGGTTTCCGGGTGGCCCTCTGCGAGCAGGTGGAGGACCCGCGGACGGCGAAGGGAGTCGTCAAGCGCGAGGTCGTTCGGGTCATCACGCCGGGCACCCAGCTCGAAGCCTCCGCCCTCGACGCCGCCGAAACGTCGTACCTCATGGCCGTCGAGCCCGGCCCCGCGAGCCTCGGTGTCGCGTGGCTGGAGCCGACCACCGGCGAGTTCGCCGTCGCGGAGTGGGACGGCCCCGGCCGCTTCGACCGCCTGCGGGACGAGATCGGGGCCACCCGTCCCCGCGAGATCCTGACCCGCCGCGAAGCCGATCTCCCCGCCTGGCTCTCGGACCCCGCGCAGCCCGAGGGGGCGATCCCGCGCGCCCCGATCGAGGACCGGGCCTTCGAGCCCGAGCGCGCGCGCCGGGAGCTCCTGGCCCACTTCGGCGTGGCTTCCCTCGAGGCCTTCGGGTGCGAAGGCTCGCCGCGCGCCGTCGCCGCCGCCGGGGCGGCGCTCCGCTACGTGCGGGAGACGCAGAAGCGCGACCTCGCCCACGTGACGACCCTCGTCACGCGCGGACCGCAGGACGTCCTCGTCCTCGACTCGCTCACCCGCCGCAACCTCGAGCTCGTGGAGAGCCTGGCCGACGGGGATCGGAGGGGCACCCTGCTCGACGTCCTCGACCACACGCGGACGGCGATGGGGGAAAGGCTGCTGCGCGAGTGGATCCTCCGCCCCCTCGTCGAGCTCGAGCGCATCCAGGACCGGCTCGACGCCGTCGAGGAGCTGGCCTTCCGCGCCCTTGAGCCGCGGCCGCCTGCGCGAGGTGCTCGCCGGGGTGCAGGACCTCGACCGCATCCTCGGCCGGGTCACCCTCGGCACGGCGGGGCCGCGCGACCTCGTCGCTCTCGGCCAGTCGCTGCGCGCGCTGCCCGCGGCGGCGGAAGCCCTCGGCGAGTGCGTCGCTCCCCTGCTCCGCCTCCAGGCGAAGGAGCTCGACCCCCCCACGGACCTCGCCGACGAGATCGCCCGCACCCTGGTGGACGATCCCCCCGCCCTCGTCCGCGAGGGCGGCTTCGTCCGCGACGGCATCGACCCGGAGCTCGACGAGCTGCGGTCCACGAGCCGGGGCGGCCGCGCCACCATCGCCGCGATCGAGGAGCGCGAGCGAGCCCGCACCGGGATCGCCTCCCTCAAGGTGCGCTTCAACCGGGTGTTCGGCTACTACATCGAGGTCAGCCGGTCGAACCTGGGCCTCGTCCCCGCCGACTACGTCCGCAAGCAGACGATCGCCGGAGGCGAGCGCTTCGTCACCCCGGAGCTGAAGGAGTACGAGGATCGCGTCCTGCGGGCGGACGAGCTGATCCTCGAGCGCGAGGGGCGGATCTTCGAGGACCTGCGCGCCCGCCTGGCCGACTCCGCCCGGCGTGTGCAGCAGACCTCGCGGGCGGCCGCCGCCCTCGACGTGCTCGCCTCCCTCGCCGAGGCGGCGACCCGTTTCGACTACGTGAAGCCCCGGCTCTCCCGTGCCGACGAGCTCGCCTTCGTGGAGGGCCGCCACCCGATCATGGAGCGCGTCCTCGCCGAGCCCTTCGTCGCGAACGACCTCTGCATGGGCGAGGGCGACGCCCCGCCTCTTCGTCCTCACCGGCCCGAACATGGGCGGGAAGTCCACCTTCCTCCGCCAGACCGCGCTCGTCGTCGTCATGGCCCAGATGGGCAGCTTCGTGCCGGCGCGGGAGGCGAAGATCGGCCTCGTGGACCGGGTCTTCACCCGCGTGGGGGCGAGCGACCAGATCCTCCGCGGGCAGTCCACGTTCATGGTCGAGATGCAGGAGACCGCCCACATCCTGCGCCACGCCAGCGCGCGCAGCCTCCTCCTTCTCGACGAGATCGGGCGTGGCACCGCCACGTTCGACGGCCTCTCGATCGCCTGGGCCGTCGCGGAGCACATCGCGCGCGACGAGGCGGGACCCAAGACCATCTTCGCCACGCACTACCACGAGCTCGTCGACCTCGCCGCCGACATCCCGTCGGTGGGCAACCTCCACGTGTCCGCCCGCGAGTGGCAGGACTCGGTCGTCTTCCTGCGCAAGATCGAGCCGGGAGGCTCCGACCGCTCGTTCGGCATCCAGGTGGCCCGCCTCGCCGGCCTTCCGGCCGCGGTCGTCGTCCGGGCCCAGGAGATCCTGCGGAACCTGGAGAGCACCGAGTTCGACCGCGAGGGCCGGCCGCGGCTGGCCCACTCCGAGAACGCCGCGCCGGCCGGGGCCCGGCAGCTCTCCCTCTTCTCGGGCCAGGACGAGGCCGTGCTCGAGGAGCTGCGCCGGGCCGACCCGGACCAGCTGACGCCCCTCCAGGCGCTGGCCCTCCTGGCCGAGCTGCGCAAGCGCCTCTCCCGGTGACGAGTGAGCTAGAATCGGCCATGCCCCTGCGCCGCGACCCGCTCCAGGAGCTGCTCGACCTGCAGGAGCGCATGAACCGCCTGTTCGACGAGACCCTCACCCGCGAGCGGCTCGACGAGCCCGCCCTGCTCCAGGGCACGTGGGTGCCGCTCGCCGACGTGGTCGACACCCAGGAGGCGTACGTCGTGGAGGTCGAGCTCCCGGGTCTCGGCCGCGAGGACGTCGTCGTCCAGGCCCAGGGCGACGAGCTCCTCGTCCGGGGCGAGCGCCGGCCCGACGCCGGGAGCCGCCCGGAGTCCTTCCACCGCCTCGAGCGGCGCTACGGCCCGTTCGCGCGGGGCTTCCGCTTCTCCGAGGAGGTCGACCCCGACTCGCATCACGGCGGAGTTCGAGGACGGCCTGCTGCGCCTGACGGTCCCGAAGGCGCGGGCACGAAGCGCCCGGGGCCTCTAGTCGAAGGCCTTCTCGAAGCCGGGCTGGAGGACGAGCTCGCGGCCCTCGATCTTGACGAGCCCCTGCCGCTCGAGGTCCTTGAGCATGCGGGTGACGGTCTCGCGCGTGGTGCCGATGCGGTTGGCGATCTCCTGGTGGGTCGCGCGACGGAAGGCGATCCGCCCGTCCTTGAGCCGCCGGCCTTCCTCGCGGGCCATGTCGAGGATGACCCGCGCCACCCGGCCGTAGACGTCGAGGAGGGCGAGGGTCGAGATCTGGTGGTTGGCGCGGCGCAGCCGCGTCGTGAGGACCTTGATGAGAGCGGCCGAGATGGCCGGGTTGTCGCCGATCACGCCCTGGAAGTCGGTGCGGTGCAGCGAGAGCAGCTCGCTCTCCTCCACCGCGATCGCGGTCGCGGACCGGGGCTCGTTGTCGAGGAGGGCCATCTCCCCGAAGAAGTCGCCGGGGCCGAGCATGCTCAGGATGATCTCGCGCCCGTCGTCGCCGAGGATCGTGACCTTGATCCGGCCCTCGACGATCATGAAGAAGAAGTCCCCCTCCTCGTTCTCGAAGAAGACGACCGTGTCCTTCGGGTAGCGGCGGCGCGAGGCGAGGCGGCCCAGGCTCGTGATGTCGGGGTCGGAGAGCTCGGAGAAGAGCGGCACGGTCCGGAGCAGCTCTCTCTCGTCCATGGAGGCCTCCCTCGCCCGCGATGGTACCGCAATTCGCCGGAGGCGCTACGATCCGGCGAGCCGTGCCATGGCCGTCCACGACCTCGATCGCCTCGCTGCCCGACACCGGGCGCCAGGGCTCGAACTCGCCCGAGGCGGTCAGCCCCATGAGCCCCGCGCCCGAGCACGCGCTCGACCGCGTCGTAGTCGAGGTGTGAGCGCGACATGTCGGACGGGGCCGGGCCGGGCGACCGCGGCCAGCCCAGCGCGTCGAGCGTGCGCGCGACGGCGCGCGCCAGGTCCACCCGGCGCACGACCGCGCCGGCTGGAACGTGTGGTTCGGGTAGACGTCCATGATCCCGAGGGCGAGGACCCGTGCCACGTGCTCTCGCGCCCAGGACATGCTGATGTCCACGGCGACCCGGGCCTCGCCCGGCCTGAGGCGCTGCAGCGCGTGCACCCGCACGGCGACCAGGGCGGCGAGGTCCGCCCGCGTGACGCGGGGCGCCTCGGCGATGCGGCGGTACTCCTCGGGCATCGAGAGCATCTCGAGCCCCTCGCGCGCCGCCTTCTCCCCCGCCCGTGCGACCGCGTCGCCGGGTTCCCGCGCCAGCAGTCCCCGGTAGACCTCCGCCGCCCGCGCGAACTCCTGCTGGTCCATGAGAAGCCCCGCCCGCCGCAGGCCAACCTGCCGGTCGCCCGACGGGTCGGCCTCCAGCACCGCGATCGCGCCTTTGGACGTCGCCTCGCGCCGCGAGCAGCGTCGGCGAGCGCGAGGCGGACGCCGGCCACCTCGGGCGCCGCCTCCAGTGCCCCCGCGTACTCGCGCACCGCCGCCTCCGCGTCTCCCCGCTCCATCGCGGCCTGGGCCAGCCCCATCCGTCGCTCGGTGGCCTGGAGCTTGAGCGCCGTGAGCCGCGCCCGGACGAGCGGCGTCGTTCGGCGCGGCCGCCTGGGCCCGACGGTAGAAGCCCACCGCACCGTCGACGTCGCCGCGGCGAGACGCCGTCGGAGCCCGCGCCCACGAGGGCCGCCACGTCGTCCGGCCGACCCGCGAGGACCGCGGCGAACGCCGAGGCTGCCTCTTCCAGCCGCCCCGCGCGCAGCCGTGCGTACGCCAGGCCCGTCCGCGCCGGCACGAGGCCCGGCCGGCGCTTCAGCAGCTTCTCGTATCGGCGCACGGCCGACGCCGTGTCTCCGGCGAGCACGTCCTGCCACGCCTCACGAAGGGCCTTCCGCCTCGTCGACCGACACGTCGCCGGCCGCTCCCGCGGCGAAGACGTAGTCCTCCCCTTCGGGGATCGGGACGGCGACGCGCTTCGCACATCCGCCGTCGAGGACGACGGCGACCAGGCCGAGCACGGCGGCGGACGCACCCAGGCGCCTCACTGCAGGTGCTCCCGGTAGCGCTCGAGGGCCCGCCCGGGGATCTCCGCGTCGAGCACGACGCGCCCATCCACGACCTCGTGACCGAGGACGCGGCCGGCCGCGTACACTCCGGAGACGCCTCGCCGGTCGCCGGCCGCGAAGCTCAACTGGACGCGTCGCGGCTCCAGGTCCAGCCGGGACGCCACCGCCGCGAGAAGGCGAACGAGCCCGTCCCCGGAAAGGGCGGAGACGACCGCAGAGCCCGGGCGCCCGTCGGCGAGCGCCCCCAGCCGCTCTGCCGCGGTGCGGTCCGCCTTGTTGAGCACGACGAGGCGCGGCCGGTCGCCGGCGCCGATCTCCCTGAGGACGGTCTCGACCGCGGCCTCCCGCTCGTCGACTCCGGGGGAGGAGGCGTCCACGACGTTCAGCAGCAGGTCCGCTTCCTTCACCTCCTCGAGCGTCGCCCGGAACGCCGCCACCAGCTGGTGGGGCAGCTTCTGGATGAAGCCCACCGTGTCCACGAGGAGTATGTCCCGACCCGGACCCAGCCGCACCTTCCGCACGAGCGGGTCGAGGGTCATGAAGAGCTGCTCCGACACCGCGGCCCCGCCGCGGGTGAGGGCGTTGAAGAGCGTCGACTTGCCGGCGTTCGTGTAGCCGACGAGGGCGACGACCGGCGCCTCGCGCCTCCCCCGCGCCTCCCGGCGGGTCAGGCGCTCGCGCCGCACGTGCTCGATCTCGCGCCGGATCGCCTGGATGCGCTGCCGGATGCGCCGCCGGTCGGTCTCCAGCTTGGTCTCGCCCGGCCCCCTCGTCCCGATGCCGCCCCCGAGCCGCGACAGGAGGACGCCCTTCCCGGCGAGCCGCGGCAGCAGGTAGTCCAGCTGGGCGAGCTCGACCTGCAGCCGTCCCTCGCGGGTGCGCGCGCGCCGGGCGAAGATGTCGAGGATGAGCTGGGTGCGGTCGAGGGTCTTCTTCCCCACCGCCCGCTCCAGGTTGCGCTGCTGCGCCGGCGAGAGGTCCTCGTCGAGGAAGACCGCGTCGGCCTCCTTCTCCTCGCAGGCGCGCCTCACCTCCTCGACCTTGCCCCGGCCGATCAGGGTGGCGGGGTCGCGCCGCGCCCGCTCCTGGAGGAGGGTCCCCACGACCCGCGCCCCCGCGCTGCGCGCGAGGAGCGCCAGCTCCTCGAGCGACGACTCGGTCCGGCTGCGGCCGCGACCGCCGAGCGAGATCCCGACGAGCAGCGCTCGCTCGCCGCCGTCGGTCATCGCGCGCGGGGCTATGGCCGCAGCCTCGAGGCGTCGGCGGACGGCTCGCTCACCCGGCTGATCGCGGCCTTGCGGACGAGGTGGTGCCGGTCGCCCTCGCGCACGTTCAGGAAGGCGCCGGGGCGGTTGAGCAGGTCCAGGATGCGCGAGTGGTTGGCCGGCATGTCCACGAGGACGTCGCCCTCGAGGCGCAGCGCGCCGCACTCCACGCGCACGCGCCGCACCGGCGACCCGACCTCGTCCGCCGCTTCGTCGCGGTCGGCGGAGGCGGCTACCGTGACCACCACGACCTGGCCCTTGTTCAGGATCACTGGACGGCCCTCGCCGTCGGGCAGGAAGGGGAAGAAGGAGGCCTCGTCGTTCATCCACTCCTCGGCCCGCATGGCGCCGGCGTGGGACTCCGCCGTCGCCGGAAGGAAGACGCGTCCACGCAAGACGCGCCCGTCGGCGCACAGCACCTCCGCCGCCCGCAGGAGCCGGGGGACCTGGAACCCGTGTGTGTCTGCCCCCCCGAAATCCTGCCCCTCGCCCGTCGTCATGTCGCGCTCCCCCGCGGATTATCGGGCTCCGCGCGGCCCCGCGCAACGCGGCCGGCCCAGGCCACCTGCCGGGCGAGGCCCCGCAGCAGGACGACCTCGCGGGGAGTGGGCTCCCCTCGCGCGATCAGCCGCCGCAGCTCCGTGAGCACCCGGTCCGGGCTCGCGGGGTCGAGGTAGCCGATCTCGAGGAGCGCCCCCCGCAGCTCCCGGACCGCCTGCTCGACGTCGCCCGCCGGCGCCCGGGCCTCCCGGTCGCCGCCCCCGGCCGGAGGAGCGTCACGCGCAAGCGCCGCGAGCCGCATCTCGTACGCCAGGAGGAGGACGGCCTGCGCGAGGTTGAGGGATGGCTGAGCGGGGTCCGTCGGCACGTGCACGAGGAAGTGGCACAGGTCCAGCTCGGCGCCGGTGAGCCCGCTCGATTCCGGCCCGAAGACGACGCTCAGCGTTCCGTCGCCGGCGAACGCGCCCGCCTCCTCCGCCATCCGCCGGGGCGTCCGGGCGGCCGGCTGCTCCCGCCCCGTCGTGCCCACGACGGCGACGCTCGCCGAGACCGCCTCCAGCAGGCTCGCGGCGCGCCGGGCGCCGTCGAGGAGGTCCCACGCGCCGTAGGCGAGGGAGCGCGCGCCGGCGTCGTCGAGGCCTCCCGGCGGATCGACGAGGCAGAGAGCGCGAAGGCCCATGTTCTTCATTGCCCGGCATGCGGCGGCGACGTTCGCCGGACGGCGGGGACGCACGAGCACGACCTCGACGCGCGAAAGGTCCAAGGCAGCGCGAAGTCTAGCAGGCCGTCGGCCGGTCGCTCGCTATAATCGTGAAATGAGCCTCCCGGACCCGCGGGCCTGCCGGTGAGGCTCCTGCGCCCGCTCCCTCGCCCGGCCGCCCGCCTGCTGTCCGCGCTCATCCTCCTCGCGTGGGCGCTCCAGATGGGGGCGGTCGCGCCGAAGCGCCTTTTCCTCGTCCACCGTGGCCATGGCCGCGGACCTCGCCCGGTACGGCTCCTCGGCGCAGTGGCGCGGCATCTACTACCGCGGCGACAAGATCGGCTTCTCCGTCGGCCAGACGACCCCGACCGCTTCCGGCTACGAGATCCGCGAAGACGGCCGCCTCCAGATGACCCTGCTCGGCTCCACCGCGTCCGTCCGGCTCTCGAGCCGCGCAACGGTGGACCGCGCCTTCGCCCTCCAGGCCTTCTCCTTCTCCCTCGACCCGGGCACGGGCCCGACCGAGGTCCTCGGCACCCTCGAAGGCCGGCGCCTCCACCTCACGATTCGCACGTCCTCGGGCGAGCGGAAGGAGACGCGGGAGCTCGCCGAGCCGCCGGCGCTCTCCCTGAACCTCGCGCGCACCCTGGCCGCGCGCGGGCTCGAGACGGGCCGGACCCTCGTCGTGTCGGTCTTCGACCCCGCGACGCTCCGCAACGCGGAGATGACGCTCGAGGTTCAGGCCCGCGAGGTCGTGCGGGCCGCCGGGCGCCCCGTTCCCGCCTTCCGCGTCGAGGGGAGGCTCGCCGGCATCACCACCCGCACCTGGATCACGGACGTGGGCGAGGTCGTGCGCGAGGAGAGCCCGATGGGCCTCCTCGTGGTGCGCGAGACGGCCGAGCAGGCCCAGGCCCTGGCCGTGCCGGGCGCGATCCAGACCGACCTCCTCGAAGCCTCGGCCCTCGTACCCACGACGCCACGGCGCATCGACGACCCGACGACGGTCGCCCGGCTGAAGCTCCGCATCGAGGGCCTCTCCGGTTTCGATCCCGCCGACCTCGGCGGGCTCGGGGCAGTCCTCGACGGGAGGCACGATCGAGGTCGTCGATCCCCGCGACCTGCCCATCGGACCGGCCCCCGCCGATCTCCCGCTGTACCTCCGGCCCGAGCCGTTTCTCGAGAGCGACGCCCCGGAGATCCGGGCGGAAGCGGAGAAGGCCGCGGCCGGCGCCGTCGCGCCCCGCCTGCTGCGCGGAGCGCCTCGTGCGGTACGTCCACGCGATCGTGGAGAAGAAGCCCACGATGAGCCTGCCCTCCGCCCTCGAGGTGCTCAAGACGCGGATCGGAGACTGCAACGAGCACACCGCCCTCTACGTGGCGATGGCGCGCTCGCTCGGCCTGCCCGCCCGCATCGCCGTGGGCCTCGTCTACCTCCGGGGTGCTTTCTACTACCACGCCTGGCCCGAGGTCTGGGTCGACGAGGGCCGCGGCCGGGGGCGGTGGCTTCCCGTGGACCCGACGCTCAACCAGTTCCCGGCCGACGCCACCCACGTCAGGCTCGCCCGAGGGGGCCTGGAGCGCCAGGTCGCGATCCTGGGCCTCGTCGGCCACGCGCGACTCGAGGTCCTCGACGTGGAGCTCCGTCCGGGGGCGACCCCGATCCTCGTGGGCCGCGCCGCGACCGACCTGCGTCCCCTCGACCTGCCCCTGCCGCGCCGGGATGGCACCGGGCGGGGCTGCTGGTCCTCCCCCGGACGCAGCGGCCGATGATCCTCGTCGAAAGGCTGGTCAAGACCTTCGGCTCCTTCAAGGCGGTCGACGACGTGAGCCTCGACGTCGCCGGCGGCGAGATCCACGGGTTCCTGGGGCCGAACGGGGCGGGCAAGACCACCACCATCCGCGTGATCGCCGGGCTCCTCAAGCCCACCGCCGGCCGGGTCGTCATCGACGGCCACGACCTCGCCCGCGAGCCCGAGGCGGCCAAGAAGGCCCTTGGCTTCATCCCCGACCGGCCGTTCCTCTACGAGAAGCTCACCGCGGCCGAGTTCCTGCGCTTCCACGGCGGTCTCTACGGGATGGAGGGCGCCGCCGTCGAGGCGAGGGCGCACGAGCTGCTGGAGCTCTTCGAGCTCGTCGGCTGGAGGCACGAGCTCGTGGAGAGCTTCTCCCACGGCATGAAGCAGCGTCTCGTCATGTGCGCGGCGTTCCTTCACCGGCCTCGGGCGGTGCTGGTGGACGAGCCCATGGTGGGCCTCGATCCGCGCGGCGCCCGGCTGATCAAGGACATCTTCCGCGTCATGGCCCGGAAGGGCGTCGCCGTCCTCATGAGCACGCACACTCTCGAGGTGGCCGAGGAGATGTGCGACCGGATCAGCATCATCCAGGAAGGCCGGATCATCGCCCGCGGCACGGTGCCTGAGCTCTCGGCCCTCGCCGGCGGCGACGACCCGCAGCTCACGCCCGTCTTCTTGAAGCTCACTGGCGGCAGCGCCCTCCAGGAGATCGACGTGTGACGCAGGCCTTCCCCTGGCTCCTCCTCCCGATCTTCTGGAGCGTGCGCAACCGCGCCCGGCGCCGCGAGGCGGGGGACGGCGTGCGGGGGGCGCTCTTCGGCGGCCTCGCCGTCGCGGTGGCCGCGGCGATCTTCGCGATCTCCTTCTGGCTCACCTGGCAGCTCCTCGACTACGAGGAGCTCGGCGACTATCTCGTCCGCCTGGGCCTGGGGTGGCTCTTCCTCACCTTCCTCTCCTTCGTGGCCTTCAGCGCGGTGGTGAGCGCCCTCTCGACCTTCTTTCTCTCCGAGGACCTTCGCCTTCTCCTCGCCGCGCCCGTGCCCGCAGAGCGGCTCTTCCACTCGCGCTTCGCGCGGACGGTCGGCCAGTCGGCCTGGATGGTGGTGGCCTTCCTCCTCCCCGTTCTCATGGCCCTGGGCCTCGCGCGGTGCGCGTCTCTCGGCTACTACCTCCTCGCGGCGGCCACGGTCCTCCCCTTCGTCGTGATCCCCTCCGCCCTCGGGGTGATGCTCACGCTGGGGCTCGTGAGCCTCTTTCCGGCCCGCCGCGCCCGGGACGTGCTCATGCTGATGGGGCTCCTCTTCGCGGTGGCGATCGTCCTCCTCCTCCGCTTCATCCGTCCCGAGCGCCTGCTCGACGTCCAGACGCTCCCCGACGTCACGGCCTTCTTCGCCACCCTGCAGTCCCCGGTCGCCCCGTTCCTGCCGTCCTTCTGGGCCGGAGAGAGCCTGTTCCTCGCCCTGCGCGGCCACGTGGACTTCCTCCACCTAGGAGCGCTCTGGACGACGGCCCTCGCCCTGACGATCCTGGCCCGGGCCGCCTATGGACGCCAGTACTTCACGGCGTGGAGCAAGGCCCAGGAGGCGCGCAAGGCTCGCTTCACGCGCCTCGTCCTCCTGGAGCCGCTCGTCCGCCGCCTCCCGCTCTCGCCCGCGCGACGCGCGCTGCTGGTCAAGGACCTGAAGGTCTTCCTGCGCGACACGACGCAGTGGTCGCAGCTCCTCCTCCTGCTCGCCCTGGCCCTCGTCTACGTCTACAACTTCCGTGTGCTCGACCTCGACCGCATCCCGTACATGAGCCGCGTCATCAAGAACGCCTACGCGTTCGTCAACCTGGCGATGGCCGCGTTCGTGACGTCCGCGGTGGCCGTCCGGTTCGTCTTTCCCGCCGTCTCGGCGGAGGGCGCCGCGTTCTGGATCGTCCGCACCTCACCGGTGCGCATGTCCTCCTTCCTGTGGTCCAAGCTGTGGACCGGCCTCGTGCCCATCCTCGCCCTCGCCGAGGCTCTCACCGTGACGTCCAACCACCTCCTCGGCGTGCCCCCATTCCTGAAGCTGCTGTGCGGCGTCGCCATCGCCTTCATGGCCCTGGCGCTCGTTGGCCTCGCCTGCGGCATGGGCGCGCGGCACCCCCGTTTCGACGCGGAGAACGTCACCCAGGTCGCCGGCTCGTACGGCGGTGTCGCGTTCATGGTCCTGGCGGTCCTCTACATTCTCGTCACCGTGGCGCTCCTCGCCTGGCCCGCGTCCGTCTACCTGTGGCACGACTACCACGGCTGGCGAATCGCCCCGCGCCGGCAGGCCTGGATGGCCCTGTGCCTGCTCGCCGCCGTCGCCCTGAGCCTCCTCACCTTCCGGGGCTCCATGCGGAGGGGCGTCCTTGCCCTCGAGGAGCTCGGGTAGCCGCGGAACCCTGCTACGATCGAAGGCTGAGATGACGAGAAACCCCACCCGCAGCGTGCGCGTCGGCTCTGTCTTCCTCGGCTCTGGGCACCCGGTCGCGGTCCAGAGCATGTGCGCGACCCGCACCCGGGACGTGGACGCCACCGTCGAGCAGGCCGAGGCCATCCGGCGCGCCGGGGGCGCCCTCGTCCGCGTGGCCGTCGACAGCCCGAGCGACGCCTCGGCCCTTGCCGAGGTGCGACGCCAGACGAAGGCCAACCTCGTGGTGGACCTCCAGGAGAGCTATCGGCTGGCGGCGACTGTCGCTCCCCACGTGGACAAGGTGCGCTACAACCCCGGCCACCTGTGGCACCACGAGCGATCGAAGGCCGTCCGCGACAAGGTCCGGCTTCCTCGTCGACGTGGCGCGGGAGCACGACCTCGCCATCCGGATCGGCGTGAACTGCGGCAGCGTCGACCCCGAGATGAAGGCCCGGCACCCCGAGGACGACGTCCAGGCCATGGTCGCCTCCGCCCTCGAGCACTGCGGCTACATGGACGACCTCGGCTTCGAGCGCTACGTGGTCAGCCTCAAGGACTCCCACCCTCGCAAGGTCATCGAGGCGAACCGCCGCTTCGCCGAGGCGCGGCCGGACGTGCCCCTCCACCTCGGCGTGACCGAGGCCGGCATCCCGCCCGAGGGGATCGTGAAGACGCGCGTCGCCTTCGAGCAGCTCCTGTCGCGCGGCATCGGGGACACCCTGAGGGTCAGCCTCACCCTGCCCAACCCGCGCAAGCACGAGGAGGTGACGGTCGGCCGCCAGATCCTCGCCGACGTCGCCGCGGGCCGCTACCGCTCCGTCCCCGTCTTCGACGACGACAAGCTCAACATCATCTCCTGCCCCTCGTGCTCGCGGGTCGAGAACGAGAGGTTCGTGGAGCTCGCGGAGAAGGTGAAGGAGATGACCGCCTACGCGGAGAGGCACGCCCTGACCATCGCGGTCATGGGATGCCGCGTGAACGGTCCGGGGGAGACGGACGACGCGGACCTCGGCCTGTGGTGCGGCCCGACCCACGTCAACCTGAAGAAGAAGACCGAAAGCCTCGGCGCCTTCGGCTACGACGAGATCCTGGGCCAGCTCAAGAAGGAGCTCGACGCCCTGATCGACGCCCGGACCGGCGCCACCGCCACCCAGCCATAGCCAGCCGGTCGGACACTGCCGGCACGAGGGCGCCGGGTGGCGGCGTCACCCGCGACGGCTATCGCGGGCGGTCGAGGTGCTTGCCGGCCGACTCGAGGTCGGCCTCGACCATGAGCCTGGCGAGATCCTTGAAGGTGACCCGGGGCGTCCAGCCGAGCTCCTTCCGCGCCTTGCCGGAGTCCCCGAGCAGGAGGTCGACCTCGGCCGGTCGGAAGTACTTCGGGTCCACCTTCACGAAGTCCTTCCAGTCGAGCCCCACGCAGCCGAAGGCCTCCTCGCAGAACTCCCTCACCGAGTGCGTCTCGCCGGTGGCGATCACGTAGTCCCCGGGCTCCTCGCGCTGCAGCATCCGCCACATGGCCTCGACGTAGTCCTTCGCGTAGCCCCAGTCCCGCTTCGCGTCCAGGTTCCCGAGCCGCAGCTCCTTCGCCCGCCCCTGCTTGATCGCCGCCACGCCCATCGTGATCTTCCGCGTCACGAAGTTCTCGCCGCGGCGGGGGGACTCGTGGTTGAACAGGATCCCGTTCGAGACGTGCATGCCGTAGCTCTCGCGGTAGTTCACGGCCATCCAGTGGCCGTAGACCTTGGAGACCGCGTAGGGCGAGCGAGGGTGGAAGGGCGTCGTCTCCGTCTGCGGCGTCTCCTGCACGAGCCCGAACATCTCCGAGCTGCCCGCCTGGTAGACGCGAGGGTGGAGATCGAGGTCGCGCACCGCGTCGAGCACGCGCAGGACGCCGATCGCCGTGACGTCCGTCGTGTACTCCGGCATGTCGAACGAGACCTTCACGTGGCTCTGGGCGGCGAGGTTGTAGACCTCGTCCGGCTGGAGCGCCTCGAGGGCGCGGGCGAGGCTGTTCTGGTCGACGAGGTCGCCGTAGTGCAGCACCAGCCGGTCCCGCACGTGGTCGATCCGCCAGGTGTTGAAGGAGCTGCTGCGCCGCACGAGGCCGTGCACCTCGTAGCCCTTCTCGAGCAGCAGCTCGGCGAGGTAGCTGCCGTCCTGGCCCGTGATCCCGGTGATGAGCGCCTTCTTCCCCGCCAAGTGACCCTCCCGGCCCGCCCCCCGAGAGGGGGCGAACGCCGAATCTACACCGGGCGTCGCGCGGCGGTCAAAGACAGGGAGAATGACGGGGAGAGGGCAGGAAGAAAAAAGAAGAGGGACCGACTCGCCCGGCCGGGGCCTCGCTTCGTCGCGACGTTTTCCGGAGTGCCGAGCGGGGCTCCCTCCAAACCCTACCCGACTCCCGCGGCGCCGCTCGAATCGCTGCAGCGTCTCGGCCGAGGAGGCGATCCCTCCTTCGGCCAGTCCTAGGTGCACGGTCCGGGCCAACCTGCCGATTGAACTCTATCTCACTCTATCCAAGTGGATTACTGGATCCGGCATGGTCATCGGGCTGCGGCCCGATGCGGCGCGTACGCAACGCCAGATTATCGAGAGCGCAACGTCCCTCCGGCGCCTCGGGCGAATACGGGGGCCCGGCTGCCTGATAGATCATTCGCTCTATTCTACTCTCCGGTTTTCGTCTCGCAGACTCAGGACATCAAGGACATCGTGCCAATCCACTATCGAATCGAGCGCGGTGTGCTCGTTCTCGAGGTGGCGCTCGAGGACCTCGCCGAACTCAGAAGCGCGGTCCACGCTGCGGCGGCTGATCCGGCCGCGAGTCCAAGGATGCCGCTGCTCATCGAACTGCGCCATGAAGAGGCCGGCATCGGCTACGACGATATACGCTGGCACCTGCTCACTCTCACCCAGATGCGCGAACTCGGGCCGCGCTGGGCGATCCTAACCGGGCCGAATCCTGTGTGCATGGCGGTGTTCTCGGAGATCGAAGGCTTCGAGGTGGGCATGTTCGCGAGCAAGGACGCGGCGCTCACTTGGCTGCGAGGGCCGCCATAGAGAGGAAGCGCCCGTTCCGGGCGCGCGGCGTCAGTGCTTCTTCAGCCAGTCCAGTATCGGCCGCCAGGCGATCCTCTCGGCGTTGTCGGCAAACCACAGATCGCCGTGCCCGAAATCGAGGGCCTCCTCTCCGGGCGGCTTCAGGCTCACGATCCGGGTCGTCACGTCAGGACTCCCAAGAAGCGTCGTGCTGTAGACACTCGCCTGCCCGATGCCGCCGGCCGCCCCCAGGTTCAGCGTCGGGACCCGGACTTCGCCGAGGTGGTCGTCGAAGGGCACGTCGATCGCGTCGCACCAGGTGTTGAGCTGGTCGAGGCCGGTCAGGACAGGCGCCCACCACACTGCCCCGGCCCCCGACGGACCGCCGGCCAGGAATTGGAGGAAGTAGTCCTTCCCCGTGAACTGGAACCCGGTCGGCATGCCCGTCTCGTCGAAAACGCCCGCCACCATGTGGAAGGTGGGCGTTATGCCACCCGGGCTGGCTCCCACGACGAGCGCCGCCTGCTCGTTCGTCAACCCAGGGTAGAAGGGCGACTCGCTCGTCGGGTCGTTGATGGCGAGAGTCCCGACAGACCAGTAGAAGCTCATGTCATCCTTGTAGTCGCCGCTGTCCTGACGACCCTGATACCACTCCGCGGATGGACAGACCCAGTCGGGTACCGTTCCCGGCTCGTACTTCATCACCATGTCCACGGGGATGAATCCCTTCACGTGGCGGCGCCATCGCGGAAGCTGGCTCTCCTCGGCCACGAGCACGTAGCCGATCTGGGCCCCGTAGGACCATCCCAAGAAGTGCATCCGGCCGGCATCTCCGGAGGTCGCGGCTCTCACGCCGCGGGCGATCGCGAGGCCGGCACGGGTCTGGCTGACCTCCTTGTCGAAGCCCCAGTCGGCAAAGGACGAGACGTCCGTCGCGTCCTTGGGTGTCAGCATCCACCCGAGGTCCATCCCCCACACGTCCACGCCCCGCTGGGCCAGGTAGACCGGCATCGCCTGCTTTGGCGGTCTCTGGCCCGTCAGGATGTTGGCCAGGAACGATCCCTCGAAGCCCGCGCAGCAGCCGTGCAGCGCGAAGAGGGCCTCGCTCGCGCGGGCAGGCACGAACGGCCGGCGCTCCCTCACGACCCGATGCATGCGAATCACGTCGAACGGTCCCGGACCGATCCTCACCTTGAACCGGTAGTGGACGACGTCGTCGACGACCGGAAGCCGCTCCAGGTCGCTGACGAAGCACCGTTGCCCAAGCTCCAGCCTGCAGTTGTGATCTATGGCCGCGGCAAACGCATGCGTCGCACGAGCTGCCAGCTTCGGGGTCGCCGGCGGCGGTCCCTCGGCCCAGGCCAGCCCGGGCACCGCAAGAAGCGTGAGGACGCCCACCACACGGACGCAGTGCCTCAGCATGACTGCCCCCTTTCTCTGGGAATGAACTCCTGAAGTAGCCGCTTCGACGGTCCCCGGCGCAATGATCCCGACAGCTCAAGCGTCGCCGTCATAGCAGAGGCTAGGGCGAGTACGACGGCTACGGAGAGGGGCAAGACCTACACTGCGGATAGGGGTCTCTTGCACATGTTCAGCCGTGGCTCAGCGAGTCCACCGGGGCCCGGCGAAGCGGCGGCACGCCCCTGATCTACACCGGACCTCAGGCGCCTCCCACTCGGGCCAAGCTCGGGTGCTCACGGACGAGGAGGCCGAGCCGATCCGGTCTCCCACCACAGGCACTGCTTCCCGAAGGAGTCGCGCGGGTCACCGGCCGTGGCTTCCGCCGCACCGACCGGGAGTCAATGACGCTGGAGTTACTGAGCCTGCGTAGGAGCGTAGCTCACCGCGTACGCTTGGTGGGGCCCACACCCAGCTGCTTCATCTTGCGATACAGGTTCGTCCGCTCGATTCCGAGCTCCTTCGCCGTCTGGCCGAGGTTGCCACGGTTCGCGGACAGCCGCTCCAGGATGTACTGGCGCTCGAAGCGCGACCGCGCGACCCGCAGCGGGAGCGGCGCCCCGTCGTCCCCCGAGGGCGGCGCCGTCATGTGGAGCGCCTCCATGACGTCGCGGTGGGTGACGCCCTCCCGCGACACGATGACCGCGAGGCGTTCCATGAGGTTGCGCAGCTCGCGGACGTTGCCGCGCCAAGGGAGCTGCCCGAGGAACTCGATCGCCCTCGGGGTCAGCCGCTTCGGCTTGAAGCCGTTCTCGACGCTGGCGAGGCGCAGGTAGTGCTCGGCGAGGAGCGGCACGTCCTCCCGCCGCGAGCGCAGCGGCGGCAACGCGATGTTGACGACGTTGAGCCGGTCGTAGAGGTCGTCGCGGAAGCGGCCCTTCTCGATCTCCTCGAGCAGGTTCTTGCTGGTGGCGGCGAGGATCCGCACGTCCACGGACCGGCTGCGGGAGCTCCCCACCGGGGTGACCTCGCCCTCCTGCAGCACCCGCAGCAGCTTCGCCTGCATGACGAGGCTCATGTCCCCGATCTCGTCGAGGAAGAGCGTCCCGCCGTCGGCGTTCTCGAAAGTGCCCCGCCGGTCCGACACCGCGCCGGTGAACGCCCCCTTGACGTGGCCGAACATCTCGCTCTCGATGAGCTCGGCCGGCACCGCGGCGCAGTTCATCTGCACGAACGGCCGGTCACGGCGGGGGGAGAGCGCGTGGATGGCGCGGGCCACCAGCTCCTTGCCCGGTGCCCCGCTCGCCCGAGACCATGACGCGGGCTCGGGTGGGCGACACCATGTCCACCAGCTGGTAGACGCGCTGCATGGTCTCGGAGCGGCCCACCATCCCGTACCGGGCGCCGTCCGCCCCCCGCCCCGCGGGCGCGTCGTCACGGCGCGGCGCGGGCGCGAGGACCCGGTCGAGGACGTCGTAGAGACGCTCGCGGGCCAGCGGCTTCTCGATGTACTCGGAGGCCCCGAGCCGCATCGCCTCCACCGCGTCCGGCACGCTGCCGTAGCCCGAGACCACCACGACCGGGGTCACCGGAGAGCGCCGCTGCAGCTCGCGCAGGACGTCGAGGCCCGTGCCGTCGGGGAGCTTCAGGTCGAGCAGCACCACCGCCGGCTGCCTCTCGGCGAAGGCCCGGAGCCCCTCGCCGACGGACGCCGCCCCCTGCGGCGCGGTAGCCGCGAGCCTCCAGCATGTCGAGGCAGATCTGGCGCAGGTCGCCGTCGTCGTCGATGACGAGGACGTGCGGCCGCTCGAGCGTCCACCATGGCGAGTGGCCGGGATGCTATCATCCGTTCGATGGCGGGGGCAAGACACGTGGATCGCGGAGGAGCACGTCCCATGAGATCACCCCTGCGACACCTCGCCCTGCTCGCCGTCGCGATGGCGGCGGTCGGCTGCGACTTCCAGCCCGAGCCGCCGGAGGGCCCTCCCGCGCTCGCGCCCGCCCGGTCCGCCGCGACGTCAAGGTCGAGTACCGTCAGCCCAACGGCTGCGTGAACCAGGGCATCCGCTGCGACGACCTCGTCGTCTTCTTCGGCAGCTGGATGCACCCGGGAGAGGAGATCTACCTCGCCGCCGTCCCCGGGCTCGCACGTGTGGACCGGCGTCGCCTCGGGCGTCCCCGTCAACTGGCCGCCGGTCGACGAGCCCCACCTCGTCCGGGTCTTCGACCCCCACCTCGTCGACATCGCCGACGGGCGGCGTGACGGGGCGCGGCTCGCCGTGGGGGGCCAGGTCCTCACCCAGTACGACTCGCCGGGCACCCCGCAGGAGAGCGCCCTCGTCTACGTCGACGACGACGGCGTCGGCCGCAATCCGTTCTAGCGCTGCGGGCGAAGCCCGATTCACTCGGGCGATGCGAGCGGGGCGTCTCAGCGGGGTGCGACGTAGCACCCCCCTGCTCGGGTTAGCGGCCGCGGATCTCCCGCAGTCGGCCCTCGAGCTCCCGGAGGCGGGCGGCCTGCGGCCGAGGCCGGGTCGGTGACGAAGCGCCGAGCGTCGCGAAGCCGCGCCTCGGCCGCCGCGTACTGCAGCTGTGCCAAGAGCAGGACGCCGCGGCGAGGTGGATGTCCGCCATCTTGAGCCGCGTGGCCGCGTCGTCCGGCCGCCAGATGAGGGCCTGCGCGTATCGCGCGAGGGCGCCGTCGGCGTTCTTCCCCGGGCCCGCGAGAAAGTCCCCGTAGCGAACCAGCAGCTCGGGGTCCTCGCGCCGGCGTCGGACGAGCTCCTGGAAGGCGCCGTCCGCCTCGGCCACCCGGCCGGCCCGGGTGGCGAACCGGATCATCGCCTCCACCGCCGCCGTGCCTGCGGGATCCGCCTGGACGGCATCGCCGAAGCTCCGCAGGACGCGATCGACGCTCGCGTCGACGCCCCCCGCGGCCGGCGGCGACGCCGCCTCCTCGCGTGGCCGCCACCAGCGCGTGCGGTGCCAGGAGCTCCGCGATCGCGAGGTGCGCGGCCGCGTGGTCGGGGCGCGCCGCGACCGCTCGCTCGTAGAAGGCCAGCGCCCTCGTCCTCCTCGGGCTTGAGGGGCGATCCCGCCGGAGACGGCCGACCCGGGCGCGGGCGTCGGCACGGGTGCCGTCTCCGCCTTGCCGGCCCACGCCCGGCCGAGCAGGTAGAGGGCCTCGGCGTCGGTACCGTCGCGACGAGGTGCGCGATCGCCTCGTCGAACCGCCGCTCCTCGACGAGCGCTCGAGTCTCGGCCAGCGAGTCGCCGGCCGCGGCACCGGCGGCGGGTCCGGCCGAGTCGCGCCGGCAGCCCGTCGCCAGCAGGACGAGAGCGCCCGCCGCCGCCAGCCGCCGCGGTCTCACGGCTTCGGCGCCGCCCCGCCTCCGGCCCGGCGGAGCTTCTCGATCGCGCGGTTGGCGCGATCGGCCACCTTCGAGTTCGGGTCGGCGAGGAGCGGGGTCAGCCTGGGGAGGGCGCCGACGTCGCCGAGCTGCGCCAGGACGTCGCAGAGCGCCCCGCGCACCTCGGGGTCCCGGTCGTTCAGGTACGGGTAGAGGTCGGGGGCGATCGGCAGCCCCAGCTCCAGGACGTAGTCCCGCGCCCGGCGGGCGGCGCTGCCCGAGGACCCGAGCGCCAGCACGATCGCGTCCAGGAAAGCGCGGTCCCCGAGGGAGACGATCGCGAAGTTGTAGGCGAGCTTGACGTCGCCGTCCTTCTCGCGCTGGTAGTCCTTCTTGAAGGCGGGCAGCGTCGAGGCGTCGGCGATCCGCCCCAGCCCCTCGACCGCGAGCCGGCGCTGCTCCGGGTCGTTCGAGGACAGGAGCTCGCGGAAGAGGTCGGCCTGGGCGGGGTCGCCGATCCGGCTGAGCGAGGCGAGCACGCGCGTCCCGAGCTCGCGGCGCCGGTTCTGCTCGAACATCTCGCGCAGGGCCGGCCCGGCGTCCCGCACGCGCAGGACGCCGATCGCCTGCAGCGCCCGGTTGCGCACGGTGGCCGACTCGTCGGCCAGCAGGGGGATGAGCGACTTGCCTTCCTCGGCCGTGCCCACCTTCCCGATCGCGGTCGCCGCCGCCGCGCGTACGTCGGACTCGGGGTCCTGCGTAGCGCTCACGAGATCCCGGCACCGCGCTGCCCCCGCCGAGGATGCCGATCGCGTAGGCCGACTCGGCGCGGATGCCCTTCTTCTCGTCGCGCAGCGTCGCCGGACAAGGCCGCGGAAGACGGCCGGGTCGACCGCGGTGTAGGGCGGCACCGACGCGCGGTCGTACTCGTCGGAGAACGTCTCCAGGAAGCGGTCGATCGGGCCGCCGCGCTCGCGCTCGGCGTAGATCTCGACGATCGTCCCGATCGCCTCCTCGCGGATTCCGGGGTCGCCGTCCTGGAGCGAGGTCACGAGGGCGGGGACCGCCGAGAGGTCGCGCAGGCTGCGCAGGGCCCTCACGACCTCGAGTCGCACCCGGACCTCGGGGTCGCGCACCAGGGCCGAGAGCGGCGCCACCGCCTCGCGGCGCCGGCTCTTGCCGAGCTCCTGCGCCGCCGCCTGGCGCGTCCGCGCGGTCGGGCTCTTGAGGTTCGCGACGAGGTCCTCGAACGACTCCTCGGCCGGCGCGAGGACGGGCGAGCCCCGGCGCGAGGCCGAGCACGAGGGCCACGATCGGGCCGAGGCGCCGGCGACGGGCGACCGGGTGCACGGATCGACGCGCAGCATTCCCATGATGCGTTGATGATAGCAGAAGGACGGCAGGGTCCCGGGCGGCGCTCGGCTCAGGCGGTGGCGCCCTCGGCCCGATCGAGCACCGTGCCGGAGGTACCGCGCGGTGTGTCCCTTGCCGTGGGCGGCGAGGGCCTCCGGGCGTGCCCTGGAAGAGGACCTGCCCCCCGGCCTCCCCGCCCTCGGGGCCGAGGTCGATCACCCAGTCGGCCTGCTTGATCACGTGCAGGTTGTGCTCGATGACGACGACGGTGGCCCCGCCGTCGAGCAGGCGCTGCAGCGCGTTCAGGAGCTCGTCCACGTCGCCCATGTGCAGGCCCGGTGGTGGGCTCGTCGAGCACGTAGAGCACGCGCGGCCCCGGGCGCCGCAGGAGGTGGGCGGCGAGCTTGACCCGCTGCGCCTCGCCGCCGGAGAGCGTGCTCGCCGGCTGGCCCAGGCGCAGGTAGCCGAGCCCGATCTGCTCCAGGACCTTGAGCCGCCGCGTCACCCGGTGCTGCCCGGCGAAGAAGTGCAGCGCCTCGTGCACGGTCAGGTCCAGCACCTGGTCGATCGGAGCGGCCCCGCCACCGCGCCTGCAGCACCGGGGGCCCGGTAGCGGCGCCCGCCGCAGGCCTCGCACACGAGCCACGCGTCGGCGAGGAACTGCAGGTCCACGCGCACCCGGCCGTCGCCCCCGCAGGCCTCGCAGCGGCCGCCGGGCATGTTGAAGGAGAACTCCGCCGCCCCGAGCCCGCGGCGGCGCGCCTCCGGCGTCGCGGCGAACAGCTCCCGGATCGCGTCGAAGGCCTTCATGTAGGTGACGGGGTTGGAGCGCGGGCTGCGGCCGAGCGGCGACTGGTCCACGACCTCGAGCTCCTCGACGTACTCGGCACCCTCCACCACCGGGCCGCCGCGGCCTTCCGGCCCGCCCCGGCGCCGCCGCGAGCCGCGCGCAGAGCACGTCGTGGACGAGGGTGGACTTCCCGGAGCCCGACACCCCGGTCACCACCGTGAAGGCCCCGAGGGGGAACCGGGCGTCGACGCCCTTCAGGTTGTGCACGCGACGCGCCGCGCACGTTCAGGAAGAGGCCGCTGCCGCGACGGCGGCGGGCCGGGACCGGGATCCGGAGGTCGCCGCGCAGGTACTTGGCGGTGAGGCTCCGCGGCTCGGTCCCGAGCGCTTCCGCCGGCCCCTGGTAGACGACGCGCCCGCCCTGGTCGCCGGCGCCCGGCCCGAGGTCGATCACGTGGTCGGCGGCGGTCACGATGGCCGGGTCGTGCTCCACCACCACGACGGTGTTCCCCTGGTCGCGCAGCGCCTTGAGGATGCCGATGAGCCGGTCCGTGTCGCGGGGGTGCAGCCCCACCGACGGCTCGTCGAGGACGAAGAGCGTTCCCACGAGCCCGGTGCCGAGGGCGGCGGCGAGGGCGATCCGCTGCGACTCCCCGCCCGACAGCGTGGCCGAGGCGCGATCGAGGCTCAGGTAGTCGAGCCCGACGTCCTCGAGGAAGGACAGCCGGCGGTCGACCTCGTCGCAGGACCCGCGCCGCGATCGGCCTCCTCCGTCGGCGGAGAGGGAGAGGCCGCCGAGGAAGCGCCGCGCCGCCCCGACCGACAGCGCGGCCACGTCTCGGATCGACAGCCCGCCCAGCCGGACCCGCAGCGCCTCGGGCCGCAGCCGGCTGCCGCCGCAGGCGGCGCACTCCTGGTAGCCGCGGTAGCGGGCCAGGAAGGCCCGCACCTGCACGCGGTACTTGCGCCCCTCGAGCCAGCGGAAGAAGCCCAGGACGCCCGGGAACTCCTCGTCTCCCTCGAGCACGAGGCGGCGGTGCCCCTCGTCGAGGAACGACCACGGCACGTCCAGGGGGATGCCGCGGCGCCGCGCGAAGCGCCGCATGTCGGCGAGCACCGAGCGGTAGTGCGGCTTGTTCCAGGGCTCGATCGCCCCTTCCGACAGGCTCCGGCGCTTGTCGGGCACGACGAGGTCGAGGTCGACCTCGATCAGGTTGCCGAAGCCGTGGCAGGAGGGGCAGGCCCCGAACGGGTTGTTGAAGGAGAAGAGGCGGGGCTGCGGCTCCGCGAAAGCGATCCGCCGCAACGAGCGCACTCGAAGCGCTCCGAGACCCGCAGCGGGCTCCGGCCCGGCACCACGGCCTCCGCGCGCCCGCCTCCCTCCCGCAAGGCGGCCTCCAGCGAGTCGACGAGGCGCCCGCGCTCACCCTCCCGCAGCACGATCCTGTCGACGAGCACTCGAGTGCCCGCCGGAGGGACCGTTTCTCGGCCCGTCCCCGATCTCGATCACGTCTTCCCCGGCCAGGAGGCGGGTGTACCCTCGCTTGCGGAGCGCCGCCAGTGAGCCGGCGTCGAGCGGCTCAGGGGGCTCGAACGCGACGAGGAGCCGGGTTCCCTCCGGCTCGGAGAGGAGGCGCTCCGCCGACGCTCGCCGCCGACTCGCGCCGCACCTCTTCCCCGCACCCGTCGCACACGGTGCGCCCGGCCCGGGCGAAGAGCAGGCGCAGATGGTCGTGGATCTCGGTCGCGGTCGCCACCGTGGAGCGCGGGCTCCGCGAGAGCGTCCGCTGTCGGATCGCGATGGCCGGGCAGATGCCGTCGACCTCGTCGACCCGCGGCTTCTCCATCCGCTCCAGGAACTGGCGAGCGTACGAGGACAGGCTCTCGACGTACCGGCGCTGGCCCTCCGCGTAGAGGGTGTCGAAGGCCAGGCTGCTCTTCCCGGAGCCGGAAACTCCCGTGACGACGACGAGCCGGCGGGTCGGGATCGTCACGTCGATCCCCTTCAGGTTGTGGACGCGCACTCCCCGGAGGACGATGTCGGAGGGCATGACAACCCGACATCGTAGCACGGCCGGCGGCCCGGGCTTCCGGCCGGGCGGGCGGCGCCCCGGTGGGTCGGACTACGGACGGGCGGGGGCGGGCGAGTCGACCGCCGCGTCGGCGAGGCGCTTCTCGCGCTCGCGCTCCGCGACGTACGTCTTCGGGTCCTGGAGCAGCATCTCGGCCCGCGGCACGAGGGCCAGGGCCTTCCGGACCTGGGGCTCCCAGGCCACCGTCCGGCGACGGGCCTCGCCCTCGCCGAAGACCTGCATCAGCACCTGCTCCTCGAGCCGACGCGCGATCTCGTCGCGGTTCTGCGCGAAGTCCTCCTCCGTCGACCGCAGCTTGCGCGACTCGACGTAGGCGCGGAACTCCCGGAGGACCGCGTCGTCCGCGCGGAAGTCGCGGCCGATCGGCTTGACCTTCGACGAGGCGGCCGATCGGGTGCCGGTGCCGGCGATCGCCGCCTGCCCCTGGACGTCGGCCGCCTCGTAGCCGCGCGCGAAGCCGGTGAAGGCCTGACGCGCGATCAGGTAGGAGACGAACTTCGACGGCGTCTCGGGCTCCACGCAGTAGTCGGGCGTGATCCCGTCTCCGCCGTAGACCTTGCGCCCCGAGTCCGTCAGCTTCGCGTCGCCGCTGCCCTGGTCGCAGGTCTTGCGGTCGCGGGGGGCGTAGTACTCCTCGAGGGCGGTCGAGGCGTAGTCGCGCTGGATCGACCGGCCCGAGGGCGTGTAGTAGCGGGCCGTGGTGAGGGCGAGCGCGTAGCCGCGCACGTTGCGCAGCGGCATGATGGTCTGCACCAGCCCCTTGCCGAACGTCGTCTCCCCGACGATCAGCGCCCGGTCGTGGTCCTGCAGCGCCCCCGCCACGATCTCGCTCGCGCTCGCGCTGTGGCGCGAGGTCAGCACCACGAGCGGCACGTCCGCCCAGGGGCTCTCCTCCTCGGTGATGTAGTTCGACTCGTCTCGTCGCGTGCGCCCGCGGGTGTAGACCACGAGCTGGCCCTTCTTGAGGAACAGGTTCGACACGGCGAAGGCCTGGTCGAGGAGCCCCCCGGGATTGTCCCGGATGTCGAGGATGTAGGCGGTAGCCCCCTCCCGCTTCAGCTCGCGGAGCGCCTTCTCGAGCTCCTTCTCGCAGCCGTCGCCCTCGCCGGGGCGGCAGGCCGTCGTCTCGTTGAAGTCCTGCAGGCGGATGTAGCCCACCTTCGGGGCGACCATGAACGAGTACGGCACGGCGTGCAGGGGGATCGCGTCGCGGATCACCGTGAACTCGAGCGGCTCCTCGTAGCCCTGCCGGACGATCGTGACCCGCACCGGCGTGCCCTTCGGCCCGCGCAGGCGCTTGACCGCGTCGTCGATCGCCATGCCCCGCGCGTCCTCGCCCTCGATGCGGCTGATGACGTCGCCGGCCCGGATGCCGAGCCGGTGCGCCGGCGTGCCCTCGAAGGGCGACACCACCGTGATGTTGCCGTCGATCGACTGCACCGTGATGCCGAGGCCGTAGTACTGGCCCTTCTGGCGCTCCTGCATCGTCTGGTAGTCCTTCTGCTCGAAGAAGTTCGAGTGCGGATCCAGCGTGCGGAGCATCTCCCGGATCGAGCCCGAGACGAGCCGGTCGCTCGGGACCTCCTCGACGTACTCGCGCTCGACCGCGTCCATCATCGCGGTGTAGAGGCGCAGCTGCTCGCTCAGGCGCCCCCCGCCGGCGAGGGCGCGGCCTCCGAGGAGGCCGCCGGCGAGCGTCGAGCCGACGAGAAGACCGACGGAAACAGCGCCGAGCCGAGAGAGCTTCATGGAAACATCATAGCAGGCCGATCCGTGGGATTGGGGCAACCCAGGGGTGCTCGAGGGGGCGGAGCCCCCTCGTCTCAGAGGAAGCTGGCGACGGGCCGTCGGTCGTAGATGGTGCTACTCCCCGGATGCTGGACTACGACGTTCTCAGGAATATGGCCTTCGACGGCCAAGACAGAAGTACTCAGAAGGGGGCCAACGGAGCGGCCAGATCCACGAGCCTCGTGACGAGGCCACGCCGCCCGTCACGAGGCTCGCGGTGCGTCAGAACCGTACGTGCACGCCGACCGTGAACGTCCAGCCCGACAGGTCGATCCGGTTCACGAGCCCCGGCTCGTTGGGGGAGAAGTCGTCGCCCATGTCGTCCTTGCCCCACTGGTAGCGGCCCTCGCCCACGATCGCGAAGTCGCGGTTCAGGTAGACGCGAAGGCCGCCCAGGGCGTGGAAGCCGAAGGCGGTGCTCTCGGAGACGAAGTGGTCGGGGATGATCGGCAGCGTCGGGATCGCTGGAAGTCGATGAAGTCGCCGAACTCCTCGTACTTGTAGAAGAGGGCGTCGACGCCGCCGCCGACGTACGGGACGATCTTGTGCCTCTTGGCCGTCGGCAGGAACCGGACCGTGAGGCCGAGGGGCGCCACGCGCAGCCTCAGGGACTGGAAGATCTCGCGCGTCGCCCGGTCGCGTGTAGTCCCGGTAAGAGGTGTCCACGTGCGGCTGTAGTAGTCGTAGTGGACGCCCACCTCCACGTAGTCCATGCAGCACCTGGTTGTACTCGATGCCGCCGTAGACGCCGTCGAAGTCGCCCTTGCCCACGAAGTAGAGGTCGCACACGTCCTGGAAGAGGGTGTACTCGGCTCTCGGACCCAGCGACGCCGCAGTCGCGCATCCGGGGGAAGAAGCCGCCGATTCGGAGGTCGACGCCCACCGGCGTCGGCGCGGCTCGCTCCCGCCACCAGGAGGATCACTGGCTCAGACTCAGGCCATCACTCGTCGCACGGGGATTCTCCTTTCGGCCCGCGGCGCCGCTCTCACTCCGATGAGGGCTCTTCGCGTCCCGGGCCTTCCGCTGCACGGAGTAGCAGGATGGGTGCCAGACCGCTCCCGGCCGTAAACGTCACCCGGTGAGTGACTTGTCTGAGATGACGCCGGACGGCTGTGTCCTCTCGGGGGGACGCTCTCCCCGAGGGGGCCACGCGAGGAAGCTGGAGGCGGCGACCGGAGTCGAACCGGTGAATAGAGGTTTTGCAGACCTCCGCCTTAGCCACTTGGCTACGCCGCCCTTCGTTGGACTATACGAGACCGGGGAGGCCAGATCAAGGTGCGGAAGGGGCCCGCCGCGCTTGACGAAGCCGCGCCCGGTGGGTATCTTGAAGATCGCTGAGGGCGGGAATAGCTCAGTGGTAGAGTGCGACCTTGCCAAGGTCGAAGTCGCGGGTTCGAATCCCGTTTCCCGCTCCATGACCTCCCCCTGACCCCGGGCTCGGAGTCACCTCTCGCCGAAGGCCCCCGCGTCGTGGCGCACGCGGGGGCCCTCCGGCCCCCAGTCGATCGCCAGCACGTCGAAGCGGACGGGCGATTCGGACAGCCCATGGGTGGCCGCGTACACCCGGGCCGCCCGGACGACCCTCCGCCGCTTCTCGAGGGTGACCGCTTCCACCGCCGAGCCGTGCGAATCGCCCCTCCGCTCCTTCACCTCGACGAAGACGACCGTGCCCCGGTCGTCGGCCACGATGTCGATCTCGCCGGAGCGACACCGGAAGTTGCGCGCAAGGACGCGCATGCCGCGGCCCCGGAGGTGCTCGCAGGCCAGGTCCTCGCCGGGCTCCCCCCGGTGGGGCCCGCCCGGACGCGTCTTCGAGCTCACTGCTTCCGCCGCCAGCGCGTGCCCTTCGGCGTGTCCTCGAGCACGATCCCCAGCGTCTCCAGGCGTGCACGCGCTCGGTCCGCTCGCGCGAACTCCCGCCGCCGCCGGGCCTCCTGCCGCTCGTCGAAGAGGGCCTGCTCCTCGGCCGAGAGGCGATCCCCGACGCCCGCCGGGACGAGCGTGCCGAAGACGGCGTCCATGACGCGGAGCTCGGCCAGCACGCACCCGGCGCCGGCCCGGGTGAGCGCGCCCTCGGCCAGCAGGGCGTTCGCGCGCCCGACGAGGCCGTGCACCGCGGCCAGGGCCTCGGGCGTGTTGAGGTCGTCGGCGAGCGCTTCGTCGAACGACCGGCGCGCCTCCGCGCAGGCTTCGGCCGCCTTTCCCTCGCCACCCTCGCCACCCTCGCCGCCCACCTCGCCGAGACGGGCGACGAGCCCGTGGATCCGCTCCACGGCCGCCTTCGCGTGCTGCAGGCCCTCGAAGCCGAAGTTGAGCGGCTTGCGGTAATGGGAGCCCGCCAGCAGGTATCGGATCGCCTCCGCGGAGTGGCCCTTCTCCATGAGGCCGGGAATGGTGAGGAAGTTCCCCTTGCTCTTCGACATCGTCTCGCTGTCGATCATCAGGTGCTTGACGTGCATCCAATGGCGCGCGAACTGCCGACCCGTCCCGCACGTGCTCTGGGCGATCTCGTTCTCGTGGTGCGGGAAGATCAGGTCCTCGCCGCCGGCGTGGAGATCGAAGGTCTCGCCGAGGTACTTCATGCTCATCGCCGAGCACTCGATGTGCCAGCCCGGGCGCCCTCTTCCGAACGGCGCCTCCCACTGGGCCCACTCCGGCTCGTCGCTCTTGGACTTCCACAGCACGAAGTCGCGGACGTTCTCCTTGTCGTACCTGTCCGTGTCCACCCGCGCCCCCGCCTGGATGCCGGCGACGTCGAGCCGGGCGAGGCGGCCGTACTCCGGGAACGAGGCGATCCGGAAGTACACGCTGCCCTCCACGGCGTAGGTATGGCCCCGCGCCTGGAGGCGCTCGATGAGAGCGATCATCTCCTCGATGTGCTCGGTGGCCCGGGGCATGTGCTCGGGCCGCTCGAGGCGCAGCGTCGCCATGTCTTCCTCGAAGCCCCGGATGTGCTCGGCGGTGAAGGCGCTCAGGTCCTTGCCCGCCTCCTGCGCCTTCTGGATGATCCGGTCGTCCACGTCGGTCAGGTTCATGACCTCGCGGACGCGGTAGCCAAGGTGCTTGAGCGTGCGGCGGAGGACGTCCGTCGCCACGAAAGTCCGGAAGTTGCCGACGTGCGCCCGGTCGTACACCGTGGGCCCGCACGCGTAGAACGTCACCTCGGGCGGCGCCAGGGGGGCGAGCACTTCTACCTGCGCGCTCAGGGTGTTGAACAGCCTCAGCTCGTGGGTCATGTCGCTCTCAGGATCAACGCGGTGAGGTCGTCCGTGCAACCGGCCGCCCCCACCCAGGCGTCCACCGCCGCCACGAGTGCCGAGAGGGAGGCCGCCGCCCCCTGTCCCTCCGATTCGGCGAGGGCCCGGCGCACGCGCTCGTCGCCGAACTCGTCTCCCTGGGAGCCCAGGGCTTCCGTCACGCCGTCCGTCACCACGGCGAGGAGATCGCCCGTGGCGAAGAGCACCTCTCCGGCGTCGAGGGCCACACCCTCGAGCAGGCCGAGCACCGGACCTCCGGCGGTGAGCCGCTCCTCGCGCCCGTCGGCCCTCCGCACGTACGGCGGGACGTGACCCGCGTTCACGTAGTCGAGCCGGCGCCGGGCCGGGTCGAGCTCGCCGTAGAACAGCGTGACGTAGCGGCTCGTCTGGGTGGTCCCGTACAGGAAACGGTTGAGGCGTTCCAGCACCTGCGTGGGCCGCGCGGTGCCCGCCATCGCCTGGAGCCAGGCGTGGACCGACGCCATCATGAGGCTCGCCGGCGTCCCCTTGCCCGACACGTCGGCGACCACGAGCCCCAGCCGCCCCCCTTCGAGCGGGATGAAGTCGTAGTAATCGCCGCCCACCTGGAAGCAGGAGCGGCTCTCCGCGACCACGTCGAAGCCCTCGACCTCCGGCGCGCCGCGCGGGAACAGGCTCTGCTGGATCCCTCGCGCGATCTGGAGATCGCGGTCCTGGCTCTCCTTCTCGAGGCGCACGCGGTGCAGGCGCGCCCCCTCGAGCGCGGCCTGGGTCTGCCGGGCCAGGGCTCCGGCGAACTCGAGGTCCTCCTCGCCGAAAGCACGCCCGCCGGGACGCTCCCCCACCGCCAGCAGGCCGCTCAGCCGGTCGCCGGCGGCGAGAGGAACGGCCAGGGCGAAGCGTGACGCCGCGAGCGCGTCCTTGAGCTCGCCAGGGGGCATGTCGGTGACGCGCCGCGGAACGGGCAGGTCGCGCTGCAGCGTGCCGGCCTCGCCGGGGATGCGCCGGGACGCTTCCCCTGCCTTGACGCCCCGGGCGTGGGCGAGGATCAGCCCCTCCGGGCCGAGGCGGTAGAGAGCGCACCGCGAGGTGAGGAAGTGGCCCATCACCGTCGTGGCCACCAGGCGCTCGATCGCCTCTTCGTCGAGGCTCGCGGTCAGCTCGCGGCCGATGTCGAACAGGCTGTGGAGCTGGTAGACCTTCACGGAGAGCGAGCGATTCACGCGGCGCAGCTCCTCGTAGATGAGGCCGTTCTCGATCGGCGTCGCCGCGCACGCGGCGAGGCTCTGGAGGAAGCCCGTCTCCTCCGGCCCGTACGGCCGCCCCTCGGCCCTCGGCCCGAGCGCGAAGAGGGCGATCGGACGGCCCGCCTTGCGGACCGGGCACACGAACGCGAAGCCCGCCAGCTCGGCGTCTCCCGGTCCCGGCACGAACGGACCTTCCGGCACGTCCGCGCGCTCGAGGACCTCCGCGACGGAAGCCGCGAGCCCCCGCCCCGCCCGGCGCCGGTAGCGCCCCTCGCCCTCCGCCACGAAGAGCGCGCCGCGCGCCACCTGCAGCTCGCCCATCACGATGAGGAGCGCGGCGTCGAGGATCTCCGCCCCGGTGAGCGTCGAGCCGAGCGTCGTGCTCAGGTCGAGGAGCGAGATGAGCTCCGACATGCGCTTGAGGAGGGGCGGCTCGCGGCCCTCGCGGCGGAACTCGTCGAGCGCCTGCTGGTACTGGAAGACGACCGGAGTGCTCACGGTGCGGCTCCGCTTCCCGCCGGCGGCCTCCGCTTGACCATGCAGCACACGTTGCCCCCGGCCGTCCGCCGAAACGTGACCGAGTCCATGATCCGGCCCATCAGGTGCATGCCGAGGCCGCCCGTGCGCCGCTCGCTCGCGTAGCGCCGCAGGTCAACCTGGGGGACGGCCCGCGGGTCCACCCCCTCGCCGTCGTCCACGACCTCCACGCGCAGCTCGTCCCCCTGCACGCCGAAGCGCAGCTCGACCCGGCGGTCGGCGGCGCCGTGGTAGGCGTGCTCGATCACGTTCGTGGACGCCTCGTCCACGGCGAGGGCCAGCTGCTCGGACGAAGCGCCGTCGAAGCCGGCCACCTCCGCCATCCGGCGCGTCACGTCGCGGATCGTGGCGAGGTACTCCGTCCGGCTGGGGACCCGGAGGACGAGAGCGGGGCGGCGACCGCTCACGCCGGCGGGCCTCCCGTCTCCCCTCCCTCGCGGAAGCTGAGGACCGCCTCGACCTCGGAGGGGAAGATCCGGTAGAGATGGTTGAAGCCGAGGATCTCGAAGATGTTCCGCACGGTCTCGTTCAGCTCGGCCAGCCGGATGTCGCCGCCGTTCGTGCGGATCTCCTCGACGACGCCCATGATCGCGCCGAGGCCGGCGCTCGCGATGTACTTGAGCCCGGCGCCGCTCACCACGATCCGGTACCGTCCCTCGTCGAGCGCTCGCTGGATCTCTCCCTCGAAGAGGCGGACGGTGTGGGCGTTGATGAAGCCCCGCGGGTAGAGGAGGACGATCCCCTCCAGCTCGCGGCGGTCGACGGAGAGCTCGGTCATCGGGTGGCGGGCCTCGGCAGACTATAACCTCTCGCCGCTCGGGCTCCGAAACCAGGGCCCGGGCCTCCGCGACGTCCTGCCGGATGCGGGCGACGAGGGCCGGGACATCGTCGAAGCGCTGCTCGCCGCGCAGGCGCCCATGGAACTCGAGACGCACCCGGGCGCCGTAGATGTCGCCCTCGAAGTCGATGAGGTGCGCCTCGAGCGTCACCTGTCCGCCTCCGAACGTGGGCCGGTGGCCGAGATTGACGACTGCGGCCAGCCAGCGTCCCCCGGGGATCCGGCAGCGCGCGGCGTAGACACCCTGCGCCGGGAGGATCTCGTTCTCGGGTTCCAGGTTCGCGGTCGGGACGCCGATCGCGCGGCCACGCCCGTCGCCCCGCACGACCGCGGCGTCCACGAAGTAGGGCCGGCCGAGGAGGGACCGCGCCGCGCTCACGTCCCCGCCGGCCAGCTCGTCCCGCACGCGGCTGCTGCTCACCGGGCGCCCCCCCGAAAGGACCGCCGGCAGGGCGCGCACCGAGAACCCCAGCCTCTCGCCGAGAGCGAGCAGGCCGCGGGCATCGCCTTCCCGCCGGTGTCCGAACCGGAACCCCTCGCCGACCACGACGTCGCGCGCGCCCAGCGTCTCGACGAGCACCGTGCGGGCGAACGCTTCCGGCGAGAGTCCGGCCACCGACGCGTCGAACGGCAGGACGGCCAGGAGGTCGACACCCATGTTCCCGAGGATCTCCTCCTTCTGGGCGAGGGTGGTGAGGGCGGCCGGCGCGCGGCTCGGGTGGAGGACGCGAGCGGGGTGCGGGTCGAAGGTGAGCACCACGGCCGGCCCGCCTGTCTCGCGGGCGAGGGCCACCGCCGCCGACACGAGCGCCTGGTGACCACGGTGGACGCCGTCGAAGTTCCCCACGGTCACGGCGGGCGACCGCCAGCCGAGGGGGGACAGCCTCTCGATCCTGACCCGGTTCATCGCGGCGGGATCGCGGCTACCGGCCGCCCCGGCGGTCGAGGGTCGCGTCGGCGCGGCTCGCCCCCGAATCGTCGACCGCGCTCAGGAGGTAGCCGCCCGGCTCCGCCTCGTAGTGGAAGGGTCGCGCCCAGGGGTCGAGGAGGTACGAGCGGTCCACGAGGCCGGCGCGGACGAGATCCTCGAGCGCGAGAGGCGCCGCGTCGATGGGTGGCGCGCCAGGCCTCGATCGCGCGCTCGAGGCGGGCGAGGCGGGCCCGCATGGCGCCTTCGAGCACCGCCGTGTACGAGCGCTGCAGGACGGGCGACAGGCCGGTCACCGCGAACGGCGAGCGGCGCTGGACAACGAGCCCGGCGAGCGCCAGCGCCACCACGAGCCCGGCCACCACGTACCCCGGCACGGAGGAGACGGCGGCCGCCCCCCGGCTCTCCTCGAGCGAGGGGGCGGTCCCGCGGCCGGCGGGCGCGATCAGGTTGCGGTTCAGGAAGTCGAACAGCGTTCGGCAGACCTCGAACTCCGCGGCCCCGGTCCCGTCGATGATGGCCTGCACCGTGCGGACGCCGTCCACCTTGCGGAAGACGCGCTCCTCCTCGGGCGCCAGGCGAATCCGCCCGGTCGCGATCGCCGCCGCCCGGCGCTCGGTCCCGCTCGCCTCCGGCGCCGGCTCCCGCACCCACCTCGATCAGGGAGGGGTCCACCACCGGGCCGGAAGACGATGTCGAACGAGGGGATCTTCTTCTCGATGATCGGCCACTCGTCCACCATCCGGATTCCCTCCATCAGGATGAAATCCGTGCTCATGGGAACGAAGTTCTCGCGGTCGTAGTCCACCGCCTCGGCGGGGGCGAAGTGGTAGCGCCCGTCGCGCCAGCGGAAGACGCGGAAGACGATCTGGGAGATCTGGACCGAAAGCGCGTCGCGCAGGTCCTTCGTGGTGATCGCGCTGCCGCTGGCCAGGATGTGTCCCAGCCGCTGCAGCGTCTGCTTCTGGACGGCGAGCGCCTCGTCCAGGCGCTCGCGGGTGATCTTCCCCTGCTTCACGAGGACGTTGCCGAGCCGGTCCTCGAGCCTCCGGGCCGACGAGTCGGCCATCACCACCATGCCGTTCTCGAACGTGACGGTGACGCTCTCCTCGTCCTTCTCGTTCGTGAGGGTCAGGAGCCCGGTCTTCCGCTGCAGCCCGATGAGCTGGAAGATGTCGGGCAGTCCGAAGTCGCGGATCGTCCCTTCGAGCGCCATCGCCTACCCCGCCGCCGCCGCGGCCCGCGCGCGCCGCGGGCCGGCCGGCCGCGCCGGCAGCTCGACGTCCCACCCGGGACGGAACCGGTTCGCGACCACCCACACCGACGAGGAGAACGAGCCCGGCCGCCACCGGCAGCCACGGCGGCGAGAGGCGCCGCCGGCACCTCGGTGAAGGGCACGACGCGGCCGGCCACGAGCAGGGCCAGCACTCCGTACCAGGCCGCGAGCAGCACCGCGCCGCGCAGCGTCCAGCCGCCGTAGACCTGTCCGGCGCCGGGGGACAGGACGGACAGGACGCGGAAGACGCGATCCCGTCGGCCCTCCGCCCGCTGCACCTCGGCCATCTTGCGGTTCCGGGCGGGGCCGGAGACACCGTCCCGCACCACGAACAGGTGATAGCACTGCGAGCAGAGGCCGCCGCTCACCTGCCCCAGGTGGCAGAAGCGGCAGAACGCCGTCCCGCACCGGCCGCAGTGGAGGGTGAAGGCCTTCGGGCCGCGCCAGCGCGCGACGAGGAACGCGACGAGCGGCGAAGAGCGCGACGGACGCGGCGAAGCGGTTGGCCAGGGAGGCGACGAGCGCCCCCGGCGGCGACTCCGCCCGCCCGCCCGCCGCGACGTTGCGCACCGCGACGCCCGTCGCGGTCCCGGCGAACTTCTCCCGGACCTCCTCGCGGCGTCAGGCCGAGGTCCACGACCGCGTAGTCGCGCGTGTCGTACCTCCAGCGGTCGTAGTCGGCCACCAGCCCGGGGGCGAGCCGGTCCGCGTTCGACTTGGCCTCGTTGTAGGCCTGGTACTCGAACTTCTGGAGGTGGAGCGAGCGACAGGTTGTAGTACGACGTGGCGGCGATCTCCGGGGCGGCGGCGGCCTCCGTGCCCGCCCGGTACCGCGCCCGGGCCGAGTCGTAGCTGCCACGCGCGAACTCGATGTTCGCGAGGTTGTTCCGCGCGACCGCGTCTCCGGGGTCCCTCGCCAGCGCCTGTCGATACAGCTCCGCCGCCTCCCCGTAACGGCCCGCGCGCCGCAGCGCGCCGCCGAGCAGGTACACGAGGTCGCGGTCCTCCGGGTCCCTCCGCGCGGCCTCCTCGAGCCGCGCGATCGCGGCGGCGTCGGGGGCCGTCTCCACGGCGGCGAGCGCCGCGCGGAAGAGCGGGTTGCGCGCGGTCCGCAGCCGCAGGTCGAGCGCGGTGACCGACCGGACCCACCGCGATGGCGCCCGCGAGCAGCAGGCAGGCGAGCGCCCTCTCGCGGCCGTCGAGGTAGGCGAAGAGGAGCGCGAGCGCACCACAGCGGCAGCCAGCCCCACCCCTGGAAGGTCGCCACCGGGAGCAGGAGGAGCGAGCAGCGAAGAGCGCGAGCGACGCGGAACGGCTCTGCGCCGGGCCGAGCCACTCCTCGAGGTCGTGGAGCAGGAGCCCGCCGTGGCGCACGAGGAGAGCCGCCGCCAGCGCCCACGCGATCCCGAAGGCGGCGAGGAGGACGGCCACCGTCGCGAGGTCGACGGCTCTCAGGGCGCCGCGCCCGGTCGGCAGGAAGGAGGACACGCCGGAGACGCGCCGCCTCGACGCTCGGCGACCACTCCGAGCGGCCCTTTCTTCAGGAGGGCCACGCGCGAGGCCGGCGTGCCCGTCCGGCAGCCCGGGCGCGAGCGCGACCGCGGCCCGGAAGGTGTCCTCCGCCTCCTCGCGCTGGCCGGCCTCGAGCTTCGCGACGCCCCGCTCGACGAGGCCGAGGCCGACGCACGTCCAGGCTCTCGACGTTCCGCTCGATACGCGTTCGCCGGATCTCGCGGAGCGCGCGCTCGGCCGCGTCGGCGTCCCCGGCCGCGTCGGCCGTGACGAAGCCCGACCACAGCGCCTCGAACGTCGGGGCCACTGCCGGCGCCGGCGCGGCGCGCGGCCGGCGCCGCGCCCGGCGCTTCGCCTGCGGGGAGAGGAGCAGCAGGATGCCGAGGTGCGAGGGACGTGATCACGCCCCACCCGCGCGCGTCTTCTCGACGTAGACCATCCGCAGCTGGAAGAGGAGCTCGTCGAGCAGCGTTTCCTCGGCGTCCGGTCAGGCGGCCCTCGGTCTTGCTCCTTCAGCATCTCGAGGATCGCGATGACGGACCGGGCAGCCGTCGAGGGCCTCGCCGGGGGTCAGCTCCCTCCGGCAGCCCCTCCCCGGACAGCAGCATCCCCGCCTGTGCGGCGAGACCAAGCAGGAACTGCGAGAAGTCGGCGGGGCCCTCCGGCGTCGATGAAGGGCTGGCCGCGAGAGGTGCGTCGGCAAGGGTCCCCGTTTCGGCGAGGGGTGGCGCTCCTGCGCGAGGGGCTTCCGCCGCAGGCACGACTTCTTCGTCGTCACGCGGACGACCCTCCGGCGTGAAGTGCCTCCGGTCGCTGACGGTGAAGGGCTTCTCGGTCTGGCTCATCAGCGGTCGCCGGGCCGTCTGCGGGCGGCCCGCGAGCGGCCTGCCGGACCTCCTGCACCGGTCCGCAGCCGCGAGATCGTATCACAAGTGGCTCTCCCCTCAGCGGATGCGGCGCTCCTCCCCTTCCCCGGCCGTCCGCACCCACACGCCCAGGCCGTCCGTGGCGACATCCACCGTCCCGTCCCGGTCCGTGCGCAGGACGAGCGCCCCGGACCGGAGGTACCGGCTCGAGGACCTCGGGGTGCGGGTGCCCGAACGGGTTGTGCGCCCCCGCGGACACGATCGCCAGCTTCGGCGCGGCGTTCGCCACGAGCCCGTCCCCGCTGCTCGATCGGCTCCCGTGGTGCGGCACCTTCAGGACGAGAGAACGCGGCACCCGCAGGGCGCGCTCCGCCTCCCCGGAGACGTCGCCCGTGAGCAGCAAGTGCACCTCGCCGAACCTCACGTCGAGGACCACCGAGTCCTCGTTGCGGATGGCGAGGGGCGGACGGCGGGGCCGAGGCGGTCCGAGCACCGAGATCCCGACGCCGTCCCAGTCGATCCCCATCCCCTCGGCCACCGTCACGCGAGCGGCGCCGCCCACGCCCAGCCGAGCGTCGACCCTGCGCCAGACGGGGTCGCGCAGCGGCGCCGGCCCTTCCCAGAGCTGCGTCGACGCGGAAGGCGCGCAGCAGGAACGGCACTCCCCCGACGTGGTCGGGGTGGGCGTGCGTGACGACGAGGACATCGACGCGGTGGACGCCCTGCCGCCACAGCTCCGCCGCCACCCGCCTCTCCCCGGGGTCGAAGCGGGGATCCCTCGAGCCGCCTGCGTCGACGACGAGCGCCCGCCCCGAAGGGGAGCGGAGAAGCAGGCTGTCTCCCTGACCCACGTCGATCACCGTCAGGTGGAGGCGGCCGTCCGCCGGCCTGGCGAGCTCGTCCCGCGACGAGCGCCAGGTGGCAGGCGACGAGCAGGCCGAGGCCCGCCGTGCGGCGACCCCGATACACCAGGCCGAGACCGCCCGCGTGGAGCGCCAGAGCCAGGAAGGACGGCGCCGCCACGCGCAGATCGAGCCACGGCCCGAGCGGGCCGAGATCGCCCGACACGCGCAGAGCGCGCGCGGCAACCCACGCGACGTCGCCGGCCAGATGAGCCGCTCCCGCACCCAGGGGTGCCATGGCCAGGACGGCAAAGCCCGTCAGCAGGACCGCCCCCGACAGGGGCACCGCGACGATGTTCAGCACGACCGCCGCGGGAGCGACACGGTGGAACCACGCGGCCAGCACCGGGGCGAGGGCGCCCTGCGCCGCGAGCGAGGCGGCGACCGCCAGGTCCACCCGCAGGGGCAGGCGGGGCACCCCGCGCGTGAGCGGTCCAGCGAGAGCGAGGATGCCGAGCGTGGCGCCGAACGAGAGCTGGAAGCCCACGTCCGCGGCGCTCGCCGGCCGGTCGGCGAGGAGCAGGAGGGCGGCGAGGCCCAGGAGGTTCGACGGGTCGGTGTCGAGCTCCAGGGCGCGCCCCGCGAGCACCGCCGAGGCCATGAGCGCGGCCCTCACGACCGGGACGTCGCCCCCGACGAGGAGCGCGTAGAGACCGATCGCAGCCCCCGTCACGGCGGCCTGCGTCCAGGGCCCCGCCCGCAGCCAGCGCAGGCCGGCCACGATCAGCCCGGCCACGAGCGCCACCTGGGCGCCAGACAGCGCGAGGACGTGGTACGTCCCCGACGCCCGGAAAGCCTCGGCCGTGGGCTCGTCGACCTCCGAGCGGTCGCCGAGGACCATGGCCAGAACGAGTCCCCGCTCCGTGCCGGGAGGCATCGAGCGGCGGAAGGCCCTTCGCGCCGCTTCCCGCAGGCGTGCCGCCGCCCGCCGCACCGGCGGGCCCCCGTCGCGCCGCTCGAGGAGACGCGCGGACTTGCAGTAGCCGAACGCGGCGAGATTCTCGCGCACGCCCTCCGCTCGGGCCGAGGCACGCAGTGTCGCCCACACCGCCACCCGGTCCCCGTCGAAGAGCCGCGGCTTCGGGGCCTCGCCCCCCACCTCCACGCGGGCGCGTCCCACGCGCTGCGCCACGAGCCCCCCGGCCTCCATGGCCTCGACGTCGATCAGCAGCGCCAGGCGACCGGCGCGTTCGACGGCGTCACCCCGCACCACGCCGACGAGTCGAGCCACGCGGCCGTCTTCTCCGCTCGTCGGTCCGACCTGCCAGAGTGTCCGGGCCTCGTGCTGCAGCCCCTCGCCAGCGGCGGCGGCGGATCCCAGCGCCAGCGCCGCCCCCGCGAGCGCAGCGCCCGCCCGCCGTCCCTCGCCGGCGGCGAGAGCCAGGCCGAGCTGCGCCGCGGCCAGCGCGAGGAGGGCGAGCGCTTCGGCGAACCCGGCCTCACCGTCGTTGAGGAGGCAGCCCAGGCCGAAGAGCACGGCCAGGCCCAGGAGCGGGCGACGCATGGGCCGCGACGATACCCGGCGCCGGACCAACCCGACGGCCCCACCCGGACGGTTCCCGAACCGTCACAGCGGCGTTCAGGCGCGCCGCAGGCGGACGGCCGTCTCCATGTGGAAGGTATCCGGGAACAGGTCGAAGAGGTGTACGGCGTCTGGCCGGTAGCCCCGCGCGGCGAACGCCGCGAGGTCGCGACCCAGGGTCGCCGGGTCGCAGGAGACGTACACGACGGCCTCGGGCCCGCGGTCGGCAAGGAGGCAAACCACCTCCGGGCCTGCCCCGGTCCGTGGCGGGTCGAGCACCACGCGCTCCCCGGCCTGCGGCCGAGTCGCCGCGAGCATCTCGGCGACGTCGCCGCTCACCACTCTCACTCCGTCGAGGCCGTTGCGGCGGGCGGCCCATCGCGCGTCCTCGGCCGCCGACTCAGCCCACTCCACGGCGACCACGTCCCGCTCCCCGCGGGCCGCGAGCGGCAGAGCGAAGAGGCCGACGCCGGCGTAAAGGTCGATCACCCGCCCCTCTCCCGCCGGCACCAGGCCCACCACGGTCGTCGCGAGCGGCTCGAGCAGGAAGCGGTTCGCCTGGAAGAAGGACCGCGCGTGAGCGCGCAGCGTCACTCCCGCCACGCTCGCCTCGACGAACGGCGTCCCGTGCAGCCACTGGAGCCGTCGCCCCGTCCCCACCCCGAACCCGTCGAGGCGGGCGACGCCCGCGAGGGAGGCGAGCGGCGGGCGCCTCGGGCGGCGAGAGAGCGGTCTCGAGCGACGCCAGGAGCGTGCTCCCGTCGGGCGACTCCAGCAAGTCGAGGCCGCGGAGCGTGGGGCCACAACGCGGGGCGCTCCGCGACGGCGTCGCGCAGCGCGCGCGCCGCCCGATTCATGGACTCCGAGAGCTGCAGGCACGTCAGTACGTCCACGACGCGCCGCGTCCCCTCCTGACGCAGCCCCAGCCGCGGGCCGGACTCGCCGGGGGCGAAGTGCAGCGAGGCGCGCATCCGCCAGCCCCGCTCGGGAGAAGCGTGCACCGCCACCTCCCCGTCCCAAGGCGCTCCGGCGCGGGCGAGGGACTCGCGCAGGATGGCCTCCTTCACCCGCAGCTGCGCATCGTAGGCGAAGTCCTGGTAGGCGCAGCCGCCGCAGCGCGGCACGTAGGGGCAGGGCGAGGCCCGCCGTTCCGGGGCCGCGTCCAGGACCTCGACGAGCGTGCCCTCCGCCCAGCCGGCGTGGACCGCGGTGAGCCGGGCCCGCACCCGGTCCCCCGGGTGCGCCCGCGGGACGAAGACGACGCGCCCGCCCACGCGCCCCAGCCCTCGACCGCGGTAGACGGCCTTCTCGATCACGGCCTCGACGAGGTCGCCCCGCCGCGGATCGCCGGGACCGGGGCCGGCGGTCATGCCCCTCCCCCTCCTTCGAGGTGGAAGAGGCTCAGCCTCGGCAGCCCGTGCGCCGCGAGCCGGCGCCTCGCGATCTGCTCGCGGCGCAACTGGTCGACGACCCGGGCGGGCATGCGCGCCCGCCACCGCTCGAGCCCCGCGTCCACTTCCGCCTCGAGCGCCTCACCGCGATCCGCCTCTTCCTCCGCCGATATCGCGGCCAGCACGCGGGTCTCGCGCTCGATGAGCCATCCCGTCAGGTCCTCGAGCCGCCCCCCGTCCGCGCGCTCGCGCATCTCCCGGGCGAGCTCCGACGCCACCGCTCGCGCCCCCGGGCCGAGGTCCCGCGCGCGCTCGAGGTCCGCGGCGAAGCCGCGCAGCGCGGCTGCCGCATCGAGGCTCTCCTCCCGGCCCAGCGCCAGCGCGCGCTCCCATCGCTCGCGCGCCGCGTCGACCTCGTGGACGCAGTAGGCGAGGCTCCCGACCTTGCGGTTCCGGCTCCACCCGTGGGCGTGCACGTCGAGCGCGTCACGGATCCCCCGCAGCACGACCCGCAGCGGCAGCCCCGAAAGCCGCCACTGACGGACCAGGTTCCAGTCGGCGTTCGAGAGGAAGAGCGGGTCTCCCCGCCGCGAGACGAAGTACTCCTCCACCGCCTGGTAGTAGGCCGCCTCGGGATCGGCGGGGGCGCTCACCGTGACGCCGGCCGATTGCGCTCCCAGATCAGGCGCAGGCCGGTCAGGGTGAGGACCGGGTCCACGGCCTCGATCGACGGGATGTCGGAGGCGAGCGTCTCCGCGAGCCCCCCGGTCGCCACCACCCGCACGGGCGCGCCGATCTCGGCCCGGATCCGCGCGATGAGACCCTCGCACATCGCCGCGTAGCCGAAGTAGAGCCCCGACTGCATGGAGGCCACCGTGCTGCGACCCACGACCTGGCCCGGGTGCCGCACGTCGACCCGCGGCAGCCGGGCGGCGCGCTGGAAGAGAGCGTCGGCGCTGATCCCGATCCCGGGGCAGATGACACCGCCCGCGTACTCGCCCCGGCGCGTGATCACGTCGAAGGTCGTCGCGGTGCCGAAGTCCACGACCACGACCGGCCCCCCGTACGCGGCGAACGCGGCCACGCCGTTGACGATGCGATCGGCCCCCACGTCCCCGGGCGGCTCGTAGAGGATCGGCATGCCGGTCTCGATGGCGGGCCCGACCACCAGCGGGTCGCTGCCCAGGTACTGCCGCGAGAGCTCGATGAGGACCGGGGTGAGCGGCGGCACGACGCTCGCCAGGGCCACCGCGTGGACCTCCGCGCGGTCGAGGGCCGACCCCGCGAACAGGTTGCGGACGAGGATGCCGTACTCGTCCGCGGTCTGCTCGCGCCGGGTGGTGAGGCGCCAGTGCGCGCGGAGCGACGTGCCCTCGAAGACGCCGAGCACCGTGTTGGAGTTCCCGACGTCGATCGTGAGGAGCATCGCCTAGACCGCCGGGCGGACCCGGCTGACCTCGCCGGAGAGGAGCCGACGCACCCGGCCCCCCTCGACCTCGAGCACCAGCGCGCCCTCGTCGTCGACGTCACGCAGCCGCCCCCGGAGCGCGCCCTCGCCGGCCCGGACCTCGACCTCCCTGCCCCACCAGGGCGCGGCGCGCGAGCGCCACGCCGACACGACCGATCCCGGGCTCGACCGCAGCGCGTCGTACCAGACACCCAGCCGGGCGAGAACCGCCGCCGCGACGGCGGGGACCGAAGCCTCCGGGGCACCCTCCGCGCGGAGCGACGTGACCGTCCCCGCCAGCTCGGGCGGCACGGCCGCCGTGTCGAGCGCGACGTTCACGCCGATGCCGAGCACGACCCACTCGACGCCGGCGGCGCCGGAGGCGGCCTCGGCGAGGATGCCGGCCAGCTTTCGGCCCGAGACCAGCACGTCGTTCGGCCACTTGAGCTCCGTCCGCACGCCGAGCTCCCCCGACGCTTCCGCCACCGCAAGTCCCGCCGCGAGCGGCAGAAGGCCCGGCTTCTCGAAGCGTGGCCGCAGGAGGACCGAGAGGTAGAGCCCCCCGGGAGGGGACACCCACGCCCGGCCCTCGCGCCCGCGCCCGCCGGTCTGACGCTGGGCCAGCACCGCGGTCCACTCCGGAGCGCCGCCACGGGCGAGCGCCTTCAGCCGGTCGCTCGTCGAGGCGATCGACTCCGGCCACTCGACCGCCGGCAGACCGGGCCCGCCACGCGCGGCGAGGGCCTTCACGAGCGCTGCGGCCCGGTCCATCAGGCCCCCGCCGGCTTCGGCGGCTTCTCCGCGAGGACGATCTCCGTGACCTCGAAGGTGCCGTCCTCCATCCCTTCGCGGGGCACCAGGACCTCGCCCTCGGCCCGTGCGGCCGAAACGAGGTCCGCCGCGCACGGTGCCGAGCAGGGCGTGGGTGCGCGGGCTCGCGGCCACGCACAGCTTCGCGAGCTGCCGTCCGACGGTCGCCCCCGACGCGCTCTTGGCCTTGCGAACGGCGTCGAGGAAGGCGCAGGCCGCGTCGAAGGCCGCCCCGGCTTCGGCGCCGTCGGGTACGCCCTCGAACTCCGCCGGCGAGGGCCACGGCGCCCGGTGGATGCTCGGAGCGCCCGTGGCCCGCGCGAATCCCCACGACCAGACCTCCTCGGTCACGTACGGAATGTAGGGCGCCAGCAGCCGCAGGATCATGCTCAGGCCCTGCTGCACGGCCGCGACCGCGGAGGAGCGCCCCGCCGGGTCCGCTTCCGAGCGGGCTCGCGCCTTCACCATCTCCAGGTAGTTGTCGGTGTAGCCCGACCAGAAGAAGCGCTCGACCGTGTCGAGCGCGCCCGCGTAGTCGAGCTCCTCGAACGCCGCCGTGGCCTTCTCCACCGTCTCGCGCAGGCGGGCGAGGAAGCTCACGTCGAGCGGATGCGACACCGGACCGTCCGCGGCCTCCTGCGCCAGGGCGTACTTCGCCGCGTTCCAGACCTTCATCACCAGCCGGCGCCCGACCGCGAACACCTTCTCGTCGAAGGCGGTGTCGGTGCCGAGCCGCGCGGCCAGCGACCAGTAGCGCACCGCGTCCGCGCCGTACTGGTCGATGAGGTGCATGGGCGTCACCACGTTGCCCTTGCTCTTCGACATCTTCTTGCGGTCCGGGTCGAGCACCCAGCCCGAGATGGCCACGTTGCGCCACGGGATCTGTCCCTCGTGGAGCCACGCCTTGGTGATCGTGTAGAAGGCCCACGTGCGGATGATCTCGTGGCTCTGCGGGCGCACGTCCATCGGGAAGAGGCGGCGGTAACGCTCCGGCGACCCGGTCCAGCCCGTGGCGATCTGGGGGGTGAGGGACGAGGTGAACCAGGTGTCGAAGATGTCGGCCTCGCCGGTGAACCCGCCCGGCCGGTCGCGCTGGGTCTCGACGTACCCCGGTGGCACCGCCGTCATCGGATCCACCGGCAGCGACGCCTCGTCCGCGAGCATGGGGGACGAGTAGTCGGTCGCGCCCGTCCGCGCCCACCCGGTACCAGACGGGGAACGGAACCCCGAAGTACCGCTGCCGGCTGATGCACCAGTCGAGGTTCAGGTTCTCGGTCCAGTTGCGCAAGCGCAGCCGCATGAAGTCCGGGTGCCACGCCACCCGGTCGCCCGCTTCCACGAGCGCCCGCTTGTGCTCGAGCACCTTCACGAACCACTGGCGCGTGGTGATGAACTCGAGCGGTCGGTCCCCCTTCTCGAAGAACTTCACCGGGTGCTCGATCGGCTGCGGCTCCGCCACGAGCGGGGCGAGCCCTTCTCCCGACGGGCAGGCGGACGGGTCGCGGAGCAGCTCGACGACCGCCCTCTGCGCCTCCCGGACGGTCTTCCCCGCGAGGTGCGCGTAGGCCTCGTTCGCTCGCGCGGGGTCGAGGCTCGGGAACGAGGCTCTCGCCGAACTCCACGTGGACGAGGTGTCCGTCGCGCCCGACCACCTGGCGCAGGGCGAGGCTCCGCTCGCGCCACCACTGCACGTCGGTCGCGTCGCCGAACGTGCAGACCATGAGGATCCCCGTGCCCTTCTCGCGGTCGACGAGCTCGCTCGCGAAGATGGGCACCGGGGCGCGGAAGAGCGGGGTAACGGCGCGCTTCCCGAAGAGCGTCCGGTAGCGCTCGTCCTCGGGGTGGGCGGCGACACCCACGCATGCCGGCAGGAGCTCCGGGCGAGTGGTGGCGATCACGAAGCTGGAGCCGCCCTCGACGCCGAACCGCACGTGGTGGAAGGCCCCCTTCTGCGGGCGGTCCTCGACCTCGGCCTGCGCCACCGCGGTCCGGAAGTCCACGTCCCACAGGGTGGGCGCCTCGACCTGGTAGACCTGCCCCTTGCGGTGGAGATCGAGGAAGCTCCACTGGGCCGCCCGGCGGCTCGCCTCGCTGATCGTGGAGTACTCGAGGCGCCCAGTCCACGGACAGGCCGAGCCGCTGCCAGAGGGCCTTGAAGGCCTTCTCGTCCTCGGCGGTGAGGGCCAGGCAGAGCTCGATGAAGTTCGCGCGGGACACGCGGCGCGGCGGGTGCTTGCGCCCCGCGTCGTCGGCCATCGCGACGTCGAGCCCGGGCTCGTAGGGCGCGTGGGCCTCGCACCGCACGTGGTAGTAGTTCTGGACGCGACGCTCCGTCGGCAGGCCGTTGTCGTCCCAACCCATTGGATAGAAGACGTTCTTGCCGCGCATCCGCTGGTAGCGGGCGAGCACGTCCGTCTGCGTGTAGCTGAAGACGTGTCCGACGTGAAGCGACCCGGACACGGTCGGGGGCGGCGTGTCGACGACGTATGTGGGGCCCCGGCCGCCCTCGTCGAAGCGGTGCATTCCCCACTCGTGCCAGCGCTCGCCCCACGTCTCCTCGGCCTCCCTCGGCTCGAAGTGGCTGCTCAGGGTGGTCGGGTCGATGGTGATGATCAACGTCAAGCCCCTCCTGCGCGGGGCGGCGCCGCACCGTGCCGAGCGGGAGCGTACCACGCCGCCGGAGCAGCCGGGCCGCGCCTCAGGTCTTCTGCAGCTCGGCCTTGAGGCGCTCGATCTCCTGCTTGATCAGCGCCTCCGCGAGGTCGGGGATCACCTCCCAGGCGATCTCGCGCACGGCCTTCTCCGAGATCTGCGCGACGACCCGCTGGGCGATCTTCTCGACCATCTCGACCGGGACCGGCCAGGGTCGCTGCCTCGGACGGCGGAGGAGGAGGCGGCGTCGGCGCGGCTACCGCCGCCGCCACGTCCGCGAACGACTCCGCGGCGGTAGGCCGGGATGGTACGGGTTCGGGCTCGACCGGCGGTGCCGGCGCGAAGAGCACCTCCGGCTGCCGCTGGACGAACCGGCGGTTGGGCCGGTTTCGGCACCGACTGGGGGCTCCGGGACGGGCGGGCTCCGGCGACGGGCGGCCCGGGCTCGAACGGCTCCGGCTCGAACACCGGCACGGGCTCCGGCTCGAATGCGGGCGACGGCTCCGGCTCGAGCACGGCCGCCGGTTCCGGCTCCGGTGCTGGCGCCGGTTCGAGGGGCGGCGCCTCGCTCACCCTGGCGGGATCGAACGCTCCGGTCGCGCCCCCGTCGTCTGCCGGCGGGAGTGGAGGGAGGGTCGAGGCACCCGGCCTGAACAGGATCGGGCCGCTGGTGGTGTCCGTGGGGGCAGGCTCGAAGCTGGTCTCGCCGAAGTCGAGGTCCTCCTCGAGGACCTCCTCGAACACGGCCGGTTCCTCGGCGACTTCCGGCGCCTCCGCGGTCTCCGGTACGAAGACCGGCTCCGGTTCCTGGGCAGGAGCGGCGGCGGGCGGACGCGGGGTTCGCGCCGGGGGAGGGGGCGGCGCCGCGGTCGCGCGTGGAGGCTCGGGCGCGGGCGGCGCCGACCGCGCGTTCCAGGGCAGGTCTCCCGCGCGGAACATCACTGTCGAGGCCGCGTCTGCCGGCGGGGGCTCGGCCAGCGGGCGGCGCGAGCAGCGTCGCCGACTCCTCCTCCGTCACCGGGGCGAAGGTGTTCTCGGGCGGCGACGGCGCCCCGGAGAAGGCGGACTCGTCGAGGCCGCCGAACGGCTCGTCGGGGATGAAGCTGGGAGCCGCGGTCTCGGCGGGCGGAGCCGGCGGTGCGAACGCCTGTGGGGCGGGCCGCTGGAAGGGCAGCACCGGCGGGGGCGCCACGACGGCCGAGGCGCGGCGGCACGGCCGCAGGGCGCGAAGACCGGCGCCGAGGTGCGCGCCGGCGCCCGCGCGAGCAGGTCCTTCACCTTCGCGATCAGCGTCTCGGGCTCGAAGGGCTTCGCGAGCGAGCCGTCGTAGCCGGCCCGCGCCGCGCGCTCCTGGTCGAAAGGCTCGAAGGCGCCCGTGAGCAGGAGCACCGGGACGTGCGAGGTGGCGGGGTTCGTCTTGATCTGCTCGCAGACCTCGTACCCGTCCTTCTCCGGCATGATGATGTCGCAGAGCACGATGTCCGGGCGGACCTCGGGGAGCTTCTCGAGCGCGAGCCGGCCGTTGCCCACGGTGATGACGTCGAAGTCCTCGTCCGAGAAGGTCAGCTCGATGACCTTCTGGATCGTGATGCTGTCGTCCGCGAGCAGGATCTTCTTGCTCATCCCCGTCTTGGCCCCCAGGCTGCGTCAGCCGCGCATGCCGCTCCCCCGCGCGCCCGCCTCGCGGCGCGCCGGTGCGATTCGGCTGAACGATAGACCCTTCCCTCCCGCCTGTCAACGAGTTAGCGGGAAAGCCGCCGCTCAGGCGCGAGCGGCCGCGCCCTGCTCGATCGACCGGACGACGTCCTGGGTCGAGGCCCCGGGCAGGAACACCTCGGCCACGCCGAGCTGCTTCAGCTCCGGGATGTCCTGGCTCGGGATGATCCCGCCGACGAAGACGCGCACGGAGTCCATCCCGCGCTCGCGCAGCAGCTCGAGCCACGCGGCGGCAGATGGGCAGGTGGGCCCCGGAGAGGATGCTGAGACCGATCACGTCGGCGTCCTCCTGGGCGGCGGCGGCCACGATCTGCTCCGGGCTCTGGCGCAGCCCCGTGTAGATGACCTCCATGCCCGCGTCGCGCAGCGCGCGGGCGATCACCTTGGCCCCGCGGTCGTGGCCGTCGAGCCCCGGCTTCGCGATGACGACCCTGATCCGCCGGGCGGCGGTCTCGGTCATGGGCGAATCATAACCGGAAGAGCCGGCAGCGGCTCGCGGCGAAGAGGGACGAGGGCGCGGGCCGCGAGCGAGGGAACGACCCGCGAAGGAGAGTGCGAACGCTCGAGCAGCAGCGCGGCGGGGATGGGCCGGGCTGACGCTGTTGCCTGACGGCCTGCTTCCCTGTCCTGGGGGGTGCTTCGCACCCCCCAGGCCCCCCGTGCCGGCAGCGTCAAAAGATCGGCTGTTCCTGGTACTCGCCGAAGACGTCGCGGAGGGCGTCGCACATCTCGCCGACCGTGGCGTAGGCGCGGGACGCCTCGAGGATCGGCGGCATGAGGTTGTCCTTCCCGCGCGCCGCCGACCGCAGGTCCTCGAGAGCCCGCGCGGCGCGCGCCTGGTCCCGGCTCGCCCGCAGCGCCTGCACCCGCGCCACCTGCTCGTCCGGCCACCGTCTCGTCGATGTAGAGGATCGGGTGCGGGCTTCTCCTCCATCACGTACTCGTTGACGCCGACGATGACCTTCTCCTTCCGCTCCACCGCCTGCTGGAAGCGGAAGGCCGACTCCTGGATCTCGCGCTGCGGGAAGCCGCGCTCGACCGCCGCCACCATGCCGCCCATCGCGTCGATCCTCCGGAAGTACTCGAGCGCCTCCGCCTCGATCTCGTTCGTCAGCTTCTCGACGAGCCACGAGCCCCCGAGCGGGTCGGCCGCGTTCGCGACCCCGGACTCGTGGGCGATGATCTGCTGCGTCCGCAGGGCGATCGTCACCGCCTCCTCGGTCGGCAGGGCCAGCGCCTCGTCGAGCGAGTTCGTGTGGAGCGACTGCGTCCCCCCGAGGACGCCGGCGAGGGCCTGGAGCGCCGTGCGCACCACGTTGTTGTACGGCTGCTGCGCGGTGAGGCTCACCCCCGCGGTCTGGGTGTGGAAGCGCAGCATCCACGAGCGCGGGTTCTTCGCCCCGAACCGCTCCCTCATCGTGCGGGCCCAGATCCGTCGCGCCGCCCGGAACTTCGCGATCTCCTCGAAGAAGTCGCTGTGCGAGTTGAAGAAGAAGGAGAGGCGGGGGGCGAAGCTGTCCACGTCCATCCCCGCGTCCACGCACCACTGCACGTACTCGATCCCGTCGCGCAGGGTGAAGGCGAGCTCCTGCGCCGCCGTCGCCCCCGCCTCGCGGATGTGGTACCCGGAGATCGAGATCGTGTTCCACTTCGGCATCCGCTCGGTGCAGTAGCGGATCATGTCCACGACGATCCGCATGCTCGGCCGCGGCGGGTAGATGTACTCCTTCTGGGCGATGAACTCCTTCAGGATGTCCGCCTGCAGGGTGCCGGCCAGCGCCTCCGGCCCCACCCCCTCCTTCTCCCCCACGAGGATGTAGAAGGCGAGGAGCATCGCCGCCGGGCGAGTTGATGGTCATCGACGTCGTGACCCGGTCGAGGGGGATGCCCGTCGAAGAGCGTCTCCATGTCCTGGAGCGAGGAGACGGCGACGCCGCACTTGCCCACCTCGCCGAGCGAGAGCGGGTGGTCGGGGTCGCGGCCCATCAGGGTCGGCAGGTCGAACGCGACCGAGAGCCCTCCCGCCGCCGTGCTCGAGCAGGTACTTGAACCGGGCGTTCGTCTGGGCGGCGCTGCCGTAGCCGGCGAACTGCCGCATGGTCCAGACCCGGCCGCGGTACATCGTCTCGTGGATGCCGCGGGTGTACGGGTACTGGCCGGGGTCCCCGAGGTCGCGCGCGTAGTCCAGGCCGGCCGCGTCCGACGGGCGGTAGACGGGCTCGATCGGGCCGGCCCGAGATCGTGGTGAACCGCGGGTCCCGGCGCGCCGCACGAGGCACGGACGGCCTGTCGTTCGAGGACCTTCTTCATGGACACCTCTGCGCGGGAACGGCTTCTTCGGATTCTAGCCGGATCCGGCGGGCTCCGCCCCCGTCCGGTAGCGAATCACCCGGGCCGGGACCCCCGCCGCGATCGCCCCGTCGGGGCAGGTCCGCGTTCACCACCGCGTTGGCGCCCACCACCACGTCGCTCCCGATCCGCGACGCCGTCGAGCACCTTCGCCCCCGTCCCCAGCCACACGTTGTCCCCGAGGCTGATGCCCCGCGACGAGCGCGGCTGGTCGATGACGGCGAGCCCCTCCCGCTCGAACTCGTGCCCGCCGCCGACGAGGTAGGCCTGCGCCGCGAAGAGGCCGTGCCTTCCCACCGTCACGCTCGAGCCCGAGAAGATCTCGCAGTGGAAGCCGAAGTTGCCGTGGTCTCCGATGGCGATGTCCCCGTCCTTGCACGAGAGGATCGTGCCGCGCCCGAGGAAGACGCCGTGGCCCACGTCGATCCCCCGGTTCGACGTGCCCTTCGCGTCGAGGACCACGAGGTCGTCCACCGTCACGCCGTCCCCGAGGCGGATCTTGTGCGGGTGTCGGAGGACGACGCCCTGGCCGAAGACGACGCCCCGTCCCACCGAGCCGAGGAGGAGCGGGTAGAGGAGCTTCCGCAGGAGAAGGCCGAGCGCCCCGGGCACCCACGAGCTCGCCAGGATCACGGCCTCGTGGAGGAGGAGGCGGCCGAGGCCGCGGCTGCCCACCACGAGGTCCTGGTACTTCCGGAGAGGCGAGGCTCCGGCTCCCATCGCCTCCTGGATGCCGACCTGCCGCCCCCGTCCGCCGAGCTCGCCCTCGCCCACTCTCCGATGCCCCGCTCCGGTTTTGCGCGTCCGCGGAACGTACTGTAGCATGGCGCCTTAGCCCATGAAGCGCTCCGCGCTGGTGGGGGTCAAGGTCGCCGTCAGCCTGGCCCTGCTCGCCTACCTCTTCTCGATCACCGACCTCGTCGCGCTCGAGGAGAGGGTGCGCTCGGCCGACCTCCTCCTGCTCGCGGCGGCGGTAGGCTCCTACGTGGCCATCCTGGCGCTCGCCACGTGGCGCTGGCGGATCCTGCTCGAGGCCCTGGGCGTCGCCGCCCCCATGCGCCGGCTCACCGCCTCGTACCTGGTCGCCACCTTCTTCAACAACTTCCTGCCGAGCAACATCGGCGGCGACGTCGTGCGCGTGCGCGACGGCTCGCGGATCACGGGCTCCACCGCGGCCTCGCTCGCCGTCGTCGGCATCGACCGCATCCTCGGCTTCGGGGCGCTGTACGTCCTCGCCGCTGTCGCCTTCGCGCTCGGGCGGCCCGGCGGTCCGGGGCCTGGCCGGCGCGCGCGTCGTCCTGGCTCGGTCTCGCGCTGCTCTTCGGCGTCCTCGCCTACGTCTTCTTCCGGCCCGGGACGGCGCGCGCGATGATGTCGGCCTCGCGCCTCGGCTCGCGTCGGCTGGATCCGCGAGCAGTTCGAGGTCGTCCAGGGCGCCGTCCACGCCTACCGCGCGCGGATGCTCGACGGTCTGGCTCGCGTTCGCGGCCAGCCTCGCCCTCCAGGCCCTCGTCGTCCTGTACTACCTCGCGGTCGCCCGCGCCCTGCGCATCCCGCTCGCCGCCTCGGCCGCCTTCCTCATGGTGCCGCTCTGCACGCTGCTGCAGGCGGTGCCGGTCTCGTTCAACGGCTGGGGCCTGCGCGAGGGTCTCTTCACCGTGTACTTCGCCCAGGTCGGCCTGCCGCGGGAGAGCGCCCTCGCCTTCTCCCTGGTGGGCGCGGGCCTCATGGTGCTCCTCTCGCTCTCGGGCGCCGTCGCCTGGATGACCCGGGGCACCGAAGGCCCCGTGGAGCCCACCTCCGCCTGAGCGAATGGGCGTCCCCGTCCTTCACGTCTGCGACAAGTTCGGCGTCCGCGGGTCGAGCATCCACGGCGTCTCGCGGCTCTTCTCCTGGTGGTTCCCGCGCTACGACCGCCTCGCGCTACGAGGTGTCCCTCTGCGGCCTCAAGCACCCCGAGCCGGCCACGCGGTGGCTCGGCGAGCAGGGCATCCCCGTCCACCACCTCGGCCGCGGGCGCTTCGACCCGCGCATCGTCGGCGACCTCGTGGCCCTCGCCCGGGCGCGCGCGGCGCGCGCATCCTCCACGTGCACGGCTACGCCGCCGCCGACTTCGGCCGGCTCGCCGCGCGCGCGGTCGGGGCGAAGCTCGTGCTCCACGAGCACTTCGCCGACCCGCGGATGCCGGCCTACCAGGCCCTCGCCGACCGCCTCCTGCGCCGCCGCACCGACGGCGCGATCGCGGTGAGCCGCTCGACGCGCGAGTTCCTGGTGAACGAGGCGCTTCGTCCCCGAGGATCGCGTGCGGCTCATCTGGAACGGCGCGCCGCTCGACGAGTTCGCTCCCGTGCCCCGCGAGCGCGCGCTCCGCGTCCGGCGCGAGCTCGGGATTCCGCGACGACGCCCTCGTCGTCGGGCACCATCGGCCGCCTCAACGCGCAGAAGGGCCACCGCTTCCTCGTCGAGGCGGCGGCGCGGCTCCTGTCCCGGCGAGCGCCGGCCCGCGTCCTCGTCGTCGGGGACGGCGACCTGATGGGCGACCTGCGGGGGCAGGCCGCCGCTCTCGGCATCGCCGACCGCGTCGTCTTCGCCGGGCACCGCACCGACGTGCCCGACCTCCTCGGCGCCCTCGACGTCTTCTGCATCTCGTCGCTCTACGAGGGCACGCCGCTCGCGCTCTTCGAGGCGATGGCGGCGGGCAAGGCCATCGTCTCGACCGTCGGTGGACGGCTGCCGCGAGGTGCTGGAGGACGGCGTCACCGGCGTGCTCGTGCCCCCCGCCGACGCGGGCGGCCCTCGCGACGGCCTCGACCGTGTCCTCGGAGACGACGCCCTCCGCGAGCGCCCTGGGCCGGCAGGCCCTCGCCGCCTCGCGCCGCTACGACGTGCGCGCGTGCGTCGACGAGATGCAGGCCTTCTACGACGACCTCCTCGGCGGCGGGGGGCGCTGAGCCCTTGCCCCTGCGCCGGCTCGCCCGCAGCGCGCGCGAGGCGTGGGAGGTGCCGCGCGACCTGCTCCTGCGGCCGCTACCCGCCGTTCGTGACCGGCGGCGAGCTGCCCCGGGGCGACGTCCCCGTCTTCGTCTTCCACGGCGTCGAGCCCGTCGTCCTTCTCGCGCACGGCTCGCCCACCTCGCCGACAACGGCTACGTCACGCTCTCGGCCGACGAGTACCTGGCCGTCCTTCGCGGCGAGCGGGAGCCGCCGGCGCGCGCGGTCGTGCTCACCTTCGACGACGGTCGCGGCTCCGTCTGGAGCGTGGCCGCGCCTCTCCTGCGGCAGCACGGCATGAAGGCCGTGGTCTTCCTCGTCCCCGGGCGCATCCGCTCGCGCCCCGGACCGCCGGTCGCCGACCTGGGAGGACGTCGAGGCGGGCCGGGCCGACGCGGCGACGCGTCCTCGCGGCGCGAGGAGGGCGAGGGGGCGCTCCTGTCGTGGGAGGAGATCGAGTCGCTCGCGCGGCACCGGCCTCTTCGACTTCCAGAGCCACACTCTACCGCCACGCCCGCGTCCACACCGGGCCGCAGCTCGCCGGCTTCGTGACGCCCCGCTCCCGGCGCGGCTACGACGCCTTCGACCAGCCGCTGCTCCGGGACGGCGACCGCGACCTGATGGGCGAGGAGGCGCCGCTCGGCGCCCCCCTCCTGCGCTCCGCCCCGCGCACCTCGGAGGAGCGCGCTTCTTCGAGGACCCCGCGCGTCCGGGCCGCGTGCGTCGCCGAGGTCGCCGAGGGCGGCGGCGAGGGCTTCTTCCTCCGCTCCGACTGGGAGGACGCGCCTGCGGCGCCTCTTCGGCCGCACGCGACGTGCGGGGACGCCTCGAGACGGCCGACGAGAGGGTGCAGGCGATCCGGCGCGAGCTCGCCGAGTCGCGCCGGCTCGATCGAGGAGCGGACCGGGCGACCGGTCGTGCACCTGTGCTACCCGTGGCACGCGGCGGGTCCCACCGCCCGGCGGCTCGCCGTCGAGACCGGCTACGAGACGGCCTTCTGCGGCAAGGTGCCCGGCGTTCCCGTCACGCGCCCCGGGGGAGACCCGCGCTCGATCGCCCGCATCGGCGAGGACTACGTCGAGCTGCTCCCGGGCCGCGGGCGGGCGACGCTCACCGAGGTCCTGCGCCGCAAATGGACGCGCCGCTTCGGGGGCGCGCTGCGGTAACATGCCCGCCGTGGACGCCCCGGACCCCGTCCGCGCCACCGGCTCACGCCTGCTGCCGGTCCTCCCTCTCGACGACGTCTGTCTCTTCCCGGGAGCGTCGCTCGCCCTGGTCCTCGACAAGCCCGCCGCGCTCTCCGCCGCCCGGCTCGCCGTGCGCTCGGGCGGCCAGCTGCTGGCCCTCGCCCGACGCGAGGCCCACGCGAATCCCCGGGACCTCCACGCCGTCGGCACCCTGGCCGCCGTCCTGCGCGATCCAGGCCCTGTCGCCCGACGAGCACCGCGTCGAGCTCGACGGCGTCTCGCGGGCGCGGGCCGAGACGCTCGTCGGCGTGGACCTGCTCGTCGCGGAAGCGGTGCTCCTCGAGGAGGGCGACGAGGGCGACGAGTGGGGCCCGGCCGTCGAGGCGCTGGCCCGCTACCTCCACGCCCACGCGGACCTGCGGGCTTTCCTCGACGGACAGCGCCGCTCGGCCGAGGGCATGTCGTGGGTGAACCTCGCCTGCCAGCACCTGCCGATCACCGCTTCGGCGCGCCAGAAGCTCCTCGAGGCCAACGCTCCCGAGCGCTGCCTCAAGATCAGCCGCGGCCTCGACGCGCTGCTGCGAAAAGAACAGACGACCTGAGCTCGCCCGGCCGACGACCTGGGGCAGCCCGGGGGGTCATTGGGGGGGCGCCGGTCCCCCAGACCCCCCCGGTTGACTCGGCTGGTTCACCAGCACGATCTGCACGAAGGAGCCGAGCGTCCTCTTGTCCGTTTCCGTCGGCCCGCCGTAGCGCGAGCCGAGCCGCAGACGGTAGAGGCTCGTGCCGTAGTAGCCGAGGGCCGCGCCCGGCGAATCGAAGACGATCTCCCGCGTCTTCAGCGGGGGGAGGACGAGGCGTCGCCTCTCGCCGGCCGAGCCGTACCGTCACGATGTCCCCCGCCGGCCCGGCGGTGACGACGAGGCGGACGCGGGACGGGGGCGCGAGAGCCTGCAGCACGACGTCCGCGCTCTCGCCGCCGCGGAGCCAGAAACCCTCCTCGCCGAAGGACGACTCCTGTCCGAACGTGCCGTCGTCGAGGAACCACAGGAAATACGACGGAGGGGCCCCCGGCGGCCGGCGGGCGGGGTCGCCGCCGGGCGCGTTGTAGGGCCGGTGCTTGCGCCAGACGTCGGTGAACACCGACAGGTCGCCGAGCATGGTCATCTCCGGCGGGCAGGAGGCGGAACGCCGCCCCCGTGGCGTGCTCGCCCGGGCGCAGCGAGTGGTGGATCGGCGAGGCGAGGATCGGTGCCAGGAGAGTGCCGCCCACGACTGCGGCGCCCGCGGCCACCCAGGCGCCCCTGCCCCGCGGCAGCAGCACCAGGCCCAGAGGAACCAGGTTCACGAAGTACCGGTTGCCGATCGCGCCGCCGCCCCCGTACCAGTTGTCCGGGATGAGGAGGATGTAGCCCAGCCACGACACCACGAGCGCGAGCACGGCGAGCCAGCCGTGTCGCTCCCGCGGGCCGAAGAGAACGAAGAGGATCCCCGCGGCCACGACGCCCGGGAAGTAGGGCACCGCACCCCCGAAGCGGCCGATCCAGAAGTACCCGAGGTTCAGCAGGAAGGACTGCTGCAGCTCCGCCGCCGCCCGCGGCGGTGCGACGCGCACGGTCCGCTTGTCCTCGTCGCGGCCGGCCACGAGCGGGCCGAGGTGGTCGGTCGTCATCCAGACGCCGGCGCGTGTCGAAGGTCACCCCGGGATCGGAAGGGATAGCGGTCGTAGAACGTCTTGCGCTCGCCTCCCTGGTAGTTGAGCTCGCCCGTTGCCACCCACGTCAGGCAGAAGCCGCAAGCCACGACCGCCGCCACCACGGCTCCGCGTCGCGCCGACTCGATCGCCCGGCTCGACCACGGCACCCCGCCGACGACGAGCGGCTCGAGCAGCAGCGGGAGGGCGAGGGCGAGGTTCGTGGGCTTCGAGTAGGCCACCACCCCGAGGAAGAACGCCGCCGCGACCGGCCACCCGCGCCTCCACGCCACGAGACCCGCCGTCGCGAGCGCCAGGTTGAAGATCTCCGGCGTCTGCCAGAGAAGGTAGACGGGCACGACGCCACCCGCGAGCACGGCCACCGCCCCCGCCGCGGCCGCTCCCGCCCCGGACGAGCGACGGAGCTCCCCGTACCCCAGCCACAGGGCCGCGACGAAGAGGAGCGCGTTCAGGAGCAGCAGGCCGCGGTCGGCCCCCAGCACGCGGGCCGAGCGGGGCGGCGGCCGCCGGGTAGACGAACGCCTTGGCGTAGACGAGCCGCGGCTCGCCCGAGCCGCCGCCGACCCGCTTGAGAAAGACGCCCTGGGGCCCGCCGGGGTAGGACGCGCGCACGCGGGCGAGGTCCCCCGGCCCGAACTCGAGATCCCCGTCGAAGGCGAGGCTCGCCGCCATCGCGTGGTACGTCGCACCGTCGCTCCAGAAGCGTCCGTCGGTGGCTCTCGGCAGGTCGACCGCCACCGCCGCGAGCAGGACGAGCCCGGACAGGACCCCCAGGGCGATCCGCGCGAGGCGCTCGCTCATCGCCCGTCGAACCGAGGCCCCATGACGAGGCGCACGTCCACGAACGCTCCGACCGCGCGGCCGTCGGCGAGCCACGCGCCCCGGCGCGAGTCGAGGCGCAGGACGTGGAGGTAGGTGTCGTAGTAGAGGACGCCCCGGCCGGCTGGAAGCTCGATCTCGGCGGCCTGCCCGGGGCCCACCGTGACCCGCCCGGAGCGCCAGCCCAGGCGCGCCGTCACCGTGTCGCCGAGCGGCCCGCCGGTGACGCGCAGGACGACGCGCGCGACGGGGGCCAGGTCGAACGCGCGCAGCACCACCTCGGCCGAGGCGCCGCCCCGCAGCCAGAAGCCGGAGCGTCCCGCCCACTCCTCCTTCCCGAACGTGCCGTCGTCCATGAAGTAGAGGAAGTACGCGTCGGGGTCGGCCGGCTGGTCCGGGTTCCCGACGAAGCCGAAGGGGCGCTTCTTGCGCCAGGGCTCCGTGAAGACGGAGAGGTCGTTGAGCATCGTCAGCTCGGCGGGGAGCGCCTTCAACACCGCCCGGGTCGCGTGATCGCCGGGCCGTAGCGAGTGCGCGGACCGGCGAGGCGAGGACCGGGGCCAGGAAGACCGCCGCCGCGCCCACCGCTCCGGCACCGACCCAGCAGGCCCGGCGAACCGGGACGAGGAAGAGGAAGGCGGGCAGCAGGTTCAGGAAGTAGCGGTTGCCCACCGTCCCTCCGCCGCCGTACCAGTTGTCGGGGATGATCCAGATGTAGGCGAGCCACGAAAGCACCACGGCGACGAGCGGCGAGCCAGCCGCCGCGGTCCCGCGGACCCCCGGGGAGGAGGAAGAGCACGAGCGCCAGCGACTGCCGGGAAGAAGTACGCGAGCACACCCCCGAAGCGGCCGACCCAGAAGTAGCCGAGGTTCCACGCGAACGACTCCCGGATCTCGGCGGGGTTGCGGGCAGGACCGCTCTGCGCCGTGACCTTCTCCGCGTCGCGGCCCGCCACGAGCGGCCCCAGCTGGTTCGTCGTCATCCAGGCGCCGCTGTCGTCGAACGTGGACCCGGCGGCGTCGAACGGGAAGCGGCCGTAGAACGTCTTGCGCTCGCCACCCTGGTAGTTGAGCTCGCCCGTGAAGGCGGCGTTCAATCCGTAGAGGCTCCCCACGGTGAGAGCGAGCGCCGCTCCGCGCCGCAGCGACTCGCCGAGCCTTCGCCCGAGCCCGGGGCCCGATCAGCGGCTCCCCGTCGCGCGGCAGCAGGGGGTCGAGCCCGAGGGGAGCGGCCATGAGGACGTTCGGCGGCTTCAGGTACCCGGCCACGCCGAAGAGAACGGCCGCGAGCAGCGGCCGGCCAGCCGCCCACGCGGCGAGGCCGGCGGTGATCAGGAAGAGGCCGAAGATCTCCGGCGTGGGCCAGACGAGGTAGAGCGGGGTCACGGTGAGGAGCAGCAGAGCGCAGGCCACCGCCAGCGCCGGCCAGGGGCCCATCCCCCGCCGCCGAAGCACGCCGAAGGCGAGCCAGAGGGCGGCCGACAGCAGGATGCCGTTCGCGACCGTCAAGCCGCGCGTGCCGAGCGCGGCCACGAGCGGGGCCGCGACGAGAGGATGCGCGAACGCCTTCGCGTAGTAGAGCCGCCCCTCGTCGGGACGCACCCGCCGGACCCATGGGAACCCGGCCGCCCCGTCCACCGTCAGGCCGCCGCTCGCCCGCTTCAGGAAGATCCCCTGCGGGCCGTTCGGGAACTCCGCGCGCACGCGGGCGAGGTCCCCCGCGTCGAAGCGCAGGTCGTGGTCGCGGGCCAGGCTCCAGGCCATCGCGTAGTAGGTCGCCCCGTCGCCCCAGAACTCGCCCTTCGACGCGCGGGGCAGGTCGAGGCCCAGGGTCGCTCCCACGAGCGCCACGGTCGCGAGCGCGAGGACGAGTCGGGGCGTCAGAGCCACCCGGCCTCCCGATACCACGCCGCCGTACGCGCGATCCCCTCGTCGAGGTCCACCTTCGGCGCGTAGCCGAGGAGTCGCCGCGCCTTGTCGATCGTGAACGCCCGGCTCTTCGTCCAGAAGTCCACCCGCCGCCGGTGGAGGGGCGGCTCGAGCCCGAGCGGCACGCAGATCGCCTCGACGACGTCTCCCGCCCACTGGATGGGCCGCGCCGGAATCCGGAAGGGCAGCACGCGGCCCCCGGTGTGCCTCGCGACGAGCGCGGCGAGGTCGGACTGCGACACGTACGACGGACCGCAGACGAGGAACGACTCGCCCACCGCCTCGGGCCGATCGAGGGCGAGAAGGAAGCCCTCCACGAGATCGTCGATGTAGACCGGGTGGTAGAAGGTGCGGCCGGTCCCGACGATCGCGTAGCGCCCGCGCGCGATCGCGCGGAAGAGCTTCAGGAAGCGCGTCTCACCCGGTCCGTAGATGGCCCCCGGTCGCACCACCGCCACCGGCAGGCCGCGCTTCCGGTGGAAGTCGAGAGCCAGCGCCTCGGCTTCCGCCTTCGTGGCCTGGTAGATGTCGCCGGGCGCGATGGGGGCGTTCTCGTCCGCCGGGGGCCGCTCGACGTGGCCGTGCACTCCCACCGTCGAGGTGTGAACGAATCGGCGGACGCCCTGGCGCGACGCCGCTTCCAGCAGCCGCTCGGTGCCGACGACATTGACCTCCCGGTAGTACGAGTCCGGGTGCCCGGCCGTCCGGTAGACCGCCGCCACGTGGAGGACCGCGTCCGCACCGTCGACGAGACGGGAGGCGGCGGCCGCGTCGCCGAGGGCCCCCTCCACCACCCTCGAGGCGCGTGAGCGAATCCGCTCGGTGACGGACTCCGGCCGGACGAGGACGAGCGACCTCGTCGCCCCGGGCCCGCAGGGCCTCGAGGAGACGGCCGCCGGTGTATCCGGACGCGCCCGTCAGTGCCACGCGCATGGAGCCGGCATGAGTGTAACGGCACCCCGGCGTTCGCCGTGAGCCGATGGGACCATGCCGTGAGCCACGGGATTCCCTTGACGGGAAGAAGCGCCGGGGCCTAGGCTTCCACCGGCAAACGTGCCGTAGCCGACGCAGGCACCGAGCCCGGGACGCCCTCCCGGGTCGCCGCCGACCGGGGCTCTCCCGGGGATCGCGGCCGGGCTCTTCGCCCTCGAGGGAGGCAGCCATGGCCAAGCAGCGGTACTACCTCGACACCCGGGTCCTCACGGCGTTCTTCTTCGCGGCAATGCCGTTCGTCGCGTTCGGGTCCTTCATCGTCGTCAATCAGGCCCGGACCCAGCTGCGCGAGTCGGTCGGGGCCAGCCTCGAGCAGCGGGCCGTCCAGACGAAGCTCGCCCTGGAGCAGTACGTGGGCGAGCAGGTCGTGCAGCTGCGGGTCGTCGCCCTGGACCCGGAGGTCCAGAAGGCCCTGGCCGCGCCCGCGCGCCCCGCCTCCGAGGCCGACGTGCGTCAGATGGAGCAGGCCTGGGCGACCGGCAAGGACCCGAAGCTCAACGCTTCCCTCCTCGACACGCCGCTCGCCGCGCGCCTGAAGCCTCTCGCCGTCGTCCGGCCGGCGGTCAAGCAGGTCCAGGTCATCGACAGCCTGGGCCGCGTCCTCGCCGCCTCGAGCCGTGGGGGCCGCCTCTTCTACGGCGACGTCGACTGGTTCAAGAGGCTGGCCACGCAGCTGGGCGACGCCGAGGTGCACGTGGGCGATCCGTATCGTCCGGCCGGCTCGACCCAGAACCTCCTCGACATCGCCTTCCCGGTGCGGAACTCGGAGGCCGTCTGGCTCGGCGCGGTGCGAGTGCTGCTCGACGCCGGCGATCTCTACACTGTGCTCGCTCCGGTGCGCATCGGGCGCACCGGCCACGCTTCCCTTCTTCGCTCGACCGACGGCCTCGTCCTCGCCTCCGACGAGAGCGAGCGGATCCTCAAGATGCCGCTCCCGGGCTTCGCGTCGCTGCGCAACGCGGTGCAGGGCTTCCCGATGGCCCAGTCCGGGGAGGAGATCTTCGGACGGGGGCGCCTGAACCGCGGCTACTGGACGATGCCGGAGGTGAAGGCCACGGACGAGTCGGGGCGCGAGGCGGTCGTCGAGCCCTCCCGGGTCGTGGGCTTCTCTCCCGTCGACCAGGTCCCCAACGTGAACTGGCTCGTCACCGTGGAGCAGGACCTGTCCGAGGCGCTGGCCCCGATCAACAGCGTGACCCGCTATCTCTGGTTCCACTTCATCGGCGTCTTCGCGACGGTGGTGCTGCTCGCGCTCTACTTCTCGTTCAAGCTCGAGCAGCCGGTGATGGAGGAGGAGTTCCACCTGCACGAGGAGCACCTGCCGGCCGGGATGAAGAAGCCCGCCGAGGAGTGACCTCCCGGAAGAGGGACAGGTAGCGCCGGAGGCCGTCGCGCTCGTCGAACCGCGCGAGCGCCACCGCGCGCGCCTCGCGTCCCATCCCGGCGCGCAGGGCGCCGTCCGCGGCCAGGCCCAGGAGCGCCGCGGCGAGGGCCCCGGCATCGCCGGGGGCGACGAGGCGGCCTGATAGGCCGTCCTCGACCACGTCCACGATGCCGCCGGTGCGGCTCGCCACCGCCGGCAGGCCGCACGCCGCCGCTTCGACGAGCGCGATGCCGAGCGCCTCGAAGACCGAGGGGAAGACGAAGAGGTCGGCCGCGCGCAGGGTGTCCTCCACCCGCTCGACCCGCCCGGCGAAGAGGACGCGCTCGGCGAGCCCGCGACCGGACACCCGGGCCCGAAGCTCGTCCTCGACGGAGAGTGCCTGGCCCTCCCCGGACCCCAGGAGCACGAGGCTCAGGTCCTCGTGCTCGCGAGCGACCGCCGCGAATGCCTCGAGGAGCGTCTCGAGTCCCTTGCCACGCAGCAGACGGCCCGCGTAGACGGCGAGAACGCCCTTCGGGAGGCCCAGCCGCGCCCGCAGGGCCTCGCGCTCCCCGGGGCCGGCGGGCCGGAACCGCTCGGTGTCCACCCCGTGCCTGAGAAGTGCGATGCGCTCGCCGGGGATCCCCGCCGCCAGCATCTCGTCCCGGATGACCGCCGACATGGCCACGAACGCGTCGGCGTCGCGCAGCCACCGGTTGCGCACTGCCGTCGCTCCCCGGGCGAGCCGTCCGGCCGGCCCCGCTGCCCACGCCTTGCCCCACGTCCAGGCTTCGCCGCTCAGCTCGCCGTTCGTCTCCGGCTGCATGACGACGCCGAGGCCCGACGCGCGACCCCCGACGAGCCCGGGCAGGCCCAGCACGCGCGTGCCGCGGACGACGAGCACGTCGTGGCGTCGCGCCTCGCGGAGCACGGCCCGAAACGCCGCCGGGATCATCAGGAACTTCCCCGTCCGTCCCGGTCCGTGAGGAGGGACTCTCACCACCCGGATCCCGTCGACGACCTCCTCGGCCGGCCACGAGGCCTCGCCCCGCCGCGTGACCACGGTGGCGGTGGCTCCGGCACCGACGAGGGCCGACCCCAGCCTCCGGACGTGGGTCTCGCCACCCCCCAGGACCGGGTGGAACGACTCGCAGAGGAAGAGGACGCGGGTCAACGGGGCTTGCGCCGCTCCTGGATCACGTAGATCGGCTTGCCCTGGCTCTCGTACCACGTGCGCACGAGCAGCTCCCCGATGAGCCCGAAGCTCACGAGGATGACGCCGGTCAGGAAGAGGAGCGCCCCGAGCAGCAGCAGCGGCCGCCCGCCGATCGCCTCGTCGAAGAAGAGCTTGAGGACCGCCAGGTAGCCGAGGACCCCCGCGCCGGAGGCTCCGAAGGCGAGGCCGATCACGCCGAAGAGGTGCGCGGGCCGGGTGCCGTACGAGTGGAGGAACCGGACCGTGAACAGGTCGAGCAGGACGCGCACCGTGCGCCCGAGGCCGTACTTGCTGCGCCCCCGGGTGCGCGGCCGGTGGTTGACCGGGACCTCCGCGAGGCTCACCCCCATCCACGAGGCGACGGCGGGGATGAAGCGGTGCATCTCGCCGTAGAGTCGGATGCCCCGCGCCACCTCGCCCCGCATCGCCTTCAGCGAGCAGCCGTAGTCGTGGAGCCGCACTCCCGTCGCCCACGAGATCAGCGCGGTTCGCGAAGAAGGAGGGGATTCGCTTCGAGAGCGGGTCCTGGCGCTTCGTGCGCCAGCCGCAGACCATGTCGAGATCCTCGGCATCGAGCTTCGCCACCAGCGCGGGGATGTCGGCGGGGTCGTTCTGGAGGTCGCCGTCGGACGTCACGACCACGTCGCCTCGCGAACGGTCGAAGCCCGCGGAGAAGGCCGCGGTCTGCCCGAAGTTCCGGCGCAGGATCACCGGGCGCACCCGGGGATCGCTCGCCTCGAGGGCGAAGAGCTTCTCCCGCGTGCCGTCGGTGCTGCCGTCGTCCACGAGCACCAGCTCGAACGAGCGGCCGGTCGGCGCCAGCGCCGCGGTCAGCTGAACGGTGGAGGTCCTCGACGTTCTCGACCTCGTTGTAGAGCGGGACGACGATGGAGATCCCGGGGCGCGCTTCTCCGTCCATGCGGGTCCGAGTATAAGCGACGGTCCGGGTCCGCCGTCAGCGGCCGGCGGCGACGAGGTAGACCCAGTTCGCGAGGAAGAGGACGAGCACCAGCACCCGCAGCGTGAAGCCGATCCAGGGCGACACTTCGACGCCGAGCGCCTGTCCGCGCGTCAGCAGCGCCAGGTCGGCGGCCCCCCAGCCGGCCAGCGATCAGCGCGAGGAGCGTCGTGAACGGGTTCATGGCCAGCGCCCCCGGCGAAGTCGAGGGCGAAGAGGCGCCCGAGGGCGCGCGTCGAGCCGCAGGTCGGGCAGGGCAGCCCGGTGAGCCCCTTGAAGACGCAGAGCGTCAGGGGAATGCGGTCGAGCCGCAGGAGCCACACCGCGGCTCCGGCGACGAGGCCGATCCCCGCGAAGATCGCGCCGAGCGGCGGCCCCTTCGGGCGGGCCACCAGCCGCAGGGGCGGCCCGGCCGAAGCCGCCGCGGCCACCGGGCTCACTGCAGCTGGCCCGCGAGGCCGGCGAGCGCCCCCGCGAACAGGAACGCGAGCACGGCGCAACAGCAGCAGCACAGGGCGATGGGCAGGAGCACCGCCGCCGCGGCCTTGCCGTGGCCGATCCGGTGCGCCTCGGCGAGGCCGAGGATGTAGAGCACGAGGCACCAGATGCCGCCGACGAGCTGCCCGCAGAACGGCACGAGGAAGAGGATGCTCGTCGCCTGCGAGAAGCTCACGACGCGGAAGGTGGCCTCGAAGTCCTGCCGTGCGCCTCCGAGCAGCATCAGCATGAGGTGCAGGATGCCGGCCGCGACGAAGACGCCGATCACCACGAAGACGCCGCCGAAGACGACCTGCGCCACGAAGCCGGCCCAGCCCTCGACCCAGCCCAGCAGGGCCGCGATCTCCGGCCGGTCGGCTCCGAACCCGGCAAGGCTCGAGCCCACCACGGAGCGGAAGATCGCCTGATAGAACGCCGCGGCGGCGAGGCCGACCCAGCCGATCACGACCGCGTAGAGGAGCGGCGAGCCCAGTCCGCCCCTCACCGGCATCGCGCGGAAGAACGCACCCGGCCCCGTCAGGACCTGCCGTGTCGTCTCCACGAGCGCGGCGAAGAAACCGATCCGCTCGCGCTGGTCCCAGGGAATGCCCTGACCAGCCGTCGCCGCCCGCGGAGGCGGCCCTGCCCCGCGAAGGGCACCGCCGGCGTGCGTTGGCACGCTCACTGGAGCGGCCCCGCCGGCTTGCGGGGGCGAGCCCCCGGCCCGGAGGTCGCCTCCGCAGTTCGGGCAGAGGCCGGCCGGCGGATCGGGCAACGGCGTGACGGCAGTGGGGGCAGAGGGCCATGGCGTTCTCCAGGCGGTGCGGTCGTGGCTCCCGCAGTATAGAGTAGCCGGTCATGCCCCGGGTGACCGAAGACACCGTCGATCACGTGGCAGCGGCTCGCGCGCCTCTCGCTCACCGGCGAGGAGCGCCGTCTCTTCGCCCGCCAGCTCGAGGAGATCCTCGCCTGGGCGGAGTCCCTGCAGGCCCTCGACACCTCGGGAGTGCCCCCCATGAGCCACCCTCGCGACGCGTCCGCCCTCCGCGAGGACGAGCCCCGCGAGGGGCTCGATCGCGGGACGGCGTTCGAGGCCGCCCCGGAGACCGCCGACGGGCTCTTCCGCGTACCCCGGGTGATCGGGGGATGAGCGGCCTCGTCGGGCGGACCGCCTCGGAGATCCGTCGCCACGTCGCCGCCCGCGACGTCTCCTGCGAGGAGGTGGTGCGCGGCCACCTCGAGCGCATCGCGGCCGCCGAGCCCGACATCGATGCCTTCCTGCTCGTCGCCGAGGAACGCGCCCTCGACGCGGCGCGACGACTCGATGCCGCCCTGGCGAGCGGGGCGCCCGCCCCGCCGCTCGCGGGCGTGCCGTTGGCCGTCAAGGACGTGCTGCACGTCCCCGGACTGCCCACGACCTGCGGCTCGCGGATCCTCCAGGGCTATCGGCCGCCATTCGCCGCGACGGCGGTCGTCCGGCTCGAGGCCAAAGGCGCGATCGTGCTCGGCAAGACGAACATGGACGAGTTCGCGATGGGCTCGTCGACGGAGAACAGCGCCTTCAAGCCGACCCGCAACCCCTGGGATCGCGCCCGCGTGCCCGGCGGCTCCTCGGGAGGCTCCGCCGCCGCGGTGGCCGCGCGCATGGCGCCGATCGCCCTCGGCTCCGACACCGGCGGCTCGATCCGTCAGCCCGCGGCGTTCTGCGGGGTCACCGGCCTCAAGCCCACGTGGGGCCGCGTGAGCCGCTACGGCCTCGTCGCCTTCGCGTCGTCGCTCGACCAGATCGGCCCGCTCGCCCGCAACGTCGAGGACGCGGCCCTCGCGTGCACGGCCCTCTTCGGCAGGGACCCGCTCGACGCCACCAGCGCGGACCTGCCCCCTCCCGACTTCGCCGAGACGCTCGGCCGCGGGGCCGACGGCCTCCGCGTCGGCGTGCCGTGGGCCTTCCTGGCCGAAGGCGTCGAAGCGGAGACGATGGCCCGCTTTCGCGAGTCACTCGCCGCCCTCGAGTCGGCGGGTGCTTCGATCGTGGAAGTGGCCCTCCCCCACCTGCCGCACGCCATCGCGACGTACTACCTGGTCGCGACTGCGGAGGCGTCGAGCAACCTCGCCCGGTACGATGGCGTGCGCTACGGCCTGCGAGCCCCGGGTGACCGAGACCTGAAGCGCCTCTACGGCGATACGCGCGACCTCGGCTTCGGGGCCGAGGTGAAGCGCCGGATCATCCTCGGCACCTTCGCGCTCTCGTCCGGCTACTACGACGCCTACTACCTCCGGGCCCAGAAGGTCCGCACGCTCATCCGCCGGGACTTCGAGACCGCGTTCCTGGGCTGCGACGTGATCGCGACGCCCACGACGCCGACGCCGGCCTTCCGGCTGGGCGAGAAGACCGGCGACCCGCTGCAGATGTACCTCGCCGACATCTTCACCGTCCCCGCGAACCTGGCGGGCCTCCCCGGCCTCTCGCTCCCCTGCGGCCTCGCCGCCGGCCTGCCCGTCGGCCTGCAGCTTCAGGGCCGGCCGTTCGACGAGGCGACCCTGCTGCGCGCCGGAGCCGCCTTCCAGCAGGTGACGAGCCACCACGAGCTGGCCCCGCCGGACTGACGCGGGCTCCTGACCGTGCCCCGAGCCTCCGACCCGAGGTATCATGTTCCTCCGATATGGAGGTACTCTGGAGGAAGAGCGATGGCAACCCTGAATCTGAAGGACCTCCCCGAGCGGCTTCACCGCAAGCTCCGGCAGCGGGCCGAGCGCAACCGCCGCTCGATGACCCAGGAAGCCACCCAGATCCTGAACGACGCGCTGGAAGGGGCGGAGGAGATGTCGATCCTCGACCTGCGCGGCCTCGGAAAGGCCCGCTGGAAGGGCGTCGATGCCGCCCGCCACGTCGACCGTGAGCGACGGTCTTGGGACTGATCGAGGACGTCGGACCGGGCCCGGTCGGCCTCGACACCGCCGCCTTCATCTACTGGATCGAGGAACACCCGGATTTCCTCCCCGTCGTGGAGCCGGTCTTTGGCGCCATCGCCGCGGGCCGGCTGGCGGCCGTCACGTCGTCCCTGACGCTGCTCGAGGTGCTCGTCGTGCCGTATCGCGCGGGCGATCTGGCCCTGGCTTCTCGCTACGAGGCCCTGCTCACGCGAAGCCGGGGGCTCACCCTCGTCGATCTCGGCCGCTCCCAGCTTCGAGCGGCGGCGCAGCTGCGAGCCCTGCACCACGGCCTTCGGACGCCGGATGCCCTCCAGATGGCGGCGGCCCTGGGTGCCGGCTGCTCCGCCCTCGTCACCAATGACCGGCGGCTACCCGCGGCGACCGGTCTCCGGATCCTGCGGCTCACCGCGTACCGCCGTGGTGCCCGATCGCACGGTGACTAGCTCGTGACGCCCCGCCGGCGGCGCGCAAGGATGGATCGCAGGACCAGGAACGTCAGGGCCCCGGCCCACGCACCCAGGGCGAGATTCCCGACGATGAAGGGCATGAGCAACGGCCGGAAGCCCTCGACGAGCGACGCGTAGAAGGCCCGGCCGTGCAGCGACCAGTCGATCACGCCGAGGCTCGCGGGCGAGACCCCGAGCACGAAGCACCCCACGAGCGTTCCCGCTGTGTACATCGGCGCGAGCGTCCACGGGTTGTTCGTCCACGCTCCGGCCAGGATCGCGACCTTGTTGAGTCGGAACGCCAGGGCGATCCCGATCGCGAGGCCGGTGTGGATCCCGAGGAGCGGGAAGAAGGCGATGAAGACGCCGAGCGCGAAGGCCGCGGCCACGCGAGTGGGGCTGTCCTCGACGTGCAGCAGGACCTGCGCCGTCCGGCGCAGCCAGCTCATGCGGGTCCTCTCTAGGCCGGCGCCCTGCGGAAGTGGTCGTGCCCCGCGGGGGCGAGCGGCCGCTCTCCCGCCGAGTCACGTAGCCGGACGGCGGGCACACCCGGCACGAGCTCGCCGACCGCGGTGACCGTAACACCCCACACCCGCGCCAGCTCGCCGAGCTCGTCCAGCTCTTCCGGGGCGACCGCGAGGAGCAGCTGGTAGTCCTCGCCCCCGTGAAGAGCCAGGGCCATCGCGTCCCCGCCGCGGGCACGCTCGAGGCCGGCTGCCCTCGCGTCCAACGGCAGGGCGCCGGCCTGGACGACCGCCCCGACGTCGCTCTGCACGCAGATCTCCAGGAGGTCGAGGGACAGGCCGTCCGAGATGTCCATACCCGCCCGGGCGAGGCCGCGCTCGGCGATCGAGCGCGCCAGGGCCAGCGGCGGGCGTGGATCGAGCTGGGCGCGGAGGCAGTACAGGACCGCCGGCGCCGAGGACTCCGTCCACACGCCGGTGGCACTGAGCAGGCCGTCCTCGTCCAGACGTGCGCCGTCCGCGAGAAGGCGCACGCCCTCGGCCGCCGCCCCGAGCGTCCCGGTCACCACGACCCGGTCCCCCGCCCGGGCGCCGCTGCGCAGGAGGAGCCTCCCCGCGTCCCCGAGCAGCGCCACGTCGACGACGATCGACTCGCGGGCCCGCGTCACGTTGCCGCCGACCAGGGCCACCCCGGACTCCGCCGCCCGCTCCAGCAATCCGTCGTAGAGCGAGTCCACCCAGCCGAGCGTGACGTCGGGCGGCAGGCACAGGCTCACGGTGGCGTAGCGTCCGATGCCGCCCATCGCCGCGACGTCCGAGAGGTTCACGGTGAGCGCCTTGCGGCCCAGGAGGCGCGGCGGGGCGGCGTCGCGATGGAAATGGACGCCCTCGACGAGGCTGTCCGTGGTGAAGAGCGCCTGTGGGCCGATCTCGATTGCCGCGGCGTCGTCGCCGAGGCCGACCACGACACCGGCCGCCGAGGGGATGCGCCCGTGGATGTGACGGAGAAGCGCCTTCTCCCCGATCTCACCGAGGGTGCTCGAGAGTGGAGGGGTCAAAGTGAGGCTCTCCGCATTGTCGTGTGGCTAGGCGACCTGAACCGGGTCACCAGGTGGGAGCCCTGAGCCGCGCTTTAGGCTTCCTCGACGCGGAGGCATGCTCACCGCGAGGCGAATCGGACCCCCTCATTGAGAACGTTGGTTCGAGGTTTCCGTATCCATCACGGGCAAGGCAGAGAGCCTCGATGGCATGATAGCCGCCGCCTGTCGCCAGGGCAAGGCGGCAGGGGAGGCCCTTGAGGCCCGCGGCCCGCCTACTCCCCGAGGGCCGAGCCGAGCTTCCGGGCGAGCCGGGCGATCCGGTCGTCCGCGGTCGTCCCCGCCGCGAGCGACTGCCGGCGTGCCTCGTCCACCTCGCGCCGCAGGCGGACGCACTCGTCGGCGAGGTTCAGGGCGGCCAGGACCGCGACGCGCAGGCTGTCGACCGCCCCGCTCGCGCGGCTCACGTCCTTCATCTGCTCGTCCACGGACGCGGCGAGCTTCTCCACGTAGCCGGGGTCGCCCCCGGCCTTCACCGAGTAGGTCTGGCCGAAGATCTCGACGTGGACGAGGTCCGCCTTGTCCGCCATTGGATCGGGATTATATATGCTCCGGACCTTTCATGAGCCCGGCGTGATCATGCTCATGAAAGGTCCGGAACGCGTCGGCGACCCGAGTCTCCCATGCGGTGTCCGATCCCCGGTTTCCATGGGTTCGCGTGCCCGCGTCTGGTCCTTCTCGAAGCCGTCAAAGGTACTTCACCGGCTCAGGAGCGGGTGATTCGCTCGTACGCCGGCGACCTCGCGAATCACCCGTGCCTAGGCCAGGCTCTCGAGCAGCCCGACGAGCTTCTCGAGGCGCTCGCGGATCTCCTCGCGCTCGCGGCGCAGGGTCTTTACCTCGCGCGCGAGAGCCTCCACCTTCTTCGCCTCGTCGGCGTCGGCTCTCCCCCGCCCAGCCGCCTCCGCGAGCGCCCGCTCGGCCTTCTCGGCCCGCGCCTTCGCCTGGGCGAGCTCGGCGCGGAGCGACTGCACCTCCCCCTGCAGGTCCTTCAGCCGCTGGGCGGCCTTGTGGATCCGGTCCTCGAGGAGCTTGAAGCTGTCTTCCACGGGCCTTTCCCTCACTCTCCCCGGATCTCGAACCCGGCGGCATGGAGATCGCGGACCACCCCGTCCACCGCTTCCTGCACCTCTTCGCTCGTGAGCGTGCGCTCCGGGTCCTGGAAGCGCAGGCTCACGGTCAGGCTCACCCGGCCCGGCGGGACCTGGTTCCCCGTGTAGCGGTCGAGGAGGCTCACCGAGCGCAGGCGCTCCCCCGCCGCGGCGCGGACCCGGGCGTCGATCTCGGCGGCCGGGGTCGCTCTCGTCGCACAGGATCGAGATGTCCCTCTGCACCGCCGGGAAGCGGTCGAGGGCCGTGAAGCGCACCACAGGCGGAGGCGTCTCGAGCAGGCCGTCGAGGCCGAGCTCCACGACGACCGCCTCGTCCTTGAGCTCCCAGGCCGCACGCACGTCCGGGTGGACCGCACCGGCGTAGCCGACGACCGCGCCGTCCCGGCGCAGGCTCACCGCTCGCCCGGGGTGGAGGAAGCCGGGCGGCGGGCTCTCGCGGATCCAGCTCCGGCGCCGGCTCGCCCGAGCCGGTCGAAGAGGAGCTCGACGACGCCCTTGATGTCGAAGAGGTCGAACGGCCGCGGCCTCATGGACCAGTGGTGGGGGCTCGTGCTCCCCGAGAGAAGCACCGCCAACCGCCGCTCCTCCCGCGGCGGGCCGCTCCTCCCCGCGAAGACGCGGCCCAGCTCGAAGATCGCGACGTCGCGGCGGCCGAGCCTCAGGTTCGTCCGCAGGATGTTCGAGTAGCCCGGGCACCACGAGAGACGTGCGGAGCGTGTCCTGCTCCTCGGTCAGGGGGTTGGCGAGGCGCCGCCGTTCTTCCGAAGCGCCCTGCATCTGGGCGCCGGCCACGAAGGCGTAGTTGACGACCTCGACGAGGCCGACGCCGGTCAGGACGTCACGGATGCGCCGCTCGCGCCGCTGCGACAGCCGGAGGCGGCCCGGGCGGGTCGCCGGCGGCAGAACGGCTTCGATCCGCTGGAGGCCGAAGTGCCGGCCGACCTCCTCCGCGAGATCGGCCTCCCTCGAGACGTCGAGGCGCCAGGAGGGGACGAGGGCGGTTGCCTCCGGACCGGAGCCGGTCACCAGGAAGCCGAGCGACTCGAGGGTGCGCACCTGCTGCAGCCGCGGAACCTCGACGCCGAGGAGAGCGCTCACCCGCGACGGCCGGTGGCGGACCGTCCGCGCCGGTCGGTCGTGCCCCTTGCGCTCGACGAGACCGGGTCGCACCGTCCCCGCCGCCGATCTTCGACAGGAGGTGGGCCAGGCGGTCGATGGAGGCGGGCCCCGCCGCGATGTCGGCGCCGCGCTCGAAGCGGTGGGACGCCTCGGTGTGCATCCCGAGGGCCCGCGCCCCGCGTCGGACGGCGAGCGGCTCCCACCAGGCGGCCTCGAGCACGACGGCGCGCGTCGCCCCGCTGATCTCGCTCGACGCTCCCCCCATGATCCCGGCCAGCGCGAGGCCGGGCTCGCCACCCTCTCCGGCGATCACACCCACCCGGGCCGGCAGCACCCGCTCGATGCCGTCGAGGGTGGTGACCCTTTCGCCCTCGCGCGACCAGCGGACGACGAGCTTGCCGCCCGGCACGCGAGCGAGGTCGAACGCGTGGCTCGGCTGTCCCATCTCGACCATCACGTAGTTGGTCAGGTCCACCACGTTGTTGATCGACCGGATGCCCACGAGCTCCAGCCGGTCGCGAAGCCAGGCCGGGGAGGGGCCGACCTTCACGTCGAGGATGCGCGCGCAGAAGCGACCGCACAGGTCCGGGGCCTCGATCGCGACGTCGAGCGCCGCCGCGGCCGGCTCCCCGACGGCGGCCACCGCGGTTTCGAGGGGGCGCAGCGCGAGGCCGTAGAGGGCCGCCACCTCGCGCGCCACCCCGTACACGTTCATGCAGTCGACGCGGTTCGTCGTGATGTCGAGCTCGAGGACGGTCTCGTCGCCCATGGTCTCGACCGCGTCGACGGCCAGGCCGGCGGCGGTGAGCGCCTCGGCGAGGCTCCGCGGCTCCGCCTCGACGGGAACGTACTCGCGGAGCCAGGAGAGGGGGAGCTTCATCCGGCGAACTGCTCCAGGAAGCGCAGGTCGTTCTCGTAGAAGAGCCGGATGTCGTCGATCCCGTGGCGCACCATCGCCACGCGCTCGATGCCGAGGCCGAAGGCGAACCCGGTGACCTCCTCGGGGTCGTAGGCCGTTCGCCCGAGCCGCGCGTTGACGGCCTCGAACACGGCCGGGTTGACCATGCCGGAGCCGAGGATCTCGAGCCAGCCGGTGGCCTTGCAGATGCGGCAGGCGCCGGCGGGCAGACGGCCCGATCCGCCGCAGACGACACAGCCGAGGTCCGCCTCGACCGAGGGCTCGGTGTACGGGAAGTACGAGGCGCGGAAGCGCACCGGGTACTCCTCGCCGAAGAGCACGTGCAGGAACGCCTCGATCGTGCCCTTCAGGTGGCCGAGGTGGATGCCCTTGCCCACGACCAGCCCTTCGATCTGCTGGAACATCGGCGAGTGGGTGACGTCGCTGTCGCGGCGAAACACCTTGCCCGGGCAGATGATCCGCACCTCCGGAGGGTTTCGGTTCTCGAGCATGTAGTGGATCTGCGCCGAGGAGGTGTGCGTCCGCAGGAGCAGTCCCTCCCCGCCTTCGAGGTAGAAGGTGTCCTGCATGTCGCGGGCCGGGTGGTCCGGCGGCATGTTGAGGGCCTCGAAGTTGTGGTAGTCGTCCTCGACCTCGGGGCCGTCGTACACCTCGTAGCCCAGGGAGACGAAGATGTCCTCGAGCTCCTGACGGACGACGCTGACCGGGTGGCGGCGTCCGACCCAGGGACGGCGGCCGGGCAGGGTGCCGTCGAGGCGGTCGTGGCGCAGGGCCGCCTCGCGCATCCGTCCCTCGAGCGCCGAGGCGATCTCGTCGATCCTCCCCTCGATCGCGGCCTTGAGCGAGTTCAGCTCCTGCCCCGCCTCGCGGCGTTCGGCCTCCGCCAGCCGGCCGAGCGACTTCAGGAGCGCCGAGAGCGCCCCCGACTTGCGTCCGAGGAAACGGTCCCGCAGCGCCTGGAGCCCCGGCGTGTCCGCGGCGGCCGCTACCGCGGCCTCGAACTCCGTCCGCAGCGCGCGGGCCTTCTCCCGGACCTCGTGGATGGTGTCAGGCATGGATCGCCCCGCTGCGGGCGCGTGCCGATGCTACCTCAAGCGCCCGCCCGCGCCGCCTTGGCCGCCTCGACGAGCTTGCCGAACGCCGCGTCGTCGGTGGCCGCGATCTCGGCGAGCGACTTGCGGTCGAGGGCGACGCCCGCGCCCTTGAGGCCGGCCATGAGCTGGCTGTACGTGATCTCGTGGCTCCGCGCCGCCGCGTTGATGCGGATGATCCACAGGCGCCGGAAGTCCCGCTTCTTCCGCTTGCGGCCCACGTAGGCGAAGTTGCCCGCGCGGTCCACCGACTCCTTCGCGAACTTGTAGAGCTTGCTCTTGCCGAGGAAGTATCCCTTCGCCCGCGACAGCAGCTTCCGGCGCTTGTCGCGGCGCTTGCTTCCCCGCTTGACTCTCGGCATGACGGACGTCCCTTCGTCTGGCCCGGGCCCCCATCGGCCCGTCCCGTCGCTCTTCCAGGCGGCGACTGTGGCCCGGGCAGCTCGACCGCTGCCCCTCTTCGCGAGGCTTGGGGTTCGGCGCTCGGGGGCGCCGGGCGGGGCTCTCGCGCCCGCCGTGAGGAGAGTCTAGGACAGCAGCATCCTCTTCACCTGCTCGACGTCGGCGTGCGACACGAGCACGGCCTTGCCGAGCGCGCGCTTGCGGCCCGGGGCCTTCTTCGTGAGGATGTGCCGCTTCATCGACCGGTGGCGCAGGATCTTCCCGGTCGCGGTCACCTTGAACCGCTTGACCGCGGCCCGCTTCGTCTTCAGCTTCAGCTTCGCCTTGGGCTTTCTCATGGTCTCTACTCGGTCTTCTCCGTGGCGGCCGCCGCGGCCGCCGGCTTCTTTGCCTTCGGCTTCGGCTTCGGCTTGACGGGCGCCGCTTCCTTCTTGGGGGCGAGGATCTGCACCATGGTGTTGCCCTCCTGCCGCGGGGACGACTCCACGATGACGGTGTCGCCGAGCTCCACGGCCAGCCGGTTCAGGATCTCCCGGCCGATCTCGCTGTGGACGATCTCGCGGCCGCGGAAGATCACGAGAGACTTCACCTTGTTGCCGTCCAGCAGGAAGCGCTCGACGTTGCGGCGCTTGAAGTCGAAGTCGTGCTCGTCGACCTTCGGGCGGAACTTCACTTCCTTGATCTGGATGTGGCGCTGGTGCTTGCGCGCCTCGGCGTCCCGCTTCGCCTGCTGGTAGAAGAACTTCCCGGAGTTCATGATCCGGCAGACCGGGGGGGTGGCGGCGGCCGCGATCTCCACGAGGTCGAGGCCCTTCTCCTCCGCCAGCATCAGCGCCTGCCCGGGGGGCATGATGCCGAGCTGCGAGCCGTCCTCGTCGATGACCCGGACTTCCTTGGCCCGGATGCGGTCGTTGATGCGGACCGTCTTGCTGTCTATGAGACACCTCCTGCGCTTGGCGCGGGCGCTTCCTCCCGGGTCGCGCGCTCCGCCGCGAGGCGGACGACGCGGGTCCCGAACGACGCCACGTCCTGCGGTCCGAGGTCGCCCGCCTGGCGGTGGCGTACGGAGACGCTCTTCGCCTCGACTTCCTTGTCCCCCACCACGAGCATGTAGGGGACCTTCTGCAGCTGGGCCTCGCGGATCCTGTAGCCCAGCTTCTCGTTCCGGTCGTCCACGTGGACGCGGACGCCCAGCCGGGAGAGCTCCTCGCCCACCTCGCGCGCGTAGGCCTGGTGCTTCTCCGTCACCGGCACGACCACGGCCTGCACGGGCGCGAGCCAGACCGGGAAGGCTCCCGCGTAGTGCTCCACCAGCACGCCGAAGAACCGCTCCAGGCTGCCGAGGAGAGCGCGGTGCACCATGACCGGCTGGTGCGCCTTGCCGTCCTCGGCGATGTACTCGAGCTGGAAGCGGGTCGGGTTGTGGAAGTCCACCTGGATGGTCGAGCACTGCCACGCCCGGTCCAGCGAGTCCTTGATCTTGATATCGATCTTGGGGCCGTAGAAGACGCCCTCGCCGGGATCCACCTCGTAAGGAGAGGCCGCGGGTCTCGAGGGCCTTCCGCAGAGCCGCCGTCGCGACCTCCCACTGCTCGTCCGACCCGCTCGCCTTCTCCGGCTTCGTGGAGAGGAAGATGTCGTAGCGCTCGAAGCCGAAGGTGCGGAGGATGTTCGTGGTGAAGTCGAGGACCCGGAGGATCTCCTCCTCCAGCTGGTCGGGGCGGCAGAAGATGTGCGCGTCGTCCTGGGTGAAGCCCCGCACCCGCATGAGCCCGTGCAGCACGCCCGAGCGCTCGAAGCGGTACACCGTCCCGAGCTCCGCCCAGCGGTACGGCAGGTCGCGGTAGCTGCGCAGCCGCGACTTGTAGATCGTCAGGTGGAACGGGCAGTTCATCGGCTTCAGCTGGTACTCGACGTTCTCGATCTCGATCGGCGAGTACATGTTCGCCTTGTAGTACTCGGTGTGCCCGCTCGTCTTCCAGAGGTCGAGACGCGCGATGTGGGGCGTGTAGACGAGGTCGTAGCCGCCCTGTCAGGTGCTCGTCGCGCCAGTAGTCCTCGATCTGCTTGCGGATGAATCCGCCCTTCGGGTGCCACAGCACGAGGCCGGCCCCCGTCTCGTCGGCGATCGAGAAGAGGTCGAGCTCGCGGCCGAGCTTGCGGTGGTCGCGCCGCTTCGCCTCCTCGATCCGGAAGAGGTGCTGGTCCAGCTCCTCCTTCGTGAAGAAGGCGTACCCGTAGATGCGCTGCATCGACGGGTTGCCCTCCTTGCCCTTCCAGTAGGCGGCGGTCGGCTCCGGCTTCAGCTTGAAGGCCTTGATGTCCCTCGTCGAGGCGAGGTGCGGCCCGAGGCAGAAGTCGACGAACTCCCCCATCGTGTAGCACTGCACGGGGTCGCCCGACTTCTCCTTGATGAGCTCGCACTTGAGGGTCTGGCCCTTCTTCGCGAAGAGCTCGAGCGCCTCGGCCTTCGGGACGAGCTTCTTCTCGATCGGCCGGTTCTGCTTGACGATGTGCGCCATCTTCTTCTCGATGGCGACGAGATCCTCGGGCGTGAACGGCCGGCTGACGAGGAAGTCGTAGAAGAAGCCGTCGTCGGTGGGCGGCCCGATCCCGCACTGGGCGTCGGGGAAGAGCTCCGTCACCGCCGCCGCGAGCAGGTGGGCGGACGAGTGGCGGTAGATCTCGATCGGAGAGTCGGCCGGCTTCGCTTTCGCCGGAAGGACCTGTCGTGTCGAGCGGAAGGGCGGAACTCGGCGACGACATCAGGATTCGATCAGCATGACAGGTCCGTTACTCTCCTCTGGCCGACGCGGCCAGCCCCGGGCTGGTAGGCGCGGGTGGAATTGAACCACCGACCTCTTCCGTGTCAAGGAAGCGCTCTACCACTGAGCCACGCGCCTGACGGCCGGAAAGACGAAAGTTACCAGAGGGATACGGGAGTGTCAACGCATGTCATCCCGAGCGCGGTTCCCGTGCTGACGCGCGAGGGATCCGCCGGCCCGACGGTGGACCCCTCGTCGCACGGTAGGAATGGAGCTCCTCAGAGGGGTGACAAGTTCATTAGCAGCGCCCCGTCCGGCCATGGCGCGAGGGATCCGCATCGCGGTGAGGCGACCGGCCTGGCGGGCGTCCCTGGCGCGCAGGCGCTCGATCCCGGGTTGGCCGCCGCTCAGGGCCGCCGTTTCATCTCGTCGAGCGTGCGCGGGGCATTCAGCTCGCGTATCTCGAGAGCGGAATCAACGAACTCCTCGATCCGCCGCAGCCGCTCCTCGGGCGTGAGCGCGAGCATCGCGCGGATCTGGGCCCTGTCCACGCCGTTCTCGTCGATGTCGGGTCGGATCGGACCGGTGTCCTCGCCCGACGGGTGTCTCGCCATCGCCGTCAGCTTACACCCGGCCCGACCGACCGCCCCCTGCCCGAAGAGCGCGCCCCGCCGGACTTCGGTTGAGTTGACGCACCCGGAAGCGGCTCCGATAATCCCCACGAGCGGCCCATGGCCATCCCAGTTGCGAGGAAGACCGCATCCGCGACGGTGCCCCAGGCGCCGGACCTGCTCTCCGTGCTCGTGGCGCAGAAGGTCCTGAGCGCCGAGCATGCGGAGAATGTCCGCCGCGCCCAGGTAGGTGAACGGCGTCTCCGCCGAGCAGGCGGTCCTCCAGCTGGGTGTGAGCGAGGTCCAGATCGCCCGGGCGCTCGCCGCGCACGAGGGACTACCCTACGTCAAGATCAACCCGCTCGACCTCGACCTCGATGTGGTGACGAAGGCCATCCCGGGGCCCTTCGCCCGCAAGAACGGCATCGTGGCCATCGCCAAGGCCGCGGATCGCATCACGATCGCGGTGTACAACCCGCTCGCCCGCTTTCCTGAAGACGACATCAAGCGGGTGACCGGGTGCCACCACGTGGACCGCGTGGTGGCGACGCGGAGCGACGTGGAGGCGGTCAACAAGGGCTTCTACAACCTCAAGGCGAGCCTCCAGCACGCCGAAACGCAGCTCAAGGAGAGCCGCTTCGCCGGGCCCGACCTCGGGAACCTGGAGCAGCTGTCGACGTCCGCGACCGACCTCGACCCCGCGGCGAAGCCCGTGGTCACGGCCCTCGACCACCTCCTGGACTACGCCTTCGTGCAGCGCGCCTCCGACATCCACTTCGAGCCCAAGCGCGACAGGACCCTCGTCCGCCTCCGGATCGACGGCGTCCTCCACGCCGTGCACGTCATCCCGAAGATCGTCTACGAGGCGGTCGTCTCCCGAATCAAGCTGCTCTGCGGCGCCAACCTCGCGGAGAAGCGCCGCCCGCAGGATGGTCGGATCAAGCGCGAGCACTGGATCGACGGCACGGGGAGCGCCAGGACGGCCGGGAATTCCGCAACGGTAGAGGAATACACGGCAGGCACCAACCCCTTCACCCCGCTCTCGGTGGGCGACACGATCCTCGTGATCGACCGGAGCGGCGCGGAGCAGCGGCGCAAGATCACGGCCAAGCCCTCGGACGCCTCGGTCACGGTAGACGGTCCCGTCAGGTTGACCGGCACGGCCGGCCATCCGTTCAGCTGGATGAAGAACGAGGTGGAGCTCCGGGTGAGCACGATGCCGACGGCGTTCGGGGAGAAGGCCGTGCTCCGCATCTTCGACCCCGACATCCTCTTGAAGAGCATCGACGAGCTCGGCCTCTCGCCCCACGACCTGCCGAAGTTCAACGAGTTCATCGCGCGCCCGACCGGGATCATCCTCGTCACCGGCCCCACCGGCAGCGGGAAGACGACGACGCTCTATTCCGTCCTCAAGCACCTCTCCAAGCCCGAGGTGAACATCGTCACCATCGAGGACCCGATCGAGATGGTCTTCGAGGACTTCAACCAGGTGCAGATTCGCCCGCAGCTCGAGGTGACGTTCGCCAGCACCCTGCGCACGGTCCTGCGGCAGGACCCCGACATCATCATGGTCGGCGAGATCCGCGACAGCGAGACCGCGGACCACGCTGTCCAGGCCGCCCTCACCGGCCACCTCGTCCTCTCCACCCTTCACACGAACGACGCGCCGTCCTCGATCACCCGGCTCCTCGACCTCGGGGTCCCCCACTTCCTGATCACCTCCACCCTCATCGGCGTCGTCGCCCAGCGCCTCGTGCGCGAGAACTGCTCCCACTGCACGGAGGAGTACGCGCCGACCGAGGCCGAGGCGGCGGCGATGAAGATCCCCTTCGACAAGCTCAAGCCCTACCGCTTCCGCCGGGGAAAGGGCTGCCTCCACTGCCGCGAGACCGGTTACCTCGGCCGGACCGGAATCTACGAGATCCTCCCCATGACGGAGAAGATCCGGCGGCTCGTCTCGCAGCAGGCCGGCTCGCTCGAGATCTTCAAGGCCGCCCGCGAGGAGGGTCTCCGGACGCTGAAGGAGGCCGCGATCGAGAAGGTGTTCCGCGGCACCACGACCACCACCGAGATGGTGCGGGTGACCGGCAAATGAACGACGACGGCCTCAAGGGCCGGGTCTTCCTCGTCACCGGCAGCGGGCGCGGCCTCGGGGCCGCCCTCGCGCGCGCCGCCGGCAGCCGAGAAGGCGCGGGTGGTGGTGAACTGCCGCCGCGACGCGAAGGCTGCCGACACCGTGGCCGCCGACATACAGAAGGCGGGGGGCGAGGCCCTCGCCGTCCGCGCCGACGTCTCCGCCGTCGAGGGCGCCCGTGCCCTCGTCGAGCGGGCCCTCTCGAAGTGGGGTCGCATCGACGTGCTGGTCAACACCGTGGGCGGCTTCAACTGGAACCCCCTCGTCGAGGTCGAGCCCGAGGAGTGGCGCCGCGTCGTGGCCACGAACCTCGACTCGGTCTTCCACATGTGCCGCCTCGTCGTGCCCCACATGCGCGAGAAGCGCTTCGGGCGCATCGTGAACTTCGCCGCGGTCGGGGCGGCGGCGACCCTGGGCGAGCCGCAGATGGCCGCCTACTCGGCGGCCAAGGCCGGAGTCGTGGCGCTGTCGAGGGCGCTCGCGCTCGAGGAGGCCCGCTGCGGGATCACGGTGAACGTGGTGTCGCCGGGTCTCCTCCGGGACGAGACCGGGAACAAGGCCGCCGCCGAGGCCGACGCCACGCTCGGGGACCGCGTCCCGGTGGGGCATGCGGGCTGCGCGGAGGACGTCGTCCGGGCGGTGATGTTCTTCGCCTCGCCGGCGGCCGAGTTCGTCACCGGACAGGTCGTCGAGGTGGCGGGCGGAAGCCGGCTGCTCTGACCGCGATCACGCCGCTCGCGGCCTGCTCGCCCTTCTACTCCTCGCCGAAGACGGTCGCGGTGAAGCCCAGCAGCTCGACGCCCGGCTTCTGCCAGGTGTCCTCGGGCAGGCCGGCCTTCGCGCAGGTGTGGGCGAGGAAGGTCTCGCGGTCCCAGCCCTGCTCGACCGGGACCTGCGGGAGCAGGACCCCGCGCCGGCCCCCGTAGCCGATCAGCAGCCCGTGCCGTCCCACCTCCACCTTCTCGGGGCGGATCGGCTCGAGCGGGCCCCAGGGCGGAGATCTCGATCGTCAGCCCGTCGAGCTCCGCCTCCGTGACCGGGTCGAAGCGGCCGTCCTCGGTCGCCGCCGCCACCGCCATCCGGGCGACCGTGTGCAGGAGCGGTCGGTCCGAGCGCATCAGGCCGACGCAGCCCCGCAGCTCGCCGTCGGGCTGATGGAGGGTCACGAAAGCCCCGCGATTCTCGGCGAGAGCGCCGGTGGAACTCGGCAGCCGTGGGGACCGCCGCTGGAGGTGCGCCGCGATCGACTCGCGCGCGGCCGCGAGGAGCGCCCGCCGCTCCTCCGCCGTCAGGGCGCCGGCCGCCGCGACGGGGTCCGGCGCCTTCGCGCTCACGCGCCCGAGGTGAGGGCCGCGGACAGGTAGCCCACGACGTGGCTCTTGTCCCGCTCCCCCACGTCCCCGCTGTCTCCGTACCTCAGCACCGTCGCCCGGTCCGCGCCGAGCGCGCGCGCCGCCTTCATGACCGCCACCACGGGCCCGCCGCCGCAGGCCACGTTGTGGCGCGTCTCGAGGCGCGCCATGAGCGCCTCCTCGTCGAAGCGGCCCACCTCGTCGACGACCGCCGCGTCGGCCCGGTTGGCGACCTCGGCCGGCTGGTAGTGCGAGAGGTCGCTCGAGGCGACGAGAAGTGCCTCTTTGCCCGCGAGAGCCTTCGCGAGGGCGCTCGCCAGCGCGTCGACTTCCTCGCGCGACTGGCTGCCCATCAGCAGGGGCACGATCCGCAGCCCGGGCACGAGCCGCTGCAGGAACGGCATCTGCATCTCGAGCGAGTGCTCGTCGCGGTGCACGTCGGGATCCTCGAAGACCACGGGGCCGGCGTCGAGGAGCGCCCGCGACAGCTCCTCGTCGATCGGAGTGCGGCCGAGCGGCGTCTCCCACGCGCCCCGGGCGAAAGCCGCGACGCCCTCGAACGCGGCACGGTGTGAAGGGCCGACGAGAACGGCGCTGAGCCCTGGCCCTTCGGCCAGGGTACGCATCAGCGCGTAGCCGTGCGCCGCGACGGGACCGGAGTAGCGCAGGCCGGCGTGAGGGCTCACCAGGCCGACGAGCCGGCCCCGGGCCGACGCCGGCCCCGCCGCCTCGAGGTAGAGGTCCACCTCCTTCGCGATCGCCGACGCCGTCCCGGGATACCAGCTGCCAGCGACGGCGGCACGGCGCAACACGGCGGTCATTGGAGCCCCAGCGGGAGCTATACACCCATGCCGGCCCCGCCACAAGATGCTCTTCTTGGGCAGGGCCCCCGACACGCCGGTGGTCGGGTCGCGCGGGCCGGCGCGCCCTACCGGTAGACCCGGTAGTCGACCTCCGGGAACACGTTGTCGCGCTCCTCGAACTCACGGACGATCGGCTCCTCGAGCATGCACTGGCCGGTGAGGGCGCGGTAGAGGTAGTCGAACCGCGCGACGTGGTCGCGCGTCCTCTTCTTCGCGTACTCGACCGTGGTGTTGGTCTTCATGATGAAGGCCCAGTCCGACGACTGCGCGAGCAGGAGCTCGCGCGCGGCCTGGTTGAGGGCCCGCCACTCGAGCGGGCCCGCCTGCTCGTACCGCCTCGCCAGCTCGACCATGCGCTCGGCCGCCATGTCGAGGTGGGGGTAGATCCAGTCGTTGGAGGCGTTGAGCCACACCTCGGCGTAGCCCGTCGGCGCCCCAGGTGCACATGGGCGGCTGGCAGACCTCGAGGTCGCCGAAGCGCTCGAGGTACTCCGAGGGCGTCGTCGGCTTCACGACGTCCTGGTCGAAGTGCATCTTCCGGAAGAGGAAGTCGAGGAACTGCGGCCCCTCGAACCACCAGTGGCCGTAGAGCTCGGCGTCGTACGGGCTCACCACGACGGGTGTGCGCCTCATCGAGCCCGCGAGGTGCTCGACCTGCTTCTGGCGGTTGAAGAGGAAGTTGGCGGCGTGGCTCGCCGCCTTCTCGAGCGCCCACGCACGCACGTACGGCTGCTTGTGGCCGAGGTCCACTCCCCGCCCGGTCACGCGGTAGTACTTGATGCCGAGGTTCTTCCTCTCGCCGTCGGGCAGGAAGTCCTCGAGGTCCCCCATCGGAAGCTCCCAGCCCGACGTCCTTGTAGAACTCGCGGTAGTCGAAGTCGCCGGGGTAGCCCGACTCCGCGCTCCAGACCTGTCGCGAGGACTCCATGTCGCGGCCGAAGAAGACGATCCCGCCAGGGGAGACGATCGGGGCGTGGACGCCGAAGCTCGGGCCGGGGATGGGCGTCGTCGAGGCCGTGGGCCTCCAGGAAGCTGAAGCGGAGCCCGGCCTCCTTGAGGAAGACCTCGTGGCCGGGCGTGTAGCCGCACTCGGGGAGCCAGATCCCGTCGGGGCTGCGCCCGAAGTGCTTGCGGTAGTGGTGCGCCGCCACCTGGACCTGGGCGCGCACGGCCTGCGGCACCGGGTCCATCAGCGGGAAGAAGCCGTGCGTCGCCCCGCAGGTGATGATCTCGAGCTTGCCCGCGTCCCGGTGCTTCCGGAACGCCGAGACGAGGTTCGAGCCGTAGACCTCGCGGAAGACCCGCCGGATGTCCGAGAGCTCGTGCAGATAGAACCAGGCGAGGTCGTGGAACTGCGGCTGCCACTTCTTCGTCCGGTCCACCTCGCGCCGCGCAAGCTCGACGAGGTTGTCGAGGTGGCGGTGGTACCGCCCGACGAGCAGCTCGTCCGTCATCATCGAGACGAGCGGGGGCGACAGCGTCATGGTGAGGCGGTACTCGACGCCGTCGTTCAGGAGCCCGTCGAGGACCCGGACGAGCGGGACGTAGGTCTCGGTGAGCGCCTCGAAGAACCAGTCCTCCTCGAGGAAAGACGCGTGCTCCGGGTGACGGACGTACGGGAGGTGGGCGTGGAGGACGGGGCACCAGTACCCGGCGGGCATGGCGACCCTCTACCGCCGGAACGTGTCGCTGGCGCCGCCGGGACGGAACGCGTCGCTCGCCCCGCCGCGCCTGGCCTTGCCAGGGTCCGCCGGCGCCGAGGCACCGTCGATCGACTCGGCTTCCCAGGGCGCCCGGGCCACGCCCGTTTCCGACTCGGCCAGCCCGGCGGCCTCCGCCGCGGAGGGCGGCAGATCCCGGGCGTCGCGATAGCTCATCCGCCGGCGCGCGCGCTGGGGCGACGGGCCGACCCGCGGCGTCACGACCGTGTTGCTCTCCGCCAGCCGCCGGAACTCGCCGGACGGCAGCGTCACCCCCAGCTCGGCCCGGTAGGTCCGCCGCGCGGAGTCGGTGCGGATGTACCACCACCGCGCTCCGGGCGGCAGCAGGATGTCGCTCGAGCCGCCGCTCACGGGATCGAGCACGCGCAGGGTCAGCCGCGACAGAGCGAGGGCCCGCTCGCCGAGGCTCTTGCCGAGGTCCTTCATGCCCGCCGGGCTCACGTCCCAGTAGGCGAAGATCCACTCGGGGTCGCGCACGAGCAGGCGGACGCGGTTCACTCCGTAGGTCTCGGGGAACAGGAAGCGGTCCTCCTCGAAGAGCCGCTTCGGCAGCTCGCGCGGGCAGGTACTTCGCCGCTCGGATCTGGTCCTCGTCGCTCAGGCCCGGCACACCGAGGGGCGCGTGCCCCAGGACGACGCCGCGGCGCCCGCGCGCCTTCGGCGCGGGCTTCTTCGCCACCGCCCGGGCGGCGATCTTCTTCGGCGCCTTCTTCGGGGCCGCGGCCTTCTTCGCCGCGGTCTTCGGCGTCGCGCTCTTTCGCACCGCCGCCTTCGGCTTCGCGGCCGGCTTTCTCGCCCCGACCGCGGTGGCCTTGCGCGCGCCCGTACCGGCCGACGGGGCGGACGGCTTCCCCGCCTTTGACGTCTTCTTGATGCTGGCCATAGGCGGCCAGTATACGACGAGACGGGCCGCGCTACTCGCTCGGCGCGCGGCCTCCTGGCCGCGCCGCCCGGGGGCGCACGCGGTTCACGAGCTCGCGCATGCGCTGCTCGACCTCCAACTCGAGGACCCGGAACTTCGCCTGCTGGATCGGGCTGAGCACGGCGTCGAGGGCCTCGAGGTTCTTGCGCGCCTGCACCGGCCCATCGGCGTCGAGTCCCTTCAGCCGTTGCAGCAGGTCCAGCACCTGGGCCTCGGTGGCGCCCCCCTGACGCAGCAGGCGCCGCATCTCGCGCAGCGTCCGCGTCCGCTCGAGGAGATACTCGCGCCGCGTCGGTCTGCAGCCTCTTCACGAGCGGGATCGCCTTGGCGAACTGCTCGTCGCTGAGGCCGAGGCTCTCCTGGAGGTTGCTCATGACGTAAGCGTCCACCATCTTGAAGGCCTCCTCGCGGGCGGGCCGTTCCACCCTGGCCGGCGGCTCTTCCTGCGCGAGAGCACGGGCGCTCCCGGCTCCGAGGGCCAGGACCACGGTCAGCAGAAGCCTCGACATCACGACTCACCCCCCTGCCCGGCGCGGCGGAGCGAATCCGCGAGCGCCCGGTCATCCTCGTCCGAGAGGTCGGCCAGGAACGCGCCGACGCCACCGCCCTCGTCCAGATCCGAAAGGTCCGCGTCCGCCACGGCCAGCCCCTCGAGCACCTGCAGCGACGCGTCGTCCTCGGCGGGCGGCAGGGCCGACCAGGCCGCCAGCGTCCGCTCGGTGGGCGCGGACGGCGCATGCGTGCGCCCGGTCGTGAGCACGACCGCCGAGACGAAGACGGCAGCAGCCGCGACCGGGGCGAGCCAGCCCCAGCGCGGAGCGGGGCGCGGCTCCTCCGCCATCCTCCGGCCCACGCTCCGGCGCATCGCCTCCCAGTAGACCGGAGACGGCTCGGGCACGTCGGCCCGCCGCGCGAGGGCGAGCGCCGCTCGCGTCTCCTCGACGCGCGCCGAGCACGCCCCGCAGGACGCGGCGTGCGCGCGGTCGCCGTCCGAGCCCCCGCCCTCCGCGAGGTCCGCGAGCGACTCGTCCGAGACGTGCCGCCTCATCGCCTCATCTCCCTTCTTCGGCCATCAGCCGGCGGAGGTTGCCGAGGGCGTGGAAGAGGTTGGCCTTCACCGTTCCCACCGTCGAGCCGAGGATCCCCGCCACCTCTTCGTGCGTCAGCTCGTGGTAGACCTTCAGGATCAGCGTCGCACGCTGCTTCTCCGGGAGGCGCACCACCGCCGCCCGTACGCGACTCGCCTCGTCGTCGCTCTCCGCGCGAGCCAGGGCGCCCGGCACCGGGTCGGCCAGGGTCTCGGGCAGCTCCTGCGTCGCCGGCTGCCGGAGCGCGCGGAAGTTCAGGCACGCGTTCACGGCGATCCGATAGAGCCACGTCCGAGAACGAGCTCTCGCCCCGGAAGCGCCCGATCGCCCGCCAGGCCTTGAGGAACACCTCCTGGGCGAGGTCGTTCGCGTCCTCGTGGTCGTTCACGTAGCGGTAGCACAGCCGGTACACCTCACGCTGGTAGCGCACGACGAGACGGTCGAAGGCCTCGCGCTCGCCGCGCCGGCACGCCTCGATCGCCTCCCGCTCGGCCTCCCGCTCCAGCGCCCCCCCGTCCGGACGAGCCGCCACTGCCGCCAGGCCGAGCGGCGGGGCGAGGGCCGGGCTGGTCACCGCTCCGGCTCGGACACCGGCGGCCCGTCGTCCCCGTCCGACCACGGCCCGCCCGGGCCCGGAGGCACCGTGCCTTCCCCGGTCCCTGGCTGCCGGTGCCGCCGGGCGCGCTCCGGCCGGCACCCGCGGTCCCGCCGGTTCCTGCTGCATGAGCTGCTTCATCTTCTCCTGTTGCTCGGGGCTCAGAAGCCGGCGCATCGCGAGGCGCTCGTCCGTCCGCGCCTTCAAGGCCGCCGCCTGCAGGTCCGAGATGGCCTTGACCTTGGCGGCGACGGCCTTCTCGTCCACGGTCGGGGCGTCCATCAGCTCCGCCAGCTCCAGGCGGGCGACGCCAGGTCGGCACGCTGGCGGATCGCCTGCTTCCGACCCTCGATCCGCAACTTCTTCAACTGAGCCGCCTGCTCGGCGCTCAGGCCCAGCTCGGCCTGGATCGCGGCCCGGTCAGGCCTTCCGGTCGCCACGCGGGCGCTCCTGCGCCGTGACGGCCACCGCGGTGCCGGCCACCACGAGAGCTCCAACCGCTGTCAGGACTTGCACGCGCATGCTCGTTCTCCTCCAACCCCTTTAGACCGGCCCCTCGGCCAGGGGTTGAATCGAGAGCTCAGCCTTCAACAGCATTGCGCCTCCCCCTCGCAGCCGCAAGCCGATCGCGCGCTCCCCGGGCCGGACCTCGAAGTCGGCCTCCCAGCCCCCGGCCGCCGGCCGAGTCGGGAAGAGCCGGTAGGGCGCCGCGGGCCGGTCCGGGACGACCGCTACGGCAGGTTCCGCAGCCCCGAGGGGCTCGCCGATCAGCGAAAGCCGATAGCGCCCGGCCGGAAGCGGCAGCCGACGGCCGACCTCGGCCCCGTCCGGGTACCGGTGCGGCTCGTAGAGCGGCCCCCAGCCGAGCGCCGCGAGCGGCCACTCCCCGACGGCGGCCCCGCGCGCCAGCCCGGCACCATGAGAGCCTGCTCGGCCGACGAGCCGAACCGCGTCGCGGTCGTCCGTGCGCGCGTTCGGGACACGGTGGCCGCGGCCGTGGGCGGCGAGAACGAAGCCCGAGACCCGCCGCCGCGACACGGCCTGCCGTCGCGGGCCGACCGCGCCACGGCAGCGCTGCGAGCAAGGCCACGGCCCAGACGGCGGCGAGCCGGTGGCGATCGGGGTCGGCGAGGACGTAGGCCGGCAGCAGGCCGGTCCACTCCCGAGCCCCGGAGAGCTCCCGGAAGAAGGGCGCCGTCCCGTCCCGGTCGCGGTGGACGAGCCGCGGCTCCCACGCACCGGCGAGCCCGGTCCACAGCGTCCAGCCGAGGAGCAGCGAAGTCCCGGCCGTCAGCCCGCGCCGGTCCCAGGCCAGCGCCACCGCCACGAGCGAGAAGCGGGGCGATCGGCACGAGGAAGCGGCCCGGCGGGTTGAAGCCGCCCCGCCACATGTGCCACGTGCCCGCGGTCAGGACGACGACGCTGACGGCGGCCCCGATCGCGACCGCGAGCCTTCGGTCGCGCCGCCAGAGGAACGCGAGACCGGGGAGCGCCAGCGCGAGCACGGGGGCGTAGACGAGGAGACCGAACTCCTGGTCGAGCAGCAGGCCGGGAAGCCCCTCCCTGAGGGTCGACAGGGCGAGCTCGGGTCGGCGACCGTACACGCGGCTGGGGTCCCAGAAGCCGTAGAGACCTGGTGGTAGACGAGCAGGCCAGTGCGCGGAGACGACGGCCGGTGCCAGGGCGGCCAGTAGCGACTCGCGACGGCGCCGATTCCGCCAGAGCGCGTGGGCGATCACGACGGCGGCCGAGCGGCGCGTACCGCACGTTCAGCCACGGCAAGGCCGCCGCCGCGAGGCCGACGGCGAGAGCGCCTCCCCTCCCCAGCGCTTCGTCCCGGCCGCGCCGGAGCCCGAACGGAAAGCGCGAGCGCCGCCGGCACCTCGGTGAAGACGAGGCCGGCGTAGTGGACGAGGGGCGGAGAGAGCGCCGCCACCCAGCCCGCCGCCTCGGCCAGCCCGTCGCGCCCGGTGAGGTCGCGCACCCACTCGCGGACCTCGAGGGCCACGAGGGCCGCGACGAGCGCCATGAAGCACGGTGACGCCGGCATACCCCGCCAGCGCCCACGCCGGCAGGATCAGGACCGACAGACCGACCGCGTGCAGCGAGTAGATCGCCCCGCCCTTCCCGCGCACGCGGTAGTGCGGCTCGAGCGGCGCGTCGTGGAACAGCGGTGTAGCGGCCCTCGGCGTAGTCGCGCTCGAGCGACAGGTCGCCGTCGCGGAGCAGGCTCTCGGCGACCATCAGGTAGTGGGGCTCGTCTCCTTCCGGCCCGACCCGGGCGTGCGTGCGCTCGGCGGCGACGACGAGCACGGCGAAGACGAGGGGCAGGAAGAGGACGCGCGGCGGCCGCCAGTCCGAGGCGCACCACGACGATCGCGAGCCCGCCAGCGCCAGCGCGGCGAGCGGCGGCCCGGAGAGCGCCCGGACGCCGGCGAGCGGCACTCCCGCGACGAGGAGCCCGACGGGGAGCAGGAGACCGGTGCACGCGGAGAGTGCCGGCCGGCCGCGGGCGACGAGGGCGAGTCCGGCCACGCTGCGCGAGGATGGCCGCCGCGGCGGTCCAGCCGGGCATGCCCAGCCAGGCGCCCCCGGGGCGCGCCGCCGCGCCCCCCGCGGCGAGGAGCGCCGGGATCCGCGATCCCGCAGGCGCCCAGCACCGCGGCGAGAGTTCTTCGCGAGAGCATCGGCAGAGCCTGGCGATTCTGATCTGGGCCGCCGCACAAGTCCATCCGGGGGTCAGATCTTGAACTGAGGCGTCGGAACTCGAAGAGACCGGTGATCCGTCTGCGGTCACGGGCCTGAGGCTTCCCGAGGACGCCGGAGAGGACTGCTCTCGATCCCGCAAGGACTTACGGGGCCGCGGAGCGGGAACGGACCTTGCTGTATCCTCGAGTCGGGCGCAGGTCCTCGTGCGCTTCTCCTCGGAGGGTCGCCATGGCTTTCACGAGCAGTCGGTCGGTCCTGGCGGTGCTGGCGACGGCTCTCGCGGCCGCCCCCGCGACCGCCGACGAGATCTTCCTCCGCGGGCGGCGGACGGGTCACCGGCGTGATCGTCGAGAGGACGGCGGACGCCGTGGTCGTCGAGACGGCTCCCGGCCGAGTCACCGTGCCCATGCGCACGGATCGAGAAGATCGTCGAGAGCCGCTCGGCCCTCGAGGCCTTCCACGAGCGCGCCGCCGCCCTCGCCCCGGGCGACGTCGACGGCTGGGCCGCGCTGGCCCGGTGGGCCGCCGAGCGCGATCTGCTCACCCAGGCGCGCGAGGCCTGGCAGCGGGTGCTGGCAGTCGACCCCTCCCACCCCGAGGCGAACGCCGCCCTCGGCCGGGTCGAGCTGGACGGCGACGTGGATGGGCGAGGACGAGGCATTCCGCGCCCGGGGCTACGTCGCCGTTCGAGGGACGCTGGGTCACGCCGGCCGAGCACGAAGCCCTGGTCCGCGAGCGTGCGGCCGACGAGGCATCGGAGCGAGACAGGCGCGAGGCCGAGCTTCGGGTCCGCGAGGCGGAAGCGCGCGCCCGGGAGGCGGAGGCCCGGGCCCGAGAGGCGGAGGCGGGCGCACAAGAGCCCGCGCAGGACGGCGGCATACCCTACTGGTGGGGTTGGGGAGGCGTCGGCGTCATGCCGCCCCTCGACGAGCCGCCGCTGCCGCCTCCTTCCGAGTCCCTGCCTCCTCCCCAGCCACCGCCCGCCGAAACCCCCTTCGAGCATCGGCCCGACGCAGCCGTCCGACAGGCCAGCCGCGGGAAAGCCGGTCCCGCGACCCCAGCGGCCACCCACGGCGTCCTCGGGACTCGGCAAGTCCCGCCAGGATTGACTTTCGCCTGATTTTCGCCTACCTTCTCCACGAGGAGAAGGTCATGTACATGACGCGCCGGCAGAAGGAGATCCTGGACTTCCTGAACCGGTACATCGAGCGCAAGGGCTACGCGCCCACCATCGAGGAGACCGCCGACCACTTCGGCCTGCGCTCGCTGGCCACCGTCCACAAGCACCTGACCAACCTCCAGAAGAAGGGCCTCGTCAAGCGGGACTGGAACCGCAGCCGCGCCCTCGAGCTCGTGCCGACCGAGGTCACCGTCCGGGCGGTGGAGCTGCCGCTCCTCGGCCGGGTCGCGGCGGGCTCGCCGATCGAGGCGATCAGCGCGAGCGAGACGATCTTCGTGCCCGAGGACATGGTGGGCCGCCGCGAGACGTACGTCCTCCAGGTCAAGGGCGACTCGATGATCGAGGAGCAGATCCGCGACGGCGACTACGTCATCGTCGAGAACCGGCGCGCCGCGCGCGACGGCGAGATGGTGATCGCACTCCTCGACGGCGAGAACGTCACCCTCAAGAAGATGTACCGCGAGGGCGGCGGCAAGGTGCGCCTGCAGCCCGCGAACGCGCGCCTCAAGCCGATCTTCGTGGACCAGGATCGCCTGCGCATCCAGGGCGTCGTCATCGGGGTCCTCCGCAAGTACTGAGCGCCGTGGCGCGGTACACTCGGCCACGGAGGCTCACCGATGGCCGAGGAAAAGGGGCCGCAGGCAGCTGAACTTCACCGTCGTCCCGGACGAGGACTCGAGCGTCCCGCGGGTCTACAGCAACTTCTGCGCGATCCAGAACTCCCCCTTCGACTTCACCCTGACCTTCTGCGAGATGCTGCCCCTCGGCGAGAAGCAGGTGAAGGAGGCCCAGGCCACCCACATCGTCAAGGCGCCGGTGCGCGCGCGGCTCGTCGTGCCGGTCCAGATGGTCCCCGGCCTCATCGCCGCCCTCCAGGACAACTTCCGCCTCTACCAGGAGTCCTTCGGCCCCACCAAGGGCCCGGTCAACTAGGGCGCGAAGCGCCGAGAAGGCCCTCGTCCCGGACCTCCCCCGCCCCCGCCTCCCCCTACACTGGGGTCGTGAAGGAGCGTCGCCGCAGCATCCTGCACGTGGACCTCGACCCGTTCTTCGTCTCGGTGGAGCGGAGCCTCGATCCCTCCCTGCGCGGCCGGCCCGTCGTCATCGGCGGCGACGGCGGCGGGATGGGCTTCGTGGCCGCCGTCAGCGACGAGGCGCGGCAGGCGGGGGTCGGGTCGGGTTGCCCCTGGCGCAGGCGCGCCTCGCCTGCCCCGAGGCGGTCTTCCGCCGCGGCGATCTCGACGCGTACGGCCGCCACAGCGAGGAGGTGACGGCCGTCCTGCTCGCCGCGAGCCGCCGGGTCGAGCGGCCCTCCGCCGACGAGGCCTTCGTCGACCTGACGGTCGAGGGCCCCGGCGACCCGCCGCCGGTCCGCGAGGCGGAGACGATACGGGACGAGCTCCAGCGCCGGCTCGGCCTCGACGCGTCGCTCGGCCTCGCCTCCTCGCGTCTCGCCGCGCGGATCGCCTCCGGGTGGGCAAAGCCGCGGGGGCTCCTCGTCGTCCTCCCCGGCTACGAGCACTCCTTCCTCGCGGGCAAGCCCGTCTCCGCCCTCGGACTGCCTCCTCACCTCGCCTCGGCCCTCGAGCGGGCGGGGCTCACGACCGTCGGCCAGGTCGCCGACTGCGACGAGGCGGCCCTCGCCGCCGTCGTCGGGGCCGCGTCTGCGCCCCGCCTCCGGGCCGCCGCCCGCGGGCAGCAGGAGCAGCCGATCGCGGTCGCCGCTCCTCCCGCCTTCGTCCAGGAGGAGGCGACGATCCGCGACCGCCGCAGCGACAGGGTGGCGCTCGAGGAGATCGCAGACACCCTCGCCCGGCGGGCGGCCCGCCGCCTGAAGCCCTTCCGCCTCGCCGCGCGCGCGATCGGGGTCGAGGTGCGCGGCGCCGCCGACGAGCTCCGCCGCAGCGACGCGTTCAGCCCCGGGCCTCTCCGACGAGGACGCGATCGCCGCGCGGGTGCGCGCGCTCGTCGAGCCCCTGCTCGAGCCGGCCGGAGGCGTGCGCTCCCTCCAGGTGCGGCTGGCGCGGCTCGACCCGCCCTCGTCCCAGACGCCCCTCTTCCCCGCCACCCCGGCCTTCCGCCAGGCGCGCTAGCGCCCCCGGAAGTACGCGGACGGTGACACGCTGCCCGTCGCCGGCACGCTGGTAGAATCCCGTCGTGCCCCCCCGCCGGACGAAGCCCCGCGTCACCCCCGAGCGCACCGCCCGCATCCTCGACATCCTCGAAGAGGCGCACCCCGAGGCGCGCTGCGCGCTCGCCTACCGGAACGCGTTCGAGCTCGCGGTCGCGACCATCCTCTCCGCGCAGTGCACCGACGAGCGCGTCAACAAGGTCACGCCCCGTCTCTTCGAGCGCTACCCGCACGCCCACGCGCTGGCGGCGGCGCCGCTCGCGGACGTCGAGGAGATCATCCGCTCGACCGGGTTCTTCCGGGCGAAGGCGCGCAGCATCACCGGCTTCGCGCGAGGGCCTCGTCGAGCGCCACGGGGGCGAGGTGCCGCGGAGCATGGCCGCGCTCGTCCCCCTCCCCGGCATCGGCCGCAAGACCGCGAACGTCGTCCTCGGACACGCGTACGGCATCAACGAGGGGATCGCCGTGGACACGCACGTCCTCCGCGTGACGAACCGCCTCGGCCTCGCCGAGGGCGACGACCCGCTGAAGGTCGAGCAGCAGCTGATGGCGCTCGTCCCCCGCGAGCGGTGGACGCGGACGACCGACCTCGTCATCTTCCACGGCCGCAAGGTCTGCGACGCGCGCCGGCCGGCCTGCGGCGTCTGCCCGCTCTTCGCCGAGTGCGCCTGGGAGAGCCGGCAGGCCTGGGCCTCCGGCGAGCCGCCGCGGGTCCGGCGCGGGACGCGGGTCTCGATGCCGGCAGCGGGCCAGAGCGCGCGCCCGGCCGAAGCGAACGGCGCGATCGGCCCGCCGCTCTGCCCGCCCGGCGACCGGCCGCCGGCGCAAGGGGCGTCGGAAGTGAGCGCCCCGGCCCGCGCCCTCGCCGCGGTCGTGCAGATGACCTCCACCACCGACGTGGAGCGCAACCTCGCGGCGGCCGAGGCCCTCGTCGAGCAGGCCGCCGCGCGCGGCGCCGCCTTCGTCGGCCTGCCCGAGAACTTCGCCTTCCTTCGCTCCGAGGGCGAGCCCGTGCCGGAGCCCCAGGACCTCGACGGCCCGTGGGTCCGGCGGATGGCGGCGCTCGCCCGGCGCGACGCGCGTCACGCTCCTCCTCGGCAGCCTCCCCGAGCGCGTCCCGGGCGACGCGCGAGTCCGCAACACCTCCGTCCTGCTCGGGCCCGACGGGGCGACGATCGCGCGTCTACCGCAAGATCCACCTCTTCGACATCGACCTGCCGGGCATGGAGCACCTGAAGGAGTCGAAGGCGGTCCTGCCCGGGGACGACATCGTGACGGTGGAAACCGCTATCGGCACGGTCGGGCTCTCGATCTGCTACGACGTGCGCTTCCCCGAGCTCTACCGCGAGCTGACCCGCCGCGGCGGCCCGCGTGCTGTGCGTCCCCTCCGCATTCACGGAGCGGACCGGCAAGGCGCACTGGGAGGTCCTCCTGCGGGCGCGGGCCATCGAGAACCTGGCCTACGTCCTGGCCCCGGCCCAGGTGGGACACCACGGCGGCGGCCGCGCTTCCCACGGCCAGGCGATGATCGTGGATCCCTGGGGCGCCGTGGTCGCCCAGGTGCCGGACGGGGAGGGAGTTGCGGTGGCCGAGCTCGATTTCGAGCGCCTCGAGCGGCTCCGGCGCGAGCTGCCGGCCCTGTCGCACGCTCGACTTCTCCCCCTCCCCCGGCCGGGGGGCACGACTGAGGGCGTCGGCTCTAGTCGCGCTCCCTTGACAGCCGGACCGAAATGCCATAAAAATGCAAGGTTTGCGATCCTGCGCCATGTCGCGCGCGGGGCGAAAGGTACTGACTGGATGCCGACCTACATTCCCAAGGCGACGAGCCTTGACCGCCGGTGGTTCGTGATCGACGCGAGCGGCAAGGTGCTCGGCAAGGTGGCCACCGCCGTCGCGACCGTCCTCACCGGCAAGCGTCAAGCCGACCTACACTCCCTTCCTCGACACCGGCGACCACGTCGTCGTGATCAACGCGGACCAGGTCGTCCTGACCGGGAGGAAGGAGACCGACAAGGCCTACCGCCACCACTCCGGCTTCATGGGCGGACTCAAGAGCCGGGCGGCCCGCGACGTGCGCCAGGAGCACCCGGCCCGGATCGTCGAGGATGCCGTGCGGGGCATGCTGCCGAAGACCAAGCTGGGGCGCGCGATGTTCCTCAAGCTGAAGGTCTACCCCGGGGCGAAGCACCCGCACCAGGCGCAGAAGCCGCAGCCGCTCACCCTGTAGCAGGAGCCAAAGAAGCCTTGAGCACGACACCCCTCGAGTACTACGGAACCGGGAAGCGCAAGACCTCGGTCGCGCGCGTTCACCTTCGCCCCGGCACGGGCGAGTTCCAGCTGAACGACCGGGGCCTCGACGAGTTCTTCGGCGGCATCGAAGCCCTGAAGCAGGTCGTCAAGCAGCCCTTCTCGGTCACCGAGACGAACGACCGCTTCGACGTCGTGGCGACGATCCACGGCGGCGGCGTCGTGCGCGCAGGCGGGCGCCATCCGGCACGGCATCTCGCGCGCGCTCTGCGCGTTCAACCTCGAGCTGCGCGGCAAGCTCAAGAAGGCGGGGTTCCTGACCCGCGACGCGCGGATCAAGGAGCGCAAGAAGTACGGGCAGAAGGGTGCCCGCGCGCCGGTTCCAGTTCAGCAAGCGCTAGTCGTTTCACTTCGAGCCCCGCGAGGGGCCGGAAAGCCCCGGGCGCATCCGCTGCCGCCCGGGGCTGATACGAAGGAGGCCGTGCTTGTCCGAGACCACCGTTTCCACCCCCGTCCCCCAGGCCCGGGCGCCTCGCCGCCAGCGTCGGCATCAAGGACCTGCTCGAGGCGGGCGTCCACTTCGGGCACCAGACCCGCCGCTGGAACCCGAAGATGAAGCAGTACATCTTCGGCGAGCGCAACGGGATCTACATCATCGACCTGCAGAAGACCCACCGCCTGCTGCAGGAAGCCCTGCAGTTCGTGCAGGAGCTGGCCGCGCAGGGCAAGAACGTGATGTTCATCGGCACGAAGCGCCAGGCGCAGGAGGCGATCGCCGAGGAGGCGAAGCGCTGCGGCATGCCCTTCGTGACCGAGCGCTGGCTCGGCGGGCTGCTCACCAACTTCGTGACGGTGCGCCGCAGCCTCGAGCGGCTGCGCGAGCTCGAGATGACGCTCACCGGGCCCGCAGGAGGCGCAGCGCGAGCGGCTCACCAAGAAGGAGCTCGCCCACCTCGACAAGGAGCGCGAGAAGCTCGAGAAGAACCTCACCGGCATCAAGGGCATGAAGTCCGTGCCCGACGCCGTCTTCGTCATCGACACCCGCCTGCGAGGCGATCGCGGTCGCCGAGGCGCGCAAGCTGAAGATCCCCGTGATCGGCGTCCTCGACACGAACTGCGACCCGGACGAGGTGGACGTGCCCATCCCGGGCAACGACGACGCGCTGCGCGCCATCCGGCTCTTCGCCGGCAAGGTGGCCGACGCCGTGCTCGCCGGCCGCGGCCTGCGCGAAGCGCAGCTGGCCGAGACGGTCGCGGGCGGCGCGGCCCGAGCCCGCTCGCGGCGCACCGCCCGCTCCGGTCGGCCACCCCGACGGCCTGACGATCCCGGGCCCTCGACGGGCCCGGGAGACGTCCTCGCCCCGGGGAAGCCGACGACGCAGGGCCCCGGGGCTTTCCACGAACGGACATGACCGAAGGAAGAAGGACTCAATGAGCATCTCTGCCGAAGTCGTGCGCCAGCTCCGGGAGGAGACCGGCGCCGGGATGATGGACTGCAAGAGCGGCCTGGTGGAGGCGCAGGGCGACATGGAGAAGGCCCGCGACCTCCTGCGCAAGAAGGGCCTCGCCGCCGCCGCGAAGAAGGCGAGCCGCACCGCCAGCGACGGCGCGATCGGCGCCTACATCCGCGGGGGCCAAGGTCGGCGTCATCGTCGAGGTCAACTGCGAGACCGACTTCGTCGCCAAGACCCCCGACTTCCAGTCGCTGGTGAAGGACATCGCCGCCCACGTCGCCGCCCACGCGCCGGCCGACGTGCCGGCGCTCCTCGAGCTGCCGCTCGCCAGCCGGCCGGGCCGGACGGTGGGCCAGCTCGTCCAGGAGAAGATCGCGTTCATCAAGGAGAACATCGTCGTCCGCCGCTTCGCCCGCTTCGAGCGGACGGCGGGCGCGCCCGGGCTGGTGGCGGCCTACATCCACCCGCCGGCCGCCAAGGTGGGGGTCCTCGTCGAGCTCGTCGCCCAGTCCGCGGACGCCGCCACCCTCCAGGCGCTGGCCAAGGACGTCGCCATGCACGTCGCGGCCGCCTCCCCCGCCGCCGCGCTTACGTCTCGCAAGGACGAGGTGCCGGCCGACCTCCTCGAGAAGGAGAAGGAGATCTACCGCGCCCAGGCCGTCGGCCTCAGGCAAGCCCGCGAACGTCGTCGGACCAGATCGCCGAGGGCAAGGTGAAGGAGTACTACGCGACCTTCTGCCTCCTCGAGCAGCCCTACATCCGCGAGCCCAAGCTGACCGTCGGCCAGCTCCTCGAGAAGATCGCGTCAAGGCCACCGTCTCCGCCGCTTCGCGCGCTTCCGGCTGGGCGAGGAGTCGGGGACGAAGGCCGAGTAGTAGTACCATTGGCACGCCCGGCCTCCCCCGGGGGGCCGGGACGAGCCGCGAGGAAGGACCTGATGCCCGGCACCAAGAAGCCCCTCGCCTACAAGCGCGTCCTCCTCAAGCTCTCCGGGGAAGCCCTCCTCGGCGAGAAGACCTTCGGGATCGACCGCGACTTCACCGACTACCTCGCCACCGAGATCCAGGAGGTCCACGACCTCGGGCCTCGAGATCGCGGCGGTGGTCGGCGGCGGCAACATCTTCCGCGGGGTGTCCGACAACGCCCAGGGAATGGACCGCGTCTCCGCCGACCACATGGGCATGCTGGCCACGGTGATCAACGCCCTCGCCCTCCAGGACGCCCTCGAGCGCGCCGGGGTCTTCACCCGCGTCCTCTCCGCGATCGAGATGCAGGAGGTCTGCGAGCCCTTCATCCGCCGCCGCGCCATGCGGCACATGGAGAAGGGCCGGGTGACCATCTTCGCCGCCGGCACCGGGAACCCCTACTTCTCCACCGACACCGCGGCGGCGCTGCGGGCCATGGAGATCAAGGCCGAGGTCATCCTGAAGGCCACGAAGGTGGACGGCATCTACGACGCCGACCCCATGAAGAACCCCAAGGCGAAGAAGTTCGACCGCCTGACCTACCTCGAGGTGCTGCAGAAGGGGCTGCGGGTCATGGACACGCACCGCCATCTCCCTGTGCATGGACAACCACCTCCCGATCATCGTCTACGACCTCAAGCGCAAGGGGAACCTGCGCCGGGTCGTGCAGGGCGAGACGATCGGGACCCTGGTCAAGGAGTAGCGATGCCACTGAAGCCGATGGTCGCCGACGCGAAGACCCGCATGCGGAGCGCCGTCGACAGCCGTGCTCCGCGAGCTCGGCACCATGCGGACCGGCCGGGCGTCGGTCGCGATGCTCGACAACATCCGCGTGGACTACTACGGGACGGCGACGCCCCTCAACCAGGTCGGCAACCTCGCGGTCCCCGACCCGACGCTCATCACCCTGCAGCCCTGGGACCCCTCGCTCCTTCCCGCGATCGAGAAGGCCATCCGCACCTCCGACCTCGACCTCAACCCGCAGAACGACGGCAAGATCATCCGCATCCCCGTCCCCTCGCTGACCGAGGAGCGGCGCACGGAACCTCGTGAAGGTCGCCCACAAGCACGCCGAAGAGGCCCGGGTGGCGGTCCGCAACGTCCGGCGCGACGCGAACGAGCACCTCAAGAGGCTCCTCAAGGACCACGACGTCAGCGAGGACGACGAGAAGCACGCCCTCGCCGAGGTCCAGAAGTTCACGGACCAGCACATCGAGGAGATCGACGCCGCCCTCAAGAAGAAGGAAGCGGAGATCATGGAGGTCTGACCACTCCTCGCGCGGTTCCCGGCTGGCGCGCGAGGAGTATCTGGTCCGTTGTTCGTTGTCCGTTTCCAGGCCTTCAAAGGGCTCTGAAGGAATGCTGGTCCCGCCGACGACCTCCCCGAACGAACGCCGGCCCAGATCCGCGAGGAGCACCGCGGGGCTAATGCCTCCTTCGGGCGCGGGCGCCGCGCGCACAGCCCGCCCGGAACTTCGTCTCCGCCTTCGTGGACACCGAGCACGGCGCTTACGAGTACCAGGAGGTGTTCCGCGACCCCTCCTCCCCCCTCGCTGCTGCCCGGGCCCTCTCTCGCGCGGCGCTGAAGCGGGACCAGGCCTTCGCCGAAGGATTCGCCGAAGCACTCGCCGGCAAGGGTGCGGGGCCTCGCGAGTCGGACGTCCGCCGGGCGTACCGGGAGCGTCTCGCCGAGCCCTTCGCGCGGGAGGTGGCGCTCCTCGCCGAGCGGCCCCTCACCCCGGGCACTCCCCCCGAGGACGTCGAGGCCGCCGCCGAGGCCTCCTTCAACTCGCTGGGCGACGGCCTCCTCGCGCAGCTCGAAGAAGCCGGGCTCCCGCTCCTCACGCCCGAGGGGCCGGACCGCCTGCACTTCCGCGCGACGCTCGTGATGCCCGTGCCGATCCTCCGCGCCAACGCCTGCGTGACGGGCGACACCGCCGTCTGGGAGTTCGACGAAGGAGGACCTCTTCGGCCGCGGCTTCGAGATGAAGGCGCTCGCCATGGCGCCCTGACGCTATAATCCGCCTCACTTCCCGGGAGGGCCGCGTCATGCTCACCCACCTCGACTGCACGAAGTGCGAGAAGCGGTACGAGCCGGGCCGGGTCTACACCGTCTGCGAGTGCGGGGCGCCCCTCTACCCGCGCTACGACCTCGCCCGCGCCGCGCTCGAGATGAGGCCCGGGCACCTCGCGCTGCGCGAGCCCACGATGTGGCGCTACCGCGAGGTGCTGCCCCTCGCCGACGACGCGGAGAGGGTGAGCCTGGGGGAGGGCTTCACGCCCCTACTTCCCGCCCCGCGCCTCGGCGCCCGTCTCGGCCTGCCCCGGCTCCTCGTCAAGGAGGAGGGCGGCAACCCGACAGGCTCCTTCAAGGCCCGCGGCCTGTCGATGGCCGTGTCGATGGCGAAGGCCCTCGGCGCCACCGACCTCTGCCTCCCCTCGGCCGGCAACGCGGGCAGCGCCCTCGCGGCCTACGCCGCGGCGGCTGGCCTCAGGGCCCACGTCTTCCTGCCGCGGGACACCGCCCGGCTCTTCGTGATGGAGACCGAAGCCTACGGCGCCCACGTCGAGAGGGTCGACGGCCTCATCACCGACGCGGGCCGGGTCTGCGCGGCCCAGGCGAAGGAGCACGGCTGGTACGAGTGCGCGACCCTGAAGGAGCCGTACCGCGTCGAGGGCAAGAAGACGATGGGCTACGAGATCGCGGAGCAGATGGGCTGGACGCTGCCCGACGCGATCCTCTACCCGACCGGCGGCGGCACCGGGCCTCGTGGGGATGTGGAAGGCCTTCGCCGAGATGGAGGCGATGGGCTTCGTCGGGGCGAAGCGGCCGCGGATGTACGCGGTGCAGGCCGAGGGCTGCGCCCCGATCGTGAAGGCGTTCCAGGAGGGACGCGAGGACGCTCCCTTCTGGGAAGGGGCCACGACCCACGCCCACGGCCTCCGCGTTCCCAAGGCGCTCGGCGACTTCCTCATCCTGCGCGGGCTGCGGGAGAGCCACGGCGCCGGCATCGCCGTCTCCGAGGAGGAGATCGTCCAGGGCGTCAAGGAGCGCGGCGTCGAACGAGGGGCTCTTCATGGCCCCCGAGGGCGGAGCGTGCGTTGCCGCCGCCCGGAAGCTCAAGGTCTCGGGCCACCTCTCCCCCGACGACAGCGTCGTCCTCTTCGACACCGGCACCGGCTACAAGTACGTCGAGAACATGGAGCCGCTCTGGTGAGGGCGCTGAAACAGCAGCGAACTGATATCCTGCGACGCGCCCGCTCTTACCGGGCCTTGAAGGGCTCGAGCACGCCCACGTCGCCGGCCTGCACCGGTGCCGTCGCGAGGTCGCTGTAGACGCGCGAGTCGCGCTGGACGCGCCGCAGGGTGCTCCGGTAGCGCCAGTACATGCCCGCGAAGCGCACGTGCTTGGACACGATCTCCCACAGGTAGCGCGGGTAGAAGACCAACGGGTTCTCGACCCTCATCCCGGGCCGCCGGTCGCGCCGGTACTTGCGCCGGAACATCCCGCTCTCCAGGGGGTGCACCTTCTCGAACACGGGCGCGGCGTGGAACGAGAGCAGCTTCCACATCATGTTGTGCGGGTCGTAGCCCCACTCCTTCGCCCGGCGGAGGATGGTCTCGACGTGCGCCGGCGAGTAGTAGAGGTCCCAGGCCTTGCGATAGATCCCGAGCAGCTCCTCGTCGGTCATCTTCGGATGACGTGTCGTCACGTGCACGACGTCGTAGCGGTTCATGTCGCGCTCCATCTCCACGCCGGCGAGATGGAGCTTCTTGTGGTCCGCCGATCCTGGAAGGGGCGTGAGGATGAAGAACTCCAGGAGGTCGAGTGGCAGCTCGCGCTGGATGATGCCGATGTCGCGCTCGATCGAGTCCGGCGTATCCCCGGGGAACCCGAGGATGTACCCGGCGTAGGTGAGCGCCCCGACGTTGTGCCACGCCTGCAGCATCGTGCGGTACTGGTCGACGTGGTTTTGGCCTTTCCTGGCGTCCTTGAGCGAATCGGGATTGATGTTCTCCAGCCCGATGAACACGCGGTTGACGCCGGCCCGGCCCGCCTTCTCGATGAAGCCCCCGATCTTGTGCGCCATCGTGTCGACCTGGGCGACGATCCAGAAGCGCAGGCCTTCCACCTCCCGCATCCGGATCAGGCGGTCGAAGATCGCCTCCCAGTTCTGGTTGCGCGCCATGTTGTCGTCGGTGATGAAGAAGTTCCGTACGCCCTGCGCGAGGTTGGCGCGCACCAGCCGCTCGACGTCGTCGGCGTTGCGCGCGCGCGACTTGCGGCCCTGGACGTTGATGATGGTGCAGAAGCTGCAGAGGAACGGGCACCCGCGGCCGGCGTCGAAGCTCGTCCGCAGCCCGCTCGTGCGTTGTACGACCTCGAGCGGCAGGAACGGCATCGGCATGCCCTCCAGCCCGGGCAGGTCGTTCATGAAGTTGTAGAGTGGCTTCATCTCGCCGCGATAGGCGGCCTGGAGCAGCTCCTCGAGCCGGCCCTCCGCTTCGCCCGCGAAGAGCGTGATGCCGAGGCCCATCGCCTCCTTCAACTCGGGCGGCATGTCTGGGAGCATCGAGAGGCAACCGCTGACGTGGAAACCGCCGATGCAGACCTGGATGCCCGCAGCGCGCAGCGGGCGAGCGATGTCGACGGCGCGCGGGTACTGGTTGGTCTGCACGCCCACGAGCCCGACGAGCCCGCGGCCGCCCGCGGCGCGGATCGCGGCGATGATGCCCTCGGGCCGGATCCGCGTGTTGGTCTCGTCCCAGACGGTGATCCGGATCTCGACGTCGTCGCCGAGCACGCGCCGCTCCGCGCAGTCGAGCGCGAGCCCGTTCAGCGTCGCCAGGGTGTTCGCCGGGATGGACGAGCGCCACCACTGGATCACGTAGCCGTCGTCGTCGTAATGCGACGGCTTGATCAGGAAGAGTTCGAACGGCTGGACCGATCGAGAGGGAGTGGAAACCATGGAGGACCTCCGCGGACCGGGCGCTCGCATGCGGCTCGAGACCCTGCGGCTGCCCGCAGTGTACGTGGACGCCCGCACCGTGTCTCCCGGTTTCTTCGGGGTCGCCGCGAGATCTGCGCTGCCTCCCCCGCCCCGGAGGGTCACCTGTAGATTCGGAAGTACGTGAACCAGCCCTTGCCGGGTATGGTCTGCACCCAGGACCAATGCCATTTCCCAAATGGGTGGAACCACGGTATGATGGCAGCATGAACTCCAAGGTCACCCTTGACCGAGCGGGTCGCGTCGTCCTGCCCAAGACCCTCCGGGACGAGATGCACCTCTCCCCCGGCGACACTCTCGACATCACGGTCAAGGGTGACGAGGTGACCTTACGGCCGAGGCGCGGCGCCACGCCACTGCAGAAAGAGCGCGGCGTCTGGGTGTTCCGCACCGGCACGCCGCTCACCGCCGACGAAACGGAGGAGACACTCCGCAACGTCCGGGCGCAACGTCACCGCCAGAACGCCGGGGAGCGCCAGTGAAGGCGTTTCTCGACACCTCCGTGCTCGTCGCCACCTTCTACGCGGACCATGAGCATCATCCGCCCAGCATCGATCTCTTCCTGCGCTTCGGAAAGAAGAACGCGTGCTGCGGCGCGCACAGCCTCGCCGAGGTCTACGCCACCTTGACCGGCATGCCGGGCAAGCGCCGCGTGAGCGGCGACGAAGCGCTGCTCTTCCTCGGCGACATCCGGGAGCGGCTGACGCTGGTCGCTCTCGACGGACAGGAGTATTTCCAGGTGCTGGAAGCGTCCGCCGCGGCCGGTCTCGCCAGCGGCGCGACCTACGACGCGATCCTCGGCCACTGCGCGCTCAAGGCCAAGGCCGAGGCTATCTACTCGTGGAACCTCAAGGACTTCCTGCGCCTGCCCCCGGCTATCGCGAGCCGCGTGAGGAATCCCGATCCCCGGTGACCGCGAGAGCCCTCCCCCGCATGTCCCGATGATCCTCGACGCCGCCCGCTGCCTCTGCTAGGCTCCGGGCGCTCATCCCGGGTGTGATGCGATGACCCAGCGGCTCTACCTGCACGATCCCTACCTCCTCGAGTTCGACGCGACGGTCGTCGCGCGGCGCGAGTACGAGGGCCGGCCCGCCGTCGTCCTCGACGCCACCGCCTTCTACGCCGAGAGCGGCGGGCAGCCCTGGGACACGGGCACCCTCGGGGCAACGCGTGTCGTCGCCGTGGTCGACGACGGGGAGGACGTCCTCCACGTCCTCGACCGTCCCCTCGCCGCCGAGCGGGCGCACGGGCTCGTGGACGCGGGCCGCCGGCGCGACCACATGCAGCAGCACCACGGCCAGCATCTGCTGTCGAAGGCCTTCGTCGAGGTGGCCCAGGCGCAGACGATCGCCTTCCACCTCGGCGCCGAGCTCACGACGATCGACCTCGACCGCCTCGTCGGCGAGGAGCAGGTGCGGGCCGCCGAGCGCCGGGCGAACGAGGTCGTGTGGGAAGGCCGGCCCGTTCGCGTCTCGACGGTCAGCGCCGCCCAGGCGCGCGCCGAGGGCCTCGGCCTTCCGGAGGGCGTCAGCGAGAACGTGCGCATCGTCGACGCCGAGGGCTTCGATCGCCAGCCCTGCGGCGGCACCCACCCGCGCACGACCGCCGAGGTCGGCTTCATCGTCATCAACGCGCTCGAGAGGTACAAGGGTGGCACTCGCGTGTCCTTCGTCTGCGGGCACCGAGCGCTCGCCGCGGTCGCGCGGCGGCGGGAAGTCCTCGACCGCCTGGTGTCGACACTGTCGGCCCCCCTCGACGAACTGGCGGCCACCGCGCAGAAGGCGAAGGACGACCTCCTCGAGAGCGAGCGGCGCGCGAGGAGCCTCCTCGAGCGGGCGCTCGAGGGAGACGCGCGCCGGCTGCTCGCCGAAGTCCGCGGAGACGGACCGGCGCCGAGTGCTTCCGCGCCTTCCGTGGTCGTGGTGGCTTTCGACGGCTGGTCCCCGGGCGACCTCCGCGTCCTCGCCACCCGCCTCGTCGCCCTCGCCCCGTGCGTGGCCCTCCTCGGCAGCCGCGCCGACAAGGCCCATCTCGTCTTCGCGCAGTCGGACGGCCTTTCCCACGACGTCCCTTCGCTTCTCAGGGCCGCGGTCGAGCACCTCGGGGGGAAGGGAGGCGGCCGCGGGAACATGGCTCAGGGCGGCGGCGATCGCCTCGACCGCCTCGACGAGGCCCTCGCCCGCGCCGCGGAGGCCGTCCGGGCGCGCGCGTAGGCCCATGTCCCCCTGGCTCACGCTGTCGCTCGCCGTCGTGTTCGTGTCGTTCGGCGCGGTCCTCGTGCGCCTCGCCGCCGAGCCGCCGCTCGCCGTCTCGTTCTACCGCGTGGCGCTGGCGTCAGCCCTCCTCCTCCCGTTCGCGGCTCGCGACGCCCGGCGATCGTGGCCGGAGCTCGCCCCGAAGCAAGGGTGGCTGCTCCTCGCGGCGGGCGCCGCCCTCGCCCTGCACTTCGCCACCTGGATCGCGAGCCTCTCGTACACGTCCATCGCGTCCTCCGTCCTCCTCGTGAACACGGCGCCCCTCTTCGCCCTCGTCCTCTCGCGTGTCTTCCTACACGAGCGCGTGCCCGGCGTCGTGAAAGGCGCCCTTCCGATCGCCCTCGTCGGCGCCTCTCTCATCGCGCTCGGCGACTGGGCCGGCTCCCCCGGCTCCCTCCTCGGCAACACGCTCGCCGTCCTCGGCGCGGTGACCGTCGCCGCCTACCAGGTGATCGGACGCGGCCTCCGCGCCGCCCTCCCCCTGAACGCCTACGTCCTCGGCGTCTGGGCGACCGCGGCCGTCGCGCTCGCCGCCCTGGCCATCGGCTCCGGCGTGCCGCTCTCCGGCTACCGCGGGCGTACCTGGCTCCTCTTCCTCGCCCTGGCCCTCGTGCCGACGATCGGCGGCCACGGGCTCGTGAACAAGTCGCTGCGGTCGATTCCCGCGCCCACCGTCGGCCTCTTCCTCCTCGGCGAGCCGGTCCTCGCCTCGCTGCTCGCGTGGCTCGTCTTCCGCGAGGTGCCGGGCGCCGTGGACCCTCGCCGGCGGAGCCGTCGTGCTCGCCGCCCTCGCTCTCGTCCTCGCGAGGCGCGGATGAGCGAGCGGCGCACCGTCCACATCCTGTTCACCGGCGGGACGATCTCCATGCGGCGCGACCCCGTGACCGGGGCGGCTCTGCCCGCTCTCTCGGGGCGGGAGATCGTGGCGCGGGTGCCGGGGCTGCGCGGCGAGGCGCGCCTCCGCCTCGAGGACCTGGCCCGACTGCCGGGGCCGCACGTCACACCGCCGTGGATGTGGCGCCTCCGCGCCGACGTCGAGCGGGTCCTGGCCGAACCCGCGCGTGGACGGGGTCGTCGTCACGCACGGGACCGACACGCTCGAGGAGACCGCGTTCCTGCTCGACCTCACGGTGGCGAGCCCGAAGCCGGTCGTGCTCTGCGGGGCCATGCGCACGTTCTCCGACCCCGGCTGGGACGGCCCCGCCAACCTCACCGCCGCCGTCCGGACCGCCGCCCACCCCGACGCCGGGGGCCGCGGCGCGCTCGTCGTGGTCGGCGAGGAGATCCACGCCGCGTCCCGCGTCCGCAAGTGGCACACGCAGCGGCTCGACGCGTTCCGCAGTGGCACGGGGTCGCTCGGCGTGCTCGATCGGGGCCGGGTCCGCTTCCACGCGCCCCCCTTCCGGGGCCCCGTTCTTCGTCCCCGAAGGCTCGTCACCGCCGTCGACCTGCACGTCCTCGCCGCCGGGTCCGACGACCGCCTCATCCGCGCGTCTCTCGCGCGCGGCGCGCGAGGGCTCGTTCTCGAGGGGACCGGCGCCGGCAACGTCCCGCCCGCGGTCGTCCCCGGCATCCGCGCCGCGCTCCGAACGCGCGTGCCGGTCGTCGTCGTCTCCCGCTGCGCCGAGGGTCGCGTCGCCCCGCTCTACGGCTTCGAGGGCGGCGGCCAGCGCCTCGTCGAGATGGGCGTCATCCTCGGCGGCGACCTGGGCGGGCCGAAGGCGCGAATCAAGCTGATGGTCGCCCTCGGCACGAGCGACGATCCCCTGGCTCTCTGCCGGATCTTCGAGAGCTGACGCCGCGTCGGGGTCGCGGCGGACGGCGGTCAGTCCAGGCGATAGAGGGCGCCCCACGGCCCCGAGGCCACGGGCTCGCCGGCTTCCGTCCACGGCCTGCGTCGACGTGGGGAACGCCTCGCCCTCGCGCACGCCCCAGAACACGTGGCTCACGCCCAGCGCCCTTGCCTCCTCGCGCCAGCCCGGCTCACCACGCATGAGGCGTGCGAGTCCCCTCTCGACGGCCGCGGCGTCGAGCCCGTGGCTCCAGAGGTGCCCGGCGTACCCCGCCACGATCGGGTGGCCGCACAGCGCCACCGGGTGGTTGAAGGTCTGCACGGTCGCGACGCGCGACGTCCTCACCGCCGCGAGGGCCCGGCAGACTCCCTCGTACTCGGCCACGTCGAGCACCTCGAGGCGCGGCCCGCGGCCGAGCGAGGCGCCGAGGACGCTCACCGCCCCGGAGAAGAACAGGACGAGAACGGCGACCGCCCGCGCCCAGACCCGCATCCGCGCCACGGCGAGATCGAACGACCGCGGGCAGCACCGCGACGTAGCACCAGAGCATGACCTTGGTGTTGTCCCACTCCCAGGGCGCGAGCTTCACGAGGAAGAGCGCCGCGAAGACGGCGAGCGGCGGGACGAGCACGAGGAGCTCCTCGCGGTGGCGTTCGCGCACGGCCCGCCAGAGGGCGAGGAGCGCGAGGGGGAGGAAGAGGCCGAAGTTCACGAGCAGGAAGACGAGCGGGTCCTGCGCCCCGATCATCCAGCCCGGCCTCCAGCCGACGAGCGAGGCGGCGCGGAAGCCGTCGGTCACCTGCCACACCGACCACGTGGCCGGAACGGCCGCCCAGGCGAGGGTCGGAAGGCCGTCTCGCAGCCGTCGTCCGCCGAACGCCCACGCCGCGGCCAGACCAGCGAGACGAACGGAAGGTGTGGAGGTGGACGAGCGGCAGCGCGCCCCACAGGACACCTTCGACCCACGGCGAGAGCGCCGCGTAGGCTCGCCGCGCAGCAGCCGACGGCGCCAGGACCAGAGCAGCACGAGGCCGGCCGGCAGCGCGAGAAGGAACCCTCGCTGCGGCACGAAGAGGGCGAGGTAGAGGCTCTTCCACGCGACCGCGCTCTGGTAGTCGGCGATCTCGCCCCGTCGCCAGCACCTGGAAGCCCGGCGAGCCCCCCGGCGAACAGGAAGCCGGCGACCGCGAACGCCCCGCCCCACGCGCCGCAGGGCGAGGGCGGCGAGCGCCGCCCCGGCGAGGCCCATGACGGGTAGCAGCACCGGCAGGCTCGCGCCGAGCTGGACGAAGACGGCGGTCAGCAGGTCCACGCCGAACGGGTAGCGGAGCCGCTCGTCGCGTGAGGATCGGATTCTCCGGCCAGAAGGAAGCGCCTCCCGCGAGGTGGCTGCACGTAGGTCCAGTGCAGCGGCAGGTCGCCGTAGTTGTAGGGGACGAGCGTCAGGAGCGCGCCGCCTCGCTCGAACACGATCCACCCGAACTGCCGCAGCGAGACCGCGGCGAAGGCCGCGAGCGCGAGGCCGTCCCAGAGGTGCGTCCCGAGTCGCAGAGCCGGCCTCGCCGATCCCCTTCTGGCGACGCGAGCGGGCGGCGAGCAGGCCCGCGATCACTCCGGCGGTGAGACCGAGAGAGCCAATCGCCGGGCCCGAGAGAGCCCGACGAGCCACGCGAGCGCGGCGGCGAGCCCGGCCGTGACCGACGCGAAGACCGTTGCCCCGACCAGGATGGCTTCCGTCATCCACAGGGCGTCCACACGGCGGCCGGTGTTTTCCACAGGGTCATCCACAGGCGATCCGCCGCCGCGGGGTCATTCTTCCACCGAACGAGCCTGGTTTTCCACGCGCCCGCGCTGGTTTCCCACAGGCGCCGCCCACGTATCCACAGGAACTCATCAGCTCGAGCACAGCGAGAGGCCCGCTTTTCCACAGGTTGCCCACAAGGGACCTGGGGGGCACCCCCCAGAGCTGGGTCCGCAACGCCTCAGCCGCGCGCCAAGTCGGCCGCCGAGGGATAGCCGGGGAGGCCGGTGGCCGTCGTCACCGCTCGCACGACGGCGCGCGCGACGGCCTCTGCGGCCAGCGAGCCCACGACGAGCGTCGCCTGGTCGAGCCTCAGGGTCCCCGCGGACAGGGCGAAGAGCGTGTCACCGTCCCAGGGCGTGTGCACGGGACGGATGGCGCGCGCGAGCCCGTCGTGCGCCATCTGCGCGACCTTCGTGGCCTCGGTCTTCGTCAGCGCCACGTTCGTGGCCACGACGCCGATCGACGTGTTCTGCCCGGCGAGCGGCCGGCCCGGTGTCTCGCCGGCGACCAGCGCGTCCACCGCGCCGCGCAGCCCCTTCCCGTCGCGCGTGCGCACGCCGGCGAGGACGCGCCCCGTGGCGGGATCGACGACGTCGCCGCAGCGCGTTGACCGCCACGAGTGCCGCGACCACCGCTCCGCTCGGAAGACGCACCGAGGCCGTCCCGAGCCCGCCCTTCATGGCCGAGGCGGCGCCGAACAGCTTGCCGACCGTCGCCCCCGCGCCGGCGCCGACGCTGCCCTCCGGCCACCGGCCCGGCCGAGGCGGCGCGCGCGGCCTCGTAGCCCGCGGTCGCGTCGGGCCGGATCTTCCAGTCGCCGATCGCGAGGTCGAACAGGATCGCGGCGGGCACGATCGGCACCTTCCCGACCCCCACCGGGAACCCGATGCCCTTCTCCTCGAGGTAGCGCACGACCCCGGTCGCGGCGTCGAGGCCGAAGGCCGACCCGCCGGAGAGCACGACCGCGTGGACCTGCTGGACGCTGTTCACCGGGTCGAGCAGGTCGGTCTCGCGCGTGCCCGGGGCCCCCCCGCGCACGTCCACCCCGCAGACCGCCCCGCCCTCGGCCACGACGACCGTGCAACCGGTCGGCCGACGCGTGTCGGTGAAGTGGCCGACGCGCAGGCCGGGGACGTCGGTGAGCCCGCCGGCCGGGGCCGGCGGGCGCCTCCATCCGCGTCCCCCGCCCTCCCCGCGCGCGCGAAGCGGGCCAGGCCCCCGAGAGCCCGGCGGCCAGGGCCGCCGAGAAGCCGCGCCGGTCGATCTCGCTCATGGAGCCTCCGGAATCGATGCTAGCACCCGCCGCCGCGGTCCACCCGTTCGCTGCTTTCGGCCCGACCCACGCCGTCGCGAAGACGAGGCCGGCGAGGACCATGCCCGCGACCGACGGGCAGCCACGCGCCAGCCGGCCGTGCCGGCCAGCGCGAGCCGGAGCGCGCCGGTCGTCAGGATCGACGCGCCGATCGCGACTCGGGCGTGGCCGGCCCCGGGACGGCGCGACAGGAGGCCCACCAGCAGCGGCATGAAGAGCGCCGCGGTCATGATCGCCGTAGAAGAGCTTGAGGGCCGAGGCGACCGACGGCAGGACGAGCGCCAGCAGCGACGCCCAGCCCGCCCCCGCCGGCCCGGCGGCCAGGCGGCCCACCCGCAGCAGCTCCGCGTCGGTGGCCTTCGGGCCGGAGGACGGCCTGGATAGAGGTCGCGGCTCAGAGAGGTCGACAGCATGAAGAGCACCGCGTCGGCGGTCGAGATCTCGGCCGCGAAGAGCGCGGCCAGGGCCAGGCCGCCCACCCACGGCGGCAGGACGTCGGTCGTGAGCCGCGGCAGCGCGAGCTCCGGGTTGCGCGAGGCCGGGCTCGACCGCCCGCATCGCCATGCCGAACACCGCCGGCACGAAGGCGAAGAGCGGCCAGGGCCGCCGCGTTGCCGAGCGCTGCCCACGCGCGCGGCCGCCGGGCGAGCGCGCGCCGAACGTCTTCTGGACGAGGCCGGGCGACACGAAGAACGACGGCACGAAGACCACGGCCAGGCCAGGATGCCCGCCGCCCCCATGCCGGTGAAGCTGCCGTAGGTCGCGGCGGCCTCCGGGCCGGCCGCCGCGCGCAGGCCCTGCCAGCCCCCCGCCGCCGACCAGGCGAACGGCAGCGCCAGCGCGAAGCCCGACGAGCAGGGTGACGAGCTGCAGCAGGTTCACCCAGGCCGAGGCGAGCAGCCCGCCGCCGCTGAAGTAGAGCGACGAGCGATCGAGGCGCCGACAGCAGGCGCCCGACGACCCGCGGCAGGCCCGCGATCACCTCGAAGGCCCAGGCCATGGCGATGAGCTGCCCGGCGAGGAGCGCGAGCGTCCCGAGCCACAGCACGGCCGCGATCAGCACGCGCACGGAGCGATCGAAGCGCCACTCGAGGAAGTCCCCCACGGTGAAGAAGCCGTGCTCGCTCGCGAGACGGTGCATGCGCGGCGCCACGACGAGGCCGAGGACGAGGCAGCCGATCGCGGCCGAGCCCGACCACCACCAGGCCGAGAGCCCGTGCCGGTAGCCGAGGCCCGTCGCGCCCACCGTCGAGCCCGCCCCGATGTTCGCGGCGAGCATCGTCACGAACACCATGCGCCCCGGGAGCGAGCGGGCGGCGACGAAGAAGTCGCCGGAGCCCTGCACCCGGCGGGCGACGTAGAGCCCCGCGCCCACCATGAGGGCGGCGTAGACGAGCAGCAGGACGTGGGTGGCGGTCACGCGCTCCGGCCCCGGACGGCCGTCAGACCCGCACCGTCGGGTCGAAGAGCTTCTGGTGCTCGTCCACCGCGAAGCGGTCGGTCATGCCGGCGATGTAGTCGCAGACGACGCGGTGGACGCCGTCCCGCTCGAGCTGGCCCTGGAAGTGCGGGCGGCAGCTGCCGCGGCTCGCCGACGTACGACTCGAAGAGGTCCCGCAGGAGGCGCCCGGCCTTGTCCCCCATCCGCACCACGCGGTAGTGCCGGTACATGTTGCGGAAGAGGAAGTCCTTCAGCTCCCGCACCCGCGCCGCCATCTCCGGGGAGTAGGCGACGAGCCGTCGGCCCGCCCCGCGCACGTCGGCCACCGACTCCACCCGCGCCGCCGCGAGGCTCGGCCTGGCTCGTCTCGATGAGGTCGCGCACGCAGCGGTCGATGATCCAGCGCACCACGTGGTGCCGGGCGATGCGCTCGTCCTCGAGGCCCCGGCGCCAGGGCGTCGTCGTGCGCCTCGCGGAAGAGCGTCACCTCGCGGATCTGCTCGACCGTGAACATGCCCGAGGCTGAGCCCGTCGTCCACGTCGTGGTTGTTGTAGGCGATCTCGTCCACGTAGTCGACGAGCTGCGCCTCGAGCGTCGGCGCCTCCCCCGGCGCGTACTCCGGCGGCGCCGTCGCGTCGGTGTCGGGGCGGTGCTTGATGATCCCCTCGCGCACCTCCCAGGTGAGGTTCAGCCCCGGGAACTCGGGATAGCGCCGCTCCAGCACCTCGAGGATCCGCAGCGTCTGGCGGTTGTGCTCGAAGCCGCCGTGGTCGCGCATCAGCTCGTTCATCACCCGCTCGCCCGAGTGGCCGAAGGGCGTGTGGCCGAGGTCGTGGCCCAGCACGAGGCACTCGGTCAGCTCCTCGTTGAGCCCCATCGCCCGGGCCACCGTGCGCCCGATCTGCGCGCCCTCCAGGCTGTGGGTGAGGCGGGTGCGGTAGTTGTCGCCCTCGTGGTTCACGAAGACCTGCGTCTTGTACTCGAGCCGCCGGAAGGAGGAGCAGTGGATGACCCGGTCGCGGTCGCGCTGGAAGCACGTCCGCATCGGGTGCTCCGGCTCCGGGTAGCGCCGGCCGCGGCTCTCGGCGCTCCTCATCCCCCACGGGGCGAGGAGCTGGCGCCTCCCGCTCCTCCTGCACGCGACGGTCGACGAGCCGCATCGACCTCCCGTCCATCTACCGGGCCTCAGGAGGCGGCGGGGCTGAACTGCAGCACGTAGTGGACGACGGCGCCCTGGGACTCGGGCGTCACCAGGTAGCCGTCGTGGAGCGCCATGACCGCGTAGACCGCCGTCATCTCGGCGTCGGCGTCGGCGGTGAAGGCCTGGGTCACCACCGGGGCGCCGACCACCGCCGCGCCCTCGCCGAGCCAGACGTGGACGCGGACGAAGCCCTCCTCGGGTCCGGCGTAGACGCCGATCGACCGGGATCATCGACCGCTCCAGCGCCGCCGCCTCGCAGCGGGCGACGAGCGTCGCCACCGCGTAGCGCAGGAGCGAGGCGTCGCCGTGGATCGGGCGGCGTGCCCGTCGACCACCGTCACCGTCACCCCGGGCACCCGCAGGGGCGCCAGGACGTCCTCGATCGGAAGGGTGGCCCGGCGGGCCGAGCCGGCCGGCAGGCGGGTCAGGAGCGAGGCCATGGCCGAGGCCGAGGCGTGCGACACCGCGCGCATCCGGTCGGCGCTGGCCGTCGCCTCGCGCGCCGCCGCCGCCTCGAGCGGCCCGGCCAGGACGCGGCCGAGGAAGCCGACGTGGTCGAGCATGTCCGCGCGTGGGCAGCGTCATGTGCGGCCGGAAGTAGAGGAGCGCCAGGGCCAGCCCGCGCTCGGCCGAGCGCAGCGGCACGAGGGCCACCGACTCGAAGACCGGCTCGCTCATCGGAGAGCGCCTCGCCGAGCGCGGGCATGGACGGGCCCTCCTCGAGCCGCGCCTCCGCCAGATCCCGCAGGTCGTGCAGGTGCAGCGCGCCCCAGCGCGTCCGCGCCAGCGGGTCGGTGACGAGCGGGGGCAGCACCAGGATCTGCGGCGGGTCGGTCGTGGTCAGGAGCAGGCTCGCGTTCGCGGCGCCGACGGAGCGCATGAGGATGCTGAGGATCCGCTGGGCGCGGTCCTCGACCTCGCCCTCGCTCCGCCTTCTGCTCGGCCAGCTCCAGCGCCATCCGGACCTCGGCGAGGCGCGAGCGCGCGAGGTCCCGCTCCTCGCGCAGGTCCGTCACCCGCAGGCCCAGCTCGGTCGAGGCCTGGGCGTAGGACTCGGCGAGGACCGCGCTCGATGCCGCGTCGGGGGCGGAGGCCGCCGTCTTGCCCACCTCCTCCGGCATCGAGAGCCGCAGCAGGTGCCGGGCCGAGGCCTCCTCGCTGAAGAGCGCCTCCTCGGGCAGGTCGACGGTGACGATCTCCTCGTCCGTCTCGCCCGCCGGCGAGCTGGGCCGCCCCGAACATCGAGACGATCGCCTGCTCCGTCCAGTCCTCGATCCTCTGCCCCTCGGGCAGCGACGATGGCCGGGTAGCGCCGCGCCAGGTCCTCGAGCGTCAGCCTGGATGATCGCGGCGAAGGTCTCGAGCACGCCCTCGCCGCGCGTCGCCACCGCCGGGAACACCGGCAGGCGGCGGGCGTTCAGGCCGCGGTCGAGGGCCTCGATCTCCAGCACGTCGGGCAGGTCCCGCTTGTTGTACTGAAGGACCATCGGGATCGTGGCCGGGTCGAGCTGCTGCGCGAGCAGATGCCCCTGCAGCTCGCGGAAGCTCTGCACGTTCTCGTGCCAGCGGTCGGTCGCCGAGTTGGCGACGAAGACGACCCCGTCCGACCCGCGCAGCACCACGCGCCGCGCCGGCGCGTAGATCGCCTGGCCCGGCACCGCCGCGAGCTGGAAGCGCAGGTCGAAGCCGCGGAACCCGCCGGACTTCAGCGGCAGCAGGTCGCAGAGGATCGTGCGGTCCTGCTGCGAGTTCACGGAGACGAACTCGCCGCGCCGCCCGCCGCGGGCCCGCTCGTAGAGCACCTTGAGGTTGGTGGTCTTCCCGCCGACCGCCGGCCCGTAGTAGGCGATCTTGACCTTGACGATCCGCTCTTGCCGGTTGAACTCGACCATGTCCTGGCTGCCGGGCCCTCCCGCTCGCCCCCACTGGCACTCCAGGACGAGCGGGCGAAACTCTACCAGATCACGCGGTGGTTTGCCTCCACGCCCACCCGGCTGCTAAACTCGATTTCCCTTCGACGGGCCGCTAGCTCAGCTGGGAGAGCGCCTGGTTCGCAATCAGGAGGTCGCGGGTTCGAGCCCCGCGCGGTCCACCAACTTACAGCCATCCAGCGATACAAAGGCGCGTGTCAGGCGCGTGCCCCTTGTGTCAAGCGCCGGCGCTTTCCGTTGCGCCCGATTCAGCCGCAGAGAGGGGCCGGCTCCTAGGATGGCGCTTAGCCGGGGCTGTCTTAGGTCCTGTCCACGCGAGCGCAGGTTAAGAACCCACGCGTCTCTGACGCGCCTGGACTCGGCAGGCGTGTCGCCGGCGCCGCCATCCCCGCCCTCGGCGTGCAACTGACCTCCTGACCCCTGGCCGGGGATCAGAGGGCATGGACGACGCCGCCGACACTCACCTGGGGGGGGCGTGCCCGTCTGCCAGATGTTCCGACTCTGGGCTATGGCACTCCTGGTCGTCGCCGTGGCGTCCTTCCTCGCTTGCTACCAGCACCGCTCGCGCCAGCCCCCACGCCGCGCCGGCCTCTCGGGGGGACACGTGGCCGACATTCTGTGTAACCTTCACCCGCGGGAGAGACTCATGGCCCAGCTCTGGAATGAGGGCGTGCGCGGCACCCAAGTGCTTCCTCTGATCAACTTGGATGCGGAAACGATCCGGGTCGAGGCAGGGCCCGGGACCGGCAAGACCTTCGGCCTGGTCCGCCGGGTTCAGCGAATCCTTCATCCTGACGGCCTCGGCGTTTCTGGCAGGGAAGTGCTGGTGGTCGCGTTCAATCGAGTGATCGCCACCCAGCTGCAGGCCGACATCCACGAACAGCTCGCCTCGTCACCGCACGATGAGGAGCCGGTCATCCGGACCGTGCATGCCCTTTGCCTTGAGGTCGTCGGCACGCCACTACGGCTCTTACTGCCGCACGAACGCGAGGCCATGCTCTACGACGTACTCACGGAGTTTCCCGTTCTGCAGACGACGTACGAAAGCCACAAGGAAGCGGAGCAGGCGTTGCGCGACCACGAGGCGAAGCACGCTGAGCACATGGCGCTCTGGCAGGCGGTACGCCAATGGCTCACACGTCATCATGCTCAGCTCATCAGCGATCTTCCGGGGCTCCTCCTCGACAGACTCAGCGGCGGCGACTTCGCCACTCGGTCCTATCGCCACGTCATCGTAGACGAGTTCCAGGACCTCACGCCCGGCGAACAGGAGTTGTTCCTCAAGCTCCGGTGCCCGGGTGGACACTTCCTCGCCTTGGGGGATCCACGTCAGTCGATTTACGCATTCAGGGGAAATGACCGCGAGGGCCTCACCAAGCTCGAGGCGCTTCTGGGGCCTACCGCCGGACACGTGGCCGACATCGAGATGACCGAATGCCAGCGGTGTCCAGGCGAGATCGTCCGTGCCGCGAATCAGCTGATGAATCTCTACTCCGCCAAGCCCATGGTTCCAGGCAGCGCAATGCCAGCAAACACGCACGTTGTCGTGTGGGACTCACCAGAGATCGAAGCGTCGGGCATGGCGAGGGCGATCGTCAAGAACTTCCAGACCCATCGGAAGGACCGGCACCTGGTCATGGTCACGCGCCGGCAGTTCGGCTATTGGCTTCGAGACCGCGTCGCCGCGATAGACCCGCACCTCAAGGTCGAGCTGAGCTTCACGGAGAGTCTGCTGGAGGCTTGGTCCGTGCGAGAAGCGTTCCTCCTGTTCTGCCTGCTCGTCGATCCGGATGCGCCGACCTGGCGCGCATGGCTTGGTTATCAAGATTCATCGACTGGCAAGGCGTACAAGGCAGTCCGTAGAAACTCCGGTGCGTACCTGGAACTCCTCACAGACTGCGACGACAGGATCACGGCCGAGGCCGTCACCGAGGTCGCAGCCGCTGCCAAGAGGCCACGCGGAGACGGCGGTACGAAGCTCTGGGAGCGCACGAAACGCTTCGTCGCATTGGCGACAGCTCTCAGGTGCACCATGGATACTCCCGACGACTTCATCCGCGAGCTCTTCTCGATCGAACGGTGGATCTCCTCTGACACGGCCGATGCCGAGACGGCTAAGCTCGATCTTGAGCTCCGCACCTCCAAGGCCTGTGCCATCCTCGACGAGACCCGGGTTCGGAAGCCGAAAGCCGGTGCTTCCTCGTGGCTCGGGGAAGTCGCGCGACGACTCAGATACCAGATCGCTACCCGCGAACCGTTCGTGCCCGACGCGAGGGCCGACATTCAGGTGGCGACGCTCTGGGGGGCCAAAGGAGTGACAGCTGAGCACGTCTACGCCATCGGCCTGTGCGACGAGGCCATCCCCGGTACACGCCGGGAGGAGTACCCGGGTACCGACCGTGACTACGAAGAGGAGCAGCGAAAGCTGTTCTACGTCTCCTTCACTCGTTCGACGAGGACGCTCGTGCTCTCCCGCGGTCAAAGCATCAGGCCAGGGGACGCAGCGCGTCTGGGCCTAAGCCTGACTCGGGTTTCACGGTATTGGGCCACCCTCACCATGTCTCGGTTTCTGCGAGACATCATCAAGTTCCTACCCGAGGCCCAGCGCGGTGACGGTTGGGCCGGTTGCGCATGAACGAAACGGCACCCCCACGGCCCCAGGCCGGTGCACCGTGCTCCTTGCTCCGATGAGGCAATCGGTCTCCGCTTGCATTGGCCCGGGAGTGTACGCCTACGATGCCTGCCGGAACAGTCGGAGCTGTTGGATCTGACTCCGGCGTCGGGGACCAGGCGCCGCTGACGGCCAGTGCGCCTAGTACGCGCCTCAATCCCGGCTGACTGTCGTTGAGCTCGCAATCGACGGCTCCGGTCTCCAGTCGACCTTCCGACCCCGGGCCGGGGGTCGAGGGGAACCAAGCCAACGACACCGCCCGTGACCTGCGAGCCAACTCGGTAGCTTTGTAGCGGGGATTTCTGGTGCCTCATTACATCAGCGGCTTGCAGACACGCAAGAGACTAGGAATCTCTAGGTTCAAGGTTCGAGTCCTTTGGGGTCACCAAACAATCCGAATAAAGAGCGGAAGTTAGCGCGACCCCACCACCGGCTGATCTCAACCAAAGCCCGGTGGGATCGCTGTTAGGATTGCAGAAGCCGCCGCCCACCCGTCTGGCACACCTGAAATGCTCCTCTTGCGCAAGCCCGGAGCGAGGCGCAGTTCGCCAGTCGTGCACGGGCATCCACTACGGGCCCCTCGGCTTCGCCGTCGGGGCCTAGCCCAAGGAGAGGCAGGTCCAGAAAAGGGCTTCTTGCTCGCGGTGCGGGTCTCTGTGACGCGGGTCGCCATGGCTGGCCACCTTGCAGGACACTGACCACCGCGACATGGCCGAAGGCGTCTAGCTAGCCGCGGCTCGAGCGTGACGATCGCAGACACCGGGTCCTTGTGGGCCCGAGCGTCCTCGCATGCTGTTCGTCCCCTGGGGTGTCGAGTTACCGAATCGCCGGAAGGCCGGCCTCGCGCCGGCTTTGGCCGACGATCCGGGCGAGCTGGGAGCGGGTCGGTCGCACGGCGGCGGACGCCACCTCGCCATCGACGAGGATGATCGGGAGACAGCGCTCGCCCTCCCTCGCGAGCCTCTTGACCACGTCATCGAAGGGCGCCACCTCACTTGGCTGGCTCGCCGGGTCGAACCGCTCCACGAGGATCCCAGTGCTTTCCAGCCAGTCGAGCGACTCCTCGAAGGCGTCGAAGGCCCGATCGGGTACGAAGCCGCACACGCCGATGATCGGCTGCGGGACGCGCCGGAACACTGTGACTGTGGTCATGAGGGCCTCTCGATCTGCGCCGGGTCAAAGCGACGAGCCTCCCCGGATGGTGAAGGTCCAGGTGTAGTACGCCCCGACCGCGATGACGACGACGGCGGTGATGCGCCGCGCCCAGCGCTCGACCGCCTGAAGCCGGTGAAACGCCGAGCCTGCCCAGGCCAGGCCGGCGCTCACGAGCACGGCAAAGACGACGACCGGCACGCCCGTCCCGACCCCGTACAGCGTGGGCAGCCAGAAGGAGGAGCGGTGCTCGAGGGCCAGGGGGATGAGGCCGCCGAAGAAGAGCCCGGCCGAGACCGGGCAGAAGGCGAGCGCCAGCACGGCGCCGAGGGGCAGCGCTCCGAGGAGTCCCGCCTTCAGCAGGCGCTCCCCCGTCCGATCGTAGAGCCTGCTTCCGAAGCCGGGCAGGCGGACCCACTCGAGGAGGATGAGCCCGACGGCCACGAGGAGCGGTCCGAGGATCCGGTTCATGTGCGTCTGCAGGAAGAGCGCGACCTCGGGGACCGAGAGGAGGCCTCCCACCAGGATCCCGGCGAGGGCAGCGTAGGTGAGGGCGCGGCCCAGGGTGTAGAGGACTCCCCCGACGAGTGTGCGGCGGCGGCTGCCGACCTCGCGGCCCAGGTACGACATGGCCGCGATGTTGGCGGCGAGCGGGCAGGGGCTCACCGAGGTGAGGAGCCCCATCCACAGGGCGGTGGCGGCGACGGCGAGCGTCGCGTCCATCACGACCGTCGGAAGGCGCGGATCTCCTGCTCCACGTAGCTCTGGAAGGCCGCCTTGTCGCGCACGAGCTGCCAGACTCGGTCTAGCACCTTGTAGCGCTTCGGGTTCTTCGCGTCCACGACGACCACCGAGCGCGTGTAGAGCTGGAAATCACGGATGAAGTGCCGGTTCGAGGGCTCGTCCACGTTGACGGCCTGCCACGCCAAACGACGAGCCTCGATTTCGGAAGCGAAGCGAGTCGCGACCGTCTCCTTCGCGTAGGCCTCGATCGTGCGGCAGGTGGCGCAACGAGTCGTGGCATGGAAGTAGTAAACGAGGACTCCCGGAGTCGCGGCAGGGGCTGCAGCGACGGTCGTTGGCGCTGTCGGCTTCTGCGGGGCCCCGCAGACGGCGGCGGGGGCTACCACCATCGTGGACGCCAGCAGGGCGAGGAGAACGGCTTTCGACTTCATGTCCTACCGCCCTGCATCAGGCGTTCGCGAGGACGTTCATGATCATGGTCACGATCTCCGGCGCGAGGGGGATGCGCCCCGACGCAACCACCTTGCCGTCGATCACGAGGCCCGGCGTCCGCAGAAGGTTGTAGGCCATGATGTCCTCGATGGCCTCCACCTTGGTGATCGTGGCCGGCTGGCCCGACAGGGCGACGGCCTTCTGCGCCTCCTCGTAGAGCCTCTTGCAGTTACCGCATCCCGGACCCAGGATCTTGATTTCCATGTGTTGCCTCCCGTGCCTCACTCGGCGACGATGGTGATCTCGGGCTCGACCACGATTTCCGATTTCACCGAGTTCGCCACCAGGCTGTATTTCTGTGCGGCCTGGAGCGCCCGGCGCACACGAGCCTCGACGATCTCGAGCCGGTCGGCTCCCCCGGCCACTCGGATGCTCGGCCGGAAGTGCAGACGCTCGAAGGTCTCGGTTCGGTCGAGCTCTATGACCTTCGTCCCTTCGGTCTCGCACTCGTACGACAGGAGCCTGAGCTTGAAGCGCTCGGTCGCCCAGATGAACATGAGCATGACGCAGGTGTTCGCGGCGGCGACGAAGCCGTCCTCGGGCGTGAACACCCCAGCCTGTCCTTGTGCGTCCGGAGGCGCGGAGAACTCCATCTCGGGGCCGTTCCCCAGGGCCAGGTGGCCCCGGTGGCCCCCGGTCCATCTGACGACGGTACGATAGGTCGCCGTCCGGCTCATCGGGACGGCTCGCCTTCGCAGTGGGCAGCGAACTCCCTGGAGAGGACCTCGCGCCATGCGGCCTCTGCCTCGGGAGCGACGTAGTTGTAGATCTTGACCATCTGGAGGAGGTCCTGCGTGGCGGCCTCGCCGGGTGAACGGTGAGCCTCACGCACCTTCTTGAGGATGAGCGGCAGCGCGACCACCTCGACCGCCTGACCCGCGATGGTCAGGGTCTTCACAGGGATGCTCGAACCGCAAGAGCAGCCAACGACGCCTGAATCAGCGGACTGCGCGGCCCTTTCCGGGGGCGCGGCCTCTGGACGCTGGCCCTTCCCCAGCAGTTCGTCGACCAGAGTGGCCAGCCGCGCGGCGGTCACCTCCACGGCCTGCTCGCCCGCCCCATTCAGGCGGCGGCGCCCTTGGATGCCGGCGATACCGCACTCCGCCGCGAGCTCGGTCACGACGACGCTGGCCGCAGGCTTGGCCGAGTAGGTCTCGGTTCCGTGGGCCGCGCACCTGAGGGCACAGCCATCGACGGTGATGGTCGGGTGGAGCTTCGCGAAGGTGCGATCCCCTTGGCCGCCCGCCAGGAAGAGCGGCAGGCAGATGGTCACGGTCTCGCCACGTCGCAGATTGTGGAGGACCTTGAGCGCGGCCAGCCGCGTGACCGTGCCTTCGGCGATCTCCTCGCCGGAGCAGGCCACGATTCCGACCTTCTGTCGCGCCGGGCTAGGCATGGTGGCCCCCGGCGGACGCCTTGCTGAGAAGGTCGACGACCGGAGCGATCTCCTCGGCCATGAGGCGGGCGAGACGCTTGCCTTGAGGATTGAGCTCCGCGATGCCGTCGGGCTTGAGCTCATTGTGCTGACGGTACGAATCGAGGACCGCCACTTCGCGCGCGATGGCGCCCCCACTGTGCTTGACGAGCTTTGCTGCGCAGGCGAGCTTGCAGCCATCGATGGTGATGGTCGGGCACTGGCGAACCGATTGACGTGCCTCTTCGTCCCCGAGGACGAGCTTGGAGAGGGCGACGAGCCGCGTGGTGTCCGGCCGCAGCTCGTCGCACAGCTCGTACCCGACCTCTCGGGCCACGGTCCCGAACGCCTTGCCGATGCCGCTGCAGGGCACCACGACGACCCGCCACTGGCCTTGGCTCACAGCTTCTTCGCCTCCTCCTCCGCCGCAGCCTTCATGACCGCGAAGTAAGCGCTCGCATCGAGCAGCGTCGCCTGCGCGGCCTCCCAGTTGGTCACCTCGATCTCCGCCAACCACCCCTTGTCGTAGGGGCTCTGGTTGACGAGCTCGGGGCTCCGCTCGAGCGCGTCGTTCACGGTCGCGATCGTTCCGCTGACCGGGGCGGCCAGGGTGATGTCGACTTTGATGGTCTCGAATTCCGCAAGGTCGTCGCCGACCTCCAGCCTCGTTCCGGCCGGCTTGACGGTCAGGAAGGTCGCGTCGCCGCTGTGCTGCTGGAGGTAGTCAGTCAGCCCCACGCGAACACGGTTGTCGCCTCGGGGCTGGAGCCACAGCACCCAGAGCCCGTCGCGGCAGTAGAGGCGATCGGTGGGCACCTTGAAGGTGAACTTGTCGACGGTGGCCTCGAGGTACTCCGCCATGGGGCTCCTACGGTTCCGGCGCCGCGGCATCGAGAGGCCACGAGGCCGAGCCGGGCTCGAGCCAGCCGCGCGTCGCCACGCAGAACTGACAGACGGAGAGCATGACCGGCACCTCGACCAGGACTCCCACGACCGTGGCGAGGGCGGCGCCGGAGCCGGGACCATAGAGTGCGATCGCCGTTGCTACCGCCAGTTCGAAGAAGTTCGACGCGCCGATGAGGGCGCCGGGTGCGGCCACCGGGTACGGGATGCGGAACAGCTTCATCAAGCCGTAGGCGAGGCCGGAGTTGAAATAGACCTGGATCAGGATCGGGACGGCGATCAGGACGACGTGGAAGGCTCGCGTCGTGATGTTCTCGGCCTGGAAGGCGAAGATCGCGACCAGCGTCAGGAGCAGGGCGATGACAGTCACCGGCTGGAAGAACGGGAGGAATCTGCCGTTGAACCAGTCCCGCCCCCGCCGACCGATGAGGACGTGCCGGCTGATCGACCCCGCCGCGAGCGGGATGACCACGAAGATCAGGACCGAGTAGAGCAGGACCGCGAACGGCACCTGCAGCCCCGACGCGCCGGACACGAGGAACTTCACGACCGGGGCGAACGCGACCAGCATGATGAGGTCGTTCACCGCCACCTGCACGAGCGTGTAGGCGGGATCGCCCTCGGAGAGGTACGACCAGACGAAGACCATGGCCGTGCAGGGCGCGGCGGCCAGGATGATCACTCCGGCGATGTACTCGCTCGCGAGCTCCCGGCCGATCCACGGCGCGAAGAAGTGGCGGAAGAACAGCCAGCCGAAGAAGGCCATCGAGAACGGCTTCACGAGCCAGTTCACGACGAGCGTGACCGCGAGCCCGCCGGGACGCTTGCCGACGCCCCGGATCGACGCGAAGTCGATCTTGAGCATCATCGGGTAGATCATCAGCCAGATGAGTACGGCGATCGGGATGTTGATGTGACTCTCGGTGCCGAACTCCATGCTGCGCATCGCCCCGACGAGACCCGGAACCAGTTTCCCGATGGCGACCCCGAGTACCATGCAGGCCGCTACCCAGAGGCTCAGCCAGCGCTCGAACACGTTCATCCGCGAAGCCTGCTTCATCGGGTGGCCTCCCTGCGCTCCGAGCCGGATCCGGCGGCGGGACGCTTGATGCCGAGCTTGCGCAGGTCGAGATCGACCCGGCACAGCTCCTCGACGGGCACGCGGCGGAGCTCGCGGAGCAGGCGCGTGTCGGCCTCGACCTGCGGGTCGCGGGCGATGGACCTCCAGACCGGCTCGAGGTGGGCCACCGCGGCGGCGTCCTGCACCAAGCGGTGGAGCACCCAGCGACCGTCCTTCCGCTCCTGCACGAGACCCGCGCGCTTCAGGTCGGTGAGGTGAGCGGAGACGGTCGAGGCCGCGAGGTCGAGCACGGCCGTCATCTGGCACACGCAGAGCTCGCCGCCCCTCAGCATTGCGACGATGCGTAGCCGGACGGGATGGCCTAGCGCCTTCAGAACGTCGACTGTGGTCGAGAGTGGGTTTGCCATTTCGTTATATTCCGAACTATAGTGACTGTGCTCAGCCCGGTCAACCGGATCAGATGATCCGGTCCATCCGGAGGGGACGATGGCAATGGAGAAGAAGCGTGCCCTCGTGCTCTGCACCGGCAACTCCTGCCGGTCGCAGATGGCCGAGGGCTGGATCAACCACCTGCTCGGCGCTGGCTGGGAGGCTCGCTCGGCCGGCACGGTTCCGGCCGCTCGCGTCCACCCGCTGGCCGTGCGTGCGATGGCGGAGGTCGGCGTCGACATCTCGGGGGGCAAGCCCGAGCACGTCGGCGCCCACCTCGACGAGCCGTGGGACCTGGTGGTGACGGTGTGTGACGCCGCGAACGAGGCCTGTCCCACGTTCCCCCGCCCGGCCCCGAAGCTGCACCTCTCGTTCTTCGACCCCGCGTCCGCCGAAGGTACGGAGGACGAGAAGATGACGGTCTTCCGACGGGTGCGCGACGAGATCCGTGACCGGCTCGTGCCCGAGATCCGCCGGCGCACCTGAGGCCCGCCCGACCGCAAAGGAGCCCGGCGCCAGAGTTCCTCTTGACAGCGATCCATGGAGGACCGATTATATGAGTGCAGATTGATATGAGGGACGATTGAACCATGGCGTTCTCCCTCGCGGCGGCAGAGCGGTTCTTCAAGGTCCTGCGAGACGAGAATCGCCTGCGGATCCTCCAGTCCGTCGGCAGCGGGGAGCTTTCGGTGTCCGAGATCCTGGACAAAACCCGGCTGCCGCAGACCTTGGCCTCGTTCCACCTGCGCATCCTGCGGGAGGCTGGCGTCGTCGCCGCCGAGCGTCGAGGGCCCTTCATCTACTACAGGCTCGGGGACCCGTCGCTGCTGAATCTTCTGGAGGCCTGCGCGAAGTACGCAGGGACGTTGAGCGAGGAGAAGCCGACCCAGGAGTTCCAGTGGCCGCCCTGGGCCACGATGTGCCGAATGATGGGGCCGCGAAGGAGGTGAGGTCAGATGCCGTTCTGGGGAGGGTACGGGGGTTCACCGCTCGGGCTCGGGTGGTTCTTCCCGCTCGTCGGCCTGCTGTTCATGGCGGTGATGGCGTTCTTCTGCTTCCGCGTAGTGGGCGGCATGGCCGGTCCAAGGTGCGGGGGTCGCCGCCGGGACCACACGATCCAGCAGCCCGGCGATCTGCGCCAGGAAATCGAGGAACTCAGGGAAGAGGTCCGCAGGCTCCGCGAAGGGGTTGAAGGGGTGACCGCATGGATGCAGAGGGAATGAAGCCGCCGACGGAAGGCATCGGGACGCCACCGATGATGCGGCAGGTGATGGAAAGGATGGCGGCCGCGATGGAGGAGGCCGGTCCCATGGCCATGTGCCGGGCAATGATGAACTCGGCCGAAGCCCGCCAAGACAGGGCCTCCTACGCGACGCCCGAGCTTCGGGTCCTGTTCGAGGAGTGGGCCTGCACCGTGGAGGACGAGGTGCTGTCGATCCTGAGGGCCCGAGGCCCGCTCGACGTCGCGGACCTGGCCGCCGCGCTGAAGATCAGCCCAGAGAGCGCCCTCCATCTCGTAGGCAAGCTCTCGCGGGAGGGAAAGGCCACCCTTTCGGGCACTCGCGCCGCCGCCGTCCCATAAAGGCCCCCGCCAGGGCCGCGGCTACATCGCTGGCTCGGGCCGGCCGTACACGACGCGCCCTTCCTTCACGACCAGCTTCACCCGGCCCAGAGCGTCGATGTCGGCGGTGGGGTCTCCGTCCGGCAGGACGAGGTCAGCCGGCTTGTCCCGCTCGATCGTGCCCACCTCTTGCTCGATGCCCAGGGCGACCGCCGCCTCCACCGTGGCCATCCGGGGATTGCTTCGTTCGGCAGGCCGGCCAGGGAGTTCAACGAGGAGCGTCCGCACGAGGCGTTGGGCCATGAGACTCCCGAGTCCGCCCCGAGTCTCCACCACTTGACGGGACACGACCGTCGGCTTCGAGAAGGGCGCCGTTCCTCGGGCAGCCGAACCCTCGCCGTGCTAGGCGACGCGGAGGATCTCCCGATTCGGTTGCTACTAGGCAGCTACCAGCCCAGGGTGACCGAAGGCCGCCGAAGGCACTCAGGCGTCTTCCCCATCGGGTGCCTTTCCCTCGTCTTTCGGCTGCCTTGGGTCATCTTTGCCCGAGTCTTACGCCCCTCGGACGGGACTCTTAATCTCTGGGTTCTAGGTTCGAGTCCTTGGAACTCCGGAACCAGCCACCCGACCGTTCGAGAGCAGGCTAGCGGGCCTCGCTCCACGAGACTCTTCGCTCAGGGGCTTGTGGCCAGAGTGCCGGCGCCAAGCTGCGACGTGCGGGAGCGGCCGTCACCGCGTCCTACGCGCCTACCACGCGCCTTAAGGTAGGGCGGATGTCGGCCGGGGCGCCAGCTAAGCCCACGCGCGGTCGCTGACCTCCCGACTGGCGATCGGGCTTCCGGCATTCCGCGCTTCTTCCCGTCAGCGCTCAGCCCTGGATCCTGCAGTTCTATTCGCCTCGAGCTATGGTGACCCCGTGGTTCGCTTCGACATTCTTGCAGATGCGGTCCGTCATCCAACCCTGGATTCCGGCGGGCTCATCGAACAGATTCCACGCCTCCTCCTCGGCGTCCGGTTGGCGCTCGTTCTCGAGCGTCGGCAGCGCGTGAACTAATGCGAATCGCTCCACCGGCGAGGGATGGCTGTCATAGGGCGACGGCTTGGCGTGGATGGCGTTCCCGACGGCTTCGGTAATCTCCTTCTCGGCAGGACGATTCGAGGGCTTGAAAGCATACAGGTTCGCCAAGGCCAGCTTGTTGTTGATCACTTCCTGGAGCGTCGAGTTTGCGTGGGCCTGGAACCGGATGGAGCACTCCACGACGTGCCGCAACCCCTGCTCAAAAGCCTTCGCGCCATAGGCGAAGGCCGCCCAGCGATCGGCCATGATCTCCTGCAGGCGCGACGCACCCTGTGAGATGCGGAGAAAGATGAGGTTGAAGCCGTGAAGGAAAAGCCACGCCGGGTTGTACCAAGTCGCAGCGCCTGCCTGGGCCAGCGTGTAGGCCATCGTCAGTAGCGAGCGTCGGACGGTCAGCGCAAACCCGCCCCCGGCCGTGTCGCGATTCGAAAAGTGACCGTATTCGTGGGCGAGTATCGCCTTGAATGGTCCCATTCTCATGCCGTCCAGCACTCCTGCGCCTAGGATCAGGCACCGCTCTGAAGTGCCCCGGAGCTGCCTCAGCACTCCCCCGCGCTCGGTCACGGCAAGCTCCGTGCCCGGCGTCATATAGACGTTGTCCACGGGCCGCGTTCCGATCTGGCGGGCCACGTCGTCGAGTACGCGGCGCAGGCGCGGGTGCTTTTGGGGTTCGAGACGATCGCCCGGGTCCTCGTCCCGAACTCTCACGAAGAGGCTCCTGATCGCGGCCCAGATCGTGGCGAGTACGACCACGACGACGATGAGAACCAGCTTGATGGGCACATGGCCGATGGCGAAGAACGCATAGATGAGGCCACCGCCCCCGAGAACCACGATGGCGAGAACAATCGGAATCGACACGTAGTAGTAGATGCAGCTAGCCCAGAGAACCGTCTGATAAGCGAACCTGAGACGACGGGTCAGCCCCACCGACTCCCCAGTCTGGCTGGTCGGCGGCAGCTGCGCCGCCTTCAGGGCCATCCGGCTCAAGACCAGGCCCAACCCGAACAACGCAAGGAGGCCTGCGACCCACCCAGCGAGCACGGCGCCGGCCAGAGGGAGCACGCGAGGAAGCCATGGGCGCTCCTTGTCCGTCGCGGCCTTCAGGGAGGTGTACTGCTCATCGGGGAGGCCGAACCGCCGGGCTCGGTCGAGGGCAGCATCGGCTGCGGCGAAGTCGCGGTCGGACATGGCGACCATCCACGCGTAATAGTGGGTCGGCGCCTCGTTGGGTGCGGCGGACTGAAGCCGCCTGACGCAACGTCGCAGGAGCTCGAGGTCCCTGTTGGCGATAGAGGCCTGGCAGGCCGGGTAGAGCAAGGCCCCATTGGGGTCGGCGACTTGGAGCAGCAGGGTAGCGTGATCGCGAGCCTCTCGCAGCTCAGCTGCCGTGGCTTTGGTGTTAGGGTCGGTTCTCAGAAGCGCCCATAGCAGCTGTTCGTGGTTCTCTGGAATGTCGAGAGCCGCCAAGGCCTGCCGGCATAGCACTAACGCCTCACCGCGCCGGCCCTGGTTCAGCACGACTCCACACAGCCGGCGGGTGGCATGGACGAAGTCCGGCTCGAGCCGGAGTACGTCCCTGTAAAGGCGCTCGGCCACAGCCCACTGTTCGACATCCCGAGCGCGATTGGCCTGAGCAAACAGCTCCGCTGCGGCCGGGTTCTTCGCCCTGAGTTCTCGGGTGATTCGAGCTGTGTATTCGTCCACCGACTCAACCGCGGGCAGCTGCGATCCCGCGGCCCAACTCACCAAGCCCACCGTAACCAGCAAACGGCGCACACTGCCCATCATGGCTCGCCTCCCGGACCGAAAGCGCGCGGGGCTGCGATGCTTGCTGTTACCGCTACGTAACACGCGCGTCAAGGTCTTTCTCAAGCCGACTGGCCTACCGAAGCGCAATACCCCGGTCCCAGCCCTACGGGCCCGTCTTACGTCGAGACGAAGTAGGTGCTCATCGGCTTGCAGCGCCTGACGATTCTACCGGTTCAGCGACGGCATTTCCGGCAGATCAATGGAAGGGTGCGATCTCGATCTACCGCGAGAAGGCCTCGACGGCCTACTGTCCGGCGACAGCGCAGCGAGCCGCCGCTCCTGCAGGCCGAGTCTCCGCCTGCAACTGGCCGACTGGGTGCGGGAACCGGGGAGTTCTCGTCTCAGGGTCGCCGACGACGTCGCGGGTATTCCTCAATTCGAAGCGAGTTCCCCGGCTGTGGTCGCGAGCCCTTCGTGAAGCCTAGGGGGGGACGCCCACCGCGCGCCCGTGACGCGCCTTGCATAGATCGGGATCTTGCCGCGGGCAGTACCTACAGCCTAATTGCCTGGCCGACCTCCTGTCTTGGGTTCGGAAGACAGCCATGCCACCGCACCGAGCTTGAAGCGAGCGCTAGCCACATATCCGACGCCGTTGGCAGGCTAGGGCAGCACTCGAGTCACCCATCGGCGGCCCGACGCGCGAATCAGTCAGCCTGACGCTCGTCGGGTGGCTTCCAAGAGCGGAGGCGGCCTCCGGGCGCGCCCGACCCGCCCTTCTCGGCCGCGGGGAGCGCCGGGGCGAGGGCGGCCTCGGCCAGGACGGTGGTCGTCCGCTCGAGGAAACGGCGTCGATCCATGGGTGACCTCGCTCGTTGGGTGCCGGCAGGCCCGAGGATACAACCCGCTCCGAGACGAGAGCCAGCACAAACGACAGGTCTCCCCCCGGACTGTCCTGGTTCGACGTAGACTTCCGGGAGCCACCCGGCACCAAGCCAGGAGCGCCGCGCCATGGACATCCTCGACGCCATCGGCAACACCTCGATGGTCCGGCTGCGGAAGGTCGTGCCCGCCAACGGGGCGACGCTCTTCGCCAAGCTGGAGTGGGAGAACCCCACGGGCAGCATGAAGGACCGCATGGCACAGGCCGTGATCTATCGCGCGGAGGCAGACGGGCGTCTCCGCCCCGGCGACACGGTCGTCGAGTACACCGGCGGCAGCACGGGGACCTCGCTGGCGCTGGCGTGCGCAGCCAGGGGCTACCGCATCCGGATCGTGACCTCCGAGGCCTTCAGCCAGGAGAAGCGGGACCACATGGCCGCGCTGGGCGCGGAGCTCACCCTCGTTCCCAGCGAGGGCGGCCTCACGACCAAGATGTCATCCTGGACATGATCGACATCGCGCGAGGCCTCGCGGCTCAGCCCCACACCTTCTGGAGCGACCAGCTGAACAACCAGGATGCGGTCGCCGGGTACCACGCGCTGGGCGAGGAGATCTGGTCCGCGACTCGAGGGCAGATCGACGCCTTCGTGCACTCGGTGGGCACGGCGGCTCCCTGCGCGGCGTGGCCACCGTCCTGAAGCAGCACAAGCCCGGCATTCGGACCGTCGCGGTAGAGCCCGCCGAGTCCCCGGTGCTGCGGGGTGGTGAGCCCGGCCCCCACAAGATCGAGGGAGTCGGGATCGGCTACACGCCTCCCCTCTGGGACCCGTCCCTGGTGGACGACGTGGTCGCCGTGGGGACGGCCGAGTCGAAGGAAATGGCCCGGCGGCTCGCCCGCGAGGAGGCGCTCTTCGCGGGGACGTCCTCCGGGTCGAACGCCATCGGCTCGCTCCGGGTGGCGGAGCAGCTCGGCCCGGAGGCCAGGGTCGTCACGCTACTCTGCGACTCCGGCCTGAAGTACTTGAGCACGGACGTCTACAGGAGCTGAACCGGGCTGTTGTACCCTCAGCAGCAAGGCGGAGGCGGCCATGACCAGCGAGTCCGTTCGTCCGGTGCGCGGCGCGCCGTCGGGCAACGACGGCCGGCCCCCGACTTCCCGGGCCAGGGTCTCCCCTGCTGCCCTCGCGTGGATTCTCCTGCCTCTGCTGATGGCCCTGCTTGTCGCCCGTTCGGCTCCGACACTTGCGCAGGAAGCGAGCGTCGCGGGGCGCGGGCCGAGCCGCGTGAACGCAAGCCCAACCAACGGCGCGTCGCCGGCCAGCTTCTACACCGTGACGCCCTGTCGCCTCGTCGACACGCGCACTCCCGCCGGCCCGGTCGGCGGCCCCGCGCTCGACGCGAACGCCACCCGGACCTTTCCGGTCTTCGGCCTCTGCGGCGTCCCGTCGAGCGCCACGGCGGTCGCGGTGAACGTGACCGCGGTGGGCGAGACCGACTCCGGCCACCTGCGGGTCTACGCCGCGGGCAGCGCCCCTCCCGGCACGTCGACGATCAACTTCGTCCCCGGCACGGCGCGGGCGAACAACGCCGTCGTCTCCCTGGGCGTGGGCGGCCAGATCAGCGTTCTCTGCCGCATGGCCACGGGACGGACGCACTTCGTCCTGGACGTCACCGGCTATTTCGCGGCGGGACCGGTTCGTCCCGTGGTCACGACTTCGGACACCGGGACCATGCTGGTGCTCCAGACGGAGACGCCGACCGAGATCGTCCGGGTCGGCCTGCTCAAGAGCTGGGGGGGCGCGATCACCGAGGTCAGCCTCAACGGGACGGACTACGTGAACGACGACGACCCGGGGCGGCAGATCCAGACCTCGCTCTGGGATGGCAGTGCCAACTACGGCACGAGCTGGGGATACAACCCGGTCGAGTCGGGAGATCACTTCTACAACGGCAGCCCGTTGCTGGCGTCGACCCTGGGGCCGGACTCGATCTACACCAGGACCCAGCCGCTCCAGTGGGCGCCGGAGAACTTCGGTGGCGGGTGGAACAACCCCGTCCTCGGCGACGCCTACATCGAGAAGTGGGTCTCCGTCGTGCCTGGCTTCAACCGGGCCTTCAAGGTCCACTACAAGATCACGCACTTCGGGACCGATGCGCACTCCACCGCCGGCCAGGAGGCGCCCGTGATGTACGTGAACCCCAATGTCCCGAGGTTCCTCTATTACGAGGGAAGCGCGCCCTGGACCAACGGTGCCCTCTCTCAGCACACCATGCCCTTCGCCTGCTGCGACTCGCTCCGTACCACCGAGCGGTGGGGAGCCTACGTCGACGGCACCGACACGGGCATCGCGCTCTACACGCCCGGCCAGTATCCCAACAGCAAGGGCTTCAACGCGGGTTCGACCCTGCAGTTCACGCCCTTGTGCCCCTACACCTGGGACCCGGGCGCGGTGCTCGAGTTCGACACCTTCATCCTGGTGGGACCGGCGGCGGAGAGCCGGGCGGCGATCTACGCCCTTCAGAGCCAGCAGTCGGGCCCGAGCCCGTTCACCGCGGTGGGCTACCTCGACGTCCCCGCGAGCGGCGACGTGCTCAGTGGGACCGCGATCGTCCGCGGCTGGGCCTGGGCCTTGAACGGAGTGGTGGCCGTGGACGTGTTCGTGGACGGCAACCAGGTCGGGGCGGCGACCTACGGTGTCAGCCGCCCGGACATACCGATCGCCCTCCCTGGAGCGCCCTCCAACGCGGCCTATCAGTACTCCCTGGACACGAGGGCGTTCCCGAACGGAAGCCACACGGTGGTCGCGAAAGCGACCGACGGGGCAGGACGCGTCGCCACCTTCGTGACGAAGCAGGTGACGTTCAGCAACTGATGCCGCGGTCGGGTATCGGGTCCCCGGTGTGGTCGCGGCTCTCCGGCTCGCTATTGCGTGCGGTCGTTCTCGGGGCTCTCGTAGTAGTCGAAGCTCGGGCCCAGGCGCTGCTTCAGCGGGTCCGTGATCGCGTTCAGGCGCGCGACAGTCTCGGGCGGCAGCGTCGGCAACGGCAGGCTCGCAGTGGAACATCGCGAAGCGGAGTGGGCGGCCGCCTCGTGCGTAGGAGAGCCTGTCGCGTCAGCGGGCCTCGTCAGGTCTCGGATGGGACCCTCCCGGGGGTCCCGAAGGCCTTCGTCGACCACGTCGAGATTCACCCTGGCGTGCGCCTCGACTATCCTGGGGTTTCGTCCTCCCTCGGCCGCACGCGGCGCTCGGACCGATCTGAAGGTGGGCGTGGTAAGCACGGACGCACGCGGTCGGCGGAGGGTGGATTAGGCTCAGAGTGCTGCTGCCGTTCTGCTACCACTTCACCTGATCTGGGCGGGTCCCACCCGGTCTCGTCCTCGTCGGGTTTCTCTGTCTGAGGCTCACCTAGGCCCTTTGGGGCCTTCTCAGACTTCCCCTCAGGCTCGTTCGCAATCAGGAGGTCGCGGGTTCGAGCCCCGCGCGGTCCATTGCCCTTCAACAATTAAACAGGACGGGTTCTGTGGCTCCTGCCTCCGGGGTCCACTGGGGGTCCAGCGCGCCGCCCAGGGACCCCCCTGCCCTGCGCCTCGTGGCGCCCCCGCGCCTCAGGGCGGGCCAGCGGCGGAGCGGGCCAGATGGCGCCTCGGGTCCGGGATCTGGACGAGGATCCGGGCCACGGACTCCATCGCGTCGATACGCTCGCCTTCGCTCGGTTCGATGTCGTCGTGCCCCCGCTTGGGCACTCCCGCAGGCAACGCTCGTCAGCGTTGTAGTGGCTCGGATGGACGGCCCGCGATGCCTGGGGTGGCGGTGGCGTACGTCGCCCGGTAGGTGCCGGACTGGGCCGCGAAGACCGCGTAGTCGACGCCCTTGACCGTCTGGGTGGTGTAGGGCACCGTCGCGCCGCCTAGCGTCAATGTGCCCAGGGTGCCGGTACCGCCGTGCGTGGGCACCATGGCCTCGAGGCCGACCGCGCCCACCCCCACCGCGATGCCGAAGGTCAGAACACCGCCACTCCAGCTGATGATGTGGAACGACGAGCCGTTGCGGCCGTCGAGCCAGGTGAGCATCTGCTTGGCCGTGACCACTGAGACGCCGTGGGCCTTCGCCGAGCTGACGATCGCCGCTGCCTGGCTGTCCGTGTTGCCGTCCGCGTGGATGCACGCGGTGAACGCGCCGTAGTACGCCGGCGCGCCCAGGGCGTTGTCGAGCAGCGTATTGATCGTGAACGGATAGCTCTGGCCCGACTCGTCGGTCATCTGGGTCGTAGCCTGATACACGTCGATCATCGAGCCGTCGAGGTCGGCGAAACGCATGGGCATGCCCGAGCCCGTGAAGAAACCGGGAGTGTCGTTCACCCACGCGGCCGGCCAGTAGTAGTAGTTCGTCTCAAAGCGGATGCCGTTGGCGAGCTCGACCTTCGGCTCCGTCGCCCAGTCGCTCCAGGCGACGCAGTGGGTTCGGTTGGTCGCCAACGGGGAGATCGAGTGGTAGGTGGCGAAGAAGTCCGCCTTCTGGGTCGTGAAGAAGCCCGGCAGAGTCGTCGGGGTCCAGTCCGCGCAGCCGGTGTTGACGTGGAGCCCGATCTCCCACCCCCGGTCCTGCCACTGCTTCGCCGTGGCGTCGCTCGGCAACGCGCCGGTGTAGATGTACGCCGTCGAGCGGATGCACTCCCAGTTGGCGACCGAGCAGCCCGCGGGGCTCGCGGCGGCCTCCGCGGTGAACCGTTGCTCCACGGTCTGGTTGCCGTGGTTGTCGACCGCCATCACGACGACCGCCTTCTTCCCGAAGGGGAGGTACCAGAACCGCGGCAGAGGCTTGCGGTCCGCGTTCATCGTCAGGATCAGGTTCGCGAGCAGTCGCTGCTGTTCGTCGGCCTGCGGGATCGCCACCTTGCTGAGGTTCACCCAGTCGGGCTGCTCGTCGCCCGGCTTGGCACCGTAGAACAGGTTGTCGGATCGCTTCGGAGTGGTGCCGTCACGCTCGTCGCCGGCCCAGGCCGGGTTGCCTTGCCGCGTGTAGACGATCGACCGCGCCAGGTCGAAGGTGAAGGCCGCGGCCTGGCCCCCCGCGCTGCCCACGCTGCGCAAGGTCACCGCGGGGTTCGAGCTGGAGGTCCAGGCGCTGGCGTACAGCGTCGCCACCGCAACCGCCGCCGGCGTCGCCGCAGCCAGGCTGTACCGATCCGCCGTGCCGTGGAACTGGATCGTCTGCCCGACGATGCCCCGCCCCGGGGCCTTCGTGGTGTCGATCACGAGATAAGCGTTTCCGAGCGTCGTGCCGGCCGAGGTGAGGCCGAGCAGAGCGGCGAGCTGCGGGTCGGGTCGCATGGCGATCAGGTTGCCGCCGGCGTTCACCCAGCTCGTCAGCATGGTGACCTGGGCCGCGGAAAGCGGCATCTCGCCGAGGATGGCCACGTCGTATCCGGCGAGCACGGTCGAGTTCACCCCTGTGATGTCGATCACTTCGAAGGCGTTCAGGCCCTCCGCCCGCAGGATCTCTGCGTAGTAGCGCGAGAAGGGGTTGCCCGAGTAGCCGATGACGAGGACCGGTCCGCCCGGCCCCTCGTTTGGTGGCGGGGGAGGCAGGGCCTGGGTGGTGAACGTCCATGTGGCGTCGGCGGCGAGCGGGTTGCCCGCGACGTCCGTCACCCCGCCGGAACCTCCCTTTACGGTGGCAGTGTAGGTCGTCGAAATGGCGAGACCGAGCGAAGCCGTCGGATGGAGAATCGTGGAGCTCCTGATCGGGTCCCAGGTGACGGTGGCGGGGACGATCTGGGCGGCGGCGTCGCGGAGCTGCACGGTCCTGTCGTTCACCGTACTCGGCGCCAGCAGCTCGCTGAACGTCGCCGTGACGTTGGTGCCGGCCAGGACGCCCGAGCTGCCGTTCGTGGGGCTCTTGGCGACCACGATGGGCGGGGTCGTGTCCGGTCCCGGCGCCTGGGCACTGAAGACGACGTCCGCCCAGTAGTTGGCCGAGGCGTTGGTGCGAATCGGGAAGGCGGAGGCCCCGTACCTGTAGACGCCGTTCCCACCGTCCGTTCCGTCCGCCAGGGCCGTCAGAGACCCGTTCGTGAAGGCCTTCGCGAAGTACGCGGTCGTCGCCACGTAGTAGCCCGAAGAGGAATGGCAGGAGGCGACGTAGGTGGTGTTGGCCGCGATCGGGACGGCCGACGGGAGCGTCACTTGCTGCCAGCCTGACGCCGTCTCGCCGGTGAATGTGGCGCTGGCGAGGAGCGTCCCCGTGTTGCTCCAGAGGCTGCCCACGTGCCTGCCCGTGTCTAGCTTCCCCTTGTAGAAACGGAGCGCCGTGATGTAACCCGCGACTGAGGAGCGGAACGTCACGCCGAACTCGATCGGCTGCCCGTCGTTCTTGTTCGTCAGGCTTGGGCTGCCACCACCACCCCAGATGCTAACCGGACCCGACGGCGGCGGGGGGGGGCCAGCGCCCTTCGCGTTGCCCCAATCACCGTCGGCAGTGCCCGCCGGCAGGAAGGAGGGAATGCCCCGGGCGAAAAGAAAGAAAGCCAGCCCCCAGCTCTTCCGCACGCTAGTCCCGTCTCAGTTCTCAGACCCCAACGACTGGGGCGGTCACGGTCTCGTGCTCTCGTACGTTCTCCGTCCTGAGCCTACCCCACGCCACCCGACTTGCCGTGACGACGACACCGACTGCTGAAGCCACATCATGACAGATCGGCCGATACCGCGTCAGAATGCGCTCCACCTTCCGGGCGATCGTCTCGACGTAGGCGGCCGGCACCTGTCGGTCCGCAGGTGGCGGCATCCTGCCTGTCGTGCTCCCACGTCTCGTCGCTGGGCACCTCGCCCCCGATGACCCGCTCCCCGATGCAACCGGCCATGGCGATAGCGACAGCTGCTCTCCGCTCGTCACGATGAGGGTCTCCATCGCGACACCCGTCACGTAGCAGTGGCCGAGGCAGGCGCGGAGCGTCTCCACGAACTTGGTCTTTCCGTTCCCGCCGGGTGCGTGGACGATCGGGAGAACCTCGTCCTTCACGGAGCCGGTGCAGAAGTAGCCCGCGAGCCGCTGGAGGAAGCCCTCGTCACCTTCGTGATCCCGTCCTCGCGCTGATGCGGGCGCGTCTCACCGGAGCGGAGGTCCACGGTGCCCGGGGCAGTTCAGCAGCCTGGGGGTCGCCGTCGAAGTCCTCGCGTAGGAGACGGACCACGTCCGGACGTCGGTTGCGGTGAGGCGGAAGACGAGCCCCTTCACCGTGTCGTCGCGCAGCTCGAGGCGGCCCGATGCGGCGCCTTCGTGTGGCGGATCAGGACGTCGCTCAGCATCGGGATGGGCCGGGACACAGGCGTGACACCGCAGCCTCCGCCCAGCGCTGTAGGGTGCCCGGCGCGGTGAGGGCCTCCACCTCGCCTTCAGCGACGAGGTAGAACGAACTCGACCACGATCGGCAGCCAGACGCGCACCGGTGCGCCTTGCTTGGTCGCCGGCCTGTAGACGCGCGTGCGCACGTGTTTCGTCGCCACGTCCTCGAAGCCTACTCCCCGTGGAGAAGCCCTTACGAGGGAAACCTCGACGACCGCGCCCGTCTCGTCCACCAAGGCCTTGAGCCAGACCTTGCCGGAAAGCCGGCGCTCGAGGGCGAGGGGCGGATAGAGCGGTCGCGTCTGCGTCAGGGCCACCGGGGGCGCAAGACCGGGATCGTTCACGTCCACCATCGCCCCGGGCTGCACGGGTGACGGCGTCGGAAGCGGCTCGGCCGCAGCGGCGGGCACGGGGGCGGTGGTCACAGCCGCGTCGGTAGAGACGGGCAGGTCGGTGGGCAACGGCAGGTCGGTGGGCGCGGGCCCGGCGGCAGGGGGGGGCGCAGGCGTGGGGGTCGGGCCCGGGGCAGGGGTCGGTGCGAGGATCTCGTCCGCACGCTCCTCCACGGGCTGCGTGGACGGTCGCCCGGAGGCCCGCTGCGTCGCCCCAATCGGCGCGGGAGCCGCCGGGCGTCGTCCCGGGGACACCTGAGCACGCTCCTGCCGCAGCTGGGCCACGACGGCTTCCAGCTCCTTCAGCCTCTTCTCCGCGGTAAGGGCCTCCTGGCTCACCGTGGCGGAGGGCGAAGGGGCGGGGGGTGACGCGGGGCGAGACTGAAGCCTGTCCCGGGAGAGCCACCCCGCGAGGGCGACTAGCAGGACGGCGGGCAGATAGACGATTGCAGGCCGGAGGCCCCGCCACCCAGGCGGACGGGGGGCGGGCGGGGGAACGGGTTGGGTGGCCTCGACAGACTCCGTCTTCGCCTCGCGGACAGGCTCGGGTGGCGTAGGACTCCGGTTACGGCGACGGGGACCACCGGCCGGGAGATTGCCTTCAGCCGCGGGCGGAAGTGCCTCGCCCAAGGGCGCCGGTGCTGCTTCGGCGACGGGCGGCGCTGCCGGGTCGATGATCGATACCGGCGTCCGGACGATCGCCTCCGGCGGGCTCGGCGCGAACGGCCTCCAGCCCGGATCGAGGGGCTTGCCACTCTCGACCAGGAGCGTGTAGACGTGGAGCGCGATGCTCTCGTCCGCCGCGACGGTGGGCCGATCCGAACCGGACGCCTGACGGTGCTCAAGGTCGAAGCGCCAGCCTTCCGGCTCCCGGTAGAAGCTGACCCAGGAGCGAACGCCTTCCTCGCCCAGCGCCTCGCGCAGTACGTCGTACCACCCCTCCGCGTCCGGCGGAGTCTCCCCCTCCCATCTCACCAACATGCGGAGCTATGTTATCTGTGGCGTCAACAAATCGGCCTCCACTCCCTAGGACAGGCAGCGCCTTCAAGACAGGCGGCGAACACGGCTGATCAGCTGCATAGCTCTCTCGCTTGCGCCAGCTTCGTCAGCTGCATCCGCTTCGACGGCCCCAGCTTTCGCTGCCTGTAGCCGCACGCCTCCGCACAGTGCTGCGCGGGGCTACTTCTTCTCTGTCGTCTTCGGCCTAAGCTCCATGCCGAGTTGCTGCATCCACCCCAAGACGTCAGCCTCCTCTCGCACCTCGACCACTTTGCCGTCCTTGATGCGGGCTGTCCAAACCCCACCGGTCTCGAACCGGTTCCCCGTGGCGTGGAGACCCTGATACTCGCCCGTGTGCGTGCCGCCTTGAACCGCGCCACAACCGTATCGCCGCTGGCAGTCGTCTCCTCGATGGTCCACTGGATGTCGCGGAATCCCAGCCAGAGCAGCTTGACAAAGCCGGCTTCCTCTTCGCGGCTCAGGCCTTTCGGGTTGTTGGCCGGAAAGTGCCACCCATATTCTGGCGCATACGAGTCCTCATAGATGGCCGCGTTTCGCTTGTTCAACGCATCGAATACGCGCTTCGCGAGAGCCTCGTTCTGCCTCTCGATCGCGGCCTCGGCCCTGAACTTCTCCAACTCCGCCATGGCCGTCCTGTTCTGACACGCCAACGTCAAACAGAGAGGCAGGACCAACGCAGCCAGAGCCACCACTCCAGACCTCGTGGCAGTCCTGGTCATATTCTCCCCCCTTTGGACACGCTTCAGAGACAGCGTCTCGCTCGCGCGCCGGTCCGTCGAACTCCGGGGATAACTGCGAAGCTCCGAAGTTGACCAGGCTTCGTCAGCTCCTTCATGCCCTTGTTGGGCGGTCCACTCCGGTGCGTCAGGGTATCCGACAGGCTTCCTTGAGTGGCGCCACCACGCCTGGCAAGCCGTCCAACTTGAATACGCCCGTGATGGGGATCTCGTCATACTGCTGAACTTGGACGACGAGGCGCGGCGCCGACAACAGCGTTCTGATGAAGGCACCCGCGTCTCCCGGATAGACCGCGTTGTGATTCATCACGATCGGCCAGCGCCTGCCTTCTGCTTTGGCGTCACCGATACGCGTGAGTACGCGTACTGATTCACCTCCCAGATACTTCTCCGTTGCCACCCACACACTGAGCTTGCTTTGTTTGCATCGGAGCACGAGTTGAAGACTCTCGGTTTCATCGACGAGTGCAAGAGCAACGATCCTGCTGTCGTCAATCGGATCAGTTGCAGCACCGACATCCCATTTCCCCGGGCCCGCTGAGCCCTTGAACCTGGACTTGGGAGGCTCGGGCGGCTTGGGGGCCTCGGGAGGCACTCGTGCTACGGCACGCGCTAACTGTTCAAAGCAGTCGAGGCGTGCGGTCTCGATGTCGAGAGCTGCGCACCCGGCCAAAGCCTTCCTGATCTCGTCTTCCTGACCTACGGCCATCTGGGGTGTGGCAAGAAGCAGCGGGAGTACCAAGACCGAGTTCATGTCTCTCTCCCTGCTCTACACCGAGTCGGCATTACACGCTGGGGATAGAGCTCCGAGGCTCCGACCACGATCGATCCCCCTGTCTCCGACGTCTCAATCCGGCATCCGCAATTGCCCTCGCTTGTTCAGGATGATCTCGGGTTTCCCCCTGTAGAGCTGGACCACCCCTCGGACCTCCACCTTCTTCCCTTCGTATGCCTGCACGTTCGGGAACTGCGACTGCTTCGCCTGGAAGATCACCGCCGTGAAGGTATGGTCCGGGCATCGGCCGCCGAAGTTCAGGTACGTCGTGGAGCTGCGGCTCGCGGGTTCTGAGGGGCGGCGTGGCCCAGGACGGGCATCAACGCGAGGAGCAGTGCGAGCACTCAACACCTCCCGACAACGTCCGAGATTCTATCTCCAGCGGGTAGGTGCGTATTCCAGCCCATCGTGATCGCTGATTCCGGCGGAAGGTAGGGGCGGCCATGGGCGAGCAGCCGGAAAGATGACCCCGAGCTGGAGAGGAGTGCAGGCTACGTGGCCGGAGACAAGCGGCGCCCAGGACCTACTGGAAATAGCCGTCGCCTTACTCGGAGGCCGCCTCCGGGGAGAAGGGAGGTACACTCGGAACTCCCCTGGGAGGTTCCATGCCCCGACTTCGCATCCCCGCCACCTTCGCTGTCTGCGTGATGACGTTCGCGCCCCTCGCCGGAGCGGCGACAGCGCGACCGGCAGCGCCAGCCTCGGCCTCCCTGCCCGCCGGGTTCGACGCGTACGTGGACCAGGTGATGAGAGCCTTCGAGGTCCCCGGCCTCGCGGTGACCGTGGTGAAGGACGGCGCGGTCGTGCTCGCGAAGGGCTACGGCGTGCGCAGGCTCGGGGACCCCGCGCCCGTCGATGCCCAGACCCGATTCGGCATCGCGTCCAACACGAAGGTCTTCACGGCCACCGCTCTCGGCCTGCTGGTCGAAGAGGGCAAGATCGAGTGGGACGCGCCCGTCGTTCGCTACCTCCCGGGCTTCCAGATGTGGGATCCCTGGGTCACCCGCGAGCTGACGGTGCGCGACCTCCTCGTGCACAGAAGCGGCCTGGGCCTGGGGGCCGGCGACCTCCTCTGGTGGCCGCCCTCCACGTACGATCGCAAGGAGATCGCCCGACGGTTGCGCTTCCTCAAGCCAGTGACGAGCTTCCGCAGCGCCTACGCCTACGACAACGTCCTCTACCTCGTGGCTGGCCAGGTCATCGAGGCCGTGAGCGGCCAGAGCTGGGAAGACTTCGTGACCCACCGCATCCTCGACAAGGTGGGGATGACCGGCAGCAACGTCACCCATTCGGGCGCGCTCGAGGGCGGGAATGTCGCGACACCGCACGCCCGCATCGACGGCGTGGTGCGCCCCGTCAGTCCCTTCGCGAGCGACAACACCAACCCCGCGGGCGGCATCAACTCGAGTGCGCAAGACATGGCGCTCTGGCTCCAGGTGCTGCTCGCCGACGGCAGGCTAGGCGATGGCTCACGCCTGTTCTCCGAGGCCACGGCCAAGACCCTCGCGTCCGTGGTCACCCCCATCCCGATCTCCGATCCGCCCGCCGAGCTCGCGGGCCTCCGCCCCCAGTTCCGGGGCTACGGCCTGGGGCTCCTGATCAGCGACTATCGCGGCCACAAGACGATTCGGCACTCCGGCGGCCTGCCCGGCTACGTGTCGCACGTCCTGCGCATTCCCGACGTGGGGCTGGGGATCGCAGTGCTCACCAACCAAGAGGCGGACGTCGCCTACGCCGCTGTCCTTTACCCCGTGGTGGACCACTTCCTCGGGGCGCCCCGGACCGAGTGGCTGTCCGCCTTCCAGAAGGCCGAGGCACGGCAGCGGGAGAAGACGGCCGAAGAGGAGCGCAAGACCGACGCAGCCCGCAACGCGGCCTCGCGCCCCTCCCTGCCTCTCCAAGGCTACGCGGGTGGCTACCGCGACGACTGGTACGGCGACGTCGCCATTGCCCTGGAGGAAGGCAAGCTCGTCATCCGCTTCAGCCGCACCCCCGCCCTCGTGGGCGACCTCGAGCATTGGCAGTACGACACGTTCGTCGCGCGCTGGCGCGACCGGGAGCTGCGCGCCGACGCCTTCGTGACCTTCGCCCTGGATCCCGGCGGCAAGGTCGAGGAGGTCAAGATGCGCGCCGTCTCCCCGGCAACCGATTTCAGCTTCGACTTCCAGGACCTCCTGCTGCGGCCCGTTGCCCCCGCGCCGCAGTCCTGACACGTCACCCGATAGGACATTCGTTCCCACCGTCACGGGAATGCTGATCCCGTCGACCGACGACGAGTGGGAAACGTGACTCCCGGCGGCGAGACCCAGTTTCCTTCGCGTGTCCGGCAGAGACCTTGACGCGACCACGGGGGCGGCCTAGGTTAGCGGCAGAAACACCCGTGAGTGGCTCACGCCAGTCGTGTCCGGATCGGCCCGTGGGTTGCCACCCACGGCGGCCGGGTCTTGAGGCTTGTCAGAAGGAGTCCGAGCGATGCGCGCCTCCGTTCGACCTGTCGTGGTCCTGGCTCTGGTCGTCCTCGGCGCCACGGTCCTGTGGGCGTCCGATCCGCCGTACGTCGGGCAGTGGAAGCTGAACCCAGCCAAGAGCGACTTCGGCGAGACGACCGTGACGTACGAAGGGATGGCCGGCGGTCAGATGAAGTTCACGGCCGATGGCCAGTCCTACACGTTCAAGACCGACGGCAAGGAGTACGCGACTCCCTGGGGAACCTCGTCCGCCTGGAAGGCCGTCGATGCCAACACCTGGGAAGTCACGAGCAAGGCCAACGCGAAGGTCGTTGGCACCGCCACCCTGAAGCTCGCCGCGGATGGCAAAACCCTGAGCGTCGACGCAAGGAACATCAAGGCGAGCGGCGAGGCATCCAACGACGTGGCCGTCTACGAACGTCTCTCCGGCGGGCCGGGTCTGGCCGGCAAGTGGAAGACGAAGAACCTCAAGATCGGGTCCCCGGGGACGATGAGCATCAGCCCGGGCGGGTCGGATGGGATGACTCTGACGTTCGTCGAAGAGAAGGCATCCTGCGCCGCGAAGTTCGATGGCAAGGACTATCCTGCGACCGGCCCCGTCTGGCCGTCCGGGTGGACGTGCGCCATCGCGAAGAGCGGCACGACTGCGCTCGACGTGACCTGGAAGAGGGAGGGCAAGGTGATGTACAAGGACACGCTGACCCCCTCCGCTGACGGCAAGACCCTGGTCGACGTGGGCGCCGCTCCCGGGACGACCGAGAAGGCCAAAGCCGTCTACGATCGCCATTAGGCGGCCGATTCCCCCATCCCCGAGGAGCCTCGGCGGCGGGCCGGACACCCCGGCTCACGCGGTGAGCCGGACCCGCAGCCGCGAGAGAACAGAGGAGCTCCGTCCCGGAACACGGTGGTATCGTCGTCCATCCAGAGGACGAGGAGGGTCGAGCGTAATGCCGCAGAGCGCGCACCTGGCCCAGGTGAACATCGGGCGGATCAAGGCGCCGCTGGAGTGCCCGGAGCTGGCGGGATTCGTGTCGCGCCTGGACGAGATCAACGCCCTCGCGGAGCGGAGTCCGGGTTTCGTGTGGCGCCTGCAGACCGCCGAGGGCAACGCCACGCAGCTGCGCCCCTACGACGACGACCGCATTCTCATCAACATGTCGGTGTGGGAGAGCGTCGAGCACCTGAGGGTGTACGTGTTCGAGACCCGCCATCGCGAGCTGCTGCAACAGCGGCGTGACTGGTTCGAGAAATTCGAAGGCGTTTACGCTGCGCTCTGGTGGGTCCCGGCGGGTCATCGACCGTCGATCGAAGAGGCCAAGGAGCGCCTCGCCCACCTTGCCGAGAAGGGTCCGACGTCCTACGCGTTCTCCTTCACGGAGACGTTCCCGGGGAGCGCTGAGCTTGCGGGCGAGGTCGGGCGGCCGCCGAACAGCCGCGGCCGGTGACAGAGGGCGCGTCTGTCGCGCAACGCCGCGCCAGCAAGGTCCAGATCGCCTTTTCGCAGCACTTCCGACGAGCCGTCCGCAACGTCGAGCGCGTCGTCCATCTTGCAGACCGCACGAGCCGCGCGACGTACAAAGGCGCGCGCCAGGCGCGTGGCCTGGCGTCCCCGCAACACGCGCTCACCCAGGGCCCAATGCCGCCGACATGCAGCCCCAGGGCGGGCTCGGATTCGCAGGGCCCGGCCTTCACCGGCGGCTGCCGCCGCGCCGCGGGTCACTCGAAGGCCGACTCGAGCCGCGCCCAGAGCGGGTCCCGCTCGTTGGCTTGCCAGGGCACGGTCCAGTCCACCGCGGCCAGAAGGGCCTTCGTCTCCGCGAACCCGAAGGCCCGCCACGGCACCTGGCCCGGCCGCAGGCGGGCGCGACCGCCGAAGTCCTCGAGCCACGAGCCGTTGGCGAGCCTCTCCACCCGGTCGCGCAGCGGGGGGTAGTCGAGGTACAGCGTGCGATGGAGTGCCGGCCGCCCGGGCGCCTCGAGCACCAGCACGGCGCCGACCGGCACCTCCGCCTCGAGCTCGCCGAGCGGCGCCGACAGCCTGTCGACGGTGCGTCCTCTCACCTGCACGCGCACCGTGACGTCCTTCACCGGCGTGCCGCTCGCCGGATCGACGAGCCTCAGCCGCACCCTCGGGCGAAGGGGTGCCGGCTCGGCGGGCAGTCCCGGGCGCCGGAAGTAGAGCGGGCTGGTGAGGCACACGTCGCCGTCTTCGGGCAGCGAGCCCTGGAGACCGCCGGCTGCGATCTGCTCGGCGTTCGCCCTCACGTCGAGTTGCCCGGGCGTGCGGGTGGCTTGGCCGCTGTACGCCTTCAAGACGTACCAGGCGTCGGACTCCTCGCGGAGCGGGATGCGGCCCACGAAGCGGCGTGGCGAGCGGCGCCTCAGGTCCCACAGCCGATGGATGCGGCCGTTCCGGAAGAGCACGACGTAGATGAGACGGTCGCGGCGGTCGCCCGAGGCGAAGGCTCGCACCCGAAGCTCTCGTGCGCGGCCGTCGGCGGGGACGACGTCGCCGGGCTCGTACTCCTCCCCGAGTCGCGCGAGGACGATCGGGCCCGAGGTCACGAACGTGTGGTTCGAGAGTACGGCGCGCACCAGGCTCGAGCGATCCATCTCCTTCCCCACGTTCGCGTAGGTCCTCACGGAGCCGTAGTAGAAGCGGCCGTCCGGACCATAGCCCCCGTCGAGCTCGCCAACGGCCGCCATCCGGTAGCCTTCGTCGAGGATGTGAAACCAGAGGTCCTGGTAGAAGTCCTGGTCGCGGTCGTACCCCATGACGACCATGGCGCCCCAGGCACCGCCGGTCAGGAGACCCGCCGACAGCGAGACCGCGACGTTCGTCACGTACTTCTCGCTCTCACCCCGCTTCTGCCACCACCAGGAAGTAGGGTGCGGGACGACGGCGACGGCGTCCTCGGCGACGCGCAGCCGCGAGACGAGCTCGATGTCGGGAATCGCGGGGAACGGCAGGGAGTCGAACGTCCACCCGGATCCGCTGGAGGACTGGAAGTAGGCGTCTTCGTAGGTGACGTCCATGCTGTCGGTGAAGAGGCCGCGCGTCGAGTCGAGCCCGAACCAGAAGGTGTGGCCGGTGCGGTACTTCGGCATCTCCGCGCCGTACAGCAGCCGGAAGCGCGCGTCGGAGTGCGCCGCGAAGGCGTCTCGCCAGCCCTCGCCGGTGTATCCAGCCCAGGTCTGGCAGGCGCACAGGAAGTCGACACCCTGCGCCCGGCAGATCCTCCGGACCGTCGCGAGCATCGCCGAGTCCCCGGACGTGTCGGCGTACAGATGCGCGTGGGCGTCGCCGTTGGCCCAGCCCATCTCGCGAAGTCGCAGCCACGGCTCGAGCGGCACCGTGGCCTCCGCTCCCACTCCCGGGTGCACGTCGAAGGAGAGCTCCTTCGAAAGGAAGTCGATCCCCCGCTGCACCTCGAGTGAGTAGGCACCCGGCCGCAGCGGCATCTCGAGCATTCCCCGCTCGTCGGTGAAGACACCGGCCAGGCGTTCGTACCTGCTCTCGACGACCCTCCCGGCGGCGTCGCGGACGACGATCCGCGAGGGCAGGGGCTCACCGCTGGCGGCATCGACCACTCGGACCGCCAAGGCTTCACGACCCGGCATCGGGCGCAGCACTGACACCTGACGCCCCGGCGCGGCGCCGGATCCCGGCGCGTGGAGGAGGGCCGTGAGCAGGAGAAGGCAGGCCCGGTCGTATCGCAGGCCGAGCCCTCTGCCGCGCGTCACAGGCACTCGTCCGGCACTGGGCACATCGCTCCGCAGGACCTCAGGCCGTTCTCGGCTCTTGCGCGGCAGTATAGCGCCCGGCCGCTCGAGGGCTGAGGCGTCTTACCGTGCGCTGGTGCCGTCCGCGCGGCGGGGTTGGCTCGGCGACGCCTGTTCCTGTACTCCGGGCTATCGCGAAGGGCTTTCTCGGATCGGCGCGGAGACCGGCGTCACGGACCCTCATCACCGAGCGGAACGGACTGGTCCCTTTCCGATGCGCATCACGTCCGAGCGGCCGGCCCAGCGCACCTCGAGATCCACCGGGGCGCTCGCGCGCGCCTCGATCCGCGGTCGCTCGTCGGAAGAGCGGCGGCGCGCGCAGGACAGATCGATCGTGACCTCGCGCCCGAACGGATAGCGCTCGATGCCGTGCGCTTCCGTCAGGCGCACGTCCCAGACGAGCCGCCGCGCCGGCGCGTCGGGCCGTAGCCCGAAGACGTACTCGAACAGCACGCCGATCGGCGGCAGGCCCCCGGGACCGACGAAGTCGCGCCGCGCGGGGTCGCCGGGCGCGGCCGACTCCGGCGCGTAGTTCTCCCACAACGTCCCGCTGCTCTCGAAGACGGAGACGACGTTGCCGACGTCGTTGCGCGCGATCTCGTGCGCGAGCCCGTCGCGGCCGACCTGCGTGAGGCCGCGCAGCACCATGTAGTTCGGGTAGGGCCACACGCCGCCGCGCCAGTAGCCGCCCTTCGGGTCGTATTCGGGCGTGTCGGCGGCGAGCGACGGGACGCGGTGCGGCCGCTTGAACGGCGCGGGTCGTCGAGGTGCGCGACGAAGCGGTCGAGGCGCTCGATCGGCACGACGCCCGCGAGCAGCGCCCAGTACGCGCCGATGCTCCTGACGCCGTTCAGCCGCCCGTCGTTCCAGCGGTCGAAGTAGAAGCCGGCCGTCTCGTCCCACAGCTCCGCGTTCACGAAGCGCGAGAGGCGCTCGGCCTCCTCGCGCAGGTCCGCCACGTCGTCCGCGGCCCCGAGCTCCTGCGCCATCCGCACGAGCAGGCGCGCCGAGAGGACCTGCTGCAGCGTGGTGTCGACCCACGTCATCCAGCCGTGCGAATGCGCGTGGTTGTAGTACGGCAGGTCGCGGTTCAGCCGTGGCTGGTTGTCCATGCCGCAGCCCCAGCCCGACGAGAAGTAGCTCCCGTCGGGCCAGGTGCGGAACGCCCGCAGCCACTGGTGGTACGCGCGCAGCACGGGGAACACCCGCGCGAGGCGCTCGCGGTCGCCGAAGTTGCGGTAGTGCTCCCACTCGGTCCAGCCCAGCACGTTGGGACCGGTCGAGTCCGGGTCGTAGCGGAAGAAGCGGTCGGCGCCGTCGGTGCGACCGATCTCGCGGCAGATGAAGCCGTCCGGGTGCTGCTTCGCGTAGAGGTTGTCGAGCGTGCGGACGAACGGGAACGCGCTCGCGCCGTAGCGCCCGAACATGACCATGAAGCACGAGTCCCACATGAACAGGCAGTCGTTGAACGCGGGGTCGATGAAGTTCGCGACGAAGCCGCTCGCCGGCTCGGGCCGCATCAGGTGGGAGAACGCGAGCTGCCATGCCTTCCAGTAGCAGTCGATCGTAGACGCGTGCCCCTCCCAGGACGGCTCGGGCAGCACTCCGCGCGAGACGTCGAAGGACGGCACGGGCACATCGTCCGGCTCCATGCGCAAGAACTCGTTGCGCTCGACCAGCGGGTTGCGGATGTACGTGTCGTACTTCGCGTTCACCCGCGGGCCCCGGTGGCCCGCGGACAGCTCGGGCTGAGGCAGGGGCGGAGGCGGCTCTACGGTGCGCGCATGCTCCCGGGGCGGCGGCACGTCCTGCCCCGTGGCGTCGGCGGCACGGGCGACGGCGCCGGCGGCGAGCGCGAGCGGCGGGACCTTCAGGAAGCGGCGGCGACTCAGCATCCGGCGATTGTATGCCCCTGCTTCAGGCACGGACCGGTGGAGGGCGTCGAAAGCAGCCCCTCGGGCGTGCCGATCAAGAGTGCTATCGTTTGGTCGTGCCGATTGGCCCGGCACTGGACTCCTGGGCCTTGAGCTTGGAGGAGCGACCCTCGTGAAGAGAAGAGCCACACGGTTACTGCTGGCAGGGCTTGTGTGCGGCACGGCGGCCAGGACGGCCTTGGCGACCGACTTGTTGCTCGCGATCAACAAGGGCGACAACACTCTCGCGGTCGTGGATGCCGAAACGCTGAAGGTGCTCGGCACAGTACCCACAGGCCCTGATCCGCACGAGGTCATTGCGACGTCGGACGGCAGGCTCGCCTACATCACGAACTACAACGCCGGCAACGGCTTCGACAACACGCTCTCCGTGGTCGACGTCGCGGCCCGGAAGGCGTTGCCTCCAATCGATCTCGGGGCGCTCAGTAGACCTCACGGGATCACGCTCGCCGGCGGGAAGGTGTACTTCACGGCCGAGGGCGCCAAGGTTCTCGCTCGCTACGATCCGTCGACCGCGAAGGTCGACCTGGTGATCGGCACGGGGCAGGACCGGACCCACATGGTGATCGTGTCGAGCGACCTCAAGCGGCTCTTCACGTCCAACGTCTCGTCCGCGACGGTCTGCATCGTCGAGCCGACCACCGGCCCGCAGCGAGGCGGCCCGCCGCTGAGCGACTGGGCCGTCGCGGTGGTGCCCGTTGGCAGAGGCGCCGAGGGATTCGACCTGTCGCCGGGCGGCAAGGAGCTATGGGTCGCCAACGCGCAGGACGGCAGCGTGTCGATTGTCGATACCGCAGCGAAGAAGGTGGCAGAAACGCTCAGCGTGCCGTTTCGGAGGGCCAACCGGCTGAAGTTCACGCCGGACGGAAAGCACGTCCTCATCAGCGATCTGGGCGGCACCGACTTGATCGTGCTGGATGCCACGACACGCAAGGAGATCAAGCGGATCGACGTCGCTGGCGGCGCGGCCGGCATCCTGGTGTCGCCGGATGGGTCGCGCGCGTTCGTGGCGGTCGGCTCCCAGAACGGGGTGGCGGTCGTCGATCTCAAGACGCTCGCGGTGACCGCGCGCATCGCGACGGGGCCGGGACCGGACGGGCTGGCCTGGGCGGTGCTCCAGTAGGTCGACCCGACCCGTTGCTCATCTGTAGTCCAGCAGCACCGCGATCGACAGCAGGACGAGGGCGGTCGGGACGTACACGAGCACCGCGAACTTCGCTGTGTGGCGGATGTACTTGAAGAAGCCCACCCCTCCCATCGAGCAGATGGTGAACGCGATGCCGTCCCACGGCATCCAGAAGTTGAACGCACCGGTGGCGAACTGGAAGGCGAGGACGACGATCTGCTTGGAGAAGTGCAGAACGTCCGCCAGCGGGGCCAGGATCGGCATCAGGGTGGCCGCGGTGCCGGAGGCGCTGCCCAGCAGCGAGGCCATCACGGCGCTGATCGCGAACATCACGTAGGCGACGACGAACTTCGGCACGGCGCCCAGGTAGCCGGCGAAGTAGTTCAGGATCGTGTCCAGGATCCGGGAGTCGTTCAGGATGAAGTAGAGGATCTGGGCGGCGCTCATCATCACGACCGCGATCACCACACTCTTCATCCCCTCGATGTTCTTCTCGATCATGGAGGCCGCCGACATCCCGCCGGCCATCGGGATCGCGATCCCCATCCAGAGGAAGAGCGATCCGATCTCGCGGAACCCCCAGTCGAGCGCCGTCAGTCCGTACATCAGGACGACGAAGCTGACGACGACGAGTCCGAGGGTCAGCGCACGACGCGGGGTCATCCGGTAGTCCTCGGCGACGGTGGAGTCCGTCTTCAGCCGACCGCGGTTCACCATGTCTTCGGCGAACGACAGCGACCTTCGCGGGTCCTTCCTTATCCGCGCGGCGTACCGCATGATCGCGAGGCTGGTGATCGTCATGAACACGACGAAGCTGATCACCCGGAACCAGGCGCCGCTGTAGAGCGGAACGTTGGCGATGGCCTGCCCGATCGCCACGTTGTAGGGGTTCGTGATGCCGCAGGCGAACCCGACGGCGATGCTCCAGTAGAGGATGAAGACCGCCACCATTGAGTCGAAACCCATCGCCAGCATCAGCGGCGCCATGACGAGAATGAAGGGCATCCCCTCCTCGTACATGCCGAAGGTGGCGCCACAGAGCCCGATGGCGAAGACCATGATCGGGATGAAGCCGAGGCCCAACCGTCCGGTCTTCCGGATGAGGGTGTTGATCCCGGCGTTGATCGCCCCGGTGGCGATGATGGCGGTCATCGCGCCGGCGGACAGCATGATCACGAAGGACCGCTCGGCGCCCTCGACCGCGCCGCGCATGAACACCGTCCAGAGCTGCAGGAACCCCTGGGGGCTCGAGGGAACGGGATGGAACGAGCCCGGCACCACGATCAAGCGTTCCTTTCCCATGACCACGACCGCCTGCCGCTCGAACTCCCCGCCCGGGATCAGATAGGTGAGGATCGAGAAGCCCACGCACATCAGGAAGACGATGGTCAGCGGGTTGATGGTGCTCATGAAGTCGAAGAAGCGCTGGCGGGCGTCGCTCATCTCAGGACTCCTCGCACATGTGTCGAGGGGGGCCGACGGTCAGGGCCCGAAGAAGGCGTCGAGGACTTCCAGGTACGTGGAGACCCGCTCCGACAACGGCGGCTCCGTCTCGGTGTGCAACGCGATCTCGACGGTGATCACCGGAGAACAGGCACGCTTCTTGGCGAGCAGCTCGTCGATCGAGCCGTCCTCGGTGTCGACGACGACCCCGTCGACCAGGCGCTCGCCGAATCGGGTGACGCCGTCCTTGACCAGCGGCAACGAGCTCGCCTCGAGACAGCGGTAGACACGTCGGGTGACCGGATGCGCCAGGCCGCCGTCGCCGGAGACGTAGAGATAGGACCCCCGACCCTCCAGGTGGTATTCCGGGGCCTCGTACACCGGGTCCTCGTGCAGGTCGAGCACGGCGCTGCCGAAGTTGATACGTACCGAGTCCAGGACGAAGGCGGTAATCGCGGCGGCTTCCGGGCAGGCGGCCGCGGGAGCGCGGCCGAGGAGGTGATCGCTGTCCGACACGCTCTGGCCGCTGGGTCCATAGCGGATGTGACGGGAGTAGCCCCATGGATTCAGGAGTGGCAGCAGCAGGATGTCCTGGTCCCTTCCGAGCTCCCGAAGCCTGCCCCCGTACGTCGCGAGCGCGATCGCCCCGGCCGGCTCACGGCCGTGGATGCCGCCGATCAAGACACGGTCGACGGTCGTGGAGTTGAGGTAGGCAGGGATCGGCAGGGATTCGCCGCTCTCCGTGACCTGGGCGGCGACCTCGGCCCGCCGCCAACCGGAGGCGAGCAGGGCATCGCACCTGGAATGGATGTCCGCGATCGCCGGTCGGCCGTCGCCGACGCCGGGAACGGCGTGGTATTCGTCTTCCAGGGGGGACACGCTACGGCCCGCCCGGGGCGAAGTCAAGATCGAGCCCGACCTCATGAATCCCCTGCCCAGATCACCGATGCCGCTCGGACGAGGTGTCCCCGGCTGGGGTGGCGGCTCCGTCGGCAGTTGCGGTGCTTCCACAGGCGCATCATGCTGGGGCATGATCGAGAGAGCCCTCACCCACGTCTTCGGGCTCTCCTTCCCCGGCCCTCCCCGGGCACCGCACCGTGGGCCTGGGGCGTGTCCGCGAACGAGACGACTTCCGCCGGGAGGAGCGCATGAAGGTCAACGCATCATATCTGCTGCTCATGCTGCTGGCGGGTGGCACGGGCTGCAGCACGCACCGGAACGCGCACATCGCGCCCACCGCCGACGTCGACATGGACGCCAGGGTGCTCGCGAAGTTCCAGCACGAGATCGAGGAGTACCGGGAGCTGCATCAGGAGCTGGTCCACGGCATCCCCAACGTGAGCCCGAACGCCACCGCCGAGCAGATCGCCGCCCACCGGGACAAGATGAGGAAGGGGATCCAGGCGGAGCGAAGGAACGCCAAGCAAGGCGAGATCTTCAAGCCGTCGGTGGAGGCCGCCTTCCGGCGCATCATCGCCCGCGAGCTGGCCGGCCCGGAGCGTGAGCAGGTGGTGAAGGAGATCAAGCAGGGCAACCCCACGGTGGAGAACGTCCCCAACCAGGCGAACCCCACGCGCGAGCACACCGAGGTCGTGCGGGTGGCCGTCAACGCCACCTACAACGACCACGCTCCGTTCTCCTCCATGTCGCCCACGCTGCTGCTGAAGCTGCCCCAGCTCCCGGAGGAGGTGAGGTACCAATTCGTGGGGCGGGACCTCATCCTCCGCGACACGGAGGCCAACGTGATCCTGGACTTCATCAGGGACGCGATCTCCGACCGCTCGGTGCCGAGGTAAGCCGTGAAGGGATGCACCCGGCGCCTCGCGTCCTCCGCCGCCGTCGTCATCTCGCTGGCGATCGTCCCCTTCGCCGAGGCGCAGGACCTCAAGCTCCCCAACAAGGGAGACGTGAAGTTCGCGGTCATCGGCGACATGGGTACGGCCAGCCGCGAGCAGCGAGAGGTGGGCCAGCAGATGGCCCTCTTCTACAAGAAGTTCCCGTTCAACTTCGTCATCACCGTGGGCGACAACATCCTGGGCGCGGACTCGGCCGCGGATTTCAAGACGAAGTTCGAGGCGCCCTACGCGGACCTCCTGACCGCCGGAGTGAAGTTCTACGCCACGCTGGGCAACCACGACAACCCGGAGCAGCGCAACTACGGGCTCTTCAACATGGGCGGGCAGCGCTACTACACGTTCCGGGCCTCCAAGGGTGGCCTCGCCAAGATTGCCTCCGGCGGGGTGCGCTTCTTCGCCCTGGACAGCAACTACCTGGACGCGCCGCAGCTCGCCTGGCTGGAGAAGGAGCTGTCGTCCTCGGGCTCGGACTGGAAGATCGCGGTCTTCCACCACCCGCTGTATTCGTCCGGCAGGACCCACGGCTCGTCCCTCGACCTGCGCAAGATGCTGGAGCCGCTCTTCGTCAGGTACGGGGTGAACGTGGTCTTCTCGGGCCACGACCACATCTACGAGCGCGTGAAGCCCCAGCAGGGAATCACCTACTTCGTGTCCGGCTCCGCGGGCTCGTTGCGCAAGGGCGACTACGGCCAGCCGCGGGCCTTCTCCGCCACCGGCTTCGACCGCGACTTCGAGTTCATGCTCGTGGAGATCGACGGCCCGAAGATGCACTTCCAGGCCATCTCGCGGCTCGGTCAGACCATCGACTCCGGCGTCATCGAGAACACCAAGGCCGCCGCGGAGACGATCGAGACGCTGCCCGCGCCTGCGCCCCCCCCACCCTGAGCGTCACGCCCGGCCCGCCCCTCCCGCAACTGGATCGACTGCGCTGTTGCGGCGGTGTCCGCCGAGGGCCTAAGCTGGGCCCCACGGAACGGAAGGGGGTACACTCATGAGCGACTCGAGATCACGCGTCGGCCGCCGGGCGTTCCTGGGCAAGTCGGCGATGGTGACCGGAGGGGCGGCGCTCACGTCGACCGCCCTCTCCTACGCGAGGATCCTCGGTGCCAACGACCGCATCTCCCTCGGCCACATCGGCGTCGGACGCCGGGGCAGCGATCTGGTCACGATCGCCGGGCAGCTGAAGTCGGCCCACAACGTCGAGATGACCGCGGTCGCGGACCTCTGGAAGGTCAACCGGGAGAAGGCGGTCGCCGCCAATGCGGCACAGTACGGGCGGGCCCCGCGCTCGTTCCAGTACCTCGAGGACCTCCTGGCGCTCCGCGACGTCGACGCCGTCCTGATCTCGACACCCGAGCATTCCCACTCCCCGATTCTGGAGATGGTGGCGAAAGCGGGGAAGGACGCCTACGTCGAGAAGCCGATGGGGAACGTCCTGGAGGAGGCGAAGGCCGCCCGAGCGGCGGTGCGGGAGCGCGGGCGGATCGTCCAGGTCGGGACCCAGCACCGGAGCGAGCCCTACCCCCGGGCCGCGCACGACCTCGTGCAGAGCGGCGCCCTCGGCGAGGTGAGCAAGGTCGAGGTGGAGTGGAACTACCACGGTCCGCGGTGGCGCGGACGGGAAGAGGTCGCCCAGATCCGCGAGGCCGACACGGACTGGCGCCGATGGCTCCTGACCAAGCCCGACCGCCCGTTCGACCCCCGTCTCTACTTCGAGTTCCGCCTCTACCGCGAGTTCTCCAGCGGCATTCCCGACCAGTGGATGAGCCACGGGATCGACCTCGTGCACTGGTTCATGGGAGACAGCTATCCGCGCTCGGTGGTCGCGCACGGCGGCGTCTTCGCCTGGCCCGACGGCCGCGAGAACCCGGACACCTTCCAGGCCCTGCTCGAGTATCCGAAGGGCTTCCTCGTCAGCTACTCGACGAGCTTCGGCAACGACTCGCCGGGGTTCTCCCGCTACATGGGAAAGAAGGCGACCCTCGTGAACATGGGCGGCGAGGGCAGCCCGCGCTACCAGGTGGTCGAGGAGAAGGGAAACCACGAGGACCAAGCCGACATCGACCGGCAGCGCGCCGCGACGTACCTCCAGCTGCCCGGGCAGGCCGGGGTCCCGCCGATGGGCATCGACGACCTCACCTTCGAGCACATGGCCAACTGGTTCGAGTGCCTGCGCAGCCGCCAGGCGCCGCACTGCACGGTCGAGGACGGCTTCGCGCACTCGGTGGCCTGCATCATGGCGGCCCAGTCCTACTGGACGGGCCGGAAGCTCTACTGGGACGCCGCGCGCGAGGCGATCCTCGATCACCCGGCCTGAGGAGCCGACATGCGGCTCCCCACCATCCGCCCCGCGCGATCTCGCCCGGCCCTCCTCGCGGCGGCGCTCGTTGCCGCGTCCTGGATCGCCGGGCCCTGGGCCGCCGAGGTCCGTGCCGAGGACGCGGGCAAGGCTCGACGCCAGCTGCTCGCCGAGGCGGACCGCGTCGCGGGCGCCGGCCCCTACAGGCCCGACTGGGAGTCACTGAAGACCGTGCCCATCCCCGAGTGGTACCTCGACGGCAAGTTCGGGATCTTCATCCACTGGGGGCTCTACTCGGTGCCCGCGTTCGGCAACGAGTGGTACCCCCGGAACATGTACAAGGCAGACACCCCTGAGTTCCGCCACCACGTGGCGACCTACGGGCCCCAGGCCCAGTTCGGCTACAAGGACTTCATTCCCCGGTTCACCGCCGACAAGTACGACCCCGCCGCCTGGGCGGAGCTGTTCCGTCGCGCCGGCGCGCGCTTCGTCGTGCCGGTGGCCGAGCACCACGACGGCTTCCCGATGTACGACACGGCCCTCAGCGCGTGGTGCGCGGCGAAGATGGGGCCGAAGCGCGACCTCGTCGGCGACCTCGCGAAGGCCGTGCGGGAGAAGGGCCTCGTCTTCGGCTTGTCGACCCACCGCGCCGAGCACTGGTGGTTCTACGACCAGGGGATGGCCTTCGACTCGGACGTCCGCGCGAAGAAGTGGAACGACCTCTACGGTCCCGCGCAGCCCGAGAAGACGGCGGACGGCGAGCCGAACCCGCCCGACCCCGAATACCTCGACGACTGGATGGCGCGGACGGTGGAGCTCGTGGAGAAGTACCACCCGCAGCTCGTCTGGTTCGACTGGTGGATCGAGCAGCCGGTCTTCGAGCCCTACCTGCGCCGGTTCGCGGCCTACTACTACGGCCACGGCGCCGGCCGTGGAGAGGCGGTCGCCATCAACTACAAGCACAAGGCCTTCCCCGACGGCGCCGCCGTGCTCGACGTCGAGCGCGGCCAGCTCGCGGCGATCCGCCCGTTCTTCTGGCAGACGGACACTTCGATCTCGAAGAACTCCTGGGGCTACGTGAAGGAGCAGGACTACAAGACCGCCGGCTCGATCGTCGACGACCTCGTCGACATCGTCTCGAAGAACGGCGCCCTCCTCCTGAACATCGGCCCGCGCCCGGACGGCACGATCCCGGACGAGGAGCAGCGGATCCTGCTCGAGATCGGCCGTTGGCTCGCCACGAACGGAGAGGCGGTCTACGGCACGCGCCCGTGGTTGGTCTACGGCGAGGGGCCGACCCCCGTCGTGGAGGGCAGCTTCAACGACACCAGGCGCGCCGCGTTCACCGGGGAGGACATCCGCTTCACGGCAAAGGGCACGACACTCTACGCGATCGCCCTCGCCTGGCCGACGGACGGCCGTCTCCTCGTCCGGACGCTGGCCCGCGGCGGGGAGATGGCCCCGGCCGCCGTCACCGCCGTCGAGCTCCTGGGAAGCGCGGAGAAGCTGAAGTGGGAGTGGCGGGCGGAGGGCCTGGGGGTCGAACTGCCGGCGCACCCGCCAGGCGAGCACGCCTTCGCGCTGCGCATCGCCATGCGCTAGGACGACGCCCGCCTCGGCGTGCGACAATCGGCGCGCAGACGGGAGCCGAGCGCCATTGGCCAAGATCCTCATCGTGGACGACGAGCCGGGGATTCGCTTCGGGGTCCGGGACTTCCTCGAGAGCGAGGGCCTCGAGGTCGAGGAGGCCGACTCCGTCGCCGCCGCCGAGAAGGCGGTGCGCGAGGGGCGCCCCGACGCGGTAGTCCTCGACCACATGCTGCCCGACGGAACGGCTCTCGACCTGCTGCCGCGGATCCGCGAGATCGACGCGTCGCTGCCCGTCGTGGTGCTCACCGGCCACGCGACCATCGACCTCGCCGTCCGGGCGGTGAAGGAAGGCGCCGACCAGTTCCTCGCGAAGCCCGTCGAGCTGCCCGCCCTGCTCGTGATGCTGCAGCGGCTGCTGGAGAGCCAGCGGGAGAAGCGCCGCCAGATCGCCGGGCGCGCGCGGCAGGCCCGCGAGGCCGTGGACCCCTTCACCGGGACCTCGGCCGCCATCCGCGCGCTCGCCGAGCAGGCGCGCCGGGTGGCGGCCACGAGCAGCCCGATCCTGATCGAGGGGGAGACGGGCAGCGGCAAGGGCGTCCTCGCCCGCTGGCTCCACCGGAACGGGCCCCGCGCCGAGGAGCCGTTCGTGGACATGAACTGCGCCGGCCTCAGCCGGGAGTTCCTCGAGACGGAGCTCTTCGGCCACGAGAAGGGGGCCTTCACCGGCGCCGTCTCCGCCAAGCAGGGGCTGCTCGAGGTGGCGCACCGCGGCGTCATGTTCCTCGACGAGATCGGCGACCTCGACCCCCAGGTCCAGCCCAAGCTGCTGAAGGTCCTCGAGGAGAAGCGCTTCCGGCGCCTCGGCGAGATCCGCGACCGGCAGGTGGACGTGCAGCTCGTCGCCGCCTCGCACCAGAACCTGCCGCAGCTCGTGCAGGAGAAGAAGTTCCGCGGCGACCTCTACTTCCGCATCAGCACGATCCCCCTCCGCATGCCGTCGCTGCGGGAGCGGCCGGAGGACATCCCGATCCTCGCGCGCCAGCTCCTCGAGGGCTTCGCGAGCGACGTGGGCCGCCGCGGCCTCCGGCTCTCACCCGAGGCCGAGCGGGCGCTCCGCGCCTACTCGTGGCCCGGCAACGTCCGGGAGCTCCGCAACGTGCTGGAGCGGGCCTTGCTCCTCGGCGGGCGCGACGTCCTCGAGCCGGCCGACCTGCGCTTCGAGGAGCCCGGGACGGCCTCGACGGAGCCAGCCGAGGTCTCCGCCGCCGAGATGCACCTCACCCTCGAGGAGCTCGAGAAGGTGCACATCGAGCGCGTCCTGCGCGAGATGGGGGGGCGGGTCGCGGAGGCCTCCCAGCGCCTGGGCATCCCCCGCAGCACCCTGTACCAGAAGATCAAGAGGTTCTCGATCGCCCTCCCTCGGATTCCCTGACGCCCGTCCAAAGTCTGGAGGAAGTCTGGAGGGCGTCTGCCGGCTGGAAGCCGCCGGAAAGGGCACGGCTTCGGCCAGACGTGGGCAACTCACCGCAAGTTCGGGTGTTAGGCCCGCCCGACCTGCCGAGAGGCGACGGCGCCCGCCGTGGCACGGGTCGTGCTCCGCCTCCCTCCGTGGATCCGCGACCTGGACGGCTGCTGATCGTCGACGACGAGGCCGCGATCCGCTTCGCCCTGTCCGAGTACTTCAGGGAGAACGGCTGGACCGTGGACTCTGCTGCCGAGAAGGAGGAGGCCGAGGCCCTCCTCGCGTGCAACGAGTACGCGAGTCGTCATCGCCGACCTGCGCCTGACCGGCATCTACGGCATCGAAGGCCTGGACATCATCCAGTTGTCCCGCCACCTCCGGCCCGAGACCCGTGTCGTCCTCCTCACCGGCAACGGGACGCCCGAGATCGAGGCCGAGGCCCGGCGGCGCGGCGCAGACGCCTTCCTCCACAAGCCGCTTCCGCTCCCGCAGCTCGAGGCCGTGGTCGACTCCCTCCTCGGGGTCCCGCAGTGAGCACCACGGCGCTCCCCATCGTCTGCGCATGGTGCGAGCGCGTTCGCACGAGTGCCGACCGCTGGGAAGAAAACGGGAGCGTGGAGCGCGACCCCGCCGAGGCCACGCACGGGATCTGCCCCGACTGCCTGGTCGAGGAGCAGCGCGCCGCCGCGCTCGACGTGGCATGCCGCTGAACGGACAGACCCGCATCGAGCTCCACGGCAGGGGCTGCTCCTGCCGGGGCGGCGCCTGGGTGCTCCTCGAGTCCACCCAGCGGTCGCCCTGCCCCGCCGAAGTCGCGGACGCTGCCGAGAAGCTGGTGCTGGGGCTCGAGGAGTGGCGCCAGCTCGGAAAGCCGGGCAGCCTCGAGGTGTTCCAGGAGGCCCAGGGCCGCTCGGAGACCGGCGAGCGTCGACAGTTCCAGCGCTTCGAGGTGACGATGGCCGTCCGTCTCGCGCGCATCGCCACCTGGCGCGACCCTTCCGCCCAGGTCGAGGAGACGCTCGCCGAGGTGCTCGCCGAGGGCGGGGCGCTCGTGCGGAGCCGCATGGCCCTCGACAAGGGCGAGATGATCCGTTTCCTCCTCGACGGCTACGAGACCCGGGCGGAGGTGATGTACGTCTCGATGGGCTCGGGCGCCGGCATGGACGGGATCCAGCGCCTCGGCCTGAAGTTCCTCGACGCCCCGCTGCCCGAGTCGCTCATTCCCGCAGGCGCAAGGCCTCTACCGTAGGCGCTTTGGCCCCGCTCCCGGGCTCGGCCAGGGGCAGCGTCACGCAGGCCGACGTCCCCGCCCCCCGCCCCTCCGACTCCAGCCACACCCGGCCGCCGTGCGACTCGACGACCCGCTTGACGAGAGCGAGACCCACGCCCGACCCCTCCGCCCGGGGGTCGAGCTTCTCGAAGAGCTCGAAGACGCGGTCGCGGTGGCGGGGCTCGATGCCCATGCCGTTGTCCCGGACGACGAGGACGGCCTTCCCCTCGACCGACGGGCGAGCCTCCACCGTGACGAGGGGAGCTTCGGCGGCCCCCGCGAACTTCATCGCGTTGTCGAGCAGGTTCTGGAAGACCTGCACGAGCCGGGCGCGGTCCCCGAAGACGACGGGGAGCGTCCCCGCGACCTCGACACGGGCCTGCGTCGCGGAGCGGCGGCCGCCCACGAGCCGCAGCGCCTCCTGGACGAGCTCCGCCGCGGGCACCGCCACCGGCGGCCCGACCGGGCGGCTCGCGCGCGACAGCTCGAAGAGCTCGTCCAGCAGCTGCTGCAGCTTCGCCACCGCGTCGATGATGCGGACGGCGTCGGCGGCGAGGCGGTCCGTGCGCCCCTCGCGCGCGTCGCGCTCCACGTAGTCCGCGAAGCCTCGGATCGTGACGAGCGGCGCCTTCAGGTCGTGGGTCACCGTGTAGCCGAAGCGCTCGAGCTCGGCGTTCTTGGCCTCGAGCTCGCGGATGAGCGACTCGCGCACCCTCTCGGCCTTCTTCCGCTCCGAGATGTCCCGGATCGCGACCACGCGGTGGACCTGGCCGCGGTACGGGAACGACCTTCCCTGCACCTCCACCGGGATGCGGGTGCCGTCCCGCCGCAGGGCCTCGATCTCGTAGGGCCGGTCGTAGTCGGCCAGGAGATTGCGGTACGCCAGCTCGCGGTGCTCGGGGGCGATGAACTCGAAAGCGTCGCGCCCGACGAGCTCGTGCCACGAGTAGCCGCCCAGATCGCACAGCGCCTGGTTCGCGTCCACGATCCGCCCGCCGTCGTGGACGAGGATCGCCTCGAAGGCAGCCTCCGAAAGGCTCCGGAAGCGCTCCTCGCTCTCGCGCAGCTGCTCCTCCGCCTCGCGGCGGTCCGTGATGTCGAGGAGGAGGCCGAGCAGCCGGTCGGCGCCGATCGGAGAGGCGTGGACGAGGCAGTGCCGCACCGAGCCGTCCTTGCGGCGGATGCGCACCTCGTTGCGGCCGGCGCCGAGGGCGAGCAGGCCCACCAGCCGTTCCGCGAGGACCCGGCTGTCGTCTCCGGCCAGGAGGTCGGCGATCGACATCCCCACGAGCTCGCCGCGCGCGTAGCCGGTGAGGGCGCAGGCGGCGCCGTTGACCTCGAGATACTGCCCGCGGGTGTCCGAGACGAAGAGCGCGATGGGCGAACGCCGTGAAGTAGGCGCGGTAGAGCTCCCCGCTCTCCCGCAGGGCCTCGGCCGACCGCAGCCGCTCGATCGCGCTCGCCAGGTGGCTCGCCACCACCCCCAGCAGCCGTTCGTCCGCCTCGGTGAAGGCCCCGAGCGTCGGGCTCTCCGCGTCGAAGACCCCGAGCACGTGAGCTCCGACCTTGAGCGGCACGCAGATCTCCGAGCGCATGTCGGGGTCCTGGGCCACGTAGTCGGGGTCCCGGGCGACGTCGTCCACCCGCCGTGCGATCCCGGTCGCCGCCACCTTGCCCACGATCCCCGTGCCCGAGGCTGATCGGCGTCAGCTCGTCGGACGGGCGGCGCGACCGGAACGACCGCGCGTAGTGGAGAAGGCCCTTCTCCGGGTCCAGCAGGAGGAAGCCGCAGTTGCCGGGGAAGAGGGCCTCGTCGAGAAGGTCCGTCGTCCGCGCGAGGAGCGCCTCCTCGTCGGTCGCCGCGGCCGCCGCCTCGGCCACTCCTGCGATCACCCGCTGCTCGGCGAGGTTGCGCCGGAGGTCCTCCTCGACCCTCTTCAGGTCGGTCACGTCCACCAGCGAGCCGCGCAGCCCGCGCAGCCGCCCTCCCTCGTCCACCCAGGCCTGGCCGCGCGCCTCGAGCCAGCGCACCGCGCCGTCGGGCCACACCACCCGCGCCTCCACCCGGTGCACCTCGCCGGGGCGCGCCACCGCCTGCGCCACCGCGGCCTGGAAGGCCGGCCGGTCGTCCACGTGGATGTGCTGCAGGACGTGGGGCAGACGGGCCTGCCCCTCCGTGACCCCGGCGGGCATTCCGAAGAGCCGGCCTGCCTCGGTCCGACCACCACATCGCGCCGGTCTCGGCGTCCATCTCCCAGATGGCCATGCCCGCCGCATGCAGCGCCAGCGACAGCCGCTCCTCGCTCTGCAGGGCCCGGCGCTCGGCCTCGCGGGCGGAGCAGGCGCCGGACGATCCCGCTCGCGAGCGAGGACACGAACCGTCCCGCGCGGCGCAGCGGGGCCACGCTCACGACCGCACCGCCCGCAGGCGGACCTTGACCACCGCCCCGCCGGCCGCGTGGTTCTCCGCGGCGACCTCGCCGCCGTGGTCGTAGACGATCCGCTTGACGATCGAGAGGCCGAGCCCGGTGCCCCCGCGGCGCCGGGTGAAGAAGGGCTCGAAGAGGCGGGGCAGGTCGGCGGGGTCGAAGCCGGGCCCGGAGTCCCGCACCGCGCACTCGACCCAGGGCTCGTCCCCGTCTCCCGTCATTCCGAGCGCCACCTCCACCCGCCCGCCCTGGGGCGAGAAGTGGACCGCGTTCTCGATGAGGTTCTGCAGGACCTGGGTCACGCGCGCCCGGTCGGCGAGCACGGGGAACGCCTCCGCTCCCCGCGGCCAGGCGATCACGACCGACCTTCGTCGCGCCAGGGGCGTGCAGGCGGCCACCGCCGCCTCCACCACCTCCTCCATTCGGCACTCCGTGAAGTCGGGCCGGCTGGGACGCCCGAAGTCGAGCAGGTCCCGCATGAGGGTGGTCAGCCGGACGATCTCGCCGCGCAGAACGGAGAGATACCGCTCGAAGCCCTCGGTCCTCCCGAAGCGCGACTCGAACGCGTCGAGCGTCGCCGAGATGCTGAAGAGCGGATTGCGAACCTCGTGGGCCACGCCGGCCACGATCGAGCCGATCTCCGCCATGGTCTCGCTCTGCCGCAGCTGCTCCTTGAGACGCACGGTCTCGGTGACGTCCTGGAAGTTCAGCACCGCGCGTCCCGCGCCGTCGCCGTCGGCCCCCAGCGTCCGCGCGCTCACCACCCAGGTGACCCGCGTCAGGGGGTCGCTCACCTCGCGCGCGGCCGGAGCGCCGCCGCGCGAGCGCCTCCGCGAGCTCCCCGAGCGCCGCCCAGGGCTCCCCCGGCCCGAGGGCGGCGAGCGGCGTCTCGATGAGCTCTTTCCAGCTCGAGCGGCCCGAGTACTCGACGGCGGTCCGGTTGGCGCGGACGATGCGGCCCTCGCGCGTCCACGACCACGACGCCCAGGGGCAGGCCGTCGAACGTCTCCCGCCACTCGACCGCGGCCCGGCGCAGGTCGGCCTCCAGCCGCCGCCTTTCCGTGACGTCGGTGCCGGTCCCCAGGACGTAGGCCACCTCCCCGGTCGCGTCGAAGACCGGACGGTTGATCCAGGAGATCAGCCGCCGGTCGCCGGCGCGGGTCAGCCACTCGGCCTCGTAGGCTCCGGGCTGCTCGAGCAGCGGTGCGACCGCCGTCGTAGAACCGCGCGGCGGCCGCGCGCGTCTCGGCCGGACGCAGGTCCTCCCAGAAGGGGCGACCCCGCAGCTCCGCCTCCGACCACCCGCTCGTCTGCTCGCACGCCCGGTTGAAGCGCACGACCCGGCCCTGCGGGTCCACCACGATGACGAGCGAGGCCACCATGTCGAGCAGGCTGTCGGCGAACACCCGCTGCCGCTCGATCTCGCGCTCGGCCCGCTGCCTCTCGAGCTCCGCCACCGCCCGCGCCGCGAAGACCTGCAGCACCCCCTCCGGGCGCACGACCTCGTCGAGGGGCCGGTCGTGGATCGCGTTGACGATGCCCAGGACTTCGCCGGTCGAGGCGCGCAGCGCCGTCCCGACGTAGCTCTGCGCGTTCATCCGGCGCAGGTCCTCGTCCTCCGGGTAGCGATCGGCGACGCAGTCCCGGATGTGGCACACGCTTCCGTCGAGGACCCCGGCGCACGGCGTGCCGGCGAGGGGATACTCGATGTTCTCCACGAGGCGGCCGTCGATGCAGAGGGCCACCGTCCGCAGCCGGTCCCCGTCCACGAGCTCCGCGACCGAGGCGTACTTGACCCGCAGCGCCCTCGCCAGGCGCAGGGTCAGCTCGCCGAAGATGGCCGTCCCCCCGGCGGCCGTCGTCCCCGCGACGAGGTCGCCGAGCGCCTCCTCGACCCGGCGGTGGCGCACGGCCCGCTCCGCCATGTGGGGCAGGTCGGCGAGCGCCACCTCGCTCTTCACGACGTAGTCCACCGCGCCGGCCCGGATCGCCTCGACGGCCACGCGCTCGCTCCCGTGGCTCGTCATGATCACGACCGGCGGCATCGCGCGGGCAGCCTCGCCGCGGAGGAGGTCCAGCCCCTCGCCGTCGGGCAGCAGCCAGTCGGCGATCACCAGGTCGGGCGGCGTCGCCCCGTGGAGCGCCACTCGCGCGGCATCCACGGTCTCCGCCACCGCCACCACGAAGTCCGCGGCCCGCCCTTCGAAGGCGCGGCGCGCGAGCTCCGCGTGGCCCGGCTCGTCCTCGACGAGCAGGACCCGGAGAGGCTCTGCGGTCATGGACGGGCTCCCCCGTCCCGAATCGGGAACGCCCCCGTCTCGTCCCCGGACGAGTCGGCTCGCGGCGCCTGCCGCTCGATGGTCTCAAGTATCATCAGATCAACGGGATACAATCCGGTTCGGCGCACGGGACGGACCTCCGCCACCGTGGCATGTCAGGTGCAGAAGCGTAGACCGTGCCAGCCGATTCGACCCTCCTGGACGTCTTGCTCGAGCCCGGCCGGCTGTCAGTCGTGTTCCAGCCCATGTTCGAGGTGTGCGCGACGAGTCCCCGTCTCTTCGCGCTCGAGTGCCTCATCCGAGGTCCCATGGGCACGAACGCCGAGCGCCCGAACGTACTCTTCGAGTACGTGCGCCGCAAGCGAGCCGAGGCCGCCGTGGACCGGGCCTGCGTCGCGACGTCGCTGGCGGACGCATCTCACCTTCCCGCGGAGCCCCGGCTCTCGCTGAACGTCCACGCCTCGACCCTGGGCCGCGACCCCGGCTTCCGCGACTTCCTGCTGAAGCACGCCGACGAGGCACGGATCGACCCGCACCGCCTCGTCGTCGAGATCGTCGAGCACGCCCCGCCCCTCGACGTGCCCAGCTTCCGGCGGATGCTCACCGACCTGCGCGACGCGGGGATCACGATCGCCCTCGACGACGTGGGCCTCGGCCAGTCGAACTACAAGATGATCCTGGACGTGAGGCCGGAGATCTACAAGCTCGACCGCTACCTCGTGGCCGGCGCCTGGTCCGACCCGTACCGGCAGGTCATCCTCGACTCCCTCGCCCGCATGGTGCGCCGCCTCGAGGCCCGTGCCGTGGCGGAGGGCGTCGAGGACCACCGGGAGCTCGTCGCGGTCGAGGCGGCCGGCATCGACCTCGTCCAGGGCTTCCTATTCGCTCGCCCCCTCGCTCGTGCGGACCTCCTCGCCGCGGGCTACCTCTCCGGCCGCACGCCGGTGGTGGCCCTGCCGTGAGCCACACGCTGCTCGTCTTCGACGACGACCCGAACGTCCTCATCCTGCTCCGCACGTACTTCGGCGGGCTCGGCTGGCAGGTCGAGACCTGCGGCGAGGCGCAGGCGGCGGCCGCTGCGGCTCGACGACTCGGACGTCCCATTCGACGCGGTGATCTGCGACCTCCACTTCACCGCCGCCCACCTCGGCGAGGGCCTCGAGATCGTGAGCCGCGCGCGACGCCGCCGGCCCCGCGCCGCGGTCCTCCTCTTCACGGGGGCGCCCGCGGATGGCGTGCGCGAGGAGGCCCTCCGCCACGGCGCCGACGAGGTGATCTCCAAGCCGGCCCCCCTCGCCCGGTTGCGCGACGCCGTGTTTCGTGCGATGGAGAGGCCGTGAGCCTGAGCGGGTCCGTCGAGGACCTTCCGCTTCTCGAGATCCTGCAGGTCGTCTCCTTCTGCCAGAAGACCGGCCACCTGACCGTGAAGGCTCCGCGCCGGCGAGGCCGCGATCGTCTTCGAGAACGGACGCGTCGTCTCGGGCTACCTCTGGGACGTGCCGGGGCTGCCCCGCGACCAGCCCCCCGAGGGCCCGGAGCGCGAGCACGTCCTCCGTCAGCGCGTCGGGTCGATCCTCCAGAGGCTCGTCCGGCTGCGCGAGGGCGAGTTCGCCTTCAACCTCACCGATTGCGTCCCCACTGCCCTCGGCGGGCGCGACCTCTCCGACGAGAGCCTCCCCGGCGGAATCAACCCCGAAGAGCTCATGCTGGACCTCGCCCGCCAGCTCGACGAGGATCGCCGCGACGCCGCCGCCGCCCTCGAGGCCTCCTTCGCCGCGCCCGAGGACGACGAAGTGGAGCTCGAGGAGCTGCCCCTCGAGGAGGTCCTGGACGAGCCATCTCCGCCCGCGCCCCGGCCGGCCCCGCGGTTCTCCTCCTGGACGACGAGCCCGAGATCCGGCGGGTCGTGGCCGAGCGCCTCGCCACCGCGGGCTTCGGCGTCTTCACCGCTGAGAGCGCCGCGGCGGCCCGCCGGGAGATGGATCGGCTCGCCGCCGCGCGCGTCCCCTTCCTGCTCGTCGCCGACCTGGGCGTCCCCTCCGAGTCCGGCACCTCCTTCCGCGGCGGGCTCGACGTGGCGCGGGTCGCCTCCGGCCTGCCCTCGCCGCCCGCCCGTCCTCCTGATGGCCGAGACGTTCGACGACAAGCTGCGGGCACGAGCCCGGCGGCTCGGCGTCTCGCTCCTCGCCTTCAAGCCCGGCCTCTCGAAGCTCGACCCGCTGCAGTACGAGGCCGACCTGCGCGCGTTCGGGGACAAGCTCGCGCGGGACCTGCTGCCGCGGCTCGAGGGGCGGCGGCGCTCGAGCCCCGCCGCGAAGCGCGTCGCGGCTTCGACCGGAGGCTCCGGCCAGGCCGCGGGCTCGGGCCTCCTGCGCTCGGCCCTCGAGGAGATGCAGCCGCAGCCCCGACCCCGACCTCGTCGCCTTCCTGCTGCTGCGCGCCGCCCGCGCCTTCTTCCCGCGCGTGCTGCTGTTCGTGGTGAAGGACGAACGGCTACGCGGCCTCTCCGGCTTCGGCCCGGTCGACAGCGGCGACAGCCTGGACCTTCTGGCTCGTGAGATCACCGTGCCCCTCGATCCGCCTTCGGCGTTCAGCGAGGTGGTGGCCACCGGGCGCGCCTGGACGGGGCCGCTCCCCGAGGACGGCCCGGTGCGCGGCCTGCTCGACCGGATCGGCCCGATGGAGGCGACGAGCGCCGCGATCCTGCCCGTGCGCGCGCACCGCGAGACGATCGCCGTCCTCTACGGCGATGCGCCGGACGGCGGCGAGCTCCCGCCGATCGGGCCGCTCGTCGAGTTCGTCGAGCAGGCCGGCCAGGCCCTCGACGAGGCCTTCCTCGCCCGCCGGGCGCCGGCCCCCGCCTCCTGCTAAGATCGCCGGCCGCATGCTCAGCGTGACCCGGGGCGCCCGCAGCCTCCTCTCCGTCCTGCTCGTCGGCCTCTTCTTCCTGCTCATGAGCCCCGTTCTCCGGCTCGTCGTCGTGCCGGGCGCCTGGCTCTTCCCGCCGCCACCGCTTCCTGCTGGTCAGCCCGTTTCATGAAGGTCATGAGCGCGGGCATCTTCGCGCCTGCTCCGCCTCGGAGGGGCTCGCGTTCGGCGGCGAGGTGCCATCCCCACGGGCTCGCCGGTCCTGGTGGTGGCGAACCACCAGTCGCTCCTGGACATCTGCCAGGTCACGCTCCTGGCGCAGCCGCGCGTGCCCGCCTTCGTGACCCGCCGACGCTACGCACGCTTCGTGCCCCTCGTGTCGCAGTGCATCCGCCTTCTCGGCTGCCCCATCGTCGACCCGAAGGCGCGACCCCGGGGGTTCGGTCGAGGCCGTCCGCCGCGGCGCGCGCGAGCTGCCGCACGGGATCCTGATCTTCCCGGAGGGCCACCGCAGCCTGGACGGCGCGATCCGCCCCTTCCACTCCGCCGGGCTCGAGACGATCCTGGGCGCCCGGCGCACTCCGGTCTACCTCGTGCTGAACGAGGGCGTGTGGCGTGTGCGCCGTTTCGCCGACCTGCTGTTCCGGGTCCACCTGATCGACGCCTGCTCCGAGGTGATGGGCCCGTTCGAGCCGCCGGCCGACGACGCGCTGCTGCCGGAGTTCATCCAGGGGCTCCGCCGGACTCTCGTCGCCCGCCTCGCCGAGATCCGCGCCGGCGGCGCGCCGCCCGTCGCCTGAGACGCCCTCGCGGGCCCGTACCTCGCACGTGGTGTTACACTTGGCCCCACAGCGTGGAGGTGCGGATGGCACGACGCGTGGTGATCGCGAGCCAGAAGGGCGGCGTAGGCAAGACGACCGTCGCGCTGAACCTGGCCGTGGCGCTCGCGGAACGTGGCCGGCGGACGCTGCTCGCCGACCTCGACCCGCAGGGCGCGATCGGGCTCTCCCTGGCCAAGGGCGACACCGAGCTCGCCGGGCTCGCCGAGCTGCTGTCGGGTGTCGCGACGCGCAGCCGAGGTGGTCGTCGCCACGCGCCTCGGCGGTCTCAGCCTCCTGACCCGCGGCCGTCTCGACGCCACGGACGTGGACTCGTTCGAGGCCGAGGTCGCCCGGCCGGGCGCCCTCGACGGCGCGTTCGCCGCGTGCGAGAAGACCGTGCGACATCGTGATCGTGGACACGCCGTCCGGCCTGGGGCGCGTCACCACCGCGGCGCTGGCCTGCGCCGACTTCGCGCTGCTCGCCTTCCAGACCGAGAGCCTCGCGCTCCGGTCGGTGGGCCAGGCCCTGAAGGTCGTCGAGCACGTCCAGGCCACGCGCAACCCCCGCCTGCGCCTCGTGGGCATCCTGCCGACCCTCGTGGAGCGGGACCGGCACGGGAGCCACGCCGTCCTCAGCGAGATCTGGAACGGCTTTCCGGACGCCCTCGAGACCGATCGTGCCCCGCACCGAGGCGTTCGCTCGCGCGAGCGCGCTGGGGGTACCCGTCGGTTTCCTGGGCGGCGACGCCGGAGCCCCGGAGGCCCGCCGCTTCGACCTGCTCGCCGACGAGATCGAGGGGCGCATGAACCGCCTCGACGGGATGGAGAAGGTCCATGAAGCTCAACCCGCCCGCCAGCTCCTCTGACCTCGAGACCGCCCGCGACATCGCCCGGCGCCTTCACCAGCGGCGCCGCAGCGCGGACCGCCCGGAGCTGGACGTGCAGGCGGCCCGCCCCCGGTCCGCCCTCGCGCCCGGCTCCGCCCTTCCGGCCGCCCGCTTTCACGCCGGCCCCCCCTCCGCCCCCGCCAGCCCCCGATGCGTCCGAGCCCGTCTCGTGGGACGAGGCCACGACCGAGGCCGAGCGGCGCCGCCGACGACGACGGCGACCCGCTCGCAGTTTTCGACGAGACCGCCGCCCCGGATGACGAGGAGAACGACGGGCGTGCCCGACATCGAAGTCGAGGAACCCGGCGTGTCGCCCGAGGAGATGGTCGGGGCTCCCGAGCCGCCATCCGAGGAACTGCCCCCGCCTGCCCTTGCGGCCGACGAGGCCGACCCGCTCTCGCCGTTCGACGTCGACCTGGACGAGTCCGAGGGCCCGGCGGAGGAGCTCCCCCAGGAACCGGCCCCGCCTTCGTGGGACGACATCGTGCAGACCTGTCTCGACCTCGCCCGGGCGCGGCGGCGCGATGCTGGTCGACCCGGCCGGCCAGGTCTTCGCGGCGCGCGGGGACTGGCCCGACGCCCGGCCCGGACGCGATCGCGGCGAAGCTCGTGGCGACGATGGAGCGCACCCTCAAGGACGCCCCCACCCGCTCGATCTCCGCGCCCCTCATGGGGAAGCACCTCACCGCCTGGAGGGTCCCGCTCGCCGAGGGCCTCGTCACCGCGGCGTTCATCGGCGACACGCCCGTGCGCGCCGAGTCGCGCCCGTCCATCGACACCGAGATCCACCGCGGCGCCGGGGCCTGAGGCGTGCCCCGACTCGACCCCCACTCCCACGCGGACTCCGGCCAGCCGCGGGCGCGCCACCTGAGGCTTCGCGCTCTCGGTCGACTTCGAGTCCCGGCGGCTCGAAGGCGAGGGCGCCCTCGAGCTCGACGCACCCGCGGGCGGCGCCCTCGACCTCGACACGCAAGGTCCTGGAGATCCTCGGGGTCACGACCGGCGCGGGCGCCGCCGTGCCGTTCGACGTCGGGCCCCGACGAGCCGATCCTCGGCCAGCGCCTCCGCCTCTCGCTGCCCGCGGGCACGCGCGAGGTGCGCCTGCGCTACCGAACGTCGCCGGACGCCCCGGCGCTGCAGTGGCTCGTCGCCGGAGCAGACGGCAGGGCGGCGCGGCACCCCTTCCTCTTCAGCCAGTGCCAGGCCATCCACGCGCGCAGCCTGGTGCCGCTGCCAGGACACGCCGCGCGAGCCGGCTCACCTACGAGGCCGAGCTCGACGGTGCCCGCAGCCGCTCGCCGCCGTGATGTCCGCCGGCCCCGCCGGCGAGGGCCAGGGCACGCGGCCGGGCACGCGCGTCTTCCGCTTCGCGATGCCGCAGCCGATCCCGCCGTACCTGCTCGCGCTCGCCGTCGGCAGGCTGGAGTCGCGCGACCTGACGCCCGCGCTCGCGCGTCTGGGCCGAGCCGGAGACGGTGGAGGCCGCCGCGTACGAGTTCGCGGACATCGGAGGCGATGATCGCGCGGGCCGAGGAGCTCTTCGGGCCCTACGACTGGGACCGCTACGACATGCTCGTCCTGCCGCCCTCCTTCCCCTACGGCGGGATGGAGAACCCGCGGATGACGTTCCTCACGCCGACGCTCCTCGCCGGCGACCGCTCGCTCGTGGACGTGGTCGCGCACGAGCTCGCCCACTCCTGGACCGGCAACCTCGTCACGAACGCGGACATGGAGCACTTCTGGCTGAACGAGGGCTTCACCGTGTGGGCCGAGCGGCGGCTCCTCGAGGCCCTCCACGGCGAGGAGGCCACCGTGCTCGCCTGGGCGATCGGCGAGAAGGCGCTCGAGGAGTCGCTCGAGCGCTTCGGGGCCGGCTCGCCGCTGACGCGCCTGCGCACGGAGCTCGCCGGCGTGGACCCCGACGACGTCTTCTCCTCCATGCCCGTACGAGAAGGGCGCGCGCTTCGTCACCCTGCTCGAGCGGACGGCGGGACGGCGCGCGCTTCGACCGCTTCATGCGCGACTACATCGCCCGCTTCCGCTTCACGTCGATCACCACCGAGGAGTTCCTCGCCTTCCTGGAGGAGCGAGCTGCCCGGCCTCGCCGCCGGCGTGGGCGCGCGAGGAGTGGCTCTACGAGCCGGGCCTGCCGGAGAACGCGCCCGTCTTCCGCTCCGCCGCGGCTCGACGGCCTCGTCGCCCTCGGCCGCAGGCCTTCGCCGCCGAGGCGAGCGGCCCGACCGCCGCCGCAGATCGCCGGCTGGAGCCCCGCCGAGATGCTCGTCTACCTCCAGAACCTGCCGCGCGAGATCGACCGCGACGGCTGCGCCTGGCTCGACGCGCGCCCTCGGCCTCACGGCGCGGGGCAACTACGAGATCCTGGTCGAGTGGCTGACGATCGCGGCGGGCTCCGACTACGAGCCCGCCTTCCCCCGGCTGCGCGAGGTGCTGCTGCGGGTGGGCCGGATGAAGTACCTGCGCCCGCTCTACGGCGCGCTCGGACGCCACCCCCGCACGCGCGCGCTCGCCCGCGAGGTCTTCGCGGAGGCCGCGCCGCGCTACCACGCGCTCTCCCGCCGCGTCGCCGCGTCGGTGATCGAGAAGTACTCCGAGACGCCAGCCTCCTGAGCCCGAGGTTCCCATGAACGACCGCGACGGCGCCACCGGTGCTCGCCGACGTGCGCCTCCCCGAGAACGCCTTCCGCGCGCTCGCAGCCCGGCGAGACGCTACGAGCCCGTCGTCCCCGCCGGCCGCGAGCGTCCCCGAGGTCACCCTGCGCTCCGTCGTGCAGGGCGTCCTCTGGGCCGTCGTCTTCTCGGCGGCCGCCACCTACATCGCGCTCAAGCTCGGGCCAGGGGATCGAGTCGGCCATCCCGATCTCGATCCTGGCCGTCGGCTTCTCGGTCCTTCGCGGTGCGCTTCCTGCGCCCGGCGCGCCTCGACGCTGCTCGAGAACGTCAACGTCCTCGCGATCGGCGCCACCTCCGGCATCGTCGCCGGCGGCTCGGTCTTCACCATGCCGGCCATCTACATCCTCGGGCTCGAGGGCCGCTCGTCCTTCTTCCAGATCTTCCTCGTGCCGCTCCTCGGGCGCCGTGCTCGGCGTCTTCCTCCTCGCCCCCTTCCGCCGCTACTTCGTGCGCGACCTCCACGGCAAGCTCCCCTACCCCGAGGCCCGGGCGACCACCGAGATCCTCGTCGCCGGGCAAGCGCGGGGGCCGCAGCGCCCTCGTCCTCACCTGGTCCGCCCTCGTCGCCGCGGTCTTCGACTTCGTGGGCCCGTCGATGAAGGGCTGGGCCGAGAACTTCTCGACCGCGGCGATCGCCGCCCTCGCCGGCTTCACCGAGCGCACGAAGGCCGTCTTCACCATGAACACCTCGGCCGCGGTCTTCGGCCTCGGCTACATCATGGGCCTCGACTACGCCGCCATCATCATGGCCGGCTCGATGGTCTCGTTCTTCGTCCTCGTCCCGCTCTTCGCGTGGTTCGGCCCGTACGTGGCCGGCGGCGATCCCGCCGGGCACCGCAGCCCCTCGCGCCGCTCGCCGGCCGAGGAGATCTTCTTCCTCTACGTGCGCCCGATCGGCATCGGCGGCATCTTCGCCGCCGGCCTCCTCTCGATCCTCAAGATGTCGCCGGTCATCGTCCAGGCCACGCGGCAGGCCCTCGGCGAGGTGGCCCGCCTCGTGCGCGGGCAGCGGCGCGGCGCGCCGAGGGCGACCGCACCGACCGCGGGCTGCCGATGTCGGCCGTCCTCCTCGGCATCGCCGCCACCGGGCTCGCGGTCTTCCTCTACTTCCGCTTCTCGGTCCTCGCCGGCGAGCCCGCGCGCCACGTCCCTGGCCGCTGGCCTCGACCGGCCTCACCCTCGTGATCGCCTTCCTGTTCGCCGCCGTGTCCGCCTGGGCCATCGCGATGATCTCGATCACCCCGATCTCGGGGATGACCCTCACCACCCTGATCGTGACCGCGGTCGCCCTCTCCGCCCTCGGCCTCCGCGGCGAGAGCGGCATGCTCCAGGTCCTCCTGATCGGCGGCGTCGTGTGCACGGCGCTCTCGATGTCCGGCTCCCTCGTCACGCAGTACAAGATCGCGCTACTGGCTCGGCGCGACGCCGCGCCGGATCGAGATCGCGAACCTCGCCGGGCGCCGTCGCTCGCCTCCGCTCGCCACCACCGCCGTCATCCTGCTGATGGCCCGCGTCTACGGCTTCGCGCCCGTCGCCCGTCCACCCGAATCCCCTGCCCGCGCCGCAGCCGAACGCCATGGCCGCGGTGCTGCGCGGCGTGATGGGCGACGGCGGGGCGCCGTGGTTCCTGTACGGCATCGGCGGCGTCTTCGCCGTGGCCGCGGAGATGTGCGGGGTCTCGGGCCTCGCCTTCGCGCTCGGCATGTACCTGCCGATGGAGCTGAACTCGCCGCTCGTCCTCGGGCGCGGCCGTCGCCTGGCTCCTGCGGCGCTCGTCGAAGGACGAGGCCGTCGCCGCGGCGCGACACGAGGAGGGCACGCTCGTGGCGTCCGGGCTTCATCGCGGGCGGGGCCCTCGTGGGCGTCCTGGCGGCGCTCCTCCGCTTCGTCGAGGACTCGGCCAGGACGCCGCATCGTGCCCGACCTGACCCGGGTGCCGGCCCTCGGGCCGTGGATCGCGACGTGGGGCAACTGGACGGGCCTCGCCGCTCTTCCTGGCCCTCGGCGCCGGCGTCTACTGGCATTCCCGGCGGCAAACGCCGTAGAATCGTCCAATACGTCCATAACGTCCCGTAGCCAGGAGGTCATGTATGAAGCGTCGCGAGTTCCTGCGCACCGGTTCCATCGCCGGCGGAGCGGCCGTCTTCGCCGCGCACGCGTTCCCGCACCACCTCTACGCCGCGGCGAAAGGAGAAGACCGCCCAGGACGTCGTGACCCTCGGAAAGACCGGCATCCAGGTGTCCCGCCTCTTCCAGGGCACGGGGACGAACGGCGTCGGCAAGTCCTCGAACCAGACCCGCGGGCTCGGGCTGCAGGGCGTCGCCGACCTCCTGTCGGCCGGCGTCGACCAGGGCGTGACGGTCTGGGACCTCGCCGACCAGTACGGGACCCACCCGCACGCGCACGAGGCGCTCAAGACGGTGGCCCGGGACAAGGTCGTGATCATGACGAAGACCCACGCCAGCACCGAGAAGGAGATGTGGGCCGACCTCGACCGGTTCCGCAAGGAGATCGGCACCGACATGCTCGACATCGTGCTGCTGCACTGCATGATGTCGGCGGACTGGCCGAAGGAGAAGGCCGGGGCGATGGCCGTCCTCTCGGAGGCGAAGGCGAAGGGCATCATCCGCGCCCACGGCGTCTCCTGCCACGACTTCGGCGCCCTGAAGACGGCAGCGGCGAGCGACTGGGTGGACGTGGACCTCGCCCGCCTCAACCCGGCCGGCGGGCCATCATGGACGCCTCCGTCGAGGAGGTCCTGCCCGTGCTCGCCGACATGAAGCGAAAGGGCAAGGGCGTCATCGGGATGAAGATCCTGGCGCCGGCCGCCTGCGCAACCGTGCGGACGACGCGCTGCAGTACGCGCTCGCCTCGCCCGTGCTCGACTGCTTCACGATCGGCGCCGAGAACCGGCGCGAGCTCGAGGACCTCCTCGCGCGCATTCCCAAGGCCAGCGTCCGGGGCTGAGGCACCCGAGCGACTCAGCGTGCGTCGGCGCGGAGTCGCGAGGGATCTGGTCCTTCCTTCCGTTCCCGCGAAAGCCCTTGAGGAAGGCCGGCTGGCGGCTACGGTCTCATCGCGCGCGCGCGCCGAGTCCTTCATGGCGGCGAAATCGTGTCACGCGAGACTCTTGACTCGGGCCGACCCGGGGAGGTAGCTTTGTCATGGAAGTCCGGCGAAACTGACCCCTCCCGCCTTTCCCCTCCGGGGCCAGCCTACCGCGGCTTTCTTTCAGGCGGGGCGCCCCACCCGGGTGCCAGCGTCGTTTCGAGGGGTTGCAGCATGCGACAGCGCGGCGCCGTGCGGATCGTTCCCAGGAGTCCCATCACTGTCGCCATCCAGGACGGCGGCTTTCCCTACGCCTACGGGGTGGTCGCCAATGTCTCCGAGTCGGGGGCGTGCATCTGGACCGACGCCGGGCTCGATCCCGGGACGGCCCTGAGCCTGCGGCTCAGCTTCCCCCGCCGCTCGCAGCCCCTCGATGCGGAGGGCGTCGTCGTGTGGGGCGAGCCCCGGGGCCGCTCCCGGACCCGGCGCTACGGCGTGCACTGGAAGGACCAGACGTCCCCGAGGCTGGAGCGCCTGAAGGGGATCATCACCGCTTCCGCCTGAGCTAGATCCCTCCGACGAAGTGGGTGCCGGCCCGGCCGTCGATGGCCTGGGGCAGGCTCTCGGGGTTGGTGATGAGGGCGCGCCGGCCGCCCGCCTTCAGGAAGCGGATGACCGCCTCGATCTTCGGACCCATGCTGCCGGGCGGGAAGTGGCCCTCGGCGTGGAGCTGCTCGATCTCCTCGAGCGTCACCGCCCCGAGCGCCCGCTGCTCCGGCGTGCCGAATTTCGACGTAGACCTGCGGCACCGCGGTGAGGATGACGAGGAGCGCGGCGCCCACGTCGGTGGCGAGGACGCTCGAGGTCAGGTCCTTGTCGATCACCGCCTCGAGCCCGGCGAACTGGCCGTCCGCCTGCCGCTTGACCGGGATGCCGCCGCCGCCGCAGGCCACCACGATGTGGCCCTGTCGGACGGCGTCGCGGATCATGTGGCGCTGGATCACGCGCAGAGGGTTGGGCGAGGGCACGAGCCGACGCCAGCCGCGCCCGGCGTCCTCCTTGACCCTCCACCCCAGCTGGTCGCGGCGCCGCTCGGCCTCCTCCCGCGAGAGGAACGGACCGATGGGCTTGCTCGGCTTCTGGAAGGCGGGGTCGTCCTCGTCCACCACGACCTGGGTCACGACGGTGACGACGTAGCGCTTCGTCTGCCGCTTGCGCAGCTCGTTGAGCAGGGCCTGCTGCAGGATGTAGCCGAGGCTGCCCTCGGTCATCGCCACGAGCACGTCGAGCGGCAGCGACGGCACCTCGGCCCGCGAGTGCTCCTGCTGGAGCAGCAGGTTCCCCACCTGCGGTCCGTTGCCGTGGGTGACGCAGATGTAGTAGTCGCGCTCGACGAGGGTCATGAGGAGCGTCGCGATCTGCGCGGCGTTCCGCTCGTGGTCGTCGATCGTCCCCGCCTCGCCCGGCTGCATGAAGGCGTGGCCGCCCATGGCCACGAGGACGATCGGGTGGGGGTCGATCATGGAGGGCGGCCTACTGCGGCCGGAACATCTCGAGGATGCGGTCCTTCGGCCGGGCCTGGGCCTTCGTCTCCTCCTGCCGGCGCCGGGCCTCCGCCTCGTAGGTCGGCGGCGGGCTCCGGGTTGCGGTAGAAGACGCCGGTGTAGAGCTTGTGGCCGTACTCCGAGGCGAGGGCCATGGCCTTCAGCCGGTCGGCCGGGTCGTGGCCGAGGCTGGCCAGGGTCTGCATGGTCGCCCTTGTGGGCCTTCAGCTGCTGCTCCTCCTGGCCGTAGGTGACGCAGGGCGACTGCACGTTGACGAAGGCGAAGCCCGGGAAGCGGATGCCCTCCTCGATGACCGCGGCGAGGCCCGGCATGTCGGCCGGGCGTGCCCTGCGCGACGAAGCTCGCGCCGTAGCCGAGCACGTAGAGCAGCGGGTTCACCGGGTCCTCGAGGCTGCCCCAGGTCGAGGAGGCCGTCCGAGGCCGCGCGGCGAGGTCGGCGACAGCTGCCCCTTGGTGAGGCCGTAGATCTGGTTGTCCATCACGATGTAGGTCAGGTCCATGTTGCGCCGGACGGCGTGGGCCACGTGGCCGCCGCCGATCGAGAAGCCGTCGCCGTCGCCCCCGGCCACGAGGACGAGGAGGTCCGGGTTCGCGAGCTTGATCCCCTGCGCGATCGGCAGCGCCCGGCCGTGGACGCTGTTGAAGCCGTAGGCCGTCGTGTAGCCGGGGATGCGGCTCGAGCAGCCGATGCCCGAGACGAACGCGATCTCGTGGGGCGGCCGCCCGACGTTCGCCAGGGCCCGGTAGATCGCCTGCACGACGCCGAAGTCGCCGCAGCCCGGGCACCAGATGGGCTTGAGGTCGCTCTTGTAGTCCTTCGCCTGGTACTCCTCGACGCGGCGCGTGATGGTGCTCATGCCGCTCCTCTCCCTGGCGCCTTCGGGCTAGCCCGCCGGCTCCACCTCGGCCACCCGCTGCCGCTGGAGGCCGAGGACGATCTTGCCGCAGCCGCTCGACGATCGAGGTCGGAAGGATCGGGTTCGAGCCGCTCCTCGCCAGCGGCTGCACTCCCGCCGGCACGTTCACGTACATCCGCAGGATCCGGTAGAGCTGGCCCTGGTGCGACTGCTCCACCACCAGCCCCGCCTGCACGCCCCGGAAGAAGTCGGCGTAGATCTCCTCGGCCACCGGGAAGAGCAGCTTCGGCACGAGCAGCTTGGCCTGGATGCCCTCGCGGCGGGCCATCTCGAGCGCCTCGCGCGCCGTGCCCGCCACGCTGCCCCAGGAGACCAGCGCCACCGGCGCGTGCGGATCGCCGTCGACCACGAACAGGTCCCTGCGGCGCTTCAGCGGGTCCAGCTTGTGGATCCGCTTGTCGTTCATCCGCGCGTGCACCTCGCCGCTCGCGGTCGGGGCCCCGCGCTCGTTGTGCTCGATGCCGGAGGCCAGGTAGTTGCCGCCCGCGCATGCCGGGGTGGCTGATCGGGCTGATGCCGGAGTCCGTGGCCTTGAAGCGCTCGTACTTCTCGAGCTCGGCCTCGGTGGGGCGCCGGCGCTCGACGATCGTGAAGGCCTTCGTGTCGATCGGGTCCACCGTCTCCTTGCGCTGCGCGATCTCCTGGTCGGAGAGGATGATCACCGGCGTCTGGTACTGCTCGGCGACGTTGAAGGCCTCGACCGTGATCGCCGAAGGTGTCGGCCACCGAGGTCGGCGCGAGCACCGGCCGCACCACGTCGCCGTGCGCCGAGAAGCAGGCCTGGAAGAGGTCGGACTGCTCGCTCTTCGTGGGGATGCCGGTGGACGGCCCGCCGCGCTGCACGTTCACGCAGACGAGCGGCAGCTCGGCGATCGTGGCGAGGCCGAGCATCTCGGTCTTGAGCGACATGCCGGGGCCGGAGGTCGCGGTCATCGCCTTCTTGCCGGCGAACGACGCGCCCACCACCGCGCCGATCCCGGCGATCTCGTCCTCGCACTGGATCATCGCCCCGCCGTACTTCCAGATCTCGCGGCCGAAGAACTGCATGATCTCGGACGAGGGCGTGATCGGGTAGCCGCCGAAGAACTCGCAGCCGGCGAAGAGCGCGGCGGCGGCGCACATGTCGTTGCCGTCCACCACCAGCTTGCCTTCCTTCATCGCCGCCGCCGCGGCGGAGAGGGTCCGCGGCTCGCGCAGCGGTGGGCTTCCGCGTACTGGATGCCGGCGGCGAAGGCGTTCTCGTTGCCCTGCAGGACCTCGGCGCCCTTCTTGCCGAACTTCTTCCGGATCCCGGCGAGGAGCGAGTCGCGGCCCGACCCCGAGCCAGCCCGCGAAGAGGCCGAGCACGACGGAGTTCTTGGCCTTCTCGGTGCCGGCGTTCTTCTTGGCCATCTCGGCGATCGGAACCGCGATCGCCTCCCACGGCGTCACGCCGGGCAGCGGCAGCCGGTCCGCCGGCACGCCCGTCGCGCTCTCGTAGATGACGGTCGTGCGCCCGCCCACCGGCAGCTCGGCGCCGAACTTCAGGAAGTCCTCCCAGTTCAGGGCCACCGCGATGTCGAGCGTGCCGCCCGGAGCTCAGGACCGGGTGGGTCGAGAGCCGCACGCGGCAGGACGACTCGCCGCCGCGGATCTGCGGCCCGAAGCTCTTCGTGAGGACGGCGTGGTAGCCCTCGAGGGCGGCGGCGGTGATCATCGCGTCGCCGGCGGAGACGATGCCGTCTCCCCCGGATCCGGCCATTCCGATGACGAGGTCGTTGCTCATGTTCCTTGGTCGCCTTGTGGATGCCCGACGGTCTCGTAGGATAGCGCCTATCCCCGCGGGCCGCGACCGAGGTCCGTCAGCGGGGCTTCCTCGTCGTGCGATGGGTCGGCTCGGCGGTCCAGGGGTCGTCGGGCCAGGGGTGCCTCGGGTAGCGGCCGCGCAGCTCCTTGCGGACCTCGGGATACGTGCGCTCCCAGAAGCTGCGCAGGTCGCGCGTCGTCTGGACCGGGCGGCCGTTGGGCGCGAGCAGCTCGAAGACGACCGGCACCTGCCCCGGCCCGATCCGCGGGCTCTCGGCGAGGCCGAAGAGCTCCTGGAGCTTCGCCGCCGCGATCACCGAGCCGTCCTCGCGGTAGTCGAGCGCCGCGGTGCGGCCGCTGGGCAGGGCCAGCCTCTCGGGGGCCAGGCGAGTCGAGCCGTGCCCTGGTCCGGGCGTCGAGCCACCGCTCCGGCTCGTCGAGCGACGGCAGGCTCGTGCGGCCCTGGCACGCCGCGAGCACGGCTCCGTGCAGGTCGGCCTCGAGCCCCGCGAGACGGAGGCGTCGTCGGAGTCGCTCCGCCCCTTCCCCGAGCCCGCGGCGCTCGAGGGCGTCCGCCAGCAGCAAGGCGGCGGCCGCCGGGTCCGGAGGCACCGCGCGCTCGCCGAGGAGAAGCCGGTCGTACCAGTCCTGGGCGAAGGCCCGCACCGTGCCGGAGGCGTCGTCGAAGCGGTGGACGACGGCGGTCCGTACGCCCTCGAGCCACTCGCGCTCCACGTGGCTCGAGACCCTCACGACCGGCTCCGAAGCCGCCCCCGCCACGCCACCGGTCACCTCGAGGGCGAGAAGCAGCTCGCCCTCCCGCACCCCGCTCTCGCGCCCGAGGAGCGCGCCGGTGCCCGAGCTGAGGACCAGCCGGCGACGAGCTCGGCTCCCGCCGACGGGCCACCCGGTCCGGAAAGCCCGCGAGCAGGGCCCGCAGGAGCCGCCCGTCCCCTGTCGTTCCGAGGGACGCCGGTGGCATGCGTCCTGAGGAATCCGCCGGCATGGAGGATCCCTCGGCTCCATTGCGAATTGCAGCGCTTCGGGATGGCGTCAGCCTCTCCAGCTCGCGAGCGGCCGCGCGCACGCCGGGCGGGGCCTCAGCAAAGCGGTCCGCCGCCGACAGCACGTCGGAGTCGGTCGTCGGCGGTTCCCCGAACACCGCTGGTCGCCATCCCTCGCCGAGGACCGCGCCGACGGAAGCCGCCCTCTCCCCGCCCCCGGCCGAGAGCAGGACGCGAGCGAGGCGCGGGTGCAGCGGCAGGCGGTGCATGGCCTCGCCGTCGTGCGTGAGGCGTCGGTCGGCGACCGCCCCCAGCCGCTCGAGCAGGCGCATGGCCGCCTCGACGCCTCTCGGCCGGCGGCGCCTCGAACCATTCGAAACCGGCAGGGTCGCCTCCCCACGCCAGCACCTCGACGAGCGGCCCGGCGAGGTCCACCCGCTCGATCTCCGGCTCGCGCCGGGGACGCAGGCGGTCGCGCTCGTCCCAGAGCCGCAGGACGCGGCCCGGCCCCGTCCGCCCCGCCCGCCCCGCGCGCTGCTCGGCCGAGTCCGCGGGGATGCGCTCGAGCTCGAGGCGGTCCAGCCCCCTGCGACGCGTCGTAGCGCATCACCTTGTGCTGGCCCGAGTCGATCACGTCCGTCACGCCCTCGACGGTCAGCGACGTCTCGGCCACGTTCGTGGCGAGAATCACCTTGCGCTCGCCCGAGGGCGCGAGCGCAAGGTCCTGGTCGTCGGACGACAACGTTCCGTGTAACGGCAGCACGCGGACCCCGGCCGCTTCCCCGAGCTCCGCTCGTACTCTTCGGATCTCCGGGGCCCCGGGCAGGAAGCAGAGGACGTGTCCGCCCGATCTCCCGAGAAGCGTGCGCACGGCCGCGGTCGGCGTCAGTCCCGGCTCGTATCTCACCTCGATCGGGTGCGGCCGCCCCGGCGCGTCGATCACCGGGCAGCCGTCGAGGAAGCGCGCGACGGGCCCCGCGTCGAGAGTCGCGGACATCACGAGCAGCCGCAGGTCGTCCCGGGCGCGCCAGGCCTGCCGAGCGAAGGCCAGCGCGAGGTCGGCGTGCAGGCTGCGCTCGTGGAACTCGTCCAGCACGATCGTCCGGAAGCGCGGTCAGCAGCGGGTCCGACTGAAGCCGGCGGGTGAGGACGCCCTCGGTCGCCACGAGCAGCCGCGTGTCCCTTCCGAAACGCCGCTCGAACCGGACCTGCCAGCCCACCTCGCCGCCCAGCGACCAGCCCTGCTCGTCGGCGATCCGCCGAGCGATCGAGCGCGCGGCGACCCGCCGGGGCTGGAGCAGGAAGACCGGACCGTCGGCGGCCAGAGCCGGCGGGACCCGCGTCGTCTTGCCCGAGCCTGGCGGCGCGACGAGGACGGCTGCCCGGGCGCTCGCGAGGGCGGCGCGGACGGCGCCGACGTGAGCGTCGATCGGGAGGGGCGGCGGCATCTCCCGATGCTACCGTGCCCGGAGCGCGAGGTCCGGACGGCAGCCCGGCGGCCGGGAACGCGAGAGGGCCGGGCGTCGTAGACTCTGGTGCAACGTCGTGGAGGTGCGCCGTGGCCAAGTTCCTGCTGTGGCTGATCCTGCTCGTCCTGTGCTGGCCGCTGGCCCTCCTCGCCCTCGTTCTCTATCCGATCGTCTGGCTGCTGCTCCTTCCGTTCCGGCTGCTCGGCATCGCGGTCGAGGGCGTCCTCGCTCTCGTGAAGGCGGTGATCGTCCTGCCGGCGCGCCTCCTCCGGGGTCCGGCCGGGGCGTGAAGCGCACCGCAACGGGCCCCATCCTGGCCGGCGTCGGCCTCGCCACGGCCCTGCTCTTCTTCGTCGGCCTCGCCGGCGAGCTCCCCTCGCTGCGCGCGGCGGTGAAGCCCTTCCCGGTCCTGACCCTGGCGGGCTGGGTCGCCCTCCGCTGCCACCTGCCCCGGGGCCGCCTGACGGCCGCGGGACTCACGCTGTCCGCGGTCGGGGACCTGGTGCTGGAGGCGGGTCTCTTCCTGCCGGGCCTCGTGGCCTTCCTGGCCGCGCACGTCGCATACGTGGCGGCCTTCCTCTCGGCCGATCGCCGCCCCGCCCTGGGCCGCGCGCTCCCGTTCCTCGCCTGGGGGCTCGGCGCCTTCGCCCTTCTCCGGCCGGGGCTCGGGCCGATGAGCGTGCCCGTCGGTGCCTACGTCGCCGTGATCTGCACGATGATGTGGCGGGCCGCCGCGCTCGTCCGGAGCCCGGCGACGCCGGCCCTGGCCGGAGCGCTCGGCCTCGCCGGCGCTGTCGCCTTCGGTGCGAGCGACACGCTCATCGCGCTCGACCGCTTCTCGGCGCCGATTGCCGGCGTGCGCGGACCGATCATGCTCCTCTACTGGCTCGGGCAGCTCGGCATCGCGGCGTCGGCGATCGTGGCCTGCGGTATGCTGCAGGAACAGGTGAAGACGCGATGACGACCACCGCCCCCGCCACCGCCGCCCCCGTCGAGGCCATCCGGTCCCGCTTCCCCGCCCTCGAGCGCCGCCACCGCGGCGCGCCCGTCGCCTACTTCGACGGCCCAGGCGGCACGCAGGTGCCGCAGGCCGTCGTCGACGCGATGGCCGACTACCTGCTGCACCACAACGCGAACACCCACTGGGCCTACCCGACGAGCGTCGAGACGGACGCCGCCCTCGCCGCGGCGCGCGAGGCCCTCGCCGACTTCCTGGGCGGGAAGCCCTCGGAGATCGCGTTCGGCGCGAACATGACGACGCTCACGTTCCACCTCGGCCGCGCCCTCGGCCGTCGCTGGGCGGCGGGCGACGAGATCGTGGTCACCGAGCTCGATCACCACGCCAACGTGGACCCCTGGCGCCAGCTCGCGAACGAGCGCGGCCTCGTCGTGCGGGCGGTGCGCTTCCGCCCCGAGACCGGTCAGCTCGACATGGACGACCTCGCCGCGACGCTCGGCCCGAAGACGCGCCTCCTCGCGATCGGTGCGGCGTCGAACGCCCTCGGGACGAAGAACGACGTGCGCCGGGCCGCCGAGCTCGCCCACGCGAAGGGCGCGCTCGTCTTCGTGGACGCCGTCCACTACGCTCCCCACGCGTCTCGTCGACGTGGTCGCGCTCGGCGCCGACTTCCTCGCCTGCTCGGCCTACAAGTTCTACGGGCCGCACGTGGGCGTGCTGTGGGGCCGTCAGGCGCTCGTCGAGGCCCTGGACCTGCCCAAGCTCGAGCCTGCCCCGGAGAACGCGCCGGACCGGGTCGAGACGGGCACGCAGAACCACGAGGGCATCGTCGGGGCGGCGGCGGCCGTGGACTTCCTCGCCTCCCTGTGCGGACGGCCCCGACCGGCGTTCCCGCCTGGCCACCTCCATGGCGGCGCTCCACGCGCGGGGGCAGGGGCTCGTGGAGGCGCTCTGGGCCGGGCTGCTCGCGATCCCCGGCGTGACCGTCTACGGCCCGCCGCCCACCGAGCCCCGGACCCCGACCGTGGCATTCACGGTCCGTGGGATGGGCTCGGAGGACGTGGCGAAGGCACTCGCCGACCGAGCCGTGTTCGTCTCGAACGGCGACTTCTACGCGACCACGGCCGTCCGCCGGCTCGGCCACGCGGAGGACGGCGTCGTCCGGGCCGGCTGCGCCTGCTACACGACGCTCGACGAGGTGAACCGGCTGGTCGAGGGCGTCGCGGAGGTCGCGCGCCGATGAGAACCGCTGGCGCCGTTTCTTCTCGCTCTCGCCGTCCCTTCGGCCGCCCTCGCCCAGGCCGCGACGACTCCCGCAGGAGATGCACCATCTCCACGGGGACCCCGCGGCGTACATCGCCTCCCTGGACGACCCCGCGCGCGACGCGTACCAGAAGCCGGACGACGTCCTGAAGGCCCTCGGCGCTGCGGCCGGGCGAGGTCGTGGCCGACATCGGCGCGGGCTCCGGCTACTTCACGGTGCGCTTCGCCCGGGCCGTCGGCGAGACCGGGCGGGTCTACGCCGTCGACATCAGCCCCGACATGGTGCGGCACCTGAACCGCCGGCTGCGGGACGCCGGCATCCGCAACGTCGTCACGATACTGTCCGACCCCGACGATCCCCTGCTGCCCGACGCCTCCGTCGATCGCTTCGTCATCGTCGACACCTGGCACCACATCGACGACAAGGAGAAGTACCTCGGCCTCATGAAGCGCATGCTCAAGCCGGGCGGCCAGGTCGTCCACATCGACTTCCAGAAGCGGGACCTGCCGGTTGGGCCGCCGATCGGGATGAAGATCGCCCGCGAGGACCTCGTGAGACAGATGGAAGGCGCCGGCTTCCGGCTCGCCGCCGAGCACACGTTCCTGCCCTACCAGTACTTCCTGGTCTTCACCGTGCGCTGACGCGCGGGCGTTCACGCCCGGCAGCTCCTGCCCCCCGGACCCCCTGGGGTGCTACGGTTAGTGGCCGGCCTTGCCGTAGGCCATCTCGCCCGCTTCCACGCGGACGGGCATCCAGTTCTGGGGCGGGGGCAGCGGGCAGGTGGCGTACGGCGTGAAGGCGCAGGGCGGGTTGTAGGCCTTGTTGAAGTCGAGCACGACCTTGCCGCCCTTCGGGCAGGTCCGCGTAGAGGAAGCGGCCGGCGCCGTAGGTCTCCTTCCCGCTCGTCTGGTCGCGCACGATGAAGAAGAGCTGCTCGGCGTGCGGGATCCTCGAGCACCCCGTCGACGCGCACCGGCTTCCCGTTCAGCGTGAAGTCGGCGTAGCCGGGGCTCGGCATCGTCTCGGTCTGGCCCAGGACGTTCGGCACCTTGACCGGCTTCGGCTGCGGGTACGACACCCACCGCGCCTCCACCCGGTAGTCCTCCTTGACGTCGAACCACTTGAGGCCGGTGAAGCCCTTGCGAACGGCGCTGTTCTTGTCCTTCAGGCGGATGCCGTAGCGGTCGCCGCGCTTGATCACGCTCAGGGTGAGGGCGCCCATCTCGAGCACGTCGGGCGCGCCGGCAGGTGTCGGGCCGCATCGGCGCGAGCCCGGACACGGCCTTGCCCGCGATGCTGCCCGGTCGCCCCCGGCTGCAGGGCCACGGTCACCTGCTCGCCCCGGCAGCTCGAAGACGCCGGCCTTCGCCGGGGCCGAGCCCTCCGGCAGCACGATGTCGCCGGCGGGGTCGGTGCCGAAGCGGTTCGGGCCTTCCTTCAGCCAGAAGAGGCCCGCCAGCGTGAGCCAGCCCCCGTCGTTCTTCAGCCGTGCCTCGCGGTCCGCGCGCCACTTCTGCACCTCGGCCCGGTAGGCCTCGTCCGCCCCGGCCGGGACCGCGAGCCCCGCCGCGACGCAGCGCCATCGCGGCCATCGTGCTGCGCCTCATGCGGCCCTCTCCTCCGGCCCAAGGGTACGCGAAAACCCGCCGGAAGTGGGCTATCCTCGCGGCATCGGGTTGAGGGTGCGGTTCATTCCCCGGAGGAGGCGTGCGACATGGCCGTGGCCGACGCGACCCAGCGCGAGCTTCACTACCGGAAGCGCCTCATCGAGATCGCCAACCAGATCAACTCCGCCCCCGGCATCCAGGAGATCCTGGTCGACCTCAAGGACGAGATGCTCGACCTCGTCGTCCGCCGAGCGGGTGACCATCTTCGCCCTCGACACGAAGAACCAGGAGCTCTTCTCGCTCTTCAAGGCGGGCCAGGAGGTCCGGGAGATCCGCGTCCCCAAGACCTTCGCCTCGATCGCCGGCTTCACCGCCCTCTCCCGCAAGACGGTCAACATCAAGAACGCCTACGACGCGTCGGAGCTCGCGAGCGCTCCACGCGAGCCTGCGGTTCGACGCGCGCTGGGACAAGACGTCCGGCTTCAGCACGACCCAGGTCCTCTCGATCGCCGATCCTCTTCGACAAGTACCTCCTCGGCGTCCTCCAGCTCGTCAACAAGCGCGGCGGCGAGCGCCTTCTCCGCCCGCGACGCAGGAGGCGGCGGAGGAGCTCGCCAAGATCCTCGGCATCGCGTTCTACAACCAGCACCGCGCCGCCCGCACGCAACAAGCCGTCCAAGTTCGGCGCCCTCGTGGACAAGGGCCTCGTCTCCGAGAAGGACGTCGAGAAGGCGATCTCCGCCGCGCGCGTCAACCAGCTGGACGTCGCGAAGATCCTGATCGAGGAGATGCGCGTCCCGAAGGAGGAGGTCCTGCGCGCGCTCGGCCCAGTTCTACAACTGCGGGTCCTGGGAGCCCACCGGCGCCGCCGATCCCCGAGGACCTGAAGCAGCGCGTCTCCGCCGACTTCCTGAAGAAGAACGTCTGCGCGCCGCTCGAGAGGCGGGAGGGCACGGTGCGGGTGGCGGTGGAGGATCCCTACGACCTCACCCGCCTCGACGCGATCAAGGCGATGAACCTCGCCCCCCGCTACGAGTTCGTGGTGGGCCTCAAGGACGACATCCTCGCCTACATCCGGGCGAGCTACGGGGAGGCGGGCCCCGTCGTGGAGGAGGCCGACCTCGGCCGCATCATCAACGACCTCGGCACCGGCGAGGAGGGCGAGGTCGAGGGCGAGGCCGACGAGAGGCCGCCCGAGATCGACGAGACCGACACGCGGAGTCGTCAAGCTCTGCAACCAGATCATCATCGACGCCTACAACAAGGGGGCCTCCGACATCCACGTCGAGCCCTACGGCAAGACGGCGCCCACCATCGTCCGCCTGCGCATCGACGGCGACTGCCAGAAGTACCTGGAGGTCCCCGCCCCCCACCGCAACGCCCTCGTCCAGCGCCTCAAGATCATGGCCAAGCTGGACATCGCGGAGAAGCGGAAGCCCCAGGACGGCAAGATCCGCTTCCGCGGCCCCATGGGCACGATCGAGCTGCGCGTCGCCACCATCCCCACCTCGGGCGGCAACGAGGACGTGGTCATGCGCATCCTGGCCGCCTCGAAGCCGCTGCCCCTCGAGAAGATGGGCTTCCTCGAGCGCAACCTCGCCGAGTTCAAGAAGATCCTGCAGAAGCCCTACGGCATCTGCCTCGTCGTCGGCCCCACCGGCTCCGGCAAGACGACCACCCTGCACTCCGCCCTCGGCTTCATCAACACCGAGGACATGAAGATCTGGACGGCGGAGGACCCGGTCGAGATCACCCAGCCCGGGCCTGCGGCAGGTGCAGGTCCACCCCAAGATCGACTTCACCTTCGCGGCCGCCATGCGCTCCTTCCTGCGCGCCGACCCCGACGTGATCATGGTCGGCGAGATGCGCGACCACGAGACGGCCGCGATCGGCATCGAGGCCTCGCTCACCGGCCACCTCGTCTTCTCGACCCTGCACACGAACTCGGCGCCGGAGACGATCGTCCGCCTCCTCGACATGGACATCGACCCGTTCAACTTCGCCGACGCCCTCCTCGGCATCATGGCCCAGCGCCTGGTCCGGACGCTCTGCGGGGCCTGCAAGGAGGAGTACGCGCCCTCGGCCGAGGAGTTCGCCGAGCTCGTGCGAGGACTACGGGGCCGAGCACTGGGACAAGGTGGGCGTCTCGTACTCGCCGTCGCTGCGCCTCTTCCGCCCGAAGGGCTGCCCGAAGTGCGGCGGCTCCGGCTACAAGGGCCGCATGGGGATCCACGAGCTGCTCGTCGCCACCGACGAGGTCAAGCGCATGATCCAGAAGCGCAAGCCCATCGAGGAGCTGCGCCAGCAGGCGATCCGCGAGGGCATGACGACGCTGCTCCAGGACGGCATCCAGAAGGTCCTGCGGGGCGACACCGACTTCAAGCAGGTCCGGGCCGTCTGCATCAAGTAGGGAGGCAGAGATGGCCAACTGGATGGGGGGCAGCTGCCCCGCCATGGCGAACCAGATCGCCGGGCGGGTTCATGCTGCTGACCGCGGCGAACCTCAAGGGCTTCCTTCCCGGCGAGCTCCAGGTCCTCAAGCTCGAGCTCGAGAAGCTGCTCCGGAACGTGCGCGCGGAGGTCCCGCCCGCAGGACGACGCCCTCGCCCAGCAGGCGCGCAACCACAAGATCGGCCGGCTCAGCTCGGCCGTGCAGGTCGTGCAGTACCAGATGACAGGGCGCTGAAGGGCGGCCTCAGGCGGCGCCGGTCGAGGCCCCCCGAAGCCGGGACGAGGCCCATCCGACCGAGATCGTGATCCCGCAGCCGATCATCGAGTACCACGGCCAGGAGATCCGGCGCGCGAGCGGGAAGTCGACGAAGCCGCGCCCGCCCAGCCACAGGGTGAACATGACGAGGGCGGAGAGGGAGACCGCCACCAGCACGTCCCCCTGCCGGGCCTCGTCGACGAGCAGGCCGAGCAGGAACGCCCCGAGCAGGCCCCCCGCGGTCACGCTGGCGAGGCCGAGTGCCACCTGCACGGCGGGCTCGCCCTGGCCCATTCGGCTGAAGCCGACGGCGAGGAGCGCGAGGGCGACCGTCCACACCAGGGTCAGGATCCGTCCCATCCAGAGCCCCCGCTGCCCCTCCAGGAGCTCCTTGCCGAAGACCGGCCCCACGATGTCGTGGGAGAGCGCGGAGGCGAGCGAGTTCAGGGCCGAGCTCTCCGAGCACATCGCCGCCGAGAAGATGCCCGCGACGAGGTAGGCGGACACCGCTGCCGGCAGGTGGTGGACGATGTACTCGGGGAAGATCTCGTCGCTCGTGCCGAACGGCCGCCCCCCGAAGTAGATGGAGAGCGCGATGCCGATGGTCAGGAAGAGGGCGAACTGCAGGATGATGAGGACGCCGCTGCCCACGAGGGCGCGCCGCGCGTCGGCCAGGCCTCGGCAGGCGAGCAGGCGCTGGACGATGAGCTGGTCCGCGCCGTGGCTCGCCATGGCGAGGAAGCTGCCGCCGATCACCCCCGCCCAGAACGTGTACGGGCTCGACAGGTCCCCGCTGAAGTTCAGGACGCCGCGCTCCGTCCCCGCCGCGAGCACGCGGGCGAAGCCCCCCGGGATCGCGTGGAGCAGGAAGCCGAGGGCGAGGGCGGCGCCGGAGAGGTAGATCACGACCTGGATGAGGTCGATCCAGATGACGGCCTTGATGCCGCCGAGGTAGGTGTAGACCGCGGTGCCCGTCGCCAGCACTAGGATCGCCACCCACACCGGGACACCCAGGATGAGGGCGATCGGGATGGCGGGAACGGCCAGCCGCACCCCGGCCGCCATGACGCGGGTCACCATGAAGAGCATCGACGCGAAGCGGCGCACGGCGACGCCGAAGCGCTGCTCGAGGAGGGCGTAGGCGGTGCTGAGCTCACCCCGGAAGTAGCCGGGCAGGAGGATCACGGAGACCGCGATGCGCCCGAGCAGGTACCCGAAGGTGATCTGCAGGAACGCGTAGCCGCTCTTGTAGGCGTCGCCGGGGACGGAGAGGAACGTCAGGGCGGAGGTCTCCGTGGCCACGATCGACGCCATCACGGCCCACCAGGGCATCGCGTGGCTGCCGAGGAAGTAGTCGCCGGCGTTCTTCTGCCCGCGGCCGAGCCAGGCTCCGAGCACGTTGATCCCACCGAGGTAGACGAGGATCGCGACGAGGGCGGGAAGGCCGATGCGCAAGGTGTCCATCGGTCAGCTTTCGTAGAGCAGGGCGGAGGCTCGGGCCTTGCGCCAACGCTCGATCGCCGGCGCCTCGGCGGCCAGGATCGCGTCGACGCCGTCGCCGCGCTCGAGGGCCGCGCGCACGGCCTTCGTGCCGGTGAGCGTGTCGAGCCAGGCCCCCTCGCGCACCCAGGCGAACTCGGGTGCCGGCGCAGCGCGACGAGCAGACGGAGGCCGAGCGCGAAGGGCCGCGCCGCCGCGGGGTCCGTGACGCGCACGCGGACGCCCCGGCAGGGCACCCCGCGGTGCTTCGGAGTCGGCGCCGCGGCCGAGGCCGCGGGCGTGAAGGTGGCCGGCTCGAGCGCGAAGCCTGGGGTAGCGGCCTCCCGCGCGACCCCTCCGCCTTCACCCACGGCGCGCCGACGAGAAGGAAGGGCGCCTCGGTGCCCCGCCCCTCGCTGGCGTTCGTCGCCTCCAGCAGGCAGGTCCCGGGATAGGCGATCGCCGCCTCGGCGCTGCGGAGGTTCGGGGAAGGGTCCACCCACGCGCGGCCGGTGTCGCCCCACGTCATGCCCCGGCTCCAGCCGATCATCGGCACGACGCTCACGCGGCCCGGCCTCGTCCGTCGTGTCGTTCACGAGCCGCGCCATCTCCCCGAGCGTCAGCCCGTGGACGAGCGGCCCCGGCGCGACCGAGACGAGGCTCTCGGGCATCGCGGGGTCGCGCTCCGGCCCCTCCACCCGCTCGCCGCCCAGGGGGTTCGGCCGGTCGAGGACCACGACCTCGACGCCCGCTCCGGCTGCGGCCTCGAGGCAAAGGAGCATCGTGCTCGCGTAGGTGTAGAAGCGGACACCGGCGTCCTGCAGATCGATCACGAGCGCGTCGAGACCGCGCAGGTCCTCCGGAGACGGCCTCGTCTTCCCCCCGTAGAGGCTGACCACGGGCAGGCCGCTCGCCGCGTCGGTCGCCGCCCCCGACCTCCTCTCCCGCGGCGGCGAGCCCCGCGCAGGCCGTGCTCGGGCCCGAAGAGGCGCACGACCTCGACGCCGGCCCCGCGCAGGACGGAGATCGCGTGCCGGCCGTCGGCAGCGACGGAGGCCGCGTGGCCCAGGAGGCCGACCCGACGGCCCCGCAGAGGCGCGCCCCTGTCCGCCTCGACCCGCTCGAGCCCCACGATCACTCGCGCGGCCGCCGCGAGCGCCCGCCGAGCGGCGAGCGGCAGCGCGGCCGCGGCCAGGAAGGCCCGCCGCCTCACGGCCGTTCGAGGGCGCGCACGACCGCGTCGGCGACCTGCGCCCGCACGTCGCGGATCGCGTTGTTGTCGCGCGTCGGGTGCACCCGGTTCGTGAGCAGGATCGACGTAGAGCGCGCGCTCAGGGTCCATCCACATCGACGTGCCGGTGAAGCCCGTGTGGCCGAACGACCGCGCGGAGAAGAGCGAGCCGGCCGACGAGTAGCCGGGCTGGCCCGGCACCGAGCTGCGCAGGCCGGTCTCGTCCGTGGGCGTGTCCCAGCCGAGGGCGCGCGACGAGACCGGAACGCCGGCCCGCTCGGTGAAGAGCTCGACGGTGGCGCGCGAGACGATCCGCCTTCCGCCGTACGAGCCGCCGTCGAGCAGCATCTGCGCGAGGTGAGCGAGGTCGGGGGCGGTGGCGAAGAGGCCGGCGTGGGGCGCCACCCCGCCGAGGGCGAAGGCGTTCTCGTCGTGCACCTCGCCGCGGACGACCCGGCCGCGCCAGGGGTCGTTCTCCGTCGGCGCGATGCGAGGCAGCAGCTCGGCCGGCGGGCGGTACTGCGCGTCCTTCATCTCCAGGGGCTCGAGCACCCGCTGACGGGCCATCTCCTCGAACGGTGTCCCGCCGACCCGCTCCAGGATGTCGCCGAGCAGGATGATGCCGAGGTCGCTGTAGACGGACTTGGTGCCCGGCTCGTAGGCGAGGTCCATCGCCACGATCCGCTCGAGGTACGCCGGCTTGCCCTGCACCTCCTTGTAGAGCGGCGCCCACCACTGGAGGCCCCCGGAGTGCGTGAGCAGGTGCCGCACCGTGACCCGCTCCTTCGCGGGGCCGGAGAAGGCCGGGAAGAACGCGTGCACGCGGGCGTCGAGGTCGAGCTTCCCCTCGTCCACGAGGATCATCGACAGCGTCGTCGTCACCACGACCTTGGTCAGGCTGGCGAGATCGTAGAGGGTGTCGGTCGCGACCTCGGCCGCGCCCGGGTCGTAGGAGAGCCGTCCGAAGGCGCGCAGGTGAGACGAGCGCGCCGTCACGGCCCACCGCCAGCACCCCGCCGGGAAACGCGCGGGACGCCGACCCCGGCCGCGACGACCGCGTCCACGGCCTCGAGACCCCCGGTCGGAAGCCCCGCGGCGCGGGGCTCGCCGACGCGACAGCCGCTCTGCCCACGGCATACCTCCCGGCGGCGAGAGCCGCCGCGGCCAGGCCCCCCCGAAGGAACCGGCGCCTCGAGGGCGCGGCCCGTCCGACCCGCATCAGCGGGACCCGGCCATGCGGCCGCCGGCTCGCGGTTCGGCGTCGGACGCCAGCTGCGACGCGAAGGCCTCGTCGCGCAGGCGCCGCAGGTCCGCCGGGTCGAGCGACTCGTTCGAGAAGAGCACGACGCCCCTCGCCCCGGACTGGCGCGCCAGGGCGACCTTCTCCACGATCCCCGCCACGTCGAGCCGATACGCCCCGATCCCCGCCCAGACGGGCCGGGCGCCGCCCGCGCGCTGGCTCGCCGCTTCCACCTGCTGCTGGAAGAGCTCGTTGTCGGGGGTGTACGTCATCGGGCAGAGGGCGGTCAGGAGCCGCGTCCGACAGCCACCGCGGCCAGTCCTGGAACTTGTGGTGCACGGCCTGCGCCTCGTCGGGAGTGACCGCCGCCGAGAGCACGAGCCCCGGCCGCTCCCGCGCGCGGCGTCGGCGAGCCGCGTGACGAGCGCGGTGAGGATCTGCCGCCGGTAACCGTCCCAGGCCGCGGGGCTGCGCGCCGGGCCGGAGAGGAGATCGGTCCCCCCGCTCACGCGCCGGAAGCCCTCGAGCGCCGCGCGGGAGTAGTCGAAGTCAGGGCCCGGGTAGCGGACGAAGTCGAGGTGGAGCCCGTCCATCGGGTAGGCCCGGACGAGCTCGCGGACGACACCCTCGAGGTGTTCCCCCACCGCCGGGATCGCCGGCGAGAGGTAGTAGCCCTCCACGTCGCCCTCGGAGCGTCCGGCCTCCATGACCAGGCGCAGGCGCCGCGGGCCGGAAGCCACGAGCGCCGCCGTGGCCGCCGACTTCGGCACCATGGCCCAGTCGGGGTGCTTCTCGAGGACGTGCCCCCGCGGGAGCGGCTGGCCGAAGTGCGCCGCGAGGAGCACGTTCACCCAGCCGTGGACCTGGATCCGCCGGACGCGCGCCCGGGCCAGGAGCCGGGCGAGTGGATCGAAGTCGCGCGGCTGCCGCTCGAGCAGCACGCTGCGGGCCGCGAGCCGCGAGCGGTAGAACGCGTCCCCTCGCCCGCGCACCTGCACGAAGAGCGCGTTGATCCCCGCCTCGGCCGCGGCGTCCACGGCCTGGTCCACCGCCTGCGGCGAGACGAGCGCCGTCCGCACCACCCACAGCCCCCGGAGCTCCCCGGGCGCGGGGGAGGTGGCAGCGGGCAGGGCCGGGAGCATCAGGAAGAGGGCGAGCACGCCGCGCGCGAGAGCCGTCCGCATCCCGCGCATCGCTAACAGCCGCACCGAGACGCGGCAAGCGGAACTTCCCGCCTCCCAACGGTTTGCGCTATGATGATCGACGCGACACGATGCGCGCCGCTCTCCTCGCGACCGTCCTCGCCGTGCTCTTGCCGGCCCTGCCCGAGGCGGCATCGGTCGACTCCGACGCCAGCCTCGCCGGAAGCCTCATCCGGAGGGTCGAGGAACGGCACGCCCGCACGGTCGACCTCGTCGCCCGATTCACGCAGAGCTACCGGTCGGGGATGCTCGCGCGCGAGGTCGTCGAGCGGGGGATCGTCTCGATCAAGCGGCCGGGCCGCATGCGCTGGGAGTACAAGGACCCGGAGGCGAAGCTCTTCATCTCCGACGGGAGGACGTTCTACTTCTACGTCCCCGCCGACCGGCAGGTCGTGGTGAGCGAGCAGGACGCCGAGCGCTCGCTCGCGGCCCGGCTGCTGTCGGGCCGGGGCGGCCTCCTCGACGAGTTCGTCTGCCTCTCTCGAAGAGCCGCTCGAAGAAGGAGTCCTCCGGGTGAAGCTCGTGCCCCGCCGCGAGCAGAGAGACGTCGAGCGCGCCTTCGTGGACGTGGAGCCCTCCGGGCGCATCCGCTCGATCCTGCTCGAGGACGTGCAGGGCAACCGCACCCGCTTCCGCTTCGAGGGCGTGCGCGAGAACACGGGCCTGCGCGACGGGCTCTTCCGGTTCGACGTGCCCCCGGGGGTCGAGGTGATTCGCGGATGAAGCGCCTGCTCCTGCCCCTCGCCCTCGTCGCCGCGCTCGGTTGCGCCACGTCGGGCGCCTTCCGCTCCGGGGAGAACGCCGAGCGGCTCCAGGACTACGACCGCGCCGTGCTCGAGTACCAGAAGGCGGTAAAGGCGTCGCCCGACAACGTGCAGTACCGCCGCGCCCTCGAGCGGGCGCGCCAGCGGGCCTCGACCGACCACACCAACATGGGCCGGCGGCTGGCCGGCCGGGGACTGTACAGCGAGGCCCTCGACGAGTATCGCCTCGCGCTCGAGCTGAACCCGGATGCCGCCGACGTGACCGAGGAGATGCGCGATCTGGAGGTCCGGCGCCGGAAGGGCGTTTCCTCCGTGCAGGACGCGAAGGTCCGCGCCCGCGAGAGGGCGCTCCCCGGGCTCGACCTCGGGCCCGACGCGCAGCAGCCGCTCGGCCTCGTGTTCCGGGGGGCCAGCCTGCGCGAGGCGTACCTCGCCCTCGGCCGGGCCGCGGGGGTCAACGTCACGTTCGACCCCTCGTTCCAGGACTCCACGGTCAGCCTCGACCTCCGGGACGTGGGCTTCGACCAGGCCCTGAACGCACTGGCCGCGGCGGGCCGCACCTTCCACCGCGTCGTGGACGCGAAGATCCTGAACGTCGTGCCCGACACGGCCACGAAGCGGCGGGAGTTCGAGCAGCAGGTCGTCAAGACGCTCTTCCTCTCGAACGCCGACCTCAAGGAGACGATCGACCTCCTGCGCGTCGTCCTCGGCGCCCGCCGGGTAGCGCCCGTCCCCGGCGCCAACGCCCTCACCATCAACGACACCCCGGACAAGGTGGCCGCGGCGGAGCGCATCGTCGAGATCGTGGACAAGCGCCGCGCGGAGGTGGTGGTCGAGGTGCAGATCCTCGAGGTCGTCGCGGAACAAGCTCAAGGAGTACGGGATCTACCTGACGTCGGGCCTCGACGCGCAGGGCATCGAGGGCATCGCGTCGGGAGTCTTCCCCGACCCGAAGATCACGAGCCTCGACCAGGGTCCGTACGACCGCGGCAACCTCGTGGTCAGCTCGCTCCCCGGAGCCGTGCTGAGGCTGCTCGAGACGGACACCTCGACCCGCCTCCTCGCCAACCCCCAGCTGCGCGTCTCCGAGGGCCAGACCGCGCAGGCCCGCTTCGGCGACCAGGTGCCCGTTCCCGTCACCACCTTCACCGCGATCGCGACCGGCGGTCTCGCCCAGCAGCCGATCACGTCGTTCGAGTACAAGAACGTCGGCGTGAACATCGACATCACTCCGCGCGCCCACCACGACGGCGAGGTGTCGCTCCAGCTCAAGGTCGAGATCTCGGCGGTGGGGGCGGCCGGCTACCAGGGCCTGCCCACCTTCAACAGCCGGACGGTGAACTCGACCATCCGACTGCGCGACGGCGAGACCAACATGCTCGCCGGCCTCATCCTCGACAACGAGCGGCGGGGCCTCACGGGCCTGCCCGGCATCGCGAGCATCCCGTTCATCGGGCGGCTGTTCGCCCGCAACAAGGACGAGGCCACCCAGACCGACATCGTGATGACGCTGACCCCCCACGTGATCCGGCGGACGGAGATCGACGAGGCGGACCTACGCTCGTTCCTCGTGGGCGGCGAGAGCTCGCCGTTCCTGTTCGACGCGCCTCCCCCCGCCGCCTCCGCCCCGCCGCCGGCCCGCCCCGCCGAGCCCCGGATCGAGCCGATCCGCCCGCCGTCCGCCACGCCAAACCCCCCGAACCCCTGAGACGAGACGCCGTGAGCCCCTCACCCGCCCGAAACGGGCTGTGCGCCCGCCCATGAAGGCGGCTCGGGCGCTCCGAAGCGAGCGCATGGTTCACCCGCGGGAGTAAGCGAGCGGAGGAGACGACCCGAGACGCCCACCCCGCGGGCGCCCACGGGCAGCCGGCAAGGGCTCCGTCAGGCCTTGACGGCGGCGGGGAGCTTCTCGATCTTGACCTTGCTGATGCGGTTGCGCTCGACGTCCACGACCGTGAAGCGCCAGTCGCCGATCGAGACCACCTCGCCGCCCTTCGGCACCGTGCCGAGCCGCTCGAGCATGAAGCCGGCCACCGTCTCGAACTCGCCGGACTCCGGCAGCGGGATCTCGTGGCTCTCGCGCAGCTCGGCCGCGGACACCGTGCCCTCGACGACCATCGAGCCGTCCTTCATCCGCTCGACCGGGCGCTCCTCCCAGTCGTACTCGTCCTGGATCTCGCCGACGATCTCCTCGATCAGGTCCTCGAGGGTCACGAGGCCGCTCACCGAGCCGTGCTCGTCCACCACCACGGCCATGTGGCTGCGCCGCTTCTGGAGCTCCTTGAGCAGCTCCCCCACCTTCTTCGTCTCCGGCACGAGGTGCACGGGGTGGAGGATCTTCCGGATCACGACCGGCTGGCGCTTCTCCAGGAGCCGCAGGGCGTCCTTGACGTAGACGACCCCCAGCACGTCGTCGAGCGAAGCCTCGTAGACGGGAATCCGGGAGAAGCCGCTCTCGACGATCAGCGACCCGACCTCGGTCGGCGGGGTGTCCGCGTCGAGGGCGAAGATCTTCGGACGCGGGACCATGACCTTGCGCACCGGCGTGTCGGTGAACTCGAACACGCTGTGGATGATCTCCATCTCGGTCTGGTCGAGGACGCCCTGCTGTCGCCCCTCCTTCACGAGGTGCTTGATCTCCTCCTCCGAGACGAAGGTGCGCGGACCGGCGTCCCTGATGCCGAAGGCCCGCAGCACCAGGCGGGTGGAGGCGGCCACGAACCCCACCACCCACCGCGAGCCACGGGCCATCAGCCGGAACGGACCCGAGACGAAGAGCGCGATCCTCTCGGTGTAGCGGAGCGCGAAGGCCTTCGGCACCAGCTCCCCCAGGACGAGCTCCACGTACACGATGGCCAGCCCGACGAGGACGCTCGCCAGGAGCGCGGGCGGGACGAAACGCGGGAGCGCCGCGCGGGAGGGCGGGCTCGATGTAGTGCGAGGCGAGGACGCCGCCGAGGACGCCGGCCAGGGTCCCGCACACGGTCACCCCGATCTGGACCGTGGCCAGGAACTGGTCCATGTTGTCCTGGAGGGCCTTCACGCGAGCGGCGGCGCGGTTGCCCTCCTCCGACCAGGCCTTCGATCCGGCTGCGGCGCGCCGAGAGGATCGCGATCTCGCCACCCGAGAAGAAGCCGTTGCCGAGAAGAAGGACCAGTATGGAGGCGGCGATGAAGAGGGGCTCGGACATGGCTGGCGTCCCCATGGTACCAAAGGCACCGTCTCCGGGCGCCGCCTTGCTCCCGCCCGGGCCGTCTGATAGCGTGCCCACTTGCGCCGCGCTCGAGGCGGCGGACGCCCGTGCAGGAGCGAGGAGGAGGCCTTGGCCAACGGCGAGATCTTCGACGTCACCGTCATCGGGACCGGCCCCGGCGGGTACGTGGCCGCCATCCGCGCCGCCCAGATGGGCCTGAAGACCGCGATCGTCGAGCGCGACCCCGCGGGCTGCGGCGGCACCTGCCTCCAGCGGGGCTGCATCCCCACGAAGGCGCTCCTCCACACCGCGGACCTCTACGAGGACCTGCAGAACCGCAAGGAGTACGGGATCGTGGCCGAGAACGTGGGCCTCGACTTCCCCGCGGTGATGTCGCGCAAGGACCGCATCGTCCTGCGCCTCGCCAAGGGCATCGAGACCTACCTCTTCAAGAAGAACAAGATCACGCTCTTCAAGGGTCAGGGCCGACTCGAGGGGCCCAAGGCCGTGGTGGTGAAGGGCGAGGGCGGCGAGACGAGGGTCGACACGAAGAACGTCATCCTCGCCACGGGCTCGCGGCCGAAGGCGCTCCCCGGCATCGCGCCGGACGGCAAGACCATCGTCACCTCGGACGAGATCCTGCAGCTCAAGGAGATCCCGAAGAGCCTGATCGTCATCGGCGCCGGCGCGGTGGGCATCGAGTTCGCGTCGATGTTCGCGCGCTTCGGCTCGACGGTGACGGTGATCGAGATGCTGCCCCGCATCCTCCCGCTGGACGACGAGGAGATCTCCGCCGAGGCGCACAAGGTCCTCGCGAAGCAGATGACGATCCACACGGGGGCCAAGACCGAGGCCGCGCTCAAGACCGCGAACGGGGTCGAGGTCGGCTTCCGTACCGCCGAGGGCGAGTCGAAGACGGTGACGGCCGACCTCCTGCTTCTCGCGGTGGGCCGCGGGCCGGTGACCGACGGGCTGAACCTCGAGTCCACGAAGGTGCAGCTGGACCGCGGCTACGTGAAGACGAGTCCCCTCCTGGCGACGGACGAGCCCGGGATCTACGCGATCGGCGACGTCGTCGCCCTGGCCGACCGGCCGCACCCGCAGCTCGCCCACCTGGCCTCGCACGAGGGCATCGGAGTGGCCGAGCGGCTGGCCGGCCACGCCGTCGAGGCCCTGAACTACGACCGCGTCCCCTCCGCCACGTACTGCCGGCCGGAGACGGCCGGAGTGGGGCTCACCGAGGCCGAGGCGAAGAAGCGCGGCCACGACGTCCGCGTCGGACGCTTCTCCTTCGGCGGCCCTGGCCAAGCCCCGCATCCTCGGACACCCCGACGGGCTGGTGAAGGTCGTCTCCGAGGCGCGGTACGACGAGGTGCTCGGCGTGCACATGGTGGGCCCCCACGTCACCGACCTCATCTCCGAGGCGTGTGTCGCGCTGCGCCTCGAGGCCACGACCGAGGAGATCTTCCGCACCATCCATCCCCACCCCACGCTGCCCGAGACGCTCATGCAGGCGGCGGAGGCCGTGTACGGCCACGCGATCGACGCGTAGGCCCCGCGAGGAGCGAGGAGAGCCATGGCCGACGTCATCATGCCCCAGATGGGAGAGTCGATCGCCGAGGGCACCGTCACCAAGTGGCTCAAGAACGTGGGCGACCGCGTCGAGCGTGACGAGCCCCTCTTCGAGATCTCGACCGACAAGGTGGACGCCGAGATCCCGTCCCCCGCCGCGGGCGTCCTCAAGGAGATCCGCGTGGCCCCGGGTACGACCGTCCCCATCAACACCGTGGTGGCGGTCGTCGCGGCCGAGGGCGAGGGCTCCGCCGCCGCGACAGCCGCCCCCGTCGCACCCCCGCCCTCCGCACCGGCCCCGCCGCCTCCCCCGGTCGCCGCCCCGCCACCCGTGGCCGCGCCACCGCCTCCCCCGGTCGCCGCCCTCCCACCCGCGGTCGCGCCGCCGCCTCCCCCGCTCCCCGCCCCCCCACCCGTGGCCGCGCCACCTGTTGCACCCCCCCCGGTCGCCGCACCGCCGGTCGAGTTCCAGATCGAGGGAGAACCCGCCGCGCTGCCGGCACCTCCCCCTGCCGCGCCCGAGAAGCCGCGTGACGAGCCGACCGCCGAGGAGCTCCGCCTCACCCGCTCGTCGCCGGTCGTCCGCAAGATCGCGGCCGAGCACCAGGTGGACATCCGTGGCATCCCGGGCACCGGCATCGGCGGTCGGGTCACCAAGCAGGACATCCTGGGCCACATCGAGACCCGCCCCGCCCCGCCCGCCGCCGTCGTCGCTCCCACCGCCCCGCCGAGCGCCCCGGCCGCCGCCATCGGCGCCCGCGTCCACGTGGTGCCGATGTCGCCGATCCGCCGGAAGACGGCCGAGCACATGGTCCTCTCGAAGCGCACGTCGGCCCACGTCTCCACCGTCTTCGAAATCGACATGACGCGGATCGACCAGCTCCGCCAGAAGCACAAGGCGTCCTTCGAGGAGCGAGGCATCCGGCTCACCTACATTCCCTTCATCCTGAAGGCCGTCGTGGACGCGCTCAAGGCCTTCCCGGTGCTGAACGCGAGCATCGACGGCGACAACGTCGTCTACCACAAGGACGTCAACCTCGCCGTGGCGGTCGCCCTCGACTGGGGCCTCATCGTCCCCGTCATCCACCACGCCGACGAGAAGAACGTGCTCGGTCTGGCCCGGGCGGTGAACGACCTCGCCGACCGCGCCCGCGCCAAGAAGCTAAGGGTCGAGGAGGTCCAGGGCGGCACCTTCACGGTCACGAACCCCGGTGTCTTCGGCAGCCTCTTCGGCACCCCGATCATCAACCAGCCCCAGGTCGCCATCCTCGGCATCGGCACGATCGAGAAGCGGCCGGTCGTCCGCGACGACGCCATTGCCATCCGGACCATGTGCTACGTCGCCCTGACCTTCGACCACCGTCTCGTGGACGGCGCCGACGCGGACCGCTTCATGGCCCAGGTCAAGCAGACCCTACAGGAGTTCGACGAAGCTGCCCTCTAGTCCCTCGGGACCCGGCCCCCGGGGGTCCCTCGGGATGACAAGTCGGCCACTCCAGGTGAGGCGGCTCGGGCGAGTGTCGTACGCCCGCGGGCTCGAGATCCAGGAGTCGCTCGTGGCCGACCGGCAGGCCGGCCGCGTCGAGGACCAGCTGCTCCTCCTCGAGCACGACCCGGTCTTCACCCTCGGGCGCAACGCGAGGCGCGAGAACGTGCTCCTTGCCGCGGACGCGCTGCGCGAGCGGGGCTTCGAGGTGTTCGACACGGGCCGCGGGGGCGACGTCACGTACCACGGCCCCGGGCAGGTCGTGGGCTATCCCATCCTCGACCTCTCCCCCGACCGGCGGGACGTGCACCGTTACGTGCGCGACCTGGAAGACGTGATGATCCGGACCTGCGCGGACTACGCGATCGGGCCGAGCGGGTCGCCGGCTTGACCGGCACCTGGGTGGGCCAGGAGAAGATCGGTGCGATCGGCGTCCGGATCGCCCGCTGGGTGACGTCGCACGGCTTCGCCTTCAACGTCGCGACCGACCTTTCCCCCTTCGACCTCATCGTGCCCTGCGGCATCCGCGGCCGCGGCGTCACGAGCCTGGAGCGCCTGCTCGATCGGCCCGTGCCGCTCGCCGAAGTCGTGGATCGGCTCGCGATGCACTTCGCCACGGTGTTCGGAAGGACGGTGGTCGAGGCGGGGCCGGCCGCGTAGTGGCCAGCGGGTGGCTGTCGCGGGGGTGACGGCTACTTGTGGTTCTTGCGCGCGTCCTGGTAGAGGCGGGCGTTGCGCAGCGCGATCACCAGGAACTCGGCGAGGGTCTCCCCCGCCGCGACGTCGTCGAGGGCGAAGGCGAAAGGCTGCTCGCTCTGGAAGTCCAGGACGCCGAGCGCCTCCGAGCCCTCGAGGAGCGGGATCACCATCTCGGAGCGCGTGCCCGGCACGTCGGCGTGGTAGTCCGCGTCGCGGGTCACGTCGCCCACGACCTGCGGAGCCCGGAGGCGCAGGGCGCGGCCGATGATCCCGCCCGGGGGACCCTGCGCGCGTCCCGCGCTCTGGCGCCCGAGGCCCGGACGCCCCGCCCACCGCCCGATGAGCCCGCCCCCGTCGTCGAGGACCACGACCGCCACGTAGGTGTGGTTCATGCGCGCCCGGATCTGGTCGGCCGCTTGCTGCATCAGCTCCTCGGGCTCCCGTATGGGCGCGATGCGGTGGGCGACCGACGACAGGAGCCCGATCTGCTCGGCGCGGTGGCGGCTCTCCGCCTCGGCCCGTCGCAGCGCCTCGTTCACCCGCTGCACGTCCCTCGCGCGCTCCGCCGCCCGCGCCGCCTGCTCCTGTGCTCCGACCAGCCGCCGCGCGGACTCGTCCTCCTGTGCGGTGAGGAGCGCCTCGAGGCGACGGTCCCCGAGCTCGTCGAGGGCCACGAGCGTCTCGGCGAGCGACTCGCGGTCGGGGCAGGCCGAGACGAGCACCGAGGCGAGGCAACGATCCAGCACACGGATGTCGAGAGCGGCTCCGAGCAGGCTGGTGCCGCGGCGGGCCTCCCGCTCCGCCCGCCGTGCTTCCTCCGCGAGGAACGCCCTCGACGTCCCCGGCCAGGAGGCGCGCGAGGAGCGCGTCGAGCTCGCGGGCGCAGCCCTCCTGCGCGCCCGCTTCCGCGATGCTGCGAGCGCGGGCCACCGCGTGCACCCAGTCGCCCAGCAGCGCGTCCCGGTGCGGCTGGAGCCACTCCGCCGCCCGCTGGAGGGTCGCGGCCAGCCGGGTCATCGCGGCTTCTCCCCCCGGTGAAGGCAGGCGATGCCGCCGGTGAGCGGCCGCCAGCGGACGTCGGCGAACCCCGCCTCCGCCATGAGCCCCGCGAACGCCTCGGGCGCCGGGAACCTCGCGACCGACGCCGGCAGGTAGGAGTACGCCGACGCGTCGCCGCTCACGAGCCCGCCGAGGCGCGGCAGGACGTGGCGAAAGTAGAAACGGTAGGCCGCACCGAAGGCCCCCCCGGGCATCGAGAACTCGAGCACCACGAAGCGGCCTCCCGGCCGCAGAGCCCGCCGCACCTCGCGCATCGCCGCCGCGGGATCCCCTACGTTGCGGATACCGAAGGCCACGAGCGCGCCGTCGAAGACGCTGTCCCGCACCGGGAGACGCTCGCCGTCCCCTGCCGCGAGCGCGCCCCGGCCGGCGTAGCCGCCCCGGGCGAGCTTGGCCGCGCCCCGGACCAGCATGCCGTGCGAGAGGTCGACGCCGAGACCCGATTGACGGGGATCGCGCCCCAGCGCCTCGATCAGCAGGTCGGCGGTGCCGGTGCAGAGGTCGAGGATGCGGGCAGGGCGCGGCACCTCGAGGAAGTCCACCGCGCGCCGGCGCCACCGGACGTCCGTGCCCCCCGAGAGCAGGCGGTTGAGGAGGTCGTACCGCGGCGCGATCCGGTCGAACATCGACCGGACCGCCGCCTTCTCCGGCGCCCCGGGTGTCGGGGTGACCGCGCTCATGCTCACCTGCTGGGACCCACCAAAAGCCGGATTCTACCTTGCCCCGGCATTCTTGCTTGGGCCGGGGCTTGCCCCGGCATTCGACATACCCGGCCGGGTTCAGGCCAGCCAGGCCGCGGCCGCGGTGAAGGCGAAGTAGCCGAGGCTCACCCAGCCGTTCAGGTTGAAGGCCTGCATGACACGGCTGAGGTCGTCGGGCCGCACGAGGGTGTGCTCGAACACGAGGAGAGCCGCGACGCCGGCCACCCCGCCCAGGTAGAGCGGGTGCAGGGGGGCGAGCCAGTAGAGGCCCGCCAGCAGCAGGACGGTCACGACATGCAGCGCCCGCGCCACGGTCAGAGCCCGCGCGACGCCGAGACTCGCCGGGATCGACCGCAGTCCCTCCCGGCGGTCGAACTCGACGTCCTGGCACGCGTACAGGGTGTCGAAACCCGCGACCCAGAGGACGACGGCCAGCCCCAGCACGAGCGGCACCGTCTCGAACCGGCCACGGATCGCGAGCCACGCCCCCACGGGCGCCACCGCGAGGGAGAGGCCGAGCACCAGCTGCGACGCGGCGGTGAACCGCTTCGTGTACGAGTAGCCGAAGACGATCGCGAGAGCGACCGGAGAGAGCGCGAGACAGAGCCCGTTCAGCATGGCCGCGGCCAGCACGAAGACGGCCGAGGAGGCCGCGACGAACACCCACACCTCGGCCCGCGAGAGGACGCCGCGGGGCAGCTCGCGGGAGGAGGTGCGGGGGTTGCGCGCGTCGATCCCCTGGTCCACGAGGCGGTTGAAGCCCATCGCCGCGCTGCGCGCCGCCACCATCGCCACCACGATCCAGAAGACCTGCCTCCCGGCGATCCCGCCGGCCCGGGCCGCCAGCGCCGCCGAGGTCAGCGCGAAGGGCAGGGCGAAGACCGAGTGCGAGAAGCGGATCATCCGCCCGTAGGCCGCCACCTGCCCGAGCGCCGTCGTCATCGAGCCTCCACCGCCCGAAGCCGGGCCTCGCCCGACAGGAGGAGATCGTACGGCTCGCCCGGCGGCGACGAGGCCGCGGCGAAGGCCAGAGCCGCCCGCTTCCCCGCGGCAAGGGCGCCGAGATCCTCGAATCCGAGGGCCTCGGCGCCTCCGAGCGTCGCCATCCGCACGATCGCGGCGGGGTCGAGGCCCGGAAACTGCCGAAGGAGGAGCACGGCGTCGTCCAGGACGTCGAGCGTGTCGACGCTCGCGAGGCTGTCGGTGCCGAGCGCGAGACGGACCCCCGCATCGAGAAGAGCGGGGACGTCCGCGGTTCCGACTTCCAGATTGCGGTTGCTGCGGGGACAGAGGACCACGTGTACGCCACGCCGGGCCAGCAACTCCCTGTCCGCGGCGTCGACCTGGACGCCGTGCGCGGCGACGAGCCGCGGGTGCAGCACGCCGAGGCTCTCGACGTAACGCACCGGGCTCTTCCCCGGCGGTGAGAACGCCACGTGGCCGAGCCCCCGCTTCTCGAGGAACGCCGGCCATCCCCCTCCCCCGTCGGCGAGGAACGCCGACTCGTCCGGCGACTCGGCGAGATGGATCGCCGAGGGGCCGCCTCGCGCCGCCAAGAGACCGAGAAGAGCGCGGGCGAGACCGAGTGCGGCGCGTGGGCGGCGAGTCGCACCTCGAGCCCCGGCCGGAGCGTCGGCGCGACCTCGGCCAGGCGAGCCTCGGCCCAGGACAGCGTCGACTCAGCCTTCGCCGGGTCCCAGGCCAAGAGCTCCAGAAAGACGACGGCCGAGAGCCGCGACGCCGCGAGGAGGTCGAGGTGGCCGAGGGCGTTCGAGACATCCCCGACCGCGACCGTCCCCCGCGCCTCCAGGAATCCGATGGCAGCCCTGGCCGCGCTGCGCACATCGTCGTCCGTGGAGCGCCCGCGGCTCGCCACGACGCCCTCGACCCACCGCACGAAGCCCGCCCTGAACGGCATCTGTCCCGCAAGGTGCGACAGCTCCAGGTGGGTGTGCGCGTTCACCAGGCCGGGCAGGAGGACGCCGGGCCCCAGGTCGCGCACCGGCGCGGCAGGCTCGCCCGGGTCGCCCGCGCGGCCCACCCACGCCACCCGGCCGCCGCGCACGGCGACCCGCCCGTCGCGCAGCGGCGGCCCGGCGATCGGCAGCACCCAGGACGCGGTCAGGATCTCCATGGCCGGTCGACCACTATACCGGACCGCCTCCCCGTGATCCCGCTCACCCCCGGGCTGGCTCTCGTGCGTGGGGCGAGACGGGGAGGAACGTGTCAGCTCGCCAGCGACGTGGCCGCCGCGTGGCCCGGGGGCAGCGTGGGTGTCTCGTGGGTCCAGCAGTACGGGTCGCCGACGATCTCGTAGTCCATCGTCCGCCGCTTCGGGACGAAGCCGGCTTCCTGGATCGCGCGGGCGATCTCGGCCTCGGTCAGCCGGAAGTGCGCGCCGGCGGCGGAGACGACGTTCTCCTCGATCATCAGGCTGCCGAAGTCGTTCGCGCCGAAGCGCAGCGACACCTGGCCGATCTTCGGCCCCTGCGTCACCCACGAGGCCTGGACGCTCGGGAAGTTGTCGAGGAAGACCCGTGCGACACCGAGGGTCCGCAGGTACTGGAAGGACGTCAGCTCGTCGCCGGCGAGGGCCGTGTTCGCGGGCTGGAACGTCCAGCCGATGAAGGCGGTGAACCCGCCGGTGCGGTCCTGCAGCTCGCGCAGGTGCAGCAGGTGGTCGATCCGCTCCTCGAGCGTCTCGACGTGGCCGAACATCATCGTGGCCGTCGTCCGCATTCCGAGGCGGTGCGCCGTCTCCATCACCTCCAGCCACTCCGACGTCGAGCCCTTGGCGATCCCGATGATCTTCCGCACGCGGTCGGACAGGATCTCGGCCCCGCCGCCGGGGATCGAGTCGAGCCCCGCGGCCATCAGCCGCCGCAGGGTGTCCTCGAGCGGGAGCCTTCGAGACCCTCACGATGTGCTGGACCTCGGCCGGCGAGAGGCCGTGGATCCAGATCGGGTAGGTCGCCTTCATCCAGCGGAAGAGCCCCTCGTAGTACTCGATGCCGAGGTCGGGGTGCAGCCCGCCCTGGAGCAGGATCTGGCGCCCGCCGAGCGCGATCGTCTCCTCGATCTTCCGCGCGAGCTCGTCCTTCGAGAGGAGGTATCCCTCCTTCGACGGCAGGTCGCGGTAGAACGCGCAGAACGCGCACTGCGCGGTGCAGACGTTCGTGTAGTTGATGTTGCGGTCGATGATGTAGGTCACCACCGGCTCCGGGTGCTTTCGCCAGCGCACCGCGTCGGCCAGCGCGCCGATCTCGAGGAAGTCCCCGTCGCGCAGCAGGGCGACCCCCTCCTCGCGGGTGAGCCGCTCGCCGTCCCGCACCTTCCGGCCGATCTCTTCACGCTTCCCCATGGAACCTCAGCTCCGGGACGGCCGGGATGAGCGAGAGGGAATGGGCACGCCGGTAGAACTCCCGGAGCCCCGCCCGCTCGTCCTCCTCCAGCCGGTAGACGATGTTCTCGCGCAGGTACGCCTCGTACTTCGCGGCGCGCGCCGCGTCCCCTCCCGCGTGCCGCGAAGCGATCTCGGACAGACCCCCGAGGCCCGCCGAAAGCGCCGCCTGCAGCCGCCTCACTCCGGCCGAGCTCACCGCGCCGGCGCGACCGGCCCAGAACGCGTAGACGAACGGCAGGCCGGTCGTCCGCGTCCACTCGTCCCCGAGGTCGAGACAGGCCACGTCCCCCTCGTGGTCGAGAGCGGGGTCGCCGATGAGGAGTGCCGCGTCCGCGACCGCCAGCATGTCCACGAGGCTCGGTCCCATCGGCACGTACTGCGGGTCGCGGCCGAGCCGCTCGCGCAGCACGATCTTGACGAGGGCCGCGCTCGCCCGGCTCGAGGTGTCGAGAGCCACCCGGCGCACGCGCTCGAGCGGGCCGTGGTGGAAGAGCAGCACCGAGCGGACCCTGCCGCGGCTGCCGATCGCGACCCCGGGCACGATCGCGTAGTCGCCGAACGCGTACTCGATCGACGGGACGAGGCCGAGGTCCACCTCGTTCGCGTGCAGGCGGCGCGCCACCCGCGAGGGCACCTCCCGCTCGACGCGGAAGCCGGGATCGTCGTCGAGCCCGTGCACCGGCGGCGCCGCGTTGACGTACGAGACGGCACCGAGCCGCACGGCGCGGCCCTCCGCCGCAAGCCCCGCGGTGCCGCCCGCCTTCGGAAGGGTCGCCGCGCTCACCACTCCTTCACCACGTTGAAGACCGTGTCTCGCTCGACCGGCCGGCGCCCCGCCTCACGGACGAGGCGAACGAGCTCGTGCACGGTCATGGCCTGCGGGGTCTTCGCCCCCGCGTCGTGGGCGATCTTCTCCTCGGTCACGGTGCCGTCGATGTCGTCGGCCCCGAACGAGAGGCCGACCTGGGCGAGGCGCGGGGTGATCATGATCCAGTACGACTTGATGTGCGGGAAGTTGTCGAGCAGGAGGCGGGCCACCGCGATCGCCTTCAGGTCGTCGAAGCCCGTCGTCTCCGGCCGCGTCATGGCCGGCGCCTCCCAGGGCTGGAAGGCGAGCGGGATGAAGGTGACGAACCCGCCCGTCTCGTCCTGCAGCTCGCGCAGGCGCAGCAGGTGGTCCACGCGGTCCTCGAGCGACTCGACGTGCCCGTAGAGCATGGTCGCGTTCGAGGGGATGCCCATCCGGTGGGCGGTCCGCATCACGTCGAGCCACTGGGCGGCGTCGGCCTTGCCCTTGATGATCCGGTCGCGCGTCGCCTTCGCGAAGATCTCCGCCCCGCCCCCCGGCAGCGAGTCGAGCCCTGCCGCCCTGAGCTCGGCCAGAACCTCCTCGACGCTCTTCCGATAGAGTCGGTGGAAGAAGAACACCTCGACCGCGGTGAAGGCCTTCACGTGGACGTCGGGCCGCACCGCCTTGATCCCCTTCAGCATGTCGGTGAAGTAGGAGAAGGGAAGCTCCGCGTGCAGGCCGCCCACGACGTGCACCTCGCGCACCGGCTTCGGCAGCGAGGCCACGTTCTTCACGATCTCGTCGATCGCCATCGTGTACGCGCGCGGCTCGTCCTTCTTCGCGGCGAAAGCGCAGAAATCGCAGGTCGCCACGCATACGTTCGTGTGGTTGACGTGGGTGTTCCACACGAAGTACGCCGCGTCCCCGTGGCGTTCCTCGCGGACGTGGTTGGCGAGCTGGCCGAGTCCCAGGAGGTCGTGCGTCCGGTAGAGGGCGAGGCCGTCCTCGAAGGACAGCCGCTTCCCCGCGAGGACCTTCTCACGGATGGCCTCGAGTGCGGTGTCGTGCGAACGGGCGGCGCTCGTCGCGGTGGGCATCGGCGTCTCCGGGGGGGCGCGCCCGCCCGAACCCCGGGGCGGCAAGGCTCCGGCCGGCGCGCTTGCGGCTGGACTGGACGAGATTAACACCCGGGCCCCGGCGGGGCAATCCGCACGTAACGCGCGAAGCGCCCTCGATCGGAGCGCGTTCCCCTGGTCTTTACCGCTCCCGGCCCCGGGGCGTACACTGTCTTCATGAGGCTCGCGGCCGCGCTCGTCGGACTGGCCCTCGCCGCCGCCCCCGCGGCGGCGGAAGTCGCCGTCCGCGTGGCCGGGGGGCAGGTGGAGCTCACCGCCACCGCCGCCCCGCTGGCCGACGTCCTCGACCGTCTGGCGCGCCAGACCGGCATGAAGGTCGTCTACGAGGGGCCCGCGCCGCGCCAGCTCGTGACGCTCAGCCTCCACGGCCGCACCCCGACGGAGACCGTTCTCGCCCTCTTCGAGGGCCTCGGCCTCAACTTCGCCCTCGTCGCCGACCCGACCGGCGCCCGCGTCCAGACCCTCGTGGTCGCGGGCACGGCCGCGGCCTCGCCGACGTCCTCCGCGCCCGCGAGGGGCGGGCGCTCGCCGGCGGCGGCCACCCAGCACCGTGCCTTCGGCCCGCCCCCGGGCTCCAGCCCGGACAACGAGTCAGGGTTCGAGGAAGCGGATGACGAGCTCGAGCCGGACGAGCCGAGTGTCGCCGCCCCCACCGGGGCGGAGGCCACCGACGCGGCAGGCAACCCGGCGACCGCCGACCCGGCCGCGACGAACGCCAACCCCCAGGTCCCCCAGATTCTGCCGCCGGGAGCGGGGCTCGTCCCGACGCAACCGTTGACTCCCTTCTCCCCGTCGCCGTTCATGCCAAGGCAGCCGCAGCCATTCCCTCCACCGGCGCCGGGGGCCCCCGTCGCGCCCGCCGGGACAGGAACCCCGCCCGAGCAGGCCCCTCCGGCGAACCCGCCGCCCCAGTAGGCGGGCGACGCCATCCTCTAAGGCCGCCTCGGCTGCTCGGACGAAGGTGGCCGCGCGGTCGGAAAGGCGCTCCCTGGGCGCGGCATCGCGGGCCCGACGGGCCGGCCCACGACCCTGGGCTGCCCGGGAAGGAACACCCACTCGTTGTAGTGGGTCTTCCCGTTGAAGATGCGCAGGCTCTTCTCGGTGCTGGTGCTCGCCACTCCCTGGAAGCCGCCCAGCACTGTCCCGGGCGTCGAGAACGCCGACGGGCGGGTGGTGGTGGTGGTCGTCGTGGTCGTCGTGGTCGTCGTGCCCACTCCGGTCCCGGGAATGCCGGGCGGCACCGGCGCGATCGCTTCGCCCGGGCGGAGGAACCTCCAGCGCCCGTGCTTCGTCATCGGGTCCTTGTACGGGTGCCGCAGGAACCTCCCCTTCACCAGCGCCTCGAGTGAGGGGGGCAGCGCGTTCCCGTTCCGCCTCTGGTAGCGGGCCACCGCGTCGGCGATCTCCCCGCCCCTGGCGATCAGCTCCTGCTCGGCGTCGTCCTTCATGACGTAGCGCCAGGACGGCACCGCCGCCGCCAGCATGATCATCATGATGGCGACCGCGGCCAGCAGGGCCACGAGCGAGTACCCGGCTTCGGCCTCCCGCGGAGCGCTCACGGCTTCTTCTTCTCGCTGTAGCGCTCGAGCACCTTCTTCACGTAAGCGCGCGTCTCGCGGTACGGCGGCACCCCGCCGTGGCGGTCGACCGCCCCCTCGCCCGCGTTGTAGGCGGCGAGAGCCTTGGCGAGGTCCCCGCCGTAGAGCGTCAGGAGCTGGCCGAGGTGGCGCGCGCCGCCTTCGAGGTTCTGCGCCGGATCGAAGGCGTTCTCGACCCCGAGGGACTCCGCCGTCCTCGGCATGAGCTGCATGAGCCCCCGCGCGCCCTTCGGCGACACCGCCTCCGGGCGAAACCCGGACTCGACCGAGACGACCGCCATCACCAGCTCGGGGTCGAGGCCGTGCCGCCGCGCGGCGGCCACGGCGAACGCCCGCAGGTCGCCGCCGGCGGGGACGGCCACCTCGTCCAGGACCTCGTCCGGCACGAAGCCGCGCACCGTTGCGGGGGGCACTGACATCTCACCCCCGCCCTTCAGGACCAGGACCACCAGCCCGTCCTCGACCCGGTGCGCGTCGAGTTTCAGGGTCAGGCCGCTCGACAGCAGGGCGATCTCGGCCCGGGCGCTCGTTCCGGGGAGCGACAGCAGCGCGAGGGCGAAGAGTGAGCGGCGCATGGTGCCTGCAGTCAGCGTGTCGGGACGTAGTTCACGACGACGTCCACGGTTCCGATCACACCGGTGGCGGTCGTGGCCGTCACCGTCACCGTCTTCGCGCTGGTCCCGTTGGCCGTCCGCGTCCTGAGCGTGTCGAACGCCTGGCCGTTCGAGTCGGTGTAAAGCGGCGCGCCCCCGCTCGCCAAGGACTCCTGCAGGGGCGCAGTCGCGGGGGCGACCGCCGTGATCGAGAAGATGACCGGCACGTTCTGGACCGTGTTGCCATTCTTGTCGAAGACGTTGGCGGTGATCGTGGCCTCACGCGCTCCCGCGAGAGACGGCGGGTTCGCTGTGACGACCATCGTCGTGGGCAGCGCGCTGCCGATGGTGATATCGACGAACCCGGAGTTCTCGCTGGCGGCGGCAATGCCGCCGACCGCGGCCGCGGGAGGCGCGACGCCGACGCCGGCAGCGCTCGCGGTGACATCGCTCCCATTGGCTGCCGTGGGCGAGGGCGAGGGACCGGGAGCAGCAGGACCTCCCGAGATCGCTTGCACGTGGGCGGTGCCCGACCGGGTGTCGGAGACGAAGTTGACTCGGACCACGCCGTTGTGGCTCTTCCCGCTGGCGTCCACTCGGCCGAGGTTGGTGAAGAAGAAGACCTCCGTGCCGTCCGGCACGAAGGTCCCCGCCGGCTCGACCAGGATTGCCGTGACGACGGAGACCCCGCCGTTCGCGATCACGAACTCGGGGTTTGCGAGAACGGTCATCGTCGTGCCGGGGGCCGCGGTCAGCGGGACGGACTCGCAAGCCGGCATCAGTACGATTGCGCAGGCGCCCGCCAGCGCCACGCCCAGTGTCAGGCTCTTTCTCTTCGACATCGCCGTCCTCCGCAACGCGTTCGTCAAGGCGCCACCACCAGCCGGGCCGGCGCGGGTGGAGAAGGCCGTTCCGACGTCCCACCGTGCCCGAGGGCCAGCGACTCCACCACGACCGAGCCCGACCCCGCCTTCAGGCCCTTGATCGTTACCGCGACCACCGCCCCCGAGCCAGTGGCCCCCGCCGCCTTCGCGAAGCGCACGCGAGCCCGACCGGACTCGAGCGCACGCTGGGTGGAGACCGGGCTGCCGTCGAGCGTGAGCAGCGAGCCCGCCGCCACGTCCGTCACCTCGGCCAGGGCGGGGTCCCAGGCCAGCGTCATCTCCACTGATCGCACGTCCTTCGCCCCGACCAGGACCACGGCCAGGCTGCCCGGCTGGCCGACGCGAAGCGCCACCTCCGGCGGGCTGAAGAGGACGGTCATCGGCCTCTCGTCCGCGGTCGGACCCCCTTCGCCCGTGTCCGGGGCCGCCGCCGACACCTCGGCCGACGCTCCCGGCGTGGGGTTGGCCGGCGCGACCGCGCTCGGCGCCACGGGGCCCGGAACAGCCGGAGCGGGCGGAATGACGGGACCCGGTGTCGCCGGCGTCGGCGTCGCCGACGCCGGAGACACGGGCGGAGTCGCGGCCGGCTTCGACCCCCCTGCGGGGCCGGTAGTCCCGCCTGACGGCGGTGGCGCGCCCGGCGCTTCGGGCTCCGTGCCGAAGAGCGGCGGCCGCGCACCTTCCACTTTCGGTACCTCCTGGGTGCCCACGCGCAGCGCCACGAGGTCGTCCTCGGTCACCTTCGGCGCTCTGACGATGTGCGGCGTGATCGAGATGATCACCTCCGAGTCTTCGATCTTCTTCTGGTGAGACCCGAAGATCTTCCCGATGACGGGAATGTTGTTCATTCCCAGTGCGCCGGTGAACGACTCGGCTTCCGTGTTCTTCAGCAGCCCGCCGAGGAGGGCCGTCTCTCCGTCGCGCAGGCGCAGGACGCCGGTCACGCTCCGGGTCCCGAAGGTGGGAACGAGGATCTTGTTGGTGTCGCTGCCCACGTTGCGGTCCTCACCGAGAATGCTGAACTCCGCCGCCATCTCGAGGGTGACGTCGCCGCTGGCCGCCACACGCGGGGTGAAGCTGAGGTTCACACCCACCGTCTTGTACTGGAAGCTGGTGGCGGGGAGGTAGCCCTGATTGGTGCCGCCGCTGAGGCCGACCGAGTAGCTCGTGACCGGGATGGGCACCTCCTCGCCGATCTTCAATTCCGCCTTCTTGCCTTCGGCCGCCCGGAGGCGGGGGGCAGCGAGAATCCGAGCGGTGGAGGGGCTCTCCACGAACTGAGCGAAGATGTTCGAGGGAATGGTCAGGATCCAGTCGGCCTGATTGATCGACGACAGCAGGTATGGACGGATGTTGAGAGTGCTCCCCAGATCGTTCGTGCTGGGAGCCAGGGTGACCCTGGTCGAGTAGTTCGAGAGCTCGATGCCCCACTTCCTGGTGTTGCTGCGACTCACCTCGAGGATCTTCACCTCGAGGATCACCTCGCCCCGCGGCTTGTCGTTCGCATCGATGATGCGCTCCGCCATCGCGATCTGGTCCACGGTGCCGAGGACGGTGATCGCCCCGAGGCTCGGGTTCCCCGCCGCGGTCGTGATCTTCGCAAGGGTCTTGATCAGGTTGACGGTGTCGTTGATCTCCGCGTTCTGGACGTAGAAGGTGCGGAGCAGCAGGTCGTCGTACGCGACCCGCTTCTGCCGCGACTCGGGCACGACGATGAGCGTGTTCTGGTCGACCACCTTGTAGAACAGCCGGTTGACGAAGGTGAGCCGGTCGAGCGCCTCCTGGAACGTCACTCCGGTGAGGACCACGTCGGTCTTCTTGTCGCGGAACCCCTCGTCGAACAGGATGTTCACCCCGACGATGCGCCCGAGGCTCTCGAAGATCTTCTGGAGGCTCCCGTCCCGGAAGGTCAGCGTGATGGGCACGGGGCTCCGGGGCGACAGGACCGGGGTGGGGACGCGCGCCGCGGCCTGGGCCCGGGCCTTCATCTGTTCGAACTCGGCCCGCTCGCGCTGCTCTTCCTGCTGCTTCAGGAGGCGCTTTCTGACGATCTCCAGGTCGTCCGCGGCCGAGCGGTTGGAGGGATCGTACCTCGACGCGATCCCCAGCTCCTCCGCGGCCTTCTCGAAGTCGTTCGCCGACACGTGCTTCTTCGCTTCTTCGTAGTGATAGCGGCTCGCCTGGATGCGGGCGTTCTCGAGGGCGATCTTGTACCCGATGTTCTTCGGGTCCTTGTCGAGGGCGCGGGTGAATCGCGCCACCGCGAGGTCCCAGTCCCGTTTCTCCGCCGCGTCCTGCCCCTGCCGGTAGGCCCAGCGCGCGGCGCAGCCCGCGCCCGCCAGGGCGAGGAGCGTCACCGCGGCCACGAGCCGCAGGCTCCGGAGTCTCGTCATGTTGCACCCCACCGCCTTCACCACTCGTTGTACGGCGTGCCCGCGAGCGAGGGGAGCTCGGAGGCGCTCTTGACGTCGTAGACCCCGGGTTGCTCCGCCGACCGGTCAGGGTCGGGCTCGGCGGAGACGGGCGTCCAGTCGGCGGCCCGGGTGAACGGGTCCTCGGGGAGCTTCCGCAGGTACCCCTCCTCGACGAGCGTCTCCAGCGAGGGCGGGTACTGGCCCTTGTCCACGTAGTACTGGTCGATGAGGTCCCGCATCCTGTACAGGTTCTCCCTCAGGACCGCCTCCTTCGACTGGATGATCGCCACCCGGTAGTTGGGCAGCGCGATCGCGGCGAGGATGGCGACGAGGGCCACCACCGTGATCAGCTCGATCAGGGTGAAGCCCGACCTTCCGCGTTCCTCACCAGGTGTTGTAGGTCGTCCCATCGAGCCCCTTCGCCGTGCTCTTCGAGTACACGTCCCAGATGTTGTCGCCGCACCAGGACGTGCTGTCGGGGTCGTCCTGGTAGCACCGGAGGCCCCACTCCGCCGTGCCCGTCATCGGGTCCACCGGGATGCGCCGCAGGAACTTCAGCTTCCGGTCGACCGCCCCCACCCTCTTGACGCCCTTCACCAGGGTCTCGAGGTCCTCGGGGTAGCCCTCGCTGCCGAGCTTCACGTCGGTGCCGCCGATCTGGCCCTGATCGACCGCCTGCTTGTACTGGTCGATCGCGCGCCGCATGATGCGCAGCTCGCGCCGCAGCTCGATCTCGCGCTGGCGCCGCACCGCGACGCGCCCCATCGGCAGGATCGCCGAGGCGAGGATCATCAGGATCGCCGCGGTGGCGACGAGCTCGAGGTACGTGACCCCGCGTGATCGCTCAGCGCCCACGCCGGCCCGCCTTCCGCGCCTCGGCCGTCTGGCGCAGGTAGGTGCTGAGCTCCACCTGCAGCGTCCCCCCGCCGTCCCTGTCCGCGCGCATCGCCACGCGGTCCACCGTCAGGAAGCGCGGGGAGCCCTCCACCTCCCGCAGGAACCCGACCAGCTGCTCGTAGGAGCCCTCGAGGGGGAGCGTCACCGCCACCCGCTCCACCCGCGCGTCCTCCACGTCCTCGCGCCGGAAGGCCCGCGTTCCCGGCTTGAGGCCGGGCGAGCGCGCCATCTCCTCGATCCCCTCCAGGGTGGGCAGGAGGTCCGCCCTTTCGGTGCCGGCGAGGCGGCGGTAGAACCGCTCCACGTCCGCCGCGTTCCCGCGGATGGCCAGCGACCGCTCCCGCAGGTTGGCCGCGGACCGGCGCTGCCGTTCGACCTCGGCCCGGGCCGCTTCGGCCCGCGCGGCGGCGTTCTGCTGCCGCCAGTAGCGCGGCCCCGTCCACGCCGCGAGGGCGACGAGGTTGACGCCCAGCAGGACGAGGAACGCCGGCAGGAGCCGCGCCCGCCAGAAGGCTCCGCTCGCGCTCATCGGCTTGCCCCCGAAAGCTGGTCGGCCTTCCGAAGGGGGCCTGCCTCCGGACGCGCCCTCGGCGCGTACCGCACGGTGCACGTGATGTCGACGCCCTCGCGCCCCTCGCTCCAGCCCTTGAGGAAGGCCCCCTCGAACTCCTCGTGCGACTGCAGCGACTGGAGGAGGGCCAGCGCGTCCTCCCCGGTGCGACCCACCACCGTGAGGGCCAGCTCCGTGCGCCCCGACTCCTCCTGCGGAGTGATCGAGACGATCCTCACCCCCGGCGGCAGCGCCTTCTCGAGCACGCCGAGGAGGCCCGTCCAGGAGAACATCCGGCGGTCCACGAGCTCCTTCACCGCCGCCCACTCCTTGAGCGCATCCGCGGACGCGGCGACCTCGCGCAGCCCGGACGACTCCGCCCGGAGCGCCTCGATCTCGTTCTCGGTGGCCACCACCTCGCTCTCGACGTCGCGCGCCCGCCCCGGGAGCAGCTCGCGGGCCAGGAGCACGTGGCGCACGGAGACCACGGCGAGGGCCAGGCACGCGGCGGCGAGCACCAGAGTGGGCAGCCGCTCGTTCCGGAACGGCTGGCGGGCGAGGTTGAGGGGGGCAATCACGCCGCCCTCCGCAGGACGCAGGCCGCGGCACCCGCCACCGCCTGGGCCGAGGCGCCCCGCTCCTCCAACCCGAGAGCCGCCCACGGCCGGAAGAGCCGGGGAGCGACGCCGAGCACGCGCCCGAGGATCGCCTCCGCCTCCTCGCCCGGAACCGAGGCCGAGCGCACCACTACGTCGGCCAGCAATCCTCCCCCCAGCCGGTCGCGGTGGAACTGCAGGGTGCTCGTCGCGTGACGCGCGACCGCGTCCCGCCCCGCGTCCCCGGGCAGCGTGCGCAGGAGGAGCGGCTGGCCGGCGCGGGTGAGCACGAACGAGACGTAGCCCTCGTCCCAGTTGACGAGCAGCCGGTCGCCCGGGGCGGAGTCCGTTTCTGCCGCCGACAAGAGCGCGAGGCTGGCGGCCTCGACGAGCCCGGGCCGGAACCCGAGCGACTCGAGGGCCTCCTCGTACCCCCGCAAGACCTCCTCGGGGGCGACCGCCACGAGCGCCTGCTCGCCCCGGGGCGTGGCCCACGCCAGGCGGGCGGTCCGCACGTCGAACGGGAGCGCTCTGTGGAGCCGGAAGCGGATCGTCTCCTCCGCCTCTGCCCCGCGCCCGCGCAGCCCCTCCGCCGACACGAGCGCCAGCCGGATCGCCGAGTCGGGAAGGACGAGGGACACGTCGCCTCCCGAGAGCGCCCCCACCCGCTCCAGGAGGGCGCTCAGAGTGCGGCGGAAGGCCTCGGGGCCCGTCACGTTCGGCCGGGCCATCGAGACCTCCAGCGCGCCCTCCGGGAGCTCGGCGGTGGCCGCCGCGCCGAGGGAGAGCCGCCCGCCCTCCCAGGCGAGGCGGACGGCGGCCAGCGCCGTCGGCCGCACCTCGACCGCGACCAGGGGGAGGGGCGGCTCGAGGAGCGTGCGCGCGAACCAGCGGCCGGCCCGCCGCAGCGGGCCGGGTAGCCCGGCCGTGACGGTCACGTCACCTCCACGAAGGTGACCTTGTTGATCTCCTGGAGGGTCGTCTTTCCGCCGAGCGCCTTGTTCACCGCCGACTCGCGGAGGAAGATCATCCCCTCCTCACGCGCCGCCCGCTTGATGTCGGCGCTCGAGCGGCGGGAGAGGATGAGCTCGCGGATGTTGTCGGTCACGTCGAGCAGCTCGCAGATCGCGGTGCGGCCCTTGTACCCGGTCCCCCCGCACTCGATGCAGCCCGCGCCCTCGTAGAACGGCACGTCCGCGTAGCGCGCGGGGTCGAGCCCCGACTCCACGAGCAGCTCGCGCGGGGCCCGCACCTCCCGCTTGCAGTGGCCGCAGATCGTCCGCACCAGGCGCTGCGCCTGCACGCAGTTCAGCGCCGCCACGAAGTTGTAGGGCTCGATCTTCATGTTCAGGAACCGGCCGAGCACGTCGATGACGTTGTTGGCGTGCACGGTCGTGAACACGAGGTGCCCGGTGAGGGCGGACTGGATGGCGATGTCGGCCGTCTCGGGGTCGCGGATCTCCCCCACCATCACCTTGTCGGGATCGTGGCGGAGGATCGAGCGCAGCCCCCGCGCGAAGGTCAGGCCCTTCTTCTCGTTCACCGGGATCTGGGTGACCCCCCTGAGCTGGTACTCGACGGGGTCCTCGATGGTGATGATCTTGTCCTCTTCGGTCTTGATCTCGGAGAGGGCGGCGTAGAGGGTCGTCGTCTTGCCGGAGCCGGTGGGGCCGGTGACCAGCACCATCCCGTACGGCTCGCGGATGAACCGCCGGAAGCGGTAGAGCTCCTTCTCGTCGAAGCCGAGCACGTCGAGCCGGAGCGAGGCGAACTGCTTGGAGAGGCTCTCCTTGTCGAGGATGCGGATGACCGCGTCCTCCCCGTGGACGGACGGCATGATCGAGACGCGGAAGTCGATCGAGCGCCCGCCGAGCTTCACCCGGAAGCGGCCGTCCTGCGGCACCCGCTTCTCGGCGATGTCCAGCTCGGACATGACCTTGATGCGGCTGATGACCGTGGAGTGGTGCTCCTTGCCGATGTTCATCGCCGGCTGCAGGACGCCGTCGATGCGGTACTTGATCACCACCTCGGTGTCGCGCGTCTCGATGTGGATGTCGGAGGCGCGCCGGCTGAGCGCGTCGAAGACGGTCGAGTCGACGAGCTTGATGATCGGCGACTGGTCGGCCTGGATCTTGTCGATCGACAGGACCTCCTCGCCGTTGTCGTCGTCGCGCAGGAGCTGGATCTTGAAGGACTCCGAGGCCTGCTCGAGCACGCGCTGCGTGCCCTGGCTGCGCTTCAGGGCTTCCTGGATGGCCGAGGGCGTCCCCACCGCCGGCTGCACCGGCGTCTGCAGGATCAGGCTCAGCTCGTCCACCACCGGGATGTCGGTGGGGTCGGCCATCACGAGGACGAGCCTCTCCCCCTCCCGCCGGTAGGGCAGGAAGTCGTAGCGGAACATCAGCTCCACCGGCACGGACTTCAGGATCTCGGGGTCGGGCGCGAACGAGGCGACGTCCACGTACTCGAGGCCGTAGCGGGCGGCCAGGGCCCGGGCGGCGTCCTCCTCCGCCGACGACGCGAGCGCTCGCGCCGCGTCCGCCGCGAGGTCCGTCGCTCGCGCGTCCCCCGCGACGCTCATCGGGCGTGCCCCTGCACGGCCGAGATGGCCTGGAACATCGGCAGGTAGAAGGCCAGGAGCATCGCGGCCACGATGACCGCCATCAAGACGAGGAGGACGGGCTCGACGAGGGAGAGGACGGTGGCCATCCGGGTGTCGAGCTCCTCGTCGTAGAAGTCGGAGATGGCGTTCAGCATGTCGCCGAGCGCCCCCGTCTGCTCTCCCACCTTGACCATCTCCAGGGGCAGGGCCTCGAGCATGCCCGTCGACTCGAGCGCGGTGGTGAGGCTCGCGCCCTCGCGGATCCGGCCGGTCGCCGTGCCCACCGCCTGCGCCATGGCCCGGTTGCCGATCGAGGCCGCCGCCACTTCGAGGGCGTTCAGCAGCGGGAGGCCGCCGGCCAGCAGGGTCGAGAGCGTCCGCATGAGCTGGCTGGTGGCGTACATCCTCATCAGCCCGCCGAAGTACGGCAGGCGCAGGAGCCCCCGGTCGAGGGCCACTCCGGATCCCTCCCTCCGGAGCCAGTACACGACGGAAACGACCAGCAGGGCCAGCCCGAGGGCGATCCAGTGGATGTTGGCCCGCAACGTGGTGGCGACGCTGAGCAGCATGCGGGTGGCGAGCGGCAGCTCGGCCCCGAGGCCCTCGTAGAAGCTCTTGAACTGGGGGATGACCCACACGAGCAGGATCGCCACGAGCCCGATCATCATCGTCAGGAGCACGATCGGGTACACGGAGGCCGAGACCGCTTTCTTCCGGAGCGTCAGGTTGAGGCGCAGGTGGGAGGAGAACCGACGCAGGACCTGGTCGAGGTTGCCGGAGCGCTCCCCCGCCACGAGGCTCGCGGCGAAGATCGGCGGGTAGAAGTCGCCCTCCTGCCGGAACGCGTCGGACAGGGCGGTGCCGGACTTGACCTTCTCGCGGACGGCGCTGAGCGACTGCCGGAGGAGCGGGTTCCGCTGCCGCTCCAGCATCACGTCCAGCGACTGGAAGAGGGGCAGCCCCGCCTTGAGGAGCGCCGCCAGCTCCTGGGCGAAGACGAGGAGCAGGGACGGGTCCACACGGCGCTTGCGAAGCCGAAAGGCGGAGAGCGAGAGCCCCCGGCGCACGGACAGCAGGTAGAGACCCTGCTGCTCAAGGTCCGCACGGAGCGCCCTCTCGTCGGGCGCAGTGAACCCGCGCTCGACGACCTCGCCCGACGGTGTGCCGACCCTGCAGACGTACTCCATCGCGGACAACCCTCTCCGACTGTAGCAGCCGCGCCCTTATCCTTCAACTCCTCAATGACTTAGGTCCACGGTTGTACCCTCGCGACGATTGAGGGTCGGATCGTCCTCCGGGGGGCCGTCCCCCGGACGAGCCCAGCAGTGCGGGAGACTCCGCGGAGCTCACGTGGGGTCGATGAACTTGTAGCCCATCCCGTGAATGGTGAGGATCCACCGCGGCTCGCTCCCGCTGTCCCCGATCTTCGCCCGCAGCTTGGCAATATGGGTGTCCACCGTGCGAGTCGAGGGGTAGCTCTCGTAGCCCCACACGTCCTCGAGCAGCTGGTCGCGGGTGACGGTGTCGCCCTTCCGCTCGATCAGGTAGCGCAGCAGCTCGAACTCCCTCGGGCTGAGCTCGAGCTCGTCGCCGCCCTTCGTGGCCTTGTAGGCCTCGAAGTCGAGCTCCACGTCGGCGAAGGAGTAGCGGGCGAGCCGCTTCGCCTTGCCCTCGGTCCGGCGGAGCACCGCGCGCACGCGGGCCAGCAGCTCCCGGATCGAGAACGGCTTGGTGACGTAGTCGTCCGCCCCGAGCTCGAGGCCCACCACCTTGTCGATCTCCTGGCCCCGGGCGGTGAGCATGAGGATCGGCCCCTCGTAGCCCTCGCCCCGCAGGGTCTTGCAGACCTCCAGCCCGGACAGCTTCGGCAGCATGACGTCGAGGACGATCAGGTCGGGCTTCCACGCCCGCGCCCGCTCCAGCCCCGACTGCCCGTCGGTGGCGGTCGTGACCTCGTACCCCTCGAACTCGAAGTTGTCCTTGAGCCCGAGGACCATGTCCGGCTCGTCTTCCACGATCAGGATCTTGCTCATGTCCGTTCTTCGATCTCGCGATGCCCCATGGTACCCCGGCGCGCCGCGCGAGGCTCGCCGGCGGCGGCCTCCCCCCGCACCGGGAACGACAGCGTGAAGGTACTCCCTTCCCCGGGGGCGCTCGTCACCTCGACGCTCCCCCCGTGGGCCTCCGTGATGTGCTGCACGAGAGCGAGCCCGAGCCCGCTGCCCTTCGTCGTGTGGACGACGCTGCTCTCCACCCGGTAGAACTTCTCGAAGATCCGCTTGTGCTCCGCTTTCGGGATGCCGAGGCCGCGGTCGGTCACGGACACCAGCACCCTCGCCCCGTCGCGCCGGGCCTGTACCGCGATCGACTTCTCGTCCGGACTGTACTTGATCGCGTTGTTCAGGAGGTTGATGAGAGCCTGCGACAGCGCCTCGGGGTCGAGCTCCAGCTCGGGCAGGTCCTCGGCCACGTCGACCCGGAGCGCGAAGCCCTGTTGCTCGATCTGGAACCGGTAGGCGTCCACCACGTCGCGCACCACCGCCGCCAGGTCCGTGCGCACGAAGCGGTACTCCTTCCGCCCCGCCTCGATGCGCGAGAAGTCGAGGATGTTGTTGATGAGCTGGGTGAGGCGGCGGCTCTCCTTGTTGATGATCCGGTGGTACTGCTGCTTCTTCTCCTCGGTCGGCACCCGGCCGAGCTCCAGCGTCTCCGCGAAGAGGCGGATGAGGGCGAGCGGGGTCTTGAGCTCGTGGCTGACGTTGGCCACGAAGTCGCTCTTGAGCCGCGAGAGCTTGAGCTCGCGGCGCACGTTCGCCCACACGAGGGCGAGCCCGGCCAGCAGCATCAGGTCGATGAAGCCGATGAGGGCGGTCTTGGTGATGGCCAGCCGCCGCACCTCCTGCTCGATCGAGCGGTCGCGAGGCCGGAGCTGGAGCCGCACGCCCTCGTAGGAGGGCGCGCTCATCACGCGCTCCACCTCGAACGTCTCCGCGCTCCGGCTGCGGGCGTTCTCGTAGAGCATCTCGCCGGTGGGCTCGGTCACCCGGATGACCCACGCCCCCTCCGGGTTCACGAAGCGGTTCTCGAAGAACTCGCGCACGAGGCGCCGGTGCGCGAAGTCGCAGGTGAAGCGGAAGCGCACGACCCCGAGCTCCTCGCCGCTCACCGTGACGAGGGGGACCGAGTCCTCCTGCTCGCGCGGCGGGCGGGCGGCGACACCGGTCAGCGCCTCGCGGAGCGCCCGCATCTCCGAGCCGCCCCCCTCCGCGCGGCCGGGCGCGACGCGCGTCTTCGACCACGCCTCGAGCCGGAACGAGTCGAACTGGACGTCGGCCATCCCCGCCTCCACGAGGGCCGCCCGGACCTCCGCCGGCCTTCCCTCGAGCAGGCGCTCCGGCCCCACCGCGCGCGCCGCCTCGAGCGCCCTCTTGCGCGTCGACTGCTCGAGGTCCTGCTCGGCGTAGTAGAGGAGCTGCTCCGCCTGCTTCAGCAGGCTGATCTTGAGGTTCTCGGCGTGCTTGGGGACGGCGTTGAAGGAGAGGACGCTGAGCGCGACCGACGGCAGCAGCACGGCCCCGACGAAGATGGACACGATTCGGCCGCGCGAGTCGGAGACCGCGGCGAGCCGCTTCTGGATGTCCGTCATGGCCAAGCTGACTTTAGCACCCCGCACTTCTCCGAGTGACCGTGGGTCGCGAGCTCACGGTTAAACGATGTGACGGGATACCATGGCGCCATGGCGAAGGAGGAGCCCGGCGAGCGCGTGCTCGCGACCAACCGGAAGGCCTTCTTCCACTACGAGGTCCTGGAGCGGGCCGAGGCCGGGCTCGCCCTCGTGGGCACCGAGGTGAAGTCGATCCGCGACGGCGGGCTCAACTTCAGCGACTCCTACGTGGACTTCCGCGGGGGCGAGCTCTTCCTCGTCGCCTGCCGGATCGCGCCCTACAGCCACGGCAACCTGATGAACCACGTTCCCGACCGCGACCGCAAGCTCCTGCTCCACAAGCGCGAGATCCTGAAGCTCGGCGGCAAGGTCACCGAGCGAGGGCTCACCCTCGTGCCCTTGCGCGCCTACATGAAGAACGGGCGCGTGAAGATGGAGATCGGCCTAGCCCGAGGCAAGCACGCCCGCGACAAGCGCGAGTCGATCAAGAAGAAGGACCAGGAACGAGAAGCCCGGCAGGCTCTCCGCCGGCGCGACTGAATGACGGCGGGGGGTCCGGGGGGGCGAGAAGTCCCCCCGGTTCAAAGGAAGCTGGTGACAGGCGAAGTCGTATCCCTCCCCGAGTCCCCGGGGGTTGGACGACCGGTGTTCGCTGGCCCGGCTGCCTACTCCCGGGACCGCTGGACGATCCGTGTGCGCGCCAGGACAACGACAATGAACAGAGATACTTCGCCGACGGATTCGCCCAACCGGGGGGCTTCCCGCCCCCCTTACCCCCCGGAGCCTCAGTACAGCAGCAATCCCCCGTCGATCCCGACCACGGCCCCGTTGATGAAGGACGCCAGGTCGGAGGCGAGGAACAGGTAGACCGCGGCGACTTCTTCCGGCGTCCCGAGGCGGCGGGCGGGGATGCGGGCGAGCGTCGCCTCCAGCTCGTCGGCCGGCACCGTGCGGACCGTCTCCGAGTCGATGAGGCCTGGCGCCACGACGTTCGCGGTGATTCCCTTCGGCCCCAGCTCGCGCGCCCACGTTCGCGTCATCCCGACGATCCCTGCTTTCGCCGCGGCGTAGGCGGTGAGCCCCACCGCGCCCAGGCGGGTCGAGCCCGAGGCCGCCGAGAGGATGCGCCCGCGGCCCTGCCGGATCATGTGCGGCGCCGCCGCCCGCGCGCACACCATCGCCCCCCGCAGGTTGACGTCGAGCGTCTCCTGGAAGTCCTCGTCCGTCAGCTCCTCGAGCGGTGACTCCTTGAGGAACCCCGCGTTGTTCACGAGCACGTCGAGCCGCCCCCAATCCTCCACCACCCGATCGAAGGTCCGCTCCACGGCGAACGCGTCGGTGATGTCGTTCGTGAAGGGCAGCGCCTCTCCCCCGTCGACGCCGATCCGCTCGGCCGTGCGGGTCACGCCGGCCGCGTCGCGGTCCAGGAGGGCCACGTGTGCTCCCGCCCGCGCCAGCATCTGCGCGGTCGCCGCCCCGATGCCGCGGCCGGCGCCGGTGACCACGGCCACGCGGCCTTCGAGCGACAGGACGTTCGGGATCGCGGTCATCGGCCCCAAACCCTAGTACACTCGTCCAGCGCTCGCAAGGAGGCGACATGCCCGTCCTCGCCCTTCTGGCTCTCCTGACCCTGCCTGCCCCCCAGGCCGCCGGCCCCGGAGCCGAGGCCGCGGCCCTCAAGAAGTCCTGCGACAAGGGCGCAGCGGCGGACTGCCTGCGTCTCGCCGGCCTCCACTCACGCGGCGAGGGCGTCCCCCGCGACGCTGAAAAGGCCGCCGGCTTCCTCAAGAAGGCGTGCGAGCTGAACCTGCCCGCGGCCTGCCTCGACCTCGCGGCCGCCGCCCGCCGGGGCGAGGGCACGAAGAAGGACCCGGCCCGCGCGGCCGGGCTCTACCAGAGGGCGTGCGACGGAGGCCTGGCCGCCGGCTGCGCCGATCTCGCCGCAATGCTGTTCTCGGGGAGCGAGATCGAAAAGCACCTCGGCCATGCCGCCGAGCTCCACGGGCGCGCCTGCGACGGCGGGATCGCCGCGTCCTGCGGCCTCCTCGCCACCATGTACGCGGACGGCTCGCCCATGCCGCGGGACGACGCAAAGGCCGCCTCCCTCTTCGACCGCGGTTGCACCGGCGGCGACGCCCCGAGCTGCGGGCGCCTCGCGGCGATGGTGCGGGACGGCCTGGGCGTCGCCCGCGACCCCGTCCGCGCCGTCGCGCTCGCCCGCAAGAGCTGCGAGAGCGGGTTGGCCGCGGCCTGTGTCGCCCTCGCGCTCGCGCTGCAGAAAGGAGACGGAGTCGCTGCCGACCCTGGGGCGTCGCTCGCGCTCTTCACGAAGGGCTGCGACGGCGGCGAGCCGCGCGGCTGCCTCGGCCTCGGCGAGCTCACCCGCGACGGCGCCGCGGGGGCCACCCGTGACCTGGCGCGGGCGGCGACGCTCTTCCGCCGGGCCTGCGACGGGCGGGTCGGCGCCGGCTGCTACGAGCTGGGCCAGCTCACGGGTCGCGGCCGCGGTGTGCCCCTCGACCTCGCGCAGGCCACCTCCCTCTTCCGGCAGGCGTGCACGGACGGCGATCCCCGCGGCTGCACCACCCTCGGCCAGCTCTTCCAGTCGGGCCGGGGGGTGGTTCGCGACCTCAACCGGGCCGCGGCCCTCTACGACGAGGCCTGCGGGAAGGGCGATCTCTCCGGCTGCAGCGCGCATGCGGCCATGCTCTTCGCCGGCGACACGATCCCCCGCGACCTCGCCCGCGCCCGGGTTCTCTACCAGAGGACTTGCGCCGGCGGCATCCCCGCGGACTGCTACGCTCTCGCGAAGACGCTCTCCGTGACGCCGGCCGACCGGAAGGCCGCTTTCGAGCTCAACAGCAAGGCCTGCGCGGGCAACGTGGCCGCGGCCTGCCACGAGGTGGCCGTCGCGTGGGAGGCGGGGCGCGATCTCATGAAGGCCGTGCCCTTCTACGAGAAGGCCTGCGCCGGCGGGTATGCCCCGTCCTGTGAGCGCACGAAGAAGCTGAAGCGCTAGCCGCGGCGGTGCCGCAGCGAGGCTACTGCCCGGGGTCGTCCGCCGACGGGCCGTAGATCGAGGGGACCTTGCTTCCCATCGGGCGGAGGTAGGTCGTGAGCTGCCCCCGGTGGTGGATGGCGTCGAAGAGGAAACCCCAGAGGAACAGGCCGATGCTGTCCTCCCAGGCCCCACCTTCGCCCATCAGGAACCGGCCCTTCTTCTCCCAGCCGGCTTCGTCGAGCTTCTCCAGTCTCGAGTTGACGGCGGCGGCGCTCGTCTCGAAGGCGACCACGATCGCATCGATGCGCGCGGGAGGCGCGTCGTCCTTCCACTCCACCGTCCCGGTATCGAGCAGCGTGACGAGCGCCGCCTCCTCCTGGGCCAGGACCCAGGCAAGCTCCTGGGCCGTGCGGGCCTTGGGGTCGGGCCGGAAGTCCAGCCGGTCCTGCGGCACGGCCTTCAACACCTTCACGAACGCCGGCAGCTCCGCCTTCCGTCGGGCCCGGCAGAACTCGAGGTTGGTCATCGGTCTCCTCCAGAATCGATCGTTCCACTCTAGACGAAGAAAAAGCGAAAGTCAACGACGGAGCGTGCTACAATGGCCGTGTCACTCAGCCGCGCGGGCCATTCTGGTCCCTCCACGAGCTCCGTGCTCCGTGAGGGAGAATGTCCGATCAGCCGCAGCTCCCGCCGCCTCTTCCTTCCGCACCGTCTCCCGGCCGCTTCGTCCGCATCGAGTACCTGGGCTTCCAGAACGTCGCCGAGCACCGGGAGTTTCGCCTCCGCGTTTACGGGCTCGACGGATCGACCGAGGTCCGGTCCCGCATCGCGATCGCGGCCTTCGATGCCGGCCGGGTGCGGCTGCAGGACGGCCCCGACGTCTGCTATCGGAAGCTGCTGCGCGAGATTGCCGCCGGCCAGACGGTCGGCCCGGAAGTGATCACGATCGACGACCTCGACCTCGCCAGCTACCGCGAGGCCAACACCCCGGTGTCGAAGCGCCGGTCGTGGACGCCCTTGTCGCCGCCCGCGCGGCCCGTCGTACCGCGGAAACCGCCGAGGGTTCCGTCGCCGCCGCCCCCCGTCGCCCCGCTCGTCGCCAGCGACACCGAGCCGGCCCTCGAGGAGGGCCAGCGCGTCAGCCATGCCGTCTTCGGTGTCGGCGTGACGACCTCGTCGACCAGCGGTCACACGGTCGTTCGCTTCGATCAGGACGGGCCGAAGACGTTCGTCACGTCGATGCTCGACGTGGACGTGCTGTCGGCGCCCCACACGTGGGAGACCGGCCCACGAGGGAAGAACCGTCCCTGCCAGGCACCGGGGCCTGCCGACCCCTGACCCGGGGAACCGCATCAGTCCAGGGCCGGCTCTCCGACGGCTTTGGGCTGGATCCGGAATGCGAAGCGGTACTCCGGCGCCGTGAGTTGGTACTCGGGGTGCACGCGCGGACTCCAGCTGTCGTCGCCGCCGAGGCCCATCTGCGCGAGGTCGAGGCTGAGGGTCACGCGGCCGTCGCGCTCGATCTCCTGGCTCTTCTTCGCCGCGAGGAGGGCCGCGTCCGTGTAGTCGTGGGCGGTGAAGTCGAGTGACGGTTCGGCCGAGAAGCGCAGCCCGTGGCCCTTCGCGTCGACGAGGGTCAGCCAGCGCACGCCCGTGTGGTTGCCGTTTTCCTGCGCCATCACGTACGGGAAGTGCAGGTCACCTGCCTTCGCCCGGTACCGGCCGAGCCGCGCGCCCTCCTTGCGGTCCGAGTAGCTCTCGTGCGGCCCGCGGCCGTACCACTCGACGGTGTCGTGCGACCCGGGCAGCTGCAGCTGGAAGCCGACGCGGGGCAGGGGCGGCAGCTCGCCGTCCGATTCGAACCGCCCGACGACGTCGATCGTCCCGTTGCCGTCGATGTCGTAGACCGTCTTGAGGCTCAGCGCGGCCTTCGTGCCCGAGATCCGGCTCTCGACGACGACGCGCGCATGGTACTCCGAGACCCGCTCGACCCTCGGCTCGTTCGCAACCACCTGGAGACGGTCGAGGCCCGCCTCGCGCCAGCGGTGCGCGAAGCTCGCCGGGCCGCCGCCCTCGTCGTTGTCGGTCGGCACGCGCCACAGGTGCGGCACCAGCGGCCCGGCCAGCCGCTCCTCGCCATGCGAGCGGTAGGACACGAGGCGGCCGTTCTCGATGGCCGCCTCGAATTCGCGGCCTGCTAGGACGACGCGCGATCCCTCGCGCCGGACCTCCACCGGCGACGAGGGCAAGACTCCTTCCATCATGCCGACCCCGACGACTCCCCCCGGCCCTGGCAGCATCAGCTGCTCCCACGACACCTCGTGGCCACCCGGCGCCCAGGGCTGCTCCTCGCGCAGCCGGAAGCTCAGCTCCAGGATCCCCTCGCGGTCCGGCGGCAGCTTGCCGGCGTCGTACGGCAGCGTCAGCTCGCGGCTCTCCCCCGGTCGAATGTCGAGCGGCGAGCCGACCGTGCCCGACTGCAGGACGATCCCGTCCGCGAGCACCCGCCACTCGAGCGCGAGATGCGAGAGGTCCAGGAAGTCGTAGGCGTTGCGCACGCGCACCCGTCCGGCGGAGGCGTCCACCTCCTCGATCTTCACCGGCTGCTGGACCTTCTTCGCCTCCTGCAGCTCGGGCTGCGGCGTGCGGTCCGCGTTCACGAGCCCGTCGTTGCCGTTCGCGCCGTCGCTCGTGTTGACCCAGTTCCAGACGACCCTGCCCCCACCCGGCCCCGGGTGCCGGAGGGCCTGGTCCACCCAGTCCCAGACGAACCCACCCTGCAGCCGCGGGTACTTGTCGTACGCATCCCAGTACTTCCGGAAGTTGCCGAGGCTGTTCCCCATCGCGTGCGCGTACTCGCAGATGATCACCGGCCGCGAGGGGTCCTGGTTCATCAGGTCCAGGATGTGGTCGACCGTCGGGTACATCGTGGAGATGATGTCGAAGCTCGACAGGGTCGGCGCGTAGGGAGGGTTGCGGCTCTCGTAGTGGATGGGCCGCGTGGGGTCGATCGCCTTCATCGCCGCGTACATCGCGTCGAAGCTCCGCCCGAGGCCCGTCTCGTTCCCCATCGACCAGTAGACGACCGACGGGTGGTTCTTGTCGCGCTCGACCATCGCGACACCGCGGGCGACGAAGGCCCCGGTCCACGCCGGGTCGTCGGCGATGTAGATCTTCTTCTCCCACAGCTCGTGGCTCTCGACGTTCGCCTCGTCGACGACGTAGAGGCCGAGCTCGTCGCACAGCTCCACCCACAGCGGGTCGTTCGGGTAGTGCGACGTGCGCACCGCGTTGAAGTTGTGCTCCTTCATCAGGCGGATGTCCTGCGCGCATCCGCTCGCGCGACACGACCCGGCCGTGGTCGGGGTCGAACTCGTGACGGTTCGTGCCCTTGAACGTGATCGCCACGCCGTTCAGCAGCAGCTGCCCGCCCTTGATCTCGACCTCGCGGAAGCCGATCCTCTGCGCGACGACCTCCTGCACGTTCCCGGTCCCGTCGCGGTGCTCGAGCACCAGCGTGTAGAGGTTCGGCGCCTCGGCCGACCACAGCCGGGGCGCGCGCACCGTCCCCGACGCCTGCAGCACTGCCTCGCGGCCGGCCCCGATCGCGCCGGCCGGCGCCAGTCTCGCCCGGAAGACCTCGGTTCCGTCCGCGGCCACCACCGACGCGACCACGTGATGACCCGCCGCCAGCGCTCGGGAGCGGTTCTCGAGCGACGCGCGAAGCTCGATCGTCGCGTCGCGGTAGGCGGCGTCGAGGTCGGTGCGGACCACGAAGTCCCGCAGGCGCACCTTCGGCTGGGCGACCAGGTACACGTCGCGGAAGATCCCGGCGAACCGCCAGTAGTCCTGGTCCTCCAGGTAGCTGCCGTCGGAGTGGTGGATCACCTCGACCGCGAGCACGTTGGTCCCGGGCCGCAGGTGCTTGGTCACGTCGAACTCGCCTGGCGTGAAGGCGTCCTCGCGGTAGCCGAGCCTCTGCCCGTTCAGCCACACGTAGTAGGCCGACTGCACGCCCGCGAAGTGCACGACGACGCTCCGGCCCTTCCACTCGGCCGGCACCTCGAAGTGCGTGCGGTAGAGCCCCGTGGGGTTGTTGTCGTGGGGCACGCGCGGCGGGTCGGCCTTGAAGGGATGCTTGATGTTCGTGAAGAACGGCCGATCGTACGGCCGGTTCTCGTTCGCGCCTACCACCTGCCAGTTCGACGGCACCGGCAGCGAGTCCCAGCCGGCGTCGTCGTAGCCCGGCTGCTCGAACCCCGCCGGCACCGCGAAGGGGTTCTTCGCCCAGCGGAAACGCCAGTCTCCGTTCAGGAGTCGGAAGTACGGCGAACGCGTCCGGTCGCGGCCGAGCGCCGCCTCGCGGGTCGCGTGCGGGACGAACCCGGCGCGCGGCCGCTCGGTGCCCACGGCGAAGACGGCAGGGTCTTCCCACTCGGGCTGACGCGGCGGGTTCTGCGGAGGGGCGAGGAGGAGGAGGGCGGGAAGCAGGCTGGCGATCATGGGTTTCTCCTGGAAGGCGTGACCGGCGGAGGCGATTCTAGGCTGCCCTGCGGAGCGGGTCGACCGGCCGCTCCAACCTCGGGGGAGCCCGCTGCCCTGGTCACCGATAGGCCCCGATCGCGCAACCAAACAGTTGCATCTTGACCGGCGTCGAGTTAACCTGCAACCAGGAGGTTGCCTATGGCCGCCACCGTGACCGATCGGATCGAGAAGGAGATCGTCGTGCGCGCGCCCCGCTCCAGGGTGTGGCGGGCCCTCACGGACGCGAGGGAGTTCGGCCAGTGGTTCCGGGCCGAGATGGAGGACGAGTTCGCCGTGGGAGCCCCGGCGCGGGGTCGCATCACCTACCCCGGGTACGAGCACCTCACGCTCGAGGTCCACGTCGAGCGCCTGGAGCCCGAGCGCCTGTTCGCCTTTCGCTGGCACCCGTACGCGGTCGACCAGAAGCAGGACTACTCGAACGAGCCGACCACCCTGGTGGTGTTCGAGCTAGAGGAGGTCCCGGAAGGCACGCGCATCCGGGTGACCGAGTCCGGATTCGACCAGATCCCGCTCGCTCGACGGGCCGAGGCGTTCCGCAGGAACTCGGAGGGCTGGGCGGAGCAGGTCCGGAACATCGCCAGGCATGTTGGCCAGGACGCGTAGCCCGCGCGCACACGCCGGTGCCTTCGTTCAGTCGGCGCCGGTGTTCGCGGCCCTGGGCGACGAGACCCGCCTGCGTCTCGTCGCCCGCCTGGGCCGCGAAGGCCCGCTCTCGATCGCGCGTCTCACCGACGGCACCGACGTCACGCGCCAGGCGATCACGAAGCACCTGCGCGTGCTGGCGGACGCCGGCCTCGCGCACGGCGTCCGCCAGGGGCGGGAGCGAGTGTGGCAGCTCGAGGCGGCGCGCCTCGAGGAGGCTCGCCGCTCGCTCGAGGTGGTCGCGCGTCGCTGGGACGAGGCTCTCCTGCGCCTGAAGGCCGCGCTGGAAGGAGGCTGAGTCGCCCGGGGGCAACCCGCCTCATTCCGGCCGCCGAAGCTCCTTGCCGAGCGCCTCGAGCAGGGCGCGCCACCCCTTCTCGCGCATGTCGGGCCCGTCGGCGCCTTCGAAGAACGCGCCCTGTTCGGTGAAGATGAGCCGTGCTCCGTCTCCGGAAGGGACGATCTCGAAGGTGGAGAGAGAGGCGGAGATGCGTTTTTCGCCGATCGTCATCGTGTAGGCGAGCACGATGCGCCGGTCGGGCACGATGTCCTGGTAGACCGTGTCGTTGCGGATCTCCGCGCCGTCTCCATGGCCCGGTATCTGGCCCTTGAACCGGAGGCGCGCGAGCTCGCGACCGCCGACGCGAAAGTCGAGCGTGAAATCCTGGACCTCCCAGCCCTCGCCCTCGGCAAACCAGCGACGCTTCGTCGCCTGGTCCGAGAATGCCCGAAACACGCGGGAGGGAGACGCCGGGTACGTTCGCTCGACGCTGAAGGTGCTGTGGACGACCGAGCCCTGGTCGGCCATGGCGTTCTCCTTCTTCACCTCGACCCTCTCCGGCGCGCTCGTCCGGAGGTCGCCCTTCGCGGTTCTCGCGGTTTCCGTCATTGCTCTCTCTCCTTGCCCCCGTTCGCTTCCCGTGGCTCCGGCCGATCTCCTTCAGCCAGGACCTCCCCCAGTCGATCGAGTCGCCGCTCCCACAGAGAGCGGCGCTCGGCGATCCAACGCTCCGCGACGCTCAGCCCGGCCGGGTCGACCCGGCACGTACGGACGCGGCCGACCTTCTCGGTGCGCACGACCCCGCACTGCTCGAGCACCTGCACGTGCTGAACGACCGCCGCGAGCGTGATGGCGAGGGGCCTCGCCAGGTCCGTGACCGAGGCCGGTCCCTGGCTCAGTTGCTCCACGAGCGCCCGCCGCGTGGAGTCCGCGAGCGCGTGAAAGACTCGATCGACCGCCGATTGGTTAAGCACCGCCTTAAGTATAGTGCTTCGCCTCTAATTTGTCAAGCCTACGCTTAAGTGTCCGGGGGGGCTATGGTGCGGCCACATAACGCAGCGAGCCGGGCGTCGTGAGCAGCTCCCCGGTCTCCAGCAACGTCTTCAGGCCGGACAGGATCATCGGCCAGCCGCCGTAGAGCTCGGAGTTCGCCCCATCGCGCAGCTGGTCGTGGACCACGGTCAGGCGGCATGAGTCGCGGATCGGCTCGATCTCCCACGTGACCCTGGAGGTCCCCTCGCGCTTCACGTCGTCGCTCCACAGGGCCCTGAAGCTCTGGACGAGCCGGCGCGGCGGATCCACCTCCAGGATCTCACCCTCGAAGATCGTCATGGACGGGCTCACCGTCGTGCCGCCGGCCTCGCCTTTGTAGGCGGATCCGGGCCTCCAGTCCGAGTTGACGCCGACCCCGAAGTTGTACTTCCGCCTCATCTCGGGATCGGTGATCGCCTGCCACAGGCGCTCCGGCGTCGTCTTGACGTAGATCTCGAACACCTTCTTCATCGTTTCCTCCAGTCCTTTCTTGAGCCCGCTGAGCGTCGCGGCCCAGGGCTCGGCGTACTTGCTCACCCATCTGTCGTGGACGAGCCGGATCGGCACGGCGTTGAGGAAGTGGAGCTTCTCGCGGCCGCGCCGCCTGGTCACGACGAGGCGAGCCCTCTCGAGCACCCGCAGGTGCTTCATCACTCCGAAGCGCGTCATCGGCAGCCGCGCCTCGAGCGCGCTGAGCGTCTGCCCGTCTTCCTTGAACAGCTCGTCGAGCAGGCTCCGGCGCGTCGGGTCAGCGAGGGCTTTGAAGACGGCATCCACATCAAGACAATATGTGACCTTTCAGTCACCTGTCAAGTGATCCCCGGCAGCAGTCTCCGCCCTGTCGGATTGGACGGCGCGCCTCAGGCGGCCAGCGTCTTGTGGACGAGCTGAACGCAGACCGAGCCCTCTCCCACGGCAGCGGCGACGCGCTTGACGCTGTTGGCCCGTACGTCCCCCACCGCGAAGACTCCCGGGAGGCTCGTTTCGAAGAGAAGAGGGTGCCGGGAGAGCGGCCAGCCGGCGACTCGGAGCTCATCCGGGAGAATGTCCGGTCCTGTCTTCACGAAGCCTTTCGCGTCGAGCGCGACGCAGCCGCGGAGCCACGCCGTGTTCGGGTCGGCTCCGGTCATCAAGAAGACGTGGCGGATGTCGGCGGTCGTGGGCAGGCCGTCCCGGTCGCGCCAAGTGACGCGCTCCAGCCGGCCGTCGCCCTCGAGTGCCTCGATCCGCGCGCCCGTTCGGAGCGCGATATTGGGCGTTTGCTCGATCCGGCGCACGAGGTACCGCGACATGCTCTCGGCGAGAGCGGGCCCCCTGACGAGGACTTGCACCTGCCGCCCCTTGCCCGACAGGAAGACCGCGGCCTGGCCTGCCGAGTTGCCCCCGCCGACGACGATCACGTCCTCGCCGAGGCAGAAGTTCGCCTCGATCTGGGTCGCGGCGTAGTAGACGCCGAGGCCCTCGAAGCGTTCGAGGCCGTGGAGGTCGGGCTTGCGGTACTGGACACCGGTCGCGATGATGACGGCCCGCGCCCGCACGGTCACACCCGCGCCGAGGTCGATCCCGTAGGGCCGGCGCTCGCAGGCGAGCCGTGTCGCCGTCCGGGCCACCGCGAGCTCGGCGCCGAACTTCTGGGCCTGCACGATCGCCCGGCCCGCCAGGCGCTGACCCGAGATTCCCGTGGGAAAGCCCAGGTAGTTCTCGATCCGCGAGCTGGCGCCGGCTTGTCCACCTGGGGCGGTCGACTCGAGGAGGAGCACGTCGAGCCCCTCGGAGGCTGCGTAGACCGCGGCGGCGAGGCCCGCCGGGCCGGCGCCGATCACGACGAGATCCCGCACGACCTCCTCGTTGACCCTGTTCAGCCCGAGACACTCCCCGACCTCGTCGATCGTGGGCTTCTTGAGAACACGCTTGCCCCCGCAGATGAACACCGGCACGTCCTCCACGCCGACGCCGAAGCGGTCGAGGGTCTCCTGGACGTCCGGGTCCCGGTCGACGTCGAGGTAGGCATAGGGGAGGTGGTTGCGGGTCAGGAACTCCTGGAGCGCGAGCGTGCCCGCCGAATGGAGAGAGCCGATGAGGACGACGCTGCCCTCCTTCCGCGCGATGAGAGCCAGGCGGCGCAGGATGAAGGCACGGAGGAGCACCTCGCTCAGCTCGGCGTCGGTCTGGACCAGCGCGCGCAGCCGTTCCGAGGCCAGCTCGAGGACCCGCGTCCTCCCCCGGGCGCGGGCCCTGACCACGGCCGGGCGGCCAGACAGGAGGTCGACGTCGCCGGTGAACGCGCCAGGGTGGTGCACCGTCACGAGGTGGTCCGTGCCGGCCAGGATCGCGATCTCGCCCTCGATCACGACGAACAGCGGCATGTTCCGGTCACCCTGGTCCCAGAGACTCTCGCCGTCGCCGAGGAGTCGTTCGTGGGCGAACGTGGCGATCCGGGCCTGCTGCTCGGCCGTCAGCCTCGGAAAGGTCGCGTTCTCGTCCGTTCCGGGCTCGGGCGTCCCGGAGCCCGATCTCGGGAAGTCGACGTCGTCAACGGCCATGAACGGCTCCTCGCACCGAGTGAATCAATACTCGACCGCGGTGTCGTCGGGATAGCAGTAGAGCCACCGCTCGCCAGACTCCGCGGACGAGATCACGGGATGTCCCGACGCGTTCGCGTGCCGGCTCGCGTGCCGGTTCGGAGACGAGTCGCAGCAGCGCGTGCCGCCGCAGCTCTGGCAGGTGCGCAGATGGACCCATTCCCCTCCGATCCTCACGCAGTCCTCGCATTCGCGTCGCTTCGCGTGAGTGACCTTCGCGACCGTCCGGATGTGGCCGCACGCACCGTCGAGCTCCATGGCTCTCCGTTCAGGACAGCGCCCGGCAGCCCACTACGATGTCGGGCCGACCGTTGCGAGCTGTCCGACCCTGGCGACGGTCTGGTTCAGGTGGTCGTTCCAGTCTAGCACCACGACTCACGCTCCCGTCGTCGCATCGGCCCCCCCTCGGCCTCCCGCACTCCCCTGGAGGTCCGCTCCTGGCCGAGCTTGGCTCCCACAGGAACGCCTCGGGGCCCGCCTCCCCGCGGGCCCCGGCGCCGACGCCGCGCTCACCGCCTAGGCGGGCTTGATGTTCTGGTTGACCCGGAACAGGTTGCCCGGGTCGTACTTCTGCTTCACCTGGGCGAGCCGCGCGTAGTTGTCCCGGTACGCGGCCTTCACGTTGTCCTCGCCCTCGTCCATCATCATGTTGATGTAGCCGCCCCCCGACGAGAAGGGGTGGAGCGCGAGCCAGTAGTCTTTGGCCCACTGCATCAGGCGGGGGTTGTTCGCGGGGTCGGGATCGACCCCCACGATGACCTCCGCGAAGCTCGCCTCGCGGAAGCTGAAGGCGGTGTCTCCCTTCGCCGGCCGATGCGCGGCGCCGTTGATCGGGTAGATGTGCATCGTCGAGTGCGGGCTGGGGAGCCGCTCCCCGTACTTCATGTGAAGGTCGATGGCCTTGTCGCTCAGCTCCTGGAAGAAGTCGGCTTTCCAGTACCACTGGAGCCCCGCGGGGTAGAGCCCGTCGAAGAGGCTCTGCAGCACGGGGAACGGGATGGGGCCGCAGAAGTCCATGAGCGGCGGCGAGAACTGCCGGATGGGCTTGAACACCTCGTCCGCCTTCGCGATGTCGCCGGTGTAGCACCACGTGACCACGGCCACCTTCTTCATATGGTGCTCGGCCGGGAACATCGGAACCGGGGGGACGGTCGCGAAGCCGAACCACCCGTTGATGTCCTCGGGGGCCTTCAGGATGAAGTCCCGCCAGAAGCGGAGGACCTCCTTCCCCTTGTCCATCGGCCAGAAGATCGGCCCGCCGTAGACGGTGCCGACCGGGCTGGCGCGGAACAGGAACGAGGTCACGACTCCGAAGTTGCCGCCGCCGCCGCGCACGGCCCAGAAGAGGTCCGGGTTCTCCTCCGCGCTGGCGGTGACCAGGCGGCCGTCCGCGAGGACGACGTCCACCCCGACGAGGTTGTCGATGGTCAGGCCGTACCTGCGGCTGAGATAGCCGATCCCGCCGCCCAGGGTGAGGCCGCCCACGCCCGTCGTCGAGAGGAACCCGCTCGGCACGGCCAGGCCGAATGGGTGGGTCGCGTGGTCCACGTCGCCCCAGAGGCACCCGCCGTCGACCCGCACGGTGTGGTTCTTCTGGTCCACCCGGATCCCCCGGAGCCGCGACAGGTCGATGACGAGCCCCCCGTCGCACGTGCCGAGACCCGGCCCGTTGTGCGCCCCGCCGCGCACCGCGAGGAGCAGCTTCTTCTCGCGGGCGAAGACGACGCCCGCCATGACGTCCGCCGCGTCCGCGCACCGCGCGATCAGGGCGGGGCGCCGGTCGATCATGCCGTTGTAGACCTTCCGGGCGGCCTCGTAGGCGGCGTCGGTCGGAGTGATCAGGTCGCCGCGAAACTTCGCGCGCAGCTCCTGGATATCCTTCTCGTTCATGGTTCCTCCTCGAAAACGTTCAGAGAGCCTCACCCTTGCGCGACGTACCAAAGCTACGCCCCGGGCGTTAGGAAGGCGTTAGCAGGAGCGTTAGACCCGCCGGGGCGATCCCGGCTCCCTCATCGTCCGGGGACTCGGCAACACCTTGCGAGCGTCACGATGTTGCGGGGACCGCCGGTTTGATTCTCGACCACGGTCCGCCAGCCGTTGGCCAGGGGGGACGACGTCGTGAAGAGGCCGGGGAAGGCAATCGTCGCTTCCGACACGTCGTATCCGCCGCCCGTAGCGGTCCTGCCCGGGGGACAGTAGGCGTCGACGACCGTCAGCTCATTGACGGGCACCGCAACCACGTCCGATTGCGCGGTCGTGCAGTCGAGCCGGGTGGCGCTCGACGCCGCAAAGTAGCCGAGCACGTCCACGACCACGTGCGTAGTGGCGAGGCTGAACAGGGCGAAGTCGTCGCCACCACCGGGCACGACGGGGACGGTCGCGGTATCGGCGATCACAGCGTTTGCGGCGTAGTTGAGGACGCTCGACAGAGGCCGCGCCGTCAGGCCAAAGGCGGTCAGGTACCCCTGGCCGGCGGGGTGAACCGCGGTGATCGTCATCGTGACCGCCTGCGCCACGGCGAAGGGGATGCCGCAACCGGCGCTGCTTCCCCCTTGAGCGGTGAGGTTGCTGCCGTCTGCGTCGAAGAGACGGACAGAGCCACCGGCCAGCGCTCCCGCGACGGCCATCCTGGTATCGACGATCCGGCACGGAGTCACCGGGGTGTAGACGAGGTCCTGGAAGTTCTGGCCCAGCGAGTTGGGGACGGGCCCCTCGATCGTCGGCTCCGCTCGGCCGGTCGCCAGCGCCGCCATCATGGCCTGGTAGCTCGACGCCTCGCCCGCCGCGAGCAGGTTTTCCGGGTCGAGCGTCATCAGGGAGCCGAGCAGGTCGACCGAGTAGCTCTTGTCCCACCGGCCCGCCTCGCGAGCGGATTCCTCCCATCGCGCGACGATGGCGGCGGCATAGCCGGCCTTGTCGCTCTGGACTTGCTGGATCGCCCGCTGTCGCTGCACCCGCTGGATCGCTCCTTCCTCGTCCCGGGCCCCAGGGGCCGGCTGGCCAAAGACGTTGGGGCTGCCCGTCGCCATCACGAGAGCGAAGGCTGCCCGTACGATCCGTCTTGCTTGTAGGTTCTTCATGTCCGTCTCCTTCACCTTCCGAACGCTCGAGAGGCCCCCTCTTGCCGTGACGTTACGAAGCTACGCCGCCGGCGTTAGGGCGGCGTTAGCGGGGGCGTTAGGCCGTCTCGCCGGCGCTCAACCGAGGCGCGAGAGCAGAGCCCGGGCGGCCGCCAGGTCGGGGGTTTCGAGGCCTTCGGTGAACGATGAATAGACGGGTGCGAGCAGGTCCCGGGCCTCCACGGTGCGGCCGGATCCCGCCCACAGGCCGGCCAGGGCCCGGGCGGCGCGCAGCTCCAGCGACCTCGCCTGTTGTCCCCGCGCGATCTCGAGGGCGCGCCGGAGGGCCGCTTCCGCCTCGGCCGCCTCCGAGCCGCCGGCCAGCAGCAGCTCCGCGCGCAGGCGATGGAGCTCCGCGTCCCACCACCGCTCGTTCGTCTCCCGGCCGCGGGACAAGGCCTCCTCCACGATGACGAGGCCGGCGCCCCCTTCGCCGGCCCGGAGGTGGGCGTCCGCCATCAATGCGAGGTAGTACGGCAAGCGAAGCCGAGCCCCCGTCTCCTTGAAGCTCTCGATGGCGCTGCGAAGACGCGCGAGCCCGGTCGCGTCGGGGCTGCTGAGTGTCTGCCCGTAGGCGACGAGGATGGCGGCCCACGCCCGGTAGTAGGTCGCCTTGAACTCCGTGGCGAGCCCCAGCGCCTCCTCCGCCTGCTCGCGGAACGTGGCGGGATCGGCGCGGAGTTGCTGGAGAAGGGCCAGGTAGGTGGCGGCGATCGCCTGGCTGAACGGCTGCCCGAGCTGGCGGGCGAGGCGCAGGGCGTGGGACGCGCGCTCGAAGGCCGTGTCCGGACGACCGAGGCACCAGACGGCGTGCGACTGCCAGGCCCAGGCGATGACCTCGTAGTTCAGGCCCTGCGACTCCTGGAGGCGCTGGAGCTGGCTGGGGTCGGCCTCCCGGACGAGGCCGTCGATTTCGTCGCAGGCCTCCTGGAAGCGACCCATCTGGAGCTGGACCCCCGCCAGCATGGCGAACGCCGCGCGTGGCGGCTCCGAGCCCTGGCTCTCGCGCAAGACGCGCACCATCTCGTCCGTGATCAGCGCGGATTTCTCGAGCCGGCCCTCGACGATGTAGCGGGACTGCATCCCGTAGAGGATCTGCGCGCGCTGCGCCGGCGTTCCCACGCGGTCGCAGAGGGCGAGGGCGCGGTCGAGCACGGCGCCCAGCTCCGGGGCCGCCCACCCCATCGTCACCCGATAGCTCGGGGCGAGGACGAGCTGGAGCTCGAGCTCCCAGTCGTCGAGCCGTGCGCTCGCCGGCAGCTGGCGGAGCAGCGACAGGCCGCGTCTGACGAGGGCGATCGCCTCGTCGTGGGCGTAGACGCCCTCGGCGACGACGGCCGCCCTCGAGTAATGGGGGATCGCCTCCTCGAAGAGGCCGGCGCTCTCGTAGTGTGCGGCGATCTGGGCGCTGACAGGATCGAGGTCCTTCTCGTGCGCGGCGACGAGGTCCTCGGCCACGCGCCGGTGCAGCCGGCGCCGCTGGGGGGCGCTCGTCTCGCCGTACGCCACGTCTCGCAGCTTGTCGTGGGTGAAGTCGTACGCGTTCGGCCCCTGCTCGCGGACGATGCGCTTCCTCCAGAGCTCGTCGAGCGCGCGCGCGACGGCGCTCTCGTCACCCACCAGGCGCACCAGGACCTCGAGGTCGAAGCCGCGCCCGATCACGGCCGCGGCCGCCGCCGTCTCCCGGGCCTGGTCCGAGAGCTGGGCCAGGCGGCCGGCGATCACCGCGTGCGCGCGGGGAGGAAGCCCGGGGATTCCGTGCTCCGGGACGCCCGGCGGGCCGCCCCCGCCCTCGGCCCTCACCGTCTCCACGATGAAGAGGGGATTGCCCTCGGTCTCCCGGTAGAGCCGGGTGGCCGCGTCCGCGTCGAAGACCCGGCTCCCTACCTGGGCGGCCAGCTCCGCCGTCTCCGCCGCGTCCAGCTGCTCGAGGGCGATCTCGGCGAGCTGCGACGCACTCCGCAGGTGCCGGAGGAGCGCCGGGAGCGGGTGCCCGGCGTCGAGCTCCTCCGAGCGCGCGGTCCCGAGGACGAGCAGGCGCGCATCGGGCTCGAACCGGGAGAGGAAATGGAGCCACTCGAGGGTTTCCCGGTCGCACCACTGCAGGTCGTCGATCAGCAGCAGCAGGGGCGGCGGCGGCGCCAGGGCCGCCCGGGCCAGCCCCTCGAAGAAGCGCAGCCGGTCGCCGAACTCCGTCATGGGCGCGGGCCGCGGCAGGCCCGGTTGGGAAACCAGCAGCTCAGGCAGGATCCGCGCGACCTCGATCCGCCACACCTCCTCGAGGCGGGCGAGGTGCGGCGACAGGGCGTCGCTGCGCAGCCATTCGCTGACGGGAGCGAGCGAGAGGCGGCCTTCCGCGGCGTAGCAGCGCGTCATCGCCGTGGCCACTCCCTGGCGCCGGGCCCAGGTCAGCAGCTCCTCGGCCAGGCGCGACTTGCCGATGCCGGCGTCGCCCGTCACGAGCGCGAAGCCGACCCGTCCGACCGCGGCCCGCTCCCAGGCCTCCCGCAGTTTCGACCATTCGGCTTGCCGGCCCACGAGGGACGGGGCCACGGGGGTCCCCTCGCGCCCGACGGAGGGCGCCGCTTGGAGGGGCTCGGCGTCGCGGATCCGCTCGTAGGCGCGGACGGTCGCCGCACTCGGCTCCGCGGACAGCTCCCGCCGTAGCCCGTCGGCGCACTGGCGATACGCCTGCAATGCCGCCACGCGATCGCCGGCCAGCGCCAGGAGCCGCATGAGCCAGCGGTACGCCTCCTCGTCGACGGGGTCGTGTTGCAGCCAGTGCCGGACGCGAGCGATGGCGCTCGCGTACTCACGCTGCTCCTCGAGCAGGCCCACGAGCGCGGCCGCGGCGTCCTCGCACCGGCGCGCGAGACGCTCCCGCGCCGGTCCGATCCAGTCGTCGTAGCAGCTCGGGAGCAGGGGCCCCTGGCACAGCTCCACCGCCCGCTCCAGGCAGGCGCGGCGCCGCGCTGCTTCACCGGCCCGGCCGGCCGCCTCGGCCTCGTCGACCGCACGGTCGAAGAGGGCTACGTCGAGGCTGAACGAAGAGTCCGGGGCCCAGTGCACGCTGTTCGCGTCGGCGCGGAGGTAGCGGTCGGCGTCGGGCAGGGCCTGCCGCAGCTGGTGGAGGAGCTGCCTCAGGTTGTTGCGGGCATTCGGCTCCGAGGCATCGGGCCAGAAGGTGAAGGAAAGGCGCGCCCGCGACTGGGGCGCGTCCGCATGGAGGAGCAAATAGGCGAAGAGCGACTGCAGCCGAGCGGTCGTGGGGCCGTCGACGGGCCGGTCGTCGACGGTCAGACGGAACTGACCGAGGAGACGGACCTGGAGCACACGTTCCCCCTCCAACTTGCCTCGATTCTGGTCAAGAAGACACTACCCCCTGCCCGTCGAGAGCGTCAACATCCGGGTGCTCGCGGTGAAGACGGGGCTCCTCCGCGGTCCGGTCCTGCCGATCGAAACAGGCTTGACGATGCCGTCGAGGGCGGGAACCAGACCCTGGGACGCCTCGCGGAGTACCTGGCCAAGCTCGATTCACGAGCGTCACGAACGTGAGGAAGCGCGCTGCCGTTTCCTCGCACGCCGCGATCGGCCATCCGGCGGCGCAGGTGATCGCCCCCTTCGCGATTCTCGGTATCGCGGCCGCGTCGCGGACTCTACGGCGCGAGAGCCACGCGGGGAGAGCCCCGACCGGCGAGCCGGAGGTCTAGCGTCCGCGGCGGCCTCGACGAGCGTCCGCGGCGCCTGGCAACGCCACGCGTCGACGAGCAACTTGTGCAGTTGGGCGGGCGTGACCGCCCGCAGTCGCACCAGAACGGCGGGAAAGCCGTTGTAGTGGGGCTCCGTGAAGAAGCGCTCCGGGTCGCCGGCGAGCAGGATGGCCTTCTCCGCCTCGTCGCGAACCCTCACCGCCAGGACGTCAGGATTCGGCGCGCGCGGCTTCTTCGGCGCCAGCCGTTCCATCCACACCCAGGCGAATCCCTTCCGCTTGCCCTTGTTTTCGACCGAGAAGGCGAAGTGATTTTCGCCTTCGCTCGCCCCGGGCAGCGACAGGGCAATCCGTCGGACGTCCTCCTGATCGGCCATCGGCTCCCTCGACGTGGTTTCGACGCTCCTCAGCTCAGCTGGAGGATCACGCCGTCGGGGTCCTTGAAGTAGACGCGACCGGAGCCGGGCGGGCTCTGGGGATCGAGGCCGTGCTCGCGGAGCGCCTGCGTCCGTTCCTCGAAGCCGCGCACGGAAATCGGACGGAAGCTGAAGTGGTCCAGCCCCGGCACCGTGGGCGCAAAGCCGGTGCTCGCGACACCCGGCCCGAAGAGCGCGATCCACTGGGCGCCGACGTCCATGAAGGTGGCGTTCGACATCCGGCTCCGCACCTTGGCGCCGAAGTGCTCGGCATAGAAACGGGCCGAGCGCTCGATGTCGCTCACTCGGAGGGCGAGGTGGTCGATCCCGCTCACCTCGATCGGCGGCGGCGAGGCGGGACCACCGACCGCGCGAGGCGCCGAGGCGCCCAGGGCGAGGACGCCGGCGATGAGCTCCCGTCTGGAGAGGGCTCCCCTCTCGAACCGGTCGACCAGCTCGTCCATGGCTTGCCGCATCACCGCCTCCCCTCGCGCTCCATGGTAGCCCTTGACGGAGCGGCGCCTCTACCGACGCAAGGCGAGGAAGCGGCGCAGCGACAGCGACAGGTCCTCGGACAGGCGGCGGCCGTGGCCGCGCATGATGCGAGGCGTTTGAAGATAGCTTTCGACGAACGCGACGCAGCGAGGGCATCCGGAGACGTGGGCCTCGATGGCCTCCCGGTCGGCCGGAGGAAGCGTGCCCTCGAGGAAGTCGATCAACCGCGAGCCTGGCAACGGGCCACGAGCTCCTCGAATGCAGGCTCTTCCCCCGCCGCGGCACGGGCCGCGAGCGCCTCGTCACCTTCGTCCGCGGCCGGGACGACCATCACCCCAGCTTAGCGCTGGATGGCCGACTTCACCTTGGCCGCCAGCTCCGGGGTGACTTCCTTCAGCCCGTGGTCCTTCGCGGCGTGCGCCTTCAGCTTCTCGACCAGCTCCGACTCCGTCGCCGCCTCGGCCGTGAAGCGGCAGCCGTCCACGACGTCGCCGCACGCGATGTGCTTGGTCATCTCGTCCTCCTCACGCGGGCCCTCCCGGCCCGCCCCGCCGGAGTGCCAGGAGGCGATGAAGAACGTATCGGCGCTGGCGACGAGGGCGCGCGTGCGCGCGTCGAGGGACGACGAACGGCGCACCTCGCCCGGCTTCTCCGCGCTCTCGCCGACCAGCCGCCGCTTCTGGATGTAGTTCGTGCAGTTGCCGTAAACCTCGTCCGGGAGGAGGAAGAGGCCGTCGGGCGACAGCAGGCCGCCGCCGTTGAATCGCAGGCGCCGCCGGGTGCGCGGGTCGATGACCAGCAGCCCGAGCTCGGGGCGCGCGCGCAGGTTCACGACCAGGGGATCGCCGGGAAGCGGCGTCGCCGCGACGTGCAGCAGGTGATCGTCGGTGGCCTGGATGAAGCCGGCCGGACCGGTCAGGAGCGACGCCCAGGGCCGGCCCTGCTCGTCCAGGGAAGCCGCGACGGCCATCCGCTCGCTGCGGAGGAAGGGCCGGAGCTGGACCGGGATCTCCGAGGCAACGGACCGCCCCACGCGCCCCGCTGCCGCCCGGGCCAGAAGCCGGGTCTGGACCTCGATCTCGCCGGCGGGAAAGGCACCCATGCCGATGTGATGCCGGGGTCGGCTCCGCTGTGACAGGAGCGGGACGGGCGACTCCGTCCGGAATGGGTAGAACGGCTACGTGGACTATGATGGCCGCACGACGCGAGCCCTCGTGGCCGGCGCCACCGCAGCGGAGCCATCCCCATGCCTATCGCTCGACGGATTCTGGCCGTCATCAGTGTGGGCTTCCTGCCCGCGTGGCTTTCGGCCCAAGCGCCACCGTCCCCGCCCCCGTCGACATCCGCTTCACCGAACCCGTTCCTGCTCAGCCCCGAGGAGCGCGCGCGCCTGGATCAGCTCTCGCGCGAGGACCACGCCGAGATGATGAGGCAGCTGGGCATCACGAAGCTCCGGCCCGGCGCCAACGGCCGCGCGGTCGCCGGCGAGCCGGGCGCGGCGAACTACGATCCCGCCCAGGCCAACCCCTATCCGGACTGGCCGGACGTCCTGACCCTCGAGGACGGCGGCAAGGTCACGACCGCGGAGCTCTGGTGGCAGAAGCGGCGTCCGGAGATCGCCCTCGACTTCGAGCGCGAGGTCTACGGTCGCGTGCCCAAGGACGTGCCGAACGTGACGTGGACGGTGACCGAGACCGTGGAGACGACGGTCGGCGGCCAGCCGGTCGTGGCCCGGCGGTTGGTCGGGCACGTCGACAACTCCGCCTATCCCGCGATCGCAGTGGACATCAAGATGGCGGTCGTGCGTCCCCGTCAACGCCAAGGGGCCGGTTCCGGTCCTGATCATGTTCGGCTGGGGCAACATGCCCGGCGAGCCGCTGCCGCGCTTTCCGGGCGCCCAGGAGCCCGCCGCCCCGCCCTCCACGGACCAGCTCATCGCGGCCGGCTGGGGCTACGTGTCGCTCAGCACCGCCAGCATCCAGGCCGACAACGGCGCCGGCCTCACCGCGGGCATCATCGGGCTCACCAACAAGGGCAAGCGCCGGACGCCCGAGCAGTGGGGATCGCTGCGCGCGTGGGCCTGGGGCGCGGCCCGCGCGCTCGACTACCTCGAGACGCTGCCCGCGGTCGACGCCAGGCGCGTGGGCATCGAAGGTGTGTCGCGCTACGGCAAGGCCGCCCTCGTGACCATGGCCTTCGAGCCCCGTTTCGCGGTGGTCCTGGTGGGCTCGTCCGGCGAAGGCGGCGCCAAGCCGCACCGCCGCAACTTCGGGGAGCAGGTGGAGAACCTCACCGGGTCCGGCGAGTACCACTGGATGGCCGGCAACTTCCTGAAGTACGGCGCGGCCGAGGCCTCGTTCGGGAGCAAGAACGCGAACGACATCCCGGTCGACGCGCACGAGCTCATCGCCCTGTGCGCGCCGCGTCCCACCTTCATCAGCTACGGCGTCCCGGAGAAGGGCGACGCGAACTGGCTGGATCAGCAGGGCAGCTTCATGGCCACGGTGGCGGCCGGCCCGGTCTTCCGGCTGCTCGGTGCCCGCGACCTGGGCGTGACCGAGGACTACCGCGTGGCGAAGATGCCGCCCGGCAACACGGGCCTCCTCGACGGCGAGCTGGCCTGGCGCCAGCACGACGGCGGGCACGAGGACCGCTCGAACATGAGCTTCTTCATCGCCTGGGCGAACCGATTGCTCCACCACACGCCGCCCCCGGTTCCCGCGGACCAGCCGCGGATGAGAGCCGACCGGAACTCGCATCTCGCCCACCAGCAGCTCCTGGCCAAGGCGAAGAGCGGCGGCATCGACGTCTACTTCCTGGGCGACTCGATCACGCGCCGCTGGGGCGCTCTCGACTACCCGGACTTCCTGGCCCATTGGAACAGGAGCTTCCACGGCTGGAACGCCGGCAACTTCGGCTGGGGAGCCGACCGGACGGAGAACATCCTCTGGCGCCTCGAGAACGGCGAGCTCGACGGCGTCCTTCCGAAGGTCATCGTGATCCTGGCCGGCACCAACAACGTCGGCACGGAGCCCGGTGACGAGAGCAAGGTGAGACGACGTCACCCGCGGCCTCTCGGCCATCGTCGGCGCCTGCCGGAAGAAGGCGCCCGCGGCGACGATCATCCTGACCGCCATCTTCCCGCGCAACGACAATCCCGCGGTGATGCCGACCATCGCCCGCATCAACGCCAACCTCGCGACGATGGCCGACGGGAAGTCGATCCGGTTTCTCGACGTCAACGCCAGGCTCGCCGATCCGAGCGGCACCCTGTTCGAGGGAATGATGGTCGACGGGCTGCACCCGAGCCTGAAGGGCTACGAGGTCTGGGCCGAGGGCCTGAAGCCCGTCCTCATCCAGCTCCTGGGCGCTCCCGCCGCGAACGACCACGCTCCGCCACCCACGGGCGACCCGAGCGCGAGCGAACGCTCCAGCCGCTAGGACACCGCTGGGACCTGTCTCGTCCCACGTTGTCGCCGCGAGAAGCGCGTGAGAGGGGAACCATCACACGAGCCGCGCCCGCCGTACTCGGTGCAATCCTCCTCGGAACGTCTGGCAAACACGAGGTTCTACGGGCGGGGCTGCCAGTTCAAGATCAGCCTGATCGTCGTGGGGCTGGCATCCTGCACGAAGGTGTTCATCAGAAACCGCTGCCCATCGGAAGACACGATGTACTGCGCACCGATTGACAGGACACGGCCGACGTGCGTGGCAAAGAGGGGAACGGGCATGCCGACGACGAGCTGGCCGTCCGCGGGGACCTGGATGGGAGCCGCCATGAGCCGCCCGTCCAGCGCAATGTAGAACAGCTCGCGGCCATCCGGCCGCCAGCGCACCTGAGCGCCACCACCGGTGGACACTCGCAAAGCCGCTCCAGGACCGGGAAACGGCTGAACATAGACCTCGAACCGCCCCGATCGGTTGGAGTGGAACGCCATCCGCTTGCCGTCGGGAGAGAACTGGCCGTCGCGCTCGTCGAACTCCGTCTGACCCACCGAGAACGGTTTGCCACCTCCGGCGAGCGGCAGTGCCCAGAAGTCGAACCCGGTCTTGGCACTCCGCCTCTGATAGAGCAGGAACTGACCGTCTGGCGACCAGTCGCATGCGAAACTCTCCTCCGGACCGCCTGGCAGCAGCAGTTCTTCGACGCCCACGCCTGTCGTCCGCTTTTGGTAAAGGTCAATCGTGCCGTTCCGGTTCGACGTGAAGGCGATACGGACCCCATCACGAGACCAGACCGGAAAGATATCCTCGGCGGCGTGCTCCGTGAACCGGCTGAGCAGACCGCGTCGCGTCTCCAGCAACCAGATGTCGGCGTTGCCGTTCACACGTCTGAGGAACGCCAGGGAACCGCCATCAGGCGAAATGGAGGGGGAAATCGCCAATCCACTGTCAGGAGCGCCAACCGTTCCGATCTCCTTGCCCGACCGGTCGACCCATACGAATTGGCGTTCTGCTTGTGCGTACCCCACGCGAAACGCGATCGCGCCTCCCGCCGTGGCCGAGAGCGCCGCACGCACGTTCGCCAGCATGCTGCCCACCACGCCCGCGGCGACTGGAAACGGGCTCCCTGTCACCTCCAGCCGGGACACTTCGAAGCCCTGGGCAAGGAGCGTGGCCCCGCGGACGAAGAGGAGGTGACCGGAGGCGTACACGGCGGCCGAGTCCGAATCGAACAGCTTCCGCGTCGCCGACCCATCGAGCTGACCCACGTAGACGCCGCGGGTCTCGGGGGCGCCGTTCACGTAGTACAGGAAATGACGGCCGTCTGGCAGGAAGTGGGGAAAGATATGACCGGCGTGGCTGCCTTCGAGCCGCGTCGCCTCAGCCGACATCCCACCGTCAGCGGAGATGCGAACGATCGCACTGGCCGGATTCCGGACAAGGAGAATCACGCCGTCGCGATTCCAGCTACCACCGACCCCGGCCGTGGCCTCCGTCAACGTCCGCACCAATCCGCCGGCGAGGTCAATGCGCTTGAGCAAGCCGTCCGCATAGAACCCCACGGAACGGCTGTCGTGCGACCAGAATGGCATAGAAGCATCGCCGGTTCCCGGTATCGGACGTGACACGACCGAGTCGAGCTCACGTACCCACAACTGAGGCTGGCCGTCCTCGGTGGCCACAAAGACGAGCTTCTGCCCATCGGGCGAAATGGCCAGCGATGAAAGATCTTCGGGATCTGATACTGGCGGTGTGTTGATCTCGAGCTGTACTTCGGGTGGTGGCGGCGTCGGGCGAACAGCCCACGCAGCCATGGCCGCCGCCACAAGCGCGAGGGCGCCCACGGCGGCCAGCCAGGCGAGTCGCTCCGTGCGACGGAGCGGCGGCGTCGCCGCGCTGTCCGGCGAGGGCGATTCGCTTCGCGCCTCGTCGATCTCGAGGCGTGCGTCGGCGATGTCGCGGAGCCGGACCTTGTCGTCCTTCTGCAGGGAGCGGCGCAGCAGACGCCGAATCGCCTCCGGCGTGGCCGCCGGCAGGGCGTGCCAGTCGGGCTCACGTCCCAGGATCGCCGCCACCGTGTCGGACATCGTCTCCCCCGGGAACGGGACCCGGCCCGTCAGCATCTCGTACAGCACACACCCGAAAGCCCAGACATCGGTACGCTTGCCGACCCTCTTGCCGCGCGCCTGGTCCGGGCTCATGTACGCGGCGGTCCCGAGGATGATTCCTTCGCGCGTGCCACCGCCGGTGTCCGTCGGCGACTGCGAGAGGTCTGGACTTGATCCGTCGCCCGCCGCCGCCTTGGCGAGGCCGAAGTCCAGGACCTTCACGACGCCGTCGGGCGTGATCTTGACATTGGCCGGCTTCAGGTCGCGGTGGATGATCCCTTTCTCGTGTGCCGAATCCAGCGCGTCGGCGATCTGGCGCGCGATCGTCAGCGCTTCAGCCACGGGCAAGGCCCGACGCTGAATCCGATCGGCGAGGGTCTCGCCCTCGATGAGCTCGAGGACGAGCGCGCGCACGCCGTCCGCGTCTTCGAGGCCGTAGATCGCGCCGATGTTCGGGTGATTGAGCGCCGCCAGCATCCGCGCCTCCCGCTCGAAGCGCACCAGACGCTCAGGGTCACTCGTGAAGAGGCGCGGCAGGATCTTGATCGCGACCTCACGCCCCAGCTTCGTGTCGCGCGCGCGGTAGACTTCGCCCATGCCTCCCGCGCCGAGGGCGGAGAGGACTTCGTACGGGCCGAGACGATCGCCGGGCTGCAGTGTCATGGCTGAGGGCGTCGGGATTATACCCGTCACTCTCCGGACGGTTGCCGGAACCAGTGAGTGCGGTCCGTCGTGAACCCGGAGAAGCTCCGGCACCTCGGACCCGTCTCGGATCTCCTGACGTTGCCATTGCGCCGTCGACGACAGGGGGCCTCGTAAGAGAGAATCGAGAACATGAAAAAGTCGGGCGCGAGCCAAGGTCAGTCGGCATCGGAGCTCATCTCGGAGAGAATCGCCGAACTCGGTGACTGGCGCGGGCAAACCCTCAGCAGGATGCGCGAGCTCATCAAGAGAGCAGACCCGGACGTCGTCGAGGAGTGGAAGTGGATGAATCCGGTTTGGTCGCACGACGGCATCATCTGCACCGGCGAGTCGTACAAGAGCGTCGTGAAGCTCACCTTCGCCAAGGGCGCGTTCCTGAAGGATCCGGCCCGTCTCTTGAACTCGAGTCTCGACGGAAACACACGCCGCGCGATCGACATCCACGAGGGAGAAGCAGTCGACGCGTCCGCCTTCAGGGCGCTCGTTCGCCAAGCGGTCACCCTCAACCGTTCTGGCAAGTCGAAAAGACCTGCGAAGAAAAAGAAGTCCTGAGGGTTCCGCCTGGCCGCCCTGAAGGCGTGGCGAGACCTTGTTCACCTGGGGGGGACAGGACATCCGCTGGGAACTGGAGCCGCTGGGAGGCGGCGGCACTCGGCTCACGCTGTGGCACAACATCGACCGTCGATTCATATCGATGGGCGCCGCGGGCTGGCACATCTGCTTCGATGTGCTGGAGCGCCTTCTCGCCGGTCGGCCCATTGGACGCATCGTCGGCCCCAAGGCCATGACGTTCGGCGGCTGGCAGCGATTGAGCGCCGAGTACGCAGAGCAGTTCGGCGTTCCGACCCCCGGTTGGCCGGTAGAAAGGACCTGAGCATGCCCCGCTCCAAAGGAATGGTCATCGCCTTCTGGATGGTCACCGCGCTCTTCTGCCTGCAGATGGCCTTCACCGCCTACGCGCAACTGGTCCTGCCGCAGGTGGCGGCGGCCTTCACCCACCTCGGCTTCCCCGCCTACTTCCGGGTGGAGCTCTCGTGGGCCAAGCTCCTCGGCGTGGTGCTGCTGCTTGCCCCGGTGCCGGCGCGGCTCAAGGAGTGGGCCTATGCCGGCTTCGCCATCGACCTCGGCTCTGCCCTCATCGCCCACCTCTCGGTGGGCGATGGCCCGGAGGCGTGGGGCTGGGCGGCGGCCACCGGCGTGCTCTGGGGGCTCTCGTACTTCCTCTGGCGCCGCTTTCAGGCCACGCCGGCGAGCGCCTGACACTACCTCTCCGTCGACGCCTACGTCGCACGTATCTTCCGCTCCTTGCTGGCGGTCGCTTCGTGAGGTCAGTCTCCGCAGTTCGGCGACCTACCCTTCTCGGGTGACGGGGTGGGGTGGCCAATTGCCCGGGCTCGATTCGTCCGAGCCCCGCCCCCGCTGAACTGATTGGTACGCCCAATAGGGCTCGAACCTACAACCTTCGGCTCCGGAGACCGCGCCGATTGACCGCTCGCCACCTCTCGTAGTACATTGTCTTACATGAAGGCGACGATAACGGTCCGACTGGAGAAGGACATCGGGCGGCTGCTCGCACGCGTCGTGAAGCTGTCGGGCCGCAGCCAGAGCGACGTGGTTCGTGACGCGCTCCGTCGCCAACTTGCGATCGACCTCTTCGAGCAGATGCGGCGCCGGGTGGCGCCATTCGCCGAAGCCCAAGGACTGCTCACCGACGAGGACGTCTTCAAGCTCGTCTCGTGAGGGTCTTCCTCGATACGAACGTGCTCGTGGCGGCGTTTGCGACCCGCGGGCTGTGTGCCGACGTTCTCCGAACGGTCCTGGCCGAGCACGAGCTTCTCCTCTCCGGCACCGTCATCGAGGAGCTGGCCCGGATCCTGAGCGACAAGCTTGGAGTGCCCGAGCCGGCCGTACGGGAGATCGCCACGTTCCTACGCGAATCGGCTTCGCTCGCGCCTGCGGCCGTCAAGCCGCCGCCCGCGGTGATCCGGGATCCCGACGACGCTGTGATCCTGAGCGAGGCGCTCGCGACCGGCGCAGACATCTTCGTGACCGGCGACAAGGACCTCCTGGAAGCGGGAGAGGTCCCGGACATCAGGATCGTCGACCCGCGGGGGTTCTGGCAGCTCGTTCGTGAGCAGCGCTCGTAAGGTCGGTGACCGATCGAGTCGGCTGGTACGCCCGATAGGGCTCGAACCTATAGCCTTCGGCTCCGGAGTCATGGCGCTCTGTCTATGGTGCAGGCTGGTGCAGAGTGGTGTAAACTGGGCTCTATGCCGAGCTCGGCAAGGCCCTTGCGGCAAAGCGTGACTCTCTCCGCGGGCGTTGCGCGACGCGTTCGGGCGCTGGCCAGAGTCAAGAAGGCGAGCGCCAGCCGAGTCATCGCTGAGCTTGTCGAGTCTGGCCTCCAGGCCCAGGACGCCGAGCGCGACCGATTCCTCCAGCTTGCGGACCGACTGACAGAGTCCCAGGACCGTGCTGAGCAAGAGCAGATCAAGGGAGAGCTGGCGCGCCTGACTTTCGGCGACTGATGCCCAAGATACGGTGGAAGGACCTTCCGCCGGCCCTTCGGGACCACCTGTTCGAGCGGCTACGCGAGAGGAAGATCAGCGCTGAGGACGTGTACGAGCTCAAGCTCTGGCGCGAGTCGGAACCGGAAGCTCCTGAGGGCGCTTGGTACAAGGACTTCGGTTCCTTCAAGATCTGTGGTGAGGGGGAGTACCCGAAGACCTTCCTGCTCCAGGGCCAGGCCGCCCGTGGCGAGAAGCTGTAGAGGAACGAGGGCTCGATGGCCCGCAAGAAGCGCAACCTGTTTCGTGAGCTGTCTGGCAGGGATCCGTGCCATGCGCGATCAGGGGAAGCTCAAGCTGCGAACAACTCATGTGAGGGTGTCCCGCACAGAGCCGGAGGACGCCGTCAGCAGGCGGACTTCGTCCCGGCGGGCTGCAACGTCTAGACGATAGAAGGTCGCAGCAGGCATCGATCAGATGCGAAGGGCGTCGACCAGCGCCTGCAGCGCCGGCGGCTGGTGGCGCCGGCTCGGGTAGTAGAGGAAGTAGCCGTCGAACGGCGGGCACCAGTCCTCCAGGACCCTCAGGAGCCTCCCGCGCGCGATGTGCTCGGCCACGTAGCCCTCGAGAAGGAAAGCGAGCCCGACGCCATCCAGCGCGGCCCGGATCAGGAACTCGGCGTCGTTGACGATGAGAGGGCCGGAGACGGACACCGTGAGCGGCTTGCCCCGCTTCTCGAACTCCCACCGGTAGACGGGCCCGAAAGCGCCCATCCGATAGCGGAGGCAGCGGTGCGCCGTCAGGTCTCGCGGAGTCTTCGGCTTCGGATGCGAGTGGAAGTACGCAGGCGCCGCGACGATCGCCGCGCGCTGCTCGCCCGTCACCCTGACCGCGACCATGTCGCGTTGGATGAACTCGCCGAGGTGAATGCCGGCGTCGTAGCGGCCCGCGACCAGGTCGCCTCGGGTGTCGTCTTCGCTGGTGACGTCGAGCGCGACATCGGGGTAGTCGCGGGCGAACTTCGCCAGCCTGGGGCTGAGCAGCGTCGCGAGCACGATCGGCGGCGCTATCAAGCGGACGACGCCGGCTGGGATGTCACGCAGGTGGCCGACGTCGGAGAGGGCGGCGGCGATGCCCGAAAGCGCGGGGCGAAGCTGCTCCAGCAGGCGCTCTCCCGCATCCGTCGGCGCCACCGACCGCGTCGTGCGCGCGAGGAGCCGCAGCCCGAGGCGCTCCTCGAGCGCCCTGACCGAGTGGCTGACGGCCGACCGGCTTACGCCGAGCCTAGCGGCCGCCTTCGTGAAACTGCGCTCATCCGCCACGATGGCGAAGGTCGAGAGGACGCCGAGCTCGTCGCCGACGATTGGTGAGTGCATCTCACCAGACTATTCAGTTTTGACCGTCTAGTCGACAGGCCGTGCCGTCGCTATCTTGGTCTTGCCCTCGAAACGAGCGAGGCGGGAATGGAAGTCAAGCGCATGGCTCCCAGCCGTCGGGAATGGGACCCGCCGAGCGGATTCTCGAGGCATTCCGCACCATGAGCAACCGATTCCTGAAGACACTCCTCATCGTCGCGGGCTCGCTGGCGGCCGGCTCCCCGTGCGGCGCCCAGGGCACGACCGTGCAACCCGACGCTCCCACCACCCCGGCGGAAGCCGCGCGTTCGATCGAGAACCTGAACCTGATCGGGGCGGCCGTCAGCCCGACCTGTTTTCCCACGGATCTCTCGATTCCGATGATCGGCACGAAGGTCGCGGCCGCACGACACGGGAGGACACGTTCCGCCCGATGCTGCTACCGCGCTAAGAGGCGAACAAATCGCAAAGGAGAAGTGATGGCTCGCGATATCGCTCGACGTCTCAGGATCGGCTCGTTGTCGCTCGGCGTCCTGGCCGGAATCACTCTCGGCGGACTGGGAATGATGCCGCTTCACGCGCAGTCGCCTCGCGAGGCCGACGACGGCATACGAGACCGGTTCATCGGAGCATGGCGGCTGGTCTGGCTCGAAGAGGCGGGCGCCGATGGGAAGGTCCATAGGGCCGACTGCACCGGGACGTTCGTGTTCACGCGCGAAGGCCGTGCGTCGGTCCAGGTCATGTATCGAAACCCGCAGGCCGGAACCGCTGCCGGGCCCGTCCAGTACGCGCAAGGCGGCTACGAGGCCACCTTCGGCAGGTACGAAGTCGACGCGCGCGCCCGCACCTTCACCTACCACGTCGAGGGCGCGATAGTCCGGAGCCTCGTCGGCCAGGACCTCGTCCGCTCCTTCGAGCTCTCGGGCAATCAGTTGATCGTGAGGTCGGCGAACCCCGACGAACACTGGAGAGTCGCGTGGGAGCACTACTGATGAAGCCGCGCGCACTTGGCAAGAGCGGGCTCGAAGTCTCCGCCCTCGGGCTGGGCTGCATGGGAATGAGCTGGTCCTACACGCCGGTCCCGGACAGGAACGAGATGATCGCGCTCCTGCGCGCCGCCGCGGAGCGGGGTGTCACGTTCTTCGATACGGCTGAGGTCTACGGCCCGTACACGAACGAAGAGCTCGTCGGCGAGGCTCTTGCTCCCTTCCGCGGGCAGGTCGTCATCGCGACCAAGTTCGCGTACGAGCTCAAGGAGGATGGAAGCCCGGGCTGGGTCCGCCTGAACAGCCGCCCCGAGCACATCAAGAAGGCGGTAAGGGGTTCGCTCAAGCGCCTGAGGGTGGATGCCATCGACCTCTACTACCAGCACCGTGTGGACCCTGAGGTTCCGATCGAAGACGTGGCGGGAGCCGTGAGAGACCTCATTCGAGAGGGCACGGTCAAGCACTTCGGGCTTTCCGAGGCATCAGCGAGGACCATACGCCGTGCGCACGCCGTCCAGCCGGTCACCGCTGTGCAAAGCGAATACTCGCTCTGGTACCGCGAGACCGAGAAGGAAGTGCTGCCGACCCTCGAGGAGCTTGGAATCGGCTTCGTTCCGTTCAGCCCCCTGGGAAAGGGCTTCCTTACAGGCAAGATCGACGCGACGACGACGTTCGACGGCTCCGATTTCCGCAACAGCGTCCCACGGTTCACGCCGGAGGCTCGGAAGGCGAATCAGGCTCTGGTGGACCTGCTTCAGAAAACCGCAGCGCGGAAGAAGGCGACGCCTGCGCAGGTAGCGCTGGCCTGGCTGCTGGCCCAAAGGCCCTGGATCGTCCCGATCCCGGGTACGACGAAGTTGCATCGTCTCGACGAAGAACATCGGAGCGGCGGAGATCGAACTGACGAAGGACGATCTCCGCGCGATCGAGACCGCGGCCTCGAAGATCGAGGTCCAGGGGGCGCGGTATCCCGAGCACATCGAGCGACTGAGCGAGCACTGACGCGTCGTCGGCGCCAGACGAAACCAGACGGGAGGGTTCATGAGAACGAGAAGCCTGGCCCTCGGGTCGTTGGCCATTCTGGGAATGGCCCTGAGCCTGCAGGCGCAGTCGTCTGCAGGCAACGGGGACACGAAACAGACGGAGAAGAAGCATCAGGCCCGCGCCCCTGACACGCAGCCCTTCGGCGCGGAGGCCTTTGGTGTCTCGAAGGACACCACCCTGCGGTGGCTGGGCCTGGCCGGCTTTCTGATCAACAGTCGCGGCACGACCCTCATGGTCGACCCACTGCTCGGGGGTTTCGACATGCCCGTGCTGATCCAGTTTCCCATCGCCCCCAAGGACGTCCCGAGGCTGGACGCGATCCTGGTGACTCACGCCGACAACGACCACTACAGCATTCCGACGTGCCGCGACCTGTCATCCGTGACTCGGGCGTATCACTCGACTCGATACGTCGATTCGCTCATGAAGAAGGAGGGATTGCCTTCCTCTGGTCATGATATCGGTGGAGGTTTCAGGGTCGGTCCGCTAGAGGTCAGGCTCACTCCGGCGGATCACGCCTGGCAGAACGCGCATCCCGGTGCGAGCCCGCGTCACTTCGAGAACGAAGACTCGGCTGGATTCTGGATCGAGACGCCGGACGGCACGATCTGGGCCACGGGCGATAGCCGGCTGATGCCGGAGCATCTCAAGATGCCGACACCGGATGCGATTTTCTTCGATTGGTCTGACAGCGAATGGCACTTTGGATTCGAGGGCGCGGTGAAGCTGGCGAATGCCTATCCGGACACGGCGCTGCTGCTGTCTCACTGGGGATCAGTGGACGCTCCCGACTTCTCGCCCTTCAATGCCGACCCCAAGCAGTTGGAGAATCGGGTCGTCAATCCGAAGCGCATCCATCTGCTGGCGCCAGGTGAACCCTTTCGCCTGCGACGTCTGAAGAACCCGTAGCGTTGGGCGGTAAGCCAGATGGCAAGGAACGGATGGCCGCAGGGCGCGCTGCGCAGGATCGCTGAAACCGATGACCTGCACATCGCGCCGTTCCGCGATGACGGGATCACCCATGGGACCCCGACGTGGATCTGGTCAGTCGTGGTCGATGGCGCCCTCTACGTGCGCTTTGATTGGTACGCCCGATAGGGCTCGAACCTATAACCTTCGGCTCCGGAGGCCGACGAGACTGAGCGTGTGCCCGCTATCCATGCGCCTCTCGTGAGCCGAGCGGCTCCTACAGCGACGCTACAGCGACGAGGGTCCAGGGGCGTCGCTGTAGCGTCGTAGCGGCCTGTCCAGCCTGCAACCTCGTCGCGCGCCCGTAGCGCCTCAGGAGCGCGCCAGCGGCTACGCGGAGCGGGCCGCTATGCGGCGAGCACGCGGGCGCGCCAGGCCGCGCGCATCCTCGAGGGCGCCCAGCCGCGATTGGGGTGAGTCGGCTCAAGATCGGGGCTATGCTCAGCACCGCTCGGGGAGGCTTCCCATGGGATACCTTACTCTCGCACTGGCGGCCGTCCTTGCTGCCAGCGCTCCCGTTCCTATCTACGTTGGCCCGAATATCCGGGGCGGGTTCGTGGACGTGGACAAGGGAGTGCTGGACTCAATCGAGGACTTGCGGCAGGAGCTGCGTGAGAATTCGTCCCTCCGCATCGTCGCGGACGAGTCAGCGGCGAAGCTGAAGCTCTACGTCACGGCCCGGCGAAAGTTCAAGACCGGGGACTCGGTCGCGTTCGGAACCAGCACCGCGACGACACCCACCACGGCGTCCGGGACCGGGTATGCGGTCGGCGTCGAAGGCTACCGAGTTGAGGCGATCCTACGGATCAGCGACTACGAGCGGCCGATGATGGGCGAGAGCCAGTCGCGCTGGAAAGGGTGCGTCAAGTCCATCGCGGAGGATCTGGCAGTCTGGCTCAAGGCGAATCGCGAGCGCATCTCCGACGGCAAGTAACGGCGTTCGCTACTTCCGGCCCAAGTCGCGCTCTATTGAGTCCAACCCGCGCTCGATAACCTCGCGGACGACGTGAGAGGTCACAAGGTCCACACCTCCCGCCCGCTTCGAGAGGGCCTCGCGGACGCGCTCGAGGCGGGCCCGGAGCTCTGCGTCGAGCCGGACGACGAGCTGGCGGTCCTTGGCGGCGCCGACGACCGGGCGGGCCGATCAGGCCGCCCTCCTGAGCGCACGGGCGAGCGTGGTGACGTGCCACCGGCCGCCACGGCACCGAGCGCCCTCGGCGTTGAGAATGGTCGCTACGCGGGCCGTCGAGAAGCCGCGGGCCTTCAGGTCGCGCACGCGGGCGAGGGTGTCGCGCTCCTCGGGGTCCTCCACGAGCCGGCCGTCCTCGAAGCGGAAGCCGAGCGGCGCCCGGCGGGTGTACTGCTCCCCCTTCGAGCGGATCACGGCCAGAGCGGCGCGGGTGCGGGCGCGGATCACGGCCCGCTCGTACTGCGCGAAGAGGTCCATGAGGCCTCGCAGGAGCATCCCCTCCGGGGTGTCCTCGACGGCCACGCCGTCCGCGGTGACGACCTTGGCCCCGGCTTCGCGCGCCATCTGCTCGACCGTCGCCGCGACGACCACGTCCCGGGCGATCCGGTCGCGCTTGGCCGCCACGAGGAGGCCGGCGCCGGAGGCCCGGAGGGCGCCGAAGGCCTCGAGCATCGCCGGCCGGTCCTCGACCTTGGTCCCGCCCGAGAGGCGGTCCTCGAAGTAGGAAACGACCCGGACGCCCTGGCGCTCGGCCCAGGCGCTGATCGCCGCCCGCTGGGCCTCGGGGCCGAGGTCCTGCTCCTGGGTCGAAACCCGGAGGTACGCGACAGCCACCTTGGGGTCCCCGGCTTTCTTGGTTCGCTTCATAACTCCAATATGCGTTATGCAATGCATAATGTCAAGCACAATCGGAACGTGTGGTGTCGGGTTTTTCGTGAGCGTGAATGGCATGGCGCTTGAACGGCCATGGGCTCGCATGGCAGGGCACGTGACAGCGGCCCTCCCGCCAGGCATTCGCCCGAGGATGACCCCCTCGTCGTCTACAGGGCGCCAGGAGACGAGGAAGGGGGCGGGGGAAGGCTAAGAGCGGCCCGCCGAGTCCACTGGCCCGTGGTGGCGTCATGGCGAGGCCCGGAGGAAACACCGCCCGGTGGCGTGAAAAGAAATCAGAAATTCAGAGTCGGAAATCCCGGTGATTTTCTCGATTTTCTTGAGCGATTTTCTGGGCGCCGAGAAAGCACAGCTAGACCAAAGGCCCTCGAGGACCGGTCCGGCCCCCGCTATGCAAGGGGTTCATCCTCTGACACCCTCGGAAAACCTCACGCTCTGGACGCTCTCCGGGCCGCCAGCATGCGCTTCCGCTCTGCCTTCAGGACCGCGTTGCACAGGCGTTTGTAGGTCTGCCAGCTATAGGGACGGCGGGCTCGGACGCCATGGAAGCCCCGACGGCGGACGGGCTCAATGATGAACCCGGCGGCGGGAGCCCACGAGGCGTAATCGGCCCATATCTCCGCCTGATCCCGTGCGACCCTCTCGGCGTGAGTTCGCCGCGCCTCCTCGGAGAAACGGCCGTGCTTCCACCTGGCCCGCCGACTCCGCTCGAGGCCCTCGGGCGTGCGCGGCCCCGTACTCGACCCGCCGTGCAACCGGCACCGTCGCTTGCCCCGGATCGCCGGGGCCCGGCAGGGCTTCCCGCTCCTCCTAGAGCGAGCGCCACACCTGGGGGCCGTCGATGGATCACCGGAAGGGTTGCCGTTGAGCAAGCGCCCTCGCCCGGCCTTCACGGCCTTACCCCGGCCCAAAAAGCCTCCGCATCGCGGCCAGGCCCTTGCGCGCGGCTCGCCTGTCCTCTCGCGCCCAGCGGCGCATCGTGGCCTGACGCTCCTCGAGCGTGGACGGCCGCATGGCCCGCTCTCTCGCCCGCGCCTCGAGCGCCTCCCGGGAATAGCGGCCGTGAATCCAGCGCGCGCGCCGGCTGCGCTCGAGGCCCGCGGCGGTCCTCGGCCCCGTGGACGCGCCCCCGTGAAGACGGCAACGGCGCCGCCCCCTCACGGGCCACGCCCGGCAGAAACCCCCCTTTCGCGTGCGGGCGCCGCAGCGAGGGGATCGCATGGGGTTGATCCGCGCCGCCGCGTCGGAGCCGGGAATTCGTTGCATCAGCAGGGCGCCGAGAATCCGCTCGCGGGTGAGCGGCTCACCGTCGCTCATGGACGCGCTTTCCCGGGATCATCCCAAGGCCCGAAGATCTCGAGGACCGTCGCCTCCCTCCAGTCCAGCCCGGGATGGTCGAAGTCCAGGGGGAGTTGGGATGGGTTGTTCCCCCCTCCGGGGGAGGCCAGGGAACAAGGAACACCCCTAGGGACGGACTGTTCCGTTCCGTCCCCTCTTAGGGAGCGTTCCGACGTGTTCCGGAACACTTGTTCCGTCATGTCGGCCGCCTCTCGAGGAGCCCGATCCGGAAGACCCCGTCCGGGCCGGGGGTCCTGACGAAGTGCTTCCCGATCCCCCGAGTGACCGTCTGCTTGATGACGTCCGGCTTGGCGTCGAGTTCCTCGGCGAGTTCAGCGACGGTCAGGGAGCCCCCGCGAAGGGCTGCGGCGACCCGCTGCCGCCAGGGCATCCGCTCGGCGAGGTCCGGGCTCTGGGCCGGGTCGCAGCGCCGGAACGTCGTCTCGTCCTGGCTGAACGTGATTTCGTAGCCGATGGCGGGACGCAGGGGGCCGAGGTTCGCCTTCCGGTTGTAGAGGGCAATCGTCACCCTAGCCTCGTCGCTGTCCCCTTCGGCGCGCTTGACGTACCACGTCGCCCGGGCGCCGTTGTGCCAGAACGCGGAGCCAAAGGGTTTCTGGTCGGAGCCGTCCGCCTTGCTGATGTGGGCGACGTGTAGCGACCCGATCGTCCCCAGGGACCGCAAGGCCTGGAAGTAGGCGCCTGCGGTTGCCGCATTCTCCGGGGCGTCGTGACACCCGAACGCGATGCTGTCGAGGATGAGGTAGTTTAGCCGCTCCGTCCGCACGTCGCGCCGGATGCGGTCGGCTTCGTAGATCAGCGGCGCTGAGCAGCGGTGATAGCGGACGGCCGGCATTTCCGAGCCGAACAGCCGCTCGAGCCGGTCGCGGTGGTCCTCGCCACTCAGCTCCCAATCGTAGATCACGCAGCGAGTCCCCATCTGCTCGAGGCGGCCAGCGAGATAGAGGGCCAGGTAGGACTTGGCTGCCCCTCCGTCGCCGAACACGATCATGGGATGCCGGGCCAGAAGCGGGAGCCCATCGACCACCCTCGTCTCGTCCGGCGAGGGCCGCGGGATGTCGCGGAGCATCACGAGCGGGGCGCCCTCGCGCTCAGCGGCAATCACGCGCTGGGCCAACTCCTCGAGGAGCCCAGTGAAGTCTAGATCGTCCACACGGGCGCGGGCCGTGAGGTACTTTCCGCGCTCCTGGCGTGCCCGCACGGAGGAGAGGTTGACGTCACCGGCCGACAAGATGCCGTCAAAGGTGAGGGCGCCTGGGAGGGTGCAGCGGACGACAAGCTCGCCGACGAGGGCGCCGGATTCGCGGCGCAGGCGGTCGACGTCGAGTGTCACCGCCGCCTCAGGCACCCTAAGTCGATAGCGGCCGTCGTCGATCCGGGCGAAGCGCGCCTCTTCCACGATCGCGCGGCGCTCCTCGAGGTCGACGATCTTCGCGCGGAAGTCCTCGCTCTGGCGCTTGACGTCGGCGATTATCGCGTCCTCTTCCGCCGGGGTGATGGGGTCGCCTCGACGTGCGCGGCCCTTGATCTCCCCGATCGAGTCCGGGGCCGGGTAGCTCACGAGCGGGCCTCCTCGAGGTGATGGACCGCAGCGACGACGGCCGCCCGGTCGAGAGGTGCGAGGCCTCGGGCGTCGAGCGCGAACGACAGCCCGCGGGACCCCCGCTTCCGGATGTAGGCGACGAGCGCCTCGGCGATGGAGCGCACGGCCTGGTCGCTGAGCTCGCGGCCCGTGCTAGCGTTGTTGCTGGTCATGCGGTAGCTCGCATGGCCGCCCGCCTCTGCCGCTCTCGCGGCGCCCCAGTCTTAGGGCGGCTCGGGGTCTGGGCGGGCGGCCCGCTCAGGCCGCGGCCTGGGGCGCGGGTCCCTTGCGCGCGGCTTCGATGCGCGCCGCGATCCACTCGCGGATCTCGCCTTCAATCCAGGCGACGCGCACCGGGCGGCCGTGCCGGTTGCGCGCCAAGGTGATGGGACGCGGGAATCGTCCCACGTCCATCAGGCGCCGGATCGTGCTTTCGGAGAGCCCCCGACCATGCTGCGCAGCTCGCGGGGAGCCACGAGCCGGGGGGCGCTCAAGGTGTCGGTATGCATTCGATCCTCCATACTTCACATGGAGGATCGCGTCTCCTAACGAGTCGCACGGCGAGAAGAAACGGATCCGCAGAGACTTTCTCGGGAACCTTGTCTAGGGACGGCCCTTCCGCGATCTTCGCCTTCGCATCTTCGGTGACGCGTCCTTCAGCCCCGCCGCCTCGATCAGCTCCTCAAGAGCTTCCCTCTCACGCCGATGTTGCGCAGCGCAGCCCGGGTGCGACTCTGCCATACCGCCACGGGCCTGCCGCCCTTCACCCAGCCAAGACGTTTGGGGCTTCCGGCGAGCAATTCGCGCACGATCGCCGCTCGCCCGTCGTAGGCTCTCGGATCCGGAGGGCTGTTCGACCAAGCCTCGTGGAGGAAACGTCGAAACTCACGCTCTACGCCTTCGAAGGCAAGAAGCAACAGTCCCGGGTCGGCAGTGCTTTCGGCCAATACCACGCGCAGCGAAAGTAGTGCTCTGGAGGCACGAAGCATCGCGGCATCGCGCTTTCGGCACCACTTCGAAGGCAACATGGCGCGTCGCGGCCCGCCCGTTGACCCCGCCGAAGATCGCACTGTACACGGCGGCATGATCCTCGATTCTGGCGAATTCCTGCCGTTCGGGTCATTGAGACGGCGGACGGCCCGCTCGCCAGTCAGTGCCGGTAGCGCGTTGATTCGCTCCATGACGTGTTCAAAACGCTCACGGCCCAGCGCTAGGCGGCAGTCTTCCATGCTCTCTTTCAGTCTGGCCTCAGCGCTGATCTTCCGGTGTGCCGCCTGGAACGAAGTCGGGCGACTCACCGCGTATCCGCCTTCGCCTCGCCGGCGACGATCCGGTCCACCTCCGCAGCCCACCGCGTGAGGGCCTCGCGCGCTTCCTCTAATGGCTTGCCGGCCAGGTCCGGGACGTAGGTCGCCTCGTCCTTCGATCGGTAGTGGGCGAGGATCACGCGATCCACGAGCCACGGGATGGCGCCCGCCAAGCCGATTGACGAGCGCGTGCGCGACCGTCCGCCTCACGTCGTGGACGCGCACGTCCATCGGCAGGAGCGCGGGTCGCGGCTTCGCCCTCTTGTCCGTCGACGCGGGTTGCCCATTCGAGCGCAGTCCCTTCAGGCGATATAGCACAGGCTTCAGCGAGTCGGCGTGAGGCCTCGCGCCCGTCCTCGTCGCGAAGATCCACTCGGACCGCGCGCCCTCGGCGAGCTGCGCCTCCCTGTGGGCCTTGAGCAAGGCTACGGCCTGCGGGCTGAGTGCCACGAGCCGCTCCGCCCCCCGGGCGTCGCCTCCTTCACGGCCTCCGCCGGAATCTTCATGACGCCCGCGGAGAGGTCGCACCATTCCCACTTGGCGGCGAGCACCTCGTCCCGCCGGCATGCCGTGAGCGCCAGCAGGCGGACGGCCGGGCCCAGGCGCGTCGTCGAAGCCGCGGATGAGGGCGCGCAGCTCGTCGTCCGTCAGCACACGGCGCCGCGGCCGTTCCTTGTGCTTCCGGATGTCGGCGACCGGGTCCGATTCGAGGAGCTCGCGCTTGAGGGCCCACGCGACGAACGCCCGCACGACCGCGAGCCGATGATTCCGCGTCGAGGGCGCGAGGGCAGCACCTTCACGAAGCGCCGGCAGTCCTCCTCGCTGAGGGCCAGGACCCGAACGTCCTTGAGCTCGCGGCCGAGGGCGCGGACGTGCGGCAGGAAGCTACGGGAGGTCCCGCCAG
>CAVOPG010000001.1:0-1063435 GCA_963697835.1 uncultured Acidobacteriota bacterium | reverse complement strand
GAGCCGGCGCTCGGGATTGAACCGAGGACCTGCTGATTACGAAAAGCCCTCAGAGCCGAACAGCAGAACCTACCAGCACGTGACGTGTTGAATCCTGGCGAATCGACGGCTTTGGGCAGCACGGTGAAGCACCGTACGTTCTGGTATTCGGTGACCAAGCCGTGACCAGCGGTTGCCGAACAGACTCCCGAGCACGGCCAGTCAACCGCGACTTAGAGACCCCGGCGGCGCGAGCCGGCCGCCCCAGCACTATGATCGCCCGAGTCTCAGGACGCGGATGGCACTGGGCGCGACCACTCGCGACATCACCTCTCGCTCGGCGCGTCCGGCTGTCTAGCCTGCTGCCGTTCCCCGCCGCCGCGCGATCGCCGCTGCGACGATTCCGAACAGCGCACCGAACACGATCGTGTACCACATCCAGAACGAGAGTTGCGGCGCCAGCCCGATCGTGACCCACCACCCGAGCGTGCTCATCTGGGGGTACGACGGCCGGGCGTCGTAGTGGGTGCCCCAGTTGCCCAGCATGGCCACGAGCATCAGCAACGCGATCGGGATGCGCGCGGCCAGGCCGTAGGCGAGAAGGGTGCGGCCGAGCGCTGGCCAGGCCAGGATGCCGATCGCGATACCGACGAAGAAGACGACGACGAACACCGACAGGATCGTGAAGCTCTCAGTGAGCGGCACGTTGGGTCTCCACAGGTGCTCCGGCACGATGCCTGCTTTGGGTGCGAGGAATGCGGCCAGAGGCATCACAGCCAGCGCAGCCAACGTCAGGCCGAACGCGCGGCCGAGGCTCCCCGGCCCCGACCCGGCGCGGGTCAGCTTCCATCCGAACCAGGCGCCGAACACCGGGACCAGCCACACGATCCCGACGAGCGAGGGGCTAAACGGCTTGTCGCCCCGGTTGAACAGAGTAGGCGACCAGCCCTGCAACTCCCCGACGAGACGCAGCAACGTGACGGCGAGCGTGATCACAGCCGGCACGAGGATCAGCTTTCCGATCCGACTGGCGTCCTGGCTCACTGTGGGCTCACACCCCGGCCGCGGACAGCGAGCGCTCGAGCGATCCGCGCGTGACGTAGGTGCTCCGCTCGTGGTGCTCGAATCGCAGGTCGTCGACCGGGACACGGCCACGGAGCGACCACCCGCTGCGGGGGTGGCGGGGGGAAGGCGTAGCAAGGCTCGAAGCCGTCGGAGTCGGTGCCCTTCGGCCGGTCGAGCACCGTGTACACGTCCGACCAGCCTCCTCGCTCGGGGTCCTCCTCGCAGACGAAGAAGAGCACCCGCTCCCCGCGCCGGACGGTGAAGGCGAGGGGTATGTCGAAGCCGCCGCCGTCCGGATCGCCACCCGCCCCGGACGGGGCACGGCGAGGAGGCCGTCCGCCTCGGCCACCCAGGCGAAAAAGGCGATCGCCAGTGCTGCCCAGCCCAGCGACATCGCCCACCACGACGTCGCCGCTCCCACCGCCAGCAGGGCAAGGCCGCCCATGGCGAGCCCGTGATCGGCCAGCCAGAAGCCCCATCGACGATCGGCCGAGTGTCCCTTCATGGTCTCCTCCAGTCGCTCGGCCCACAGGGGCGGGGCCGAGACGAGAGTGTCGAGCGCGGCGCGGGCCAGCAGACGACAGACGCCCGCCGGGCCGGCGGAGCGCCACTCGTCCCGGCAGCAGTCCGAGAACAGGAGGGCCATCTCGCCACCGAACTCCGCGCGGAAGGACGCCGGATAGGCCCGCAGCAGGTGCGCATACGCCCACACGGACAGGCGCAGCGCCGCCGGCGAAGCCTGCCTCACGACCGCCCCCCCGAAGGCAGGAGGATGTGCAGCCGTTTTCTCCCGTGCCGGACGAGGGTGGACAACCGGTCCAACTCGGCCTCGAGCACCCGCGAGCCGAAGTGGCTCAGGCGGTAGAGGCGGCGGCGCGCCTCCTCACCCCCCGCATCGCGGCTCGCCCCTACTTCCTCGATGAGGCGAGCGGCAAGAAGCCGCTTCAGGGCCGTGTAGAGCGTCCCCGGCCCCAGCCGCCTCCGCCCCTCCGTGCGCTCGGCCACCGCCCGCATGATCGCGTACCCGTGGGCCTCGCCGTCCGCCAGCGCGATGAGGATCTCGAGCTCGGCGTCCGGCAGGGGCAGGAACGACCCGGGAGTGCGTGGGCTATCCATTGTCGATGTATCGATTGACGATATAATAGGCCGCGAGGCGGCCCGTGTCAAGAGGCCCTGGGCGCGTCCGCCGAGACCGGCAGACAGGATGTGTCGGAATGGTGGTGGTCGGCGGCTCGCACCGAAGCGGCTGCAGCTGACGATGCCGGCGCACCCGTTGCGGCGATGGGTACCGCTGTTGATGACCCTCACCCTGCCTCCCTCGTGCAATGGAGATGGGGGTGGCGCTGGAGACTGGAGTTTCTGTGGCGACCCAGCCCCATGCGATTCCGCACCCTACGTCCTTCTCCAAGCCGAACACAGGCCCGGCGCGGGACTATCTCTAGACGGGCAGGACGCGACTGGCGGCGTCTTCGCACCGAACCACACTCCTTGGAGGCTGGCCGCGTGGCTGTGTCGTCGGAAACACGCCTCGGCCCCTGTGGGACCCTGCCCCAGTCGCGCTCGAAGCGTCGGCGGACCTTCACCACACCGACGGAATCTGGTGGCAATCACACGAGCGAGCCACCGGACCCCGCAGCGACGATCGACAGGATCCCCGAGAAGATCTATGACTTCCTGGTTAGTCATGGAGCCGGCGCTCGGGATTGAACCGAGGACCTGCTGATTACGAATCCGTGTTTGAGGGAAATCCCGTGAACCGCAGCGGAACGCTACGAAACAGCAACCCTCAGGAAACCCTTGCTGTTAGCGGTCGAAATGTGCTTCGATCAGTTTCGTGGTGTCCCGGGTAGTTCACGTCGCGTTGTTACCCCGATGTTACCCCGTGGGACTTGCTGACCTTCGATCAGTGCGTCCATCGCGGGGTCGAGCATGCCGACTGTCAAGCTGACCGCTCGCACCGTCGATTCGATCCGACCACCCAAGTCCGGCCGCCTCGAGCTGTTCGACGAGGACCTCCCCGGCTTCTGCATCCGCGTCACGCCGAACGGTCGCCGCTCCGCCTGCGTCTTCTACCGCGTCGGCCCGCGCCTCCGGCGCGCGACTCTCGGCACGCTCCCGCCTCTCACGCTCGCTGACGCCCGCCAGCTCGCGCGCGAAGCCCTCCGGGATGCCGCACTCGGGGATGACCCGGCTGCGAGCAAACGCGAGGCTCGGGAGGCCCTCACGGTGGCTGCGCTCGTCAAGGACTACATCGACTCGGGCGAGGGGCGACGAAGCCCGGCTACGAACGGCGACTACCGGCGGACGCTCAGGGCGGTCGTTCAGGGCTCGCCGATCGGACTGCAGCCCGCGCAGCAGTTGGCCCGCGGCGAGCTCCGCGCCTTCCTCGAAGGCATCGCCCGCGAAACGCCCATCCGAGCCAACCGCGTCCTCGCACTGGTTCGTGCGGCCTTCCGCTGGGGCCTGCGCGAGGAACTGATCGAGCGCGATCCGACGGCGGGTCTGCAACGCCTCCGTCCGGAGCGGCCCCGCGAACGCATTCTCGCCGACGAGGAAATCAAGACGCTTTGGCTCACCCTCGACTCGATCGTCGCCGGCGAAAGCGATCCTGTCCTCGAAGACGGCAAGAAGGTGCCGCGGCTCGTCGTGGCGGGCGCGGTCAAGCTTCTCGTCCTTCTCGGCACCCGGCGCAGCGAGACGCTCAACATGCGCTGGTCGGACGTCGACGAGCGCGCCCAGACCTGGACGGTGCCGGGGATGTTCCGGAAGGGTGGCCGCACGCACGTCGTCCCTTTGCCGCCTCTGGCCCTCGGTATCCTGAAGGACCTTCGACCAGTCACCGGAAAGGCGCCCTGGGTCTTCGTCGGCAAGCGCGGCGCCTCGCTCGCCAACAACCCGGCACGTTGGACCGAGTTCATCCGCAAGGCCGCCGGATTCGACTTCACCCTCCACGACCTCCGGCGAACCTGTGCCACGGGCTGCGCCCGCCTGGGCGCATCTGAGAGCACCGTCAGCCGCATCCTCGGTCACAAGGCGATCGCCGGCACGATCGCCGTCAGCGGCATCTACGACCGGTTCGACCGGCTGCCCGAAATCCGAGCCGCTCTGGTCGCGTGGGCGAGCTACGTGGAGACCCTCGTGACCGGCGAAGACACGCGGGGCGAGATTGTCGCCTTCGGTCGAGCCTCCGCCCGGTCGCGCCCGATGAGCACCAGGGAGAGGCCGGCCCTCGGCCGTCAGGTATCGGCGTACAATCAGCCTAAGGGTGCGTCATGACTGAAGTCGTTCTCGAGGTTCCGGATGACACGCTCGTCGCGTTGAAGCTGACGCCGGAGCGGTTCCGCGACGAGGTCCGTCTTGCCGCGGCGGCGAAGCTCCTCGAACTTGGGCGGCTTTCTACCGGAGCGGCGGCCCGTCTCGCCGGCCTTCCGGTCCCTGTGTTTCTCGCGAGGCTCGCCGACTACGGCGTCACGACCTTTCACATGACCGAAGCGGAGATACGCGAAGACGCCCAGCGTGCCTGAGGTCATCTGCGACGTCTCCCCCATCCAGTATCTCCACCAAGTCGGACTCCTCGATCTGCTGCGTCTCCGCTACGGTGTCATCACAATCCCGCCGGCCGTCTCCGCCGAGCTGCGCGAGGGGACGCTGCGTGGTGTAGACCTTCCCGCCTGCGAGGCGCTCACCTGGGTGAAGATCCGGCAGCCTGCTGGCCGGCTGCTCCTTCCGATCGTCGCCGACCTGGGCGCGGGCGAAAGGGAGGTTCTGGCCCTCGGCACGGAGTCGTTGGACTCCCTGGTGATCCTGGATGACGCCTTGGCTCGCCAGTACGCGCGCATGTTGAACCTCAAGCTGACCGGCACGCTCGGGGTCCTGCTCAAGGCGAAGGAGGCGGGCCTTCTCCCAGCTCTAGCTCCCGTTCTCGAGCGCCTCCAGCATCTGCGGTTCCGAATCGACCCCCAGACACGCCAGGCGGTGTTGAGGCTGGCTGGCGAAGCATAGGCAATGGCCAAGGGCAGGTTGCCTCCCGCGTGGGACGAAGAACGCATGGGCCCGGGGGACCAGACGGCGCGAGAGGTAGGTTGGGGCGCGATCAAGGCCAAGCTCAAGGGCTTCGGCGCCTCCGAATGGATGACCTTGGTGCGCGACCTCTACCACGCTTCCCCCGAGAACCGGCAGTTCCTTCGCGGCAGGCTGCTGCACAGTCCCGCTGACCTGGAGAGGTACCGGCGCCAGGTAACTGACGCCGTCTTCCCCGATCCCTTCAGCAGCAAGCCGGTCCGTGTGGGTGAGGCTGAACGGCTCATCAGGCACTACCGGCTCTCGACTGGCGACGAGTCGGGAACGGTCGACCTGATGCTTGCCATGGTCGAGGCCGGCACTGAGCAAGCCGTCGATCTGGGCTACGCCAACGAAGCCTATTTCGCGTCCCTCGAGCGCGTGCTCGAATCCGTCGTTCGCGCGCTGCCGTCGGTGACGGAGTCCGCGCGACCCACGATCGTCGAGCGCCTGCGACAGGTGGCCAGGAGAGCCGAGTCGACGGGTTGGGGGTACGGAGACGCCGTCCGCGAGATGACGATGGCGATGACATCGCCACCGGCGGAACGCAGGCCGTTGCGCCGCCCTCGCCGCTCGTGACCGGCGTCAGCCCCCGCCAGCCCAGTAGCGGTAGACCTCGATCCACTCGGCGCCAGCGGGCGGCGGCGATGGGAGCACAAGGTCGAGGATTGGAATCGCCTGCCGCAGGCGGCCTCGGGAGCAGATGGCGACGATCTCGTCTCGTTCGGTGATGTCGACACCCTTGACGGTCACAGGCAGCCCGAGCAACGTCGTCTCGAAGGGCATGGCGAGGTGCTCGTCGATCATCGTGTAGAAGCCGCCGACCTGCTCGGACTCGCCATAGGCGTCGACCGTGGCTTCCTCGATCATTGCCTTGAGTCTCGCCGCGCTGAGCGGGGGGCGTCTCTGCCTCCCTGGCGACGTCGGCGTCTTCCTGCCTCCCAAAGCTGCCTCCTCAGGAGAAGTCGAACGCGTCCGGTTCATCCTTGGCCTCTGAATCGTACTCGACCACCACGTCTTCGCTCGCCTCGTCAAAGCCGAGCGGCGCCTCGCCACGCGCGTAACCGATGGCTCGGTAGCCCCGGAGCCGCCTCTCGAACATGCGCAAGAGCATCGGCACCTGACGGTCCACGTAGTCGTAGATCCGGACCTCGGTCTTGCCCGCGTGGATGCGGTGGAGGCGGCCGGTGTACTGGACGAGTGTGCCCTTCCAGGAGACCGGCAGCGCCAGAAAGAGCGTGTCCAGGCGGGCGTCGTCGAAGCCCTCGCCAATGTATCGACCCGTGGCCAGGACGAGGCGCTCTTCGTCGGGAGGGATCGCGGCAAGCTGCTCCTTCGCGGCGTTCCGACCACGAGCGGTCATGCTCCCGTGGAGCACCACGATGTGCCTGGCGAACTTCTGCAACCGCTCCGCGAAGTACGCCAGGTGGTCCTTGCGCTCGGTGAGGAGGATCGGACACCGCCCTTCCTCGAGAGACGCGATCACGTCATTCAGGATCAGCTCGTTGCGGCTCTTGTTCACAGCGAGTGCCGCGTAGAGTTCCTGAATGCTCGGAGATCTCGGGCTGGCCGGCGACCTGAAGGTCGTCTCCCGCACGACGAGACGGTGCTCGAATGGCCGGCGGGCAGCGTCGCTCTTGGCATCCACCGCGAAGCGGATCGGCCCGAGCTGCATCTCGGTGATGGGATGCTGGCCGTCCCGGCGCTGTGGCGTCGCCGTCAGGCCCACCGCGTAGCGGGCCTTGACCTCGGCCAGCACCCGCTCGAAGGACACGGCTGGCACATGATGGCACTCGTCCACGATCACCTGGCCATAGCCGGCGACCAGATCGGCCACCTTGCCTGCGCGCACGAGGCTTTGGATCATCGCCACGTCGAGGCGCCCGTTCGCCGAGTGTTTCCCGCCGCCGATCTGGCCGATGGCCTTGGGCTCGACGCCCAGGAAGAGCGAGAGCTGGGCGCGCCACTGGTCGAGGAGAGGCCGGCGGTGTACCAGGATGAGCGTGCTGCACGCCCGCTCGGCGACCAGATACGTCCCCACGACCGTCTTCCCCACGCCGGGTGGTGCAACGAAGACACCGATCTCGTGGGCGAGGAGAGCGCGGGCTGCCTGGCGCTGAAGGCGCGTCAATTCACCGCGGAAGGAGACCCGGAGGGCCTCTCCACTCTCCCTCTTGTCCTCCACGTCGAGGGTCACCCCGTGATCGCGAAGCAACGCCTCCAGCTCAGGCCGGCACCCCCTTGGGAGGCCAACGTGCTGTGGCAGGTCCTCGACGCAGGAGATCACTCGCGGCGTCAGGGCAACGGAGAGGCGCATGTTCTGCTTCTTGTAGAACTCCGGGTTCTGGAAGGCGGCGAGGCGCTTGATCTGGTTCAGGAGCGGAGAGGGTAAGCCGGCCTTCTCGACAAAGAGACGCTGCGATAGGACGCTGCGTACTCGCTCCGGAAGCGGCTCCGTGATCTGGACGAAGCGCGGCCTGCCCGATGGCGGGCGAGCCCACGGCTCGACTTCTTCCTCGTCAATCGGCTCTGCCTTACGAACGCCGATCACCGACCCTTGCCGTACCGCCTCTCCGGCGATTCTCTCGACGGTCGCTCGGTCGATCCGGACGACGGCCGCCAAGTAGGCCCACTGCGCATCGCCCAGCAGCGGCTGGAGCTGATCGTCGAGAAACACGGTGTTCCCCTGCTGTCGGGGCCCGTGCTGGAGAGGCAGCGCGATCAAGTTGCCGAAGCCTCCTCTCGGCATCGTGTCCTGGCTCGGGAACAACCGGTCGTAGGAATCCATGCTCAGCTCGTGGCGCCGGGACATGGTCTCCGTGATGAGGTAGCAGCCCATCCTCCGGGCGATCACGGCCGGGACAGGCTCGCCGAAGAAGAACCAGACGTGGGCGCCGTTACCCGAACGGGAGCGCTCCACCGCAGCCGGAAGGCCGACCTGCCGGCAGGTAGCGACGAAGGCCAGGACGTCGTCCTGCCAGGTGCTCTTGTCGAAGTCGACCGCCAGGAACCAGCAGGTTTCATCCTCGAGAAGCGGGTACACCCCCATGACGTGCCGGCCCTGCAAGTGGGCGAGCACGGCCGCGTCGTCCACGGGGACGAACGCCTGGTTCGGGCACTCCCCGCACTTCACCTTCGGAAGCTCGCAAACGCCCCGAACGAACTTGTTGGTGCAGGCCGGCGCGTACCCTGGCTTGCCGGTCTTCTTGCTCACGAAGCGGGTCGGGAACACGTCTCCACGACCGCGGAAGAGCTGTCGGAAGAGCCTGACCTTCTCCTCGGGACTCCGCGGCACCGGCTGAGGCAGGGCCATTGGGAGATGCACGCGGATGCCCGGCTCGGCCTGTCCCAGAGCCGCAAGGTCGGCTCGGAGCGCGGTGAGGCGTGCGCACGCCTGCTCTCGCTCGGCTTCGAGGCGGGAAAGGAGAGCCTCAGCCTTCGCGACGTCCCTGATCAGCTCTTCCTTGCCCGCCACGGCTCGCCTCCGCCGGTTCAGTGCAGCGGCTAACGTACCACCGCCGCTGTACCGACGAGGTCCCAGCTGTCAGGGATCGACCACCTGACGTCCGCTCTGGGCGACCTCTTCGAGCATCCGTTCTGCTTCCGAGATGGCTTGCTCCCACTCGTCCGCGCCCACGGCACGGACCTCGGCGAGCAGCTCGTCTTCGCTCACCTTCAGGCCGCCGCCCTGGGTCGCCCAGTGTGCCAGAAGGCGCAGCATCCCGAAGGCCGGAGGGCCGAGAATGTCGACGGCAGCGCCCAGGCGATCGAGGACCTCCAGCAGCTCGTCCGCGCGACCGTTGGGGATGCCTTCACGTTCCCGGAGCACCTCGCTCGCGATATCCAGATACTCGGCTGCCGCACGCGATCGCGTGACCCCATGGGCCTTCGCGTAGGCGTCGATCTCGCGGGAGAGGCCGTGGCCAACCCTGGCCGAGATCGGGCAGAGGCGAGCCGGCAGCGAAGCCTCAGCGGTCAGGTTCGGGGTCCTGCTCTTGGCGCGCGGCACATCAGCCGGTGACCCTCCATACGCGCGTGGCGACCTCGTTTCGATCCCCATGCTGCCTCCCAAACCCTTGCCCCGGTCATGGGAATGCACGCTTCGTTCCGCCTGGTTTCGACGTCCCCCAAGGTGCGCGCCTCGCCACCGTTTCGGGCCGATCATCCGCCCCCAAAGGACGCGGGGTGGTCGCTCGGATGCGCCCGTCTAGCCCGTGATGCCGGCGGCGAGGTGCGCCCCGAAGCCACCGTTGACGGTAACCCCGAGTCGTCGCTGTAAGTCCCTGTCCCACCGCGGAATGGACATGGAGCGGAAGGCGGGTGCATACCCGCTTTATCTTGCAGGGCCGTGTCTCCCGGTTACTCCGAGGCAGTTTCCTGACGGAGGCGGCAGGTCGTCGATGGTCGCGTCGCCCTGCCCGCCTAAGTGCACTCCTTGCGTCTCATCTCCGAGAGGCCATGGCGACCCAGCCTCGATCCTGAGAAGCGGCACCTTGGATCTGTCGTCGGCTCCTTGGGGAGAGTCGCCCGCTGCGGCACGGTCACGCCGTCTTGACCCGACGAGGGTCGTGATCATCGGGCGCTACCCGAGCTGCCGCGCAACGGCTCGGACCGTCCGGATGGCGCGCTCAAGGTCGAACTGGTCGAAGTCCTGCTTCCGCAGCACGGGCTGCAGTTCGCCCTCGAGTTGCCGCGCAGTTTGCTGAATCGATCGGCCGAGACATCAAGGGGCGCGCCGCCAGCGACTTGCAGCTTGCGGCGCAACAGCTCGAGCAGCGCTCGATCCTGGACATCAAGGGTTCCGTCCCGGACCGCGTGGTCCACGTCGAAGAAGTCGCGAATCGCCACGTCCCTCCGGGTCAGCGCTGCCCGCAGCTTCTCGGCCATCGCCTCCTGACGCGAGAGGCACGAGACGAGGAAGGCATTGACCAGAGGCCGCCCGTTGACCGGGTTGAGCACCATGGTTTTCGCGGAGGCCGGCTGAGGGGCGACCAAGACCGGTTCGCGCAGCCCGACTTCGACGCCGATGGGTTCGACACGCGACTCGAGGAGTGACTCGTAGCCGACGACTGCGTTGTACTGGGTGGACTCGTTGGCCCCGCGGAGCGGCGCGACGATCTGGAACCCAGGAAGGTGCTCCGGAATGTCACGAACGAGCGGCCCCAACCGCCCGCCTCTCCGACTGCGCTCCTTGCGGCTGGCGTTCAGTGCAGTCGAGATACTGAAATCGAGATCCTCACTCAGGCGATAGAAGCCGCCGTGGACCTTCGCGAGACACGTACCGCCTTTGAAGCTCAACTCCGCGTCGCGCGCGGCAAGGTACTCGAGCACCACGCTGCAGAAGTAGTCCTTCTCGATCAGGCGAGGGCTGAATCCGGTTTGGCGAGCGGTGTAGTCGACTGCCTGGCGCAGCAGGTCGGGATCGTCGACGTGCCAGCGCATCGGCATGTTCAGATCTCGCCGTTCATGACGACCCCCCATCGGCGGTCGAGCGTCCCGCGCTTTGGCGTCGATGGAATCCATGGAATGGATGCCGGTCGACTGCGGCAGGGCGCCATCGAGCTTGCGTAGGAGCGCCGCGTTGACGCTTCGCCTCGCCAGGAGCGCCCCGATCCGGCGGATGGTGCCCAGGTCGCCATACCGGAGAGTCGCCGCAACGATGGCGGCAGGCTTCACGCGCCCCTCCGCCAGTTCGCGGGCGATCCAGGAGTAGCCTCGTGGCAGACTGTTGAAGCGTGCCCAGTCGTAGACGGCGTCCACGAGAGTCCGTACCCGAGAGGAGTACATCGTCACCAACCCATCGCGCGTCGTGGATTCCTCCGTGTCCCCGAGGCGGCTGTCGGCGACCTTGATCAGCGTCAGCGAGATGGCCCCGATCGTTCGCTCTCCCGACAGTCTGTTGTTGTAGGCGTACACGCGGTTGGGGATCTGGTCGCTAAAGCCGTAGCGATTGAAGGCACTGGGGCCGCAGATCTGATATCGACCGCCCCGATCGGCCATCAGGGTGTTCAGCGCGAGGGCCTCGTCCGGCGTCCAAGCCCCGCCCAGCGGCAGCTCACGCGGAAGCAGATACAGCCCACGCCGGACCTGTGCGATGAGCCCTCCTCTGGCGAGACGGTCGTAGAGCTCGCGTTCCTGCTTGGCCGTGATTCCGAGCGGCTTCGTCAGGTCTCCGGTCCGCAGCTCGCGGAGCTTGCGCATCTGCGTGTAGGCGAAGAGCTGCCTTTCGAGATTCCCCAGTCGCCGCTTCATGACTGCATTCTATTTCGCTTACATTGCCTGTCAAGCAATTAGGGCGAAATAGAATGCACTCACGCCACAACCCGGCGAGATCGCCGCTCATCGGCCTGCGGCGCTTTGCGGGGTCGGACCCCGCCGGGCCACTTCCCCGCCCGGCCTGAAGCGAACGTCCCGAACGTGGACACATGACACTGGGCTCGACGACGGCCCGGATACCTCGGCTTGGAAGGCGGTCGTATCGACGGGGCAAGGTACTGTCTAAGAGCTGGCCGGCGACGCCTCCTCGGAAAACACGACAGGGTCTCGTCACGCTAAGATCGTCGCCACTAGCTCGGCCGCCAGCGACGCTATCTCACCATCTGCCGATCGGGCGAGGGCCAGGATGTGTGCGATCGTGGATCGTTCCTCTTCCCGCCCTGCTATTCGCGCTCGCCATGTCGTACGGGCCGTTGCAGGGTCCAGTCTCCTGAAGGCATCGCGTACGGCACCCCGATCGAGCTGCTCTGCCGCGCGAAGGAACTCCACCGCGCCGCCACCACCGTCGGCCTGCCGGTAGAGCAGGCCGTCCGCAAGCCCGTCGATGTTGGCGCGAAGCAGCTGCCGTGCGTCCTCGGGGGACAGGGATGCGATCTCCGTCAGTGTTCTCGTCGCCGCGTCCCAACGCGGCAGGCCTCCGGCCAACTGGAGATCGAAGGTTGCTCCTGCTTTGATCACCGCCAGCGCTGCCTCGGGCGCAATGCAGGCAGCGAGCCAAGTCATCTGGCGCCTTGGGACGTACAGCCTCCGGACCAGCGTGGCCGCCGGTTCCAACTGCTCAGTGAGCGCAAGCGCGACCAGGAGCTCATCCACTTCGTACGTCGAGTGCTGGAATGCCGCCTCGGCCGTCTCTAGGAGCCGGTCGACATCCACGGCCTGTCCCACCCCTGAGGCAAGTTCCGGTGCAGCGGCTCGCAGGCTCTCGCTGAAGTTGCGCCATGGGTTCCATTCTCTCCTGCGTGAGCCGGACAGTTGGGTCGCGAGTGATGCAGCTCCCACTCCCTCGAGAATGGCCCGCACGATTCCGCGCTGTTCATCGTCAGGTGTGCGACCGAAAAAGGCGGGGGCGAAACTGAGCACCCTCAGAAACACATCACTCACAACCGCATAGGCCTCCGGAAGAGACGCTTGCATGCCTTCGATGATGGTCGGCGACAACTCACGACACATCGTCCTGGCGATCTCTTGGTCTAGGAGCAACACAGCTAGGATGATGCTGCAAGCAGGTCGGAGTTGTTCGGTTCGAGCGCTCCGAACCGTGGCCATCAGGCGTGAGTGGTCTAGGCTAGCACCAAGCTTCGTGCGCCACTCTGGACTCGCGGCATTCGCCATGTGCTCCAGCAGGTCCGCGCGCGCAGCGCCATCGTCATCTAGAGTGAGCGCATTGGCCCATTTGGCGACATCCGAGACGGGTGTGCCGCTGACGATCTCCATCGCCACGTTAGGAGGGCCGTCGTCGGCTGAGCCGGCTTGTGGGGTTGCTGCTCGCGAGTGGTCGGCGTTGATGAGCTCGTTCACAAGGCGAGCGAGTCCCGGCGCGTGTTCGGACCGACCCGCGGACAGCCACGTACGGATCGTCTGCCCGTCCCCTCGCAGTCGCGCGGAACCGATGCGCCAATTCCAGAGTAGCGTGGCCAACACGAAGCCGGCGTGACCGGGGTGACCCGCCTCTCGACAGCGCTGCAGCAGTCGGTCAACGACCCCAGATGGCGCGTCTCGTCCGTCGGTTGGATCTTGCGCCGCAAGCCACGCTACCCCGCCAAGCGGCACGGTGCGATCCTCCAAGGTACGCCAGTAGATTGGCCTGCGGGATTCCGCGCCAAGACCGAACCAGAGGTCCTTCAGGATTCGATCAGCGACCTCAGGGTGAGGAGTGGAGACCCGACCGCCGACACGCACCAAAGCAATCCGGTCCGAGATCTGGTCAAGCATCTCTGCTAGCGTCTCCGGCGGTAGTGCGTAGTCAGAAAGAGTCCCCTGCAGCCAGCCCATGTCGGCGCCGGCGTCCATGGTAGCCAGTTGTCGCACTGCGACGGCGAAAAGAATCACGTCGCGCGGCGGCGCCTCCCTCAGGGCCTTCATGGCAGCATCGAGCCGCAGGTGACCACTACCCAGGTTGAACATGAACTGCCAGGGCAGCTTGCTCACTCGCCTTGCGGCCGCGATCTTCTCCTCCACCGAATACTCGAAAGCGCCGTCACCCACTCGGCTGTCGAGGCTGTGAAGTACGGGCAGGAGCTGAGCGACTCGCGACGAGAGTGCGTCGGCAAGGCTTGCGACTGCGCGCTCGGGCAGGATGCTGATCGTCCGCCGCACGCCCGGGACACGCTCGGTCGAGACGAACAAGACGCGACGTCGTCCCGTGGCGAGAGCCGCGCCTCCGGGCGGCATCGGAAATGCCTGTACGTCGTCTACGACGAGCAAGGCGCGTCGGTCGGGATCTGGGGGGCCTCCGAGCCCAAGTCCTCGCGTATAGACGCTCCAGTCGGCTTGGTGAAAACGGTAGGCCGCGTGCCAAGCGGCCATCGACTTGCCCGAGCCGCTCGGCCCGATCACCGCCACCGCTCCTGCCTCCTCGAGAGCTCGAACGATGTCGTCAACCTCGGGCAGCGGCGGGCAAGCTACGACGTGCGCCGGCCCCAACGAGTCCCCGAGAATTGCGGGCCGCAGGTCGGACTGCTCGGAAAAGCCGACGTACTGCCATCCCGAGTCGGAAAGACCAGGGCCTGCAGCATTCCGCGCGAAGCCGCTCGCTTCCAAACCGCTCTCACTGAGGAGGGCGGCCAGCAGAGACGCCGAGTTGCGAGCCGCAAGGACTTGGTCGTTGTCTCCCTTCCCCGCGCCCCAGTCGCACACGGCCTTGAGTACGAGCCAGTCTTTGCCGAGCCTGCTGGAGGCGGAGTAAACACCGGTCGCCTCCATCTCGCCACCGATAGCGTGGGGAAAGCGCTTGAAGAGATTGTCTCGTGCGCTCGCGTCGTTGAGAACGTAGGGGCCGCTCAGGAGCGGGCCAAGTATTGGCTTTCGTGGCTCGCCGCCCGGTGGCGTCCACGTCCAGAAGAGGTTCTTGATGCGATCAAGCAAGACGATCGAGGCCTCTGGGTGAGGCCCCCGATCTTCCTCGCCGTCGGGCGTCAGTTTCGCGTGGTGATACGGGTAAATCTGCGTGGAAACGAGGACGTCCCCAGGAATCTGGAACGCGTTCCTGGCTGGATCGCCGCGGCGGCCGAAAGCGATGCCCGGCGCAAGAATCGCAACCGGATTCCATCGACTGATCCCCGCCTGGATTTCCAGAGCCGACCCCTTCCGCGTGTCGGAGCCCGCCTCGCCGAGGACGAGGGAGCACCGGTATTTGCCAATCCGCCCGATGAAGTAGGTCGACTCTTGACTCGGCACCTTCAGGATTCGGTCGTAGCCGTCGAGGGGCTGCATTAGCTCGAGAACGGCGTCGCGCTCGACTTCGACTGCCGTGGCGATCAGGAAGGAAACGGCAGGCCTCGGGTTCAGAGCTAGCCACTCTATCGTCAACGTCTGCATCAGTGCTCTTCGCCGGGGAAACCGAACTCGGCAGCCCCGAGTGTCCCGAGCGTCGTTCGACGCAAGAACATCTTGCCTGGACCCCAACGCGCCGCCCTTCCGGCGCTCATCGCCAACCGCCGATCAAGCTATGCTCTCGAACCGCTATCGTCAAGACACGTGAGCGGTATGCTGCGGCTCCGACCGATAGAGGCAACAGCTGACCTGCCCCCGTTCACTCCTCCAGCTATTCTGAGAGCCCTCCGGGTACGTTGATCCATTCGCGCTGCGGGTCGGAAGGCGCAGGAGGCGCCTGGAGAGCCACAGCGCGACGCGCGAATTCCTCGGGCGTTTGCCCCCGAGCTATGCGGTCGGTAGCTGTTGTAGTCACGGCGGTACGTTCTCGATGCTTCGGCGTGCGTCGCTGATGTCGACGAACCAGTGCTCGTTCAGGCACTGGTCCCGAAACTTCCGTTGAAGCTTTCGACGAAGGCGTTCTGCACCGGCTTGCCGGGGTCTATGAAGTGCAGGTGCACACCACGCCGATGCGCCCACCAATCGAGTTCGCGGCCCGCGAACTCCGGACCGGTGTCGACCACGATGGTGCCCGGCAGGCCCTGCGTCTCCGCCAGGTGATCCAGCACGCGAGCCACCCGTAGACCCGGCGGCGAGTGGCCGACCTCGATCGCCGGGCACTCTCTTGTGCAGTCGTCTACGATGTGCAGCGTGCGGAATGGCCGACCGTCCGACAGCGTGCCCGAGGCGAAGTCCATCGACCAACGCTGATTCGGGCGGACGGCAGGGGTGAGCGGGACACGATTGGCGGCCGTAACCCGCTGGCGTCGACGCCGACGAAAGCCGCAGGCCCTCGAGCTTGTAGATCCTGTGCACCCGCTTGTGGGTCACGATCGCGTCCCGCCGCAGGATGTCGCAAAGCGCCCGGTGGCCCCACTTGGGCCTCTCCCGCGCCAGCTGGCGCAACCTCGCTCGCAGCGCGTCGTCCGGCTCACGGCGCGCCGCGTAGCGGCAGGTCGTCCGGTCGATGCCGATGAGGGTGCAGGATCGGCGCTAGCTCAGCTCGAACCGATCCACGACCACGACGAATCCGACCGCTGCGCGTCGAGAGGCTACCCTCACCAGCGTTTTCCCAACACCGCCTTCAGCGCCTGGTTGTTTAGGGTGAGATCCGCCACGACGCCCTTCAGCCTGCGGTTCTCGTCCTCGAGCTGCCGGAGTCGCCTGGCGTCGTTCACCTCCATCCCGCCAAACTTTGCCTTCCAGCGGTGGAGAGTGCCCTCGCTGATCCCGTGCTTGGGGACGAGGTCGGCCACCTTCACGCCGGCCTGTGCCTCCTTCCGAATCCCGATGATTTGCTCCTCCGTGAATCGGGTGCGTCGCATGTCCCCTCCAGGGCGATGCGCCGGGGGACTCTCTCACCTAGATTGGAGGAGTTATCCGGGGGGCAGGTCACGCGGCCACCCTGTTCCGCAGCCTTGCCATCAGTCGCACGCGGAGCATGGCCCAAGATGCACCGGCTGACTCGCGGCGACTTACGTCACCCACGTACTCCAAGGTGGCTTGTTCTGGAACTCCCTCCGCCAGTCCGGGTGCCGCGGCTCGTCCGCCGGGCGCCCAAGCTCGTGCCTCGCGTTTTCCAGGCGGATCAAGATCCGTCGGGCACCGCATCTGCGCTGCGCGTCGCGGACTAGGAAGTCGAACAGCTGCCGTCGCACAGCGTTGCTGCTCTTTGGTTGGATGTTGGACAGTCCGCTTCTACCTGCTGGCACGTACTCGCGGAACGCCTCCTCCAGCCTCCAGGCAATCCGCGCCTCCGACCTGGGATCCTCGTCATTAAGGAGGTAGCAAGAAGCCAAAGCAGCCTGGTCACTTTCGAGATGCTCGAAGACCTCGACGAGAAGGGAGCACGTGTGGTCGTTTCCTTCCGCCGTAAGTTCACGGGCGAGACCGACCAACGTGGATAAAAACTCAGGGAATCGCCGTGTGCGATCACGGAGCGCCCTGGCCAGCGCGTCTCGCTCGTCCTTCTCGGCTACTTCTTCAGCCCGATTGAGCTCTCCCAAGACAACGTCAGTGGCATCCGCGCCGGGCTGTCGTGCCACCGCCGCAACGACGCCCGCCCTAATGTCTGGCCTCAGGCCGGGCTCGTTCAGCAAATCCCGGAGAATTCCGAACGCCGCCGCTCCACCACATAGCCCAAGCCGTTCGACAAGCTGCCCAGGTACCACGACCCTTGAATCCGCGGCAGGACCCGCCTGCATTGCGTCACCGCCTCGCCCTGATCAGACGAGAAGAACAAGAGCGATAGCCCGCGTAGGACCAGGGACCACGTGCTGTCGTCTCGCCACCGCTGATTGATGAACTCGCCAGCGACTCCGGTCGACTAGCGGCCGCACGCAGTCGATCGGGATAACGTGGCCACTCAACGCCACTTGCTCCAGCGCCTCCATGCCGGCCCAGTCGTCTGCCTGAGCAACAGGAACTGCGGCATGAGGCGCAGCGTTGCGGCACCGTCAAGCCTGGCCAGTGCGGTCATGGCGCGGCCAAGTGCGTGGGGCTGGGCCTTCTGAGGGGAGCCGCTCTCCCAGCGGTCGAGGTGCTGCGCGATTGCGGCGGCGATCGGACCGCTGTGAGCGTGCTGCGCCACGGCGGGTCCGGCGTTCTGAGACCGAGCGGTGGCCGCGGCCTCCCACCTGCGTCCCGTCATGTCTATCGTGACCGGACCAAGAGCTAGATTCGTAGCCGCTGGCTGGCCTCACCGACATACTCGACGTCGTCAAGCAAATCCAGGAGTACGCTCTCAGCGGCCTGGCCTACCCGTGCCAATGCGTCGGCATACAGGTTCGTGTAGTACACGGTGCGGCGACCAGCTTGCTCCTTCTGATCCAATTTGATCCACGCCAGCAGCGTGTCAACGTCCGAAGGGCGGGCAACGAACCCGAGGACGAGAGAAGTTGGATGCCCGAGCCAACCTGCGCTGTCCGGCCATCCCTCGAGGATTTCACTCCAACGCACGACAGAGCGCGCGAACCCGGTCGCGGCTCCGTGCTCAGAGCTGCCGCCTCCGCGAGGGCCTTCTGATCCCCACCGAAGAGATGTCGAAGCGCGAAGTCCATCCCCGTCGGCGTCCCCGGGTCTCCCAGCAACTCGAAGACGCGAATCCGCAGGTCCGCGTCCAACTCTCGGAGGATTTCTGCTAGTTCGTCCAGCCGTGACCATCCGGCACTCCGGTCACGCGGCCGCGGGCTGTCCAGTTCAGCCCTGATCTCCCTCACCGATCCGATCGGCCAGAGCGGCTGGCTCGATGCCGGCGACCACCCGCGCTATGCGGAAGGCCTTGCCTCGGGGCGCAGTCATCGCGGCGTCAAGAAGTTGCGACACTTCGGTCGACGAAACCGGGCCCAGGTCGCCCAGCCACCGGTCATCCCATTCGCCGCTCTGCAGACGCGCAAGCAGAACGCGGGATACGCTCGCTGGGTCAGCCGCCCTCAGGACCGGCGGAGCCGATCGCAACTTGCCCCCTTCGAATGCGCCCTTAGGGCTTCGAGGGCGTCGGTATCTCCTTGTTCCGCGAGAGCAGCGAGCACTGCGGCCCGACCTCGCTGACCGTCAACCTCGCCCGCCGTACGTCGGAGCCACGGGAGAATACGGGTTCGCAGGTGCGGAGGCATCCACTCCAAGTGCTCCGCCAACTGCCCTTCCCCGAGGACAGCCGGATCGCACCCTTCGAGCCACTCTACGGCTTCATCGTAGAAGCCGTGCCACATCAGACTCTCCACGGCGGCAGCCCTTACCGAAAGGCTATCGTCGGACCGCGCCGCCGCAGCAACTGCACGGCACACCTGAGGCCCGCCCAGAAAGCCCACCGAATGCACGAATGCCAATCGGCGCACTACATCCAAGCTGAGAGCTGTTCGACCCAATTCGGACCCAGGCTGCCGACGCCGTATCTCGCAACAGCCTGATGAATGGCGTGCCAACGCTGACGTCGGCCTCGCGAAGTTCGGCCCACACGAGGCTTGAAAAGTCCGCGCGCCTAGTCGCCGCCGCCGCCGCCAAGCCGTACTCCCGGACCGCAACGGCCGGATCACTCGCCAGCGTACGGACTGGCCTCTCGATTTCCTCATGGACAGTCTCCCAGCCACCCGCCGACATCACCCCACACAGCTGCGCTGCAAACAGAAGGTCCACCGGCAATACGCAGCGGACCAAGCTGGCCTGAAGGTCATCGCGTTGCTCCTCACCAAAGCGGTCGGCCAACAACAGCAAGCTTTCAGTCCATGCGTCGAAGTTGACTACGTCCGCTTGGAGTTCGTAGATCGCGCTGGGTGTTGCGCCCGTGATCTTCCTGGCTAGGTGTTCCGCCCCGAACCACTCCTGAAATCGCTGATGGAAGAATCCGATGGTGGGAGTGCCACTCACCGTGCGCACGAGAAGATGATGATCCAGCAGCGCATCGAGAATGCGTATGGCGTCAGGGCAGCTCCCAATCGCGTTCTCCGATAACAGCGCATTGCTGCAACGCGCCACTATGCGTAGCGTTTCTTCGAACGACAGCCGTGTCGTGTGACTGTCGATGAGAGACTGGGCAAACGCCTCCAGGTACCTTCGGTGCTGCCCATGAGCCACGGAGCTCAGCTCTGTTCCATGAATGCCGCGCTCGACGTCGAGTACGAAGGTGGCCAGTAGCGCGTAGATCGTCGCTGGCAGCGCACTGCTTGTCCTCCATACCGCTATCGCCGTCGAGAGAAAGAGCGGGTTCCGGGTGACCTCGTCTAGCGCCGGGTGCTCTGTGATGTTACGGATCAATCCCTCGGGGTCCTGTAAGTCCGCCGAACGGATGATGATGCCGCGCCTGCGCGCGAGACAGCGGTAGAAGCGTGATGTCCTTGGCATCCGGGATGGTCGGTACGGCCTCGCCGGAGCGCGTCGCCAGAATAACTCCGAGGCGTGGAAACCGCCTTACTAGATTGTTGACATGGGCTTCGGCATCGCGCTGCACCGCGAAGGGAAGCTCATTCCATCCATCAAGCAGCCATGCCACCGCACCTGCGCTCGCCAGGTGTTCGACTTCGGCTTTCGGTAGACCCAGCTCTGTTGCCGCGAAGGTCGGGAAATCCACACGCTCCGCTGCCCATGACGCCAGAGGTACGAAGACGGCCACAACGCGATTCGACAGCAGTTGCTCGGCCACTTCGAGAAGGATCCAGGTCTTGCCACCGCCGGGGGCACCCTTCAGGATGACGGATTCGCCCCGCTGAATACAGTCCGACAAGACACGAGGATCGACCAACTCACTCTGACGCCTTGTCGTGCCTCTCGAGGCGAAGCTGCGGTTGCGCTGAGACCCGGCTCAGGTGATATGCACGCCGCGAGGCACTGAGGCGTTCCCGCGCAGCGCGGAGGGCGGCTCCCACGCGGCCGTCCGATGGCGGCGCCGAGTGACTATTCGGCCGGGGCTGGTGTCGGCCGGCGAGACACTCGGTGACAAACCGCCGTGCTGACTTGTACTCCCACCCGTTGGGGTCAGCGAGCTTGCATATCGAGAAGTGGTCACCATCGAGCGGAATCGGGTCCGTGCCGGCGATGCCGGGATCAGCGCTAGTCTCGTCGACGACCTTGAAAAGGCGTCGCCAGCGACCCTTCTCGTAGTAGACCTGTGTTCGAGAGCGAAGGCGGTCGCTCTGGACGGCCTCTCGATACCAGCGGTTCAGATCGCGGAGTTCCGGACGGTGAGCTCGCATTTCGGCCACGAGGCTCGAGAGGCGCAGAAGGGCGCCCAACAAACCAAGGGAGCCCAGTGCTTGCACAACGAAGGTTGCCAGCGACGCGCCGGCATTCGGGGTTCCGAAGAGTACGAGCCCGCGTGTGGCGCCACCAATTGCCGCATTGGCGGTGTCACTACTGTCAAGACTATGCCGAAGAAGGCTCTTTACGATCAGGCCACCCAGGCTGTGGCAGACGAAGACCACCGGATGCTCGCCGATGCCTCGGGACTTCAGCACCTCGCCGAGTTGTGCCGCACGATCGAGGATCGGTACCTCGGGCCCTCCCCACAAGGTCCAGGACGCTGGGTATTCCAGCGACCACACGCGTACCGTCGGCAGATCCTCGGCGAGCCACTCTGGCCATGGATTCCGCGCGTCGGACGGGTTGGCCCAGGTGTCACGCCAGTGCCCGCCGAAGCCGTGGACGAAGACTACGTATTTCCCACCCGGCGAGAGCGGGTGCGTTCCGATCGGATGTAGATCGGCGCCTGCCATGCCCAGCACCTAGCCGCGACAGCATAGCCGAACCGGGACCCGTGGACCCGTACCGTGCCGGCACGGACCCAAGGCGTGTGCTGATCCGCGTGGGCGGTCGAGGTGTAGGGCTCCTCTGCGTGCGCTCCATCGTCCCGGGATGCCGGAGTTCGACCGGACTTTTGGTGGGGCCTGGATGCCCTGGACCCAGCCTCGGTGGGACGCCGGAGCTTGGGCGAGCGCGGGCGCGCTACCCGGTCTCGCACCGGGGCTGGCGACTCTACCAGACGCGGAGAAGTTACCCCGGTGTTACCCCGAGCGCTTCCGGCCGGAGACGGCTCGCCCGTCAAGTTGTTGAGGGACTGGAGCCGGCGCTCGGGATTGAACCGAGGACCTGCTGATTACGAATCAGCTGCTCTACCGCTGAGCTACGCCGGCCGGGCAGGGGCCGGTCTCGATGGAACCGGCGGACCGCGATCGTAGCAGAAGCGGCGGGGCGTCGCTATCTCGCGTCCCGAGGCGCGGGCCAGGAGGAACTGCCGAACGGTAAGTCCCTCGGCGCGCCAGCCCACTACGGGCGACCTCCAAGTGACAATTGTGGCGGCTAACCACATTTAATGGTGCCAGCGCAAGTCCATACCACAAGATATAGTGGTCGTGCGCGAGCACGCTCGCCTCAACGACAAAATCGCTTGCAATGGCGATAAGTTAGATAGATATTGTTAAAGTACAAACGGAGGCGAGCTATGGGCCGAGTCGCAGCGCGGGTGCTGGTGGTGGTGGGTATGGCGGTGTGTGCCCTCGCTGGCTGCAACGCCCTCCAGGAGAAGCTGACCCCGACGGAGCCCACGCCGACGAAGGCGACGCTCGCGCCGCTCGCGGTCCCCGTCATCCTGCCAAAGCCGTCTCCCACGCCGACGCCGAAGCCAACGCCTGCCCCGACGCCTACTGCTCCCACTCCGACGCCGGCGCCGACCGGGGGCAGCTGCGGACTGCCCCCGAGCAACAACCCCGAGGCGCCGTGTCTGATGGGGAACAGCAAGTTCCTCGGCCAGGTGGACAAGGCCATCACGCAGGTCACGCAGCAGCAGCCCGGCATCTTCGATTTCGACGACAAGAAGTGCGAGAACTGCTATTACGTGAAGAACCCCGGCAAGTTCACCGCGGGGGTCGTCGCGAACCTCAACGCGATGGGGCTCTGTGCCTACTACGACGGCGAGGAGCTGGGGGTCAAGAACTCGAACTCGTTCAACGACCAGTTCGACATCCTCATCTCCTCGGGCCACATCCGCCGCGGCCAGGGCTCGTACCGCGCCACCTGCCATCCGGCCTGGTTCTAGAGGCTGCGTCAACCGGGTCGATCCGGAGCCGGGCGTTCGCCCGTGCGTTGGTGCGTTGAGCCGTGCTTGACGTCCGCCGCGAGCTGATCCCAGAATCCCGCGCAACCGACGATTCAATCCTGAACCGTCCTGAAACCCTCGAAGGGGGTGCGCATGCGCTTTCGACTGCTCGCCGCGCTGGCTCCGGTGTGTCTCTGCGCCAGCCTCGCTCTCGCCCAGACGACGGATCCCCTTCTGTACGTCGGCGGGTTCGACGTCAAGCCGGGGAAGGAGAAGGCCTTCCTCGACCTCGTCAAGAAGTACGACCAGCCGGTCTTCGAGAAGCTCGCCGCCGAGGGCGCTGTCATGTCGTGGGGCATCGACGCGTCGATCCTCCACGGGCCCGGCACCTCGAGCATGGACATGTGGTTCATCCTCCCCGACATGGGGGGCCTCGACCGCGTCTACTCGGCCTGGGATGCCATGGACGAGAAGATCGCGGCCGACGACGAGAAGGCGGCGGCCGCCGCGAAGGCCGCCGGCAAGGCCGCCCCTCGGTCCACCATGGACCGGATCCTGGAGATGGGCGACTTCGCGAAGCACCAGGACCGGCTCTTCCGGGTGCTCGTCATGGACGGCCGGCCGACCGAGGCGAAAGCCCTCCCCTACATCGCGGTGACGTACGGGCGCGCCCTGCCGGGGAAGGCCCAGGCGTACCGCGCCGTCTGGGAGAAATACGCTAAGCCGATCTACGCGAAGCTCCTCGCCGATGGGACGATCGTCGGCTACGGCCTGTCCACGGAGGAGGTGAAGACGACCGACGCCTACACCCACCTGTCCTGGGTCACGATGCCGAACCTGGCCGCGCGGGACAAGGTCCGCGCCGCGTTCCTGGCCCCCTCCCCGGCCGAGCTCGACCAGAGGACGAAGGACCGCCTGGAGGTCGGCGACCCGACGGCGACCCGCGGCGCGATCCTGCGCTCCGTCCTCTTCAACGTCTCCCCGCCGCAGAAGTAGCCGACCGACCCCGGCGGCTCGCCGTCACCGCGACGCGCGGGCCGCCGCCGCCCGGCGGCCTTTACTCGCGCCGCTCATCTTGATATCGTCCGACCCAGCTTCGGGATCGCGGTGGCGTCCGCCTCCGCGGTATCCTGATCATCTCGCGGGAGTTTCCCGGTGCCCACCGTCCCTCCCACTGCCGACTTCCTGACCCAGCACGCGAGCGTCCTCGTCTTCCTCGGCGCGATCGTGGGGCTGATGGCCTTCACCCTCGTCCTCTGGAAGGTCCTCCGCCCGGAGCGCTTCAGCGAGGAGAAGACGACGACCTACGAGTGCGGCGAGGAGCCGGTGGGGAGCGCCTGGATCCAGTTCAACATCCGCTTCTACGTCTTCGCTCTCATCTTCATCGTGTTCGACGTGGAGGCGGTGTTCCTGCTGCCCTGGGCCACCGTCTTCCGCGAGCTCGGGGCCCTCGCCTACGTCGAGGGGCTCGTCTTCATCGGGATCCTGGTCGTCGCCCTCGCCTACGTCTGGCGCAAGGGCGACCTCGCCTGGGTGCGCCCCGAGGACAGGACCTGAGGGAGGCATGTCGGAAGTCAAGGGTCTCATCCACAACCGCTTCGGCGACGGGCTCGTCTTCACCAGCGCCGACCAGCTCATCAACTGGAGCCGCAAGAACAGCATCTGGTTCATGACGTTCGGCCTCGCCTGCTGCGCCATCGAGATGATGGCCACCGGCGCGAGCCGCTACGACACGGAGCGCTTCGGGATCATGCCCCGCGGCACGCCGCGCCAGACCGACCTCATGATCGTCGCGGGCACGGTGACCCTGAAGATGGCGACCCGCATCAAGCGGCTCTACGCCCAGATGCCCGAGCCCAAGTACGTGCTGTCGATGGGCTCCTGCGCCAACAACGGCGGGCCCGTACTGGCGGCACGGCTACCACGTCCTGAAGGGCGTCGACGAGGTCGTCCCCGTGGACGTCTACGTGCCCGGCTGCCCGCCGCGGCCCGAGGCGCTCCTCTACGGCCTCCTGAAGCTGCAGGAGAAGATCCAGGAGGACCGCGTGACCCGCAAGCGCGGCTACACCGTCGGCAGCCTCGCCGGGGCCCGCCTCGACGGCGCCTCCGACCGCCCGGTCGGGAAGTAGCCATGGACGCCGAAGACCATCCACGAGACGCTGGTCGCGAAGTTCGGGGAGAAGATCACGGGCGCGGGCCTCGAGGCCGCCTCGCCCTTCGCGGTGGTGGCGGCCGACGCCATCGCCGAGGTCGCCGCCTTCTGCAAGGCCAGCCCCGAGCCTCGCCTTCGACAACCTGATGTGCCTCGCCGCGGTCGACTACCCGAAGGAGACGCCGCCGCGGATGGAGGTGGTCTACCACCTCTACTCCTACACGCACTTCCACACGTTCGCCCTCAAGGTGCACGTGCCGCGGGAGAACCCGGCGGTGCCCACGGTCGAGAAGACCTGGGGCGTCGCCAACTGGCACGAGCGCGAGGCCTGGGACCTCTTCGGCATCGCCTTCACCGGCCACAGCGACCCGCGCCGGATCCTCCTCCCCGACGACTGGGAGGGACACCCGCTGCGCAAGGACTGGCAGGACCCCGAGTACTACAACGGCCTGCACGTGAAGCCGACCCAGCAGATGATGGAGCGCGCCCTCGCCGGCGAGCAGATCGGCGTAGGCCCGTTCGACTTCACGCCCGAGAACGCGCACGTGGAGGAGCCGTGAGGCGCGGGGACTGACCGATGGCCACTGCCGACACGATCGTGAACGACTGGGACCCGGACGGCCTCGACACCGACGAGATGATCCTCCAGATGGGGCCGCAGCACCCCGCCACCCACGGGGTGCTCCGGGTGGAGCTGCGGACCGACGGCGAGATCGTCAAGGCGGCCCGCCCCCACATCGGCTACCTCCACCGCTGCTTCGAGAAGCACTGCGAGAACGTGGACTACCCCGGGGTCATGCCCTACGCCGACCGCATGGACTACTGCGCGGCGATGGGCAACACGCTCGGCTTCGCCCTCGCCGTCGAGAAGCTGCAGCGGCATCCAGGTGAGCCCGTACGTCGACACCGTGCGCGTGATCATGGCGGAGCTGCAGCGGATCGCCTCGCACGCGGTGGCGGTCGGCACCTACACCATGGACATCGGGGCCTTCACCCCGTTCCTGTACCTGCTGCGGGACCGCGAGAAGATCCTCGACCTCTTCGAGTGGACCTGCGGGGCGCGGCTCCTCTACAACTACAACTGGGTGGGCGGGGTCAGCCACGACCTGCCCGACGGTTTCGTCCGCGCGGCGCGCGACCTGCTGCGCGAGTTCGACTCGGTCACCTTCCCGGAGCTGCTCGACCTCATCATCCACAACCGCATCTTCGTGAGGCGGCTCGCGCACGTCGGGCGTCTGCTCGCCCGAGCTCGCGATCTCCCACGACCTCACCGGCCCGAACCTCCGCGGCAGCGGCGTCGCGCGCGACCTGCGCAAGGACGACGCCCTACTGCGGCTACGAGAGCTACGACTTCGACGTCTGCGTGGGCGAGGGCCAGTACGGGCCGATGGGCTCCTGCTTCGACCGGAACTGGGTGCGGGTCGTCGAGATGCGGGAGAGCTCGAAGATCCTCCACCAGGCGCTCGACCGCCTCGAGAAGATGGAGAAGACGGACGTCCACGAGAAGGTGCCGAAGCGGGTCAAGCCCCCGAAGGGCGAGGTCTACTTCCGCAGTCCGAGGCCCCCCGCGGCCAGCTCGGCTACTACGTCGTCTCCGACGGGAACGTGAACCCCTACCGCGTCAAGGTCAAGAGCCCGTGCTTCACCGCCATGAGCGTCTTCCACCACCTGGCGAAGGGCATGATGATCGCCGACATCATCGCCCTCATCGGCAGCTTCGACATCGTGCTCGGCGAGATCGACCGGTGAGGGGCTGATGGACGCCACCTACGAGATACCTCGTCTGGCTCCTCCCCGCCGCCGCCCGGTGGCCGTCCTGGCTCGTCGTGGCCCTGATCGCGGCCCTCCCCGCCCTCGCCTGCTTCACGTTCATGTCGCTGGGCCCGCTCATCTACGTCTACGCCGAGCGGAAGATCTCGGCCTTCATGCAGGACCGCATCGGCCCGAACCGCGTGGGCCCGATCGGGCTCCTGCAGACGCTCGCCGACACGATCAAGCTCCTCTTCAAGGAGGCCATCTTCCCGAAGAAGGTGGACCGGAAGCTCTTCGTGCTCGCGCCGCTGCTCGTGAACGTCGGCGCGTTCATGCCCTTCCTGGTCATCCCGTGGGGCGGGAGGCTGCAGCCGGCCGACCTCAACGTGGGCGTCTTCTACGTGGTCGCGATCGCCAGCCTCTCCACGGTGGGGCTCATCATGGCGGGCTGGGCCTCGAACAACAAGTACTCGCTCTTCGGCGGCATGCGCTCGGCGGCCCAGATCGTCTCCTACGAGATCCCGGCCCTGATGATCCTGCTGGTGCCGGTCATGATCGTGGGCAGCCTCTCGCTCCAGGACATCACGCGGGCCCAGGCCGGCGGACTCCAGAACTGGTTCCTCTTCCGGTACTTCCCGATCATGCCGGTCGCCTTCGTCACGTTCTTCGTGGCCGGCCTCGCCGAGACGAACCGGGCGCCCTTCGACATCCCGGAGGCGGAGAGCGAGCTCGTGGGCGGCTTCCACACCGAGTACAGCGGCTTCTTCTTCGCCATGTTCTTCATGGCCGAGTACACCGAGATGTTCGTGCTCTCGGCGGTGACGACCGTCCTCTTCCTCGGCGGCTACCTCGCCCCGCACCCGGCCCTGCAGCACCTCGGCGTCCTGCCGCTCGGCTGGTTCTGGCTGTGGTTCAAGGCCTGGTCCCTCGTCTTCGTGATGATGTGGCTGCGCTGGACGCTGCCCCGCTCGCGCGTCGACCAGCTCATGCACATCGCCTGGAAGGTGCTCCTCCCCATCGCGCTCGTGCTCGTGGTGGTGGTGGGCGGGCTCGTCCTCTGGCCCGCGACCGCCAACGGCTTCCCCTGGGACCGCTGGGTGGGCTGGCCGCTCACGCTCGGGCTCGTCGCCTTCCTCCTCTACGTCATGGTCCGCGCGCTGCAGTGGAGCCGCCGCCGCGCGCAGGAGATCGCGGCGCCCGCGGGGCAGGCGGTGATGCCATGAGGCACTGGTTCGAGAGCGTCTGGGAGGGCTTCTTCACGGTGCTCGTGGGGATGCGGATCACCTGGCGGCACCTGTTCACGTACCCGGTGACCCTGCAGTACCCGACCGAGAAGTGGCCGCTGCCGCCGAAGAGCCGGATGCGGCTCTTCATGAAGTACGAGGACTGCATCGGCTGCGGCCAGTGCGTGCGCGCCTGCCCGGTCAACTGCATCTCCCTCAAGGCCGAGAAGCGGCCGGCCGACGCGCCGCCCATCTGGGCGGCGAACGGGCAGCCGATCAAGCTGCACGTGGCCGTCTTCGACATCGACATGTCGCTGTGCTGCTACTGCAACCTCTGCACCTACCCCTGCCCCACGAACTGCATCTACATGACCCCCGAGTACGAGTTCGCCACGTCGGACCTGACCCAGCACCTCTACCGCTTCGCGAAGAAGGACGCCGGTTCATCACCGAGGACCCGAAGAAGAAGGCCGCGCCCGCCGTGGCCCCGGCTCCCCCCACGAACCCGCCGGCGACGCCGGCCGGAGCCTGACGCCATGACCGCCGGGGGCGTCGTCTTCTGGGTCTTCGCGATCGTGACCGTCGGCTCCGCCGCGGTCGTGGTCCTCTCCCGCACGCTGATCTACAGCGCCTTCGCCCTCCTTTTCACGTTCTTCGGGGTGGCCGGGCTCTACGTGCTGCTGGGCGCGGACTTCCTGGCCGCCACCCAGCTCCTCATCTACGTGGGCGGCATCCTCGTGCTGCTCCTCTTCGGCGTGATGCTCACCCACAAGATCTACGACCTCGACCTGAAGACCGAGACGACGCAGCTCGGCCGCGGGCGTCATCGTGGCGGCGGGCCTCTTCGTCATCCTCTCCACGACCGCGGTGCGGACCGAGTGGCACGGCGTCGCCGCGGGCGCCGGCGCCCACGACCCAGTGCGATCGGCCGGCTGTTCCTGGGCCAGTACCTGCTGCCCTTCGAGGCGGCGTCCATCCTCCTCCTCGTCGCGCTCATGGGCGCGGCCATGATCGTCCGCCGCCGGAGGGACGCATGATCGGCCTCTCAGCACTACCTCGTCGTCTCCGCGGCGCTCTTCTCGCTCGGCGTCCTCGGCCTCCTCACCCGGCGGAACGCGGTGAACGTGCTGATGAGCATCGAGCTCATCCTGAACTCCGCCAACATCAACCTCGTCGCCTTCTCCCGCTTCGCCGCCGGGAACCTGGGCGGGCAGATCTTCGGCGTCTTCGTGATCGTGGTGGCGGCGGCCGAGGTGGCGGTGGCCCTCGCCATCGTCCTCACCCTCTACCGCCTGCGGCGCACGCCGAACCTCGACGAGGCGGACATCCTGAAGGGCTAGAGCAAACGACCATGGAAGAGCTCGTCCGAAGCCTCGCCCTCTTCGAGCCGGAGACCGCCCTCGTCGCGGGGCTGCTGCTCGTGGTGGTCGTCGACTCGATCGGCGCCGCCTGGCGCAACGCCGCCATGCGCCTCCTGACCCTGGCCTCGCTGGCCGTCGCCCTCGGCCTCGCCTTCAACCTGCAGGCCTCGGGGGCGAAGGGCGCCGCTCTTCTCGGGGATGCTCGTCGTGGATCCTCTCGGCGCGGCCTTCAAGGTCATTCTCGTCGCGGCCGGCCTCCTGACCGTGCTCGTCTTCACGCTTCCGCAACTCGCGCGAGCTCCACGGCCTCGGCCAGGGCGAGCTCTTCGCCCTCGTCCTCGCGCTCCTGCTGTCGTGCCTGCTGCTGGCGGCGTCGAACGACATCGTGATGCTCTACCTCGCCCTGGAGATGGTCTCGATCACGTCCTACGTGATGGTGGCCTACCTGAAGGGCGACCGGATGTCGAACGAGGCCTCGCTCAAGTACGTGCTCTTCGGCGCCGCCTCGACGGGGACGATGCTCTACGGCCTGTCGCTCCTCTACGGGATGACGGGGACGACGTCGCTCCCCGGCGATCCAGGAGTTCCTGGCCGGCGGCGTCCCCGAGGCGAACCGCTTCGCGATCTACGCGATCACGCTGCTCGTCCTCGTCGGCTTCGGCTTCAAGATCGCGGCCGTGCCGTTCCACTTCTGGTGCCCGGACGTCTACCAGGGAGCGGCCACGCCCGTCACCGCGCTCCTGTCCGTCCTGCCGAAGGCGGCCGGCCTCGCGATCGTGCTCCGCTTCTTCTACGGAACCTTCTCCACCCCGGGGACGGGCGCCTGGGACCTCGCCGGCTCCATCAACTGGAGCGCCCTGCTCATGGTGATCTCGGTCCTCACCATGACGCGTGGGCAACGTGGCCGCCCTCACCCAGACGAACATGAAGCGGCTGCTCGCCTACTCCTCGATCGCCCACGCCGGCTACCTCCTGATGGGCGTCGTGGCCCTCTCCGAGAACGGGGCGCGGGGCCTGCTCGTCTACCTCGCGGCGTATCTCTTCATGAACCTCGGGGCCTTCCTCGTGGTGACGCTCGTGCACCTGCACGAGGGCAGCTTCGACCTCCGCGACTACCCCGGGCTCTACCGGCGCGCGCCGCTCCTCACGATCGCGATGGCCTTCTTCCTGCTCTCGCTCGTGGGGATCCCGCCGTTCATCGGCTTCCTGGGGAAGCTGTACGTCTTCGCGGCGGTCATCGAGAAGGGGATGGGCGTCTACGCGACGATCGCCGCCGTCAACGCGGCGATCGCGGCCTACTACTACTTCCGCATCCTCAAGGTCATGACGATCGACGCCGGCAACGAGGACAAGCCGGTGCTGAAGCTCGCCGTCGCCGACCAGGCGTGGCTCGTGGCCTTCGCCGCCGCCAACCTCCTGCCGCTCCTCTTCTGGAGCCGGATCGAAGGCTGGGCCCGCGGCGCGCTCGTCCTCTACGCGGGGCGCTAGCTCCGTCGTTCAGAACCCGATCGTCAACCGGACCCCGACTCCCCCTCCGGGCGACGGCCCGGCGTGCACCGACAGCTCTCCCACCCCAGCCGGGCGCCACTTCTCCCCGGGAGCGATCGCCAGCCCGAGGAGCGCGCCGAGCGGGATGGTCAGGATCCCGCTGAGGGCGGCCGTCTCGGTGTGGCTGAAGCACAGGTTGGAGTTGAGCTTCTCGGTGAAGTTCCCCCAGTCGGCCGGACCGGGAGAGCCGGTGCAAGTGTCGCCGCCCGCGACGCCGATGGCGACGGCGGCGCCGATGCCGACGAGCGCCCCGATCGCCGCCCCCCTGCCCCGTCGGCTCGGCCGCTCGCTCACCTCGAGCGCGAGGATCTCCGGCCGGCGGATCTCGAGCGTGTCCGCCCGGCCGGCCCGCTCGAAGACGAGGGTTTCGCCCCGGACCGTCACCACATGCCCGACGAGCCGCCCCTTTGCCGTCGTGACGCGGACCCGCGGGCCCACGGCTGAGGCCGTCGTCTCCTCGGCCGACGCCGAAGGACCGGCGGCCAGCGTCGCCAGTCCCAGGATGACCGCCAGCAGTCTGGTGCGCAGCTCGGCCATGGCCCCTCCGCCCGTCCGGGGTCGCTCTTGACACCCGGCGCTCTCCACCAGGGAAAGAAGCGTCAGGCGCCAGGCGTTACGGGGCGTAACGCGGCCACGTCAATCCGGAAGCCCGAGCAACCCGGCCACCGAGATGTCCTCGTCGATCTCGGCCCAGCGGATCCCGAAGCCGGGTCCGATCAACTCCCAGCGGCTGCGCTGCTCAGGGGTAGCGTCCCGAAGCCGCGGAAACCATTCGAGGGGCACGCTGAGCGAGCGGCCGTCCTCAAGATGCACCACGAAGGCATCGGGGACGAATTCCACGCTCCGAGCCCGAGCGTTTGGCGGGCTAACGACCGAAGTACTCATGCCATCTCTCGACGAAGGGGGCTTGGTGCTCAAAGGTCAGCTCTCGGATGCGTCGCAGCTGCGATGGCGTGAAGCCGTACGCGTACGCGACGCGCACGGGCTGAAGCCACAGCTTCGCGGCCGCCCCGCCCTTGCCGACGTGGACGTGGGGTGGCTCCTCGTCGCGAAGGTCCCTTGTTGCGTGGCCGACGAGCAGTGCGCCTCTACGCCTAGGACGCGCAGTTGGGCGCGTTCCTCGGCATCCGAAGCACTCGCACCGCTGCGGCGGACGAAGGCGTAGACGGGATACCAGTAGGTCTCGCAGAGCGTGGCGAGCGCCTCGCGGCAGCCCGTCGTGTCGCCCGAGCTGGCCTTCAGCACGACGCTCCAGTTGGTCGTGTCGAACCGCGCCATGACTCTACTTCTCCCGCGCCCAGCCGGGGGGTAGACCCGTGCGGCGGAACGTCTCTTCGAGGTCGGCGAGCGCCTGTCGGGCCTGCTTCAGCTCGCTCGTCTCGATCTGCTCCTTGACCTTCATCTGAACCGGGACGCCGGCCACGAACTCCGTCCGGACGACCTCCTGCCACGAGTTGGCCTCCGCGACCGCCAGCTGCTCGCGGGCGTTGGCGAAGCGGACGCGCCACTCGGCCTCGAGGAGCTTGCGCTCTTGGCGCTCCTTCTCCAGGGGATCGGAAGGACCGCTGGACTCGGCCGGGACGGCGGATCCCTCGGGACCGGGCTGAGGGGTCCCTCGGGATGACTCTTCAGATCCCTCGTCGCCCGACTCGGAAGCCGCTCCGCGGGATGACAGGTCCGCGTCGGTGAACACCTTCGTCGGCGCCGGCTTCGCTTGCTGCCGGCGCTTTTGCTTCTCCCGGGCCGCCGCGTCCCCCAGCCCTTGGGCGGCGAGGGGCGCCGGCAGCAGAACGGCCAGCAGGAAGAGCAACCGCCTCATGGCTCGACCTCCATCCGGTCCACCCAGAACTTCCGCGCGCGCGCGAGGGTCAGGATCGCCTTCTCGGTGAAAGCCCGGGGGTCGGCGAACTCGGCGAGCGCCTCGTCCTGCCGGTGGAGGTACGCACCGAGATCGGCCAGCACCAGCCACGGGTCCTGCTGGTCCAGGAGCTCCCGCCGGACCCAGTCGAAGGCGCCGGGCGACGGCGCATAGCGCGTGGAAACGAGCGCGTCGAGCGAGAGACGCACGAGCGGGTCGAGGGCGTAGACGTCCTGGGGACGGTAGACCCGGCCTTCGCGCCAGGCGTGCGTCTCGAGCGGCCCGAGGCCGAAGAGGAAGAGGTTCTCCTCTCCCACCGCCTCCGCGAGCTCGCGCACCGTGCCGTCGCGCGTCCCGAGCGTGACCGCCCCGTTCGCCGCGAGGCCGAGGGCCCGGGGGCCGGCGGCGCCGGAGCCGGCGGTGCCGGGCTGGTTCGAGAGGTCGGCGGCGGCGGCGAGGAGCCGCGCCGTCTCCTCGTCGCACGCGGGAAGGACCGCCACGCGCAGCGCGTTTCGCGCACGCCCGTCGCGGTTCACGGTGTCGGCCACGGACCGGACGAGCCTGAAGAAGCGCTCACCGGACGGGCCTGCCGCCTCGGCGACGCGGGCGAAGACGACGGTGCGAGGCGCGGGCGGCGTCCAGCCCCCGGCCGTGAGGCGGAGGTGCTCCCGCACGACCCCGAGGACGTTGAGCAGCGGCCGCTCGTGGCCCGCCAGGACGCCCAGCCGGACGTCCACGAGGGCGTCGGGGTCGGTCTCGACGCCCGCATCGCGCAGGTGCGCGGCGAGGCGCTCGCGGTTCGCCCGGCGCGCGCCGCGGAAGGCGCCACGGAAGGCGGGGTCGAAGGCCAGGGTCTCGAGCCGCCCCAGGGTCGCGGGATCGCTCGTCCAGCGCTCCCCGAGCGTGAGGGTGAGGAGCGCGGCGAGGGCGGGGTTGCCCTCGGCGAGCCAGCGCCGGGCGAAGATCGGCGTCGGCCGGGCGCGGAGCGCCTTCCCCCGCAGGACGGCCAAGTCGGCGAGCGTCTCGGCGGCCGGCCCCTCCCACGGCGTCGCCACGTCCGCGTGCCTCGACCCGATCACCGCGAGGGGACCCGGCCGGAGCCGGCGGCCCTCGCCCTCGCGGAAGAGCGACAGCCGGCGGCGGCGGTCGCCGTCGCCGGGCCAACGCACCTCGGCCTCCGCGAGGTGGCGGCGGTTGATCTCGTACAGCAGCTCCAGGAGGCGCGGCTGCTCGGCTTCGAGAAAGGACACCAGCCAGAAGGGGCGCCGCGGCTCGCTCTTGGGGCTCCCGAAGCGCGAAACCGTGGTCGCGCGCGTTCGGGCCCACGCCTCGTCCCAGCCGACGGCCTGCTCGTCGACGAGGACGTGCAGCAGCTCGGGCACCGCGAGGGCGGCGCGCTCGTCGGCCAGAAGCAGCGTCCCGCCGTCGGCCAGGGCGGCGCGCACCGCTCCGGCGACGAGGGCCACCTCCTGCCGCAAGCGCTCGGGGTCCGACGCGCCCGAGGCGGCCGCCGGGGGGAGGACGTGGGCGTGGGCGGCGTGCCCGCCCGCGCGCAGGGCCGGCAGCAGCTCGGCCGCGCGCTCGGACCCGGCCTCGGCGGCGATCACGTGGACGTTGCGGGCGGCGGGCATCGCCCCATTCTGCCCCAGCCGGCCCGTCCGCGGGAGTCGGCACCTCCTGCGGTATAGTCCTCGAGGGAACAGGGCGTGGAGACGATCGTCGTCACCGGCGGAGCCGGGTTCATCGGGAGCAACTTCGTCCGGCACGCCCTCGCGCGCACCGACGCGCGGATCGTCGTGCTCGACAAGCTCACGTACGCGGGGAACCTCGAGAGCCTGGCCGACGTGTCGTCCCACCCGCGGTACGTCTTCGTGCAGGCGGACATCGCGGACCGCGAGGCCGTCCGCGCCCTCTTCCGCGAGCACCGGCCGGCCGCGGTCGTGAACTTCGCCGCCGAGACCCACGTGGACCGCTCGATCGACGACCCCTTCTCCTTCGTGCGCACGAACGTGACCGGCGCCTTCGAGCTGCTCGAGGCGGCGCGGCTCTTCCTGCGCGAGAGCCCTGACGCGGTGCCTCGCTTCCGCTTCCTGCACGTCTCGACCGACGAGGTGTACGGCACTCTCGGCGCCTCCGGGGCGTTCTCGGAGACGACGCCCTACGCGCCGAACTCGCCCTACGCGGCATCGAAGGCCGGTGCCGACCACCTCGTGCGCGCGTACCACGAGACCTACCGCCTCCCGGTGCTCCTCACCAACTGCTCCAACAACTACGGCCCCTTCCAGTTCCCCGAGAAGCTCATCCCCCTGATGATCCTGAACGCCGTCGAGGGGAAGAGCCTGCCCATCTACGGGGACGGCGGGAACGTGCGCGACTGGCTCTACGTGGAGGACCACTGCGAAGGGATCCTGCTCGTCCTGCGCCAGGGCGCCCCGGGCGGAAAGTACAACATCGGCGGCGGCGGCGAGCGGACCAACCTGCAGGTGGTCGACGCGCTCTGCGCGGCGCTCGAGGCGGAGCTGCCGCCGGCGAGGAACTCCTCTCTCGTCGCGCGGGGGCTGGGCTCGTACGCCGGGCTCAAGACGTTCGTCGCGGACCGGCCCGGCCACGACCGGCGCTACGCGATCGACGCGTCGAAGATCCGCGCCGAGCTCGGCTGGGCGCCGCGGCACGCCTTCGAGGACGGCCTGCGGGAGACGGTGCGCTGGTACCTGGCGAACCGCCCGTGGTGCGAGGCGGTGCAGTCGGGCTCGTATCGGCGCGAGCGGCTGGGCCTGCGATGAGGTTCCTCCCGACCGGGCTCCCCGGAGTCGTGCTGATCGAGCCGGACGTCTACAAGGACGCGCGCGGCTTCTTCCTCGAGACCTACCACGAGAGGAAGTACGCGGAGGGAGGGATCGCCGGCCCCTTCGTCCAGGACAACCACTCGTACTCGGCCCGGGGGACCCTGCGCGGCCTGCACGCGCAGGTCGGGCGCCCCCAGGGCAAGCTCGTCCGGGCCGTCGAGGGCGAGATGTTCGACGTGGCGGTGGACATCCGGCGCGGCTCGCCCACGTTCGGCAAGTGGGTCGGGCTTCGTCCTCTCCGGCGAGAACTTCCGCCAGCTCTGGATCCCGCCGGGCTTCGCCCACGGCTTCTGCGTGACGAGCGAGCGCGTGCACGTCGAGTACAAGTGCACGGAGTTCTACGACGGGGGGGACGAGCTTTCGGTGGCCTGGAACGACCCCGCGATCGGCATCGTGTGGCCGATCCAGGAGCCGACCCTGTCGGCGAGGGACGCCGCCGCCCCCCGCCTCTCCGAGATTCTGGTAAGGTTGCCCCGTCACCAAGGTTGAGACCCGTCAAGCGAACCGGGATCCGAGGGCGGGACACGGCTTCTTCGTGTAACGTCGCATCAGGATTGCTTCTCTACCTGACCAAGAGGACCCACGCGGTCGAGGAGGAGAAATGTCCGAGCGGACACGTGCCGTTCCGTGCCTGGCGGGTATGGCGCTGGCGGCGTCGCTCGCCGCCTGCAGCAGCGACCCTAACCCCGTCGTCCAGTCCACGCCCGCGCCCACACCCACGCCCTGCACGCAGACGTCGCTCGTCCAGGAGTCGGGAGGCATCCCGGGCCAGACGCTCGTATACGACGACTTCTCGGTGCCGGACAGCGGCCGGCTCGACGTGACAATGGACTGGACGGTTGCCACGAGCCAGGTCGGCCTCTACCTCGTGCCCGCGAACACGTGCACCCTCGAGGAGTTCAACGCCCGGACCTGCAACTTCCTGATCCGCTCGGAAACGACCACCAAGCCGCGCAAGATCTCGACGCCCAACTTCGCCGCGGGCAACTACCGCTGGATGGTCGGCAACTACAGCGAGGACCAGGAGTCGGTATCCCTGCAGATCGTCCTGTCGAAGGGGAACTGCCCGGCGCTCGCCGGCGGAGTGCCCTCCGCGTCCTCGCGAACGGACGAGGCCTGGCCGGCCCTCGAGCGCGCCCAGCACCGCTGAGCACGTCGGAGCCGGCCTCCACGATCCATCCCGCCTCCCTCCGTGGCGACTCCCCGGGGGCTGGGGTATCATGCCGTTCGGGCGCCTCGCCGGGCCCGTCCTCAGTCCCTGGCGGCCCCGGCGGACGGCCCGAGACTCCCGTCAAGACCGGAAAGGGTGACTCCTGCCATGGGTCTCATCGACCTCTTCAAGGGCAAGTTCGTGGACCCCACCTACCCGGGCGTCCACGGCGGGGGCGACATCATCACGACATCCCTCGACGCGATGATCAAGTGGGGCCGCAAGTCCTCGATCTGGCCGATGCCCTTCGGCACCGCGTGCTGCGCGATCGAGTTCATGGCGGTCTCGTTCTCCCACTACGACATCGCCCGGTTCGGGGCCGAGGTGCTGCGCTTCTCGCCGCGGCAGTCGGATCTGCTCTTCGTGGCGGGGACGATCGTGGACAAGCAGGCCCCCGTCCTCAAGACGATCTACGACCAGATGCCCGAGCCGAAGTGGGTGATCTCGATGGGAGTCTGCGCTTCGTCGGGCGGCTTCTACCGCTCGTACCACACGATGCAGGGCATCGACGAGATCGTGCCGGTCGACGTCTACGTGCCCGGCTGCCCGCCCTCGCCGGAAGGCCTCCTCGCCGCGCTCATGAAGATCCAGGAGAGGATCCAGAAGGGCGAGCAAGCGAAGGAGCCGCAGGGGGCCCACCGCCTGGGCGCGCCCGGGGCCGGGGCCATCGACCGCCGGGCCCGCCGGCAGGAGTGGGCGCGGGACGACGCGGCCCGCCGCGGCGAGGGCAAGTCGCCCCGCGGCGTCCTCGAGCTGCGCGTCCTCCCGACGGGCGCGAAGGAAGAGCGCCATGGCTAGCCTCACCGCCGCCGCCCCCGAGGTCCTCGCGAAGCCGGCCGCCCGGGTGCTCTCGGAGGCGCTCGGCGACCGCGTCCTCTCCGCCGCGGACTTCCGGGGCGACCTCGCGATCACCGTCGACCGCAAGCGCCTGGGTCGAGGCCGCGCGCCTCCTGCGCGACCACCCGGAGCTCGACTACAAGCTGTTCCTCGACCTCTGCGGGGTGGACTACCTCGACGAGGGCGACCGGAAGGAGCGGTACGAGGTCGCGCTCCACCTCTACTCGGTCTCGAAGAAGCACCACGTCCGGCTGAAGGTCCCGGTGCCCGAGTCGGACCCGAAGCTGCCCACGCTCACCGGCGTCTTCAAGGGCGCCAACTGGTTCGAGCGCGAGGCATGGGACCTCTACGGCATCGTCTTCGAGGGCCACCCGAACCTCGTCCGCATCCTGACCCACGAGTCGTTCGTGGGACACCCGATGCGCAAGGACTACCCCACCGCCGAGCGGCACGTCCTCAAGGAGTCGAAGGAGCTGCTGCTGAAGGTCCCCGAGGGCTCGGAGCACCTGCTGATCAACATCGGCCCCTCGCACCCGGCCATGCACGGCGCTTTCCGCGTGCAGGCGCGGCTCGACGGGGAGACGATCGTGGACGCCGAGGCCGAGATCGGCTACATGCACCGCAACTTCGAGAAGATGGCGGAGGAGCGGACCTACTGGCAGATCATCCCCTACACCGACCGCCTCAACTACTGCTCGTCCTTCATGAACGGGCACGGCTGGGCCCTCGCGGTGGAGAAGCTGCTGGGCGTGCCCGCCCCGCCGCGGGCCGAGGCCGTCCGGGTGATCCTCTCCGAGCTCTCGCGGATCATGGACCACCTCGTGTGCATCGGGGCGAACGTGGTGGACCTCGGGGCGATCACGCCCTTCTTCGTGATGTTCCGGGCTCGCGAGGACGTCTACGACCTGCTCGAGGCGTGCTGCGGCGCCCGGCTCACCGTGTCCTACGTGCGCATCGGCGGGCTCGCCCAGGACGTTCCCGACGACTTCGAGGCCCGCTGCCGCAAGGTGGTCGCCAGCATCCGCGACGTCCTCGGCCAGGGCGAGGGGCTCCTCACGAAGAACATCGTCTTCCAGAAGCGCTTCCGGGACGTGGGCGTCATGTCGAAGGAGGACGCGCTCTCCTGGGGCTGGGTGGGGCCGTGCCTGCGCGGCTCGGGCGTCGCCTACGACGTCCGCAAGGACCACCCCTACTCCGGCTACGAGCAGTACGACTTCGACGTGCCGGTGGGCACGGCGGGCGACTCGTTCGACCGCTACCTCGTCCGCATGGAGGAGATGCGCCAGAGCCTGCGCATCGTCGAGCAGGCCCTCGCGAAGCTGCCGGGAGGCCCGGTGATCACCGACGACCGCAAGGTGGCCCTGCCCCCGAAGTCGGAGGTGTACTCGAACATCGAGTCCCTGATGAACCACTTCAAGCTCGTCTACGACGGCATCCTGCCCCCGCCCGGCGAGGTCTACGGCTACACCGAGGCGGCGAACGGCGAGCTGGGCTACTACGTCGTGAGCGACGGCCAGAAGCACCCGTGGCGGGTGAAGGTCCGCCCGCCCTGCTACAACATCTACCAGGCCTTCCCGGAGATGATCCGGGGCGGCATGATCGCCGACGCGATCGCCATCATCGGCGGGCTGAACGTCATCGCCGGGGAGCTCGACAGGTAGCGCCATGCCCAAGTGCAAGATCGACGGAAAGGAGATCGAGGTCGCTGCCGGGGACCAACGTCCTCCAGGCCGCCCTCGCCCACGGGATCCACATCCAGCACTTCTGCTGGCACCCCGACCTCCCGGTGGACGGCAACTGCCGGACCTGCATGGTCGAGGTCGAGAAGATGCCCAAGCTCCAGATCGCCTGCAACACGGTGATCTCGGAGGGCATGGTCGTCCACACGAAGAGCCCGAAGGCGACGGAGGCCCAGCGCACGGCCCTCGAGTTCCTGCTCGTCAACCACCCCATCGACTGCCCCGTCTGCGACCAGGCCGGCGAGTGCTACCTCCAGGACAACTACATGCGCTACGGCCTCTACGGCTCCAGGGTGGAGATCGAGGACAAGGTCCGGAAGCGCAAGGTCGTGGACCTCGGTCCGATCATGCTCGACGCCGAGCGTTGCGTGCTCTGCTCGCGCTGCCTCCGCTTCGAGAAGGAGGTCACCGGCACGAACTTGCTCGAGTTCGTGAACCGGGGCGACCACGTCTCGATCGCGACCTTCGAGAACCGGCCGATCACCCACGACTACGCGGGAAACCTCCCGACGTCTGCCCGGTCGGGGCGCTGCTGTCCAAGGACTTCCGCTTCAAGATGCGGGTCTGGTTCCTGAAGACGCACGAGTCGGTCTGCCCCGGCTGCTCGACCGGCTGCAACGTCTTCGTGGACGAGCGGGACGGCGAGGTCGAGCGCCTGCGGCCGCGCCGCAACCCCGACGTCAACAAGTCCTGGATGTGCGACCCCGGCCGCGCGCTCTACAAGCAGATCGGGGTCACTGGCCGCGTCTCCGGCGCCCGCGTTCGCGGGGCCGGCTCGTGGGAGGGCACGAGCGTCGCGGCGGCTCTCGACCGTGTCGCCTCTTCCCTGAAGGAGGCGGGCGCCGCCTCCGCCTTCCTCGCCTCCCCGCAGGGCACGAACGAGGACGTCTTCGCGTTCAAGGCGCTCGCCGACGCGGTGGGCGGGAAGCTCGACTTCCGGGTCGGCGATCCGCACCGGAAGGTCCGCGAGCGGATCGACCACGTCCTCCAGCGAGCCGACCGCAACCCCAACACGCAGGGCTGCCTCGACCAGGGCGTGGGCCGGGACGGCGTCGCCGCGATCCTCGCCGCGTGCCGGGCGGGCGAGGTGAAGGCGCTCGTGCTGCAGGGGCCGGAGATCCTCCGCGTGCCCGAGGCGGTGGACGCGGTCGCGAAGGTGCCCTTCGTGGCGGTGATGGCCACCCACGAAGGCCCGGAGCTGGACCGCGCGACGGTCGTCCTGCCCGCCGCCCTCTGGGCCGAGGTCGAGGGCACCTTCACCAACTACGAGCGGCGGGTGCAGCGGCTGAAGGCCGCCGTGCCCGCGCCTGGCGACGCGCGGCCGCGATGGGAGCTTTGCGCCTTTCTGCTGCAGCGGCTCGGGAAGCCGCTCGGGGCGGCCACGCCGCGCGAGGTCTTCGCGCTCGTGGCGAAGACGATGCCGGACTACGCCTCGCTCGACTACCGCGCGATCGGGGCCCAGGGCCGGGCGTTGCCTTCGCCCGAGGGCACGGCCCCCGTTCAGGAGGCCCGCGCGTAAGCCGGGAGAAGCAGACATGGCTGCGAGCGTCGTCACCGTCGACCGGAACCAGAGCGCGGGCGTCCTGCCGATCCTGAAGGGCCACTGGCTCACCCTCGGCAACTTCTTCCGTAGCCTCTTCCTGCGGCAGGCCTCGACCATCGAGTTCCCGGAGAAGAAGCGGAACGTCTCCGGCCGCTACCGCGGCATCCACGTCCTCACCGAGCGCGAGGACGGCACGCCCAAGTGCGTCGCCTGCTTCATGTGCGCGACCGTCTGCCCCGCCGAGTGCATCTACATCGAGTCGGGCGAGCGGCCCGAGAAGACGATCGAGAAGTACCCGACCCGGTTCGAGATCGACCTCCTGCGCTGCGTCTACTGCGGCTTCTGCGTCGACGCCTGCCCGGAGGAGGCGATCATCATGAGCCGGGAGAACGACCTCGTCGGAGAGACCCGCGCCGAGCTGATCATCGACCGTGACCATCTCATGGCGCGCGGCAAGCTCGTCGAGTACGGGCCAGGCTACCGGCCAGTCGACCACGACGTGCGCCGCCCTGTCCGCATCGCCGCTCTCGAGCGGCTCAAGGCCGAGCACGGCATCGTGCCCGGCATGCCGAAGACGAGCGTCGACCGGGCGTAGCCCCTGTCATCCCGAGGGACGCCCGTCTGCGGTCCCGAGGGATCCGCCGTCGTTGTCATCCCGAGGAGCGCCGTCCGTGTCGGGCGACGAGGGATCCGCCGTCGCTATCCGGACGCGAGTCCACTCCCCTGGCACGAGGTCCACGTAGGACTCGTAGAGGCCGGGGTTCTCCCTCCGCAGCCGGTGCCAGGGATGGTCCGGGTGCGAGATGTTCTGCGCGGAGTGGTTGCGACGCAGCTGGTCCTCGGCGCGGCCGTTGGTCGGGCGGAGATAGGGAGACCGGGGCCGGCTGCGGCCCCCACGCCGACCGTGCCGGCGGCGACGGCGGACAGCAGGAACGGCATCAGGGCATGTCGCATGGGTGTGAACTCAGTTCACGAGGCCGTCGATGGCGTCCACCACGAGCAGCGTGCCCACCGCCAGCTTCAGCAGGTCGCCGTCGAGCGTGACGTAGAGATGGCCCTCGGGCGGGGGGCCGAGCCGCACGGAGAGCTCGGGCGGAATGGGCCCGTAGACGATTCCCGGGGCGAGCGGCCGGCCGACCGCGTAGCGCTTCTTCGCCTGACCGGGAGGGAGGCAGCCGTTCCCCTTCTTCGCGAGGCCCGGCGGGCAGTTGCCGCGACCGTACTTCTCGGCGTAGAACCCCCGTGCGGCATCACGCTGTTGCGTCGTGAACGTCACGGTGACGGACTCGCTCCCCTCCTTCTTGCCCTTGGGAGGCTTCGGCTTCTTCTCGGCGAGGGCGCCCTGTGCGCCGGCCAAAAGCAGGACGAGCCCCAGCCCCACCACGGATCGGACACGAACGGCCATCGACGACCTCCCTTCCTCAGTCGAGCCGCGTCTCGACGCTCATCCTCCCGCCGGTGGCCGAGGCGAAGAAGCCCTCGAAGGCCCGGCGGATCGTCTCGAGCTTGGAGACCGCCGCCGGGTCGGCGGTGCGCCCGCGGCCGACCACGTACACCCACGCCTGCCGGTGCACACGCGGGGCTCGCGAGGCCGGGGGGTTGCGTGGCCCCATCGCCGCCACGACGTCGGCAACCTCCACCTCGCGGCGCGTGCCCGTGAACGCGACCCCGGTGCGCGGGGCCGACTCGCGGTTCTGGCTCGCCCCCGACGGGCTCTCGACGTAGAAGGCACTCGGAACCTCCGACTCGGCGAGGAGCCCCATCGCGTAGAGGTCGAAGGGTCCGTAGCGCTGGACGGCGGCGGTGGTGCGGAACGAGCCCCCGCCCTGGTCCTCGATCTCGTTGCCCTCGAGGACGGAGGCGTCCGAGTCGCAGAAGAAGCTCCAGTGCGCGAGCTGGCGCCCGAGCCACGCGTCGGAGGAAGCGCCGGAAGCGTCGCGGAACTGCAATGTGGCCCCCCAGCGGTGACCGGTCTCGTGGGCCACGAGCGCGAGGGTCGTGTTCTCGCCGTTCGCGCGCTGGTTGGGGTCGGACGGGTACTTCCCGAGGTCGTCCATGACGACGACGCTCGAGAGGCGTCCGCCGCTGCCGAAGTCGGGGGCGTAGGCGGCCGCCTCCTGCCCGATGCCGGTGATGGAGTTGTCGATCGTGCTCTCGAAGGCGAACGTGTCGCTGCTGGTGACGTGGGTGTCGGTCCAGAAGACGAGCTGGTCGTAGTTGTCGGCGAACTCGCCGTAGAAGCGCCGGGAAGCGGCCACGAGGTCGAGAGAGGCCTCCGCGGCGAACCGCTCGCCCACCGCCGAAGCGCCCCCCGGGGCCGCGCTGGCGGCGGCCGAGAGGTCGACGGCGGCGAACGACGAGGTCGCGCCGGGAGACAGCGCCACCACCGCGTCCTTCAAGGTCGTCGAGGCGTCGATCCGGATCTCCACCGCCCCTCCGGGAAGAAGGCTCGCCTGCGCGGTGACCTTGCCCGTGGCGTCGAAGTCCGGCACCGCGCACCACGTGACGGTGAGGGCGTCGGGGGCCTCGTTCACGAAGACGCCGCCCCCCGCGGAGGGGTCGAGGTCCGCGAAGAATGGGGCGACGCGCGGCGCTCCGGAGAGGACCCGGCCGAGCGAGCGCTCGGTGGTGTCGACGTCGCCGGCCCCGAACGTGATGTTTCCGTCGGAGTTCACGAAGGCGGAGGCCCGCGCGGTGCCGTAGAACGAGAACGCGAGCGGCACCTCGCTCGTGTCGTCGTCGGCGAGGACGAGCCGCCGGCCGAGGTCGGCGCGAAAGGCGCCGGTCGAGCGCCGGACGTCGTAGCCGCCCTGGCCGTTCGGGTCGAAGCGGAGAGCGGCCCCGCCGAGGTCGAAGGGGTTGGCGGCGATCAGGAGCGAGCCGTCGTCGCCCAGGATCGCGATGTCGCCGGAGCGGACGGCAGCCGAGGCGGTGGCGCGGGCGGAGATCGAGCCGTCGCGGGGCAAGAGGTGCAGCGCCAGGAGGTCGCGAGGGTCGCGGTCGTCGTGGCCGAAGCCGTCCGCCTTCGGCGAGCGCCCCGAGGCGGAAGCCAAGAGCCCGCCGCCGGCGGCGAGCGCAGCGGTGCAGGGGTTGGGGGAAGCCGATGGGGCCGCCGTGGGCGCCGGCGTCCCGCCGGACGGCGAGCCGCCCCCGCCGCACGAGGGGAGGAGGGCGGCGAGGAGGAGAGGCCCGAGGCCCCGCGGGAAGCGCGAGCGTCCCACGGTCAGCCCGACGGGGCCGCCGTCGGCGCGGCGTAGGGATCCACCGGCCGGGCGTAGAAGTAGCCCTGACCCCACACCACGCCGAGCTGGCGCAGCGCCTCCACCTCTTCGCGGGTCTGGATCCCCTCGGCGATGACCGTCGCCCCGAGGCCCTCTCCCATGTCGAGGATGGCCTTGACGACCTGCTGGCTGACCCGCTTCTGGTGCACGTCGCGCACCAGCGCGATGTCGATCTTCAGGTAGGCGGGCTTGAGGACGGCCACGGTCTCCAGGCCGGAGTAGCCCGCCCCCACGTCGTCGATCGCGAAGGAGAAGCCGAGATCGGTGAATGAGTGCATCGCCTCGCGGTAGAGGTTCAGGTTCTCGATGACCTGGCGCTCGGTGATCTCCAGCGTCACCCCGCTCGGGGCGAGCTCCGGGCCGAGGTAGTCGAGCACGCCGCGCCCGAGGAAGCTCGTGTCGCGGACGGTGGCGGGGACGGTGTTCACGAACAGCCGGCCGGCCTGTCCGAACACCCGCCAGTCGACGAACGCCTGGCGCCGGCAGGCGCGCTCGAGCTCCTCCGTGACGCCGTAGCGGGCGGCGCGGCCGAAGAGGACGATCGGCAGCTCGAGGTCCGAGCCGCGGGGGCCGCGCGAGAGGCCCTCAAAGCCCATCGCGTGCCCGGAGGCGAGCTCGACGATCGGCTGGAAGGCGGTCCAGATCTCGCGATTCTGGATGATCTCGAGGAGCCGCTCGCGCTGCTCGCGGTCGCGCACCTGCCCCCGCATCTCCGCGCAGGCGATCGCGTCGTCCACGAGGCGCAGGACCTGCCGCTCGGGGCTCTCGAGGGGGCTCCAGAGCACGAGCCCGTAGCCGGCGACGAGCACCGGGCGCTCCTTGAGGTACGGCAGGGTGAGCCGGCCCACCCGCGGAGTCAGGAACTCCTCGACCCGCTCGGCGAGCTTGCGAAGGCTGTCCGAGCGGAAGGGCGTGTCGGCCCGGCGGGGCCCGGAGAGGAAGAGCAGGAAGCGGTCGCCCTCGCGCTCGTCGCGGGTGATGAAGTCGTCCTGGCGGAAGCGCTCGCGCATGTCCACGAGGAGCGGGTCCACCTGGTCGCGCAGGGTGCGGAACGCGGCGCCCCCGAACGCCTTCTCGATGTGGGCGAGCGGGCTCAGGTCGACGAGGATGGCGGCGAGGAAGCCCTGCTCCCGCAGCTGGGCGGTGATGTCGTCCTGCACCTCGCGGAACGTCGGGATCGACATGGGGCCATTGTGCGCTGCCGTCGGGGGATGTTCAAAAGGCGCCCGGTGCGCGGCGTCACTAGGCCGGAGGGCCGTCCCCGGGCCCGCCGCGGCGGGGACCCTGGCCGGGGACCGGCTTGAGCCGGCCCTGGGCCTGGAGCGCCCGCCGCAGCAGGAACTCGATCTGCGCGTTGAGGCTGCGCAGGTCGTCGTTGGCCCAGCGCTGGACCGCGGCGAGGACGTCGCGGTCCACCCGGATCAGGAAGGGCTTGCGCTCGGCCACTGGACCTTCCGCCTATTGGTAGAGCGTGCCGGTGTTGACCACCGGCTGGGCGTCGTGCGCGGCGCACAGCACGACGAGCAGGTTGCTCACCATCGCGGCCTTGCGCTCCTCGTCGAGGTGCACCTTGTCGCTCTTCGAGAGCATGTCGAGCGCCATCTCCACCATGCCCACCGCGCCCTCGACGATCTTCTGCCGCGCGGCGATGATGGCGCCCGCCTGCTGGCGGCGCAGCATGGCCGCCGCGATCTCCTGCGCGTAGGCCAGGTGGCTGATGCGCGCCTCGATCGCCTCGACCCCGGCCTTCGCGAGGCGGTCCTGGATCTCGCTCTTGAGCCTCTTCGCCACCTCGTCGGTGCTGCCGCGCAGCGACAGCTGCCCCTCGAGGTGGGTGTCGTAGGGGTAGTGGGTGGCGAGGTTCCGGACCGCGGACTCGGTCTGCACCTTGACGTAGTGCTCGTAGTCGTCCACCTCGAAGACCGCCTCCGCGGTGTCCACCACCCGCCAGACCACGATCGCCGCGATCTCGATGGGGTTGCCGTCGGTGTCGTTGACCTTCAGGTGGGCGCTCTCGAAGTTGCGCACGCGGAGCGAGATCCGCTTCTTGGTGTAGAAGGGGTTCGCCCAGCGGAGCCCCTCCTCCCTGGCCGTGCCGCGGTAGGCGCCGAAGAGCTGCAGCACCTGCCCCTGGTTGGGCGCCACCGTGAAGAGGCCGGCCAGGCCCACCACGCTCGCGACGATCACCAGCACGCAGAAGACGGCCACGAACCCGTCGTCCGCGCGCGCGGCGCGGACGATGCCGGCGACGGCCACTCCGATGATGATGAGGAATACCGCCAGCATGAGCAGGCCCGACGCCGTCTGACGCTCCCGTTCCCGGATCATCTGATCCCTCCCTCGAAAAAACCGGCGCAAGTTCCCGGACGGGCTCGCCGCGACCTCTCCCGGCCGGGCGAGCCTAGACGGCCTTCCACTTCCCGGACTCCTTCAGCTTCGCCCTCGCCTCGGGCTGCGCGAAGAAGCGAGTCAGGCCGCAGTCGCGGCAGACCACGAGCACGAACCTCGCCGAGAAGAGGAAGCGTCCGAGCCCCGGCAGGTAGTTGGGAGCGTGCCCGCCCCCCGAGCTGGTCGCCGGCCCGCGGTACAGCGTCCTGCCACCGCAGTTCGGACACGGAGCCACGTTCTCCATGAGCTCTCCCTTGCAATCGTTATGATATCACACTGCTATCTACTGTCAAGCCGCTTTCCGGGGGTCTCTAGGGGGGCCCTTGGCCCCCCTAGAACAAAGGAAGCTGGGCACAGCGCTGGCCGTACTCAGTCCCCCGCCCTCCCCCGCCGCCCCCAGGCGAAGAGCCCTCCCGCCACGAGCCCACGGCCATCGCCAGCGCTGCCGAGAGGGCGTTGAGCCACGCCCACACCGAGGCCCCCGCGGAGGGCAGGAGCCGGGCGAGGGCCGGGCGGACACCTTCACCGGCGACGTCGAAGAGCGTCACGAGCAGCAGCAGGGCGCCCCACGCGACGAGCGACCAAAGGAGGAGCAGCGCGGCGCGCAGGAGCCACTGCAGCGCGAAGGCCCGCGCGTTCATCGCCGGGGCGCCCTCCGGTGTCGTGCTACTTGATCGCCTGCCCCGCCTCGACCTTGGCGAGGCGGTCGAAGAGCGCCGCGTCCTTCCAGCCGAGAGTGCGCGCCTTCGCGCCGTGCTCCTTGAAGCCCGCGCCGTCCTTCAGCCCGAAGTACGACCAGGCGAGGTAGGCCTCGGCCTCGCGCGTTGTCGGGCTTGGCGGCGAGGGACTTCTCGAGGGCGACCACCGCCTCCTTGTAGCGGCTCGCCTTGAGCTGCGCCGCGCCCAGGAAGAGCCATGCCTGCGAGCCGGAGTAGCCGGCGCGTCGACGTCACCTTCGTCAGCTCCTCGACGGCGCGATCCGTCTGGCCGGCCCCGAGGAGCGCGCTGCCGAGGCTCGTCCGGAAGAGGGCGTTGCCCGGCTCCGCCTCGACCGCCTTCTCGTAGGGACCGACGGCCGAGGCCGCGTTCTGCTTCATGACCTGGAGGACGTAGCCGAGCTGGTACTGCGCCTCGGCGTTCTTCGGGTCGAGCTCGACGGCCTTCTGCAGCTCGGCGAGCGCGGCGTCGGCGTCGCGCCGGGCGATCTGGGCGCGGCCGAGCCCGAGACGCACCGCCGCCGAGCCCGGGTTCTGGTCGCGGAGCTGCGTGAGGTCCTGCACCGCGAGGTCGGTCTGTCCCGAACCGAGGTCCGAGAGCGCGCGGGCCACCTTGACCTCGATCACCAGCGCCTGCGCGTCGGGGTCGTTCTCCGCCATGGCCGCGGCGAGGTTCGCGTCGGCGAGCGCCTCCTGCGAGCGGCCGAGGGCGATCTTCACTCGCGCCATCTCCTTGTAGGCCTCCACCGCGCCCGGCGAGGCGTCGATCGCCTTCTTCAGCATCGGCTCCGCCTCCGCGGCGCGCCCGGTCTCGCGCAGGACCGTGGCCAGGCCCACCACCGGCGCGAGCGCCGTCGGCTCGGCGGCCACGGCCTCGCGGTACGCGGCCTCGGCCCCCGCCAGGTCGCCCTTCGTCTCGAGCGCGTGCCCGAGCGCGGCCTTCGCAGCCGCGCCGCCCCCGGCGGCCACCGCCTTCTGCGCGAGGGCCACCGCCTCGTCCGCCTTGCCCTCGTGCGCGCGGCGGTAGGAGATCGCGATCGTCGGCCACACCCCCTCGGGGTCGGCGGCGATCGCCGCCTCGGCGCTGGCGGCGGCCTCGGCCATGCCGCGCGAGTCCTGCACGACCGCCAGGCGGCCGAGGGCCTCGCCCTTGCCGGGCCCGGCCAGCTTCTCGGCGGCCGCCTTGTACGCGTCGACCGCGGGGTCGAGCTCGCCCCGCCCCTCGCGCAGCTGCCCGAGGCGCAGGGCGGCGTTCCCGTCCGCTGCCCTTCGCCTTCTCGAGAATGGCGATCGCGCCGTCGGAGTCGCCCGCGGCCAGCTTCGCCTCCGCGTCCTTCACCGCGTCCTGCACGACGGGGGCCTGCGCGACGGGCGCGGCCTTGCCCTTCTTGTCGTCCTTCTTCTTGTCGTCGGCGACCGCGGGCGCGGCGACGATCGCCGCGAGGAGCAGCCAGGACCAGCGCTTCATGGGAACCTCCCGGGAGGGGAACGGCTTGTCGCGGGAATGCTAGGCCCGCCGCCACGCGAGCGTCAATGTGCCCGACGAGCCCGGTTCGGCGCGCGAGCCTCCCGCTCCCGCAAGCCCCGTGCCATCAGCAGCTTGCCCCCGGGGCGAGCCGAATCCTTTACGCTCCCCTTTCGGTTGTGCTATGTTCGCGCGGTTGCACAACATCTAGTGCCGGTCCCACCGGTCGTGCTCGTCGTGTGGACGCCTTGTCACGATCGGATGAGCGCCGCGGCTCGGCGAGAGAAGTCGGAACGGCACGAAGGGGGTTCTGTCCTGGGCTCGATGCGTCTGGACTCCGTGGAGATCGTCGGATTCAAGAGCTTCTGCGACCGGCAGGAGCTCTCCTTCAAGGGCGGCGTGACGGGCATCGTGGGCCCGAACGGCTGCGGCAAGAGCAACATCTCGGACGCCATCAACTGGGTGCTCGGCGAGCAGAGCGTGAAGAGCCTGCGCGGCACGTCGATGGAGGACGTGATCTTCAACGGCAGCTCGAGCCGCCAGCCGCTGCAGATGGCCGAGGTGAACCTGCAGGGTCTCCGGCCTCAACGGCAACAGCCCCGACGGCAGCCCCGAGTGCGTGGTGACGCGCCGCCTCTACCGCAACGGCGAGAGCGAGTACCTGATGAACGGCCGGATCTGCCGCCTGCGCGACGTCCACGAGCTGTTCATGGACACCGGGCTCGGCTCGAAGGCGTACTCGATCATCGAGCAGGGCAAGATCGGCCTCATCCTCTCGAGCAAGCCCGCCGACCGCCGCGCGATCATCGAGGAGGCGGCGGGCATCACGAAGTACAAGGCGCGCCGACGCCAGACCCAGCTCAAGCTCGAGGCGGCGCAGCAGAACCTCCTCCGCGTGAACGACATCGTCAACGAGGTCGAGAAGCAGCTCGAGAGCCTCAAGCGCCAGGCGGCGAAGGCGCGCCGCTGGCGCGTGGTCAAGGAGGAGATGCAGGGTGTCGAGCGCGTGCTCTTCGGCCGCCGCTTCGTCGACCTCAGGGAGCGCTCGCGGGTCCTCGACGAGCGGCACGGCGCCGAGGCCGGGCGCGAGCGCGCGGCGACGATCGCCCTCGAGACCGAGGAGGCGCAGCTCGAGGTGCGGCGCCAGTCGACTCTACGAGCTCGAGGCGCAGCCTCGAGGCGGTGCGCGGGCGCCTGAACGAGCTGACCCTCGCCGTGGACCGCCACCAGGGCCGCAGCGGCTACTGCAGGCAGCAGCTCGCGGAGAACGAGGGCCGGGCCCGGCAGGCGGCGCGCGAGGAGCAGGAGCTCGTCTCCCGCGTGGCGCCGCTCACCGAGGCCCTGGCCGAGCGGCGAGCGGGAGAGCAGCGGCTGCGCGACGAGCTCGCCGCGGCGGAGGCCGAGCTCGCCGCGGCGGAGGCCGCGGTGGCGGAGGCCGCCGCTTCGGCAGGCGAGAGGCCGAGGCCGGGCAGGAGCGCGGGCGCGAGTCGCAGGTGGCGCTGCTCGGGCCGCATCGCCACGCTCCAGAACTCGCGCGCGTCGGTGGCCGGCAACGCCGAGCGCGCGGCGGCCGACCTCCTGAAGCTCGCCGTCGAGATCGAGGAGCTCGAGCGCGAGCGGGCCCGGGTGGGCGCCGCCCGCGAGGCCGCGCACGCCCGCGGGCGCGAGGCCGAGGCCCTCCTGGCCGAGCTCGACGGAGCCCGCGACGCCGCCACCGCGCGCGCGGACGAGGCCCGCGGCCGCGCCGAGTCGCTCGGGCGCGAGGCCGACGCGCTGCAGAGCGAGCGCGACGGCCTCGCCGGCCGCCGCGCGTCGCTCGAGGAGATGGTGGCCACCCACTCCGCCTTCGACGAGGGAGTGCGCGCGCTCCTCGGCCGGCCCGGAGGGCCTCGAGGTGTTCGGTGTCGTGGCCGACACGCTCGAGACCGGCTCCGAGCACGAGCGCGCGGTGGAGGCCTTCCTCGGCGACCGCCTGCAGGCGGTCCTCGTGCCCGACGCCGAGCAGGCCCGGCGCGGCATCCGCTGGCTGCAGGCCTCGAGGCGCCGGCCGCGGCGCCTTCCTGCCCCTCGCCTCCGCCCGCACCCGCCACGACTGCGGCCCGCTGCGCGAGATCGCGGCGCAGGAGCCGAAGGCGCTCGGCCTCCTCTCCGACTTCTACCGCGTGGGCGGCCCCCACGCCGAGCGCATCCGCGCCTCGCTCCCCGACGCGATCGTGGTGGCGACGCTCGAGGACGCGCTCGACGTGGCCTCGCGGCAGGGCCCGGTCGCGGTGGTGACCCTCGAGGGCGAGACGCTGCGCGGGGCGATGGTCGAGGGCGGCCGCGACGTCAAGGGCCTCCTCGCCCCGCGGCGCGAGGTGAAGGAGGTCGCGGCGCGGCAGGAGGAGATCGAGGGACGGCTCCTCGGCCTCCGCGCGCGCCGCCGCCGAGGCGCTGGCGCTCGCGACGCGCGGCCGCCGCCGAGGCGCGCTCGCTCGAGGAGCGCATCCACGCCGCGGAGAAGGACCTCGTCGCGGTGCGCCACGAGGTCCAGACCGCCGACGAGGAGGCGGGCGCGCCTCCACCGCAAGGCCTGGTCCTCGACACCGAGCGCGCGCAGGCCGAGCAGGAGCGCGCGCGCGGCCGCCGTGCGCCTCGCCGAGATCGAGCAGGCCCTCGCGTCCGCCGAGGCCGAGCGCGAGGAGGGCCACCGCCGCCTCGCCGAGCTCGGCGCCGCGGTCGCCGACGGCCGCGCGGCCGCCGAGGCCGCGCAGGCGCGCCACGCCGAGGCGCGCAGCTCGCTCGCCGCGCTGCGCGAGCGGACGGCCGCGGCCGCAGAACGAGCGCCGGCGGCTCGAGGGCGACCTCGCGGAGCTCGAGCAGCGGATCGCCGCCGCGCGCGCCCACGCCGCCGAGACCGCGGCCCGCCGGGGCGAGCTCGAGTCCGAGCTCGCCGAGGTCGAGCGCCTGCTCGCCGAGGCGCTCCTCGAGCGCGACCGCGCGCAGGGCGAGACGGCGGTCGCCGAGGACCGCGTGCGCGAGGGCCGCGGCGAGATCGAGGGCCGCGAGCAGGGCCTCAAGGAGCGCCGGCGCGAGTGCGTCGTGCTGCGCGACGCGCTCTCCGAGGTGGACGTCGAGCGGGCCCGCACCGGGTCCGACCTCGACCACCTCGCCCGCGAGTGCCAGCAGTCGGTGGGCGTCGCCGCGGCCGAGGCGGCGGCGACGCCTCTCCGACGAGGACCGGGCCCGGGACCTCGAGCGCCCTCGCCGCGCTCGTGCAGGAGCTGCGCGACCGGCTGGAGCGCATGGGCCAGGTGAACGTGCTCGCCGTCGAGCAGGCCCAGGAGCTCGAGGAGCGCCACACCTTCCTGACCGCGCAGCGGCAGGACCTCCTCGACTCGATCGCCGAGCTCGACCAGGCCATCCGGAAGATCGACCGGGCCTCGCGCGAGCGCTTCCAGGAGGCCTTCCAGATCATCAACCAGCACTTCGGGGAGATGTTCAAGCAGCTCTTCGGGGGCGGCACCGCGGGGCTGTCCCTCCTCGACGAGGAGGACCTCCTCGAGAGCGGGATCGACATCATGGCCCAGCCCCCCGGCAAGCGGCTGCAGAACGTGCTGCTCCTCTCCGGCGGCGAGAAGGCGCTCACCGCGATCGCGCTCCTCTTCGCGATCTTCCAGTACAAGCCGTCGCCGTTCTGCATCCTCGACGAGGTGGACGCCCCGCTCGACGACGCGAACATCGGCCGCTTCGTGGGCATGCTCGAGGGCCTGAAGGACGAGACCCAGTTCGTGCTCATCACCCACTCCCGCAAGACCATGTCGATCGCCGACCAGCTCTACGGCGTGACCATGGAGGAGCCGGGGGTGTCGCAAGCTGGTGAGCGTCAGGTTCACGTAGGCATTCCCCCGAGGGACCTCCGTCGGCCCGGGTCCCGAGGGATGTGGCGTGATTCCGACGGCCCTCGCGCGTCCTCCCGCCCTCTCTGAGACAATGTCCGCGGTGCCCACCGGTCCTCTCCGCGCGCTGGCCCGCGCCGCTCGCCGGTCTCTTCATCGCCTGCGGGCGCGGCGGGATCCCGATCGTCTACGACGCGCGCTACCAGCGCGGCGTCTTCGGCGTGCCGATGGATCCCCTGCGCGGGGAGAAGATCGTCGGCTCGCTCCGGGAGGCCGGCCTGCTGGGCCGCGACCTGCTGTCCGAGCCTCGACCTGCTTCCCTGCAGAACCTCCTTCGCGTCCACACCCCCGAGTACCTGCACGCGGTGCAGGAGCCGGAGGCGCTGGCCCGGATCCTCGGCGTCGACGTCCCCGCCGGGCGAGGCGGAGGCGACGCTCGACCTGCAGCGGCTGATGGCGGGCGGGCACCATCCAGGCCACTCGCCTCGCCCTGCGGACCGGCGGAGTCGCCGTCCACCTCGGCGGCGGCTTCCACCACGCGCTGCCCGACGCCGGGCTCGGGTTCTGCGTCTTCAACGACGTGGCGATCGCCGATCCGGCGCCTGCGGGGCCGGGGCTTCGCGGAGCCCGTGCTCGTCGTGGACCTCGACCTCCACGACGGCAACGGGACGCGTCGCGTCTTCGCCGACGACCCCACCGTGCACACGTTCTCGATCCACAACGACCACTGGGGAGAGACCGACGCCGTGGCCTCGACCTCGATCGCCCTCGGGAAGGACGTCGACGACGCGCCGCTTCCTCGCCACGCTGCGCGAGTCCCTCCCGCCGGTCGTCGAGGAGGTGCGGCCCGGCCTCGTCGTCTACCTTGCCGGCACCGACCCCGCCGCGGACGACCCCCTCGGCAACTGGCGCCTCACCGCCGCGGCGCTCCTGGAGCGCGACCGCTTCGTCACGTCGCTCGCGCGGCCCGACGGGCGGGCGTGCCCCATGGTGGTGGTGCTGGCCGGAGGCTACGGCCGCCACGCCTGGCGCTACAGCGCGCGCTACCTGCTGTGGCTCGCGTCCGGCCGCGAGATCGAGCCCGTCGAGGAAGAGCAGCTGGCCCTGCGGCGCTTCCGCCGTCTGGGCCGCGACCTGCGCTCCGCGGAGACGCGTCGACGACGGCCTGCCCTTCTCGCTGAGCGAGGAGGACCTCGCCGGGCTCCTGCCGGGGCCCGCGCGGCCCCTCGCGCTTCCTCGGCTACTTCTCGCGCCACGGCGTCGAGCTGCTCCTCGAGCGGGCGGGCGTCCTCCCCCAGCTGCGCGCCCGGGGCTTCCGCACGCTCCGCGTGGAGCTCGACACGCGCGAGGGCCCCGGGCACACGCTGCGGATCCTGTCGGAGGACCGCCCGCGCGAGCGCGAGCTGCTCGTCGAGCTGCGGGCCGACCGCAGCCGCAGCGCCGTCCCCGGCATGGAGGTCGATCTCCGTCGAGTGGCTGCTCCTGCAGAACCCGCGGGAGCCCTTCTCCGAACGGCGCCCGCGGCTGCCCGGCCAGCAGCACCCCGGCCTCGGGCTGCTTCGCGACTTCATGGGCTGGCTCGTCGTGGTCGTGCGAGGCGCACGCGCTCGACGGCGTCTTCTTCGTGGCCGCGCACTACCACGTCGCGATGCAGAGCCGGCGGCTCGTGCGGCCGCTGCACCCGGCGGACGAGGCGCGCCTCGCGCGCGATGGCGAAGGCGCTCGACGGGGTACCGCTCCCCGAGGGCACCTCCGCGGTCGACGAGGGCCGGCTCGTGGACGCGAGGACCGGCCAGCCCGCAGTCTGGGAGCCGGTGGCCACCGTCCTCCCGGTGTCGAGGCGCCTTCTCGCGCGGGTGAGCGGGCCGGAGTACGAAGCCGCGGTGGCCGACGAAGGCGCGCGCTTCTCCTTTCGCCTCCTTCCTCGGAAGGCCGCGGCCAGACGAGCGTAGCCCCGTGCGGCGGTAGAATCGGGGCTGGATTCACCGGGAAGGAGCCCCTCGATGCCCTCGCGCCGCGGCCCCGCCTTCGCCTCCCTCGCGTTCGCCATCGCCCCCGCGGTGTTGGCGGCCGACGTCGCCGCGGCCGGTGCCGTCGCGGGACCGACGACCACGCCGCGTCCGCGGCTCGTGGTCTTCGTCTCGGTGGACCAGATGCGGGCCGACTACCTCGAGCGGTTCCGGCCGCTGTTCACCTCGGGGCTGAAGGCGCTCGCCGAGCGCGGAGCCGTGTTCGCGAACGCGCGCTACCGCCACGCCTGCACGGAGACCGGCCCCGGGCACTCCGTCCTGCTCAGCGGCCGCTCGCCGCGCAGCTCCGGCATCGTGGGCAACGCCTGGTACGACCGAACGCTGCGGGAGCGCGTGAACGTGGTGGACGACCCCACGGTGCGGGTCCTCGGGGGCGCGGGCCGGACCGCCTCCCCTGCCTACTACAACGCATTCACGGTCGGCGACATGCTCAAGGCGCGCTCGCCGGCGCTCGAAGGTCGTGGGCGTGTCCTTCAAGGACCGCGCGGCGATCCTGATGGCCGGCAGGCGCGCCGACGCGGCGTACTGGTACGAGGCGGCCAGCGGCCGCTTCGTCACCAGCAGCTGGTACATGGCCGAGGCGCCGCGCTGGCTCGTGAGCTGGAACTCGCGGCGCCTGCCGGACACCTACGCGGGCCGCGTCTGGGAGAGGCTGCTCCCGGACCCGGCGACCTACGTCCGCTACGCCGGCGAGGACGACGTGAAGGGCGAGTGGGATGGCAAGAACACGGTGTTCCCGCACCGTTTCCCCAGCGCCCCGCCGTCCCTCGATTTCTACGACGACCTGCGCCGCTCGCCCTTCGCCGACGAGATGCTCTTCGACCTGGCCACGGCCGCGATGAAGGCCCACGACCTGGGCACGGACGAGGCCACCGACATCCTGGCCGTGAGCTTCTCGGCCTGCGACGTCATCGGCCACACCTTCGGCCCCGACAGCCAGGAGCAGATGGACAACTTCCTCCGGCTGGACCGCACGCTCGGCCGTCTCCTGGAGGAGGCGGAGCGCCGCGCGGGCAAGGGACGCATCCTGGTGGTCCTCACCGCCGACCACGGCGTCATGCCCCTCGTCGAGACGCTGAAGAAGAAGGGCATCGACGCCCGGCGCGGAAACGCCGAGGATCTGACCGACCGCCGTCGACAAGGCGCTCGCCGCACGCTTCCCGGGCGCCTCCGGCCTCGTCCTGGACCCCGACCCCACGGAGTACGTGCTCGACCGCGAGGCGATCGCCCGACAGGGCCTCGCGGTCGAGGACGTGGAGGGCACGATCCGGGCGGCGCTCCTCTCGACCGGGTTCATCGACGCCGTCTACACGCAGGCCCAGCTCATGGGACCGAAGCCGGACGGCGACCCGTTCTTCGACCTGCACCAGCGCGCGTTCTTCGCCCCGCGCAGCGGGGACCTCGTGGCGCGGGTGAAGGAGCACGTCTACCTCGGGGGCTACGTGGGCGGGACCGGCCACGGGACGCCGTACGACTACGACCGCCACGTGCCGATCGTCTTCATGGGGCCGGGGATCGCGCCGGGATGGCGCGACGTCCCCACGGGCCCGGAGGACATCGCCTGGACCCTCGGCCGCCTGCTGGGTCTCCCCTACCCCCAGCAGGACTCGGTCACCGACCTGCTGCCGCTCCTGAACTAGGCCACCGGCCGAGCCTCGCCAACGGGCGGCCGAGCGCGGCGGCTCACTGCAGCTGCTTGATCCACTCCTCGCGAGTCTCGTCGTGGGTCTGGTGGTAGGCGCGGCGGAAGGCCTGGTCGACGTTGCCCGTCTCGCCGGCGTACCGCAGCAGGTCGTTCAGGGTCGACTGCCCGTAGCGATCGAGCAGGTACTCCACGAACGAGAGCGCGGAGTCGTAGAAGTCGTCGACCTTCATCTGGCCGTCGCGGAACGCGGCGCGGCCCGGATCCAGCCGGTAGCCCAGACGCCGGCCGGACAGGTACTGCGCCAGCCCCTCGTTGATTTCGTCCGGGACGGCGCCTCGGGTGCGTGCGTGGATGAAGGCGTGCGTCAGCTCGTGGGTCAGGGTTCGCTCGAGGTCTACCGGCACGAATCCCGGGGAGAGATCGCGGGTGCCGATCCGGATCCGGCTGTCGGAGCGGCTGAAGTACCCGCCCGCCCAGTCCGGCGCCGACGAGATCGAGCGAAAGGTCTCGCGCGGGTAGAGCACGACCGGGACCTCGTGGCCGGGCTCGGAACCCAGGGTCCGGGCGAGCATCGAGTACTTGTCCTCCAGGACCTGCAGCAGGGCGTTGCCGAGAGCCGCGTCCTCCTGCCCTTCGAACCGGATGGTGAAGTGGGAGCTCGTCCTCCGGGCCAGGCCCGCGACGGACCGCAGCTCCGTCTCCAGCCGCGCCAGCTCGGCCCGGGCCGCCTCGTCGTCGCGACTCACCAGGCGTCGCCTGAGCACGTCGGCGGCCTCCTCGTCGCGCCCCTGCTTGCTGAGGGCGTTCGCGAGCGCGAGGTGCAGGAACGACTCGTAGGGCAGGGCCGACAAACCGCGCCGCGCCGACCGCTCGGCCTCTCGCCAGGCTCCGCTCGCCTCGTGGCCCTGCAGGAGGCGCAGCCAGGTGCCGCCGCTCTCGGGCCGCAGCTCGGTAGCCCTCTCCCGGTAGCGCACGGCCTCCTCGGGCCGACCCCGACGGCTCGCCTGCTGGGCGGCGAGCTCGAGGACGTCTTCCAGGATCCGACCCACGGCTGGCACCGCGGGATAGCGACCCAGGAGCTCTTCCGCCTGGTCGACGTGCGAGGACTCGATTTCCTGCCGTGCTCCGACCGCGTGGTACAGGGACAGGACAGCGGCTTCGTCCGACGGCCGCAAAGCCGGGTCGAGTGCGGGTCGCGACTCCGGCACGCCCCCGGGTTGCGTCGGGGCCAGCAGGTCAGGCTGCGCGTGCGCACGTGGCAGGACGCCTGGCTGGGCCGGCGCGGGAGCGGGCCTCACGGGGGCGGGCGGCTCACGCCTGGCGACGGCGACGGCCTCTCGCCGCGCGGGCGACGGCTGCGTCCAGCGCAACCCGATCACTCCGACAGCAGCGACGAAGGCGACGACCAGGACTGCGTCGAGCCAGGAGAATCGCCGACGGAAGGGACTGGGCGAGGCCTCCATCGGCGCCATCGGAGCACGCCGCACGGGTCGGCCGACCTTGGAGAGAACAACGCCGCATCGGGGGCATTCGAGCGGGCCGGGCTCGGAAAAGCCACAACGGGGGCAGCTCATGCGGCGTGACGACCTCTCGTTCAGCGAGCCTAGGGTGCCTCGACACCTGCGGTCAAACACCCCCCCAGACCCCCCGCGAGTGGCTCATGGCCGAAATCGATTGTCGTAATGACGCCATGGCTGTTGACAACCGGCCGTCGCGCCGCTTAACTTCTCTCGCGATGTCGATCTGGTCCACTGCCGCGTCCGCCCGCCAGCGCATGGTCATGTGCATGGGCATGTGCATGTGCCTGCGGGTGGAGGGGCACGGAGGCTAGCCGGAACGACAGCCTGACGTAACCGTAGCCAGGAAACCCGCAACGGCTGAGCCGGAGCGGGTTTTTTGTTGCCCACCGGCCACCGAAACCCGAGTGAGGCCCGCCGAGGCGGGTCGTGGAGGAGAGGCCGATGAGCGACGAGAAGAAGGGCTACAGATTCGAGACCCTGCAGGTCCACGCCGGGCAGGAGCCCGCGCCCGGGACGAACGCCCGCGCCGTCCCGATCTACCAGACGACGTCGTACACGTTCGACAACGCCGACCACGGCGCGCGTCTCTTCGCGCTCCAGCAGTTCGGGAACATCTACACCCGGATCATGAACCCGACCACCGACGTCTTCGAGAAGCGGATCGCCGCTCTCGAGGGCGGCGTCGCGGCGCTCGCCACCGCGAGCGGCCAGGCCGCGCAGTTCCTGGCCCTCAGCACGATCCTCCAGAACGGCGACAACATCGTCTCGACGAGCTACCTGTACGGCGGCACCTACAACCAGTTCAAGGTCTCGTTCCCCCGCCTCGGCATCGGCACGAAGTTCATCGAGGGCGACGACCCCAAGGACTTCGCTGGTGCCATCGACGCGCGCACCCGCGCCCTCTACGTCGAGACGATCGGCAACCCGCGCTTCAACGTGCCCGACTTCGAGGCCCTCGCGAAGATCGCCCACGACCACGGCATCCCGCTCGTGGTCGACAACACCTTCGGCGCCGCCGGCTACACGGCGCGGCCCATCGACTTCGGCGCCGACATCGTCGTCGCTTCCGCCACCAAGTGGATCGGCGGCCACGGGACGTCGATCGGCGGTGTCATCGTCGACGCCGGGAAGTTCGACTGGGGCAACGGCAAGTTCCCCGTCTTCACCGAGCCCGCCCCCGGCTACCACGGCCTCAACTTCTGGGAGACCTTCGGGCCGAAGGGTCCCTTCGGGAACATCGCGTTCATCATCCGCGCCCGGGTCGAGGGCCTGCGCGACTTCGGGCCGTGCCTCTCGCCCTTCAACTCGTTCCTGTTCCTGCAGGGCCTCGAGACGCTGTCGCTGCGCGTGCAGCGGCACAACGACAACGCGAACGAGCTCGCGCGGTGGCTGGAGAAGCACCCGGCCGTCACCTGGGTGAGCCACCCGAGCCTCCCCTCGCACCCCTCCCACGCGCTCGCCAAGAAGTACCTGCGCCACGGCTTCGGCTCGGTGCTGACGTTCGGGATCAAGGGCGGGCGCGAGGCGGGCCGGAAGTTCATCGACAGCGTGAAGCTCGCCAGCCACCTCGCGAACGTGGGCGACGCCAAGACGCTCGTCATCCACCCGAACACGACCACCCACCAGCAGCTCTCCGACGAGGAGCAGAAGGCGAGCGGCGTGACGCCGGACCTCGTGCGCATCTCGGTGGGAATCGAGCACATCGAGGACATCAAGGCCGACCTGCAGCAGGCCTTCGACCAGGCCGTGAAGGCGGCGGCGTGAGCTCCGGAGCCGTCGCCCCGACTCCGTCGCTCGCACGGCCACGACGCGTTCCTGATCGAGGGCGAGGCCACGAACGCGCTGATGGTCCGCTTCCGGAAGGGCCTCGACAGCGGCAGCGGACGCGAGGAGGGGACGTGGGTGGCCTGAGGCGGCGGGTGCTCAAGTTCGGCGGGACGTCGGTGGGCACGCCCGAGGCGCTGCGCCGGGCGCTGGACATCGCGGAGACCGCGTCCCGCGAGCGGCCGGTCGTGGTCGTGGTCTCGGCGTTGTCCGGCGTCACCAACGCCCTCGAGGCCGCCCTGTCGGGAGCCGCCGCCGGGCGTCTCGACATCGCCGGGTTCGCCACCGCGATTCGAGACCGGCACCTCGCCCTGCTCGCGGCGGTAGCGCAGGGCCGGCCGGCCCTGCGGGCGGCCGCGATCGTGCGCGAGCGCGTCGCCGAGCTCGAAGGGCGACTGCGCGCCGTGGCCGCCGATCGGGCGTTCTCTCCCGCCGTCCGGGCCGCCGTTCTCGCCCTCGGCGAGCGGCTCTCCGTCCCGATCGTCGCGGCGGGGCTGCGCGCCCGCGGCGTCCTTGCGCATCCCGTGGACGGGGCTTCCCTGATCCGCACCGACGAAGCGTTCGCGGAGGCCGCCGTCGACCCTCCCGCGACGCGGCGGCTCGCGGAGACGGCTCTCGGCGCCCTCGGGCTCGCCGCGGTGCCGATCGTCACCGGCTTCGTCGGGGCGACCGGGGCGGGCGAGACGACGCTCCTCGGCCGCGGCGGGTCGGACCTGACCGCGGCCGTGCTCGCCTGGGCGCTGGACGCGGAGCGCGTCGAGATCTGGTCCGACGTGGACGGGGTGATGACCGCGGACCCGCGCCTCGATCCCGGCGCGCGGACGATCGGCCGCCTCTCCTATGCCGAGGCGACGGCGCTCGCGCGCGATGGAGCGAAGGTGCTGCACCCGCGCACGCTCGAGCCGCTCGAGGGAGCCGGGATCCCGGTCTTCGTCGGCAACACGCTGCGGCCGGACGCGCCCGGGACCTGGATCGGCCCCGCCTCGGCCGGCGAGGAGGCGGACGAGGACGGAACCGCGGCCTGAGGCTCCGTGAACGAGTGCCGTGCAGGAGGTACTCATCGTCTCGGCGCACGATCTCCAATCCGCAGTTCCGCGGCCGGAAAGGCGCGGCCGTGCGCCGGCCGTCGTGTAGAATCCGGCCCTCTCCCTCGCGGAGCCACGGACGATGGAAGAACCGGAACGCCTGCCCTGTCCCACGTGCCGGCAACCCGCGGAAGCCGAGGCCGAGATGTGCCTGCAGTGCGGCGCCAGCCTGCTCGTCGACGTGTGGCTCGCTTCGCCCGTCAGGGACGGGAGGGTTCGCTACCGCCTGTCGCGCGCGCTCGCGGCCCTCCCCGGGGCCCCGCCCCTCGGCGAAATCCAGGGCGCGCTCGCGGCCTCTCCACCGGCCGCCGCCCGGGGTGTGACGCGCGCCCACGCCCACGCCGTCCTCCCCCTCCTGGCCGAGAGCCACCTCCGCGGGACGATCGCGAGGCACGTGAAGCCGCCGCCGGGAGGCGCCCTTCCGGTCCGGTCGGCCGCGATCGGGGTCGCGGCGGTCGTGCTCCTCGCCCTGGCCTGGGTCGCCTGGCAGCAGGTCGTCCACCGGCCGCCGCCACGCGAGGTCCGCGAGACCGCCTCGGAGGTGCCGCCTCAGTCCCGGCAGGAAGCGAGACCCGCCGTGGGTGGCCGGAGCACCCGCGAGCTGGCGCAGGCCGCGCTCGTCTCCGCCGCCGCCCTGCGCTGCCGCGGGTCGTCGGGGAGCGGGTTCTTCGTCGCGTCCGACCTCGTGGTGACGAACGCGCACGTGCTGTGTCCGGCCGGGGAGAGCATCCAGGTGGGCCTGTCCGACGACCGCAAGTACTGGGGCCAGGTCGTCCACCGTGACGACGGCTTCGACCTCGGCCTCGTCCGGGTGTCCGGCGCCAACGTCCAGCCGATGCCCCTCGGCGACGTCGGCGACATCGCGGTGGGCGACAAGGTGGTGATCGTGGGGAGCCCGGTGGGCCTCGACTTCACCGTGCAGGAGGGCGCCATCAGCAGCCTCCAGCGCGCGGCCAACGGGGTCGCCTATCTCCAGCTCGACGCGAAGGTCAGCCCCGGAAACAGCGGCGGCCCCGTCGTCGACTCGCAGGGCCGGGTGGTGGGAATCGTCTCCATGAAGATCTCCGGCGAGGGCGTCGAGGGGATCGGTCTCGCCATTCCCATCAACTACGTCTACGGCTCGCCGCTCGCCTTCGTGGGCCCTCCCTCGCCGGCGGCGGCCGCGTCCGCGGCCTTCCGGCGGATGGTGGACCGAGCGCTGGCGGGCGCGGACAGCGGCATGCGGGAGGCGCGCGCCGAAGCCCCGGAGGAAACGCCGGGTCTCGACGACCGGCCGCTGCTCGTGGCGGGACACGTCGATCAGTACGAGAGGCTCGTGGTGGGCGTCATCCGGGCGACCGAGTTCCCCCCGGGCTTCGAGGAGGTGACCGTCACCTTGTGGAGCGGCACCGACGCCTTCTGCACGGTCAAGGGCGACATCGCCACGTGGAAGGAGGTGGAACCGGGTCGGGCCGGGTCGGGTCTCGACGCCCGGGCAGCGTCCGCCCTGCGCCGGATCGCCCACGGGCAGACGTTCTACATGGGGGAGTCGCCGTTGCGCTGGGACCTCTGCGACCGTTCGAAGATGCGGAAGGGCGTCCAGATCGAGCTGCAGGGCGCCAACCCTCTCGCGGACCGGCTCGAGGTGCGCTGAGTGCGCTGAGCCCCCCTTGCCAAACCCGGCCGCGGGCACCATGCTGGCCTCGACGGGCCATGCACCGCGCGGTCACCGCCCTCCTGGGCCCCACGAACACCGGCAAGACGCACCTCGCCATCGAGCGGATGCTCACCCATCCGACCGGGATGATCGGCTTCCCGCTGCGGCTCCTGGCGCGCGAGAACTACGACCGCGTGGCCGCGCTCCGCGGCCCGGGCTCGGTGGCCCTCGTGACCGGCGAGGAGCGGATCGTCCCGCCGCGCCCCTCCTACTGGATGTGCACGGTCGAGGCGATGCCCCTCGACCTGAGGACGGACTTCCTGGCGGTGGACGAGGTGCAGCTCGCCGCGGACCGCGAGCGCGGCCACGTCTTCACGGACCGCGTCCTGAACGCCCGCGGCCGCCTGGAGACGTGGCTGATCGGCGCCGAGACGGTCCGGCGGCTCCTCCACCAGCTGCTGCCGGACGCCACCTTCAACACGCGGCCGCGGCTGTCGACTCTCACCTATTCCGAACCCAAGCCCCTCGGCCGGCTGCTCCGGCGCTCCGCCGTCATCGTCTTCTCGGTGCGCGAGCTCTACGATGTCGCGGCACGCCTCCGTCGTGAGCGGGGCGGGGCGGCGCTCGTCTTCGGCGCCCTCTCCCCCCGCACCCGCAACGCGCAGGTCGGGCTCTACCAGGCCGGGGACGTGGATCACCTCGTGGCGACGGACGCCATCGGGATGGGGCTGAACCTCGACATCGACCACGTCGTGTTCACGGGCCTCACGAAGTTCGACGGCGTGGGCCCCCGCGCCCTCACCCCCGCCGAGGTGGGCCAGATCGCGGGCCGGGCCGGGCGTCACGTGCGCGACGGCGACTTCGCGTCCACAGCGGAGCTCGGGCCCCTCGACCGCCGGCTCGTCGAGGCCGTCGAGCAGCACCGCTTCGCGCCCCTCTCCCACCTCTACTGGCGCACGGACGAGCTCGACTTCTTCTCGCCGCTCGCCCTCCTCGGCAGCCTCGATCGCCCGCCGCCGCAGCCCTTCCTCGTGCGGATGCGCCACGCCGAGGACCAGCGCGCGCTCGCCGCCCTGACCGGCGACGCCGACGTGATGGCCCTCGCCCGCGAGCCCGACGCGGTGCGGCTCCTCTGGGAGGTCTGCCAGGTCCCGGACTTCCAGGGAGTGGTGACCGAGGGGCACACCCGCCTCCTCTCGCGGGTCTTCCGCTTCCTGCGCGCGCCCGCGGGGCGGATCCCCGAGGACTTCCTCGCCTCGCACGTGAAGGACCTCGACCGCACGGACGGCGACGTCGAGACGCTCCTCGGCCGGATCGCGGCGATCCGCACCTGGACCTACATCTCCCACCGGGCGTCGTGGGTCCCGGACGCGCGGTTCTGGCAGGAGCGCACGCGAGCCGTCGAGGACCGCCTCTCGGACGCGCTCCACGAGCGGCTGACCCAGGAGTTCGTGGACCGGCCCGGCACCGTGATCGCGCGCCACGACCCCTCCGAGCTGGTGACGAGCGTGGGCGGGGACGGCGAGGTGCTGGTGCAGGGGCTGCGGGCCGGGGTGCTCGAGGGCTTCCGCTTCCGGCCCGACCGCGAGGTGCGCGAGAGCTCCCGCGGGCTCCTCGCCGCCGCGAACCGGGCGCCTGCGCGGTCTCGTGCGCGAGCGCGTGGAGTCGCTCGAGCGCGAGGAGGAGTCCGGCTTCGCCCTCGGCCCGGGGGCGGAGATCCTGTGGCGGGGCGCGGCGGTGGCGCGCCTCGTCGCCGGCGAGAGCGCCGCTCTCGCCCCAGGTGGACGTGCCGGCCTCCGACCTCCTCGACCCGCCGCTGCGGGAACGGGTGCGGCGCCGCCTCGCCGCCTGGCTCGAGCCGCCACCTGCGCGACGCCCTCGGGCCGCTCTTCGCCCTGGGTGAGAGCGCCCCGGCGGGCGCCGCTCGCGGCCTCGCCTTCGCCCTCGCCGAGGGGCTCGGCGCGGTGCCGCGCCGCGCGGTGGCGCGGCAGGTGGCGGCCCTCGACGCCGGACGACCGGCGGGCATCTGTCGCGCCTGGGAGTCACGGTCGGACGGCTGGCGGTCTTCCTCCCCGCGCTGCTGCGCCCGGAGGCGATGCGGCTGCGGGCGCGCCTCTTCGCGGTCCGGCACGGGCGGCTCGGCGGACGCGGGGCCCGACGGAGCACCCTCGGTGCCGCGCGACCCGCGGCAGCCCGCGGCCTTCTACCTCGCCTGCGGCTACCTGCCCGCCGGCCCGCGCGCCGTCCGCCTCGACCGCCTGGAACGCGCGGCCGCGATCGCCTCGCGCCTCTCCCGCGCGGGGCCGTTCGTGCCCCCGCGCGACCTCGCGCCCGTCCTCGGCTGCCGCCTCGAGGACGTGCCGGCGGTGCTCGCGGCCATCGGCTACGTCGAGCACGACGGCCGGTTCGAGCGGCGGCCACGCCGCACCGGGGTCAGATCTTGAATCTACGCATCTCTCTGGAGACTGCGACCCCCGACGGCCGGATTCGCCGAATGCCTCAATTCAAGATCTGACCCCTTTCGCCTTTGCCGGAAGCGCCGTCACTACACGGTGCGCTTCCTGGTGCGGGGCGCGATCCCCTCGACCGCGTCGTCCCGGCCCCGGGCGTACCATGGTCGAGTCATGCGCGCCCTCATCGTCGAGGACGACGAAGCGATCGCCGCCTTCCTGGCGAAGGGCCTCCGGGAGGCCGGCTTCGCCGTCGACCAGGCCGGCGACGGGTGCTTTGGGCTCGAGCGCGCCACGTCCGGCCCCTACGACGTGGTCATCGTGGACGTGATGCTGCCCGGCCTCGACGGCGTCGCCCTCGTGGAGGCCCTCCGCCGCCGGGAGGTGCGCACGCCCGTCCTCTTCCTGAGCGCGCGCCACACGGTGGACGACCGGGTGCGGGGCCTGCAGGCGGGGGGCGACGACTACCTGGTGAAGCCGTTCGCCTTCGCCGAGCTCCTCGCGCGCGTGCAGGCCCTCGTGCGCCGCGCCTCCGGGGCGAAGGAGCCCACGCGGCTCGTGGTCGGCGACCTGGAGATGGACCTCCTCACCCACGAGGTGCGGCGGGCGGGAAGGAGGATCGAGCTCCGGCCGAAGGAGTGGGCGCTCCTCGAGTACCTGATGCGGGAGGCGGGCCGGGTCGTCTCGAAGACAATGATCCTCGCCCACGTCTACGACTACTCCTTCGACCCCGGGACCAACGTGGTGGACGTGCTCGTGCACCGGCTGCGCGAGAAGATCGACCGCGACTTCGACAGCAAGCTGCTGCAGACGGTGCGCGGCGTGGGGTACGTCCTGCGTGCCTGAAGCCCCGCCGCCCCGGCGCGCCGCGGTCCTCGGGGGCGCTTTCTCCCTGCGCCTGGGCCTCTGGTACGCCCTCGTGTTCCTGACCGGGGGTGCTTTGCTCCTGGGCCTCGCTTACGCGTTCCTCGACGCTTCGCTCCGGGAGCGCGACCGCGAGCTGGTGGCCTCGGCCCTCGAGCAGTACGCGGGCGAGTTCCGGCGGGGCGGCCTCCCCGCGCTCAGCCAGGCCGTGGCCGGCGATCGGCTCGCCGGACGCAACGAAGGGCTCGTGGTGAGAGTCACCGGCGCTTCGGGCCAGGCCTTCTTCGCCAGCGTGCCCGGATCATGGCAGGCCACGGGCTTCGAAGCCGCCTCCGCGCGTCTGCCCGACGGCACCCTGTTCGAGGTCGTCAAGAGCTCGGAGGCCCGGATCGACATCCTCGCCCGTTTCCGCGCGCGAGCCGCCCTCGCCTTTGCCGCGGTGGTCCTGCTCGGCGTGACCGGGGGCGCGCTCGTCACCCGGTCGGCCCTCGCCCCCCTCCGGCGGCTCGCCGCCGTGCTCGGCGGCATCGTCCGCACGGGCCAGGTCTCGGCCCGCGTCCCGGTGCGGGGCGACGGCGACGCCCTGGACGCCCTCGGCCGCCTGGCCAACGAGATGCTGGACCGCATCGAGGCGCTCCTCGCCGGGATGAGAGGCTCGCTCGACGCCGTGGCCCACGACCTGCGCACGCCGCTGCAGCGCCTGCGCGCCACGGCCGAGGGTGCCCTCCGCGAGAGCGACCCCGAGGCGGCCCGCGCGGCGCTCGCCACGTGCGTCGAGGAGTGCGACCGCGTGGCCGCCACCCTCACCGCGCTCATGGACATCTCGGAGGCCGAGACGGGGACAATGGCCCTCCGGCTCGAGACCCTGGATGCGGCGACGCTCGTTCACGAGACGGCGGAGCTGTACGAGGCGGCGGCCGAGGACAAGGGCCTCGCCCTGACGGTCGACGCCCCGACGGGCCTCACGGTCGAGGGCGACCGTACCCGGCTCCGGCAGGCCCTCGCCAACCTCGCCGACAACGCCGTCAAGTACACGCCGGCGGGAGGGCACGTTTGGCTGCGGGCGGGCCGGGAGGGGGATCGGATCGTCTTCGAATGCGAGGACGACGGCCCCGGCATCGCCCGTGAGGACCTGCCGCGGATCTGGGACCGTCTCTACCGCGCGGACCGAAGCCGAGGGCAGAGAGGGCTGGGTCTCGGCCTAAGCCTGGTCCGGGCTATCGCGATCGCCCACCGCGGCGAGGCCACCGTCGACTCGACACCGGGCAGGGGCTCCCGCTTCCGCCTCGCTGTCCCCGTTACACATCTGTAATCCGCAGGTCAGCGCGGGGAAAGGAGCTCCTGCGTCTAACTCCATGAAGCGCCTCCTCGCACCTGCCCCTTCGTTCCGGGTGAAGGGCGAGCGAGGCCTCAGGAGGTAGAAAGATGCGGAGACTTGATGGCGGGGGCCTAAGGAGAAGCCTCTCGATTCTCGTTGCGGGAGCGGCCAGCCTGGCCCTGCTCCTGACGGCGGGATTCCTGGCGGCGGGATTCACGGGGCAGGCGGCCCACGCGGACGCCTTCCAGGCCGTCCACGAGACGCGGGAGGTCACGCCGGTCGCCGCTTCGAGCGGCTACGCCGACCTCGTCGCCCGGGTGGCGCCGTCCATCGTGACCGTCCGCTCGGAGCGCGTGGTGAAGCCGGTCGACCTGCCATTCGGGGAGGGCCAGGGCGAGCTTCCGCCGTTCTTCCGGGGCTTCGGCTTCGGTCCGAGGGACCTGACAGCCGCACCGCGAGGGCGGCCTCGGCTCCGGCGTCATCGCGAGCGCCGACGGCTACATCCTCACCAACAACCACGTGGTGCAGGGCGCGACGAGGGTGAAGGTCGAGCTTCCCGACCGGCGCACGTTCGACGCGAATGTCGTGGGCACCGATGCCCCGAGCGACCTCGCCGTGCTCAAGATCGAGGCGAAGGGCCTTCCCGTGCTCCCGTTCGGGGACTCGGACGCCGTCCGGGTGGGCGACGTGGTGCTCGCCTTCGGCAACCCCCTCGGCGTGGGCCAGACCGTGACCATGGGCATCGTGAGCGCCAAGGGACGCGCGACCGGCCTCGGCGACGGCAGCTTCGAGGACTTCCTGCAGACGGACGCGCCCATCAACCAGGGCAACTCGGGCGGCGCCCTCGTGAGCACGGCGGCCGAACTCGTGGGCATCAACTCGCAGATCCTGACCCCGTCGGGCGGCAACATCGGCATCGGCTTCGCGATCCCCTCGCGGATGGCGGAGTCGGTGATGACCCAGCTCGTGAACGGCGGCGAGGTGCACCGCGGCCAGCTCGGGGTGACCGTGCAGGGCATGACGTCCGATCTGGCTCGCAGCCTCGGCTTGAAGGACGTCGAGGGCGCGCTCGTGAGCGGCGTCACCAGGGGCAGCCCGGCGGAGAAGGCCGGGGTGGAGCGCGGCGACGTGATCGTGAGCCTCGACGGCCAGCCCGTGACCGACGGCAACGCGCTGCGCAACCGCATCGCCTCCATGAAGCCGGGCTCGAGCGTCAGCCTCGGCCTCGTCCGCGACGGACGGGAGCGAACCGTCCACGTCGAGCTCGGCGAGCTGCGCTCCGCGCGGGCGGATTCCGACGCGGCCGGGCCCGCGGAGAAGGGACGCCTCGGCCTGGCCGTGCGGCCGATGAGCCCCGACGAGGCCAGGCAGCTCGGCCTCGAGTCGAAGCGGGGCCTCGTCGTCTCGGACGTGGACCCCTCGGGTCCGGCGGCGGAGGCCGGGATTCGCCCGGGCGACGTGATCGAGCAGGTGAACCGCCGCCCCGTGGACGACGTGGCGGCGCTCAAGGCCGCGGTCAGGGCTTCCGGCGACAAGCCCGCGCTCTTCCTGGTCACCCGCGACGGCCAGACCCTCTACCTGACGGTCGAGGCCCCGCGGGCCTGAGGCCCCGCAAGCGACCCCGGCGACGGCAAGGCCGGCTCTGGGAGCCCAGAGCCGGCCCCGGCGACGGGTGAGGGCGCGTGCTACGATCGCCGACGTGGCGGACGTGAGCCCGGCCTTCGGACCTTCCCGCTCGAGCCGCTCGACGACCCTCCGGACGACCCGACGCTCTGGGGCGAGGTGCCCCTCGAGCTGCTCGTCCGCTACTCGTGCGTGCCGGTGCGCCGGGAGGGCGAGCGGATCGTCCTCGCCTTCGCCGCCCTCGACGACCCGACGAAGGTCGACGAGCTCGAGTTCCTGCTGGAGCGCCCGATCGAAGCCGGTGCTCGCACCCCCGGAGCGGGTGGCCGCCCTCCTGCGGCGTCACCGGGGCGGCGAGATCCTGCTCGAGCAGGCGAGCGAGGGCCTGCGCCTCCAGCTCCTCGGCGACGACGAGACGGCCACGGTCGAGGAGAAGCTCCTCCCCGCCGAGAGCCCGATCGTGCGCCTCGTGGACTCGCTCGTCCTCGGCGCGATCGACCGCCGCGCCTCCGACATCCACATCGAGACGAAGGACCGCGAGGTGCTCGCCAAGTACCGGATCGACGGCGTCCTCTACCCCGCCCTCGAGCCCCTCGACAAGCGGCACCACGACACGATCATCAGCCGCCTCAAGGTCATGTCGGAGCTCGACATCGCCGAGAAGCGGGTGCCGCAGGACGGCCGCTTCCGGCTGCGGGTGAAGGGCCGTGACGATCGACTTCCGCGTCTCGATCATGCCGTCGATCCACGGCGAGGACGCGGTCATCCGCATCCTCGACAAGGAGCAGCTCCACGCCGCCTTCCGCAGCCTGCGCCTCGACGTGCTCGGCTTCTCCGAGGCCGACCTCCGCAAGCTGCGCAAGTACATCACCGAGCCCTACGGCATGGTGGTGGTGACCGGACCCACCGGCAGCGGCAAGACCACGACCCTCTACGCCGCCCTCAGCGAGATCGCCTCCCCCGAGGACAAGATCATCACGATCGAGGACCCGGTCGAGTACCAGATCCCCGGCATCGTCCAGGTGCCGGTCAACGAGAAGAAGGGCCTCACGTTCGCGCGCGGCCTGCGGTCGATCCTCCGCCACGACCCCGACAAGATCATGGTCGGCGAGGTGCGCGACCCGGAGACCGCCCAGATCGCGGTGCAGTCGGCCCTCACCGGCCACCTCGTCTTCACCACCGTCCACGCCAACAACGTCTTCGACGTGATCGGCCGCTTCATCCACATGGGCGTCGAGCCGTACAACTTCGTCTCCGCCCTCAACTGCGTGATGGCGCAGCGCCTCGTGCGCGTGCTGTGCACGGCCTGCAAGAGGAAGGCGCAGCCGCCGGAGGCGCTCCTGCGCGAGTCGGGGCTCGACCCCGATCTCTACCACGACCAGGTCTTCTACGAGACGGTGGGCTGCGAGGAGTGCGGCGGCACGGGGTACCACGGCCGGACGGCGGTGGCGGAGCTCCTCGACATGTCGGACCGCATCCGCCAGATGATCCTCGAGCGCCGTCCCGCGGCCGAGGTCAAGCAGGCCGCGCGCGAGGAGGGCATGACCTTCCTCCGCGACTCCGCGCTCGAGAAGGTGTTCACCGGCGTCACCACGCTTCGCGAGATCAACAAGGTCACCTTCGTGCAGTGAGCGACCAGAAGGCCGGCACGGGAGCACACACGGAGGCGACGCGCGACCCGGGGCAGCCGCTCGGGACGGCGGCCCTCGGAAAGGAGCGCCTCGCCACCCTCTACCGCATCTCCCGGGACCTCCTGTCGGAGCGCGCGCCCCTGGCGGTGGTCGAACGGATCCTCTCCGCCGCGGTTGCGGCTCTCGCGCCCGAGCGCGCGTGCCTCCTCGCCCTCGCCCCGGGCGGAAGCCCCCGGCCGCTCGCCTCCCACCGGCTCGAGCTCGGTCCCGAGCCCGACCGGTGGCCGATCAGCCTCTCGGTCGTCCGCCACGTGGTCGAGACCGGCCTCGCCGTGCTCGCTTCCGACATCCGCGGCGACGCGAGCTTCAAGGGCGCTTCGAGCGTCCACCGCTTCCGCATACGCTCCGTCCTCGCTGTGCCTCTCGGTCCGCGCCCGGTGCGCGGCGTGCTCTACCTGGATACGCAGGCCGCCGAGCGCGCCTTCTCCGCCGAGGACCTCGACTTCGCCACCGCCCTCTCCGTCCACGCCGCCCTCGTCCTCGAGCGGGTGGAGGAGACCGCCCGCACGGCGGAGGCCCTGGCCCGCAGCGACGAGCGGCTCGAGCTGCTGCAGGCGGAGCTGCTGCGTCACGAGATCGTGGGGCGGTCCCCGGCCCTCCTCCAGGCCTACGACGCGCTGCGGCGCTTCGCGCGGGCCGGGGCGCGGGTGCTGCTGCGCGGTGAGACGGGCACCGGCAAGGAGCTCTTCGCCCGGGCCTATGCCGCCGAGAGCGGGCGGCCGGCCCGCGGCTGGGTGCCGGTGCCGATACCGGCGCTCGCCCCGACCCTCGTGGAGTCCGAGCTCTTCGGGCACGTGCGGGGGGCGTTCACCGAGGCGACCCGGGACAAGAAGGGCCGCCTGGAGATGGCCGACCAGGGGGTCCTCTTCCTCGACGAGATCGGCGACGTCGAGCCGGCCCTGCAGACGAAGCTCCTGCGCTTCCTCGACTCCGGCGAGCTCTTCCGCGTGGGCGACACCGTGGCGCGGCACGTCGACGCGCTCGTCGTCTCCGCGACGAACCGGCCGCTCGAGAAGGACGTCGAGGCCGGCCGCTTTCGCGCCGACCTCCTGGCCCGCCTCGGCCACGCGATCGTGATTCCTCCACTGCGCGAGCGCCCCGACGACGTCCCCCTCCTGATCGAGCACGTGCTCTCGCGCGTGGACCGCGGCCCGTCGCGCCACCGCTTCGTCCCTGAGGCGCTCGAGCTCCTCCAGCGGCACCACTGGCCGTTCAACGTGCGGGAGCTGCAGCAGGTGGTGGAGCGCGCGGTCTGCCTCGTGGACGGCGAGGAGGTGCGGCCGGAGCACCTCCCGGACTACCTGCGCAGCCCCCCCGTGGGCGCCGCCGCTCCCTCCGCCGTGGGCCCGCCGCGTCCCCTGCGCGAGGTGGTCGAGGAGGCCGAGCGCGCCCACGTGCTCCGGACCCTCGAGCACACCGGCGGCAACAAGCGCCGGGCGATCGAGCTGCTGGGCATCGCGCCGGAGACCTTCTACCGCCGGCTCGAGGCCTGGGGCCTCCACCGGCGGGACGACGACCGGGAGTAGCTCGTCGCCCGTTCGACCTTCGAACGGGTGCCTCGATCCTCGAACGCCAGCACCTCCTTGATCGACTGAGCGCACAGAACTTACCGCGTGACCAGAGCGGCACGCGCGTTGCCCACTGGAAGGGTGCCTGTGAGAAGGAGGCACCCATGAATCGCGATTCGATCCGACGCCTGGCCGCCCTCGCCCTCGGTCCCGCCCTCGCCGTCGGGCTCACCGCCTGCGGCGGCGACAGCGAGACGATCACCTCCGTCACCCCCCCGCCCGACGTCGCGGGCCCCTACTTCCTGCAGTGGACGCTCCAGGTCCTCCGCAAGAGCGACGGGTTCCAGAAGGAGTTCCAGTGCTACGGCCAGATGACGCTCGTCCAGGGCTCGGCGACGGCCTCGACCTCCACCCTGTCGGGCTTCGCCGTCGTCAACTCCGGCTGCGCGCCCGAGTCGTACGACCTGAGCGGCAGCGTCAGCACCGGCGGCGCGATCGAGTTCAACACGAACGGCCCGAAGCCGCCCGAGGGGCCCTGCCCCGGCGGCAAGAACGTGCACTTCACGGGACAGGTGACGTCCTCCGGCTCCTCCGTCATCGTGTCCGCCCGGGGCGTCACGACGGTGACCTGCCCGGAGTTCGGGGAGCACGAGTTCACGTACCTGATCAGCGCCTCGAAGTGAAGGGGAGCGTGCGCGGGACCGTGGTCAGGGCAGGTTGACGCGCATCGTGTCGGCGGTCTCGACGGTCTGCGCGGTGACGACGGCGAGGGTGACGCGCCCGATCCACTCGTTGAATCGGAACGCGTCGCCCGGGCCGTTCGCGCAGCTCAGGGTCGTCTGCACGCGGAGCGCGGTCGTTCCCGGGCGCAAGGTGGCGGGGACGACCGTCGCCGCCTCGTGGCTCGAGAAGCCGACCTCGCTCGGCACTCCCGGGGAGCTCACGATGATGAGGACGGCGGACACCGACCCGATCGCCACGTCACGCCCGGTGCCGTTCTCTGCGCTCAGGTCGATCGCCACGGGGAGGGGCGTCCCGGTGCTGCCGTTCAGGCAGTCGAGCACCGGCGTTCCGAAGCGAGCGCCGGCGAAGGTCACCTCCCCGCCGGAAGGCGTCGAGCTGCCCCCGCCGGCCGCGAGGGCGATGCCCACTCCCGCCGCGACGGCGCCCCCGACGATGAGGACCGTCCGGCCCGCGTGGCCTCTCTTCTCCTCCGGCTTCGTCCCCTGGGATGGCTGCGCCGCGCGCGCCGCGGCCTCGCGCTCGCGACGCGCTTCCTCGAACGCGGCGATCACCTTCGGCGAGAAGCGATCGGGACCCAGGCGCAGGGAGGGCTCGTGGCCGAGCGCCTCGCGGAAACGGGCACCGGCAGCGTCTCTCTGGTCGAGCGCGAGGTGGGCGATGCCGAGGTAGAGGCACGCCTGCGCGGCTTCGGGTCCCCCCCTGGGTGACAGCCGGTCCGCCACGGGCCCCAAGGTCGCCACGGCCCCCTCGAAGTCGCCCTCGTCGACCTGGCGGATCCCCGCGGCGAGGCCGGGGTCCTGCGTGACCGCGGCGAGCACCGGCGCGAGGCCCGGCTCCGCCGCGCCGAAGAGGAGGACCGACACCGCCAGGACGAACGCCAGTGGCCGGCCGCGGGCGGAGACTCGCATCATTCCCGAGAGGTTATTCCGAGAGGCAGAGAACGCCAAGCCTCAGCGGCGCCGGACCGCCGTCCGTAGCGAGGTCCACGGCGAGACGGGATGTCTCGCCCGGGCGGATCGTCACCCGGCGCGGGTAGGGCTGGTAGTCGGGGTGCGTGAGGAGCACCGCGTGCGGGCCCGGCGCGAGCGGGATGCGCCCGAGCGGCGTCTGGCCGCGCGGGACGCCGTCGACGCTCACGTCGGCCCACGGCCGCGCGACGACCAGGAGCGCGCCGTCCGCCTCGGGAGAAGGGGTCGGCGTGGGCGGCGCGACCGCGGACTGTGTCGCGGCGGCGGGCGTCGGCGCGGGAGTCGGCGGGGATGGAGGAGGAGGCGTGGGCGCAGGAGTCGCCGCGGGGCCGTTCGGACGTGCCGCGACTGACGGCGGCCTGGAGCGAGGCAGGGGCGCCGCGGCGGGATCGGTCGCCGCCGGCGAGGGCGGCGGCGGAGACGGCTCGACGGCTCTCGGCGGCGTGGGCACCGTGATCGGGGGCGTGGCCGTGGGCGGCGGCGCCGTCCGCAGCAGGATCGCCGCCGCCACCCCCGCCACGGCCAGGGCCGGCACGATCGCGGCACGGGGCCAGCGCGTCCGTCGCGGGGCCGTCGCCGGGGTGCGGCCCTCCCGCACGGCGACGAGCGCTTCCGCCATCTCGGCGCCGTCGGCGTATCGGCGGTCGGGGTCCTTGGCGAGCGCGCGAGCGAGGACCGGCCGCAACGCCTCGGGGACCTGCTCGAGCGGAGGCGGGGTCTGCAGGTGCTGCAGCAGCGTCGCCACCGGAGTCTCGGCGTGGAAGGGCACGCGCCCGGTGACGAGCTCGAAGAGGACGACGCCGAGCGAGTAGACGTCGCTGCGCGCGTCCGCCGGCCGCCCGCGGGCCTGCTCCGGGCTCATGTACTCCGGGCTCCCGAGCGCGTAGCCCCCGGCCGCGGTTTCCCCGCCGGCGGCCGGCTTCGCGATGCCGAAGTCCATGAGGCGCAGGCGACCCGTGCCGTCGACCATCAGGTTCAGGGTCTTCAGGTCGCGGTGGACGATGCCGGCCCGGTGGACGGCGGCGAGGCCTTCGGCGGCCTGCACCGCCAGCGGCAGCACCTCCTCGACGGGGAGCGCGCCGCCCCGCAGCCGCGCCGCGAGCGTCTCCCCCGGAACGAGCTCCATCGAGATCCAGCGCCGTGCCCCTTCCTGGCCGCCGTCGTGCAGCCGGCAGACGTTCGGGTGGCTCACCTGCCGGGCGAGCTTCACCTCCCGGCGGAACCGCCGCTCGGCCTCCGGACCGCGTGCCGACTGTGCGCGCTGGACCTTGAGCGCGACATCCTCGTCGAGCACGCGATCGAACGCCCGGTAGACGGACCCCATCCCGCCCCGGCCGAGGTACGAGCGGATCTCGTACCGCTGCGCCACGACGTCGCCGGGAGCGAGCGATGTCAGGTCCGCCCCGCACGCGGCGCACTCCTCTCCCGGCCCCTCCCGCACCTCGCCGCACACCGGACACCGCACCGGTGCAGGATACCTTCAGGGGGTCAGATCTTGAATCTGCTCATCCCGCGGTGTCCTGGCGACGATCCGGCTCACCGTCGAGTAGTGCAGGCCAAGATGGCGTCCGATCTCGGCCGCCGTGTAACGACCGGACCGCGACAGCTCCCGAATCCGGTCGTTCCGACGCGCTCGATCGGAGGTGACGAAGGGCGGGAAGAGGGCCTCCAGCGGGTCCCGGTGAACCAGTCGCTCCTTCCGCGGGAACTCGCATTCCGCCGCCCTCGCGTCGATCCGCCCGGCGAGGCGCTCGACGAACGCTTCCGATCCGAGCAGCGCTCCTCGAAGGGCAGTCCACGGCGAGCCCGCCCCGATGCCTTCGCGGACGAACTCCCGGTAGCGCGCGCGCGAGCCGAACCGAGCGAGGAGCGCCTCGGGCCTCAGCCACGCCGGCACCGGAGCCAGGCCGACGGTGGCGGCGAGGCTGGACCAGGGATACTCCTCCGCCGACGTGATCATGTTCGCGCGAACGGGGTTCAGCACGACGTAGCGGGCCAGTTCGAGGAGGTGGGTCTCTCTCTCGACCAGGATGCCGGTGAAGCGCCCCTGGAGGACGTGGCCGACCCGCTCGTGCCGCCGGTTGAAGCCCTGCGAGTACCGCCCGTTCAACCGTCGCATGCCCCGCGACAGGTTCGGCTGGGGTGTCTCGACGAGCAGGTGGTAGTGGTTTGTCATCAGGCAATAGGCGTGGCAGAGCCAGTGGTGGCTCCCGACGACGTCGCCGAGCCGGTCGAGGAAGCGCCACCGGTCCGTGTCGTCGAGGAAGATGGGCGCGCGCGCGTTGCCCCGCGAGGTCACGTGGTAGAGGGCGCCGGGGAACTCGATGCGGAGCGGCCGCGCCATACGACGGATGCTAAGACGAGGGCCGGTCAGGCTGGGACCAGAGCCGCAGAAATCGGAAAAACGCCTCATTTCAAGATCTGACCCCTTTCGTTGCGCCGTGAGACAATCGGCGGCCATGAGATCGATCGCGCTTCTGCTCCTCACCGCTTCGACCGGCGTCGTTGGCGCCGAGCCGCCCGCCCTGCCCCGCAGCACGCCCGAGGCCCAGGGCATCCCGTCGTCCGCCGTCCTCGCCTTCGTCGAGGCCGCCGAGAAGAACGTCGACGCCCTGCACAGCCTCATGGTCCTGCGCCACGGCCAGGTGGTGGCCGAGGGCTGGTGGGAACCCTACCGCCGCGACGACCCCCACGTGCTCTTCTCCCTCAGCAAGAGCTTCACGTCCACCGGGGTCGGTCTCGCGATCGCCGAGGGCCGGCTGAGCCTCGACGACACCGTGCTGTCCTTCTTCCCCGAAGACGCGCCGGCCGAGCCGAGCGACAACCTGAAGGCGATGCGCGTGCGCGACCTGCTCGCCATGTCCACCGGCCACCACGCGGAGGACATCGAGAAGTTCTCCTTCGACCAGACGGACGTGCCGTTGACCCGGGCGTTCCTCGCCCTGCCCGTGGCGCACAAGCCTGGCACGCACTTCGTCTACAACACGCCGGCCAGCTACATGCTGTCGGCGATCGTGCAGAAGGCGACCGGCTCGACGCTCGTCGACTACCTGCGGCCGCGCCTCTTCGAGCCCCTGGGGATCCGCAACCCGAAGTGGGACGCGAGCCCCCAGGGCGTCAGCCTGGGCGGGTTCGGCCTCTCGGTGACGACCGAGGACATCGCGAGGTTCGGTCAGCTCTACCTGCAGCGAGGCGAGTGGAACGGCCAGCGCCTCCTGCCCGCCGAGTGGGTGGCCGCGGCCACGGCGCGCCAGACCTCCAACGGCAGCAACCCGAAGAGCGACTGGGACCAGGGCTACGGCTACCAGTTCTGGCGCTGCCGCCACGGTCTCTACCGCGGCGACGGGGCGTTCGGCCAGTTCTGCATCGTCATGCCCGAGCAGGACGCGGTGGTCGCGATCACGAGCGGGACCCGCGACATGCAGGCCGTGATGAACCTCGTCTGGGATCACCTCCTCGCCGCGATGCAGGCGGCGCCCCTGCCCGCCGACGCGCCCGGCCGAGAGCGCCTCGGGCAGAAGCTCGCGAGCCTCTCGCTCCCGCCGCAGCCGGGGCGACCCGCGTCGCCCATCGCCCGCCAGGTCTCGGGCCGCAGATACGAGCTCCCGAAGAACGACGACGGGTTCGAGGCGGTGGGCCTCGAGATCGGACGCGAGACGACCCTGGTGCTGCGCAGCGGCGGCCGCGAGACACGGCTGCCGTGCGGCCGTGGCGAGTGGAGGAGGGAGGGGAAGCGCCTCGTGGGCGGGGTCGAGCAGCCCGTGGCCGCGACCGGAGCCTGGACGGCCGACGACACGTACACGGTGAAGGCCTGCCTCTACGACACCCCGTTCTGCGCCACGATCGGCCTGCGCTTCGCGGGCGACGAGCTCTACTTCGGTCAGGAGCTGAACGTCGCCTTCGGTCCCACGAAGCGCCCGCAGCTCGTGGGCCGCCTGATCGGAGGGAAGCGATGACCGCGTCGCGCCGCGAGCTCCTCGCGTGCCCTCGCCGCCTGGCAGTCGCCTCGCCCGTCTGCCAGCCCACGCCCGCCCTTTCCGTGCTATGTAGTCCATAACGGGACCACGATCAGGACCAACAGCGCCGACCCGGAGATTCCGCGGGGGGATGGATGGAGCCCTTCCAGAACCCGGACGACGAAGCCATACGCCGGCTGCTGGAGCGCGTCCGCCGCATTGCCGTGGTGGGGTCTCGTCGACGTGTTCCGACGGAGCGAGGAGTTGCCCGCGGTGATCGACGATGCGCTCGCCGCGCGGGCGCGAGCGCTGTGGCTGCAGATGGGCTGCATCGACGAGGGGGGCGCGCGCCGGGCGCAGGAGGCGGGGTTGACCGTCGTCATGGACCGCTGCCTGATGGTCGAGCACACCCACCTGCTGGGGCGCCAATGGGCCCGGATCTAGACGACCTGTCCCGCAAGGTGACAACAGGGACGTACTGCCTCCTCGGGGGCGAGGGCCGCTCCCGGCTCGAAGTCGCGGTGGGACAACTCGTTGCCGTCCACGCACCCGCTCCTTGCACGGATCGTGCATTCGAAACGAACCGGGGAACGCTTCGGAAGGGGGATCCGATGCCTGAGGGTCTCGTGCGCGAAGAGACTGCGGCGCTCTTCTTCCGCGACCAGCTGATCGCGGCACTGGAGCACCAGAGGGTGTCCACGTCGGCCTTCACCGAGACCTACCTCGTGCACCTGCTGGCCGGCTTCACCCGCGGCGAACGCCTGCCCGAACGCGAGCCTGGCTTCGACGAGACGCCGCTCGCCCTCCTCTACGCCCGGGCCTTCCAGGCGTCGCGCTTCGAGCGGGCGGTGCTCCTGCGCGCGACCGCCGACACCGCGCTGTTCGTCGCCGGCTTCTTCGCCGAGAGCCTTCCCGGAGGCGGCGGCGACGTCCGCTACTACGCGAGCCTCGGCGGGCGGGCCTACGCGCACCTCGGGCGCGAGCACGAGCGCGAGGACCCGGCCGGCACCTCGGTCTTCAACGACCTGGCCGGCCGCTTCCTCCGGTTCGTGGACGTGCTGGCCGAGATCTCCGAGCGAACCCGGCTCAACACGCCGCTCTCGGTGGTCCGGCTCTACGAGCGCTGGGTGGCCACCGGCAGCCCCCGCGCGGCCGCGCTCCTGGCGGAGCGGGGCATCGCGCCGGTCGCGCCGTCCGGAAACGCACGGCATTGAGCGCGCCGTCCCGAAGCCGCGTCGGCGAGCTCGCCGTGGACGTGCAGCGGCGGCTGGAGGCCTTCTACCGGCTCGACCCGCAGGCGCCGGTGACGGACTACCTCATCCCGCCCTCCGAGGTGGCCCACCTCCCCGGCGAGGGCAGCCACACCCTCGTCGCGCAGGAGGGCGACGAGGTGAGCGTGGGGGTCGTCCTGGACGAGGCCACGCGCGCGCACCTCGAGCACGCCGACCCGCGGGAGCGGCTCGACACCGGGAACCTCGGCTCCTTCTCCATCCTGACCGAGGAGGTGAGCCACTTCCTGTACCTCCTCTTCCGCGCGCGCAGCGAGCGACCGGTGACGCGGCTCGAGCTGGAGCTGCAGGCCGAGGTGGACAAGTACCTGATCGCGCTCTTCTTCCTGAGCCTTCAGAACGAGGGCGTCGTCTCCACGGGGCTCCGGCGCCTCCTCTTCGACCGTTACCGGCTCGCGGAGGGACTCTCCGCGGAGAGCGCGGAGCGTTACCACGCGGCGTCACGCCTCGCGCGCCGCTACTGCGGCTGGCTCGAGTCACACTACCTGCGGAGCCGCCGTGTCGGGGACCTGGCTCGCGAGGCCCGGCGGTTCTGGCGGCTCGGCCAGAGGGAGAAGCTGGAGACGATCGCCGCGCTACACTGAGAGCGGCATGGCCGACCCCACGGCGCTCGCGGAGGAGCAGGGACGCGCCGACCGGCTGCGCCGGACGGTGGACGTGGTGTGTGCGGTGCTGCGGCAGGGACGCCTCCCCCGCGCCGAGGCCGAGGCCCTGGTGGCCGGCGCGCGCCGCCGTGCCCTGGAGCTCTTCCCGGGCAAGGAGGACGTGTTCGATCTCGTGCTCGCTCCGCGCTTCCGGCGCATCCTCGACGAGTTCTGCCCGCCCGCCCCCGTCCGCGTCCTGCCGTTCCGGCGCACCCCTCGTCGCATTGAATGACCGGGCTCCTCGGGGTGACATGATCATCGCTCAAGGCGACCGGCGTTCCGCCGGTCGTGACTCGGGATGACAGGCTACCGGCTGACGCAGGTGAAGTCGCGCATCACGCCCTTCTCGTCGAAGTAGACGAAGTAGAGCATGTCGGCGGTCTGATAGACGCGCGTCTGCGCGTGGCGCGCGGACTTCTCGCGGATCTCGGCGGCCTTCTTCCCGCCGTGGTCGGCGATCGCCCGCTGCTTTTCCCCCGGCGTCGCCGGGGCGGCGAGAAACGTCGTGCCCTCGTCCTGGAACGCCCGGTCGAGCCGGTCCACCGTCGGCTGCTCGCGCATCACCTTCTCGAGCCGCCCCTGGTGTTGCGAGTACCGGCGAAAGTCGAAGCCCGCCGAGCCGAGCAGCATGGCGAGAGCGAGAGAGCCGAGGGTGACGGCGACCGCGCCGGCGAGGATCCAGAAGCGCTTCAAGGCCCGCTCTCCCGCGCCATTCTAGTCGGGTCGGCCCTGCCCCGCGAGAGCGTCGCGTAGCCCGGCGGGCAGGGCGAGAGCGGAGGAGCGGAGGGCGGCCTTGAAACGGGCCCCGGTAAAGAACGAGAATCCGCGCGCATGCGCATCGGGCTCGACCTCGGGGGCACCAAGATCGAGGGAGTGGCCCTCGACGACGACGGCGCGCAGCTCGCCCGGCGTCGCGTGGCGACGCCCCGCCACGACTACGACGAAACGCTCCGCGCGATGGCCGGCCTCGTCCGCGACCTCGAGGCGGAGACCGGCCGCCGCGGTACCGTCGGGGTCGGGATGCCGGGCGCCCTCTCTCCCGCCACCGGCCTCGTCAAGAACGCGAACTCCACCTGGCTCATCGGCCAGCCCCTCGACCGCGACCTCTCGGGGCTCCTCGAGCGCCCGGTGCGCTTCGCGAACGACGCCAACTGCTTCGCCCTGTCCGAGGCCGTGGACGGGGCGGCAGCGGGGGCCCGTGTCGTCTTCGGCGTGATCGTGGGGACGGGCACGGGCGGCGGGGTCGTGGTGGAGCGCCGGGTGCTCACCGGGCCGAACGCGATCGCGGGCGAGTGGGGCCACAACCCGCTGCCCTGGCCCCGCCGCGGGGAGTGGCCGGGGCCGCCCTGCTACTGTGGAAAGACGGGGTGCGTCGAGACCTTCCTGTCGGGGCCGGGGATGACCCGCGATCACCTCGAGGTGACCGGCGAGCCGGTCCCGGCCCCGGAGATCGCGGCCCGCGCGGAGCGGGGCGAGGCGGCGGCCACCGCCACCCTGGCGCGCTACGAGGAGCGCATGGCGCGGGCACTCGCGGTCGTCATCAACGTCCTCGACCCCGACGTGATCGTTCTCGGCGGAGGCGTCTCGCAGATCCACCGCCTCTACGAGAGCGTGCCGCGGCTCTGGCAGGAGTGGGCCTTCTCCGACCGCGTGGACACGGTCTTCCGGCCTCCCGTTCACGGCGACGCGAGCGGCGTGCGCGGCGCGGCGTGGCTGTGGGGTCCCGGGGAGGCCTGAGCGCCCCCCAGGAGGAAGCGCTTCTCCGCCCACAGGAAGTAGGGGATCGAGAAGGCGGAGAGCAGCGCCCCCATGCCGAACGCGACGCGGAAGCCGACGTGCTGGGCCATCCATCCCACCGCGATCGAGCCGGTGCCGATGCCGGTGTCGAAGGCGGCCAGGATGCCGCCGAAGGCCGCCCCGCGCCGCGCGGGGTCCACGAACTTCAGCACGTGGCCGACGAAGGCCGGGTACTGGTTGCCGAAGCCGAGCCCGAACACGGCCGCCGCCGCCACGAGCTGCAGCCGCGTCTCGGCGAGGGCGGTGGCGGTGAGGCCGACGGTGACGAGGGCGAGGCAGGGCAGCAGGAAGCGCCGGTGTCCGACCCGGTCGGCCAGGCGGCCCGAGAACATCCGCGTCACGAACACGGTGAGGGCGAAGGCGGTGAAGAAGATGCTGGGCGGGGTGATGCCGCGCTGGGCGCACATCACCGCCACGAAGCTCATGATGCCGCCGTACCCGAACGAGCACAGGAAGAGGGCGATGGTCACCGCCACCACCCGCCACTCGACGAGCGAGCCGCCGAGGAGGCGGTCGCGGGTCAGCCGGGCGGCGACCGTGGAGTCGGCGGGCAGGCGCCAGGCGATCGCGGCCATCACGAGGTTGAGGGCGGCGGTCCCGACGCAGAGCCACTCCCAGCCGTGCCGGTACATCCAGAGGCCCACCGCCGGGGCCACCGCGGTGGCGAGCATGGTCGACATGCCCCAGTAGCCGATCCCCTCCGCCCGCCGCTCCTCCGGGATCACCTCGGTCATGTACGCCGAGGACGCGGAGAGGAGCCCCGACCAGAAGAGGCCGTGGAAGAAGACGAGCACCAGCGGGACCCAGTAGGTCCGGCTGAAGGCGTAGGCCACCGAGAAGCAGGCGATGGCCAGGCTCGTCATCAGCAGCATGCGGCGCTTCCCGATCCGGTCGGCGAGGGCGCCGGTGACCGGGGCGGATAGGGCCGAGGCGTAGGTGAGCATGCCGAGGAAGAGCCCGGCCACCGCGGTCGTCCCGCCGAGGTCGAGGATGCGGAAGGGCGCCGTAGGCAGCAGCTGGAAGAGGGACAGGAAGACCGTGAACGTGAAGCCGCACATCATGAAGAAGCGCCCGGTGAAGAGCGGCTCGCCACCCGAAATCGATGGGCCTCCCGAGGGTGGCTTGCCACCCGACATCGATTCGCCTTCCGAGGGTGGCCTGTCCCCCGACGTCGGTGGGCCGGGCGAGGGCGGGCTGCCGTTCACTCGGCGGGCGCCCCATCGAACAGGGGCTCGCAGGGGAGGATCTCCGGGCCCTTCTCCGTGCACACCGCGAACTCCTCGCGCTGTTGTCCCGCCTTCCCGTACATCGACACGCTCGCGTACGCGCCTTTCTTGTCGACCACGTAGAAGATCAGCTGGAAGCGGGGATTGCCCTCCGCGGTCAGCAGCCTCTTCTCGATCGTGTTGGCCTTCACGCGCCGCAGGGCTTCCATGCCGGCGTCCTTCGGCGCGAGGCCCCGGCGCAGGCTCTCCACGATGAAGAAGGAGGAGAGGTTGTAGAGGTTGGCCTCGCCGCGGCCCGTCGAGCCGGCCGCCCCCACCGCGTCGTCGACCCAGAGGCCGGCGCCGAGGATCGGCGAGTCGCCCACCCGGCCCGGGATCTTGAAGGCGAGCCCGCTCGTGGTGGTGACACCGCACACCTCGCCCTTCGTCCCCACCCCGTCGCAGTTTATCGTGCCGTAGCGGTGGCGCGGGTCGATCAGCCCTTCCCTCGCCATCTGAAGCGCCGCTGCCTCCGCGGCCTCGCTGCGCTTCGCCGGATCGAGCCAGTGGGCGGGGTCGACGCGCTGCTTCCACTCGAGCCACTTCTGCCGCGACTTCTCGGTGTTGAGGTCCGCCTCGACGGTGAACCCCATCTGCCGGGCGAAGGCCTGGGCTCCCGCGCCGACCAGCAGGTGGTGGTCCGTGTGCTCCATCACCGCCCTCGCCACGCTCGAGGGCGTGCGCACGCCCTCGAGGGCGGCGACCCCGCCCGCCCGCTTGCGCGGCCCGTGCATGCAGCAGGAGTCGAGCTGCACCACTCCGTCCGCGTTCGGCAGCCCCCCGTAGCCGACGTACATCTCCGTGGGGTCCAGCTCGACGATGTTGACTCCGGCGATGAGCGCCTCGAGCACGTCCTCTCCCTGGACGATCCGGGCGAACGCTTCCTCGACGCAGCTCTTCGGCCCGCCGTTCCGGAAGCGGGCACCGTTGTCGGAGGAGATCACGACGGGCGGTGTCGCCCGGCGGACGAGCACCGTCGGGGCCTGGGCCGTCGCCGCCACTCCCGTGCGCGCGCCCGCCGTCACCGTGGCCGCCACCGAAGCGGCCGTACCCGCCTTGACGAACTCGCGCCGGCTGATCCTGTCGCTCATCGCAAACTCCTCGTTTCGCGCTGCGGTCGTGGCGGGCGGATTCTACTTCACCGGGCCGCGTCAGGAGAGGCCGAGGGCGCGGCGCAGGTGCGGAAGGGCGAAGAGGATCGCGGCGAGGAGGGGCAGCGCCGCCGCGGTCCGCCATTCGCGGTTCAGCCGCACGCGGGCCCACGCGAAGCGGGAGGAACGCGCGCCGCCCGGGGTGGGCCTCGGCCAGAAGAGGGGCACGGCGGCCGCCCAGGCCGCGTGCTCTTCCGGGAACTTCGCCGCCAGGAAGGCCTCTTCCTCCCGCGTCACGGACGGGTAGAAGGCGAGAAAGTAAACGGCCACGGCGAGCACGACCCAAGGGCTGGCGCACGCGACGGCCACCCCGAGGGCCATCGCCAGGCTGCCCACGTAGAGCGGGTTGCGCGAGTGCGCGTAGGGACCGCCGGTCGCGAGGCGCTTCGTCTTCTCGATGTGGCCGGACGCCCAGATCCGGGTCGCCTCGCCGAGGACGGCGAGGGGCAGTCCCAGGAGCAGCGACACCGGGGTGGGCCGGGCGAGCGCGAAGACGAGAAGGCCCGCCACCCAGCCGGCGGGAACGCGGTACCTAGAAGGCACGCGAGCTCTGCTCCCGCGCCACGGCGAGGCGCCTCTCCGCCGCGGCGAGGACCTCGGCCACCCCGATCCCGCCCATCACGCCCGCGTGGCGCACGCACGTCCGGCTGTAGCAGGGGGCGCAGGACGGGGTCCGCCGGATCACAATGTCCTCGCGCGCGAAGGGGCCGTTGCGCGCCGGCTCGGTGGGGCCGAAGAGCGCCACCACCGGTGTCCCGACGGCGCAGGCGAGGTGGAGAGGGCCCGTGTCGGCCGCCACCACGAGCCGGGCGCGCCGCGCGATCTCGACGAAGTCGAGGAGCGTCGTCGGGAAGGAGCGGGCGGCCGAGCCGCCCGAGGCCGCCACGACGCGATCCGCGAGGCCCACCTCCCCCGGCCCCCAGGTCACGAGCGGCCGCAGGCCGAGGGCGCGCAGGCCGTTCGCCAGCTCGCCGAAGCGCTCGGCCGGCCAGAGCTTGCTCGCCCAGCCGCCGCCGGGGTTCAACACCACGAGCCCGCCGTCGTCCTTGCCCGCGAGCCCGGCGTCCACCCGGGCCACCGCCTCCGCGGAGAGGGGGAGCGGGAACTCGCGCAGCTCCCCGGCATCGATGCCGAGCGAAAGGAGGAGCGCGAGGTTCTTGTCGATGACGTGCCCCCCGCCGGTGCGCACGGCACGCTCGGGCACCAGCATCGCCGACGCCGGCTCGCGCCGCGAGCCGCTCTCCCAGCCCACCACGCGACGGGCGCCGCTGAGCCTCGCCCAGGCCGCGGACTTCCAGAGGCCCTGGAAGTCGAGGGCCACGTCGTACCGCCGCGCACGCAGCGAGCGGACGGTCGAGAGCGCCTCTCTCCACCCGAGCGCCTTCCGCGAGGGCACGGCTTTGACCTGGGCCAGGAGCGGGTTGCCGTCGAGCAGGACGCGGGACGGCGGCTCCACGAGCCAGTCCGCCTCCCAACCGGCCCGGTGGAGCGCGGCGAGCGCCGGCAGCGTGTGCACGACGTCGCCGATCGAGGAGAGCCGGACGAGGAGCGCCTTCAACGCCTTATCCTCGCGAGGATCTTTCGGGTGTCGTGGTCCTTGCGGTCTCCCACGATCGCCACCCGGCCGCCGTAGGAGCGCACGACGTCCCTCTCGGGGATGGTCTCCGCCGTGTAGTCGGTGCCCTTGCAGTGCACGTCGGGCCGGAGGGCGAGGAGGAGCCGCGTCACGTCGTCCTCGTCGAAGACGACGACGTGGTCCACCGCGCGAAGCGCGGCCACGAGCAGGGCGCGGTCCGCCGCGGGCATCACGGGCCGTCCCTCGCCCTTCAGGCGCCGGACGGAGCCGTCGCCGTTGACCCCGACGACGAGCACGTCCGCCTCCGCGCTGGCCCCCTCGAGGTAGCGGACGTGGCCGACGTGCAGCACGTCGAAGCAGCCGTTGGCGAGCGCGACCGTGCGGCCCTCGCCGCGAGCCGTCTCCACCCGAGAGCGCACGGCTTCGAGCGGGGCCACCTTGGCCGCCGCCTCCCTCACCGGCCCGCGTCCTCCCGGACCGCGGCGAGGAGCTCCTCGGCCGAGACTGTGGCGGTGGCGTGCTTCATCACCACGGTGCCGCCCGCGTAGTTGGCGAGGCGGGCCGCCTCGGCCGGCGTCGCTCCCGTGGCGAGGGCGAGCGTGAAGGTCGCGATCACCGTGTCCCCCGCCCCCGTCACGTCCGCCACCTCGTCGGTGCCGTGGATGGGCACGTGCAGCGGCGCCCGCCCAGGCTCGAAGAGGGCCATGCCGTCGCTCCCGCGGGTGACGAGCACGGCCTTGCAGCCGAGCCTGTCGAGGAGCGTGCGCCCCGCGGCCTCGAGCCGCCGGCGGTCGTGGCCGATCGTGATCCCGAGGGCGTCCTCGACCTCGGGCTCGTTCGGCGTGACCGCGGTCATGCCGCGAAAGCGGAGCAGGTCGAAGCGGGAGTCCACGGTCACCGGGACCCGGTGCCTTCGCGCGAAGGCGACCGCCGCCCGGACCAGGGCGGCGTCGAGGAGCCCGCAGCCGTAGTCGCTCACCAGGACGCCGTCCACCTCGCCCCGGAACGTGCGGAGGGAGCGGAGGACGGCGCGCCGGGCGGCGCTCCTGGGCGTGAGCGGTGAGTAGCGGTCGAGGCGGACGATCTGCTGCTTCGTGGAATGCGCGCGGCCGGCGAGAATGCGCGACTTCACCGGCGTCGGGTAGCCGGCCTCGTCGATGATCCCCTTCGCCGCGATGCCCTTCTCCCGCAGCAGCGCCCGCAGCCTCCGGCCGTGCTCGTCCCTCCCCACGACGCCGAACGGCAGGGGCACGCCGCCGAGGGTGCGTATGTTGTGGACCGCGTTCGCGCCGCCGCCGAGCCTCACGTCCGTGGCGTCGTGCTTCAGGATGAGGACCGGCGCCTCGCGACTGATCCGCTCGACCCGGCCGTAGACGAACTCGTCGGCCACGAGGTCGGCGAGGACGAGCACGCGCCGGCCCCGGAAGCCGCGGACGAGCGCAAGGAGCCGCTCGACGTCCGTCACACGGCCTCCCGCCCGAGGATCCGCTCCACCGCCTCGAGGAGGTTCTCGGCCACGAGGTCGGGCTTGCGCGACCATCCCGGGGCGAGGTTGGTCAGCTCGCCGAGGCCGTAGCCGCTCTTCACGAGAGCGCCGCGCGCGCCGACGTTCCAGGCGAGCTGCAGGTCGCCGTGGCGGTCGCCGACCACCCACGAGCGCTGGAGGTCGGCCCCCAGCTCCGCCTGGGCGCGCCGCAGCATGCCCGGGCGCGGCTTGCGGCAGTCGCAGTCCACGCGGTAGAGGGGCGGGCCCACCGACGGGTGGTGCAGGCAGGCGTAGACCGCGTCGAAACGCGCGCCTCCCGCCTCGACCTCTTCCCGGAGCCGCCGCTGGACCTCCTCGAACACCGACTCCGGGAAGTAGCCGCGCGCGACGCCCGCCTGGTTCGTGACCACGACCGCGAGCCAGCCCGCCTTGTTTATGGACCGCACCGCGTCGACCGTCCACGGGTAGAGCCGGAAGCGCGTCGGGTGGTTGACGTAGCCCACTTCGTGCGACAGCGTCCCGTCGCGGTCCATGAAGATGGCCGGCCGCTTCCGCGGGCTCACGAGGCGACCAGCTCCAGCGCGGCGGAGGCCACCCGGTCGACGCCGACCCGGGTCATGCAGCGGTGGTCGATCGGGCACTCCCGCAGGAGGCACGGCGCGCACTCGGCGTCCTCGCGCACGAGGCGCGCGCGGTCGGAGACCGGTGCCGTCTCCGTCCAGTCGGTCGAGCCGAAGACGGCGACGAGGGGGGTGCCAAGGGCGGCCGCCAGGTGCATGGGGCCGGAGTCGTTGGTGAGCAGCACGCGAAGGTGCTTCAGCACGCCCACGAGCTCGCCCAGCGACGTCTCCCCGCAAAGGACGCGCGCGGGTGCCTCGAGCTCTCCGGCGATCGCCTCGCCGAGCGGGCGCTCGGCGGCCCCGCCTACGATCGCAACCCTCGCCCCGAGGCGGCGGGCCACGAGGTCCGCGGCCGCCGCGAAGCGCTCGGGCAGCCAGCGCTTGGCCGTGCCGTAGAAGGCGCCGGGGTTGACGCCGACCCAGGGACCGTCGTCCGCGAGAAGGGCCCGGCCCCGCGCGGACCATTCGTCGGGGCAGGCGAGCGACAGGTCGGGCTCTCCCTCGACCGCGAGGCCCAGGCCTTCCAGCATGGCCCGATAGTAGTACACCTGGCTGCGGCCCCGGGCGCTCGCGGGCACGCGGCAGCGTCGCGTGAGGAGCACCCCGCGGCCGTCCGTCGCGTAGCCCCAGCGCTCGGGGACGCCCGCCCGCCACAGCACGAGCGCGGTGCCGAAGGAGTTCGGGAGGACGAGGCCGAGGTCGAAGCGCCCGCGCAGCGAGCGAACGTCCGCCGAGTGCCCGCGGCTCTCGGCGACCGCCTCGACGCCGGGCACGGCGCGGTAGAGCTCGGCCACCCACGGCCGGGCGAGCACCTCGAGCCGGGCGGCCGGGAAGCGCCGCCGCACGTCGCGCAGCGCGGGGAGGGAGAGCACGGCGTCGCCGACCCAGTTCGGCGCCCGGACGAGAATGCGTTCGGGGTCGCTCATGCGTCCTCCGTGACGCCCTTGTCACCCCGAGCACGTTCGGACGAGTCGGCGTGCGAGGGGTCCGCCGGGATTGCGGATCCCTCGTCGCCCGGCTCGGACGGTGCTTCTCGGGATGACAAGTCATGGCTCAGGGCGACCGGCGTTCCGCCGGTCGTGACTCGGGATGACGGCGGCTGGGTCTTCCAGCGCCGGTGCAGCCAAAGCCACTGCTCGGGGGTCTCCCGCACCCAGCCCTCGATGATCGTCGCGATCGCCTGCGTGAGCCGGGCGACGTCCTCGCCGCGCCGGCCCGAGCTCGACCACTCCACCGGGGGGCCGTACACCATGCGGTAGCGACCGTCGCCGCGCAGCACGCAATGCGCCGGCACGATGGGACAGCCCGTCTTCAGCGCGAGCGCCGCCGCCACGGTCGTCGTAGAGGCGGGACGACCGAAGAAGCGCACGAAGATCCCGTCCTTGGCCTGGACGTTCTGGTCGACCACGACCGCCACGATCCGCCCCTCGTGCAGGTTCTTCAAGATCTGGGAGAGGGCCCTCTGCTTGTAGATGACGATGTTCCCGGTCGAGGCGCGGAAGGAGACCAGCCGCCGGTCGAGAGCCGGGTTGTCGAGCGGACGGGCGACCACCGCCGAGGGGCCGACCAGCGGGGCCGTGGTGACGCCCTGGAACTCCCAGTTGCCGATGTGGGCCAGGGGGGAGACGACCCCGCCGCCCCGGGCGAGCGCGGCCGTGAGGTGCTCGAGCCCTTCGACGTCGGCCAGCGCGAGGAGCTCCTCCACGGGCCGCCCCTCCATCCAGAGTATGTCGAGGAGCACGGTCCCGAAGTGCGCGTAGACGCCGCGCGCCGTCGCCTGGATGCGCTCTTCTTCCCAATCGGGAAACGCGTGGCGCAGGTTGTCGGCGGCGATCGCGAGGTGGCGCCGGTCGAGGGCGCCCCACAGCCGGCCCAGTCTCTGGCCGAGGGCCAGCACGACGGGGCGCGGCAAGCGGCGCACGAGCGCCGAGACGACGGCGGCGGCCGCCGCCTCGAGCGCGTGGCGCCGCTCCCGCTTCAGCCGGCCCTCCCGACGGCGGAGAGGAGCCGCGCGCGAAGCCGCGCCTCGTCCGAGACCTGGGCGGCGATCCCCAGCACCACGACCGGCAGACCGAAGGGAGACGCGTCCTCGAGCCGGACGGCGTCCTTCGCGGTGGTGACGATCGCGCTCGCCCCGGAGGCGCGGGCCTGCGCCGCCACCGAGGCCAGCTCGCCCGCACGGAAGCGGTGGTGGTCGCGGAAGAAGGCGCGGCCGAGGATCACCACGCCGGCCCCGGACACGTCCCGCTCGAACCGCTCCGGCCGCGCGATGGCGGCGAGGAGGAAGACCTGGTCAGGCGGCGCGGACGCGGCGCCTTCGAGAGTCCTCCACCCGGCCGGCCGCCGCGCGACCCGGAAGGTCCGCTCCGGGCCGAGCCGGAACTCGAGGGCCCGGAGATCGGGCTCGGACACGGCCTCGATGCGGGTCAGCAGGACGAGGTCGGCGCGGGCGAGGGCCGAGGGACGCTCGCGCAGGCGTCCCGCGGGGATCGGCCGGTCCTCGAGGTCGCGCACGTCGAGGCACACGAGGTCGAGGTCGCGCTCGAGGCGCAGGTGCTGGAAGCCGTCGTCGAGGACGTGAACGCGCCGGCCGAAGCGGGCCTCCACCGCGCGGCCCACCGCGTCGCGCCGCGGTCCCACCGCCACGACGACGCCCGGCAGCGCGCGGGCCAGCATCACCGGCTCGTCCCCCGCCTCGGCCGCGCCCGCGAGCACGGCGGAGCCGTCGCTCACGACGAGCGCCTCGCCGCGGAAGCGGCCGCCGTACCCGCGGCTGAGGACGGACACGGGCTCGCCCGCGTCGCGCAGGATCTCGGCCACCCGCACCACGACCGGCGTCTTCCCGCTGCCGCCCACGCCCAGGTTTCCCACGCTCACGACAGGCCCGGCCAGCCGGGCGCGCGTCAGGAGGCCGCGGCGGTACGCGGCGACGCGAAGCGAGGCCAAAGCGCCGAAGGCCGAGCCCAGGAGCTGCCTCACGCCAGCAGGGACGAGAGCGCGTCCGTGGTGCGGCTGCACCGCTCCGCGGTTCCTGCCCACGAGGGCGCGCGCCCGCTCGCCGAGACCGCGGCGGCGACCCTCGTCGAGGAGGAGGGCCGCGACCTCGCGCGCGAGCTCGTCCGGGGAGGCCACCTGCACCATCGCGCTCTCGGAGCGGAACTGGTCGGCGATCTCCTGGAAGTTCTCCATGTGGGGCCCCACCACCACGGCCTTGCCGGCGACGGCGGGCTCGAGGATGTTGTGGCCGCCGGAGGGGACGAGGCTGCCGCCGACGAAGACGACGCTGGCGAGGGCGTAGACCTGGGCCAGCTCGCCGAGGGTGTCGAGGAGCAGCACCTCTCCGTCGCGCCACGCCGCGGGGTCGAGCGCGCTGCGACGGAGGCACCGGAACCCAGCCGCCTCGACGAGCGCGGGCACGGCGGCGAAGCGCTCCGGGTGGCGGGGGGCGACGAGGAGGCGCGCCTGCGGCACGCGCTCGCGCACCCGGTGGAAGGCGGAGAGCACCAGCTCCTCCTCGCCCCCCACCGTGCTCCCCGCGACCCACAGCGGCCGCGGCGCCGCGCCGCCCTGGAGGAGACGCGCGAGGCGCTCCGGGATGCGGCCCGGCTCGACGGCGTCGAACTTCAGGTTGCCCGTCACCTGCACGCGGTCGGCGGGCGCCCCCAGGGCGCGCATGCGCTCGGCGTGGGCCTCTCCCTGCATGAGGAAGAGATCGATCTCGGAGAGCACCCTTCGGAGGAAACGGCGCACGAGCCTGTAGCGTGGGAACGACCGCGGCGAGATGCGGCCGTTCACGAGGGCGATGCGCGTGCCGCGCCGCCACGCCTCGTGGACGAGGTTCGGCCAGAGCTCCGTCTCGACGAGGACGAGCAGCGACGGGTTGAGCACCTCCAGGGCCCGACGCACCGCGTGCGGGAAGTCGAAGGGCGCGTAGAAGAGGCCGTCCACGCCGCGCACGCTCTTCTTCGCCACCGCGTTTCCGGTCATCGTGGTCGTGGAGAGGAAGATGCGGTGGCCGGGAAAGCGCTCGCGCAGCGCCGGCACGAGCGGCCGGGCGGCCAGGACCTCGCCGACGGACACGGCGTGGATCCAGACGGACCGGTCGCCGTCCACGTTCAGGTAGACGGGCAGGCGGCCCATCCGCTCGCGGAAGGTCCGCAGGTACTTGCCGGTGGAGCGGCCCTTCCAGAGGAACCAGGGCAAGGCGAGGACGAAAGCGGCCGTCAGAAGAAGGCTGTAGAGGATGTGCACGCGCTGCTCCGCGGGCCCGCTCGCGGCCCGCAAGTCCGCCCGCAAGTATAACGTCAGACGGGCTGAACGGCCTCCGAGCGCCCAATCCGCCCAAAGTGGCAGGAAACGTGCATCTTCATCCCGCGGCTGGGTTTCCCTGGGCGCAAGGTTTGCGCGCGGTCGGATAGCCCCTCTGGAGGAGTTGACTTCATGGCGATGAAGATCGTGGCCGAGTGCATCAGCTGCGGCGCGTGCGAGCCGGAGTGCCCCAACACGGCCATCACCGCGGGCGATTCGATCTACCTTGTCGACCCCGAGAAGTGCACCGAGTGTGTGGGGGCCTACGACAACCCCCGGTGCGTCGAGGTGTGCCCGGTGGACGGCTGCATCGTCAGCGACCCCGAGCACGCGGAGTCGAAGGACGAGCTCCAGGCCAAGTACGCCAGGATGCACTAGCGCCCGAGCAACGCCCCTGTCGAGGGGGCGTTGCGAGAGATCTGGTCCCCCGAGCACGCCGATTCGAGTCGTGCGTGCTAGGGATGTCGAGAGCCTCGTAGAGAAGCAGCTCGGGGACGAAGCCACCCGTGACGCCTACGGCTTCTCCCGGCTTCCTCGTGTCGTGTCCTCATGGCCGTTCCCGAAGGTCCGTCTTCTGGCCGGGGCGGAGGAGCGTGATCTCCAGTCGATCCCGGCCCTTCGCGTCCACGAGCATCACCAGTCCCTTCCCCACCACCTCGGCGTGGTAGCCGCCGGTCACCACCAGGGCCGTGTCTTCGTCGATCCCGACCCCCCGCTCCTCGGGGTGCTTCAGGACGAGGCCGAAGAGGCGGTTCTGCCGCTGCCGCTTCACGAAGTGCTGGTCCACGATCACGCCCTCGACGAGCCCCAGCCCCGGCCGCACCTCCACCTTGTCCCCGTCGATCACCGTGAAGTCCCCCTCCCCCGTGATCATCCGGGCCGACATCACGGCGGCGCCGGCGCTCGTTCCCCCGAAAGCGACGCCCGCCGCGAAGCGCGCCCTCACTGCGGTGAGCAGCTCCGCATCGGCCAGCACGTCCATGATGCGCGCCTGATCGCCGCCCGTGAAGAAGACGCCCGTGGCCCTCGAGAGAGCGCCGAGCGCGACGGCCCTCTTCGCCTTGTCGAGGGGCGCCGCCTTCCCTCCCGCATCCAGGGTGGCGTGAGGCGCGCAGGTCGCTTCCCCGGGCGCGTGCGGCTTCAGCTCCTCGATGATGGCCTCGCAGCTCTCCTTCGGCTCCCCGCTCGCCCAGGGGATGACAAGGACGCGGGCCGACCCTCCGCCGGCCCACGCGACGAAGCGAGCCAGGGCCTCGGGCGGACGGTCGCCCCCGCCAATGACGACGAGCCGCGTCTCCCTCGGCGGGGCGGCCGGGACGGACGCGGCGCCGGGCAGGGTCAGGCCGGCGACGAGCAGGGCGAGGGGAAATCGGGTCATAGCCGGGCCTCCACTTTCGCGAGCGCAAGCTTCGGCCAGATGCGGGCGGACATGCAAGACGGAGGGAGTTGCAGCGGGTCCTGACCGATGGCCTACTGTGGGTCGGCCGATCGCTCGCACGTAGACACCGATGCCGCGCTGCCAAGGAACTTGTCATCCCGAGGGAACCTCCTGGGGCCGGGTCCGGATGGATCCGCCGAGATTGCGGACCCCTCGTCGCATTGCATGACCGGGCTCCTCGGGTGACATTGGTCCTCGCACAAGGCGACCGGCGTTCCGCCGGTCGTGACTCGGGAGGGACGAGACCATGGGACCGGCGCTGATCGTGCACGGCGGGTGCGGGACGCCGCCCCCCGGCGAGGAGCCTGCGCGCACCGGCGCCTGCGAGCGCTCGGCCGACGCCGGCTGGGGCGTGCTGCGGGAGGGCGGAAGCGCCCTCGACGCGGCCGAGGCCGCCGTGCGCGCGCTCGAGGACGAGCCGCTGCTGAACGCGGGCACCGGCGCCTACTTGCAGGCCGACGGCGTCGCGCGCCTCGACGCGAGCATCATGGCGGGCGACGGGCGGGCGGGCGCGGTGGCGCAGGTGCCGCTCCTTCCCCACCCGGTGAGCCTCGCCCGCTATCTCCTCGAGCAGGACGCGCACGTGATGCTCGCCGGCCCCGAGGCCCTCGCCCTCGCCGCCCGCCTCGGTCACGACGTGGGAGTCGTGGCGACGCCGGCGAAGATCGCCTACTGGCAGGACCACCTCGACGGCGCCTGCCGGCGCCTCGACTACGCGGCGATGGCCGCGGCGTGGAAGGCCGAGAACCCGAGGCTGGGGACGGTCGGCTGCGTCGCCCTGGACGCCGAGGGGCGGCTCGCCGCCGCCACCTCGACCGGCGGGACGGGCCAGTGCTACCCCGGCCGCGTCGGCGACACCCCGGTCATCGGCGCCGGGACCTACTGCACGGCGCGAGTCGGCGTGTCCATGACCGGCGTGGGCGAGCGGATCCTGGTGAAGCTCGCCGCCAAGCGGCTGGCCGACCTCGTCGGGGACGGCGCCGCGCTGGCCGAGGCCGCCCTCCGGGTGCTCGGGGAGGTGGGACCGGGCGCCGGTCTCGTCGCGATCGGAGCCGGGGGCCAGCTCGTCGAGGAGCGCAACACGCCTTTCATGGCGACGGCGAGACGGTCGCCGTAGGACAATCCCACAGGACGCGACCATGGTTCTCGACTGGTTCGCCCGCAACCGGCCGCCGAGTGTCGACGAGCTCGTGGCGAAGGGACGCTACGCGCAGGCCGTCGCCGTCCTGCGTACCGAGATCCAGAACCGCACCCCGACGCTCGCCGAGCGCCTCCGCCTCGCGGACCTGCTGGTCCTCGCCGACCGTGGCGCGCAGGCCCTGCCCATCCTGCTCGGTGTCGCGGACGAGCTGGCGCGCTACGGCTTCCACGACCGGGCCCTCGAGACGCTGCGCCGCGCGGACGCCGTGGCGCCGGACCACTCGGAGGTGCGGAGCCGCTTCGAGGCCCTCGCGCGCACGGCGCGGGCGCGGATCGCGGCGGCGGAGGCCTCGGTCCGCCGGCCCGAGGAGAAGACCGACCCGTACGACGCCGCCGGGAAGGCCCGGCCCGCGAGGGCGGAGCCGGCCGACCACGAGGCGCTCGGCCTCGACAAAGAGCTGCTGGCCTTCGTCCGCGGCCTCGGGGACCGGCCGGCCAGTCCCGGGCGCGAGGCCCTCGCCCGCGCGCTCTTCTCCGAGCTCCAGCACTACCTCTTCCGCCGCGTCGCGGAAGGCCTGCATCGCCGCGTCGTGCGCGCGGGCGGCATCGTGGTGAGCGAGGGCGACCCCGGCGACAGCATCTTCGTCATCGCGAGCGGCAGCGTGCGCATCCTCGTGGTCGGCGGGCACGGACGGCCGCTCGAGATCCGACGCCTCGACGCGGGCGACTTCTTCGGCGAGGTGGCGGCGCTCTCCGGGAAGCCGCGCTCGGCGACCGTGGTGGCGGTCGCCGACGGTGAGCTGCTCGAAATCGAGCACTGGGCGCTGGAGATCCTCGTCGATGCGCGGCCGGCGGCCCGGCCCATCCTCGAGGCCGCCCGCGACTTCCGCGCGCAGAGCCCGGAGGAGACCGCCGTCCGAGCCCTTCCGGGGGAGGCGAGCCCCGAGCGCGCGGCGGCGGTCCTCGCCGCCCACTTCGGCGGCTCGGAGTGGAGCCCGAGGGTGCGCCTCCACTTCGCGAAGCTGATGCTCGACGCCGGCCAGGAGAACGACGCGCTCGCCGTCATCGCGAGCGTGGCCGAGGAGATGGCCCGGGGGGGCCACGCGGAGACCGGCATCGCCATCCTCAAGAAGGTGGACGAGATCCGCAAGCGCGACGCTGGCACCGCGGTGCCGCGGGTCTCGCAGGCCGCCTCCGAAGCCGCCTTCCGCGTCTGGGTCGGCTCGCTCGCGCAGGGAACGGACGCGCTACTGCGCGCGGCCGCGCCCGCCGCGGTAGAGAAAGACGGAGACTGCGGCCGCGACCGCTAGGGCGACGGCCTTTCCGGGGAGCCCTCCGAGTCGCGGGTCGAGGGCCTTCGGCGCCAGACCGGCGGCCACGAGCCCGGCCACCAATACGCCGGCCAGCCCCTCGCCGGCCACGAGGCCCGACGCGGCGAGCACGCCGGGGTCGCTGTCGCCTTCCCTCCGCGTCCCGAGACCCCGCTCGGCCAGCGCGCGGACGCATCCGCCCACGTAGAGGGGCGCCATGCTGGCGAGCGGCAGGTACACGCCGATCGCGAAGGCGAGGCCCGAGGCGCCGCAGAGCATGGCGCCGATCGAGAGGCCGGCCCCGGTGAGGACGAGGCCCCAGGGCAGCGCTCCGGCCAGGACACCCTCGATGATCGTCTTCATGAGCATGGCCTGGGGGGCGGCGAGCTGCGGCGACCCGAACGTGTACGCCTTGCCGAGCAGCAGCACCGTCGCCGCCACCGCCCAGCACGCGAAGCCGGCGCCGATGAGCTGCCCGAGCTGCTGCCGCGCCGGGGTCGCGCCCACGAGCCAGCCCGTCTTCAGGTCCTGCGAGATGTCGCCGGCCTTGCTCGCCGCGATCGCGACGATCGTGCCGACGGTCAGGACCCCGGCGCGCGCCCCCGGGTCCACCCATCCCGCGGCGGCGAAGACCGAGGCGGTGCCGAGCAGCGTCACGAGCGCGATGCCGGAGGTCGGCTGCGAAGAGACGCCGACGATCCCGACGATGCGTGCGGCCACCGCCACGAAGAGCACTCCGAAGACCCCGACCCCCGCCGCCAGCACGGCGCGCTGCAGCGGGGCCATGTCGCCGGCGAAGACGCCGGGGACGAGGCCGGCCACCAGCACCACCGCCGCGACGCCGCCGACCACGAATCCAGCCGGCAGGTCGCGGTCGGTGCGCTCGGCGTGACCGGGCTCCCCGGTCCCGCCGCCGGCGCGGCGCAGGCCGCGCGCCACCGCGAGGAAGGCTGCCGCCATCGTCGGCAGCCCGCGCAGGACGGTGAGGATCCCCGCGGTGGCCACGGCGCCGGCCCCGATGTAGCGCACGTACCGCTCCCAGATGTCGTCCGCGCTCATCTGGGACACGAGCCGCTCGGTCTCGGGGTAGAGCGGAGCCTGGAGGCTCGCCCCCAGCCAGGCGATGAGCGGGGTGAGCGTCACCGCCGAGATGAGAGCGCCCGCGACGCACACGGCGGACTGGCGGTAGCCGAGGATGTAGCCGACGCCGAGGAGGGCGGGGGCGACCTCGAGGGCCAGCTCGGCCTTGGGCAGCACGGGCAGCGCCGCGTGCAGCTCTCCGGGAATGAGATACGCCGAGGGAGATCAGGACCTTGACCGCGGCACCCACCGCCATCCCGCGGAAGATCCAGGCGCTGCCCCTCGCCGCCCCCTCGCTCTCGCCGCTCGTGGCCCGGAGTACCTCGGCGCAGGCCGTGCCCTCCGGGTACGGCAGCTCGTCGTGCGCCGTCACGATCAGCAGCCGCCGCAGCGGGATCATCGCGGACAGGCCGAGAAGGCCGCCGAGGAACGCGAGCGCGACCACCTGCATGTACGGCGGCACCATGCCCCAGAGGAAGAGCGCGGGGATCGTGAAGATGGTGCCGGTTGCGAGCGCGGTCGAGGCCGAGGCCACCGTCTGCGAGAGGTTGGCCTCGAGAATCGTAGCCTTCGAGCGCAGGAGCCGGAAGGCCGCGACCGTCATCACCGCCGCCGGGATCGACGCGGAGACCGTCATCCCCACCCGTAGCCCCAGGTACGCGTTCGCGGCCCCGAACACGATGCCCAGCACGACCCCGGTGGCGACGGCCTTCAGGGTGAACTCGGCGGTGCTCTCCGGCCGTGACATGCGCGGGATCATGGCCCGGCCGGCGCCGCCGGCGCAACGATCGCCGGCCGTTTCGCCTACGGGGTCCCGGACCCGCAGGAGCTGCGGATCACCAGACGCGTCGGCAGGATGACGTCGCGGCGCTCGGGGGGCTGGCCGTCCATCAAGGCGAAGAGGAGGTCGGCCGCCGCCTGTCCCAGGTCGTGTGTCGGCTGGCTCACCGCGGTGATCGGAGAGCGGAAGTACTCGTAGTAGGGGTGGTCGTCGAAGGCGGCCAGGGCCAGGTCCGACGGGACGGCCAGCCCGAGCTCCCTCGTGGCGGCGAGGGCCGGTGTCACGAGGTCCCCGGCCGCCACGAAGAGCGCGGTCGCCCGGGGCTGCGCCTTCAGGAGCTCCTTGATCGCCCGCGTCGCACTCTCGTCGTGGTACGCGCAATGAAAGGCCCGGGGCTCGAGCCCGGCGGCGGACATCGCCGCCCGGTAGCCCTGGACCCGCTTCTGCACGCTGGGGTAGTCCTCGGGTCCGGCGAGGAGCGCCACGTGCCGGTGGCCCAGCTGGAGCAGGTGGCGGGTCATGCCGGCCGCCCCTCCCGCGTTGTCGACGTCGACGTGCCAGTGCGAGACGAACGGGCTCTTGCCGACCAGGACGAATGGAAAGCCCTTGAACAGCAGCTCCACCAGCTGCTTCTGGCCGAACTGCTCGGCGCCGACGACGAGGCCGTCGATGCGCCGGCCCCTCAGGATGGACTGGTAGGCCGAATCGACGTCTTCTTCGGCGCGAGCCGTGGACAGCAGCACGTTCAGGTTTCGCTCCGCCGCCTTGTCGGTGATCGCGGTCAGCAGGACCGGCCAGTAGGCGCTGGCCATCGAGTAGCTGCCCGTGTGGGGAATGATCACCCCGATGCTCCCGGTCCTGCCGGCGACGAGGCTGCGGGCGGACGCGTCGGGGTGGTAGTCGAGGTCCTGGATGAGCTGGAGGATGCGGCTACGGGTCTCGGCGCCGACTCCGGGGGCGTCGTTCAGGACCTTGGAGACGGTCCCCTGGGACACCTGCGCCACGGCCGCGACGTCCCGGATCGTGAGCGGCACCCTCTGACCGTCGCCTGCCCCTCCGTCCCGCCGCCGGGCGGGACGGGTCGTCTTCGACACTCTAGAGCTCATGGTTTCTTCACGGTGGCTTCGTCGGAAGCAACGCCGGCCTCGTCCTCGCGGACGGTGATGATCCTGTCGGCGGGCACGTCCCTGAGCGTCTGGTCGGTCCCGCTCGGCCACTCGACCCGCAGCTCCTTGACGACGGAGTCCGGCCCGAGCCCGAAATGCACGCGTCGGTCGGAGGCGCAGCCGTAGCCGACCGCCGTGTTCACGGCGCTGTGCTGCACCCCGGAGGCGCTGGTCACCCGGAGCCGGGCGCCGATGCCGTCGCGATTGCTCCGGGACCCGACGGTCCTGACGAGCAGCCAGTGGTTCGGCGCCGGGCTGACGTTGCGCCAGATCTCGAGCGGCGCCTCGAGGGCGCTCACCACCGCGTCCACCCGGCCGTCGTCGTCGAGGTCGCCGAAGGCGGCGCCGCGGTGGACGGCCCGGCGGCTCGCGAACTCCGTTCCCGCGCTGGCCGAGGCGTCCACGAACCTGCCGTTCTTCAGGTTCACGTAGACGGTGTTGGCGCGGGGGGCGCGCTCGGCAAAGTCGCCCTTCGGGTGGACGACGCCGCCTCCCGCCACGAAAAGGTCCTTCCAGCCGTCGTTGTTGAAGTCCACGATGCCGTTGCTCCAGCCTGTGTTCGCGAGGGTCGGGGCCACGAGTCCGGCGGGGCCGGTCCAGTCCTCGAAGGCCATCCCGCCGCGGTTCCGGAAGAGCGGCATCGTCTCCCCGTCGAGGGCGGTCTGGAAGATGTCGGGGCGGCCGTCGTTGTCGAAGTCGCCCGCGTCCGCCCCCATGCCCGAGATCTCCTTGCCGATCTCGGTGTAGGCCACTCCCGCGGCGAGAGCCACCTCCTCGAAGCGACGCCCCTTCTGGTTGTGGAATAGGAAGGCGGGCTCGTTGTCGTTGGAGACGAACACGTCCGGCCAGCCGTCCTCGTCGAAGTCGGCGAGGCCGATGCCCATGCCCTTGCCGACGTGGGCCCGGATGCCGGTCGCCACCGACACGTCAGTGAACGTGCCGTCGCCGTTGCTGCGGTAGAGGGAGTTCGGCAGGCCCTTGTAGCCGTCGGGGTGGCAGTAATCCGGCGCCTCCGGCCGGTTGCAGATGGGCTCGGTCGCGGGATCCCAGACGCAGTAGTTCGAGACGAAGAGGTCGAGCCACCCGTCCTTGTCGTAGTCGAAGAAGGCGGCGGCCACGGACCAGAGCGTGCCGTAGTCGGGATCGCGCGCGGCGAGGCCGGCTCTCGCGGTCACGTTCGTGAACGTCCCGTCCCCGTTGTTGCGGTAGAGCACGTTCGCCCGCAGGCCGGCGACGAAGAGGTCGGTGTCCCCGTCGTTGTCGTAGTCTCCCGTGGCCACGCCGAGCTCGTAGCCCTTGCCGGCGACGCCGGCGGCGTCGGTGACGTCCGCGAAGGTGCCGTGGCCGCGGTTTCTGAAGAGCCGGTTGTGGAACTTCGGATCGCTCTTGTCGAGACCTGGCATCGTGGCGCCGTTGACGGCGTAGATGTCGAGCCGGCCGTCGCCGTCGTAGTCGAGGAGGGCGATCCCCGAGATCATGGTTTCGGGCTGATGGCGGTGGGGCGTGCGGCTCGGCTCGACCACGAAGAGTAGCCCGGTCGTCTTCATCGGCTCGAACACGACCGGATCATGGGGCGGCCCAGCGAACGCGGCGCCCGTGACTACGAGGGCCATGGCGAGCCCCCTGGCGGCTCCCGTCCGGGAGCGGCACTCTGTGCTGTCCCGACTCAGATGGCCCCCACGCGCCCTCTACTCTAACCTGCGCGACAGCAGAGCCCGTGGAGGACGCGCCCGGACCGGGGCCCCTTCGGACCCCGGCCCGGAACGCAGGAACGACTCTAGAAGATGAACCTGAGCCCCAGCTGGATGCGGCGCCCGTCGCCGTACTTGCCGCGGATCTTGCCGAAGTCCGCGCTGTTCACGCTGCCGTTCGGGTCGTTGAGGTTCGCGTGGTTGAACAGGTTGAAGACCTCGAGCCGGAACTGCAGCTTGGTGTCGGCCACGATCCTGAAGTCCTTCATCAGGCCCGCATTCACGCCCCAGCGCCAGGGGAGCTGGTCGAGGATGTTCCGGCCGTCGGAACTCGTCGTGGAGGCGAAGGTCCGGTCGAGGGTGCCGTTCGGGTACGCGAATGCCGACGGGTCAAACCACTGGTAGAGCAGGTCGCCCTGGTTGGTGATCTCCGTCTTCGGGTACGAAACGTCGCCTACGACCTTGGCGTAGTCGGGGCCCGCGTTGTCCGCGTTCGAGTCGTACCCGGCGTAGACGCCCACGCCCTGTCGGTTGAAGTTCCAGTAGCCGTTCGCCGTCAGCGACCAGCCCCCGGCGATCTTGCCGAGAGCCGAGTCGTTCCCGCGCAGGAAGGGCAGGTTCCAGACGAAGAAGCCGGCGATCGTCTGGTCGTTCTGGAAGTCCCGCAGCTGGCTGGTGTCGTAAGGATTCACGATCCCAGAATCCCAGTCGCGGTTTGTCTGGACGGAGCTCGTGTCGCTGAAGTTGCGCCGCGCGTGGGTGTAGGCCCAGCTCAGCTGGGCGAACAGGTTCGAGCGGTTGGCGCGGGCGATCAGCAGGAACTGGTCGAACCGCGAGCGGCCGTCGTTGTAGACCCAGCTGCCGTTGTCGCCGAGGAACTGGTCCGGCCGGCGCTCCTGGTAGCTCGACCCGCTGTCGGTCGCGCCGTCGGCCCAGACCGGCAAGTTGGACGGGATCTGGACCGGCTGCGAGGTCGAGCTGTTGCCCTGGTAGCTCGCCTCGAGACGGACCCCGCGGGTGAGCTCTCGTTCGACGGCGATGTTCCACTGCACCGACGAGGGGAGACTGTAGGCCGGGGACAGGCCACGGAGGTTGGTCACCTGCGAAGGCCACTGGTAGGCGGCCGGGTTCTGGTCCGTCAAGGGCAACGGAACCGTCGTGTACCTCGGGTTCTGGCTGGTCAGCCAGGGGTCCGAGATGATGCCGTTGCGGGCGATGACGGACCCCCCCGTGAACGGCGGCCGGTTCATGTAGTTCGACTCGTAGAGAGCCATCACGTCCCGACCGTAGTAGAGACCCACCGAACCGCGAACGGCCATCTTCCCGTCGCCCATGACGTCGTACGCGAAGTTGAGGCGAGGCGCGAGCTTCGTGAAGCTGCCCGACAGAGTGTCGGGGAGGCCGGCATCGCCGGCGACCACGACACCCGACGGGTAGGTCGGGTAGATCGTCGACTGGAGGCCAGGACGGTACATGGTCAGCCGGTTCTGGATCTCGCTGATCCCGCTGTTGTACTCGAGCCGCAGCCCGGGCGTGATGGTCAGACGGGGCGTGATGCGCCAGGTGTCCATCGCGTAGAGGCCGAGGTTCCACGACTGGAGGGTCTCGTCGAACCCGTCGCCCATGCCATAGGTGTCGTAGCGGCCCAGCAGGAAGTCGGCGAAGCCGTGCGCGAACGTGGCGCCCCTCCCGCCCAGGGACGGGTTGTTGGCCGAGGTGTAGTTGCCGGGGAAGTTCATCCCGTTCTGGTTGTCGCGGGCTGGCTTGATCGTGTTGAAGCTCCCGTCCTGGAACTCCGCGCCGACCTTGATGCTGTGCGAGCTCTTGACCCAGGTCGCCGAGGAGCCGAGGGTCAGGTTCTTGACGGTGAAGTCGGTCGTCCAGCCGTTGAAGAGGACGGCGCCCTCCTTGTCGCCCCACCAGTTCCCGATCACCATGGTCGGCAGGAGCTCGGGGGCGTCGGGCCGCGGCAGCGGGTCGTTCGCCCCGAGCGTGCCGAGCGTGGTGCCCAGCGAGTCCTCGGCCAGCACGACCTTCTCCGGCATCTTGGAGTAAGAGGCGCGGGTCTCGATGACCAGGTTGGACTTCGGGGTCCAGGTCCACTTCGCGTTGAGCACGGTCTGCGGGAACTCGGACAGCTCGTTGCCGCCCTTCTGGAACGTGTTGCCCGACGTGCCGCCCGTCGCCGACCCCGAGATGCTCTGGACGCGGGCGTCGGGAGACGTCGTCTTGTTGACGAAGTAGTAGCCGCTCAGGGTCAGGCGGTGCTGCTGGCTGAGGTTGTAGTCGACGCGCGCGTTGATGTTCGTGACCTTCCGCTCGTTGGCGAACTGGAAGCTGTAGGTGTCGCCGTAGGCCGGGATGCTGTACCCGTACTGGTCCCAGAAGGCCTTCGACACGGAGTTGATCCGCGACTGCGGGATGACGTTGCCCGGGAAGGGCTGCCCGGTGCTCGGGTCGATGATGGAGAAGTTGCTCCCGAGGCCCAGGCTGGAGAAGTCACCGTTGAGCATGGCCGAGGTCGGCGCGAAGAGGCCCGTCTGGCTGTAGGGCGTCTTGTCCGTCTCCCGGCTGCCCGTCACGTAGAAGAACAGCTTGTCCTTGATGATCGGGCCGCCGACCTGGCCTCCCCAGTACTTGAGGGGGTCGTCGGGCTTGTCGAGGCCCACCCGATTGTTGACCCAGGAGTTGGCGTTGAGGCCGCTGTCGCGGAAGAAGTACCACGCGCTGCCGTGGAAGCTGTTGGTCCCGGACTTGAAGATCGCGTTGTAGGTGCCACCGAAGTTGGAGCCGACATCCACCGTGGCCCCGGCGGTGTTCACGACGATCTCCTCGAAGGCGTCCACGACAGGCTGCCGGGGCGACCAGCCCCGCCAGGGGTCGGTGGCCTCGGCGCCGTCGATGTAGAAGGCGTTGCGGTTCGAGGTGTTCCCGGCGACCGACGCGTTGATCGTCTCGCGCCGCTCCTCGGACTGCTGGATCGAGGGCATCAGGGTCGCGTTGGCGAAGCCGTAGCGATTGAGGTTCGGCATCTCCAGCACTTCCTTCTGCATCTTCTGGCTGACGCCGCCGCTCGTGGTGTTGACTGCCTCGACGGCGGCGGTCACCTCGACCGCTTCCTGGAGGTTGCCCACCTCGAGCTTCGCCTGGACGTGCACCGTCTCCAGGGCGCTCACGACGACTTCCCGGCTGTACTTCTTGAAGCTCTGGAGCGCGACGTCCACGCGGTACCGGCCGCCATCCACGACCGGGAAGACGAAGTCTCCCTTTGTGTCGGTCGTGACCGTCCTCGCGTAGCCCGTGTTCACGTTCGTCAGGCTCACGGTGGCGCCCGGCAGTACGGCACCGCTCGTGTCCGTGACGGTCCCGCGCACCTCCCCGACGGTCTTCTGCGCCCAGGCGGTGGAGGCCACCAGCAGGAGCACAGGAAGCAGGGCGGCGAGCCAGACCGCTCGTCTCTTCCTCATTGCTTTCATTTCACTCCCCACATCGCGAAACGGAAGGTGCCGGCTCGTCCGGTGGGTCCCCACCTGAAACAGAGAGTTCGAGACGGCGGGCTTCCTGTAACTCGGTATACTTTGTAAGAGCACGTCATAGATATTGTCAAGGGAAAAGTGAGCGGTAACTCGCACTCTCTCAGGGCCTTACGGATTCAAGCGCCTGGAGGGATCCAATTCACGAAACCGGTTTCCTTAATCGCGCAGGCTCAATGACATGCGTTGCGTCGATCCGGCGATTCGGAAACCCGAATGGCTCGCGGCTCATTCCGCGCAGGCCGCCCGGAACGTCTGCGCGGCACGTTCGATGTCCTCGTCCGTCGAGCGGATGTTGATGCCGAAGGCCGCGCCGAGTCCCGCGTCCACGACCCCCACGCTCAGGTTGATGGCGCGGGCGAGGATGGCGTCGGTGCGCGGATAGGCTCCCTTGCCGTGCGGGCGACCGTGCTCCGCGAGCCAGCGGCCCACGTGCTCCATGTTCGCGTAGACGTGCCAGCCGCTGCCGTCCACCGTCGTCGTGCCCAGCTTCTTTGCCACGCGCGAGGCCCGCGCCGGGTCGTCGAAGAGGACGGTGCAGAGCGTGGCGCACTCGCCTTCGGGGTCGGGCAGTTTCCGGAAGCGCATCCCGGGGACGCCCTCGATCCGGCGCTTGAGCTTCGCCTTCTTCTCCCGCAGCGTCGCCACGAGCCGGTCCAGCTTGCGGAGCTGCGCGAGCGCCACCGCCCCGGTCAGCTCGTTCATGCGGAAGTTCAGGCCGAGGATGCTCCGGGCGCCGACCTCGACGCCCGTCCGGTTCGGGAGGTGGCCCTGGTCGTGGACGGCGAAGGCCCGCTGGTAGAGGTCGGTGTCGTCGGTGACGACGGCCCCGCCGTCGCCGCTCGTGATCGTCTTGAAGATGTTGAGGGAGAACGCTCCCATCCTTCCCAGGGTCCCGAGGCGCCTCCCCCGGTACGACCCGCCCGCGGCCTGGCAGGCGTCCTCGAGCACCGCGAGGGCGTGCTTCCCCGCGACCGCGAGGATCTCGTCCATGTCGCAGGCGTTCCCGAGCATGTGCACGGGCATGACGGCCTTCGTCTTCGGGGTGATCCGCTTCTCGATGTCGCCGGGATCGAGGTTCAGGCTCTCGTCGATCTCGGCGAGGACCGGCACGCCGCCGCAGAAGATGATCGCGCTGTAGCTGGCGACGAAGGTGTAGGCGGGGACGATCACCTCGTCGCCGGGCTCGATCCCGAGGGCGAGGAGCGACGCGATGAGGGACGCGCTGCCCGACGTCGTCGCCAGGGCGTGCTTCACGCCGCAGAGCGCGGCCAGCTCATGCTCGAACGTGAAGACCTTGCGCTTGAAGGCGGGGTCGTCCGGCTTCCCGTAGCGGAAGAGGTGCCCCGACTCGACGACCTCGAGCACCGCGTCCCGCTCCTCCCGGCCGATCCACTGATGACCCGGTCCCGGCATGGCTCCCTCCTCCTATGGCCTCTGCGACGGGGCACGTACGACGAAGCTCCCCGTCAGGCGGATGTCGGCCGACGAGGTGCCGACCATGACGTTGAACACGCCCGGCTCGACCACGCGTTTCATCTGGCGGTCGTAGAGCGCGAGGTCGCGCGCCCGCAGCGGGATGGTGACCGTCTGCGCCTCGCCGGGACGGAGCGCGACCTTGCGGAAGCCTCGGAGCTGCATCACCGGCGTCGTGACGGAGGAGACGACGTCCCGCACGTAGAGCTGAACCGTCTCCGCCCCCGGCCGCGTTCCCGCGTTGGTGACGTCCACCCGGACGTCCAGCGCGCCGTCGGGCCCGATCTCGGAGGCGCTGAGGCGCAGGTCCTCGACCGCGAACGTCGTGTAGGTGAGCCCGTGCCCGAACGGGAAGAGCGGCGTGGGGTCGAGGTCCGCGTACCGGCTCCCCCAGCCCTCTTTCAGCCAGTGCGGCTTGGACCGGGGCTGGTCGTAGCTCACCGGCAGCTGCCCCACGTGGCGAGGGACGGTCACTGGAAGCTTGCCGCTCGGGCTCGTGTCGCCGAACAGGATTTCCGCGACCGCCTCGCCGCCCCGCTCCCCGGGGACCCAGGCCTCGACGATGGCCGGCACGTGCTCGGCGATCCAGCGGGTCGCGAGCGGCCGGCCGTTGATCAGGACGACGACCGTCGGCTTGCCTGACGCCACCACGGCGCGGACCAGCTCCTCCTGCATTCCGGTGAGCTCGAGCGTCGCCACGTCGCGGCCCTCGCCGGACGTGCCGACCTTCTCGGTCCCCTTCCTGGCCTGCCACTCGTTCTCCCCGATCACGACGATCGCCACGTCCGCCCCGCTCGCCGCCTGGCGCGCCTCCTCGATCTCGTTCAAGGAGCTTCCAGTGACGTCGCAGCCCCGGACGTGCGTGACGCTGGCCTCCGGGGCCACCGCGCGCACGCCCTCCAGCACCGTCACCACGTCCTGCAGCACTCCGTCCGCGGTGTAGTCGCCGAGCTGGTTGAGCGGGTCGTCGGCGTTGGGGCCGATCACGGCGACCTTTCGCACGCGCTTGCGGTCGAGCGGTAGGACGCCGCCCTCGTTCTTCAGGAGGACGATGCTCTCGCGCGCGGTCTCGAGGGCGAGGCGCTGGTGCTCCGGGCTGTGGACGGTCTTCAGCGCGTGGTCGAGGTCCACCTGGTGCCGCTCGAAGAGGCCCAGGCGGACCTTCTGTCGCAGGATGCGGCGCACCGCCCGGTCGATCAGCTCCTCGGAGACGAGCTCCTCGCGGACGGACGCCACGAGGTCGAGCATGAAGCCCGACTCGTACGAGATTCCCACGTCCAGCCCGGCCTGGAGGGCCTGCTGGCCTGCCTCCTTCATGTCCCGCGCGATCCCCTCGTAGACGAGAGTCTCGAGGCCGCGCCCCTCGGAGAGGACGAGGCCCTCGAAGCGCATCTCGTCGCGCAGGACGTCGGTCAGGAGCCACTTCGAGCCGTGGGCCGGAACGCCGTCGATCGCCGGGTAGGTGGCCATCACCCCGAGTGCGCCCGCGTCGCGGATTCCGGCCTCCCACGGCGGCAGGAAGACGCTCCGCAGCTTCCGCTCGGACACCTCCATGGCCCCGCGCTCGAGGCCCGAGACGGGCTCGGACTGGCCGGGGTAGTGGCAGAGGCCGGCCACGACGTGGTCGGGGGCGGAGACGTCGTCGCCCTGTATCGACCGCACGATCGTCTCCGCGTACCGCGCACAAATCCACGGGTCTTCCGACCAGGCCTCTTCGTTGCGCCCGAGGCGCGGGTCGCGGATCGGCTCGACCACCAGCGTGAAGATCTGGTGCATGCCGATCGCGCGCGCCTCGGTCGCGGCGACCCGATAGACCTTCGACACGAGGTCGAGGTTCCACGTGCTCCCGAGCGCCGGGCCCTTCGGGGAAGATCGTCGCCCCGGGGCACATCAGCCCGTGCGTCCCCTCCTCGGTCATGAGAAGCGGGATGCCGAGCCGCGTCTTCTCGACCGCGAGCCGCTGCAGCTCGTTGACGAACTCGACCTGCTGCCTCGTGCCCTTGTGCAGGATCGTGTTGGGCAGGGTGAAGAAGCCGCCCCCGGGGCCGAGGCCCGGGAGGTGCGTGCCGAGCGTGAAGGCGTGCACGCCCTTCGCCTTCTCCTCGTCGGTCTTGCCGAGAGCGGACTCGTAGACGCACGGCATGTTCATCTGCCCGACCTTCTCCTCGAGGGTCATCCGGCGGAGCAGGTCCTCGACGCGGCGGTCGACGCCGTCGGCCGCTTCGCGCCGGGCCGGGCCCGTCGAGCAGGCAATGGTGGCGCCGGCCACGGCGGGCAGAAGAAGGCAGCGGAAGGGCAGTCGGGGCATCGCAACTCCTAGCGGGGCTTCGGCCGGTCCCCTTCCCGGGTTCTGCGAACGTGGTCCGACACGGCGTCCACCGTGTCGATCCAGAGGCCGCTCTTCGGGTCCTTCGCGTAGCGGCACAGGGTGGCGAGTGTCGCGGCGCGGGTCGTCTGGGGGCCGCTCTCGCCGATCTCGTGGCCGGCCAGGATCAGCCAGCGGCCCCCGGCCACCGCCCGTTCGACGAAGGGGCGCACGTCCTCGAACGACAGCCCGTCCAGGCCGACCGCCAGGAGCTGGGCGAAGTCGCAGAAGGCCGGGTCGTTCGAGTCTTCGCCCAGGTAGAGGCGCCCCGTCCGGAAGGCGCGCGCGACGAGCGGCGCGTAGCTCTGGACCCCGTCGCCGCGCCCGACGAAAGTCTGCCCGCAGGGGTAGGCGAAGCTCCTCGCCTCCCTCCCCAGCTCCCGCGACACGAAGAGGCTCGCCTCCGCCGCGTCGCGCTCGATGCGCTCGAGGGTATAGTCCTCGAGGGCGTTTCCGCGCGAGAACGCGAAGTTGCCCGTGCACGGGTGGGTGTTCGTGTGGTTGCCGATCTCGTGCCCCGCCGCCGCGGCCGCCTTCCAGCCGGCGAGCCTCTTCCGGGCGCCCTCGGGCAGGACGTAGAAGGTCGCCCGGACGCCGAGCTCGTTCAGCAGGGGGATGCCGACGTCGACCTGGCTCTCCCGCGCGTCGTCGAAGGTCAGGCTGAGCGCGGCCTTCCTTCCGTCGGGCCAGGGGAACGCGGCCGCTCCACCCGCCGCCGGTCGAGGCTGGGCAAGGGCGGCGGCCGGGCCGAGGGCCAGGACGAAGCCCACGGGGAGCGTCAGGAAGTCGCGGGAGTGAATCACAGCGGCAGCTCCTTGGAGGGTGCTGCGGTCGTCTCCCGGACGACCAGCCTGACCGGCATCTGCGTCCGTCGCGGGAGCAGCCGACGCTCGGTCGCGAGGACCTGGATCAGCCGGTCGGCCGCCAGCACTCCCATCTCGGCCTTGGGGTAGGAAACGGTCGTCAGGGCCTTCGGCAGGAACCGCGAGATCCGCACGTCGTCGAACCCCACGACACCCACCTTCGAGGGCACATCCCATCCCTTCTCGCCCACGGCGCGGAGCACGCCCACCGCCATCTCGTCGTCCCAGACGAAGAGGCCGATCCGGCGGCCGCGGTCCTGCACGTGCTCCTTGATCGCGGCGTGGAAGGTCTCCAGCGTGTGATCGAGGCAGTGCACGAGGTGGAGCGCGTCCCGCGGCCTTCCGAAGGCGTCCATCGCTTCGTGGCAGCCGCGGAGCGCCTCCCGCGACTGCTCGAGGTGCGGGAACGTGTGCAGGTAGTAGAGGTCCTCGTAGCCCGACGCGAGCAGGTGCCAGATGGACTGCCGGGCGCCGTCGGCGCGGTCGATGCCGATCGCGTCGCAGTTCGTGAAGGACGTGGCGGCGTTGACGAGCACGAAGGGCACGCCCGCCCCGCGGAGCAGCGCCAGCGAGCCCTTGGCCCGCTCGGTCGGCCCGAGGATGCAGCCGTCGACGCGCTTCTCGACCAGCGTGCGCACCGCGTGCGTCTCGGTCTCGGGGTCGTTGTCGGAGTCGGTGAGCAGGAGGTCGTAGCCGTGGCCCCGGAGGCAGCCTTCGATGCCCCGGATCATCTCGGCGTAGAAGGGCTCGGCGATGTCCGGCACCACGACCCCGATCGTGCGCGTGCGCCGCTGGACCAGGCTGCGGGCGAGGACGTTGACGGTGTAGTGCATGGCGCGGGCGGCGTCCTTGACGCGCACGCGCGTCCTCTCGCTGATGTCGGGATGCCCCGTGAGCGCCTTCGAGACGGTCATGACCGAGACGCCCAGCTTCCGGGCGATGTCCTTCTGGGTGACCGTCTTCGACGACAGCTCGCGAATGCGCTTGACTGTAACCATACAGTTATCGTTAACTGCGGCCGAAGTCTCACGCAGCGGACGCTGCCTTGTCAAGGGGGTTTCTCGAGATGGTATCTCTGCCCGTGGCGATCGGCTTGGTCCTCCTGGGCGGTCCGGTGGGTTCGGCGGCCCTCGACGATCCCCTCGCCCCCCCTGCGGGACGGGGCGCCCTGTCCCTCTGCGAGCGCAACCCGCGCTACCTGTCGTTCCGCGGCCGCCCCACCCTGCTGGTCGGCTCGGGCGAGCACTACGGGGCCGTGGTCAACCTCGACTTCGCCTACCGCAAGTACCTCGACGCCGTGAAGCGCTCCGGCCAGAACCTCGTGCGGATCTGGTCCGGGGCCTACCGCGAGCACCCGGGGAGCTTCGGGATCCCGATGAACACGCTCGACCCCGCCCCGGGCCGCTACCTCGCGCCGTGGGCGCGCAGCGAGAAGCCGGGCTACGCCCTCGGCGGGAACAAGTTCGACCTCTCACGTTGGGACGAGGCCTACTTCGGCCGGCTGCGGGACTTCGTGGCGGAGGCAGGGCGCCGCGACCTCGCGGTCGAGCTGACCTTCTTCTGCACGTTCTTCCACGTCCTCGAGGAGGAGGCCTGGGCCGCGAGCCCGATGAACGCCCGCAACAACGTGAACGGGATCGGCGACGTAAAGGCGTCCCTCAGCTACGACCTCGGCAACGCCGGGCTCACCCGGGTCCAGAAGGAGCTCGTGCGCAAGCTGATGGCGGAGCTGCGCGACGCCGACAACGTCTACTTCGAGATCGTCAACGAGGGCTACCACTGGTTCGGCCCCGTGCCGCGCGACTGGCAGGACGAGATGCTGCGCACCGCCGACGACGCACGGCGGGAGCTCGGCAGCCGGGCGCTCGTCGCGGAGAACCTCGCGCAGGGAAAGAAGCGTGTCGTCCGCCTCCACCCGGCCACGTCCATCCTGAACTTCCACTACGCCTCGCCGCCCTACGTGGTCGGGGACAACCTGGACCTCGGCCGCCCGATCGCCTTCGACGAGGACGGCTTCGACCAGCCGGGCGACTGGACCTACCGGGAGAACGCGTGGGAGTTTCTGATGGCCGGGGGCGCCATCTACGACAACCTCGACTACTCGTTCGCGGTCGGCCACGAGGACGGCACCGCCGTGCAGGAGAAGGCGCCGGGCTGGGGAGGTGCCGTCTTCCGCCGGCAGCTGCGCGTGCTCAAGGAGTTTCTCGAGAGCTTCGACTTGCCCGCGCTCGTGCCGCGCTCGTCGCTGATCGTCGGGGGCGTGGCAAACGCGGCCGAGGTCACGCAAGAGAGCACGGCCCGCGGCCTCGCCCTCGCCAACGAGGGTCGCGAGTACGCGGCCTACTTCACCCGGCAGCGCATCGCCTCGCGGCTGCTGCTCGACGTCGCCCCGGGATCCTATCGGGTGACGTGGCTCGACCCGCGAACGGGCGAGGCGCGCGACGCCGGCGTCGTCGAGCGCGGACGGCTCCTTCTCGAGCTCCCCTTGCCCGAGTACGCGGAGGACGCGGCGCTCGCGCTCCGGCGTGTCGAGCCGTGAGCGTCTGCACGGGGGCGATGGATCCCGGCTCGATCACCGGGGAGGGGAAGCGACGTCTTTGTCCCGCGCGCAGCGGAAGCCCACGAGCCCGTCATGGTAGGTGGGCGCGTCCCGCACGCGGTAGGACGCGCGCAGGTTCGAGGCGTCGTCCAGCCACGAGCCGCCGCGGATCATGTGCTCCCGGCCGAAGGGAGGGCCCGCGGGATCGCGGTCGATGGACAGCGAGTAGTACTTCTCGTCGTACGAGTCGGCGCACCATTCGGCGACGTTCCCCGCGGTGTCGTGGAGAGAGAGGCCGTTCGCCGCGAACGTCGCCACCGGCGCCGTGAAGGCGTGGCCGTCGTCGTATCCGGGGATCGTCTTCAGGTTCGGGTGGAGGACCTTCAGCGACTTGTCCGCGACGTTCGCCTGCTTCACCCCGCCCACGAGCGGCTCCCCTCCGTCGCCCCACAGGTACTTCGTCGGGGGCCGGTCGCCGCGGGCCGCTCTCTCCCACTCCGCCTCGGTGGGCAGGCGGCCCCCCGTCCACACGCAGAAGGCCTTCGCGTCGTACCAGCTGACGTGGACGACCGGGTGGCTGTCCGTCTGCTCGAAGCCGGGAGAGCGCCAGCTGACGCCTTCCTTCTTCTTGAGGCTTCTGCCGTCGAAAGCCAGACTCCAGCCGTCGGACTCCGCCGTCGTCCGGTAGCCGGTGGCGGAGACGAACTCCCTAAAGGCCCCGACCGTGACCTCCGTCCGCCCCAGCCAGAACCCCCGGCTGATCTCGACGTGCCTCTCTGGTTTCTCGTCCGGCTGGCACTCCCGGTCCGACGCGACGCACCCCATCTCGAACGCGCCCGGGGGGACGAGGACGTAGTCGGCCATCGGTGCACGGGGCGAGGCCGCGGAGGTCGGCGCTTTCGGTACCGGCGCGGGAGCCTGGGCGTCCCGGACGCAGCGGAAGCCGATGAAGCTCTTGTGAGTGGCCGGCGCGTCGAAGTAGCGACGCGAGACCCGAAGGAAGGACGTCTCGTCCACCCAGGAGCCGCCGCGCACGACCCGCTGCTCGCCGGTTCCCGGCCCGCGGGGATCCTCGGCCGCCTCGGCGTAGTACCGCTCGTCGTGCCAGTCGGAGCACCACTCCGCGACGTTGCCCTCCATGTCGAAGAGCCCGAAGCCGTTCGGCGCGAACGCTCCGACCGGAGACGTGTGCGAGTAGCCGTCGTCGTAGCCGGGCACGACGCGAAACCCCGGGAAGGCGCGCTTCGCCGACTCGTCCGCGACATTGGCCTGCCGTGCTTCCGCCAGGAGCGGGAGAGGGTCGTCGCCCCAGACGTACTTCCTTCCCTCCACGCCCCCGCGCGCGGCCCTCTCCCACTCCGCCTCCGTGGGCAGGCGTCCCCCCGCCCACGCGCAGAAGGCCTCCGCGTCGTACCAGCTCACGTCCACCACCGGGTGCTTCGGGCCCTGGTCGAAGCCGGGAGCCCGCCAGCTCATTCCCTCCTTTCGAACCGGCTTCCGGCCGTCGAAGAGAACGCTCCAGCCGTCCATCTCCGCCGTCGTGCGACGTCCGGTCTCGGTCGCGAACCTCGCGAAGGCTTCGATCGTCACCTCGGTCTGGCCCATCCAGTAGCCACCGATGAACCTCACGGGGTGACGCGGCCGCTCGTCCTGCCGGTCGTCCTTGTCGCAGTCGTCCCCGGGCACGCACCCCATCTCGAAGGTGCCCGGCGGAACGAAGACGTAGACGAGGCCGTCCTTCGGGCTCGTGGCGGCCGTTCCGGACGCGGGTGTGCCGTGAGCACGCTCGGCACGCGCCGGCACGGGCGCGACAACGAGCACGAGCGCGAGCCACCACCGATGCCGACGTCGGTCGCCTGACACGCCTGGCTTCCCCTCTCCCGCCGGAAAGTACCCCAGTTCAGGGCTGGCGCGATACGAGAAGGAGAAGCCCGGGCGGTTGCGGAATTCCGTGGGGACAAGACCCTCTGGTATAAGAGCCTGAGTGCCGCCGTGGGGGACGGTCGCGCGTCGGGGGATCCCGCTTGAGTCACGGACGCCGCCTCGTCTTCGTGGCGATCAGTAGCGGGGCCGCGCTCGTCCTCGTCGGCCGTCTCGGCCTCGGCGCTCCCGAGGCCGCTCCGCTCTTCCGCGAGGTCCTCCCCGAGGAGAGCCGGATCGACTGGGTGCACGAGAACGCCCTCTCTCCGCAGCGCTACCTCCCCGAGACCACGGGAGCCGGCGCCGCCATCTTCGACTACGACAACGACGGCTGGATGGACGTCTATCTCGTCAACAGCGGCCCCTGCGACCTCTACCGGCCGAGGGTCCCCCTGTCGAACGCCCTCTACCGGAACAACCGGGACGGCACGTTCACCGACGTGACCGACAAGGCCGGCGTGCCCGGCGGGACCTTCGGCATGGGGGCGACGGTCGGCGACTACGACAACGACGGCTGGCCCGACCTCTACGTCACGTCCTACGGGAAGGCGGTCCTCTACCACAACGAGGGCAACGGGACGTTCACCGACGTCACGGAGAAGGCCGGGGTGGCGGCGCCGGGCTGGACGACGAGCGCGGTCTTCTTCGACTACGACGGCGACGGTCGGCTCGACCTCTTCGTCGGCAACTACGTCCGGTACGGACTGGACACTCCGACGTCGTGCAGCGGCGACCCGCACGGCAAGCGCTACTTCTGCGTGCCGCGGATCTTCGATCCCGTGACGAGCTACCTCTTCCACAACGAGGGCGACGGGCGCTTCGCGGACGTGAGCGCATCCACCGGGTTCGCGCGCGCTCCCGGCAAGGCCCTGGGAGTGGTGGCGACCGACTTCAACAACGACGGGCTCCTGGACCTGTTCGTGACGAACGACACGTCCCCGAACCACCTGTGGATGAACCGCGGGGGCGGACGGTGGGAGGAGGTGGCCGTCTCCGCCTTCGTGGCCTTCTCGGCGAACGGGAAGGCGCGGTCGAGCATGGGCGTCGACTCCGCGGACTGGGACGGCGACGGCTGGCAGGACGTGGCGATCGGCAACATCGACCACGAGATCTTCGCCCTCTACCGCAACCGCCGGGACGAGTCGTTCGTCGACGAGGCCGAGCCCAACGGCCTCGCCGCGGCCACGCTCGTGATCAGCTGCTGGGGGCTCAAGCTCTTCGACTACGACAACGACGGCTGGACGGACCTCTTCCTCGCCAACGGCCACCCCGACGACATGCTCGACGGCTCCGCCTACGGGGTCCGCTACCGCCAGCCGCCGCTCCTCTTCCACAACGAGGGCGGACGGTACCGAAACGTCAGCGCCGAGGCGGGCCCGGCGTTCCGGAAGGAGATGAGCGCCCGCGGGCTGGCGGTCGGGGACCTCGACAACGACGGCCGCGTGGACGTGCTGGTGGCCAACAACGGCATGGCCCCGCTGCTGCTGCACAACGAGTCCGCGGCACGGAACCACTGGCTGGGCGTGAAGCTCCAGGGGACCGCCGCCAACCGCGACGCGGTGGGCGCGCTCGTCACGTGGTCGGCCGGGGGCGTCACCCGCCAGCGGCTCAAGACGGGCGGCGGAAGCTACCTCTCGTCCCACGATCCCCGGCTCGTGCTCGGGCTGGGCGGCGCCACGCGGGTGGACTGGCTGGAGGTGAGGTGGCCCCGCCCCAGCGACCGCGTCGAGCGCTTCACGGATCTTCCGGTCGACAGGTACGTCACCCTGGTCGAAGCCACGGGGGACAAGCCGTCCGTGTCCCCGAAGAAAGGGCGATAGACTGGGACGCGTCGCATGCTGGCCTTCTTGTTCCTCGCATCCCTCGTGACGCGGCCGGCCGAGCCGGCGATGCCGCAGGCCGCGCCCCGCCCGCCCGCAGCGCCGCCGGCGGGGGCCGCGGGAGCCACGCGCCAGGACCCGTACGCGCGGGTCCAGGCGGCCAAGCAGGCCCTCGACGCCGGCCAGTACGAGCGCGTGCTGAAGATCGTCGACGGGCTGCTCAAGGAGTACCCCCGCTCGCAGTCGAGCCACCTCCTGCGCGCCCTCGCCCTCGACGAGCTCGGCCGGTGGGGCGAGGCGCAGAAGAGCTACGAGGCCGCGCTGCGGATCGCGCCCTTGGACCCGCAGATCCAGGCCCGCTTCGGGATGCACTTCGTGAGGCGTGAGAAGTGGACGGACGCCATCCCGTACCTCGAGCGGAGCCTCGCGGTCGAGGAGGACGCGCTGGCCCTCTTCTACCTGGCCCAGGCCTATTTCCAGACGCAGAACAAGGGCAAGGCCCTGGAGACCATGGAGCGCTGCGCCAGGCTCGCCCCGGACAACCCGACCATGCTCCTCAAGCTCGGGGAATACCGGGCCCAGATGGGCAAGCACTCCCCGGCGCTGGAGACCCTGCTGCGGGTGCAGAAGCTGAACCCGGACGAGCCCGGCCTCGACCTCGCCCTCGGCAACGTCTACCTGAGCCTCCTCGAGGTGGAGAACGCCCGCACCGCCCTCGAGCGAGCCCTGAAGAAGGAACCGCGGAACCCGGCCGTGATCTCCGCCCTCGCCGGCGCCTGCGCCAAGGCGCGCGACCACGCCGCGGCGCGGCAGTACTACGAGCAGGCGCTCGCCCTCGGGTACGACGACGCCGAGTACCACCTCGGCCTCGGCGCCGCCCTCCTCGGGCTCGGTGAGAACGAGGCCGCGATCGTCCAGCTGAACGAAGCCGTCGCGCGGAAGCCCCGGCTCGAGGAGGCCCACTTCCACCTCGCGCGGGCCTACCAGGCGGCCGGACACGCCGAGGAGTCGAAGCGCGAGCTCGACCTCTTCCGGGCGCTCAAGGCCAACCCCCTCGACGCGCCGGAGGAGCGCAGCGAGCTCGAGCGGACCCTCTGGCAACAGGCCGAGGCGCTCCTCCGGGAGGGAAAGGAGAAGGAAGCCCTGAGGCTCCTGACCAACACCAACGTCAAGGGCAACACGCCCGAGTACCTCGTGGGGGCCCTCTACTACAAGCTGGGGCGGCTTTCGGACGCCGAGCGCCTCCTCACGCGGGCGGTGGCAGTTTCGCCCGACGTCCCCAACGTGGGCACCTACCTCGCGTTGACCTACGTCGAGCAGGGTCGTCTCGCGGAGGCCGAGGCGATCCTCCCCGGCGAGCTCGCGAAGAGCCCGCGCGAGCCCCTCGTGCTGATGGCCATGGGCCTGCTCAGCTTCGGCAAGGAGGATTGGGCGGCCGCGGCACGATACCTTCAGGAGTCGCGGGTGGTGGATTTCGGCGTGTTGCTGCGGCTCTGCGAAGCGCAGATCCGGCTCGGCCAGCCCTCGCAGGCCCAGGACACGGCGCGCGTCATCTCGGCGCTCGCCGCGGGGAAGGCCGACACGATGAGCGCGCTCAAGAAGATGTTCGAGCGCCACGGGATCCCGCTCGAGGCCGACCCTCCCCCCTCCCGCAATGTCCCCTGATCGGCGGCTCCCGCGTCGTCTCACGCGTCGCCTCGCGCGCGCCGGCGCCCCCCTGGCTGCCCTCGTCGCCCTGGTCGCGGCGGGAGGGTCCACGCCCCCGACGAGCGGAGACGCCGGTCTGCGGTTCACCGACGTCGCCCCCCGCTCGCGCATCGCCTACCGCTCGAACAACGACTTCACCGGCCGCAAGTACTTCCCGCAGCCGATGTGCGGAGGAATCGCCGTCTTCGACTTCGACGGGGACGGGCGCCTCGACGTCTTCTTCACCAACGGCGCGAAGCTGCCGGAGCTCCGCAAGGTCGACGCCTCCTTCTACAACTGCCTGCTGCGCAACAAGGGCGACGGGACGTTCGAGGACGTGACAGCCCGCGCCGGCCTCGAGGGGGTGGACCTCGACTTCAGCTTCGGCGTCGCCGCGGGGGACTACGACAACGACGGCTTCATCGACCTCTTCCTCTGCCAGGCCGGCCGCAACGCGCTCTACCACAACAACGGCGACGGCACCTTCACCGACGTGACCGAGAAGGCCGGGCTCGCCGCCAAGAAGAAGAACCTGCTCTCCGTGTGCGCCGCGTGGTTCGACTACGACAACGACGGCCGGCTCGACCTCGTGGTGTCGCACTACACCTACTGGAGCCCGGAGGCCGACCAGCGCTGCGTCTTCGAAGGCCACGGCGAGATCTACTGCTCCCCCACCCGGTACGAGAGCGTCTCCCACACGCTCTACCGCAACCTCGGGCGGCGGGCGCTTCGAGGACGTCAGCGAGCGCTCGGGGTTCGCCGCCGCCCGGAACGGCAAGGGCATGGGGATCGCGATCGCCGACTTCGACGACGACGGGTGGATGGACGTCTTCGTGGCGAACGACACCGAGCCCAACTTCCTCTACATGAACCGCGGCGACGGGACGTTCGCGCAGGAGGCCGCGGCCTGGAACATCGACTACAACGACCAGGGCAACACGGTCTCCGGCATGGGGGCGGACGCCAAGGACTACGACAACGACGGCCGGGTCGACGTGTTCAGCAACAACCTGATGATGCAGGTCTGGGGACTCTACCGGAACGAGGGAAGGCGGTTCGCCTACGCGTCCCCGGCCACGAGGGTCATGGGTCTCAGCCGCCGCTTCTCGGGGTGGAGCAACGGGTTCATCGACTACGACAACGACGGCTGGAAGGACATCTACTCGGCGAACGGAGACGTGGACTACCTTCCCGAGAACGGCCCCCAGCGGGACACGATGTTCCGCAATCTCGAGGGCAAGGGCTTCGAGGACGTGGCCGAGCAGCTGGGGCCGGACTTCACTCCCCTCGGCTACCAGCGCGGCTCGGCGTTCGGGGACCTCGACGGCGACGGCTTCCTCGACATCGTGGTCACGTCGCTCAACCGGACGCCGCGGATCCTGGTGAACGGCGGGAAGAACGGCCACCACTGGCTGCTCGTCGACACGCGAGGGCGGCGCAGCAACCGGGACGGGATCGGGGCGAAGCTCAAGCTGACGACGGCCTCGGGCCGCGTGCTCCACAACCACGTGACGACCAGCGTCGGCTTCATGTCCTCGAGCGACAAGCGCGTCCACTTCGGGCTCGGCGTCGAGACGAAGATCCAGGCCCTCGAGATCCGCTGGCCGAGCGGCACCGTCCAGCGGCTCCTCGACGTGCCGGTGGACCGGGTGCTCAAGGTGGAGGAGCCCGGGTAGGATGGAGCGCGCGATGCACGGACGAAGGCTCGTCGTCGCCGCGTTTCTCGTCCTCGCGGCCGTGGGGCTCCCCGCGGGCCTTCTCCTCGCCCATCTCGACGCGGCACAGGCACCGGCGTCTCCGGCGGCGCCGGCCGCGTCGGACGACGCGGCCATCGACCAGCTCATCGGCCAGCAGTGCACGAAGTGCCACGTCCGGCCGCCGCCGGAGTACGTTCCGCGGGGGCTGTGGCGCTTCCGCGTCCAGGAAATGGCCGAGCGCAGCATGACGGGCACCGGGATCCCGCCCGGCGAGGAGAGCCTCCTCTGGCAGTTCGACCTCGACAAGATCATCCGCTGGCTCGAGGCCCGGGCGCCCGAGGCGCTGCCTCTGCCCCCGCCGTGGCCGGACGACGACGGCGGCCTGCGCTTCGTCAAGAGGACCTACAACCCGACCGGGACGGCGCCGAAGCCGGTCGTCTCGAACGTGCGCTTCTTCGACCTGGACGGGGACGGCAAGCTCGAGATCGTGGCGTGCGACATGGGACGCGGGTCGGTCTTCGTCGGCGACCCCGCGCGGGCCCCGGGGGTTCTCAAGCAGATCGCCGTCCTCAACAACCCGGCCCACTCCGAGATGGTGGACCTCGACAAGGACGGCCGGCAGGACCTCCTCATCGCCGACCTCGGGGAGTTCCTGCCGTCCGACCACGAGAAGGGGACGATCGTCTGGATGCGCCAGACGGCACCGATGCAGTTCGAGAAGCGCATCCTCATCGATCGCCTCCCCCGGAACGCCGACGTGCAGGCGGCCGACTTCGACGGGGACGGCGACCTCGACCTCGTGGTCGCGTCCTACGGGTTCCGCAAGGTGGGATCGACCCTCTACTACGAGAACGAGACCACCGACTGGAGCGCGCCGAAGCTCGTCGACTACACGATCGACGCCCGCCCGGGTGCCATCCACGTGCCGCCGGTCGACCTGGACAAGGATGGCCGGATGGACTTCCTGGTGCTCGTCTCCCAGCAGTACGAGCACCTCGTCGCGTACCTGAATCGCGGACGTGGCAAAGGCTTCCGCCAGGAGACGATCTTCCGCGCCGTCACTCCGGTCTGGGGCTCGTCGGGGATCCAGCCCGTGGACTTCGACGGGGACGGCGACATCGACGTCCTGATGACCAACGGCGACTCGCTCGACGACTTCACGATCCGGCCGTTCCACGGCATTCGCCTCTTCGAGAACCGGGGGGAGTTTCCCTTCACTCAGCACGACCTCGCGGCGATGCCCGGGGTGCACCGCGCCCAGGCGGCGGACCTGGACGGCGACGGCGACCTCGACGTCATGGCCTGTGCCTTCCTCCCCGGCACCCAGCACCCGCAGTTCCAGAACCTCGGGCGCCAGGGCGACGTGTCGGGGCTCACCGGGATCGGCTGGATCGAGCAGGTGCGGCCCGGGGAGTTCCGGCTCCACTCGCTGGAGAAGGGCATCCCCAGCCACGTCACCCTGGACCTCGGGGACTTCGACGGGGACGGCGACATCGACTTGGTGACCGGCAACTTCACCGGGTTCACGTTCGGGAAGACGGACACCGGCTTCACGACCGACACGTGGGTCGAGCTCTGGGAGAACCAGACGCCGCGCCGGAAGTAGGTCAGTCGAGCGGCAGTTCTACCTCGGGCCGGCCTTCTTCGGCGCGATCCTGTACGCGCCGTCCTCGCCCCGCGTCACCTCGTCCCGGGTCAGGATCCGGTCGTCCGCGAAGAGAGCCTTCAGCCGGTCGGGGCCCTTGCCCCAGAAGACGAGGTTGCCCCAGGGCATGAACCAGGCCCAGCGGGGCTGGGCGGCGAGGGTCTCCGGGGTGGGAGGGGTGCCGACCTCGCCGAGCGCGATCGGCTTCCCGCGTGCGAGCCGGGCGAGGTCGTCGTGGTGGGACTGCTTCCAGTCCTCGTGGTACACGTCCGCCGCCAGCACGTCCACGTACTCGTGGCCGGGCCAGAATTCCTCGTAGGCGAAGGCCTCGTCGTTGGGCCGGTCCCTCGGGGCGTTGGTGTTCCAGACCCAGATCAGGTTGTCGAGCCGGTGGTGGTCGACGAATCGCTCGTACATCATGAGCCAGAGCTTGCGGAAGCCGTCCCTTCCCTTCTTGTCGCACCACCAGAACCAGACGCCGTTCATCTCGTGGTAGGGCCGCCACAGGACGGGCACGCCGGCGTCCTTCAGCTGCTTCAGGTAGCCGGCGATCACGTCCACCTGCTTCTTCCACGCTTCGTTGAGCTCCGTCCCCTCCGTCGTCAGCCGGTCCCACTCCGCCTGAGAAGGGCGCTTCTCCAGCGTCCAGATGGCGCGCCCGTCGCACGTGTCGCCGCCGATCTGGGGGGGACAGGCGTGCCACATCAGGGTCACGACGTGACCGTCCCGATACGCCCTGATGGCGTTCTCCACCATCTGCTGCCGCGCCGCCTCGGGGCGGAGATCGGTGACCTTCGTCTCCGTTCCGGGCTCCGACAGGTTCAAGGGCCCGCAGTGCTGGAAGTCGCGCGGCGCCTCCCCGCGGTACGCGAAGCTGAAGTCGGATCCCCACACGAGCGGGTACCGGCCCGTCTTCTCCTGGACGAGGTCCGTGAACCGCGACCCCGTGGCGATGAAGTTGTGCTGCCCCGACAGGGTGTACCTTCCCTGGATGTCGTAGAGGAAGGCGAGGAGCTGTCGCGCTTCCTTCGTCGCTTTCGGGTTGACGGGCATCGCTCGCCGCTCCTCTCCCCCGCCCGATGCGGCCAGCAGGAGCCCGGAAAGGACCAATGTCGGCACTGTCACGCTCATGCGGAACCTCCGGGATGTTGAAGCGCCCGACGAGGCGCGGGACGAACGCTATCCCAGGAAGGGCGTCCGCGGGAAGATGCGTCTCGCCTCGACTGGGTCGCGATTCGCCGCCGCCACCGTCGTGGCCGTGAAGGAGTCACGAAGATGACGAAACACCTCATCCCGCTGCTCGTCGGGCTCTCGCTCCTCATAGCGCCCCGCCTCCGCGCCGAGTGCCGCGACATTCGCGACTTCGGCGCGGCAGGGGACGGGAAGACCGTCGACACCGCCGCCATCCAGAAGGCGATCGACGCCTGCCGCGACCAGGGCGGGGGGAGGGTCGTCATCCCCCGCGGCGTCTTCCTGAGCGGCACCCTGCGCCTCCACAGCCACATCGACCTCCACCTCGAGACGGGCGCCGTCCTCAAGGGCAGCCCTCGTCTGTCCGACTACCAGCTCGACGGCCGGATGGTCGGCCTCCTGTACTCGGAGAACGTGGAAGACGTAAAGGTCACCGGCCGCGGCCAGATCGACGGCAACGGCGACGTCTTCATGGACCTCGGGGCGGCGAAGAAGATCGACGCCGCGGGTTCGCGGTACACACGGCAGAAGGAGCGCTTCCGCGAAGTCCGGGAGGGCCTCGGCGACGGCCCGGTCGTCCCCCTGCCCCGTCCCTTCCAGATGATCATCTTCTCGGACTGCCGGAACGTGACGCTCGAGGACGTGCTGATCACGAACTCGCCCTTCTGGACGGTTCACTTCGCCGACTGCGACTCGGTCCGAGTCTCCGGCATCCGGCTCTTCAACAACCTCATGGTCCCGAACGGGGACGGCCTCGACTTCACGTCCTGCCGCAACGTCATCGTGTCCGACTGCGACATCCGGGCCGGGGACGATGCGATCGTGTTCACGGGCTACGACCACCACTTCGACCTGCCCGGCTTCAAGGGGATCCGCCAAGCGTCCGAGAACGTCACCGTCACCAACTGCACGCTCGTCTCGCGCTCGAGCGCCATCCGTGTCGGCGGGCTCGACCAGAACGCGATGCGCAACTACGTGTTCAGCAACCTCGTGATCACGGGCTCCAACCGCGGCATCGGAGTCTTCCAGCGGGCCGAGGGATCGATCGAGAACGTGACCTTCTCGAACATCGTGATCCACACCCGGCTGCACACGGGGGACTGGTGGGGCCACGGCGAGCCGATCCACGTCTCGGCGGTGCGGGTGAACGAGAAGGGACCGATCGGGCGCATCAAGGGACTGAAGTTCAGCCACATCGTCGCGACGGGGGAATCGGGCATCCTGGTCTACGGGACGAGGGAGAGTGTCGTCGAGGACGTCGCGTTCGAGGACGTGGACTTCCGCCTGAACGACAGCCCGCTCAACCCGACCGCAGGGGGCAACTTCGACTTCCGCCCCGTCTTCGATCCACGCCTCTCGCTCCTCAGCCACGACATCCCCGCCTTCTTCGCGCAGCACGTGAGGAACCTGCGGCTGCGCGACGTGGGCATCGAGTGGGGAGACGTGAAGGCGCCCTACTTCACGAACGCCGTCGAGGTCGCGCACTACGAGGACCTGGTGATCGACGGGCTCCGCGGGGATGCCTCCCCCTCGAGCCCCGACAAGGCCCCGGTGCGGCTGCGCGACGGCAAGGGCGCCCGAGTCGAGAAGGTCCGCTCGGCGCGCGAGCGGTGAGAAGGGGCGAGGGTCTCGGCCGGGTCGCCCGGATATCACCCGGCCGTGCGACATGCGCTCTTGGGCAAGCCCGGTGGGCTCAGTAGGTCCCCAGCTCGACCCGGAGGACCTGTCCAGCCGACCCGAAGTTCAGGGCCCAGTCGGTCTCGTCGCCGTTCCAGATCCGCGACGGGCGGAAGGCACCGCCGTCGTAGGCACCCTCTTCGACGCGCAGAAACTCCCGTTGGGCGCCCGAGGCCACGTCGGCGACCTCGAAGTCCACGCGGCAAAGGTACCCCGCCACGAGGAACTCGCTCTCGCCCAGCTGCGCGACCAGCACTCGTCCCACCGGGTCGGGGTTGCCCTTCGGGCTTCGGCCGTAGCCGAAGGTCGGCGGGCCGAACGTGACGATCGCCCGCCAGCGTCCGAGCGCGAGCGTCTGCCGGTGCTCGTCCTTCTCCTCCACCGCCGCGTGCAGCCGACCCTCGAACCCCAGCTGCGCGATCTCCCGCATCATCGGGCCGATCACCCGGTAGTTGGCGGCAAAGGGCTCCCACGCTACCTCGCTCGCCGGCGCGGCGCCCGTCGCTGTGGCGCCCTGCACCAGGCTGTCCACTCCGAACGGCGACCAGCCGATGGCGCCGCGGGCGAGCGCCGCGAAGAAGTAGCGGGACACGGTCGGAGCCCGGCCGGTCTCCGGCACGAAGAGGGCGTTGTCCGGTCGGCCGTAGAGATCCAGCACCTTCAGATAGCGCACGCTGTCGTCCATGTAGACGTCGGGCGCCAGGACGTCCACGGCCGGCGCCGCGGCCTTCCAGATGTCCAGCACGTTGTCCGTCGGCCCGCCGCTCTCGTAGGTGCCGGCCGGCGGCTGGCTGAGGGGATCGCGCAACGCGGCGTTGACGTAGAGCGGCAGGGGATACTCCGCCTTGCCCGCGGCCGCCACCTGCCCGACGAAGCGAGCCACCGACCAGGCGTGGAAGAACTCGTCCGCGTCCTTGCCGAAGACGGCCGCCCAGTCGCTCCCGGCGCGGCCACCCTTGCCGAGCGCCTCGAGCAGCTCCGCCGGGACGGGAGCCGCGAAGAGCTTCTGCGCCGCGGGAGAGCAGTCGCGGACCGCGTTCCAGGCTCCGGGCTCGTTCTCGACCTGCACCATGATGACGGTGTGCTGCCGGTCGGCCTCCTTGAGGTGGCGCATGAGGGCGCGGAAGGCCCGGGCGTCCGCCTCGAGCAGGCCCGGGGCATGGGGCGACGGCGAGTCGACGCGGCGACCGTCCTTACCGATGATCCGCGGACACATCTCCGGCTGCCGCTTCATCCACATCGGCAGGTAGTGCGAGCTGCCGTTCTTCCAGGTGCCGAACCAGAGGAGCACGAGCCGAACCTTGTGCTCGCGGGCGCCCGCGAGCAGCTCGTCCACGAGCGAGTCGTCGAACCGGCCCGGCTCCGGCTCGAACTGCTCCCAGTAGACCGGCACCTCGAGGGTGTTGGCGTGGAGCGTCTCGATCGCAGACCAGACCACGGGCAGCGTCATTGGCCAGGCGCTGGAGTTGTGGGACTGCCCGCCGAGGATCAGGAACGGCGCGCCGTCGACGACGAGCGCGTGGCGACCCTCCTTCCGCACGAGGTGCGGGAGCGAGGGGTCGCTGGCCTGGGCGGTCAGGCCGCCGGCCAGGACGAGGGATGCGAGGAACGCGACGGCCCTCGGGGCGAAGCGCGATTTCGAAGAGGATCCGGAATCCATGGTGTTGTGCATGCTCCAACACAGGTCTGTCCATTTCAACTCGTCTAGCCGCCGCAGCGGCGCCACATTCGAGTTCACTTGATGGCCGCCACGCTGAACCCCTTCGAGCCACCTCCCGCTTGAGCCCGGCGTGTCGCGCGAGCTTCTCGAGCCCCGGCGGGATCTTCCGCTCGGACACGAGCCCCCGCGCAGCCTGGACCGCCCAGTCGAGCACCTGGCGGGGGCGGGGGGGCGCTTCTGGAGAAACGAGCTCAGGCTTTCGCCCTCGAGTAGCTCTGTGACGACGTAGGGCGTTCCGTCGTGGGACACAGCCCGACGGATAGACCGTTCTCGCCCCCGGAAGGCGGGGCGCAGCGTCGACGCCCGTTCAGCGGCCCCCGGCGGCTGCGCCATCCCGGAGAGCCTCGAGATCGCGGTGAAGCGCGGCGCTCTCCGGTGCGACCTCGAGCGCGCGCGTCAGGAGACCGATCGCCTCCGTGCGCTCCTTCGGGTCGCACTGGCGGCGCGGGCACAGGCACGCGGCGAGGACGGTGAGGGCGTTCGCGTCGCGCGGGTCGAGAGACGCCGCCCGCCGTGCCGCCTGCGTCGCCTCGGCCACCCGGCCCTGGGCCAGCTCGAGCCGCGCTAGCTCGACGAGGGTCACCGGCGCCTCCGGCTGGTAGTCGAGCACCTTCTGGAGCGCGGTTCGCGCCTCGGCGAGCCGGCCGGCGTCACGCAGTGCGCGCGAGAGCTGGAGGTGGAACGCCGGGTACTGCGGGAGCTCCTTCGTCAGGGTCTCCAGCTGGCGCACGGCCGCGGCCGTGTTGCCGAGGCGCCTTCTCGACGTCGGCGTACCGCTCGCGCAGCGACCAATGCGGGCCCGCGCCCGCGAGGGCCTGCTCGTACTCGGCCACGGCGGCGTCTACCCCACCCGCCTCCCCGCGGGCCCGGAGGGCGCCATCTCGTCGGCGAAGCGCTTCTGCTGCTCGGCGTGGTCGGGCTGGTTCGTGAACGGGGCGTCGCGCAGTCGCTGCTGCATCGTCTCGGCGATGCGGTAGCGGTCGAGCTCCGTGTAGACGAGCCGGCGCGCGACCTCTTCCTCGGCCGGCAGCGGGCGGCCCGAGACCTCCCGGCGCATCGGCTCGGGCAGCGCCTCGCGGACGGCCGCGAAGAGCGCACACGCGAGGAGGTAGTTGCCGTGGAACGTCAGGTGGACGTGGTCGAGAAAGCTCTCCTCGCCGGGGACGCCGTGAGGCGACTGCCGCGCGAAGGCCTCCTCGGCGTCGACGAGGCGGACGCCGGCTTCCCGCCGCGCGACCTCGCGCACGATCGCGTTCGTCCGGGTGTCGGCCCGGAAGCGCAGCGTGTCGAGGTCCCGGGCCTGCGGCCGAGGAGAGCGGCGGGCCTCGGCGTCCCGGCGCGAGGCCCAGGCTTCCTCCCGGCCGCGACGGTAGAGCTCCGCCGCCTCGGGGGCGACGCGAACGGCCCGCAGCTCCTGAGGTTCACCGCGACCGTGCTCAGGACCACGGGCACGCCCGCCGTGCGCGCCAGGCGGCAGGTGTCGGCCAGGTTGCCCTCGTAGTTCCGGTACGCCCGCTCGAGGGCGGGGTCGCCGGGGCGCACCTGCTGCTTGAGGAACATCTCCATCCCGTGCCAGGCCCCGGGTGGCTGGCCACGACCGAGGCCCCTCCCCGCCGCCCGCGCCAGGTTCCCGAGGAGGTGACCGAGCCGGGTCTCCTGGATGGCGACGGACGCGCGCACGAGGGTGAGCGGCGGCGCGGCCGCGGTGAGGACGGTGCCGGCGCCGTAGGGGCCGACGACCTCGTTGTTCCCGGCGTAGACGACGAAGACGTCGGGCTCGAGCCGAAGAGCCTGCCGCGCGACCGCGTACACGTAGTGCGAGTTCACCGCCGTCGCGGCGGCGTTGACCACCTCGACGTCGACGCCCCGGTACTGGTCGCGCAGGAGGACCTCGAGCTGCCGCGCGATCCCGAAGGCGGGCTCCGGATCGCCCTGCGCGGCCGAGCTGCCGAGGACGAAGACGCGGGACGGCCCCGGCCGGCTTCCGGACGGCGAGCGAGAAGGGCGGCGGCACGCGGGCCACGGCCGGGTCGAAGAAGAGCCAGGTGAATCGCGGGTTGCTCAGGTAGCGGGGCTGTCCTTCCACCTCCTGCCGGAGGACGAAGTCCATCGGCACGCCATAGCCGATGGCCCGGAGGAGCAGCTCGAGGAGGAGCACGGCGAGGAACGGGAAGAGGACGAGAACGGCCCGGAACAGCCAACGGCGACCGGCGGAAGGCGGGGTCTCGCTCGCGGGCGGGGTGCTCGGCTCCGTGCGCTCGGCCTCGCGCTTGCGGCGCTTCCGGCTCACGGGTGTGCCCTGGCCGCCGCCGCGCGGGCCTCTTCGGGCCGGCCCATCTCCTCGAGGAGCTGCGCCCGCATCTCGTGGATCGGGCCGCTCGCCTCCGACGGCACGAGGAGCGAGCCCCCGCTCCAGGCTCTCGAGAGCGCGCTGGCGCTCTCCCATGGTGCGCAGGTCGGCGGCCACCCGGCGCAGACCGCCGATCATCATCCGGGCCGCCTTCATCTCGCGCGCCCGCGCCTTCTCCCGCACCTCGGCCGGCGAACTCCCCCGGGTCGCGCCCGTCGTAGGCGCGATCATCGAAGTCGACCGGCTCGCGGAACGTGTACACCCGGTCGAACTCGCGCAGGAGAAGCTCGCTCTGCAGGCCGCGCTCGCCCACGCCGGACACCGAGAGGCCGCCCGTGACCCACTCCCCGAGGCCGAAGTTGGCGCGGGCGTGCCGCGGCGTCGTGAAGTCGACGACGCTCCGGTCGTCGGTCACCGGCCGCGCGTCGCCGGCGAAGGCGGCGAGCCCCGCGTGCCCCATCAGGTGGAGGGAGAGGATGTCGGCCGGCGAGCGGATCCCGCCCGCGTCGGCGTCGATCCGCGCGAGGTCGCGGGCGACCGCGGGCTCCGCCATGCGCGCCGCGAGCTTGTCGAGGTCGATCCGCAGCGGCTTCTTCGAGCCGATGAGCAGCCACTCGCCCGGGTGGGTGCAGTCCCAGAGCGAAGCGTGGGGGAAGGCGTCCACGAACGCGCGGACGAGCATCCGCAACTCGGCCGACTCCAGCTCCCAGGTGGCGAGCCAGACCGCCATGATCCCGTCGTCGGTGAGTCGGCGGGAGCAGAGCTCGTAGAAGTCGCGAGAGTAGAGGTTGACGACGCCCGCGGTGTGGACGAGCGGCGGCTCCTCGGTGACGACGTCGTACCGTCGGTCGGTCGCCAGCATGTAGCTGCGCCCGTCCTCGATCACGATCCGGGCTCGGCCGCTCGTGGCCACGTCGTGGTTCGTCTTCGCGAAGAGCGGCGCCGCCTTGACCACCTCGGGCGACAGCTCGATCCCGTCGAGCGCCTCGAGCGGGTGGAGGCTCGCGGCCCCGAGCGTGTTGCCGGTGCCGAAGCAGATGACGGCCGCCGAACGGGGACGCGGGTGCAGCAATAGCGGCAGGTGGGCGTACAGCCAGCCGCCCTGGAACGACCACGTGCCCGAGGCGCCCCGCCCGTCCGAGAACTGGATCCACCGGCTGCCGTCCTTGTGCTCGCAGACGGCCACGGTCTCGCTGACGCCTTCCGCGAACCAGACGACACGGCCGAACCTCTTCTCGAAGAGGTCCTCGTAGAAGCCGCGAGGAGCGGCCAGCAGGCTGCCCCCGGCCAGGGCCGCGAGGACGATCCCCGCAAGCGTCGTGCGCGGCCGTCCGGACGGGATCGCCTCGCGCAGGGCCCAGAGAGCGATCGGCACCGGGAGCCACGCGAGCAGCAGCAGCGCCCCCCGCGTGCCGAGGAGGGCCACGAGCACGAACGTGCCCAGGACCGCGCCGGCGACGCAGCCGAGCGCGTTGACGGCGTAGAGGCGACCCACGAGCCGCGCCGGGCGGTCGCTCGCCGGGGCGAGCTCGAGCGTGAGCGGGAAGACGGCGCCGAGGAGAGCGCCGGCAGGAACAGCACGGCCGCCACCTGCCCGAAGATGATCGCGAGCGCCCGTCCCCAGCTCCACACGGACATCGCGGCCGGGAGGGACGCGCCGGGCGTGGCGGGAGCCGGAGGCGGCCCGGAGGCGAGGAAGGCCGCCAGCTCGGGAAGGTGTCGGTAGACGGCGATCGCCAGCAGGAGGGCGACGGAGCTCGCGCCGAGCGTCGACGGCGAGCGATCGGAGCGCGCTCGTCCGGGAGCGCGCGAAGCGGGCGGCGACGAGAGCGCCGGCGGCGATGCCGAGGAGGTACACCGCCACGATGGCGCTGAAGGCGTAGGTCGAGTTGTGGACGAAGAAGACGAGGGCGCGGGTCCAGACGATCTCGGACGCGAGCGAGACCGCCCCGGCGACGAGCGCGGCCGCTGTCGCGAGGCGCATGTCACCCCGAGCACGTTCGGACGAGTCGGCGTGCGAGGGGTTCGCCGTCGGGTCGGCGGATCCCCTTCGCGTGCGACCGGCGTTCCGCCGGTCGTGACTCGGGATGACAGGGCGGGCCAGCGCAAACGCCGCGGCGGCCACGAGCGCGCTGCCCGCGGCTCCGGCGTAGAGGCTGCCGGGTGATGCCGAAGTGCTCGATCAGGAAGAAACCGGCGAGGAGCGTGCCCGCCACGCCTCCGACGGTGTTGAGCGCGTAGAGCCAGGCGACCCGTCGGGCGAGCTCTCCCGGCGGCGCGACGATGGCCTCGGCCATGGCGGGCAGGCTCGCCCCCATCAGGAACGTGGGCGGCAGGAGGAGAAGGAACGCCAGGACGAACCGCACCACGGACAGCGCCAGGGCGTGCCCTTCCAGAAGGCGGAAGAGCGCCGGGTAGAGGGCCTCGAGCGCCCCGACGAGGAGCGGGAAGACGAGCGCGTAGAGGGCGATGCCCAGCTCCAGCCCCGCGTAGGCCGCCAGGGGGGAGCGACGCAGCCAGTCGCTGCGCGCGGCCCAGCGGCTCCCGACCGCGAGCCCCAGCATGTAGGCCGACACCACCGCGCCCACGGCGAAGAGGCTGACGCCCAGCGCCAGGTGCAACCGGCGAAACCAGACGATCTCGTAGAGGAGGCCGAGCGCGCCCGAGAGGAAGAAGAGCGCGCCGAGGCCCAGGCCGTAGGCGCCGGCGCGCTCCGGGGCGGTGGGCTCCTGCGGCGCCCTCATGGTCCCCGGTCGACCCTCAGTGGCTCCGCAGCAGCTCGAGCATCTTCCGGTCGAGCTTTCTGCCCTTGTAGTCCTCGTAGGCGACGTCCGCGCGCTCGCTGTCCAGCACGCCGAAGCTGCCCCGCAGGTTCCACAGCGCCCAGCCCCAGCCGGCTTCCTTCCAGAGCGAGAGGTAGTCCGCCATCCACGCGAGCGCCACCTCGTGAGGCGTCTTGTTGAAACAGCCCCACTCCCCGACGTGGACCGCCACGCCTTTCGCGGCGAGGCGCTGCCAGGGCTCGATCAGCACCTTCCTCAGCCGGTCCCGGTCCCAGGTCTCGCCCTTCTTGTCCTTGAGCGGCCAGGTGGGAACCTCGAAGCTCTCGAACTCGTCCGTCGGCACCCACGTGGCCGTGTAGTGGCTGACCGCCTTCGGCAGGTAGCCGCGCGTGCTCTGGACGACCCCGACGTCGGCGATCTCCGTCACCGGCGTCTGCCCGAGGTCCAGGCCGTCGGCGAAGATCAGGCGGCCCGGGTCGGCCTCGCGGATGCCGGCCACGAGCGCTCGCACGATCTCGTCGTAGCGCTCGAAGAGGTACCCCTCGTACGGCTTCACCCACGGCGGCTCGTTGATGAGGTCGAAGCTCAGCTGGCGGCTCGGGATCCCCTTGTAGCGCTTGGCGAACGTCTTCCAGTGGAAGACGGCGGCGGCGAGGGCCTTGTCCCGCTCGGCTTTCCGGCCCGAGAAGAGGTCCATCGGCTCCATCTCCCGGCCGTTGATGCAGTAGCCGGGGATGCGGTGGAAGTTGATGTTGACGTGGATCCCGTGCTTCCGGCCCAGCTCGACGGCGCGGTCGATCTGCTTCAGCGGCTCCTCGCGGATGACCGACCAGTCGTCCCGGCTGCCCCAGGTCCAGTACCAGAGAGGGCAGGCGGGCGAAGTCGAATCCCCACTCCGCCATCGTCGCGAAGTCGGACTCGTCGAAGGCAGGGCCGTCGTAGGGGTGCCCCGGCATGCCGAAGCGACCCTGGAGGTTGAAGCCGCGCCAGCGGGGAATCCGGCGGGCGGTGGGCTCGTCGTCCGCGAGAAGCGCCGCGCGCGGGGCGATCCCGGCGGCGACGCCGAGCACGGCCAGATCCTGGACGAACTGCCTTCGCTTCATCGGCCATCCCTCCCACTCGGCGTCGGCGGGCACGACAGGGCAGCAGACTACGCCGCAGGGCCCGGGGGAGCAAACTCGCGCGTCACGGTCGGAACGCCCGCGAGAAACTCGTTGACGAGTCCCGGGCGACCCGATTGCGCGCTCCCATCGGAGCGGCGGAAGGTATCTATTGTCTGAACGGAATACGCTCAAAGCGCGCCGCGTCGGGTGCGTGACATAAAGGCGGCTGGTGCTTGACATCAAGTCCAAGCAGTACCAAGATGAGCCTGGAATCAACTTGGACGTCGACTGACTTCCCCGTCCATCCAAAGGAATCGAGGCTGCATATGCGATGGCTGCTGAAACTCCCCGTCGGGGTTTTGCTGCTCGCACTGGCGACTCGCGCCCTGGCGCAGACCCCGATCCCCCTCACGATCTCCGGCAAGGAGGCCAGAGGCTCCTTCAACTTGCCGGGAGGCATCGAGGGCGAGCTGTCCATCTCCTTCGAGGAGGTGATGGGCCTGAACGAGGATGCACTCGACGCTTCGGCGCGCCTCGTGGACCCGCGGGACAGCGGCATCCTGTCGCGGCTCCCTGGCGAAGACGTAAGCATCCCCGAGGCCTTCCCGGTGGTGATCCGTATCGAGCCCGCCTCGTCGAGTGCGCTGACCTTCGCCGGCGTCGTCTCGATCTCGATTCACACTCACAACCTGGTCCTGGTGGCCGACTCGCCCCTGGCCCTCTACTCGGGGCCCGCCGATGGCCCCCTCCGCGACATCACGCGTTTCGTTGGAGTCGGCAGTTACCGAGCCGGCGGCTCCAAAGGCGCGTTCTCCGAGTTCATGATCGTCGCCGATACCCGCCCCCTCGACACCGTCATCGCGGAGAAGTTCGAGATCCTCGAGGCCGGCTTGAACGACGACCTCGTCCTCATGAACGACGAACTGGAGGTCGTGCCCAGCGGCAACTTGAGGAAGGGCCTGCGGGCTCACGACCGGGTCGACACCGTGACCGAGGCGCGCCGGCGGCTCAGCCTGGCCCGCGCCCTCTACGGGACGGGCTCGACCGTCTCGGCCACCGCCGAGGTGACGAGCTTGTTGGACTACGTGAAGCTCAAGAGCGGTGGAGCGATCTCCGATGTCTGGCGGGCCTCCGATGCCCGGTCCAACATCGCCGGCCTCCGGCGGGCCGAGGCAGACACCCTGAGATTCAGCCTGGTGAAGGCGGCCCTCCCCGGGTCCCAGCCCTCGCCGCCGCCCGACCCACCGCCGCCGCCGGACCTGCCGCTGCCGCCGCCCGAGTCTCCGCCACCCCCACCGTGACCTGGGCGGCCCCGGATGCCCGCAAAACTCACCCTTCATCCGCCGGGGCGGGCTTCTCGTTTTCTCGTCCTTCGTGACGGGGAGATCCTGATCGTCGGACGAGAGCCGGAAAGCGGGCTCGTCCTGGAAGACCGCCGGGTCTCGAAGCGCCACGCGCGGCTTCAGTGGAGCGGGGCCGGCTGGTGCCTGGAGGATCTCGGGAGCAAGAACGGAACGCTCGTCAACGGCGTCGAGGCCGCGGGCGGGCCCCTTGCCGACGGGGACTGGATCAGCTTCGGCGGCGTCATGGCCCGCTTCGAGCCGATCTCGGATGTCGACGCCTCGTCCCTGGACGCGGACCGCCTGGCCCGGCTCAACACGTCCGTCGAGATGCGTCGCCGGCTGGGCGCCGACCTCGAGCCCTTCGATTTCCTTCTTCGCTTGCTGGAGTCGGCCATCGCGGTCACGGGCGCCGACAGGGGGTTCGTCCTGCTGACGGGGCCCGAGGGGGCCCTTCACGCCGAGGTGGCGGCCGGCTTCGCCCCGAACCACCTCGCCGGCGATCGCTTCGCGGGGAGCGTGGGGGCCATCCAACGCGTGCTGAAGACGAAGGCTTCGGTCGTGGTGTCCGACGCGCAGTCCGATCCCTTCCTGGGCAAACGTCCGAGCGTCGTCGGAATGGGGCTGGGCGCCCTGGCCTGCGTCCCCATCCGCCAGGACGACGCGATCCTGGGCATCGTCTATGTCGACGGCCGGGAGCGCGCCAGCGGGTTTTCGCAGCTCGACATCGAGATCCTCGAGGCCCTCGCGGAGCACGCGGGCATCGTCATCGCCAGTCTCCGGCTCGACCGTCGCATGCGGGAGCTGCTCCGGCAGCCGGCGATGCTCCAGGGCGGCGACGCCGCGCTGCTCGAGTGGTTGCAGCGGCGCATCGGGGATTGCGTGGCCGGCCCCGCGGTCGCGCCAGCCGACGAGCGCCCGGTCGTTTGACCCGAGTGTCGATCGAGAACCAAGGGCCTCCCCGCCCCCGCCCGCCCGACACCGAGACGGGTGTCGACCTTTCCCGACGTCTCGCTCCCGGCACCCTCGTCAGCGGGCGCTACCGGATCCTGGCACTCGTCGGCGTCGGCGGCATGGGGGTCGTCTACCGGGCCCACGACGAAGAGCTGGACCTCGACATCGCCCTCAAGGTCTTGAGGCCGGGCGTCGGGACGGACCAGCAAGGGATCGAGCGCTTCCGCCGGGAGCTCGTCCTCGCGCGCCAGGTCACCCACCGCAACGTGGTGCGCATCCATGACATCGGGGAGAGCGACGGGCTCCGCTTCCTGACCATGCGGTACGTCGAGGGGCGATCGCTCCTCGAAGTCCTGGAGAAGGGCGGGCCGCTGCCTCTCGAGCGGGCCGTCAAGATCGTCCGGCAGGTCGCCGACGCCCTGCAGGACGCTCATGACGCGGGGGTCGTCCATCGGGACCTGAAGCCGGGGAACATACTCCTCGAGTCGGACGACACCGCCTACATCACCGACTTCGGCGTGGCGCGATCCCTCGACCGCGATGGCCTGACCCGAGCCGGAGCCGTGGTGGGCACCACGGACTACCTTTCCCCGGAGCAGGCCCGCGGCGACCCCGTCGACGGGCGCAGCGACATCTATGCCCTGGGCATCGTCTTCTACGAGATGCTCACGCGGCAGCTTCCTTCCCAGGGCGCCTCCCAGGCGGAGATCCTCGCCCAGCGGGTCAGCGGACGGGTCCGTGACATCGGCGAGACGGGCGTCCAGGTGCCGCCCCACGTGCGGCGCGTGATCCGGCGGTGCCTCGAGCGCAGCCCCGCGCGCCGTTACCAGAGCGCCCGGCAGCTCATCGCGGACCTGGATCGGCCCGGCGGATCGGCGCGGTTCCTTCCGGTTTCGCGCCGCTGGCTCGCGCTGCCGGTGGCTCTGCTCGCGACGATGGTGGGGTGGAGCGCCTGGCGGCGCGCCACCGGCCTGCCCTTTCTGCCCCGGCAGGCTCCGCCGGCCAGCGTCCCCGCCCGCGCCCGGCACGCCGTGGCCGTCTTGCCCTTCGCCGACGAAACCGCCGACCCGGCCCTGGCCTGGACCGGCACCGGAATGGCCGAGATGATCACCGCGAACCTCTCGGAGAGCTCGGACCTCCGAGTCCTCGACGCGCTGCGCGTCCTGCGGACGCTGCGCGATCTGAAGCTGGCCGGCGGCCGCTACGACGAGAGCGTGCTGCGCCGGCTCGCTCAGCTCCTGGAGGTGGACAGCCTGGTGGCGGGAAGTGTCCGCCGCGCGGGAGGGACGGTGCGGGTGGACCTGCGCCTCGTCTCCATCGACCGGGGGGGTGCTTTGGCCACCCGCCACGTGGGCGCGGAGAGCGTCGACGAGGACGGGCTCTTCCGCATGGTGGGCGGGCTGGGCGAACGGCTGCGCCAGGAGCTCGGAGCCGGCCGGCCGAGCGTGGAGAGCCCGGCGCTCGAGACCAGCTCCCTGGCGGCGGCGAAGGCCTATCGGGAAGGCCGGGAGCGGATGCTGCTCGGCGATTCCATCGGCGCGGCCCCCGCACTCGAGCGGGCGGTCGCGGCCGACCCCCGTTTCGCGGCCGCCCTCGAGGGGCTCAGCGAGACCTACGAAAGCCTCGGCTATCACGACAAGGCCCTGGCCGCCGCCGAACGCGCCGCCGGAGCGATTGGGCCTGCGGAAACACGGCTGGAATACCGGGTCCGCGCCCGGCTGGCGTTGCTGCGAGGTGACCCGGCCGAGGCCGAGAAGAGCTATGCCGAGCTGGCCGAGCGCTACCCCAACGACACGGAGGTCCTGCTCGACCTCGCCACCGCCCAGGGGGCGCAGGGCGAGATCGCCAAGGCGGTGGAGAGCTTGCAGAAGGCCACCGCCCTCGACCGGAACGATCCTCGGGCCTGGTTCCTGCTGGGCAAGAACACCATCCAGATGGGCGACGCCACCCGGGCCGTCAACGACTACCTCGTGCGGGCCCTCGCCCTCCAGAACCAGCTGGGGAACGAGCAGGGGCAGGCCGACGCCCTGAACGCCATGGGGGTTGCCCACCACGAGCTCGGGCAGTACCCGCAGGCCATCGAGAAGTACTCGACGGCGGCCGCCATGAGGCGGCACATCGGCGACGAACGCGGGGTCGCCACGAGCCTGCAGAACCGGGCCCGCGTGTACGTGGCCATGGGCCGCTTCGGCGAGGCGGCGCCCGATCTCGGAGAGGCGCAGCGGATCTACGAGAAGATCGGCGACCGAGACGGCCTCGCCGGCGTCCTGGACGATTCCGGCGTTCTGCACGAGGGCCACGGCGACTACGATCGGGCACGAGAGTCCTACGAGCAGGCGCTCCGGATCCGTCGCGACCTGGGGGACGAGCGCCAGCTTGCCCAGAGCTACGACAACGTCGGCTACGTCCTCTTCATGGAGGGGCTATACGACAACGCGCTCGTCTACTGGCAGCAGGCCCTGGATCGACGCCGGAAGATCGGAGAGAAGGGCGGGATCATCCTGTCCATGCAGAACATGGGCTTCTTCCAGATCACCCAGGGTCGTTGGGCGGAGGCGTTGAAGTCCTTCATGGAAGCCCTGGACCTGAGCCGCGAGATCGACTTCAAGAACGCCATGGCCGTCTCCTTCGGCAACCTGGGCCTTCTCCACCAGTACGAGGGCCGTTACGGGGCGGCTCTCACTTCCTTCGACGAGGCGCTGGCCGTCCTGAAGCAGCTCGACGACAAGCGGGGCCTCGCGGAGTTCACGCTGAAGCAGGCCGCGGCCCTGCTCGAGCTGGGCAAGGGCGATGCGGCCAAGGCAAAGCTCGATGCGGCCGAGGCGTGGGTGCGCGAGACCGGGAACCGCGAGCGATCCTCCGACTACTACGTCCTGCTGGGAGAGTGGCATGGCCGCAGGGGCGAAAGGGAGAAAGCACTGCGCGCCCTGGACCGGGGGCTCGAACAGGCGATCGCGAGCGGGGGCCGGGCGGCCATGCTCCGTGCTCGCATCGCTCGCGCCTCGGCCGTCGAGGATGGTCCCGCCGCTTCCGCGCTGCGAGTGGCCGTACGGGAGGCGGAGGCCCTGGGAGACGCCCTGCTGCGCATCGGGGCCGCGGAAGCCCTGGCCCGGGCCGAGCTCGGCCGCGGCCGCCCGCGCGAGGCCGAGGAATCGGCCCGGCGCGCGCTGAGGGTGGCCGAGGCTTGCGGATGGGAAGCCGGCCTGTATCGCCTGCACGCGCTCCTCGGCCGGATCCTGGAGAAGAAGGGCGAGGCCGCGGCGGCGGCGGCCCAATACCGCGAGAGCGCACGCCGGATCGCGAAGCTCCGGGAAGGGCTCGAGACGGACCTCCGGAGCTCGTTCGCGGTCCTCCCCGCGGTGCGGGAGGTCGAGTCCTGGATCTCCGCACATCCGGGCGCCCCGGGGCCGGGCGGTCCCGGCGCGGCGCGAAAGGGAGCAACCCCGTCGGATGGCGTCTGACCGCAGCGATCCCGGAACGGGACCGGACTCCCTGCGGGAGATCGCGCAGGAGGTGCTCAGGATCACCTCGGAGAACGCGCGTCTCCTGCAGCGCCTTGGCGAGGGCGAGAAGCGGTTTCGTCTCATCTCCAGGGGAATCCTGCGGGTCCAGGAGGCCGAGCGGGGCCGGATCTCCCGCGAGCTCCACGACGGAGTCGGCCAGTCCCTGACCGCGCTCAAGATCGAGCTCCAGCTCCTGGAACTGTCCGCGCAGCGGGAGGAGAGCGCGCTTCTGCCCCGGCTGGCGGAGCTACGGGAGATGGCGGACCGAGCGCTGCAGGAGGTGCGGCAGATCTCCCACCTGCTGCGCCCGCAGATGCTCGACGAGCTGGGTCTCCTGCCCACACTCCGGTGGCTGACCCGCACCTTCCAGCAACGGACGGGCGTCGAGGTCGAGCTGGTGTCCGAGGGGATGGACGAGCGGACGGATCGCGACATGGAAAACCTGGTCTTCCGCCTGGTGCAGGAGGCCTTGACCAACGTCGCCAAGCACGCTCGCGCGCCCATGGTCCGGGTCCACCTCCGTCGCGGGGGAGAATGGCTCTTCCTGCGGATCGAGGACCGTGGCGCCGGATTCGACGCCGCCGAGTTCCTGCGCTCGACCGACGAGGAACGCGGCTTCGGCCTGCGCGGGATGCGGGACCGCGTCCATCTGTTCGCGGGTCATTTCGCGGTGAGGTCGGAGCCGGGGGCGGGGACGACGCTCGAGATCGAAGTTCCCCTCGAACGGGAAGGGGAGGCGCCACGCTGATGGCTCGGCTCCGGATACTCCTGGCCGACGACCACACGATCGTGCGTCAGGGCCTGGTGAGCATCCTGAAGGCGGTTCCGGACTTCGAGGTGGTGGCCGAGGCCGCCGACGGGAGCGAGGCCGTCGACAAGGCACTGGAGACCAGGCCCGAGGTCGTGGTCCTCGACGTCACGATGCCCCGCCTGAATGGCCTGGAGGCCGCCCGCCGCATCCACAAGGCCCTTCCGGAGAGCCGTATCCTGGTCCTCACCATGCACGAGGACGAGGAGTACGTCCTCAAGATGGTGCGCGCGGGGGCGTCAGGCTATCTGGTCAAGGACGGCGCGGCCGCCGAGCTGGTAACCGCGATACGAGCCCTGGGAGCAGGCCAGGGGTATTTCGGCCCCCAGGCTTCCAAGGCCCTGGCCGAGGTCTACCAGGGGAAGAAGCCGGTCGCGGAGGATCCCTATTCCCGGCTGACCGACCGCGAGCGCGAGGTCTATCAGCTCGTCGTGGAGGGCTGCACCAACGCCCAGGTGGCCGACGTCCTCTGCATCAGCTCCAAGACGGTGGACAACCACCGCACCCACTTCATGGAGAAGCTCGGCGTGCACAGCACAGTCGAGCTTCTCCGCTTCGCCGCCAAGCACGGGCACCTGTCCTAGCCGGGCCGAAAATGAGGGACGCCGCCGCGCAGAATGAGGGGGGTCCCTCATGGCCGCGCCGTCCGCCCGCCGCTACCATTCGGGGCTGTGTCCAGTCTTCTCCCTTGGCGCCAACGGATCGTTTCCCTCCACCGTTGGCGCCAAGGGGCCTTCTCGCAGGTTCTGGAATGACGCTCTTGGGGTTGTGGCTCATCGTCGCCTACATCGTGTGGGCCCTCGCCGCCGCCGCCGCGAATGAAACGCCCGACGATGAAACGCCCGACGATGAAACGCTCTATCCATCTACCCGGCGGGTCGGCATTGGATTCGAGGGGCCGACTTCTTCCAGGAGCTGAGCGACAAGGCCATCGACCTTCAGGGCCACCGTAGAGGCTGTCAACCGGTCAGGGCCAGGGCAGCTGGAGTGGACCGGAAATCGGACGCACGATCCCTCCCCTCGCCCGTCTCCTCCTGAAATCAACGACTTGACGCCTGGCATCGCCCTTGCCCTCCCCTTCCCGGAGGAGCGGGAGTGAGCGAAGCGAGCGGCATCCTGAGGTCCTACGTCAGCCTCGTCCGCAGGCTGAGCGGCGCGGCCTCGGTTTCTCTCTACGTCCCTCCCGGTGTCGCGGGCGAACGCGAGATCCTGGTTCACGATGGCCGGCTCGATCCGCTTCCTGAGCTCGCCGACCCGGAGAGCGCGACGCTCTTCCATGTCAGTCCGGAAGCGGGGCCGGCCGACGCCGGCGAAAGGGCCGTCCGCCTGGCCAGCCGAACTGCCGGGGGCGTCCTGTGTCGGATCCCGCTGCGATGGGTGACGCTGCAAACGGAAGAGGAAGCCGCCGGCCCGGAGCGACGCCGGCGCGAGGGTCCCCATTCCGGGCTGATCGCCTGGATCGGGATGCGGTTCGAGACAGGCCCCGACGGCGGGGCGCCCCACGACGGACTGCTCTGGGTTCCCGACGCGGCGGCCGATACGCTCAACGACGAGCGCTGGTGGAAGGGGTTCCTCGGCGTGGCTGCCGCCTTCGCCGCCCATTCTCGCACCCTGTCCCGGTCGCTCTTCGACCACGTGACCGGGCTCCCGGATCGGGCGGAGTTCCAGGCCGAGCTGGAGGTGGCCCTGGCCCGCGCCTCGGAGACGAAGCGAGCGGTGGTCCTTCTCCTGCTCGGCCCCGACGACTTCGGCTGGGTCAACGAGCGGCTGGACCGGCGTTCCGGCGATCGGGTGCTCCGGGAGATCGCGGCCGAGATCCGGGCGGGGCTCCGGAGCCACGATCACGTCGCCCGCTACGGTGGTGCGAGCTTCACGGTGATCCTGCCCGACACGCCGCTCGACGACAGCCGGATCGTGGCGGAGAACGTGCTGCGCCGGTTGGGCGACCAGCGATACCACGGGGGCATCCTGCGGCTGGAGTTCAGCGCGGGCGTGGCCGCCGCCGACCCGGAGGAGCCGATCGACGCGCACGAGCTGATCCGGCGCGCGGACCAGGCGCTGAGCGCGGCCAAGCGGGGCAGCGCCGGCAGCGTCCGCGTCTGGGAGAAGGGCTCCGACGTGGAGCACGCCCGCAGCCTCGACCGGCTCCAGGGCATCTTCACCGGCGACAAGTCGACCGACTATCGCAACATGAGGCTCCTGCTGGACTCGGTGGCCGCGGTCGCCGCCTCGACCGACCCCGCCGAGCTGGCCCGCGGCTTCACGGAGCGGCTCTTCGAGACGCTCCACGCCCGCCGGGTGGGCGTCCTCGAGCGGTCCCGTCAGGGCGGCTTCGAGCTCCTGGGCGGCCTGGAGCGCGTGGCGGAAGGAACGCAGGCCTTCCGCGTCACCGAGCAGGACCTGGCCATCGTGGAGAGGGCCTGCCGGGAGGGCAACTTCGTGGCCATCGGCGGCGAGGAGCCCGGGGGCCTGTCACTGTGCGCCATGCCGCTCGCGCTGCCCGATCGCTGCCTCGGCGGCATCGTGCTCGAAGTGGAGTCCGCTCGCCGTGTCCTTCGAGGGCTCGGACCGGAAGTTCCTGGACGCGCTGGCCTCCGAGATGGCGGTGGCGCTGGACCGGGTCCGGCTCATCGAGCGGGAGCGCGAACGGCAGCGCGAGGAGAAGGAGCGCCTGGAAGCCGAGGTCACGGACCTGCGGCGCGTGGTGCACGGCTCGAGGCTCGCCTACCGCTCCGCGGCCATCGAGTCCCTCCTCGCCACGGCCCGCAAGGTGGCGCACACCGACACCACCGTCCTCGTCACCGGCGAGAGCGGCACGGGCAAGGAGATGCTGGCCTCGACCCTCCACGAGCTCAGCGGCCGCCACGAGCGGGCCATGGTGGTGGTCGACTGCAGCGCGATCTCGCCGACGCTCATCGAGAGCGAGCTGTTCGGGCACGAGCGGGGAGCCTTCACCGGGGCCCACGCCCGCAAGCCGGGCCGGTTCGCCCAGGCCGACGGCTCGACCGTGTTCCTGGACGAGATCGGCGACCTGCCGCTGGACCTGCAGAGCAAGCTCCTGCGGTTCGTCCAGGACAAGCAGTTCACGCCCGTGGGCGGGGTCGTGGCGCAGACGGTCGACGTGCGCATCATCGCCGCCACGAACGTCGACCTCCGGGCGAAGGTGGCCGAGGGCCAGTTCCGCCCGGACCTCTTCCACCGCCTGAACGTCGTCCGGCTCCACGTTCCGCCGCTGCGGGAGCGCCGGGAGGACATCGTCCACCTGGCGGGCATCTTCCTGAAGCAGTTCGCCGCGCTCTACCGCCGCCCCGCCCACCACTTCACGGCCCGCGCGGAAGCAGGCCCTCGAGGCCTACCGGTGGCCCGGCAACGTGCGCGAGCTGCAGAACCTGATCCTCACCTCGGTGCTGTTCTGCGAGGCTCCGGAGGTGGACGTCGAGGACCTGCAGGGCCTCCACGTCCCCGCCGCGGCGGGAGCGCCCGGAGACGGGGTCCTGCCGGTGGCGGCGCCGCTCGAGGACGCGGAGACGAAGGACGCGGCCGGAGGAGGGGACCCCGCGGCGAGGCTCCGGACGGCCCTGGCCCGGGAGGTCACGACCGTCCTCGCCTCGGGACGTCCCGGGCTCACCCCGGTCGGAAAGTGGCTGGCCGAGGATCTGGTCCTGACGGCCGACCGGCTCTCGGGCGGCGTCTCCCGGCGCGCCGCGGACCTCCTGGGCATCCCCGACACCACGTATCGGCGCCAGCTCCAGGCCGCCGCCGCCCGCCGCGCGGGCCGGGCTCGCCGTCCGCTCGCCGCACTGGGGCGCCGTGACTTGCGTCCTCGAGGGGTTCATCCGGGCGCGTCCGGCCGGGACGGACGTGTGCGAGTGGGCGGAGGCATGCCTGCTGGCCGAGATCGATGCCACGGCTCCCGGCGACGCGCGCACGGCCGCGGCGCTGCTCGGCGTCACCGAGCCCACGCTGCTGCGCCGCAAAGCGGCGCTCGCGCGCCGTTCCTGAAGATCGGCGTGCCGGAATTCCGGTGGCTCTCGCCCCGCCCGCGCCAGAAACGGCGAGCGTGCAGGCTCCACCGAGCCTCGCAAGTCGTTGAGAACACTATGGATGGCGTGCGGGGAGTCGGTCTCCGGCCCGATGGCATCTCCATTGCTATGAACGACAGGCCAGGAGCAGGAACGCATGATCACGGTATCTCGAACCAGCTGGCGGCGGGTGGTCCCCGGCCTGATGCTCGCCCGGTCTTGTCGGCGGCGTCCCCAGCCGCCGCCGCGCCGGCGGGCAAGGACCCGGAGGCGGGGAAACTCAGCGCGAAGGTCCGTGATCGTTCGATGGCGCAGCACAATGCGGGCGCCGTCGACGTCATCGTGCGCTTTCGTAGGGCGCCGGGCGCGAGCGAGCAGAAGCTCATGGCCAGGTTCGGCGGTCGGATGCGGCGGCAATTCCGGGGCTCTTCCCGCTGGATGGCTCTCCGGATTCCGGCCGCGGCCGTGACCGCCCTGGCCGAGAGCAACGACGTCGAGTTCGTGGCCAGCGACGAGCCGGTCTCTGCCGCGATGGACGTGGCGCGTCAGGCCGCAAACGAGCCGGCGCCCACCGCGCCCGAGAGCCTCCTGAAGGGCGCCGGGGTGACGATCGCCATGCTGGACTCCGGTGTCGCGCCCCACCCCGGCATCCAGACCCTGGTCGCGTCGGTCGACTTCGTGGGTAACCCGAACCCGACGCCCGTCTTCGACCATCCGGAGGATCCCACCTACGCCGAGCGCGCCAGCATCGACCCGAACGGCCACGGGACGCACGTCGCCGGCATCATGGTGGGCAGCGGCGCCCATTCCTTCGAGGGCCGCCTGGCCGGCATCGCCCCCGCCGCGCGCCTCGTCTCCCTGCGCGTGCTGGACGAGGCCGGCGGCGGGCGAACCTCGGACATGCTGGCCGGCCTGCAGTGGGTCCTCGACCACAAGGACGAGCTCGGCATCCGAGTGCTGAATCTCTCCCTCGGTCATCGCGTGTACGAGCCCGCCGCGCTCGACCCGCTGGTCCAGGAGGTGGACGCACTCTGGGACGCGGGAATCGTCGTGGTGTGCTCGGCGGGCAACAGCGGCCGCGAGGGCGGCGGAACGATCAGCAGCCCCTGCAACTCGCGCAAGGTGATCAGCGTCGGGGCCAGCAACGCCCGGAGAACGCCCGACCCCGCGGACGACACCGTGGCCACGTACTCCTCGCGCGGCCCCACACGCATCGACCGTGTGGTCAAGCCCGACCTGCTCGCGCCCGGGAACCGGGTCGTCTCCACCCGCTCGCCCGGCTCCCATCTCGACCAGGCCTCGGCCGACCGGCGTGTGGCCGGCGACCCCGATCTCCCGGAGGTGCAGGAGTACTTCGAGATGTCGGGGACGAGCATGGCCGCGCCCATGGTCTCCGCGACGGCCGCGCTGATGCTGGAGCAGGAGCCCTTCCTGAACCCGGGGACGGTCAAGGCGAGGCTCATGCTCTCGGCGCGGAAGGCGGCGGCGGGAAGCCCGTTCACCACCGGGGCCGGAGTCCTCGACATCACGGCCGCGCTGCACGCGACGGGGTACGTCCTCGACGCACCGTCGCCGGTCGCGTTCGCGGACACCGCCACCGGCCAGATGGTCTTCGAGAACACGGCCGTGCTGTGGTCGAACCCGTCCTTCTCCTTGCCGCTGCTCTGGTCCAGCGCCGTCGTCTGGTCCGGGAGCACCGCGGAGGACCAGCCGCTCGTGGTCTCTGACTTCGTCCTGCTGCCGGACACGACGGTGTCTCCCTACGCCGCGCTCTGGGCGGAGAGCACCCTCTGGGCGGAGGGCACCCTCTGGGCGGAAAGCACCCTCTGGGCGGAGAGCACTCTCTGGTCGGACGAGATCGTGGACCCGCCGCTGGGGAGCCTTGGGGCGCTGGTGGATGATCCGTGACGAGGGGATCCGGAGAGTCCACTCCGCCCCATTGACCATCCATTCGAGGTGCAACGTGGCACTCGCTCTCATGCCGCTCCTTCGAGCCGCCGGAACCGCTCCGGCCGTCACGAGCCCGGCCCCGCGACGCCGGGCGCTGCTCGCCCTCGACGTCACGAGCCGCAACAAGGCGTCGTCCTGGCTCACCGCCTCGGGCTTCGAGACCGTCGCCGTCGAGGACGTCACCCAGGCCCTCGAGCAGCTCGGCCGGCTCCATCCGGCCATCGTCCTGGCTGATGCCGCCCTCCGCGACGAGCACGGCCAGGGCCTGTGCCTGGCCGTTCGACAGCTCCGTGAGGGCTCGGCGGTGCCGGTTCTCGCGTTCTGCTCCGGCGCTCGCGAGGTGGCGGCGGCGCTGGACGCGGGGGCGAGCGACGTCCTCGAGGGCCCCTTCGATGGACGCGTGGCGGCCCGGCGTGCCGAGCAGCTCGTCCGTCTCTTCGAGACGGCGGGCGAGCTGGGCCGCATGCGGAACGAGAACGAGCGACTGCGGAAGGCGGCCGAGGACGAGCAGCGGGAGGCGCTCTGGCGCGGGCGCTTCGATTCGCTCACCGGCCTCCCTGACGGCGAGCGGCTCGAGCGCACCCTCGACACCGCCCTGGTCGGGGCCTCCGAGAAGAGCCATGTGGCGGTGGCGCTCTTCGACATCGAGCACCTGGTCAAGCTCAACACCCGCCTGGGGCGCTCGCGCGCGAACTCCGTTCTCCAGCAGGTGGCGCAACGCCTCATCGCCGTGCTCCGCTCCGAGGAGATGCGGCGCTCCGGGGCCGGGCCGTCGATGTCGATGGCGGCCCGCCTCGGGGGAGGCCTCTTCGCGGTCATGCTGACCGGGCTGCCCGGCGGGCCGGAGGCGAAGGCCGCCGTGCGCCTGCTGCTCGACCGGCTGTCCGGCCGCTACTGCGCCGGGGACGAGGAGATCGTGCTGTCGTTGAGCGTCGGCATCGCACTCGCCCCCGCCGACGGGCTGACCGCCGAGTCCCTCCTCCAGAAGGCGGAGCTCGCGGCCCACGAGGCGCTGGAGAGCGGGGGTGCGATCCGCTTCTACCGGCAGTCCTCCCACCGCCTGACCGAGCGGAGCCGGGCCATCACGCGCCTCCTCCCCCACGCGCTCGCCAGCGGTGAGCTCCGGCTCCACTACCAGCCGCTCGTCGACGCCTCGGCGCCGGGTGTCCGCGCCGCCGAAGCGCTCCTCCGCTGGGAGTGCCCCGATCTCGGCGAGGTTCCGCCGTCGGAGTTCGTCCCCCTCGCCGAGGAGGCGGGTCTCATGGTGGCGATCGGGAGCTGGGTCCTGCGGACAGCCTGCCAGCAGATCGAATCATGGCAGCACCGGGGGCTTCCCGGCTGCCGTGTCGCGGTCAACGTGTCGCTGTGCCAGCTCGTGCGCGGCGACCTCGCGCAGGTCGTGCGCGAGAACCTGGACGAGACCGGGATCGAGGCGTCACTGCTCGAGCTGGAGCTGAGCGAGCGCGGCGTGCTGCGCAACGACCCCGAGATCCTCCGCCAGCTCAACTCCATCCGGGCCCTCGGCGTCGGGCTGGCCATCGACGACTTCGGCACCGGGAACTCCGCGGTCGCCTACCTCAAGCAATTCCCGATCGACGTGCTGAAGATCGACCAGTCGTTCGTACGCGGAGTCACCACCTCCTCGGAAGACGCGGCCATCACCAGCGCCACCATCGCGATGGCGCGCCAGCTCGGGCTCCGCGTGGTGGCGGAGGGCGTGGAGGAGCCGGCCCAGGTGGACTTCCTCTGCCGCCACGGGTGCACCGAGTACCAGGGTTTCCTGTTCTCGCCGGCCGTTCCTCCGGAGGTGCTGGCCGAGATGCTCCGATGCGGTCTCGGCCGGGCCCTCGAATCCTGAACCTCGTTGGGAGAAGCGGAGCCATGAAGGCAGCAAAGACAGTCCTCGGATTCCTGGGATGGCTGGCGCTGGCCGTCCCGTCAATGGCGGCTCCGGCCGCGGCCGCCCCCTCGCGCCCCATCCGCTTCGACCGCCTCTCGCTGGAGCAGGGGCTGTCGCAGTCCTCGGTCATGGACATCCTGCAGGACGGGCGCGGGTACGTCTGGCTGGCGACCGAGGAAGGCCTCGATCGCTTCGACGGGCTCTCCTTCAAGGTCTACAAGCACGATCCCGCCGACGCGGCCTCGCTCCCGAGCAGCTTCGTGTGGGACGTCGAGGAGGGCGCCTCCGGCGACCTCTGGATTGCCACCACCGGCGGCCTGGCCCAGTGGCAGAGGGCCACCGACCGCGTCGTGCGGCAGGAGAAGCTGGCCGGGGTCTCGATCCGGGCGCTGCGGTTCGCGGCGAAGGAGCGGGTCCTCTGGATCGGCACCCGCGACGCGGGCCTCCTCCGGCTGGACGTCTCGAGCGGCGAGATCACCCGCTTCACCCACGACCCATCCCAGGTCTCGAGCCTCGCCGACGACAGGGTCTACGTCCTGTACCTCGACGGCAAGGACCGCCTGTGGGTGGGCACCGAAGCCGGCCTCGACCGCTGGGACGCCGGGGGGTTCGTGCACTTCCGGGCCGACCCCGCGGACCCGGCGAGCCTGAGCGAGGGCCGCGTGCGTGCCATCCTGGAGGACGACGGGGGCGCGCTCTGGGTGGGCACCTCGGGGGCCGGCCTGAACCGCCTGGATCCTGCGACCGGCAGGTTCGAGCACTTCCGCCACGACCCGAACGCCGGCACGAGTCTCGCGCAGGACCAGGTGCGCGCTCTGCTGCAGGACGCCGATGGACGGGTGTGGGTGGGCACGAGCGGGGGTCTCGACCTGCTGGACAAGAGCCGTCGCGCGTTCGCGCACTACCGGCAGGACCCGACCGACCCGGCGAGCCTGGCCGACGACCACGTCCTGTCGCTCGCCCAGGACCGGGGCGGCGTGCTTTGGGTCGGAACTCGCCTCGGCGGGGTCCACAAGTGGAACCCGCTCAGCTGGCAGTTCGGCCACGTGGCCCCCGATCCGGGCAGCCCGGCGCGGCTGGGCAGCGGGCACGTCACGTCGTTCTCCGAGGACCGTGCCGGGCAACTCTGGATCGGCACCTTCGATGCCGGCCTCCACGTCATGGACCGCACGACGGGGGAGATGACCGCCTACCGCCACGATCCGAGGAAGCAGAACAGCCTCGGCAGCGACCGGGTCATGGCCTTGTGGCACGACCACCGCGGCGACCTGTGGATCGGCACCCTGGACGCGGGCCTGGACCGCTTCCGCGCCGCGACCGGCGTCTTCGCGCACTACCGCAGCGACCCGAAGCGTCCGAACGGCCTCGGCGCGAGCGGCGTCACCTCCATACTGGAGGACCACGAGGGCCGTCTGTGGTTCGGCACCTTCGGGGCCGGCCTGGAGACGATCGACCCCGAGACTGGGCGGTTCACCCACTACCGCTTCGACCCGAAGGACCCCGGGAGCCTGAGCGGCGACAAGGTCTCGAGCCTGGCCGAGGCGGCGGACGGCCGCCTGTGGGTGGGCACCATGGAGAAGGGGATCAACCTCTTCGATCCGCGGACGGGCCGGTTCGTTCGCCACGAGCCCCGGCCGGGGGACGCCGGCAGCCTGCCCACGGGCGTCGTCCACACACTGTTCGTGGACGCGGCGGGCGGCCTCTGGGTGGGCACGCACGCCGGCCTGAGCCACCTTCCCCCGGACGGAAAGTCCTTCGAGACCCTGACGACGAGAGACGGCCTGCCGAGCGACGTCGTCTACGGCGTCCGCAGCGACCACCAGGGACGGCTCTGGCTGAGCACCAACAACGGACTGTCGTGCTTCGACCCCCGCGCCCGCCAGTTCACGAGCTACGGGGTGAGCGACGGCCTGCAGTCGGCCGAGTTCAACTTCGGGGCCTGGCACCAGAGCCCGAGCGGCGAGCTGTTCTTCGGCGGCGTGAACGGCTTCAACGCGTTCGTGCCCGACCGGCTGCGGCGGGTCGCGGTGCCGCCGCCCGTGGTGCTGACGTCGCTGAGTGTCGGCCACCGGCCGCTCGCCGGGCCGCCGGACGAGACACGGCGGGTCCGCCTCGGGTTCCGGGACAAGGTGCTCGGCCTCGAGTTCGCCGCCCTGGACTTCACCGCCCCCCACCGCAACCAGTTCGCCTACAAGCTCGAGGGCTTCGACCCGGACTGGGTCCCGCTCCGCGGCCGGCGGAGCGTCACCTACACGAACCTGAGCCCGGGGCGCTACTCGTTCCGCCTCCGCGGCGCGGGCGGCGACGGCCGGTGGAACGAGAACGGCCTGACCCTGGGCGTCGAGGTGGCGGCGGCGCCCTGGGCCACCCCCTGGGCCTACGCCGTCTACGTGCTGCTCCTCGCCGGCGGCGTCGCCGCGGTCGTCCGCGTGCAGCAACGGAAGCTCGCCCGCGAGGCCGAGCACGCGCAACGCTCGAGCAGCGGGTGCAGGAGAGGACCCGCGAGCTGAAGGAGCGGCAGCTGGAGCTGGAGCGCGTCAACGACGAGCTCGCCCAGGCCAGCATCACCGACTCGCTCACCGGGCTCGCCAACCGGCGCTTCCTGACCGAGTACCTCGAGAAGGAGGTGGCGCTCCTCCACCGCCGGTACCACCGGCTCGCCGAGGAGCCGCCGACGGTAGAGGTCGTCGACCTGGCCTTCGTCATGATCGACCTGGACCACTTCAAGGAGATCAACGACTCCGCCGGCCACGCGGCCGGCGACGCCGTGCTCCGTCAGATGCGCGAGCTGCTGGAGTCGGTGAGCCGCAGCTCGGACATCATCGTGCGGTGGGGCGGCGACGAGTTCCTGCTCGTGGCCCGGGAGCTGAGCGGGGACGGCCTCGCCGACCTGGCGGAGCGGATCCGCAGCAGCCGTGGCTCAGCACATCTTCGAGGTCGGGGAGGGGCGGGTGGTGCGGACCACCTGCTCCGTCGGCTTCGCCTGCTACCCGTTCTTCAAGGAGCAACTCGACGCGCTGAGCTGGGAGCAGGTGATCAGCGTCGCCGACCGGGCCCTCTACGTGGCGAAGGCCAGTGGGCGCAACTCCTGGGTGGGCTTCCATCCCGGCATCACGGCGCTCCCTATCCAGGGGCTGTTCGGCGCCATCTGCCACGGAACCCAGCAGCTGGTCCGGGACGGGACGCTGCGGATCACGAGCTCGCTGACCGGGCTGCGGAACCTGGTCTGGGAAGCGCCAGGCCAGGAAACGGCGGTCAACGGCTGAACGAGTTCCCTCTCCAGACGTGCGCGCGGCGCTATACTCCCCGGCGCCACTCGCTCGGAAGGAGGGTTCTCGTGCCCCGGTTTCTTCTTTGCCCCACCCTCGCCGCCGCGGCCCTGGCCTCCGCCGCTTTCGCCTCTCCGCAGGCGTCCTCCCCGCCCACCGCGGAGTCGCGCGAGAAGCTCGCGGCCGAGATGGACGCCTACCTCTGGAAGCACGTGCTCACCCCGCGCTTCCCCCGGTGCGTCGACAAGGAGCACGGCGGATTCCACGTCAACTACGCGCGGGACTGGTCGCCGCAGGAGGACCGCTCGCGTTTCATCGTCTACGAGGCCCGGGTCGTGTGGACGGCGGCGACGGTCGCGCGCCTGCGCCCCGACACCCGAAACGAGTACCTGCCCTACGTCCGCCACGGCGTTCGCTACCTCGCCGACGTGATGTGGGACCGCGAGCACGGGGGCTTCCACACGCTCGTGGACCTCTCCGGCCGTGGCATCGTGGGGGAGTTCCCCGGCCGGCCGGTGTACGGGCAGGCGTTTGCGATCTACGGGCTCGCGGCGGCGCACGCGGCGACCGGCGACCCTGAGCCTCTCGATCTCGCCCGGCGCGCCTACCGCTGGGTCGAGGACCATTACCGGGACGACCTCGGGCCCGGGTACCGCAGCGCGGTGAAGCCGGACGGCCAGCCGTTCCCGGCCCCGAAGGGCGACGCGGCCGGCGCCCGCGAGTCGATCGAGGGCCCGGCTCTCAACCGCACGATGAACGACCACATCCACCTCCTCGAGGCGTACGCGGAGCTGCTGCGGTCCTGGCCGGACCCGGAGCTGCGGAAGCGCACCGAGGAACTGCTCGCCTTCGTCCGTGACCGGCTCTTCGTGGAGCCGGGCTGCCTCTATTTCGCTCTCCGTCCGGACGGGCGCGTCGTCCCCGCGCCGGTCTCGTTCGGTCACGACGTGGAGACGGCCTTCCTGATGATCGAGGCGGAGGAGGCTCTCGGCCGTCAGCCGTCGGCGGCGACTCTGCGCGCGGCACGCATGTTGGTGGATCAGGCGCTCGCCCACGGCTACGACGCCGTCCGCGGGCAGCTCTACGAGGCGGGCAGCGCATACGGCCCGGCGGTCGAGCGGTCGATCGAGTGGTGGGGCCAGTTCGAGGCCGTGAACGCCTTCCAGCTGATGGACGAGCGCTTCGGACGGGAGGACACCCGTTACCGGGACGCCTTCGCGAAGGCGTGGGCCCTGACCCGGGACGTTCTCGCCGACAAGACGTATCCCGGGGTCTGCCCCAGGATCGACGAGAACGGCGAGGTCCACTGCGACAGCAAGAGCCACCAGTGGTTCGTGAGCTACCACACGGCCCGCGCGCTGCTCTTCACCGCCGACCGGCTGCGGAGACCCTAGCTCTCACTGGCGATTCAAGACGACACGTCAGGGGGAGAGCACCCGGAACAGGGCGCTCGCCTTCAGCCGGCGATCGAACGTCGCCGTCCTGTCGCAGCCGGCCTCCCGTCCGCGCCGCCCGATCAGGTAGTCGGCGAAGTCCCCCCCGCCCGCGCGGTAGTCCTCGAGCGCCGCACGTACGACGTCCTTCTGGTCGATCTCGAGCTGGGCCGTGGCGAGGATCCGATCGAGCGCCATGGCGATCGTGGCCTTGTCGAGGGCGTATGCCCCGCGAAGCACCCACACGAGCTCGCAGAGCACCACGGCGCTGACGAAGAGGCGCTCCCCTCCGGACACCGCCTCCGCCACGAGCGCGTTGGCTCGCCGTGACTGGCGCGGGTCGTCCTGGGTCAGGTAACGAACCAGGACGTTAGTGTCGAGGCCGGTCAAGGCTTCTCCCCTCGCCGGGAGATCGCCTCCGCCATCGCTTCGAGGCTGACCGACCGGCGTCTCGCCCGGTGGAGCAGCCCCCGGAGCTCGTTCACGTCCAGCTCTCCCGCCCTGACCCTCACCTCGCCGGTCTCGTCCAGAACGAAGTCGATGCGGTCCCCGGGGCGGATTCGCAGCGCCTCGCGGACCTTGCGCGGCAGGGTCACCTGGCCCTTGCTCGTCACGGTGGCCGTGGGCATCTTACCTCCAGTAAGGAAACGACTCTCCCTGTAAGGATACTACAGCGCGACCCGGAGCCGGCCGTCCCGGAGGTCCACGCCTTCAACGGGCGCATCGGGCGAGGACCGCGTCCGTGATCACTTTCGGGGTCGGGGGATTTTCCCCGAGGCCGAGAGAATGCAGAAGCTCGTGGATGATCACGGCATCGGCGAGGGCGCGGCTGCGCTCGACCGCCGACCGGAATTCCCGGCCACAGACGTAGATCACGCGGCTGCCCGGCACCGTGAAGGCCATGGGGGAGGGCGGCTGGCAGCTCGCCCGTCGGCTCCCGTCGTGAAAGACGAGGCTGCGTAGACGCGTTTGCGCCGTTTCTTCCCCCGCATCGAGCACCTCTTGAAGACTCCGCCCGGAGGGCTCCCTGAAATCCGTGAAGAGAGCCCGACACCGGGCGTCGTCGAGGCGATGGAGGGCCCCGAGGATCGCCTCGTTTACGGCGATTCCGTCCCGAGGGTCTTCAAAGCGAACCTGCCGGTCGGCGGGCCCCGCGGCCCATGCCGGGCTTGCCTCCGCAAGGGCGAGGGCCAGGCCCGTCGTGGCAACGAGAAGAACCCTCCCACCTTCCTGGAATCGCGCCCTTCTGCCCATGGGCCACGCCTTTCCCGGGAGGCTCCGGGTCGGGCGCTCCCGCACCTCCGGATGCGGGAAAAGGGCGCGGAAAGGACACGGGATCGAGAACGGGGACGGCGCGCCCGTGGCGAGGTGCTAGAATGCGCGCATACCGTTCCCAATCAAATGGTTGAGGGGCCATGGAATCGGCGTCGCGCCCCAACGTCACGGAGCTTCTGCAGGCGTGGAGGCTGGGGAATCCCTCGGCCCTGGAGGCGTTGCTGCCGCTCGTCTACGGAGAGCTGCGACGACGGGCGCGGCGCTACATGGCCCTCGAGCGGCGGAGCCACAGCTTGCAGAGCACCGACTTGATCCACGAGGTGTACCTGCGGCTCGTGGGATCGAAGCCCGTGGACTGGCGGAACCGCTCGCACTTCTTCGCCCTCTCGGCCCGGCTGATGCGGCAGATCCTGGTGGATCACGCCCGCTCGCGTGGCTACGTCAAGCGCGGCGGTGGAGCCCACCGGGTGACGTTCGACGAGGCGCTCGTTTGCAGCCGGGCCGACCAGGACCTCGTCGGGCTGGACGAGGCTCTCCAGGCCCTGGCCGCCACCGACGAGCGCAAGAGCCGGGTGGTGGAGCTGCGCTTCTTCGGCGGGCTGAGCGTGGAGGAGACGGCGGAGGTGCTAGGGGTTTCGCGGCAGACGGTGATCAAGGACTGGAGGCTGTCGAGGGCATGGCTCCTGCGAGAGCTGGGCCGGCGGGGGAAGGATGACGGAACCCGGGCGCTGGAACAGGGCTGAGCAGCTCTATCACGACGCCCTCGAGCGGAATGAGGGTGACCGGAAGGCCTTCCTCGAATCGGCCTGCGGGGGCGACTCGGCGCTTCTAGCGGAGGTGCAGTCGCTCCTCGGCCACGACGGCCAGGTGGAGGGCTTCATGAGCCAGCCCGCGGTGGAGGTGGCGGCCCGGCAGCTCGCGCAGGATCCGGCCGCGTCACGACCGCGGGCCATGAGCCTGAGCGCAGGGACCCGTCTCGGGCCCTACGAGATCCTGTCCTCGCTGGGAGCCGGGGGGATGGGCGAGGTCTACCGCGCACGTGATCCCCGGCTCGGCCGCGACGTGGCCCTCAAGGTCATCGCGGGTGACGAGGCCCCCAGCCCGGATCGCCTCCGGCGGTTCGAACGGGAGGCACGCGCCGTGGCGGCGCTCAAGCACCCGCACATCCTCGCCGTCTACGACGTGGGGTGGCACGCGGGGCAGCCCTACGTCGTCTTCGAGCTCCTGGAAGGGGAGACGCTCCGCGGGAGGCTGTCGCGCGGCCCGCTGCCGGTCAGCAAGGCCGTCGAGCTGGCCGCGCACGTCTGCCACGCCCTCGCGGCGGCGCACGCCCAGGGCGTCGTCCACCGTGACCTGAAGCCGGAGAACCTGTTCCTCGCCCGCGAGGGCGGGGTGAAGCTCCTCGACTTCGGTCTCGCCAAGCTGCGGCAGGCCCCCGACGCAGGGAGCGACGAGCAGCCCACGGCGACGGCCACGGACCAGGGCGCCTGGCTGGGCACGCCGGGCTACGTCTCGCCGGAACAGCTGCGGGGCGCGGGAGCGAGCGCGCGATCGGACGTCTTCGCGGTCGGGGCCGTGCTCTACGAGATGCTCACCGGCCGGCGCGCGTTCGGTGGAGCGAGCCGGGCCGACATGCTCTCCACGATCCTCGACCGGGACCCGCCGCCGATGACGATGCCCGGCGGGCCGGTGCCCCTGCCGCTCGAGCGCGTAGTGCGGCGCTGCCTCGAGAAGGACCCCGAAGACCGATTCCAGGCGGCCCGCGACGTCGCCTTCGCCCTCGAGGCCCTTTCCGCGCCGTCGGCAACGGCTCCGACGCCGCTCGCGGCTCCGGAACGATCGAGACGCTCGGTCGCCTTTCCGATGATCGCAGCGGCGCTGATCGCAGGCGTCGCCGTCGCGGCATTCCTCGCGGGACAGAAGAGAGCGGACAAGTCAGCGCCTTCCTTCCATCAGCTTTCGTTCCGCCGTGGCGTCAACTGGGGAGCGCGGTTTCTCCCCGACGGGCAGACGATCGTCTACGGCGCGTCCTGGGATGGCCAGCCCATCCGGCTCTTCTCGGCCCGCGCCGACAGCGCGGAATCGCGCCCGCTCGATCTCCCCGCCGCCGACGTCCTGGCTGTCTCCTCGCGCGGAGAGATGGCCATCTCTCTCGACCGTGACTTCGGGAGCTGGCCGGAGGGCAGCGCGGGCAACCTCGCCCGGGTCCCTTTCGCCGGCGGCGCGCCCCGCGAGGTCCTCGACAACGTCTACTACGCCGACTGGTCTCCGGACGGCAAGGAGCTGGCGATCACTCGCCAGGTGGGCGGCAGGACGCGGCTCGAGTACCCGATCGGCCATGTGGTGTACGAGAGCGAAAGCCGGGTCGTGTCGCCCCGCGTTTCGCCCACGGGCGACGCGGTCGCGTTCATCGACGACAGGGATGTCGCCCTCGTCGACCGGGCCGGCAAGAAGCGCACGCTCGCACGCGCGGGATTCTGCAACTCGCTGGCCTGGTCCCCGCGCGGAGACGAGGTCTGGTACATGGACATGGCCAGCATGCCGAACCTCCTGTACGCGGTTTCGCTCGGGGGGCGACGGCGCCTCCTGGACCACTACTCCAACGTCGCCCGGCTCGAAGACGTGGCACGAGATGGGCGGGCCTTGATCTTGTTGGGAGAGCTCAGCCTGGGGATGGCGGGCGCACCCCCGGGCGACACACGAGAACGGGACCTCTCGTGGCTCAGCTGGGGACAGGTGGCCTATCTCTCGCCGGACGGCAGGACCCTGCTCTTCACGGAGCGCGCGGCCGGTGGGACGTCGTCCGTCGCGTACCTCCGGCAGACGGACGGGGCCACGCCGGCGGTGCGGCTCGGGGAGGGGATGGCGACGAGGCTGTCGCGCGACATGAAGTGGGCCCTCGCCCTGCGGGGCTCGAACCCGACCGAGGTGGTGCTCCTGCCCACCGGAGCCGGCGAGCCCAGGGTGCTGAAGGCCGAGGGAATCGAGGTCGATTGGGCGGCCTTCCACCCGGACGGCAAGCGCGTCGTGCTCCCAGGCACTGAGGCCGGCCGCCCTGGTCGCGACTTCGTGCAGGACATCGCGGGCGGCCCGCCGCGCCCCCTGACCCCCGAGGGCGTCCACACGATGGCCTTCCTCGACGACGGCTCCGTCGTCGGCAGGGATGCGGAGAACAGGCTCTTCATCTATCCGGCCCAAGGCGGCGACCCGCAGCCGGTGGCCGGCCCGCCGGAGGAGGGCTTTCCCTGCCAGAGCGCGCCGGACGGCCGGTCGTTCTGTGTCGTCGAGAAGCACGGACTGACCTTCACGTTCTTCACGCGGGACATCAGGACCGGGCGTCGGGAGGTCCGAGGGAAAGTCACGCCAGCCGACTCGGCGGGGTTGCTGGAAGTGCACCCCATCCTCGCGGAGAACGGGAAATCGTACGTCTACAGCTATAGCCGCCTTCTCACCCACCTCTGGGTGGAAGAAGGGCTGAAGTGAGTGCGCCCCGAAGGCTGCTCGCCCTGCTTCCGGCCTGCATGCTGGCCGGTCCTGGTGCCGCCCTGGCCCAGAAAACCACCGGGGAGGTGCGCGGGACAGTCCGCGACCCGAGCGGCGCGGTCGTGCCGGCAGCGACCGTGACGACGACGAACCGACACACCGGGTACACGGCGCAACGTGCGGTCGACGACAAGGGGGAGTTCGTCTTCCCGCTCCTGCAACCCGGCGACTATCGGTTGGAGGTCGCGGCGGAGGGATTCAAGACGCACGTCAGAGAGCTCGTCGTGCGCGCCCTGGAAGCCACGAGCGTCCACGTCGGGCTGGAGGTGGGCCCGATCGCGGAGGAGGTGGTCGTCAGGAACGCGACGGACCAGGTGGACGTGTCGAGCGGCGGCGTCTCTCAACGTCTCACCAGGGACCTCCTGGCAAACTTCCCCAACCTCAACCGCTACGGCTTCGCCAACGCGTCGCTGATGCCGGCGGTGAGCCAGTCGACCTCGCGGCCGGAGGTCATGATCGCGTCGATCGCGGGCAACCCCACGGACCGCAACTCGTTCTACATCGACGGCGCGGAAGCGACGGACCCCTTCGTAGGCTGGTCGCCCCGACAGCCGGTCGTCGACGCGTTCGACGAGATCGTCGTGAGCACGGCGGGAGCGACACCGGACACGGGCTCCAACTTCGGCGGGACCTACAACGCGATCCTGAAGTCGGGGACCAACACCTTCCACGGGGGCGCCTGGTACTTCTTCCGCGACGAGGCGCTCAATGCCAACTCCTGGCAGAACAACACCGCCGCCCTCCCCAAGCCTGACGACGTCCTGAAGTACTGGGGCGCGCAGGTCGGAGGGCCGATCCTCAAGGACAAGCTGTTCTTCTTCGTGACAGCGCACCGGGAGACGGACGAGCAGGCGTTCTCTGTCACCGGCCACAAGGGGCCGACCGCCGCGATGGTCGGCGGTGACTTCTCCGGGGTCCCGTTCACGATCTACGACCCCGACACCCAGCAGCCCTTCCCCGGGAACCTCATCCCTCGAAGCCGGATCGACCCCGTGGCGACGAACTTCTGGGAGACATACGGATTCACCGTGCCTGCCTACGGCGACACCCACGACTTCCAGTTCGTCAACCCGCGGAGCGTGTGGAACTTCAACGGGCGTCTGGACTACGAGATCAGCCAGAAGCATCGGCTGAGCGCGAGCGGTTACTACTTCGGCAACACGTCGTCCTCCCCCGATCGCCGGGTCCAGGGCGTGCAGTGGTTTCCCGGCGAGACCTTCGGCCCGGACACGTTCGGCACGGAGGTGGGCCACTACCCGCAGACCCTGCTGAGCTTCAGGCACACGTGGGTGGTCCAGCCCAACCTCTTCCTGGAGACGCACGCCGCCTGGTCGTCCATGCGAGAGGAGGTCTCCCTCGACGGCGCCGGGCTCGGCACCACCCTCCAGACGCTGGGCGCGAATGATCCCCCACCACGTGCGGGTGCTCCGGAGATTCTGCCGACGATGATCATCGGCCAGTGGTGGGGGAGCCCGGAGGGACAGACCACCTTCAACGGCTGGACGACGGACGTTCGGGTCCACAACGTCAGCCTCGGCACGAGCGCGACGTGGATCAAGGGATCGCACAGCCTCAAGATCGGCGCGGAGTTCCAGCGCGGCTCGTCCCAGGACGTGGCGCCGGCGAAGCCGGCGGACCCTGGAATCGACTTCAACGGGACCGCCACCGCGGGCGGCGGGAACCCCACCCCCTTCGCCTACGGTTTCGCCGACTTCCTGTTGGGGCGGTTCGGCACGTACCCGGTCACCGATCAGCACGACGTCACGCTCTCGTCGTCGAACGTGGCCGGGTACGCCATGGACCAGTGGCGCGTCACCTCCCGGCTGACCGTGACGCCCGGGCTGCGATACGAGCTCACCAGTCAGATCAGCGAGGAGAACGGCAAGCTGACCGTGTACCGGCCGGGCCTCCAGTCGACGCTCCTGCCGAACGCGCCTCCGGGCATCGCGATCGCCGGCGATCCCGGAGTTCCCGACACCCTCGTCGACAGCGGTTGGGGCCGCCTCCAGCCGCGTCTCAACGCCGCTTTCGACCTGACCGGAGACGGCAAGACGGCGCTCCGAGGGTCCGTTGGCCTCTACTCCGGCCGGGACGTGCTCCTCTTCTACGGAAGCGCCTTCGCCGGGAAGCCGCCCTTCGCGAGCTCGACCGCGGTCGCACGCAATGGCATCCTGTCCAACCCCTGGCTCACGAGCCAGAGCCCGTCCTACGGCGCTCCGCCCTTCCCGTTCGTGGACCAGGACCCGGCCGACTTCGATTGGGGATCGCAGACGAGCGGCATCTCGGCCCTGGACCCGGGCTATCGCCTCCCCTCGTCCTGGCAGTGGAACGTCGCGGTCGAGCGGGAGCTGCTCAGCGGACTGCAGCTCGAGCTCGGCTACCAGGGCAACCGCTCCACCGACCAGCCGGCCGGGATACCGACAAACCTGGCCGTGTTCGAGCCCGGCGCGAACGACGAGCCGTCCAACGTCCAGGAGCGCCGGCCAAACCAGCTGTTCGGCGACAACCTGTTCAGCGTTGAGAACGAGGGCCGGGCCCGGTACGATCAGGTGCTCCTGCTGGCCCGCGTCCGGCGGGCCAGCGTGTTCGCCCAGCTGAGCTGGGCCTACACCCACGCGCGGCGGAACACTTCCTTGAGTGTGAATCGCACCTTCGACCAGGCCGTCGATTTCCCGGGGGCGCCCACCCTCATGACGGACGCGCAGAACAACCACACCGTTGCCGGTTTCGTCGTGTGGGATCTTCCGATCCTGCGACACGACAAGAGGGCCTGGGGCAGCCTCCTGGGGGGATGGTCCGTGGCGGCGAACGGGTCCTGGAGCTTCTGGAACAAGGGTCAGAGCGTCTTCCTCGGGTACGACGCAAACGCCAACGGCTATTTCGACGACCTGGCGGACGTGGTCTCGTCGGTGAGCTACCCCAAGACCCCGCTCCAGGGCCAGGGCGATCTGATCTACCAGTGGTTCGACCCTTCCGCCTTCGCCTATCCCGGCGGAGCGACGGAGAGGGTCTTCAGCCCTACGTCGACCTACGCCGGAAACAACGCGATCGACACCCTCCCCTCGTCCTGGAGCTTCGACGCGTCGCTCTTGAAGGACTTCCGTCTGCGAGGTGATTCCAGGCTCCAGCTCCGCATCGAGTGCTACAACCTGTTCAATCACGCAAATCTCAACTGGCCCATCGTCAACTTCTCCGACCCGAACTTCGGGAAGATCAAGGGGAAGTACGGCGACGGGCGGAGAATGCAGTTGGCGCTGCGGCTGCTGTTCTGATGCGCCTCTGCCTCGATCGCGGTGCCGTAGTTGTCGAAGGTGCTCACGTGGCCGAGCCGCAGAGGATCGAGCGCGACGCCGAGACCCTGACGTCGCAGCCCCGAAGACGCCGCGAGACCGAGGTGGCCCTCACGCTCCGTCCGTTCGAGATCGCGTTGGTCGAGGGCCCGTCACCCGACAAGCCATGAAGGCCGTGGCTGGATGCCACAACCGCGTCGAATGCCTGCAGACGCGTAGTCCGCTTGGCCCACCGGCCATGGGCCGGCCGTTTCTTGTGCCTCGCGCGCGCCGTGGGCTAGACTGCCTTTTCGGTTAATACGCGGAGGTCGACGAGAAATGGCGATCAAAGTCGGTATCAATGGTTTCGGCCGGATCGGCCGCCTGGTCTTCCAGGCCCTCTGCGATCAGGGCCTGCTCGGCAAGGAGATCGACGTCGTCGGTGTCGTCGACATCGTCACCGATGCCGACTACTTCGCGTACCAGATGAAGTACGACTCGGTGCACGGCCGCTTCAAGCACTCGCTCTCGACGAAGAAGAGCAGCCCGACCGCCGAGGGCAACGACGTGCTCGTGGTCGGCGGCGACGAGGTGAAGTGCATCATGGCCGCCAAGGACCCGAGCCAGCTGCCCTGGAAGCAGCTCGGGCGCCGAGTACGTCATCGAGTCGCACCGGTCTCTTCACCGACGCCGAGAAGGCCAAGGGCCACCTCGCGGCGGGGGCGAAGAAGGTCATGATCTCGGCCCCCGGAAAGGGCGGGGTGAAGACGCTCCTCATGGGCGTGAACGAGGGCGAGTACGACCCCGCGACGCACCACATCGTCTCGAACGCGTCCTGCACGACGAACTGCCTGGCCCCCGTCGTGCACGTCCTCCTGAAGGAGGGCGTGGGGATCGAGACGGGCCTCATGACCACGATCCACAGCTACACCGCGACGCAGAAGACGGTGGACGGCCCCTCGAAGAAGGACTGGCGCGGCGGCCGCGCGGCGGCGATCAACATCATCCCGTCCTCCACCGGCGCCGCCAAGGCGGTGGGCGAGGTGCTCCCCGCCACGAAGGGCAAGCTCACCGGCATGTCCTTCCGCGTCCCGACGCCGGACGTCTCGGTCGTGGACCTCACGTTCCGCGCCACGAAGGACACGTCGATCGAGGAGATCGACGGCCTCATGAAGAAGGCCAGCGAGACGTACCTCAAGGGCATCCTCGGCTACTGCAACGAGGAGGTCGTCTCCACCGACTTCATCCACGACGAGCGCTCGTCGATCTACGACTCGCTCGCCACGCTCCAGAACAACCTGAAGGGCGAGAAGCGCTTCTTCAAGGTGGTGTCCTGGTACGACAACGAGTGGGGCTACTCGAACCGCTGCATCGACCTGCTCCGCTACATGGCGAAGAAGGACGGCGCGAAGTAGGACGGCGCCGGCCCCGGGGCGATCCCCGGGATTCCCTGGGGGCGGCCCGAATCGGGCCGCCTCTTTTCACGAGAACGGAAGAAACAGGGGCAAGGACCATGGCCAAGCTCTTCATCGAGGACCTCGACCTCAAGGGCAAGCGCGTGATCATGCGCGTGGACTTCAACGTCCCCGTCAAGGACGGCAAGGTGGAGAACGACAAGCGGCTGCGCGCCTCGCTGCCCTCCATCCAGTACGTGCTCGGCAAGGGAGCGAGCCTCGTGCTCATGAGCCACCTCGGCCGCCCGGACGGCCAGAAGATCGCCAAGTACTCGCTCAAGCCGGTGGCGGACGAGGCTCGCCGAGCTGCTCGCCAAGCCGGTCAAGTTCCTGGACGACTGCGTGGGCCCGGACGTCGAGAAGGCCTGCGCGGCCTTGAAGCCGGGCGAAGTCGCTCTCCTCGAGAACCTCCGCTTCCACATCGAGGAGGAGGGCAAGGTCAAGAAGGAGGACGGCAGCTCGGTCAAGGCCGATCCCGAGGCGGTGAAGGCGTTCCGCGCCTCGCTCACGAAGCTCGGCGACGTCTACGTCAACGACGCGTTCGGCACCGCGCACCGCGCTCACAGCTCGATCACGGGCGTGGGGCTGCCCCAAGCGCGCCGCCGGCTACCTGATGAAGAAGGAGCTCGACTTCCTCGGCGACGCGGTCAACAACCCGAAGCGGCCCTTCGTGGCGATCATCGGCGGGGCGAAGGTCTCCGGCAAGATCGACGTCATCTCGTCCCTGCTGCCGAAGGTGGACAAGCTCATCATCGGCGGCGGCATGGCGTTCACGTTCTACAAGGCGCAGGGCAAGGAGATCGGCGGCTCGCTCGTCGAGGACGACCGGGTCGAGATGGCGAAGTCGCTCCTCGCCAAGGCCGGCGACAAGCTGGTCCTGCCCGTGGACACCGTCGTGACCGACGTCTTCGACTTCGACGCCCGCAAGGTCGGGACGCTGCGGACCGTGGCCTGGGACAAGATCGGCCCGAAGGACATCGGCGTCGACATCGGCGAGGCGACTCGCGCGAAGTTCGCGGAGATCGTCAAGAGCGCGAAGACGGTGGTGTGGAACGGCCCGATGGGCGTCTTCGAGATCCCGGCCACCGCGAAGGGCACGCTCGCGATCGCGCAGGCGCTGGCCGACGCCACGGCCCACGGTGCGATCACGGTCGTCGGCGGCGGCGACTCGGTCGCGGCCATCGAGAAGAACGGCCTGGCCGACAAGGTCACCCACGTCTCGACCGGCGGCGGCGCCTCCCTCGAGTTCCTCGAGGGCAAGGAGCTGCCGGGCGTGACGTACCTGTCCGAGAAGTAGGCATGCCCTGTCATCCCGAGGGCGGTTTCGGGACGGCGCCCGCGGGATCCGCCGGAATTGCGGATCCCTCGTCGCCCGACTCGGACGGTGCTCCTCGGGATGACAGGAGGCGACCGGCGTTCCGCCGATCGAGACTCGGGATGACGAAGGCGTAGTGACGACGGCCGGCGAGAGCCGGCCGGAGACTCAGGAGTCAAGAGAGATGCGACGCAAGCTGATCGCCGGAAACTGGAAGATGTACAAGACCGTGTCCGAGGCCGTGGCCCTCGTCGAGGAGATCAAGAAGGGCGCTTCGGGCGCTCCGGGCGACACGCTCGTGGCCCCGCCCTACACCTCGCTCGTCGCGGCCGTCGCCGCGGCCAAGGGCAGCCCGGTCGCGGTGGCCTCGCAGAACATGCACTTCGAGAAGGAAGGGCGCCTACACGGGCGAGGTCTCGGCGGCCATGCTCAAGGACATCGGCGTCACCCACGCGATCCTCGGTCACTCCGAGAGGCGGCAGTACTTCGCCGAGACGGACGAGGGCGTCGCGAAGAAGACGAAGGTCGCCCTCGACAACGGCCTGCTCCCGATCTCGTGCGTGGGCGAGACGCTCGCCGAGCGCGAGGCGGGCCGGACGACGGAGGTCGTGGGCCGGCAGGTCGACGCGATCCTGAACGCGGTCACCGCCGACGAGGCGAAGAGGGTCGTCATCGCCTACGAGCCCGTGTGGGCGATCGGCACCGGCAAGGTGGCGACGCCGGAGCAGGCGCAGGAGGTCCACGCGTTCATCCGCTCGCGGATCGCCGCGAAGCACGGGAAGGCCGTCGCCGACGTGCTGCGGGTGCTCTACGGCGGCAGCGTGAAGCCCGACAACGTCAAGGGACTGATGGCGCTTCCCGACGTGGACGGGGCGCTCGTCGGCGGGGCCTCGCTCAAGGCCGACTCGTTCCTCAAGCTCGTCCACTACGACAAGCAGTAGCCGTCATCCCGAGTCCTGACCCGCGGAACGCCGGTCGCCTCGATCTGTCATCCCGAGGAGCACATCCACGTCGGGCGACGAGGGATCCGCAATCCGGGCGGATTCCTCGGGACGGGTAGAAGGCGAAGTCCCTCGGAATGACAGGGCGGCGGCGGCCCGGTCGGAGGTCTTCATGCAAAGCAGACTGTCGGTCGTCATCGTAGCCGCTGCTTGGCTCGTTTCCGGTGCCGCGACGGCGGGCGCGTCGGCGGTCGCCCATCCCCCGCTCGCGCTCCACCCCGACAACTCCCGCTACTTCCTGTTCCGCGGGAAGCCGACCGTGCTCGTCACCTCGGGCGAGCACTACGGCGCGGTGCTGAACCTCGACTTCGACTACGTCCGCTACCTGGACGCGCTGGCCGCGGACGGCCTCAACCTCACCCGGCTCTTCTCCGGCACCTACCGCGAGGTCCCGGCCTCCTTCGGCATCACCGACAACACGCTCGCCCCGGAGCCCGGACGCTACCTGGCGCCGTGGGCCCGCAGCACCGAGCCCGGCGACTTCGACGGGGGGATGAAGTTCGACCTCTCGCGCTGGGACGAGACGTACTCTCGCCGCCTGAGGGACTTCGTGGCCGAGGCGCAGAAGCGCGGCGTCGTCGTGGAGATGAACCTCTTCTGCCCGCTCTACGAGGAGGCGCTCTGGGACGCGAGCCCCATGAACGCCCGCAACAACGTGAACGGGATCGGGAAGGTCCCCCGGGACGAGGTCTACACGCTCCGGCACGCGGACCTGACCACGGTGCAGGAGGCCGTCGCCCGGAGGATCGTCACCGAGCTCAACGGCTTCGACAACCTCTACTTCGAGGTGGCGAACGAGCCGTACTTCGGCGGGATCACCCTCGAGTGGCAGCACCACGTGGCGAAGGTCATCGCCGACACCGAGGCGCACCTCCCGAACCGCCACCTGGTCTCGATGAACATCGCGAACGGGACGGCGAAGGTGGAGAACCCCAGCCCCCACGTCTCGATCTTCAACTTCCACTACGCGACGCCGCCCGACGCGGTGGCCATGAACGCCCACCTGCGCGGCGTCATCGGCGAGAACGAGACGGGCTTCCGCGGCAAGGAGGACGTGCTCTACCGGACGGAGGGCTGGGCCTTCCTCCTTGCCGGCGGCGGCCTCTACAACAACCTCGACTACTCGTTCACGCCGGCGCACCCGGACGGCACGTTCCTCGACTACGCCTCGCCGGGGGGCGGGAACTCGACGTTCCGCCGGCAGATGCGCGTGCTGAAGGACTTCGTCCACTCCTTCGACTTCCTCCGCATGAAGCCGGAACGCTCGGTCGTCGAGGCGCCGGCCGGCCTCGAGGTGAGAGCGCTCGTCGAGAGGGGAAGGCAATACGCGGTCTACCTCCACGCGCCGGTGGGTGAGGGCAGCTTCGCCGCGCGGTGGACGGGGCGGCTTCTTCCGCCGGCCTCCGGTGGGTACCGCCTGACCACCGTTTCCGACGACGGCGTGCGGCTGTGGCTGGACGGCAAGCTCGTGATCGAGAACTGGAGCGATCACGCGCCGGTCGAGGACCATGTGACCGTTGCGCTCGCGGAGGGCCGCCCGGTCGACGTGAAGCTCGAGTACTACCAGGGCGGCGGAGGTGCGGTGGCCCGCCTGAAGTGGACACGGCCGGACGGCGCCACCGAGGTGATCCCGGCCGAGTGGCTCCGGCCGCCCGACGGCAGTGGACGGGGGTTGCGGGCCGAGTACTTCGAGGGCCACGTCCTGGACACGCCTGCGGCGGTGCGGATCGACCCGACGGTCGACTTCGAGTGGCCGCCCGCCCGCCGGCCGATCGCGAGGAAGGCGACGGGCGCCGAGGTCGAGGTCACCCTCGACCTCCCGCCTGGCCGCTACGTGGCCGAGTGGATCGACCCCAAGACGGGAACTTCGACGAAAGCGGAGGACCTCGACCACGCCGGCGGGCGATGCCGCCTGGTGTCCCCAGCGTTCACCGAGGACGCCGCCCTGGCCGTTCGCCTGCGTCCGTAGCCAGCCGCGAGTGCCGCGAGTGCGGCGGCTTGGCGAGGTGGCTCGGCCTCTGCTAGACTCTGGGTTTCGCCCTGTCGAAACGGGGCGGGCGGACCCAGAAGAATCGAGGATCGGCGGCGGACATGGCTTTCCTGTACTACCTGATCATCTTCGTGCACGTCGTGGCGTGCCTCTTCCTGATCGCGGTCGTGCTGCTCCAGCAGGGCAAGGGGCAGGACCTCGCCAGCGCCTTCGGCGGCGGCGGCACCCAGACGGCCTTCGGCCCCCGCGGCTCGGCCACCGTCCTCTCGCGGGCCACGACGATCCTGGCCGGCGTCTTCATGGTCACGAGCCTGGCCCTGTCGCTGATCCGGCCGAGCCGCAGCAGCGTCCTCGACCAGGTGCCGGGCGTGGCGGCGACGCCGACCCCGGCCGCCAAGCGCCGCGCCCGCGCCCGTGCCGGCCGCCCCGGCGGCGCCTGCCGAGGCTCCGGCCGGCGCGCCGGCTCCGGCAGCCTCCCCCACGCCGAAGTGACGCAATCGCCCGACCCGTCGGGCGATTGCGTCATCCCGACGAGCTTGGTTCGGCCCGGCGAGCGAGGGATCCGCCGAGATTGCGGACCCCTCGCACGGCATGACTGGGCTCCTCGGGGCGAGATGGACTTCGCTCGAGGCGACCGGCCCTCCCCCGGTCGTGACTCGGGGTGACAGGGCCGCCGACGCAGCGCCCTGACGAACGGCCCCGTCAGCTCACCGGTGGCGGCGCCGGGGTCCCCGCTGGCGGAGCCGGTGTCCCTGGTGGCGGAGTCATTGTCCCCGGTGACGGAGCCGTCCCCGGTGGCTCTGCCGGTGGCGGAGCCGGGGCCCCCGCGGGCTCTGCCGGGGGCGGCGGCGCCTGTGTACCCGCCGGCTGAGACGGCGGCATCGCCGACGCCGGCAGGGGCTCCCCGACCTTGAACGGCTCCCGCAGATCGAACGACCGGCCCGCGACGTCGTCCCGGACCGCCATCACGATCTCGTAGTCTCCGGGCGGCGTGTCGGTGAGCCGGAAGCCGAACATCCGCGTGACCTGGCCGAGCGACGTCGGGTTGATCGTGCTGGGCTCGCTCGCCGTCAAGACGGTCCCGTCGGCGCGGTTCACGACGTAGCCCTGCGTCACGTGCGGCATTCCCGTCTTCTCGTCCTTCTTCGCCCCGAACACCTCGAACTGGCAGAAGACGGTCGGTGCCCGACGGCGAACTCGCGTCGCGCGACGACGGCGAGGCGTCCCGCCGGGGATCCCCTCCGCCGCCGGGCGACGGGCGCCATGGTGTCGCTGAGCACCGGCGTCGAGACGCGCAACTCGCCGAGGGGCGGGACGTCGAACTCGTGGATCACGGTGCCCACCCGCCCGCTGCGCGTGTCGCGCACCACGATCTTCGCCTGGTAGTCCCCGCTCTTGAGCTCGAAGTCCCGCACGATCGGGTACCAGAACCGGTTGAGGCGCTCCCGGGTGGAGGGCTGCAGCTTCATGCTCACGCCCTGGTCGTAGCGGAAGAACTCGCCGCTCTCCCGGTGGGCGACCACGAGGAGGAACTGCAGGTCGGCGAGGCTCCGCCCCTCCTTCTCCTCGAACTCGAGCCCGCGGATGTCGACCTCGGTCGCCACGAGGACGGCGGCCTTGCCGAGCGTCCTCTCGTCCCCGATGAAGTGGGTCATGCGCAGCGGGATCCCGTCCTCCGCCCACGGCGAGTCGAGCGCGCTCTGGATCACGGGGTCGACGCCCTTCTTGGGCGCCATCGCGGTCTGGCCGGTGTCGCTCGGGGCGTAGTACCCCTTGCGCGCGCGGATCTCCAGGCCCTTGGCGTTCGCGAGCTTCACCTGGATCTTGCGGAACTTGCCGTCCCGGGCGGTGTTCGAGGGGATGTAGCCGAGCAGGTAGTAGGCCTGGGTCTCGTCGGCGATCTTCTGGATGCCCGCCGAGAGGTCGTTCGTGTTGCGGACGGTGAAGCCGCCGCTGTCGCTCGACACGACCTCGGCCCCCGCCACCGCGTCGATGGCCTCGGAGAAGGCGAAGCCCACGTCCTGGTCGGGCAGCGCCGGCCCGAACTGCGCGGTCATCTCGATCGGCATGCCCTCGAGGCCGCGCGCGTTCAGGAAGTAGATGGCGGCGTTCGCGCGGCGGGAGGCCTCGTTGACGCGCTTGAACTCGTCCACGTTGATGTCGTGGATGAAGCCCTCGGAGACGAGGATGACCGACTTGCGGCCCTTGGCCGTGGCCGAGACCGTTGAGCGCGCGCTCGAGGGCGTCGAGGGTCGTCCGCAGCGCGGGTCACGGCCTGGTAGTACACCTCGGAGGCGCGCCCGGTCACGTACGGGTCCTCGACGGTGCCCGCGCGACCGGCGCTGCTGTCCTGACTGGCTCGGTTCAGGGTGGCCGTCACGCCGTAGGTCTCGTAGCGCCGCAGGACCCGCTCGCACGACCATGCGGGTCGCGGTAGACGTGGATGCGCATGGCCTCGTAGTCCGACATCCGCTCCGTGGGAGGTGTCGGGGATGAAGCGGCCGTCGAAGCGCTTCACCATGTCGAGCAGCTTCGGCCGGCCCGCCTCCATGCGGGCCGTCCACCACGTGCCGCCGGCGGTCGAGATGAGCGTGACCCGGTCGCCCTCGCGGGTGCCCTTCTCGAGGAAGCTCGCCACCGCCGCCTTCGCCTGGTTGGCCCTCCAGGGCGTGATGTTCATGTCGTCGAAGAGGACGACGAAGGTGCGGCCCCGGCGCTCCTCGGGCGTGGTGTTGACCGAGACCCGGGGCGGAGGAGGAGGCACCTCGGACGGCTGGTCGGGCAGCTGCACCGCCTCGAAGGAGACGACCTGCTGGGGGACGCCGTCCTCGCTGACGCGTGAGGTCGCTCCTGCTTGAGACCGCGGATCGGCGTTGCCCTTCTTGTCGGTGACCACCACGTCCACGATGACCTGCTCGACCTGGGCCGGGAAGGTGGGGGTCGCGGCCGGGAGCGGCCGCGGCTGCGGCTGGGGCAGCGGGCTTCTTTCGCCTCCTGCGCGGCGAGGGCGGCGGCGGAGGCGAGCACCAGCACGACGGGGGCGATGTGGCTTCTTGTCATGTTCCTCATCCGAGCTTCACGCAGACCTGTCCGTCCTCGACCTTCACCTCGTAGCGCGCCACCTTGAGGTCGGCGCTCACGACGTTCTCGCCCGGTCGTGACGTCGAAGGTGTAGTTGTGCCAGGGGCAGCTCACCTGCGGGCCGTCCACGAAGCCCTGGCCGAGCGGCCCCCCGCGGTGCGGGCAGCGGCCGGCGAGGGCGTGGAACGTGCCGTTCACGTTGAAGAGGGCGATCGACCTGGCCGCCGACGACGACCTCCGCGGCCTGGCCGGGCGGGAGGTCGGCGACGGCGATGGCGGGCGCGAACTCGGACATGCTCTCTCCTGGAACCGGCCCCCGAGATTCCAGTCTATACCAGCGTGGCCGGAGGCTTCCTCCCGGCGCCCCCCGAGAGGCGGAGCCGGCTTCGTCGAGCGCCGCGGCGAGGCGCGTCAGGCCGCCGGCGAGGGTCTCGGGCGCGCAGCCGAGGGCCAGGCGGAAGTGGTCGGGAGCCCCGAAGAAGCGGCCGGGCACGACCGTCGTCTCGTAGCCCTCCCGCAGCCGACGGCAGAGCGTCTCCACGTCGCCGCGGAGCAGCCGCGGGAACGCGATCATGCCGCCGTCCACCGGCGCGCACGCGAGGTCCGGTCGGGCGGCCAGGAAGGCGTTCACCCCGTCCGCGTTCGTCTCGAGGATGCGCCGGGCCCGCGCGGCCACCCGGTCGAGGTGGTCGAGGGCGACGACGCTCAGGCGCTCCGCGGGGTGGGCCGGGATCACGCCGAACAGGTCGTTGAGCCGCCACATCCGGCGCGCGAGATCGGGGTCGGCCACCGCCCAGCCGCAGCGGAGGCCGGACAGGCCGTACGCCTTGGTCAGGCTCGACGTCACGACGAACTCGGGCCGAGGTGCGCGGCCGAGCCCGAGGGCCGGCCGAGGACGGCGAGCGACTCGAGGTACACCTCGTCGACGAGGACGCGGGCGCCGATCGACCGCGCGGCCTCCCCCACCGCCCGCAGGTCCGCCGGCGGGGTGAAGGCGCTCGAGGGGTTGTGGAGGTTGGTGAGCACGACGAGGCGCGTGCGCGGCGTCGAGGGCCTTCTCGACCTCGCGAGGGTCGAGCCGGAAGCCCTCCTCCGCGCGCCGCGGGAAGCGCCGGACGTCGAGCCGCAGCCACCGCGCCGCGTCCACGAGCAGCGAGTACGTCGGCTCCTCGATCAGCACCTCGTCTCCGGGCTCGGCCGCGGCGGCGAGGACGAGCAGGTTGGCCATCGAGGTGCCGGTGGCGTGGACGACGCGGTCGGGGTCGACGCCGGCCTTCCGCGCCAGCCGCTCCTGGAGCGGCGGCGTAGCCGTACGCGCTGTCGCCGCAGATCTCGAGGTCCTCGATGCGGGCGCCGAGCTCGGCGAGCGGGAAGGCGGCGACGCCGCTCGAGGCGAGGTTGAAGCGAGCGTCGGAGCGGGTCTTGGCCCACTCCATGTACTCCGAGAAGGGCGGGGTCACGCGGGCCTCCGGGGCTTCCACAGGCGGTAGACGGGCAGGCCGAGGGCGAGGATGGCGAGCCCGACGACGCTGTCGCTGCGGGTAGCGGTGGATCGTGGCGGCCACCACGAGCCAGCACGACAGCACGAAGAAGGCCGTCGTCCAGGGGTGGCCCGGGGCCCGGAAGGCCCCCGCCTCGCCCCGCCGCCGGTAGACGAAGAGGGCGGCCCCGGTGAGCCCCATGGCGATGAAGTCCACCGAGACCACGTAGTTCAGGATCTGCTCGTAGCGCCCGGAGAGCGCGATCACGGCGGCGGCCGCGCCCTGCAGCGCGATCGCGAGGACGGGCACGCGCGTGCGCGGGTGGAGGCGGCCGACGCGGCTCGAAGAAGACGCCGTCGCGCGCCATCGCGTAGTAGACGCGCGGGGCGGTGAGGATGCCCTGGGCGAGGAAGCCGAAGGTGGAGATGGCGATGCCCACCGCGATGAGGCGCGCGCCGCGCGCGCCGAGGGCGAGGCGCATCACGTCGGAGGCGGGAGCCGTGCTCGCGGCGAGGCCGCCGGCGCGCCGAGCGCGCGGAGGCAGACGACGTTGACCGACAGGTACAGGACGACGACGCCGGCGACGCCCAGGAGGAGCGCCCGCGGCATGTCGCGCTCGGGCCGCTTCAGCTCGCCCATCACGAAGCCGGAGGTCTGCCAGCCGCCGTAGGCGAAGAGCACGGGCACGAGGGCGGCGCCGAAGGCGGCGACGAGGCCGAAGGACGGCGGCCGGTCGAGCACCGGCCGCAGCGCCACCCGCTCGCCGCCGAAGGCCACGAAGCCGACCGCCACCAGCCCGGCGATGGCCGCGGTCTTCAGCACCATCAGGAGCGGACTGCACGTCGTTCCCGGCCCGCACGCCGAGGCAGTTGACGGCGGTGAGCACGGCCAGGGCCAGAGACGGCCACCGCCGCCTCGGGCAGCGGCAGCGGCACGAGCTCGCCGAGGTAGCGGGCGAAGGTCACGGCCACCGCGGCCATGCCGCCGCTCTGCGTGACGAGGAGCAGCACCCAGCCGTAGAGGAAGGCGACCTGCGGGCTGTAGGCCTCGCGGAGGTACGCGTACTGCCCGCCCACCGCGGGCCGCAGCGAGGCGAGCTCGGCGTAGACGAAGGCCCCGGCGAGGGCGACGAGGCCGCCGAAGCCCCAGGCCGGCCAGGATGAGCGCCGGCGTGCCGACCTGGCGCGCCACCACGTAGGGGTTCATGAAGATGCCCGAGCCGACGATGCCGCCCATCACGAGCATCGTGGCGCCGAAGAGGCCGATCTCGCGGGCGAGGCGCCGGCGGGCCGATGCGGGCAGGGGGCTGGCCATGGTGACCGCCGACTCTACAACGGATGGGGTCAGGTCTTGAATCTGCTCATCGCCGTCGCGACGGCCGCGGGACGGACGTATGATGCGCCGGCGGCGGTCGCCGGAGAGGAGGACAGCATGTCCACACGACGCGCGTTTCTCGGTCTCGCGGCGGGCGCATCCGCCGCGTCGCGGCGTTCCGCGACGACGCCCTCGAGCGCGTCCTCGCCGCGTCGCGCGCCGCCGAAGGCGACTCCGCCCGGAGACGCATGGCCTCGGACGAGAGCTACTGGCGGGAGATCCAGCAGGCCTTCACCGTCAACCGCAGCCTACGTCAACCTGAACAACGGCGGCGTGTGCCCCTCGCCCCGCGTCGTCCAGGAGGCGATGAAGCGCTACCTCGACCTCTCGAACGAGGCGCCCGTCTACACGATGTGGCAGCTGCTCGAGCCGCAGGTCGAGTCGGTGCGCCGCGGGCTCGCCCGCGAGTTCGGCTGCGACCCCGAGGAGATGGCGATCACCCGCAACGCCAGCGAGGGGCTGGAGACCGTCCAGCTCGGCCTCGACCTGAAGCCGGGCGACGAGGTGCTCACCACCACCCACGACTACCCGCGCATGCTCACCACCTGGCGCCAGCGCGAGCGGCGCGACGGCATCGTGCTGAAGACGATCTCCTTCCCCTTCCCGCCGCCCAGCCTCGACGCCCTCGCCGAGCGGTTCGAGCAGGCGATCACCCCGCGGACGAGGGTCATCCTCGTCTGCCACATGACGAACCTGACCGGGCAGGTCTTCCCGGTGAAGCGGATCTGCCGGATGGCCCGCGAGCGCGGGATCGAGACGATCGTGGACGGGGCGCACGCCTTCGCCCACTTCCCCTTCACGCTCGCCGACCTCGACTGCGACTACTACGGGACGAGCCTCCACAAGTGGCTCTTCGCCCCGCACGGCACGGGCTTCCTCTACGTGCGCCGGTCGAAGATCGGCAGGGTCTGGCCGCTCATGGCGGCGGAGAAGAAGCAGGACGAGGACATCCGCAAGTTCGAGGAGATCGGCACCCACCCCGCGGCCAACCACAACGCGATCGCGGAGGCGCTCGTCTTCCACCGCGGCATCGGGATCGAGAGGAAGGCGGCGCGCCTGCGCTACCTGCGCGACCGCTGGATGAAGCGGCTCGCCGGGCAGCCCCGCGTGCGGATCCACACGAGCTTCGACCCCGCGATGTCCTGCGGCATCGGCAACGTGCAGGTCGAGGGCGTCGACACGCGAGAAGCTCGGCAAGCACCTCTTCGACACGCGGCGGATCATCGTCGTGCCCATCAAGCACGACGAGTTCGAGGGCCTGCGGGTGACGCCGTGCGTCTACACGACGACGGACGAGATCGACCTCTTCGCCGAGGCGATGGAGCAGGTGATCGCGAAGGGCCTGCCCGCCTCCTGACCTCTTCGGTCGGCTCCGCCGCCCTCCGGGCGGACCTCAGGAGCCGAAGACCTTCTTCAGGAGCCCCTTGAGCTTCTCGGTGCTCGCGACGCGATAGATCATCGAGACCTTGAGGCGCCATTCCCCGAAGCGCAGGGTTCCCTGCGCCTCCGGCGGCGGGGGGAGCCCGAAGTCCTGCGGCGCGACCGACCAGGTACACGGGGCTGAAGGACCGGGCGTTGCGGAAGCTCCCCCACCGGTACTCCAGCGCGACGTCGAGCTTGACGCTGTTCGTGTTCAGCCCGGTGCCGGCGGCGAGAATCCAGTGGTCGAGCCCTTCCCGCAGCAGGGAGTCCCGACCTCCCTGGGGCTCGCGGGAGAAACCCAGGCGCAGCGGGACGTATCTCTCCCTTCACGGGGATGAGCTTCTCCAGCCCCGCGTTCACGGTGAACGTGTCGCGGGTGGCGCTCAGCTCGGGAGGCAGCCCGTCGAAGCCGCTCACCGGACGATCCGGAGAACCCGGCGTCCCCTCGAGCAGGAACTCCGTCCACTCGTCGTAGGTGACGTCCAGGGCCAATCGGAGAAGGGGCTGCGGGAGCCAGGCCACACCCAGCCCGATCGAGCGGGGAAAGTGGATCTGGACGCCGGAGCCGAAGCTCGCGTCGATCGGCTCGGTCAGGCTCGACCGCGCCGGAATTGGTCACGCGTAGTCGCTCCGGAACGCCCCGTGATGCACGAGACCCACCCGGAACGACGGGTAGGCGAGCAGGAGCCCGAGATTCAGGTTGTTGCCGGTGACCCGGTTGGTGACGATCAGTCGAGCTGAAGTCGGTCGGCCCGAGGACTCCCGGATCCTCGCTGGCGTTCTGCCGGTCCTCCCACTCGCCACGGTAGAGGTCGACACTCCACCCCAGCGACAGGCGGCTGGTGAAGCGGACCGCCCCCGCCAGCGACCAGAGATCGATGTTCCCGTCGCTCGAGTCGTCGATGCGGATCACGCTCCCGGGTCGGGAAGCGGTGGTGACCGGGACCCGTCGCATGTCCCCTTGCGTCCCTGACGTGATCTCGTAGAGGCGCCGCCAGCCGACCTGGAGCGTCACGGCCCTGCCCCAGGCGCTGAAAGGCACGGCGGCGCTGGCGAACTCGAGGGTGGCGACCGTGGTCGCCGTCGACAGGGTCGTGAACGCGGCGGACTCGTCCCGGGTTCGGTAGCCCTCGAGGGAGACGCTGCGGTGGCTCGTGTTGTACACCAGGGAGAACTCCGGCTTGCGCAGCTGGGAGAGGCCCGCCGGGTTCCACGAGGCCGCGGTCCCGTCGTCCGAGAGGGCGATGAAGGCATTGCCCATTCCCGCCGCCCGGGCGCCGGAGCCGGGCCGGTTCAGCGACAACTCCTGGGCGGACGCCGCGGTCGCCACCGTGGCGAGGGCGGCGGCCAGGTGCCGCGGCGCGGAGTGACATCACCGGCCCTCCGCTAGGTAGTCGGCCAGCTCGTTGATCAACTCCTCCGCGGTCGGGCGAAGGGAGGGCTCCTTGCTCAGCAGGCGGAGCACGATCCGGTCGAGCGGCGGCGGGCAGCGTGTACTTGAGGGAGGAGGGCACCGGAGGCGGCGTCGTGCCGTGGCTGCGCAGGACCGCGAAGGCCGTCTCGCCTCGAAACGGCAGGCTCCCGGTCAGCATCTCGAAGAAGACGACGCCGAGCGAGTAGAGGTCGCTGCGAGGCTGGGTGATGCCCTCCACCGCCTCGGGCGCGGCGTACTCCGGGGTGCCGAGGAACCAGCCCGTCGTGGTCAGCCCTTCCAGGTTTCGGGCGCGCGCGATCCCGTAGTCCATGACCTTCACGGCTCCCGATCTGTCCAGCATGATGTTCGAGGGCTTCAGGTCCCGGTGGACGACCCCTTTGTTGTGAGCGTAGTCCAGGGCCTCGGCCACCTGCCTCGCGACACTCGCCGCCAGCCGGGGATCCAGGGCCCCGTCGCGGTCCAGACGGCCTCGCAGTGTCTCGCCCTCGACGAGCTCCATGGCGAAGTACGGCGTCTTTTCGACCTGGCCCCGGTCCAGGATGCGGACGATGTTGGGGTGGTGAAGGGTACGACCGAGCTCCGCTTCGCGCAGGAAGCGCTCGAGGAACCGGGGGTCGTCGAGGAAGTCCGGCGAGGGGCCGCTTCAGCGCGAACACCTCACCGCGTCGGGTGGCCTCGTAGACGGCGGCCATGCCGCCCTTGCCGATGCGCCGGATCAGGCGGTACTCGCCGAACGGCATCGGCAAGCCCTCGTCGGTCCCGGGCTCGCCCCCGCCGACCACGGCGGGCGGGCGGGGCAGCCTGGCGAGGCTCCTGACCCACAGAACGAGGATCAGGGCCGCGACGAGGCCGAGGCCGACGAGCAGGAGGAGAGAAGGGCCCGCGCGCGGCGGGGCGGCGTTTTGGGGCGGCGGAGAGGGAGCCGTGCGCTCTCGCAGCACCCCCGCCCACGCGAGCGACCCGGCCACGAGGTCGAGATCGCGGATGAGGTCGTCGCGGCCTTCCGACGAGAGCCGGACCCGATGTCGGCCCGCGGCCAGCCCCATGAGCCGGAGCCGACCGGTCTCCGGATCCGTGCGACCGACCGGCACGTCGTCGAGGAAGACCTGCGCGCCGGGCGGGTCCGAGGAGATCTCGAGCGACCGCAGCGTGTCGCCGGGCGGCGGCCGCAGGGCGGTGCTTTGGCGCGGGAGCGGGCTCGTGGCGGCGGGCGAGGACTCGGGGGTGGCCGGGGGCGGAACAGGTGTGGCCGTCGGGACGACCACGGGTTCCGGCGCAGGCGTGGCGACCGGCGGCGCTACGCTGGCGGGACCGGGGGTCGGCGTTGGGGCGACCGGCGGAGGCGGACCGGGCGGAGGCCGCTTCGCCTCGATCGCCGCACGGACCCGGGCCTCGAGGGCGGCCCGCTCTTCCCTGGGCTCGACCCCGAGCCGCACCGAGGTCTCGAGCGCCTTGCGCGCGTCCTCCTCCGCGCCGAGGAGGAGGTGCGCCTCGGCGAGGCGGAGATAGGGGAAGTAGCGTGGCTCGAAGTTCGTGCCATACGTCGGGACGCTCGTTCCGGGCAGGGGCCGTTTCTCGATCGCGCGCCGCAGCAGCTGCACGGCCCGCCCTCCCTGGCCACTGCGGAGGGCGCTGACACCGTCGGCGTAGAGCTCGTACCACTCCTGGGCCAGCACCGGCGGGGGCGCCAGGCAAGCGAGGGCCAGCAACCCGCCGACCAGCCACCTCACGTGGCTCGAGCGGGGCGGGGCGACGGAGATGCTCCTTCCTCCAACTTCAGCCAGCTGCGCACCTCGGTGGCAACATTCTCACGCGTCTCACCCGCCGCCGCCAACGTCACGGGGTCGCTTGGCCGCGGAGTCTAACCCAACAGGGGGCCGCTGGTCCGCGCGGATGCTCGAGCGCGGGTGTAATAGCATTGGCTGACGATGGAATCACAGGGTTCCCTCTGGGAGGGCGTCCTCCCGGGCCTCTTGCGTCAGCTCTACGTGGGACGGCGCACGGGGGCTCTCGTGCTCTCGCGCGAGACGGAGCGGCGCACCGTCCACTTCTACGTCGGGAACATCGCGAACGCCGAGACCAACGTCCGCGAGGACCGGATGGGCGAGATGCTCGTCCGAAAAGGGCTGCTGAGCGGCGCGGACCTGATGCGGGCGACGGGACTGATCCATCGCGACCGCAAGAGGCTGGGCGAGGTCCTCATGGAGATGGGCCTGCTCGACCGCGAGGGCCTGCGTGAGGTCGTGGCCTTCCATGCGGACGTCGTCCTCTCGCGGGTCTTCGCGTGGACCGAGGGGCAGTACGAGTTCCGCGAGGACTTCGGCCGCGAGCTCGATGCCGCCGAGCTAACGCTGCCGTACTCGACCGGGGACCTGATCCTCCGCGCCTCCCGCAGCGTGCAGGATCCGGACGTCGTCCGCTATCGCCTGGGCGACCTCGAGCGGCTGGTCGCGCTGTCACGCGATCCCCTCTTGCGCTTCCAGCGCTTGAACCTCAGCGCCGTCGACGGCTGCGTGCTGGCCCGCGTGGACGGGCGCACGAGCGCGGGCGAGATCGTCCTTGCCACGCGCCTGGTGCCGGAGGAGGTGCGTTCGAGCCTGTTCGCGCTCTTGAACACCGGGACCATCGAGTACGTGGAGGCGACCGGCCGGGGGGCCCGCCCGGCGGCACCGGCCCGACCACCGGCGGCCACGGCGGGCCTGGCTCGCCCAACGCTCCCGTCGGCGTCCCCGTCGGCCCCGGCCGGGGGTGAGTTGCCACCGCTGGCCGCTCGGGCCGGCCCCGTCGATTCGCTGACGGTGCCCCACGCGCCCGCGCGCAGCGAGCCGTCGATCGTCCTCAGCCGCGAGCCGGTCCCCGAGGACGACCGGGTCCCGCTCGCCCGGCCCGACGTCCCCCCGGGCTCCGAGCCCGGGACGGCGGCGCCGCAGTCGGCGGCCGAGCGGCCCGCCCCGCCGCCGATCGAGGCGCGGCGCGCCGAGATCCGGGAGGCCTACGAGTCGCTCGCGACCCGCACCCACTTCGAGCTGCTCGGGCTCACGCCGGAGGCCGACGACGCCCAGCTTCGCGAGGCGTACTTCCGGGTGGCGAAGCGCTTCCACCCGGACGCGCACCACGACTCCGGCCTCTCCGACCTGCGCGACAAGCTCGAGGCCGTGTTCGTCCGCCTGGGCGAAGTCTACGAGACGCTCCGCAGCCCGCGGCTGCGCGCCCGGTACGAGCGGGAGCTCGCACGTCCGACCGCCGGGGAGAGCGAGGCGGCCCCGGCGGACTCGGAGCTCCCCGAGGACACGATCGCGCGCGCATCGGAGTGCATCGTGCGCGAGCGCTACTGGGAAGCGCTGCCGCTCCTGGAGAGGGCCATTCCCCGGGCGAGCGGCGGGGTCAGGCAGAGGGGGCGCGTTCTCCTGGCGCGCATCTACGCCCGCGACCCCGACTGGGTGGGACAGGCCGAAGAGCTCCTGCAGTCCGTGCTACAGGACGAGCCCGGGAACACGGACGTCCACTTCTACCTCGGGCTCATCTACGAGCACCAGGGCAAGGTCGACCGCGCGCTTGACGCGTTCCGGAAGGTCCTCGAGCTCGAGCCGCAGAGCCACGACGCCCGCGCGCGTGTCGTCGAGCTGGAGCAGATGGCCGTCGCGCCGGAGCGCGGGTCACCGCGGCCGCGGCTCGGTGACCGCTGAACTCCGAAGCTGACCAGGCCTCGCCAGCTCCTTGTTGTGCGGCTCCTCATTCGGTGGGCGGTTCCTCTCGTAGTTCACGCTGCCACCACGACACGTCGTGCCACCTGCCGAACTTGCGACCCGCCCGACGGAATACGCCAACTTCACGAAATCCCAGCGACTCGTGCAGCCGGATGCTGGGCTCGTTCGGCAGGGTAATCCCCGCGTAGGCCATGCAGTACCCCTTGTCCGCGAGGACGCCCAGCAACCGCGCATACAACGCCTTGCCAACGCCCTGCCGGCGGTGCGCTCCATGGACGTAGGCCGAGACCTCCACGGACCATTGGTATGCCGCTCGCGACCGATGAGACGATCCGTAGGCATACCCGAGAAGCTCATCGCCCCGCTCTGCTACGAGCCAGGCCCACTTCGATTGGGCGGCGACGATCCGTTGCTCGAACTCCGCTGCTGATGGAGGCTCCAGCTCGAACGACACCGCTGTCTCCACCACAAACGGCTTGTAGATGGCCAGAAGGGCCTCGGTGTCGGCGCTCATCGCATCTCGGACTATCAGGGCAGCCATGAAACACCTGACCTGAGAACTCCGACGACGTTGGACACAGGTTGCGATGCGCCGCGGTCGCCTGGCCGCACGATGCTCTCGCTCGCTATCTCGAGACGTCTTCAATCCTGGTCCCGCGGCCCGCTGCGATGTCCGCCCTTGCCTTGGCAATGCGCCGAAAGAACTCCGGATGGTGTTCAAGACGGTAGTCGAACCAGTCCTCCTCGGACCCGAACCCAATCAGGACGCCAGCAGGGCGGCCATGCCTCGTGATTACCACCTCTTCAGACTCGGCCAGCCGCAGATAGCGAGACAGGTCATCCTTCACCTTCGCTAGGGCTACCCGACGGGGTTGGGATGCCCTGCTCGTCAAGCCACGCTTGGGCCTGGGCTTTCGAGACGATCGCGAGGACCTGGACTTCTGTTTCGGTGACGTCATAGAACACCCTTATCTCACCCACCCGAAGACGGTACTGAGGTTGCTCGAGTCCACGAAGCCGCTTGATACGGCTCCTGCGCCGCTTCGTCGGCTCGTAACGAAGGTGCAGCGCGATGGCGTCCCGAACCTCTGCCCGGGCATGGGCTGGAAGAGCAGCCAGCTCGCCTCCCTCAGCTTCCTGCGTCACTCCCGCTTCAGCTGGTAGACGTGCATAAAGACGCATTTCATCTCAGGACAGCCGGGATCCTCCGCCGCGAGTTCGAGCTGCTGCTTACCCTTCTTCGCCGTGACCCTGCCTGAAAAGGCGAGTCGGTACTCGCGCGGCTGGTCACGGCAGACAGCGCTTGCCGGGCGTCCATGAAGACGGTGAGATGCTGCAATCACCCCTCTGCAGAATGGTGAAGTGCCCTTTCCACAGCCCAGAAAGAGAAACATAGTCGGCGGGACCTTGGTGGTCACTGGCCCCGACGTTGCCTGAGAGACACGCAAAGCAGGAAGGGACGATGGCAAGCAGCCAGGATCGCGGCACGCGCCACTTCATGGCGATCTCCTTAGGTCCGCCCAACTCAATTGAACGGGTCTGCGCAGGCGGAATCTCGTGAGTGTCCAGGTCCGTTCATCCCTGGCCGACGGGCCGCGAGGCCGAGGCGCGATCTTCCCCCGAGTCGCGCGGTTGGGCTCATCCTGGCACCGCGTCGGGCGTCGGGTGCCGGCCAGCGGGCGCAAGTGCCAGAGGCCAGATCCTCCCCGTCACGGCCCATCCGCGCGGCTTCGGACCCCGCGGGGTACATCCTAGAGGTCCACCGCGACGACCTCGTGGGCGCGGATTCCCGGCACCGTGACCTCCAGCCACTCGCCAGACTGCCGGACGGGCGGCATCGTCCCGCTGACCAGCAGGTGAACCCTCTTCGCTTTCAGCCTCTCTGGCAGACGCACGCGCACGCGCTGCTCGCCGACCGGCAGCAGCTCGCGGACCGGTCCCTTCATCATCATCGGGTTCGTCAGGTTCACGAGGTGCACCGTCAGCGATTCCCTCTGCCGCCACACCGTCACGTCGAGCACCCCGGGGCCGGTGACGCTCACCGGCGGGTCCTCGTTCGTGGCCCAGGCGACGGCGTTGCGCAGCAGCTTGAGATGATCGACGGAGAGCACCTCCCAGAACGTGCGGTCGACGTCCCAGGGGAAGTAGACGACGCGCCCGGCGCCTCTCTCGCGGAGGAAGACCTGCGGGATGTCGGTGCGGGGGCGGCGCATGTAGACCTTCTCCATCGGCAGGTCGGGATACGCCGGGATCGAGCGTGACCGGCGGGTTCGGCGAAGGGTCCCGTTGCCTTCACTTCGAGCTGCCACGCGCCGTGGATGATCCGCGGCGCGTCTTCGAGCCCTCGCAGCAGGGGATGCCCGCGCGCCGTCTCGTGCTCGAGACGCAAGTAGGAATTGCGCACGGGCCCTTCCCGCCGTCCCGCGAACGAGACGCCGAACAGGTCGGCGAGGCCGAAGTCGCTCCTCTCCACGCCCCGTTCGTCGCGAAGCGAGGTCTCGGACGTGGCCACGAGGCCCCCGCCCCGTCTCACGAAGTCGCACGAGTTGCGCGCATTGCGCGTCGGAGAGCGCTTCGACGTTGGGCAGGATGAGGGTCTGGAGCGGCGCTACGTGATCGGCGTCGAGTCGGCGGTCGTGGACCATCTCGAAGGGGATGCGGGCCTCGACGAGCGCCTGGTACCAGCCCGAGCGCAGGATCCTCGACCCGCTCCCGGACGCGGTCGCCTCCGATGGACCACGCCGTCTGCTGGGAATAGACGAGCCCCACCCGGGCGAGCGGCCGCTCGTTGCGCAGGTATCGCTCGGCCCCGTGGCACCACGTGAAGATCTCCTCGACGGGAAGGAGCCAGCGTGGATCGTGCAGGGTGCCCGCGAACTTCGTGAACCAGGGCCGCATGCCGTTGGCGACGAGATCCGCGACCCAGAGGCGGATCTCGTCGGCGCTCTGCACGGAGTCCTTCCAGCGGTAGGCCTCCTCGACCCCGACGCTGAAGATGCCGACCACGGGCTTCGAGCCCATGGCGGCCCGGTACTCCTTGGCGTTCATGCCGATGGCCCAGGGCGCCATGAGCCCGTGGCGGGCCTGGCGATCGGCGACCAGCATCGGCGCGCGCTCGCCGATCGTCTTCATGTCGAGCCGGCTGGTGGCGCCGCCGCCGGTGTTGGGGATGACGCAGGAGTCGCGGTTGATCTTGCGGACCTCGGAGTCCCAGAGCCGCCACAGGGCGAAGAGCCGCTCCTCTCGCCACTGCCGATAGCGCGTTCTGCGCCGGGTCCCGTGGATCCGTCGTCCGGGGGAGGTCGCGACCGGTCGCGGCGTGGAAGCCGGCCCGGCAATGCTCGCAGTAGCACATGCCGGACCCGTCCCAGCGGTTCACGAAGAGGCCGTCGACCCGGTAGCGAGCCATGATCTCCCGCTTCACGTCGGTCATGAACTCGAAGTTGTATGGGCCGAGGCCGCACGTGACCCACATCTCGGGCGAGGCCCAGTGCCGGCGTGGCTTTCCGTCGGCATCCACCGCGATCCAGTCCGGATGCGCCGCCTGCACGTCGTCGTAGGTGGCGTGAGGGTCGGTGCGGGCGACGACGACCATTCCGAGCCGCCGGCAGCCGGCGACCAGCTCACCGAACAAGTCGCGGTCGCCCAGCCAGGCGCTGCGGTGGTGGAACGGGACCTCGGTCGGATAGTAGGCGACGCAGCCGCCGGCGCTCAGGCAGGCAGCATCGGAATGCGTGCGCTCGAAGTAGTCCAGCCAGAACGCGACGTCGACCTTGCCCGGGTCGTCCTCGACCAGCGTGAGCTGCGCCCAGCGCATCGGCCGAAAGGTCCACGAGGGCGGGGACGGCAGCGCGTCATCGGTCGCGGTCGTCACGCCTTCTGACGCTCCCCCGGCGGGGACGCCGAGCCCGACCGCCGCTCCGGCCAGTGCGGACGTCCGGAGGAACTGGCGGCGCGGGGAATCGCGGATCTCGGTCATCTCTGCGAGATGCGAGCCGGGGTCGACGGCCGGGTGGAGTATGGCTCCATTCTCATGACAGCGTCTCCGGGCGCTCTTTCCGCGGATTCTATCGGAGGCTTCGGCTATTCGGTCACGATCAGGGTGTTCGTCCGCGAGTCCCAGGTGACGTCACCTCCCGGCCGCAACCGGCTCTTGAGGAGCGGCGCCAGCTCCTGCGCCCGGGCGTACGAGAGCCGGAGGAGCGCGATCCTTCGCGACCCGCCCCGGCCGCGTTCCTCCTCCAGGCGTCGGCGGGCGGCGGACTCCTCCAGCAACCGGGAGGGCCTCGCGATGCGCAGTATCCCGCCCTCCTCCTCGTAGCCGAGGCCGCAGGCCCGCAGCGTGGTGTCGAGCACGGGCTGCCACCGGGCCTCGTGCAGCCTGAGCGTCAGCTTGCACTCGACACCCGGGTCGAACACCACCTGGAACCCGACGAGCTCGGCCAACAGGCGCACGACGTCCTGGACCGGAGCGTCCTTCACGTCGAGCGACATTCGCGCCTCGCCCTCGGGCGCGGCGGCGAGGGCCAGACCCCCGAGGAGCTCCCCGAAGCGCAGCCGCGGCGCCACGAAGGGGCCTTGGACGGAAGCCGCGCTCACCACCGCCACGTTGACGACCAGCGCCGCCCGGCGAAGCACCTGCGTCCCCATCTCGGCCTCCCCGGGGCGACCCGCACGAGCGAGCACGGGCCCAGGAACGCCTGATTCTCCCACGGGGGGCGCTCTCTCTCAGACGCGGACGGGCAGGGCGGCCAGCGCCTCGAGGACCTCGGCGAGGGGCCTCTCGGCCAGGGAGCCGAGCACGAGATCGACCTCGGGCCGGGCGAGCGTGCGGGTGAGGGCGTTCGGCACCGCGACGCAGCGCATCCCGGCGGCGAGCGCGGCCCGCATGCCGTTCGGGGAGTCCTCGAAGACGACGCAGGTCCGGGGCGCTTTCCCGAGACGCGAGGCGGCCAGCAGGAAGAGCTCGGGATCGGGCTTGACCTGAAGCACGTCGTCGCGGGCAACGACCACGTCGAGGAGGTCGCGGATGCCATGCCGCCGCAGCCACCCGTCCACCCAGCCGCAGGAGCTGCTGGACGCCACGGCGCGGCCGAGGCCGAGGGCCTTCGCGTCCCGCAGCAGCGCCGCGACCCCCGGCAGCAGCGGTTGCTCGTCGCACCCCGTCGCCGTCGCCTCCTCGACCTCGGCGAGGACCGCCTCCCGGTCGAGCGTTCCTCCGACGAGCGCATCGAGGTGGGCCAGCGGGTCGAACCCCCCGTGGGTCCCCAGGGTGTGCTGCCACTCGTCGAGGCCGACGGAGCGGCCGCGGCGGCGGTAGGCCGCGACCCACGCCTCGAAGATGGGCGTCTCCGTGTCGACGATGAGTCCGTCGAAGTCGAGGACGACGGCGGCGATGCCGGGGGCCAGGGAACCCGCCCTCAGCCCCGGGCCGCCGCCATCTGGGCGACCCGGGCCTTGATCCGCTCGTAGATCGGCCGGCCCTCGGGGCACTCCCGGGCCACCCACTCGGCGTTGCGGAAGGCGTGCGGCTGCCCCGCCGCGCGGAGCTTCTCGAGGAACGGCTCGACCTTGACGAAGAGGAAGAGCCCCTCGCCGTTGTTCTCCAGCCAGAAGCCGGGGTGGACGATCCCGTGGCGGACCATGCTGTAGACCATCTCCCAGTACGTCCCCGTCTGCCGGTAGGCCACGTTCAGCGGGTGCTCGGGCTTCAGGACCGCCTGCACGTCGTCCCACGTCTTCGGCCAGAACTCGCGCTGGATGGCGTGGCGCGACTCGCGCATCACGGCCTCGCGGCGCAGGTCGTAGACCTGGATCAGCAGCTCGGCGTCGTGGTGGTCGGGTGTCGTCTTGGGCATGAGGGATATCATAGGCGACCGGAACCAAGGAGGTAGACGCCGATGCCGCGATGGAGAGCCGCCTTCCGGATGGCCTTGCCGCCCGCCGCGATCGCCCTCGCCGTGACGCTGCTGCGTCTCGCGGGGGAGCTTCGGGGCTGGTCGGAGACGTGGTTCAGCCGAGCGACGAGCGGCCTCGTGCCGACCGGGGCGGTGAGCTGGCTGGTCGGCATCACCTGGCTGGCGCTGCCCTTCGGCGCGTGGCTCGCCTGGAGCCTCGTCCGCTCCGGTGCGGCCACGCCGCCCGTCGGCCGCGCCGTCCTCGTCGCCGTTTCCGCGCTGGTCGTCTTGTACGCGGGCACGCGGCTCGTGCCCGTCCTCCAGCTCGGGTTCCCCGCCCTCCTGCTCGCGATCTGGGCGGTGGGGGTCCTGGCCGCGGCGCTGGCCTGGCGGGCGTGGCCGGCGCTCGCCCGGGTGCTTCTGGCCTACGGCGTGCTCTCGCGAGCGCCCGTCGCGCTCGTGATGCTCCTCGCCATGCACGGCCGCTGGGGAACGCACTACGACTACGCGGACGTGCCCCGGGTGCAGGAGCTGCCGCTCTGGACCGCGTACTTCGCCCTCGCCTTCGTGCCGCAGCTCGTGTTCTGGGTGGCCTACACGATCGTGTTGGGGATGCTCGGGGGGGCGCTCGTGGCGGCGCTCGGGCGGAGATCCTCGTCCTGAGGCGGAAGAGGGGCGGCGGGCTCGAGAGATCGGGAGGAACGCAGATGGGGAGAGGGATCGGACTCATCGGAGCGCTGCTGGCGAGCGGCTGGGCCTCGGGCGCCTCAGCCGAGCCCGTGGAGGCGCTCGCCGCGAAGGTGCGGGCGCGGGAGGTCGCCTTCGCGAAGACGATGGCCGACCGCGATCACGCCGCGTTCGCGACGTTCGTCGCGGAGGATGCCGTGTTCATGGGCCGGGGCGTGCTGCGCGGCCGCCAGGCCGTGGCGGAGGGCTGGAAGCCCCTCTTCGAGGGGCCGAAGGCCCCGTTCTCCTGGCAGCCGGAGCGGGTGGAGGTGATCGCGACCGGCACGCTCGCCATCAGCACCGGCCCCGTGTTCGATCCCGAGGGCCAGCGCACCGGCACCTTCAACTCCACCTGGCGGCTCGACAAGGACGGCGAGTGGCGGGTCGTCCTCGACAGCGGGTGCCCGCCCTGCAAGTGCCCATGAGCGACCCATCGACGCCGGTCCACGTCCGCGTGTGCCGCGACTGCGGCGAGGAGTACCGGCCCGAGGCGGTTCGCTGCGCGGACTGCGGCGGCGCGCTCGAGGATCGCTTCGAGGGTGAGGAGGCCGCCACGGCCCCGGCGGCGGAGCGAAGCGAGGAGGTCGCCTCCGAGCTCGTCGGCTACCGGGTCCTCTTCCTGACTCCACGCGCGGCCGACCTCGTGCCGATGGCCGAGCGGCTGCGGGAGGGCCGGATCGACTACCGCCTCGCGGAGCAGCCGGGGGCGGGGGAGGGCGCGCCGCCTCGTTACGCGCTGCTGGTGCGCGATGCGGACGCCGCGGTCGCGCTCTCTGCCCTCGCCGACCTGGTCGCCCCGCACGAGGACGCGGCGGGGTTCCACGCCGTCGAGACCCGGTTCGACGGCGAGCGCGGCTACGTCGAGTGCCCGGCCTGCGGGGCGGCGGACGGCGCCGGGAGCCGCCGAGTGCCCCGAGTGCGGCCTGGGCCTGGCCGGCGACGAGGGCGAGGCGGAGAAGCGCGCGGGACTGACTATACTGGTGCATGGCCGAGTGGTCGCCTGCCCCCGAAGGCGTTCGCGTCGGTCCGGACGGCAGCTGGAGCGTGGGTGAGTTCCGCATCGTCCACCTCCCCTCCCTGCGGTTCCTGAAGGCGCGGCTCGTCTTCGAAGACGAGGGGGCCTACCTCGTGGAGGGCGTGCAGCGCCTCCCCGTGGCCGTCGAGGGCCCGGCCTTCGAGGTCACCGAGCTGCGGCTCGACCCCGCCGCCGGCGAGGCGCGCGTCGTCCTCGACGACGGGACCGAGGAGGTGCTGGGGCCCGACTCCCTGGGCACGGACGCCGCAGACGGGCCGCGTCGAGTGCCTGGCCCGCGGCGGACGCGCGAGGGCCGCTTTCTCTCGGGCCGCGCACCAGGCGCTGCTCGAGCACGTCGAGGAGGCGAGCGGCCACTTCTTCCTGAGAGTGGGGAGCCGCCGCCTGTCCATCCGGGCCGGGGCGTGAGCAGGGCCGCTCTCGCAGCGCGCGCGAAGGCCCTCGCCCTCGAGGCCGGCTTCGACCTCGCCGGCCTCGCCCGCGCCGACGCGCCGCCCGATCTCTCCTTCTTCGCCGAGTGGGTGACTCGCGGGTTCGCCGGCGAGATGGCCTACCTCTCGAGCCAGGTCGCGAAGAGAAGCGACCTGCGCGCCGCCTTCCCCTGGGCGCGGTCGGTCCTCTGCGTGGGCCTCCAGTACGACACGCCGCACCCCTACTCCACGGCGGCCCCCGCCGACCGCGGCTGGATCTCGCGCTACGCCTGGGGCGACGACTACCACGACGTGATGAAGGCGATGCTCGATCGCGTGGTCGAGCGGCTGCGGGCCGAGGCCGGACCCTTCGAGGCCCGGCGCCTACGTGGACACCGGCCCCATCGCCGAGAAGGCCTGGGCGGCCGCGGCGGGCCTCGGCGCCTGGGGGAAGAACGGCTGCCTCCTCCACCCCGAGCACGGCTCGTGGTTCTTCCTCGGCGAGATCGTCACCGATCTCGACCTTCCCGCGGACGCGCCCCGCCCCGACATGTGCGGCACCTGCACCGCCTGCCTCGAGGCGTGTCCGACGGGGGCGCTCGTCGCTCCCTACGTTCTCGACGCCACGCGCTGCATCAGCTACCTGACCATCGAGGTGAAGGGCGCGATCCCGGAGGAGTCGGCGCGGGGGCGTAGGCCGGCACGTCTTCGGCTGCGACATCTGCCAGGACGTGTGCCCCTGGAACCGGAGGCGCCGGCACCGCGGCGAAGCGGCCTTCGAGCCCCGGCCGGGAGCGAAGGCCCCGGACCTGGCCGAGCTCGCCGGCCTCGACGAAGAGGCCTTCCGCGAGCGCTTCCGACGCAGCCCGGTGAAGCGCGCGAAGCGGCGGGGGCTGCTCCGAAACGTCGCGGTGGCCGCTCGGCAACGCGGGGTCTGCGTCCCATCGCCCCCTGCTGGAACGGCTGGCCGGCGACGACGACCCGGTGGTGCGTGAGCACGCCGCCTGGGGGCTGCGGCGTCTCGACGAGCGCCTCAGTTCAGGCGCAGGCTCTTCCTGAGCTCGATCTTGTAGCGCGAGCCGGCCGGGAGCTCGACCTCCTGGCCACGGGTCGCCAGGACCGCGGCTCCTCCCGCGGCCCCGCCGATGGCGCCTCCCTTGAGCGCGCCGCTGCCGCCGCCCGCGATCGCGCCGATGATCGCGCCCGCGGCCGCGGCCCCGCCCGCGATCTTGGCGTCCTTGCCCTTGCTCGAACCGGCGGTCACGTCGAAGCCCGTCGCGTCGATGCGGAAGGTCTTCCCGTCGGTCATCACCTGGTCGAAGGTGACCACGAGGCGCGCCTTGCCCTTCACGCGCCCGGAGCGCAGCGCCGTGAGGACGTGGCCGTGCACCTCGGAGCCTTTGGGCAGGAGCACGTCGCCGTCCACGACGACGTCTTCGGCCAGCTCGGCCACGACGGGGTCCTCCGGCTGCGCGGTCTTCGTGGTGAGGGCTTCCTTGAGGACGATCGGCAGCGCCGTTCCGGCGGCCACCACGCGCGGGCGCGGCGTCGGAGTGGGCTTGGGGGTGGGCGCCGGAGCCGGCTCGGCGACCGCCGACGCCACGGTGGGCGGAGCGGGCTCCACCGGGCGCGGGCGAGACACGGTTGAGGGTCGGGTTGGAGCGGCCGTCGCCCGCACCGCTGGCACTGCCTCGGCCGGGGCGGAGGCGGTCTCGGCGGGAGCTGCCGCTTGGGGGGGCGCCGCGGTGGCGGCTGGCGCGGCCACGTCGGCGGTGCGCTCGGGAGCGGCCTGCTTCTGGCAGGCGGCGAGCCCCAGGGCGAGCACGGGGACGAGAGGAAGACTCAGCCTCTTCATGGGAACCTCCGACACCCTTACTGTACGTGAAGACGGCGCAGGCCGTGTGGATGGGCGTGACGGGCGTCACCACCGTACAATGTTTCGCGAGGGAGTTGCCGATGCCCATTCTCGTGCGGCCGATCGGCCGTCCGGCGAAGCTCCTGCTCGCGGCAGGGGGATTCGTCCTCCTGGTGGCCCTCGCGGTCGCGGCTTACGGCGTCCACCTGGTCGGGAAGCTGAACACCCCCGCGTTCCAGAAGGCGGTCCTCGACCAGGCGGAGGCGGCGCTCGGCGCCAGCGTCCGCGTGAAGGAGATGGACATCTCGCTCTTCTCGGGGGTCACCCTGAAGGGCATCGCCATCGCGAACCCCGCTCCGTTCGCCGGGAACCTCCTCACCGCGGACAGGTTCGTCCTGCGCTACCGGCTGCGCCCCCTGCTCGCGGGGCGCCTGGAAGTCCAGCGGGTCGCCCTCGAGAGGCCGACCCTCGGCCTCGTGATGGACGCGAGGGGCGTCTTCAACTACGAGAGGCTCGGCCGTTCCGCCGCCCGGTCCCCGACCAAGCCCACGGCCGCCGCGACGGTGCCCCTGCGAATCGTCCTGAAGCAGCTCGCCGTCGAGGAGGCGTCGGTCGTCATGACCGACCACAAGGCGGCGCGCCTGATGACGATGGAGGGCGTCGACTTCCGGAGTGCCTTCGCCGTCGAGGCAGGAGTCGCGCAGGGGTCCGGGAAGGCCACGATCGCGACCGTCGACCTCGCGGACCTCCTGTTCGTGAGATCGGTCCAGGCGCCGCTCGTCCTCTCGAAGGAAACCGTGAAGCTCGCCCCGATCCGGGGACGCGTAGCCGGCGGCGAGGCCACCGGCGACGTGACGGTTCACCTGAAGGGGGGCTTCCGCTACGTCGCGAACCTCGAGGTGAAGGGCGCGGAGGTGCGCACCCTGCTCGCCGAGGCGAAGATGGCCGCCGGCGTCTCCGGCGAGCTGCGGGGGAAGGCGACCTTCGAGGGCACCGGCGGGATGGCGACGATGAAGGGCCGCGGGCAGGCCACGGTGACCCGTTGCCGGGTGGAGCAGGGCCGGACCTTCGCCCTGCTGGCCGGCATCCTCCAGGTGCCCGAGCTCGCCACCCCCGACTTCGAGGAGTGCCGGGTGGAGTTCACGCAGTCCGGCTCCCGCCTGTCGACACCGGTCCTCGTCCTGAAGGGGCAGTCGGTGCAGCTGAACGGCAGAGGCACGGTCGACCTCGACACCTCCGGCCTCGACTACCAGATGAGCCTCGCTCTCGCCCCGAAGCTCCTGGCGAAGGTCACACGCCCCGAGCTCCGACCCGCCTTCAAGGACCGCGGCGACGGCTTCTCCGCGATCCAGTTCCACCTCTACGGAACCACGCGCGAACCCCAGACCGACCTCCTGTCCCGGGTCGGCATGGCCGCCGCCACGGAGGCGATCAAGGGTCAGCTCGGCCGCCTCTTCAAGAAAAAGGACCGGTAAGCGCCCGGGCAACCCGGGGGGTCTGGGGGGCCGGAGGTCCCCCAGATCAAAGGAAGCCAGGTACAGGCGAAGCCGTGTCTGGCGGCTATCCCCCCAGCGCAGGACTACGAACTCGCGAATGCAGGCGAGTCCCCGCCCCGCTGGACTACCCTGCAACGGCTCCGCAATCCGCTTCCCGGGGCGTAGCGACACGACCGTCCTGGGGGGCTCCCACCCCCCAGACCCCCGGTGCCTAGCCTTCAGGTAACAGGTAGATCCCGCCCTCGTCGTAGACCGCGGCCCACGCGGTGTGGCGCGTCAGCTTGCCGGTGAGGACGAGAGCGCCCAGCGGCCCGTGGACCAGGCGCTCGACAGTGCGCTTCGCCCCCCGGGCGCCGGGCGCGGCGAGGGCGGCCTGCTGGGCGACGAAGCGCGCCGCCTGGGGCGTCACGCGCACCCGCACGCCGTGCCGGCGCTCCACCGCCGTGGTCAGGTCGGCGAGGGCCCTCCCGACGATCATCTCCACGTCGTCGGCGTCGAGCGCGCGGAAGGCGACGATCTCGTCGATGCGGTTCACGAGCTCCAGCCGGAAGACCCCGCGCAGGTCGGCCCTCGCCCGGCCGGAGTCGTCCGGGCTCGGCGCGACGGAGCCGGACGCGGGGCGCGAGGCGGAGCCGAGGTTCGACGTCATGACCACGACGAGCTGCTTCCCGTCGGCGACCCGCCCGCTGGAGTCGGTGAGCCGCCCCTCGTCGAAGAGCCCCAGGAACACGTCGAGCACGCGGGGGTGGGCCTTCTCCACCTCGTCGAGCAGGAGCAGCGCGTGCGGCTTCGTGCGGATGGCGCCGGTGAGCCGGCCTTCCTCGCCGTGCCCGGAGCGGCCGGCCGGCGCTCCGAGGAGCCGGAGGACGGCGTCCTCCTCCTGGAGCTCCGACACGTCGATCCGGATCATGCCGGAGGCGGAGCCGAAGAGGTGCTCGGCGAGGAGCCTCGCGGTCTCGGTCTTGCCCACCCCGCTCGGGCCGAGGAACAGCAGCACGGCGATCGGGCCGCGCCGGCCCCCGGGCGAGGCGAAGGCGAGGCGCAGACGCCGCGAGACGCGCGCGATCGCCTCGTCCTGCCCGAGCACGCGCTCGCGCAGGAAGCCCTCGAGGGCGAGCAGGCGGCTGCCGATCCCGGTGTCCAGCGTGTCGGTCAGGAGGTCGATGGGCAGGCGGCGCTTCTCGGCGAGGACGCGGGCCACGATCACCGGGGTGACGGGCGGAGCCTCCGGCGCCTCGGCGCCCCGGACCGCGGAGGAGCGCAGCAGGCTCGGGATGGGCAGCCGCGTCCGCGCCGCGGCCTGGTCCACCAGGTCGATCGCCTTGTCCGGGAGCTTGCGGTCCGTCTCGAACCGCACCGAGAGGTCCACGGCGGCGGCGAGGGTCTCGTCGGGGAGCGAGACGCCGTGGTGGCGCTCGAGCCGGGGCCGCCGCGCCCGCAGGATCTCGAGGGTCTCGTCCCGGTCCGGCTCCTCGACCAGCACCTTGTCGAAGCGCCGCTCGAGCCCCGGGTCGGATTCGACGAGGCGGCGGTACTCCTCGATCGTCGTGGCGCCGATGCAGCGGATCTCGCCCCGCGCGAGGGGGGGCTTCAGCAGGTTCGCGACGTCGAGCCCGCCCTGCCCCGCGCGCCCGGCGCCGACCAGCGTGTGGAGGTCGTCGATGAAGAGGATGATCTCGGCGTGCGCGCGGGCCTCCGCGATCATGGCCTGCGCGCGCTCCTCGAAGGCCGCGCGGTGCTCCGTCCCCCCGAGCAGCGCGCCGAGGCTCAGCTCGACGATCCGCTTGCCGCCGAGCACGACGGGGTCACGGCCCTCGGCGACGCGGATCGCGACCGCCTCGACCACCGCGGTCTTGCCCACGCCGGCTTCGCCGACGAGGATTGGGTCGTTCCGGCTGCTGCGGGTGAGGGCCTGGAGGACGGCCTGGATCTCGCGACGGCGCCCGACGATCGGCCCGAGCTCGCCCTTGCGCGCGAGTGCCGTCAGGTCGCGCCCAAAACGGTCGAGGGTGGGGGTGCGGGAGGGCGCCTCGGCTGGCGGGGGAAGGGTGGCGTCCGGGTCCCGGGCCTCCGGCGCGGCCTCGGTCACCCGGGCGGCCTCCAGAAGCGCGGAGTGGAGCGCCGGCACGGCGGCCCCGCCCTGCCGGATGATCCGCGCCGTCACCGCGTCGACGTCCTCGGCCAGGGCGGCCAGCAGGTGGGCGATGCCGACCGGTCGGTCCTCGCCGGCCAGCGCCTCGGCGGCCGCGAAGACGGCCTTGCACGTGAGCGAGCGCGACAACGGGCCGGACGGCGGGCCCTGGACGGGGCCCCTCCCGAGCTGCGCGCGCGCCCGGCGCCGGAGGCGCGTAGGGTCCAGGCCCGAGGCGGAAAGCGCCCGGAGGAGCCGCGCGTTCTCGCCGCGGACGAGGGCGGCGTTCACCCCCAGCCCGGCGGCGTCGGCCCCGGGGCTGAGCTTGGCGAGGCTCAACGCGCCGATCAGGAGGTGCGCGGGCGCGATGCGTTCGTGGCCGCCCGCCGCCGCCTCGCCGGCCGCGATCATCCAGGCCACTTCCGCCCCGGGTGTGAGCCTCATCCTCCGCCTCCGCGAGACGCCAGGGGGATTATGCCCGACTCGGTGCGGGGTGCGCTCATTCGGCGGGGACGCCCGACCCGCTCACGCCTCACGCCTCGACGAAGTCGAGGGCGACCTTCTTCGGGATGACGCCGGCCTCGACGCCCCGGTCGAGGAAGACCTGGACGGCCCGCCGGCCGCGCTCCCCCATGTCGACCGTCATGTCGTTCACCCACATCCCGACGAATCGGTCGGCCACGTTCGGGTCCATGCCGCGGGCGAACGTCATCGCGTACGCGAGGGCCTGGGGCCGGTGGGCGAGCGAGTACCTCACCGTCTCGCGCACGAGGCGCGTGAGCCGCGCCATCATCGCCGGCCCGAGGTCGCGCCGGACCGCGTTCCCGCCGAGAGGGAGCGGCAGGCCGGTCTCGTCCTTCCACCACGCGCCGAGGTCTGCCACCCTCACGAGGCCCTGCCCTCCGTACGTGAGCTGGCCCTCGTGGATCACGAGGCCCACGTCGGCGCGGCCCTCGCGCACCTCGTCGAGGATGCGGTCGAAGGGCACGACGCGGGTCTTCACCCGGGGGGCGTAGAGCTGCAGCGCGAGGTAGGCCGAGGTGAGCGTGCCGGGGACCGCGACCGTCTTGCTCCGCGACCGCCTTCGGGTCCATGGGCTCCCGGGCCACGAGGAGCGGCCCGTAGCCGTCCCCGATCGAGCCGCCGCAGGGCATGAGCGCGTACTTGTCCGCCACGTGGGGGTAGGCGTGGAACGAAACGGCCGTCACCTCGTGGCGACCCTCGCGCGCGTGGCGGTTGAGGGTCTCGATGTCGGAGAGGACGTGGGTGATCTCGAGGTCCCCGGTGGGCACGCCGCCTCCGGCGAGGCCGTAGAACATGAACGCGTCGTCGCTGTCGGGGCTGTGGGCGATGGTGATCTTCATTGGCTCCGGGAGGAAAGCTCCATGATAGCCCGGCGCAGGATGCCGAGGTTCTGGAAGGCCACCGCGCCGAGGATGAGCGCCGCCCCCGCCCACTGCCAGGGCCCGAGACGCTCGCCCAGCAGCACGAAGGCCAGGACGAGGGTGACGATCACCTCGAGCGAGCTCAGCACGGAAGCGCGGGTGGGGCCGACGAGCGCCAGGCCGGCGAGGAAGACGGTCATGGCCACGACCGTCGAGACGACGCCGATGCCGGCGACGGCGAGGAGGCCGCGCGGGTCGATGGGGAGGGAGAGGCCCCCGTCTGCGAGCGCGAAGGCCACGCAGACGACGGCCGCCGCCTGCGCCAGGTGGAGCGCCAGCACCTGTGCCGGGACGCCGGCGCCGAAGCGGCTGCTGAGCACGATGAACGAGGCGTAGACGAGGGCCGCGACCAGGGCCCAGGCGACGCCGGAGAGAGGCAGCGGCGCACCGGACGGGGCGCCGCGGGCGGTGAGCGCGCAGCCGGCGAAGGCACCCGCCGCGGCGAGGAGCGCGCGCGCGGTGAGCCGCTCGACGCCGACCAGCGCGGCGAGGAGGGCCACGATGACCGGGTAGGTGTAGAGAACCAGCGCCGTCACCGACGCGGGGATCTCCTGTAGCGCGCGAAAGTAGGCGATCGAGTTGACCACGAAGACCGAGCCGATCGCCCAGAGGCGGAGGCGCACGCGGAGCGGCGGGCGAGGGCCGCGCTCGAGCGCGGCGATGAGCAGCGCGGCGAGGACGTAGCGCCACGCCAGCAGGGGCAGGACGCCGACCCCCGCGGAGTAGGCGACCTTGCCCAGGATCGGCATGACGCCGTAGGCCATCGTGCTGAGCGCGACGAGCGTCAACCCGCGCGTTTCGTCGCGGTGCGAGGGGGCCACGGCCGGAGAGTATAGAATCGGCGGCATCGGGAAGCTCGGATCCGCCGTCTGGACGAGGGTTGGCGGGAGCCGGAGGGCCGGGAGGGTCCATGAGCGACAAGGCCATCGTCCTCAAGGGGATAGCGAAGGCCTTCGCCGGCCACGTGGCGGTGAAGGATCTGTCTCTCGAGGTTCCCCGGGGCAGTGTCTTCGGGCTGCTCGGACCGAACGGGGCGGGCAAGACGACCACGCTCCGGATGGTGATGGACATCCTCGGCCCCGACTCGGGGACGATCGAGATCCTGGGGCGGCCGGCCGACCACGCGGCCCGCGACCGCATCGGCTACATGCCGGAGGAGCGCGGGCTCTACCCGCGCATGGTCCTCGAGGAGCAGCTCGTCTTCATGGCCGCGATCAAGGGCGTGGGCCGGAAGGAGGCGGAGAGGCGGCTCGGCCCCTGGCTCGAGCGGCTCTGCTCTCGCCGAATGGCGGAAGAAGAAGACGAACGAGCTCTCGAAGGGCATGCAGCAGAAGGCGCAGTTCATCGCCACCGTCCTGCACGAGCCGGACGTGCTGATCATGGACGAGCCGATGAGCGGTCTCGACCCGGTGGGCATGGACGTGATGCGCGAGGTGATGCTCGACCTTCGTCGCCGCGGAGCGACGATCGTGCTCTCGAGCCACCAGATGGAGGCGGTCGAACGGCTTTGCGACCGCGTGGCCCTCATCAACCGCGGCGAGAAGGTTCTCGACGGCTCCGTGGCCGAGGTGAAGGCCCGCCACGGCAAGAACACCGTGGTCCTCGCCTACGACGGCGACGGGGCCTTCCTCGCTTCGCTGCCGGGGGTCGCCAAGGTCACCGACTTCGGCCAGTACGTCGAGGTGCGGCTGCAGGACGGCGCGGACGCGCAGCCGCTGCTCCAGGAGGCGGCAAGGCGGCTCCGGCTGCGGCGGTTCGAGATCGTGGAGCCGAGCCTCCACGACATCTTCGTCGAGACCGTGACGCAGCACGGGAAGGAGGCGGCGTGAGCGCCAAGCTCCTCGTCCGTCGTCAAGCGCGAGTACCTCGAGCGGGTCCGGACGAAGGGGTTCGTGATCGCCACCGTCCTCGGACCTGTCCTCATGGCGGCCCTGATGATCGTGCCCCTGCTCGTGGCCCGCTCCAGCGGCAAGCTCGCTGCAGGTGGCGGTCCTCGACGAGACGGGGACGCTGGGGCCGCGGGTCGAGGAGGCGCTGCGCTCGGCCCGCTTCGGCGACAAGCTCCGCTTCGACGTTCCCGCGGCCGGCGAGGAGGCCTTCGGGGCTCGGCAGGCCGAGCTCAAGAAAGCCGTCCTCGACGGCAGGCTCGACGGCTACCTGCACCTGCCGAAGGACGTGCTGACGAGCGGGGTCGCGAGCTACTACGGCCGCAACGTCAGCAACCGCATGGACCTCGGCCTCCTCGAGCGCTCGACCGGCGAGGTGCTGGTCGGCCTTCGCCTCTCCTCCGCCGGGCTCGACCCGGCGCGGGTGAAGGACCTGACCCGGCCGCTCGACATGAGGACGATCCGCCTCAGCGCGGCCGGGGAGCGGGAGGACCGCGGCGCGGCGATTCATCTTCTCCATCATCCTGATGATGATCCTGTACACGAGCATCCTCATGTGGGGCCAGCTCGTGATGACGAGCGTCATCGAGGAGAAGACGAGCCGCGTCATCGAGGTGATGGCCTCGGGCCTGCCCTCGACCCAGCTCCTGTGGGGCAAGCTCCTCGGGGTCGGGGCGGCCGGTCTCACCCAGTTCCTGGTGTGGGCCCTCTCCCTGCTCGTGGTGTCGGTGCTCGCGGCGGGCCAGGCGACGACCGACTTCAAGATGCCCGAGATCACGCCGCTGGTGCTGATTTCGTTCGTGCTCTTCTTCCTGCTGGGCTTCTTCTTCTACGCCGCGCTCTACGCCTCGATCGGCGCCGCCGTGAACACCGTGCAGGAGGCCCAGAACTTCGTCTTTCCCGTTGTCCTCCCGCTCATCATCGGCATGGTGTGCTTCCCTGCCGTGATCGAGTCGCCCGACGGCGGCCTCGCGATCACGCTTTCCATGGTGCCCTTCCTCTCACCGCTCATGATGTTCCTTCGGATCGTCGTGCTGACGCCGCCGTGGTGGCAGATCGGCCTGTCGTTCGCGCTGCTCGCCGTCGCCATCGTCGGCGCGGTGTGGATGGCGGCCCGGATCTACCGGGTCGGCATCCTCATGTACGGGAAGAAGCCGACCTTCCCCGAGCTGATGAAGTGGGTGAAGCACGCATAGAGGCCGGCGAGGCCACGTGATCCTCGTCCCCGCCGCCCTGCTGTCGGCAGCCACGCTTGCTGCCGCCGCGCCCGGGCCGCCCGACGCGGCCGCCGTCGCCGAGGCCCTCGCCGCGGGGGACGTGCACTACGCCCGCCGGGCCGAGGGTGCGAGCGGCGGGAAGGCACTCCCCTTCCACGCCGACGGGGCCCTCGTCGAGTACCGGCGGGCCCTCGCCCTGGACCCCCGATCCACGGACGCCCGGCTGCGTCTCATGCGCGCCCTCTTCTTCCGGACCGGCTTCTGCGGCCCCATGGACGACCGCGACAAGGTCCTCTTGCTCGACGAGGCGAAGAGGATCGCCGAGGAGGCGGTCGCCAAGCTCGACGCCGACACGGGGCGACGCAAGGGGCGCGTTCCGGCCGGGGCCAAAGACGCCGCCGCCGCCGCCGAAACGTACCTCTGGGCGGCGGTGTCGTGGGGCCAGTGGACCGTGTACCACAGGCTCTCCGGCGCCTGGCGGGGCGCACCGAAGCGCATACGCGACCTCGCCGAAGCCGTGCTCTCGCTCGACCCGGGTGCCGCGCAGGCCGGGGCCTACATCATCCTCGGCCGCCTCCACTGCGAGACGCCCCGCGTCTTCCTGCTCACCGGGTGGGTCTCGCGCGAGAAGGGCGTGGCCTTCCTGCGGCAGGGGTTCGCGCGGGCTCCCGACAACCAGGCCCTCGTGTACTTCCTCGCCGACGCGCTGCTGAAGTGGGACCCGACACGGCGCGACGAGGCCCGTGCGCTCCTCGAGCGCATTGCCGCGGCGCCGCCACGCCCCGACTTCCTCGCCGAGGACGCGCACTACGCCGAGCTGGCCCGAGAGCGGCTCGCCGGGCTCCGCTAGCGGCCTATCCTCCCGAGTCGGCGGTCTCGGCCTCGGGCCCGGGGGCGACGTCGTCGTCGAGGTGGTCGAGGTAGCCGTCGGGCAGAGCCACCTTCTGGGTCCCGCCCGTCTTGCCGCGCGGCACGCGCATCGCCTCCGGCGGGTACGGGAGCGAGCGGTCGACCCCCGACAGCACGTCGTAGAGCTCGTCGACCCGCAGCACCTGCATGAGCCGCTGCCGCAGCGGCGCGCTCCCCGGGAGGCACTTCGTGTACCAGCTCGAGTGCTTGCGGAAGGCCTTCATGGCCGCGGCCTCGTCCCCGAGCCACGCGGCGAGGAGCCGCGCGTGCTCGAGCATGACGTCCACGACGCCCCCGAGAGCGGGAGGATTCGCGGGCTCGTTGCCGTCGAAGACGTCGGCGAGGTCGCGGAAGAGCCAGGGCCGGCCCAGGCAGCCGCGCCCGACGATCACGCCGTCGCAGCCGGTCGTCCTCATCATGCGGAGCGCGTCCTCGGCCTCCCACACGTCGCCGTTGCCGAGAACGGGGATGCGGGTGACCTCCTGCTTGAGCCGCGCGATCGCCTCCCATCGCGCCTCTCCGTCGTAGAGCTGGGCGGCGGTGCGGGCGTGAAGCCCCACCGCGGCGCAGCCTTCTTCCTGGCCGATGCGGCCCGCCTCGAGGTAGGTCTGGTACCGCTCGTCGATCCCCATCCGGAACTTGATCGTGACCGGGACCGACCCGGCCGCCTGGACCGCGGCGCGCACGATCGTCCGCAGGAGCCGCGGCTTGAGCGGGATGGCCGCCCCTCCGCCCTTGCTCGTCACCTTGCGCACGGGGCAGCCGAAGTTCATGTCGAGGTGGTCGACGCGGCCCTCGCCGACGAGGAGGCGCACCGCCTCGCCCATGTATCGCGGGTCGACCCCGTAGAGCTGCAGGCTGCGGGTCGCCTCCTCCGCGCCGAAGCTCGCGAGGAGGAGCGTCTTGCGGTTGCCCTCCACGAGCGCGCGGGCGGTGATCATCTCGCTCACGTAGAGCCCGGCGCCGTAGCGGCGGCAGAGGGTGCGGAAGGGCGGGTTCGTGACGCCCGCCATGGGCGCGAGGACGACGGGCGGCCAGACGGCCAGGGGCCCGAGGCGAAGGGGAGCGACCTCCCCGGGGGCGGCCGGGGCCACGTCGCGGTTCAGCGCGCTGCGGTAGGTCGCGTCCATCGTCCTCGGGCCCGGCGGGCGGCTCAGCCCTTGAAGGCGCGCCAGGTCACCGACATCACGACACCCGCGAGCGCCTCCGGGGTCACGCCCCACCTCTGGAGCAGCGTCTGGGCCTCCTCCGACGCGATCTCGGCCAGCGACGCGGCGTAGTCCTCTTCCTTCAGGACGGAGACGCCGCGGAGCCCGGCCGCCTCGACCATGGCGAAGTAGTCGCGGCGCAGAGCGGCGCCGGACACGCAACCCGCCCAGGCCAGCACGTCCTTCGCCACCGCCTCGGGCAACGGGCGCTCGAGAACGATGTCCGCGACGACGATCCGCCCTCCGGGGCGGAGCACCCGCGCCACCTCGCGGAAGACGGCGGACTTGTCGGGGACGAGGTTGATGACGCAGTTGCTGGTCACCGCGTCCACCGAGGCGTCCTCGACGGGGAGGGCCTCGAGCCGTCCGTGGCGGAACTCGACGTGCGTCGCCCCGGCGCGGGCCGCGGTCGCACGCGCGCGCTCGAGCATCTCCGGCGTCATGTCCACGCCGATCACGCGCCCGGTCGGCCCCACCTGCTTCGCGGCCAGCAGGGCGTCGAGCCCCGGCCCGGACCCGAGGTCGAGGACCGTCTCGCCCGGCTTCAGGGCCAGGTACCCCACCGGGGCGCCGCAGCCGAGCCCGAGATCGGCCTCCTGCGGAACGGCCGCGAGCTCTCCTTCGCCGTAGCCGATCTGCCGGGAGACTGGCGTCGTCCCGCAGCAGGAGGGCGCACAGCACGAAGCGCCGCTCACCGCGATCGCCCCATAGTGCTTCTTCACCTGCTCCACGATGCTCTCGCCCGTATTCGTCTCAGTCATCTCCGTGCTCCTTTCCTGCCGAAAGGCGCGCAGGCACAGGCCTCGCCGCACCCTGCGGCGTCCGCCCCCGCCGGCCTCGCTGCTTCGGCGCTCTCGAATCCCGTCATCAGGTGGTCGAACGCGCCGGGACAGCAGCTCTCGGTCGCGGCGCGCACGGCCGCCAGGAGCTCGCCGAGCGACTCGAGCACGAGGGCGCGGCGCGCCGCCGGGATGCGCTGCAGCACCTCTCGCGCGAAGTCCTCCTCCTGCGCCGCGACCGCCCGGGCGGCCTTTCGGCCCGGGCCGGTCAGGGCCACCCGGAACGAGCGGGCATCCTCGGCGTCGGTCTCGCGCTCCACGAGGCCCGAGGCCTCGAGCCGCGCCAGGTTTCGCGTCAGCGTGCTCGGCGCGATGCCGAGACGCCGGCCGAGGTCTCCGAGCCGTGTGGGCCCCTCGGTCCCCAGGGCCTCCAGCGCCGCCGCCTGCGCCACCGTGACCCCGCAGCAGGCCACGTCGGCCCGCTCCGATACGGCAAACCGCCTCACGAGGGCCCGGATGGCGGCTCGGAGGCGGGCGGGGTCGAGGTCGGGGCTCATATTTGTATAATACAACTATTCTCCCGTTTGTCAAGACGGAAAGGGGTGAGAAGGGAGGGAGCGGAAACGGATCAGGGAGAGCGAGGCGTGGCGAGGCTCCGAGACGGACCAGGGAGTCGGGAACTGACCCGCGGGCCGACAGCCGGGTCAGTTCCCGACTGGCAGGGGGTCAGGAATAGCCGCTGTCGTCGACGTGGACGAGGTAGTCCGGGGCGGGGCTGTCGAGGAAGCGGAGGTTCAGGCGCCGGACGTGGTCCTTGCCGACGTAGCTGCCGCGCACCTCGGCGCGGGTCTTGAACGGCCCGCCGACCTCCTCGAGGTGCACGATGTCGCCGGGAGCGAGCGCGGCCATTTGCGTCATCACGCGCGCCCCGCCGCGGCCCACGTTCTCGGCGATCGTCCGCTCCTCCTGGAGCACCGTGCCGGCCGTCCCCACCCTGCGGATCATGAAGTTGACGAAGATGTCGAGCCTGGTCACGCGCCGGCGCTCGGAGGGCGTCGGGGTCGGCGTCGGCCCTCCGGGAGTCCCCGGCGGGACGACGGCGGAGACGCTCCCGGTGGGCGCCGTGTCGGCGGGCACGCTGTCCCTGGTCTGCTGGTGCGCCTTGCGCAGGGCCTCGGCGAGGACCGCGGCGCTGGCGAAGCGGTCGGCCCGGTTCTTGGCCAGGGCCTTGCGCAGGACCGGCACCGCCGCCAGCGGGATGCGGGCCGCCACCGGTCCCTCGAAGGGCACCGGGTCCTGGATGTGCTTGAACAGCGTCGCGACCGGGGTGTCCCCGCGGAAGGGGACGGTGCCGGTGAAGATCTCGTAGACCACGACGCCGAGCGCGTAGACGTCGGAGCGGTGGTCGATCTTGTCGCCCAGGCACTGCTCGGGGCTCATGTACTCCGGGGTGCCCATGATCTGGCCCGTGGTGGTGAGCCCGCCGCCCGTGCTGCGGTCCGTGGCCTCGCTCTTCGCAATCCCGAAGTCCATGAGACGCACCCGGCCCCCGGGGTCCCGCATGATGTTCGAGGTCTTGAGGTCGCGGTGGATGATGCCGACGTCGTGGATGGCCTGGAGCCCGTCGGCCGACTGGATGGCCACGTCGAAGGCCTCCTCCATCTCGAGGAAGCCTCCCTTGTCGCGGGCGAGCTGCTTGATGTCGGTGCCCTCGACGTACTCCATCGAGATGTAGCGCACGCCGCCGTCCTCGCCGAACTCGTGGATGCGGCAGACGTTCCGGTGCGAAACCTTGCGCGCCAGCTTGATCTCCTTCTTGAACCGCTGGAGCATCTCCCCGGTGTTCGCGAACTCGGCCCGCAGCACCTTGATCGCGACCTGCTCGTCCAGCATGCGGTCGTGGGCCTTGTAGACCATGCCCATGCCGCCCTTGCCGAGGGGGCTCAGCACCTCGTAGCGGCCGGCGATGACGGAGCCCTGGGTGAGAGCGGAGAGCGCCCGCCCGCAGGTGAAGCAGGCTTCGGCCGAATCCTCGTTCAGGGCCTTGCAGGACGGGCAGATCATGGGCGTGGCCATCGGGCCGCCTGATTGTACCGGAATGGCCACAGCCCGCGAGTCCCCCGTCCCGGCGGGTATGATGGGGGTCAACATGCACGACCGAGTCACGCTCTCCACCGTCCTGATCGCGACCCTCCTGGCCATGACCGCCTCTTCCCGAGCTGAACCCGCCGCTGCCCCCATCCTCCCCTTCGAGGCGGTCGAGAAGACCCTCCCGAACGGCCTCAAGGTCATCGTCGTCCCCACCGGCTTCCCGAACATCGTGTCGCTCCAGATCCCGGTCCAGACGGGGTCCCGGAACGAGGTCGAGCCCGGCAAGTCGGGTTTCGCCCACTTCTTCGAGCACATGATGTTCCGGGGTACCACGGCCTACCCGCCCGAGGCCTACCAGGCCATCCTCACGAAGGCCGGCGCCCGGCAGAACGCCTACACGACGGACGACTACACGAACTACCACACGACCTTCGCCAAGGAGGACCTGGAGACGATCCTGAAGATCGAGGCCGACCGCTTCCAGAACCTCGATTACACGGTCGAGGCCTTCAAGACCGAGTCCCGCGCCGTCCTCGGCGAGTACAACAAGAACAGCGCCAACCCGATCCAGAAGCTCTTCGAGGTCCAGCGCGAGAGCGCCTTCAAGGTCCACACCTACCGGCACACGACGATGGGCTTCCTCAAGGACATCGAGGACATGCCCAACCAGTTCGAGTACTCGAAGCTCTTCTTCGACCGCTGGTACCGGCCGGAGCACACCACGGTGATCGTCGCCGGCGACGTGACGGCGGACGAGGTGCTGCCCCTCGTCGAGAAGTACTGGGGCCCCTGGAAGCCGGGTACGTACGAGGTCGACATACCCGTCGAGCCGCCGCCCGCGGGGCCGGTGCAGGCGCACGTGCCCTGGAACGGGCCCACGCTGCCCTGGGTCGCGGTGGCCTTCCACGCGCCCGCGTTCTCCGAGACCGAGCAAGGAGTGGGCGGCCCTCGACATCCTGACCGACCTCACCTTCGGGCCGACCTCGGCCCTCTACAAGCGCCTCGTCGAGGACGAGCAGAAGGTCGACCGCCTGCGGGGCGGCACGTCGTTGAACTCCGATCCCGAGCTCCTGACCGTCTCCGCGCGGGTCAAGAAGGCCGAGGACACGCCGTACGTGCGGGACCAGATCCTCCGGGCCTTCGCCGAGGCGCGCGCGGTGCCCCCGCCCCCCCGGCGGGTGGCGGACGCGAAGTCGAACAACCGCTACGGCCTCCTGCGCTCGCTCGACAACACCGAAGCCATCGCGGGAGGGCTGGCCCGGTTCGTCCGCTACCGGCGGTCTTTCGACACGATCAACAACCTGTACCGCGTGTACGACGCGGTGACGCCGGCCGACATCCAGGCCGCCGCACGGAAGTACTTCGTGGACGCGGGGCTCGTCGAGACGACCCTGTCGAAGGACCCGCTGCCGGAGGCGATCGCCACGATACCGTCGCTCGCGAGCATCTCCGTCGCGTCCCTCACGCCCGCCCCGGAGCGGCCGAGCGCCGCGACGCCGGCGGCGCCCGTCCCCGCGGCGGGACCGGCGACTGCGCTCTCCGCGCTCGTCCAGCGCACGAAGCTGCCACAGCTGAACGTGAAGCTGCTCTTCGCCGTGGGTTCCGCCCACGATCCCGGGGGCAAGGAGGGCCTCGCCGCCCTCTCGGCCGCGATGATCACCGACGCCGGCTCGCGGGCCATGACGATCGCCGAGATCAACGAGGCCCTCTTCCCGATGGCTGCGAGCTTCTCTGCCCAGGTGGACCGGGAGATGACGACGCTCACCGCCCGCGTCCACCGGGACAACTGGGAGCGCTTCGCCGGGATCGCCCTGCCGCAGCTCTCCGAGCCCGGCTTCCGGGACGAGGACTTCCGGCGGATCAAGGACCAGCAGCTGAACGCCCTCCGACAGGACCTTCGGACGAACAACGAGGAGGAGCTGGGCAAGGAGCGGCTGCAGGACCTGCTCTTCTCGGGGACTCCCTACGGTCACCCGACCCTCGGCACCGTCGCCGGGATCGAGTCCATCACGCTAGACGACGTGAAGAGCTTCGTGGCGAAGGCCTACACGCGGGCCGCCCTCGAGGTCGGCCTCTCCGGTGACCTGCCGCCGGGCCTCGAGGCGCGGCTCGGCCGCGAGGTCGCGAAGCTGCCGGCGGGCCCCGCGCTCCCGCCCCCGTCGGGCGTCGTCGGCGCGGCGCCGACGGGGATCAGGGTGGACATCGTCGAGAAGGACACTCGGGCGACCGCGATCTCGTTCGGACACCCGATCGGCGTCACCCGCTCCCACCCCGACTACCCGGCGCTCTACCTCGCCCGCACCTGGCTGGGCGAGCACCGCTCGTCGACGTCGCACCTCTACCAGCGGATCCGCGAGGTCCGCGGGATGAACTACGGCGACTACGCCTACATCGAGGCCTTTCCCCTGGCGGGGTTCCGATTCGTCCCCGAGCCCAACCTCGCGCGGCGCGCGCAGATCTTCGAGGTCTGGATCCGCCCGGTGGTGCCGGAGAACGGCCACATGGCGCTGCGGATCGCCCTCTTCGAGGTGCGGAAGCTGATCGACGGCGGCCTAACCGAGGCCGATTTCGAGGCGACGCGCGACTACCTCATGAAGAACGTCTTCGTGATGACCGCCACCCAGGACCAGCAGCTCGGCTACGCGTCTCGACTCGCAGTGGTACGGCATCCCGGAGTACACGAGATACATGCGCGAGAAGCTGCAGAAGCTGACCCTGGCCGACGTGAACGCCGCCATCCGGAAGCACCTCTCGGGCCGGGACCTGCAGGTGGTGATGGTGACGAAGGACGCGAAGGGGCTGGCCGGGAAGCTCGCCAGCGACGCGCCCTCACCCATCAAGTACGACGCGCCGAAGCCGAAGGACCTCCTCGACGAGGACCAGGTGATCGGGGCGCTGAAGCTGGACATACGGCCGGAGGCGATCACGATCACGCCGGTCGACGAGGTGTTCGCGAGGTGATGTCACTTCGCTCCGTCAACCCCACCGACGGGTCGCTGATTCGCGAGTACGCCGAGACGACAGCCGACGAGGTCGCCTCGGCGCTCGCCGCCGCCGCCCGCGCGTTCGAGGGCTGGCGGCGGACGCCCTTCGCCGAGCGCGCCGCCGTCCTGAGGCGCGCCGGCCAGCTGCTTCGCGAGCGGCGCGAGGGGCTCGCCCGCCTCATGGCCCTCGAGATGGGCAAGCCCGTCGCCCAGGGACGGGCCGAGGCGGACAAGTGCGCCTGGGTGTGCGAGCACTACGCGGACCACGCCGAGCGCCTTCTCGCGCGCGAGGACGCGCCGACCGACGCGTCGAGAAGCTACGTCGCGTTCGAGCCCCTCGGCCCCGTCCTCGCGGTGATGCCGTGGAACTTCCCTCTCTGGCAGGTCTTCCGCTTCATCGCACCCGCCCTCATGGCCGGCAACGTGGGGCTGCTGAAGCACGCCTCGAACGTCTCCGGCTGCGCCCTCGCCATCGAGGAAGTCCTGCACGCGGCCGGCCTGCCGCGCGACGCCTTCCGCGCTCTGCTCGTCGGATCGTCGTGGGTCAAAGCGCTCATCGAGGCACCCGAGATCGTCGCCGTCACCCTCACCGGCAGCACCCCGGCCGGTCGCGCCGTCGCCGCGAAAGCCGGGGCGTGCCTCAAGAAGACGGTCCTGGAGCTCGGCGGCAGCGACCCCTACGTCATCCTCGAGGACGCGGACCTCGAGATGGCCGCCGAGAGCTGCGCGGCCTCGCGCCTCGTCAACGGCGGCCAGAGCTGCATCGCCGCGAAGCGGTTCGTCGTCGTCGAGTCGGTCCTCTCGGCATTCCAGGACCTGCTCGTCGCGCGCATCCGCGCCCGGCGGATGGGCGACCCGCTCGAGGATGGCGTGGACGTGGGGCCGCAGGCCCGGCGCGACCTGCGCGACGACCTCGTCCGCCAGGTCGAAGCCAGTGTCGCCCGGGGCGCCCGCCCGCTCCTCGGCTGCCGCGTGCCCGACGGGCCCGGCGCCTTCTACCCGCCGAGCGTCCTCACCGGCGTCACGCCCGGGATGCCGGCGTTCGACGAGGAGCTATTCGGCCCGGTGGCGGCGGTCGTGGCGGCGAAGGACGAAAAGGACGCGATCCGGCTGGCCAACCAGACGGCATTCGGCCTCGGGGCCGCCGTCTTCACTCGCGACGTCGAGCGCGGCGAGAGGATCGCCGGCCGCGAGCTCGCGGCCGGCTCCTGCTTCGTCAACGCCTTCGTGAGGTCCGACCCTCGGCTGCCCTTCGGCGGGATCCGGGAGTCCGGCTACGGCCGGGAGCTGGGGGCGTTCGGGATCCGGGAGTTCGTGAACGTGAAGACGGTGTACGTGGCCTAGCCGTCTCGTCCCGCACCAGCACCACCACCGCCTCGACGTGCGGCGTGTGGGGGAACATGTCCACGGGCTGGACGCGCAGGACGCGGTAGCCGGCCTCGACGGCCTGCGGCAGCTCACGGGCGAGGGCGTCGGGGTTGCAGGACACGAGGATGCCGCGGGCGGGCCGGAGCCGTCCGAAGACCTCCCGGACGACTTCAGGCGGGCAGCCTTCGCGCGGCGGGTCGAGCACGACGGCGTCGAAAGCCCCCGCGGTGAGGTGGGGCAGCGCCTGCTCGACCGACGAGCACACGAGCTTCAGCCGGTCCTCGCTCACGCCGTTCTGGCGCCGGTTGAGCTCGGCGTCGCGCGTCCCCTTCCGGCTCTCCTCGACGGCGGTGACGGCGTGACCACGCAGGGCGATCGGCAGGGCGAAGAGGCCGCCGCCGCTGTAGAGGTCGAGGACGCGCAGGCCGCTGTCGCCCGGCAGCGCCTCGACCACGAGACGGACGAGCGTCCCGGCCGCCGCCACGTTGGTCTGGAAGAAGGAGGTCGGCGAAACGAGGAAGGCCGGACCGAGCGCCTGTTCCCGGACGTGCCCCGGCCCCGCCACCCGCTTCGACTCGCGCCCGACGAGGTACGGCCCCGGCCGGTCGTGCAGGTTGAGGACGAGGCCCTCCGGCCTCTCGGGCCCGTCGAGGACGGCGCGCATCGGGGCCTGGAGGGCCGGGTCGTCGCGCGTCGCGACGAGCATCGCGACCGACTCCTTCTCGTCACGGCTCGTGCGCACGACCACGTGCCGGGCCAGGCCCTCCGTGCCGACTCCCGCCGCGGGGATCCCCGCGGCGGCGAGTGCATTCCGCAGGGCGAAGGCGATGCGGTTGGCGCGCCCGGGATGGACGGGGCACTCCTCGACCGGCACCACGTCGTTCGTGCCGCGGGCGAAGTGGCCCATGACGAGGCCGTCCGGGCCGCGGCCGAACACGAACGCGGCTTTCTGCCGGAAGCGCCAGGGCATGCCGTCCCCGCCGACGGGCATGCCGATCGCCGGCGAGACGCGCGGCGTGCCGTCGCCCATGGCCTTGCGCAGCAGCACCTCGAGCGTCGCCGCCTTCCGCCGCAGCTGCTCCGGGTAGGCGATGTGCTGCCAGGCGCAGCCGCCGCACGCCGCGGCGTGGCGGCAGCGCGGCACGACGCGATTGGGCGACGCCTCCTCGACCGCGACGATCTCGGCGAGGACGCTCCCCCGACGGGCGCTTCCGTCGGGGGCGAGTCGCCCCACCGGCCGGACGCGCCGCACGCGCACGCTCTCGCCCGGGATGCCGCCGGGGACCACGAGCCGCTCCTCGCCGGCGTGGGCGACGGCCGCACCCGACCGGTCCATCCCGGTCAGCGTGACGACGATCTCGCCTTCCATGCCTCCACGTTCCGCTCGATCTGCTTGGCGTGGCCCTCGAGGTGGGCGGCGTAGATGCGGAGCCAGTCCTCGGCCGTGTAGGCACCGGACTCGGTGTGGCGGCCGCTCTTCGTCCAGTCGGCCTCGGTCATCGTGCGCAGGAGCGGCACCGTCCTCGTGCGCGCGGCGGCCGCCGCCGCGATCGACTCCTCGAGCGGCTGCGCGTGGTAGTCGAAGCGGCGGGACCAGGCGTCCTGGTCGTAGCCGACGATCAGGGGCTCCTTCTCCGCGATCAGGTAGCGGATGCGGAGGGCCGCGTTCGACTCGGAGTCGGCGCAGTGGACCGCCACCTCGTGGGCGCTCCACTTCCCCGGCTCGGGGCGCCACTGCAGCGCTTCCCCCGGCACCCGCGCGAGCGCTTCCCGGATCCGCTCCGGGCCCCGCGCGTACTGCTCGACGAGCGCTGCGCGCTCCTCGCGGCTCATCGCCATGGCTGATCCTCCTGGTTCCGACAGTCTGACACAGTGGCCGGTCGTCCTGTCGATGTCCGCTTCCCCGCCGACCGCCGGCCGGACAAGAGGAGGGGCGACGGCTGTAAGTCACTGATTCCAAGCGGCCACTGCCCGGGCATTGGGCTTGCAACGCAGTCCGGCGTGTGCGAACGGCTCCTCGTGGTCGACGACGACGACAGCGTGAGGCGGATCTACCAGTCCCACTTCACCGGAGCGGGGTTCGAAGTGCAGAGCGCGGCCAGCCTGCAGGAAGCGGCCGAGCGCCTCGCCGGGAACCGGTTCGACGCCGTCATCGCCGACGTCTGCCTGACGCCGGAGGTGGGATCCGAGGGACTCGCCATCGCCGCGTACCTGCGCCACCTGCGCCAGTCCCCGCCGGTCGTCGTCCTCACCGCCTACGGTCTGCCCGACCGTGCCGAGGCGGCCGCCCGCCTCGGCGTCGACGCCTTCCTGCACAAGCCCGTGTCGCTCGTCTGGCTGGAGAGCCTGCTCCGGACCCGGATCGACGACCACCGCCGCGGGTCCGAGGCGGAGGCCCTGGCCGCGGCCGGTTAGCCCGACCCGGCCGCGCGAGGCCTTCGCGGCCGCGCAGGGCCGCTCGACACCTTCCAGCGAAGCTGCCGCGCTTCGTCTGCCAGCTGGCCCCGGCCTTGCAGCCCTTCGTCGTCGATCGGAAAGGCACGCCATACGGCGCGATTCCGTGGCCTGGCGGACACACCGCCGTGGCCCGGGGGGCACAGGAGGGACCATGAGCGTCGAAGTGAGGCCGGCATCGCTACAGGACGGGGTCGCGGTGCTCTCGCTCCTCGAGGACGTGGGCTACTACCCCGAGCCCGTCTCCTTCGCCCGCACGTTCCGCCGGACGATCACCGACCCCCACTTCCTCGTGCGAGTGGCCGAGGCGGGGGGCCGTGTCGTGGGGCTCGCCACGCTGTCGCTGCGCTATCAGCTCGGGCTCGGCGGGCTCATCGCCTGCCTCGACGAGTTCGCGGTGGTGAAGGACGCGCCCAAGGGTGTCGAGCGGGCGTTGCGCCGCGAGACGCTCGGACGCGCCCGCGCGCTCGGGGCCGTGCGGGTGCTGAAGGAGGCGAACCAGCACACGCCGCCACCGCGGGCGGCGCAGCTGCGGGCCCGGGCCGCGGCGGCGGCGAGCGCCGGGCCGGTGCCCCAGACGGCTTGAGCCTCCCCCCGAAGAGCCCTCGCGGGCCTCCGTGGCGTGCTAGATTGGACCCAAGGAACCACGGAGGGTCATGCCAGAACGCATCGCGCTCGCTCTCGTCGACGAAACCAACCAGTTCCAGCAGCTCCTGAAGGCCGACGCGGAGGCCGCGGCGCGGAAAGCCGGGCTCGAGATCGAGACTCTCTTCACCGGGGAGAGCCTGGCCGAGCACCTCGGCGCGCTGCGCCGATTGATCGTCGCGCCCGAGAGACGGCCGGCCGCGCTCCTGGTGATGGCGGTGCGCGACCACGGTCTCGACCGCGTGGTGCGCGAAGCGGCGGGGGCCGGAGTGCACTTCGTCTTCCTCAACGCGGTCGAGGACGACCTGGAGGCCGTCCGGCGCGAGTTCCCGGCGGTGAGCATCTCCACCGTCTGCCCCGACGAGGTCGAGACCGGCCGCGTGCAGGGGCGCCAGATGCGCGCGCTCGTGTCCGCCGGACGCCGCGTCCTGTACATCCAGGGCAGTCCGCGCAGCCTCGCCTCCCGCCAGCGCACCGCCGGGATGCAGGAGGCGACCGCCGGGGCGCCCTTCGAGGTCGTCCTCGCGGGCGGAGACTGGAACCCCGCGTTCGCGGGGCGCACCGTGCGGGAGTGGCTACGCTTCGCGGTGGGCGGCCGGCGGCCCTTCGACCTCGTCTGCTGCCAGAACGACCACATGGCGGGCGGGGTGCTCGAGGCCCTGGCCGCAGCGGCGACCGAGATGGGTCAGCCGGAGATCGCGCGGATCCCGGTGGCCGGCTGCGACGGGGCGCCGGAGATCGGGCAGAGGATGGTGCGCGAGGGGCGGCTCGTGGCGACGGTCGTGCTGCCCCGCGTGGCGGGGCCCGCGGTGAACGAGATCAAGGCGCTCCTCTCTCGCGGCAAGAAGCCGGCCCCGGTGATCACCCACGCCGCCGCGTCGTTCCCGCCGCTCGGCGAGCTCGCGCCGAGCGCCTGAGGCGCCGACCTTGGCGACGAGCGGGACCTTGGACTTCCAAGGGCCCGCGGGTCGCCTCGAGGCCGTCCTCACGTTCCCGGAGGCTCCCCCGGTCGCGGCGGCGGTCGTCTGCCACGCGCACCCGCTCCACGGCGGGATGATGCACTTCAAGGTCGTCTTCCGCGCGGCGAAGGGGCTGCAGGCGGCCGGGCTCGCCGTCCTCCGTTTCAACTTCCGGGGAGTCGGCCGCAGCGAAGGCGCGCACGACCACGGCACGGGTGAGCAGGAGGACGCGCGGGCCGCGCTCTTCGAGGTGCAGGACCGCTTCCCCGGGCTGCCGCTCGTCCTCGGTGGCTTCTCCTTCGGCTCGGAGGTGGCGCTGCGCGTCGCCGCGCGCGACTCGAGGGTCCGCGCCGTCTTCGCCCTCGGCTTTCCCGTCTCGCTCGGGTCCGACCACTCCTACCTCGCCTCGATCGCCCAGCCGCGCCTCTTCGTCCACGGGGAGACCGACGAGTTCGGCCCGGGCGAGGCTCTCCGTGCGCTGGTCGCGCCGCTCCCGCCGCCGCGGGAGATCGTCGTGGTCCCCGGCGCCGACCACTACTTCGACGGGCATCTCGACGCGCTGCAGGGCGCCGTCGCCAGATGGGCGGGAGCGCGCCCGTGGGAAGGCGCAGCACCCCCCTGAAGAGATTCAGTCGCGGAGCCCGAGGGTCGAGGACGGCGCCTCGTCCGGTTCTTCCTCGGCCGTCGCCCCCCCTCCTCCGGTGCGTGGCAGGAAGCGCACGAGGCCCCAGGCGAGAAGGCCGGCAATGGCGTGGGGCAGCAGCTCGAAGCCCCCTCCGAGCCAGACCGGAATCCCGAACGCGTAGGCGGCGAGGATCGGCGCGCTGTACCGCCAGAAGGCAGTGCGCTCCTCCCAGGCGAAGGCAGCGGTGAAGAGGGGCAACGCGAGGTGCGCGCCGATGGGGGTCGCCACGAGGTGGAGGGCGCCGACCTCGAGGAGCGCCGCCGCCACGAGGCCCTGCACGAACGTGAGGGCGAGACGGCCGCGCTCGTACAGGTACGGGAAGCCGGCCCCGGCGAGCACCGCCAGGAGCGCCGCGTGGCCGATCGGGGCCGGCAGGCCCAGCTTCGGCAGCACCCACCCGCCGTAGACCAGGACGAAGACCGCGGCGGAACCGTTCCGGACCCACTTGGTCAGCCGCCCCTGCGGGATCGCCAGCAGGTCCAGAAGGAGGTAGCCGACGTACGCGTAGCCAGGCCACACCACCGCGAACGAGCGCGTCTTCCAGAAGACGAGGAGGGCGAGGGCCAGCGCCGGCACCGCCTCGAAGAAGCGCGGCCACGGGGCCGGCGTCCGATAGAGCCCCTCGATCCGTCGTTCGGCCTTCACCCCGGGCAGGAGCGTCGTCTCCACGCGCCGCCGCAGCTCCGCGAGGAGGGCGGCGGTCGCCTCGCCGTCGGGCATCGAGCGATACGGAGCGGGGTCGATCGGGTCGTGGTAGCGGACGTGGATCTTCGCCGGCTGCGGCAGGGCGCGGAAGTAGGGCCATGCCCGGAAGGCGCCCCGGATCGTGGCCGGCACCAGCGGAGCTCCCGTCTCCAGGGCGAGACGCGCGGCCTCGGTGTTCCGCTCCTCATCCATCCAGCCCGCGCGTGAGCATCTGCCCTCCGGGAAGATCCCCACCAGGCTACCCTCGCGGACGTGGGCCTCCGCCGAGTCGTAGTCCCCGGCCGTGAAGAGGATGGGCCGCTTCACCGGCAGCGAGAGCAGGGCGCGGTCGAGGTACGAGGGGTGGTTGGCCCACACGATCGCCCCGCCCGTAGCCGGGATCTTCTCCTCGCCGACGCAGTCGCAGGTGAACAGGACGTCGACGACCGCCTCGAGGACGGCGCGCAGCACGTCGCGGATCACGACGCCGAGGGGGCGGCGCCCGCGCCCTGGCGCTTCGGGTGGCGCCCGGGGAGGGCGTGGAGGTGCGGCTTCACCGCCTCGAACTCCTCCTCGAGGGCGCGGGCGAGGCCGGGCGCGCCCTCGGTGGAGCCGGAGCGGCCCAGGACCTCGAGCCGCGCGCAGAGATCGGCCATCCTCCGGCAGCCGAGGTTGCCGCAGCTGCCGAGGAAGCTGTGGGCGCCTCGCTCGAGCTGCGCGGGGTTGCCCTTCGCCGCCTTGCGGATCGCGGCGAGCCGCACCGGCGCGATCTTGAGGAACGTGGCGACCACCTCGTCCATCAGCGTGCCGTCGTCGTCCACCGACATCAGGCTCGCGACGATCGTCTCGTCGAGCAGGTCGCCGGCCGTCACCGACGCCGCGACGGCCCGCTCGGCGGGAGCGGCGGGCGTTCCCACCCAGCGCCGCAGCACGGCAAGGAGGCCCTCCGGAGTCACCGGCTTCGAGACGTAGTCGTCCATCCCCGCCTCGAGGCACTTCTCGCGATCGCCCTTCATCGCGCTCGCGGTCATGGCGATGATCGGCAGGCGGTCACCTCCGCTTCCCTCGCGCTCGCGGATCCTCCGCGTGGCCTCGTAGCCGTCCATCCCCGGCATCTGCCCGTCCATCAGGAGCGCGTCGTAATGCGTCCGCGCGCAGGCCTCGAGGGCCTCCTTGCCGTCGTCCGCCACCTCGACGCGGTAGCCCAGCTTCTCCAGGATGCGCACCGCCACCTTCTGGTTGACCTCGTTGTCCTCCGCCACGAGCACGCGCGCGGCGACCGGCGGCCGCAGCTCGCGGAGGCTGTGGCGGGTGACGAGGTGCGGCGCGTGCTTCCGGCGCCCCTCCCCCATCACCTCGACCAGGCAGTCGTAGAGGTCGGCCTCGTCCACCGGCTTGGTGAGGTACGCGGCGATTCCGATCCGCGAGGCCTCCGCCCCGTGGCCGCGCTGGCCGAACGAGGTGAGGAGGAGCAGCTTCACCCCGGCGAGGGAGGGCTCGTCCTTGATTGCCCGGCCGAGGGCGAGGCCGTCCATCTCGGGCATCTTCATGTCGAGGATGGCGAGGTCGTAGCCGGGCCCCGCCGCCGCGGCCTCGAGGAGAGCGGCGAGGGCCTTCGCGCCGGACTCGACCGTCGTCGTGCGGAGGCCCCAGTACCCGAGCTGGTGCTTCAGGATCTGGCGGTTCGTGGCGTTGTCGTCCACCACCAGCACGCGGCGGCCGGCGAGCCGGGCGGGCGGCCCGGGGGCGGGCGCCGCCTCCGAGGCCTGCCGCTCGAAGCGCACGGTGAACCAGAAGGTGGTGCCGCGGCCTGGTTGGCTCTGGACGTCGATCACTCCCCCCATGAGCGAGACGAGGCGCCTGGAGATCGCGAGCCCCAGGCCCGTCCCGCCGTAGCGGCGGCTGGCCGAGCCGTCCGCCTGCACGAACGACTGGAAGAGCCGCGACTTCAGCTCCGGGTCGATGCCGATGCCAGTGTCGCGCACCTCGAAGCGGACGACCGCGGCCTCCCCGACCGACTCGTCGAGGGTCACCCGGAGGACGACCTCGCCCGCCTCCGTGAACTTGACCGCGTTGCCCACGAGGTTGGTGAGGACCTGCCGCAGCCGGCCCGGGTCGCCCAGGAGGGCGTTCGGCACGTCGTGGCGGATCAGGCACAGGAGCTCCAGCCCCTTGGCCTGGGCGGCCTCGGCGAAGGAGCCGAGGACCTCGCGCACCGCCCGCCGCAGGTCGAAGTCCACGTTCTCGAGGTCGATCCGCCCCGCCTCGATCTTCGAGAAGTCGAGGATGTCGTTGATGATCTCGAGGAGCGCCCGCCCCGACTGGTCGATGACCTCCGCGTACTCGCGCTGCTCGGGGTTGAGGCCCGTGTCGAGGAGGAGCCGGGTCATCCCGATGACGCCGTTCATGGGGGTGCGGATCTCGTGGCTCATGTTCGCCACGAACTCGGACTTGAGGCGCGAGGCCTCGAGGGCGGCCTGCCGCGCCCGCACGAGGAGGTCGATGCTCTGCGCCACCAGAACCACGCCGGCCACGGCGCCGCCGGCGTCACGCCACGGGTGGACGGTCCAGCGCAGGAAGACGCGGGTCCCGTCGTCCCGCTCCAGGGCGTCCTCGGGGTCGCTCACCACCTCGCCGGCGAGGGCACGCGCGAGGACGTCCCGGTACTTTGCCGGCATCGCGGGCCAGACCTCGGCGAGGGTGCGCCCGACCACGGAGGGGTCCTCCGTCCGCAGATAACGCAGCCAGCGCGCGCTGTGCGCGAGGTGCCGGCCCTCGCGGTCGAGCATGGCCATCGCGACCGGCGCGTGGGTGACGATCTGCCGGAGCTGCTCGCGCTCGCGCTCGATCGCCTGATGCAGGAGCTTGCGCTCGGTGATGTTGCGGGCGACCGCCTGCAGGCCGGCGAATCGGCCGCCCTCGCTGACGAGCTGGACGCGCTGCCCGACCCAGATGTCCTCGCCCGCCCGCGTGACCATGGGGAACTCGCAGTACGTGTTCGGGATGCCCTGCTCGCGCTGGTCCGCGTAGAAGCGGCGGGCCTCGTCGCGGTAGTCGGGACGCACCACGTCGAGAAAGCCCCGCCCGAGCAGCTCTCCCTTCCCGACGCCGAGGGCCTCCTCGGCGGCGGGGTTCGCGTAGGTGAAGCGCCCCTCGACGTCGGTGCGGAAGATGACGTCGTCGGCGGCCTCGACGAGCTCGCGGAAGCGGGCCTCGCTCGACGCGAGCCGCTCCGCCCCCTGGCGCTCACGCCGCAGCCTGGCGAGCGCCCACAGGAAGAGGAGCGACAGGGAGACGAGCAGCACGGTCGCGAGGGCGAGGCTCGGCGTCACGCGGTATGGAAGCTCCTCAACGGCCAACAGTAAGGCCCTGCCCCCGAAGGGTCAAGGAGGCGGTTGACTCCACCGCGGGGCGAGCGTACTTTCTCACCCGGTCTGAGCGGGACCGACGCCCGGACGGGCCCGGCTGGGGCCGTCGGGGCCCTCCCCAGTCGCGCACCCGCAGCGGAGGAGCGATGAAGCGTCTCGCCCAGGGTTCCGTGATGGCGGTGACGGCCGTTTTCCTGTGTGCGACGAGCGCTCCCGCCCAGGAGCTGACCGAGCAGGGCATGCAGCAGATCCGGGCGATCCTCGCCGAGAAGGCCGCCCGGACGCCGGCCCAGAGGAAGCTCGCCACGAGCCTCCTCTACGCGCGTCGCGAGAGGGCCGGGCAGGCCATGGTGCAAGGCCTCGGGCCGCTCCGCCGGGTCGCGGACCGGGCCGGCGTGGACCGCGACGGCATGGTCGTCGTCGACATCCGGGCCGACGTCACGGACGGCCTCCTGCAGACGATCGCCCGCGTGGGCGGCCGGGTCGCCCTGGCCTACCCCGCCTTCGGCGCCGTGCGGGCCCGTGTCCCGATCCGGCAGGTCGAGGCGATCGCCTCTCTCCCCGAGGTCCGATCCATCAGCCCGCGGCAGGGGTTCCTGGTGAACACGGGCTCCCGGACCTCCCAGGGTGACGCCGCCCACGCGGCGGCTTCGGCTCGGACCACCTACGGCATCGACGGGACCGGGGTGAGGGTGGGAGTCCTGTCCGACGGCGTCGATACCCTCGCCGCGCGTCAGGCCTCGGGCGACCTGCCGCCGACGTGTCCCCAGGCCGGGGCCTGCGTTCAAGTCGTGCAAGAGTGCGACCTCACTCCCTATCCCGGGACCACGTGCGGCGGCGAGGGGACGGCGATGCTCGAGATCGTCCACGACCTCGCGCCGGGGGCGAAGCTCTACTTCGCGACCGCCGTCGACAGCGACGCTTCCTTCGCCGCGAACATCCTGGCGCTGAAGAACACCTACGGGTGCGACATCATCGTCGACGACGTGACCTACTTCAACGAGGGGGCGTTCCAGGACGGGGTGATCGCGCAGGCCGTGAACACGGTGAAGGCGGCCGGCGTCCTCTACTTCAGCTCGGCCGGCAACTCCGGCCGGCTGACGGCCGGCACGTCCGGCACGTGGGAAGGCGATTTCGTCGACAGCGGCACGACGATCGCGCCGATCACAACCTTCTACGGGAGCGACCTGCCGATCCACAGCTTCAACGGCCTCACGGGCGGTAGCGCGGCCAACTCCGACCAGCTCACGGCCAGCGCACCCTTCGCCATCTCCCTGAAGTGGTCGGACCCCCTGGGGGGGGCCACCACCGACTACGACATCTTCATACTGGACTCCGGCCTCGCGACCGTATTCGACGTCTCGGCCGACATTCAGTCCTTCACCCACGAGCCGCTCGAGATCATGGGCCCCGGGTTCACCCAAGAGAGGATCGTGGTCGTGCTCTTGTCGGGACCAACGAAGGCCCTCCACCTGGACACCAACCGGGGACGCCTGACCCTCGCGACCGCCGGGGCGGTGGTCGGCCACAACGGCGGCGAGAGCTCGATCAGCGTGGCGGCCACGGACGGCCGCATCCCCGGGGCCGGCAACCCCTTCGTGGGCGGAGCGACGAACCCGGTCGAGACCTACAGCTCGGACGGTCCCCGGCGGATCTTCTACGACCCGGACGGGAGCGCGATCACGCCCGGCAACATCCTCTTCGGCACGGCCGGGGGGCGGAACCTCCAGAAGCCGGACATCACCGCGGCCGACTGCGTCGTCACGACCACTCCGGGCTTCAGCCCGTTCTGCGGCACGTCCGCCGCCGCGCCCCATGCCGCCGCCATCGCCGCCCTCCTGCTCTCGGCCTCTCCGGCTCCAGCCCCCGCCGCCGTGGCCGCGGCCATGGCCGGCACCGCTCTGGACGTCAACCCCACCGGCTGGGACCGCGAGTCCGGGAACGGGATCCCGATGGCGGACCGGCCGCAGGCCGTCACCGACGTTGCCGTAGGGATGGCCGGCCCCGCTGGCGTCCTCAGGGGCGCCGACGCGGTCTACACGATCACGGTCACGGACAACGGACTGGGGGGCGCGTCGTCGGTTCAGGTCGCGAACCCGACGCCGGCCGGAATCACTTTCGTGTCCAACACCGGCGACTGCACGATTCCGTTTCCCTGCTCCCTTGGGTCACTGGCCACGGGTGAGACCCGCACCATCACCGCGACCTTCAACGTGCCGGCCGACTACTCGGGGCCGAGTCCCTTCACCCCCACTGCCACCGTCAGCTCGCCGACTCCCGACCCGATCCTCGTCAATAACTCGTCGAGCGTGTCGACCGCGGTCGGGCAGGCGGACCTCTCGATTGGAAAGACGGGCCCGGCCTCCGTCGTCCGCGGAGCGAACGTGGCCTACACGATCACGGTCTCGAACGCGGGGCCCGATGCGGCAGACTCCGTGGAGGTGACGGACCCCACGCCGGCGGGCCTCACCTTCGTGTCCAACACCGGGGACTGCGCGACCGTGTTCCCGTGCTCGCTCGCGACCGTTCCGGCAGGCGCGACCCGCACCATCACCGCTACCTTCGGCGTCCCCCCTGCCTATTCCGGGCCGAGCCCCTTCACCAACACCGCCACGGTCAGCTCGGCCACGATCGAGCCGGTCCCCGGCAACAACTCCGCGAACGCAATCACGACGGTGACGGAAGGAACGGGCCTCTTCTACTACACGCTCACCCCGTGCCGGCTGGTAGACACCCGGACCCCGGGCCAGACGCGCGCCTTGCAGCCGGGCGAGGTGCGTACGTTCTTGCTCGCCGGCCCTCCCTGCGGGATCCCGGTGGGAGCGACGGCCCTGTCCGTCAACGTGACCGTCTCGGGGGCCACGGCGCCGGGCAACGTGCGTCTCTACCCGGCCGACGTGGCGGTTCCCCAGGTGAGCACGCTCAACTTCAAGGCCGGGGTGACCCGGGCGAACAACGCGATCGTTCCTGCCAGCGCCGACGGCTCCGTCGCCGTCAGCGTCAAGAACGCCTCCGTCGGGACGGTGCACTTCATCCTGGACGTGAACGGCTACTTCGAATAGCGCGAGGGGCCGGCGGTCACTCGAGTCCGTGGCGGGCGAGGAGGGCCCGGTTTCCGAGGACCGCCCCGATCGGGGCGTCCACGACCGGGCGGCCGGCGTCGAGGACGATGGCCCGCGTGCAGAGCCTCTCCACGAGCGCGAGGTCGTGGCTCGCCACGACCTGCGTGGCCGGAAGACCAGCCAGGAGATCAGCGAGCTCGCGCCGCCCGCGGGGGTCGAGGCCCGACGAAGGCTCGTCGAGGAGGAGGAGGCCCGGCCGGCAGGCGAGCGCCCCGGCGAGCCCGAGCCGCCGCTTCTCTCCGGTGCTCAGGTGGTGGGGGAAGCGCGCCTCCCGGCCGGCGAGACCTACCGCGGCGAGAGCCTCCCCCACCGCGGCCGTCACCTCGGCCGGCGGCCACCGGCGGGCCCGTGGCCCGAACGCGACGTCTTCCCCGACGGTGAGCCCGACGACCTGATCGTCGGGGTCCGCGAAGACGATCCCCACCCTCGCCCGGACCGCTCGCACCGTGCCGGGAGAGAGCACGACGCCGTCGATCGACACCCGGCCCTGCACGTCGTGACGGTGGGGTGCGTCCCCCGGGTCGTGCCGGTGGAGGTAGCGCTGCCGCTCGGGCAGGAGCCCCGCGAGGTGCAGGAGGAGCGTCGACTTGCCGGCGCCGTTCGGGCCGAGGAGAGCCACCCGCTCGCCCGGCGCGACCCGGAAAGACACCCCGTGCAGCGCCGGGAAGCCGTCGGGGTAGTGGTAGGCGAGGCCTTCGACCTCGAGCGAGGCGGGAGCGACGCTCACGGCAGGTCCGCTCCCCGCGCCAGCCGCGCGCGCTCCACCGCTTCGGCCCGCTCCAGCGTGCGCAGGAGCAGCGCGGCCGCGAAGCGGCCGAAGCCCCGGACCGTCGAGACCGGCTCGGCGAGCAGCGAGCCCCACGGCCCGTGCGTCGTCCGCCGCGCCTCGCGCGCCCGCAGCATGGCCCGCGCCTGCTCGATCATCGCGGCGAGGCTCGTGAGCGCGGCCTCGAGGACGTCCACGAGGCGCGCGGGAACGCGCAGCGCGCGCGCGCCGCGCACGAGGCCGAGCGGGCCGAGGCGGAAGGCCGCTCCCGTTGCGGCCGTCGTCGCGGCGAGGGCCCGAACGGCCAGGGCGAGGGCCGTGGCCAGGCGCCGCCCGGGCGGGGCGAGGAGCGCGGCGGGCACGGCGAGGGCGAGGACGAATGGGAGGAGCCAGCCGAGCCGCCGCACGAGCTGCGGCAGCGTGCTGCCGGCGAGACGGAAGGCTGCGGCGCCGCCGACGAAGGCGAGCCCCCACGCGGCCCACGACCACGCGGGCACGGAGGGCCGGGCGAGGCCCGCCGGGGCGAGGGCGGCGAGCGTCGTCAGCCCGAGACCGGCGGCGAGGACGAGGCCGGGCCGCGACGGGGTCATCGGTGCGGCCCCGCCTGTCGCGACGAGCCCAGGCCCCGCGACAGCGTCCACGCCAGCGCCGCCGCGGCCAGCGTTCCGAGGACCCCGGCAAGCGCGGTCCCCGCCCGCCCGAGGGCGGCCCAGGGCAGCTCGTAGTCCGGTGCCGGCGCCGGCCAGAGGGCGCGCGCCGCCCGGGCAAACCCCAGCCTCTCGGCGGCCGACTCGAGCCCGTCCGGCAGGGGCGACGCGAAGGGGGCGAAGAACGCCGCCACCGCCAGCGCGACCACGAGCCCACCGAGGACGGGGGCGGTCCGGGAGGCGGGGACGCCTGCCGCCTGCAGGCCGCGGACGAGGTCGGGGCGCCAGCGCAGCACGGTCCCGAGGATCGCGCCGGTGAGAGCCGCCTCGACGAGGGCGATCGGCACGTGGAGGGACAGCACCAGCGGGAGCACCGCGGAAACGGGATAGAGCCCCGAGAGGCCCAGGGCGGTCGCGACGAAAGCGGCGCCGACGAGCGTCCCCACGAATGCCCCGGCCACGGGCCCCGCCACGAAGCCCCGCGCACCGGGGAGAAGGCGGGTCACGAGCGAGGCCACCGCGTGGCCCCCGACGCACCCGCCGCCGCCCATCGCCAGGAGGTTCGCGCCGAACGCGGTCACGCCGCCGTCCTGGAAGAGGAGCGCCTGCACCGCGAGCACGACCGCCATGACCACGAGCCCCCGCCACGGGCCCACGAGCGCCGCCGCCAGCATCCCGCCCACGAGGTGGCCGCTCGTCCCGGGCAGGAGCGGCACGTTCACGAGCTGCGCCGCGAAGACGAACCCGGCGAGCGCTCCGAGCGTGCCCGCGGGGACGCGCTCGGGGTCGACCCTCTCCGCGCGCAGAGCCCAGCCGAGGGTGCCCGCCCCGACCGCCCAGGTCCCGGCCGCGACGCCCGCGCTCAGGAAGCCGTCCGGTATGTGCATTGGCGCGATTCTCCCCCAGCCGCCGCCACCGCGCGAGCCGGGTGTGCCCTCGCGCCGGGAATCGCCTATCATCGGGCGCACGGTGGGAACCACGGGATTGACCGTCCGCTTCTGGGGGGTGCGCGGGAGCATCGCCTGCCCGTCGCCCGAGTACATGGGCTTCGGCGGCAACACGAGCTGCGTCGAGGTCCGGGTGGAAGGGCAGCTCTTCATCCTCGACGCGGGCACGGGCGTCCGCCCGCTGGGCCAGCGCCTGCGGCGCGAGGGAGCGGCGGAGGCCGTCATCCTCTTCAGCCACACCCACTGGGACCACGTCAACGGCTTCCCCTTCTTCGCCCCCGCTTTCGAGCCCGACCACGCCTTCCGCGTCTTCGCGGGGCACCTCGCGGAGCAGGGCGGCATCCGCGAGGCGATCGCGGGCCACATGCACGAGCCCATGTTCCCGGTGCCCCTCGACGTGATGAAGGCCCGGCTCACCTTCACCGATTTCCGCGCCGGCGAGACCCTCGACCTCGGGCCGGGCGTGCGGGCCCGCACCGCCCCCCTCAACCACCCGAACGGGGCCACCGCCTACCGCATCGAGCACGCCGGCCGCTCGGTCTGCTACGTGACCGACACCGAGCACGTGCCGGGGCGCCCGGACGAGAACGTGCTGGGGCTGATCGCGGGGGCCGACCTCGTCATCTACGACTCGACCTACACCGACGCCGAGCTCCCGGCCCGCGTGGGCTGGGGCCACTCCACCTGGCAGGAAGGGCTGCGCCTCGTCCGCCGCGCCGGCGCCCGGCGCCTGGTGGTCTTCCACCACGACCCGGACCACGACGACGACGTGATGGCGGGCATCGAGCGCGAGCTCGCCGCCGAGTCGGACGAGGGAATCGTGGCCCGCGAGGGGCTCCAGCTCGAGCTCTGAGAGGATCGGCGTGCCCGAGAGCGAACGCCGGCCGTCCTACGACCGCGCGAGCAGCACGACCGAGTAGCCCACCGCCGCGTCGCGACCCGGGTTCCGGTAGGAGTGGCGCTGGTCCCCCCGGAAGACGAGCACGTCGCCGGGACCGACCGTCCACTGGGTGCCGGCCGGGGCGACGGGAGTGTACACGAGGTTCGCACTCGTGTCGCCGATCGTGTTGGGCAAGAACGACCCCTCGCCTCCGTGGGCCTGGAGCTCGAGAAGAGCCTCGGTCGGCCGGGATGTAGGGTCCCAGTTGCGTACCCGCATCGACGGTCATGGCCGCCCCGCTGCTCTGGTTGCCGAGGCTCACCAAGACCCGCGCCGCCTCGTCGGATCGCCCATTCTCTGTCCACACGCGATGCGTGCCTCCACCGCCGAGACACGCAAAGCAACCAGGACGCTCGAGGTGCGTTTGCCCCAGGGGGCCGCTGCGCGCGGCGGCTGCCGTCACATGACCGGCCGGACTCCGGACACAGAGTCGGGCGCCGATGCGTCACTCGGCCGGTAGACCGCCAGCAAGCCGCTCGACATATTCAAAAGGACCGTCATCGCAGGCCAAGGAGCTGGCATCCCGCCTGCAATGACTTCCGGGCGGAGACGTCGGCGAGAGTCTTGGGTGTGGCCGCGAGGAGTGAACCATGGCTTGCGAGAAGCTTCCCATTTGCATCTTCTTCAACGACCAGATGGAGGGGATGCCAGCCGTCGCCGAGTTGTTGAAGACCCAGTACTGTCGGGGTGTCTTCGGTGAGTGTGCCCGCTTCAGGGTTGCCGCCAAACTCGGGGGAGCCAATGTGCCCCGCGACCTCTTCCCAAACCACGCGGCTCGCGCTGACAGGATTCTGGCGTCCTAGTTCGGGTTTCGCGGTCCCAGTTCGGGAGGGGGTGGAACGCGCCATCGGGCATGGTGAAGACGAGGTCTCGAGCCTGGACGGGTTGCGACCCTACTTCATCTGCGGGAAGCCGAGGTTGACGCCGCGGTGCTGCGGGTCGGGCCAGCGGCTCGTCACCACCTTGCCCCGCGTGTAGAAGTGGATCCCCTCGCGGCCGTGGACGTGGGCGTCGCCGAAGAGCGAGCTCTTCCACCCGCCGAACGAGTAGTAGGCCATGGGCACCGGGATGGGGACGTTCACTCCCACCATGCCCACCTGGACCTCGTTCTGGAAACGTCGGGCGGCGCCGCCGTCGTTGGTGAAGATCGCGACGCCGTTGGCGTAGCGGTTCGCGTTCACGAGAGAGAGGGCCTCGTCGTAGCTCCCCGCCCTCACGACACTCAGGACGGGGCCGAAGATCTCGTCCTTGTAGAGCGTCATCTCGGGGGTGACCCTATCGAAGAGGCAGGGCCCCAGGAAGTAGCCCCTCTCGTGGCCGGGCACGCGCAGGGATCGCCCGTCCTCGAGGAGCGTCGCCCCCTCCTTCTCGCCGCGGTCGACGTAGGAGACGACCCGCGCGTGGTGCTCCTTCGTCACCAGGGGGCCCATCTCCGCCCCCGGCTCTGCCCCGGGGGCGACCTTGAGGCGGCGGATGCGCTCGCGGACCTTGGGCAGCAGTCGCTCCGCCACGTCGCCTACGGTGACCAGCACGGAGATGGCCATGCAGCGCTCGCCGGCCGAGCCGTAGGCCGCGCTCACCGCGGAGTCCGCGGCCAGGTCGAGGTCGGCGTCGGGCAGCACGACCATGTGGTTCTTCGCCCCGCCCAGCGCCTGCACGCGCTTGCCGGTGCTGGTGGCGGTCTCGTAGAGGTGGCGCGCCACCGGCGTCGAGCCGACGAAGCTCACCGCGTGGATGCCGGGGTGGGCCAGGATCGCGTCCACCGCCACCTTGTCGCCGTGGACCACGTTGAAGACGCCGTCGGGCAGCCCGGCCTCCGCCAGGAGCCGCGCACAGAAGTTCGCTGCCGACGGGTCCTTTTCCGAGGGCTTGAGGATGAAGGCGTTCCCGCAGGCGATGGCGATCGGGTACATCCACATCGGAACCATGGCCGGGAAGTTGAAGGGCGTGATGCCGGCCACCACCCCGAGCGGCTGCCGGATCGAGTAGCTGTCGACGTCGGTCGAGACGTTCTCCGAGAACTCGCCCTTGACGCAGCTGGGGGAGCCCACAGGCGAACTCCACCACCTCGAGACCGCGGTTCACTTCCCCGAGCGCGTCGGCGGCGACCTTCCCGTGCTCACGCGTCAGGACCTCGGCCAGCTCCTTCTTGTGCCGCTCGACGAGCTGGCGGAAGGCGAAGAGCACGCGGGTGCGGGTGGCCAGCGAGGCCTCGCGCCAGCCCACCGCAGCCCGCGTGGCCGCGGTCACGGCAGAGTCGACCACGTCGGCCGTGGCAAACGCCACCCGCGACTGCTTCTCCCCGCTCGCGGGATCGTAGACGTCGCCCCACCGCTCGACCGGCCCGTCCCAGCCCTTGCCGCCGATCCAGTGGGTGATCGTGCCCAGCTTCGTGCCCGTTTCCGTCGCCATGGCCCACGCTCCCTTGCTCGGACGCGCTATTTCAAGATCTGACCCCACGGTCGGTGATCTCCAGGCCGCGGTCGATGATCGCGAGGCCTTCCTCGAGCCGGGCCTCGTCGATGATCAGGGGAGGGTTCGTGAAGAAGCGTGTTCCAGCGCACGAAAGTGTAGAGCCCCTGCTCGCGGAAGAAGCGAGAGAGCGCGGCCATCTCCTCGGAGGTTCCGTTGTAGGGCGCCATGGGCTCGTACGTTCGCCGGTCGCGCACCAGCTCGAAGAGGCCGAAGAGGCCGATCGACCGCGTGGCCCCGACCGAGGGGTGCTTCTTCTCGAGCTCGAGCATCCGCCGGCGGAGGACACGGCCCATGCGCTCGGCGTTCTCGACGAGGCCCTCCTCCTCGTAGACGGCGATCGTGGCGAGGGCGGCGGCACAGGCCAGGGGGTGGCTGTTGTAGGTGAGCCCGCCGGGAAAGGCGCGCTCCTGGAACGCCCGGGCGATCTGCGGCCGCATGCCCACCGCCCCGAGCTGGACGTAGGCCGAGGTCAGCCCCTTCGCCATCGGCATGAGGTCGGGGACGACGTTCCAGTGGTCGACCGCGAACCAGCGCCCGGTGCGCCCGAAACCGGACATGACCTCGTCGGCGATCAGGAGGATGCCGTGGCGGTCGCAGAGCTCCCGCACTCCCTGCATGTAGCCGTCGGGCGGGATGAGGATGCCGTTCGTGCCCACCACGGGCTCGATGACGAAGGCCGCGATGTTGGCTCCGCCCTCGTAGCGGATGACGTCCTCGAGCTCGCGCAGGGACGCCTCCACCGGCTCGGGCTCGCGGCGGCCCCACTTGTGGAAGTCGGGGGCCCGCACGATGCCGGGAATGCCCGGCTCCGAGGCCCATCGGCGCGGGTCCCCGGTGAGCGCGATCGCCCCCGCCGTGGCGCCGTGGTACGAGCGGTATCGCACCAGCACCTTGTGCCGGCCGGTGACCACGCGGGCGATGCGGATCGCGTTCTCGTTGGCCTCCGCCCCGCCGTTCGTGAAGAAGAAGACGTCCATGTCGCCGGGAGTGAGGGTGGCGAGCTTCGCCCCCAACCGGGCTCGCGGCTCGGTGGCCATGAACGGGTTGGCGTAGGCGAGGACCTGCGCCTGCTCCTGGATGGCCCGGACCACCCGCGGGTGCGAGTGGCCGATGTTCGAGCACATGAGCTGGCTGTTGAAGTCGAGGAAGCGCTTGCCCTCGGGCGTCCAGAAGTAGACGCCCTCCGCGCGAGCGACCGGGATGGGATCCACCTTCGCCTGCGCCGACCACTCGTAGATCGTGTGGCGGCGGCAGAGGGCGACCATCTCCTCGCCGGTCATGGTCGTGGGGAGGGTGGCGGGGCTCATTCGGGCACCTCGGGCGAGGGGAAGGAGCGGTAGGCCGGCGCCGTGCGCATGAGGGCTACGTACACGGCGAAGGAGACGAAGAATCCTACGAACCAGGCGTAGTCGTAGAGGGGCCGGAGCGCGGGAACGACGAGGCCGCCCCAGGCGAGGGCGCAGCCGGCAAGCGTGGCCACCACGGCTACGGGGTTCCAGCCCCGGCGGTACGTGTAGGCGCCCTCGGCGAGGTAGAGGTCCTCGAGCTCGAGGTCGCGCGATCGCAGGAGCCAGTAGTCCGCGACGAGGACGCCGGCGATCGAGCCGAGGCCGCCGGAGTAGCCGAGCAGCCAGGTGAAGATGTAGCCCGACGCGTCGGCGAGCAGGCGCCAGGGCTGCATCAGGATGCCGAGGAGGCCGGTGATGAGCCCGCCCGTCTTGAAGCTGATGAGCCTCGGGAAGGCGTTCGCGAAGTCGTTGGCGGGAGACACCACGTTGGCGGCGATGTTCACGGAAAGGGTGGCCACCACCGCGGTGAACATCGACACGGCCACGACCACGGGCGAGGTGAAGCGGCCCACCAGCTTCACCGGGTCCCAGATCGCCTCGCCGAAGATGATGACGGTCGCGCTGGTGATGAGGACACCCATGGCGGCGAACGCGAACATCGTGGTGGGCAGGGCCACCACCTGGCCCACCACCTGCTCCCTCTGGCTGCGGCCGAAGCGCGTGAAGTCCGGCATGTTGAGCGACAAGGTGGCCCAGTAGCCGATCATGGCGGTCAGCGCGGGGAAGAAGACGGGGAGGAACTCCGCGAGGGTCCGGAACCGGCCCGGCTGCTCCAGGAGCGGGCCCAGGCCGTTCGCCCGGTCGATGGCCCACCACAGGAGAGCGCCCGTCATGACCAGCACGAAGGGCGCGGCCCAGTTCTCCACCACCCGCAGCAGGTTCATGCCGTGGTAGACGACGAAGACGTTGAGCCCCCAGAAGAGGAGGAAGGAGAGCCACTCCGTCGTCGTGTGGCCGTCGAATCCGGCGCCCATCAGCGTCGGCCAGGCCGGGAAGGAGGCTCGTGAGGAGCGTGTGCACGGCCTCGCCCCCGATCCAGGTCTGGATCCCGAACCAGCCGCAGGCCACGAGCGCGCGCATGAGCGCGGGGAGGTTGGAGCCCAGGGTCCCGTAGGCGGCGCGGGCGAAGACGGGGAACGGGATCCCGTACTTCGTGCCGGGATGCGAGTTCAGGAGGATCGGCACGAGGACGATCGTGTTCCCGAGCAGGATCGTGACGAGCGCCTGCCACCAGCTCATCCCCGTCGACATGAGGCCGGCGGCCAGCATGTAGGTGGGGATGCAGTGGGCCATGCCGACCCAGAGGGCGGCGTAGTTGTAGGTCGTCCAGCTCCGTTCGGCGACCGGCACCGGAGCGAGGTCGTGGTTGTAGAGAGGGCTCGCCGCGATGCGGCTCGAGTCGACGAGCTCCACGCGGCCATCTGCGTGGTGGCGCTCGTTCGAGGGACGCCGGGTGCCGCCCGGGGTGGCTCCCATGTCCTGGCCTCAGGCCACGAGGGGCCGGCCGGCCAGTCGCTTGACGAACTGGCCGCGGCCGGCCTTCCCCTTGAAGACCCCGTGGTCCACGATCACCTCGCCGCGGGAGAGGACGACCGCGGGTCCGCCCTTCACGACGCGGCCCTCGTAGGGGTTGTAGTCGACCCGCATGTGGTGGGTGGCGGCGGACAGCGTCGTCTCCTTCTCGGGGTCCCAGAGCACGAGGTCGCCGTCCGAGCCCACCGCGATCGTGCCCTTCTTCGGCCAGAGGCCGAACATCTTCGCCGGGCTCGCGGACATGAGCTCCACGAAGCGGTGCATGTCGATGCGCCCGGCTCGCACTCCCCCGTCCCAGACGAGCACGAGGCGCGTCTCGATGCCGGGGGCGCCGTTCGGGATCTTCGAGAAGTCGTCCTTGCCGAGGGGCTTCTGGGCCGCGTCGTTCATGCAGAACGGGCAGTGGTCGGTGGACACCACCTGGAGGTCGTTCTTCACGAGCCCCTTCCAGAGCGCGTCCTGGTTCCACTTCTCCCGCAGCGGCGGCGACATCACGTACTTGGCGCCCTCGAAGCCTGGCCGCTCGTAGTCGTCGTAGGAGAGGAAGAGGTACTGCGGGCAGGTCTCGGCGTAGGCGGGGAGGCCCATGTCGCGCGCCTGCTTCACCTTCTCGAGCGCGTCGGAGCAGGAGAGGTGGACGATGTAGACGGGCACGCCCGCCATCTCGGCGAGGGCGATGGCCCGGCCGGTGGCCTCGCCCTCCGCGCGGGTGGGCCGCGTGAGGGCGTGGTACTTGGGGGCGGTCTGGCCCTTGCGGAGGGCCTCCTTCACCAGGGTGTCGATCACCCCGCCGTTCTCGGCGTGCATGCAGACGAGGCCGCCGTTCTCGCGGGTGCGCAGGAGCGCCTTGAAGATCGTGGCGTCGTCCACCATGAAGACGCCCGGGTAGGCCATGAAGAGCTTGAAGGACGTGATGCCCTCGTGGCGGACCATCTTGTCCATGTCGTGGGAGACCTGCTCGGTGAGCTCCCGCACGATCATGTGGAAGGCGTAGTCGATCGCCGCCTTGCCCTCGGCCCGCTTCATCCAGCCTTCGAAGGCCGGGATAGAGTCCCTCGCCGAAGCCCTGGATCGCGAAGTCGATGAGGGTGGTGGTGCCCCCGTGGGCCGCCGCGATCGTGCCCGTCTCGAAGTCGTCCGCCGAGGTGGTGCCGCCGAAGGGCATGTCGAGGTGCGTGTGCACGTCGATCCCGCCCGGCATGACGAGCTTCCCCGAAGCGTCGACGACGGTGTCGGCGGGGAGGGTGAGCCCCTGGCCGATGAGCGAGATCGTCCCCTTGTCGATGTACAGGTCGGCGTCGTATCGGTCGCCGGCGGTGACGATCGGTGCCGTTCCGGACGAGTGTGGTGCTCATCTGCCGTCAGCCTCCATCGGCCCCGGCCTCCTGGTGGGCATGCGCTGTTTCAAGACCTGACCCCCGGCTCCGCGTAGCCTTCCTGCGCCTCGTGGCCGCCCTGGTAGTCGACCTCGTCGGGGCGCTTGATCTGCGAGTGGGGCACGACCCGCTCCCGGCGCAACCCGACGATGTCCGCGAATCCGCGCCAGTCCCCGGCCGGCGTTCCTCTCGAAGAACTCGCCAGCCTCGCGGATCAGCCGCTGCACGACGTTCGGGCCCACCGCGTGGTCGAGCATGGCCGCGGTGCAGACCTGCACCGTGCCGCAGCCCAGGAGGAAGTAGTTGAGGGCGTGGCGGAACTCGGAGATCCCGCCGATGCCCGAGAAGCTCTTCTCGGGGAAGGCGCGGGTCATCTCCGACATCTTGGCGAGCGAGAGGGGCAGGATGGCGGGTCCGCCGAGGCCCCCGCTCGACACGAGGCCCTCGACGTTCATCTCGAACTCGAGCGAGTCGGGGTCGATGAGGGGCAGGGAGGGGAAGGTGTTCGACGAGGTGACCGCGTCGGCGCCGCCCCGGAAGACCGCGCCCGCCTCGAGCGCGATGTCGCCGGTGGCCGGGGTGAGCTTGGCCCACACCGGCACCCGCGCCACCTCCTTGACGACCTGGGTGACGAACGAGCAGAGCTGCTGGTCCTTGCCGATGTTCGAGCCCATGTCCTCGCGGTCCATGTGCGGGCAGGAGAGGTTCAGCTCCAGGCCGTCGGCGCCGGCGTCCTGGCACGCGCGGGCCAGGGTGCGCCAGTGGTCGAGCTCGCGGTCGCTGCCCGAGCCGGCCATGATCGAGGCGATCAGGACGCGGTCGGGCCAGGCCTTCTTGATCCGCTCCAGGCGGGGGATCCACCAGTCGAGCGGCTTGTCGGAGATGAGCTCCCAGTTCCAGGAGGAGTGGAGGACGCCGGCGCGGCCCCGGTTCATCGACAAGGCCCCGGTCTCGGGCTCGGTGCGGAGGAACTTCGTCTTCGGCCCCTTGACGTTGACCACCGGGTGCATGCCGATCGTCTTGGAGACGACCCCGCCCCAGCCCGCTTCGAAGGCGCGCATGATGTTCGCTTCCGACTCGGTGGGTGGCGCGGACGAGAGCAGGAACGGGTTCGCGAAGCGAATCCCCGTGAAGGACACCGAGAGATCGATGCTCATAGGTCCTCCTCGGCGCGTGCTGTGTAGGCGAAGTAGACCGAGAGGATAGCAGATCCCGGGGTCAGGGCGCGACGAGGGGGCCGTAGGCGTCGGGGCGGCGGTCGCGGAAGAACTGCCAGACCGAGCGCACCTCGTCGATCATGTCGAGGTTGAGGTCGGCCACCACCACCGCGTCGCGGTCGCGAGGCGCCTGGGCCACGATCTTCCCGCGCGGGTCGCAGAAGTAGCTCTTGCCGTAGAACTCCCCGATCTTCCACGGCGCCTCGGTGCCCACCCGGTTGATGGCGCCCACGAAGTAGCCGTTGGCGACGGCGTGCGCCGGCTGCTCGAGCTCCCACAGGTACTCCGAGAGGCCCGCCACGGTGGCCGAGGGGTTGAAGACGATCTCGGCCCCGGCGAGCCCCAGCGCCCGCGCGCCCTCCGGGAAGTGCCGGTCGTAGCAGATGTAGACGCCGATCTTCGCGTACGCGGTCTCGAAGACGGGGTAGCCGAGGTTGCCGGGGCGGAAGTAGAACTTCTCCCAGAAGCCGGGCTTGGCGTGCGGGATGTGGGTCTTCCTGTACTTGCCGAGGTACTTGCCGTCGGCGTCGATCACCGCCGCGGTGTTGTAGTAGATCCCGGCCTGCTCCTCCTCGTAGACGGGAACGACCATGACCATGCGGTGCTTCTTCGCGAGCTTCTGCATGAGGACGGTGGTCGGCCCCTCGGGCACCCGCTCGGTCAGCCGGTACCACTTGGTCTCCTGCTCGGCGCAGAAGTAGGGCCCGTAGAAGAGCTCCTGGAGGCAGAGGATCTGGGTCTTCTTCGCGGCCGCCTCGGCGATGAGCCTCAGGTGCTTGTCGAGCATGGCCTTCTTGATCGCGGGGAGGCCGGCCTCGGGGCCCAGGACGTTGCGCGCCTGGATGAGACCGCAGCGCACGGTGCGGGGCATGGGTCGCTCCTTTTGTCGGGTCGGAAGACGATGGCGGATTGTAGCGCTACATTGCTTCTTCCTGTTTACTAGTAATGAACGAGTCAAGCTGCTGAACAGACTGAAGCCCGTGAAACTCACCCGCAAGCCCTCCTGGAATCGCGAATCACCGCGAAGGAGATGTCCCGCGGGCGACCGGAGGCCATAATGAACCCGTGAGCGACCGCCCCCTCTACTTCGACTACAACGCGACGACGCCCATCGACCCCGCGGTGGCCGAGGCGATGCTCCCGTTCCTCTACGCGCACTTCGGCAACCCCTCGAGCAGCCATGCGTACGGGACCGTGGCTCGCAAGGCCGTGGACAAGGCCCGCCGGCAGGTCGCCTCCCTCCTCGGCGCCCGGCCAGAGGAGATCGTCTTCACGAGCGGCGGCTCGGAGGCCAACAACACGGCGATCCTCGGCGTGGCCCGTCTCCTGCGCTCGCGGGGCCGGCACGTCGTGACCTCGGCCGTCGAGCACCCGGCCGTGCTCGAGCCCTGCGCGGTCCTCGCCGCCGAAGGGTTCCGGGTCACCCGCGTTCCCGTGGACGAAACCGGGCGGGTGAGCCCGGCCGAGGTGGCCAAAGCCCTCTCGCCGGAGACCGTGCTCGTCAGCATCATGCACGCCAACAACGAAGTGGGCACGATCGAGCCCGTGGCCGAGATCGCCCGCCTCGCTCGCGAGCGTGGGATTTTCGTCCACACCGACGCCGCGCAGTCGGTCGGCAAGATCCCGGTCGACGTGGGCGCGCTCGGCGTCGACTTCCTGAGCCTCGCCGGCCACAAGCTCTACGCGCCGAAGGGCGTCGGCGCGCTCTACGTCCGCTCCGGCGTCGAGGTGCCCCGCTTCGTGCACGGCGCCTCCCACGAGTCGGGGCGGCGGGCGGGCACCGAGAACGTGCTCGAGATCGTGGGCCTCGGCGAGGCGTGCGAGATCGCGGCCCGCGACCTCGAGTCGAACCGCCGCCACTTCGCGGCGATGCGCGATCGCCTGTGGGCGGGGCTGTCGCGGGAGATCGCGGACCTGCGGCGCAACGGCAGCAGCGAGGGGGGGCTCCCCAACACGCTCAGCGTCGGCATCGGGGGCGTCGAGGCGAGCACGCTCCTGGCCGAGATCGGGGACGAGCTCGCCGCCTCCGCCGGCGCCGCCTGCCACGCGGCGGGGGTCGAGCTGTCGACCGTGCTCGAGGCGATGCGCGTGCCGATGCGCTACGCGATGGGCACCGTGCGCTTCTCGGTGGGGCGCGGCACGACGGAAGGCGAGGTCGACGAAGCGGTCCAGATCGTGGCGGAGGCGGTCCGGCGGCTCCGGCCAGCCAAAGCACCGCCGGTCCTGGCGACGGCGGACGAGGAGATCCGGCTGACCCGCTTCACCCACGGCATGGGGTGCGCGTGCAAGCTGCGCCCGCAGGACCTCGAGCAGGTGCTGCGGAAGCTGCCGAAGGTCACCGACCCCGCCGTGCTCGTCGACGCCGGAACGTCGGACGACGCCGCCGTCTACCGGCTGGGCCCGGACCTCGCCATCGTGGAGACCGTCGACTTCTTCACGCCGATCGCGGACGACCCTTTCGACTTCGGCGCTATCAGCGCCGCCAACTCCCTGAGCGACGTGTACGCGATGGGAGCGAAGCCCCTCTTCGCCCTGAGCGTCGTGGGCTTCCCTTCCCGGCGGCTGCCGCTGCGGGTCCTCGAGCGCATCCTCGAGGGGGCGGCCGAGGTGGCGCGCGAGGCCGGGATCTTCATCGTGGGCGGGCACACCGTGGACGACACGGAGCCGAAGTTCGGGCTGGCGGTGACGGGCGCGGTGCACCCGGACCGCGTGATGAGGAACTCCACGGCGCGCGCGGGCGACGAGCTCGTCCTCACCAAACCCATCGGGACGGGCATCCTCGCGACGGCGGTCAAGCGGGGTCTGGCCGACGAAGCGGTCGCGCGCCACCTCGTGGCCACCATGCGCCGTCTCAACAAGGCCGCGGCCGAGGCGGTGGAGGAGACGGGCGCCCACGCGTGCACCGACGTGACCGGTTTCGGCCTGCTCGGCCACCTGCGGGAGATGGCGGCTTTCTCCGGTCTGGACGCCGAGGTCGAGGCGGGCGCCGTCCCCGTGCTGCAGCCGGCGCGGGAGCTCGCCGCCGCCGACGTCGTGCCCGGGGGCACGCTCGACAACCTCGAGCACGTCTCTCCCTTCGTCGACTGGTCCCCTGGCCTCTCCCGCGTCGACCGGCTCCTTCTCGCGGACGCGCAGACCTCCGGCGGCCTCCTCATCGCGGTCCCGCCGGAGCGGACCGAGTCGCTCCTCGACGCGCTGGGGGCGCACGGCGTCGAGGGATGCCGCAGGATCGGGCGCTTCACCGGGGCGGGCGTCGGCCGGATCCGCGTCATCGCCTGAAGCGACGGTGGGCGGCCGCCCGCGCAGAGCTCGGCATGGCCGCAGCGTCCGCCGGCATCTCCGATCAGCTCATGCTTGCCGCGATCCCACCTTCACTCGTATCGCAACGCCGTAGCCGGATCCACGCGGGACGCCCGGCGGGCAGGCAGCGCCGCCACCACGAGGGCGACCGCGGCAAACACGACGGCGCCGAGCAGGTAGCTGACCGGATCGCCGGGTGTGACCCCGAAGAGCAGGGCCGAGACCACTCCCCGAAGCCCTGCCGCCGCCACGACGCCGAGGGCGAGGCCAGTGAAGGTGAGCCGCACGCCCTGGGAGAACGTCGCGCGGAAGACGTGGCGACGCGAGGCGCCGAGTGCCATTCGGATGCCGATCTCGTGCGTCCGCTGGGTGACGTCGTAGGCCACGAGGCCGTAGATTCCGACGCCCGCCAGGATCACCGCGAGCACCGCGAAGCACGCCACCAGCGCGGCGTACATGCGGGGCCTCCGGAGCTCGTCTCCGACGTAGTGCTCCATGGTCCTCGCCGCCGACACGGCCTGGCTCGGATCCACCTCGCGGATGGCCTGCCGGATGGCGGCCGCCTGCGCGCCAGTGTCCCCGGAGGTCCGGACGACGAGGTTCGTGATGTAGCCGGGCGTCTGCGCGTGCAGAAGGAACACCGTCGGCAGCGGCTCGGACGTCAATCCGTTGTGGCGAACGTCGCCGACGACTCCGACGATCTCCGCGAGCGCCTGGTTCGACGACTCCACGAGGATGCGGCGTCCCCGCGCACGACCTCCAGGAAAGTACCGCTTCGCGAACGACTGGTTCACCACCAGCACGCGCGGGCTGCCCAGGCGGTCGCGGCGCTCGAAGGGGCGCCCGTCCAGGACGGGAATCCCCATGGCGGCGAAGTACCCACGGCTGACCAACGAGCATCCCGTCGGCAACGCGCCCGACGGATCCCCCGGCGCCTGTCCCTCGGGCCAGAAGCCGGTTCCGCAGTCCATCCCCGACAGGGGCAGGAACTGGATCGTGCTCGCGGCCTCGACTCCGGGCAACGCCTCGACGCGTTCGAGGATCTGGTCCACGAGTGCGATTCGAGCTTCGGCCGGACGCTCGCCGAGGAAGAGCCCCATGGTGATCGTGTCGGCGGGCTGAAAGCCGAGATCGACGCGGACGAGGTGCCCGAAAGTGCGCAGCAGCAGGCTGGCGCCCACGAGCAGCACGACGGCCAGGGCGACCTCGCTCACCACCAGCGCGCTCCTCAGCCGATGTTGCCGGCGATCGAGGGTGCCTCCCCGGGTCCGCTCTCCGAGCGCGGTCTGCGGCTCGGCGCGGCTCGCGTGCCAGGCGGGAACGAGCCCGAACGAGAGCGCGGTCAGGGTGGCGACCAGGAGCGTGAAGACCAGACAGGTGGATTCCAGGCGGATCGGCTCCGCGCTGCCGACGGTGAGCGCTCCGCCGGTGAGCGTCTCCAGCGCCCGCGTCGCCCAGTACGCGAGGGCGAGTCCGACCGCGCCGCCGAGTGAGGACAGCACGAGGCTCTCGATGACCAGCTGTGCGACGAGACGCGCGCGGCTGGCACCGAGCGCCGCGCGCACGGCGAACTCACCGCGACGGCGAATGCCGCGGGCCATGAGCAGACCGGCGAGATTCACGCACGCGATCACGAGCACGATCGCGACGACCGCCATCAGGAGGCGCAAGGCCGGACGCCCCTCCCGGACGAGATACTCGTGCAGCCCGGCCACGAACACGCCGAATCCTTCGTCCAGCGGGTACTGACGAGCGAGGGAGGAAGCGATGACGGCCATTTCCGCGCGGGCGGCCTCGACGCCGACCCCTCCCTTCAGCCGGCCGTAGCACTGGAACGAGCGCGAGCCGATCGAGTCCGGCCTCGCTGGATCGATCGGCAAGGGTGTGTACGCGTCGGGCTCGAACGGGCCGATTCGAAGTCCGGGGGGGGCCACGCCGACGATCGTGAGCGAACCCTCGCGCACGGCGAGTCTCTGCCCGAGCACCGTCGGATCGCCGCCGAACCAACGCTGCCACAAGCCGTGGCCGAGGATCACGACGGCGCCATCCCCAGGCCGTGTCTCTTCCCGGGTGAACACTCGCCCCAGGATCGGTTGAACGGCGAAGACGCGAAACAGCTCCGATGTCGTCTGGACCCGGGTGACCTGTTCGGCGCCGCTCGCCCCCATCACGTTGAGCGGAGGAGTCTGTACCAGCGCGAGCGCCTCGAAGGATCTCGCGCGAGCGCTCCACTCGAGAAAGTTCAGCGGATGGACGGCGACGGTGCCGGCGGAGCCAGCCGGCTGCTCACGCAGGATGACCAGCCGGTCCGAAGCGGGATACGGCAGGGGGCGGAGCAGGACGGCATTGACGAAGGTGAAGATCGTCGTGTTCGCGCCGATGCCGAGCGCGAGGGACAGTACGGCGACGCCTGTGAATCCCGGGCTCTTCCGAAGCCCCCGGACCGCGTATCTGAGGTCCTGACGGACGTTGTCGAAGGCCGCCAGGCCCCGCGCGTCGCGGCCCTCTTCCTTCCGCTGGTCGAGCCCGCCCATTTCGCGAAGGGCGGCGTAGCGGGCATCCGCCGGCGTCATCCCGTTCGCGATGTTCTCGTCGGTGAGACGCTCGAGATGAAAACCCAGCTCTTCGTCGAGCTCCTCCTCGACGCGGGATGCCTGGAGAAGCGAGCGAGAACGGAGACGGAGCTTCGTGGTCCACCGCATTGCGTCGCGTCCTCAGGCTCGACGCACGACGAGCGAGATGGCTGCCGACAGCCTTTCCCACTGCGCCGTCTCGCTTTCCAGCGCCTTGCGGCCGGCTCTCGTCAGCGTGTAGTACTTCGCCCGCCGGTTGTTCTCGCTGGCCGCCCATTCGGCCTCGATCCAGCCCTGCTGCTCGAGCTTGTGCAGGGCGGGGTACAGGGAGCCCTGCCCCACCCGCAGCTCGTCCCTGGACATCTGCCGGATCCGCTGAGCAATGGCCCAGCCGTGCATCGGCTCGACGGCGATCACCCTCAGGATCAGGAGGTCCAGCGTGCCCTGGACGAGATCGGTCGGCTTGCTCATCAGCTCCCCTCGGTTACCTACACGAGTATACCGGCCCGCTTTTTCGCCCGTCAACCGTGGCCGACGACGACGACGGATCGGGCTCGCCTGCCGACCAGCGACTGCCTCGATGATGGGATCGGGGTGTCGATTGACCGGCCGGAGTGCCGTCGGCTAGAGTTGACTGGTCCCGAATGCAGCCCAGGAGACTGGTCGTCGTCGCGCTCGTCCTGCTCGGCGTGGCCGTAGCGATTCTCGAAGAGTCGCTCGTCCACTCGGACGACGGCTGCGTCGTCGAGACGCACTGCAACGCCTGTCTCCTCAGGCTCGGAACCCCCGGCGTCGTGACGGAGGCGTTCTCCCTGCCGCGGGTCGTGGCCGCCGTGGACCGGGTCGCCCCCGTGCTCCCGCCATCGCTCGAAGACGAAGCCCCCCGCAGCGTCTCGTCGCGCGGGCCGCCCCCGCGCCTGACCGTTCCAGTCCGCTCCGGCCGGACCCGGCCGCCGCTCTTCACAGCGCGGCCGGGATCGGGCATCGATGGGATCCGGTTCCGTGCTCGAGGGACACATGCGTCGATGGCCTCGCGTCGTCACGGCCTTCACCCTGGCCGGCAGCGTCCTGACGGTCGTTGCCCCCCGCTCCGGCGGTGCCGCCGAGAGCCCGCCGGCACAGAGCGCCGCGCCCCCCGCCGGCGAGGAGATCTCCCAGCTGAGGCACGATCTCGAGGCCCTGCGCCAGGAGTACGGCAGCCGCATGGCGGCGATCGAGTCCCGGATCGCGGCGCTCGAGGGAACCCCCGCCGCCCCGCCGGCCCCGCCGCCTCCTGAGCCGACGTCGCAACCGGCGACGGCGGCCGTCCCGCCGGGTGCCGCGGGCGAGGGCACCCCGGGCGCGCTTCCCGTCTACGGGGGCGGAGCCGCCGCCTCGAAGGTCTTCAACCCCGACATCGCGGCCATCGGCAACTTCGTCGGAGCCGCCGGCCAGTCGCCGGGAGGCGGGGAGCCGTCGCTCAACATGCAGGAGGCGGAGCTCGCCTTCCAGGCCGTCGTCGATCCGTACGCGCGGGCCGACTTCTTCGTCACCTTGGCGCCGGACGAGGTGGCGCTCGAGGAGGGCTACATCACGTTCCCGACCCTCCCCGGCGGCTTCCTCACGAAGGTCGGGAAGATGCGCGACGCCTTCGGCAAGGTGAACGGGCAGCACCCGCACACGCTCCCGTTCGCTCGACCGGCCTCTCGTGTCGACGAACCTCACTCGGCGGCGAGGACGGCCTCGCGGACGCCGGGATCTCGGTCGCCCGCCTCATCCCGAACCCGTGGCTCTTCCTGGAGGCGACCGGTCAGGTCTACCAGGGCAACTCCGAGGTGTTCAAGGCCCCGACGCGAGGCGACCTCGCCTACGTCGGCCACCTGCGCGCCTACCAGGACCTCGGCGAGTCGACCAACGTCGACCTCGGCGGCTCGATCGCGTACGGCCACAACGGCGTCACCGACGACACCACGACGCGCCTCCTCGGCGTCGACGCCACGCTGCGGTGGAAGCCCCTGCGACGCTCGATCTACACGCACTTCCTCGCGCGCGGCGAGGTGACGTGGAGCCGCCGGGAGCAGCCGGAGGCGGTCGACGCCGTCGGCGGCTATGGCTTCCTCGAGTACCAGTTCGGGAGGCGCTGGACCGCCGGCCTTCGCTACGACAACTCGGAGCGGGCCGACGCGCCCGGGCTCCGGGACACGGGCGGCTCGTTCATCCTGACCTACTGGCCGAGCGAGTTCAGCCTGGTCCGCGCCCAGTACCGCCGCACGAGCTTCGCCGAACGACAGCCCGGCCGACGAGCTTCTCTTCCAGTTCCTCTTCGCGATCGGCGCCCACGGCGCCCATCCCTTCTAGATCGAGGTCGCCATGAGACTCCTGAGCATCGCCACTCTCGCCGCCCTGGCCGTCGTGCCGCCGGCCGGCGCCGCCGTCAACGTCATCGCCAGCACCGAGGACCTGGCCGACCTCACCCGCCAGGTGGGCGGCGACCGGGTCAAGGTGGAGACGATCGCCCGCGGCTACCAGGACCCGCACTTCGTCGAGGCCAAGCCCAGCTTCATCCTGAAGCTCGCCAAGGCCGACCTCCTCGTGGCCGTGGGCCGGGAGCTGGAGATCGGCTGGCTGCCGCCGCTCATCCAGCAGAGCCGCAACGCGAAGATCCAGGTGGGGGCGGACGGCTACCTCGACGCCTCGCTCACCGCGAAGATCCTCGAGATCCCCACCGGCCAGATCACCCGCGCGATGGGCGACGTCCACCCCCTCGGGAACCCGCACTACTGGCTCGACCCGGACAACGGCCGGCGCATCGCGAAGGCGATCGCGGACAAGCTCGCCCGCATGGCGCCCGCCGACGCGGCCTACTTCGCGACCCGCTACGCCGACTTCGACAAGCGGCTGGCCGAAGCCGAGAAGCGGTGGGACGCGCATGATGGCCCCCTACAAGGGCCTGAAGGTCGTGACCTACCACCGCTCCTGGCCCAACTTCGCCGATCGCTTCGGCCTGGACGTGATCGGCTACGTCGAGCCGCGGCCCGGCATCCCGCCCTCGCCCGGCCACACGATCGAGCTGATCGGCGAGATGAAGCGGCAGAACGTGAAGATCCTGCTCGTCGAGCCCTACTTCGACCTCAAGACGCCGCAGTCGATCGGCCGCGAGACCGGCGCCAAGGTGCTCGTGATGCCGCCCTCGGTCGGGGGCGAGAAGGAGATCACGGACTACATCGCGCTCTTCGACTACGACCTCAAGCTGCTCGTCGCGGTGATCAAGGAAACGGGGGCGAAGTAGATGGACCTCGAAATCCTGAAGTTCCTGGCCGCTCCCTTCGTGGCCAGCCTGATCCTCACCGGCATCCACGCCTACCTCGGCGTGCACGTGGTCGAGCGCGGCGTCATCTTCGTCGACCTCTCCCTCGCCCAGATCGCGGCCCTCGGCTCGACCATCGCGATCCTGCTTCCCTTCACCGGGCAGGACCCCCACGGGCCCTGGGTCTACTGGACGGGCCTCGTCTTCACCTTCATCGGGGCGGCCATCTTCTCGACGATCAGGATCCGCCGGGCCCGCATCCCCCAGGAGGCCATCATCGGCATCGCCTACGCGGTGGCCTCCGCCGCCACGATCCTGGCGATGAGCAAGGCCACCTCGGAGAGCGAGCACCTCAAGGACATGCTGGTCGGCAACATCCTGGCCGTCTCGTGGTGGGAGGTGGCCAAGACCGCGGCCCTCTACGCGGTCATCGGGGCCTTCCACTACGTCTTCCGCCGGCAGTTCCTGGCCATCTCCATGGACCACGAGAAGGCCGAGCGCGACGGGATCTCCGTCAAGTTCTGGGACTTCCTCTTCTACGCCTCCTTCGGCTTCGTGGTGACCTCGTCGGTGCTCATCGCCGGGGTGCTGCTCGTCTTCTGCTACCTGATCGTGCCCTCGGTGGCGGCCATGCTCTACGCCGACCGCATCGGCCCGCGCCTCGCGATCGGCTGGACGATGGGAACGGTCGTCTCCGCCCTCGGCATCTACCTCTCGGTGAAGCTGGACCTGCCCACCGGGGCGGCCATGGTCTGCACCTTCGGCCTCGTCCTGATCCTCATGGCGGCGGTGAGGCCGCTCCTCCGGCGAGGCGCCGCGCAGCCGGCCTGACCTTCCCCGACGATCGAAGCCGTGCTACTTTTCGCCGGTGCCTGACCCGCGAAGCCACCGATCGGCCGCCCTCCTCTGGCTCGCCGCGCTCGCTCTCATGGTGGCCGCCGCCGTCTGGCAGCGCCTCACCGGGCCCACCCACCCGCGTCGCGGTCGGACCGAGATCGCCGGGCAGGACGTGCGGTGGCGCCTCCTGCGCTCGTCGGTCTCGGGCGAGCCGTTCATGGTGGCGATCTCGGCGCCCGACGGCGTCGCGGGCGTCGTGCACTACCGGCGCTACCCGCACCGGCGAGCCGTTCCGCGACGTGGCGATGAGCCGCGAGGGCGGAACGCTCGCGGCCCTCCTGCCGACCCAGCCGCCGGCCGGGAAGGTCGAGTACTTCGTCACGCTCGCGACGCCCACCGGGCCGGTCCGGGTGCCCGGAAGGCGAGCCCGTCGTCATGCGCTTCAAGGGCGACGTGCCGGCCCTCGTGCTGATCCCGCACGTGGTGACGATGTTCGTGTCGATGATGATCGGGGTCCGGGCCGCTCTCGCCGCGGTCCTCGGCCGGCCCGAGTCCCGGCGATACGCGTGGGTCGCGGTCGTGGGAATCGCGATCGGCGGGCTCGTCCTGGGCCCGATCGTCCAGAAGTACGCCTTCGGGGCCTTCTGGACGGGCTGGCCGTTCGGCACCGACCTGACCGACAACAAGACGCTCGGGATGTGGCTGGCCTGGGTGGCGGCCGTCGTCGTGCTGGGGCGGCGCCAGGATCCGACCGACCGCGTCGCTCGGTGGACGACCGTCGCCGCCGCGCTCGTGATGATCGCGGTCTACCTCGTCCCCCACAGCCTGCGGGGCAGCCAGCTCGACTACGCCAAGGCTCAGGCCGGCGGGGCCGCGACCGACGCGGTCACCACCGGGCGTTGAGCCGCCGCTCCGCGACTTTTTGCCGGCGGCAGGGGGCGGAACAAGCCGCCCCCTGCAGGCAGCGATATCGCTTCAGCTCCGCTTGCCGCCGAAGCGGTAGCGCAGCCGCACGGCCAGCGTCCGCGGCGGGATCACGTGCGTGCCGCCGAAGACCGACTGGATGTTGTAGACGCCCTGGGTGTCGAAGGCGTTCAGCAGGTCGGCCTGGAGCGACAGCGGCACGCCGTGCCGGGCGAGGTCGAGGCCGGCGGAGAAGCTCGCGATCGTCCGCTCCTTGATCCGGTTCGGATCGAGATCGCCGCCGGTGTGGACCACGACGTAGGGCGCGGCGAAGAAGTCGTCGGGGTTCTGCCGCAGCTCCTCGGGGTCGGCGTCGGTCACGAGGCCGGAGTCGTAGCGCACGTTGGCGCCGAGCCAGGCCCCGCTTCTCCCGAGGTCCCAGAAGAGCTGGCCCTGGGCCTGGAGCTTCTGGTCGTGGTCGATCAGGAACGGCCCGCCGGTGATGGCGTCGATCGCCTCCACGTCCAGGAAGAGCCCGCCCACCGGCGGCGGCACGTAGACGGCGTGGGTGTGGCCGAGGGACACGAAGCCGCGGACGCCGTGCGTCGGTGCGAGGTCGAGACGGACGTCCCAGCCGTTGTGGCGGCCTTCGGTGAACGTGATCGGGAAGACGATCCCGGTGTTCAGGAACTGGTCCTGGTCGGCCGGGTACGTCGCCCGGCGCCACCAGAAGTCGGCGTCGAGACGGAGCCTCGGCCCGATCGCCTGCTGCACGCCCACCAGGTAGGCGTTCTGGCGCTCCGAGCGGTTGAGCAGCACCCCTCCGCCCAGCTCGCGCGAGTCCTTGACCTCGGGAGGGACGACGGAAGCGGCCAGCTCCGACGAGCCGAAGAGGATGTTCTCGTACTCGGGGGTGACGAAGATCCGGTTGTACGACGCCCGCAGCACCGTCCCGCTCGCCTTGACGTAGTAGGCCAGGCCGACGCGCGGCTGGAGCTGGTCCTCGGTCGTCGGCAGGTTGTTGTGGTCGTAGCGTAGGCCGAGGTTGGCGGTGAGCCCGCCGTAGTGGACGTTGTCCTGGACGAAGCCGGCCGCGTACGTGCCGGTCCTCTTGTCCTGGAAGAAGAGCGGCTGGCCGCCGCGGGTGAGATCGTAGGGCGCCAGGTCGGGGTTGTAGCCGTCGGCCTCGGGATCGTTGAAGCCGGGGTCGGTCAGGCCGAAGCTGAACGTCTCGTCGATCGGGAACCGCTTGACGACGCCTCCCACCTTCACCTCGTGGTGCGGGTTCGGAACCCAGGTCACCGCCGCGTTCAGGCCGTAGTTGTCGAGGCTGCGGTCCGAGGTCGCGGTGACCGGCGTGTCGCCGGCCGAGGGCAGGAGCTCGAAGGTGGACACCCGGCCGAAGGCGCTCGCGTCGAGGCGTGGCCTTGGTCGACACGAGGTGCGTCCAGCCCAGGTTGTAGTTCTGGTCCCGGCTCCTCACCTGCTGGTCCTGGCCGGCGTCCTCCTGCGTGAAGGTGTTCGGCACGTCGCGGTTCGTCCGGCCGGCGAGCACGGTGAAGCGCACCTGGTCCCGGAGGTCGTCGGAGGCGTAGTCGAGGCGCAGGAAGCCGCGCTGGGTGTCGCCGGTGTTGTGCAGGCTGTCGAAGTTCACCGGATCCAGGAAGCGGTCGGACCACGAGCCGTTGAGCGAGGCGAAGGCCGCCAGGTTCCGCGATCCGCCCCCGAGGGCGAGGCCGCCCTCGTAGGTGGCGTAGCGGGCGGCGCCGCCGTAGACATCGCCGTGGAAGGGAGTGCCGAGGCCGGACTTCGTGGCCAGGTTGACGACGGTGCCGACCTTCTCGCCGTACTCGGCGGGGACGTTCCCGTAGATGACCTCCATCGACTGGGCGATGCCGGGGTCGATCGAGTTCGAGAACGTGACGCCCGTCTGGTCCGAGATCGTCTGCCCGTCGATCACGAACTGGCCCTGGCTGTGGAAGCCCTGGAAGTGGTAGCGTCCGTTCTCGTCCTTGGCGAAGCCGGGGGTGGCGGTGATCAGCTCCTCCATGGCCCGCGAGGCGACGCTCGCCGGGGCGCGGGCGATGTAGGACTTGTCGATGTCCACGTGCGACATCGACGTGTCCGTCTCGAGCTGCGCCGCGGTCTTCTCGGCGGTCACGGTCACCGCCTCCTTGACGCCGGCGAGCTTGAGCGAGATCGGGACATCGAGTGGAACGGGCGACCTCACGTCGACCGGCCGGTGGACGGGCGCGAAGCCCTGGACCTCGACGTGGATCTCGTACGGGTTGAAGGGCACGTTGAAGAACTGGTACGCGCCGGCGGCGTCGGTCGTGGTCTCGGTCTTGAAGCCGGTGATGTCGTTTCGAAGGCTCGACGATCGCACCGGACACGGCGCGCCCGTCGGGACCGAGAACGTGTCCGCGGATGGAGCCGGCGGCGGCATGGGCTTCGCGAGCGGCCAGCGCCGGGAACAGCAGGGCGAGGGCGAATGCGACGAAACGCGTGGGAATGGACCGCATGGTTGGACAACTCCTCAGCTAGCGACGAAAAAGGCCGTGCGCTCCCCTCTTCGGGAAGAGCGCCCCTGGCTGGCGGAGCCAGCCGCTCTCTTCGGGAGCTAGGCCTGAGGAGGACCCCGGGGGACCCCGGTGCGGATCGCGGCGGGGGCGAGGGCGACGGTGGGCGGGTCGCTGACGCGTCCGAGGGGCTGGAGCGTCGCCGGGACCCCGAGGTTCGCGACGACGACGGCCAGCGACCCGACTGCCCGTTGACACGCGAGGCAGTGCGTCTCCAACGTGCAGCCGTCGTCCGTGTGGAGGAAGTCGCCGACGAACCCGCCGGCGAGGGCTGCCAGCAGGACCGCCGCGACGAGGGCGAGGCTCGCCTTGCGCTTCAAGCACAACATGGGATGTTGACAACAGCCTAGCCCCGGCATCCGCCACCAAGTCAAGGGATGGACGCGTATTGGACGCGCCACACCGCGCGCTGGATGACTAGATTAAGAACGAGTTCGGGCGCTCAACACGTCCCGGAGCGGGCGTCCCGCTGCGGCCCGGCCTGTCGCTGACCCCGGCTTGTCCGATCCGGGGGCTCGGTCGGCTATCCTGGGCCGCATGACCAGCGATCCCGACGCCGACACCGTGCCGCCGCGCCGCGGGTGGGACGCGAACGCGAGCCGATTGTTCCTCTGCGGGATGGCGGCGCTCTTCTGGGAGCTCGTCCTCATCCGCTGGCTGGGGGCGTCGATCCGGATCGTGGCCTACTTCTCGAACCTGGTCCTGATCTCCGCCTTCTTCGGCCTCGGCGTCGGGGCCCTCGCCACGCGCTACCCGGTACGCCTCGAGCGGCTGATCGCGCCGCTCGCCGCTCTCGTGACCATGCTCGGCGTCTGGCTCGGCCGGCTGTGGCACCCGAACCCGTCCGGTCGCGACGAGTACATCTGGATCGGGGCGCCGCTGGGCATCGCCTCGCCGGGAGCGGAGGCGAGCCGGATCGTCTCCGTCGGCCTCGTCCTCGTCCTCGTCTACGGCGCCACCGCCGCCGTCTTCGCCGCGTTCGGCCAGTACCTGGGCCGGCTCTTCCGCACGCACCCGCCGCTGCGCGCCTACAGCATGGAGGTCGCGGGCAGCCTGGCGGGGATCGGCCTCTTCGCGCTCCTGTCCTGGTGGCAGACCTCGCCCGCCGCGTGGTTTGCCGTCGGCACGCTCCTCCTGGTGCTCATGCTGCCCCGGCCCCTGCCGGACGGAGCCCTCGCCGCGCTCCTCGGGGTGGCCCTCGTGGCGGCCACCCACACGGAGTCGCAGCGCTACGTCTGGTCCCCCTACTACCGCATCTCGGTCGCGCCGCTCACCCGGGTCCTGGATGCCGACAGCCACGGCTTCGTCGAGCTCGGAGGGACGGTGGGCCACGTGGTGACGGTGAACAGCGACTACCACCAGATGATGCTCGACCTCCGGCCGCGCCCGCGGGAGCACGCCTTCCTGTCCGGGTGGCGGTCGTTCTACGACGCACCGTACGCGGACTACGCGGGGATGGGGGCGTTGCCCCCGGGCGACGTGCTGGTGGTGGGAGCCGGCACCGGGAACGACGTGGCGGCGGCGTTGCGCCGGACGGACAGGCCGGTGACCGCGGTGGAGATCGACCCCGCCATCGCCGCCCTCGGGCGGAGGCTCCATGCCGAGCGGCCCTACGAGGACCCCCGCGTCACCCTCGTGATCGACGACGCGCGGTCCTACTTCCATCGGGCCCCGAGCGGCCGGTACGCGCTCGTGGTCTTCGGCTTCCTGGACAGCCACCGCCTGCTGTCCGCCTTCTCCTCGGTGCGCCTCGACAACTTCATCTACACGCAGGAGGCGATGGCCGAGGTGCGGCGGCTCCTCGCCCCGGGCGGGCGCGTCGCCTTGAGCTTCGCGAGCAACGAGGCGTGGATCCACGAGCGGCTCCTCGCCCTCCTCGATCGCAGCTTCTCCCGCCCCACCCTGTTCACGACCGACCGGAAGGGCTACGCCAACGGCGTCCTCTACCTTAACGAGCGCTCCCTTCCCGCCGAGATCCCCCGCCGCCGTGCCCTCGTGCCGACCGACGACTGGCCGTTCCTGTACCTGCGCGAGCGGGGCATTCCCGGCCACAACGTCTTCTTCCTGCTCGTGGCGGTGGCGATGAGCGCCGCCTCCCTCCTCGTGCTCCCCCGCGGCGAGCGCCGGGTCCGCCTGCCCTACTTCTTCCTCGGCGCCGCATTCTTCCTGCTGGAGACGAGCAACGTGGTGCGCATGGCGCTCCTCTACGGCTCCACGTGGTGGGTCAACACCGTGGTGTTCGCCGGGATCCTCGTCCTCGTCCTGCTGGGCAACCTCACCGCCGCCCGGTGGCGGGTGCCCATCGGCGCCTGCGTGGCGCTCCTCGCCGGCCTCATCCTGGCCGCGTCGATCCTGCCCGCCGACGCGCTCCTCGGGCTCTCCCCCGGGGCGCGGGCGATCGCCGCCGTGGCTCTCTTCCTGGGACCGGTCTACTTCGGCGGCCTGATCTTCGCGCGGCTCATCGAGAACGAGACCCGCCTCTACGAGGCCTACGGCTCGAACGTCCTCGGCGCAGTCCTCGGGGGGACGGCGGAGTACCTCTCGCTCATCCTCGGCTTCCGCTTCCTGCTCGCCGTCGCCCTGCTCTTCTACCTCGCCGTCTTCCTCCTGCTCCGACGGGGAGGAGCCGGAGGCGGGGCTACGGCCGGCCTCTCGTCTACTTGATGGAAGGATCGGGGGGCAGGCCCAGCTTCTCGTAGAGCTGGCGCCGGCCGTCCTTGTCGTCTCGAGGATGCGCTTCGCGTAGCGGGCCACCTCGGCGGCGACGGCGCGGGGGACGACGAGGACGCCGTCGCCGTCGGCCACGATCACGTCGCCCGGGACGACGAGCACCCCGCCGCAGACGATCGGGCGGTTCACCGACTCGATCTCGTTCCGGCCGGGCCGGATCCCGCGGCCCGGCCGGCGGAAGTAGAGCGGCACCTTCTCGGTGACGATCTCGTCCGTGTCGCGGGCGGTGGCGTTCGTGACGACGCCGACCATCCCGCGGCTCTTCCAGGCCAGGATGTTGTTCGAGCCGATGGAGCCGACGTCGGCCCGCTCCGCGTCGTCGATGACGAGGGCGGTGCCGGGCCGGAGGAGGTCCTGGAACGGCTCGGGCGAGAGCGCGTCGTACCACTCTCCCGACCACTTGTCGTATTCCTCGACCGGGCCGCTTCCCCGCCTGCGCGCGCTGCGTCGGCACGTAGCGCGCGGTGACCGCGATCCCGATGAAGCGGTGGGTGAAGTCCTGCGTGTCCTTCCAGAGCGGGCCGCACCTCGGGGTCCATGAGACCCACGTTCGGCAGGCCCACCGCGTCCATGCCGTCGGTCACGTCGGCGACGCGCAGGCCCTCGAAGAGAGCGAGGAGCTGCTGGTCCGCCTCCGCGGAGAACACCGGCGTCGCGATGAACCCCCGGCCGGCCCGGGGGTCCGCCCCGCCGGTCGGCGGCGTCTGCGCGGACGCCAGCGGTGCCAAGGCGAGGATGACCGCGGGGAAAAGCCGTGTCGTGCGCATCTCACTTCCCTCCTGGCGATCGAGTGGTAGTACCGTCCGAGCCACCCGACGATCGCCTTGCGCAGCTTCAGGGTGTCGAAGGCCCCCTCGCTCCGGTAGATCACCTCGCCGCCCGGGGCAACGACGATCGTGTGCGGCAGGGCCCCCTGCCACTTCGGGTCCACCGCCTCGATGAGCGCGTAGGGGTCGCCCTTGTCGAAGGCGTAGTTGCGCGTCGAGGCCTGCTGCTTCTTCAGGAACTCGAGGGCCTTCTCGCGCTTGCCCGGGGTCGTCGGCGTTGACCGTCACCACCTCGAAGTCGCGGCCCCGGTAGATCCGGTGGACGGAGACGAGGTCGGGGAACTCGATCACGCACGGCCCGCACCACGTCGCCCAGACGTTGATCAGCCGGAGCTTCTTCCCGCCCTCGTTCCTCGCCTGGGCCCGGACCCCCGCCTCGTCGATCGTCTCGAGGGTGACCGGCTCCTTCGCCCACTTCTCGTACCCGCTCCTTCACCCAGGCGCGCTTGTCCGACCACTTCACCGAGCAGCCGAAGACCTTGGTCGTCTCGACCGGCACCGGCTTCCCGGCGAGCACCGCCTCGATGGCGTCGCGGGCGTCGTGCGTCGTGGCCTTCGCCGGGTTCTCGTTGTCGTCGACGCGCCCGGCGAAGCGCAGCTTCCGCTCGGCGTCGAAGACGAAGACGTGCGGCGTCGCCACCGGCCCGTACTGCCGCGACATCGCCTCCGTCTCGCCGTCGTAGAGGTAGGGGAAGGTCCAGCCCCGGTCCTTCGCCCGGATCTTCATCTCCTCGAGCGTGTCGCCGAGGTCCGAGTAGCCCTGCTCGTCGAGGCGCAGGGCGAGCGGGTCGTTCGGAGAGACGAGGACGACCTGGACGCCGCGGCCCCGGAAGTCGGCGTGCGAGCTTCTCGATCCGCTCCTCGTAGGCCTGGGCGGTCGGGCAGTGGTTCGCGGTGAAGACGAGCACGAGCACCTTGGCCGCGGCGAAGCTCGCGAGCGTGTAGCGCTTGCCGTCGACGCCGGGCAGGTCGAAGTCCGGGGCCTTCGCCCCGATCGCGAGGGTCGGGACCGTCGGCCCCTCGGCCGCTGCCGCCGGCGCCGGGGTGAGCGAAGGCGCACGCCAGGATCGCGCCGAGGGAGAAGAGCACTGCTTTCATGAGGGCCTCCGAGGGGCGCCGCCCGACGGGGCCGCGCTCGCGGCGATGCTAGCACGGGGAAGTCGGGACTATGATCCACGCACGGGAGGCAGGCCATGGAACGTCGGGTGTTCCTGGGCACGCTCGCGGCCGGCGCCACGGCCCTCGGCCGTCCGGGCGCCGCGGAGGAAGACGAAGGAGACGCTCCGGCTCGGCGTGATCGGCTGCGGCTGGTACGGCCTCGTGGTGACGGAGGCGGCGTTCAAGGCCGGCGGCGTCGAGGTGGTCGGCATCTGCGACGTGGACAACGCGCACCTCCTCGCAGGCGGCGGAGCGGATCCGGGGCTGGCAAGGCCGCGTCGCCTCGCGCGTTCAAGGACTGGCGGGAGCTCCTCGACGTCCCGGGGCTGCAGGCGGTGGTCATCGCCACCCCGCCCCACTGGCACGCGCTGCCGTTCATCGAGGCCTGCCGCCGGGGCCTGGACGTCTACTGCGAGAAGCCGCTGGCCTACGACGTGCGCGAGGGGCGGGCGATGGTCGAGGCCGCCAAGGCCAGCGGCCGGGTCGTCCAGATCGGCTTCCAGCGCCGCCAGAGCGAGGCCATCCGCCAGGCCGCGAAGTACATCGCCGAGGGTCACGCCGGGAGGATCGTGACCGTCGCCGCCCAGATCCACTACCCGGCCGAGCTCGTGGACCCGACGCCCGGTCGACCCGCCGCCGACGCTCGACTGGGACCTCTGGTGCGGCCCGGCTCCGAAGCTGCCCTACAGCCCGCAGGTCGGCCACTTCCACTGGCGCCTCGAGGAGGCCTACGGCAACGGCCACCTCGTGGACTGGGGCATCCACTGGATCGACGCCATCCGCACCGTCCTCGGCCTTGGCATGCCGCGCTCGATCCAGTCCGCGGGCGGCCTCTACGGGCTGAAGGGCCGCATCACGACGCCCGACGTCCTCACCGCCCACTTCGAGTTCGACCCGTGCCCGGTCGTCTGGAGCCACCGCATCTTCGGTCAGGCCGAGTACACGCCCGAGACGACGATTGGCATGTTCTTCTACGGCGAGAAGGAGACCGTCTTCCTGACCGACGCCCGCTACGAGGTGATCCCGGCCGCGAAGGGCGCCGAGCGGCGTGCGGTCGAGGCGAAGAACGACCAGCAGACGGCTCACGTGGCCGAGTGGCTCGACGCGGTGCGCACGCGGGGCACGGTGTCCTGCCCGCCGGAGGACGCGTACCGCTCGACGGCCGCGGTCCAGCTCGCGATGATCGCGCTCAAGGCGGGCGGACGCGTGGACTGGGACGCCGCGAGCGACGAGGTGCGCGGCAACCCGGCGGCGGCGGCGCTCCTCAAGCGCGACTACCGCGGCCCGTGGGTTCACCCGTGGAAGGGCTGAGGGTCAGCGAAGCCCGCGGCCGGTGACGAGGTAGACGGCGAACGTCCCGAGCCAGTGGCCGCCCTCGTAGTGCTCGCCGGTCACCGCGGCGACGCCCTTCGCCGCGGTGGACGGCCGCCGCGGCGCGGAGAGCCGGAGACGCGCGCGTCGCCCTCCGGCAGGCCCGCGGCCATGCCCTCGAGCATCCACGCCCGGCTCAGGTTGAGGCCGTCGAGGTGCGCGAGCTTGGGGTCGGTGGGGTCGGTCACGATCCCCGGCTGCGAGCCAGCCGGACGAGCCGTCCTTCGGCAGGCGCGGCAGGAAGCCGGAGAGCCAGCGCGCGTACTCCGGCGGCGGCAGCACGCGCCGCATCAGGTCGGCCTCGCCGAGGCAGGGCGAGAGGAAGTCCTCGCCGGAGGGCTCGTAGGCGAGCGGGCAGTCGCGGTCGCGCGCCGTAGAAGTCCCGGCTGCGCGAGACGACGAGCGCTTCCGTCTCCGCGTCGCCCGCCACGCGGGCCCAGTCGAGCACGAGGCCGAGGGCGAAGGCCGTCTGCGAGTGCTCGCCGACCCGGATGGGCCGCGTCAGCTTCGGCAGCCAGTCGCGGAGCCGCGCGGCCGACGCCTTCTCGAGCGGCGCGAGCGCGGCCGTCCACCCGCGCGCCTCGGGCGAGCCCCACTCCCGCAGCTCGGCGGCGAGCTGCAGCAGCCACGCGAGGCCGTACGGCCGCTCGAAGCTCACCCGGCCCTTCCCCTCGAGGTAGGCGACCTCGGCGGCGACGTTCGTCGGCGTCAGGCTCCGCCCGAGCGCGTGGCGGGCGTCGGCGGCGAAGGGCGCCTCCGGCAGCAGGCGCGCGACGCGCGCGAGCAGCCAGTGGCCGTGGACGGAAGAGTGCCAGTCGTAGCAGCCGAAGAAGGCCGGGGTCAGCTCGCGCGGGGGCCGCGCGTCCGCGTCGCCGCTCATGACGTGGGCGATCTTGTTCGGGTACTCCTGGTGGACGCAGGCGAGGGCGAGGCGGGCGAAGCGCTCGGCGAGGGCGGGGTCGACGGGCGCGGGCGCGGCGGCGAGGAGAGCGGGAAGGAGCGCGGTGGCGAGCATGCCCGATCGTAACCCCGCCGTAGAATGGGCGGCATGAGCGACCCCGTCGCCGCCGCCCGCGAGCTCCTGTCCGAGGACCCCGACCCCGAGACGCGCGCCGAGCTCGAGGCGCTCGTGCGCCGGGCCGAGGGCGGGGACGAAGCGGCGAACGGCGGACCTCGCCGACCGCATGTCGGGCCCGCTCGAGTTCGGCACCGCGGGCCTGCGCGGGCGGGTCGAGGCGGGGCTCGCGCGGATGAACCGGCTCGCGGTCGTGAAGGCCACCTGGGGCCTCGGCGCGCACCTCCTCGACGAGGCGTCGCGCGGGGGCCCCGACCCGCGGTCCCGGGGGGTCGTCGTCGGCTTCGACGGCCGCCACTCGAGCCGCGGCTTCGCCGAGGACGCCGCGTCGGTCCTCGCCGGCCTCGGCATTCCCGTGCGCCTCTTCCCCGACCCGATCCCGACGCCGCTCCTCGCCTTCGCCGTCCCCCACCTCGGCGCTGCGGCCGGCGTCACGGTCACCGCGTCAGCCACAACCCGCCCGCGCGACAACGGCTACAAGGTCTACCTCGCGAGCGGCGCCCAGATCGTCGCCCCCGTCGACGCCGCGATCGCGGCGCGCATCGCCGGCGCCCCGCCGCGCGGGCGCGATCGCACGGCCCGCCCCGGCCGACGCCGCGGCGCAGCGGCCTGCGCCTCCTCGTGGACGTCGAGGACGCGGCGGTCGAGGAGGCCTACCTCGGGGGCCTCGCCCGCGGGCGCCCTCCACGGCGCGCGACGCGATGCCCCTCCGGATCGCGTACACGGCGATGCACGGCGTCGGCCACCGGCTCGCCGTCCGTGCCCTCGCCCGAGCGGGCTTCGACGGCGTCGCGGTCGAGCCGGTCGCAGGCCGACCCCGACGGCGCCTTCCGCACCGTCTCCTTCCCGAACCCCGAGGAGCCCGGGGCGATGGACCGCGTCCTCGCCCTGGCCGCGGAGACCCGGGCCGAGCTGGTCCTCGCCAACGACCCCGACGCCGACCGCCTGGCCGCCGCCGTGCCCGACCCGTCGGGCCGCGGGCTACCGGATGCTGTCCGGCAACGAGGTCGGCGTCGCTGCTCGCCGACGACGCGATCGAGCACGCCGACACCGGCGGGAGGCAGAAGCTCGTCGTCACCACGGTCGTGTCCTCGAGCCTCCTCTCGCGGATGGCGCGCGACCGCGGCGTCGCGTACCGCGAGACGCTCACCGGCTTCAAGTGGATCGCCGACGCGGCGCTCCGCGGCGGAGCGGAGGGCCTCGCGTTCGTGTTCGGCTACGAGGAGGCGCTCGGCTACACGGTGGGCCCGCTCGTCCGCGACAAGGACGGCATCGGCGCCGCCCTGCGGCTCGCCGAGACTGGCGCGGTTCCTCAAGAGCGAGCGGGCGCACCCTCCTCGACCGCCTCGACGACCTGCTCGTGGCCCACGGCCTCTCGCACCAGGTGCAGTGGTCGGTGGTGCTGCCCGGGGCCGAGGGCCGCGCCCGCATCGACGCGGCGATGGCGCAGCTGCGCGCGAGCCCGCCCGCGCGAATCGGGGCGAGCCCCGTCGTCCGCGTCCTCGACGCCGGGGAGGGCGAGGAGCGCGTCCGCGGCGAGCGGCGCCCCTCGGGGCTGCCGCGCGCGGACGTGCTCGCCTTCCAGTCGGAGGACGGCGCGCGGCTCACCGTGCGCCCGAGCGGCACCGAGCCGAAGATCAAGTTCTACCTGGAGCTGGTGGGCCAGGCGCGGGAACGGGCCGAGGTCGCTCCGGCGCGCGCGCGCCTGGAGGCCGACGGCCAGGCGCTGAAGAGCGCCTTCACGAAGGAGCTTCGACTCTCATGAGCGTCGCCGGTCATCCCGAGGGCGCCCGTCGGGGCCCTCGCCCGAGGGATCCGCCGTCTCGTCCTCCTCTCCCTCCCCACCCTGCTGTGCGCGCCGCCCCCTTCTTCGCTCGCCGGGCCCGCTCCCTCGCGCGTCGAGAACGTGCTGATCGTGACCCTCGACGGCCTGCGCTGGCAGGAGGTGTTCTCGGGCTTCGACGCGACGCTGAACACCGAGACCGACGGCGGCGTCGCGAAACCGGAGCCCCTGGCCGCGCGGTTCGACCGACCGACTCCCGAGGGCCGACGCGAGGCGCTGCTGCCGTTCTTCTGGACGGTCGTGGCGCGGGACGGGCAGGTGGTGGGCGACCCGGCGAAGGGCAGCCTCGTCCGCGTCACGAACGGGCTGTGGTTCTCCTACCCGGGCTACAACGAGATGCTCTCGGGCCTCGCCGACCCGCGCGTGGACAGCAACGACAAGAAGGTGAACCCCAACCTCACCGTGCTGGAGTGGCTGAATCGCCGCCCGGGCTTCGAAGGCCGGGTGGCCGCGTTCGGAAGCTGGGACGTGCTGCCGTTCATCGTCGCGGCGGAGCGCTCGGGGCTGCACGCGAACGGCGACGGCCCCGCCGTGCTCCTTCCCGCCAGCGACCGCGAGCGCCTCCTCAACGAGTTCACCGCCGACCTGCCCGACTACTGGTCGGGCTCCCGCTTCGACGCCCCGACCATGCAGGGAGCGCTCGAGCACCTGAGGACGCGCGCAGCCCCGCGTCCTCTACGTCATGCTCGGCGAGACGGACGAGTGGGCGCACGAGCGGCGCTACGACCTCTACCTCGACGCCGCCTGGCGCTCCGACCGCTTCGTGCGCCGGCTGTGGGAGACCGCCCAGTCCCTCCCCGCCTACCGCGGGAGGACGGCGCTCGTCCTCGCCACGGACCACGGCCGCGGCGCCTCGCCGCGCGACTGGACCGACCACGGCGAGAAGGTGCCCGCCGCCGAGCGCATCTGGATGGCGGTGATGGGCCCCGGCACTCCGGCCCTGGGCGTGCGCGAGGCCGAGATAGCCACGCAGTCGCAGCTCGCCGCCACCGTCGCCGCGCTCCTGGGCGAGGACTTCCGCACGGCGTCGCCGAAGGCCGCCCCGCCGCTCCCGGACCTCGAGCGCCCCTGAGTCGTTTGACTCTGTCCGGACGCGCCCCCACCGGCTACCATGCTGGCGGGGGTGGTCCGGCCCGGTCTCGGGGCCGGCGACACCCGAACGCCGATGCCGACGCCTCCCCGGCCGCTGAGCCAGAAGCTGATCGTCCCCCTCGTCGCCCTCGTGGTGCTGATCGCGGTCGTGTCCGGGATCGTCCGCATCGGCGCCGTCGAGCGCGGCTACCACGAGACGATGATCGTGGGCGCCGACCAGCTCTCCCGCAGCCTCGCCTCCGCCACCTGGCACGCCATGCTGGCCGACGACCGCCAGGCGGCCTACGACACGATGCAGGTCGTGGCGCGGCAGCAGGGCATCAGCCGCATCCGCATCTTCAACAAGGAGGGGCGGATCATGTTCTCGACCGTCGCCCCGAGGCGGGGCGGCTCGTGGACAAGAACGCCGAGGCGTGCGTCCTCTGCCACGCGAGCGCCCAGCCTCTCGTCCGCGTGGAGACGCCCTCCCGCGCCCGGGTCTTCACCGCCGCCGGACGGCGGGCGCCGCCTCGCCATGATCACCCCGATCTACAACGAGCCCTCGTGCAGCACCGCCGCCTGCCACGCCCACCCCGCGCGGCAGAGCGTCCTCGGGGTGCTCGACGTCGCGCTCGACCTCGGGCCGGCCGACCGCCTGATCGCCGACGCGCGGCGCCGGGTGTTCGTCACCATGGCCATCGAGGCGGTGCTCATCTCGGCCTTCCTCGTCCTCTTCGTCAGCTTCTTCGTGACCCGTCCCATCCACCGCCTCATCGAGGCCAACGCCGCCCTCGGCCGCATGGACCTCGAGCACCCGATCGAGATCACCTCGAGCCGCGAGCTGTGGAGCCTCGCCGGCTCCTTCAACCTCATGCGGGACCGCCTGCGCGAGGCCCTCGGCGAGATCAACCGCGCCGCGCAGGAGCTCGAGGCCAAGGTCGCCGAGCGCACCGCCCAGCTCCAGCAGGCGCAGCGGCGCCTCCTCCAGGCCGACCGCCTCGCCTCGCTCGGCCAGCTCGCGGCCAGCGTCGCCCACGAGATCAACAACCCGCTCTCGGGCGTCCTCAACTTCTCCGCCCTCATGAGCCGGATCCTGAAGGACGACGGCGTCCCGCGGGAGCGCGTGCCCGAGTTCCGCGGCTACCTCGACGCGGGTCACCGAGCAGACCGCGCGGGCCGGGCGCATCGTCTCCGACCTCCTCGCCTTCTCGCGCCGCGCGAAGCCCCACCGCGCCCCGTCCGACCTCAACGCCATCGTGCGCGCGACGGTCGACCTCGTGTCGCACAAGCTGAAGCTCCTGGGCGTCGAGGCGACGCTGCGGCTCGACGAGACGCTGCCCCTCCTGCCGTGCGACGCCTCCCAGGTGCAGCAGGTCGTCCTCAACCTCGTGATGAACGGAGCGGAAGCCACGCGTCCCCACGGCTCGGGCCGGGTGTCCGTGCGCACCCGCCGGGGAGGAGACGGGGAGAGCGCCGTGCTCGAGGTGACGGACGACGGCGAGGGCATCGCCAGGGAGACGCTCGACCGGATCTTCGACCCGTTCTTCACGACCAAGGACGACGGCAAGGGCGTGGGGCTCGGGCTGGCCGTGGTCTACGGGATCGTCGAGTCCCACGGCGGACGCATCGAGGTGCGGACCGCCCCGGGCCAGGGAACGACGTTCGAGGTCACGCTGCCGCTCGTGCCCGAAGCGGCCAACCACGACGACGAGGCCGCCGCGCATGCCGGCCCGGAGGCCTGAGCGTGCTGGTCGTGGCGCCTTTCGGCCCCGCCCCCGGCGGCGTCCTCGCGGCCATGGAGGCGGCTCTCGGCGACGCGTTCTCCCTCCCGGTCGTCCGCCGGGACCCGATCGAGGAGCCGGCCCTCGCCTTCACCCCGGCGCGGGCGCAGTGGAGCTCGACGGCGTTCCTCGAGGCGCTGCTCGGCCGGGTGCCGACAGGCGCCGTGCGGCTCCTGGGGGTCACCGAGCGCGACCTCTTCGTGCCCGTCCTGAGCTTCGTGTACGGCCAGGCGCAGCTCGGAGGCCGGGTGGCGGTCGTCTCGCTCGCGCGGCTGCGGCCCGAGTTCCACGGCCTTCCACAGGCGCCCGGGGTCCTCGCGCGTCGCGCCGCCACCGAGGCCGTCCACGAGATGGGGCACACCTTCGGGCTCGTGCACTGCCTCGACCGGCGCTGCCCGATGTCGCTCTCGATCGACCTCGTCGACCTGGACGGCAAGACGGCCACCCCCTGCCCGTCCTGCGAGAGCGCCTCGCAGGGAGCCGTGAGATGCGCCTCGTCCGCGCGAGAACGGAAGGAGTTCGCTCATGAGGGCCCGCTGGCACATCCTGGTCGTGGACGACGAGGAGGCGATGACGGAGTCGCTCGCCGCCTGGCTCCGGGAGGACGGCTACACCGTGGACACCGCCTCCTCCGGGAGGGAGGCGATCGAGAAGGCCCGCGGCCGCGAGTACGCGATCTACTTCGTGGACCTCAAGATGCCGCGGCCTCGACGGCATCGAGACCATGATGGAGATCCGCAAGCTGCAGAAGGAGGCCTCCGTCATCGTCATCACCGCCTACGCCACGGTGGACACCGCGATCGCGGCCATGAAGGAGGGGGCCCAGGAGTACGTGGTCAAGCCCTGCCACCCCCAGGAGATCTCGCTGCTCGTCGAGCGGATCATCCGCGTCAAGAACCTCGCAGCGCGAGAACGCGATCCTGCGCCGCAAGCTCACCCGCCAGTACCGCTTCCACGACCTCGTCAGCAAGAACCCGCGCATGGTCGAGATCTTCGACCTCGTGCGGGAGATCGCGAGCCAGCGCTCGACGGTGCTCGTCCAGGGCGAGAGCGGCACCGGCAAGGAGCTGGTGGCGCGCGCCATCCACTTCTCGGGCGACCGCGAGCGAGCGCCCGTTCGTGGCCGTCTCCTGCGCGGCTCTCGCGGAGACCCTCCTCGAGTCCGAGCTGTTCGGCCACGAGAAGGGGTCCTTCACCGGCGCCGTCGCGCAGAGGAAGGGCAAGTTCGAGCTGGCCGACGGCGGCACGGTCTTCCTCGACGAGATCGGCGACATCTCGCCCAAGCTCCAGGTGGACCTGCTGCGCGTGCTGCAGGAGCGGCGCTTCTTCCGCGTGGGCGGCACCGCCGAGGTCGCGGTGGACGTGCGCGTGATCGCCGCCACCCACCGCGACCTCGCGGCCGAGGTGCGGGAAGGCCGCTTCCGCGACGACCTCTACTACCGCCTCAACGTCATCAACATCCGCATCCCGCCGCTGCGCGAGCGGCGCGAGGACGTGCCCCTCCTCGCCCAGGAGTTCCTCGACCGGCTCTCCCACGAGCTGGGCCGCGAGGTCTCCGGCATCTCCGAGGAGGCGCTCCGCGTCCTGATGGACCACGACTGGCCCGGCAACGTCCGCGAGCTGGAGAACGCGGTCGAGCGGGCCCTCGTGACGTGCAAGACCGGCGTCCTCGGCGCCGAGGACTTCGCCTTCCTCGCCCGGCCGGCCGCGCCGGCGGCGCCTGCGCGCTCCCGCGCCGGCCTCACCCTCCAGGAGCTGGAGCGGGAGTACATCACCGCGACGCTGCGGCGCACCGAGGGCAACGTCAAGGCCGCCGCGGAGGCGCTGGGCATCGACCGCTCGACCCTCTACGAGAAGGTCAAGCGGTACGAGATCCCGCGGTAGGGCACTTCGCGCGCTCAGGCGCCGGGGCCCACGTCCGCGCGTCGCACGAAGGACAGCGTGCCGGCCGAGGAGTCCGCCGCTCGCCGGGCGGGAATCCCGGCGCCCTAGGGCAGACGCGGCGCCGGCGCACGGTACGTCTCGAGGTAGAACTTCTCGGCCAGGTAGCGATCCTGCCAGGCCTTGCCCTCCTGGTCGAGAAGGAGGCCGAGCCCCGCCCCGAAGGCGTAGAAGACCGTGCGCCCGTCCTTCGCCATGGTGTCGGTCTGGAGCTCGTGGATCGTCTCGCTGCGCAGCGCGGCGGCAGCGGCGGCGAAGGGCCGGTAGTCGCCGAGGCCGGCGAACTCCGCCGAGACCGGGTGCTCCTTCCCCGCGATCTCGGCCACCTTCAGCTCCGCGTAGCGCGCGATGCCCTCCTGCCAGAGCTGGAAGGAGAGGTACCGGTAGTCCTGGGGCTTGAGCTTCCCGCGGAGCTCACCGTAGCGTCGCCAGAACGCCTCCCGCTCCTCCCGTCCCGGAGCCTTGCCGTCGACGAGACGGCCGAGCTCTCGCGACAGAGACGCGAACGCCGAGCTCGTCGACGCGTACGGGAACGGGTAGTTGAGCATCCACATGCCCGTTCGGTCGTTCCCGGCCAGGCCGAGCGCCTCGCTCTCGCTCCAGTACCCCGGATCCGCGTACTGCAGCTGATGGAAGTGCTCGTGGGCGACGGCGAGGACCCAGCCCGTCGAGTGCTTGCCCGTGGCCTCCGCGGTTCCGACGACGATCGTGGGGGTCGGGTTGAATGCCGGAAACGTCGCCAGGAGCTCCCGGGAGAACGTCCGCGGGCGCACGAGAACGGCGCCGCCGAGGCGGGGGTCGTCCTCCGAGGCCGCGAAGCCCTCGGGGCGGTCGAGGGAACGCAGCAGGTACTCGAAGTCCCGCTCCACGAGCACGAGGCTCGACGGCGCCTCGCTCCACCTCGGCCACGCCTTCTCCTGAACGGCGGCGATCACTGCGAGCGCTTCGGCGAGCCGCACGCGATCCGTGGCGCCCATTCGCGGAGGCGCCTGGCTCTCGGGCCCGGTACCGGCCGCCAAAGCCCCGCCGAGACTCACCAGCAGCGCGGTGACGGCGGCTGCGCCACGCATCAGCGTCGGGGGGGCCGGCCCCCGGCCAGGGAGTACGCCCGCTCGAGCCAGCCGCGGAGCTCGCCGTCCACGTCTTCGGGGCGCGTCAGCCGCACCTCGAGATGCCAGCGGTTCGCCGACGCGCGCTCGTGCTTCCGGACGCGCGGGCTGCGGACGTCGCGATCCGACTTGATCGTCAGGACGAGCGCCGCCTTCTGCGTCGCGACCCCGGCGAACGCCGTCTCCCGCACGAGGTGTATCGACGTCTTCCTGGGTTCCTCCCGGACTCGGCCGAAGCGCCGGGCCGCCGCCAGGACGGCGGCGTAGGTTGCCGCCACGCTCGCGGCTCTCCCGTCGAAGTGCGCCCCCACCGTCGGACCGCCCGTCGTCGTCATTCGAACCTCCTCATCACTCGAGCTGCTTGCCCATCGTCTCGGGCAGGAGAAGGGCGAGACCGGCCGCGAGGAAGAACGCGGCGGCCAGGAGCAGGAACGCGGCGAAGAACGAGTGGTGCATCGCCACCCAGCCCACCGCGAAAGGAGCGAGGGCGGAGAAGCCCCGGCCGATGTTGTAGGTCAATCCCATGGCGGTGGCGCGGACCTCGGTCGGGAAGAGCTCCGAGGCGATCGCGCTGAAGCCCGAGAAGAAGCCGGTGCCGAAGAAGCCCACGAACGGCCCGAGGACGAGCAAGAGGACGAGGCTCCGCGTCGAGCCGAACACGGGCACGAGGACCGCGGCCACCAGGAGGTAGGCGACGTAGCTCTTGCGCCGGCCGAAGGCGTCGGAGGCGAACCCGAAGAGGGTGTAGCCGAGCCACTTGCCCGGAGCCATGAAGAGGACCCACGTGAGGGAGGCGACGATCCCGAGGCCGCGGCCGCCTTGCGCCTCGGGCAGAGCGAGGTAGCCCGGGATCCAGGTGAAGAGGCCCCAGTAGCCGAACATTCCGCACGCGTTCATCACGGTGGCCACGACGCCGTTCCAGCGGATGTCCCGCCGCCACATCGCGGCGAGCGAGGCGCCGCGCGCGCGGCCCCGCGCGAGCCAGATCGGCGACTCCTTGACCTCGCGCCGGATCCAGAACACGACGAGGGCCGGGAGGACACCCACGAAGAAGACCGCCCTCCACCCGAACCGGGGAAGGACGACGAGGGTCACGGCGGCGGCGATCGCCTCGCCGATCGCCCACGACGACTGCATGAGGCCGAGCGCCTTGCCCCGGTGAGCGGGCGGCCAGGTCTCGGCGATGAGGGCAGCCCCGGTCGTCCACTCGCCGCCCATCCCCAGACCGAGCACGAGCCGGCCGGCCGCGAGCTGGGTGAGCGTCTGCGAGAGACCGCAGGCGAAGCTCGCCACCGAGTACACGAGGATCGAGGCCATGAGGGCACGCGTGCGGCCCACCCGGTCGGCGATCATCCCGAACGCCATCCCGCCCACGGCGGAGGCGGCGAGGGTGAGGGAGTTCAGGAAGCCCGCCTGGGGCTTGCTGATCCCGAGGTGGAGCATGAGGTCGGCCAGCACCATGGAGTAGAGCATCACGTCCATGGCGTCGAGCGCCCAGCCGAGCCCGCCGGCGACCAGCGCGCGCTTCTGGGCGGGGCTCACCTGCGCCGGCCACTCCAGCCCGAAGACGCGGCGGGTCCCGCCTTCCCCGGCCGACAGGCCTTCCGTGGTCATGGATGGTACGGGTCTAGCGACCGAGTCTCTCTCTGCGGGCAATCCCCGCTCCTTCGCGCACGACGACGAGCTGGTCGGCCTCGACGTCAGGGATCTTCTCCGTGGCGCCGTTGGGCCACCTGATCGTGAGATCCGCGGACGTGGAAGCACCCAGGCCGAAGTGCAGGCGCCGATCGTTGGCGGAGTAGAAGCTCGACTGCGCCGTCACTTCCTGCGCCTGGGCGCGACCCCCGTAGCGCGCGACCACGCGCGCGCCGATCGCGCTGCGGTTCGACTTCACGCCGACGAGAAGGACCTCGATGACCTCGCGCAGCACGGTGCGGCTCGCGGGCAGAGCCGGCAAGGTCGGCAGCAGCTCGCCTGGGCGGATCTTGCCGCTCAGGATCTCGCGCCCGATCGTGTGGACGATCTGGCCGTGCAGCCCGCCTCGTGGATAGCCGGTACCAGAGAAGCGCGAGGGTGACATCTCGTTTGGGCGATGTGATCGTTTCTTGCCGACACCATGGTACCAAAACGCCCAATCCAACCCCAAGATCCTGGATCCAACGAGACGACTTCCCGCGTGCGTTCGAGGCCCTGCCGCGTCGAGGCCGGACGTCAGCGATCGCCCTACGAAGTGGCGAGGAGGGCGACGCTGTAGGAGCGTGGCGGCAGCTTGAACGTCATCGTCGAGCCCGCCCGCGGCGCGTCGAGCGGGCGGGGCACGACCCGCTTCGGCTGCTCGAACGTGTTGGCGGCTTTCAGGTCCGAGCCCGTCAGGGTCTCGCAGGCCAGCACGCGGGAGGGTGCTTTGTCGCGCCAGTCCAGGGTCAGATCGCGCTCGGCCTCGAGGTCGCGGTTCAGCATCAGCACGCACGCCTGCCCGGTCCGGGGGTCGAGTGTCGCGGCGACGTCGAGGTAGGGGACGCGGTCGTCCCGGGCGAAGTCCGGCCGGAGGCCCTCGGCCTTGATCGGGTACGTCTCGGACTCCACCTCCAGGTCGAGGACCCTCCCGTGGGCGTGCTTGAGCGCCGCAGGACTCCCTGCACGTAGTCGCAGACCGCGGCGATCTCCAGGATCTGCCTCTCCATGTCCAGGTTCATGGCCAGGTATCGCGAGGTGTCGTTGCCGGTCAGCGCGGGAGTGTTCCCGTAGTAGTTGTGCAGCGAGATCGCGTCCACCTGGTCGTAGCATTCCTCGAGGACCTCGCGGTCCCAGACCAGGTAGGTGGGCATGATGGTGTTGCTCGAGCCGCAGGCGACGAGATGAGAGGTCGCGGTCGATCACGCGGATCTGCCGCGCCGTGTCGCGCGCCTTGCGGCCGTACTCCCGAGCCGGCATGTGGCCCATCTGCCACGGGCCGTCCATCTCGTTGCCGAGGCACCAGTACCGCACGTCGTGGGGCTGCTCGTAGCCGTGCTCCCGTCGCAGGTCGCTCCACCTCGTGCCCTTCGGCGACGTTGCAGTACTCGACGTACGCCACCGCCTGCTCGGGCGTGCCGGTACCCAGGTTGGAGGCGAGCAGCGGCTCGGTGCCGACCAGCCTGCACCACTCGATGAACTCGTTCGTGCCGAACTGGTTGGTCTCGATGGAGTTCCAGGCCCGCTCCAGCACGGTCGGCCGCTTGTCCCTGGGGCCGACGCCGTCGAGCCAGTTGTACCCGGAGACGAAGTTCCCGCCGGGGTAGCGCATGATCGGCACGCCGAGCTCCTTCATCTCCGCGACGACGTCCGTGCGGAACCCGCGGCTGTCGGCGAGCCGGGAATCCGGCTCGTAGACGCCGGTGTAGATCGCACGGCCGAGGTGCTCCAGGAACGCGCCAAGGAGGCGCCGGTCGAGCTCGGCACGGTATCGCGCCTGGTTGACGACCGCCCGCGCGGCTCCCTTCGCCGCTTCCGCGTATCCGAGGCGCCCCAGCCAGGATCCGGCCGCCAGCGCGGCCCCCGACTTCCCCAGCCCTTCCAGGAACGTGCGGCGGTGCAGCGCGGGGTCCATGAGGCGGCCTCCTCTACCACTTCAGGATCGTCAGCGAGTGCCTGGGGAAGGTGTACTCGAAGCCGTTCCCGCTCGTCTTCACGCTCGCGCTGCGCGTGACCGGCCGCACGAGGGCGTCCTTGCCGAAGGTGTGCGTGGCCTTGAGGTCCGGGTGGTTCAGCTCCCAGACGCTCACCGGGCCCGAGGGCGCTCCGGCGCCGTTCTCGATGCGCGCGGTGATGTCGGTCTTTTCGCTCCGGTTCAGCACGTTCACGAAGAACTGTCGGGCCTTCGGGTCGTAGGTGGCGGACACGTCCAGGTAGCCGAGCGCCCGCCCCTCGTCGGGCTTGTATTCCGGCGACTCCGCCAGGACGTCGAGCGCCTGGTTGCCGCGCTGCCTGGCGTACTCCGCGATCGGGAAGTAGATCGTCTGGAAGTACAGGCCCTGCGGGTTCGTGAACATCGGGGCGATCACGTTCACGAGCTGCGCCAGGTTCGCCAACTTCACGACGTCGGCGTGGCGGATGAATGCGTTGAGAAAGACACCCATGGCGAGCGCGTCCTCGAAGTTGTAGTTCTCCTCGAGCCCCGTGCGGGCGATCTCGTATTCCGAGGAGCCGGGGACGAGCGTGCGATACCACACGTTCCACTCGTCGAACGCGATGTGGATGGGGCGCGCGGCGGGGTTGCCGACCCGCGCCGCCCGGATCTGCCCCTTCACGACCTCGATGCGATCGTCGAGGTCCCGGGCGACGGCCAGGAACTGCTCGAAGTTGTTCGTCCGGTTGCCGATGTAGGTGTGGAGCGAGATGTAGTCGATCTCGTTCTTGAGCCGCTCGAGCACGGTGCGGTTCCAGCCCACCCAGTCCGCGCCCGGCCCGAAGTTCGACGAGCCGGAGGCGATCAGCCTGATCGTGTCCGTCGGCGCGGCGCATGGCCTTGGCCGCCTCGAGGGCGAACTTGGCGTAGTCCTCGGCGTTCTTGTGGCCGAGCTGCCAGGGCCCGTCGATCTCGTTGCCCAGGCCCCAGACCTTCACGCCCCACGGCTGGTCGCGGCCGTTCTTGCGCCGCTGCTGCGCCCAGTACGTGTTGGCGGACTCGTTCGTGTATTCGACCCAGCTGCCGGGCCTCCTCCACCGAGCCGAGCCCGGCGTTGATGCACAGGTACGGCTCGACCTTCAGCCGCTCGCAGTAACGCAGGAACTCGTCTGTCCCGAAGCGGTTGGTCTCGAGCGCTCCCCAGGCGTGGTCGCGGCGCGCCGGCCGCTGGTCGCGGGGTCCGATGCCGTCCTTCCAGTTGTAGCCGGACGCGAAGTTCCCTCCCGGCCAGCGCAGGAGCGTCACTCCGAGGCCGCGCGCGGCGTCCATCACGTCGCGGCGGAAGCCGTCCGCGTCCGACAGCGGGCTGCCCTCCTCGAAGACCCCGCCGTAGACGCATCGCCCGAGGTGCTCGACGAAGTTGCCGAAGACGAGCGGGTGCACCTCGCCGATCACACGGTCGGGATCGAGCTTGATGCGGGCCGAGGCCGGCTCCGCGCCGAGCCGCGGCAGGCCCAGGGCAAAGGCGGCGGCCGCCATCAGGCCGGGCAGCCAGCAATGTCTCTGCATGATTCCACTCCTCTCCAGGCCCGAGGCACACACGTCTTCGACGTGTCTCGCACCGATCGCGGGAAGCTCAACGGGGGTTCATCCGAGGCGATGAGGGGCTATCTATCCCAGCCGCGCCGTGCCTGTCAACGAAAACGGCTGTCGGCCACGCGGGCTTCGCGCCGGAGAGATCGTCGACTCACGTGCGGCTGCTATACTGGGCTCCGTCCGCTCCCCTGGCACAACTGCGCTCTTCGTGATGGTGGAGTAGCCATGCTCAGGAGAACCTTCTCTCTCGCTCTCCCGCTCGGGGCCTCGCTCCTGCTGGCCCAGGAGGCGCCCCCTCCGCCGTCCCCAAGCCGCTCCCGAGGGTCTCCACGAACCAGCAGGGGGAGAACGTCCAGGGCCGGACGGCGGGCTTCATCTGGGACCCGAACCTCGACGAGTTCAAGCGGGTGGCGCAGGCCGCGGTCCCGGGAAGGAAGAGCGTCGACGTTCGGGCCCGCAAGGGCTACTACGCGCCGAGCGACGATGGGGACGCCGGCCACCGTAGGCCAGGTGTCGATTCGGCCCTGCAGGAGGCCCTCGACTCGCCCTACGAGATCGGGACGATCCCCCTCCGGATGACCCACTTCGTGGGGGACGAGACGACTCTCGGCAAGGCCCACGTGGAGGTGGTCACCGAGGTGGACCTGCGCGGCCTGGACCTCGAGCCGAGGGAAGGGCGCTACCTGGGAGGCTTCGAGTTCCTGCTGGTGACCGCCCACCGCGAGACCGGGGAGTCCTTTCGCTACGACCAGAAGGTCGAGATGAAGCTCCTCCCGGCCACCCGGGATCGGCTGCGCAAGACCTGGTTCCCCGTCCGGCGCGAGTTCGACCTGCAGCCGGGAGGCTACCAGGCGAAGATCGTGGTGCGAGACGTGCGCTCGGGCCGGGTGGCGACGGTCGTCCACAGGTTCGAAGTGCCGGAAATCGCCGCGTTCCGGGTCTCGACCCCGTCCTCGCCGACAGCCGCCGGGAGGGGGACGAGGGTGACGATCGGGGAGGTCTATGACGCTCGTGGAAACGTGTTGATCGAGTTGGCCCGGGAATACCGGCGGATGGTGTCGTACAACCAGATGCCTCAAATTTGCGCGACGCCATCCTCGCGGCGGAGGACAAGAACTTCCTCTCCCACTCGGGCGTCGACTACAGCGCGCTGCCGCGGGTCGTGCAGAAAACGGCGGCGAGCTCGCTGGGCCGTGGCGGAAGGGTGGCTTCGGATTCCGGCTGCTGCTTCCCCACGGTGGCTCGACCCTCACCCAGCAGCTCGTGCGAGGCTACTTCCTCCGGGACCTGACGCGCAGTCGAGAACAGCGACGTCGCTCGTTCGCGACAGCCTGGCTCTGCGGCTCTGTCCGCGTCCTGGGCGTCTCCGCCACCAACAAGCTGCCCGGAAGCTGGAGGAGGTGCGCCTGACGCTCTGGCTCGAGAACGAGATGCGCCGGCGCTACGGATCGCACGAGCAGGCCAAGCGCGAGATCTTCGCCCGATACGCCAGCTTCATCTACCTCGGCAACGGCCGCTACGGCTTCGCCGCCGCCTCCGAGTACTACTTCGGCAAGACCCTCTCGAGCTACACGATGGCCGACGCCGGAGAGGCCGCGCTGCTGGCGGGCATCAGCAAGTCCCCCGGGACTACGCGCCGAGACCCGGCGACCCGCGACCGCTGCACCGGCGCAACCAGATCCTGGCCCTGATGGCGCGCAACGGATACATCCCCGAGGACGTTTCGAAACGGGCGCAGGCGGAGCCCATCCGGGTGGTGGCCCGGAGCCCGGCCAAGATCCAGGCTCCCGCCGCCATCGAGAGCGTGCTCGACGAGCTGGTCCGGCATGGAGAGGGCCGCTTCGGCGTGGAGGACCTCTTCCAGGGCCGCGTCTCCGTGCTGTCCACGGTGGACGAGCGGGTACAGACGATCGTGAACGAAGCCCTGGAAAACGGCCTCGCCCTCTACGAGAAGCGCCGCCCGCAGACGAAGGGGCTGGTCCAGGGCTCGGTGGTTGTGCTGCGCAACTCGGACGGGGCGATCCTGGCCGAGACGGGAGGACGGCAGGTCTACAACGACCGGCTCACCCGCTATTCCGATCTGAATCGCGCCACGGGCTCGTTGCGGCAGCCCGGCTCGGCCATCAAGCCCATCGTCTACCTGGCCGCGTTCCGGATGGGCCTGGACCTCGACACCATCGTGCCCGACGAACCCATCGAGGCGTCGACTGGAGCCGGCCGGCCGGTGAAGCAGATCGCCAACTACGACAACCAGTTCAGGGGCCCGATGCCGATTCGCCAGGCGCTGGCGGAGTCCCGCAACGCAGCCACCGTCTGGGTCGCGCGCGAGATCGGCCCCGACAAGGTGGTCCGGACGGCCCGGGAGCTGGGGATCCGCACACCGCTCAAGCCCTATCTCGCGACGGCGCTCGGGGCGTCCGAAGTACGGCTGCTCGAGCTGGCGGACGCGTACCGGGTAATGGCCTCCGGCCTCCTGGCCGAGCCCCACGTCATCGAGCGCGTGACCGACAATTCGGGCCGGGTGCTGTACCAGGCCGCCAAGGCCGCCCGCGACATGGGCTCCGCGGGGCTGAGCTCCGCCGAGCTGAGCCTGATCCAGGAGGGGCTGCGGGGCGTCGTCCGCCTCCCGAGCGGGACGGCCCACAGCCTCGACAGCCGCGACTTCGGCATCCCGGTCATGGGCAAGACCGGCACCACGAGCGACTTCCGCGACGCCCTGTTCGTGGGATCGACCTACGGGCCGCCGGGCATCACCGTGGCGGTGCGCATCGGCTTCGACGACAACCGCGAACTGGGAGCAAACGAGACCGGGGGCCGCACGGCGCTGCCGATCTTCCGCGAGATCATGCTCCGCATCTACAAGGACGGGCTGGTAGGGCCGGCGCCGCCGTTTCCTCGCGAGATCGAGCAAGGCATCGACGAGTATCTCGCCCTGCAAGCGACCCTGGAGGCGGTCCCCAGGGACGCAACATCCGTCGCCAGCATCGGCGATTGAACGGAGGAAGACAATGCTGCGAAGAGCGCTCACCGTCGTAGTGCTGCTGTCGTCGTCCCTGCCGCTCTCGGCCCAGAGCCTGGGCCAGGCGGCGGGCCGAGAACGGGAACGCCGAGAGACCGCGGTCGCCAGCGCCTCCAAAGTCCTTACCGACAAGGACCTCGGTAGATACGTCGGGCTCAGGCTTCCCGAGGCGGCGAGCCAACTCCTGTCCGACCAGCAGCCGGCCGCCCGCGACTGGCTCCCTGACGGCGAGGCCCAGAGGCAGGACGCCTACAGGCGCCATGCGGCCTCGGCCGAGTTCTACTTGACGCGATGCGAGGAGCGCGTGCGGGCGGCGGAGGAGAGCTTTCTCGCCGCCAGCGAAGCGAGCCAGTTCGCCGCCGCGACGCGGGCGCGCCAGGCAGTGGTGAGCGCGGCAATGGCGCTCGACCGCGCGAGGAAGTATCGCGACCAGGCAGATGTCGCGGCCAGGCTGGCCGTGGGCCTGCCGGTGGACATGCGCTAGCGCCGCGTGATCCTCGGCGCCTCGTGCCGGCGCATCGCGGACTTTTCGCCGACCCGGGACTTTGGGCGTCGGCGCCCCCTTGCTTTCCGAGGGTTGGAGCTAGAATGAACCTGGGCAGGCGGCAGGGAGCTGTTCTCTGACACGTGAGAATCGCGGCCCGACCGGGGGATCATGCAGAACGACGCGGTTCTCGCCTTCAATCCCAAGGCTTTCCTCACGAGGATCGAGCAGGGAAAGACGACGCGGGAGTATCGGAACAAGGAGGTCGTCTTTTCCCAAGGGGACGCAGCCGATGCCGTGTTCTTCATACGGAGCGGCAAGGTCAAGCTCACGGTCGTCTCCACGCGAGGAAGGGAAGCAGTCGTCGGCGTTCTGGAGCGAGGGAGCTTCTTTGGAGAGGGCTGCCTGGCGGGCCAACCCCTCCGCATGTCCACCGCAAGCGCGATTCAGGCGTCCAACGTCGTCCGGGTGGGCAAGAGCACCATGGTCCGCGTGCTCCATCAAGACCCGGAGTTCGCGGAGCTCTTCACCGCGTATCTGCTGTCTCGCAACGTTCGGATCGAAGAGGACCTGGTGGACCAGCTCTTCAACTCCAGCGAGAAGCGACTCGCCCGGATTCTCCTGCTGCTCGCTCACTTCGGCAAGGAACCGAGGCCGGAGATCGTGATCCCGAAGGTGAGCCAGGAGACGCTTGCCGCGATGGTCGGCACGACGCGTTCGAGGGTAAGCCACTTCATGAATCGGTTCAGGAAGATGGGTTTCATTCACTACAACGGCGGCCTGCAGGTCCATAGCGGCCTTCTCTCTGTTGTGCTTCGCGATTGAAGAGCCCGGCTGCACCTGGGCGGGCCGCGGCCCCGCACGCGGCGAGGAGGGCCGGAATGGCTATCCTGCAGGAGCACGAATATGGCCGCCGCCCAGGACCGTGCAGACCCTGGTGATCACGTTTTCGGCCACCCCTGACACTTCCCGGGGACTCCCTGGACGGACACCCCTCGGGCCTGGAACGACTTGCGGGCTCGCGACCTGGAACGGACTTTGCACCGTTTGACCGGTCGAGGCGGTCTTCATTTGGCCTCTTCGCGGAGGGCGACCATGGATTTGGTGAACAGCCGGATGGCCATAGCCGTCGTGACCGTCCTCTCGGCCTTGCCGGCCGCGGCCGACGAGGTCCTCCTCCGGGGGGGTGGGAAGATCACCGGCGTGATCGTCGAGAAGACGAGGGACGTCGTCGTCCTCGAGGCGGCATCCGGGCGGATCTCCGTGCCCATGAGTCGGGTCCTGAAGATCGTCGACCCCGACTCGGCGATCGAGACCTACCGGGAGCGTGCCGCCGCACTCAAGCCGCGCGACGTCGATGGCTGGGCCGCGCTCGCCCGCTGGGCCGCCGAGCAGGACCTGGTAACCCAGTCGCGCGAAGCCTGGAAGAAGGTGCTGGTCGCGGATCCCTTCCACCCCGAGGCGCAGGCCGCCGTCGGGCAGGCCCAACCGGACCGCACGTGGAAGGCCACGGAGGACGAATACCGCGCCCAGGGCTACGAGGAGTTCGAAGGGCGCTGGGTCACGCGGGCCGAGCGCAGGGCCCTGCTCCGCGAGCGCGCCGACGAGGAGGCCAGGGAACAAGGGGTGCGCGAGTCCAACGACAGGGTGCGCGAGGCCGAGGCGCGTGCCCGCGAGGCCGAGTCACGCGCCCGTGACGCCGAAGCCACCGCGCAATCGGGCGACGGCGGCGGGTGGGACGCGGGCGGCGATGTCTCGCCTTCCTCGCCCACGCGACGCCCCACCGAGGTGTACATCACCGAGCCGACCCCTCGTCCCGACCCGCCACCGTCGACGCCCGCTTCCGGCATCGCGCCGACCCGCCCCACTCCGAAGCCGGCGACGCCCCCGCCCCCGCCGCCGAGGAGCTCCACGGGCGGCGGGCAGAAACACCAGGATTGACTTTCGTCTGATTCTCGCCGACCGGCTCCGGCCCGCGCTCGGCCCCCGGTCGGCGACCGAGCCGAGGGCTGGTACTCCACGGGCACGGCGCGACCTGACGAAGCGGCCAGCGACGCGCCGAACGCTCACGGGACGGGATAGCCTCGCCAGAGCCAGCGCAGCGAGTCGGAAAGGATCGATCCTCCGTGCTTCCCGTTGTGGCCGCCCAACCCCCCCTCGAAGCGATGGTCGTAGCCGCGGAACTCGAGGGCGGCCGCCATCTCCTGGTTGGCCAGCCACCAGTTCCCGAAGGGGTTGTCGAGGTCGTTCGCGCCGTCCTGGAGGAAGACCCGCAGGGGACGCACGGCGCTGCTGCGGATCAGGGCCGGGTAGACGTGGCCGCCCCGGATGTTCGTGAAGCTCCCGATCTGGCTCATGACCTTGCGGAAGGCGTCGGGCCGCTCCCAGGCCACGGTGAAGGAGCAGATGCCGCCGGAGCTCGCGCCCGCGATCGCCCGGCCGTCCGGGTCCTTCGTGAGGTTGTACCGGGCCGCGACATCGGGCAGGAGCTCGTCGAGCAGGAACGTCGCGTAGCGCTCCCCGAGCGAGTCGTACTCCATGCTGCGGTTCGTCGACTTCCAGGGATCCTGGGGAAGCTCGTCGCCCTGGTTCCCGGGGTTCACGAAGATTCCGATCGTGGCCGGCATGTCGCCCCGGCCGATGAGGTTGTCGAATACGACCGGGACGCGGTAGCTCCCTTCCGGGTTCAAGTAGGCGTGGCCGTCCTGGAAGACCATCAGCGCGTGGGGTCGCGACGCGTCGTACGCGGCGGGAACGTAGATCCAGTACTGGCGGACGGTGTCGCTGAACACCTTGCTCCGGAGGACGAACGGCCCCTCCACGCGGCCCTTGGGGACGTCGGGCTGGGGAAGGGAGTCGGGTCCGAGGACGTAGGAGTCGTCGGCGCGCTTCCCGACGAGCGCCCGGACCGCGCGGCGCAGGTTCTGCTGGAATTCCGCGGGCCGCTCCATCTGCGGATAGTGCCCAACGCCTTCCATCAGGACGAGGTCGTACGACGGGGCGTACTTCCGGTTGGCCTCGAGGGCGGTGGGGACGAGGGTGGCGTTGATGGCCCAGATGGGCACTCCCGCGTCGCGCATCGCCGCCGCCTGGTCGTACTCGCGGAAGCTCTCGAGGAGCGCGATCGCGGCCTTCGGGTCGTTGCCGCACGTCTCCGCGTCGACGCGCTCGCGGACGGCGGCCGGGGCGTCCTTGGGCAGGAGCAGCCCGAGCATCAGGCCGTTGCAGCCTTTCTGGAAGTCGGCGACATAGGCGTCGCGCAGTTGGCGCCCGCTCTCGTCCGGCCACTTCGCCTCGACGTTCTGGAGGGTGTCCACCGCCACCACCCCGAGGACGCGATCCTTGCCCAGGCGGCGCGCCGCCTCGAGAGAGACCGGCCCCCCCATCGAGTTTCCGACGAGGATGACCTGGCCGAGCTTCAGATGGTCGACGAGCGCCGCCACGTCCGCGCCGAGGAGGGGCATCGACCACTTCTGCCGCTGGGCGCCCGACCGGCCGTGCCCGGGCATGTCCATCGCCACGACCCGGTGCTTTCCCCGGAACGCTGCGATCGTCTCCGTCCAGACCTCCTTCCGGCAGTTGCCGCAGTGGACGAGGACGAGGGCCGGCTCGCCCTGGCCCTCGTCGAGGTAGGCCATCTCGACCCCGTCGGCGAGCTTGAACGTCCTTTCGGGCGACGCCGCTCCGATCGTCATCGTGAGTAGCATGAGGTGCACCATGGGGGCGAGTCTACTCCCGACCGATCTCCGGCAGAGCCGGTCGACTACGGCCACTCGATCGTCACGAGCGACACGGCCTGGCGCGGCAGCGTGAAACGCAGCGTCACGGCGCCACGCTCGACGCGCACCTTCGCCGGAGCGTCCAGGAGAGCCAGCCTCGAGGCCACCTCCAGCTCCGCGTACTGATCGCGATCGGGGGCGATCGGCGAGCCCATTCGCCTCCACGCGGCATAGGCGTTGCTGTGGTGCTCGTCGATGCGGTAGTGAGCGAGTTTCGCCTGGCTGATGGCGGCGGGCAGGCCGGCCACGGCGAGATCCACGGCGGCGTCGGGCCCGGGCACGTCGTCGTCGTGGTAGTGCCAGACCATGACGGCCAGGCGGTTCGGCTCGGCGCTCGCGAGGGCCGCCACATCGGCCGCGCCGCGCACGCCCTCCGCGAGCATGGTTTCGAGCGGCACCTGGGCCGAGCTCTCCGCCGCCACTCGCCGTCCGCCCATCTTCGAGAACATGCGGAAGACGCTGAGGACGGGCAGCGGGATGCCGTTGCTGGCCAGGGCCCGAAAGCCCGCGAAGTAGGCCTGGTCCTCGAACTCGAACGCCCACGTGAGCGCGCCTTCGAGGATCACGCCGTGCCTCTCGGCCAGCTCGTGCTTGCGGGCGAAGGCCGCGGCGGTGTAGCTCGAGTACATCGTCCCGTTGCGGTAGGCGAGCTGCGGCCCCTGGCAGGCGGCGCAGCCCTCGGGGTCGGACTCGCCGATGACGATCGGCGTCCGCTTCAGCTCCGGGAACGACGCGATCGTCGCAAACCCCTGGTCGATCGTCGCGAGCTGGGCGGCGATCCCCATCTGCACGTGGCCGTCAACGTAGCGGGGTCCGCCCTTGGCGTGGAAGGCGACGAAGTCGAGGGGCGTGCCCTCGGCGAGGCAGTGCCGGAGGAAGGCCCTGAGGAACGTCGGGTCGGAGCCGGCCATGTCGGGCCCCCCGACCCTGGCTTCGGGAAGCGCGCGGCGGACGGCCGCGATCGTGTGGTCGTGGAGCTTCAGGAACTCCTCCCGCGTGCCCTGCCAGTAGCCGATGTTGGCCTCGTTCCAGGTCTCCCAGTACCAGGTCGCGACCTCGGCCTTGCCGTACCTCAGGACGCAGTGACTCACCCATTGGTAGACGAGAGCGGCCCACTTCGAGTAATCGGTGGGTGGGTAGGCCCAGCCCGTGTAGACGTCGCCGTAGGGAAGGCCCGGCCTCCATTCGTGCTGGTACGGGTCGGGCTTCGTCGACAGCGCCCTGGGCATGAAGCCGATCTCGACATAGGGCCGCACGCCGCGCTCGATGTAGGCGTCGAAGATGCGGTCGAGGACGGTCCAGTCGTAGATGGGCCGGCCCTCGGCGTCCTCCGTGTAGGCGTTGGTGCTCCCCCATTTGAGGGCGGGCGTGCCGTCGCCGGTGGTCAGGAGGTTGTGGGTGCGGAAGTAGACCGCCTTCGGCTTGAGCTCTCCCAGGGTGCGGAGGAGCTTCCGTCCGTCCTTCATATGGGCGTAGTTCGGCTCGTCCGCGCCGAAGAAGCGCCAGATCGGGGCGAGCCCGCCGCGAGTCCGGCCGGCGTCGACGCGGACCGTCACCGCAAACGACTCGGTCTGGGTCGTCGCCGGGTGCGCTGCGGCCAGGCCGATCAGGACGGCGGCGATCACGGCGTTCATGGTGGCTCACCTCGCGGACGTCGACGAGTGCCGCGTATCATATAAGCACCTCCATCGAGCCATGGACACCGAGAACAAGCTCAGCCGACGTCAGTTTGGAGCCTTGCTGGCCGCCTCGCCCCTGGCTGCCCGCGCGCTGGCGGACGAGAGCCTCGAACCTCGACCCGGACGGGCGGTCAAGGAGGCCGCGCCCATCAAGGCTCGCCCGTTTCCCTTGAGCCAGGTCCGCCTGCTGAGCGGAAGCTGCTACACGCTCCAGGATCGCAACCGCGCCTATCTGCATACCCTCGATTCGGACCGCCTGCTCCACGCCTTCCGGTTGACCGCCGGACTTCCCTCGAAGGCCCAGCAGCTCGGCGGGTGGGAGCGGCCCGACATCGAGCTGCGCGGCCATTTCGTGGGCCACTACCTCTCGGCCTGTGGCCTGATGTACAGCAGCACCGGCGACGAGCTGCTGAAGGGCAAGGCCAGCGCCATCGTCGCTGAGCTTTGGGAATGCCAGAAGGCCAACGGCGGTGGATGGCTCTCGGCCTTTCCCCCCGAGTTCATGCAGCGGCTGAAGGAGCGCCTGCCGGTGTGGGCGCCCTGGTACACCCTGCACAAGATCATGGCCGGCCTGCTGGACATGTACGAGCACTGTGGTGACGAGCGGGCCCTGGACGTCGCTCTCGGCATGGTCGCCTGGGCCAAGAGGTGGGCCGACCAGCTCGGCGATGACCAGATGGACCGCATCCTGGAAGTCGAGTACGGCGGGATGAACGAGCTCCTCTACAACCTCCACGCGGTGACCGGAAACCGGGACCACGCCGATCTCGCGCACCGCTTCGACCACGCCCGGATCTTCGATCCCCTGGCCGCGGGGCGCGACGAGCTCATGGGGCTGCACGCCAACACCCAGCTGGCCAAGCTCCTTGGCGCCGCCCGCCGCTACGAGCTCTTCGGCGAAGAGCGGTATCGCCGCATCGTGGAGTTCCTCTGGCAGCAGGTCGCCTTCCACCGCTCCTACTGCACCGGCGGCACCAGCAACGGGCAGCGCTGGCGCACCGAGCCCGGGATCCTGGCCGGCGAGCTGAGCGCCACCACCCAGGAGTGCTGCTGCACCTACAACATGCTCAAGCTCACCCGGCACGTCTTCGCCTGGAACCCCGAGGCCCGCACCGCCGACTTCTACGAGCGCGCCTTCCTCAACGGGATCATCGGCACCCTGAATCCCACCGACGCCATGACGACCTTCTACGTGCCGCTCGAGTCCGGCTACTGGAAGCTGTTCAGCCTGCCGTTCGATTCCTTCTGGTGCTGCACGGGCACCGGCGTGGAGAGCTTCGCCAAGCTGGCCGACAGCATCTTCTTCCACGACGACCGCAGCCTGTACGTCAACCTCTTCGTTCCCGCCCGGCTGCACTGGCCCGAGAAGGGGCTCTTCATCCGCCAGGAGACGCGATTCCCCGACGACGACCGGATCCACCTCGAGTTCCAGTGCGAGAAGCCGGTGACGTTGAGCCTCCGCGTCCGCGTTCCCTACTGGGCGACGCGGGGCATCGCGGTGAGGCTCAACGGCGAGACGCAGGACGCCTCGGCGAAGCCGTCCAGCTACTGGACGATCGAGCGGACCTGGAAGAGCGGCGACCGCCTGGAGGTGAGCGTGCCCATGGAGGTGCACGCGCACCCGATGCCCGACGACCCGACGGTGCAGGCCTTCATGTACGGCCCCTTGGTGCTGGCCGGCACGCTGGGCAACGAGGGGCTCACCTACGAGAAGATGTACGCGGACCCGGTGAACGCGCGGCGCGGGGAGGGGATGCGCGGCCGGCCCGTCCCGGCGCCCGATCTGATCGCGCCCTCCACCCATCCCGGCGACTGGATCCGGCCGGCCGCCGATTCCTCGTTGGATCGGCGCGACGTCGAGGTCGTGGCCGGAAGCCCGGGCGACTGGACGAGAGCGGCCGCGGAAGGCGGGCTCGCCTTCCGCATCACCGGGCAGCCCCGCCCCCTGTCGCTCGTTCCCTTGAACCGCCTTTTCGGGCAGCGCTTTGCCGTCTATTGGCGGGTCAAACCGGCGTGACGTCATCCCGGTGGTGATTGGAGGTGTGTCTCCGTGCAGCGACGCGCATTCCTCAGGACCGCGGCCGGCGCCGGGATCAGCGCGCTCGCCGCCTCCCGGGCCTCTCTCGCCGCCGACGCCGAGATCGTGCTGACGCCCGCCACGCCCGGCCCCGTGATCAACCCGCATTTCTACGGGCACTTCGTCGAGCACCTCGGGGGTGTCATCTACGACGGCATCTGGGTCGGCCGCGATTCGAAGATCCCGAACGTCGACGGCATCCGAAAGCAGTTCGTCGAGGACATGAAGCGCATCGGCGCGCCGAACCTGCGCTGGCCGGGGGGCTGCTTCGCCGACTCCTACCACTGGCGCGACGGCATCGGCCCCGCCGACAAGCGTCCCCGCACCTACAACTTCTGGGAGCCCCGCATGCCCGCAGGCGTGCGCGCGACGGAAACGAACCACTTCGGCATCCACGAGTTCATGCGCCTCTGCCGGCTGGTCGGGGCCGAGCCCTACGTCGCGGCGAACGTCGGCTCGGGAACTCCCAGGGAGTTCCACGACTGGGTGCTGTACTGCAACGCTCCTCTCGGCACGGTCTCACTGGCCGACGAGCGGGCGAAGAACGGCGCCGCGGAGCCGTTCGCCATCAGGTACTGGGGCGTGGGGAACGAGTCCTGGGGCTGCGGCGGAGACATGACGGGCGGCGAGTACGCCACCCTGTACCGCAAGTTCGTGACGCAGTTCCCCATGTACACGGAGCCCTACTTCGTCGCCGCCGGTCCTCGAGGCCACTCCGCCGACAAGGACCTGGGCTGGACGGAGGGCTTCTTCGAGGGCTTGCGGGGTCACCGCTCGCGCGTGGACGGCTTCGCGCTGCACTACTACACGGACTTCCGCCAGACCTCGGAGAACGGCGCCACGTTCGACGAGAGGGGCTGGTACGGCGTCCTTCACAAGGGCGTGCGCATCGAAGGGATCATCGAAGATCACTGGCGCCTGATGGAGAGGTACGATCCCGAGCACCGCACCCGGCTCGTCATCGACGAGTGGGGCAACTGGTACAGCGGGGGGACCGAGCTCGGGCCCGCCTACCTTCTCAGCCAGACGATCACCTTGCGGGACGCGCTGCACGCGGCGATGACGTTCGACGTCTTCAACCGGCACGCGGAGAAGATCGAGATGGCCAACGTGGCGCAGACGATCAACTGCCTGCATTCCCTCTTCGCCGCCGTCGAGGACAAGTACACGCGGACACCGGCGTACTACGCGTTCGAGATGTATCGTCCTCACATGGGAGCTCGTGCCATCCCGATGCAGATCGGGATCCCCGAGCTGACGGTGCCCGTCCTGGAAGGGTCGGCGAGGCTCGCCGGGCTCTCCGGCTCGGCCTCTATCCGCGACCGGCGGCTCGCGGTCACGCTGACCAATCCGTCCCTGGATGCCGCGGTCTCCGCCCGCATCCGCCTGGGCGGGGGCGGCCGAGTGGCCGAGGGGCGCGGGAGCGTCCTGACCCACGAGAAGATGACGGCCACGAACACCTTCGACGACCCCGACAACGTGACCCTGAAGGACCTGACCGTGAAGGTCCGCGGCGACGCGGCCCACGTGACCGTTCCCAAGCAGGCCGTCGTCGCCCTGGAGCTGCAAGTCGCCTGAGACGGACCCTTCAACCGTCGAGGAGAAACCGAGGAGGCCGACGATGATGCGGAGGTTCCCGACCATTTCGAGTCTCTGGCTGGGCCTCGGAGGCCTCTTCCTCCTGCAGGCGGCGAGCGAGGTCGTGTCGGCGCAGGAAATGAAGCACGCCTCGCTGACGATCCGCGCCAACGAGTCCGGGCCGAGGATCAGCCGGCACATCTACGGCCACTTCGCCGAGCACCTCGGCCGCTGCATCTACGACGGTCTCTGGGTCTCTCCCGAGTCGAAGATTCCCAACACCCGCGGCGTCCGCAACGACATCGTCCAGGCCCTGCGCCGCATCAAGATCCCCAACCTGCGCTGGCCCGGCGGCTGCTTTGCCGACCAATACCACTGGGCGGACGGCGTCGGACCGACGGAGAAGCGGCCCCGTCGGGTCAACATCCACTGGGGCGGCGTGGTTGAAGACAACCGCTTCGGCACGCACGAGTTTCTCGACCTCTGCGAGCAGATCGGGGCCGAGCCCTACATTGCCGCCAACGTGGGCAGCGGGACCCCGCAGGAGATGGCCGACTGGGTCGAGTACATGACCTTCGGCGGCGACAGCGAGCTCGCCAAGCGCCGCGCCGCCAACGGCCGGAAGGAGCCGTGGAAGGTCCCCTTCCTGGGGATCGGCAACGAGAACTGGGGCTGCGGCGGCGAGATGACGCCCGAGTACTACTCCGACCTGTATCGGCGCTTCAGCGTCTACGCGCGGAACTGGGCCCCCAACGAGCTCACCCGCGTCGCCGCCGGCCCCGGCGGGACGCGGCTCGAGTGGCTGGACGTGCTGGCCGGGCGCGTTCGTCGCGGGATCGAAGGCATCTCCATGCACTACTACACGACCGGAAGCGCCCGGTGGGAGGACAAGCTTCCCTCGATCGGTTTCGGCGAGGACCAGTGGTTCGCCATCCTCCGCGACGCCCTCAAGATGGACGGCCTGCTGGTCGAGGCCGAGGAGATCATGGCGAAGCACGATCCCGAAGGCCGGATCGGGCTCTTCGTCGACGAGTGGGGGACCTGGTACTCTCCCCTCCCGGGCAGCAACCCGGCGTTTCTCGTCCAGCAGAACTCGATTCGAGACGCGGTCGTCGCGGGCGCGACCTTCAACATCTTCCACGCCCACGCCCGGCGCGTGAAGATGGCCAACATCGCCCAGCTCGTCAACGTGCTCCAGGCGCTCATCCTGACCGACGGTGAGAAGATGGTGCTGACGCCGACCTATCACGTCTTCGACATGTACCAGGTGCATCACGACGCGACCTTCGTGCCCCTCGACCTCGAGACGGACGACTACACGCAGGGCAGCGAGAAGATCCCCGCGGTCAGCGCGTCGGCTTCGAAGGACGCGCAGGGGCGCGTGCACGTGAGCCTCGTCAACCTCGATCCGAAGGCGGCGGTGGCGGTGGCGGCGACCATCCAGGGGCCCAAGCTCGCCTCCGTGACCGGCCGCGTCCTCACCGGCGACACCCTCGACGCGCACAACACCGTGGACGCCCCGAACCGCGTGCAGCCGGCGGCCTTCACGGGCGCCACGCTCCAGGGTTCCGCGCTCGAGGCACGGCTTCCGCCACGGTCGGTCGTCGTGCTGACGTTGGCCGCGGCGTCGAGCTGACGAGCGATGCGGGACCTCGTGCTCTGTCGCCAGCGCAGTGGATCAGGGGAATTCTGCCTGGGGGGTGTCCTCCTCGGACTGATGCTCTGGGGAGGAGCCACCGGACCGCGTTCCGCGGCAGCGGCGGCGCCTCCGACCAGAGACTCGCCCTCCCTCGCCTCCGCTGCCGCGGTGCAGGAGGCCCGCATCATCGTCGACGCCGCGCAGGTCGAGGGCCAGATCGACAGCCGGCTCTACGGGCAGTTCGCCGAGTTCATGTACGAAGGCGTCAAAGGGGGGTTGTCCGCCGAGCTGGTGCGCAACCGCGGCTTCGACGAGGCGGCGAACAACTTCGGCCTGTCGCGCTACTGGGAACGCTATCCGGACGACCGCATCCACGACTACGGCATGAGCCTCCTCTGGGACGACTCGGTCGCCTGTCCCGTCGCGCTCGACCTCCTCGACGAGAAGCCGGTGCAGCATTCACTCCGCGTGGACCTGGGCGAGGGCACGGTCGAGCGGCACGGGGTCTACCAGCCGCGCATCCCGGTCCGGGCGGGGGTCGCCTACCGCGGGTATCTCTGGCTGAAGACGACCGACTACGAGGGGCGCATCCTCGTGGCCCTGGAGGAGGACGTATCCGGCGGGCGGACGTATGCCGAGGCGGAGATCGGGCACTTCGAGGCCGACTGGAGGCAGTACCCGTTCACGCTCATTCCGGACCGGGCCGATTCCCACGCCCGGCTGGCCATTCTCTTCGAGGGGCGCGGGCGCGTGTGGGTCGATCGGGTGTCGCTCATGCCGGGGGATGCCGTCGGTGGAATCCGGGCCGATGTCGAGGCGCGCGTGGCGGCGCTGCGCCCTGCGTTCGTTCGCTGGCCCGGCGGCAACGTCGCGCAGGACTACCACTGGATGTGGGGCGTCGGCCCCCGGGACCGCCGTCCCGTCTGGGTCAATCTGTCCTGGAGCCGCGAGCCGGAGCCCGGCGACATCGGCACGGACGAGTTCGTCGCCTTCTGCCGCCGCGTGGGAGCGGAGCCGTCGATCACGGTCAACGTGGAAGGACGGGGCGCGACGGCAGAGGAAGCCGCCGCGTGGGTCGAGTACTGCAACGGCCCCGCCACCTCGCGGCTCGGGGCCATGCGCGCCGCCAACGGGCATCCCGAGCCCTACCACGTCAAGTACTGGGAGCTGGGCAACGAGATCTGGGGCGACTGGGTACGCGGGCACTCCGACGCCCTGACCTACGCCCGCAACTACCTCCGGTACCACCAGGCCATGCACGCCGTCGACTCCACCATCGAGTTCATCGCGGTCGGCGACAACGACATGGAGTGGAACCGCACCGTGCTCCGGATCGCCGGCGACAAGATCGACCAGCTGGCGATTCACCACTACTACGGGCGGAAGGAGATGGCCGGCGACGCGCGCAACCTGATGGCCCGGCCGCTCCACTACGAGCGCTTCTACAAGGACGTCGAGAAGCTCATCCAGGCGGAGGCGCCGGGCCGCCGGATCCTGCTCAACATCAACGAGTGGGGGCTGGACCTGCCCGAGTCCCGCCTGTACTCGATGGAGGCCGCGCTCTACGGGGCGCGGCTGATGAACGTGTTCGAGCGCACGAGCCCGCTCGTGGCCCTGAGCGCCGAATCCGACCTGGTCAACGGATGGCCCGGCGGCATCATTCAAGCCAGCCGCGACGGCGTCTTCGTCTCCCCGCCCTACTACGTCAACCTCCTCTACGGCCAGCACCTCGGGCGGGACCGGCTCAAGACCACGGTCGAGGGACCGACGTTCGACGCCAGCCGCGAGGGCACGCGCGTGCCGGTCCTCGACGCGGTGGTCAGCCGGTCCGAAGGCGGCCGCGAGATCTACGTCAAGGTGGTCAATACCGGGCCGACGAGCGCCGTCACCACCCGGGTCGACCTGCGCGGCGTCGACGTCGGTCCGCAAGCGACCTGGCACCTGATCACGGCGGACAGCCTGGAGACGCGCAACAGCTTCGCCACGCCTGATGCGATTCGCCCGCGTCGCGAAGTCATCCCCGCGGGCGGCAGCTTCCAGGTGTCGTTGCCCCCGCGCTCCGTGTCCGTCATCATCCTGCGAGTCAACCGCTCGGGGGAGGCCCGCCCATGAAGAACGACGCACTCCGGATCGCGATCACGCTGGCCCTCGGCGCCGCCCTCTGCCCGGCCGGTCCCGTTCGAGCGGAAGCCGGAGACGCCGTCGGAAAGCCACCCCGCGACTACCCCGTCCAGCCCGTGCCCTTCACCGCGGTGCACTTCAACGACGCCTTCTGGCTGCCGCGCATCGAGGTCAATCGGACGGTGACGATTCCCTTCGCCTTCGAGAAGTGCGAGGAGACGAAACGCATCTATCACTTCGAGCGGGCGGCCGCCGTCCTCCGGGGCGAAACGCTCGAGGACAAGTCGCCCCCCGGGTACCCCTTCGACGACACCGACGTCTACAAGGTGATCGAGGGCGCCGCCTACACGCTGAGCGTCAAGCCCGATCCGAAGCTGGAAGCGTACCTGGACGGTCTCATCGAGAAGATCGCCGCGGCCCAGGAGAAGGACGGTTACCTCTACACGACCCGGACCATCGACCCCGAGAACCCGCACCGCTGGGCGGGGAAGGAGCGCTGGAGCCGGGAGAAGGTGGACAGCCACGAGCTGTACGACCTGGGGCACCTGTACGAGGCGGCGGTGGCTCACTACCAGGCCACCGGCAAGCGGACGCTTCTGGACGTGGCCATTCGGACGGCCGAGCTGCTGGACCGGACCTTCGGGCCGGGAAAGCGGTCGATCTGGCCCGGGCACCAGATCACCGAGATGGGCCTCGTCAAGCTCTACCGTGTCACGGGTGACGCGCGTTACCTCGCGCTCGCGAAGTTCCTGCTGGACGAGCGCGGCCCCGACGGCACGGAAGGGGCCGGCCGCACGTACAACCAGTCGCACCAGAAAGTGGTGGAGCAGAGCGAGGCCGTCGGCCACGCCGTGCGCGCCACGTACATGTACTCGGGCATGGCGGACGTGGCGGCGCTCACCGGGGAGCAGGCCTACGTGGACGCCATGGGCCGAATCTGGCAGAACGTGGTGGACCGCAAGCTCTACCTCACCGGGGGCATCGGGTCGACCGGCTCCGGGGAGGCGTTCGGGAGGGACTACGAGCTGCCCAACATGAGTGCCTACAACGAGACCTGCGCCGCCATCGGCAACGACTTCTGGAACCACCGGCTGTTCCTGCTGCACGCCGACGCCCGGTACGTGGACGTGATGGAGCGGACGCTCTACAACGGCCTCCTCTCCGGCGTCTCTCTCGACGGCCGTTCGTTCTTCTACCCGAACCCCCTCGAGTCGGCCGGCCAGCACCAGCGCAGCCCCTGGTTCGGCGTCGCGTGCTGCCCCGGCAACATGACCCGCTTCCTCGCCTCGGTCCCCGGCTACGTCTACGCCAAGGAGGGCGACGCCATCTACGTGAACCTCTTCGTGGCGAGCACGGCCGAGATCGAGATGGACGGCGGGCGCAAGGTGAAGCTCGTCCAGGAGACGCGCTATCCCTGGGACGGCGCGGTCCGGATCACGGTGCGCCCCGACCGCGAGGGCCCCTTGTCGATCCGGGTCCGGGTCCCGGGGTGGGCCCGCGGCGAGGCGGTGCCGAGCGACCTCTACCGCTACGCCGATGCGTCCGACGCGAAGGCGACGCTTCGGGTCAATGGGCAGGCGCTCGTCCCCACTCTCGAGAAGGGCTACGCGAGGCTCGATCGCCGCTGGAAGACGGGTGACGTGATCGAGCTGGGCCTGCCGATGCCGGTCCGCCGCGTCGTGGCGCATCCCTCGGTCGAGGCCGACCAGGGGCGGGTGGCGCTGCAGCGCGGTCCCCTCGTGTACGCGGCCGAGTGGCCGGACAACGCCGGCGGCAAGGTGCGCAACCTCCTCCTGCCCGACGACGCGACGCTCTCGAGCCAGTTCCGGCCCGACGTCCTGAACGGCGTCCAGGTCGTCACCGGACGCGCCGTCGCCCTCGCCTACGACGCGAAGGGGAAGGTGACGCGACACGAGCAGGACTTCACGGCCATCCCCTACTACGCCTGGGCGAACCGCGGACCGGGGGAGATGCTGGTCTTCATCCCCAACCGTGAGATGAGCGCGCGGCCCCAACCCCTGCCGACCCTGGCCTCCCGAGCCGCGGTGAGCTCCTCGCGGGGGGGCCACGACCCCCGGGCGGCCAACGACCAGAACGAGCCGCGCAGCTCCCGGGACGCCACCAGCTCCTTCTTCCACTGGTGGCCCGAGAAGGGCACCACGGAGTGGGTCGAGTACGCCTTCGAGAAGCCGAGCGCGGTGTCGGAGGTGGAGGTGTACTGGTTCGACGACACCGGGGAGTGCCGTGTGCCGGCGGCCTGGCGAATCCTCTACAAGGACGGCGAGGCCTGGAAGCCGGTGGAGACCTCGGGACCTCTCGGCGTCGAGCCGGACCGGTACAACAAGGTCACGTTCGAGCCGTTGACGACGAGCGGCCTGCGCCTCGAGGTGGTCCTGCAGCCGGAGCGGTCGGCGGGTATCCAGGAGTGGAAGGTGCGTTGAGCGCAGCCGCGAACGGGGCTCAGTGGTCGGAGCCCCACAGCTCCCGCAGCCGCTGATCGCGCCCGCAGCCCGAGCGGTAGGCCCAGTACTGGCGGACGTTCTTGATGTAGTAGTCCTGGTGAGACTCCTCGGCCGGGTAGAAGGCTGCGAGAGGCACGATTCCGGTCATGACCGGCGCGAGCGTCTGCACGCGAGACGTCATGTCCTGCGCCTGAAGCGCCGGCGCCATCAGTAGCAGGCGTCGTTCCAGCGCAGCTCCTTCTGGAGCTCGGGAAGCCGGGTGTGCTCGTCGATCAGCACGAACTCGACGTCGGCCATTCCGGTGAAGTCCCGGAGATGCTCCGGGGTGACCGCGAGGCTGAAAGCGGTGTGGTGGGAGCTGCCGGCGTGGATCCACGCCGCCGCCGCCACCTCGAGGTTCGGCCGCGGGACCCACAGCGCCCGGGCCACGGGGAGCTTCGGCAGGGGCGCGTCCGGCGCCACCACGTCCACGGCGTTGACGACAAGACGGAAGCGGTTGCCGAGATCGATGACCGCGGCGTTGAGGGCGGGTCCGGGGGCCGCCTGGAACACGAGGCGCGCGGGATCGGCCTTGCCGCCGATGCTGAGGGGATGCACCTCGAGCGTGGGCCGGCCCTGGGCGATGGTGGGGCAGACCTCGAGCATGTGGGCACCGAGGACCTTCGCTCCCTTCGGGTCGAGGTGGTAGGTGTAGTCCTCCATGAAGGAGGTGCCGCGGGGGAGACCGGTCCCCATCACCTTCACCGCCCGCACGAGAGCCGCCGTCTTCCAGTCGCCCTCGGCCCCGAAGCCGTAGCCCTCGGCCATCAGGCGCTGCACGGCCAGCCCCGGAAGCTGCTCGAGGCCGTGGAGGTCCTCGAAGGTGTCGGTGAAGGCGGAGAAGCCCCCGTCGGCAAGGAAGGCCCGCAGTCCCAGCTCGATGCGGGCCTGTCCCCGGACTGCTCCCCTCTGCTCACTCGAGACCTTGACCTCGTAGAGCTCGGAGTACTCCTTCACCAGGCGGTCCACCTCGGCATCCGTCGCCTGCTTGACCCGAGCGACGAGATCGCCGACCCCGTATCCGTTCACGGAGTACCCGAACTGCACCTGGGCAGCGACCTTGTCCCCCTCGGTGACCGCCACTTCGCGCATGTTGTCGCCGAAGCGGGCGAGCTTGAGCCGCCGGCTGTCGGCCCAGGCACACGCCGCCCGCATCCAGACGTCGAGGCGCTCGTGGACGCCTTCTTCCTGCCAGTGGCCGACCACGACCTTGCGGTCGTGCCGCATCCTCGTGCAGATGTGCCCGAACTCCCGGTCGCCATGGGCGGCCTGGTTCAGGTTCATGAAGTCCATGTCGATCGTGCCCCAGGGCAGATCGCGGTTGAACTGGGTGTGGAGGTGGGCGTAGGGCTTTCGGAGCGCGGTGAGCCCGGCGATCCACATCTTGGCGGGCGAGAACGTGTGCATCCAGAAGACGAGGCCGACGCAGGCCGGCGCCGTGTTGGCCTCGGAGAGCAAGGCGAGCACCTCCTCCGGTGTCTTGACCACCGGCTTGAACTCGACCCGGCAGGGGATCCGGGGGGAGTGGTCGAGGGCCTCTGCGATCGTCCGGGAGTTCTCGGCCACCTGGCGCAGGGTCTCGGGGCCGTAGAGATGCTGGCTTCCGGTCACGAACCAGACCTCGGATTTCTTCAGCGGAGTGAGCACTATGGGCCTCCCCAGGCGGGCGTGATTGGCAGGACCCGACTCGTGCGTCCCACCTTCCAGGGCCCGCGCGGCTCCAGAATATCGCGAAAGTCGGGCAGGCCACGGCGGGATTCGCCCTGCGCCTGCGCCATCCGGCGTTGGCCAGGAGGTTGCCACTCGAGTGCCAAGGCGGCTAGATTCGCGGGTGCGACTCGCCGGAGAATGCCAGGATGCCGTCGGCGCCCCCATCGAAGGGACTTGCGACCGTGAGGCGAAAGAACGCCAACCGGACCGGCTGGACTCTCTACTTCGTCGGGCGCGGTCTCCAGCTCTTCGGCCTGATACTCGTCACGCGGGCCGTGTTCATGTCCTCGGGCAGCCAACTGCGGGTCATGGTCGCGCTGACGGGGGTGGGGGCCGTGTTCTTCGTCGTGGGCTGGCTGCTCGCGAGGAACGATCCGGAGGGCCGGAGATGAAGCTCGCCGCCGCCTGTTCCTTCAGGCGGGGCCTGCGGTCCCCGAGCCTCCGTGCTGCCGCACGAGGTCTGCGATACGACTCGCGAGCAGACGGCAGTTGTCCTCGCTGCGCGTCTCCATCTCGTCGAGCCGCCCCGGAAACGAGATGATCGTCTCGTAGATCCGGCGCTCGAGCTCGTCGTGGATCTCCGGCTCCATTCCTACCATGCCTCCTCCACCGCTAGTCGCTCTCCCGCCGGCTTCTCGAGCGGCGTCACCGGGTCGAGGGCGAGCCAACAGAGAGCGCCCGCGACGTAGACGGTGGCCGCGACGTAGAACGACCCCGTCCAGCTCCCCGTCCGTTCGACGACGTAGCCGGTCACGATCGGCGACAGGAAGCCGCCGAAGTTGCCCATCATGTTCATGGCGCCTCCCAGCGTCGCCACGCAGCGCCCGCCGACGTCCATGCACGTCGCCCACGAGCCGGGCAGGGCGAGGTCGTTGAAGAAGCTCACGAGCGCGATCGCCGCCACCGCGAGGTAGGGGTTCGCGAGGAGCGTGGAGACGACCAGGAGCGACGCGCCGACGAGGTAGCCGGAGGCGCCCAGCCCGCACCGCACCGGGCGCATCCCGCCGAGCCTGGCGGCGAGCCAGGGGGAAAGCCAGCCCGCGGCCAGGGACCCGAAGCCTCCGAGGAGGAGCGGAGTCCCGGCCAGCCAGGCGCTCTGCTTCATGTCGAAGCCCCGTGCCTTCAGCAGGTAGGTCGGGAACCAGGTGATGAAGAAGTACCAGACGTAGCTCAGGGCGGCGTACTGCCCGCACAGGCACCACACGGTTCGCGATCGCAGCCACTGGCGCCACGGCACGCCGAGATGGCCGGGGGACCGGAGGGCGGCCGCCGGGACGAGCGCCGCCTCGGCGGCGTTGACGGCCGGGTGTGCGCGGGGGTCGTCGCGGAACCAGACGAAAAAGGCGGCGGCCCACGCGATGCCAATCAGGCCGAACAGGAGGAACGCGGTGCGCCATTGCACGTGCTGGAGGCAGAAGTAGACGAGGAGCGGCGTCGCCGCGCCCCCCCAGCGGGCGCTCATCCAGAGCAGGCCCTGCGCCCGCGTCCGCTCGTGCGACGGCAGCCAGCGGTGCAGGGCCTTGGCGAGGTTCGGGAAGCAGCCGGCCTCGCCCGCGCCGAACAGGAACCGCGTCGTCACCAGCGACAGCCAGCTCCACGCCCAGCCGGTGGCCACGGTGAAGAACGACCACCACAGGACGATCCGAAGGAGCACCTTGCGCGGGCCGATGCGGTCTCCGAGATAGCCGGCGGGAATCTCGAAGAGGGCGTACGCCAGCGTGAAGGCGGAGAATACGTAACCCATCTGGCGGGGCGACAGCCCGAGGTCCTCCGAGACGAGCGGCGCCGCCTGCGAGATACACACCCGGTCGATGTACTGGATCACCGCCAATGCGACGGCGAAACCCACGACCCCGTAACGCGCCCGGGTGGGCTCGGCTCCCAGCCCGGGCCTCGCGCTCTTCCGCGTAGCGGTCGAGGGGGCCGCGTCACGATCGCCGGCGCGAGGCCCGCCGGCCGACCGGCCCTCCGTGGTCATGGGTGGGCGGGATTGCGGAAGGCCTCGCGGAGCGCGTCGGCGCCCCGCCGGAGCACGACCGCGTCGGCCCCCACCGCGGCGAACCGGACGCCCATCTCGAGGTAGCGGCGGGCGTCGTCCTCGATCGGCGCGAAGGTGCCGAGCGGCTTCCCGAGCCGCGAGCACCGGGCGCAGGCGTCCACGATCGCGGCCTGCACTTCCGAGTGGCGCGGGTCGCCGGGTGGCCGAGGTCGGCGGCGAGGTCGGACGGGCCGACGAAGAGCGCGTCCACACCGGGTACGGCCGCGATGGCTTCGAGCTCGACGAGGGACCCGCGCGTCTCGAGCTGGACGACCACGCAGAGCTCGGCCTCGGCCGCGTGGACGTAGTCGGTCACCCGGCCGTAGCGGCTGGCCCGGGTGATCGTCGCCACGCCCCGGATCCCTGTCGGCGGGTAGCGCGTGGCCGCTACGGCGCGCGCCGCCTCTTCGGCGTTGCGCACGAACGGCACGAGCAGGCTCTGGGCCCCGGCGTCGAGCAGGCGCTTGATGAGCACGGGATCGTTCCACGCCGGGCGCACGACCGGAGACGCCGTGCCGCCCTCGAGGGCCCGGAGCTGGTGGATCACGTCGGGCACCTCGTTGGGGGCGTGCTCGGTGTCGACGAGCACCCAGTCGTATCCGGCCCCGGCCACGAGCTCGGCCACCGCCGGGCTGCCGAGCGACAGCCAGAAGCCGATAGGCCGCCCTCCCTCCGCGAGGGCCCGCTTGAACGCGTTCTTCGGGATCTCCATCAGTGGATCTCCGGCTCGGGGACTCGAGCCGTGCCCTCCAGGAAGTCGAAGTCGCAGCCCTTGTCGGCCTGCGTCACGTGGCGCGCGTAGAGCCGGCCGAAGCCGCGCGGGTAGTCCACCTCGCGCTGCTTCCAGTCCTGCCGGCGCCGGCCGAGCTCCTCGTCCGGCACGCGCAGGGAGAGCCGCCGCCCCGGTACGTCCAGCTCGACGACGTCGCCGTCGCGCACGAATGCGAGCGGCCCTCCCACGAACGACTCGGGGGCCACGTGCAGGACGCAGGCCCCGTACGCGGTCCCGCTCATGCGGGCGTCGGAGATCCGCACCATGTCCCGCACGCCCTGGGCGAGGAGCTTCTTCGGGATGGGCAGCATGCCCCACTCGGGCATCCCCGGCGCCCCGAGGGGACCGGCGTCCTGGAGGACGAGGACGGAGTCGGCGGTGACGGGCAGGGCGGGATCGTCGATGCGGGCCTCGAGGTCGGCGTAGTTCCGGAAGACGACGGCCGGGCCCGCGTGGGTGAGGAGCCGCCGCTCGGCCGCGGTGTGCTTGATGACTGCGCCGTCGGGGGCGAGGTTGCCGCGCAGGACGGCCACCCCGCCCTCGGGGCCGACGGGACTCTCGCGCGTCGCGATCACGTCGTCGTCGAAGACGTCGGCTCCCTTCACGTTCTCGCCGAGGCTGCGGCCGTTCGCGGTGAGGCAGTCGGCGTGGAGGAGACCTTCGAGGCGGGCGAGGAGGCCGCGGAGGCCGCCCGCGTAGAAGAAGTCCTCCATCAGGTAGCGGCCCGAGGGGCGGATGTTCGCGAGGAAGGGGGTGCGGCGAGAAAGGGTGTCGAAGCGGTCGAGGTCGAGGCTCGCCCCCGCCCGGCCCGCCATCGCGATCAGGTGGATGATGGCGTTCGTCGATCCCCCGAGGGCCATCGTCGCCACGACCGCGTTCTCGAACGCGTCGGTGGTGAGGATCTCCCGCGGCGTGAGGTCCTCGTAGACCATCTCCACGATCCTCCGCCCCGCGGCGGCGGCCATCCGCGAGTGGGCGGAGTCGGCGGCGGGAATCGACGAGGCCCCCGGCAGCGTCATGCCGAGCGCCTCGGCGGCGGCGGCCATGGTGGAGGCGGTCCCCATCGTCATGCAGGTCCCGAAGGAGCGCGCGATGCCGTCCTCCATCTCGCGCCACGCGCACTCGTCGAGCGCCCCCGCCCGCCGCTCGGCCCAGTACTTCCACACGTCGCTGCCGCTGCCGAGCGTCTGGCCGCGCCAGTTGCCGCGCAGCATGGGGCCGGCGGGCACGAAGAGCGCGGGCAGGTTCATGCTCGTGGCCCCCATCAGCAGGGCGGGAACGGTCTTGTCGCACCCGCCGAGGAGGACCGCCCCGTCGGCGGGATAGGACCGCAGCGCCTCCTCCGCCTCCATGGCGAGGAGGTTCCGGTAGAGCATGGTGGTGGGCTTCATGAACGTCTCGCCCAGGGTGAGGAGCGGGATCTCCATCGGGAAGCCTCCCGCCTGCCAGATCCCCCGCTTGACCTCCTCGGCGCGCAGGCGGAAGTGGGCGTGGCAGGGGTTGGCGTCGCTCCAGGTGTTGAGGATGGCGATGACCGGCTTGCCCTGGACATCCTCGGAGTCGAAGCCCGACTGCTTGGCGCGCGAGCGGTGCCCGAAGGACCGCACGTCGTCTCGGCCGAACCAGCGGTGGCTGCGCAGGTCCTCCGGCGACTTGCGGGGGCGGCTCACGCGTCACCCTCCCGCAGGGCGCGCGCCACGGGCGCGAGGCGCTCGAGCTTCTCCGCCTCGAGAGCGGAGACGTACGGCGGGATGGGCCCGGTCCGAGCGACCCCTGCGAGCTCGGTGGCGTGGTGGAGGACGCGGGCGGGGCCCCACGCGTCGCGCAGATCCTCGAGCGGCAGGAACCGGGAGCGAAGCGCCGCGGCCCGGGCCCAGTCGCCTTTGGCCATGGCGGCGAGCAGTGCGTTGCTGAGGCGCGGAGCGAGGCAGCCCGAGCCGGTGGTGAAGCCGGCCAGCCCGAACTTCTGCCCGTGAACGACGGCGGGCCGTTCCCCGATCCCGCTCACGACCCTCCCCCGGTCCACGCGCCGGAGCAGCCCGTCGAGGTACGCGTCCTGACCGGGGTCGGGCCGCACGACCGCGTACTTGACGGCGACGCACACGCCGTCGCTCACGAGCCGGCCGATGGCGTCCTGGCCTCGCTCCCGATCCGCCCCGAAGCCGTCCTCGGACTTGAGGTAGACGATGAGGGGCAGCCCGGCCGCTTCCGCGATCTCGCGCAGGCCCGCCTCCAGTCCCGCCGCGTCGCGCGGATCGCTGCACGGCAGCATCATCGCGGCCCGGAAGGAATGCCGCCGCAGGAGCCGCGCCTGGTCGATCGCCCGGCCGAACGACGGGCCCAGGCTCGGGATCGCCCAGCGCTCCTTCGGGAAGCCGGCCAGCCAGTCGACGAGCGTCGCGTACTCGGCGAGCGTGACGTGATAGAGGAACGCGTTTCCGCCGTAGAGCAGGCGGGTGATCCCGCCCCGCGCGATATGTGCGGCCACGCGCTCCGCCTCGTCGAGGTCCAGCGTGCGCCGGGTGTCGGGCCTCCGGGGCAGCGGCGGAACGGCGAAGACCCCTCGGAGATCCTCAGGGGTCACCGGGTCGCTCGACATCGTGGCCAGAACCTCCTCCGGGCGCGGGATGCCAGAGGATACCTCGAAGGCGGGCGGAGACGGGGCCGACGCCCGACGCCCCGACAGTTGTGATACGAAGGGCGGCATGTCTCCCCCGGCCGGACCGCCGGCCGTCGTCCCGGTGAGCCCCCTCGACCGCGCCCGGCGGAAGGCCTACCTGCGTCTCCTCCCGATCCTCTTCATCTCCTACGTCATCGCGTTCGTCGACCGCGCGAACGTGGCCATCGCCAAGCTCACCATGAGCCGCGAGCTGCCCGGCTTCGACAACGCGGTCATCGGCTTCGGCGCCGGCATCTTCTTCCTGGGCTACTTCCTCCTCGAGATCCCGGGCACGCTCATCGTCGAGAAGTGGAGCGCCCGCCTCTGGATCTCCCGCATCATGATCACGTGGGGCGTCATGGCCGCGCTCACCGCCACGGTTCGGACGCCGTTCGACTTCTACCTCGTGCGGTTCCTGCTGGGGCTGGCGGAGGCCGGCTTCTTTCCCGGGGTGATCGTCTACCTCACCCACTGGTTCCCGAGCCGCGACCGGGCCCGCGCCCTCGCCTTCTTCTTCGTGGCGACTCCGGTCGCACAGCTCTTGAGCCCGAAGATCTCGAACCTCCTCCTGCGCATCGGCACCGACGAGGTGGTGGCGGGGGTTCTCGTCCATCACCCGAAGGTGCTCGGCCTTTCGGGCTGGCAGTGGATCTACGTCGGCTGGGGCATTCCGGCGGTCGTGATGGGTGTCGTCGTGCTCTTCGCCCTCACCGACCGGCCCTGGCAGGCACGGTGGCTGTCGCCCGACGAGCGGGCAGCCCTCGTGGCCGAGCTCGAGCGGGAGAAGGCGGCCGGGTTCGCGAAACACCGGATGACGTTGGCCGAGGCCCTGCGCCACCCCAAGGTGCTGCTGCTCGCGCTCGTGTACTTCCTGTCGGTCACGGGCAGCTACGGCGTCGAGTTCTTCCTGCCCAGCATCCTCGAGCGGTGGTACTCCCTCAAGTACGACACCCTCACCTCGCTCATCCTCCTGCCGCCGCTCCTCGCCCTCGCCGGCCAGCTGTTCGTGGGCTGGAGCTCGGATCGGGCGAAGGAGCGGCGGCTGCACGCGGCCGTCCCGATGGCCGCCGCCGCCGTCGCCATCCTCGTGTCCACGCAGAGCCGCGGCCATCTCCCGCTCACCGTCGCGTGCTTCATGGTCGCCTACGCCGGCTTCAAGTCCTACCTGCCCGCGTTCTGGGCGATGCCGAGCCTCTTCCTCACCGAATCGGCGGCCGCGGGCAGCATCGGCCTCATCAACTCGGTCGGCAACCTCGGGGGCTTCATGGGGCCCTGGGTGATCGGCAGCGTGGAGGCGCTGACGGGGTCCTTCGAAGGGGGCCTCTACTTCCTCGCTGCGTCCATGGCCCTCGCCGCCACGACCGTCCTCCGGCTCGGGCTCGGCCGGGCTCAGCCGAAGGCGGCCCCCTCGGTGCCGCCCACCTAGAAGACGAGGCGCAGGCCCAGACGGAACTGCCGCTCGTCGATCCCCTCGCGGCTGAGATCCTGCACACTGGTGATCGTCATGAAGTCCTCGCCGTCTCCGACGTTGTTGTCCGGCGTCGCGAGATGGGGGGTGTTCGTGAAGTTGAACGCCTCCAGCCGGAACTGCAGCTTGACGTCCCTGGTGACGGTGAACTCCCGTGTCAACCCGAAGTCCCAGTTGAACAGGCCCGGCCCGCGCAGGAAGTTGTAGCCGGTGTTGCCGAAGCGGGCCTCGGTGACGTCGGCGAAGGCGGTCGGATCGTAGTACGGCGTTCCCCTCCCGACCCCGCCGAGCTTCACCGCCGGCTTGACCTGGTCCGCCGTCTGGTTGCTCCCCGGCAGGTTCAGCGAGGTGCCGTCGGCGAACACGCTGAAGGGGACGCCGCTCATGATGCTGATCATGTTGTTCACCTGCCAGCCGCCGAGGATGGCCGAGAGCACGCCGCCCTCGTTCAGCCAGCGCCGGCCCTTCCCGAGCGGGATCTCCCACACGCTGGTGATGCCCAGGTTGTGGGTGCGATCCGTGCCGGTGAGGGCGCGATTGCGGCTCATGTAGCCCACGGCCTGGACGTTCGGGGTGAACGAGCTGTTCTCGTTGGGGCTGATGGCCTTGCCCCAGGTATAGCTCGCGCTCAGGCTCAGGCCGGCGGTGAAGCGCCGCTGCAGCTGCACCTGTAACGAGTCGTACTTGCCGGTACCGACGGGCTGCAGCAGCACGGTCGAAGCGGTCCTGCCGAACTCCGCCTGCAGGGGCTTGCCCTCGTCACCGGCGCCGATGACCTGGCCGGCGTTGATGTCGACGAGCCCGAGCTGGCGGATCGAGCGCGTGGCCACGTAGCCGATCTGGCCCGTGAAGCGCCAGGGGAGCTCCTGCTGGAACGTGATGTTCCACGACTGGATGTATCCCCGGTCCAGCTTCTTCGGGTACCCCGTCCACGCGTAGTCGCTCGGGATGTCCAGGATGCCGTTCCCCGGCGGAGGCACCGCCAGCGCGGGTATCCCCTGGGACAGAGACCGAGCCGGCGTGAGGCCGTCGGGTGACTCGATCTTCACCTGCGACAGTATCGGGTAGGCCGCCCGAATCAGCTCCATGGCGTGGTAAGGATCGCGGGTGAGGCCGTAGCCGGCGCGGATGACGGACTTGTCGCGGAGCCGGTAGGCGAGACCGATCCGGGGCGCGAAGCCGGTCTTGCTCGTCTCGAAGCCGCAGTCCTCGGGGACCGATCCCACCCCGCAGAGCAACACCTGCCCGGTCTCCACGTCGTAGCGTTCGATCCCGCGATCGGGACGCGTGGGGATGGGGAAGTACTCCCAGCGAAGGCCGAAATCGATGGTGAGCCTGTCGGTCGGGCTCCAGCGGTCGCGGGCATAGGCGCTGAAGAGCCTGGCCCGGACGTGGTACTCGTCCGGGTCCTGGAGCGTCCTGCCCGCGCGGCTGGCCTGGCCGACCAGGAAGCCCGCGACGCTGTTGTACAGGGAGCTGTCGGACGTCTCCTCGCAGTTGCCCGTCGCCGGATCGACCGCCTCGCAGCGGAGCGTGACGCCCCGGTCGAACCCGAAGCCTCCCTGCGCGCCGAAGCCGCCGGTGATGAACTCGGCCTGCGCCTGGTTCAGCGCCATGCGGTAGAAGTCGCCGCCGAACCGGATGTTGTGCTTCCCCTTGATCAGGTTGAAGTTCACCACGAACTGCGACTGCGGATCGTGGCGGTAGTACGGCATGAAGTTCTCGTTGAGCCCCACTGTGGCGAAGTCCTCGAACTCGAAGGTCGGCCAGCCGCTCTCGAAGAAGCGCGGGCCGTTGGTGCCCGGGATCCCCAGCACGTCCAGCCCGACGTTCGTGCCGAGGCCGGGCTGTTCCGAGGCCGTTCCCTGCTTGGCCCACCCGTAGTGGGCGTCCATGAGGAAGCTGGGGCTGAAGACGTAGGTGCCCATCACCGTGAGCCGGTAGGTGTTGCCATTCCCGTGCCCCGGGTTGCTGCTTCCGCCGATGGGCTCGCCCACGGCCACGTCGCCGAAGACGGTCGGCACGTTCGTCCGATAGTGCAGCATGCCGAAGGTCCCTGCCAGGTTGAGCTTGGAGCTCACTCTGTAGTCGAACCTCGAGTCGACCTGCTGGCGGTCGAACGCGAACGGACCGGAGACGAAGTAGTTGTCCCGCTCCCGGTCGATGTTGTTGGCCGGGATGAAGCTGGCGATCCTCATCGCGATCGGGTCCAACCGGGCCGCCGGAATGATGTTGAGGCATTGCGGGTTGGTGGCGGTGTCGCACAGCGCGTAGTTCGGGTCGCCCGGGAGCACCTGGAACTGGGTGCGGCCCGAGCCGTCGGGGTTGCCCGAGAGGGGGTCGTAGATCGGGGTGGGAGACCCGGACAGGTCGCCCCGCAGCATCGTCTGCGTCGGTACCGACACTGTGTTGTCGACGGTCCGGTGGTCCCGGGTGGACTCGTAGCTGACGAAGAAGAAGGCCTTGTTCTTCTTGATGGGGCCTCCGATGCTGGCTCCGAACTGGTTGTAGCTCGCCTGCGGCTTGTCGCCGGTGTTCAGGGCGACGTCGCCGAACCTCATCGGCCACGCCTTCAGGTGCTGGTCGGTGAAGTACTCGAACGCCGATCCGTGGAAGGTGTTGGCTCCGCTCCGGGTCTGCACGTTCACGGCAGCCCCGCCGGCGAGGCCCTGCTCCGCGTCCATGCTGTTGGTGACGACGTTGACCTCGTCGATCGACTCGAGGGTCGGGATGTAGGAGGTGACGTGCGGCAGCTGGATGTGGGTGGTGCTGACGCCGTCGATGCGGGTGTTGTTCTGGTCGTCGCTCGTCCCGTTGACCGTGAACTCCAGCGACCGCGCCGGGTTCGTGGGGATCGAGTGCGAGTTGCTGGGTGGCGCGATGCCGGGCAGCATCCGGTACACCTGCTGGTAGTTCCGGCCCAGAGGCACCGGCAGGTTGGTCAGCTCCGCGCCCATCAGGTTGACGTGGACCTCGGCGGTCTCGGTCTGCAGCTTCGGCGGCTCGGCGGTGATGGTGACGGTGTCGCCCATGGAGCCGATCTCGAGGGCGACGTCGACGCGGGTGACGCTGTTGATGGTCACCGTGACCGCCTTCTGCTCGAACGCCTTGAAGCCCGACTGGCTGGCCTTGAGGCTGTAGACACCGGCGGGCAGGTCGGCGAAGTTGAAGCGACCCACCGAGTCGGTCGCACCCCGACGCTCCAGGCCCGTCCCGTTGTTGACGACAACGACCTCGGCGCCCTGGACGGCAGCGCCCGAAGTGTCTCTGACATCGCCGAGAATCGACCCGTAGAGAACCTGCGCGTTGCCCCGTGGCGGCGCGGCGAGGATCAAAGCCACGGCAACGAACGACAGAGACAGCGAGACCGTCCGTCTGCGAGCTCCCTGGGACATGGCGGACCTCCAGGCGACAAACGACGGAGACTTCAAGACCGGCCGGAACCGTGGACGACGGGGTAAGTGCGCAGAGGCTACGTCCAGACCGGGCCCACGTCAAGATCGGGGACGCCGCAGATCGGGGACGCCGCATGTAGGGACGCCAGATCGGGGACGCCCGCAGATCGGGGACGCCCGCATCGTCGCGGGCGGTCATCCCGGAGCTCTTCGTCCTGACTTGCACTAGAGTACCGCCACACTGATCGCTCCCACTTCCCGCACTGGAGGCCCACATGCCGAAGCGCTCCTTGCTCCTGCTCTCGCTGTCGTTGCTCCTGGTTCCTTCCCGTCTCCCCGCTCAGGGCAAGCCGGGCCGAACCTGGCTGCTCACCACGGACATCTTCGGGTATCCGCTGCACCAACGACTCACCTGGGAGCCGAAGGGGGAGTCGCTCACCGGCAAGGTCGACTCCGACAAGGTCGAAGGTACGCTCAAGGGCGGCGCCATCCAGTTCGTCTCGAAGCAGGACGGCGGAGGCCGAAACGAATACACAGGCACTCTCTCCGGGGACGCGATGTCCGGGACGGTGGTCCTGATCGACGGCGACACCGGCGAGCGCGTCAACAGCACCTTCGTGGCGATGCGCGTACCCGAGCGGCGCGCCGGGCCGACCCAGCGGCACGAGTTCGTACCCACCACGTTCTATCGCCGCTTCTCCGCCGAGACCAAGCCCGTCCTCACGATCGGGCCGGGAGACAGCGTGCACACGACCACCGTCGACGCCGGCGGCACCGACGAGAAAGGCGTCACCCGCGTCCTCGGCGGCAATCCCGAAACCGGTCCCTTCTACGTCGAAACCGCGATGCCCGGAGACGTCCTCGCCGTCCACATCGTCCGTCTCGGGCTCAATCGCGACTGGGCCGTGAGCGACGACGCCATCGTTTCCCGCGCCGTCGACGACGGCATGGCCGTGAAGCTGAAGGACGCCGGGAAGAGCGTCCGCTGGCGCCTCGATCGCGACAAGGGCATCGCGACTCCAGACAAGCCGGCGGAGCATCTCAGGGAATACTCCGTACCCGTGCGCCCGATGCTGGGCTGCGTGGGCGTTGCGCCCGGCTTCGCCTCCGCGTCGCCCGGCACGGGCGACTCGGGACGTTACGGCGGCAACATGGACTTCAACGGCATCGTGGAGGGCACCACCGTCTATCTGCAGGTTCGCCAGCCCGGTGCCCTGCTCTACTTGGGCGATGGCCACGCCGTGCAAGGCGACGGGGAGCTGAACGGAAACGCCCTCGAAACGTCGATGGACGTCGAGTTCACGGTCGACCTGATCCAGGAGAAGAGCATCTCGGCGCCACGCGTCGAGTCGCCCACGCACATCATGGCGGTCGGCCTCGATGGCTCGCTCGAGGGTGCGCTCCGGGAAGCCACATCCGGAATGGCACAGTGGCTCGAGCAGGACTACAGCCTGACGCCCTCGGAGGTCGCGCAGGTCCTCGGAACTGCGTCCGAGATCGTCATCAACGAGGTCGCCGACCGAAACGCCGGAGTCGTGCTGCGCCTGTCCAAGGACCGCCTCAAGCCCATCCCGCGGGCGCCAGCCAAGAAGAGGCAGTGATCACCGCCTCCTTGGCGCTCCACACCAGGGTGGCGCGCGGCGCACGCTCGCTCTCCGGCCCGCTCGCGACGAACGCCCGCGCGCCTGGCGTCAGGGCTCTCGCCGCCCTCACCGTCTTCCGGCTCGGGCTCGGCCGGGCTCAGCCGAAGGCGGCCCCCTCGGTGCCGACGAAGAGCGAGTAGAGGGACGTGGAGGCGCACATGAAGAGGCGGTTGCGATGGAGGCCCGCCGAAGCAGAGGTTGGCGCAGCGCTCGGGCAGGTCGATGCGGCCGATCGGCTTGCCCGAGGGGTCGAACACCGAGACGCCGTCCTTGCCCTCCTCGCCCATGCCCCAGCCCGCCCACAGGTTGCCGTCGACGTCGACGCGCAGCCCGTCGGGCGTGCCGTCGCCCGCGTCGACGAGTGTCCGCTTGTTCGCGAGGCGCGTTCCGCCGTCCACGACGTCGTACGCACGGATGAGGCGCTTCGGGGGGCCGCCCTCGACCACGTACAGGAGCGACTCGTCCGGGGAGAACGCGAGGCCGTTCGGCCGCTCGAGGTCTCCCGCGACGACCGCGACGGTGCCGGTCGCGGGGTCGACGCGGTAGACGTTGGTCGGCAGCTCGGGAGTCGCCCGGTGGCCCTCGTAGTAGCCGAGGATGCCGTAGGGAGGGTCGGAGAACCAGATCGAGCCGTCGGACCGGCACACGACGTCGTTCGGCGAGTTCAGGGGCTTGCCGTCGTACCGGTCGGCGACGACGGTGATCGTCCCGTCGTGCTCCGTGCGCGTCACCCGCCGCGTGTCGTGCTCGCAGGTGACGAGCCGGCCCTGGCGGTCGCGCGTGTTGCCGTTGGAGTTGTGCGCGGGCTGCCGGAACACGCTGATGGCACCCGTCTCCTCCTCCCACTTCATCATCCGGTCGTTCGGGATGTCGCTCCACAGGAGGTAGCGCCCGTCCCCGAACCACACCGGGCCCTCGCACCACCGGAAGCCGGTGCCGAGCCGCTCGACCTTGGCGAGGGCGAGCCGGTACCGGGCGAAGCTCGGGTCGATGACCCTGACCGCGGGGTCGGGGTAGCGCTGGCTCGGCTGCCAGTCGGCGAAGGCGCGCGGCGCGGCGGCGACCGCGGCCGCGGCGCCTCCCATCACGAGAAACTCCCGGCGGCTCGCTCCCATGGCTCTCTCCCTCACTCGGCGTAGATCCGGGCCATCACCCGGGCGACCTCGAGGCCGACCTCCCCCGTCACCGCCGGCTCCCGGCCCTCCCGGAGCGCGGCCACGAAGTCCTCGACGAGCGGCTGGTGGAGGTTCGGGTGCGGTGGGTGTCGCTCCTCCCGCGTGCCGGCGGCGGTCACGACGCGCAGGGCCCCCTGGTTGAGGACGCTGACGTGCGCCGAGCCCCGCGTCCCGAAGATCTCCACCGTGTCGCGTGACTCGAAGGCGGCGTGGGTCACCGCCAGGACGGCCACCGCCCCGCTCCGGAAGCGCAGGTGGGCCACGCATGTGTCCTCGACCTCGCGCTCCCGGTAGCGGACGTTGTCGGGAAAGCCGCGGACCTCGGCGACGGGACCGAGGAGGTCGAGCAGAACCTCGATGCGATGGCAGCCGAAGTCGGCCATCGGCCCCCCGCCCGCCTCGTTCCGTCGCATCAGCCACGCGCGTGGGTGATCGGGCCCGGGATTGAAGGGCTCGAAGGCCTGGACCTGGACCAGCACCGGCTCGCCGATCTCTCCCGACCCGAGGAGCTCGCGGAGCCGGGCGACGACGGGATAGTGGTGCCGGTAGTACGCGACGCCGAGCCGCACGCCGTGGGCCCGGGCCGCGGCCAGCATCCGCTCGGCGGACGTGACGTCGACGGCGATCGGCTTCTCGCAGAGGACGTGCTTGCCGGCCTCGGCGGCGGCCACCACCTGCTGGGCGTGGAGGTGGACCGGCGTCGCCACGTAGACGGCGTCGACCTCGGCGTCCTTCAGCACGTCCCGCCAGTCGGCGTGCCAGCGCCTCGCCCCGTGGCGCTCCGCGAACGCGGCGGCCAGATCCGCGCGGGCACGGGCCACGGTCACGAGCGCGCTGCCCTCGGCGTGGGCCAGCGCGGCGGCCACCCGCTTCGCGGCGATGTCGCCGCACCCGACGAGCCCCCACCCGACGATATCCGTGCCCACGTCCCTCACCTCACCTGTAGAGCTGCGTGCTGCTGTCGTTGATCTCGAACCGGTGTGTCTTCACGAGCCGGACCATCTCCGCCCCCGCGAGGAGCACCGGCCCGTACCCGTGCGCCGCGAAGGGGCTCGTCGGACGATGGTAGTAGAAGGCCGGCTCGAAGCCCATGCCGGTGCCGACACACGTGCCCTCGACCTGGCCCTGCGCGTTGACCTTCGTCGTGACCGCGTTCCACGCGAGCACGGCCGCGGGGCCGTAGGCCACGGGGTCGATCCAGCCGCGGTCGATCGCCCGGGCCATCGCGTACGCGTAGATCGCGGTGGCGGACGTCTCGAGGTACGAGTCGTCCCGGTCCAGCAGCTGGTGCCAGAAGCCCGTCCCGGACTGGCGCGCCGCCAGCCCCCGGACGTGCGCCCGCAGGAGGTCGACCACCGCCGCCCGGTCCGGGTGGTCCTCGGGCAGCACGTCGAGCAGCTCGACGAGCGGTCATGAGGGCCCAGCCGTTGGCGCGCGCCCAGCGGAACTCGGGGTGGACCTCCATCCCCTGCACCCAGCCGTGCATGAAGAGGCCCAGATCGCGGTTGAACATCCGGCGGGAGAACTGCAGGACCTGCTTCACCGCGTCGTCGTAGTACCGCCGCTCGCCGGTGAGCTTCCCCATCTGCGCGAGCGCGGGCACGCTCATGTAGAGGTCGTCCAGCCAGATCGTGTTCGGCTGCGGCCGGTTGCGGGCCAGGGTCCCGTCGGCCAGGCGGAACTCCTTCGTGCTGATGAAGGCGATGAAGTTGTCGATCATCGGCCGAAGGTCGGCGGCGACGCCCGCGCGCGAGGCCTTGATCATCGCCGCGCACAGCGAGCCCGCGTCGTCGAGGGCGTGCGGCTCCAGGACCGAGCGGAGGGGGCCGTTCGGGACGGGGTGCGCCCGGTAGTGCTCGGCCAGCGTGGCGACGAGAGCGAGGCGCCGGGCCACGTAGTCCTTGAAGGCCGGCTCGCCCGTCGTCTCCGCGGCGAGCAGCATGCCGGAGTAGACGACGCCCCACTCGTAGCTCGTCAGGCGGAACGCCCCGGGCTCGATCACGGCCTCGGCGCCTGGCTTCGCGGGATCGGTGAGAGGCTGGCCGCTCGCGCGGTCCACGATCCGCGCCGGCGTCTTCGCCTCGAGGTAGGCGCGGACGCGCTGGAGCACCTCGGTGACCTTCTCGGCCGTGGTGGGGCCGTAGGGGATCGGGTAGTCGGGCTTCAGGAGGTGCAGGGGGGTATTGGCGTCGGTCACGGCGGCCGCGGGCGCCTGCGCCGAGGCGTGCCCGGCGACTAAAGCCAGGGCGAGGACGCCCAGGACGCGCGCCGTGGATGCGGTCATGGTGAGAGCTCCTCTTTCCCCGCCCGCTCCCGGCGGGCGATGTCCTGCTGCCCCGCCCGTCCACGTCCCGCAGGGCCGCTTCAGGCGTCTCCGAGATGGGCGATTCTATCCCCGCGGGCCCTCCCTTGGACTCCCCTTGTCAGGGCGCTTCGTCATCCGGGAGCTCTCTCGTCGGTGTTCTGCAGGCGTTCGATGAGCCACTGGTTGCTGTCCATCCTCAGGACGCAGCTGATGAGGCAGCCCGCGCGTCCACCGGACCTTGCTGAGGGTCACCATGGCTACTCGCACGCCGCAAGAGCAGATCCTGGAAGCGCTCCAAGACCTGCCGATCGATGCCACCTTCGACGACGCGATCGAATGCTTGGTGTTTCTGGCCAAGATCGATGCCGGGATTGGGCGCGCACCAATCCCCGAGGTCGAAGGCCGCCCTATCGGTTGGCGTGCACGTGAATCACGACGTCGTCCGCGCTCAGGATCCGGGCCTGAAGTGGCGTCAGGCACCAGTCGAAGACGCCGCCGCTCCAGCGGAAGCGGTACTCGAGGGGCGTTCCCGCGTCGCCCTTCATGTAGTCGGTGCCGGCGGGGTCCCAGAGCCTCGCCACGTATTCCGACGCGCCGTCAGGGACGGCGGGGAGCTCGGAGCCCAGCCCCTCGCCGTGGCACGCCCGATTGGTGTGGTGAGCCAGGTAGCCGACGTGGTCCTGGGCACCCGCCGCGTTGAAGCCGACAGTGTCGAACGGCGGCCCATCCTGCACCATCCAGTAGAACCAGCGCTCTCCGGAGCTGTCCATGTGCGCTGGCCGAGCGCGGTCGAACCGCCAGCCGGAGACTGTCTTGAAGGTCCGGATGCTGCGGACCGGCAGCCAAGGGTTCGAGTCCACTCCTTCGCAGTCCCTGTACTCCGGGTCGCACGGATCTTCGAAGTGGAAGTTCCCGCCGCTCGTGACGATCGTCCAGGCTTCACGGCGCAGGCGGGAACCGTCCTCGACGGCGTTCGCGAGCTCGTCGAGGGTCGTCACCTTCGTGTTCTGTAGATAGCTCGTGCGGAGCGCGGAGGCTAGGTCGTTCAGGCTGGCGAGGAAGTCCGTTTCCGAGGAGTTGATGTCGTTGACCCACCAGCGCGCGTCGCCGATGTCGACGTTCGAGAGCTGGAAGGCCTTGTTCTGCTCGTCCTGCGAGACGAGCCGTGCGACCCCGTAGTGGCTGGCGAGATGGTCCTTCACGAACCACGACCAGTACGCGGTGAAGTAGGCAAAATCGCCGCCGGTCGGGTCGTTCGCGGCCACCGGCGGCTCGTTCATCATCTCGTAGACGACGTTGCCGTGGCCGTGCGTCACGTCCAGCAACTTCCGCACGTAGGCCTGCTGATAGGCGAAGAGGCTCTTGTTGGGCTCTCCGCAGGACGTCTCGCACTCTATGGCGGCCCTCGCGAAATAGCGCAGGTCGGGATCGCGGGCCTCGCTCGCGCTCTCGTACGAGCGCACGCCGTTCACGTTGTTGACGCCCCGGAACGGGTTGTCGTCCCGTCCGATGCCGAACTCCTGCCGCGCGAACAAGTGCACGCGGACGATCAGTCTCTGGTTCGTTCCATCGCGATCGTCCTCTGCCGCCGTCAACATGGCGTCGAGCGTACGCCAGTACACCTCGTCGAACTGCGAGAGATCCCAGAGGGGGTGGTCCGGGCATCGCTCGCGCTGCGTCGGGTCGCGAGGATCGCAGGCGAGGCGCCATGGCCCGGTCCAAGGCCGCTCGAACCAGTTCACCGTCTCGCGGTTGCACCCGCTCCACTGGTACCAGAGGACGACATAGGTCGCACCTCGTTGCTTCAGGCGTTTCGCCTGATCCGCGGAGAACCCGCAGCCGACGAGGGTGCCGTAGCTGGCGAACGAGAACGGCTGCCCGGACGCGCCGCCTGTCCGCAGGTAGCGCGGGTTTCCGGGGTCGGGAGCGACCCAGCCCCAGTTGCGGTTCACGACCGTCGAGAGCGGAGCCGACGGGGTCGCCAGCACGGGCGGCGGCTCCGTCGGGCTGACGGTCGGCGAGGGTCCTTCCTGGCCGGATCCACATGCCATCGACAGCGCTGCCACCACGCCGGTTGTGAGAATCGTCCGAGAGCCCATTTCGACCTCGGGCCGGAGTATGTCGCACGAACCCAGTTCGGCCCTAAGTCGCCCGTGGACGGATCCGTGGCTGCTCGAAGAGTCTGGCGCCGACCCAGGATTGCGGCATCGCCAGGATGACCAGGGAAATGGGGTACCACCTGGGCCCGAGACCCAGGTTCCAGGTTGCGACGACGCCCAGGAGCGCCACCACAGCACCTATGGAACCGAGGATCATCGCGTGTCTCATCGGATCCCGGGGAGCCAGACGGGCGGTCAGCCACACTCTCCCTCTCTCACACCCTGTCAAGGCCCGATGGCACGCTACATGCCCTTCACCAGATGCCGGGGACGAGACGCTTGGTCCGTCCTACGTACGCCTCGTAGTCCTTCCCGAACTCCTCCCGCATCATGCGCTCCTCGGGGCCGAGGCGGAACGCGACGAGGAGTGACATCGCGACACCGTAGGACGGGCCCGCAATCCAGTTGGGAACCACGAGGGCCTGGCCCAACGAATAGAGGAGGAGAGACGAGTACATGGGGTGGCGCAGCGCGCGGTAGATGCCCTGGGTGACGAGCTGATGCTCTTTTCGGATCTCGAGCGTGAGTGACCAGTTGGTGCCGAGATCCGCGTGCGACCTCGCGAAGAGCCACAGCCCCCCCGCGAGGCAGACAACGCCCGCGGAGAGCGGGACGGGGCGGAGCGAATAGTCCGCGAACGCGAAGACAGGCGCCGCGATCCAGACGAGGGGCACGAAGAAGGCAAGCCAGGCAAGCGTCAGGACGACCAGCTCCAATGCACCCCTGCCGCTCCTGACCACCTTCACGCCGCGGCTCCGCCGCCCATGCGGGGCCCGGATGAGCACCATCGCAATGCTGCTGGCGAGGATTGTTGCCTTCCCGAACCAGGGGTTCATGGGATCCCTTCGTCGTTACCGCGGGACTTCATAACGCAATCGAACGACGCCGTCCGGGTACCTCTTGGATGAGCGCAAGCGAAGCGGCACATCCCGATGCCGTCGCGCCACGAGTGGAATCCCCTCGCCGATGAAGACCGGAATGACGTGGATGTCGAACTCATCGATCTCGCCGGCGTCGAGGAACGAGGCGATCAGATCTCCGCCGCCCATCATCCAGACGTGTTTGCCCGACGCGGCGCGCAGACGTTGGGCAAACGCCTTTACCGGCTCTGACACGAATTCCACGCCTCGCACCGCTCGTCTTGGCGGCTTCCGCGAGAACACGTAGTTCGCGAGCTTCGTGTCGAAGAGCCCCTTCGTCTTGCCCCTCTTCCTGTAATAGTCCAGAAGCCAGTCGTAGGTCTTGCGTCCCCACAGGATCGTGTCGATTGTCGGGTAGAACTCGCGCATACCGTAATCGACGGTACGGGGCCGCCGATTCAGCCATTCGACGTCGCCGTCGGGTCTGGCAATATAGCCGTCCGCGCTAGTCGCGATGTAGACGATGATCTTCCGTCCGGGTTTCATGCGGGTTCAGATGGTCGGCCGAACACGGGAGTTCGGCGGCGAAGCTCCATTATGCTCGGCTTCGTCCATCCACGAATCAGTGATCGGTAGCCCTCCTCCGCCTCGTGATGCTCGGTTGCGGGCCGACAGGCGGATCGATGGTCATCGGGGCCGCCGCCGTTGACGGCCACCCCGCAGCGGGCATACCCTCGGATACCCACTCACGCCGGAGGTCGACCATGCTGCCTCTTCGCTCCGCCGTCGCCGTGTCCGCGGTACTTGTCGGTGCGGCTGCGGCGCAAGCGTCTCACACGCCGGCGCCCACCCAGGTGGTGGTTGCCGGCAGCCTCCAAGGCGAGCTGGGTTGCCCCGACGACTGGCGGCCGGAGTGCGCCACGACCGCGCTCGTCTTCGACGCGGCCGACGGCGTGTGGCAGAGCACGTTCGCCGTTCCCGCCGGGAGCTTCGAGTACAAGGTCGCCCTGAACGGAAGCTGGGACGAGAACTACGGCGCCAACGCCACGCCGAACGGCGCCAACATCGGCCTGAGCCTGGCCACGGCGCGCAGCGTGAAGTTCTACTACTCCCACGAGACGCACTGGGTGGCGGACAACGTGAACAAGGTGATCGCGGTGGCCCCGGGCAGCTTCCAGAGCGAGCTCGGGTGTCCCGGCGACTGGCAGCCCGACTGCCTCCGCTCGTGGCTGCAGGATGCCGACGGAGACGGGCTCTACACGCTCCGGACGAGCTCGCTGCCCGCCGGCAGCTACGAGGTGAAGGTCGCGATCAACGAGAGCTGGGACGAGAACTACGGCGCGGGTGGAGCCCCGGGCGGCGCCAACATCCCGTTCACCGTGACGTCGGACTGCGCGGAGGTCGTCTTCACGTACGATCCCGCGACCCACATCCTGGACGTCACCGAGAGCGGCGGCGGCGGCCCTCAGCCCTCGTCGGTGACCCTTGCCGGCAGCCTCCAGTCCGAGCTCGGGTGCCCCGGCGACTGGCAGCCCGAGTGCGCCGCCACCCATCTCGCCCTCGACACGACCGACGAGGTCTGGCAGGCCGCCTTCGACGTCCCAGCCGGTAACTGGGAGTACAAGGCCCCGATCGACGACAGCTGGGACGAGAACTACGGCGCGAACGCCACGCGCAACGGGCCGAACATCCCGCTGAACCTCGCCACCGCGCGTAACGTGAAGTTCTACTACTCGCACCAGACGCACTGGGTGACGGACAACGTCAACAAGGTGATCGCCGTCGCCCCGGGCAGCTTCCAGAGCGAGCTCGGGTGCCCCGGCGACTGGCAGCCCGACTGCCTGCGCTCGTGGCTGCAGGACCCCGACGGAGACGGCATCTACACCTTCCGGACGAGCGTCCTCCCCGCCGGCGACTACGAGGTGAAGGTCGCGATCAACGAGAGCTGGGACGAGAACTACGGCTCGGGCGGAGTCCCGGGCGGCGCCAACATCCCGTTCACGGTGCCCTCGTCCTGCCGGGAGATGCTCTTCCGCTACGATCCCGCGACCCACGTGCTGACGGTGAGCTCGGAGGGTGAGCCTCCGGGAGACCTCCGGAGGGCGAGGGCGCACTGGCTCACGGCGGACACGGTCGCGTGGAACCCGGCCGGCTTCCCCCCCGGCGGGACGGTGGAGCTTCAGTACGATCCGGCCGGCGGGCTGCGCCTCGAACCGTCCGGCGTGAGCGGCGGCACGGTGATCCCGCTCTCCCAGGACCCGGCCGGACTGTCCGCCGAGCTGCGGGCGCGCTTCCCTCACCTCGCCAGCTACCTGGCGTTCAAGCTGCCCGCGAGCCGGCGGGCCGAAGTGCCCGAGGCCCTGAAGAGCCAGCTCGCGGTGTCGGCGAAGGCCAGTGACGGCACGCTCCTCGACGCGACATCGCTCCAGATCCCGGGCGCGCTCGACGACCTCTACCCGTACGACGGACCCCTCGGGCTCACGTTCGCGCACGGCCGTCCGACCCTGAGGCTGTGGGCGCCCACGGCGCGCTCGGTGAAGCTGGACCTCTTCCCCACGTCCGAGGCGGCCGCGCCCGAGAGGGTTCTCGCGCTGACGCCGGACCCGGCCACCGGTGTCTGGAAGATCGACGGCATGCCGGCCTGGAACGGTCACTTCTACCTCTACGAGGTCGAGGTCTTCGTCCGCGCGACCGGGAAGGTCGAGCGCAACCTGGTGACCGATCCGTACTCGGTCAGCCTCTCGCGCAACAGCCGCCGCAGCCAGATCGTCGACCTCGCCTCGCGGGACTGGATGCCGCCGGGCTGGCGCAGCCTCCAGAAGCCCCGGCTGCGTGCGCCGGAGGACATCGTCCTCTACGAGCTGCACGTGCGCGACTTCAGCGCGAGCGACCCCAGCGTGCCGGAGGCGCTGCGGGGCACGTTCCGGGCCTTCACGCTCGACTCCCACGGCACGCGCCACCTGCGGGCCCTCGCCCAGGCGGGCCTCACCCACGTCCACCTGCTGCCCGCCTTCGACATCGCCACGATCGAGGAGGACAAGTCGCTGTGGAAGGACCCCGGCGACCTCTCCGGCTATCCGCCGGCCTCCGACCGGCAGCAGGCGGCGGTCGTGGCCGTCGCCAACGAGGACGCCTACAACTGGGGCTACGACCCCTGGCACTACACGGTGCCTGAGGGCGCCTACGCCGTGCGTCCGGACGGAGCGGACCGGGTGCTCGAGTTCCGGCAGATGGTCCAGGGGCTGAACCGTCTGGGCCTGCGCGTCGTGATGGACGTGGTGTACAACCACACGGCCGCCTCCGGCCAGAACGCGAAGTCCGTCCTCGACCGCGTCGTTCCCGGCTACTACCACCGGCTCGACGGGGAAGGCCAGGTGGAGCACAGCACCTGCTGCGAGAACACGGCCAGCGAGCACCACATGATGGAGAAGCTCCTCGTGGACTCCGTGCTGACCTGGGCGAAGCAGTACAAGGTGGACGGCTTCCGCTTCGACATAATGGGCCACCACATGAAAAGGAACATGGTCGCACTGCGCCGGGCCCTCGACGCCCTCACGCCCGAGCGGGACGGTGTCGACGGCCGCAAGGTGTACCTCTACGGGGAGGGCTGGAACTTCGGCGAGGTCGCCAACGGGGCGCGGGGCGAGAACGCCACCCAGCTGAACATGGCCGGCACCGGGATCGGCACGTTCAACGACCGTCTCCGTGACGGCGCTCGCGGGGGCGGACCCTTCAGCGGCCTCCAGGAGCAGGGCTTCCTGACCGGCCTCTTCGTGGATCCGAACGGCACCGCCCAGGGCTCGCCCGGGGAGCAGCGCGACCGCCTGCTCCACGAGATGGACTGGATCCGCGTGGGTCTGGCCGGCAACCTGGCCGACTACACCTTCGTGGACCGGTCCGGCAACACGGTGCGGGGTCGCGACATCGACTACAACGGGCAGCCGGCCGGCTACACGGCCGACCCGCAGGAGGTCATCAACTACGTCGAGGCCCACGACAACGAGACGCTGTTCGACGCCATCCAGCTCAAGGCGCCCCCCGCCACCACGCTGGACGCGCGCGTGCGCATCCAGAACCTGGGCGTGAGCCTGCTCCTGTTCGGTCAGGGCGTGCCTTTCCTCCACGCCGGGGTGGAGCTCCTGCGCTCGAAGTCGCTCGACCGGAACAGCTACAACTCCGGCGACTGGTTCAACCGCCTCGACTACTCGGCGCGCGGCAACAACTGGGGGGTGGGTCTGCCCCCGGCGCCGGACAACCAGGCCAACTGGCCGGTGATGGCGCCGCTGCTCGCCGATCCGGCCCTGCGGCCATCGAGCGAGGACCTCCGGAGCGCGCGCGCGCACCTCGTCGAGACGCTGGCCATCCGCGACAGCTCGCCCCTCTTCCGGCTGCGCACGGCCGAGGAGGTGCGCGCGCGGCTGCGCTTCTACAACACGGGTCCGAGCCAGGTGCCGGGGCTGATCGCCTTCTCCCTGTCCGACGAGGACGACGCCGGCCGGCGCTGGAGCGACGACCACGAGGGTGACGACGACCATGGCCACGGGACCGCGCCGTTCGAGCGCGTGGTGGTGCTGCTCAACGCCGGTCCCGGCGCCCAGACCCTCGTCGTGCCCGAGCTGGCCCGGCTACGCCTGCGGCTGCACCCGGTCCAGAGAAACTCGGCCGACCCCGTCGTGCGCACGGCGCTCTTCGACCGCTCGTCCGGGACGTTCACGGTGCCGGGCCGGACGGCAGCGGTGTTCGTGGCCTCGAGAGGTGACGACCACCGATAGAATCCCTTCGCCTTCGGATCGGTAAACGCCCGGGGGGCGGCCGTCGGTTACCGGGATGGAGGTGGGCCATGCGGTCCTTCCGAGCACCGATCGTCGCCCTTGCCCTGGCCGGGCTCGCCATGGTCGGGAGGTCGGCCCGAGGCGGCGAGGACGCCGATCTCGCCGCGCGCCTGCGCTCCGCCGCGAACGCTCTCCTTGCCGCCGCGTCCACGGAGGACGCCGACCGGATGAAGCCGATGACGGAGGTCGTGGGCCTCCTGTCGCAGGTCGCGGGGCGGGGGCAGCTTCAAGCCGACGTGCGCGCGAAGCTCGCCGACGCCGCCGCGCGCCTGCGCAAGGGCACGACGCCCTTCGCGGATCCGGCGGTGGAGCAGGCGCTGAACGGGGCCTATGCCGCGCTCCACGCCGGCCGTCGCTTCACGCTCCCCCCCGGGGTTCGAGGCATCGACCAGGCACGCGACGCGTGCCAGCGCGAGATCGACGGGGCGGCCGCCGCCCTCGAGGCGGGCCGACACGAGGAGGCGACGAAGGGCATGCTGCAGTTCCTCATGCTCCTGACGACCCCCATGGAGGCACACTAGAGCGCACCGCCCGGGGACGCGCTTGAACGACGATGACGCGTTCTACGATCGATACCTCGCGCCCCTCGAGGGCCGGATGCTGCGGGCGGTCCGGCGGGTCGTCCATGACCCCGACGCCGCGCGCGACGCCCTTCAAGACGCGCTCGTGCGCCTCTGGCAGCGCCGCGACGTGGTCCGTGGCCATCCGAATCCCGAGGCCCTCGTCCTGCGCGTGTGCCTGCACGCGGCGATCGACGCCACACGGCGCGGGTGGAGGCGGCGGGAGACGAGCGACGACCTTCCCGAGGCGCGAGCGGAAGGGCGGGATCAGGGGCCGGCCGCTGCTCTCGAACGAGAAGAGCGGTACGAGGCAGTGCTCGAGGCGGTCGCCCGGCTGCCGCGCCGCCAGGCCGTGGCGGTGGTGATGCGGGCGGTCGAAGACGAGCCGTACGCCGTGATCGCCCAGGCTCTGGGCTGCGCGGAGGTCACGGCCCGCATCCACGTGATGCGGGCCCGCGCCCGTCTGGGCCGGCTTCTCGCGCACCTCGCCCCCGAGACGAGCGGGACCGGGAGGACCGAATGACGGGCCGCAAGCTGCGTCCCGACGAGGTCGATCGCCTCCTGCGCGAGGCGCTCGCCAACGGGCCGTCGCCGGGAGACGAGCTGCGCTCGGCGATGCGGCGGGGCTGGGCCGAGGCTCGAGCCGCGGGCCCGCCAGCGAAGGAGAGGCCGGAGTGGCTACCCCTCGGCCTCCCGCAGGCCGCCCTCGGGATCGCGGCCGGCCTGGCGCTGATCCTCGGGCTGGCCCTCCACCTCGCGCTCCCGCCGCGCCTCGTCGCGGACTCGCTTTCGGCACGGAGCTCGTCCCTGCTCATGGCCGATCGGCTGCGGCGGGCCGTCGCCATGGTGTGCGTCCTCGACACGGTCGACGACGCCGGCCGTCCCCGGCGCTACGTCGTCGAGTGGCGAGCCCCCGACGAAGCGCGCGTGCGCCTCGAAGACCCGGACGGTGGGACGTGGTACCGGCGGGTCGCCCCGAGCGGGGCTTCTCTCCTGGGGCCGGAGTCCGCGCCGACCGAGCCCGATGACCCCCGCCTGGAGCCCGTGCGCCTCGTGCTGAGCCCGGACCGCGTCGCCGGGCTCCTCGACGGCCGGCAGGGAGTGCGGGTGACGGTCGATCAGGCGACCGGCCTGCCCGTGCGCCTCGAAGGCGGCTGGACGGCAAGCCTGGGTTTCAGGCTCGAAGAGCCGGCGCCGATGCCGCTCGTCGGTGCGTCGTCCTTGGCTCAGTGACGACGGCCATGCCACAGGGAGGCTCGAGATGAGCTCGACGCTGACGGGAGTCGTCCTGGTGGGGGGAGGGACGGTGGCGCTCGCCCTCGTGAGCTACTCGGCCCGGGAGATCGGGGCGGGGCTCCGGCACGCGTTCCTTCGCCCGCTCCCCGCGGAAGGCGGACGGCGGGCCCGCGCGCTCTGGGAGGCGTTGGCCCGCAACGCGATCCTCCTCGGCGCGCTCGGAGTCGTGGTCGGCTTCGTGGCGTTCCTGTCCAGCGGGGACGGGCCCGCGCCGGTCGTCGAGCGCCTGGGCGAGCAGGTCTTCGGTCCCTGGATCACGGGTCTGGCGCTGGCGGGGCTGTGTGCGCTGCCCGCGTCGAGGGTTGCCCCGACGTCCGCCGGGGTCACCCTGCCGGCGAGTGACGAGAGCGTCGTACCTCGGGCACACGGCGCGCGGCTCCTACGGCCCGAGACCGGACTGGGCTACGTCCTCCTCCTCGCGCTCCTCGCTCTCCTCGCTCACCTCATTCCGACGTCGGGCGCGAGGCCGGGCCTTCGGCCGATCGACTGGCTCCTGCACGGACCGGCCTGGCTGGCGGTGGGGGCGGGGGCGGTCGCGATCGCGCTCTACCTCGGGGAGGCCCGTCGGGGACGGTCCCTCACCCTCGGGCTCGCGGGCGCGGGCTCGTTTGGCGCCCTCCTCGGCCTCCTCCAGGCTTTCCACGGCTTCGCGAGCGCCGCGATCGCGCTCGTGGCCGGGGGACTCGTGTTCTCGTTGTCGGCCTGTGTCGCCACCCTCGTGGGTCTCGGTGCCGTGAGCCTCCCTCTCGAGGATCGGGCCGTAGCCCGGGGAGAGGAGAAGCCCTCCTCCCGCCTCGTCTGGTACGGCCTTCCCGTGGCTACCGTCCTCGTGGTCGCGATCACCTGGGTGATGGTGTCGACACCGATGAAGATGCGACCCTGATCGACCCAGGTGATGACGATTCTCCTCGCCGCGCCTACTCCAGGATGCGGATCACGACCCGGCGGTTCTGCGCCCGGTCCTCGCGGGTCTTGTTGTCGACGACCGGCTTCTCCTCGCCGTAGGAGATGACGTTCAGCCGGCTGAGGGCGATGCTGTCCTTCTTCGCGATGTAGTCGCGCACCGCCATGGCCCGCTCCTCGCCCAGCTTGAAGTTGTAAGCGTCGTCGCCGGTGTTGTCGGTGTGGCCCTCGATCTCGAAGAAGACCCCCCGGTTCGCCTGGACGAGCGGAGCCACCGCCTCGTCGATCATCACCTTGGCCTCGTCGCTGATCTCGGCCTTGTTGACCGGGAAGCGCACCTTGTCGTTCGACAGGGTGACGGTGTAGATGAGCTTGCCCTTGGCGGCGTTCTCGGCATCCTGGGCCTTCGACATCGCGGCCTGGGCCGAGCCCTTGGCCTCGCTGATCCCGGACTGGGCCGACTTGTCCACGGAGTCGATGCGGACCTCGTTCTGCTGGACGCGCTGCTGGGTCTTCTCCACTTCTCCGGAGACGGCGTCCACCTTCTTGTTGACCTCGACGACCTCGCGCTGCACGTAGGATTTCTTGGCGCAGCCCGCGAGGGCGACCGCGACACTCACCGCCAGAACCGGCACGATTGGCGTTCTCATAGGACGATCTCCTTCACAAGGTGGCCGGGGAGGGATTCCCGCCTCACCGTCCGGGTAGCGACATCCCGTCGAGATTCACGGCACTGCTGGAGGGCTTCATGCCCTCCCGGCGAGCACCAGAGCAAGGCGTGTGCCACGGCCAGGTTGAGGCACAAACCCTACGTGGCGTGGGACCAGCGAGCCCTGCACAGCGGCCCTGCCGTGTACACTCTACAAATTTCCAACCCACCCCCGTGGGGCGGCGCACGGCTCCCACGCCTGCGGCTACGCGCGCCACCTCCTCGACCTCTCACCCTTCCGCGCGAGCCGCTCGAGCACGAGGCGGTCGAAGCCGAGCAGCAGCTCTTCGCGGTTCGAGTACGGGCCGGGGCGGTAGCCCAGCGTCGAGATCCCCTGCTGGGCCATGTCGGAGAGCTCCCAGTCCTGCCGGTTGGTGAGGTCCCAGAACTCCACGGCGTCCCTCGGGTCGAAGCCTGCCTTCGCCGTCTCGTCGGGGTGGAAGTGCCACTCGCAGACGATCTCGGTGCGGTCCACGGCCAGCGGCCAGATCTGGAACGTCAGCATGTAGTCCGGGTGCAGGTTCAGGAGCAGGTTCGGCAGCAGCGCATAGTAGTAGACGCGTCGCCGATCCGGCGAGGACAGCCCGGGCAGCGGCTCGCGGCTCGTCTGCCCGTCGAGCGAGAGCGTCTTCATGCCCTCGCGCAGCTCCATGCTCCCGCCCAGGTAGGTGGGCTGCGGCGGCTCGTTGTCGCCGCTCATGTAGTGCGACTGCTTGTTGAGCAGCGGGTGCGCGATCGGGCAGTGGATGCACTCCGAGTAGTTCTGGATCACGAGCTTCCAGTTGGCATTCACGTGGTAGCGGCGGCGTTCGACGCGGACGAGCGCGCCCATCCCCCAGGGCGCGAACTTGCGGTCGAGGCCGGCCAGGTGCTCCGCGAACGGGATGGGCTCCGGCGCGAGGTTGACGAAGACGTGGCCGTCCCAGAGGGCGGTCTTGACTCGCCCGAGCCCGTGCTCGTCCACGCGGAACCCGACGACCTTCTCCATCAGGGGAGCGCTCTCGAGACGGCCGTCGAGGCCGTAGGTCCAGGCGTGGTACGAGCACTGGATGCGGCCGGGAAAGCGGCCGCTCTCCTCCCGGCTCAGCAGCGTGCCCCGGTGCCGGCACGTGTTGTGGAAGGCGGCGATCTCCCCGTGCTCGTCGCGCAGCACGATCAGGTTGACCCCGGCGAAGCGCACCAGGAAGTAGCGGCCGGGGGCGTCGAGCCCCTCGGCGCGCCCGGCGTGAAGCCACATGTCGTGGTGGATCGCCCGGAGCTCGCGGCGGAAGAGCTCGGGGTCGGTGTAGAAGCGGGCCGGCAAGGTCCGGGCCTCGTGGGCCCGGACCTCGGGGCGCGTGTTCTCGTAGCGCGGGGCCATGCTCAGGCGCCCAGCCCCTCCGAGATGCGCACCGCCCGGCGGAGATCGGGAGCACCGAGCGCGCGGGAGCCGAGGGCCACCGCGCTCAGGCCCGCCGCTTCTTCCCCCTCAGCGCGTCCAGGCTCGGCGAGCCCGACCCCCGGGACGCGATGTAGAGGAACACGAAACAGTAGACGGCGGCGAGCTCGCCGTGGTTGACGATCGGCCAGAGCCCGCCCGGCGCGTGGGCGGTGAAGTAGGCAAACGCCATCTCGCCGCTCGCAACGAAGGCGGCCCACGCGGCCCACAGCCCCAGGGCCACGAGGCCGCCCCCCACGAGCTCGATCACTCCCGCGGCGAGCATCTTCGGGTTCCCCACCATGCTCTGGCCTCCGAGCACCCCGAACACCTTCTGGGCCCCGTGGCACGCGAACAGCAACCCGACCACCACGCGCATGAGCGCGTAGAACGCCTCCGAGTATCTCCCCAGGAAAGGAATCATAGGTCCTCCTCTTCAGCTCTCTCGCGTGCCGGAGCCCAGTGCCTCGGCGAGGCGCCGCGGTGCAACGTTGCGATAGGCAAGAACGAGGGCGGGGCCCAGGGTGCGCCGGTTCGCCGCGGCCAGGCGCACGCTCGTGGCACCTCGCCGTCCCCAGCCGCCCTTCACGGCGGAAAACACCGCCGGTTCGGCCCGGACCAGGGCTTCCTGCTGCTCGGGCACCAGTTTCACCATGCCCCAGCCCTCGTCCGGATGGCCGAGGGTAGCGAAGATCCTCCCGCCCACCCGGAAGTCGGGATGCCCCATGTGGGACTTCTCCTCGGCCTCGGGTAGGGCCAGAGCCATGCCCCGGAAACCGTCAGGCGTCACGGGCACCTCGGTATCTGGACTGCCGGCGGATCAGTCTGAATCTACCACCTTCGTCGGGCCCCGGTCGAAGCTATCCGCCTGCGGATCCCAGAAGTCGCCGGAGAGTCCGAGGCCGGCGAAGATCGCCCGCATCTCCGCGGGCTGCGGTCGGCGCGACGTCGGCTGAAGCCGGGTCGCGTACCAGGCCCGGCGCGAGCCCCCACAGCTGGTCGATCCGCACGAGGGGCCGGACCGGGTAGCCCCTGGGCCCGGCACCACTCGCGGACCCGTTCTTCCGACCGGAAGAAGAGCATCCTGCTTCAGGTGAAGACGATGTCGTCCCACCAGTGGGCGGCGGGCACGACGCAGTGGAAGAGCCAGTCCGAGGGCCCGGGGCCCGCGGCGCCGACCTCCAGGCGAAGCGGCTCGCCGGACTGCTCGCACCGGGAGCGCACCGTCGCCGGCTTCTGGAGCGCGGCCGGAATGCCGAGCGCGTCCCACGCGCAGTTCGCGAAGTAGGACACTCCCTCCGCCTCGACGACGTGCTGGGTGGCGACACCCGAGAACGGCGGCGCCATGCGGATCGAGGCACCGTCCGCCTCGAGCACCAGGACCCGCTGGGCCCGGAGGCGCCGATAGGCCTCGAGCACCGCGGCGGCGTCGGCGGCCACTCGCTCGGCGATCTCCCCCGGCGACGGGCGCACACCCGTGGCGGCGAAGTGGCGGTAGACGGCGACCTTGACCTCGAGATCGAAGTCCTCGCTCACGGCGGGCCTCCGTCGAAGAAGTGCGCGATCGAGCCCCGTAGTAGCGTAGCAGGGCATCCTGCCCACGGTCGATCCGGAAGGTGTCGCCGTCCTCGGACACGACGCCCTGCCCTGCCCCCCCACGTAGCCCTTCGCCGCCGCGAAAGGGCATACTCGCGGTGAGATGAAGCGCCCGCTCTTTCCCGCCGCCCGGACGTTCGCAACTGGACTCGAGGACCACTTCGCTCGACACGCGGCGGCGGCAGAGCACGGCTCGACGGCGGGCACGCCGTTGCCCGATGCGAAAGCCATCGAGGCGCTCATCGACGCCGCGTTCTGGGCGAGTCTCCAGCGCGAGGAGGGCTACGCCCCGGAGATCTCGCTGGCCTTCCTGCCGCCGGAGCGGGCGGTTCGGCCGCTGATGCTGGCGGAGCCGCTGCCGCTCGGACCTCGCGCCCTGGCGAAGCTCGCCCCGGCTGTGGAGCGCCCCGGGATCCACCTGGGCGTGTGGCGCGCGGGTGACGGGCTCTCCGTGTGGGGAACGACGCGGGCCATCCCCAGCTTCTGCTTCGTGCTCGAGGTCCTGGGACCCGGCTTGCTGGTGGTCAAGCACCGCATCCGCGCGGACTCGGCCAAGTTCAGGAACGTCGCAGTGTTCGAGGGAGAGGAGGTCAAGATCCTGAGCCGGCAGGCCGTGGACTGCCTCGGACCATCACGCCCTGCTGGCCTCGCTCGTCGGTCCCGAGTGGTCCGACGCGGCGGACGATCCCGCCGAGGTCCTGCTTCGGCTCGCCGTCTCGATGCGCGCGCACCGGCGCGGGGGAACGCTCCTCGTGGTGCCCGCGGGGAAGGAGGCGTGGCGGGAGTCGATCGTGCGGCCGATCGCGTACGCGATAGCACCTCCGTTCACGGAGCTCGGAGACCTGGTGCGCGAGGCGAGGGAAGGGCCGGAGTCCCCCGCCCCCGGGGCTCTCTCCCGCGCCGTGGATGCCGTCGCGGGCCTGACCGCGGTGGACGGGGCGACGCTGATCACGGACCGGTTCGAGCTGCTCTCCTTCGGCGTGAAGATCGCCCGCCCGGACGGCCGGTCGCGCGTGGAGCGGGTCTCTCTCACCGAGCCGATCGAGGGCGGCGGCGCGTCCGTGGTGGCCCCGCTGGAGCTCGGGGGCACGCGTCACATCTCGGCGGCGCAGTTCGCCCAGGACCAGCAGGACTCCGTGGCGCTGGTGGCCTCTCAGGACGGCCGTTTCACCGTCTTCGAGTGGTCGCCGCGCGAGGGGATGGTGCACGCCCACCGCGTGGAGACGCTGCTCCTGTGAGCGCGCTCAATACCGGGTCGTTCCCGTCATCATGGCCCTGGCCTTGCCCCGCACGTAGCCGTAGGTGTTGGAGAGGCCGTTGAAGTCCGCGGCCTGGACGCTCGCGTCCTTCGCCGCCTGGAGGTCGCCCTTCCCCTGGAGCGCGACGGCGGTCAGGTAGAGGACCCGCGGGTCCTGCTGGTTGGCCTGGCGCAGCTCTGCGGCGGCGACCGCGTAGCTCTTCTCGGCGAGCGCGATGCGGCCGGCCAGCTCGTGGCTCTGCCGGACCTCGAACGGGATGCTCTTGACCGTGACCTCCTTCGTGTAGGCGGCGGATTTCGCCTTGGCGGTGGCGACGTCGTTCCGGGCCAGGGCCACCCGCGCCTCGTCGAAGAGCGCCTGGCGGTGCGTTCCCTCCTTGACCTGGGGCGCCACGTCGGACTTGTCGATGCTCGCGACCTGCTCGCCGAACTTCGCCGCCGCCTCGTCCACGCGGCCCGCCTCGAGGAGCACGTTGCCCATCTGGGCGAGCGCTCCCGACAGCGCGACCAGGTCACCGCCCGCCGTGTCGATGGCCGCCATCTTCGAAAGCTCGGCGATCGCCTTGTCGGTCGCTCCCTCGTGCACGTACGACATCGCCGTCCAGAAGTGGGCGGCCCGCCTCTCGCCGTCGTTGCGCGCGACCGCGGTCAGGCGGGCGTACGTCTTCCGGGCCTCCGCCGGCTGGCCCATGAAGACGTGGTCGTTCCCGATCCCCACGTAGGAGGCCACGAAGTGCGGGTCCACGGAGAGAGCCTTCTCGTAGCTCCGGATCGACTCCTGGAATCGGCCCATCTTCATGAGGAGCTCCGCGTAGGAGTCGTACGGGTTCGGGTCGTTCGGTATCAGCTCGATGTACTTCTTGAACGCCCGCTCCGCCTCGTCGTACTTGCCGAGGAAACGATAGGCGTAGCCCATCTGGTTGTAGGGCTGCGAGAACGCGGGGTTGATGGCGGTCGCCTTCGCGTAGGCCTCGATCGACGCCGCGTAGTCCTGCCGTCCGAAGTGGTAGGCGCCCACGAGATTGTGAGCGCGCTCGTCGTCGGGACAAGCCGCGACCAGCTTCGTGAGGCAGTCCTTCTGGTGCGCCGGCTCGCCCTTTGCGCCCGCGTCGAGGGCGCAGATGAGGAGCTTCTCCGGCTCCGACGCCTTGCCGGAGAGGGCAACGGCGCGGGCGACGGCGTCGAAGAACTCCTTCGCCGTCCCCGCCGAGTTCGCGAGGCCGACCTGGGCCAGCGCGAAGCCCGGGTCCTTCGCGGCCGCCTGCTCGAACAGCGCCCGCGCGTCGGTGGCGCGCAGCTTCTCGGAGAGATCACGGCCCTTCAGATAGAGCTGTCGCGCCTCGTCCGACGACGTCGTGATCGGGATCTTGTCCGCAGACGTCGCGGCCGCGGCGGCGGCGAGGACGCCGAGGGTGCAGGCCAGCGCGCGCCGGGCCACTCCAGAGGTCTTCATGTCACTCCTCCTGAATCGGATCCCTGGAAGGTAGTCCCGATCGGGGATGAGTGGTGTGAGCGTCCCATGAGTCTTCTGTGGACCCGTCCCGTGACGTCCACTGACTTGGAGTCCCCCGGCCGCGGTTACGATTGCTGCCATGAACGCACTCTGCGCCGGCCTCGGGTTGGTGCCCGCCACGGTCGAAGTGCCCGCCGGCTCGTTCGTCATGGGCTCCTCCGCCGGACGGCCCGACGAGGCGCCCCCTCACCCCGTGACGGTGAGCGCCTTCCGCCTCGGGCGGACGCCAGTGACGAACGCGGAGTACGCACCGTTCCTCGAGGCCGGCCGCTCCTCGGCGCCGCGGTGGTGGGGGAACGCGGCCTTCGGCGCGCCGGATCAGCCGGTTGTGGGTGTGACGTGGCTCGAGGCCTGCGCCTATGCCCGGTGGCTCGTCGAAACGGCCGGGGGCTCGTGGCGGCTGCCCACCGAGGCCGAGTGGGAGCGGGCGGCGCGGGGTGGGCTGGCCGGGGCGGCCACTGCGTGGGGCCCCGCGCTGCCGCCGGGCGAAGTGCCGGACTGCCCGCTGGCCGGCCCCTGGCCCGTGGGCCGCGGGACTCCGAACGCGTACGGACTGCTGGACCCGGGCACGGTCGTCCACGAGTGGTGCCTCGACTGGTACGACGCGAACTACTACGCCTCGTCACCATCGCTCGCCCCGCGGGGCCCGGAGGAGGGCGGGCGGCGCTCCAGCCGCGGCGGCTCGTGGCGGCACCACGTGCGCTGGTCGCCGCCATCCGCGCGGAGCAGCCTGCCGCCCACGTTTCGATACGCGGACTACGGGTTCCGCGTGCTGCGGGAGCTCACGTGACTAACGCCGGGCGCCTTCAGGAACGTGCCCTTCTGCAGCTCCTCGAAGGCCTGCCGCAGCTGCTCCTGCGTGTTCATGACGATCGGGCCGTACCAGGCCACGGGCTCCGCGAGCGGCTTGTCCCGAGACGAGCAGGAACCGGATTCCCTCGTCTCCGGCCTGCACCGTGACCTCGTCGCCGCGGTCGAAGAGCACGAGCGAGCGGTTGTCCGCGTGCGCGGGCGGTGTCGTGTCCGACCAGCCGACCCCCTCGGTCGGCACCTCGAGCGGACCCGACGCGTTGCAGAACTTCCCCGCTCCGGCGAACACGTACGCGAAGGCGTTGCGGGTCGTCTCGACCGGGAGGGTCTTCCTCTTGCCCGGCGGCACCGAGACGTCGAGGTAGATCGGGTCGGTCGCGACCTCGTCCACGGGACCCTTCGTTCCCCAGAAGCTCCCGCAGACGATCCGAGCCTGGGTTCCGTCGTCGTCCGTGACCACCGGAATGTCGGCCGCCTTGACCTCCTGGTAGCGGGGCGTCGTCATCTTGAGCGACGCCGGGAGGTTCGCCCAGAGCTGGAACCCGTGCATCCGGCCCTCGGGGTCGCCCTTGGGCATCTCCTGGTGGATGATCCCGCTCCCCGCCGTCATCCACTGGACGTCGCCGGCGCGCGATGGCGCCGCGGTTGCCCATGCTGTCGCCGTGCTCGACGGTCCCGGCCAGGACGTAGGTGATCGTCTCGATCCCGCGGTGAGGGTGCCACGGGAAGCCGGCCAGGTAGTCCTCGGGGCGTTCGTTGCGGAAGTCGTCGAGGAGAAGGAACGGGTCGAAGTCGGACGTGTTGCCGAACCCGAAGGCGCGGCGCAGGTGGACGCCCGCGCCCTCCAGGGTCGGCTTGGCCTTGACGAGCCGCTTGACCGGTCGAATGGACATGGAAACCTCCCTACCAACTCCGCAAAGCAGTGGAGTCCCGGCCTTGAGCGAGAGACGGGCGGGTGCTTCGTCGGGTTTCCATCCCATTGTCCGGCGGCCCAGCCCCTATGTCGATGGGCATGGTTCCGGCCTATGACCTTGGCGTACCCACCAGAGGGCAGCATAGATTCCCTCGAACTTCGAGAACCACTCACCTCGCTGCCGGAGAAGCTCCCGATGGCGGCTTGATCCCCATGTCATGGCGCGCCCTCGCCCAGGAGGTGTGCCTCTGCACGCTGGAGCGCCCCCTCGAAGTCGGCGCTGCCATCGAAGTACCGAAGGCCGTGGCGCGTACACTCGGATTCGAGAAACGCCGACTTCAGGCGCACCCACTGCCAGGCCGCTGGTCAGGTAAACCGTGGAGAAGTACGGCGCGTTGCGCTGGTGCAGGAGCCTCCGAGCAAGAAGGCTCTTGCCGCTTCGAGCAGGTCCACCGATGAGATACAGCACTTCCGTGCACCTCGCATGCGCCTGGTCACTCCCCGACGCGGCATGATCACGCCGCCCTCTTCTGCCGCAGTCGAGCCTGCGGCCGCTCAGCCCAGCCACGCCAGCACCAGGCCAAGCAGTGCCGGCAGGGCCTGCAAGTACAGGATGCGCCTGGAGACGGTGATCGCGCCAAAGACACCCGCGACGAGGACGCACCCGAGGAAGAAGACCCTGACTTGCAGGGCCACTGCCGGGAGAGGATGGAACGCCCCCCACAAGAGACCGGCTGCGAGGAAGCCGTTGTAGAGTCCCTGATTCGCCGCCAGCGCCGCCGATTGCCTGGCAAATCCAGGGGTGTTCCGAAAGGTCCCGAGTCCTATCGGCCGCGTCCACAGGAACATCTCGAGGACGAGGAACCACAGGTGCTCGAGGGCCACCAGGACCACCAGTGCCGCAAGCACGGAGCTCATGTTCGCCACAGGCTCCTTTCCCGTCACCTGATACACGCCCAACACTGGCGCTAGGCTGCGAAGCTCCGGAGTTGACCAGGCTTCGTCAGCTCATCCCCTCGACGGCGCCGCCCCTAGCTCTGTCTGGCCGAGCCCGTGACGAATCGGCTGACCTCGAGCCCTTTGCCAATGCCCAAGGTAACCGACTCCACGCCCGGATAGGTCCGAACGGCCTTCACGTACTGCCCCAAGCCGTGCGACAGGATGTTATCGGCGACGACTATGGCGCCAGGTGCCAGTCGGAGCAACCCTAGAAAACGCTCGTAGTCGTCCTTCTCACAGTCGATCAGCACGAACTCCAGCGCGTCATACTGCCCAAGAACTCGACTAGCATCCGCCAGAATAAAGTCGACATGCTCAGCGAGGCCGAGCTGGGCCAGGCGCTGCCGGGCCAGGCCCTGTCTGACAGGCTCGACCTCGATCGACACCAAGCGCCCGCCAGTTTGGCGAGCCGCCGCAGCCAGGGCGATGGTAGACAGCCCACTGGAGCCGCCAACCTCGAGAAGGTGGCGCGCCCCACAACCGGCCGCTAGAGCGCAGATGAACTCGGCTGACGGGGGCTCCAGGTTGCGATGGCGCTCCGACTGGGGAAGGCCACGCGCGTCTTGCGAAAGCTTCTCGGACCACAGGCTGGCGATGGCCTCACGTTCCGACGCCGTTAGCACTTTCCCCACCTCAACGTCCGCAGAACACCGGAGTTAATGCTTAACTCCACCACAATTAGCACGCCCGCGGGATTCTCTGACGCAGCCTGTCAGAGGCCCATACCGGGCTCTGGGTTGCGGCCGGAGGCTGCGCTAGGCTGCGAAGCACCGAAGTGTGCCGGGCTTCGTCAGCTTCAACTCTTTCGACGCCGCCGCTCGCCCCTCCAGTGAAGCCACGCTAGGCAGAGCACGGTCGTTGGGACTACGAAATCGAACAGGAACTCAAGACCGTCCTTGCCCCATGCAAAGGTACCAGGCCGTAGCACTTCCCGCCCGTGAACGAAGGCTCCACCCAGTAGCAGGATCGATCCCGACACCGCGGGGCCCAGGAGGTACGTGCCGCGCATCCACACGGTGAGAATCGAAGATGCTGCCATACCGAGAAGTGCAAACGCGTAGAGTGTCTGAATTGGCTCTGACGACACCCAGCCCTTGAGCTGCGCAATGCCCGCTGGGTTGGTGACGTGCACCAAGGCGGCAAGCACCATCGCGAGCCCGTAGTAACCGACGAGCAGATAAACGAGGTACACCTCGACGGCGGCTCCACGCTGACGACGCATGAGGCAGTGGACGGTAGCTCCGATGATCGTGCCGACGAGAATCGCTAGCCAGAGCATTCGACCCTACTCACCAGGCGTCGAACAGTTAGTCAGAAGAACCGGCCAATCGGGGTTTCCGGGGGTTGCGGACCCCGACTGGCAACTCTCCTGAGGCTCGATTGCGAACCGGAAGCCCCGACACCCGAGCGGATTGTATCGGTGGCGCGCGCGGCAGCGAACCGTTTCTCGTCGGTCTGTCCAAGTGAATCGCCTTGCCGGTCGCGGGCGGACACGCAGGGGGCGGCGTCCGGGCGCGCTCCGGGCCCGTGTCAAGGACGGCTCTGGCCTTCCGGGTAGGGATAGCCGTGGGCGAGGGCCGCGTCCAGGGCCCGGTCGTGGCCGTAGATGTCGCCCACGAAGTGCACGACGCCCTCCGAGTTGACGTGGACGGTGTCGTAGAAGAGCACGACGAGGAGAGGCTCCCTGAGGTTCACGCGAGTCGGCCGCTCGCCTTGCATGGCCGCCTCGATCCGCTCGCGCGTCCAGCCGGGTACGTCCCGCAGCACCCACTCGGCCAGGCCCGCCGGGTCCTCCACGCGGATGCAGCCGTGGCTGAAATCGCGCCGCGTCCGCGAGAAGAGCTGCGTCGCCGGCGTCCCGTGCATGTACACGTTCTCGTGGTTCGGGAAGATGAACTTGGCGAGCCCGAGCGAGTTCTTCGGCCCCGGCTTCTGGCGGACGACGAGCCGTCCGGCCACGACCGCGTCGAGGTTCTCCGGCGTCGCGGGCAGGGCGGGAGCGCCTTCGTCGCCGCTCGCCACGATCTCGAGGTTTTCCCGCTCGAGGTACGAGGGGTCGCGGCGCGCGTGGGGCACGATCTCCTTCGCGGCAATCCCGTAGGGAGGGTTCCAGTAGGGGCGGAAGACCACATACTCCATTTGCTGGATGAAGATCGGAGTGCGGTTGTTGAGCGACCTCCCCACGACCACTCTCATGCGCAGCGGCTCCTCTCCTCCGACCGGATCGGAAGCCCAGAGGCGGAAGAGCGGGACGTTCACGAAGACGGTCGGGCGGTCGTGGAGCGGCGGCAGCCACCGACCGCGCTCCATCGCGAGCTCCAGCTGGCGCACCCGCGCGGTCAGGGGAACGTTGAGCGCCTCGATCGTCCCCGCGCCCAGGATCCCGTCCGGGTCGAGGATGTGGCGCGCCTGGAAGCGCTTCACCGCGTCCTCGAGCGCGCCCGTGTAGAGGGGCGTGCCGTCGGGCGCCGCCGCGACCGGTGCGTCGGCGGCGAGGTCGCCGAAGAGGCTTAGCCGGGCTCGCAGGGCCGCGACGCCGTCCCACGGCTGCCCGGGCTCGACCTTCTTCCGGCCCTTCGGCAGGGCGGGCACGGGCTCGGGCTCGCCCGCCCGGGCCAGGCCGCGATAGCGAGCGAGCTCTCGCCGGTTGCGGACGTAGTGGGGATAGGAAGGCTCGAGACCATCCAGCAGTCCCGGGACGCCCCCGCCGCCGCGAGCCTCACGCAGGAGCGCGGCTCGGTCGAGCTTCTTGGGCCCGATGTCGTAGCCCCAGCCCAGGGTCCGCGGGTCCACGCGGCCGTGGTGGACGGCCCCGATCTCGCGCAGGACGCCGATGCTGACCGCGAGGTCGAAGAGGGCCCGGTCGGCCCCGGCGGAGGCCGGCTGCCCTTGCAGCCGCTTCCACTCCGCCACGACCCGCTGGGCATCGTAGTCGGCGGGCACGAGCGCACGCTCCGAAGCACCCGCCAGCGCGCCAAGCGCGCCGTCGAGGGCCGGATAGGGCCTCTCTCCCGCGAACCAGAAGAGCCTATCGCTTTCGCCGCCGTAGAGATCTCGAAGCGCAGGGGCCACGTCGCTCACATCGGGCCAGCGAAGCCAGGGGTGACGGGCCGTCTCCAGGACTCGTTGCACGGTGCTCGAGACCACCGGGTCCGCGGGCCCCGCCGGCTCGACCGGGAGAGCCGGGGAGGCCGCGGCGCCGCCGCGGGTCGCCGCCTCCCGGCCCCGGCAGCCGGCTCCCGAAAGGGCCAGCCCCGACGCGAGGGCGACGACGGTGATCGCGAGTCGGCTCATTACTGTGTCCTGTCTCACATCGGGACCGATTCCTGCTTGCAGGGCTTTTCCTGACTCCCTACCATACTCGGGTGGTTCTGGGCCGATCGCCTCAGGGTAACCCGATCGACGGAGACGAGCCAGGGGACGCGTCGCGCCGCTCGTTCCTCGGCGGCCTGGCTTCGCTGTCCGCGCTCGCCCTCGCGGCTCCCGCCGCCGCCTTTCCGGCGCGCGAGGAGCGAGTCCTCTCCTTCTTCAACACCCACACGAGCGACCGCCTGACCCTGCCCTACTTCGCCGACGGCACCTACCTGCCCGGGTCCCTCGCTCGTCTCGACCGGTTCCTGCGGGACCACCGCACCGGCGACGAGCACCCGATCGACCCCGCCCTCTTCGACCTCCTGGACGAGCTGCAGCGGGCCACGGGCACGAAGGCGCCCTTCCAGGTGATCTCCTGCTACCGCTCGCCGGCCACCAACGCCATGCTGTGCTCGGAGAGCGGAGGAGTCGCGAGGGGCAGCCTGCACCTGCAGGGCCGGGCCATCGACGTGCGCCTGGCCGACGTGAAGAGCGCGGTCCTGCGCGATGCCGCGTGCGAGCTGCGCCGGGGCGGCGTGGGCTACTATCGCCAGTCCGACTTCGTCCACGTGGACACGGGCCGCGTCCGCACCTGGTAGGCGCCAGCGGTGCCTTCGGTCACGCGGCCAGGAGCACCCTCCTACGACACCTACGCCTACTGGCTGATGCCTCATGGGCGAAGGGGCCTCATGACCACGGTCTTCTGGCCCGGATCGAAGAGCCCGTACCCGGGCCTGCGCCGGCCGTTCCCGATCCTGGCCCCCGGCAAGGTCGCCAGGGAAGTGGGAGAGCACGCGTTCTGGCGCGGGTCTCTCTGGGGGCGGACCCTCGCCCTGCAGGGCGACAGCAGCTTCACGAAGTTCGACGTTTTCGAGCTGGCGGGGCCGCAGCTGCTCTATTGGGGCACCTTCCGGGGGAACGGCTACTACGACAGCGAGGAGAGCCACAGCTTCTCGTCGCCGTTCGGATGGATGGACCAGTGGATGGGCGTGGGTGACTTCAAGCAACAGCGGATCACCGACTCGCTTTTCGATCCCCGACTCCGACGGCTGACGAACGCCGCGGACCTGACGCTTCGCGTCGAGATCGTGGCCCACCACGACAGCTGGCAGGACCCGGACAGCCAGATCCGGTACACCGACGTCCTCGAAGCGCACTACTGGGGCCGCTATCCGGAGGCGACTTCGAGGGAGGTCTATCACCTCGGCAACGGGCTGGGGACGATCCGGTTCGAGACCTTCAACCGCCAGGAGCCGAGCGGGGTGCACTACCAGTACGCGGAGCTCTTCGAGCCCTTCACCCCGCCGGACCGGCCGGCGGCGCCGTGGTTCGACCCGTTCAAGAACGACACCTACGTGCCGAACGGCTTCTGCGAGGACTTCCTCGTGCCACCCGTCCAGGGCGGCGGTGTCGCCGACCACCTGCGCGGCTGGCGGGGCTCCAACGACGCGGTGATCACCACTGACGGAGGCGACGAGGGCACGAGTCCCTGGAAGATCGCGCTCCGGGGACAAACGGGCGGCGGAGACACGGTCGCCGACTTCGTCATCACCTCGGAGTGGATTCCGGTCGTCCCCGGCAAACGCTATCGCTTGAGCGGCAGCCTGTGGCGGGTGTCCGCCGCGGACAACGTATACCTGGACTTCAACGACGGCGTCGGTCTCGGCGGGACCTTCGAGGACGCCCAGGCGCTCGCGACGAGCACCGAGGTGTGGGAGAGGGTCGCCACGGAGGCGACGGTCGGAGCGACGACGACGGCGATCAAGGTCCGGTGCGTGCGCGACGGGGCGAACGTGGGCAACGCCTACTGCGACGGAATCACCCTTCAGCGCGTCGACTGAGCCTCGAACCTGAGCCGTCAGCCGCTCATCGGATCTTCTGCACCGGGAGCCGCATCTCGACCTGGAGGGCGGAGGGGTCTCCCTGGAAGACCTGCACCGCGGGCGCCTGCGGCTGGTAGCCGTTGGAAAGGGCCCATTGCACCAGCTCCGTCCAGGCGGTGCCCAGCTCCTCCATGGGCCCGCGGTGGATGTGCACGGCCGCGAGCGTGCCGGGGATGTCCTTGATCTCGAAGGGGGCCTCGGCGGTGACACCGGCGGCAACCGGAAGGCCGACCTCCCAGACCAGGTTCTCCTCTCCCACCGAAGGGTCGCTGAAGTACCGGCCGAACGCAGGGCCCAGGGGCGCCACACCCCGACTCGCGAGGGAAGCACTGAGACGCTCGAAGGCCGCCGGATGCTGCATGTAGGAGCCCCTCATCGGAAGCACCAACGCGTGGATGGCCTCGGTGGTGACGACCTTGGTGTCAAGGGCGGGCTTGGCTTCAGGGGCCTTCGAAGGGGCCTCGGCCCCCGCGCTCCCCGAGATCGCCGTCAGCAGGACGACGGCGGCGACGATCGACTTGGCAGCGGACATGGCTCCTCCTTGGCGTCACCTGACGTGGGTCAGTTCGCTGCCATTAGGTACGGGAAGCCTCGCGGAAGCGTTCCCGCCCGGACTCCCACCGACCGGCGGTGAGCGGTGACTCGCCGAAAAGAGCCGGCCCCGGCCCCGCTGCGGGCGGTCAGGGCTCTAGCTGCCGAGGCGCTGGATGCTGGCCTTAAGCCGATCGAGGGCGGGCTTCATGCGCCGCTCGATCTCCGCGATGCGATCCTCCGCGTGCAAGTCGGCGATCTTCTGCTCCAGCCGTGAGATCCGCGCCTCGGCGTGGACGTCCTTGATCTTGCGCTGGAGTTCGGCGATCTCGCGCCCTCCTTTGTCCTCGGCGGCCCGCAGCTCCGCGCGAGCCTCGGCGATCCGGCGGTCGAACTGGCGGCTGTCGATCTCCGCTTCCAGCTTCTTGATCGCGGCCTGGTGCGTCGCGATCTCGCCGTCGATCCGCGTTTTCTCGGAAGCACTCGCGTCCCAGCGATTGGCCTCGAGGCCTCCGATCGCGCCCTGGTGGCCGCCGATCTGGCCCTGAAGGCCACCCTCCTCGCCCTGGATGGACCCGATCTTCCCCTGCAGGCTGCCCTCCTGGCCCTGGGTCGAGCCGATCGCGCCTTGCAGCGAGCCCACCTCACCCTGGATCGACCCGATCTCACCCTGCAGGCTGCCGACCTGGCCCTCGAGCCTTCCGATCGCACGATAGGCCGCGACCACCTCGAGGGCATCCGCCAGCCAGGCCCGGGCGGCATCGTCGAGGGTCCGCGGAGCGCCGTCGAGCCACCACTGGTATCGAGGCTCTCCCTGCTCCGCGGTCACCAGCATGCGCTGTGACCGGTTTCGCCCACGGGTCTCGACGGATACCGAGCTGCCGCCTGGCAGCTCGCGGATCGCACCGGTCCGCTCGTCGAAGCGGGCGGGGCCCTTGACCCGGGCGCACAGGCGCCGACCCTCTCCGAGGTTCTGCTGCAGCGCGAAGTCGCCGTTCTGGAAGCCATTGCGGTCGGTTCCGGAGGGTCCCTCGCCGAAGGTACCGCTGAAGCTCCCGTTCATCCCCCCGGCGCAGACGGTCGGCGCGTCCGCGGGCACGGCGGCAGCGGCGGGGGCGGGCGCCGTCGCGCGGACCGCTTCGACTCCCTTCGCCGTAGCAGCAGGACCGGGTGACTCGGGGAGCGGCGTCGGCATCGCCGCCGCGACCGCGGTCACCGCTGCGGCAAGAAGAGCAAGCGACAGGGCCGCCATCGCGCGGCCGCGGCTTGCCGAACGGTTCTGATCGAGGATCATGAACAGCCTCCTTTCGAGCTGACTGCGGTCGACGATCGGAAGGGCGTTCGCGAGACCCCACGGCACCCCCCCCTGGACGTTGAGCTTCTGGTTGAGACGCCGCGACGGCCGGGAAGGTTGCACGTGCGTTGACAGCGACGCGAGCGCGCCCGTAGTCTGGGCGACACCATGAGCCCCTCCGTCCTCTTCCGTCGTTCGGCGACGCCCGCCGCCTTCGTCCTCTTCCTGCCGCTCGTCGTCTCGTCCACCCCCCCGTCGCCCCGCCGCTTCTTCTCCGACTCGAGCTTCTGGAACACGCCGCTCGCGGCTTCGCCTGAGGTCGATTCGCGCAACGAGCACTTCGTCTCGCTGCTGAAGCAGGAGCCGTCGGGCGGCTTCGGCATCAACCTCCACAAGTGGACGATCCCCGTCTACGAGGTGGACGAGGCGACGCCGCGCTACCGCGTAGCCAGGCACGCGCTCTCGGCGGGCGAGAAAGAGAGCTGGGCCAGCACCCGCGAGACTTTCGGCCACGGCCCCGGCTTCGACGACGGCGTGCCTATCCCGAAGGCGGCCGTGCCCGACCCGGAGGAGGACGCTCATTTCGCGGTCGTGGACTGGAACGCCATGCGGGCCTGGGACACCTGGGGCTTCCGCGTGAAGCCCGACGGCTCGTTCGAGTCGAACACCGGCATGACCTACGCGATCGACGGCGACGGTGTCTTCCGCACGGACGAGTTCGCGGTCGTGAATGGCGAGAGCATCCACTTCCACGGCCCGAGCCGGGCGGCGGGCGTGCCCGCGATCGCCGGCCTCATCCTCTACGACGAGGTGCTCGCCGGCGAGATCCGCCACAAGCTCGCCTGCGCGATCCGCTTTCCCGGCTTCCAGGAGTTCGTCTTCCCGGCGGCCTGGACCGACGGGCCCGTGCCGGGCGGCATCCCCGAGGGAGCGGTGATCCAGCTCGACCCCGCGCTCGACCTGTCGCGGTACGACCTCTTGCCCGGCGAGAGGGTGGTGGCGCGCGCTGCGCAGCGCTACGGCATGGTGGTCGTGGACTACGCCGACGGCAGCACGCTCTACGGCGAGGGACTCTGGGGCCACCCGGACCGCAGCTGGAAGGGCTTGCTGCGCGACCACGGCACCGGACTCGACCGCATCGGGGCGGAGCACTACCGGGTTCTGCGCCTCCCGCCGGTGACGCACAAGGGCGACGCGCGCTCGCTCCGGCACCCGTACTCGTGGAGACCGCCCGTTTCCAAGCCCTAGTGGCAGCCTCGGGTTGACATCTGACCCAAGCAGGCGCTACGCTTGGGTTAGATGCCTACCCAAGAAGACGACGACCGCATCGCCCTGCTGCAGGGGACGCTCGACCTGCTGATCCTGCGCACGCTCGTCTTCGGACCGCAGCACGGCCAGGGCATCGCCCGGGCCATCCAGCTGACCTCGGAGGACGTGCTCCTCGTCGAGCATGGCGCCCTCTACCCGGCATTGCAGCGTCTGGAGGCGAAGGGCTGGATCGACGCCGTGTGGGGCACCTCGGAGAACAACCGCAAGGCCCGCTTCTACAAGCTGACCCGGAGAGGCCGTGGACAGCTCGCCCGCGAGGAGAGCCGCTGGCGGCGGCTGGCCGCGGCCATCGGCCGCGTCCTGGGGCCGGAATCCGCCGGGAGGTGAAGCCGTGTTCCGACGCCGCCGCCCGCAAGCCGATTTCGACGCCGAGATCGAGGCGCACCTGCAGCTCGAGATCGACAGGCTGAGAGAAGCCGGCGCGAGCCAGCAAGACGCGGAGGCCGCCGCCCGGCGGACGTTCGGCAACGTGACGGCCTCGCAGGAGCGCTTCTACGAGGCGAGCCGCTTCCTCTTCTGGGACCGGTTCGTGCAGGACGTCCGCTTCGCCCTGCGCCTCCTCGCCCGCACCCCGCTCCTGACCGCCGCCATCCTCGGCACTCTGGCCCTCGGCATCGGCGCCACCTCGGCGGTCTTCAGCCTGGTCCACGCGGTCGTCTTCCGGCCGCTCGCCTACGAGAACCCCGACCACCTGGTGCAGCTCTGGGAGAGCGGGCAACGGCCCGGCGGCGAGGCCGACTGGGTGTCCTTCCCGAACTTCCGGGATTGGCGCCGCGAGAGCCGGGTGTTCGAGGACATCGCGGCCTACCGCTTCGCGCTCGTCACCCTGAGCGGCGCCGAGGGGGCCGAGTCCATGCTCGGCCTGGAGACGACGGACCGCCTGTTCGCGGTGCTGGGCGTCCGTCCCGTGCTGGGACGCACCTTCCTCCCGGGAGAGGACCAGTCGGGCCACGAGAGCGTCGCCGTGATCAGCCACTCGCTCTGGCAGCGGCGCTTCGGGAAGGACCCCACCGTCGTGGGGCGACACGTGGACCTCGACGATCGGACCTACTCGATCGTCGGCGTGATGCCTGCCTCGTTCCGCTTTCCCGACACCGTGCCCTCGGACACTCCCCTGTCGATCGACGTCTGGATCCCCACACGGCCCTCCGGCGAGCTCGAGGAACGCGGCAGCCACAACTACTGGGCGGTGGGACGCCTGAAGGCGGGCACGAGCCTGGAGAAGGCGCGCGCCGCCATGGCGACGATCGCCGCTGCCCTGGCGCAGCAGTACCCGGGCACGAACAAGGACATGGGCGTGACGGTGGCCCGCCTCCGGGACCACGTCGCCGGTGCCGTCCGTCCCGCGCTCCTCCTGCTTCTGGGGGCGGTGGGGCTCGTCCTCCTTCTGACCTGTGCCAACGTCGCGAACCTCCTGCTGTCGAAGGCCGAGGCGCGCCGCCGGGAGATGGCGGTCCGGCACGCCCTCGGCGCGAGCCGCTGGCGGCTCGTTCGCCAGACGCTGACGGAGAGCCTCATGCTCTCCGTGGCCGGCGCGACCTGCGGCATCGGACTCGCCCATCTGCTGACGCGCCTCGTCCTGCGGTTCGGGCCGGGCAACATCCCGCGGCTCCAGCAGACCACGATCGACGCGCCGGTCCTCCTCTTTACGGCGGCGGTGTCCGTCTGCGTCGGGATTGCTTTCGGCCTTGCCCCCGCCCTCCTCGGCGCGAAACGGAGCGTCCAGGACGCGCTCAAGGAGACGGGGACCCGCTCGGCGACGGCGTCGGGCGGGCTCGTCCGTCAAGGACTCGTCACCGCCCAGGTGGCCCTGGCCATGATGCTCCTCGTCGGCGCCGGCCTCCTCGTCCGCAGCTTCGCCGAGGTGGCGGGGCTCGACCCCGGCTTCCACGCACCGCGAGTCCTCACCGCCTTCGTGGGCCTCTCCCCCACCCGCTACGGCGACCCGGCGAAGCAGGCCGCGTTCTTCGAGGACGCGCTGCGGAGCATCCGGGGTCTCCCCGGTGTCGTGTCCGCCGCCGCCAGCAACTCGATTCCATTGACGGGCATCAACGACCAGGGCAGCTTCGCCGTCGAAGGATGGCCGGATCCTGCGCCCGGGCAGGACGGACCCCAGGCGAACCGTCCGCGCGTGTCGGCCGGCTACTTCGAGGCCATGGGGATCCGCCTCCTCGACGGCCGGCTCTTCGACGAGCACGACATCGCGCGGTCTCGCCGCGTCGCCATCGTCAGCGACGTCGCGGCGCGGACCTACTGGCCGGGCGTGAGCCCGATCGGCAAGCGACTGGCCGTGGACTGGAACGACGGGCGGCCGGCGTGGCACGAGATCGTGGGCGTCGTGCCGGGCACGCGCCACTTCGGCCTGGAGGCGCCGCAGAAGCCCGAAGTCTACGTGCCGCACACGCAGAGCCCGTCTCCGTACATGAACCTGATCGTGCGCGCGCCGGGCGATCCCGCGGGCCTCGCCCCGGCCATCCGCGACCGGATCGCCGCCCTCGATCCGAACCAGGCCGTCTTCGGCTTCCAGACGATGGACGACCTCGTGTCGGCGGCGAGCTCGCGCCGCCGCTTCCAGATGGCCCTCGGCACCTCTTTCGCGGCGCTGGCCCTGCTGCTCGCGGCGATCGGCGTCTACGGCGTCATGGCCCACATGGTGGCCCAGCGCAACCGCGAGATCGGGGTGCGGCTCGCGCTCGGGGCCCGGCCTCGCGACGTCGTGGCGATGGTGCTGCGGAACGGCGTGCGACTGACGATCCTGGGGATGGCGGCCGGGCTCGCCGGCGCCCTGGTCCTGTCACGCACTCTGGGCGGCCTGCTGTTCGGGGTCTCGGCGCTGGACCCGCCAACCTACGCCGGCGTGGCGGCGGTGCTGCTGCTCGTGGCCGGCCTCTCGGCCTACCTCGCCAGCCGCGCCGCCGCCAAGGTCGACCCGCTGACCGCGCTGCGGGAGGAGTGACGGGCTTCAGCGCCAGCCGGTGATCTTCAGGATCACACCGTGGCCGGTGACGTTGTGCTGCACGCTCACGTAGAAGTCGCGGCCGGTGGCATCGAAGATCCCGCCCGTCCACTCGGCGGTGAGGTCGTTGAGAGTGGCCACGCGCACACAGCCGTCGGAGAGCGCGTCGTCGTCCTCGCCGTCGTCCAGGCAGGACCAGAGGTCGTTGTTGCGGCCCACCGCCGGTCCGGCGCCGTCCTCGTGGAGGATCCAGTTGCCCCGCCAGGGCTGGTACGCCATGTTGTCCATCATCGCCAGCTCCGGCGTCCCGACGACGAGGTACTGGACCTCGGGGGTCGCGGTGTTGGCCGTGGCCTCGGCCAGGGTCCCGTCGGTGGCGCAGACGGCCTCGCCCCAGTTGTGGTCTTCGTCCTCGTTGCCCGTGTTGTTGCCGCAGAAGCGCACGCGCCCTTCGGCCAGGGCGCGGTGATCGATGTCGATGTCCTCGGGGCGGTAATAGCCCGTCAGCTTCAAGGCGGCCGCCTGCGCGCGGAGGTTCTGGCCGACGCTGGGGTCCGCGGCGGCGGGGATCGGCACCCAGATGCCCATGCCCGTGTTCGAGCCCTGGCCCCAGTCGGTGTTGCCGCTGCGCTTGCCGAGACGCAGACCGTAGATCGTGCCGGAGACGAGCGGGGACTGACTCAGGCTGGAGATCGTTCCACCCGGCCAGGGTGTCGTGGGAATGAACTTGAAGTACGCGCCCCCGGGCGTTCCCGAGCCGGGCCGCTGCTCGTCGCCGTAGTACAGTACGCCGTTCGGGTAGAGCGCCATCCCCTCGAACGAGAGGCGGCCGAGCGCGCGCCGGCTCGCGACGTTGGCGGCGCCGGTCCCGCCGCTGGCGGTCCCCGCCACGCGGTCGAACACGACGTCCGTCGTGTCCAGGGGCTTGAGGATCTCGATCACCTGCCCGGTCGTGCCGTTCTCCTCGCCCACCAGGATCGTGCCCCAGGGCGTGCGCCGCACGGGGTCACAGGAGATGGTGCCGCTGAGGATCGTCTCGACGCTGCCGTCGGAGAGCCGGACCCGCTGCACTCCGGGAAGGCTGGGGTCGTCGACCTCGTTGCAGACGACGAGGTGCGAGGGGTGGTAGTCGTTCGGCCAGAGCGCGATCATGTCGATGTTGGCTGCCGCGTCGGGGTCGCTGGTCGCGACCCGCACGTGCAGCCCTGGGGCCACCGTCGCGAGCGAGGCGGGGTCGGCCTCGGCGGTCGCCTGGCCGACGCTCTGCGTGGACGAGAACCGGAGCGGCTTCTTCACCCCGAAGAGAAACTCAGAAGCCGCCCTGAGCTGGTAGTCGCGCCACGCCCCGAAGTCGAACCCTCCCGACGCGAGCGCGGTAGAGGCGAGCCCCGCGAGGCCGGCCACCGACAAGAGCAACAGCTTCCGCATGGCGAAATCCCCCTGCTAGTTCTGGGCTTCACTCGACTGCCGCGCCGCCGCGCGGCCTCGTGGTCCAGGATCAGCGACAATATCGGGGGCGGGTGTGACGGCCGCGTGAACGGGTGGTGACCATTCGGCCGCAGCCGCGGACGCCGTGGGCGCCGACGCCTGGTGGCCCGGCTACAATCGAACCGGCGGAGGGGCTCGAGCGATGGGCGATGGCCGTTCGAACCAGACGGCGCTGGTGACCGGCGCCTCGTACGGAATCGGCCGCGAGCTGGCCATCTGCTGCGCGCGGGGCGGGTTCGACCTCGTCCTGGCGGCCCGAAGCGGCGAGAAGCTCCGTTCGCTGGCGGCCGAGATCACCTCCCGCTATCCGGTGAAGGCGCGAGCGCTCGAGGCCGATCTCGGCGATCCCGAGGCTCCGGAGAGACTCGAGAAGGCGATCTCGTCGGAGGGGATCGAGGTCGCGGTTCTGGTGAACAACGCCGGCTTCGGCGCGAACGGTCCCTTTGCGTCGCTCGCGGTCGAGGTGCAGCGCGAGCTGCTGCAGGTGAACGTCGTCGCATTGACGCATCTCACCCGGCTCCTGCTCCCCGGCATGCTGGGGCGACGGCGCGGGCGCATCCTGAACGTGGCCTCGACCGCGGCCTTCCAGCCCGGGCCCCTGATGGCCGTGTACTACGCCAGCAAGGCCTACGTCCTCTCCTTCTCCGAGGCGCTCAGCGAGGAGCTCCGCGGCACCGGCGTCACGGTCACGGCGCTCTGCCCCGGACCCACCGCGTCGGGATTCCAGGCCCGGGCCGAGATGCAGCACGCGCGCCTCTTCCGCCGCCCGGCGATGGACGCGCAGAGAGTGGCCGAGACGGGTTACGCCGCGATGATGGCCGGCAAGGCCGTCGTCGTACCCGGTCTCCTGAACCGACTCCTGGCCCAGTCGGTGCGCGTCAGCCCGCGCTTCGTCGTGCGTCGAATCGCCGGGTGGCTGAACGCCACCGCCTGAAGGAGCACCGGGCCTACTCCGCGCGCAACGCGATGGTCGGGTCCACGCGACTCGCCCGCAAGGCCGGCACGCCGCTCGCGAGGAGGGCGGCCCCCGCCAGCAGCGTGAGGGCCAGGGCGAACGTCGGAAGGTCGCGGGCCCCGATCCCGAAGAGCTGGCTCTCCAGCGCTCCGGCGGCGGCGTAGGCCCCGACCAGCCCGACCCCGAGACCGATCCCGGTGGGGACCATGCCTCTCCCGACGGCATCGGCCACGATCCTGTGCCGCTCGGCCCCCAGGGCCATGCGGATTCCGATCTCCCGGGTGCGTTGGGTGACGGCATACGAAACGACCGAGTAGACACCCACGATCGCCAGCAGCAGGGCCGCCAGCCCGAAGAAGCTCACCACCGATCCCACGAAGCGCTCCCCGGCGATCGACGACCACACCCTCTCCTCCATCGTCCGGGTGCTCACGACCGGCACCCCGGCGTCGATGGACGCCACGGTTGAACGGATCGGCGCCGCCAACGCCCGGGGGTCGCAGCGGGTGCGCACCAGCAGGCTCATGTCGGGCGGCGGCCCGTACCGTTCGCTCTGGGCGTAGGACATGTACGCCTGAGGCACGTGCTCCTGCCGCAGCCGTCGTTGTCGCGTGGCTCCCACGACGCCGACGATGGTGAGCCACTCCCCGTCCTCCCGCAGGCGAAGTCTCCGGCCGATCGGATCCTGGTCGGGCAGGTGGCGGCGGGCGAAGGTCTCGTCGATGACGACGACCCCCGGCGCACCCTTCGCGTCTCTCGAATCGAGCGCTCGACCCCGGAGAACGGGAACCCGCAGCGTCTCGAAGAGCTCCGGGCTCACGACGAGCATGCCCGTCAGCTTGCCGGGATCGATCCCCGGATCGATGCCCTCGATCCCCAGCCTCCACTGGGAGTAGCTTCCGGAGAACGGGAGAAACGAGATGAGCGCCACCGAGCGGATGCCGGGAAGGGACTCCAGTCTCTCCGACAGCTCGCGGTAGTACGCGCGCTTCTGGTCGTGCGTGGCATAGCGGCCCGAGCCACCGGCCTCCGGCGAGGGACCCTCGGCGGCGGGCAGGGCCAGCTTGACCGTGAGCACGTCCTTGGCGTCGAAGCCGGTCGGATTCGTCCACAGGCGCACGAAGCTCTTGATCAGGACACCGGAGCCCACCAGCAGGACGAGGGCCAGGGCCACCTGACAGGCGACGAGCCCCTCCCGGAGCCGTCCCCCGGTCGCGCCACCTCCGATCGAGCGACCCCCCTCCCGCAGGTCGTCGCTCAGCCCGGGCCGGGAGGAGTGGAGTGCCGGCAGGATGCCGACGAGCCCTCCCACGACGAGGGCGAGGCCGAGCGAGAAGCCCAATGCGCCGACGTCGACGCCGATCTCGGTCTGCCGCGGGAACGCGCTCGGATCGAGCCAGAGGAGCCCCCTCGTCAGGAACACGGCGAGCCCGGAGCCCACGGCGGCTCCGAGCAGGCCCAGCACCGTGCTCTCGGTCAGGAGCTGGCGGGCCAGCCTGGCCCGGCCCGCTCCCAACGCCGCCCGGAGCGCCATCTCCTTTCGTCGGGCCGTGCTGCGAGAGGAGAGGAGGATCACGACGTTGGTGCAGGCGAGGAGGAGCACACCCGCGACCGCGACCGAGAAGAGGAGCAGCACCGAGCCGGCATCGCCGACGACCAGGTCCTTGAGGGGGCGGAACGCCAGCTGATACGTCGCCGCCGGCTGCGTGGGGTCGGTCTCGACCCTCCGGAGGGTCGCGGCCTGCGCCCTGGCGGTGGGGACCTCGACGCTCTTGCTCAAGCGGCCGACCAGCTGCAGGTAGAAGGTCTGCGGGTCTCGACACGCGTCCGCCATCGGGATCCAGTAAGTGCCCTGGCTTTCGGGAAAGGCGAAGCCCCGAGGCATGACCCCGATCACGGTGTAGGGTCTCCCGTCGACCGTGAGCGGTCGGCCGAGGACGTCGCGGTCGCCGCCGAAGCGGCTCCGCCAGAACCCGTAGCTCAGCAGGAGGACGCCGCCGCTTCCGGGCACGTCCTCTTCGGCTCGGAATCCCCGGCCGAGGAACGGCTGGATCGCGAGCGTCGAAAAGAGCTTCGAGCTCGCGACCGAGCCCGAAAGCCGTTCCGCCCCCGCCCCGAAATCCAGGGTGCGGTCGGTGGGCGCGTACGCAGCGATCGACTCGAAGACGCGCTGCCGCCCGCTCCAACTTTCCCAGGTCGGAAACGCCATGCTCGCCTGGTCCTCTCCCGAGCTGACGTCGCGCTCGAAGACGGCCATGAGCCGCTCGGACTCGGGGTAGGGCAACGGCCGGAGGAGAATGCCGTTGACCACACTGAACACGGCGGTCGTGGCTCCGATGCCGACGGCCAGGGTCGCAATGGCACCGAGGCTGAACCCGGGTGCCTTGCGCAGGGACCGGACCGCGAGGCGGATGTCGTTGAGCAAGCTGGACATGTCTCTGTTCCCCCCGGAGTCGAGGTCGTCTCCCGTCATTGAGATGCTCCAAGGCGCGATTCCGTTGCCTCCGGGACCAGCGTGGGTCGGCGCGGATCGTCTTCGTGCTGGTCGAGGAGGGCAGGGTCGGCTTCGTCAAGGTCTGGCCTTGGGCAGGACCAGCAGCGGCAACTAGAACCTGAAGCTGATCCCCCCGACCGCTCGCCAGTAGTCGACGGTGCCAAGCTCGAAATCGAGCCCCCCGTTGTGGAGGTCGGAGAGGTTGCGGAAGTAGCGGACGTCGGCGCGCAGGCCCACCGTGTGGCCGAGGTAGATGATCAGACCCCCTCCCGCGTTGATCCCGAAGTCGCTGCTGTCGACCTCGAAGAGGCTGGCGGCATCCGCGAGGCGCGTCTTCAGGAGGCCGGCTCCGACCGCGCCGTACACCCGCACGGTCTCGCCGGGAACGGCCACGAGAAAGCTGCCCATGAGCGTCGACACGTCGTTCTTGGTGAAGAGATCGCCCGAGACGTTGTCGCCGAAGAAGTGGGGCGTGATCGCGAACTCCACCTCAAACCCGGCGACCCCGCCGAGGAAGGCGAGAGATCCTCCGTAGGTGCCCCGCGATCTCTCGGTCGCCCCTGCGAAGGCGACGCCGGCGAACGGCGTGAGGACGGTCTCGGCCGAGGCGGCGGACGTCCCCAGCAGTAGCAGCGGCAGCACGGCGAGAGTCACGGCTCGGTCACGAAGCATGGGTCCACCCTGCCTCTTCCACGCCATCGACTAGATCGGCCGACGACCCTGGATGACCCGGATGAGGACGGCGGCGAGCGCGACGAGGAGAAGGACGTGGATGAAGCCGCCCAAGGTGTAGGAGCTGATCATCCCCAGAAGCCAGAGCAGAAGCAAGATCACGAAGAGGGTCCACAGCATCGCTCGCCTCCCTTCGACCGGACGCGGGTCCACCACGGGGCGGCCCGACGCCGGAAACCCGAGAGTGCAGGACGCATGCCAGTGAGAACCTCTTCTGAGAACCTCTTCGGAACCGTCGCCGCCAGCGCCACATCTCGACGCGAGCATCATGGAACCAGGACGAGAGGGCATGGCCTTTCTACAAAGTTCTCCGGGCTTCACCGCGTTAACCCGGCAGGAGACGCCCCCGCGCGCCGGGCGTGATTCTTGCTTCTCCTGACCTCGGTTCTCGCCGGTTCGAGAGACGAAGCAAGGAGGGTCCCATGCGTGTTCTCCTGCGCCTGGCCGTGCTCCTCGCCCTCGTGTTCGGCGCCATCTGGATCGCGCAGAACGTGGACCTCGATCGGCATCGGGTCCGCGCCGAGGGTGAGCTGCGTGGCGCCGTGAAGAAGATCGACAAGGCGGTCTCCGACCTCGACGTGAAGGCCATTGCCAGAGAGCTGAAGGAGACGGGTCGGGTCGTCCGTCGACGAGCCGGGCAGGCCGCCCAGAAGGTGGCAGACGCCACTGCCGACGCCCGCACGACCGCCGCCATCAAGGCGAAGCTCGTCCTCGATCCGTCCTTGTCGCCCCTCGACGTGAGCGTCGACACGACCGACGGTCGCGTCACCCTCGCCGGCCGCGTCGATTCGCCCGCCGACATCGCCCGCGCGATCGAGATCGCCTTCGAGCAGGACGAGGTGTACGAGGTCATCTCGACCCTGCAGGTCCGTACGACGCGCGAGGGCTCCGGCGGCGTCAGGTGACGACGGTATGCCGGTCCTCGCCCGGCTCGTAGCGGCAGACCGTGCCGCGCCGGAGAAGCACCGGCCGCCCGAAGCGTTCGAGCCAGAGCTCGTCAACCTCCAGTGAAGCACGGCCCGCGATCTGGAGGCATTGCACTGTGCTGGCCGCCGCGGGATTCCGACCCGAGTCGGCCCGATGCGCAGTCCTGGCTCCTATAATGGGCCGGTGGAGGCCGCCACTGTCGAAGCCCGCCTGCGCTCCTTCTTCGAGGCTGACGCTCGGGGCGCGATCGCCGTCTACCTCTTCGGCAGCGTGGCTCGCAGGGAAACCCGAACGGACAGCGACGTCGACCTGGGGATCTCGTTCTCGGTCGAGCCGCCGGCGACGCTCGCCGCGCCACAGCTCGCAGACGCCATCAGGCTTCGGCTGTGAACCGTCCTGGCCACGAGACAAGAGACCGAATCCGCCTCATCGACGCGCTGCGCGGGCTGGCGCTCGCCGGGATCGTGATGGTCCATTTCGGGGAGCAGTACCTCGGCTTCATGCCGCCCCCGGGGCAGGCCTACAACATCCACGGGACGGTGGACAGGGTGCTGGAGGCGCTGTCCTGGGTCTTCATACGCGGCAAGGGCTTCGGCATCTTCTCGTTCATGTTCGGCCTGAGTTTCGTCCTGCAGATGCAGCGCGCCGAGCGGCGTCGCCCCGGGACCGACTTCCGCCCCCGCTTCGCGTGGAGGCTTCTCATCCTCTTTGCGATCGGCTGGTTGCACGGCCTCGCCTACAGTGGCGACATCCTCACCGTCTACGCGGCGCTCGGAATCCCGCTCGTCCTCTTCTACCGTGTCCGTGACCGGTGGCTCCTCGTGCTCGCCGTCGTGCTGCTCGTGGGCGTGCCGAGGATCGCCCAGCGGGTGGTCCAGGGCCCCGCGACCGGGGCCGAGCTACAGTCGCTGCAGAATCGGATGAATGCCCAGGCCGAACAGCACTGGCGGGCGCTCACGGAGGGAGACGTGCCCGCGATCGTCCGTTTCCACGCGACCACGGGCTTCCGGGCAAAGTGGGAGTTCCAGTACGGGTTCATGGGGCGGGGCTACCAGACGTTTGGGCTCTTCCTTCTCGGCCTCTGGGCCGGGCGGCGCCGGGTTTTCGAGGACGTCGAGTCACACCGGCGGCTCTTCGTCCGGCTCTGGCGGTGGACGGGGGCGCTCACGCTGCTCGTCCCTCTGATCGCCGGCGTCCTCTTCGCGGTCGGCCGGGCCGGGGGTGGCGGTCAATCGCAGCCGCAGGGGGCTGGCACGTTGCCCGACTTCACGAGCTGGCCGCTGGTCGTCGGCATGGGTTTCTTCGACGCCTGGAACAACGCCATGACCCTCTTCTACGTGGCGTCGTTCGCCCTCCTCTTCCTGCGCCCGCGGTGGCAGCTCCGCCTCGTGCACTTCGGGCCGGTCGGCCAGATGGCCCTCAGCGTCTACGTGGGGCAGACCGTGGTCGGCGTGCTCGTCTTCTTCGGCTTCGGCCTCGGTCTCCTCGGCCGCTTCGGCAACAGCGTGACCCTCCCCATGGGACTCGCCCTGTTCGTCGTGCAGGTCTACACGGCGCGGGCCTGGCTCCGCCGCTTCCGCTTCGGGCCGCTCGAGTGGGCCTGGCGGTCGCTGACCTGGCTGCGGCGTGAGCCTTTCCGCGTCTCGGCCGGTGCGCCGGTCGGCTGAGCTCAGTGGCTGGATGCATGACCGAGCCGCAGATCCTCTACGCCTTCATCGGTTCGAACGTCGTCGCCCTGCTGATGGTCCTCGCCTGCTGGCGCTGGACGAACCTCGGCCGCTTGCTCTTCGTGGCGCTGTTCCTCTGGGCCAGCCAGCTCAACATGCGAACGGCGCTCACCCAGCCCGAGGTCTACCCTGTTGCGCCGGGACTTTCCCCGCACGTTGCCGGCCGAAGCCTGGACGCGCCTTCGGGGGTTGGCACGGCAGGACGGACTCCACTGACCCCGTCCGGGTCGACAGGGAAGGAGCGTGTGACATGCTGCCGGCCGCCAACCCGGTCACACCGACCTGGAGGGGCCTGTGCTGGACGGGCGGAGTGGCGGCGTGGCTCCTCGTCGCCTACTCTCTCGCCACCATGGTTCAGCTGGTCGTCCTGGGCGGACAACCCGCGACCGCGGCCCAGGCCTTCAGCCTGCTGCAGAACAACCGGGTCCAGGGACTGTGTCGCCTCGACCTCCCCACCGTCCTCGCCATGCCGCTCTACTATCTCCTCTTTCTCGGACTGTTCGCGGCGTTGAGGCGAGCGGACCGTGGCCATGCCACCCTCGCCACCGTCCTGGCGTTCGCGGGAGTGACGCTCGTGCTCGCAACGCCGACGGGCCTTTCGATGCTCTCCCTCAGCGACAAGTACGCGGCGGCGACGACAGACGAGACGAGGAACCAGCTCCTGGCCGCGGGAGAGGCGATCCTGGCCACGGACCTCTGGCACGGGACCGGCGCCATCGTCGGTGGCATCCTCGTGCAGAGTGGCGCCGTCCTGGTGTCCGTAGTCATGCTGCGCAGCCGCGTCTTCAGCAAGACGACCGCTTACGTGGGCATCGTGACGCACGGGCTCGATCTGCTCCACGCCGTTGTCGGCCCCTTCGTGCCGTTCGCCGGCGTCGTGTTCATGGTGATTGCCGGACCCCTCTACCTGATATGGTTTCCCCTGGTTGGCCGCCGGCTCCTTCAGCTGGGAAGAGGCACATCACCCTCGACATGACGGTCCTGGCATGGTCCTCCGCGGCCGCCCTCGGCCACAGGTCGGCTCCGTGGCGTCGTGGGTGCCATCGCTCCAGGCACGTGTCGTCTCCCAGAGCGACGAGCTGGCCGCCGCGCTGGACTCCGTTCTGGCCCTGATCGCTAGGCCAGCCGCAGAGGCAGCTTGCGCAGCCGCCTTCCCGTCGCCGCGAAGACCGCGTTGGCCACCGTCGGGCCGATCAGCGCGGTCCCCGGCTCGCCGATGCCGGCCGGCTTCTCGTCGCTGTCCACGAGGTGCATCTCGATCGTCGGCGTTTCCGGCATGCGCACGACCGGGTAGTCGTGGAAGTTGCTCTGCTGGACGCGGCCGTTCCGAAGCGTGATCTCGCCGTAGAGCACGGCCGACAGGCCGTAGATGATGCTGCCTTCGAGCTGCTGCCTGACGATGTTGGGGTTGACCATCTTGCCGAGGTCGGCCGCGACCACGACGCGGTGCACCCTCACCGTTTCGCCGTGGACCGACACCTCGGCGACTTGCGCCATGGAGGTTCCGTAGCCCTCCATCAGCGCGATGCCGCGGAACCGGCCCGCCGGCAGCGGCTTGCCCCAGCCCGCGTTCTGGGCGGCGAGCTCGAGGACCTGCTTCAGGCGCGGCTGCTTGTCGAGCAGCGAGCGGCGGAACTCGTAGGGATCCTTGCCCGCGGCCAGGGCGAGCTCGTCCACGAACGACTCGTTGGCGAACGCGTTGAGGGCGTGCGAGACCGAGCGCCAGTAGCCGACCCGCACCCCGGTGTCGTGGATCACCACGTCGGCGAGCTGGTTGGGAATGTCGTAGGGCACGGCGGCCGCCTCGGTCATGAACGGGTCGACGCCGTCCTTCACCACCGGGGGGAAGAGACGCGACGTCACCGAGGGCGACGTCATGTGGTACTTCAGCGCCACCGGCCTGCCTTGCGGGTCGAGCGCGGCCTGGAGCTGGTGGTAGCTGGTCGGCCGGTAGAAGTCGTGCGTCATGTCGTCTTCTCGCGTCCACAGCAGCTTGACCGGCGCCCCGACCGCCTTGGAGATCTCGATTGCCTGCACGATGAAGTCCACGTCGATGCGCCGCCCGAACCCGCCGCCGAGAAAGGTCGTGCGCACGGTGATCTGCTCGGGCTTGAGCCCCGTCACCTGCGCCGCCACCCCCGCCGCCATCTGCTGGAACTGGGTCGGGCCACAGATCAGGCAGGAATCCCGGCGCACGTCAGCCGTGAAGTTCATCGGCTCCATCGGCGCGTGGGCGAGGAACGGCAGCTCGTAGGCGGCCTCGACGGTCTTCGTGCCTCCCTTCATGCCGGCGTCGGCGTCGCCCTGCTTCTTGAAGACCGCACCCGGCTTGGCGGCCGCCGCCTTGAGTGCGCTGGCGATGGCTTCGGAGCTGAGCGATCCCGAGGCGCCTTCGTCCCACTTGATGTCGAGCGCGTCGCGCGCCACCCTGGCCTGCCACCAGCTGTCCGCCACCACGGCGACGCCGTCCGTGACCTGCACCACGTGCTTCACCCCCGGCATGGACCTGGCCTTGGTGGCGTCGAGGCTCGCCACCTTGCCGCCGATGACCGGGCATTGCGCCAGCGACGCGTAGAGCATGCCGGGCAGCTTGACGTCGATGCCGAACTCGGCGGAGCCGTTGGTCTTGCCCGGGGTGTCGAGGCGCTTGACCGGCTTGCCGACGTACCGGGAGTCCTTGTGCTCCTTCAGCTTCACGTCCTTGGGCACCGGAAGCTTAGAGGCGGCCTCGGCCAGCTCGCCGTAGGTCGCGTGCTTTCCCCCGGGCCCCTGGACCGTGCCCTCCTGCGCGCGACAGGCGGACGCGTCCACGCCCCACCGCTGCGCTGCCGCGGCGACGAGCATCGTGCGGGCCTGGGCGCCGGCGATGCGCAGCTTGTCGTAGGCCTCGGGCACCGAGGTCGAGCCGCCGGTGATCTGGCCCCCGAGCATGGCGTTGATGTAGACCTCGCCGGGCGGCGCGATCTCGACCCTGACCTTCGCGAGGTCGACCTCGAGCTCCTCGGCGACCAGCGTCGGCAGCGCGGTGTAGACGCCCTGTCCCATCTCGGAGCGCGCCGAGAGGATCGTGATGCTGTTGTCGCGCCCGATCTTCACCCACGCGTTCGGCATCACGGCGGCTCCGGGCGCGCCCGCGGGCTGGGCGTGGGCGTCGGACAGCGCGATGCCGAGGACGAGGCCGGCGCCCCCGGCGGCGGCGCTCGTCTTCAGGAACTCGCGGCGGGAACGGCCTTCGAGGGATTCCATGGTCAACCTCACTTGCTGCCGGCCGCCGCGTGGATGGCGGCGCGGATGCGCGGGTAGGTGCCGCAGCGGCATATGGTGCCCGCCATGGCGCCGTCGATGTCCGCATCGGTCGGATCCGGCTTCTCGGCGAGCAGCGCCGCCGCGCACATGATCTGGCCCGACTGGCAGTAGCCGCACTGAGGCACGTCGAGATCCGTCCACGCCGCCTGGACCTTCCGGCCCAAAGGCGTGGCGCCGATGGCCTCGATGGTCACGATCTTCCTGCCCGCCGCGGCCGAGGCCGGAGTGACGCACGAGCGCACCGGCTCGCCGTCGAGATGCACCGTGCACGCGCCGCAGAGCGCCATGCCGCAGCCGAACTTGGTGCCCGTCATGCCCAGGGTGTCCCGGAGGACCCAGAGCAGGGGTGTGCTCGGATCGGCGTCGACACTCCGGGCCTTGCCGTTGACGTTCAGAGTGACCATGTCTACCTCCCGACGGGTGGTTTGAGTGGCTCGATTGTGGAGTGAGCCGTGGCAGGAAACAAGGGGGCGGTGAGGCCCAAGGCTCAAGGCCGGCGGACGAAGAAGACGTCGTACTGCTGGCGCTGGGCCGCCTCGCCACACGGATCGGCGGGGGTTGAGGTAGGCCACGGCCCATCGACGCGTCAGTCCCGGAGCAGAGCGGGGAGGGTGGCGAGCGAATCGATCACCGCATCGGGCGCGACGCCGGACGTCTCGAGCTCGGAGGCGCGGAACTTGCCCGTGCGAACCAGGATCGCGGACATGCCGAGGACCTGGGATCCTGCCACGTCGGCCTGCAGATCGTCGCCCACCATCGCCACGTCCCGCAGATCGAGCCCCAAGGAGCGGGCCGCCGCCTCGAAGAGCGGTCGGCTCGGCTTCCCGACCAGCGTCGCCTCGCGGCCGGTGGCGTACTCGAAGGCGGCGACGAAAGAACCGACGTCGAGCACGAGCTCGCCCCCGGTCTTCCAGCAGGGGTTCCGATGCAGCGCGACGAAGTCGGCGCCGTCGAGGAGCCACCGGAACGTGCGGTTCATCACGTCGAACGTCCAGCCCGGTCCCAGGTCGCCGATCACCACCGCCTGCGGAGCTTCGTCCACGACATGAAGCGCCGAGAACTCGCGGTGACAGGCCGGGGGCAGGCGCAACGCGACCCGGCGCAAGCCCCGCGCCGCCAGCCACGAGACGGCGGCTCGGGCCGGGGTGAAGATGTCGTCGGCGACGGCGCGAATGCCGAAGCCCTCCAGCCACCCCGCGATCGTCTCGCGCGGCGCTCGGGTGGTGTTGGTGACGAAGCGGACCGGGACGCCGCTCGCCCGCAGGGTGGCGATCGCGGACGCCGCGCCCGGGAGAGGAGCGTCGTCCTCGTAGACGGTCCCGTCGAGGTCGAACAGCACTCCGCGTGGTTTCGTCATCGAACGAGGTGCGAGGGCGAGGAGTCTAGCAGATGGGCCAGGCGGGTCGGCGTACGCCCAACGGGGGCAACGGCTAAGGGCTCAATGCGCTGAAGATCGCGGCGAGGAGCGAGGTCGAATCGTGCGTGGCCTGGCTGAGCTCCCAGATCATGAGTCCCCACGCCCGCTCCTGAGCGACGCAGGCCTTCTCCGAGCGGTTCGAGCTCCGCCGGCGTCGGGGCGAGCTTGCCGAGGAGCACGTCGTCCAGCCCGCCGGTGTGCGTCAGCAGGTGACGCAAGGTCAGCGGCTCCTTGAAGGGGTTCCGCACCTGGAACGTCTTCAGGTAGCGGTTCACGTCCACGTCCAGGTCGAGCGTGCCCTTCTCCACGAGCTGCATCACCGCGGCGGAGGTGAAGATCTTCGACACGCTGCAGATGTGGATGGCGGTCCGGTCCGGGTCCATCGGGATCTTCTTCGCCGGGTCGGCGTAGCCGTAGGCCTTGCGGAGGATCAAGTCGGTTCCCTGGACCAGCAGGAACGCGGCCCCGGGGATCTCGCCCTTCGCCATCGCGTCCGCGAAGATCGGGTCGATGTCCGTCACGATGCGCGCCGCGTCCAGCGCCGTAACAGGTCCGTCCTGAGCTGCCGCCGCGAGCGGAGACAGGATCGCGAACGGAAGGGCGAGAAGCTGGATCCTCATGCCGGGGCCCGCGACCCCCTACTCGAAGATGTCGTCGACCCGGAAGCTCCAGGCGGGCAGGGCCGGTGCGGCCTCGGCCAGGTCGCCGCGGCGGTAGACGGTCGCGGTTGCCATGGCAGCCTTCCTCTCCAAACGAGGCTAAGCCTCTCCACCAGGGACGGTCAAGGGAGGTCCGCGCGGAGGTCCGCGCGGCGGGAGGTCCGCGCGCTATACTCCGGCCGACTCATGTCTCCCCAGGCCGGCTCCCGGCTCGGGCCGTACGAGCTCACGGCGCCGATCGGCGCCGGCGGGATGGGCGAGGTGTGGCGGGGACGGGACACTCGCCTCGACCGCAGCGTCGCCGTCAAGATCCTGCCTGTCGGCTTCGCGCAGGACGACGAGCGCCGCCAGCGCTTCGAACGCGAGGCGAAGACGATCTCCTCGCTCAACCATCCCCACATCTGCACGCTGTTCGACGTCGGGCACGAGGGCGAAGCGCACTTCCTGGTGATGGAGCTGCTCGAGGGCGAGTCTCTCGCCGATCGCTTGCAGAAGGGCCCGCTGCCGCTAGACCAGGTGGTGAAGTTCGGGGCGCAGGTGGCCGATGCCCTCTCGGCTGCGCACAAGCAGGGCATCGTCCACCGCGATCTCAAGCCCGGAAACGTGATGCTGACGAAGGCCGGCGCGAAGCTCCTCGACTTCGGCCTCGCCCGACCCGGCACCGGGCTCGGAGGCGTCTCGGGCTCGACGGCGCTTCCCACGGAAGCCAAGCCGCTCACCACCGCGGGAACGGTGCTCGGCACGTTCCAGTACATGGCGCCCGAGCAGCTCGAGGGGGCCGAGGCCGATCCGCGGACCGATATCTTCGCGCTCGGGGCGCTGCTCTACGAGATGGCGACGGCGCGGCGCGCGTTCGAGGGCAAGTCGAAGACGAGCCTGATCGCGGCGATCCTCTCGACCCAGCCGCCGCCCATCTCGTCGATTCAACCCGTCATGCCGCCCGCGCTCGACCACGTGGTGCGCAAGTGCCTGGAGAAGGACCCGGACGACCGCTGGCAGAGTGCCCATGACGTCGCGAGCGAGCTGCGCTGGATCGGGGACGCAGGCTCGCAGGCAGGGGTGCCTACGACGCTGTCGCTGCGCCGCCGCAGCCGCGAGCGGCTGGCCTGGGGGCTGGCCGCGCTTCTGGGACTCGCGACCACGGGCCTCGCCGTCGTCCAGCTGCGGCGATCGGCGACTCCAACCCTGGCCTTGCGCGCTACGCTCGAGCCGCCGGCCGAGAACACGCTGATCCCGTTCGACGAGCTCGGCATGGCCCTGTCTCCCGACGGGAGCCAGCTCGCCTTCGTCGCGATCGCCGGCGACGGCAGCAAGAAGATCTGGGTCCGCGACCTCTCCGAGATGTCGGCTCGCCCGCTGCCCGAGACCTCGGGGGCGTGGTATCCATTCTGGTCGCCCGATGGCCGGCATATCGGCTTTTTCGCGGACGGGAAGCTGAAGCGCATCGACCTGCGCGGCGGGTCGCCACAGGTGATCGCGGAAGCGCCTTCCGGGCGTGGCGGGAGCTGGGGCGCGGGCGACGTCATCCTGTTCTCGCCGAACGTCCGCTCGGCGATTCACCAAGTCCCGGCCAGCGGCGGGACGCCCGCGCCCGTCACCCGTTTCGATCCGGAAAAAGAGACGACACACCGCTGGCCCTGCTTCCTTCCGGACGGCCAGCACTTCCTCTATCTGCTGCGGGCGCGGGTCTCCGGCAAGCCGGAGGTCGGCAGGCTCATGCTCGCCTCGACCGACTCCCCCGACGTGACGATGCTGATCGACGACGCGACGAACGCGGTCTACGTCGACCCGGGCTATCTCCTCTACGGGAGGTCGGGCAGCCTGTACGCGTGGCGTTTCGATGCGGGCGGCCGGCGCCTGGTCGGCCAGCCGGTTCCGATCGTCAAGGAGAAGCTGAGCTTCTGGGAAGCGAAGAACCTCGTCGTGATTTCGGCATCGAGCTCGGGGACCCTCGTGTACCTGCCCGAGGCGGTGCCGAAGACGACACTGCAGTGGTACGACTCCGGCGGCCGGGCGCTCGGCACGCTCGGCGCGCCTGGCTTGTATGCCGCGCCCCGAATCTCTCCCGACGGCAAGAAGGTCGCCTTCGCGCTCTTCGAGCCCACGGGGACGCAAGACGATCTCTGGATCATGGACCTCCAGTACGAGCGCACGTTCCGCCTCACGCAGAAGAGCGGCCTCTATCTCCTACCGGCCTGGTCGCGCGACTCGGCCCGGCTGATGTTCACGTGCCAGCCGAAGGGCGTCCAAGACCTCTGCGTGAGGTCGCTGCGGGAGGGGGGCGACGCCGAGCTGCTCCACGCGTCGCCGAACTGGAAGACACCGGGCAGCTGGATGCCCGACGGCCAGTCCGTGCTCTTCGGGGAGCAGGACCCGGAGACGAATCAGGACTTGAAGATCCTGAGCCTCGGTGACAAGCGGGAGGCGCGTGTCCTGCTCAAGACCCCGTTCAGCGAGGACTACCCCGAAGTTTCGCCGGACGGCCGGTGGATCGCGTACGTCTCGAACGAGACGGGACGCTCGGAGGTCGCCATCCGCCCTGCTTCCGGGTCCTTCGAGCAATGGCAGGTCTCGACCACGGGGGGCTCACAGGCGCGCTGGCGCGGCGACGGCCGGGAGCTCTACTTCGTATCGCCCGACGGGTTCCTGATGGCGGTCGCGATCGAGACGCAGCCCGTCTTCCGTCCGGCACCGCCGCGTAAGCTGTTCCGGCTCCCGGAGCGGCCGGAGCGCGACACGCCCATCTTCGAAGACGTGATGCCGGACGGCCGGCGCTTCCTGCTCAACGTGCCGGTCGAGGCCCGCTCGAGCGTCGGCTTCCACGTGATCGTGAACTGGCGGTCGCTGCTCGACGCCCGCAGCGACTGAGAACGACGGGACGTTCGCGCGATATACTCGGCGTATCCATGCCACCCCAGGCGGGCTCCCAGCTCGGGCCCTACGAGCTGACGGCACCGATAGGTGCCGGCGGGATGGGCGAGGTCTGGCGCGGGCGGGACACCCGCCTCGACCGCAGCGTCGCCGTCAAGATCCTCCCCGCGGGCTTCGCCCAGGACGACGAGCGCCGCGTGCGCTTCGAGCGCGAGGCGAAGACGATCTCCTCGCTCAACCATCCCCACATCTGCACGCTCTTCGACGTCGGCCACGAGGGTGACTCGCATTTCCTGGTGATGGAGCTCCTCGAGGGGGAGTCCCTCGCGGACCGGCTGCAGAAGGGCCCGCTCCCGCTCGACCAGGTCGTGAAGTTCGGCGCCCAGGTCGCCGACGCCCTCGACGCCGCGCACAAGCAGGGCATCGTGCATCGCGACCTGAAGCCGGGGAACGTGATGCTGACGAAGACCGGCGCGAAGCTACTCGACTTCGGCCTGGCCCGCTCCGGGGCCGGGATCGGCCTCTCGACGTCGACCGAGCTGCCCACCGAGGCGAAGCCGCTCACCAGCGTGGGGACCGTGCTCGGCACGTTCCAGTACATGGCCCCCGAGCAGCTCGAGGGCGTCGAAACCGACCCCCGGACCGACATCTTCGCGCTGGGGGCCCTCCTCTACGAGATGGCGACGGGGAGGCGCGCCTTCGAGGGCAGGTCGAAGACGAGCTTGATCGCGGCCATCCTCTCGTCACAGCCGCCGCCCATCTCGTCGATTCAGCCCGTCATGCCGCCCGCCCTCGACCACGTCGTGCGCAAGTGCCTCGAGAAGGACCCGGACGACCGCTGGCAGAGCGCCCACGACGTGGCGAGCGAGCTGCGCTGGATCGCAGAAGCGGGCTCGCAGGCGGGGGTGCCGACCACGGTCACGATGCGCCGCCGCAGCCGCGAGCGGCTGGCCTGGATCCTGGCCGCTGGCTTGGCCGTGGCGACCCTCGGGAGCTTTGGCTGGGCCCTCCATCTGCGGCGTGTGGCGGTCGAGGCGGATCAGCTGCTTCGGGTCGAGATGGTCCCGCCCGCGGACGTAGATCTCGCGCCCATCGTGGCGGGCGCCCTCGCCCTCTCACCCGACGGCCGGCGCATGGCCCTCGTCGCGGCCGGCGACCCGCAGACCAGCCTCGCGGTTCGGGACCTGGCCACCGGGGAAACAAAGCGCCTCGCCGGCACGGACGGCGCGACGTTCCCCTTCTGGTCTCCCGACAGCCGGTGGCTCGCCTTCTTCGCCGAGGGACGCCTCCGGAAGACCGAGGCCGCGGGGGGCCCGGTCCAGACCGTCTGCGAGGCCCACGCCGGGCGCGGCGGAACCTGGGGCAGCGACGGCACGATCGTCTTCGCCCCCGACATAACCGGCCCGCTCGTGAAGGTCCCCGCGGGAGGTGGCACCCCCACGGCCACGACGACCACGACCGCTCCGGACGTCACCCATCGCAACCCCTGGTTCCTGCCCGACGGTCGTCACTTCCTGTTCACGACACGCCAGAGCGCGACCGCACCCTTCGGGGCGATAGTCGTAGGCTCCCTGGACGGCGGCGAACCGAGGGCCCTGCTCGAACGCGGTTCGAACCCGCAGTACGCCGATGGCTTCCTCTTGACCGTGGTCGACGGGAACCTGGTGGCGCAGCGCTTCGACGCCGGGAGGCGGACCCTGGAGGGACAGGCGGCTCCGATCGCCGACGGGGTCGAGTTCTACAACCCCCGCGACCTCGGTCAGTACTCGGTATCCGACGCCGGCCTCCTCGTCTACCGCCGGGTCCGGCACCGACCGACGCAGCTCGTCTGGGTGGATCGCGCCGGCAAGGAGCTGGCCACTGTCGGAGAGCCGTCCTACTACGGCGCCCTGCAACTCGGCGCGGACGGCCGCACTCTCGCCGCCGTGCGCTCGGACGCCGCGGGCGGCAACGCCGACGTCTGGATCCTGGACCTGCAGCGCACCCAGTTGACCCGCGCCACGTTCACGTCCGCCCCGAGCGACCTGAGCTTCGCGCTCTCGCCGGACGGCGCGCGGCTCGCCGTGTCCGCCTCCAGCGTGGGCGGCTGGGCCGGCTCGACCGTGTGGATCCAGCCCCTCTCAGGGAGCGGCTCGCGGCAGTCGCTCCTGGAGAAGATCTCCTTCTACGTCACGAGCTGGTCACCGGACGGCGCGTTCCTCGTCGGGAACACGCAGGAGGCGGGCACCGGCTTCGACCTCGCGTACGTGGCCGTCGCCGATCCGTCCAACGTGGTCCACATCACCACCAGCCGCTTCGACGAGCGTGGGGCCGCGCTCTCGCCGAACGGGCGCTGGATCGCCTATCAATCAAACGAGACCGGGCGCGCCGAGGTCTTCGTCTCCGACTTCCCGACCGCCGCCCGCAAGTGGCAGGTCTCCCGCACGGGAGGCCGGTTCCCCACCTGGCGCAATGACGGGCACGAGCTGTACTTCGTGGACCGAAAGGGCGCTTCCGCGGTCCCCCTGGCCGAGCGGGACGGCTCGCTCGAGCTGGGCGTGCCGGAGCGCCTGCCGATCTCCAGGGACGAGTTCGGCTTCGAGTCCTCGGGAGGCGGGCTGTTCGGAACTGGGGTTCTTTCCCCGGATGGGAAGCGTTTCTTGGTCGCGCGGTACGACTCCAAGGCCGCCACCGAGCCCATCCGACTCATCCGCTCGTGGCGACAGGTCGTCGAGAAGTAGGTCGATGATCGAGGCACTGTAGAATCGGGCCTCGATGAACAAGGCGGCCGGCAACTGGCTCCTCTCTCTCGCGACGGTCGCTCTCTTGACCCTGGGTCTGCTGGCGGCCGAGCTCGTCCTCCGCCTGGTGAATCCCGACTACCTCCAGGAGCTCTACGCCGAGGAGACCTCCAACGTCTACTCCGAGACCTACGGGTGGCGGCCGCGAGCGGGCTTCAAGGGGACCGAGGACGGACGGAAGCTCACGATCAACCGCCGGGGCTATCGCGGCCCGGAGCACCCGTACGAGAGGACCACCGGGCGCAAGCGCGTCGTCATCGTCGGCGATTCCATCTCCTTCGGAGAGGGCGTAGACGACGAGCGGACCTTCTCGGCGCTGCTCGAGTCGCGAGGCTCGAACTTCGAGGTCGTCAACCTCGCGGTGGGGGGATACGGCACCGACCAGGAGCTCATCATGCTGGAGCGCGAGGGGCTCCGCTACCGCCCCGACGTCGTCATCCTCGGCTTCTGCCTGTTCAGCGACTTCACCGACAACACGTTGCCCTCGGCGCTCTTCGACGCCCGTCAGCCGAAGCCGTACTTCACGTGGGATGGCCAGGCCCTCGTGAAGCACGACGAGCACGTGAGGCTCCCGCCCGCGCGCAAGCTGGCGCAGTGGCTCTTCGACCGGTCGTTCCTGTACAACCGGGTCCGCGCGCTTCTCGGGCTGACGCGACCTCCGCGTCAGCCCGGGGTCTGGTCCGACCGTGTCGCCGCGGTGATGCAGAACCTGCCGCCCGCCGCCGAGGTGACGTTCCGCCTCATCCGGAGGATGAGCGATCTCTCACGCCAGGCCGGGGCGAAGTTCCTCGTGCTCATCCATCCGGACCGGTTCGCGTACCACCATCGCTCCCGGCTGCTGAGGCAGTTCTGTTTCACCCCGCTGCTCCAGGACGTGACCGTCGTCGAGCTGGGGGCGCGGTATCGCACGGCGGGGCTCGAGTTCGACACCTTCGCTGGCGACGAGCCCGGCCACCTCACCGATCGTGGCCACGAGGTGACGGCCGAGGTGCTGGAGACCCTGCTCTCGGGGTCGGCTCCGGCGGACTGGGACTATCGCTCGACGTGCCGCGCCGCGTTCACGCCCTGAGGCGGCGCTTCTACTCGAGCGTCGTCGCTCCGCGCAGCGGCACGGGGTCGGTCCGGTGGAGGTCGAAGACGACCACGTCGTTCGTGCCCGCCCGCAGCCAGGGGGCCGGGCAATAGAGACGCTTCTGCGGACCGATGTCCCAGTAGCGGCCGAGGTTGTGGCCGTTCACCCACACGACGCCCTTCCGGTATCCGGTCATGTCGAGGAACGTGTCGGCGGGTCGCTCGAGCGTGAACGAGCCCCGGAAGAAGACGCCCGGGCGCGCCCCGCCTGGGGGCCCGGCGGGCAGCGCGGTCACCCAGGCGTCCGCCAGCGGCAGCAGGAACACGTCCCAGTTCATCAGGGTGATGCCCGAGAGGGAGACCCGGTCGGTGATGCCCTTACGATCGATCATCTCCTGCGCGAAGTTGATGTGGCCCATGCCCTCGACCAGGATGTCGAGAACCGGCGTCGGGCCAGAGGTGACCGGCAGGTCGATCGCCTTCTCGCCGAGCCGCCGGTCGAGCGTGCCGACGAGCCGGCCGTCCAGGAAGACGTTCGCGTAGTCGTGCAGCTCGGTGATGACGAGCCGGCCGGACTTCGGGCCCACCAGCTTCGTGCGATAGAGCACGAGGCCCTGGTTCTGCCCGTAGGACTCGAACGGCAGGGGCTGCACGGACGCGACCTCTGGGGGCAGGCTGTCCCAGATCGACGCGTGGGCGCGCATCGCGAACTCGGGGACGGCGACCGTCGGGACGGGGTCCGGGATGTCGGGCAACGAGCGGCCCGCCTTCGAGGTGCGCGCCGATCAGGCGACGGAGAGCGTGGTACTTGGGCGTCGGGCGGCCCTGCTCGTCGATCGGAGCGTCGTAGTCGTAGCTCGTGACGTCGGGCTCGTAGCCCTTCCCTCCCGAGTTCGCCCCCGCCGTGAAGCCGAAGTTGGTGCCGCCGTGCGCGACGTAGAAGTCGAACGACTTCCTGCCGGCGAGCAGGAACGTGACTTCCTTCAGCAGGTCGTCGAGCAACGGCCGCGCCCAACGTTCGCCCCAGTGCGTGAGCCATCCAGGGTACGTCTCGGCCGAGAATATGGGCACCCCGGGGACGACCTTTCGCGCGAGCTCCCAGTGGATCTCCTCGGAGCCCGGGTTCAGCCCGACCGCCGCGCCCTCCAGGTGACCGGCCTCGAGGTCGGAGGGCGTCGCCCCGTCCGCGGTGTAGAACGGCACGTCGATGCCGGCGCCCACCCACACGTCGCGGAGCCGGCGCATGTAGGCACGGTCGTTCCCGTAGCTGCCGTACTCGTTCTCCACCTGGAGCATCAGGATCGGCCCGCCGTTCGTCACGAGCAGCGGGCGGACGACGTCCGCGAGGCGCTTCATGTACCGCTCGGCGGCCGCCATGTAGCGCGGATCGAGGCAGCGGACCTTGAGGTCGGGGATGCGGAGCAGATAGGGCGGTATACCGCCGAAGTCCCACTCGGCGCACACGTAGGGGCCGGGACGGAGGATCACCCACAAGCGCTCGGCGTGGACGAGCCGGAGGAACCGGGCGAGGTCGCGGTTCCCGGTCGCGAAGTCGAACTGACCCTCGGCGGCCTCGTGGTGGTTCCAGAAGACGTAAGCGGCGATGGCGTTGCAGCCCATGGCCTTCGCCATGCGGATCCGGTGCGTCCAGTACTCCGCGGGGATCCGCGCGGGGTGCAGCTCGCACGCGATCGCCTGGAACGGCGCGCCGTCGAGCAGGAAGTCGGTCGCGCCCAGCGCGAACGTGTGCTTCGCGTTCGGAGTGGCGGGTGCCTGGGCCGCGGCCGGAAGCGTCGCCACCGCCACGAGCGCAACGATCAACAGTTCTCTCTTCACCTGACCCTCCGGCGAGCCTTCCTGGTCCGACCGGGCCGAATGATAGTGCGAGCTCGCTGCCGTGGCGCTGCTGACCTCGACCGCCGGACCGACGCGAGGGTGTCTCCGCCGATAGCCCGGCCGGAATCTCCACGAGCCCTGCGCTCGAAGTCCTAGCGCCGCGGCCGCGCGAACACCTTGTCCCACTCCGCGAGCGCAGGCTTGGGCACGAGCTCGGTCGTGACGAGACCGAGCGACGCGAACGGGAGGAGCTGCGGATTGCCCGCCTGGCCGAAGGCCTCGAGGTCGAGGTCCGTGAACTGAAGCTGGAAGACGTGGCGTGCCCCGGCGGCGGCCGCGATGTCGAACTGGCGCCGGATCCAGCGAGCCTGCCGGTCGGGCGAGGACTGGTCGCCTCCGGCATTGGCGGAGGTCCAACCGCTCTCGACGACCAACAGCGGCAGGCGGCTGACACTAAAGCGAGCGTAGTAGTCGAGCGGCACCTGCTCGGGTTCCGCGAAGCCCCCCAGGTAGGGGTAGGAAGAGAGGCCGAGCGCCGTCACGAACGGGAAGTCGACGAGGTCGGTCTCGACGCCCACGAACGCGCCGCCGCCCTGGAGCCGGCCCCAGGCGGTTTCGACCTGGACGCTGACGTAGAGCGGCGATTGGTTGCCGGCCGCGGCGAGATCGCGCGCGGCGGCGTTCGTCATGCTGACGACGGCGTCGTAGACGGGACGCGGCGCCGCCAGCCGGATCAGGTTGGTCTCGGCGGCGAGGCCGAGGTGGGAGGGCTGCAGCACGCGGGCGACCGCGAGCGCGTACGCACGGTACGCCCGCTGCACCTCGGGCTCGGCCAGGCTTCGTCCCAGCGCCTCGAGCGCCGGATCCTCGGTCCTGCGGTCCACCCCGTTCGTGACGTCGATCGTGAACACGACGTCGAGGCCGCGGCTCCTGTAGCCCTGGACTAAAGGGAGGTTGAGCGAGCGCACCGCCGTCTCGGCCGGCGTGCCGCTCAGGAGAGCGGCCCACGGCACCGATTCGTGCAGGATGGCGGCGTCTGCCCGCGGGATCCACAGCTCGACCGCCCGCAGGTAGTCGGTCTCGTCCGGCCGCGGCGGGAACGCGGAGAAGCCCATCCGGAAGCCCCGCGTCTCGACGCGGTCCGGCGCGGCGGGCTCGCCCGTCCCACTCGAGCAGCCAACGGCCATCAGTAGCAGCACGGGTGCGAGGGTGCGACCGCCGAAATTCAAGAGCCCGCCTCCGCGCTCCATTGTACGGACGTTCTCCGATCTCCTTTTGCCCGGTGCTCGTTTCATGCTAGAACGCGCACGATCGTGGTCGATCTGCTCCAGCTCGCGGGCTTCCCGGTCCAGTTGGACCCGGGATCCCTGACCCTCGCGTTCGGCCCGGGCATCTCGACGGCGCCGGTCGCGGTGCGCCGGCTGGACGAGGTGCGCCCGCTCCTCCGTGACCCGCTCGCGAGGGGGCCGGACCACCTCTACACGATCTACATGGACATCCGCGTGCCCGGGCGGACGGAAGCGCTTCGTGCCCTCGGCCTCGGCTACGGCGCCGTCGTCTACAACCATGGCTCGCTCGGCGCGGAAGCGCTCCGCTCACAGGGCCACGTCCACTCGACGCCGGCCGCGACCGGCGTCGCCTACTCGGAGATCTACGAGTTCTGGCACGGCCGAGGCCTCGTCTACATGCAGGACTCCGCGACCGCTTTCGTGTCCGACGTGATCGTGGTCGAGGCGGGACCGGGCGACAAGGTCGTGATCCCGCCGGGCTGGGCGCACGCCACCGTCAACCTCGGCCACTCCCCCATGGCGTTCGGCGCCGTCTACGCGCTTGAAGCACAGCTCCTCTACGAGCCGCTGCGGAAGCTCCAGGGCACGGCGCACTACGTGCTCGCCGACGGGACCCTCGAGCCCAACCCGCGCTATGGCACCGTGCCCGAGGCCCGGCGGTCGAAGCCCCACGAGATCCCCGAGCACGGGATCGGCCACGGTCGCCCCGCGCTCTCGGGCGATCCCATCCTCCTCGAGCTGGTGTCGCGGCCCGAGCGCTACCCCGCGGTCTGGGAGCGCCTCGTCGCGCGCTCCGGCCAATGACCACGCGCGCATGAGCTCCCGCTACGCGTACCTGATCGCCGCGGTGGCGGCCATCTCCGGCCTCCTCTTCGGCTTCGACACCGCCGTCATCAACGGGGCCCTCCTCTTCCTGCGCCAGGAGCTCGCCCTCTCCACGCGGGAGACGGAGATGGCCACCTCGAGCCTCCTCCTGGGGTGCGCGATCGGCGCCGCCTTCGCCGGCTGGCTCACCGACCGCCTGGGCCGGAAGCGCATCCTGATCGTCTCCGCCCTCCTCTTCGCCGCCTCCGCGGTGGGCGCCGCCCTTCCCCGCCATCTCGGCGAGTTCGTGGCGGCGCGGCTCGTCGGCGGCCTCGCGATCGGGGTCGCTTCCGTGCTCGCGCCCCTCTACATCGCCGAGATCTCCCCGCGAGCGATCCGCGGGCGCCTCGTCTCCCTCAACCAGATGGCGATCGTCACCGGCATCCTCCTCGCCTACTTCGTCAACTGGCTCCTCTCCTTCGCCGGGCCGTCGTCCTGGCGGTGGATGTTCGCCTCGGCCGCGATCCCGTCCGTCGCGTTCTTCGTGGCCCTCCTCTTCGTGCCGGAATCTCCGCGCTTCCTCGTCGAGACGGGCCGGGAGGCGGAGGCCCTCGCCGTGCTCGAACGAGTGGGCGGACGCGCGCAAGCGCGGGTCGAGCTCACCGAGATCCGGGACACGATCGCCGAGGAGGCGGGCACGCTCCGCGAGCTCTTCGAGAAGCGGCTCAGGAAACCCCTCGGGATCGCGGTCTTCCTCGCCGTCTTCCAGCAGATCACCGGGATCAACACCGTCATCTACTACGGCGCGGTCATCTTCAAGGAGCAGGTGGGCGGGCAGAGCGAACAGGCGGCGATCGGCGCGAACGTGATCATCGGGACGGTGAACTTCCTGATGACGATCGTGGCCCTCTGGACGATCGACCGGCTCGGCCGGCGGCCGCTCATGATGGTGTCTTCGGGGGGGATGGCGGTGACGCTCCTTCTCCTCGGCTTGCTCTTCCGGTGGGAGCCGCCGGCGGCGGCGATGATCCTCGTGGTCATCGTGCTCTACGTGGCCTCTTTCGGCGTGGGCCTCGGGCCCGGGGTGTGGGTCGTGATCTCGGAGCTCTTCCCGACCCGCATCCGCGGCCGGGCGATGTCGATCGCGACGCTCTGCCTCTGGCTCGCCTGCATCCTCGTGACCGCGACCTTCCTCTCCCTCGTCGAGGCCTTCGGATCGACCGGCGCCTTCTGGCTCTACGCGGCGATGAGCGTCCTGAACTTCCTCTTCATCTGGCGGGTCATGCCCGAGACGAAGGGCCGCAGCCTCGAAGAGATCGAGCGGTCGTGGTGAAGGCTCTCGCCGTGGACCTCGGCGGCAGCCACGCCGCCTGTGCGCTGGTGGCGGATCGCGAGGTCGTCGCCGTCGAAGAGGTGCCGCTGGAGGCGGCCCACGGCCTCGCCGGCGCCCTGCCGAGGATCGCGGACGCCCTGCGCCGGGCCGCGTCGCGCGCCGGCGAGGCCCCGGCGGACTGCGCCGGCCTCGCGTTCGGCTTCTGCGGTCTCGTGGACTCGGCCGCCGGCCGCGTGCTCTCCACGAACGCCAAGTACGACGACGCACCGGCTCTCGACCTGTCGGCCTGGTGCCGCGAGTCGCTCGGCCTGCCGCTGCGCCTCGAGAACGACGCGCGTCTCGCGCTCCTCGGCGAGCGGCATGCCGGCGCCGCGCGGGGCGAGGACGACGTCGTCATGATGACCCTCGGCACCGGCGTCGGGGGCGCGGCCATGATCGGCGGGCGCCTCCTGCGCGGGAAGCACTTCCAGGCCGGCGTCCTCGGCGGGCACCTCGTGGCCGACTTCGAGGGCCGCCCCTGCACGTGCGGCGGCGTGGGCTGCGTGGAGGCCGAGGCCTCGACCTGGGCGCTGCCAGACGTCTGCCGCGTCACGCCCGGGTTCGATGCGAGCCCGCTCGCCCGGTGCGAGCCGCTCGACTTCGAGGCGGTGTTCGCCGGCGCCGAAGAGGGAGACGCGGTGGCGGCGGCCGTCCGCGAGCGCTGCCTGCGGGTGTGGGCCGCGGGAGCGGTGGCCATGATCCACGCCTGGGACCCGGAGGTGCTGGTGATCGGCGGCGGCGTCATGCGCCACGCGGCGGCGGTGGTTCCCGCGGTCGAGGCCCACGTCCACCGGCACGCGTGGACGCCCTGGGGCGAGGTCTCGGTGCGGGCGGCGGCGCTCGGCGAGCGCGCCGCCCTTCAGGGCGCCGTGCCCCTGCTCGAGGGCGCGTGAGGACAGCCATGACCGCGCGCCACCGCTACGACAAGCGACCGTTCGTCCCGGCCGGCCCGTCTTCGGCCTGCGAGGTCGGCTGGCCCGCCCTCCTGGAGCGCCTCGGGGGCCTGCGGTCGCGATCCCGGTGCGTCGTCTCGGTCGAGTGCTATCCGGGCGTCCACGTGGACGACGTCCGGAGGGTTGTCACCGAGGGACTCCGGCCGGCGCTGGTCGTGGACGTGCGGCAGGCCTACCGGGAGGCGGCCGAGATCGAGCGGATGTGCGCGACGTCCCTCGGTGACGACCCGGTGTTCGGCCGGATGAACGGGCTCTCCGTATCCGACTTCCTCGACCCGGGGCGCGCCGCGGTGCTGCGCGGGCGGGTCGACGCCGTGCGCGCGGGCCTCGTCCTCGTGGTGGGGACGGGGGCCTCTCTCGTCGGCGAGCCCGACGTGCTCGTGTACGCCGACCTCGCGCGCTGGGAGATCCAGCAGAGGCAGCGGAGGCACGAGGTCGCGAGCCTGGGCGCCCACGACCAGAAGGAGCGGCCGGGGAAGCTCTACAAGCGGGGCTTCTTCGTGGACTGGCGGGCGGCCGACCGGCTGAAGCGCACGCTCCTCGAGCGGATCGACTGGCTGCTCGACACGAACGACCCGAACGCGCCGAAGATGATCGCGGGCGACGACTTCCGGCAGGGCCTCGCCGACGCGGCCCGCCGGCCTTTCCGGGTGGTGCCCTTCTTCGACCCCGGCCCGTGGGGCGGGCAGTGGATGAAGGAGGTCTGCGACCTGCCGCGCGAGACGCCGAACTACGCGTGGTGCTTCGACTGCGTGCCCGAGGAGAACAGCCTCCTCCTCGGGTTCGGCGCCTCGCGGGTCGAGGTGCCGGCCATCGACCTCGTCCTCCGCCACCCCCGCGAGCTCCTCGGCGAGGCCGTCCACGCCCGCTTCGGCACGGAGTTCCCGATCCGCTTCGACTTCCTCGACACGATGGGCGGGGGCAACCTCTCGCTCCAGGTCCACCCCCTCACCGAGTACATCCAGGACCGCTTCGGGATGAGCTACACGCAGGACGAGAGCTACTACCTCCTCGACGCCGGGGAGGAAGCGGTCGTGTACCTCGGCCTCCGGGAGGGGATTGACCGCGCGGCCATGGTGCGCGACCTGCGCCGGGCGCAGGAAGGGGGCTTCACGTTCCCGGACGAGCTCTACGTGAACCGGTGGCCGGCGAGGAAGCACGACCACTTCCTCATCCCCGGCGGGACCGTCCACTGCTCGGGGAAGGATGCGATGGTCCTCGAGATCAGCGCCACTCCCTTCATCTTCACGTTCAAGCTCTGGGACTGGGACCGCCCGGGGCTCGACGGCCGGCCGCGGCCGACCCACATCGACCACGGCGTCGCCAACATCCAGTGGGAGCGGACGACCGCGTGGGTGGAGCGCGAGCTCGTCAACCGGATCGAGCCGCTCGGCTCCGGCGAGGGCTGGCGGGAGGAGCGGACGGGCCTCCACGAGCGCGAGTTCATCGAGACGAGGCGGCACTGGTTCACCGGCCCGGCGCCGCACCACACCGGGGGCGGTGTCGCCGTCCTCAACCTCGTGGAAGGAGAGGAGGCGGTGATCGAGAGCCCGGACGGCGCCTTCGAGCCCATCGTCGTCCACTACGCGGAGACGTTCATCGTCCCGGCCGCGATCGGGGCCTACACGATCCGACCGCACGGAGAGGCCGAGGGGACCGAGTGCGCGACCATCAAGGCCTTCGTGAGGACGCGACCGTGAGCGGCTTCCTTCCCGGCCTCGACGTACGGGCCCGCCGCGAGCCGATGGGCTTCGACTACGGGCCCGGCGTCTTCGGGCCTCCGCCCGAGATGCGGTCGCTTCACGCCATCCGGAAGAGCCTCCTCGACCCGGCGTGCGACGGTCCCGACCCCGTGTACGCGATCGTGATGGACGTGGGGCGCGAGGAGCACCGGGCGGAGCTCCGGCGCCGGAGCCTGCTGTTCGGCGTCGTGACCTACGCGGCCGGCCGCCTCGGCGAGGAGCCGGTCCGCAGCCAGGGCCACGTGCACAAGGTGGCGGCCCACAGCGGCTGGTCGCCGCCCGAGCTCTACGAGATCTGGAGCGGGCGGGCCGTCGTCTACATGCAGGAGCGGGCGGCCGACGACCCCGGCCGCTGCTACGCGATCGAGGCCTCTCCCGGCGAGGTGGTGGTCGTTCCGCCCGGATGGGCCCACGCAACGGTCAGTGCCGACGTCCACGAGCCCATGACCTTCGGGGCGTGGTGCGACCGCGACTACGGCTTCGAGTACGCGGAGGTGCGGGAGCGCGGCGGCCTCGCGTGGTTCCCGCTCGTCGGGCGGGACGAGAACATCGAATGGCGGAAGAACCCGCGTTACGCCACGCGGCCGCTCGTCGAGCGACGGGCGCGCGCCTACCCGGAGCTGGGCCTCGTCCCCGGCGAGCCGATCTACCGGACGTTCGCGCGCGACCCGGAAGCGGTGCAGTGGGTATCGGACCCGGGGCGTGTCGCGCTGTGGCCGGGCTTCGAGCCGTGAGAACGAAGAGACCCCCGGGCGATCTCGGCTCGACGCGCTTCAACGAGTAGACACCCGCGAGACCCGCCTGGCCAAGACTGCCTCTCCGGCGCTCGGCGGCGCACCCCCCTGCAGTTTGTAGACTTGACCGAAGACCCTCCCCGTCTCACAAAGCGCCCGCGCCATGGCAACTCCCTGAGCCCGCTCGAGCTGGACGATCGCGGCGCCTACCCCGGCCGGTGGGCACATTCGTTGCAGAAAGACATTGCCAGCTTCTGTCGCCGGAAACGAACGGGCCCGCAGCAGCGCCGCGTCGAGTCCGCGGCTCGCGTCGTGTGGGTCTCGTGGCAGTGCCGGCAAAGGAGAAACGCGATGAAGATGCACGCTCTCGCATCGGCAGCGATCGTGGCCCTCGCGCTCGCCGGCCCGGGTTCGAATCAGACGGCCGCGGCCGTCGACCAGTCGCACCAGATTACGATCCCGGGCACGGTCGTGTCCTCGGACACCGGGATGCTGATCATCCGCACCGACGACCACGGTCATCGGATGCCATTCGAAGTCGGATCGGCGAGCTCGCTGCCGGACGGTCTCCGGAAGGGCGCGCACGTGAGCGTGACCTATCACCCGCTGGGGCTCACGGGTCAGGCCGCCGACGAGGTGAAGGTCATCGATCGAAACGCTTACGCACGCAGCCAGGCGGCGTTCAGGGTCGTGTCCGGGCCGGGCGACACCAGGGTGACCACGCGGTAGGCGCGTTCGCGAGTTCGCGCCGCGCCCTGACACCGGTTCGCGTATGATGGCCCTCCGCAGGAGGTGCCATCGTGGTTCGGACTCTCGCCGTCTTGATGCTGTGCGCCGCGGCCGCCCTGCCCGCCCGGGCCCAGGGCATCCTGGCGCACGACGTGTACTTCAAGCTGAATGACGGCTCACTAGAGGCCCGGGCGAAGCTCGTCGCCGCGTGCCAGGAGTACCTCACCGGACACGAGGGGACCGTCTACTTCTCGGCGGGAACGTTGGCGGCCGAGCTGGATCGACCGGTCAACGACCGCGACTTCGACGTGGCTCTCCACGTCTACTTCAAGGACCGGGCGGCCCACGACAAGTACCAGGAGCACCCACGGCACAAGCAGTTCATCGAGGAGCAGCAGTCGAACTGGAAGAAGGTCCGGGTGTTCGACTCGTGGGTGGAGGCGGCAAAGTAGGCCGCCCCCGGCCTCACTGCGCGGCGATCTGCTCGAGCTCCGCGAGGTGGTTCAGGTCGTGTCCGGCGAGCATCTTCACGAGGATCTCGACGGATTCCATCCCTCGCTCCGGGTGCATCACCGGGCGAGCCAGATCCTGGGGCGTGAACGTGCGCACGAGGGCCAGGTTCCACGGGCGCAGCGCGCAGAAGGCCCGCGCCGCCGCCTCGCCGTCCAGAGCCTCGTAGCGCCTGGCCCAGAGGTCCTGGTCGAAGGGCTGGATCACGTGCTCGTTCTCGGCCAGCGCCTGGCGCAGGCGGAAGCCGGTGGCGATCTCCGCATCGGCCAGGTGCGCGAAGATCTGGCGGGCCGTCCACTTGCCGGGAGCGTACGCACGCGACATCCCGTCGCGCCCGATGCGAGCGACGAGCGCCTCGATCTTCGCCGGCGTCGCCTCCAGGCTCTCCACTGCCGGCCGAGCGCCCAGGAGACCCAGTATGCGATCGCGGTACGGATTCATGCTCGCCCCTCCCCCCAGAGTATCCGTATCCTCGGCCAGCGGGAGATCCTTCAGGGCCGAGTCGCCTCGCGCGCCACGCGCGCGTCGTAGCTCTCGCCGTAGATCGACGGCACCTTCGCGCCCATCGGCCGCAGGTACATCGAGAGCTGCCCGCGATGATGGACGGAGTGATTCAGGGCGATCTGTACGTAGATGACCGCGGGGAATTGAAGCAGGCCGCGGAAATCGATCGTCTTCAGGAGCTGCTCGCCTGACACGCCCTTCAGTCGCTCGACGTTCCGGGCAAACCGTTCTTCGTACCACGCGTTGACGTCCGCCGGCGACCGGACCGTGTCCGGCCGAGGCCGCGGCGTCAGATCGAACACGCCAGACAAGACGGCTTCGAGGAAGCGGTTCTCGGCCATGACGATGTGCCAGGCAAGATCGATGGCGCTGCGCGCGGTCGAATCTGGACGATAGTCGACCTTGTCCGCGGGAATCGCGGCGATGACGCTCCTGGTCACAGGGTACTCGGCGTGCAACGAAGGCAGGCCTATGGATTTGAGAATGAGCGTTGCCTGGTCGGGTGTCATAGACTCCCTATTAGAGCAAAGCCATACGGGAGGCGCCAGGGCGCGGAGACGATCGATGCCGCGAGTTCTCATTGCCGTGCTGCTGACGACCGGCTGCGCCGGGAACCCGGCCGGCCCGGTCGTGTCGACCGGACGGGAGTTCCAGGTTCGGGCGGGCGGATCCGTCTCCATCCAGGGAACGGGCCTTGGCCTGCGCTTCGAGAGTGTCGCCAGCGACTCGCGCTGTCCGGCGGACGCGGTGTGCGTTACGATGGGCGACGCGGTGGCCGTCTTCTCCGTGGCGCAAGGCGGACGGGCGGCGGAGGGGCTCTCCTTGCACACGCAGCCAGGCGAGGGCCAGCAGGGGAGGGTGGGTGACTGGGCTCTCACCCTCGTTCGGCTCGACCCCTACCCTTACGTCAGCCGGCCGATCCAGCCTTCGGACTACGAGGCGACGCTCCGCGTCGACCGCGCCGGGGGGTGACTGCTGCCCGGCACCCCTACGGCTCGAGCAGCATGTCGCCGAGAAGGGCGTCGTAGCGGTCGCGGGGCAGGGCGGCGCCCACGTCGGCCACGAGCTCGCCGCCGTCGGCGAGGGCTGCGCCCAGCTCGCCCGGGCCGAGGGCCCGCTGCAGTCGCTCCAGCTCACGGATAGCCCAGGCACGCGCTTCGCCCCCGCTGAGGAGATGCCGGAGGTCGGTGATGCCGCCCGGATCGACGCGCAGAGTGAAGCCGGCGCCGTCGGAGTGCGCTTCGATGACGTCGCCGTCCACGGGAGAGAGGATGCGCACCTCGTTGCCGTGGGTGGTGAGGTGGCCGGCGGGGCCGTTCACCTCGAGCCGGGTGCCGGGCGCCGGCAGCTCCAGCCGCTCGGGCGTGCCTACGAGCCGGCGGGCGAAGTCGTCGAGGCCGACCGTGAGGGTGCCGTCCGACTCCGGCCGCACCCACGTGTGCCCTCGGTGGTAGAGACGGTCGAGGGGCAGGTCGAAGCCGAAGTGGTCGGCGAGCGGTGCTGCCGGCGCTTCGTGTCGAAGCTCTTCGAAGCGCGGGTGCCCGGCGCAGTGCCGGCAGTCGAAGCCGTCTTCGCACGCGCGGTCCGGGGCCTCGCCGGTGAGCTGGTGCCGGCAGGCGCGAGCGGACGCGGGGCAGCTCGTCGAAGTCGCCGTGCCAGGCGATCGCGGCGGCCCGGTCCTGGCGGGTGTCGCGCCGGGCGCGCCACGCGGCGAGGGCCAGGCTTCCCGCGACCGTGGCGAGGACGGAGTAGAGAGCCCCGAAGAAGGCGACGTGCGTGGCGTCCCAGACGAACTCGGGTGACCAGGGGAACATGTCAGACCTCCGGGGCGGCGGAGAGCTCCCTCTCCTGCGGGAAGAGGTTGAGGTAGCGGAAGGAGAGGGAATAGAGGATGACGCCGTAGGCGACCACCGCGAGGAAGCTCGCCACCTCCTGCCAGCTCGGGGTGTAGGACAAGAAGCGGTCGAAGGCGAGGGTGGGCAGAGCCAGCGTCTGCACGGTCATCACGAAGCGGTTCATGGCGACGCCCGCGCACGCCATGAAGGCCGCCGGGACGAGGAAGCGCGGGTCGCGCCTCGTGCGCGGCAGGGCGAGGAGGAGAGCGGGGACGAGGCCGAGGAGGACGATCTCGGTGAAGAGGGCCCAGGTCCCGAAGGGAGAGAAGGCGTAGAAGCGCGCCGGGTGGACGCCGAGCTGGAACGAGGTGTGGTTGATCCAGACGAGCGTGTCCACGGTCTTGGCGAGGACGTAGACGACGAGAAGCGACCCGGAGACGCGGGCGAGGAGGTCGAAGACCTCTGGCTTGACGAGCGGCCGCCCCGAGACCTTCGAGACGATCCAGGTGGTGGCGAGGACGAAGCTCGGCCCCACCGCGGCGGCGGAGAGGATGAAGAGGAAGAAGGTCGAGGGCCAGGCGGCGAGCGACTCGCGGAAGGCGAAGGGCCGTCCCTGGAGTACGCCGTAGAGCCCGCCCAGCGAGCCCTGGTGGAAGAACGAGAGGAACGTCCCCACGAGAGCGAAGACGGCCATCACCTTGTGCAGCTCGAACTCGAAGACGAGCATCGAGGGGCGCTTCCGGAGCTGGCGGTTCTTGAGGACGAGGGGCAGGTACTCGATCGCCAGCACCGTCAGGTAGCAGGTCAGGCAGAACGTGACCTCGGTCAGCATCGAGTGGACGTTCGGGTGCCAGAACGTGAACCAGAACCGCAGGGGCTGGCCGACGTCGATCGCCAGGATCGCGACCGCCCCCGAGTAGCAGATGAAGCCGATCACGACCGCGCTGTTGATGACGGCCTTGAGCTCGCGCTTCTTCATCACGTAGAGGAGGAAGCCGGTGAAGAAGGCCCCCGCCCCGAGCGCGATGACCGTCAGGTCCAGGTAGATCCAGAGACCGAACGCGAAGCGGTTGTCCATGTTCGTCTGGTTGAGGCCGAGCGCGAGGCAGAGGTACGCGGCGTAGAGCCCGACGCCGAGGAGAGCCACCCACGGCACGAGCCAGAGCAGGAAGCGGGAGAAGGGCGCGCGGGACGAGGCCGCGCGCGGTACGAGTCGTTCATCCATGGGTCCTCCCGTCGCCGGCCGCGGTGCCGCCGTCGGCGAGGCGCCGCACCCAGTCGCGCTCGGTGCGGTAGTAGACCTTCGCCCCCGTCCCCAGCCGCTCGAGGAGGCGGAAGGAGCCGGGAGCGCGCGCGAGGCGTGCCGCCTCGCTCTCCGGATCGTCGAGATTGCCGAAGACGATCGCGCCGGCCGGGCAGGCCTCGACGCAGGCCGGCGTGTACTCGGGCGGCTTCGTCTCGCCGCCCGCCGCGGCCTGCGCGTCCTGGGCGGCCTGCAGCCGGTGGCTGCAGAACGTGCACTTCTCGACGACGCCGCGCGTGCGGGTCGAGACCTCGGGGTTGAGCGTCTCCGTCAGCCGGCCCGGCCAGTCGGGGTCCCACCAGTTGAAGGACCGCGCGTGGTACGGGCAGGCGGCCATGCAGTAGCGGCAGCCGAGGCAGCGCACCGGAACCTGGCCGACGATGCCCGAGGCGGGATCCACCTCGACCGCGTTCTGCGGGCAGACCGACGCGCACGGCGTCTTGTCGCCGCACTGCTGGCACATCATGGGGACGAAGGCGGCGCGAGCCTCGCCGGGCGCTTCCACCCGGTGGACGCGCATCCAGGTGATGCCGTTGCGGTCGTTCGCGCGCTCGGCCGCGGGCGGCACGTTGTTCTCGACGGCGCAGGCCACCGCGCACGCGCCGCAGCCGTTGCACTTGTCGAGGTCGACGACCATCCCGTAGCGCGCGCCGCCTGCGGTCTTGGGGGCGTTCATGGCTCAGGCCTCCCGGACCCGGACGCGGGTCTCTCGCCAGGTGCCGTCGGCCGCGGCTCACCGCCAGGGGCACGGCTCCTTTGGCTTTCGTGCTCGTCTCCGGGTGCAGAGCGGCCGGGTCGGGCCCGGCGGCGAGCGCGATCCTCTCCGGCGGGAGCAGTCGGATCGATCCGCAGCTCGGCGCGGACGGCGCCGGCCGCGCTCTCGATCCGGACCGGCTGGCGGTCGGCGAGGCCCAGGCGCTCGGCCGTCTTCGGGCTCATCGCCGCCGTCGCGGCCGACGGGCCGCAGGTCCGACTCCTGGTAGAGCTTCGTGAGCAGCGGCGAAACCGGCGTCGTGCCCGCCGTGCCGCGCGCGGCGAAGGCCACGAGGCCTACCTGTCCGGGCTCCCCCGCCGCGGGTTTCATCCAGCCCTCGAGCGAGGCGAGCGACGGCAGCGGCGACCGGACGTCCACGAGCGTCGCACCTTGCGGCTCGTCGATCCAGCAGCCGCCGGCGACGAGTGTCGTCCACATCGCGCTGGCGTCGGCGGGCGTCTCGTCGGCGTACCCGCCCGCCTGGCGCGCGACGAGCCGGCCGCGGTGCGCCGCGTGGATCGCGGCGACGCGCCCCCGCAGCCGCTCCTCGTGCGTCGCCTTGCCGATCTCGACGCCGAGCGCTGCGGCCAAGCGCTGGGCGAGCGTCACGCTGTCGGTCGCTCCCGCCGGCGCGGGACAGCACCGGTGCCACGACGGCGTAGCTGGCGGCGGACGCGTCGGCCGTGGGCAGCACCTCGTCCCAGGCCTCGAGCGGCGCCGGGCGCGGGAACGAGGAGAGACGGCCTCGCCGGCGAGCCCGCACGTCGAACGGGGACAGGCTGACGACGAGCGCGTCCTTCGCGAGCACGCGGCGGAGGAGCGGCCACGGCAGGGCGCGGCCGTCGTCGGCGCCGTCGAGGAGCAGGACGCCCACCGAGCCGGCGGGCACGTCCTCGAGAGCGGCGAAGGTCGCACCGGCGACGCCGGTCCGGTCTTCGGGCAGCGGGCGGCGCGGCACGAACCCACCCTCGCGGCCGACGTTGCCGAGGACCACGTTCAGGAGCGCGATCGCTCGCTCGGCGTCCGGAGGCAGGGGTCCGGCGCCGGGGTCGCCGCCGCCGATCGCCACGGCCGGGGCCCGCTCGCGGAGAGCGCGGGCGAGCGACTCGATCCGACCCGGCGCGATTCCGGTGCGCTCGGCGACGCGGACAGGCGAGAAGTCGGCCAGCAGCGCCTGCACGTCCTGGCCGGCCCGCGCCGGCTCCTCGCGCACGATGACGTGCGCCAGGGCGAGGGCGAGCGGCCCTTCGCCGCCCGGCGCGATCTCGACCCACTAGTCGGCGAGGACCGCCGAGGGCGAGCGCCACGCGTCGATCTGCACGACGTGCAGCCGCGGGCGCACGGCCAGCATGCGACCCGGCCGTCCCCAGCCCTCGAGCACCGGTGTGCCGAAGCTCACGAGCGTTCGCGTTCGCTCGAGGTCGATGCCGAGGGGTGTCGGCGGCTGGAGTGCCGTTTGCAGGACGGCCAGCGTCTCTCCTTCTCCGGAGCGCGTCACGTAGAGGCCGTGCGCGAGCGCCGCCAGGAGCTCCTGCCAGGCGGTTGAGACGACACGCCCCGGCCGCCGGTCGAGGACCATGACCAGCCGGCCGGCTTTCTGCGCCCTCTCGGCGGCGGCCGCGATCCGGCCGACCGCCTCGTCGAGCGCGACGTCCTGCTTCCGGCCGCTTTCCCGGACGGCGGGCCCCGTCAGTCGCAACGGGTGGTAGGCCAGGTGGTGGAGCGTCAGGCCGAGGGCGCACGCCCCGCCGGCGAGCGGGTGCTTCGCCTCACCGGTCACCGCCACCGGCCGCGCTCCGACCGAGCGCACGCGCAGCGCGCAGCCGGCCGGGCAGAGCGTGCAGGCGGCGGGGTGGAACGCGACCTCGCCGCGCGGGGGAACCGGCAGCTTGTGGCGGCGCTGCGTCCAGATGGCGGTGTCGTCGAGGAGCTTCCACGGGACCGGGGTGAGGGCGGCGCCGGCGAGCCCTCCCCCCAGGCCCCAGAGAATGTCGCGTCGGGTGAAGGGCATGGAGTCGCTCCTACTTGTGGCAGGCGAGGCAGGCCGTCCGCCCGCGGTGGCTCTCGGCGTGGCAGCTCTCGCAGTCGCTCATCTTCCAGAGGTCCCGGCTGTAGCCGCTGATGCGGTTCGTCTCGTGGGAAGGCAGCCTCTCGCTCGCCCCGTGCGGACCGTGGCAGCGCTCGCACGCTATCCCGGCGCGCCTCACGTGGATCGCGTGGGGGAAGCGCACGTTCTCGGGCTGCCGCGCGTAGACGAGCCACGGGATCTCGCGCCCCGGCTTGACGAACTCCTCGACGAGGCGCTTCTCGTCGGCCGACGATCCCTGCGGCTCCGCGTGGCAGCCCGCGCAGTTGTCGATCCTCGGGATGCCCGCGAAGCGGCCGCTCTCGCCGATCGGGTGGCAGTCGGCGCAGGAGAAGCCGGTCTTGTCCGAGGTGTGGAGCTTGTGGTCGAAGCGGAGCGGCTGCTCGGCCCGCGCGTAGAGGAGTCGGGGGAAGCCCACCCAGCCCAGGACGAGGGCGAGGGCGAGGCCGGCCGAGAAGAAGAGGAGAGTGCGGCGGTTCATGTGGTCCTCCGGGCGTCGGGGAGGGGAAAGAACGCGGCGAAGAGCTGCAGCACGTCCTCGTGCTCGAGGTGATTCAGGAAGCCGGGGGCCGGGTCGCCGCCGTCGGCGGGAAGCGCCATCCCGGGCTGGCGGGGCAGGAAGCGCTCGTGGACGGCGGTGCTCAGGCGGCGGACCTCGGACGCCATCCACTGGCGCGCCGCGCGGCCGCAGCGCAGGCCGGCGGTGAGCGGCGGCTCGGGCCGCCGGCGGCGACCTTCGTCCCACCGCGCGGTGAAGAGCCAGCCGAGGCCGTACGGGTCGGCGGTCAGGCTTTCGAGGCCGGAGCGCAGCCGCGTGTTGGCGGCGACGAGCGGCAGGGGCCGCGCGAAGACGAGGGTGAGGTCCACCCCGCGCACCGTGAGCACGACCGCGGGCCGGACGTCGCCCTTCACGGTGAGGAACGTGAGCCGCTCCACCTTGCCGACGAGCCGCGCCAGGAAGGCGTCCACCCCGACGTGGCAGAGGCCGTCGTCGCCCTGGTCGAGCCACATGTGGTTGTCGGCGTAGAAGAGCCACCCCGGCACCGGGATGCCTTCGACGTCTGCCGTCTCCGCCTCCTCCGGGTAGTCGGGGGCGGGCAGGGCGGGCCCGCGCGCGGCGGCGCCGGCCGCGGCGAGGAACAGCGCGCAGAAGCGGTGGCCGTCGTGCGCGCAGCGCAGGTCCTCTGACTCGCTCCACGGCACGTAGGACGCCCGCGGGGAGGCGGCGCAGAACTGGACGAGCGACTCCCGCAGGAACGGGCAGCGCGAGGCGTCCGGGTGCGCCTCGCGGCTGTGGGGCGCCACCGGGCAGCTCGCGTGCCCAGGCGACGTGCAGCGCTCGCCCTCGCCGGTGGCGGCGGAGCGGGCCAGGCTGTTGCGGAAGGGCGCGGCCTGGCAGGACTTCACCTGCTCCTCGCGGAGGAATGGGCAGCGCACGAGTCGATCCCTCGCTCGCGCGCTAGGAGCGGGACTTCGGAGCGGCGGGCGCGGGCTTCTCGACGCGCTCGCCGCCGTCGGCCATGGTCACGCCGAGGCCCGGCGTCGCGAAGGCGTGGTCGTCCTCCCGGGCGAGCGCGCGCCGCTCCCAGCGATGGAGGAGCTCCCGCGCCACCCCGCCGACGATGACGAGCACGCACAGGAGAGTCACGAGCCCGAGCGCGATGTTCGTGAAGTTCAGCCAGAACGTGTCCGGCCCGTCCGGTCCGTACATGGTCTCACCCGCCTTCCTGCGGGCTCGTCTCGCATGGAGCGCCCGCATCAGGAGTGAGGGCAAGGACGGTGCCGGATTCGCCCACGACGGCGGGAAACCCGCCACCGCGCAGAGCCCGCTCGAGATCGCGTGAGGCGCATCCGGAAGCACGCTCTCGAGCGAGAAGACGCGATGCGGGATTCCCCGACCGTCGTGTGGGGAAACCCGACGGCCATCGCACCCGGGACTGGGTCGTGTGACCTAGGGCGCTCTACTCCTGCGGCGTCTGGAGCGGCCTGTCACCCCCGCCGCCAGGGGCCCGCCCGTCGAACGGTGCTATCGTCTGACGCCGCCATCTCCACCCGTGTCCAGGCTCTCCCCCTCGTCGACGCTCCTCCGCACCGCGTGGCTGGTCGTCGTCCTGCTCTGGCCGGTGGCGCTGCTGAACTACCTCGACCGCCAGATGCTCGCGTCGATGAAGTACTCGGTGATGGCGGACATCCCCAGCATCGGCACGGAGGCGAACTGGGGCTTCATGCTCGGGCAGTTCAAGTGGGTCTACGCCTTCCTCAGCCCCATCGGCGGCTACGTGGCGGACCGGTTCAGCCGGCGGCTCACGATCTGCGGCAGCCTCTTCGTGTGGTCGGCGGTGACGTGGTGGACCGGGCACGTCACGACGCTACGACGAGCTGCTCCTGGCCCGCTCGCTCATGGGGATCAGCGAGGCCTTCTACATCCCGGCGGCGCTGGCGCTCATCGCCGACTACCACGCCGGCCCCACGCGCTCGCGGGCGGTGGGGCTGCACCAGATGGCCATCTACTGCGGCGTGATCGTCGGCGGCTTCGGCGGCTACGTGGCCGACGCGCCGCACCTGGGCTGGCGGTTCGCCTTCGACGCCTGCGGCGTCTTCGGCATGCTCTACGCGCTGCCGCTCGTCGCTCCTGCTGCGCGACGCGCCCGAAGGGAGCCGCGCGCCGCCCCGGCGCCGAAGCCCTCCCCTGGCCGCGCCGCGCGGGAGCTGCTCACCAACCTCTCCTTCATCCTGCTGGTGCTCTACTTCACGCTGCCGGCGCTGGCGGGCTGGGTCGTGCGCGACTGGATGCCGGCGATCCTCAAGCAGCAGTTCGACATCGGCCAGGGCCAGGCCGGCGTCGCGGCGACGCTCTACTGGCAGGTCGCGGCCATCGTCGGCGCCCTTGCCGGCGGCTGGCTGGCGGACCGCTGGATGCGGCGGCACGACCGCGGGCGCATCTTCGTCAGCGCCATCGGCATGAGCCTGATCGTCCCCGCGATCTTCGGCGTGGGCAACGCCGGCTCGCTCGCGGTGGCCGTGGCGTTCCTCATCGCTCTTCGGCCTCGGCTGGGGCTTCTTCGACTGCAACAACATGCCCATCCTGTGCCAGATCGTGCCGCCGGAGCTGCGCGCCACCGGCTACGGCGTCATGAACCTCGTGAGCATCAGCTGCGGCGGGCTCGCCGACTGGGGCTTCGGCGCGCTGCGCGACCGCGCCGTGCCGCTCAACGTCATCTTCGGCGTCTTCGCCAGCGCCGCCGTCGTCTCGATCGTCCTCGTCCTGCTCATCCGCCCACGGGCGGACCTCGTCACCCGGGAGCGAAGCCGGTGACGATCAGTACCGCCAGCTCGTGAGGTCGGCCCCCGGAGGCGCGCTTTTCTCGATCCGCTCCACGATCTTCGGGGCGAACATCTGGATGTAGCGCAGGCGCGAGTAGGCGTTCTCTCGCGTGTGATCGCCGTTCCAGCAGTGCTCGGCCCGGTCGCCGTAGTCCACCTCGCCGCCGTAGGGCGGGTTGCTTGTCGTCTTCAGGAAGTCCTCGGTCAGGTAGACGGCGTTGTTCAGGTAGTAGTTGTCCATGTCGCCGACGTAGATGTGGATCTTGCCCTCGAGCTTCCGGCCGAGTCCCTTCGCCCAGTCGCGCTCGAGGATGTGGCGGAGGTCGTAGCCCTCCCGCCAGCGCTCGGCCACGCCGCGGTCGACGACACCGGTGCGCTTGTCGAAGATCCGCTTCGGGTAGCCGTCCTCTCCCACCGGGGAGTAGACGGCCTCCCAGACGTCGAACTGCCTCCCGGAGCGGGTCTTCGTGCCCAGCACCAGCTCGGCCTGGTTGGACTGCTCGAAGCGTCGCCGACACGTGGCCCAGCCAGTTGCGGAAGGCGGGCCGCGCCACGCGGCCGAACGGCCCCTCGGCGTAGTAAGCGTTCCCGTCCTCGTAGAGGTTCGTCGTCACGTACGCGCGGAAGTCGATGGGGTCGGGGCACGCGGCCCAGCAGCCGTTCCATTCGTCCGGGTAGAGCACCTGGACCGCGAGCGCTTCCCAGCCGCCCGTCGATCCACCGTACGTGAAGCGCGCCCAGCCCTGGCCGAGACCGCGGAAGCTCTTCTCGACGAACGGGAGGAGCTCTCTCTGGATGGCGTCGCCGTAGGGCCCCAGGTTCTCGGAGTTCACGGCGTACGAGTCGTCGTAGTAGGGATTCGCGTGCTGGATCTGGACGACGATGAACCGGGGGAAGCCGGGGCCCGTCCAGTCCTCGAAGAGCTGGTGCGCCTGCTCCTGCTGGATCCGGTTGTAGCAGGCGAGGTGGAACCTCTCCGAGTACTCGCAGGGCAGGCTCGGGTCCGGTGGCTCCTCGCGAAAGTCGTCGAACGTGTGCGGGAAGTGCCCGTGGAAGACGACGAGCGGGTAGCGGGACTGCGGGTGCTCGTCGAAGCCGTGGGGCAGGAGCACGACCGCCCCCAGGTGCATGGGCCGCCCCCAGAACCTCGTGAGCCGGTCGCTCTGGATGCGAACGTGCTTGACGTACTTCGTGTCCTTCGGCGGGGGAATGGCCGGGATCGACTTGTCGAGCTCGATCCTCACGACGTCGTCCTTCGCGGGGTCGATCGCGAGCTCCCGCGGGCTGCTGATCAGGTTTCCCGGCGCCCGGTTCCACTGCTGTCCCTCGCCACGGTCCATGGGAAGCTTCACGACGTGGCCGTCCGCCCGGCGGAAGGTCTCGTAGCGATGGAGGAGGGCCTGGACACGGTACGTGCCGGCCTTCACGTCGCCGAGGCCCTCCGCCGGGTAGCCGAGGACGCTCCCGTCGAAGACCGCCTCTTCGCCCGGCTTCCAGCCATCCACGTCGATGCCGAAGACCTGTTGGCTCTTCGCGACGTTCGTGTCGTTCACCTGAAAGCGCGGCTCCGCCGAGGGGTCGGTCGACAGCAGGAGCAGCAGCCGGCCGTCGAGCGCCTCCGGGCTCGCCGACGCCGGAAACCGCACCGCGATGCGAAGCCGTGCGGAATCCCCGGCGAGCGTCGGCAAGGCGACGAGCAGCGACAGGGCGGCGAGCAAGGGAAGGCGCCGGAGTGGGCTCATCGTTCTCCTCCGTGGACGGTCGGCGCGAGTATAGGCCGCATCGATCCGGTCGTTGACGCCGGAGAGCCGGAGCCCCCAGAATCGTCGGGTCAGGAGGTGGAGACGTGGCCCGGCGGGATCGGCGCGACCAGGTGACGGGGGCGGCGGGCAGGGACAGGATCGGCCCGGCGCAGCCGGGGACGAGGATGGGACATCGAGGTGCGGCCAACGGGCTCGTCGGCGCGATCCCGGGAGTGAAGCTCCTGGGAAGCGTCGTCCCCGAGAAGGCGGCCCGGACGTTCCTGAGCCGCTGGCTCCGGCGCGGGATCCTCGCGAGCTTCGGCGTCGGCTTCACCGTCCCGTACCTCGCCATCCTCAACGACGTGCAGGTCGAGGGCGACGGTGTCCTGAAGGACCTTCCACGGCGCAACGTCGTCTTCCTCGCCAACCACCAGACCTACTTTCTCGAGGCGCTCACCTTCTTCGACCTCGTCTACGTCCGGCACCAGTTTCCGCTGGAGAACCCCGTCCTGCGCTTCTCGGCCGCGGAAGAGACGATGAAGAAGAACCTCCTCACGAAGCTCATGGCCCTCGTCGGGGGCGTCACCTTCAGGCGCAGCTTCCGCGAGGGCGGGAGTGGACGTGCAGCGCCCGGTGGACATGGACGGGGTCGCGCGCGTGGAAGAGGCGATCCACGACGGCTGGCTCCTGCACTTCCCCGCCGGCACCACGAAGAAGGGCGCCCCGCTGCGCGCCGGGGTCTCCCGGCTCCTGCACAACACGAAGGCGGTGGCGCTGCCCCTGCGCGTCGACGGCTTCCGCGATCTGCTGCTGCACAAGCAGCTGCCCGGCAAGCTCTTCAAGCGCTGCTCGCTGAAGATCCACCCGCCGCTCGACCTCGACGACTTCTACGCGAAGCCCTACAACAAGGAAGACGGCACCCGCCTCCTGCGACAACTCGAAGAAACGATAGGCGACGGCGACGGCCAGGAGTAGCCGATGCCGTCACGGGGGGGCTTGGGGGGGTGCGAAGCGAGCTAGGAGCCGTAGTTCTCCGGCCGGAGGGCCATGCCGGCGTTGAAGTGGGACTGGATCTCGGGCAGGTCCTTCTCGTAGTCACCGGTGGGCTGGAAGAGCGGGCCGAAGACGACGACCTTGCGCGGGTAGTCGAAGCCAACCAGGAGGATCGGCACCCCGGCCGCCACCGCGATCCGGTAGAAGCCCGACTTCCACTTGTCGGTGAGCTTTCGCGTGCCCTCGGGCGCGACGACGAGGGTCATGCGCTCGGACTCCTTCACCACCCGCGCGGCCTCCTCGACGAAGCCGGCCGCCGCCGAGCGGTCCACCGGCACTCCCCCGAGCCACCGCATGAAGATGCCGAGTGGCCACCGGAAGAGCGTGTGCTTGCCCACGAAGCGCGCTCCCATGCGCAGGGCGAGCTTGACCCAGGTCCCGGTCAGGAAGTCCCAGTTCGAGGTGTGGGGGGCGACGATCAGCACCATCCTCGGGATGTCCGGGATCTGTCCCTCGACGCGCCAGCCGCGGATGCCCATCATGAAGCGGCCCACCGCAGCGGCGAAGCGACCGTGGGCACGTTGCACGTTCGGGCCCAGCGCCGGGATCCCCGGGTCGGTCCAGAGAGCCACGCCTATCTCACCAAACCGGGCTCGCGCCCGTCGATGAAGACCGCCTCGAGGTCCAGGCGCCCCGCGTCGAGGTTGCCTTCCTCGCGCGGGCGCAGCACGACGAGCGAGGCGCGCTTGTCCGGGGTCACTAGGGGATCGTCCTCGGCGAGTCCCGCCCCCGCCAGCTCGCCGAGGAGAGCGCCGAGCGGGCGGCCCTTGGCCCGGCTCCGCCACGAGCCGTGCGTGAGCGCGTCGAGGGCCGACTCGAGCGCGGGAGACGCCGGCGTCCCGGGCGGAGAGTCGATCTCCAGCAGGCTCGCCGGCACGTCCGCGTCCACGACCTCGACCGACGGTCGGCCGGGTGCGGCGATCTGTCCCGCGTGCGCCAGGGCCTCGGCCCGATCGAGGGGCGCCACGTGCCAGAGCAGCCGCGCCACGCCGAGCCGCCCGACGGCGGCGAGCGCCTCGGCGCGTGAGCCACGACCGAGCGTCGCGCCCGCGCACGGACGCGGCGAACGCCGGCGCCACCAGCCGGCCGGAGGCGTCGACCCGGCGCGCGGCGCCGAGCAGCCTTCCGTCGCCCACCTCGCGGATGCGCGAGGACCCGGGCGACCCCGGGTCGGCGCACGAGGCCGCCAGGGGATCGCGATCGAGAACGTCGAAGGCCACGTCGGCGCGGTACGGCTCGCCCGCCCCCGGCTGCCACACGCGGCCGCCCTCGAGGAGGACGTCGGTCCAGCGCTCCTCCGTCGTTGCTGGCCAGGCTCTCGTAGAGGTCGGGAGTCTCGCCCGGCCAGGTCGTCACGCACGAGGCCGTGGAGCACCGTCAGCAGCGCGACGTAGTTGAGCCGCGTGAGGTCGGTGAGCGGCCGGCCCGGCGGCACGCCCCCGCTCTCGATGAGCACGACCGGGGTGCCCCAGGCCGTCACGTTGTCGCCGAAGGCCCGCGGGTTCCAGTCCTCGTCGTACCGCGCGATCCCGCCCGGCACGAAGGGCGCGAGCGTGCGCGCGACGGCGGAGGAGACGCGCTTCGCGCGCGCGCGGCCGGGGGTCAGCGTCCCCTCCCGGTCGCCCGGACACGGCGAGAAGCGAGATCGTCGAGAGGACGGCGGTGTCGCCCACCGTCGTGCGCCGGTTCTGGTCGTGCAGGTTGAACCCGAGCTCCGGCTGGAACCGGTCGCGGACGGCCTTCAGGATGCGCCCCTCCGGCGTCGAGAGGTTCAGGGCATCCCGGTTGATGTCGATGGCCTGCGCGTTGCGGCGGCCGTAGCGCTCGGCCCCGTCGGGGTTGAGCATCGGCACCATCAGGAGAGTCAGGCCGTCGAGGATCGCGCGGGGCTCCGGCGCGTCGGAGCCGAGCAGCGTGTCGGCGAGATCGAAGAGCGCGGGCGTCGCCGAGGGCTCGTCGCCGTGCATCTGCGACCACAGGAGGATCCGCCGCGGCCCGCTCCCGAGGTTCACGAGCTGGATGGACCGGCCCTCGACGGAGCGGCCCACCTCCTCGAGCGTGACCCGGCCCCGGTAGCGGGCCTCGAGCGCCCGCAGCCGCTCCACGAGCTCCGCGTGGCGCAGGCACGGCGCGGGGGTGACGACGAACCGGCGGTCCGGCCAGCCGTCCCAGAGGGCCTGCGGCGAGAAGCCGGGCACGGCGCCGGAGAAGAGGAGAGCGGCGGCGAGCAAAGGGAGTCTCCTATGCCGCGGACACGGCCACGCTGAGCGCCTTGCGGACGCGCGCGAGATCCTCCTCACCCAGGAGGCGCAGCTCGCGCAGGCGGCGAGGGTGGGCCTCGCGCACCACGGGGGCGGCCAGGGCGTCCGCGAAGACCACGTCGGCCGCCGGGAGCAGCCGGCGCCACTCCGCGCGGCGCGGGAGAAGGCGTGTCTCCACCAGGACCTCGTCCCCGCGAAGGCCGCCGACGAACGCCCGCGGCGATCTGCAGGAGGATCGGCGAGCCGGAGACGACCAGGATCGTCGCTCCTGCGGGCAGCGACTTGATGATCTTCTGGTCCTCGGGCGAGGCCTCGACGTGCACCGTCTCCAGCGGGGCACCCGGGACGGCCCGCGCGACCTTCGCCGCGTGATAGGGCAGCGCGAGGAGGAGCGCGCCCGATGCCAGCCCAGGCTCCTTCCCCAGCTCCTCGAGGGTGCAGCCCGAGGCGGGGACGCCGAGGCTCGTCCGGATCTCGTGGGCGACGAGATCGAGCGTCTCCCGCCGCGGGTCCACGATCACGACCCGCTCCGGAGGCGCGGCGCGCAGCCACCGCTCGACCGCCGCGCGGATCTCGCTCCCCGAGTGCCCCATGCGGAAGGCGGCGATCAGGGCGAGGCGGACCATCTCGTCGAGGCCGCGCGCCTCCTCGAGCGAGGCGGGCGCGGCGGCGCGCACGTACACCCCGGCCCCGCGCCGGAGCTCCACGTGCCCGGCCTTCTCGAGGTCGCGGTAGGCGGACGACACCGTGTTCGCGTGAAGGCCGAGCCGCCGCGCGAGGGCACGGACGGACGGCAGCCGCTGGCCGGGGGCGATCGCCCCGCCCAGGATCTGCAGCTCCAGCTGCGCGAGCAGCTGGTCGTGAAGCGGCACGCCTCCCTTGCGATTGAGCACGATTTCCACTGGCCCGCTCCGTCGAAGCTGGGGGATTATGGACCGGTGCGGCCCCTCTTCGCCACGCGCCGCCGCCGGATCCTCGCCCGGGTGGCCCTCTACGGCGGAGCCGTCTGCGGGGGTCTGCCCCTCGCCGCGTCGCAGGTCCTGGTCGGCACCGTCCGGCAGGCGGCGCACGCGCCCTGGCATCCGTGGGAGGAGACGGCCGTCGTCTCCGAGGGCCTCCGGCTGCGAGCATGGCTCGCCCCCGGCGACCCGACCCGTGCCGCCGCCGTGCTCGTCCACGGGCTCGGCGACAGCCTCGAGAGCCAGGCGGACTCGGGCGCCACGCTCCACCGCCGCGGCCACACCGTGCTGCTCCTCGACCTGCGAGCCCACGGCGGGAGCGAGGGACGGACGACCACTCTCGGGGGCCGCGAACGGGAGGACGTTCGCGCCGCGCTCGCCGTGCTGCGCGAGCGTGGGCTCGGACGCCGGGGCTTCGTCCTGCTCGGCGTGTCGATGGGCGCGGTCGCCGTGCTCCGCGCCGCCGCGGAAGAGCCGGATGTCCGCGCCGTGGTGGCGGAGGCGCCGTACGACGACTACCGGAGCACGATGGCCCACCACGCCCGGCTCTACTACGGCCTGCCGTCCTGGTTTCCCCTCGTCCCCGCCGCGATCGCGGTGGCGGAGTGGCGCGCCGGCTTCGACGCCGACGAGGTGAGCGCCGTCCTGGCCGCGCGCCGCGTGAAGGGAGCGCTGCTGCTCATCGTCGACGGCGACGACCCGCGGATGCCCGAGCCCGTGGTGCGCCGCGTGCTCGACGCCCACCCGGGCCCGAAACGGCTGTGGACGGCCCCGGGGGCGCCTCACTCGGGCGCCGCCAACGCGCCGGGCTACTGGGACACGGTCTTCGGCTTCCTGGAGGCGAACGGCCTCTGAAGGGGTCAGATCTTGAATTGAGGCGTGCGGTCGGCCCTCAGCGTGCCGTGCCGCCGCGCGGCGGGGCGAGGAGGCCCGGCAGGCCCTCTCCCTCCATCAGGCTGAAGAGCTGCACCCAGCCGGCGGTGACCATGTGTGAGCCGTCCGGCGCGATGCCGAACGACTCCGCGGCGACGTCGGGATCGAAGCCGGCGAGCCTTCGGCGCGTGGCGGTGGTGTCCCGGCCGGGCGCGAAGTCCTGCCGGTAGATCCCCGACGCGCCGCCCTCGTCCTGCCCGACGAACGCGATCGCCTTCCCGTCCGGCATCCAGCGCGCCCGGCCGAGGGTCACCGTGGTCCGCCGCCTCGCGTCGACGGCGATCTCGAAGGGCTCCGCCTGCCCGTCCTCGAGGCGCACGACGCGGAGGATCGCGGGGTACTTGCCGGAGAAGACGCGGTAGAGCACGTGACGGCCGTCCGGCGACGTATCGGGGAGGGAGACCCTCCCCTTGACGAGCTGCGTCGCTCCCGAGCCGTCGGGGTGGATCTTCCACAGGCCCGCCTTCTGCGGGTTGCCGGAGCTGTAGACGATCCACTGCCCGTCGGGCGTCGCCGTCGGGTTCTCCGCGTTGCCACCGTCCTGCGTCACCTGCCGCGGACCGCCGCCGTCCACGTCCGCCGTCCAGATCTCGAAGTTGCCGCCGCGGTTCGAGCTCCAGAAGAGGCGCCGCCCGTCCCGGGTGAACGCGGGGTCCCAGTTGACGTTTGACTCGGTCACGCGCCGCAGGTTGCCGGTGGCGGTCGAGACGAGCCACAGGTTCATCCCGCCTCCGCGGTTCGACGAGAAGGCCACCCACTCGCCGTCGGGCGAGTAGACCGGCTGCCGGTCGGTGGACTCGCCGCGCGAGAGCCACCGGCCGTCCGCGGCCCCCGCCGTGGCGAGCGCTATCTCGCGGAGGTTCTGGCGGGGCGAGCGCGTGTCGAAGACGACGCGCCCGTCGCCGAGCACGTCGAGGACGAGGCGCGCTCGACGGGCTCCAGGTCTGGGAGACGACGCGGCCCGTCCTCGCGTCCTGCCGCACGAGGATGGCCGTGCTCCCGGCCGCGCTCACGACCGACTCGGCCTGCAGGTAGACGATCTCACCGCCTGCTGGCCCAGCCCGCGGCCGAGATGTTGCGGCGGGAGTCGGGCGCGGGCACGGTCCGGACCTTGCCGTCCTCGACGCCCACGATCACGACCCCCTGCTGCGCCCCGGCGAGGAGCGACCCCGGCACCGGCACGACCGCGACCTCGCGTCCGTCGGGCGCCATGCGCGGCGCGCGCATTCCGCCGGGCACCTTCGCGACCTCGCGCGGCTCGGAGCCGTCCGCGGCGGCGACCCCGACGACGGTCACCGTCTGGCCCGCCCTCGCTCTGCAGGCGCACGAAGGCGATCCGCTTCCCGTCGGGCGACCAGTCGCCCTCGGTCGCACCCTCGAGCAGGCGCCGCGCCTCGCCCCCGAGCACCGCGGCCCGGTAGAGCGACGTGCCGGACCCGTCCGGCCGGGAGAAGAGGACCTGCGTCGCCGTCGGGCGAGAACCGCGGGAAGTCGTCGGGACCGGTCGTGAGCGGGGCCTCGCCCTCGCCGCTCACCTGCTTGAGCCAGACCCGGGGCTGGCCGTCGCGGTCGGAGGTGAACGCGATCGTGCGGCCGTCCGGCGACACCGCCGGCGAGGAGTCGCGGCCGGAGAAGCTCATCCAGCGGAAGACGGCGGCGCCGCTCGCCGCCTGTGGGCGCGACGCTCGCCCAGGCGACCATCGCGCCCGCGGCGAGCGCCGCCCCGGCGAGCAGGAGGCCCGCCCTCTCCAGGAGGCGGCCCCGCCCGCCGGCGAAGCCCGACTCCGAGGCCTCGAGGGCCTCCGTGGTCAGGCTGCGCGTCGACGAGGTCGAGATCGCGTCGAGCGCGATGCCGAGGTCGTGCGCGGTGCGGAAGCGCTCCTCGGGCCGCTTCTCGAGGCAGCGGCGCACGATGCGCTCGAGCGCGGGCGAGACGTTGCTGCGTGGACTCGAAGAGGCTCGGCGGGTCCTCCTTGAGGATCGCGTTGAGCGTCTCGACCGGGCTCTCGCCGCGGAAGGCCCGCTTGCCGGTGAGCATCTCGTAGAGGACGGCCCCGAACGAGAAGATGTCGGCGCGGGCGTCCACCGCCTTGCCGCGCACCTGCTCGGGGGCCATGTAGCCCACGGTGCCCATCACCCGGCCCGGCTCGGTCGAGAGGGACATCGTCGGCACGTCCGCACCCGTCGGGGGCGACCGGGTCCATGCGCGCCAGGCCGAAGTCGAGCACCTTCACCTGGCCCGACCCGAGGAGGAACACGTTCTCGGGCTTGAGGTCGCGGTGGACGATGCCCTTGTCGTGCGCGGCGGCGAGGCCGCTCGCGATCTCGAGCGCGATCTCGATCGCCTTGCGCGTCGGCAGCGCCCCGTCCTGCAGGCGCTGGCGGAGCGTCTCGCCCTCGAGCAGCTCCATCGCGGCGTAGACGGTGCCCTCCTCGCGGCCGAAGTCGTGGATGGCGAGGATGTTCGGGTGCGAGAGGGCGGCGACCGCCTTCGCCTCGCGCTCGAAGCGCCCGAGCGCGTCCGGGTCCTCGGCGAGGTTCCTCGGCAGGACCTTGACCGCGACGTCGCGCTCGAGCTTCGTGTCGCGCGCGCGGAAGACGATCCCCATGCCGCCCTGGCCGAGCTGCGAGACGATCTCGTAGGGTCCGAGGCGGGTCCCGGGAGCGAAGGGCATGGCCGAACCGCGGGGATTATAGCCCTCGCGGCGGGCCACAGCCGGCCGCGGGCGCGAGCGGCACGAGGCGGAAGACGGAGGCTCTCGGCTCGACGTGGACCGGCGCCAGGGCGCCCGCCTCGAGGAGCATGTCACGCACGGCGCGCGGGCGCGGCGGCGGGGCCGACGAGGGCCGTTCTCCCGGCGAAGATCCGGAGAAGTACACGTAGCCGGCCCCGAGGCGGCGCGCCGCCTCGATCGCCGACGCCGCGTCCCCGGCACGGAAGAAGGACCACACGTCCGCCTCGCGCGCGGCGAGCGCTTCGGGCGTCGTGAACTGCCGCCAGTACGGGATGTAGTTGGCGAGGGGGACACGGCGGCCGGCGAGGACGACGACGGGCGGGACGAGCGCGACGCCGGGCCGGGTCAGGACCACGTCGCCCGGGCAGCTCTCCGCGCGCAGGCCGGCCATGGCGCGCACGGTCGCGGCGGGGATGTGCTCCGGCTCCTGCGTCGCGCGGCGGGCCACGAGCTCGGCCGTGGGCAGCAGGCACGCGACGACGGCGGTGGCCGCGGCGAGTCGGGACCGCTCGGCGACCCCGGCCAGCACGGGGGCGGCGAAGAGCCAGAGGGCGAGACCGCTCGCCTGCAGGAAGTAGAAGCTCTCGTCGTACGCGGGGTCCGCCGTGATGCTGACGAAGAGCGCGATCGGCCAGCCGGTCAGCGCCAGCGCGCCGAGCGTCGCCAGGGGCGCGTCCCCGCGGCGCAGCCCGCGCCACGCGCCCGGGATCCCGGCGCCTCGCAGGCCGAGGGACAGCACGAGCCAGGCGACCCCCGAGAGCGCGAGTGCCATGCCCTTGGCCTCGGGCAGGCCGAAGGCGACGCGCGCGGGGTTCGCCGGCGCGAACGCGGCGAAGGCGACGCGCACGCCCTCGGCGGCCGTGGGACCGACCGAGCCGAACGCGAGGACGGCGAGCGCCGCCGCCAGGGGCGCCGCGGCCAGGAGGAGCGGGCGCGAGCGCCGGACGAGCCAGGCGAGCCCCAGCGCGAGCAGGAGCTGCGCGCCGGTAAAGGCCTTGAGGAAAGCGCAGCCGGCCCCGAGCAGCGACGCGAGCACGAGCCACCCGCGCCCCTCGCCGTGCGAGGCGCGCGAGAGGGCGACGAGCGCGGCCAGCGCCGCGGCCATGGCCGGCGAGATCGAGTTCGCGTAGAGGACGGCCTCGAGGAAGTTGCCGCCGAGCTTCATGGCCCAGTGCTCCGAGCCGAGGAGGAATCCAGGCACGAACGACAGGTCGGCGGCGAGGGGGAGGAAGCCGGCGATCCGCACCGCCGCCGCCCCCAGCCCGAGCGCGTGCGCCGCGGCCCGCAGGGCGAAGACGAGGGCGATGCCCCAGAGCGTGACGTCGAAGCGGCTGAGCGCGTCGTAGGGGTCGATGCCGGCCCACCGCGCGGCGGCGGCGCGCACGAGGTGGCTTCCCACGTGGTAGTGCATCGGGACGCCGGCGAGGCCCGGCACCTGCGGTGGGTATCCCGCCACGAGCTCCCACGTCACGCCGACGTGAACCGCGGTGTCGATGTGCTCTCCGGTGTCGAGGAGGAAGCTCCCGTCCGCGCCGACGCGGTTCGCGCGGTACTGCGTCGCGGCGAGGAGGGCCACGAGAAAAGCGACGGCGGGGAGCGCGCCCCGCAGCGAGGGGGCCTCGGCCCGCTCGGCCGCGAGGCCGCGCCGCAGGAGCGGGAGGCACGCGAGGACCGCGGCGATCGGGAAGAGCCAGGGCGCGTGGGCGACGAGGCTCAGCCAGAAAGTACCGCCGCAGAACGACAGGCCGAGGGGGACGACGAGCGCCGGGTCCCAGCGCAGGCGGAGCAGCCTCTGCAGGGCGATCCCCGGGCCCAGGACGGCGAGCGCGGCGAAGGCCGCGAAGCGGAGCGTGGCGAGGAGCGGGTCGCTGCCGTCGGCCAGTCGATCCCCCTCAGACTTCGAGCTGCTTCTCGACCCGGGTCAGGCAGCGCGAGCCGGTCTTCGTCACGAGCGCCACGTCCTCGATGCGCACGCCGCCGAGGCCGAGGTAGTAGAGGCCGGGCTCCACGGTCACGACGTGCCCGGTCCGGAGCACGCACGGCCGCTTGCCGATCGACGGGGCCTCGTGGATCTGCAGGCCGAGGCCGTGGCCGGTTCCGTGGAAGAAGCCCTGCATCCGGCCGTTCTTCACGCCTGTCTTGTAGCCCTGCCGCTCGAAGAGGGCCTGGATGGCCTTGTGGACGTCCAGGCCCTGGACGCCGTCCTTGACCATCCGGTGGCCGAGGCGCACGCCTTCGTGCACGATCGCGTACACCTCGTGAAGCGAGTAGCTCGCCCGCCCGCGCACGACGGTGCGCGTGAGGTCGCCGAAGTACCCCGTCTTCTCCGAGCGCGGGAAGATGTCCATGACGACCGGCGTGTTCGCGCGGATCGGGCCGTGGCCTTCCTCGTGCGGGTCCACCGCCTGGTCCCCCGGCGCGCAGATCGTGTGGGCGGGAAGGTAGCCGTCGGCCATCATCCTCGTGTTGACCGTGGAGCGCAGGTCCTCGGCGGTGAACTTGCGGCCGTCCCGCCACAGCCAGCCCTTCCGGATGCGGCAGGACTTGAGCGCCTCGATGCCGGCCAGCAGGCCCGCCTCGGCGGCGCGGAGCGACGCAAGGACGGCGCGCACCTCGCGGGGCTCCTTGATCTCGCGCTCCGGCCAGAAGGGGTCGGGCCCGAGGTCGAGGCGGATCCCGCGCGCGTCGAGCTCCATCGACGAGGCCGAGGGGAAAGCTCGGCGGCACCTCCACGCGCCGGAGGCCGAGCTGCCTCAGGGCGAGCGCGATCACGTCGGCGGGCAGCGCCTTCCGGCCGTCCCTCTCGAGCGGCGCCGCGACCTTCGACCACGAGAGCACGCGGTCCACGTGCGCCTGGTGGCGCGCGCGGTCCATCTCGAGGTCGCTCATGACGAGGATCCGCGTCTTCCCCTTCTGGATGAAGAGAAACGGGTCCGGCGCGAAGAACCCGGTCGGGTACAGGATGTCGGCGTCCGTCTCGGAAGCGGCGTAGAGGAGTCGGCCGGGGGAACGCACCTTCTTCTTCTGCATGGCCTCGTAGTCTAGCGCGCCGCCGTCAGGCGGCGGGCGGCGCGGCGGGAGGGTCGGTGAGCGGGGCGGGCGGGGGTTGGGGAGGCGTCACGGCGTGCGGGTGCCGGGGCGACAGCACGACCACCAGCGCGAGTCCCACCGCGCAGACGCCGACCTGGAACACGTCCCTCCAGAAGTCGTACCACTCGCGGCCCAGGGCCTGGGCCTGGAACGCGAACATCGCCGCCAGGAGCAGGAGGCGGCGGTCGCGCCCGCGAAGGAACTGCAAGAGGGCGACGACCGTGGCAGCGACGAAGATCCCGACCAAGCTACTCTCTTCTGGGGTCAGATCTTGAATCGAGGCGTCTTCCGTGCCTCGTGAGCAGATTCAAGATCTGACCCCTTCCGGGGCGACGTCCACGAGCGCGTCGAAGAACGTCGCGCCGCCGCCCATGTCCGTGAGCGCCTGGCTGGTGACGGCGTTGGCGTTGCGGCCGCCCGGGCAGAGCTTGGCCCACCAGATCGAGAGGCCCACGACGACCCCCGGCCGGGACGCGTCGGAGACCCGGGCCCGGGCCAGAAAGGAGCCGCGGTCGTTGAAGACCCGCACCATCGCCCCCTCGGCGATCCCGCGCGGGGCGGCGTCCCCGGGGTGGATCGTGACGCTCGCCTCGCCCTCGCGCCGCACGAACACCGGCTGCGCGGAGAACGTCGAGTTCAGGAAGTGGTGGGCGGGGGGCGAGATGAACGCGAGCGGGTAGCGCTTCGCCAGCTCCGGCGCGCTCGTGGGCCCCTCGCGCGGCGGCACGTAGCCGGCCACGGGGTCGTGCCCCTCGGCGGCGAGCGTCTCCGACCGCAGCTCGCACTTGCCCGAGGGCGTGGGGAAGCCGCCCTCGGCGAACGGCAGCGAACGGGTCGGGCACGCTCAGGCGCACCGAGCCCTCGCTGCTCCAGCCGCTCGAAGCTGATCCCCTTCATGAAGGGGTGATCCCACTTGAAGGCCTGCCGCGCCATCTGCTCGTCCGTGTCGCGCAGGCACGGGTGGTCGAGCCCCAGGCGCGCGGCGAGCCGGCGGAAGAGCTCGGTGTTCGGCAGCGCCTCGCCGAGCGGGGCGATCGCCGGGCGGCTGAGGCTGACGTAGAGGTGCCCGTAGGCCTTGTGGATGTCGTAGTGCTCGAGCGTCGTGGTGGCCGGAAGGAGGATGTCCGCGAAGTCGGCGGTGTCGGTCTGGAACTGCTCGTGGACGACGACGAACAGGTCCTCGCGCGCGAGACCGCGCCGGACCGCGTCCTGCTCCGGCGCGACGGCCGCCGGGTTCGAGTTGTAGACGAAGAGCGCCTTCACCGGTGGGTCGAGCGTCGCGTCGGTCAGGATGCGCCCGAGCTGGCTCATGTTGAGGGTGCGCGTCCCGGGCGGGACGAGGTCCGGCCGCTCGAGGGCGACGGAGTCCACCGGGAAGGTACCCGAGGTCGAGAGGAGCGCGCCCCCGCCGACGTCGCGCCAGGCGCCCACGACCGCCGGGAGGCAGGCCACGGTCCGCACCGCCATCCCGCCGCCGCCGTGCCGGTTGAGGCCGTAGTTGAGGCGGATGGCCGACGGCCGCGTGGTGGCGTACTCGCGCGCGAAGCTCTCGATCTCCTCCGCGCGGCAGGCCGGTCGTCGCCGGCGGCGCGCGCGGGCGTCCACTCGCGCGCCCGCTCCCGCAGCTCCTCGTGGCCGACCGAGTGCCGCTCGAGCCAGTCTCGATCCTCGAGGCCGTCGCGGAAGATGACGTGCATCATCCCGAGCGCGAGAGCGGCGTCGGTCCCGGGAACGGGGCGAGGTGGCGGTCGGACTTCTCGGCCGTGCGCGAGCGGAAGGGGTCCACGCAAACGAGCCGCGCCCCCCGCCGCCGCGCCTCCTCGACGAAGGGCCACAGGTGCACGTTCGAGCTGACGATGTTCGCGCCCCAGGCCACGATGAGCCGGGCGTTCACGACGGCCTCGGGGTCGAAGCCCATCATCTTCCCGACGGTGGCCTTGAAGCCGTGCCCTCCGGCCGACGAGCAGATCGTCCGGTCGAGGAGGCTCGCCCCGAGCGCGTGGAAGAAGCGCCGGTCCATGCTGCTGTAGCCGAGCAGGCCCATGTTGCCCGCGTAGGAGTAGGGCAGGATGGCCTGCGGCCCGTGCGCGGTGGCGATCTCCCGCAAGCGCCTCGCCACCGTGTCGAGCGCCTCGTCCCACGAGATCCGCTCGAACCGGCCCTCGCCCTTCCGGCCCGCCCGCCGCATCGGGTGGAGCACGCGCTCGGGGCTGTACACGCGCTCGAGGTAGTGGTTGACCTTGGCGCAGAGGAAGCCCTGCGTGAAGCGGTGGTCGGGGTCGCCGCCGATCGCGACGGCCCGGTCCTCTTCCACGTCCACCGTCATCACGCACGTGTCCGGGCAGTCGTGCGGGCAGACGACCTTCAGTCGACGGCGGGTCGGGACGAGGGCAGGCGCGCTCATCGCGGAGGCCCTACGCGACCGTCGAGACGCCCGGCTGGATCGGCGCCGGCCGGCCCGCCTCGTCCACCGCCACCAGGATGACCTCGGCCTCGGTGACCTTCACGTGCTCGCCGTGGCCCCCGCCCCACCGCTCGGCCTCCACCGAGACCTTGACCGTGATGGACGTGCGGCCCACCCGGACGGTCTCGGTGAAGAAGCTCACGATGTCCCCGAGGTAGACCGGCTCGTGGAACTCGACCTCCCGCATCGCCTTCGTGACCCAGCGGCGGGCCGAGGTCTTCCGGGCCTCGACCGCCGAGGCGAGGTCGATGTGGGACAGGATGACGCCGCCGAAGATCGTGCCCAGGGCGTTCGTGTCCTTGGGCAGCAGCAGCACCTTGATCGCGGGAACCCGCTCCATGTCCCAGGATACCCCGAACGACTCCAGCCGGGGCGCCAGCGACGATTAGGTACAGGCGAAGCCCGATGTGGCTCCAGTCGCACCCCTCGCTCTGCCCCGTTTTCGAGCCGCTCCTGTGGCCCGAGAATTCCGCGGCGGTCCGGGATCCCAGGCGGGTCCTGAGATGCGTCCGATCGGACCCGCCCGGGAGCCCTCCGGAGCCGCCGCTCCGGTGGGCCCGGGCGCCGCTACCTCAGCTACTGCCTCATCCGAACGTGAGGGGGTTGCCGGCCGCGTCCACGGTGCCCCGGCAGAGGCTCTCGTACACCTCCCAGCCCGAGCGGTAGGCCCGCTCGAGCACGACCGTCTTGTAGCGCCCCGAGGGCTTGCCCGCGTGCGTGCCCTTGCGCCGGCGGTACACCTGGGCGGGCACCACGTCGCCCGCGAGCGGCTCGACGTAAACGGTCTCGCGCGGCAGGTGGGTCGCCTCATGCGCGTCGAGGAACTGGAAGTCGACCTCGCTCAGCCCCTCGATCAGCATTCCGACGACCACGTCGTCGGGGCTCGGCTCGAGGTTCAGGACCCCGCCGTGCCACTCGGGCTCGAACACGTTCCAGATGCGCCGCCAGCCGAGTAGCCGCGCCGCCCGGAAGGTCAGCTCGTCCGCGCGGGGGCCCAGGGCCTCGCGCAGGCCCTCGGGCGTCATCAGCGTCCCGTACGCGAAGAGGTTCAAGGGGCCTCCGCCCTGCCGACCCGCCTCAGCGTGACCCGACCCCCGGCGAAGCCTCCGCCGTCGGCACCGGCTTCGCACCCTTGGCGCCCGCCTTCGCGGCGGGGGCGGGCGCTGCTGGCGGCACGGTGGGCGGCAGGGGCTTGCGTGGCAGCATCTCGTCGCGCGATCGCCGCGTTGTAGGCGAACGTCGCGATCACGACCGCGGCCTGCATCAGGTCCTCCCGCTGCAGCCGGTCGTACACGTCCATGTCGGTGTGGTGGGTGCCGAAGAAGTTGCCGTCCGCGTACTCGATCGGGTCCTGGATGAACTGGAAGCCGGGCAGCCCGGCGGCGTCGAAGGACTGGTGGTCGGTGCCGCCCGTGTTGCGCATCGTGATCCGGGTCGCCCCGAGGTCCTTCACCGTCTCCATCCACGACTCGAAGATCGGCCTCGCCGCCTCGTTCTCCTGCAGGTAGATGCCGCGGATCTTCCCGGTGCCGTTGTCGAGGTTGAAGTAGGCCGCGAGCTTCGCGTGATCGGGCTTCAGGGTGATCGGCGTCGGGGGGTCGTTCCGCATGTAGGAGGGCAGCTCGTCCGGGCCCGGCTCCTTCGCCTCCGGCCGCGAGGCGAAGTGCTCGGAGACGTACGCGCGCGAGCCGAGCAGTCCCTGCTCCTCCCCGCCCCAGAGGCCGATCCGGACGGTCCGCCGGGGCGAAGCGGAGATCGCCTTGAGGATGCGGACGGCCTCCATCATCACGGCGGAGCCGGCGGCGTCGTCGGTGGCGCCGGTGCCCGGGTGCCACGAGTCGAGGTGGGCGCCCAGCATCACGACCTCGCCCTTCTTCTCCGTGCCCGGCAGCTCGGCCACGACGTTGTAGCCGTTCGTGTCGTCCTCGTGGAACGCGGCCTTCACGTCGATCTCGACCTCGACGTCCGTCTTGCGGTCGAGGAGGCGCGCCACGCGGCCCCACTGGGAGGCGGAGACGACGAGCTGGGTCACCGCCTGCGGGTCGCCCGTCTTGCGCGAGCCGCCGCCGCCGAGCCGCAGGACGTTGGCGTCGCGCTCCGAGGGCTCGACGACGGCGAGCGGCTTCTCCGCCGCGTACAGCTTGTCGAGCGCCTGCTGCAGCCGGCGTCGCTTCAGGAAGGCCTCGCGGTCCACCGGCCCCATGGGGCCGCGCCCGCCGCGCGCGCCCGGGATCTGGTACTGCTCGATGTCGTCGAGCTGCTTGTCGGTGTAGCGCTTGAAGACGCCGCCGTCCTCGGGGCCCTTGAGGTCGCGCGGCTGGCCCACCCAGAGGATCATCCCCGCGACCTTGCCCTTGAGCGCCTCGACGTCGGCCTCCGACTCGGCCTTCACCCGCATCACCTTGCCCCGCACCGGGCCGTTCGTCCCCGCGGTCCACGCCTTCGGCAGGGCGACGAGCGGGAAGGCCATCGGCGAGACGACGTGGGCCGAGCAGCGCTCGAAGCTCCAGCCGCGGCCGAACGGCCAGCTCTCGAGCTTCGCGTTCGCGAGACCCCAGGTCTCGAGCTGCTGCCGGGCCCAGTCGGCCGCCTTCCGGTACTGCGGTGAGCCGGTGAGGCGCGGTCCGTAGACGTCGGTCAGCTGCCCTGCCGTCTCCATCACCTGCGAGTGGCGGAAGCCCTCGTCCCGGATGCGGCCGAGCATCGCCCAGTCGAGCTTCTCCTGGGCGGCGGCGGGAAGAGCGGCGAGGCCGGCGAGGGCGAAGGCGAGCGCGGATCTTCGGGTCATCGAGGTTCTCCGTGGAGGGCAGAGCTGGCCGTTGGCATGGTGAGCGCCGAATCATAACCCGCCCGGCGGCACGCGATGAGCCCGCCGGCGAGCGCGGCCCCGGCCAGGGCGTCGACGGCGTAGTGGAACTGGCAATACACCGTCGCGAGAGACAGCAGGACGGCGGCGGGGACGAGCACGGCGCCGAGGGGCCGGAGGCCGCGCCAGGCGCACGCGGCGGCGACGAGCGCGCCCGCGACGTGCGAAGACGGGAAGGCGGTGCCCCAGGCCGAGCCCTCCTGCAGCAGCCGGTTCGCGAAGGCCGCGATCGGGATCGCAGTGGCCGCGTTCGTCGCCGGCGGGAAGAGGTAGCGTGGCCCCGCCACCGGGAAGGCGAGGAAGGCCGTGTAGCAGACGTAGAACGTCGCCATCGTCAGGAGGAGGGCACCGCGCGCCCGTTCGCGGCGGCCCGCCAGCCAGAGGCCGAGGGGCGAGGCCGCGAGGACGAGGTAGTACGAGAGGTAGGCGCCGTGCATCAAGGCGCTCCACGCCGGCGAGGGGAAGGCGCGGATCCACTCGAGGGAGGGCTGGCCGCCGAAGAGGGCCCGCTCCCAGTCCTGCACGAGCGTGTCGTGCGAGACGCCGCCCGACGCGTTCACGAGGCCCACGTGGGCGTAGAGCGCGACGGTGAGGACGAGCGGGTAGAACTCGGCGAGGAAGCGGCCGACGGGCCCCGCCCGGCGCCCGCGCGGGGCGAGGACGGCCGCGACGAGAGCCACCGCGACGAGGGCGAGGGGCAGGAGGACGCTCGCCGGCCACGTGCGCGGCCCGTGAGCCAGGTTGAAGGCGAGGGCGACGGCGACGTAGACGAGCGTCGCGCGGTCGATCGGGGCGAGCGCGTCTACAGCCACCCGGCCTCCCGGTAGGCCTGGGCGGTTTCGGCGAGGCCGCGGTCGAGGGGGATCTCCGCCGCCCAGCCCGCGTCGCGCCGCAGCGCTTCGCTCGAGCAGGCCCAGCCTGGCGCCAGCAGCTCGTTCGCCTTGTCGCCGTCGAGGAGGGGCGCCCGGCCGAGGGCTCGCGCCGCCGCGCCGGCCGCGGCCAGGGCGATCCGGACGACCGGCCCCGGGAGCCGCACGCAGCGGACGGACCGGCCCACGGCACGCCCCACGGCGCCGGCGAGCGCCCGCTGCCTCACCGGCTCCGCGTTCCCCGCGTGATAGGTGCCGCCCAGTGTCGCCACACTCGTGGCCGCGGCGACGAGCGCCCGGGCGAGGTCTGCGGCGTGCACGAGGGTCAGCTCCTGCCCGCCGTCGCCGAGGAGCGGCACGACGCCGCGCGCCGCCGCCTGGAAGAGGGTGAGGAAGGCCCGGTCGCGTGGGCCGTACACGGCCGGGGGGCGGAGGATCGTGCAAGGCACGCCCGCGGTCCGCACCGCCTCCTCTCCCGCCTTCTTGCTGCGGCCGTAGGCCGTGACCGGCCCCGGCCCCGAGTCCTCGTCCACGGCGCGGCCGGGACGCGAGGGGCCCGTGACCGCGAGGGACGAGACGAGGACGAAGCGGCCCACCCCGGCCCGCATCGCGGCGGCCGCGAGCGCCGCCGCGCCGTCCCGATTCACCCGCAGGAACTCGGCCTCCGCCTGCGCCGCCACGAGCCCCGCGACGTGGAAGACGACGTCGGCCCCGTCCACGAGCGCGAGCCGGGCGGCCTCGTCCTCGAGCGCGCCCACGACGAGCCGGCCGCCGAGCGAGAGGAGCGCTCGCGCTTTCGCGGGCTGCCTCACGAGGGCGGCGACAGCGTCGCCCCGCGCGGCGAGCGCCTCGGCGAGGTGCGAGCCGACGAAGCCCGTGGCGCCGGTGAGGGCCGCCTTCAGATCGGCCTCTCGTAGACGCGGTAGGTCTTGTACGCCTCGAAGCCCATGCGGGTCAGGCCGTTGATCATCGCGTGATTGTCCTCGAGGATCCAACCCGCCTCGGCCCAGTCGTAGCCCCGGGCCCGACCGTTCTCCCAGATGCGCCGGTAGAGGAGGGCGTCGACGGCGCGCCCCTGCCACTCGGGCAAGACACCGAGGAGCATGACCCGCAGGCGGGTGATGCGCCGCGAGGCCCAGAGCACCTTCAGGATCCCGGGGAAGAGCCGCCCCGACGGGTTGGCGCGCAGCGCGACGTTGAAGTCTGGTACCGCGGCGGCGAAGCCGATCGGCTCGCCCTCACGCTCGGCGAAGACCACGAGGTCCGGCACCACGAGCGGCTTCAGCTGGGAGGCGAGGTGCTCGACTTCGCGGTCGGTGAGCGGCACGTAGCCCCAGTTCCTCTCCCACCCCGCGTTGAAGAGCTTCCGGATGAGGGCGACGTCCTCGGCGAACCGCCTCATGTCGATGCGGCGGCAGGTGACGTCGTAGCGCTTGCGCACGACGTCGGTCGCGGCGACGAGCCGCTCGGGAAGGGTCGTGTGGGTGTTCTGGAAGGCGAGCAGGTCCTTCGCCTTGCGGAAGCCCGCACCCTCGAGAAGAGCCGCGTAATAGCGGGGATTGTGCGGCATCATGAGCACGGACGGCGTGTCGAAGCCGTCGACGAGGAGCCCCGCCTCGTCGTTGATCGAGGGGCTGAGCGGGCCCCGCAGCGTGTGGAGGCCCCGGGCCCGCAGCCACGCCGCCGCCGCGTCGAAGAGCGCTCCCGCGACGGCAGGGTCGAAGACGCTCTCGAAGAAGCCGAAGAAGCCGGCCCGGTCGGAGCGGGTCTCGTCGTGCAGGCGGTCGTGGATCGCGGCGATGCGGCCGACCACGCGCCCTCCGCGGCGGGCGAGGAAGAGCTCGCGCTCGGCGTGCTCGAAGAGAGGATTGCGGGCGGGGTCGAGGACGGCCCGTACGTCCCTCCGCAGCATCGGCGTCCAGCCGGGGTCGCTCCGGTGCAGGCCGTAGGGGAGCGCGACGAACGCCTCGAGGTCCGAACGCCCCCGGACTGCCTCCGTCTCTGGTCTGCCCATGGCCGGCCGGGGCCTCTTATACACCCGCCCCCTGGACGCCGCCGCGTCCCCAAGTCGTTGGAAAGCGCCGGGCTTTCTGCTAGAGTCCTGCGACATCCCGCCCCGAACGCGACTCGCGCGGCTTCAGGGAGTCGCGCGCGGCGGGAAGGGTCGCATCAAGGAGACGAGCCATTTCGAACAAGGTATTCGTGGGCAACCTGAGCTTCGACGTGACGCGCGAGGAGCTCATCGAAGCCTTCAGTGCCGCCGGACGGGTCGTGGACGCCAAGGTTCCCACGGACCGAGAGACGGGACGCCCGCGCGGATTCGCCTTCGTCGAGTTCGAGAGCGACGAGGCCGCGCAGCGCTCCATCGAGCAGCTGAACGGGAAGGACCTCAAGGGCCGCCCGCTCCGCGTGAACGAGGCCGAGAACCGGCCGCCCCGCCCCGCGGGCGCGCCCGGCTTCTCGCGGCCGTCCCCCGGCGGCGGCGGCGGCTTCTCCCGCCCGGGTGGCGGCGGGTTCTCCCGCCCCGGCGGCGGGTACGGCGGGGGCGGCGGCTATCGCTCGGGGCCACCGGCCCCCGAGTTCCCGGTGCCCGGCTCGGTCGAGGAGCAGCGTGGCCGGCGCTTCCGCCAGAAGCCCGACCAGAAGCCCGCGCGGAAGCAGAGCCCACGCCGCCGGCGCGACGACATCCCCGAAGACGACGACTTGTGAGACGGTGTCCCCGGCTCCGGGCCTGACGTGAGCGGTCCCACCCCGCGTACCACCGTGCGACGCCTGCCGGAACGCGCCCGCTACGACCGGACGACCATTCACGCCATCCTCGACGAGGGGCTCGTCTGCCACGTCGGCTTCGTGGACGAGGGCCAGCCGTTCGTCATCCCCTCGGCCTACGCGCGAGTGGGCGAACGGCTGGTCGTCCACGGGTCGGCGGCGAGCCGCATGGTGAAGGCCCTGGCCGCCGGCACCCCCGCCTGCGTGACGGTCACGCTCCTCGACGGCCTCGTTCTCGCCCGCTCCGGCTTCCACCACTCGATGAACTACAGGAGCGTCGTCGTGGTGGGGACGGCCACCGAGCTCACCGAGCCCGCGGAGAAGCGCCGGGCGCTCGACGCGATCGTCGAGCACGTCGTCCCGGGGCGCGTGGCGAGCGTCCGCCCGCCGTCCGAGAACGAGCTCCGCGCCACCCGCGTCGTCGCCCTGCCGCTCGACGAGGCCTCGGCGAAGGTGCGAACCGGCCCGCCGAAGGACGACGAGGACGACTACGCTCTCGCCGTCTGGGCGGGCGAGCTGCCGCTGCGTCTCGAGCCGCTGGAGCCCGTCGCCGACCCCCGGCTCGCGCCGGGCACGAAGCCGCCGCCCGAGGTGTCGCTCTGGCGGCGGCGGGCCCGCCGCCCGTAGCCGACCGCCGCGCGTGCGAACGCGACACCCGTGGCGCCGCATGTATCATCGGGCGTGCTCCTGGCCCTCTTCGCCGCGCTCCTGGCCGTCCCGCCCGCCCGCCCCTTCGCCGAAGAGCGGCTCCTCCTCGACCGCCGCCTGGAGACGCTCCGCCGCATCCTCCCGGACGGCCCGACCGCGTCGGCCGACGTGCTCGTCGTCCGGGATCTGGCCGAGGTCGCCCACCTCGCCCGCGTGGAGGTCCAGCCGCGGCCCCCCGTCGAGTCGGGCACGCGCGGCGAGGTGGTGCTCGACCTGACGGCGCTCGGGGGCTACGGGGCCGATCGACCGCTTCTTCCAGAAGGTCGCGGTCTCGCACCGCCTGGCGGACGTCGAGAGCCTGACCCTCACCGCCACCAGCGAGAACGTGATCCAGCTCGCGGCCGTCATCCGCTTCCCCTACTGGCCGGCGCGCGCCCCGCTGCCGTCCCCCCCGGAGTCGCCGGCGGGCCGCCCATCCGGCGTGCCTCGTCCCACTCTCGACGCCTTTCTCCGCGACCAGTCGCTCGCCTTCGCGAAGTCGGACGTGATCGCCGCCCGGCGGCGTGCCCGGCGCAGCCCCCGTCTCTTCCTCTCGGAGCTCGCCGCGGTGGTGCGCGAGCGGCCGGTGGTGCTCGGCTACGCCTCGCTCGCCGAGGAGTTCACGATGCGCGGGCTCGCGGTCGGCGAGGGGCCGGTGCGCGCCTTCGAGAGCCGGCTCGAGCGGGGCTTCTTCCGCGTGTCGGAGTTCCTCATGGCGAAGCAGGGCGCCTGCCACCGCTTCGAGGCGCGCGGGAAGAGCCCGGTCGCCGGCCCCGACGCCGAGCTGCCCGTGCCGGTCGACGACCCGTTCGAGCAGGACGAAGCGCCCTGCCGCGTCGACCGCGACGCGGCGAAGGCGATCGTGGTCAGGGGCCGGGTCCCCACCGGGAAGGACCCCGGCCGCGGTCCACTCACCCTGCGCCTGCGCGACGTGGACTTCGCCGACGTCTTCCAGGCGCTCGCCGCCCTCGGCGCGGGCGGCTTCGTCGTCCACGAGAGCGTCGTGGGTCGCGTGAGCGTCGAGGTGACGCGGGCCACCCTGGACGAGACGCTGGCCGCCATCCGCAAGGCGTCGGGAGTCGAGATCACCGACCCGGGGCCCGTGCGGGTCGTCTCCAACGCCCGGGTCGCCGTCCGCAAGGACGTGCCGGTGGCCGGCCCGCCCGCGGGCTTCGCCCTGAAGCGGGCCGAGGTGCGCGACCTCCTCGCCGGAATGGCCGACGTGGACGCCAGCCTCGCCGCGCTCGGGCCGCCCGGGTTCCTCGGGCGCGTGAGCGTGTGGACGAAGGACGCGCCGCTCTTCGCCGTGCGCTCGGCCGTCCTCGACGCGGCCGGCCTGACCGAGCGCATCGAGGAGGATCGCCGCGTGGTGGAGCGGCGCACGGGCGCGGGCGAGGCGCCTGTTCCCGTGGCCCGCGGGGGCCCCGAGCCGCGCCTCTCGCTGCGGCGCGAGGAGCTGACGGTGCTCGAGTTCCAGCTCGCCGGAATCGCCTCGGCGGGAGAGAGCCTCGTGGTGTTCGCCCACGCGCCGACGGGGCAGCTCTACGCGTACCGTCCCGGCGACCGCCTCGCGGACGGCGTCGTGCGCGCCATCGAGACGACCGACGTGCTGCTCGAAACGGAAGAAGGGCCGCTGCGCCTTCCGCTCCCGCCGATGCCGGACTAGACCGAACCTCTGACGGAGAGGATGTCGCTGGCAGCTACCGCGCGCAGGTCAGAGGTGTGCAGGGTGACCAGTGCCTTTGTTTGCCCGGATGCACGAATGAACTCAACTTCAACCGCGCTATCGGCATAGACCTCAACAACAGCGCCGAGATCGCCGGCACGTCGCAGCACCCCTCAATAGAAAAAGACCCGGGAGCCAGGCTCCCGGGTCGTGTCATTTTCGGGGCATTCTCGCCCAGCGCACCACAGGGTGCGCTTCAATCATTCACGTGAGGGTCACGGGCCTTTCGGCCCCCGTCGGGCCCGGCGGACTGCCCTCTGCTTCCATCTCTCGCTCCTCGCGTCTTCCGGAAGCTCCGTGGCGCCGGTCGCCGATCCCGCCTCGCGCGTCGTCGGCCCGTCGCGCCCCATCGAGATCGCTTCCGCCTCGGCTTCACCTCCTCCGGTGGTGGCGGGCGCTATCTCTGCCCCAAAGATCGTCCCGCACCCCGCACGCTGTCAAGAGGAAAAGTCGGGCGAAAGTGCTACGAAGTGTTACCGCACTTCCCACGTGTCGCCGGCGCGCAGCAGGCGCGCGAGATCGCCGCGCCCCTTCTTCTCGGTGACCGCGCGGACCTGGTCGGCGATCAGCGCCTCGTACGGCGGCGCGTCGACCGCGCGCAGGACGCCGATCGGCGTCGGGAATCCCGGCGTCCCGTCCATCCGCGACAGCAGGAACGCATACGCGGGATTCGGGTCCTTCTCGTCGTGGACGATGAGCTCCTTCTCGCTGACGCCGCCGCCGAGCTTCACCACCTCGAGGGCGAAGCGGTTCATGCGGATGCCCTTGTCGCGCGCCTTCCCGAACACGAGCGGCTGGCCGTGCTCCAGCGCTAGGGTCGCGTCGTCGCGCAACCCCTTTTCGGTCAGGCCTTCCCACGCGCCGTCGTTGAAGATGTTGCAGTTCTGCAGCACCTCGACGAACGCCGAGCCCTTGTGGGCGGCGGCCTTCCTGAGGACGGCCTTGAGATGGGGCTGGAAGACGTCCACCGAGCGGGCCACGAACGTGGCCTCGGCCCCGAGGGCGAGCGACAGCGGGTTGAAGGGCCGGTCGAGCGAGCCGTAGGGCGTCGACTTCGCCTTCTTGCCGAGCTCGGAGGTCGGCGAGTACTGCCCCTTGGTCAGGCCGTAGATCCGGTTGTTGAAGAGCAGCACCTTGATCCCCACGTTGCGCCGCAGCATGTGGATCGTGTGGTTCCCGCCGATCGAGAGCGAGTCGCCGTCACCCGTCGCCACCCACACCTCGAGATCGGGCCGGGCGATCTTCACCCCGGTCGCCACCGCCGGCGCCCGTCCGTGGATGGTGTGGAAGCCGAAGGTGTTCACGTAGTAGGGAAACCGGCTCGAGCAGCCGATGCCCGAGACGATCACGAACTTCTCCTTCGGCACCCCGAGCTCGGGGAAGACCGACTGGACGGCGGACAGGATCGCGTAGTCCCCGCAGCCGGGGCACCACCGCACCTCCTGGTCGCTCTGGAAGTCCTTCTTCGTGTACGCCGGGAGCGTTGCCGCCATGTCGCTCGCCTACCTTCCCAGGATCTCGTCGATCTTCGACTCGATCTCGGACTGCATGAAGGGCTTGCCCTGGACCTTCGAGTACCCGATCGCGTCCACCAGGTACTTCGCGCGGAGCACGAAGAGGAGCTGCCCCATGTTGAGCTCCGGCACGAGCACGCGCCGGTAACGCTGGATCACGTCGCCCAGGTTCTTCGGCAGCGGGTTGAGGTGCCGGAGGTGCACGTGGCCGATGCGGCGGCCCTTCCCGCGCTGGGCGCGGAGGGCCGCCGTGATGGCGCCATACGTCGAGCCCCAGCCGACGATCAGCAGATCGCCGTCGGGTTCGCCGGCCGCCACGACGTCGGGCACGTCCCCCACGACGGCCTCGACCTTCGCGGCGCGCAGTCGGACCATCGTCTCGTGGTTGAGAGGCTCGTAGCTGATGTTGCCGCTGCCGTCCTCCTTCTCGAGGCCCCCCACGCGGTGCTCGAGCCCGGGCGTCCCCGGCACCGTCCACGGGCGCGACAGCGTGTGCGGCTCGCGCGCGTAGGGCCGGAACAAGGCGGGGTCGGTGCGGAAGCGGACCGGGATCTCGGGCAGATCCTCGACGGCGGGGACGCGCCAGGGCTCGGCGCCGTTCGCGAGGTAGCCGTCGGACAGCACGATGACCGGCACCATGTACTTGATCGCGATGCGGCTCGCCTCGAGCGCCACCCAGAAGCAGTCGCCCGGCGAGGACGCGGCCAGCACCGGCACCGGCGCCTCGGAGTTGCGGCCGAAGAGCGCCTGGAAGAGGTCGGCCTGCTCGGTCTTCGTGGGGAGCCCCGTCGAGGGCCCACCGCGCTGGATGTCCACGATCACGAGGGGCAGCTCGACCGCGGTGGCGAGACCGATCGCCTCGGTCTTGAGGGCCATGCCCGGGCCCGAGGTCGTGGTGATGGCGAGCGAGCCTGCGTAGGCGGCGCCGATCGCGGACGTGATGGCGGCGATCTCGTCCTCGGCCTGGAAGGTCACGACCCCGAACTCCTTGTACATCGACAGCTCGTGCAGGATGTCGGAGGCCGGCGTGATCGGGTAGCTGCCCTGGAAGAGCGGGATGCCCGCCTTCTGCGAAGCGGCCACGAAGCCGAGAGCGAGGGCGCTGTTGCCGGAGAGGTTGCGGTAGACGCCGGGCTGAAGCCGCGCCGGCGGGACCTCGAAAGTCACCTCGAACGCCTCGGTCGCGTCGCAGTAGGCGTAGCCCGCCTTCAGGGAGAGCTTGTTGGCCTCGGCGAGAGCGGGCTTGGCCTTGAACTTGTCGTCCAGCCACCGGTTGGTGGCGTCCATCGACCGGTTGTAGAGCCAGTAGCACATGCCGAGCGCGAAGAAGTTCTTGCACCGGTCCATGCTCTTCGCGTCGAGCCCCGTCTCCCGGAGCGCGGCGCGGGTGAGCTTGGTGAGCTCGACCGGCGAAGACGCGGTACCCCTCGAGCGAGCGGTCCTCGAGAGGGTTCGCGGCCATTCCCGCCTTCTTGAGGTCCGTCTCCTTGAAGTCGTCGGCGTTCACGATGAGGATGCCGCCCCGCTTGAGGTCGGCCAGGTTCACCTTCAGCGCGGCCGGGTTCATGGCCACGAGCGCGTCCACGGCGTCGCCCGGCGTGGGGACGTCGCGGGCGCCGAATTGAACCTGGAACCCGCTCACCCCGGGCAGCGTGCCCGCGGGGGCGCGGATCTCGGCGGGATAGTCGGGGAACGTGGCGATGTCGTTCCCGAAGAGGGCGGTCGTGTTCGTGAACTGGCTGCCGGTGATCTGCATCCCGTCGCCGGAGTCCCCGGCGAAGCGGATGACGGCGCTGTCGAGGACTTCGCGACGGCGTGGCGGTGCGGCGGTCGTGGCCATGCTCCTGCTCTCAGGAAGGGAATGGGGGGCGGCTCGGAGCCCCGGATAGGTCCAGTATACCGTCAGAAGCCCGGGTTCCTCCTCCCTCGTGGTCCATCGCTCGCCCCTACCCGCCCAGCGCCTCCCGCACGAGCGCCTCCTGCTCGGCGAGGTGCACCTTCAGCGAGCCGGGGGCGGGGGCGGCCGAGGCGGCGCGGCCCGCGTAGCGGGGCTGCCGACCGCCGGCCTCGACGTCGCCGTCAAGGAAGCGCTCGCGCACGAAGCGCCACGCGCCCATGTTCCGCGGCTCCTCCTGGCACCACACGATTCTCGCCTGCGGCGAGTACCGGGCGAGCGCGGCGGCGAGCTCCGCCGCCGGGAACGGGTAGAGCCGCTCGACGCGCACGAGGGCGACGTCGTCGCGCCTCGCGTCGTCGCGCGCCTTCAGCAGGTCGAAGTAGACCTTCCCGCTGCAGAGCACCACCCGACGGACCCGCGCCGGGTCCGCGGCGCGATCGTCGATCGCCGGCTCGAAGCGGCCGTCGGCCAGATCCTGGAGCGACGAGACGCACCGGGGGTGGCGCAGCAGGCTCTTCGGCGTGAAGACGACGAGCGGCTTCTCCACGGGATCGCGGCCTTGCCGCCGCAGGAGGTGGAAATAGGACGCGGGCGTCGAGGGGTAGGCGACGCGCAGGTTGTCCTCGGCGGCGAGCGTCAGGAAGCGCTCGATGCGCGCGCTCGAGTGCTCGGGCCCCTGCCCCTCGTGGCCGTGCGGCAGGAGGAGGACGAGGCCGCTCGGCTGGCCCCACTTCGTCTCCGAGCCCGACAGGAACTGGTCGATGATGACCTGGGCGCCGTTCATGAAGTCGCCGAACTGCGCCTCCCACAGCACCAGCGTCCGGTGCTCGGCCACCGAGTAGCCGTACTCGAAGCCCACGATCGCCGCCTCGGAGAGGAGCGAGTCGTAGACCTCGAAGCGGACCCCCGACGGGGCGACCGCGTTGAGCGGCACGTACTCGTTCTGCGTCCTGACGTCGTGGAGGACGGCGTGGCGCTGCGAGAAGGTGCCGCGCCCGGAGTCCTGCCCCGAGAGGCGCACCGGCACGCCCTCGAGAAGGAGCGTCCCCCACGCGAGAGACTCCCCCGTCGCCCAGTCCACCTCGCCCTTGCCCTCGAGGAGCTCCGCCCGCCTCCGCACGAAGGGGACGAGCTTCGGGTGGATCTCGAACCCGTCGGGGAGCGTGCCGAGGGCCCGGAGCACCGTCTTCAGGCGCCCCCACATCGCCGAGGCGTCGACCGGCGCCGGCTCGTGCGGCTCCCGGCGGGCGATGACGACGAAGGGAGCTTTCGCCTCGCCGCCCTCCGCCTGCATCGCGGCCTTCTTGTCGGCCCAGACCTTGTCGAGCTCCTCCCGGGTGAGGACGCCCTCGCGCACCAGCTTCTCGCCGTAGAGAGTCGCCGCGGACGGGTGGGTCTTGATCCTCGCGTACATGAGCGGCTGGGTGTAGCTCGGCTCGTCGGTCTCGTTGTGGCCCCAGCGGCGGTAGCACACCAGGTCGATCACGACGTCCTTCCGGAACTTCTGCCGGTACTCGAGGGCGAGGCCGGCCACGTAGGCCACGGCCTCGGGATCGTCGCCGTTCACGTGGAAGGCGGGGGCGTGGACCATCTTGGCGACGTCGGTCGCGTAGGTGGAGCTCCGCGCGTCCTCGGGCAGGGTGGTGAACCCGATCTGGTTGTTCACCACCACGTGGATCGTGCCGCCCGTGCGGTAGCCGTGGAGGCCGGAGAGGTGCATCGTCTCGGCCACGACGCCCTGCCCGGCGAAGGCCGCGTCCCCGTGGAGGAGCACGGGCAGCACGCGGGTGTGCTCGCGGTCGCCGATCGCGTCCTGCTTGGCGCGCACCATTCCCTCGACCACCGGGTTCACGAACTCGAGGTGGCTGGGGTTCGGAGCGACGGTCACCGCGATCGTCTCGCCGGTGTCGCCGAGGTGGGTGCCGGTGGCGCCGAGGTGGTACTTCACGTCGCCCGACCCCTGGTAGGACGACGGGTCGTTGCCCTCGAACTCGGCGAAGATCTGCGAGAGGGGCTTGCCCACCGTGGTGGCGAGGACGTTGAGCCGCCCCCGGTGCGGCATGCCGATCACGACCTCCCGCAGCCCCCGCAGGGCCGCGTCGTTCAGGACACGGTCGAGGAGCGGGATGAGCGCCTCCCCGCCCTCGAGCGAGAAGCGCTTGTGCCCCACGTACTTCGTGTGGAGAAACCGCTCGAAGCTCTCCGCCTCGACGATCTTCTCGAGGACTCGCCTCTTGCTCGCCGCGTCGGTGGCCGGGTAGTTCCGCGTCGACTCCATGCGGTGCTGGAGCCACTCCTTCCGCTCGGGGTCGGCGATGTACATGTACTCGACGCCGATCGTCCCGCAGTAGGTCTCCCGCAGGGTGTCGAGGATCTCGCGCAGCGTCCCCTTGTCCTCGCCGGACAGCCCGCCGGTCACGAACTCGCGGTCGAGGTCCCAGAGGGTGAGGCCGTAGGTGGCGGGGTCGAGGTCGCGGTGCGGGGCGCGGGCCCGGTCGAGCGGGTCGAGGTCGGCCACGAGGTGGCCGCGCACCCGGTAGTTGTGGATGAGCTGCAGGACCTTCGTCTGCTTCTCCACCTCCTCGCGGCCGCCCGGCGTCCCGAAGAGGGCGGGATTCGTGTCCATCTCCCACTTCACCGGCCGGTGCGGCAGCCCGAGGTCCGCGAAGACGCGGTCGTAGAAGCCGTCCTCGCCCTTGAGGAGGTCTTCCATGCGAGCGAGGAAGAGGCCCGACTCCGCTCCCTGGATGACGCGGTGGTCGTACGTGGACGTCACCGTCATGACCTTGCTGATCCCGAGGAGTCCCAGGGTGCGCGGGGCCATCGACTTGTACTCGGCCGGGTAGTCGAGGGCGCCCGTCGCCACGATCACGCCCTGGCCGGGCATGAGGCGCGGGGCGGACGAGGTCGTGCCCACGGTGCCGGGGTTGGTGAGCGAGACCGTCGTGCCCATGAAGTCGTCGGGCGAGACCCCTCCCTTCCTCGAGCGGGCCACGAGGTCGTCGAAGGCCTTCAGGAACTCGGCGAAGCTCAGCTTCTGCGCGTCCTTGACGTTCGGGACGAGCAGGGTGCGCGAGCCGTCCTTCCTCTGCACGTCCACCGCGATCCCGAGGCGCACCTGGTCGCGCTGGATGCGGTGGGGCTGGCCGTCCACCTCGGCGTAGGCGTCGTTCAGGCGGGGGAAGGTGTCGAGCGCGCGGAGGATGGCCCACGCCACGAGGTGGGTGAAGCTCACCTTGCCCTGGCCTGCCGCCTCGCGGTGCCGGTTGAGGACGCGGCGGTTCTCCTCGAGCGTGCGGACCGGGATGGTGCGCGCGGACGTGGCGGTCGGGATCTGGAGGCTCGCCTCCATGTTCTGGACGATGCGCACCGCCCCTCCCCGGATCGGCTGGAGGATGTCGCCGGGAAGGATCGGAGACGCGCGCCACCGCCTTCGAGCGGTCGCCCGCGGCCACCACCGGCACGTCCCGGCGGGCGAGCGTCTTTCGCCCGGAGCCCGCGGCCTCGGCCGGCGCCTCCCTCGGCGCCTCGTTGACGATCACGGTGACCGGCGGCTCGACCGCCTCGGTCGGCCGGCCGAGGGCCTTGTCGAAGTAGGCGCGCCAGGTCGCGTCGACGCTCCGCCGGTCCTGTCGGTACTGCTCGAGCAGGTCGAGGGCGAACGCGTAGTTGCTCCCGAAGTCGTTGACCAGGGTCTCCAGGAGCGGGTCGGCCGTCGTGCTCATCCCCGAAGTCTAGGAGCGCCGCCCGCGGCGTTCAACTGCGGGCCGCCTACTTCAGGACGGCCTCGATGCGTGCGAGCTCTTCTTCGGAGAGAGGAGGCGCGGCCAGACCGTCGAGGTTCTCGTCGAGCTGACGCACGCTGCTCGCCCCGATGAGCGCCGACGTGACGACGGGGCGACGCAGGACCCAGAGGAGCGCCATCTGGGCGAGGCTCTGCCCGCGGTCCCGGGCGATCGCGCCGAGCTTCCTGGCCCGCTCGACCTTGTCCGGTGTCACGTGCTCCGGGCGCAGGAAGCCGTGGGGCGTCGAGGCCCGCGAGCCCTTCGGGATGCCGGCGAGGTACTTGTCGGTGAGCAGTCCCTGGGCGAGCGGCGAGAACGCGATGCCGCCGATGCCCTCGCGCTCGAGGACGTCGGTGAGGCCGCCCTCGATCCAGCGGTCGAACATCGAGTACCGGGGCTGGTGGATGAGGCAGGGCGTGCCGAGCCGGCGCAGGATGGCGGCGGCCTCGGCCGTGCTGTCCGCCGGGTAGTTCGAGATCCCGGCGTAGAGGGCCTTGCCCTGACGAACCGCCTGGTCGAGCGCCATCATCGTCTCTTCGAGCGGCGTGTCGGGATCGGGGCGGTGGGAGTAGAAGATGTCCACGTAGTCGAGGCGCATCCGCTTCAAGCTCTGGTCGAGGCTCGCCAGCAGGTACTTCCGCGAGCCCCACTCGCCGTAGGGCCCGGGCCACATGAGGTAGCCGGCTTTCGTCGATATCACCAGCTCGTCGCGGAACGGACGCAGGTCGAGGTCGAGGATGCGCCCCATCGCCTCCTCGGCGGAGCCCGGGGGCGGGCCGTAGTTGTTGGCGAGGTCGAGATGCGTCACGCCGCGGTCGAAGGCCCGACGCACGATCGAGCGCCCGTTCTCGAACGCATCCACCCCGCCGAAGTTGTGCCAGAGCCCCAGCGATATGGGGGGAAGCCGCAGCCCACTGCGGCCGCAGCGGCGATAGGCCGCCCTCTCGTAACGATCGGCGGCGGGTGTGTAGTCCATGGCCGTCCTTCCTATTGGCGCCTGCGTCGGGCCATTGTGACCGAAGTTGACCGTGCCCGGCCGGACCGGGCCCGAGCGGCTCGGGTGCCATCGGGCGTCGATCACTCCGTGGCTCAGGGCCCGAGCCTCGGGCGTGCATTAGTATGGAGGCACGGATGGAGCCTGACGCGAGGGCGCGTGGTGACGGGGCGGGGCTGCCCAACCCCGTCGTCGCGCTGCCCTTCCTGTGGCGGCGCATGCGCGCGAGCCTCGTCCCACGGCCGGGCGCCGCGCCCGCCGTTCCGTTCGACCCGGTGGCCCTCGACCGCGACCCGGCCGTCACCTGGATCGGCCACGCGACGTTCTACGTCCGCATCGACGGCACGGCCTTCCTGACCGACCCGGCCTTCTCCGAGCGCGCGAGCCCCCTCCCCTTCGCCGGCCCGAGGCGCCTCGTCCCGCCGGGCGTGCCGCTCGAGGCCCTCCCCCGCCTCGACTTCGCCCTTCTGTCCCACGACCATTACGACCACACGGACCTGCCGACCGTCCGGCGCCTCGCTCGGCGTGGCGTGCCCTTCGTCGTGCCGACGGGCGTGGGCGAGCTCGTGCGGGGGACGGGCGGCCACGTGGCGGCCGAGCTCGGCTGGTGGCAGGCCGCCCGGATCGCCGGGGTCACGGTGACCTGCATTCCCGCGCGCCACTTCTCCGGGCGCGGCCTCACCGACCGCAACCGTCGCCTCTGGGCCGGCTTCGTGGTGGCGGGAGAGACGCGCCGCTTCTGCCACCCCGGCGACACCGCGTTCTTCGACGGCTTCGCCGAGATCGGCCGCCGCGTCGGCCCGATCGACCTCGCCTGCCTTCCGATCGGCGGCTACGAGCCGCGGGCGATCATGCGCCCCATCCACCTGAACCCGGAAGAGGCGGTCCGGGCCGCCCTGGACCTCGACGCGCGCGCGGTGGTCGGCATGCACTTCGGCACGTTCGACCTCTCGGACGAGCCCCTCGACGAGCCGCCGCGTCGCTTTCTCGCCGAGGTGCGAGCGCGCGGCCTCGGCCATCGGGCCTTCGTGATCCCGGTCGGCGGGACCCGGGGCTTCTGAGGCCCGCCGTCGCGAGTGCTGACGCATCGCGGCAAGGGACCGCTGACGCGCTGCGGCGAGGAGAATCGGGCAAATCGGACGTTTCGCGCGGGTTCGTGCCCCGTAGGATGGGGGTACAACTTTCCCGGCGACAAACGGGAAGCAACCTCGTTAGTATGCCCACCTCAGTACGGTTCCCAGGAGGGACATTCATGACACGCAAGCGATTTTCCTACCGGCTGCTGGCGCTGGCGCTGACGTTCGGCGTCGCAGCCCTCCCGGCCCCGGTTTTCGCGTCGGGCTTCCAGCTCATCGAGCAGAACGCCAGCGGCCTCGGCAACGCCTTCGCGGGCCAGGCCGCCGGGGTGAAGAACGCGAGCGCGATCTACTTCAACCCCGCGGCGCTCACGCGGGTCAAGGGCTGGAACTTCGTGGCTTCGGTGGAGCCCATCGGCGTCGGCACCACCTTCGCGGACACCGGCTCCGTCGGCCCCTCGGCGGGGTCCTTCCGCTTCCCGGTGCCCATGGGCAACGACGGAGGCGACGCCGGCAAGTGGATCCCGGTGCCGAACGGCTATCTGTCCGGGCCAGGTGACGGAGAGGATCTGGCTGGGCGCAGGCTTCAACGTGCCGTTCGGGCTCGAGACCAACTGGGACCCGGCGTGGATGGGTCGCTTCCACGCGACGAGGTCGAAGGTCGAGGCGTACAACGTCAACCCGACGATCGCGATCCAGCTGAGCGATACCCTCTCGATCGGCGGCGGGGCGAACTGGCAGCACCTCAAGGCGGACCTCGGCTCGAACGTCGCGTACGGCAGCCTCTCCTACGCCGGCGCCTCCCAGGCGCTCGCCGCCCAGGGGCTCCCCGCCGCGGTGCAGGCGGCGCTCAGGGCGTCGATCCTCGCCCAGCTCGGTGGCCCGTCGGGCCTCGCCACCGAGGGGCCGGCCCTCATCACCGGCGACTCGAACGCCTGGGGCTGGAACGCCGGCGCGCTGCTCAAGCTCGGCCAGCAGGCGCACGTCGGCATCAGCTATCGCTCGAAGGTCAAGCACGACGTCGAGGGAACCGTGACCTTCACCGGCGCCACCGCCCTCGCCGAGTCCGGACCGACCGCACCCATCGGCGCCACGATCAACGCGCGGTTCGCTTCCGGCCCGGTCAAGACGACGATCGAGCTGCCGGACACGCTGTCCGTGGCCGCGGCCTGGGAGAACGACAAGGTCGAGATCCTGGCCGACTGGACGGGCACCAGCTGGGACTCGATCCAGTCGCTCGACATCGTCCGCACCGACGGCACGGCGGTCAGCAGCGTGCCCCTCACCTTCAAGAACACGTGGCGCATCGGCCTCGGCGGGAACGTCAAGCTGAACGAGAAGTGGACGCTCCGCCTCGGGACCGCGTACGACAAGACGCCCGTGCAGGACGCGTTCCGCACCCCGCGCCTGCCCGACAACGACCGCATCTGGGCCTCCGGCGGCTTCCAGTGGCGGGCGAGCGAGAAGGCCCACGTCGACGTGGGCTATGCCCACCTGTTCATCGACCGGGCGCCCAGCAACCTGACGACCACGACCACGAACGGCTACCTCATCGGCAACTACGACGCGAAGGTCGACATCATCGGCGTGCAGCTCAGCCTGCACTTCTAGACGGCTCGGCGGCGCGCGTCCCGGCCACCCGGGGCGGGCTCCGGGCTACGCCTCGGGCCGCGACTCCTTCTCGACCCTCGCCCGGTCGAGCTCGATGCCGAAGCCGGGGCGCTCGGTGAGCAGCACCTCGTCTCTCTCGACGCGGAGCACGTGCGACGGAGCGTCTTCGGGCTCGTGGTACTCGGCGGGCGGGCTCCAGACGTGCGACGGGTTGGCCTGGTGCTGGCGGTGCGCCTCTTTCACCTCGCGGCGCCCCTCGACCCGGACGACGTCGACCGCGGCGACCTGCCGCGCCTTCTCCCCCGGCGCCTCCGCGGCGAGGGCGTCTCGCCAGGCGACGCTGCCCAGGGCCAGTCCCTTCAGGAAAGCGCGCCTCATCGGGCCACCGTCCGGGTGGACTTCGGCGCGAACGGCGCTTCGAACCGCATGAGGCGAGGGAGAGCGGACGCGACGAGGATGACGACGGCAGGGGGGCGTGTCATCGGGGTCTCCTTCGGGGCGGGCTGCGTACGCCTAATTCTCTTCCCGACGGGGTCGCCGGTTCCAGCGGCGGATGGACGGCCGCCCACGGATCGGTCACCATGCCAGTGGATTCGTCAGCCCGGCGGACCTCATGGCGACGCGTCCCGAGATCGACCGAGATCGCGACAGGAGGTGACCATGCGCGCGCTCCTCGCCCTGACGGTGGCGACCGTCGTGGCGGCCACGGCTGCCCACGCCGAGGACTCCGCCCTCGACCGGAGGGCCCGCGGCTTTCTCGAGAAGAACCGCGGCGAGTGGCACGACCTGAACGTGCCGTGGGAGGACGGGCAGATCCTGTACGACCTCGTCGTGAGCCACCGCTTCCGTCGGGCCCTCGAGATCGGCACCTCGACCGGCCACTCGGCGGTGTGGATCGCGTGGGCGCTCTCGAAGACCGGCGGGAAGCTCACCACGATCGAGATCGACCCCTCCCGCCACGCGGCGGCGAAGCGCAACTTCGAGGAGGCCGGCGTCCTTGCCCTGGTGGACGCGCGGCTCGCCGACGCGCACGAGCTGGTGAAGCAGCTGCCGGGGCCGTTCGACTTCGTCTTCTCCGACGCGGACAAGGGCTGGTACCTGCAGTACTTCAAGGACCTGGAGGCCAAGCTCGAGGTGGGCGGCTGCTTCACCGCCCACAACGTCCTGCGCAGCGGCGGCTCGGGCACGGCGGAGTTCCTCGACTACGTCAAGAAGCTCCCGAACTACAAGACCACGGTCGAGACGGGAAGCGGCGAGGGCATCTCGGTGAGCTGCAAGCTGTCGCGCTAGAAGGTGGCGCTCATCGGACCAGCCTTCCGAGGGGGACTTGTCCCCCCGACATCGGACGAGCCTTCCGAGGGGGGATGCTACCCCGGAACGGACGGTGAAGACGTCCAACCCGTTGAATTCAATCCCCCGCAACTCCTTGCTCGCCACGGGGATTCGCGTCCTTGGATGATTCGGGAACCCCCCCGGAAGCCCGAGCGTATTAGCCGGCGAACGCAGTCGGAACCTTCACGGGATCGCCCGGCGGGGCGGCGAGAGGCAGACCCATGGCCAAGTCGAACGGGAAGCGTGTGCGCCGGTGGCTCTGGATCGGGGGGCTGGGGCTGGCGATCGCCGGTGTCGGCTACACCGTGGCCCGCCCCAAGGGCAAGCCCGGCGAGGAGAAGGACAAGGTCAAGACCGCGAAGGCCGAGGTGGCCGACGTCCAGGTGCGCGTCACGGAGGTGGGCTCGGTCGAGCCGGACGTCAAGGTGGACGTGAAGTCGGTCCTCTCCGGCAAGGTGGTCGAGCTCCTCGTCCGCGAAGGCGATCGGGTCAAGCGCGGCCAGGTGCTCGCGCGGGTCGAGCCCGACGTGAACCAGGCGCGCGACCTCGTCCAGGTCAAGAACTCCGTGAGCGAGGCGGAGATCGCCCTCAACGAGGCGAAGGCCACGTACGAGCGGAACCGAGGTCTGCTGAGCCAGGGGCTCCTCTCCGCCCAGGCGGGGCTCGAGAGCGAGACGCGCTACCGCCAGGCGAAGGCCAGCCGCGACTCGGCGATGGACAAGTACCGCATCGTCGAGGAGAGCGGGGTGCCGATCGCCGTCGCCTCCGGGGGCACCATGCAGCGGCTCAACGTGACCTCGCCGATGGACGGGGTCGTGATCCGCCGGCCGGTCGAGCTCGGCGACACCGTCATGTCCGGCGTCTCCTCGTTCAACGCCGGCACCGTGCTCATGACGGTGGCCGACGTCGAGACCATGATCATCAAGGCCGGGATCAACGAGGTGGACATCGGCAAGGTCCGCCTCGAGCAGCCGGTGAAGGTCACCCTCGACGCGTACTCGAAGGTCAGGTTCGCCGGGAAGATCCTCCGCATCGCCCCCGCCGCCCGGCTCGAGGAGAAGGTGAAGGTCTTCGACGTCGAGATCGCGATCGAGCGCCAGGGCGCCGAGCTGCGGACGGGCATGACCGCGAACATCGACATCGTGGGCGAGAAGCGGGAGAAGGTGCTCACCGTCCCCGTCGAGGCCATCTTCAAGAAGGACGAGACCGAGGTCGTCTACGTCAAGAAGCCCGACGAGCCGAAGAAGGCGGCCGCGTCGGGCGGCATCCTCTCCAGTGTCTTTGCCGCCGGCAAGAAGGACGCTCCGCCTGCCAAGCTCGAGCCGAAGGACGCCTGGAAGGAGAAGTTCGAGGTCAAGGAGATCGAGACCGGCCTCGCCGCGGTGGACAAGGTCGAGGTGGTGAAGGGCCTCACCGCGGGCATGGAGATCGCGGTCGAGGACCCGACCCGCCCGAAGGAGAAGAAGGACAATGAGTGAGGCGGTGGCGACCCTTCCGGTGACGACGGCGCGAGCGGTGCCCGCCGTGGCCGTGGGCGTCGCCCCGCTCATCCGCATGCAGGCGGTCACCAAGACCTACGACGCGGGCGAGCTGGCCGTGCAGGCTCTCCGCGGGATCGACCTCGAGATCGAGAAGGGCCAGATGGTCGCGATCATCGGTCCCTCGGGCTCCGGCAAGTCCACCCTCATGCACATCCTCGGCTGCCTGGACGCGCCGACCGACGGCACCTACCGCCTGGAGGGCAAGGACGTCTCCGAGCTCTCCGGCTTCCAGCTCGCCGCGATCCGGAACCAGAAGGTCGGCTTCGTCTTCCAGACCTTCAACCTGCTGCCCAAGGCCTCGCTCCTCCGGAACGTCGAGCTGCCCCTCCTCTACGCCGGCGTCTCCGGCTCCGACCGGAAGGAGCTCGCGCTCGCGGCGCTCGACAAGGTCGGCCTCCGCGACCGCGCGAAGCACCGGCCCTCCGAGCTCTCGGGCGGCCAGCGGCAGCGCGCCGCCATCGCCCGGGCGATCGTCAACCAGCCCTCGCTCATCCTCGCCGACGAACCCACCGGCAACCTCGACACGAAGACCGGCCTCGAGATCCTCGAGATCTTCGACCGCATGCACGCGCGGGGCGAGACGATCGTGGTCGTTACCCACGACCCGCGCATCGCCGAGCGCTGCGAGCGCGTCGTCTCGATCGTGGACGGCCAGATCGAGGACGACCGCCGGAACCGCTGAGACGAATGTCATGGCCCGCTTCAAGGCTCTCCGCAACCTGCTCTTCTCGCTGTGGGACTCCGTCGTCGACGGCGTCGTCGACATGGGGGCCCACAAGAGCCGCAGCGTCCTCCAGATGGTAGGCATCATCCTCGGGGTGGGCTCGGTGGTGGCCACGTTCGGCCTCATCGACGGCGGGCGCCGCCAGGGCCAGAAGTTCTGGGAAGAGACCGGCGGCATCAAGAAGATGTTCATCCGCGAGCTCGACGCGCGGGAGATGAAGCAGAACGCCGTCGAGAAGAAGTCGAAGGGCCTCACCTACGACGACGCGCTCGCCCTCAAGGCCCAAGCCACGACCCTCGAGCTGGTCGAGCCCACCATGGAGCGGACCGAGGTCGTGAAGGCCCCCGGCTTCGAGAAGCAGTTCGAGGTCGCCGGCTCGACCCCGACCTACGAGCACATGTACGACTTCCACCCCGTCGAGGGCCGCTTCCTCACCCCGGAGGACGTCGCCCGCAGCGCCAAGGTGGTGGTGCTCGGCTCGACGCGCCGGGAGCAGCTCTTCGGCGGCCGCCCCGCGGTGGGCCAGCTCATCAGCGTCGGAGAGGACCGCTACACGGTGGTGGGCGTCATGGAGAGGAAGGAGTTCTACTGGAACTCCGCCAACCGCAACGCCCTCGAGTGGATGAACGAGATGATGTTCGTCCCGGTCACGTCGGTCATCACCCGCATGGTGGGAGACCGCGAGAACCAGAAGGTGGCCTACATCAACGTCCAGGTCCGCGACGTGAAGGACATGGACAAGGCCACCCAGGAGGTCACGACCATCCTGCGCCGGGCGCACGGCGGGGTCCTCGACTTCCAGGTCTTCAACCGGGCGGCCTTCATGCAGCAGATGGACGAGCAGGGGAAGATCTACGACATCACCTTCCTCACCTGCGGCACCATCTCCCTCCTCGTCGGCGGGATCGTGATCATGAACATCCTGCTCGCTTCCTTCAACGAGCGGATCCGCGAGGTGGGCACCCGGAAGGCGCTCGGCGCCACCGGCCTCAACATCCTGGCCCAGTTTCTCGTGGAGAGCGTCGTGGTGACGATCGTGGGCGGGCTCCTCGGGCTCGGCCTCGGGGTCGGATTCACGCAGGCCATGAGCACCCTCATCCAGCAGCCGGTGGTCATGACCGTCCAGAACATGGTCGTGGGCCTCGCGTTCGCGGTGACGATCGGGATCTTCTTCGGGTTCTACCCGGCGATCCGCGCCGCCCGCCTCAACCCCATCGAAGCCTTGAGGTACGAGTAACGTGCAGATCGGAGAGGCCGCCCGCACCTCCGCCGCCGAGATCTGGAGCCACAAGCTACGCTCGGCCCTCACCCTGGTGGGGATCGTGCTCGGCACGACCGCCCTCGTGGTGATGGTGTCGGTGATCGGCGGCCTCGCCGAGGCCGTGCAGAAGGGCCTCGACGACCTGGGCTTCGACGGCGTGGTGTTCGCGGTGCCCCGGGCCGCCACCGACCGGATCGAGCAGAAGAAGCAGGGCTACTCGCGGGGCATGCGCGCGGCGGACGGGCGGACGATCGAGGAGGGGCGCGAGACGATCGACGAGGCGGCCCCCGTGCTCGGCCTCGGCAACGAGACCGTCCGCATGAACGGCCACACCCTGAAGGCCCTCGTCGAGGGCGTGACCCCGGAGTGGGGTCGGATCAGGAACCGCGTCCCCCAGGTGGGCCGCTACCTCGTGGAGAGCGACGTCGAAACGCGCGCCACGGTGGCCCTCCTCGGCCAGAAGATCAAGAAAGACGTCTTCGGCGACGAGGAGGCGATCGGCCGGGAGGTCCTCATCCGCGGCATGCGCTTCCGGATCGTGGGCGTCCTCAAGAAGTTCGGCAATCAACAGGTGAACGACGGCGAGATGGAGCGGGACAACGCGAAGATCTACATCCCGCTCACCACCGCCCAGAAGTACTTCGTGGGCACGGACACCGTCCACGCCTGGGCCTTCAAGGCCGACCCCGAGAAGATGGGCGACGCGTCGAAGGAGGCCGAGGCCCTCATGCGACGCAGCCACCGCGGGATCAAGGACTTCAAGATCGAGAACATCGGCCAGGAGATCCTCCGCGTCCGCAAGGAGGTCGACAAGCTCATCGTCAACTGGAACATCGTCCTCGCCTCGATCGCCGGGATCTCGCTCCTCGTGGGCGGCATCGGGATCTTCTCCGTCATGCAGATCTCGATCAGCGAGCGCACCTACGAGATCGGGCTCCGGAAGTCGATCGGGGCCACCGACCCCGAGATCTTCGGCCAGTTCCTGATCGAGTCGGTGTCGCTGTCGCTCATCGGCGGCCTGGTCGGCTCGGCGCTCGGCTACGGCGTCACGGCGATGGCCGCCCAGGCCTTCCCCGACGGCCTCAGCGTCTCTCCCCTCGGCCTCTTCCTCGCCGCCGCCTTCGCCATCGCGATCGGCCTCGCCGCCGGCGTCTACCCCGCCCTCCGCGCCTCCCGCCTCACCCCCGTCGACGCCATCCGCGCCGGGTAGGAGGAGGGTCGCGCAAGATCGGCGACGCTGGCTGAGCCTGGCAGGAAACCCGTCGAGCCGCAGGGTCTTCCTCTTCGCACGTTCGAAGTGTGCAACCCGACCACCCCGGCGAAGCTGCTGGCTCGAGATCCATGCCGGAGGACCTTGCCACCGACATTGTGGCGCGCATGGATGCTCGCGTCTTGGGAAGCTGCTAGAGTGAGCCGCCCCGGGACTGCCGGGAAGAGCGGTCAGGGGGCGCCGTCCGGCGCGCCTGCAGACAGAAGGGTCCATTGGCCGAGACGAAGGCCGCCGGTGTCGTGGCGCTGGCAATGACGGCCCTGGCCATGCCGGTCGCGCGGGCCGACACCGACTACAAGGCGATCGCCGCTCTCGGCCTGGCCTGTCAGGCATTCGTGGGTGACGCCTGTGAGAGGCTCGCCCGACTCGCGACGACGGACGTCGACGAGTACACACGCGAGGCCGCGGTCAAGCAGCTCACGGACCAGGACGTCCTCGCCCGTGTGGCCCGGAACGACGGCGATGCGATGGTGTGCCGGGCAGCGGTGGAGAGGATTGGAGGTCAGGCCGTACTCGGCGCGCTCGCAACGAGCCACACGGACTCCTCGGTTCGCCGCGCGGCCACGGCCAGGTTGACCGATCAGCGCCTGCTCGGCGACATCGCCCGAACCGACAGACATCACGAGGTGCGAATCGCCGCCGTCGGCCGCCTTGAGAGCCAGGAGGCCTTGTCCGCGATCGCCCACGAGGATCCCGCACCCACCGTGCGCACCGCCGCCGTGGCGAAGCTGACCGATCAGGCCGTTCTCGCCGAGCTGGCCACCAAGGACCAGGAGCCCCAGGTGCGCGCGGCGGCGGTGGAGAGAGTGTCCAGTCAGGCGCTCCTGGCGACGGTCGCCCGGGGGGACCGCTCTTTCGAAGTGCGCAGCGCCGCCACCCAGCGCCTCAGCGACGAGGCCCTGCTCACGCAGATCGCGAAGCGCGACCCGGAGTGGCGGGTGCGCGCGGCGGCGATCCGCGGCATCACCGACGCCGTGGTGCTCACGGAGATCGCCTGTGAGGACAAGAGCGGCGATGTGAGCCTGATCGCGGCCACCAAGCTCAAGACCGACCTCGAGGCGCTCACTGAGATCGCGAAGAGAGCGAAGAGCCCGTTCGTGCGGGAGTTTGCCCGGCAGAACGCCGGCATCCCGCTGGTGACCCCGGCGCCGGAGGTCAGCGAAACGCCAGCCGATCCGGTGTCGGCGACCGGGGAGGTGCGTGAGCTGCTCGCCAGGCTCCGGTCGCACGTGGCCGCGGAGAGGATCGCGGCGGCCCGGGCGCTCGGGGAGGCGGGGTCCGCCGCGGAGCCAGCCGTCCCGGCGCTCGCCCGGCTGCTCGGCGATTCGCAGGTCAGGGCCGAGGCCGCCCTGGCCCTGGGCAAGCTCGGGCCACATGCCGTCCAGGCCGTCCCCGCCCTCGCGCAGGCCGTGGCGTCCGGCGATCCAGAAACCAGAGTGAATGCCGCCGAGGCCCTGGGGAAGATCGGACCGCAGGCGAAGGGGTCTGTCGCGACCCTGACCGCGGTGCTCGACGCTTACGACGGCCGGCTTCGGAGCGCCGCGGCGGTGGCGCTCGCCCGGATCGACGGGCGCATTCAGCCGCTCGTCGACGCGCTCGGCGCGCCATCGCCTGAGGGAAGAGAGGCCGCCGCGAAGGATCTCTGCCGGATCGGCACGGCGGCCGTGGAGCCCGCCCTTGCCGCACTCCGCGACAGGAGGGAGAGCGTGCGCGCGGGCGCGGCGACCGCGCTCGGCTGCCTGGGCTCGAGCGCGTCGCGCGGCGTGCCGGCCCTCCGGCGCCTCCTTGGAGACCCCAGCTTCCTCGTTCGCGCGGCGGCGGCCGCGGGCCTGGGTGGGATCGGCGCGCCGGCCAGGGAAGCCATACCGGACCTCGTCCAGGCCATGAAGAGCGCAGACTGCGCGACACGGGACGGCCGCGGGATCCTCTGCCTCGGCGGCAGCTGCCCGGAGCCCGATCCCGCAGCGCTGCTGTGCCTGTCCGCTGGGCTCGCTCTGGAAGCGCTGTCCGGGGATGCGCCCGAGACCGCTGCCGCTCTGGGCACCGCCGTACGCGACAAGGACGAGTTCGTGGCGGAGGCTGCGGCAGTCGCATCGGGCTCGGCGAGAGCGGCCGACGAGGCCCTCGCGTCGCTCGTCAAGGCGCTGAAGGACCGGCGTCCCGGCGTCCGTGCGGCCGCCGTGGCTGGCCTGGCCGAGCTCGGTGTCAAGGCCCGCGCGGCGCTCCCGGGGCTCGCCGAGGCTCTGGCCCAACGGACGGAGGCCCCGGACACGCGCGAGGCGATCGTCAGGGCCATGGCGGTCATCGGCGGGCCAGAGGCCGTGCGCACCCTCGTCGCGCGGGTCGAGGATCCAGGCGAAGACGCGCAGGTGCGCGGGGAGGCGGTCCGCGCCCTCGGCGAGATCGGACCGGATGCGGCGGCGGCCATACCGAGCCTCACCGCGCAGGCCGAACGGGGCAGCGTGACGGCGGCCGCCGCTCTCCGCAAGGTCGGAGCTGACGCCGCGAGCCCGATCCTTGTCCGGATGGTCGGCGACCGGGCGCTGGACTACTCGACGCGCGCGCTGTGCGCGAACGAGATCCGCGAGCTGGGCCCGGCCGCCGCGGCAGCCATCCCGGCTCTCGTGGACGCCCTGCATGATACCGGGCGTGGGATCGAGGGAGTGCAGAAGGCCGAGCTGCGTCGAGCGGCGGCCTCCGCTCTGGCGAAGCTGGGGCCCGAGGGCGTTGACGCCCTGACCGTCGCCCTCCGGGACCCACAGCGGGACGTACGCCAGGATGCGGCCCTCGGCCTGCTGGAAATCGGGCCCGAAGCGACCGAAGCGATCCCGGCCCTGGTGGCGGCCCTACGTGACGACGACATCTCAGGCACGATTGGCAACGCTCTGGCGTGGAAGGTCAAGGGTCCTGCCGTACCCTTCCTCATGAAGACGCTCGAGGAACCGGGCGGTGGCCCCTACATGGCCACTGAGGTCCTCGCGAGGATCGGGGCTCCCGCCGTGCCCGCGCTGGTCAGCGCGCTGGAGTCACCGTCGCTGTCGGTGCGACGCACGGCCGCCCGGATCCTGAACCAGATTGGGAGCGTTCCGGAGGAGGCCCTCCCTGCCGTCATCGCCGTGATGAACGACTCCTCGCGGGAGGAGGAGGTTCGTGCGGCCATGCCCGCGATCCTGCGCCGCACTCCGGGGTCCACTGCCTACACTGCGCTCGTTGGCGGCCTTGCCAGCGACTCCGGCGCCGTGCGAAGGATCGCCGCCGAGCAGATCGGCGAGATCGGGCCGGCCGCGGCGGACGCAGTGCCGCTCCTCCTGAAGCTCCTGAGCGATCCGGCCGCGTCGTCGAGCGCCGGCCGAGCGCTGGAGCGCATGGGCGGCACGGCCCTCGCGGCCCTGGAGGGCGTCCTCCGAGACAGCCCCGATCCCAGCGTCCGCGCGCGGGCCCTCGACGCGTACTCTTCCGTGGAACCCGACCCTCGGAAGAAGCTGCGCGTCCTGACTGCCGCGCTGAAAGAGCCGTCGGAGCCCGTGCGTGTGATGGCCGCGCGGAGGCTCGGGTCGCTCGGCCTCCAGGCGGGCAGCGCCGCCCTCCCGCTGGCGGAGCTCCTCCACGATCCCTCGCCGGCGGTCCGGCTCGAGGCCTGCCAGGCCCTCGCCGGCCTCGGGACCGCCGCCCGAGACGCCACTCCCGGGCTCCGGGCGACGCTGGCCGCCGACGCCTACCCGAACGTGCGGTCTGGCGCCGCCTTCGCACTCGCCTCGACGGGACGCTACGCGGCCGACAACCTCCCGGCGCTGGTCGCCGCACTCGAGGATCCCAATGGGTCCGTTCGCTGTTCGGTGGCGCAGGCCCTCGGGAGGGTCGGGCGCGCTGCCGCCGCCGCTGTACCCGCCCTCGAAAAAGCCAGGACCAAGGAAGAAGGTCTGCGATGCGTCGACGGGGCGCTTCGGGAGATTCGGGGCCAGAGGCCGTGATTGCCCGTCACCCCCGCCGACGCCATCCGCGCGGGGTAGTGAAGCCCCGGACGCCTCCCCTGCTATCATCCGCGCGCGAGGGAGGTGTGGTGCCGGTCATCGAGCCCGGCGGGGCGCAGCGCTTCGACCGGGACGGCTTCGTGGCCGTCGCGGGGCTCCTCCGCGCCGACGAGGTCGAGTGGTACCGCGACGTCTACGAGCTCTTCCTGTCCGGATCGATCGACGTCGGCCGGCGGCGGTCCGACCTCGGGGCCGGCGCCGAGCCGGCGCCGGCGGCCGTCGAGAACATCACGCAGATCCTCTGGCCGAGCGACTCCCTGCCCCAGCTCCTGTCGAGCCCCGCCTACGAGCGAGCGCTCGCCGGCGCGCGCGAGCTGCTGGGCGACGACGTGGCCTTCGATTTCGACATGCTGATCGCCAAGGCGCCCGGCACCGCCACCCCGACGCCCTGGCACCAGGACTGCGCGTACTGGATCGACCTCCCGGACCGCCGGGCGGCATCCTGCTGGATCGCTCTCGACGAGGCCACGGTGGACAACGGCTGCCTGTGGTTCGTGCCAGGCTCGCACCGGCTCCCGATGCGCCCGCACCGACAAGCCGGAAGGGGCGGGGGCGCCCTCGAGTGCGACGGGGAAGAGGCCGAGGGGGTGCCGGTGCCGCTGTCGGCGGGCTCGTGCACCTTCCACCACGGGGCGACGATGCACTACAGCCGGGGCAACTCGACGCGCGGCCGCCGGCGTGCCCTCATCGTCAACTTCCGGCCGAGGGCGATGGTGGAGCTCGAGCGGGCCCGCGGCTTCGACCACGGCAAGGACTCGCCGGGCCGGGAGAACCGCAATCTCCTCACTCGATAGAACGATCGAGGGGTGACAAATGTCACCTCGAATGTTACGCTCGGGTTCATGAGGACCGTCACGATCCGTGATTTCCGCACGCGACCGAGGCAGGTGCGCGCCGCCCTCGCGCGAGAGAGGGAAGCGGTGCTGACCGTCAATGGACGCCCGGTGGCCGTGCTCCTCCCCACCGATGCCAGCACCATCGACGAGACTCTCGAGACCGTGCGGCGCGCGCGGGGGCTCGAGGCTCTTCGCGCGATCCGGCGGGAGAGCCAGCAGTCCGGCCGCGGCCGGCACTCGGGCCGTGACATCGACGCCGTCATCGCGAAGACCCGCCGGGCCCGCGGCCACCGCGCGCGCGGATGAGGATCGTCCTCGACACGAACGTCCTCGTGTCGGGGCTGCTTTCCGCCGCGGGGCCGCCGGCCTGGATCGTGGAGGCGGTGCTCACGGGCGACCTGGAAATGGCACTCAGCATGGCGATCCGGCAGGAGTACGACGAGGTCCTCCGCCGACCCGAGTTTCGCTTCCCGGCTCCCCAGGTCGAGACGCTGCTCTCGGTCGTCGACCGCTTCGGCCTGTTCGTGGCGGCTGTTCCACCGTGGCCTGTCACGCTCCCCGATCCCGATGACGAGCCCTTCCTCGGCGTGGCCGCCGCCACCGACAGCGTGCTGGTGACGGGCAACCTGCGCCACTTCCCCGTACGAAGTCGGCGTGGGGTTTCCGTGTTGACTCCGCGGGAGCTCGTCGAGCGGCTGAGACGCAAACGCTAGTGGCCGCCGCGATCAGGCTGAGACAGCCGAAGAGGCAGGCCGGCGCGTCGTGCCTCACGCGGGTAGAATGACCATTCGACGTCGGTAGACTTGGTATTCCCGGCGTTCGGCAGGAGAGGGTGAACGTGAGCAAGCGACGCTTCTTACACACGTGCGGGCTCGTCGCCGTTCTGGCGTGCGGGCTCGCTGCGGCTCGAGCCGAGGAGCCGCCGCGGTTCCACGACCTGTTCAACGGCAAGGACTTGTCGGGCTGGGTCAACGTGAACACGGCCGCCGACACGTGGACCGTGCGCGACGGACTCCTCGTCTGCCGCGGGCGCCCGATCGGGGTCCTGCGGACGGCGAAGCAGTACGAGAACTTCGTCCTGCACGTCGAGTGGCGTCACATGGAGGCCGGCGGGAACTCCGGTGTCTTCGCCTGGAGCGAGGGAACGGTGCCCGAGGGAAGCCGCCTGCCCAAGGGGCTGGAAGTGCAGATGCTGGAGCTCGACTGGGTCAACCTGAACCGCCAGGAGGACGGGACGCCACAGCCGGTCGCCTACGTGCACGGCGAGCTGTTCGGCGCCAACGGCCTGGAGGTGACACCCGACAACCCGCGCGGCAGCCGCAGCCGGTCGCTCGAGAACCGCTGCAAGGGCAAGGGCCAGTGGAACACCTACGACGCGGTGTTCGTCGACGGGGTCGTCAAGCTGTCGGTCAACGGGAAGTTCGTGAACGGCGTCCGCAACTCCTCCGTCCGGAGGGGGTACCTGTGCCTGGAGTCCGAAGGGGCCGAGATCCACTTCCGCAACATCCGCATCCTGGAGCTGCCGCCGGGCATCACCGGCGACGAGCAGGCGGCACGCGTGGTCGGACCGTAGCCGAGGCGTGGCAGCCTCCTCCCGCGGACGTGCACCCGTGAAGGCACCAGCGAAGAGCGCCCGTGAGCGGGCCGAGAGCTTCCTGCGCGACGCCGGTGAGTTCCGTCTCGGACCGCTCGTCACCGAAGCCTCGCACCCCCGCTCGACGGAGCTGAGCCAGGTCGCCCGCCAGGACGCCGCGGCCGGCCTCGCCGTCCTCTTCGACGTGGACCGCGACGTGGTCGAAGCGTACGACCGCTGGTCGAGAAGCGGCCAGCCGGAGGAGCTGCGCGACGATCTCCTCGAAGCGCTCGCGGGCGGCGGGCGGGTCTTCTTCACCGGCTGCGGCGCCACGGGCCGGCTCAGCATCCAGCTCGCCTCCATCTGGCGCGCGTTCTGGCAGGACCGCCGCGAGCGCGGTCTCGCGAGCCCGCCGCCCGACGCGTGGGAGAGCCGGGCCGAGAGCGTCATGGCCGGCGGCGACTACGCCCTCATCAAGTCCGTCGAGGGCTTCGAGGACTTCGCCCCCTTCGGCCGCAAGCAGATCGCCGACCTCGGGGTGGCGAAGGGCGACATCGTCTTCGCCATCACCGAGGGCGGCGAGACCTCGTTCGTCATCGGCACCGCGTGGCAGGGGCTCGAGGCCGGAGCGCGAGTCGCCTTCGTCTACAACAACCCCGACGACGTGCTGCGGGCCCACGTGAAGCGCAGCCGCGAGGTCATCGACGAGCCGCGGATCCGCAAGGTCAACCTCACCACCGGGCCGATGGCGATCACCGGCTCCACGCGCATGCAGGCGACGAGCATCGAGCTCCTCGCCATGCTCACCGTCCTCGAGATGGCGCTCCGCGACATCCTGGCGCGCGCCGGGGCGGCCGAGCCGGGCCTCGACCCGTCGGCGGTCGTGCCCGAGGCGATGCGGGCCGGCCTGCGCGCGGTCCACGAAGCACTTCTGGGCGAGGCGCCTGCGCCGCGACCTCGCGCGCCTCGTGGAGGCCGAGGAGCAGGTCTACCGGAGGGGCGCCCGGACCTCCTACTTCGCCGACTCGCTGGCGGTGGACGTCCTCACCGACACTACCGAGCGCAGCCCGACCTTTTGCACGCCCTCTTTCCGGAAGTGGGACGACGAGGAGGCCTCCGAGTCGTGGGCGTTCCTCTTCACGCCCGCCCCCACCACGGAGGAGGCGTGGAAGCGGCTCCTCCGCCGAGCGCCGCAGACGATCGAGTGGACGGAGGACGACCTGCGGACGCTGCTCGACGAGGAAGCGGCGGAGAGGCAGAGCGGGATCCTGCGCGAGATCGGCCGTCGGGAGCTGCTGCGCTTCCGGATCGGCCTGGACGGGCTGGCCTACCGGCCGCTGCGGCCCGGCGACGGCGTCACGGCCGTGGTGGCGGTGCGCGACCGGCCTCTCCTCGAGAAGGGCGGAGCCTTCGCCTTCCAGCTCGAGAGGGCCGGAGAGGCCGGGGCGACCGCGGCCGTCATCGTGGTGGGACGGCGGGGAGCGAATCGAGGCGCTCGTCGCGACGGCGTGGGCTAAGGACGGCGGCCGCATGGCAGTCACCCTCGAGGTGCCGAAGACACCCTTCCTCCTCGACCCGATGGCCCGCATCGGGGTGAAGATGCTCCTGAACGCGCTCTCGACCTGCACGATGGTCCGCCTCGGACGCGTCCTCGGCAACCGGATGATCTGGGTCGTCCCGAGCAACCTCAAGCTCATCGACCGCTCGACGCGCTACATCCGGGACCTCGCCGGGGTCTCCTACGAGGACGCCTGCCGGGCGCTGTTCGAGGTCATCGAGTACGTGGAGCCCCGGCGGCGGGCGGGCAAGGCCTACCCCGCCCCCGTGGGGGTCGCCACCATGCGCCTCCGGCACGGGCTGAGCCTCCCGGAAGCGGAAGCCAGGCTCCTCGAGGAGCTGGGCTGATCCACCGCCTCAGGCCTGCGGGAGCGTGAAGCAGAACGTCGCGCCGCGGCCGGGGCCGTCCGACTCGGCCCAGATGCGGCCGCCGTGGGCCTCGACGATCCGGCGCACGAGGGCGAGGCCCACCCCCGTTCCCTCCACCGCGGGGTCCAGCTTCTCGAAGAGCTCGAAGACGCGCTCGAGAAAGCGCGGCTCGATCCCGCGTCCGTTGTCCCGGACGTAGAAGACGTGCTGGGCTCCGTCGCGACGGGCCCCGATCTCGATCCGGTGCGGAGACTGCTTCCCCGTGAACTTCGCGGCGTTCTCCACGAGGTTCTGGTAGACCTCGAGCAAGCGGTGCCTGTCCCCGCGGATCGAGGGGAGGTCGGGGGCGATGTCCACGACCACGGCGCCGTGCTCGAGGGGACCCTTGACCAGCTCCACCGCCTCCCGCGCGAGAGCTCCGAGAGCCACCTCCTCGACCGGGTGCACGACACGCCCCACCCTCGACAGCTCGAGCAGGTCCTCGAGCAGGCGCCGCATCTTGTCCGAGGCAGCGACGATGCGGCCGAGGTCCTGGCGCACGCGGTCGTACGTTCCCGCGGCGAGATCGGTGCCGGCGAGGCCCGCGAAGCCGCGGATGGTGACGAGAGGGCTCTTGAGGTCGTGCGATACCGTGTACGTGAAGCGCTCGAGCTCGGCGTTCTTCGCCGCGAGGTCGGCGCGCTCGGCGCGCAACGCCTCCTCGTGGGTGCGGAGGTCGCTGGCCAGCCGGTTGAGCGCCCGCGCGAGGTCCCCGAGCTCGTCGGGCGAGTCGAGGGTCAGGGGGTGGTCGAGGTTCCCCGCGGCGATCTCCCGGGCGGCGCGGCTCATCTCCGTGAGGGGTCGCGCCAGGGTCCGGGAGAGGAGGACCGCGGTCAGGAGACCCAGGGCCAGCGTGACCGCGAAAGCGGCCGCCCCCAGCGAGAGGAGCGAGGCGCGGTGGCCCGCCCACATCGCGGCGGTGCGCTGCTCCAGCCGCCGGAGGGACACCTGCCAGGGCCCTTGCCGCAGGGTCACGACTCCCCAGCCCGCGACCACTCCGCCCGAGGCGATGGCGAAGCGGATCTCCGTCTCCTCTCCCCGGCGGGTCAGCAGGAGGCTGCGGGGCCCGCCTTCGGGCCGCGGTCCCGGAAGGAGGTCGCCAAATCGTCCGTTCGCGAGGGTGCCGTCCGTGAGGACGCGGCCCTCCTTGTCGATCACCAGGAACGAGCTCACCGGCAGCCAGGCCCGGACTCGCCCGATCTCCTCGTTGAGCCGCTCGACGTCGAGCTGGTAGAGGGCGTTGAAGAGGAGGGTGCCCAGGTAGGTCGCGGTCCCCCGCAACGCCTCCTCCTCGTCGGACGTGCGGGCCGCGGTGACGGCCTCGTGGATCTCGGATTGCACCAGGCGCGACTCGCGGAAAGCGAGGAAGGCGGCGGCGAGGAGCGCCGTCGCGACGAGGACGAGGGCGAGGCCCGCGATCCAGACGGCGTAGCGCGTGCCGATCCCGCCGAGCCGCATCAGCGGGAACGGGCAGGCCGCAGGATCGGGGCCCAGCCCGAGAGCTCGCGGCGGTCCGCGGCGGTGAGCCGCTCGAAGCGGGTCAGCCCCGCGGCCCGAGCGAGCGCGGCTCGGCCGGCTTCGTCCCCGTCGAGCCTCAGGAGCACCTCCTCGACGGCCCTCCTCACCTTCGGGTCGAGGCGGGCACGGAAGGACAGGAGGCCCCGGACCATGGGCCGCGTCTCGTGGAAGACCCGGAGCCGCGAGCGGATCTTCTCGGGCAGGGCCGCCCAGTTGCCCTCGTTGAAGGCGCCGGCGTCGCCCTTGCCGTGCAGCACCCAGACCGCCTGGTTGATCTCGGCGAGGGCGAGGACGTACCGCACGTCGTCGCGGCCGGCGCGCGGGTCGTCCGCGGGCACGAGGGCGATCCCGGCGCGCTCCAGCTCCGCCCGGGGGAGGGCGAAGGCCGACGTGGACCGCAACGCCTGGAGCACCAGGGTGCGGCCACGAAGGTCGGCGAGGGCGCGGATGGGGCTCTCGGCGCGGGTGAAGAAGACGCTCCGGTACTCGCGGTGCCCGCGGCGGACCACGACGAGCGCCGGCTCGAGGCCTCGGGAGCGCTCCTGCAGGACGAGGGTCGGGAACACGGTCTCGATGACGAAGTCGACGCCGCCGCGGGCGAGGCGCTGGGACAGGTCGTCGAGGTCCCGCGCGATCACGAGATCGCCCAGCCGGATCTCCCGCCGGGCGAGGCGCTCCCGAAGACAGGCGATCAAGTCCCCGAAGACTTCGAGCATGCGGTCCGGCTCGTTCGGCTCCTCCGCGATGACGCCCAGGCGGAGGGGAACCGGCGCCCCCGCGCCCTGTGCTCGGGTCGGTGCGAGGCCGAGCCCGAGTGCGAAGAGGCCCACGAGTCTCGCGAGTCGGGTGATGGCGCCGTCGTCCACCGGATACACGGTGCGCCCATTCTGGGCCCCGGCGCGGGCTCCCGCAACCGGCCTCGGCCACCGGAGACTCCCTCCGGCATACGATTGTCCGGGAGCGACGCTCCGCGGGGGGTGCCTTGGGACGGTGGCGGTCGCGGCCGACTCTCGGCCTGATGGCGCTGGCTCTGGGGCCGGCCGGCTGCGGCTCGAGCGGTAGCTCCGCCCTGCCCGCGGCGTCGTCCGTTCCGCCTGTGGCGGTGGCCACAGTCCCCCTCCCCGCCGCCAGCGACGAGGCGGCCATCCTGGACGCGGCCTTCCGGATCGACATCGAGCGCGTCGAGGCCACCTTCGATCTGTACCCGGCCGAGCGGCGCGTCCAGGCCCAGGCCGCGGTCACCTTCCGGATGAGGCCGGGCCAGACCAGGCCCATCGTCCACTTCGAGCCGGCCCGCGCCGCGAGCGGCGTCGCCCTGAGGCTGGACGGCCAGGATCTCGACCCCGGCCGGAGCGCCGACGCGCGGGTCTTCTCGTTCCAGGGATCCGGCCAGGTCTCCCTGGAGCTGCAGCGGGACCTCGCGCCGGGTGCGCCGCACCGGCTCGAGGCGAGCTATCCTCTGGCCCTCGCGGACGCCGGCGGCCGCTTCTTCGCCGACGTGAACGATCTCGAGGGCCGCGGCAACGAGGTCTTCTTCCCCACCCTGAACGTCCCGCGCGAGCTCGCCCGCCACGTGCTCGTCTTCCGCCTCCACGCCGCCGAGCCCTATCTCGCGGTCGGCTCCGGCCTCGTGACCGCTCGCCCGGCTGGCGACGTCCAGGAGTGGGTGCTCGACACCGAGCGCGAGGTCGCGTCCTACGGCGTGATGTTCCACCTCGCCCCGGCTCGCACGCACGTCGTCTCCGAGCGACGCCTGCAGGGGGTGGACGTTCGCGTCCTGGCCCCCGCCGGCGGGGTGACCGCGGAGGAGGCGTTCGCCGCCCTCGACCCCTGGCTCGCCGAGCTCCAGGCGGCGCTCGGCCCGTTCCCGATGCCGCGCGGCCTGAGCGTGGCGCTCACCCAGTCGGGCGGGGGCATGGAGTACTACGGCGCCACCACCACGTCCCTCCGCGCCCTGCGGCACGAGGTCTTCCACATGTACTACGGCTGCAGCACGGTGGCGCGCACGTACCGCGACTCGTGGTGGGACGAGGCGATCAACATGTGGTACGAGCTCTCGGTCGACCCCGCCTACCCCCCGATCGCCGGGACCTTCCGCTCCGACATCGTGAGCGGGCGCTCCGCGGTGGCGGTCGGCTTCGATCGCCGCGCCTACGACGAGGGCGCGCGCGTCATCCAGGCGGTGGCCGCCGGGATGGGCGGGCGCGAGCGCACGGTCCGCTTCCTGCGCGACCTGCACGCACGCCGCTCGTTCGACCCGTTCACCACGTGGGACCTGGTCGACGAGATCCAGGCCGCGAGCGGCGTCGATTGCCGCGAGAGCTTCCGCCTGTGGCTCTTTCAGTCACCCGGCACGCCGGCCGCGGCCTCCTCGCCGTCGACCTGGGACTGGCTGCACGAGGTGGACGTGGCGCTGCCGGCCGAACCGTCCGGCCGGCAGCGCTGAGCCGCCGTCAGTGCTTGCCGGGAGCGAGGGCCACGCCCCGCCGCTCGTACGTGACGTAGGCCTCGAGGGCGATCATCTTCGGGTCGTCGAGGGCGAGCGGCTTGCCCTCGAGCGGCTGCTGCAGGCACCAGTTGATCATCTCGCGGAGCGCGATCACGCGGCCGAGCTGCTTCTGGAACTTCGGGTAGGTCTCCGGGTGCGTGTTGGCGGCGTTCGGGTGGCACTGGGCGCAGGCGACGCCGTTCGTGCCGAGGGCGGGGCTCGTCCAGAGCTCGCGCCCCTTCTGCACGACGCTCATGTACTCCTTCTCCCAGCGCTCCTGGTCCTTCTTGGTGAACTCGTCGGCCCGGACGGTCGATCCCGCCGATCACCGCGAGGACGACCGCCGCCGCGACGACGACGGCCAGGATCTTTCTGTTCATGGCCTTTCCTCCCCTCAGTAGTGGACCTGCGGCGGGATGCGCTTGGCCGGATCCTGGAAAGCGCTGTCCTCGGGCTTCCCGGTGGCGGGGTTCCAGGCCACGGTGCGGTTGGTGTTGTTGTAGAGGTTGTACTTCAGCGCCACGCGGCCGGTGTGCACGTCGATGAACTGCCAGCCGGTGGCGTCGCGCTCGAAGAACGGGTCGGCGCGGTTCATGGGCACGGTGAGGACGGGCATCGCGTGCTGGGCCTGGGCGTAGGTCTGCGGGTAGGGCCAGGGCCAGGCGGTCGCCATCACCGAGTTGAAGGCGATCGTTGTCGATCTGGTTGTACTGGATCTGGTGCACGTGCCCGTAGATCACGTTCACCTTCTCGAACGGCTTGAGCAGCGCCTGCACCTCCTCGGCGTCCTCGGTCCAGAAGTTCCAGCCCTTGTAGAGCTTCTGGAGCGGCGAGTGCGAGAAGACGACGACCGGCGTCGTCTTCGTCCACCTTGTCGAGGTCGGCTTTCAGCCACGCGCGCTGCTTCTCGCCGACCATGAACGGCGAGCCGTTCGGGTTGTCGAGCCCGGCCATCTCGAGCATCCGCTGCTCGGCGGAGGGCCAGCGGTTGAAGGTCCACTCGTCGTAGGTGAGGATGCTGTTCAGCACGACGAAGTGCACGCCCTTGTGGTCGAAGCTGTACCAGTGCGGGCCCGAAGAGCTTCGACCAGTACTCGCCGAGGTCGAGGTAGTAGTCGTGCTCGCCCATCACGCAGTGGAGCGGGTAGTGGAGCTTCGAGAGCATCTCCGCCCCGTGGTCCAGCTCCTCCTTCATCCCGAGCTGGCCGAGGTCCCCGCCGAACATGACGAAGTCGGGCTTCGGGGTGAGGAGGTTCGTCTCCGCCACCGCGCGGATGAGCCCGCGGTCCCAGTTGCGGACGAACTTCGTTCCCGAGATGTGCTGGATGTGGGCGTCCGAGATGTAGGCGAAGGTGAAGTCCTGGGCGGGGTCGGCGAAGGCGAGCTTCACGAGGCTCATGGGGACGACGCCGGCGGCGGCGGCGGCCGCCGCCCCCTTCAGGAAGTCGCGACGGCTGGGGACGATCGGGTTCATGGCTTCACCTCCATGCGGGCGGCGCTCGGGAGCGAGGCGTACTCGGGGCTGGTCAGCGCCTCCATGAACGACACGAGGTCGTCGACCTCCGGCTCGGTCAGGTTCAGCGGCCGGATGCCGCCGCTCAGGAAGTCGTTGACCGGGTCCTCCTTCCTTCGTCACCCCGCCGTTGTTGTAGTGGACGACCACGTCCTTGAGCGTCTTCAGGCTGCCGTCGTGCATGTAGGGCGAGGTGACGGCCACGTTGCGCAGCGTCGGCGTCTTGAAGGCGCCGAGCCCCTCGAAGTCCCGGGTGACGGCGAAGCGGCCCGAGCTCCGAGGTCCGCTTGTCGCCGAGGACCTTCACGTCCACCTCGGCGAGGGTGGCCTTCGCCTGGAGGAACTCCCCGGCCAGCTCCGGCACGTCCTTCTGGATGTCGTTGATGCCGACGCCGATGTTGTGGAAGCGGTTGTCGGTGAAGAGGGCCTGCGTCTGCTCGATCACGTGGCAGGAGACGCAGCGCCCCTTGTTGACGAAGAGGTCGAAGCCGCGCTTCTGCGCGTCGGTCAGGCGCCTTCGGCTCGCCGCCGTAGAAGTAGCGGTCGAAGGGCGAGTTCCCGGCCACCTTGGTGCGCTCGAAGGCGGCGATCGCCTGCTGGACCTCCTTCATGGTGACCTGGGCGCCCTTCTTGCCGAAGACCTGCTCGAAGGCCTTCACGTACGCGGGGTCGGTGCGGACGATCTTCAGGATCGGCTGGTGGTCCTTGAGGCCCATCTCCACCGGGTTGACGAAGGGGTGCTGCGACTGGTCCTCGAGGCTCGGGGAGCGCCCGTCCCAGAACATCGCGTCGAAGTAGGCGGCGTTCACCACCGTGGGCGCGTTGCGGGTGCCGGTCAGCTTCTTGCCGGCCTTCGCGATGCCCTCCGAGGTGCGGAGCGGGCTGTCGGTGAAGGCCTTCTTCGGCGTCGTGGCAGGTGGCGCAGGCCACCTGGCCGGTGGAGCTGAACCGCTTGTCGTCGAAGAGCTTGTCCCCGAGGGCGACCTTCTCGGGGGTCTGCGGGTTGTCGGCGGGGACGGCGATGGGCGGCAGGCCGAGCGGCGGCTTGGCCGAGACCGCGTCGGCCGCGAGTCGGCCGCGCCGGCGAGGCCCGCGGCGACGAGTAATCCGAACAGGATCCGTTTCATCTCTTGTCCTCCTGCTCACGGCATTCCCGGCAGATCCCGCGCAGCTGGACCCTGAAGTCCTTGACGACGAAGCCGAAACGCCGGGTGTCGGGGACCGGCAGCGCGTCGAGGCGCGCGTCGGAGAAGTCGACGACCCGGTCGCAGCTCAGGCAGATCAGGTGGTGGTGCTGCTCGGTCCGGCCGTCGTAGCGGACGGCACTGCCCGGGTGACAGGCCTTGGTGATGACGCCGAGGCGCACGAGGCTCTCGAGCGTGCGGAAGACGGTGGCGCGCGAGACGCGCACGCGGCGGCGCGCGAGGGCGGCGTGGACCCGGTCGGCGGTGGGGTGGTCGTCGAGGTCGAGGACGGCGCGCAGCATGGCGCGCCGCTGGGGGGTGAAGGACGAGTCCTCGCTCGCGGCAGATCCGCCGGAGGCTCTCGAGCCGCTCGTCCTTGGCGTGTTCGTCCATGGGTGCCTCGACCGCGGCGGCCGGACGGGCCGGATGTATCTGAGACTTTGTCTCAATCGAGGGCCGCCCGTCAAGGGAAATCGGCGTGCTACCATGCCCTCCCGGCCTCGTGCGCCCCGCGTGCGCGGCCCGGCTGTGACCGCATGGACCGCGAGCGGATCGGAAAGTACGAGATCGTCGGCGAGCTCGGCCGCGGCACGATGGGCGAGGTCTACAAGGCCGAGGGACACCGTCCTCAACCGCTTCGTCGCCCTGAAGACGATGGAGGTGCGGGTCGCCCCCGGCGACGAGACCCTGCAGCGCTTCCAGCGCGAGGCGCAGGCGGCGGCGGTCCTCAACCACCCGAACATCGTCACCGTCCACGACTTCGGGGAGGAGCGCGGCCTCCTCTACATGGCGATGGAGCTGCTCGAGGGCACCGATCTCCGGGACGCGATCGACAACGAGCTCCTGAAGACGCTCGACGAGAAGCTCGACGTGATGGACGGTGTCCTCGCCGCGCTCGACTACGCCCACGCCCGAGGCGTCGTCCACCGCGACATCAAGCCGGCGAACATCCACATCGGGCCGGGGCGGCAGGTCAAGATCATGGACTTCGGCCTGGCCCGGGTGAGCACCTCCGAGATGACGCAGGAGGGGATCGTCCTCGGCACGCCGAACTACATGTCGCCCGAGCAGGCGCTCGGGGACAAGGTGGACGGGCGCTCCGACCTCTTCTCGACCGGGGCGGTGCTCTACGAGCTGCTCACCGGCCACAAGCCCTTCGAGGCCGACTCGACGCCGAGCGTCCTCTTCCAGGTCGTCCACCGGCAGCCGCCGCCGGTGCGCCGCTGGGCGCCCGAGGTCCCGGCCGGGATCGTGGCGGTGGTGAACCGGTCGCTGGAGAAGGACCGCGAGAAGCGCTTCGCCGGCGCCGGCGACATGCGGGCGGCGATCGCCATCGCCCGCCAGGCGTTCGCGCTGGGCGCGCCGAAGGCCCCCCCGCTTCCGCCGGCCCGGCCGACACGCCCCGAGCCTCCGCCTCTGCCTCCGACGGCGGCGCCGACCCTCCCGGCGGGCGCCTTCGAAACCTCCGCGCCGCCCGTCCCCCCGCGGCCGCGCGTCCCGGCGCCGCGGCCGATGGCGTCCACGCCTGCCCTCCGTTCCTCGCCGCCGACGCTTCCTTCCGGCTCGGTCCCGCCCGTCGGCCGCCGGACGAGGCGACCGCTGGTGATCTGGGCGGGGGTGGCCGTCCTCGGTCTGGCCGCGGCGTCCGTCGCGCTGTGGCTGCGCGGCCGGAACGTGCCCGTGCCGGTGCCGGCCGCGAGCCCGAGCGCGCCCAGCGCGGCGGTGAGCGCGCTCACCCGCGAGCTGGTGCGCAAGCAGGTGCAGCTGGCGCGGCGCGAGCTCGAGGACAAGAACTACACCGCGGCGGCCGCCGAGGCCGAGGGCGCCCTGAAGCTGGCCCCGGGCGACCCGGACGCGGGCGCCGTGCTGTCGGCCACCCGGGCTCGGGTGCGCGAGCTGGACCAGTCGATCGCCGAGGCGCGCCGCCTCCTCGAAGCGGGAGACACCGCTGCTGCCTCGCGCGAGCTGTCGCACGTGCTGGAGCTCGACCCGCGGCACCCGGCGGCGGCCGTGCTGTCGGCGCGCCTCAACAGCGTCTTCCGCGCGCCGGCGGACGAAGCGGCGGCGGCCATGAGCGTCGGCCCGTTCTTCCGCGGTGGCGGCCGGCGTTCCCGCCGAGGTCGCTCCGGACGGCCGACGCCGGCGCCCGAGCAGGCTGACGCGCTCGTGGCGAGGGGCGAGTTCGCCGACGCGACGCGCGCCTTCCTCGAGGCCCGCGACGCCTTCGACCGCGTCCGGCGCGACGCGCTCCAGCAGCCGGCCGGGCGGCGCCGGCCCCGGTCGCTGCACGTCGGCCGCCTCGCCGTGAGCCGCGCGCCACGCCTCCCGTCCCCGAACCGGCCGTGACGCCCCTCCCCGGCGCGCAGCTTCACCGCGGACGACACGTCGGTGGCGACCGCCGCGGCGGGCGGGATCGCAGGGCTTCGACAGCTCGGACGTGAGCAGCCGGCGCCCGCCACAGTTCGTCGGGCGGATGGAGTTCGAGGTGCTGCCGCCGTCCGTGCGACCCGGCGAGCCGTTCGTCGTGCGCATCCACCTCCGGAACGACGGCCGGCGCGGGGTGAAGGTCCGCGCCGTGGCCCTGGCCGCGGTCGTGGACGGGCGGCGCGATCCGGCGGCGGTGAAGCCCCTCCAGCGCGAGGTCGCCGCCCAGTCGCGCGCCCTCGTCGCCGAGTACTCCGGCGTGTGGAGCGAGGCGCAGTCGTGGGCCCTCGAGGCCGTCGTCACCGCGGAACGGAACGAGACGGTCAAGAGCCGCCTGCGAGCCAACTGAAAGCGAAGCAAGCCATGGCCCTCCAGATCTCCGAGCGCGGCCGGAAGATGCCCGCGTCCCCCATCCGCAAGCTGATGCCGCTCGCCGACGACGCGAAGCGCCGCGGGGTGAGGGTCTACCACCTCAACATCGGCCAGCCCGACCTCGAGACGCCCCCCGCGATGCGCGCGAGGCTCGCGCAGGCGCCGAGCATCTTCGCCTACACGCCCTCGGCGGGGACCGCGGAGTGCCTCGCCACGCTGCGGGAGTACTACCGGCGCCTCGGGATCGCGCTCGAGACCGACGAGATCGTCGCCACGACGGGCGGCAGCGAGGCGATCCTGTTCGCCCTCATCGCCTGCGCGGGCGACGGCGACGAGGCCCTCGTGGTCGAGCCCTTCTACACGAACTACGTCGCCTTCGCGACGATGGCGGGCGTGCGCCTCGTCGCCGCTCCGCGCGCGGGGCGAGGACGGCTTCCACCTCCCGCCGCTCGAGCGAGTGGAGAAAGGCCCTCACCCCGCGCACCCGGCTCGTGCTGCTCTGCAACCCGGGCAACCCCACCGGAACGGTCTACCGGACGGGACGAGCTCGAGATGGTCGCGCGCCTTCTGCCGCGAGAACGGGCTCTTCCTCGTGGCCGACGAGGTGTACCGCGAGTTCGTCTACGACGGCCGCACGACGACGAGCGCCCTCAGCCTGCCCGGGTGCGAGGAGACGGCGGTCCTCGTGGACAGCCTCTCGAAGCGCTACAGCGCCTGCGGCATCCGCCTCGGCTGCCTCGCCACGCGCAACCGGGACGTCTACGGCGCCGCCCTGCGCATGGCGCAGGGGCGCCTCTCGCCCCCGGGCCTCGCCCAGCTCGTGGCCCTCGGGGCGACGAGCTCGGCCCCGACTACGCGAAGGGCATCGTGCGCGAGTACCAGGCGCGGCGCGACGTGCTCTTCGAGGGTCTCTCGCGGATCCCGGGCGTCTTCCTGCGCAAGCCCGAGGGTGCCTTCTACTTCGTGGCGCGGCTGCCCGTCGACGACGGCGAGGACTTCGCCTCGTGGCTGCTCACCGACTACGCCCACGAGGGCGCGCACGGTGATGGTCGCCCCCGCCCAGGGCTTCTACGCGACGCCCGGCCTCGGCCGGGACGAGGTGCGGATCGCGTACGTCCTCAAGAAGGAGGACCTCGAGGCCTCGGTGCGGATCCTCGCCCACGCGATCCCGACCTACCAGGCGGTGCAGGTCGCCCGGCTCGCCGGCGCGCGCACGAAGGCCTGAGACGCCGGGCCCGGTGAGAGCGGCGCACGTTCTCGCCCGGCCCGCGGCGTGGGGTCTCGTTGCCCTGGCGCTGGTGCCGCCGGCGTCTTGTCCTGGCTCGCGCTCTCCGCGTCGGCCGACCTCGCGCGGGGGAGGGAGCGGCTCCTCGCGGGTGACACGGCCGCGGCGGACGCCGCCTTCGCTCGATCCGGGCGCTGGCCGGGCGCGTCGGACCGCGGCGCGGGCGGGACGGGCCGTGGCGGCGGCTCGAGCCGGCCGCGCCGTCGCCGAGGCCGTCCCCCTCGACGCCCTCGAGCTCCTCGCACCCGAGGCTCTCGTCCTGTCGTCGCTCGAGGAAGGCCGACTCGACGCGGCCGCCGAGCTCGCCGACCTCGCGCGTCGCGCCGGCGTCCCGGTGGGGAGCCTGTACGCGGCGGCCCTCGCCCTCGAGCGGGGCGACGAGGCCGGGGCCCGTGCGCTCGCCTCGGAGAGCCACCTCCCGCTCGAGTCGCGGGGCCTCGGGTCGCGGCTGCGGCGCGTGCTCGAGGCGCGGGACGCCGGCGCCACGACACTCCTCCTCGATCGGCAGGGCGAGCTGGTCGCCATCGTCGCCCGCGCGGCGCCGTCGCGGCTGAGCCGGACGTCGCCCCCCTCCTGGCCGGCGTCCTGGAGCGGCTGCCGGCGCTGCCCGAGGGCGACGCCGTGCGGCTGTCGATCGATCTCGGCCTGAGCCGCGCCGCCCGCGAGGCGCTGGGCGGGCGCCGCGGGTCGATCGTCCTCGTCGAGCCGCGCACGGGCGCCGTGCTCGCCGCGGTGAGCGACGACGCGCACGGCCGCGGCCGAGCGCGCCGCGCCCTTCACGCAGAGGCGCGAGCCCGCCTCGATCGCCAAGGTGCTGACCTCGGCCGCCGCGTACCGCGCCGGCCTCGACGCGGACGCGGAGATCAAGCGCATGACCTGCGCTGGCGTCGAGCGCTACGGCGGCAAGCCCCTCTGGTGCGCCTTTCCCGCCGGCCCGCTGGAGGGGCTCGACCACGCCCTCGCCCTGAGCTGCAACATGGCCTTCGCGAACCTCGGCACCCGCCTCGGTGCGGAGCGCATGATCGCAGGAGTACCGCCGCTGGGGGTTCGATGCGCGACGAGGACGAGCTCCTCGGCGCGGCCGGGCGGGTGCACCGCGCGCCGCACACGCCCCTCGCAGCTGGCCGACCTCTCGGTGGGCCTCGAGCTCGCCGACGTGACGCCGCTGCACGCGGCGCTCCTGGCCGCGGTGGTGGCGAACGACGGCCGCCTCGCCGAGCCCCGGCTCGTGACGGGCGCGTGCGGGCCGCTGGGGCTCCACGACGAGACGCTGCCCCTCTCGCCGGGCCGCGACGTGATCGAGCCGGAGATCGCGCGGCGCCTCGTTCGGGCCATGAAGGCGGTCGCCGAGCACGGCACCGGCGCGGGCCTCGCCCCGGCCGGCTTCCCGGTCGCCATGAAGACAGGCACGGCCTCGGAGCGAGGCCACGGCTACCACGTGAACTACGTCGGCGTGGGCCCGCTCCCGGAGCCGGCGGTAGCCTTCTGCATCCGCGTGACCAACGAGCGCACGTCACCGGCCGTGACGGTCGCGGCTCGCGACGTGACCCGGGCCCTTCTCGTGGCGCTCGCCGACCGCCGGTCGGCTCTCGAGTCCGCGGCCCGACGCCAGCGGGACGTCGCCGCGGTGCCCGTCGCCCGGTAGATCGGTCCAGACGGCGTCCCGGACATGGACGAGCGGAAGCCGTCGCCGTCGGTCGGACCCGACCGTGCACCTTCCGCCCCTTCAGCCACTTCCGGGCAATGGGGCGCCTCGGCCGCTCCTGGCACGCGCGGTGCAGGAAGGCGGGGACGTGGGCGAGGGGAAGCTACGCATCCTGGTGGCGGACGACGAGGAGGGGGTGCTGTTCGCCCTCAAGGAGTACCTCGGCTGCTGCGGCTGGGAGGTGGACGCGGCCCGGACCGCCTGGGAGGCCGAGCGCTTCCTCCAGACGAGGGGCTACGCCGCGGTCATCACCGACCTGCGCTTCTCGGGGCCGACGGGAATGGAGGGCCTCGCGATCGTCCGCGCGGCCCGCGCGCACAACCCGGAGGCCCCCGTCGTGGTGATGACCGGGTGCGGCTCGCCCGAGGCGGAGGACGCGGCACGTCGCCTGGGTGTGGACGCCTTCATCGCCGAAGCCCGTGCCTCTCTGGGAGCTGGCCCGTCTCGTCCAGGGGTGGGCCGCGAGCTGACCCGCTGAGCTCGGCGATCCCGGGCGACTCCGGCGTAGACTGGGACGATCGTCCCGACCGGAGCGCTCCCCATGAACCCTCGCCCAGCCCTCGCCGCAGCCCTGATCCTCCTCGCGGGCTGCCGCAGCGCGGCTCCCGTCGCGGCCCCGAGACAGCCCACGGCGCCCGCCGTGTCCCCCTCGCCGGCCCCGGCCCCTTTCCGTGCTCCCGAGGCGATTCGCTGGGCGCGCGACTCCGCGGAGCACCGCGCGCTCTTTCTCCAGGTCTACCGCGAGGCCACGGCACACGTGGAGCGCGAGGCCGGGGCGCGCGGCCGGGGCACGTGGGCCGTCGTGCTGGACGCCGACGAGACCGTGATCGACAACTCGGTCTACGAGCTCGAGCGCGCGCGGGTCGGCGTGCCCTTCGGCTCGCCGAGCTGGCGAGCCTGGACCGCCCGCCGCGAGGCGACGCCACTGCCCGGCGCGGCCGGCTTTCTCTCCCGCGTGCGCTCTCTCGGCGGGAAGATCGCCATCGTGACGAACCGGGCCGCGTCCGAGTGCCCGGACACGGAGGCCGTCTTCCGAGCGCACGCCCTCGCCTACGACGTCATGCTGTGCAAGCCGGACGGGGGACCGAGCGACAAGAACCCGCGCTTCGAGGCCGTGGCGCGGGGCACGACGCCCGCGGGCCTGCCGCCGCTCGAGGTGGTGGCTTTCCTCGGCGACAACGTCCTCGACTTCCCAGGGCAGAGCCAGGCGATCCGCAAGCAGGGGGACGAGGCCTTCGCGGACTTCGGCACGCGCTTCTTCGTCCTGCCGAACCCGATGTACGGGAGCTGGGAGAGGAACTAACCGCCGCGAACCGGGCGGGGCGCGGTCAGGCGACCTCGAGGACGGCCGCGCCCCGGACGCGGCCGGCGCGCAGCCGGTCGAGCGCCGCGTTCGCGTCGGCGAGCGGGAAGGCCTCGACCTCGGTCCGGACCGGCACCGCGGCGCGAGCGCCAGGAACTCCTCGCCGTCCCTCCGCGTGAGGTTGGCGACCGAGCGCACCACCCGCTCCTCCCACAGGATCCGGTAGGGGAAGGACGGGATGTCGCTCATGTGGATCCCGGCGCAGACGACGGTCCCGCCGCGCTCCACCGCGCCGAGGGCCTCCGGCACGAGCTCGCCGGCGGGGGCGAAGAGGATGGCCGCGTCGAGCGGCTCGGGCGGCGCTTCACCCGACGCCCCGGCCCACTCCGCGCCGAGCGAGAGCGCGAACGCCCGCGCCTCGCGGTCGCCCGGCCGCGTGAAGGCGAAGACGCGCCGGCCCTGGTGGCGCGCGACCTGGATGACGATGTGGGCGGCGGCGCCGAAGCCGTAGAGGCCGAGGCGCTCGGCGTCGCCGGCCATCGCCAGCGAGCGGTAGCCGATGAGGCCGGCGCACAGCAGCGGCGCCGCCTGGAGGTCGGGGTAGCTCGGCGGGATCGGGAAGCAGTAGCGCGCGTCGGCCACGGCGTGCTCGGCGAAGCCGCCGTCGAGGTGGTAGCCGGTGAAGCGCGCCTCGGCGCAGAGGTTCTCGCGGCCGGTCGAGCAGAAGCGGCACGTCCCGCAGGTCCAGCCGAGCCACGGCACGCCGACCCGCTGCCCGGCGACGAGGCGCTCGACGCCGGCGGCCGACGGCCTCGACCTCGCCGACGATCTGGTGGCCGGGAACGACGGGCCGGCCGAGGTACGGGCAGCTCGCCGTCCACGACGTGGAGGTCCGTCCGGCACACGCCGCAGGCGCGCACGCGGAGCAGCACCTGGCCGGGCCCGGGCGACGGCCGCGGCCGCTCGGCCTCGCGCAGCGGCTCCCCCGGCCGCTCGAGCACCATGGCTTTCATCCCGTCACCCCGAAGGACTCCCGTCGGCCCGGTCCCGAGGGGTCGGCCGAGATTGCGGATCCCTCGTCGCCCGACTCGGACGGTGCTCCTCGGGATGACATCATTCCACCCGCTGGGTCACCTCGCCCGTCTGCTTGTCCTTCAGGATGAGCTTCCGGCGCCCGTCCGGCATCCGCTCGGTCTTGATGAGCCAGTGCCGGGCGTCGTACTCGACGTGCGCGCCCGCGGACTCCGCCTCCGTCGCCCCGCGCCAGTCGTCGAGCGACGACCGGCTCCCACCGCTTCGTCTCCATCGAGCGGTAGCAGGCGTCCATGATCGCGTTCACGACGTAGCCGTCGTAGAACGTCTCGACCGGCGCGCGCTTCTGCGTCGAAGGCGTCGAGCATGTCGGCGAACATGGCGTCGTAGCCGAGGGCCGACGGCTCGTCGCCCACCGGGAAGAGCCAGCCGGACTCCGCCTCCGCCTTCTCGGCGACGTAGCCGCCGGCGCCGGGGGCCGAGAACATCTCGAAGCCGGTCCGCAGCCAGTGGTTGAGCCAGATCGTGCCGTCGCTGCCGGAGACCTCGTCGCGCAGGTCCATGCCCCCGCGGAACGTCCACGCCGCCTCGAACTGCGCGACGGCGCCGCTCGCGTAGCGCACGAGGCCGACCACGGAGTCCTCGGCCTCGATGGGGTGCACCTGCGTCGCGCCCCAGCAGACGGCCTCGACCGGCCGCACGTCCTTGCCCACGAAGCTGCGGCCGATCTCGATGCAGTGGCAGCCCATGTCCACGAGGGCGCCGCCGCCCGACATCTCCTTCGTCCAGAACCAGTCGCTGTGCGGTCCGGGGTGCGCCTCGCGCGAGCGGGTCCAGAGCACGCGGCCGATGGCGCCGGCGCGGACGGACTGGAGGGCCTTCAGCGTCTTCGGCGTGTAGACGAGGTCCTCGAGGTAGCCGTGGAAGACGCCGGCCTTCTCGACGGCGTCGAGCATCTCCTTCGCCTCGGCGGCGGTGCGGGCGAGGGGCTTCGTGCAGAGGATCGCCCTTGCCGGCCCGGGCGGCCGCCGTCGACCGCCTCCAGGTGGAGGTGGTTCGGCAGGCCGACGACCACGAGGTCCACGTCCGCGGCCGAGACGGCCTCGCCGAGGCTCGTCGTCCAGCGCGGGATCCCGTGCTTCTCCGCGAAGGCCTTCGTCTTCTCGGGGTCGCGGCCCTGCACGACCACGACGCGGTCCCGGCTCCGCTTCCCGGTGAGGCTCATCGTGTAGAAGAGGCCGATGAGGCCGGTGCCCAGCATCGCGACGTTCGCCATCCTTGTCCTCCCGGTGGTCCCGTTCCCCCTTCGCGGCGGGGCGGCAGCGGGATTGTAGGCCCGCGGGCCGCGCCCGGCCACACTTCACCCTTGACGACCCGGCGTCGCCGGCTTCAAAGTCCGGCCATGGCGGAACCGATCCGGATCGCGAAGGGCATCCTCGTCCCCGAGAGCGCGATCGAGTGGCGCGCGGTGCGCTCGTCCGGCCCCGGCGGACAGAACGTCAACAAGGTCGCATCGAAAGTCGAGCTGCGCGTGGACCTCGCCGGGGTCGCCGGCCTCTCGGCCCCGGCACGGGCGCGCCTCCTTTCGCTCGCCGCCGGGCGGCTCGACGTCGGGCGGGCGGCTCGTGGTGACGAGCCAGCGCACGCGCGACCAGCTTCGCAACCTCGAGGACGCGCGGGAAAAGGTCAGGAAGCTCGTCGAGCGGGCGGTGCCGGCCCCGCGGCCGCGGCGGCTGACCCAGCCCAGGCCCGGGGCCGTCGAGCGGCGGCTGAAGCAGAAGCGCGAGCGCAGCGTGGTGAAGCGCATCCGACAGGCGTCTCTCGAAGACGAGTAGCTCCCGTTGCCCGACAAAGCCTTCGCCCTCGACCCCGGCGGCACGCCGCGCCTCGGCGTCTCGTGGCGTGGTGCGTACAAGGACCTCTCGGTGTCCCTCGACGGCCAGCCCGCCGCCTCCTTCGCGGACCCCAAGGAGCTCAAGGAGGCCCAGCGGATAGCGCTCCACGACGGCTCGACGCTCGAGATCCAGTTGGCGAGCCCGTTCCTCGTCCCCGAGCTGCGGCTCACCCGGGACGGGGAGCCGGTTCCCGGCTCTTCCGGCGACCCCGCGACGCGCCACGCCGCGGCCTGGCAGGTGGTGGCGGCCGTCGCGGTGCTCAACGTCGTGGTGGGCCTCCTCGTCGAGGCGACCGGCGCCGATTTCCTCCGCGGGATCGGGGCGGGCTGGCCCTCGGTCTTCGCGGGGCTCGTCTACGGGGTCCTCGCCTGGTTCGTGCGGGGGCGCTCGATCATGGCCCTCGGGATTGCCGTCGCGCTCTTCGTGCTGGACGGCATCTTCGTCCTCGCCTCGGCCGCGCAGGCGGGCGGCACACCGCCCGTGGGCGGGGTGGTGGCCCGCGCCTTCTTCCTGATCCCGATGCTGCGCGGCTTTGCCGCCCTCCGCGAGCTGGCCCGACCCCGGAAGCGGCGCACGCCGCCCCGCCCCGCGGCCCGCACGGCCGCCCCGGCCACTCCGTCCACCGCGCCGCTTCCCCGGGCCGGCAGCGGAGCCAAAGCGCCGGCCGCCCGCATCCTGTCGGGCGACGCCGAGAGGCAACGGCTGCGGATGACCGAGCGCGTCGACGCCGGCCCCGGGCCCACCGCCCTCAGACGGGGGGCGATCTCGATCAAGGGCCAGGCTTCCGTGGACGCCGCCGCGGCCGCGCTCCGCTTCCTGGCCCACAAGGTCGAGATCCTCGAGACCGGCCTCCGGGTGACGACACGCGAGGGCCACGGGCGCGAAGCGCCGTGGGCCGGCATCGGGAGGATCGTGGTCCGCCAGCTGCCCCCCGACCCGCCGTGGGAGGCCGGTCTGCTCGTGGACCTGGTGGCGTTCCTCGACGGCCGCTGGGAGCCGCTCCGCGTCTTCACCACCACCCTCGTGAACTTCGCCGCCCTCGAGGGCGGGGCCTCGACCTCCCGGCTCGACAACGTGCGGCGGCTGGTGCGCCACCTGCGCGCCCGCAACCCCGCCGTGGCGCTCGACGACGACACGCTCGCTTTCGCCGAGGCGACGCGGCCCCCGGCGCGCTTCGTCACCCTGACGCAGCTCGCGGAGTACGACGCGGTCTACGGCCTCTCGGGCCCGGCCTGAAAGCGCCGACGGACCTGACGGCCGTCATGGCCCCCCCGCCCGGACTCGCCGATAAAGGGAGGGCGAGAGCGAGGAGGCGGCGTGGCGAAGGCGATCGAGGTCCTGATGAACGAGCACCGGCTCATCGAGCGGGTGCTGGGGTCCCTGGAGACGTTCGCGATCGAGTTGGAGGGAGGCCTCGCTCCGGAGCGGGCCCTCGCGGCGGAGTACGCCGCCTTCTTCCGCGGTTTCGCGGACGCCTGTCACCACGGGAAGGAGGAGGACATCCTCTTCCGGCGGATGATCGAGCGCGGCTTCCCGCGCGAGACGGGGCCGCTCGCCGTCATGCTGCACGAGCACCGCCAGGGCCGGCAGCACGTGGGAGTGATCTTCCACGTGGGCGAGGGCGTGGGCCCGCTCGGCGCGGCCGAGACCGCTCTCCTGCTCGAAACCGCCGCCGGCTTCATCCCCCTGCTGCGGGCCCACATCCTGAAGGAGGATCGGATCCTGTACCCGATGTCCGAGCGCCTGCTCACCGGCCCGGAGATGGACGCGATGGAGACGGAGTTCGGGGCGTTCGAGAAGACGATGCGCGCCGACGGTCGCTACGACCGGCTCATCGCCCTGGCCGAGAAGCTGCTCGCCTCGTTCCGCCCCGACGCGGGGCGCATGACGGAGGCCGCAGGGATCGCCGGGTGCGGCGCGGGTCGGTAGGCGCGACGGGCGAACTGCCCGACGACGGTCGTCCTGACCTGGGCCTGTCAGGTCCAGTTCTTCCAGTACATCTTCGGCCCGTCGGTGAACGAGTCGCTGCTGCTGAAGCCGGGCGGCGGCGCGGTCGCGGCCTTCGGCCCCGCCGGCATCACCGACGCCCCGCTGCAGGCGGCCCTCTACGAGCGCCTCTACGACGAGCTGTCGCGGGGCCGTGTGGCCCTCGGCGAGGCCATCCGGCGGGCCAAGGCGCGCGCGGTTGCGGAGGAGCCCGGGTCCGTGCCGGTGGTCGAGGGGTGGAACCTGCTCGGCGACCCGTCGCTCGCCGTCGTCGCGTTTCCCGCGAGGGGTCGGAGCCTCCCGACCCCCCCGCGCTAGACCGCCCGGCCCGGCGTCGAGCGCCGCGCGAGCTTGCGGTGGTACATCCGCTCGTCCGCCGCCTCGAGCGCCTTCTCCAGCCCGTCGACCGCCGAGAAGGCCGCAACCCCCACCGAGACATGCACCGCGAGCGGCCGTGACGCGCCGGGAATCGACACGACCTCGAGCATCGCATCGAGGCCGTCGAGCCTCCGGCGCGCCTCCTCCTCCGACACCCCGAAGAGCACCACCAGGAACTCGTCGCCGCCCCACCGGTACACGAGGTCGTCGGCCCGGACCACCTGGCGGATCGCCCGGGCCACCGCGCGGATGGCCGCGTCGCCCGACGCGTGGCCGAACGTGTCGTTGACGGGTTTGAGGGCGTCGAGGTCCATGAGCGCCACGCAGCCGGACGCCCCCCCGGACGCGCGGTGGCCCTCGACCATCGAGTAGAACGCGTGTCGGTTGAGCGAAGCGGTGAGAGGATCGACCCGGGCCATCGTCTCGAGGCGCTCCCGCGCCGCGTGGAGCTCCTCGTTGGCGAGCTCGAGCTCGCGGTGCTCGCGCTCGAAGACGACGATGAGGGTCCCGAAGCCGAGGACCGTCTCCAGGAGGAGATCGTTGAGCGAGGTGTAGTGCGAGTACGCGCGGGGCAGGCTCGCCCCGGTCCAACCCGACCAGGACAGCACCAGCACGTAGTGGGCGAAGAGCACGACGAGGGCGAGCAGCGAGAGCTGCAGCAGGGGCGTGCCGATGCGGCCGCGCCCGCCGGGCGGCACGTCGCGAACCGCGTGCAGGGCGAAGGCGAAGAGCACGGTCATGACGGCCGCCTGGGGGATGAATCGGACGGTGAACTCGCCGTGGAGGTGGGCGAGGGCCACCGCGAGGGCGGCGGCCGGCAGCAGCAGCCACCGACTTCGCCGGCCGAGCCGCGCCCCCGTCGCCAGGTTGCGGCAGCCGGCGAGAATGAGGCCGGCGAAGACGGACTCGCCCAGGAAGTAGACCGGCTCGAGCACGGCCCGCGCCGCGGGCCAGCGCAGGGAGGCGTAGAGGGAGAAGATCGCGATCGCGAGGCTGGTCCAGGCGCGCCAGAAGTAGCGCAGGGAGTCGCGCCGGATCGCGCGGCTGAGCAGGAAGCTCAGCACGGCGAGCGGCAGGATGCCGATCGCCTGCAGGAGCAGCGCCTCCAGGGAGGGGGTGCTGTCGGGGCTCATCGCGCCTTCCTCGTCGGGACGAGCATTCCGCAGTCTAGCAGTCGGGACCGGGGCCGGTCGCCGTGTCTAGAAACACGAAGGGCCCGGAACCTCTCGGCCCCGGGCCCCTGGGTCTGACGAGCTCGTCAGGCCTTGGTCACGTTCGCGGCGCGGGGGCCCTTCGGGCTGTCCACCACCTCGAACTTGACCTTGTCGCCCTCGTTGAGGGTGCGGAACCCGTCGGCCTTGATCTCAGTGTGGTGGACGAAAACGTCCGGACCACCCTCGCGCGACAGGAACCCGAAGCCCTTGGACTCGTTGAACCACTTGACGGTGCCTTCGATCATTTGCGTACAGGCCTCCTTCGGCCTCTGCTAGCTTGCCTCGTCGCCTGTGCGCCCGAACGTCAGCACCGCCCCCCATTGGGCGGTCCGTACTCCGACAACGCCAGAACAACGGCGACTAGACGGAATCAAGTGTAGCACAAGGCGGAGCCGGCGCGCCGGGTGGGTCCCCGGGGCCCCCTCGGGCTGGGGCGAGCGCCGGGCTTGGGGCAGCCAGGACCTCGCGCGCACCTCGTAGACTCCCGCGCACGCGACGCCGCGGCGGGAGAAATGGACACGCCCGTCGGTTTCCCTTGGCTCAGCGCCCGGCCGCCCGCGCCACCGTCGCGAGGAGCCTCGCCCCGTAGCGGTCGGCCTTGGCCGGCCCTATCCCGTGGGCGAGCTTCAGCTCGTCGATGGTGCGGGGCCGGAGCTGGGCGACGTCGCGCAGCGTGCGGTCGCTGGCGACCACGAAGGCGGGCACGCTCTCCTCGCGGGCGAGCTCGAGACGCAGCGCCCGCAGCGCCTCGAAGACGGGCTGGGCGTCGGGTGGGAGAGCCTCCGTCGTCTCCTTGACCCGGCCGGATCGAACGCCGGCCCCGGCGCGACCCGCAGACGCCGCCCCTTCCATCTCGCGCGGCAGGACGAGGAGCGCGGGCCGATCGCCTTTCATCACCGCCCGGCCCGAGCCGGTGAGCAGGACGACCGGCTTCTCGCCGGGCGTGAAGTCCACCCAGCCGGCGGTGACGCAGCGTCGCAGGAGCTGCGTGATCCACGGCTCGGGGTGCCCGCGGAGCGCGCCGAAGGTCGGCGTGCGATCGAGGCCCGCGCGGAGGAGGCGCGGGTCGGGGAGCCCGGCGAGCAGCTTCACCGCGGCGGTGAGCCCGTAGCGACGGTCGACGCGCGCGACCGCGGAGAGGGCCTTCCTCACCAGGAGGCTCGTCTCCTCCTCGCTCGCCTCGCCCCCGCCGATCTCGCGGCAGACGTCGCAGCGGCCGCAGCCGGAGAGCGTCTCGGCCTCGTCGCCGAAGTAGCGCAGGATGGCGTCGTGTCGGCAGCTGCCGCCCTCCGCCCAGCGCATGAGGTCCAGGAAGAGGCTCCACTTGTGCTCGACGACCTCCGGCCGGGACGGCCCCTCGCCCCCGCTCCCCTCGATGAGGCGCCGGCGCAGCGGCAGGTCGCCGGGCGAGTGCAGCAGCAGGCCGAAGGCCTCCTGGCCGTCGCGCCCCGCGCGCCCGACCTCCTGGTAGTAGGCCTCGACCGACCCGGGCGGAGCGAGGTGGACGACCGCACGCACGTCCGCCCGGTCGATGCCCATGCCGAAGGCGTTCGTCGCCACGACGACCTCGAGCGCGCCGTCCGAGAAGGCCCGCTGGACGCGCGTGCGTGTTTCGCCGGTCATGCCCGCGTGGTAGCCGGCGGCGCGCCAGCCTCGGGCCGAGAGCCGCGCGGCTTCCTCTTCCGTGACCCGGCGCGTCGGCGCGTAGACGATCGCGGTGCCTCGGCCCGCCCCCGGCCCAGAGAGCGCCTCGGCGAGCTGCGCGTCCACGCTCCCGTCCCTCTCGCGCTCCGAGGCGACGTGCCGGGCGCGGAGCGCCAGGTTCGGCCGCGCGAAGCCGCGGAGCATCTGCGGCGTGTCGGGGCCGAGGCCCAGGCGGACGAGGATCTCGTCGCGGACGACCGGGGTGGCGGTGGCGGTGCAGGCGAGGACGCGTGGAGGCCGCATCTCGGCGAGGAGGGCGCCGATCTCCAGGTAGTCGGGCCGGAAGTCGTGGCCCCACTCGCTGATGCAGTGCGCCTCGTCCACGGCCACGAGAGGCGGAGCGAGACCCACGGCGAGGGCGCGGAAGCCGGGGTAGGCGAGCCGTTCGGGCGCGACGTAGGCCAGCTTGAAGGCGCCGGCCCGCAGCTTCGCGATCCGCTGGCGCATCTCCTCGGCGGAGAGCGTCGCCGCGAGAAAGGTCGCCGGCACCCCGCGCGCCTCGAGCGCCTGCACCTGGTCGTGCATCAGCGACACGAGCGGGGAGATGACGAGGCTCGTGCCGGGCAGGAGACTCGCCGGGAGCTGGTAGATGAGGCTCTTGCCGCCGCCGGTCGGGGCCACCAGCAGCAGTCGGCCCTCTTGCAGCAGCGTCTCGATCGCCTCTCGCTGCCCCGGCCGAAACGACTCGTAGCCGAGCCGTGCGAGTCCCCCGTCGAGATCGAGAGCCGTGGTCATTGCCCGATCATACCGGCCGCCTCGGACACGGCGGGACCGGAGGAACCCCGGCCACCTGTGATCTTCTTCACACTGCTCCGGCCTCCCGAGGCGACGACGCCCTAGTGCAGGTAAGCTGGATGGATGCGCCTCCGCCTCGCCTCGGCCCTGCTCCTGGCCGGCGCCGCCGGCGCCGCCGGTCAGGAGGGGACCGAGACCCCCTGACCGCCTCCCGCCTCAGGCGTGGACGCCCGGGGCCTCGTGCCCGGTCCTGGCCACGTACTCGACGTAGGAGCCGGGGTAGAGGTGCGGCTGCGCCTCGGTGCCGCTCTCCCCGCCCAGCTCGAGCACGCGGTTGCCGAGGCCGCGGAGGAACGTCCGGTCGTGCGAGACGAAGAGCATCGTCCCGTCGAACTCGCGGAGCGCCTCGACCAGCATCTCCTTCGTCGCGAGGTCGAGGTGGTTCGTGGGCTCGTCGAGGACGAGGAAGTTCGGCGGGTCGTAGAGCATCCGCGCGATCACGAGGCGCGACTTCTCGCCGCCGGAGAGCGAGCGGATCCGCTTCTCGATCTCGTCGCCCGAGAACTGGAAGGCTCCCGAGCAGGTTCCGGAGCGCCCCCACGCTCTCGTGGGGGAAGTCCGCCTGGATCTGCTCCCAGACGGTCAGGTCGGGGTCGAGGAGCTCGAGCGCCTGCTGGGCGAAGTAGCCCATCTTGAGGCTCGCCCCGAGCTTCACCCGGCCGGAGTCGGGCTCGAGGACGCCCGCCACCATCTTGAGGAGCGTCGTCTTCCCCGCCCCGTTCTTCCCCATGACGCACCAGCGCTCCCCGCGCCGGATCATCAGGCTGAGGCCGTCGTGGACGACGCGCTTCCCGTAGCGCTTGCTCACGCCCTCGAGGGTCGCGACCTCCTCGCCGGAGCGGGGCGGCCGCCGGAAGTCGAACCGCACGACCTGCCGCCTCTTGGGCAGCTCGATCCGCTCGATCTTCTCGAGGGCCTTCACCCGGCTCTGCACCTGCGCGGCCTTCGCCGCGTGGGCGGAGAAGCGCTCGATGAACCGCTGCTCCTTGGCGAGCATCGCCTGCTGCCGCGCGTAGGCCGCCTCGCGGTTCGCCTCGCGGGCGGCGCGCTCCCGCTCGTAGAAGTCGTAGTTGCCCGTGTAGGCGGTGACGTCGCCGTCGTCGATCTCGGCGATGCGCGTCACCACCCGGTTCATGAACTCGCGGTCGTGCGAGGTCATGAAGAGGGCCCCCGGGTAGGACCTCAGGAAGGCCTCGAGCCAGAGGATCGACTCGATGTCGAGGTGGTTGGTGGGCTCGTCCATCAGCAGGACGTCGGGCCGGCCGAGGAGCACGCGCGCCATGGCCACGCGCATCTTCCAGCCGCCGGAGAGGGCGCCCACGTCGCCGTCGATTCTCTCGTCGTCGAAGCCGAGGCCGTGGAGGACCTCCCGGGCCCGCGCCTCGAGCGCGTAGCCCCCGAGGTGGTCGTACTCCTCCTGGACCTCCCCGAAGCGGGCGAGGATGCGGTCCGTGTCGTCCGCCCGGCCGGGGTCGCCCATCGCGTGCTGCAGGTCCTCGAGCTCGTGGTGGAGGTCGCCCAGGCGGCCGCTGCCGGCGATCGCCTCGTCGAGCACGGAGCGGCCGGACATCTCCTCCACGTCCTGGCGGAAGTAGCCGATCGTGAGCTTCTTCGGGACGGACACCTCGCCCTCGTCCGGGGCCTCCTCGCCCACGATCATGCGGAAGAGCGTCGTCTTGCCGGCCCCGTTCGGTCCCACGAGCCCGACCTTTTCGCCGGGATTGAGCTGGAAGGACGCCTCGACGAAGAGCACCTGCCGGCCGTACTGCTTGCTGACGCGGGTGAGCGAGATCATGGCAGAGAGGCACCGCGACTTGACAGCCCGCGGGCGAGGAGGACGTTAGCGCCGATCCAGCAGATCACGTATCTTGAGCAGGAACGCTGCGGCTCCGAAGGGCTTGCTCAGGAAGGCCGTGCCGGGCGAGACGACACCGTGCCGGCTGATGGCTTCCTCGGTGTAGCCGGAGATGTAGAGCACCTTCGTCTCCGGGTGCGTCGCAGTGACCCGCTCCACGACGTCGCACCCGGTCATTCCGGGCAGGATCACGTCGGTCACCAACAAGTGAATCGCGTCCGCGTGGGTGCCGGCGATCTGGAAGGCCTCGGCGCCGTCGCGCGCCATCTTGACGCGATAGCCATTGCCTTCGAGCATCTGGTGAAGCACGTCGCGAACCGACTCCTCGTCCTCGACCACGAGCACCGTCTCGCTGCCGCGCGGCAGGGCGACCCCGCTGCTCTCGTCCTCCGCGTTGCTGGTCACCTCGTCGACGGCAGGGAGGTAGACCTTGAAGGTGGTCCCGACACCGACCTCGCTGTAGACCCAGACGTACCCCCCGCTCTGCTTCACGATCCCGTAGACGGTGGAGAGACCGAGGCCGGTGCCCTTTCCGAGTTCCTTGGTGGTGAAGAACGGCTCGAAGATGTGGGCCTGCGTCTCCGCCGTCATCCCCGACCCCGTGTCGCTGAGGGCGAGCATTGCATACCGCCCGGGGGCGACCGGCGGGTGGCTCGCCGCGTAGTCTCCGGCGACGTGGACATTGCGGGTTTCGACCACGAGCCGACCGCCGTCGGGCATGGCGTCCCGGGCGTTGACGGCCAGGTTCATGACGACCTGCTCGAGTTGACCGGGGTCCGCCCTGACGTTGGCGAGGAGGGGCTGGAGCCGGGTCACGATCTTGATGTTCTCGCCGATCACTCGTTGCAGCATGCTTCCCATGTCGGAGACGATGACGTTCAGGTCCAGGGTCCTCGGTTGGAGTACCTGCTTGCGGCCGAAGGCGAGAAGCTGCCGCGTGAGCTCCGCCGCCCGATCCGCCGCCTTCAGGATCTGCGTGACCTTTCCCCGGAGCGGGCTCTCGGCGGGGAGGCTCCGGAGCACGATCTCGCCATAGCTCGTGATGACGAAGAGCAGGTTGTTGAAGTCGTGGGCGACGCCACCGGCGAGGCGACCGACCGCGTCCATCTTCTGGGACCGCTGCAGCTGCTGCTGCAGGAGCACCTCGCTGCTGACGTCACGCTTCACGGCCACGTAGTTCACGAGCCGCCCCGACGCATCGCGCACCGGCCCGATGGTCGCGTCCTCATCGAAGAGCGTGCCGTCCTTGCGCCGATTCACGATGCGACCGCTCCACACCCCGCCCTGCACGAGGGTGTCCCACATGCCGCGATAGAAGGCTTCGTCCTGCCGCCCGCTCTTGAGGATCCGGGGGTTCTGCCCGACCGCCTCCCCGCGCGTGTAACCCGTGATTCGCTCGAAAGCGGGGTTCACGTACACGATGGTCCCCTCCGGGTCCGTGATCACGATGGACTCGCCCGCCTGGGCCACGGCCCGGCTCAAGCGAGCCTGCTCCTCCTCGGCCCGCTTGCGTTCGGTGATGTCCCGCAGCGCCGTGACCCGCAACTGACGTCCGTGGAACGGGAAGGCTCTCGCGTGCGCCTCGGCAGGAAAGACCGAGCCGTCCTTGCGACGGAGGTAATGCTCGTAGAGACCTTCCGAGCCCGACCGCTGGCGTTCCTCGACGATTGCGAGCGAGTCGGGGGCGATGAAGTCCGACACGGGCCGCCCGATCATCTCGGCCACGGTGTAGCCGAGCATCGCGGCCACCTGGGGATTCGCGTCGACAACAAAGCCCCCCTCCGAGATCCCGATTCCCTCGAAGGCGGCCTCGGCGAGGCTGCGGAACCGCATCTCGCTCTCCCTGAGCTCCTCCTCCGCGCGCTTGCGCTCGGTCACGTCGACCAGCGTGCCCTCGAGGACGCCGGGAGGTTCCGAATCCACCAGGCTGACGTTCTCGAGCGTCCAGATCTCACTGCCGTCCTTTCGGCGGCCCGGGCTCACGCAGTTCACGAGATCGCCCGTCTGCCTGAGCCTCGTGATGAAGTCCTCGCGCACAGATGGCGAGGGGTAGAGCTCGTGCGCATCGCGCCCCTCGAGCTCAGCCCGCGACTCGTACCCGTAGATGCGGGCGAAGGCGTCGTTGCACTCGATGATCTTCCCGTCGAGCGTCGAACGATAGACGCCGGCGAGATTCCGGTCGAACAGCAGGCGGTAGCGGGCCTCGGAGGCCCGGAGTGATTCGACGATCCGCTTGTGCTCGGTCACGTCCCTGAGGGTGGCGACGAAGGCGCGCCGGCCCTCGTGCTCCATCTGCCGGACCCAGATCTCGAGGGGGAAGACCGTTCCGTCCCTCCGCTGGCCTTCCGCCTCGCGAACCGTGCCGATGATGTGCGCTTCGCCCGTGTGCCGGTAGCGCCCGAGGAAGCCATCGTGCTCCTCGCGGTACGGCGACGGCATCAGCAGGCTCACGTTCCGCCCCACCACCTCCGCCTCCGCATACTCGAAGGTGCGTTCCGCCGCCGCGTTGAAGGAGGCGACCCTCCCGTCGTCTTCGATCGTGACGACCGCCTCGGGGACGGAGGCCAGGATGGCCCGCAGCCATGCTTCGCGCTCGGCCAGGCGAGCCGTACGGTCGGCGACGCGGCCTTCCAGCTCCTCGTTGAGCCGCCGGATCTCCTGCTCCGACTGCTTGCGCTCCGTGATGGGCTTCACGATGCCGATGGCGCCGACGACGCGGCCCTCCGAGTCGCGCAGGGGGGACGTGGAGTCCATCGACCAGCCCGATGTGCCGTCGGCCAGGACGTACGGGAAGTCGATCGGCGGAGGCGTCTCGCCCGCCAGCGCCTTTTCGACCCTCTCGATCACTCCCTGCTCGAGGAGAAAGGGGAAGAGGTCCGGCGCCCGCTGGCCCAGCGCGTCGCGGGCCGCAACGCCCGACAACCGCTCCATGAACGGGTTCCAGGTCCGGTACCGCAGATCGCGGTCGTAGACGATGACGCCCTCCTGGGCGCTGGCGATGATCTGCTGGTTGAGCGCGCTCGCCTCCCGTAGCGCATCCTCCGCCCGCTTTCGCTCCGCCACTTCGGCGAGGAGCCGCTCGGTCGTCTCCTGCAGCTCGGCGGTCCGCTCGGCGACCCGGCCCTCCAACTCGAGGTTGGCGGCGCGCTGTGCCGCCTCGAGCCGATGCCGGTAGAACGCCATCTCCAGCGCCGCTTGCAGGTCCTGCTCCTGGAACGGCTTGACCAGATGCCCGAAAGGCGCCGTTGTCCCGCCGCGGTGCAGAGCCTCCTCGTCCGCGTCCGCGGTCATGTAGACGACGGGCACGCCGAACCTGTCTCGCAAGAGGGCCGCGGCCTCGATCCCGTCCATGGCCCCGCGCAGGCGGATCTCCGTCAGCACGAGATCCGCCGGCTCGGCCGCGAAGCGCGCCCACGCCTCCTCGCCCGACGCCACCGGGCCCACCACGATGTACCCGAGCCTCTCCAGAGCCTGCTGGATGAAGATGGCAATGGCCGCCTCGTCTTCGATCACGAGGATGGCCTTTCTCGACATTGCCTCCTCCCCCCCTCTTCCGTAGATTACGTCACTCCCCAGGGAACGACACCGTGAACCGGTGCTCGGGGTGAGAATACCGTGTGCGCGATGGACGTCCCGTCTACGAGACGGGCCAGGGTCGCCTGTGCCCGAAGTGCGGGTGGCCGCTCGACGACTGTCGCTGCTCGACGGCCGCTCTCGAGCCGGTCCCGGCTCGGGTCGTGTGCGCGCTCCGCCTCGAGAAGAAGGGCCGCGGGGGCAAGAGCGTGACCGTGGTGGGCGGCCTGCCGCGAAACCAGGCCTTCCTCGCGGCGCTCGCCGCCGAGCTGAAGCGCGCCTGCGGCACGGGCGGCACGGCGGGAGACGGCATCGTCGAGATCCAGGGCGACCAGCGGGAGCGGCTGCGCCCCGTGCTCGCGGCGAAGGGATGGGTCGTCAAGGGCTGAACTCACCGGCTCATTGACCTCGCCGCCGGTGACGGCGTAGCTTCCCGCCATGACGACCGCATCGACCCCCGCCCAGGCCCCGCAGTGGCGCGCCATCGTCGAAGAGAAGCTCCCGCTCCTCGGCCACCGCAACTGGATCGTCGTCGCGGACTCGGCCTACCCTTGGTCGGCGAGCGCCGGCATCGACACCGTCGCCACCGGCTCCGACCACGTCGAGGTCCTGCGAGGCGTCCTCGAGGCCGTCGCGAGGTCCCGCCACATCCGGCCGATCCTGCACACGGACGCCGAGCTGCCGTTCGTCGCCGAGGCGCACGCTCCCGGGGTGACCGCCTACCGCGCGGCACTGGCCGCCGCCCTCGCCGGGAAGGCGACCCGGTGCCTGCCCCACGACGAGATGATCGCCCTCCTCGAGGAGGCGGGGCACAAGTTCCGTGTGCTCCTGCTGAAGACGACGCTGACGCTGCCCTACACCTCCGTCTTCGTGCAGCTCGACTGCGGCTACTGGAGCGCGGAGGCCGAGAAGGCCCTGCGCGCGGCGATCGGGTCGGGGTAATCGTCCCGGCGATCCCTCGTGTCGACCCGTCCGGCTATATGCTTCGGCCGCCGGGGTGGAGGACAACATGACCGAGCGACCCACGCGGATGCGGGGTGCGGTCCTGCCGGGCAACAGCACCGTCGAGCTGCGGACCTTCGAAGTGCCGACGCCGGGCCACGGCGAGGTCCTCGTGCGCACGAAGAGCTCGACCATCTGCGGCTCCGACATCCGCTGCATCTACCACCAGCACCTCGGCAAGGGGCCGGAGGGCTACCAGCCGGGGATGATCGCGGGGCACGAGCCCTGCGGGCAGATCGTCGAGCGCGGCCCCGGCTGCCGGCGCTTCAAGGAAGGCGACCGGGTCATCCTCTACCACATCTCCGGCTGCGGGCTCTGCAACGACTGTCGCCGCGGCTACATGATCTCGTGCACGAGCCCCTGGCGCCGCGCCTACGGCTGGCAGCGACACGGCGGGATGGCTCCCTACGTCCTCGCGGAGGAGAAGGACCTCGTCCTCCTGCCCGACTCGCTCACCTACTCGGACGGCGCGCAGGTGGCGTGCGGCTTCGGCACCGTCTTCGAAGGCATCGAGCGCGTCGGCGTGAGCGGCAGCGACGCCGTCCTCGTCACCGGCCTCGGGCCGGTCGGCCTCGCCGCCGCGATGCTGGCCAAGGCCATGGGCGCCGAGCGCGTCGTGGGGATCGACGTCCGGCCGGAGCGCCTGGAGCTCGCCCGTTCGCTCGGCCTCTGCGACGAGGTGCTCGCGGCGGGGCCGGACAACGTCGCGGAAGTGCGCGCCCTGACCGGGGGCGCGGGCGTCGAGCGGGCCTTCGACTGCTCGGCGAGCGACGCCGCCCGCCTCACCTGCATCCAGGCCACCCGCAAGTGGGGCAAGGCGTGCTTCATGGGCGAGGGGGGCACGGTCGGCTTCCGGCCTTCCGAGGACATCATCCACGACCAGAAGTCGGTCCACGGCTCGTGGGTCACGACCATCTGGCGCATGGAGGAGCTGGTCGAGCGCCTCGTCCGCTGGAGCATCCACCCCGAGACGCTCGTCACCCACCGCTTCACGCTCGACCGGGCTGCGGACGCCTACGCCCTCATGGCGAGCGGCCGGTGCGGGAAGGTGGCCGTAGTCTTCGACGAGGAGGTGCGGTGAGCACCGGCCGTCCGTACGCCCTGGCCGACGACGGCATCCTTCCCGATCTCGTGCCGAGGCGCGCGGTCCACACCGGGGCGAAGATGCCGGTGGTCGGGCTGGGGACGTTCGGCTCGGACGCCGTCTCCGGAGAGACGGTGGCCGCGGCGGTCCTCGAGGCCGCCAGGGTCGGCTACCGGCACTTCGACTGCGCCTCCGTCTACGGCAACGAGCACCTGATCGGCTACTCGCTGCGCGCCATTCTCCGCTCCGGGGTGAGGCGCGAGGACCTCTGGGTCACCTCCAAGCTCTGGAACGACAGGCACGGCGAGCGGGACGTCGTCCCGTCCTGCGAGAAGAGCCTGCGCGACCTGCAGCTCGACTACCTCGACCTCTACCTCGTGCACTGGCCCTTCCCGAACTTCCACCCGCCCGGGTGCGACGTGACCTCGCGCGGCGCGGACGCGAAGCCGTACGTGCACGAGAGCTACATGAAGACGTGGCGGCAGATGGAGTTGCTCGTCGAGCGGGGCCTCGTGCGCCACATCGGGACGTCGAACATGACGATCCCCAAGCTCGAGCTCGTCCTGCGCGACGCTCGGGTCCGGCCCGCGGCCAACGAGATGGAGCTGCACCCCCACTTCCAGCAGCCGCCGCTCTTCCGGTACGTGGTGGAGCACGGGATCGTCCCGATCGGCTACTCGCCGATCGGCTCCCCGGGCCGGCCGGAGCGGGACCGCACGCCCGAGGACACCGTGGACACGGCGGACCCCGTGATCGTCGCGATCGCCGATCGCCTCGGCGTCCACCCGGCGGTCGTGTGCGTGAAGTGGGCGATCCAGCGGGGGCAGGTGCCGATCCCGTTCTCGGCGAAGCGGGCGAACTTCCTCGCCAACCTCGAGGCCGCGGTGACCGAGCCCCTCACCGCGGCGGACATGGCGGCGATCGCGCGGACCGACCGGAACTGCCGGCTCATCAAGGGCCAGGTGTTCCTCTGGCGCGAGGGCCAGAGCTGGGCGGACCTGTGGGACCTCGACGGGAGGATCGCGCAGTGATCGTGTCATCCAATCTCGGCAGATCTCTCCTCGCATTGGCAGGACCGCGTGTGGGAAGGCGGACCTCGGAAGACCGGTCGCGAGGTAGATAGGACCGAGGCCTAAGATCTGCTGCCGGTCCTGACCCGGTTTCACCGGGAGATCGTCCTGCCGGGTAGGAGGTACATCGAGCGGGAGCGAAACGGCTGGCGCTTCTTCCTCTTCGTCCGCGAGACGCGCCGGGATGCCTTCGTCGCTCTCGGCCCGGTGCGCTACGTGACCCACACCGGCCAGCGCCCGATGGGGATCACCTGGAAGCTGGAGACCCCGATGCCGGCCGCGCTGTTCGAGAGGTTCGCGGCGCCTCTGGCGGCGTAATTCGCCGGGCTAGCTTGCAGGTCTGAGCGACACCTCGAAGTGCAGGCCCTCGATCCTCTGGAGCTGGCCGATCACCTCGAACAGGTTGCGCGCCTGCGGGTTCCCCCTGGGGCCGAGCATGCGCATGAGGCTCTTGGCCGGCCGCCCCGTGAGGCGGCTGAGCTTCTCAAAGCCGATCGTGGCGTTGATGTAGTCGCGGAGGATTGCCTTCCCGGTATCGAGATCGCCGGTAAGGAGACACTCCACCCCTTCGCGCAGCAGCTCCTCTCGATATTTCCGGTCGGGCGGCTCGGGTGCACGAGCTTGAAGCGCAGGCTCGGGTGCGAGGGCTCCTGCCGGAAGAGGCGGTAGGCGGCGCGGGCGCGTCTCTGCACACGAGCCGGCAGCCGCCTGAAGGCCAGGCGGAACCGCGCCGACGTCCGGGAAGTCACTGCTCGTCGGGGTCGAGCGGGAGGGTACGGCCAGAACGGTGCTCGGCCAGAGCCTCGTCCGCGAGCGCGGACAGTGCGCCCCGGGACGAGGCCAGCCGCGCTTCCCAGGCTCGTTCCGCTTCGATTCCCGCGCAGATCGCTGCCGCGAGCTCATCCTGCTCGGACTCGGGAAGCTTCTCGGCTTCCTTGAAAGCGTCCTGGAGCGCCTTGGTCATCACCGTCCCCATGTTCATTCTCCCCCCCGTGCTGCCCCTGGGCAAGCAACGCCGACGTCCATCCTCATGGTCACGGAGTGTGCCTCACGGGCTGGGCAGGATGGGTCCGACTCAACAGCGACCACCCTGCTAGCATCTGCGCGTATGACCGGGGCCGAGGCCAGGACTCTGAGGCGCGCCGACGCCCGCAGGGTCGAGCGTATCCTGCGGCTGCTCGGCGCGCTGTGGGAGTCGAGCGCGCTCGCCGGCATTGACGTGGTGCCGAACGCTCGCCTCAGCAAGACTCTCGGACGCCTGGTGGGCCGACCCTGGCGCATCGAGCTGGGCCCAAGGGCCCTCGTCAGTTCGAAGACTCTTCGGGAAGTCGTGACGCGCGATGTGGGCGCTGGTCGCTCGAGCTCTCCGGCTATCGCTTGCGCCTCGCCGCACGGCGCGCTACGAGTTGCCGCCGGACCTGCGCTGTCGACAGACCTCCCTCCGCCCGGTAGCGCTTCTCGGCGCGCCGCATGATGGCCTGGAAGGTCGGGTGCGTCGTCACGGCCAGGTTTTCCAGGTCCGTGTGGGGAGGCAGCGGCACCAACGCGAGGATTGGCCGGCCCTTCTGGGTCACGACGAGGGCATGCTTTCTTGCCTCACGTGCGTACTCGGAGAGGGGTGCTGTGGCCTCGGCCATCTCCACCGTTTTCACAGCTCAACCTCCTCCCCGCCGATCCGCACGTGGTCGCGACCCTTGACGCCCACCGCCTTGACCACGACCACCCGGTCGGGTTCCTCTTGAACCTCATAGTACACGCGCAGTTCGCCGATGCGAAGCTCCCAAGGGGCCACGGGGTTGGCCCGAAGCACCTTGCGGTTCCGTGTGGCCCGCGTGGGCTCGTGCCTGAGTTGTCGGTCGACCACATCGAGGACCGTCGCGCTCTCGCGCGCGGTCAGTGCGGCGAGATGGTCCACTGCCTCGGGCGAGTAGTCGATTCGGTGGGGGGCGTTCTTCAAGGCGGTCGGATGCTACTCCTTCGTACTGCCGGCTCAGGTCCGGCGCGAAGCTAAGCACGACCTCCAGAGGACGCGGTCGGCCACGAAACCGCATCCCCTCGCCTCTTCTCGGGAGGCGAGGAGGACCCCCACCGCAAACATCGCCCGAGACGAGATGGGCGCGAGGCCCGATCGAGGTGCCGGCTGAGCCCGCCACGATCCCCACACCCCACCCCATCCAGCAGGCGGCGCAAGACGGCGCTCGAGGGAGACGCGAGCGCAGGGCAACACCGCCGGCCTCGTCGTCGTCGCCACCGGCCTCGGCAAGACCTGGCTCAGCGCCTTCGACTCCCACCGCCCCGAGTTCCGCCACGCTGTCATTCCGAGGACCCGAAGGGTCCGAGGAATCCGCAGTCCTGGGACACCCTCCGAAGGATCCGGCCCGATGCCCGGCTGGGCTTCTACGGGCCAGCAGCGGGAGCCAGACGCCGACGTCCTCTTCGCGTCGATCCAGACCCTCGGCCGCGTCGCCCACCTCGAGCGCTTCCCCCGCGACGGCTTCGCCATCGATCACTTCCGCCCGAAGTTCCTGCTCTAGCCTCACCGCCACCCCGGAGCGCACCGACGGGGGCGACCTCCTGGCCTTGTGCGAGGAAAACCTCGTCTACCGCTGCGACCTCGTGGAGGGCGTCAAGCAGGGCCTCCTCTGCCGCTTCCGGTACTTCGGCGTCCCGGACGAGGTGGACTACCGGAACATCCCCTTGGCGCAACCCCCGCTTCGACGAGGAGGAGCTCACCCGACACGTCCCCACTCAGCCCCGGGGCCCGAAACGCCCTCGAGCAGCTCGAGAAGCTGGGCGGGACCCGCACCCTGGCCTTCTGTGTCTCCAAGCGCCACGCGGACTTCAACTCTCCGCCCACCGCCGCCCGATCGGACCTTCGCTGTCGCTTCGCCATGCGAGCATCCGTCCCATCGGAGGTGAGATGTGGCAGGCCAAGCGAACCTTGCGGGGCCTTCGACCTGGGGCATAGACTGGCCTCAGACCTCCCCAGCGGAGCCCGAAGCGATGAAACGCGCGACGTACGAGGACGTGCTGAACGCCCCCGAGAACAAGGTGGCGGAGATCCTCGAGGGGGAGTTGTTCTTGAGCCCCCGCCCGGGTCCGCTCCATGCGATGGCAGCGTCGCGGGTCGGCCGGATCCTCGGGCCTTACGACGACGACCCTGGGGGCCCGAGCGGCTGGTGGATCCTCGACGAGCCCGAGCTGCATCTGGGCGACCACGTCGTCGTACCGGATCTCGCCGGGTGGCGGCGGGAGCGAATGCCGGTCATGCCGGGAGAGGCATTCTTCTCGGTCCCGCCTGACTGGGTCTGCGAGGTGCTCTCTCCCGCGACAGAGAAGATCGACCGCGGCCGCAAGCTCCGGGTCTACGCCGCGGCCGGAGTCCAACACGCGTGGCTCCTGAAGCCCTCGGACCGGACGCTGGAGGTCCTCCACCTCCGGGACGGGGCCTGGACGATCGTCGGCGTCTGCAACGGGTCCGATGTGGTCCGCATCAAACCCTTCGAGGCCGTCGAGCTGCGGCTGGCGCGCCTCTGGCCGGATGCGCCGCCGGCTCCTTCCAACGCGTGAGCGACCTGGCGATTATGGACGGGAGTGAGGCCCCGCAGCTCGCCGGCAAACGCCCCGATGTCCGCGAGATGGGACTGGTAGAGCGCTTCGTCGAGCAGGTCGACCCGATGGCCCTGCGGGAAGGCACTTCGGACCCAGGTGCTCTTGCCCGAGCCCCGCGGGCCGAAGACGAAGAACGGGCCCTTCGGTGGGGTGAGGAGTTGCCGGAGAAGGTGCGCCTCGTAGTAGAGCTGCAGCGTATCGTGCTTCCGCTGGCCGCCCGGCAGCGAGCCCTCCGGTCGTGGGAGCGCCCGTGGGAGATCGAGCCGTAGCATCGCGCGCCCGGCGCGTGCTCTCCCCGTGCGTGCTCTCCCCGTGCGTTGACCTCGGCGCCTGACGCGGCGTAGGCTGCGCGCTGTCATGAGCGCCGGTTCCCGCCTCCTCGCCCTCGGCCCGCTCGACCTCGTGATCGTCGTCCTCTACTTCGCGATGGTGATCGGCATCGGCGTCTACCTGAAGAAGTTCGCCCGGACCGGCGAGGACTTCTTCATGGCCGGCCGGCAGATGACCGCCTGGGTGGCCGGCCTCTCGTTCATCTCGGCCAACCTCAGCTCGCTCGAGACGATGGGCTGGTCGGCGATGGCCTACCAGTACGGCATGCTCGGCGCCCACGCGTACCTGATCGGCGCCATCCCCGCGATCCTCTTCCTCGCCGTCGTGATGATGCCGTTCTACTACATCAGCCGGACCCACTCGGTGCCCGGCTACCTGCAGCTGCGCTACGGCGAGGGGGCGCGCACGGTCGCCGGCATCTCGTTCACCTTCCTCACCGTGATGGTGAGCGGGGCCAGCATGTTCGCGATGGCGAAGATCCTGAACCTGCTCCTCGGCTGGGACATCCACCTGAGCATCTGGGTCTCGTCGGTGACCGTGGCCGTCTACGTGACGCTCGGCGGGCTGCTCTCCGCGGTCTTCAACGAGGTGCTCCAGTTCTTCCTGATCTGGCTCGGCACGCTCCTCGTGCCGATCCTCGGCCTCATCTCCGCCGGCGGCTGGAGCGGCATGATGAGGGCCATCCAGAAAAACGCCCCGATCGTCCACCCCACCGTGCAGAACGCCGACTTCACGAGCCTCTGGCGGAACCTCGGCTCCTTCGACACGAACCCGATGGGGATCGACTGGTTCGGGATGGTCTTCGGCCTCGGCCTCGCGGTGAGCTTCGGCTACTGGTGCACCGACTTCCTGCAGGTGCAGCGGGTCATCGTGGCGAAGGACCTCCGCTCCGCCCAGAACGGGACGCTCATCGGCGCCGCGCTCAAGATGTGCGTGCCGATCATCGTGACCCTGCCCGGGCTCCTCGGCCTCGCCGTCCTCTACGCGAAGGACGGCCTGCCCCTCGTCCTCGTCCCGGAGAGCGACCCGCGGGCCCGCATCACCCACTACACGTTCAACGACGTGATGCCGCTCCTCATGGGGCAGTACCTCGGGCCCGGGCTCCTCGGCCTCGGGGTGACGGCGATGATCGCCGGGTTCATGTCGGGGATGGCCGGGAACGTCACCGCGTTCGCGACCGTCTGGACGTACGACGTCTACAAGCCGCTCCTCCGGAAGAACGCCGAGGACGCCCACTACCTGGCCATGGGCCGCTGGGCTTCGGTCCTGGGCGTGGTCGTGTCGATCGGCGCGGCGTACGCGCTCCTGTGGTTCTCGAACATCCTCGAGTTCCTGCAGGTGCTCGTCTTCTTCTTCATCGTGCCCCTCTTCGGCACGGTGATCCTCGGCATGCTGTGGAAGCGGGCGACGCCGGCCGGCGGCTTCTGGGGCTTCGTGACCGCGATCGTGGTCGTCGATGGCGATGTGGGGCTACGTCCACACGTTCCCCGAGGGCTACCGGCCGCAGCCGAAGGTGACGCTCGGCGCGGGCGCCGTCGTCCGGGTGCACCGGGACGCGGGCCGCATCCGCGCGGTCACCGTCCTCGAGGGTGCCGTGGAAACCGTCAACGTCGCCGCCGGGGCCCAAGGCGCCTCCGCCGCCGAGATCAGGGTCGCCGGGCGAGCTCTCGCCCTGCCCGCCTCCGCCCACGAGAAGAGCGGCGACGTGCCGGTCCAGGTGCTCGCGCCGGAGGTGGTCCTCGCGGAATCGGGGGCCACCGAGAAGTTCGGGGTCGAGGGCGTGCCGGTCACGCTCGAGCCCGGGGTCACCGTCCGCTCCACCCTCGTCTCCGAGCGCTTCGCCCCGGCCGCCTTCAACCCGGACCACACCGCCCTCGTCGCGCGCTCGCGCAAGGCCAAGCCGATGGCGGTGAACATGTACAGCGGCTGGTGGTCGCTGGTCGTCTGCGTGCTGGTCACGGTCGGGGTCAGCCTCTTCACCCGGCCGAAGCCGGAGGCGGAGCTCAAGAACCTCGTCTACGGCCTCACGCCGCGGCCGGACGAGGGGCCTTGTCCGTGGTACGAGAAGCCGGCGCTCTGGGCGACGGTCGTGGCCGTCGTCCTCGTGGCGATCAACGTCGTCTTCTGGTGAGGGCGCGACCATGACGGAGCACGGCATCCCGATCTGGTTCTTCATCGGCGCGCTGCTCCTCGTCTACGGCGTCCTGATCTTCGGGGCCGGCCTCTACGGCCTCTTCCACCCGCCGCCGGTGGCCCTCGCGAACCTGCACGCGGGGGTGTGGTGGGGGGCGCTCCTGGTCGTGATCGGCCTCGGCTACGTAAGCACCTTCCGCCCTCGGCGTTGAGGAGACGGTGGAATCGGGCACGCCTCTCCTCGCCCTCCGGGGAATCCGCATGGGCTTCGGGCGCCTCGAGGTGCTCCACGGGATCGACCTCGACCTCCTGGCGGGAGAGGTGCTCGTGCTGGCCGGCGGCAACGGCGCCGGCAAGAGCACGCTGGTCAGGATCCTGGCCGGGGTCTACGACGACTGGGAGGGAAGGGTGGAGCTCGCGGGGCGCTCCGTGCGCCCGAAGAGCCCCCACGACGCCGCCGCCCTCGGCATCGCGTGCATCCACCAGGAGCTGGCCCTCGTCGGGCCGATGAACGCGGCCGACAACCTCTTCCTCGGGCGCGAGCGCTCGCGCCGCTTCTTCGGCGTGGACGACCGCGCCCAGTCGGAGGCGGCTCGCGGCTGGCTCGAGCGGCTGGGCGTGGACGTCGACGTGCGCCTCCCCGTCGAGCAGCTCCCCGTCGCCGTGCAGCAGTCGATCGAGATCGCGCGCGCCCTGTCGATGGACGCGCGCGTCCTGGTCATGGACGAGCCCACGAGCGCGCTCACCGAGATGGAGACCCGCCGCCTCTTCGAGCGGGTCGAGCAGATGAAGCGCGAGGGCCGCGCGGTGCTGTTCATCTCGCACAAGATGGAGGAGATCTACAGGATCGCCGACCGCATCGCCGTGCTGCGGGACGGGCAGCTCGTGGGCACCCGGCCGGCCGCCGAGCTGGGGCGGGACGAGCTCGTCCTGTGGATGGCGGGACGGTCGATCGCCGAGCACGTGCGCGCGGCCGCCCCCGGCGAGGCGCCGCGTCTCTCGGTGGAGGGCCTGTCGGTGCCGGAACCCGCCCGCCCCGACCGTCTCCTGGTCCGCGACGTGTCCTTCGAGGTGAAGCGCGGCGAGGTGCTCGGCCTCGCGGGGCTGGCCGGCTCGGGGGCGAGCGAGGTCCTCGGCGCCGTCTTCGGCCGGCTCCCGCGGAAAGGTGGCCGGGTCCGGGTCGACGGCAGGTCCGTCCCCTCCGGCCGGCCCGCGGCGGCCCTGCGCCTCGGGCTCGCGTTCCTCACGAACGACCGCAAGGCGGAGGGCCTGACGCTCTCCCGCTCGGTCGTGGAGAACGTGACGCTCGCGAGCCTGCCCCGCTTCTCGCCCGGCGGGTGGCTCCGCCCGCGGCGGGAGGAGCGGGCGGTTCGCGACCTGGCGGAGACGCTCGATCTCCAGGCCCCGTCGCTCGGCGCGCCCGTCTCGACCCTCTCCGGCGGGAACCAGCAGAAGGCGCTCCTCGCCCGCCTGTGGCTGACCGAGCCGAACGTGCTGCTGCTCGACGAGCCGACGCGGGGGGTGGACGTGGCGGCCAAGGGGCTCATCCACCGGCTGATCGACGAGTGGAGCCGCGCCGGCCGCGCGGTCGTGCTGACCAGCTCCGAGCTGCCCGAGCTCCTGGCCCTCTCCGACCGCGTCCTCGTGCTCCACCGCGGAGAGGTGCGCGCCGATCTCGAGAGGCACGAGGCCAGCGCCGAGAAGGTGATCGCCGCGGCGCTCGGGGGAGCGGCCTGATGAAGGGAACCGTCACTCTGTCCGCCCCGCTGCGCGCGCTCCTCGCTCTGGCCCTCGTCTTCGCGGTGGGCCTTCGTCTTCCACGCCGACGGCTCGTTCTACCGCTGGGACACGCACAACGCGATGCTCCGCCAGGCCTCGGTCCACGGGATCCTGGCCTGCGGCATGACGCTCGTCATCGTCACGGCCGGGATCGACCTCGCGGTCGGCAGCGTCCTCGCCCTGGCCGCCGTTCTCTTCAGCCTCCTGACCATCCAGATGGGATGGGGAGCGCCCTCCGCCGTCGCGGCGGTGCTGGGAGCGGGCGTCGTCCTGGGGGCCGCTGTCGGGCGGGCTCATCTCCACGTTCGGGCTCCAGCCGTTCATCGTGACCCTGGCCATGATGGTCTTCGCCCGGGGCCTGGCGAAGCAGGTCTCGGGGGGCCAGAAGATCTCGCAGGCGGTCCTGAAGCCGGACGGCAGCGGCTACGACTACGTGGACCTCCCGCGGGTCTTCGACCTCGTCGACAGCCGGCTCCTCGGGGGAAGGGTCTGGGTGGTGACGCTCGTCTTCGTGACGATCGCCGCCTTGTCCTGGGTGATCCTGGCCCGCCTCCGCGTCGGCCGCCACGCCTACGCCGTGGGGGCGAACCCCGAGGCGGCCCGGCTCTCCGGCGTCCCGGTGCGCCGCACGCTCGTCCTCGTCTACGCGTGGAGCGGCCTGTGCGCGGCGGTCGCCGGCATCTGCCAGGCCGCCCAGGAGCAGCAGGGCGACCCCGAGACGGGCACGGGCTACGAGCTGAGCGCGATCGCGATGGTGGTGATCGGGGGCACGAGCCTCATGGGGGGCCGGGGCGGCGTCGCCCTGACCCTCGTCGGCGTCTTCACCATCGGGTACCTGCAGAAGATCCTGAGCCTCAACGCGGTGGGCGAGGCCGGGCGCCTCATGCTCACGGGGGCGATCATCGTCGGGGCGGTGCTTTTCCAGCGCTCGCGGAGGGGCCGATGAACGGACTCATCATGGGTTCGTCATCGTCACCACGCCCAGTCCCGAGATCCTCGAGCGCGAAGTGGATCCGGAGTCTGACCGGAGCCGGCGCTAGCCGGCCCTGAAGAGGCTCTCGAGCACGCTGGACGTGCGTTCGAACACCTCCTCGAAGCTCCCCATTCCGTCCACCTTCACGACACCGTGCAGCTGGCTGTACTTCTCGATCACCGGCACGGTCTTGGTCTCGTGCTCCGCCAGCCGCTGCACGATCTTGGTCGTCGTGTCGTCGTAGGGCATGCAGCGGTCGGTGCGGCTGCGCTCGTCCAGGCGCTTGATGAGCTCCAGCATCGGGACCTGGATCTCGATGCTGCGCGAGATGGAGGAGCCGACCTTCCGCAGCAGCCCGTCGAGGATGTACGACTGCACGAGGGTCCTCGGGAACCCCTTGAAGATGAACCCCTTGACCTCTCGCGACCGCTCCAGCTTCTTCTCGATGAGCGGCACCACGATCTCGTCGGGAACGAGCTGGCCGCTCTCGTAGAGCGCGACGATCTTGCGGCCGATGCCCGTCCCGGCCTTGATCTCCTGGTCCAGCAGGGGACCGGTGGCCACGTATTCGAGGCCGTACTTCCGGGCGAGCGCCGCGCTCTGGGAGCCGCGGCCCGAGCCGGGATAGCCGAACACGACCACGTTGACGAGGTGCTTCGCCAGCTCGTCGCGGAGGATGGCGCGGATGTCGGCCGCCACGTTCTCGATGGACTGGTTGCCGTTGACGCGCTGGTAATTGCCCTTCTCGCGGTAGAAGTCGAGCACGGGCAGCGTCTTCTCGTTGTACTCCCGCAGGCGGTTGCGGATGACCGTGTCGTTGTCGTCCGTGCGGCCCGACGTCCTCCCGCGCTCCAGCAGGCGCCGGACGGACGTCTCCTCGTCCACCTCGAGGCTGATGAGGCAGCTCAGCGACGTGCTCAGCTTCAGCATCAGGCCTTCCAGGATGTAGCACTGGATGTACGTCCGCGGGAAGCCGTCGAAGAGGAACCCGTTCGCCTCCGGGTGGTCCGTGATCGTCTTCTCGATCACCTGCACGATGATCTCGTCGGAGACGAGGCCCCCCGAGGCGACGATGCTCTTCGCCTCCAGGCCCAGCTTCGTCTCCGCCGCGAGCTCCTTGCGCAGCAGGTCTCCGGTGGAGATGTAGAAGAGGTTGAACTCCTCGACGAGGGACTCCGACTGCGTCCCCTTGCCGGCCCCGGGCGGGCCGAACAGCGCGACATTCAGCATTTCGGGTTCCCCTGCTCGGTCGTTTCTTGCGTCAGCGGTGAAGTCGTCGTCGCCCGCGCCGCAACGATACCGCGGGGGCGGTGGTCCCGCACCTCGTACTCTGGTAGGTTGAGACGAGCCGTCCCCCGAGGAGGCGCCCATGTCCGAGCATTCGCGGCGTGACTTCCTGAAAGGCACCCTGGCCGCCGGCGTCGTCGCCGGCAATCCCCGTTGGGCGAACGCCGCCGCCAGGAGGTCGGCCACCGACTGGGTGACGCTCGGCAACTCCGGGGTCAAGGTCACGCGGCTGGCCTTCGGGACCGGATCGTACGGCGGCAAAGTGCAGCGGGAGCTCGGGCAGGAGAAGTTCACCCGTCTCGCGCGCCACGCCTACGACCGGGGGATCCGCTTCTTCGAGACCGCGGACGCCTACTCGGGGATGCACCAGATGCTCGCGATCGCGCTCCGCGGCCTTCCTCGCGACTCCTACCGCCTGATGACCAAGTACCGTCTCCGCGAGCCGGAGGACCCGAAGGCCACGATCGACCGCTTCCGAAGAGAGCTCGAATCGGAGTACTTCGACATCCTGCTCCTGCACTGCGTCCGCGTCCCGGACTGGGCCGAGCAGTACAAGCGGCTGCGGGACGCGCTCTCCGAGGCCAAGGACCGGAAGGTGATCCTCGCCCACGGGGCGTCCTGCCACGGGCTGCTGCCGCTGCGGGCCTTTCCTGCGCGCGCGGACTGGCTGGACGTCGCTCTCCTCCGCGTCAACCCCGTCGGGACCCGGATGGACACCCTGAAGCAGACGGACACGGACGACCTCGGCGACGTGAACGAGGTCGTGGGGCACATCAAGCAGGTCCGCGCGAAGGGCACCGGTGTGATCGGCATGAAGATCATGGGCGAGGGCCAGTTCCGCACGCCCGAGCAGCGGGACGCCTCGATCCGCTTCGTGACCCGGCTCGGATCCGTGGACGCCGTCACGATCGGCTACAAGAGCGAGGCCGAGATCGACGAGGCGATCGAGCGCCTGAACACGCACCTGAACGCCTGAGGCGTCCAACCAAGGCGTCCGTAGACCGCCTTGGACCGCGGGTGGCCCCACCGGGTGCTCAGGCCGAACGGACATATGATGGCCGCGCCTGGGGCCGCCCCGCTCGGCTCCCGGAGGAGGTCATCATGAAGGTGGCGGCCGGCCCGGCCCTTCTCGCGGCGGCTTTCGTCCTCGCCGCCGCGTCGCTCCAAGCCCAGGCCCAGGCGCCGAAGCGCCGCGTGATCGGCATGAGCCAGTGCAACCTCGGGGAGCCCTGGCGCCAGCAGATGAACGCGGACATCCGGAAGGCGGCGGCCGCCCACCCGGGCCTCGAGGTCGTCTTCAAGGACGCGCAGAATGACTCTCTCGTGCAGCGCTCGCACGTGGAAGAGCTCGTGAGCCAGAAGGTCGACCTCATCGTCATCAGCCCGCGCGAGGCGGCGGCCCTGACGAAGCCGGTGGCCCAGGCCATGGACGCCGGCGTTCCCGTCGTCGTCCTCGACCGCGCGGTGCTCGGCGACAGGTTCACCTGCTTCATCGGGGCCGACAACCGGCAGATCGGGCGCGCGGCCGGAGAGTGGATCCGGCGGACGCTCGGGGGGAAGGGGCGGATCGTCGAGCTCGAGGGGCTGATGACCTCGACCCCGGGCCAGGACCGGCACACGGGCTTCCGGGAGGGGCTCCTCGCGGCGAAGAACCCGGGCCTCGAGGTCGTGTTCGAGGCCGACATGCAGTGGCTCGAGCCGAACGCGCGCCGCGAGATGGAGTCGGCGCTCGCCCGCTTCCCGAAGATCGACCTCGTGTACGCGCACAACGACCCCGGGGCCCACGGCGCCTGGCTAGCGGCGCGGGCGGCGGGACGCGAGAAGGAGATGCGCTTCGTCGGGATCGACGCCCTCGCTCACGAGGGGTTGCGCTATGTACGGCAGGGCGTTCTCGACGCGACGTTCGAGTACCCGACCGGCGGGGCGGAGGCCATCGAGGTCGCCCTCCGCGTCTTCGCGGGGCAGAAGGTGGAGAAGAAGATCGTCCTGGGGTCGCGCCTCTATACGAGGGAGAATGTGGAGGCAGGCGGGGCCGCCGTTCCCGCGGCGGGGCCGGCGAAGGACAAGAAGGGAGCCGTGCGATGACCGAGAGAGTGGCGCTTTTCTGGCCCGGGGACTACCGGGACTACCCGAACCAGCAGGCCCTGTCGAGCATCCAGGCGGCCACGACGCAGCTCGAAGGAGCGCTGCGGAAGCTGGGCCGCGAGCCCTACCGCATCGAGGGCTACCTGACCCGGCCGCACGAGGCGATCGAGAAGCTGGGGCCGGTGGACGATCCCCTGATCGGGGTCTGCGTGCACTGGTTCTACGGCCCCCACACCACGGACGGGGTGGTCGGCAAGACGAACCCGCTCCTCCTCGCCAGCAACTTCTCGGGCCGATGGCCGGGCCTCGTCGGCCTCCTCAACACCGGCGCCTGCCTCGAGTCCGTGGCGCGGCCGTTCTCCCGGGCCTGGACGGACGCCGAGGACTGGTCGAAGGACGGCGCGTTCATGGCTCATCTCGAGGAATGGTGCACCACCGGGAAGATCGGCTACCCCGAGGACGAGATCGCCTACGACGTCCCGGTCTCGGAGAAGGCGTCCGCGCTCGCGCGTGAGGTGCTGGCGGGGATCCGCGCGCGCCGCGTCCTCTGCCTGATGCTCGGCGACACGTCGATGGGAATGATCAACGGCTACTTCGGTCCCCGGCTGCTGAACCGGATCGGCTTCACCGAACACAAGGTGGACCAGGCCTGGATCATCAAGCGCGGCGAGGACGTCCCCGCCGCCCGGATCGAGGACGCCTGGCGCTTCGTCTGCGACAAGGGGGTCGCCTTCCACCACGGCGAGAAGGGAGCCGAGGACTTCACTCCCGCCGCGACCCGCGAGCAGCTCCGCGACTACCTCGCGGTGCTGGGTATGATCCAGGAGTTCAAGGCCGACTGCCTGGGCTGGCAGTACCAGCTCGGCCTCCTTTCGCTGCGGCCGCCGTCCGACTTTGCCGAGGGGCTTCTCAACTCGGCGTGCCGCCCGGAGACGAACGGGGACACGATCGCCTGCTCCACCGAGGCCGACCAGGGCAACCTCGTGCCGATGGAGCTGATGAAACGGCTCCTCAGGGCCAAAGGGCTCCACCAGGCCGTGATGTTCCACGACGTGCGGTGGGGCGGGGAGCACGAAGGCCGGTTCGTCTGGGTCCTCCTCAACTCCGGCTCCTGCGGAGCGTACGCCTTCAACCACGATCCCGAGACGCTCCGCGGGGTCCACTCCTACCGCCAGCCGCGAGCGTACTTCCCCGTCCCCGGCGGGACGTTCGCCGGCGAGAGCCTCCCCGGGAAGGTCACCTGGGCGCGGGCCTACCTCCGCAAGGAGGGCGACCTCTGGATGGACGTGGGACGGGGCGAGGTCGTGAAGCTCCCGCCTGAGAAGCGCGACGCGTGGTGGGAGGGCACGACCCGCCAGTGGCCGTTCATGGCGGCCGACCTCGGAATCAAGCGCGACACGCTGATGGCCCACTACCTGTCGAACCACGTGGCGGTGGCCTACGGTGACGTGTTCGAGGAGATGGTGGCGCTCTCGAAGGAGCTGGGCTTCAAGGTCCGCGTCCTCGCGGGGACACGACCCGCCTGAGGAGGAGCGAGATGGCCGGCAAGAACCAGAAGCCCCGGTCGCCTCGGAGGCGGGCGTTCCTCACCGGGTCGGTGGCCGCCGTGGGCACGCTCGGGACCGTCGGTTCGATCGAAGCGCAGGAGAAACGAGCGAGCGGGGCGGCCCCGTCCGGACCGTCCCCGCGGCCGTACAACGGCCCGTACGAGGGCGAGACACTGAGCCGGGTGGCCTTCCCCCTCGGCGGGATGGGGGCGGGGATGCTGTGCCTCGAAGGGACGGGCGCCCTCTCCCACGTCTCGCTGCGCCACCAGCCGAACGTCTTCAACGAGCCGTGCGTCTTCGCGGCGGTCTGCGTCAAGGGAGAGCCGAACCTGGCCCGCGTCGTCGAGGGCCCGGTTCCGACATGGAAGCGGTTCGGGCTGAAGGACTCCGGCAACGGCTCCGGGGGCGCGACGTGGGGCCTGCCCCGGTTCGCCCGCGCGCGCTTCCGCGCCCGCTTCCCGTTCGGCACGGTGGCGCTCGAGGACGACGACGTTCCCCTGAAGGTGGAGATCACGGGCTGGAGCCCGTTCGAGGCCGGAGATCCCGACAGCTCGAGCCTGCCGTTCGTTGCCCTCGAGTACCGCCTCACGAACCCCACCGCGCGTGCGCTGACCGGCGTCTTCTCCTGGAACGCCCGCAACCTCATGGCGGTGGAGAAGGGCGAGAAGGCGGTGCGCGCCATCCCGGGCGGCTTCGTTCTCTGGGGCGGCGGAGCGAAGGAGACGCCGTGGGACGATGGCTCCTTCTGCGTGAGGACGACCGACCCCGAGGCCCGCGTCAACCACGCCTGGTTCCGGGGCGGGTGGTTCGACGACCTGACCCTCGCGTGGAAGGACGTCGAGGAGGGCGCCTGCTACGACCGGCCGCCCGTCACCGAGGGACCGCCTTCGCCCGGCGCCACGGTGTTCGTGCCGTTCTCCCTCGCGCCCGGCGCCGCGAAGACGATCGTGGTGCAGCTCTCCTGGTACGTGGGCGAGAGCCACCTGCGGGTCGGCGACGACCCCGAGGACGACGAGCCCGCGGGCGAGCGCCGCTACCGTCCCTGGTACGCGAAGCGCTTCTCGGGGATCGAGGAGGCGGCCGAGTCCTGGCGAAGCGCGCTACGCCGAGCTGCGCGAGAAGACCGCCCGCTTCTCGGACTGCTTCCACGACCAGACCCTGCCGCCCGAGGTGGTCGAGGCGGTGGCCGCCAACCTGACGATCCTCAAGTCCCCGACGGTGATGCGCCAGGCGGACGGGCGCCTGTGGAGCTGGGAGGGCTGCGGCGACAGCTGGGGCTGCTGCCACGGGTCCTGCACGCACGTCTGGAACTACGCGCAGGCGGTGCCGCACCTCTTCCCGTCGCTGGAGCGGACGCTGCGCGAGACGGAGTTCCGCGTCTCGCAGGACGCGCGCGGGCACCAGACCTTCCGCGCCGCGCTGCCCATCCGGCCCCCCGTCCACGACTTCCACGCCGCGGCCGACGGGCAGCTCGGCGGCATCCTGAAGGTCTACCGGGAGTGGCGCATCTCCGGCGACACGGCGTGGCTGCGCAGCCTGTGGCCGAGCGTGAAGACGAGCCTCGACTACTGCATCGCCACGTGGGACCCGCGCCACACCGGGGCCCTCGAGGAGCCCCACCACAACACGTACGACATCGAGTTCTGGGGCCCGGACGGGATGTGCACGAGCTTCTACCTCGGCGCGCTCCGGGCGGCGACGCTCATGGGCCAGGCGCTCGGCGACCCGGTGCCGGCCTACGCGGAGCTCCTCGAGAAGGGCCGGCGCCGCATGGAGACGGACCTCTGGAACGGCGAGTACTTCGTCCAGAAGGTGCAGTGGAAGGACCTGCGGGCCGGGAACCCCCAGGACACGAAGAGCATGGTCGGCGAGTACTCGCCGGAGGCCCGCGCGCTGCTGGACAAGGAAGGACCCAAGTACCAGTACGGGGAGGGCTGCCTCTCCGACGGCGTCCTCGGCGAGTGGATGGCCGCGGTGTGCGGGGTCGGCGAGGTCCTCGACCGCGGCAAGACCGGCGAGCCACCTGCGCGCGGTCCACCGCCACAACCTGAAGAAGGACCTCTCGGCCCACGCGAACCCCCAGCGGCCGACGTTCGCCTGCGGCGCGGAGGGCGGCCTTCTCCTCTGCACCTGGCCGCGGGGCGGCGCTCTGGCCCTGCCCTTCGTCTACTCGAACGAGGTGTGGACGGGGATCGAGTACCAGGTCGCCTCGCACCTCATGCTGATGGGGATGGTCGAGGAGGGGCTCGAGATCGTCCGCGCCTGCCGGGACCGCTACGACGGCCGCATCCGCAACCCCTTCGACGAGTACGAGTGCGGCCACTGGTACGCGCGGGCCATGTCCTCGTACGGCCTCATCCAGGGCCTGACCGGGGTGCGCTACGACGCGGTCGAGCGGGTGCTCCACGTGGAGCCCCGGCTTCCCGGGGACTTCCGGAGCTTCCTCTCCACCGCGACGGGCTACGGGACGGTGGGCGTGCGCTCCGGCAAGCCCTTCCTCGAGGTGCGCTCGGGGACGATCGAAGTCGACCGGATCGACTACCGAACCCGGGCCTGACACGCCCTGAAAAAGCCGACGTGAACCAGATCACAGCAGCCGGGCCCGAGTAGGCGGAATATGTTCCCTGAGATGTCACCTATTCCGCTTCGTTCTGCCCGTGTTCCTCCTCGGCCTGCCCGGCGCGCAGCGTGGGTCGCCAGACCCGCCGCCACGCTCCCCCGGCCCTCCCCGGCGAGACCGTCACTGCCGCAGGCTCTCAAGATCATGGTCGCCGGATTCGACAAGGACGCCCGCGGGGCGGTCGAGGCCGCGGTCCGCCAGGCGCTGGGGCCGCGGGCCGCCGCGGGGCCCTGGTCGATTTCCGTCGTCAGCCTGGCCGGCAAGTGCTCGGTGACGTTGGACGGCCCCGGCGACCGCCTCCGGGGCATGTCCTTCATCGCCGACGAGAGCCGTCTGGCCGACTCGATCCGCGAGGCCATCGACGGTGGTCAAGGGGCGGCGGCCCACGGTCCCGCGACACCCGGCGCGGTGGCGGAGCCGCCGACCCAGGCGCGGGACGAGCACGTCTGCGAGCACTGCGGCAAGACCGTGCTGGTCGTCTACGAGTGCCTGCCGGAGGAAGAGAAGGAGCTGGCGCCGCTCGCTTGCCCCCACTGCTGGAAGATCGGCCACGTCGAAGTCGGCGTCTGGGCGGCCATCGGCCGCGAATACCGGGCCGAGAAGGCCTAGCCGCTCGCCTTCGCTTCCAGCTCGGCCCAACGCCCGTAGAGCCGGTCCACCTCGGCCTGCGCCGCGGAGAGGGCCTCGATCCGCGCCGCGAGCGCCTGGTGGTCGGCGGAGATGGAGGGGTCGGCGGCGGCCTTCCGGCAGGCCTCGAGTCGTCCCTCCGCCTCGAGGATGCGCTTCTCCATCTCGTCCCACTCCCGCTGCTCGAGGTAGCCGAGCTTCTTTGGCCTGCCGCGGGACGCCTCGCGCCTCGGCGTGCCGGGGGGCGCGCTGGGTCTCGCCGTCTCCCGTCCGGTCTCGGCCAGGCGCCGGACCTGCTCCCACTGGTCGTAGTCCGCGTACGGCACGGCCGCCGCCCCGCCCGTCGAGCGCCAGGATGCGGGTGGAGACGCGGTCGAGCAGGTAGCGGTCGTGGGTGACGAGGACGAGGGCCCCGGGGAACTCGAGCAGGCTCTCCTCCAGCACCTCGAGCGTCGGGATGTCGAGGTCGTTCGTGGGCTCGTCGAGCAGCAGCAGGTCGGCCGGCTCCAGCATGAGGCGAGCCAGCACCGCGCGGGCCTGCTCGCCGCCCGAGAGCCGTCCCACCGGCGTCTCGAGCTGCTCGGAGCGGAAGAGGAAGCGCCTCGCCCAGCCCGCCACGTGCACGCCGCGGCCCTGGAAGACGACCGAGTCGCCGTGGGGGGCGAGCGTGCGCTTCAGCGAGACCGCGGGGTCGAGCCGCGAGCGGTGCTGGTCGAACATCACCACCCTCAGGCCCGGGGCGTGCTCGACCGTGCCCGCGTCGGGCGCCTCCTGCCGGCTGAGCAGGCGCAGGAGCGTGCTCTTGCCGCTGCCGTTCGCCCCGAGGAGGCCGAGGCGGGTCCCCGGCGAGAGCACGAGGTCGAGGCCGCGCACGATCTCGCGGTCGCCGTAGCGCTTCGCCAGACCCTCGGCGACCACCAGGCGCTTCGTCTTCCGCTCGGTCGCGGCGAAGTCGAGGTCCACGGCCGAGGCCTTCGAGCGCGAGTCGAGGTCCGCGAGCTCGTCCTGCAGCCGCTGCGGCCTCGTCGATCCGCGCCTGCGCCTTGCGGGTGCGGGCGCGGGCCTTGCGCGAGAGCCAGTCGAGCTCGCCCCGCACGCGGTTTCGGAGCGACTCCTGGTAGGCCGCCTGCCCGGCCAGGAGCTCGTCCTTCTTCTCCAGGAAGCGGCTGTAGCGCCCGCGCACGTCGAGGAGGCCCTCGGCGAAGGCGCGGTTGAGCTCGATCACGCGGCCCGCGACCGCCTCCAGGAAGTAGCGGTCGTGGCTCACCGCCACGAAGGCCTCGGGCTCGCGAGGCAGGAGCTCCTCGAGCCACAGGATGCCGTCCACGTCGAGGTGGTTCGTGGGCTCGTCGAGGAGCAGCAGCTCCGGCTCGCCCACCAGCTCGCGCGCGATCGGCGAGGCGCTTCTTCCAGCCGCCGGAGAGGGTGGCGGTCGCCTGCGCCGCCGTCGGCGAAGCCGGCCTTCCCCATGGCCACGGCGATCTTCCCCTCGATCTCGTGCTCGTCGAGGTGCAGATCGCGGAGCGCGTCGCGGAGGACGGACGCGACCGTCGCCTCGGGATCGAAGACCGGGTCCTGCGGCACGTAGCCGATCCGCAGGCGCTTCCGGGCGGCGCGCGTGCCGGACGAGGGCTCCTCGATCCCGGCCAGGATCTTCAGGAGCGTCGACTTGCCGGAGCCGTTCGGGCCCACGAGGCCGACGTGGTCGCCCTCGAAGACGCCGAACGAGAGGCCCTCGAAGAGGGGCGCCGCGCCGAACGCCTTGGAGATCTCCTGGCAGGAGACGAGAAGCTCAGGCACCGGCGCTCCCGCCGGCCACCAGGGCCTCCTTGTCGCGCCGTTTCAGGGTCTTGATGCGGCGCTCCTCGCGCAGGGCCTTGCTCCAGGTCCGGACCCGTCGCGACCAGACGAGGGCGACCGGCCGCCGGGCACGGGTGTAGCGCGAGGCGGTGCCGGCCTCGTGCTTCCTCACGCGGGCCGCCAGGTTCTTCGCCGCGCCGGTGTAGAAAGAGCCGTCGCGGCAGCGCAGGATGTACACGAAGGGCAGCGGCTACTCCCCGAAGCGCACGACGAGAAGGGGGACGAGCGAAGTCCTTGCGGATGCCTTTCCCATGGGAGGATCCTCTCACAGTGAACGGCGGCTTCGAGTACCGGGAGGAAGTCGGAAAGGAGGCCGCTGGCCGCACGGTCCTCGCGTGGCTCTCGCGGCGCTACCGGCACTCGAGCGAGGCGACGTGGCGCACGCGGATCGCGGACGGGGAGGTCCGGCTCGACGGCGAGACCGTCCGGGCGATGGACGTGCTGCGGCCCGGGCAGACGCTGGTGTGGCAGCGGCCGCCGTGGGAGGAGCCTTCGGTCCCGCTCGGCTTCGCCGTCCTCCACCGCGACGCGCACCTCCTGGCCGTGGCCAAGCCGCGCGGCCTGCCCGCGCTCCCGAACGGCGGCTTCCTCGAGCACACGCTGCTCTTCCTCGTGCGGCGCCAGTACCCCGAGTCGGTCCCGATGCACCGGCTCGGGCGGGGCACCTCGGGCCTGGTACTGTTCGCGCGGACGGCCGGGGCGCGGCGCGCGGTCGCGGCGGAGTGGCGCGCGGGCCGGGTGGAGAAGGAGTACCTCGCCCTCGTGACCGGCCTGCCCGCCCTCGCGGCGTTCACCGTCGACGCGCCGATCGGCCTCGTTCCGCACCCGCGGCTCGGGCAGGTGCACGCGGCGTCGCCCGAAGGCAGGCCGGCGGTCTCCCACGTGCGCGTGCTCGCGGCGCGCGACGGCCAGGCCCTGGTCGCCGTGACCATCCTCACCGGGCGGCCGCACCAGATCCGCATCCACCTCGCCGCGGCCGGGCACCCGCTCGTCGGCGACCCGCTGTACGTCGAGGGAGGCGTACCCGGACCGGACCCCGGGCTTCCGGGCGAAGGCGGCTACCGCCTCCACGCGCACCGGCTCGTGCTCGCTCACCCGGCCACCGGCCAGAGGATCGAGCTCGAGTGCGCGCCGCCGCCTGAGCTGCGCGGCTGACCCCGCGCCGGCCGGCCGACCCCCGGGCCTACGAATGGCCCGCCGACCGACGATTAATCTTGATAATGCTTTTCATCTTTGGAATCGCCGCGCCCGATTCGCCGATAATCGGGTCAATCGCCCCCAACGGCCGGGTCACGGGCCCGGGAAGGAGCGCTTTGCGCGCCATCCCTCCCGTCGTCGCCTCGGCGGGAGCGGCAAGGAGGATTCCTCGATGAAGCGTCGCGAGTTCACTATGATGATGGGCGCGGTGGCGGCCGGGCTCGCCGCCGGCTCGAAGGTGCGAGCGGAGGAGAAGGCCGGCGACAAGGCCGAGAAGCACGTCTGTAAAGGCCACAACTCGTGCAAGGGCAAGGGCGGCTGCGGCACCGGAGACAACGGCTGCGCCGGCAAGAACTCCTGCAAGGGCAAGGGCGGCTGCGCCTCGGCCGAGGCCAAGCACTCCTGCAAGGGCCAGAACTCCTGCAAGGGGATGGGCGGCTGCAAGACCGCCGAGAACAGCTGCGCCGGCAAGAACTCCTGCAAGGGCAAAGGCGGCTGCCAGGTGCCTCCGAAGGAGAAGAAGGACACCAAGAACCCGTAGCGAGGAGGGGACCGTGGCCGCTCAGGCCGCGGTCCCCCCACCCCATCGACATGAACCGATTCGGTCTGGCCGACCTCGGCATCGGGATCGGCCTGCGCACGACTCACTTCGGCGAGATCCTCGCCGGCGCGCCCGCGGTGGACTGGTTCGAGGTCCTGTCCGAGAACTTCATGGACACCGGGGGCCGGCCCCTGCACGTCCTCGACCGCGTGGCGGAGCGCTACCCCGTGGCCCTCCACGGCGTCTCGCTCTCGATCGGGACGACCGACCCCCTCGACCGCGCATACCTCCGCAAGCTGAAGGCGCTCGCGGAGCGGACGCGGGCCCGCTGGGTCTCGGACCACCTCTGCTGGACGGGCGTCCTGGGGAGGAACACCCACGACCTCCTGCCCCTGCCCTACGACGAGGCGACGCTGCGCCACGTGTCCCGCCGGGTGAAGCATGTTCAGGACGCTCTCGAGCGGCCGCTCGTCCTCGAGAACCCCTCGACCTACCTCGCGTTCACGGCGTCGACGATGACGGAGTGGGAGTTCCTGGCCCGACTCTGCGACGACGCCGGATGCGGCCTGCTCCTCGACGTCAACAACGTCTACGTGAGCGCCTTCAACCACGGCTTCGACCCGCGGCAGTACATAGACGCCGTTCCCGCCGACCTCGTCGTGCAGGTCCACCTGGCGGGTCACACGAACCACGGCACGCACATCCTCGACACCCACAGCGGGCCGGCGATCGAGGCGGTGTGGGACCTCTACGCGCGCCTCTGCGCGCGCACCGGGCCCGTCTCGACGCTCTTCGAGTGGGACGCCGACGATCCCGCCGCTCGCGGTGGTGCGGGACGAGGCCGAGAAGGCGCGGCCGCTGCGCGCCGCCGCGACGGCCACGGGGACCGATGGCGCCTGAGCTCGCCCTCGGCGGCCTGCAGCATTGGCTGCAGGCGGTGATCGTGCATCCCGGCACGCGTGGACGAGGCACTCGGCGCGCGCGAGGCCGCGGCCCTCGTTCCCGCCGGCCGGACGCACTTGGTCGTGCGCCCGTCGACCAGCCTCACCGCGGCCGAGCGTGTCGGCGTCTACCAGGGCATGTACCTCTCGCGGATGCGTGAGGCACTCGAGTCCGACTACCCGGGCCTCGCCCGCTTCCTCGGCCCCGAGGGCTGGGAGAGCCTCGTGACGGCCTACGTCCAGGCCCATCCCTCGCGCAGCTACACGCTCAACGTCCTCGGACGCGACCTGCCGGACTTCGTGGGCGCCGCGCGCGTGCGGCGCCCGGCGTTCTGTCGGGACCTCGCGCGTCTCGAGTGGGCGGTGAGCGAGGTCTTCGACGCCCCGGAGACTCCCCCTCTCACCGAGGCCGCCCTCGCGTCCATTGCCCCGGCCGACTGGGAGCGGGCGCGGCTCGTCCCCGTGGCCGCCCTGCGGCTCGTCGTCCTCGAGCACGACGCCGGCGCGCACCTCGACGCCTTGCGGGACGCGAAGCGCCGGCGCCTGCCCGTCCGCCGGCGCCGGTGCCGTGTCGTCGTCCACCGCCGGAGCTACGCGGTCTTCCGCCGCGAGCAGGCTGCCGCCGCCTTCGCGCTGCTCGAGGACCTCGTGAACGGCCTCGCGGTCGGCCGCGCCCTGGCCCGCGCGCAGGCCCGGCACCGGAAGCGGCTCGGCCTGGACGAGGCCTTCCGTCTCTTCCGCGACTGGGCGGCGATGGGCCTCTTCCAGGCCGTCGAGCGTCGTTTCCCGAAGTTACCGTAGTGTGGACGTTGGTATGTGAAAGGTCACCGTGTACGCCATTGCTCTAGCTTGCCTTGGAGTGCTCATGCTCTCCACACCGGGCGTCGCGTCCGGCGCCCCTCCCAAGACGCTGGCCGTGGCCGTGGCCCATGCGGACGACGAGGGGCCCGTCGCCCCCATCCTCGCCCGGTACGCCCGCGAGGGGGTGCAGGTGTACCTGATCATCGCGAGCGACGGCGCCGCGGGCGCTGGCCAGCAGGGCCACATCCCGCGCCCCGACGCCACCGTGCCGGGCGAGGAACTCGTCCGCCAGCGCGCCGAGGAGGCGCGCTGCGCCACGCAAGCGCTCGGCATTCAGCCGCCGATCTTGCTTGGCTTCCCCGACGGCAAGCTGGGCGACTACGCCGGCGACCGCGCGCTCATCTACCGCGTGACGCAGCGCATCGCCGAGGAACTCGGGCGCCTTCGTCCCGATGCCGTGATCACCTGGGGTCCGGATGGCGGCACAGGCCACCCCGACCACCGGATCGTGGGCAACATCGTGACACAGCTTCAGCGAGCGGGGGCACCTGGGGTGCCGGAACGCGTCTTCTACATGAATCTGCCCGTCGAGTCCATGCGCGCCATGAATCCGCAGCGCGGGGAGCCGCCCCTCACCGTGCCGCAGGCGATGTACTTCACGGTGCGGGTCCCCTTCGCGCCGGAAGATCTTCGGGCGGCGGAGCGCGGAATGGCGTGTCACCGGTCACAGTTCACGCCCGAGGTCGTGCAGCGAGTCGTGCCGGCCGCGGCTCGCGCCTGGAACGGGGCGATCCCTCTCATCCCCGCCTTTCCGACTGCACCCGGTACGGATCTGTTCCATTGACTCGGTGCTCGGCGCCGTGACTGGCGTAGCGGGGGTCAGTGGAAGCGACAGGCCGGATCGCTAGCGCGGCACCGGCACGAACGGAGCCGCGACGTCGTCCATCGACCACCTCTCCACGTCGTCGATCCGCGACAGGAGGAGGGTGTGGATCTCCGGGTCGAAGCCCTCGGGTGGGCCCGGCACACGCCTTCGCAGGTCCTCGGCCACGGCGTCGAGGCGGCGGCGGATGCGCGGGTCGGCTTCCCGGCCGGCGGCGCTCTCGATCTCGGCGGCCGCCGCCCTCGAAGCCAGGGGATAGGTGCCGGCCCGCCGCAGCGGCCCCCGCCATCGCTCGTACACCAGCCGCTCCACCCAGTGGTACTCCGCCGGCGGCATCCCCACCTCGACGAAGGCGTCCATCTCGGCGCCGACGATGTCGCTCACGCCCTGGATCACCCCGGGGACCTGCTTCAGCTCCTCCAGCGTCCGGACGTGCTTCCGGGGGAGCTGATCGAGGTTCAGGTCCGATCGGCGGCGCGCCGCGTCGACGCGCTGGCGCACCGCGAAGAAGCGGTTGAGCTCCTTCGCGGAGAGAGCGTCCTTCTCGGGCCGCTTCCACGCGGTCTTGTCCACCATGTCGTCGAGAGCGGCCTGGCTGCGCTTCATCCGCCCGATGGGTCCCGCCACTCGGCGGGCCTCGCGCACGACGGTCGGCGCCACGAGCACCACCCCGATGCTCGCGAGGGCGGCGACGGACGCGCACCCGACCCCGACCTTCGCCCAGATCCTCATGCTCTCGCTCCCTTCGAGCCGCCGACAGTCTAGCCCCGGGCGGTCACGGGCGGCTCGAGGCTCGCCGGCACCGCCCGTCCGGGCGGTATGCTGTACGAGACGTTCCCCGCGGCGTGCAGAGGAGGAGCCCGTGATCGCCATTCGCCCGGCCGCCGAGCGCGGCCACACCGACTGGGGCTGGCTCGACAGCCGCCACACGTTCTCGTTCGGCGAGTACTACGACCCGCGCCACGTGGGCTTCCGCAGCCTGCGCGTGATCAACGACGACCGCGTGAAGCCGGGGGCCGGCTTCGGCACCCACGGCCACCGCGACATGGAGATCCTGTCGTACGTCCTCGACGGAGGGCTCGAGCACAAGGACTCGACCGGAGGCGGGGGCGTCATCCGCCCGGGCGAGATCCAGCTCATGCGGGCCGGCACCGGCGTGACCCACAGCGAGCAGAACGCCTCGAGGACGGAGCCGGTCCACTTCCTCCAGATCTGGATCGTGCCCGACACGCGCGGCCTCGCCCCCCGGTACGACCAGAAGGCGTTCGACCCGGAGGCGGCGCGGACGGGGTTCGTTCTCCTCGCCTCGAGGGACGGCGAGGGCGGCGTACAGGTGGGCCAGGACGTCGCGCTCTGGATGACGCGTCTCGGCGACGGCGAGGAGCGGGCGCATTCCCTGGCTCCGGGTCGCCATGCCTGGGTCCACGTGGCGCGCGGGTCGGTCGCCCTGGACGGCCGCGCGCTCGAGGAAGGGGACGGCGCGGCCGTCTCCGAGGAAGCGGGCGTGCCCCTCGTCGGCCGCGGCGACGCCGAGGTGCTCCTCTTCGACCTGGCCTGAGCGACACCGGCAGCGGGCTCTTCCCCGGCGGACGCTACTTCGCTGCCTTGATCTCGTCCCAGACCTTCACGTACTTCGCGTTGTCCGCGCCGAGGTCGCGGATGACCTCGCTCTTCGCCTGGACCTCCGGGTCCAGGAAGATGGCCGGGTTCGTCGCGGATCTCCGTCGCCGAGCTTCGCGTAGGCGGCGCGGTTCGGGCACAGGTAGGAGAGGAAGTCGGATGTTCTCGGCGGCCACGTCGGGATCGTGCAGGAAGTTGATGAAGGCGTGGGCGAGCGCCGTCTCCCGGGCCGCCTTCGGGATCACGAGGTCGTCGCAGGCGATGCTCGTGCCCTCCTCGCGGGATCGAGGAACGCCACGTCGTCGTTCTCGCGCTGCACCTGGAGGATGTCGCCGCTGTAGCCGTGGACGAGCAGGAACTCGCCGGTCGCGATGCCGCTCTTGTACTGCTCGTTCTCGAACTTCGCGAGGTTCTTCTTCCAGCGGATGACGACGTCGCGCGCCTCCGCGAGCTGCGCCTCGTCCGTGGTGTTGAGGCTGTAGCCCAGCGACTTGAGGGCGGCGCCGATCGTCTCGCGCATGTCGTTCAGCATGGTCATGCGCCCCTTCAGGTCGCCGCGGTCGAACATGCGCCCACGAGGCGACGGGGTCCTTCACCTTGCTGCTGCAGGTAGGCGATGCCGGAGTTGGCGAGCATGTACGGGACGCGAGTGGTGCATCTGCGGGTCGAGCGCGATCTTCAGGTAGTCCGGGTCGACGTTCCTCCGGTTCGGGATGCAGGGCGTGCGTCGAGCGGCTGCAGCAGCCCCTGCGCGAAGCATGACGCTCACCATGTAGCTGGAGGGGGTGACGACGTCGTAGCCCGTCGCGCCCGCCTTCAGCTTGGCGTACATCGCCTCGTTGGAGTCGAAGGTGTCGATCACGACCCTGCACCCGTGCTCCTGCTCGAAGCGCTGCACGAGCTCGGGCTTGACGTAGTCGGCCCAGGTGTAGACGTGCAGGACGGGCGCGGGCTTCCGGCAGCGCCGGCGAGGCGGCCGACGCCGCGAGCGACGGCGCCAGCGGCGAGGACGGCGGCTCGGGCGGTGGAGTCCTCATGGCTTCTCCGGCCGACGGGTCGAGGCGCTGGCTGAGCCAGACCGCCGCGAAGGTGACCACCAGCAGCAGGGTCGACAGCGCGTTGATGAGCGGCGGCGCGCCGTGCTTGATCATGCTGTAGATGCGGATCGGCAGCGTGGTGCGTGCCGGGGCCGGCGACGAAGAACGTGATCACGAAGTCGTCGATCGAGAGGGTGAAGGCGAGCAGGCCGCCGGCGAGCGATGCCCGGGGCGAGCAGCGGCAGCAGCACGCGCCACGTGATCGTCCACCAGCCGGCGCCCAGGTCCTGGCGCCGCCTCGATGACCGCGTCGTCGAAGTCCTGCAGCCGGCCCAGCACGACCATGGCCACGTAGCTCACGCAGAAGGTGACGTGGGCGAGGAAGATCGTGAAGAGCCCCAGCTCGAGGCCGAGCGCGGCGAAGAAGAGCAGCAGGCTGATGCCCATCAGGATCTCGGGCACGACCAGCGGCGTGTAGATGAGCGGTGTAGTGCGCGCGCTGCAGCCGGCTGTGGTAGCGGTGCAGCGCGAACGCCGCCGTGGTGCCGAGCACGACCGAGACCAGCGGTCGCGCCCACGGCGATCATCAGGCTGTTGGCCAGCGCCTGCCAGATCTCGCGGTGCTCGAAGAGCCGGCGGTACCAGTCGAGCGTCGAGCCCCTCCAAGGCGCCGCCGAAGCGCGAGCCGTTGAACGAGTTCACCACCAGGACCACGATCGGCAGGTAGAAGAAGGCCAGCAGCAGCCAGGTGACCACGAGCGGGAAGCGGCTGCGCTTCATGCGTCCTCCTCGAGGATCGCCTCCGCCCGCCGCTGCCGGGCCTGGAGCACCAGGACCGACGGCCATGGGCAGCAGCACGGCGAGCGATCAGGAGCGCGGAGAGGGCGCTGGCGTGCGGCAGGTTGCGGTCGACGAAGACGCGCTGCGCGATCTTGTTGCCGAGCATCTCGCCGCCGGGCCCGCCGACGAGGTCGGGGATCACGTACGAGCCGAGCGCCGGGATGAAGACGACCAGGAACGGCGGTGAGCGAGGCCGCGCCGGATGCCGGGCAGGAAGACCTGGACGAACGCCTGCAGCGGGCCGGCGCCCGAGGTCGCGCGCCGCCTCGAGCAGCCGGAAGTCGAACTTCTCGGCCGCCGCGTAGATCGGCAGGATGGCGAACGGCAGGAACGTGTAGACCATGACCAGCAGCACCGCGCCCGGCGTGTAGAGCAGCGGCGCCTGCGCGGCGACGAGGCCGAGCGAGGACGAGCGCGCGCTTGAGCGCGCCCTCGGGGTGGAGCAGCACCTTCCAGGCGAAGATGCGGATCAGGAAGCTGGTCCAGAACGGGACGATCACGAGCAGCAGCAAGCGCGCGCGGGCGGCAGGCTCGCGCCCGCGCGATGGCGTAGCCCGCCGGGGTGGCCAGCAGCAGGCAGAGCGCGGTGGTGAGCAGGCTCAGCCAGAGCGTGCGCCAGACGATCGCCGGGTACTGCGGGTCCACGACCCCGGCGCAGGGTGGCCGGCGTCCAGCCCGTCGCCCGACGCCCGCCGAAGGGGTCGGCGGGCTTGAAGGCGATGGCGAAGACGATCAGCGTGGGGACGAGGAAGAAGACGACCAGCCAGCCGCAGCGAGGGCAGGGTGACCAGCCACTCGCCCGACGCCGGCCCGGCCTTCACGACGGCCTTCCCCCACCGCGCTCCGGGCGGCTGGCTCGGTCAGCGCCTCGTCCGACTCGCTGTAGCGCTCGAGCATGAAGCCGTCGTCCGCGTGCCACGAGATCCAGACGTCCTCCTTCCAGCGGATGGGCTTCTCGTCGAGCAGGAAGCGGTTGTGCTGCTGGAAGACGGCGATGCGGTACTCCTGCACGCGCACCCAGTACTTCGTGTGGCTGCCGAGGTAGATGACGTCCTCGACGCGGCCCGGGCACGACGTTGTGGCAGCGCGGTCCATCTCCGGCTTCTCGCGCGAGATGCGGAGCTTCTCCGGGCGCACGCTGAGGTAGACGGTCCGGCCCTGGCCGATCTGCTTGTCGTTGAAGCACACGATCCCGGGGAAGCCGTCGATCTCGAGCCGGCAGTAGTCGCCGGCCACGATCTCGGCCACCTCGCCCTCGAAGAAGTTGGTGTCGCCGATGAACGCGGCCACGAAGCTGGTGCGCGGCGCCTCGTAGATCTCCGCCGGGGTGCCCGACCTGCTCGATGCGCCCGTCCTTCATGACCGCGATGCGGTCGGACAGGCTCATGGCCTCGCCCTGGTCGTGGGTCACGTACAGGAACGTGATGCCGACCTGGTCGTGGATGAGGTCCAGCTCGATCAGCATCCGCTGGCGCAGCTTGAGGTCGAGCGCGGCGAGCGGCTCGTCGAGCAGCAGCACCTCGGGCTTGTTGATGAGCGCGCGGGCGATCGCCACGCGCTGCTTCTGCCCGCCGCTGATCTGCGCCGGCCTCTTCTTCGCCTGGTCCTCCATCTGGATCAGGGCGAGCATCCGCTCGACCTCGTCGTCGATCCGGTCCTTCGGCCAGCCCGGCGACCCGCGGGCCGAAGGCGATGTTCTCGCGCACGGTCAGGTGCGGGAAGAGCGCGTAGCTCTGGAAGATGGTGTTGACCTTGCGCCGGTTGGGCGGCAGCGCCGGTGATGTCCTGCCCGTCGAGCGAGGACGCGCCCGGCGTCGGGCGTCTCGAAACCGGCCAGCATGCGCAGCAGCGTCGTCTTGCCGCAGCCGCTCGGGCCGAGCAGGGAGAAGAACTCCCCCTTCTTGATTCCCAGCGAGACCCCCTCCACGGCCTTCAGGAGGCCGAAGCTCTTCGAGACGCCTTCGAACTCGAGGAAGCTGGCCATGCCGCTCAGGGTCGCCTCTCCGACGTCAGACGGCCGCTCCAGACGTCTCCGCCGAGGTGCTTCCACTCCAGCTCCGGGAGCGCCGGCGACGCCGACGGGGAGAGCGCGACCACGAGGCGATCCCGGGGCTGCATCTTCTCGACCCACGGCCGCAGGGCCTCGGCGGTGCCCTGCTTCAGGAAGTCCCGGTAGACGGCGAGATCCTCGGGTGGCAGCAGGCCCGGCTCGAAGCCGACCATGTATCGCCACGGGGCGTCCGGCCGGCGGTAGAAGAGCTGGTGGAAGAGGGCCACGTCGGGGCAATAGAGTATGCCCCCGGGCTCGGGCAGCCACTCCGCGGCGTCCGGCTGGAGAAGCGGCAGGTAGGTGCGGTCCAGCCGCAGGCTCCAGCGTCCCATGACGTCGGTGGTGGAGGCGAGGACGACCGAGAGGCCCACTACGGCGGCGATCCCCAGGCGTCGCCATTCTCTCGCGGGGCCGCGCTCCTCGAGCCACGCCTCGATCTCCAGGGCCGCCCAGACGAGGGCGGCCGGCTGGCCCCAGTCGCTCCAGAAGCGCAGGGACACGTAGCCCAGCACCCAGCCGCCGGCGACCAGGATCAGGAGCGGATCGCGGAGAACGTCGTCCCGCCATCGGCCTCTCGCAGCGCGCCAGGCCAGGAGGCCCAGGATGCCGAGCAGCATGAAGGGCGGGGTGGAGTTGGGCTTCAGCTCGGCCACCAGCGTGCGAGGCTCCATCGTCCCGAGGACGAGGAACGGGTGGCGGAGGGACTCCCAGAGGAAGGCACCGAAGTGGCCGGAGAGAGCCGCCGCCAGCAGGACGCCCGCTCCGACACACGCCGTCAGCCGCAGGGCCGCCCGCCACTCCCCCGCCGCGAGCACGGCGCCGAGGAACAGCGCGAACAGATACCAGCTCGGATGCATCCACGCCGCCAGGGCGACGGCGAGCGTCGAGAGCGCGGCGGGCCGGTATTCGAGCCGCGGGCCGGCCAGGCCCCGCCACAGCAGGCAGAGCGTGACGAGCGCTGTGATCGAGACGAGGAACGGCCGCCCCAGCATGAAGCGTACGAGGGCCGGCGGGTCGAACGTGCACAGGGAGAGCCAGCTCCAGAGCCAGGCCTCGGGACGTCGCAATGAAAGCAGCGGAACGGCGCTCACGACCAGGAACAGCCCCACCACCGCGATCAGGACGAGGGCGTGGGCTCCCGCGCCGGTCGCACGGTGCACCAGGCCCAGGAGGGCGTGCCAGCCGGGGTGCGGATCGACGGTGACGTCGCTGCGCAGGACGAGGATCTCGGGCCACGACTTGCCGGAGACAGTCTTGGCCGCGTGGCGCAGCGCGTCGTCGGGAGGCAGGAAGCCGGTCCCCAGGACCCGGAGCGGGACGACGAGCATCACGCCGAACGCCAGCAGCCGCACGAGGGCCGGGACACGCGGTGACTCACGGCCCCGAAGGGTCGGCGGGTCGGTCGGCGGGCTCGGCGTCCCCATTGGCGCGCAATCGTAGCAGGAACCCCGGGACGAGCCTCTCTTCCTTTCGGCAGTGAGATAATCCGTCACGCGGGCAGGGCCGGTCCGCCCTGTGGCCGGCGATTCGGCGTTTCGGCAGACAGGAGTGAGGACAGATGAGAGATTCCAGAGACAAGATGACCCTCGTTCTCGCGCTCGTGGCCGCGGTGGCGGTCCTGCGAGCGGCACCGGCCGCGGCGCAGGCGGGACCGGATCAGACCGCGAAGTTCCTGAAGACGGTCGAGGGAACGGCCAAGGCCATCGAGGAGTCACGGGCGCAGCTTCAGAAGACCGTCGCGACCTACAACTCGATCACCGACTCGACCGCCAAGGACGTCAAGAGCGCCTACAAGGACCTCGGCAAGGACATCGCGGAGAGCGAGAAGAAGGTGGCCGACAGCCGCCCCAAGATCGACGAGATGAACACCGCGGCCGCCACGTACTTCGCCGCCTGGAAGGAGAGCGCGGCGGCGATCTCGGACCCGGGCCTCCGCAAGCGGAGTGAGGAGCGCCTCGCCGATGGCCAGGCGCGATTCGAGAAGATCGCGGTCGCCGGGAAGGACGCGCGGCAGAGCTTCGACGCCCTCATGACCGACGTGAAGGACCAGTCGACGTTCCTGGGTCACGACCTCAACGCCAGCGCCATTGCGAGCCTCAAGCCCGACGCGGCCAAGTTCAACGCCCGTGCCAACGCCCTCTTCGCCAAGACCGACGGCGTGACCAAGATGTTCGACGAGTTCACCGCCTCGATGAGACCGTAGCCGGCGCCAGCGGGATCCCTCTGACCCCCAAGGGGATCCGTCGGAGGCGAGTCATTGACCGCTCCGGCCGGGGGGAACTGGCATCTCGGAAAACAAGCGAGGTGCGCAGATGAGGATCAAGCGGCGCGGGTTCGTCCGTAAGTGCTCGGCGCCACCAGCGCGACCCTCCTCGGCCAGGGGATCGTCGCCCGAGAGCCGACAGCCGTTGACGCTGGTCCGGCCGTGGTGTAGCTTGGCGACCCTTGACTCGTCGCAAGCGCCTTGTCTGGATCATCGTGGCCGGCGTGCTCGTGTTGGGCGCCGGGGCGGCTGTCTCGCTCAACTGGAACAAGGCCACGCCCGTCCTCACCGCCCGGGTCGCGACGCAGGACATCGTCGCCAAGGTCACGGCCAACGGCAAGATCCAGGCGGAGAACAAGGTCGAGCTGTCGGCCCTCGTGCAGGGCCAGATCGTGAACCTGGCCGTGCGCGAGGGCGACCAGGTCAAGAAGGGGGACTTCCTCCTCCAGATCGACCAGAACCGCGCCGCGGCCGAGGAGGCCGGCTCCAGCGCGGCCCTCAAGGCCAGCCTGGCCGACCGCGACTCCGCCAAGGACGACCATGGACCAGGCCGAGCGCGATTTCGACCGGGCGCGGCGGAACTACGAGGCGCGGATCACCTCCGAGGCCGACTTCCAGAGGGCCCAGTCGGCGCCTGGAGACCGCCCGCTCCGCCTTCGAGGCCGCCCAGAACCGCGTGGACCAGATGCGCGCCGGCCTCAGCGCCAACCGCGACACGCTCTCGAAGACGACCGTGCGCGCGCCCATCGACGGGATCGTGACCACGCTGCGGGTGAAGGCGGGCGAGGTCACGGTCATCGGCACGATGAACAACCCCGGCACGCAGCTCCTGACCGATCTCCGACATGTCGACGGTGCAGGCGGTGCTGATGGTGGACGAGACCGACACCCCGACCGTGCAGGTCGGGCAGAAGGCGCTGCTCAACATCGACGCCTATCCCGGGCAGACGTTCGACGGCCTGGTCACGGAGGTGGGGAACTCGCCGATCCTGAAGGACGACCCGGACCTCCAGGGCCTGACCACCACCTCCGACGCCATCAACTTCAAGGTCAAGGTGAAGGTCCTGGCGCCGCCGCCCAGCATCCGGCCCGGCTTCTCCGTCACCGCCGACATCATCACCGGCGTCAAGGAGAAGGTGGCCGCGGTGCCCCTGGCCGCGGTCGATCGTGCGCGATTCGCCCAAGGGCGAGAAGAACGAAGCCGGGAAGCTGAAGACGGAGCAGGGGGTCTACGCGCTGCGCGACGGCAAGGTGGCCTTCGTGCCCATCAAGACCGGGACTCACGGGAGAGCTGATGGTCGAGGTGGTCTCCGGGGTCGCGGCGGGCGAGGAGATCGTCACCGGTCCCTTCAAGGCGCTGCGCGAGATCAAGGACGGCGATCGCGTGAAGAAGATGTCGGAGAAGGAGAAGAAGGCCGCCGAGGGGCAGGGCGCCGGGACGTCCTGACCTCCGGCGGAAGGAGCCATGGGCTTCTCCGAGCTGTTCGCCGTCTCGCTCCAGGCGCTGCGCCTGAACAAGCTGCGGTCGGGGCTCACGCTCCTGGGCGTGATCATCGGCGTGATGACCGTGGTCTCCGTCCTCTCCGTCATCAGCGGCCTCAACGACTACGTCCTGAACAAGGTCGTCAACCTCAACCCCGACGTCATCGTCTTCACCAAGTACGGCATCATCCGCAGCCGGCAGGAGTTCATCCTGGCCACCAAGCGCAAGCCGGTGACCATGCGCGACCTGCAGGTCGTGAGTGCCGAGTGCCGGTCCTGCGCCGCGGTGGGCGCGCAGGGCCAGCAGTTCGCCAACGTGCACCTCGGCCCCCGGAAGCTCTCGAACGTGCCCATCACCGGCTACACGGCCAACGTCCTGACCATGCTCAACGTGGACCTCGAGGCGGGCCGCTTCTTCACGCCCCTGGAAGACGAGCACGCGGCGGCGGTGGCCATCATCGGCCACGACATCAAGGACCAGCTCTTCCCGAACCTCGACCCGATCGGCCGCACGATCTACGTCCACGGCTATCCGCTCCGCGTCATCGGGCTGCAGTCCAAGCTCGGCAACGTGCTGGGACAGAACCGCGACAACGTGATGTTCGTGCCCCTCTCGTTCCTCCAGAAGGTGATGACCGTCGGACGACGGGATCGCGATCATGGTGCGTCCGGTCGGCGGCATGAAGGGCCTGGAGGAGACGGAGGGCGAGGTCCGGACGCTCCTGCGCTCGCTGCGGCGGACGCCGTTCACGCGCCGAAGATCCGTTCGGCGTGGTCGGCGCGGAAGCCATCCAGTCGCTGTGGCGCTCGATCTCCGCCGGCGGCCTTCGCGGTCATGATGCTCATCTCGGGCCTCTCCCTGGTGGTCGGAGGCATCGTGATCGCCAACATCATGTTCGTCTCGGTGGTGGAGCGCACTCCGGAGATCGGGCTGCGCATGGCGCTGGGGGCGAGGAAGCGCGACATCAGGCGGCAGTTCCTGATGGAGTCGTCGCTCCTGGCCACGCTCGGCGGCGCGGGCGGCGTGCTGGCCGGGGCGCTGGTGGCCCTGGCCGTGAACCAGATCTTCCCCGCGCAGGTGAAGCTGGGCTTCGTCCTCATCGGCCTCGTGACGGCGGCGGTCACGGGCCTCCTGGCCGGCCTGGCGCCCGCGGCCGCCGCGGCCAAGCTCGCGCCGGTGGAGGCGCTGCGGTATGAGTGAGGACGCGCGATGAGGGCCTGGGTCCCGTTCGTGCGCGGCTTCGCGGGCAACGTCCGCTTCGCCGCCAGCTCCATCCGTCGAGCACAAGCTGCGCTCCAGCCTCACCGTCCTGGGGATCGTGGTGGGTGTGACCACGGTGATGGCGATGGTGGCCATCGTCACCGGCTTCAACAACAACGTCATCGGCAACCTCCAGACCTTCGGCGCCAACCGCATCGAGATCCAGCAAGTACGAGGACCGCTTCGGCCCCGGCGGCCCGCTGAGCGACGAGGAGAGGCGCCGGAAGAACCTGACCGTCGAGGACGCGGTGGCGCTGCGCGCGCTCGCTCCCGGACGCGACGGTGGGGGTCCTGTACGCCTTCACCGAGGCCCTCCTCCACGTCAAGAACGGCAACCTCGAGGCCAACGGCCCGTACATCGTGGGGAGCGACGAGTTCTATCCCACCACGACCGCACAGAGCATCGGCCGCGGACGCTGCTTCACGCCCACGGAGGTGCAGCACCACGCGCTCGTCGTGGTGCTGGGGGCGCGAGGTGCAGGAGGCCCTCTTCCCCAAGGAAGATCCCGATCGGGAAGGACATCACGGTCGAGGGCCTGCGCTACCGCGTCATCGGCGTGCTGGAGAAGAAGGGGGCGCAGTTCGGCTTCTCGCCCGACAACAAGGTGGTCGTGCCCTACGCGGCCTTCGAGCGGCAGTTCGCCTTCCGGGCGCAGACGGACGGCGTGAACCTCGACATCGTGCCCCGGCGCACGGAGGACATGCCGGCGGTGATCGAGAGGGCGGTGGCCGCCCTGCGGGCGCGCCGCCGCGTGCCCTTCGACAAGCCCAACGACTTCGCGGTCGTCACGCCCGGACCAGCTCATCTCGCAGTTCCGGGCCATCACCGGCGGCATCACCGGGGCCATGGTCTTCGTGGCCCTCATCTCGCTCGTCATCGGCGGCGTCGGGGTCATGAACATCATGCTGGTCTCGGTCACGCAGAGGACGCGCGAGATCGGCGTGCGGCGGGCCTGCGGCGCCCGCCGGCGCGACGTGGTCGGCCAGTTCCTCGTCGAGGCGGCCACGTTGAGCAGCATCGGGGGCGTGGTCGGAGTGATCCTGGGGCTGCTCATCTCGGTCACCGTGAAGGCGGCCGTGCCCGCGCTACCCACCGCCATCCCGCTCTGGTCGCCGCTCGTCGGCCTGCTCGTCTCGATGGGGGTCGGTGTCTTCTTCGGCGCCTACCCGGCCGTGAAGGCCTCGCGCCTCGACCCCGTCGAGTCGCTGCGCTGGGAATGACGGCGAGTGCGGCGGCGCTGCCCCTGTGGGACCCGCTTTCGCGAGCCGCCGGAGTGCAACCTCTCGAACGACGCGGACCGTCCCAGAAGGTCATCGTCGTGGGTGCGGGGCTTGCAGGTTTGTGCGCCGCGTCTCGACTGGCCGAGGCATGGACGGGCGGCTGCTTCCTGGTGGGGGCCCTGCTCGTCGCCCTCACCGAGAGCTGGCAGCGCCTCGGAGACATGGCCGCGCGGACGATCGTCGTGGTCGCGAGAAGCCGGCCCCGCGGGCACTGCACCGGCGGATCCTCATGCGGGGTGCATCAACGGTAGCCGAACACGGGCGGGAACATGACAACCACCAGTGCCGCCCATACGGAGTACACGGGCAGATAGGCGATCTGCCATCGCTCCAGGGCGGCAAACGAGCCCCGGTGACGCAGGAAGCGCGCATAGAGCCACGCCGACCACGCCAGGTTGACGAGCAGAATGAGATTCTCGCCAAGAGCCGCCACTCGGTTGGGAGTGAAGCCAAACTCGGAGATGCGGGCTGCGATCGCCGCGAGCGCCACCCCATCGACCACGAGCGCGCTGACCACGAGCAGCAGCTGCAGGCCGTCGAAGAAGTCGGGCGGTGCCTGCGGGTCGCGCGCGGAGGCGGCGTAGAGCACCAGCCCGACGACGACCGCCAGCAGCAGATCGAAGCCGATCAGTACCTCCCGCTTCACGTTGATGGGGCTGCCTGTCCACGCCATCGTGGCCAGAAACACCAGTAGCAGAACTGTGAACAGCGGCGTGAACAGCCTGGTCAGCACCGGTGCCATGTTCTCGATGACACTTTGCTTCGCCTCCACGAGCCAGGATCCGATGATGACGGCCCCCGCCGCCCCGCACGGGATCAGCCAGCCCCCTACGAACCACTCAGCGTTCATCTCGATGGCCTTGAACATCATCATCGTAAAGCCGGTGAGGACGCCCCCGCCGAGCGCGATGAGCACGTAGTAGATGGCCAGCTCGCCCGAGAACCGGACGAAGTTCATGCGCCCACCGTCGGCGAACCAGCGGCCTCGGACGTACGCGAAGCCGACGGCCAGCCATAGGGCGATTGGCAGGTGCAGAGCGGTCAGCACCTCAGTGTCGCTGCCCTTGCGGAAGGGGAAGACGTTGGCGAACACAGCCCCGGCCGCGAAGGGCAGCGCGAGCCAGAGGCCGCTTACAACGTCCGACCCGCGCTTCCACACGAAGTAGACCGTGAGCAGCGGCAAGACGAACAGGCTGGCGTTCCGGGCGTAGAACGGCTTCGTCACCAGGGTCGAGCCGAAGACCGAACAGCGCCGGCACCTTGACGGCCAACGCCGCGGCGACGGCAAGGCTCAGGACGACGAGCGTCTCGGTGTGTGCGGTGTTCGCCGGCTCATCGGCGTCGGGGGCAATGACCAACTGCTTCCACAGCCGCTCGGAGTGCGCGCGTGCGAACTCGCGTGACAGCGCATCGAGGCTGCCCATGCGCTTGACCGCGACCAGGAACGCTTCATCCCCTGCCAGGCCGGCCTCGGTGAGCGCCACCAGCTGGTCGCGCAGATGTCCCTCGAGCTCCTCCACGTCGGGACCGTGAAGGGCCTGCCGGCGGCGCAGGTACGCCCGCCACTGCGCGATTTGCTCCTCGAGCGGTTGATCGGCGAAGGTCGTCATACCGTGCACGCCTTCATCCAGATACCCCGCAGGGTACCGTCCACGGCCTGCCACTGCTGCCGCTGGGCTGCGAGCTGCGCCCGGCCTTCTTTAGTGATCCGGTAGTACTTGCGCCTGCGGCCGTTCTCGGACGCGGACCACTTCGCCGCGACATGACCTTGGCGCTCGAGCCGGTGCAGCACGGGATAGAGCATGCCGTCGGTCCACTGCAGGTGCCCGCCTGACAACTCGGCCACTCGCTTGATGATGGCGTAGCCGTAACTGTCGCCTTCGGCAAGGATGGCGAGCACGAGCGGCGTGGCGGAAGCAGCAACCAGGTCCTTGCTCATGTCCATACGTAGAAGTCTTATACATTGTGGTTCTATGTATGTCAATAACCTGAGGTCAAGCGCCTCGATCGCGTTCCTCGGCTGAACGACTTTCCGAGACTGTTCAACGAGTTGGGGCGACACGCGACGACACGCGACGACACGAAAAGACCCGTTTGGACGGCCTCTACTGACACGCGTAGTGCAACAGTGGAAAGGCGGCGTCGGTCGCCCTGGCGCGGCTACTTAGGGAGGGACTCGTGGATGCGCCGGAAGGCGCGCTTCGCGGGCGTCTCTAGCGCCTTCGCCTGGGCCTCGTCGTACACCGAGAACCAGTAGCCGACGTGGAACTTGTCGCCCTTGCCCTCCAGCTCGACGAAGAGCAGGGCGTCGGTGAGCTCGGCGATGCGCAGGCCCAGCCCCTGGCCCTCGATCAGCACCTCCACCACCGCGCGCACGGTCGCGGGCTCCGAGAGCTTGAGCTCGATCGAATCGCCCGCCTTCACCGCGCCCGCGCCGCCGATGACGAAACCCGCGGCGCCCGACAGCAGGTGCCGCCAGAACTTCTGGCGCGGCATGTCGACCTCGATGCGCTCCGAGATCATCCGGCGCACGCGGCCCAGATGCTTCTCGAGGTAGATGCGCAGGTTCTGGAGGAAGTAGGTCCAGCCCGTCTTCATGCCGTCGAAGAGGTCGTCCCATCCCTCGCTCGCGCCGAACGCGGACTGCACCAGGCGCACGCGCGTCTTGCCGTTCTCCGTGGAGAGGTAGTAGTCCACGGCCATCGACGTGCCCGGGCCCATCCAGCCGCTCTCGTCCAGCCAGCGCACGTGCTTGAGCGGCTCCCAGGCGTCGACCGTGCTGGTCATCATCATCTCCTCGCTCCACCCGGCTTTCACGGTGGCGCCGGCGCCGGGCGCGGACACCTCCGCGACGGGAGCGAACCAGTTGGCGATACCGGGGCCTTCGGTGATCGCCTTCCACGCGGCCTCGATGGGCGCGTCGATGTCCACGTGCATCTCGAGCGTGCGCTCCGGCTTCTTCTGGGTCATGGCTTCCTCCGGGTGCGACGGATGGGATGGGCGCCGACGACCACGCGGTACGTGCGGCCGTCGGGGTGGATCTCGTCGTGGTACTTCGCCGCGAGTCGCGCGATCGCCTCGAGCAGCTCTTCGGCGAAGGCCTCGCGCTCGCGCGGCGAACGCAAGCGGATCTCGACGTCGGTGGAAAGCGTGGGCAGGCGCTTGCCCGCCTTCTCGGCGATGGCCTGCGCCTCGCCCACCTCCTGCGCCATGCGCGAGGCGAGGGCGATCAAGTAGCTGCTGGAGAACTTGTCCTTGAGCTTCCGCGGGTCCATGCCCGGCGCAAGCACGGAAGGCGAGGCGACCAGGTACTGGGCCGTCCGGCGCACGATGCGCTCCTTGCAGCCGCGGCGCTGCTCCTCGCGTACCAGCTCGACGAAGCCGTGCTTCTCGAGCTGGCGCACGTGGTAGGCCACCTTCTGGCGCGCGAGCCCCAGGGTGCGGGCCATCGTCGAGGCCGAGCCGGGCTCGGCCAGCGCCTCCAGGATCCGCTGCCGCAGCGGCGCCGCCAGCATTGCCGCCTGGCGGGGATCGTTGACGAGGTGGACGGTGGCCATGGCAGGACTCTAGCCGTGCGGCCGCCATTTGACAAGAAGTATTTTCTATTCCCGGTCGGCTCAGCACCCGGACGGCCCAGTCGGACGCGACTGACCCCGGGACGACAGGCGCGGGTCTCCGCCGGGCTCAGGCGCCGCGGGGCGGAGCCTCAGGCAGTGTCGACGCTGCGCACGATGAGCGAGAACTTGCGATGATAGAAGCCGATCTCGATCGCCTTCGGCTCGTTGATGCTTCCGATCGGCTTTGTCGCGAAAACGTCGTGTTCGCGGCCAAGCCAAGATGCCGAGAATGCTGTGTTCGCCCTGACCGAGCACAAGGAGCACACGAACATGAAGCCAAAGAACACGATCTGCCTCTGGTTCGACAAGGACGCGCATGAGGCGGCGCGCTTCTACGCCGCCACCTTTCCGGACAGTGAAGTGACCGCTGTTCACAAGGCGCCCGGTGACTACCCGGGCGGCAAGGAGGGCGATGTGCTGACGGTGGAGTTCACCGTTCTGGGCATTCCCTGTCTCGGTCTCAACGGCGGCCCGGAGTTCAGGCACAGCGAGGCCTTTTCCTTCCAGATCGCGACGGACAATCAGGAAGAGACGGACCGCTACTGGAACGCGATCGTCGGCAATGGCGGCAAGGAAAGCCAGTGCGGTTGGTGCAAGGACCGCTGGGGCCTCTCCTGGCAGATCACCCCGCGCGCGCTGACCGAGGCGCTTGCGGCTGGTGGCGGTGAGGCAAAGCGTGCCTTCGAGGCGATGATGCCGATGAAGAAGATCGACATCGCCACCATCGAGGCAGCGCGGCGGGGCTGACGTGGACACGACGGGTGCGCCATCTGGGCGGCCCTGGAATCCCATCAGGGCACCTGTCGCGCGTCCTCGACCGGTTCTATTGGCGGCTTGACGGATTTTGAGTACCGCGGTAATGTATGGCATGGCCATTGCACAGTCGCGACTCACCGCGCAGGGTCAGATTTCGGTTCCGGCAGCCGTTCGGCGGAAGCTCGGCGTCGGTCCGGGCTCGACGCTCGAGTGGCACGAGGAGGGCGAGAAGATCGTCGTTCGGCGTGTCGGCCGGTTTACGTCTGCCGATCTGCACGAGGCCCTCTTCTCGAGCCCTCCGAAGCGGCGCAGCCTCGGTGAACTGAAGGCCGGCCTACGGTCCCATGCGAAGCGGCGCCATGCGCGCCGTTGACACCAACGTCCTCGTCCGGCTGGTGACTCGCGACGATCCCAAGCAGGTCGCGGCGGCAGAGGCCTTTGTCGCTCGCGGCGCGTGGGTCTCGCACGTGGTGCTGGTGGAGGCGGTGTGGGTGCTGGTGTCCGTGTACGAGTTGGAGGCGCCGGCGGTGGCGACAGCTGTCGACATGCTGCTGAACCATCGGGACCTGACCGTTCAGGATGCCGAGTCTGTTGCAGCCGCCCTGAAGCAGTACCGGGCCAGGCCCGCAGTCACCTTCTCTGACTGCCTGGTGCTCGAGGTGGCTCGAAAGGCGGGTCATCTTCCCCTGGGCACGTTTGACCGGGACCTGGCCAAGCTGGACGGCGCACAGCGCCTGTAACTCACCCACCGTGCCCCCTCGGAGCCGTTCCTGTCGCGGCCGAAGGCTCTGCTCCTGGAGACCGCGCAGGAGCCAGACGACCTCGCGAATGGGCTTCGAGGCCGACGTCGAAGTGGCCGGAGCCGAAGCGCCTCTCGTAACCCGCGACCAGCTACGAGACGGGGTCGCGGGTGAGAGTCTCCCGAAGGGGATGTTGGCGGGGTGGACGGGACTCGAACCCGCGACCTCCGACGTGACAGGCCGGCGTTCTAACCAGCTGAACTACCACCCCGCTCGGGTGGCGCCGGGCTTCTCCGGGGAGAATCCTGGTGGGCGGTACAGGATTCGAACCTGTGACACCCGGCGTGTAAGACCAGTGCTCTACCGCTGAGCTAACCGCCCAAGCGGACAATCAGGAAGACTAGCGGAAAGCTCCGGGGGCGTCAAACGACGGAATCGGCGGATCCCTCGTCGCATTGCCAGACCGGGCTCCTCGGGATGACAGGCTGTCGGCGAATGTCGACTACCGGCCCAGGCAGTCGGGGAGCGCGTCGCGCCAGGAGCGCAGCGGCGGCAGGCCGAGCCCGAGGTAGCGCTGGCCGTCGAGCACGGAGTACGCGGGGCGGCGCGCCGGCGAGGCGCAGCTCGGCGAGCGTGATGCGCTCGACCGGCGACGTCGAGGCCGGCCGCGGCGAGCGCCGCCGACGCGAGCTCGTGCCAGCTGCACGAGCCGGCGTTCGTCACGTGGAAGAGCCCGCGCGCGCCGGCGCGGACGAGGGCGAGCGAGGCCGCCGCGAGGTCGGCCGCGCAGGTCGGGGCGAAGACCTGGTCCGCGACGACGCGCAGCGGCCTCGCCCGCGCGCGCCTGGGCCACGATCCTCTCCACGAAGGAGCCGCCCTTCTGCTGCGCTGCCCCCGCGGCCGAGGACGCCGCTCGTGCGCACCACGAGGTGCTCGCCGCCGCTCGCCGCGACGAGCGTGCTCGCCCGCGAGCTTCGAGGCGCCGTAGACGCCGAGGGGGCGCGGCGCGTCGTCCTCCCGGTAGGGTCGCGAGGCCGTCCCGTCGAAGACGTAGTCGGTCGAGTAGTGGACGAGGAGCGCCCCCGCGTCGCGGGCGGCGCGGGCGAGGAAGTGGGGGGCCGACGCGTTGACCGCGAACGCGGCTTGCGGCTCGCTCTCGGCCGCGTCCACCCGGTTGCAGGCGGTGGCGTTGAAGACGACGTCGGGCCGGACGCGCGCGACGAGGGCGGACGACCGCCGCGCCGTCGGTGACGTCGATCTCGGCCCGGTCGCCCGCCCACGCGACCTCGTCGCCGAGGAGCGTCACGAGCTCGCGCCCGAGCTGGCCGGCCGAGCCGACGACGAGCGCCCTCACGCCCCGATCGACTCGGCGAGGGCGAAGTCGCGCGCGGTCAGCCCGCCCGCGTCGTGCGTGCTGAGGACGAGGGTCACCTTCGAGTAGCGGATGTCGATGTCCGGGTGGTGGTCCGCCGCCTCCGCGAGCGCGGCCACGCGGTTGACGAAGGCCATCGCGGCCGCGAAGTCGGCGAACGCCCAGGTGCGGCGGATCTCCGGCCCGCGGCGCTCCCAGCCGGGCAGTCGCGACAGGCGCTCCTGGATCTCGGTCTCGGTCAGAAGGGCCATGGCTCGTCCTCCGGTCGGGAATCGCGCGCGACGTCAGGCCGGGGCGTCGGCTCCGAGGGCGGGCGGCGGCGGCGACGGCGGCGACGGCGGCGACGGCCCGGGCCCTCCGCCGCGGGAGGGCGCGCCGCCGGGGACGCCGGCTCCGCGGCCGGGCTCGTCCTCGGGCTCGATCGGGCCGGGCCGAGCCCGCCGCCACTGCGCGGCGAGATCGCGGCCTTCCTCGCCGCCGTGGATCTCGAGCCAGCGCAACGCGTCCTCGAAGTAGCTCTTCGCGGCCATCGCGCGTCGGGCGGAGGCGGGCCCGTGCGCCTCGCGGAGGCGCCGCTGCGCCAGCAGGACGAGCCGCAGCCGCTCGAGGTCGCGCCGCGCGAAGGGGAGCGACAGGGGCTCCGACGCGTCGGGCTCGGCCGCCGCGTCGTCCTCCTCGACGCCCAGCTCGGCGACCTCGGCGGCCACGTCCTCGGGCGCGGGCTCGAGCGTCGGCCGGCGCGCCCGGGTCCGCCGCGGCGCGAGCGCGGGGCGAAGGCGACCACGCGCCGCAGCGGCACGCCGAGGGGCACGAGGAGCGAGCCCATGAGCAGCGGGTTCGTGAGCTGGTCGGGAGTGGCGAGCCCGGCCTGCCGGTGCGCGTCGAGGCGCGCCAGCGATGCCGAGGAGCGCGTCGCCGCCCGCCGCGATCGCCCGGTCCGCCTCGGGCAGGAGGTAGGCGAGGAGCCCGTACTCGTGCAGCATCTCGAAGGTCCGCCGCGAGCGGCCCTGGCGCAGGATCTTGTAGAACTCCTCGAGGATCCGCGCGGAGCTGCTGCGCACGATCTCGCCGCGCAGGGCGCGCACCGCCTCCGCCGTGTCGGGGTCGATCGTGAAGTCGAGCCGGGCGGCGAGCGCCACGGCGCGCAGCATGCGCACCGGGTCCTCGCGGAAGCGCACGCCGGGGTCGCCGATCGTGCGGATGACCCGGGCCTCGAGGTCCTCGAGCCCGCCCACCCAGTCGATGACCGAGAAGTTGGCGATGTCGTAGAAGAGGGCGTTCACCGTGAAGTCGCGGCGGAACGCGTCCTCCTCGGGCGTCCCGAAGGTGTTGTCGCGGTGGATGAGGGTGTCGCCGCCCTCGGGCTCCGCCGCCTTGCGGAACGTCGACACCTCGACCACCTTGCGGCCGAAGCGCACGTGGGCGAGGCGGAAGCGGCGGCCCACGATGAAGCAGTTGCGGAAGAGCTTGCGCACCTGCTGCGGGTGGGCGCTCGTGCCGATGTCGAAGTCCTTGGGCTGCCGCTCGAGGAGCAGGTCCCGCACCCCGCCCCCGACCAGGTAGGCGACGAAGCCGTTGTTCTTGAGGCGGTAGAGGACCTTGAGGGCGTCGGGGTCGATGTTCTTGCGCGAGATGATGTGCTCGGGCCGCGACAGGATGCGCGGGGCGACGTTGCCGGGGGTGGCCTCCATGTGAGGGGATTATAGATCGGGGCGCCGCGGTCCCGCCCGCCATGGCCGAAGGACGACCCGATCTCCCGCGCGCTCGGCGCGGAAGCGGACGCCCTCGGGGAAGAGGCCCGCCCGGCGGAAGGGCGGCAGGGGCCGGGCCGGGTCGCGGACGAAGGCGTCTCCGTCGCGCCGAAGCGCGCCGACGAAGACGAGCTCGCGCCACTTCAGCTCGGGGATCGAGAAGCCGCCCTCGACGGGCACCACGTCGGCGAACGGCTCCTGGTGGTCGGCCATCAGCGCCGCGGCCCGCCTGGGCCATCTTGCGGGCGAGGTGCTCGAGCAGCTTCAGCTCCTTCGGCGGTGAGGTCGGTGCGCTGGACGAGCGCCGCGCCAGTCGGCGAAGTAGCCGTCGGTGTTGACGCGCGGCAGGGCCTCGATCGCGAGCAGCCCCTCCCGCAGCAGCGCGAGCAGGTCCTCCTTCTGGTCGTGGGTGGCTCGCGCCCTGGGCTCCCCGGCGCGCCCGCCGCGACGCACGGTAGACCTCGTAGGCGGCGATCGCCACCGCGTGCGAGAGGTTGAAGGAGGGCTGCGCGGGGTGCGCCGGGATGGTGGCCGAGCGGCCGCAGAGCGCGATCTCGTCGTTCGTGAGACCGGTCGTCTCGGGGCCGAAGACGAGGGCGGCCGTCTCGTCCCGGCCGAGGTCCGCGATCGTCGCCGCCGCGTCGCGCACGTCCGCCGCCGGCCGCGCCGGAGTGGCGCCGCCCGGTGAGGGCCACCGCCATCGCCGCGCCGGCGAGGGCCGCCGTCGAGGTCGTCGAAGACGCGGGCCTCCTCGAGCACCTCGTGCGCGCCCCAGGCGGTCCGCCAGCAGTCCACGGTGCGCCAGTCCCCGGGGGCGACGAGGTCGAGGCCCGCGGCGCCGGTGTTGCGCACGACGCGGGCGCACGCGCCCACGTTCGCGGACGTCTCGGGCCGCACGAGGACGACGCGGACGCGCGCCACCGGCCTCAGCCGGACGTCGGGTCGTCGCCCCGGCGCTCGGCCTCGGGCCAGTGGCGGAGGAAGCGCCGCACGCGGGGGTTCTGCCGGCAGTAGTCCACGAGCATGCGCGCGCAGGCGCTCGCGGTCGTGCGTCCGACATCTCGACGAACTGCAGCCCCGCCCCCGGCGGCAGCGACTTCGAGGAGAGCGGCCCGCCCTCCGGGTGCCACCACGCCACCCGGCAGCGGGCGGAGAAGGGGATCTCGGAGCCCGGCCAGGGGAAGCGGATCTCGAGCTCCTCGTCGACGGGCAGCGACTCGGCGCGCTCGACGAAGGCGCCGGCGAGGCCGATGTCGATCATGAAGACGTCCTCGCTCCGAGAGGGGGAGACGAGGGTGACCCGCCGGACGAAGGGGATGCGCAGCTGCCGCAGGACGCTCTCCGGCGGCGCGGGCTCGCGCGGGCTCGACAGGGCCGGGGTCATCGATCGTTCGCACGCTAGCACCCGCGCGCCGGGGTGTCAACGAGCGTTGACACGCCCCGGACCGTGTGCTTGAATCGCCGCCGAGGACGGAGCATCTCCTTGTCCTTCTGTCTCTTGGGAGGGGGCCGCCGTGGCGGATGACCAGCCGGATCGCGTGAGCGTGCCCACCCTGGTCATGACGGGCGGACCCCTCGACGGGACCGCCTATCCCCTCGCCCTGGTCGACGGTGAGACGATCGTCGGGTCGAGCATGGACGCGGGCGTCCAGATCATGCTCGGCAACGTCGAGCCCTTCCACGCGCGCATCCTCCTCGGCCGCGCCGGCCTCGCGATCGAGGACGCCGGCAGCGCCACCGGCACGTTCGTCAACGGCGAGAAGGTGGAGGGCCATCACACCGCTCCAGGACGGGGACCGGGTCTGCCTCGGCCCGCCCGGCGCCAAGGGCAGCGCCAAGCTCCTCGTCCGCCTGTCCGGGGCGGCCCGCTCGGCTTCGCCCGCTCTCAGCGCCGAAGCCGCGGCGCCCGCGCTCTTCGACGCGCACCAGGCCGCGCCTTCCTTCGGGGAGGAGGAGCCGGCCCTGGCCTTCACCACCGATGAGGAGGTCGGCGTGCCAGCAGGAGTTCGACCTGCCGTCCGAGACGGTGTTCGACGCCGAGTCCGTCGTGGTGGAAGACGTCGCCTCCGGTCCGCCGCTCGAGGCCACCGAGGTCGCGCCCACGGAAGACGAAGGCGACGCCCTCTTCGTCGACCCCGCTGCCGCCCGCCGCACCCCGCGAGCCGGTCCGGGACGCGCCGCCGTCTCCGCCGCGTCCGCCGGCTCCTCCCCCGCCGCCACCGCCGCCCTCGTTCGCCTCCGCGCCCGCGCCCGCGCCACCCGCGCCACCGGCGCGCCCGCGCCACCCGCGCCGCCCGCGCCACCCCGCCCGCCGGCACCCCCGCCGCCGGCGGCCGAGCGGCTGACCGCCCCCCCCGTGGAGCCGGCCCGTGCCGAGGCAACGAAGCCGGAGTACCAGACGGAGCTGCCCTCGATCCCCGTCGAGCACCCGGCCGAGCCCGCGGCCCGTTCAGAGTTCCCCCCGCTGCGTCCGGCCCCGAAGCCGGCCCCCCGAGCCGGCGCCAAGGGCAAGGGACGGGCGGCACCCAGGCGCCGGTCGTCCTTCTCGCTCCCGTCCCTCCCGGTCCTCCCGATCCTGGGCGGGGTCGCGGGCCTCGCCGTGGTGGCAGGGCTCGCGTGGTTCTTCTTCTGCGCGGGACGCCGCCCGAGCTGGCCTCGATCGCGCCCGACAGCGTCGAGGCGGGACAGAAGGTCACTCTCGCCGGAAAGCACTTCGCCGGAGACGCGGCCGGCAACACGGTCCTCTTCGGCCAGACGAAAGCCCAGGTCACGGCGGCCAGCCCGACCGAGCTCGAGGTCGTGGTGCCGGCCGGGGTGAAGGCCCGGGTGCCGGTCGTCGTGCAGACGAAGGGCGGCCGCTCGAAGCCCGTCGACGTCACGGTCCAGGCCACGGCGAAGGCCACCGGCCTCGAGCCCGACGTGGCCCTGCCCGGCCAGGTCGTCCTCGTGAGAGGCGAGGGCTTCCAGGGCCAGACGCTCACGGCGCAGGTCGGCGGCGTCGCCGCGCCCGCCGTCGAGGCGACCGCCGAAGGCGCGCGGGTGACGATCCCCGCGCTGCCCCTGGCCGAGGGCTCGAAGACCTCCCTCGTCCTCAAGGCGGGCACGGCGGCACCGAAGTCGTTCGACCTCTACATCGGTCGCCTGCCGCTCGTCACCGAGGTCGCCCCGCCGCGGGGCGCGGTCGGCGACCGGGTCGTCCTCAAGGGGCGGGGCTTCCGGCCCGACCCGCTCGCCAACGCGGTCACGTTCGCCGGCCAGGCCGCCCTCGTGGTCTCCGCCACCGCGACCGAGCTCACGGTCGTCGCACCCCCGCCGCCCCCGGGCGAGCTCCTTCCCGAGCTGCCGATCGTCGTGACGGTGGCCGGGCGCGCGTCCTCGGGCACGGCGGCCTACGCGCTGGTGCGCGGGGCAACCTCGGGCTTCGTCCCCCGCTTCTTCGCCGCGCCGGTCACCGAGTTCCCCGGCAGCGGGTCTCGCGTTCGTCTCGACCGAGCTCGGGCCCGTGCTCGTCCTCGGCGGCCCCGCCGACGCTCCCTCGACGGCGGACCGCGCGGTGAAGGTCTCGGCGGCGCTCAACGCGCTCGTGGCGGGAGCCGCCTCGAAGCCACCCGTCTTCGAGCTGCGCGAGCGGCCGCAGCCGTCGGTCGGCGTCGTCGGCGAAGTGAGCCCGTTCCTCGTGCCGACTCCCGAGGACGCCGCCGCGTACTCGAAGAACTGGGAGACCGGGCGCGGCGCCGGGCGAAGCGGGTGGCCCAGGCCGCGGTGGCCCGTCACTGGGCGGCGCTGCTGCAGGACTACTTCGGCCTCTTCCTCTACCGCCAGCGTCCGCTGAGGATGGTCGCCATCTCCCCGCGGGGCAAGGTCCTGACCGAGATCTACGGCGAGGCCAACCGCCGCTCGCCCGGCGGCACGAACGTGCCGTCGAGCCTGGTGCTCCCCACGCCCGCCAGCATGGCGAGTGAGCTGCGGCTGATGGCTCTCGTCGTCTCGGGCGAGGCGGGACGGGCCGCGGTCGCGGTCGAGGGCCGCTGGGACGGGACGATCGAGGACCCCGACCTCGGCACCCGCCGGTTCGACCTCCAGCTGCGATCGGAGGGCGGTCGGCTCGTCGGCACGCTCACCACCTGGCGCGGCAAGATCGAGGTCAAGGCCCCCGTCCGGGAGATCGGCTTCGACCGGGCAACGTGCGCTTCACCGCCGACCAGCAGGGCACCGCGTACCACTTCAAGGGCACGCTCGAGGGGAACACCGTCAACGGCACGATCGAGCGCGCCGGCAAGCCCCCGGCGACCTTCACCCTCGCGTTCGTGGAGTAGACGGCGTGGCCCGCGTCCGCACGGGGCTGGAGCGGCTCCTCGACCGGCCGGAGCCGGTCCGGGGCCTCCGCGTCGGCCTCGTCGTCAACCCCTCGTCGATCACGGCCGGACCTCGAGCACGCCTCGGTCGCCCTCTCGGCCCGGCGCGGCGTGAAGCTCGTCGCCCTCTTCGGGCCCGAGCACGGCATCGCCGCCGACGCGCAGGACCTCGTCGAGGTCGGCCACTCGCGCGACCGCGAGACGGGCCTGCCGGTCCACAGCCTCTACGGCGAGACCCGCGTCCCCACGCCCGGAGATGCTCGCCGGCGTCGACGCGATGGTCTTCGACGTGCAGGACGTCGGCTCGCGCTACTACACGTTCGTCTACACGATGCTCCACGTGATGGAGGCCTGCGCGCGAGAGAGGAAGCGAGTGGTCGTGCTCGACCGGCCGAACCCGATCGGCGGCGACGCGGTGGACGGCAACGTGCTCCTCCCCGAGTACCGCTCCTTCGTCGGCATGCACCCCCTCGCGGTGCGCCACGGCATGACCGCGGGCGAGCTCGCGCTGATGTTCCGCGAGGAGCTCTCCCTCGACGTCGACCTCCACGTGGTGCCGATGAAGGGCTGGCGGCGGCGGATGGCGTACGAGGACACGGGGCTCCCCTGGGTGCTCCCCTCGCCGAACATACCGACGGTGGACACCGCGTTCGTCTACCCCGGCGGCTGCCTCGTCGAGGGGACGAACCTCTCCGAGGGCCGGGGCACCACGCGTCCGTTCGAGCTCGTGGGCGCCCCCTGGCTCGACGGCCACGCCCTCGCCCGCGCCCTCGAGAAGGAGCGCATCCCGGGCGCCGGATTCCGCGCCGCCGCCTTCACCCCGACCTTCCAGAAGCACGCGGGCGTCCTCTGCCACGGCGTGCAGGTCCACGTCTTCGACCGCCGCCGCTTCCCCGCCTTCCTCGCGTACCTGCTCCTCATCCACCACGCGCGCCGACAGGACCCCGGGCGCTTCGCCTGGCGCGATCCCCCCTACGAGTACGAGCACGTGAAGCTGCCCTTCGACATCCTGTGCGGGACCGACCGGGTGCGGAAGGCGATCGAGGCCGGCGTCTCGCCGAAGCGCCTCGCCGCCGGGTGGCGCAGCGAGCTGGCGGCCTTCCGGAAGCGCCGGGCGAAGTACCTGCTCTACTGAGCCTCGTTGCGCTTCTCTCCCCTACCTGCGCTTCCGGCGCGACGAGTGGGCCGCGCTCCGCGCGGACACGCCCCTCACCCTCGGCGACCGCGACCTCGAGCGGATCCACGGGCTCGTCGAGCGGATGTCGCTCACCGAGATCGAGGAGGTGTACCTCCCCCTCTCGCGCCTCCTCAACCTCTACGTGGCCGCGGTGCAGGGCCTCTACCGCGCCACCGCCACCTTCCTCGGCCACGGCGAGGAGAAGGTCCCGTTCCTCATCGGCCTCGCCGGCAGCGTGGCGGTGGGCAAGAGCACCGCCGCCCGCGCGCTGCGGGAGCTGCTCGCGCGCTGGCCGCACCACCCGCGGGTGGACATCGTCACCACCGACGGCTTCCTCTACCCGACCGCGGTCCTCGAGGAGCGCGGCCTGATGCGGCGGAAGGGCTTCCCCGAGAGCTACGACGTGCGCGCGCTCGTCGCCTTCGTCCGCGACCTCAAGGCGGGGAAGGACCGGGTCACGACCCCCGTCTACTCGCACCTCGTCTACGACATCGTCCCCGGCGAGACCGTCGTGGTCGAGCGGCCCGACATCGTGATCGTCGAGGGCCTGAACGTGCTGCAGACCGGCCCCGCGGTGGACGGCCAGCCCCGCGTCTTCGTGTCCGACTTCTTCGACTTCACGATCTACGTGGACGCGGACACCGAGCACATCCGATCGTGGTACGTCGAGCGCTTCCTCGCGCTGCGCCACACGGCCTTCCGGGATCCGTCCTCCTACTTCCACCGCTACGCGAGCCTCTCCGACGCGGAGGCGGCGGAGACGGCGGGGCGGATCTGGGCGGAGATCAACGAGCCGAACCTCGTGAGGAACATCCTCCCCACCCGCGAGCGCGCCTATCTCGTCCTCCGCAAGGGCCGGGACCACGCGGTCGAGGAGGTGCGGCTGCGGAAGCTGTAGCTGGGGTCAGGTCTTGAATCTGCTCATGGAGTGGAGCAACGCCTCAATTCAAGATCTGACCCCGCTTGCGTAGCGTGGTCAGCGCGACGGAGAGCACGATGAGGAGGCCGCCGGCGAGGAGGCCGGGCGTGAGCGGCTCGCCGAGGACGACGAAGCCCAGGAAGACCGCCACCACGGGGTTGACGTAGGCGTACGTGCCGACCGTGGTCGCGGGCAGCTCGTTCAGGCAGTAGGCGAACGCGGTGAAGCCCACCAGGGAGCCGAAGGTCACGAGGTACCCCACCCCGCCCCACGCGCGGGCGGACGCTGCGCCCATCCGCGACCAGTCCTCGCCGAAGAGGAAGGAGCCGGCGAAGATGACGAGCGACCCCGCCAGCATCTCGATCGCCGCCGCCGAGGCGAGGGGCAACCGCCTCGGCACCGACTGCGCGTAGAGCGACCCGATCGTCCACGACAACGTGGCCACCTGCAGGCCGAGGATGGCCAGCCAGTGGGAGGCGTCCACGGCACCCTCCGGCCGGGCGACGAGCGCGACGCCGACGAGGCCGACGACCGTCCCGACCCACACGCGCGCCGTCCACGGCTCGCCCCCGGGCCGCAGCCCGTCGAGCAGGAGGATCCACAGCGGCACCGTGGCCACGATGAGCGCGGCGATGCCGCTCGGCACCGTCCTCTCCGCCCACATCACGAGCGAGTTGCCCACGGACAGGAGCAGCACCCCGATGAGGGCGTAGTCGAGCCACTGCCTCGGGGCGGGCCAGCCGTACCGCCGGTCCACGGCGAGCGCCACCAGGCCCATGATCGTGCCGGCGCAGAAGAACCGCGTTCCCGCCGCGGCGAGCGGCGGCATCTCCCTCACGACGATCCGGATCGCGAGGTAGGTCGAGCCCCACACGACCCAGATGACGAGGAGCGAGATGTAGGGAAGCAGCCGTCGGCGTGGTGGGTCCTGCGCATCGGTCGTCGGGCGCAAGACGCGAGTCTAGCCCAGCCGAAAGTCCGCGTGTTGCCGGGCGGCGCCGTCGCGGCCGCGAGGGCGCGAGCGCCCCCGCGGCCCGTTCGAGCTACTCGAAGTAGCCGACCACGTCCAGCACGAAGTGGGTCGTGCCCGACGTCATGCGGTTGAAGACGGCCATCTGCCCGGCGCCGTCCAGGCCGACGATGGCGTTGTTGGCCCGCGTCGCCCCGGCCGCGAAGTTGACGATGGATGTCTGGGGAACCGTGGCCGGGAAGGCAGCGTACAGGTTGAGGCTGCCCTGGCCGGTGGACCCCGTCACGGTCGCGTTCACCACGACCGCCTTCGCGGTCGGCGGGATGTTGCACTGGCCCCAGACCGGGAAGACCCGCTCGGTCTGGGCGGCGAGCGCGGGCCCTGCCCAGGTCCCGTTCGGAGCCTCTCGCGTGTCGAGGAGCCGGCAAGGCACCACCGTGTAGTACCCGCCCGGCACCGCGTAGCCCTCCGCGAGGACAGTGAGGCCGGCGGTCGCGCGGTTGTTCGCCTCCGCGACGTCGAGCGGCGTGCTCGTGGAGACCTCGCCGAGCAGGCTGTAGACGCCGGGCACTGCCGCGGTCACGACCGTGTGCAGGCTCGCGGGAGCCCCGCCGGCGGGCAACGCTCCGACCGTCCAGAGGCCGGTCGCCGGGTCGTATGTCCCGGGGCCGGAATGCGAGACGTGGGTGAGCCCGGCGGGAATCGGGGCGTGCACCACCACCGCGGCCGCGTCTTCGGGTCCGGCGTTGGAGACGGTCACGGCGACCGTCACCTCGGACTGGAACTGCGCGAGCGGGCTCGAGAGGCCGATCGTCACCGCGAGGTCGGCCGTGGACGGCGGCGTCACGGCGTCGGTCTGGACGAGCACCACCTCGGCCCGCCGGCCTTCGGCGGCGAGGTGGTGCAGCAGCAGCGCGCCCACCGTGCCGTTCGCGGTGAAGTTCGCGGTGTTCCAGCTCACCGGGATCGTCGCGGCGTCCTGGTCGTCGAGCGCCCAGTCCCCGTTGAAGTCCAGACCCTGCGCGGCGGTATTCCAGGTGAACGGCCCCATTGAGTCGAGCGACTCGCCGCCGGGCACGCCGCAGAGGGGGTCGAAGCCCGGGCAGGAGACGATGCGCCACTTGAAGGGCTGGCCCACCGTGATCCCGAGCTGGGCGGGAGTGGCCGCGAGCATCAGGACGTTGCTGCCGAAGAGGCCGGTGTCGACGGTGCCGGGGCTGATCAAGTTGACGTAGAAGTTCGAGGCGATGCCGGTCCCCGCCGGATAGTTCGCCGTCGCCCCCAGGTGCAGGTCGGTGGGGAGGTTTCCCGAAGTGAAGCGGGGGTTGAGCAGGAGCTTGTCGTCCGTGCCGTCCGCGTTGGCGTCGATGATGACGTCGAACACGACCTGGGCGGGTGTCGCCCACGTGTCCCAGGTGGCGAGGCCGAAGACAAAGAGCCCGCCCATCGCGTCCCACTGCACCCCGGCGTACTTCAGGTCGCCGGCTTCGAAGCCAGAGCCGTAGAGGTCAGGGCTCTTCGGGCTCACCCCTTGCAGCTCGAAGGCGCTCACGAGCGAGGCGCGGTCGGCCGGGAAGGTGCCGCCGCAGGCGGCCGAAGCCAGTGTGCCGGTGCAGACGCCAGTACCCTGGAGCGCGATCGAGCCGGTGCCGGTGGCCGCCCCCCCGGTCTCCAGGGGCTCGGTGGCGGAGGTCGACGAGACCGGCTTCACCGCGGCGTACACCGGAAGCCGCATCAGCGGCCCTCCGTTGTTGGGAACCGCATCGCCCATGCTCGGCGCGAAGGTAACGTAGGACGCCGCCTCGGCGAGGCGGTGCCGAGCCAGACCGCCCTGGGTGGCGGCGACGCTCGGATCGGGAGCGAGCTTCATCTGGGTCGCGTCGGCGGTCATCACCACCTCGAACGTGGAGAAGCCGCCGGCGGGCACGTCGAGGGTGGAGGCGCCGAGCGAGAACGTGACGCCGGGGGCGGCGACGCTCGTCTGCAGGCCGAGGGCGAGGTGGTACGGCTGGGAGGCGTGGTTCTCCACGCGCACCCGTCGGCTGCGCGCGACGGTGCCTGCGACCTCGCCGTCGAAGCTGACCGACACGAGCCCCGGCTCGTCGGCGTTCAGGGCGATGAGGGGGCCCTGCGCCGCAAGGACGGCATCGACGCGGCCGGCGCCGACGCGGCCGGCGCCGATCTGGGCGCCGATGCCGCCCGGCGACACGAAGATGTCGTGCAACGAGTAGTTCATCACCAGGGCCTTCAGCCGCTCGACGGTCCAGTCCGGGTGGGCCTCGCGGACGAGCGCCATCAGCCCGGCGACGTGCGGCGCCGCCATCGACGTGCCCGAGATGTTGAGCACGGCGTTGCCGGGGATGTACCCCGTCGGGTTGCTGACGATGCAACCGCTGCTCGGGGCCACGCCCGTGCAGACGCGGCCGCTCTGGGCCGAGGGGATGCTCGTGCCCGGCGCGGCAACGTCGGGCTTGAGACGGATCGGGAGCGCGTTGGTCGGCCCGCGGGAGCTGGAGCTGTTGATGGAATCCCCGCCCGCGACGAAGGCGAGGGTGACCGTCCCGGTCCCGAGCGCGGTCTTGAGGCTGGCGCCCGTCGCCTGGGTCACGCTCACCGTCGGGATGGTGATCGGGGTGACGATCGTGGCGTCGTCGCCGAGGCCCGGCGGGTCGCCCGCCGCGTTGTTGGCGATCACCACGGCGATGGCACCCGCCGTCTGCGCGTTCAGGGTCTTGGTCTTGAAGGTGCACGTGCCGCGGTCGATCAGGGCGATGTGGCCCGCGACCGCGGCGGCGTTGACGAACGGGGCCTGGCAGCCGTCGGTCACGGAGACGGTGCCGTCGTCGACGAGCACGAGGTCTCCGCTCACTGGCGCGTCGACCACCGGCGGGCCGAAAGCCGCGGTGCCCGCCGAGTAGTTGCCGGCGACGGAAGGAGGTGCGGTGACCTGCACGTAGGCACCGCTGCCGGGGTCGGTGACGTTGGCGACCGAGATCGTGCGGCCCGAGGCGCCCGGGCTCCCGGCCACGAAGTAGGTGTCGCCGGAGTTGCCGGCCGAGGCCACGACGACGACGCCCGCGCGGGCCGCCGCGTCGGAGGCCTCCGCGCTCAGGTCGCTGGGGCCGCCGTAGTTCGACCCGAGCGACATGTTGATCACGTCGAGGTGATCGCTGAAGTCCCCGTCGCCGTCGGGGTCGATCGCCCAGTCGATTGCCTGGGCGGTGAGCGCCGTGCTTCCCCCGCAGCCGAAGACGCGCAGGGCGTAGAGGCTGGCCTCCGGGGCGACGCCGGGGCCGATGCGGGGCGCGGTGGAGTAGGGGTCGGTCGCGTTGTACGCTCCGGTGTACGTCGCGCCCGCCGCGGTGACCCCGTATCCGGCGGCGGTGCCGGCGACGTGGCTGCCGTGGCCGTTGCAGTCCATCGGGTTCGGGTCAGGATGCGGTGTCGCCTGGGCGGGGACGCCGGCGCTGTAGTCGTCGCCCGCGAAGTCCCACCCGCCGACGACCTTGGCCGTCGGGAAGCGGCCCGGGCCGCTGCGCGGGTTCGTGGTCCAGGCCGTGGAGTCGGCGGCGGCCTGCTGGTAGTCGGCGAGCAGCCCCGAGCCTCCGAACGTGCCGTGCACGTAGTCGATGCCGGTGTCGATGATCCCGATCCGGAGGCCGTGGCCCCGCAGACCCGCCGGCACGTCGGGCGTCGAGGTCCAGACCTGCGGAGCGCCGATGAACGGCACGCTCGTCCGGTTGGTGGGCGACCTCGGGCTCGATGGGCCGGACGCGCTTGACGCCGGGGAGGGCCCGCACGGCCGCCGCCTGCCGGGAGTCCGCCAGGACCGCGATCCCGTTGAGCGCGCGCTGGACGCGGTAGACCTCCCGGGCCCCGAGCCGGTGGAGCGCCGGGGCCAGCGCGTCCTGGGCCGTGCGGAGCGCCGCGATCCGCGCTTCGCTGGCGGCGGCGGCCTCGGCGCGGACGGCCTTCAGCCCGCGGCTCGCTCCGGCGGCCCTCTCGACGACCTCGGCCCAGGCATGCGCCGCCGGGGCCTCCTCGAGCTCGACGAACCACGTCGTGGGTGCCGCGGGGGCGTTCAGGACCCCCGCAGAGACCGGGACGGCGCGGCCGCGGCCGCCGGCCGCCACGGGCCAGGCGACCGCCGCGGCCAGCGCCAGGCCCAGGGCCGCACGGAGCAGGAAGCGGGAGTTCACGTGCATGGGTGTCGCCTCGTTCTTTCTTGCGCCCATCCGAACGGACTGCTGCCGCGAAGCCGAAAGAAATCTGGGCGACGATACCGCCACGCCGTTCGGGGCGTCAAGAGGCAGGGTCCGCGTACGGGCGTCTACTGGAAGTAGCCGTTCACGTCCACGATCACGTGCGCCGTCCCCGTGGGACCGCACCACACGGCCATCTGTCCGGCCGCGTTGAGCGGAGAGATCGCGTTGTTCGCCCGGGTCAGCCCGGCCGAGTAGTTCAGGCTCGAGACCTGCGGCACGGGAGCGCCGGAGGCGAAGACGCGGATGTTCCCCCCGGCGGACGGCTGCGTCACCGTCACGTTGAGCGAGACCGCCTTCGCGCCCGACGGCACCCCGCAGGTCCCGCCCACGATCGCGAAGGTCCTGTCGGCACCGCACGCGAGCGGTGCGCCCGCCGTGGGCCCTCCCACGAGCCGCGTGTCGACGACACGGCACGGGTCGACGGTGTAGAAGCTCACCGCGGGGACGGTGGTCAGCGCGCCCGCCGCCGAGTTGGCCATCACGATCCCGACTCCCGCGTTCCGGTCCCGCCCGGCGGGGTTGACGTCGAGGGCGGTCACGAACATGGCGGAGTAGGCCTGCCCCACGGACGGGTTGTTGGGCGCGGACTTCAGGAGGGCGGCGATGGCGGCGGCGTGCACGGCGGCGGCGGAGGTGCCGCAGAACGGGCTCAAGCCCGGGGTCGTGGTGACGACGCAGTCGGCCGCGGTGATGTCCGGCTTCGGGATCTCCCGCCCGCCGCTCGTGCCGAAGAGGAAGTTGCCGGGCGTGATCGCGGTGCCGTTGCCGTTGTAGAAGATCCTCCGGGGGCCGTCCGAGCTGTCGTTCTCGATCGTGTTCGTCGCCCCGCCGGTGAAGGCGCCGCCGCTCGCGCTGCTGACGTTGGCGGCGGCCACCGAGACGGTGTTCTCACCGCCGTTGTGGCCCACGATTCCTCGCGCGGTGGCGATGCCGAGCCGTCCCCGGTTGGTGTCCAGCCGGAGGGCCTTGGTCGGGCCCGACCACCGCACGACCACGATCCTCTCGCCGGTTTGCCCGAAGCCCATGCTCTCGAACGGCTCCCCGGTGACGGCCTGGTCTTCAGCCGAGAGGTCCAAGAGCGTCGTCAGGGCGGAGTCCATGAGGAAGATATCGTAGTCGGTCGTGGCCCCGCCCAGCGGGTCCGACCACTTGAGGGTGATGTAGAAGGGCGCGGTCGGCCGTCAGCGGGTTCGAGTTCGCCGCGCTCGCGCCGGTGACGCCGTTGAAGCTGTGGATCGGCAGGCCCTCCCAGTCCGACCCGGTGAACCACGAGATCGACGTCCCGCTGTCGACGAAGTCGCCCTCCCACGTGCCGGACGTGCCGGCGTCCACCCGGCCGGAGTTGCCGGCCGAGCTGAAGAAGACGGCGCCGGAGTTCTTCACCGCGTTCACGGCCTGCGCGATCACCCCGTCCTGGAACGCCCCCTCGTTGAAGTAGGTCACGTCGTCGACGATGATGTCGCACCCGTAGGTGTTCTTCAGCGCCACGATGTTCGCGGCGAAGGAAGCGTCGCTGTCGGCAGCGGTCGCGAAGTAGAGCTTCGCCCCCGGCGCGAGGTCGTGCACGATCTCGAGCATCGCCGTCCCCTCGCCGCCGCACGTGGCCCCGGGAGGATAAAGAGTGAGGTCGCACTCTTGCACCACTTGAACGCAGGCCCCGGCCTGGGGACACGTCGGCGGCAGGTCGCCCGAGGCCTGACGCGCGGCGAGGGTATCGACGCCGTCGGACAGGACTCCCACCCTCACCCCGGTCCCGTCGATGCCGTAGGTGGTCCGAGCCGAAGCCGCCGCGTGGGCGACGTCACCCTGGGAGGTCTGGGAGCCCGCGTTCACGAGGAACCCCTGCCGCGGGCTGATGGATCGGACCTCGGGGCGAGAGGCGATCGCCTCGACCTGCCGGATCGGGACACGGGCCCGCACGGCGCCGAAGGCGGGGTAGGCCAGGGCGACCCGGCCGCCCACGCGGGTGATCGTCTGCAGGAGGCCGTCCGTGACGTCGGCCCGGATGTCGACGACCACATTGCCGTCGCGGTCCACGCCGGCCCGGTCCGCGACCCGGCGGAGCGGCCCGAGGCCCTGGACCATCGCCTTTCCGAGGGTCTCGCGGTGGGCGTATAGGAGGCTCGTGGCGAGCTTCCTCTGGGCCGGGGTCCGGGCGGCCTTTTCGGCGTAGATCGCACGGATCTGCTGGAGGCCCTGCCCGGTCAGCTCCTGGGCAGCCGCCTTTCCCCCGAGCCCTCCGAGCAGCAGCCCCGCCACGACGAACGCCAGGCTGCCGAAGCACCACCTTGCCATGTAGACACTCCCCTTCGGACGCACCTTTCCCGGCAGTCTAGCCTGCGGCGTGGGGAGCGGCAACCGTGTTACTGGAAGTAACCGTTCACGTCCACGATGGCGTGCGTTGTCCCCGCCGGCTCGCAATGCAGGGCCACCTTCCCATCCGAGCTGAGCGGCGCGATGGCGTTGTTCCCCCGGGTCTTCCCGGCGGCGTAGTTCAGGCTCGAGACGAGCGGCACCGGGGTACCGGAAGCGAAGAGACGCAGGTTGCCCCCCGCGGACGGCTGCGTCACCGTCACGTTCAACGAGAACGACTTCGCGCCCGCCGGCACACCGCAGGTCCCGCCCACGATCGTGAAGTCCCGGTCGGTGCCGCACGTGAGAGGCGCGCCGGCCGTGGGACCGGCCATCTCCCTCGTGTCAAACACCCGGCACGGGCTCACGGTGTAGAAGCTGAGGGGGGTCAGGGGGCGGACCGCAAGGTACGCCATCGGGATCCCCATGCCCGCGTTCCGGTCGGTTCCGGGGGGGTTGATGTCGAGGGTGGTCGACAACATGGCGGAAAGGACCTGCGCTCCCGAAGGCAGGCCGGGCATCGACTTCAGGAGAGCGGCGATGGCGGCGGCATGGGTCGCGGCCGCGGACGTGCCGCAGAGCGGACTCAAGGCCGGCGTGGTCGTGACGACGCAGTCGGCCGCGGTGATGTCCGGCTTCTGGAGGTTCCGCCCCCCGGCCGTGCCGAAGAGGACGTTGCCGGGCGTGATCGCGCTCCCGTTCGGGTTGTAGAAGATCCGCCGGGGGCCATCCGAGCTGTACGTCTCGACCGGGTTCGTCGCCCCGCCCACGAAGGGGTTGCCGGCCCCGGGGATGCGGCCGTCCGTGGCCGCCACGCTGACCGTGTTCTCGCCGCCGTTGTGGCCGACCACCGCCCCGGCGGTCGCGAGGCTCAGCCGTCCACGGTTGGTGTCCAGGTGGAGAGCCTTCGTGGGCCCGGACCAGAGCACGACCACGACCCTCTCGCCGGTGAACCCGAAGCCCATGATCTCGAACGGCTCCAGGGTGTCGGCCTGGATCGTCGACCGAGCCGTCGACGACGGTCGTGAGCGCGGTGTCCATGAGGAAGAGGTCGTAGTCGGTGACGGCCGCCCCGAGCGGGTCCGACCACTTCAGGGAGATGGCGGTGGGCGCGGTGGCCGTGAGGAGGTCGGAGTTGGCCGCGCCGCCGCCCGTGAGGCCGTTGAAGCTGTGGATCGGCAGGCCCTCCCAGTCCGTGTCGTTGAAGAACGAGATCGTCGTGCCGCTGTCGACGAAATCGCCCTCCCACGTGCCCGACGTGCCGGCATCCAGCCGGCCGGAGTTCCCGGCCGAGCTGAAGTAGAGGGCGCCGGCCGCCTTCACCGTGTTCACGGCCTGCGCGATCACCCCGTCCTGGAACGCCCCCTCGTTGAAGTAGGTCACGTCGTCCACGATGACGTCGCACCCGTAGGTGTTCTTCAGGGCCAGGATGTTCGCGGCGAATTCGGCGTCGCCGGCAACGGCGGTCGCGAAGTAGAGCTTCGCCCCCGGCGCGAGGTCGTGCACGATCTCCATCATCGCGGTCCCCTCGTCGCCGCTGCCCGCCTGCCCCGGCACCACCGTGACGCAGGCGCCCGGCCCGGGCGTGGGCAGGCACGTCGCCGGCAGGTCGCCCGTGGCCTGCCGCGCGGCGAGGCTGTCGACACCGTCGGAGAGGACACCCACCTTCACTCCGGTCCCGTCGATGCTGTAGGTGGTGCGAGCCGTTGCCGCCGCGTGGGCGGCGTCGCCCTCGGAGGTCTGCAAGCCCGTGTTCACGACGAACCCCTCCTCGGGGCCGATGCGGCGGACCTCGGGGAGGGACGCGATCGCCTCGACCTGCCGGATCGGGACCCGGGCCCGCACGGCGCCGAAGGCGGGGTACGCCCAGGCGATCCGGCCGCCCACGTCGGCGATCTTCTGCAGGAGGCCGTCCGTGACCTGGGCCCGGATGTCGACGACGACCATTCCACCGCTGTCCACGCGGGCCCGGTCCGCGATCCGGCGGAGCGGCCCGAGGCCCTGGACCATGGCCGTCCCGACGCTCTCACGCTGGGCGTAGAGGAGGCTCGTGGCCAGCTTTCTCTGGGCCGGGGTCCGAGCGGCCCGCTCAGCGTAGATGGCGCGGATCTGCTGCCGGCCCTGCTCGGTCAGCTCCTGGGCAGAACCCGCGCTCTCGAGCGCCCCCACCAGCAGTCCGGTGACGACGAACACACGGGGCCCGACGTGCCACTTGGCCATGTGGACACTCCTTTCCGGACAAGCAATTGTCGGCAGTCTATCGCGCCCCGGACCGGGCGGCAACACTTGTCTCCGACCCCCGCCGCGGCGTAGTCTCGCCCGATCGGGAGGGCTGCGGATTGAACGGGGCCACGGCCGGTGCCAGAGACCCGGAGACGGAGGCGTACTTCGACACCCGGACGCCCGAGTACGACGCGGCTCGCTTCGCACCCGCGACGGAGTGGATCCGCCGGCTGGCCACCCAGGAGAGCACGCTCGTGGACGTCGGCTGCGGCAACGGCAACGTCCTCGCCTACCTCCGGGAGGCGACCGGCCTGCGGCGCCTGGCCGGCCTCGACGTGAGTCCCCGCTACCTCGAGCAGGCCCGGGCGCGGGTCGGCTGCGAGACCCACCAGGGCTCGATCCTCGACCCCGGCGTGGTGGCGACGCTCGGCGGCCGCTTCGACTTCGCCGTCCTGGGCGCGGTTCTGCACCACCTCGTGGGGAGCACGCGGCGCGCCTCGCGCGAGCGCGCGCGGCTGGCCCTCGGCAACGCCCTCTCGCTCGTGCGCCCCGGCGGGCACCTGCTCGTCCTCGAGCCCGTCTTCTACCCTTCGTGGATGATGGACGTCGTCTTCTACGTCAAGACGCTCGCGGTGAACCTGACGTCCCGCCGGCTCGAGATCTTCGACCAGTGGAACAACCTCGGCGCTCCCGTCGTGTCGTACTACACGAACGAGGAGCTGCAGCGGATGGTCGCGGCGGACCCTCGGGCGGAGCTCCTCGACCTGCGGTCGGCGCCGGCCTACCTGTCCTCCCTCCAGCGGACGGCCTTCATCCGCCGCCGCGAGGACACCACCCTCGTGGTCCGCCGCCGCGACGCCGCTTGCGAATCCTCTTCCTGACCGCTCGCTTCCCCTGGCCCCTGCTGCGCGGGGACCAGCTGCGCGCGTATCACCAGCTGCGGCTCCTGGCCCCACGCCACCGCCTCACCCTCGCGTGCTTTCGCGACGCGCCGGTCCCGGAGGCGGGGCTCGCCGCGGTCTCGGCCTTCTGCGAGCGTGTCGTGACCGTCCCCCTCGGGCGGCTGGCCATGACCTCCGGCCTCGCGCGGGGCGCCTTCTCGCCGCTCCCCTTCCAGGTGTCGCTCTATCGGCACCACGGGATGCGGCGCGCGCTGCGGGACGTGGTCGCGGGCGGTGGGTTCGACCTCGTCCACGCCCAGCTCGCGCGCATGGCTCCCCATGTCGAGGACCTCCCGGCGCCCCGCTTCGTCGACCTCGTCGACGCGCTGTCGCTCAGCACGCGCCGGCGGAGCCTCCAGCACCGGGGCCCCCTGCGGTGGCTCACGAGCCTGGAGGCCGGGCGGCTCCTGCGCTACGAGCGGCGGCTCTGCGCGTCCGTGGAGGGCGCGTCGGTCGTCTCGACCGTCGACCGTGACGCGATCGGGGCGACGGCCCGCCTCGGTGTCGTGCCGAACGGCGTCGACCTCGGACAGCTCCCCTTCGCGAGGGCCGGCCGCGACCCCGCGACCGTCGTGCTCACCGGGAACATGGGCTACTTCTCGAACGTGGACGCGGCGTGCTGGTTCGCCGAGCGCGTGCATCCCCTCGTGCGAAGGAGCGTCCCCGCCGCGCGCTTCGTCGTGGTCGGCGCCCGGCCCGCCGCCCGCGTGCTTCGCCTCGCGCGCGCCGATCCGTCGGTGAGCGTGCTGGGCTTCGTCGACGACCTGCGTCCCCACCTCCAGGCGGCCACCGTGGCCGTGGCCCCCATGCAGGTGGGGGCCGGCCAGCAGAACAAGGTGCTCGAGGCGATGGCGGCGGGGACGCCGGTGGTCGCCTCGCCGGTCGCGGCCGGGGGGCTCGAGGCGGGCGGCGGCGACGGCCTGCTCGTCGCCGGCACACCCGAGGCGTTCGCAGAGGCGGTCGTCGGGCTGCTGCGCGACCCGGGCCGGGCCGACCGGCTCGGCGCCAGCGCCCGCCGTTGCGTCGAGAGCCGCTACACCTGGGAGCGGTCCGCCGCGCTGCTCGAGGAGCTGCACGAGGCGGCGCGCTGCCGCCGCTGACCCCGGCGCTGTAGTATGGTCCCCGACTCGAGGGTGGAGCACGTGCAGCGGGAAGAACCAGGCGCCGCCGCGGGGGGACGGACGGTGGCGCGCACCGTGGCCGCGCTGCGCCGCGCGATCTGGGCGCTGGATGCCGTGGCGGCGGCAGCAGCGATGCTCCTCGCCTACGTTCTCTCCCCCGCGGTCGTCGGCCCCTGGCTCGGGGCTGCCGCGCTCCCCGCCGCCACCTACGGGGCGGCCTTCCTGCTCGTCGCCTACGCGGCGGGCCTCTACGACTGGCGAGAGAGGGCTCGGCCGTCCGCCCTCCTCCTCCGCGTCCTCGTGGTGTCCTCGCTGGCCGCGGTCGTCACCCTCGGCTTCTTCTACTTCGCCTTCTACCGGCCCATCGGGCGCTACACGGTCGCCGCGGCGGTGCTTCTCTCGGGGCCTCTCGTGCTCCTGCCCCGCTACGCGGTGGGACGCCTCCTCCGCAGCCGGCCCACCCGCGTGCTCTTCCTGGGGCGGGGTCCGCTCGCCGCGAAGCTCGAGGAAGCCCTCGGCCGCCACGGGGCGCCGTACGAGGTCGTACCTTCCGAAGGGGTGCACCCGGATGCGCTCGTGGAGCTCTGCCGGGCGCGCGGGGTGGACGAGATCGTGCTTCCCGGGGACCCGGCGGCGCTCACCCCAGTGCTGCTGCCCGCCCTCCACTGCCTTCCGCTCGGCTGCCGGATCCGCTCGGAGGCGGACTTCCACGAGGACCTCTGGAGCTCCGTCCCCGTCGAGCACGTGGGGCCCGATTGGCTGCTGAGCCGCGGCCTGGACACCTCGAACCACGTCGCCGAGGGAGTCAAGCGGCTGACCGACGTCGTCCTCGCCCTGTTCATCCTGGTCGCGCTCGCCCCGTTCACGCTCCTGGCCCTGCTCGCGATCGCCCTCTCCGCCGACGGCCCGCTCTTCTACCGCCAGGCGCGGGTGGGACGCTACGGCCGGATCTTCCGCATCTGGAAGCTGCGCACGATGCGGGTGGGCGCGGAGGCGGGCGCCCCGCAGTGGGCGAGCGACGGCGACCCGCGTCGCACGGTGGTGGGCCGACTGCTGCGCCGCACGCGCCTCGACGAGGTGCCTCAGGTGGCGAACATCCTCGTGGGCGAGATGTCCTTCGTCGGGCCGAGGCCCGAGCGGCCGGAGTTCGTCGAGGAGCTGGAAGTGCTGCTCCCCTACTACGCCTGGCGTCACTTCGTCCGCCCCGGCCTGACCGGCTGGGCCCAGGTCAACCAACCCTACGGGTCGTCGGTCGAGGACGCGCGGCGCAAGCTCGAGTACGACCTCTACTACGTCCGGCACTACTCCCTGCTCACCGACCTCCTCATCGTGCTGCGGACAGCGACTGCGGCGTTCCGCGGGGCGCGGTGACCGGGGTGGTGGTGGATCAGTAGGAGGCCGGCCTGGGGAAGACAGGCGGCGGCGGAACCGGCGGGCTCACCGGGACGCTGCCCGGATAGGAGGCGACGGCGGGGATCTGGGGCTGGCCCGCCTCGGGCGGGGCAGAACCCGACATTCCTTCGAATCCCCCAGAGCCTGGGCTCGAGGGCACCGTGCCGGGAAGGGGGCTGGGAAGCGCTCCCGGCCAGGGGGCACCCATGGCGGGGTTCGTCACGTCGCCCGCGGGCGTGGCGGGTGGCGCCGAGGGCTCCAGGCCTTCGGCGCCTTCGAGCGCAAACGGCTCGTCGATCTCCCCGGGATCGGCCACGGTCTCCTCCTCGGGCGAACGCACCGCGGGCGCAACCGGGCGCGGGGAGCGGCCGGCCCCCGCGGCGGCGGGGGTCGGGCTCGTGCTCCCGGTGATGACGAGCATCTCCACCTTCTTGCCGGTGGGATCGAGGCGGAGCGCGTAGTTGAGCCCCTGCCCCTCCAGCAGCTGCGCGATCGCCTCGGCCGCCGTGCCGGCCTCGATGACGACGCTCACCAGCTGCCGGGGCCGGGCCGACTCGTACACGATCTCCGCCCCGGTCGCCTGGGCGAAGCGGCTCAGGATCTCGGTGAGGGGGGTGGACTTCGAGTGGATGCTGACCCGTCCCTGGTCGAGGAGGAGGACACGAGCGTCGGGACGGACGTCTCCCGTCACGACGAGGGGCACGGCGAGAAGCACGGCACCCAATCGAAGCACGAGGCGACGGCGCACGACCGGGATGCCAGCCACGACGGCGTGGCACCCCGGCGCCGAAGGCCGCGCCAGGGTGCCGGAAACGCCCTGTCGCCTACTGGAAGTAGCCGGTGACGTCGAGAACCATGTGCACGGTGGGGGCCGGCCCGCCGGGTTGCGGATTGACGCTCGCGTAGACCGACAGGTCATAAGGCGCCGTCGCGGCTGTACGTCCCCAGCGGCACGATGGCTCCGTTGCCCAGCGCTGGCTCCCCCTTGGCGAAGTTGATGCTCGAAACCAGGGGCTTCGTAACGCCCGTCGGGAACAGCGTCAGGAATCCGCCGCCGTTCGGTCCGACGGCCGTGACGTTCACCGACACCGCCGCCGCCCCTATGGGCACACCGCACAGATTCTGAACGGGGAAGGTCCGCGTCGCCTGACCGGCGAGTATCGGCCCACCCTGCGCCCCAACCGGGCTGCGGGTATCCGCGAGGCGGCATGGGGTCAACGAGTGGTACTGGTACGGCCCGCCGGCGTCCGAGGGCAGGGCGGCCAGCACCAGGCCGGCCGTCACGACGGCCAGCACCACACGAGACGCACCGATCTTCCTCATGCCAAGCCTCCTCAGGTCAACACCCGCTTCCGGGACAGAATCTTACCCCCGAACGGGAAGGACGTCTAGACCATGCAACCGTCCTTTGCCCGGCGAGCCGCCACGGGGAGGGCAGTCTACCCTCCCCGGAGAGCCTCGCTCCTATGCGCTGGGTCACCACGGGTCCGCGGCGGTGCGCCCAGTCACCGAACCCCTGGATCCTCATTCGAAGTACCCGACCACGTCCAGCACGACGTGAGCGCTGCCCGAGGCCATCGAGCAGAAGACGGATAGTCCGCCCGTGCTGCCCAGCCGGACCTGGGCGTTGTTGGCGCGGGTCTGGCCGGCGGCGAAGTTGATCGTGCTCGTCGCCGGTCGCAGCTCGTCGGGTGAGTAGAGCCGCAAGTTCCCCGCGCTCGTGGGGCCGGTAACCGTGACGTCGAGCGCCAAGGCGCGGGCGGTGGACGGAATCCCGCACGCGCCCGCCACCTCGAAGGTCCGGGTCGCCCCGGCCACCAGGGCCGGCCCCCCGAGCGGCCCCACCACCGTGCGCGTGTCGACGAGGCGGCAGGGGACGACCGTGAAGTAGCTCTGGGGCCCGACGTCGCTCGAGGGCTGGTAGGTGGCCGTGTATGTCGCCGGTGCGGCCGGCGTCGTGATCACGATCGGGTTGCCGGCGCCGCTCGACCATGACGAGAAGACGAACGTGCTGGGCCCGCTCGTCTGTGAGGCGGGGGCAGTGGCCTGCAGCACCCAGCCCTGCCACGAGGTCACCGTCTGCGGGCCGGTGAGGGGGAAGCCGTTGACGGACACGCTCAGGCCCGGCGGGGTCGTCGCGAACGTGAGGTCGACCTTCCTCGGCAGCAGGTCGCGGGTCGCGGTGTGGGTGGCCCCGCTGAAGTCCGTCGCGGTCAGCTGGACCTCGAGGTAGCTGGTCGCCGCCGCCGCGAGGTCCTCGGGCGCGGGCGCGGTGAAGACGATGCCGTTGCCGGTGACGGGCCCCAGGAAGGGGTGGACGTGGGTGTCGTGATGCAGCAGGACCGTCCACGCCAGGCGGCTCGCCGGCAGGGTGCCGTCCTGCACGTCCGTGCCCGTGCCCGTGAGGGTCACCGCCTGGCCGACGGCGAAGGTGGCGCCCGGGGCCGGAGACTGGATCGCGGCCACGGGCGGCGTGTTGCCGGGCTGGACGAGCACGGTCGCGGGCGCGGAGAACGCGAGCTTGTCGTCGCGCGCGCGCAAGGTGGCCGTGTACGTGCCGGACGCCGTGTACGTGTGCTGTATGGTCAGGCTCGCCGTGGACTGGTCCGGGCTGCCGTCTCCGAAGGTCCAGAAATAGGTGAGCGTGTCGCCGGGATCGGGATCGACGCTGCCGGCGGCGCTGAAGGTCACGGTGAGGGGGGCCGGTCCGGTGAGCGGCGAGCCCGAGGCCACGGCCACCGGAGGGTTGTTGCCCGGCAGCGCGTACGCGATCCGCCGCACCTGCCCGCCCGCGGCATAGGTCGTGTAGTAGAGGGCCTGCGTCGTCCCGAAGGGCCCGAACGCGAGGGACGTCGCGCTGCTGCCTCCGAGGCTCGTGGCGAAGTCCGCCGCCGTGTACGGCCCCGCGGCGGAGAGGCGGAAGATCCAGCCGCACACGTAGTCCGCGAAGAGGTAGGTCCCGTCGTAGCCGGCGGGCCAGATGCCGTTGGGCACGAACGCTCCGCCGGTGATCGACGCGCAGCCGCTCGCGCTCGTCCCCGGTACCATGCCCCGACCGTAGTCGAAGACGGGGTCGACGACGCCCGGCGGAACGGACGCGCAGGCACCGGTGACGAGCGTGCCCTCCTTGCAGTTCCAGCCGTAGTCGGCGCCGGCCTGGCCGAGGTCGATCTCCTCTCGTGTGCCCTGGCCGACGTCGTCGACGAAGAAGCGCGTCCCGGCGGCGTTCGGGTCCATGGCGAAGCGGAAAGGGTTGCGGAGGCCTCGGGCGAAGGTCTCCTGGCACCGGGTCTTGCCCGGGGTGACCGTGCGGCCGGTGAGCGCGCAGCGCTCGGAGTCGGCGCCGCGGAAGGGGTTCGTGGCCGGGATGCTCGTGCTGCCGTCGGGGTTCACCGCCACGCGCAGGATCTTCCCGGTGAGCACGTTCTCGTCGCGGGAAGCGTCGTTGCCGCCGGCGCAGCCGCCCCCCGCGTAGTCGCAGCCCCCGTCGCCGATGCTGGCGTACAGGTACCCGTCGCGGCCGAAGGCGACATCCCCCGCGTTGTGATTCCCGCCGGGCGAGGGCATCTCGTCGATGAGGACGACCTCGCTTGCGAGATCGAGGACGTTCGAAGCGGGCAGGGTGAAGCGGGAGACGCGGTTGACCGCGGTCGTGGCAGTGATCGGCGAGGCGGTGCTGCAGTCGCCGCCGGGCTTCCTGCGCGTGTAGAAGAGGTAGACGTACCGGTTCACGGCGTGGTTCGGGTCGACCGCCACGCCGAGGAGGCCCCGCTCGGAGTTGGAGCAGATCTGGCTCGCCGGGAAGGTCTGCGTGCCGAGGAGCGCGCCGGCCCCGCCGTAGACGCCGAGGGTCCCGCCCTGGGAGGTGACGAGCATCCGGCCGTCGGGCGTGAACGCCACGTCCGTCGGGGCGGCGACGTCGACGAAGAGCGCGTCGGTGAAGCCGGACGGGCACGGCGGCCGGAGAGGCCGCGGCCAGGGACAGCACGAGCATCCCGACGAGCGAGTCCCGACGGCCCAGGCCGGCGACGACAGCCTTCATCCAACCTCCTCCTCGGTCGAACCGACGGCGCGGCTCACTCGAAGTAGCCGTTGACGTCGATCACCACGTCCACGCTGGCGGTCGCGGAGTTCCTGACGGCAAACGTACCAGAACCGGAGGAGGCGAGCATCACGATGGCGTTGTTCGCGCGGGTCTGGCCGGCGGCGAAGTTCAGGGCCGAGGCGTTCGGCGACGTGCCGTCGCCGGGGAAGAGGCGCAGGTTGCCCGGCGCGGCGGGCGCCACCGCGGTCACGTTGACCGAGATCGCCTTCGCGCCGGCCGGGATCCAGCAGCGGCCCGCGGCCACGAACGACGCGCTCGCTCGCCGGCGGCGATCGGCCGGCGCCCCGTAGGGCCCGGCGGCGAGCCGCGTGTCGAGGAGCCGGCACGGGGTGAGCGAGTAGAAGTCGGTGGGCCCCGTCGAGACGGCGACCGGCGGCCTCCAGCCCCGCTCGACGACCTCGAAGTCGGACGCCTTGAGGCTCGCGAACGCGGGGTTCAGGACGTCGTTGTCCCACCGCGTGTCGTAGGCGCCCGAGACGTACATGTTGGTGCCGTTGTCGGCCACGATCAGGCCGTATGTCTTCATGGCCTGGAAGATCTTCTGCACCGCCGCGGGATACGACCCGAGTGCTCTTGCCCGCCTTCAGGCGCAGGCGCGCCCCCATCGGCAGCGCGCCCGCGGTGCTCGCCCGCGATGTGCGAGGCCGGGTAGACGTAGCCGTTCGTGTCCTCGCACCGTGACGCGGAAGCGCGTGCCGGATCGGGTCGGGGCCGAAGACCTCGTCGTACCGGACGAGCCCCGGCAGGATCGCGAGGCCCGCGGCGTCGGCGCTCGTCCACCCCTCCGGCCGCCGGCCGTTGGCGTCGAGCAGGAAGACGGCCCCGGAGCCCGCCTTCCAGCGCGAGGCGGCGGGGTCCCACCGGGTGGCGTAGAGCTCGAAGAGGATCCGCCGGTCCTGGTCGACGAGCAGCATGTGGCGGTCGCCCGACGGACCCGCCTCCCGGCTGGCCGCCCTCGATCCACTTCGGCTCGGTCCGCGCGCCGACGGGGATCGGGTAACCGGGTGGACGGCCGGGAGCGCCGGTGTCGCTCTCGCCCGGGTAGTCGCTGCTGAAGTCCACGACCTCGAGCGGCTGCGTGCCGGGCACGACGGCGTAGATCATCCCGTAGACGCCGTACGGCGTCCCGTCGTCGCCCCCGAAGTCGGGATGTAGTCCGCGTTCCGCCGCCGATGAAGCCGATGAAGCGCGGCGCTCTGCGGGTCGAGCGGGGCCTGCGACACGTCCGCGTTCCACCAGTTGTCGGCCGGGAAGAGCGGCAGGGGCGAGGGGAGGGGGGCCGGCGGCTGCGGCGCCTGCGCCGCGACGGGCGGGCTGAGGAGCGCCGCGAGCGCCAGCGCGATCCAGAGAGTCCCGCGAGTGTCTTCGTCGCCCATCGTCCTGCCCCGAGGCTGGCACGCCTGCGGCCGCCCGCCGCGTGACGGGGCGCACACTCCCCCGCCCGGACGGCTCATGGCTGTCCCGCGGCCGCGGCACCCGGGACCCCGAAACCCGCTACGATACGGCGCCTCTCATGCTCCCCACGGTCACGGCCGTCGTCCTCAACTTCGACACGACCGACGACACGGTGGCGTGCGTCCGCTCGCTGCAGAAGGTCGACTACGAGGGGCTGCGGATCCTCGTGGTCGACAACGCCTCGCCGGGCGGCGCCATGGAGCGGCTGCGGAGCGAGCTGCCCGGGGTCGAGGTGCGGGGCACCGGGCGCAACCTCGGCTACACGGGGGGGATCAACGCGGGTTTCCGATACGCGATGGAGGGGCCGACGGACTACCTCCTCGTGCTCAACCCGGACACCGAGGTCGACCGGGGCTTCCTCGCCCCGCTCGTGGAGGCCCTGGACGCGGATCCGGAGGCGGCGATCGCCGGGGGGACGATCTATGCCCTCCACGACCGGACCCGGGTCTGGTACGCGGGGGGAAGGCTCGTGGCGTGGCGGGGCCTCGCCGTCCACCTGCACCAGGGCGAGGTGCGGCCGGTGTCCGCTCTCGGGGAGCCGCGCCCGGTGACCTTCGTGACCGGCTGTCTGGCTCTGCACCGCGCTTCCCTGCTCTCGCGGGTCGGAGAGCAGGACGAGCGCTTCTTCTTGTACCTCGACGACATCGAGATGTCGGCTCGCGTGCTCCGGCGGGGACTCCGCCTGCTCTATGTCCCCCGCGCGGTCATCTATCACCGCGTGCTCGGCGCGAGCGAGAGCCGCCTCAAGCTCTACTATTCCGTCCGGAACCGGCTGCTGCTGATCGACACGGCGTTCCCGGGGCCGGCGGGCCTCGTGGCCCGCCTCTACTTCCTCGCCGCGATCGCGTCCAAGCTCGCCGTGTGGTCGGTCGCCCGCCGGGAGCTCTTCGAGGCGGCCCGCGCGGGACTCGAGGACTACCGGAGGGGCCTCTTCCACGAGGGCCGCGGGCTCCTCTTCCGCGGGCGGAGAGCCGTGACGCGGTGACGCGCGCGGCCCACGCCAGTCCACGCGGCGACCATCAACTGGAACAAGTACGAGGACACCGCTGCTTGCGTCCGGTCGCTGCAGAGGAGCGAGTACCCCATCGCCCGCATCCTCGTCCTCGACAACGGCTCCCCGGACGGGTCGGGCGAGCGACTGGAGCGGGACCTCCGGGCTCCCGGCGTGCTCGTCCTCCGCAGCCGCGAGAACGAGGGCTTCGCCGGGGGCATGAACGCGTGCCTCCGGCACGCCGTGGCGGGCGGGGCCGACCTCGTCTTCGCGGTGAACAACGACACCGAGGTCGATCCCGCCTGCGTCGGACGGCTCGTCGAGGCGCTCCTCGCCGACCCCGAGGCGGGAGTCGCGGGGCCGGCCGTCTTCTTCCACGCCCGCCCCGACGTCGTCTGGCAGGGCGGCGGCGCGCTTCTCGCGGCTGCGGGCCGGGCTGTCCGTCCCCGCCAAGGGACGCCACGCGAGCGCGCTGCCGGAGCGGGCGGAGCGCGTCTCGTTCCTGACGTGGTGCGCGGTCCTCGTCTCGCGGCGTGCGCTCGACCGCGTCGGCTACCTGGACCCGGCCTACTACTTCTACGCGGAGGACGTCGACTTCGGCCTGCGGGTGCGCGCGACGGGGATGCAGATGGTCTTCGTGCCGGGCGCGCGGGTGTGGCACAAGATCGGGAACGTCGCGCGCGACCGCACGTCGCCGTTCGTCCTCTATCACATCGGCCGCAGCTGGACGCTGCTCTTCCGCCGGCGCTTCCACGGCCCGTACCGCTGGTACGGGATCGCGCTGCAGTACCTGCTCTACACGCCCCACCGGCTGTGGCAGATGCTGCGAGGCGGCGCCACGTGGGAATCCTACGGCGCGTGGTTCACGGGTCTGTGGGACGGCTGCCGCGGACGCGAGCCGCGACGGTTGTCTCCCTGAGCGCCTACGACGACTCCTGGCCGTCGATCCAGGGCTCGCCCTGCCGGGGCCTGCGGAGGATTCCGGTCTCCAGGAACGCCGCCCATCTCGCGCGAAAAAGGCCGCGGTCCGGGAGGTTCTCCTGGACGGTGCGGGTGCCGTTCTCGAAGTGGAAGAGGACGCTCCGGGGCTCATAGACGACCCGGTACCCCTGCCCCGACGCCTGGAGGCAGAGGTCCAGGTCCTGGCACTCCTCGGCGTATCGTTCGTCGAATCCGCCGAGGCGTCCGAAGAGCTCGCGGCGGACGAGCAGGCAGGCGCCCGTGACTCCGGGCAGGGAGAGCGCGACGTTCGCCTCGGGCGTGTCGGCCGGGGCGCCCCGGTGGGGATGCCAGCCGATGTAGCGATACGGCTCCTCGGTGGCGATCTCCACGCCGGCATGCTGGATGGTGCCGTCGTCGAACAGGAGCTTCGCGCCCACGATCCCCACCTGATCGCGCCGCATCGGGGCGAGGAGGTGCGGCAGCCACCCGGGAGTGGCCCGGGTGTCGTTGTTCAGGAGCAGGAGGAACTCGCCGCGGGCCCGGCGCGCGAGCTCGTTGTTGTTCGCCGAGAAGTGGTAACGACCCAGGGAGAGCACCCGGACGTGCGGCGGCAGGTTGCGGTAGAGCTCGAGGACGCGGGGATCCGACGAGCCCGTGTCGCCGACGACCACCTCGACCCCCCCCGGGGTCGTGGTCTCGAGGAGCGAACGCAGGCAGGTCGAGACGAAACCGTACCCGTCCTTGCTGAGGATGCAGACCGACACGAGGCCCGGCACCGGGGCCTGCGGAAGGTCGAGGGCCGGGCGCGGGCGCGGGGCGACGGCAGGGAGCCGGCCCCATCTCCCCAGGCTGCGCGCCGCCAGGACCTTCACCGCGGGCTTCAGGCCGTAGCGGCGGATGGCGATTCCCCACCGGGCGGCCCGCTCGAGGCGCGCGCTGCGCCTCACCAGGGCCGCCGCTCGGTCGCGCGCCCGGCTCGCGAGCCCCCCGGCGGCCAGGCCCACCGCGAGCCGAAGCTGGCGCCGCCGAGGCCGCCGGTGCCGCGGCGCGCGCTCGCCGAGCTCGTCGAGCAGCGACAGAAGCTCGGCCGTGTTCCGCTCCCACGTGAACTGCCGGACGAACTCGCGTGCCCTCGCGCCCAGGGCGGTCAGGTCGGCCCGTGACAGCTTCCGAACGGCGGCCGCCATGGCCTGCGGGGTGTCGAACACGTGCTCGCACACCTCGCGGTGACACGCCGTGTCGAGAGCGAAGGCGGGTCTGCCCATCGCCTGCGCTTCGACGAGGGGAAGGTTGAAACCCTCCCACTTGGAGAAGGAAACATAGAGGTCGCAGGCGGCGTAGGCTTCCTCGAGCTCGGGATTCGACGCGCTGAGGATCACGCGGAATCCCCGTGGCTCGTATCGCCGCTTGTCGGCATCGGTACCCCGTCCGAGGAGGACGAACTCTGCGGGAACACCCTCGAGGCAGAGCATGAACTCCTCGTAGAGATCGACGCCCTTGTAGCGCGCTTCGCCGGTGCCGAGGCGGCAGACCGAAAGGAAGACGAGCCGGTCCGAGGAGCGGCGCGGCGCGACGTCCCGCCCGGAGCCGGCAAGGTGATCGGCGCCGTTCGGGATGACCCGGGCCCCGGGCCACCCGATGTCGGCCACGAGGAAGCGGCTGGGAACCACGACGGCGTCGACACTGGGGTAGACGTGCTCTCGTTTGTACGCCTTGACGCGCTCACGCGCCATGGACTCGAGGTGCGGGAACAGGGTGGGGGTGGGATCGCCGTGCTCCCACGCTATCGTGATCCGGGGCACTCCCCGGAACCGGGGGAGCATCTCGAAGAACGGGCTGCTGTGGGCGATCAGGACGTCTGCCTTCAGCAGCTGCCACACGGAGCGGAGCGAACCGTAGCGCGCGACCCGGTATTCCCGGGCAGGGTAGAAGCGCGGCTCGTATTCCCGGCAGCAGACCGTGACGTCGAAGCCCCGACGCCGGAGCGAGGTGGCCTGGCGGTCGACGACGACGTCGACACCGTAACCTCTCGTGAGACGAGCGGTGAGGACGACGATCGACTGGATCGCCTTCGGTCGCGTACGCATCATGGCCGGTCGGGCAACGGGCACTCCCGCGGGGCGCTTGCGATTCTGACAGACCGGCAGTCGGCCGGGAAACGTCACCAAGGCTTCGCGCCAGGACCGCTGGCGACGAGTCCTGGCCTCGCGGGCTGGCTCGAGCGAAGACGGCGGTGGCAACGTCGGGTAGAGTTGTCGTCTCGATGAGCGAGCAGCACCTGGCTTCCAGGAAGGGTGAGATCGAGTTCCGGAGAAAGCTCGTCGCCCAGCAGACCGGCGGGGAGACTGTCCTGGCGGACGAGCTCGACGCCGAGGGGATCGAGACGCTCCTTCAGGACCGGATGCGCGTCACGCTGGAACGCATGTCCTCGCTGCGGAGCCTCGGCATACCGTTGTCGCCGTATCTGGAGATCGGAGCCGAGCGCTGCCAGCGATCGCTCGTGATGGAAAACGACATCGGCGCGCGCGGCGCGGCCGGGGACGTCTCGTTCGACATGCTGCGGAGCTGCCGTCACTACCAGGAGGCGTTCGACAAGCCGATGGCCCCGCTGCGGCTCTGCTGCGACATCGAGCGCCTGCCGTTCGCCTCCGGAGCGCTGCCCTTCGTCTTCTGCTACCAGACGCTGCATCACTTCTCCGACCCGTCGGGCGCGGTGAGGGAGGTCCATCGGGTCCTCGCGCCGGGTGGGCGTTTCTACTTCGACGAAGAGCCGTACCGGAAGATCGCGCACCTGCCCTTGTACCGGCGCAAGCTCTACGCGCGGGAAACCCTCGCCTCCAGCAGGTTGAGGAGACGCCTCGACTACCTCTTCGCTCGCGAGGTCAACAACGAGACCGACCACGGGATCGTGGAGAACGACACGATCGGGGTGACCGCGTGGAGGCGCGTGCTGGGGGTGTTCGCGGAGAAGCAGGTCACGATCGCGACCGTGAGAGGCGTCTCGGCGGATCTCTTCTACCCCCGTAGCCGCCTGAGATACCTGTTCGCCTTCCTGATGGGCGGCACGATCTCGGGGCTATGCCGGAAAGGCGGGAACTCCAGCGGTTCGCCGGCCGGCCTCCATGAAGCGCTCGTCTGCCCCTCGTGCCTGCAGGAGGGCCGCGAGCACGCTCTGGCCGCCCACGAGGGAGGCTTCGCGTGCGTCGCGTGCCGCAAGAGGTATCCCGCGGTGGACGGAGTGGCTTTCCTGCTGCCCTATCCTAGCTTCAGGGCTCTGTATCCCATGGTCTTCACCATGGTGTCGGGGTGAGCGAGGCCAGCACCCCGGGTGGCCCGTCCACTCTTCAGGCCGTCGGGCAGGTCGTGGGAGCCTCGATGGCGAGTCGGCTGCTCCGCCTCGTCAAGATCCTGGCGGTCGCGAGGCTGCTGAGCCCCGAGAGCTACGGGGCCTTCGGGGTGCTCGTCGTCCTGATCACCTATGCCCAGTTCCTCGACCTCGGCTCCTCCACCGCGGCCTTTCGCGACCTGACTGCGGCCGTGGGGCGCGGGGACGGCCCGGAGGCGCGGCGCGCCGCCGGACGCATGGCAACCCTCAAGCTCGCGGGCACCTTTCTGCTCGGGGCGGGCGCTCTCGCGGCATGGATCTGGCCGGGGACGTCGGGACCTCTGCGCCAGGGCTTCGTCGCCCTGCCCGCGATCGCGGTGTCCTCCGCCCTGCTGTCGCTGGTCCTTCTCCACTTCCAGGCGGAGGGCCGGGTTGCCGACTACAGTCGGGCCACCGCCCTCGCCGCCACTTCGGATCTCGTCCTGTGCGTCGGCTTCACCGTCGTGTGGTCTCTGCCCGGCCTCCTCGCCGCGTCGGCCCTGTCGCCCGTCGTGGCCCTCGTCTGGTCCGCCCGGCGCGGCGCACTCGTGCCGCCGCGATCCGTCCCGCTGCCGGTGCTCAGGCGCTACCTGTGGACCGGGGTCCCGCTGGCGGTCCTGTCCCTGATCGACCAGACGCTCTTGTCCGTCGACCAGCTCCTGATCATGGCCTTCCTCTCGCTCAAGGACCTGGGCCTGTACAACATCGCCCTGGTTCCCGCGGAAGGGATGCGGACGCTGGGGCTGGCGGCGGCCGCGGTCTTCGGGCCCCGGCTTCTGCGCGAGCACGCCCGCTCCGGGGCCAGCCTGTCCGCGATCCGTCGCCACACGCTGAATCCCGTGCTCCTGTACGCGAGCGTGCTTCCGCTGGCCATCGGGCCGCTCTGGATCGCCGGCAGCTGGGCCCTCGTCCGCATCTATCCCGCCTATGCCGACGCCGCGCGACCGATGCAGGTCCTTCTGGTCGGCACGAATTTCCTCGTGGTCCTCGGCGGGGTGACCACGTTCCTGTTCGCGATCGACAAGCACCCTCGGAACCTCTTCTTCATCACGCCGGCCCTCGCCCTGAACGTGGCGGTCGACCTCGTGCTGCTGCGCCTCGGCTGGGGCCTCATGGCGATCGCGGCGGGGTCGCTCGTGACCTACTTCCTCTACGCGGGTGCCGTGCTCTGGTACGTCAGCGGGCACTTCGACCCCGCTCGCGGGGTGAGGGTCCGTTTCCTGGCAGGGGCGCTCGCACCGGGCGCCGTGATGGGCCTGTCGCTGGGCCTCCTCGAGCGGCTGGTCGCTTATCGGGACTCCCCGGCGGCGACCGCGGCGGCCTGTGCCGTCGCGGTGGCGCTCTCGGCGCCGCTCGCGCTGGGCGCCCGACACCTCGCGCGCCAGCTCGACGATTAGTAGCTCTTTCGGGCGCGCACGATCGCCTCCTCGCCGAGAGGCCGGCCGAGGGCGACGAGGACGCTCTCGGTCGCCCCGAGAAGGCGATCAACCAGGGCGGGCGGGCACGGGCGACCCAGGTCCCATCGGGCGCCCACACGCTGGTGTCGAGAGGCCGCGAAGAACGCGGCCGAATGGCGCGCGGAGGTCTCGGCCCGAGCGTCGGCGAAGCCGGTCGCCCGCAGGAGCGAAACCGTGGCCGCGACTGGGGGTAGCACGAGGTGTCGGGGCGGTTCGAAGACGCAGGAGAAACGCCCGAACAGGCGGACCGTGAGGGCCGACGGGTTCGGATAGACCAGCACCAGGCGCCCCGAGGGGGCGAGCAGATCGAGACATCTCGCCAGCGCGGGACCCGGGTCCGGCAGGTGCTCGAACACGTGGTTCATGTAGACGATATCGAAGGAGCCGGCCGGGTAGTCGGTCGTGGCCAGGGTGCCCACGCGGACCTCGCACCCGCTCGTCGCACGGGCCTGCTCGGCGGCCCGCGGGTCGATCTCGAGTCCGTACGCCTCCCAGCCCAGGGTGCGCAGGCAGAAGAGGTCGATGCCCAGGCCCGGCCCCACCTCCAGGCAGCGGCCACGGCCGCCGAGCGGCAGCTCGAGCCCGTCCACGAGCCCCAGCCGTGCGCGTCGCCTCAGGGCAGGGACGAAGGCCAGCAGCCAGCCCGCAAGGCGCAGCCCCGGCGGGAGGTGCTCGCCCGGCACCCGGTCGGCGGCGGCCCGGATGGCCCGGCGGAGGCGGTCACGAAGGCTCCCGACGGGGGCCGGGGTCGACGTCCAAGCGGATCCTCCGTGGGTGTAGTACTCCGCCGGGTAGCACAGCGCCAGGTCTTCGTCCCGTACACGGGGGTTCTGATAGACCGTCCGGCACCCGTCGCACTCCACGTAGCGGAAGACACCGGGCACGGACAGGAGGAGGTCGGGAGAGGAGAACCGCTCGCGTGAGCCGGCGGAGCGGCAGACGGGGCAAGCGTCGAGGGCCCGGCAGGAGGGCTCGCGAGGGCTCACCCGCGTGATTCTAGTTCAGTCCCCGCCGCCGCCGTCGGAAGAGCCCGAAGGCAGACAGGCCTCCCCGACGCTCGGCGGCAGCGAACTCGCTTCGCCGAGCAGAGCGGCGTAGGCACGCGCGTACCGGCACCCCGCTTCCCGATCTCCCGCAGACAGCAGGTCCTCAGCCATGAGCTTGATCGCCGGGAAGTAGTACGGCGAGCGTTGGAGAACGCTCGCGAGGAGACTCTGCGCGGCGAGGTGGTCGCCGGCGCGGCTCCGCAGCCAGGCCGCCTGCACGCAGGCCTCCACCCGCCGCGGGTCCAGCGAGCAGCCGCTCTCGAGCGCCGCCAGGTCTTCGCGACCGGCCGCGGAGAGGACGTCGGCGGTGGCGAGGCGCACGAGGCCGGCAACGATCGCGATGGCGAGGGCGATGGAGACGGCGTTCGACGGCCATGGGGGCGACGGCCCGCGCGTAGCCCGCGGCTCCGGCTGCGGCGACGCGTCCACGGCGGCGAAAGCGAGCCCGAGGAGCACGGCGGCGAGCATCGCGGGAACGGCCATCTCGAAAGGGAACTGGAAGAAGGCCTCGACCGCGAGGAAGGCACCAGAGGACGCGAGCAGCGCGCCCGAGTCCGACCGCCAGGCGCGAATCGTCGGGCTCCGGTGCAACTCGCGCACCAGCAGCACGAGGAGGGAGAGCAATAGGAGGCCGCCCGGGATGCCCTCTTCCGCCAGGAGCCGCAGGTAGTCGTTGTGCGGCGAGCGGAAGACGAGTTGCTCTCCCGGCCGCGAGCGGCCCGCGAGAGCGTATGGTATGAACGCGTGCTCGAAGTTGCCGGCGCCGATCCCGAGGGGACGATCACGGACGAGGTCGATGGTGTCGCTCCACACCGCGAGCCTCAGGCGTGCGCTCACCCCCTTCGAAGCCTGCGCCGCCGGCCCGAGGGGCCCGGAATCCAGGCGCAGGAGGACGAAGACCAGGGCAAGGCCGCCCATCCGCGCGAGGGGTCGCCCCCGCAGGCGACGGACCACTGCGAGCACGGCGAGAGCGGCCGCCAGCGCCACTCCGACCGAGCGCGTGCCGGCAAGGAAGACATAGGCGAGGCTGGCCCCGCCAAGGAGCTCCGCCAAGTGACGGTGCGTCGCCTTCGCGAGCCCCGGCAGCCCTGACAAGAGGACGACGACGGCCAAGCCCACGAACTGTGCCGCCATGTTGACGTTGCCGAACGTCGCGGAGCGCTGGTCCCCGCCCGTGAGCCACGGAAGCGGCCGGAGCCCGGCCATCTGCATCAGGCCGAGCGTGACCACCACCGCGGCGGCGGCGGCGACGGATCCCCTCAGCCCACCGAGCCCGAGCGCGGTCCGTCGAAAGAACCAGTAGGACGCGACGGTCAACGCCACGAAAGAGGCGCGGGCGACGAGAGGTGCGACCGCCCAGGCCGGGCCGTGCCTCAGGGCGCCGAGGGCGACCCAAACGGCCAGCACGACCCAGCCGATCCACGTCCGGCGAACGAACGAGGGAAGGCCCCGCCCCCGGCAGAGGAGCCGCTCGGAGAGCAGCCAGCCGGCGGCGACCGCCTCGAGTGCGTACCACTTGAGCGAGGTAAACGGGTCGGTGAAGCCCGGCGAGGCCGCAAGAGCGACCAGCAGCAGGGCGAACCCAAGGGGAGCGCCGGAACACCCGAGCCGCCTCGCCAGTCCCGACCCTGTGGGCACGACCACCGCTCCCCGGGATTGGGCCCGCGTGAGCGAGCCGCCTCCGCGCCGACGAGTCTAGTCAGTCGTCGCTTGTGCTGGCAAACATCAGCAAGGAGCTGGCAGGGGGCCGCTTGACGCCCCCGAACCGGCGAAGGAGACTCCGAGCGCATGGTGAACGCCCCCGACGCGGCCGACGCGCCGGTTCCGCCCCCCATCCTCGACGAGCCCCAGCGGCTCTACGTGGACCTGCTCAAGAAGACGCTGACGCGATTCGTCGTGGGTCAGGAGCCGTGGCAGCCGGTCGATCCTCCCCGGCACGCCCTGAAGCGGCTCCTCTTCCGGCCGGTCGACGCGCTCGCTTCGGCGGCGGGGCTGCGGCTCGCGTACAAGGCACCGTTTGATCCCGCGCTGCGCGAGGAAGGCCGGGATTGGCCCGCGGACGCCGAGACGATGATCGGCCTGCGCCGGCTCGACAACCTCGAGGCGGCGATCGTGGACGTGGTTCGCCGTGGGGTCCGCGGGGATCTCGTTGAGACCGGCGTGTGGCGCGGCGGGGCCGTCATCTTCATGCGCGGCGTGCTGCGCGCCCTCGGCGACGCCTCGCGACGGGTGTGGGCCTGCGACTCATTCGCCGGTCTTCCCCCCCCGGACGCCGGGCGCTACCCGAAGGACGCCGAGGACCCCCATCACACGTTCTCGCACCTGGTCGTTTCGCTCGACCAGGTGCGGGCCAGCTTCGCCCGCTACGGGCTCCTCGACGGCCAAGTCAGGTTCCTGCCCGGCTGGTTCCGCGACACACTCCCGAGCGCCCCGATCGAGCGGATTGCCGTGCTCCGCCTCGACGGTGACATGTACGAGTCCACGATGGTGGCGCTGGAGAGCCTCTACCCGCGCTTGTCACCGGGCGGCTACCTGATCGTGGACGACTACGGCGCCGTGCCCGGCTGCAGGGAGGCGGTCGAGGACTACCGGCGCGACCACCAGATCGACGAGCCGGTCCACAAGATCGACTGGACAGGGGTCTACTGGCGCCGCCGGGCTTGAGCGTCGGCGCAGCCAAGCGGAATGACGTTGACGCCTCCCGTGCCCGGTCCCACAGACCGGGCACGGGTTCCTGAACCGAGTCGCGTGCGGCTCAGGGGACCGTCACGGTCCAGTTCGCGATGATCCAGGCGGGAATCGTGGGGGTTTCCGTGAACACGTCGAGGGAGAAGCCGTAGCGTGTGTTGTACGAAACGTTGATAGGAGAGGTCACCCGCAGGTTGGAGGTGTTGACTCCGTAGACGCAAAGCCGGCCGGCAGCGGCCAGTCCGGCTCCCGGACAAGTCGCGGTCCCTGCGCCCGGCACGTACTCGAACGTCGGCAGCGTCGCTCCCAAGGGATACGGTTCGGGATAGGAGGCGGCGACAAGGAAGAAGGGGTTCGGTGTATGCGGCACGTACCGCGCCGAGATCACCCCGCTCAACGTCTGGCCCGTCCTGTGGAAGTAGCCCAACACATCTCCCACGACGTGGACGGAGGAGACGTCGGCCTGGAGGCGAAGGTCGCCCAGTGTGCAGGACGTCGCGGCGGGGTTGCAGATGGGAACGGCCACCCCGTTGGCCAGCGCATTGAGCACAGCGCTGAAGTTCATCACCGCGGCCAAGGGCGCCGACGGCTGCGGATTGGCCACGGCCCACGCCCTGAGGTTGCCGCCGCCCGTCGGCGTCACCGCGGCGAAGTTGATGATCACGGCGGTCGCCTTGCCAGACGGGATGCCGCAACCGCTGGCACTGCCGCCCTGACTCGCGAGGCTCGCGGCCCCGGTCACCTTGAAGTTCTGCTGCGTGTTGGCGGCGAGGATCCCGGCCGCCGAGAACCGAGTGTCGAAGACTCGGCAGGGTGTCACAGGCGTGAAGACGAGATCGGCCGCAGAGTCGCCGAATGCGTTCGGTACCAGCTCGTTCAGGCTGGCCTCCTCAGCCGTCTGAACGGACCCGCCGCCGTCGTTCAAGGTGTCCTGGGCAATCACGAACGACTGCGGCCCGGCCGACACGACCCAAGCCGCCGCCACGCATGCGAGCATCAGGCTCCACTTCTTCATTCCCTAGTCCTCCTTAGGCGAACCGCCTTTCGCGGCCGGCGGTCCTTCAAGACCCCTGTGCTAAGCGCACGCTCTCGAAACACACCTGGGAGGGACCCGGTGGAGAACGCGAGCCGGATGCTATCACCGAAGGGGCCGGAGGGGAGAAGTATCCCTGTGATCGCCCTCACGATGCGGCAGCTCCCCAGAGGCGAGAATCACGCGGAGGTCCGGTTGATCTTCACTCCACGATGGCTCGTCCGTGCGACCATCCTCTGGCTGGCGTGCGCCTCCCCGGTGCTCGCTGCCGTCGCCGCCCCTGTCCTCAAGTGGAGCAACGGCGGGTGCAGCACCGGCCCCTACTGCCAGACGGGCTGGTACTCCTCTCCCGCCGTGGCCGATCTCGATGGCGACGGGACGGCCGAGGTCGTGTGGGGCTCTTACGACGTGGTCGCCCTGAACGGGTCGAACGGCAGCCTGAAGTGGCGCGCTGCGAGCGGCCAGCGGGTCTGGCCCGGCGTCGCCGTGGCCGACCTGACCGGCGACGGGACGCTCGAGGTGGTGGTCGGCCGCAGCGGCGACCAGGTCACGGTCTACAACCGCTTCGGGAGCGTCGTGTGGACGCGAAACCCGTTCGGCGGCGGCGAGGTGCGCACGCTGGCGGTGGCCGACCTCGAGACGGACGGCGCCCTCGAGATCGTCGCGGGCCGGGCGAGCGGCGGCTCGACCCGCCAGCTCGACGTCTTCGAGCCCGACGGATCGGTGCGCCCGGGCTGGCCGGCGCGGCGCGACGGCGAGCCCGGCTACGGCTGGGGCATGTACAACGAGAACGTCGCCGTGGCCGACATGAACGGGGACGGCTTCAAGGAGATCTTCGGCCCGACCGACACCCACTACATCACCGCCCTCGACCGCGGCGGCAACCAGCTCCCGGCGAGCGCCATCTACGGCGCGGGAAAGGTCTGGAGCCAGGTCGGCGTCCACGTGGAGCACGCGGTGGACCTCCGCGGCTACGCGAACTGCGGCGTCGAGCACCGGCCCAACTTCGCCGACAGCGCCCCGATCGTCGCCGACGTGAACGCCGACGGCGTGCCCGAGATCATCGTGGTCGGCAACGTCTACAACTGCGCGACGAGCCCCTACACGAGCCTCTACCAGATGCCGTTCATCCTGAAGCTCGACCGCACGCGCTGGAGCGGGAGCGGGTTCGACTGGACCGCGATCCCGGTGCCGGGCCCCGGCAGCGGGCCGCGGTCCGAGGACTACAACGTGATCGAGACCGCGGTGCCGAACCCGGTCGCGGCCGACCTCGACGGCGACGGGCAAGCTCGAGATCCTCTTCCCCTCCTACGACGGGAAGCTCCACGCCTACTGGCTCGACAAGACCGAGCACGGGAGCTGGCCGTACACCGTCCCCGCGACCGGGAGCGGCGGCGACACGTTCCGCTTCGCGAGCGAGCCGGTGGTGGCCGACCTCGACGGCGACGGCCAGGCGGAGGTGATCTTCGCCTCCTGGCCGAAGAAGGGGACCGGCGCTCACGGGCCACCTGCACGTGCTGAGCTCGCTCGGGGTCGAGCTCCACCGCGTGAGCCTGCCCGCGCGGGCGATCGGCGCGAGCTGGAACGGCGGCCTCGGGGCGCCGACCCTCGCCAACATCGACGCCGACGCGGACCTCGAGGTGGTGCTCGGGACGTCGGCGAGCGGCGTCGTGGCGTTCGACCTGCCGGGCTCCGCGGGCGCGCGCGTGCTGTGGCGCACGGGCCGCGGCGGGTACCGCCGCACGGGCACGACCGAGCTCCCCTCGCTGACGATCGACGACGTCCAGGTGACCGAGGGCAACGGCGGGACGACGAGCGCGGTCTTCACCGTCCGCCTCTCCGCCGCGAGCGGGCAGGTGGTGACGGTCGACTACGCCACGGCCGACGGAACCGCCACCGCCCCTGCCGACTACACCGCGACCGCGGGCACGCTCAGCTTCCCGGTCGGCACCACGACGCGCACGGTCACCGTGCCCGTCGCCGGCGATCTCCTCGACGAGGCGAACGAGACGTTCCTCGTGCGCCTGTCGAACCCCACCGGCGCGCTCCTCTCGGACGCGCAGGCCACGGGCACGATCGTCGACGACGACCCGGCTCCCGTCCTCTCGATCGACGACGTCTCGGTCGCGGAGGGCGAGACGGGGACGACGTTCGCCACGTTCACGCTGTCGCTCTCGGCCCCGAGCGGGCGCGTCGTGAGCGTCGCCGCGGCGACGGCGGACGGCACCGCGACGGCGGGCTCGGACTACGCGCCCGGCGCGGGCACGGTCGCCTTCCCGCCCGGGACGACGACCGCACCGCTCGGGGTGGCGGTGCGGGGCGACCGCGTGTGGGAGACCGACGAGACGTTCCTGGCGACCCTCTCCGGCGCCGTGAACGCCACGCTGTCCGACACCCAGGGAGTGTCGACGATCCTGAACGACGATCCCCAGGGGCTGTCGATCGCCGATCTGGACGTGATCGAGCCCGTTTCGGGGACGCGGCCCGCGGTCTTCACCGTCACCCTCTCGCCCCCGAGCGCGTCCCCCGTGACTGTCGGCTACGCGACCACGGGCCTCACCGCCACCGCCGGCAGCGACTACGACGACGCTTCCGGGACGCTGACCTTCGACCCCGGAGTCTCGACGCTCCCGCTGAGCGTGACGGTGCGCGCCGACGCCGTCACCGAGGGCGTCGAGACGTTCCGCGTGGACCTCTCGGGCCCGAGCGGGGCCGCGATCGCGTACGGCCAGGCGACGGGCCGGATCCACGATCCCGGGAACCTCTTCACCGTCGCTCCGTGCCGGGTTCTCGACACCCGCGAGCCGGCGGGGCCGTACGGAGGGCCCGCCCTCGGCGCCGGGCAGAGCCGCGTCTTCACCCTCGCCGGCCGCTGCGGCATCCCGGCGTCCGCCCGCGCGGTGGCGCTGAACCTGATCGTCACCGGGTCCACGGCGCCGGGCAACTTGCGTCTCTACCCGGCCGACCAGGCCGTGCCTTCGACCTCGACCCTCAACTACACGTCCGGCCAGACCCGCGCGAACAACGCGATCGTCGGCCTGAGCCCGTCGGGCGCCCTCGCCGTCCGATGCTCCCAGGCGTCGGGCACCGCCCACGTCGTCCTGGACGTGACCGGCTACTTCGAGTAGCGCGTTTGACGCTGCTGCCGTGCCACGCGTAGCCTCATCGAGGATGACACCGAGATCGACGCCGTCCGTCGTGGCCGCCGCCTGCCTTGTCGTAGTGGCCTCGTGCAGTGACTCCGGGGTGCGCGTCCGAGGCCGAGCCAGGGTCCCGCACAACATCATCATCGTCTGCGTCGACGCGCTGCGAGCCGACCACGTGAGCGCCTACGGCTATGGACGCAACACCACGCCGAACATGGACGCAGTGGCAGCGGCGGGCGTTCTCTTCGAGCGGGCCGCCGCACAATCCAACTGGACGGTACCTGCGACGGCCAGTCTCTTGACCGGCGTGTACCCCTCGGACCACGGCGCGGGCATCGGCGGGAGGGTGCGATTGTTGGACGTTGCCACTCCTCCAAACCCGATAGCCGGCAACGTGGAGACCCTCCCCGAGAGCCTGCACGCCCTGGGTTTTCGGACAGGACTCTTCTCGGCGAACCCGTTCCTCTACGGCAGCTTCACGCGGGGGTTCGAGGTCACTCAGGTCGGACGCACCGACGCCGCCAGCCTCACCGACGCGGCGCGTCGGTGGTTGCGGGAGAATCCTGCCGCACGGACGTTCCTGTATCTCCAGTACATGGACACCCACCATCCCCTCCATCCCCCCGAGCCCTACTACAGCCGCTTCGTGGTCCCCGACGGAGGCCAGCGGGGACCGGAGCACGAGACCTGGTCCTATGGCCGGCAGCGGGACCTGGAAGCCCCCGCGTTTCGCTCCTATCGGGCGCACAAGCTGGCCCTCTACGACGGCTCCCTGTCCTTCGTCGATGCCGAGATCGGGAGGCTTCTCGCCACCCTTCGAGAGCTGCGGATGGACGACGCGCTCATCGTCATCACCTCGGACCACGGGGAGGAGTTCTGGGATCACGCGGAGGTCGAGAGGAGATTGGGTGGCGATCCCCGCGGAATCTGGGGAATGGGCCATGGCCACAGCATGTTCCAGGAGCTGCTTCGCGTGCCCCTGATCGTTCGGACACCGGGAGTGAAGGGCCCCCGACGCAATCCCTGCGCGGTTCGGCACATCGACGTGGCGCCCACGGTGCTCGACTTGCTCGGCCAGGGCGCCCCCCCGACGATGCGAGGGCGAAGCCTGCGAGACCTCCTCGAGAGCGAGACCTCGCCCCACGCGTGCCCGGCCCTGCCCCAGATCGCCGAGTCGCCGGCATACGGTCCGAACTCCCGATCCATCACGTGGGACGAGACGAAGCTCGTGGCCCGGAAGGACGGAGTGCGGTTGCTGTACGACCTGAGGCGGGACCCGACGGAGGGGGAGGATCTCTCTTCCGCGCAGCCCCGGCTGGCCGACAGTCTGTACGAGGAGCTGCAAACGCGACTCCGCGGCGAGCGGCCACGGCGCGAGCGCGGCGGGCCCGCCTACGATCCCGAGACAGTGCAGCAGCTCAAAGCTCTGGGCTACGTCGAGTAGCAGAACTGGAGGGGCGCCCTGGAAGTCCCCTCCCTCGAGGGTCAGTTGAGCTGAGCGCGCAGCTTGTGTGCGTTCCAGTCGGTGGAAACCGCGAGGAACTCATCTTCACCGAGGCTCTGTGTCGAAAAGGACCTTCCGACCCCGTCAATCCAAAGGCGGCTGACGTTCACACCCCTCGGCAACAGAATGCTCAAGCTCCCTTCGGCCTCCGCATTGGACTCGTAGTTGAGACTGAGTTCACGACCTTCGACATCGTAGCGATACCGGTATCGAATGAAGGTACCGGTAGCCGGTTGGAACAGCTGGATCTCCCCCGGCCGCTCCCCCAGACGGACCCTGATCTCCAGAGCTCCCGCCCTCAGGTAAACGCCAAACAGCCCCTGGAAGGACGCGGCGCCGAGAGCGCCCGCACTTCCGGCGTAGTGTCGGCTGCCGCGGCCCTGGCCTTCCTTGGTCTGCCATTCGTCGAGCGCCCCGTTCGAGGCGACCTTGTCGGCAATCTGGAAGAGATGCCGACGGGCTTGTTCCGAGAAACCTCTCTCGAACTCCGCGAGCACGAATCTCCCTCCGAACCAGTCCCACTGGCCGCCGTTCTGGTAGCTATAGGCCTCCCGCATCAACGGGTGTGCGAAGAAACCCGGTGGGTAGGGAGGCAGCAGCGAACCGGACGCCGTGGAGAGGCCCAGGTCGGCGCCGCGTGAGGCGGCCACGCCGAAGATGCTCTTGGCCTGCACGTGGTCGGCAATCCCGTAGAGCACCGCCAAGGCGTTCCCGCCCATGGCGAACCTGTTCGCGTCATCTGGCCAGCCGGTGGCGAGCGGGAGCGTGAGAGCCGCATGCATTCGATAGAAGCCCTTGTCGACTTGCCAGAGATGGTCGTTGATGGCCTTGGCGGCTCGAGCCGCCAGGTCCCGCCATGAGTTCGCCCGCGACCTTTCCTCGAGGACCTCGTACATCTCGCCCAGTCTCCGACAAGCGAAGTAGAACTGATCGTTGGTGTAGAGACCGATGACGCGCGGCGTTTCGTGATCCAGGTAGATGGCTCGTGCGTCGTCGTAGAGGGGGCTCACGTCTCCCCAGTCGGCGCTGAATCCGCTCACGATCAGCCCGGAATCGGGATCGCTTCGCTTCTCGATCAGGTACTCGAGCCCGGCGGCAAGGCGCTCGATCAAGGGGGCGCCGGCGATCTCTTTGCGCAGCCACGCACGGTCCCCGGTCACCTGGAAGATCTCGTGGGCGGCCAGCACCGCGCTGCTCTCTTGATCGGCCTCGATCGTGTTCTTGTCGGCAGACAGAACGCTCTGGTCGCGGCCGAAGATCTCCCTTGCCCGGGGAGCGTTGGGGACGAAGTAGGCAGCCGGCCCGGCCGCGATCCAATCGTAGAGCTGGCCGTCGCCTTGCTGGTGCGAGAGGTGTTCCTCCAACCAGCTCGTGAGGTACTCGGCCGGGTAGTAGAATCGCGACACGGGGATCAGCGTGGCGTTGTCACGCAACCAGACCTGGGGGTAGGACTCCCCGGCGCCAAAACCCTTGATGAGACCCTGCCGGCCCGAGAAGCTCTTTCGATTGGCTTCCAGGGTGGGAAGGAGGAACGCCTGCATCGCGTGCAGGTGCTCGTTCTGGGCTCGAACTCCGCTGGTCCGATCAGTTGGCTCGCTGAAGTAGACGTCGGGGGACGAGGCCGGGGAGAGGTGCGACGCGGTCCAGATCGCGCCGGCGAAGCACACGGCGAGCGCCAGCAAACCGCCCAAGGCCCGGAGTCTCGACACGCTTCCTCCCTTTGCCGGGCGGGCAGTCCAGGGCGAACCGACGCGACCGGGTGAAGACGGCCCGTATTGTCACCGGCATCGACTTGGCACAGATAGCGCAGCTGGTCGTCAACGAGCGTGGACGTGGTCTCCCGAAGGCGACGGCACGGTCTATGATGCCGCGATGCTCGAGCGGCTGGTGTGGCTCGTCCCCGGGATCGTGGTCGTGGCCGGCGTCGCGCAGCCTCGGGGCGCGCTCGTCGCTCTCGCGGCCGCGCTTCCCTTCTTCGGGACATCGCGCGGCGGCCCCTACCAGGCCGCCCTCGACGCGGCGTGTCTCGCCGCCATCCTCCTGTCCCGGCGCCGCAGGTGCCCGGAGCGAACCGGGCTGGACCACGCCATCATCGCCTTCGCCGCCGTGAGCGTCGCCTCGTTCTTCCCTCTCGTCTATCATCTCCCGTCGTGGCAGCCTTCCGTTCTCGGCGGGCTCGCCCGCGCGCTCGCCAACGCCCCGACGTGGTCGGGACTCTTCACCTGGCGGGCCTTCCTCGACTTCGTCCTCGGCGTCGGCCTCTACTTCTCGGTGCGACGGGCCGTCGCCGACAGGTCTGCGCGCCCGCTGGCCCTCGGCCTCGCGAGCGGCCTCGCCGTGCTGGTGCTGCTCGGCCTCGCCGAGCACGGCCGGCGTGATCGACCTCGGGGGCTATCGGACGATCGCCGCCGAGGGGCGCCTGCACTCGCTCTTCTCGAACTCGAGTTGGCTGGGAGAGTACCTCGTCATCGTAGCTCCCCTGGCTCTCGCCGCGCTCTTGTCCTCCGGGCCGCGGACGCGTCGCGCGGGCCAACTTCTTCTGGCCCTCACCGTCGCCACGCTGCTGTTGTCGCACCAGCGGGGGGCCTGGATGGCCGCCCTCGTCCAGGGTGCGCTGGCTGTGGCCCTTCTCGGGCCGGCTCGATGGCGCGAGCGCCGCGTCCGGCGGGCGGCGCTGGCGCTGGTGCTGATGGTGGTCGCCGCGGCCGGCCTCATCGCGGTGAGCCGGCCAGCCTTCGTGGCGGGCCTCTCCGGCCGCTTCACGCAATCCGACCTCTACCTGCGGCCCTACATGTGGCGCGCGGCGGCAGGCCTTTTCCTCGAGCGGCCCCTGCTGGGCTGGGGCATCGGCAGCTACGAGGCCGCTCTCGACCAGCACGCCTCTGCCTCCACGGTGCCGGAGGGAGCCCACGGCGAGGCGCACAGCACCGTCCTGCACGTCGCCGCCGAGCGCGGCCTCGCCGGCCTCGCCGGCCTCGCGCTCCTCGTGCTGGCCGCCGCCTTCTCCGCGCGCGACGGCTTGCAGCACGACGCCGACCGGGCGATCGCCGTCGGACGCGCCCTGGCCCTGGCCGGGGCCGCCACCTACGCTTTCGTGCAGTACGTGTGGTACCTGCCCGCGGTGGGTGCGCTCGTCTGGATGGTGCTCGGCTGCGGCGCGACGGCTCGCCCGTCCCGGGGCGAACGGCTCGTCCGCGGCGCCGCGACGGCCCTGGTCGCCCTCGCCGCCCTCCTGGGGGCGTGGCACGTCGTCGCCGTCGAGCCGCTCCAGGTGCCCGACGACCGCTCGTACGGCTTCTACTGGCCGGAGCCGATCGAAGGCGGAAACCGGCAGTGGACCGAGGGCCACGCGGCGAGACGCCTCGACTGCCACGGCCAGTGGCTCTTCCTGGATCTCGCGAACGGCCACCCCGACCCGGCGAGACGCCCGGTGCAGGTGACGGTCCGGGTCGACGGGCGGCGCGTCGCGGTTCGCGACGCGCCCCCCGTCTGGCAATCCTCGCTCATCCCGATCGGCGACGCTTGCGCGGACGGCTCGGCGGTCGTCGAGCTCATCGCGAGCCCGACCTTCCGCCCCTTCTCCGACTTCCGCCGCGACCCCGCCCTCGCGCCCTCCAACGACGAGCGCGAGCTGGGCGTGACCGTGCGGAACCTCCGGGTCCGGTGAGGTGACGGCCCTCAGCGCGGGACGTCCAGCGTCACCTCGGCGGAGTGGGCGAGCTGGGGGTCGCCGGTCTCGCGCCAGCTGCGCAGGATGAGAGCGGGGTCCTCGGCGAGCGGAGCCGGCGAAGGCTTCGCGCCCGTCGATCGTGACACGGACGGGCTGCGAGAGATCGAGGAGCTCGCGACGCAGCCGGAGGCGTAGCCGCTTCACGTTCTTCGTCCGCAGCGCGATCGTCGTGCCCTCGATCGTGCCGTCGATCTCGGCGACTCCGCCGCCCTTCTCGACGACCTCGGCCCAGAAGGCGCGCGGGTACTCGAGGGAGCGGGCGCGCAGCGCGACGTGCTTCGGGAAGGGGTCGCGGAGGTACCGCTCCAGGAACGGGAAGGTGAGGTCGTCGTCGCGGCCGTAGACGACGTCGTGCGGCCGGCCCGGCAGCACGTGCATCTCGGCCACCGCGTCGGGGTTGGCCTTCCGCATGGCCTTCGCGGTGCGCTCGCTGGTCCAGGACGGGATGATCTCGTCCGTGTCGCCGTGGACGAACAGGAACGGGATGCGGGCGATCGCCGCCGCGTCGATCGGCCGGTCGTTCTCGAAGAACGGCAGCCCGCCGCCCATGAGGCTCGCCACCGCGGCGAAGCGGTGCGGCATCCGCGAGGCGTAGAGGAGCGAGCCCGTCCCCCCGTTGCTGAAGCCGGTGATCGTGACGCGGTCGGTGTCGACGTTCAGGTCGGCGAGCACCTCGGCGAGGAGGGCCGCCACCGCCGCCCCCGGCTCCTCTTCCCACCACATCCCGTTCGCCTGCGGGAAGACGGCCAGCTCGCCGCGGGGCTCGAGCGTCGAGCGCGCGGTCTGCGCGGTGGCGATCGCGCGGCCGGGGCCGCCGCCGAGGACCACGACCAGCGGGAAGGGCTCGTCGCCCCGGTAGTCGTCGGGGACGTGGAGGACGTAAGGCCGGCCGCGGAAGCGCCCGGTCTGCATGAAGCGCAGCGTCGCGCCCGGCACCTGGCCGGGCGCGCGCTGGGCGAGGAGTGCTTGCCGGCCCCAGCCGGCTTCGACCGGCCCGGCCCACGTCGGCAGCTCCCCGCCGGAACGCACGTCGCGCGCGAGGCGGACGAGCGCGTCGGGCGCCTCCGGACGCGGGCTCGAGAAGCGCGCGGCGAGCGCCTTCACCCGGGGCGAGGGGCTCGACGCCAGGCGCCGGAGCACGTCCGGCGGCGGAGGCGGAAGCCGATGCCGCCAGGCCACGGCCAGCACGAGCCGCTCGACGTCGGCCTCGGCGCCGTCCAGCAGCGAGTAGAGCGCCTCCGGGGCGAGGTCGAGCCGATCCGCGGCCGCGAGAGCGGTGAGGGCGCCGCGCACGGTGCTCGCGTCGCGCAGCCACGTGTCGAGGGTCTCGCCGCGGGAGAGCGACACGCGCTCGAGCCGGTACTGCTCCTTCACGAGCGCTCCGCCGGGGCCGCCGTACTCGGCCTCGTACTCGAGCCGGCCGAGCGTGCCGCTCGACGGGCAGTGCCAGTGGCGGACCTTCGTGCCGCCCTCCTCGCCCTCGAGGCGCAGGCAGTCCTCGCCGCCGACGGTCTCGAAGCCGACCGCCTTCATCTCGAGGCCCAGCAGCCCCGGCGAGGTGTACGAGCCACCGGGGGCGACGGCCGCGGCCGGCAGCGGCTCGACCTCGTGGAAGAGCGGCAGCCGCTCGCTCGTCGCCTCGCGCACGACTGACCACGCCAGGAGCGCCCCGCCCGAAGGAGTGAGCCAGCAGGTCTCGGCGAAAGCCGCACCCCGCTTCGCGAGGGCCTCGGCGAACCCGGCCCGCTCCGACTCCAGCCGGTCGTGGCCGTCCTCGCGGTAGCGGAGGAGCTCGGCTCGCGTGCGATTGCGCTGGATGCCGACCCGCCACGAGCCCTCACGCTCGGCGAGCACGAGCACGTGGCTCTCCCACTCCACCTCCGACCGCGATTCGACCCGGGCCGAGCGGAGCTCGCGCTCCAGCCGCTGGCGATAGACGAGATGGTCGCCGGGGCGCAGGTCGTAGCTGAGCACGCGGGGCGCGGCTGCGGACGGAGCGGGTTCCGGGGCGTGATCTGGCGGGGCCGCGAGGACCAGGGAGAGCGCGGCCGCCGCGGGGGTCAAGGGAGGCTCACGCCGCGGGGCGTGGTCGTAGCGCCGCCAGTCGCTGGCCCGCCCGGGCCACCTCGGCGCAGTCGATCTGGCCGTCCTTCCAGTAGCCGAGGTAGCGCTCGTACAGCCGGCGGGCGTCGGCCATCCGACCGGCCTTTTCCTCGAGCGAGGCGAGGAGGGCGAGGCTGCGCACGTAGGGCACCGGCGTCATCACGCGGGCGGGGCCCGCCTCCACGACCGCGACCAGGGCCTTGCGCGCTTCTTCGGGCTCACCCGTCTCGAGGGCCGAGCGCGCGAGCGCGTAGCGGATCTGGACTGGGGCCGCGTCCATCTCGAGCCCGTCGACGGGCGCGAGCTCGGCGGCCTTCTCGAGGGCCCGGCGCGCCGCCGCGTGGTCGCCCCGCGCGAGCGCGATCTGGCCCTCGAGGTGCAGCCGCCCGGGCTCGGCGAGCGGCCGGGGGATCGTCGACAAGAACGCGTCCACCTCGGCCAGGCTCTTCTCCGCCTCGGCCTTCCGCCCGAGGCGGGTGAGGCAGATCGCCCTCATCGCGTGCCCTTGCGCGAGGAGCTTCGGCTCCTTGACCTTCTCCCCCAGGACGCGCTCGGCCTCGGCGAGCGCCTCCCGGTCACGGCCGAGGTCCGCCTCGAGCCGCGCACGGAAGAGCCGCGCCCCCACCCGCTCCTCGGGGTTGCGGCCCGTCGTCGCCCCGGCGGCGGCCAGCCGGCGCGCCTCGCCAGGTCGCCGTGGTAGAGGCTCGCCATCGCCAGCGACGAGCCGCCCTCCCAGCGCTGGCGCGGGTCGTCCGAGGCCATGAGCCGCTTCGCCGCCGCCTCGGCCTGGGGCCACTCGTCGCGGAGGGCGTGGGCCACGAAGCGGCCGGTCTCGATCTTCATCGAGTCGTCGGGATGGAGCTCCGCCGCCTTGTCGAAGGCGGCGAGCGCCTCGTCGGTCCGACCCTGGGTCAGCTCGAAGTAGGCGAGGTTCTCGTAGGCGGCCGCGCGGTCCGGGTGCTCGGCCAGCGTACGACGCGAGGGCCTCGCGAGCCCGGTCCGGATGGCCGGTCGCCACGTAGGCCTGGGCCAGGCTCAGGTAGCTGCCCGGGAAGGTCATTCCGCGCCGGCGCAGCTCCTCGAGGTGCACGAGCGCCTCGGGGTAGCGACGCAGGTCGAGGAGGAGCTGGGCGAGGTTGTTCCGGGCCGCGGTGTGGTCGGGCGCTTCGTCCACCGCCTTCTGGTACGCCGCGATCGCCTTCTCGATCGACGACGGGTCGAGCGAGTAGTGCCGTCCCTCGATGTAGTAGCGCTCGCCGGACGGCAGGTTCCCGGCCTTGTCGAGCGCCTTCGCCGAGTACTCGCGCGCCTTGTCGAGGTTGCCGAGGTTGCCGTGGACGATCGAGAGCTTGGCGAGGGCCATCGCGAAGCTCGGGTCGGCCGCAACCGCCTTCTCGAAGTACGCCTGGGCGTCCTTTTCCTGCAGGCGGTCGTGGAGGCGGCTGCCCTCGGCGTACGCCTTCCACGCCTCGACCGAGGTGGTGGTCACCTCCTCGAGCTTCTTCTCCTTCCGGTAGGAGTGCCTCCAGTCGGCCAGCCTCGTCGTCTCCGGCGTCTCCAGCCGCTTCCGCAGCCGTCCGGTCAGCTCGTCCACGAGCGCGAAGAGGCCGCCCTCGGCGTCGCCCTCGACCCGCTCGGAGGCGAGCACCTCGCCGTTCTTCGGGTCCTGGACGCTCGCCGAGATGCGGATCTGCGACCCGGCGCGCACGAAGCTGCCCACGAGGGCGGTCGTCGCCCCCGCCTTGCGCGAGACCGCCGCCACCACCGGGGCCGTCGCCGTGCGGTCGTCGCGGTGGCCGGTATCCTCGAGGAGCTGGTAGAGGCGGGTGGTGCCGAGGACGCGCAGGCCGGGCGACTGCGACAGGTTGGTGACCAGCATGTCGGTGAGGCCGGTGCGCAGCCAGTCGAGCTGCGGGTCGCCGGAGAGGTTGTCGAAGTAGAAGACGGCGACCGAGCGCCGGCCGTCCTCCGCGGTGGCGGGCGGCTGGCCGCGGAAGAAGAGAGCGGCCATCACCGCCACGACCCCGAGCGCGGCGCCGAGTCGCGACGGGCAGGGCCCAGCGGCGCCGTCCCCGGGACAGCGGCGACGAGCCGCTGGCGGCCGGCCGTGGTGGCGAGGAGCAGCTCGCCGGTGTCGACGTCGCGCTTCAGGTCCTCGAGGTCGCGCCGCAGGTCGGTCGTGGACTGGTAGCGGTCCTCCGGCCGCTTCTCGAGCGCGCGCTGGATCATCCGGGCGAGGGGCTTCGGGATGTCGTCCCGCAGCTCGCTCGCCGGCCGCGGCGTGTCCTTGAGGATCGAGGAGAGGACGGAGAGGTTGGTGTTGCCGCGGAAGGGCCGCTCCCCGGTCGCCATCTCGTAGAGGAGGATCCCGAGGGTGAAGATGTCGGAGCGGTGGTCCACGGGCAGGCCCTGTGCCTGCTCCGGCGACATGTAGGCCACCGTCCCCACGATGCGCCCGTCCTGGGTGACCGACTGCGTCTCCTTCGTCGTCCGGTCGCCCTCGTCCGGAGCGTCGAAGCGCAGCTTGGCGAGGCCGAAGTCGAGCACCTTGAGCCGCCCGTCCGGGGTGAGCATCACGTTCTCGGGCTTGAGGTCCCGGTGCAGGATGCCCTGCCGGTGGGCCGCGCTCACCGCGTCGGTGAGGGCGATGGCGAGCGAGAGCAGCCGCTCCGTCGCGAAGCCGCGGGCCGGGATCGACTTGCTGAGCGTCTCGCCCTCGACGAGCTCCATCGTCAGGAAGCGGAGCCCGTCGGCCTCCTCGAGGGAGCTCAGGAGCGTCACGATCCCGGGGTGGCTGAGGGAGGCGACCGCCTTCGCCTCCCGCTCGAAGCGCTTGAGCTTCTCCGGGTGGGACGCCATCTCGGGAGGCAGCACCTTGAGGGCGACCCGCCGGTCGAGCCGCGTGTCCAGGGCCAGGTAGACCTGCCCCATGCCCCCCGAGCCGAGGGACTCGAGGATGCGGTAGGGACCCAGCGTCCGGCCGACGAGGCCGCTGTCGGGCTGCGGCTCTCCCATGACGGAGATTATGACGCTGCCGGCAAGCGAATGGATCCTGCCGTGACATCTGTTCACATCACCCCGATCGTGTTCAGCGACTTGAACTCGGGGCCGGAAGGGAACTGGCACTCGCGAGGGCTTGACGTCGGAGGCCGCCGGAACCACAATCCCCGCACACATCCGTCGATCTCCGCCGGAGGCCGCCGCCCCCGGCCGTCTCTGTTTCGAGGTGGAGCCATGGCCAGTAGACCCACTCCTCCCGACGACGAGAGCGCGACAGCCCGCGTTCTCGCGTCGCAGCTTCCTGAAGACGGCCGGCGTGGGCGCCGCCGCCACCACGATGGTGGGGGTCGGCGCCAAGGGCGAGACCGCCCAGGTCCTCGGGCCGGACGCCGTGACCCTCGGCCTGAAGGTGAACGGCGCCGTGCGCCAGGTGACGGTCGAGCCGCGGGTGACGCTGCTCGACGCGCTCCGCAACCACCTCGACCTGACCGGCGCCAAGCAGGTCTGCGACCGCGGCGGCTGCGGGGCGTGCACGGTGCTCCTCGACGGGGAGCCGGTCGTCTCCTGCCTGATCCTCGCCGCCGACGCCGAGGGCCACGAGATCACGACCGTCGAGGGCCTCGGCACGCCCGAGAAGATGAGCCCGCTGCAGGCGGCCTTCGTGGAGAAGGACGCGATGCAGTGCGGCTTCTGCACGCCGGGCTTCGTGGTGGCGGGGACGGCGCTCCTCGCGAAGAACGCCCGACCCGACGCTCGACCAGATCAAGGCCGGCCTCGCCGGCAACCTCTGCCGCTGCGGCACCTACGGCCGCATCTTCGAGGCCGTCCAGGCCGCGGCGAAGGCGAAGAGGGGGTAGGCCATGGCACAGGAAGAGAAGGCCAAGGAACCCACCGTCACGTTCAACGCGAAGGCCGGCCTCGTCGCCGACCCGAAGCCGATGGAGGTCCACGCCGGCGTGGGCGACATCAAGCCCTGGGACGTCGACAGCTGGGCGCAGTTCGAGCAGGTGGGCAAGCCCCGGCCGCGCGTCGAGGGGCCCCTCAAGGTCACCGGCCGCGCGAAGTACACGTACGACGTGAAGCTGCCGGGGATGCTCTACGGCCGGATGATCGGCGCCGAGGTCCCCGCCGGCGAGATCGTCTCGATCGACACCTCGAAGGCCGAGGCCCTGCCCGGCGTGAAGGCGGTCTGGACGGCCGACTCGCGGATCGTCCGCTTCGCCGGGCAGGACGTGGCGGCGGTGGCCGCGGTCTCGCCCGAGATCGCGATGGACGCGGCCCGCCTCGTGAAGGTCACCTACAAGGAGAGGCCCTTCACCCACGAGCTGCGCGCGGCGATGAAGCCCGACGCGCCGCTCGTCTACGACCTCGACAAGAGCCCGGCCGGGAAGGACGTCCCCCGCAAGGGCAACGTGTCCGGGCCCTCCGCCGGCCGCCGGGGCGGCGGGCGTGGCGACGTCGAGAAGGGCTTCGCCGAGGCCGAGGTCGTCCACGAGGGCACGTACTACTGCCCCGTCCACACCCACTCCCCCCTCGAGACCCACGGCGTCGTGGCGTCCTGGGAGGGCGACCAGCTCACGATCTACGCCTCGACCCAGGCGATCTTCGCCGTGCGCGAGGGCGTCGCCGAGGCGCTCGGGATCGACCGCAAGAACGTGCGGGTCATCTGCGAGCACATGGGCGGCGGCTTCGGCAGCAAGCTCGGACCCTCCGCCACCGGCAGCGCCTTCTCGGTGGTCGCCTGCCGGCTCGCGAAGAAGGCCGGGGCGCCGGTCAAGCTGATGCTCGACCGCAAGCAGGAGCACCTCTGCACGGGCAACGCCCCGAGCGCGCTCATGACCGTGAAGATCGGCGCGAAGAAGGACGGCACGATCACCGCCGTGCACTACACGTCCTACGGCTCGGCGGGCGTCGCCGGCGGCGCCGGCACGGCGGGCCCGGCGGCCGCGCTCCACGGCAAGAACCCGAACTTCAAGGCCGAGGAGTACGACGTCTTCACGAACGCGGGCCCGGCGGCGCCGCTCCGCGCCCCCGGCCACTCGCAGGGCGCCTTCGGCATCGAGTCGGCGGTGGACGAGCTGGCCGACAAGCTCGGGCATGGACCCGCTCGAGCTCCGCAAGAAGAACGAGGCGAGCCCGGTCCGCCTGGCCCAGTACGACCTCGGGGCGAAGGAGATCGGCTGGGAGCGCCGCAACAAGAAGGCCGGCGACATGTCCACCGGCGCCTGGGGTCCAGAGGCCACAGGCAACAAGCTCGGCGGCGCGAAAAGACGCGGGATCGGCATGGCGAACGGCAACTGGTACGTCTTCGCCTCCGAGAACGCGAACGCCCAGGTCAAGGTCCACCGCGACGGCTCGGTCGAGCTCGTTGACCGGCTGCCAGGACATCGGCACCGGCTACCGCACGGCGATGGCGGTGGTGGCGGCCGAGGAGCTGGGGATCGAGCCCGCCGACGTCACCATGCGCCTCGGCGACACGCAGTTCCCCGAGGGCCCCGGCTCCGGCGGCAGCGTCACCACCAACTCGATGGCGCCGGTCGTGCGCCTCGCCGCGAACCAGGCGCGGACGAAGCTCTTCGCCCTCGCGGCGCCCCTCCTCGGGGTCACGCCCGAGGAGCTCGACGCGGCGAACGGCAAGATCTTCGTGGCGAGGGACAAGGCGAAGTCGGTCACCTTCAAGCAGGCCGCGGCGAAGATGTCGGGCGAGACGATCGACTGCCTGGCCAAGCGCGGCAAGCAGTACGAGACCTTCCGCGGCGACCTCGCGGGCACGCAGTTCGCCGAGGTCGAGGTCGACACCGAGACCGGCGAGGTGCGCGTCATCAAGATGGTCTCGGTGAACGACTGCGGCCTCCCGGTCAACCCGCTCACCACCGAGAGCCAGGTCATCGGGGCGATGATCCAGGGCGCCTCGTGGGCGCTCCTCGAGAACCGCATCCTCGACCCCAACGTGGGCACGATGGTGAACCCCAACCTCGAGTGGTACAAGATCTTCGCCCCCGCCGACATGTTCGAGGCGAAGTCGATCCTCACCCCCGTCGCCAACCTCGGCAACAACACCTCGACCGCGGGCATCGGCGAGCCGCCGATCGTCCCCACCCTCGCGGTCGATCGCGAACGCCGTCTACAACGCGATCGGCGTCCGCGTCCGCGAGCTGCCGATCACCCCCGACCGGGTCCTCGCGGCCCTGGCCGAAGCGAAGAGGAGGGCCTAGCCATGAACCGCTTCGAGCTGGCCCGTGCCACCAGCCCCTCCCAGGCCCGCGAGCTCCTCGCCGAGAAGGCGGGCAGCGTCCTCAAGGCCGGCGGCATCGACCTCGTCGACCACCTGAAGGAGCACCTCCTCGAGCCGCCGCGGGTCGTGGACCTGAAGACGATCCCCGGCCTCGACAAGATCACGGTCGAGGCCGACGGCTCGCTCCGCATCGGCACCCTCGCGACGCTCGCGAAGGTGGCGGCGCACGCGGCGATCGTGCAAGACCCACCCCGCCCTCGCCCGCGCGTGCGGCGAGGCCGCCTCGCCCCAGGTCCGGAACGTGGCCACGATCGGCGGCAACGTGCTGCAGCGCCCGCGCTGCTGGTACTACCGCCTCGAGTCGTACAAGTGCGTGAAGAAGGGCGGCGACGTCTGCTTCGCGGTCGCCGGCGAGAACCGCTACCACGTGATCTTCGGCGGCGGCCCCGCGTTCCCGCCGCACCCCTCGAACGCCGCGGTGCCGCTCGTGGCCTACGGCGCGTCGTTCGTCCTCGACGGGCCGAAGGGCGCCGCGCACGGTGCCGGCCGCCGACTTCTTCGTCCTCCCCAGCGAAGGACCCGACGCGCGAGAACGTGCTGCAGCCGGGCGAGGTGCTGCTCGAGATCCGGGTGCCGGCCGCGAAGGGCTGGCGGTCGGCGTACCACGAGGTGCGGGAGCGCGCCGCCTTCGACTGGCCGCTCGTCTCGGCGGCCGTCGCGCTCCGGGCCGAGGGCGGGGTCGTGAAGGACGCCCGCGTCGTCCTCGGCCAGGTGGCCACGATCCCGTGGCGCGCGGCATCGGCGGAGAAGGCCCTCGTCGGCAGGCCCATCGGCGCCGCGAGCGCCGAGGCCGCGGGCAAGGCCGCGGTCGAGGGCGCGGAGCCGATGACCGACAACGGCTACAAGGTCGACCTGGTGACGACGCTCGTGCGCCGCACGGTCGCCTCTCTCGCGTGAGGACCGCCATGGAAGACCCCGAAGTCGCCGGGATCCCGGTCTGCCGCCGGCTGCGGACCAAGATGTACTACGTGGTCGGGCGCGAGCACGTGAACCTGCGCGTCTCCTCGCCCACCGCGCAGTACTGGTGCGCGCGGACGACCACCGTCATGGGCCCCGACGACGTCCCGTGCAGCCCGGAGGCGTGCCAGCCCCACCGGGGCTGCTTCGAGACGGAGTAGCACGCCTCAGGACGCCGCCTTCGACCGCTAGAGGCCAAAGGCCTCGCGAAGGCCCTGGGCCACGCGGGCGAGATCCTCGGGATGTAGCGTCCCCAGGACCCGCTTGATCAGCTTCTTCTCGACCGAGAGGAGACTGGAGAGTTGCGCCGTGCTGGGGTGCCGTAGCCCGACCGTCCCCCGCCTTCCCACGCACGGGTGAGCCTCTTCCTCGCGAGCTGGCGCCATTCCAGCTCCTCCAGGTCCTCTGCCGCAAGGGGCTGGATCAGTGCGTAAGGCTTGCCGTGGTGGGTGACGACGATGGGCTCGTTCTTCTTTCTGGCGCGAGTGAGGTACGCCGACAGCCCGTTCCTGACCTCGGCCACGCTCGCGAAACGCATTGGCGGCTCCTCCGTAGCCAGAAGTATAGCCATATTCTCGTCCAGCCGCCCCACCGGGCATGGATGTGGGCGAATGCGGTCGAGTTGCGGTGGGTGTTGGTGTTCCGAAGACCAGCAGGCTATCGGCTTGGAGGCTCCCATGCCCAGCTCGGCGACATGCGGAAGGGCTCCCTCACCGAAAACCTGCGCGCTCTCATCCAGGCCGAGATCGTCCAAGAGATCGACCGGCTGATCGACCGGTCTCGTCGGTCGGGGCGAGGCCCCTCGCGACCGGAGGCCGCCGAGGTGGCCATCCAGGCGACCGGCGGTCGGTGGCGACCCGACACTCGCTCGGTCGTCATGGCGACGGAGACGGCGTGGGCTTCGACGGACGGGTCCCCGGGCGGCGATGCCGAGCGATGGCGTCCCGGCCGTAGTCGACCTCGGCGAGGTAGCCGTTGTGGCATCGACACGCGAGGGAGACGTTGGCGACCGAGTGGTCACCGCCCCGGCCGAACGGGTGGCGGTGGTGAAACTCGAGCCCCTGGCGCGCCGTGCAACGTCTCCCCTGCTCGTCCTCGTAGCGGCATCGGCCTCCGTCCCGCACGTACACGGCTCGCTTCACCGCGGCCGGGATCTGGCGCGTCGTGGGGGAGGTTTCGCTCTCCGAGAGCGTCTTCCTCGGCGCCCGGGTCTGGGCGAAACGCCGAGCCTCGAGCCTCTGGAGCTTCTCGGTGACGGCTTGCTCGACGATCGCGGCCAGGTCGCCGTCGGGCACCGAAGGGCGCATGAGGGCCCGCAGCCGCTCCAGCTTGTCATGAAGCTCGGCGGAGGCGGTGAACTGGACCTTGTAGCGGGCGGCGCCGAGGGGCTCGACCACCGCGGGCCGAGTGCCCGGGAGCACTGCTGCTCCGTGCCGACGGAATACGCCCCCGACCGCCACACCTCCGTCCAGACGCAGCTCGGGCTCGCGCGCGTCAACTGCGTCCGGACGCAGTTGGCGATCGACTGAAGCACCCGACGACGTCGTCCCGTCCCGGCAGCCGGGCAGTTTCCGCATCACCGCCGGAGCGTCCGGACGCGGCGAAAGCTCCGCCACGAGCTCCTCGATCTGGCGCTTCGACCGGTGGGCGGCCCGCTTCAGGAGAGCCTCCCGGTTCTCCACGGTCAGGTGCGGCGCCAGCTTCGCGATGGCCGTCAGGTGCAGCTGCCCGTCGGCCAGCAGGGTCAGGAGGAGGGGATGCTCTCGCGAGGCGCGGGCGGCGGCGATCCGGAGGTAGGCCTCGGCCTCGGAGAGGTGGAGGACCTCGGTACAGTACGCGAACATCGAGGGCGAGGCTTCGCGGGCGTAGAGCCGGCGCGAATCGACTTCGGCGATGTGAGCGACGAGGTCGGCCTCGTCGCGGCGGGACTGACCGAGCAGATCCGACAGGCGACGAAGCAGCTCGTCGTCGGAGACCGACGTCAGCGAGTGAGTGCGTTCCATAACGATAATATAGGCCGTCGTTTCGCGGCCTCCTTGAGCCGGGTGAGGCGCGCGTCATGCGGCGGACCCTCGCTCGAAGAGGAACGGGTCGATGGCGACGCTCGTGGCCTTTCTTCGTGCCGTACACGCGGACTCTGGAGCAGGTCAGGGACGGCTTGCGGATGGGCTTCCGGAACGTGTCAAGGGGAAAGGGAAGAAAAAGCGAAGCTCATCTCCACCCTCACCCGCCTGCGTCCCGCCACCGCCACCTACCGCGACGCGCTCCGCAGGAGCATCGCCTACTTCCAGACCAACGCCTCCGAATGCGCTACGTCCACTTTGGCCGCTGGGAGTCCTTCTGGGAAGCCCTGTCCGCCTTGACCCTCACCACAATCATGTCGCACACCCCACCGGGAGTGTCTCGAGGGGAGCAGGCCGCACCTCAGGTCCCGCCCCGCCCCTCCCGACCCGCGGCCCGGGAAAGGAGGCCGCGAAGCTGGGCCACGTTCGCCGCCTCGGTCGGCGGGGCTTCCCGGAGATAGCGCTCGACGTAGGACCGCGCCTCGGCCGTCCGGCCCAGCTGCAGGAGTGTCGCCCCGAGGTTGAACAGCGCCTCGTAGGCGTGCGGATCCACTTCGAGGGCCTTCCTCCACTCGCCGAGAGCCTCCTCGACACGCCCGCCCTGCGAGGCGAGAAGGCCGAGGCTCACGTGGGCGAGGCCGAGAGAGGGATCGAGCCGCAGCGCGGCCTCGAAGGCTTCCTTCGCCTCGGCATTCCGGCCCGCCTGAACGCTGACCCTCCCCTTGTTGAGGAGCGCCATCGCGTTCGTGGGATCGATCACGAGCAGGCGGTCGAAAGCCGCCACGGCGTCCCCGGTCCGGCCGACGGAGGCGTAGGCGACGGCCAGGGCCGTGACGACGTCGACGTCCGGATCGTGCCGGCGCGAGTACGGCTCGAGGAGCGCGGCCGCCTCGGCGGCCCGGCCGGACTGCGCGAGGTAGTAGCCCAGGCGCGAGGCGACCTCGGTGTTGTCGGTGTTCAAGGCCAGCGCCTTCCGCGCGGTCTCGATGGCGGCGTCGCGCTGTCCGAGCTGCCACTCGAGATGGGCCATGTAGTGCAGTGCCTGCGGCATCGTGGAACGGGATCCCACGACCTCGCGGCAGAGCGCGAGCGCTCCCTCGAGGTCGCCGGCATCGTAGCGGCCTATCACCTGGCTGAGGGCCGTGTTCAGGCTCATCAGCCGCTTGGGGTCGTCGGCCTCGGTGTAGCGCGCCTTCTGGGGCGCGGCTGCCCCCGGCATACCCGAGCGTCCGCAACCGCTCGAGGGCCTCCTTGCTCTCCTCCGTCGCCTGGAGCCCCGGGTCGGCTTGCCGCAGGCCGAGAAGGAGCGACCGGATCCGGTCGACGTCCCGGGGTCGGCTCGCCGCGAGGTTCCTCTCCTCGCGCGGATCGGCGTCGAGGTCGTAGAGCTCGGGAATGGGAAGGTCGATGTACTTCTCCGAGCCACGAATCAGGCCGTAGAGCGGCGCCCAGCCGCGCGTGTTCGCCGCGGTGAGCGCCTCGAAGTAGGTCGGCGGGCCGGAAAGGACACGGCCCGCCGCCAGCGGCAGCAGGCTGCGGCCGTCGCCCTCCGCGGGCGCGTCGAGACCGGCGGCGTCCAGGATGGTGGGGAGGAGATCGACGTGCCGGACGGACTCCGAAACGACCCGCGGGGAGAGGAGCCGGGGCGCCCAGAGCACGAGAGGCACGTGGAGGGTTGCCTCGTAGGCGAGGATCCCGTGCGTGATCTCGTCGTGGTCCCCCAGGGCTTCTCCGTGGTCGGCGGTCAGCACCACGAGCGTCCGCCCCGTGGCGCCTCGAGCGAGGATCGGCTCGAGGAGCGGACCGAGCGCGGCGTCGGCGGCGGCCACCGCTCCCTGGTAGGGGTTCTGCGGGAAGCGCGAGGCGAAGGGCTCGGGAGGAGCGTACGGCCAGTGGGGCTCGTAGAGGTGTACCCAGCAGAGGTACGGTCCTTCGCCCTGGGCCTCGATGAAGCGCCGCGCCGCCGCGACCGTGTCCACTCCCCGCCTCCGCGGGATGTGCTCGAGCCGCATGGCGGGCCCGCCCGACTCGCCGAAGCGGTCGTCGTACACGTCGAAGCCGCGGGTGAGACCGAAGCGCGAGTCCAGGGGAAAGGCGCTCACGAACGCCCCCGTACGGTACCCGCGGGCGTGGAGGAGGGTCGCGATCGTCTCGGTCCCGGCGGGAAAGCGGAAGCCCGCGTTGTCGCGCACGCCGTGCCGCAGGGGGTAGCGTCCGGAGAGGATGTTCGCGTGGGAGGGGAGCGTCACCACGTTGTGGGCGTGGGCCCTCCCGAAGAGCACGCCCTCTTTGGCCAGGCGGTCCATCCACGGCGTCCCCGCGTCGGGGTGCCCGTACGCCCCGACCGCGTCGGCCCGCAGGGTGTCGACGGTGACCAGGAGTACGTTCGTGCCTCGCTCGCGACGGACCGCTCGGTCGCGCAGGGCGAGCACGGCGATCGCGGCCGCTGCCAGGCCGAGAGCCAGGACGGCCGCCCATCGCGCCCACCTCCGGCTTCCGCCTGCCTGGCCCGGCGATTCGTTCGGGATTCGCTCCGGGTTGCTGAGCGTGCGTCTCTTTCGTGCCACTGGCGCCCAGACTACACGAAGGCGTGCGAGGATAGGCCTCCAACTCCTTGGATGTACGGGGCCGTGGACGCCGGCAAATCGATGGGTGGCAGTCCATTCCGCTGAATCACGGCGCCAAAACTCCGCATCGTTGAATGCCCCTTCGCACGAGCTCCGGTCAGCGGCGCCAATCCGTTGATTCTCAACAAGGTCGACCCCAAGTCCGGGTGTCGTGCCGGGTCGATATCGTTGTCGCTTCATCCAGATTCATAGATCCTGCGCGGCAGGCGGGGACCGCTGGCGCCGTGGTCGAGCCTCGACGGATTCCCTCAAGTCGCTGATCCGTAGGGCTCTCGCCGGGACTAGCCGGGATCCCTGTCGGCGCCTGGAAGGGAGCTTGCAGTCAACACGGCACTCGGAATCCAAGAAAGGTACCTGCAGTCAACATCTTGGACGCCATCCGAGACGGCGGTGGGCCGAATCCGAGAAACATGACGTCAGGAGGAACACGATGATCAGACGCAGATGGCATTTGGGGAGCCTCGTAGTGCTCGCGATGCTCGCCATGCTCCCGGCCACAGCACTGGCTCAGACTGAGACCGGCCGCATCACCGGGACAGTCACCGACCAGAGCGGCGCCGTTCTCCCGGGCGCAACCGTGACCCTGAAGTCCCTCAGCACGGGGGCGACCCGCACGGCCACATCGGACGCTCTCGGCGGGTACTCGTTCCCCTCTCTCAACCCTGGACCCTACGAGGTCACCGTGGCCCTCTCGGGCTTCGCCACCCGGCAGGTCAAGACCCAGCTCACCGTCGGCGGCACGATCTCGGTGGACGCCAGGCTGCAGGTCGGCGCCCAGACCGAGGTGATCACGGTCATCGGCTCCAGCGAGGGCATCGCCGTGAACACCTCCAACCAGGAGGTGGCCACCACGATCACGGAGAGCCAGATCAAGGAGCTTCCCTCGCTCACCCGCAACGCGTACGACTTCGTCGCGATCGCCGGGGGCGTCTCCGGGGGCGACACCCAGAACGACGCCTCCACGCTGCGCGGCACCGGGTTCTCGATCAACGGCCAGCGCACCAGCAGCACCAACGTGCTGCTCGACGGCTCGGCCAACAACGACGAGTTCACCGCCTCCGTCGGCCAGAACGTGCCGCTCGACTCCGTCCAGGAGTTCAGCGTGATCACGAGCAACTTCTCGGCCCAGTACGGCCGCGCCACCGGCGGCATCGTCAACGTCGCCACGAAGTCCGGCTCCAACGAGTTCCACGGCACGGCCTACGAGTACTTCCGGAAGTCCAGCCTCTCCGCCGCCGACTTCGACGACAAGGCGCGCGGCGCCCCGAAGCAGGATTTCACGCGCAACCAGCCCGGCTTCTCGGTCGGCGGCCCGCTGAAGAAGGACAAGGTGTTCTTCTTCTTGAGCTACGAGCTGACGAAGACCACGAGCTCGGCGAACACCCCGTTCGCGGTGCCGACCTCGGAGTTGCTCGGGCGAACCGCGTCGAACGTCCAGAACTTCTTCGAGGGCCGGCTCCCGGCTGGGAACGGGGGGACCCTAAACGTGGGGCAGGTCTGTGCCCAGCTCGACTGCGACCCGAGCGGCCCCTTTGCCTCGCTCGGCGACGGCTTCCCGGCGTTCAACATCGTCAACTTCCAGGCCCCCGTCGACGGCGGCGCGGGCGTCGGACGCAAGCGGCACCAGGCGGTCGGACGGCTGGACTTCAACCTCGGCACGAGCACGACCGCGTACGCCCGCTATGCGTTCGAGAAGGACGACACCGACCCCGGAGCGGTGTCTCTCAGCCCGTACGACGGCTTCAACACAGTCAACGCCATCAAGAACGAGAACGCACTCGTCTCGCTGACCCACGTGTTCTCCTCCAACCTCACGAGCCAGACGAAGGCCGTCTACAACGTGCTCCGGAACGACCAGCCCCTGGGCTCCGCCGGCGTGGTGCCGGCCCTTTTCATGACCGGCGCCGACGTGAAGATCCAGGGCGCGTCGATCGTGTTCCCGGGCTACTTCCCGACCTCGTCGGGCATCGGGATCCCGTTCGAGGGCCCGCAGAAGCTGCTCCAGTTCTACCAGGACTTCAACATGGTCAAGGGAGCGCACGACATCCGCCTCGGCGGCAGCTTCGTGCGCATCATGGACGACCGGGTCTTCGGCGCCTACCAGTACGGGAACGAGGTCCTCGGGTCCGAGCCCGCGGAGGCCCTGGACAGCCTGATGAGGGGCGAGCTCATCGGGTTCAACGTGGCGATCGACCCGAAGATCTTCCCGCCCGACGCCGTGGAGCTTCCGGTCACCTCGCCGTCCTTCACGAGGAACAACCGCTACAACGAGGGGGCGGCCTACATCAACGACTCCTGGAGCCTCAGCCCCCGGTTCAAGCTCAACCTGGGTCTCCGCTGGGAGGTGTTCGGCGTCCAGCACAACACCGACCCGACACTCGATTCCAACTTCTACTTCGGATCGGGCGACAACTTCTTCCAGCAGTTCCGCGCCGGCGGCCTCCAGCGGGCGCCCGACAGCCCCCTCGGCTCGCTGTGGAAGGCCGACTGGAACAACTTCGCTCCGCGCGTCGGCTTCGCCTGGGACGTGAGCGGCGACGGCAAGACGAGCATCCGCGGCGGCTACGGGATCGGGTACGAGCGGAACTTCGGCAACGTCACGTTCAACATCATCCAGAACCCGCCGAACTACGGAACGGCGCTCCTGAGCGTGGATCCGGCCACCGGCGGCCCGCTGAAGGTGACCAACGACAACCTGGGTCCGCTCGGCCAGCCCGGCGAGTCGCCGTTCGTGTCCTTCAGCCTCCGTCACGTGGACCAGGACATCAAGACGGCGTACGCCCATTTCTGGAGCGCGTCGATCCAGCGCCAGCTCGGCCAGAACATCGTGGCCTCGATCGACTACACGGGCTCGAAGGGCGTGGATCTCTATTCCCTGGGCGACGTGAACGGCCGCGGCACGGCCTTGGTCTATGCGGAGCAGCTGGGGCTCGACCCGGCCACGATCTCCCCGAACGCCCGCCTCAACCCGACCTACGGCAGCGACAACATGCGCACCAACAACGGCAAGTCGCTGTACCACGCGGTCACGGCCGGGTTCGACGGGCGTGAGATCGGCGGGACAGGGCTGTCGCTGTCCGCGAAGTACACCTGGTCCAAGTCCAAGGACAACCTGAGCTCGACGTTCAGCGAGGGCATCGACGCCGCCGGCGGCAACGTCCTGGGCTTCCTCGACCCCTACGTGGGTGGTGCCGGGGGCGGCCCGAATCTCGACTACGGCTACTCCGAGTACGACGTCCGCCACCGCCTGGTCGCGGCGGGCACCTGGGACATCCCCCTCGCCAAGAGCAGCAGCGGCGCCACGAAGGCGCTGCTGAAGGGATGGTCGCTCAACTTCCTCTTCCAGGCACGGAGCGGAACCGCCTTCTCGCTCTACGACTGCTCCAACCGGACCTCGCCGAACGGGGCATTGGCCTCCTCCAAGTGCATGCGCATGCTGGAGGTCGCGGCGATCGACGCGGGCGGCTCGAGCAATCCGGCCGCCGTGCCCGGCGACGTCAACACGTTCAACTACATCGACCTGGCGGCGCAGCAGCCCGGGATCGGCTCGTACGTCAACCCGATCGCGCAGACTTCGTTGATCGGGCCCTACCCCAGCAACATGACCGACCGCGGCCAGTTCCGGGCCCCCGGCTGGTGGAACCTGGACGCGAGCCTCGCGAAGCGGTTCTGGTTCTCGAACAGCGTCAACCTCCAGCTTCGCATCGAGGCGTACAACCTGTTCAACCACGCGAACCTGTGGGTGGACGGCACGACCGTCACGGCGAACGCCAACGACTACGTCCGCGCCTACCGGACGGGTCACCGCAACGTGCAGCTCGCGGCCAGGCTCAGCTTCTAGCCGACGAGACGCCGCGAACCGAAGGGGGGCCTCACGGCCCCCCTTTTTTTCTGCGGACCGCCACGGCGCTTCCGCGGCCCCGCCACCGGCGGCCTTCTCCCGCCGCTGCCGCTTCGGCGACGGCGATCCGTAGTACGCTGCATCCCGGGAGGACGTCCGCAAGGTGACCCGCCTCGCGCTGAGCCTGGCCGCCGTTCTCGGGCTCCTGTCCGGGCCATCCCATCCGGTCACCCCCTCCGTCTTCATCCGGTTCGACGAGGCCCGGCCGGTCGTCACCGCGATGCGCGAGAGGCTGCCCGCCGGCCTCGCCGGCCTGGCGGACGATCGCCTCGCCACGGCATGGCCCTCGTGGGTGCGCGCCCGCGACCGCGCGGTCCGGGAGAGGCTCGGCCGGGGAGAAGAAGACGCGGTCGTCAACCTGCTCCTCCTGGGGACGACGTTCACGACGGCTCCACGGTTGACCGGCGAGGTTCTCGCGACCGCGGCGGGCGAGGCCGAGGCGGTCCTCGCTCGAAGGCTGGACGACCTGGCGGCGGCGCTCGCGTCGCCGGGAGGGGACGAGCGGGTGAGGCTCGCCCGGTCCGTCCTCGCGCGATCCGCGAACGCCGGCGCCCCCATCCCTCGCGACGCCGCCCGGGCTTGGCTGGTCGATGGCGTGGCGCGAGTCCGGCGCGAGCGAACGTCGTTCGACGCGGAGCTCGCCCGGATCCGCGCGGTCCCCGACGCGACGGAGCAGCTGGCCGAGCGGTCGACGCTCTTCCGCGAGCGAGGCATCGCCCTCGACACGTCCCTGCGGCCGGCGTTCGCCGTCGAGGAAGCCCTTCGCGACGCGCTCCAGCGCGGCCTTCTCACCGGGGGCGGCGTGCGGCGCGTCGCGGTGGTGGGCCCCGGGCTCGACTTCGTGGACAAGACCGAGGGGCAGGACTTCTATCCGCCGCAGTGCCTGCAGGCGGTGGCCCTGGTCGACAGCCTGGTCCGACTCGGCCTTGGCCACCCTGACGCCCTCGACGTCACCGCCCTCGACATCAGCCCCCGCGTCCTCGATCACCTGGCCCGGGCGCGAGCCCGCGCCGTCGCCGGCGAGGGATACGTCCTGCAGCTGCCCCGTCCCCGGTCGGGCTGGCGGGAGCCGTTCGTCGCCTACTGGGAACGCTTCGGCGACGCCGTGGCCGATTCCGCCGAGGCGGTGAGGCCGCCGCCCTCGGCGGGAGCCCTCGAGGTCCGTGCGGTGCGCATCCGGCCGAAGACACAGGCGAGCGTCCGGCCGACCGACCTCAACGTCGTCTACCAGAGGCTGGACCTGCCGGCGAAGCAGCGCTTCGATCTCGTGGTCGCCACGAACATCCTCGTCTACTACGACACGTTCGAGCAGTGCCTGGCCCTCGCCAACATCGCCCGGATGACCGACGCGGGCGGGCTCTTCCTCTCGAACAACGCGGTCCTGGAGCTGCCCGGCTCCGCGCTCCGCTCCGTCGGATACAAGACGGTCGTCTTCTCCGACAAGCCCGACGACGGCGAGCACGTCGTCTTCTACCGTCGCCTCCCCGATCCCCCGGGCCGGTGAGCCAAGCGACACCGGGCCATCAGCGCACCCGCCGCGAGGAGCCGAGCTGAGCGAGGAGGCGCTCGACCTCGGGCTGATTCCGGCTCAGCGCGAGCGAGCGCCGGAACTGCGCGATGGCCTCGGCTTCGCGCCCGCGCTTGAGCTCGGCCCAGGCCAGGCCATTGACCAGCTCGGGAGTCGGCGCCGGCGCGGCGGCGAGGGCCGACTGGTACGCGCGCGCCGACTCGTCGAAGCGGCCCTGGAGGAAGCGAGTGGCGCCGATCAGGGTGTTGCGCTCCAGGGCCGGCTGCGACTGGGCCAGAGCCAGCGCGCGTTCGAAGCAGGGGGCGGCCTCCGCGGGGCGCCCGCTCTTGACGAGGGCGGCGGCCAGGTCGAGCAGCGCTTCCGGGTTCCTGGGCTCGCGCGCGACGGCCCTCCGGAAGAGCGCGATCCCGTCGTCGGTGCGTCCCTGGCGGACGCGGATGACCCCCATCTTGGCCATGGCGCCGGCGTCCTGCTCGTCGGCCGCGAGAACGAGATCGTAGTAGCGCTCGGCGGCGATCATGTCCTCGCGGCCGAACGCGACGTCGCCGAGCCCGCGGAGGGCGTCGGGATGGTCCGGGACCAGGGCCAGCACGCGCTCCAGCGTCGCCGCCGCCTCGTCCAGTCGTCCCTGGGCCACGAACGTCTTGGCGAGGCTCAAGAGCGGCTCGGGAGAACGGGAATCCATGCCCGCTGCCCGTTCGAGCGCGCTCTGCGCCGCGTCCGCGTGGCCCGAGAGCCGCAGGTAATCGCCCAGCAGCACGAGGTCGGTCACCGGCAAGGGGTGATCGCGCTCCAGGATGCGCAACTCCGCAACGGCCCCGGCGAAGTCCCTGGCGGCGGCGAGGGCGATCGCGCGATAGCGGCGCGCCAGCGAGAAGCCCGGCTCCTCGGCCAGGATCGCCGCCAGCTCGCGCGCGGAAGACTCCGGGTCGGCGTGCGCCTCGGCGATCCCGCGTTCCAGGCGGTTGATCATCTCGACGCCGTCCTTCGGATCGCGGGGCAAGGCCGCGAGGGGCACGGCCTCCGTGCCGCCAAGGTAGCCGAGGGCCGCGAGCCGCTCGCTGGCGCCCGCGTCCACGGCGGGCCGGACCGCCCAGCGATCCGCCGCCACGGCGGCGCGCAGCGGCCGCAGCAGCTCGGCGCGCATGCCCGGGTCCTGGTCGGCGCGATTGACCTTCTCCTCGGGGTCGGAGTCGAGGGCGTAGAGCTCGCTTCGCGGGGCGTCGACCAGCTTCCAGCGTGCCGTGCGCCACGCGTGGAGCGGCGCCCAGCCCAGCTGGAGCCGAGAGAACAGCGCCTCGGCGTACGCCGGCGCATCGGCCATGGAAAGCCCCGATAGCGCGTCCCTCAGGGAACGGCCTTCGGTCCCGGACGCGACGGGGACTCCGGCGAGGTCCGACACCGTGGGGGCGATGTCGATTCCGCGAGCGACGGTCGGGGAAACCAGCCCGGCGGAGACACCCGGCCCCGCCACGATGAGCGGCACCCTGAGCGTGGCGTCGTAGACGAAGACGCCGTGGGTCAGCTCGCCGTGCTCGCCCAGGCTCTCGCCGTGGTCCGCGGTCGCGACCACGAGCGTGCGCGCGAGTTCGCCGGTCTCCTCCAGCTTCCGGAGCAGGACGCCGATCTGGGTGTCGACGAAGGCGATCTCGCCGTCGTAGGCGCGGCCGGCAACGCGCGCCGCGCTCTCCGGCGGCGGCTCGTACGGCGCGTGGGGATCGAAGTAGTGCACCCAGAGGAACCAGTGGCCGCTCGCCTTCGTGGAACGCCGGGCGAGCCATTGCAGCACCGCAGCGGTGGTCTCGTCCGCGCGGCGCTCGATGTAGGCCGCGCGCGGGTCGTCGCCATGGGGGAAGCGGTCGTCGTAGCTGTCGAAGCCGCGCGCCAAGCCGTAACGGCGCTCCAGCGGAAAGCCCGAGACGAAGGCCGCGGTCTCGTAGCCGCGCGCGCGGAAGGCACTCGCCAGCGTAGGGACGTCCTCGGGCAGCACGAACGTCCCGTTGTCGCGCACGCCGTGGCGGGGCGGCGTGCGCCCGGTCAGGATGGAGGCGTGCGACGGCGCCGTGAGCGGGGCCTGGACGATCGCGGTGGCGAAGCGGACGCCACGCGCGGCGAGGCCGTCGAGGACCGGGGTGGCGGCGCTGCGATCTCCGTAACACCCCAGGTGGTCGGCCCTCAGAGTGTCGATCGTGATGAGCAGGACGTTCTGTGCCGCCGTCGACACGCGCGGCCGGACGGCGAACCAGGCGGCGAGCCCAGCCGCCGGGACGAGCGCAAGCCCAGCGAGCATCCAGCGTGCGGGACGGCGCGAGGTGCTCCGGGCCGCCGGCGAGGCCGGTACACTCGCGACTCTGCCGCGGCGGCGAGCCATCAGCGTGCCACGCGCCGGGCCACGGGGCAGATCCCCTCTGGCCCTACGCGGTCTGGATGACGCGCAGGACCCGCATGTTCTGGATCGAGACCTGCGCCGCGACCTGGCTCGCGACCGCCGAGAACGCCTGCGGCGGCCGGGGCGTCGGGAGCCGCGGCGACGATCGGCAGGCCCTCGTCGCCGCCCGAGCGGACACGCGTGTCGATCGGCACCTCGCCGAGGAACGGGATCTGCATCTCCTCGGCCATCTTGCGCCCGCCGCCGTTGCCGAAGATCTCGGTCCGCTCCTGGCAGTGGCCGCAGACGAAGTAGCTCATGTTCTCGATGACGCCGAGCACCGGGATGTTGAGCTGGCGGAACATGCCGACCGCCTTCGTCACGTCGGAGACGGAGACGCCCTGCGGCGTCGTCACCACGACCGCGCCGGCCATCGGCACGCTCTGCGCCATCGAGAGCGCCACGTCGCCCGTGCCGGGCGGCAGGTCCACGACAGGTAGTCGAGCTCGCCCCAGACCACGTCGCGCATGAACTGCTGCACGGCGCCGTGCAGCATCGGCCCGCGCCAGATGATCGGCTGGTCGGGCGGCACCAGCATGCCCATCGAGATGACCTTGATGCCCGTGGGCCTCGGGCGGGACGATGCGCTTCTCGGCGTCCACCTCGGGGCTCGCCGGTGCAGCCCAGCATCTGCGGGACGTTCGGGCCCGTAGACGTCGCCGTCGAGGAGGCCGACCCGCGCGCCCTTCATGCGCGAGGGCCACCGCGAGGTTGACCGCGGTCGTGGACTTGCCGACGCCGCCCTTGCCCGCGCCCACCGCCACGATGTTGCGGATGCCGGGGATCTGCTGGCGGCCGAAGCCGCCGCGGGTGCTGACGTTGGCCGTCATCTTCGCCCGGGCCGCGGTGACGCCCGGGGAGCGCCGCCACCAGCGCCTCCGCCTCGGCCTTCATCTGGTCCTTCACCGGGCAGGCGGGCGTCGTGAGCTCGACGGTGAAGTCCACCTCGCCGCCCCGGACCTCGACCTCCTTCACGAACCCGAGGGTCACGATGTCCTTGTGGAGGTCGGGGTCCTGCACGTTGCGCAGGGCGGAGAGAACCTGCTCCTTGGTCACGCTCACGGGATTCACCTCGAAAGGGAGCCGCGTCAGGACGCGAGGGCCTTGTCCACGACTCTCCTGCAGCTTCTCGAACTTCGTCGGCGGGCTGCCCAGCATCTTCGTGCGGATCGTGCCCTTGCGCGTCGAGCACGAACGTCGTCGGGAAGCCCTGGTTGACGCCGAAGGCCTCGCCCGTCTTCTCGTCGCCGATGAGCTGGCGGTAGGGGATCTGGTACTCGCGGACGAAGTCGTTGATCTCCTGCGGGGAGCCCGAGTCCATCACGATCCCGACCACCTCGATCCCGCGCGGCTGGTTCTTGCGGTAGAACTCCGCGTACTCGGGGATCTCCTTGATGCAGGGCCCGCACCAGGTGGCCCAGAAGTCCACCACGACCACCTTGCCCTTCAGGGAGTCGAGGCTCACCCGGCCGCCGTTGAGGTCGGGGAGGTCGAACGGAGGCGCGGCCTTGGCCTCCTTCGACCTCGGGGCCGGCCCGCAGGCAGCCAGGGCGAGGCCGGCCGCGACGGCGACGAGAGCGCTACGCCACTTCATCTGCCCAGTATACCAAGAGGGGTCAGATCTTGAATCTGCTCAGGGACGAAGGACCCCTCGTCGCATTGCATGACCGGGCTCCGCGGGGTGGCCTCATCCGATCGTCGCCAGGCCCGGGAACGCCTTCGTGAACCACTGGGCGATCAGGGTCAGGCGGTCGTCACGAGCAGCAGGCCGACCCCGATCAGGAGCAGGCCCGACACGACCTCGACCGCGCGCATCGACCGGCGCAGCCCCGAGGACGCCTTGAAGAACCAGTTGACGGCCAGCGCCGAGAGCAGGAACGGGATGCCGAGGCCGGCCGAGTACGCGGAGAGGAGCACGACGCCCTCGCGTCACCGTCTCCTGCTGCGAAGCGTAGAGCAGGATCGCGCCCAGGATGGGGCCGATGCAGGGCGTCCAGCCGAACGCGAAGGCGAGGCCGACCACGTAGGCGCCGACGAGGCCCAGCGGACGGCTCCGCGACGCTCGCCCGCTTCTCCGCGAGCAGCCACTGGATCTTGAAGACGCCGGCGGTGTGCAGCCCGAGGACGATGATGATCACCCCGCCGATCATGCCGAGCGTCCGCTTGTGCTCCTGCAGCAGCGAGCCGACGAGGGTCGCCGCCGCGCCGAGGAGGCACGAAGACCGTGGAGAAGCCCAGCACGAACGCGAGGCTGGTCAGTACCACTCGCCGGACGAGGTCGCGCGGCGCGCCCCCTTCCTTGAACTGCGCGACGTTCACCCCGCTGATGAAGGACAGGTAGCCGGGGACGATCGGGAGCACGCAGGGCGAGATGAAGGACACGAGGCCGGCCAGGAAGGCGGCGGCCAGGGAGACGGAGGAAGTCATCGGGGGAACCTCTGGGCGGCGAAGACCGTAGCCGTCATTATAAGAGGCCCGTCCGTGCCACGGGCCGAGGGCCTGTGGTCTACTTGGGGGGCGCTCCCCCGGGCGCCTCCGATGAGCATCCTCGACCGACCGCCACGCCCCGCCCGAGCGGCCCTCGTCGGAGCGCTGGCGTGGGCCCTCGTGGGAGCCGGCGCCGCCCGGCCCGCCGGGCCCGACGCCGGCGCCACCGCCTTCCTCGGGCAACTCGACGCCGCCTGGCGGGCCCGCGATGTCCCGGGCTGGCTCGCGCTCTGGGACTTCTCGGCCCCGGACCAGAAGGACGCCGAGGAGGAGCGGGTGCGCGCCTGCTTCGCCTCCGACGAGACGGCCTTCACCTTCCTGCGCTCCGCGAGCCCACCGAAGGGACCACGCGCTTCGACGCCGACGTGCAGGTCTTCGAGGCGGCCGAGCCGCGGGCGCGGGTCTCCTACTGGCGGCTGCGGATCGAGAAGCGCGCGGGGCGCTGGGCGGTCGTGTCGCGGGAGGACGCCGGACAGATCGACGGCCTCGTGCACCTCTCGCTCGGGGCCGTCGGCGTGGCGCGCTCGCGGGGTGTCGCTGCGGCTCGAGGACTTCGAGCTGCGCATGGAGGACGGCACGCTCTTCTCGACCCCCGAGGACGCTCGGCCCGACGGCCTTCGCGTTCGTGGGCCGCGGCCGCGTCCGCTTCTCCCCCACGCCGCCCGCCGAGCGCGAGCAGCTCCGCCAGTTCTCGGGCGCGACGGCGATCGACCGGGAGGTCGGCTGGGCGTTCGTACGGCTGCACCCCGACGACTTCCACCGCGTGCTCGAGACGAGCGGGCTCGAGCCGGAGGCGAGCCCGGGCACGCGGCGCGCCGAGGCGGAGCGCGTGTGGCGCGAGCGCTCCCAGCGCAGCTTCATCATCGACGCGTCGCTGCCCCGCTCGCCGTGGTGGCTGATGCCGAGCCCCGGAGACGCCGTGGTGGACTTCCCCTGGGGCCGCAAGCGGGTCCTGACCTTCGCGTTCTCCGCCGGCGAGCCCGAGGACGTCAACCTGTTCGACCGCGATCGGCGCCTGCAGATCTGCACCTACCCCTCGGGCGGCCGGGCACCCCGCTACAGCGAAGACGACCGCCGTGCCGTGGACGTGCTGGACAACGACATCACGGCCTGGTTCGACCCCGAGCGGCTCGGGGTGATCGCCTCCCACACCATGCGCGTGCGGCTGCTGGTGCCGACCGGCACGCTGCGTCTGCGGCTGCACGACGACTTCCACGTCCAGTCGGTGACGTCCCCGGAGGGCGGCAGCCTGCTGTTCTTCCGCGTCCGTGACCAGGCGAACCTCGTGGTCTCGCTCGGCCCCCTGGCCCGGCGGGAGGAGCCGTTCACCCTAACCACCCGCTACTCGGGTCGCCACGACCCCGCCCCCGTGGACCAGGAGGTTGCGCAGGTCGCGGCACCCTCCCTCCACCTGGCCGACGACGCTTTCCTGGACCAGCCCCCGCTCGTCTACTCGAACCGCACCGCGTGGTACCCGCGGCCGACCAGCGAAGACTTCGCCAGCGCCCGGGTGGGGCTCGACGTGCCCGAGGGCTGGCTCGGGGTCACGGGCGGCGAGCTCGTCGAGTCGCGGACGGACGGCGGTCGCACGCGCTCCGAGTACCGCCTCGAGCAGCCTGGCAAGTTCGTCACCGCGATCGTGGGCCGCCTCACCGACGTGGGGCTCCGGCAGGAGGGCGAGCAGGCCGTGCGTGGCTACGCCGGCCCGCGCACGCGAGGCGCGACCCTGGACACAGATGCGGGCGGCCCAGGAGATGCTGGCCTTCTACGCGGAGCGGTTCGGGCCGGCGCCTTACCCGCGGCTCGGCCTGCTGGTGGCGGAGGGCGGGGCGCCCGCCGGCCACAGCCCGCCGGGCCTCGTCTACCTCCAGGTGCGGCCGCCGGTCCTGCGCGCGGACGGCTTCCCGACGACCCCTCGAACTTCAGCGACCTCGCCGGCTTCTTCCTGGCCCACGAGACGGCCCACCAGTGGTGGGGGCAGGGCACCGCGCCCGCGAACTACCGCGAGCGCTGGCTCTCCGAGGCGTGGGCCCAGTACGCCGCCGCGCTCTGGGTGCGCGACCGGCTCGGAGAGGGGGCGTTCCGCAGCATGATGGACCGGATGGCCGGCTGGGCGCTCCGCTACGACGCCGCGGGGCCCATCCACCTCGGCCAACGCCTCGGCCACCTGAAGCAGGACCCGCGCCTCTTCCGTGCGGTCGTGTACGACAAGGGCGCCTGGGTTCTCCACATGCTGCGGGGCGTCGTGGGCGACGAGGCGTTCTTCCGCGGGGCTCGCGCGTTCCTCGGGCGCTATCGCTACGCCAAGGCGGGCACCGAGGACCTTCGCGCGGCGCTCGAGGCGGCGAGCGGGCGCGACCTGAGCCCCTACTTCGAAAGCTGGATCTACGGGACCGGCCTGCCGACGCTCCGGTGGTCAGCGCGGACAGAGAGAGCCGCGGGAGGTTTCCGCACGACGTTCGAGGTGCGGCCGCAGGGCCTTCCCGGTCCCCTGCCTCTCCAGCTGGCGGCGGCGTGGTCGGGAGGCCGCGAGGCCCGCACCGTCCTCCTCGATGTGTCGGGCGGCTCCTGGACGATCGACACCGCCCAGGAGCCCCGGCGGCTGACGCTGAACGACGACCGCGGGATGCTCGCCCGGATCGAGCAGGTACCCCGCGTCACGAGCGGACCCGGCGCTACTCAGCGGTAGGCGTTGCGGCGGCCTTCTTCCTCGAGGGCCGCGATCCTGGCCTGGATCTCCGTGAGCTTCTTCTTGTTCTCCTCGAGCAAGGCTATGTTGGCCGGACGGTTCGGGCTGTACATGCCGGTCGTGTCGTTCACCTGGAGCTGTATCTTGTCGACGAACTCCTTGTAGGTGGCTTCCTCCTTGCGGGCCTGGTCGAGCTTCTGACGCCAAGCGTCTTGCGCCTTGGCCCGAGCTTCCTCTTCGGCCTTCGCCGGGTCCTCAGCGGCTTTCGGCGGGCTGGCGGCAGTCCCCTCGGCGGGCGCCTCGCCCTCGGCCCGGGCCTCGCCCTCCGCGGGGGGTTGGCCCTCAGCGGCCGACGGCTCCGTCGTCGCCGGAAGGTCCGCGTTCGCCGCCACCGGTGCCATTGCCGGACCGATGTCGCCTTCCGTGTAGACCTTGGCCGGCTTGGCCGGAGCGGCCTTTCTCTTCGCCCTCTCCCGGGCCGCGGCATCGCCGAGACCCTGGGCGGACGCGACCGAGGCCAGCAGCAGCGCGGCCGCAGTCAAGGCCGCGGCGTGGACCACTCGCATCATGCCCTCCTTGCTCCCTGCCCTCCATTATAGGGCGGACTTCACCCGAGGACGCGCAGGATTTTCTGCAGCTCCTGGGCCCGGCGATTGGAGGGGTCGAGGACGAGGGCTCGCTCGACCGCCTTCCGGGCCTGGTCGTGGTCGTCCTTCAAGAAGTGCTGGAGGGCGGCTGCGCTCAGCGCCACGGCCTCGGCGGCTCGCGAGTCCGGCGGCGGCGTCTCCGCTTTGGGTGCCGGCTTGGGTGTGGGTGCGGGCTTGGGTGTGGGTGCTGGCTTGGGCGTGGGCGCTGGCTTGGGTGCGGCGTGGCTTGGGGGCCGGCTCGGATGCGGGCACGGATGTCGATGTGGGCTCGACCGCCGGCTCGGCCGGGTGCTTGGGCGCCGGTGCCGAGGCCGGCTCGAGTGGCGGCGGGGGCGCGGGCGCCCCGGGGGGAGTCGCCGGGAGCTGCTCGAGCAGCTTGTGGGCCAGACCGTAGCCGGGCATGGCGACGAGCGCGTCGAGCACCGCCGCGCGCGCCTCCCCGGCGCGGCCGGCAACGAGGTGCTCGCGGGCCGTCGCCACCAGGCCGTCGGCTTTGCGCCTGGCCCCCTCCTCGTCGAGGTAGACCTGCAGCTGCAGGTAGCGCGGGCTCCAGGGCGCGAGGCGCTCGACCTTCTCGGCGATGCCCGTAGCCAGCGCGAACTCGCCGTCCGCGGCGTACGTGAGGGCCATCCCCACGAGCGCGTCCACCTCGCGGTCGAGCAGGACCGACTCGATCTCGGACATCGCGCGCTTGGCCGCTTCGTCGTCCTGGTCGAGCTGCAGGAGCCGGCGGCAGCCTTCCATCGCCTCCTCGAGCCGGTCCTCCGCCCGCGCCCGCGTCACCGCGGCGAGGAGCTCCTCGCGCTCGGGAGGGCCCTCGCCCCCTTCCGACGTCACGCTGCGCAGTCGCGGCACCGTCTGCTTCACGAGCTGCACGAGATCGGCGTGGACGTCCTCGAAGGAGGCGTGGCGCTCCGTCGGGCGACCGGGCGAGGCTCAACCCCAGGACGCGCTCGAACCCGGGCGTGAACGTCGTCCGGGGCAGGCAGGCGAGGTCAGGCTCCCCGCGCGTGAGGCTGCGGACGATGTCGGTCGTGCTGTCTCCGGGAAAGGCCTTCCGGTACGAGATGAGCTCGTAGACGATCGCGCCCACCGAGAAGACGTCGGCCCTCCGGTCGGGCCGCCGCCCGGCCAGGATCTCGGGGGCACGGTAGTGGAGACCGTCTTCCGCCGGGCCCGGTCCCCGGTGCTCGAGAGCCTTCAGGTGCCACGAGCCGAAGTCGACCACCTTGACCTCGCCGGCGGGCGATACGCGGACGTCGGCCGGCTTCAGGTCGAGGTGGAAGACGCCCTCCCGATGGGCATGGGCCAGGCCCTCGCACAGCTGCCGCCAGACGTCGAGGACGCGCTCGATCGGCATGGGCGCGTGGCTGCGCAGGACCTGGGCGAGGCTCACCCCCGGGACGAACTCCGTGGCCACCCAGGGCTGTCCCTCGTGGTCCCCGACGCCCAACACCGCGGCGATGTTCGGGTGGCCGAGGGCGCCGGCGGCCAGCGCGTCGCGCCGGAGCCGGCCCATGGCGGCGATGGCGTTCCTCGGGGCCGACGTGAAGAGCTTCACGGCAGCGGTGCGGTCGTGCTCCGGGTCCCAGGCCACGTAGACGACCCCACCCGCCCCGTGCCCCAGCTCCCCGCGAACCTCGAACGGCCCGAACGATTTGGCCTTTTCCACCCGCTCTCCCGGAGGCCGATTCTATGCTCCGCGCGAAGGGCTGGTCCACAGGGGCGCGTGCTATCGTGGCGGGGCCCCCCATGGTGATCGGCATCGGCCTCGACCTCGTGGAGACGGCGCGTGTCGGGCGCGCGCTCGAGCGGCACGGAGAGCGCTTCGTCCGCAAGCTGATGGACCCGGAGGAGGCCGCCGCGCCTTCCCGGGGGCGACCCCGAGCGCGTGCTCTCCCTGGCCCTCGCGATCGCGGGCAAGGAGGCAGCCAGCAAGGCGCTCGGGACGGGCTGGAGCCGCGGCGTGCGGTGGCGCGACGTCGTCGTCTCCCCCGGGCCCGAGGCCGCGGTGCGGCTCGAGGGCCGCGCCGCCGAGGTGGCGCGGGAGCTGGGCTCGAGCGGCCGTTGCCGGGTGCGGCTCGAGGTGCGGGGGCCGCTCGCCCTCGGCGAGCTCTGGCTGCTCTCGTGACCGCCCCTTCGCCCGTGACCGCCGCGTCGGCGCGCCGCAACCAGCTCGTGACCGTGGCGATGGTCTTCGCCGTCTTCACGGGCTTCGCCTTCGTGCTGCCCTTTCTTCCCCTCTTCGTGCGCGAGCTGGGGGTCGAGGAGCCCGATCGGGCGGCGCTCTGGGCCGGCGTCCTCATCGGCGTGGCCCCGCTCCTCGCCGGCCTTCTCGCCCCCGTCTGGGGCCGCCTCGCCGACCGCCACGGGCACAAGCGCATCGCGGTGACGGCCCTCGCCTCCTACGTCGTGATCCTCGCCCTCTCTGCCGCGGTGACGACGCGTCGGGGAGCTGCTCGTGCTGCGGATCGGGATCGGCCTCTTCGGAGGCATCGGGCCGCTGGGGCTGGCCATGGCCACCGCCCAGGCGCCGCGCGAGGAGACCGGCCGCGCCGTGGGCCTCATCCAGGCCGCGCAGATCCTCTCCGCCGCGATCGGCCCGTTCGCGGGCGGGATCCTGGCCGACACGATCGGCATCCGTCGCACGTTCCTCGTCACCGCCGCGCTCTGCGCCGTGGCTCTCGTCCTCGTGCTCGCCTTCTACGAGGAAAGCGGGCACGCGGAGCGAAAGCCGGCCGCAGACGACCACGGGCTTCCGAACGGTCGTCGCGCTGCCCGGGGTCGTCGCGCTGCTCGTCGTCCTCTTCCTCGTGAACTTCATCGGCCGGTCCTTCACGCCGATCCTGCCCCTGCACCTCTCGACTCTCGGTGTTCTCCCCGGGCGCCTCGCCTCGGCCACGGGCGTCCTCATCTCCGCGTACTCAGTGGCCGCGGCCTCGTCCGCGTGGTACCTGGGCCGGCTCAGCCGCACGCGGCCGCCGCGGGAGCTCCTCGCTCCTCACCCTCGTGGGCGGCGCCGCCGCGGTCGCTCCCGATGGCTCTCGTGCCGAGCTTCGAGCTGATCCTCCTGCTCGCCGTGCTGCTGGGCCTCGTCTCCGGCGGCTCGCTCACCCTGTGCTACACGATCGGGGGGCTGATGGTGCCCGAGACCGTCCGCACGACGGCGTTCGGCTTCTTCTCGGGCGCCGCCCTCTTCGGCGGCGCGCTGTCGCCCACGGTCGCCGGCCTCGTCGCCCACGCGTCGCTGCGCGGGATCTACTGGGTGGACGCGGCGCTCTACGTCGTCCTGGCCGTGGCCCTCGCTCGTGGGAGCGCCCTGCGGCCCGTCTCCCCGCCAGCCGCCGCTTGAGCTAGAGTCCCGGCATGAGGGTCTGCCACCACTGCGGCCGAGAGCTCCAGCTCTTCTCCGCGAAGGTCGAGCGCACCGCCGGCTGCCCCTTCTGCCACTCCGACCTGAAGTGCTGCCTCAACTGCCGCCTGCACGACCCCGGGGCCAACAACCAGTGCCGCGAGCCCCAGGCCGAGTGGCAGACGGACAAGGACAAGGCGAACTTCTGCGAGTTCTTCGAGTTCCGCGAGATCTCGCTCCTCACCCAGCCCGGGCTGGGCGGAGCGCAGTCGGACGAGAGGCGCGCCCGCGCCGCCTTCGACGCGCTGTTCGGGAAGAAGAAGTAGAGGCGCTCCGCGGGAGGCGTCGTGGCGACGAAGCCGGAGACGGCCGGTCGCTGGCGGGTCGGCGACGGAGAGGAGGCGCGCCTCACGCCGGGGGCGGCGGCAGCGGCCGAGGTGTGGAGCCGGGGATTCCTGCCCCTGCGGGTGCGGTCGGAAGGGCTCGTTCCGCCTACGGCCGGCCTTCCCGGGCACGGCGGTCGTGCTCGGCGACGGCACCTACGAAGTCCTCTCGGAGACCGAGCTGCCCGAGGACGGGCTCGTCGTCTACCGCCTGCGCCCCTGGCCGGAGGGCGAGGTGATCCGCGACCGGGTGACGTACGGCCCGGCCTTCGTGCGGATCGCCGAGAGCGAGCGCGAGCGCGCGCGGTTCCGCGCGAAGGCGAGGCCGTGGCGGTTCTTGCTCTACCCGGTCGTCGGCCTCCTGCCCGAGGAGACGCAGGAGCGGCTCTCGGACCGTCTCGGGCTCTACGCGGTGACCGCCACGCTCGTCTCGGGGCTCGCCGAGAGCTTCGGCACGCTGCTCCTGCTGGTGCTCTTCACACGAGCCCGCGACGAAGGACGAGCCATCCTGCTGCTCACGGCCCTCCCCGGCCTCGTCCTGCTCGTGCTGCCTGGCCTCGGGCGAGCTTTCGGCGCCGTGTTCCTGCGCGAGACCGGCGGGTCGGCCCCGGTCTGCTTCGTTTTCGAGACGCTGCGGGCTCTCGGCGCGCTGCGGGAGCGCCGCGACCGCAGCTTCGTGCCGCTCACGCGATCGGCTTTCTGGGAGCGCCTGGGCCGTCCGGACGCGGTCGAGGCGGTGAGCGACCGCACGTTCGTGTTCCGGGGGCTTCTCCCGCACCTCACGTGGGAGAGCTCGACGCGGCTCTCGGTCGGCCACGACTTCTGGGGCGTCGTCCCCGAGCCCCCGGTGCTCGACCGCGGCCGGCTCGTCTACGCGTATCGCCTCTTTGCGCTCGGCGATGCGCCCGTGCCCGGAGGGGCGCCGCCTTCCCCTCCGCCCGTCACCGCCTACGCCGAGGACGTGCTGGGCCGCGTGCGGCGGGAGTGGGACTGGTTCAATGTGGGCTTCGCCTGGCTCAGCAGCATGCTCCCGGCCGACGTGCAGGCGCGCGCTTTCGACCACCGCGGCGGGCCGGCGGCGGCACGGCGGCCGACCATGGTGACCGCGGTGACGTCCGGCCTGCTCGGCCTGTACTTGGCGAGCTTCCTGCCGGGACCGGCCGCCGATCCGCTCGCCCCCTTCGTGGGCGGCCTGGTCGTCGCGCTCCTCGCCGACGCGGTGCGCCGCATCCGGGCGACGCGCCAAGGCCGATATGCGCCGAGCCTCTTTCGCTTCGTGCTCCCCACGGACTCGCTCCGCCCCGAGCGCCTCGCCTTCCACGCCCACCGCGACGCCGAGCGGGAGGCCCTGGCCGCGCTCGATCGGGTCGCCGGCTGACCGCGTCCGGCGCCATTGGTCAGACCGGGCATCGAGGCGGTATCCGGCGCGTTTGGATCCGCTCCGACCCGCTGGATTCAGAATCGGGGGTCCGGATCAGGCGGTCCATGAGACACAGCGATTTGGAGCATTCCGCGATCGCATCTCTCCCGGCACGGGCATTGCACGTTTTTTGACATCAGATTCGTCCGTCCTAGTCCAATGACCATCGTCCCGCCGTCGCACCGACTCGGCCGAAAGCCCCTGCGGCGCGGTGGTTCTGAACGAACTCTCCCGATGGAGGCAAACATGACTTCTCTCAAGCGCGCGTGCGGGCTGCTGCTCGCCCTCGCGCTCGTGCTGGGCCTGCAGGCGGTCGCCTACGCCCAGACCGGCGCGGCTTCGATCACCGGCCTCGTCACCGACCAGAGCGGCGCCGCGGCGCCGGGCGTCACGGTCACGGCCACGAACCAGGCCACGAACGTCGAGTACACCGCCGTCTCGAACCAGGCGGGCAACTACACCATCACGTCGGTGCCGGTCGGGACGTACGTCGTGAAGTCCGCGCTCTCCGGCTTCAAGACGACGACCACTCGGCCGATCACGCTCGAGGCGAAGCAGATCGCCCGCCTCGACCTCAAGATGGAGGTCGGCGCCCTCGAGGACACCGTCGAGGTGACCGCGCAGGCGCCCGTGCTCCAGACCGAGTCGGCCACCGTCGGCGAGGTGCATCTCGGCCAACACGGTCGAGTCGCTGCCGCTGAACGGCCGCAACTCCAGCCAGCTGGCGCTGCTCATGCCGGGCGCCGTCACGCCCAACCCGGAGGCGTTCACGACATCGGCGCGGTCAACTCGGCGCGGCCGCTACGTCAACGGCAACCGGGAGCAGACGAACAACTTCCTGGTCGACGGCATCGACATGAACGAGACGGTCGACAACCGGGTCGCCTATCAGCCCAGCCCCGACGCCCTCGCCGAGATCAGCGTGGAGACGAACAACTACGCGGCCGACATCGGGAACGTGGCCGGAGCCGTGATCAGCAACGTCATCAAGTCCGGCGCGAACCAGTTCCGCGGCAACGTGTTCGAGTTCTACCGCAACAGCGACCTCGACGCGAACACCTGGGCCAACAACCGCTCCGGCGCGAAGAAGGCCGAGCGCACGCAGCACATCTTCGGCGCCACGCTTCGGCGGCCCGATCATCAAGAACAAGCTGTTCTTCTTCGTCGACTACCAGGGCACCGTGCCGCGACCAGCCGGGCCCCGACGACGGCGCTCGGTGGCCCCGGCCGCGTGGCGCACCGGGGACCTCTCGAGCCTCCTGCCGGGACGGTCATCGGACCCCCTCACCGGCGCTGCCGTTCCCGAACAACCAGATCCCGCTCAGCCGGATCAGCCCGACGGCGCTCGCGATCCTCAACGACCCGCGACTACCCGCTCCCGAACCGTGACGTCACCGGCGTCACGCAGCAACTACGTGGGCGACACCCTCACCACGACCCGCGCCCACCAGGGCGACCTCCGCCTCGACTGGAACGCGTCGGCCAACGACAAGCTCTTCCTCCGCTTCTCGATCGCGGAGTACGATCTCAAGAGCGACGAAGACGGCGTTCCCCTTCCTCCTCGGCAGCTTGACGCGAGACGCCGTTCCGCAACCTGGCGGCCAACTGGAGCCACGTCTTCAGCTCGTCGCTGATCAACGAGGTCCTCGTCGGCTACAACTCGATCAACAACGTCAACTGGCTGAACGACTGGGGCGGCATCGGCGACGCCAACGCGACCTTCGGGATCCCGGGCGGGCAGCCGATCGCCGGCCTGAGCGCGATCGACTGGGGCAGCGGGCTCACCACGATCGGCACCGCGGCCACTCTCGAGGACAACCTGCCGAAGGGCTACCAGCTCAACGAGAAGCTGACCTGGATCAAGGGCCGCCACGCGCTCAAGTTCGGCGGCCAGTTCCTGCGCTACGTCCAGCGCCGGTACTACGCCGGCAACAACGGCGCGCTCGGCACGTTCACCTACAACGGCACCTTCACCGGCGTCCCCTTCGCGGACTTCCTCCTCGACCAGGTGTCGGAGCAAGGGCCGTGGCGGCGGCGACCCCGACAACCCGTGGACGCACCTCCAGAACCGGATCTCGCTCTTCGTCCAGGACGACTTCAAGATCCGGCCCGACCTCACCCTGAACCTCGGCCTGCGCTGGGCCTACACGTCGCCCCTCGTCGAGAAGGACAACCAGCAGTCGAACTTCGACGTGGCGCCTCCCCTCGGCAACGGGACCGGCGTGCAGACCTTCGCGACAGGACGGCAGCGTCGAGGACCGCGCGCTCTACAAGCCCTACTACAACGGGCTTCGAGCCGCGCCTCGGCTTCGCCTGGCGGCCGAGCGACCAGCTGGGTCGTGCGCGGCGGCTACGGCATCTCCCAGTACATGGAGGGCACGGGCTCCAACCTGCGGCTGCCCATGAACCCGCCGTTCTTCTTCGAGTCGAACGTCGTCTACGACAAGTCGAGCGGCGCGGGGACGATCGCCACGGGCTTCGCCGAGCTGGTCCCGGGCACGACGCCCACCGGCAACGTGCGCGCCTTCGACCCGAACCTGCGGCCGCAGTTCACGCAGCAGTGGAACGTGTTCGTGGAGCGCATGCTGACCTCGTCGATGTCGGTCAACGTCGGCTACGTCGGCCACCACGCCACCCACCTCGTGGCCCCGGTGGAGGGCAACCAGCCGCTGCCCGGCGTGGGCGACCCCTCGACCTGGGCGCCGCTCGCCCAGCGCCGACCGCTCTACCGAGGAGCAGCCCCTCATCACGACGATCGCCACCACGGCGTCGCTCGGCCCGCAGCAACTACAACGCGCTCCAGGCGAGCGTCCGCCAGCGCGCGTGGCACGGCCTCGAGTTCCTGGCCTCGTACACGTTCGGCAAGGTCCTCACCAACAACCTCGGCTACTACGGCTCGGCAGCTTCACCGCGGGCGAGGGCGCCTACTGGATGAACGCGTACGAGCCGGAGTGGAACTACGGCCGGGCCTTCTTCGACGTCCGCCACAACTTCGTCCTCGCCGCCAACTACGAGCTGCCGTTCGGCAAGGGCATGAAGTGGGGCTCGGAGTGGGGCGGGCTCACCGACGCGATCCTCGGCGGGTGGAAGGTCTCGGCCATCTTCCAGGCGCGCACGGGCTTCCCAATCACCATCCGCGACATCGGCGGGCGCACGCTGCAGGCCGTCCGCGGCAACGAGCGGCCGAACTGCATCGGCAACCCGGTGCCCGTCGAACCAGGGCATGACGTCCGACCCGAACGCCCCCAACGACTCCAAGTGGATCAACATCAACGCCTTCGAGTCGGCGCCCATCGGCACGTGGGGCAACTGCGGCATCGGGATCATGGACGCGCCCGGGCTACTCCAACGTCGACCTCACGCTCGCGAAGCGCTTCAACATGGGCGGCACGCGGCACCTCGAGCTCCGGGCCGAGGCGTTCAACGCCCTCAACCACCCGAACTGGGCCCCGCCGGGCGTCAGCCTCGCCAACCCCAACACCTTCGGCATCATCACGGGCACGGTGAACGAGCCGCGGATCGATCCAGCTCGCGGTGAAGTTCTACTTCTAAGCTCCACCGCGCGGCCCGCCGCTCGGGTCGCGCGACGGACTGCTGAGCAGGGGGTGGGCCTCCGGGCTCACCCCCTGTTGTCTTGTCGAAGGCACTCGTCGAATCGAGCGCTCGTGGCCCCGCGGCACGAAGTGGCAGGCGTGGCTCTCCGCGTCCCGTCGTACTGCAATGCAGTGCCAGGCCCCTCAGGGCACGATGCGCCCGCGGTGGTCGACTCCCTCGAGGTTGAACGGGTCGAGGACCTCGTCCACGAGAGCGGCGACCTCGGCCCTCGTGACGACGCGCTCGGGCGCGTAGTCGCCCAGCCCCAGCGCCGTCCACAGTTCCGGCCCGGAGCGCGACGCCCTCGCCTCCAGGGCGGCGAAGCGGGTCTTGTCCTTCGTCAGGAGCGCGGCCCGGTAGTCGGTCACCATCGCCACCGCCTCGCCGACCGTGAGGGGCCGTCCGTCCGCCGGCGAGACGATCGACGGGCTCGAACTCCGTGAGTCCCGCCTGCGAGGGTCGCCGCGTCGATCGGGAAGTCCGGGTAGAACCACGTCTGGTTGGCCCAGAGGTGGGAAAGGCCCCGGCCCTTCAGGATCCCGGTCGCGCCGACCCTCTGGATGCGGGCGAACTGCGGGTGGGACGAGGGCACGTCGAGGTACGGGAGGAGGAACGCCCCGGCGGCCAGGAGCACGCGCTGCACGTCGCGGACGGGCACCGACCTCGGCTCGCGCCCCTGCCGGGCCGCGAGCGCCGCGAGCGCCCCGGCGGCCTGTCCCGTCAGGAGGACGACCGGCTGCAGCCGCGTGGTGCCGTTGGCCACGTTGCTGACGGAGATCGCCTTGTCGGCCACGACGAGGCCGTCCACCCTCTCCGGAATGAGCGCGCCGAGCGGAACGGAGAACGACGGCACCGGGACGAACCAGCAGGTGCTGGGGCGCCGCCGGGTTGCGCTTGTGGTGGTGGTCGATCGGGTAGTCGCCCACCGAGATGCCCGTGCGGTAGAGCGGGTCGCGGGCGCCGAACGGGTCGGCGATGTCGCGCGCCGTGAAGCGCACGATGCCGCGCAGGCGTCGCCCCTCCCGGTGATACGGGACGAACGGCAGGCGGTCCTTCGTCGGGTACTCGTCGTCGGCGAGGCCCAGGTTCTCGAAGCCGAGCTCGGCCTGGATGAAGTAGACGAAGCGCAGCGTGCGGGCCTTCGCCACCTCGAGGGCCTTCTCTCGCGCCGCGTCGTCCTGACCGACGACGTCCAGGTACGTGTCGTTGCCGTAGTTCGGCCAGTTGATGAGGTACTTGCCGCCAGGGAGCCGCGCGTAATCGAGCATCTTGCGCGCGTCCACGGTCGGCTTCTCGCGCGTCGCGTCCCGACAGTAGCTCGTCGAGGAGCAGTCGAACTCGGCGGGAACGTAGCCCTCGGGCCGCGGGATCGTCCGGTCGGCCCCGGGGCCGTAGTCCTTCAGGATCGCGCACCACGTCAGGTCCTGGACGACGTCGCTCGAGACGGGGATCCCGGCGTTCTCGCCGGAAACCGCGTCGGCCTCGAGGCCGAGGTCGAACGCGGCCCCCGCCCGGGCGAGGACGTCGCCGAGATCGGTCGCGTCCACCACCACCCTCGCCCGCACCTCGACGCGCCCTCCGGTCGCGAGAGTCCTCCAACACCGCCCCGCGGACGCGGCCGGCCTCGAGGAGGACGTCCACGAAGCGGTGCCGCAAGAGGACGCGGAGAGAGCCTTCGGCCGCCGCCATCTCCTGGAAGACGCGATCGGCCACGTGCGGCTCGAAGAGGCGTGTCGCTGACCCAGCCGGTGGCGACGGCGTCGGGGCCGCCGTAGTGCGTCGTAGATGCGCTGGCGGAACTCCCGCCAGATCCCCGACGGCAGACGGTGGTTGCCGTCGGTGGCCGAGACACCGGCGGCGGAGAGCATGCCCCCGAGCCACGGGGTGGGCTCCGCCACGATCGTCCGCGCGCCGAGGCGGGCGCTCTGCAGGGCGGCGCCGATGCCTCCCGTCCCGCCGCCCACGACGAGAACGTCGGTGTCGAGCGCGCCCGGCGCGGATGCGAAGACGGCGGATGCGACGCCGACGGGCGCGGCGAGGAGGAGGGCGGCGAGGAGGATCGTCCTGCTCATGGAACCCTCGGAGGAATGCGGCATCGGGCCGCGCGCGGCGACACTACCGCCGGTCCGAGACGCGCGTCAAACGAGCGCCGGGCGTTGACTCCCCGGTCGGCAGCGGCACAACATCCGGCGTCATGACCGCGGGTGGATGGTGAACCGGCAGAAGCCGGAGGCCGGCGCGTGAACGACGATTCTCGGATCGTGCTCGCCATCGACCTGGGCGGGACGAAGGCCTCCTTCGCCGTCATCGACGAGCACGGCGACCGTCCGGGCCCGCGCGAAGCGCCCGTCGCACGAGGCCGGGGCGGCGCTGAGCTTCGACGCGCTCGCCGCCGCCGCGGCCGACACGGTGCGCGCGGCCGGAGTCGCAGTGGGTCGACGTGCGGGCGGCCGGCGTCGTCGTGCCCGGGATCTACACCCCGCGAACCGGACGGGCCTGGGCCCCGAACCTCTGGGGCAAGGACGAGGTGCCGCTCCTCGCCGAGCTCGTCCCGCGACTGCCGGTGCCGGTCGTCGTCGACTCCGACCGCTCGGGCTCGGTCCTGGGCGAGCAGTGGCTGGGCGTCGCCCGCGACTGCACCGACGTCGTGTTCCTCGCCGTGGGCACCGGCATCGGCGCCGGCATCCTGTCGCACGGACGCCTCGTCCGCGGCCGCGGCGGGATCGCGGGCGCCGTGGGCTGGTTCGCTCTCGACCCTCGCTGGCGCGAGGACTACGGCTGCATGGGCGGCTTCGAGGCGGAGGCGGCCGGCCCCGCCCTCGCCCGGCGCTTCGGCGCCGCCTCGGCCGAAGCCGTGGCCGACGGCGGCCCGCCGCGGCGAATCCGCGCGCTCGTCGGGCGGTGGACGAGACCGTCGAGTGGCTGGCCATGGGCGTCGCCAACCTCATCAGCGCGCTCAACCCGCAGGTCGTCGTGCTCGGCGGCGGCCTCATGCAGGCCTCCGACCTCTTCCTCGAGCCCGTACGGCGCGCCGTGCGGCGCTGGGCCCAGCCTCGTCGCGGCCGAGCAGTGCCGCATCGAGACGACCCTCCTCGGCGAGGATGCCGCGCTCTTCGGCGCCGCCCGCCTCGCCCTCCTCGCCGAAACGCCGTGAACGACCCGGGAGCAGAGATGTCCGCCATCGCCTACCACGACGCGATCACGAAGGTCCTCGACGACGTGCGCCGGACCCAGATGGAGAAGATCCAGCAGGCGGGCGAGGCGATCGCCTCCGCCATCGCCTCGAGCGGCCTCGCCTGGTTCTACGGGAGCGGTCACTCCGTGATCCCCGTGATGGACGTCTTCCCCCGCTACGGCAGCTTCGTGGGCCTCGTCCCCCTCTACGACCCGCGCCTCATGTGGTCGAACGTCGTGGGGCCGGGCGGGGCGCGCGAGCTGCTCTGGATCGAGCGAAGGGAGGGCTACGCGCCAGTCTTCCTCCAGAGCTACGCGCTCCGGCGCGGCGACTGCTTCGTCGTCTTCTCGCACGGGGGCCTGAACGCCGCCCCGATCGAGGCCGCGCTCTACGCGAAGGAGCGGGGCCTCACCGTGATCACGGTGTCCTCCCTCGCCAACGCCGCGGTGGCGAAGCCCACGCACTCCTCGGGCAAGAAGCTCTCGGACGTGGCCGACATCGCGATCGACAACTGCGTGGCTCCCGAGGACTCCCAGGTGGACGTCGGGCGGCCGGAGAAGGTCGCGGCGGGCTCGACGATGGCCGTCGTCTTCGTGGTCATGGCGCTCGTGGCGGAGACGGCGGCCCGGCTCGTGGCCAAGGGGCACTCCCCCACCACCTTCGTCTCCCCCAACGTGCCCGGCATCGCCCCCGACCACAACCCGCGCGTCTTCGAGGCCTACGCGCGGCGCCTCGCCGAGCGGGGCGCGCCGTGAGCACGCGTACCGGCCGGCTGCAGCTCGCGGCCTTCGCCGGGATGTTCCTCTTCGGCATCGCGGCCGCCCTCCTCGGCGCGACACTCCCCCTGCTCTCCGAGCGGCTGCAGATCGGCCTCGGCCGTGTCGGCACGCTGTTCCTGGTGATGAACGCCTGCATGCTGGCGTCGAGCTTCGCTCTCGGCGCGCTGCAGGACCGCTTCGGGATGAAGCCGCCGCTCGTCGCCGGTCCTCTCGTCGTGGCGGCGGCGCTGCTGAGTCGTGGCCGGGGCCGGGAGCTATGCCCACCTGCTCGTCGCGGTGGCGCTCCTCGGCCTCGGCGGCTCGGCGCTCAACGGCGCGAGCAACGCGCTGGTGGCGGACCTCCACGAGGACCCGGCCGCGAAGGCGCCGAGCCCTGAACCTCGTGGGGCGTCTTCTTCGGCTTCGGCGCCCTCTTCATCCCGCTCGCGATCGGCCTGCTCCTGCGGGCCGCCGGCCTCCGCGGGATCCTCCTCGGGGCGACGGGCCTCTGCGTCGTCGTCGCGATCGCGAACGCGCTTGCCGTCCTACCCGCCGGCCAAGCAGGGGAGAGGCCTGTCGCTCGCGGAAGCGGCGCGGTTCGCTCCGCGACCCGCTGGTGCTCCTGCTCGGGCTCCTGCTCTTCTTCCAGTCCGGCAACGAGTTCATCCTCGGCGGCTACACGACGACCTTTCTCACCCGCGAGATCGGGCTCGAGCGTCGGCGCCGCCTCGTACGCCCTCACCGGGTACTGGGCCGCGCTCATGCTGACCCGGGCCTGGCTCGGCCGCGGACGCGCGTCCCTCACCGGGGAGCGCCTCGTGCTGGCGAGCGCCGCCGCTTCGGCAGCGGTCACGGCGCTTCTCGTGACCGCATCGCGCCCGCCGCTGGCCGTGGTCGTGGTGGTGGTCCTCGGAGCCACGGTCGCCGGCATCTTCCCGGCCGTCCTCGGCGTCGCCGGCTCGCGCTTCCCCGCGCACTCCGGCACCGTCTTCGGCCTGCTCTTCACGATGGCCCTCTCGGGCGGGATGACGCTGCCGTGGGTCACCGGCCAGGCGGCGGCCGCCTGGGGCCTGAGGCCGGCCCTGGGCCTCGTCGTCGCGCAGTTCCGGCGGTCTTCGCCCTTCAGTGGCTCGTCACAGCTGGACCCGGACACCCCGGGAGCGCATCCACCCGCTGAGCCGTACGACGAGCCAGGCGAAGACCGCCGAGCGGACGAGGCCGATGCCCGTGGTGTCGCCGAGCGACTCGTAGAAGTTCGTGCCGCCGAAGAGAGGTGCGGTGAGCGCGAAGAGCGACGTGAGGAAGGGCGCCATCAGGTACGCGACGAGCGGGTTTTCGCCGGCGATCGCGAGGGACGGGGGCCAGCGACGCCAGCCCGCGATGTCCACCAGGACGAAGAGAAGCACCCAGGCGGCGACGGTGAGGGCCGAGGAAACGAGGCCCCAGGGGGCCGTCGCGTGGTTCTTGCTGATGTGGAAGGCCGGGTGCAGGCCGTGGAGCGAGCGCAGGAGCACTCCGGCGACGCCGAGCGCGACCGCGTAGCCGGCCATGCGGAGCGCGAAGCGCAAGGAAGACCCGCCCTCCCGCCGGTGTCGGGCCAGGAGAACTCCGAGCAGGGTGCCGGCGAGCACGAGCGCCCCGTGCGTGCCGATCACGGGGCCGACGAGCGGGCGCAAGGCAGGGAGCCACGCCCATCCGCCGGCGGCGGCCAGGGCGACGCAGTAGAAGAGCGCCACGAAGGCAGTCAGGGTCGCCGGCCGCTCCCCCACCAGCAGGTAGAGGCTCGCGACGCCCAGGTAGGCCCAGCCGATCAGGCCGAGGATCCCCCACCAGTAGGGACGGATCTGGATCCAGCCGGTGGCGCCGGGATTCCGGTAGGCGAGAGCCACGAAGAGGAGGAGAGCGACACCCGCCGCGCGCAGCCAGGACCCTCGAACCCGTCCCCAGCCGTTCTCGGGCGCGCCCCAGACGAGGAGGACACCCGCAGTCATGAGCACGTTCCACACAGGTGCGGAAAGCACGCCGCTCACTCCGTGCTCGGCGTTCACCATGAGCACTCCCATCACGACGAGGGCCAGGGCCCGCAGGACGACGTGCCGCCACAACGAGGCCCGGGACTGCCCCCGACGCAGGCGCCCGCCCAGCGCGAACGGGACGGCGATCCCGACGATGAAGAGGAAAGCCGGGAAGACGAGGTCGGTGATGGTCATGCCGTCGGCGTCGGAGGGCTTGTGGAGCAGGAAGGCGGGTGCTCCGGTGACGCCGGCCACCTCGTTCACGAAGAGCATCAACAGCACGTCGGCTCCCCGCAGCAGGTCGATCGAGAGAACGCGCTGCGTGCCGGCCGTGCCCGTCGTCGGAGCGCTCATCCCGGCCTCCCTGGCTCGCGGGAAGGGTAATACAATTCCCGCTCGCGAACGGGAGGATCGATGGACCGACGTTCGTTCCTGGAGCTGCTCGCCGCCACTCCCCTCGCCACGAGCCTGCGCGCCGAGGCCGCTGCGCCCGCCTACAAGGTCGTCAGCCGCTACGCCGCCGCCGCCCTTCCCGGCATGCCGGGCCCGTACCCGGGGCGGGTCGTCTCGGTGAAGTCCCCGCGCTGCCTGGACGCCGCGGGCCGGGTCGTGGACGCCGAGGTCGTGCGCGAGATGATGGACCGCGGGATGCGCGCCCTCACCGGTGAGGCGACGACGCTCGGGGCCTGGCGACGCTTCTTCGAGCCCGGCGACGTGGTGGGCATCAAGGTCAACGCCGGCGGCGGCCCCTGGGTGGTCTCGTCCCCGGCCGTCGTGGCCGAGACGTGCCGCCAGCTGATGGCGGTGGGTGTCCCCGTGGCGAGCATCGTCGTCTTCGAGCGTTTCCAGAACCAGCTCGACGCCATCGACTACGCGCCCCACCTGCCCGACGGGGTGACCGTCTTCGCGGCGGAGAAGGGCAACCGGCGCACCGACAACAGCGCCTACGACCCCGCGACCTACGTCGAGGCGGACTTCTTCGGGGAGGACGACACCCGCTCGTGCATGATGCGGCTCGTCACCCAGAGGCTCACCAAGATCGTCAACATCCCGAACATGAAGGACCACGGCGCGACGGGAGCCACCGGCTGCCTGAAGAACGTCGCGTACGGCTGCTTCTCCAACGTGGCCCGCACGCACTCGCGCGGCCAGACCCACACCCTGACCGCGGTCGGCACGTTCGCGGCGGTGGAGCCGCTCCGCTCTCGAACCGTCCTGCAGATCATGGACGGGATCCGGGCGGTGTGGCACGGCGGGCCTTTCGCCCCCACCACCCGCTACGTCTTCCATCCCCGGCAGATCCTGTTCGGGACCGACCCGGTGGCGATCGACCGGCTGCTCCTCGACATCATCGACGACAAGCGGAAGGCCGAGGGGGCGATCTCGATCTGGGACCGTTCGCCCAGGTACCTGAAGTTCAACGACGCCGGCTCCCGTGACCTGGACCCGAACGTGAACATCCTGATCCGCGAGCCCGGCCACGTGGAGTACGCCGGGCGGCTCGACCTCGGCGTCTCGGACCTCGCGAAGATCCACGTGGAGGAGATCGCGGTATGAGCCTCCTCGTCCTGCTGGCGACGCTTCCCACGGTCTACTGGGCGCAGCCCGTCGAGACGGCACCCGCGGTCAGGCAGGCGGGGATCGAGCGGCTGTGCGTGCCCCCGAACGCGGAGGCGGCGTGGCGGGGCGCCGGTTTCACGGTCACGCCTTTCGGGGAGAAGGACAGCGCCGAGCGCGTCAAGCTGCCCGCCCCGGGGGTCGCCGGGCGCGCCGAGGTGGCCTCGGCCTCGAACCGGCCGTGGGTCTTCGCCAACGGCTGGCGATTCCTGCGGGCGGGCGGCGGCCGCTACTGGTGCGACGTGCCGGCCCGCGAGGCGGCGCTCGCCGCCGCCGAGGCGTTCGCGTACGGCGCGGACGAGGTCCTGGCGACGGGCCCGGACGGCCTCTTCGACCTCGGCCGCATGCTGGCCTTCCTCTCGTCGTTGCCCGAGAGCGATCTCCCGCCCGTGGCCGACGTCGCGGTGCAGGACGACGGCTCGACGCTCGTCGCCGAGGTCCTCAACCTGATGGCCCGTCGGAACCTGCTGTTCAAGGTCGTGAAGGGGCCGGCGCCGGACGTCGCGCTCAACGTGCGGATCGGCTCGAGCGAGTTCCCGCGCAAGGACGCGCTGAACCCGGAGGCCTTCGCGCTCTCCGTGCGCCGCGCGCTGACGGACGAGCGCCGGTCGCTGCGGCTCTACGGCAGCGAGGCGGTGATCGGCCGGCTCGCCCGCGACGCTTCGCGCGCGCGGCTGCACCTTCTCAACTACGGGGGCCGGCCGATCGAGGGCCTGCGCGTCCGCCTCCTCGGATCGTGGGCGGCGAGCGAGGCGCTCGTCTTCGGCCAGGGCAAGGCACCGGTCGAGGACTACACGACCGGCGACGGCGCGACCGAGTTCTCGCTGCCGACGCTCGGCCCCTACGCCGTCGTGGATCTTCGCGCGGAGAACTGACTACTTCCCGAAGAACTCCCCCACCGCCTCCCAGAGGCGGGCCGAGGTGATCCCACCGGCCGAGAAGATCACCACCCCCTCGACGTCCTGGGCCCGCACCCGCTCGAGCGTCTTCGTGATCCGCTCCGGCGGGTAGTAGCCCGGCTCCCGCTCCTCGTCGTAGAGCTGGTAGGCCGCGACCCCGATCCAGAGATGCGGGAAGTCGCGAGCCCACGCCTTCTGCTGCTGGATGCTCTCCGCCAGCAGGTCGAGGTGCGTATCGAAGTCCCCGGCGTAGTGGCTGCGGTAGTCCATGGGCATGAGGTACTGGACCCACGGCGCGAAGCGCCGCCAGTCCTGGCCGATGAAGCGCCCGCTCTGCACGGGGTTCTTGAAGACCGCGGCCGAGAACTCCATCCGCGGCTTGACCTTGCGCACCTCCTCGGCCACCTGCCGGGTGAACTCCGCCACGTGGTGCGCGCGGTACTCGTAGAAGAAGTAGTCCAGGTCGCGGTGGCCGCCGGGGAAGAAGCTGCCCTCGAGGAGGAGACGGCTCTTCATCTCCCGCGAGTAGTCCTTCCAGTTCGGCGGCAGGACCTTGGGGCTCCTCTCCCAGTGGGCCTCGAGGTGCGGGCGGTCCATCGGCGCGAGGAGCGGGTCGTCGGGGTGCGTCGTCGAGTAGTACGAGGCGTACTTCGGGACCTCGTCCAGGCAGTAGTCGCAGAAGCAGTAGGTGTCGGGGGCGAGGTCGCCGGGGTAGCGCACGTAGTCGTGGTGGATGGCGTCCACGTCGTAGCGCTCCGCGAACTCCTTGATCAGGGGGATGAGCCACTGGTCCGTGTAGCCGGGCCGCCGGGCCGGGCACATCCAGGCCATCCGGTAGGGGGCGCCGCGGAGCACCTCCGCCGTGGTCGGCTTGCCCTCGGGGCTCAGGGCCAGCCACTCGGGGTGCTGCTGCGCGACGTACGAGCTTCCGCCCTCCGCGAAGTCGAAGAACCAGGCGTGGACGGCGATCTTCCTCTCGTGGCACTCGCGGATGAGCACGGCCGGCAGGTCGAAGGCCTTGTACTCGGCCACGACGGCCGGGGCGAATCGCTCGCTCGGCCAGAAGATGCCCCTGGAGGTCTTCAGCTCCATCACGACGGTATTCACGTGCGCCTTCGCCAGCTGCTCGACGAAGGCGACGACCGACGCCTCGGTGGTGCCGGCGTCGCGGGGGCTCGCCCACACGGCCCGGCCCTTCAGGGTCGGGGCGGCCGAGGCGCACGTGGCCACTCCGGCGGTGAGAGCGAGCGCGAGCGAGATCGCGGCTACGGAGCGGCTGTATCGCATGGTTGCTCCTTCCGGCCGCTGCCTGGCTCCGGGCGGCCTCGGGCGCATGGTACTCGTCTGTCGGCCGGATCGGGCACCCTCGGGTAGAATGCCGTCGTGGCACGTGGGTTGAACGACACCGACCCCGAGGCGGAGCTCGTCCATCTCGAGTTGCTGCGGCGCTCGCCCCCGTCACGGCGCCTCCGGCTCGCGCTCTCGCTGAGCCGGACCACGATGAGCCTGGCCCGCGGCGGTCTGGCCCGCGCCCTCCCGGGCGCTTCGCCGCAGGAGGTCGGGCTCCGCTTCGTGGCCCTGCACTACGGGGCGCAGCTCGCCGAGGACGTACGGGCATACCTCGCTTGCCCCCGAGAGCCGGCCAGCACATCCGCGGGGGCTTGCTTCCGAGAGCCGTGACCGAGCCTGACCTTCTCGTCGCTCTCGCGCCCGTTCTCGAAACCCTCCGCGCCCTCGGCGTCCGCCACTACGTCGGAGGCTCGATCGCGAGCTCGGCCCATGGCGTGCCCCGCGCCAGCATCGACGCCGACGTCGTGGCCGAGCTTGCCCCTGCTCACGCTTCTGCTCTCGCGGTGACCCTGCGCGGCGCCTACTACGTCTCCGAGGAGCGCGTCCGGGACGCGATCGCCCGGCGGGCTTCGTTCAACGTCATCCATCTGGAGACGATGGTGAAGGTCGACGTGTTCGTCTCCCGGGACCGCCCCTTCGACCGGCAGGCGCTCGACCGCGCCCGGGCCGCAACCCTCGAGGGAGGGAACGAGCTTCCAGTCTCCTCGCCCGAAGACACGGTCCTCGCGAAGCTCGAGTGGTTCCGCCGCGGCGGCGAGGTGTCGGAGAGGCAGTGGACGGACGTGACGGGAGTGCTCCGAGCGGCCGGCGTCCTGGACGAGTCCTACCTCCGCCATTGGGCGCTCGAGCTCGGCGTCGCCGACCTCCTCAGCCGTGCGCTCGACGAGGCGCTACGGAATCACGGCGTCTCCTGACCCTCCCATCCGTGGGGCGCACGGGGCGGCCCGGACTGCCGGCCGGCGAGAGGAGGGCCAAGGCGGACGAGCTTCCACCCTCCGCCCGTCCTCGGAAGGAAGAAGAGGGCAGCGGTCGAGCGGAAACGCTCCAGGAACGTGCCGGCACGCTCGACACCCTGGACGAACAAGACGTCGTCGAGCGCGTCGCCGGTGGTGGCGGTGGCGGTCAGGACCGCCACGCTCAGCACTCCCTGGACCGGGCGTCCCGTGCGCGGGTCCATGATGTGCGAGTAGGTCACGCCGTCCTTCTCGAAGAAGCGCTCGTAGCCGCCGGCGACGGAGAGCGCGCGATCGCGGAGCCTCACCGTCAGGGCGATCTTCCTCGCATCGGACGGATCCTGGATTCCGATCTCCCAGGCGCTCCGCCCCGGCGGAGCGCCGAGCCCGTAGACGCTGCTCCCGCCCAGGTTGACGAGGGCGGAGGCGACGCCACGACGCCGCAACAGCTGCACGACCCGATCCACGGCGTAGCCCTTGCCGATGCCGCCGAGGTCCAGCTCCACGCCCGGGCGGTCGAAGCGAACCGTCCCTTTCTCGCGGTCCAGCACGACGTGCCGGTAGCCGACCACGTCGAGCGCCCGTGCCAGCTCGTCCTCCTGCGGCACCCGCCCTTCGTCGTGGAAGAAGCCCCAGGCCTTCATCAGCGGGCCCACGGTGACGTCGAACGCTCCGTCCGACTCACGGCTCCACCCCAGGCACTCGTTGAGAAAGTCGAGAAGCTCGGACTCGACGGCGCAGGGGCCGTTCGCCGCGTCCCGGTTGAGCCGAGACAGCGGGCTGTCGCGGCGGTAGTGGCTCAAGAGCCGGTCGACGCGGTCGATCTCGTCGAGCGCCTCGCCGACGATCGGCGGCAGGGCCTCCGCGTCCCGGCCACAGGCCCGAACCGTGCCGGTGCAACCCATCGCGACGCGGCTCTCCTCGTGACAGGCGGCGGCTGCGGGGGCCGGTGGCATGCCAAGGACGGCCGCGGCCAGGAGCAGGCCGAGCGCGTGGACGACCGCCGCCGTGAGCCGCTGGACGGGCGGCATCGCGCCGCCTATCGGCCCGTGAGGACCGCGGCTTCCGCGAAGACGAGCTCCCCGAAGGCCTGCGGCACGTGGAAGCTCGGCTGCCCCGTGGGTGACCAGGCGAGGTACTGTGCGTCCTTCTCGGGCTCGCCGGGGCCGCCGGGGCGCTCGATGCGGAAGACGTTGAAGCGCCAGCGGTCGCCCGGCTTCGGCGGCAGTGCCGTGCCCGCCGGCGCCTTCGCCCCGAGCGAGCTCCACGGCAGGAACGCGACGACCGTCCAGCCGGTCGCGCGGCCGGCGGGGTCCTTCCGCACGTGGACTCGGCTCTCGAGACCGGCCACGTCCCAGTCCTTGTCGAAGCGGTTCTCCGCCCGATCCACCCAGAGGTCCACGACCGTGTTCACCGGGTTCCACTCGAGCTCGGCGTAGGAGCGTCCGGTCGCACCCACGTCCAGGAAGAGCTCGACGACTTCCTCGTTCCACAGGCGCTCGTCGCGCCGCGTGAGCGTGTGCCACGGGGCGGGATCGGTCACGTCGTACCGGACGAGGAAGCGGGCGCTCGTCCAGAGCGCCCGGAAGCTCGTGGCGACGGCCTCGGGTCCCCAGGTGATGCGCTGGGCTGCCGCCCAGGCGCCGTCCCCGGCGTCGAGCAGCGCCTCCGGCTCGGCGGACGTCCGGGCGGCGACGTAGCGGGGCGTGGGGGTGTCGACCGCGACGGGCGGAAGCGTCGCGGTCGTCCCCGGGCTCGCGCCCGAGGTGACGCTAGCCATGCGGCCCACCAGGCCGGCAACGACGGTCAGCTCGATGACGTGGCGACGCATGCTCGATGCTACCTCCGCTGGCGCACGCCGGGCTCGGCCGGCGAGACCTAAAGCGTCGCGATGCAGTCGATCTCGACGAGCGAGTTGCCGGGGATGCCTCCCGCGGCCGCGATCGTCGTGCGGACGGGGGGCTCGGGGCCGAAGCGGCCGAGGAACATCTCGTTCATCCCCGCGTAGTCCTTCAGGTCGTTCAGGTAGACGTTGACCTTCAGGACCTTCTCCATCGAGGAGCCGACTTCCTCGAGCTTCTTCTGGATCTCGTCGAGCACGTGCTTCGTGTGGGCCTTGATGTCGCCCTCGAAGTGGGCGCCGACGCCGGCGATGAAGACGAGGCCGCCGTACGAGGTGACGCCGCTGAAGAGGGGCGTCTTCTCCGGCCGCTTGCCGTCCTTCCAGTGCACCTTCTTCACCGGCTTGCCGGTGTCCTGCGGCCCGAGCCGTGGTCGCCGCGGCCGTCGCCGCCAGGGCGCCGCCGAGGCTCCGGTCACGAACGCCCTGCGATTCCCCTTCGCCATCGTTACCTCCTGCTGTATCGCGTCCCACCGTGCGTCGCCCGTGGTCTTGTAGCCCTTCGGCAGCGTCTCCCAGTCGGGACGGGCGAGCCCGTTCAGGTCGTAGACGATCCGTGCCGTCGCGCAGCGTCAGCTCGCAGACGAGCTTCTTGTCGGCCCGCGAGGCGACCGCCGAACGAATCGACGAAGCCGAACTTCCCGGCCTGCGAGGCTCAGCACCGTCACGTCCGCCGGGGCGCCCACCGACAGGTGCCCCAGCTCCTCGTGCTGGATCGTCCGCGCGGGGTTCCACGTCGAGCGCGCGATCACGTCCTCGAGCGACAGGCCCGAGGGCGAGGAACTTGCTCATCACGTTGAGCTGGTCCTTCATGCCCGCGTTCATGCTGCCGATGTGCAGGTCGGTGGAGATCGTGTCGGGCAGGAAGCCCTCCTTGATCGCGGGCACGGCGACGTACCAGGCGAAGCTCCCGCCGCCGTGGCCGACGTCGAAGACGACGCCGCGCTTGCGGCCCTCGCCACATCCCGGCGTTGACGCCGGCCCGACTCCTCGAGCTCGCGGCGCAGGCCCGAGTAGCAGTGCGTGTAGATGTCGCCCGGCCGGAGCTTCTTCGTCAGCAGCTCGGAGATCGGCCGCTCGGCCTTGTTCGCGCCGAAGTCCACCATGACCGGCACGTTCGCGATCGTGCCGGCCTCGACCGATCGCTCGACCGGGGCCCACTCCGGCCCCTCGTAGTGGGCGGTCTTGATCCCGACGATCAGGCCCTTGTGCTGAAGGGCCATCTCCGCCGTGGGCTTCGCCTCCATGTCGGCGAGGTCCTGCTCGTACTTCCCGCCCCGCATGCCGTTGCCGACGATGTTCAGGAACGCGAGGACGCGCGTGCGGGAGCGGTCGATGACGCGGTCCTTGAAGTCGGCGAAGTTCCGCCAGCCGGCGCAGCCGGCGTCCGCGACCGTCGTGACCCCGACGCGGAGGGTGAAGCCGTCGGGGTAGAGGCTGTTGTCGCCGGCGTAGGAGCCCTTCTCGCCAGTGCCCGCGAACACGTGGACGTGTATGTCCACGAGGCCGGGGGTGACGTAGAGGCCGGCGACGTCGACGACCTTGAACGCCTCGGCGGGGTCGATCTTCGGGGCGACCGCCGCGATCTTCCCGTCGGCGATCGCGACGTCGCGGACGGCGCTCGTCCCGCTCTTCGGATCGATGACGTGCCCGCCCTGGAGCAGGAGGTCGTACTTCGGCTCCACTGCGGCCGCCGCGGCGACGGCGACGAGCAGGAGCGGGCCGGCGAGGGCCAGCGGGCCGCTGTTCATGGCTCAGGCCCTCCCCGAGCGTGTGGCGCTTCGCGGAGAAGCGCGCGTCGAGGTACTCGCCCAGGCTCACTTCGCCCGTCATCTCGTCGCCGCTCACCTTGCCGGTGAACGCGTAGTTGAGCGAGTCGCCGTGCTCCCAGGCGCTGCGGATGCGGACCGCGTCGCCGTCGATCGTGCCCCGAAGGTCGCGGGACTCGAAGTCCCCCTGGTGGGTGCCGTCGAGGTCGTTGCCCCGCTGCCGGACGTGCAGCCGGTGGGTGGAGACGCTGGCCGCGTACTCGATCCGCACGTCCCAGGTGCCGGAGAGGTCCGTCGCCGGCGGGAGCCGGCGGCTTCTCCTCGACGCGCGGCGGCGCCTTCAGGACGGCGAAGAGCCGCTCCGCGACGACCTTCTCGTCCCCGGGCGCCATCATGTACGGGCCGATCGTGAGGCCGGTCTCGTTCCCGTCGGCCTTTCCCCGCGCCGGGAAGAGGGAGATCCGCGGCTCGCTGTCGAAGAGGAGCCTCGCCACGGCGTCGCCGGTCGTCCCGAGCTTCGCCCGGTCCCAGCGGATCTGGAGGAGCGGCATGCGGTTCGAGAGCCCCTCGACCGGCGTGACCGAGGTGGTGACGCCGTCGATCGGGGCGAGCCGGCGGGCGATCGTGTCGAGCCAGGAGGCCCACACCCGGATCTCGGCCTCGTAGTCGCGCTTCGTCCACGCCTCGACCGCGGCCAGCATCGCCATCGCCTCTTCCTTGCCGACCTTGAAACCGCGGGCGAAGCCGTGGTGGGGCGCGCTGCCGACCCACGCGGCCTTCACGAGGTCCTTGCGGCCGAGGAGGAGCCCGGCGGCCTGCGGGCCGCGCAGGCACTTGCCTCCGCTGTACGTGACGAGGTCGGCGCCGAGCTGCAGGTGGACGTTCGGAATCGTGAGGACCTCGGCCGCGCAGTCGACGAGGACGGGCACGCCGCGCTTCTTCGCGGCCTCGCAGACGGCCTTGGTGCTGAGCGGTCCCTCGTCCGCGTCGGGCCCGGCGAGGACGTAGACGAGCGCCGTCCGCGGCCCGAAGGCCGCCTCGAGCTCCTCCGCCGTCCCCACGTCGACGACCCGCACGCCCACGGCGCGGACCGCGGCGTCGTAGACGTTGCGGGAGTGCTTCGGGATGATGCACTCGTCCTTCGGGAAGCCGCGCAGGTCGGGGACGCGGACGTGGAGGTCGGGGTTGCCGCCGGTGACGCACGCCGCCGTCGCGTGGGTGAGGGCCGCGGAACAGCCCGTCGTCACCATCCCCCACTCGGCCTTCGTCAGCTCGGCGAGACGCTTGCCGATCGCCTCGGCCAGCTCGTCGAGGTGGACGTAGTGGCGAGACGCCGCGTCCATGGCCGCCCGCGGCTCCGGCAGCATGGTCGAGCCGGTGAGGATCGTGTAGGTGCCGCGGGCGTTGACGAACGGCCGGACGCCGATCGACCGGTAGATCTCGGGGCCGACGCTCTTACCGGGGACGGCGGGCGCGGGGACGGGCGCGGCCGTGGCTCCGAAAGGCTCGGCCGCGGCCACGCGACCCCTGAGGAGTGCGGGCAGGGCCAGGAGGCCCCCCCTCTGGACCAGCTCGCGGCGGGTGATCCCGGAAGCGCCCATGCTGTACCTCCTTGTGGACGGCGGTCGGATGCCCAAGCCTATCACCCGAGCGCTGCGTCCGAGCGCGCTCCGGTCGGGACAAGCGCGCGAGGGATCCCGACGCTCGCGGATGGTGTACAACTCTCCCGGAGGTCCGCGACAATGAGCCGATCCTTCTTGTCCGCGATCGTCGGCCTTTCTGGAGGTCTTCTGCTGATGGGCTCGAGCCCCACCCCCACGCCCCCCATCGCCCCCCGCCAGGACCACGCGCAGGTCTGGCACGGACGGACGTTCGTCGATCCCTATTACTGGCTGCGGGAGAAGGGCTCACCCGAGGTAGTGAAGTATCTCGAGGCCGAGAACGCCTACACCGAGGCGACGACCGCCGACCTCGGGCCTTTCCGCGAGGCGCTCTACGCGGAGATGCTCGGGCGGATCAAGCAGACCGACCTCAGCGTCCCCACCCGCAGGGGCCGCTTCTACTACTACCGCCGCACGGTCGAGGGCCTGCAGTACCCGATCCGCTGCCGCAAGCCCGCGGGGCCGGACGGGGCCTTCCACGAGGACGCTCCCGAGGAGGTGCTCCTCGACCAGAACGCGATGGCGAAGGGCCTGGACTTCCTGTCGGTGGGCGATTTCGAGGTGAGCGACGACGACGGGCGGCTCATGTACTCGACCGACGACACCGGCTTCCGGCAGTACAAGCTGTTCGTCAAGGACCTCGGGACGGGCAACCGGCAGGGACCCCTGGCGGAGCGGGTGACGAGCGCGACGTGGGCGGCCGACAACGCCGACCGTGTTCTACGTGACCGAGCATCCCGTGACGAAACGCTCGGACACCCTGTGGCGCCTCAGGCTCGGCGGCCAGCCGGAGAAGATCTACGAGGAAGAGGACGAGCTCTTCTCGATCGGGGTAGGACGGACCAAGGACAAGAAGTTCGTCGTGCTCGGCAGCCGGTCGACCGACACCTGGGACCGTCGGATGCTCCCTGCCGACACCCCGGGCGGCGCCTTCCGGCTGGTCCTGCCCCGCGAGAAGGGCCACAAGTACGACGTCGAGCACCGCGACGGCGTCCTCTTCATCCGCACGAACAAGGACGCGAAGAACTTCCGCCTGGTCACGGCGCCGCTCGCCGACCCCTCGCCCGGCCACTGGAAGCCGTTCGTGGAGCACCGGCCGGACGTCCTGCTCGACGACTTCGAGGTCTTCCGGGACTTCGTCGTGCTCCAGGAGAAGCAGGCGGGCCTGAACCACCTGCGCGTCCACCGCTTCGCCGACGGCCGGTGGAAGGAGGTCGCCTTCCCCGAGCCTGTCTACACCGCCTTCGCCGCCGGTACCCCGGAGTTCGAGTCCAGGCTCCTCCGCTACGACTACCAGAGCCTCACCACACCCTCGAGCGTCTACGACTACGACATGGAAGCGGGAACGTCCGTGCTCCTGAAGCGCGAGGAGGTCCTCGGCGGCTTCGACCCGCAGCGCTACGCCTCCGAGCGCCTCTGGGCCACGAGCACGCGACGGCACGAAGGTGCCGATCAGCATCGTCTACCCGAGAGGCTTCGCCCGCGACGGCAAGGCCCCGCTGTGGCTCTACGGCTACGGCTCCTACGGCTTCGGCATGTCCGCGACGTTCGACAGCCGGCGCTTGAGCCTCCTCGACCGCGGCATCCCGTTCGCGATCGCCCACGTCCGGGGCGGCAACGAGATGGGCGAGGCGTGGCACGACGACGGCATGCTCATGAAGAAGAAGAGCACCTTCTTCGACTTCATCGACGTCGCCGAGTTCCTCGTCGCGGAGAAGTGGACCTCGCCCGACCGCCTGCTGATCGAGGGCGGGAAGCGCCGGCGGCCTGCTGATGGGCGCGGTCACCAACCTGCGCCCCGACCTCTTCCGCGCCGTCCACGCCGCCGTGCCGTTCGTGGACGTGATGAACACCATGATGGACGCGAGCCTGCCGCTCACCGTCGGCGAGTACCTCGAGTGGGGCAACCCCAACGAGAAGGCCGCTTTCGACTACATGCTCACGTACAGCCCCTACGACAACCTCGCGAAGAAGGCCTACCCGGCGCTGCTCGTCACCACGAGCTACAACGACAGCCAGGTGATGTACTGGGAGCCCGCCAAGTACGTGGCGAAGCTCCGGACGCTCAAGACCGACCCGAACCCGCTCGTCCTCAGGACCAAGATGCAGCCGGCCGGCCACGGCGGCGCCAGCGGCCGCTACGACGCCCTCAAGGACCGCGCCTTCGAGCTCGCCTGGATGCTCGAGCGGGTGGGCATCACGAAGTAGGCGTCACTAGCTACTTCCAGTGGCTGGAGACGAACTCCTCGGTCTCCGGCAGGCCGCCCTGCAGGATCAGGTAGCCGTTGTGCGGCTCGCGCGTCGGTGATCTCGCGGTTGACCGGGTGGCGCATCATGCGCAGCACCTCGGCGTGGTCGTCGGTGTGGCCGAGCACCCAGCTGAGCTTCATGAGCGCGGTCTCGGGCAGCATGTTGTCGAGCGGGCACGATCGCCGAGATCGAGCAGGTCGCGCCCGGTGTCGTAGACGTACATCTGCGCGTAGCCCCAGAGCGTCTGCACGGTCATCACCACGTGGACGCCGGCCGCGACCGCGCGCTTGAGCGCCGGGTAGAGCGGCTTGTTGACGTGGCCGAGGCCGGTGCCGGCGATGACGATGCCGCGGTAGCCCTTCTCGACGAGCGCGTCGACGAGGTCGGGCTTCATGCCCGGGTAGTAGTAGAGGATCGTCGTCCGGTCCTCGTAGACCGTGTCGACGCTGCACCTTGCGCGAGCGGTCGCGCCGCGCGGATAGTCGTCGGAGAGGTAGGTGAAGTCCTCGCCCACCATCGCGAGCGGGATGTCGCCGATCGTGCGGAAGGTGCGACCGGTAGGAGCTGTGCATCTTGCGGCAGCGCGTGCCGCGGTGGAGCAGGCGCGTACGGTCCGAGGTCGGGCCGAACATGCAGATCTGACCTCGGCGATGTCGCCGTCGGCCCGCCGCGCGCACCGCGTGGATCAGGTTGAGCGCGGCGTCGCTCGAGGGCCGGTCGCTCGAGCGCTGCGAGCCCACCATGACGATCGGCACCGGCGTGTCCTGCACCATGAAGGACAGGATCGCGGCGGTGTGGCCCATGGTGTCGGTGCCGTGGCCGATCACGATCCCGTCGACGCCCGCCTCGATCTCCTGGCCGATGGCCTCGGCGAGCGCGACGTACTGCTCCTTCGCCATGTTCTCGGAGAAGACGCCGAAGAGCTTCTTCGTGGTCAGGTTGCGATGTCGGCCAGCTCCGGCACCGCGCCGTAGAGCTCGCCGGGCGTGAAGGCGGGGATGACCGCGCCCGTGCGGTAGTCGAGCCGCGAGGCGATCGTGCCGCCGGTGCCGAGGAGCGTCACCGTCGGCAGGTGCGGCCGGCGACGGGAACTCCTTCTCCGGGATCTTGTAGACGGCCTCCTTGTAGCCGACCTCCGTCATCGTCGCGCACGCGGTCGACGTGGAGGCCGACGTTGTAGCCGGTCTTCAGCTTGATGACGACGTGCTCGTCGTCGAGCGTCTCGCTGCGCGGGCAGGATCACGCCCTCGAAGACGCTGCCCGCGTCGTTGGTCGGCCCGCACGTCGCTCCAGACGCGCACGCCGAAGGCCTCGAGCCGCGCCCGCGCGCGGCCCTTGTAGCCCTTCAGGGGATCGCGGCGCGCTCATCGCCTCACCTCCGCGGCGGCCCGGACCGCCGTCGACCACGACGCTCGCGGGCACGCGCCCGCGCAGCGTGTGCATGACCTGCCCGGTCGCGTGCCGGAGGACGCGGCCCGGGTCGCGGTCGTACGCTTCGCGCTCCGCCGCCTCGACCCAGCGCGGGAGCATCGCGCGCCAGCCGGCGGGCTCGCCGTCGAGCCCCAGCTCGCCGAGGAGACCGGCGACGCTCTCGCCGTCCGCGGGCCGCCATCCGGCGGACCAGGAGCTCCCACGCCTCGCGCCGCGCCGGGCGCGCGGCGAAGGCGCGGAAGAGCTCGACCCACGCGTCCTCGGGGACGCCGTCCACGGCCACGCCGGCGCGCCGCAGGCCCTTCAGCCGCTCGCCGAAGAAGAACGCCGCGCGCGCGCAGGTCGGCGCCGGCCTCCGCCACCACGCGGTCCACGAGGGCCGCGCCGCCGCGCCGGATGAGGTAGTGGACGACGCGGCACCGGGACGCCGGCCGCCGCGTAGCGCGCCTCGCGCTCCCACGGCCGCTCGGGCAGAGCCGCCCGCAGCCGCTCGACCCGCTCGCGGGTGACGCGCGTGGGCGGGCGAGTCGGTGTCCGGGTACATGCGGTCGGGCCCGGGCAGGATCCGCTCGAAGTCGGTGCTGCCGTCGGCGAAGGGCTGGCGCGTCTCGTTGGGGACGCCGTCGGTCGCGTCGACGTAGCGCAGCCGGATCTCGTCCGCCGCCGTGTGCACGTCGCGCTCGGGCCCCCAGACGAGCGACGAGGCCGTCGTTCTCACCGCAGCCGGGCCGCGGCGCGCAGCCGGCCGAGGTGCTCGCTCGCCTCCTTCGGCCAGTCCTCGGAGTGGAAGAGGATCGGCGGCTGGTCGAGGCCGGCGATGACCCGCACGCGGCCGGCCAGCTCGTGGGCGAAGGTCCGCCCGGGCTGGGTCGGCCAGCGCGAGCGTGCCGGCGAGGCCGGGCAGGCGCACGGCGAGGACGCGGAAGGGGCCCTGCGCCGAGCTCGAAGCCCGGGCGCCGGCCCTGGCTGCGGACGAACCAGCTCCCACGTCTCCTGCCGCAGCGGAGCGAGGGACGACGAGCCGAGGAAGCCGGTCACGTCGGCCGTCTCGACCCGGACGTCGTCGGCGCCGCGGAAGCCGCGCCGGTGCAGCTCGTCGCGCAGCCGCAGCAGGTTCACCTGCCGCCAGCGCCTCGCCGTGGACGAGCCGCGGCGCCCAGCCCGCCTGCGGCACGCCCTTGATCTCGACGCGCCGGCCGCCGCGCACCGACACGTTCACGTCCTGTCGGCTCGCGCCCATCCCGACCCGCACGTGGCCGCGTCGAGCGGCAGACCCGGCCGACGAGCAGGATCGCCTCCTCGACCTCGTCCGGCGTGCGCAGGTCGGGGCCGGTCACCGTCTCGATGAGCGGCATGCCGAGGCGGTCGGTGCGCCAGACGATGAGGTGGCCCTTGTCCGAGACCTCGCGGCAGGAGTCCTCCTCGACGCTCACCTGCGTGATCGAGAGCGTCGCGCCCGCGGAAGGGCAGCGTGCCGTTCACGCCGACGATCGCGGTGCGCTGGAAGCCGGTGGGGATCGAGCCGTCGAGGTACTGCTTCCGCGCGATGTGCACCTCGTCCACGATGTCGCAGCCGAGCATCAGGCACTGCTCGATGGCCACGTCCACCGCCTGCCTGGTTCACCGAGGAAGGGCGGCGTGTCGTCCATCTCGTAGGTGCAGATGTTCTCGCGGTTGAGGAGGTAGACGATGTGCTTCCGGGTCTTGAACTCCATGAGCGCGGTGCCGTCGTAGACGCCGAGCTCGGAGAGCGTCGGCCGCATGTGCCGCAGCACCGTGCCGTCGTGGGTGCGCGGTGTAGCGGCCGGCCGGGCAGTGGCAGAACAGCTTGCGGTCCGTCAGCAGCTGCTGGTGGACCTCGAGGCCCGAGATGAGGCCGACCGCGGCGTAGTCGAGGGGAGGATCGAGGGGGAAGTTCATCGGCGGCCCGGGAGGGCCGTCGGCATCATATCAATCCGTCACCGGACCGGCGCGCTCGCGACGGCGGCCGGCGACGTCACCGCCATCGTCCCGCCGCCGTCCTCCAGCGTCTGGAGAACCTCGAGATGACCCTGCGGGTCGATCGAGTAGACGGTCAGGTCCACGGGTGAGCCCTCGTAGAACGCTGCGTGGGACACGTAGAGGAACCTGCCCGACGGATGGAACAGCAGCTGCCATGCGTACCCCGGCTCGACGGTATCCAGTGGTTCCAGGTCGCCGTCGTCGCTCATCGCGAACAGCCTTACCTCGTACTTCGCCTTGTGATACTCCCCGTGCTTCACCGAATACGATGTCCTCATCGCCACGAGGGTCGCGGGGCCGCTCGCGGCTGACGACGATGAGGCGCTCGAGGCGCCTTGCGGAGAAACCGCCACGGCGTAGTCCGACTGCAGCCCGAGGTCCGCGCGAGGCGCGAGGCGGGGACCTTCCCAGGAGCAGACGACGTCTCGTATTGCCCTCCCGCGTAGCGATGGTCGCAGGCGAAGACGAATCCCCGGCGCGTCGCGCACGGCCACGAGGGGCCTCGGTTCGAACAGCGTCGAGTCGCGACAGAGATGGCTCGCGCCCACTTGCGTGAGGCTGCCGTCCGGCTCGACGAAGTGCGCGGTCAGTCCCGTGGAACCCTGCTTGTAGAACACGTCGGAGTCGACGTCGACCGTGACCGTGGCCGTCGTCCCACTCGCCGAAATCCCGTACGTATGCGGGACCGAGCTGACCGTCCTTCTCCAGCGCGTGTGTCACGTACGCCGGGTACCAGTCGTGGTATGTCGTGGTCCCCCACATTCCGTAGACACGCGTGGCGCTGGCGGAGAGCCAGTACCATCCCCCGCCGCGGCCCATGGAGGAGCAGCCCCGGCACCAGATGGGGTCGCTCGAGGCCTCGGACAGACGCGTCAGGCTCCCGCTCAGTGGGTCGGCGGCGTACGCGACGATCGAGGGATCGAAGTAGGGTGGCCCGCCGCGCGGGCCGAAGGCGGCGAAGACGTAGCGACCCTGCGGCTCGCCCGGTGAGCGTGTGCGCATCTCCCACGGTCTGCGTGGCGCTCGGCCGCAGCTGCCCCGTGGCGGCATCGATCGCGTACGTGACGACGGAGTCGCCCTGCAGCACGTGCAGGAAGCCGGCGCTGACGGGTCCGGGCGAGGGAGCGGGTACGGTGGGCGTCGGTCCGGGCGTGGTGGGCGCCGACGGGCTGCTGCCTCCGCACGCGGCCAGCGAGGCCGCAAGTCAGAACGGCTGGGCCGAGGACCCTCCCCGGCCGCCACCACCTACCGCCCCTCGCTGCTTTCGCCATGCGCGTTGACGCACGACGCCGGGCTCGGCTGGCGGGTCCGACGACGGGCGCCCTCCTCTTGCGGAGGAGCCTACACCCCGGGCCGCGATCGCCGATTAGCGGCGTCGAGCCTCGTTCAGGATGCGCCCGCGGCGGACGGGGAAGGCTCGAGGCCGCCACCACGCGGTTGCGGCCGGCCTGCTTGGCGGCGTAGAGGGCGCGGTCGGACGCGGAGAGGAGCGCCTCCGGCTCCTTCCCGTCCGCCGGCCACACCGCGACGCCGAGGCTCGCGGTGAGGGGGATGCGCGCGCCCTCGAACACGAAGCGGTGCTTCTCGAGCGCGCTGCGCAGGCGCTCGGCCGCGCCCATCGACCGCTCCTCGTCGGAGCCGGGCAGGATGACCACGAACTCCTCCCCGCCGTAGCGCGCGGCCTGGTCGCCCTTGCGGAGGTGCTGGTTCAGGAGCCGCGCCAGCGAGCGCAGCGCCGCGTCGCCCGCGGGGTGGCCGTAGGTGTCGTTGAGCTTCTTGAAGTGGTCGAGGTCGAGGATGGCGAGGCCCAGGCGGCCGCCCGGCCGCCGGTCCTCGTTGGCGATCGCGGACGGCGAGCAGCTCGCCGAACGCGCGCCGGTTGTAGAGGCCGGTCAGGCCGTCGCGCACCGCCAGCTGGCGCTGCTGCTCCTTGTCCTTGATGAGCTGGATCGTGGCCGCCGCCTGGTTGGCGAGGATCTCGAGCACGCGGCGCGACGAGGCGTCGAAGGAGCCGCGGGCGCCGGTGAGGACGAGGGCCCCGAGGGTGCGGTTCCGCGCGCGCAGGGGGACGGCGAGGAGCGACTCGGCGCGCCCCGATCCCTCGTCGAGGACGAGGACGGGCATCGGGTCCTTCTGACCGGTCACGTTGTCGAGGAGGTAGGCCTCCTCGGCGCTGCGCAGCACCCAGGAGGCCCACGTGCGCTCGTCGAGGCCCACCTCGCGCTTCAGGAACTCCGCCGGCCAGCCGAACCCCGCCTCGACCACGTAGCGCGTGTCGAGGTCGTCGGACATGACCACCGCCCCCCCCTCGAGCGTCGCGAGGTGCCGCGAGGCGCGGAGGAGGAGCTCCCGCACCTCGGCCTCGCGCGACAGCGTGGCGAGCCGCTGCGAGAGCGGGTAGACGGCCTTGAACTCCGCGTCCAGCTCCTCGCGTCCGAGCGACGCCCGCGCGCGCTGGATGGCCTCGGCGGCGAGGGAGGCGAAGCCGTCGAGGAGGCGCGGCTCGTCCCCGGTGAAGGCCTGGATCTCGAGCCGGTCGGCCACGAGCGCCCCGACGATGACGTCGCCGGTGCGCACCGGCACGGCGAGCAGCGAGCCCACCTTCACCTGCCCGCGGTACCAGGGCAGCTCCCAGAGGAGGCGCTTGAAGTCGGTCGCGTAGAAGGGCTGGCCCCGGTCCACGACGAACGAGAAGGGGTCCGCGCCGAGGGGAACGGCGCCGCCGGGCAGGAGCGCGTCCGGGCCCCGCGCCACCCGCAGGTGCGCCTGCTCGCGCTGGCGGTCGAGGTCGAAGTAGAGGACGGCGTGGGCCGAGACCGCGAGGTGGGCCACGTCCACGAGACGCTGCAGCGCGTCGTCGAGCTCGCTCGCGCGGTCGAGCTGCCGGGCCCGCCGGCCCTCGCCCGTCACCTGCCGCAGGGCCTCGGCCGCGCTCGTCGGCGGGGCGGGGGCGCCGGTGGGCTCGTCGTCCAGCTGGTCGATCCCGTGCTGGAGCCGGGCGAGCTCGGCGAGGGTCGCGGTGAGCCGCCGCTTCTCGCCGGCGAGCGCGCGGTTCACGGCGAAGGCGAGGGCGACGTAGCCGACGGCCGCGGCGAGCGCCGGCCGGCCGTCGAATGGCGGCGCGCCGCCCGGCGGCAGCGGCGGGAGCAGCGGGCGCACGACGTCGGCGAGCGCGAGGAGGGCCGCCTGCGCGGCCACGCCGAGGGCCACCGGCAGGCCTTCCGCCACCGCGAGCGCCGCGACCAGGAGCGTCATGAACGGCCACACCGGAAAGCCCCGCGCCCCGATCACCTGGCCGAGCGCGTCCACCGAGAGGACGAGGAAGCCGTGCAGGGCCAGGGTCTCCGGCAGCTTTCGCCCGCGCAGGCTGGCGAGAAGCGCGGACGCCGTGACGCCGAGGCCGAGGAGAAGCGCGTCCGCCGCCTTCAGCCAGCCCGGAGACCAGGGGGCGAGCGGCCGGGCGAGAGCGACGAGGGTGAGGGCCGCGGCGAGGCCGAGGAACACCTGCCCGACGCGCCAGCGTACGCGAATGTCCAGGAGCGGGTCGGCGGGGGGGCGGGGATCGGCCATGAAGGCGGGCAGCGTCCGTCGCGATGATAGCAGCGGTTGTGTCGCGCGGGACGCCGGCGCTGTTTGACGCCCTCGAGCCCGGAGTGGCCGTAGCTCGCGGCGCACCGCGTCCCGACCGAACGCCGCCCTCCAGACGTAGCCCCGCCCCGGAACGTCCTTCCCTCACGTGTCGGTTTCCTGGCCGATAGGCCGCGCGCGCCTGCGCCGCCATGGCCGGTCACCAGCGTGGCACCGGCCTCTCGGCGGCGCACGAGAAAGGGATCGTGCTTCGGTGGCCCGTTCCTGTGTTTGCGAGGCAGTTCTCCCGCGGGTCCTCAGTTGTTTTCGCGTCCAGTTGCCTGCTCTGAATTCTCACCTTTTCTTCATTTTCCCCTTGACAAGTTTCGGAAGCCCACTCGCGGGGCATCATGGGTCGGCTCGAAACACCGCGTGTGCGCGACGCAGACGACCGACGCCTGCAGGAACCCGCTCTCGCCTCCGTTCGAGACTCGTTCGGCGCATTGCGCGCGATACGCGCGAAGCCAGGAGGTCGCGAGAGGCCTTCCTATATTGTCGGTATGGAAGTCACGCACTCACTGAAGTCGCTGTCCGATGACGAGCTCCTGCGTCGTCTCTCGGCGGTCCTGCGGGCAGTCCCGCCGCGTCGAGGCCGATCTCGTGGCCCACATCGGCGAGGTCGACGAGCGGAGGCTCTACGCCCGCGAGGCCTCGCCCTCGATGTTCGCCTACTGCACCGGGGTGCTCCATCTCTCGGCGGCCGAGGCCTACCTGCGCATCGCCGCCGCCCGCGCGTCGCGTGAGCACCCGATGCTCCTGGCCATGCTCGCCGACGGCCGCCTTCACCTGACCGGGATCGCCCTGTTGGCGTCACATCTCACCCGCGGCAATTCGGAGGATCTCCTGGCGCGGGCCACGCACAAATCGAAGCGCGAGATCGAGGAGCTGATCGCGGAGCTGGCGCCGCGGCCTGATGCCCCCGCGGTGATACGGAAGCTGCCTGAGCGGCGGGGCAAGGCACAGTCGACACCGGCCTTCCAACTCCGTCCGGACGGAGTTGCGCCGACCAACCTGCAGCTGCCTCCAGACAGAGTCTCCTCGTCCGGCCCCGAGGGGCGCAGGGACGAGACGCCCCGGCTGCGCCCAGAAGGAGTCGAGGCGTGTGAGCGAGAACTCCTTCCGGACGCAGTTGCCGCGCCCCCGCCCAGCAGTCCGGCACCGCCTGCGAGGGTGGAGCCGCTGGCTCCCGGCCGCTACAAGGTCCAGTTCACCGCCTCCGCCGAGCTCCGCGACAAGCTCGAGCGGCTGCGGGCCCTCGTGCGCTCGTCCGTGCCCGACGGCGACCTGGCCGTGATCATCGAGCAAGCCGTCACCGAGAAGCTCCAGAGGCTCGAATCACGCCGCTTCGCCCGGACCCAGACGGCGAGGAAGACCGCATCGTTCGCTCAGCGCCGGGCCGGTTGACCGCCGTGTGGCCCGATCGAACGAGGCTCAGGCGCCGCCCGCAAGCTACGGGAGCTTGCGGGCCAGGGTCAGCCCGTCCGCCACCGCCAGCATGACCGACTCGACCCGCGGGTCGGCGAGGACGAGCTCGTTGAAGCGCCGGATCGCTACGACGTCCTCGCCCCGCTTGTCGGGTTGAACGACCTCCCCCTCCCACAGCACGTTGTCCACGGCCACGAGCCCTCCCGGGCGCAGGCGGCGGAGGATCTCCTCCCAGTAGACCGGGTAGCCCTTCTTGTCCGCGTCGATGAAGGCGAAGTCGAAGGGCGGCGACACGGGCAGGGCACGGAGCGTCTCCGCCGCCGGCCCCAGCCGCAGCTCGATCCGCTCGGCGACGCCGGCCTTCGCCCAGTACCGGCGGGCGATCGCCGTCCACTCCTCGCTGACGTCGAGGCAGAGGAGCTGGCCGTCGGGCGGCAGGCCGCGCGCGATGGCCAGGGCGGAGAAGCCGGTGAACGTCCCCACCTCGATGGCCCGGCGCGCCCCGGTCGCGGCGACCAGGATGCGGAGGAGCGTGGCCTGGTCGGGAGAGATCTGCATGACCGCGTGACCGCGGAGCCGGGCGGTCTCCTCGCGAAGCTCGCGGACCACGTCGTCGTCGGGCGAGCGATGGGCCTGCAGGTATTCGTACAGGCGGCCGTCGAGCGGCGTGAACTTGGGACGGGGGGCCATGGACCAGCATACCTGGAAGGGCTGGCCCTTGCCGAGGGAAGCGGCTACTTCGCCGGCGCCTGCAGCGTGCGGACGTAGTCGACGACCGAGCGGATCTTCTCCTTGACCCTCGTGTCGTCGTAGCCCGTGTCGGCGTTGCGGAAGGCGTCGCCCCAGATCGGCATGTCGGGTCCGCCATGGCCGGGGAGGGGCTTCCGGCCGTCCACGATGCGGTGGATCTTCTCGGTCGGGAACTCGCCGCCGTTTCTCTTCGCGATGAGGCTGAGGTCCGGGGGGTTGAAGCGCAGGTTCTCGGCGAGCGGCCCCTCGCCCTTGCCGTCGGTGCCGTGGCAGCTCGCGCAGTAGGTGCGGTAGGCGTAGGCGCCCGAGACGCCGTAGACGCCGGGGTCCGGAGCCTGCCCGCCCGCGGGTTTCGTCGGCGCCTGCCCGACCGCCGGAGCGGGCTTGTCGGCGCCCGTCGCGAGGGCGGCCGCGAGAAGGAGACAACCGATCGAACCGAAGCGCCGCATGCGCGCCCCCTTGCTGTCATCCCGAGGGACTTCGACTGGACGGGTCCTGCGGGCACCGCTCCCTTGACTCGATGATAGGCCGCGGGCCGAGGAGCGGCAACAAGTCTCTTTGTCTTCGCCTCCGCCTTGTGGTGAACTCGCTCCCGCATGCCCTCCTCCCGCGAGTCCGGCCGCGCCGGTCGGCCCCGTCCAGCTCCTGGCCCTGGGGCTCAACGGAATCGTGGGCGTCGGCATCTTCTTCGTGCCCGCGTCGGTCGCGGCCAGCGCACCCGGCCTCGGCACCGTGGCCGTCTTCGCCCTCACCGGCCTCGCCCTGCTGCCCGCCGCCCTCACCTTCGCCACCCTCGGCCGCCGCTTCGACGAGGACGGCGGCCCCGTCGTCTTCGCCCGCGCCGCCTTCGGCGACCGCGTGTCGTTCCTCGTGGGCTGGGTGGCCTACGTGAGCGCCCTCTTCAGCACCGCCGCGGTGGTGGTGGGCCTGACGCGCGCGACGCTCCCCGCCCTCGGCCTCGGCGGCGGCCTCGCCCCGCGCGTGGCCCCGGCGCTCCTCGTCACGCTCCTCGCCGCCGTGGTGGCCTCCGGCCTTCGCCTCTCGGCCCGGGTCTGGACGGGGCTCACCGCGCTCAAGCTCCTGCCGCTCGTCCTGCTCGTGGGCGCCTTCGCCCTCGCCTGGGGCCGCTTCCCCGCCCCGGCGGCGGCCGCGCCCGGCTCCGGCTGGCTCCGCGCCGCCCTCACCGTCGTGTTCGCCTGCCAGGGCTTCGAGATCGTGCCCGTCATCGCCGGCCAGGTCCGCGCCTCGTCCCGGGCCGTCCCCATCGCCACCGTGGGCTCGCTCGTCCTCGCGATCGCTCTCTACGTCGCCCTCGTCCTCGCCTGCGTCACCGCGCTCCCCGCGCTCGCCTCGTCGGCGGCGCCGCTCGCGGAGACGGCGGGGGTCCTCGGCGGGAGCGGCCTCGCGCGCCTCGTCGCCGTCGGCACGAGCGTCTCGGCCCTCGGGATCGCGTTCGGGATGATGGTGACGACGCCGCGCTACCTCTCCGCCCTCGCCTCGGGCGAGCGCACGCTCTTCGACCTCGACCGGTCGTCGCCGAAGGGCGTCCCGCTGCGCGCGCTCGGCGTGACGTGGGCTGGTCGTCGCCGTCATCGTGAGCCTCGGCGACCTGGGCGAGCTGTTCGCCCTGTCCGAGCATCGCGGTGCTGATGCAGTTCGGGACGAGCGCCCTCGCCCTCCTCGTCCTCGCCGGTCGCCGCGAGCGCGGCCTCGTTCCGCTCCAGGCCTGGCCCGCCGTCCCCACCCTGGCGGTGGCCGCCGCCCTCGTCGCGTCGGGGGCGACCGCCCGCGAGGGACTGGTGGCCGCCGTCGCGTTCCTCCTCGGCCTCGGCCTCCTGCGCCTCGCCCGCGTGCGACCGCCGGGGCCGCCGCGTCACGTCGTCCGAGGCTGAAGGCTATACTGCCGGCGACCGTCCTTCGGCCGCTCTGCGGGAGCGATCCCCATGCTGCACTTCAAGACGATCATCGAGCCGTTCCGCATCAAGTCGGTGGAGTCGGTGAAGTTCACCGCAGCGCGAGGACCGCGAGAGGGCCCTCGCGGAGGCGGGCTACAACGTCTTCCGCCTCCGCGCGGAGGACGTGCTCATCGACCTCCTGACCGACTCCGGCACGGGCGCCATGTCGGCGGCGCAGTGGGGCGCGATCATGCAGGGCGACGAGTCCTACGCGGGGAGCCGCTCCTTCTACCGCTTCCGCGACGTCGTCCAGGACCTGACCGGCTTCCGCCACATCATCCCCACCCACCAGGGGCGCGCGGCCGAGCGCATCCTCTTCCACAGCGTGCTGAGGCCGGGAGACGTCGTCCCCAACAACAACCACTTCGACACCACGCGCGCGAACGTGGAGGTCGAGGAGGCGGAGGCGCGCGACCTCGTCATCCCCGAGGGGCGCGTGCCGTCGCCGATCCACCCCTTCAAGGGCAACATCGACCTCGCGGCCCTCGAGCGCACCCTCGACCGAGGACGGCGACCGCGTGCCGCTCGTGATGGTCACGGTGACCAACAACACCGGCGGCGGGCAGCCGGTCTCGCTCGAGAACCTGCGCGGCGTGCGGAAGCTCTGCGACCGCTACGCGCAAGCCCTTCTTCCTCGACGCCTGCCGCTTCGCCGAGAACGCCTACTTCATCAAGATGCGCGAGGAGGGCCAGGCCGGGCCGCACGCCGAAGGAGATCGCGCAGGAGATGTTCTCGCTCGCCGACGGCTGCACGATGTCGGCCAAGAAGGACGGCCTCGCCAACATCGGCGGCTTCCTCGCCATGAACGACGACGCGTGGGCCGAGCGCTGCCGCAACCTGCTCATCCTCACCGAGGGCTTCCCCACCTACGGCGGCCTCGCCGGCTACGACCTCGAGGCGGTGGCCCGCGGGCTCGAGGAGGTGGTCGAGGAGCCGTACCTGCGCTACCGCATCCGCTCGACGGAGTACCTGCACGAGCGGCTGGTGGCCGCGGGCGTGCCGGTGATCCAGCCGGCCGGCGGCCACGCCGTCTACATCGACGCGCGCGCCCTGCTGCCGCACATCCCGCCGCTCTCGTACCCCGGCATCGCGCTCGTGAACGCGCTCTACGTCGAGGCGGGGATCCGCGGCGTCGAGATCGGCACCGTGATGTTCGGCCGGCAGCCCGACGGCACGCGAGAAGCCGCCGGCGATGGACCTCGTGCGGCTCGCCATCCCCCGCCGCGTCTACACCCAGTCGCACATCGACTACGTGGCCGAGGCGGTGATCGGCGTCGCGGCGATGAAGGAGGGGCTGCGCGGCTACCGGATCACGAAGGCGCCCGCGGTGCTGCGCCACTTCACGGCGCTCTTCGAGCCGCTCCCCGCCTGAGGCCCCGGCGCTCGGTCTACGGGGCGGCCGGCGCTTCGATGCGCTTGCGGTTCGCCTGCTCGATGGCGGCGCGCTGCCGGTCGTTGAGCGACGCGTCGCCTGGCACGAGGGCGAGCGCTTTCCCGGCCGCGGCCCGGGCGCGGACCGGCTCCCCGGCGGCCAGGAGCGCCTCGGCGAGGCTGTCCTGCGCGTTCGCCGACTCGGGATGAGCCGCGGCGATCCACTCGAAGAGGGAGACGGCGAGCGCCGGCTTGCTTCGCGCCGAGGAGGTCGTACCCCACGCTGTTGAGCGCCGCCGGGTTGACGAGTGCGGCGTCCGGGCTCGTCCTTCATCGCGGCCGCGAGCTGCTTCTCGGCCGCCGGCCAGCCCTCGCTCTCCATCACGTGGTAGAGGCGGGCCGGCGAAGGCGTGAACGGCTGGAAGTCCGAGCGGAGGGTGCCCTTCTTCTCGCGCCACCTCGAGGAGCGTCGGGTAGAACTGCACGAAGGTCCCGTCCACGGCGCCGTTCGCGGTGTGGCAGGCGAGGCATCCGGCCTCGGGGCCGATCGGGCGCCCGCTCCGGGAGGGCTGGCCGCCCCGGGTATCGAAGCCGAAGAAGCCCCACTTCTTCTCGAAGCGGCCCTCGTCCCGCACCAGGGCCTCGACGCCGGAGACGTCCGTCTGGAAGTGGCCGTCCTTGTTGATCGAACCGTGGCTCGCCGCGTAGCGGACCTCGAGGACGAAGACGGTCTTGTCGGGCCAGTGCCCGGTGTCGAGGAAGCTCCGGTACGCTTCCGGGTTCACGAAGACGTTGTCGAACATCCGGGGGAAGCGCCGGCCCGTGCCGAGGGGGCCGTAGGTCATCCCCATTCCCGAGCTCAGGAAGACCCACTCCCGGTACCTCTCGGGCAGCACGAGCTGCCCATCCTCCGTATACTGGGGGGTAGGGGCATTCCCGGACACAGACAGGGCGGCGACGGCGAGCAGGGCGGCTGGACGCATCTGGTCACCTCTAGTCAGAAGGTAGCAGGACGGCCGACCCGGCGTCTTGTACGAAAGAAACCCGTGATGGGCGGAACGGCGCTGAGGGCCGGCGAGTACTACGGGAGCGTCGCTTCGGCGACGGAGGCGGCCGGGGTGCGCCTCACCGACCTCCAGCACGGGAGCGCCCGGCGGATTCCTCCCCACTCGCACGAGCGGGCGTTCCTGTGCCTGCTGCTCGGCGGCCGTTACCGCGAGCAGGCCGGGCGGCTGGCCATCGACTACGCGCCGGGGACGCTCGTGTTCCACCCGGCGGGGTTCCAGCACGAGGACGAGATCGGCCCCGGCGGCGGGCGCTTCTTCCTCGTCGAATACCCCGACGCCTGGCTCGATGGTCTGCCGGATCGCGGGCGAAGCGGGAATCGGCGACCGGGGCGCCGGGGCTGCCTCGCCCTCGCGCTCGACCTCCTTCGGGAGCACCGCCTGGCCGCGACGCCGCTCGCCATCGAGGCGGCGGCGCTGGAGCTGCTCGCCGCCTGCCTGAGCGCTCCCGAGCCGAGGGAGAAGGCGCGCCCGAGGTGGCTGGCGCGGGTGGAGGAGCGGCTTCACGAGGAGTACATGGCGCCGCCGTCGCTCGGCTCGCTGGCCGCGGACGCCGGCGTCCACCCGGTCCACCTGGCCCGGGTCTTCCACCGCCACCGTGGCGAGTCGGTCGGCACCCACGTGCGCGGGCTCAAGGTCCAGCGAGCTTTCGCCGAGCTCGCCCGTCCCGGGCGCGGCCTGGCCGACATCGCCGCCGAGACCGGCTTCACGGACCAGGCCCACTTCACGCGCGTCTTCCGGAAGGTGACCGGGCAGCCGCCGGGCGCGGTGCGCCGGCTGCTCCTCTCCGGCTGACCAGGACCCGCGCTCCGCGGCCGCGGGCTCCCCTGCGCCGCGCCCCGCCCGCGATCAGGCGGGCGGCTCGCCGGCCACCGAGGACGACAGCCGATGGTTCTCGCGCACCAGCAACACGGCGACGAGCAGCCACAGGACCACGAGCGCGAGGTTGACGACGGCGAAGCCGCGAGCCTCGAGCGCCAGCCAGGTCGTGCCCGCGAACACGACGGAGGCGGCGGCGAGGTCGCCGAGCCGCACGAAGAAGCTGTCCACGGCCTGCTTGGCCTTGTACTTCTCCTCGCGGCTCGTCGGCAGCCACAGCAGCTGCCTTGGCGGTGTTCATGATCGAGTAGTCGGTCGAGTTCTCGGCCGTCTTCGCCCAGCGCACGATGCCGATGGTGGCGCCGAGGGCCACGAAGCCGTAGGCGCCGAGGGCGATGAAGGGCAGCGCGAAGAGGACGCCGGCCACGCCGAACCGCTTGACGAGGCGAGAGGCCACGAAGGCCTGGAGGACGAGGCGAGCCGACGTTCACCCAGAAGAAGTAGCTGCCGTAGAAGGCGCCGATGTAGGCGCTCTTGTCGAAGGCGGGGTCTCCTGCGCGGCCGCGGCGGCGTGGGCCACCACCAGGTGGCTGAGGATGTACTCGCCCGACGGTGTTGACGAAGTTGTAGACGACCAGCAGCACGACGATGAGGCCGATGTACCGGCTGGCGAAGACGAGGGTGAACCCGCTCCTCCCGCCGAGCGGCGCCTCCTTTTCCTTCGCGGTGCGCGTGCACGGCGCCCGTCCGGCTGATTGGCGAGCACGTAGAGGCCCGCGGTCGCCAGGAGCAGAGCGGCGGCGAGGTACAGCATCACCGGCGGCGCGAGGTGGATCGTCGAACATCCGCCCCGCGATCCAGGCGCCCACCGGGCTGCCCGCGGTCATGCCGATGCCGATGATCGGGAAGAGGCGGTCGCCGGCGTCCTTCGTGTAGATGTCGTTCGCGTACGACCAGAACTGCGCGATGATCGACAGGCTGAAGATGCCCACCCAGATGTAGAAGAAGAAGCCGATGTGGTCGACTCCGGCGCTGCACCGCCAGCGGCGAAGAGCGAGGATGTTCGCGACGAAGAAGGCGGTGACGCCGAGAACGAGCTTCATGCGGTCGACGCGCGAGGCGAACCAGCTGTAGGCGGGCACGAAGCCCATCAGGACGAGGGCCTGGCCGGCGGCGGCGTAGGTCTTCACCTCCGCCGGGCCCCTTGATGCCGAGGGCCTGGAGCGACTCCGGGCACGTCGGTGGTGAGGATGAGCGGCTCGCGAACGGTCTTGATGATGTAGTAGCAGACCAGGATCAGGAAGATGTTCGCGAGCATCAGGAGGGCGCGCGCCCCCTCGCCCGGCCGGACGTCGGAGAAGACGCCGAGCAGCCGGTCGAGCGGGCCGGGCGCCTCGCCGGGTGTGGGTTCGGCTGTGCCACCGGTCACGATGCCCCCCTGCTGGATTCGAAGGCGTTCAGGATACCGCAGGTCGGGGCCCGCGGGTCCGGCCGACGTACACTCGGACCGCGTGCGGGGCACCACTGGCGGCGACGCCGCCCGTCGCTACCACGAGCGGAGCACCCACCACCCGGGCCGCTACGCGCCGGGGCCCGGCTTCCTCGACTGGGCGAACCAGCCGGAGCCTTTCCGCACGTACGCGGGGGCACCGACCGTCGAGCTCCCCCTGGCCGGCGCGGACGTCACGGCTACGTGGGGCGATCTCCACCGGCCGGGCCGCGTCCCGGCGACGCCCCTGGACCGCGTTTCGCTCGGAGCGTTCTTCGAGCTGGCCCTCGGCCTGACCGCCTGGAAGGAGCACGGCGGCGCGCGGTGGGCGCTGCGCGCGAATCCCTCGAGCGGCAACCTCCACCCGACGGAGGGCTACGCGCTCGTAGCGGACGCGCCCGGCCTGCCCGCGGGCCTCTATCACTACCTGAGCCGCGACCACCGGCTGGAGCGACGCTCGACGCCGTCCTCGGCCTCGGCGGCGGTCCTCTCCCGGGTCCTTCCCGGCGGGTCTTTCGTGCTCGGCCTCGCGTCCATCCTCTGGCGCGAAGCGTGGAAGTACGGCGAGCGGGCCTTCCGCTACTGCCAGCACGACGTGGGCCACGCGCTCGGCTCGGCGCGCTACGCGGCGGCGACGCTCGGCTGGGTGGCCCGCCTCCTCGAGGCGCCGGGCGACGACGACGTGGCCGCCCTCCTCGGCCTCGACCGCGAGGGTGACTTCGCCGTGCTGGCGGAGGCCGACCGCGAGCAGCCGGACGGCCTCGTGGTCGTGGCCCCGGCGACCGCGATCGACGACGCGAGGCGGCGGGTCGAGAGCGCCTTGCCGGACCTGCGCGAGGCGGTCGGCGGTGGGAGCTGGGCGGGCACGCCGAACGCGCTCAGCCCCGACCACGTCGACTGGCCCGCGATCGACGCCGTGGCCACGGCGACGGAGAAGCCGCGCACGCCGGGGCGGGAGCCTCCGCCGCCGGACGTCGAGGTTCCGCTCGCGGCGTTTTGCACGGTCGAGCCGCCGGGCGACGCTCGCTCGGCCGTCTCCCTGATCCGCGGGCGCCGGAGCGCCGTGGCCCTCGACGGGATGACGGGGCTGCCGGCTTCCGCCCTCCTCACCCTGCTCGCCCGCCTACTCCCTCACCCGGCAGTCGTCCCGTGGGACGTGCTCCCCTGGCCCCCGCGTGTCCACCCGGTCGTCTTCGTCCACCGCGTGGACGGCCTCGCGCCCGGGGTCTACCTGCTGGAGCGCGATCCGCGAGCACACGCGGCCCTCCGGGAAGCTCTGCGGCCCACGTTCGCTTGGGTGCCCGCCGCCTTTGCCCCCGAAGGCCTGCGCCTCTTCCTGCTGGAGGAAGGCGACGCGCGCCCGCTCGCCCGATTCGCGAGCTGCCACCAGGAGATCGCCTCCGACTCGGCGTTCGCGGTCGCGATGCTCGCGGACCTGCGGGGGCTGGACGACGGAGCCTGGTGGTACCGGCGCCTGCACTGGGAGACGGGAGTCGTCGGCCAGGTCCTCTACCTCGGGGCCGAGGCGCAAGGCGTGCGCGCGACGGGCATCGGCTGCTTCTTCGACGACGTCGTCCACGACGCGCTCGGTATCGCCGACGAGAGCTTCCGCGACCTCTACCACTTCACGGTCGGCGGCGCGGTCGAGGACCCCCGGCTCACCACGCGGCCCGGCTACGGCGACGCGGTGAAACGCCGCAGGTGAGGCCTACTCGAAGAGCACGACATGGAGCGCGAACCCGACGCTCGGCGGAGGAACCGGCGGCACGCTGGCCGGCCGCTGGCGCCCTTCCTGCACCTCCCGGCGGAGGCTTTCGGAGAAGCCGGTCATGAGCTTCCACCGCCCGGCGATGAGGAACCAGGCACCGTCGTCCCGCACCGGGTGGAACGCGATCCAGGCTTTCTCGGGAACTTCCTCCCCGAACTTCTTCGCGAGCCCGGGGGGGAGCCCGCCCTTCTTCGCCAGGCCCGGCGGGACGTCGCCGGCCTTGGCGTGGCCCGGGGGTACCGGCTTCGCCTGGGGCTGGTCGGCGAAGGACGCTCCGGCGAGGCCGAGCGCCAGGAAGGCGACGAGCACCTGACTCGACGAGCACATGGGCACCTCTCCCGGTCATTCTCGCGCGATCGCGCTCGCTCCCCAAGCCCCGAGCCGTGCCCGGTGGCGATCCGTTAGGATAGGCCGTGGCCCGGCGCCTCGACTACAAGGACCATCGACGCGAGCTCGAGGAGAACCGCTACGTCTACGCCGTCGTCTCCCGGCGGGCGCGAGGGCTCTCGATCGGCGTCAACCTGAACCCCGACAAGGTCTGCAACTTCGCCTGTCCCTACTGCCAGGTCGACCGCACGACGCCGGGGGGACCCTCGCGCGTCGACGTGGCCGGCCTCGCCGCCGAGCTCGAGGAGCTGCTGCGTCGGGCCTCGGGCGATCTCTGGGCGGGGCCGCCGTTCGACACCGTCGCCCCCGACCTGCGGCGCGTGGCCGACATCGCCTTCGCCGGCGACGGCGAGCCGACGACACCGCCCGAGCTCCCCGCCGCCGCCCGGGCCGCCCGCGAGGCGAGAGACCGCCTCGCCCCCGGGGTGCCGCTCCGCCTCCTCACGAACGCGTCTCTCTTCCACAAGGACCGCGTGCGGGCGGCGCTCGCCGACTTCGACGAGCTCTGGTGCAAGCTCGACGCGGGGACGGAGGCGTACTTCCACGAGGTCGACGGGACGCGGCTGCCCTTCCGCCGCATCCTGGACAACCTGCTCCTCGTCGCCCGGGAGCGGCCGATCGTCGTGCAGAGCCTCTTCCTGACCCTGGACGGTGTCGGCCCGGACGACACCGAGATCGCCGCCTGGGTCGAGCGGATGGGGGCGATCACCGCGCAGGGCGGCCGGATCGATCACGTGCAGGTCTACACCGTGGCCCGCGCCCCGTCCGACGCGCGCTGCGGGCCCCTCGACGGCGAGCGGCTCGAAGCGATCGCCGCCGCGGCTCGCCGCGCCGGGCTGGCGGCCGCCGTCTACGCCTGACTCCTCACTCCTGCCACCACGCCACGAGGCCCGTGCTCATGGGCTCGCAGACCTCCGGGTGGAAGGGGCGCACGCGGACGGTGAAGCCCTGCATGCCGCTGCGCTGGCAGGGGATCGATCCCACGTACCGGTGCCGGCCGTCCCCGAGCGAGCGCTCCAGGGCGAGGGCGACGGGCCTCCCCCTTTGGATCTCGCGGCTGGGGGTGAGCGGTCCGAAGCAGGCCTCGACGACGACGTCGCTCGGCTCGAGGGGACCGAGGCGAACCACGGCGGCGAGCTCGAAGCCCTCGCCTACGCGACGCGTCCCGGGGTGGACGTCCTCGACCGCCTCGATCCCCACCGCGCCCCAGCCCTTCCGGATCGCCGCCTTCCACGCGGCGAGCTGCCGGGCCCGCGCGTGGCCGCCCGCCGCCATCCGCTCGAAGCAATGGGTGGCGGGCACGTAGTAGCGCTCGGCGTACTCCCAGAGCATGCGGTTCGTGCTGAAGGCCGGGGTGAGCAGCCGCATCGAGCGCTTCATGCGCGCGATCCACGCGCGCGGGAGTCCGTCCGCCGCTCGCCCGTAGAAGAGGGGCACCACGTCGCTCTCGAGGAGGTCGTAGAGGGCGTTCGACTCGATGGCGTCCTGGTAGGCGTGGTCCGGGTAGTCCTCGCCCTTGCCGATGGCCCAGCCCGCCTCGGGGCTGTAGCCCTCGCTCCACCAGCCGTCGAGGACGCTCAGGTTGAGGCCGCCGTTCGGGACCACCTTCATGCCCGACGTGCCGCTCGCCTCCATGCCGCGACGCGGGGTGTTGAGCCAGACGTCGACGCCCTGCACGAGGTAGCGGGCGACCACGAGGTCGTAGTCCTCGATGAAGACCAGGTGCCGGCGGAGCTCGTCGCGCTGGCACGCGCTCACCACGGCCTTCAGGACCTCCTTGCCCTCGTGGTCCTTCGGGTGGGCCTTGCCGGCGAAGATGATCTGCACGGGCCGCTCGGCAGTCGAGCAGGATGCGTCTTGAGCCGGTCGAGGTCGTGCAGGATGAGGTCGGCCCGCTTGTAGGTGGCGAAGCGGCGGGCGAACCCGATGGTGAGGGCTCGCGTGTTCGAGCACGCCGCGGGCCCGGTCCACGTCGCGCGGCGGAGGCCCCGCGCTGCTCGAGCTGGCGGGCCAGGCGGCGCCGGGCGAAGGCGACGAGGCGCTCGCGTCGCCGCTCGTGGGTGGCCCACAGCTCCTCGTCGGGGATCGTGTCGACGCCCTCCCAGGTCTCGGCGACGCCGGGGCGGCGCGACCAGTCGGGCCCGAGGTAGCGGTCGAAGAGGCCCGCCATCTCCCGGGAGACGCAGCTGCGGGTGTGGGCGCCGTTGGTGACGTGTCCGACCGGCACCTCGTGCTCGGGGAGCCCCGGGAAGTAGACGCCGAGCAGCCGGCGGGAGACCTCGCCGTGGAGCTCGCTCACCCCGTTCGCGAAGGCGGAGGTGCGCAGCGCGAGGGCGGCCATGTTGAAGCCGTCATTGTCGTCCGCGCCGTCCGGCCGGCCCAGGGCCAGGAGCTCGGCGCGGGCGACCCCGACCTCCCGGAGCCAGCCGTCGAAGTACCGGTCGATCGAGCCCGGGCGGGAACACGTCGAAGCCGGCCGGCACCGGGGTGTGGGTGGTGAAGACGCCGCCCGGCGCGCGCGGCCTCCAGCGCCTCCGCGAAGGAGAGGCCGTTGCTCCTTCACGAGCACGCGGATGCGCTCGAGCGCGAGGAAGGCGGAGTGGCCCTCGTTCATGTGGCAGACCGCCGGGTCGAGGCCGAGGGCCCGCAGCGCGCGGAGGCCGCCGATGCCCAGCACGATCTCCTGCCGGATGCGGGTCTCCTGGTCGCCGCCGTAGAGCTGGTCGGTGATGTCCTGGAGGTCGGGCGGGTTCTCGGGGAGGTTCGTGTCGAGGAGGAAGAGGGGCACGCGGCCGACCTCGACCCGCCACACCTGGGCGAGGAGGCGGCCGGCCGGCCAGGTCGATCGCGACGCGCACGGGCGCGCCGTCGGGCCCGGTCGCGACCTGCACGCGGCAGGTTGTAGAAGTCGTTGACCGGGTAGCTCTCCTGCTGCCAGCCGTCGGACGTGAGGTACTGGCGGAAGTAGCCCTGCTGGTAGAGGAGCCCGACGCCGACCAGGGGGACGCCGAGGTCGCTCGCGCTCTTGAGGTGGTGGCCGGAGAGGACGCCGAGGCCGCCCGAGTAGATGGGCAGGCACTCGGCGAGGCCGTACTCGGCGGAGAAGTAGGCGACGAGCGGGCGCTCCCGGATGCGCCGGTCCCACCACGTCGGCTCGCGGAGGTAGGCGTGCAGCCGCTCGAGGGCCCGGTCGTAGTACGAGAGGAAGCTCTCGTCGCGGGCCAGCGCCTCCAGGCGCTCCTGCGCGATCGTGCCCAGCATCAGCACGGGGTTCTGGTAGGTGGCGTCCCACAGGTTCCGATCGAGCCGGCTGAAGACGACGCGCAGGTCGTCGTCCCAGGACCACAGCAGGTTGTAGGCGATGTCGCGCAGCCCCTGCAGGCGCTCGGGCAGCGCGGGCACGACGCGGAAGGAGTGGATCCTCATTGAAGTGCCCTCCGTCGAGCGCGGCTACTTCTTCTTCTGGTACGTCCCCACGAGCTCCGCGTGCGCGATCACGTGCCCCTTCATCGCCGCCTCGACCTGCGGCTTCGTCGCCGGGCCCAGGTCCGGGAGGACGGCGTCGAGGGCGTACAGCTTGTGGAAGTAGCGGTGCCGGCCGATCGGCGGGCAGGGCCCGCCGTAGCCGGTGCGCTTCCAGTCGTTCGTGCCCTGCTTCGTCCCCGCCGGAAGGTCCGCGGCCGCGACACCCTCGGGCAGGCCGCGGGCCGAGGGTGGCATGTTGTAGAGCACCCAGTGGACCCAGGTCATCTTCGGTGCCTTCGGGTCGGGAGCGTCCGGGTCGTCCACGATCAGCACGAGGCTCTGCGCCGCCTCGGGAACGCCCGTCCAGTCGAGGGCGGGCGAGAGGTCACGGCCTTCGCAGGTGAAGAGGGCGGGGATCTCCCCGCCCGGCGCGAACGCGGGCGAGCTGAGGCTGAGTCCCATTGGTTCCTCCCTCCGGCCCCGCCGCGAGTGAAGCGAGCGGCGCCGGCACCGGGCGGCCGGATCAGCAGCGAGCGCTCCGTTCGCGGCGGGCGCTCGTCCGCTGCATCCGGCCGCTCAGCGCTTGTAGCCGAACTTCTGCAGCAGCTCCTGCCTCCACGCGACGCCGGCGGCGTCCTCGACGCCCTTCGGCGAGGAGCCGTCGACGACGCCCAGGATGCCGCGGCCCGCTTCGGTCTCGGCCACGACCACCTGGAGCGGGTTCGCGGTGGCGCAGTAGATCCGGCACACCTCGGGGCAGGCCTTCACCGCGTTCAGCACGTTGACCGGGAAGGCGTCCTTCAGGACGATCACGAAGCTGTGGCCGGCGCCGATCGCCTGGGCGGCGGCGACGGCCACCGCCTTCATCGCCTCGTCGGTGCCCTCGGACCGGATGAGGCACGCGCCCGAGGCCTCGCAGAAGGCGAGGCCGAACTTGATCCCGGGGACGGAGGAGACGAGCGCCTCGTAGAGGTCCTCGACCGTCTTGATGAAGTGCGACTGGCCGAGGATGAGGTTCACGTCGGCCGGCTTGTCGATCGCGACCAGCTTCAGCTCGAGGCCCATGCCGTCCCTCCCGGGGGTGCCAGAGCCGAGTCTCCCTCCCCGCGGCCCGGTGTGGCAAGAGCCGCGTCCTCGCGCAACGCGGCAAGGACAGGGTGGACGGGGGCAGACGGCCCCGGTAGACTCTGCCTGGATCATGCCCCTCGAGTGCTCGCTTCAAGCAGCGGCACGGCCGGCAGTTCTGCGTCACGGACTGCCCGGCGAGCGCCCCCTGCGGGATCTTCGAGTACGTCCGCGTGGAGCGCCCCGAGGACGTGCCGGCCGCCGACTCGCGCACGATCGACGTGGCGCGTCCTGGACATGAACCACGGCTGGCCCAACCTCGGCCACGACTCGCTCGTCCACGCGATCATGGACGCGAGCTGCGAGGCGATCGAGGCGCTCGAGGAGGCGGGGCTCAAGGTGCGGGTCCTCTCCTTCGACGTGCGCCGCTCGGGGGTCCTGCCGGAGCGGCCGGGGCCCCGGTACTCGCTCTACGTGGGGACGGGCGGGCCGGGCCACATCGACCCGCGCGCGAACGACGGCATCGCGCCTTTCGCCCAGGGCGTCCGCGAGAACCCCGCGTGGGAGGAGCCGGCCTTCCGCCTGTTCGACGCCGATCCGGGCGAGCGAGGACGCGGCGCTCCTCGCCGTCTGCCACACGTTCGGCATCCTCTGCCGGTGGTCGGGGGCGGCCGACCCGGTGCTGCGCGGTCCCGCCAAGGGCAAGTGCACGGGCGTCCTCGAGAACGTGCTCGCCTGGCCCGCCGGCGAGCACCCGTGGTTCCGGCGCTTCGCCGAGCTCGTCGGACCGAGCGCCCGGCTGCGCGTCGTCGAGAACCGCCTCTTCGACCTCATCCCGCGCCCGGACTCGCCCGCCTGGGCCGTCCCCATCGGCTTCGAGACGCTCGGGGTCGGCGGGCGCGCCCGGCGACGCGGTCACGATGATCGAGTTCGCCCGGGACCGCGGCGGGGTCATGCCCCGCGTGTTCGCGGTGAACCACCACCCCGAGATCGTGGACCGCTACCGGCAGGTGATGATCCTGAACCAGAAGCGCGACCGCGGCGAGGTGACGGACGAGTGGTACCGCGAGCGGCTCGACATCCTCACCCGCACCTTCCCCGAGGAGGACGTGGACCAGCGGCTGCACCTCACCTCCGACTTCACGCTCCTCGGGCCGCTGCGCTTCCACCTCTTCCGCCAGGTGCGGCGGCGGGCGTCGTCGCTGCGGGCGCGCCCACGGCTTCCACGAGGACCGGGTCCTCCACGCCGTCCTCGGCGAGGCGGCGGCGGCGGGACGCGCGGCCGAGGTGTTCTAGGGCGGGGCCGATGATCCCGAAGCCCCCGTTCCTCGAAGGACCTCACCCCCGAGCAGGAGATCTCCGAGTTCCAGCGGCTGAAGCCCCGCCTCGCCGAGGTGTGGGACTCGCTCACCATGCGCGAGGAGGAGCCGCACACCTCGGTCGTGGTGCCCTCGCTCACCCTCGACCAGAGCGAGCTCCGGAAGATCGCGGGGGCGAGCTTCTACGAGGAGCGGCTGCTCTTCCTCCTCATCCGCCTGCGCAACCCCCGGGCGCGGATGGTGTACGTCACCTCGCAGCCCATCCACCCGATCATCCTCGAGTACTACCTGCAGTTCCTCGCCGGGATCCCGGCCAGCCACGCCCGCTCGCGCCTCACCCTGCTCTGCGCCGACGACGCCTCGCCGCGCTCGCTCACCGAGAAGATCCTGGAGCGGCCGCGCCTCATCGAGCGGATCCGCGCCGGGATCATGGACCCGCCGAAGGCGTACCTGACCGTCTTCAACTCGACGCCCCACGAGCGCAAGCTGGCCGTCCTCCTCGGCGTGCCGCTCAACGGCTGCGACCCGCTCCTCGCCCACCTGGGGACGAAGTCGGGGAGCCGCAAGATCTTCCGCGAGGCCGGGGTCGACCTGCCGGAGGGCTTCGAGGACCTGCACACGCCGCACGACGTCGAGGCGGCGCTCGAGGAGCTGCGCGGGCGGCGGCCCGGGATCCGGCGGGCCGTCGTCAAGCTCGACGAGAGCTTCTCCGGCGAGGGCAACGCGCTCTTCCGCTACCCCGAGTCGCACACGCGGGACGGCGCTCCGCGAGGCGCTGCGGCAGGTCGAGTTCTCGGTGGCGTGGGAGACGCCCGGAGGCCTACTTCGACAAGTTCTCGAAGATGGGCGGGATCGTCGAGGAGTTCATCGAGGCCGAGGAGAAGCTCTCGCCGAGCGCCCAGCTGCGGAACAGCCCGCGCGGGGACGTGATGGCGGTCTCCACCCACGACCAGATCCTCGGCGGGCCGAGCGGGCAGGTGTTCCTCGGCTGCCGCTTCCCGGCCCGCGACGACTACCGGATGCGGATCCAGGAGGCGGGTCTGCAGATCGGCCGCTGTCCTCGCCGCGCACGGGGTCGTCAGCCGCTTCGGAGTGGACTTCCTCGTCTACCGCGACGACCCGGCGGAGGACTGGAAGCTCACCGCCCTCGAGATCAACCTCCGCATGGGCGGCACGACCCACCCGTACCTGGCCCTGCAGTTCCTCACCGGCGGGTCAGCCTCGACCCGGACGACCGGGCTCTTCCTCTCCCCGAGCGGGCACGCCAAGTACTACAAGGCGACCGACAACCTCTTCTCCGAGCAGTACCGCGGGCTGCTGCCGGAGGACCTCGTCGACATCCTGACCGTGAACAAGCTGCACTACAGCCACGGCACCGAGTCGGGCGTCCTCTTCCACCTGATCGGCGCGCTCTCCGAGTTCGGCAAGCTGGGGCTGACCGCGATCGCGAACAGCCCGGCGCAGGTGGACGACCTCTACGCCCACACCCTCGAGATCCTCGACCGCGAGACGACGTACGGGAGATAGGACGCGCTCAGCCGGTCGTGCGCGCCGGAACCCGCGTCACGGTCACCGGCACCCCGCCCCACGGCCGCAGGGTGATGGAGGGGAACGGCTTCACCGTCCGGTCCTCGTCCAGGCTCAGCCGGAAGCGGCGGGCCACGCTCGCGAGCAGAAGGCTCGCCTCCATCAGCGCGAACGACTGACCGATGCAAAGGCGCGGCCCGCCGCCGAAGGGCAGGTAGGCACCGCGGGGCAGGCGGCCCTGGAGCCCGTCCAGCCAGCGCTCCGGCCGGAACTCGCCGGGTGCGTCGAAGTACCTCGGGTCCCGGTGCAGGACCCAGGGCGCGACGAACACCGTCGTCCCCGCCGGCACCGCGAAGCCGCCGATCTCTCCGGCTTCGATCGCCTCCCGACCGAGGACGTAGGCCGGCGGAAAGAGCCTCAGCGACTCGTGGACGACCGCCTCCGTGTAGCGCAGCCGCGGCAGGTCCGCGACCGAAGGCGCGCGGCCGTCCAGGACGTCGGCCAGCTCCCGCTCGAGCGCGAGGCGCTTCTCGGGATGGCGGGAGAGGAGGGAGAAGGACCACGAGAGGGTGAGGGCGGTCGTCTCGTGCCCGGCCAGGAAGAGCGTCACCACCTCGTCGCGCAGCTGCCGGTCGGTCATGCGGGTGCCGTCCTCGTCGCGGGCCCGGAGCAGGAGCGAGAGGAGATCGGACCGCTCCTCGCCCGAGCGCCGCCGCTCGTCGATGAGCGCGAAGACCAGGCGGTCGAGCCTTCGGACCTCGCGGTTGTAGCGAAGGTTGCCGGGGGTGGGGACCGCGTCGGGGATCCGGAACGGCCGGCGGAAGCGGTGGGCGATCTCCTCCACGATCACGTCGAAGGCGCGTCCCACCTCGCCCGCCGTCCGCTCGTCGACGTCCGCTCCGAAGAGAGTGCGAACGACGATGTGCAAGGTGAGCGCCATCATGTCGCGGTGGGCGTCGCGCCGCTCGCCCTCCTGCCACGACTCGCAGTGCCGCTCGGCGAGGTCCACCATCGCCGCGGCGTAGCCGGACACCCGGTCGCGGTGGAACGCGGGCTGGGCGAGCCGACGCTGGCGGAGCCAGAAGTCCCCTTCGCTCGTGAGGAGCCCGTTGCCGAAGATGGCGGTCACGTGCCGAAAGAAGAACGAGTGCTTGTGGAAGCCGCGGTAGCGAACCGCGAGCACCTGCTCGGCGAGGTCGGCCCGGTTCACGAGCAGGACGGGCCACGCCCCGAGCTTGAGCGGGACGACGTCGCCGTAGCGGCTAGCGCACTCGCTCAGGAAGCCGAGGACGTCGCGGGCGAACTCCGGCAGGTTGCCGACGAGGGGGCGACGCGGCGGGCCCGCGGGCCACGCGGATGCCGATGGGGTCATGCTCGGATGGGAAGACGCTTCGGCCATTCTATCCCGGCAGCGCCCTCATCCGGAGGATGTGGCTGCAGGCGATCCGGACCCGGGCCGAGGCCTGTCCAAAGACGCCGTCAGTCGCCGGCCGGAGGGCGACCCATGACCCGAAGAGCCTCCGCCCGCGCCTCGTCGAGCGTCGTGACCGCACCGTCGAGCTGCTTCTCGTAGACGGCCTGGAGAACCCGGCCGATCTCCGGTCCCGGCGCCGCCCCCAGGGCCACGAGGTCTCGTCCCCTCAGGATCGGGTCGGGCGGCCGCACGGCCACGTCGAGCGCGCGGACCCGCTCGCGGAACCAATCCATCGCCACCGGCTCGAAGACGCCCGGACGGCGGCCGAGGCAGTCGGCCTTCGCGACGCGGTACAGCAGGTCCGGCTCGCACCGTCGGGCCAGCCGGCGGATCGCCCCGTCGCCCACGCGGTCGCGCTCGTCGTAGAGCTGGCCCGGCTTGAGGTGGTGCGCCACGAGGGCGAGGACCTGCTCGCGCACGTCGTAGCCGAGGAGCGCGTGCACGTTCCAGCGGTCGAGCAGGGCCCGGGTCGGCGCCAGGCCCGCCTCCTCGTGCCCGCGCGAGCGGATTCGCCCGTCCTCGAAGCGGGTGGTCGGCGGCTTGCCGAGGTCGTGACAGAGGGAGCCGAGCATCACCGCGAGCTGCCGCGGCCGGTCGTTCCCGAGGCCGTCCAGGAGCCCGGCCGCCTCGTCCACGACCTGCAGCGTGTGCACCCACACGTCGCCCTCGGGGTGCCAGGCCGGGTCCTGGGGCGTCGCCTCGAGAGGCAGGAGCTCCGGCGCCACCGCCTTCAGCATGCCCCAGGCCTTCAGGAGACGCGAGACCGAGCGATGGCCGGCGCGCCTTCAACAGCAGCTTCTCGATCTCGCCGAAGATCCGATCGGCGGGCAGCTCGGCGAGCGGCACGGCGGCGCAGAGGGCGGCCGTCGCCTGGTCCACCACGAGCTCGAAGCGCGCCGCGAACTGCACGGCGCGGAGCGCCCGCAGCGGGTCCTCGCCGAACGTGCGCTCGTCCACGGCGCGGAGGCGACGGGCCTCGAGGTCGAGGCGGCCTCCCCACGGGTCGAGGATCTCGCCGGTGGCGGGGTCGAGGAGCATCGCGTTCATCGTGAAGTCGCGGCGACGCGCGGCCTCTTCGATCGACAGGGCGGGATTTCCCTCGACCGCGATGCCGCGGTGACCGGGGCCGGTCTTCGAGTCGCGCCGCGGGAGCGCCACGTCGAGCGCGCCCAGGATGCCCTCGACCCCCGAGAGCTTGTAGACTCGGAAGGCCTGCCCGACCGCGTCCACCCGCCCGTGTCCGGCCAGCACCGGCTCGAGGCGCTCGACCGGCAGGCCGAAAACCTCGACATCGAAGTCCTTGGTCGGAGAGCCGAGGAGCGCGTCGCGCACCGCCCCGCCGACGACGAAAGGCCGCCCGCCCGCCGCGCGCAAGGCCGCGAACAGCCGCAGCAAGCCGGGAGGCAGGTCGAGGCTCATGGGTCCAGACGAGACTAGCAGGAACGCGGCCCGCGCGCGGGCGGATTGTCGGCGCTCCGAGCGGCCGCGGCCCGGTGATAGGCTATGCAACGTGGGGGTTCCATCGACGCGCTTCCCCGACCCCGCCGCGCTCGAGCTGCTCGTCCGCCGCATCGTCGAGGTGGCTCGGCCCGACAGGATCGTCCTCTTCGGATCGGCGGCGCGGGGCGAAATGGGGCCGGACAGCGATCTCGACGTCCTCGTCGTGAAGTCCGGCGTGGAGCACCGTCGGCGCCTCGCGCAGGACATCTACATGAACCTCTCCGGCGTCGGCATCGGCGTGGATGTGATCGTGCTGACCCCCGAAGACATCGAAACCCAGAGGAATGGTGTGGGCTCGATCGTCGGCCCGGCCCTCGACGAGGGCCGCGTCATCTATGGCGTCTAGGCTCCGCGACGCGAATGACCCCGGCGAGTGGCTGCGGCACGCCCGCAGCAACCTCGCCCGCTGCCGCAGCGACCGACGGCTCCCTGACGTGCTCTTCGAGGACCTCTGCTTCGATGCTCAGCAGGCGGCGGAAAAGGCCGTCAAGGCCGTCCTGGTGTTGAAGGGCCGGCGCTTCCCAAAGACCCACGACCTCGCCGAGCTGCTGGACCTCGTCGCGACCACCGGGACCGAGGTGCCGCCGGACGTCCTCGAGGCGAAGCGGCTCACCCCGTACGCCGTCGCCGGGCGATACCCGGGTGTGAGCGAAGACGCGAGCGAGGAGGACTACCGGGAGGCCCTGGAGACCGCCGAGAAGGCTGTCGCCTGGTCCCAGAGACTCGTGGCGGGCCCGGCCGCCCGGTAGGGTCCAGGCGTCAGGACCCGGGGAAGCCGCCCGGCCGGCGGCTGGCCGGGGGCACAGCTGGCGCGCGCAAGAACATCGCCATTCGGCGAGCACTTCGGGTACTGGAGGCGGGGGCGGTTGACAGAGTACTGCTGTAGTAGTACACTAGTACAGTAGGCAGGAAAGTCGATGGCCATGGTCCCCGCTCCCCGCATCCGCGTCGACCCGACGCTCCCCACCCCGATCTGGAGCCAGATCGAGGAGGGCGTCCGGCACCTGGTGGCCTCGGGGGGGCTGCGGCCCGGTGACGCGCTGCCGTCCGTTCGCGACCTGGCTCGGGAGCTGCGCATCAACCCGAACACGGTCGCGAAGGCGTACCAGCGCCTCGTCGAGGCGGGGATCCTCGAGACGCGCCGGGGCGAGGGGACGTTCGTAGCGGAGCACCCGCCCGTCATGCCGCCCGGCGAGAAGGCGCGGCTGCTGCGCGAGGGCGCGACCCGGCTCGTGACCCTCGCCGTGAACCTGGGCGCCACGCGGGCGGAGGCGCAGTCGGCCCTGCAGTCGGCGTGGCTGGAGGGCGAGCCGGGGTCGAAGGGAGCCAGGCGATGAGCGCGGAAGCGACCGCAGTGGCCGGCGCAACGGGCCCGGTCCTCGAGATCGACGGGCTCTGCGGTGAGCTACGGCCGCACCCGGGTGATCGAGGGGCTGACCCTCGCGGTGCCGCGCGGCTCCGTCTTCGCGCTGCTCGGCCGCAACGGGGCGGGCAAGTCGTCCCTCCTGCGCGTGCTCCTCGGCCAGCGCCCGGCCACGAGCGGGCGCGTGCGCCTCCTCGGCGAGGACCCGTGGACCCGCCGCACGAGCCTCATGGCCCGCGTCGGCGTCGTGCCCGAGGAGCCCGACGCGCCGCCGGAGATGACGCCTCTCCAGCTCTCCGCCTTCTGCGCGCCGGCTCCACGCGCGGTGGGACGCGCGCGGCGGTCGCGGAGCGGTTCCGGCGCTTCGAGGTGCCGGTCTCGCGGCCCTTCGGGAGCCTGTCGAAGGGCCAGAAGGGGGCGGTCATGCTCGCCCTCGCGCTCGGCCATCAGCCCGAGCTGCTGCTGCTCGACGACCCGACCCTCGGCCTCGACGTCGTCGCGCGCGACGCCGTCTTCCAGGAGGTGATCGGCGACCTCGCCGACCGCGGCACCACCGTCTTCGTGACCACGCACGACCTGCGCGCGATCGAGGGGATCGCCGACCACGTGGCGATCCTGCACGACGGGCGCCTCGCCCTCGCCGGGAGGCTGGAGGCCTTGAAGGCGGAGCGGGGCCTCCCGCTCGAGCAGATCTTCGCGTCGGTGGCGGGGACCCGGGCGACCGACGCCCGCGACACGGAGGTGCGCTCATGAGCAAGCTCCTGGCCGTGGCCGCCCGCGAGCTGCGCGAGCGGTGGCTGCTCTTTCCCGGCGGCTTTCGTGGTGGGCTTCTTCCCGCTGGTCCTGCCGGCCTTCGGCGTGCGCCGCGAGGTCATGCCGACGGTGGCGGGTGGCGCAAACCGTGCTCCTCGGGGCGGCGGCGGCGGTCGTGATCGGCTCGTCGATGCTGGCCCGCGACGCGGCCAACGGCCGCCTGGGTTTCCTGTTCTCCCGGCCGCTGCCCTGGGGGACGATCTGGGGCGGCAAGTGGCTCGCCGCCATCACGCTCGCGGTGGCCAGCGCGCTTCCTGGCGGCGATCCCCTGGATGGCCGCCATTCCGCTGGCGTCCCTCGGCGGCCACCACGGCGACTCCTGGCTCCGCGCGATGTTCGACGGACCGGAGCCGGCCTTCTTCTTCATTCTCATCGTCGTCGCCGTCGGCCTCGCGAACTTCAACGCGACCGCGTTCCGTTCGCGCTCGCCGTGGGTGGCGCTCGACCTCGTCCTGCTGCTGGCGGCGTTCTGGGCCACCCGGCGCTACGTCGCTCCCCTGTGGATGTACGGCATCCTCGGCCACCGACGACTGGGACATCGACGCTGCGCCTTCCTGCCCCTGGCCCTCGGCCTGCTCGTCGGCAGCGTGGCCCAGGTCGCCGTCGGCCGTACCGACGTGCGCCGAGCGCATCGAGCGTTGTCCCTCGGCTTCTGGGCCGTGGTCGGCCTCACCCTCGTCACCGCCGCGGGCTACCTGGCAGTGGATCCGGTCGGCCGGCCCGGCCGACATCCGTGCCAGCGCCGTCACCGCCGATCCGGCGGGACGCTGGATCTACGTCGAGGGCAGCGCCGAGCGCTCCGGCTGGTATCCGCACGAACGCCTGATCGACACCGCGAGCGGGCGGTACCTCGCGGGACCGGAGCCGGAGCTGGACCGGCCTCGGCGCCGGGATCCTCTTCTCGGCCGACGGCCGCTTCGGGGCGCTGCCCGGCCGCGACGACGAGAACGCCGCGGTGACCCTCTTCGACCTGAGTGCGCAGCACGCCTCGGGTCAGCCTGGTGCGCCTGGAGTCGAGCCCGCCTCCAACCGGGATCACCGCCTTTGCCCTGTCCCCGTCGGGGGCGTCCGTCTTCCTGGTCCACGAATCGGGCGCGTCCCTCTACGCGCTCCCGTCTGGTCGACGCGTGGCGACCACCACGATCGGGCCGGGCTGGCGCCCGGTGGCCCTCTGCTTTCTCGCGGAGGGCACGGCCCGGGCGTGGCTCGTTCCCTCCGGGGTCAGAGAAGTGATTCGGCCGCGGGCCGAGATGCGGGTCGTGGATCTGGCGGCCGACGGCTCGTCGCGAGCCGTCACCTTTCCGCTCGCCGCTCCGCCCCCTCGGCGGGACGCGGTCATCCCCGAGTCCGGGGGCCTGAGGATCGTCACCGTGGACGGCGGCGTCCACCTGCGGGACGGTGCCACCGGCGCGCTGCTGGCGACGCTCCTGGAGGGCGAAGGTCCCACCGGACCTCGTGAAGCAACCTGGGCTTCGCGGTTCCCTGTCCTCTTCCTGGCGGACGGACGGATCCTCGCCGGCGACGGACGGAACCGGGCGGAGCCGGGCCCGCCACGCGCGCTCGTCCGGGTCTTCGATCGGGCGGGCGCGGCGCTCGGTGAGATGCGCCTCGACCTCCTTCCGGGGGGACTCAGCTTGGGGCCTGAGGTCGCTCCCGGACGCATCGCCGTGTCGTCCCTCCGGTCCATCTTCCTCCCCGAGGACACGCTCCTCGTGGACGTCGCCGCAGGCAGGATCGTCGAGAGGCTCAGCGGGCTCCGCCCCGCGATGGGCTTCTGGAACGCCTCCTCGATCGCCGGTGCCGGCCGGAAGCGTGCACTTCTTCCGCGACGTCGAGAGCCGCGTGATCCGCATCGACTTCGCGACCGGCGAGCGAAAGATCGTGGCCGGCCCCGGCGCCCCCCGTGGCGAGCGCCTCAGCGCGCGCTGAGCGACTGGATCATCACGTCGAGCGCGCGGCCGGAAGCCTCGACGAGCAGCGCGACGAGCGGCTCCGTCTCGAGGCGGAACGCGGCCTCGAGCGACGCGCGCAGGCGCTGTGCGTCCCCGCGCCACGAGGATGGGGGGATGCATGCCGCCGCGGACCATCAGGTGCGACGGCGGCGAGGCGCGAGACGCGGCCGTTCGCGTCGTCGAACGGCAGGATCTCGACGAGACGGGCGAGGGCGAGGGCGGCCGCCTGCTCCGGCCGGAGGTCGCGCCTTCCCGCCGTCTCGAGCCACTCCGCGAGCGTGGCGAGCCGGCTCTCGACGAGCCCGGCCGGCGATGTCGGGGCGCCGTCGCGCGGGCGCTCCGCCCGGCGGAAGCCCACCGGGCCCGCGAGGGCCTCGTGCCACGCGCGGATCGCGGCGACGCCGAGCGGCGCGTCGCCGGCGACGGCGCCCCTGGCCCGCCGAAGGGCGAGGATCTCCGCGGGACCCTCGCCCGAGACGCGCGAGGAGCGCACCTCGTCCCAGGCGAAGCGCCGGCCCGCGAGCTCCAGGCTGCCCAGGAGCTGCGCGTCCTCGACGATCCCCGCGAGCTCGGCGTCGTCGGTCCGGAGCCCCCGCGCGTCGAGCAGCGCCGCGAGGCGCTTCTCCTTGACCGCCGCGCTCGGCTGGAGGCGGAGAGGCAGGCTCATCCCGACCCGCATTCTAAGGGTCAGGTCTTGAAATAGCGCGTTTCCGCCCTCATGCCGGGCTCCTGGGGTGAGCAGATTCAAGATCTGACCCCCACGCGTTCTCGGTCTAGAATGGGTGGGGGTTCCAACGAATAGGAGCGTTCCCGTGCTGCCGAGAGCCGCCGCCGTTCTCGCCGCCCTGTGCCTTCTCGCGCCGGCGCTCGTTCCGGCGGCCGAGGACGAGAAGCCGAAGAAGGACAAGAAGCCGGCCCTCGAGCTGCGGGTCACGCCCGCGCTTCGGTTCTCGCCGGTCAACATCTTCTTCACCGCCGAGCTCAAGGGCGGGGACGACGTCGAGGAGCTCTACTGTCCCGAGGTGGAGTGGGAGTGGGGCGACGGGGGGAAGAGCGTCCAGGAGTCCGACTGCGACCCCTGGACGGCCACGAGCCACATCGAGCGCCGCTTCACCGCGAACCACACCTTCCAGTTCGCCGGCCTCTACCGGGTGAAGGTGACGCTGCGCAAGTCCGGGAAGAACATCATGTCCCAGACCGTGCAGCTCACGGTGCGCGCCGGCCTCGGAGACATCAGCCCCGACCCGGGCTAGGGGCGGCTCGGGGGGCGCTCAGCCCCCCGAGAGTCCCGTCCGGGGGGGCCTGGCTGTGTTCGTCACCCGCCCGCCGACATGCTCTCCAGGAACTCCTTGTTGCTCTTCGTCTTCGACAGGCGCTCGAGCAGCAGCTCCATCGCCTCGACCGGCGAGAGCGCCGAGAGGACCTTGCGCAGGATCCAGGCGCGGTTGAGCTCCTCCGTGCGGGACGAGCAGCTCCTCCTTGCGCGTGCCCGAGCGGTTGATGTCGAGCGAGGGGAAGATGCGCTTGTCGGTGAGCTTGCGGTCGAGGACGATCTCGGCGTTGCCGGTGCCCTTGAACTCCTCGAAGATCACCTCGTCCATGCGCGAGCCCGTCTCCACGAGCGCGGTCGCGATGATGGTGAGGCTGCCGCCCTCCTCGACGTTGCGCGCGGCGCCGAAGAAGCGCTTGGGGCGCTGGAGCGCGTTCGAGTCGACGCCGCCCGAGAGGACCTTGCCCGAGGGCGGCACGATCGTGTTGTAGGCGCGGGCGAGGCGCGTGATCGAGTCGAGCAGGATCACCACGTCCTTCTTGTGCTCGACGAGGCGCTTCGCCTTCTCGAGCACCATCTCGGCCACCTGCACGTGGCGGTCGGCCGGCTCGTCGAACGTCGAGGAGATGACCTCGCCGTGGACCGACCGCTGCATGTCGGTCACCTCCTCGGGCCGCTCGTCGATGAGCAGCACGATGAGGACGATCTCGGGGTGGTTCGTGGTGACCGCGTTCGCGATCGCCTGCAGGATCATCGTCTTGCCCGTGCGGGGGGCGGCGACGATGAGGGCGCGCTGGCCCTTGCCGAGCGGGCAGAGGAGGTCCATGACGCGCGTGGTGAGCTGGTCCGGCGTCGTCTCGAGCCTGATCCGCCCCTGCGGGTAGAGCGGGGTCAGGTTGTCGAAGAAGATCTTCTCCTTCGCGCGGTCGGGCGGCTCGAAGTTGACCGCGTCCACCTTGATGAGGGCGAAGTAGCGCTCGTCCTCCTTGGGCGGGCGGATCTGGCCGCTGATCGTGTCCCCGGTGCGCAGGTCGAACTTGCGGATCTGCGAGGGCGAGACGTAGATGTCGTCCGGCCCCGGCAGGTAGCAGTACTCCGGCGCGCGCAGGAAGCCGAAGCCGTCGGGCAGGATCTCGAGGACGCCCTCGGAGAAGATGAGCCCCTCCTGCTCCGCCTGGGCGCGCAGGATCTGGAAGACCAGCTCCTGCTTCTTCATCGAGGTGGCGCCGGGGATCTCCAGCGCCTTGGCCACCTCGATGAGCTTCTGGATGCTCAGCTCCTTGAGGACGGCGAGGTCGAGCCGGCTGCGGCCGTCGTCCTCGGCGAGGCGCCGGCTCCGTCGGCCGGCGCTTCCGGCGCGCATCTCGGCCGGCGGGCGGCTCGTCCTCGGCGACGTCGCGCTGGGGCAGGCGCGGCTTGCGGGGGCTGGGGCTCGTCCCTTCGGGCCGCGGCCGCCGCCGCGGGCCGCCGTTCGCGGACCGCTGTTGCGCGGACCGCCGTTCGGCGGGGCGGGCGGCGTCGGCCTGTCCTTCGCCGGGAGGGCCGGGCGGGGCAGTGCGGGCCGGGCGGTGTGGACGAGGGGTCGTCGTTGGCCATGGCGGTTTTCCTGGAGGGACGCGGGATGGAGAGGAGCAGGCGACGCGCCTGCTCTGCTTGGGCCGGATGGCGGCAACGATAGTGGAGGACGCGCGCGGCTGTCAACGTCGCGATAGCCGCCGCGGGCGGCTCGCTGGTGGGCTCGATGTCGTTGGCCTCGAGCCAGGCCCGCACGACCGCGGCGAGCCGGGCGTCCCGGCAGGCGACCCAGCGCAGGCGGTCCTCCGGGAAGTAGCCGAGGGCGTCCTCGAACCGCAGGTCGGGCAGCGGGCCCCTCGAGCGCGGCGAGGAGCATGTCGCGCGGCCAGCCGTCGTCGAGCGCCTCCGCGAACGCGCGCATCCAGCCGTGCTCGGTCTGCGGGCGGGACGGGCAGCACCGGCACGAGGCGGTGCGCGGCGAGGCCCTCGTCGAGCTCCTCGTCGGAGAAGAGCGTGGTCGTCGCTCCAGCCCCGGGTGACGCAGACGATGTCGCCGGTGCGGGTGTCGAGGAACGCCTCGGACTCGCGCGAGCGGCGGGTGAGGGCCCGCTCGAGGCCGTCCCAGTCGATCGCGACCGCGCTGCGTCTGCCATGGCCTCTCCGGGCGGCCGGGCCGCCCGCGCGCCCTTCGACTAGAACGCCATCGTCTGCAGGTCGGGCGCCACGAGGAGCGGCGCGCCCGTCGCCTTCTTCACCGCCGTCGAGCGTCGTGTCGGGGGCGATCTCGCGCAGGAGAAGGCCCTCCTTCACCACCTCGATGACCGCCATCTCGGTCACCACCAGGTCCACGCAGCGCCGCCCGGTGAGCGGGCAGCGTGCACTGGGTGAGGATCTTCGGGCTGCCGTCCTTCGCGGCGTGCTCCATGGTCACGACCACGCGGCGCGCGCCGGCCACGAGGTCCATGGCCCCGCCCATCCCCTTCACCATCTTGCCGGGGATCATCCAGTTGGCGAGGTTGCCCTCCTGGTCCACCTGGAGCGCGCCGAGGATCGTCAGGTCCACGTGCCCGCCGCGCACCATCGCGAACGACTCCGCGCTCGAGAAGTACGAGGTGCCGGGCAGCTCGGAGACCGTCTCCTTGCCGGCGTTGATGAGGTCGGGGTCCTCCTGCCCCGGCTCGGGGTAGGGGCCGACGCCCAGCATGCCGTTCTCGGAGTGGAGGACGATCGAGACGCCCTCGGGCACGTAGTTGGCGGCGAGGGTGGGCATGCCGATGCCGAGGTTCACGTAGTCGCCGTCCTTCATCTCGAGGGCGGCCCGCCTGACGATGCGGGCGCGCTTGGGGTCGGTCTCGGCCGCGCCCTGGCCGCGCAGGGTGCGCCGCTCGATGCGCTTCTCGTAGCCCGCCCCCTGGAAGACGCGGTGGACGAAGATGCCGGGCGTGTGGACGTGCGTCGGGGTCGATCGCGCCCGCGGGAACGAGGTGCTCGACCTCGACGATCGTCGTGCGCGCCGCCTGGCACATCATCGGGCGCGAAGTTGCGCGTGGTGCGCCGGAAGACGAGGTTGCCCGGCGGTGTCGCCCTTCCAGGCCTTCACGAGCGCGAAGTCGGCCCGCAGGCCGGTCTCCAGGAGGTGGGGCTTGCCGGCGAACCAGCGCACCTCCTTGCCCTCGGCGACGCACCGTGCCGTAGCCGGCGGGGGTGAAGAAGGCGGGGATGCCGGCCCCGCCCGCCCGGATCCGCTCGGCGAAGGTGCCCTGCGGGTTGAGCTCGACCTCGAGCGAGCCGTCGAGGAACATCGCCTCGAAGACCTTGTTCTCGCCCGACGTAGGTCGCGATCATCTTCCGGACCTGGCCGTTCTTCAGCAGGAAGCTCGATCCCGAAGTCGGTGACCCCGGCGTTGTTCGAGATGACGGTCAGGCCCTTCGCCCCGTGGTCGCGCAGGGCGTTGATCAGGTTCTCCGGGATCCCGCAGAGGCCGAAGCCGGACACCATCACGGTGGCGCCGTCCGGGACGTCGCGCACGGCCTCGGCCGCGCTCTTCACCACCTTGTTCATGGGCTGCTCCCCGGGCCCGCCCGGACGAGCGCGATGATATCAGGGCGCAGGTCGAGCGGCTCTCCGAGCGAGGCGCGCCGGTGCGACGGTCGCGGCCCAGCATCCCGGCGAGCGCCTCGGCCTTCGCCTTGACGTCCTGCGCGATCTTGACGGCCTTCGGGATGTCGCCGCCCTGGAACGCGGCGGTGGCCTCGGTCCACGCCCGGGTCACCGACCCGAGGTCGGCCTGGGCGGTGGCGAGCCTGGCCGTCGTCCATGCCCTTCGGCAGCTTCTTCGCCGCCGCGAGCTCGGCCACCTTCGCGGTGATGGCCTCGACCAGCTTCGGCAGACTGCCCGACAGCTCGTTCCAGGCCGCCACCAGCTGGTCCTTCTTCGCGGCCGCGGCGGCTATCGCCGCCTGGATCTGCGCGGGCAGGCCCTGCGCGGCCTTCAGGGCCTCGGTGTAGTTGCCCTTGTCGAACTGCGCACGGGCCGTCGCTGCGCCGCCGTGGTGAGCGAGGCGAGCTCGTCCGGCACGTACTTCTCGAGCTCGGGCCTCGCGGCGGCGAGCGCCTGGTCGGCCTCCGCGAGCGCGGCCTCCGCCGGGCCCTTGTTGCAGGCGGCGGCGACGAGGGCGAGGGCGGCCACGACGAGACGCGACGTTCCCCTTCGTCAGGTGACGCATGGCGCTCCTCCTTTCGCGGTCCGTCCACGGGCGGCCGATCGCTACGTCGCCGGTCGCTGCGGCTCGAGCCGGCGCACGAGGGCGGCGAGGGCACGGCGGACCTCGACGCGGTTCGCGTCGAGGATGTCCTTCCAGAGGGGGCGCGGGCTGCGGGCGAGGCGCGTCATGTCGCGGAAGCCGGGCCCGGCCCGCCGCAGGTGCCGCCGGGCCACGGCGTCGCCGCGGGCCGCCTCCAGGAGCGCCCACGCCACCACCTGGGGGGCGTGGCTGAGGAAGGCCATCGCCCGGTCGTGGGTGGCGGCGTCGGTCGTGATCGGCCGCGCCCCCGCCGCCCGCACCACCGCGCGGACGAGGCGCGTCGCGCGCGCGTCGCGGCCGGGGACGATCCACCACGCCGCCCCCCGGAAGAGAGCGGCGGAGGAGGCGTCGAAGCCCCGCTTCTCGGTGCCCGCCATCGGGTGCCCGCCGACGAAGCCGCGGTGAGCCCGAGCCGGGCCGCCTCCCGCGCGATCTCCCCCTTGACGCTCGACACGTCGGTGATCACGAGGCCGGGCCGCGCCACCCTCGCCAGGCGGCGCAGCAGGCGGAGGTTCGTGGCGGGCGGCGCGGCGAGGACGACGACGTCGGCCGCCACCGCGGCCTCGGCGCGGGTCGCGCCCGTCGTGATCGCCCGCCGTGCGGAGTGCGCGGCGCACGACGAGCGGCCAGTCGATGCCCGTCACGCGGTACCCGGCCGCGGTGAGCGCGCGGGCCAGCGAGCCGCCCACGAGCCCGAGCCCGACGATCGCGACGCGTGGCCGTCGCGCCACCTCAGTCCTCCCCCGCCACCCGGGCGACGAGCTCGGGCTCGCGCCGCACGAGAAGCCGCGCGGCGCCCGAGGTGGCCATGAAGTACACGGCCGCGGCGCCGGCGAGGGCGAGCGGCAGGGTGAGCCAGCCAGAGCCAGCGCTCGCCGAGGAGGTGCGGGAGCCAGGCCAGGAAGACGAACGGCGCCGAGACGAGGAGCGTCGCCAGCATCGCCACGAAGACCATGGCCGCCGCCCCGAGGCCCGCGGCTCCCCGAGACGGGCGCGTTCGGGTCGCGCCCGGCGGCCGCCACCGGCACCGGGAAGAGGATCGAGAGGTAGTTGTCGGCCGCCGCCGCGAGCACCTGGGTGAGGAGCACGACCGTCGCGACGGCGGGAACGAAGGCCGGACCGGCCACGAACGAGCGTTGCGAGCGGACACGGCGACGAGCGCGGGCAGGCGCAGCGCGATCACGCCGAGGTTCTTGCCGAGGAGGATCGAGAAGCGGTCGAGCCGGGAAAGCCGAAGAGGAGGCCCAACCCCTGGCGCTCGAGGGCGAAGGCGTTCGCGCCGAGGGCGCCGAGGCCGGAGAACGAGGCGACCGCGAGCAGGAGGCCCGGCCGCAGGCGCCCCCGCCGAGCCCTGCCACAGGACGAGCAGCAGCACGAGCGGCCCGATCACCCCGGTGAAGACGAGGGCCTTCGTGCCGCGGGTCGCGCCACGCCACGCGCAGGTCCTTCTCCACGAGGGCGCCCACCGCACCCGGCAGCCGCATCCGGGCCCGGGTCGCCCCGCGCCCCGGTGGCTTCACCGACATCGAGCTCGCCGCGGTAGAGGCGCTGCGCGAGCGCCACCGAGACGCCGACCACGGCGGCGAGGGCGAGCGTCGAAGCCCCCGCCCAGCCGAGAAACGGCAGCGCCTCGCCCCGGCCCGCGTGAACGGCGGCGCGCGCGCCCCAGGAGAACGGCACGAGAGCGAACACGTCGCGCTCGAGGAGGACGAGGACGAGGCGGCGGGCGAGGGACCCGCCGCGGCTCAGGAGCAGGATCGGCAGGAGGCTCAGGGCCACGCCGAGGCCGAGGCCGGCGAAGAGCGCGCGGTCGTGCCACCGCCGGTTCCGCGACACCGCGTGGAGCGCGAGCGCGACCGCCTGGCCGGAGGCCAGCACGAGGGCCAGGCTGAGGGCGAGCCCGGCGAGGGCCACCAGCCAGCGCACGCTCGTCCCCCCGAGGGCGAGGGCGAGGGCCGCGAGCGGCGGCCCCTGCGCGAGCACCATCGGCTGGAGGAGGTTCGCGAGGAGCGAGGAGGCGACGAGGACGGGGAAGCGGGACGGGGTACGACAGGAGCTTGCCGAGGTCGTGCGTCTCGGTGGCGGAGACGCCGGCGAGGAGAGGCGAGAGCGCCCAGCCGAGGCCGACGAGCGTCGCCACCGCGGAGAGCGGCGGGCAGCAGCAGCTCGGGCTGGGCGCGCTCGAGGAGACGCGCGAGGGAGAAGGCGGCGATCGCGGAGACGCCCGACACCAGGAAGAGCGCGGGAAGGGCGACGAGGAGCGCGGCCTGGCGCCCCCGCGAGCCGGCGACGGCGCGCACCTCGAGCCGCCAGCGCAGCGCCACGAGCGCGATCAGCCGATCCACGTGAGGTCCTCGCGCCGGACGTCGGCCTGCACGAGCTTGAGGAAGACGTCCTCGAGGGAGGTGTCGTCGCCCATCTCCCGCTGGGCGCGGATCGCGTCGAGGGTGCCCTGGGCCACGATGCGGCCGCGGTCGATGACCGCCACCTCGTCGCAGAGACGCTCCACCACGTCGAGGACGTGCGAGGTGAAGAAGATCGTCACCCCGCGCGCGGTGAGCCGGCGCAGGAGGTCGCTCACCACGCGGCCCGAGACGGGGTCGATGCCGTTGAGCGGCTCGTCGAGGAAGAGCACCTGCGGCCCGTGGACGAGGGCGCCGGCGAGGGCGAGCTTCTTGCGCATGCCCTGCGAGTAGTCCACGACGAGCTTGCCCCGCTCGTCGGCGAGCGAGAGGAACTCGAGGAGCTCCTCCGTCGCGCCGCCGGGCCTCGGCCCGCGCGAGGCCGTGCATCCGCGCGGCGAAAAGCAGGTGCTCCTCGCCGGTCAGCCGCTCGTAGAGGGGCAGCTCCTCGGTGAGAACGCCGATCTTCCGCTTCAGCGCCGAGCAGGTCCGTCGGAGAGCCGCACGCCCTCGATCACGGCGTCGCCCGCGGTGGGACGCAGGAGCCCGGTCAGCATCCGGATCGTCGTGCTCTTGCCGGCGCCGTTCGGCCCGAGGAAGCCGAAGAAGCGGCCCCGGGCCACGCGGAAGGACACGTGGTCCACCGCCGTCTGCCGGCGGAACGCTCTTCGTCAGGCCCTCGACCACGATCGCGTCGCCGTCGCTCATCAAGGGCAAGGGTAGCCGATTTGTGCTGGTTTCCCGCCGGTTCGATGACCGGGAGCGGAGGAGGGGCGGAGCGGCGCAAGCAGAGGCGAGTACCGATGAAGCCTAGAGCATCCCCTTGAGCCGCCCGTAGCCGGAGCGGCTCAGCGGCAGGCGCGTCCCGTCGTGGAGCACCACCGCCTTCGGCTCGCCGCCCTCGGTGTCGATGCGGGCGAGCCGGTCGAGGTTCAGCAGGTACGAGCGGTGGATGCGCACGAAGCGCGTCGGGTCGAGCGAGGCCTCGAGGTCGCCGAGCGTCTGCTGCTTGAGGTAGGACTTGCCCTCCGAGCGCAGGCTGACGTAGTCGTCCTGCGCCTCCGCGAAGTCGAGCTTGTCGGCGGGGATCACGTGCACGCGCGCGCCCTGCCGCACCACGATGCGCGAGGCCGGCCGCCCGCGGGCCGCGTCGCGGCGGCGAGCTCGGCGACCGGCATCGGGGCGCGGGCGGCGACGCGCTGGCGCGCCCGGTCGAGCGCGGCCTTCACGCGCTCCGGGCGACACCGGCTTCAGGATGTAGTCGACCGCGTTCACCTCGAAGGCGCGGATCGCGTGCTCGTCGAAGGCGGTGGCGAAGACGACGGCCACGTCGCGGCCGAGCAGCTCCAGCACCTCGAAGCCGTTCAGCTTCGGCATCTGGATGTCGAGGAAGAGGAGGTCGGGCCGGAGGTCGTTCACCGCCTTCACCGCCTCGAAGCCGTTGCGGCACTCGCCCACGATCTCGACGCCGCCCGCCCGGCCGAGGTACTCGCGCAGCAGCGCCCGCGCCGGCTCCTCGTCGTCCACGATCACCACGCGCAGCGGCCCGGCCGGCGGCGGCGGCGGGGCGAGGCGGCCGCGGCGGGGCGCTCCCCGGAGTCGGCGGCCGCCTCGAGCGGCGGCGTGCCTCCCGCAGGTCGGACAGCAGGTCGCCGGCCGACGCGTAGCGGTCGCCGGGGGCCTTGGCGAGGCAGCGGTCGAGGACGCGCTGGAGGACGGGCCCCGGCGCCTCGAGCCCCTGCTCCCGCAGCCGCGGCGCCGGCTCCTTGAGCACGGCGTGCAGCGTCTCGACCCCGGTCTCGCGGCGGAAGGCCGGCTCGCCCGACAGCATCTCGTAGAGGAGCGCGCCGAAGGCGAAGAGGTCGCTGCGCGCGTCCACCTCCGTGCCACGGACCTGCTCGGGCGACATGTAGGCGGCGGTGCCGAGGATCCGGCCGGGGTCGGTGTCGCCCCAGGCGGGCGTGTCGGCCCCGCTCTCGAAAGGCGGGCGGGGCCGGACGAGCTTGGCGAGACCGAAGTCGATGATCTTCGCGTGCCCCGACTCGGTGAGCATGACGTTCTTCGGCTTGAGGTCGCGGTGGACGACGCCGCGGGAGTGGGCCTCGGCGAGCCCCTCCGCCACCTCGATCGCGAGGTCGAGCGCGCGGGACGGGTCGAGCGGGGCGCCGGCCAGGAGGGCGGCGAGGGGACGGCCCCGCACCAGCTCCATCGCGATGAACGTCGCCCCGTCGGCCTCGTCGATCTCGTAGACGACCGAGACCGCCGGGTGGGCGAGCGACGCGGCGGCCCGCGCCTCCTGCTTGAGCCGGCGCTCCTGCTCCGGGTCGCGGCCGGCCGCTGAGCTTCAGCACCTTGAGGGCGACCTCGCGGCCGAGGCTCGTGTCGAGGGCGCGGTAGACGACCCCCATGCCTCCCCGTCCGATCTCCTCGAGCACTTTGTAGTGGGAGATCGTGGTGCCGATCATGCCGTCCTGCTTTACGGCATTCTAGGCCGAAAGGGTCCGGCGTCCGCCGGTGGACGCCGGGGATTGGCCGATTCCCGGCTTCCGGAAACCCCTCTTTGGCCGTAAGTTATGGGCGGAGGCAGACGATGAACCCCGAGTCCGACGACGAGCCGGGCCGCCTTTACGCAAAGGCCCTCAAGGACAAGACCGTCGAGGATGCGACCGCCGAAGGCTCCGCATGGACTCGCCCTCCTGCCGACGGCACCCTCCGGGTGACCCCCCGCCTCGTGATCGGGCTGGTGGTCATGCTCTCGGGCCTCGTGATGGCGCTCGACAGCCTCGGCCTCGTGGACGGCAGCGCCATCTTCCGCTTCTGGCCCCTCGCCCTCATCGCGGTCGGTCTCGTGAAGGCGATGTCCCCGACCCGGCAGGGCTCGGGCGCGATCGTCTGGATCGTGGCCGGGGTCGCGTTCCTGCTCGTGACCCTCGGACGCATGTCGTTCGGTGGCGTGTGGGCGCTGCTCATCTTCACCGTCGGCGCCAACATCGCCTGGAAGGCGCTCCGCCCGATCGGCCTGCCGAAGGACCCGTCGGCGGCGGTAGACATCGTCCAGTTCATGGGCGGCACGAAGACGCTCATCACGTCGCCGGACTTCAAGGGCGGGCAGGCCATGGCCGTGATGGGCGGCTGCGAGATCGACCTCCGCCACGCCGCGATGCCCGAGGGGCGCACCGCCGTCCTCGACACGTTCGCGTTCTGGGGCGGGATCGAGATCAAGGTCCCCGAGGAGTGGGAGGTGGTGAGCCAGGGCAACGCGGTGCTCGGAGGCTTCGTGAACAACGCGCGGTCGGCGGTCGGGCGCGAAGCGGCGCCTCGTGGTGACGGGCCTCGCGATCATGGGAGGCGTCGAGGTCAAGAACTCAGGCCCTGACCCATGCACCCGATCCTCGCCGACTGGCGCCGTTTCGGCGCCTACCTCGTCGCGTGGGCGATCGTCGGCACCGCTGCTCGCGGCCCAGCTCGTGCTCGCCGCTCCCTTCGCGTGGGTCGAGGCGCTCGCCTTCGCCGTGCCCCTCGCCCTCCTCTTCGGCTTCGTCGGCCTCGCCGCCTTCTGGGTGTGCCAGGCCGCGCCTCTCCAGCTCTCGCGGCTCGTCCGCTCTCTCGGCACGCAGCTCCTCGCCGCGCTCGTCTCCGCCGGGCTGTGGCTCGCCGCCGGCGCGGGGCTGGGCCCGCCTCCTCGACCGCCTCGACGTCTTCCCCGGCCTGCCCGCCCGACTGCCGACAGTCGCCCCCCTGCTCCTCGGCCTCGGCGTGGCCCTCTTCCTCCTGACCGCGGCGCTCCACTACCTGCTGATGGCGTTCGGCGCCTCGCAGGAGGCCGAGCGCCGCGCCCTCGAGTTCGAGATCGCGTCGCGCGAGGCGGAGCTGCGCGCGCTGCGGGCCCAGATCCACCCGCACTTCCTCTTCAACAGCCTGAACTCGATCAACGCCCTCATCGCGGCGCAGGCCCGAGGAGGCGCGGCGGCTCTGCGTGCGCCTCGCCGACTTCCTGCGGCGAAGCCTCACCGTGGGCTCGCGCGAGACGATCCCGCTCGCCGAGGAGCTCGACCTCGCCGAGCAGCTCTTCTCGATCGAGAGGGTGCGGTTCGGCGACCGGCTCTCCCACGCGGTGGTGGCGGACGACGCCGCGCGCGCGTGCGCGGTGCCGCCGCTCGTGCTGCAGCCGCTCGTCGAGAACGCGGTCACCCACGGCATCGCGCAGATGCTCGAGGGCGGCGAGATCCGCATCGAGGCCGAGCGCCGGGGAGAGGAGCTGCGGATCTCGATCGTGAACCCGCGCGACGTCGACGCGCCGGCGAGGAAGGGGACCGGGATCGGCCTGCAGAACGTGAAGCGGCGTCTCTTCGCTCTCCACGGGGACGCGGCCGAGGTGCGGGTCGTTCCCGGCGACACCTCGTTCCGCGTCGAGCTGCGCCTGCCCGCCGGCCGCTGAGGCCTCAGGCGCCCGCGCGGTCGTCCTTCCGGATGTCCACGACGACGAGCGTGACGTCGTCGTCGAAGGCGTCCCGGCCGCGGCCCGTCCAGGCGGCGATCTCGGCGAGAAGGCCGTCGCCGAAGGCCGCGGCTCCGGGTGCCCCGTCCCGCCGGAGACGCTCCTCGAGACGCGCCCGGTCGTAGAAGTCGCCGGCGGGGCTCGCCGCCTCGATGACGCCGTCCGTGTAGAGGACCAGGCGGTCGCCGGGGAGAACCGCGCGCTCCGCCTGCATGTAGGCGGCCCCGGGGTCGAAGCCCATCAGCAGGCCGTTCGCGTCGATCGCTTCGACGCCCCCGCCTCCGCTTACGAGCGGAGGCGGGTGTCCGGCTCCGGCGTACGTGATGCGACCAGCGCCGGTGTCCACCAGGAGGTAGCCGGCGGTGACGAACGGCCCGTCGAGGTGGCCGCACAGGGTGTGGTTGAGGGCCGAGAGGAACCGGGCCGGCTCGGCGGCGAGGTGCGCGTGGGACCCGGCGGCGACCTTCACCATCGACGCGACGAGGGCGGCGGGGACGCCGTGGCCGGACACGTCGGCGACGAAAACTCCGAGACGCCGGTCGTCCACGACCAGGAAATCGTAGAAGTCCCCCGCCACCGCGGCGGCCGGCACGTAGCGCACCGCCACGTCGAGGCCCTTCGTCGTCGGCACCGCGCGGGGCAGGATCGAGGCCTGGATCCGCCGCGCGGTCTCGAGCTCGTGGGAGAGAGCGAGAAGCCGCCGCTCGGTCCCCACCACGCGCAAGGCCGCCGCCCAGCCCAGGCAGGCGACGAGGAAGATGAAGTTCCAGGGATCGGTGTGAAGCCTCCAGGGCGCGAGGCCGACGTTCCCGAGGCTGGCGGCGAAGGCCGTGACCATCAGGACCATCAAGCCCACGCGTACCAGGCGCAGCTCGCGGCCCCACGCGCGCCCGGGGAGGAGGAGCACGAGGATCCCGGCGAGGCAGGACGCGAGCACCACGTACTGGCCCACGAGGTTCGCCCACCCCGGCTGGCCGCGCGCGAGGTCGGCGGCCATCGCGAGAACCGCGATCGCGAGCTGTGACTGCCAGAGGCGCCGCACCCACCCCCGCCAGCGTCCCTCCACCAGCTGCTCGAAGAAGAGGCTCACCGGCACGGTGATCACGTAGCTCAGGAACGCGAAGGCGTAGCGGCCGGCGGGCACCTCCCGCCCGAGCAGGAGCCCCACGTACGAGCTCGCCAACAGGAGCCGACCTCCCTCGACGAGGGCGAACAGCGAGAAGGCGACGAGGATCATGCGCTCGCCGCGCCGCTGCACGGGCACGAGGCCGAGCGCGACGAGCGCCACGAAGACGAGCAGGAGGCCGAGCACGGTCTCGAGCGCGTCCCCGCGCAGGCGAGCGGCGATCCCGGCGGCCGCGTCGAGCGGCGCGGCCGCCGCGACGGTGGCGAGGGCCGGGGCGAGGAGCAGAGTCAGGAGGACGATCGCGGCGCGTCGGGAAACCGCCATCGGCGCACTCTACGCCGGATCGGTGCCGGGCGGATCTTCAGGCCGCGCGCACGCTGACGAGGAGCAGCGTGCGGTCGTCCTGCTGCGGGCCGTAAGCGCGGGCGAGGCCGAGGAGCCGGTCGAAGATCTCGGGCAGCGGCGCCCCGGCGTGAGCCGCGAGCGCCGCCTCGATCGGCCCGAGGCCCAGCTCGTGGTCCCCGCGGTCCATCGTCTCCGTGAACCCGTCCGTGAGCACGGCGAGGACGTCTCCCGGCGCCACGTCCACGTGCGTCACGGCGTAGCGCTCGCCCGGGAGGATCCCGAGGGCCATTCCTCCCGCCCCCAGGCGGGCCACCGACCGCTCGGCGCTGCGCCAGTGCAGGATCGGCGGGTGGCCGGCGAGGGCGTAGGCGAGTCGTGTCCCGGACTCGAAGGCGAGGACGGCCGCGGTGGCGAAGGTGTTGGAGCGGGTCAGCTCCGCGAGCACGTCGTTGAGGTCGGCGAGGACTCCACCGAGGTCGCCCGGAGCGCGGAGGCGGGTGCGCAGGCTTGCCTTCAGGAGGCCCATGAGCGTCCCGGCGGGGACACCGTGGCCGGACACGTCGGCCACGAAGCCGAGGGGCCGCCCGGCCACGACCAGGGCGTCCACGAGGTCGCCGCCCACCTCCGCCGCCGGGATCGAGCGGCCGTGCATCTCGCACCAGGGTGTCTCGAGCGTCGCGGGCGGGACGAGGGAAACGTGGATCTCGCGGGCGAGCGCCATCTCGGCCTCGGCGCGGACCCGGCGGACGCCCTGGCGGACGATGAACGTCATGAAGAAGGCATAGCCGATGGCGAGGCCGGCGACGGCGCCCGCGGCGTCGACCACCAGCCGGAGCCGGAGCGCGTCCCCGGAGAGCGGGGCGGCGGCCTCCGGCCACAAGCGCTCGAGCCAGCGCGGCACCAGGACCTGCAGCACGACGGCGGGCGCGAACAGCCAGTAGCGGCGCCGGAGGGCGATGAGCGCGAACGCCACCGCCACGAGGCCGCTGAACACGACGATCGCCGCGAGCGCGCGGGCCTGCATCCGGCCGACGTTGGCGACGTCCACCAGGAAGCCGATCGCCGCGAACGTGCAGAAGATCGCGAGGAGGAGCGGGACGAGGGCACGCCCCGGGATCCCGCTCCAGAAGCGGTCGACGAGCTCGCGCTTGAACGCGGCCAAGGTCACCCGCGGGCGAGCGGGACCGTGCGCCCCAGCACGGGCGCGATGATCCGCAGCTCGCCCATCAGCCGGTCGAACTGGTCGGGGTAGAGGCTCTGCGGGCCGTCGGAGAGGGCCTTCTCCGGGTTGTTGTGGACCTCGATGATGAGGCCGTCGGCGCCCGCCGCCACCGCCGCCCGCGCCATCGGGATGACCTTCTCGCGCCGGCCGGTGCCGTGGCTCGGGTCCACGACGATCGGCAGGTGGCTGCGCTTCTTCACCACCGGGATCGCGGAGATGTCGAGGGTGTTGCGGGTGTAGCTCTCGAAGGTGCGGATCCCGCGCTCGCACAGGATCACCTGGCCGTTGCCCCCGGCGAGGACGTACTCGGCGGAGAGCAGCCACTCCTCGATCGTCGCGGAGAGCCCGCGCTTCAGGAGCACGGGCTTGCGCACGCGGCCGAGCTCCTTCAGCAGGTCGAAGTTCTGCATGTTGCGGGCGCCGACCTGCAGGCAGTCCACGTAGCGCATCATCATCTCGATCTGCCGCGGGTCCATGACCTCGCTGATGACGGCCATGCGGTTGGCGTCGGCCGCCGCCCGCATCCACTTGAGCGCCTCCTCCCCGTAGCCCTGGAAGGAGTAGGGCGAGGTGCGGGGCTTGAAGGCGCCCCCGCGGAGGATCCGGGCGCCCGAGGCGGCGACCGACTTCGCCACGGCGCCGACCTGCTCGGCGCTCTCCACCGAGCACGGCCCGGCCATGGCGATCACCTCCGTCGCCGCCGACGTGGACGCCGGCCACGTCCACGATCGTGTCCTCGGCCTTGAACGTGCGCCCGGCGAGCTTGTAGGGCTCGGAGACGCGGATGACCTCCCGCACCCCGGGCAGCACCTCGATGAGGCGCGGGTCGATCGGCTTGTGGGGCACGCCCACCGCCCCCAGGACCGTGAAGTCGACGCCGCTCGAGCGGTGGACGTCGTATCCCGACCTCGACCAGCGATTCGATGACCTTCTGGACCTGCTCCTCGCTGGCCGCGTGCTCCATCACGATGACCATGGACATTCCTCTGCTACCGGGGTTCCGCACGCCCGTGCGCGCAACGCGCGAGGAAACCCGGTACCTTTCCGTTTCTGTTATCGTCGTTCGTTGTTCGTTCCCGTTGTTCGTCTCCGCCTTTGGCAGTCGGTTCACGTCCCTCTTCGTCCTCCAGTCCCTCCCCGCGCGAGGCGCTCGAGCCGGCGGCTCTCGTCGATGACGCGCTCGAACACGCGCCGCACCGCCCCGCTGTCGAGCGGGCCGGGGTTGTTCTTCTCCACGCGGTCGAGGATCCACTTCTCCCGCTCGGGCTGGTACACCGGCATCCCGATCTGCCGCTTGATGCGGCCGATCTCCACCGCGCACGCCGAGCGGCTGTTCAGGAGCTTCATGAGCTGGTCGTCGATCTGGTCGATGCGCCGGCGCAGGTCGGTCACCTGGGCCTCGCCCCGCTTCACGACGGCCGCCTCCAGCGCCGCGTCGGCCGCGGCGGCGGGCTTCACCGGCGCCGCCGGCGACGCCGGCTCCCGCTCGGACTTTCCGCCTATGTCGTGCTCGTCAGCCATCTCACTCGAGCCCCGAGGTCGCCCTCCGGGTGCTCCTCCAGGAAGCGCACGAGCGCGCTCCCGACCACCACCCCGTCGGCCACCGCCGCCGCCTCCCGCACCTGCTCCGGCGTCGAGAGGCCGAAGCCGAGGGCCACCGGCACGTCCGTCAGCGCGCGCAGCCGCTCGACGAGGGGCCGGGCGTCCTCCGACAGCGCCTGCCGCTCGCCGGTGACGCCCGTGCGGCTGATCGCGTAGACGAAGCCGCGGCTCGCCTCGGCCACCCGCTCCAGCCTCTCCGGCGGGCTCGTCGGCGAGGCGAGGAAGACCGTGTCGAGGCCGGCGGCCCGCGCCGCCGCGATCCACTCCGCCGCCTCCTCTGGCGGGAGGTCGGTCACGAGCACGCCGTCCACTCCCGCCGCCTTCGCCTCGCCGGCGAGGCGCTCGAGGCCGTGCTGCAGCAGCGGGTTGTAGTAGCAGAAGAGGAGCAGCGGCAGCGCGCTCCGCTCGCGGATCCGCCGCACCGCCTCCAGCACCTTCGAGAGCGTCACGCCCCGGGCGAGCGCGCGCTCGCTCGACCGCTGGATCACCGGCCCGTCGGCGAGCGGGTCGGAGAAGGGCACGCCCAGCTCCAGGACGTCGGCTCCCGCGCGGTCGAGCTCGACCGCCGCCTCGACCGTGCGGTCGAGGGACGGGTCGCCCGCGGTCAGGAAGGCGACGAAGGCCGGTCTCCCCTCGGCCCGACGCCTCGCGAACCTGTCCCCGATGCGCTTCATGCCGCGCCTCAGCGGATCCCTTTCTTCGGCAGGCGCTGCGTCGTGTCCTCGCCCACCACCGCGTCGACCTCGATCTCGACCAGCATGTCGGGGTCCACCAGCCTCCGGACCTCGACCATCGTGGCCGCGGGCCGGATGTCGCGGAAGATCTGCCCGTGGGCCCGGCCCACCGCCTCCCAGCGCGCGATGTCGGTCACGTACATCCGGGTGCGCACCACGTCGCGGAAGTTGGCGCCGGCCTCGTGGAGCGCCTTCTCGATGTTCTTGAAGCACTGCAACGCCTGGGCGTACGCGTCGCCCTTGCCGACGATCTTCCCGTCCTCGCCGGTGGCGGTCGTGCCCGCGACGTGCACGCCCTGCCCCACGCGCACGGCCCGCGAGTAGCCCACGACCGGCTCGTACGGGCTCGTCCCCTTCACGTTGACGCGCTTCATGGGTTGCCCTCCAGTATCCCCAGGTCCTTGTCGCCGCGGCCGCTCATGTTCAGGATCACCGTCCGCCCGCGAAGGCCGCCGCCTCGCGGACGAGCCACGCCACCGCGTGTGCCGACTCGAGCGCGGGCAGGATGCCCTCGGTCTCGCCAAGGAGGTGGAAGGCCGCCACGGCCTCCTCGTCCGTCGACCGAGGCGTACTGGACACGACCCTCGTCGTGCAGGAGCGCGTGCTCGGGGCCGACCGCCGGGTAGTCGAGGCCGGCGGAGACGGAGTGTGTCGGCAGGATGTTGCCGGCCTCGTCCTGCAGCAGGTACGTCCGCGTGCCCTGCAGCACCCCCACTCCCGCCCCCGAGCCCTCGACGGCCAGGAACCGCGCGGCGTGCTCGCCCGGCCGGGCCGAGCGGCCGCCCGCCTCGACTCCCACCATGCGCACGCCCGCGTCCTCGAGGAAGGCGAAGAAGAGCCCGATCGCGTTCGAGCCACCGCCCACGCAGGCGACGAGCAGGTCCGGCAGGCGGCCGTCCGCCTCGAGCACCTGCGCGCGGGCCTCACGCCCGATGACGGCCTGGAAATCGCGCACCATGGCCGGGTAGGGGTGCGCGCCGAGGACCGACCCGAGCAGGTAGTGGGTCGTCCGCACGTTCGTGACCCAGTCGCGCATCGCCTCGTTGATCGCGTCCTTGAGCGTGCGCGTGCCGGAGCCCACCCCGCGCACCTCCGCGCCGAGGAGCCGCATCCGCTTCACGTTCGGGGCCTGGCGCGCCATGTCCTCGGTGCCCATGTAGACGACGCAGTCGAGGCCGAGGAGGGCGCAGCAGGTGGCGGTCGCGACCCCGTGCTGGCCCGCCCCCGTCTCCGCCACCACGCGCGTCTTTCCCATCCGCTTCGCGAGCAGGGCCTGGCCGAGCGGCGTTGTTGATCTTGTGGGCGCCGGTGTGGCACAGGTCCTCCCGCTTCAGCCACACGCGGCACTCGAGCCGCTCGGAGAGCCGCTCGGCGAGGCCGAGGGGCGTGGGGCGGCCCGACGTAGTCGCGGAGGAGGCGCGTGAGCTCGGCCTCGAAGGCCGGGTCGCGGCGCGCGGCCGCGTACGCCTCCTCCAGCTCGCGGAGGGGCTCCATGAGCGTCTCCGGGACGTAGCGCCCGCCGTAGGGGCCGAAGTGGCCGCCCGCGTCGGGCCAGACGCCCGCGTGCCGTGTCACGTCCGCGCTCATGCCCGCCCTCCCTCCCCGCCGACCGACTCCCCGCCCGCACCGCCTCCACGAACTCCCGCACCTGGCCGGGTCCTTGCGGCCGGGAGCCGTCTCCACGCCGCTCGACACGTCGACCCGTGCGGGCCGCACGGCTTCGATCGCGGCGTGCACGTTCGCCGGGGTCGAGCCCGCCCGCGAGCATCAGGAAGCGGGACGCGCTCGGCCAGACGCCGCGCACGAGCGACCAGTCGAACGCGCGGCCCGGTGCCCCCAGGCGCCCCCGGGCCCGGGTGTCGAGGAGGAGGCCGGCCGCCCGCCCCTCGTAACGCAGCGCGTCCTCCGGCGCGAAGCCCGTCCCCGACGCGGACCGCCTTGAGCGCCCGTCGCGGGAGGCCGCCGAGGGCCTCGGGCGGCTCGTCCCCGTGCAGCTGGAGCAGGTCGAGGCCCGACCGCGTCCGCGACCCGCGCCATCTCGTCCCGGGCCGCGTCGACGAAGACGCCGACCCGCACCACGAAGGGCGGCAGGGCCGCGCCGATCGCCCGCGCCCGCTCGACCGTCACCGCGCGCGGGCTCTCCGGCCAGAAGACGAAGCCGATCGCGTCGGCGCCCGCCTCGGCGGCGGCCACGCCGTCGTCCGGCGTCGTGATCCCGCAGACCTTGACGAAGAGGCGGGTCACCGTGGCTCTCCCGTGGAAAGCTCCGCCGCCACGAGGAGCTGGCGCAGCGCGTCGCCCGGGTCGGGCGCGGCCATGAGGTGCTCGCCCACGAGGAAGGCGTCGAAGCCCGCGTCGCGGAGGCGGCGCACGTCGGCTCCCGCTGCGGATGCCGCTCTCCGCCACCGCCACCACGTCGTCCGGGATGGCCGGGGCGAGGGCGAGGGCCGTGTCGAGCGAGACGGTGAGCGTCCGCAGGTCGCGGTTGTTCACCCCGACGATCCGCGACCCCGCCGCGAGCGCGCGATCGAGCTCCGCCCGGTCGTGCACCTCGACGAGCGCGTCGACGCCCGCCTCGCGCGTCACCGCGAGGAGGCTGCGCGAGCTCGGCGTCGGTGAGGGCGGCGACGATCAGGAGGACGGCGTCGGCCCCGGCCGCGCGCGCCTCCCAGACCTGCCAGGGGTCGAGGACGAAGTCCTTGCGCAGCACGGGCAGCGCGGTCGCCCGCCGCACCTCCTCGAGGTGCGCCATCCGCCCGCCGAAGAACGGCTCGTCGGTGAGGACCGAGATCGCGGCGGCGCCGGCCGCCTCGTACCCGCGCGCGACGTCGGCGGGCGCGAGGTCCTCGCGGATCGTCCCCCGGGAGGGGGAGCGCCGCTTGTGCTCGGCGATCACGTTCAGCCGGCCCGGCCGGGCGATCGCGGCGGCGAACGGGCGCACCGGGGGCGCCTGGCGCACCGCCGGGTGCGAGAGCGCCGAGCGGCCGCCGCTCCTGCTCCGTCGCCACGCGCTCGCGCGTCCTCGCGAGGATGGCGTCGAGGACGGAGCCGCGGTCGCTCACGCGAGGGCCTCCCTCACCCGGTCGAGCAGGCGGAGGGCCCGCCCGTCGTCGATCGCGGCGGCCGCCTGCGCGCACGCCGTCGCGCAGGTCCTTCGCCCGGCCCGCGACCAGGAGCGCGGCGGCGGCGTTGAGCAGCACGACGTCGCGCTTCGGCCCCGGCGCGCCGCGCGAGCACGTCGCGCGCGATCGCCGCGTTCGCCTGCGGGTCGCCCCCGCGCAGCGCGTCGAGCGGAGCCGCTGGCGAGGCCCGCGTCCTCCGGCGTGACGGTGAACGTCCGGACGTCGCCGTCGTCCAGCTCGGCGACCGTCGGTGGGACCGGCGAGGGTCAGCTCGTCGAGGCCGCTGCCGTTCACGACCCAGGCCCGCTTCGTCCCGAGCCGCTGCAGGCAGCGCGCGACGAAGGGCGCGAGCTCGGCCTTCGGCACGCCGACCACCTGGCCTTCCGGGCCGGGCGGGGTTCGTGAGCGGGCCGAGGAGGTTGAACGCGGTCCGCACGCCCATCTCCTTGCGCGGGCCCGACCGCGTGCCGGGTCGAGGCGTGGAACTTCGGGGCGAAGAGGAAGGTCCAGCCCGGCGGCGTCGAGCGCCTTCTGCACCGTCGCCGGCGGCGCGTCGATCCGGACGCCGAGCGCCTCGAGCACGTCGGCGCTGCCGCAGGTGCCGCTCGCCGAGCGGTTGCCGTGCTTGGCCACCGGCACGCCGCAGGCCGCCACCACGAACGAGGCCACGGTCGAGATGTTGAACGTGCCCGCGCCGTCGCCGCCGGTGCCGCAGGTGTCCACGGCACCCTGCGAGGCGAGCGGCACGGCCCGCGCCCGCATGGCCCGGGCGAAGCCCACCACCTCGTCCTCGGTCTCCCCCCGCGCGGCCATCGCCGCGAGGAGCGCGCCGATCTGGGCCGGCGTCGCCTCGCCGTCCATGATCGAGCCCATCGCCTGGGCCGCCTCGTCCTCGGCTGAGCCGCTCGCCGCGGGCGACCTTCGCCAGGTGGCGCTTGATGCTGACCTTCGCCCCGAGGCCGAGGAAGTTCCGCAGCAGGTCCTTGCCGGCGAGTGGTGAGGATGCTCTCGGGGTGGAACTGCACGCCCTCGAGCGGCCGCTCGCGGTGGCGCAGGCCCATCACGACCCCGCCGTCCGTCCAGGCCGACACCTCGAGGCAGTCGGGGACGCTCTCCGGCGCCACCACCAGCGAGTGGTAGCGCGTCGCGGTGAAGACGTCGGGCAGGCCGGCGAAGATCGTCTTCCCGTCGTGGCGGATCTCGGAGGTCTTGCCGTGCATGAGCTTCGGCGCGCGCACGACCTTGCCGCCGAACGTCTGGCCGAGCGCCTGGTGGCCGAGGCACACGCCGAGGAGCGGCACCGGCGAGCGGCGGATGAGCTCGAGGCTGATCCCCGCCTCGTCGGGCGTCCCCGGCCCCGGCGAGATGACGATGCGCTCCGGGCTGCAGGGCGAGGGCGTCCTCGACGCTCAAGCGCGTCGTTGCGGACGACCTTCACCTCCGCCCCCAGCTCCCCGAGGTACTGGTAGAGGTTGAAGGTGAAGGAGTCGTAGTTGTCGACGAGGAGGATCATGCGAGGCCTCCCGCGAGCTTCAGCGCCTCGAAGAGCGCCTGGGCCTTCGCCTCCGTCTCCCGCTCCTCGTACGCCGGGTCGGAGTCGGCCACGATGCCGGCGCCCGTCTGGAGAGTGGCCTTCCCGCCTTGCAGCAGGAGCGTGCGGATCGCGATGCAGAAGTCGAGGTTGCCGCCGAGGTCGATGTAGCCGAGGGCTCCGCCGTAGAGGCCGCGGGCCCGCGGCTCGAGCTCGTCGATGATCTGCATGGCCCGGATCTTCGGCGCGCCCGGACAGCGTCCCCGCCGGGAAGGTGGCGGCGAGGGCGTCGAGAGCGTCCTTCCCCTCCTCCAGCTCCCCGACCACCGAGCTCACGATGTGGGCCACGTGGCTGTAGTGCTCGACCTTCATCAGCTCCGCCACCTGCACGCTGCCGAAGCGGCAGACCCGGCCGAGGTCGTTGCGGCCGAGGTCCACGAGCATCAGGTGCTCGGCCCGCTCCTTCTCGTCGGCCAGCAGCTCGCGCGCGATCGCGTCGTCGCCCCGTCCGTCGTGTCGCGGGCGCGTGCCCGCGATCGGCCGCGTCTCGACCTTCCGTCCCTCGACCCGCACGAGCATCTCCGGGGAGGCGCCGGCGATCGCGGCGTCGCCGTCCTTCAGGAAGTACATGTAGGGCGACGGGTTCACCATGCGCAGCGCGCGGTAGACGGTGAAGGGGTCGATGCCGCAGTCCACGGTGTGCTGGCGCGACAGCACGACCTGGAAGATGTCGCCCGCCGCGATGTGCTCCTTGGCCGCGAGGACGGCCTCGCGGAAGGCGCCGCCGTCCGTCAGCGGCAGGGCCGGCGGCGGCTCGGAGCGGCGCGTCGCCGAGGGACGGCGCTCCCAGCCGAGGTCCTCCTCGAAGCCGTCGAGCACCTGCTGCGCGCGGTCGAAGGCGCGCGCGGCTCCCCGGCTCGGCGAGGGCGATCAGGACGAGGCGCTGCCGCACGTGGTCGAAGGCCACGAGCGAGCCGTAGAAGGCGAAGGAGGCCACGACCCCCTGCGCCGCGCCGTGGTGGTCGGGGAGCCGCTCGAAGAGCCGCGCCGCGTCCCAGGTGAGGTAGCCGACCGCCCCGCCGGTGAAGCGCGGGAGGCCGGGGATCTCGGCGGGCTGCGTCCCGAGCCGCGCCCGGAGCGCCCCGAGGAGGCCCTCCTTCTCCTCGTGCGTGCCGGAGGCGTCGTGCACGACGACCTCGCCCGCCCCGCACCTCGAGGCGCGCGACCGGGTCGCGGCCGAGGAAGGAGTACCGGGCGAGGCGCTCGCCGCCGAGGACGCTCTCGAGCAGGAAGGCCCGCTCCGCGCGCGCGGCGAGGGACAGGAAGGCCGAGACCGGCGTCCGCAGGTCACCCGGCACCTCGCGGAAGACGGGCACCGGCCGGCCGGCCTCCGACAGGCGCTCGTACTCCTCGTAGCTCAGCGCGTTCATGTGTCGCCTTTCGTCATCCCGAGGGACTCCGGGGGACGGGCTCCTCCGCTTCCGAAGCTCGTCCATCACGCGGGCGAGCGGCAGGCCGCGCTGCTGCAGCGCCACCAGCAGGTGGTAGAGGAGGTCGGCCGACTCCTCGGCCAGCCGCTCGTCGCTCTCGCCGACGCGCGGCGAGGACGACCTCGGTCGCCTCCTCCCCGATCTTCTTCAGCACCTGGTCCGGGCCCTTCGCGAGGAGCCGCGCCGTGTAGGACTCCTCGGTCGGCGCATTCGCGCGCTCCGCCACGACCCGGGCCAGCTCCTCCAGCATGCCCGCGGCGGTCGGCGACGTCTCGCCGAAGCAGGTGCGGGTGCCGGTGTGGCAGGCGGGTCCCGTGGGCTCGACGACGAGCAGGAGCGTGTCCCGGTCGCAGTCGGCGCGCGCCTCGACGACGCGCAGCTCGTGCCCCGACGTCTCGCCCTTCCTCCAGAGCGCCTTCCGGCTCCGGCTCCAGAAGTGGGCGACCCCCGTCTCGGCGGTCCTCGCCAGGGCCTCGGCGTTCGCCCACGCGACCATGAGCACGTCGCCGCTCGCGCGGTCCTGCGCGACGACGGGCAGGAGGCCGCTCGCGTCGAAGACGAGGCCGGCCGGCATGGTCAGCGCCATCACCGCCCCCCGCTCGCGACCGAGGCGACACCCGACTCCGCCGGCGGCCGCACCTCGACCCCCGCGCGCAGCAGCTCCGCCTTCGCCTCGGGGATGCGGATCTCGCCGAAGTGGAAGATCGAGGCGGCGAGGGCGGCGCTGGCGCGCCCCTCGGTGAGGGCCTCCGCCATGTGCGCCACCGTGCCGCACCCGCCCGAGGCCACGACCGGCACGCGGACGGCGTCGGCCACGGCGCGGGTGAGCGGCACGTCGAAGCCGTCCTTCGTCCCGTCGCGGTCCATGCTCGTGAGCAGGATCTCGCCCGCCCCGCGCTCCGCTCCCTCGCGCGCCCAGGCGACCGCGTCCTTCCCGGTGGGCGTGCGCCCGCCGTGGACGAACACCTCCCAGCCCCCGCGCCCCGTCGCGCGCGCGTCGACCGCGAGGACGACGGCCTGCGAGCCGAAGCGCCGGGCCAGCTCCTCGAGCAGCCCGGGGTCGTGAACGGCCGCCGTGTTGACCGCGACCTTGTCGGCTCCCGCGCGCAGGAGGGCCTCGGCGTCGTCCACCGTCCGCACGCCGCCGCCCACCGTGAACGGCAGGTAGACCGCGTCGGCCACGCGCCGCACCATGTCGAGGACGATCGGCCGCGCGTCGGACGAGGCCGTGATGTCGAGGAAGACGAGCTCGTCGGCACCCTCGGCGTCGTAGCGGGCCGCCGCCTCGACCGGGTCACCCGCGTCCCGCAGCGAGACGAAGCGCACGCCCTTCACCACGCGGCCGCGGTCCACGTCGAGACAGGGGATGAGGCGCTTCGCGAGCATCAGCGGGTCGCCTCCCCCTCGGCGAGAGCCTTCCGGGCCGCGGCGAGGGTGAAGCGCCCCTCGTAGAGCGCCTTCCCCACGATCACCTCGTCCACCCCGAACGGCTGGAGGGCGGCGAGGCGCACCAGGTCCTCCACCCCGGAGACCCCGCCCGCCGCGGTGATCCGGAGGCCGGTCTTGCGGCCGAGCGCCTCGATGGCCTCGAGGTTGGGGCCGACCAGCGTCCCGTCCCGCCGCACGTCGGTGAACTGCACACGCACGACGCCCCAGCCCTCCACGGTGGCGGCGAGCTCGATCGCGTCCACGTCGGTGACCTCGTTCCAGCCGGCGACCGCCACCCGGCCGTCGCGGGCGTCGATGGCCACCGCCACCGCCTCCGGCCAGTGCGAGACCGCCGCCTGGACGGCGTCCGGGCGCGAGACCGCCGCGGTGCCGAAGATGACCCGGTCGGCCCCGAGCTCGCGGTAGCGTCTCGCGTCCTCGAGCGAGCGGATCCCGCCGCCCACCTCGACGGGGATGCGGACCGCCGCCACCACCGCGCCGACCGTCTCCGGCTGCGGAATGCCGTCGATCGCCGCGTCGAGGTCCACGAGGTGGATCCGCTCGGCTCCCTCCGCTTCCCAGCGCCGGGCCATCTCGGCCGGGTCTACCCCGTAGAGGGTCTCGTCACGGGTGCGGCCCTGGACGAGGCGCACGACTCGCCCCTTCCGGATGTCGATGGCGGGAACGACGATCACGCCGCCCTCCTCGCCGCCACGATCTCGACGAAGCTCGCCACCATGCGCAGGCCGACCTCCTGGCTCTTCTCGGGGTGGAACTGCACCCCGAGAACGCTGCCCTTGCCCACGATCGCCGGGAAGTCGCGGCCATAGTCGGACGAGGCGATCACCACGTCCTCGGGCGCGTCGCAGAAGTACGAGTGGACGAAGTAGACGTGGGCCCCGTCGGGGATCCCGTCCAGGATCGGGTGGGACCGGCGGCCGCGCAGCCGGTTCCAGCCCATGTGGGGCACGGGCAGCTCGCCGCTCGAACCGGCGCACCCGGCCCGGCAGGAAGCCGAGCCCGCGGTGGCGCCCGTGCTCCTCGCTCTCCTCGAAGAGGAGCTGCATCCCGATGCAGATGCCGAGCAGGGGCTTTCCCTGCTCGGCCGCCTCGCGCAGGACGGGGACGAGCCCCCGCCGCTCGACCTCGGCCATCGTGGCGCCGAAGGCCCCGTCGCCGGGCAGGACGATGGCGTCGGCACGGCGAAGCAGCTCGGGATCCCCGGTGAGCAGGACCTCCGCCCCCGCCCGGCGGAAGCCTTTCGTCACGCTGCCGAGGTTGCCGATTCCGTAGTCGGCGATCGCGATCATTGGCCTAGAGGCTCCCCTTGGTGCTGGGCACGCCCGAGACCCGCGGGTCGAGGGCGACCGCGGCGGCGAGGGCGCGGGCGGTGGCCTTGAAGAGCGTCTCCGCGATGTGGTGGGCGTTGCGGCCGCGCACGAGGTCGAGGTGCAGGTTGAAGCGGCCGTGATCCACGAGGGCCCAGAAGAAATCCTCGAGGAGCTCGGTCGGCAGGTCGCCGATGCGCTGGGCCCGGAACTGGACGCCGAAGTGCAGCCACGGCCGGCCGGAGAGGTCCACCACCGCCCGGGTGAGGGCTTCGTCGAGCGGGACGTAGGCGTGGCCGAACCGGACGATCCCCTTCTTTTCGCCGAGCGCCTGCTTGAGGGCCTGGCCGAGGGCGATCCCGACGTCCTCGACGGAGTGGTGGGCATCCACGTGCAGGTCGCCCTCGCAGCGGACGTCGAGGTCGAAGCGGGCGTGGGTGGCGAGGGACGTCAACATGTGGTCGAGGAAGCCGATGCCGGTGCGGATCCGCGAGCGGCCCGCGCCGTCGAGGATCAGGCTCAGGGCGATGTCCGTCTCGCGGGTCTTTCGCTCGACTTTCCCAGTGCGCGCGGTCGTCGCGCGCCCGCCTTGCCGCCGTGTCGCTCGTGACTTGGCCTGCGTCACTAGGCCCTCCCGGTGGCGAGATCCATGCCGGCCTCCGCCAGGGCCGTCCCCAGGGCGTGCAGGAAGGCGTCGTTCTCCGCCTCGCTGCCCACGCTCACGCGCAGGCAGCGTTCGAGCGTCGGGTAGGAGGTGACGTCACGCACGAGCACCCCACGTCGCAGCATCGAGGCGAAGACGGCCTTCGGGTCGGCGGAGAGGCACTCGAGCAGGAAGAAGTTCGCCTCCGAGGGCCACGCCCGCACCCCGGGGACGTCGGCGAGGCGCGCGAGGAGTCGCTCCCTCTCCGCGACCAGGCGGTGGACGCTCGCCGCGAGCACGTCCTTCTCCTCGAGGGACGCGATCGCGGCCATCTGGGAGAAGAAGTTCAGGTTGTACGGCAGGCGCGCCTTGTTGACCTCGCGCACCAGCTCGGGCGAGGCCAAGAGGTAGCCCACCCGCAGGCCGGCCAGCGCCAGGGCCTTCGAGAAGGTGCGGAGGACGACGAGATTCGGGTGGCGCTCCAGGAGGGGCACCACCGTCCGGGCGGAGAACTCGTGGTACGCCTCGTCGATCACCACGAGCGAGTCGCCGTCCCGGCAGAGCCGCTCGACCTCGGCCAGCTCGAGGCTGGTCCCGGTGGGGTTGTTGGGCGAGCAGACGATCGTGACCGAGGCTCGGCTTTGCTCGCGAGCCTTCCGGAGGGCCTCGACGTCGTAGGCGAGACCGGGAGCGTCCGTGCTGGCGGATCCCTCGGCGCACGGCCCAGACGAGGCGCCTCGGGATTGCATCGGCACCCGCACCGGCTCGCCGCCGAGGATCGTCGTCATCAGCGCGTAGAGCGTGAACGTGGGCTCCGGGATGACGACGCGCGTGCCGGGGCCGACGGTCACGAGGAGCAGCGCCTCGATCAGCTCGTTCGAGCCGTTGCCCGCCAGCACCCCGTCGGCGCGCCAGCCCGAGAAGCGCGCCAGGGCGAGGAGCAGCTCCCTCGGGTCGAAGTCCGGGTAGCGGGACCAGGGGCGGGCGAGCGCCTTCTCGAGCACGCGCCGCTTCACCGCCTCCGGGAGGTCCCAGGGGTTCTCGTTCTGGTTGATCTTGACCGGCGCCTCGCGCAGCGCCAGCGTGTACGCGGCGAGGGACGCGCACGGCCGGCTTGACGTGGCGCAGCGGGTCCATCACTCCCCCTCGAACCGCGTGAGAACGCTCTGGGCGTGGCCGCGGAAGCCCTCGGCCACCGCCACCCGCACGACGCCCTCGGCCACGCGCGCGAGGCCTTCCCGCGTCATCGTCACGACGCTCTGCCGGCGCTCGAAGTCGCGGACGGAGAGGGGCGAGGCGAAGCGCGCGGCGCCGCCGGTCGGGAGGACGTGGTTCGGGCCGACGCCGTAGTCGCCCACCGCCACCGGCGCGTACGGGCCCACGAACACGGCTCCGCCCACGATCCCCCGCGCCACTCGCGAGGCGCCCTTCGTCATCACCTCGACGTGCTCGGGAGCGAGCGCGTTCACCGCCGCGACGCCCGTCCTCGAGGTCCTTCACGAGGACGACCGCGCCGTGCCGCGCCAGGGCTCGCCGGGCCCTCGCGGCGTTGGCCACGAAGCGACACGCCGTCCGCCACGAGCCGTAGCCGTCTCCGCGGCCAGCTCGCGCGACGTCGTGACGAGGACGACCGTCTCGTCGCCGCTGCCGTGCTCGGCCTGGGCCAGGAGGTCGGCCGCCACCCAGCCGGGGTCGGCCGTGTCGTCGGCCAGGATCGCGACCTCGCTCGGCCCCGCCTCGGAGTCGATCTCCACCTGCCCGCGCACGAGCCGCTTGGCCGCCGCGACGTAGGCGTTGCCGGGGCCGACGATCTTGTCGACGGCCGGGACGGTCCTCGTCCCGTACGCGAGAGCCGCCACCGCCTGGGCGCCGCCGACCCGGAAGACGTGCTCCTCGACGCCGGCCACGACGATCGCCGCCGCCACCGCGGGGTTTCGCTCGAGCGTGCGCGGCGGCGTGACGACGACGATCCGGCGGCACGCCGGCCACCCGCGCCGGGATCGCGTTCATGAGGACGGACGACGGGTAGGCGCCCGCCGCCGCCCGGCACGTAGAGGCCGGCCGAGGCGAGGGGCCTCACGACCTCCTCGAGCACCGAGCCGTCGGCGAGCCGACTGCCGGAAGCCCGGATCGAGCTGCCGGCGGTGGAACGCCTCGATCTGCCGGGCCATCGCCCGCAGCGCGGCGACCACCCGCGGGTCGGCCTGTCGCGGCGAGCGCGCGGATCTCGCGGGCGGGCACGCGCAGCTGCCGGCGGCGTGAGGCGGACGCCGTCGAAGCGCGCGGTGAGGCGCACGAGCGCCGCGTCGCCCTCGCGCCGCACCGCGCGGACGATCGCCTCGAGCCGCGCGCACGACCTCCGGCCGGGGCGCGCTCGACCGCGGCAGCGACGGCGAGCCAGCGCTTCCAGCCGGCGCTGCCGTGACACGAGGTCCTCATCGCGATGCCCCCCGCAGCGTCTCCACGAGGCGCTGCACCTCCTCGCGCCGGGCGTGGAAGCTGGCGCGGTTGACGACGAGGCGGGCCGACGACTCGGCCACCGTCTCGATCACCTCGAGGCCGTTCTCGGCGAGGGTGCGGCCGGTCTCCACCACGTCCACGATGCAGTCGGCGAGGCCGAGGCCGGGCGCGATCTCGACCGAGCCCGCGAGCCTCACCACCTCGACGGCGAGGCCGCGGCCGAGGAAGTGCGCGGCCGCCACCCGCGCGTACTTGCTCGCCACCCGCGTCGTCGCCGAGCGGTCGGGCGCGAAGCCCGAGCCCGCCGGGCTCGCCACCACGAGCCGGCAGCGGCCGAAGCCGAGGTCGAGCGGCTCGAGCACGTCGGCCCCCGTCTCGAGCAGCACGTCGCGGCCGGCGACGCCGCAGTCGGCGACGCCGTACTCGACGTAGGTCGGCACGTCCATGTCCTTCACGAACAGGAAGCGCAGGTCGCCCGCGGGGACGACGAGCTTGCGGCCCTCGCCGTCGGGGAAGGGCAGCCCCGCGCGGCGGAAGAGCGCCTCCGGCCCGGCGAGGAGCTTGCCCTTCGAGAGGGCGACGGTGAGGCTCATCGGGCGCCACCGTTTCCGAAGCGGACGCGCGCGCCCCGGGCGCGCCTCTCCCGCGCCTCGGCGAGCGCCGCGCCCGAGGTCGCTCGCCGCGGACGTTCACCGCGGGCGCGGGCGGCGGCCGGCGAGGCCGCCCCCTGCCGCTCGAGAAGCAGGGCCACGCGGTCGAGGCCCAGCATGAAGCCGACCGCGGGCAGCGGGCGGCCGAACCGCGCGAGGAGCGTGTCGTAGCGGCCGCCCCCGCCCACCTCGAAGCCGAGGCCGGGAGCGAAGACGCGGAAGACGAGGCCGGTGTAGTAGTCGAGGCCGCGCACCTCGCCGAGGTCCACCGCCAGGCGGTCGGCGAGGCCGGCCGCGCGCGAGGGCGGCGGCCACCGCGCGCAGCTCGCCCAACGGCCGCGGCCGCGGGGGCGCAGAAGGCGAAGGCGCGCGCCGCCTCGTCGAGGACGTCGAGCCCGCCGGCCATCGCGGTCAGCCTCTCGAGCGCGGCGGCGGTCGGCCGGAGAGAGCCCTGCCCTCTCGAGGGCGTGGCGCACGCCCGCCGGGTCCTTCGACTCGACCCGCTCGCGCAGCGACCTCGAGCCGCTCGGCGTCGAGCCCCGCGCCCTCGACGAGCCCGTTGAAGACCCCGACGTGGCCGAGGGCCAGGACCCAGCCCGCGCGCGCCGAGCCGCTCGAGGCACTCGGCGGCGATCGCGAGGACCTCGGCGTCGGCCGCGCGGCGCGTCGCCGCCCAGGTGCTCGAGGCCCATCTGGTGCAGCTCGCTCTGCCGGCCCGCCTTCACGGGCTCGTAGCGCACGACCTCGCCCGAGTAGTAGAGCCGCAGGGGCGCCGGTCGGTCGCGCAGCCGCCCCGCCGCGATCTTGGCGAGGAGGCTCGTGAAGTCGGGCCGGAGCGCGAGCACGTTCCCGTCGCGGCCCACGAAGGAGTACGTCTTCGGGGCGAGGGCCTCGCCGGTGAAGACGTCGGCGTAGTCGAAGAGGGGAGGGATGATCTCCTCGTAGTCCCAGCCCTCGAAGACCGACACGACCGTCTCCTCGACGAGGCGGCGACGCCGGGCCTCCTCGCCCACGAAGCACTGCACTCCCGGGCGGGACCTGCGCGAGACGGTGCGTGCCGTTCATCACGCCCCGTCCGGCGGGCGGCCCGCGATCGCCCGCGAGCGCGGCCTCGGTCATCGCCTCGACCGGCGCCGAGGCGCCCGTCCACGCCTCGAACTGCCCCACCGCCTGCGCCACCAGCATCTCGACGCCGTCGATCGTCGACGCAGCCCCTCGCCCTCGCCGCCGCGAGGAGCGGCGTCTCGCGCGGCTCGTAGACCATGTCGAACACGACGGCTCCCGGCCGGAGCGCCCTCGCGCGGGACGGGCATCCGGCCCGGGAAGCGCCCCCGAGCCGACGGGCGTGGCGTTCACCAGCACGTCCCACCGGAGGCCCGGAAGGGCGTCGAGGCCGGCGGAGGCGCAGCCGGTGGCGGCCGCCACCTCGGCCGCCTGCTCCGGCCGCCGCGCGAGAACGGTGACGTGCGCGCCCGCGCGGACGAGGGCGAACGCCGCGGCCCGGGCCGCGCCGCCCGCGCCGACGATCGCGACGTCGCTGCCGCGCCGGGTCGAGGCGCCGGCGCAGGGGGACGAGGACGCCGTCGCCGTCGGTGCTCAGGCCCACGAGGCGGCCGTCCTGCACCACGACCGTGTTCGCCGACCTCGCCTCGGCGGCGTGGGGCGTGACCGAGTCGAGGTGCGGCAGGATCTCGCCTCTTGTACGGGCGCGTCACGCTGAAGCCGGAGAGCGTCGAGCGCGGGCAGGGCCGACGCGAAGGCGGCCATCGACTCCGCCTGCAGCGGCACGTAGACGGCGTCGATGCCCGCGCTCGGCGAAGGCGCGGTTCTGGATCGCGGGCGAGAGGCTGCGCAGGACGTCCGAGCCGAGGAGGCCGTAGACGCGCGTCGAGGGTGAGATCGAGCGGACGCGGTACGTGCCGGCGAGAGCGGCCGGCCGGCAGCTGCCCGGGCGCGGCCTCGCGGCCGCTCTCCGGCGAGGCGAACGTGAAAGGGCGCGCCGTAGCGGCCGCCGAGGATCCGCGAGGCGACGCCGAGCGGGCCCATGGCGAGGGCGACGAGCCGCGGGCCGGCGGTCGGCCGCGCGACGCGACGCGAAGGCGAGCAGTCGGCCGAGGTCGGCGACCGAGCGCGCGGTCACCGCGATCTTGACGACGTCGGGCTGCTGGGCGGCCATCCGGTCGTAGATCGCCGTCGAGATCGTCCGGCGTGCCCTCGAAGTCGTGCCACGAGAGCACGAGCCCGCGCCCCGCCTTCGACGCGACGACGTCGGCGAAGCCGGAACGAGCCTCCACGTCCACGAGGTCGAAGCCGAGGTCGACGGCCTCGGACAGCAGCGCGGCGCCTCGAGGCGTGGTCGCCGTCGGGCGACCGGCCGCCCTCCGACTCCGAGCGGCAGGTGAAGAGGATCGGCTTCGTCCGGCCCTTCAGCAGGGCGCCCAGGTCGAGGTCGCGCACGAAGTCGGCGCGCACCTCGAAGAGGTCGGCGACGCGGAGCGAGCGCCGCCATCCGGTCGACGACCGCGGCGGTCGTCTCCTCCGTCAGGCTGACTGCGATCGCCGTCCCTGCGCCCTGAAGCACGAAAGCCTCTCCGGGTTTCCCTGAAGAGGCCTTCTCGACCGGCGTCCGCATCCCCAGGGAACCCGCTCGTGGCGGCGAACCCCGAGGGGCCGCCGCTACGGGTGCCAGTAATGGAACACGGGACGCCAGCGGCACACGGCTCCGCCGCGATCGGTACGCAGGGCCGTGTTCGCGCGCGGGGTCATGTGTCTGCGGACTTCCCAGACGCACGACTCTAGAGGAGGCCGCCGGGGCTGTCAAGCCAGCGTGCCGCGGCGAGGCTCAGCGCGGTGCCGATCGCCCAGCCGGCCACGACGTCGCTCGGCCAGTGTACGCCGACGTAGAGGCGCCCCACGCCGACGAACACCCCGACGGCGAGCCCGAGCCCGAAGCCGGCCCGGCCCAGTCCTCGCCCGCGCGTCGCCAGCCAGCCGAGGAGGGGGTAGAGCGCCGTCCCAGCGACGGCGTGGCCGCTCGGGAAAGAGTAGCCGGACGTGGGGAGGAGCCACGGCCACAGGGTGGGCCGCGGCCGGGCCACCACCGCCTTCAGGATCTCGGGCAGGACCGCCGCCGCCCCGCCCACGGCGAGCCAGGCCAGCGCTTCCCGCTTCTCCCGCCGAGCGAGGTGCCTGGCCACGGCCAGGAGAACGAGGGGCGCGCAGAGCCGAAACGCGCCGAGGAGCCAGGAGAACCGGAAGGCCGCGTCCAACGGAGGCGACGCGTGCCCGTGGATCCACAGCAGGATGTCGCTCTCCATGGCCCTGCCCCCGCGACGGGTTACAACGAGTCGACGACTCGCTGGAGCTTCACTCCTTTCGCTCCGGCTCGGGCTCGGGGCCCGCTCCGTCGCGCAGCCGCGCCGACCGGCGCGGCTGGGGCACGGCTCAGGTGGGAACACCGAGGCGAGGCAGGACCCAGGTCTGGAGCGCGATCCAGCCGACCAGGATGAGGAGGGGTCCGAGCCAGCCGTCCATTCACCGTCTCCGGAGGGTGAGAGCCGGAAACGCGGTCAGGGTTTCGCGACAGGAGGCGATGGGGCGAGCCGGGGCGGGAGCCCCGAGGACGCGCCGGACCGCCGCCTCCATCTGCGGGCTGTGCAGCCCCGCTTCCCGCCCGGCCGCCTCGGCCTCCTCGAGGCTCTTCCCCTTCCGTGCCTGGATGACCGCCCAGGTCGCCCCCACGCGGTTCGAAGACGCGCAGTGGAGGAGGACCGGGCCGGCAGAGGGGTCGTCGAGCACCTTCTCGACGGCCTCGACGTCGGCCAGGCTGAAGGTGTCGGCCGTCATCGGCACCGAGACGTAGCGCAACCCCTGGGCCTCGACGACGGCTCTTTCCTCGGCCGCCCCTTCCTTCTCCGTCCGGAGGTTGACGACGGTCCTGAACCCCATCTCCCCGAGCCGCGCGAGCGCCTCGGGCGAGGGCTGGCCCGCGGTGGCGAGGTCGGGGCGGATGAGCCGATAGGCGGGAATCTGCGCCGGCTCGACGGTCTCGCGGCACCTCGGCGCAGGACGGGGCTGCGCCAGGGACAGGGACGCGACGAGCAGGCGGCGACTCTCATGATCCAGGTCTCCTATGTATCAGTGCGTGCCGCCCGGTCGGGCGGGCCGGACAGCCATCCTAACCCGCGGCTGAGCCGGCCGGTCCACGGCCGTGGGTCAAGTGGCCCATTGGAGCGGATTGACAGAGTCGGCATACTTGCCTGCAGGGAGGGGTCCGTGCGCAAGTACATCATCATGGGGCCGCAGGGCAGCGGGAAGGGCACGCAGGCGAAGATGCTGGCGCAGCGACTTCGACCTCGTCCACATCAGCGTGGGCGACCTCTTCCGCTGGCACGTCCAGAGCCGCACCAAGCTGGGCACGAAGGTGCAGCGCTACATGAAGGAGGGCCGGCTCGTCCCCGACGAGATGGTCTCCGACGTCGTGAAGTGGCGCCTCGACATCCACGACTGGCGCGTACGGGTTCGTCCTCGACGGCTTCCCCCGCAACGCGGCCCAGGCCGAGTTCTTCCTCGAGAACTACGACATCGACGCGGTGATCGCGATCGAGCTGCCCGAAGAGGCGGCGATCGCGCGGATGCAGAGCCGCCGGCTCTGCTCGAGCTGCGGCCTCGACTACAACCTCATCCAGCTGCGGCCGAAGGTGCCCGACGTCTGCGACAACTGCGGCGGGCGGCTGGTCACCCGGGCCGACGACACGCCCGAGGCCATCCGCGGCGCGCCTGCGGGACTACCGCGAGAAGACGCAGCCGATCCTCGACCTGCTGCGCGAGAAGGAGCTGATCGTCACCGTGGACGGCACGCCCGGGCCGGACGTGGTGCAGGCCGAGATGCGGCGCCGGCTGGGCCTCGTGCCCCGCGGTCGACGAGGCCCTGGAGCCGGTCGGTGTCGCCTGAGGCGGTGCCGCCCGCCCGAGCCTCTCGTCCTCGACCTCGAGTGGCTGGGCGATCACCGGCTCCGCGGCCGCTCGGGCGACGTCGAGATGGTGATGGACTCCCCGCCCGTGGCCGGGCCGTCGCCCGTCCAGGCGCTCGCGTTCGGCCTCGCCGGCTGCATGGCGATCGACGTCCTCGTGGTCTTGAAGCGGGGCCGGTTCGACCTCAAGAGCCTGAAGGCCCGGCTCGTGGCGGAGCGCGCCCCCACCGACCCGAAGCGGATCGTCAAGGTCGACCTGCACTACACCCTGGCGGGGGAGATCCCGCCCGACCGCGTCGAGCGCGCCATCCACGCTCTCGCGCGAGAAGTACTGCTCGGTCTGGCACTCGATGCGGCCCGACATCGAGCTCACCACGAGCTTCGAGGTCGTCCCCACCGCCTGAGGGGCGGGGGTCAGATCTTGAACTGAGGCTTTCTTCGCCGCGGTGCGCTATTTCAAGATCTGACCCCCGGTGTACCAGCGCGCCAGCGTGAAGCTGGCCGGCTTGCCGACGATCGCGTGCGAGGGGTCCCGGAACGAGGGGGGCGACGTGCGCTCCCAGAGCCAGAAGAAGGCCCCCTCGATCCACGGCCGACGGGCGAGGGCGCGCAGCGTCGCCTCGTAGCAGCGGGCCTGCAGCCACACGTCGGCGGGGGCGCGGCTCCTCCTCGCCAGGGTGCTTTCGCGGCGGTCGCCACGACGGGAAGCCGGCCTCGGTGAGGAGCACGGGGCGCCCGAAGCGGCGGGACGCCCGCTCGAGCGGGGCGAGCGCGCGGTCCCACCCCGCCTCGAGCTCGGCGGGCGTGGGGTCCGGGCGGTCGGACAGGGGGAAGTACGCGGAGACGCCGATGAAGTCGAGGGCGTCCCAGAAGCCGATGCCCGGCCAGGTGTCGAAGTTGGCCGAGTAGGTGAGCGGCCCGTGGAACTCGGCGCGGATGCGGGCGATGAGCGCCCGCCAGTCGGCCTTCGCGCGCCACGACCGTCGAGTCCATCTCCCGGCCCACGCAGAACATGTCGGCGCCCGCCGCCTGCGCGTCGCGCGCGTAGGGGAGGACGTAGCCCTCGTAGCTCGCGGAACCACCGCCGCCAGTCGGCGTCGCTGCGCATCGCGATCCGGTTGTGCTGGAGGTGCTCGTGGCCCCGCATCTCGAGGTGGGGCTTGACCATCACGCGAGAGCCCGGCCGCGTGAGCGGCTCCTGACGAGCGCGCCCAGGTCGCGGAAGCCGAAGTGGCGGTCGGGGGCGGCGAGGATGGGGTCGTCGAGGCCGCGCTGCAGGGGGTCCCAGGTGTGGATCGAGACCCAGGTCACGCCGAGCGAGGCGAGCCGGCGGAAGGAGGCCTCGCCCGGAGTCCGCCCGGCCCTCGCTCATCCACCAGGACACCCCGCGCCGGAAGCCGGGCGCGAGGCCCGGGCCCCGCGCCGGCGAAGGCGGCGGGTGACGCGGGCGACGACGGCGGACCGGGCGCCTCCTCTCGGGCGCGCCTTCGAACCTCGATGGCGGCCCACGCCGCCGCGGCTCGCACCTCCGCGGAAGGAGAATCACGAGCGGCCCGCCGGAGAGACGTCAGGGACTCTCGGCTGCCGGACCCGGCCAGCGCCTGCGCCGCCTCGAACGCCGCGCGGTCGTCGCGGTGAGCGAGCGCCTCGGCCAGCGCCGGCTCCGCCTCGGCCCGTCGGGCCTCCGGCAGGGTCCCGAGCAGCCATGCCCCGAGCGGCGCGTCGTCTCCGGCCCGGCTCTCGAGCAGGCGCCGCGCCGCGGCGACGAACGACGGGTCGTCCCGGTACGCCTGCTCCCGCGGGACCTCGCGCCCGTCGGGCAGACGCACGGTCGAGCGGCGTCCCCAGCGCTCCCACGGCTGGACCGATCGTCCGTAGAGCCGGCGCAGCTCGGCGGCGAGCCGTTCGTCGGGAGCCGGAGGCGGGGAGGCGCCGGGCAGGAGGGCGAGAAGGGTCGCGAGCGCGGCGACACGGTACGTCACGGCCCTCCGGGCAGCGTGGGTCACCGGGGAACGATGATACCCTTGGCCCGGCAATGACCCTCCCGTCCTGCCGCCGGGCTGCCCGTGCGCACCTCTCGGTGGTACCTCGAGAGCCTCGTCGAGGGCGGCCGTCAGCTGCGGCGCATCGCGTTGCAGCCGTTGCCCTTCCGGGTGGGCCGACTCCCCGGGCTCGCCCTGAGCCTCGCCTCGGACTCGGTGTCGAAGGAGCACGCCGACCTCGTTCCTGCGCGGCGGCACCCTGCACGTCCGCGACCTCGGCAGCAAGAACGGCACCTTCGTGAACAGCGAGCGCGTCGGCGAGGCGTCGCTGCGCGAGGGCGACATCCTCCACTTCGCGCAGGTCGAGTTCCGGGTGGGACGGCAGGAGATCGACGAGGCCGACGAAGCAGGGCCTCGAGCCGTCCACGGTATCGCTCTCCGACGTGAAGCTCCCGGAGCAGTTCGTCGAGGGCACGCGGGAGCTGCCGGAGCTGCTCCGCGAGCGGCGGGTGACCTCGCTCTTCCAGCCGATCGTGAGCCTGCCGAGCGGGACCCTCGCCGGCTACGAGGCGCTCGGCCGCGGGCGGCACCCGCGACTCCCCGAGGCGCCGCTCGATCTCTTCCGGATCGCGGCCGGCGTCAGCGCGGAGGCCGAGCTCAGCCAGGTCTTCCGCGAGAAGGCCCTCGAGCTCGTGGCCGCGAAGGGCCGCTTCCCCGCCCTGTTCCTGAACATCCACCCCGCCGAGCTCGAGAAGCCCGGCCTCGTCGCCGCGGTCGTCGAGGCCCGGCGGAAGGCCGCCGCAGCTGCGGCTCGACCCTCGAGGTGCACGAGGGTGCGCTCGCCGACCTCGAGAGCGTCGACCGCCTGCGCACCCAGCTCAGCCGCTCGGGGGTGGGAATCGCCTACGACGACTTCGGAGCGGGGCAGGCGCGCCTCCTCGAGCTCGCGGAGGTGCCGCCGCACTACCTGAAGTTCGACATGAGCTTCGTCCGCGGCATCGACTCCGCGCCCGCCTCGCGCCAGCGCCTGCTGACCTCGCTGGTGTCGGTGGCGCGCGACCTGCTCGTCTACACGGTGGCCGAGGGCGTCGAGACCGCCGAGGAGGCCGACGTCTGCATGCGCATCGGCTTCACTCACGCTCAGGGCTTCTTCTTCGGCCGCCCGCGACCAATCGACGAGATCTAGCCTGTTCGGTGGTGGGACGCCCTGGTCCCACAGGCGGCCGGCGACGACGGGCGGCGGGGCCGCTCGAACCGGCGCAACGACCTCACCCGATGCCGGTTGCGGCGGCCGGCGGGTCCCGGCACACCCCTTGCTTCGATCCGCCGGGGGCAAGAGCCGATGGACCTCGCCAGCGACCTTCGTTACGCCCTGCGCTCGCTCCGGCGATACCGGAGCCTGACCGTGGTCGCCGTCGCGTGCATGGGGGTCGGCATCGGCGTGTGCGTCACCCTGTTCACGGCGGCCAACCCCTGGCTCTTCCGCCCCCTCCCCTACCCGGACTCGGAGAGGCTGGTCGGCCTCCGTGAGACCGCGCCGCTGCGCGAGGGCCAGGCGGACGGGGGAGAGAGCTTCGTCTCGGCCGCGAACTACCTGGACTGGCGGGAACGCAGCCGCTCGTTCGAGAGCGTGGGCGCCTTCGAGCGGAGCGAGGCGAACCTCGCCACGGCGGACGAGCCCGAGCGCGTCCACGCGGCGCGTGTCACCGCCTCGCTCTTCCCGACGCTCCGGGTCGCGCCCGTCCGCGGCCGGGGCTTCACGAGCGACGAGGACCAGCCCGGCGGCCGCCCGGTAGCGCTCGTCGGCCACCGCCTGTGGCAGCGGCGCCTCGGCGGAGACGAGGGCGCGCCCGACCGCACGATCAAGCTCGACGGCGTCGTCCACGCGGTCGTCGGCGTGATGCCTCCCGGCTTCGCCTTCCCGGAGTACGCCGAGGTCTGGACCCCCCTCCGCCTCGAGCGCGGGGGAGCCGGCCGCGACGAGCGCGATCTCGACGTGGTGGCCCGACTCGCGGACGGGGTGACCGTCGAGCAGGCCCGCAGCGAGCTCGGCGGGATCGCCAAAGCACTCGAGCGCGAGCGCCCCGACGCGAACCGGGGCCGCGGAGCCGAGGCCAAGCCGCTCCTCGCCTGGCTGACCCCGCCCGGGGTCGTGGTGGGCCTGAAGCTGCTCCTCGCGGCCGGCCTCTTCGTCCAGCTCATCGCCTGCGCGAACGTGGCCAACCTCCTGCTCGCGAAGTTCGCGGCCCAGCGCCAGGAGATCGCGATGCGCGATGGCGCTCGGCGCCTCGCGGGGACGTCTCCTGCGACAGTTCACGGTCGAGACGCTCCTGGTCACGGCCGCCGGCGCCGCCCTGGGACTCCTGGCCGGCGCCTGGGGGGTCGGCCAGCTGACGGCAGACCCGGTGCACGCCGCCCTTCTGGGTGCGGATCGATCTCGACGTGCGGGCCTTCGCCTTCGTCGTCGCGGTCGCGGGTACGAGCGCGCTCGTGGTCGGCCTCATGCCCGTGCTGCAGGCCGGGCACCTGAACGTCATGGACGGCCTCAAGGAGGGATCCCGCAGCGTGGCGGGTGGCCCACGGGCCAGGCTGGGGCGCCTGCTCGTCGTCTCCGAGCTGGGCCTCTCCCTGGTCCTCCTCGTCGGCGCCGCCCTCATGGTCCAGAGCTTCGTCAGGCGCCAGCGGGTCGACCCCGGATTCGACGCCGGGGGCGTCCTCACGGCGCGCCTCGCCCTCTCGGGCGACGCCTACGCGGACGGAAGGCGCCGGGCCGCGTTCGTCGAGGAGCTCGCCCGCCGGCTGCGGGCGCGGCCGGAGGTCGACGAGGCGGGTGTCGCGAACGGCCTGCCCTTCGTCGACCCGCAGGCCGGCGGCTGGTGGGCTCGCTCGTTCGAGGTGGAGGGGCGTCCGGTCGAGCCCGAGCGCGCGCCGAGCGCCGCCTACTACTCGGTCAGCGCCGGATACCTCGAGGCGACCGGCATGCGGCTGCGGCAGGGCCGGCTGTTCAGCCCGGAGGAGGAGGCCGAGGGCCGTGACGTCGTGGTGGTGAGCGACGACCTCGCGCTCCAGCTCGGCAGCGGGGCGGATGCGATCGGCCGGAGGCTCCGCATCGCCGGCGGTCCCTGGCTCACCGTGGTCGGCGTCGTGCAGGAGACGCGCGAGGGCGGCGACATGCTGCTCGTCGGCTCGAAGCCGCGGGGCCAGATCTACGTGCCCTATCGGCGCGACCCCTGGAGCCGGGTGTCGCTCGTGGTGCGGGCGCGCTCGGATCCGTCGCGGCTCGCCGCCGCCTTGCGCGAGACGGTGCGGGGCCTCGACCCGGGCCTGCCCGCTGAGCTCCGTCTTCACGCTCGACGACGTCCGGGTGCGGGCGAGCTGGGTGGCCCAGCTGTGGGGTCGGATGCTCACCCAGGTGGCCGCGCTCGCGTTGCTGCTCTCCGCCCTCGGGGTCTACGGGGTCGTCTCCCACATGGTGTCGCAGCGCACCCACGAAATCGGCATCCGGATGGCGATGGGCGCGACGCGGGGCGACGTGCAGCGGCTCGTCGTCCAGGAGGGGCTCCGGCTCGCCCTCCAGGCCGCGGCCGTGGGGTTGCTCGGGGCTCTCGCCCTGACCCGCGCGCTGGCTAGCCTCCTCTACGGCATCGCCCCCCACGACCCGACGACCCTCCTCGCCGGCGCCGGACTGCTCACGCTGGTGGCCGCCGCCGCGAGCTGGGCTCCCGCCCGGCGCGCGAGCCGGGTCGACCCCCTGGTGGCACTGCGCGCGGAGTGACGGGTCCTACTCGTAGCGGAGCGCGGTCACGGGATCGACGCGGGCGGCGCGCCGCGCCGGGAGATAGCAGGCGAGGAGAGCCACGGCCAGCAGCAGCAGCGGGACGAGCGAGAACGTGGGCGGGTCGCACGCGCTCGTCTGGAAGAGCAGTGACGTGATCAGCCGGCCGAGCCCGAGGCATCAGGGCGGGGCGCGCCGTGTTGGCGCCGATCCCGAGGGCGAGGGTCGCCCACCGCGACGAGGGTGAAGCCGGGAGCCTTCCACAGCGTGCGCGCCAAACGTGGAGCGAAGCGCGCGCACGAAGAGCCGCCGTGGCGCCTTGACCCGGCTGCGCGAAGGTGGTATCTGATTCTCACCTTCGTAATCCCAAGAAACGTTGTGAGGAGGCGTTCGATGAGAGTGCGTGTGGCGAGAGTCGTGCTTCCGGGTCTGGCGCTGGGCCTCGTGGCGACCGGGCGGGCGGGGCGGGGACGGTCACGGGCACCGTCGTCTACGAGGGGAAGGTCCCCAACCTGAAGCCAGTGTCGGTCGCCGCCGAGCCCATTTGCGTCAAGAAGCACGCCACCGTTCCCAACGAGGCCCTCGTCCTGGGAACCGGCAACACGATGGCCAACGTCCTCGTGCGGGTGGTGAAGGGCCTGCCCGCGGGCAAGACCTGGCCGGCGCCCAAGGAGCCGGTCGTCATGAACCAGGAGGGCTGCCAGTACGTGCCCCACGTCATGGGCATCATGGTCGGCCAGCCCTTCAAGGTGCTGAACAGCGACGGCATCCTCCACAACGTGCACGCCCTTCCCAAGGTGAACAGCCAGTTCAACATGGCGATGCCCCCCGCCCGCAAGGAGGCCAGCGAGACCTTCGCCAAGGAGGAGGGCATGTTCACCATCAAGTGCGACGTGCACCCCTGGATGCAGTCCTTCATGGGCGTCTTCTCCCACCCCTTCTTCGCGGTCACGAAGGCGGACGGCAAGTTCTCGCTCGCCAACCTCGACCCCGGCACCTACGAGATCGAGGCCTGGCACGAGAGGCTGGGCACCCAGAAGGCGACGGTGACCGTGGGAGCCAGCGACACGAAGACGGTCAGCTTCAAGTTCGCCGCGCCCGCCGCCGCGCCGACGAAGTAGGCGAGGGGCGAGCAGCGGAGAGGGGTCCATGGCTCAACCGACGGTCGTAGCACCGCACGAGGCCACCCACGAGTTCCCCCACGAGGAGCTCGGCTTCTGGCGGAAGTACGTCTTCTCGACCGACCACAAGACGATCGGCATCCAGTACGCCGTCACCGGCCTCGCTGTTCCTGCTCTTCGGCTTCACGCCTCATGATGCTGATGCGCTGGCAGCTCGCCTACCCGGGCCGCGCGCTGCCCCTCATCGGCGGGCTCCTCGGAGACAAGCGGATGCCGGGCGGCGTCATGCTGCCCGAGTTCTACAACGAGCTCGGCGCCATGCACGGCACCATCATGGTCTTCCTCGGGGTGGTGCCCCTCGCCGTCGGCGGCTTCGGCAACTTCGTGCTGCCCCTCCAGATCGGCGCCCCCGACATGTCTTCCCCCGCATCAACATGGCGAGCTACTGGAGCTACTTCGTGGGCGGCGTCGTGATGCTCCTGAGCTTCTTCGCGCCGGGGGGCGCGGCCCAGTCGGGCTGGACCTCCTACGCTCCCCTCTCCGACATCGCGACGAGCGGCCAGACGTGGTGGCTCTTCGGCATGGTGTTCCTCATCACCTCGTCGCTCCTCGGGTCGATCAACTTCATCGTGACCACGATCCAGCTCCGGGCGCCCGGGCTCTCCTTCTTCCGGCTGCCCTTCTTCGTGTGGGCGCAGCTCGTGACGTCCTTCCTGCTCCTCCTCGCCTTCCCCCCTCTCGAGGGGGCGGCGACCCTGCAGCTCATGGACCGCCTCGCCGGCACGAGCTTCTTCCTTCCCTCGGGGCTGGTGGTGAGCGGCCAGCTCCACCCCGCGACGGGCGGGGGCAACCCGCTGCTCTGGCAGCATCTCTTCTGGTTCCTCGCCCACCCCGAGGTCTACGTGCTGATCCTCCCCGCCCTCGGGATCGTGGCCGAGATCGTGGCCAACAACACGCGGAAGCCGCTCTTCGGCTACCGCTCGATGGTCTACTCGGTGATCTTCCTGGGGTTCATGTCCTTCGTCGTGTGGGCCCACCACATGTTCATCACCGGCATGGGCACGACCATGGCCACGTTCTTCCAGGCCACCACGATGATCATCTCGATCCCGTCGATCGTCGTCCTGACCGCGCTCATCCTCTCGCTGTGGGGCGGGTCGATCCGCTTCACCACGCCCATGCTCTTCGCCCTCGGCTTCCTTCCCATGTTCGGGATCGGAGGGCTCACCGGGCTGCCCCTCGGCCTCGCCGCGACCGACGTCCACCTCCACGACACCTACTACGTGATCGGCCACTTCCACTACGTGGTGGCCCCGGGGACGATCTTCGGCCTCTTCGCCGGCGTCTACTACTGGTTCCCCAAGGCCACGGGGCGGGCCATGAACGAGGTCCTGGGCCGGCTCCACTTCTGGGGCTCGCTCGTGTTCATGAACGTGATCTTCATGCCGTTCTTCATCATGGGGCTGGCCGGCGTCTCGCGCCGCCTCTACGACGGGGGCGCCTCCTACGCCCACGCCCAGCCCGTGCTGCAGTGGAACGTGGTCTCGTCGGTCGGGGCCTGGTGCCTCGCGCTGGCGCAGATCCCCTTCATCGTGAACTTCTTCTGGAGCGCCTTCCGGGGCCGAAGGGTCGAGGCCAACCCGTGGGAGGCGACGACCCTCGAGTGGGCCGCGCCCTCTCCCCCGCCGCACGGCAACTTCCCGAAGCTGCCGGAGGCGCACCGGGGGCCGTACGAGTACAGCACGCCGGGGGCCTCGAAGGACTATCTCCCGCAGTGGGAGCCGCTCGGAGCCTGAGGATGGACATCCCCTACACCGTCGCCGCGCGCCCCGACACCGGCCTCAACAACGGCAAGATCGCGATCTGGCTCTTCCTCGCCTCCGAGGTGATGCTCTTCGGGGCGCTCTTCGCCTCGTACGTGATGCTGCGGGTCGGGGCCACGGAGTGGCCGGCCGGCGCCACCTACCTGAACGTCCCCCTCGCGACCCTCAACACCGTGGTGCTCATCAGCTCGAGCGTGACGATGGTCCTCGCCTGGGCGTCGCTGGTGAAGGGCGACTTCTCTCGGTTCCGCCTCTTCATGGGGATCACGATCCTGTGCGGGCTCGCGTTCCTGGTGATCAAGTACTTCGAGTACAGCGCGAAGTTCCACCACGGCTACCTGCCGTCCACCAACACGTTCCTCGCCATCTACTTCACCCTGACCGGGCTCCACGGCCTGCACGTGATCGGCGGCATGGCGGTGAACTCCTGGCTCTGGGGACCGGGCTCCGCGATGTGGAAGACGGACCGCGTCCACTTCACGAACCGGGTCGAGAACGCGGGGCTCTTCTGGCACCTCGTCGACCTCGTCTGGATCTTCCTGTTCCCCGTCCTCTATCTGCTCTAGGAGAGGCGACATGGACGAAGCCCACACCGATCACGCAGCGGCCCACGACCACTCCGACATCGACCGCCACGTCCGGGCGGCCCTCTTCGTGTTCCTCTGCCTCCTCGTCCTCACCGGCTTCACGGTGACCGCCTGGACGCTGCACCTCCCCACCCGCTCCGCCATCGCCCTGGCCCTCCTCATCGCGGTCGTGAAGGGCTCGCTCGTGGCGGGGTGGTTCATGCACCTCGTCTCCGAGAGGAGGCTCATCTACTGGGTGCTTGGCCCTGACCGCCGCGTTCTTCGTGCCCCTGCTGCTCATCCCGGTGCTCACGTCCTCGAGCGCCCTTCACCGCTGAACATGTCGCTCAAGGCCTTCCACGTCGTCTTCATCACCGCCTCGGTCCTCCTCGCCTTCTTCTTCGCGGCCTGGTGCCTGGGCCTCGGGGAGCAGGAAGGGACCTCCTGGCGCGCGGCCGGCATCGCCTCGGCCGTGACCGGCCTCGGCCTCGTGGTCTACGAGGCCTGGTTCCTCCGCAAGATGAGAGGGCTCCCGTGAGCGGCACGCCGCCCGCGCTCGCCGGCGGCTCTCGGACTTCTGGCAGCCCTCGTGCTGCTCTTCCTCGGGGGCTCCCGCCTTCGCGTGCCCGTCCTGCTTCAGCCAGGCGCAGGGTCCGCTCGTCGACGCGGCGCGGCTCGGGATGTGGCTGCTGCTGGCCGTGATCCTCGGCCTCCAGGGGGCATTCGTGGCTTTCTTCCTGTACCTGCGGCGCCGGGCGGCGAAGGCGGCCGGCCAGGCCCTCGACGAGGAGTGGTCCGGCCTGCAGCGGGAGTGGGACCGGAAGGGGAGGTTGGCGTAGGACCATGACGAGCTGGCACTGGCTTCCTCAACTCGCGTCCGAGCACGGGGCCGCGCTGGATCGCGCGCTCGGCCTCGTGCACGTGCTCATGGCGGTGCTCTTCGTCGGATGGGGGGCGTTCTTCGCCTACGCGCTCGTGCGCTTCCGGCGGAAGCGGAATCCCGTCGCCGACTACCGGGGCGTCACCAGCCACGCCTCGACCTGGCTCGAGGCCGCGGTGGCGGTGGTGGAGACCCTCCTTCTCGTCGGTCTCTCGATGCCGCTCTGGGCGGACCGGGTGGAGCACCTCCCGCCCCCCGGGGAGTCGACGCGCGTGCGGGTGGTGGCGGAGCAGTTCGCCTGGAACATCCACTACCCGGGACCGGACGGCGTCTTCGGGCGGACCGACCCCAAGAAGATCGACGCGCAGGCGAACCCCCTCGGCCTCGACCGCGACGACCCGGCGGCGAAGGACGACGTCACGACCATCAACCAGCTCCACCTGCCCGCGGGCCGGCCCGCGCGCATCACCCTCACCAGCAAGGACGTGATCCACTCCTTCGCCCTGCAGGAGATGCGCGTCAAGCAGGACGTGATCCCCGGGATCTCGGTCGAGGTGTGGTTCGTGCCCAAGGTGACGACCGAGGAGTTGCGGGCCCGCACCGGGAACCCCGAGCGCAACTACGAGATCTCGTGCGCCCAGCTCTGCGGGCTGGGCCACTACCGCATGCGCGGCTACCTGACCGTCGACAGCCCCGAGGGCTTCCAGAAGTGGATGGACGAGGAGGAGGCGCAGCTCGCCGCCGAGTCGGGCGAGGACTCCGTCTGGAAGTAGTAGCCTGCCGCGCGGCGGCGACAACCCGCGTGGCAACCGCGTGGAACGAAGCAGTGTAGAATGCCGGGTCTTCTTGACCTCAGGTATGTCTCTCACCCCCGTCCTGTTCCTCTTCCTGTGTCACCTGGGGATCGGCATCGTCTTCACGATGCTCCTGATCTCCAGCGCGGCCGGCGTGCGGTTCTTCCGCTTCACGTCCGCGATGGCGTTCATCCTGATGGTCCTGGGGATCGCGTTCCACGCCTCGGTGATGACGTTCTCCCGAGATGCCCAGGGCGTCGCCTCCGTCTCGCATCCTCGTGGCGCTCCTCGCCCTGTCGCTCGTGGTCGCCCGCTTCAACCCCTGGCGGCGGTCGTTCCTGTGGTTGTCGGCGGCGAGCGGTCTCGTGACCCTGGTCGCCCAGGCCGTCACCGCGACGTCGTCCGTCCCCCTCGCGCTCACGATCGTGAGCTTCCTGACCTCGGCGGCGCTCCTTGGCAGCACGCTTCACGGCCATGCTCCTGGGTCACTGGTACCTGGTGCTCCCGTCGATGGACGTGTCGCTCCTGCAGAAGGTCGTGAGATTCCATCTGGGATCCACCCTGGCCCGCGGCGTGGCGGTCGGCGCGGTGGCGACGGTGGCGGCTTTCACCTGGGACTCCCTCGTCGCGCCGAGCTTCCGCGCCTACGTTTTCTCGATCGACGGGATCTTCTTCTGGCAGCGGTCGCTCTTCGGGTTGATCGGGCCGGTCGTGCTCGCGTACATGACGTGGGAGACGGCGAAGCTCCGCTCGACGCAATCCGCCACCGGGATCCTGTACGTGAACCTCTTCATGGTCATCGTCGGGGAGCTCGTGGCCAAGTACCTGCTCCTGACCACGGCCCTGGCGTTCTAGGGCCGCCGGTCGGTGCCCTCATGAAGGTCAAGCTGAGGTGTCCGGCGTGCGGAGGCTCGCAGCACGTCGGCGCCGCCCCCTCACCCTCGGAGACCTCCTGCCGGAGGTGCGGGCGGACCATCCCTCTCGCCTTGACCGCGTCGGTGAGGGAGGACCGGGAGGTCGATGCGTGTCCGGTCTGCGAGGGCCGGGACTTCTACGTCCGGAAGGACCTGAACCGCAACCTGGGCCTGACCGCGGTGGTCGTCGTCGGCCTGGTCAGCGCGGGCTTCCTCTGGTCGGGCCGGGACCTCGTGGCGTACGGGGTCCTCGGCGTCTTCGCGCTCGTCGACTTCGTGATCTACCAGCTCCTGAGCGACGTCACGGTCTGCTACCGCTGTCAGTCGGAGTTCCGGGGCTCCTACCGGCGCACGGCCCCCCCGTTCGACCTGCACGCGGCGGAGCAGCTGGAGCTCGAGTACAGCCGGCGCCGCGAGGCCGGTCCCGCGGTCAGGAGCCGCTCGCTTCCTCGGTGACGGAGGGCGCGGCCGCGGTCGCCTCTTTCCCCCGCTCCTCGTGGTAGACGAGGGTCACCTCGGGTGCGACCTTCAGTCCCTCTTCGTAGCTGTACATCGTGATCGCGTCCCAGGGGCAGACCTCGGCGCAGATGGCGCAGCCGATGCACTTGTCGTACTCCACGACCGCCAGCTCGAACGGGCTGCCGGGCCACGCCACGGTCCGGATGGCGTCGACCACCTTCTCCTTGACCGTCACCGTCTCGCAGTAGGTCACGCAGGCAGGCGAGCCGGCGCAGCCCGAGCAGCTGTTCTGGTCCACGACGGCCAGCCGCTTCGGGGGCTTGGGGAGAAACTTGTGCTCGGGCATTAGGGATCTCGACTGGGCTTTCCAGGGATGATAGCACGCGGGTGGACATTCCGGTCGACCGCGGGCACCGTGAAGGAGTAGAAGAGGACCAGGCAGGAGGAGTCATGCGCATCTCGGTCACGGGATCCTCGGGTCTGATCGGCTCCGCGCTGGTGCCGCTCCTGACCGCGGAAGGCCACGAGGTCGCTCGCGTCTCTCGCTCCACTGCCGCGCGGGGCGCCTGGCGCTGGGACCCCGGCGCCGGCCACGTCGACGGCAGGGCGGTGAACGGGATGGACGCCGTGGTGCACCTGGCGGGAGAGTCGATCGCCGGCGGCCGCTGGTCGGAGGCCCGGAAGGACCGCATCCGCGCGAGCCGGGTGCGCGGCACGCGCGTCGTGGCGGAGGCGGTCGCCCGGGCCGATCCGCGCCCCCAGGCCCTCCTCTGCGCGTCGGCGATGGGCTTCTACGGCGATCGCGGCGACGAGCTCCTGACCGAAACGAGCGCGCCCGGCCGCGGCTTCCTGTCCGAGGTGTCGCGCGAGTGGGAGGAGGCTTGCGCCCCCGCCCGCGACGAGGGCGTCCGGGTCGTCAACCTCCGGTTCGGGATCGTGCTGAGCCCGGCCGGAGGTGCGCTCGCGAAGATGCTGCTGCCCTTCCGCCTCGGCGCCGGGGGTGTGGTGGGGTCGGGCCGGCAGTGGTGGAGCTGGGTGGCGCTCGACGACGCCGTCGGCGCGATCCGGCACGCGCTCGTGACGCCGGGGCTCGCCGGCCCGGTGAACGTCGCCGCTCCGAACCCCGTCACGAACGCCGAGTTCACCCGCACCCTCGGACGCGTGCTCGCCCGACCGACCCTCTTCCCGGTGCCCGCGTTCGCGGCCCGGCTCGCCCTGGGCGAGATGGCCGACGCGTTGCTGCTCGCGAGCGCCCGCCTCGTCCCGGTGCGCCTGCAGCAGACGGGCTACGTCTTCCGCCGTCCCGAGCTCGAGGGCGCCTTGCGCCACCTGCTTGCAGGTGCGTAGCACCTGCTCGTGGGTGCGTAGCGCCGGCCGACCTTCAGATGTTGAAGAAGATCTCGGGCATGGCGACGATGTACTTCAGGTTGAACAGCCAGCGCAGGACCATCTTGATGGGCAGCGCCATCATGCAGAGGAGGAGCAGCACGAAGACGCTGCAGCGCACCGGCCCGAGCTTCTGGTAGTACTTCCTGAGGCCGGGAATCACGGTCACGCTCCGGCCCTGGCCCACCGGGATCGCCAGCAGGCGCTCGCGGGTGACGAGCAGGACCGGCAGCACCCCGAGGTACAGGACCACGAGCAGCATGCCCGGGAGCTCGCGGACGAGCATCGACGGCATCCTCCGGTTCAGCAGGCGTATCCAGAAGTACTCCGAGAGGTTGACGTTCACCAGCGCCTCGAGCTTGTGGGTGTCCCAGAACTCGTAGGGACCGAAGAAGTTCCAGTTGGGCCCGCGGAGGAACGTCCCCAGGATCACCAGGAGCACCCAGAGGATCAGGAAGCCGAAGAGGAAGATGGTGATCTCGACGCGGCGCTCCTTGAAGCTGTAGTAGCCGTTCCCCTTCGGGTTCTTGTCGATGTAGGGGATCGCCATGAGGCCGACGATGATCAGGGTGGGGAAGACGACACCCGCCAGCCACGGGTCGAAGTAGACGAGCATCTCCTGGAGGCCGAGGAAGTACCAGGGCGCCTTCGAGGGGTTCGGGGTGCGGGCGGGGTTGGCCGGCTCCTCGATGGGGGCCTTGAAGACGACCGCCCAGAGGATCAGGACGACCGCCACCAGGATCATTGCGAGCATCTCGGTGTAGACGAGGTTGGGCCAGACCGAGGTCTTCTCCGCCTCGCCGTCGCTCTTCTCCCTGACCGCCTCCCCCCGGGCGATCCGGTCGTCGTTCTCCAGGGCCTGCGACATGGCGAGCCACACGAAGAAGGCCACCAGGAAGAGGAGGGCCACGATCGGGATGTTGTCGGGCTTCTTGACGATGAGGGCGAAGTTGGGGTCGAAGAGGGACACCGCGAAGAAGCTCGCCCCCGCCACCCCGGCCACGAGCGCCACCCGAGGCCTCCAGAAGGCGCGGTAGCGCATGGCGAGGAAATAGACGACGGCGGCCATCGTGATGAGGATGGCGGGCGCGGTCGCGAAGTTGACGATTCCCTTGAGCGCGTTGACCACAGTCCGTTGCTTCCCTGGTTCCCTAGAGCGGGCGAGAGATGCCGCCGTCCTTCCGCACCCGCCAGAAGTGGACCGCCATCAGGATGCCCGCCACGAGGGGGATCCCGACGCAGTGCAGGACGTAGAACCGGAGGAGCGCCCCCTCCCCGACGAAGCGTCCGCCCAGCAGGGCGAAACGGGCGTCGGAGCCGGAGTGGACGAGCGGGACGTCGCCCAGGGCCAGGAGCGCCGACCCGGGCCCCTCGTGTCCCAGCAAGGGCGTGGCCCGGGCCATGTTGGAGCCGACCGTGATGGCCCAGATCGCCAGCTGGTCCCAGGGCAGGAGGTAGCCGGTGAAGGAGAGCAGCAGGGTCAACACGAGCAGCAGCACCCCCACGCTCCAGTTGAACTCACGGGGCGGCTTGTACGAGCCGGTCATGAACACCCGGAGCATGTGCAGCCAGACCGAGATCACCATCGCGTGACCGGCCCATCGGTGCAGCTCTCGCATGACCCCGAGGGGGACCTGCTCGGCGAGGTCCACGATGTCCATGTACGCGTAGGCGACCGTGGGTCGGTAGTAGAACATCAGCAGGAGGCCGGTCATGGCCTCGACGAGGAAGAAGAAGAACGTGAGCCCGCCCATGCACCAGGTGAACTTCACCCTGATGCCGCTCTTGTGGATCCTCACCGGGTGAAGGTGCAGGAACACGCTGTTCAGGACGGCGAGGGCGCGGCTCCGACGGTCGCTGGGCAGCTTGTTCCGGAAGACGGACTTCCAGATCTGCGTCCCGGTGACGAACTCCTGCGTCCGGCTGACCCAGGTCTTGGGGGTCGTGGTCGCCATCAAACCCTCTCCAGTCCCGGCTCCCGTACCTTCGGGCCCGCGGGCGAGCTCTGTGACGCGGCTGGTCTCCGGCGCACCGCGGTCAAACCGGCAGGAACGCCCCCGGTTTCTCCCACTCACCCTTCTCCTGCTGGAACTTCACCGACTTGTCCACCAGGATCTGGCCGTCGTCCGCGAGGACGATCCGGGCGCGCTCGAGGGGACGCGGTGCCGGTCCCTCGAAGTTGACGCCGGTGCGGTAGAAGCCGCTGCCGTGGCAGGGGCACTTGAACTTGTTCTCGGGAGCGAGCCAGTTCGGGGTGCAGCCCAGGTGGGTGCAGGTGGATATCAGGGCGTAGAACCCGGACTGCTCTCGCACGATCCAGACCCCGTACGCGTCCGTCCACCGGGTGTCGACCTCACCCACGTTGTACTCGTTGGGGAAGCCGGCCTTGAACGACTGGGGGGCCTCGAAGAGCACGTTCGGAAACATGAAGCGGCCGGTGGCCACCAGGCCGGCCATGCAGGCGGCGGTGAAGGCGGTCCAGCCCGTGGGGATCGACCACCGCATGAACGTGCGGCGGGAGAAGAAGCCCGGCCTCTCGGAAGCGAGGGCGGGTGTCGTGGGCGGCGACGTGCCGGCCGACGCCGCATTGTCCTTGGCATCCGTCATGGGGGATTCACCGACAAGCTGTTGGGGCTGAAATCGGGTTTCATTCTATCGAGGAGCCGGTCGCTGTCAAGGCGCCACGGGTTGCGGGGGTTGGTGCTCGTGGCTGCGGCGTGCCGCGGCCCGGACGCGGAGGCTCGGGTCGTCGTTGCCCAGCTCGGTGAGCCGTGCCGCGAGCTTCGCATCCGGGAGGAGCGCGGCCCCGGCGATCGCCTGCAGGAGGATCTCCTCCGCCTGGTCCGGTGTCACCGCCTCGCTCCGGGCCAGCTGCTTGCGGTCCAGCATCTGCTCGAGGACCGGGACCGCCGCGGCATGGCCGTGGCGCGCCAGGGCCAGAGCCGCGTTCCAGCGCACGTCGTCGACGGGGTCGCCGAGCGCTCTCTCCAGGGCGGCGGTCGCCTCCTCCGAGCGGAAGACGCCCAGCGCGTGCGCCGCCGTCTTCCGCAGGCCGGGATCGTCGTGGGTGGTCAGCGCCACCAGCTCGGGGATCGCCTCGTCCTCTCCGATCGCACCGAGGGCCCACACGGCATAGATGTGCGTCTCCGAGTCCGTCCCCTCCCCGCGCCGCACGCCCCTCAGGTACGCGAGGAGAGCCGGCACCGCCTGAGGCGTTGCCCAGGCGGCCCAGGGCGAGGGCCAGGAAGCGTCGCACCCTCGGGTCGTCGCCCTCCGCCTGCTCGAAGAGCGACACCATCCCGCCGACCAGCCGGGGATCCGACCGCTCGGGGTCCCGGGTCTCCCGGATCACCTTGGACAGCTCGTAGGCCGCTTGCCAGCGCCGGTTCGAGTCGCCGGTGCGGATCAGGTCGAGGTAGTCCCTCGGCCCCTTCCCCTCCGCGGTGATGAGCCCGAAGAGCACGAAGACCCCCACCCCGACCGCCACGATGACGAGCGGGAAGACGAGCAGGTCGAGGACCAGGGAGGGAACTCCGCGTCTTTCCGGAGGCGAACCCGGCCTCACCCCCCTCGGTAGTCGGAGGTGCTTCGGTCACGATGACCCGCCGTGGCCCAGCGTCAGCAGGAACTGCTTCACGGCCTCGACCTGGGCCTTCTGCTCCCCGCCGAGGACGTCGGGGAAGGCGTTCTCCTCGGTACGCTCCGGGAAGTTCTGGGGCATCCTCGTCCCCGGCACGATCCGCTGGGGGTCCTTGAGCCAGCTCGCGATCCATCCCGGGCGCAGTCGGGCGCGGGCCCTCGCGAGGTCCGGAGCCATGTTCGACGGCGGCTGGTTGGGGAGCTTCCCGGCCACCACGTGGCACTTCACGCACTCCGCCTTCCCGAACAGGACGGCGCCCGTGGCGGCCATCTTCGGGTCGATCTCGGCCGCGGGCTCGAAGGGGTAGGGAACGAGATCGAGGGAGGCGAAGTAGTGGGTGAGGGTGTTGAGCTGCAGCTCGGTGAACCCGAACGTCGGCATGCGGATCTCCAGCCACGGCCGCACGCGCGCCGGAGGGGTCCCTCAGGAACTCGTGAAGCCACTGCGACTGCACGCGGGCCCCCTCCCCGATCCTGGAACTCCTCGTTGTAGAGGAGCGGCGGAGACAGGGCCACCGCCTCGGCGGCGGCGGCGGCAGGATCGGACTCCCCGAAGACGTCTTCCTTTGCGCGCTCTTCGAGCTGGCTCGCCTTCACCGCCCGGATGGCGCCACCCTGGTCTCCGATGACGTGGCAGCCCCGGCAGTTGGAGTCCCGGACGAGCCGCCGGCCTCGCTCCACGAACCCCTCGTCCGCCGTGAGCTGCCGCTGGGCCGGCGCCGGGACCTTCTCCTTCGTCAGGGAGAGCACGGCGGTGACGACCGCGTCGGCCTCTTCGGACGTGAAGTGGAACTTGGGCATCCTCAGCAGGTCCCACGGGAGCTTGTCCTTGTCGCGATCGAAGATGCGGGGCTCCATGAGCTTCTGGTGGAGCCAGGCGGGCAGCGTGTGGGGCAGCCGCTCGTGCTCGTAGCCGAAGTCCAGCCGGTCGACCATCTTCGATCCCTCCTCGCTGAGCTCGGTGCCGATCGGCATCGTCGTCTCGAAGCCGGGGATCATGTGACAGCCGAAGCAGCCGGACCGGAAGATGGTCCGCTCGCCCAGGTAGAGCGTGCGATCGCGGTCCTTCATGGTCGCGAGCTTCTCCTCGGCCTGCTTGACGGGGAGGCGCTCGCGGAGGTACTCCAGGGCGATCTCGTCCCGCAGGGCGGCGTTCATCGGGGGCCGCTCGCGGGCCATGAAGGCCTCGTTCTTGAGGCTCATCAGGTAGGCGGTGATGTCCGCCGCTTCCTGCGGGGTGAGGCGCAGGCTGGGCATGTTCGTCTCCGGCCAGTAGGCCTTGGGGTCGCGCAGCCAGGCGAAGAGCCAGCCGGCGCTGACCTTGCTTCCGGTGCCGGCGAGGTTCGGCCCGTAGGTCCGGTACGACGCGTTGGCGAGGCCGTCGATGCCGCGCTGGTCCTCGCCCACGCGGTGGCAGCCGAGGCAGCCCACCTTCTCGAAGAGCGCCCGCCCGGACTCGAGGTCGACCGGGCGGCGGCGGCGGATAGCTCTTCTTTGCCGACTTCTCGCTCAGGTACGCCACCACCGCGTTGGCCTCGACGTCGTTTCGCCGGTGGAGCTCGGGGGTCTCCTGGATCCTGACGTCCCAGAACTGCGGCATGCGGGTCGGCCGCAGCCCTCGCGGCTCCTTGATCCAGCGGAAAATGAACTCCTCGCTGACCTTCGACGCGATCTTGCCCAGGTCCGGTCCCACCTTGCGCCGCGTCTCGAAGCCCTTGATCTTGTGGCAGCCGTAGCAGCCGTAGCGCTCGATGAGCTCGATGCCTGCGTTCAGGCGGTGGGCCTTCGGCACCTCCACCACCCCGCGGTGGCACTTGACGCACTGCGACTGGGTGGCACCGCGGGCCAGCATCGGCTGGTCCCAGTGGTGCATCGGCTCGTACGACTCGGTGCCGGAGTACTTGCCCCAGGCTTTCTCCTGCTCCTTGGTCGAGGGGGTGTGGACGGCGGTGACGAACGTCGTGCCGCGACCCCGTCCCAGGTGACACACCGTGCAGCCGACCTTGTCGATGGCGTGGGGCCCCTTGACGTACAGGTCCGGCTCGGGATGGGTGGTGTAGGGCTGCGGTGCGTTCTCGAAGCCCTTCTGGTCGATCCCCTGATGGCAGGTCGTGCAGCGGTCCACCTTCGGGGTCTGGGTGAACACGACGTCGTCGTAGAGGCTCGACGGCATGATCTGGTTGATCTTCAGCGAGGGGTTGGCCAGGTCGAGGATCGGGAGGTTGCGCACGAAGCTGACGAACCCGGGCTCGATCCGCCGGAGGAGCTCCTCGAGCCGGGTCTTCTCCGCGAGGAGCGCGGTGCGTGCCTTCTCCGCGGCGAGCTCGTTCTTCTCGAGCTCGGCGAGGCGCGCCTTCCTCGCGTCGCTCCGGCCCAGGATGCCCTCGACCACGAGGCGGTACTCCTCCCACCGCCTCTCCAGGTCACGAACGGCCTTCCGACGCGCGTCTGCCTTCGCGCTCCCCGAGTGGACCGCCTCGTCCAGCTCGTAGCGAGCCACGTCGAGCTTGGCCTTCGTGAAGCGGAACTCCTGGTCGGACGCGTACCACTCCGCCTGCAGCGCGTCGATCTCCGCCTGGACCTTCCGGATCTCGTCGCGCTTCGCCTCCGCCTCCTTTCGGCCCTGGGCGAGCTGCGCCTCGATCTCGCCCAGTCGCTGGGCGTCTTCCGGGCTCAAGGCCTTCTGGATCTGCTCCTTCGTGAGCTCGACGCGGCGCCGGTTGAACTCGACCTGGTATTGCCGCCACTCGCGGTCGTAGTCGGCCCGCACCATCAGGCCCGTGGTGACGAGCAGGCCGAGGGAGGAGAGCGCGAACAAGACGTTGAGCTTCCCGGTCCGCGCCGCCAGCCGGGGATCGGATTCGGGTTCGGGCTTGGCCATGGTGCTCCTCGAAGAGCGCCGCTAGAACCCCGCGACCTTCCCGCTCCGCTTGTAGAGCTGGAAGACGAGGTGCCAGCCGAGGCCGATGATGGCCAGGAACACGATCGGCCAGGTGTCTTCGCCGATGCCCCAGTTGCCGCCGGCGAAGAACGTCGTGTGCTGGCCGACCATCGCGTAGAGGAGCGGCACCGACATGTAGGTGTTGTGGCGAGAGCGGAGTCCGGCCAGCTTGACGAGGTCGGCGTCGGGAGGGTTCCCGTCCTTCACCGCGCGGATGATCTTCTGCTGGGCGGGCCAGATCCGGTACCAGACGTTGAACGCCATGATCGTCCCGAACATGGCGCCGGTGTGGATGAGCACGCCACGGTAGCTGAAGCCGGCGACGCGCGAGTAGAGGAAGACGGCCACGGCGACGAGGGCGTAGGCGACCACGAAGGCGCCGCGGACGTTCTTGGCGAGCGGGCTCTTGTAGAGGGCGTCGTAGACGAACGGGGCGAGGAAGGTCACGACCAGCATCACCCAGCTCCCGGCGGTGAAGCCCTCCGCCCCCGCGTCCAAGGCGTAGCGGCTGTGGTAGTACACGATGACCAGGAGCAGCACCCCGGTCGCCCAGGTCCAGGCCGCGCCCCAGCGGAACCACCAGAGGGCCCGGGGGAGGAGCTCGGGGTTGACCGCCTTCTTGGTCGGGCCGTCGAGCTTTCCCTGGAACGGGCCGTTGACGAAGTTGAAGAAGTAGAGGTGGCCGATCCAGATCACTCCGGCGAGGACGTGGATCCAGCGGAACAGGACCTCGAGAGCCTGCATGGCATTCCCCCGTGGAAGAAAGGCCTCGGCGCTTTCCGGGGCCGGCCTGACGGAACCAGATGCGGTGGTGTTTTCGGCGCCGAGAATACCCTCGCCGGCGAGCGACGGTCAAGCGGTCGTCGCCCGCCGGCGATCCACGGGGCGCGAGCGTCGGCTACTTCGCGGGAACCGCCGCGCCCGGGCGTCGCCCGTACTTCTGGGTGGCGTAGCCCACGATGGCTCCGGCCAGGCTGCCCGGGAGCATGATCTCCCAGTAGTAGTGCCTTCCCGTGGCCGGGTCCGGCTGGGACGCGATCAGCCAGGCGAAGAGGAGCCCGGCCGCGAGCCCGACGGCGATGCCCAGGGGCAGCGACCGGACCTTGCGCGCGAAGAAGCCGGCGATCAGGCCGACGACCACCCCCTTGAACGTCGAGCCGATGACGATGCCCACGATCTGGGGCGCCACCTCGGGGGCGGAGAAGAGCGCCGTGAGGCCGTCGAAGGCCCCGACGACGCCCCCCACGATCAGTCCGAGCAGCGGTTTGTTCATGTGTCGGTCCTCCTTTTCGAGAACGAGCCCACGTCCGTAGTCTTACCCGCCCGCGACCGGTCCTTTCTCCACCGCGACGACTCGCACCCCGCCGACGTACGTCGCCCCGTACCCCGGCTCCTCCTCTAGACGCGTGCAACGACCAGGAGCACGACCCTCATAACCAGGTAGGCGAGGACCAGCAGGATCGGGGTGCGGTAGCGCGCGGCGAAGCGCAGGGCCCGGCGCCACACGTCCTCGGGATACGCCGACACCGGCTCTCCCTCGAGGAAGCGACCGACGTCGGCGGCGAGATCCGAGGCGCTCGGGTAGCGCTCCTCGGGCTCCGGAGCGAGAGCCTTGAGGCAGATCGCCTCGAGCGGCCGGGGGACGTCGGGTGCTGCCTCGCGGGGTGGCGGGACTCCCGCCGGTCGAGGCCCGGAACCGCCCGCCCAGGTCCGGGTGGGCGCCTCGGGATCCGCCCGGGGCCGTCCGGGAGCGTGGCCGGTCAGCAGGAAATAGAGGATGGCCCCGAGCGCGTACACGTCGGCGCGTGCGTCGACGCGCTCGACCTCGCCCCGGGCCTGCTCGGGGGCCATGTATGCCGGGGTGCCGAGGATGGTGCCGTGGGCCGTGTCGCCCGAACGAGGAGGGGGTGTGCCTTCTCCGTTCGCCCGTGGGGGCGGCTCTTCGCGGTGCTTGGCGACACCCCAGTCCATCACCAGCACCTCGCCGAACGGGCCCACCATGACGTTCTCGGGCTTCAGGTCGCGATGGATCACGCCGTGGGCGTGGGCGAAGGCCACCGGCTCGCAGATCCTCTGGAGCACGCGAAGCCGCTCGCGCAGGGGCAGGGCCTTCTGCGCCAGCTCGTCCAGCCGCTGGCCCGAGACGAGCTTCATGGCGTAGAAGACCCGGCCGTCCGGGAGCGTCCCCGCGTCGTGCACCGGCACGATGCCGGGGTGCTCGAGGCGGGCGATGATGCGGGCCTCGCGCCTCAGGCGCTCGGCCGCTTCGAGGCCGGCCGTCTCGGCCGCGATGACCTTGAGGGCCACGTCGCGCTCGAGCTCGCGGTCGCGGGCGAGGTACACGACGCCCATGCCGCCCCGGGCCACCTCGCCCCGCAGCTCGTACCGGGTGCCCGAGAGGTCGGGCCACTCCGTCACGTCGCGCAGGCGGTCGAGCGCCCGGTCGCTCAGCTCGATCACGAGGGCTCGACTCCGAGAAGGGCGCGGGCCTCGGCCCGGAACTCCTGCTCGCTCGCCGTGATCTCCCGCAGCTTCGCGAGCACCGCGGCCCGAAGCTCGCGGCGAGCCCAGTGCAGGTGGTTGGTGACCTGGGTGACGGGAAGCCCGAGCTCCGCCGCGAGCCGGGCGTAGCTCGGCCGCTCCGGCGCGTCCGCCCCCTCGATGTCGTAGCGCTCGAGCAGAATGAACGCCACCGCCCGGCTCGTGCCGGCGCAGCGCCCGCGCAGCGCCTCGACCGCGAGCGCGAAGAGGCTCCGCGCCCACTCGCGCTGGAACTCGGCCTCCAGGTCCGTGCCGTCGGGGATCGGCAGCTCCCGGATGTCGCCGTTCGCGTCCTCGGTCACGAGGGGCACGAAGGCCGCCCCGCCCCCGCGCTTCATCCGCCGGCCCGCCCGCCGCTCGTTGGCCAGGTAGCCCTCGAGACAAGCGAGGAGGTAGGAACGAAACCGCCCCCGCGTGGGATCGTAGCGGGAGAGCCATCCCTTCTCGAGCGCGACGGCAAAGAACCCCTGGGCGAGGTCTTCCGCCTCCTCTTCGCGCGCGCGCCAGCGCCCGCGTACGTGCCGGTAGACCGGCCGCCAGTAGGCGGCGACCAGGGAGTCGAGGGCGCGGGCTCGCTCTCGCGGGTCGTCGCTCTTGACGCCCAGCATGACCGAGTGATGGGTCTGGGGAAAGGCCAACGCGCGACCCTAGGTCAGGGTCGCCGCCGGCGCCGGCGCGAGCTCCCCGCGGCCGAGCCGCTCCAGCAGCCGGTAGTGCGAGGCGAGGGCCGCCCGGAACGTGGGCTCGGCGTGATATCTCACTCCGAATTCGTGGCAGGTGGCCTCCACGACCGGAGCGATCCCGGGGTAGTGGAGGTGACACACCTGCGGAAAGAGGTGATGCTCGATCTGGAAGTTCAGCCCGCCCAGGTACCAGCCGAGGAGCCGGCTCCCGCGGGCGAAGTCGACCGAGGCCTCCGCCTGGCACGCGGCCCACGAGGTCGGGCGCCCCGGAGCGGGGACCGCCTCGGGCACGCAGTGGGCGAGCTGGAAGACGACGCTCAGGGTCAGGCCGACGACGGCCGAGCTCGCGACGTAGACGAGGGCCACCGTCGAGGCCGGATGGCGGAGCAGGGGAAGGCCGAAGGCCCAGGCGCCGAAGGCCAGCTTGCCGCCGACGAGGGCCAGCAGGTCCCCGCGGCCAGGGCGGGGGAGCCGTTGCTCGCCGATGCGCCCCTTGGCGAGAGTGGCAAAGTCGTCGAAGAGGTGCCACTTGACGGCGAGGAAGCCGTAGAGGGGCCACATGTAGAGGTGCTGCAGGCGATGGAGGCGGCGGCGTGGCTGCGCGGGCGACAGGCGCGCCAGGCCGCCCGTGTCGATGTCGTCGTCGACGCCGGCCACGTTCGGCCAGGTGTGGTGGAGCACGTTGTGCTTGTGCCTCCACACGTACGAGCTGCCCCCGAGCAGGTCGAGGGAGAAAGCCATGACGCGATTCAACCGGGGATGCGGCGAGTAGGAGCCGTGGGACCCGTCGTGCTGGACGTTCATGCCGATGCCGGCCACGGCCAGGCCCAGCGACAGCGAAAGGAGGGCCGCCTGCCAGGCCTCGTCCGCGGCGAACACCAGCAGCAGATAGGAGCCCGCGAGCCACAGCCCGAGCGCGGCGGTCTTGGCGTACATCGAGGCCAGGCCCCGCGCCGGCCGGCCCGCCGTCTCCAGATGGAGGCGAACCCGTCGGCGCAGCTCCGCGTGGAAGCCGTGGTCCGCCTCGTAGCGTGGTGGCGTGTGCGTCATCGGGATGCCGCGAATGAGGACAGTCGATCGTATCACCCCGACTCAGCCGCCGGTGGTCAGGGGCCAGGACCGGCTCAAGTAGTCGGTCAGGGTGAGGAAGACCAGGATGACGAAGAAGGCGAGGCTCGACGCGATCGACGACGCCGGTGAGCTTCGGGCTGTAGCGGGCGTGCATGAAGTAGAGCACGACCAGCGTGGCCTTCGTGACCGCGACCCCCAGGGCGACGATCAGGTTCAGGGGGCCGAAGTCGTGGCCGGCCACCACGACCGTCGTCACGGTCAGCGCGCAGAGGGCGAGGAAGACCGCGAGGTAGACCCGCCAGGGGACGACTTTGTGCCCGGACATGCTCAGTGCGCCCCGATCAGGTAGAGGAGGGGGAAGAGGAAGATCCAGACGATGTCCACGAAGTGCCAGTAGAGGCCCACGAGCTCGACCGGGGTGTGGTACTCCGGGCCGTACCGGCCCTTCGCCGGCCATCCCCGCGATGGTGAGGATGATCGGGAAGCCGATGATCATGTGCAGGGCGTGCAGCCCCGTCATCCCGAAGTAGAGCGAGAAGAAGATCTGCGCGTGGCCGCCCTCGGCGCCCTCCAGGTGGAGGGCCGAGGCGTCGAAGCGCTCGCCTGGCACCAGGCACCCCGCGTGGCGGCCGTCGCCGAAGCAGGGCCGGATCTTCTCGCCGTACTCGAAGTACTTCACCCCGAGGAACACGGAGCCGAGGAGAAGGGTGGCGAGGAGGAAGCCGACCACCCGGTGCTTCTTAGCCGTCGCCGCCGAGTAGACTCCCATCGCCATCGTCAGGCTCGATCCGATGAGCACCAGGGTGTTGAAGAAGCCGATCTTCCAGCTCAGGTGGTGGCTGGCCGCCGAGAAGGCCGCCGGGTACTGGCTCCGGTAGACGGTGTAGGCGGTGAAGAGCCCGCCGAAGAAGAGCACCTCCTGGGCGATGAACACCCACATCCCGAGGGTCGCGGCCTCTCGCTGCTGCTCGAGGTCCGTGAAGTGGTGCTGGAGGACCGCGTCAGACAAGCCCTTCCTCCTTCGGCCCGCTCGCGTAGTCGTACGGCTCCTCGGTCACGATCGGGACGCTCTCGAAGTTGTGAGTCGGGGGCGGCGACTGGGTGGTCCACTCGAGCCCCTTCGCCCCCCACGGGTTCGTCCCCGGCCGGCTCGCCCACGGAAGATCGAGTGGAAGAGGTACGAGAACGGGAAGAGGTAGCCGAAGCCGAGGATCGTGGCCCCCGCGGTGGAGAGCACGTTCAGCACCTGGAACTCGTCGGGGTAGACGTGGTAGCGCCGCGGCATCCCCAGGTAGCCGAGCACGAACTGCGGGAAGAACGTGAGGTTGAAGCCGACGAAGATCAGCATCGACGAGATCTTCCCCCACGCCTCGTTGTACTTCCTCCCGGTGATCTTCGGCCACCAGAAGTGGAGCCCGCCCAGGTAGCCCATGATGGCGCCGCCCACCATGATGTAGTGGAAGTGGGCGACCACGAAGTACGTGTCGGTGAGGTGGATGTCGGTGCCGAGGTTGCCGAGGAAGAGCCCGGTGAGCCCGCCGATCAGGAAGAGGCCGATGAAGCAGAACACGTAGATCATCGGGGTGTCCCACTTCACGGAGCCGCGGTAGAGGGTGGCCGTCCAGTTGAAGGTCTTGATGGCGGAGGGGACCGCCACCAGGTAGGTCAGGGCCGAGAAGACCATCGCCGAGTACACGGCCATGCCCGTGACGAACATGTGGTGGGCCCAGACGAGGAAGCCGATGGCGGCGATGGCGAGGCTCGACATCGCGATGAAGCTGTAGCCGAAGATCCGCTTGCGCGAGAAGCAGGTGATGATCTCGCTGATCACCCCCATCGAGGGCAGGATCATGATGTAGACGGCGGGGTGCGAGTAGAACCAGAAGAGGTGCTGGAAGAGGATGGGGTCGCCCCCGCGGTTGGGGTCGAAGAAGCCGAAGTGGAAGATCCGCTCGAGGGCCACGAGCAGGATGGTGATCGCCACCACCGGCGTCCCCAGGACCTGGATGATCGACGTCGCGTAGTGGGCCCACACGAAGAGGGGCATGCGGAACCAGGTCAGCCCCGGCGCCCGCATCTTGTGGATGGTGACGATGAAGTTGAGGCCGGTGAGGATCGAGGAGAAACCGGCGACGAAGATCCCCACCGCGGCGAGCTCGACGTTGCTCTGCGCGAAGACGGTGGAGTAGGGGGTGTAGAAGGTCCAGCCGGTGTCGAGGCCCCCGGCGAGGAGCGCGTAGAGGGTGATGCCCGCCCCCGATGACGTAGACGTACCAGCTCAGCAGGTTGAGCTTCGGGAAGGCCAGGTCCTTCGCCCCGATCATGAGGGGGATGAGGAAGTTGCCCGAGGGTGGCGGGGATCGACGGGATCAGGAAGAAGAACACCATGATCACGCCGTGGGCGGTGAAGGACTTGTTGTACGCGTCCGCGGACATGTGGCTGCCGTCGGGCACGAGCAGGTTCCAGCGGACGAGAGCCGCGTAGAAGCTGCCCAGCGCGAACATCACGGTGATCGAGACGAGGTAGAGGATGCCGATCCGCTTGTGGTCGGTGGTGAGCAGCCAGGACCTGAGGTCCCAGCCGTGGGTGAGGTAGTGCTCCCTCGGGCAGTGTCTTCGCCTCGGCGCTCATCGTGCTCTCGGCTTCTCCGCCCTCGTTACCGTGACGTCCTGCCGCCGGGGGCGGGCGCGGCCCCCGACGGGATCTGCAGCGACCGGATGAACGCGATGAGCGCCAATAGCTGCTCCTCGCTCACCTGCCCCTGGTAGGTCGGCATGACGGGCTGGTAGCCGCCCGTCACCTTCGCCGCCGGGCTGACGATCGACTCCCGCACGTACGCCTCGTCGGCGACGATGGTGTCGCCGCTCGCGAGCTTCACCGGCTTCCCGAAGATCCCCACCAGCACCGGACCCCGGCCGGCGCTGTCCGGCCGGTGGCAGGTGATGCAGTTGAGCTCGGTGAAGAGCTTCTCCCCCGCCGCGACCGGCGACTCCGGGGTCGGCCCGCCGGCGAGCCAGGTCTGGTACTCGTCCGGCTCCATCACCACCACCCGGCCGGTCATCCGGGCATGCTCGGTGCCGCAGTACTCGGCGCAGAAGAGGTGGAAGGACCCGGTCTTCGTCGCCCGGAACCAGGCCACGTTGTAGCGGCCGGGCACCGCGTCCTTCTTGATGCGGAAGGCGGGGACGAAGAAGCTGTGGATCGTGTCCTCGGACGTGATCACGAGCTTGACCGCGCGCCCGAGCGGCACGTGGAGCTCGTTGATCTCCCGCTGGCCGGTCGGGTGCTGGAGCTTCCACATCCAGCGCTTGCCCACGACGCTCACCGTCATCGCGTCGTCGGGCGGCCGGTTCATCTGGAAGTAGACCTTCGCCCCCCACACGAACATGACCGACATGAGGAGGAGCGGGACGATCGTCCAGGTGAGCTCCAGGGCGAGCGAGCCGTGGATCTCCGGCGGCCGGTCGGCCTCCGAGCGGCGTCGGTACCGGACCGCCAGGAAGATGAGGGCGACCCAGATCCCCAGCGCGAAGACGCCCGTGACGGCGAGGATGAAGAGGAAGAGGGCGTCCACCTCGCCGGCGAGGGAGGCGGCCCGCTCCGGCGCGAACGGCATCGCGGGCGTCACCTCGCGCCCTCCCCGGCCCTTCCGGCTCGCGGTGAGGATGAAGCCGCCGAGGGCGAGCAGGGTCAGGACGCCGCCGATCCGGACCACGTTGAGGATCGCGGTGCTGTAGCGGCCGGTCTGGGGGTCGTACTGGTAGCAGTAGAGGAGGACCTGGTCGACCGCGTTGCCGATCCTCCCGCCCGCGGCGTCCACGAGGGCGAGGCGCAGGTCCTTCGGCGAGTACTCGACGCCGAAGAGGTAGTTGGCGATCCTCCCCTCGGGGGTGAGCACGAGGATGCCGGCGGGGTGGGCGAACTGCTTCGTCTCCGCGTCCCACACGTAACGGAAGCCGACCGCCTTCGTGAGCCGGTCCACCGAGTCCTTCGGCCCGGTGAGGAAGTGCCAGCCCTTGTCGGCCTGCCGGCCGCTTGTAGCGGGTCATGTAGGCCTTCTTCTTGGCCGCGGCGAGCACCGGCCCCTCCTTCGGGTCGAAGCTCACGGTCAGGACCTCGAACTCCTGCCCGGGAACGAAGGAGAGCACCTCGAGCGCTCCCGCCAGCCCGTTGAGGCTGATCGTGCAGAGCATCGGGCACTGGTAGTAGACGAGGCTCAGGACGACCGGCTTCTTCCCGAAGTAGTCGCCGAGCGTCACGTCCTTCCCCGTCTCGTCCTTGAAGGCGAGGTCGAGGGGGACCTCGTCGCCCAGCTTCTGGTCGAACCCGACCTCCTGCAGGACGCCGGGCGTCGCCTGCCGGGGCGGCGGGCGGCACCGGTCCCATCTGGGCGGCGGCGAGAGAAGGGACGGCGAGGAGGAAGGCGGAGGCGAGGAGCCGGCGCGTCATCGGGCACCTCCCGCCGGCGGCGCGGGCGCGGGCGCGGGGAACGTCGGCAGGCCCCGCTCGGCCACGATCTTCATGGCCTCGTCGATCGGCATCCGCGCGATGCCCTTGTCCTTCTCGACCCAGCCGTAGCTCGTGAGGAGCGCGTCCTCCTGGGCGCGGAACTCGGCGAGCACCGTGGGCTCGGACGTGACGAGCTTCGGGAAGGCGGCGGGGCGCGGCGTTCGGCTCCGCCTTCAGCACCGTCGCCGCCGGCTTCTGCCTGCGCGGCCTTCTCGCGGCGGCCGAGGAAGCGGTACATCGGGACGAGGACGAGCGCGGTCAGGAACATGACCCCGAGGATGTAGAGGCCGGCCCGGAAGGTGGCGCCGGCGTGGGCGTCGGTCCTCTCGTAGCCGGCGCCGCCGTGCGGTTCCTTGCTCATGGGTTCAGTGCGCCTCCGCCCGGGCGGCAGCGAGCAGCTCGCGCACCTCGGGCTCGCCGGTCGGCAGCACGGGGGCCGTGCGCGCCTGGCGGGCGAAGAGGACGAGCCACAGGCCGCCGAGCCCGAGGGTGGCCGCGAGGTCCATCCAGTGGACCCGCAGCGGCACGTCCCCGTGCCCGTGGCCGACGAGGTCGGGGCCGATCAGCCAGAAGAGATCGACCAGCTGCATCAGCAGCATCAGCGCCGCCACCGCCCCGAGCGCCCGCGCGTTCCGCTTGAGCGGCCGCGAGAGGAGGAGCGCGAACGGCAGCGCGAAGTGGAAGACGAGGAGGAGCGACCGCCACCACCTGCCAGCCGCCTTGCAGGCGCTGGAGGTAGAACGGCGTCTCCTCGCTGACGTTGCCCGACCAGACGATGAGGAACTGGGAGAAGTTGACGTAGCCCCACAGCATCGTGAAGGCGAGGAGGAGCTTGCCGAGGTCGTGCACGGTCACGGGCTGGAGCACCTTCGTGAATGGCTCCTCGCCGGCGAGGCGCGACATCAGGACGATGGTGAACGAGAGGGCGCGACAGGGTCCAGCCCACGATGAAGAGAACCCCGTAGATGGTGGAGAACCAGTGCGGGGCGAGCGACATCCCCCAGTCCACCGCGGCGAACGTGGTGGTGAGGGAGAGGAGGACGAGACCGACGGCGGAGAGGCCGCGCAGCCGCTCGGCGCGGACAGGGTCGGCGCCGCCGTCCTGCCGGCGCGACCACGAGCTCACGAGCCAGGCGAGGAGCCCCCAGACCGCGAAGTACGAGGCGGCGCGGGCGGTGAAGAACGGCACGTTGAGGTACGCGGCTTTCTTCTGGAGAAGCTCGTCCGCGGCCACGACCTCGGGCTGCGCCCACGTGTAGACCGAGGAGGCGCCCAGGCACCACGGGAATGAAGAGAAGGCCCATCGCGGGGAGCGTGCGGGCCGCCGCCTCGTGGAAGCGGCGGGGCACCAGGCCCCAGAGGCCGCCGGTCAGGTGGTTGAGCATGGCGAGGCCGAGGCAGCCGACGGCGATGCCGACCCAGAAGAGGAAGCCGAGGAGGTACGAGCGGAAGAACTGCCCGCGGTCGATCGCGAACCCGGCGGCGAGGGCGAGCAGGAAGACCCCGCCCACCGCGAGCCCCGTCCTCTCGATGCGGGAGAGCACGGACGGTCCGGGGTCGCCCCCGCGGACGTGCGCGTCGACGCTCGGGGGCAGGCTCATCGGTGGTGCTCCCCGGCCGGCGCCGCGGCCAGGCTCCGGTCGAGCTCGGCGTGCTTGTCGGCCGGCACGTCGGCGGCCGGGGCGTACTGGCTGTACTGCAGCGTGCGGACGTAGGCCGCGATCGCCCAGCGGTCCGGCGGGCGGCACCTGCGCCGCGTAGTCGGACATGGCGCCGAAGCCGTTCGTCATCACGTCGTAGAAGTAGCCGATCGGCATCTGCCGCAGGCGGTCGACGTGGTACGAGCTCGGCTTCTTGAACCCGCGCTGCACGACCATGCCGTCGCCGCGCCCGGTGCGGCCGTGGCAGGGCGAGCAGAAGACCTGGAACTCGCGTCTGCCCGCGCGCGAGGAGCTCCGCGGTCACCTTCACCGGGATCTCGGTGACGAAGTCGTTCCCGATCTTGCCGGTGTAGAAGACGCGCGTCCTCGCGCAGCGTCCCGCGGGCCACCGTGCCCGGGACGAAGGGACGCGCCGAGCGCTTGTCGGCGAAGATCTCGCTCTCCCGGAAGCGGCTTGTACTTGGGCTGGTCGTGCATGTCCTGCCGGCACGCCGTCACCGCCGCGGCGAGCAGGACGAGGACGGCGCCGCGGCGGAACGCGGCGGCTCTCCTCGAGGCCTTTCCGAGGGCTTTCGGGAGGGCCTTCGCGAGGGCCCTGGAGAAATGACCCTCGTCGCGCGCCCGGACGGCGCGACGAGGGGTCATGGCAACACCTCCGACACCTCGGACGCCCCCAGGCCCTCCAGGAGCTCGCGCGTCTTCTGCGCGTCGAACTTCGGGTCGTCGGCCTCGATGCAGAGGAAGAAGCGGTCGCGGCTCGCGGTCGCGAAGCCCGGCACGTTGAAGACCGGGTGGTAGGGCTGGGGGAAGCCGTTCGAGGCCAGCATCCCGAAGACCGCGGCGAACGCGGCGAAGAGCACCGTCGTCTCGAAGGTCGGCACGACGAACGCCGGCCACGCGTAGAACGGCCGCCCGCCGATGTTCATCGGGTACTCGATCGACCGAGGACCAGTACTGCAGCCCCCACCCCGCCGCCATGCCGAAGAGCCCGCCGGCGAGGACGAGCTTCGGCACGTGCGTGTGGTGGAGGTGAAGAGCGTCGAGCACCTCCTCCATCGGGTAGGGCGTGTAGGCGTCCACCTTCCGGTAGCCGGCCGCGTGGACCGCCTCCGCGGCCTTCACGATCCCGGCCGGGGTCGTGAACTCGGCGAGGAGGCCGTAGGGCGCCGGGCCGGCTCATGCCTGCTCCTCCTCCGGACGCCGCCCCCGGCACGAGGGTCCGCATCTCGAAGATCGAGATCGCGGGCAGGAAGCGGATGAACAGGAAGAAGAGGGTCAGGAAGAGGCCCATCGTGCCGATGAACATCGACCAGTCGAACGGCGTCCCGCGATAGTTGCCCCAGGACGAGGGCAGGAAGTCGCGGTGCAGGCTCGTCACGATGATGACGAACCGCTCGAGCCACATGCCCACGCTGACCACGAGCGAGACGCAGGAAGAGGTACGCCACGTTCGTGCGGAGCCGCTTCACCCACAGCGTGTTGATCACGACCACGTTGCAGAGGATGAGCATCCAGTAGCGTCCAGCCCATGGGCCCGGTCATCCGGTTCCACATCATGAAGCGCTCGTAGGTGTTCCCGCTGTACCAGGCCATGAAGGCCTCGATCATGTAGCCGTAGCCCACGATCAGGCCGGTGGCGAGCATGACCTTGGCCATGTTCTCGATGTGCTTCATGGTGATGAAGTCCTCGAGCCCGTACGCCTTGCGCAGCGGGATGGCGAGGGTCAGCACCATGGCGAAGCCGGCGTAGATGGCGCCGGCCACGAAGTAGGGCGGGAAGATCGTGGCGTGCCAGCCGGGGACGACGCCCGACCGCGAAGTCGAAGCTCACCACGGTGTGCACGGAGACGACGAGCGGGGTGGAGAGCCCGGCCAGGATCAGGTAGGCCGTCTCGTAGTTGGCCCAGTGCCGGGCCGAGCCCCGCCAGCCCATGGCCAGCATTCCGTAGATCCACTTGACGGCCGGGTGCGCGCGCGGTCGCGCAGCGTGGCGAGGTCGGGGATGAGGCCCACGAACCAGAAGAGCAGCGAGACCGTGGCGTAGGTCGAGACCGCGAACACGTCCCAGATGAGCGGGCTCCGGAAGTTGGGCCAGAGGCCCATCGTGTTCGGGTACGGCATCAGCCAGTAGGCGCCCACCCACGGCCGGCCCATGTGCAGGATCGGGAACAGGCCCGCGCAGGCGACGGCGAAGAGCGTCATCGCCTCCGCGAAGCGGTTGATCGACGTGCGCCACTGCTGCCGCAGGAGGAGCAGGATCGCGGAGATGAGCGTCCCCGCGTGCCCGATCCCGATCCACCAGACGAAGTTGATGATGTCGAAGCCCCAGCCCACCGGGACGTTCACCCCGAAGATCCCGGTCCCCTTCACGAGCAGGCAGGTCACCGTGGCGAGCAGCATCATCAGGAGCGAGAACGCGATCCCGAAGCCGACGAACCAGCCGACCGGCGTCTTCGTGGAGAGGACGAGGCTCGAGATCTTGTCGGTGACGGTGGCGAACGTGTGGCCGGGCCCGATGACCGGGTGCTCGACGCGAGCGCGGGCTAGCCATGCCGCTGCCCCCGCGTCCGGGATCTCCGGATTCGGGTTCCGGACCGCCGCGAGGTACGTCGTGCGCGGCTTCGTCTGCAGCTCGGTCAGGAGGCCGTAGCTCCGCTCGCTCGCCTTCAGCTTCGCCACCCGGCTCCCGGCGTCGTTCACGTCGCCGAAGACGATGGCCTGCGCCGGGCAGGCCGCCTCGCAGGCGGTCACCACGTCGCCGTCCCTCATGTCGCGACCCTGGTTCTTGGCGTCGATCCGCGCCCGGCAGATGCGCTGCACGCAGTACGTGCACTTCTCCATGACGCCGCGGGAGCGCACCGTCACCTCCGGGTTGCGCATCATCTTGAAGGTCGGGCGTCTCCCAGTCCTGGTACGAGCAGGAAGTTGAAGCGCCGCACCTTGTAGGGGCAGTTGTTCGAGCAGTACCGCGTCCCCACGCAGCGGTTGTAGACCATGTCGTTGAGGCCCTCTTCGCTGTGCACGGTGGCCGCCACCGGGCAGACCACCTCGCAGGGGGCGTTCTCGCAGTGCATGCAGAGGACCGGCTGGTGGTAGGTGTCGGGGCTCCCCGGGGGGCCCTCGTAGTAGCGGTCGACCCGGATCCAGTGCATCTCGCGGCCGCGGCCGACCTGGTCCTTCCCCACCACCGGGATGTTGTTCTCGGACTGGCAGGCGGTCACGCACGCGTTGCAGCCCGACGCACGCGCTCATGTCCATCGCCATGCCCCACGCGTGGCCCTCGTACTTGTGCGGCGGGGTACATCGAGAGGCCGGGTTTCAGCGGCTCCGGCCATCTTCTGGACGGCCTCCGGGTCCTTCGCCAGGTCGGCCAGGGTCACGGCCCGGACGACGTGCCGCTCCCGCGCCTGCTCGTGCGCGGTCGCCTCCATCGTCCAGTGGTCCTGGGTGCAGGCGATCCGGGCGGTCTCGCCGGTCTTCACCACCTCGAGCCCGCCCGTCGCCCACAGCGCGTCGCTCGTGCGCAGCGCGTAGGCGTCGAAGCCGACGCCGGTGCCGACCTGGCCGGCGCGGGTGCGGCCGAGGCCGAGGTGAACCGTCACCGCGCCGTCGGCATGCCCGGGCAGCACCCAGAGGGGCGCCTTCACCGTGCGGCCGCCGAGCCTGCAGCTCCGCGACCTCGGTGAAGTGACCGCTGGCCGTCTGCTCGGTCGCGACGCCGCCGAGCGCCGCCGCCGTCTTCGGGCTGACCAGCGCCACGTTGTCCCACGTGATCTTGGTGAGGGGCCGGGGCAGCTCCTGCAGCCAGCCGAGGTTCGCGAAGCGGCCGTCGAAGACGCAAGGGTCGGTGCGGAAGGCGATCTCGAGGCCGCCCGCCGCCGCCGTCCCGCCGGCCTTCGCCCAGTCGCCGCGCGCGACCTTCACGGCCTTGGCCTCGAAGGCGGTGCCGGCCACGACCCCGTCGTGGAGCGGCGCGGTTCCAGCGCTTCTCGAAGTCGACCGTGCCGAGCTCGCGCCTCCCAGTGGGCGCGCACGACGTCGTAGCCCTTCGCCTCGCCCTGGCCGAAGAGCGGCCAGGACCTCGATCTCGGAGAGCGAGTTGTAGAGCGGCGCGATGAGCGGCTGGACGATCGAGACGGTCCCGTCGGCGGCGCGCACGTCGCCCCAGCTCTCGAGCCCGTGCGAGGCCGGCAGGTGCCAGTGGCAGCGCTCGGCGGTCTCGTCGAGGTAGAGGCCGTGGTGGACGCGGAGCGGCACCTTGTCGAGCGCCTCGGTCATCTTCAGGTCGGCCGGGGCGGCGTAGGCCGGGTTCGCGCCGAAGACGACGAGCACCTCGACGGCGCCCGCCTGCATCTCGCCGACCAGGGCCTCGAGAGCCGCCGTCTCGCCGACCGGGAGCAGCCTCGGCGGGAGCGGTGTAGGTGACGGTCGTGCCGACCGCACCCAGCGCCTCGTTCATCGCGTGGGCGATCGCGTGGACGGCCGGCGGCTGCGACTCGCCGGCCATCACGAGGGCTCGCGTCCCCGCGCGCTCAGGTCCTTCACGATCGGAGAGACCCAGGCGTGGGCGACGCCGCCCTCGACCGCGACGCCCACGCCCGCCGCCACGGCGCGGGCGAAGCCCTCGATCTCGGTGCTGCGGAGGGCGAGCCGGTGGTCGGCGGAGGCGCCGGTGAGCGTGGGCGAGCCCTCGACCACGTAGAGCCGGTTCATCTCCGGCTTCTCGCCGCTCGGCTTGCGGCGCGAGGCGAACTCGCGCACCAGGCGCAGGCTCGCCGGGTGCGAGGAGACGAAGTCGGCCTCGAGGCTCAGGATCACGTCGGCCTGGTCGAGGCGGTACTGCGGCTCGACCGGCTCGCCGAAGGCCAGGACGGCGCCCGCGCGCGCGTTGTCGCGGCCGGCCGGCTCCCAGCTCACCCACTTCGCCGCGGGGAAGGCGGCGAGGACGCCGGCCATCTGCGCGGCGAACGTGGGCGACGTGACGCGGCCGGTGAGGAAGCGCAGGCCCGCGCCCCCCTTCGCCTTCTGCCGGTCGAGCGCCTCGCGCAGCGCGGCGCGGAAGTCGCCCCAGGTCCGGTCCTCGCCGACGTAGAGGACCGTCTTCGACCGGTCGGGGTCGTAGAGACCCAGCACGTGGGCCTGGCCGAACACGTCCGACCCGCCGAGGCTCGCCGGGTGGTCGGGGTTGCCCTCGACCTTCGTGGGCCGGCCCTCGTGGCTCTCCACGAGGATGCCGCGCGCGTAGCCGTCGTGAGCAGGCCGCGGTCGCGAAGAAGAGCGGCCGCCCCGGTACGAGCTGCTCCGGCTGCCGCACGTACGGCAGGATCCTCTCCTCCGGCTGCTTGGTGCAGGCGGTGAGGCCGGCGAGGGCGAGCGAGGCGCCCATCAGGGTCACGAACTCGCGGCGGCCCTTCGGGTCCTCGAACATCGAGGCCTGCTCCGGGAACTCCCGGTGCAGGAACTCGAGGAACGCGGGCGCGTCGGCGAGCTCGTCGAGGCTCTTCCAGTAGCGGCGCGGGCCCGGCCCGTCGGGCTTCCGGCGCACGCCGTGGAACTCCACGGGAACGGCTCTCGTGTTCCTGGCTCATCGGTGGCACGTGGAGCAGGTGACCTGCGTCTTGACCTTGTATTCCGCGGCGAGCTTCTGCCCCTGCTCGAGCTGGTCGGCGGGGGGCTTCCACGAGACGCTGTAGACCTCGCTCTTCGGGCGGAGGTACTTCTCGGGCTGGCGGTGGCAGTCGAGGCACCACTCCATGAGAAGCGACTTCTCCTGCCAGACGTACGCCATCTTGTCGACGGGGCCGTGGCAGGTGGTGCAGCCGACGCCCTTGTTCACGTGGGCGCTGTGGTTGAAGTAGACGAAGTCGGGCAGGTCGTGCACCTTCACCCACTCGATCGACGTGTCCGTCCGCCAGCTCGCCCGGACCGGCTCGAGGGTGGGGCTCTCCTTGAAGATCTGCGAGTGGCAGTTCATGCACGTCTTCGTCGGGGGGATGCCGGCGGTCGCCGACTTGTCGACCGCGGTGTGGCAGTAGCGGCAGTCGATGCCCATGCCGCCCACGTGGTGCAGGTGGTAGAACGGCACGGGCTGCTCCCGGGCCTCCTTCTGCCGCGTCACGTAGGCCGAGCGGGGGAAGACGAACATCACGATGCCGGCCACCGTCACGGCGAGGAGGCCGCCGAGCACGATGCTGGCCTTCGCGATCTGGTTTGCGGATCTCGGGAAAACCTGGGCCATGTTCTCGCTACGTCGCAGACTGGCAGGCTGTCGTGTGCCTCGAGGTCTCTCGGCGCTTGTCTCTTGGGACTTCGGCCCACTGGTCCAGGCGCAGGGGCCTCAAACAGGGCAGAGAGACTAGTACACGACCCGCGGGAGCGTCAACACGTCAGCCGAGGGCGGTTACTTGCCGGCGCCCGAGGGACGGCTGAGCTAGGTGCCGAACAACCTGTCCCCGAAATCCCCGAGGCCCGGGAGGATGTACTTGTGGGAGTTCAGCTCGCGGTCGAGAGCGGCCGTGTAGACCTCGGCCTCCGGGTGCGCCCTCTCGAGGTGCGCGATGCCCTCCGGCGCGGCCACCACGCAGAGGAGCCGCACGTGGCGCGCGCCGAGGCCGTTCAACCCGTCGATCGCCATGGCGGCCGAGCCCCCGGTCGCGAGCATCGGGTCGAGGAGGTACACGACCGCGTCCTGCGAGGTCCTTCGGCACCTTCTCGTAGTAGCGGCGGGCGACCGCCGTCTGCTCGTTGCGCTCGAGGCCGAAGTAGCCGACCTCGGCGGAGGGGACGAGCTCGAGGAAGGCGTCGAGCATGCCGAGACCGGCGCGCAGCACCGGCACGGCGACGACGCGGCGCGCCAGCCGGCGCGACGGCGCGTCGTCTCGAGCGGCGTCTCGACGTCGCCTTCGGCGGTGGGCAGGTCGCGGGTGGCCTCGGCGACCACCAGCAGGCTCACCCGGTGGGCGAGGCGACGGAACTCGACGGACGGCGTGTCCTTGTCGCGCAGGCGCCGAGAGCACGTCGTCCACGAGAGGGTGGCTGACCACGTGGAGCGTCATGGCGGCGCGAGGATAGCACGCGCCGCGCGGGTGGTATACTGCGCCGTTCACAGGCACGATGCGACTCTCAGCCGACGAGATCCAGTTCATCTCCCGCAAGATCGTGAAGACGCTCGTGGCCGCCGAGCGGCTCGAGGTGGACGACGAGGCCCGCGTGATCGAGGGCATCGCCCGGACGATCGTGGACGAGCTCTCCGTCGAGGACCGCCTCAACGAGGAGGCGCGCGAGGTGCTCGCCCAGCACATGACCCACATGGAGCGCTCCGACATCACCTACTCGGAGATGTTCAAGAAGGTGAAGCGCGAGCTCGCGAAGAAGAAGGGGATCGTCCTGTGAAGCTCTCCCGCGAGAAGGTGCTCCACATGTCGCACCTCATCCTGGGCTACCTCGACAAGGACGACGGGGTCGAGTACTTCGACGAGCCGCAGGAGATCCGCCAGACGATCGTCAAGATCATCATGGACGAGATGCGCAACGACGAGGCGATCGACGCCCTCGTGCGAAAGAAGCTCGAGACCCAGAAGCGCGTGATCGAGGGCTCGGACGAGTGGGACGTCCTCTACCGCAAGTACTACGAGGAAGAGGTCGCCCGGCACCGCAAGGTGATGCCGTAGCCTCCCGCCGCCCGCCCGCTCGACCTACTGCCCTCCCCCGACGTCGAAGGTGAACACCACCCGCTCGCCCGGTTTGCCCCGGAGGCGGAAGACGACCGCGGCGGATCCGGCCGGCGCCGCCTCGCCCGCCACCACCCGGAGCGATCCCGGCAGCAGGCCGAGCGCCGAGAGATCGAAGCGCCACGCGCCGGGGCGACCGGCCCCGTCCACCAGCGTCGCCTCGAAGCGGTGCGGGCCCGGCCCCACGCGGACGGAGAACGCTTCCATGCCGCCCCCCGGGAAGACGGCCTCCGTGCCGTCCACGACGACCTGGCCGCGGGCGCCCGGAGCCGTGAGCTCGCTCACCCAGGTCCCGGCGGGGCTGCTGCGGACATCGCCGCGGAAGGCCGGGCAGTTCCCGAGACGCGCGCCCACCACGAAATCGAGGCTCACGTTGCCGCACTTGTCCTCGGCACGGGCGCGGATCTGGACGAGGTTCCCGGGCGTCGGACAGGGGACCGGCAAGGTCCACACCACGTTGTAGGGCGACGAGGTGACGGCTCCGATCAGCTTCTGCACTCCACACGTTCCCCCGGGGCAGTGTTGCCAGTAGACGCGCACCTCCTTCACGCCGGAGCCTCCGGGGTCGGAGGCGGAGGTGGCGATGGTGACGTTCGGCCCGAACAACTCGTCGCCGGTGTTCGGTGACGAAATGTCCACGGTCGGCGGCTGCATCGGCGTCTCGCAGGGCGTCAGCGTCGTGGTCGTGGTGGTGGTGGTGGTCGTCGTCGTCGTGGTCGTGGTGGGCGTCGGCGGGAGGGTCGTGGTGGTCGTCGTCGTCGTGGTCGGCGGGAGGGTCGTCGTGGTCGTCGTGACCGGCGCGAGCGTCGTCGTGGGTGGAGTCTCCCCTCCCCCCCGCCGGCGACGACCGCCGCGGCGCCGCCGCCGACCACCGCCGCCCCGCCCACGATGAGAAGCGGCGAGATGCCGCCGCCGGCGACGAAGCCGACCGGCGCCGCGCCCGAGACCGAGCCGATCACGACGCTGGCCGTGTCGGCCACGGGGGCGAGGGGACCGGCCGGGCAGCGGCCGTCGTCCGTCACCTGGAGGACGCGCTCCGGCGTGCGGCTCTCGGCGAAGGCGCGATCGGTCGCGGCCACGTAGTACTCGATCTGCCGGAGGCTCTTCTTCGGCCGGGGCAGGACCCCCTCGAGGCAGGGCGGGGAGCCCGACATCTCCACGTAGAACCAGTCCCGGGTGCCCCCGGCGCGGAAGTAGACGCGCCCTCGTGCGAGCGCGCTCGGGGGCTGGAAGCAGGCGGCGACGCGAGCGTACTTGCCAGCGGCGAGGCAGCCGGGGGGGCGGTGTTCGATCGTCATCGCGCCGGCGGCGGGGGCCGGGGCTTGCCCTCCCGCGGAGGTGAGCGGGGCCGGCCGCCCCGCGGCAGGCAACGCCAGAAAGGAGAGGGTGGCCGCCGCGAGGGCGGCCCGGGGGCGAAGGCGCGGGAGGGGGCGACACATCATCACGGGGGTGCACTCCATCTCGATGTCGGCGCCATTCTACATCGGGCGTTGCGCGGGCGACGGGCGAGCCCTAGAATCGCGGGAATGGGGGAACGCCGATGAAGAGCGGTTTCCGGGAGCGTCGTGCGCGTGGCCGCCGCCGGGGCGCTCCTCTCGGCGCTCGCCGGGTGCGGCGGCGATTCGCCGCGACCGCCGACGGTCGTGATCACGCCGGAGCCGGTTCGCGGCGTCATCGCCCAGACCTCGCTCTCCCGCTGTCGAGACCGACGTCTGGATCTCGCTCCCCCTCGCCCTGTCGCAGAAGGGGACGCTCGACATCACGGTGGACTGGACCTTCCCCGAGACGTGGATGTACGTCTACTTCGGCCGGACGCAGTGCGACTACGCCCAGCTCACGGGCCGCACCTGCCCGTTCATCCTCTCCTCGGAGACGAAGAACCCGAAGCCAAGGGTGCTCTACACCGAGGAGCTCGACCCCGGCACCTACTACCTGTCCCTCTACAACGTGCCGCGCGACCCGCGGACGGGCATCGGAAGCGACGCCACCGAATCCGTCTCGATCCAGCTGGGCCTCACGGTCAAGGCCAGCGGCGAACGCTCGACCGATGCCGTCCGACTCGGCCGCCCGACCGTCGTCCCGGCGCCCAGGTTGTAGGTCGCCAGGGGGCCGGGGACGGGGCGGGCACGGACGTGACGCGAATCACACTCGGGCCGGCGTAGACTGGACGGATCCGAGAGAAGGAGGCGGTCATGCTGCTCGCCACCGTTGTCCTGTCCGCCGCGCTCGCCCCGCAGGCCCCCCCGCCCGCCCCGCCGCCGGCGGCCGCGCCCCCCGCCGTGAGCGCCGTCGATCGTCCCGCCGCGCCGCCGTCGGCCGCCGCCGACCCGCATCTCGGCGCCGGCATCGCCGCGTTCAAGAAGCGGCGCTTCGCCGCCGCCCGTGCGGAGTTCGAGAAGGCCGAGGCCGCCGACCCCCAGAGCGCAGCCGCCGCCTACTACCTGGGCTACACGTTCTACAAGATGGGCGAGCCGTCGAAGCGTATGAACGCCAACAAGGAGAAGGCCAAGGACCTCTTCGCGAAGGCCTTCAGCCTCGACCCGACGTTCAGGCCGACCTGGGGCAGGTAGCCGATCGCACGACGACCGGCACTTGCCCTGTCATCCCGAGGAGCACCGTTCGAGTCGGGCGACGAGGGATCGGCAATCTCGGCGGATCCCTCGGGACCGGGCAGACGGGAGTCGCTCGGGTTGACGAAGATGGCAGCGGCTACTGCAGCAGCCGCTGCACGAAGCCCATCTTGCTGATGTCGGAGTACAGCACCACCCCGATCAGCAGGAAGATCACCGCCGCGCCCGCGTTCATGATCCAGCCCTTGACGGTGGGGCTCATGTCGCGCCGCGCCACGCCCTCGACGGCCAGGATCGCGAGGTGCCCCCCGTCCAGCGGGGCCAGCGGGAAGAGGTTCAGGATCCCGACCTGGAGGCTGATCACCGCCACGAGGTAGAGCAGCGGCAACGGTCCGCCGCGCGCCGCGTCCCCGGAGGCCTGCGCGATCCCGAGGGGACCCATCATCGTCTTCGGCGAGATCTGCGCGGTCACCAGGCGGCCGACCACGTCGAAGGTCTGCCTGGTCATCGACCAGGTCTGGTTCAACGCCTCCTGCACCGCGCCCGCCGGCCCGAACTTCTTGGTCACGGTCTTGGCGCCCACCCCGATCCGGACGCCCGAGCCCGAGTCGCGCCGCCGTGATGGGAAGGTCGAACGCCTTCCCGTCGCGCCAGATGTGGAACGTCATCGGCCGGCCGCTCGAAGCCGCCACGATCGGCGGGATCTCGCCGAACGAGCGCACGGGCTTGCCGTCGATCGCGAGGATGGCGTCGTCCAAGCGCAGGCCCGCGGCCTCGGCCGGCTGCCCGGAGACCACCAGCCCCACGCGCACGAGGGGGTGCACGCCGATCGAGCCCACCCGCTCGACGGTGGTGGCCTCGGAGCGCACGGCGACGTCGAGCTCCTCGCTCCCCCGGCGCACCCGGATCGAGAGGGCCTTCTCGGGGCGCAGCAGGATGTGGTAGAGCGCGTCCTCCCACGTCGGCAGTGGCTGGCCGTCGATCGCGAGGATCTCGTCGCCGGGGAGGAGACCGGACTTCTCCGCGGGAGAGCCGGGGTCGACCGCCCCCACGATCGGACGGTCGAAGCGCCAGCCGTCGACCGGGAGGCCGATCATGCCGAAGCCGGTGAGCACCGTGATCGTGAGCAGCGCGTTCATCGCCGGGCCCGCGAGGTAGACGAGGAAGCGCTGCCAGCGCGGGCGGGAGAGGAAGTCGTTCCCGTCGCCGAGGGCGCTCGTGTCCTCGCTGAGGTTGTCGCCGGGCTCTCCCTCGAGCTTCACGTAGCCCCCGAGGGGGACGGCGGACACGCGGCAGTCGGTGTCTCCCCACTTGACGCCGAAGAGCCGCTTGCCGAAGCCGAACGAGAAGATGAACACCCGCATGCCGAACGCCTTGGCCGTGATCAGGTGACCGAACTCGTGCACGAAGATGATGATCCCGAGCACGACGACGAAGGCGAGGCCGATGCGTCCGTGCTCCAGGATCCACTGGAATGCGGGGCTGGTGGCGAGGAAGCTCATGTGATCTGTTTCGAGAGTGGGCGTTAGGGCAAAACCCGCGCGGCCGACCGCCGCGCGAGGGCCTGCCGGGCGCGCTCCCTCGCCCGGCGGTCGGCCTCGAGCACGTCCTCGAGGGCGGAGGCGGCCGCCCTCGGCTCCGTCTCGAGGACTTCCTGGATCGACTCAGGGATGGCCGGGAACGGCACCCTCCCGTCGAGGAAGGCGGCCACCGCCTCCTCGTTTGCGGCGTTGAGGGCGGCGGGCGCAGTGCCCCCCGCCTCGAGCGCCCGATAGGCGAGGGCGAGGCACGGGAACTTCGCGCGGTCGGGCGGCGCGAAGTCGAGCTCCATCGCCTTCGTGAAGTCCATCCCCGGGATCGCGGCGGCCCACTTCTCGGGGTAGCTGAGCGCGTACTGGATCGGCATGCGCATGTCGGTGACCCCGAGCTGCGCGAGGACCGTCCCGTCCACGAGCTCCACCATCGAGTGGACGACCGACTGCGGGTGGATGAGGACGTCGATCTTCCCCGCCTCTACCCCGAACAGCCAGCGCGCCTCGATCACCTCGAGGCCCTTGTTCATGAGTGTGGCAGAGTCGATCGTGATCTTGGGCCCCATGCGCCACGTCGGGTGGGCGAGCGCCTCCTCGCGCGTGATGCGGTCGAAGCTCTCGCGCGAGCGGTTGCGGAAGGGGCCGCCGGAGGCGGTCAGGATCAGCCGGCGCACGTCCTCGGCACGGCGGCCGTCGAGGCACTCGTGGAGGGCGCAGTGCTCGCTGTCGATGGGCAAGAGCCGCGCCCCCGTCTCCCGGGCCCGGGCGAGCATGAGCTCCCCGGCCATCACGAGCGTCTCCTTGTTGGCGAGGGCGACGTCCTTCCCCGCCTCGAGAGCGCGACAAGTGGGGACGAGGCCGACCGCGCCGACGGCCGACGCCACCACCACGTGCGCCTCAGGCCGGGTGGCCACCTCGACCATGCCCTCCTGGCCGGTCACGGCCCGCAGAGAGGAGAGGTCCACGAGGCGGGAGAGCCGCTCGAGCGCGCCCGTGTCCGCCACCGACACGACCTTCGGCCGGTGCCGCGCCACCTGCTCCGCCAGGACTCGGACGTTGCCGCCGGCGGCGAGGCCGACGACCTCGAAGCGCCCCGGGAAGGCGTCCACGACCCTCAGCACGTTCGTGCCGATGGAGCCGGTCGAGCCGAGGATGGAAAGGCCTTTCATGGGGGGCTGGGGTGGGCGCGTCGCCTCAAGCTGACGGGCAACTGGCGACGGCGAAGGGCAGCTTCGACTGTGATGGAGCGCTCAGTGCACGTACTGGAACAACTTACCACAGGTGTCACCAGCAGTCATCATCGCGTACCCAGAGCCAGAGCGTGCGATATCACGGCGAACAGGCGAGCCGGCCAGCCGCTTTCTTGCGGAAGCCGCTCAGTAATGCTCCCAAGCAGCTCTCCAGTGTTCATTGGGGCTGGGCGACTTCACGATCAGCTGTTTGCCAGAGAACTCGAACAGGCGCGTCAGGTTCTTGCCGATGAGGCTCCGGACCAGTGCGCCCTCGACTTGATACGTGAAGCGGTGAGCGCGTTCGTCGATCTCGTATCTGCCGAACGAGCCCTCGTATCCGCCTTGCGCATATTGCACCGGCCCAGAGGGTGTTCCTGCCTGCGGGTTTCGATACATGACCTGGACCGACATGCGGCCTTCGTGCGTGAAGACGAGCATCCCAGTACAGTCAGCGCGGTGAACGTTTCCGTCTGCACCTTCCTCTTCGAGCCAGGCCAGCCGCCAGGCTCCGATGAACCGGTCCCGTATGCCCTCGTTGATATCGCGATCCTGGCTGCCGGACAGCGTTCGGCCCCAGAGTGTCGCCATAGCGAGAAGCAAGAACACCACGCCAGGCAGAAGCAGCTTCTTCATGTTCGGCTCCCCGTCACCGTGTTGCTTCCCCACCGCCTAACCCGGTCCAGAATGCTCCCGCGACCTACAGGTACAGACTCAGGTTTGCCGTGAACGTGAGCGTGTCCGCGACACGTGGCGAGATCGCCGGCCCGCGTACCTAGCCCAATCCAAGGCTCAGGTAGCCCCCGCGCGCGACATGGATGGTGTAGGTGCCGGTGAAGGAAGTCGAGCTGCGCCACACCGTCTTGCCTTGGGCGGCCAGGCTGTTGCCGAAGTACTTGCTGTGGTCCCTGTAGGGAAGCAACGAACGAGAGGACATCGCTTGGGCGCGACGGGAATGTCCCTCTCTGATAAAGCCTCGCTTCGTAGTACTGGGCGTAGGGGTTGAATTCGGGCGGAACCGTCATGGCCGTTCCACCCAGGTAGAGACCGCGCCCGGGGGTCTCGGGGTCAGGCATCAGCAGTTGGTAGTCCATGAGCACGTACGTGCAGTGATTGCCCAATCCTTCTTGACCCGTGCTCTTGTTCATGTAGAGCGTGCTGTTGCGCATGTAGCCGGCGCGAAACCACGCTTGGTTCGACTGCGCCTGGCGCAGACCCAGGTGCCGGAGATCAGCTGTGAAGATCGGGTTGACGCGGGAGATCCAGGTTGGGCGCTGGCCGATATAGACCTGCTGGCCCGCCGGCACGGGACCATCCAGCAGATTCTGAGAGTAGCGTGGCACAACGTTGACCCGAAACAGCATGCCCTTGCCGAAGAGCGCACGGCGAAAGCCGGACTCGACGCCGAGGATGCTGTCGGACAACGCAGGCATGGTGACGGCCGCCCCAACCAGGTTCGTGTCTTCAATCGAACGCTCGGGAGCCGCGGGGGCTCAGGGGAGTTCGGCTGCGTGGTCGTGCTTTGGGCGTTGCCCAAGGCGCTGGCCGATAGCGAAACCCCACGACGAGGAGCACCTTGAGGAACCGGTCGCTGATGAATGCACTCCGCGTGATTTCCATCGGGCTCCTTCGCTCCTGGCCGTTCCTCAGAGGGTCGATACGCCATCGCGCTTGAGGACGGGTGCGATCAATCGACGAGCCTGGTGCGGCCGTGACCAGGCTGCCCGTAACGCGTCAGATTGCCGCCAGCACCTTCTCGAGGAACTCGCGGTTCGCGCGGGCGTTGGCAGCCGTCGCCTCCGGCGTATCGCCCACGGCGCAGCACTCGACCATGATCGGCCCGTTGAACCCGGCGGACTTCAGCCCCTTGAAGACACCCGCGAAGTCCACCTTGCCCGTGCCGAACTGGATCATCACTTCGCCCTTCGGCTCGGCGCAGTCCTTCGCGCAGAACCCCGTCACGTACTGGACGATCGGCTTGAGCTCCTCGACCGGGTCCTTGCCCGTGTAGTGGATGATGTTGCCCGCGTCGTACCAGATCTTGAAGTTCGGGTGGCCCACCTTCTTCATGGCCGCGATGATCTCGTCCGACGCGCCGCTGCTCCCGCCGTGCGGCTTCATGACCACCTGCACGCCCTTCTCGGCGCCGTAAGCGGCGGCCCGGGCCATCGACTGGAAGTAGTGGTCGAACTGCGCCGGATCATCGATGCCGAACGTCATCACGTACTTCAGGCCGAGGAACGCCGCGTTGTCGATCTCCTTCTGGAGGCTCTTGATCGTCTCCTCGAGCGGGATGTCGTGGCGGCTGCGCAAGGCGCCCATGTTCGCCGTGAGGCCGCTCGCGGCCAGGGTGCGCTTGAGGCCGTCGAGGTATTCGGGGGTAGCGTCGGCCGCGATGAACGGGTCGGTCTTCGTGCGCGTCAGCAGCCCTGTCCTACGCGTAGCCCGCGGCCTTGATGGCCTTCAGCGTCTCGTCGAAGGTCCACTTCGTCCACGGCCGGTTGAAACACCCGATGGGCCAGCTCACGGCAGGCGCCGGGGCGGCCAGCAGCGACGGCGCGTCGGCCAGCAGCGCCGCTCCAGCCAGGAGCATGCTGCTCTCACCGATGAACTCCCGCCTCGTCCGTTCCATGTGCCCTCCTTCGGAGCGCCCGACGGCGTGGGCCAGCGGGCGACGGCGAAGCTCAGCGCACGTACTGGAAGTAATAGTACAGGACCGGCGCGCCGAACAGCAGACTGTCGAGCCGGTCGAGCATTCCCCCGTGGCCCGGGAAGAGCGTCCCCGAGTCCTTGACGCCGGCCCAGCGCTTGACGAGGCTCTCGTCGAGGTCGCCCACGATCCCGAGCGCCGCCACCGCCGCGCCGAGGGCGACGGCGTGCAGGGCCGGCACGGCGGGCAGGCCGAGCTGGCGCACGACCATGGCGCCGAGGACGCCGCCCACGAGGCCGCCGATCGCCCCCTCGACCGACTTCCCGGGAGAGATGCCCGGCGCCAGCCGCCGCCGGCCGATCGCGTGCCCGACGAAGAAAGCCAGGCTGTCGGAGAAGACCTGGATGCCGAGGAGGAGAGAGAGCCGCCATGCCCCGTCCTCGACCCGCGGCACGACCCGCAGGGCCGCGATCGTCCCGCCGAGGGCGCCCAGGTACAAGGCACCCAGGAGCGTCGCCGCCGCCGCGGTGACCGACTCGAGGTCGGCCCCCCGCCACAGCGTCGAGGCGAGGAGGAGGAGCGCGCCGAGCGGAGCGAAGGGGACGCCCAGCCAGCCCGGCGAAACGACGTCGAGGAAGAACGCGGCGGCCAGCAGGTAGGAGACGCCCGGCATGGGCCGGATGCCCCGCACGCGCAGCAGGGCGGAGAACTCGTGGAGGCCCACCGAGAGGGCGAGGGCGACGATCGCGACCGTGAGCCACGGCGGGCCGAGGAAGAAGGCGGCGAGGAGCGCGGGGAGGGCGACGAGCGCGGTCGCCACCCGGCGGGCGAGGTTCGGCAGGAAGCCCGGGGCCCGCAGCCCGCGCGGGGGCAGGCGGTCAGGCCGGGGCGATTCCGCCGTAGCGCCGCTCACGCTTCTGGAAGTCCACGATGGCCTGGAGCAGGTGCCGGCGCCGGAAGTCGGGCCAGAGCACGTCGGTGACCCAGATCTCGGAGTAGGCGATCTGCCAGAGGAGGAAGTTCGAGACCCGCAGCTCGCCGCTCGTGCGGATGAGGAGGTCGGGGTCGGGCTGCCCCGCCGTGTAGAGGCGGGAGGCGAGGGCCGCCTCGTCGATCGCCTCCGGGGAGCGCCCGTCCTTCAGGAGATCGGCGAAGAGCCGCTTCACGGCGTCGATGATCTCCGCGCGCCCGCCGTAGTTGAGGGCGATGTTGAACTGGAGCCCGCTGTCGCCGGCGGTACGCTGCTCGGCGCGGACGAGCTCCTCGAGGATCTCGGGGGCGAGCTCCTGGGCGCGGCCGACCACACGGAAGCGGATGTTGTTCTGGAGGAGCGTCTCGAGCTCGCTGCGCACGTAGTGCTTGAGCAGGCCCATGAGCACGCTCACCTCGCTCTCGGGCCGCTTCCAGTTCTCGATCGAGAAGGCGTAGAGGGTGAGCACCTCGAGGCCGAGGCGGGCCGCCGTCTCCACGGTGTCGCGCACGGCGTCGATCCCCGCCCGGTGGCCCTCGACCCGGTTCTTGTTCCGCAACTGCGCCCAGCGGCCGTTGCCGTCCATGATGATCGCCACGTGCCGCGGGAGGCGGGCGAAGTCGATGAGACGGAGGAGATCCTCCTCGTCGGTGCCGACGGGCACGACCTCGAGCAGGTCCTGAAGGGACATGGCGCCGGGAGTCTCGTCTCGCTTCGTGCCTATCCTAGCATCGCGGGGCGGGCGGGTAGGTGACGCGCACGAGGGTGAGCCCGCAGGCCGGCGCTGGCGGCGGCCACGCGCGGCGGTCCCGCGCCTCGAGGGCGCGAGCGAGGTCCTCCGGGCGCAGAGCGCCCCGTCCGGCGGCGATCAGGCCGCCCACCATGCTGCGGACCATCTTCCGCAGGAAGCCGTCGGCCTCGACCTCGTAGACGAGGGTCGCGCCCTCGAAGCTCGCCTCCGATCGGGAGACCGTCCGCACCGTCGTCATCGCCGAGCCTCCGGCGGAGGCGAGCGAGGCGAAGTCGCGGCGGCCGACGTAAAGGGCGGCGGCCGCGCGCACGGCTTCCTCGTCGAGCCGGACGGGAACGAAGCCGGCGAAGCGTCGTCGCTGCGGCGGCTGGACGCCCCCGCAGTCGAGCTCGTAGCGATAGATCTTCGACGAAGCGCTCCTCCGGGGATGGAAGCCGGCGGGCGCCGGGGCCGTCTCGAGGACCCGCACGTCCGCGGGCAGGAGGCCGTTCAGGGCCTGCTGGAGCTCTTCGGCGGGAATGTCGCGCGGCAGGTCGAAGACGGCCACCTGGCCGAGCGCGTGCACCCCGGCGTCGGTGCGGCCGGCGCCCGACACCGCCACCCGAACGCCTCCGGCCAGCCGGCCGAGGGCCTCCTCGAGGGCTCCCTGGACGGTCCGCATGCCAGGGCGCTGGAGCTGCCAGCCGAGGAAGTCGGTGCCGTCGTAGGCGAGCGTGACGCGGAAGGAAGGCACGTCGGCCCTCCGGCCCTCAGCGCGCCGCGCCCTGGTGGGCAACGAGTTCGAGGGCAAGCGGGAGCCGGGTTTCTCGGGCTTCGATCCGGCGGCACAGAGGGGGCAGGCGCCGGCCGCGTAGGTGGGCACCTCGATCTCGAGGAGGCTCTTCCGCGGCACGCCGAGGTCCACCCTTCCGCCGCTGCGGTCCACGAGGCTCCCGACCGCGACGACCCTCGCCCCCCGGGCGGTGACCGCGTCCATCACCTCGCGGGTCGAGCCGCCGGTCGTGATGACGTCTTCCACGACGACCACGGGCTCCTTCTCCTCGAGCGCGAACCCGCGGCGCAGCGTCATCGCCCCGTCCTGGCGCTCGGTGAAGAGGCCTCGGCAGCCGAGGGCGCGGGCGACCTCGTGGGCGACGAGGACGCCGCCGAGGGCGGGGGCCACCACCGCGCCGGCCGACCTCTCCCCGAGGAGTGGCCGCAGCCGATCGGCGAGCGCATGCCCGAGACGCGTGGCGAGAGCGGGGTCCATGAGCACCCTGGCGCACTGCAGGTAGCGCGGGGAGTGCAGCCCCGACGTGAGGAGGAAGTGGCCCTGGAGAAGCGCGCCCCGCTCCTCGAAGAGCCGCAGCAGGACGTCGTTGCGTCAGCGGTTCCGATTCCATCGACGGCATCCTACCTCCGGTCGGGTGGCAACAGCTGCAGGGCCGCAGCCCCCACGACGGCAACAGGCTGCGGAGCGAGCGGGATTACGAAGTGCCTTCGTCGAGCCGAAGCCGCTTCGTTTCGCCTCGCTGGCGCTCGGGGTCCACTCCCGGGAGCGGAGCAGGGGGTTCAGGGGGGTGCGGCGCAGCACCCCCCTGCTCAAGGGCGCCCCCGTTATACTCCGGGGCGCATGGTGCCGCTCTCGGCCGTCCTGATCGCGCAGAACGAGGAGAAGACGATCGGCGACGCCCTGGCGAGCGTGGCGTTCTGCGACGAGATCGTGGTGGTGGACTCCGGCTCCACGGACGGGACCCGCGCGGTCGCCGAGGCCGCGGGGGCCAGGTTGATCGTGAACGCCCCCTGGCCGGGGTTCGTGGCCCAGCGCGCCTTCGCGACCCGCGCCGCCGGCCACGACTGGGTGCTCGCGCTCGACGCCGACGAGCGCGTGGGGCCGGCCCTGCGGGAGGAGATCCAGGCCCTGCGCGCGCGGGGCTTCGCCGAGGCCGGGTATCGCATCCCCCGCGTGGCCTGGTACCTCGGCCGCTGGATACGCGGGACCGACTGGTACCCCGACTGGCAGGTGCGACTCTTCGACCGCACCCGGGGCGCCTGGCGAGGGCGACCTCGTGCACGAGTCGGTGACGGTGCGGGGCCCGCTGGGGCGCCTGCGGGGCCCGCTCGAGCACCATCCCTACGCCGACATCTCCGACCACCTGCGGAAGATCGACTCCTACACGACGCTCTGGGCCCGGCAGGAGCACGCGGCCGGGCGTCGCTCGAACCTCGTCGACGTGATCGCCGGCGCTTCCTGGGCCTTCTTCCGCAACTACCTGCTCAAGCGCGGCATCCTGCTGGGCAGCGCCGGCTTCATCGTGTCGGTGCTCAACACGCACTACACGTTCGCCAAGCTGGCCAAGCTCCGCGAGCTGGAGCGGGCGGGCGCCCCGCGGGCATGAGCCTCTCCGTCCTCCACGTGGACACGGCGGCGACGTGGCGCGGCGGGCAGAACCAGGTGCTGCTCACCGCGCGGGGAATGGCCGCCCGCGGGGCGGGGAGCGCGATCGCCTGCCGCGCCGGCGGCGAGCTCGAGTCCCGGGCTCGCGCGGGCGGCGCCGCGGTGCGGCCGCTGCCCTTCCGGGGCGACCTCTGGCCCCCCGCGATCCTCGCCCTGGCCCGCTTGCTGCGCCGGGAGCGGCCGGACGCGCTGCTGCTCCACGACCCGCACGCCGTCTCCGCCGGCCTCGTCGCCTCCCGTCTTGGTCGCCGGGCCGCGCTCGTGGCGGTGCGGCGCGTCGATTTCCCCCTGCGCGGGCCCTTCTCGAGATGGAAGTACGCGGCCTGCGACCGGGTGGTCGTGGTGAGCCGCGCGATCCGGTCGGTCGTGGAGGCGGGCGGAGTCCGTCCGGAGAGGCTGCGTCTCGTCTACGAGGGCGTGCCCGACCGCGTCGCGGCGGCGGGACGGCCGCGAAGCGCTCGCCGAGCTGGGGGTGCCGGCGGGCGTGCCCGTGGTGGGCAACGTGGCCGCGCTCACCGGCCACAAGGACCACGCGACGCTCGTGGAGGCCATGGCGCTCCTGCGCTCGCGCCTCCCGGAGGCGAGGCTCGTGATCGCGGGCGAGGGCGAGCTCCGGCCGGCGCTCGAGGCCCAGGTGCGCGAGAGCGGTCTCGGCGACCGCGTCGTCTTCGCCGGCTTTCGCTCCGACCTCGACCGGCTCCTCCCCGCGTTCTCGGTCTTCTGCCTCTCGTCCCGGCTCGAGGGGCTGGGGACGAGCCTCCTCGACGCGATGGCCTTCGGCCTGCCGGTCGTGGCGACGGCGGCCGGCGGGATCCCCGAGGCGGTGGAGGACGGCGTGACGGGCCGGGTGGCGCGGCCCCGGGACCCCGCCGCGCTAGCCGAAGCGCTCGCCGACGTCCTCGGCGACGAGGAGCGTCGCCGGGCCTACGGCGCCGCGGGCCGGCGACGGTTCCTCGAGCGTTTCACCGCCGACCACATGGTGGACGAGACGCTGCGCGTCCTGGCGGAGGTGGCGTGAAGGTCCGGGCGATCCTGAACCCGCGCGCGGGTGTCGCCGCTCCGCGGACGCGCGAGGCGGTCGAGCGGGGCCGGCCGTCGTGGAAGGACTACGCGGTCTATCTCACCCGCGAGGCGGGTCACGCCACCGAGCTCGCGCGAGAGGCGGTGGCGGCGGGGGCGGACCTCGTCCTCGCGGTCGGTGGCGACGGGACGGTCAACGAGGTGGCGCAGGGGCTCATCGGCTCCCGGGCCGCCCTCGGCATCGTGCCCGTGGGCTCGGGCAACGGGCTGGCTCGTGCCCTGCGGATTCCCCTTCGGCCCGAGCCCGCCCTCGCCGCCCTCGAGTCGGGCGCGCGCCGCCGCATGGACGTCGGCTACCTGAACGGCCGGCCTTTCCTGAACGTGGCCGGGGTCGGGTTCGACGCGGCCGTGGGCCACGCCTTCCACGAGCGGGGCCGCAGAGGCGGCCGGCGCGGCATTCTCGGCTACGTGCGCCTCAGCCTCCTCGAGCTGCGCGCCTACCGCGCGCCCCGGCTCGCCATCGAGGCGGGAGGGGAGCGGCTCGACCTCACGGCCTTCGTGGTGACGTTCGCGAACGGGCCGCAGTACGGCTCCGGCGCCGTCATCAACCCCGGTGGGAAGCTCGACGACGGACGCCTGGAAGTGGTCGTCTTCGAGGACGGCCCGCTGTGGCGGACGCTGGCCGCCGCGCCTCGGCTGTTCCTCGGCGGGCTCGAGCGCGCGCCCGGCTACAGGCGCCTCGCGGGCTCGGCCGCCACCGTCACCGCCCGGGCCCCCGCGGCCGTCCACTGCGACGGCGATCCTGCCGGGGCCGCCGAGCGGATCGACGTGGAGCTGCGTCCGTCGGCGCTCGAGATCGTGGTGCCGGCGACCACCGCAGCCGATCCGAACGGGCCGTTCTCGAACCGGGGCGAGAGCGGCCGATAGCCGAGCGGTCTCGCGCTTCAGTGCCCTCGACCAGGTGCGACCGGCAACCACCGGGGGTTCTTGCTGGCCTGCGAGAGGACGATACCCTCGATCAAGTAGTACCGGGCCACGTTCATGTTCTGCCCGCTTCGAGGGTCCCCCGACAAATCCGGCAGGTCGAAGAACGGCCCGAGTGGCGGGGTGACGACGTGGCGCTTGCCGACCCGCGCCTTATCGCGGACGTGCCGGTCCCTGCGGTCCCAGGCATCGGCCAGTGCCGACATCCGCTGCCTCGTGTCCAGAGCCCGGACGATGCCGTCAGCCGCCGCCCCTCCGAGCACGACCACCAGCAGGGCAATGCCGGCGAACGCCGGTCGAGCCTCGCCTGGTCCGGCTTCCGGACGGGAAGCCCGGCCGAGGCCGTAGGCGGTGATGGCCAGCATGGCAATCGCGAACGCGTTCGGCACCAGGAGCGCGCGGTCGGGAAGAGGAACGGACGCGGCGTAGCAGGCCGGCCAGTGGGCGAGCACGCTCGCTCCAGCCACGGCCAAGGGACCGGCGACCAGCCAGCACCGGCGAAGTGCCGCGCCGCGATCGAAGAGGCAGGCAGTCACCGCAGACAGCACGAGCACGGCCAGGAGCGGGAGCGGGGCCTCAAGCCAGGGTCGGACGACCCCTGTCGTCGCGGCGCCGCCGGTGCAGGCAAGCGCGGAGAAGAGATCGGGAGGCGGAAAGCGGCTGCGACGAACGGCGTTTCCGGGTGCGGCGACCAGCACGACAAGCCCGATGAGCGCGCCCACCGCCGCCGCCGAGAGCGTGGGAGCGTGGCGGCCCTTCGGCACGACGTAACGAAGGCCCAGCGCGGCGGGGAGTGCGATCAGGGCGTAGGACACCGAGGTCGTGCTGGCCACCGCCTGGACGAGCCCGACGAGCAGTGCCTGCGTCGCCCCTCGGATTCGTTCCTGCAGCAAGAGCCACAGCGTGACCGACGAGAGCTGTATAGGAAGGAGGTTGACGAGGCGGCCCGCCTGCCAGTAGACCGACTGGTACACGTTGGGGCTCGTTGCCACCACCGCGAGGAGGAAGCTCGAGGTGAGGAGGGCGGAGAGCAGCCTGGCTCTCGCAACGCCACGTCCGTGCAGTACCTTGCACAGCGCCGCGAACGTGGCCAGCCACCACACGGCCGACAGGAGGACGGCGGAGAAGGGCTGGGACTGGAGGCCGAGCGAGGCGTTCAGTCCCCCCAGGACGAACGTGGGCACGTTGCCGCTCCAGCCGACGTACATCCGTTCCGCCCACCCGAGCACGCCGAATTGCCGCACACCGTTCGCCAGCAGGAAGTCGTCGGCCATGTAGCGAATATGGACCGACGCAGCAGCGAACAGGACAACCGGCGTGGACACCGCGACCAGCAGGGCCGCGAGCATCACGTCGGTCCTGTACTTCAGGGCAAGCGGCATCCGCGACGACCTTCGTCGGCCGCTACAGCACAGCTTCGGCCCTCTCGAGGAGGGGGCGGAGCTCGTCGAGGACCGATCGTGGCGCGGGAAGGAGGGGGGCCCGCACGTCGCCTCCCCGGAGGCCGGCGAGGCCCATCGCGAGCTTGAGGCCGGCGACGCCGTGAGCCGTCGTGACCGCGGCCGCGAGGGGCAGGAGCGCCTCCTGGAGCCGGCGTGCGCGCGCGTGGTCTCCCGCGACGAAGGCCCGGTAGAGGGCGATCGCCGGGCGCGGCGCGCAGTTCGCCACGGCCAGGACGCCGCCCACGGCTCCCACGCAGAGAGCCGCGTAGAAGACGGGGGCGTTGCCGCAAGCCACCTCGAACGTCGCGGGCACCGACGCGACCATGCGCCCCATCAGGCCGATGTCGCCGCTCGACTCCTTGATGCCGGCGATCCGGGGGTGGGCGGCGAGCGCCTGGGCGAGGCCGGGCGGCCAGGGCAGGCCGGTGAAGGCCGGGACCGAGTAGATGTACACGGGAACGGGCGACGCATCGGCCACCGCCTCGAAGTGGAGGCGGAGCGCCTCCTGGGTCATCCGGGCCTTGTAGTAGTGCGGGGTGAGGACGATGACGGCGTCGGCCCCGAGGTCGGCCGCCTTGCCGGTGAGCGCGATCGTGCCGCGGGTGCTCTCCATCCCGGTTCCGACGAGGAGGAATCGGCCGGGGGCCCGCCGCCGCGCCGCGGCGACGAGCGCCCGCTTCTCCTCCTCGTCGAGACTCGCCGCCTCCCCGTTCGAGCCGAGCACGAGGAAGCCGGCGAGGTCGTGGGCGGCGAGCGACTCGACGTTCGCCTCGAAGGCAGCGAGGTCGAGCGCGCCGTCCGCGCGGAAGGGAGTGACGAGCGGCGGGATGACGCCGCGCAGCGTCACGGGGTCAGGCCGCCGGGGTCTTCTTGGCGAGCGCCTGTGCGATCTTGCCGAGCAGCTTGACGTCCGGCGGGGCGAAGGCGTCGCGGAAATCGCTCCAGACCTCGAGGATGGCCCAGAGGCCCGCCTCGGTCCGAATCGGGGCCACCATGGCGCTGCCGGTCGTGAGGCCGACCGCGGCCCAGTCGGGGGTCGCGGACAGGTCCGAGAACATCGTCGGATTCGGTCCCTGTGCCGCCGCCGCCAACGGTCCGCCGCACGGACCCCACCCGGTCGGGTCCCTGGGGCCGCTCGAGCGCAGTGTGCACGGCGAGGTCCTCGCCGTCGGCCACGTAGGCCGTCACGGAAGAATATCGCGCGAAGCGCTTCTTCATCAGCTCCACCGCCTGGCGGAGCGCCTCCTCGAACGAGGCTGCCTTCTTGATCACGTCCTCCAGCTCCTGGCCGACGTGCTCGCGGCGCTGCGCGGCCTTGCGGGCGAGATCGGTCTTCCAGGGCTTGTCGTCCTCACGAGTCACCGTCATGTTCACCTCGGTACTGCTCCTTCCTCGTCGTCGTCGATCGATATGGGTTTCAGAAAACCCGAAAGAGAATCGCCTCAGGCGAGCCCGCGCCCCCCGTCCACCCCGAGCACCTCGCCCGTCGTGTACCCGCTCCCGGCCAGCAGGAAGAGGATGGCCTCCACCGCCTCGCCGTGGGTCCCGAACCTCCCGGCGGGGATCCGCCGCCGCACCGCCTCGTCCGCCCCGGGGGGGTCGAGGACTCCCGGCGCGACCGCGTTCACCCGGACCTGCGGGGCGAGGGCGAGGGCCAGGCACCGTGTGGCCATGACCAGCGCCGCCTTCGACGCGCAGTAGGCGAGATGGGAGGGCCAGGGCCGGCTCCCCCCGAGGCTCGCCACGTTCACGATCGCCCCCCCGCCCCGGCGGCGCATGTGCGGCGCCGCCGCGCGGGACGCCATCACCGCGGCCTTGACGTTCACGTCGAAAGCCTCGTCGAGGGCTTCCTCGCTCATCTCGTCGAGGGGGATCCGCCGAAAGACGCCCACGTTGTTGACCAGGAAGTCACAACCGCCCAGCGCGGCCGCCGCCTCGTCCACGAAGGCCGCGATTTCGCCCGGGACCCGCGCATCCGCCGGCCCGGTGAATGCCCGGCGCCCCAGGCGCCGGACCGCCTCGGCCTCCTCGAGGGCGCCGCGGCGGCTCTCCCGGTACGAGAAGGCCACGTCGGCCCCCTCCCCGGCCAGGGCGCGGACGAGAGCGCGCCCCAGGCCCCGCCCCCCGCCGGTGACCACGGCGATCCGACCGGAAAGCCGCGGGTCACCCATGGGGCGCGGAACGAAGGATCATACCACCTCTTCGGGCGCTCCTTCGCCAAGGAACCGGGCCCCGATCCGGGCGACCTCCTCGCCCTCGAATCGCTCGACCCGGCAGACGACGGCGCGGGCGGCGTACACGTCCTTGTCGCCGAAGTGGCGGCGGAGGTTGACGGGCAGGTCGATCGAGAGGTGGAGGCGGGCGCCGACCGCGACCTTGCGGTGGCTCTCGAAGCAGATTCCCCCTCCGCTCACGTTGACGGAGCGGGTGTACTCCGTGAAGCGGACTCCGCCGGCGTCCTCGCCCCGCACCGCAACCGGCAGGTGCAGGGCCACGCGCTTCTCCCGCTCGACCAGGCTCATGGAATCGCTCTCCGGGCGCCGGCCCGGGCGGATCGTAGGTCCGCCCCGGCGCGGGTGTCAACGGCGAAGGGGAGGCTCGGGCTAGGCAGAGCGCCGGAGCAGCACGACGGTGACGTTGTCGCGCCCTCCCGCCTCGTTGGCGGCGTCGACGAGGTGCGCCGTCGCCTCTTCGAGCGAGTGCGGGGCGACGAGGATCCGCCCGATCTCCTGGTCGTGGACCATGCCGTGGAGCCCGTCCGAGCACAGCATCACGACGTCGCCCGGCTGCAGGTCGTGCTCGATCAAGTCGAGGTCGATCGCGTCGCGGGCGCCCACCGCCTTGGTGATCACGTTGCGCAGCGGGTGGTGCTCGACGTCGTCGGAGTTGAGGATGCCTTCGCCGAGCGCGGCGGAGACCCAGGAGTCGTCCCGGGTGAGCTGCCTGAGCTCGCCTCCCCGCACGAGGTAGCACCGGCTGTCCCCGGCGGAGCCGATGGTCATCACGTCGCCGGTGACGATCGCGGTCACGACCGTCGTGCCCATCCCGGTGAGCTCCTCGCGGTTGTCCGCCGCCTGGAAGACGCGGGCGTTGGCGAGACGGATCGCGGTCTTGAGCCGGTTGGCGTCGAAGGAGAGGTTGGCGTCGAGACCCCAGGGCCAGGTGATCTCCTTCTCGACGGCGCTCCGCTCGATGAAGCCGGAGATCGTGTCGATCGCCATGCGCGAGGCCACCTCGCCGGCGTTGTGGCCGCCCATGCCGTCGCACACGGCGTAGAGGCTCGTCTCCGGAGACACGAGAAAGCTGTCCTCGTTGATCTTCCGGCGCCGACCGACGTCGGTCCGCCCGAACGCCTCGATCATGGAAGTTTGCCCAGCATAGGAGCTTTCGCGGAGCGGGTCAAACCCGCCCGCTCCGGGCGGCCCGCATCGTGTCGGCCATCTCCCGGACCGCGCGCTCCATGCCCACGAGCACCGCGCGGGCCACGATGGCGTGGCCGATGTTGAGCTCCGTGATCTCGGTGAGAGCCGCGATCGGTCCCACGTTCCGGTAGTCCAGCCCGTGCCCGGCGTGGACCAAGAGCCCCAGCTTGCGGCCGAGCCGGGCGGCGTCCGTGACCTTTCGGAGCGCCGCCTCGCGGGCGCGGGCGTCGGCGGCGTCCGACCAGGCGGCGGTGTTGATCTCGATCGCCCGCGCGTCGAGCTTGTGGGCTTCCTTGACCTGCTCGAGCTCGGGGTCCACGAACAGGCTCACCTCGATGCCCGCCTCCTGCAGGGTCTTGACGGCGGGGCGGATCTGCATGTTGTTGAGGACGACGTCGAGCCCGCCCTCGGTCGTCACCTCCTCGCGCCGCTCGGGCACCAGCGTCACCTGGGCCGGCTTCACCGTGAGAGCGATCCGCGTCATCTCCTGCGTCGTCGCCATCTCGATGTTGAGGCGCGTGCGGACCGTCTGCCGCAGGACCTCGACGTCCCGGTCCTGGATGTGACGCCGGTCCCCTCGCAGGTGCACGGTGATCCCGTCGGCCCCTCCCAGCTCGGCGAGCACCGCCGCGTGCACGGGATCGGGCGCCTGCGCCCGCCGCGCCTGGCGGACGGTCGCCACATGGTCGATGTTCACCCCGAGGCGCAGCATAGGGACGGGAGTATATCGCGGCCTTTCGGCCGGCCGTCCACGTGCTCGCGCCCGTGTCCGGGCGGCAGACCCCATCTCCTCTCGGGTTCAGTCGCCATAGAACCAGGTCCTGAGCTCGGTCTCCGGGATGAACCTCGTCGCCTGGCGGTAGATCGCCCGAATCGTGCCGAGGTCGAGATCCTTGTGCAGCGGCAGTGTGAGCGTCTGTGTCTGGGCGTCCTCGGTCACCCGCCGGAGTTTTGCATGGCTGCCTCGTGTCGCCACGACCTCGAAGCCGAAGTTCTTGAGAGCGGCGAGGACGTCCCTAGCCGAGAGTCGTCTGAGTCGAGGGGCCATTCTCGAGCGGGCTTTCGTAGGTCACGACCAGCCTGGGCGAACGCGTCAGCCCGAGCGAGTCGAGATCCTCGCCTTCGAGGTGGAGCGTGAGCGCTTCGCGCAGGTTGGACACGACTTCGTCCAGCGTCCTTCCCTGCGTCACGACAGCGACCTCCCAGCACTCAGCGACGTACGAGGTCTCGCCGCGTGAAACGGTCGCATGCAGGGAATCTCGCAGGGGAGCGGATCCGTATGCCGCCTGGCTCTCGGCGACACGCGACGCTCTCGCTCTCGTCTCGTCTTCGTCCCGCCGGTACGCGGGCAAGATCTCGTAGACGCCTCGCCGAACGCGTCTGAAGTAGTCCCACTTGTGGGGGTGGTTCTTCGGCGCGTTGACGCAGCAACGACTGACGATGTGGGTCCGCACCGAGCTTACGTTCAGGTCGGGTAAGGCACGGACGATTTCCTCTGGCCTGAAGGTCCAACCTCGGCGCTCACGGCAGAGCCGGCCAGCCGCGCGGAGGACCTCGTCATGGATCGCCATTTCGCGACATGCTAAAGTTGTAAATGTGAAGTGTCAAGTTGATTTAATCCTGAGATCGCGTGCCTGTCCGAGTCGGAGGCGCGCCCTTCTCGCTACGGCGCCGGCGGCGAGGCGAGGCGCTCGATGAGGTCCAGGCGCGCCTTGAACGGATCGGGCTTCGCGGCCGCGCCGGTGACGGCGAAGTCCATCAGGACGTCGTCCTTGGCCGAGAAGGCCGGCCAAGTCGGCCGCCCGTCGCCGTTCGGGTCGCCGGTGCGGGCGAAGGCGACCCAGTACGCGTTCATCGCGGCGGCGATCGCTTCGTCCTCGGCCGTCGTCGCCTCGCCGTACTTCGCCCGCACGGTCTCGAACACGAAAGGGATCTCGGTCGCGTGGAGCGCGCCCGCCGCCTGCTCGCCGTATCGAGGACGCGACGTAGGAGAAGCGGTAGACGAAGGTCGGCTGTCCCGCCGCGGACGAAAGACGCGCGAGGAGGCGCGCCGGTTCCACCATCGCCTGGTCGCTCGCGATGCCGATCCCGACCTCGCCCTTGTTGCCCGTCTGCTGCGGGTCGTACGCGGCGAGGGCGAGGTCCTTGTCCTTCCCGAAGCGGGCGAGCATCCCGTCGACCGCGGCGGGGGGCAGCGGCATGAAGCCGAACTCGCGGTTGTTGGCCCCGATGAGGTACGGGACGCGGGCCTGGCGCCCGGCCCGGAAGGCCGTCTCCGGCTCTTCCGTGACGACCGCCCCGTCGATCATCGGCCCGGCATACGTGTCGCGCTGCTGGCCCATGCTCATGAGGTTCAGGCCGCGGACGAGCTCGGGAGCCGGGAGCTTGCGGAGCGCGGCGAGGGCTTCCGCGTCTTCCCCGGTGACGCCGGCGCTTTTCGCGAACGCGACGCCGACCGCCTCGGCCTCGCGCAGCGTGCGCGGGGTCATGATCCCGCCGGCGCGGCCGCCGCCGGACTCCACGATCGCCTTGTGGAAGAGCCCGCGCGCGAGCGACGACACCATCAGGGTGTTGACGGAGCCACCCCCGGCCGATTCGCCGAAGACAGTCACGTTGCCGGGGTCGCCGCCGAAGGCGGCGACGTTCTCTCTGAACCCATTTCAGCGCCGCGATCTGGTCGAGGTACCCGTAGTTGCCGAGCGGGCCTTTCGGGCTCTCCTTCGAGAGCGCCGGGTGGGCGAAGAAGCCGAAGCGGCCGAGGCGGTGGTTGAAGCTCACGAAGACGACCCCGCGCTTCGCGAACCGCGAGCCGTCGTAGACCGCCGGTGAGCTGCCGCCGTTCACGAAGCCGCCGCCGTGGATCCAGACCATGACGGGCAGCTTCGGGGCCGCGGGCTTCTCGGGGGCCCACACGTTCAGGTACAGGCAGTCTTCGGCGGGCGGCGTGCCGAGGGGCGCGGCGTCGCTCGGGAAGGGCTCCTGCATGCAGTCGTGGGCGTACGCGTCGGCCGCGCGGACGCCCTTCCACGGGGCCGCGGGCCGGGGCTCGCGCCACCGCAGGTCGCCGACCGGCGGCGCGGCGAAGGGAATCCCCTTCCAGGACACGACGCCGGCGGCGGCGACGCCGGAGACGAGGCCGCTCTCGGTGCGCACCGGAGCGGCGCCGAGGGTCGCGGCGAGGGCGAGGACGGCGGCGAGCGGGGCGGCGGGGCGGAGACTCGTTGTCTTCATGCCTTCTCCTCGTTGGGGTTTCAGCCTACGGCACGACCGTGAGGTCGGCGTGCAGCGTCGCGGTCGAGTCCGCGCCGACCCAGACGTCGAACGCCTCGGCGTCCTGCACCCACTTCCGCTGCGACGTGCTCCAGTAGCGCAGCTCGTCCGGCCCGAGCGGGAAGGTCACGGTCTCCGTCTCGCCCGGCTTCAGGCTGACGCGCCGGAAGCCCTTCAGCTCGCGCCGGGGCCGCGAGTCGCTGCCCGCCTTCTGGTGCACGTAGAGCTGGACGACCTCGTCCCCGGCGACGGCGCCGGTGTTCGCCACTTCGACCGACACGGTGGCCGTCCCGCCGACCTTCACCTGCGGCGCGCCGAGCTTCAGGTTCGAGAAGGCGAACGTGGTGTAGCTGAGGCCGAAGCCGAAGGGATAGAGCGGCGTCGGCGGGCCGTCCCAGTAGCGCGACTTGTACCTCCGCGAGCCCTCCGGCTGATGGGTCAGGTTGCGCGCGTAGTAGAGCGGGCCGTGGGCGCCGCTGCGGGGAAAGGTCACCGGCAGCTTGCCGCCGGGGTTCGCGTCGCCGAAGAGGACGTCGGCCACCGCGTTCCCGCCCTCCGTCCCCGGCTCCCAGGCCTCGAGGATGGCGGGGACGTGCTCGGCCGCCCAGTTGATGCTCAGCGGACGGCCGTTCAGGAGGACCAGCACCACCGGCTTGCCGAGGCCGACCACCGCCTTCAGCAGCTCCTCCTGCCGCCCCGGCAGGTCGAGCGAGGCGCGCGAGGCGGCCTCGCCGCTCATGTCGGCCGAGCTCGCCGAGGACCATCACCACGACGTCGGCGCCGCGGGCCGTCTCGACGGCCTTCTGGAACGCGGCCTCCGCCTCGCCCGGGCGTCTGCGGCGGGCTTCTTCGGGCCGGGGACGAAATCGTCGAAGAACGAGGGGATCTCGCGTCGGATCTCCGGACCCGGGGCGTGGGTCACCGTGGCCTTGGGCAGCTTCGCCCGGATGCCCTCGAGCACGGTCACCGCGGCCGGCACGTGACCGAACACCATCCACGAGCCCTCGGTGTCCGCCTTCGAGTCGGCGAGCGGGCCGATCACGGCGAGGTTCGTGAGCGCCTTCGCGAGCGGCAGCGCCTGGCCCTCGTTCCGCAGCAGCACCATCGACCGCTGCGCGGCGAGGCGCGCCTCCTGGCGGTGCTCGGGCGCCGCCAGGACCTGCGCCGCGCGCGCCTCGTCGGCGTAGGGGTGCTCGAAGAGGCCCAGGCGGACCTTGACCGCGAGGATCGGTCGCACGGCCTCGTCGACCTGGGCCACGGTCAGCTTGCCCGTCCTTGACGAGGCCGGGCGAGGTGCTCCGGGTAGGTGTCGCTCGCCATGTCCATGTCGAGCCCGGCGGCGAGCGCCGCGCGCGGCGTCCCGCCCGTCGCGGGCGAAGTCCTGGATCACGAGGTTGCCGACCGCCATGGCGTCGCTCACCACGAAGCCCTTGAACCCCCACTCGCCGCGCAGCACGTCTCGTCAGCAGCCAGCGGTTGCCGGCGGCAGGCACGTCGTTGAGGTCCATGTAGGCGCTCATGAAGCTGCCGACGCCGGCCGTCGACCGCCGCCTGGAAGGGCGGGAAGTAGACGTTGCGGAGCTGGCCCTCCGACACGTAGACGGGGTCGTAGTCGCGGCCGCCGTCCGCGGCGCCGTAGGCGGCGAAGTGCTTGGCGCAGGCCAGGACGTGATCCGGCGCCCCGAGGTACGGCCCCTGGAAGCCTCGCACCTGCGCCGCCGCCATCGCCGCGCCGAGGTAGGGGTCCTCGCCGGCGCCCTCGACGATGCGGCCCCAGCGTGCGTCGCGCGCGATGTCGAGCATGGGCGCGAACGTCCAGTGGATGCCCGCCGCGCGGGCCTCCTTCGCCGCGATCGCCGCCGCCCGCTCGTGGACCGAGGGGTCCCACGAGGCGGCCATGGCCAGGGGGACCGGGAAGATCGTGCGGTAGCCGTGGATCACGTCGAGCCCGTAGAGGACGGGGATCTTGAGGCGCGACTCCTCGACGGCGACCCGCTGCAGCTCGTTGAACTTCTTCGTGTCGTTCAGCCACAGGATCGAGCCCGCCCCGCCCTTGCGCAGCGCCTCCTCGGGCGGCTTCGCATCCGGAGAAGAGCCCGCCCGCGACCTGGGTGAGCTGGCCGACCTTCTCCTCGAGCGTCATCTGCGCGAGGAGCGCGTCGACCCTTGCGCTCACCTGCCGATCCGTGAGGGGGCCGGGCTGGGCGAACGCCCCGGGAGAAGCCGCCACCAGGAGCCCGGCCGCCACCACGGTGGTCCACGTCATAGCGCGCATGTCGTTCTCTCCTGTCTGACGACGAGGGCGGCACGCGCCGCGCGCGCCCCGGAGGCCTCGCGCGTCTCGTCGGATCGGATCGTATTGACACCTGGTGTCAATGTCAACACCGAGTGCTATACTGGATCACCGATGAAGAAGGCGGTGGCCGTTCCTCGTCGACGGGAAAGCCACCCGGCGGCGGGACCGTCGAGCCTGCAGCGGAGGAAGCGCGATCTGGTGCGGGACGAGATCGCACGCGTGGCGTGGGACCTCTTCGCCGCCTCGGGCTACGAGGCCACCACGGTGGACGAGATCGCCCGGGCGGCCGGCGTCTCCCGCCGGACGTTCTTCCGCTACTTCGCCTCGAAGGAGGACGTCCTCGTCGAGACCTCCGACGCGCTGGCCGAGGACCTGCTCGCCGCCTTCTCCCGGCGGCCCGCGGGCGAGGCTCCCCTCGTCGCGGCGCACCGGGCGCTGCGCCCGGTCGTCCTCGCCCGCGTGGCGGACGCCGGCCAGGCAGCGGCGATCATCCGCCTGCTGCGCGAGAGCCGGACCCTTCGCCGCGCCATGCTGGAGCGCCACGCCCGCATGGAGGAGCGCCTCGCGGCGATCATGGCCGTGCGGCTCAAGACCGACCCGCGGAAGGACAGCACGCCGGCGCTCCTCGCGTTCGTGACGCGAGCGCTGCTGGACACGGCGTTCAACGTCTGGTTCGATCAGCGCCCGGAGGACGTCGGGGCCATGGTCGACGACCTCTTTCGCAAGCTCCGGGCCGTGACCCGCGGCCGGGCCGCGGGCTGACGTCGATCAACAGGAGGTGCACGTGCGCTCTTTCCAATTCCGGGCCCGCTTCGCGGCCCGTCTCGCTTCCGCGATCCTGCTCGCGGGCGTTCCCGCCGCGATCGCGGCGACCCCGAAGGCCTCTCCGCCCGCCGTCACCGGCCTGCGCTGCGAGTACAAGGTCGATCCCCTGGGGATCGACGTCGCCCAGCCCCGGCTGAGCTGGCAGCTCCAGTCGGCCGAGCGCGGCGTCGTGCAGTCCGCCTACCAGGTGCAGGTCGCGCGCGACGGGAAGACGCTCTGGGACACGGGCCGGGTCGCCTCCGACCGGTCGGTCCACGTCCCCTACGTCGGCCCCGCCCTCGAGTCGTCCCGCCGGTACACCTGGCGCGTGCGCGTCTGGGACGGGGCGCGGCCGCGCGTCGGCGTGGAGCGCGCCGGCTTCCTGGGAGATGGGACTGCTGAAGCCCGAGGACTGGAAGGCCCGCTGGATCGAGAGCGCCGCGAACGACGACCCGAAGACGTCGCCGCCGTCGCCGATGCTGCGCGGCGCCTTCGCGGTGAAGGGCGCGGTGCGCTCGGCCCGCGCCTACGTCACGAGCCTCGGCCTCTACGAGCTGGAGATCAACGGCCAGCGCGTGGGCGACCAGCTCATCACCCCCGGCTGGACGAGCTACCGCCACCGTCTCCAGTACCAGACCTACGACGTGACGAGCGCTCCTGCGCTCCGGCGCGAACGCGATCGGCGCCACGCTCGGCGACGGCTGGTACCGCGGCTACCTCGCCTGGGGGGACCAGCGCGGCCTCTACGGCGAGCGCCTCGCGCTCCTGTGCCAGCTCCGGATCGAGTACGAGGGCGGCCGGGTCGAGACGATCGGGCACCGACGGCACGTGGAAGTCGGCCACCGGCCCGATCCGTGCGTCGGACATCTACATGGGCGAGACCTACGACGCGCGGCTCGAGCGGCCGGGCTGGAGCGCCACCGGATACGACGACAAGGACTGGGTCGCCCGTGCGGGTGGTCGAGCCGGAGAAGCGCGCGCTCGATCGCCCCGGCGGGCCCGCCGGTCCGGAAGATCGAGGAGGTCCGGCCGGTCAAGATCCTGAAGACGCCCGCCGGCGAGACGGTCTTCGACATGGGCCAGAACATGGTCGGCCACGTGCGCCTGAAGGTGCGCGGGCCCGCGGGGACGACGGTCACCCTGCGCCACGCCGAGGTGCTCGACAAGGCCGGCAACTTCTACACCGCCAACCTGCGGGCGGCGAAGCAGCAGGTGACCTACGTCCTCAAGGGCGGGGCGGACGAGGTGTACGAGCCGCACTTCACCTTCCAGGGCTTCCGCTACGTGGCGGTCGAGGGCTGGCCGGGCGAGCCGACGCTCGACGGCCTCGTCGGCGTCGTCGTCCACTCCGACATGCCGGTGACCGGGCAGTTCACCGCGTCGAACCCGCTGCTGAACCAGCTCCAGCACAACATCCGCTGGGGGCAGAAGGGCAACTTCCTCGACGTCCCGACCGACTGCCCGCAGCGCGACGAGCGGCTGGGCTGGACCGGCGACGCGCAGGTCTTCTCGCGCACCGCGAGCTTCAACATGGACGTGGCCGGCTTCTTCACGAAGTGGCTGGGCGACGTGGCTGCGGACCAGAACGAGAAGGGCAGCGTTCCGTTCGTCGTGCCCGACGTCCTGAGCCAGCCCGACAAGTTCGCCGGGGGCTCCGCCGCCTGGGCCGACGCCGCCACGATCATCCCGTGGAACATGTACCTCGCCTACGGCGACACGCCGCCTCCTCGAGCGGCAGTACCCGAGCATGAAGGCGTGGGTCGAGTACATGCGGCGCGAGGCCGGTGAGAAGAACCTGTGGACGACGGGCTTCCACTTCGGCGACTGGCTCGCCTTCGCCACGACGGCGTCCGACTACCCGGGCGCCACGACCGGCAAGGACCTGATCGCGAGCGCCTTCTACGCCCACTCCACCGACCTCCTGCAGCAGGCGGCGGCGGTCCTCGGGAAGAAGGACGACGCGGCCGAGTACGCGGCGCTCCTGCCGAAGATCAAGGAGGCGTTCCGGAAGGAGTTCGTGACCGCCTCCGGCCGCGTCGGCGAGAACACCCAGACGGCCTACGCCGTCGCGCTCCAGTTCGACCTGCTGCCCGAGGAGCTGCGGGCGGAGGCGGCCCGCCGCCTCGCCACGGAGGTGAAGACCCGCGGCCACCTGACGACCGGCTTCGTGGGCACGCCCTATCTCTGCCACGTGCTGAGCCGCTACGGGTACACGGACGTCGCCTACATGCTGCTGAACCGGCAGGAGTACCCGTCGTGGCTCTACCCGGTGAAGCAGGGCGCGACCACGATCTGGGAGCGCTGGGACGGCCAGAAGCCCGACGGCACCTTCCAGGACGTCGGCATGAACTCGTTCAACCACTACGCCTACGGCGCGATCGGCGAGTGGATGTACCGGGTCGTCGCGGGCCTCGAGATCGACCCGCGGGAGCCCGGCTACAAGCACGTGCTCGTCCAGCCGCAGCCCGGCGGCGGGCTCACCTCGGCCGAGGCGCGCCTGCAGACGCTCTACGGTGAGACGGTCTCCGGCTGGGCGCTGGCGGACGGCAAGCTGACCGTCTCCGCCAGCGTGCCCCCGAACACGCACGGCACGATCCGTCTGCCCGCGGCGACCCTCGCCGGGGTCACGGAAGGGGGGCTCGCGGTCGCCGCGGCGCCAGGGGTGAAGGGCGCCGTGCAGGAAGGCGACGACGTCGTCGTCGAGGTCGGCTCCGGCCGCTACCTCGTTCAGCCTACGACGCCGCACGCCTCCTCGCCCGGCTCCCGCGGGCGGGAGGGCTCTCGACCCAGTCGACGATCGAAGTCCTCCTCGCGAGCGCGCCGGCGCGGGCCGTGCTCGACAAGCGCGTGCCGGGCTTCACCACGGACCCCCGGCTCCAGCAGGCCTTGAAGATGAGCCTCCGCGAGATCGCCCCCTATGCGCCGACCGTGTTCACGGAGGAGATGCTGAAGGGCCTCGACGACGACCTGCGCGCGATCCCGGACTGACGATCTCCCTGCCGGACCTGGCCGTTCTCACTGGGCTGAGGTCATGGCGATCGTGTCCTCGTGGCGGATGCGGATCTCGCCATAGATCACCGCGGCGTCTGGCCGGGCCCCCGTGAGGTCGATCGCCGACCGACGGCGTGCGGCCCTTCCCGCGGCTCGCCGAGCAGGGGGCGGCCGCACAGCACCAGGAGGCCCCGGACCCGATCGGGCCAGAGGGCGGCGGAGTAGCCGAGGGGGACCAGGGCCAGGGCGAGGCCCCAGGCTACGGCCCTCGTTCCTTCCGACCACTGCAGGCGCGCGAGCACCTCCAGAGAAGCGCCGGCGGCCAACAGCCAGGAGGCCGCCAGCCATCGCCGCGGCGCGGCACGTCGGCCGTCTTTCGGCAGCGGCTCGTCCGCCACGCGCCGGAGGACGTCGTCCGTCAGCGTCGGCCCCGGCGCCGGCGGGGACCACTGGCCGAGCGCGCGACGGATCAGCCGTTCGGCCGGTTCTTCCATCCCTTCACTCCAGTCCCCGGATGCCCTGGGCTCGCGCGCGCTCGCGGAGGCGCTGGCGGGCCCGGGAGAGGTACGACTTGACGGTCCCGGCAGGTACTCCGAGGGTCTCCCCGATCTCGTCGATCGACTGGTCCATCCAATAGTGCAGGTGGACGACCGAGCGGTAGACGTCGGGGAGCCCCTCGACGAGCCGGGCCACGGCACGCTCGCGCTCGCGGTCGAGCGCCGCCTCGAGGGGTCCGTTGGACGTGGCCGATTCCTCCAGGCCCTCACACGGGACGTGCTCGGCCCGGAGCCGGGCCCGCCGCCGCCGCTCGACGGTGCGGTTGAAGGCGATACGGTAGAGCCAGGTCGAGAAGCGTGCTTCCCCGCGGAAGCTGGCGAGCCTCTCGTGGACGCGCACGAAGACCTCCTGGGTCATCTCCTCGGCGTCGAGGTCGGCGAACGGGCCGAGGATCGAGGCGACCAGCCGGAAGACGCGCTCCTGGTGCCGCTCGACGAGGAGACGGAAGAGATCCGGGTCGCGGGTCCTTACGTAGGCGGCGGCGACCTCCTCGTCGTCCGTGCCGGGGGGCGTGCCCACGCGGTGGCCGGGGACTCAACGGGTCGCGGGCCGGGTCAGGAGGTAGTGGAAGAACAGCCCGACCCCGAAGAACACGCCGAGCAGGCCGAAGGGCCAGGCCTGGTGGGGCTCGGGGATCGGCGAGAGCCAGAACGCGAGGCACACCCCGGCGCCCACCAGGACGCAGATGGCGCCGAGCCCGAGGGGCCACCGGGAGAGGGAGTCCCGAGCATCCGCCGACACCTCTTGGACGAGGTGTCCCCTCGCCCGGGTTGCAGGTGTCGCCGAGGGGCGGTCCCGGACGATCCCCGGAGAGACTCAGAAGTAGACGCGCAGCCCCGCGCCGACGGAGAGCCCGCCTGCGTCGAAGGTGGCGTCGGTCGCGTCCGCCGCCGCCTTGAGCTTCACGCTCGCCGTGCTGTAGAGGACCTGGACGCCGGCGCCGAACCGTCGTGAGCGGCCGAAGCGATAGTCGAGCCGGCCGCCCACGTTGAAGCCGGTCGGGCTCTCCTTCACGGTGGTGGACGGAGTCGACGTGATGGTGAGCTCGTCGTAGGGGTACACGTCGTCGTAGGTGGGCCTCTGGAGGAGATCGGCCTCGACCTCGAAGAGCGTCGCCCCGGCGAAGAGCGCCCAGTCGAGGTGCCCGGCGGCGCGCGCGTACGCGAGGTCGAGGTGGAGGGCACCCTCGGTGAGGCCGTAGCCGGAGATCTCGGACGAGGCGCTGCGGTTGCGGTTCAGGTAGAGCGGGTGGGGTCGCGAGACGTCGACCGTGGCCGGTCACGTCCCGGCTGGCGTGGGAGTAGCCGACCAGGAGGCCGAGCCCGCGGAAGAGACTCACCTGGAGAGCCACGTCGGGGCCGAAGCCGGTGCCCGCCTCGTAGCTCGTGTGGATCGTGGTCGCCTCCGCGTACTCGGTGAACGTCCGGGACTCGCTGAAGCTCGTCTTGGCGGGCCAGAAGGAGGCGTTCAGGACGAGCCGGAAGCGGTCGGGCACCGGGGCCGCGGCGGGTGCCGCCGCCTTCGCGGGCTCGGGGGTCGCGGCCTGGGCGCGGGCCGGGGAAGCCGACGCGGCCACCGTGGCCGCGGCGAGCGTGGCGAGGGCGAGTCGTCTCTCGAGTCGCGTCATCGGGGGCTCCTCAGTTGACGCCCACGGCGGTCCACGCCTGGGTGACGGCGGTCTCGGCCGGGCTGCCGCTGCTGCCATAGAGCTCGCGGGCCGCCTGGATGGTGGCGGCCCGCGCCTGCGAGAAGGTCGCGCTCGGCGCGAGGAAGCTCGTGAAGCCGCGGTAGAACACCCGCTCGATCTGCTCGCGGTTGGCGGCGCCGACCCCCTGGACCGATGCGCCCAGACGGTGCCGGCCGCCCTCGATCGCGAGGTAGAACGCGTTGTTGGCGATGCCGGAGTTGATGTGCACGCCTCCGTTGTCGCCCGACCCCGTGTAGCGGATCGAGTAGTGATCGGGGTCGCCGAAGATCATCGGGTTCTGGAGCGACCTGATGCCCCCCGGCGTGAAGGCGTCCTCCCCCGCCAGGTAGTCGGCCCGGTCGGGCTGGAAGTAGAACTCGACGCCCGTCGCCATGATGTCGGAGAAGGCCTCGTTGAGGGCGCCGGATTCCCCCTGGTAGATGAGCCGCGACGTGTAGTCGGTGACGCCGTGGGTCAGCTCGTGGGCGACGATGTCCAAGGCGCCGGCGAGGTAGTTCACCCGCTGGCCGTAGAGGGTCACGTTGGGGGGTAGCCCGTCCCCGTAGTACATGACGCCGTCACCGAGGTAGAAGGCGTTGGCGAAGAACGTGAGTATGGTGTCCAGGGAGTACAGCCGCCAGTCCTCCCGCCGCAGCGCGTGCGTGATGCTGTGCATGGCGATGTTCGCGTTGTCGAGCCCGCGGCGGCCGTGGCGCTTGAAGTAGTAGTCGTAGGTGTAGCCGGCGTACACGTGGGCGTCCACGAGCGCTCCGTCGGTCCAGACGTTGTCGTTGTCGGTCCCGAGGTCGGAGGCCGTGAGGTTCGAGGGAGAGCCGTCGGCGTTCAGGAAGAGGATCAGGCGGTTCAGGTTGAAGCGGAAGTCGTAGCTGGAGATCGCCGGCGGCCGCAGCCGGTCGCTCGTCGTGAAGCCGAGGCCGCCGGTCGCCACGCTGATCTTCTTCTGGTCGCCGAGGACGCCGGTGCCCGTCCCCGCCACCTGCTTCTGGATGTCGCCGTACTCCCGGAGGAGCTCGCCCGTCGCCGCGTCGAGGAACGACTGGCGCACGTCGAAGCTCTCCTCGAAGAATGCCCGGATCCGGTACGCCAGGCGGTAGCCACCCCCCTCGAGCGGGAGGACGACGAGCTCAGGCCCGCCCCGCGAGCCGAAGGGGCGGCCTCCCCTCGCGGCGAGCCGGGCCTCGGCCTCGGCAGGAGAGAGCCTCGGGGCGACGTCCACGTCGATCCCCTCGTAGAGGGTGCCGAAGACGGTGAGGGTCGAGGCGGCGTCGCTCTGCCGGACGAGCTCGCCCCCGAACACCGGCACGCCCCGGTGAAGCTGCGCCAGCCGTTCGTGGCGACGTCCCGGGATCATCGTGTCGTCGCGGGTGAGACGCACCACGAGCTCGCCCGAGGCGAGGAGCCGGTCGACCCGGCCCGACCACTCACGGAGCGGAGCGCCCGAAGACGCCTCCACGCGATCCGAACGCTCGCCCGCCGCGGCGACGGCCGGGATGGCCAACGTCGCACACATGCACAACAGTGCCTTTCGGCTGATCATGGGTCTTCTCTCCTAGCCGACATCCCGGCGGGCCGCCGCGACGAGGTCCCGGGCGATCGTCCCGATGCGGGTCTCGTCCGGGCCCTCGACCATGACGCGCAGCTTCGGCTCGGTGCCGCTCCAGCGGACGAGCACGCGGCCTTCCTTGCCGAGCGTCGCCTTGACCTGCGCGATGAGCTTCTGCAGCACCGCCATCTCCTCGAGGGGCCGGCGCGCGGCGAGGGTGACGCTCTCCAGGACCTGCGGCACGCGCTCCATCGCCTCGGACGCCAGCTCGGAGAGCGGCTTCCCCGTGCGGATCATCAGGGCCAGCACCTGGAGAGCACCGATCAGGCCGTCCCCCGTCGAGGCGTGGTCGAGGAAGATGATGTGCCCCGACTGCTCGCCGCCCAGGTTGAAGCCACCCTTGCGCATCGCCTCGACCACGTAGCGGTCGCCCACCGGCGTGCGCACGAAGGCGATGGCCTGTGCGTCGAGGGCGCGCTCGAGGCCGAGGTTGCTCATCACGGTGCCGACCACGGTGTCGCGGCGCAGCTCGCCGTCCCGCTTCATGCGCGTCGCGCACATGGCCATGACCGCGTCGCCGTCCACGATCTGGCCTTTCTCGTCGATCACGATCACGCGGTCCGCGTCGCCGTCGAGTGCGATGCCGATCTGGGCCCCGCGCTTCTTCACCTCGGCGCGAGCGTGGTCGGGGTGGAGCGCCCCCGACTCGCGGTTGATGTTCGTCCCGTTCGGCCGCACACCGAGGGCGTGGACCCGGGCCCCGAGCTCGGAGAAGACGAGGGGCGCCACCACGTAGGCGGCGCCGTGGGCCGCGTCCACCACCACCCGCATGGCCGTCGAGGGTGAGGTCCCGGGGAAAGGTGTTCTTCACGAACGCCACGTAGCGCCCGCGGGAGTCCTCGAGCTTGACGGCGCGGCCGATGGCGGGGCCCGTGCGTCGCTCGCCGAGAAGCGAAGGCTCGCGGATGAGGGCCTCGATCTCGTCCTCCGCCGCGTCGGGCAGCTTGAAGCCGTCCCCCCCGAAGATCTTGATCCCGTTGTCGTCGTAGGGATTGTGGCTGGCGCTGATGACGATTCCGGCGTCGGCGCGCATGCTCACCGTGAGGTGCGCGACCGCCGGGGTGGGCACCGGCCCGCACAGGAGCACGCGCCCGCCCATCGACGTCACCCCGGCGGCGATCGCGGTCTCGAGCATGTAGCCGGAGAGCCGCGTGTCCTTGCCGATGAGCACGCGGGGCGCATGGCGCTTCCCGCGGCCGGCGACGAAGGTCACCGCGCGGCCCAGGGCGAGCGCGAGCTCGGGGGTCATGGGGTGGACGTTCGCCACCCCGCGGATGCCGTCGGTGCCGAAGAGCGAGCCCCGCGACGCGGTCAAGGCGGGCTCCCCTCGCGCAGCACGCGGACCGACACCTGGGCCGGCCGCGTCTCCAGCACGCTGACGCCGGCCCGGCCCGACGCGATCTCGACCGCCACCGGGAGGCGGGGGGGCACGGCGCCGTCGCGGGGCAGCGCGACGTAGGGCTGCAGGTCGCCCGGCGCGAGCCCGCGCACCTGCGAGGCGGGTCCGGCGACCGACACGGTGACGCGCGACGGGGCGAGGCGGGCGGGGCGGCCGCGGGCGACGACGTGCAGCCCCTCGAAGCTGCGCGTCTCGCGGGCCTCGCGCACGGCCGCGGTGACCCGGACGCGGCTCCCGCCCTCGAGCCGGAGGAGCGGGTCCTCGAGCCCCACGTTCACGAGCTCGGTCGCGGTCGTGTCGGCTCCCTCCACCGAGACCGGCTCGGTGAAGGCGCTCTCGATCTCCTGGACCCGGCTCCGCGGGCCCGCCACCCGCACCTCGCGCGGGGTCGCTCGTGATCTCGGCGACCTCGAAGCCCGCCGCGGGGCGGCCGATCACGCGCGGGCGGACCGGGATCCGTCTTCCGCAGCGTGCGCTCCAGGTTCAGGGTGAGGATGCGACGGGGTGATCTTGACCACCCGGAAGCCCTGCGGGGCCTGGATCTGGTCGGGGGCGAGCTGCACGATGCGCTCGCCCTCCTCCGCCCCGACGAGGTCGATCGTGGCGCGGAAGTTGCCCGCGTCGAGGCTGTTGATGAGGCCGGGCGAGGCCCGCACGCGCACGTCCACCGTGTTCACCGGGTCTCCGGTCAGCTCGAGGTCCCGGGGAACGTTGCGGAGCTCCACCGCCACCGCCACCCCGCGCTCCGCGGTCTGCTTGCCGGCGATCACGAACCAGAGGCCCACCGCGAGGGCGAGGCTGGCGAGGCGCAGCATGGTGTCGCCGCGCAGGAACGTCACGGCCGGCCTTCGGTCCGGACCGGGGCCGGCTCCGCCGCGGCGGGGGCGGCCTCGGAGAGGCCGAGCGAGGCGAGGAGCGCCTGCTTGAGCGCCGGGCCCGTCGAGCCCCCGCCGGATGCGGCCGCCCTCGACCACCGAGATCGCCCCCGACTCCTCGGACACGACGATCGCCACCGCGTCGGTGTCCTCGGAGAGGCCGATCGCGGCCCGGTGGCGGCTGCCGAGGGTGCGGCTGAGCTCGGGGTTCACGGTGAGGGGCAGGAAGCAGGCGGCGGCGGCCACCCGGTTGCCCTGGATGACCACCGCCCCGTCGTGGAGCGGCGTCGCCGGGTGGAAGATGCTCACCAGCAGGTCGTAGGTCACCACCGCGTCGAGCGCGATGCCCGTCTCGACGTAGCTCCGGAGGCCCATCTCGCGCTCGAGGGCCAGGATGGCGCCGGTGCGCTCGGAGGCGAGGCTGGTCGCGGCGAGGACGATCTCGTCCACGACCTCCTCCTGCCGGCGGCGGGCGGCGCCGCCCAGGAACGGTGCCCGGCCCAGATGGGCGAGACCCTTCCGGATCTCCGCCTGGAACACCACGATGATGCCGAAGACGAGGAAGGGCAGGAAGGTGCGCAGCAGCCAGTTGACCGTCTGGAGGTTGAAGAGGATCGAGGCCCAGTAGAGGAGGACGAGCACGACCCCGCCGAGGGCGATCTGGACGGCGTGGGTGCCCCGGAGGAACTGCAGCAGCTCGTAGACGAGGAACGTGACGATCAGGATGTCGAGGACGTCCCACCAGCGGAGCTCGGTCCCCGCGAGGAACGAGGTGAGCGGCTGGAGGCTCACGCGGCGGCCCTCCCCGCGGCGTCGCCCCGGATCGCGTCCGCGACCCGCACCACCTCGACCATCTCGCGCACGTCGTGGACCCGCACCACGTGGGCGCCCCGCAGCACGCACGCCGCCACCGCGGCGGCGGTGCCCATGAGCCGTCGCTCCACCGGCAGGTCCAGCACCGCGCCGATGAAGCTCTTGCGGGAGGGTCCCACGAGGACGGGCCGGTCGAGCGCCTCCATCTCCCCGAGGCGGCGGAGCGCCTCCAGGCTGTGCGCGGCGTCCTTCGAGAAGCCGATGCCGGGGTCGAGGATCAGCGTGCTCCCGGGGAACGCCGGCCCGCTCCGCCCGAAGGACGGCCGCCTCGAGCTCCGAGACCACCTCGCCCATCACGTCGCGGTAGGCGGGGTCGCGGTGCATCTCCCCGAAGCCGCCGCGCAGGTGCATGAGCACCGCCGGCACGCCGCGCCCGGCCACGAGCGTCGCCATCGCGGGATCGTAACCGAAGGCGCTCACGTCGTTCACGAGGTCGGCCCCCGCGTCGAGGGCCGCCCGGGCCACCGACGCCTTCGTGGTGTCGACCGAGATCGGCCCCGCCCCCCGACGCCGGAGGCCCTCGACCACGGGAGCGACGCGAAGCACCTCTTCCTCCGCCGGGACCCTCGCCGCCCCGGGGCGGGTGGACTCGCCGCCCACGTCCACCCAGTCGGCGCCCTCCTCGAAGAGCCGCAGGCCGTGCCCGATCGCCGCCTCGAGGCCTTCGGCCCTCCCGCCGTCGGAGAAGGAATCGGGGGTCACGTTGAGGACGCCCATGACGAGCGTGCGCTCGCCGAGCAGCACCTGGGCGCCCCGGAGCGGCATGCGGTAAAGGCGACGTCCCCTCTTCTCGATCGCCGCCTCCGCTCCTTTTCCTAGGACGTCGGCCTCGGGTCCGCCACCGGAGGCGGGAGGATGCCGGCCGGCCGCGCTCCGCCCTCCGTGCGTATCTCGCGAACGGGAGGGGCCGGGGCCGCCGGAGCCGGCTTCACCTCGAGCGGCTCCCCCGCGATGAGCTGCTTCAGCTGCGGCGCGTCGAGCACCTCGTGCTCGAGGAGCGCCTCCGCGATGCGCTGCAGCACGGAGCGGTTCTCGGTGAGGAGGCGGGCGGCGCGATCGTACTGCTCGCTCACGATCCGCTTGATCTCGGCGTCGATCTTGAGGGCGGTGGCCTCGGAGTAGTCCTGGTGCCGGTTGAACTCCTTGCCCAGGAAGATGGCCTCTTCCTTCTTGCCGTAGGCGAGGGGGCCGAGGGCCTCGCTCATGCCCCACTCGCAGATCATCTTGCGGGCCATCTCGGTCGCCTGCTCGATGTCGTTCTGGGCGCCGGTGGTGATCTGCGAGAAGGTCATCTCCTCGGCGATGCGCCCGCCCATGCAGACGGCGATCCGCGCCTCGAGCTGCTCCTTGCTCCAGTTGTGCCTCTCCTCGGTGGGCAGCTGCTGGGTGAGGCCGAGGGCCAGGCCGCGCGGGATGATCGTGACCTTGTGCAGCGGGTCGGAGTGCGGCACGAGCGCGGCGAGGAGCGCGTGGCCCGCCTCGTGGTAGGCCGTGACCTTCTTCTCCTCGTCGGTGATGATCAGGCTCCGCCGCTCCGCGCCCATGAGGACCTTGTCCTTGGAGGACTCGAAGTCCTTCATGGAGACGAACTTCTGGTTCTGGCGAGCGGCCGCGAGCGCCGCCTCGTTGACCAGGTTCGCGAGGTCGGCGCCCGAGAAGCCCGGAGTCGACCGCGCGAGCACGGAGAGGTCCACGTCCTCGGCGAGCGGGATCTTGCGGGTGTGCACCTGCAGGATGCCCTCGCGGCCGCGCACGTCCGGCCGGGAGACGACCACCCGGCGGTCGAAGCGGCCCGGGCGGAGGAGCGCCGGGTCGAGCACGTCGGGCCGGTTGGTGGCCGCGATCAGGATGACCCCGTCGTTCGACTCGAACCCGTCCATCTCGACGAGGAGGGCGTTCAGCGTCTGCTCGCGCTCGTCGTGCCCGCCGCCGAGGCCGGCCCCGCGGTGGCGGCCCACGGCGTCGATCTCGTCGATGAAGACGATGCACGGGGCGTTCTTCTTGCCCTGCTCGAAGAGGTCGCGCACGCGGGAGGCGCCCACGCCCACGAACATCTCCACGAAGTCGGAGCCCGAGATCGAGAAGAAGGGCACGTTCGCCTCGCCGGCGATCGCGCGGGCGAGCAGGGTCTTGCCCGAGCCCGGGGGGCCCATCAGCAGGACGCCCTTGGGGATGCGCCCGCCCAGCTTCTGGAACTTCTGCGGCTCGCGCAGGAACTCGATGATCTCCTGCAGCTCGTCCTTCGCCTCGTCGACCCCGGCCACGTCCTTGAAGGTCACCTTCTTCTGCTGGCTGGCGAGCAGCTTGGCCTTCGACTTGCCGAAGGAGAGGGCCTTGTTCCCGCCGCTCTGCATCTGCCGCATGAAGAAGACCCAGAAGCCGATCAGCAGCAGGAAGGGCGCCCAGGAGATGAGCATGTTGGCCCAGGTGGGGGTCTGGTCGGGCTGGTAGGTGACGACCACGCTCTTGGCGAGGAGCCGGTCCGTCAGCTTGTCGTAGCCGAGGGGGGCGAACGTGCGGAAGGCCTCGCGGCTCGCGGTGTGGCCCTTGATCTCGTTGCCGGTGATGGTGACGTCGGCCACCTGGCCCGCCTCGACCTGGGTCATGAACTCGCTGAACTTGACGGGTGTCTCCTTCTTCTGGAACTGGGCGAAGTGCCAGGCCAGGAAGACGACGACCAGAAGGGACATCCACAGCATCACGGTCTTGAACGTGGCGTTCACGTTTTCTCGGTCCTCCGGACGGGCCCCACTCCGTCCCTCGTCCCCCGGGAACTCCGGGGGGAATCACCTATCTTAGCTTACCCCCGGGCCGGCTTCAGCGGTGGGCCGGCCGGGGGATCGTGCCGATGAAGGGCAGGCCCCGGAAGCGCTCCATCCAGTCGAGGCCGTAGCCCACGAGGAAGCGGTCGGCCATCGGCTCGTGGACGGGGAACGCGGTCCAGTCCGGGTGCACGTCGATCTTGCGGGCCTCCGGCTTGTCCACGAGGGCGCAGACGCGGAGGCTCCTCGGGGCGTGCTCGTGGATGTGCGCGAGCAGGTAGCTGAGCGTGATCCCGGTGTCCACGATGTCGTCCACGAGGAGGACGTCCTTCCCCTCCAGCGGGACCGGGGTCGAGAAGACGATCTCGGTCAGGACCCGTCCGGCCGCCTGCTCGCGCTGCGAGGTCACCCGCACGAGGTGGACGGTCAGGTCGAGGGGGATCCGGCGGATGAGGTCGGCCATGAAGACGAGGCTGCCCTTCATGAGGCCGAGGACGCAGATCTCCCGTCCCGGCGAACGCGCTCGCGATCTCCTCCCCCAGCTCGGCGACGCGCCGCGCGATCTGCTCCTCCGTGAAGAGGACGGAAACCTGGTCCCTCATGGCTCTTTCCGGGATGATACGGCTTTCGTGCCCGCTTCGGCACGCTTTTCGAGCCGGACGTCGTCCCGTGTGAAGCGCGCTTCGCGGCCCCCGGGAGGGGCAGGCGGCGGCCGGACGGCGCCTTCGCGCGGGCGAGCTGGAGGATCCGCTCGACGTGGAGAGCGCCGACCTGCGCGAGGCCGCCCGCCCGAGCGAGAGCCTGCCGGATCGCCGCGCGGGCGAGCGGCGGCGGGCGCCTCGGCGAGGGACGCGCGCCGAAGGGCGAGAGCGCCATCCTCCTCGCGGGCGATGCGCGGCGAGGAGCGCCTCGGCCTCGGCGCGGACGTGCGCCGCCTCGTCGGCGAGGAGCGCGGCGGTGCGGGCGAGCGCCGCCCGGATCCCGGGGTTGAAGCGCTCCTCGAGGTAGGGGATGAGCTCGTGGCGCACGCGGTTTCTCCGGTGGGCGAGGTCGGCGTTCGACGGGTCCTCGCGCCAGGCGAGGCCGCGCTCGCGCAGGTGGGCGAGGACCTCCGCCCGGGAGACGCGCGAGCAGCGGCCGGACGACGTCGCCGCTCCGCGGACGCATGCCCGGCGAGGCCGGTCGCCCCGGCGCCGCGCAGGAGCCGGAGCAGCAGCGTCTCCGCCTGGTCGTCGCGCGTGTGGGCGACCGCGATCGCCGCGGCCGCCTCCTCGCCCGCGACGCGGCGCAGGAACGCGTAGCGCTCGCGGCGCGCGGCCTGCTCGAGGCCGCCCCGCTCGCGCGCCGCCCGGGCGCGCACGTCGGCCGTGCCCGTCCGGAACGGGACGTCGAGCTGCGCGCACAGCGCGGCGCAGAAGGCCGCGTCCTCGGCCGAGCCCGGCCGCAGGCCGTGGTCGAGATGGGCGGCCACGAGGCGGAAGCCCCGGCGGCGACGCAGGGAGGCGAGGGCGTCGACGAGCGCGACGGAGTCCGCCCCGCCGGAGAGGCCGACCACGAGCGTCTCGCCGCGGAGCGGCAGCCCCGCGGCCCGCAGGGCCCGATCGACGGCCGCGACGAGGGACGGCAGCCTCAAGACTCGGGGCCTCCATCGCGAGGGGGGCCTGGTGGCGGTGCAGGGATTCGAACCCCGGACGCCGCGGATATGAGCCGCGTGCTCTAACCAGCTGAGCTACACCGCCACGGGTGCGGAAGACGCGACCGCCTCCCGGACCCCCGAGTCTACTACGAAAGCGGACGGGCCCGGGTCCCCGCGGGTGCTATACTGCGCCGATCCCGCCATGGTCTGCGTCGAGCTGCCAGAAGGACGAGCAGGAAGTGACGCTCGTGAAGTGCCCCATCTGCTTCAAGATGGTCTGCCAGGACTGCGGCCGGCGCGAGTACGGGCGGGTCTTCTGCAGCCGGCGCTGCGCCGACCTCTTCTTCTTCGGCGACGACGACGAGTGATGAGCTTCCCCGACGAACGCCCCCGGCGCCTGCGCGCGGACCGAGCGGCTCCGCGCGATGGTGCGCGAGACGACGCTCTCCCCCGCCAACCTGATCTACCCGCTGTTCGTGGCCCCCGGCGAGGGGCTGCGGCGCGAGATCCCCTCCCTCCCCGGCTGCTTCCACCTCTCGGTGGACGAGGCGGCGCGCGAGGCCGAGGAGGTCGAGAAGCTGGGGATCGGCGGCGTCATCCTCTTCGGCCTGCCCGCGGCCAAGGACCCGCTCGGCTCCGAGGGCTACGCCGACGACGGCGTCGTGCAGCAGGCCATCCGCGCGATCCGCGCCGCGTGCCGCGAGCTGCTCGTCGTCACCGACGTCTGCCTGTGCGAGTACACCTCGCACGGCCACTGCGGGGTCGTCGAGGACGGCGAGGTGCAGAACGACCCGACCCTGGCGCTCCTCGCCCGGATGGCGGTCTCCCACGCGAAGGCGGGCGCGCACGTCGTCGCCCCCTCGGACATGATGGACGGGCGCGTGGGGGCGATCCGCGAGGCCCTCGACGAGGCGGGCTTCGCCGCGCTCCCCATCCTCTCCTACGCCGCCAAGTACGCCTCGGCCTTCTACGGCCCCTTCCGCGAGGCGGCGGACTCCGCCCCGCAGTTCGGCGACCGCCGCGGCTACCAGATGGACCCCGCCAACGTGCGCGAGGCCCTGCGCGAGGTGTCGCTCGACGTCGAGGAGGGCGCGGACATCGTGATGGTGAAGCCGGCGCTGCCCTACCTCGACGTGATCCGCGCGGTCGCGCGAGACGCTCCGACCGGCCGGTGGCCGCCTACAACGTCTCCGGCGAGTACGCGATGGTGAAGGCGGCGGCGGCGAGGGGCTGGGTGGACGAGGACCGGATGATGCGCGAGATCCTCACCTCGATCCGCCGCGCCGGAGCCGACGTGATCCTCACCTACCACGCCAAGGACTTCGCCCGGCGGGCCTGAGACTCCACGATCCCCGATTCAAGATTCAAGACCTGACCCTCATGACGAGATCCGAGGAGCTCTTCGCCCGCGCCAGGGCGGTCATCCCCGGGGGCGTGTCGAGCCCCGTGCGCGCCTTCAAGGCGGTGGGCGGCACGCCCCTCTTCATCGCCCGGGCCGAGGGCGCGCGGATCTGGGACGAGGACGGCCGTGCGTTACATCGACTACGTCGGCTCGTGGGGGCCGATGATCCTCGGCCACGCCCACCCCGCGGTCCTGGAGGCGATCCGGCGGCGCCGCCGCGCGCGGCACGTCCTACGGCGCGCCCTGCGCGCTCGAGGTCGAGCTGGCCGAGCGCGTGGTGCGCCACGTGCCCTCGATCGAGAAGGTGCGCTTCGTCTCCTCCGGGACCGAGGCCACGATGAGCGCGCTGCGCGTCGCCCGCGGCTTCACGGGCCGCCGGAAGATCCTGAAGTTCGACGGCTGCTACCACGGCCACGCCGACTCGCTGCTCGTCGCCGCCGGCTCCGGCGTCGCCACCCTCGGCATCCCCGGCTCGCCCGGGCGTGCCCGAGGGCACGGTGGCCGACACGCTCGTCGTCCCGTTCAACGACGTCGCCGCGGTCGAGCGCGGTCGTCGCCGCCCACGGGCGCGACCTCGCCGCGGTCATCGTCGAGCCCGTGTGCGGGAACATGGGCGCGGTCGCGCCGAGGCCGGGCTACCTCGAGGCGCTGCGCGAGATCACCCGCGAAGAGCGGGACGGTCCTGATCTTCGACGAGGTGATGACCGGCTTCCGCCTCGCCCTCGGCGGCGCGCAGCAGCTCTACGGCGTCGACGCCCGACATGACCTGCCTCGGCAAGATCGTCGGCGGCGGGCTGCCCGCCGCGGCCTACGGCGGCCGCGCCGACATCATGGCCACCGTCGCGCCCGGAGGGCCCGGTCTACCAGGCCGGCACGCTCTCGGGAAACCCGCTGGCGATGGCCGCGGGTGCTGCGCTCCTGGACCTCCTCGCGCAGCCCGGCCGCTACGAGACGCTCGAGGCGCGGAGCGCGCGGCTCGAGGAGGGCCTGCGCCGGGCGGCCCGCGACGCCGGGGCGACGGTCACGGTCAACCGCGTCGGCTCGATGATCACCGTCTTCTTCTGCGCGGGGCCGGTCACCGACTACGCGACCGCGAAGACGTCGGACACGAAGCGCTTCGGCCGCTTCTTCCACGCCATGCTCGAGCGCGGGCGTCTACCTGCCGCCGGCGCAGTTCGAGGCGGCCTTCGTCTCGCTCGCCCACGGCGAGGCCGAGATCGACGCGACGGTCACCGCCGCCGCGGAGGCGCTCCGCGGCGCTCCGGCCTGACTCGGCGGCGCCCCGACACTCCTTCTGGATCGCCTTGCGGTACTCGCGCTTCTTCTTGCGCTCCGCCTCGGGGTCGGTCGTCGCGAAGTTGGCGCCGAGGACGATCTCGCCCGGCTCGCCGGGAGAAGAGCCCGCCGAGCGTGAGCGCCGCTCGCCGGCAGGTGACGGTAGCGCCCGATCTCGCGGTATCGCGGGTCCGCGCGGAAGGACGCGTCCTGCGCCGGGGTGGCGAGGAGGAGGAACGGCTCGCGCGAGCCGGCCAGGCTCCAGAGGTCGCACTCCGAGAAGGCCGCCAGCCGCACGTGCAGCAGCACGTCCCGCCGGACGCGCGTCGGGTCGGAGCAGAAGGCCATGCGCAGGTCCGGCCGGTGCGGCCGCTCGCGCGCGACGTCGGCCACGATCGCGCGGTTGGGCTGGGCGGCGGCGAAGGCGGGCAGGAAGAAGACGACGAGGACGAGCCAGGCCGCGGCGACCAGCGACGCCAGGGCGACGGTCGCGCGCGCGGCGGTCGGGCGGATGGCGACGGCGGCGAGCGCGAGAGCGCCCGCGGCCAGCAGCCCCACGAGGAGCGCGCGAGGCGCCGCCCCGGGCAGCCACGCGTCGGGAATGCGGGGCGGCAGCGCGAGGACGAGGGCGAGGGCCGCCGCCTCGGCCAGCAGGACGAAGCCGGCCCACGCGCGATCGAGCCTGCCCCCACGGCACTGCCGCGAGGTAGCGGCCGATCGCGAGCGAGAGAGCGGGGTAGAGCGGCAGCAGGTAGTAGTCGATCTTCCCGCGCGAGAGGCTCAGCGGCACGAGGACGAGCGCCGGCCCAGAGCGGCGAGGAAGCGCGCCGCGCGCCGCCTCGTCGCCCTCGCGCGAGCGCAGCAGCCGCCAGAGCGCGATCGGCAGGAAGGGCGACCACGGGAGGCCCTCGGCGAAGTACGCCGGCGGGTAGAACCAGAACGGCCGGCCTACGTCGTACGCCTCGCCGGCGAAGCGCTCGAGGTTCTCGCGGAGGAAGAAGGCGACGAGCGGCTCGGCGCCGAGGCGCCGGTACACGAGGCGCGAACCAGCCGAGGCCGAGTGCGCGAAGGCGAGGACGGCGAGGGCGAGCGGAAGCGCTCCGCCCGGGACCGGCCGGCGGCGGTTCTCCCACACGAGCAGCAGAAGGGCGACGCCGGGGACGAGGAGGGCGATCGGGCCCTTTCGTCGCGAAGCCGAGGCCCGCCACGGCGCCGAGCAGCGGCACCGCCCACGCGAGGGGCCCCGGGCCGGTACGCGAGGACCGCGAGCGCGACCGCCAGCGTCGTCCACAGCGCGAGGAGCATGTCCGACATCGCCACGCGCGCGAACGTGACAGGAAGGCGAGGGTCGTGGCCAGGACCAGCGCCCCGGCGAGGGCCGAGCGGCGGTCGAAGAGGAGCGTCCCGAGCCAGGCGGTCGCGAGCACGACGCCGATCGCGGCGAGGACGGGCACGAGCCGCGCGGCGCCCGCGGTGGGGCCGAGGCGCTCCATGGCGGCGGCCATCAGCCAGTAGGAGAGGATCGGCTTGTCGAAGAAGGGCTTCCCCTCGTAGCGTGGGGACGACCCAGTCCCCGCTCTCGACCATGGCCCGCGCGGCGTCGAGGAAGTAGATCTCGGCCCGCTCGAGCGGCGCCTGGCCCAGGTTCGGCAGCAGCAGGGCGAGGAGGCCCAGCGCGACGAGGGCGAGGCCGGCGGCGGAGCGGGGCGCGGAGAGGGGCGGGCTCGTCAGGGGTGAGCCGGGGCGGGCGCGCCGGCGCCCTTCTTGAGGTGGAGCTGGCCGCACGCCGCGAGGATGTCCCGGCCGCGCGGCCGGCGCACGGAGACGGTGACGCCGGCCGCGGCGAGCACCGCGCCGAACGCGTCCACGGCCTCCGGCGCGGGCGCCTGGAACGGGATCTCGGGCGCGGGGTTCAGGGGGATGAGGTTCACCTTCACGCGCTTGCCGCCCAGCCGCCGCGCGAGCTCGCGCGCGTGCGGCCACGGTGTCGTTGACGCCGCCGAGCAGCACGTACTCGAAGGTCACGAGCCCGCCGCGGGGGATCGGGTAGCGCAGCGCGGCGTCGACGACCTCGTCGAAGGAGTACTTCTCCTCGATCGGCATCAGCGCGCGGCGCAGGCCGGGGTCGGGGGCGTGGAGGCTGATCGCGAGGTTCGGGCGGACGGGCTCGCGCGCGAGCTTCTCGAGCGCGGGCAGGATGCCGACCGTCGACAGGGTCAGCTTGCGCGGGGGCACGCCGAAGCCCTCCGCGTCCATGAGGACGCGCAGCGCCTGCGACCGTGGCCTCGTAGTTGAGGAGCGGCTCCCCCATCCCCATCACCACGACGTTCCAGGGGAAGGGGTCCTCCCCGCGCCGGTGCGGGTGCGTGGCGGCGACCGGGTGCTCCTCCATCACCGTCGCGACCTGGCCGAGGATCTCCCAGGGCTCGAGGTTGCGCTTGTAGCCGGCGATGCCGGTGAGGCAGAACGCGCACTTGAGCGGGCAGCCGGCCTGGGTCGAGATGCAGATCGTGCGGCGGTCGTCCTCGGGAATGTAGACGGCCTCGATCGTGGCCCCGTCGCTCGAGGCGGAAGAGGTACTTGCGCGTGCCGTCGAAGGAGAGCGACCGCTCCACCACCTCGGGCCAGCGCAGCTCGAAGCCCTCCTCGAGCGCCGCGCGCAGCGGCTTCGGCAGGTTGGTCATCGCCCGCACCTCGCGGACGCGGCGGTTGTAGAGCCAGCCGAAGATCTGCCGGGCGCGGAAGGCGGGCTCGCCCCGCTCCGCGACGAGGTCGGCGAGGGCATCCCTCCCCATCCCGAAGAGATTGGGCCGGCTCCATCCGCGCGATCATAACCCGCGCCCCGAGCGGCCCGGTGTACGATCGCCCTTCGCCCGAGCGCGTTCGACCGGGTCGGCGCGCGAGGGATCTCCCAGTGCCGAGGAAAGCCCGATGTCCGACATTCCACGCGAGCCGGTCCCCCTCCCGACTCTCCTCGGCCCCGGCGGCTCGCCCCCCGAGTACGCCTCGGCGGGCGCGGCGGGCGCCGACCTCCGGGCGAGCGAGGCGGTCACCATCTGCCGGGCGCTCGGGCCGCGGTGCCGACCGGCGTGCGTCTCCAGATCCCGCCCGGACACGTCGGCCTCGTGTGGCCGCGCAGCGGCCTCGCCGTGCGCCACGGCATCGACACGCTGGCCGGCGTCATCGACAGCGACTACCGCGGCGAGGTGCGGGTCGTCCTCGTGAACCACGGCGACGAGCCCTTCCACGTCCTGCCCGGCGACCGCGTCGCCCAGCTCCTCGTGCAGCGGGTGGAGCGGGCCGCCTTCGTCGCGGCGCCGGCGATCGACGAGACCGAGCGGGGCGGCGGAGGCTTCGGCTCGACGGGCCGCTGAAGTGCCGATCGTCTCGAAGGCGGGCGGAGGAGGAGCGGCACCCTGCCGCGAGCTCAGGGACGAACGCCGCTCCCCTCTCCGGGCTTAGGGTAGGAAGCTCGACGGACGGCAGCCCCGGGGGCGGGAAATCCCTGAACAGAAACGGCAAATGAAACGCAGGGCTGCCGCCCGCTCGAGCAGCGGCCTGGCCCAGGAGGGACGCGACGGGCCAGAGAACTCCGCATCCTTCCAAGCTACGCGCCGCGGGCCCCCGGAACCAGTCGTACGGCTACGTACTTCCGGGCCTCGCAGGCCCGTATTTTCGAGCGGGCCGGTTTCCCTCAGCCCTTTTGGGCTCCGCCGTCGAGGGCCACGACGCCGCGGTCCAGCGCCCACCGGACGAGCTCGGTCTGGCTCCGCAGGCCGAGCTTGCCCCGCACGCGGGCGCGGTGGGTCTCGGCCGTGCGGACGCTGATGCCGAGCCGCTCGGCGATCGCGGAGTTGCCCAGTCCCTCGGCGGCCAGGTGCAGGACCTGCCGCTCGCGGGACGTGAGCCGCTCGTAGGGGTCGCCCCCGACGCTGGCCGCCCGGGCACTCCGGGCGTAGGCGGTGACCGCCCGGTCCGAGAGGGGCGGGCTGAGGTAGCGCCGGCCGAGCGACGTCTCGCGGATGGCCCGCAACAGGTCGGCGATCCCGGCGTCCTTGAGGACGTAGGCGGAGGCACCGTGCTCGAGGGCCTCGCGCACGAACGGCTCGGCGGCGTGCATGGTGAGGATGACGACCCGCGTCCGCGGCGACCGCCGGAGGGCCTGACGGGTGAGCTCGAGGCCGCCCAGGCCGGGCATCATCAGGTCGGCGACGAGCAGGTCGGGCCGCAGCCGCTCGACCATGTCCAGCGCCACGAGCCCGTCCCCGGCCTCGCCCACCACGTCCATGTCGGCCTCGGCCTGCAGGAGCGCGCGGATTCCCTGGCGAACGAGCTGGTGGTCGTCCGCGAGGACGATCTGGAGGGGCTCGCTCACGTCGTCCGTCCCTCGACGGAGAGGATCGGCAGCTCGGCCACGATGCGGGTCCCCTGTCCGGGCGCCGATTCGATCCGGACGCGTCCCCCCAGGAGGCGGGCCCGCTCCTGCATGCCGGCGAGGCCGCCCGACGCTCCGGGCCTGGCCGCTCCGACCTCGAAGCCGAGGCCGCGATCCTCGATCCGCAGCTCGAGACGATCGGGCCGCGTCTCGAGTCGGACGCTCGCTTCGGAGACGCGGGCGTGGCGGGCCACGTTCGTGAGGGCTTCCTGCACGATGCGGAACGCCACCGTCTCCGTCTCGGGCGGAAAGCGGCCCTCGGCGCCCTCGTGCCGGAAACTCCACCCGCACTCCGGTCTCTTCCCGGTATCGCGCGAAGTGCCAGAGCAGGGTGGGAAGCAGGCCCAGCTCGTCGAGCGTCGGCGGCCGCAGGTCCATGGAGAGGTCGCGGACGCGCTCGAGCAGGTCCCCGAGGATCGACTGCACTTCCGCCGATGCCTGGGCCGTCCCGCCCTCGAGCCGCTGCTTGAGGCTGGCGAGGATCTGCCCCAGCTCGTCGTGCAGCTCGCGGGCGAGGGCGCGCCGCTCCGCCTCCTGCACGTCCACGAGCCGCCGGGAGAGGCTCTCGAGACGCTCGTGGCTCTCCCGGAGCTCGCTCAAGGCGGCCTCCGCCTCGGCCCGCGCCGCCCGCTCGCTCTCGAGCAGCCGGTCCCGCTGGTCCTCGGCGCGGCGCAGGGCGGTGAGGTCGTCGAGCAGCGTGAGCAGCGCGCCCGTTCCGTCGACGCGGACCGGCTGGACCGAGAGAAGGCCTTGACGCGACCTCGCCGGACTTCGTCCGGAAGCGGACATCCACCCGGTGAAGGCGGTCGGCGTTGTGTGCGACACCCCCCACCTCGCCGCCGTCGGCGTCCTCGAACCGGGTCCCGAGCTCCGCCCACGTCCGCCCGAGCACTTCCTCGCGCTCGTGCCCGAGCAGCTCGAGAAAGCGGTCGTTGACCTCGAGCAGACGGCCGTCCGCACGGGTGCTGAGGCTCATCCCGATCGGGCTGGCCTGGAAGATGGCGGCGAACCACTCGAGGGAACGGAGCCGCTGATCGCCCCCCGGAAGCCCGGGGCGCAGGCGGCTCGACGCCAGGCGCAGGGCGGCGCGCAGCCCGGGCAGGGAGGCGCCGGATTCGAAGAAGTACGCGTCCCCCGCCTTGGCGAGCGCCTCCGCCAGGACGCGCTCGCTCCCCACCGGGGCATAGAGGAGCAGGACGTGGTCCGGCCAGCGCTCCTTGAGGACGACCGGCAGGGTCGGATCCGAGGCCAGGGGATGCCGGACGATCGCCAGGTCGAAGCGCTTCTGCTCGAGCGAGCGGACCACCGTCTCCGGGTCGGCCGCCTCCGCGACGTCGATCCCCGGCAGCTCCCGCATCAGCTGCCGCCGAACGCGCGCGCGGCGCTTCCGATCGGGGTCGGCGAGGAGCGCTTGCGACGGGACGAAGTTCATGAGCACGGTACCGGCCCGCACGGGCTACCGGCCTCCGGTGAAAAAAGGCTTGATGAAGGCAATTAGCTTAGATCGGGCGCCCCGGACGCGTCAATAGGCGGCGGCGCGGCTCAGGGGCTCCGCATGAAGGGTGGGGGGTCTTCTCCTTGAAGGCTCTGGGGAGGGCTGGTTTTCGCTGGGTAGAGGAGGGCTACGGTTGTGGGCGGGGTGTGGGGCTGAGTTCCTGCTCGAAGGCCCGTCTCCATGTGCGGGCACGCCGTGGGCTGGTCCAGGGGCCGGTGCGGCCGCGCGGCCCTTCTCGCGCGGGTCCGGCGCGAGATCAGCTCGTGTCCCAGGCGAGGCCCTTGGAGCAGGCGAGTTGGTCGAGCATCAGGTCGACGAGTCGGCTCAGGGTGCGGGTGACACCCTTGCCGCAGTCTCGCCCGTAGGATCGCAGGTGAAGGTACTGGAAGAGGGTGAGGAGGTTGTAGGCGGCGAAGAAGAGCCAGAAGAGCGAGCGCAGGGCCTGGGGGTGGTGGCGGAAGACGTGGGCGAGCGCCCATCGGGTCGTCCACTGGTGGAAGGCGGTGTTCTCGATGTGCCAGCGGGCGCGAGCGACGGCGAGGACCTTATCGGGGGCGAGGCGTGTCGCTTGACCGGTGACGAGCATGCACCAGGTGCTCGGGTCCTCTTCGGGGCGATTGAGCCGGGTGACCGAGCCGCGCACGCAGCGGATCTTGCCGTGGTAGCTCATCAGCGTCTCGAGATCGCGGCAGTCCCAAAGGGCGATTCTCTCGCGGGCCCTGGGGTCCTCGACGACCTTGTGGGGAGCCTGATCTGCCCACTGGTGTAGTGCCTCGCGCAGCGGCTCGTCCGTCTCCTTGCGAGCGATGACGACGGCGCCCATCCCGAGAGACTCGAGGGTGGTGAGGAAGGGGCCGTTGGCGTAGAGCGCGTCCGTCACCACCACGTCGATCCAGCCGAAAGTCTCGTGGACCCTGTTGACGAGTCTCGTGGCCGCGGTCTGCTCCCCTTCGTCGAGGCAAGCCTTGACGAGCCGCGCCGTGGGGCCCTTGCCCTTCACGTAAACAGGACGCAGGTCCTTGGGCAGCAGGGGCTCGATATCCACCACGAGGTCGAATCGCTCGTCGATGAGCAGCGCCACCGCGTAGCGGTGGTAGTACTCGACCACCTCGACCACGCTGGCGTCCTTGGCCTTGACCTTCACCCGGCGCACGAGGCACTCCGGACAGTGCCGGTGGCGTGAGCAGAAAGGCTCCCACCCGTCGATCGCCACGTAGCGCAAGGCCCCGTGCCAGCCCTCCCGGAAGACCTTGTTCCGCTCCGCCTTGGCGAGCATCGCGACCAGGATCGCCCGCACTGAGGAAAGCTCCATCCGGCACAAGGCACGGCCCACCGTGTCCACTGAGCACAGTCGCTCCCGCTCGCTTGCGCCGACCAGCCCCAGGAACGGTTTCTCCCCCAGCCTCGGCTCGAGGGCATTGAAGCTGCGGATCCGTAACAGCCCCGTGTAGAACACCGCCGCCGCCACCAGCCGTGGCGATGTCCGTGGCGCTCGCCGCGAGTCTGTGACCCGACCCAGCCAAGACCCCAGGTCGAACACCTTTCGACCGTAGGCCACCAGCTGCCGCAATCGGCTGCGATCGGCGACTTCTCCCTCTGACCGGGCCCGAAGACCCCTCGCCTCCCGAGCGTCAGCTTCGGCGGGTCCCGTCTTTCGCCTTCCTCCCCCGCCGAGACGGCGGGGGCAGGGGAGATTCCGGAGGGTAGGGAAGTAGCAAAGAGCGGCCGAGCTCGTCCACCAGATCCAGCAGGGATGTGCCGATCTCCACGAGGCGCCGCCGCATGCGCCAGAAGCGCCGGTAGTGCGCCACCCCCACCGCCACCTGCTCCTCTTCCCCCGCGGGGACGTGAACTTGGCGCACCTTGCCCCCGTCAGTGGCGGTCAGGTACTTCGAGCTGTGCTTCTCGCCTCGGGCGCAATGACAGCCCGGGTTACCGCACCGGCGGGAGCGCACACCGAAGCTGCCTCGGATGAGAGGGCCCTTCTGGTCGAGCAGCCGTTCGACCTGCTCGCGGTGTCGTTCGGAGGCCTGGAGCAGGCGCTGCCGGAGGCGGCTACTCTTCTCGGGCACGCGACAAGGATACGCCTGTGCTGGCACACTGATCAATATAAATAGTGTGCCAGCACAGAGCCAGTCCCGTAGCTCGGGAAAAGCCCGCTCCTCCGGCAGTCGACTAGCCCCGCCCCCTCAGCGGCTTAATCCGGGCTCACCGATTCGTGCGGAGGTCCTGGGCGCGGCTGGCGCGGCTGCTGGGCGAGGCCGTCCGAGCCGAGCCGGATGGACCGGGCGCCCACGACCCGGTGGGACCGCCCCGGCACGCTCGACGCGATTCGGCGCCGGGACTAGAATGAGCGTTTCGCCCGTCGTACGGGCCGCAGAGCGAGGATCCGAGCCCATGGAGCCCGACCGCATCGTCATCACCGGGGCGCGCCAGCACAACCTCAAGAACGTCACCGTCGAGATCCCGAAGAAGAAGCTCGTCGTCCTGACCGGCGTCTCCGGCTCCGGGCAAGTCCTCGCTCGCCTTCGACACGCTCTACGCCGAGGGCCAGCGCCGCTACATCGAGAGCCTCTCCGCCTACGCCCGGCAGTTCCTCGGGCAGATGGAGAAGCCCCTCTACGACTCGATCAAGGGCCTCGCCCCCACCATCTCGATCGAGCAGAAGACGGCGAGCACGAACCCCCGCTCCACGGTCGGCACCGTCACCGAGATCCACGACTACCTGCGCGTGCTGTGGGCCCGGGTGGGCCGGCTCACCTGCCACCGCTGCGGGCGGCCCGTCTCGCAGCAGTCGGCGCAGCAGATCGTCCACGAGGTCCTGCGAGCTCCCGGAGGGGACGAAGTTCCTCGTCCTCGCCCCGCTCGTGAAGGAGCGGAAGGGCGAGCACCGTGACGTGATCGAGCAGGTCCGGAAGTCCGGCTTCACCCGGGTGCGGGTGGACGGCATCGTGCTGTCGCTCGACGACGAGATCCGCCTCGACAAGAAGAAGAAGCACTCGATCGACGCGGTCGTGGACCGCCTGGTCGCGAAGCCGGGGCTCGGCCAGCGCCTCACCGACTCGGTGGAGACGGCGCTCAAGCTCGGGCAGGGCACCGTCGTCGTCGCCGCCGAGGGCCAGCCCGACCAGGTCCTCTCCGAGCACCGCGCCTGCCACCACTGCGGGATCTCCTTCCCGGAGCCGACGCCGCAGCTCTTCTCGTTCAACTCGCCCCAGGGCATGTGCCCCGAGTGCTCCGGCCTCGGCACCCGCATGGAGATGGACCCCGCCCTCGTGGTGCCGAACCCGGAGCTCTCGGTGAACGAGGGCGCGGTCAAGCCGCTCGGCGCCGTCGGCGAGGCCACCACCTGGGGCAGCGACATCGTGCGGGCGGTCGCCCGCGAGCGCGGGATCGACCTCAACAAGCCGTGGAAGGCGCTCTCCGAGGAGCACCGCCGGGTGATCCTCTTCGGCACGGGCGGCGAGCGGGTGAGCATCAAGGTCGCGAGCTCCTGGGGCAGCGGCTCCTTCAAGATGCGCTACGAGGGCGCCATCAACTCGATGATGCGGCGCATGCGGGAGACGAAGTCGGAGGAGATGCGGCAGTACTACCAGAAGTACCTCTCCTCCCGGCCCTGCTCGGCCTGCGACGGCCGGCGGATCCGCCCCGAGGCCCTCGGCGTGAAGATCGCGGGAAGGACGATCTCCGAGATCACGGCCCTCTCCGTCGCGGAGGCCTACGCCTTCTTCGACTCCCTCGAGCTCAAGGGCGCGGAGGCGAAGATCGCGACCGAGCTCCTCAAGGAGATCCGCTCGCGCCTGCGCTTCCTCCTCGACGTGGGCCTCACCTACCTGACCCTCGACCGCGCCGCTCCCAGCCTCTCCGGCGGCGAGAGCCAGCGGATCCGCCTCGCCAGCCAGATCGGCTCCGAGCTGACCGGCGTCATCTACGTCCTCGACGAGCCATCGATCGGCCTCCACCAGCGCGACAACAAGAAGCTCCTCGCCGCCCTCAAGCACCTGCGCGACATCGGCAACACGGTGGTGGTGGTCGAGCACGACCACGAGGCGATGGAGGAGGCGGACTGGCTGATCGACTTCGGCCCGGGGGCGGGACGCCACGGCGGCGAGATCGTCGCCGCGGGCACGCCGGCCCAGGTCACGAAGTCGAAGGCGAGCCTGACCGGCCGCTACCTGCGGGGCGAGCTGGCCATCGAGATCCCGGCCGAGCGGCGGAAGGGCGACGGCCGGAGGATCACCGTGCGCGGGCGCCCGCGAGAACAACCTCAAGACGTCGACACGTCGTTCCCCCTGGGCCTCTTCGTGTGCGTCACCGGCGTCTCCGGGGCGGGCAAGAGCACCCTCGTGAACCACATCCTCTACCCCGCGATCGCGCGGGCCCTCCACGGGAGCGACGTGGCGGTCGGGCGCGCACGCGCGGATCGACGGCCTCGCCGAGATCGACAAGGTCATCGACATCGACCAGAGCCCGATCGGGCGGACCCCGCGCTCGAACCCGGCCACGTACACGAAGCTCTTCGACCTCGTCCGCGACTTCTTCGCCGAGCTGCCCGAGGCGCGGATGCACGGCTACACGCCGGGCCGCTTCTCGTTCAACGTGAAGGGCGGCCGCTGCGAGGCCTGCGAGGGCGACGGCGTCAAGCGCGTCGAGATGCACTTCCTGCCCGACGTCTACGTGCCGTGCGAGGTCTGCCACGGCCGGCGGTTCAACGACGCGACCCTCGCCGTCAAGTACAACGGCCTCTCCGTGGCCGACGTGCTCGACCTGACGGTGGACGAGGCGCTCCAGCTCTTCAAGAACCACCCGAACCTCCGCCGCTCGCTCGAGACGCTGGCCGACGTCGGCCTCGGCTACATCGCCCTCGGCCAGTCCTCGCCCACCCTCTCCGGCGGCGAGGCGCAGCGCGTCAAGCTCTCGCGCGAGCTCTCGAAGCGCTCGACCGGGCGGACCCTCTACATCCTCGACGAGCCCACGACCGGCCTCCACTTCGACGACATCAAGAAGCTCCTGCGCGTCCTCGACCGGCTCGTCGAGGGCGGGAACACGGTGGTCGTGATCGAGCACAACCTCGACGTGATCAAGACCGCCGACTGGGTGATCGACCTCGGGCCCGAGGGCGGCGACGGCGGCGGGACGGGTCGTGGCCGAGGGCACGCCCGAGCAGGTGGCGGCGGTGAAGGAGAGCTACACCGGCCGCTTCCTCGGCGCCGCTGCTGCCGGAGGCGGCCTCCCGGCGCGCCGCGCGGTAGGCGCGGCCCGTTCCGCGATCCCCCGCCGGGTCAGATCGGGTCTGATCCCGAGACGCGCGTTGTGACACCTCGGCTTCTGTCATAGGGGCCGACCATGCGGCCGTAGCGCCCGCCCGACGTCTGCTTCTCCCACCGGCAAGGAGAAGCAAACCATGCGCAAGGGTCGGCTTCGCTCGTTCGCCGCACGCACCGCCATTCCCGCCGCTCTGATCCTGATCGCGGCGACCCGCTGGCCCCTGCGCGAGAAGGGGGTCGAGGCGTTCCCCATGCCGGGGCTCCGTGCGGTCGCCGAGTGGCCCACCACCGACGGCGTGGGAGGGGCCCACTACTCGGGGCTCGCCGAGATCACGCCAGCCAACGTGGCCTCTCTCGAGGTCGCGTGGACGTATCGAACGGGCGACGTGAACGACGGCAAGGACGGAAAGGCGGCCACCGCGTTCGAGGCCACCCCCGTCATGGTGGACGGCGTGCTCTACCTGTCGACGCCGGGGAGCCGCGTCGTGGCCCTGGATGCCGAGACCGGACGGCACCTCTGGAGCTTCGACCCGGACGTGAATCGATCGGAGCAAAGCCTGGTCGCGTCCCGGGGCGTCTCGGTCTGGCTCGATCCGGAGCGGCGAGACGGCGATCCCTGCCGGCGGCGCGTGTTCCTGGCCGCACTCGACGCGCGCCTCTTCGCCCTCGACGCCCGTGACGGCCGGCCTTGTGCGGACTTCGGCGACCGGGGCCACGTCGACCTGGGAGCGGGCGTCGACCGGATCGAAGGACGCCGCGAGGACTACCAGCAGACGGCGCCGCCGGCGGTGGTGAACGGCCTGGTGATCGTGGGCTCGAAGATCTCGGACAGCAAGGTCGCGGATGCGCCGAGCGGGGTCGTGCGGGCCTTCGACGCCCGCACGGGAGACCGGCGCTGGAGCTGGGAGCCTCTCCCCGGCGTGGGCGGCTTCACGGAGAGCGGCGACTTCGTCCCCGCGGGGGCCGCGAACGCCTGGGCCACGCTGACCGTCGACGCCGAGCGCGACCTCGTCTTCGTTCCCACGGGCAGCGCGAGCCCCGACCACTGGGGCGGCCTGCGCCCGGGCGACGATCTCTACGCCAACTCCCTGGTCGCGCTGCGCGTTTCGACGGGGGAGAAGGTCTGGCACTACCAGATGGTCCGCCACGACCTCTGGGACTACGACCTCCCGGCGCCGGCCGCCCTCATCACCGTGCGGCGCGGCGGGCGGGACATCCCCGCCGTCGCCCAGGCCACGAAGATGGGCTACGTCTTCATCCTCGACCGGGAGACCGGCGAGCCGCTCTTCCCGGTCGAGGAGCGGCCCGTGCCCGCGAGCGACGTGCCGGGCGAGGTCGTGTCGCCGACCCAGCCGGTCCCCGTCCTCCCGCGACCCCTCGCCCCGCTGGGGCTCGCGCCCGCGGACGCCTGGGGCCTCACGCCCCTCGACCGCCTCGCCTGCCGCCGACAGGTCGAGTCGCTCCGCTCCGAGGGGATCTTCACTCCTCCGAGCCTGCGGGGCTCCGTCGTCTACCCGGGCTTCATCGGCGGGATGGAGTGGGGCGGCGTGGCCTTCGACCCGGACTCCAGCCTCCTCGTGACCAACACCAACCGCGTCGCCACCGTGGCCACGCTCGTTCCCGCCCGCGAGGTGAAGACGGCGGGCTACGACGGCGACGCGCACGTCTCGGTGGCGCGCCAGACGCCCGCACCCTACGGCGTGAAGCGAGGTGTCCTGCTCTCTCCCCTCGGCATTCCCTGCACCCCGCCGCCGTGGGGGATGCTCCACGCGGTCGACACCCGCACGGGCGAGGTCCGGTGGGAGGTCCCTCTCGGGAGCTCGCGGGACCTCACGAAGGTCCCGATCCCGTGGCAATGGGGCTCCGTCAACCTGGGCGGTCCCGTGATCAGCGGCGGGCTGGTCTTCATCGCCGCCAGCATGGACCGGACGATCCGCGCCTTCGACCTCGCCACCGGCGCTCTGGCCTGGGAGCACGGTCTCCCGGCCTCGGGCCAGGCCACCCCCCTCACCTACCGGGCCCGTCCCGGCGGCCGCCAGTATCTGGTCATCGCCGCGGGCGGGCACGGCGGCCTGCGCTCGAGCCCGGGCGACGCGGTGGTGGCATTCGCCCTTCCCGCGAGGTCCGGATCGTCGGAGGGGGAGTCGTGAGGCGCGCCCTCGTGACCGGCGCCACCGGGATGCTGGGCGCGCGCCTCGTCGAGCGCCTGGCCGGCGGGGGGTGGAGCGTGCGTGCCCTCGCGCGGGACCCGTCTGGGGCCGCGTGGCTCGAGACGCTGGGGGCGCACGTGGCGGCCGGCGATCTCGCCGATGCCGGCTCGCTCCGCGCCGCCGCCGATGGCTGCGACGCGGTCTTCGGCGCCGCGGCCGCGATCGGGCCGGGGAGCGACCACGAGCTCTTCCGCCGCGTGAACGTGGCGGGCACCGCGCACCTCCTCGCCGCGGCCGCGGGCGCCGGGTCCCGCCTCGTCTACGTGAGCAGCACCTCGGTCTTCGGCCGCCAGCGGTACCGCTCCGCGCCGACCGACGAGTCGGCGCCGCTGCCCGAGCTCCCGGTGGCCGACGCGTACGGCCGCTCCAAGCAGGAGGCGGAGCGGCTCGTTCTCGACGCGCACGCGCGAGGACGGGCCTGGGCCATGGTCGTCCGGCCGCCGGTCATGTACGGCCCGCGCGACCGCCAGTTCGCCCCCCGCCTCGGTCCGGTGCTGGAGAGGGGCGTCTTTCCGCTGTTCGGCGGCGGGAGGACGACCCTCAGCCTCGTCCACGCGGACGCGGTCGCGGACGGGGCCATCCGCGCGGCGACCACGGATCGGGCGGGGGGACGCGTCTACCACCTGGCCAACGACTTCGAACTCACCGTCGCGGACCTCGTGCGCTTCGCCGCGCGCGGGCTCGGGCGGCGCGTGCTCGCCCCGCGCGTGCCGGTCGCGGTCGGCCGTGCGGCCTTCCGGGCCCTCGCCCTCGCGCTGGTTGCGGCCGGGCGCCGCGACCTCGCCCCGCACGCCGATGGGCTCTTGCAGATGCTCACCCGCGACAACCCGTTCACCTCGGAGCGCGCCCGGCGGGACCTCGGGTGGTCGCCGGTCATCCGCCCCGCCGAGGGCCTCGTCGAGGCGTTCCGGTGGTGGAAGGACAACCGTCGAGCCGCGCCCGTACGCGCTGGGAGCGAGGGAGCGTGATGGAGCCCGCCACGATCCTCGCCGGTGCCCTCGCGGCCTGCGTCGTCGGGGGGCTCGTGCCGTGGGTCAACACGGAGGCGGTGGTGGTGGGCGCCGCCCTGCTCCTGCCGCGAGAAGCCCTCCCGCTGCTCGTCCTGGGCGCGGCCGGCACGCAGGTCCTGTCCAAGGGCGCGCTCTACGGCCTCGCGCGGTGGGCGCCGCGGGCGATGCCGCGGCGGGCCCGCGCGCGGCTCGCGGGGATCTCGGCGCTCGCTGCACGTCGCCGGTCCCTGCACCTCACCGTTCTCGCGAGCTCGACCGTCGGCGTCCCCCCGTTCTACCTCGTCACGCTCGCCTGTGGGACGGTGGCCGCGCCTCCCGGTGCATTCCTGGGTGCCGCCTTCCTGGGGACCGCAGTGCGCTACGCCGTCCTGTCCGCGGCGACGGTCCTCCTGAGGGCCGGCGCATGACGTGCCCGTCCCGCGCGGCGCGCCGGCGGCGCCCAAGGAGGCTGCCATGACCTCGAAGAATCGTTGGTCGTCCTGGGTGCCCGCGTCGTGGCTCGTGGCCCAGCTCGCGGTCTTTCCTCCCCGGCTCGACGGGGCGCCGCCGTCGCCCGGGGCGGCGCCGCTCACCGGCGTCGAGGCGTGGCTCGCCGGAGACGCGGCCGGCGCAGCCGCCGAGCTCCTCGCCCGCGCCGACCGTGCGGGAAAGCTCAACCGGGCGGTCGCCCTTCTCTACGCCGGAGAGGCGCTGACCGCCGAGCAGGAGCTCCTCGCGCTGCGCGGGCGCGAGCCGCGATGGGTGCCGGCGCTCCGCTGGCTCGCCCGCGCTCGGGAGCGGACCGGAGATCCGGCCACCGACGCCACGATCGAGGCCCTGCTGGCCCACGACGGAGCCGACAGCCGCGACTTCCTGTGGGCGGGTCAGCGGCAGCTCGAAGCCGGGCAGGCCGACCGGGCGGCGGGGAGCCTGCGCGAGGCGGTGGCCCGGGAGTCCGACCTCTACCTCGGCTGGCTGTGGCTCGGCGACGCGGAGGCGGCGCGCGGGCGCGATCGCGAGGCCCGCGAGGCCTGGCTCCGGGCGCGGGCGCTCCACGCGGGGGGCGACTTGCTCATTCGTCTCGGGCAGAGCAGCCTGCGTGCTGGACGACGGGAGGAGGGCCGGGCCCTCTTCGAGGAGGCCCTGGCCACACCGGAAGGAAGGCAGCGCGAAGAGGAGATCCGCCGGCTGGTGCCGGACCTGCCGCGCCGTCCCGCCGGCATCTCCCGTCACGCCGCCCCTCAACCCCGGCGAGCGCCTCCGCTACACCGCCCGCTACCTCTTCTTCCGCTTCGCGACGCTCGACATGGAGAACCAGGGCCTCACGGAGTTCCGGGGGAGCCGGGTGGCCCGCATCGTCTTCACCGTCCGATCCAACCCCGGCTTCCCCTTCCTCTCCATCGACAGCCGATTCGAGAGCCTGATGGCCGAGGACGGCTCCGTGCTCGCCCACCGCAGCGTCAGCCGCGACTCGACCCAGGCCGACCGCGCGGCCGTCTACGAGATGGACCGCGAGAGAGGCGAGTGCGTCGTGCGCCAGGTCGTGGAAGGGCTCTTCGGCTTCGACCGGCTTCCCGTGCCTCCGCTCGACCAGGACGGCCTCTCCGTTCTCCAGCTCGCCCGGGGCGTCGCGCTGCGGCCCTCGCGCCTCTCGGTGCTCACTGCGGTCGACAGCACCTGGAAGGGGACCCTGCTCCGCAGCCTCGGGACCGAGCGCATCCGCTGGGCGGGACGTGAGGTTGAGACCGTCAAGGTGGAAGCCCTCGGCCACTACAAGGGCCCGGCCGGGCTGTCGGGTCTCGTCCGTACGTGGATCTCGACCGATGCCCGCGCGATCCCCTACCGGGCCGCGGTCCAGCTCGGACTAGGCTCGATCGTCCTGGAGCTGCGTCCCGACGCCGGCGGGCCGGAGGACTGAGCCGACGTGAGCCTCTCCGAGCCCGCGACGCTGCTGACCGACTACCTGCTCGCGACGGTCGCGGGCGCGCTCGGCGTCTGCCTCGCGCGGGAGGCGCCGGCCGGCGACGACGGCCGGCGGCTCTGGGCGGCCGCGTTCCTGGCCGGCGCCGTGGCCGCGCTCGCGGGGGGGACCGTCCACGGCTTCCGCGGCTCCCTGCCGCCCGCCGTTCGCGCGGGGCTCTGGGGGACGTACCTCTTCGGTGTCGGCCTCGCGGACGGCCTCCTCCTCTTCGGCGTCGTCATGGCGACGCTGCGCGGCGCCTGGCTCCGGGCCGGCCTGGCCGTGGCCGCGGCCAAGCTGGCGTTCTACCTCGCGGTCGTCACCGGCAGCGGTCTCACCCGTGACGCGGTCGGCGACGCGACGGTGACTCTCCTCCTCGTGCTCATCCTCGCGCTGGCCGCGGCGCGGCGGGACCGGCACCTCCTCGGCTGGATGCTCCTGGCGCTGGGCATCGCGGCGGTCGGCCTCGCGGTGCAGGACGCGGGTCTCGCGCTGCACCCCCGGTTCAACCACAACGACGCCTGCCACGTCCTCCTCGCGGCGGCGCTCCTGCCCTTCTACCGCGCCGGCCTCCGCCTTCGCGGCCCCGGCTGAGGCGCGGAGCCTCTCCGCCGCCAACTGAGCCTCAAGCATCGTCGGCTCGGGCCAGCGCCACCTGGCGGGCCCGATGGATGCCCGCTTCGAACTCCTCGCGAGTGAAGGGCTTGTTGATCACCTCGGAGGCTCCCATCAGCGCGAAGGCGTGGGCCAGCCCGGGATGGCGCTGCGCGGTCACGACCAGGATGGGCACGCGCCTGAGCCCGGGGTCGCGCTGCATGAGCCGGCACAGGCCCAGCCCGCCGTGTCGAGGGAGGATCTCGTCGAGGGAAGCGATCGAGGCATCGTTGGCGAAGTCGATCTCCTGGCCGCCCTCCACGTTGGAGTTGAGCACGAGCAGCGCGGGGTCGAGGGAGAAGACGAGCTCTAGCGTCTCCCTCGCCGTGGCCACCGCCTCGACGTGGTACCCCTCGCTCTCCAGCAGCTCACGAGCCGTGGAGCGCACGGCGGGATCGACATCCGCGACCAGCGCGATCGGGCATTCGGTCTTGACCTTGAGGGCAGCGGCGGCGAGCACGTCCTCGAAGACCTCGAGGACCTCGACCGTGCGCTGTGGCCGACCGGCTGGGTCCTTGGCCAACATGCGCGCGTAGATCTGGCGCGTGGACGACGAGACCGCGAGGTCGGCCGGAATGAGCTCCGGCGGAACGCAGCCGTGGGCATGGCTGAACTCGTTGAAGTCGTTGGCCTTGATGGGGAAGCGTCCGGTGAGGATCTGGAACAGGAGAATGCCGCAGGAGTACAGGTCGCTCGCCGGGGTCGCCGCCGCGCCTTCGAAGAGCTCCGGGGCCATGTACTGCATCGTGCCCGCCACCTGTCGGTCGGAGCCCTGGGCGGCCGAGAAGGCGAGGCCGAAATCGGTGATGAAGGCCATTCCGCCGTCGTTGACCAGGATGTTGCCGGCCTTGATGTCGCGGTGGACGATGCCGAGATCGTGGGCGGCCCGGAGCCCGCGCAGGACCTGGCGAAGGAGACCGAGGGCTTCGGCCTCGTGCAGGGTGCCTCGGCGCTTCAGGAGAACGGAGAGGCTGTCGGCGTCGATGTACTCCTGCGTGATGTACGAGACCCCCTCCGCCTCGCCCAGGTGGAAGCTCGCCACCACGTTCCGGTGCCGGACCTTGCGGGCGAGCTTCAGCTCGCGCTTGAACTGATCGAGGACAGCGCGGTTGGTGCGATGGATGCTCGAGACGAACTTGAGCGCGATCGGCTCGTCGATGCTGCCGTCGATCGCGAGGTAGACCCGTCCCATGCCCCCCTCGCCGAGCAAGCGCTCGATCCGATAGCGGCGGGCGAAGATGGTGCCGCGTCGCAGAGGAAGGTCGCTCGTCTTGTCGGGCGTCGGCCCCTCGACGGGAGCGTAGGTAACGGAGGTGAAGGTCGGGTCCGAGTCGTAGTTCCAGGCGGGGGACGCCGAGGAGGGCGACGTCGGGTCCGGAAGGCCGCACTGGCTGCAGAAGCGGTCGGCCTCTCGACAGCGGGCCTTGCACCGGACGCAGCCGAGATCGTCGCTCATCTCCCTGGCGGCCTCACGGGTTGGCCATGCGAACGACCGTCGGCGCGAGCTTGGCCAGCACCGGCACGTTGACCTTCTGCCACGTGAGGTTGTGATCGTGGCGGATGACGATCTGGTAGACGGGATCCCTCTTGGCGGTCATCGCCCAGCGCACGAGGGTGAGGATGCCCGAGCTGTTCATGTAGTCGAGGCCGCAGAGGTCCAACTCGACCTGCTTGACGCCCCTGCGACGCAGCGTCTGGTCCACGTCGTTCCAGTAGGGGTCGAAAAGGGCGGAGGGATCACGCGTCTCCAGGCTTCCCGACATGACGAGCCGCAGCACACCGCCCTCGAGCCGTGCCTTGACCTTCACGCCCTGGGCGTCGAGCGAGGCGAAGGACGTTGCCGGCATGCTCAGGCCTCCTCGATGGAGAAGACGGCGTGGATCTTGACCTCGCGCTCGCGAACCTCGAGGCGCAGGCTGGCCCCCGCCTCGTAGCGGATTCGGATGAGGCCGAGGCGGCTCTGGGTTCCCGCCCGGGCCGCCTCCTCCATGCGCTTCAGGTAGACCGTCTCCGGATCGGCGGCAGTGACGAGGGCGAACTCCCGCCTCAGGACGTTGATCTGCTCGGGGTCTGCCGGGTTTTCGACCACGAGATGCACCTCGTTGCCCCGCCGCGAGATCTCGACCCGCGTGTAGCTGTTCTCCTCCGAGGAGTACTTGACGGCGTTCTCGAGAAGCTCCGAGGCGGCGGTGGAGATCTGCTCGGCCTGCTCCTTGTCCGAGAGGCCAATGAGGAAGAAGCCGGCCAGGAACTTCCGCACGCAGGAGACGTAGGTCCAGCGCGGTGCGAAGCACAGCTCCACGTAGTTGTCCGGCGGTTCTTCCTTTGCCACGTCAGCTCCTCTTGATGGCCATGAGGCTGATGTCGTCGGCGGGGACGGAGGCCCACTCGCTGGCGGCGCCGGCGATGCGCTCCACCACTCCGGCCGCGCTCGCCCCGTTCCATTCGCGGAGTCGCTCGGCCAGACGTTCGACGTCGAACTGACGGCCGCGGGCGTCACGCGCCTCGGTCACCCCGTCGGTGTGGAACAAGGCCACGTCGCCCGGGGACAGGAAGATCTCGCGGTCCTCGCCGTCCTCGGGAAGCTCCGGGACGAGCCCGAGCCACAGCCCCTCGGTAGAGATGCGATCCACGCGATCCGCGGCCCGGCGGTAGACCAGGAGCTCCGTGTGGGCCCCCGCGTAGACGAGACGGCCGTCCGGAAAGATCCGCGCCACCACCATGGTCATGTACTTGTCCTCTCCCAGCCGGTCGCGCAGGTTGAAGAACAGCGAGCGGTTGAGGCGGGTCAGGAGGCGCTTGGGCGAAGGATCGGCCTGGTCCTCCTCGCTCAGCATCGTGAACATGGACTGGGCCATGAGCATGATGAGGCCCGAGCGGAGGCCGTGGCCGGTCACGTCGCCCACGGCGACCCAGGCGCCGCCGTCGCGATTGCGGCGGAACTCGTAGAAATCACCGCCTACTTCCTCGGCGGTGAGCATGATTGCCCCGACGTCGTAGCCGGGCAGGAGGAAATCGTGGGGCAAGACCGAGGTCTGGATGGATCGGGCGATGGCCAGCTCCGAGGCGCGGCGCTCGAGCTCGCGCTCCTGGGCGGCGGCCCGCCGCAGCGAGGCGAGCATGAGCCGGCCCAGGAGAAGGCCCACCGCGAGGGTGGCCACCAGGCTCAGGGCGAGCGCGCGCCGGGCGAAGAGGCCGGCCCGTCGATTGGCCTCGCCCACGCGCGCGACCTCGGCGAAGATGGCGCGGCGGCTCTCGGGAAAGTCCGAAGACAGCAGCCGGTCGGCGAGGGGCTCGATGGTCTCGATGTAGGCGATGGTGGCGTCGTCCCGCTCCCCTTCCTCCAGCTTCCTGCCGTAGGCCGCGACCGCGGTCCGTAGCTCGCCCACGCCCTCGAGCAGGCGGGCCAGTGAATCCGAGCGAATCTGCTGGTTCACCTCCCCGAGGGCGCGGGCGCCCTCGGCCAGGGCCTCGGTGTGGGGCAGGGGGGCCGCCCCCGCGCCCGAGTGGGCGATCCCGGTCGACACCTTCATCTCCTTGACGAAGTTGTTGAGCAGGAGGCCGAACTCGTCGATGCGCATGCCCGCCGCCTGCATGGTTCGCAGATCGGCCACCGATCTCGTGAAGCCGGCAAACACGAAGAGCGCGAGTGCACCCTCGAGGCCGATGAGCAGGAAGAGGAGGCCGAAGAGGACCCAGAAACGGCCGGTTTTTGTACTCGAGCGAAGCATGGCAGGTTGGGGACGAGGCCTACCGCACGAGCGGATAGCCGTCGTCGTTTGGCGCCTTTCCGTCGACGCGCAGGACCTTGAGCCCCGAGGCGCCGGCGGGCACGTCGTCGGCGTCGAGCATTCCCACCGCCGAGGGTAGTCCGGCCACGAGCTTCGCCATCGACGCCGGGGAGGGCGCGATCTTCGGCCCCGCAGTGGCCTCGCCCTGGAAGACCCGTGAGATCCAATGACGCACGAAGTCGTCGTCGGACATCTTGAGCAGGGCCTTGAGCAGCGCCTTGCGCTCGTCGCTGCCCTGCGGCAGGAGCAGGATCGTGATCTTCTGATTGCCCGGCCATCGCGTCTCGTCGCCCAGGAAGATCTTGCGCAGTTCGGCCGAGGTCAGGTCGCTAACGGGGTTCGACCCGTTGACGATCATGGCCACGCGGCCCCGGGCGATCGCCGGCGACGAGAGCAGGAGGAACGCACCGAGGGCCCCCAACGGAACACGGAGCCGGGCGAGGGCTTTCCAGGCGGTTCTCCGCACGGCGGCCTCAGAAGTTGACCGCGAGCTGGAAGCGAATCGCGCCTTCACGCTCCCCTCCCTCGAGCCGACGAGAGCGGTAGTCTCCCTTGAGGGCCGCCCATCGGTTCGCATCCCAGCGTAGCCCCAGGGCCCACGCCTTTTCGTCCTGGGCGCCCTCGAAGAACGCCTCGTCGCCGGCCACGTCCAACTCCTCGATGAGCAGGTACGGCTTCACGCCGCCCAGACCCGAGAGGCGATAGGCGGCGAGAACATACCATCCCGTGGTCTTGTAGGTGATGCCGGAGTCGACGCTCTCGTGCCCGAGGCGGCTCCATTCTCCACGCAGCTCGACGTTGCCGCGCAGGTAGGCGGCGGAAGCCGTGTAGTCGTGCTCGCGAAGGCTCCCGGAGACGGCGGGGATGCGGTCGAAGTACCCGGCGACGTGGAGCGCGAGCCCGGGCACGGCGTCCGGGCTGACGCCGAGCGAGGCCACGACCGCCCTCTGGTGGTTGGCGTCGGAGCCCACCTGGACCTCATCGAGGACCTGGCCACGGCCATTGCCGACGCCCAGCGCGTAGCTCAGGCCGACCCTCCCGCCGAAGCGGCCCTGGCTCAGGAGGCCGACGAAGTGCATGGGCCACAAGCCGGGCTCGTCTTCCCAGCGCGCGATGATCGGCCGGTCGATGGACGTCTGGTTGAAGAGGCCGTGGTGGAACGTGATCGGCCAGCGGAGGAAGGGGTTGTGCACGCGACCCGCCGAGATGCGAAGGGCGTCGGAGTGCTCGTAGGTGAACTGGAAGCGTTCGAGGTCCGTGGCCAGCGCGTTGCCGTCGGCCTCGAACACGAGCTCCGCGAGCGCCGACCAGTGGTCGCCAAGGCGCGACGTGGCGAACAGGTCGAGAGCGCCGTTCCTGAAGCCTCCCTGCTCGTCCCCGGGCGGGTCGGCTATGTAGTTGACGTCGCCAAAACCCTGCAGCGCGAACGGCGTCCGGCCCATGGAGATCTCGGTGGCGACGAGGTCGTCCGTCTGTGGGGGGTCCTGGGCCCACACCTCCCCCGGACCGGCCACGAGGCCGTTCGCCGCAAGGAACCCCAACGCGAGTAGACCCACGCTGTGGCTCAAACCTGATCCTTTCCCGACACCGTATCCTGGGTCGCAGGAAGACTTACGAGGGTATCTTGTGGCCGTATCGTAGCAGACCCGCGGGCGGAAGCGTAGACTCCGACGGCAAGGAGCCGCGAGACGGTGCGGAGCGAGGGTACCGAGCCCCGCGGCCGAGCCCCGCGCACGATATGATTGCGGCCGGAATCCACCGTGAACCTCAGGCCTCGCGCGCGCAGCCTTGCAGACCAAGATCCTGGCCGTGGTCTTGCTCGGGGTCTCCGTGCCCTCGCTCCTCGGCGGCTGGTACCTGCTTCGCCGCCACCACGAGCTGCTCGCGGAGAAGCTCCAGGAGAACGTGGCCAACCATCTCTTCCGCCGCGCGAACGAGGTGGACGACTGGCGGGCCGAGCGTCTGCGTGAGGTGCAGCGTTGGTCCGGATCGTTCGTGGTCGTGGAGAGCGTGGATACGCTCACCCGGGGTCGGGGTGACGCCGCGAGCGCCCGCCGCGACCTGGCCGCGTACGTCGAGTCGGTGCTCGGCCACTACCGAGGCTACGAGTCGCTCTTCGTGGTCGATCCGGCCGGCCGCGTCCTGGCGTCCACTCGAGAGGAGCGGCTCGATCCTGTGGAGATCGAGATCCTCGACTCGGGCGCCGCGGGCCAGGGGCGAGTGAGCCCGATCCGCCGCTCCGAGTTCCTGGGCCGGCCTAGCCTGGTCGTGGTGCACCCCGTGGAGAGCGCCGGCGGGGGGGGCGCACGATCGGCTTCTTCGTCGAGCGCCCCGACCTGCGCGAGCTGGAGGAGATCCTGGCCACTCTCCCGAGCGATCCTTTGCCAGCGTTCTGGTTGATCGACGGCGCGGGCCGTGTCGTGATCCGGCAGGGGTGGGTCGAGCCCGAGCCGGGCGTGTCGTCCTTTCCGGGCGCGCTTCCGGCGCCGGACGCGGAGTCGGGGCCCGTGCGGGAGGCGACTTTCCCCGGTCTCGGCGAGGTCGTGTACGGCACGCGTCGGTTGAAGGGCGGCGGCTTCCTGGCGGCGACCGTCCCCGCCGACGCCGCCTACCGCTCGCTCGACGAGTCGCGCAACCGCCTGCTGAGCTTCGGCCTGGCCGGCCTCGCCGTCGTGCTGCTCGTGAGCCTCCTCGTGGCCCGCGGCATCGTGCAGCCGATCCGTCTCCTGTCGGAGGGGGCGCGGCGCATGAGCGCGGGCGACATGGACGTGACCCTGCCGGTGCGGGGTCAGGACGAGCTCGCGGAGCTGACCCGCTCCTTCAACGAGATGTCGGCCCAGGTGCGGGCAGGTCACGAGACCCTGGAGGCGCTCGCCATCACCGACGGGCTGACGGGCCTCTACAACCGCCGCCACTTCGAGGACGTGCTGGTGAGCGAGGTGCGGCGGGCCGAGCGGGAGAAGGCCCCGCTCTCGCTGGTGATGATCGACCTCGATCGCTTCAAGCAGTACAACGACCGCTGGGGACACCGGGAGGGGGACGTCGAGCTGGCCCGGGTCGCGCTGCGGGTGAAGCAGGCGGTGCGCGCGACCGACGAGGCCTTCCGCTACGGCGGGGAGGAGCTGGCGGTCCTGCTGCCGGCGTGCCCCCGCCCGGAGGCCGCGGCGGTGGCGGAGAAGATCCGCTTCGCCATCGACGCGGACGCGGCCCACCTCGGCGGGCGCGGGACGCACCGCCTCGCTCGGACGTTGCCACCGTCCCGGACGACGTCGGCTCGCCGCGAGAGCTGGTCGACGCCGCCGACCGCGCCCTCTACGAGGCGAAGGCCCGCGGCCGCGACCGGGTGGCGCAGGCCGCTGACAAGGGAAACGCGCCGCAGCCGAAGGGTTCCGAACCCTCCGCAGGGGAGGGGGCCTAGGGGCGAGGCTGGGCGGCCAGGGCCCCGCTGGCGATGTCCTGGGCCTTGAGCGCGAAGGACATGGCAGCGCCGTAGTTCTCGGCGGCGAGCTGCTTCTCCGCCTTGGCGAGCGAGTCCTGGCACAGCGCGGCCGCGGTGCTGCGTGCGCCGAGCCGGCGCATGAGGATGCGGGCCTCGGCGATGGCCGAGGCGGCCTCGGCCTTGGTCTCGGTGCCCTTGAGGCGGGCCTTGCTGCGGATCAGCTCGGTCTCGGTCTGCTCCAGCGTCTGTTGCAGCAGGGTGACCCGCTCCTCCAGCCGCCGGTGCTCCTCGCGGATCTGCTTGAGCTCCGCCTGAGCCCGCTCCAGCTCGGCTGCGCTGGTCGAGACCGCTGCGGCCGCCGAGATCGCACAGCGCGCCTGGGCGGCGGCCACGCGAGCCGACCCCTCCGCCCGGATCGCCGCCTCCCGAGCAGCAGAGCCTGAGCCAGTCTCGGCTTGCCGAAGATACTCGAGCGCCCGCTGATAGGCTTCCGGCGCGTGTGCCTCGGCCTGGTCGGCCTGGGCATCCCTCACGGCGGCGCGCGCCGCCTCGAGGGCGCTCGCCGGGACGGCCGCGGGTCCGGCTGCGGGGGGCGTCTTCGCAGCGCACCCCGCGGCGACGGCACCGGCGAGGAAGATGAGGGCGAGGCGGTGGAAGATCATGGGGCGCTAGTCCGGGCACCCTTGCCGGCGCGACTCTACCACGAGGCGAGAGCGGGTATTCGAGTGCGCTCGAGGGCGCGCCCGGGGCGCGAAGCCCTCGCGGCCTGCGTTCTCGCTAACGGATCCTGCGGACGGGCTTGCTGGTCCTGGGACGGAACTCGACGAGGTCCTTGGACAGCATCAATGCGCGTCGCTTCTCGATGCCGGCCTTCGAGTCCGCGATGTGCCTCGCGAGTTCGCGGAGAGACGCGTGTAGCCTCGTGAGCAGCTCGATCATCCGTCCGCTGACGACCCGGTGGCAGCTGATCAGGTCCTTCACCCTCTGCTCTCGGTCGTCCAGTGTCGGGGCGCCCACCCCCTTGAGCTGCTCGATCACATCCCTGCCGACTCCGTAGACCTCCATGAGCGAACGGCAGTCGGTCGAGATGTTCGAGGCATGGGCCTCGAGCGATTCCATGTCGTCGACGCGAATGCCCCGGAGGCTGAGGACCTCCTTGAGCTTCGGCATCAGGTCGCCCAAGAGGATGTCGAGGAGCTTCCTGGTCTGCTCCCACTCCGGTTCCGGCGGAATCATCCGCTCCCTTCGCATCCTCGGCAGAGAGTCGGTGAACTCGGCCGAGCAGGCCTTCTCCAGGCCGTCCAGGAGCTCGTCCAGCTCGTACACCGACGAGTAGAGCCATTCCGACTCCTCGATGTCCTGGGCGAAGCGCCTCGAAAGGAAGTAGTCCGCGTCGTGCCGACTGCGGGGATCGTTGGCGACGATCTCCCCGAAGGTATCTCGCAGGAACGCGTAGATCTTCCCGATCGAGACACACAGGAGCTTCCTCGCCTCGGGAAGCTGATCGGCGCGGAGAGAGTGGCCGTACCGCTCGATCGCGGTCAGCACTGTCTCCGCGAGCGCCCGGAACGAGGCCTCGGCGTGGCGGCGCGCCTCACCGAGACTGGGTATGACCGACGGCTCCTCGAGGGTCGGCAGGAGCTCCGAGCGCATCAGCCGGCAGACCTGCTCGACCTGGCGCCAGATCTTCAGCAGGCGCTCGGGCGAGCAGTGCAGGATGGCGTAGTTGCTGTCGAGCACCTCCTCGAGCAGGCGGATGCAGCCGAGGTACGAGCGGATGCTGGGGTTCTGGACCCGGACCCTCTCGAGGCCCCAGTCCGCCGTCGTGACGCCTTCCGGCAGCTCGACCTCGTACCGGACGACCGGCTCCATGGTGGCTTCTCCTCGCCTTTCGCCTCGTGTCGGTCACCGGGCTCCCGCTGACGGTCTCCCCCGGGAGTATCAGCCTACCCGGAGTCTAAATCCAGGGCATCGTCGGCGGAACCTCGTCCGCGGCGACTTCCAAGGAACGCTCGACCCCGGCCCCGGGGGTCGCGCTCTGGGGTAGAATCCAGCTTTTCGTCGGACGAACGCCCATGTCCCTGCGGGAGGCCTGCACGATCGTCGCGCGCAACTATCTCCGTACGCGCGTGTGCTCGCGGAGACGCTGCGGGCGCCTCACCCCGACAGTCGCCTCACCGTTCTCGTGATCGATGGCCCCGCCGATCCATCGGATTGCCGCCTCTTTCGCGCGCTGGCCTTCGAAGACCTGGTCGCCGACCCGGCCGAGCGTCAGCGGCTCGCCTTCATGTACAACGTCACCGCTACCACGGCGTTGAAGCCGCTCCTCTTCCGGCGCCTGCTGAACGAGGGGGCCGAGTTCCATCTCTTCGATCCGGACATCCAGGTGTTCGACTCCGTCGCCGACCTGTGGTCGCTCGCGCGAGATCGTGGCATCGCGCTCACCCCGCACGTCCTTTCGCCGATCCCGGACGACGGTCTCGGCGTCAGCGATCTCTACGTCTCGCGGGCCGGGCAGTACAACCTCGGCTTTCTCGGGCTGGGCGCGGGGGAGGAGGCCTTCCTCGAATGGTGGTGGGGACGGTTGCGCCGGCACTGCGTGTCCGCCCCCGAAGCCGGCATGTTCGTCGATCAGCGCTGGGTCGACTTCGTGCCGAGCCTCTTCCCGGCACGCGATCGTGCGGGACCCCGGCTTGGTAAGCGTCGCGTACTGGAACCTGCACGAGAGGGAAGTGGCCCGCCGGGACGGGCGCCTCGAGGCGAACGGGCAGCCGCTGCGGTTTCCACTTCAGCGGGCTGGAACCCTCCTCGCATCTCCTGAGCAAGCACCGATTAATCCACGGATTCTCCTGAGCGAGCGTCCGGTCGTCCGCGAGCTGTGCGAGGACTACGTCGCGAGGCTGCGCCGATGCGGAACAGCCGATCATGGCGGCCTACGGCTATGGTGCGCTGCCGGACGGGACGCCGATCGACCTCACGATGAGGCGGCTCTATCCGCGAGGCCCTGATCGAAGCGGAGCAGCACGGCGACGCCCTGCCCCCTGCCGTTCAACGATGACGTCCTCTGCTGGTTCAACGCTCCCTCGCCCCAGGCTCCCCGGGTCTCGCGCTACCTCTGGGCGTTTCGCCGAGGGAGACCGGATCTCGGCGCCGCGTTCCCTCGCTCCACGGGCAGGCGGCGGACGCGTTCCTCCGGTGAGCCGGTCGTCGAACGCCGCCAGGGCATTGCCCGCCGGCTGAGGCCGCCGCCGCCGGTTCCGCCCGGCGGCGGTCCCGCTCGAGGGCGGGGTCGACATCGCCGGGTACCTGTGGGCCGAGTCCGGAACCGGCGAGGTGGCGCGCCTGCTCGCGGCCGCGGCAAGGAGTGATCGCCTTCCCAGCCTGGCCCTCGTCAACACGCACAGTCCGAGCCGGCAGCGGGATTCCTTTCCCGTCGAAGCGGGCCGGCCCTACGACGTGACCGTGCTCTGCGCGAACGCGGACGAGGTGCCACGCGCGATAGACGCGCTGCCCACCGAGGCCCGGCAGGGCTATGGCGTCGGGTTCTGGTTCTGGGAGACGGAAGAGCTGCCGGCCGCGTATCGAGATCGTCCGCCGACCTCGTCGACGATCTGGACGGCGAGCGAGTACGTGGCCGAGGCGGTCGGCAAGGTGGTATCGAAGCCCGTGCACGTCTGCCCGCTGCCCCTCGCCGAGCCACGGCCCGCGAGCGCCTGAGGGAGGAGCTGGGCTTGCGGGCGGCTTCGTCTTCCTCTCGCCTGGATCTTCCTGAGCATCGTGCAGCGGAAGAACCCGATCGGGTTGATCGAGGCGTTCCGCCGCGCGTTTCCCCCCGGCCGAGGGCGGTACAGGCCCTCGTCGTCAAGTGGATCAATGGCCACCTCCGGCGGGCCGCTCTGGAGTCCGTACGAGAGGCGGCGAGGGGTCGATCGGACATCTTCGTCAGGGACGGCTATCTGAGCGCCGGCCGACGCGACGCCCTCATCGGGCATTGCGACTGCTATGTGTTCCTCCACCGCTGGGAGGGATTCGGTCTCACCCTCGGCCGAGGCCATGGCCCGGCAAGACCGACGATCACGACGGCCTCTCCGGCAACCTGACCTTCATGAGCCCGGAGAACAGCTTCCTCGTTCCGTGGCGGCCGGCGTTGGTGCCGGCCGTGAGCAGTCCGCCGGCCAGCCGGTGGGCGGAACCCGACCTGATGCCGCGGCCGCGCTCATGCGCACGGTGTACGAGAGCCGCTCGCTCGCCGAGGAGCGCGGGCGCCGGGCCGCGTCCGACGTGCCGGCGCGGCTCTCCAGCGCTGGACCGCCGCCTTCCTGAGGGAGAGGCTCGACGACATCGCACGTCGCCGCCATCCGGCGCCGCCCGCGCCGCGGCGTCTAGCCGGGGCCGAGCGGGAGGCGCTCGAAGCGGGGAAGCTTCTCGCGGACGGCATCACGTATCGCACGCCCTCCCGCTGATGGCCCGGTCGAATCGTGCGCACCGCGGTGCTCCGGCTGCTGCGCCCGTACACGCAGTTCTCCGCCCGGGTCCACGAGCACCATCTGAAGGCGACGCAGGAGCTTCTCGACTCGGTTCGTTCCCTGGGAGGAGGTAGAGCGCAGCCCGTGCCCACCTTCTTCGTCGTCGCGGACGTCGGTGGATCGAGGACTTTCGCCTCGGCGACGAGGCCATGCTGGAGGCCAACCTCGACGCCCTGCGCTGCTCCTACCCCGACGTCCGGTTCGTGGCCAGCTGGCGCAATCCGTGCTTCACGGAGAAGCGCTACGGGGTACAGGCGATACGGGCGCCCTTCGCTCTCGACTGTCGCCCTGCCCGAACCGGGGTGGGACAAGGACGCCAGGGCCTGGACCTCGGCGAGGCGATCGTCGAGGCCGTCCGCCGGGCCGATGGGTTGATCGTCTCCGGGGGTGGCAACCTCTGCGCCACGTGGCCGGGGAAGCTGCTCGAGCGGCAGCGCTTCCACTGCGCCGCCGACGTCGGCAAGCCGGCGGTCGTGGTCGGACAGACGCTCGTGCCGAGCTGACGCCGCGTCGATCGGCCCTGCTCGGCGAAGCGCTCGGGCGGGCCAGGATGGTCGAGTCCGGGAGCGTCCGTCCTTCGCCCTGGCGCGTGCGCTCGGGCTCCGCGCCGACGACATTTGCCTGCAGGTGGACGACGCGTACTTCCTGGAGCCGCAGCCCGTCGACGGCGATCGCGGCCGCTGGCTCGCCGCCGGGCGGCGATGGATCCTGGTGACCCTCGACCCCTCCCTGGGCAGCGTCCCGAACGAGCGGCGCCTCGAGCGGCTCGCCGCGCAGCTCGACGCGCTGGCGACCTCGATCGAAGCGGACCTCGTGTTCGTGCCACACGTCGGGGGAAAGGAGGCAGAGAAGGAAGGCGCCGACGACGCTGCGATCGGCCGTCGGCTGTCCGCGCTGCTCCGCACGCCGCTCCGGCAGCTCGGGCCGTGGTCTCCCCGGGAGGTTCGCGGGCTCACCGGCCACGCCGCCCTCGTCGTCTCCACGCGCTACCACGGGCTGTCTTCGCCACCTCGGCCGGGGCGCCCGCCCTCGGGGTCTACAGCGACCCTTACACCCGCGTGAAGCTGAAAGGGGCCCTCGCTCACGCCGAGCTCGCCGGTTGGGCTCTCGACCTGGAATCCGCGGCTCGGGGCACCCTTCTGACCGCCGGCCTCGAGCCTGGCACGCTCGGGAGGACGTCCGCCGCCGCCTCGGCGCGCTGCGCGAGAGGGCGGTGGGAACGGAGCAGGCCCGCTGGGAGCGGGCCGCCGGGGCCCTGGGCCTCGCGAGCGAGAGGGTGAGAGTGGCGGAGCGCGTCGCCCGGATCCCGACGATCGCCGTCGAGCCGCGCGTGGCGGCGACCGCCGAAGAGCGATCGCCGGCTCGATTGGGCGACGAGCAGTGGCGTGACTACGCCGATCGCGGATACCTGCGTCTGGGCCGGGTCCTGGGCAATGCCGAGCTCGCGGCCCTGCAGCGGCGAATCGACGCCATCATGCTCGGCGAGATCCGGTTCCCGTCGCTCGCCACGCAGCTCGACACGGGGGGCGCCTACGACGAGCTGCCCGACGCGGTGGCGGTAGTGCCCGAGCCCAGCCTCGGTATCGCAAGGTGCAGGGTCTCGAAGGGTGTCCCTGCTCTCCTGTCTCCTCCTCCGTCACGAGCTGTCCGCGAGATCTCTCGCCGCCACTATGGGCCCATGCGTCGGTGTCGACTTCCGTGCCATGGTCATGAACAAACCGGCCCGCCAGGACACTCATCTGCCGTGGCACCAGGACGGGGGAGACGTCTGGAAGCTTGACCGCGATCCTCGTCACAATCTGGGTGGCCCTCGACGCGGCGACACGCGAGAAGGGGTGCGTGCAGGTCATACCGGGAAGCCATCGACTGGGCTTGCTCAGCGGCTACGGAAGCAGCGCCGAGCGCTGCGCCTTCATTGCCCGGAAGAGGAGGTCCTTCACCTCGAAGTCGAGGCGGGAGAGGGCCTGCTCCTCCTCCACAACTGGCTGATCCATCGAAGCGGCGTCAACGAGACCGACTCTCCGCGCCGCGCCTTCACCGCCTGCTACATGGACGGCCGCACCCTGAGCAAGCTCACCGGCGACCGCTTTCCGATGATCTTCGGCGAGCCCGAGGAATCGGACGATGCCCTGCCGTTCCTGGGAAGCCTGAAGGAGGAGATGCGCCGTCTGCAGCAGGAGGGGCTGACGCTCCGGGCCATGCGCGAGGAAGCGGAGCGCTACGCCTGGTCGCTGGAGGCGGAGATCGACCGCATCCGGAAGATGCGGGCGGCGGCGGACTGATCTCGGAAACTTCGTCGGTTCGCTGGCGCTCATCGGCGACCGGAGGACGGCACATGAGATCTTCCAGGCGTGACTTCGTCGGGGCCATCGGGACGGGCGCCGCCGCGCTGACGCTCGGCGCGAGAGGTGCCTTGGCCGCTCCCGCGGCGGCTGCGGCGGCCAGGGCCAAGGACGACGGGCCGGTCCTGCTGATCGGCGACGACATCGCGGTCGTGAGCACCGAGCACGGCAAGGTGCGCGGCTACACGCTGCGCGGCATCCATCACTTCCTCGGGATTCCGTACGGCGCCGACACCTCGGGCGCCAACCGCTTCCTGCCGCCGCAGAAGCCGAAGCCCTGGACGACGTGTTGCCGGCGGTCTGGTGGGGCAACTCAGCCCCGCAGAACATGGAGAACCGCTACGCCAACACGTACGGCTCGTTCCGCGATCACTGGAACTACGACGACGTGAGCGAGGATTGCCTGCAGGATCAACGTCTGGACGCCGGCGCTCGGCGACGGGAAGAAGCGGCCCGTGATGGTCTGGCTGCACGGCGGCGGCTTCACCACCGGCAACGGCATCGAGCAGGACGGCTACAACGGCGAGAACCTCGCCCGGTACGGCGACGTCGTCTTCTGCTCGCTCAACCACCGGCTCGGCCCGATCGGATTCACCGACCTGGACGGCGTGGGCGAGAGGTTCGCCGGGTCGGGGAACGTCGGCATCCTGGACATCATCGCCGGCGCTGGAATGGGTGCGCGACAACATCCAGAACTTCGGCGGCGACCCCGGCAACGTGACCATCATGGGCCAGTCGGGCGGCGGCGCCAAGGTCTGCACGGTGGTGGCGATGCCAGCCGCCAAGGGCCTGTTCCACAAGGCCGTGGTCCTGAGCGGGGCCTCACGGGGCATGGGCGCAAGGCGTTCTCGGAGAAGCTCGGGTGCGTACATCCTCGAGGAAGCTGGCCTGACGGCCGCGCAGATCGACAAGCTGCAGTACATCTCCGTGGAGGGACTACCTCGCGTCGCCGGCGGGCCCAGCAGCAGCTCGGTGAAGGAGACCGGCCGGCGTGGCATGATGCGGGCAGCTTCAACCCGGTCGTGGACGGGGTCGTGTGCCGCAGGATCCTCTACTACCCGACGGCCGCGCCGGCCGGGGCCGACGTCCCGATGATGATCTGCTCCACCTTCGACGAGCAGGCGCCGAGCCGGACCGACGCGCAGCTCGAAACGTCACTCTCGACGAGGTGGCCGAGAAGGTCAAGCTGAGGCAGGGTTCGGGCCCGGCTTCGACGACCGGCGCAAGAGGTCGTCGACGCCTATGCGAAGGCGTTCCCGGACAAGCGGCCGATCGAGATCTGGTCGCTTGTCAGCAGCAACCGGCAGAACGTCGGTGGCGCTGGCAAACGCCAAGTCGAAGCAGCCGGCGCCGGTCTACGTGGCCTGGTTCGGCTGGCAGCCGCCGATGTTCGACAAGCGGATGCGCGCGTTCCACTGCCTCGACATCTGCTTCTGGTTCCACAACACCGACCTGATGCTGACCCACACCGGCGGCGGCGCGCGCCCGCGGAACGCTCGCGGAGAAGATGGCGGGCGCCCTGCTGCGCTTCATGAAGCCGGCGATCCGACCGGCGGAGGCTCGCGCTGGCCGCGCTACACCTCGGCCAAGGGCGAGACGATGGTGCTCGACGACGTCTGCGAGGTGAGGAACGACCCGGACCGCGAGGCGAGGAAGGCGCTGCCTGCCCTCTGATTGCGCCCAGGATGGTCCTCCTCCCCGCGATGACGTACGCGGGAGATCCGGCTGATCTGGCCGCACGGGGCGGAGTTTGGGGGAAAACGCGACAAGCCGGCGCCAGCAACCGAGGCACCGGTGAGGGCGCAGGAGCAGCAGCCGGTCCCAGAGCGCGACGGGGTGACAGTCAGCGCAGGTTCGTGGCCAGGAACAGCGCGTTCACTGCCCGGACGTAGACGGCGGCGAAGGCGTCGCCGGACCGGGACACCGTTCCCTGGAAGAAGCCGACGCCGGTGGGGTCTTCCGGCCGGAGCTCGCGGACGGTCGTGCGCGCGCCGGTGGCGAGGTCGCGCTTGACGATCCGGGCGCCGGGCAGGAGCGGCTCCGAGAGGACGAGCGAGTGGCCGTCCCGGCTCCAGCCGATGAGGCTGCCTGGCTCGGGAGGACCCGAAAGCGGGCGCGCGCCGCCGCCCTCGTCGAAGAGCTCGAGCACTTGGTCGGCGCTCCTCTGCGCCACGAAGCAGGAGCCCTCGGGGCAAGGGATGCCGGCGCCGAAACCTTCGGGCGTTACCGGCTGTGGCGGATCGCTGGCGCTGACCCGCCACAGGCGCCAGCCACGGTCGGGTTGGCGGGCCACCGTGAGGAGGCGCACGCCGTCGGCGAACCAGCGCGCATCTTTGTACTCGAGGCCGCCCGAGGCGAGCGTCCGGGGCTCGCCGGCGCCCATGGGTATCGCGACGAGCTCGCGCGACGGGTCGCCGCGCGAGCGGGCGAGGGCCGCGACGAGAGGCCGTCGGCCGAGAGATCGGTTGCCCAGCCCTCTCCCAGCTTGACGGCCGGCGACCCCTCGATCGACCGTGCGTACACCCCCGAGCCCTTGGAGCCGCCCCCTTGTCCGGCCTCCGAGAAGACGATGCTCTTCCCGTCCGCCGAGAGGATGACACCGCGAGGGAACTCGAGCCAGGAGAGCTGGCGCCCGCGTGTCTCCCCCGGCGCCCAGGCCTCGATGTCACCGCGGATGTCGCCCAGGGAGAGCAGCGCGCGGCCGTCTTTCCCCACGTCCAGGACGAGCGACGGCCCGGGTAGCGCGGCGAGCGTGCGCCGCCTGCCCTGCAAGTCGACGGCGTAGAGCGACAAGTGGACCGAGCCGGTGTCCGAGCTCGAGTGCCAGACCTCGCGGCCGTCAGGCGACCACGCGAGGGCGGAGCCCATGAGCGTCGGGCCCACCAGGGTCTTCCGCCCCGTGCCGTCGCGCCGGATCACCTGCACGCTGCGGGCTCGAGTGGAGCCCACCACGAAGGCGAGCCATTCGCCGGAGGGCGACACCCTGACGGCGCTCAGCCCTTCTCCCTCGGCGAGCGGGTGGCCGAGCGGGTACTCCAGGCGTTCGCGGCCCTCCAGGCGGCGTATCACCGCGAGCGCCTGCCCATCCGGCGAGAAGTCCGCCCCGCGCACGTGCTCCAGCACCGGCCGCGGCGCTCCCCGGCCAGGGCCACACGGGCCAGGGTGCAGTCGTAGTTTCCGGGCACGACGTGCGACGTCTGGCCCAGGCAGATCGCCAGCTCTCCCGCCGGCGAGGACGACAGCAGCTGTGCATCGGGCAGATCGAGAGCACGCGACTCGGGGCTGTCGAGACGAGTCGAGTACAGCTTGTACATCCCGCCCCCCACGCCGCCGCGTAGAGGATCGTCTGCCCGTCCGGCGCGAAGCGTGCCGCGCGAATGTCGCCGCGCCGGAACGTCAGGCGGTGGAATGTGGGGGTCGTGGAACGCCGTGTGGACCGCGCGAGGAGAAAGCCGGCGGCCACGAGGACCGCCGCCAGCCCACCGTAGAGCCCCAGGCGCGCCCAGAGCGAGAGCGCGCTCCGAGACGAGACCGTAGTCGCCGCCGCCCGGTGCGCACCGGAGGACAGCTGCCGCAGGGCGAACGCAAGGTCGTGAGCCGACTGGAAGCGTCTCTCCGGTCGCTTCTCCAGGCAGCGGCTCACGATCCGCTCCAGCGCCGCCTCGGCGTCGAAACCGGGAAGGGCGATCGGCGCCGGATCCTGCGTGAGAACGGCGGCGACGGTGCTCTCGAGGGTCTCGCGCTGGAAGGGGCGGCGCGCCGTGAGCATCTCGTAGATCACTGCGCCCAGCGAGAAGATGTCGGCCCGATGATCGACGCGCTGCCCCTGGATTTGCTCGGGCGGCATGTAGGCGAGAGTCCCGAGGACGGTTCCCGGCGTGGTCTGACCGGGCAGGGTCGCGAGGTCGGAAGCGGCTCCGCCGACCTGATCCGCTCCCTCCTTTGCGAGGCCGAAGTCGAGGATCTTCGGCCGGCCCTCGCGGGTGATGAAGATGTTCTCCGGCTTCAGGTCGCGGTGGACGATCCCCTTGTCGTGGGCGGCGGCGAGGCCTTCGCTGATCCCGACCGCGAGCTCGAGGACGCTGCGGGGAGCGAGCGGCCCGCCCGCGAGGCGCGCCCGCAGCGTGTCTCCCTCGAGGAGCTCGAAGACCACGTAGGGCGCGCCGTCGTGGACCCCGGTATCGAAGACCGCGAGCAGGTGCGGATCGTTGAGGGCGCCCGTCAGCCGCGCCTCCTTCTCGAAGCGGCGCAGGCGTTCCGCGTCGGTCGCGACTTCGGGGCGCAGCACCTTCAGCGCGACCTCGCGCCCGAGACGGTCGTCCCGCGCTCGATACACCTCCCCCATTCCACCGGAACCGAGTGGTCCGATCACTTCATAGGGGCCGAGCCGGGCGCCAGGGGCGAGTGCCATGTCCACTCGGGAGAGTGGCAGTAGTCTACCCGATAGACAGCGGACGCCTCGTGCCAGGGCGGGGACGGCGGCGGACGGGTCGTGGCCGAGGGTTCGGAGACTCGCTCCGCTTCCGGTAGGGTGTTAGGCTCCTCGCGAATGCGCGGTCCGAATTCACCGGAGTGTCCTTCGTCCCGGTGGGTCGTCGCCGGCGCGGGGCTGGTCTTCCTCGCGGCAGGCTGCGGCCGGCAACCGGCCGCGGTCGACCTGATCGCGACCGCCCACACCTCGCTCCTCGAGGGCTCGGCCGCCGGCCGCGACGCGTCCTGGGTGCGGGAGCGCGCGGGGCACTCCGTGAGGATCGGCGACGTCGCCCGCGCCAGCCTCCCCGCCGGTCCGCCGAGCCGTCTCGTGCTGAACGTCGAGATTCCGAAGGGCGGGCGCCTGATCCTCGCGGCCGGGATCCCGGGTGGGCACCAGGACCAACCCGCCGTCGATTTCACCGTGAGCGTCCGGCGCGGCGGAGTGGAAAGCCGGGTCGCATCGCGGCAACTCGACCCGGCGCTGCGACCGGAAGACCGGGAGTGGGTGCCGCTCGAGGCCGACCTCTCGCCGCACGAAGGGCGCGCGGAGCTCGTCCTGGAAACGAGCGGCCCGCCCCGCCGGGAGAGCGTCGCGGCCTGGGGCAACCCGGTGATCACCCGGCCGCGCGACCGGAAAGCGCCCCTCGTGATCGTCTACCTCGTGGACACGCTCCGGAGGGATCACCTGTCGCTCTACGGGGGCGGGCGCCGCACGAGCCCCTGGCTCGACGGTTTCGCATCGGACGGCGTCGTCTTCGAGCGGGCCATTGCGTCCTCCTCGTGGACGATTCCGTCCGTCGCGTCGCTCTTCACGTCGCTCCTCCCCGACGGGCACGGGGCTCTCCATCTCCAGGCACCCCTCGCCCCGGCTGCGCACACCCTCGCGGAGAGGCTGGCCGAGAGCGGGTTCGCGACGGGCGCGGTCGTCGCCAACCCCCTCATCCTGGCTTCGAGCGGCTTCGACCAGGGCTTCAGCTACTTCGAGGGTCTGCACGGCCGGAAGGGACGGCTGTCCACCACGGTGCCCGCCGGTCGCGTCGTCGACGCCGCCCTCCGCTTCCTCGACGCCCACCGGGGCCTCCCCTCGTTCCTCTTCGTCCACGCGTTCGATCCCCATTTTCCGTACCAGCCTCCGCCGCCGTTCGACCACCTGTTCGAGCCCGCCACCCCGGGTGAGCGCGATCAGGTCATCGCTCTCTACGACGGCGAGATCGCCTACGGCGACCGGGAGTTCGGGCGCTTCGTGCGGGAGCTGAAAGCGAGAGGGCTCTACGACCGTGCCCTCGTCGTGTTCACCTCCGACCACGGCGAGGAGTTCCTGGACCACGGGGACTGGCGGCACGGAACCAGCCTCTTCGACGAGCTCGTCCGTGTGCCTCTGGTGGTGAGGTTCCCCGGGGGCTCTCACGCGGGACGGCGTGTGGATCGACAGGTCCAGCTCCTGGACGTCCTTCCCACCGTTCTCGAGGCCGTGTCGCTCCCGGTTCCCGTCGACCCGTCAGTCCTCGGGCACGGCCTTCAAGGGGCGATCAGCGGTGAGCTCCAATCCCCCCCGGCCCTCCTCCAGCTCAACCACCGCGGACACGTGGCCTACGCGGCGCGCACGCAGCAGGAGAAAGTCGTCCACAGCTTCTCACCGGTCGACGGCGTGCGGGACTACGACCTCGCGCGCGACCCGGAGGAGCGGAGCCCGAACGAGGTGACGGGCGGTCGCGCCGCCGAGCTGCTCCGGATGATCGAGGCGTTCATGGCCCCCGGCGGCCACCGTCACCACGTCAGGGTCGGGGGAAACGGGATCTTCGAGTTGCACCTGCGGACGAACGGCACGGTCGTCGAGGTCGAGGCGCCGCAACTGGGGGCCCGGGAGGTCTCACGGCTGGACGCCCGCCGCCAGGAGCTGACCTTGAGCCTGCGACCGCGGCCCGAGAAGCCGCGGGAGGTGTCGCTGCGACTCAGGCCGCACGGCGTGCCGCTCTGGATCGACGGCACGCGCGAGGGGCGACCGCTGCGAGCCGGCGACATCCACGTCGGAAGCAGGGGCGCGGCGTCGGGCGCCGTCCCCTTCCTCTTTCCGGTGGTCGAGCACTCGCCCGGTGTCTTCGATCCGACGCCGGTCGGGCCCTGGGTCGGGGTGTGGATCACGCGGGTGACGCCGGGGCCGGATGCGATCCCGCTCGACGACGACGCCCGCGAGCAGCTCCGGTCGCTCGGATACGTGGGGAACTGACGCCGTGCGCCGGCCCTGGCCTGCCGCCGGAGCCGTCTTCGTGCTGGCGTGGGCCCTCAGGCTCGCGTTCCTCGGCCTGGAGCCCGCGTCGCCCCTGGTCGGCGACGAGCGGGCATGGCGCCACGAGAGCCTCGTGCTCGCCGCCGACCCGCCGGCTTCCCTCGACCCGCTGCGAAACTCCCTGATCTTCTATCCGCCTCTCTTTCCCTACGTGTTCGCCGGGCTCCAGCTCGTCTCGGGCCTGGGTGCCGTCAAGGTCGCCCAGACCCTCGCCGGGGCGCTCCTCGCTCCCGCGGTCGCGCTCTTCGGGTGGAGGGCGCTCGGCCCACGGGTGGGCCTCCTCGCGGGCCTCATCGCCGCGACCTACCCCGAGCACGTCTGGTACTCGGCCCACCTCTGGGCGGAGCCCCTCTTCATGGCCTTTCTCTGGTGGGGACTGGAGCGGCTCCTCGCCGCCGACACGGCTGAGGGCGGCCGCCCGGCGGTCGCCGCCGGGGTGGCCTTTGGCCTGGCGGCCCTGACCCGCGAGTCCTCGCTCTACCTGGCTCCCCTCGGCGCCGTCTGGCTGGCCTGGCGCCGGCCGGCGCGCCTCCGGCCGGCCGCGGTGTTCCTCGCCGCCGCCCTCCTCACCGTGGCGCCGTGGACGGTCCGCAACGCGGTCCGATTCGGCGCGTTCGTCCCGGTGTCGTTGATGGGCGCGCGGGTCGCGTGGATGGGGAACACGTCCCTGGACCACGGGCAGTTCTTCGCCGCCTACGACGAGGAGAAGGACCCCATCGCGGCCGCCCGCCGCGCGACGAGGGAGGCGGTGCGAAACGTGCTCGAGCGGCAGCCCGGGTGGATCTTCGAGAAGCTCGCCGCGGAGATGCCGGAGTTCTGGGCCCTCGACAACCTCGCGATCGTCCACGTCAAGCGCGGCGCCTACGGGCCGGTGACACCCGTGTCAGCCTGGGCGGTGGCCCTGGTCACGCTCGTCCCCTACGTGCTCGTGCTCGCCGGCCTCGTGCTCGGCCTGCCCCGCCTTCCCCGGACTCGCCCCGTCGCGCTCCTCGTGCTCGTGATCGCCTTCTTCGTGCTGCTGCACACGGCCACGATGGGGTTCTCGCGCTACCGCCTGCCCGTGATGCCGGCCCTCTTCGTGGTCGCCGCGTTCTCGCTCGTCGCGCACCACGAGGGCGCGCCCTCCCTGCGGGGAGCGCGGGCCCTCGCCGCCCTCGTCCTGGCCGTGGCGTTCCTCGCGTGCCTGGCGGTCGACCTGCCTGGGCAGCTCCGCGAGCCTGCCTTCGGCATGGCCCGGCCGGCGGAACCCGGGGACGCGCCCTAGGCCGGGAGTTGCCGGCTCAGGGGATCGTGACCCCCCCGCAGCTCGAGCCGTCGGGGTCGACGGGCACGTCGGGGGCGACGCACGCTTCGTACCGACCGGAGGTCTTGGCGATCGCCATGAACTGGTTGCTCTGGTGGTTGGCGCAGCTCGTGAAGTTGTCGCCGTCGCACGGCTTGCCGTCCCAGGTCCAGGTCGGCCCCCAGCGGCCCGTCGCGGCCGACTTGCCGGTCGCCAGGTAGTCACAGGCCGTGCGCTGGAGGTCGCCCTCCGCGCGGGTGTCGCAGAACTTCTGGGTCTCGCCTCCACTGCCCACTCTCGCGCAATAGCCGTCGACGTTCATGACTTCCGGCTTCGAGTCGAGGACGAATCGGCCGGGCGAGTCGTCATGAATCTTGACCTTGAACCCGTGCAGAGGCGGCGGCGTCGGGTTGCACGTCATTCCCGCAGGCAGCCCGTTCCCGGGGGTTGGAGTTGCGACCGGCGTCGGCGTCGCCGTCGGCGTCGGAGTCACGGGCTGGGAGGGGGACGACCCGCCGCAGCCGGCGAGCGCGGCGACCAGCACCGCACCGAGGAATGAAGAGGCGGACGTTCTGAGGCTCAACGGGACTCCTTCGGATGGGGGAATCCGGGCCACGCCACCAACCGACGAGGCCGACCTTCCCCAATAAGATACTCACTCAGATTATAGCGGCAAGGGCGCTGAATGGCGGGAATGGAGATCGGCGAGACACTCGGGCCGTTTCGCCCAGGATGAACATGGCGCGGACGCTCAGACGAGGCTGCCGAGGCGCAGCAGCTGAAGCACCGGCTCACCCACCTCGCGCGAGGCGGCGAGGTCCACGTCGAGCTCCGCCACCCAGTCGTTCGTGGCCCTCCGGGTCCACGAGCATCTGCTGCACGCGCCACCTGGTGCCGATCGTCGGATGGCTTGACGTCTGTGTGGCGGAGGTTCCGGGCCTCGGGGTCGAGGCGCAGCCCGGCGTGCTCGACCCGGTAGGCCTCGCGGGCGGAGCGCAGGCGCTCGACCGTCCACGGCTCGCCGTCTGCCGTCGGCCGGTGAGTCGATGGTCTCGAGAGCGGCCTCGTCCTGGCCGATCGACCACGCGCGCAGGAACGCGAAGACGCGCGTGCGGATCGCGGCGGTGAAGGCCTTCGTGTCGCGCGTGACGTCCGGGCGGCTCCTCAGGACGCGGCGGCCGCGGCTCCGCTCCGCCCGCGCCGCGCCGGCCGGTAGCTCGGGTCGCGCATCCGCTCCCACTCCTCGAGCAGGCTGGAGTCGACCGCGCGCAGCATGTCGCGGAGGTACAGCTCCATCTCGCGCACGGTGTCGGTCTTCACGCCGTCGGGCACGGTCTGGCTCAGCACCTTGTAGACGCTGTTGAGGTGGCGCAGCAGCAGGCCCTCGGCGCGCTCGAGGTCGTACTCCTGCACGTAGTCGGAGAACGAGCGGAAGCCCTCGAACATCTCGCGCGCGATCGACTTCGGCCGGATGTTCTCCTCGCCCACCCACGGGTGGCGGTCGGCGAACGCGTTGAAGGTCGAGTAGACGAAGTCGCGGAGCGGCTTCGGGTACTCGAGCTTCTCGAGCTCCTCCATCCGCTGGTCGTACTCGAGCCCCTCGGCCTTCATCTCCGCGACCGCCTTGTCCTTGAGCTTGTCGAGCTGCCGGCGCAGGATGAGCTCCGGGTTCTCGAGGATGGTCTCGACGAGCGTGAGCAGGTCGAGGGCGTGCGTCTCCGACTCCGGGTCGAGGAGCGGGATCGTCTCGAGGAGGTAGAGCGAGAGCGCCTGGTCCATCGAGAAGTCGTCCTGCAGCTCGACGTTGACGCGGAGCTTCGCGCCCTCTTCCGTCCTCGGGACGATCTCGACGATGCCGCGGTCGACGAGCGCGCGGAAGAGCTGCCAGGCGCGCTTGAAGTGCGCCTTCTTCGCCCGGTCCGGCTCGTGGCTGTCGCGGATGAGCCGCTGCATCGCGCGGCAGCCGTCGCCGCGGCGGCTGAGCACGTTCAGCAGCATCCCGTGCGAGACCTGGAAGCGCGAGGTGAGCCGCTCGGGAGGCGCGCCGATGAGCCGCTTGAAGGTCTGGAGGTCCCAGTTGGCGAAGTTGTGCTCGGGCGGCTTCCGCTTGACGACCTTCTTGCCGTCCTTCGCCTTCTCCCCGAGCCGCAGGTTCTCGATCACGTGCTCCGGGGCCTGCGCCACCACGAAGCCGCGGTCGTCGAAGCCCTTCCGCCCGGCGCGCCCGGCGATCTGGTGGAAGTCGCGCGCGGAGAGGACCGCCGTCTTCTGGCCGTCGAACTTGCAGAGCCGCGTGAAGAGCACGGTGCGGATCGGGACGTTGATGCCGACGCCCAGCGTGTCCGTGCCGCAGATGACCTTGAGCAGGCCGCGCTGGGCGAGCTGCTCGACGAGCACGCGGTACTTCGGCAGCAGGCCGGCGTGGTGCAGGCCGATCCCGTGCTTCAGCCACTTGCGGACGTCGGGGCCGTACGGGCTCGTGAAGCGGAAGCCCGCGATCTCGCGCGCCGACCGCGTTCTTCTCCTCGCGCGTCGCAGAGGTTCAGGCTCGTGAAGTCCTGCGCGCTGTCGGCGGCGTCCCTCTGCGTGAAGTGGACGACGTAGACGGGCGCCTTGTCCTCCGAGACGAGCTTCTCGAGCGTCTGGGCGAGCGGGATCTCGGAGTACGCGTACTCGAGCGGCACCGGCCGCTCGCCGGACTTCACGACGGCGGTGGGCCGGCCGTTCAGCGCCGGTGAGCGCCTCGGCGAAGAACGTCACGTCGCCCAGGGTGGCGGACATCAGCAGGAAGCGCGCCCGCGGCAGGGTGAGGAGCGGCACCTGCCAGGCGACGCCGCGGTCGCGGTCGGCGTACCAGTGGAACTCGTCCATCACCACGTCGTCGACCCGCGCGTCCTCCCCGTCGCGGAGCGCGATGTTGGCGAGCACCTCCGCGGTGCAGCACAGGATCGGCGCGTCGCGGTTGACGGTGGCGTCGCCCGTGGAGAGGCCCACGTTCTCCGGGCCGAACTCGCGGCAGAGGGCCATCCACTTCTCGTTCACGAGCGCCTTGATCGGGCAGGTGTAGACGGACCGGCGCCCGTGGGCGAGCGCGGCGAAGTGGAGGGCGGAGGCCACGAGCGACTTCCCCGAGCCGGTGGGCGTGTTCAGGATGACGTTCTTGCCCTCGAGGAGCGCGAGGATCGCCTCCTCCTGCGCCGGGTAGAGCGACGAGGCCCTTGCCGGCGACGTAGTCGAGGAAGCGCCCGAGCAGCTCGTCGCCGTCGGCGTCGCCTTCGGGCAGGAGGGCGTGGAGAGGGCCGGCCATCGCCCGCGTATTGTGGGCCAGATCGCGTCGCGCCGCGGTGCCGCGCGGATCAGGACGCGGCGAGAATGTCCCGGAGACGCCGGGCCACGATGCGGTGCTCGTCGCCCTGCATCATCCAGACGGAGACCGTGAGCCTGCCCGGGCCCGTCAGGAGCACGTGGATCGGCGGGTCGCCGGCCTGCAGTTGCTCGTGGACCTGCTTCGCGGTGAGCCCTCTTCTCGCCCTCGTCCCAGGTCGCCACGAAGTGCGGCACGTGGTTGGCGATCTCCGGGACCTGCGTCTCGACGGTGACGCCCTTCACCCGGCCGACGACCTCCTTGAGGTGCGCCACCTTCGCCTCGAGCGCGCGGTGCTCGGCGTCGAGGTCGACCTTCAGGTAGCGCTCGACGGCGGCCACGAGGCCGACGATCTCCTCCTTGCCGACCTTCATGCGCGCGGCCGATGCCGCCGTGGGGCGAGATGCAGGTGTGCGCGCGCCGTCGATCAGGTCCTTGCGGCCGAGGAGGAGGCCGGAGCACTGCGGGCCCCGCAGGCCCTTGCCGCCCGAGAACGCCACGAGGTCGAAGCCCTGCCGCACGTATCGCGAGAGGTGCTCCCGGGGCGGGACGTCCGCGGCGGCGTCGTTGAACGAGACGACGCCCCGCTCCCGGGCCACCCGGACCCACTCGTCGCGCTTGATCTGGCCGTCCGGCTCCGCCTTGTTGAGGAAGAACATCATCGCGGTGCGCTCGCCGACGGCGCGGTCGAGCTCGCTCGCGGGTCTCGACGGTGACGATCCTCGCCCCGTTCAGCAGGATCTGCGGCTCGTAGCCGCAGCGGTGGCTCTTCTGCTGGATCGACCTCGAAGGGCAGGCCGGTCGTGTCCGGGAGCTGGGCGATCTTCTTCGCGTCGCCCCGGGTCATGGCGGCCGCGGTGGCCACGGCGATCGCCGAGGCCGCGCCGGCCGTGACCATCGCGCGCGGGGACGCCGACGAGCTCGGCGATGCGGGCGCCGGCCTTCTTCTGCAGGTCGGGCACGAACACGAAGTGCCGCGAGGCCTCCTCCATCGCCCGGACGACCTCCGGCGGCATCAGCGACCCGCCGACCACGGTCACCGTGCCCATGCCGTTGATGATCGGCTTCACGCCGAGGCGCGTGTAGACGCTGCCGCCCTCGGTGCCGGACGCCGCCGTGCCCAGGGAGGGCGCGCCCGCCACCGCCGCCACCGCCTGCAAGACCGTGCGTCGCTTCATTGCCGAGTCTAACCCCGCGTCCCGGTCCCGTAGCCGCCGGTGGGCCACTGCGACCGCCCCCAGCCGACCGCGGGAACGAGCGCCGGCCCGGCGTCGGCTTCAAGAACCACCCCCGCGGATGGCTGGCCTGGAGCCCCCACGGAGCCTGGGATTCCCACATCCCCGAGGTCTTCCCCTTCATCCGTTTCTCCGCACGTCGGTGGGCGAGCTACTTCTCCGCCAAGAGCCACGCCGCCACCTCCGGGTCGGTGAGCTTCTCCGGGGAGACCCGGAGCCTCTCCGCCGCCCCCGTCGCCCGGGCGCTCGCCTCCACCGCGGCGGTCTCGAAGAGCGTCGCCGGTGTCGTGCACCCTCAGGCGAGAGCCCAGACCGAGCGTGAGCGCCGTCTCGAAGCCGCCGACGCTGCGGAGGAGCGGGATGGGCAGCCGGTCGAGATAGGCCTCGTCGCTCTCCGTCTCGAACCGATCGGCGTCGGCGACGACGGCGTCGAGGCCGGGCGCGAGCCCCTGGGCGAGAAGGCACCAGAGCCCGGCCCGGTCGAGACCGACGAGCGAGACCCTCCGGATTCCGGGCTGCCGCTTCAGCCAGGCGAGCACGGTCAGGATGTCCTGGACGCGGTTCGCGTCGTCGGTGCGGTTGTACGTCGTGAAGAAGCGGTCGCTCGTGTCGCGCGGGGCCCGGGCGGCGCCGGTGTTGAACGCGTCGAGCGCGGCCACGAGGTACCCCCGTCGCCGCAGGGGCTCGACGAGCGACGCGTCGTGGGCGGCGACGCCGCCGATTCCGTCGGGGTGCACGATCAGGGTGGCCCTCCCGGTGCCCTTCGGCGGCGCCCAGAGCCGGACCGGGACGCGGTCGCCCCGGCCCCGGCGCCCGACGACGAGGTCGCGCCGATCCGCCTCTCGCGTCGGAGAGCGGCGGCCTCGATCACCTCGTCGGCCGCGGGGCACTGGGCGGCGACGGCGTGGCGGAGAGCCGGGCCCAGGATCTCGCGGAAACGCGCGAGCCCCTGACGGTCGCGCGGCCGCAGCGCCTCGAGCTGCGCCTTGCGGCCCGCGATCAGCGCGTCGACGATCTGCTGCTGGGTCTTCGCTTCCTTCGGAAGCTCCCGCCCGAAGAAGACGAGCAGGTCGGCGGGCTGCTCGGCCTCGTACTCGCGCTCCGGGATCGCGCGCCGCGTCGGGTCGCCCGAGGACCCACTTCCCGAAGAAGCCGTACACCGCCTCGCGGCTCGTCCCGGTTGTAGTTGTGGTCCGCGACGAACTGGACCGTCTCCACCTTCTCCTTCGCCCCCAGGAGCGCGTAGACGCTCTGGATCGCGGGGAACTCGATGCGGGGCGTGTCCCGCGTCCAGTCGCCGGCCGCCGAGACCATGAGCATCGGGCGCGGGGCCATGAGCGCGCCGATCTCCATGTTGTTCGTGTCGAGGCGCAGGTTCGGCGCGTTCTCGCAGACGTCTCCGCCCTGCATGTAGTGCGAGATCATGTTCACGGGGGCGGAGACGCGGATCCGGTCGTCCACCGCGGTCAGCAGGAAGGTCTGGGTGCCGCCGCCGGAAGCCCCGGTGCAGGCGAGGCGGCCCCTGTCCACGTCCGGGAGCGACTCCAGGAAGTCCACGGCGCGGATGCTGTTCCAGAGGTGCAGCGACAAGGACCCGATCCCCCACTGGGCGAGGCGCTGGTCGAGGAGGCGGTGGTCCACCTGGCGGCGGTCGTTGTAGCCGACCATGTCCCAGGAGAAGACCACGTAGCCCTGCCGGGCGAGCGAGATGCAGCGCGCCGGGATCGAGCCGTCGGCGCCGTTCTCGAGGCGCCCGTAGGCCCAGTGGCCGTGCGGCGAGAGGACTCCCGGGAACGGGCCGGTCTTCCCCATCGGCCGGTACAGATTGCCGGTGACGTAGAAGCCCGGGATGGCTCTCGAAGTAGACCTTCTCGACGGAGTAGTCGCCGCGCTCGATGCGGCCGAAGACGTGCGGCGTCGAGCGGGCGCTTCTCCGGCATCGGCCAGAGGCCGGCGCTCACCAGGACCTGCTCGCGCAGGAAACGGGCCCGGGCGAGCCAGGCATCCTTGTCCGCGTACGGAGTGAACGTGTACGGCGTGTCGAGGGTCCGGATCTCGACCGCCCGGCGATCGACCCGGGGGATGGTCTCGTCCTGGGCTCGTGCGGAGAGCGAACCGATGCTTGCGGCCGCGAGAAGGGTGACGATTGTCAACGAGGCCATGGCGGCTCCTTCACTCCACCGGCCGGGTTTCCCCGATCACCTTGCGGACGGCGGCGAAGATCGTCTCCTCCACCGACTCCGCGAGGGGGCCGGGCTGGCCGTAGTAGATCATGCTGTCCACCGCCTCGTAGCCGCCTTCGCGGAGGACGCGCCGGGAGGGGATGTAGCCCATGACGTCGTGGCAGTAGCCCGCCACGATCAGGTTCTCCCGCGGGAGCTCCCGCTTGACCCGCAGCGCGTAGTCCACCACCGGCTCGCCGCCGAGCGCCAGGAGCGTCAGGTCCCGGCCGAGCTGGACGGCCTGCACCGGGTACGGCGTCTGGCGCACGGGCCGGTCCTCGTCGTAGGCGGCGAGCATCAGCTGCGCGCGGCGCTTCCGGAACTTGTCGGGGTTCGTGCTCTCCTCCTCGAACGTCGCGCGGGTGTGGGGAGCGAAGGCGAGCGGGACGACCTCGAGGGCGGTGCGGATCGGGGGCCGCACGGGGCGGAGGGCCACGGCGAGCACGCGAGCGACCTCCGAGGCCAGCGCCTGCCCGTGCTGAGCGACGAGGTCCAGCGTCCCCCGCGGGTTCGGGTTCTGGTCGCCCCCGCACAGCATGAGGAAGAGAGCGGTCGCCCCGGGGTGGGTCCGCTCGATCTCGGCCTGGGCGTACCCGGCGTAGTCGCCCCCGATCTGGTAGAAGTCGCCCCCCAGCGTTGTGTTGTGGCACGCGTAGCCGAACAGCACGGCGCGGAGCGCGCCATCCTTCGCCGTGACCTTCAGCACCGGGACGTCGTGATCGACGGGGCCGGCGGGGTTCACGCCGATGCGGACGCCCTCGGGCGTGGGCTCGCGGCGGTTGACGGCGAAGCCGACGTCGCCGTGCCCGACCGCGAGTCGCGCGGGGGCGAGGTCGAGGAGCGCTTTGCCCACGACCTCGACCAGCTTGTCGCTCAGCTCCACGCCGTACGCCTCGACGCGGCGACGGTCCTCGTCGTTGAAGTCGTACAGGACGGCCAGGTTCTTCCGCACCGCCGGGCCGCAGTGGGTGTGCGAAGCGTTCAGGACGAGCTGCGCGCGCTCGACCCGGAACTGCGCCGCGACCCGCGCCGCCACCTCGTCCGAGATCGCCCGGGGCAGTCCGACGAGATCGGTCGTGACCAGGACGACCTGTTGCCCCTTGCCGTCCCGCAGGGCGAGCGCTTTCGCCCACAGGTCCTGAGCGACGCCTTCCGACGGATGGGTGCGGGCCGCGTAGCCCGACATCCAGAAAGGCGTCGGCGGCGTGATCTTCACCCGCGCCACGCCGGCCTGGAAGTCGGCGCCGAGGAGGGGGCTGCACGTCGAGAGGAGGGCGAGCAGGCCCGCCCGCGCGATCGCGCCCGGCTTCATCGACACGGGGCCTCCCGGCTCACGCTCTCGCCAACTCGGCGGCGGAAGCGTAGAGCTTGCGGACGGCGGCGGCGACGTCGTCCATGTCCTGTCGCGGGCCGAGCAGCATCGTCTGGGTGAGCCAGACCGCCTCCTCGCAGAGGCGGTCGTTGGCCGGGCAGTGGTTGCGCTCCTCCCAGCCCGCGAGAACCTCCTTGGGGTAGAGGCGCTGGTAGGCCCGCGAGGCCAGGGTGGCCTTCACGAAGGGCTGGCGGTTGAGCGGCGTGTACCCCGGAGAGCAGGGGACTCCCTCGGCCTCCAGCGCCTCGAGAAACCGCGCGCGGGGAAGGCCGGCGAACGGCTCCGGCTGGTAGCGGAACATGTAGAGGTGGTACGCGTTGCGCGTGCAGCCGTCGTGCATGCGCGCCGGCAGGATGCCGGGGATCTCGCGGAGCTGCCGGGTCAGGTAGCGCGCGTTCTCCTCCCGCACCCTCGACTGCTCCTCGAGCCGGGTCATCTGCGCGAGCAGGAGCCCGGCCTGGAACTCCGTCAGGCGGAGGTTGGCGCCGCGGCCGCCCAGGGGCGGAGCGGGACGGCCACCGCCGCGCTCGGGCGTTGTCGTGGAAGGCCCAGCAGCGCTCGGCCAGCTCGTCGTCGCTCGTCAGGATCGCCCCGCCCTCGCCCGAGTTGAGGTTCTTGCTGGCCTGGAAGCTGAAGCAGCCGGCGGCGCCGAGCGTCCCGAGCTTGCGACCCCGCCACTCGCCGAGGTGGGCCTGGCAGGCGTCCTCCAGAACGGGCACCTTCCGGCGGCGCGAGACGTCCAGGATCGCGTCGAGGTCGCAGGCATTGCCGCCCAGGTGCACGGGGACGATGACGGCCGTCCGCTCGGTGATCGCGCCCTCCAGCCGGCGGGCGTCCATCTGGAGCGTCTCGGGGTCGGAGTCCACGAAGACGGGGAGCGCGTACTGGAGGAAGATCACGTTCAGCGTGGCGACGAACGTGTAGGGCGGGAGGATCACCTCGTCGCCCGGGACGACGTCGAGCCCGGCGAGCGAGGCGAAGAGCGCGCTCGTGCCGTTGGCGGTGGCGATGCAATGACGGGCCCCCGTTAGCCGGGCGTAGGCTTCCTCGAACCGGCTCACCGTCGGCCCGTCGCCGCGATACCACTTGCGGCTCCGCAGCACCTCGTCGAGCGCTCTCTCCTCGCGCTCGTCGAAGACCGGCCAGGAGGGGAAGGGCGTCCCGCGGACCGGACGACCGCCCAGCAGGGCGGGCTTCTCCGCGCCGGTCGCGAACACCGTGGGAGCGGAAGCGACGGCGGTGGCCCGTGTCGCGACCGCCGCGCTCGCGGCTGCACTCATGAAGCTCCGCCGCGAGATCGCCTGGGCCATGGTGCCCTCCTTCGTGGACGCGCTCGGCAGGCCGAGGATACGTCCGCGGGGGCAGGTGTCAATCGACGAATAGCAGGTCGACCCCTGGGATCGCTCGGGGGTCCCTGGTGCCTGTTGAGGGCAGGGCGGGCGCGCGGTAGGGTTAGGTGGGCGTGGCTTGGGGCCTCTCGGGGGTGAGAGCGATGGAAGCGGACGACCATGCCAACAGGCTGTTGGAGGAGATCCGCGACGGTCAGCGCGAATACCTGGCCGAGTACCGGCGGGTGACCCAGCAGTCTCTCGAGCTCCAGCAGCGCGCCGTCGCTAGACAAGAGCAGATCAGCCTGATCTACAAACGGGTCGTGCTTCTCGGAGGCGTACTGGTCGTCGGGCTCCTGAGCCTGCTCCTGTATCTCCTGGGGCGCTGGTCGCGCTACCTGTTTCGGTGACGCAGATTCGTCGGGTGGACCCCGTCGACCCGAGGGAGCGATTCGCCGGCGCGGCCTCGAGCTATGCCCGGTTCCGCCCGTCCTATCCCCCGGCCCTCGTCGACTGGGTCCTCGCCGAGGCCGGCGTCCGGCCGGGAGACCGGGCGGCCGACGTCGGCTGCGGCACGGGGATCCTGACGCGCCTCCTGGCGGAGCGCGGCCTCGAAGTCGTCGGCGTCGACCCCAGCGAGGACATGTTGGCCGAGGCGCGGGCCGCGGGTGGGCGGCGGAGTACCGCCGCGGCGAGGCCGCCACGGGCCTCGACGACGCGAGCGTGGCCCTGGTCAGCGTGGCCCAGGCCTTTCACTGGTTCGACCCCGACACGGCGCTCGCCGAGTTCCACCGCATCCTGAAGCCCGGCGGCCGCGTGGCGGCGATCTGGAACCTCCGGGCCGAGAGCCCGTTCATGGCGGAGTACTACGCGCTCCTCCTTCGATTCAGCGCGGAGTATTCGGTCGTCGAGAGCTGGGAGGAGACCCTCGCGCGTTTGCGCGTCCATCCGCGTGTCGAGGTCCCTCGCGACTTCGGGACCCCCAACGCGCAGCTCTTCGATTTCGAGGGACTGCGAGGACGCGCGTGGTCGAGCTCGTACGTGCGGCGCGGAGTGAAGGACCGCGAGGGCTTCGACGCCGCGCTGCGGGTGCTCTTCGACGCCCATGCTCGGGACGGTATCCTCGAGTTCCCCTACCGCACGGTGGGGCTCGTGTTCCGCGTGGCGAGCTCGGCCAGCAGGGCGCCCGCGATCCGCTCGTAGTCCCCGCCGAAGTGGTGGCCGCCGGGCAGCGTGACGGTGCGCAGCGCGGCCCCGTGCAGCAGACGGCACGCCGAGTCGGCCTCGTCTTCCCCGCGCAGGCACAGGACGGGGGTCGGGCCGAGCCGGGCCACCTCCGGCACCGTCGGGTGGTGGCCGGTCTCGACCCCGAGCCAGCCGGCCACGTGGAACTCGAACGAGGCCTGCTCGGACAGGCCGAGAAGGCCGACGAGCGCGACGCGGGCCCGGAGATCCGGGGGCAAACGGCTGACGAGGAACGGCAGCACATCAGCCCCGAACGAGTACCCGACGAGGAGGACGCGGCGCTTGCCCCAAGCGCGCTGGTAGCGCTCGAGCACGCGGGCGAGGTCGAGCGCGGCAGCTTCCGGCGTCCGCGGCGTCCAGTAGTACTTGAGGCTGCTCCACCCGACCACCGGAAGGCCACTCTCGGCCAGGCGCGCGGCCACGCGCTTGTCGATCTCGGCCCAGCCCCCGTCGCCGGTGAGCACGACCGCCATCAGGTCGCCGTCAGGGCCGGTCGCCTTCACTTCGACGAGGCCGAGGGTGGCCAGGTCGTCCGTCGCCTGAGAGGGGCTCGCGGAGGGAGCGGGCGGGGTCGCCGGCGCCGCCTCGGCGGCGATCCGTCGATACGCGTCGAGGTATTGCGCCTCCCAGCGCGGCGTCACGGAGAAGCCGTGGCCGACCTTCGGCAGGGAGACGAAGCGGCCGGAATCCACTCGGCCCACGAAGTCGGCGGCCACCGCGGGCGCGCAGACCTGGTCGATCTCCCCGTGCAGGACCGTCCAGGGCACGCCCGTCTCGTGGAACGGGTCGAGGTCCCGCCCCGTGCCCTTCGCCTTCGGCCGGGAGACGAGGCCTCGGCCGCGGCACAGCGGCGTCTTGAGCGACACGTCGGGACAGAAGCCGAGGCTGATCGCCCCGCGGAAGGTCTCGGGCGGGGCCTGGGCGATCGCGGCGTAGACGAGCGTCGCTCCCGAGGAGTAGCCGACGAGGATCGGCGCGTGGTACTCGGGCAGGCGGTGGCGGAGCTGGATCGCCCGGGAGAGCTCCTCGAGGCTGCCCGCGGGGTAGCCGCACGGCCCCGACCGCTCGAGGCTCGCGAGGAGCGTCCGGACGTCGATCCCCACGACGAGCGCTCCCTCGGCCTGCAACCGGCGGGCCATCGGGATGACCCCGAGGTTCCAGCCCCCGTCCCCGGAGACGAAGAGCACCACCTGCGCCGGCGGGCCAGGGGGCCCGTACACGTGAACGACGCCGAAGGGGCCGAATGAAAACGCCTCCTCCGCGGCGGGGGGAGGAGGTGTCTGGGCCGACAGCGGGGAGCTGGTGGCGAGCGCGATCCCGGCGGCGAACGACAGAAGGCGGTGCTCCCTCACCGCGCCCGAGCGGCCGCGATCCACGCGATCGCCTCCTTCAGCCGGCGCCGCATCTCCGCCTGGTTGTCGCTGAAGCGGTGGTCCTTCGCCTCGATGATCCACAGGCTCTTCGGCTCCCGGGCCTGCCCCATGATGCTCTCGATCTCCGGCAAGGCCACGAACTCGTCGTGGGTCGAGTGGAGGGCTGCGAGCGGCACCGGCGAGACTCGGCTCACCAGCTCGCGGGCGCTGAAAGTCGGCTCGTTTGGCGTCTTCTTGGTGACGTAGATGATGGAGTCGCGCCAGCGCCAGCCCAACTCGTTCTTGTCCGGCAAGCCGAGGGCCACGACGCCCGCCACGCGCGCCTTCACGTCGGGCGCGGTGGCGGCGAGGACCGAGAGTCCCGCCCCCTCCGAGACGCCGACCAGCAGGGGCCGGTCGGGCGCCCCCTTCGCCGCGTATTCGACGAGCGCGCGGTAGTCGCGGCGCACGTCGTCTACGCTCAGGGTTCCCGCGGCTCGTCGTGAAGGCCGACAAGTAGGCCTTCGCGTCGAAGCCCACGACGAAGTAGCCCTCCCCGGCCAGTAAGCCGGCCACGTCGGGTCCGAGGTGCACCCAGCCGCCGTCGCCGCTGGTCACGATGGCGACGGGCCCCCCGCGCGTCCCGTAGACGTGGAGCGCCTGCTCGCGGCCGCGGAGGGAGAGGGTCTCGGTGCCCGGGGAGGGTGCTCTCCCCGCGCCGGCGGCCGCGCGAGGGCCCGCCGCCAGCAGGGCGACACCGATCACCGCCACGGCAAGGAGCCGACGTCGTGTCATCGGGCCCTCCACGTCACTTGGCGCGCGCCGCGCGGGACTCGGCCAGCCGCACCGTGTGGGTGGTCCGCAATCCGTCGGCCTCGGACCAGGCGACGGTGACCTGCGCCCCGGCGTGCACGGCCAGCTGGCTGACCGGGAGCCTTCGATTCCCCAGCCAGGCCCGGGCGTCAGGGGCCACGTGGAACTCCGCGGACCCGGTCGCGCTCAGGACCGTGAGGACGCGGGTGGCGGGGTCGTACGCCGTCATCGTTCCCGTCGCCGTGCGATGGCTCGTCGCCGCGGCCAGGACTACCACGGCCAGGGCCGTCGCTCTCGGCAGGCTCCACAGCATCGTCCCGGGCAGGGGCAAGGGGCATGCCACGCCCGGCCCCCGGCCCGGGCCCTGCAAGTGACTGTCCCGCGCCACCCTCGCGCTCGTGCCGCGGCGGTGAGAGCCGGCCAGACGGCCACACCGCGGCGGACTTGCCTCACTCCCGCCTGTCCGCGGTATCGTAGGGTCGCGTGAGCTCGCTCCGGGCGCGTCTCGGTGTCTCCGCCGCGCTGGTGGTCGCGGCGGTGGTCGGCCTCAGCACGTACCTCCAGGCGCGCATCGTCGCGAGGGCCGTCGAGGCCGAGTCCCTCGACGCCGCCGCCGCCATCGCCCTCGGCGTCTCGGCCGACCTCGGAGAGCACACGACGACGCCCTCGACGGACGAGCTCGTCGACCTGCTCGCCGACTACCGCAAGGCCGTCCCGGCCGTCCAGTCCATCACGATCACCGCCGCCGCCCCGGCCGCGATCATCGCCAGCAGCGACGCCGCGGCGCCGCCCCGAGCGCTGTCGCTGGGCGAGCGGGCGGTCGCCCGCGGCGAGCTCGTGACCTACGCGGACGGTCCCGTCGGCCTCCACTTCGTGGCGGTGCCGCTCGAGCGGCAGCGACAGCCCTACGGCGCCGTCGTCGTGGCGGTGGGCATGGACGCCCTGCGGCGCGTCCAGAGGCAGAGCCGGCAGGCGGCGCTCCTGTTCGCGGCCGTGGCGATCGTCCTCCTGGCGGTCGGCCTCGACTTCCTCGGCCGGCGCTTCGTGCACCGCCCGCTCGCCGCCGTCCTCGACACGATGGCCCGTGCCTCCGCCGGCGACCTCGCCGCCCGGGCGCCGCGCGGAAGCGCCGACGAGATCGGGACGGTGGCCGAGGGGCTGAACGGAATGCTCGAACGCATGGCCGGCTTCAACGAGACGCTGCAGGCCGAGGTCGAGCGCGCGACCGCGGAGCTGCGCGCGGCGAACCGGGAGCTCATGGACGCCGCGCAGCGCCTCTTCGCCGCCCGGCGCGAGCTCGCGCGGAGCCAGAGGCTGGCCCTCGCCGGGCAGATGGCGGCCTCGGTCGCCCACCAGGTCGGCACGCCGCTCAACGTGATCTCCGGCTACGTCCAGATGCTCCGGGCGAAGCAGGCGGAGGGCTCCCCCGACGCGGAGCGGCTCCGCACGATCCAGGAGCAGATCGCCCGGGTCACCACGATCGTGCAGTCCCTGCTCGACCGCGCGCGCCGGCCGGCGCTCGCCCTCGTCCCGCTCGCGCCGGGCGAGCTGCTGGAGGGGCTCGCCGAGCTCGTGCGCCCGTCGCTCGTCGGCCGCGGGATCGAGCTCGACCTCGAGGTCGCCCCCTGCCTTCCCGAAGTGGGAGCGGACCGGGTCCAGCTCGAGCAGGCGCTCCTGAACCTCGTGAGCAACGCGGTCGACGCGATGCCGGAGGGCGGCCGCCTGCTCCCTCGCGGCACGGCCTGACGGCGACCGCGTCGCGTCTCGTGGTCGCCGACACGGGTGACGGGATCCCGCCCGAGGACCTTCCGCGCGTCTTCGATCCGCTCTACACGACCAAGCCGCCGGGAAAGGGCACCGGCCTCGGCCTGCCCATCCTGCGCGAGATCGTCGACGCCCACGGCGGCACGGTGCGCCTCGAGAGCCGCCCGGGCGAGGGCACGATCGCCGTCGTGTGCCTGCCGCCGGCCGCGAAGGGAGACTGATGCCTCGCATCCTCGTCGTGGACGACGACCGCGAGACCTGCCGCTTCATGCACGAGCTGCTGCGGGAGCCGGACCGCGAGATCGAGATGGCGGAGAGCCCGGAGGACGCGCTCGCGCGCCTCGCGGGAGGGCGCTTCGACCTCGTGGTCTCCGACATCAACCTGAACGCCGAGCAGAACGGCCTCGACCTGCTGCGCGCGTTCAAGGCGCGCGACCCGGATGTCGAGGTGGTGCTGATCAGCGCCTTCGGGACGCTGGAGACGGCGCTCGAGGCGGTGAAGGCCGGGGCGTTCGACTACGTGAGCAAGCCGGTGGACATCGGCCAGGTGCGCGAAGTGGTCGCCCGCGCGCTCGCGCGGCGGGCCCGCGCCGGCGAGGGCCGGCCGGCCGCATTCCCGGCGGGGCGGGCGGCCCCGGACGGCCTCGTCGGCCGCAGCGGGGGCATGCTCGGCGTCTACAAGCAGATCGCCCTCGCCTGCGCCTCCGACGCGCCCGTCCTCGTGACCGGCGAGACCGGCACCGGCAAGGAGCTCGTGGCCCGCGCCATCCATCGCCACGGCCCGCGCTCCGCCCGCCCCTTCGTCCCCGTCAACTGCGGGGCCCTGCCCGAGGGGCTGCTCGAGTCCGAGCTCTTCGGCCACGTGCGCGGGGCCTTCACCGGCGCGGTGACGGACAAGAAGGGCCTCTTCGAGGAGGCCCGGGGCGGCACGATCTTCCTCGACGAGATCGGGGAGATGTCGCCGGCGTTGCAGGTGCGCCTGCTGCGCACCCTCGAGCTCGGGCGAGGTGCGCCCCGTCGGCGCCTCGCGCGCGATGAGCGTCGACGTGCGCGTGATCGCGGCCACCCACCGCGACCTCGAGCGCGCGGCGGTTGCGGGGAGCTTCCGCCAGGACCTCTTCTACCGCCTCCACGTCTTCGCCATCCGCATCCCGCCGCTGCGCGAGCGACGGGAGGACGTTCCCCTCCTCGCCGCGCACTTCCTCGCCGGCTTCGCCTCCCGCGGACGCGGCGCGGCGTCGCTCACCCCCGGCGCCCTCGCCGCCCTCGCCGCCCACGACTGGCCCGGCAACGTCCGCGAGCTCGAGAACACGCTGCGAGCGGCTGGCGGTCGAGGCGCGCGGCGGGACGATCGACATCGCGGACCTGCCGCCCGCCTTCCGGGAGCGACGCGTCTCCCTCGAGGAGCCCCTCTTCACCGGCCTTCCGAGCCTCGAGGAGATGGAGAAGCGCTACCTCCGCCACGTGCTCTCCGCGGTCAAGGGCAACCGCAGCCGCGCCGCAGAGGTCCTGGGCATCGACCGCCGCACGCTCTACCGCATGGCCGAGCGCTTCGGGCTCGACCTCGGGGAAGACGAGCCGTAGCCTCACGCCGAGTCGAGGGTGACGACGACGACCGTGCGGTCGTCCTGCCAATCCCCCGCTCCCCGCGGGCCGCGCCCCGACCGGGCGAGGCGCATCACCCGCTCGCAGACGGCCTGCGGCCCCCTGGCCCTCCGGTGCGCGACGGTCCAGGCGAGCCGCTCCTCGACACGCCCGTCGGCCTCGATCGCCTCGGTCACGCCGTCGGTCACCAGCACGAGCGCGTCCCCTGGCGCCAGGCGAAGCACCCGCTCGTCGTAGTGGGGATCCGGCAGGATCCCCGCCGGCGGCCCCGTGGACGCGAGCGTCCGGTGCTCCGTGCCCGTGACCAGGAGCGCGGCGGGGTGGCCCGCGTTGACCCAGGAGAGCGAGCGGGCGTCGAGATCGAGGCGGGCGACGAAGCAGGTCAGGTAGGGAGTGCCGCCGTGCTCCTCGAAGAGCGCGCGTCCGAGACGGGCCACCAGCTCCTCCGGCCGATCCGTCTCGCGCGCGAGAAGCCGGAAGAGCGTGCGGGAGGACTCCATGACGAGGGCGGCCGGGATCCCCTTGCCCGAGACGTCGGCGAGCAGGACGAGGAGCGAGCGCCCGCGGTCCACGAAGTCGTAGAAGTCGCCGCCGATGTGGCCGGCCTGCTCGAGCTGGGCGGCGAACCGCCAGCCGTCGCGGGCCGGCGGCGGGGGCGGGAGCAGTCCCGCGCTGGATGTCGGCCGCGATCGTCAGCTCGGTCTCGAGCACCAGCTGCGCGCGCTCGAGGCGGGTGAGGGCGGTGCGGGCGAGGCGCAGGTGCAGCCACAGGAACGTCGCGACCCCGAACGCGACGGCGAGCACGATGTCGCTGATCCACTCGAGCTCCCGGAGGTCGAGGCCGAGCAGGCGGACGAGGACGCGCTCGAAGACGAGCGCGGTGACGAACGCCACGAGGGCCGAGGCGAGCGCGTCGAGGAACGGTCGGACCGCGTCTCATCGGCCGAGCACCAGGCGCCGCAGGCCGCCCGCCCCGTGCACGCCGGTGAGCGCATAGGCCACCCGCGGGAGCTCCGCCCCGCGGGGGTACACGAGGTACCGGCCCTCCCAGCGCGGGGCGAACTTCTTCTTGAACTGGAAGAGGTTCTTGTAGCCGTAGAACGAGTTCAGGTTCTCGAAGAGGAGGGCGACGCCCTTCTCGAGGCCGCCCCGCGGCTCGCCGACGTTCGCGAGCGGCGCGTTCGCGAGGCTCGCCTCCTCGAGGCCCGCTCGCCCGCAGCTCCTCGAGCGAGCGCGACACGAGCAGGTCCATCGTCCCGGAGGGGGCGTCCTGTCCGCTTGCGCATGAGGTCGAGGAGGGCGGCCCGGCCCCCGCGGTAGGGGCGCCAGGAGGTGAACGCGACGACCCGCTCCCCGTCGCGGCAGAGGAACACGAAGGCCTCGGCGAGCGACTCGAGCGAGAAGCGGCCGATGCTGAAGCCCATCTCGCCCAGCCGCTTCTCGGCCAGCCACTCCTCGGAGATCTCCTCGAGCTGCTCGTCGATCGGCCGGCTCCGGCGCCGCGGCCCGGTCGTAGCGGCGCACGACGAGCCCCATGCGCGTCGACCTTGTGGACCATCGAGCGCAGGGCCGCGCGCTTGCCGCCGGCGAGGCTGAACGAGCCGAGGTCGACGATCGCCTCCTCGGCCATCTTGAGGGATCGCAGGCCCAGCCGCCGGTAGACCGGCAGGCACTCCTCGGCCGCCTCGTAGACGCACGGCGTCCAGCCGTTGTGCCGGCAGTGCTCCAGCCAGCTCGCGGGCGCAGGCCTCGAGGTCGGCCTCCGCGCACAGCGGGTCGCCGGCGGCGAAGGCCACGTGCCCGCGCACGGCGTAGGCCACGAGCCCCCGCCCGCCGGCGACGACCAGGTGGTGCTTGTCCTCCTGCGCGGCGAAGGCGGAGAGCGAGCGCCGGCCGTGCTCGCGCACCGCCCGGCTCGACTTCCTCCGGCGGGGCCTCCTGCCGGCGGCGCAGGATCACCGGCCGCAGCACGAGCACCAGCAGGTAGAGGCGCGCCGCCCAGCCGGCGATCTGCAGCGCGCCCAGGAAGCGGGCGGCGTGCGCGGTCACGGGGTCGACACCGGGGTCGAGGATCAGCAGGCCGGAGCGCACGGCCTCCGCGGCCGGGGTGTTGCCGGCGTCCCAGGCGAACTGGTCGCGCAGGTCGGCGAGGCCCACGACCCCGAACACCCAGACCGTCGCGGCCAGCACCGGAGCCATGACGAGCGCCTGGCGCAGCGACGCGGGATCGCTCCGGGCGGTGAAGCGGCGGCGGAAGACGACCAGGTAGGCCGAGGAGGAGCGCGGCGACGAGCGAGTGGTGCAGGTCGAACGCGCGCCCCACGTGGGAGAAGAGCGAGACCGAGAGGGCGACCACGGCCACCCACCAGGCGAGCGCCTTGCGGCGGCCGAGGTTGCGCGTGACCTGGAGGAGCGCCAGCCCGGCGAGGAGCATGAGCGGCGCGGCTGCGCTGCGTCACCTCGAGCGGGAGCCACTGCTCGAGCGCGAGCATCACCGCCGGCTCGCGGGGCCAGATGGCCGAGAGCAGGTTGAGGACGCCCATCAGGCCGACGACGAACGGCACGACGGCGTGGAGGTCGGCCCATCGCAGCTCGCGCCACCGCACCGTGCGCCGCGCGTGCCGGAGCCCCAGGAACGCGGCGACGGCCACGACGAGGGCGAGGGCGACCCCCTCCTCGTAGCGCTTCACGCCCTCGAGGAGCGGACCGAGAGCGCCGCCGGCGAAGTAGCCGAGGGCGGCCATGGGCAGGGCCCAGAGGAGGCCGGCCAGCAGGTCGAGCAGCGTGAAGGCCACCACCCCCATGCCGAGAGCCCCGCAGGCGGCGGGGATGGCGATGCGAAGGCCGTAGGCGAAGCGGCTCGCGACGAGCAGGAGCGCCGCCCCGGCGGCCCACGAGCTCCAGCAGCCGCTGGTAGCGGGGGTGCTGGCCGAAGCGCCGCTCGAGCCACGCGCGGCCGCGGAGGCGGGCGAGCTGGAAGTAGACCTGGTCGGCCAGCGAGTTGGCCGCGACGGCGACCGCGATCACCACCGGGAGGCGGAAGAAGCCACGCTGGGCGAGGAGGGCGGCGGCGAGCAGCACCGCCTCGCCCTCGAACGAGACGCCGAGGAAGAGGAGGGCGTAGCCGTACTTGAGGAGCAGGGACTCCATGGCCGTGGTCTCCCGCTCTCGCGAGTCGCCCCTCGGGAGGCGGGGCGGAAGCCTCCCGGCCTCCCGGGGGACGCGCCGCCGCTACTTCTGCTTGGCGATGACCTTGGCCTCGAACTTCTTGTAGGCCGACTCGGGAAGCAGGACGCCGAGTGCGAGTCCGGCAAGGGGTGCGAGCATTCTCTTCACTTGTTCCTCCTCCGTGTGGACGACGGTAGGGCTACAAGGCGCGTGCCGGTCCCGCCCGGCGACTCGCGCGGTGCAAATCCCGTGGCCGTGGGCCTTTCGGAGGCCGGTTCCAGGGGGCAACCAGCGGCAACCGCGCCACACCGGGCACGAACGCCCCACCCGCTTCGCGCTCAGGGCAGGGGCGGCGCCGGTCGCAGGTCCTCGGGCGAAAGCGCCATGTTGAAGGGCGGCTTCCAGTCGAGCCGCCGCGACAGCACCACCGCCTCGGTCTGGACGATCAGGGGGAGCGCCGCGCGCAGCTCGGCGGCGCGAGCGATGGCGAGGCGCAGCTGGTGGGCCCGCGCCGCGTCCGTCCGCGCCCGGTCGGCCGCTCCGATGAGCCGGTCCAGCTCGGGGTCCGAGAGGCCCAGCGAGTTGAGGCTGCCGAGCGCTCCTCCCGTCGAGGAGTGCAGGAGGGCGCCGAGCAGATCCCCGGCGTCGCCCGACTCGCACGAATAGCCGAGGAGGTGCATCCTCGACCGACCCTCCTCGATCAGCGGGAAGAACTCGCTCTTGGGGAGGGCGTTCACGGTGACCCGCACGCCGATCTCTCCCAGCTGGCGCGCGATCTCGGCGAGGATCGCCACGTCGTTCACGTAACGGTTGTTCGGGCCGTCGAGGGGGATGGCGAGGCCGGAGGGGTGCCCGGCGGCGGCGAGAAGGGACCGGGCCCGGGCCTGATCCAGCCGCGGCAGGGCGATGGCGTTGTCGAAGCCCACGATCGAGGGTGGGACGAGCTCGGTGGCCGGCTCGGCGCGGCCGGCCAGCGCGCGTCGGATGAGCTCGGGCCGGTCGAGCCCGAGGTCGATCGCCTCACGCACGCGCGGGTCCGAGAACGGCGCGCGGTCCGCCCGCAGGACGAGGAACAAGACGCGCAACCCCGTCGCAGAGACGACCCGGAGGCCAGGCCGCCGGGAGAGCGCTTCGATCCTGTCGAGCGGAACCTGGTCGGCGACGTCCGCCTCGCCCCTCTCGACGAGACCGACGCGCTCGCCGTCGTCCGGCACCACGGTGTGGACGACCCGCTCGAACGCGGGCGGCGCCCCCTGGTGGTAGGGATTGCGGACGAAGACGAAGCCGTGTCCCGGGTCCCAGCGCTCGAGGCGGTACACCCCGGTGCCGAGAGCCGGCGAGAGGCCGCGCTCGGCGGCTTCGCGGGGGATGACGAGACCCCATGGGAGTCGCGTCAGCAGGGCGAGGTAGGGGAACCGCGTCCGGATCTCCACCTCCTGCTCGCCCCTCGCTCGCACCGTCTCGATCGCCTGGAGGTAGTCGCGCGTGACCCAGCCCCGTCGGTTGGCCTCGAGCGAGGCGACGACGTCCGCCGCGGTCAGGGGCCGGCCGTCGGAGAAGCGGACGCCGCGCCGGAGCTCGAAGCGGTAGGTGCGATCGTCGGGGTTCGACCAGCGCTCGGCCAGCCCCGGCCGGAGTCGCAGCTCGCGATCGAACCGCACCAGCGACTCGTAGACGCTGCGGTTGGCCTGGAGGGTGAAGGCCTCGTTGACGAGCGGAGGGCCGGGGAAGAAGCCGGTCACGTCGGCCCGCAGCGCGATCCGCAGCGTTCCCGCGGGTGGCGGCGACTGGGGGGCGGCCCGGCAGCCGGCGCTCGCGGCGGTCACGGCGAGGACGACGGCGCGCGTCAGCGGTCTCGTGGCGTGCCTCCGCGGATCAGTGTATCGCCGCCGGACCACGCCCCGCCCGTGGTGTCCTCATCAGGAGGAGGAGCGGCAGGAGCGACACGAACAGAAGCGCCATCAACCGGAACACGTCGGTGAACGACAGCATGGCCGCGTGGCGCTGCACGAGGCCCCAGGCGGCAACCCGGGCCTGCTGGGTGGCGGTGGCGAGGTCGGACCCCCGGGCCATGAACGCGTTGCGCAGCCCCTCGAGGAGCGCCCGCGTCTGCGGGCTGTAGGCGTCGACGTGCGCGCCGAGGACGCTCGTGTGGATCTGCTGCCGCCGCGCGAGGACGGTCGTGGCGACACCGATGCCGAGGCTCCCCCCGATGTTGCGCATGAGGTTGAAGATGCTGGTGGCGTTGCCCATCGACTCCCGAGGGATGGGGTCCATCGTGATCGTGGTGAGCGGCACGAAGAGCAGCGCGAGCGAGACGCCCTGCACGAACTGGGGCCAGAAGACGTCCCAGTAGCCGGCCTGGAGGTTCAACGAGCCGAGCCAGAAGAGCGTGACCGCGCCGCCCACGAGCCCCGCCCCGAGGAGGCGCCGGGCGTCGACGCGCCCTATCACCATGCCCACGATCGGCATGGCGAGGAAGGAGCCCATGCCCCGCGGGGACATCGCGATCCCGGCCTGCAGCGAGGGGTAGCCGAGCAGCGTCTGGAGGAAGATGGGCAGGAGCACGAGGCTGCCGTAGAGGACGAAACCCACCACGGTGATGAGGAAGACGCCAGCCGCGTAGGTGCGCAGGCGGAAGACCCGCAGGTCCACGACCGGGTGCTCGACCCGCAGTTCGTGGGCGAGGAAGGCGGAGAGAGCGGCGGCGGAGACGACGGCGAGGGCGGTCATCGGGCGCGAGGCGAACCAGTCGTCCTCCTGGCCCTTGTCGAGGAAGATCTGCAGCGCTCCGATGCCGAGAGCGAGGAGGCCGATGCCGGTCCAGTCCACGCGCTCCGCGCGCTTCCCGATGTACGCGGGGTCGAATATGAACAGCTTCATCAGGACCAGCGCCACGATGCCGACCGGCAGGTTGATGTAGAAGACCCAGCGCCAGCTGTAGCTGTCGGTCAGCCAGCCCCCGAGCACGGGGCCGAAGATGGGCGCGACCACGATGCCGAGGCCCCAGAAGCCCATCGCCTTGCCGCGCTGCTCCGGGGGGAAGGCCTCGAGCAGCACCGCCTGCGACAGCGGCTGCAGGGCCCCACCGGTCGTGCCCTGGATCACTCGGAACAGGATCAGGAACGGCAGGCTCGGGGCGAGGCCGCAAAGGAGCGACGCGACCGTGAAGCCGCCCACCGAGAGCATGAGCAGCCTCTTGCGGCCGAACTGGTGGGAGAGCCAGCCCGCGAGGGGCAGGATGATGGCGTTCGCCACCAGGTAGGACGTGAGCGCCCAGGTGGACTCGTCGATCGTGGCGGAGAGGTCCCCCGCGATGTGCGGGAGCGAGACGTTCACTACGGTGGTGTCCAGCACCTCCATGAAGGTGGCGGCCATCACGGCCACCGCCACGATCCAGGGGTTGACGACGTGTGGACGGAGGGCGGCTTCGGCGCTCACCGGGCCGAGGCCGGAGGCGAGGCGGCCGTCCCGAGAGCGGCGAGGATCGTGGCGGTGGCAGCGTCCTCGCCGAGGGTCGCGTTGACCATCAGGTGGTAGAGGCGCGGGTCGAGCCAGTTTTCGCCGAAGTGCCGGCGGACGTAGGCGGCCCGCTCGCGGTCGGTCTCCTCGAGGACGAGCTCGACGTCCGCCCCTGGGCCGAGGCGCGTGCGGAGGCGCCCCAGCCGTTCCTCCCGCGGCGCGTAGACGAAGGCGTGGAAGACGCCGGGCCGGCCGCGCAGGAGGCACTGGCCGCCCCGGCCGACGATGACGCAGCCGCCCACGGTGGCCGCCTCCTCGATGACGCGTCCCCCCAGGACGGCCAGGCGGTCGGCATTCACCACGTCGTTCTCGTCGACGACCGCCACCGCCTCGAAGCCGCCGTACCAGAGGGCGTGCCCGATACGCCGCACCCAGGGATCGACGTGCTCGTCGAACCTCTCGGCGAGGTCGGGGTCGATCCGCGCCGCCTCCGCGATTCGCTCGATCAGCGCGCGGTCGAGGAGCTGGTAGCCGAGGCGTGCCGCGAGCCGGGTCGCGATCGCGGCACCCCCGCTTCCGTACTCGCGGGCGACGGTGACCACGCGGAAGTGCTTTGCGCTCATCGCGTGAAGACGGTGGGGACGACGGACAGGCCCGGGCGCAGGAGGTGATCGCGGTCCTGCCCCGGCTCGAGGACGATCTTCACCGGGATCCGCTGCACTACCTTGACGTAGTTCCCGGTGGCGTTCTCGGGAGGCAGGAGGCTGAAGCGGGAGCCGGTGGCGGCAGCGATGCTGTCCACGCGGCCGCGGTAGGTCCGGCCGCCGTAGGCGTCCACCGCGACCTCGACGGGCTGGCCGGGCCGGATCGACTTCAGCTGGCTCTCCTTGAAGTTGGCGGTCACCCAGACGTCGTCGAGGGGCACGATCGCGAGGAGCGGCTGGCCGGGCTGGACCACCTGCCCCACCTCGACCGTCTTGCGGCTCACGACACCTCCGACCGTCGCCTTCAACTCGGTGTAGGAGAGGTTCAGCTTCGCCTGCTCGAGGGCGGCCTTCGCCATCTCGACCTTGGCCGCGGCCGAAGCGGCGCGAGCGGTGACGATCGTCGACCTGCTCGCGCCCGGTGCGGGCCTGGGCGAGGCGCGCCCGCGCCGCCTCGACCGCCCTCTCCGCGCTGTGCGCCGCGGCCTCGGCCGCCTCGCGCCCGGCGCGGGCGGCGTCGGCGGCGGTCGCGGCCGCGTCGAACTGCTGCTTCGAGATCTCGTCCTTGGCCAGGAGCGGGCGGAAGCGCTCGACGTCCAGGGTTGTCTGCCGCTCCCGCGCCTGGGCCTCGCGCAGCTGGGCCTGGGCGACGGCGAGCCGCGCTCCCGCCCCCCCGAGGTCGCTGTCGGCGGCGGTCTCCTGCGAGCCGGCCGTCGTCGAGGTGAGCGGCACCGTCGTCCGCGCCGCGCGGGCCGTGGCCTCGTTCTCGGCGAGATCGGCCTCGGCGCGGGCTACCGCCACCTCGTACTCCCGGGGGTCGATCCGCACGAGGAGCGTGCCCTTCTCGACCTGCTGGTTGTCCGCGACGAGGACGGCGAGCACCGTCCCCCCGACTCGGGCCGCGACCGGGTTCACGTGGCCGTCGATCTGGGCGTCGTCGGTCGACTCGCGGACGGCGAAGTGGCGCCAGGCGGCGAGGCCGGCGAGCCCGACCGCGAGAGCAGGGACGACGAGGGCCGCTCGGGCCCTTCCGCTCCGGCGCAGGCGCGCACGCATCCCAAGCCTCGGCGCGGCTTCCGCTGGTGGGGGGGGAGGCTCTCGGCCATCTATCGTCCTCTCAGGAGCGCCGCGTAGCCTGTCTCCGCGCCCCCGAGGGTCCGGGCCAGCGAGAGCCTGGCCACGGTCTGGGAGTAGAGGCTCGCGATGTGGTTCTCGGCGGCGGTGGCGAGGGCTTCCTGGGCCTGCACCACCTCCACGTTGTCGGCCACCCCGGAGGCGAAGCGGTCCTTCGCCTGCTGCAGTTGCTCGCGGGCGAGGGCGAGGGCGCCGTCGGCCACGCCGACGCGCTCCTCCGTCGCCTTCAGGTCGAGGAACACCGCCTGCACCTCGTAGTAGACCCGGGCGCGGAGGTCCGCGAGGCGCGCCCGCTCCTGCTGCACGCGGGACTCGGCCACGCCCACGCGGGCCCGGACACGCCCGCCCTCGAAGAGCGGCACTCGAACCCCGGCGCCGACCGTGAACGTGGCGCGGGAGCCGGAGACGTCGTTTCCGATGGCGCCGTAGTCCCCGCTCACCGCGAGGGAGGGCAGCCCCTCGCCCTGCGCGGCCTTGCGCAGCGCCTCCGCCGCCGCGACCCTCGCCTGCGCGGCCTTGAGGTCGGGCCGGCCGGCCCAGGCGCGCTCGACCGCCTCCCCGACGGTCAACGGGACGGCGGGCGCCGTGGGCATGGGGTCGGCGAGCCGGAAGCGCTGCCCCAGGGGAAGGCCGATGGCGCGGGCGAGGGCCAGCTTCTCCTTGGCCGCGTCCTGCTCGGCCACGATCAGCCGCTCGCGGAGCGAGCGCTCCTGGACCTGGGCCCGCAGCAGCTCGATCCCGGCCCCCAGGCCCGCGGCCTTGCGGTCCCTGGCCACGCCGAGCAGCGCCTCGGCCGTGTCGAGCTGGGCGCGGGCGGCGGCGATCCGGCTCTCCCCCGCCACCGCCTGCAGGTAGAGCTGCCCGCAGACGAGGACCACGAGGTCGCGCACGCCGTGTTCGTCCTGGCGCGCCGCCTCGAGCGAGTCCGCGGACGCGCGCGACTTGTTGAGCGCCTTCAGGTCCAGGACCGTCTGCTGGAGGTAGACCCTGGCATCGAAGAGGTTGAACGGGCCGACGAGCTGGGGGATGCCGGGACCCGTGAAGCCGTAAGCGGCGAGGTTGATGATCTGGCGCGACTCGAGGACGCTCGCCCGCACCTGCGGCAGCAGGTCGGCCAGGGCCTCCTTGCGCGCGCCTTCCGCGCCGGTGACCGCGGTTCCGCCGAGGATCGAGCCGAGGTTGTACCGCAGGCCCCGCTCGATGGCCTCGGTGAGCGAGAGGGCGATCTCGTCCCTCGTCGCCTCGCCCGTCGGCAGGCCGCCCTGCAGCACACCGAGCGGGCCTGGCTCCTGCGCCCGCGTGGGCGCGGCCGTCAGAGCGAGCGCCCCGACGAGCACGAGGAGGGAGGAAGCGAGGGACCGGGTCCCTGCTCCGGTGGGACTTTCAATGTGCATGAAGGGGCTCGAGGATCCGTGTGGTCGGAAGCGCCATTCTCTCAGCCAGAATGGGACGGATCAAGCGGAAGGCCTGGACGAGGGCGGGCTCGCCAAGAGCGCTATTCGCCGCCGAGGAACCGCCGGTCGATCCCGGCGTAGGCGTCGATGCGGCGGTCGCGAAGGAACGGCCAGTGCGTCCGCACCTCGTCGATGCGCGGCAGGCTCACCTCGCCCACGAGAATCTCCTCGCGGTCGGTCGAGGCCTCGGCGATCACCACGCCGAGCGGGTCGGCCAGGAAGGACGTGCCCCAGAACTCGATCCCGTCTCCGCCCTCGGCGGGGACCTCGTGGCCGACCCGGTTCGCCACCGCCACGTACACGCCGTTGGCGATCGCGTGCGAGCGCTGGATCGTCTGCCAGGCCGAGCGCTGGGAGACGCCGTGCTCCGCCTTCTCGCTCGGGTGCCAGCCGATCGCGGTCGGGTAGAAGAGGACGGAGGCCCCGCGGAGCGCGGTGAGCCGTGCGCCCTCGGGGTACCACTGGTCCCAGCAGATGAGGGTGCCGATGCGTCCGGGCCTCACGTCGAAGGCCCGGAAGCCGAGGTCCCCGGGCGCGAAGTAGAACTTCTCGTAGAAGAGCGGGTCGTCCGGGATGTGCATCTTCCGGTAGAGGCCGGCCACCGACCCGTCCGCGTCGAGGATGACCGCGGAGTTGTGGAACACACCGGGCGCCCGCCGCTCGAAGATGGGCACGACGACGACGACACCCGCGTCCTTCGCGGCGCGGGAGAGGGCCGTGGTGCTCGGCCCCGGCACCGTCTCCGCGAGCGCGAAGTTCGCGTGGTCTTCCTTCTGGCAGAAGTAGGGCGTGCGGTACATCTCGGGGAGGCACACGACCTCGGCCCCGAGGCCGGCCGCCTCGCCGACCTTCGCCACCGCCTTCAGGACGTTGTCCTCGGGCCTCACCGACATGGCCATCTGGACGAGGCCCACCTTGAACCGCTGCTTCGCCGGCATTGGTCAGTCTCCCTGGGGCAGCACGTACTCGAGGCCGTCCTCGTCGAGCGGGGTCACGGCCCCCACGCGCCGGACGAGACCGATCACCCGGAAGGCCCAGAGGCTACGGCAGACCTCGAAGTGGCTCAAGACCGACCCGGCGCAGAGAGACTCCACGTCCCGCGCGCCCTTCACCGAGCGCAGCAGCGCCGCCTGGTCCACGTCGAGGGTGAGCTGCTTGAAGAGGCCCTCGCCTCCCGGTACCGGCGCGTAGCGCGCCCCGAGCCCACCCGAGCCCCGCTCGACGCGGCTCCAGGCCTCGATCTGCGAGAGGCCGTCGAGGATGAGCTGCGGCGTGCTCATGTCGAGGGTGATGGCCTCGCCCGGGGCCGCCTCGGGGTCGAGGCGGTAGTTTCCCGAGGTCCAGTGGAAGGCGAGGAGGATGATGTCGCGGGTCTGGTCCACGACACCGCGCACCATCTCCTTCGGGTCCAGGAAGCCCTTCTCCACGAGGACCGTACCGAACCGCTTGCCCGGGCTCATGGCCCGCCCGGCGTCCTCCATCTGCCGCAGCGTGATCACGCCGCGCCGCAGGAGCCGCGGGCCCAGCCGGTAGTCGGTGTTCGACGTGGACGCGAACACGAGGTGGCCGTCCTCGATGTTGATGCTGATCCGCTCGTCGCTCCTCTCGAGGCGCAGCACGCCGGTCCAGCGCTGCCGGCTCAGCTCCTGGACGAGGTCGGGGAAGTCCTCCTCGTCGAGGCGCCCCTGGCTCTTCACCGGCGCCTCCCCCGCCCGCCGTCCGTCTCCACGAGGGCGGCCGCGAGCAGCGGCACGAGGATCTCGTGGTGGCCGGTCAGGCGATAGCCGCGCCCCGTGCCCCTCACCGGCCGCTCCACGACGTTCGTGCCCGGCCGGTAGGACTGGAGGAAGTCGAGGTTCGCGGTGGCGAAGTCCGAGAGGCGGTGCCCGAGGTTGCGGGCGAGGGTCACCGCCTTCAGGAAGACCTCCGGCAGCACGACCGCCGAGCCCACGTTCAGGTACACGCCGCCGCCGCCGAGCCGAGCGACCTCGGCGGCGAAGAGCCGGAAGTCGAGGTGCGTGGCCCGGCCGAGGGCCGCGGGGTCGCAGGCGGGGTGCACGTGCACGATGTCGGTGCCGATCGCGACGTGCACGGTCGCGGGCAGGCCGAGGCGCCACGCCGCGGCGAGCAGGCTCGCGTCCTGGTGGCGGGCGCGGGGGCGGCGGGTCGAGAGGTAGCGGCCCACCGCGGCGCCGAGGCCGAGGCCGTCGTGGTCACCCTCGACGATCGCGCGGTTCACCTCCTCGCCGGTCTCGCGGGCCATGCCGAAGGCCCCGGTCCCGAGGCCCGCGCTCGACGTCCTCCGACGTGCGGCCGGCCACCGCGACCTCGAAGTCGTGCACGACCCCGGCCCCGTTCATCGCGATCGCGGTCACGAAGCCGCGCTCCATGAGGTCGATCAGGACCGGGGAGAGGCCGACCTTGATCACGTGCGCGCCGAGGCCCCAGATCACGGGCCGGCGGCGGGCGCGCGCGCGCAGGACCTCGTCGCGCAGGGCGAAGAGCGTCTCGCCGGCGAGGATCCGCGGGAGGCCGTCGAGGAACGCGGCGAAGCGGGGCGCCACGGCGGTGCGGGCGGGCGAAGGCGGTCCGGGACACCTTGCTCTTCCGGGAGGCGAGCGGGTAGGTCGAGACGCCGTCGAGGGAGAGCGGCCGTCCCATCAGCGGGACGCCGCCTCCTCGACGACCTCGCACAGCACGTGGAGCACCATCGCGTGGACCTCCTGGATGCGCTGCGTGTCGGGGTGCGGCACGTCGATCAGGTGGTCGACGAGACCGGCCACGGCGCCCCCGCCGTTGCCGGTGAGGCCCACGGTGACGAGGCCGCGCTCGCGCGCCGCGCGCAGGCCTTCGATCACGTTGGGCGAGCGGCCGGAGGTGCTGATGCCGAGCGGCCACGTCGCCGGGCCGGCCGTGGGCCTCGACCTGCCGTCCGGAAGACGGCGGCGAAGCCCATGTCGTTGCCGACCGCGGTGACGATCGACGGGTCCGTGGTGAGGGCGATCGCGGAGAGCGCCGCGCGCTCGCGCCGCATGCGGCCCACGAGCTCGGCCGACGAAGTGCTGGGCGTCCGCGGCCGAGCCGCCGTTGCCGAAGGCGAGCACTCGCCCGCCGGCGAGCAGGCTCTCCGCCATGCCGCCGCCGACCTCGAGAAGGAGGGGGGCGCTCGCGGCGAAGAAGCGCTCCTTGAGGGCCACGCTGTCCGCGACGATCCGGCGGATGTCGTCCGCGTTCATCGGTGCGCGCTCATTATGCGCGAGGCCGTCCGCCGCGCCAACGCCGCTCGCAGGCGAGCCGTGGCGACCTGGATCCGCGGCGATTGTCTCGGGCCCCCGTCAGACCCGGCGCAAGTGGACGGTCAGGAGGATGGAGGGCACGGCCGGGTCGTCGGTCCGCACCTGGAAGACGACCCCGTCGCGCAGCCCCGCGGGGACGTGCACCGGCACCGGCAGCCTCCGGGCCACCTTGCCCTCGCCCTGGCAGCGGTCGCAGTCGAAGAGGCTCCCGCCCGTGCCGCCGCAGGCGTCGCAGGTGGCGGTCACCGGCACGTCGAGCGAGAGGACGGTCCCCGCGGCCGCCTCCTCGGGCTTGAGGAGGATCTCGGCGGCGAGGCTGGTCGGGGCGAACGGCCGCCGCAGGTCTCCCGCGGCGGGGCGACGGACGAAGGACCACTCGACGCCCGGTGCGGTCTTCCCCGCCCAGCTCGTCGTCGTAGCGGCGTCGCCGCTCGGCGTCGGTCAGCGTCTCGTACGCCGCCTGCAGCTCCGCGAAGGAGTTGGTCGTCTCCTCCGCCCGTCCCGGGGTCGAACCGCCGCGCGAGTCGCTTGAAGGCCCTCTTGATCGCGGTGAGGCTCGCGTCGCGCGGCACGCCGAGAAGCTGGTAGTAGTCCTTGGGCTTCTCCATCCCGCCTACACCATAGGTTGCGGTCCGAACGGGTGTCAAGTGCGGAGGCGACGCCGGCCTTCGGTACCGAGGGCCACGGCCACGAGCAGCAGGCCTAGCACGAGGACCGGTGTGCGCACGCGCGGCATCAGCGAGGGGTCCGGGGCGACGTCCACCGGGACGGCGAGGACGGCGGTGCGCGCGACGGGGCCGTCGAGGGCCTCGGCGACGAGGAGCACCGCGTGTCGGCTGCCGCGCGGGGCGCCGGCCCGCACGAGCGGAGAGCGCGGCCGGGGACGTGCCCCTCGCGGGGACGGCGACCTCGGTGCCGTCGCCTTCCGCCCGCAGTCCCCGCGCGGTGAGCGCGCGGAGGCGCACGCGGTGGCCCTCGCCGTCGGCGCTCTCGAGGCGCACCGCGAGATCGCCCTTCACGTCGAAGCGGAGCGCGTCCGCGGCCAGTCGCACGGCCGGGCCCGGGTTCGCCCCGAGCGCGAGCAGCAGCCACGCCCGCTGGCTGGCCATCGGCGGGTTGCCGGCGCCGTCGGGCGAGCCCCTCGACCGGATGCTCGAGGAGGAGGGTGAGGGCGTGGGTTCCCGGGCGCGCGCTCGAAGGGGCGAAGGCGAGCACGACGGCACCTTCGCCGCCCGGAGCGACACGCCGCCGGCGAGCCGGGCCGTGCGCCGCTCGCCGAGGAGCTCGCCCGCGACCTCGAGCGGGCACCGCCGTTCGGTCGCCCCGGTTCGTCACCACGACGCGCACCTCGAGCCGCGGGGCGACCGAGATGACGGAGCCGGAGACGTCGAGGACGGCTTCCGCGCGCGCGGCGGCGCCCGTGGCGAGGAGGCCGAGGGCGAGGACGGAGACGCTACGGAAGCGGGACAAACGTGACGCCGGTCGGGTTGAAGCCGTCGTCGAGCTTCTTCCCCTGCTTGCGGTTCGTGGCCAGGACCCTGATGGCGGCCGCTCTTCGCCGGGTCCTTCTCGACGGGCGGGAACTCGCAGACGCCCTCGGGCTGCACGGGGAGGCGGAAGGTGCTCGTGCGCGTCGGCTGGTAGTTGTCGTCGACCGCCTGCACGTAGTACTCGATCGCCTTCGTCTTCTCCCGCGGGCCGGGCAGCGTGCCGCAGTAGCTCACGCCGGTGAAGACCATGTTCACGTAGGCGTAGTAGTCGTCGCCGGCGCGCCGGAAGTAGAGCCGCGCCGTGGCCACGTTGCCGTCGTCGCTGATGGCGGCGCAGAGCGAGAGGGGCTTCTCCGGGCACGGTGCAGAGGGCGGCCTGGTGCTCGAGCGCGGGGGGGTCGTCCCCCCGGACGACACCCGGGGAGAGGAGCAGCAGCGCGACCGCCGGCGCCAGCACCTTCTTCATCGGGCCCTCCGACCCGTTCATCTTACCGGAGGGCCGGCCTCCGCTGCCACGAGGAGAGGCGCTACTTCCAGGAAAGGGCGTTGCGGTACGTCTCGCCCCTCGTCGTCTGGAGGACGATCTCCATCGTCCACGACTGCGTGCCCTCTCTCCACAACATCTCGCCGGGCGTCTGGTACACGAGGGCACGCTGACCCGGGCGCCACGGTCGTGGTCGCGGGAGGAACCCCGCCCCGCTGGGGCTTGCCGTCGGTGGTGGTGGTGATCGTGCATCGTGGCGAGCTGGATCGCCTGCGGATCCCTCGTTGGAGAGAAAGACGCTCACCTTGAAGCGCTCGCCCGGCTTCGGGGCGGCGGGGATCGGCGTCGAACACGATCTTGCCGGGCAGCTCGGCGGCCTGCGTGCCCTTCTTGACGGTCGACGCCCGCCGAGTCCTCGAACCCGACGAGCCCGCCCTGCTCGGTGCCCTTCGCCTCGGTGCTGGCCGGCGACGAAGGTCCGCACGGCGGCGCCCGGCCGGGGGCCGCCGGCCGCGGCCTCGGCCATCGACTTGGCGCCGATCGCCGCCTGCCGTCCCGGTCTGCGCCGCGGCGTTGTTCGGGTCGAGCGCCAGCGACCTGGTCGTAGGCGGCGATCGCCGCCTCGTACTGCTTGCCCTGAAGGGCCGTCGCCGCCTGGTTGAGGGCGGCGTTGATCTGGGTGGTCCGCGCCGACTGCGCCCTCTGGTCCGCGTCGCGCTGCGCCCGCAGCTTCGCGTCGTCGAGGCGCCGGGACAGCGCGACCGCGCCGCGGTCCCAGGGGGCGATCTGCAGCGGCCTCGGCGAGCCCGCTCTCGGCCGCGGCGAGGTCGCCCGCGGGCCAGGGCGGCCTCAGCCGCGCGCACCTGGGCGGCCGCCTTCTGCCCGACCATCGCCTTGGCGAGTATCTTCTTCGCCGTCTCGTTCCCGGCGTCGTCGCGCAGGGCGGCCTGGGCCGCGTCGACCGCGCGGTCGTAGCTGCCGGCCTTGAACGCCGCCTGGGCGCTGCGGATCTGGGCGGCGGCCTTGCCGCCGGCCTCCTCGAACGTCGGCGCCGGCGCAGCGGTGACCGGCGGCGGGACGGGGGTCGCGAGCGTGGTCGGGGGCGGTGCCGTCGCGGTCGGCGCCGCGGCCTGGGTCGACGGCGGCGTGACCGGGGCCTGCTGGCTCTTCCAGACGAACCAGCCGAGCCAGCCGACGGCGCCCACGACGACCCGCGAGAATGACGACCACCCACGGCAGGACGCTCGGCTTCGCCGCCGGCTGGGGTCGGGCGGGCAGGCGGGGCACCGGCGGCGCGGTGACGACGCGCGTCGCCCCGGGGCGCTGGGTCGCCGCGCCCGCCTCGACCACGGTGCGCCCCCCGACGCGGGTGGGGGCGATCGTGCCCTTGCGCGGCCCCCGCCGGCCGAGGTCGACGGTGGCGCCGGCATCGGGCGTGAAGGTCATGCCCGGGGCCTCGGTCAGGGCATCGGCGCGTGGGTCGGCGCCTCGAGGTCCACGAGCGACTCGAGCACGTTCTGCGAGGACGCGGTCGTGGCGTGCGCCTTCAGCCACTCGCGCAGGTCCACCGCGAACTCGTACGCGGTCTGGTAGCGCTCGTCGCTGTTCTTGGCGAGCGCCTTCTTCAGGATCGGCATCAGGGCGTCGTACTCCGCGCCCTGGGGGATGAGGTCGAAGTTCGCCTCCTCGTGGGTGATCTTGTAGAAGATCGCCATGAGGTTGTCGGAGTGGAAGGGGCGCCGCCCGGCCGCGAGCTCGAAGAGCATGCAGCCGACGCTGAAGAGGTCGCTGCGCCGGTCGACCTTGGCTTGCCCTTAACCTGCTCGGGGGACATGTAGTCCGCCGTTCCCACGATGTTGCCGTCGGCGGTCATGGTGTGGCCGCGGTCAGGCGCGCCACCCCGAAGTCCATGATCTTCACCGACCCGTCTTCCTGGATGAAGATGTTCGCGGGCTTGATGTCGCGGTGGACGATCCTCGGCCTGGTGGGCGTGGGCGAGCCCGGCCAGCACCTGCACGATCACCGCGACCTTACGCTCGAGGCTCATCGGCGGGGTCTGGCGCACCGCCTTCTGGAGGTCCTGGCCCTTCAGGAGCTCCATGGCGATGTACGGCGAGCCGTCGGTGTGGTTGTCGAAGTCGAAGACGGTGACCAGGTTCGGGTGCGTCATCTTCGCGACCGCCTTCGCCTCGCGCTCGAAGCGGCTCTTGAGCTCGGGGTCGTCCGCGATCTGGGCGACCATGACCTTGAGGGCCACGTCGCGGTCGAGGATGGTGTCGTGGGCCACGTAGACCTGGCCCATCGCGCCCTTGCCGAGGGGGCCGACGATCTCGTACTTGCCGATTCGACCGGACAGCTCCTTCAGGATCGGCTTGTTGGGGTCGGTCGGCTCAGCCATCCATGCGCCTCAGGGCGTGCAACTCCCCTCCAGACAGTGAATTAGACGGCAAAGGCCCGAGAGGTGTCAAATGACGACGGGCGTCGGCCGCTCGCAGCCGCGCCGGCGCGGTGGAGGGTCGACGCCCGTGGTGATCGGTCCGTATACAGTGGCGCGGCGAGGCGGTCTATTTCGTCTTGCCGGTCACCGTGAAGTGGGCGCGGCGGTTCCGCTGCCAGCAGTCCTCGCTGGACTGCGTGCACACCGGGACCTCCTTGCCGTAGGAGACGGTCTTCAGGCGGTCGGCGGGGACGCCCAGGGACACCAGGTAGTCGTAGGCCGCCTTCGCGCGCCGCTCGCCGAGGGCGAGGTTGTACTCGACGGTCCCGCGCTCGTCGCAGTGGCCTTCCACCGTGATGCGGAGGAAGTCGAACCGCTTCAGGGCGTCGGCGTTCTGCGAGAGGGTGGCGCGGTCCTGCTCGCGGATGTCCGCCTTGTCGAAGTCGAAGAAGACCTCCTTGAGGAGTCCCGTCTTCTCGATCTCCTCCGCGCTCATGGCCTTGAGCCGCGCGTACTCGTCCACCACCGGCGCCACCTCCGGCTTCGGAGGGGGCGGGGGGGCGGGGGGCGGGGCCTCGGGGGCCAGAGGAGGCGGCGGAGGCGGCGGCGCCGGGGGCGACCTTCTTGCCGCACGCGGTGAAGGCGGTGGCCGCGGCCAGAGCCAGGACGACGAGAAGCGTCTTCTTCATCAGGACTCCCTCTCCGCCGGGAGGCCGCGTCTCGCTCCAGAGGGGCGGAGCGGTCCCCCGCGTGGTGGATGAAAGAAGGCGACGGGAGACCCGTCAGCTCTTCTTGTTGCTGTCCCCCGGCTCGTCGCCGCGGATCGACTCCTTGAAGTTGCGGATGCCCTCGCCGATCCCGCGACCGAGCTGCGGAAGGCGGCCGGCACCGAAGATGAGGACGACGATCACGAGGATGAGGAGCAACTCGGGGACGCCGAGACCGAACATGTTTAGCCTCCAGGGCGGCCGCGCCGCCCGCCCTCCTGAATCATATACCCGTTGCCGCGGGACTCAGGCAGTGACCCGCACCACGCGCAGGGCGTCGTTCAGCCGGCCGCGTCGGTAGCCCTCGGGGTCGATCGTCGCCCGGGCGTAGCCGGCGGCGCGCACGGCCCGCTCGACCGCCTCGCGCAGCGCGGCGTCGCCGAGCTTCTCCATCTCCTCGCGCGCGATCTCGACGCGCGCCGCCTCGCCCAGGTGCCGACCCGCAGCTCGCGGAAGCCCAGCGCCCGCACGCGCGGCCTCGGCCCTCTCGACGCGGCGCAGGGCCTCGAGGGTCACGGGCGTGCCGTAGGGCAGGCGCGAGGAGAGGCAGGGGGAAGCGGGCAGCTCCGCGGTCGGAAGTCCCAGCTCGCGCGACAGGGCCCGCACGTCCTCCTTGGTGAAGCCCGCCTCGGCGAGCGGAGCGCGCACCCCCGCCTCGGCGGCGGCCCGCTGGCCGGGACGGAAGTCGGAGAGGTCGTCCACGATCAGGCCGTAGGCCACGTGCGCGAAGCCCTCCGCCCCGGCGAGGGGCACGAGGTGGCGGAAGAGCTCCGACTTGCAGTGGTAGCAGCGGTCCTGGTCGTTGCGGGCGTAGAGCGGGTTGTCGATCTCGCGGGTCGCGACCACGCGGTGGGGGAAGCCGAAGCGGCGCGCCACCTCCAGGGCCAGCTCCCGCTGCTCCCCGGACAGCGACTCGGAGTCCGCGGTCACCGCGAGGGCGCGGCTTGCCGAGCACGCGGTGGGCGAAGACCGCGAGGAGGGCGCTGTCCACTCCGCCCGAGTAGGCCACGACCACCGAGCCCATCTCCCGGAGGATGCGCTCGAGGGCTTTCCGCTTCGCGTCGAGACCTTTGGCCATCGTCATTCCGTCCAGTCCTCCTCGTCCTGCGTCGCCAGGTCCAGCTGCAGCGGCGAGAGCCCCACGACCTCAAGCTCGACCCCGCACTCGGGGCAGCTGATGACCTCGCCCTTGTCTACGTCGTACTCGTCGATCTCGACGTCCGCTTCGCACTCGGGGCAGACGGCCATGGACCTGTCCTCCCTCCGGATCATACCTCCGCCCCGCCCGTCAACGCCCCCAGTCGGGGGAGTGGTTGGCGTGCCGGCGCGAGGCCTCGAGCCGGGCGAGGGGGCGGCCCGAGGCGTCGAGGAGGACCACCTCCTCCTCGTTGGCCCCCAGGAGCGCGTCGAGCGGGTGGAAGCCGGCATCCCAGGTGAGCGTCGCCGCGAGGAAGCGGCCGTCCGGCGAGGGGGCGACCGTGCGGTGGAAAGCCCCGCCCTCCGCGAGCGTCACGCGGCTTCTTCCCTCGGCGTCGATCACGTCGATCCCGTGCTTCTTGCCCTCGCTCCACGCGCACACGATCCGTCCCGCCGGGCAGGAAGCGGGGCGAGCGCTCGCGCTTCAACCCTCCGGTCAGGCGGCGCACGCGCCCGTCCGCGAGGTCCACGCGCATGAGGTGCTCCTCGCGGACGAAGACCACGAACGCCCCGTCGGGGCTCGGCGCCGGGCTCGTGTCGTCGCCGGCGCGCGGCTGGGTGAGCGGGCGCCGCCCCACGGTCCCGTCGGCCGCGGGGTCGAGGAGGTGCAGCCCGGCCGACTCGCCCGCGCGTCGCCGGGCGGAGACGACGAGGCGCCGGCCGTCGGGCAGCCAGGCCGGCTGCGCGTCCTTCCAGTCGACGCCGAGGGTGAGGACGGCCGTCTCCCCGCTCGCCACCGCCACGACACCGATCCGGCCGTTCATCGAGAAGGCGACGCGGGTGCCGTCGGGCGACACCGCGGGCTCCCCGACCGCCTCGCTGCCGAACGTGAGGCGCCGCTCGCGGTCCCTCGGCAGGCGGCGCCAGTAGAGCGCGGGCGTCCCGTCGCGGTCGCTCACGAAGACGATCGCGCCGGGGAGCCCGGGCGGCAGCGGCGTGGCCGGCCAGAGCGCGAGCCACCCGAAGACGAGCGGCACGAGGGCGAGCGCGGCGAGCACCGCCGTCCGGCGCGCCATGGTCCTCAGATCCGTGCCTCCGGGCGCCGCCGCAGCTCGGCCTCGAGCTTCCGCGCCTTGGCCACCTCGGCGCTGGCGTCCGCCGGGCGGCCCTGCCGGTTGTAGACGTCGGCGAGCACGTAGTGGCCGAGGGCAGCGACCGGAGATCGCGGCTCCGCCTCGAGGCCGCGCTGGGCGAGGTCCATCGCTTCCTCGAGCTGCTCCGGCGCTCAGCTCCTCCCGGGCGAGGAAGAAGAAGGCGGCCCCGAACTTGGGCGCCTTCTCGACCGAGCGGCGGAGCTCGGCCAGGTAGCCCTGGCGGTCGCCGCGCTGCCGCAGCATCTGGGCCAGGTTGAAGCGCGCCCGCCCGTGGTCGGGATACGTGCTGAGCTCGCGCCGTAGAGAGCCTCCGCCTCGGCGAGCCGGCCCCGGACCTCGAGGATGCGGCCCAGGTTGAAGGAGCCGGTGCGCACGTCCGGCTCGAGCTCCAGGCCCTGCCGGATCAGGCGCTCCGCCTCGTCCACGTCCCTCTTCTGGAACGCGATCGCGCCCAGGGCGTTGTAGGCAGCCCCCATCTTGGGGTTCGACTCGAGGGCCTCCTTGAAGGTCGACTGGGCGTCTGCGAGACGCCCGAGGTCCAGGTAGAGGGTCGCGAGCTGGTACCAGGCCTGGGGGTTCCGTGCGTTCACCTTCAGGGCGGCCTTGAAGATCTCGAGAGCCGCGAGCTCGTCGTCCGTCCGCCCTCGTTGCCGGTAGATGTTCGCGAGGTTGACCATGGCGATCTCGTCGTCGGGCTTCAGCGCCAGCGCTTCCTTGTAGGCGGCGATCGCCTCGTCGGTCTTCCCCGCCCGGGCCAGCCAGTTCCCGAGCGTGAGGTGGGCGTCCATGATCCCGGGGTCCTCGCGGATGACCGCGCGCATCTTCGCGATGGCCTCGTCGATACGCTCCTCCTGGCCCGCGTGCTTGGCCGCGTTCATGAGCGCGTAGACCCGCAGCTTGTCCTTGGGGTCGGGGAGGACCGCGTTGGGGTCGGCGTCGGCCACGTTGCCCACGTAGCCGAGCGCGGCCAGCCGCTGCAGCGTCTCGGGGTCGAGTCCCTTGCGCTCGGGGGCGGCCTCGCCCGCGGCCTTGGTCAGGCCCTCCATGGCGAGGCGCAGGACCTCCGCCCGCTTGCTGTAGGCCTTGTAGATGTTCGTCGTCTCGCCGGGGTCCCGGGCGAGGTCGTAGAGCTCGGGCTGCGGCGCCTCGATGAACTGCTGCCTCCCGTCGCGCAGCGCCCGCAGGTGCTGCCAGCCGAAGTGATAGCGGGGAAGTAGGTCTCCGAGTAGGCCACGTGCCCGAGGTCGGCCCCGGGGTCGAGAATCGCCCCGCAGCAGCGAGCGCCCGTCGATGCCGTCCTGGGGCGCGAGGCCCACGAGGTCGAGGACCGTGGGCATCAGGTCGACCTGCGCGACCTGGGTGCGGCTGCGGCCCCGGAGCCCCCAGGGCGTGCGGACGACGAGCGGAACGTGCGTCGTGGAGTCGTAGACGAAGTAGCCGTGGGTGCGACTCGCCGTGCTCGCCAGGCTCTCCCCGTGGTCGCCGGTCACCACGACGACGGTGCGGTCCATGAGGCCGTTGCCGGCGAGCCAGTCGACGAGGCGACCCACCACGTGGTCGGTGTAGGCCACCTCGCCGAGGTAGGGCTGGTCCGGGTATCGGGACTTGTAGGGCTCCGGGGGCTCGTACGGGGCGTGCGGGTCGTAGAGGTGGACCCAGGCGAAGAACTTCCGCTGCCTTGACCGTCTCCAGCCAGGCCAGGGCGTCGTTCATCACCTCGTCGCCCTGCTTCTGCACGGTGCCGAGGGAAAGGACCTTGTACTGGCTGAGGTCGAAGCGATCGGAGTAGTGGTCGAAGCCCTGGGCAGAGCCCCCACCTCGACTCCAGCACCCAGGCGGCCACGAAGGCGCCCGTCGCGTAGCCCGGCCTGCTTGAGCCGCTCGGCGAGCGTCGTCTCGGAATCCTCGAGAAAGAAGCCGCCGTTGTCGCGAACGCCGTGGTGGGGAGGGATCAGTCCCGTGAAGATCGAGGCGTGGGCGGGAAAGGTGAGGGGGACGGTGGCCGTGGCCTGCTCGAAGAGGACACCGTCGCGGGCCAGCCCGTCGATGGTCGGTGTGCTCGACTCCCTGGAAGCCGTAGCAGCCCAGGCGGTCGGCGCGGAGGGTGTCGAGGGTGACGAAGACGACGTTGACTTCCGCGGGGGCCGGCCGGAAGCGGGCCAGGCGATGACGGGCCGCAAGCTCGGTCTGCGGCGGGCGCAGGCGCAGGAAGAGCAGGATCGCCAGAAATACGACCAGCGCCGACACGGCCGCGAGCGCGAGCGTCGCGACTAGACGCGTGGGCTTCTGGCTCCGAGCCATGGATCAGACACGCTACCCGACGCTTTCACCCCGGGTCAATACGGGGGACGGCCGGGATTCGCACGACGGCAGGACGATTCGGGTGTTTGAATCGTCTGCACCAAGATCCGGTACGTCTCGCGTGCGCAATCAGCGCTTTAGCGCTCAAACACACCGAACGTCGACTATTAGTTTATTGACGCAGACTCATGGATTCAGTAGGTTACGTTCCGCGCGGAGTATTTTCGGGTTGTGGGCATGAGGGTTGCTGCTCCCGCGAGTTTCAAAGGCGTATCTCAGTCTCCAGGCGTCGTTGGTCCCGCGTTCGGCCGGCCTCAGGTCGGCAGGAGGGATGCGAGGTGACGCACTATCCGAAGCAGGCCAGGCCCCTTGCGGTAATCCTGGCCCTCATCGTGGGGCTGACATTCGTGGCCCCGCCCATGTTCGCGGCGCCGCTCCCGGCGCCGGCCCGACCTCTGGCCGCGGCCGCGACGGCGAAGGTCGAAGCGATGCCGGTCGCCGCTTTGGCACCGGCCGCTCAGGCCAGCCCCGCGGCGGCCGCCACGACCAAGGGCGACAAGCCCTTCTTCAAGTCCACCAAGGGCATCGTGGTCCTGGTGCTGATGGCGACCGGCATCGGGTGGGCCGCCGTGTCGCGAAGCCAGGACGCGGTCAAATCCCCTGCCCGCTAGAGAGGAACGATCATGAGACACCTCAAGGCGTGCTTCATCGTCCTCCTGGTCCTGCTCGCCGCGAGCCCGCTTGTCGCCCAGAGCCTCGTCGGCGGAATCGCCGGCGTCGTGAAGGACGAGCAGGGAGGCGTGCTCCCCGGCGTGACGGTCACCCTCACCGGCAAGACCGGCTCCCGCACCGCAACCACCGACGCCCTCGGCGCCTATCGCTTCCCGGCCGTCGAGGCCGGCACGTACGATGTCCGGGCCGAGATGTCGGGCTTCCAGCCCCGGAAGGCAGGACAACGTCGCCATCTCGATCGGCAGGCAGCTCCAGATCGACTTCGTCCTCAAGCTGACCGGAGTGGCCGAGACCCTCGAGGTGGTGGGCGAGTCGCCGATGGTCGACACCACGAGCACCGAGACCAGCAACACGCTCTCCCAGGACCTGCTCTTCAACATGCCGCTCGGGCGCTTCGCCCCCGACCTCCTCGACTACGCCCCCGGCATCAACAACGGCGCGGCCTACGGGAGCGGCGCTTCGAACGGTGGCGGCTCGGTCGGCAACGCGCTCCTCATCGACGGCGTCGAGACCCGCGACCCCGAAGCGGGCACCGCCTGGTCCTTCATCAACTACAACACGATCGAGGAGGTCCAGGTCCAGGGCCTGGGCGCCCCCGCCGAGTACGGCGCGTTCACCGGCGCGATCGTCAACAGCATCACCCGCTCGGGGGGTAACCGGTTCACGGGCCTCTTCGACGCGTACTACACGAAGAGCGGCCTCAGCAGCGACAACCGCTCGACGGCGGTCCGAACGGCGAATCCGACCCTGGAGCCCTCGGAGATCAAGAAGTACCTGGACTGGACGACGCAGCTCGGCGGTCCGATCATCAAGGACAAGCTCTTCTTCTTCGCGAGCCTCCAGCGCTACCACCAGACCTCGGACCCGAACGGGCCGCGCCAAAACTACGACGACCTCCAGCACCGGGGCAACTTCAAGCTCACCTGGCAGCCGACCCCCAACGACAACGTCATGGCGTACATGGAGGCGGACGACTACAACATCCGGGGCCGGACCGGCTTCGACAGCACGATCGAGAGCGACGCCCAGACCGTGAGCGAGGACGCTCCCGAGCTCATCTGGAACGTGCAGTGGCGTCACGTCTTCGGCCCGAAGACGTTCCTGGAGGCGAAGTACCTGGGCTGGTGGGGCTACTACTACCTCGACCCCGTGACCGCGGGGACGCGCTACTACGACGGGACCACGAACTCCGTGCGGGGCAGCTCCGGCAACTTCTACTACGCCGACCGCACGCGCAACGAGGTCCACGTCGCCCTCTCCCACTTCGCCGAGGCCTTCGGCCTGCACGACCTCAAGTTCGGCGTGCAGATCGAGCGGAGCAAGGTGCGGAGCCGCTACGGCTACCCCACCGGCTTCAACTACTACGACCTCACCTCGGCCTACCCGAGCGGCCAGTACTCCGCCTACAGCTACGGCTACGACTACGACGCCCGCAACCACCGCGAGTCCTTCTACGCCCAGGACTCCTGGAAGCCGAGCGACCGCCTGACCATCAACGCCGGGGTGAGGCTCGACCTCATGAGCGGCAACTCGGCGGCCGGCGACCAGCTTTACAAGACCACGAGCTGGGCCCCTCGGCTCGGCTTCGCCTGGGACGTGACGGGCAACCACACGACGGTCCTGAAGGGCAGCTACAGCCAGTACTACGAGGCGATGTTCTCGACCTACTACGAGCGGGCGCTCCCGGGCGGGAGGCAGGATCTCGTCTTGTGCCTCTACGACGGCGAGAGCGCAGACCCGTCCTGCCCGGCCGGGTTCTTCGAGGACCAGAGGGTGCCCTACTCCGCGCCTTTCAAGGTGGACCCGAACATCAAGCAGCCACGCGTCGACGAGTGGACGGCGGGCTTCGAGCGGGCGCTCACGAAGGACTTCCGTCTCTCCGCGACCGGAATCTGGCGCGAGAACAAGAACATCGTCGACTCCGTCTACCCCGACGCACGGTGGACGCCCGTGACGCTCTCGATCCCGGACGGTCCCATCGAGGGTCAGCCCATCGATCTCTACAGCTGGACCAACCAGGCGGACACCTGGGAGAACGGGTACATCACGAACGTGGACGGCTTCCAGTACCGCAGCCCGGACGGCCAGGTGCTCACCACCGCCAACGCCTACCGTCGCTACAAGGCGCTCATGTTCGTCCTCAGCAAGCGCCTCTCCAACCGCTGGCTGGCCCAGGTCTCGTACGTCCTCTCGAAGACGCAGGGAGCGCTCGACAACCGGGGGATCGGCGCCAACGCCGGATTCAGCCACCAGTGGGAGACCCCGAACCTCGCGGTCGTCAACGCCGACGGCCCGTCCAGCTACGACATGCGACACGAGGTGAAGGTGTTCGCCACCTACCAGATCCCGAAGCTCGAGGTGGGTGTCAACGGCTACTACCGCTACTTCAGCGGCTACCCCTACGCGCCCATCGCCAACTTCTCCGGTGACGACCGGCGGGCTCTCGGTCTCGCGAGCAGCCCCTCCGCCTTCCGGCGGCCTCTGGCCGAGCCTCGTGGCTTCGGGTACTACGACAACCAGAGCCTCCTCAACCTGCGCCTCGAGAAGATCTTCAAGTTCGGCCAGCACAACGACCGGATTGCCCTCTACGCGGACATCAACAACGTGTTCAACGGCGGTGTCATCACGCAGGTCGTGACGCGTCTCGACGGCACGACGGTGGGGACGACGGAGTGCGACGGTACCTACTGTAGCGTGCCGTACGCGGGACCGGTCAGCATCATCGAGCCACGGCAGCTCACCTTTGGCCTGCGCTGGTCGTTCTAGACTGACCGGACCTGCGGCCCGCATTCGGCCGCGCCTCACCGAGCCCCGGGGGCTGCGAGGCCTCCGGGGCCTCTTTCGTCCCGGAGCGGACCCACCGTCACCGGTACTCGACGCCTCGCCGACCTCGCCTACCGGTATAATCGGGTTCATGGCGACGGACGAAAGCCGCTGGGTCGAGAACTGGTCGGTGACGGGACCGCTGCTCGAAGAGCAGCGCCGGCGCGAGCTGCGCTCGCTCTCCGCCGAGCGGGCCCTGTTCTGCGCCGAGGCTCTCTTCTCGATGCCTTGGCCGGCAGAGGTTCTGGCGAATCGACGGGGGCAGTCGGGCCTTCTCCAGCAGCAGGATCTCTTCCGCCGCCTGCACTCGCGTTGAGTCCCATTCTCGAAGCCGCCCTCGAGCTGCAGGCTTTCTGTTCCTCACAGGGCTGGCGGTTCTGCTTCATCGGCGGCATCGTCGTTTCCCGCTGGGGAGAGCCGCGAACGACGGCCGATGCCGACCTGACCCTGCTCACCGGCTTCGGTGGCGAGGAGAGGTTCGTGGACCGGCTGCTGGCCGCGTTCCGGGCCCGCGTTGAAGGCGCGCGCGAGTTGGCGCTTTCTCGCCGCGTGGTTCTCATCGAGGCCAGCAACACCGTCGGCCTCGACGTTGCGCTCGGAGGTCTCCCCTTCGAGGAGCGGCTGATCGAGCGGTCGTCGGACTTCGCCGTCGGCCCGGGCCTGTTTCTGCGCACCTGCTGCGCGGAAGACCTGATCGTCCTGAAGGCGTTCTCGGGACGCGAAATCGACTGGCTCGACGTCCGCGGCATCGCGATCCGGCAAGCGGGACGGCTCGATGAAGCGCAGATCTTCCGAGAGCTGAACCCGCTGATCGAGCTCAAGGGCATGCCAGAGGCTGGCGAACGCCTTCGGGACATCCTTCGCCAGGCGCGCTAGGTGCATCTCGCGCGCCGCGCCTCCCCGCTGGCGCAGCCGAGGGCGAAATGCCCAGGTTCGACCAACACTACTGCCGCCGGTAGTCGCCGCTGCGGCCGCCCGTCTTGCGGACGAGGCGGATCTCGCCGATCGTCATCGCCTTGTCCGCGGCCTTGACCATGTCGTAGACGGTGAGGGCGGCGACGGCCACCGCGTGGAGCGCCTCCATCTCGGCGCCGGTCCGCGCGTCCGTGCGGACGCGCGCCTCGATCACGAAGCCGTCGCGCCGCGGCGAGTAGCGTCCACGTCCACGTGCGCGAGCGGCAGGGGATGGCAGAGGGGGATCGCATCGGCCGTCCGCTTGGCGGCCATGATCCCGGCGAGGCGGGCGACCTCGACGACCCCGCCCTTCTTCAGGCGGCGCCGCGCGCACGAGGCGCATGGCCGCCGGCGCGATCGTGATGCGCCCTCGGGCGACGGCCTCGCGGGCGGTCACGGGCTTCGCCGACACGTCCACCATGCGGGCCGCGCCCTCGCGGTCGAGGTGGCTCAGGAGGACCCGGCGGGCCGGGCGGGTCGTCCGACGCTAGGTTGGCGCACCGTCGTCCTCCAGGAAGCTGCCGAGGAGCACCGCCTCGGCCGTCTCGCCGGCCGCGGCCTGCACGCGGTCGGCCTCGATCACCACGAGGGCGTTCGCGCGCGCGTGGGCGGCGAGGTCGCCCGAGCCCATGGAGCGCACCGGGCGGGCGACGAGCCGTCCGCCCTCGAAGCGCACGCGGGCCGGCACGTGGGCCTTGCGGCCCGAGCGGTTCATCGACCGCGGCCGGCGAGCTCCACCCCGACGCGCGGGCGCGAAGCGACGCGCGCCCCCTGCATCTTCAGGAGGGCGGGCCGCACGAAGAGGTCGAAGGTCACCTGCGCGGAGACGGGGTTGCCGGGCAGGCCGAAGACGAGCGCCGCGCCGAGGCGGCCGAAGACGAGAGGCGCCCCCGGCTTGATCGCCACCCTCGTGAAGAAGAAGACCGCCCCGAGGTCGAGGAGCGCCGGCTCGACGAGGTCGTAGTCGCCGGCGGAGACGCCGCCGGAGACGACGAGCACGTCGGCGGGGAGCGCGCCGCGCAGCGCGTCCGCGATCGCGTCCTGCCGGTCGGGGGCCACGCCGAGGAGGCGCACCGAGGCGCCGGCGAGCCGCGCCTGGGCCGCCACCGCCGGGCCGTTGCTGTTGCGGATCTGGCCGGGGGCGGGTACTGTCCGCCACGTCCACGATCTCGTCGCCGGTGACGAGGACGGCGACGCCCGGCCGCCGGCGCGACGCGCACGCGCGCCCGGCCGGCGGAGGCGAGCACCGCGATCGCCGAGGGGTCGATCGCCCGGCCGCGCGCGAGGACGACGTCCCCCGCGCGGACCTCGGAGCCGCGGGGCGACACGTTCGCGCCGGCGGCGACCGGGGCCAGGATCGTCACCCGGAACTCGTCGAGAGGCTGGGTCTTCTCGACCTGCTGCACGGCGTCGGCGCCGGCCGGGACCGGGGCGCCGGTCATGATGCGCACGGCCTGGCCCGGACCGACCGTGAGGTCGGGCCACTGGCCGGCCCGCACCTCGCCGACGACGTCGAGGGCCGCCGGGGCGCCGGCCACGTCCGCCGCCCGCAGCGCGTAGCCGTCCATCGCCGCGCGGTCGAAGGGGGGCAGGTCGCGGTCGGAGGCGACGTCCTCGGCCAGGACGCGGCCGAGCGACTCCTCGAGCGTCACCTCCTCGTCCGGAAGCGCCCGCGCCTCGCGCAGGACGATCTCGAGCGCTTCCTCGACCGGGATCATGGTGGGGACGATTGTAGCGTGATGACATATGCTCTTCCCGGAGGTGGGCGTGGTCCCGACGGTGGCGTGGGAGGACGGCGTCGTCGTGATGATCGACCAGCGGCGCCTGCCGGCCGAGCAGGTCTTCCTCCGCTGCCGCGACCACCACGAGGTCGCGGCCGCGATCAAGGACATGGCGATCCGCGGCGCCCCCGCGATCGGGGTGGCCGCCGCCCTCGGCCTCGCCCTCGGCGCCCGCGTCACGCGGAGCGAGGGAGCGGCGCTCCGCGCCGAGTGGCGCGACATGTGCGCGACGCTCGCCGCCACGCGGCCCACCGCGGTCAACCTCTTCTGGGCGATCGGGAGGATGCGCCGCCGGTTCGAGTCGGTCGCTCCGCAGGGGGGCGACCTGCTGCGCGCCGCCCTCCTCGACGAGGCGCTCGCCATCCAGCGGGAGGACCTCGACGTCCTGCCGCCGCATGGGCGACCTCGGGGCGGAGCTGCTGCCGGCGGAGGCGCGCGTCCTCACCCACTGCAACGCGGGTGCCCTCGCCACCGCCGGCTACGGCACGGCGCTCGGCGTCGTCCGCTCCGCGGCGCGCCTCGGCAAGGTGAAGGCCGTCTTCGCCGACGAGACGCGGCCGTGGCTCCAGGGGGCGCGGCTCACCGCGTGGGAGCTGCTGCAGGACGGGATCCCCACGACCCTGATCGCCGACAACATGGCGGGACACCTGATGGCGCGCGGCGAGATCAACGCGGTGGTGGTCGGCGCGGACCGCATCGCCGCGAACGGCGACGTGGCGAACAAGATCGGGACCTACACCGTCGCGGTCCTCGCCCGGGAGCACGGCATCCCGTTCTACGTGGCGGCGCCGGTGTCGACCTTCGACCTCGCGACCCCCACCGGCGCCGGACATCCCGATCGAGGAGCGCCCGGCGGAGGAGGTCACGCACGTGGCGGGCCGCCGCGTGGCCCCCGAGGGTGTCCTCGTCCGCAACCCCGCCTTCGACGTCACGCCGCACCGCTACGTCACCGCCATCGTCTGCGAGAGGGGTGTCGCCCGGCCGCCCTTCGCGGAGAGCCTGCGCGACCCTCGCCGGCGCCGCCGGCCCCGGCGCGGAGCGGTAGCCGGCGTGGCCCTCGTCCTCGGCATCGAGACCTCCTGCGACGAGACCGCGGCCGCGGTCGTCGAGGACGGCCGGCGCATCCTCTCGAACGTCGTCTCGAGCCAGGCCGCGGTCCACGCCCCCTACGGCGGCGTCGTCCCGGAGCTCGCCTCGCGCCACCACATCGAGAACATCGTGCCGGTGATCGAGTCCGCGATGGAGGAGTCGGGGGCTGGCTTCCCCGACCTCGACGCGGTCGCGGTGACGCAGGGGCCGGGGCTCGTCGGCTCGCTGCTCGTGGGCGTGCAGGCGGCGAAGGCGATCGCCCTCGTGCACGCCAAGCCGCTCGTCCCGGTGCACCACGTGGCGGGGCACGTCGAGGCCGCCTTCCTGGCCCACGGCGACCTCCCGCTGCCCGCGCTCGCCCTCGTCGTCTCCGGCGGGCACACGAGCCTCTACGACGTGCCCGAGGAGGGGGTCTACCGGCTCCTCGGGCGGACGCGGGACGACGCGGCCGGCGAGGCGTTCGACAAGGTGGCGAAGCTCCTCGGCCTCGGCTATCCCGGCGGGCCCGTCATCGATCGCCTCGCCGAGGGGGCCGAACGACCAGGCGGTGGAGTTCACCGTCGCGCGCATCAAGGACGGGCGCGCGGACTTCTCGTTCAGCGGCATCAAGACGGCGGTGCTCCTCCACGTGAAGCGCGAGGGCATCCCGCCCGTGGCCGACCCGGCCGACGTCCCGACCCGGGTGCGCGACCTCGTGGCCTCGTTCCAGAGGGCGGTCGTCACCGCCCTCGTGCGCGGGCTCGTCAAGGCCGCCCGCGAGCACCGCCCCCGGAGCCTCATCCTGACCGGAGGCGTCGCCGCCAACTCGCGGCTGCGCGCGCGAGGCGGAGCGGGCCGCGCGCGAGCTGGGCCTGCCCATCTTCATCCCGCCCCTCCCGCTCACCACCGACAACGCCGCCATGATCGCGGCCGCCGGCTTCGTGGGCTTCCGCCGGGGCGTGCGCGGCGACCTCGCGATGAACGCCGAGCCCCACCTGCCGCTCGGCTGAGCGGGTGCGGCCGACGGCCGGTGCGGTCCAGCTCACAGCTCGATGGGCATGAGCCATCCGGCTTGTTGACAGCCCCGCGAGCATTCGGACTAACGTGAAAAAGTGTAAACAGCGCGGACCGCGGAGGCACGGATGGACGTGGCGAGACGGGTGGCTCTCTCGAACTTCTACCGCGAAGAGTTCCTGCGGCACATCGAGTACCTGCAGGCCTCGGGCATCCTCGACGAGAGCAACCGGGAGGTGGCCGACCGGGCCTGCCGCGCGCTCTGCGGCCGCCTGGACGAGCTGTGCTGCCTGCGAGCACTTCCCCGAGCTCGCCGAGACCGTCCTCCAGAGCTTCGACGCCCTCAGCCGCCTGAGCGACCTCGACCCGCGGCAGCGGCATTGACCGCTCGCCGGAGCCGAGCGCGGCTGCGCGCCGCCGCGCAGGCCATCCTGCGCGAAGGCCCTCCTCGCCGCCGACCCCCACCGCCTCGTGTCGCCGCCAGCTGACGCTGCGCGCCGGGGTCCTCGAGGCGGCCGGCGTCCGCCACCGGCTCGGCCGCGGTCGCGTCGTGATCGTCGCGGTCGGCAAGGCCGCGGTGCCGATGGCCCGCGCCGCCGAGGAGGTGCTCGGGCGACCGGCTCGCCGAGGGCGTCGCCGTGTCGACGGCCGCCGACGAGGGCCGCTCGGCCCGAGTGCGGCTCCTCACCGCGAGCCACCCGGTGCCCGACGCGCGCGGGCCTCGCCGCCGCCGCCGAGGTCGAGGCGCTCGCCCGCGGCCTCGGCCGGGAGGACCTGCTGCTCGTGCTCCTCTCCGGCGGGGCGTCCGCGCTCCTGCCGTCGCCGGCGGAAGGCATCACGCTCGAGGACAAGGCGCGCACGACGGCGCTCCTCCTCCGCGCGGGGGCGACGATCCACGAGATGAACGCCGTGCGCAAGCACCTGTCGCGGCTCAAGGGCGGCGGCCTCGCGCGCGCGGCGGCCCCGGCGCGGGTGGTGACGCTCGTGCTCTCCGACGTGGTCGGAGACGACCTGTCCACGATCGCCTCCGGCCCGACGGTGCCCGATCCCACCACGTTCGCCGACGCGCTCGTCGTCCTGCGGCGCCGGGAGATCCTGGACGACGTGCCCGCCGCCGTGCGCGCGCGCCTCGAGGCCGGCGCGCGGGGCGAGCTCGACCCGAGACGCCGAAGCCCGGGGACGCGGCCTTCCGCCGGGCGGCCACGCGGATCGTCGGCAGCAACCGCCTGAGCGTCGAGGCCGCGGCGCGCGAGGCGCGGCGCCAGGGGCTGCGCCCGCTCGTCCTCACCACGCGCCTCGAGGGCGAGGCGCGGGAGGTCGCGCGCGTGCTCGTGGCCGTGCTGCGCGAGTGCGTCGAGTCGTCCCGGCCGGCCGCGCCGCCGGTCTGCCTCCTCGCCGGCGGCGAGACGACGGTCACGGTCCGCGGCGACGGCCAGGGGGGCCGCAACCAGGAGCTGGCGGTCGCGGCGGCCCAGTGCCTCGCCGGCTTCCCCGTCCCGGCGGTGGTGGCCAGCCTCGCCACCGACGGCATCGACGGGGCGAGCGACGCCGCGGGAGGGATCGCCGACGACACCTCGGTCGCCCGCGCCGCCGCCCTCGGCCTCGCCCCCGCGGCCGCCTTCCTGGCGGCGAGCGACACCCGCAACTACCTGGGCCCGCTGGGCGACCTCGTCGTGACCGGGCGCGACCGGGCACCAACGTGGTCGACGTCGTGATCCTGCTCGCTGGCCCCCCCTCCGGCCGGGGGCTATAATCCGTTGATTCGGCCGGGGGGGCACCTTGAACCAGGATCCCGTCGACGACCCCGACGGGCCACAGAGCGACGACGAGACGGAGGAGGCGGCGGCCGAGCCCGTGCTGGAGGCCCCCCCCGAGGCGGGCGTGGCGGAGCACTTCGAGCGCCGGGCCCGGCTCGCCGAGGACCGGCTGACCGAGGTCCTCGCCGCCTACCGCCAGGTCAAGATCGAGAACGAGGGCTTCCGCGAGCGCGTCACCCGCGACGTGGAGCGCCAGTTCGAGAGGCGCCACGAGAAGCTCCTTCTCAAGTTCATCGACATCCTCGACAACCTCGACCGCGCGCTCGAGGCGGCGGAGCAGACCTACGCGGGCAACCCCCTCATCGAGGGCCTCATCCTCGTCCGCACCCAGCTCCTGCAGACCCTGCAGCAGGAGGGCCTCGAGCGGATCCCCGTCCTCGGCCTTCCCTACGACCCCGCCTTCAGCGAGGCGGTGGGCACGCAGCCTGTCGAGGACGCCGAGCACGACCACGTCGTGGTGCGGGAGATGCTGCGGGGCTACCGCCTCCACGGACGCGTCGCGCGCGCCTCCCGCGTGGTCGTCGGGCAGCACCGGGCGGGCGGCGCCGCCGCCGCGGGCGGGACGGAGGAAGGCCTGATCGGCGCCGACGAGACCCGGGCCCGGAGCGGTGGCGAGATCAGCGCCGCGGACACGATCCCCCTCGACGAGGGGACGCTGAGCGAGATCTTCGGCGGCGAGGACGAGCCGAAGTAAGTCCCGAGCTTCTTCATAGCAGTCGGACGATCAAGGTGACGACGAGGGCGCCGATCGCGGTGTTCGCCGCGTTCAGCAGGTTGTTGTCCATCCATCCGCGCCGCTCGGCCACCGTGCCGAGGACGCTCTCGGCGAGGCTGCCGAGGAGCCCGGCCACCGCCACGAGGAGGGCAGCGGGCCAGTCGAAGAGGGAGACGAGGACGCCCGTCGCGCCCACGGCGAGCGCGCCGAGGAAGCCGCCGAGCGTTCCCTCGAGGCTCACCGCCCCCTCGGTGCCGGGGGGCACGGGACGGAGCGAAGTGATCAGGAAGGTGCGGCGGCCCCAGGCCTTGCCCACCTCGGACGAGCAGGTGTCGGCGGCCGCGGTCGCGACCGCGGCGGCGTAGGCGAGGGCGAGCAGGTCGCGGGGGCCCGGCGGCGCCATTCCCGCGAGCACGGCCAGGAAGGCGGGGACGCCGCCGTTCGCCCATGCGTGCCGCCAGCCGCGGGCCCCGCCTTTCTCCTGCGCGATCCCGCGCGCGGCCTTCTCGCGGTAGCCGACCTTCGTGGCCGCCGTGCCGAGGACGAAGAACGCGACCATGAGCGCGAGGCCGGGCAGGCCGAGTGAGGCGGTGATCGCCGTCCCGATCACGACCGCCGAGACGGCGCCCGAGACGTCGATCGAGCGCGCGAGGAAGGCGAGCACGGCGACGCCCAGGTTCACCGCGAGGCCGAGGAGGGCGCGTCTCGCGAAGCGCTCGTCGGCGAGGAGGAGGCCCGGCTCCGCCGCGGCGAACAGGGGCAGGACGAGCGCCACCGCGAGGGGTACCGTCACGTTGTCGTCGAGCGTCGTGGGGAGCGACTCGACGAGGGCGCAAACGAGGGCGAGAGCGAGGGCGATGCCCACGGTGCGCGGCCAGTGCGGGGCGGCGGGGGCGAGGGAGAGCCGCGCGACCCACGCCGAGAGGAAAGCCGCGGCCGCCGTGCCACAGGCGACGAACGCGCCGAAGCCGACCCAGCCCTTGCGCGGGTTCCAGGGGAGGCGCTTTCCGCCCGCCGCCTGGCCCACGAGCGAGGCCATCCCGTCGCCCACCGCGAGGATGCCCCAGCCGGCCGCCGCCATCCACAGGTGGTCGCGGAAGAGCAGGATGAGGGCGAGCACGGCGAGGGGGTAGGCGAGGATGCCGACCGGGTAGCCGCGCTCGACGTCCGCGCCTCGCCACATCCCCTTCCCGCCGACCCGGGGAAGCACCTGCCAGTTGAAGAGGAAGGCAGAGAGGGCGAGGAGGGCGCCCTGCCACCACGTCAGCCAGCGCAGCAGGAGCGCGAAGGCGACGCAGCCGACGTGGACGACCCTCCGGGCGAGCTCGCCCCGGGCGAGGCTCACGAAGCGCTCCCCGCGGGGGGAACGAGGCCCGACGAACGCAGCCAGCGCACCGTCTCGCGCAGCCCCTCGGCGAGCGGCCGCCACTCGTAGCCGATCTCGCGCCCGGCCCGGGCGCTGTCGCAGGCCCACTCCTCGCGGAAGACGCCGACCTCGCCGTGGGTGAGCGGCGGCGGCTGGCCGGTCAGCTCGGCCCACAGCCACTGCGCCCGCCCGAGGGCGGAGGCGACGCCGTACGGGATCCGCCAGCGCGGGCGGCCGGGCGCCGGTGATCTCCCGCACCAGGTCGAAGACGCGCGCGAGCGTCGCGTTCTCGCCGCCGAGCACGAAGCGGTCGCCGGGGCGGCCCTTCTCGAGAGCGAGGGCGTGGCCCTCCGCCACGTCCTCGACGAAGGAGTAGGACCAGCGGCGGTCGGCGGGGCCGACGAGCGCGGGCAGGCGGCCGTTCAGGTGGTCGGCGATCATGCGGGCGACGATGTTGCCCTCGGTCATGTCGCCGGGGCCGTAGATGACGCCGGGGTAGAGGGTGACGACGTCCTGCCCCCCGGCCGCAGCCTCCCGCGCCGAGCGCGTCGGCGCGGGCCTTCGTGCGCTCGTAGGCGTTGCGGAAGGGCGGCCCGGGGTGCGGCCGCGACGCGTCGAGCGCTCCGGCGCCCGAGGGGCCGAGAGCGATGAAGGAGGACGTGTAGACGAGCCGGGCGCCCGCCGACCCGGGCCGCCGCCAGCGCGTTCCGGAGCCCGCCCACGTTCACCGCCTCGAAGAGCGGAGGGTCCGGGACCCAGATCTTCACGAGGGCGGCCAGGTGAACGACGGCGCCGCAGCCCTCGGCGGCCCGCGCCAGCGAGACCGCGTCGGTCACGTCCCCGGTCGCGACCTCGACCCCCTCGGGAAGCCCCTCGAGCCGGCTCGTGGGCCGGGCGAGCACGCGCAGGGCGTGGCCGCGCCGCGCGAGGTGTCGGGCCACCGTCCGCCCGAGGAACCCGGTCGCGCCGGTGAGCAGGACCCTCATGGCGCGGGCGGGGCGGCCGTCGCGGTGCGGGCCCTCCAGTCGTCGAGCAGGTCGCGGAGCGTGCGCTCGAGGGGGATCCGCGGCTCCCACCCCGTGGCCGCGCGCAGGCGGGCGGGATCGCCGACCTGCGCGGGCACGTCGGAGGGACGCAGCCGCTCGGGGTCCACGCGCACCTCGACGTGCGCGCTCGAGTCCGCGAGGAGGAGGTCGAGCAGCTCGCCGTATGTGGCGGCCCGTCCCGGTGCAGACGTTGTAGGCGGCACCGGCCTCCCCCTTCTCGAGCAGCATCCAGTAGGCGCGCACCACGTCGCGCACGTCCGCGAAGTCGCGCACCGCCTCGAGGTTCCCGACCTTCAGCACGGGGGGCCGCAGCCCCGCCTCGATCTCGGCGATCTGGCGGGCGAACGAGCTCTCCGCGAACGCCTCGCCCCGCCCGGGGCCGGTGTGGTGGAACGTGCGGGTCAGGACGACCCGCATGCCGCCCGCCGGCCCGTAGAGGAGCGCGAGCGCTCCCTGCGCGACCTTGCTCACCGCGTAGGGCGAGGCGGGCCGCAGCGGCGCGTCCTCGCGGATCGGCATCTCCTCCGGCCCGACCGGGCCGTACTCCTCGGCGCTGCCCACCACGAGCACCGGAGGGCCGCAGGCCGCTGCGTCCGCACCGCGTCGAGGAGGTGGACGATGCCGAGCACGTTCGTCCGCATCGTGCCGGCGGGGTCGAGCCAGGACAGGTGCACGCTCGACTGGCCGGCGAGGTGGATGATCCGGTCGGGCCGCACCTCCTCGACCACGGCCGCCGCCGCCGCGGGGTCGTTGAGGTCGGCCTCGAGAACGCGCGCTCCCGCGGCGGCGCGCCACGACACCCCGCCCTGGGGCAGCACGACCCCGAGGATCTCGACCCCCGGCTCCTCCGCGTGCAGGAAGTCCACGAGGTGCCCGCCCACGAAGCCTCCGGCGCCCGTGACGAGGAGCCTCACCGGTAGCCCCCGAGCCCCTGGCGGTTGCCCGTCGAGTCCGCCCCCATGAAGTTGCCCATCGAGCCCACGTTGGCGAGCTCGAGGTTGAAGCGCCACTGCACCTCGTCGCGCCCGTTCCAGTTGTAGCGGATGTGCTCGACGCGCGAAGCCGCAGCACTGGACCGCGTAGCGGACCTGGCCCCGCATCTGCCAGAGGATGCTTGTTCACGAGGTCGTAGTCGGCCGAGCCCTCGACGGTGAAGCGCTTCGGCAAGATCGCGATCGATCGTGCTGCCGCGCAGCGAGTGGGCCGCCCACGGTGCGCTCGGCGGGGTCCTCGGCGAGGCGCACCGAGCGCGACCACCCCGCCTGGAGCATCACCCGGGGCGTGCCGATGTTGCCGGAGACGCTCGTGCGGCGGACCTGCTTGAAGTTCACGTCGTACTCGACGTCGAAGTCGAGGGAGTAGTCCCGGCGAGGGCCGCAGGCGCATGCGCGACATGAGCGGCGAGAGGTGCTCGGGCTTGAAGCCGGGCCCGAACGCGGAGGAGGAGTAGTTGGGATCGTAGTTGCCCTGCCCGTCCGCGATCTGCACGTAGTAGGTCTGCATCAGCCGCCAGTTGAAGAACTCGTAGGGCAGGGCGCTTGCCGGTCGGCCCGCGGCGCTTCGCGTAGAAGCGCTGGACGAGCGAGTAGGCGATCTGGTTGGTGCCGAGGTAGTAGTCGTCCCCGTCGAACTTCGGGATCGAGTTGAAGTCCTCGACCCGCGTCCTGTAGGTCCAGGAGACCTCGGGCCCGATCGTGTGCTTGAAGCGCTCGGAGTAGCCGAAGCCGGGGGTGTCGAAGACGCGGGAGAACGTCGGCCCCCGCATCTCGAGCCTGCGTCTCGAAGAACGAGCGGTCGAGGGGCGGGCCCACGATCGCGTTCTGCTCGTCCTCGTCCAGCCCGTAGCTCGCGCCGTAGTGCGTGTAGCGGTAGCCGACCGAGGGGTTGAAGTCGAGGAAGCTCAGGGAGAAGGGCCGCGAGACGGTGGGGCCGACGTCGTAGCGCGACCAGGTGTCGACCGCGATCCTGGTTGCCGTAGCGGATGCGGTCGGCGGTCGCCTCGAGCCCGAAGACGATCTTGCCCCACCCGACCTGGCGCGGGAAGCGCCGCAGGGAGACGCCGGGCAGCCGCCCGTTGACGTGCTGGTAGTCGGTGCCGAAGTAGGTGCTCGTGGTGTCCGCGTACGCGCTCAGCACGGCGAGCTTGAGGTCCTTCTCGAGCGCGCCCGACCAGCGCTCGGTGCGGTTCGAGGCGAGGTTGAAGCTGTCCTGGAAGCGCTGCTGGAAGAGGAGGTCGCTGTACTTGCGGACGTTCACGGTGGCCCGGACCTTGCCCGGGCAGCATCTGGAGCGCGTTCCAGTCGATGTCGTAGTCCGCGGCGGACGGGCCGGCCGCTGACGATCTCCCCGGTCGTCGGGGTCCGTGACGAGGTCCTTCTCCTGGACCCGGAAGAGGTAGGTGCGGAACGTGCCCCGCGACGGGGATTGCTGCGCGTAGCGCAGCTCGTGGCCGAAGCCGAGGCCGATCGTCGAGTAGTAGTCGGCGTAGAAGGTCTGGTCGAGGCTGCGGCCCATGGCCCAGAAGAACCCGGTGCCCACCTTGAAGCCGCGGTAGGACGAGTGGCCGAAGTGGGGGAAGAGGAAGCCGGTGGAGCGGCCGTCCTTCCGGATCGGGTAGTAGAGGTACGGCAGGTAGAACGCGGGCACCCCCTTCACCTTGAAGACGCGCGTTCGTGGCCATGATCTTGTCGTCCACCTCGATCGTCGCGCGCGCGACGCGGTGAACTTCCAGCGCGGGTTGGGCTGGGCGCAGGAGGTGAACTTGCCCCCCTCGACGCGGTAGGTGTCGTCGTCGACGCGCTCGACCCGCCGGCCCTCGACGAAGACGCCGGGCTCGACGTAGCCCACCGCGTTCTCGAAGAAGCCGCGGCCGGTCTCGTCCATCTCCATCCGGTCCCCGGACAGGCGCTCCTCGCCGCGGATGAAGACGACGTTGCCCTCGGCCACGAGCCGCCGCTTCGACGGTGCCGTCGGGCTGCTCGTCCTCGAAGACGTCCGCCTTGTCGGCCTGGATGCGCATTCCGCCGAGGCGCAGGTCCACGAGGCCCGCGCCTCGAAGTGGCCCTTGGCCACCTGCTCGTAGGACTCGGCCCGGACGTGCAGCTCGCCCGGGTCGAGGCCCGGCTCCTCGGCCGGCGAGCAGGCGGCGCCGCCTTCGGGGCATGCCGGCGCGCGCGGGGCCTGGGCCCGGCGCGGGGACGGCCGCGAGGAGGAGCGCGGCGAGGAGCGGAAAGGACCGCGGCAAGGTGCCTTCCGGAAGGCGGCGCGAGCCCTGCCTAGAGGGCCGCCATGCCCATCACGTGGAAGCCGCCGTCCACGTGGATGACCTCGCCGGTGACCCCCCGGGAGAGGTGGGAGAGGAGGAAGAGCGCGGCGTCGCCCACCTCCTCCTGGTCGGTGTTCTTGCGCAGCGGGGCGTGGGTGCGGTGGTACTCGAGCATCTTCGAGAGCCCGTGGACGCCGCGACGCGGCGAGGGTCTTGATCGGGCCCGCCGAGATCGCGTTCACCCGGATGCCCTTCGGGCCGAGGTCGGCGGCGAGGTAGCGCACCGACATCTCGAGCGCGGCCTTGGCCACGCCCATGACGTTGTAGTGCGGCACCACGCGCTCGCCGCCGAGGTAGCTCAGGGTCACGATGCTGCCGCCCGCCCTCCATGAGGGGCGCCGTCTCGCGGGCGAGCGCGGTGAGCGAGTAGGAGGAGATGTCCTGGGCGATGCGGTAGCCCTCGCGCGAGGTGTTCACGAACTCGCCGTCGAGCTCCTCGCGCAGCGCGAAGGCCACCGCGTGCACGACGAAGTCGAGCCCGCCGAGCCCTTCCTTGACCGACGCGGCGAGCGCCTTGAGGTCCTCGTCCTTCGTGACGTCGCAGGGCAGGACGAGCGGGTCGCGGAGCTGCGGCGCGAGCTCCCGCACGTTCTCCTCGAGCCGCTCGCCCTGGTAGGTCACGGCCAGCCGCGCGCCCTCGCGGTGCGCCGCCTGGGCGATGCCCCAGGCGATCGAGCGCTTGTTCGCGATCCCCAGGATGAGGCCGCGCTTCCCGTCCAGCAGCATGAACCCTCCGGAATCGAGGCACTATACCATCAGGCTCCGTGCCGCCTGGTAACGCCGCGGAGCCGAAGGAGATGCGATGAGCGCCTGGCCGATCGCCCTCGCCGACGTGCGAGACGAGAATCGTATTGTCGGTGCCCGTCCCCGGGCGGCTGGATCAAGGAGCCGCCGTCAGCTCCTCCGAAGTCCGCCCCCGCAGGCCAGGATCCGCTCGACGACCTCGCCCACCACGTTGTTCGGGGTGGAGGCGCCGGCGGTGAGGCCGACCGTCACCGGGCCCTCGGGCAGCCAGCGCTCGGCGGTGGTCTCGTCGTGCCCGCCGACCGGGCGGTGGCGGACGTCGCGCCCTGGATCCGGTCGGCGCCGCTGATGTGGTAGGTCGGCAGCCGCTGCGCGCAGATGCGCGCGAGGGCCTGCGTGTTGCTGCTGTTGTAGCCGCCGATCACCACCATCACGTCGAGCCCGCCCTCCTCCAGCATCTTCAGCACCGCGTCCTGCCGGTCCTGCGTGGCGGAGCAGATGGTGTCGAAGGCGCGGAAGCGCTCGGCGAGCGCCGCTTCGCCCCAGCGGTCGCGCATCGCCGAGCGGAGCATCTCCTGGATCTCCAGGCTCTCCGTCATCAGCATGGTCGTCTGGTTGGCGAGGCCGATCTTCTGCAGGTCGCGCTCGGGGTCGAAGCCGGGGCTCGTCGCCTCGCGGAAGCGCTCGAGGAGCGCCTCGGCGGTCACCGTCGCCGCGGATGAACTCGCAGACGACCTCCGCCTCGGGCCGGTCCTTCACGCAGAGGTAGTGCCCGCCGGGGTGGGTGAGCGCCTGCGAGGCGGTGGCCTTCGTCTCCTCGTGGTAGTGCTTGCCGTGGATGACGGACGTGAAGCCGTCCCGCGCGTAGCGGTGGACGTTCTTCCAGACGTTCAGCACGCTGCCGCAGGTCGTGTCCACGAGGACGCAGCCCTTCGTGCGCAGGTGCTGCAGCTCCGCCGACCGGCACGCCGAAGGCGGGCAGGATGACCACGTCCGCCGCCTCGACCCCGGCGTAGCGCTCCTCGGGGCTGCGGTGGTCGGGGAGGATGCGGATCCCGAGCGCCTCGATGCGGCCGTTCACCTCGGGGTTGTGGATGATCTCGCCGGAGAGGAAGATCCGCCGGTCGGGGAACTTCTCCCGCGCCTCGTACGCGTACTCGACCGCGCGGTCGACGCCGTAGCAGAAGCCGAACTCGCGGGCGAGCTTCACCCGCACCTCGCCGGCGCGGGCCGCGTAGCCCGAGCTCCTTCAGCCGGTCCACGACGCGCGAGTGGTAGCTCTGGGCGAGGACCGGCCCCACGACCTTCTTGAGGTTGAAGCCCTTCTGGAAGTACGTCTGCTCGCTCCCGCTCATCCTCGCAAACCCCGAACGACCAGCATACCCCAGCCCGGTCGGACGGCGGACCGGCTTGGTCATCCTGCGCCATGGGGACTGGCGGGGCTCCCGCGCCCCAAACCCCCGGTCGGCTGGGTATGCTTACAGCCGTTCATGAAGCGAGCCCTCGTCGTCGAGGACGACCCGGACATCGTCGAGCTGATCGCCCACTACCTGCGGGCCGAGGGCTTCGAGGTCGAGGCGGTCGGCGACGGCCGGCGGGCGCTCGAGCGGCTGCGCGCGGGGAGCTATCACGTGGTGATCCTCGACCTGCAGCTGCCCGGCGTGGACGGCCTCAGCCTGTGCGCGGAGCTGCGCCGCGACAAGCGCACCCGCGCCCTGCCGGTCATCATGCTGACCGCGCGGGGCGACGAGTCCGACCGCGTGGTGGGCCTCGAGGTGGGTGCCGACGACTACGTGGTGAAGCCGTTCAGCCCCAAGGAGCTCGTGGCCCGGGTCCGCGCCCTGATGCGCCGCCTCGAGCGCCACGAGGACGAGGAGGCGCCGCTCGTCTTCGGCGCGCTCGAGATCGACGCCACGCGGCACACCGTCCGGTGGCGAGGGCCAGGCGGTGCACCTCACCGCGAAGGAGTTCGCCCTCCTCGTCGCCCTCGTCGAGGCGCAGGGCCGCGTTCTCTCCCGCCAGGCGCTCCTCGAGCAGGTCTGGGGCTACTCCTACGCCGAGGGCACGCGCACCGTGGACGTGCACGTGCGGCGCCTCCGCGAGAAGCTGCCCGGGGTCGCCGATCGCCTCATCACCGTCAAATCGCTGGGCTACCGTATGTCCCGGGAGGACGAGAGATGAGAAGACGCTTGTCGCTCCGCGGGCGCATGGTCCTGACGGCGGTGGTGGCGGCGGGGGTGGCCCTGGCCGTCCTCCTCGCTCCTGGCCGGCCCCTCGCTCGACCGCCGGGCGCGGGACGACGCGTTCGCGACCCTGACCGCCGAGGCGCGCCTCATGGCCCGCGTGGTCGAGCAGGCGCTCGCTGCCGGCACGAGCGCCGAAACGCTCGACCCGATCGTGGACGCGGCCGCCCGCGAGGTGAACGCGCGTGTCACCGTGATCTCCCCGACGGCCGGGTCCTCGCCGACTCCGCGGCCTCCGGGGAGGCGCTCGAGCGCATGGCGAACCACGCCGACCGGCCCGAGGTCCAGGCCGCGCTGGCCGGAGCGACGGCGCGCTCCGAGCGGCGCAGCGCCACCGTGGGAGCCGAGCTTCTCTACGCCGCGGTGCCGGTGCGCAGTCGGCGGGCGGGTCGTCGGGGTGGCTCGCGTCTCCCGCGGGATCGAGACGATCGAGGAGCAGAGCCGGAGCCTGTGGCGCGCGGGGGCGCTGGCCCTCGCCCTCGCGCTCCTCGCGACGGCGGGCCTCTCCGTGCTGCTCTCGTCCTCGCTGGCCCGCTCGCTGCGCGAGATCATGGACACGGCCCGGCAGTACGCGCAGGGCAACCTCTCCGCCCGCATCCCGGTGCGGCGCGACGACGAGCTCGGCGAGCTCGCCCGCATCATCAACCAGTCCGCCGACCAGCTGCAGGAGCGGATGGCCGAGATCGCCCGCGACCGCGGCCGCACCGACGCCATCCTGTCCGCGATGGACGACGGCGTCCTCGCCGTGGACCAACGGGGCACCGTGATCCTCGCCAACCCGAGCCTCGTGAAGGCCCTCGACCTGCGCGACGCCCCGGCCGCCACTACCTCGAGGTCATCCGCCAGAGCGAGGTCGGCGCGCTCATCGAGGAGGTGCTGCGGACGGGGGAGCGGCGCGAGACCGAGGTGGAGCTCCTCCACCTGCGGCGCGTCTTCTCCATCACCGGCGTGCCCTTCCCCGGCGAGGAGGGAACCCCGCACGGCGCCGTCCTCACCTTCAACGACGCGACCGAGCGCCAGCGCCTCGAGCGCATCCGGCGCGACTTCGTGGCCAACGCCTCCCACGAGCTGCGCACGCCGCTCACCTCGATCCGCGGGCTTCGTGGAGGCGCTCGAGGACGGGGCGATCGAGGAGCCGGAGACCGCCCAGCGCTTCCTCGGCAAGATCCGCACCCATGCCGACCGCATGGCCGCCCTCGTCGAGGACCTCCTCGAGCTGAGCCGGCTGGAGGCCGGCGAGCGCGGGCCGGAGCTCGAGGAGACGCTGCCCGCGGAGGTGGCCGAGGACGTCGTCGCCTCCTTCGCGGATGCGGCCAGCGCGGAAGGAGATCAGCCTTCGCCGGGTGGACCGGGGCGCCCCGGCGGTGCGGACCGACCCCGAGCGCCTGCGCCGCATCCTCGAGAACCTCGTGGACAACGCCGTCAAGTACACGCCGTCCGGGGGCCTGGTCGAGAGTCACGACGGCGCCCGGCCTCGACGGGGGCGGCGCGGATCGAGGTGGCCGACGACGGTCCCGGCATCGCCGCCGAGCACCTGCCCCGGATCTTCGAGCGCTTCTACCGGGTGGACAAGGCCCGCAGCCGCGAGCTCGGAGGCACCGGCCTCGGGCTCTCGATCGTCCGGCACCTGGCCGAGAGCATGGGGGCGTCGGTGTCGGTCGAGAGCGAGCCCGGGAAGGGCTCGAGGTTCACCGTCACCGTCCCCCCGACCCCGGTCGGACTAGGCGTATCGTCCTTCGATGTACTCGGCGGTCCGGGGGTCGCGGGGGTTCAGGAAGAGGTCCTCCGTGCGCGCGTGCTCGACGACCTCCCCGAGCAGCATGAAGAGGCACTCGTCGCTCGCCCGCCGGGCCTGCGCCATGTTGTGGGTCACGATCGACGATCGTGTAGCGCCCGCGCAGCTCGAACATCAGCTCCTCGATCGCGCGGGTGCCCTCCGACGTCGAGGGCCGAGGCCGGCTCGTCCATCAGGATGACCTCGGGCTTCAGCGGGAGGAGCCGGGCGAGGCAGAGCTTCTGCTGCTGCTCGAGGAGGAGCGTCGTCGCCTTCGCGTCCAGGCGGTCCTTCAGGTCCTTCCACAGGCCCGACCTCGGTCAGCGCCTTCTCCACCGCCTCGTCGAGGACGCTCCTCCCGAGCTCGGCGCGCGGCGTGTGGATGCGGAGGCCGAAGACGACGTTCTCGTAGACGGAGATGGGCAGCGGGTTCGGCCGCTGGAAGACCATGCCCACGGCCTTGCGCAGCTCGACGAGCGACACCGCGGGGTCGTAGATGTTCTCCCCGAGGACCCGGATCTCGCCCGTCGTCCGCACGTTGCCGTAGCGCTCGTTGACGCGGTTGAAGCAGCGCAGGAGCGTCGTCTTGCCGCAGCCGCTCGGGCCGATGAGCGAGGTGATGATCCCGTGCTTGATCTCGACCGACACGTCCCGGAGCGCCTGGAAGCCCCCGTACCAGAGGTTCAGGCGGCGCGTCTCGATGGCGTGGGCAGAGGCGCTCATCCGAACACCCCGCTCACGTAGTCGCGGGTCCGCTCGCTCTTCGGCGATCCCGAGAAGATCGACCTCCGTGCGGTCGATCTCCACGATCTCGCCGTCCCACAGGAACATCGTGCGGTCGGAGAGGCGGCGGGCCTGCTGGGTCAGGTTGGTCACGAGGACGATCGTGATCTCCCGCGCGCAGCTCCTTCAGCACGTCCTCGATGCGCATGGTGGTGACGGGGTCGATGGCGATCGAGAACTCGTCGAGGCAGAGGATCTCGGGCTGGTGGGAGAGGGCCCGGGCGATGGTGAGCCGCTGCTGCTGGCCGCCGGAGAGGGCCGTGCCGAGGCTCGCCCAGCCGGTCCTTGACCTCGTCCCACAGGGCGGCCTGGCGGAGGCAGCGCTCGACGATGGGGTCGAGGTCGGCCCTGCCGGCTGAGCCCGGAGCACCGCGGCGCGAAGGCCACGTTGTCGTAGATGGTCAGGGGGAGCCCGGCCGGCAGCGGCGCGACCATGCCGATCTTGCGCCGCAGGGCGAAGACGTCCTTCGTCCGGCGCACGTCCTCGCCGGCCACCCGGATCGGTGCCCGAGACCGTGGCCGCGGCGGTGAAGTCGATCGTGCGGTTGAGGCAGCGCAGCAGCGACGTCTTGCCCGACTGGGCGGGGCCGATGACGGCGAGGATCTCGTTGCGGTAGACGTCGAAGGAGATCCCGTGGAGGACCTCCTTCGAGTCGTAGGCGAGGCGCAGGTCCTGGACCTCGATCTCCTTGATGAAGGCGGTCACGTCGTCACCACTTCTTCCGCCCGCGCAGCCACACCCGGAGCGCGATGGCGGTGGCGTTGACGAGGAGGACCGACCCGAGGAGGACGACCGCCGTCGCGTAGGGGAGCGACTCCTTGACGTTCGGCACCTGGGTGGCGAGGGTGTAGAGGTGCATGGAGAGCGCCATGCACTGCTCGCGGAGGCCGTAGGGGAAGAGGTCGCCCCGCGCCACGGACTTGAAGAAGACCGCCCCCGTGAACATGATCGGGGCGGTCTCCCCGGCCGCGCGGCTCACCTGGAGGATGACGCCGGTGAGGATGCCGCTGATCGAGTTGGGCAGCACGACGGCGCGGATCGTCTGCCAGCGCGTGGCGCCCACGTTCCAGCAGGCCTCGCGGAAGGCCATGGGCACGGAGGCGAGCGCCTCGCGGGTGCTGGCGATGATGACGGGCAGCGTCATGATCGCGAGGGTGAGCGAGGCGGAGAGGATCGAGTAGCCGAAGCGCGCGGCGTAGACGAAGGCCCCGAGCCCGAAGAGGGCGTGCACGATGCTCGGGACGCCGGCCAGGTTGATGACCGCGAGGTTGCACCACGCGGTTGAACCAGTTGTCCTTCGCGTACTCGTTCAGGTAGACGGCGGCCAGGACGCCGATGGGGGCGGAGACGAAGAGCGAGATCCCGACGAGGTAGAGGGTGCCGACGAACGCGGGCCAGATGCCGCCGTCGGTCATGCCCCGCCGGGGAACGTCCACGAGGAACTCCCAGCCGAGGGACGGCCAGGCCCGGTAGACGAGGTAGCCCACGATGAGGACGAGCGGCACGACCATCGCCGCGGCCATCAGGGCGAAGACGGCCTTCGCCGCGGCCTCGGCCCGCTCCTTGCGGGCGATGTGCGGCGTCCTCGCGAAGCGCACCGCCTACTTCCTCCGGATCCCGCGGACCACGAAGTCCGCCGTGAGGTTCACCGCGAAGGTGATGAGGAAGAGGAGGATCCCGGTGAGGAAGAGGACCCGGTAGTGGTCGGAGCCGGCCGGCGCCTCCCCGAGCTCGGCCGCGATGTTGGCGGTGAGCGTCCGCACCGAGTCGAGGATGCCGTGCGGGATGTGGACCGCGTGGCCGGTGGCCATCAGCACGGCCATCGTCTCCCCCACCGCGCGGCCCACCCCGAGCAGCACCGCCGCCAGCAGGCCGTTGCGCGCGGCGGGCAGGAGCACCCGGTAGACGAGCTGCCAGCGGGTGGCCCCGAGGGCGAGGCCGGCCTCGCGGTAGGAGTCGGGCACGGCCTTGAGCGCGTCCTCGCCGATCGAGACGATGACCGGCACGCTCATGAGGGCGAGGATGATCCCGCCGTTCAGGACGTTGACGCCCGACCGGCGCCCCGGTCAGCTTCACGATCAGCCTGCTCATCACGGTGAGGCCGACGAACCCCCAGACGACGCTCGGGATCGCGGAGAGCAGCTCGATCACGACCTTCAGGGTCTCGCGCACGCGGGGCGCGCAGAACTCCGAGAGGTAGATGGCGGCGCCGAGGCCGAAGGGCACGGCGAGGGCCATGGCGAGCGCGGTGACGCTCAGGGTGCCGACGGTGAGGGCGAGCGTCCCGTAGCGGACGTTGCTGGCCGAGGTCGGGTACCACTCGGTGCTGAAGAGGAACTGCCCGAGCGAGAACTCGTCGCGGACGAGGACCGGCGCCGCCTCGCGGAGGACGAAGAAGAAGATCGCGGCCACGAAGAGGATCGCGCTCACCCCGCTCAGGCGGATCGAGGGCCTCGATGGCGCGCTCGCCGAGGATCGCCCACCGCGGCCGCCGGGGCCGGCCGACCAGGGCGAGATCGGGGGCGTTCTCGGGGCTCATGGGCCGGGATCGTCTCCGTGCGCGAGCGGGGCTTCTTGCTCTGCCGGGGGCCAGGCCTCAGGGCTTCGCGCGCTGGTCGGGAGGGACCGGCACGTAGCCGCTCTCCTCGACGACCTTCTGGCCGGCGTCGGACAGGATCCAGTCGATGTACTGCTTGACCGCCCCCTGCGGCTCGCCGAGCGTGTAGAGGTGGAGCGAGCGCGCGAGCGGGTAGGTCTTGTCGTGCACCGCCGCGACCGTCGGGGCCACCGCGGGGCTCCCCGGCTTCGAGGTGACCTTCAGCATCTTGACCGCCGGCGTCGCGTAGCCCATGCCGCTGTAGCCGATCGCGGTGGGCGTGCTGCCCACGAGCTCGACGACCTCCTTCGACCCGTTGAGGTCGCGAGAGCCCATGCGGAAGTCCCGGTTCCCGAGGACGTGCTCGCGGAAGAACTCGTAGGTGCCGGAGCTCGACTGGCGGCTCACGCGGACGATGGTGTCGTCCGTGACGCCGGGGATCTTCACGCCGAGCTCGGACCAGCGTGTCGTCTTGCCGCCCTCGGCGTAGAGGTCGGTCAGCTGCTCGAAGGTGATCTCGTTCAGCGGGTTGTCCTTGTGGACGTACACGGCGAGCGCGTCGAAGCCGACGGTGAAGCCGACCGGCTTCTTGCCGGTGTTCTTCTCGGCCTGCTCGATCTCGCTCGGCTTGATGTCCCGGCTCGCGTTCGCGATGTCGACCGCCCCCTTGAGGAGGGCGGCGAGGCCGACGCCGGAGCCGCCCCCCGACACCTCGACCTCGACGTCGGGCGCGACCTTCCGGTACTCCTCGGCCCAGACCTGGGCCACGTTGACCATCGTGTCCGAGCCCTTGTTCTGGATGACGGTGCGCGCGGGCTTCGCCGCCGTCTGCCCGCCGCCCCCGCCGCAGGCGGACGCCACCAGGGCCGCGGCGAGAGCGAGAAGGGACGGCCGGATCGGGCGTCGAGCGGGGGACTCGGGTCATGGGGGTCTCCTGCGGTGTTTCGGGTGGCTACTCGATGCGGATGCCCAGCACGGCCCCGACGAGGTCGCGCACGTGTCTGGAGAGGAAGTCGAAGGTGGCCTCGTAGGCCGAGCGGACCTCCTCGGGCGAGCCCTTGACTCGCGAGGGGTCGTCGATGCTCCAGTCGACGTAGACCATCTTGCGGGGGCTGCGCGGGAAGGCCTGCTGGGCCTCCGGCGCCACCCCGACGATCACCTGGTAGTGGTCGAGGTTCGGGACCTGGTAGATGGCCTTGGGGGCCATGCGGCTGACGTCGAGCCCCTTCTCCTTCATGAAGGCGAGCGGTCCGGGGGTCGATCGCCCGCGGGTCGAGCCCGGCGCTCGAGAAGATGAACTTGGGCTGGCCGAGCGACTGCGCGATCGCCTCCGCCATCTGGCTGCGGCAGGCGTTGTGCTCGCCGACGAAGAGGATCCGGAAGGTCTCCGCCCCGGGGTGCTTGGCGTACTCGCCCGTGCACATGTAGAGCGTCTCCATGCACACGTTGCGCGCCTGGTCGGCCACGCGCTCGAAGCGCCGCCCGATGGTGACGAGCGGCTCCATCATCTCGGGCAGGATCGTCTGCTCGCGGAGCGCCTCGAGGAGGTCGGCGTTGAGCTTGCCGAGGAGCGCGTCGACGGCGGGCTCCACCAGGATGACGCCCTTCGCCAGCTCGGGGTCCTGGCGCACGAAGGCCTCGATCGAGTCGTGGAGCATCGGGATCGCGAGGTTGGCCATCTCCACGATCCGCTCGCGGATGGGGTCGGGCGGGGGGAGGCTGCTCAGGCGGAGGAGCTGGCGGGCGACGCTCTCGGCGTAGTCGCCCACGCGCTCGAGCTCGAGGTTGATCTTGATCGTGCTGTAGGCGAGGCGGAGGTGGACGCCGACGGGCTGCTGCCGCACGAGGAACTCGAGGCAGAGCCGGTCGATCTCCTTCTCCTTCTCGTCGATGTACTGGTCGCGGAGGATGACCGCGTAGGCCCGCTGGCGGTCGCCGTCGGCGAGGGCCTCGACGCAGTCCCGGAGCGCCCGCTCGGCGAGGGCGGACATCTCCAGCACCTGCTGGCGGATGCGGTCGATGTCGCGCTCGAGCGACTCTTCGAGTCGGGTGGGCATGGTTCATCGGCACCATAAGCAGATGCCCGATCGATGTCAAGGAAACCTGCTCGCGTGGGCCGCCTGAGCCGAACGGCCCGTGGAAGCCCCGACGACCATCGTGTAGCATCGGCGCTCGAACCCGCCCCGGGGGATCCCATGAGCATCGACAAGGTCATCAAGTGGTTCATGCCCAAGGAGGAGCGCTTCCACGAGCTCCTCGAGAGGGCCACGAGGAACCTGGTGCTCGGGGCACAGGTCTTCTCGGAGATCGCCCACGCGACGACCCTCGAGGACCGCAAGGTCAAGAGCGTGCGGCTGAAGGCGCTCGAGCGGGAGGGCGACGGCATCACCCGCCAGATCTTCGAGGCGCTCAACACGACCTTCATCACCCCCTTCGACCGCGAGGACATCCGCTCGCTCGCGAGCGACCTCGACGACATCCTCGACCACCTCGAGAGCGTCGCCAAGTACCTGGTCCTCTTCGAGCTCGCCGACGCCCCCGCGCCGCTGCGCAGCTTCGCGGAGATCCTGACCTCGATGGCGGGCGAGATCGACAAGCTCCGCACCCTGATCTGGGACATGGGCAACCTGCAGAAGATCCAGGAATCGATGGTCCGGATCTCGGAGCTCGAGAACGAGGGCGACTCCCTCTACTTCACGGTCATCTCCGAGCTCTTCAAGAAGGGCTGCACGGAGTCGATCGAGATCCTGAAGTGGAAGGAGGTCTACGAGGGGCTCGAGGAGGCCTGCGACCGCTGCAAGGACTTCACGCACGTCGTCGGCAACGTGGCGATCAAGAACGCCTGAGCGCGAGTCCGATGCCGACCGATGCCCCGCTGATCGTCCTCATCATCCTCGTCGCGCTGGTGTTCGACTTCCTCAACGGCTTCCACGACGCGGCGAACTCGATCGCCACCGTCGTCTCGACGCGCGTCCTCTCGCCGCAGAAGGCGGTCGTGTGGGCGGCGTTCTTCAACTTCGTGGCCGCCTTCGTCCTGGGCACCCACGTCGCGAAGACGCTCGGCCAGGGGATGATCGACCTCTCGGTGGTGACCCGGGAGGTCGTCCTGGCCGGCCTGGTCGGGGCCATCCTCTGGAACCTCGTCACGTGGTACTACGGCATCCCGGTCTCCTCCTCGCACGCGCTCATCGGCGGCTACGCCGGCGCCGCGGTCGCCAAGGCGGGCTGGGGCGCCATCATCGCGTCGGGCTGGACGAAGACCCTGATGTTCATCGTCCTCGCCCCGCTCATCGGGATGGTGCTCGGCTTCACCCTGATGGCCTCGATCACGTGGCTCTTCCGGAGGTGGAACCCGTTCCGCCTCGACGAGCTGTTCCGCCGGCTGCAGCTGGTCTCCGCCGCCTCTACAGCCTCGGCCACGGCGGCAACGACGCGCAGAAGACGATGGGCATCATCACCGGGCTCCTCGTGGCCTCGGGGCACCTCGCAGAAGTTCGAGGTGCCGCTCTGGGTCATCCTCATCTCCCACGCGGCGATCGCGTTCGGCACGATGTTCGGCGGCTGGCGGATCGTCAAGACGATGGGCAGCAAGATCACGAAGCTGCAGCCCTTCGGCGGCTTCTGCGCCGAGACCTCGGGGGCGCTGACGCTCGTGGGCGCCACCCTCTCGGGCATCCCCGTCTCGACGACCCACACGATCACCGGGGCGATCGTCGGCGTCGGCGCCACCAAGCGGCTCTCCGCGGTCAAGTGGGGCGTGGCCGGCCGGATCGTGTGGGCCTGGGTGCTGACCATCCCGCTGGCCGCGGCGATGTCGGCCGTCAGCTACTTCGTCCTGCGCCGCTTCTTCTGAACGCGGCCGCTGGGGGCGACGTTCTTGAGGACTTCGCGTAGGCCTGCATCGGGCGGCTTTCGCGGGATCCGCGACGCGCCGCAGCTCGGAGCGGAGCTCCTTCGCCAGGGTCGCGCCGCTCACGCGGGCGGCTCCACCAGCTGGACTCCACTCGCGGGCTCGAGGCTGACCCCCTCCCGCTCGCCGACGACGACGAGCTCCCGGGGCCGCGCGTCGAGCACGAGGAGCGCCATCGTCCCCGGGCGCGCCGCGCAGAACGGCCCCGCGAGGGCCGGCCCGCCGACGAGGAACGCCGTGGAGAGGGCGTCGGCCACCGCGGCCTCCGACGCGATGACGCTCGCGCTGCGGACGCCCTCCGCCGGCCAGCCCGTGCGCGGGTCGAGCACGTGGCCGTAGCGTCTCCCGCCTGCCTCGAAGTGCTGCTCGCCCGTGGCGCTCGTGCCGAGGGCGGCGTCCCGCAGGCGCAGGAGGCCCAGATCCTCGCCGCCCGGCCGCAGCGCCAGCTCCCACGCAAGGGCGCCCCACCCGCGGTGGCTGCTGCCCCCCGCGGTCAGCAGCGCCCGCAGGACGCCGCGGCACCCGGAGCGTCGCCGCGACGCGGTCGAGCGCCCAGCCCTTCCCCACCGCCCCGAAGTTGATCTCGACGCCGGGCACCGAGAACCGGACGGTGCGGGAGAGGTCGTCCGCCGTCACCTTGTCGAGGCCCGAGCGGGCGCGGGCCGCGGCGATCTCCTCTTCCGACGGCAGCCGCGGGCGCCGCTCGAGGAAGCCCCAGCAGCGCGAGAGGGCCGTGCTCGCGGGATCGAAGGCGCCGCCCGTGGCGGCGTGGAGCTCGCGGCAGAGCGAGAGGAGGGCGAAGAGGGAGGGGCCGACCGCGACGGGCCCCGTCGCGGCCGCGCGGTTCACCCGCGACACCTCGCTCGTGTCGCGGAACCAGGTGAGCGTGTCCTCGATCGAGTCCACCTCGTCGAGGGCGGCGCGCGCGGCGTCCACGTGGCGCGCGTCCTCGGAGGGGAGGGTGACCTCGAACCGGCAGGCCATGGCGGTCCGGTGGACCTTCACCCAGTGGCCGGTCTCGGGAGCCTGGGGCAGCAGCCGGCCGAAGAGCGCCCGGCGGCCGATCCGGCGCGGCTCCTCGCTCACGCCGCCTCTTCCACGGTCGCGATGCGCGGGGGGCGCGCCGGCGTGCCGCCTCCCGACTCCAGCGCCGCCAGCCACTCGCGGACCGAGGCGCGGAGCGGCGCGAGCTCGACGCCCGCGTAGCGGGCCGGGTAGCGCTCGAGGCGCGCGAGCGAGCGGCGGAGGAGGGTCGTGGCGCCCGGGCGGTTGCCGTTGCCGAGGTGGTAGAAGCCCACTGCCGCCTGGATGAGGCCCTGGAAGAAGTCGCGAGGCGTCCCCCGCACGCCGGACCAGGCCTCCTCGAGCGTGTCGTGGCACTCGAAGAAGAGCCCGTCGTTGAACTGGGCGATCCCCCTCGCGAGGGCCGCCCGCTCTTCCTCCCGGATGGCCGGGTCGGGAGCGATGGCTTCGCTCACGGTCACTCCGACGGCGAGCGCAGGGGCTCGAACGTGATCTCCGTCCCCGCCCGCAGCCGGTCCACCGCGCGCTTCGCCTCGCGGTGCAGCTCGATCTGCGAGCGGTAGCCTTCCTCGCCCTTCGCCGGCCGGCGGCGCTTGTAGGTCCCGTCCGCCTGCAGCCGCCGCCCCTTCACGTCGTCCTGGAAGATCGCGTCGAGGGCGAGAAGCACCTTCTGCCGGCCCTCGGGCGACTCGACGGGGAAGAGGAGCTCGATGCGCTTGTCGAGGTTCCGCGGCATCCAGTCCGCGCTCGAGAGGTAGACCTCCTCGTCGCCGCCGTTCTTGAAGTGGAAGATCCGCGAGTGCTCGAGGAAGCGGTCCACGACCGAGACGACCTCGATCGAGTCGCTCGTGCCCTTGAGGCCGGGCCGCAGGCAGCAGATCCCGCGCACCGCGAGGCGGATCTTCACTCCCGCCTTCGCCGCGTCGTAGAGGGCGCGGATGATCTCCTCGTCCACGAGCGAGTTCATCTTGGCCCGGATCTCGGCGGGCTGGCCGGACTCGGCGCGCTGGCGCTCGCGGTTGACGAGCCGCAGGACGCGGTCGCGGAGGTGGGTCGGGGCCATCACCAGCTTCTTCATCCGCGGCGGGTCGGAGTAGCCGGTGAGGGCGTTGAAGAAGGCCGAGGCGTCCTCGCCGATCTCCCGGTCGGAGGTCATGAGGCCGAAGTCGGTGTAGAGCCGGGCCGTCCTCTCGTTGTAGTTGCCGGTGCCGAGGTGGACGTAGCGGCGGATGCCCTGCCGGCCGCGCCGCACCACGAGGGCGATCTTGGAGTGGGTCTTGTAGCCGCGGATGCCGTAGATGACGTGGCAGCCCGCCTCCTCCAGCCGCCGCGCCCACCGGATGTTCGACTGCTCGTCGAAGCGGGCGAGCAGCTCCACGAGCACGGTCACCTGCTTGCCGTTCTCCGCCGCCCGCGCCAGCGAGCGCACGACCGGCGAGTCGCCGCTCGTCCGGTAGAGCGTCTGCTTGATGGCGAGCACGTCGGGGTCCTCGGCGGCGGCCGACATGAGGGACACCACCGGGTCGAACGACTCGTAGGGGTGGTGGAGGACCACGTCGCGCTCGTCGAGGAGGGCGAAGAGCGCCGGTCCCGCCGCCTCGATCACGGGTTGCGGCTTCAGGGGCGTGTCGCGGAGGTCCTCGAGCGCGGGGAGGTCGACGAGGGGCAGGAGCGGCCGGATGTCCACCGGGCCCCGGATGCGGTAGACGTCGTCGGAGTCCACCCCGAGCCGCGAGACGAGGAGCGCGAGGAGCGGCGCGGAGACGCCGTCCTCGACCTCGAGGCGGACGACCCCGCTGCGGCGCCGGTTCTTGAGCTCCTCCTCGATCACCTCCAGGAAGTCCCGCCCGCCCTCGTCGTCGAAGTCCAGCTCGGAGTCGCGCGCGATGCGGAAGGCGGCCACGTCGCGGATCTCCTGCCCGGGGAAGAGGCTCGCGAGCTCGGCCCAGATCACGTCCTCGAGCAGCACGTGCACCATGCCCTCGACGCCGGGCGGCCGCACGAGGCGCGGCAGGCGGCCGGGGACCTGGACGACGGCCAGCCGCGGGTCCTCCTCGCCGTCCAGCGGCCCGAGGAGGACGGCGAGGTTGAGGCTGAGGCCGGCCAGCATCGGGAAGGGCCGCGAGGCGTCGATGGCGAGCGGGGTGAGCGCGGGCAGCACCTCGTCGCGGAAGTAGCGGGCGAGGGTGGCTCGCGCCGGCGGCTCGAGGTCCCCGGGGCGCACGAGCTTCAGCCCGCGCTCGGCGAGCGGCGGCAGGATCTCGCCGGTGAGCGCGGCGTAGAGCTGGTCCACCATCGCGTGCGCCCGCTCGGAGATCCGCTGCAGCTGCTGGGCGGGGGTGAGGCCCGGCCACGTCGGGCGCGGTGTCGCCCTCGGCGAGCGCCTCCTTGAGCGCGGCCACCCGCACCATGAAGAACTCGTCGAGGTTGCTCGCCACGATGCAGGCGAACTTGAGCCGCTCGAGGAGCGGGTTCGTGGCGTCGCAGGCCTCCTCGAGGACCCGCCCGTTGAACTCCAGCCAGCAGAGCTCGCGGTTCAGGAAGAGCTCGGGCTCGCGCTTCTTCGGCTTCTTCACGCCTCGGCTGCCCTCGCGGAAGCCCACCTTGCGGCCGAAGACCTCGGTCAGCAGGTCGGCGCGGGCGAGGGCGGCGAGGCGCTCGAGGGTGAGGTCGCCGCCCCCGTCCACCTCGAGCACCCACTGGTCGTCCTCGCGCAGCACCCGCACGTCGCGCACCTTCTGCAGGTGGTCGGCGTCGAGGGCGTTCGCCACGCGCAGGATCGCCCCCAGCTTGTTGACCAGCACCCGGGCGTCGGAGTCGAGCGCCATGTACGGCAGGTGCGACTTGTTGGGGGCGGCGCGCCGGTGGTAGCGGGCGATGTTCGAGATGACCGCCATGTCCTCGCGGCTCAGGCCGAAGATCTCGGACACCGAGAGGATGTACTGCCCGTGCTTGTGGTGGCCGCGCAGGTTCACGAAGATCCCGACGTCGTGGAGGAGCGCCGCCACCTCGAGCAGCAGGCGGTCGCGGACGCCGAGGCCGTGCTCGGACGCGCAGGTCGTCGAAGAGGCGCACCGCGAGGGAGGCCACGTGCCGCGCGTGGGGCCCGTCGATGCGGTACTTCTCCCCGAGCGCGGCGGCGGAGGCCAGCACCTGGCGCGAGAAGTCCTCGATCCCGTGCCCCTCGTCGGCGCGGACCATGTCGAGGAGGAGGCCGGCCCGCAGCGTCGCCTCGGGCACGAGCATGCCTCTCGGCCTGGGTCTCGAGGAGCAGCTCCCGGTAGACGAGGAGGGCGGGGACCAGGGTCTCGACCTCGGCGAGGGGCAGGTGGTAGGCCTCGACGAGCTGCTCGTCGTCGAGCGCCATCGTCTGCTCGCAGAAGGAGAGGAAGCGCTCGCGGGGGAAGGCACGGGTGGTCGCGCTCGGGCTCCTCGCCGACGATCTGGTCGGCGGCGAAGCGGGCGTCCCCGCCGAGGGCGAGGAAGTGCTTGGCCTCGCGCAGCGGCATCTCGCGCCGGATGTCCTCGACGATGTTCTGGACGGTGCGGTGGAAGAGCCGCACCCGCTGCTCGTGGCTGCCGTGCCAGGCGGCGAGGTTCTGCCGCATGCGGATCGCCCCGAGGGCGTAGGTCCCCGAGTAGACGGGCTCCCCCCGCCGCAGGAAGGAGATGTCGGCGCTCCCCCCGCCGACCTCGACGAGGAGCGCGTCGCCGCCGGTCAGGGCCTCGTGGTCCTTGAGCGCCTCGCGGACGGCGACGTAGGTGAGGCGGTTCTCCTCCGAGCCGTCGATGACCTCCACGTCGATCCCGGTGCGCAGGCGCACGCGGTCGAGGAACGTGTCGCGGTTGACGGCCTCGCGGACGGCGCTCGTGGCCACCGCGCGGTAGCGGACGACGCCGTAGGAGTCCATGATCCGGCGGAAGCCCTCGAGAGCCCGCAGCGTCGCCTCGATCGTGCTCGCCCCCAGCCGCCCGCCGGTGAAGACGTCCTTGCCGAGGAGGACGGCCCGCGAGGCCTCCTCGAGAATGCGGGGCGGCTCGCCGGGCGGCAGCTCGGCCACGAGCGAGGCGGATGGCGCTCGCGCCCATGTCGAGCACGGCCACCGGCCGCAGGGCGGGGCCCGCTGGGGGCGGGGCCGTTCGTTCGGGTTCGAGGCTCGTCACGGGAAGGTCTCCGGGAAGGGACACCATTCTAGCCGTTCATGGCACCCAAGGCGCGAGTCGGGCGTGGTAGGGTACAGCCTTCCGACAACAGTGGCATGAGCCCCCCCTCCCCCCCCGACGATCGGGCGTCGCTGCTCCTCGACGACCGGGTGAAGCGCGTCTTCCGGGAGCTGCCGGGGGCGGTGGCGGGACAGGAGGAACCCGTCCACCAGGTCCGCGTGGCGGGGCGGCGCCTGCGGGTGGCGCTGCCGCTTCTCGCCCGCAAGGGAGGCGGCCGGCCGGTGGGAAGGGCCCTCGGGGTGCTGCGGAAGCTGACCCGGGCCGTGGGCAAGGGGCGCGACATGGACGTGATCCTGGGCCTCTTCGAGGACCGACTCGCCACGTTCAAGGCGGCCTCCGCCGAGCAACGCGCGCTCCTCAGCCGGCTGCGGGCGGCCCGGGCGCGGAGCCGGGCCCAGGTCGCCGAGGACGTCCTGGACCTCGACATCGACGGCCTCCGCCGCAACCTCCGCCGCCTGCTGCGCCGGGGGGCCGCCGACTCCGCGACGCTGCTCGCCCGCGTCCGCGCGCTCCGGCAGGAGGAGGGAGCCGAGCTGCTGCGGGGGTTCAGCCAGGTGGGCGAGCGATACCGGCCCGAGGCGCTGCACGCCCTGCGGAGGCGCGCCCGGCGCCTCCGCTACGCGGCCGAGGTCGAGGACGTGGTGCGCGGCGAGGAGTCCCGCGCCCCGGTGCTGTGGAAGCGGCTGCAGGACGGCATCGGCGTCATCCACGACCACCACGTCCTCGCCGGCTGGTTCGAAGAGCAGGCCCGACTGGCCGACGCCCGCGACAACGCGCTCCTCGCCCGCGCCGCGCGCCGGGAGCGCCGGGCCTTGATCGGCCTCGGGCGCCTGCTCCACCGGGCGCTCCTCGAGACGAAGCCCGCCGACCTCGCCCTGCGCGCGCTCCAGGCGATGGCGCGCGGGCGGTCGATCACCGCCTAGTAGGCCACGTCGAAGGGGGTCATCCGATGCAGCTTCTCATCATCCGCCACGCGATCGCGGTGGAACGCGGCACTCCCGGCATTCCGGACGAAGACGCGGCCGCTCACCCCCGAGGGCGAGCTGAAGTTCCGCGAGGCCGCGAAGGGACTCGCCCAACTCCTGGACCGGCCCGACGCGCTGCTCACGAGCCCGTGGCTGCGGGCGAAGCAGACCGCCGCCCTCGCGGGCGCCGCCTGGGGCCGGATCGAGCCGAAGGAAACCGCCGCCCTCGCCGGCGGCTCGTTCGACGAGCTGGCCGCGGTCCTCGACCCCTACCCCGACGACGCGACGGTGGCCGTCGTGGGCCACGAGCCCTGGGTGTCCGCGCTGCTCGCGCGGCTCCTCGGCGCGCGCCACGACGACCGGCTGACCTTCAAGAAGGGCGGCGCCGCGCTCGTCGACGTGCCGGGCCGCCTCGCCGAAGGCGGGTCAGCTCGCCTGGTTCCTGCCGCCGAAGGTGCTGCGGAAGCTGTGAGAGGCTCCTGGTGCGAGCGGCCGCCCCACGTGACGTTCACCCTCCGGGCGGAAGGAACCCGCATCCGGGTCATCTCGGCGCGGGACATGCATCGCAAGGAGCGATCGTTCTATGAAGGCCAGGGCTAGGCAAACTCCCCGGTTGGCGTCCGAGGCCGCCGAGCGGCGGTTCTGGGAGAGCCGTGACAGCACGTCCTACGTCGACTGGTCACGAGCCGGGCGGGTCGTCTTCCCGAACCTCAAGCCGACGACCCGCAGCATCTCGCTTCGGCTCCCCCTCCGCATGCTCGACCGCATCAAGGCGGAGGCCAACTCCCGCGACGTCCCCTACCAGTCGCTGATCAAGGTCTGGCTGGAGGAGAAGCTCTCCGCCTGAGCCGGCTCTCTCGGCCCGCACGCTCGTCTCGAGCAGGCAACTGCCGTACCATCCTGGGCGGCATCGCCCGGGAGGCCCGCGTGGAACCAGTCCCTTCGCAACCCAGCCGTCGCTTCACCGACACCACCGCACGCTCGACCGTCATCGGGTCGGGAACGACCGTCCATGGCGACGTGACCGGCCGCGACTCGGTCGAGATCCGGGGCACGCTGGAAGGTGACGTGCGGACGAGCGCCCTTTGTGTCGTGGCCGAAGGAGCCCGCGTCCTGGGGAACGTCGATGCCCATGGCCTCGTCGTGGCGGGTGAGATCGAGGCGGGGACGCTCGTCGCGGACAGGATCGAGCTCCGCTCCTCGGCCCGGGTGCGGGCGGCCCTCGCCGCTCGGGTGGTCGCGATCGCCGACGGTGCCTTCTACCAGGGTGACGTCCAGATGCGGGGCACCGGCGCGTCGAGCGCTCCGTTGTTCTTCAAGGACCGACGGCAGGGCGCGGACAGGGGCGGCCCGTCACGTGCCTGACGCCGCGCCTCGCGCGGGGGCACGGGCGAAGAACGCCCGCGAGGCGACGGCCGCCACGACGTAGAACGCCGCGCCGCCGAGCATCGCCCAGGTGAAGCCGAAGATGACGGCGGTCACCATCGTGGCCATCGAGCCGACCACGCTGAAGATGCCGTTGAGTCCCCAGTAGAAGGGCGGCAGCGGGAAGGGCCCGTGGCCCGTCGGCCTGGAGCCCGCGCGGGAACGGCATGCCCATCAGGAAGCCGAGCGGGGCCACGAGCAGGATGGCGACCGCGATCCGGCGCGCCGAGCGGCAGCGGCAGGAGCGAGCGGCACCACGCGCGGCAGCGCGAGCGCGTAGACGGCGGCGAGCGCCGCGACCCCCAGGCACACGGGCCCGAGCCGGAAGCGAGCGCTCGACACGCTGCCGAGGCCGCCGAAGGCGAGCAGCGTGAAGAGCAGGATCGAGAGCGTGAAGATCGGGTGGCCGAGGAGCAGCGTCAGGTGCTGCAGCAGCGCGAGCTCCACCGCGATGAAGCCGACGCCGAGGCTCGCGAAGTAGGCGACCGAGGCGGCGTAGGGGCCGCACCGCCTCGCCCTTCGGCTTGCCGAAGGCGAGGAAGAGCAGCGCAGAGCACGAGGACGGGGGCGAGGATCCGCAGGAAGGCCGTCCTCATGGCGGCCGGCAGGCCCCACGGCTTCGTCCGCGCGAAGAAGAACGGCCGGTCGTCGAAGACGGGGTCGACGCGGGTCTTCGCCTGGGCCACGTAGTCGGCGAAGCTCGTCTGGCCCGCGAAGAGCGACGCGTACGGCTCCTCGACGTGCCGCCCGGGCACGATGACCGGCTGCACGCCCGGCCACGCGGCCATCTGCCCGGTCTCCTCCGCGGTGAAGGGCCGCTTCTTCAGCATGAAGATCATCTGCGGCGGGTCCTCGCGGTCGCCCTGCCGCGTCTCGAGCAGGACCGCCACCCGCTTGGCCGCCTCCTCCGGCCCGAGGAGCGCGACCGCGTTCGAGACGAGCCGCGGCACGTCCACGTCCCAGCGCAGGATGACGAGCTCCCCGTCGGGCGTCAGGTGGTCGAGGTAGTCCCGGAAGGCCTCGACCGTGTAGAGGTGGTTCTCGGAGAGCGAGAGCCCGCCCGAGGCGACCGCCGCCCAGGAGTCCACGAAGCCCATCAGGATGACGTCGAAGGAGCGGTCGGTGCGCCGGATGAAGGTGCGGCCCTCGGAGAGGATCGCCTCCACCTGCGGGTGGTCGTAGAGGTTGCCCGCCCGCGCCCCGAAGTGGCGCACGAAGCGCAGCATCAGCGGGTTCATCTCGACCGCGGTGACCTTCTCCGACCCCGCGGCGAGGGCGAAGAGCACGTCCGAGCCGCCGCCGGGGCCGATGACGAGGGTCTTCGGGCGCGCCGGGACGAGCTGGAAGGGCAGCGCGCGGTACCAGTCCCGCATCCCGGAGACGCTCGAGACGTCGCCGTCCCACTCGAGGATGTTCGTCCACGCGTCGGAGTCGATGTAGAGGCGCGCGAGGTAGGGGGACTCGAAGCCGGTCACGGCGTCGATGCGCGAGTAGGCGTTCCAGCCGGTGAGGGCGATCTTCGAGCCCGGGGTCGCCGCCATGTGGCGGTAGAGGCCCTTCGTGGGCGCGCTGCGGATCTTGAAGAGGCCGGTGCGCTCGTTGACGCCGATCGCGGCGAGGACGAGGAGCGACCGCCACCGCCGAGGGCACGCGGAAGCGCGGGGCGAAGAGGGCCGCGGCCACGAGCGGCGCGATCGACACCGCGAGGACGGCGTTCTCGCCGCCGAGCCAGGAGAGGAGGAACGTCACCGCGAGAGCGCCGAGCGACGCCCCGAGGAGGTCGGCGAAGTAGAGCCGGCCCGCGTTCTCGCGCCCCACCGCGAAGAGCATCGAGAGCGCGATCCCGGCGAGGAAGAAGGGCACGAGCGAGACGCCGAAGTAGAAGGCCAGCCGGTCGGGGTGGAAGGGCAGCCGCACGATGAGCCACAGGGCGAGCGGGAGGGAGAGCCCGTAGAGGAACGTGAAGAGCGCCGCTCGCTCCCGGGAGAAGGCGACCCGTCGCGCGCAGGAGGTGGAGCGCGAAGCCGCCGAGACCCCAGCCGAGGAGGGCCACCGAGATGGCGACGAAGGCGAAGTGGTACCAGATCGTGGCCGAGAAGATGCGGGTGAGCCCGATCTCGAACATGAGGCCGGAGAGCGTGACGAGGAAGATGCCGAGGTAGAGGCCCATGAGATGTATCGTCCCTTCGCGAGGTGCGGCGGAGGACGTTACGTCGGGGCCCGGAAGCGAGTCAAGGAGGGGTCAGATCTTGAATCTGCTCACGAGGGGGAATGCGTCATTTCAAGATCTGACCCCTATCCAGGAGACGCTGGGTACCCGTTCGCGCCGTAGAGGAGCCACGGCCCGGTCATGACCATGGTCGCGCCCTCACATCGAGATCGAGCCCTTGCGGAAGTCGGTCCTTCCGATCCGGGCGTTGACGTAGACGGGGCGGCCCGAGCGCGCGACGTCGCGGGCCTCCCGGAGCACGGCGTCGATGCGAGAGGCCTCGTCGAGGCGCAGGCCGCGGGCGCCGAGGCCCTCGGCCGCGCGCTCGTAGTCCGCGCGCGCGAGCACGGTGCCGACGTCGTCCTTCAGCACCTCGACCTGCTCGCGCGCGATCTGCGTCCAGCGCGGCGTCGTTGCCGACGAGCGCGACCACCCCGAGGCCGTGGCGCGCGAAGGTGTCGGCCTCGGCGAGGCTGTAGCCGAGCGAGCCGTCGCCGTAGACGATCCACACGTCGGCGGAGGGCCGCACGAGCTTCGCGCCGAGGGCGAAGCCGGCGCCGACGCCGAGCGTGCCGAAGGGGCCGGGGTCGAGCCAGGAGAGCGGCCGGCGCGGGCGCAGGACGTACGAGGCCGTCGAGACGAAGTCGCCGCCGTCGGCCACGATCACGCTGTCGTCGGCGAGGGCCGCCTCGAGCGCGCGGCAGAGCCGCAGCGGGTTGAGGCCGCCCGGGGCGGCCGCCTCCGCCTGCGCGGCGATCTCGGCGTCCCGCGCCGCGTCGCGCGCGCGGAGCGCCTCGCGCCAGGCCGTCCACTCCGGCCGCGGCGCCGGCGCCGGCCGGGCGAGGCCGCGCAGGAAGAGCTCGGGCGCGCCGAGCGACGGCGAGCGCCGGTCGCCGGTTCTTCGCGATCTCGTCCCGGCTGCGGTTCGCGGAGACGAGCGACGGCGCGGCGGCCGATGTGGTGGCCGTAGTCGAGGCGGAAGTCGCAGGGCACGCCGGCGAGGATCACGAGGTCGGCCTCGCGCAGCGCTTCCTTTCGCTTGTGGCGCAGCTGGAGCGGATCGTCGGCGCCCGAGAAGACCGCGGGCCATGCCGGAGAGGTAGACCGGCACGCCGAGCGCGCGCACGGCGTCGGCCAGGGCGTCCGTCTCCGACGTGCTCGAGCAGGGCCTGCGAGCCCACGACGCAGGACGGGCCGCTCGGCCCGCGAGAGGAGAAGCGGCGGCGCGCCGGACGCGGCGCCTCGTCCGGCTCGGGCGCCGGCGCCGGCCGGGCGGCGCCGCCCTCGGCGCGGCTCGACGCCGCCGAAGAGCCGCCCCAGGTGCCGGCCGACGTACCACTGCCGGGCGCGTTCGCCGAGAGTGCGGGCCTCCCTTCCCGCCTTCGCCCCGCTGCGCCGCGTGCATCGCCGGTGCTGGCGGCGTACCACTCGCGCACGAGCGCCTCGGGATAGAGGAGGTCCACCGGGCACTCGAGGAAGACGGGGCCCGGCACGCCCTCGCGGGCGAGGCGGAAGGCCTCGTCGAGCGCCGGGGCGAGGTCGCGCACGCGCGTGACGCGGCACGCCCGCTTCACGTGCGGCCGCACGAGGGCCATCTGGTCGATGTCCTGGAGCGCCCCCCGGCCGCGGAGGAGGGTGGCGGTCGCCCCGCCGAGCAGCACGAGCGGCGACTGCGCCATCTGCGCGTTCTTGAGCGCGGTGATCGTGTTCGTGACGCCGGGGCCGGCGGTGACCGCGGCGACACCCGGGACGCCGGTGAGCCGCGCGACGGCGTCGGCCGCGAACACGGCCGTCGCCTCGTGGCGCGTGTCCACGACGCGGATCCCCCGCGCCTTCGCGGAGACGAGGATGGGCGAGATGTGGCCGCCGCAGAGGGTGAAGAGGAAGCGCACGCCCTGCCGGACGAGGACGTCCGCGACGAGATCGCCGCCGGTCATGGAAGCGCCCATCTTAACCCCGGCGCCAGGTCGAGGAGGATCGCAGAGGGCGCGCGGCACGGCTGAAGTACGATGAGCGGAGTGCCCAACACCCTCGTCCACTTCGCCGCGCAGGGGGCCGCGAGCCACGGCCTGTGGCGCCGGCTCGACCCGCGCTGGATCTACCTCGGGTGCCTGCTGCCGGACCTCCCGTGGATCCTGCGCCGCGCCGTGGTCGGCCTCGGGCTCCCCGTGGACCCCTTCGACCTGCGGCTCTACACGATGGCGCAGGCCTCGCTCGCCGGCACGCTTCTCCTCTGCGCCGCTCTCGCGGCGCTGACCGCCGCGCCGCGCCTGGTGGCGCCGGTGCTGGGCCTGAACGCGCTTCTCCACCTCCTCCTCGACGCGACCGAGGTGAAGTGGGGCAACGGCGTGCACCTCCTGGCGCCCTTCTCCTGGCGCATGACGAGCTTCGACCTCCTGTCCGGCGAGAGCCCGGTCTTTCTTTCGCTCACGGTCGCGGGCGCGCTGCTCGTGGCGTGGGAGATCGCGAGGAGGCGTCCGTCGTCCGTCGGCTTCGACCTCCGGCCGGCCCGGCTCGCCGCGTCGGCGTGCCTCCTGGCCGCGTACTTCCTCGTCCCCCTCCCCTTCCTCGGCGCGATCGAGGCCTCGGGCAGCTACTCGGTGAAGGTCCTCCGCGAGGTGGACGCGCGTTCCGGCCGGGCGGTGAGCCTCGACCGCACGGGCTTCCTCGCGACCCCGGCCGGTGGCTTCGTCCAGCTCTGGACGGGCGAGCACGTCCGGGCGACGGGCGCCGTGCTCGACCACGACGCGACGGTGTCCCTAAACGGGACGTTCCTGGCGCCCGACGTCCTGCGCGTCGATCGTCTCTTCGAGCACCGCCGCGACCGCGACTGGCCCAGCTACCTCGCCCTCGTCCTGCTGGCCGTCGTGTGGTTGCGCCCCTCGCGCTAGTACTCCGCCGGCTACGCCTTCGAGCTCTCCAGCAGGGCTCCGAAGATCCCCTGCAGGAGAGCGGTGTCGCCGGCGAGGAGCTCGAGGAGCGCGTCGGCCTCCAGCCGGAGGGCAAGGCCAGGCGCCTCGACGCGGGCGCGTCCTCCGCTCACCCCGGCGAGCGCCGCGCGGATGCCGAGAGTGTCCCCGGGCCCGGCCCGGAGGGCCGGGGCTCCGTCGGCCTCGAGGGATACCTCCCCGCTCGCCAGGACGTAGAGCGCCGCCGGATCCTCGTCGTCGAAGAGCAGCGCGCCCGGGTGGAGCGGCATTTCGCGGGCGATCTCGGCGAGGTGGAGGACCTGGTCGGGTGTGGCCCGCGAGAAGAGCGGGCTCGCCTCCAGCACGCGGACGGTCTCGAGAGTCTGGGCGCGCGGGGGACCCGGCGCCTCTCTGGGCTGGCGTGACCTCAGCACACGGATGTCGACGGCACCGTCCTCGAGGAGAGCGCGAATGAGCCGGAGCGCCAGCGCGATCTCCTCCGAGAGCAACCCCAGGAGATCCCGGGCTCCGATCGTCAGGTAGACGACCCCCTCGCCCGTCCAGACCGTCTCCCGCTGACGCTCCCCGGCGAGCACCGCCTCTAGGCCCAGGGCCAGGGGAGCGCTGCCCTCGGTGGCCGGACGATCGCCCTGCTGGAGGGCGATCGGGCCCTCCAGGAGCAGCCGGACGTCGGCGGCGGCCGCTCCCTGCCGATAGAGGCAGCGCCCGGGCTCCGGTCGTACCGTGCGGCCCGCCCCCGCGAGGCGGAGGAGTTGCCCCACCGAGGCGAAGCGGAGGAGCGGGACAAGGCGGAGCCGCTCGGCCGCCACCACCGCCGGCAGAGCCTCCCGCCAGCGCGAGCGCCGCACCTCGGCGGGCATCCGCTGGGCGGCGAGCGCCCACGACGCCGTCTCGAAGACGAGCCAGTCTCGCGCGTCGCGGTGCTCGAGGATGTGCTCCAGGTCGGCGGTGAGCCTCCACAGCCCCTTCTCCTCGACGCGGTGGATGGCGGCGGCGGCGAGCGCCTGCTGGTCGTCGTGCACGAGCTGGGCGACCGTGTCCTCCTCGTCGCGCACCCGGGTCCGGAGAAGCGCGTTGGCCTTGCCGGCCTTCTCCTCGAGCGGCGCGTCCTCGAGGAGCGGCATGAGCCAGCGGCGGAGCGGCCCCCCAAGCATGTTGTCGAGGTACTCCGCGGCGCGGGCGTGGGCCCGCGCGTCGCCCTCCATCCCGCTCCGCGCCACCGCCACGTCCCGCCAGGGGAACACGAGCCCGAGGAGGCGATAGACACGGTCCACGGACCGCTCCCTCTGCTCCTCGAGGGCCCGGTCGAGGAGCGACCCCTCGCCGTCGTCGCGGAGGAGGTTGAAGCGCAGGCTCAGGCAACGCAAGGCCTGTCGCGCCGCCGCCAGTGCCCTCTCTTCGACCGGGGCCCGTGCGAACACGAGGTCGGGCCGCTCGCGCCGCAGCGTCCCCAGCGCGGCGAGGGCCTGGTCCCGGAGGATCTCGTCCTCCTGCCCCAGAGCCACGAGGAGTAGGTCCACCGACCTCTGCGCCGGAATGCGGGCGAGCGTCGCCGGGATGCGTCGCCGGACCTCCACGTCCTCCGCTTCGTCCGCGAGGAAGTGCCCGAGCGCCTCCACGACCCCTTCGCCCCGGCCCACGAGCACGTCCCTCGCCGGGGCGTGGAGCGAGCGGTGGCGGAGGAGCGACACGAGCGGCGGCACGAGGAGATCCTCGGGCCCACCTCCCCGACCGGCGCTCTTGATCGCCTCGCGCGCGACCACGGGGTCCGGATCGAACATCAGGGGGACGAGGCGCGAGCGGAAGCGGCCGTCGTCGATCCCGCCGAGCGCGGCCGCGACCTGAAGCCGGCTCTCGACCGCCGTCTCGCGCGTGTCCGCGGCCAGGCGCTCGAACGCCGCCTCGGCCGCCGCGACGTCCTCCTCGCGGGAGCTGCCGGCCAGGGTGGCGGCCGCCGTGGCGGCCACCCTCGGGTCGCGGTCGTCCACGTAGCGCCGCATCACCTCGGCGGCCCCCTCCCCCCGGATCGCGGCGAGCGCGTGCACCGCGGCGGCCCGCACCTCGACGCTCTCGTCCTTGAGGAGCCGCTCGACCGCGCCCCCCCAGCGCTCCCGCAGCTCGGGGCGGGCCGCCTCCAGGGCCGAAAGGGCCCGTACCCGCACCTTCTCCGACTCGTGGTGCAGGAGCAGCGGGGTCACGAGACGGCGGCGGTTCAGGGCCTCGAGGAGGTCGATGGCATACAGCACGCGCTCCTCGTCGGGGTGCGCGAGCTCCTCGACGAGGGCCTCGACCGTCGCGGGGTCGGCGAGATCGGGCCTCGTCGCCGCGGCGTCCACTTCGCGCCGCTCGATGCTGCGCCGGAAGGCGGCGAGGTACTCACGCCGCGCGTGGATCGCAGCGACCACCCACAGGATCATCACCGCGAGGCTCGCGTAGCTGATCTGCTGCCAGTTGAGCCCGAGGCCCCACGGCTTGATGAGGACGAGGGCCAGGAGCGCGGCCAGCCCCTTGGCGAAGCGATCGACCGTCACGTCCACGAAGGGCTTGGCCCGGTACTTGAGGGCGGTCGGCAGGGGGAGGAAGAGCACCTCCCGTGTCGTCTTGTCGAGGGTGTAGCGCAGCGAGGTGTCCAGCACCCGGGCCAGGGCCGGCGCCCACAGGGCCGCGTTCAGGAGCATGACGAGACCGGTCACGCCCAGGCTCGTCGGGAGCACGAGGAGGGCGAAGCCCACCCCGAGGTAGCGGTGAATCCGGCTGGTGAGGGCGACCTGGATGAAGAAGCCGATGGCCGACAGGTAGAGCGTGACCTGGGCCAGGAACTCGGTCAGGTTGTCGGTGGCGGAGCGCCCCTTGAACGCCTCCGCCGCCATGTTCAGCTGCTGCTCGATGAGGCCGGCGCCGACCGCGGCGAAGGCGATCACGAGGGCGATGATCTGGAGGTGACGGGACTCCCGCAGGATCCGGAATGCCTCCTTGCCAGAGACGCCCTCCTCCTCGGTCGCGACGGCGCCTCCCCGCCCGGCCGCCGCCTCGCGCCGGACGATCAGCGCGACGAGCCCGGCGCAAAGAAAGAGGATGCCCGCGCTGCAGAGCAGCAGGTTCTCCGTCCCCACCCGGCTCACCACGAGGGCGGTCAGTCCGGCCCCGGTCATGCCGCCCAGGCTCGACCCTCCCCCGATGAACCCGAAGACGCGCTTGGCCTGCCGCGCGTCGTAGATGTCGTTGGCGAGGGTCCAGAACTGGCTGATCAGGAGGAGGCCGAGGATGAGGCCCATCAGGTAGAACGCCACCGAGACCCAGTCGCCCGCCGTCCGGAAGAGGAACCAGAAGGCGACGAGGAACCCGGACATTCCGGCCAGGGTGAGGGGCGCCACGTAACGGCGGGGCAGGCGCGCGACGAGGACGCTGTAGCCCTGCATGAGGACGCCGATGAGCAGGCCGGCCGCGAGCTGGACGTAGGGGAGGTTGTCGGCGCCGAGGCTGGAGATGAACTTCGAGCGCGTGATCGGCTTGATGACGTTGTACGCCGTCATGGCCAGGAACGAGTACGCGAACATCAGGAGGCCCGTGGCGAGCTCGCCCTCCCGGAGCTGCACCACCGGAGAAAGGCCGCGACGGAGCCAGTTGCTGCGCATGTTCGTGGCGGCGGACGCCCGAGTCTATGGACAGCGCCGCCGGAAGTCCAGAGCGGGCTGGCGAGCCGGCCGAGCCCCCGGGAACGCTACCGGCGCCGGTGACGCTTCGGGCGCACCCCGGGGCGCGCCTCCTCCCGCACCCAGCTCCAGACGGCGACCGCCGAGGGGAAGCCGATGGTGCTCGCGGCGAGCGCCACCACCTGCTCCATCTCGGCGAGGCTCGCCCCGGCGTCCCCGGCCTTGCGCACGCCCGAGTGCACCGCGCCCTCGCGCATCGCGCCGATGGCGACGGCGAGCTTGAGGAGGCGCTGCGTCTTCGCGTCGAGGGGGCCGCTCCCTCCCTCTTCGTTGACGAGGTCCCAGGCCTTGCCGAGCCTGGAGAAGCGGCGGACGAACTGCTGGTGGGCGGCGGGGGGCCGGCTCTCCTTCTTCATGCCGGCCATGCTGCCCCCCTCGCGCGCGGGCGTCAAGCCCCGCTCGAGCTCGTGACCGCACGCTCGGTCACCGGACCGGGGCCGGGCCCGGAGTCGCCGCCCGTCCTACTTGACGAACCGATAGCCGAGACCGACGACCGTCTCGACGTGGTTCCGGGCCGTCCCCAGCTTCGACGCGGAGCCGGCGGATGTGCGCGTCGATGCTGCGCGCCTCGATGTCCGACTCCCAGCCCCAGACGCGCTCGAGGAGCCGCTCGCGGGTCAGCACCCGGCCCGGGCGCTCGACCATGTAGCGGAAGAGCTCGAACTCCTTGTGGGTGAGCCGGATCTCCTCGCCCTTGTACCGCACGACGTACGCGTCGAACTCGATCTCCCAGTTCTCGTCGTGGTAGCCCTGGGGCGCCTCGCCGGTGCCGCTCGAGCGGCGCAGCGCCACCTTGGTCCGCGCCGCCAGCTCCTTCAGGCTGAACGGCTTCACCACGTAGTCGTCCGCGCCCATCTCCAGCCCCAGCACGCGGTCCACCTCGTCGGCGCGGGCGGAGACGATGATGATCGGCACGTGGGCGGTCGTCGGCTGGCGGCGGATCATCCGGCAGACCTCGAGGCCGTCCATCCCGGGGAGGTTGAGGTCGAGGAGCACGAGGTCGACGCCCTTGCGCACCGCCTCGAGCCCCTCCTCGCCGGTGCGCGCGACGCGCACCTGGAGGCCGACCTTCTCGAGCTGGTAGACGATGGCCTCCGCGATGTCGGTGTCGTCCTCGATGAGCAGGACGCGGCGGCGGGTGTCGGCGGCCGGCGCCGGCGCTTCGCGCTGCCCCGGCCGGGCCGCCCGCTCGTCCCTCTCGACGCGATCGGCCTTCATCGCTTCTGCGCGTCCTGCTCGGCGTGGTGGCGCACGTCCTTCGCCTCGGTGATGAAGATGACGTCCTCGGCGATGTTGGTCGCGTGGTCGGCGATCCGCTCGAGGTTCCGGCTGATCAGGATGAGCGAAAGCGCGCGCTGGATCGTCCCGGGGTCGGCCATCATGTAGGTGAGCAGCTCGCGGAAGACCTGGTCCTTGAGCTCGTCCACCTCGTCGTCGCGCCGCAGCACGTCGCGGGCGAGCTCGGCGTCCTTCTTCACGAAGGCGTCGAGCGCGTCGCGGATCATCTTCTCCGCGATCGCCGCCATGCGCGGGATGTCGATGAGAGGCTTGAGCGGCGGCTGGGGCAGCAGAACGAGCGCGCTCTCCGCGATGTTCACCGCCTGGTCGCCCACCCGCTCGAGGTCCGCGTTGATCTTCATGGCCGACGTGATGAGCCGCAGGTCCACCGCCAGCGGCGTCTGGGTGGCGAGGAGCCTCAGGCAGCGGTCGTCGATCTCCATCTGGAGGTCGTTGATCTCCTTGTCGCTGGCGATGATCCGGTGCGCCTCCTCCTCCCGGCGGTGGATGAGGGCGTGGACCGCGCGGTGCACGCGCTCCTCCACCAGCCCCCCCATGGTGAGGAGCTGGTTGCGCAGAGTCTGCAGCTCGGCTTCGAAGTGGTGCCGTTCCATTCCTCTGGACCTCGCTCTCCCTTATCCGAACCGGCCCGTGATGTAGTCCTCGGTCAGCTTGTCCTTCGGGGCGGTGAACATCTCCGCGGTCGGCCCGAACTCCACGAGGCGTCCCAGCCAGAAGAACGCGGTCTTGTCCGAGACGCGCGCGGCCTGCTGGAGGTTGTGGGTCACGATGACGATCGTGTACTTCTCCTTGAGCTGGTAGATGAGCTCCTCGATCTTGAGGGTGGCGATGGGGTCGAGGGCCGAGCACGGCTCGTCCATGAGGATGATCTCGGGCTCGACCGCGATCGCCCGCGCGATGCACAGCCGCTGCATCTGGCCGCCGGAGAGCCCGAGCGCCGCTCTCGTCGAGGCGGTCCTTGACCTCGTCCCACAGGGCCGCGCCCCGGAGGCTGCGCTCGCAGGCCTCGTCGAGGGTCGCCTTGTCGTTGATCCCGGCGATCCGCAGGCCGTAGACCACGTTCTCGTAGATCGACTTCGGGAAGGGGTTCGACTTCTGGAAGACCATCCCCACCCGGCGCCGCACCTCGATGACGTCGGTGGTGGGGGCGTTGATGTCGAGCCCCTTGACCTTGATCTCGCCCCAGACCTTCACGTTGTCGATGAGGTCGTTCATCCGGTTGAGGCAGCGGAGGAGCGTCGACTTGCCGCAGCCCGAGGGCCCGATGAGGGCGGTGACCCTCCGGTCGTCCATGTCCATCGTGACGTCGTGGAGGACGTGGTTGTCGCCGTAGGAGAGGTTCACGCTCCGGCACACGATGTCGGGCTCGCCGCCGACGGCGCCGTCGGCGGCCGGTCTTTGCCGTGACCTCGGTCTTGATGCGCAGCCCCGTGTCGGGGGCCGTGGTCTTCATCTCGTCGTTCGGCCATCAGCATGCCTCGGTCCTCAGAAGGCTCCCGTCTTGTACTTCTCGCGCAGGTGGTTCCGCACCGTGATCGCGGTGATGTTCATCAGGACGACGATGATCAGCAGGAACACCGTGGTGGTGTACACCATCGGCTTGGCCGCCTCCACGTTCGGGCTCTGGAAGCCGACGTCGTAGATGTGGAAGCCGAGGTGCATGAACTTGCGGTCGAGGTGGAAGAACGGGAAGAAGCCGTCGAGGGGCAGCTCCGGGGCGAGCTTGACGACGCCGGTGAGCATGAGCGGCGCCACCTCGCCCGCGGCGCGGGCCATGGCCAGGATGAGGCCGGTCAGGATGCCGGGGGCCGCGGCGGGGAGCACGACCCGCAGGATCGTCTGGAACTTGGTGGCGCCCATCGCGAGCGACGCCTCGCGCATCGAGCGGGGCACCGCGGCCAGCGCCTCCTCGGCGGCGACGATCACGACGGGCACGGTGAGGAGGGCGAGGGTGAGCGAGGCCCACAGGATCCCGCCGGTGCCGTAGGTCGGGGTGGGCAGGGCCTCGGGGAAGAAGATCCGGTCGATGCCGCCGCCCACGAAGTACACGAAGAAGCCGAGGCCGAAGACGCCGAAGACGATCGACGGCACGCCGGCCAGGTTGTTGACGGCGATGCGGACCGTGCGCACGAGGACCCCCTGCTTCGCGTACTCGCGCAGGTAGAGGGCGGCGAGGACGCCGAGCGGCACGACGGCGAGGCTCATCAGGAAGACCATCATCACGGTCCCGAAGATGGCCGGGAAGATCCCGCCCTCGGTGTTCGCCTCGCGCGGCTCGTCGGCGAGGAAGCTCCACAGGCGGCTCGCGTAGACGCGCGCCCGGCCGACCCAGGACAGCTCGTTCGCCGGGTAGGCGCGGTAGATGTCGAGCGCGCGCAGCTCCTTCTCCTGGCCGTCCACGGTGCGGAAGGTCACGCTCGTCCCCGCCATCGACTCCATCTGCTTCGCGAGCTTCTCCTCGAGCTCCGCGTAGCGCGCCTTCTGCTCGTCCTCGCGCTTGTCGAGCGCTCTGCCGTCTCGGCCGAGAAGTCGCGGCCGGGTTCCTGCTTCTGGCGGTAGTCGAGCTTGCGCCGGTCGAGCCGGATCCGCTCGAGCGCGTAGTTCACGGTCCCGATCTCGTCCTTCTCGATCGCCTTCACGGCGGCCCGGTCGCGCCCGGCCTTGGCGACGAGCTCCGGCAGCCGGGCGCTCACCGCATCCGGTCCGCTCGCCGTTTCCTTCGCACCCTCGACGATCTTCGCCGGAGTGCCGATGAGGGGCCCGTACTCGCTGCGCTCGACGAGGTAGAGCCCGGCCGGCTCCTCCCGCTTCGCGATCTCGGACTCGTTCACCCACCGGAAGTCGATCCCGTAGAGGTCGCGGTTGCCGACCTTGAGCTGCAGACGGTGCTTCTTCAGGTGGTCGGGCTGGCCGGGGTTCGGGATCGCCTGCCGCTCGACCGGTTCGCCGGCGAGCACGCGTGCCGTCCTTGAGCGTCAGCTGCTCGATCCGCGACGGCCAGAAGATGCCGAGCCCGTTCGAGAGGATCACGGCGAGGAGGCCCAGGATCATGAGCAGGCAGATCCCGAGGGCGCTGCCGGTCAGCCAGATCAGGTGCTCGCCGCGGGCGAGGTTCTGGCGGAGGGACATGGTCAGATCGCCTTGTACTTGTCGCGCAGGCGCTGGCGGACGAGCTCCGCGACGGTGTTGACGAAGAACGTCATCAGGAAGAGCACGCAGGCCGAGAGGAAGAGGACGCGGTAGAGCGTGCCCCCGTACGGCGCCTCCGGGACCTCGACCGCGATGTTGGCCGAGAGGGTGCGCATGCCGTTGAAGGGCGACCAGTCGATGAGCGGCGTGTTGCCGGTCGCCATGAGGACGATCATGGTCTCGCCCACCGCGCGCCCGAAGCCGACCATGACCGCCGAGAAGATGCCGGGGCTCGCGGTCGGCAGGACGACACGGGTGGCGGTCTGCCAGCGGCTCGCCCCGAGCGCGAGCGAGGCGGCGGTCAGGTGCTGGGGCACGCTCGAGAAGGCGTCCTCGGAGATCGTGAAGATGATGGGGATGACCGCGAAGCCCATGGCGAGACCCACGACGACGCTGTTGCGCTGGTCGTAGACGAGGCCGAGCGCCGCCTGGAGCCAGTGCTTCACGTCGTTGCCGAAGAGGCCGGCTTCCACCCAGGGCCCGACCCGGAAGGCCAGCCAGCCGCCGCCGAGGAGGAGCGGCAGGATGACCAGGACCTCCATGCCGGGCCTGAGGCGCCGCCGCAGCCCGTAGGGCAGGCGGTCCCAGAAGAGGACCCCCGCGGTGCCGGCCAGGGGCAGGAAGACGATCAGCAGCAGCACGGGCACGAGCTGCGCCTCGACGCGCGAGGCGAGCCAGAGGCCGGCGACGAAGCCGATGACGACGCTCGGGAGGGCAGCCATGATCTCGACCGTCGGCTTGACCTTCGCCTTGATCGTCGGGTGGACGAACTGCGACGTGTAGAGCGCTCCCATCACCGCGAGGGGGATCGCGAACAGCGAGCGCGTAGAAGGTGGCCTTGATCGTCCCGAAGATCAGGGGGACGAGGCTCATCTTCGGCTCGAAGTCGTCGGTGCCGCCGGTCGACTGCCAGACGTACTCGGGCTTCGCGTAGCCCTCGTACCAGACCTTGCCGAGCATCGCCCGCCAGGAGAACTCGGGGTGCGGGTTGTCGAGCGAGTAGCGTTCGACCGTGCCGTCCGCGCGCTTCACCAGGATGCCGTCGGCGCGAGGGGTGATGAGGGCCTCGTCGGCGGGCTGGCCGGTGGCCGGGAACCGGAGCAGCGTCCGCTCCGAGGTCAGATGCCGGAGGGACAACGGAGCCGTCCCGGCCCGTCGTCACGAAGCTGCGCTCGCGGGTCGAGGAGGCGATCGACAGGATGGCGCTGCCCTGCGACTCGAACTCGTGCGCCTTCACGAGCTGCAGGTCGGCCTCGGGCCTGGGCCGGGCCCGGAACCACGCGGAGACGCCGCCCTTCTCGTCGCCGACGATCACGGTGTTGCCGCCGAGCCCCCACTCCACCGCGGTGAGAGGGACGGCGCCGACCGGGGTCGCGTCCGTGAGCTGGGCCGCCCCGCCCGAGACCTCCCAGTGGTAGAGGAGGCCGCTGCGGGTGGTGGCGACGAGCGAAGCGGTGTGGCCGAGCCGCACGCGAGTGATCTCGTCCCCCGGCTTCGTCCGCACCGTCTCGAGCGCCGGGGCGGGCGCCGTGCCGTCGTCCGAGGGCGCGCCGACGTGCGCGAGCGGCGATCTCGTCGTCGGCCACGAGAGCGGCGACCGTCTTCTCGCCCTCGGCGGACTCCTGATAGCTGACGTCGCGCACCGGCCGCTTCTGGGCGTCGATCTCGAAGGCGCCGCGGTCGCGCACCTCCAGGTCGAGGTCGGCGAGCGCCTGGTCCTTGAAGATGGGCTTGAAGCGGACCTGCACGAGCGCCACCCGGCCGTCGGCCGTCCCGATGGCGACGAGGTCGCCCCGCAGGCTGCGCGACGCCGCCGTCACCCTCGCGCCCTCGAGCCCCGGGATGGGGACCTCGCGCTGCCGGGCGCCGTCCGCCAGGCGGAAGAAGACGACGCGGCCGTCGGGCGTCACGTCGTAGAGGTAGCGCTGGTACTCGTCCACCCCGACCGCGAGGGGCGCGGCGTGCAGCGGCGTCCGCGCCCGACGCGGCGAGGGAGAGCGTGCCGAGGCTCTCCGCCTTCGCGCCGCGGAAGAGCGGCAGAGCCTCCCCGAAGATGAAGACGAAGATGAAGAGGACGCTCAGGATGATGAAGATGCCGCCGAGGGTGATGATCCCGGTTGCCGCGCGGTCGAGGAGCTTGACGCGGGCGATTCGCTTGGACGCGGCCGCCATCCGTTCGCGAACGCCGAGGCTGGCCGTGGCCATGGTGTCGGGCTCCGGTAAGGAAGCGCGCCCGGGGGCGGAGGCTCCCTCCAGCCCTCCGCTCCCGGGTGCGCGATGAGACGTTACTCGACCTTCTTCAGCTCTTCCGCGACGATCGCCGGGTTGAGCGGCAGGTAGCCGTCCTTCACGACGACTTCCTGGCCATCCTTGCTGAGGATGAGCTTGAGGTACTCCTTGACCAGCGGGTCGAGCGGCTTGCCCGGGGCCTTGTTGACGTAGATGTAGAGGAACCGGGAGAGCGGGTACTTGCCGCTCGTGACGTTGCCGTAGGCGCCGTCGAAGAACTGGTCCTTCTCGGCGAGCTGGAGCGCCTTGACGCCCGACGTCTTGTAGCCGATGCCGCTGTAGCCGATGCCGAAGCGGTCCTCGGTCACGCCCTGGACGACCGAGGCCGAGCCCGGCTGCTCCTTCACGGTGTCGCGGTAGTCGCCGGTCTGCAGCACGTGCTCCTTGAAGAACCCGTACGTGCCGGACGCGGAGTTGCGGCCGTAGATCGAGACCGGCCGGGAGGCCCAGTCGCCGGTCAGCCCGAGGTCACCCCACGTGCTGACGTTCTTGCCTCCACGGCGCCGGGTCTTCGAGAAGACGGCGTCGACCTGGGCGAGCGTGAGCTTCTCGAGCGGGTTGTCCTTGTTCACGTAGACGGCGAGCGCGTCGTAGGACGTGCGGATCTGCGTGGGCTTGTAGCCGTACTTCGCCTCGAACTGGTCGATCTCGGCCGCCTTCATCGCCCGCGACATCGGGCCGAACTGCGACGTGCCGGCGATCAGCGCGGGGGGCGCGGTGCCCGAGCCCTTGCCCTCGATCTGGATCTTCACGTTCGGGTACATCTTCCGGAACGTCTCGGCCCAGAGCGCCATCATGTTGTTCATCGTGTCGGAGCCGACGCTGTTGATGTTCCCGGAGACGCCGGACGTCTTCTGATACGACGACAGCGACGGATCGACCTGCACGGCCTGGGCGTGGGCGGTGGCGACGCCCAGGGTCAGGACCGCAAGAACGGGCAGCAGACGCCTCATGGAATTCATCCTCCGTTAGCCGTGCTCTCTCGTCGGGGCCAGTGTCTCCGGCCCGGGTAAAGGGAGCGTTTCACCGGGGTTAAATCTGCGTAAAGCCGCCGGCCTAGTAGTTGAAGAGGGTCTTGATCTCGAACCGCTTCTCGGTGGGCCTGTTGAGCGGCTTGTCGTACTTGACCTCTTCGTAGTCGGCCATGATCGCGGCCGCCAGCCCGGCCCTCGTGGTCTTGAACCAGTAGGAGACGCCGACGAGCGTCCGGTCCTTCTTGGCGTCGACACTCGTGTTGGGCTTGAAGTCGTCGTAGCGGAAGAGTCCCTCGAGGCCGATCCGGGTCTTCGGCGTCGCCCAGAGCGTCCACCCCTCCGCCTTCACCACGGGCTTGGTGGCGCTGGCGTTGTCCTTTGCGTCGAGGTACTCGAACCCGGCGTTGACGTACTTGTGCTCGAACGTGACCGCCCCGATGAAGCGCTTGCGATCGGCGCTCTTGACCGGGTGGTCGTCGTCGTAGAAGGCAGTCAACCGCAGGCCCTTGACCGCGTTCACCCTGGGAAACGGGCGCAGCGTGCCGCGAATCTGGAAGGCCTTCTGGTCGTTCACCTCGGCCCTGCTGTAGGTGTCGCCGTTGTAGTAGCCGAGGTGGATATCCCCGTAGTCGCCGGGCAGGTTCCAGTGCCCGGAGAGCCCGACGTCGGACGAGCTCAGGAACCCTTCACGCTCGACGAAGATCGTCCCCTGGAACCGGTACCGGTAGATGCCCTCCATGAAGTCGACGTAGGGCGTCTGCTGCTGACCGAAGCGGATCCAGGAGCCATGCGTGGTAACCTTGTCCAGGTTGAACTGGGCGAAGCCGTACTTGAGGCGGATGACGAGGCTCCCGTCGAGGCTGCCGGAGACGGAGCCGCCCGCGGGAAGGCCGGCGACCGTGGTCGTCTGGCGGGCCGCCACGTCGGGCGTGACGCGGAAGGCGACCACGTCCGAGATGTTGCCGGTCACGTTGATGTAGGCCCGGCGGACCTCGAAGCTGCTGGCGTTGACGGAGTTCTTGTCCGCGTCCGTGATCTTCGGCGCGTCCTGGTACGTGTAGTCGGCGAAGATGGTCGTCCCCACCCCGATCTTGAAGTTGTCGACCGGCTTCGGCGCCTCCTTCGGCTTCGGGAAGTACTCGCCGGGGAGGCCGTGCTTGTAGTTGTAGAGGTTGATCGCGTCCTCGGAGTCGAAGACGACCGTCTCTCCGTTCGGGCCGTAACCCGGACGCGTGATGGCCACGCCGATCTCGGCGCCTCCGCTCTTCTGGAACATGTCGAAGCGCTGACCGCTCGCGAAGACGTAGATGCGGCCGTCCTTCGCGACCTCGTTGTAGAACATGGTCTGGGCGAAAGCGCCCCCGGCCAGGACCGCCAGCGCGGCCAAGGTCAGCAGGGCGCGCCACAGTGCCTTGAGACTCATCGATCGTCCTCCTTGGGAACGCAGTCTTGAAAAGCCGACCAGAAGTGATTCGGATCGGACGGTAAGCTAGACGGCGGTCGTGACGGCGATATGACGCCCGGGTGAACGGCGGGTTAAACCTTCCCGACCTGCCGGGCCCGCCGCAGCGGCGCAAGTGCCGGCCAACGCTGGGTTTCGTCGCTCTGCTGCGATCGCCGTCCGATCGTCTCTTTGCGTTCCTTGCTGTCACGCCGTCTTTGCCCGTCCTGCCACACGGCCGTCACGATGAGCTGCGAGCCTCCATGGCATGAGAGTGAACCGCATGAAGCCGTGGCGTCGGCTCGCCGCGCTGCGCGCCGCGAGGCGGCGCGGAACCGAGTTGCCCCTGCCCAAGGACCGGCCCGACACGCCCCTCCCCCTGCCGCCGCTCGAACCCCCGGACGAAGACCGGGAGTTCCTGCCGCCTCACCCGCCCGCGACCGGACCTGGGCTCGAGGCCGCCTGACCGGTCCCGACCGGGCGCGGCTGCGGGGCGGGCGGAGCTAGCAGAGCGCGTCGAAGGTCGTGACCTCCCTGTGGCCGTGGCCCACCGTCCCGGGGAACTCGCGAACGGCGAGCGCGGTCGCGAACCCGGCCGTCTGCGCGGCATCGAGCTCCGCCACCGCATCCGACACGAAGAGTCCCGCGCTCGGCGGCTCGCCGAGCGCTTCGGCGATGCGACGGTAGCTCTCGGCCTCGCCCTTCGGTCCCGTGGTCGTGTCGAAGTAGCCCGACAGGAAGGGCGTCAGGTCGCCGTGGTCGCTGTGGCCGAAGAGCAGCTTCTGGGCGAGGACGCTGCCCGACGAGAAGATCGCCGCCCGGCGCCCGGCCGCGGTCCAGCGCGAGAGCGCGGGCGGCACGTCGTCGTACACCTGCCCGCGCAGACGGCCGGCGGCATAGCCCTCGGCCCAGATCCTGCCCTGCAGGGACTTGAGCGCGGTCGTCTTGCGGTCCTGGTCCATGAGCCAGCGCGCGTAGGCCGCGGCGGCCGCGGCGGAGCCGTCCCAGTCCGGCGGACGTTTGCCCGCCGCCGCGTCTTTGGCCTGCTCCTCGCGCAGGCCCGCGAGGTCGCGCGCGACCTCGGGATCCGCGGAGTGGGACTCGAGGAAGGAATGAACGCGCGCGCGGGCCTCCGGGAAGAGCACGCGGAGGACGAAATCGACGGGCGTCGTCGTCCCCTCGACGTCGAGGAGGACGAGCGCCGCTTCTCCGCTCACGTTCGAGCGGGAAGCTGTGCGGGGCCCAGGCAGACGGGCTCGTAGCCCGCGTCCACCCCGCTCTCGGTGTAGCGCGGGGTCCACCCGGCCGGGTCCTGGAAGAGGCGGATCGCGCGGATCCGGCGCTCGGCGCAGAGTGAGAACCAGTGCCAGGTACCGCGCGGCACCCGGATCAGGTCACCCGGACCCACCTCGATCGCGAAGACGTCGCCCTCGCGGGGGTGGATGAAGAAGACGCCTCTGCCCTCGAGGATGAAGCGCACCTCGTCCTCGTCGTGCCAATGCTCGCGAAGGAACTTCGCGAGCATTGCCTCGAGGTTGGGGGTGTCGGGCCGGACGTCGATCACGTCGGCGGTCACGTAGCCGCCTCGGGCCTTGAGCTTCTCGATCTCGGGGTCGTACGCCGCGAGGACCTCCTCGGCCGAGGCCGTCGCCGCCAGGGGGTGGGCCGGCGTCCACCGCTCGTGGTCGATGCCCTGCTCGGCCAGGAAACAGGTCACGGCGTCCAGCTCGTCGAGCCTGCGGCTCTGACCCGGCACTCTAACCACCGCCATGTCGACCTCCCGCGGCGACGCCTGCCGCCCTGGCCTTCAACCTCCCGGTGGCCGCGTAGAGGCAGCCCTCGACCTCGAACAGGAACTCCAGGACTTCGACGTGGCGCTGCGCCTCCTCGAGGTCGCGGCCCCAGGCGTAGAGGCCGTGGCCCCGCAGCAGCAGGCCGTGCGCCCGGGGGTTCCCCTGGAGCGCCGCCTTGACGTCGCGCGTCATCCGGTCGTAGTCCTGGGTGTTCTCGACGATCGGCACCCACTCGCTGTGCTCGTGGGTAAGGACGCCCGCGAGCCCCTTCAGCATCTCGTAGCCGGAGAGGGCGAGCCCGCCGGTGTCGCCCGCCGCTTCGGAGACGAGCGTGCCCCAGACCGAGTGCGTGTGCAGCACGGCGCCCGCGCCTCGCTCCCTCACGACGGTGAGGTGGACGACGGTCTCGTCCGAAGGCCTGCCGTTGCCTTCGAGCGGAAGGCCCTTGTCGTCGACTTCCAGGAAGTCCCCGGCGGACAGGCGGCCCTTGTCGACGCCGCTGCGGCTGATCGCGAGGACCAGCGGCTCTCTCCTCACCACCGCGCTGAAGTTGCCGGAGGTGCCGAGGGCCCAGCCGCGAGCGTGGAGCGCACGTCCCGCGGCGGCGAGAAGGGGTGCGAGCTCGGACAGCGAGGCCATGGGGGAGTGGTCAGGAATGTTAGCACCCGGTCACGCGAGCCGCCACGCCATTCGGGCGGGAGCGTCCGGATGGACGTCGACGGGACGCCCCCTGGTGGTCCGCAATCCGCTTCTGGACTTCGACGCTCCTCATCGAACGCGAGGCGAGCAGGCTAGGACGCCCGCGGCCAGTCTGGTAGGCTGGCGGCGGAGGGGCTCCATGGCCAGTCTCTACCCCCCGGGAAGCGTCGTGTCGGTGCGCGCCCTGCTCCTCGGTGAGCGGATCGACCTAAGAGGGCTCGAGGCCGCCCAGCGCCTCGCCACGAACCCCCTGGTCATCTCCGCGGGCGAGGGCCAGTACGCGGCCCTCTTTCGCTACGGGGCGGTCGTCCTCTTCGGGGTGAACCCGCTCCAGGAGGTCACCTTCGTGGACCAGCTGGCCCGCCTCGTAGGTCAGCCCTACGCGAAGCGCGAGACCGAGGAGACGCGGCTCCGCGTCGAGCCCGCGGGCGAGGACCGGGTCGAGGGCGTCGAGATCCTCCTCCACGAGGTCACGGTCGAGTCGCTGCAGGTGATCGCCGACGTCTTCGCCAAGAGCGTCGTCCTCGGCTACTACGAGGCGAGCCTCGCCGCCGTGTTCGACGCCGTGGAGCCCTTCGCCCTCGGGCTCAAGAAGGGCGGCCGCACCGCCCCGAAGGACCGGGACCTCCTGCGGTACATCGGCGACACGCTTCTCACTCAGCACAAGATGGTGGGCCGCGTCGAGGTCGGAGAAAAGCCCGACGTCCTCTGGAACCTGCCCGGGGCCAACCGTCTCTTCTCACGCCTCGAGGACGAGTACGAGCTTTCGGAGCGGCGGCTCGCCCTCGACCGCAAGCTGGACCTCATCTCGCACACGGTCGAGACGCTCGTGGACCTGCTGCAGAACAAGCGGGCGCTGCGTGTCGAGTGGTACATCGTCGTCCTGATCGTGATCGAGATCTTCCTCACCCTCTATCAGCTCTTCGTGGTCGGGCGCTGAACGGCGGCGGGGAATCGCGCCGAGGGTGCGCCTCGGCGACTCACTGTCCCCGGCACTTGCCGACGATCAGGGTGATGTCGTCGTGTTGTTCGTGGGGGCTGAACTTCCGGACGTCGTCGACGATCGACGCGAGGATGGCCGGTGATGGCATGTCACGACGTCGCCGAAACGCCTCGACGAGACGCTCCTCTCCGAATTCCTCGCCGGCCTCGTTGAACGACTCGGTTACTCCGTCGGTGTAGAGCACGAACAGGTCTCCGGAGCCGAGCCGGCGTTCCCCTATCGAGCAATCCCACTCTTCGAAGAGCCCCAGCACGGCGCCCGTGGTACCGAGCCTCTCCAGGGTGTCGTCGTTCCGGAGAAGGAGGCCGCAGAGGTGCCCGCAATTCGCGTAGTGCAGGCGCTGCCGCTTGTCGTCGTATTCGGCGAAGAAGAGGGTGGCGTAGGCGCTGTCGGCCGTGTTCTCGTAGAAGAGCTGGTTCACCGATCGCAGGAACCGCTGCGGCTGGTCCACGGCGATGGCGCACTGGCTGCGGAGGTTCGCCTGGAGGTTGGCCATCAGAAGGGCGGCCGCGATCCCCTTCCCGGCGATGTCGCCGATGACGATCCCGAGCCGCTCTTGACCGAGATTCAGGAAATCGTAGTAGTCCCCGCCTACCTGCCGAGCCTGGAGGCAGAGCCCCGCATACTCGAGCGTGCTTGCGGGCGGGAGCCTCTGCGGAAAGAGCCTGGCCTGTACCTGTCTCGCGATTTCCAGCTCGTGGGCCGCGCGGCGCTCGGATTCCAGCTTTTCGGCGACCGCGCGCCGTTGTGCCTCGACGGCGCGGCTCTCCTCGTCGAAGCTCACGAGCGCGAAGGAGTTGCCGTCGACGTCTTCAAAGCGGGTGAACACTCCGCCCCAGATCGGCGGCTGCTCTCCGGGTGTTGGGGCCGCCGCGCGGCCGGCCGGCACACCGCGTTCGTACTTGATGCGCCGCAGGCGCGGCGTGTGACGAAAGCGGACTCCGCGCTTCGTCCATTCGCGGAACTTGGCGAGGACGTCTTCGGTGACGAACACGACCTGGGTAGCCCGACCGATGAGCTTGTACTCCGCGGACCTGGGACTGGGTGCGATGAGGGATAGCACGGCGCCGCCGTCGGGAGGGGCCACGGCGACCCAGCGTTGGCCGGACTGCAGGCGGGCATCGAAAGCCAGCCTGAATCCAAGCTGATCCAGGTAGAAACGCAGGCTCCGATCCTGATCTCGAACGAAGACCCGAACGGCGTGGATTCGGAGGTGGGGGTCCAATCGGTCCGGCCGCTCCTTTCCATCCGGGCCAGGAGTGGACCGTCCTGCCCACGCGGCTGAAGTGGAGTCGTCCAAGAAGCGGCGGCGCCGTTGACCGAGGCTACTCGACCGGCTTGCCGGCGGCCCGGAGCGCGTCCACTAGCCGGCCGCGGCAGGCGGCGACGTAGTCGGGAGGGGCGGCCGCCGGGCCCGAGGTGTCGATCTTCCAGCGGAGGCGCTCCTCCGCGAAACGGAGGCTCACGTCGAGGCCGTCTACCCCCTCACCCAGCTCGAACCGGATGATGTTCTCCCACTGGGCCTTCTTGCGTTCTTCCGGGACCAGCGGGGGCTGCCAGAGGATATTCACGGCCATGAAGGCACCTCGACAACACCCCAAAGCTAGGCCAGATCGGGGGGCGTTGTCCATAGGTGGCCAGCACTTCCGCCTTCCCGATCGCGAAGGGGACGTGCTCGACCACCGGTGGGGCCGCGGTCTAGCGGACGCGGATTTCTACTGGAGGAGCGCCAGCCAGACGGAGGCCCCGACGAGGAGCCCCACGAGCGCCCCCGCGAGCACGTCCGAGGGCCAGTGGAGGCCGAGGACCACGCGCGACGCCGCGACGCTCACCGCGAGCGCGAGGACGGGCACCGCGACGGGCGGGAAGGCGAGAGCGATGACGCTGCCGATGGCGAACGCGTTGAGGGCGTGGCCCGAGGGAAAGGAGAAGCGGTCGGACGGGAACCAGCCGAGCGGGTTCACGTCGAAGTGGCGCGGCCTCGTCCGCTCGCAGGGCCGCGACCGGCGGATCCGGCCCTTGACGCACAGGAGCAGCACATTGGCGAGCCCGGCCGACACGGCTCCAGCGGAGAGGACCGAGAGGCCCCGGTCGCCGCTCGCCGCGAGGAGAAGGGCCGTCGCGAGCCACAGCCAGCCGTCGCCGAGGCGGCTGGCCACGAGCATCCAGACCCGCACCCATCGCGGCGGCCGCCACTCGAGGATCCGGCCGGACAGACGGTCGTCCGAGGCAAGGACGTAGGCGAGGACGCTCACGCGGCCTCTCCGAGCGACCCGGCGAGGGTCGCCGACGGTCGCTCCGACGGCAGGGCCGGCCAGCCGAAGGCCTCCTGGAAGGCGCGGAAGTGGCGGACCCCGAACCGCCTCTCGTGCGCGTAAACGCCGAGGGTGAAGAGCGGGATGAGGGGCAGGAGGGGCGCTATAGCGAAGCTCGCAGCGATGCGCCGCGCGGAAGGCGCACCGGCCAGGAGCTCGCGGAGAGTCTCGGCGTACCCGGCGACGAAGATGCGCACGACCTCGCCGGTCAGGCGCGCGTAGCTCCCCGAGCGGCCCGAGGGGACGGTGAAGCCCGTCCGCAGACCCGCGAGGAACTCCTCCTTCGTGCGGGCACCCGGGACGGTCGTGAACGCACAGGCCACGTGGGCGACCGAGTGCGCGTCGCTGCCGCCGACCGGCGCCATGCCGGCCTCGCGGCCCACGATCCGGGCCCGCTCGTTGTGGCCCTCGGGCATCGCCCCGCTCAGGGCCTCGATGAGAGGAAGACGACCCAGGGGGAGGCGCAGGTCGGCGAGCTCCCGGGCGCCGGTGAGCGCGGAGAAGAGGTGGTTGACCGAGGCAGGCAGGCGCGCCTCGGCCAGGAACGCGACGAACGCCTCGAAGTCGCGTCTGCGGGCCTGAAGCGCCTCGTGCTGCCGCTCGTCGAGGCCGAAGACGTTGACGTGGAGCTGCCTCCCGCCGTCGAGGCGGATGGTCACCTCCTCGCTCACGAAGGTGTCGGGGAGGTGGGCGAGCGAGAGGGCTCCCTCGATCGTGTCGTGGTCGGTGAGAGTGACGAGGTCCATCCCGCGCCGCCGCGCCCGATCGTGGACCTCGAGCGGGTGGGAATAGCACTCCCGCCCGAAGTGCTCCAGCACCGGGAGCTCCGCACGGCCCGAGTACCAGGAGTGGACGTGCAGGTCGCAGCGCATCAGCTCCGTACCCTCGCGTTCATGGCCACCTCCCGTGGTGGTTCTGCCATTCCGCGCCACGCTCATTTGAGCTTTCGCGTGTGGCGAGGGAGTGATGGACAGGGAAACACCACGTGACAGGCCGGTGGCCTCGGTTTCACACGGTCGTCACGCGGTGGTGCAGGGGCGTCACACCGCCGTCGAGCGAGGTCGCCGGCCGTGGCTATGGAGGGGTGGGCTGGGTGCGGCGGATCAGGCCGGGTGGAGCGGAATATCGACGCGGGCGAGGTCGGTCCGCGCGAAGTCCTCGCCCTTGAAAAGGAGCGGCTCTCCGAGCACCTTCGCGAGAGCGTAGGCGAAACAGTCGCCGAAGTTGAGGCCCGCCGGGTGCCGTCCCTTCCCGAACCGGCTGAACGCGTCGCGGGCTACTTTGCCCTGCTCGAGATCGACCCCGGCGATCACGATTCCCGCGCGGTCCACGAAACGGTCGAGCGCTCGAAGGCCCTCGGCACCATGACGGGCCTCGATCACGATCGACGTCTCGACGAGAGACGCCACCGACATCGCCACCGAGTCGGCGGCTTCGATGGCTTCGTTGAAGGCCCGACGCTCGGGCTCGTCCTGCAGCACGGCCAGCAGGGCGGAGGTGTCGACGACCATCAGCGCGGCAGGCCGTTCTCGTCGTAGGCGAGGATCTCGTCGGCGGGTCGGCCGTCCCGCACCGGGAGACGGGCGCACTGCCGGGCGATCTCGTCGAGCTCGTCGGCCAGACGGCGATGGGTTCGCTCGCGGCGCAGCCGGCTCAATCGGTCGCGCAGCGCCCGGGTGACAGCTTCGGTCTTCGTCTCACCCGTCAGCCGCGCGAGCGCTTCCGCCAGCTTCTCCGTCTCCGGGTTGCGAATGTTGAGGGCCATGTCTTTACGTGTAGCCTTCCATCTATACTGTATCATTCCGAGCGGCGACGAGCCAGGCGCGACCGTTCTTCTCAGGCCGGGCGCGGCTTCGCTCGCCAGGCGTCGACCGCCCGGCGGATGGCGCGGATGTGCTCGGGGGTCGTGCCGCAGCAGCCGCCGACGATGGCGACGCCGAGGTCGAGCAGCTCCGGGACGCGCGCGGCCATCGTCTCCGGCGGTCTCGTTGTAGACCACCTGCCCCGTCGCGGCTCTCCGGCAGGCCGGCGTTCGGCTGGATGAGGATCGGCAGCCGCGTGGCGCGCGCCATCAACCCGGCGATCGCGACCATGTCCTCGATGCCCGTGCCGCAGTTCGAGCCGACGACGTCGGCGCCCGCCGCCTCGAGGCCGGCGACCGCCTGCTCGACGCTCACGCCCATCACCGTGAAGTAGCCCCGCGGCGTGGGCTCGAAGGTCATGGTCGCCATCACGGGCACGCCGCGGCGCCACCGCCTTCGCGGCCTTCACCGCGCGCGTGGCCTCCGTGAGGTCGCTCATCGTCTCGATGCACAGGACGTCGGCTCCGGCGGCGGCGAGGGTCTCGATCTGCTCGGCGAACGCCTCCTCCACCGCGTCGGGCGAGGTGTCGCCGAACGGCTCGAGCAGCTGGCCCGACGGGCCCACCGAGGCCGAGACGAGCGCGCGGCCCGCCACCGCGCGCTTCACGGCCTCCACCGCCTGCCGGTTGATGCGCTCGCGCTCCCCGTCGAGACCGTGGAGCTTGAGGCGGAAGGACGTCCCGCCGAACGTGTCGGTGGTGACGAGGTCGGCGCCGGCCTCGACGTAGAGCCGCGCCACCTCCTCGATCGTCGTCGGGCCGCTCGAGCGCGAACCACTCCGGGGGCTGTCCCGTCGGGAAGCCCACGCTGCATGAGCTGGGTGCCCCACGCGCCGTCCCCGACCAGGACGTCGCCGCGCTTCAGCCTCGCCAGCAGCGCCTCCACGTCACGCCCCCAGGAGCGCCCGGACCCGGTCCACCGCGCGGGCCGCGTCGCAGGCGTAGTCGTCCGCCCCGATCTCGCGCGCGAAGTCGGCGTTCACCGGCGCCCCGCCGACGATCGTGCGCACCTGGCCGGCGAGCCCGCGCTCCCGCACGAGCGCCACCACCTCGCGCATGCGGGTCATCGTGGTGGTGAGGAGCGCCGACATGCCGATGAGGGTCGCCCCCTCGCGCACCGCCGCGTCCACGAAGGCCTCGGGGGCCACGTCGTGGCCGAGGTCGATCACCTCGAAGCCCGCCCCCTTGAGCATGATCCCCACGAGGTTCTTGCCGATGTCGTGGAGGTCGCCCTTGACGGTGCCGATGACGATCTTGCCCCGCGACGGGACGCCCTCGCTCGCGAGGTGCGGCTTCAGGAGGTCGAGCCCGGCGTACATGGCGCGGGCGGAGAGCAGCACGTCGGGCAGGAAGATCTCGCGGCGGCGGAACTGCTCGCCCACCACGTTCATCCCCGCCACGAGACCCTGCTGCAGGATGTCCCCGGCGGGGAGCCCGGCGCCGAGGGCCTCCGCGGTGAGCTCGCCGACCTGCTGGTCGTCGCCCTGCTGCAGCGCGTCCGCGATCCGCTTCAGGATTTCCATCGCGTCTCCTAGAGAGTGCCTCCGGCCTTCTTCAGGACCGAGGCCATGCGCCGCCCGCACTCGTGCGTCTGGCAGTCGTCGCAGAACGGGAAGTCCGGCCGGAACCGGTGGGCCTCGCCGGGGCCGGCCACCAGCACGCCCGAGACCGTCTTGATCGGCGACATCAGGCAGGAGTCGTTGAGCGTCACCCCGATCTCCTCCGGCCGCAGCGCGTCGAAGAGCGGCCGCTGGCCGCGCGTCGGCCAGCCGCAGTAGCCGGGGCTGTAGGGCAGGACGCGAGCGTCCGTCGCGTCCCCGCTCGACGAGCGCGTGCCGGAAGCGCTCGGCCAGGCGGTCGGCGAGGAGGTCGGCGCCGGCGGAGGCCACCGCGTCGAGCATCCAGGCCTCCGCGAGCGCGTCCTCGTCGAAGAGCTGCCGGATGCGCGCGGGAAGCGCCTCGCCGAGCGTCGCCACGAAGAGGGCGAGGCCCTCGGCGCGCGGGTAGACGCGGCCCACCACGAGGTCGTCGGCGGGGACCCCCAGGGGAGCGAGGACGGAGGCGAAGCGGTCGGCCGACAGGTCCTCGCAGACGGCTCGCGGCTCGACGAGGCGTGCCGGCCGTGCCCATCGCCTCGTCGAGGAGCCGGCGGAGGCGCGGGGCGAGCGCGTCCTCCTCGGGCAGGCCCTGGGCGGCGAGGACCTCGCGGGCCTCGGGCACCGCCTCGTGCTTCGCGAAGCGGACGATCTCCCTCACGCTTCCACCATCGGCAGCACCGCCATGCCCGCCGCGCGCGCCGCCTGCGCCCATTCTCTCCCGCAGCGCGCGCTTCGTCTCGTCGGGAAGGCGCGAGGGCGTCCAGGCGGCGACGAGCCGCTCCACCTCGCGGCTCGCGCGCTGGCCGAGCGTCGTCTCGCCCTCCTCGCGCCAGCGCCCGAGCGGGGCGCGCTCGATGACCGGGGAGGTGAACCGGATCTGCTCCTTGCGGTGCTTCCGCGTGTGGGCGGCGATCAGCAGGTGCTTCTCCCGCAGCAGCTCCTCGAAGAGCGGGCGCGACGGGAAGTCGTCGCGCGGCTCGATGCCCCGGCGCAGGCGCGCCACCATGCCGCAGATCTCGTCGTCGAGGACGAGCTTCTCCAGGCTCTGGCAGCTCTCGAAGTCGAGCATGCCGGGGCCGGACACGCTGTTGATGCCGGAGAGGCCGGCGAGCACGGCGCCCATGCCGGTCTCGAGCCCGGCCTGGGCGTCGAGGGCCTTCGCGTCGGAGAGCGCGATGTAGCCCTGGGTCGGCAGGCCGAGCCGCTTGCCGACCTCGGCGTTCGCGCAGTCGAGCATCATCGTCTCGATCGCGCCCATCGGCGTCGTCTCGTAGCGGATGTCGAAGATCGCGGGCGAGCCGCCCCAGACGACGGGGGCCCCGGCCGACGCGAGCTGGCTCAGCACGACGCCGGAGAGCGTCTCCGCCGCGTGCTGCACCACGCTGCCCACGAGCGTCACCGGGGCCACGAAGCCGGAGAGCGGCATCGAGACGAACTCGACCGGGATGCCGGCGCGCGCGCAGTCGATCACGTTCTGGCTCGTCTCGTAGCTCCACTTCAGGGGCGCGGTCGGGCAGCAGGAGAAGACGCAGAGGGGGCGCGCCCGGAGCGCCGTCCGGCGTCCCGCGCACGGCGAGCTGCAGGTCGCGCATCACCTCGAAGCCCGCCGCGCTGAAGGCGCCGGTCACCACCGGCTTCTCGCCGAGGAGGAGGCGACAGGAAGAGCCGGAAGCTGTCCTGGATCCCCTCCGGCACGTCGGCCGGGATGAGGGCCGTCGACTGCGCGGCGATGTGCGGCAGGCCGGCCACGAGCTTCGCGTAGCGGACGTAGTCGGCGGTCGTCGGCGGCCGGATGCGGCCCGTCTCGACCGTCGAGGACGTGGATCGCGGCGGAGCCCGGCGTGAAGTAGACGGCGTCGCCGCCGAGCTCGTGCGTCTGCCGCGCCGAGCGCGTCGAAGAGGCGCACCGCGTGCGGCGCCGCCCGGAGGGCGCGGTCGACGACCGGGCGCGGGAATCGAGGACCCGCCCGCGCTCGTCCTTCTGCGCCCCGTGGGCGAGCAGGAGCTCGGTCGCGGCGTCGTTGTGGACCTCGACGCCGAGCGTCGCGAGGAGGTCGCGCGCCTCGTCGAGGATCCGGGAGACGAGGGCGTCGTCGAGGAAGCGCAGGCGGGGGCGCATGGCGCTAGCTCGGGAGGCGTCCGCCGAGACGCCGGAGGAAGCGGTGCACGCCGTGGAACCGGCTGAAGTCCTTCGGGTCCCGGGACACGCCCAGGACCGCGATGCGCCGGCACGACAGGAAGGAATCGATCGCTCGTTTCGACGCCATTGGCGGCTCCTCAAACAGACACGCAGTCTAAGGCCGAATGGATGAGGCTTGCCCATGAGCCGAACGTTTCAGGGAGGTCCATTGAGCGCGGCGGGCCGAGCGGTGGGTAATGGGAGGTGAACCCGCGTGAACACCGATCCCGGGAGGCATCTATGACCCGCATGAACTCTACCCTGGCGGACTGGACCTTCCGCGCGCTGCTGAAGACCCTCTTCACCGACGTGCTCGTCCACCGGGGTGACGAGAGCGCGAAGGACCGTTTCCGCGCGCGCCACCAGGGCACGACACCCCCGGACTTCCTCGCCGTCAGCCCGGGCAAGGCGTGCAACCTCGCCTGCGTGGGCTGCTACGCGAACTCGGGCAACCACGGCGAGAAGCTCGACTGGGCTACGGTCGACCGCATCGTGCGCGACGCCCACGACGAGTGGGGCACCCGCTTCTTCGTGCTCACGGGCGGCGAGCCGCTCGCCTGGCGCGAGGGCCGCAAGGGCGTCCTCGAGCTCGCCGAGGCCCACCCCGATTGCTTCTTCGTCATGTACTCGAATGGGACCCTCATCGACGACGCGATGGCTCACCGGATGGGCGAGCTCGGCAACCTGAGCCCGGCCCTCTCCATCGAGGGGATGAGGGCCCGCACCGACGCGCGGAGGGGTGAAGGGGGTGCCGCCCGGCCCCATGCGGCGGCACTGACCGCGCTCAGGCCGGGCCGGGCCGGCGCGCGCGGGCCAGGGTTCTTCGGGCCTCGGCCGCGTGCAGGGGCTCGACCATCTCTCCGTCGACCGTCGCGACCGCGCGGCCCTCCCGCGCCGCCGCCTCGAGGGCGGCGACGACCGCGGTCGCGCGCTCGATCTCCTCCGCCGTCGGGGAGAAGACGCGGTTCACCACCGCCACCTGCGCCGGGTGGATGCAGGTCTTGCCGTCGAAGCCGAGGGTGCGCGCGCGACGGGCGCTCCGCTCGAGGCCCGACTCGTCGCGGTAGTCGAAAAAGGGCGTGTCGAAGGCGAGGACGTCCGCCGCCCGGGCGGCGAGAACGATCGTGCTGCGGGCCACGTGCAGCTCGGCTTCGTCGGGGTCGCGCGCGGCACGGATGCTGGCCCGGAAATCGGCGGCGCCGAAGAGAAGGCCCGCGACCCGCGGGGCGCGCGCCAGCGCCGATGCGGCCAGGACGCCGCGGGCCGTCTCGATCATGAGGAAGAGCGGCGCTTCGCCGAGGCGCCGGGCGACCCCGTCGACGGCCTCCGGGTCCTCGCACTTCGGCAGGACGACGCCTTTCGGCAGGAGGCGGGCGGCGGCGTCGACGTCCGCCTCGTGCCAGGGCGTCCCCGCCGCGTTCACGCGCAGGAGCACCTCGGACGAGGCGAGGCCCACCTCGGCCCAGAGCTCCTCGGCCCGCGACCGAGCCGCGTCCTTCGCTTCCGGGAGGACGCCGTCCTCGAGGTCCACGATGAGCGCGTCGGCTCCCCGCGAGCCGGCCTTGCGGAGCATCGCCTCGGACGAGGCGGGCACGTACAGGAGAGAGCGCCTCAGGCCGTCGTCCATTGGTCCATCGTAGCGTGCTCCCGAGGCGAATCCCGGGGCCGCGGGTATATGATCGCCCGCACGAGATCCTATGCCGCACGCGTTGGGCCCGATTGTCGTCGCCGCCGCGGTGGCCGAGCTGGTGGGGCTCCTGTTCCTGGCCGCCGTCCTGTTCGGCTTGCAGAGCGTCGTCCCCCGGCGCCACACCCCGGCCTGGGCCACGGCCTGGCTGGCCGGTGCCGTCGCCGCCGGCGGTGGCATCCTGAGCGCCACGCTCCCCCCGCTGCCGCCCGTCTCCCGTGGGGTCCTCACCTTCGCTCTCGTCTTGTCCCAGTACCTCCAGGCGGCCTGGCTGCTGCTGGGCACCGTCGTCCTGGCCAGGGGCACGCCGGCAGAGCCGAGGCTGCGCCGGGCGGCCGTCGCCCTGCCGGCGCTCCTCGCCCTCGGCTCGGTGGCCGTGGCGACGGCAGGACCGCCAATGCCGGTCCGCTCGCTCGTCCGCTTCGTGCTCCCCCTGGCGGCGGTGAGCCTCGCCGTCTTCGCCGCCGCGTGGGCCATCTGGCGGCGGACGACGTCCCCGCCCCCCGTCGGGGCGCGGCTGATGGCGGGAGCCCTGGGCCTCTACGGCGTCTTTCGGGCGCACGACCTCGTCATGCACCTGCGGACCATGCTCGGGGCCCACCTACCCGGATACCCCGTGTACTTCGGGTTCGCGACCCTCGCCATCCTGGCCACCCTCGGGCTCGGGTCGGTGGTGTCCCTCCTCGAAGAGGAGGTCGAGCTCGTCCGCCTCTCCGAGGAGAAGTTCGCCAAGCTCTTCCGCAACAGCCCGGACGCGATCGCGTTGACGCTGCCCCTGGAGGGCGGCCTGATCGTGGACGTGAACGAACGCTTCGAGGAGACCACCGGCTACTCGCGCCAGGAAGCCGTCGGCCAGACCACGGTCGCGCTGGGGATCTTCGCCGACGAAGAAACGCGGCAGGCCTTCGCCGCGCGCCTGTGGCGGCCCGGAGAACCCGTCCGCGACCGGGAGCTCGAGGTCCGTTCCCGGGACGAGCAGCGACGGGTGCTCTCCATCTCCTCCGATGCGTTCGAGTGGAGGAACCGCACGTACGCCGTGACCATCGCCCGCGACATCACCGGGCGCAAGCAGGCGGAGCAGGCCCTGCGCGACAGCGAGGAGCGGCTCCGGCACGCGGCCGAGGAGTGGCGGCAGACCTTCGACGCGCTCGACCTCGGCATCGTCCTGTCCGATCCCGAGGGGCGGGTGGTCCGGATGAACCGGAGGGCGCTCGAGCTGACGGCCGAGCACTCCTTCGCCCGGGTTCTGGGCGAGCGCCTCGCCGCCTTCTCCTCCCGCGAGCCCTGGCGATCGCTGGATCGGCTGCGCGTGGAGCTGCCCGGGAGCACGATGTCCCTGACCGGGGAGGCGCTCGAGGACGCGGGGGGGCGCGCCTATTACCTCCTCGCCAGCCCCTGGCCCCGCGAGTCGGGCGGGGAGCCGTGGTCGGTCTTGACCTTCCGGGACGTGACCGAGTTCGTCGCGGTCCAGGAGCAGCTCCGCCGTGCCCGGGTCATGGAGACGATGGGCTCGCTCGTGGCCGGCGTGGCTCACGAGGTTCGGAACCCCCTCTTCGCGATCTCGGCCATCGTCGAGGCGCTGCAGGCCGGGGATCCCTCCCGCCGGGACTTCACCGAGCACTCCGTGCAGCTGCGCTCCCTGGTCGAGCGCCTGAGCCGCCTCATGCAGGACCTTCTCGACTACGGCCGGCCGTCCGAGCTCGAGCGAGTGCCGACGCCCCTCGAGGGCATCGCCCGGCGGGCGGCCGCCTCGCTCGCGGCGCAGGCCGCCGAGAGGCAGGTGCGCGTGGAGCTGGAGGTCGCGAAGGACCTGCCCTCGCTGCACGTCGACGGCACGAGGCTGGAGCAGGTTTTCGTGAACCTGATCGCCAACGCGATACAGCACTCCCCCGAGGGGTCGACGGTCAGGGTCGGGGCCGGTCTCGATCCCGGCCGCGTGCCGGCCTGCGTGCGCTGCTCGGTGGAGGATGAGGGCCCGGGAATCACCGAGGACGAGCGGGCGCGGGTCTTCGAGCCGTTCTTCACCCGCCGGAAGGGCGGGACCGGCCTCGGCCTCTCGATCGTGCAGCGGGTGGTCGAGGCTCACGGGGGAGAGGTCGCGGCCGCGAGCGGCCCCGGCGGGCGCTTCATTCTCTGGCTGCCTCTCGACGCACCCGCGGGGGGCGGCAGCCCGGCCTGAGCGCGCTCGCACTTCGACTACACTCCCCCCGTGGAACGCTTTCCGGAAGGCGCGCGACTCGAGAAGGGGCCGGGCGGTCTCGACCGCCTGGCGCTCCTGGCCTCCGACGGCCAAGCCGTCGTCTACTTGCACGGGGCACACGTCGCCCACTTCCAGCCGAAGGGCGAGAGGCCGGTGCTCTGGATGAGCGCGGAGAGCCGCTTCGAGGCGAGCAGGCCGATCCGGGGCGGAGTGCCGATCTGCTTCCCCTGGTTCGGGCCGAAGGCCGGCTCGCCGGAAGCGCCGCCCCACGGCTTCGCGCGGATCCTCCCCTGGTCGGTGGCGACGGTGACCCGCGGGGTGGAGGGCAGCCTGCGGGCGGTGCTCGAGCTGTCGGCCGATGCGGCGGCGCGGGGCGGCTTCCCCCGGGAGCTCTCCCTGTCGCTCGCCGTCACGGTCGGGCGCAAGCTGCGGATGGATCTCACCGCGCGCAACGTGAACAGCGCGCCGGCCACCTTCGAGGAGGCCCTCCACTCCTATTTCGCGGTGTCGGACGTGCGGCAGGTGCGGGTCCGCGGCCTCGAGGGCGTGTCCTTCGTGGACAAGACGAAGGCGACGGCCGTCCGGCCCGGCGAGACGGGGCCGATCGCGATCACGGCCGAGACCGATCGCGTCTACGCGGGCACGTCCGGCACGGTCACGATCGAGGATCCCGGGTGGCGGCGCCGCATCGTCGTGGGCAAGTCCGGCTCGCGGACGACGGTCGTCTGGAACCCGTGGGTCGCCAAGGCGAAGGCGATGCCGGACTTCGGCGACGACGAGTGGAAGGGCATGCTCTGCGTCGAGACCGCCAACGCCCTGGACGACGCCGTGACGCTCGCACCGGGAGCCTCGCAGGTGATGACGGCGACGCTCGAAGTCCAGGCGGGCTGAGAGGCGGCCGCCGCTAAGGCCGGGGTGAGGCCACGCGGTCGGGCCAGGCGCGGGTCATCTCGTCGTAGAGGGCCCGCGTCCTCTCCGGCTCGCGGAAGTTGACGATCACGAAGCCCTCGCGCAGGCGCACCCGCACGTACGGGGCGAACCCCGGCTCGACGTACAGGCGTCCGTCGCCCCACTCGTCGAGCCGGAAGCGGCCCCGCAGCGCGCCGGCGCCGTCGAACCCGCTGATCTTCCGGCGGACACGGGGGAGCTTCGTCTCCAGGGAGACCGCGGTGATGTCGGCGGCGGGAAAGGACGTCCCGTAGAAGAGCGTCTCGACCTCGAAAACCTGCGGGCCCACCTTCACCTGTGGCGGCCGGATCTCGGACCAGAAGAGCCCTGCGACCAGGGCGACCCCCAGGAGCAGCGCGATCACCCGGCCCGCCCAGGCGATGCGGCCCCGGGGCTCCACGGGCCGCCCGTCCGCGAGTGCCGCCGGGACGGCCATCGTCTCGCCCTTCACCTGAGCGATCGCGGAAGCGAGGGCGGCCGGCTCGTCGGTCCCGATGCGAAAGCGCTTGCCACCCGCGAGGGCGAGCTCGACTGCATCGAACCCGGACACGTTCCACAGGACGCCTCCCGGAACGAGCTTTATCCCCCACCCCGAGTACCAGGGATTGCGGACCTCCCGCCAGCTCTTCACGTCGCCGAGCGGGATGCGCTTGCCCACCAGCCCGATTCCGAAGCGCAGCCGGATCGCCTCTCCGTCCACTTCGACGGTCAGCGAGCTGAAGACGAGCAGCACGAGCGCGGCGACGAGCAGGAGCGGGAGGCGGGCGGCCGTGGCGGCTTCCGGGGGCAGCCCGGTCCACGCGAGCACGCCGACCGCGACGGCAGAGCCGAGGATCGGCCAGCCGACCTGCGTGTGACGGTAATGAGCGGTCATGGAAGCCCCGCCCTTCCGGGACACGACATTGTGCGCGCGCTCGACGGCGCCCGGGGATGGTGCGTTGGGACTATCCCCCCGCCCGATCAAGGGACGCGGTTGGCGTCCGAGAGGGTGAGCACCTGGAGGCGGTCGCTGGCCAGCGCGTGCCACTGCCAGCGCCGGCCGCCCGGCATGCGGACCTCGACGTCCACGGGGCCCGTCCACGAGCCCAGCCCGAAGTGGGCCCGGAGATCGTTCTGGGAGAGGTAGCTGCCGCCCGAGCGGATCTCGCGGATCTGCCGCCTTCCGCCGGCGTCCACCGTCACCCGCGCGCCCACCGCGAAGTGGTTCCGTCCCGGCGACTCCACGCGGAAGGCCACCCAGTGGTTCCCCGTCTGCTGACGGTTCTCGAGGACCGTGGGGACGTCGTCCACGTTCGTCACCACGACGTCGAGGTCCCCGTCGTCGTCGAGGTCGCCGACCGCCAGGCCGCGGCTGCTCTTCCGGACCTGCAGACCTCCTCCCGCCGTGTCGGACGCATCGCGGAAGGTCCCCCCCTCGTTCAGCAGGAGCTGGTTCTTCTGACCGAACGTCTCCTTCAGCTCCGGGTACCTCGTCGACGTCCGAGAAGATGTGCCCGTTCGCGAGGAAGAGGTCGAGCCGCCCGTCCAGGTCGGCGTCCAGGAAGGCCGCGCCCCAACCCATCGGCTCGAACGTGGGTGCGGCCAGGCCCACCCGGGCGGTCACGTCCTCGAGCTGTCCCCCGCCCAGGTTCCGGTAGAGGGTGCTGGTGTCGTACGCGAAGGTCGTCACCAGGAGATCGAGGCAGGCCGTCGCCGTCGTAGTCTCCCGAGTCGACACCCATGCCCGCCTGGGCCCGCCCCTCGGCGTTGACCGCCACCCCGGCGAGGAGTCCCACGCTCTCGAACGTGCCGTCTCCGCGGTTCCGGTAGAGGAAGTTCGGGTTCGAGTCGTTCGCCACGAAGAGGTCCGGCCAGCCGTCGTCGTCGTAGTCCGTGGCCACCACGCCGAAGCCGTAGGCACGCGCCGCGTCGGTGAGGCCGTGGACGTCGGTCGCCTCGGCGAACGTGCCGTCCCCGCGGTTCTCGAAGAAGAGGTCGGCCTCGCCCGGCAGCCCGGCGGGCCCCACCATGATCCGGGGGCCGTTCCTCCACACGAGCGTCCGCTGCGCGCGGGCGAGCTCGCTCCAGCTCGTGTGGACGTAGCGGGCGACGTAGAGGTCCAGGTCCCCGTCGCCGTCGGCGTCGACGAAGGTGCAACCGGTGCTCCAGCCGGGGGCCTGGACGCCCGCGGCCGCGGCCACTTCGCTGAAGCGTGCCGTCGCCCTTGTTCCGGAAGAGGAGGTTGGGGCCGAACTGGGTCACGTAGAGGTCGAGGCGCCCGTCGCCGTCGAAGTCGCCGGCGCAGACCCCGCTGCCCCAGCCGACGGTGTCGATGCCGGCCTTCTGCGAGACGTCCTCGAACTTCCAGTGGCCCAGGTTCCGGAAGAGCGCGTTCCTGTGGGGAACGCGCTCCCGCGCCGCGGTGAGCTCGAAGGCGTTGACGAGGAAGATGTCGAGGCGTCCGTCGCCGTCGTAGTCGAGGAGGGCGACGCCCGGTGCCGCCGGACTCGAGGATGTGGTCCTTGGTGGGACCGCCGCACCAGGTCTTGAAGGGGATGCAGGGGACCTCCTCGAACTGCGCGGGGGAGGTCCGGCCGGCGGGCGCGCCGTCAGCGGGCGGAGGCACAGGGGGAGGACCCATGGCGGTGGCGTGGCCGCCGTAGACCGGCTCCTTCACCTTGGTCTGGGAGTAGCTGCCCTGGAAGGCGAGGCCGAGGGCGAGCGGCTCCTGGAGCCGCGCCCGGGCCCGGTCGATCAGGTCGAGGTACGGAGCCGCATCGAACGTCCACGGCTGCGAGGGACGGGGTGCCGGGACCTGGCGCAGCTCCCCGGCGGCCCGCTGCAGCTCGTCCCGCAACGGCGGCGGGCAGGAGCGGGACGGCCGTCATCGCCTCGAGTCGGCGGGCGGCCTCGGCGAGCTTGTCGTGCCCCTCCCGCGGGCCGACCCCGGCCGCGGTCGCCTGCTTCAGCAGGACGACCGCCTCGCCCTGCAGCGCCAGCAGCCGGGCGCGTTCGCGGCTGCGATCACCGGGGGTGTTCCTCCGTGGCCGCGCCCATGGACGCACAGCGACAGGAGGAGGGTGGCGACGTGCCGCAACCGACCTACCCTCCGCCCCGGACCTGGCGCAGCATCTCGAGCCCGGCCGGCTGGCGCGGGTTCCTCTGCAGGAGCAGCTCCAGCACCTGGATGCCTTCACGCCGTCGGCCGGTCTGCAGGTAGATCCGGGCGAGCGTCACGTAGGCGGCCTCGAAGCCCGGCGAAGCCTCGAGGAGCTTCTGGAGCACCGCGATCGCGCCGTCGGCGTCGCCCTTGGCCCCGAGCACGAGGGCGAGGTTGTTCGCCGCCTCGCCGTAGCCGGGGCTCTTCTCGACCGCCTTCGCGAAGAACTCCTGCGCGCGGTCGAGGTCGCCACGCTGGCCGAAGTAGATGCCGAGGTTGTTGTAGGGCCTCCGGGAAGTCGGGCCGGAGCGAGACCGCCTTCTGGTAGAGCTCGAACGCCTGGTCCGCCTGGCCCGTCTGGAAGAGCGTGTAGCCGAGGTTGTTGAGCGCGTCCGGGTAGTCCGGCTTGATCTGCGAGCGCCGCGCGGAAGCGCGCGATCGCGCCGGGGACGTTCCCGCTCTGGGCGAGGAGCGCTCCGAGGCTGTTCGCGGACTCGTAGTTGTCGGGCTGCAGCTCGAGGGCCCGCTCGAAGGCGCCCTCGGCCTGCGACGAGCGGCCGGCCCTCATGTAGAGGGTGCCCAGGTTGTAGAACGTGATCGCGCTCGGATCGAGCTTCGCGACGCGCTCGAAGGCGCCGAGGGCCGGCACGTCGAAGCCCTGCTCCGAGAGCTCCAGCCCGTACTGGAAGTAGTTGCGCTTCCCCGGGCTCGAGTACGGCAGGTTCCCCGGGAACGGCAAGGCCCGGGCCAGGCGCTCGGCGGGAGCGACGTCGATCTTCGCGACGTCCTGGATCATCTGCGCGACGGCGATCGGCTCGCGATAGAGCTTGACGATCTCGCCCTGGGCGCTCAGGAGGAACACGGTGGGCAGGCGCAGGTCCCCCCGGCGGTCGAACAGATGGCTGTGGAGGATGCTGTAGGTGCCGGCCACGTCTTCGCCGGCCACCATGACCGGCAGCCCCAGGCCCTGGGCGGCCTCCCGGACCTTCGGCTCGTCCTCCCGGGGATCGACGGCCACGGCGAGGATCGAGGCGCCGGCGGCGGTGACCGCCTCCCGCTGGCGCGACAGCTCCTCGAGCGCCGCTCGCGAGGGCGGGGCCCACGTGGCCCAGAACAGCAGAAGCGCCGGCCGGCCGGCCGGCCCCGCGAGCGCATGCTCGTGCCCCTCGAGGTCGTGGAGCGTGAAGTCGGGAGCCGGGAAGGGCTCGTAGAGCCAGACGCCGGCGGAGCGTGCTTCGGCCTCGCCGCCGGCCGGAGCGACCGCGGACGCGGTCTTCCCCTCGCTCCCCTTCCGGAACGGCTCGGCTCTGCAGGGCGTCATCGCCCTCCTCGACGGAGACGCGACGATTGAGGGGGACGTCGGACAGCGTCTGGACGAGGCCGCTCGGCCACGTGACCTCTACCTTGACGACGCGCCGGCTCCGACCCAGCCCGAACAGCAGCTCCTTGGAGTGCTGCGAGAGGAACCCGGAGCCCGCCATGAGGATCCGCGTCGCGCGGCCCTGATCGGTCTCCACCGTCACCCGTGCGCCCACCGCGTCGCGATTGCTCTTCGTCCCGGTCAGGCGAAGGACGAGCGCCGCGTTGCCCCCGGCAAAGTCGTTCCGGAAGAGGCGAAGCTGCGGCGAGGAGCGGGGCGCCAGCAGGACCACGTCCGGGTCGCCGTCGCCGTCGTAGTCGAAGACACCGAAGGACCGGCCGTCCTGGTCGATGTCGAGGCCGACGGTGCCGGAGACGTCGTCGAACCCGCCGCGGCCGTTGTTGCGGAGGAGCACGTTGCGCTCGTGCTGGGCCTGCGCCCCGTCGCCCATCAGGATCCGGTTGGTGGCGCGCCAGCCGTCGTCGTACGGCGTCCCCGCCTTCCGGGTCAGGGGTGACTGGGCCACCACCTGCCGCCAGAAGAAGCTGTCCACGTCGACGGACGGCTCGTCGTTTCTGCGCGTGAACATGCCGTTCGTGACGTAGAGGTCCTGCCAGCCGTCGTTGTCGAAGTCGAACGCGTCGGACGACCAGGCCCAGCGGCCGAACTCCGCACCCGCCGGAAGCGTCACGTCCTCGAACGTGCCGTCGCCCCGGTTGCGGAAGAGCGAGTTGCCGCGCGCGTGGCGGCGGTAGATCCCCCGGATCTCGGCCGGCGCGTCCGGCATGAAGCCGGGCATCGCCGTCACCCGCTGCCCGGCCGCGCTCCACATGTTGCCCGCGTAGATGTCGAGGTGCCCGTCCTTGTCGTAGTCCAGCCACGTAGCGCTCATCCCGGCGCCGTAGTCCTCGACACCCGCCGGGGCCGCCACGTCCTTGAAGGTGACCTTCCCGTTCTTCATCCCCTCGTTGTGGTAGAGGTTCTTGCGGCCGAAGTCGTTCGCCACGAACAGGTCGGGCCAGCCGTCCTCGTCGTAGTCGGCCCAGGCCGGAGCGAAGCTGAACCGGTCGTTGTTCTCGAGGCCGACCTCGTCGGTCGTCTCCACGAACCGGCCGTGACCGTCGTTCCGGAAGAGCGCGTCGGCCGAGCCGTTCTGGGCGTCGTGGTACGGCGTAGGAGGGCCGGCCTTGTCCTCGCTCACCCCGATGAAGTAGCCGTACGTGCCCAGGTAGAGGTCCAGGAAGCCGTCGCGGTCGTAGTCGGCGAGCGCTCCCGAGGTCAGCGTTCCCTGCAGTCGCTGCTTGAACTGGAACGCGGCGCCGTCACGGGTGAAGTGCCCTTTGCCGTCGTTGACGAACAACATGGGCCCGGTGCGGGTGAGGAGGATGAGGTCCTCGTCACCGTCGTTGTCCACGTCAGCGAAGAGCGACTGCGACGTGCGCTCGAGGACCGCGACGCCGGCCGCGTCGGTCACGTCGGCGAAGGTACCGTCGCCGTTGTTGCGGAAGAGACGGTTGGGCAGGCCCTCGGGCTGGGAGACGTAGACGTCGTCCTTGCCGTCACCGTCGTAGTCGCCCACCGACAGCCCGTGGTGCCCCATGCCCCCCTGCGGCATGAAGAGCCCGTCGAGGTTCGAGGCCCATTCTTCTTGTCCGGGAACGAGCTGGCGGCGAAAGGAGGGGTTGCCACCGAACGCGGCCTCGGTCGCCTCGGTGAAGACCGGGGCCGGAGCGTGGCTCCGCCGGTGGTCGAGGGCCGTCCACTCCGTGACGCGCCAGGCGGCGTCTTTGCCGCGCCGCCAGCGCATCTGCCAGCGGCCGACCCGCTGGGCGCGTCCCCCTCCCCGGGCCGCGCCCACGAGGTCGAACCGAACGGTCGTACGAACGAGCGGGTCCTCTCTCCCCGCCACCTCGATTCCCGTGATGAGGAACTCGGCCGTCTGCACGGACTCGAAGTCGCCGAGCAGGGCCGCCAGCTCGCGGCGGAACGAAGCGGGGTCCAGGGTCGGCTCCGGGGGCAGCGTTCGGGCGCGGAAGACCTCGAGCTGCGGGTTGTTGCCGAGGGAGACCTCGTCGGCGGGGGTCAGTCGGCCGCCCTTGAACTCCTCGGCCAGCAACGCCTCCGCGGCAAAGGCGGCGTGGCTCGGACCCTCGCGAAGCCGTGCGCTCAGCTCGCCGAGGCGGCCGGCCAGCTCCTCGGCCTCCTTCTCCTCGGGAAAGGCGTCGCTTCCCGCCGCGAGGTACTTCTGCATCGACTCCAGCGACGGAGGGACGCGGCGCTTGGGGTGGTAACGGTAGATCCGGGGCGACTCCTCTCCCGCCGCCTTCGTCTCGGCCGGGGCGCCGCCCAGCCCGCTGACGAGCAGGAGCACGAGGCAGGAGACGACGATTGTATGGGGGTTCGTGTCCGAGGTCAGGCTCAATCAGGTCTCGCTCAAGACTCTAGCGCTTTCCTCGTCTCCGCGGAAACAGGCCCCCAGCACAGGAAAGGGGGGCTGGTGTCCAGCCCCCCTTCGAGTCTCGACCTGATCGTCGTCTAGAAGACGAACTTCACCGCCAGCTCGATGATGCGTGGTGCCGAGATGGTGCCAGCCACCTTCCCGAAGCTGCCCGGGTCGGCAATGTTCGCATGGCCGAGGTCCACGTTGAAGTTGGGATGGTTCAGCACGTTGAAGGCTTCGGCCGTGAACAACAGGTAGCGTTTGTTGTCGAGGTAGAAGTTCTTGCTGATCCCGAGGTCCCAATTCCAGAAGCTCGGCCCACGCAGGATGCCGACTCCGGAATTCCCGAACTGCCCGGCGGGGGCGTGCTGGAAGCAGTTGATGTCCATCCACGTGTCGTCGGGCCCGCTCGCGTTCGTTTCGCCGCTGCAGGTGATGTTGGGCCGCTCGACGGTCCGCGGCGCCTGCAGCGACTGCCCGGCACCGTCCCAGACAGTGATGGGGAAGCCCGTGTGCGCCTGGAAGATGGTGTTGATGTTCCACCCGCCGAGGACGGCGTTCTTCAACCCGCTCCAGTCGCTCCCGTTCTTGCGTCCCTTGCCGAACGGCACCTCGTAGTTGGCGGCCAGGCTGAAGCTGTGGAGGACGTCGGTCGGCGCCGGTCCGTAGTCCTTGAGAGGTTCCGTGCTGTCCAGGTAGTACCAGCCCTGGATCGCGGTGCCGGTGCCGTAGTAGCCGACGTTGTCAGTCAGGGCCTTGCCGTAGGTGTAGGAGGCGAGGAACTCCAGGCCCCCCTTGGCGCGCTCACGCAGGCTGACCTGCAGGCCGTCGTAGGCGCCGACCCCGATCGAGTTCGTGCCGCTCGTGGTGCCGACGTTCGGGTTCAGCGGGTTGAGCGGCCGCCGCTCCTGAAGGGGCGCCCAGGTCGAGGGGTCGCCGACACCGGGGTTGGGCTGGTTGTAGTCGAACGGGACGACCATGTGGCTGGAGCGGCTGCCGACGTACCCGGCCTGGGCCGAGAGCGAGTCGGTCAGCTTGCGCTCCACGAAGACGTTCCACTGCTTGGTGAACTGGGGCCGGAGGTCCTGGGCGAAGATCCGGTAGAGCGTGCTCGCGGTGCCGAGGCCCGTAAAGCCGGTGCTGGCGGTGCCGGGGCCCGTCGTGGCGTCGTAGTTTGCCTGGCCTTCGATGAAGTTCGGCGGGTTGAAGGGGAGCCTCAGGTTCTTCCCTGTGCCCTCCATGTACTGGACGATCCCGAATCCGCCACGGACGGCCCACTTGTCGCTGGGGGTCCAGGCGAACCCCACCCGCGGCTCGAAGCCCTTGTAGTAGGCGTCGTAGAGCGCCCGGCTGTTGCCGTTCTTCCCGGCCTCCAGGACCTGCCCGGTGTTGAGGTCGATGTTGATCGCACGGTCGTCCTTCTCGACCATGGGCGAGGTGTACTCCCAGGCGAGCCCGAGATTCAAGGTGAGGTTGTTCCGGACCCGGAAGTCGTCCTGGGCGAAGATCCCGATGCGGTTCTGGAGCATGGTGAAGGGATCCGTGACGCCGCCCAGGCCCTTCTGGGCCACCTGGTCGAGGAGGAAGTCCGAGAACGCGAACCCCGTGAAGGCGCCCGAGTAGTTGAAGTGGCCGAGGGTCCCCTCGTTGCCCGCGTAGTACAGGCCCGCGCTCTGGTAGAGCCAGCGCCCGCCGAACTTGAGCGCGTGGCGCCCCTTGAACAGCGAGAACTTCTCCGTGAGCTGGTAGCTCTTGATGTCGTTGAACTCCTGGTTGGCGGCGCTGCCGAGCGAGTAGCTGCCGAAGTTGAACGCGCTCAGGCCGGGGATGGCCTGGCCGCCGGGGATGCCGACCGTAGCGTTGGCATCGCCGATGCCGGCCCAGTCGAGGTTACCCGTCTGGAACTTCACCTTGGTGAAGCCCAGCAGCAACTCGTTGACGGAGTTCGCGCTCACGGTGCGCGTCCAGTTCAGGGCTACTCCGAGGAACGGCGCGTCGTTCGTGCCGGCCAGGGTGCTCGGGAGCGCTGCCCGCTCCGGCGTCGACGTGTAGTGCTGGTACGACACGCGCGCGAACAGCCGGTCCTTGTCCGAGGCGTTGTAGTCCAGCTTGAAGTCACCCTGATGGGTCCGTAGCTTCTGGGAGTTGGGTGAGACGTAGTTGTTCAAGTCCCCGGCCCGGTTGGGGAGCGGGTAGAGCGTCTGGTCGGAGAGGATCGCCTGGGCGATCGGGCTGAACCGGCTCTGCGGGATCTGGTTGCCCGGGAAGGGCAGGCCCGTCAGGGGATCGGTGATGGTCACGTTGACCCCCGAGAGGTCCCCTCTCCGGAAGGCCTCGGGCGCCACCGAGGTGACCGCGTCGCCCGGCCGGTTCCGGAGGAACCCCTGGTAGTCGACGAAGAAGAACAGCTTGTTCTTGATGATCGGCCCGCCGAGGGTGGCGCCGAAGATGTTCTGCGACAGCTCGACCTTCTGGGCGGCGGCGCGGTTGTTGTCCCAGGAGTTGGCGGCCAGGCTGCTGTCGCGCCAGTACTCGAAGGCCGTCCCGTGGAGCTCGTTCGTCCCCGACTTGATCGTGCTGCCGAGCACCGCGCCGGCCACGTTGCCGTACTCGGCCGAGAAGTTGTTGGTGTCGACCCTGACCTCGGCGAGGGCGTCGGTGTTGGGCTGATAGGGCAGCGTGTTGTCGACCGACTCGTTCATGTCGACCCCGTCGAGCAGGTAGTTGTTCGCCTGCTCGCGCTGGCCGTTCACGTTGGGGCGGGCGCTGCCCTTGGGGTCAGTGAAGCCGTCCGGGTTCCAGGTCACGACACCGGGGAGGAGCAGCGCGAGCTGGGAGAAGTTGCGCCCGTTCAAGGGCATGTTCTTGATCGTGTTTTCCGAGATGACCTCTCCGACCACGGCATCCTGGGTCTGGAGGATGGGGGCCACCCCGGTGACCTCGACGCTCTCCGTGACCCCGAGCTGCATCAGGATGTCGACGCGGGCGACCTGGGCGGATTCCAGCCGGATCGGTGTCGTCTCGTAGGCCTGGAAACCCTGGGCCGCGGCGCGGATCTTGTACGTGCCGATCGGCAGGGCCGAGATCGTGTAGAGGCCGTCGTTGTTGCTCTTCGCCGTGTACGTCACCTGGGTCGCGACGTTCGTGGCGACCACCTCGACGGCGGGAACCGGGCTACCGTCCTTGCTGGCGATCGTCCCGGTGAAGCTCCCGAACTGCGTCTGGGCGACGAGCGGGGTCGAGCCCAGAAGTACCACGCACGACAGGGCCAGGGCCGTCGGCGACCATTGCCTCGCGCCAACCCTATGCCGACTTCGCTTCGCAATCATCCCTTCCTCCCGTGGAACAGACACCTGTCGGCCCCCTCGAATGTCGAAACCGGTTGCTCAAAGTGGTCAGAAAACTAACAAATCAGTACCATCGCCCGATCGTGACAGTCAATACAAAAAAACATAAAGAATCGATTCGCCCGCGAAGGGACTCACGCGGGTTGGCTCGGTCGCCATTCATAGGCATGGATTTAGGGGATCGACTAGGGACTATGATCGAAGGGGAGCCCATGCCGTGTCACCGCCCTACGAGACCTTCGCCCACGACGCCGACATCGGCGTCCGGGGCCGGGGCGCCGACGCTGGCCGAGGCCCTGGCGAACGCCGGCCGGGCACTGACCGCGGTCGTCACCGACCCGGCGTCGATCCGCGAGGTGCTCTCGGTCGAGATCACGTGCGAGTCGGCCGACCCGGAGGTGCTCCTCTTCGACTGGCTGAACGCGCTCGTCTTCGAGATGGCGACGCGCCGCGTCCTCTTCGGCCGTTACGACGTGAGGGTGGAGGGAGCGAGACTCGTGGGCCGCGCGCTTCGGAGAGCCGGTGGAGGTGCGCGCGCCACCAGCCGGCGGTCGAGGTGAAGGGGGCGACCTGGACGGGGATGCGGGTCGCGCGCGAGGGCGGGACCTGGGTCGCCGAGTGCGTGGTCGACGTGTGAGCGGAGACCGACCGTGGACCTCTCCCTGCTGAAGCGCCGTTCCGAGTTCGAGTGGGCGATCGAGCCGCGCGGGAAGATGCGCGTGCCCGGCCTCCTCTTCGCCAGCGAGCCGCTCGTGCGCGCCATGGACCACGAAGGTGTTCGAGCAGGTCACGAACGTGGCGACGCTGCCCGGCATCCGCACGGCTTCGATGGCCATGCCCGACGCGCACTGGGGCTACGGCTTCGCGGTCGGGGGCGTCGCCGCCTTCGACCCCGACGAGGGCGTCGTCTCCGCCGGCGGCGTGGGATTCGACATCTCCTGCGGCGTGCGGTGTCTGCGCACGCGGCTCACCCGGGCGGACGTCGAGCCGAGGAAGAAGGACCTGGTCGACGCGCTCTTCCGGGCGATCCCGGCCGGGGTGGGGAGCCGCGGGCGGATCCGGCTCTCGGGCGAGGAGATGGACCGCATGCTGCGCGGCGGCGCGCGCTGGGCGGTCGAGAAGGGCTGGGGCGAGCGGGGCGACCTCGAGCGGATCGAGGAGGGCGGGCAGATGAGGGACGCCCGGCCCGAGGCCGTCTCCGACCGCGCTCGGGCGCGCATGCGCGACGAGGTCGGGACGCTCGGCTCCGGCAACCACTACCTCGAGGTGCAGGAGGTGAAGGAGGTGCACGACGCGGAGGCGGCCGAGGCCTTCGGCCTGCAGGAGGGCGACGTGGTCGTCTCGATCCACTGCGGCTCGCGCGGCTTCGGCCACCAGATCGGCACCGAGGCGCTCCGCGAGATGCTCGACGCCGGCCGCCGGCACGGGATCGACCTCCCCGACCGCGAGCTCGCCTGCGCGCCCGTCCGCTCGAAGGAGGGCGAGCACTACCTCGGCGCGATGCGCTCCGCCATCAACGTGGCCCTCGCCAACCGCCAGGTCCTCACCCACCTCGCGCGCGAGGCCTTCGGCTCCGTCCTCCCGCAGTCGGATCTCACCCTCCTCTACGACGTCTCGCACAACACCTGCAAGGTCGAGACGCACGAGGTGGACGGGAAGGCGCGTGAGGTCTACGTGCACCGCAAGGGCGCGACGCGGGCGTGGGGGCCGGGCCACCCCGGGCTGCCCGGCCGCCTGCGAGCCGTCGGGCCAGCCGGTGCTCATCGGCGGCACGATGGGCACGTCGAGCTGGGTGCTGGCCGGCACCGAGACCGGCATGCGCGCGAGCTTCGGCTCCGCGTGCCACGGCGCCGGCCGCAGCATGAGCCGGCACCAGGCGCTCAAGCAGTGGAACGGCAAGCAGGTGGTCGAGGAGCTCGAGCGCCGCGGCATCCTCATTCGCAGCCCCTCGCTGCGCGGCGTGGCCGAGGAGGCGCCGGGGGCCTACAAGGACGTGACCGAGGTCGTGGAAGTGACGGAGAGGGCCGGCCTCGCCCGCCGCGTCGCCAAGCTCCTGCCGATCGTCACGATCAAGGGGTAGGCGACGGTCGAGGCTCCGCATCGCACTCTCGAGGACATCCGCGGCGCACTCGCCGCGGACTGGCGGCATAGGCAGGCTTGTGGCGTTTGACGCCGGCCGGGCGGGCACGACCGGCGTGAGCGTCCTTGCTCCACGCGACCAGCGGGCCGGTGGCGACCGACACTCGCTCAACCGACGATCGTCACGGCGACGGAGACGGCATGGGCTTCAACGGACGGGTCCCCGAGCGGCGATGCCGAGCGATGGCTTCTCGGCCGTAGTCGACCTGGGCGAGGTAACCGTTGTGGCATCGACAGGCGAGGGAGACATTGGCAACCGAGTGGTCACCGCCCCGGCCGAACGGGTGGCGGTGGTGGAACTCGAGCCCCTGGCGCGCCGTGCAACGTCTCCCCTGTTCGTCCTCGTAGCGGCATCGGCCTCCGTCCCGCTCGTACACCGCTCGCTTCACCGCGGCCGGGATCTGGCGCGTCTTGCTGGAGGTTTCGCTCTCCGAGAGCGTCTTCCTCGGCGCCCGGGTCTGGGCGAAACGCCGAGCCTCGAGCCTCTGGAGCTTCTCGGTGACGGCGTGCTCGACGATCGCGGCCAGGTTGCCGTCGGGTACAGAGGGGCGCATGAGGGTCCGCAGTCGCTCGAGCTTGTCGTGAAGCTCGGCGGAGGCGGTGAACTGGACCTTGTAGCGGGCCGCGCCGAGGGGCTCGACCACCGCGGGCCGAGACCCCGGGAGCGCTGCCGCTCCGTGCGGACGGAGTTCGAACCCGGCCACCGCACCTCCGTCGAGACGCAGTTCGGGCTCGCGCACGCCCTCCGTCCGGACGGAGTTGGCGATCGACTGAAGCACCTCCCTCCGACGACGTCGTCCCGTCCCGGCGGCCGGGCAGTTTCCGCATCACCGCCGGAACATCCGGACGGGGCGAAAGCTCCGCCACGAGCTCCTCGATCTGGTGCTTCGACCGGTGGGCGGCCTGCTTCAGGAGAGCCTCCCGATTCTCCAAGGTCAGGTGCGGCGCCAGCTTCGCGATGGCCGTCAGGTGCAGCCGCCCGTCGGCCAGCATGGTCAGGAGGAGGGGGTGCTCTCGCGAGGCGCGGGCGGCGGCGATCCGGAGGTAGGCCTCGGCCTCGGAGAGGTGGAGGATCTCGGTACAGTACGCGAACATCGAGGGCGAGGCTTCGCGGGCGTAGAGTCGACGCGCGTCGACCTCGGCGAGGTGAGCGACGAGGTCGGCCTCGTCGCGACGGGACTGGCCGAGCAGATCCGACAGGCGACGAAGCAGCTCGTCGTCGGAGAACGACGTCAGCGAGTGAGTGCGTTCCATGCCGACAATATAGGCGGGCGCTTCGCGACCTCCTGGGGTCGCGTGAGGCGCGCGCCATGCGGCCGACCCTCGCTCGAAGAGGAACGGGCTGGTGGCGACGCTCGTGGCCTATCTGTGTGCCGTAGACGCGTACTCCGGAGCAGGTCAGGGACGGCTTGGGGGTGGGCTTCTGGACCTTTGTCAAGGGGAAAGTGAAGAAAACGCCGACGTCGGGGCGGGTGCCGAAAGAGCGAGCCGAACGCGACCACGGCCGAGGGCTGGTGAGTGGAATCCCCGGCGCCCCGCCGGCCGATCTCCACGCCTGGCGCGGTGGCAAGACTCGAGCGCTTTTGTAGCAACTCGCGTGCCCTGACAGGGACCCCCGGGGGCCGGGTCCCGAGGGATCGGCCGAGACTGCGGACCTCTCATCGCATTGTACGACCGGGCTACTCGGTGAGGGGTGACATGGTCATGGCTCAAGGCGACCGGCGTTCCGCCGGTCGTGACTCGGGGACGCGGTGGTGGGCCGCGGGCTGGTATCCTCCCGCCCGTGGCCCGCCGGCGACCTCTCGAAGAGACGCTCGTCGCCCTCCGCCGGGTGCGGGAAGACCCGGACGCCGTGGAGTCTCGGCAGGAGCTGCGACGTGTGCTGCAGGGCGAGGGCTCCCACGCGGTGGCGCGCGCCGCGACGCTCGTTGGCGAGCTCTCTCTCGAGGCGCTCGTCCCCGAGCTGGTCGAGGCCTTTCCCCGCTTCTTCGACGACCTCCCGCGAGCCGACCCCGGCTGCTCCGCCAAGACCGCGATCGTCGAGGCCCTCCGGCGTCTGGGGCACGACGACCGGGCCCTCTACCGGCGCGGGATCGCCCACGTCCAGATGGAGCCGGTCTTCGGGGGCCGGGTGGACACCGCGGTCGACCTCCGGGGCGCCTCGGCCCTCGCCCTCGCCGAGACCGCGGGCGCTGATGTCCTTCTGGACCTTGCGAACCTCCTCGCCGACCCCGAGCCGCCAGTCCGCATCTCGGCGGCACGGGCGGTGGCGGTGCACGGGCGCGAGGGCGGCATCCCGCTCCTGCACCTGAAGGCCCTCACCGGCGACCCGGAGCCGCGCGTCGTGTCCGAGTGCCTGCTCGCCCTGCTGCGCCTCGACCCTCGGGGCGAGATGCGGTTCGTGGCGTCCTTTCTCGAAAAGGGCGACGAGGCGGCGGAGGGGGCGGCGATCGCGCTCGGTGAGTCGCGGCTCGCGGAAGCCCTGCCGGTGCTCCGGGACTGGCTCAGTCCCGCGCGGCGTCGCGGCCTCGGCCGGGCGGCGCTCCTCGCGATCGCGTCGCTCCGCCGGGACGAGGCGGTCGACCTGCTGCTGTCCCTCGCTCGCGACGAGGAGCCTCCGATCGCTCGCGACGCGCTCGCCGCGCTGGCCTCCGTCGGGAGCGACGCCTCGCTCTACGAGCGCGCGAAGGCGACGGTCGCAGCCCGGCCCGAGCTCGCCGACGCCGTCTCGCGGGCCTTCGGCCGGGGGGCTTGACGGAGCGGGGCTTCCTTTCTCGGCGACGCGTCCCGTGGGTCGGCATTCCATCTCGATGGCGAGTTCACCTGCACCAAGGGTTGCGGAGGAGCGATGGAAGGGAAAACATCCGGTGAGGGCGATGAGCGGTTCCGAGGTCCTGCTCTTCACGATCGACGCCGGCGGCGGCCACCGGGCGGCGGCCCGCGCGCTCGTGGCGGCGGCCGAGGAGACGGCCGCGCCCTTCCGCTTCCGCGTGGAGAGCTTCCAGCGGACTCTCCTCCCCCTCGACCTGCTGAAGCGGGTAGCCGGGGTCTCGCTCGAGGACGCGTACAACCTGATCCTGAAGCGGCGTTGGAACGCGCTCATGCCTCCGCTGCTCATGGTCATGCACGGGGCGATCCGGGCACGGCGCCCGGCGATCGTGCGCACCCTGGCCGCGTGGCTGCGGCAGCAACCGCGGCCGGCCGCCGTCGTGTCGGTGATGCCGAACTTCAACGGGGTCATGCGCGACGCGATCCGCGAGGCGCTCCCCGGGACGCGGCTCGTGGTCGTGCTCACCGACTTTGCCGACTTCCCCCCCCGCTTCTGGATCGAGCCGGGCCTCGACCGCGTGGTGGTGGGCACGGACGAGGCGCGCGAGCAGGCGCTCGCGATCGGGATCCCGCCGGAAGGCATCTCCCGCGTCTCGGGAATGGTCATGCACCCCCGCTTCTACCGGGAGGGCGGGCCGTCGGTGCGTGGCCGCGTCAGGAGGGAGCTGGCGGTGGGAGAGGCCGACTTCGCGGTGACGCTCCTCTTCGGGGGCAAGGGCTCCCCGGAGATGGCGCCGCTCGCGGAGAGGCTCCTCGACGCCGACCCCGCGTTCCGCGTGGTCGCGATCTGCGGCGACAACCCCGGCCTCTTCGGACAGCTCGCCCCGCTCGAGGCCCGCACTGCGGGGCGGCTCGTGCGCCTCGGCTTCACCGATCGCGTGGCGGAGATCCTCGCCGCGAGCGACCTCCTCGTCACGAAGCCGGGCCCGGGGTCGCTGTCCGAGGCCTTCCACCAGCGGGTGCCGGTGGTGGTGACGCGCAACGTCCACACGATCCCGCAGGAGCGCTTCAACACCGACTTCGTCCGCGACCGCGGGCTCGGCCTCGTCGTCGCGCACTGGAGCGACATCCCCGGCGCCACGCTGCGCCTTTACCGCGACCCGGCGGAGCGCGAGGCGATCTCCGGGCGGCTCGCCGCGCTCCGCCCGAACCGCGCCGTCTACGAGGTCGTCGACATCGTCGCCGCCTCCCGGGCCTGATCACCGCCTCGCAGCGTGGACCCGTGCTCGTCATCACATCGGCGACTGCCTGTCGATGATATGATTACAGGAGTTAATGGCTACCGCCAAGCTTCTCTACCGACGCCTCGACGCGCTCTTCGGCTCGCTGAAGACGCGCCGCCCGCAGCCGAAGCTGCTCGAGACCTTCCTCGAGGACTGCTTCGCCAACCTGAAGGACGACCTGCGCCTTCGCGCGGGGCTTCTCTACGCCGAGCGCCGCGACAACTTCGCCCTCGTCAAGGCGGTCGGCGACGTCGGCCACCCGCTCGCCGAGACGCTCGACCCGGCGCTGTCGCCCCTCGCCGAGGTCCAGCGCCACCGCGTCTACATCTTCCGCGACCCCGACGCCGAGGGCTCGCCCCACCGGCGGGGCCTCCTGCCCCGCGCGGCGGTGGCCGCCCTCCTGGTCGGGCAGCGGCCGCTGCGCTACGCCATCTTCTTCCTGCTCGCCGACGGCTGGCAGGTGGAGGAGCTCGACTTCGCCCTCAACACCATCCGCGCTTCCCTCGACGCCCGCCTCGTGGACGCGCGCGTGCGCGGCTCCTTCCGTGAGGCGGCGGAGATCCAGCAGAGCCTGCTGGTGGAGGAGCCGCCGCAGTTCGCCGGCTACGACCTCGCCGCGCGCTCGGTCGCCGCGGACGAGGTGGGCGGCGACTTCTACGACTTCGAGGACTTCGGGAACGACATGCTCGGCGTCTCGATCGGCGACGCCAGCGGGCACGGCCTGCCGGCGGCGCTGCTCGTGCGCGACGTGGTGACGGGACTGCGCATGGGGATCGAGAAGGAGCTGAAGGTCGCGCACGTCTTCGAGAAGCTGAACCGCGTCATCCACCGCTCGCGCCTGTCGAGCCGTTTCGTGAGCGTCTTCTACGGCGAGCTGGAGCGGGACGGGAGCCTCGTCTACGTGAACGCGGGCCACCAGCCGCCCATCCTCTTCTTCCGGGAGCCTCAGCCCGGAAAGCCCGGCGAGATGGAGCTGAGCATCGGCGGGACCGTCATCGGCCCGCTGCCCGAGGCGCGTTTCCGGCGTGGTTTCGCGAGGGTACACCCGGGCGAGGTGCTCCTGATGCTGACCGACGGCATCCTCGAGCGGCGCGACAAGGCGGGAGAGTTCTTCGGCGAGGACCGCGTCCGGGCGATCGTGCGCGAGACGCAGGACCAGCCGGCCCAGGCCATCCTCGACCGGCTCTTCGCGGCCGCGCTCGCCTGGGGCGGGAGCCGGCCCTGGGAGGACGACGCGACGATCGTCGTGGTGAAGCGGTTGGCGGCCGCGTTCGAGGGCCAGCCGCAGCCCGCGTCGTAGGAGAGGACGTCGCGCGTCAGGGCGTCTCGGCCAGGAGGGCCGCGACCCGGGCCTCGATGCTGGCGACCGAGGTCAGGCCCTCGCGCCGGAAGCGCACGACGGCGGACCCGTCGGGGCCCGGCTTCCGCGCGTCGAGGATCATCTTCGTGGGAAAGGCGGCGAGCTCCATCGGCTCGACGAGAGCGTCGCCGCAGTAGACCGGGAAGCTCACCGGCGATCTCTCCAGGAAGGCCTCGACCGCCGCGCGGTCCTCGCCGACGTTGAAGCTCACCAGGGCGACGTCCGAACGGCCGGCGAGCCGCGCGTGGTAGGCGGCGAGCTGCGGCAGCTCCTTGACGCAGGGCTTGCACCACGAGGCCCAGAAGTCGAGGACGACGACCTTGCCGGCGAGGTCGGCGAGCCGCAGGGGCTTCCCCACGAGGTCCTTGACCTCGAAGGGCCGCGCCGGGACCCGAACGGCCTCCCACTCGTCGACACGGGCGGGCGGGGCCTCGGCCCCGCCGAGGAGCGTGGGAAAGAAGAAGAGGAACGAGACGAGGGCGGAAGAGCGCAACGGATCCTCCAGGGTCGAGCCAAGAGCCTACCAGAGGGGCGGACCGGCGTCCTGCCGCCGTCCCTGCGCTCTTTGGCTCCCGGGGCGCGGGCAGCCTATGCTTGCCTGTCCGCTTTCCGCCGGGACCTGGAGGCGCAGTCATGGGGAAAGCCGCCTTTCGCACGCGCGCCGAGCGGGACTCCCTCGGTGCGATCGAGGTGCCGGCCGAGCGCCTCTGGGGAGCTCAGACCCAGCGCTCGCTCGAGCACTTCCGCATCTCCGTCGAGCGGATGCCGCTCGCCCTCGTCCGCTCCCTCGTCCTCGTCAAGAAGGCGGTGGCCCAAGTCCACGTCGAGCTCGGCGTCCTCGACGCCGCGAAAGGCGGGGCCATCGTCGCCGCCGCGGACGAGGTGCTCGCGGGGCGTTGGGACGAGGAGTTCCCGCTCGTGGTGTGGCAGACGGGCAGCGGCACCCAGACCAACATGAACGTGAACGAAGTCCTCGCGAACCGGGCGAGCGAGCTCCTCGGCGGGGAGCGGGGAGCGGGGCGTCTCGTCCACCCGAACGACGACGTGAACCGGGGCCAGTCCACGAACGACGCCTTCCCCACCGCGATCCACGTGGCCACGGTCGAGGCCTTCCGCCGCGACGTCATCCCCGCGGTCTCGCGGCTGCGCGAGACCCTGGCCGCGAAGGCCGAGGCGTTCAAGGACGTCGTCAAGATCGGCCGCACGCACCTCATGGACGCGACGCCGCTCACCCTCGGTCAGGAGATCTCGGGCGGGGCGTCGCAGCTCGAGCACGGTGTCGCGCGGCTCGAGCAGGCGCTGCCCGGCCTCCTCGAGCTGGCCCTCGGCGGCACCGCCGTCGGCACCGGCCAGAACGCCCACCCCGAGCTCGCCTCCCGGGCGGCGGCGAAGCTCGCCGGGATGACGGGCCACCCCTTCGTCACCGCGCCGAACAAGTTCGAGGCGCTCGCCTCGCGGGACGCGCTCGTCTTCGCCCACGGCGCCCTCCGGACCGTGGCCGCCTCGCTCTTCAAGATCGCGAACGACGTGCGCTTCCTGGCCTCCGGCCCCCGCGGCGGCCTCGGCGAGATCGCGATCCCGGAGAACGAGCCGGGCAGCTCGATCATGCCGGGCAAGGTGAACCCGACGCAGGCGGAGGCGCTGGCCATGGCCGCGGCCCAGGTGCTGGGCAACGACGTGACGGTGGGCATCGCGGGGATGTCCGGGAACCTCCAGCTCAACGTCTTCATGCCGGTGATCGTGCACAACGTGCTGCAGAGCTGCCGCCTCGTCGCCGACGGCTGCGAGAGCTTCCGCGAGCACTGCGCCGCCGGGATCGAGCCCGTCCGGGCCCGCATCGCGGAGAACCTCGAGCGGTCGCTCATGCTGGTGACCGCCCTCGCCCCCCACCTCGGCTACGACGCGGCGGCCCGCATCGCGAGAGACCGCGCACGCCACGGGCAAGACGCTGCGGGAGACGGCGCTCGAGCTGGGCCTCGTCACGCCGCAGCAGTACGACGAGTGGGTGCGGCCCCAGGACATGGTGGGGCGGCGATGAGCCGACCGTCCGTCGCCGGAGGCCATCCTGCGGGCCCACGCCCTCTCCTACCCCGAGGCCCGCGAGGACTTCCCCTGGGGCGAGCGGGTGGTGAAGGTGCGCGGCAAGGTGTTCGTGTTCCTCGGCCGTCCCGAGGGAGGAGGCCTCGGCCTGAGCGTGAAGCTGCCCGGCTCCGCGACGCTGGCCCTCGACCTCCCGTTCGCGTCTCCCACCGGCTACGGCCTCGGCAAGAGCGGCTGGGTGACCGCGCGCTTCGGCCCGCGCCAGAAGCCGCCGCTCGACCTGCTGCGGCAGTGGATCGACGAGAGCTACCGGGCGGTGGCGCCGAAGAAGCTCGTGGCAGCTTCAGGCGAAGCCACCGGGCGGGTGATCGTCCGCGGGGTTTCGGGACGTGACCGACCTTCCGGCCCCGCCGTGCGTCGAAAGCAGGTGGTGACGCTCACCCGGAGGAGGCGACGATGAGGCTGGGGAGGACCTTGGTCCTGGCGGCCCTGATGGTGGCGGCGGCCGAGGCCGCGGTGAGCGCTTCCCCTCCGGCGAGAGCCGCCATCGTCCAGGGCGAGCTCGGCCGGAAGCTCGACGACTACATGTCCCGCCTCGAGGCCCTCGGCTACTCGGGCGGTCTCGCGGTGGTGAAGGGAGGCGAGACCGTCCTCCTGAAGGGCTACGGGACGGCCGACCGCGAGCACGGCGCCGCCATGGGCCCCGACGCGGTCTTCAGCCTCGGGTCGATCACCAAGCCGTTCACCGCCGCGGCCGTGCTCCGCCTCCAGGAGCTCGGCCGGCTGAAGACGAGCGACCCGATCGGCCGCTTCTTCGAGGGCGTGCCGGAGGACAAGGCGGGGATCACGCTCGAGCATCTCCTCACCCACTCCTCCGGGCTCGAATCGGACTTCAGCCCCACCGACTTCGAGCCCACGACGCGCGAGGAGTACGTCCGCCGCGCCCTCGCCTCGAAGCTCCTCTTCGCCCCCGGCCAGGGCTACGAGTACGCGAACGCGGGCTACAGCCTGCTCGCCGCGGTGATCGAGAAGACGACCGGCAAGGACTACGAGGAGGCGCTCTCCGACCTGGTGCTGAAGCCGGCCGGCATGGCGGAGACCGGCTACAGATCCCCGCGCTGGGCCGAGGCGCGGGTCGCCCACGGCTATCGAGAGGGGGAGGACTGGGGCACGATCCTCCGCCGCATCCAGGTCGAAGGCGCCCCGTTCTGGGCGCTGCGCGGCAACGGCGGCCTCCACACGACGCTCGCCGACATGGTGCGCTGGAACGCCGCCCTCCAGGGAAACGCCGTCCTCACCGCCGCCTCGCGCGAGAGCTACTTCCGGCCGCGCGTGGCCGAGGGCCCGGGGGCCCGCTCGCGCTACGCCTTCGGGTGGGCGGTCGAGACGACGCCGCACGGCACCCTCGTGGCGCACAACGGCGGCAACGGCGTCTACGTGGCCGAGTTCCTGCGATTCGTGGACTCGAGCGTCATGGTCTTCCTCGCCTCGACGGTCGCGGAGCTCCCGGCGACGCCGGTCGTGCCCGCCCTCACGAGGATCGTCTTCGGCGAGCCGTACGACCTCCCGCCGCTCGTGGCCGCGCTCCCTCCCGAGGCCCTGCGCGACCGCGCGGGACGGTACCGCGCGACGTCGGGCGCCGAGATCGTGGTGCGCGCCGTCGAGGGCGGGCTCGAGGTGACGGCTTCCGACCCGGCCGGCTTCGCCCTCCTCGCGGGAGTGCCCCCGACGGAGCGCGAGCGCTACGCGGCGCTCGAGGCGCGCACCGGCGACATCGCGGGGCGGGCGTTCAAGGGCGACCCGACGGGCATTCACGAGGCCTTAGGCGGCCGGATGTCCCTCGAGGAGATCCGCGAGCAGGAGACGCAGCTCATGCGCGACCGAGAGGCGCGGCTGGGGCCCTATCGCGGCTTCGCGGTGATCGGCTCCTCCCCCCGCGGCGAGGGTCGCGTCGAGACGGCAGTGTGCGTCGACTTCGAGCGAGGCTCCGTCTACAACCGCTTCCTCTGGGGACCGAAGGACGGCCTCGTGGGCCTCCGGGCCGGACCCGAGCCGCCGGGCGCCCGCTACGTCCCGGTGTCGAAGACGGAGCTCGTGGCCTTCCGCCTCGGCGAGGACAGCGGCCCGGAGCGACGCCTCGCGTTCGAGGGCAGCGGAAGTTCGGCCGTACTGCTCGTCCCGGGCCGGGAGGGCCCGGTGCGCCTCGCGCGCCCGCGCTGAGCCGGGCGTCCGGGACGCGCGGGTGGTGCCTAGCGCGAGACGGCCCTCATCTTCATTGCGTTCGAAGAGCACTGTGGTCTATCCTCCTCGGGAAAGCGCAACAGACACAGCGAGGTGGTCATGCGGGTTCTCCTGCTGGCCCTGTTCCTCTCCACCTCCCCGCTCTTCGCGGGGTCGAACCTCTTCCGCCCCCCCGTGCCCTTCCCCGTACTGGAGCAGTATCCGTTCGCGGTCGCCACAGGCGACGTCAACGGCGACGGCCGCACGGACGTCGTCTGGGGCGGATGGGGGCTGAGGCCGATCGGCGGAGGCTACATCGGGGTCTTCGGCTACCTCCAGCTCTTCCTGCAGGAACCCTCCGGCGCGCTCGCGGCGCCCGTGGAGTACGCCCTCGGTCAGAACGCCTCCCCCCGCTCGCTGGCGGTGGCCGACGTCAATGGGGACGGCCGGGCCGACGTCATCGTGGGCATCTCTTCGAACGTCGGCGTCCTCCTCCAAAATGCGGCCGGTGCCCTCGAGACGATGGTCGAGTACCCGACTCCGCGTGCCTGTCAGGTCGCGACCGGCGACTTCAACCACGACGGGAGGACGGACGTCGTCACGATCTGCGGGGACGGAGCCGCCGACATCCTCCTGCAGAGCGCCGGGGGAACCCTCTCCGCGCCCACCACCGTCGACGTCCCCTCCCACTCCTACTCGGACGTGGCGGTGGGGGACTTCAACGGGGACGGCCGAGACGATCTGGCCCTCGGCGGCGAGTCGTCGTTTGGACCCAACACGCCCACCGTCGCCCTGCTGATGCAGCAGCCCGGGGGGGATTCGGCCCTCCCATCCTCCGCAACGTCGGCGGTCCGATGATGGTGGCCTACGGCCTGACGGCGGGCGACCTGAACGGCGACGGCCGGGCCGACCTGGTCGTCAGCCACTCCCAGAATCTCAGCGTCTTCTATCAGACCGCCGCCGGGATGCCCGCGTCCCCGACCAACCTGCCTCCTTTCCTGGCCGAGTCGCTCGCCATCGCGGACATCAACTCCGACGGGCGGAAGGACCTCGTGGGTACCTCGAGCGCGGGCCAGGTCGGGACTTTCCTGCAGACCGCCGCCGGCACGCTGAGCGCCGTGCTGACGGATGCGCTTCCCCAGGGCCCCGACCCGGCTAGCCGCCGCGCCCTCGCTGTCGGCGACCTGGACGGCGACGGTGGACCTGACGCTGCCGTCGGCGTACTGCTGTACACCAACGAGCTCACTGTCCTCTACCGCACCCCCCTCCACGACCTCGGGATCTCGATCGTCGACGCCCCCGACCCCGCCGTGTGGGGCGGCAACGTCACGTACACCGTCACGGTCGCCAACCAGGGTGTCGCCGCCGTGTCCGGCGTTGGGCTCGGCGTCACGCTCCCGCCAGGGCTCTCGCTGGTCTCGGTGAGCCCCTCGACACCCACCTGCACGGGGGGCGGTGACACCGTGTCCTGCGCGCTCGGCGGGCTGGCTTTCCGCCAGAGCAAGGCGGTCACGGTCGTGGCCCGGGCCAACGTGCTGGGCAGCGTCACCGTCGATGCCACCGGGACCCTGGCCGAGAGCGACCCGGAGCCGGCCAACAACACGGCCACCCAGACGACCCTCGTCGATCTGCCGGCCTGCGGGGACCCCGTGCAGGACGGCAGCTTCGAGCAGGGCGAGCTCTCGATCCCCTGGAAAGCCACCTCCACGAACTTCGGCACGCCGATCTGCAGCTCCGGCACGTGCGGAAACGGGGGCGGGACGGCGGGCCCGCGCACGGGCATCTTCTGGGCCTGGTTCGGGGGTGCCAACCGGCCGGAGCTCGGGACGCTGACGCAGACCGTCACGCTGCAGCGCGGCCGCGCCACCCTTCGCTTCTACCTCTGGAACGGAGCCAGCGGGTACGCGACCGACTACTTCCGGGTCCTGGTCGACGGGAACCAGATGTTCACCATGTCCGCGGGCGATCCGCAGTACGCGGGCGGCTACCACCTCGTGAGCATCGATCTCAACGCCTTCGCCGACGGCGGGGCCCACAGCCTCCGCCTCGAGAGCTACACCAAGGGGCCGTCCATCACCAATTTCTCCGTCGACGACGTGTCGATCGAGAGCTGCCCGCCGCCCACCCTCTCGGTGGGGGACGTGACGGTGAGCGAGGGTGATTCGGGGATCACGGAAGCTCTCGTGAGCCTGACCCTGGACGGCCCCACCACGCGGCTGGTCACGGCTTCCTATGCCACGGCCGACGGATCGGCCACGGCCGGCAGCGACTACTTGCCGGCCTCCGGTACGGTCACCATCCCGCCCGGCGCCACGACCACGACCGTCCGTCTCGCGGTTCTCGGCGACCGGGTCCTGGAGCCGGACGAGACGTCCTTCTTCAACCTGACCCAGGCCACCAACGCCGTCGTGTCCGATGGCACGGGCGTCGTGACGATCACCAACGACGACGCGGGCGGCCTCGCGGTCTCGAACACCACCGTCGTCGAGCCGGCCTCCGGCAGCCGGGCCGCGGCCTTCACCGTCACGTTGTCGCCGCCGGCCGCCGGGGCCGTCACCGTCACCTACGCCACCCAGGACGGCACGGCCCTCACGGGGCAGGACTACGTCGCGACGTCGGGCGACCTGAGTTTCGCCCCGGGCGAGTCCTCGAAGGTCGTGGAGGTCCCGGTCGACGCCGACGCCGAGGCCGAGCTGCCGGAGACATTCACGCTCGGCCTCAGCGGCGCGAGCGGCGCGGCCATTGCGGCGAGCACGGGCACCGCCACCGTTCTCGACCAGGGGTACTACGCGGTGACACCTTGCCGCGTCGTGGACACCCGGAACCCGGCGGGTCCGGCCGGGGGCGGTGCGCTCGCCGCCGCCGCCATCCGCACGTTCCCCGTCGCCGGGCGCTGCGGCATCCCGCCTTGGGCCAACGCGGTGTCGCTGAACGTGACCGTGACCCAGCCGTCCACGGCGGGACACCTGCGTCTCTTCCCCGGCGGGACCGCCTTGCCGCAGGTCTCGACCCTCAATTTCGCGGCGGGGGCGACTCGCGCCAACAACGCGCTCGTGAAGCTCGGCGCGGGCGGGGAGCTGTCCGTCTTCTGCAGCCTGGGCTCGGGCAGCGCCCACGTGATCGTGGACGTGAACGGCTACTTCGCGGCCGAATAGGCCTCAGTTCCAGCTCAGCCGGACGCCGAGCTGGATCTCGCGGGGGTTGCGGGTGGTCGTGATGCGGCCGAGGCTGTCCCCGGAAACGAGGCAGCTCGTGGTGTCGAGCGTGTTGCAGGTCACTGCCGGCATCCGGAGTTGGGTGTGGTTGAGGGCGTTGATGAAGTCGGCCCCGAGCTGCAGGCGAATGCTCCTGGGCAGCGACCAGCTCTTCGACAGCGTGAGGTCCCACTGGTTGACGCCCGGCCCCCGGAAGGGCGCGCGCCCCGAGCTCCCGTACCGCCCGTCCGGCGGCGGCGCGAACGCGGCCGGGTCGAGGAAGTAGACGTACCCGGGACCGTCGTCCGGCCGGCGGGCGAGTGGATCGCCCAGTCTGGTCGGTCACCGTGCCGGTGAGAGTGACCCACCCCCGGCAGATCCGCCTGCGGTATCGTTGGCGTCGTGATGGAGACCGCCGACCCGACGGAGACCAACCGCCTCTTCCAGCACGACCGGGTCGCGGCCGGGTACGCCTCGGCCCGCCCGTACCTCCACCCTGAGGTCTTCGCCCGCGTGCGCGACGTCGTTCGGCCGGCGGCGCGCTTCGGTCGCGCCCTCGACGTCGGGTGCGGCACGGGGCTCTCGTCCGTCGCGCTCCTCGACTTGGCGGAGGAGGTCGTGGGCGTCGACGCCGCCCGGGACATGCTCCGCCACGCGCGCCGGGCGGCCGGGGTCCGCTACGTGGCTTCGGGCGCGGAGGCCCTGCCGTTCCGGGACGGGGTTTTCGATCTCGTCGTCGCGTGCGGCTCGATGGACTGGGTGGACCGGCCGCGGTTCATGCCGCGGGCGGCGGAGCTCGTCCGGAGGGGCGGCTGGCTCGTCTCGCTCGACTTCGGCGACACGGGGCGCTCTCCCGAGGTCCCGGGCCTCGCGCGCTGGTACGACGAGGTCTTCCTGCCGAGGTACCCGCGGCCGGCGGCGAGGGACCCGATGATCACGGCGGAGGAGGCCGCGCACCACGGCTTCATCGCGCCCGCCCACCGTGACTTCGCCTCGGCGTGGTCGTTCACCGCGCGGCAGTACGCGCGCTTCCTGATGACCGAGTCGAACGTGATTGCCGCGATCGAGTACGGCGACGGGGACGAGGGCCGCCTCGACGCCTGGCTCGAGTCCGATCTCGAGCCGCTCTTCGGCGGCGAGTCGCGCCGGGTGGCCTTCTCGGGCTACATCCAGGCGCTGCGGAGGCTTTGATGCGATTCCTCTCTCTCCTTCTCCTCCTGGTGTCGTCGGGAGGCGCGGACGGCGAGACGGCCATCCGGCCGGACCGGACGATCCACCTCTTCGACGGGAAGAGCCTCGCCCCCTTCTACCCGTGGCTCGTGGACTCGCACCGCGAGGATCCGCTCCGCGTCTTCACGCGTCGTCGACCAGGTGGACGGCGCCCCGGCGATCCGGGTCAGCGGCGAGCGCTGGGGCGGCCTCGTCACCCGCGAGGCCTACCGCGACTATCGGCTGGTGGTGGAGTTCCGGTGGGGTCTCGCCACGTGGGGCGAGCGGAAGAGCGCCACCCGCGACAGCGGCGTCCTCGTCCACTGCCAGGGCCCGGACGGGAATACGGCGGCCGACGGAAACGGCCCCTGGATGCGCTCCGTCGAGGCCCAGGTCATCGAGGGCGGCGTGGGCGACATCATCCTGGTGGCCGGCTTCGACCTCGGAGGCCGGAAGGTGGAGCCCCGCGTGACCGCGAGGGTGGGCAAGGACCGGGGCGGCGAGGCGGTCTACGTCCCGGCCGGCGAGGCCCGCGAGTTCGCGGACGGGCGGATCAACTGGTTCGCGCGGGATCCGGACTGGGAAGACCGGCTCGGTTTCCGCGGAAAGCAGGATCTCGAGAGCCCCTACGGCCAGTGGACCCGGCTCGAGGTGATCGCGGACGGCGACCGAGTCACGAACCTCGTGAACGGGACGGTCGTCAACGAGGCCACCCGCTCGACCTTCACCGAGGGGAAGATCCTCCTCCAGTCCGAGGGGGCCGAGATCTACTTCCGCCGCGTGGACCTCGAGCCGCTCGGCGCCCGGTAGACGGCAGGCGGGTCACTTCGACGGCGGCAGGAGAGTGGTGGCCGGTCGTCCGCGCACCACCGTGACCGAGGCCTTGGGCAGCACGTAGGTCGTGTCCGCGCTGCCCGTCAAGCTGGACCGCACCGGCGGCCCGTCCGGGTCGGCGCGGCCGCCCTTCGCGGTCGGATGCCACTTGTACTGTTCGCTCCCGAAGGTGACGACTTGGACCGGACCCGAGAAGACGCTGTCGGTGGTCGCCTTCTCGTCGCGAAACACGATTCGCACGGGATGCGCGTTCTCCTGGTCCTTGTTGACGAGCATCACCGACCACTGGCCGTCGGGGCGACGCAACGCGTAGGCCGTGACCAGGAGATGGCCGGCTGGATCTCGGATGTCGGTGCCGGCCGGGAAGACACGATGCTCGCCGTTCCCCGGCTGCACCCACTCCAGGTTGATCAGCTGGCTGGCGAAGAACTGGGAGGTGGGCTGCTGGATCTCGTGGTTCGAATCGACGGTGAACATGCCGAAGGTCCCCATCGATCCGTTGCAGCCGGGCCGGAGCCCGAGGGGAAGGTAGTGAAAGTAGTAGAGGCCGTCGCCGCCGGCGGTCAGGAAGGCGCCCACGTAGTCGGCCAGCCAGAGGCCTCCGAGGATGTCGACGAAGGACTCGCTGCTGTCCCAGGAGAGGTTCACCTCGGTGACGAACAGGGGGAGGTCCGGGGGGAGGCCGTCGTCTCGCCACACCTGCAGGATGCGGGCGATCAGGGCGGGCTCGTCGTACAGGCTGCTCCAGGCGATCTTGCAGGGCTCGTAGGGATAGTGCTCGAAGGAGAGGAACGAGAGGTCCGAAAGGCGGCCGTGAGCCTTCAGGTAGTCGACGAAGCGACCTAGCCAGGAAATCCTCCCCTGCGCGTCGGGCCCGACCTGGATGTCCTCGTTCACTCCCTCGAAGACGGGCCCGCCCAGCTTCAAAGCGGGGTCGACGCGGTGCAGGGCCGTCGCCCACTGCAGGTAGAGCGCGCCGTAATCCTCCGGGCCCATGTACTGGCCGTCCGGCTCCTCTCCCATCTCCACGTACGAGATCGGGTAGCCCCGCTTCTCCAGGTACGCGACCTCGGCCGCGGAGTCCTCCGGGGTGGCATAGAGCATGGCGACCGGGATCATGGCGGGAAGCCCCCGGGTGTAGCCGCTGGTATAGAAGAGGTCCAGCCCGACCTGGTCTCGCTGGTCATTCACGTCCGAGGGCTCGTGCCACGGATCGACCGAAGAGCACAGGGTCGCGGTCTGGTCCTGGTCGGGAATGTGCCGGACGAGATCGTGGAAAGCACCGTCCGCGGAGGATGTGCCGAGGGACAGCTCGCGAATGGCGTAGCCGACGCAGTTGCGTCGATCGGCGGATCCGTGGGTGTCGCAGGTGTTGGAGGACTGCGTCATCAGGACCCGGACGAAGCGCACCGGCACTGGAGACGGGGCGAGGCCGAGGGTCACGGCACCCCCCGCCCCGTTCGCGACGATCCCGGAGGGGAAGCTCAGCCAGGCGCCTTTGGTGGGCTGCTTGATCGGGTCCTCACCCGTGAAGAACTGCACCGAGTACCGCTCCGCGAACGGTTCCGCCCAGGCGATGCGGATGACGTTCACCGGGTGGCTGGTAGCCAGGTCCAGGATCACCCACTGGGGATGCATCCCGTCGTCTTCGTCGGTAAAGAGCTTCGTGAGGTAGGGATTGCTCTTCCAGTAGGTGTCGAGGTCGCCGTCGGTCAGACGGGAGTAGCCGCTGCTGCCCGTTCCGTCGTTCCGCGTTACGCCGCGGTGGGGCAGGAAGTACCCGTACGAGTGCCGGATGCTCTCCACCGGCTTGGCGCTGCCGGTGAAGTAGCCTCTCCCCTCCGGGTCACTCCATGCCCCCTGCGGATTCCAGTGCCAGGCCTCGACGAAGAGCTCGGTGTTCTGGCGATAGGAGACCGTCTGCCAGCCGGCGCTCAGCACCTTCTGGACCACCGGCTCCACGAACAGCTCGTCGGTCGCCGTCCGCGATATGCGATCGATGCCGGCCCCCAGGGTTTGGCTGGGAACGAAGGAGTTTGCCTCGCGGCCCGGCGTCGCATCGACGAGAACGGTCTGCCCGGAGGCCGGGGCAGCCAGCGCACAGATCGCGGCGGCGAGGAGCGCCGCGATCCGATTGGCTTCGCTTCTCATCGTCTTGCGCGTCACGACGGTGACCTCTCGGCGGTCCTGACTCAGCCGCGTGATTAGCCGCTGGGCGCCCGATAGACGAAGGGCGGGTCGCGGTCGGCCGCGGCCCGCCCCGGTCTGATCAGGCGAACTGCTTCCAGTCCATCTTCGGGTCGGAGACGTCCTTCGACTTCAGGAGCTTCTCCCAGGTGACTTCCTCGCCGGTGTAGGCGGCCATCCGCCCCAGCATCCCGGCCAGGGCCGACTCGGCGCCCTGCTGGGCCTCGTTGAGCAGGTTGCCGCTCGTGATGCTCTCGATGAAGGACTTCTGCTTGTTGGGGTCGGCGTCGTCGAGGGCCCCCTTGAAGGTGCCGGTGACGGCGACGGCCGCGTCCGTGGTCTCGGGCTTCTTGAGCCCCGGAAACTCCCAGTTGGCCTCCGCGGAGAGACGGACCGGCGCGTCGTAGTGGGCCTCGGCCCAGCCCTTCGTCCCGTAGTACTGCATCGCGACACCGCCCCATTCCGCGCCCGTGAACTGCGTGGAGGCGAAGCTGACGTGGACGGCGCCCGGGTAGGTGAAGACGCAGTTGAAGTGGCTCCAGCAGTCGCCCTGGTCCGTGCGTCCAGCCCGCCCGCCCGACCCGACCGCCTTCACCGGGTGGGCGTTCAGGAACCAGTTGGTGACGTCGATGATGTGGACGTTCTGCTCCACGATGATGTCGCCGGAGAGGGCGATGTCGTGGACCCAGTTGCGGAGGCGGCGCTCGGCCGGGGTGGCGTTCGGCCAGTCCGGCCGCTTGATGGCCGAGGCGAAGTAGTGGATGGCACCCGACACGGGCTGGCCGATCTGGCCCTCGTGGATCCGCTTCGCGAGCTCGACGTAGGCCGAGGCGTGGCGGATCTGGAAGCCGACGGCCAGGCTCAGCTTCTTCGCCTTCGCCGTCTCGCCGAGGGCCATCACCTTCTTCGCCCCCGGCACGTCCACCCCGACCGGCTTCTCGAGGTAGACGTGCTTGCCCGCGGCGAGGGCCGCCTCGCCGTGCATCGGGTGGAAGTAGGGCGGCGTCGCGATGTAGACGGCGTCCACGTCCTTGCTCGCGAAGAGCGCCTCGTACGCCTTCGGGCCCTTGAAGAGGTGCGCGGCGTCGACGGCGGGCTTGCCGAACTTCGCCGAGACCCCGTCGAGCTCCTTCTTGCCCTCGCTCCAGGTTGTCCGGGAACATGTCCCCGATGGCGGTGAGCACGCCGCTCGTGTTCTCGAGGAAGGAGCCCATCACGTTGCGGCCCCGCCCCCCGCAGCCGAGGAGGCCGAGCCGGACCGCGGAGTTCGCCTGGGTGCCGAACACCAGGCTCGGCTTCAGGATCGTGACGCCGGCGGCGACGGCCGCCGCGCCCAGGAACTCCCGGCGGTCGGCGGTTCTACTCGTGGGATCGGTCATCGCATCATCTCCTCGTGTCGGGCCCGCGTCGGGCCACGGGACGTGTATTAGGACGACAGGTGCTCGACGTACTCGCGGGCGGCGCGGATGTCGGCCACGCGCCGGGTGCCCGCCTCGCGCTCGATGCACAGGTTTCCGGTGAAGCTCGCTCCGTCGAGCGCCTTGAAGAAGGCTTTCCAGTCGACCTGGCCGGTGCCGAGGACGACCTCCTCGCCCCAGGTGCCGGGGACCTTCGTCCGCACGGCGTCCTTGAGGTGGCACTGCTTCAGCCACGGCCCCAGCGTGCGGACGGCGGCGACCGGGTCTCCCTTGTCGTAGAGCAGGATGTTGGCGGGGTCCAGGTTCACGCCCACGCCCCGGTGGTCGAGCTCGCGCAGGAAGAGCGCCAGCGCGTCCGCGACCTCCTGCCCGGTCTCCATGCCGAGGGCGATGCCCCGGGCCTGGAAGAGGTCGGCGATGCGGCGGATGCGGTCCTGCAGGCTGGCGAAGGCGGGGTCCTTCTCCTCGTGGGGCAGGAAGCCGGCGTGGAAGGTCACGAGCTTCAGCCCCAGTCGCCCCGCGAGGTCGGCACTCGCCTGCATGTTCTTCCAGTTGTCGGGCCAGGTGGCGTCGGGCACGACGCCACCCGTGCGCCGGATGCTGTCGAGCGTCGTGTAGTCCTCGCCGATCGTCCCCATCATCCCCGACACGAAGGTGACGCCCTCGGCGGCGGCCTTGGCGGCGAGGTCGGTCCACGCGCCGGCGGCGTTCACGCGCACGGGGTCGAGGGCGATCTGGACGCGGCGGAGCCCCGTGGCGGCGAGCTTCTTCAGGAGATCGTCGGCCGAGGCGGGCTCCAGCGACCAGCCGCACACGGCGAGGCGGCCCGCCAGCTCCGGGGCGGACGCGAGCGCCCTCCGGCCGACGACGGTGACGCCGAGGGTGCCGGCCAGGGACGCTCTCAAGAAGTCGCGGCGGGTCGGGTCGGTCTTCATCGGCGCCTCCTCGGGAAGGCGGGTCCGGGCGCGTCCGGATTCTATTCCTCCCTCGTTCCGACGTGTCAACGGACGTGGAAGGCGACCTTGAGTTGCGCCGGGGGACCGGAGTAGGCTCCCGGACCGGGGAGGACACTCCATGAAGACGATCGATCGGCGAAGTTTCCTGGAATCGGCCACCGCGGTGGCCGCGGTGGCCGCGCTGCGGCCGAGGCCTGTCGCGGCGGCCGGAGGAATGAAGAAGTCCCTCTACGTCTCCATGCTCCCGGAGAAGCTCGGCTACCGCGAGCGTTTCCAGATGGCGCGGGACGCCGGCTTCGAGGGCATCGAGGTCGGGACGATCACCGACCCCAAGACGGCCGACGAGGTGAAGGAGGCCTCCACGAAGGCCGGCCTGCCCGTCCACTCCGTGATGAACGCCGACCACTGGCGCTACCCGCTCTCGAGCGGCGACCCCGCGGTGGTGGCGAAGAGCGTCGCCGGCATGGAGGCCTCGCTCCGCAACGCGAAGCTCTGGGGGGCGGACGACGTGCTGCTCGTGCCGGCCGTCGTGAACCCCGAAACCCCGTACAAGGACGCCTGGACGCGGTCGCAGAAGGTGATCAAGGAGCGCATCCTGCCCCTCGCCCAGGAGCTGAAGGTCGTGATCGGGATCGAGGAGGTCTGGAACAAGTTCCTGCTGAGCCCGCTCGAGATGGCCCGCTACGTGGACGAGTTCGCCTCACCGTGGGTGAAGGCCTACCTCGACGTGGGCAACATGGTCTTCTACGGCTATCCCCAGGACTGGATCCGCACCCTCGGCCCCCGCATCGTCCGCGTCCACCTCAAGGACTTCCGGGTCGACCGCGACAAGGGCCTCATCGAGTGGAAGAACCTGGGCGAGGGCGAGATCGACTGGCCGGCGGTGCGGAAGGCCTTCGCCGATGTCGGCTACGCGGGCTGGGTCACGGCCGAGCTCGAGGGAGGCGACGCCGCGTACCTGAAGGACGTCGCCGCGCGCATCGACCGCTTCCTGGCCGGCCAGAAGCCGGTCGCGTCGTGACAGGGTTGCTCATGCTCACTCGAAGACAGGCCCTGCACCTCGGCGGGGCGGCGGCAGCCGCCGCCACCGTCCCCCTCCCCGCCGATGCCGCTCCCGCGACGCGGCCGCGGATCCGTCTCGCCGTGTCCACCTACTCCTACTGGCACTTCAAGCCCGACAAGTACCCGATCGAGAAGGTGATCGAGCACGCGGCAGCGGTGGGCTTCGAGGGCGTCGAGATCCTGCACCGGCAGATGGCGGACGAGACGCCGGCCTACGTGAACGGCCTCAAGAAGGCGGCCTTCCGGAGCGGCCTCGCCCTGCCCATGCTCTCGATCCACCAGGACTTCGTCCACCCGGACCCGGCCGAACGGCAGAAGCACGTCGACCACACGAAGCACTGCCTCGAGCTCGCGGCGCAGCTCGGGACCCCGTGCGTGCGCCTCAACTCCGGCCGCTGGAAGACGATCGAGTCCTTCGACGACCTCATGAAGGTGCGGGGCGACGAGCCGCCCCTCCCCGGCCACACGCAGGACGAGGCCTTCGACTGGTGCATCCGGTCGATCGAGGCCTGCTTGCCGACGGCCGAGAAGCTCGGGGTGATGCTCGCGCTCGAGAACCACTGGGGGCTCACCACCCGGCCGGAGAACCTGCTCCGCATCTACCGGGCCGTCCGGTCGCCGTGGCTTGGCATCAACCTCGACACCGGCAACTTCCCCGGCGAGCCGTACGCGGGCCTCGAGCAGCTGGCGAAGGACGCGGTCATCGTGCAGGCCAAGACCTACTACGGCGGGGGCGAGTGGTACACGCTCGACCTCGACTACCCGCGGATCGCGGGCATCCTGGGGAAGGCCGGGTTCCAGGGCTGGGTGTCGCTCGAGATGGAAGGAAAGGAGGACGCGGCCACCGCGGTGCCGAAGAGCTACACGGTGCTGCGCTCGGCCTTCGGCGCCTGAGCCGGAAACACGAACGCCGTCGAGGTGGACCCGTGGCTCCGGTTCGCTAGCTGCTCGGCGCGGTCTCGCCGCCTCCGCGCTTCTCCTTGAACGTCACGGGGGCGCCGGAGTCGTCCATCCGGACCTCGCCCTCGAAGAAGGCCCCGTCGGCGATCGCCACCACGCGCGCCTGGATGGTCGACCTCACGCGCCCCGTCGCCCCGATCTCGACCTTGTCGGCCACGAGTGCCGGACCGCTCACGTCTCCCTCGACGACGAGGCTCTTCGCCTCGAGCCGTCCCCTCACCCGCGCCCCCTCGCGCACGCGGCAGTGCCCGCTCACGTGCAAGTCGCCGTCCAGCGTGCCGGCCACGTCCACCCCGCCGTCCGAGGTCAGATCGCCCTCGATCCGCGTCCCGGGGCCGACGTACGTCGGTTGTGCGGCCAGCGAATCCGTGAACCGCCGCGTGGGTGCGGAGGGTTGTGCGCCCGGTTCGGTCTTGTCGAGCATGAGAGACCCCGCGGCAGGATCGTAGCACGCGGTCGAGAAGCCGGCGAGGGAGGGCCGGCGCGGCCTTACGTCGTCTCGCCGAGAGCCTCGAGATCGGCGAGGTCCTTGGCGCGGCCGCTCGCGCGCTTGTTGCGGACGAGGGCGTCCCGGCCAAGAAACGGGACCTTCGTCCCCTCGACCTCGTGGGTGATGCGGCCTGCCCACGCGTCCTCGAAGCCGACCCCGCTGATCGAGGTGAGCACGTCGATGCGCCGCGGCGGAAGGCCGATCTGGACCACCTGGTCCTCGCGGAGGAAGTCGGCGCCGGAGATCCCGATCGCCCCGAGCGGAGCCCCGAACCGGGTGAGCGCCTTCATCACCCGGGCGGCGTTCTCGGGGTCCACGGCGATCCAGACGTCGAGATCGCCCGTCGCCCTCGGAACTCCGTGAACGGCCATCGCGTGGGCGCCGACGACGAGGAAACGCGCCCCGGCCTCGAGCAGCGCTCTCAGCAGATCACGGAAGTCCTCGTTCATGGGCGCTCGATCAGCGCGGTGGAGCGACCCTCCACGGCCGAAGCACGACCGGCGTCTCGTGACGCGCGTAGGCCGGGAGTGGCATGCCGCTGAGGGCCCACGCTTCGGCCGCGAGCCCCGGCATCATGGCGAGCCGCTCTTCGGCGCTGGTCGAGCGGCTGAGGTCGTCGCCGGGCTCCAGTCCCAGCCGATACCGTCGCACCGGCCACGACGCTCGCGGCATCCTTCCCCTTGTTTCCGCGGCGTTCACCCCACGAGTATACAGCGCTGCTGTCGCTCGCTTCCCCACCACCAGGCGAACCGATGGGGTGTCGTATCCGGGGTCGACGGGAGCGCGGGCGACGGTGACGCGGCTCAGTTACCCGATCGCCGAGCCCCGGGTCAGGACCAGGACCGGGCGCTTCTTGTCCGGTGGCGGGAACCGGTAGAGCCGAACCTCGGCGAGCGCTGGTCTTCCGGCCACGCCGCCACCTTCTCCCAGACCGCGTCGGCCCTACCGCGATCCGGCTGGCCCTCGTACCCCGCGCGGTCGGCCCGTTCGCGCTCGCGCCGCGCGAGGCCGGCGAGGTGCTCCACAGTCGATGCCACAGTCAACGGGCGACGCCGGGGACGCTCCCGTCACTTCCCCAGCCACCAGGCGAGCTTGACCATGAAGACGTCGTCGGCCGGGGCCGAGAGAAGGTCGCCCAGGTCGCGGCCGAACTCCTGATCGCCGGGGTTCTGCCCGTCCTGGCGGCGCTGCGTCCAGACGACGTAGGCGGCGGAGCCGGGGCGGAACTCCCAGCGCAGGACGGCGTTCACCCGGAGCGACTTGAAGTTGAAGTCGGGGACGGGGATGCGGAAGGGCCGCGCGTCCCCGGCGCCGTCGGGATCGATGAGGTAGCGAAGGCCGTCGGGGTCTCTCTCGATCGTGCCGACGTCGACACCGTAGACGGGGAACTCGTACGTCCGCGGGGCGGCGAGCTCCCGGATGGACGGGTAGTCCCCCGTCGAGAGGAGCGCCTGGGTGTAGAGCTGGAGGGAGAGCCTCGGCGACAAGACGAGGTTCACGCGCAGGGGGATCGACCACTCGTCCTGGTCGAGGCCGCCGAAGACGTACCGGCTCCCGAACGTCGACGTGGCGGTCGCGTCGGGCACCGTGGCGAGATATTGCGCGATCGTGTGCACCTTAAGGAAGGACGGCGTCGCCGAGAGGGTGAGCGCGGTCCAGGGCCGGAGGTTGAGGGTGGCGGCGTACTGACGGCTGCGGTTGCCGAACTCGCGGTTCGAGATCTGGGCCTGGACGCTCGCCCAGAAGGGCCGGCGGGCGTCGGTCGTGGCGACGAGGCCGAGGCTCCCGATGCCGGGCCGGATCGTGGTCGGCCCACCCCGCGTCAGCTTGTCGTCCCACGTGTTCCAGGACTTGCCGAGGGTCAGGTCGAGCTGCCAATAGTTCCGGAGCTGCGCCCCGGCCGTCACCTGCACGCCGTCCCCCTGGCACTCGCTCCCGTAGTTGAACGTCCACCACTTCGCGACCGCGACCTTCCGGCTGCGGGTCCACGCGTCCGGCGTCAGCTTGCGGAAGAGGACCTGGCCGTGGGCGCCGCCCCGGTCCGTCTGCGTGGCGAAGCCGAGGTCGTTCGGCTCGAAGCCGGGGTTGATCCCCCAGAGCCCGGCGTTGAACGTGACGTTGCCGCTGTTCTTGTTGAGACCGAGCCGCCCGCTCCAGCCCGAGAGCGACGTCGCGTCGGGATCGACGCTCACGTGCGGGGCGTCGGGCCGCTGGTAGTAGCGCTGAGGGGCCCGCTGGAGGCGGAGCACGGCCGCCCGGCTTCCCGAGACGGTGCTCCCGGAGAGCCCGCCGGAGACGACCCAGTCGCGCTTCGTGTCCAGGAAGACGTGGCCGTCCACGCCCCCCACGAAGGCCCGATCGGGCAGCAGGGCCTCGAGGTTCGGCGTCTGGAGATCGCGGAGGACGGAGGTGCCGAGGAAGCCGATCGACGCACGCCGGCCCAGGCCGCGCTGCGCCCGGCCCACGAAGTAGTTCGTGAGCGGCTCGACCTCGACGCGGTCGCGGAAGGAGCCCGTGGCCACCTGCGCGTGCTCGCGTCCCGTCACGGCCTCCAGCAGGCCGACGTTCCAGCCGCTTCTCGTCCGCCCCACGACCTTGGCCGCGCCGAGGATGGTCGTGGACGGCGGGCGTGTCCACGAAGTCGCCGGTGGCGCTCCCCTGCGGCGCGCGGCCGATCCGGCGCGAGTAGAAGAGCTGCGGCTCGGGGTAGAAGTACGTGGTGTAGTCGGAGGCCCCACTGCGCCCGAAGCGCAGGAAGACCTGGCTGCCCTCGGTGAAGAACGGCCGCTTCTCCTCGAAGAACGTCTCGAACGCGGTGAGGTTGACCACGGCCGGGTCCACCTCGACCTGGCCGAAGTCCGGGTTGACCGCCCCGACGAGCGCCATGCCCGTCCCGACGCCGAGCCGGAAGTCGAGGCCGGCCCCGCCGAAGGCTCGCGAGCCGTCATTGAACGGGTCTCCGTCCGAGGGAGGGGCTACGTACTCCGCGCGAACGGACGCGTAGGGCAGCAGCTCCACGTGCCGTCCGGGCTTGATGCCCTCGATGTCCTCGAGCCCCGCCATGCGCGACGCGAGGCCGTTCTCGTTCTTCGGCACGAGGACGAGCCACGAGCTCTCGTTCTTGCGGTAGACGACGCGGCGGGCGTTGACCCCCCAGGCGTGGCCGGGAGTGGAGGGAAAGCGGAGCTGCGAGAACGGGATCCGCATCTCGACGCTCCAGCCGGCCCCGTCGAGCGCCACCGCCGACTCCCAGACCGCGTCCCAGGTGTCGTCCTCGAAGTTGTCGTCGTAGATCGAGGCGTCGCGCTGGACGCCGGCCGCGCTCACCTGCAGGACGACCCCCGTGCGCCGGTCGCGATGCGGGTCGAGGTAGAGCGTGAAGGTGTCCGCCTCCGCGAGCGCGTCCCGGCGCGAGAGCTGCCGCACCACCCGGTCGGGCGCGTCGTCCTCGAGCCGCGCCCCGACGTAGAGCGCGTGGTCGTCGAAGAGCAGGCGCAGCTCGGTGGGCTCGGTCGCCGGCTGTCCCTGGTCGGGGTCGCGCTGCCGGAATCCGCCGGCGACCGGCGCCGCCTGCCAGTCCGGCTCGTCGAGGTGTCCGTCCACGGAGATCGGCGCGCTCGCGCGACCGGCGTGCAGGGTCGTGCCCGGCGGCGCCTCCGGCGCCTGGGCCCACGCGGAGATCACGCCGGCCTGCAGCAGCACCGCGGCGCCGGCCGGCGAGATCCAGCCTCGACGTCGCCCTGGGGTCGCCGTCACCTTCCGGTCGCCGCCGCCGGCGCCGGCGTCGGGGCGGAAACCTGGAAGGGCTCGCGCGATTCCAGCCGACTCCCCGAGAACTCGTCCTTGAAGCGAAGCACGAGCTCGTACTCGCCCGGGCTCGCGTCCTCGAGCGAGAAGCCGATCATCCGCGAGAGCGCACCGTCCGGCGTCGGCTGGATGAGGCTGGGGGCGTCCCGCGCCAGGAGCGTGCCGTCGCTCCGGCGCACCTCGTAGCCCATGGAGACCCGAGGCATGCCGGAGCTCTCCTCCTTGACCGCCCGGTAGACGTCGACCTGGCAGAAGAGCGAGCTGCCCTGCGGGAAGTCGCGACGGGCCAGGATCGCCAGCCGGTCACCCGGGCTGCCGCCCGCAGCACCCTCGCGTACGTCGCTGAGGACCGGGGTGGACACCCGGAAGGGCTTGAGGTCGGGCACCTCGAAGTCGTGGATCACGGTCCCTACGCGCCCGCTCGTCTTGTCCCGCACGATCATCTTGGCCCGGTAGCGCCCGCTCGCCAGCTCGTACTCGCGGACGATGGGCAGCCACGTTCGGGCGAGCTGCTCGCGCCCCTCCGGCGGGAGGGCCAGGTCCAGCGTCTGGTCGAATCGGAAGAACTCCCCGCCTCCGCGCTGCACCGCCACCATCAGGTACTGCAGCGCGCCCACCGACTGGCCGTCCTTCTCCACGAAGCCGAGGCGCCGGACGTCCACCTCCGCCGCCAGGAACACGCGGGCCCGATCGAGGGTCGTCTCGTCGCGGATGAAGTGCGTCATGCGCAGCGGGACGTCCTCGAGCTCATAGGGCGAGTCGAGTGCGGATTGGAAGACGGGGTCCGTCCCCGGCCGGGCCGCCGGCGCGGTCTCGTGGTCGGAGGGCGCGTAGTATCCCCGGCGGGCGCGCACCTCGAGCCCCCGCTGCCCGCGAACCTTCACCTGGATCTTGCGGAAGGCGCCGTCGCGGGCGGCGTTGGTCGGGTTGTAGCCGATCAGGTAGTAGGCGCGGGTCTCGTCGGCGATGCGCCTGAGGCCGGCGGCGAGGTCGTTCGAGTTTCGGACGGTGAAGCCGCCGCTGTCGGCGGCGAGAGACATCGAGCCCTCCTGCGTCTCCGCCTCCTGGCTGAAGGCGAAGCCGAGGTCCTCCTGGGGCAGGGCCGTGCTGTACTCGGCGGACAGCGCATCGGGCAGACCCTCGAGGCCACGGGCGTTCACGAAGTAGATCGCGGCGTTGACCCGGCGCGACTCGTTGATCAGCCGCTTGAACTCGGGGAGCTGGGTGTCGTAGACGAAGCCCTCGGACACGAGGACCACCGACTTGCGGCCTCGCACCGGCGTCAGCCCGTTGAGCGCGCGCTCCATCGCGCCGAGCGTCACGTGATTGCGCGCCGCGGCCTCGAAGTACACCTCCGCCGCCCGCGAGGTGACGACCGGGTCCTCGACCGCCATCATGTTCCGCACGTGCTGGCTCTGCTCGGTCATGGTCTGGAGGCCGTAGGTCTCGAAACGGCGCTGGACCCGGTTGAGGATGGCGTTGTCGCGGAAGACGTGGATGCGCATGGCCTCGTAGTCGGACAGCCAGTCGCGTCTCGTCTCCGGCATGAGCCGCGCCTCGAGGCGCTTCAGCAGGTCCAGGAGCTCCCCGCGGCCGGCGTCCATGCGCGCCGTCCACCAGACGCCGCCGCCGGTCGCGAGCAGCGTCACGCGATCGCCCTCGCGCGTCTCCTTCCTCAGGAACTCCCCGATCGCCGCCTTGGCCTGCTGCGCCGTCGCGGGGCCCGAGGTGGACGTCGTCGAAGACGATCACGAAGCTGCGCCCGCGCTGCTCCTGCAGCGCCGTGTTCGTCGAGAGCCGGGACGGCGCCGGCGCGGCGGCGGCTTCCGCGGTCGGGCTGGCGGCGGGCGGGGCCGCGGGCACCTGGAAGAGATCGAAGCTCGCGATCGCCTGGCGAACCCCGTCCTCGTAGACCTCGAGGCTCTCGCGCGTCGAGGTCGGTGACCGGCTGCCCCTTCGCGTCGGTCACGACCACGTCCACCGTGACCTGCTCGACGCGGGCGGGAAAGGCGGGCGGCGCCGGGGTGGCGGGGACATCCTGGGGACCCGCGTTTCCGGCGAGCACGGCCAGGAGGGCGAGGCCGAGAGTCGGCCCCTTCACGGTCAGGCCTCTGCTTCGGCGCGGATCTGGAATGGAATGCTCTGTCGGCATCTCGCGGCTCCTGAGGGCTCCGGGAGCGACAGTCTATATCAGGCGAAAACGCGTCTCCGGCCAGGTCCGGTGAGATCGGGTCCCGCGCCGTGGAGTCGAGTGGTTGCCTCGAGCCGGCTGATGCAAACGCTTGGATCGCGCGGCGGAATCCTGGACTGGCCAGGATGCGCTCGATCGGCCAGCCTGGCAAGGCGATGGCTGCCGTGGGCCGAGGCGTGCCGGCAACCCATAGCAACACATTAGGTTGACCTGGACGCCCTTGGACGCGCCACCCCAGGCTTGCATGCATCTTCAACGGAGGCTCAGGATCTGCGGAGGTGGCACGGCGCGTGCACATTATGGTAAAACTCGTCGCCTCTACGTGAGGACTTGTGATCGGTTCAACCTCGATTGGGAGGGTCCGGCTGTGCGGTCAGGCCCCGCGTGCTCGACGTACCGCCAGGGCTTCCCGGAGTGCACAGCCGTCCCCGCCGGCGCGCGGTCCGGCTTCGACCCGCAGAAAACGCGTCAGGAGGAAGTGAATATGAGATTCCTAGACGGTCGTCGACCGACCGGGCTTGCGGTGCTGGCCGCCCTGGTCGTGGCGCTGTCGCCCTGGCCGGCCCCGCCGCGCCCAGGTCCTCTACGGCAGCATCGTGGGCAACGTGGTCGACAGCAGCGGCGCGGCGGTGCCCGGCGCGACCGTGACCCTCATCAACACGAACACGAACCTCGCGCGCGAGACCACGACCAACACCGAGGGCATCTACCGCTTCATCAACGTGCAGCCCGGCACCTACCGGGTTCGCGTCGTCCTGACCGGCTTCAAGGAGTACGTGAAGGAGGGCGTGCCGATCTCGGCCAACGCCGTCGCGCGCGTGGACGTCGCGCTGGAGGTGGGCGCGATCACGGAGACGGTCACCGTCCAGTCGGAGACGACCCTGCTGCAGACCGACTCGGGCTCCGTCCAGGCCGAGCTCAAGTCCAAGGAGATCGAGAGCCTGCCGCTCGGGAACTACCGCAACTACCAGACCCTCCTCAACCTCGTGCCGGGGACGACGCCGGCGCGGTTCCAGAACGCCATCACCGACACCCCCGCTCGCTCCCTCAGCACGAACGTCAACGGCACCGCCCGCAACAACAACAACACCCGGCTCGACGGCGCCGTCACCGTGTTCGTCTGGCTCCCCCACCACGCGGTCTACGTGGCGCCCGCGGACACGGTGGACACGGTGAACGTCTCGACCAGCAACTTCGACGCCGAGCAGGGGATGGCGGGCGGCGCCGCCGTCACCGTGCTGACCAAGTCCGGCACCAACGAGTTCCACGGCACCGGCAGCTGGCTGCACGAGAACGACAGCCTGCGGGCCCGCAACTGGGCCAACTCGGGCGACAAGCCCGACAGCAAGCGCAACATCGGCACCGTCACGCTGGGCGGTCCCATCCTCAAGAACAAGCTGTTCTTCTTCGGGGCCTGGGAGGGGCACTACACGACCTCGCCGAGCACGCGGACGGGCACCGTCCCGACCGCGGCCATGCGCGCCGGGCGACTTCAGCGCCTTCGGCACCACGATCTACGACCCGGCCACCGGCAACCCCGACGGCAGCGGCCGCACCCCGTTCCCCAACAACGTCATCCCCGCCAACCGGATCAGCCCGATCGCGCAGCAGCTCCAGTCGCGGCTCCCCGCGCCCAACGGGCCCGGCACGTCCAGCAACTACACCGACACGGGGCTCGTGGACTTCAACCGCAACAACTTCGACGTCAAGCTCAACTACAACATCAGCTCCGCCGCGCAGATCTGCGCGAAGTACAGCCAGATGAACGCGACGCGTGTACTCCGACATGTGGCTGGGCAACCCTCCCGACGGCGGCGCCGGCGGCTACGGCTTCGGCGACGGCTCGGGCACCGGCGACACCAAGGTGAAGGTCGGCACCCTCGGCCTCACCTGGACGCGTGTCGCCGAGCTTCATCGTCGACGGAAACCTCGAGCTACGCCCGCTTCGACCAGACGTGCCTGCCGCCCGGACTACGGCACGAACTACGGCACGGACGTCTTCGGGATCCCGGGCACGAACGGCGACGGGCGGCGGCAACGGCGACATCCGGTACTCGGGCATGCCCGCGTTCTTCATCTCCGGCTTCGAGGCCTTCGGGGGCGTCGACGGCTGGACCCCGCTCTTCCGCAACGACCGGACCTACAACGTCTCCGCCAACGCCACCTACGTCAAGAGCAACCACGAGATGCGCTTCGGCCTCGACATCGTCAAGATGGAGCTGAACCACTGGCAGCCGGAGCTCGGCTACCCGCGGGGCTACTTCAAGTTCGGCGGCGGCGCGACGACGCTGGGGCCGACGGGCTCGCCCGACCAGTACAACGCCTACGCCCAGTTCCTGCTCGGGCTCACGTCGAGCGTGAACAAGAGCCTCCAGTACGAGCTGTCGACCGGTCGCGAGTGGCATGTACTCGGCTCTACGTCCGTGACCGCTGGCAGGTCAACAAGAAGCTGACCCTCAACCTGGGCCTGCGCTGGGAGATGTACCCGCTCATGACGCGCAAGGACCGCGGGCATCGAGTACTACGACACCGCGACGAACACGGTGCTCCTCGGCGGCCTCGGCGGCAACCCCGAGGACCTGGGCATCAAGGTCAAGCACCCGCACTTCCTGCCCCGGATCGGGGTCTCCTACCGCCTCACCGAGAACGACGTGGTTCGCGGCGGCTACGGCATCACCGTCAGCCCGATGCCCTTCTCGCGGCCGCTGCGCGGCTTCTACCCGTTCGTCGATCACCAACGATTTCGTGAGCGAGAGCGACTACGTGCCGTACGGAACCCTCGCGACGGGCATCCCGCTCTTCTACGGGCCCGACGTGAGCTCGGGCGTCGTGGACCTGCCGCGACAACGCCGGCATGGGCTCGCCCTACGCCGACCACGTCAACCGCGGCTACATCCAGTCCTGGAACCTGACCTACGAGCGCCGGCTGCCCGTGGGACATGTCGGTGTCCGCGGGCTACGTGGGCACCAAGACGACGCACCAGCTCGGCTTCTTCGACATCAACGCGTCGGGTGCGGGCCAGGGGCAGGCCGGCCAGCCGCTCTACCAGCAGTGGGGGCGCACGGCCTTCACGTGCGCGGTTCGACGGCTGGCTCGAGCTCCAACTACCACTCGCTGCAGGTGGCCCTCAACAAGCCCTTCAGCAAGGGGCTCTTCGTGAAGGCGGCCTACACCTTCTCGAAGGCCATGAACCGCCCGACGACGACGGCTGGTCGAACGTCGACTGGAACAGCCCCGACCTCCTGTACAAGAACTACGGCCCGGCGGGCTACGACCGGGCCCACATCTTCCAGCTCGGCTTCCTGGCCGAGCTGCCGTTCGGGAAGAACGGCTCGGGCGTCGCTCAACGCGATCGTCAAGAACTGGTCGCTCAACGGCGTCGTCGGCGCCTTCACCGGGACCCCGTTCACCGTCACGGCCTCGGGCGCCTCGGTCAACGCCCGGGCGAATCAGCAGACGGCCGACCTCGTGGGGACCACCAACAAGACCGGCGGGATCGGCGCCGGACAACCCCTACTACGACACGAGCGCGTGGGCGCCGATCACGGAGGTCCGCTTCGGCAACACGGGCCGCAACACGGTGCGCGGGCCGGGATGGTGGAACATCGACCTGTCGCTCTTCCGCCGGTTCCCGCTCGGGACGAAGTTCACCCTGGAGGCCCGCGTCGAGGCCTTCAACCTGACCAACACGCCGCACTTCAACAACCCCAACGGGAGACGTCAACTCGGGCGGGTTCATGACGATCACCGGCACCTCGAGCAACTCGCCCGAGCGCCAGATCCGGCTCGGGGCTGCGGCTCCAGTTCTGACCGGTCTATACTGAAGCGGCGGGTGCGGGACGTTCCCGCACCCGCCGTTTCTTTCTGTGCGCTTCCTACCCCGATTCCTCGCCGGCGGCCTGCTGGCCGCCCTCCTCGGCGCCGGCCGCCCCGTCTCCGCCGTGCCGCCGCCCGAGGAGCTGGCCGCCAAGGCCCAGCAGGGCAAGGCGGCCATGGCCGCGGGGCGCTTCGACGAGGCCGCGGCCCTCTACGGCGCGATCGTCCAGGCGCTCCCGAACGAGCCGGGCATGCTCCTGAACCTCGGCATGGCGCTGTCGATGGCGGGGCGCCCGCGCGAGGCCGTGCCCCACCTCCAGGCCGCCCTGAAGCTGCAGCCGGATCTCCTTCCCGCCTCTCTCTTCCTCGGCGCCTCCTACGTGGAGCTGGGCCAGCCGGCGAAGGCGGTCGAGCCCCTCCGGAAGTTCCTGAGCGCCCAGCCCGAGCACGGTGAGGCCCGGAGGATGCTGGCGGACGCCGAGCTGTCCCTCGAGCGCTACGACGCGGCCGCCCGCGACTACCGGCTGCTGTCGGAGCAGGCCCCGCAGGACCCGAGGGCGTGGTACGGCCTGGGGAAGAGCTACGAGGGCTCGTCCCAGCAGGCCTTCGAGACGCTGCAGGGCTCGGCGCCGGAATCCCCCGAGCTCCTGCTGCTCGTCGCCGACGGGCTGGTGGCCCAGGAGCGCGACAAGAGCGCCTTTCCCCTCTACCGCGAGGCGATCGCGAAGAAGCCCGGGCTCGCCGAGGCCCACGAATCCCTGGCCCGGATCTACGAGCGGAGCGGCCATCCCGGACTGGGCCCGGGTGGAGCGCGAGAAGGCGAAGGCGCTTCCCGCGGCCGACTGCCGGACCGCGAGCCTGGAGTGCGAGTTCCGCGCGGAGCGATACGCGAAGGTCCTCGAGGCCGCCCGGCCGCTGCGGACCGCGGAGAGCCGCTACTGGACCTCCCGCGCGGCCGGTGAGCTGGCCCGCGAGGCGTTCACCCGTCTCGCCCAGCTGCCTCCCTCGCCGGAGGCCTCGCTCGTTCGCGTGAGCGTGCTGCGCGCGCAGCGGCGCTATCTCGAGTCGAAGGAGGAGCTGCAGAGGGCGGCCTCGGCCTGGCCGGAGGACCGGCGCATTCGCCGGGAGCAGGCCAACCTGCACTTCATCGCCCACGAGTACGCGGAGGCCCGGCCGATCCTGGAGGACCTGCTGAAGCACGAGCCGGACTCGGCGGAGCTGAACCTGATGCTCGGCGAGTCGTGGCTCGAGTCGAAGGTGCCGGCGAAGGCCGTCGTCTGTCTCGAGAAGGCCGTCGACGCCGACCCGAAGGCGCTGCGGGCCCGGGCAGTGCTCGGCCGCGCGTACGTCGATGCCGGGCAGGCGGCGCAGGCGATCCCGCACCTGGAGGCGGCGCTTCCGACGGACGAGGACGGCAGCCTGCACTTCCAGCTCGCGCGCGCCTATCGCGAGACCGGCCAGGCCGAGCAGGCGACCCGGACGCTCGCCGCCTTCCAGGAAGTCCGTCGCGCGAACGAGGTGCTTCAGCAGGCCGAGAAGGAGGAGTTCTCGATCACGCCGCCCTAGCCGGGCCGCGACGAGCAGGGACCATGCACGCGCTCGGACGGGCCCAGGCAGCCGGCCGCTCGCTGGTCGTGGTCGTCGCGGCGGCCGTGGCCGCGGCGGCCCCGTGCGCGGCCGAGGTGGAGCTCGACCCCCGTGCCGCCTTCGGCCCGCTGGCCGGGCGCCATCGAGCCGGAAGCGCTCCGCCTCGCGTGCGCGAGCGACGCGCCGGAGCTGAAGGCGCTCTTCGACCGGGAAGGGCTGCCGTTCCGCCCGGACCTGGTTCGCGGCTCCGGCGGAAGGGCCTGCCACGTCTTCTATCGGCCCACCGTGCCCGGCTTCCGGGCCGCACCTGACGACGATGCCGTCACCGAAGTCGTCTTCGACACGGACCCGCTCCTGTACCTCGCCGCCGGGGCGAGCAACCGCGGCGAGCCGGTCGGTGTCATGAGGGAGGTCCTGCGCCGGATCACGCGCCCCCTCGCGGTCGACGTCCTCATCCACCGTGTCCACGACGCAGCCGCCTACGACCGGGCGACGCTCCGGAACTTCGGCGGAACACCGCACCGGATCGCGCTCGTCGACCGGGGCGTCGAGCGCACGTTCTGGTGGGTCCAGGACTACCTGAAGGCCGGCACGTCGAGCCGGGGCCCGACGATCCTCGTCCCCCGCCGGATCTTCGAAGGAAGCCCGGAGACCGCGGAAGGCTTCGAGCCCTCTGCTGGCTCGCCTCGCCCGGCAGGACCGTGTCGTGCGCTCGCGGCTGTCCTGGGAGGGCGGAGACCTGCAGTTCACGCGCGACCCGCGCGATCCGCGGCGGCTCGTGCTCTACTACGGCAGCTTCGCGAAGCCGTACTGGGCGGAGACGCTCACGCAGGGGGAGTTCGAGTACGTCCTCGGGCTGGAGTTCGGCGCCGACCGTGCGGTCGACCTCGGCGGCCTCTTTCCCCACGTCGACTACTTCGTGTCGTTCCTGCCGCGAGCGGGCGTCGCGCTCGTCGAGCGTGCCGGTCTCGGGCGACCTCGCCGTCGCGAGGGCGGCCGTCGACGCGCTGATCGCGCGGTTCGCCGGCCGCGAGCCGGCGAGCTCTCGTCGAGCTGCGCGACGCAGCTGTCGTCCCCGCGCGCTGACCTGGGCCGGGCCCGCCAGGCGCTCGAGCGCGCCCGCCGGCAGCAGGCCGACTGGCAGCTGGGCGTCGATCCCGGGCTGCCGGAGCGGATGCGATCGCTGGTGGCCGCCGCGTGCCCCGAAGGCAGGGACTGCCTCTCCCCGGCCAGCCAGCTGCGCATGCTCGAGGCGGATCCCGCCACGTTCGCGGAGTGGGTCCACGCGACGCAGTCGGCACGCGACGAGCCGGCCGTGATCGCGGCCCATCTCGACCTGGTCGAGGGGCAGCTCGATCCGGTGCCCGACGAGCTCCGCCGCCTCACCCTCGAGAAGATCGGCGAGCTCGAGGCGGTGGGCTTCCGGGTCGTCCGCGTCCCCGCGTTCCGGGCGGGCTCGAGCGGCCCGCGCGGCTGGCCCGGGATCAGCTACGTCAACGCCCTCGTCGTGGACGAGCAGGTCTTCGTCCCGCGCTTCGGGCTGGGTGACGTCGAGGACCGGGTCTTCCGCGACGCTCGGCGCGCAGCTCCCGGCCGGATACTCGGTCGTCCCGATCGACGCCCAGCAGGTCCTGATCCGGAACGGGGGGCTACACTGTCTCGCCGGACTCATCCGCTGACGGCGAGGGAATGAGCGCGATGCCCCGCACGCTTCGGACGAAGTGGCTCGCCGCGACGCTGGCCCTGGTCGCCTGCCTGATCGTCGCGTTCGTCTACCGCACCCGGACTTCCCGGCCGGCGCCGCCGATTCAGCGGGCAATCGCGCTGCCCGGTGGGATCCGGACGCCGCAGCACGCGCCGGTGAACGGGCCTCGCTTCGCGAACGCCAACGTGGTCGTGATCACCGTCGACACGCTGCGGCGCGATCACCTGGCTCCCTACGGGGCCGCCCTCGACACCGCCGCCGCCTCGCGCCTGGCCCGGGAGGGCGTGCTGTTCGAGCGCGCGGTCTCGCACGTCCCCCTGACCCTCCCTTCCCACTCCTCGATCTTCACGGGCCTCTATCCTCCCCACCACGGCGTGCGCGACAACGCCGGCTTCGTGCTGGGAAAGGACGCCACCACCCTCGCCGAGCGGCTCCTCGAGCACGGCTACCAGACCGCGGCCGTCGTCGGCTCCTACGTCCTCGCCGCGCGGTGGGGCCTCGCCCAGGGTCACGAGACCTACGACGACTCCTTCGACTACTCCGAGATCGAGAGGCGCAGCCTCACCGAGGTCGAGCGGCCCGCGGGGCGGGTCGTGGATCGCGCCCTGGACTGGCTCCAGCGGGAGCGCCGGGGCGACCGCCCCTTCTACCTGTGGGTCCATCTCTACGATCCGCACGAGCCGTACGCGCCGCCCGACGAGTTCCGGCGCCGGGCACCCACTGCCTACGCCGGCGAGGTGCTCTACGCCGACTCGCAGGTCGCGCGGCTGCTCGACGCGCTCGACGCGCAGGGCCTGCGCCAGCAGCACCGTGATCGTCTATCTCTCCGACCACGGCGAAGTCGCTCGGCGATCACGGCGAGGCGACCCACGGCATCTTCCTGTACGGCGCCACCCTCGACGTGCCGATGATCATCGCGCCGCCTTCCGGGGCGTCGGCCGGCTCGCCTCCGCCTGGTGCCGGCCGGGCTTCGCGTGCGGGGGCTCGCGCGGCTCGTCGACGTCACGCCGACGGTGCTCGACCTCGTCGGGCTGCCCGTGCCGGCGGGCCTCGACGGCGTGAGCCTCCTGCCGCTGATCGCCCACGAGGCGGCCCGGCCTCGCCGGCGCGGCTCTCCGACACGAGCGACGGCGACGAGGGCCCGGAAGCGCTCGTGGGACCGGTCTCCTACGCCGAGACCTACTACCCCCGGTTCCACCACGGCTGGAGCGAGCTCGTCCTCGTGGAGACGGAGCGCTGGAGGTCGATCCGGGCGCCGCGGCCCGAGCTCTACGACCGCAGCGCGGACCCGAAGGAGCTCGACAACGTCTACGAGAGACACCGGAGCGGTCGCCGCCACCCTGGCCGCCCAGCTCGAGACGATGAGCCTGCTGAAGCCGGGCGGGGCAGCCGAAGCCGGCGAAGATCGACCCCGAGGCCCTCGAGCGCCTGCGGGCGCTCGGCTACGTGGGCGGCGGCTCAGACGGCAACCCGGCGCCGCTGCGCTCGGGTCCGCTGCCGGATCCCAAGGACCAGATCCCGTTGCTGCACGAGCTGCAGACGGCGCAGGGGCTGCGGGACGCCGGACGGCTCGACGAGGCCGCTCGCCTCCTCGAGGAGCTGGCGCGCAAGGACCCGGACAACCCGGAGGTGCCCTTCACCCTCGCGTCGGTCCACTTCCGCCGCAAGAACTTCGAGGCGGCGATCGCGGCGGGGCGGCGCGTGCTCGAGCTCAACCCGCGAGTACGCGATCGCGGTGCTCGACCTCGCGCTCGCCTACCAGGCGGCCGGCCGGATCGACGAGGCGATCGCCGGCTTCGAGCGCACCCTGGAGCTGCTGCCGGAGAACGTCAAGGCGCTCCTGAACCTCGCCGAGATCCACTACGCCCGCGGAGAGCGACGAGAAGGCCTTCGACTACTACCAGCGCGCGGCGAAGGCCGTGCCCCGGCTCCGCGCTGGTGCACGTCAACCTCGGCACCCTCGCGCTGGAGATGAACCGGCTCGACGTCGCCGAGGCGGCCTTGCGCGAAGCCGTGGCGCTGGGGGAGAAGCGCCCCACCCTGCACTTCAACCTGGGGGTGATCGCCGAGCAGCGGGGCCAGACCGCGACCGCCATCCGCGAGTATCGGGCCGAGGTCGCGGCCTATCCCCAGGCCTACAAGGCCTGGGTGAACCTGGGCCTGCTCGAGCGACAGGCCGGGAGGACGAGCGCGGCGCTCGAGGCCTTCGAGCGAGCTGCCGGCGCCAAGGCCGACGAGATGGCCGGCCCCTACCTGCTGGCCGAGACCCTGGCCGGGCTCGGGCGCCGGCCGGAGGCGCAGCGCTGGGCCGAGGAGGCGCTCCGGCGGAGCCCGAACGAGCCGCGGGCAAAGCAGCTGCTGGAACGCATCCGCCGCGCACCCGCGGGCTGAGGATGGGTGGTAGAGTAAGACCGGTAGGAGTCTTACCATGCGCATTACGGCCAAGGGACAGGTCACGATCCCGCAGGAGATCCGGCAGCGGCTGGGACTCCAGCCGGAGACCGAGGTCGACTTCGATGTCGTCGGGAGCACGGTCCGGATCCGCAAGGTCGGCGGGCGTCTTGGGCGCGGCCGGGGGATCGTCGACCGGCTCCGCGGGCGCGCGACGACACGGCTGACGACCGACCAGATCCTCGCGCTCACCCGGGGATAGGGGTGTGTCGGCGGTCCTCGTCGACAGCAACATCCTCCTCGACGTGCTCACCGAGGACCCAAGGTGGTTCTCGTGGTCCTCCGAGGCCCTCGCTCGCTGCGCCGACGAGTCGGGCCTCGTGATCAACCCGATCGTCTACGCGGAGGTGTCGATCGGTTTCGATCGTATCGAGGACGTCGAGTCCGCCCTGCCCCAGGACGTGTTCGTCCGGAGCCCGCTGCCTTGGGATGCGGGCTTTCTGGCCGGCAAGTGCTTCCAGGCCTACCGGCGAAGGGGGGAGCGAAGCGTTCCCCGCTCCCGGACTTCTATATCGGCGCCCACGCGGCGGTGTCGGGGCTCTCTCTCCTCACGCGGGATCCTTCGCGGTACAGAACGTACTTCCCGAAACTCAAGCTGATTGCGCCTTGAAGCCCTCCGGACGAGTCGAAGTGGTCTCCGAACGAGGGTTCTACGGCGGCGGGACAGGGCGGACCGGACTCCGATAGCATGGACCCTGACCATCGATGGGGACCGCGCACTACTTGAGACCGGCGGAACGTGGATTCGTGGTCGCGCTCACGCTCCTGTCCGGCGTGTCGGCCGCCGGCCAGTCGATTCCTCCGCTCCCGAAGCTCCCCCTCGAGACGTATGCGACCGGTGTCCGCGAGTCGATCGCCAAGGCCTACGAGGACGCGCAGCGCGCGCCTCGGGACCCGGAAGCCAACGGGACGCTCGGGATGCTCCTCTACGCGAGCGAGCAATACGAGCCTGCCGAGACGTGCTTCGAGCGGGCGCAGGCCCTCGACCCGGGCGACGCGCGCTGGCCCTACTTCCTCGGGAGGACGCAGTCGAACCTCGCCCGGCACGATCGCGCCGTCGCCTCGCTGAAGGAAGCGCTCAGGCGCCGCCCGGGATACCTGCCCACCCGACTTCTGCTGGCCAAGGCTCTCCTGGACGCGGGCACGCGCGACGAGAGCCCGGCTCTCTACCAGGCGCTCGTCGAGCGAGCATCCCGACACGGCCGAAGCCCACTACGGGCTCGGGCCGGATCGACGCGGGCCGCGGCGAGCACGCCTCGGCGGCCGCGCATCTCCGGAAGGCCTGCGAGCTCTTCCCCGGCTTCGGCGCCGCGCACTTCGCGCTCGCGCGGGCGTACCGGGACCTTGGCGAGCCGGAGAAGGCCCAGGAGGAGCTCGTCCTCTACCAGAAGGACAAGGAGGGCTGGCCGGCCGTGCCGGATCCCTTCATGGCCGCCCTCGTCGCCCTCAAGACGGGGGCGGACGCCCGCCTGCAGAGGGGCATCCAGCTCGCGGAGGCCGGGCAGCTCCAGGCGGCGGCCGACGAGCACGAGGCGGCGCTTCTCGCCGACCCGAAGCTCCTGCCCGCGCACGTCAACCTGATCCGGCTCTACGGATCGCTGGGGCGGCCGGAGAAGGCGGAAGAGCACTATCGCGCCGCGCTCGCCCTCGACCCGAACCTCGCCGAGATCCACTACAACTACGGCGTCCTGCTGACCGGGCAGGGGAAGAACGTCGAGGCCGCCGACGCGTTTCGCCGGGCGCTCGAGCTGAAGCCGGCCTACGCCGAGGCCCACAACAACTACGCGTACCTGCTGATGACGTCGGGGAAGCTGGACGAAGCCGCGCAGCACTATCGGGCGGCGATCGAGAGCAAGCCGGACTACCGGGCGGCCCACTTCAACCTCGGCCGCATCCTCGTCCAGCAGGGAAGGGTGGCGGACGCGATCGAGCACTTTCGGCAGACGCTCACCCCCGAGGACGAGGAGACGCCCCGCTGCACGTACGCGCTCGGCGCCGCGTACGCGCGCGTCGGAAACCGCGCCGAGGCCCTGAAGTACATGCAGGAGGCCCAGCAGAAGGCGACCGCACGCGGCCAGACCGAGCTCGCGATCTCGATCGAGAAGGACCTGCGCCGGCTGACGCAGGCGACGAGCCCGCCATGAGGCTCGTCGGCGCCGCCCTCGTCGGCCTGTCCGCCCTGGTCCTGGCCGCGAGCGCGGTTCCGTCGCCGCCTCCCGCTTCCCACCTTCACCGACGTCGCCCCCTCGGCCGGGATCCGCTTCGAGCACGTCGAACGGGAGCCCGGAGAAGAACTACATCTTCGAGGCGAAGGGAGGCGGGGTCTGCCTCCTGGACTACGACGACGACGGCTGGCTCGACATCTACTTCGTCAACGGGAGCACCCTCGAGGACGTCCGGCGGGGCGTGAACCACGGCAACGCTCTCTATCGCTCCAACCGGGACGGCACCTACACCGACGTCACCCAGCAGGCCGGCGTCCCGGGTGGCGGGTGGGGGATGGGGTGCACGGTCGGCGACTACGACAACGACGGCTTCCCGGACGTCTACGTGCTCGGCCTGAACGGCAACATCCTCTACCACAACGACCACGACGGCCGCTTCACGGACGTCACGGAGAAGGCGGGCCTCAGGGGCGGGCGCTGGAGCACCAGCGCCGCGTTCCTCGACTACGACCGGGACGGCGACCTGGACCTGTACGTCGCCAACAACATCGAGGTCGACGTGCGGAGGTCCCCCCTGTCCTTCCCGGGGCCGGACTGCAACTACCGGGGGACGCGAGTGATGTGCGGCCCCGGCGGCCTTCCCGGCGCGCTCGACACCCTCTACCGCAACAACGGAGACGGGACCTTCGCCGACGTGACCGTGGCCGCCGGCGTCCTCGAGCGGGTGCCGCGCTACGGGCTGGGGGTCGTGGTCGGGGACTTCGACAACGACGGCTGGCCCGACATCTACGTGGCCAACGACTCGACGCCGAGCTACCTCTACCGGAACCGGAAGAACGGCACGTTCGAGGAGGTGGCGCTCCTGGCCGGGGTGGCGGTGTCCGACGACGGCATGGAGCAGGCCGGCATGGGGACGGACTTCGGCGACTACGACAACGACGGCTGGCTCGACATCACGAAGAGCAACTTCTCCTTCCAGTACAGCAACCTCTACCACAACGAGCGGGACGGCCGCTTCGTGGACCAGGCGCGGGCGACGGGCGCCATCGCGGTCGCCACGTACCCGCTCGTGAAGTGGGGCACCAAGTTCCTCGACTACGACAACGACGGGTGGAAAGACCTCGTCGTGGCCAACGGCCACGTCTACCCCTACCTGCGCAAGAGCCCCCCGGGCGGCGAAACCTACGACCAGCGTCGGCTCCTCTTCCGCAACCTCGGCGACGGGAAGTTCGCCGACGTGTCGAACGAGTCCGGGCCGGGAATCCGGCAGGAACGGTCGAGCCGGGGACTGGCCATCGGCGATCTCGACAACGACGGGGACGTCGACGTGGTCGTCGTGAACATGGACTCGACGCCGTCGATCCTCCGGAACGACGGCGGCAACCGGCGGGGCTGGCTGAGCGTCAAGCTCCGAGGCCACGCCAGCAACCGCCTCGGGCTGGGGGCCCGGATCACCGCCACGACCCCGGCGCTGCGGCAGATCGCTGACGTCACCACCAGCGGGAGCATCTTCTCGGCCAGCGACTCGCGGGTGCACTTCGGCCTCGGGACCGCCACGCAAGCGGACCTCGAGATCCGCTGGCCGAGCGGCAAGGTCCAGACGCTTCGACGGGGGTGCCCGCGAACCAGATCGTCGAGGTGGACGAGGACCGCGGAATCGTGGGCGCGCCACCGCGATCGACCCCCTGAGCGGAGGGCCGGCCACGGCCCCGTCGCTCGCTCTCGTCAGCCCCCCGTCATGATCCCGCCGTCGACGGTCAGCGCGGTGCCCGTCACCCAGTCCGAGTCGCCCGAGGCGAGGAAGAGCGCGGCCCGGGCGATGTCCTCGGGCTGGCCGAGACGCTTCAGGACAGTGCGCTCTCCGACGGCGGCGACGGCTTTCGACGGGTCGGGGAATGCGGCCGCGGACTCCCAGATGAGCGGCGTGTCCACCGGGCCGGGGCAGAGCAGGTTGACGCGGACCTTCGGCCCGAAGTCCATCGCGACCTGGCGGACGAGGGCGACGAGCGCTCCCTTCGAAGCACAGTAGGCCGCATGGTTCGGGAACGCCTTGAAGGCGGCAATCGACCCGACGACCACGATCGACCCGCCGCCACGACGCTGCAGGGCCGGGAGGGCGGAGCGCAGCAAGTAGAAGACGGCGTCGAGGTTGACGGCGAGGGTCTGCTTCCAGGTCTCGACGGGAACGTCGGTCGCCGAGCCGAGGCCCAGCATCCCAGCGCAGGCCACGATCGTGTCAACCCCGCCGAACGAGCGCTCGCACTCCGCCACCAGCCGCTCGTTCGTCTCGGGGAGGCTCACATCACCGGCTACGAACACCGCCCGGCCCCCGTCGGCGCGGATCTCCTCGACGAGCGCCCTTCCCCGCTCGGGGTCGCGGCCGCTCGCCACCACGGAGGCCCCCTCCCGGGCGAAGAGGAGGGCGGTGGCCCGCCCCATCCCGCTCGTGGCCCCGGTGACGATCACGGCCTTGGCCTGCAGCTTAGTCATGTCTCGCTGCTCACCAGACCCGATTCACGCCGTACTTCGCGACGACTGGGTCGGCGGTCACCATCGCGAGGTCCTCCTCGAGGGCCTGGGCAACGAGCAGCCGGTCGAACGGGTCGCGGTGGTGGAAAGGCAGCCTGGCCACGCGAGCCGCGTGCTTGAGGTCGATGGCCAGCGCCCGGAAGCCGTTGGCCGCGAGCTGCTCTGGCAGGAAGCGGTCGAGGGCGCCGTCGATGCGGAGCTTGCCCAGGCTCACCTTGATCGCGATCTCCCAGCCGCTAGCGACGCTCACGAAGCACTCGTTCCTGGCGCTCCCGACCGCGCTCCGTGCCCTGCGGGACAGCTCACCGCTCGCCGCCACCCACCACAGGAAGGTATGGGTGTCGAGGAGCAGCCTCACCGGACGTAGTCCTCGAAGTCCCCGGGGATCCGGTCGAAGTCAGGCGCGATCCACACCCGCCCCCGTGCGGAGCCGGGCTTCCTCTTGCCGGCCGGTACTTCGAGCGGCGCCAGCCTCAGGAGCGGCCGGTTGTCTTTCGCGATCACGACCTCCTCGCCGGACACCGCTTTCTGCACGAGCTCCGAGAACCGCGCCTTGGCCTCGGCCACGTTGAACTGGGCCATCCTCGTCCTCCTTGTTAGTCATTGTAGATGATCAAGTTGGAGACGTCAAGGTCCCCGCCCGTCCCCCCGTCCCCGCCGGCCCTCCCGCTAGCGGAAGACCCAGAAGAAGAGGAAGACGGCCGCGACCACCGCCAGCCCCCCGGCGAGAGCGAGCGACGAGGAGCGCATGTCGATGTCCTCCCGCACGGGCAGCCGCCGAGGCTCGGCGAGGGGACGGGCGAGCGTGATCGCGGCCATGGCCAGGACGAGCACGACGAGCGTCGCGAGCATCCGGTGCAGGTAGGCGACGTCCGGCCAGGCCCAAGCCAGGAGGCCGTAGACGGGAGCGCTCAGGACGAGCGCGGCGAGACCCGCCAGCGGCGGGGCCGTCGGGACGGCGAAGCCGAACACGAACGCCGCCACGATCCCGGGCGAGACGTAGCCCTGGAACTCCTGGATGAACCTGAAGACGCCGCCCTTCAGGAAAGGCGAGGTGGCGAGGACGGCGGCGAGGACGAGCGCGACGACCGTCGTCACGCGGCCCACGGCCACGAGCTCTCCCTGACCGGCGTCCCTCCGGAAGAAGCGACGGTAGAGGTCCATCGTGAAGAGGGTGGAGGCCGAGTTCAGGACGGAGGCGAGCGTGCTGATCACCGCGCCGGCGAGGGCGGCGAGGATGAAGCCGCGGAGCCCGGCGGGCACCAGCTCCCGGATCAGCATGGGGTACGCCTGGTCCGGCCGCTCGAGGGCGGCCCCGTACAGCTGGTGCGCCACCGCACCCGGCATCACGATCGCGAACGGGACGAGGAGCCACAGCGCCGCGGCGAGGACGATCCCCGCCTGGCCGTGCCCGAGCGAGCGCGCGGCGAGCGTGCGCTGGGTGATGAACTGGTTGAGGCCGCAGTAGTACAGGATCGGGATCCACATCCCGCCGACGAGCACGGTCCAGGGCAGCTCGGGGTGGCTGCGCGGCAGGATCATGTGCAGCCGGTCGGCATTCGCCCGGAGGAAGGCGCCCGGGCCTCCCACCGCGGCGAGCCCGAGGCCGAGAGTCAGGAGGCCGCCCACGAGGAGGGCCGAGCCCTGGAAGAGGTCGGCCCACACCGCGGCGAGGAGCCCGCCCCAGAGCACGTACCCGATCGTGATGCCGCAGAGGACGGCGAGGGCGACGGGCAGGCTCAGGCCGAAGATCGTCTCGAGCGCGGTCGCCCCCGAGTAGAGGACGGCGGTCGTGGTCACGGTCACGTAGATGACCACGGTGAGCACCGACATGACCGTCCGCGCCGCCGGGCGGTAGCGGTACTCGAGGTACTCCGGCATCGTGTAGATGCCGGCCTTCAGGAAGCGCGGCAGGAAGGTGAAGGCCACGATCACGATTCCCACCGCGCCCACGAGCTGCCACGCGCTCACCGCGAGCCCCACGTCTCCCGCGGCCTGTCCGGCCATCCCCACGAACTGCTCGGTCGAGATGTTGGCGGCCACGATCGAGACGCCGATCAGCCACCAGGGCAGCTGCCGCCCGCCCAGGAAGTAGTCCTCGCTCGTCTTCCGGCCGCGGCTCTTCCAGAGGCTCACGCCGAGGACGAGGCCGTAGAAGGCGACGAACACGAGGACGTCGATCGCGGACAGGGTCACTCGACCGCCTTGCGGGGGAAGGCCGGCGGGGGCAGGTCCTTGACCGGCTGCTCGCGGATCCTCTCCTCGAGGTGGCGGATGGCCGCGTCGAGCTGCTCGTCCTTCCCGTCGAAGGTCGCCCGCGGGAGGTTGTCGACGACGATGTCCGGGTCGACGCCGTGGCCCTCGATCAGCCACTGCCCCTCCGGCCCGTAGACGCCGAACTCCGCGGCGGTGGCGATGCCGTTGTCGACGAGGACGTTGCTCCCGGTGAGCCAGATCTCGCCGCCCCAGGTGCGCGTGCCGATGACCTTGCCGAGGCCCAGCCGCCGGAAGCCCTCGGCGAACGCCTCGCCGTCCGAGGCCGTCCACTGGTCCACGAGCACGACCATGTGCCCGCGGAAGGCGTACTGCATGTTCCAGGTCGGGTCGCCCACGCGGTCCTGCCAGTAGAACCAGGCCTTGCGGAGGAGCTTGCCCAGGATCCAGCTGTCGATGTTCCCGCCCTGGTTGTGCCGCACGTCGAGGATCAGCCCCTGGCGCTGGAAGACCGGGTAGTAGTCGCGGGCCCACTCCGCGTAGTTGTCGCCGCCCATGGCCCGCAGGTGCACGTAGCCGATCGCCCCCTTGCCCTTCTCCTCGACCCGGCGCCGCCGTGTCGTACTCCCAGTCGTCGTAGCGGAGGCTCGCGCGCCTCCTGGGCCGTCATGGGCGAGACGATCACGTCCCGCGCCGCGCCGGCCTTCGGCTTCACGCGCAGGAGCACCTGGCGGCCGGCCTGGTTGCGGAGGAGGACGGCGGGATCGGGCACGGAGAGGGTGGCGACGCCGTTCACCGACTCGATCACGTCGCCTTCCGCGATCCCCGCCCCGTCCCGGCGGAGCGGGGAGAGCGCCTGGGGGAAGTCGGGGTCGGCGCCGTAGATGCGGACGACCCGCCAGCCGCCGGCGGCGACGTCCTTCGCGAGCTCCGCGCCGAGCGAGCCCACCTCGACCTCGTCCGGCCCCTTCCGCAGGTCGCCCCCGCCCACGAAGATGTGCAGCGCCGACAGCTCGCTCACCATCTGGGCGAGCAGGTCGGCGAGCTCGTCCCGGCTCCTCACCCGGTCCACGAGCGGCTGGTACTTCTCGCGGACCTTCGGCCAGTCGAGGCCGTGCATGCCGCGGTCGTAGAAGTAGTCCCGCTCCAGCCGCCAGGCCTCCACGAACATCTGCCGCCACTGCTCGCGGGGGTCGAAGCTGAAGGTCCAGCGAGAGAGGTCCACCTTCGACTCGTCCAGCTTCTCCGGCGCCTTGTCGCCCGCGTCGAAGACGTAGAGGTCGTTCTCCTTCTCCTTGCGGACGAGGAGCTTCTTGTTGTCGGCGGAGAGGAGGTACTCCCGCACCCCTTCCATCACGGTCTTGACCTCCGGCTTCTCGCGGCCGATGGCCAGCGCCTGCAGCGTGCGCTTCGGCTCGAACGAGTTGTCGACGGAGAGCCAGTAGAGCCTCTGGCCGTCGGTCCGCAGCGAGTCGAGGCGTCCGGCCGGGATCGGCACCTTGTAGAGGCGGGTGGACAGCCCCTCGAGATCGATCACGACGGGCCTGGGAGGCGTCTCGGCGGCCGGGGCCTTTTCCTTGTCCTTCCCCTTCGGACCTCCCTTGTCGGTCGCCTTCGCCGCCGCCTCCTCTTTCTTCGGCTCGTCCTTCTTCGGCTCCTCGGGGTGGAGCTCGTCCGGGGGCGCGAACGGGAAGCGGCCGTCCTTCTTGAGCGCCACCGCGTAGACCTCGGTCGGGCTCGCGAGGAAGGGGTCGGGCTGGCGCGAGCCCCACGGCGAGCGCACGAGGGTCTTGAGGTTCCGGTCGGACAGGAAGTAGAGCCACTCGCCGTCCGGGCTCCAGGCCGCGCTCCCGCTGTCGAAGCGATCGGTCGTCACCGGTGTCGTCGTCCCGCCCTCGAGGCGGTAGAGGAACACCTGGCCGAGCGTGTTGGCGGCCGGCGCGGTGTAGGCGAGCCAGCGGCTGTCGGCGGACCAGGCGAGGTCCTGGACGTCGCCGTGGCGGGAGGTGGCGATCAGGGTCTCGGTCTTCTTCTCGACGCTCCACAGCCACAGCTGGCGGTCCTTGTCGTGGTGGGCGATCCACTTCCCGTCCGGAGAGGGCACCGCCTCCCAGCGCAGCACCTTGCCGTCGTGGGTCAGCGGCTCCGGCTGGCCCACCCCGTTCGCGGGGAGCTTCCAGAGCTCGACCTCCCCCGACTCGTCGGAGAGGGCGACGAGCCCCTTGCCGTCGGGCAGGAAGGTCGCGCGGCGGTAGCGCACGCCGGGCGTCCGCGTGACCTCGACGAGGCGCCCCTGCTTCGCCGGGGCCACGAACACCTGGCCGCGCGCGGTGAGCGCGACGCGATCGCCCTTCGGGGAGAGCGCGATCGACGTCAGGTAGTCCATCGGCTTCTTCACCCAGGTCTCGCGGGCCTGGTCGAAGTCGGACGAGAGGCGGATCTCGAGGGCGGCGTCCGTGCCCGCTCGCGAGGTCGAGGAGGCGCAGGTCGGCCCCCAGCTTGTAGACGATCCGGCCGTCCGAGAGCGAAGCCTGGTCCGCATCCCACCCCTTGTGGTGCGTGTGCTGGCGCAGGTCGTGGCCGTCCTCGTCCATCGACCAGACGTTCATGGTGCCGTCGCGGTCGCTCAGGAAGTAGACGCGCCCGCCCCACCACATCGGCGTCTTGCTCGTGCCCGCGTAGTCGCCGGTGAGCGGCACCGCTTCCGCCGCCCCCTCCGCGTACTTCCACACGCTCTGGGCGGTTCCGCCCCGGTAGCGCTTCGTGTGGCTGCCCTGGAACGGGAGCCGCGTGAAGAAGAGGGTGCGCCCGTCGGGCGTCCAGGAGGCGTCCGCCGCCTGGGCGAGCGGCACGGCGGTGCGCTCGCCGCTCGCCAGGTCGAGGCGCAGGAGCTGCGCGTCGGGCAGGGTGCTGTACCGCCTCGTCGAGTAGAAGAGCGCGCCGTCCGGCGAGAAACCGACGACCCGCGCCCCGCCGCCGTCGAACGTGCGGCGGACGGGCGAGCCGCCGGCGAGCGGCATCGTGTAGACCTCGGTGGGGCCTTCGTACGCGGCCGAGAAGGCGAGCGTCGTCCCGTCCGGGGAGATGCCGGGTACGACTCGTCCGCCGGGTGGCTGGTGAGCCGAGACGCGACGCCGCCCGAGCGGGCGACCTGCCACAGGTCGCCCTCGGCCCCGAAGACGACGGTCTCTCCCCGCAGGGCCGGGAAGCGGTAGTAGCCGACGTTGGTCGACGGGTCCGCGGGCGCCGCCAGCAGCAGGACGAGGCCGAGCATCAAGGACATGGAAGGTCTCCTTCGTGGCGCGCCGGCATTCTGCCACGTGGTCGCGGCGTCTCGCCCGCCGACCTCGCCGCCTCCACCACCTGCCAGACCGCGTCGATGACGACGCGCGGCTCCTGCCGCTGGACGTAGTGGCCGCTCACACCAGGAGGAGGCCGGTCAGCAGGGTGATCCCAAGGCGTCGTCCACGTCGCGGCATGCCGTTCTCCAAGGCCCTCTCGCGCTTCACGCGTCATCCTACCGCGAGCCCTCGACTATCATCGTCGGATGAAGATCCTCGTCATCGGCGGAATGCAGTTCATGGGGCGGGAGATCGTGCGGCGGCTCGTCGACCGCGGCCACGACGTGGGAGTCCTCCACCGCCGCGACCGCCACGATCTCGGGCCCGCGGTCCGCAACCTCCAGGCCGACCGCGGCGACCTGCCCGCGGTCCGGCGCATCCTGGGCGAGCACGGCTTCGACGCCGTGTTCGACCTCGCCTACGACTGGGAGAAGGGAACGACGCCCGAGCAGGTGGAAGCGGTCGCCCGCGCGTGCGGCTCCGGGCTCCGGCGCTACGTCTTCATGTCGAGCGTCGCGGCGTACGGCGCCGGTCTCGGCCGCCGCGAGAGTGACCCGCTCGCCCCGGACGACGTGCCGATGGCCTACGTGCGCCACAAGGCGATGGCTGAGCGGGCCCTCTTCCGCCTGCACGCCGAGACGGGGCTGCCCGCCGTGACCGTCCGGCCGCCGTTCGTGCACGGCCCCTGCCAGCCCCTCTATCGCGAGGGGTTCTTCTGGGACCGCCTCCGCGACGGCCGGTCCATCGTGCTGCCCGACGGGGGCGAGACGCCGATGCAGTGGGCGTACGTCGACGACGTGGCCGAGGCATGCCTGCGGGCGCTCGAGGTGCCCGAGGCAGTGGGCGAGGCGTTCAACGTCGGCCACACCGACCCGCTCTCGCAGCGCGCGTTCGTCCAGGCGCTCGCCCGGGTCGCCGGGGTCGAGCCCGCGCTCGTCCCCGTGCCCCGCGCCGCCATCCGGGCCGCGGGAGGCCAGCTGGTCGGGAACAACCTCTATTTCGGCGAGTACCTCGACCTGCCGCCGATGACCGAGGTGGTCGAGAAGGTGACGCGGGTGCTGGGCGTGGCACCCATCCCGCTGGAGGAGGGCCTGCGGAGAGGCTTCGAGTGGTACAGGACGCAGCCTCGCCGGGCCGTGGACTACGCGTTCGAGGACCGCCTCCTCGCCGGGGCGGGGCCCTGAAGGAGCTCGTTCTGGACGCCCGCGGACCGGGCGAAGAAGAGCGGAGGCATCCTGCCACGGGGTTCGGCGGGCGCCCAGGCCAGCATCATCGTGAGCCTCCGGACCCTACGCGATCGCGAACGCTCGCTCCACGGCGGCGAGCGCCTCGCGTTCGTGGTCGGCGAGGGTCGGCTCCGGGTCCCGCGCCAGGATCTCACGGGCGCGGGCCGCCGCCACCTCCGGCAGCGGACCCGGACAGGCGTTCCGCGCGCGGCGGTTCAGCAGCCGTGGCGAGAAGAGCTCGCGTCGGTGGTGCTCCCGCGTGTGGTCGGTGTCGAGGTACGAGCCGGCGATGCCGACCGAGCGCACGAGGTCGAGCGCCAGCGCCTCGTCTTCCACCGCGAACCCCCGACGGTGACGCCGCACGTAGGCCACCATCTCGTCGTCGATCACGAGCTGGGCGAGCGACAGCGTCATCTCCGATTCGAGCTGCCCGAGGCCCCACACGAGGCTCACCCCTTCCGCCACGTGGGTGACAAGGCCGAACATCGTCTCGAGGGCGGCCTGCTCGTCCTCGAAGACGGACTCGGTGGAGACCCACGACGAGGAGGGCAGGCCGTAGAAGCGGCCGAGGGCGGCCGAGGCCCGGGCGAAGAGCGCGTTCTCCGGGCCGCCGGTGACCGCGGTGGCGCGGCGCATGTCGAAGACGTGGCCGAGGCCGAGGTTGTAGACGACGGGGCGGCCCGGCTCGAGGAGCTGGTTCACCACGATGCCGGCCAGGATCTCGGCGTTGCCGACGGCGAAGGCGCCGGCGAGCGTGACCGGCGCGCTGGTGCCGGCCATGGGCTCGCCGTTCACGGTCGCCGGGATGCCGTGGCCGGCGCTCCGCGCGAAGACCTCGAGGGCGAGGTTCGTCCACCGCAGCGGCCCGTGCGCAGTGAAGCCGACGCTGAACCACGGCCCCGGGAAGACGGGCTTCATCCGGACGAGCGCGTCCATCCCCCGCGGCGAGAAGCACAGCACCCGCGCGTGCTTGCGCGTGCCCTCGGCGATCACCCGCAGGCCCACGAAGTCGCGGAGGAGGGGCGGCACGTCGGCCATCGCCACGCCCATGACGCCCTGGACCGCGTCGAGGCGAGAGGAGAGCCGCGCGATAGCCAGGAGGTCCGCGCTCGTCACGGGACGCCGCTCGGCGCCCGTCCACAGATAGAGGACGGGCGTCGTCCAGAAGACCGGCTCCGACTCGGGCGCGAGGACGGTGGTGGTGCCGTCGCGCGCGCCGAGCTCGACGCGGCGCGGGGCGAGCGCCAGGTGCTCCCGCACCAAGGCCCGGGGAAGCCGGACGTCGTGGGGGCCGGGGCCGCGGCGCGCCCCGGCGGCGACGAGGCGCGCCACGATCCCGTCGTGCTCGAGGCGGACGCCCACCTCGTCGAGGATCCGGAGGCTCGCCTCGTGGATACGCTCGACGTCCTCGACCTTCACCGCGGGCCGCCTTCCGGCCGGCCTTCCCACGCCCGCCCCCAGGCGGCGAGCACTCGCTCGATGTTGTCGGTAGCGACGGCGCTCACCACTCGACGCGACGGGTCCTCGTCGAACCACGCGATCGAGCGGGTGATCCCCTCGGCGAAAAGGACCCGCGGCTGGAACTCCGGGACGAGACGCCGGACCTTCGCGTTGTCGAAGACGCTGCTGTGGGCCTTGTCGCCGAGAAGGCTCGCCCCCCGGTCGGGCACGAGCGCGGCGATGAGCGCGCTCGGCACGTGGACGAGCCTGGCCTCGACGCCGGCGGCGCGAGCGATCGTCTCGTAGACGGCATTCCAGGTCAGGAGCTCGTCGGTGGTGACGTGGAACGCCTCGCCGATCGCCTCCGGGCGCCCGAGAAGGCCCACGAGGCCGACCGCGAAGTCATTGCTGTGGGTCATGCCCCAGAGGGCGGTGCCGTCGCCGTGGCAGACGACCGGCAGGCCGCGGCGCATGCGGTCGACCACCGTGTAGTCCTGCCCCCCGAAGCCGGACGGGATCCACGTCGGGCCGTAGGTGTAGGAGGGCCGCACGATCGTGACCGGCAGGCCGCGTTCGCGGTGCGCCCGAAGCACGCGCTCCTCGCACGCGATCTTGAGCCGCGCGTACTCCCAGAACGGGTTGGCGAGCGGCGCCTGCTCGGTGATCGGCAGCCGCGCGTTCGGCTTGTCGTACGCGGCGGCCGTGCCGATGAAGACGTACTGGCCGGTTCGCCCGGTGAAGGCCTCGACCGCTTCCTCCACCTGGGAAGGCGCGTAGGCGAGGAAGTCCACGACGGCGTCCCAGCCACCCTCCGCCGCCCGGTGCAGCGCGTCGGGATCGTCGCGGTTCCCGTGGAGAGCCTCAACCCAGGGACCGAAGGGCGAAGGCCTCTGTCCGCGCGTCAGGAGACCGACCTCGAGGCCTCGGGCGAGGGCGTATTCCACGCAGGCCGTGCTGATGTTCCCGGTCCCGCCGAGGAAAAGGACTCTCATCGCAGCGCGGCGCCCCCGGGCACGAGGTAGAGGATGGGCCAGGTCTCGCGGCCGCCCTCGACGGCGTCCTTCCAGGAGAAGGACGGCTCGGCCCCTGGCGGCGCGACGAGCGCCACGTCCGGCAGGGCCTCGGCCGCCGCCCGGGCCAGGAGACGCGCCTCGCCGGGCGCGTCGATTGCCACTTCTCGCGCGCCGAGCCGCCCCCGGGCGAAGCGGACGGCGATCTCGACGTCCTCGATCAGCTCGATGAGGTACGGCCGGCCGAGGAGCTGCGCGTTGTAGACGTGGTTCGCGAGGACGCCCGACAGCGGGCTCGCGTACGCGGCCTCCTCGTCGGCCGGGGCCAGCTCGGGATCGTCGACCGAGGTCGCCCGGTAGCGCATGCGCGTCTCGCCGAGCCCGCGCGGGTCGAACGACACGACCTCGTGGCCCTCGGACAGCCGCGCCTCGACCTCGGGCCAGTCAGCGGGGCGGATCTTCCCCTCGAGACCCAGCCGCACGAGGACGTTGCCTCCCGGCGCACCGGCTCGGTGCACGTGCAGCAGTGGGATGACGAGCCCTCCGCTGTGGTGCAGGCGGTAGCGGTCGACGATCGTGGCCCCGACACGGTCGGTTCCGGCCGCCTCCCACGCGATGGCGCGTCGCCGGGCAGCGCCCGTGAAGGCCACGATCGGCCAGTCGCGGACCCCCGGGTAGCCCGCTCCGCGATAGAGCTCGTGGATCGTCCGCGGCGCGGGAGGGTGCGCGCGGGCTTCGTCCCGGATCACGTCCAGGAGCGACCTCCCGCCCAGGTCCTCGCGAACCTGACCCGTCGGGGTGCAGCGCAGGGCGTCCGGCGCGAGCGTCTTCGCGTCGCCCAGGCTCGCGGCCACCGGCCGAGAGAACGCGCGATCGAGAAACGCGAACGCCCGCGCCTGGTTCTCGGCCGAGTACTGGTGCTTGTGGTAGCCCTGGCTGAGCGCGATGCGGTCCCCGTGGCCGAAGCGGCGGTAGAACGCCGCGACCTCCCGCGTCGCCCGGCGCGTCCCCTCGATCGGGAAGAAGTCGAGGACGGCCGCCGAGACGTGGAGCGGCCGCGGGTACGCGAGCAGCAGCAGGCCGGCGTGGTCGATCCCCTCGGAGACGAGACCCGGTGGATCCTGCTCGGGGTCGCTGTCGGGGTCCTCGAAGATGCGGTTGGCCATCCGCATGGGGAGCGCGGTCGGGAAGCAGGACGGGAGGATGACGCCGATCCGCGGGTCGAGGACGCCGACGTACAAGGCCTGGAAGCCTCCGCCGCTCGTGCCCGTGATCGCGACATGGCCGGCGTCCACGTCGTCGCGCGTCAGCAGGTAGTCGACGGCCCGGATGCCGTCCCAGACCATGTAGCGCACGAGGCTCGTGCCGGCGATCGTCGCGAAGTTGCCGAGAACCGCGTGCTCGCCGCACACGAGGTTGTAGCGGCTGCGGCCGCGCGCCTTGTCCCAGAACTGGCTGCGTTCTCCCTGGCCGACCGGGTCCCAGCAGAGGACGACGTACCCGCGGCGGACGAGGCGTGCCGCGATCTCCTGGTAGGCGGCGTAGGCCTTTCCCGTCGGCGAGTGGCCGCAGGCGACGAGCACCGCCGGCTTCTTCCCCGCGGGGGCGTCGGGCACGTACACGAGAGCCGTGACGTGGAGGCCGGGCAGGCTCTCGAAGACGAGCTTGTCGATCCGGTAGCCATCCATCGGGATCGAGCCGGTGACTCGCGCATTGAGCGGCGTTCGTGCCTCTGGCAGCCCGCCGATGACGGCGAGAGCCTTCCGTCGAAGCTCGTCCTGCAGCGTCCGCAGGTCGGCCTCGGTCTTCACCTGGGCGAACCGCTCCTGCCGCGCTGCGTCCTTCGCCCACGCGCGCTCGAGCTGGTACATCAGGTACGGCGTGATCCGCGGCCCCTCGGACTGGGGCTCGAGGACCTGCAGCATCTCGGGCGTGGGGACCTCGGCGGGCACTGCCGCCCCGCCGAGGAGTGCGGGAGCGAGCAGGCCGGTCATCCCGAGGAGCATCGTTCGAGTCATCTCAGACCCCCTTCCGCCAGTCCGGCTCGTCGCGCTTCTTCAGGCGCACCACGAGCGCGCCGTCGGCGTCGAGCGGCTGCGCGCAGGCCCAGCGTACAGGCCGCCGCACGGCCTTCACCTCGAGCTCGGCCCGGAGCCGCACCTCGCTCCCCGCCGTGCCGGGCGGCAGCAGGAACGAGGCGAGACGCGGCCGGCCCGCGAGCGGGTGACCCGCGTCGAGACCACCCCCGACCCGCACCGTCCCGTCGGGCGTCTCCGCGAAGACTCGGAGGACGCCCGGCACCGACGCGGCGCCGTCGTTGAAGAAGGCCACGACCAGCTCGTCGGCGGAGGAGCGCTTCCTCTGCCAGACCCACGACGGCCGCACGCGGTAGCCGATGCGGCGCTCGAGGGCGTCGAAGGCCTGCGGCCGCCGCTCCCGGTAGCGGGCGACGTTCGCCGCCTCCGTCCACAGCGACCAGTAGTTCGCGCCCACGTCGAGAGCGTGCAGCATGGTGTGCTCGATGACGTCCACCCCGGCCGCGTCCACGCGGTAGCGCGCGTTGTCGGTCCGGTAGTGGCGATGGTAGCCGTCCTCCATCACCACCGCGAGCCAGGGCGGCCGGTGGGCCAGCTCCTCGATCTGCTCGGGCTCGTCGAGGATCACGCTGTCGGAGCGCAGCCAGCAGCCGCCGCGCACCGCACGGTCGAGCACCGCCCGGTTCCCGGTGCGGCTGATGTCGGGCTGCGTGTTGACGACGAGCGGGACGCGACGCCACGCGTCCATCTGCTGCTCGGTCATGTCCACGAACGTGCGCTCGGCGAGGGCGGGGTCCGGGATCGGGCTCGGGTAGTCGCTCGTGTGTCCCTCGCCCCAGAAGCCGTACATCATGAGGTCGGCGAACTCGACGAGGGGATCGCCGTCCAGCTCGGCGGCCAGAAGCTCGTTGAGCTCGCGAAAGGCCCGCCGGAACTCGGGGTGGTCGTAGCGGGGCTCGACGCGGTCGGGGCTTCCGGGAACGGGCCTCCGTATCGTGACGAGAGGCACCTTCGCCTGGAGGAAGTCGGGGAGCGCGAGCTTCGCCGGCTGGATCTCCGGGTTCGAGAGCTGGACGCGGAAGGCGACGCGCCGGCCGCGGCGGCGGGCGGCGTCGCGGGTCAGGGCCCAGACGGGGTGGAGGTCGAGCCGGCCGGGCCGGCTCTGCACGTCGCGCCAGTCGCAGCGGATGTAGAGGACGTCCACGAAGGGGAGCGCGGCCAGCCGCTCGACCGACTGCTCGAGTGTCTCCTTTCCTGCCCGCGCGGCGAGCGACGGCCCGTTCTCCTCCCACGTGTAGCCGACGAGGCCGAGGCCAGGATTGCGGACGTGGCCGGGGTCGGGCGTCGTCGTGGCGATCGTGTACCAGCCCTCGTCCTGCTCGATGCCGAAGGGGCCCTGGTCGAGCCGATCGGAGACGCCCGGCCCCGGACCGAAGTCGTGGCCCTGCCAGAGGTGCGGGGGCACGTCGGCTCGCGCGAGCGCCGGGCCCACCGCGGCGAGGGCCGCACCGGCCTTCAGGAACTGCCGCCTGTTCGTCATGGTTCCCCCTGCCTCCCGCTCTCGTCTCGTCGCCGAATCGCCCGTCGCGCGAAACGCCTCAATTCAAGATCTGACCCCTTCACGCCTTCACGGATTCCGGACGCAATCGTTCGTGAGCGGGATGCGGTCGCCGGCGGCGATCATCTCGAAGTCGCGCGGGCGCAGGGCCGCGAGATCGACCGCGCCGAGGAGCCCGGCCCACTTCGCCCGGGTGAAGCGGTCGCTCCGCGCGGTGAGCGCGACGCGCCCGCCGTCCGAGAGCAGGATGCCGTGGCGCTGCATCGCCCGGGCGACCGTCCTCGCTCCCTCGTTCGGCAGCGACGCGAGCGGGTAGTCCGCCCGCAGCCGCAGCCGCGCGCCGTAGGGCGGCGCGTCGGGTGGGCCGCTCGTGGCCCGCGTCCCGTGCGTCGCGGGGTGCACGTACTCACGCGCGCGGATCGTGGCGTTCGGCAGGATGAAGCGGATGGCGTGGTCGATGCGGCCCGCCGCCACCTCGTCGGCGTCGAAGAGCAGCGGCGCGATCGGGAACCCGGCGGCGTCGGCGCTCGTGCACTGCTCGCCCCGGCCGCTCGGCGGATAGACCCGCGTCATGTCCCACACGGCCAGGCACCCGCCGCGGAACGCGTCGCCGCGGATGTCGGCCCGCCACATCTCGAAGAGCTTCATCCGCGGCCGGTCCACGACGATGAGGTGGCAGTCGCCGTCGCCGCGGCACTCGTAGCCCTCCTCGCCCTCGAGAGCTCCCCCGGGCGGCACCGGCACGGGGTCCAGGTCGCAGTCGGGCCGGAAGTGGTCCTCCGTCGGAGTGAAGGCCCGCACCGGTGTCGTCGCGTCGGCCACGAGCACCTCGATCGAGAAGTCGATCTGCATCCGCCCCAGGCCCCAGCCGACGCGATCGAGGTAGGCGATGACGGCGGACGACTGGGGGTCGAGGGCGGCCGTGGACACGTCGCGGTACCAGACGGCCTCGGCCGGGAAGTAGGACGACGTCGAGATCGGCGCGCTCGGCACCGGGGCCGGCGACGCTCCGGGGGGCGAGCCGTCACCCGACGAGGAGCCGCAGGCCAGCACGGCCAGCAGGGACACGGCCACTGGCAGCTTCGTCATCGCCCCCTCTGACTCGGGCGCCTCGATTCAAGATTCAAGACCTGACCCCCTTTCACTCGAGGCGCAGGCTCGCCTCGGCCGACGCCCCGCTCAGCACGTCGGTGACCCGGACACGATACTCTCCGGCCGGGTCGTTGAGCGCCGAGGGCAGGACGAAGGTCGCCGACGGCCCTTCCTCGACCGTCACCTGCGCGTACTCGGGTCGGAAGGCGCCGTCGGGCCCCCGCACGTGCCAGCGGAGGAGCCGGCGGCCGGCGGACGATGCGGTGGCCGTGAAGAGCGGACGCCTCGCCGCGCTTCGCGCCGGCCGGGCCCCTCGAGGCGCAGCGGCGTCTCGCCGGGACCGAGGGCCAGGACGAGCGCGTCGCCCGCGGTGAGCGTCGTGCGCAGTCGGGCCGTCTCCCCGAGCGCCTCGCCGGTGCGGGCGTTCGTCACGTGCGCCGCGCGAGGCAGCGTGACGTCCACCTCGTGGCGGACGACGCGGCCCTTCTCGGCGTCCTCGTAGACGGTGACGCCGTCGCGGCCGAAGGACGTCTTGACGTCGAGGTGGCCGCTCAGCAGGGCGACGACCTCGTGCTCGCCGAAGCGGTAGCGCGCGACGCGGACGCGCGTGACGGGCCGTCCGGCGGGGTCGGTGACCGAGACCGCGGGGCGGACGCCGGCACCGTCGAGGACCGCGCGCAGGACCGCCCGCCACGCGTCGCGCGAGGCGCCCTCGCGGTCGAGGAGCGCGTTCAGGTACACGGTGCGGCCCTTGCCGACGCGGTTCACGACCGCGAGGTCGGCCTCGCCCACGCGCGCGAGCGGCCGTCCCGCCTTCGCCCGCACCGCGGGCTCGAGGGCCTCGAGAGAGGCGAGATCCCGCGGCCCGCAGGCCCAGAGCCGCGCCCTCCGCCGTGACGCGGACGGGCCCCTTCGCCCGTGCCGCCGCCTTCGCTCTCGTCCGCGGGGGCGGGGCCGTCACGCCGAAGAGCGCGTCGAGCGCTCCCGTCTCGCGCCAGGCGACGTGCTCGTCGAAGAGCCCGGCGCGCGCCGTCGGCGAGGAGGACGCCGCCCTCCTCGACGAAGCGACGGATCGCCGCCACCTCCCGGTCGGAGAGCGCCGTCGAGTACGGCAGGACGAAGACCCGCTTCCCCTGGAGGCCGCCCTCCTCGACCTGCGGCGCGGCCAGGAAGCGGAACGACAGGCCGAGGTCGTCGAGGACGCTCACCCACCCGTCGCGGTTCGCCGGGAAGCTCGTCCCGCCCTTCTTCGCCTCCTCGCGGTCGTGCTGGCCGAGGATGCCGGCGGCGTGGACGGACGGCATCGAGTAGTGGACGGCGACACCGTCGTCGAGCCGCTCCGCCTCCATCAGCAGCCGGCCGATCCCCTCGAAGCGCAGGGCCCGGAAGGCCTCGCCGAGGTCGCGGCCCGAGCGGGAGAACGTCATGTCGGGGTTGAAGATCGACGGGCTCCAGAAGAGCTGCGGGTGGAGGACGCCCTGGAGGGCCGCCGTCCACACCTCGTGCTTCACCGCGGCCCCGCTCCGCCCGTAGCCGGTCCAGAAGCCGATCCGCGCGCCGGGCTTCGCGAACGAGCGGTGGATGTCCCACTGGTTCCCGCCCGAGTACGAGAGGAAGTCGTCGATCACCGCGTCGAGACGGTGCCAGTCGCAGCCGTTCCAGGGGTTCGTGACCTGCGTGCCGGAGAGAGCGATGCGGCCCTCGGGGTCGCCCTCGCGGACGCCCTCGCGCACCGTGCGGTACGCGCGGGCGAAGGACACCTCCATGTACGTGCGGTGGTCCGCCCAGGGGGCGAAGCGGCCCTCGCGCCGCGCCGCCTCGGTCGTGAGCGGCAGGACGGCGTCCCAGTCGCGGAAGTCGCTCCCCCACGAGCGGTTGAGCGCGTCGAGCGAGCCGTACTGCTCGCGGAGCCACGCCCGGAAGCCGGCGAGCGTGTGCTTCCCCCAGCAGAAGTCCACGGCGTCGGCGTAGGAGCCGAGCGAGCCCTCGTCGCCCACGAAGTAGTAGTCCATGTTGTAGACGGCCTTCGACGCGCGCGGCCGTGCGCGCGAGGTCGAAGAGGCGCTGCTGCACCAGCGGGTCGTCGAAGCTCGGGTTGCGCACGAGGAAGCGCGTCTCTCCGGTGCGGCGGTAGAGCTCCTTCTTCACGAGGTACGCGAGCGAGTCCACGTCGCCCGTCTTCTGGAAGTCGGCGATCGCCTTCTCCATGCCCTCGGGCGTCGTGGGCCCGCGGTCGTACCAGTAGACGCCGAACCAGCCGCGGGGCATGTGGAGCTCGTCGTTGACCTCGCCGCCCCAGGTGAAGCCGGTGTCCATCGCCTGCTCGCGCAGGAGGCGCAGCCGCCGCTCGGCGAAGTAGTGGACCGGGGTCTCGAACGAGAGGAGCCCGCGGTACTCGTTCCTGCCGGCGCTCGCGCGCGGCCACCACGATCGGCTTCGTGGCGCAGCTCGTCGACGAGTCGCCCCCTGGCGTCCACGAGCTCGGCCGTGACGAGGACGCGCTTGCCGAGCGACGTGGTCGAGGCGGTGGAAGAACGTCCGCTCGCCGCGGGCCGGGGCCTCCTCGACCGCCCGCAGGCGGCCGAGGTCGTCGCCGAAGCGCACGCGCATCGTGAGCCCGGCGAGGTCGCCCGCCGCCCGCGCGACGAGGCTCATCGTGTCGCCCTCGCGGTAGACGGTCGCGTTCGGGCGGAGGCCGGAGAGGCTGGCCGCCTTGCGGCGCCTCGAGGCCGGCCCAGCCCCACTGCAGGGTGGCGCCGGTCGCGGGGTCGCGCACGATCACGTCCACGACCGAGCGGCCGCCCGGCCAGCCGGCGGGCGCGAGGTCGGAGGCGGCGATCTGCAGCCGGCCCTCGCCGCCCGCGAGGGCGAGCGGGCGCGTCACCGCGGCGAGCGTCGTCCCGCTCTGGCTCCGCGCGCGCGGCCTCGACCTCGACCGTGCGGGACGCCGGGCGAGGCGAGGACGAGGGTGAGACCGGACTCGGCGAGTCGCCTCGAGCGCACGGATACGGACAGATCCCCTCCCCGCGCGCCGCCCACAGGACGGCGCGCGCGAGGAGGGAGTACTGGTACTCCCAGTAGTCCCAGTACGTGCGCGTCTTCACCGGGTCGATGGCCTCGGGGATGAAGCCGTCGCCCACGGCGGCGAAGGCCACCACGCGGCCCCGGCCGTACGTGCGGGTCGCGACCACCGGAAGCCCGGCCGCCTCGACCGCGACGTCGCCCTTCGCCTGCGTAGCGGTAGAAGCGGCCGCCGCGCGCTCCCGAGGGAAGCAGATCGAGGTCGAGGCCCTCGGTGATCGGGTGCGGCCGCGCCCGCCACTGGCCCTCGGCGATGGCCTCCTGGTTGAGCTCCGGGTAGCCGCGGTCGCTCACCCGGTCGTCGGGCACGCCGACGAGGGGCGAGATCTCCCAGATCCGCTCGTCGCCCTCGCGGCTCGTCGCCCAGGAACGGGTGCCCCTTCACGTCGCCGACGAAGGGGTGCAGGAGCACGAGCCCCGCCCCCTCGCTCGACCCGCCGCAGGATCGCGTCGCGCGTCTTTCGCGTGTAGCGCGACCAGCCGTTCAGGCCCGGGATCACGAGCACCTCGAACGGCTTGGCGCTCAGGAGCTCCTCCTCGACGTAGCCGTAGACGATCCGGAAGTCGTCGCGGTCGCCGCGCAGCACGTGGTCGCCGTCGTAGTAGTCGCCGATGCCCCAGCAGTTCACGTCCCAGTTGCGGTCGATGGTCACGGTGGTCGGCTCGAGCGCGAGCCGCTGCATCAGCTCGACCATGTCGCGGCCTTCGGTGACGGGCGGGACGAAGAAGCCGCGGATGGGCCCGCCGGGCAGCTTCGTCGCCCACGGGACGTGCGGCGTTCGGACCCGGGTCGAGAAGGGGATGTCGTGGCGTGCCGCCGGCTTCGCCTCGCCGCCGACGGAGGCGCCGGAAGAGGCGAGGGCGAGGCACGCGATGGTGCCGAGTGCTGTCGCGCGCCCGACGCATCGGGCGACGATCATCGCGGTCCCTCCTGCCCCACCGCTCGCTTCGTCAGGAGAGCGGCCGAGTCGCGGTCGAGGTAGACCGTCGTCGCCGGGTGCGTCTGCAGGATCGAGGACGGGTGGAGGCGGGCTCACCGCGCCCTCGAGACACTCGCGCACCGCCTTCGCCTTGCGCGCGTCGGGCACCACGCAGAGGATCTCGCGCGCCTTCAGGATCTGGCGGATCGACATCGAGATCGCGCGGCGCGGCACGTCGTCGAGGCTCGCGAACCAGCCCTCCCCGAGCTGCTGCCGGCGGCACGGCTCGTCGAGCTCGACCACGAGGTACGGCTCCTCGGTCTCGAAGTCGGCCGGCGGGTCGTTGAACGCCAGGTGGCCGTTCTCGCCGATGCCCACGAAGGCCACGTCGATCGGGGGCCGGGCGAGGAGCGCGCCCACCCGCCGGCACTCCGCGGCCGGGTCCGCCGCGTCGCCGGCCAGGAAGTGGAAGGCCCGGGGGTGCACCCGCTCGACGATCCGCTCGCGCAGGTAGCGCCGGAAGCTCGCCGGGTGCGTGTCGGGAAGGCCGACGTACTCGTCGAGGTGGAACATCTCGACCCGAGCCCAGTCGACGCCCGCCGTCGCCGTGAGCGCGTCGAGGAACTCGAACTGCGACGCGCCGGTGGCGGCGATCACGCGCGCCCTCCCGGCCCGGGCGATCGCCTCGCCGATCGCCGCGGCGGCCCGCTCCGCCGCCGCACGCCCGAGCTCTCGCTTCGTGTCGAAGATCCGGATGTCCACGCTCACCTCCACAGCCCGTTGCCCTTCAATCGGCTCAATGTCCCCCGGTCAGCCCCGGGCCGCGCGCGCCCACGAGGAACTCGAGCCACTGCTTCGCCATGAGCCGGTGGTACGGCTCGGTCATGTGGATGCCGTCGAGGCACAGGAAGAGCTCGCGGTCGGGTGCGTTGGCCAGAAGCGGGCTCACCTCGATCACCGTCATGCCCGTCTCGCGCGCCACCGTGAGCTCCCGGTCCCGCTGCCCGTTGACCGTGCCCTTGGGATCGTGCACGTCGTCGAAGGTCAGGACCTTCGCCCCCGCCGCGGCGAGGCCGCGCCCCAGTCGCCCGAAGCTCTCGAAAGGTCCTCGTCCGTCCGGTTGATCACCACGAGGAGGACCTGCTGCGGCTTCCAGGCCACGACGTCGGCGTAGAAGCGGTTCACGGCTCTCGTCGAGGTCAGGCCGCCTCCCTGGAACTGCCGGAACTCCACGCGCGGGTTCTCGCGGGCGAAGATCGCGGTCACCACGGGCACGAAGGCCCCGGGTGTCGACCAGTGGAGCTGCATGGTGAAGGAGTGCCCGATCACCGCGATCCTCTGGGCGGGCAGGGCCCTGATCCTCGGCACCAGCGCCTTCACGTCCGCCTCGCCGAGCAGCTCCCTGGCCAGCACCTTGTCGTCCCGGATGCCGAGGTTCTTCTCGCCCCAGTTCCAGTTCTTCCGGCCGGCGATCTGCCACTCGGCGGCGGTCGTCCCGACCGGCGAGGGGCAGCTCTTCCCCTCGAGCTCCCGCCCCATGGCGAGGAAGTCCTCGTCGCGACCGGGCAGGCCGAGCTGGCCGAGATAGACGGGCAGGGCGAGACCGGCGTAGAAGGCGAACAGCTCCTGGAGCCGGTCTCCGTCGCGCTCGACCTCGAGGTTCGTCTGGAAGAGGTTGGCGATCGCGCGCACATGGACCCTCGGAGCCTTCGTGCGGGCGGCTAGCCACCGAGTGAAGACGTTCACGGGCAGCGTGTCCGCGAGGGGGAGAGAGGCGGCGAGGAGCGGCTCGAGATCGGCCTTCGGGTCGAAGCTCGAGGGCCTCCCGTCGGCCCACGCGCGCACCCCCTTCACGTCGGCCTTCAGCAGCGCCGCCTGGTGCGTCTCGATCGCCGCGAGCTGCCCATCGGTGAGCGTGCCCGGCGAGTAGCAGGCGGGGGCGCCCTTGCCTTCCTTCTTCGAGAGAGCCACCTGGAAGGCCTGGGTGCCTTGGACGTTGGCCTCGACGAGTCGCTCGAGGCGCGACGGCCCGGGAGTCACGGCCACCACCAGGAGTGCGAGGGTGGACAAGGGCGATGTCATGGCTGCCTCCCGCTCACTGCACGACGTCCTCGGCCGCGGCCGGGTCGCCTGTCGCCGGACCGTGCCAGACGCTGCCGCCGAACGTCGTCACGTAGATCCTGGAGGCGTCCTCCGGGTCGGGAATGACCCGCTGGCCCCACTTGAAGTTGAAGCCGCGGATCCGCGTCCAGGTCTCCCCGCGGTCCGTCGAGCGGAAGGCCGCCTGGTCGAAGCCGCAGGCATAGAGCAGCTTCGGGTCCCGTGGATCGACGGTCACGTCGTAGACGTGCTGCGCCTCGGTGAAGACGGGACGCCAGGTCGCACCGGCGTCGGTGCTGAGGAAGATCCCGCCTCCCGTGTCCCCGTCCGGGTGCGTCACGCCCCAGGCCGAGAGGTAGAGGCGCTTCGGATCCTCGGGGTCCACCGTGAGGGCGTTGGGACCGTTCGTGCCCGGGGGCAGGGCCATCGGCCGCCAGGTCTCGGCACCGTCGGTCGAGCGGTAGAGGCGCCCCGTCGTCCCGATCCCCGATGCGGCCGCGCTCGCTGCGGCGCGCGACGACGAGGTAGAGCGTGCCGTCGCCGCTCCGGGTGGGCGCGAGCGTGAGGCGCCAGGCGAAGGGCTGGTTCCGGGGGTCGGGGGCGAGCCCGGCGTTCTTGAGCGCCCAGGTGCGCCCGTTGTCGGTGGACTTGTAGACACCGCGGCCGAACGCGGCGGCGTAGAGCGTGCGGCTGCCCTTCGGGCTCTTCGGGTCGAGGAGGACGTGCGTGACCGCCGACTCCTCCATGCCCTGGTTCGAGACCGTCCAGTGCCGGCCCCCGTCCGTCGACACGGCGACTCCGCCCTGGAACCGCGCGGGGTCGGTGCGCCGCCACATCTTGGGGCGCGGCAGGTCGTGGGTGCCGCTGAAGCCGCCCCAGACGAGGTCCTTCACCTCGGGATCGAAGGCGAGCCAGTACGTGGTGTTGCGCCACCGCGTGGGGATGCCCGTCGTGGAGCCCGTCCAGGTCTCGCCCCCGTCCTCGCTGCGGAAGAGGCCGATGTCGGTGTAGGGGATGAACACCCGCCTGGTGTCGTGCGGGTCGAACTGGATGCCGTACGTGGTCGTGACGTCGAGGCCGCGCGTCGTCCATCGGTCGTCACCCCGGGACTCGGAGTTGACCTGCGCCCAGGACCGGCCTCCGTCGCTCGTCCGGTAGGCGCGGAAGAGGTCGGTCGCGTAAGCGACGTCGGGGTCGTTCGGGGCCACCGCGAGGTCGTACGGAGAGTCGAACCAGACGGAGTGAGCATCCTCCTGCGCTCGTGGCTCGATCCAGGACCCGGCGAGATTCGCCGAGGGCCGGTCCGACTCGGCGTGGACGACGCTCCACGTGCGTCCGCCGTCGGTCGTCTTCGCAATCCCGTTGAAGGGTGCGTCACCGCGGTCGGGGAGGAGGAGGCCACGCAGTCCGACGTACGCCACGAGCGGGTTGTGCGCGGAGACCGCGATCGGCCCGACGGACGGACGCGAGCCCTTCGCCCCTCCCCACTCTTCGCCGCGGCCGGCCTCGCGCACGGCCACGAGCAGCGAGCCGTTGGCCGCGTGCCAGGTGCGACCGCCGTTCTCGGACGCCTGCACGCCACCGGCGACCGCCTTCGCGTGCGCCACCCGCGGGCGGATCGGTCGACTCCCGGGGGCGGGTCAGCGGCAGCGTCGCGTAGGCGAACACCACGCCGGAACGCGGGTCTCGCCCGAAGCTCCCGGAGGTGAAGCGGGCCCCGCCGGGAGCGGGAAACTGCTGCCAGGACGACCCGGCGCCTTCGGAGACGCCGGTCTCTCCGATGGCGTGCACTCGCGACGCCTTCGCCCCGCCCTCGGCGCGAAGCGCGAAGATGCGCTCCGATCCGAAGGCCGTGACCCGCGACCACGTGCGCCCCCCGTCCGCCGACCCGAGGAGGAGGGTCGGCGAGGCGGGCGTGCCCGGGACCGGTGAGTCGGCGGCGCTCGCGGCGACGTAGACGTGGTTGGAGTCGTCCTCGTCCACCGCGATCGCGTGGATCGTGACGTTGCGGCCGCTGCCGGGATAGGCCGGGTCGTCGGTGAAGAGGACGCGGTCGCCGTGGTCGCCGATCGCCTTCGCCACGGTGTTCTTCGCCGGGTCCGGCAGGACCATGCGCCACGTGCGGCCGGAGTCGTCGCTGCGGTAGACGGCTTCGGCCCCGGCGTAGATCGTCTGCGGTCGGGACGGATCGAAGGCGAACGCGGTCGGCACCGAGCCGAGGTTGAACATGCGCCAGGACGCGCCGCCGTCGCTCGTGAGGTAGGCGCCGGTCATGTCGCAGCCGAGGACGACGACCTTCGGGTCGTGCGGGCTGATGGCCGGGCGGCGCATGGTCCCGCCGCCCCCGGGCCCGATGACGCTCCAGGCGTCGAGCCGCGCCGGGCGGGTCGGACCGGGCTCCGCCGCCAGGATCAGGGCCGGGGCCACGACAGCGGCCACGATCAGGGTTCGCTTCATGCGCCTCTCCGTTCAGTCCGGCCGCGCGCTAGGCCCGGTATTCCGTTGCGCGCGCCCGGATCCGTTCCGCGATCTCCACCGACTGGCGCGACTCGCGAAGGCTCGGCGACGGCGCTCGCCTCGTCGCGACCGCGTCGAGGAACGCGACCGTCTCGCGGTAGAAGCCGCCCAGCTCGAAGAGCGCGGTGCCGTCGCCGACCCGGTCTCCGCCGACGTCGGCCGCGAGCTTCCCGCCGGCGAAGTGCCAGAGCCGGCCCGGCGAGTCGACGCCGCTCCACATCGGGACGTGGAGGAAGAGCGAGTGGCCGTGCGCGTGAGCCGTCGGCGCGCTCCACCAGCACCCCGGCCACCGGGCAGAACGCCAGGTGGGCCGTCGCACCCGAGGTCATGACCGCGTCCACGAGGATGTTCGCCACTCCCCGTCCGAGCTCCGGCATCTCCCGGTAGCGGAAGCGGGCCTCGGCGTAGTCGCAGCCGGCCAGGTAGCGAACCGCGTCGAGGCCGTGGATCGCCGTCGTCGAGAAGTCGGGGTCGCGCCGCTCGACGCGTGTCATCTCGTAGTGGAGGTGCTGCAGCGGTCCCGCCTCCTCGATCCGCCGCCGCAGCTCCCGGACGAGCGGGGCGAAGCGGCGGTTGAAGGCCACCTGGTGCGGGACCGTGCGGCCGCCGCGATCGGCGGCGGCGATCAGCCGATCGACCTCGGCCACCGTCTCGCCGGGGGGCTTCTCGAGGAGGAGCGGGAGGCCCCGCTCGAGGACCATCGAGCCGACCGCGACCGTCCGCTCGACGGGCACCACCGCGACGACGGCGTCCGGCCGCTCCGCCTCGAGCATGGCCGCGGGGTCGGTGAACGCGCGGGCGTAGCCGAACTCGCGGCGGAAGGACTCGGCGCGCTCCGGGTCGAGGTCGCAGCAGCCCGCGAGCACGAGGTCGCCGCGCTCCCGCGCGCAGCGGGCCTGGGACGGCCCGTGCGCGACCCGCGCGTGCTCGCCGCAGCCGATCTGGCAGAGCTTCATGGCCGCCTCCGGTCTCCTAGGGCTTCGGGCGCGGCTCATCCTCGACGGCGCGCGCGCCGGTCTCCACCACCTCGAAGTCCGAGCCCTTCACCCGCTTGAGCGTCTCGAGACCCTCGGAGCCGGCGGTCGGGCGAGATCGACATCAGCCAGTCGCTGCCGTTGTCGGCCACGAACATCCCGTAGGTCTTCAGGCCTTCGAGGATCGCGCGGGCGTGCTTCGGAAAGGACGGAGGTGTCGAAGCTCGCGCGCAGCCGGAAACGCTCGCCCATCCGCGGGAACGACTTGTCGTAGCTGCGGCTCGCCCAGTGCGTGGCCGGCAGCACGTAGCCGCGGCGCGAGCGGCGCACCGTGAACCGCATCGCGTGCTCGACCTTGCCGCGCTCGCACTCGTCGTAGCGCACGGCGGCCGGGAAGATCGGCAGCCCGGCCGCGTCGCCCGACGTCCAGCGCTCGGGCCGCAGCGCCCCCGTCTTCAGGTCGAACGTGGCCTCGTTCGAGGCCTGCCAGCCCGCGTCGGTCTTGCGGCTCTGCCAGAACTCGTAGAGCTTGCCGTTCACCGGATCGACGACGAGGATGTGGCGGTCGCCGGTGCCGTTCCTCTGCAGGTCCTCGAGGGTCTGGCCCGGCTTCGGCAGCGCGCCCTGGTCCTCGTTCACCGCGAGCGGCCAGTTCTCGATCGGCGCGTTGTCGGGCACCGGGTAGGGCCCCGGGTCGGACTCCTGCGGGTAGTCGAGGAGCTTCACCGGCACCCGCTTCTGGTCGGGCGGGACGAGGATGAAACCCATGTCGAGGTTGTAGCCGAGGTTCTTGTCGGCGCCGATCGAGGCGACGAGCGCCGCCGAGTCCTTCGCCACCGGCATCGCGGAGACGTCCTGGTTCCACGCGTTGTCGGGCGGGAAGACCTGGAGGGCCTCGAGGATCCGGTCGGCCTCGGGAGTTCCGAACAGGACGGGGGCCGTGATCCTGGGCATCGGTGGGCGCACGCGCTCGCCGGCGAGGGCAAGGGCGGCCGCACCCGCGACCGGGAGGAGAGCGATGGCCACGGCAAGGCGTCCGGTTCTGGTCTGGGACATGTCGTCCTCCAAGGAGTTCTAATCCAGGCGCCGCAGGCGCAGGCGCCCGTCCCGGACGGCCTCCCACGAGAGGGAGAGCGTCCCTTCGTCGCCAGCCTCGCCGGTGGCCCGCCACGCGGGCGCCCCGGGGGCGAAGCTGGAAGTGACCTGGATCTCGTAAGGCGCGTCGGGATCGAGACCGGCGAGGAGCAGCATGCGCGTCTTCACGTCGGGGAGCGTCGCTTCTCCCTCCACGGCGCTCGCGAAGAGGACGACCGCGTCGCCCTCGATCGCGGCCCCGGCGAGCCTGTGCCCTTCGATGGCGGCGACCCGCCGGGCGGGCGCCTTGTCGCGGTCGCCGATCTCGAGGACGTGCAGGAAGACGTCCTCCTTCGACGGTGTGACCGGCGACACCTCCATCCGCCAGGATCCCGGCACGACCGCGCGGCGGTTCGAGGGCGAGAGCCGGTCCATCCCGTCCCAGAACGTCTTCCACATCTTCAGGAGGTACGGATCCTCGGGCAGCGGGCCGCCCTCCGGCGGGTCGAGGGGCCAGTTCTGCCCGGAGCCCCAGGCCCCCCCGTGCTCGTCGCCCGGCGTCCAGAACTCGTTCCCCGGGCCGCCGCGCACGATCACGTCCCGCTCGCGGGGCAGGAGGGGGTGCACGCGGAGGCGGCCCTCGCCGTCTTCGAACGTGACGACCGAGGCGTCGCGGTAGCTCGTGCCGCCGTTGCCGACGCTCGCGCCAGCGGCCGGCGCTTCGACGCGAGGCTGGCTCACGCCGTGGAGAAGCCACGCCTTGCGATAGGCGGGGTCCTTGGCACGGACCCGGTCGAGGACGACGAGGACGTTCGTCTCCCGCAGGTGGACGAGCTCACGGGTGAAGAGCTCGACCTTCGACGGCTGGTAGGCCCGCGTGGCGTCGGCGCGGGCGTACCGGAAGGAGGGCTCGGCCGCCACCGGGGAAAGCCGGCAGCGGTCCCACAGGTCCCGCGTGCGCCTCCAGTCCTCGAGGCTCCGCACGCTGTTCCAGAAGCGCGACGAGTCCATCCTCTGGCCACCGTCGTTGGCCGCCGGCCACTTGTTCTCGCCCCAGAAGAAGGTCTCGCCGGGCTGGTAGACGAGCACCGTGTTGTGGGCGACGGTCCGGCGGTAGTGGTTGAGGTAGTGCGGGCTCTCCGTGTCGGTGTAGTCCGCCCCGGCGTCGATCGCCAGGTAGCCCTTCCGGTAGACGACGAGGTGCGCCGCGTCCAGGTGGTCGTGCTTCGCGAAGTAGGGACCGCAGGCGAGCTGGATCCAGGTCGAGTCCCGTCCCCAGCCGTCGCGCAGGACGAGGTGGCCGATGCCGCGGAAGAGGCGGTGGCGCGGCAGCTCGCTCTCGGTGGTGGTGGCGGGGTCGCGGGGCGCGACCGCCGGGTCGCTCCACAGGAACTGGAGCACCGGGTTCGCCCAGTCGGCGGGAAGCCAGTCGCGCTGCTGCAGGAGCCACGCCGCGTAGGGATCCTTGAAGCGGTGGACCGCGTAGCCGAGCACCACGTTGTCCCGCGAGTCGAGGTGCGGGAACTCGTCGTCGTCGTCGCGTGCCTCGCTGCCGTCGGGGAGGAGCTTGTAGAGGTACGTCGTCCCCATGTTGCGGAAGGCGGAAAAGCGAAGGGCCGGATCCTCGCCGGTCGTGGTCCGCCGCACCTCGGCCATCATCGCGAGCGGCGCCCACGTGATGCGCATGTAGTCGGTCGACTCGTGGTAGCCGCCGTCCGGGTCCACGAGCTCGGTCTGCTCGAGGAGGTTGGAGAACGCGCGCCACGCGTGCGCGCGCAGCGGCGCCGCTCGGGTCTCCACCGACGGGTGTCCCTCGACCGCGGCCAGCGAGAAGACGGCGAGGGCCAGCTCCCGCGCGGTGTGGTTGTGGTACGAGGCCTGGGCCGGGTCCGCGAGCGAGGGCAAGGCGAGCATCTGCTCGGCTCCGGCCACGAGATCCGCCGCCACCCGGTCTTTCAGGGCGGTGTCGAAGCCGGGGTAGTCGTAAAGCCAGTCGAAAGCCATCGAGCGGTTCAGGTAGCGGACGTACCGGTTGGAGCCTTTCCCGCCGGTGGGTCGATCGGCCTTGAGCTCGTCGAGGGCCCGCCGCGCGAAGGTCTCGTCCCCCGAGAGAAGCCAGGACAGCGCGAGGCCCGGCAGGTCCTCGGAGGGCCGCTCCCCCGCCGCCCAGCGCGCCTTGAGCGCCGGCAGGCCGCTGAACGGGTCGCGCGCGGAGACGAAGAGGCGGGGGCGCGCCACGAACGTGGCCCTGTCATCCCGAGGAGCACCGTCCGAGTCGGGCGACGAGGGATCCGCAATCCCGGCGGATCCCTCGGGACCCGTCCCGTCGGAGTCCCTCGGGATGACAACGGCGAGCAGGAGCGCGAGGCAGGAGGCCGCGGCCTTCACTTCTTCTCCCCGGCGAGGCGCGCCTCGATCGCCTGCCCGAGCTTCAGCCGCGCGGCCTCGTAGGCGTCGCCGGTCTCGGCGAACCCGACCGTCTCGCCGGCGTCCGAGTACACGCGCGGCACGACCGTCTGGAGGGTCTCCTGCACGACGGGCTCGAGACCCTTCTCACGGGCGAGGGTCAGGTAGAGGTGATCCTGGAGGCCGCGGCGGAGGTTCGCGAGCTGCACGGTCGACACGGGCCCCTCTATCCCGCGGTCCTCCTCCGGGTGCAGGACTTCCTGGCCGGGGTACATCAGGACACCGTCCCCGTTGATGAAGCCCTGGTCCTCGACCGGCTTCCTTGGCTGGCCCCGGTTGTCGAACGTGATCGGGTTCGCCCACACGTTCTGCTTCCTCTCCCCCTGCTTCTGGCGGTTGTGCTCCCACTGGTCGCCATGCCAGAAGAAGTAGAGGTCGAGGTCGTGCTTGAAGGAAGCCCACGCGATCGCGCGCGCCTCGGTCGCGGGTGCGTCGATCACCGGCGTCGGCCCCTGGGGGCGGCCGCCGTTGTACGTCCAGACGCGGCGCCCACGGGCTCGCTCGGCCGCGGCCAGCTTCAGGTCCAGCGCCTGCGGGGGGATGCACCAGATGTCGGGCACGCCCGCGAGCTCGGGCACAACGGCCTTCGTGAGGAAGAGGGGCAGGCGCCGCCCCGGGCCCGGGTTGGAGCGCACGTTGTCCGCGAGGCGCCGCACCTCGGGGTACTGCTGCGGGTAGGGCTCGTCGGGCAGATACAGGAAGGTCAGGGCCTTGGGGATCGTGCGCGCCACGAACTCCATCCAGGAATCGGAGCGCTCCCAGGCGCTCTCCTTCTTCTCGAACGCGGGGCCTGTCCCATAGAAGGAGACGGGGACGATCGTGTTGCCGACGCCCCCGCCGGGGCCTTCGTAGCCGGCCTTCGCCGTGAAGTCGCTCCCGTCGAATCGCCCGCGGTGGGCGAGAACGCGGGCCTCGTCGTACGCGTGCACGAGCTCGATGCGCTGCCGGTGGGCGAAGCGGTGGTAGGCCGGATCCAGGTTCCGGCCCTGGTAGAGCTCGGGCTGGTCGGACTCGTAGTAGACCATCGCCTTCAGGCTGTTCGCGTCGGGGAGGGCGAAGCCGAAGACGCGCAGCTCGACGGGCAGGGACCGCGTCGCCCCGTCGGCGGTGACGGTCACCTCGCCCTCGTAGGTGCCCGCGGGAAGGTCGCGGCCGACGTAGACCTCGATCCAGATCGCCTGGACGAGCCCGGGAGAGACCGCGAGCGGGAAGCCCCCGCGCCCGGCGCGGGCGTTCTCGGGCACGAGCTGCACCGGCTGCCAGCCGACCGTGCGCGTCGGCGCGGCCGGGCTTCCCGGCATCCACGCCCACGAAGCGTGCGTCTCCTGCGTGACGTTCATGTCGCGGACGGAGAAGAGCTGGATCGGCCGGCCGGCGTAGAGCGTCGGGTCCTTCACCGGCGGCGCATAGGCGATCGTCTCGTTCCCCCCCCGTCGCCGCAGCCCCGGCACAGCGGCCGAGAGAGCACCGATGCCTGTGCCGTCGGCTTCGACGATCACCTGGAACGCCACGATCTCGTTGCGCGCGGCCGAGGGGCGGACGGTCGTGCCGTCCCACACCGCGTTGCGCGCGGCGAGCGGGTGGCGCTTCGCATCCCGGGCGATCTTGTCGCCGTCCGACACCGCCCAGACCGTGGAAACGCCGGCCGCGGCCGGCCCGGCCGCGAAGAGGGCCAGCAGCGCGCACGAAGCCATCGTCTTCATCTCGTGTTCTCCAGGACGGCAACCGCGGCGGCCGACGGGGGTGTCCTTCCCTTCACGAAGGCCAGGGCGACCGCGAGGGCCAGCGTGATCGAGACGTAGCCGATGACGGTCCCGCGCTCGCCCGGCGGGGCGGTGAAGGCGAGGGGCAGGCAGAGGAGCCCCACGAGCCCGGTCGTCCGGCTCAGGAAGCGGAAGACCTCCGTCGTCGGGTCGTAGGTGTCCCGGAGCTCCACCGCCGCGTCCACCGGCGTGTCGAGGCGTCGGAAGAAGTCGTCGTGCCGAAGGGCGTGCCCCGGGTCCGTCTCCGGGAAGAGCCGGCTCAGGAAGAAGACGGCCACCGAGGCGGGCACGACCGTGAGCACGTTCGTGACGAGCCCCCACCCGAGGACGAAGCTCCCGATGGCGCCAACCGCGAGCGCCACCGCGAAGGAGGCGAGGCCGGACCAGCTCGGCGTGCGCCTCACCACCAGGCCGAGGAGCGCGGGCGGGCCGTAGGCGAGCGACATGACCGTGTTGAACGTCACCATGGCGCCGAACACGGTGTAGCGTCCCGCGGCCATGGCGAGCGCGATCCCCATGATGACGACGCCGACCGCGAAGGTGGCAGTCCAGGCCACGGTCAGCTTCTCGGCCTCCCCGGCGCGGCGGGGGAAGAGGGTCGGGAAGATGTCCTTCGAGATGATCGAGGCGTGGATGTTCAGGAGGCCGGAGAGGCTCGACATCGTGGCGCTGAACATCGCCGCCAGCATGATGCCCACGAGGCCGCTCGGGAGGAGGGTGAGCGCGGCCAGCGCGTAGGAAGACTCGTGGGGGTTGGCGAGACCCGGCCAGATCGACTTGAGGTCCGGGTGGAGCACCCGCATTGCGAAGGGCGGGACGAACCAGATGAAAGCCCCGACGAGGAAGAGGGAGAAGCACAGGAGCGCGATCTTCCGCGAGGCCCTTTCGTCCTCCACGCTGAAGTAGCGCTGGGCCATCGCCGCGGTGTTGTAGCCGAAGCTCGTCATGACCGTCCAGCAGACGACGTAGATCCAGCCGTAGCCCGGGGCCAGGGTGAGCGAGGTCATTCCCGCGGGCAGGCCCGCCAGGAGCCCGGACATCCCCCCCACCTTCGCGAGCGAGGCGAAGAACATCACGACCGTGAAGGGCATCAGGATCGCGGCCTGCAGGAAGTCGGTGATCACCACCGCCCACAGCCCGCCGATGACGCAGTAGGCCAGGATCACCGCCTGCGAGCCCACGATCGTCCACGAGAGCGGCCACCCGCAGGTCGGGGCCACGAAGAGGGCAAGCCCGTACAGCATGGCGCCCCCCATGAAGAACTGGAAGAAGATCGTCGTCCAGGAGAACGCCTGCCGGGTCTTCTCGTCGTAGCGGTCCACCAGGTACTCCATGACGGTACCGATGCGCGCACGCCGCCAGCGCTGGGCGAAGAGGAAGTAGCCGAGCAGGAACGTGCAGGCGTTGCCGACGTAGAGGAGCACAGCCACGAGGCCGTGCTGGTAGGCGAGGCCCGCGGCGCCGGTGAAGGTCCAGGCCGAGAACCCGCTCATGAACGAGGAGAGGCCGGCGGCCAGCCAGTGGATGCGGCTCCCGCCCTTGAAGTAGTCGGACGCCCCCCGGTTGAACCGCATGGCGTAGAACCCGATGCCGAGCATCAGCGCCATGTAGGCCGCGATGACCACGAAGTCGACGGGGGTGACGCCTTTGACGGCGGGGTTCATGGAGTCCCTCGAGGGCCGCCCGGTCCAGGGTGCCCGGGGACCCAATACGGGATTCGGGCCCTCGGGCACCCACCGTTGACGGTAATCGCCGGACAAGATAGAAGGAAATGACAGGTAAACGCAAGAGAAAAATATCAAACGCAAGCCAATCCGGAGTATGCTTGCCCCCGAACCGGGGGTGACCCGGGGAGGAACCCATGGTCTCTGGCATCGGTCGTCTCATGCTCTCCCTTTCCCTCCTCGTCGTGGCCGGCGCCCCCTGTCGCGCCGCCGCGTCACGCGAGGTCGACGCGCGCCGCTTTCCTCGCCTCGCGCGGATCCTGCTGCTGCCCGAGGAGGCCACGCTCCTGAAGGAGCTCAAGGACGACAAGGACCGCCTCGAGTTCCAGAGGATCTTCTGGGCGCGGCGCGACCCCACGCCGGGCACCCCGGCCAACGAGTTCGAGGACAACGTCCTCGCCGTTTGGAAGCACGCCGACGAGCTGTTCTCGTACCCGAACCAGAAGGGCTCCGAGAGCGGCTGCGGTCAGGTGCTCGTTCTCCTCGGACGGCCGGAGGAGGTCCTGGGGGTGGGTGACGCCGTCAGGACCCCGTCGGTCAACGTCAGCGGCAGGGAAGGCCGTGAAGCAGCGCCGGCCCCCGGGCCGGGGAGACAGTTCGACAACATGGCCTACCTGCGCGAGGGCTCGACACGCGAGCCGGAGACCTGGGTCTACCGCGACCGGCCCGGTCTGCCCTACTCGTTCACGGGCGCCGAGCTGCGCGTCGCCCTCGACGCCGAGTGCAGATACGCGGAGGGCGCCGGCATCCTGGGCGACGACCTGCGCCGCGCCGCGGCCGCGTTCGTCACGCGGCCCGACATCGCCTACAGCCGCGGGAGCGACGGGCACCTCGCGCCGCTCGCGGCCGCGGCGGCTGCGAGCGCGGGGGCGAGCGCCGGCGCCCAGGAGCTCCTCGCCTCGCCCCGCACGGACTTCCCTCTCGCCGCGGAGTCGAAGCTCCTCCTGCGGGCGCCGAAAGGAGAGGCGTACGTCGCCGGTCTCGTCCGCACCGTCGCCGGCGCGGCTTCGGCGCCGGCGAGGCTCAGCCTCGCGACGCAGGCCGCGGACGCGGCCGGGCAGACGGTCGCGAGCGCGGCCCGCGAGGTGACCGTCGCCCCGCAGGCCGACGGCTCCCTCGTGGCGTCGTGGGGCCTCTCGCTGAAGCCGGGCCCCTACAAGGTCACGGTGGCCGCGCTCCTTCCCGAGCCGGGCAAGGGGTCGGTCTCCACGATCGACGTCCTGGTGCCCGACTTCGGCGGAGCGGCGCTCGTGGCGAGCCCGCTCCTCGTGTATCCCGACGAGCCCGCCGGGGCGGGAGCGGCGGACGCGCGGGACCCCTACGCGGCGATGCAGCTCGGGCCCATGCGCCTGCGCCCCCGCTTCGGCAACGTCTTCGCGGCGTCGGACTCGCTGATGGTCGTCGCCACGCTCTACGGCGCCAAGGTCGACTCCGCCACCGGCCAGGCCGCGATGCGATCGCGCTACAGCATCCTCCGGAACGGGAAGCCGGTGGCGCGAGGGGCGGAAGACGCCTTCACCACGGCCGACGCGGTGGCCTCGGTCGGGCCGATCCCGCTCACCGGCTACGAGCCGGGGGCGTACACGGTCCGGCTCGACGTCACGGACTCGGTGGCCAAGGCGACGCTGCGCCAGGAAGTCCCGTTCGAGATACGGCAGCCGTGAGGCCCTCGCGAAGCGCGATGGGGCGGCTCGCGAGCGAGTGGGCGAACCCGCGCCCCGACGTCCCGATCGCCGAGGTGACGCTCGTGGGAGCGCCGGGGCCGTCGAACGCCCGGCCGATCCTGCTCGGCGTGACCGCGGTCGAGAAGCCGCGGGTGGAGGACCTCCGGTGAGCCCGCCCGCCATCGTCTCCTCGTTCTCGCTCCTCGACGGGGGGATCGCCGTCGCGTCGCTCGTGGCGACACTCTGGATCGGCCTCCGCGTGAAGCGGTACATCGGGACGATCGAGGACTACCTCGTGGCGAACCGGGGCATGGGGCTCTACGTGGGCGCGGCCTCGCTCCTCTCGACCGAGGTCGGGATCATCACCTACATGTACCAGGCCCAGTTCGGCTTCGTGGCCGGCTTCTCGGCCTTCGTGGTGGGCCTCATCACGCTCGCGGTGTGCCTCGTCGTGGGCCGGACCGGCTTCGTGATAAAGCGCCTGCGCGAGATGGAGATCCTCACCGTCCCCGAGTACTTCGAAAGGCGGTACAGCCGCGGCGTGCGCGTCCTGGCCGGGGCCCTGATGGCGTTCGGGGGCTCGCTCAACCTCGGCATCTTCCCGATCATCGAGGCGCGCTTCCTCGCCGTCGTCACCGGGATCCCCAGCCAGTACCTCGGCTGGACGATGGCGGCGTTGCTCCTGGTGGCCCTCGCCTACACGACGCTCGGCGGGATGGTCTCGCTCATCGTCACGAACTACGTCCAGTACGTCTTCCTCGCCGCCGGCACCGTGATCGTGACCCTGGTGTGCCTGCGCCACGTCGGGTGGGGCGACATGGTCCGTGTGGTCGAGGGCCACATGGACGGCCACGGCATGAACCCGATCGAGGACCTCGGCGTCGGCTTCATCCTCTGGCAGGTGCTCCTCTGGATCGCGCTCATGACGGTGTGGCAGTCGGTGGCGATGCGCACGTTCTCGACGAAGGACGCGGCGGTCGGGAAGAAGATGTTCACGCTCACCGGCTTCCTCTTCCTGGGCCGCGCCCTCATCCCGATGGTCTGGGGCATCGGCGCGCTCGCGTTCTTCTGGGGAAGGGCCGAGCCCGCCGTGGCGCCGGCGGCGGCTATGCCTTTGGCGCAGATGGAAGAGGTCGACGCACGGCTCGGCGAGACCTTCCGCCGGGACCTCGACGAGGGGCGCCTCGAGCGGGCGCTGCCGCAGGTCGACCTTCTCGAGCGGCTCGCCCGCGCGGAGGAGCCGCGGAGTGCTCCGGCGGCACGGTTCGAGGAGTCGGCCCGGGACCGCCGAGGCGAGATCGGCCTCCTCGCCATGCCCTGGATGCTGGCCGCGACCCTCCCCACCGGCCTCCTCGGCCTCGTCGTGGCCGGCATGCTGGCGGCGTCGATCTCCACCTACGCCGGCTACTTCCTCGGCTGGAGCTCGATCATCGCGCAGGACATCGTGGGGCCGCTCTTGTCATCCCCACTCTCCAACCGATCTCGTCTCCTCCTCACCCGGGTCACGGTCGTCCTTCTCACGGTCTTCATCATGGTCTGGAGCCTGGTCTACCACCTGCCCGGCCCTGCCTTCTTCTACCTGCAGGTCACGGCGAACCTCTTCATGGCCCCGACGCTCATCGCCGTCGTGGGGGGGCTCTACTGGCACCGGGCGTCGGCCACCGGGGCCGTGCTGTCGTTCCTGCTCGGGGCGGGCACGTCGCTCGCCTATCTCGTCCCGCAGCTGAAGGTGGACGTCGCGACCGCGGGAAACCTGAGCTGGGCCCTGGCGGTGGCCGGCTTCGTGCTGGGATCGCTCCTCGTCCCGCCGGCGCGACGCGAGGGGCCGCCTGACGCCTTCGGGTTGAACAAGGAGGCACGTCCATGACCTGGGCGCTTTTCTGGCTGGCCGCGTTCGTCGTCGCCTTCTCCAGCTTCTCACTGATCTCGATGGTCATCGCCGTCCGGGGAGTCGCGGAGATCCGCGAGCTCTTCGCGGCGCTCGAAGAGGAACGACGCCGCAAGCAGTCTTGAGGCGAGACGGAGGATCCATGGCGTACGTCCTGCGGTTCGTGCAGCGTTACCGCGCCGCCGACGAGGCGGCCTTCATGGCGCTCGAGGCGCAGTTCGCCGCCCTCGAGCGGCGCAAGGGCTGGCCGCGGGGTCGTCGCTCGCGGCCGTTCGCCGGACGAGACCCCGTCCACACCCTGATCTGGGAGTGCGAGCTCCCGACGCTTGCCGCGGTGAACGAGGCCGTCGCGCGCGCTGGGGGCTGACCCCGACCACGCGCGGCTCCTGAAGCGGCAGATCCCGTTCTTCCTCGAGGCCTGGACCGAGATCGACGAGGTGCTCGACCTTCCGGAGATCGCACCGCGCCGCGCGCGGCACGCGCGCCGCTCGAGGCAGCCGTGAGCGAGCACGTCGATCCCGGGCGGCTCCTCGAGTGGTGCCGCATCCCGGCCGAGGCTCTTCCGGGCCATCCGGACCTGCGCGTCCCCTTCCGGCTGGTGGCGGACGCGGCCGAGATGGGACGGCTGATGGCCGGGGAGCTCGTCGACCTCGTCGCGGCGCGGAACGCGGAGGGGCGGGAGACGCGCGTCATCGTCCCCTGCGGGCCGAACGCGTGGTACGCGCCGTGGACGGACCTCGTCAACGCGCGCGGGGTGTCCCTCGCCCGGCTGACCGTCTTCCACATGGACGAGTGCCTCGACTGGCAGGGCCGGCCGCTGCCGAGGAACCACCCCTACAACTTCCGCACGTTCATGGAGCGCCACTTCTACGGCGGGATACGGCCGGAGCTGAACGTCCCGGAGGGGCAACGCTTCTGGCTCCTTCCGTCGACGGTGGAGCGCGTGCGGGACGCGATCGCCGAAGCGCCGATCGACCTCACCCTCGGCGGCTGGGGACAGGACGGGCACGTGGCCTACAACCAGGCGCGCCGCCACCCCTTCCACCAGGTCTCTCTCGAGGAGCTGGCCGCGTCCTCGATCCGCGTCCAGGAGAACAACCTCGACACGATCCTCGCCCTCGCCCACCGCACCTTCGGGGCGGCCTACCAGTTCGTGCCCCCGATGTCGGTGACGTTGGGGATGAGGGAGTGCCTCTCCGCCCGGAAGGTGCGCGTCTTCAGCGACACGGGCAGCTGGAAGCAAACCGCCTTGCGCGTCGCGCTCTTCTCCGAGCCCGTCCCGGAGTACCCGATGACCCTCCTGCAGCGCCACCCCGACGCGCTGGTGACCGCGACCGTGGAGACCGCGCGGCACCCCGTCGCCGACAACCCGGAGTGGGAGCTGCTGTGAGGCCGGACCGGGCGCCGCGCGTGCTGCGGCTCGGGAGCGATTCTCCCTATCGGTGCCTGGTCGGCGTGGGGGGCATCGGCGCCGGGATCCTGTTCGCTCTCGAGGGGAACCACGACCTCGGGAGGAACGAGAGCCGGCTGGGCCGGCTCCTCGACGTGCGGGACTACTGCAAGCTCCACATCGTCGCCCACTACCCGGCCGTTCTGCTCGGGGCACGGAAGGACCGCGGCCCCTTCCACGTCCTCCCGGTCGGCAAGGTGGGCGTCGACGAGGTGGGCCGCCGCCTCCGCACCGAGATGGAGAAGGCGGGCATGGACGTGCGCTTCGTGGACGCGGTGCCCGGCCGCCCCACGCTGTTGAGCGTCTGCTTCCAGTATCCCGACGGCTGCGGCGGCAACGTGACGACGGTGGACTCGGCGGCGGCGTTCGTGGCTGAGCGCGACGTCGACCTGGTGGAGCGCTGGCTCTCTCCTCGATCGATCGCGCTCGCGGCGCCCGAGGTGCCGCTCGCGGTGCGCCGACACCTGCTGCGCCGGGCGGGCGAGAGGGGCGCTCTCTGCGCCGCCTCGCTCGCCACGGCCGAGGTCGAGGAGGCGCGGGCGACGGGGTTCCTGTCGCTCGTGGACGTCTTGGCCCTGAACGAAGACGAGGCCGCGGCCCTCGCCGGAGCGCCCTTCGCGCCCGAGGCCCCCGGGCCTTTCCTGCGGCGCGTGGCCGACGCGGTGCTCGCCCTCCGGCCCGGGGTGCGGCTCGTCGTCACCGCGGGGGCGAGGGGGGTCTTCGCCTTCGACGGAGCCGGCTGGACCCACGCGCCGGCCCTCCGCGTCCCAGTGGTGAGCACGGCCGGCGCGGGGGATGCCCTCCTCGGCGGCCTCCTGGCCGGGCTCGCCGCGGGCCTGCCCTTCGCGGAGAATGGTGCCCCGCGCACGAGCCTCGCGGAGAGGCCCCTGGCCACCGCGCTCGACCTCGGGGCCCTCGTCGCGGCCTACAAGGTGACCTCGCCGCACACGATTCCTCCCGACGTTTCGCTGGACGCCCTTCTCGCCTTCGCCAGGCAGCACGGAGTCGCCTTCGGCGAGGGTCTGCGACGCCTCCTCCCCCCCGACGAGGAGCACCGCCATGCCCCCTGAGGCCTCCCGACGTGAATCGGCCCGCGACGCCCGGCGGCTGCTGCGCCCGCTGCGCGAGGAGACGGTCGCCCTCGCGCAGGCGCTGGTGCGCGTGAACAGCGTGGCCGTCCCGCCGGAAGGCCACGAGACCGCAGCCCAGAAGGTGATGGCCCGCGCCCTGCGCCGCCACCGCATCGACGTGGAGCTCTACGATGTCGGCGTCCTCTCGCGGTCGCGACACCCCTACGTGCGCCGGGACCGGAACTACCGCGGGCGGCACAACCTGATCGCCCGTCTGCCCGGCACGGGTCGGGGCCGGAGCCTCCTGTTGAGCGGGCACGTCGACACGGTGCCCACGCGTCCGAACCCCTGGCGCGACAGCCCGTGGTCCGGTGTCGTCCGCCGGGGACGACTCTACGGGCGCGGCAGCTGGGACATGAAGGGCGGCCTCGCCGCGCAGTGCGCCGTGGCAATGGCCCTCCGCCGAGCGGACCTGCGGCCCGGCGGCGACCTCCTCGTCGAGTCGGTGGTGGACGAGGAGTTCGCGGGGGGCGGCGGCACTCTGGCCGGACGGCTGCGGGGCGACCGGGCGGACGCCTGTGCCATCGCCGAGCCCACGAACGAAGAGGTGCTGCGCGCCTCGCGCGGCGGCCATTTCTTCGACATCGTGTGCCGCGCCGGCGACCCGAGCGCCTACTTCTCGAAGGAAGAAGTGGTGAGCCCGGCGGTGCCGATGGGCCGCCTGCTCGGCTGGATCGACTCCTGGACGACGAAGCGCCGACAGGTGGAACGCGGCGAGACCTACCGCGACTTCCCCGACCCCGCTCCGGTGCAGGTCCTGGCCCTCGAGGCCAACCGGTTCGATCCGGACATCCCGTGGAGCGTGCCGCTCGAGGCCCGGGTGCGGTTGTACTTCCAGTTCCTGCCCCACGAAGACGTGCCCGCGCGAGTCGCCGAGATCGAGACGTCGCTCCGCCGGTTCGCCGCGGCGGACCCTTTCTTCCGGAAGCACCCGCTCGAAGTGCGGCGGCTCGTGGACCCGCCCCTCGAGGGGCACGAGCTCGCCGCCGACCACCCCTGGACGCGCTGCCTGCACGCGGCGGCGCGCGGCGTGCTCGGCCCGCAGGTGCCGCTCACCGCGTCCGAGTGGCCGTGCGACGCCTTCCTGAGCCAGAAGCACTTCGGCATACCCGACCCTCCTCTTCGGCCCGTGCGGGGCGGGGGCGCACAACGCCGACGAGTACGTGGAGACGGCCTCGATCGTGCGCACCGCCGAGGTCTACCTGGCGGCCGCGCTCGAGTGGTGCGGGGCCTGAGACGGGGAGAACGGAGACAACAACACGATGAGACGAGGGAGAAGGGCGTTCGAGTGGATCACCCTCCTCGCCCTGACGGCGGGGTTGGATGTGTTCAGCTCCGCCGCTTCGGCGGGCCAGAACGCCGGGCCCGCCGAAACGGCGGTGCTTCAGGGCACGCTCACCCTGCCCACCTACGAGGAAGGCCTGCCGGACGTGAACCCGCGCTTCGACCTCTTCGCCCGCCGGCCCTTCCTCATCTACCCGTACACGGCCCGCACGAACCTGACCGACCGCCGCGCGAACCGGGCGTGGCGCACGCTCGAGCTCGAGAACGAGCACCTGAAGCTCGTCGTGCTCCCCGACCTCGGGGGACGCATCTACAGCTGCGTCGACAAGGCGAGCGGGGCCGAGATGTTCTACGCAAACCCGTCCATCAAGTACGCCGACGTGGCGTACCGCGGGGCCTGGGTGGCGCTCGGGGTCGAGTTCAACTTCCCGGTCTCGCACAACTGGGCGACCGTCTCTCCGGTGGACTTCGGCACCGTGCGCCACCGGGACGGCAGCGCCTCGATCTGGGTCGGGAACACGGACCGACCCTACGGGATGACGTGGCGCGTCGAGCTCCTCCTCCGCCCCGGCCGATCGCTCCTCGAGCAGACCACGACGCTCTACAACGGCAGCGACGTGCGCCACCGCTTCTACTGGTGGACGACCGCCTCCGTCCGCGCCGAGGGCGACTCCCACATCCTCTACCCCATGGAGTTCTCGGCCTCTCACTACTTCGCCGACGTGGACACCTGGCCGGTGGACTCCTCGGGCGCCGACCTCAGCTACCCGCGCAACCACGTTGCGGGGTTCGTGTCCCGCTTCGTCCACGGCAGCCGCGAGCCGTTCATGGGCGTCTATCACCCCGCGACGGAGTCGGGGATGGTCCACGTGGCAGACCACCACGACATGCCCGGCAAGAAGATCTGGTCGTGGGGCTGGGACGACGAGGGGAAGGACTGGCGCCGAGCCCTCTCCGACGACCTGAGCGCGTACCTCGAGGTGCAGGCCGGCCTCTTCCGGAACCAGGAGACCTACGCGTTCCTCGAGCCGCAGCAGCGGCGGCGGTTCCGCGAGTCCTACCAGCCGGTGCGGAGGATCGGGGGTTTTTCGCGGGCGAACGACGAAGGGGTCGTCCACGTGCGACGCAGCGACGGCGGCGGGCTGCAGGTCGGCCTCAACGTGACGCGGGCCGTCCACGGCGGACGCGTCGTGATCCGCGACGCGACGCGGACGGTGCACGAGGAGACGCTTCGCATCACGCCGTCGGACGCCTTCGATCGGACGTACCGTGACCTCGCGGCGGCGGGACCCTACACGGTCGAGATTCGCGACGCGACCGGCCGGCTGCTCCTCGCCCACACCGAGAACCGGTACGACGTCGTGCCGAAGGCGGATGTGAAGACCGGGCCGCAGCCACCGCAGGTCTTCCCGCCGCCCGAGACGCGGAGCGAGGGCGACTGGCTGGAGCTCGGCCGCCACCAGGAGCTGAATGGGAAGCTGCTAGAGGCCCGCGACGCGTACGCGGCGGCTCTCGTCGCCTTTCCCCGAAGCGTCGCGCTCGAGCGGGCGGAGGGGCGCCTTCTCGTCGGTCTCAAGCGGTACGCCGAGGCGATCGAGCCGCTCTCGCGGGCCGTTGCGCGCACCAGCAACGACGCCGAGGCTCTCTACTACCTGGGGCTGGCCCAGGCCGCCCTCAGCGAGACGCAGAAGGCACGCTTCGCCTGGGACCAGGCGGCGACGCTCCCGGGCTGGCGCGCCGCGTCGCTCCTGCAGCTCGGACGGCTCGCGGCCCGCGAGGGGTCAGATCTTGAATCTGCTCATGGCACGGTCGCACGCCTCAGTTCAAGATCTGACCCCGACGAGGGCCTGCGGCTCATTCGGCAGGCGCTCGCGGAGGCGCCGGAGATGATCCACGCCGGTGGGATGGAGGTCGCTCTCCTGCGACGCACGGGGCGCACCGAGGAAGCGAAGGCGCGTCTCCGGCACTGGCGGTCGGTCGACCCGCCGAGCTCATTCCTGCGTCACGAGGCGGTCCTCCTCGGCGCCGCGGACGAGGCGCTGTGGGCGCACCTCGCCGGCGACCCCGAGCGCGTCCTCGACCTCGCGGTCGACTACATGGCCCTCGGCCTCTGGGACGACGCGAGCGCGCTGCTCGCCCGGACGTACCCGTCGGCCGGCGCCGTGTCCGAGCCCGGCGCGGTCCTGCCGCAGGACTACCCGCTCGTCGCCTACTACCGCGGCTACTGCGAGGAGCAGCGGGGCCACTCGGGAGGCGAGGACTTCGCCCGGGCTTCGCGCCAGTCCACGCTCTACGTCTTCCCGAACCGGCCCGAGTCGGCCGTGGTCCTCCGCCGGGCGCTCGCGTCCCACCCGGGCGACGCCACCGCGCACTTCCTCCTCGGGTCGCTGTTCCTCTCCGGCGGGCAGTCCGACGAGGCCCTCGCCGAGTGGGAGAAGACGCGCGCGCTCGACCCGAAGCTCCCCGTCCTCCACCGCAACATCGGCTTCGCCCTCCTCTACGCGCGCGGAGCGGCGGCGGATGCGCTGCGCGTGTTCCAGGAGGGGATGGGCGCGGACCCCTCGAACGTCGAGATCTACCAGGGTGCCGACCAGGCCCTGAGCCTCCTCGGCCGCGGGGCCGAAGAGCGGATCGCCTCCCTGCGGCGCTATCCCGAGTCGCCGCTCCCCTCGACGCTCGTCTACAAGCTGGCCCTGGCGCTCGCCGAGGCGGGCCGCTTCGGCGAGGCCGAGCGGCTCTTCCCCGGGCGCTTCTTCCCCCGTGAGGAGTTCGGGACGAACGTGCGGCAGGTCTACCTCGAGGTGAAGCTCCGTGAGGCGCTCGCCCTCGCCGGCGGGGGACGAAAGGCCGAGGCGGCGGCGCTCGCGGCGGCGTTCGAAGAGCCCGCGACCGGCTTCGACTTCACGAAGGACGGCATGAAGGCCTTCGTCGCGTCGCCGCGCTTCCTGTACTACCGGGGTGAGCTTTCGGCCCTGCTCGGCGACGACTCCGCCGCCCGCGGTCACTGGCGGCAGGCGGCGGCGGGTCGCGACTTCCGGCAGACGGCCTTCGCGTACCGCTCGGCGCAGCGGCTCGGCGAGGCGAGCGAGGCCGAGTGGCGGCCGCGGCTCGAGGCGGCCCTGGCGGAGGCGGAAACCTACCTCTTCCGCGGCGGCCACTACCCCGCGGTCGCGACGTGCGCCCGCGGCCTGCTGCTGCGCGCCCTCGGTCGCGTCCCCGAAGGAGACGAGGTCCTGCGCCAGGTGTTCGTGCTCCCGGACAAGGGCATGCCGCACCACATCGCGCGCCTGGCGCTCCAGGAGCCATAGAAGGAGGACTGTCATGAGCGTTCCCTCGCGGGCGTCCCTCCGGCCTCTCGGTCCCGTGGCGGTCGGGCTGCTCATGCTGCCCTTGTGCGGCGCCGGCGTCGCGCACGCACAGGCGCCGGCGGCCGGCGCGAACGGGCCCGACCGGATCCTCCTGAAGGACTACAGGCCCGTTTCCATTCACAAGGTCCCGGTCACGAGCGTGGCGCGGGCGCGCTATCCGGCGATCGACATGCACTCGCACCCCGGAGCCAAGACCCCGGAGGACGTGGACCGCTGGGTGAAGGTGATGGACGAGGTGGGCGTCGAGAAGACCGTCCTCCTCACCCAGGCGCACGGGGCGGAGTTCGACCGTCTCGTGGAGCTCTACTCCCGGTACCCGACGCGCTTCGAGCTGTGGTGCGGCTTCGACTACACGGGCTACGACCAGCCCGGCTACGGCCCCGCCGCCGTCGCCGAGCTCGAGCGCTGCTTTCGGAAGGGGGCGAAGGGCGTGGGCGAGGAGGGCGACAAGGGCAAGGGCATGGGGTTCGGCAAGGCGCCCGGCCTGCACTTCGACGACCAGAGGATCGCTCCCCTCCTCGACCGCTGCGCCGACCTGGGCCTGCCCGTGAACATCCACGTCGCCGACCCCATCTGGATGTACCAGAAGATGGACGAGACGAACGACGGGATGATGAACGCCGTCAACTGGAGGCTGGACGATCAGCCCGGCATCGTCGACCACGCCGGCATGATCGACGTGCTGCGGCGCGCCGTGCACGCTCACCCGCGCACGACCTTCGTGGCCTGCCACCTCGCCAACCTCGACTACGACCTCGACCGCCTCGGGCCCCTCCTCGATAGCCTGCCCAACCTCTACGCCGACATCTCGGCCCGCTACGCGGAGACGGCCGTGATCCCCCGCTTCGCGGCCCGGTTCTTCACGCGGTACCAGGACCGCCTCGTCTACGGCACCGACATGGGGGCCGACCCGGACATGTACCGGCTCACCTTCCGCATGCTCGAGACGCTCGACGAGCACTTCTACGCGCCGATCTTCGAGTACCACTGGAGCTACTCCGGCTTCGGGCTCGCCGACCCGGTCCTGGAGAAGCTCTACCGGACGAACGCCCTCCAGGTGGCGGAGCGCGCGGCGAAGGCCGCGAAGGTGGGGGCGCGGTGACAGGGAGGCAGTCGGTGGAAGCAGCGGGGATGCGATGAGGCGGCTGGCCGCGCTGGCGACCCTGGGGACCCTCTCGGTCTGGGCTGCCCCGGGCGCGGGGGCCGAGGGGGTCGCGGTCACCCGCGATGCCGCCGGGCCGATCGTGCTCCGGACGTCGACGACCGAGTTCCGGCTCCTGCCCTCGGGCGAGCTGCACGGCGCGCTGCGGGACGGGGAACGGTGGCCGTCGTTGCAGGAGCCCGGCGGCGCCGGCGACGCGGTCGCGATCGCCGGCGCCCCCGCGCGCGCCCTCGTCCTCGACCTGGCGGGCGCGGTCGTGACGGACGTGCAGGGCAGCCTCGGGGCCGGCAAGCGCGTCGAAGTGCGAGCGCGAAGCCAGGGGCCGGCTGCCCTCGAGAAGGTTCTCGCCGTGGAAGTCCACGGCGACTTCCCGGGCCTGGCCCTCAGCACCGTCACCTATCGCAACGCCGGCGCCCGCGAGGTCAGGCTCGAGCGAGTCGTCCAGCAGGCGCACCGGCTGAACGCCTCGCTCGTGGAGCCGAAGGCGGCCCCCTTCGAGCTCTGGTCGTTCCACGGAGCGAGCGTCGAGTGGGGCGAGGACGAGATCCTCCCTCTGGCGAAGGGATTCGCCCGCGCCAACGTCCTCGGAGCTCAGCTCGAGAACCGCCTGGGCGGCGGCGTGCCGGTCGTCGCCTTCTGGACGCGCTCGGTGGGCACGGCCGTCGGCCACCTGGAGGCGCTGCCCCAGGTCGCGTCGCTGCCCGTCGCGGTCGAGCCCGACGGGCGCGTCGCGACCTCGCTGGTCGTCGAGCCTCGTCGGACGCTCGCACCCGGCGAGGAGTACACGGCACCCCGGACCTTCCTGGCCGTCTTCGCCGGCGATTTCTACGAGCCTCTCCGCCTCTACTCGCTGGCCCGGCAGCGGGAGGGCTGGCCGATACCGCGCCCCTCCGATGCGGCCTACGAGCCGGCCTGGTGCGGCTGGGGCTACGAGTTCGACGTGACCCCGGCCCTGATGGTCGGCACGATCCCCAAGCTGAAGGAGCTGGGGATCGGCTGGGCGACTCTCGACGATCGCTGGTTCGCGGGCTACGGCGACTGGCTCCCGCGGCCCGACACGTTCCCGGGAGACTCGATCCGTACGATGGTCGAGGCGTTCCACCGCGAGAGCATCAAGGTCCAGATCTGGTGGCTGCCTCTCGGTGTCGAGGACGGCGAGGGCCGGTACGCGGGGCACCCCTACGCGCAGAGCTCCGTCGTCGCCCGGCACCCGGAGTGGCTGATCCTCGACGAGGCGGGCCGCCACGCGCGGACCGCCCGCCGTCTGGCCACACTCTGCCCCGCCGTGCCCGAGGTCCGGGAGTACCTCCGGACGCTGACCGAGCGCTTCGTGCGCGAGTGGGGGTTCGACGGGCACAAGCTGGACAACGTCTTCACCGTCCCGCCCTGCCACAACCCCGCGCACCGCCACCGCTCCCCGGACGAGTCCGTCCAGGCCGTGGGCGACGCCTACAAGGCGATCTTCGAGACGACGCGCGCCCTGAAGCCGGACAGCGTGACCCAGATCTGCCCGTGCGGCACGCCTCCCAACGTCGCCTGGCTGCCGTACATGGACCAGGCGGTGACCGCCGACCCGGTGGGCGCGCTTCAGGTGCGCCGGCGCATCAAGATGTACAAGGCCCTGCTGGGGCCGGAGGCCGCCGTCTACGGCGACCACGTCGAGCTGTCGGAGATGAAGCGGGTCGACAAGGACAACTGGCTCGAGGTCGGGAGGGACTTCGCCTCGACGATCGGGCCGGGCGGGGTCGTGGGAACGAAGTTCACCTGGCCCGACTACGGCAAGAAGCTCGAGGCCGTCTTCCTCGACCCCGCGAAGGAAGCCCACTGGAAGAAGTGGATCGGCTTCTACAACGCGAACCGCCTGGCGCGCGGGACGTTCCTGAACCTCTACGTCCACGGCTACGACGTCCCGGAGGGCTACGCGATCGCCAAGGACGGGCGGATGCACTACGCGTTCTTCGCCCCGGACCCGGCGGTCCCCTGGAAGGCCCGGATCGAGCTGCGAGGCTTGGGGCCGGGCCGGTACAGGGTCCGCGACTCCGTCGAGGGCACGGACCTCGGCGAGGTGGACGCCGCCTCCCCGTTCCTTCCGGCATCGTTCACCGGTTATCTGCTCCTCGAAGCTGTGCCCGTGCCGTGACGCCCGCGACACCCCTCCGCGTGGCCCTGGCCCAGATCCACTGTCCGTGGGCGGACAACCGGGCCAACCTCGAGCGCATGGCCGGCTGGGCCGAGCGGGCGAAGAGCGGCGGCGCGGAGCTGGTCGTCTTCCCCGAGCTCTGCGTCCCGGGGATCTGCAAGGACGAGCGGCTGGCCTCGGTCTCGGAGACTCTCGACGGCCCGTCGATCGCCTGCGTCCGGGCGCTGGCCCGCCGCCTCGGCCTCGCCATCGGCTTCGGCTTCAGCGAGAGAGCGGACCCTCTGCCTTACAACGCCTACGCCGTCGTCGATCCGGACGGGACGCTCGCCGGCGTCTACCGCAAGAACCACATCCCCAAGCTCGAAGCGCCGTTCTGGCAGGGGCACGCCGAGCAGCCCGTCCTCCGCGCCCTCGACCGCGCCATGGCCGTCTCCATCTGCTGGGACAACCAGTACCCCGAGCTGCTCGCGGGCTACGCACGCGCCGGCGCCGAGATCGTCCTCATGCCCCACGCCTGGGACGCGGACGCGCTCGACGCGGACGGCCGCGTGATCGACTACGACTCGATGGAGGAGATCGTGGCGTGGCTCCGGCGCACCGGCCGGATGACCTGGAAGACCCACGACCAGATGCGCGACGACTTCTACGAGACGATCCCCGGCCTCGCGCGGGACGGCCGGTTCTGGGCGCTCTTCGTCAACCAGGCCGGCCGTCCTCACCCGTGCCTCGACTTCGTCGGGCCGAGCTTCGTGGTCGATCCGGCGGGCCGGGTCGTGGCGGAGACGCGTGACGGCAAGGAGCAGCTCGTGTTCGCGGAAGTCGGGATCGAGTCAGGAGGCGCGTGATGCGCGACGTCCGGGTGGCGAGCGTGCAGATGGAGAGCGTCGCCGGGGACAAGGGCGCGAACTTCGCGAAGCTCGAGCGCTTGGCGGGCGAGGCGGCCGGGAAGGGTGCCGCGCTCGCGCTCTTCCCCGAATGCTGCCTCACCGGCTATTGGTTCCTGCGCCACCTCACCGTGCCCCAGCTCGCGGCCCTGGCCGAGCCGGTGCCCGCCGGGCCGAGCGGCGAGAGGCTGCTCGCGCTGTCGAGGCACGTCGGGATGAGCGTCGGGGCGGGCCTCGTCGAGTCGGCCGGCGGCGACGTGTTCCACAACACCTACGTCGTGGCCATGCCCGACGGCCGGCTCGTCCGCCACCGCAAGATCCACGCCTTCGAGCACCCGGCCATCCACCCGGGAAGCGAGCACACGGTCTTCGACACGCCGCACGGCTTTCGCGCCGGGCTGCTCATCTGCTACGACAACAACATCGTCGAGAACGTCCGCATCGCGGCGCTGCGCGGGGCCGAGGTCCTGCTCGCCCCCCACCAGACCGGCGGCTGCCGCACCACGAACCCGCACCTGATGGGCGTCATCGAACGCCGGGTGTGGGACGAGCGGCACGAGAACCCCGACGCGATCGAGCGGGAGCTGCGGGGGGAGAAGGGTCGGGCCTGGCTGATGCGCTGGCTGCCGAGCCGCGCTCACGACAACGGGCTCTTCCTGGTCTTCAGCAACGGCGTGGGTGTCGACGACGACGAGATCCGAACCGGGAACGCCATGATCCTCGACCCGTACGGCCGGGTCCTCGCCGAGACCGGGAAGGCGGGAGACGACATGGTCGTCGCCCTTCTCGACGCCGCGCTGCTCGAGAAGGCCACCGGGCGGCTCTGGATGCAGGCACGCCGCCCGGCGCTCTACGGCGAGCTCGGCGTGCCCACCGGGCGCGAGAGGGACGCCCACCAGCTCAAGTTCGAGGAGTGAGGATGACCGGCGCCGAGGCTAGCCCTTGAGGACCGCCACCGTCGTGAGCAGCACCTGGAGGACCATGGCGACGCCGTTGGAGAGCCAGATGGCCACGCGCCGGAAGCGGAGACCGTACAGGAACCAGAAGGCGTAGACGAAGGCGAACCCGAGGAGGAACGGCCAGGAGAGGCTGCTCGGGACCCGGGAGGAGAGCTCGTGCACCAGCTGGGACGCGATCGAGGCGCAGGCCAGGAGGCCCATCGCCAGGCCCGCGCGCTCCCAGTGCGGGTCCCCGATCCTCTCGAGCCTCTTGTCGAGCGATCGCCAGAGCTGTCCCGGCGCCACCGCCACCCCCTCTTCGAAGCCGGACGGAAGGTAGCACGAGCGCTCGGCGCGGTCGCGTGTGGCGGTGCACTCCTGGCGCTCGGCGGCTCGGCGGAGGAGCCGCCGCAGACCGTCACCTACCGGACGGTCGGCGCGCTCGCCATCCCCGCCGACGTCTTCCGTCCGGCGGGCCCCGGGCCCCACCCGGTCGTCCTGTGGATCCACGGCGGCGCCCTCGTCTTCGGCGACCGCGGGATGCTGCCGAAGGACGAGCGCGAGCGCTACCTGCGCGCCGGCCTCGCCGTCGTCTCGATCGACTACCGCCTCGCCCCCGAGACGAAGCTCGACGGCATCCTCGAGGACCTCGACGCGGCGCACGCGTGGCTTCAGCGCGAGGGTCCGTCCCTCGGCCTCGACCCGGCGCGTCTCGCCGTGGTCGGCCACTCGGCCGGCGGCTACCTGGCCCTCATGGCCGGACAGCGCTTCCGCCCGCGGCCGCGGGCCGTCGTCTCGTTCTACGGCTACGGCGACATTGCGGGCCCCTGGTACAACCGTCCCGACCCCGGCTACCTGCGCGATCCGGCGGTGAGCCCCGAAGAGGCCGAGCGCGCGGTCGGGCGCGAGCCGCTCGTGCAGGGGGACGAGGACCGGCGCTTCGTCTTCTACCGCTACGCCCGCCAGCGCGGCCTGTGGCCGCGGCTCGTCGCGGGCCACGACCCCGACCGCGAGCCGCGTGCCTTCGACGCTCTCTGCCCCGTTCGCAACGTCGGGCCCGACTACCCTCCGACCCTGCTCCTCCACGGAGACCGCGACGCGGACGTGCCCTACGAGCGGTCGGTGGAGATGGCGCACGCGCTCCGGGCGGCGGGCGTGCCCCACGAGCTCGTCACCCTGCCCGGGCTCGGCCACGTGTTCGACATCGAGGGCCCCGGGCTCGCCGACCCCGCGGTCGGGCGCGCTTTCGACCGCGCGGTGGCGTTCGTGGCCCGGCGGGTCGGGGCCGCCACGCCGGCGGTGCGGGCCGCTCACCCGCGCCTGCTCCTCGATGCCGCTCGCGTCGCGGAGCTGCGGGGACGCCTCGACACGACCCACCGCTTCCTCTGGGAACGCTACCTTCAGGACCTGCCGCGCATGGTCGCGGTGTCGAAGCGGGAGGCGCCGCTCGGGGACGCGCGCTACGACGGCGACCTCGTGCCGGAGCTGGCGTTCGCGTGGCTCATGACCGGCCGCGACGATCTCCTCGCCGTGGCGAAGGCCCAGCTGCTGCGCCTGTCGGCGGACGAGGAGTGGAGCACGAACGAGGACCTCGCGTTCCTCGTCCCCGCGCACTACATCCTCGGCATCGCCCTCGGCTACGACTGGCTCTACGGGGAGCTGACACCCGCGGAGCGGGTGACGGTCCAAGAGCGGCTCGCGCGAGAGGCGGCGGCCCAGCACCGGCGGATCACTGAGGAGCGGGTGTGGTGGCGCAACCAGTACTTCCAGAACCACTCGTACTCGAACACCGCGGCCCTCGCCTTCGCCGCCGCCGCGCTGTGGGGCGAGGACCCGCGGGCGCCCGAGTGGGAGCGGGTGACGGCGCGCTTCTTCGAGCGCACCTTCGCCGTCCTGCCCGAGGACGGCTCGTCGCTCGAGGGCTACGCCTACGCCGGCTACGGCGGCGAGTACCTCCTCCTCTACGCCCTCCTGGCCCGGGATCTCCTGGGCGAGGACTACACGGATCGCCCCTGGGTGCGCCACTTCCCGGAGTACCTCCTCCAGGGCCTCCTGCCCCGGAGGACCGCCGACGAGTGGGCGATGACTTTCGGCGACGCGCCGAGGCGGGGCTGGACCTCGACCGCGCAGCATCTCTTCACTCTCGCCCGGCTCCACCGGGACGGAGTCGCGCAGTGGATGGGGCGGGAGACGGTGGGCCTGCGCGAGAAGGGGCTCGGCAGCCGCGGGTTCATGATGCTGCTGGCGTACGACCCCACGGTGGCGCCGGCCGACCCGGCCACGTTCCCGACGTTCGCCCGCTTCCCGGAGATCGAGCAGGTGATGATGCGATCCTCCTGGACCGATCCCGACGCCACGCTCGTCGGCTTCAAGTCGGGGCCGTTCATGGGTCGGACGCTGTCGAAGGACGCCGTGTTCGACTTCGGCACGGGTCACCAGGACGCCGACTCCGGCTCCTTCCAGGTCTTCTCGCACGGCCAGTTCCTCGCCATCGACCCGCTCTACACCGGGCAGGAGCGCACCTCGGACCACAGCACGATGCTCTTCAAGCGCCACGGGCAGCTCGGCGAGCAGAACGCCTTCGGCTCGATGGAAGCGCTCCGCTTCTCTCACTTCCCCGAGATCGTCCACGCCGAGACGACCGCCCGCTACGACTACGTCGTGGGCGACGTGACGCGCGCCTACCACCCGGCCCTCGGCCTGCAGCGCTTTGCGCGTCACCTCCTGTTCGTGAAGCCGGACGTGCTCGTGGTCGCGGACGAGATCGCGTTGCGGGAGGAGGGCGTCGTCCACGACTTCCAGCCCCAGGCCCTGGAGACCGCAGGCGGGCTGACGCACGCCGGGAACGGCTACGTCGTGGGCCCGCAGGGCGAGGCCTTCGTGTCGTTCGCCGGCGAGCCCGGCACCTACCGGATCGCGGCGGTGTACCTCGACAACGTCCCCGGGGCGGGGCGGTACTCGTTCGAGGTCGACGGCCGGACCGTCCACTCCTGGACGAGCCGGAACGAGGACCGGGACGACCACCTGATCGAGGTCTCGGGCCCGGTCGCTCTGGGGCGGGGCAGCCGGGTGGCGTTCCGCGCGGCGCCGATGCCTCCGGGGACGCGGCTCACGAAGATGTCGATCTTCTCCGACAGCGTGAAGGCCCCGCGCGAGGCCGAGTGGCTCCTCCACCTGGACCCGAAGGCCGAGGTCCGGAGCACGGAGGACGGTCTCGATGCGGCGCAGGGAGGCGCGGTCCTCGAGCTCCACCGGCTCCTCTCGGAAGGACAGACCGTGGCCTGGGCCCGCCACGCGGTCGCGAAGCCCGAGGCGGAGCCGTTCACGTTCCGGGAGACGACGCGCGTCGCCATCCACCCGGCCTTCGCGGGGAATGAGGCCTTCCTGCTGAACCTGCTCCGCGGCCGATCCGCGGGCGAGCGCGCGCTCGCCGACGTTCGGGCCGCGCGCGACGGCCGCCGCCTGAAGATCCGCTTCACCCGCAACGGAACGGCCGACCGGGATCGACTGGGACCTCGCGCGGTTCACGGTCGCGCTCGAAGGGGGGAACCCATGAAGACGCAGGCGACCGCGCTCGCGCTGCTTTGCACGGCCTCGGCTCTGGCCGCCGACGCCAACCGCCCCTCGCCCGGGACGCTCGGCCGCATCGACGCCCACGCCCACTTCTTCGCCGAGGCGAAGCCGGTCCTCGACCTGCTCGACCGGCTGAACCTCACCGCGGTGAACGTGTGCGTGGTCGACCGCTACGAGAAGGGTTACGAAAAGGTGGCGCCCCAGCACGCGATCGTCCGTCACCTCGCGGAGGTCGCCCACGGCCGTCTGCCCTGGATCGCCACGTTCGACGACGCGGGCTTTGCCGAGCCAGGCTTCGCCGGGCGCGCGCTCGCCGAGGTCGACCGCGCGCTCGCCGAGGGAGCCCACGGCGTCAAGGTGTACAAGAGCCTCGGCATGGAGCTGCGCGACGCTGCGGGCCGCTACCTCCTGCCGGACGACGCCGCCTTCGCCGCCGTCTTCGAAGGCCTGGCCCGGCGCGGCACGACCGTGTACGCGCACATCGCCGAGCCGATCGCGGCGTGGGAGCCGCTCGACCCGAAGAGCCCGGACTACGACTACTACAAGAGCGCGCCGGCCTGGCACGTCCACGGCCGCCCCGGCATGCCGTCGAAGGAGGCGATCCTCGCGGGGCGCGACCGGCTCCTGGCCCGGCACCCGACGCTGAAGGTCGTCGGTTGCCACCTCGGCAGCATGGAGGAGGACGTCGAAGCGATCGCGCAACGGCTCGACCGCTACCCGAACTTCGTCGTGGACACGGCCGCGCGGGTCAAGCACCTGACGCTCCAGCCGCGCGAGAAGGTGCGCGCCTTCCTCCTCAGGTACGAGGACCGCGTCCTCTACGGCACCGACATGGGGATCATGCCCGGCCAGGATCCCCTGGAGACGGTGCGGCGCCTCGAGGCCGAGTACGCGCGGGACTGGGCCTACTTCGCGACCGGGGGAACGGTCGACTTCGACGGCCGCCAGGTCGAAGGCCTCGCCCTGCCCGAGGCCGTTCTGCGGCGGATCTTCCGCGAGAACGCCCTCCGCTCCGTGCCCGGCCTCGCCGCGGCCAGCCCGCGGCGGCCCTGAGGAAGGAGAACGTCATGTGCCAGAACCACACCCGTCGCCAGTTCGTGCGGAAGGCCGGCGCCGCGGTCTCCGCGCTGGGCGCGTGGAAGGCCGTCGGTGCGGACGCTTCTCCGGCCCGTGCCGCGGCTCCGGCCACGGCTCCGGTCCGCGTCTTCGACGCCCACCTGCACTGCCCGGCGGAGAGCGGCGAGCTCTGGCAGTGGCACACGGTCACCCGGAACTTCGACGAGTTCGTGGCCTACCTCGACGAGACCGGTGTCGAGCGCGGGATCATCAACTCCCAACGCTCCCAGGAGAAGGGCACGCCGGCCGAGTTCGTGGCCGGCAACCGCGAGGTCGCGCGCTTCGTCGAGAAGACGAAGGGCCGCTTCGTCGGGGCCTGCGTCGTGAACCCGCAGCACATCGACGAGGCCCTGAAGGAGGTCGAGTACTGCCGCAAGCAGCTCGGCTTCGTCTGGGTGGGCGAGCTGTGCAACTACATGGCTCCCTACGAGTACACGATCAAGGAGTTCGAGCTGCTCGTGAAGGAGGTCGTGAAGCTCGGCATGGTGCTCGACGTCCACACCGAGCACGACGAGATCGGGTACATCGTCTCGAAGTTCCCCGAGGCGACGATCGTCTTCCCCCACTTCGGGGACGAGAAGGAATTCGACCACATCTTCAAGAGGATCGACCTCGTGGCGAAGCACCCGAACTGCTACATGGACACCTCCGGCTACGGCCACGACCGCATGGGGATGCTCGAGTACGCGGTGAAGACGATCGGCCCCGACCGCGTGCTCTTCGGCTCGGACTTCTCGATCAACGACCCGAGCACGGTCCTCGCCCGCATCCACCACAGCTTCCTGTCCGAGGAGCAGAAGGCGAAGGTGCTGGCCGGCAATCTCGAGGCGCTCCTCGCGCGGTTCCCGGCCTGACGGACGGGGCTTCTTCATCGACGAACCAGGAGGCAATCATGGACACGACGACAATCGGCGATCTGCGGCTCTCGCGGCTGCTGCTCGGATCGAACCCCTTCAGCGGCTTCTCGCACCAGGGTGTCGACCGCGACGAGCGCATGGTGCACCACTACACCGTGGGCCGCATCAAGGAGACCCTCTTCGAGGCCGAACGGCTCGGGATCACCGGTCTCGTCGCCCGCACCGACTTCCACGTGATGCGGATGCTCCTCGAGTACCGCGACGACGGGGGGAAGCTCCTCTGGCTCGCCCAGACCTGCCCGGAGGTCGGCGACTCCGAGGCCTGCGCGCGCCGTGCCTCACGCGGAGGTGCCGTCGCGTGCCACATCCACGGGGGGGTCATGGACCACCTCGTGGCCCAGGGTCGCGCCGGGGAGGTGGCGGGCGCGATCGCGCTCATCCGGTCGATGGGGATGAAGGCGGGGATCGCGGGTCACTCGACGGCCGTCTTCGAGTGGGCCGAGAGGCACCTCGACGTGGACTACTACATGTGCTGCTACTACAACCCGACTCCCCGCACCGACGACCCCGAGCACGTCCACGGGGCGGTCGAGGAATACCGCGAGGAGGACCGGCGGGCGATGACCGACCTCATCCAGACGCTGTCTCGGCCGGTGATCCACTACAAGATCCTCGCCGCGGGCCGGAACGACCCGGAGGAGGCGTTCGCCTACTGCGGCGGGCGGATGCGGCCGGAGGACCTCGCCTGCATCGGCGTCTTCACCGGCGACGACTCGCGGATGCTCGAAACGGACGTCCGGCACTTCGAGAAGCACTCCCGGGCGAGGCACGAGGTGCCATGCGAGGCCGCCGCCGAGGCCCCGGCCGGAGCGCGGTGAAGCGGAGGATCACCATGAAGGGGCTGCCGACGCTCGCCGTTGCGGTTTCGCTGGTTCTGCCGGGGCCGCTCGCCCTCGCCGCGGAGACCGTCGCCGTCGCTGCCGGCGGGTCGTCCGAAGGAGAGGTCCGGGTTCCGGGCGGGTCGCTTCACTATGCCGTCCTCGGCGAAGGAGAGCCGCTGCTGCTCCTCGCCGGGGGGCCGGGCATGCCGCCGGACTACATGCAGCCGATCGCGGCCGGGCTCGGCGCGACGCATCGATACATCCTTCTCGACCAGCGCGGGACCGGGAAGACGAGGCAGGACGCGCTGGACGCGACCACGGTCAACCTGGACACCTACGTGGCCGACGTGGAAGCGCTGCGGGCGCATCTGCAGCTCGACAAGTGGGTCGTGCTGGGCCACTCCTGGGGTGGCATGCTGGCCATGGCCTACGCCACTCGCCATCCCGGCCGGGTGCAGGCCCTCGTGCTGGTGGCCTCGGGTGGTCCCACTCTCCGCTTCCTGGACTACTTCTTCGACAACCAGGTGGCCCGGCTGACGCTCGAGGAGCGTGAGCTCGTGAAGTACTGGAGCGATCCCGCCCGCTCCGCGGCCGACCCGCAGCGAGCCCTGTACGAGCGCTTCCGGGCCGCGGCGCCCGGGTACGTCTTCGACCGCAAGGTCGCCCTGCTGCTGGCCGCGGCAACCCCGCCCCAGGCTTTCTCGGCCGAGGTCTACAACCTCATGATGGCCGACCTCAAAGCGAGGCCGTACGACCTGCGGTCCGCCCTCGAAAGGCTCAGCTTTCCCGTCCTGATCATCCAGGGACGGCAGGATCCGACCGGCGACTCGACCGCGCACGAGATCCGGGAGAGCCTCCCGCAGGCCTCCCTCCAGTTCATCGAGAGGTGCGGGCACTTTCCCTGGATCGAGCAGCCCCAGCCCTTCTTTCGGGACGTGTCGGCGTTCCTGAGCGGGGTGCCGAGATGATGAAGCGGCGCGGAGACGGAGTGTCGATTCCGCGGGGGCTCGGTCGCGGAGGACCCTGAGCTCCGGAGAGCTCAGGGAGCGGGGGGGAGGCTCAGCGAAGCCTGGCCGAAGGCGTAGCGCCACCCCTCGGCCGTGCGAACGTAGGTGTCGCTGAACCAGAGCTTCCTCTCGAAGGCCTTTCCTGCCCGCGTGCCCTTCAGCCACAGCTTGGCGGTGACGACTGCGGTGGAGCCCCAGACGCGGACCTTCTGCGTCCCCGGTTCCTCGTCCTGGCGTTCCCAGGTCGTCTGCTTCGTCCGTGCCTCCTCGAGGAGGTCCTGCTTGGTGAAGGTCGTGCCGTTTCCCACCACCAGGACGAAGTCGTCGAGCAGGATCTCGTCCATGGTCGCGGCGTCGTTGCTCTTCACGGCCGCCTGGTACCGGGTGTCCAGGTCGGCGACCGCCTGCTCGTCGGCGGCGCGGGAGAAAGGCGTCGCTCCCGGTGTCGTCGTCTGGACGAGGGCGGCGACCACCATCGTCCCGAGGCCGATCGGGCATCCCATCTTCTCCTCCAGTCCATTCCCGTGTCGGGGGCCTGGCGGAATGATGCACCAGATTGGTGAATCTGCGAGAGGGTGACGATCCTCCTTAGTACCGGTTGAACTTCTCCAGGGCCTTGCCCATCGACTTCGTCTCGCGGATGAGCGGCACCATGCGCGTCTCCTTGTCGTCGTACTGGCGCAGGAGCTCGAGGACCCGGGAGAGCGCCTCCTTCGGCACGGCCACGACGCCGGTCCTGTCTGCGACGATCCAGTCCCCGGGCCGGACCACGACCCCTCCGCAGACGACGGCGACGTTCTTCGCGACGGGGACATAGCGGCCCACCGACGTGGCCGGCGTGTGGCTGCGGCTCCAGACCGGGAGGCCGATCTCCTCGATCTCCTCGACGTCGCGAGCGCCGCCGTCGATCACCATCCCCGCCAGTCCTCGGACCCTGGCCGTCGTCGCCATCAGGTTGCCGACCCCGGCGGTGTCGAGGCCGTCCTCCATGACCTCGACCATCACGCTGCCGGGCGGCGCTTCGTCGAGGGTCTGGATCTGAAGGTTCGGCCAGTCGCGCTTGTCGGTGCGCAGGGCCCGCCGCAGCAGGACGGTGACGGCAGGGCCCACGACCTTGGCCCGGAAGACGGGCTTCATGTCGTGCGACATGAAGCCGCGCACGCCCGTGGCCTCGTCCACCGCATCGGCCACGTTGCCCGTGCTCGCCTTCGTGAGCGATTCCAGGATCTGCTCGAGCGGCGGCGCCGGAGCGACGTCGGCGGCCGCCGCCGGCTGCGCCCAGGCTTGGGCGGCGCCCATCGCGATCATCGAGGCGGCGAGCCAGACCCGCGCCGGTCGAACGACGGTGAGACCCCTGCCCCTGCCCATCGTGTGTTCCTCCGCTTCCCCGCCGGCCACCGGGCTTGCGCAGGCGGAGACGCAACCTTAACGATACGGAGGCCGGCCCTCAAGTCGCTCGCGCCCGGCCCGAGAGCGGCCAGCTCAGCGGGGGTCGGATTCGGGCAGCCGGAACGACTCCTCGGTGCTGACCCCGGCCTGGCGGAAGGCGCTGTAGGCGGCGAGGCCGTCGACGACCTCGACGCTGCCGGACCGGCCCCGCGCCCCAACGAGCTCGGTCTGGAGGCGGTCCCGCATCTCGACCGGGACCCAGAGGGCCAGCGGGCGGTAGGGGCGGTACTCGGTGGTGAGAATCGAACGGGTCGTCGCGCCGTCCCCGGGCAGCTGCAGGACCAGCTCGGTGCGGCCCACCGTGCCGTCTCCCGCGTGCACCCACACCCGGCCAGTGGCGAGCACGTCGGGGTGCGAGTCCGGGCCGCGGACGAGGGTGGGGGCCGAGAGCTCGTGGAAGGCCAGCTCCACGAACGTGCGCCCTTCGATCGTGGCCGTTCCCTTCCTCTCGAACGCGAACCGGGGCTGGACGGAGGGATGGAGGAAGGCGAGCACGAGGGTCGGCACGTTGAAGTTCCGGAATCCCCGGCCGAGATTGAAGCGTGCCCCCTCGTCGGCGATGGCCCGCGCCCGCTCGAGGCCGTCGGGCCGGCCCCCGACGAGGAGCTTCTCGAGACGCGCCTGCCGGTCCCGGACCGCCCGGCCGTCCGCCTCGTAGACGTCGCGCAGCAGCCACCAGGGCAGGACCGTGCCGGGGGCGCGTACGAAGACGACGTCGGAGCTCAAGGAGCGCGTCTCCTGGACCGGACCGCTCGGCGACGCGCGCAGGCGCTGGACGTACACCTCCTCGGCCACGACGACGGAAAAGGCGTGCTCGTAGCCGAGCACGTACTCACCCGCGCTCCGGAGAAGCTCGGCGAGCGAGGGCTCGGCGGCGGTCGCTCCTCGACCGGCCGCCAGAGGCAGGAGTGCGAGCCCGGCCAGGGCGACCTTCGCCGCGGCGTATTCTGGGGTCATGGGGGTCTCCTTTCTGAGTCGGAAGCCACTCGGTGGGCCTCAGCCCAGACCGGCGGCGGAATCCTCGTCGAGGAAGAGGGTCGCGTCGCGGTGGCGGCGGAGAACGGACGCCGGGCAGGCGGTGGTCACCGGACCGAGGATGGCCGCCTGGATCGCGGCACGCTTGGCCGGCCCCGGAACGATGGCGACCGCGCGCGGGACACGGAGGAGGAACGGCACCGTCAGCGACAGCGCGGTGCGCGGGACGTCCTCGAGACTCGGGAAGCAGCCGTCGCTCACCTGCTGCCTCCGGCACGCCTCGTCGAGGTCCACCACGCGCACGTCCGCCCGCTCCGCGAAGTCGCAGCACCGGGGGGTCGATGAACGCGAGGTGACCGTTCTCCCCGACTCCGAGGATGGCCAGGGCCGGGCCCGCCCGCCGAAGGAGCGCGGCGTAGCGGTCGCACTCCGCCGCCAGGTCCGGCGCCTGGCCGTCGAGGCCGTGGAACGCGGCCACCCTCACGTGGGCGAAGAGCCGGTCGACGAGGAACCGCCGGAAGGAGGCAGGGTGGTCGGGGGCGATGCCGACGTACTCGTCGAGGTGGAACGCCGTGAGCTTCGGCCAGTCGATGCCGGGCTCCTGCCGCAGCGCGGCCAGGAACTCGTTCTGGGAGGGCGCGGAGGCGAAAACGACGGCCGCCCGGCCCTCGCGAGCGAGGAGGTCGCGGATGGCGTCGGCCACCGCGCGCGCCGCCGCGAGGCCCATCATGGGTCGAGTCGGAAAGACCTCCACGCGCAGGCGGCCGCAGCCGAGGACTCGCGCGCCCGTGCGCTCCGTCGCCCGTCGCCCCCGGAGCTCGTCCGCGGCCCAGCGGAGGAAATGCGGGAGAGCCACTTCCGGCTCCTCGATCTCCGGGTGCCAGCGCTTCTCCCACTCGAAGGACACCCAGGGGTCGCCGTCCGCCGCCTGCAGCCAGGCCAGCACGCGCGTGGCCGGGAAGTCCCCGCGGCCCGGCAGCACCGGGGGCCACGGGATCTTCCCGTCGGGCGGGCGCCGCTCGTCCTTGAGGTGGACGTGGCGCAGGAAGGTGCCGAGGGCCGCAGCGCCCTTCTCGGGCTCCTCTCCGAACTCCGAGAAGGCGTTGGCCGGGTCCCACACCGCTCCGAGCCCCTCGCTCCCCGCTTCCTCGAGGAGCGCGCGCGTGGCGGCGCCGGTGGCGAAGTCGCCGTGCGTCTCGAGCCAGACCTCGACGCCCGTGCCCCGGAGGCGGTCCCGCAACCCGGCGAGCGACTCCACGACCCAGGCACGTGTCGAGGCGAGGTCCGCGCCGGGCTGCACGCGGTCGCCGAACACGCGGATGCCACGGGCCCCCAGGCGGGCCGCCAGCTCCGCGCCGCGCTCCGCCTCCTCGACGGCCCGCCGGCGGGCTCCGGGATCGGGCTGGTGGAAGAACGAGCGCGTGTCGACGCAGGGGACCGTGAGGCCGGCGTCGGCGAGACGGGCGAGGGTCTCCGAGAGGCCGGTGCCGGTGAGCTCGGGTCGGGCCCAGAGCGCGTCGTCCCCCTCGACGAAGCGCAGCTCCACGCCGTCGTATCCGAGTCGGGAGGCGCTGTCGAGGATGCGGGCGAGCGACCAGGACGGACACCCCAGGGTGGAGAAGGCCAACCGGCAGCGTCCCCGCGGAAGAGTGGGCGGGAGGGGGCTCATGTCATTCGCTCCAGCATGCGCGGGGTCACGCGAGTTCTCACGCGTTCGCCCCGAGAGAAGCGCTCGAGGGCGTCGAGCACGATGTCGGCCATCGCGCGGCGCACCTCCACCGCGGCCGAGCCGACGTGCGGCGTCAGGATGGCGCCCTTCATCCGGCGGAGGGGGTGGCGCACCGGGAGGGGCTCGAGCGGGTCGGTGACGTCGAGGGCGCACCGGAGCCGGCCCGATCGGACCTCCGCGGTGAGGGCGGCCAGGTCCACGATCCCGCCGCGCGCCACGTTCACGACGTTCGCTCCGTCTCGAAGGAGACGGAGAGCGCGGCGGTCGATCAGGCCGCGTGTCTTGTCGGTGAGGCCGGCGGCGAGGACGAGGTGCTCGGACTCGCGCAGCAGGCGCCGGAAGGGCACGGGCCGGGCACCCAGCCCCCGCACGGTCCCGGTCGCCACGTACGGGTCGTGGACGAGGAGGCGGGGACCGAAGGGCCGCAGGAGCCGTGCCGTCTCCTGGCCGATCCGTCCGAAGCCCAGGAGGCCGACGGTCCGGCCGCGCAGCGTCTCGGGTCCGGCGCCCTCGAGATGCAGCCGCTCGTAGATGCGGTTCGAGGGGCGCCGCAAGGCCTCGCGATACGAGTCGACGCGGCGGACGGCCATCAGCAGGAAGGTCACCGCGAGCTCGGCGACGAGGTGGGCCATCGGCCCGGGAGCGTTGGCGATCACCAGTCGGTCGAAGAGCGGCCGCGCGAAGCGCGCCTTCACCTCGCCCCCGCAGTGAGCCACGAGGCGAAGCCGGGGGGCGAGCGACAGGAGCTCCTCCCCGAACCGCGGGCTGTCCCACGTCGTGACGAGAGCATCGGCGTCGGCGAGGAGGCGGCGCACGCGGGGGGTGACCCGGCGGTCGCCGATGCGCGTCCAGTCGAACTTGCGGTCGAGGCGTCGCGCGCGGGGCTGGTCGAAGAACGAGCGGAAGAGCGTCTCCCCGGAGAGAACGAGGACCCGCGGGCGCGTCATATCACCTTGAGGACACCGCGGCCCGACTGCTCCGTGTTGCGCACGAGGGCGAGGACGAGGAGCGCGGCGGTGAACGGCACGAAGCTCGCGACCACCAGGATCGGGGTGAAGGAGAAGCGGTCGGCGACGACGCCGGTGGTCATCGTCGCCAGGAGCGTGCCGGCCCCCGCGGCCGTCCCCGCCATCCCGGCCACCGTGGCCACCGTCCGGCTCTGGAAGAGGTCGGCGGGCAGGGAGTTGGCCATGGTCGACATCGACGCGTAGGAGAACGTGGCCACGGCGAAGCACGCGAGCAGGAACACGTAGCTCGTGGCGAACGCCGCGGGGATCAGGGCGAAGACGCCCAGCGACCCGCCCGCGATCACCGTGCGCCGCGCGCGCCCTACCGGCCACCCGCGGCGGATGAGCCAGCCGGAGAAGGCGCCGCCGAAGAGATTGCCGAGTCCGGAACCGAGGAACGGCACCCAGTAGCCGGCCACGGTCTGCTCCAGCGAGTAGCCCCTGGAGACGAGGTAGATCGCGAACCAGTCCGCGATCATGAACCACACCGGGTCGGTGAGCCCCTTCGCCGCGATGGCCCCCCAGGTCTGCTGTAGCCGCAGCAGGTCGGACCAGCGCGGCGGCGCCTGGCCCTTCTCTTGTGCCCCCTCCGCGTGCTCCGCGGCGTGGTCGGCGAGGATCATCGCCCGCTCGGGCCCGGTGATCCCGGGGTGCGTCTCCGGCGGGTGGTAGGTGCGCCGCCACAGGAAGAGCCACAGGAACCCGAGGGCGCCGACGATCACGAACGCCGGCCGCCAGCCACCGAAGCGCGTCATCAGCAGGATCATGAGAGCCGGGGCCAGCATCGCGCCCACCGAGGACCCGCTGTCGAAGAGTGCCACCGCGAGGCCCCGCTGGCGTCTCGGGAACCACTCGGAGACCGCCTTCGTGGCCCCCGGCCAGTTGGCCGCCTCGCCCGCGCCGAGCAGGAAGCGGAAGGCGCAGAAGCTCCACAATCCGTTGGCGAGCGAGGTGAGGGACGCCACGCACGAGTACCACAGCACCGTCACGGTGAGACCGTTGCGGGTGCCGAGCCGGTCCAGGATGCGGCCCCCCACCGTCTGCATGATCGTGTAGGCGAGGCGGAACGCCATGATGATGAGGGCGAAGTCGCTGTTCGACCAGCGGAACTCGACCTTGAGGGCCGGCCCCAGGACGTTCAGGGTCTGCCGGTCGAGGTAGTTGATGACGGTGGAGAAGAAGAGGAGGCCCCCGATCCACCAGCGGTAGTGCCCTTTCAAGGAGCGGATGATGCTGTTCGGCGTCATGGGCCTCGCTCCGCTTCCCGCACCGGCTCAGGCGGGACGACCCACGTCCCAGACGAGCACCCTCCGGTCGTAAGTGCCGACGGCGGCACGGCGACCGTCGGCGCTCACCGCCAGGCAGAGCGCGGCGCCCGTGGTCGGCTCGGTGGCCACGCCGCGCCCGGTCGCGAGCTCCCACATCCGCACCGTCTTGTCCTCGGACGCGGAGAGAGCCCAGCGGCCATCGGGCAGGAAGGCCGCCCCTCGCACGACCCCGTCGTGCCCCTCGAACACCCGGACGCACTCGCCCGAGCCGAGATCCCACAAGCGCAGCTCGTGGCTCTTCGCTCCGGCGAGAGCCCATCGCCCGTCCGGGCTCGTGGCCACCGCGTAGACCCTGTCGGCCTGCCCGCCCAGGGTGCGCAGCAGGGTTCCCCCGACCGCGTCCCACACGCGCACGGTCCCGTCCATGCCGCCGGACACGACGCGGCTGCCGTCCGCAGTGAAGGCCACCGCACGGACCCACCCGTCGTGGCCCTTCAGGACGCGCAGGCAGCGCCCCGACTCCAGCTCCCAGAGGCGCACCGTGTCGTCGGCGCCGCCCGGTGGCCACCCGGCCACGACGGGCGTCGAGCGCGACCGCGCTCACCTCGCCCTCGTGGCCCGCGAGCTCCAAGAGCGGCTTCCCGGCGGCCACGTCCCACACCCGGGCGAGCCCCGCCTTGAGCGTCATCTCGCCGAAGCCCGACACCGCCACCTTCCCGTCCGGGCTCAGGGCCACCGCGTTCACGTCGCTCGTCTCGCCGGCGAGGACCTTGACGCAAGCGCCGTCGCTCACGTTCCAGACGCGGACGGCGCGATCCAGGCTTCCCGAAAGCAGGAGGGCTCCGTCGGCGCTGAGCGCGACGGATCTGACCCGGCGCGTGTGGCCGAGGAGAGGCTCGCGGGCCCGGAGCGGGGAGGCGGTCATCGCCCGTGATGACGCATGAGGGCCTCGGCTTCCTCGAGCGTCGGCTGCGTCGCGGTGCCCCCGAGCCCGCGCGTGCTGAGCGCCCCGCAGGCGGCACCCAGCCGCAGGCAGTCGACGAGGGGCGCGCCGGCGAGCCACCGGTGAAGGAAGCCGGCGTTGAAGGAGTCGCCGGCGCCGGTGGTGTCGAGGGTCTCCACCGGGTAGGCGGAGACGCGGACGACCCGCCCGCCGTCGAGCGACATGGCCCCGTCCTTCCCCAGCTTGGCCACGACGCGCGTGCGTCCGTTGTCGAGCCGGCGCAGGCCCTCGGCGGGGTCCGCGCTGCCGGAGATCGCGGCGAGCTCCACCTCGTTGGGGAAGAAGAGGTCCGTCTCGCGCAGCGTCTCCCGCAGGCCGCCGTCCCAGCGCTCGCTCGCATCGAAGCCGGTGTCCAGGGACGTGGTGAGCCCGGCGCGTCGGGCGCGCGCGAAGAGATCGGGAAAGTGCGGGCGGAGGCCCTCCTGGAAGAAGAAGGACGACGCGTGAAGGTGGTCGAGGCCGGCCATCGCGTGGTCGGGGACGTCCGCCCCGGTCAGGGCGCTGATCGCACCCAGGAACGTGACGAGCGCGCGGTCGGCGCGATCGCTGATCGACACCGTGATGCCCGTCTTCAGGCCGCCCCCGCGGAGGACGCGCGAGAGGTCGATGCCGCGGCCGGCCATGGCGTCCAGGCAGTATCGGCCCCAGACGTCGTCGCCGACCCTCCCCACGAACGCGACCGGCGTCCCGAGCCGGGCGAGCCCCATGGCCATGATGGCGGTGGCGCTGCCGAGGACGAGCTGCGAGTCCTGGACGAGGACCTCCTTCCCGGGAACGGGGAAGTCGGAGTAGCCCTGCAGGATCAGGTCGACGTTGATCTCGCCGGCGCAGAGTACCCTCTTCAAGGAGTCACCTCGCTCCGTTGCGCCGGTGGATCTCGAAGCCCGAGACGACGCGGGTGATGACGCTCGTCTCCGAAGGCGAGTCGGGCCGGTAGCCCGCGGCCAGGCAGCGGAAGAACGCGAGCAGCTGCCCGACCAGGGCGTCGAGCACGGTCAGGTCCTCGTCCCGGCACGCGGCACAGGCGGTGCAGTCCACGAGCAGGGTGTCGCGCGTGGGAGAGAGACCCGTCGGGAGGCCGGCGCCGAAGACGACGCGGCGGGTTCCCAGCCCCTTGCGGTCCAGCTCCTGCAGGAGGTCCGCCTCGTAGGCGCGCACCATGGGGTCGGAGGAGAGGAAGGCGACGAGGAGCGTGTCCGGGCGAAGGGCCGACATGGGGCCGTGCCGGAGGCCGAGGTACGACTCGGCGAGGGTCCAGACGTCGCCCGAGTTCATCTCGAGCATCTTGAGCGCGGCTTCGCGGGCGGAGCCGAGGCGGCAGCCGCTGCCCAGGTAGACGACGGAGCCGAAGCCGCTCCGCCCCACCGCGGCCAGCTCGCTCGCCTGCTCGCGCAGCAGCCCGGCGGCGCCCCGGGCGAGGCCGAGGGCTCGCTCCGCGCACGAGCCCGGGTCGCGGACCGAGCCCAGGGCGCGCCCGGCCAGCGCCAGGTTGGTGAAGGCGCTCGTCATCACGAGGCTCTTGTCGTCCGTCTTCTCGTCGAGGACGACGACGCGCACCTCCGGTCGCTCGCGGTAGGACGTGGCGAGGGCCCCGCGGCTGTTGCAGGTGATGAAGAGGTGGCGGGCCTGCGGGCGGCTCTCGAGCAGCCAGTCCACCGCGGCGCGGCTCTCCGGGCTGTTGCCCGAGCGGGCCAGCGACACGACGAGGAACGGGCCCGAGGGCGGGAGACAGGCTTCCGGGTGGGTAAGGATGAGGCCCGTCGGGACGGCCGAGACGGGGACGCCCAGGGCCTGCTGCAGGCACGGGGCGACGCACTCCCCCGCGTAGACGGAGCTGCCCGAGCCCGTCATGACGACGGCCGCCGCTCCGTCGAGGCTCGGTGCGATGACGGGGGCGAGCTCGCGCATCCTCGAGGTCGTCTCGAGCCACGTGAGCGGCTGCTGTCCGATCTCCCGGAGCGTGTGGCCGTAGCCGTGCTCGAGCTGCTCCGTCCAGGAGGGGCGCAGCAGCGCGCCGAGCTCACCGGGCACCGAGGCGAGGGCGGCGAGCCATTCGTCGACGGAAGCGGGCAGGGTCGGGGTCTCTCCTCCGCCGGCCGCAGACCCATGAGAGGGTTGCGCTGTCCCGTTCATTTCACGCTCCGCTGCTGCTGCTGCGAGAGAATACGGCTTGACAAGGCATCCACCATCAGCTACAAAACGAAAGCATTGGCAAAGTAACGCAATGAAACGCAAGAGTCAAGGAAGAAACGGCAACGGTAGCGCGCTCTCCTCTTTGTCCCTGGGCCACGGCAAGCGGACCCGGCTGTGGCGGCTGCTCTACGGACACGGCCCCGCCAACGGCACTCTAATGGTCCTTCCCCTCGACCAGGGACTCGAGCACGGGCCGTCCGACTTCTTCCCGAATCCGCCCGCGCTCGACACGAGCTTCCAGTTCCGCCTCGCCGTGGAGGGCCGCTACTCCGCGATCGCCCTCGGGGTCGGCCTCGCCGAGAAGTACATGCGGGACTGCGCGGGGCGGATCCCCCTCATCTTGAAGTTGAACGGCAAGACCAACATCCCCGACGACGCCGAGGCGGTTTCGCCCGCCTTTGCGAGCGTCGAGGACGCCGTGCGGCTCGGCGCGGACGCGGTCGGCTACACCGTCTACGTCGGCTCTCCCCGCCAGGACGTGGAGATCCGCGAGTACGGCCGGGTGCGCCAGGAGTGCGAGCGATTCGGCATGCCGCTCGTCGTCTGGGCGTACCCCCGCGGCCGCGACGTCGAGGCCAAGGGCGGCAAGGGAACGCTCTTCGCCCAGGACTACGCGGCGCGGGTGGCGGAGGAGCTGGGCGCGGACGTGGTGAAGCTGCACGAGCCCGCCGAGGACCCGGGGGCGAGCCCCGAGCCGTATCGCTCCCTCCGCGAGGACGCCCGCGCGCGCCTGCGGCGCGTGGTCCGGTCGGCCGGCCGGGTGATGGTCCTCTTCTCCGGCGGCGTGAAGCAGGACGACGACGCGGCCGTCGTCCGCAAGGTGAAGCTATACATGGAGTGCGGGGCGTCGGGCGTGATGTTCGGCCGCAACATGTGGCTTCGCGACTTCGACGCGGCGCTCGCCCTGACGCGCCGCGTCCACGCGATCCTGGCCCGGTGCCCGCGGTAGGGCGCGGCGGCGGGCGGCCGGATTCCCCGGGGGCAATAGAAGGAGACCAACGATGGAGCTGGACCGCAGAAGCTGTCTCGCCGCCCTCGGAATGGGCGCGATGAGCACCGTCGTGCCGCGAGGATCGCAGGCCGCGGAGCCGGCCTGCCCGCCCGGCAACGGGCCCCTCCTCCTCAGCGACTTCCACCCACGCTCCATGCTCCACGTCAAGGAGACGCGCGTCGCGACCCCGCGCTTTCCCGTCATCGACGTCCACACGCACTTCACCTTCGCGAAGGGCGGAAGGAAGGGCGCAGCGGCCGAGGACGCGGTGGCCTTCAACACGACCGCGAAGGACGCACTCGCGGTGATGGACAGGAAGGGAGTGCGGGCGGCCGTCAACCTGACGGGCGGCTACGGCCGCGGCCTCGAGCAGGCGATCGCCGCCTTCGACCGCGCGCACCCGGGCCGCTTCCACACCTGCACGGAGCCGACGTGGGGCGAGTTCCCGGACCCGCGCTTCCCGCAGCTCCAGGCCGACGCGATCGAGAAGGCGGCCCGGGCGGGGGCCAGGGGCCTCAAGGTCCTGAAGACCCTCGGACTCTACCTCCGCGAGCGCGGCCGGGAGGGACCGCTCGTCAAGGTGGACGACCGGCGGTTCGACCCGATGTGGGAGGCGTGCGCCGCCCATCGCCTGCCCGTCTACATCCACGTCTCGGACCCCGAGGCCTTCTTCCTCCCCATCGACTGCACGAACGAGCGGTGGGACGAGCTCGGGCACCACCCCGACTGGTCCTTCCACGGGAAGGACTTCCCGAGCCACCTCGAGATCATGGCGGCGCGCGACCGGGTCTTCGCGCGCCACCCGAAGACCCTCTTCGTGGGCCTGCACGTGGGGCACGACGCGGAGAACCTGCCCTTCGTGTCCGCGTCGCTCGACCGCTTCCCGAACCTCACCGTCGAGCTCGGCGCCCGCATCGGCGAGCTCGGCCGCCAGCCGCGGGCTTCCCGGAGGTTCTTCGAGACCTACCAGGACCGGATCTTCTTCGGCACCGACGCCGTGCCGCCGCCGGAGGGGGAGAGCACGCCGCAGCAGGTCTTCAAGGACGAGCTCTACGAGATCTACTACCGCTTCCTCGAGACCGAGGACGAGTACTTCGACTACGCGCCGGCGCCCGTCCCGCCGCAGGGGCGTTGGAGGATCTACGGGATCGGCCTGCCCGACGGCATCCTGAAGAAGGTCTACCACGAGAACGCCGAGCGGCTGCTGGGGCTCTCCGCGTGAGCGGCGCGCGGCAGGCGGCCTTCGCACCGTGGGTCGCGGCGGCGCTCGTCGTCGCGGCCGGGGCGCACGGAAGGGCCGCCCGGGCGGCCGACTCGCCCGCGTCCCCGGCCTACACCGCGGCCGTCGCGACGGCCGACTCCGTGGCTCTGCTGGCCGCGGACGAGGCGGCGTGGGCGGCGGCGGCCGTCGTCGCGTGGGGGCCCGCCCCGTACGAGACGCGGTTCCGGGCGCTCTGGTCGCCGGCTGGTCTCTTCCTGCGCTTCGACGCCGACGACCCCTCGCCCTGGCACACGATGACCCGGAGGGACGAGCACCTCTGGGACGAGGAGGTGGTCGAGATCTTCCTCGACCCCGGCCGGGCGGGCCGCGACTACTACGAGCTCGAGATCAACCCCGCGAACGTCGTGTGCGACCTCCGCATGATCTCGGGATGGCCGGAGAAGAAGGGCGACATCGACTGGGACCTCGCGGGGCTCGAGACGCGCGTTCGCGCGGCGAAGGCGGGCGACGGCCGGGTCCGGGGTTGGACGGCCACCGCCCTCCTGCCCTGGTCGGGGCTGCGACCGCTCCCCTCGGCGCGCGCGGTGGCGGTGCCGCCGAAGGCCGGCGACCGCTGGCGCTTCAACCTCTTCCGCATCGACCGCCCGGGCGGCCCGAAGGCCCCCGAGAAGGGCGCGGTCGAGGTGGCGTGGTCCCCGACTGGTCAGCCCAGCTTCCACGTGCCCGCCGCGTTCCGTGACCTCGTGTTCGCGGGAAAGGCGCAGTAGGGGAAAGCGCGTGCCGGAAGGAGAGTCCCAACTCGACTTCCGCGACATGACCGCGGCCGATCTCCCGGAGGGCCTCCGTCTCTCGCGGGCCAGCGGCTGGAACCAGGGGCTCGCGGACTGGAGGCTCCTCCTCTCGCTGGGCCCGGGGCTCTTTCGCGTGGGTGTTGCCGACGGGCGAGTGGTGGCCGCCGGCGGGGCGGCGCGCTACGGGGAGGCCCTCGCGTGGATCTGCATGATCCTCGTGGACCCGGAGCATCGCAGCCGCGGCATCGGCACCCGCATCTTCGACGACGTACTCGCCCGGGCCGAAGGGGCCGTGCGAGCGGGCGGCCTGCGGTGCGTAGGCCTCGACGCGACGCCTCTCGGCCGCGGAATCTACCTCCAGCGCGGCTTCCAGGACGGAGAGGGTCTCGTACGGATGCGCGTGGAGGCCCCGCCGGTCGCCGCGGGACCGCCCGGGGTCAAGGCCCTGACGCCCGCCGATCTCGGGGCGATCCTCGCCTTCGACCGGGAGGTCTTCGGCGCCGATCGCCGCGCCGTCCTGGAGTGGGTGCTCGCCAGAGCACCCGATCTCGCGCACGTCGCGCGCGAAGGCTCGGGCGTGCGGGGCTACTGCTTCGGCCGGCACGGGGACCGCTTCGACCACGTCGGCCCCGTCGTGGCGGAGAACGAAGCGATCGGCCGCGACCTCGTCGTCGCGTGCCTCAGGGCCCCGCGGGCGAGGCCGCTCGTTCTGGACGCCCGTGTCGAGCCCCGGTGGCTGGCCACGCTCGGAGAGCTGGGCTTCCGGGACGAGCGGCCCTTCACGCGGATGTATCTCGGCGACGCGAGACCCCGCGCGCGGCCGGCGCTCGAGCTCGCGATCCTCGGACCCGAGTTCGGATGAGAGAAGCGACCTTCCCCCGGGCGGTCTGCTATCGTGGCCGCGAGGGGCACGAGGGAGAGAGAGACCCGTGACTGAGCTCCCGAGACGCGCGGTGGCGGCGGCCGTCCTGGCGGCCGTGCTCGCCCTGATGCCGCCGGCGGCGGTCCGCCCGCAGGCGGCCGCGCAGAGGCCTACCTTCCCCGCCGAGGCCGAGATCGTCACGGTGGACGTGGTGGCGACGGACCGCGGGGGCGAGCCCGTGCTCGACCTGCGGCGCGAGGACTTCACGATCACCGAGGACGACGTCCTTCAGCCGATCACGGCGTTCGAGGCCGTGCACCGGCCCGCGCCCGCCACGCCGGCCGCCCTCGCTCCCGCCGCGGCGCCGCTCGTCGAGCCGCGCACCTCCTCGAACCGGGAGCCTGCGTCGCGCCTGGGCAGCCACTTCGTCGTCGTGTTCGACGAGCTGCACCTCGACCCGGCGGAGGCCGTGCGGGCCCGCGCCGCCATCGCCGACTTCCTCGCCACCGGCGTCTCGGACGGTGACCGTGTCGCCCTCGTCGGTACCAAGGAAGGCACGCGCTGGACCGCTCGCATTCCCGAGGGCCGCGACACGCTCCGCCAGGCGCTCGACCGCCTGCAGCCCGGCCTCGTGGGCTTGACGGTGCGCGACCGGATGACCGACTACGAGGCGATGCGCATCGACCGCGACCGCGACCCGATCGTGACCGACGTCGTCATGCGGCGCTACCTCGACACGGGCGAGATCCTGCAGGACACCGCCTCTCCCGGTAACCCGACCACCCCCCAGTCCGACCAGGTGCAGGGCTGGCGCGACGAGGTGCTCTCGCGCGCGGCCGGGGTCTACGCCCGCGCCGCCACCCGCAACGAGCAGGCCCTCGGCATCGTCGCCCGCTCGCTCGAAGCGCTCGCCGCGGAGCGGGGGAGGAAGTCGCTCGTGTTCGCCTCGGGCGGGATGGTCCAGGACCCGCGGCTCGGGATCTATCGGCAGGTGGTCAGCGAGGCGCGGCGCGTGAACGCGGCGGTCTACTTCCTCGACGCCCGCGGCCTCAGCGCCGCGACCACGGGGATGTCGGCCGAGGTCGGGACCCGCACGGAGTTCCGCGACCTCGGGTCGTGGTTCACGGAGTCGCGCGAGCGCGGCGAGGGCAGCGAGGCGCTCGCCGCCGACACCGGCGGGTTCAGCCTGCGCGACCGCAACGACCTCGCGGCGGGGCTCGCCCGCATCGGCCGCGAGTCCCGCAGCTACTATCTCCTCGGCTACGCGCCGTCGAACCGGAAGGCCGACGGCCGCTTCCGCGCGATCGAGGTCAAGGTCGCCCGCGAGGGTGTGCGGATCAGGGCCCGGCGCGGGTACTACGCGCCCGGCGGCGACGACAAGCGAAAGGAGACGGCCGAGGGGCGCGACGCGGCCATCCAGCGCGCGCTCGACGCGCCGTTCGACCTCGCCGACGTGTCGCTCCGCGCGATCGCCGACGTCTTTGGGGAGGTCGAGGCGGGCAAGGCCTCGGTCCGCCTGACCGTCGAGGCCGACGTCCGCGGCTTCGCGTTCGTGGAGAAGGGCGGCACCGCGCGCGACACGCTGGAGCTCCTGCTCCTCGTCGCCCGCGAGGACACGGGCGAGTTCAACCGCTTCGACCAGCAGTTCGAGATGAGCCTGCGGCCGGAGACGAGGGCGCGCTACGAGCGCGACGGCTTCCCGATCACGCGCGAGGTCCGCCTCGCGCCCGGACGCTACCAGGCGAAGATCGTCGTGCGCGACCACAACGGCGGCCGGATGGGCAGCGTGACGCATGCGTTCGTCGTGCCGGATCTCGCGAGTCTCCGCGTGTCGAGCCTTGTGCTGACCGACCGCCTGCGCGACGAGACGAAGGGCGCGCCGCCTTTGCCCGAGCCCACGGCGCGGCGGCAGTTCGCGGCCTCGGGGACGCTGCACTGCCGCTTCGAGGTCTATGGCGCCGGCGTCGACGCGGCCACCGGCCGGCCGAAGGTGACCGCCGGCTTCTCGATCCGGAGGGCCGACGGCCGGTTCCTCGCCGCGATGGCCGAGAGCCCGCTCGCGGGCGCCGCGGACGGGACGCTCGCCCGCAGCCTCGGCGTTCCTCTCGACGGCGCGCCGCCCGGACGCTACGAGGTGATCGTCGTGGTCACGGACCTCGTAGCCGGCCGGTCAGCCGAAACCCGGGAGCCCTTCGTGATCGAGGGCAGCTGACCAGACTGAGCACCGGGACGGGCACCGGTTCTGTCGACCGTGCTCGCTGCCGGTTCCTTGATCCGCGTCGGAGTGCGGGGTACTCTGCGGACGGACACGAGGAACGAGCGTGGCAGATCGATCGGCAGATTGGCTCGCGCAGGCCGTCCGTGACCTCGAGCAGGCACGCTCGTCCCAGGCCGAGCTCCGCCACGAATGGGCCTGCTTCGCGGCGCAGCAGTCGGCGGAGAAGGCGGCCAAAGCCCTGCACCTCGCCAAGGGCCAGGAAGGGTGGGGGCACGTTGTGGCCCGGCTTCTGGCCGACCTGCCGCTCCCGGTGCCCCAGCAGTTGATCGACAAGGCCAAGGTGCTCGACAACCTGTACGTGCCCACGCGTTACGCCAACGGCCATCCGGAAGGGGCGCCGTTCGAGCACTATGGACCCCTTCAGAGCGAGCAAGCGATCCTCTATGCCGGTGAGATCGTCGACTTCGTCCGTTCTCAGATGGCCTGACCGGGGCTCGGTCGTCGCGGCACTCGAGGCCTGGGCCGCGTGCGAAGCCTCCCGCCACGCGGGGCTTCTGCGCCTCGGCTACTACGGCTCGTGCGCTCGCGGCAATTGGGGCGTCGGCAGCGACGTCGACCTGATCGCCATCGTCGAGGGGGCGGCGGATCCATTCGAGCGTCGCGCCCTCGACTGGGACCTCCTCGGTCTTCCCGTACCCGCGGAGATCGTCGTCTACACGCGGCAGGAGTGGGAGCGCTTGCGCAGCGAGGGCGGACGTTTTGCGCGCACGATCGAGCGCGAGACGGTCTGGCTCGCCTGGCCGATACCGCCTGCTGGGCAAGCGTTGGGCTGACAGCCCTGCGCTGGCCCGGCTCTGGCTCCGCAGCCAGGGCAAGCGAGTGCGCGTGCGCTGGCTACGGGAGCCGCGCTGGTGCACCCCCCAGAAGAGAGAGACTCCGGGAGACGTCCGGCTGCTTCGGGTCCAAGCGGAGCGACTCGCGGAAAGCTTCGGCCGCCCCCTTGCGGTCCCCCACTGCCATGCGGGTGAGAGCGAGGCCATTGAGCGCCATGGGGTTGCGCTGCCCCGCCGCGAGCGCCCGCTCGAAGTAGGGAAGCGCCTCGGCCGGATGCCCGGTCGAGGCGAGCGCCCCCGCGAGGTAGAGGAGCGCCTCCCCGTTCTTCGGCTCGCGCTCGATCGCCCGGCGGAAGAGGGAGACCGCCTCGTCCGGCCGCCCCGTCCGCATCCGGACGACGCCGAGCTTGGTCATCGCCCCGGCGTCGGCGGGCTCGATCTCGAGGATCCGCGCGTAGCGGCGGCCGGCTTCGTCGCCCTGCTGCCGCAGCAGGGCGAGGTCTCCCAGGCCCCGGAGCGCCTCGACGTGGTCGGGAGTGATCTGGAGGACGTGCTCGTAGGCCGCGGCGGCCTCGGCGAGCTCGTCCTTCTTGACGTGCACCTCGGCGAGGGAGAGCCACGGCTGGGCGAAGCGCGGGTTGTCGCGGGCAGTGCGCTCGAGGACGACGGTGGCCTCCTCGAGGCGGCCGGCGAAGCGCAGGTTGTCGCCGAGCACGACCCCGTCCTCCGCGGTGAGGACACCGTCCTTCTCGAGGCGCCGGAGCTCGGCGATGGCGCGATCGTACTGACGAGCGGAGGTGTAGGCGACAGCCAGGGACCGGCGGGCCACGAGGAGGCCGGGGTCCTCGGCGAGCACGGACGTGAGGTCGCGGATGGCGGTCGCGGGGTCGGTCCGGACGGCCGACATGCCGCGATTGAGCCTGGGCACGAGGCGCTGGCCGTCCTTGGGGTCCCGGAGAGAGGCTCCCGAGACGACCTGCTGCCCGCCGGCCATCGCCACGTACCCGAGGGCGCGCAGCATCTCCGCCGCCTCGGGATCGATATCGGCCGCGGCGGAGGGGGCCTCTTGCCGCCGCGCGGTCTCGAGCGTCTGCCGCATCTCCGCGAGGCGCGCGTTCTCCCGGGGAGCGAGGTTGTCGGTCTCCCCCGGGTCCTTCTCCAGGTCGTAGAGCTCCGGGCGCGGCGCCTCGATCATCTTGTGGCGCGCGGTCCGCCAGGCGAAGAGCGGCGCCCAGCCGAACTCTCGCTGGGGGTAGAGCGTCTCGGCGTAGGCGGGGGCGTCGCTCATCTCCCGCCCTTCGACGGCGGGACGAAGCGACCGGCCCTCCAGCTCCGGCCGCAGCTTCAGGCCCGCGTAGTCCAGGAGCGTCGGCAGCACGTCGATGCCGCGGGCGACCGTCGGCGCGACGTGCCCGGCGGCGATCCCGGGCCCGGCCACGATGAAGGGGACCTTGAGCGTCGAATCATAGACGAACATCCCGTGGGTGCCCTCGCCGTGCTCGCCCAGGCCCTCGCCGTGGTCCGACATCGCGAGGACGAGCGTGCGCGTGAGGAGGCCCCGCTCCTCGAGGGCATGGAGGAGCCTCCCGAGCTGCTGGTCCGCGAATGCGACCTCGCCGTCATACGGCGCCGTTCGGAAGCGCGCGGCGAAGTCCCCCGGCGGCTCGTAGGGCGAGTGGGGGTCGTAATAGTGGACCCACAGGAAGAAGGGGCGCCTGCGCGTCTCCGTCTCCGGCGTTTCGAGCCAGCGCAGGACGGCGTCGGTGGTGGCGTCGGCGAGGCGCTCGACGTACGGCGTGCGGCGGGAGTCGTTGCCCTTCGGCAGGTGGTCGTTGTACACGTCGAAGCCGCGGTCGAAGCCGAAGCGGCGGTCGAGGGGGAAGGCGGAGACGAAGGCCGCGGTCCGGTATCCCGCCCGGCGGAAGTCCTCCGCCCCGGACTTCACCTGGGCGGGCAGCACGAAGCCGGCGTTCTCGCGGAAGCCGTGGCCGAGGGGGCCCAGGCCAGTGAGGATCGAGGCGTGGGACGGCCCCGTGAGGGGCACGTGGGCGATCGCGGTCTCGAAGCGGACGCCTCGGGCGGCGAGGGCATCCAGCACGGGGGTCGAGGCCGACGCGTGGCCGTAGCACCCGACACGGTCCGCGCGCAGGGTGTCGATCGTCACGAGGAGGACGCTCGGCCGCTCGGCGGGGGGAGGCGTCGGGGCCGCGCGCCGGCATCCCGGCACGAAGACCACGAGGAAGGCGAGGGCGGCCGGCAGAAGGCGACGGGTCATCGAGGTCTCCCAGGGCGGCAGGGTAGCGGAGAACGTCGCCGGCCCTCAAGCCGTCCAAAACAAAAAAGGAGGTTGACAGAGGCAAAAGAAAGTTATAGAAACCGTCATCGGCTGTCGTTTGCTTTCGATTGCAGGCGGCCCGACCCCAATCCCGGCAGTCAGGTCGGGGCGAGGGTGGTTGTCGTCAGGTGATCGGCGGGACGCCGAGGAGGAACAAGATGCGAACCTTCCGGTTGAGCACCGGGTGCGGGACGCGGCCGGCCCTGCCCCGGTTCGTTCTCTTTGCGCTTCTCGCCCTGCTGGGCGTGGCCGCGGCCGTCTCGGCACAGTCCATCCTGGGCGCGATCCGCGGCACCGTGACCGACCCCCAGGGCGCCGTCGTGCCCGGGGCCTCGGTCCTGATCACCGACGAGGCGACCGGCGTCCCCCGCACGACCGGGACGGACGCGGAGGGGCGCTTCGAGTCACCCAACCTCCGGCCGGGCACCTACCGGGTGGAGATCGTCACCACACAGTTCAAGAAGTACGAGCAGACGGGCGTCGTCCTGCGCACGTCCGGCGTCGCGCGCGTGGACGCGAAGCTCGAGCTGGGCGGGGTCACCGAAACGGTCACGGTCTCGGCCGAGGCCAAGACCGACATCGCGATCGAGAGCCCGGCCGTCATCCAGGGCCTCGACGCCCAGCAGCTCCGCGACCTGCCGCGCAGCAGCCGGGACATGCAGTCGTTCCTGCTCCTCAACCCGAACGTGCTCGGGGGCTCGGACGACATGCAGTTCCTCGGCGCTCGGACGTACGGCGTCTCCTACATCCAGGACGGGCAGGCCTCCACGAACGCGATCTTCGGCACCGTCGGCAACTCCGCGCCCGGCCTCGACTCCATCTCCGAGATCCAGGTCCTGTCCAACTCCTACAGCGCCGAGTACGGCGGCCTCGCCGGCGTCGTGGTCACCACGAAGCGCGGCGGCAACCAGTACCGGGGGACGGCGTTCTACGACTTCAACGCCAACGAGCTGAACGCCCTCACCTACGACCAGAAGTACGGGCTCTCCCCGGAGGACCTCGCCACGCTGCGGTCCGATCCCAACGCCGACACCCACGAGCACCGTTGGGGAGCGTCCTTCGGCGGCCCGATCATCTCGAACAAGACCTTCTTCTTCGGCAGCTACGAGGGCTCGAACAGCAAGCAGATCTACGGCGGCGGCATTGCGACCGTGCCCACCGCGGCCATGCGCGCCGGCGATTTCTCGGGAGCAACGTTCACGATCAACGACCCGCTGACCGGCCAGCCCTTCCCGAACAACACGATCCCGGCGGACCGCCTGGACCCCGCGGCCCAGAGGGTCATGGACATGTTCTACCCGGCGCCCAACTTCACGCCGCTCTCGACCGGGTACGGGCGCTACCGGCAGTTCGTACCGATCACGCGCAAGCGCGAGCGGGCGGACCTGCGGATCGACCACGAGCTGAGCTCGAACGACCAGCTCTTCATCCGCGGCAGCTACCAGTGGCGCGACCCGCAGAGCTTCACCTTCGAGAACGGCAACCTCACCAACCTTCCGATCCTCAAGTCCAGCCTCAGCACCGCGGCCGTGATCGCCGGCTGGACGAAGATCTTCTCTCCCACGACCGTGAACGAGCTGCGGATCGGCTACAACTACGACAACGGGAACCGCCACAGCAACTACGTGGCCGAGGACGTCTACCGCCAACTCGGCCTCGCGCCCGCGCCTAGCCTCATCGGCACGGGAAAGTACGGCTTCCCCTCGTTCAGCTTCGCCGGGTCGAACGTGCCCTACCGCATCGCGGACGCCCAGCGTAACGTGGACCGCACGCTCAAGCAGAACGCCTTCTCGATCAGCAACAACACGACCTTCGTGATGGGCGGCCACTCGCTGAAGGTGGGCGGTCTCTGGAACCGCAACCAGGCCCTCGACGGCTTCGGCATCGGCGTCAACGTTCGCGGCCAATACCAGTTCCAGGGCACCAGCACCCAGTACGGCGGCAGCGGGAACTCCTTCGTGGACTTCCTCCTCGGCAACGTGACGAACCGCGCCCGGGACCACTACACCGCCCGCGGGCCGCTCGACGGGCGCTCCGACGACTTCGCGCTCTTCGCCCAGGACGACTGGCGGATCGGCAAGGACATGACGGTCTTCCTCGGCCTGCGCTACGAGATCGTCGGCCAGTGGCACGAGAAGAGCGACCTGATCGCCAACTTCACGACCCAGGACGGCGGCCACCACGTCGTGCCGAACGCCGAGGTGGCGTCGAAGCTGCCCCCCGGCCTGCAGGACCTCGGCCGGACGTGGATCGCGAGCGACCACGGGTTCCCGCAGACGCTCGTCAACGCCGACAAGAACAACTTCAGCCCGCGCGTGGGCTTCGCCTGGCGGCCGGGCGGGAACGACCTCACGGTCGTGCGCGCCGGCTTCGGCCTCTTCCACCCGACGGTCGCGGTGCAGGGCGTGCGCGACCTCCTCGCCACGAACGAGTTCCGGTACTACGAGGATTACCGCGGCCCCGCGAAGTTCATGAAGATGGAGGACGCGTTCGCGACAGGCGTCCCCTTCGTCGACCCCACCGCGTTCGGCAACCAGGGGATCCTCCCTGACATCAAGAGCCCCGACATCTACCAGTACAACCTCACCCTCGAGCGCGAGATCGGCGGCAACATGGGCGTGCGGCTCTCAGCTACATCGGCTCCACGATGCGGAAGCTGCTCACCGACAGCGACTACAACATCATCCCGCCCAACACCAACCTGTTCGACCCCTACGAGGACGAGTCCGACTGGGCGCGCCTGCCGTACTACCCCTACGGCACCTACATGGACATCGTCGAGAACAAGGGCGAGGGGCAGCTCCACGCGCTGCAGGCCGGCATCACCCGCCGGTGGAGGAACGGGCTTGCGTTCGACGTCGTCTACACCTACGCCCACTCCGACACCACGGTCCCCGACTCGGGCAACAGCACGATCGGCGTCGTCCTCTACAACCCGTGGGCGCCGATGAGCGACCGCGGCCCCGACATCAACGTGGTGAAGCACCGGGTGGTGGCGAACGCGACCTGGGACCTCCCGCTCGGCAAGAACCGCAAGTACGGCTCGAGCATGCCGGGCTGGGCGGACGCCCTCTTCGGCGGGTGGACGGTCTCCACGATCTTCCAGGCCCGGAGCGGCCTCAACCTGACGCCTTTCTTCAGCGGGTACTACTCGTACAACCCCTGGAACACCGCGAAGCCCCTCGACGGGCTCGGCAACTACTTCTGCTGCGCGTGGCGGCCCAACGAGATCCGCGACCCCAACGCCAACGGCGGAACCCGCGACATGTGGTTCGACCAGACGGCGTACGTGATCCCGCCGCCCGGCGAGTTCGGCACACGCGAAGAAGGGCAGCCTGGTAGGACCGGGCACCTGGATCGTGAACTTCTCGTTCTACAAGGACGTCGTGGCGAAGGACCGGTTCCGGCTCCAGCTGACGGCGCTGCTCGACAACGCCTTCAACCACCCGCAGTTCTTCCCAAGCTACGGGAGCGGCTTCCACAGCGTCAACGACTACCTGGAGAACGGCGACCCCAACAACGGGGTCACTGGCGTCCTGGGGTCGGACACGATCTACAACGCGGAGGGCTTCTCGCCCGGGAGGGTCTTCCGCATCGGCATAAGAGCCACCTTCTAGTTACTTCTCCTGGCGGCGTGGCTCTCGCCCCTTCCCGTGGGAGCGGGGGCCACGCCGCTCACGTTTTTCCCCCGCTCACGGGACCGGCGATGAGCAAGGCAAGCCCCCCCCTGCCCGAGACCGTCCGCGACGAGGACGAGCTCGAGGAGCTGCTCTCGCGGCCTTCTTCCGCCGACGTCGACTTCGCGGGCGCCCTCGGCGGCGACGTGATCGTGCTCGGGGCCGGCGGCAAGATGGGTCCCTCGCTCGCCCGCCGCGTGCGCCGATCCTTCGACGCGGCCGGCATCCCGCGACGCGTCGTCGCCGTCGCTCGCTTCTCCGAGCCTGGCCTCGCCGCCGCCCTCGCGCGCGACGGGATCGAAGCGATCACGTGCGACCTGCTCGACCCTGCTCAGGTGGCTCAGCTGCCGAGGATCGAGAACGTCCTCTTCCTCGCCGGCCGGAAGTTCGGCTCCACGGGTTGCCCGGAGCTCACCTGGGCCCAGAACGTGATCGTCCCCGCGATCGTGGCGCCGCACTTCGCGGCGAGCCGCGTCGTCGTCTTCTCGAGCGGCAACGTGTACCCGCTCGTCCGCCCCGGGGCAAAGGGCGCGACCGAGAAGGACCCGGTCGGCCCCGTCGGCGAGTACGCCCAGACGTGCGTCGGCCGCGAGCGGGTCTTCGAGCACGCCTCGCGCGAGCGGGGCACGCGGTGCCTGTTCTTCCGCCTTTTCTACGCCGTCGACCTTCGCTACGGCGCGCTCGTGGACGTGGCCCGGCAGGTGCACGCGGGCGAGCCGGTGAACCTGCGGGCGGGCCACGTCAACGCGCTCTGGCAGGGTGACGCGAGCTCCTACGCATTCCGCGGGCTCTCGCTGTGCGAGAGCCCGCCCCGCCCGCTCGTCGTGACCGGTCCGGAAGTGGCGTCGGTGCGTGCGGTCGCGGAGTCCTTCGCCGAGCGCTACTCCCGGGCGCCGCGCTTCACCGGCGAGCCCGGCCCAGCCCTTCTCGGTGACCCCTCTGCCTGTGCGTCTCTCCTCGGCCCGCCCGAGATCCCTCTCGCGCGCCTCCTCGACTGGGTGGCGGCCTGGGTCGAGCAGGGGGGCCGCAGCCTGGGCAAGCCCACCCACTTCGAGGCGACCGATGGCCGCTTCTGACGCGCTTCCGGATCTCCGCGCCGCGCTTCTCGAGGGCCTCGTCATCCCCGCCCACCCGCTCGCCCTGACCGCGGAGCGCCGGCTGGACGAGCGCCGTCAGGTCGCCCTCACCCGCTACTACGCCGACGCCGGCGCCGGAGGGATCGCGGTGGGCGTCCACTCCACCCAGTTCGCGATCCGGACGGCCGGGCTCTTCGAGCCGGTCCTGCGCCTCGCGGCGGAGACGGCCGCCGAGGCCGGGCGGCGGGCGCCGAAGCACCTCGTGGCGATCGCGGGGGCGATCGGCCCGACGAAGCAGGCGGTGGCCGAGGCGGAGATCGCCCGACGCCTCGGCTACGACGCCGTGCTGCTGAGCCTCGGGGCGCTCGGCGACGCGAGCGTCCCCGAGCTCGTGGCGCACTGCCGGCGCGTCGCCGAGGTGCTGCCGCTCGTCGGCTTCTACCTGCAGCCCGCGGTGGGCGGGCGGCCGCTCGACGAGGACTTCTGGCGGCGCTTCCTGGAGATCGAGGCGGTCGTGGCGGTGAAGGTCGCGCCATTCGACCGCTACCGGACGCTCGACGTCGTCCGCGCCCTCGCCGCGAGCGGCCGCGATCGGGAGGTGGCCCTCTACACCGGCAACGACGACGCGATCGTCCTCGACCTGCTCGCGGACTTCCTCGCCGCGCCGGAGAAGGGTCCCGTGCGCTTCGTCGGCGGCCTGCTCGGCCAGTGGGGCGTGTGGACCCGCTGCGCCGTGGAGCTCCTCGGGGCGGTGAAGCGGTGCCGTCGCGAGGGCGGGGCGGGAGCGCTCGGCCTTCTCGCCCTCGGCCAGCAGACGACCGACGCGAACGCCGCCCTCTTCGACGCGAAGAACGGCTTTCGCGGCTGCATTCCCGGCATCCACGAGGTGCTGCGGCGGCAGGGCCTCCTCGCCGGGCGGTGGTGCCTCGACCCGCACGAGGACCTCTCGCCGGGCCAGGCCGAGGAGATCGACCGGGTCCTGGCCGCGTACCCGCACCTCACCGACGACGCGTTCGTCCGGGAGAACCTGGATCGATGGCTGAGCTGAGCGCCCTCGCCGACCTCGTGCGCGCGCAGAGCTCAGGGTGTCGCGCGCGGGATGACGTCCGTGTGCTCCGCCCATCCCGCCGTCCTGCAGGCCGCCTTCGAGCAGGCGGTCGAGGACGGAGGCGAGCGTGCTCGTCGAGTCGACCTCGAACCAGGTGAACCAGGAGGGCGGCTACACCGGCGTGAAGCCGGCGGAGTTCGCGGCGTTCGCGGGCCGTCTCGCCGCAGGACGCGGGGGTGCCCGCCGAGCGGGTGGTCCTGGGGGGCGACCACCTCGGCCCTCACCCCTGGGCGGCCCAGGGGGTGACGATCGCCATGGCGCGCGCCGCGGAGATGGTGCGCCAATACGTGCGCGCCGGGTACGCGAAGATCCACCTCGACGCCAGCATGCGCTGCGCCGACGATCCCCTCGGACCTCTCGCGGACACGGTGGCGGCGGCGCGCACCGCCGACCTCGCCGCGGCGGCGGAGGCGGCCGCGTCCGAGCGCCCGGCCACGGCGCCTGCCCCGTCGTACGTCGTCGGGACGGAGGTCCCGCCGCCCGGGGGCCAGGCCGCGGACCACGGTGGCCCCGCCGTGACGCGCGTCGCGGACGCGGAACGGACGCTCGCCCTCACCCGCGAGGCCTTCGGGCGGCGGGGTCTCGAGCGGGCCTGGGAGCGCGTCGTCGCCCTCGTCGTCCAGCCCGGCGTCGAGTTCGGCGACGACGTCGTCTTCGCGTACCGGAGAGCGGAGGCGAGAGCCCTCGCGTCTCTCGCCGAGGCCCGGGGTCTCGTCTACGAGGCGCACTCCACGGACTACCAGGACGAAGGGGCGCTGCGCGCGCTCGTCCAGGACCACTTCGCGTTCCTCAAGGTGGGCCCCGAGCTCACCTTCGCCTTCCGCGAGGCGGTCTTCGCTCTCGAGGCGATCGAGCGCGAGCTCCTGGGAGGGCGCGCGCCGGAGCGCCTCTCCGGGATCCGGCGGGCGCTGGACGACGCGATGCGCCGCGACCCGCGCCACTGGCAGGCCTGGTACTCCGGCGACGACGAGGAGGCGGTCCGGCTCCGGCGCCAGTTCAGCCTCAGCGACCGCTGCCGCTACTACTGGACGTGTCCGGAGGTCCAGGACGCGCTCCTTCGCCTCCACGCCAACCTCGAGAGGCGGCGCGCTACCGCGCGGGCTGGTGAGCCAGTACCTGCCGGACGTCGCCGAGGCGGCCGCGGCCAGCGAGGCCCCGGACTGCCCGGCCGGCTCGTCCGCCTGCACGTGCGCCGGGTCCTCGGCCGCTACGCACGCGCGTGCCGGGAGGCCGCGGCGGTGTCTTCGGCCCACGGGGAGGTGCCCGCAAGATGAGCGCCGTGCGCAGTCGAAAGAAGGAGGACGTCGCCCCGGCGAAGGTCCGTCGCTCCCCGCCTCCTCGTCGAGGAGAGGCGGCGCCGGATCCTCGAGCTCCTCGAACGTCCAGGAGCGGGTGACCGTCGAGGAGCTCGTCGCCCGCTTCGGCGTCTCCGCGGTGACCATCCGGGGCGACCTCGACGCCCTCGCCGACCTCGGCGCCGTGGTCCGCTCCCACGGGGGGGCGCTGAAGCGCGCCGACGCCCCCGAGGACGTGCCGATCGCGGTCAAGGAGACGCTCCACCACGCCGAGAAGGTCCGCATCGGCCACGCCGCCGCCCAGATGATCCGGGACGGCGAGACGATCATGCTCGACTCCGGGACCACGACCGCGGAGCTCGCCCGGCAGATCCGCTTCCTGCGGCTCAGGTCGCTGAGCGTCATCACCAACGCCCTCAACATCGCGATGGAGATCGCGAGCCTGCCTCACGTGCGGCTCATCATGATCGGCGGCGATCCTGCGCCAGATGTCCTACTCGCTGGCGGGGCCGCCGGCGGAGCACGCCACTACGGGGCCTGCACGCGGACCGCCTCTTCCTCGCCGTGGACGGCCTCGACCCCGAGATCGGCCTCATGACCCCGGACGTCCTCGAGGCGCAGCTCAACTCGGTGATGATCCAGGTCTCCCGCGAGGTGGTCGTGGTGGCGGACTCCTCGAAGTTCCAGCGCCGCAGCCTGTCCGTCATCGCGAAGCTCGACGTCGGTGCACAAGATCATCACCGACTCCGGCGTGAGCCCCGAGGTGCTCGCCGCGCTGCGGGCGCGCAACGTCGAGGTGATCGTCGTCTGAGGCCGGCCGGCGGGCCTTCCCGGGAGAGATATGGAAACGAACCTCTGGTTCTTCTACGCCGTCGTCACGATGCTCTTCTGGGGCGTGTGGGGAGCCTTCATCGAGCGTCCCGAGAAGAACGGCTTCCCCGCCACCCTCGGCTACGCCGTGTGGGCCCTCACGATGGTCCCGTGCGCGGTGGTGGCGCTCGCGGTCATCGGCTGGGTCCCCGAGCACGACCTCCGCTCGGTCGTCCTCGGCTCGGCGGCGGGGCTCCTGGGCGCGGCCGGGCAGCTCGTCCTCTTCGACACCCTGCGGCGGGGCCCCGCCTACCTCGTCTTCCCGGTGATCTCGCTCTCACCGGTGGTGAGCGTCCTCCTGTCGGTCGTGCTGCTCGGGGAGACGGCGAGCCCGCGGGCGTGGACGGGGATCGTCTTCGCTCTCGCTCGCGATGCCGCTCCTCTCCTATCAGCCCCCGGACCCCTCGAGCCCGGTCAAGGGCCGCCTCTGGTTCGTCCTCGCGTTCCTCGTCTTCCTGGCCTGGGGCATCCAGGCGTACGTGCTGCGCTTCGCCAACGCCACGATGCGGAGCGAGAGCATCTTCTTCTACATGATGCTCACCGGGCTGCTGTTCGTCCCGGTCGCGGTGTGGATGACCGACTTCACGAAGCCCATCAACTGGGGTCCGAGCGGGCCGTGGCTCGCCGCCCCCATCCAGCTGCTCAACTCGATCGGCGCCCTTACCATGGTCTACGCCTTCCGGCACGGGAAGGTGATCATCGTGAGCCCCATGATCAACGCGCTGGCCCCGGTGATCACGATCGTGCTGTCGCTGCTGCTCTACCGGGTGGTGCCCCACCGCGTGGTGGTGGCGGGGATGGCCCTGGCCGCCGTCGCCTTCTACCTGATGGCCTGAGGCCGGGTTCGTCGCTCAGGCCGGCCGGGAGTGGCGGTCGACGATCGTCCGGAAGCGCGGCTCGTCGCGGAGCGCCTCGAGCGCCGGCTCGACCGCGGCGCGAGCGGCGGTGAGCTGCGGGCGCCCCGCCGCCGCCCGCTCGAGGCAGGCGAGGGCGGGCTCTATCTCGCCGCGCAGCGCGTGCGCGCAGGCCCCGTAGTAGGGGGTCATCGGGTCGTCGGCTCCCGTGCGCATGCGGCGCTCGTAGGCCTCGACCGCGAGATCGAGAGCGGCCCGACCGCTGGCCGCCTCGCCGAGCCGCAGGTGCGCTTCGCCGATCCGCTGCTGCAGTTCGACGAAGATCCGCACGCGCAGCGCGTGATCCACGTTTCGCACGAACTCGACCTCTTGCGCGTACTCGTCGAGGGCCTCCCGGTGCCGCCCCTGGAGGGCGAAGGCGTGGCCCAGGCGCATGTGGGCCCCCACGATGGCGAGTCCTGCCCGCCCGGACAGGAACGCCTGCTGCAGCTCCACCGCGCGTCGGGCGGCCGCCTCGGCCTTGGGGAAGTCCCGCAGCAGGGTGGCGCAGTGCGCGAGCTGGAGCGCGCTCCAGCCGGCCCGGGGGTTGAGGGCGAGCGCCCGCTCGTAGCCCGCCACGGCTCGGGCGAAGTCGCCGCGCAGGATGAAGTGGACGCGGGCGATCCCCGACTGGGCCGAGGCGTCCATGGGGTTGAGGGCGAGGGCGCCCTCGAAGGCGGCGAGGGCTTCCTCGTCCCGGTTCAGGGTGACGAGCGCGCTGCCGCGGTACCGCCAGACCTCGGCGGAGTCGGGCCGGAGGGCGAGCGCCCGGTCCAGGGAGACGAGAGCCCGCTCGCTGAGCTCGGGGGTGGTGAGGTAGTCGCCCTTCAGGTCGAGCGCCGCCCCGAGCAGCATGTGGGCGCGGGCGTAGCCCGGATCGAGGGCCACCGCGCGCTGGAAGAACACGATCGCGCGGTCGATCGACTCCTGGCTTTCCTCCTGCAGGTTGAGGAGGCCCTTCGAGCACGCCTCGTACGCCTCGAGGCTGTGCGTCTCCTCGGGGAGCGTCGCGGGCAGGTGCCCCCGGAGCCCCGCCACGAGCTCGGCGACCAGGCGATCCTGCAGCTCGAAGATCGCCTCGCGGGCGCCGTCGACACGGGGGTTGAAGAGCACGCGACCCGTGGCCGCCTCCGTCACCCGCGCGGTCACCCGTATGCGGTCGCCCAGGCTCTGGTAGGCACCGCTCACCACCCCGTGGGCCCCCACCTCGCGCCCCACCCTCACCGCGAGAGCGGGATCGTCCGCGTCGGTGGAGAGACCGGCCTCGCGGAGGACCTCGAGGATCCTCTCGCGCGAGACGACCGCCAGGCCCGGCACCTCGGCGAGGCCGGCGCTCACCGTCTCCGCGAGGCCGGTCCCCAGCCACGCGTCCTCCGGTCGGCCGGTGACGTTGGCGAAGCCCGTCACCGCGACCCTGTGCTCGCGGCCGGGGGCCGGGGCCGGGACCTGCCCGGCGAGGAGAGAGTCGAGATCGCGCAGGACCTCGCGCATGTCGGCGGGGCGGCGCGCCGGGTCCTTCTCGAGCATGCGCGCGACGAGCTGGAAGAGCGAGGCGGCGAGCTGCCCCTCCGTGGACGGGGCCGGCGGGTCCTTGGTGAGGATCGCCTCCACGAGCTCCACCGCGTTCTTTCCCTCGAAGGGGCGGTGGCCGGCGAGGAGCTCGTAGAGGAGCACCCCGAACGAGAACACGTCGCTCCGCCCGTCGACGGCGTGCCCGCGGGCCTGCTCCGGCGACATGTAGGCGAGCGTTCCCACGATGGCCCCCTCCAGGGCGCCGTGGTTCCCGCTCCAGGTGGCGGACTCCTCGTGGGCGGGCGGGGCGAAGCGGGCGAGGCCGAAGTCCAGCACCTTCACCAGGCCGCGCTCGTTGACCATCACGTTTCCGGGCTTCACGTCGCGGTGCACGACCCCGTGCTCGTGCGCGTCGGCGAGCGCCTCCGCCACCTGCCGGGCGACGGGCAGGATCGTGGCGGCGCCCATCCGCCCGCCCTCGAGCAGCTGCGCGAGCGTGCGGCCCTTCACGTATTCCATGGCGACGTAGCCGGCGGTCCGACCTTCGTGCTCCGTCTCGCCGACGTCGTAGACCACGGCCACGTTCGGGTGGCTGAGGGAGGAGGCGACGCGGGCCTCGCGCAGGAGGCGCGCGCGCGCCTCGGCGTCGTCGGCGTCCTTCCGGAGCAGCATCTTCAGGGCGACCAGCCGGTGGAGGCGCACGTCCTCGGCGAGCCACACCTCGCCCATCGCGCCGGAGCCGAGCCGCTCCTTCAGGTGGTAGTGCGCGACGGTTTCCGTGGGCATGGGACGATCCATTATGGGCCGGGGCCGCGGGGGCGGCAGGCTCAGGCCCAGGGCAGGGTCGAGTTCGCGAAGGCCACCCGGCCCTTCATCATGTGGTACACGTAGGCGCCCAGGCAGAACCGCCCGAAGAGGAGCGCCGAGAAGGCCACGACGAGCATCGCCTGCAGCACCCAGGCGAGGGTCATCGGGCCGTAGACGAGGGCGAGGCCGGCGCCGAGGTTGAAGGCGGCGGCCATGCCCTGCGCCATCCGCCGGGGGCCGGGGGCGGGCACGAGCTCGAGGCGGCCCTGGGGCCGCGCCACCCAGCGGTTGTAGGCGCGCTCGAACGGGTTCAGGGCGGGAAGGAGCGTGTTCCACCAGAGGACGGCGGAGATCAGGAGGTGAAGCCCGGCCGAGAGCGGCACGGAGACGAACTGCCAGGCGGTCGCGACGAGGACGGCCGGGAAGACGATGCGGGGCTGGAAGTACAGCCCCTCGAAGTGCAGGTCGCAGGCATCGGCGGGCTCCTCGGCGAAGCCCTGCTGCTTCATGAAGTTCGTCACGACGCGGCTCGGCATGAGTCGGCTCCTGTCGCGGGCGAACGGCCCCTCTTCGACTGTAGAGGGACGGCAGGCCGCAATCAAGGGGGATCCGCGGCGCGGACGCGATCACGCGTCGAGGAAGACCCGGACGCTCCGCGGCCGCAGGTAGAGCCGCTCGCCGAGCTGCGGCCGGAGCGCCTCGTGGCGGTCCCGCGGGATCTCGACCTGGAGAGAGGCGCCGTCCGCGCCCTCCAGCTCGAGCCGCACCACCGCCCCCGCCGGCGTCGCGTGGCGCAGCGTGGCCCAGAAACCGCCTCCCGCCTCCTCCGAGCGTTCGACGTCGAGGTCGTACGGCCGGGTGAAGCCCGCCGCGGCCCGCTCCTCGGCGTGCGGGTGCTCCGGGTAGTCGAGGGCGAGCGGCCCGAGGCAGCGCCTTGCCGTCCTGCACCCGGCCGTGGAAGACGTTCACGTTGCCCATGAAGCGGATGACGAACGGGGTGGCCGGCCGGTCGAAGATCTCCTCCGGCGTGCCGATCTGCTCGACCCGGCCCTGGTTCATCACCACCACGCGGTCGGCCACCTCGAGCGCCTCCTCCTGGTCGTGGGTCACGAAGACGCTGGTGAGGCGGATCTCGTCGTGCAGGCGCCGCAGCCACCGGCGCAGCTCCTGGCGCACCTTGGCGTCGAGCGAGCCGAAGGGCTCGTCGAGCAGCAGGACCCGCGGCTCGACGGCGAGGGCGCGGGCGAGGGCGACCCGCTGGCGCTGGCCGCCCGAGAGCTCGTTCGGGAGGCGGGTCGGCGAGCCAGTCGAGCTGCACGAGCTTCAGGAGCCCCATCACCTTCTCGCGGATCACCGTCTCCCGGGGCCTGGTCTCGCGCGGGCGGACGCGCAGGCCGAAGGCCACGTTCTCGAAGACGGTCATGTGGCGGAAGAGCGCGTAGTGCTGGAAGACGAAGCCCACCCCGCGGTGGCGCACGTCCCGGCGGGTCGCGTCCTCGCCCTCGAAGAGCACCTGGCCGCGCGTCGGCCCTCTCGAGCCCGGCGATGATGCGGAGGAGGCTCGTCTTGCCCGAGCCCGAGGGGCCGAGGAGAGCCACCAGCTCGCCGGTGGGAACGGTGAGGCTGACGTCGTTGACGGCGACGAAGTCGCCGAACTTCTTCGTGACGTTCCGGACTTCGATGCTCATGGCTGGACCGCTCGCCCGGCGGGGCGGAAAACGGCGTCGACCGCCGGTGGCTCGGCGACCTCGCCCGCGGCGCGCCGGCCCGTCCGCCACTCGATGAAGCTCTTGGCGACGAGGGTGACGAGGGCGAGGAAGGTGAGGAGGGAGGCCACCGCGAAGGCGGCCTGGAACTGGTACTCGTTGTAGAGGATCTCGACGTGGAGGGGCAGCGTGTTGGTGCGGCCCCGGATGTGGCCGGAGACGACCGAGACCGCGCCGAACTCGCCCATCGCGCGCGCGTTGCAGAGGATGACGCCGTACAGGATCCCCCACTTCACGCTCGGGAGCGTGACGCGCCAGAACGTCTGCCAGCCGCCCGCCCCCAGCACCCGCGCCGCTTCCTCCTCCTCGGTGCCCGCCGCCTGCATCACCGGGATGAGCTCCCGCGCCACGAAGGGGAACGTCACGAACACCGTGGCCAGGACGAGGCCGGGGACGGCGAAGACGATCTTCAGGTCGTGGGCGGCGAGCCAGGGTCCGAGCGGGCCCTGTCGCCCGAAGAGGAGGATGAAGATCATCCCGGAGATCACGGGCGACACCGCGAAGGGCAGGTCGATGAGGGTGGTGAGCCCGCTCCGGCCGGGGAAGTCGAACTTGGCGATGCACCACGCGGCGGCGAGACCGAAGAGCGAGGTTCAGGGGGACGGCGATCCCGGCGGTGAGGAGGGTGAGCTTCAGGGCCGAGAGGGCCATCGGCTCCCTGACGGCGTCGAGGTAGGCCTGCCACCCCTTCGCGAACGCCTCCGCGAACACCGCTCCGAGGGGAACCACGAGGAAGAGGCCGAGGAAGGCGAGGGCCACCGCCGTGAGGGTCACTCGCACGGCCAGGGGCTCGGCGAGGGCGCGGGGGGCAGGGCCGCGGGCGTTGCGGGGGGCGGGGGCGCCGGCCATGAGGCTCTCCTACTCCGCGGTGAGGCGGGTGCTCCAGGCCTGGAGCCGGTTGATGCCGAGCAGGATCACGAACGACGCCACGAGCGTGACGGCGGCGATCGCGGCCGCCCCGGCGTAGTCGTACTGCTCCAGCTTGGTGATGATGATGAGCGGCGTGATCTCCGTCTTCATCGGCATGTTCCCGGCGATGAAGACGACCGAGCCGTACTCCCCGAGGGCACGGGCGAAGGCCAGGGCGAAGCCCGTGATCCAGGCCGGCCGCGAGGCGGGGAGGATCACGCGGAAGAACGTCTGGGCGCGGCTCGCCCCCAGGCTCGCCGCCGCCTCCTCCACCTCGGGGTCGAGGCTCTCGAGCACGGGCTGCAGCGTGCGCACCACGAAGGGAAGCCCGATGAAGGTGAGGGCGACCGCGACGCCGAGGGGTGTGAAGGCGACCCTCACTCCCGCGGCCGCCAGGGGCTTGCCCAGGAACCCGGTCTCGGCGTAGAGCGTGGTGAGGGCGATCCCCGCCACCGCGGTGGGAAGCGCGAAGGGCAGGTCCACGAGGGCGTCCACGAGGCGGTGGCCGGGGAAGCGGTAGCGGACGAGCACCCAGGCCACCACGAGACCGAAGACGGCGTTGATGAGCGCGCCGGCGAGGGAGGCCCCGAACGTCAGCTTGTACGAGGCGACCACCCGGGGAGACGTGACGGCCGCCCAGAAGCCCTCGATCCCCAGTCCCGCGCTCCTGAAGAAGAGCGTCGAGAGGGGCACGAGCACCACGAGGGCGAGATAGAAGAGCGTGAAGCCGAACGTCAGCTTGAAGCCCGGCAGGACGCTGTGTCGTCGGCGCGGCAGTCGCATCGGCCTGATCATCTCCGAAAAGCACCCGACCGTGGCAACCCGAAAGATGTCACGGGCTGCGGAGCGAGCGCGATTGACTCGCGGACGCGCGGGGGGTAGAGGGGGCGCGGCACAGCGCCCCCCTAGTGAGAGTAGATCTGGTCGAAGACCCCGCCGTCGGCGAAGTGGGTCTTCTGCGCCTTCTGCCAGCCGCCGAAGACCTCGTCGATGGTGACGAGCTCGAGGTCGACGAACTTCACCGGCGCCTTGGCGAGCGCCGCCTGGGCCCGCGGCCGGTAGTAGTGCTTGGCGGCCAGGGCCTGCCCCTCCGGCGTGTACAGGTACTCGAGGTAGGCCTGCGCCACCGCGCGCGTGCCTTTCTTGTCCACGACCTTGTCCACGACCGCCACCGGCGGCTCGGCCAGGATGCTGAAGGGCGGGAACACGATGTCGACCTTGTCGGGACCGAGCTCCCGGATCGAGAGGAAGGCCTCGTTCTCCCAGGCGAGGAGAACGTCGCCGATGCCGCGCTGGACGAACGTGTTCGTCGAGCCCCGCGCTCCGGAGTCGAGCACGGGGACGTTCTTGAAGAGCCGCGTCACGAACTCGCGGGCCTTCTGCTCGTTGCCGCCCGGCTGCTTCAAGGCCCAGGCCCACGCCGCCAGGTAGTTCCAGCGGGCGCCGCCGGAGGTCTTGGGGTTGGGGGTGATCACCGCGACCCCGGGCTTGACGAGGTCGCCCCAGTCCTTGATCCCCTTCGGGTTGCCCTTGCGGACGAGGAAGACGATCGTCGAGGTGTAGGGGCAGCTGTTCTGCGGCAGGCGCTTCTGCCAGTCCTTCGCGAGGAGGCCGCTCTCGGCCACCGCGTCGATGTCGTAGGCGAGCGCGAGCGTGACGACGTCGGCCTCGAGGCCGTCGATGACGGCGCGGGCCTGCTTGCCCGAGCCGCCGTGCGACTGCTGCACCGTCACGTCCTTGCCCGTCTTCGCCTTCCACTGGGCGGCGAAGGCGGCGTTCACGTCCTGGTAGAGCTCGCGCGTCGGGTCGTAGGAGACGTTCAGGAGCTCCTGGGCCGGCGCGTTGGCGGCGAGGGCCAGCAGCACGGCGAGGGCCGCGAGAGCGGTGCGGACGGTCGTCGTTCGGGTCATGGTTCGTCCTTTCGCGATCAGAAGGAAAGCTGCGTGCGGATGAAGAGGGCGTTCTCGGCGGAGCGGTCCGCGCCATCCGCGGCGCCGCCGGTGAAGCGTCGTGCGCTCGAAGTCGACGACCTGCTTGACGTTGCGGTTCAGGTACCAGTTGAGGCCCACGGCCCAGGCGAAGGCCTTCCGGATGGACTTCGCCGGGTCGAGGATCCCCTCGCGGAACGCCTCGTTTCCGAGCTCGAGCCCGTTCACGCGACCCGCGAGCTCGAGGGCGCCCCACTTCCCCTGGCCGGGCTCGAAGGCCTCGCTCGGCCGCACGCCCGAGTAGGACGCCTTCTCGCCGGTGAGAGTGAAGGTGGCGGTGGCCTGCCAGGCCTCGCCGCTGAACCTCGCACGCGTCCCGGTCGAGGCCTTCTTCACCCACGACTCCGACCACGCGTACTCCGCCAGGAGCCCGAAGCGACCCGAGTAGAAGGAGAGCTGCGGGGAGAGGCGGTTGCGCGTGCCGTCGGCCGTGATCCCCTGGACGAGGGTCAGCAGGCTGACCTGGCCGCCCGAGCGATAGGCCGGTAGCGGGCCCGACTGCTTGCCGGTGGTGCCGGCGATCCCGAAGCCCAGGTCCTTGAGAGCCGAGCTCCCGCGCTTGAACGGTGAGAGGAAGAGGCGCCCGGCCACGTCCTTCCCGTCGTTCAGGTCCAGGTCGACGCTGCCGCCGTCGGGGGCGCCGTCGAAGACACCGGCCGCGTAGGCCACGATCCCGCCCGCGAGGTCGCCGTGGAGCATCACCCCGACGTCGCGGTTGGGGACGAGCGCGGTCGGGTAGGCCCGCTCGACGAAGGTGATCGCGGTGGCCGACTGGAGCCGCTCGAGCCCGACCGGGGCCTTGAACTTGCCGACGCGGACCTTCGCCTTCGGCGAGTACTTCACGTCGAGCCAGGCGTCCTGCAGCACCGTCGTGCCGCCCCCGAAGTCGGGCATGATCTGGAACTCGAAGTGACGGCCCACCGTGCCCGCCAAGATCGGGCGCACCCGCCGCAGGAGGAAGTTGTCGACGGCGAGCGAGCCGGCGTCGCTCGGGAAGAAGCGACCGTCGAACTGTACGTAGCCGCGCAGCTGGAGCCGAAAGTCCCCGCTGGACGACTGCAGGACGAAGCCCTCGGGCCCCGCGGTGACCTTCGAGGCATCGGGCGGCTTCGCCGCTCCCTGCGGTTTCTCGTCGGCCGGGGCGGTCGGTCCCGGCGCGACTGGCTTGTCGTCCGCGGCCAGCAGTCCGCCTCCGGTCAAGAACGCGATCACCCACGCGCCGGCGGTTCTCCTCATCGCTCGGTCCATTCCGACCACTCCTTGTCTATAATATCCAGCGGTTTACTAGACATTGATGCATACGACAATCCCGGCGCGTCACGGCCTCGACCCCGCGGCGCTCCGCGCGGCCAGGACCCGGCGGTTGCGCTCCACCAGGTCGGCGAGGCTCGTGCGGTCCACGATGACGGCGGCGGCGTCGCGCACCTCGAGGAAGAGGTCGAAGAGCCCCGGATGCCGCGTCTCGGTCTTGACGCGGTGCTGCAGCTCCACCACGTCGCCGAACGGGGCGAGCGGGCCGTCGATCAGCCTCACCACGTCCCCGATGAAGACCTCCCGGGGCGGCTTCCTCAGGCGGTAGCCGCCTTCGCGCCCGCGCTCGCTCGAGATGACGCGCGCGTTCTTGAGGGCCAGCAGGATCCCCTCGAGGAACTTCTCCGGGATGCCCTCCTTCTGGGCGATGCTGTGCGCCGCCACCAGCCCCCCCTCGTAGGTCTCGGCCAGGTGGATGAGCGCCTGGAGAGCGTAGAGACCGCGATGGGAGACTCGTCATCTCTTATCCTATCGGAACGATAGGATAATGAAATCGACCCTGTGTGTCAAGGACCGATTCCGGCCGGCGCGTGAACGGCCCCATCCCGGGGCGCCGGCCACGTGTCGTCCTCACCGGCCACGTGTCGTCGTCAGAAGAGCTTCCGGGAGTCGAGGAGGATCGTGACCGGGCCCTGGTTCACGAGGGCCACGTCCATCATCGCCCGGAAGACGCCGGTCGCCACCGCGAGGCCCGACGGCCGGAGTCGCGAGACGAAGTGCTCGTAGAGGCGGGTCGCCTCCTCGGGCGGTGCGGCCTCGATGTACGAGGGCCGCCGCCCCCGGCGCGCGTCGCCGAGCAGGGTGAACTGCGAGACGACGAGGAGCCCGCCCGACACGTCGAGCACGGAGCGGTTCATCTGCCCCGCGTCGTCCGGGAAGACGCGCAGGTTGAGCACCTTGTCCGCCAGGTTGTCGGCGTCTTCATCCCCGTCTCCGACGGCGACGCCGAGGAGGACGACGAGCCCGGAACCGATCGAGCCCACCGTTTCGCCCGCCACGCGGACCGACGCTTCCGCGACTCGTTGCACCACCGCGCGCACGGTCCGCGAGGATATCATTCCCGCCATGGGCGTCCCGGAGCGCATCGGCCGCTACCAGATCCTCGGGGAGCTGGGCCGGGGCGCGATGGGCACGGTCTACCGGGGGCGCGACGAGAAGCTCGACCGCCACGTGGCGGTCAAGGTCATGTCGAAGGGTCTCGCCGACGCCGACGCCCGCGCCCGGTTTCTCCGCGAGGCGCGCGCGGCGGCGAAGCTCCAGCACCCGAACATCGTCGTCATCTACGAGCTGGGCGAGCACGAGGGGGCGCCTTTCATGGCGCTCGAGCTCCTCGAAGGCGTCGACCTCCAGCGCGCCATCGACAGCGGCATCCGTCCCGACCCGCGGGCGACCCTTCCCGTGGTCCTGCAGCTCCTGGCCGGGCTCGGCCACGCCCACGAGCACGGCATCGTCCACCGCGACGTGAAGCCGTCGAACGTGTTCCTGCCCTTCGGGCGGCCCGCGAAGATCATGGACTTCGGAGTCGCGCGCCTTGTCGGCTTCGCCACGACCACCTCGGGAGTCGTGGTGGGGACGGCGAGCTACATGTCGCCCGAGCAGGCCTCGGCCGGCGAGATCGACGGGCGCAGCGATCTCTTCTCGGCTGGCCTCATCCTCTACGAGCTCGTGACCGGCGAGAAGGCGTACAAGGCGGACAGCATCGTGGCGATGATCTACAAGATCCTCCACGAGCCTCCGGACCTCCTGCTCATCCCCGAAGGAGGCCAGTGGGAGCGGCTGCGGGCCGTGCTCACGCGGGCCCTCGCCCGCCGGCCCGAGGATCGTTACCCCGACGCCAATGCCATGTCGGCCGAGGTCGGTCAGGCGCTCGCGGACCTCGGCGGGACGGTGGACCTGACGGCGCCCGCGGACCAGGCGTTGCTCGTACGGCCGAGGCCGACGCCGCGGCCAGTCCAGACGATCGAGGCCTCGCGCCCCGAGGCGCCTCCGGCCGCCGCTCACGCTCGCGCCGGACCCTCGCCCGACGCCACGCCGACACGCCGGTCGCCGCTCGCGGCCGGCCTCGGCGTGGCCGCGCTCGTCGCGCTCGTCGCCGCGGGCAGCTGGTTCTGGCTTCGGCCGGCGCCAACGGCCGCCTCTCCGACGCCATCGCCCCTGCCGCCGGCCGCGGCCAGCGCCGAGGCGCCGGCACCGACACCCGACCCGACGCCCTCCGCCCCTCTCGCCCCCACGGCCGCAGGCCCGGCCACGACGGCTCCCCCCATCCCCGGGTCGGCGCCAGCACCCGCGCCGGCCGCCCCGGCGACGCCTTTGCCCGTGGCGACACCCGCCGCCTCCGGACTGGGCGCCGAGGCGCGCCTGCTGAGGGCCGACGATCTCGTGAAGCGCGGACGCTGGGCGGAGGCCCTGGCGGAGGCCCGCGCCGTGCTCGAGGCCCAGCCCACGAACCCCCGCGCCGCCGCCCTCGCGCAGCAGGCCGAGGCCGAGGTGGTGATCGACGAGTGCCTCCGGAACGCGCGGGCGGCGCTCCAGGAGGGCGACCGCGAGCGCGCCCTCGACGAAGTGCGGCGAGGCTTCCTGGTCCGCAAGAACGACCCGCGGCTCCTGGCCATGCACCGGGAGGTCGTGCAGCAGTAGGGCGGCTGCCGCGGCCCGACGTTTTTGCGCTACGATGCGACTACCGCCCGGTGAGCCGAGGACCAAACTGCCCAAGGAGGGTCGTTCATGGCGTACGTGATCGCTGAGCCCTGCGTGAACACCAAGGACACGGCCTGCGTCGAGGTCTGCCCGGTGGACTGCATCCACCCGAAGAAGGACGAGGCCGAGTTCGCCGCCGAGACGAAGCTCTACATCGACCCCGAGACCTGCATCGACTGCGGCGCCTGCGTCCCCGTCTGCCCGGTCCAGGCCATCTTCCCGGTCGAGGAGCTGCCCGAGAAGTGGGCGCACTTCACGAAGATCGACGCGGACTGGTACGCGGCAAAGAAGTAGCGCCACTTGCCCCAAGTCGAGCGCCGACGCGATCTGCGCACGGGCCTGAGCGTGCCCGTACGCGTCCTCGGCCACGACCCCGACGGCACCGCCTGGGAGGAGATGACGTCCACCGACGACGCCTCCTACGGCGGCGCGTCGTTTCCCTTGAAGCACGCCCACGGCGTGGGGCAGGTGTTCCTCATCTCGGCGGCCCTGCCGCGCAACTTCCGCCGCTACGACCTCGCCGAGACCTCGTACAAGATCTACGCCCTCGTGCGGAACACGCGGGCGGGCGCGGACGGCGAGCGCGTGGCCGGCGTGATGTTCATCGGGAGGGTCCCGCCGAAGGGGTACGACGTCAAGCCCGGCGGCCGCTACCGCCTGCCGGACGACCCGAAGACGGGACCGGTGCCCGGCGCGGAGCGGCGGCAACACGAGCGGCTGCAGCTCTTCGTGAACCTGCGGCTGCGGCGGCTGGGGATGTCGGGCGCGATGGAGGAGCAGACGGTGACCGAGAACGTGTGCCGGGGCGGCGCGCGGGTCTTCACCACGCTGCCGGTGTCGAGCGGCGAGACCGTGACCGTCTCCGACCTCGACGACAAGGTCGCCGCCGAGGCCGTCGTGCGCAACGTCTACAAGGGTCCCGACCACGTGACGCGGCTGAACCTGCAGTTCTCCGACTTGGTCGTCTTCGAGCGCCTGCTCCGCGCGGCCGGCGCTCCCCCGCTGCCGAGCGGGAACGCCTCGTGACCCGCGAGCGCCCGGGACCCGCCTGCGTGGACCTCGCCTTCGGCGGCCGCTACGCGGTCGGCGCCGGCGGCCAGGTGGCGCTCGAGGACTACGCGCGGGCGCTCACGAGGGCGGAGGGGGCCGAGGTCGTCCCCGCCCCGGACGGCGGTGTCGGGGGAGTGCACCTGTGCGCGCCGGCGGAGCCCCCGAGGGCCGCCGCGCGGGAGGACATCGAGGCCTTCGCGCGCGAGATGGCTGAGCGCACGGGCGACGGTCTCGGCTGGTCCTGAGGAGGGAGAGAATGCTGAACGAATACACGCGGCTGGCCCGGCCGTTCTTCGTGATGCTGGCGATCGTGACCGTGGGGCGGTGGCTCCTGGGGACGGCGTTCCACGTGCCCTACGAGAAGGGCACGCACGGGCTGAGCATCGTGACGCTGACCCTCTTCGCTTCGCTCCTGTCCACCGCGTTCCTCCGCCGATGGCTGGGCTGGCGGCTTCCGACCGCAGCCGGATTCGCCATGTACATGGCGGTCGTCTCCCAGGTCGTGATCCTGCTGTCGACGGCCGTTTCCTACATCCTCGGGATCGACAGCTACTTCAACAACCCGATGGCCCTGAACCGTGCAGGCCGATCCGGTCACCTTCGGCGCGGCGATGGGTTTCCGCGCCGTCGGCCTCGTGGTCAACTCCATCCTGAACGGGATCGCCGGCGCCCTCGGCTGGGCCCTCGGGGGGCTGCTGCCGCCCCGCGCGGAGAGGTGACCCAGGAAGCTCCTTGACGGGCCAAAAGCACATTTGCTAGCGTGTGCCCGCCCTGGTGACCGTCGCTCTGGCGCCCGTCGGCCGGGAGCCGCCCACGGTGGGCGGCTCCGGCGCTGGGCGTGCACGTAGCTGTCGCCAGGCAAGGCTAGGGAGGCCTATACGTTCATGGTCGAAGGTACGGTCAAGTGGTTCAACGAGTCCAAGGGCTTCGGTTTCCTCTCCCGCGAGGGTGGGCCGGACGTGTTCGTCCACCACAGCGAGATCAAGGCGGAGGGGTTCCGGACCCTCAACGAGGGTGATCGCGTCCGGTTCGAGGTGGTCGACAGCCCCAAGGGGCCGCGCGCCGCGAACGTAAGCAAGATCGGGTAGGGGACTCTTTCGAGCCACTGAACCGAGAGGCGCCCGGGGCCGCGAGGCTCCGGGCGTTTTATTTCCGGCCCCTGCGCCGCGTCCCGCGGCCTGGTAGGGGGCGGGTCCGGCGATCGCTTCAGGCGATCGCCTTCTTGATCACGCTCCCGAGCCGGCGGATGCCCTCGTCGATGACGTCGGGCCCCGCGTAGGAGAAGTTCAGCCGGCAGGTCCGCTCGCCGCCCCCGCGCGGGAAGAAGGACGCCCCCGGCACGAAGGCCACCTTCTCCTGCTCGAGCGCCTCCTTGAGGAGCTGCGTGGAGTCGAAGCCCTCGGGCAGGGTGATCCAGAGGAAGAGGCCGCCCTGCGGCTTCGTCCAGCGCACCTCCTCCGGGAAAGTGCCGCTCGAGCGCGCCCAGCATGGCGTTGCGCCGCTCGCCGTACACCTCGCGGATCCTCTTCACGTGGCGGTCGAGGAAGCCGTCCTTCGCCACCTCGTACGCCACCATCTGGCAGAACGTGCTGCTGTGGAGGTCGGCCCCCTGCTTCATCTGCACGAGGCGCGAGATGACCGACTCCGGCGCCACCACCCACGCGATGCGCAGGCCCGGGGCGAGCGTCTTGCTGAGCGTCGAGAGGTAGAGCACGTCGCCGGTGAAGTCGCTCTCCCCCTTCGCGCAGTCGTGGAGCTCCGCGTCGATCTGGACGATCGGCGGCAGGTGCTCGCCCTCGTAGCGCAGCTGTCCGTAGGGGTCGTCCTCGACGATCGGGGCGCCGTAGTGGTTGGCGAGCTCGACGAGGCGCCGCCGCCGCTCGAGGCTCAGGGTGACCCCCGCCGGGTTCTGGAAGTTCGGGCAGGATGTAGAGGAACTTCGGCCCGCCGCGCAGCTGCGCCTCGAGCTTCTCCACGTCGAGCCCGTCGTCGTCGACGGGCACGGTGAGGTAGTCGGCCTGGTAGGCGCTCCACGCCTGGAGCGCTCCGAGGTAGGTCGGCGACTCGGTGAGGATGCGGTCGCCCGGGTTCACGAAGAGCTTGCCGATGAGGTCGAGCCCCTGCTGCGAGCCCGAGGTGATCATCACGTTGGCGGGCTTCACCTTGATGCCGTAGCGCGCCATGTGCCGCACGAGGAGCTCGCGCAGCGGCAGGTAGCCCTCGGTGGCGGCGTACTGGAGCGCCGTCTTGCCCTGCTCGCCGCAGCACGGTCTCGGTGGCGAGCTCCACCTCCGCGAAGGGGAAGACCTCCGGGGCGGGCAGCCCGCCCGCGAACGAGATCACGTCCGGCTTCTCGGTGAGCTTGAGCAGCTCGCGGATGACCGAGCTCGTCATGCGCTGCGTGCGCTGGGCGAAGCGCTCGGTCCACAGCGTGGGGACCGCCGGCCCGTTCCTCTTTCCGTTCAGCGGCGAGACCGCTTTCTGGGCCTCGATCTCCAGGGCTGGAATCGGCATGACGACCTCCCGAAAGCCTTGCCGGCCGGCAACGCCCGGTTGCCAGCCACTCAGCTCTTGCCACGCTTGGGCGGCGACCTTGAGGCTGGCGAGGACCGCGACTCAGCTCTTGCTTCGGGGGGACCTTGAGGCCGGCCAGGACCGCGAACGGGTTGTTGAAGACCGGCCGGCGCGGCTCGGGGCGCGCTTCGGCCGGCGGCTGCCGGACGGCCGGCGCGCTCGGCCGCGACGCTCCGGGCGGGCCGCTCGCGGCGGTCGGCCGGCGGACGCGGGCGCTGCGGGTCGCGGCCGCTCGCCGGCGGGGCCGGACGGCGGGGTCTCTCCGGGCGCGCCGGCCGCGCCTCGGCCGCCGGCTTCGCCTCGGGCGACGCGGGAGGGGCCGGCCTTCTCGCGGGCCGAGCCGCCGGCTTCGGCCTCGCGGGCGGCCTCGCGCTCGACGGTGGGTCGCATCGTGAGCGAGATCTGCTTCTTCTCGAGGTCCACCTTGAGCACCCGCACCTCGACGTGGTCGCCCGGCTTGAGCGCGGCCTTCGGGTCCTTCACGAACCTCGCCCCGAGCTGCGAGACGTGGACGAGGCCGTCGTGGTGGACCCCGATGTCGACGAAGGCGCCGAAGTTCGTGACGTTGCTCACGATCCCCGGGCACGCCATCCCGGGCTTCAGGTCCTCGAGCTTCTGCACGTCCTCGCGGAAGGAGAACGGCACGAAGGCCGCCCGGGGGTCGCGCCCGGGCTTCTCGAGCTCGGTGATCACGTCCTCCCAGGTGAGAGCGCCCAGCTCCTCCTTCAGCGACTGCGGCCTCGCGCACGAGCGCGGCTCCGGGCCCGAGCAGGTCCGCGATCCCCTTGCCGAGGCGGGACGCCAGAGCCTCGAGCGCGGCGTAGCGCTCGGGGTGCACCGCGGTGTCGTCGAGCGGGCTGCTCGCCCCCGCGCACCCGCAGGAAGCCGGCCGCCTGCTCGAACGCCTTCGGTCCGAATCGGGGCACGTCGAGGAGCTGCTGACGCGAGCGGAAGAGCCCCTCCTTCTCGCGGTGCTCGACGATCGCGGCGGCGAGGGCGGGCCCGATGCCCGCCACGTGGGCGAGGAGGTGTCGCGAGGCGGTGTTCAGGTCGACCCCGACGCCGTTGACGCAGTCCTCGACGACCGCGTCGAGCGCCCGCTGCAGCGCGGCGTGGGCCACGTCGTGCTGGTACTGCCCCACCCCGATGCTGCGCGGCTCGATCTTGACGAGCTCGGCGAGGGGGTCCTGGAGCCGCCGGGCGATCGAGATCGCCCCCCGCACCGTGGCGTCGAGGTCGGGGAACTCCGCGCGCGCCGCGTCGCTCGTGCTGTAGACGCTCGCCCCCGCCTCGCTCACCAGCACGACCGGCGCCTCGAGGCCGGCCTTCCCGCAACGCGGAGCGGACGAACACCTCGGCCTCGCGGCCGCCGGTCCCGTTCCCGACGGCCACCGCCGCCGGCGGGTGCTCGCGCGCGAGGCGGACGACGGTCTCGCGAGCGGCGAGCTTCTGCTCGTCGGTCTGGAGGTGGATCACCTCGGTCGCCACGAGCGTCCCGGCGGCGTCCACCGCGGCCAGCTTGCAGCCGGTGCGGATGCCGGGGTCGATCCCGAGCACCGGCTTCGGCCCGAGCGGCGCGTCGAGGAGCCGGCGGCGCACGTTCTCCGCGAACACGTGGGCGGCGGCGACGTCCGCCGCCTCCTTGAGCTCGCGGTGCACCTCGTTCTCGATCGAGGTGCGCACGTTGTTCTTGAAGGCGATCCGGCCGGCGTGGCGGAGGACCTCGGCCCCCGGGGACTCGGGCACGGTGCAGGCGGCGGCCTCGAACGCGGCCACGAGCCGCGCCTCGAACTCCGCGTCGTCGGGAGGGCCCCCCACCGAGACCTGGAGCTCGTCCTCTGCCTGGCCGCGTCGGACCGCGAGGTAGCGGTGGGAGCTCGCCGGTTCGCGGAGGGACGACACCTTCTCCTGGAACGCGAAGTACGTCTCGAACTTGCTGTGGGGCTTCGCCTTCTCCGCCTTCGTGGCCCGCAGCCAGCCGTGGTCGAAGTAGGCGCGGCGCACGAGGGCGCGCAGCTCCGGGGTCCCGGCGAGGCGCTCGACCAGTATGTCGCGGGCGCCCTCGATCGCGGACTTCGCGTCGGGGAAGCTCTTCTCCTCGTTGCGGAAGGTGAAGGCCCAGAGCTCGAGGGTCTGTCCCTCCTGCGGCGTCTCCACTCCGTGGCCGCAGTTCCAGATCCAGTCCGCGAGCGGCTCGAGCCCGGCCTCGCGCGCGGCGAGGGCCCGGTTCTTCTTCTGCTGGCGGTAGGGGTGGTAGAGGTCCTCCAGGGAGTCGAGGTCGAGAGTGGAGAGGATCCGCTCCCGCAGCTCCGGCGTCAGCGTGGCGTGGCGCTCGATCGACTCCACGATGATCCTCTGGCGGGAGACGATCTTCAGGAAGAGCTCCCCCGCCTCCAGCGCGCGGCGCACCGCGACCTCGTCGAGGCCGCAGGTGCGCTCCTTGCGGTAGCGCGTGATGAAGGGCACGGTCGCGCCCCCCTCGGCGAGCTCGAGGACGGCGCGCGCTCCGGCGAGCCGGATGTCCGGGCAGCGGGCCTCGAACCAGGGATCGAAGGCGGGGGGGAGGGATTCGCTCACGGAGGGCGCTCGAAAGGCCCCAATGCTGCCACTTTTCCGACTCGCGGGGAATGGCCCCTCTGCACGGCGGTCGTTTCTGGCTCGCCCAGGGCCCGTGCTAACGTGCGCGCGTGAGCTCGCTTCCCCTGCCCTCCGAGGCGCCCGCGGCCGCCCCGGAGCTGGAGGAGCGCCTGCGTGCCGTGCCGAAGGTGGAGCTGCACCAGCACGTGGACGGCTCGATCCCCGCCGAGGTGACCTGGGAGCTGATGCGCCACTACCGGCTCCACCCCGCCGACTCGCTCCCGGAGATGCGCCGCTTCCTGGAGATCCAGGAGGGCGAGGAGGGGACGCTCCTCGCCTACCTCGACAAGATGCACTACCCGCTGTGGGTGACGCAGTTCTACGAGAACATCTCGAAGGTGGTCGAGGCCATCTGCCTCGCCGCCGCCGCTTCGGGCGTGCGGACGCTCGAGCTCCGCTACGCGCCCCTCATCCACACCTACGCCGGGCTCACCCCTCGTCAGTCGATCCGGGCCGCGCTCTCGGGCATGAACCACGCCCGGCGCGAGCACCCGGGCATGAAGCTCGGGCTCATCGTCATCACCATGCGTCAGCACGGTCCTCACATCGCGAAGCTCCTCGCCCGCCAGGCGCTGGCCGAGGCGCAGCACCTCCACGAGCGGACGGGCGTCGTCGGCTTCGACCTCGCGGGGCCGGAGCGGGGCAACCCCCCGCGCCTCTTCCGCAGTGCCTTCGAGGTCGCGCGGCTGGGGCGCCTCGGGCTCACCGCGCACGCCGGCGAGGACGCCCCGGTGGATTACGTGTGGCAGGCAGTCGACGAGCTGGGGGTCGATCGCATCGGCCACGGCTGCGCGGCCGTCCAGGACCCGGAGCTCCTGAAGCGGCTGGCCCGCGACCGCATCGCGGTCGAGGTCTGCCTGTCCAGCAACTACCACACCGGCGCCGTGAAGCGGGGAGGGCGCCATCCGCTGCAAGCCTTCCTGGAGGCGGGAGTGCCAGTGGCCCTCTGCTGCGACAACAGCACGGTCTCCCGGACGGACGCCGTGCGGGAATCGGTCCTCGCCGCGGCGCAGGTGGGCGCGGACGCCGTCCTCGGCATCCACCAGGAGGCCGACGCATACTCGTTCATCAGGCCCGAGACGGCGCTCGGCACCCACGTGACGCCGAGTCACGAGTGACGCCCGGCTGACGGGAAAGCGGACAAGAGGGCAGGAAAGCGGCGGCGCCCCGGCGAAGGGCCCGCGCAAGTCCTTGGCGGACCGTGACCGCGGGGGGCGGCAGGGCGGGCATCGCCCTTGCTTGAGAGAGGGTGGGGTCGCGAGGACGTCGGGCGCGACCGGCCGCCGCCGAAGCGGCCCGCACGGGGTGGGGTTGGAGGGAGCCTCGCCCCGACGGCGGGACTGCTCGGCAGCACGGACGGCGCCCCCGGCATCCGTGGCGACCCCCTTTTTCGTTCCGCCGGGGGACGCGCGGCGCAGATGCTGGAGGCGCGGGACGGGCTCTCGAGGCAGCGGCGGGCGAGGCGACGAACAGGGGTCCCCAAAAACGTCCGGGGCGCCACTGGGGCGCCCCGGACACGACCAGGAGGATGATCCCCTCGTTGGGGGGGTAGGGTTTTCTAGACGGGGTTCATATATAGGTTGGATGAGCCATCAGGAAAGCGCATGGATCTCTGGCTGGCTCCCATTGCAAATGCCGTACCGGCGCGCTCCGATCAGGGCTCAGTTGTGCAACCCGATGAAAACAAACGAATTCGATGCTATCCTGAGACCCGAGGCTCAGCCTCGACTGTCGTCCAGGAGCCACATTCTTTCCGAGAGTTGGACGGCGCCGGCTGAATTTGCGCGGGCTGGGCTCAGTGCCCTCCGCCCAGGAGCCGCGCCTTCTCGATCTCGCGGGCGCACTCGTGGCAGAGGAAGTCGTAGCCCGAGTAGATGTCGTAGACGCGCAGGCACTCGGCGCACGCGTATCGCTCGCAGATGTCGCACTGGAGGAGGGAGTGGTTGTGGACGACGGCCTCTCCCCGTCGATAGTCCAGGCGGCTCTCGGTGACCGCCTGCCGGCACGACTGGCAACTGCCAGGGGGCTCCATGGGTTTTTCCACGCCTCGGGGCTCGGCCGGGGGCGTTGGAGGTACCATAGCACAGGTTCACGACCCGGGATGGTGGACCCGCTTCCGGGGGCAAGCTCGGCGTGGGGGCGCTATAATCCCCGCCCGCTGGACGAAAGGCCGATCGACACCTACCGAAGACGGAGCGCCGCCATGAAGAGAGTCCTCGCCGCACTCGCTGCCGTGGCCTTCCTTGCCGCCCCCGCCGCCGCCCAGTCGAAGCTCGACCAGGCCATCGCGAAGGCCGACGAGCAGCTGCTGAAGGGCAAGCCGGACGAAGCCGTGAAGACGCTGACCAAGGCGGCCGCAGAGGCCGGGGCCGAGGGCCAGGTCGCGCTCGCGCGGCTCCAGGAGCGGGTCGGCAACCTGGACGCCGCCGCGGCGGCGTACGACCAGGCGAAGGCGTCGGCGAGCGGACCGGCCGGCGCGGACATTCTCGCCGCCGTCGCCAACTTCACGCTGCGCCGGGGCAAGGCGGCGGACGCCATGGCGATCGCCAAGCAGGGCCGTGGAGGCCGGCGCCACGCCGGCCGCTCTCGCCGCGTTGGCCCGCGCCCAGGTGCGGGCCGAGGACGGCCCGGGGGCGCTCGCGACGGCCGACAAGGCCGTGGCCGCGGGTTCCGGCAGCGCGATCGCGCACGTCGCGCGCGGCGAGGCGCTCATCGCCATGGGGAAGAACGCCGAGGCCGAGACCGAGCTGCAGAAGGCCATCCAGATCGACCCGAAGTCGGCCCTCGCCTACTCGCGCCTCGCCCGCGCCCAGCTCGCGCTCGCCCGGCCGGCGGACGCGCACGCCTCGGCCAAGAAGGCGACCGAGCTCGACGACAAGTTCGGCGAAGGCTTCGCGCTGCTCGGCGCCTCGATCCTGGCCGAGAACCCCAAGAGCTGGAGCGACGCGATCGCCCAGGCCCAGCAAGGCGCCTTCCTGGACCCAGACAACCCGATCGTGCAGGGTGCGGTCGGCAAGATCTTCGAGGCGAACGGGCAGCTCGAGCAGGCGGCGAGCGCCTACCGCAAGGCCCTCGCCGCGGATCCCGCGTTCGGCCCGGCGCGCTTCGCCCTCATCCAGGCCGAGCTCAACCGCGGCAACCGCGACGCCGCGATCGCCGAGGCCCGAAAGATCGCGACCACCGGGATGTCGAACCCCGACATCGAGCGGCTCATCGGCGAGGACGCCGTCCGCCGCCAGGACTACTCGGGCGCAGTCCCGTTCCTGGAGAAGGCGACGAAGGGCCTCCCGGGCAACCCGGACGGCTGGGCCCTCCTCGGCCGGGCCTACCACGCCAACCGCCGCTACGACGAGGCGGCCGACGCCTACGGCAAAGCGGTCGAGCTCGCCCCCCAGAACGCCAACTACCGTACGACCTACGGGCTCATCCTGGGCATGGCCGGCGACCTCGACAAGGGCCTCGCCGAGCTCCAGAAGGTCACGAGCACGCCCGGCTACAAGGACGCGGTCGGGTGGGTCAACCTCGGCTGGATCTACCGCAACACGAACAAGGCCACCGGAGTCGATCGCCGCCTACAAGAAGGGGCTCGAGCTCGACCCCACGCAGGAGCAGGCCGCGCTCGGGCTCGGCTGGGCCTACCAGTACGTCAAGGACTACGACAACGCGATCAAGGCCTACAACCAGGCCATCCAGATCGACGCCAAGGACGCCTCGGCCGACGCCAACCTCGGCATCGCGTGGTGCTACTTCTTCAAGCGGCAGGTCCCGGAGGCACGCGCGTATGCCGACAAGGCGGCGGCCGCGGGGCGCAGCGTCACCCAGCTCAAGGAGAACATCGACAAGCTGGAGAAGTACATCGCCGAAGGCCACGCCGTGACCGAGGAGCAGATGGCGAAGGCGCGGGACGAGCAGCAGGCCTACGAAGAGCGCGCCAAGAAGATCGAGGCCGCGGACAACGCGTCCCGCTCGAAGAACCCGGCCACCCGCGCGCGGGCCGCGCACGATCTCGCCGCGCTCGCCGGGCCGAGCGCCGTGCCCGCCCTCATCTTCCTCACGCAGTCCGACCCGAACTACGACGTCCGCATCGCGGCCTGCCAGGCGCTCGGCTCACTCGGACCCGCCGCCCGCTCGGCCTTGCCCAACATCGACGGCATCCTGCGTCAGCCCCCCTACGAGCCGCCGCTCAACGCGAACGCGGAGCAGCTCGACGCGCAGATGAAGGACGGCGACTACCGGCGGTGCCTGCGGGACGCCAAGGCCAAGATCGGCCGCTAGCCCCACACCCCGGGCACGACCCGGCGACAGTCGGGGCAGCGGCCGTCCGCGCCGAGGCGGTTCGTCAGGATGCGATAGCCCAGCCGCTCGACGAGCGGGCCCCGGCAGCCAGGGCAGTACGTGTTCTCCCAGCTGCGCACGACCCCGGGGAGGTTCCCGGCGTAGACGAAGTGAAGGCCTTCCGCGGCGCCGATCTCCGCCGCCCGCAGCAGCGAGCGCACCGAGGTGGCCTCGCGGTCGTCCATCTTGTAGTCGGGGTGGAAGGCGGTCACGTGCCACGGAATGTCCGGTGAGACCGACACGAGGAACCGGGCGATGTCGCGCAGCTCTTCCGTCGGAGTCGTTGAAGCCCGGCACGACGAGGGTCACCACCTCGACCCAGATCCCTCTCTCGTGGAGGGCGCGGATCGTCCACAGGACCCGCTCGAGGGTGCCGCCGAGGTCGCGGTAGGGGCGGTCGCGGAAGCCCTTGAGATCCACCTTGTAGAGCGACACCCAGGGTCTCAGGTACTCGAGCACCTCCTCCGTGGCGTTGCCGTTCGAGACGTACGAGCAGAGGAGGCCCTCGGCCTTCGCCACGCGGAAGACGGCCGCCGCCCACTCGCTGGTGATGAGGGGCTCGTTGTAGGTCGAGGTCACGATGCGGGACCCGCTGCGTTTCGCGGCGGCCACGATCTCGCCGGGGCTCACCTCCTGCGCGGGAGCCATCGCCGCGGGGTCGCGCAGCGCCTGCGAGGTCAGCCAGTTCTGGCAGTTCGACACGACGAAGAACCCAGCGAGGTAGCTGTGCTCGTCTTCCACTTCCAGGTTGTAGACGTCGCCCTCGAATGCCTCCACCTTCAGCGACCGCAGGGGCACGAGGTAGTGCTCGGGGGTTTCCACGATCCGGCGCCGGACGGTCCTTCCGGGATACCACACCACCGAGTACTGGATCGGGGCCCGAGACACCTGCCGCCCCTGGATCGTCCCGAGCGGACCCACGTCGTTCGCGTAGATCGAGGGCGGGTGACCCGCGCGAAGAACGAGCCAGGCGATCCCGTGGGCGAGAGTGCGTGAAACAGTGGTGGCGCTCACCTTCCCGTTCGAGTAGCGGTGACCGTCGCCCGCCACGTAGGCATCCAGGAACGCATTCACGACCTCCGGGCGCGCCGCGGCAATCACGGACGGCACGCGCTTTTCGGAGCTGCGCCCGCCGGCCAGCGTCTTGAAGAGAAGCGCCGCGGAGCTCTTGCCGACCGCGACACCGAGCGTCGTGTCGCGCTCGACGAGGTGCGCCTCGACCCCCAGGCAGGTCATCAGCAGCGTCTTCACCCGCTCCGCGAGGGCCGCTTCCCGCCGCCCGAAGCTGAAGTTGAGAACGTAGCTGTTGGGTCGCTTCGCGTCCTTGACCACGCAGCCCTCGGCGCAGTAGTAGCCGAGAAGGGCACCGAGATCCGCGTCGACCGCGATCGAGCCCGGGATGCCGGGGGCGTGCTCGCCGGGGAAGCGGACGGCGTTGCCTTGGACCACGAGCCCGTAGGTGCGCCAGTCGCTTCCCAGACCGCGGGCGATCTTGGTGCGGACGTGTCGCACGTAGGACGCGCTCTTGCCGAGAGTGAGGCCGATGGACGAGGACGACTCGCCCGCCGTCGACGCGGCGGCCACGAGCTCCCGCTCGTCGGCCAGGAGGTCCCAGCGGATTCGGCGGGTCAGGCGGTGAGACGCGAGTGCCCGGACGGTGTCGAGCCTCTGCGGCTCCAGGGCGGCCGCGTGCCGCGGGATGGCCAGGTGGTGGCCGACCGTGAGATCCCTGGCGAGAACCGGGTGCGGGGGCTCGTCCGGAACCCGGCTCGCGTAGACGCGGTGATCGGGTGTGCATCGGACGGGCGGCAGGTAGTGAGCCTGGATCCTCACCAGGTCGCCTTCGTAGCGGTGCCGCACGACGCCGCGCACGCGTCGCAGGGCCCCCGAGCCGGCCACGACCTGGAGGCTCTCGGGGTACGCCAGCTCGGCGCCCGCGCGCTCTTCCTTCCGCGTGCACGACTCGTGAAGCTGCGCGAGGGTCGCGGGGCCGGCGTCGGTCGCGACGATCGTGTCGCCAGGGAAGCAGTAGCCGCAATGGAAGTCGCAACCGAGCATGCCGAACGAGAGCGCCCTCGCCCCCGGGAGGGCGTGGAAGAAGGGCTTCTTCTCCACCGGGTCCACGTGGAGCGCCGCCACGTAGCCGAAGGGGACCTTCAGGACTCCGCCTTCGTTGAAGCGGACGCGGCAGATGCCCTCGCGGCCCGGAGGGACGAGGCAGCGGTGGCCGCAGGCGAAGCAGCGCACCCGGCCGTTCTCGAGCTTCTCGTAGAGGTCCCCCTCCCTCGTGTGGCGGGCGAGGAGCTGGGCCAGCGGCAGGGCCGTGGCGGGCATGGCAGGTGATTCGATTATAGGCACCTGCGGGGTCCGGGGACCCGCCCGCCCTCCGCCTGCCCCAAGCACCTTGACAGGGGCTCGCCCGAAGCCGATCCTGTGTGAGGCGAAACAAAAGCGAAAGACAGATTCATGATCCGTCCGGGCATCCCTGCCCCCGCCCTCGCGCCGCTCCTCGGGACGGACGTCGTCCGCGAGCGGGGCGGCGTCCGCTATCACGAGCTCGCCGCGCGGTCGCTCGTCGGCCGCTGCACGTCGGCGAAAGTGCCCTTCGACTGGACCGCCAACCCGTTTCGCGGCTGCGCCATGGGTTGCCGCTACTGCTACGCGGCCTACACGCATGAGTACCTCGGCCGGGACGGCGCCTCGGAGTTCCACTCGGTCGTCTACGTGAAGACGGGGGGCGAGCCGCTCACGCGGCAGAGGCTCGCCTCGGCGGCGCGGCGGGGCGAGCTCGTGGCTCTCGGGACGGCGACCGACCCCTACCAGCCCGGCGAGTCGGCCGCGCGCACGACCCGGCGCTTCCTCGAGCTGGCGGCGGAGCGACGCGGCCTGCGCCTCGCGGTCACGACCAAGGGCTCGCTCGTCCTCCGCGACCTCGACCTGCTCCGGAGGATCGACGAGCGCGGAACGCTCTCGATCGGTGTCTCCCTCATCTCGCCCCGGGCGGACCTCCTGCGCCGCATCGAGCCCTGGGCGCCGCCGCCCGAGGTGCGGCTCGAGGTGCTGCGCCGGCTCGTTGCCGAGGGTCTCGACGCCGGGCTCGCCCTGGCGCCGATCCTTCCCGGACTGACCGACTCCGAGGCCGACCTCGAGGCGCTCGTGAAGGCGGCGGCCGCCGCCGGGGTGCGGCGCGTGTCCTGGCGGCTGCTCTTCTTGCGCTCGCCGACACGCGAGAAGTACCTCGCCTGGCTGGAGAGCGAGTTCCCGCGGTACCGACCCGCCTACGAGCGGGCCTACGCCGGCCGGTCGCACCTGAGCGGTGCCTACCCGGAACGAATCGGTGCGGTGATGGAGCGGCTCCGCACGCGTTACGGTCTCGACGGTGAGACCTTCGGCCGCTGCGGGCGAGAGGCGATCCGGCCCCGCCAGCTCGGCCTCTGGGCGTGAGCGGCCGTATACTCGCGGCGACAGATGAGTGGACTGCGCATCGAGAGGCAGGGGCGGCTCGCCATCCTGCGGATGGACAAGGCGCGCGGGAACGCGATCGACGAGCCGTTCGTCGAGGCGCTGACCCGGGCCGCGGCCGAGGTCGCGAGAGACGAGGGCGTGCGCGGGGTGCTCCTCGCCTCCGCCCACCCGAAGCTCTTCTGCCCCGGCCTGGACCTCGTCGCCCTCGGCGGGTACGACCGGGCGTCGATGGAGCGGTTCATGGGCGCTTTCGCCGTCGCGGTGTGGGCGCTCTACGGTTTGCCGAAGCCGGTCGTGGCCGCGGTCGGCGGCGCCGCCGTGGCCGGCGGCTGCATCCTCGCCTTGACCGCCGACCTCCGCGTCCTCCGACGCGGAGCGCCGATCGGCCTCAACGAGGTCAGGATCGGGGTGCCGCTGCCCTGGTCGGTGACACGCCTGCTGCGCGCCACGGCCCACCCGCCGGCGCTCTCGCGCATCGCGCTCCTCGGCCGGAACTTCGCGGACGAGGAGGCGGTCGCCCTCGGCCTCGCCGACGAGGTGGCCGAGGCCGAGGGCTTCGAGCCGGTGTGTCTCGCCCGGCTCGAGGAGTTCGCCGACAAGGACCCGCGAGCTCTCGCCACGACGAAGGCCTGGCTGCGGGAGGGCGTCCTCGCCGAGATGATGGCCCACGAGGGGGAGCGCCTGGGCGCCTTTCTCGACGGCTGGTTCTCCGACGGCACGCAGGCACGCATCCACGCGACCGTGGCGTCGCTCCAGTCGAAAGGCTGAGCGCCCTGCGGCTCAGCTCGGCCGACGGCGGGAACGGCGCCACAGCCAGGCCACGGCGAGCGTGACCAGGACGACCGCGGCGATGGCGAGCGCACGGTTTGCCTCGGCCACGAGCGTCTTCACGGCCTCCCAGTTCTGCGCGAGCGCGTAACCCGCGACCGCGAGGAACGTGTACCAGATCGCGGACGCCGCCGCGGCCGGCAGGAGCGCACGGGCGGGCGAGAGGCCCGCGACGCCGGCGAACGGCGTCACCGCCGCCCGCACGCCGGGAAGGAGGCGGCTCAGGAAGATGCCGGCGGTTCCCCACCGATCGTAGGCCTCCTCGAGCGCGGCGAGGACTTGCGGCGGCATCAGCTTGCGACCCCAGCCGTCGCGGAAGAAGCCGCGGCCGTGGCGGCGCGCGAAGAAGTACGTGCCGGCGGCCGAGACGAAATTCGAGAGCCAGCACAGCACCGCGAGGGGCACCACCGAGACCTCGCCCCGGCGGGCGAGGAAGGCCCCGAGCGCGACCGCGGTGTCGGCGGGCACCGGGGGGAAGACGTTCTCGATCGCCGAGAGCGCCATCAGCACGAGGTAGGTGGGGACGAGCGGCAGCGACGCGAGGGCGTCGAGGAGCCGATCAAGCACGCGCCACGGCCTCGTGCACCAGGTGGAGGAGCGAGCGGAAGGGCCGGCCCACCGCCCGCGACATCCCGATCTCGCACGTGCGGCAGGTCGAGTAGCACGAGGCAGCGGGCTCGCGCTCGAGGATGCGCCGCACCTCCGCCGCCTCCACCGCGGTGGCGCTCGCGGTCAGCTCCGGGACGAGGAAGCCCCGATCGCCGGCGAAGCCGCAGCACTCGGCGAAGAGGGGGACGAGGACGGTCTCCGCGTGCGCGCGGGCCACAGCCAGAAGGTCGGCGACCCCCCCGGACTTGATGAGCGTGCACGTCGGGTGGAGGATCGCCGTCCCCTTGCGCCGCGGCGGGTCGGCCACGCCGGGCAGCACCTCCCGCGCCCAGAAGGCGGGAAAGTCGAGCATCCGCACGGCGCGCCGGGTTTCCTTCAGCATGTCCGTCACGAGCTCGGCGAGCGTCCCCGCGCACGGCGAGGCGTCGGTGACGACCGGCAGGCGTCCCCCGCTCGACGCGCGCCACAGGGCTTCGGCCGTCTTGCGCGCCGCCGCGCGCGCGGCGTCGGGGTAGCCCTTGCTCGCGAACGCCATGCCGCAGCAGAGGCCCTCGAGGCCGTCGGGCAGGCGCACGGAGAAGCCGGCCCACCGCAGCACCTCGTCCATCGCGCGCGCCGGGGGAAGGGCGTCCTCGCCGGGAAGCGCGCCCACGATGCGGGTGAGGCAGCTCGGGAAGTAGACGACGCCGCGGCCGGAAAACGGGCCGGGAGCTTGGGGGGGCAGCGTCGGGGCGGGCCGCGGGAGGGCCAGGGCGACGGGAACGCGGGGCACCAGGGTGGGGGCGAGCGCGTGCGCGGCCTCCGCGGCGAGCTCGACGATTCCGGGCCCGAAGGGCAGCGCCCGCGCCACCGCCGTCGTGCCCAGTCCCACCCGGGCGGCCGCCGCGACGAGGGAGAACCGCTCCGCCGCGACCGTTGCCGCCCGGTGCGACCACTCGGGGTGCGCCACCGCCTTCAGCTCCTTGACGAGCGCTCCGGTGTCGATCTTCACCGGGCACGCGGCCTGGCACATCGAGTCCCCGGCGCAGGTCACGACACCCTCGTACGCGAAGTCCGTCTCGAGCGCCTCCGCCCACTCCCGGTCCCCGGGCGCCGTCGAGGCCCGCAGCCGCGTCACCTCGCGGGTCACCACGATGCGCTGGCGGGGCGTGAGGGTCAGGTCCCGGGAGGGGCAGCGCGGCTCGCAGAAGCCGCACTCGGTGCAACGGTCGGCGAGGGGCGAGATGGTCGGGCAGGGCTTGAGGTTCTCGAGGTGTGCGCGCGGGCTCGGGTTCAGCACGACCCCGGGGTTCAAGATGCCCTCCGGGTCGAGCACCCTCTTGACGCGCTCCATCAGGGAGTAGGCGCGCTCCCCCCACTCGGTCTTCACGAACGGCGCCATGTTGCGCCCCGAGCCGTGCTCGGCCTTGATCGCCCCGTCGTACTTGTTCACCACGAGATCCACGAGCCCCTGCACGAAGGCGCCGTAGCGCTCGATCGCCTCGGGGCTCCGCACGTCCTCGGCCATCACGAAGTGGAGGTTGCCGTCCTTGGCGTGGCCGAAGATGACGGTGTCGGGAATCCCCTGCCGCTCGAAGAGCGCCTGGAAGTCGAGGATGGCCTCGGCGAGGCGCGCCACGGGCACCGCCACGTCCTCGGTGAGGAAGGCGGTGCCCGTCGGCCTCATGGCGCCGGTGCGCGCGGCGAGGCCCTTGCGCAGGTGCCAGAGCGCCGCCCGCTCCGCCTCGCCCGTCGTGAACCGCGGCGGCTCGAGGAGCCGGTAGCGCTTCAGGATGGCCTGCGCCTCGCTCCTCCGCCGCATCGAGCGCCGCCGCGTCCGCCCGGCGGAACTCGACGAGGAGGGCGGCGTGACGCCGCTCGATCTCGAAGGGCAGCGGGTGCTCGCTCGAGACGGAGCGCAGCGACGCGGCGTCGAGGATCTCGAGGGCGTCCGCCCCCGCCGCGGCCAGCGGCGCCACCGACGCCCCCGCCTCCTCGAGCTCGGCGAAGAAGACGAGCGCGGTCGCCCGCGAGGGCGGCTCGGGCACGGTGCGGAAGGTCACGTCGGCCACGAAGCCGAGCGTTCCCTCGGAGCCCACCATCAGGTGGGAGAGGATGTCGGCGGGCCGGTCGTAGTCCACGAAGGCGTTGAGGCTGTACCCGCTCGTGTTCTTCGTGGAGAACTTCTGCCGGATGCGGGCGGCCAGGGGCGCGTCCCGCCGGATCTCGTCGCGCAGCGCGAGGAGCTCGGCGTGGAGGTCCGGGCGCGCCCGCCGGAGCGTCTCGTCGGCGTCGGGCTCGCCGGTGTCTACCGCCGTCCCGTCGGCGAGGAGCACGGAGAGCGATTCCAGGGTGTGGTAGCTGTTCTGCGCGACGCCGCAGCACATGCCGGAGGAGTTGTTGGCAAGGATGCCCCCGATCATCGCCGCGTCGATCGAGGCCGGGTCGGGGCCGAGCCGCGTGCGGTGCGGGGCGAGGAGCCGGTTGAGGTGCGCCCCGAGGACCCCGGGCTCGGCAAAGACGCGCGCCCCGTCGTCGAGAACGCGGGCGGCGCGGAAGAACGGCCCGATCTCCACGAGCACGTCGTCGCTCACCGACTGGCCGGAGAGCGAGGTGCCCGCCGCCCGGAACGTCATGTGCCGCCCGCGGCGCCGCGCCCAGGCGAGAAGGTCGCGCACCTCGCCGACACCGCGGGGACGGACGATCGCCTCCGGTATCAGGCGGTAGATGGACGCGTCGGCGGAGCGGCCGAGCCTGTCGATCGGCCGCGAGAGCACGCGGTCCGGGGACAGGATCCGCTGGAGATCGCCGACGACTGCGGGATCGGCAGGTCGCATGGTGTCTCTCGCTCGCTAGGGTGCTTCCGCCACGGGCACCTGGAAGCGGTAGCGGGTGCCCCCGGCGTTCAGGGTGATGACGGCCGTCTTCCGCGTGGTCAGCCGGTCGCGGGTCATGCCCTCCTCGTCCGTCACGAGGACGCGCCCCCCGGAGTAGAGCGAGCCGGGCGAGGTCCGCAAGCGGACCTCGACGCCGGGGAAGCGGCGGCCGCGGGGCTTCTGGATGCGCACGAGGATCTGGGCCTGCCCGCCGCCGGGCGGAAGCTGCCGCGGCTCGGCCCAGGCCGCGACGACGATGGGCTCCTCGACGATCTTGACCGGCAGCGGCTCCTCGCTGGGCGGGACGGGCGGCTCGGGAGTGAGAGCCTGGCCGGACGGCGGGGATGGAGGGGGAGGCGGCTCCCGGCGGGCGCCGAACGACACGCACGACGTGGCCGACGCGGAGACGAGCGCGGCCAGCAGCCCGCCGAGGATGTGCCGGCGCAGATCGAGCATGGGAGCGACGGCGGGAGCGTGGCGTCGGAGCATGGTGCGGGCCCGCTCGAGGGGCCGCGCCGCTATCGTACAACGCCCGGAGGCGCACGACCGGAGGCGCGGGTCCACAACCGGGGCAATGTCCACCGCGCGGTGACGAGGGCGGCCCTCAGCTTCCGGCAGGCTCCGTCGGATCGGGCAGGGAGAAGCGCCGGGCCAGCCAACGCCACGGTGCGGGGTCGGCGCGGGGTGCGCGCGCCATGTCGCGCGCACCGGCGAGCAGCCGTGCGCTGCCCTCCGCGTCCCCGGCCAGGCCCAGGGCGAGCACGCGCCACATCCGGATCTGGGGGGCGTGGGCCGCGTTCGGCTCGGCGAGTCCCAGACGCCTCTCCGCCTCCGGGTAGTCCCGGCGGGCGAGCGCGTCCAGGCCGAGGATCTCCTCGGCCATCGGCGAGCCTTCTCCTCGGGCGACCGCGGCCTCGGCCAGGCGCACCTCGGCGACGTTCGTCCTCGTCGCCCACAGCACCGGCGCGTAGAAGGTCGTTCGAGCGAGGAGGCGGTCGAGGGCGAGGAGGCCCGACTGGCCCGGGTCGTGCGGGCCGAGGATCATCGCGTTCATCGCGTCCTGGGCCTGAAAGGCCGCGCGGGTCGCCTCCCGCCACTTCTCCGGCCAGAGACGCTTCACGAGATCGCTCTCGAAGAACCGCCGCCGCGGCTCGTCGACCTGCATGAACCGGACGAAGGCGTCGTTGTCGGACCCGTAGGTCATGCGCGGCGAGAGCCGGTACGGGTGGTCGTCGTCGAGGGGCGGGGCGCCGGCCACGAAGGACCGAAGCGCCGGCGCGTCGGCCAGGAAGAGGGCTCCGAGCTGCGAGGGGTCGTCGAGGCCGGCCTCCCGCAGCCGCTCCGCGACGACGGGATCCCGCCACTGGGCGGCGAAGTGCTCCGCACTCACCGGCCCCTTCGCGTCCCGGGTGCCCATGAGTATCCACTCCAGGCCGTGGCCGGTCCAGAGCGAGCAGTCCGCGAAGACCGCGCAGAAGCCGCCGACGACCGCGCGGACGTCCCCCGCCTCCATCTGGTAGACGGGCAGCCAGTACGTCAGGATCCCCCCCTCGGCGAGGCGCGAGCGGGCGAGCGCGAAGTACTCGCGCGAGTACAGGCTCGCGATGCCGGCGGCCTTGGGCGGGGGCGGGTCGGCGGTGACGATGTCGTACCGGAGCGGGGTGGTGAGGAGGAAGAACCGCCCGTCCTCGACGTGGGCGTGGACGCGGGGGTCGCCGAGCGGGTCGGCGGAGGGGCTCTCCTGGGCGAGGGCGCTCAGGCGCAGGACGGCGGCCGAGGTGTCCACGATGTCGATCCGCTCGAGCTCTCGCGTTTCCACGAGCGCCCGGGCGGTGGTGCCGAGGCCGTAGCTGATCTGGAGGGCCCGGCGCGGGGCGGGGTGGAGCGCGGCCGGCAACCACACGTAGAGCGCCATGAACCGCCGGCCCACGTAGGTGGTGCCCGACATGGCCATGCCGTTCGTCACGAGCCTGTAGGTCTCCGGCCGGCCGAACGCGTCGTGCCGCAGGATCATCACCGTCTCGGCCAGGCCCTCTTCGTACGCGATCGGGCGGTAGGACTCCGCCGCCCACCGCGACACGATGCGCGGGACGTACTGCCTTTCCATGAGGCCGAAGGGGAAGAGGGCGACCGCCGCAAGGAAGAGCGCTCCGGCCAGGGCCACCCCGACCCGCACTCGCGGGAGGAGGGCCGGCGCGAGCGTGAGAAGGCCCACGACGCCGTAGAGGCACGCGAGAGCGAAGAGGGAGCGCTCGACGCCGAGAAGAGGGAGCAGGAGGAAGCCGCCCATGAGCGCGCCGGTCGCCGCGCCGACGGTGTTGGCGAGGGTGAGGAGCCCCGCCGACCGCGTCGACTCCCCCAGTTCCGCATGCAGGGCCCGGCCGAGGAGCGTGAAGAGGACGCCGGAGAGGAAGCACACCGGGAGCATCAGCGGCACCGCGAGCCGGAAGTAGCCGGGGATCGTGTGGAGCACGATTGCGCCCATCGGCGGCACCACCGAGAGGAAGGAGGCGTAGCTCGCCGCCACCCCGAGGCCGGCGAGGAGGGGCGCGAGCACCGCCCAGCGGTTGGCCCCGGGCCGGCGGCCGAAGAGCACCGAGGCCACGAGTCCCCCGAGGGCGATCCCGAGCAGCACCACCGCCAGCATCACCGCGAACGTCCAGGCGCTCGACGGGGTGAAGGCCAGCAGGAAGCGGAACCAGACCACCTCCAGCGCGAGGAGGATCCAACCGGAGAGGAAGGCGGCCGCGAGAATGCGCCGCGCTCTCGCCTTGATCTTTCCCCCGGCGAGCCGCTCCTCGAGGGGGGCCGCTCCCGCGAACCGCCGGGCGAGCCAGATCGCACCGGTCGCGGCGAGCAGGTTCAGCCCGGCCGCGGCGAGGGCGGTCCCGCGGATGCCGACCGCCTCGATGAGGACGAGGTCGCCGGCCAGGGTGCCCAGGACCGCCCCCAGCGTGTTCCAGCCGTAGAGGCGCCCGAGGACGCGGCCGAAGTTGGAATCGTGCGCCGAGAGGGCCCCGGCGAGGAGCGGCAGCGTCGCACCCATCGCGCAGGAGGGCGCCAGGAGGAGGGCGAAGGAGACGGCCACCCGTAGCGCGTTCAGGGCCAACCCGCCCAGGGCGCCCATCAAGGGAGCGAGCGCATGGCCGACGAGGGGGAAGACGAGGACGAGACCGAGGCCGGTCACCCCGACGAGGACCTCGAGCCCGGCGTAGGCGAGGAGGGGCTGACGGACGCGCCGGCCCCAGCGCGTCACGCCCGCATTGCCGATCGCGAGGCCGGCCATGAAGCTGGCCGTCACGAGGGCGGAGGCCCACACCGTGTTGCCGAGAGCGAGGCCGGCCTGCCGGAACCACAACGTCTCGAAGACCAGCGCGGCGGCGCCGGAGACGAGGAAGACGAGATAGAAGGCCGCGATCATCGGAGCATTGTACGCGGCGGCCGTGGAGACCCTCGTCATCCCTCCGACGTGGGCCGAGTGTCCCCCGCGAGGCCAAAGGCGTTGAGCGGCATCGAGACGAGGACGACCACCCCGTCTCCGCCCTCCCGGTCGCGAGCCGTCGCCTCGCCGCCGTGGAAGGCCGCGATGAGCCGCACGATGTAGAGACCGAGCCCCAGGTGGGGCTCGCCCTCGACCCCCGCCGGGCGGATCGAGACCATCGACTCGAAGAGCCGGTTCCTCATCTGCGCGGGCAGCGGCGGGCCCTGGTTCTCCACCGAGAGGGTGGCGGTGCGGCCGTCGCGCGCGAGATCCACCCGCACCGGCGTCCCCGCCCGCGCGAAGCCGAGGGCGTTGTCCACGAGCTTGTCGAGGAGCTGGGCCACGAGGTCGGGGGCGCCGACGACCGGCACGGGCTCGCCCGGCTCGCGGAGGAGGATCTCGCGGCCGGGGTTGGCGAGGCGGTAGCCCTCGACGCACCCGCGGACGACCTCCGAGAGATCGAACGGCTCGCGCTCGGTGGCGGCCAGCCCGGGCTCGAGTCGCGCCGCCTCGCTCATGCGCGAGAGGATCTTGGCGAGACGCCTCACTCCCTCGTCCGCGCGCTCGATGTAGACCCGGGCCTCCGCCGGCAGGGACTGCAGCCGCAGGTTGTCGAGCGACGAACGAACGACGCCGACCGGGGTGCGGATCTCGTGGGAGAGGCGGTTGCCGACCTGCTCGAGGTAGGCGGTGTAGTGCCGCTGCCTCTCGAGGATGGAGGCGAAGCTGCGGGCGAGGTCGCCGATCTCGTCGCCGGACAGGGTGCCCCGCACGGTGCCGCTGACCCGGCCCTGGCGGTCGATCGCGCGCTCGACGCCGTCGCGCAGGCGACGGATGCGCCACGAGAGGCGGGAGGCGAAGAGCAGCAGGGCCAGGGCGCCGAGGAGGCCGACCGCCAGGATGGCCGCGAAGAGCTTGCCGAACTCGCGGTTGCGCACGGCCAGCACGTCGTTCGTGGTCTCCTCCACGAGCACGACACCGCGCACCTGGTCCTCCACCCAGACCGGGTGGGCGGCGGAGAGGACGACGGCGCGCGAGTCGGGGGTGAGCCGCCAGCGGGTGTCCGCGCGGCCGGCGAGCGCGCTCGTGATCTCGGGTCCCTCGAGCTTGTAGGTCCCGGGGGCCACGTCCTGGAAGTCCTCGCGCGGCTCGTCGAGGAGCCGGCGCGTGAGCGGCTTGACCCAGGCGTCGGTCAGGCGGTCCCAGACCGAGGGCGCGTCGCCGGCGGCGGGAGGGAGGGGCGCCGGCCGGCGGAGCGTGCCCGCGTGGGCGAGGACGCGCCGGTTCACGTCGAGGACCCAGACGCGCGACCAGGCGTGGCCGAGCCCCCGGATGAGGTCGCTGATCTCGGGCGAGGGCACGAGCACGGTCCCGAGCTGCTCGCGCGTCGCGGTGCCGGCCGTGCCGAGGTGGCCGACGAGGGTGCGGGTCTCCGGGTCGTCCACGTCCACGACCGCGAAGGACAGCCGGGGGCCGACGAGCGTGCGCGGCACGCGCAGCTCGACGAGGAAGCCCGTGGCCGTCGTCCGCCACACCCCGGCGATGCGGTTGTCCGGCACTCGGCTCCCGTCGTCGAGCACGAGCCAGGCCGACACCGGCCCGTCGCCCCGCGCGTCGACGGCGAAGCGCAGGAACTCGTCGTCGGCCGTCACCACCGCGATCTGCAGGTGGTCGCTGGCGCCGAGGTCGGGCCGATCGGGGTCGCGGAGGACCACCCGGTCGTCCTCCACCTCGAAGAGGGCGTAGACGCCGGTGCCGTGCCGGCCGACCCGATAGCGGAACGAGAAGGGCGGCTCCCCGGCCAGGGGCGGGGCGCTCTCGACCCTGGCCTCGACTCCCGCCTGCTCCCAGTCGGCGGCCCGCCCGTCCACCACGATCGGCTTGTCCAGGTTCGGCACGCGAAGGTCGCGCTCGGGGCTGGCCGGGACCGAGTAGACCTCGCCGGACAAGAGCACGTTGGGCCGGTCGTTGAGCGCGGTCGCCACCGCCCGCGACGTGGAGACGAGGCCCTGCTCCTGCACCCGCAGCAGCAGGCGCTCGAGCTCCCGGACGTAGAGGAGGCCGACCCAGGGGATGAGCAGCAGGAGGCTCGAGACGAGCGCGAGCTTGACGGGGATGCCGAGCCGGGGCAGGCGCAACGCCTACTCCTCCCGCCAGCGGTAGCCCATCCCGTAGACGCTCTCGATGCGGTCGAAGCCGGGGTCCACCGCGAGGAGCTTCTTCCGGATGCGCTTGACGTGCGAGGTGACCGTGCTGTCGTCCACCACCATCCGCGCCTCGCCCATGAGCTGCTCGCGGCTCTTGACGTGGCCGGGGTGGCGAGCCAGCGCGTGCACGATCCAGAACTCGGTGAGGGTCAGGTCGACCCGCCGGTCCCGCCAGCTCGCGGTCACGCGCTTCAGGTCGAGGCGGAGGGGCCCGCGCTCGACGACGTCCTCCGCCCGCGCCTCGGTTCCCTGGGCGTCGACGCGGCGGAAGAGGGCGGCGATCCGGGCGAGCAGATGGGGCAGGCTGACGTCCTTCGTCAGGTAGTCGTCGGCCCCCAGGCGCAGGCCGGAGACGGTGTCGAACTCGCTGTCGCGGGCGGTGAGGAAGATGATCGGCAGCGTGGCGGAGAGCCCGCGCAGGTCGCGGCACAGGGTGAACCCGCCGTCGATCTCGTCGCCGAGCCCGATGTCCACGACCGCGAGGTCGGGAAGCCGGGTGCGGAAGGCCAGCATGGCGGCCGCCCGGTCGGGGTGGACGGCCACTTCGTAGCCCTGGCGCCGCAGGACGTCCGCGTAGTTGGCGCGGATGGCCGGGTCGTCCTCGACGATCGCGATGCGGCGGCTCATGCGCGGGCTCTCCCTGGTCCGGAATATAGCGCAGGGCTGAACGGCCGCGCGGCCTCGGGGCCGGGTGCCCTTTTTCTGCCCGAATTGACCCCCGGAAACCCACCGATTCTCCCTTGCTCCACCGCTCTCGGGCGCTGCAATGCACGAGCAGGGAGGGATGGACACATGACTCGAGGGAACGCAGTCGAAGCAGCGCAAGGCCCGGCACCGGTCCCGTGGGTGCAGATGGCGTCGGTCTTCGGGAGGCTCCTCGGGCTGGCTCTCGTCCTGGGCCTGGCCCTGGGCCTTCTCCTCACGGCGGCCTCCGTCGCGCTGCCGGCCGAGGAGCCGGACCAGGAGGCGGCGCCGGAGAAGGCGAAGAGCGGTTGCTTCCTCGTGCGGCGCGACGAAGGGGGAGCCCTGGGCGATCGCCCCGACTCTCGCCACGGAGGTGAGCTTCCGCGTCGCGGGCGTCGTCGCCCGGGCCTCGGTGCGCCAGCGCTTCAAGAACGGCACCGACGAGTGGGTCGAGGGCGTCTACGTGTTCCCGCTGCCGGAGACGGCGGCGGTCGACCACCTGCTCATGCGGGTGGGCGAGCGGACGATCGAGGGGCAGATCCGGGAGCGCGAGCAGGCGAAGGCGGAGTACCAGCAGGCCCGCGGACGAGGGGCGCAAGGCGAGCCTCGTCGAGCAGGAGCGGCCGAACATCTTCACGACGAGCGTCGCGAACCTGGGCCCGGGCGAGGAGCTCGTGCGTCGAGATCGAGTTCCAGCAGACGCTGGCCTTCGACGAGGGCGAGGTGCGGCTGCGCTTCCCGCTCGTGGTGGGCCCGCGCTACGTCCCCGGCGCAGGAGCTCCTCGAGGGGATCGACGGCCTCGGCTGGTCGCCCGACACCGACCGCGGTCGCCGACGCCTCCCGGGTCACCCCGCCGGTCCTGCCTCCGGGGGAGGCTCCGCGCAACCCGGTGCGCGATCGAGGTCGAGCTCGACGCCGGCTTCCCGGTCGAGACGCTCGATCAGCCGCTACCACGCGATCGTCACCGAGAAGACGGGCGAGGGCCGCTACCGCGTGCGGCTGCGCGACGAGCTCGTGCCGGCCGACCGGGACTTCGAGCTCGCCTGGACGCCGCGGCCGGGGACGATGCCGCGGGCGCCTTCTTCCGGAGGAGCGCGGGGACGCGACCTACGCTCTCGTGACGCTCTTCCCGCCCGTGGGACCGGCAGTCGACGCCGCCCGCTTGCCGCGCGAGATCGTCTACGTGATCGACACGTCGGGATCGATGGAGGGCTCTCGATCCAGCAGGCCCGCAAAGCGCTGCTGCTCGCCATCGACCGGCTCCGCCCGGCCGACCGCTTCAACGTGATCCGAGTTCAACAGCGTCACCGTGGCTCTCTGGGACGAGACGCGGTCGGCGACGCCCGACGAACCGGTCGGCCGCCCGGAGGTGGGTCGACGAGCTCCGGGCGAACGGCGGGACCGAGATGGCCGGGCGCGCTCGAGGCCGCGCTCGTGGGCAGCGACGACCCGAGCCTCGTGCGCCAGGTCGTGTTCCTCACCGACGGCAGCGTCGGCAACGAGGACGAGCTCTTCGGGATCATCCGCCAGCGGCTCGGCGACACGCGGCTCTTCACGGTGGGCATCGGCTCGGCCCCGAACAGCCACTTCATGACGAAGGCCGCCGGAGTTCGGGCACGGCACCTTCACCTACGTCGGCGACGTGCGCGAGGTCGAGGAGAAGATGGCGCGGCTCTTCGCCGTCCTGGAGAGCCCGGTGCTGACCGGCATCGAGGTGCAGCTGGCCGGCGGGCGCGGCCGTCGAGGCGTGGCCGGCCGCGCATCCCCGACCTCTACCTGGGCGAGCCGGTGGTGGTGAGCGCGCGGCTCTCCGGCCCGGCGGGCCAGGTGGCGGTCTCGCGGCCGGCGCGGGAGCGAGGCGTGGACGACCGCGATGGCGCTCTACGGTGGACGCCGGGGCGACGGGGCGGCGGTGCTCTGGGCGCGCCGCAAGGTCGAGTCGTTGCTCGACTCGGTGCACGAGGGCGCCGACCCCGAGGAGGTGCCGCCGGGGCGTCGTGGCCCTGGGCCTCGAGCACCACCTGGTGAC